>CAWJHW010000001.1:0-698666 GCA_963842855.1 uncultured Methylomirabilota bacterium
TCGTTTTCGTGATGGACTTCGCGACGATCGCCCTGGCCACCGACCGCGTTCAACCGTCCAAGAAGCCGGAGACGTGGGCCATCGGGGGCTTCATCACGGTGTCCGGGGTCCTCGGCGTCGCGATGGTGGCGGAATCGCTCCTTTTCTTGTGGATCGGCTGGTCGCGTTTTGGTTTGGCTACGGATAGCAATGCTCTCTGTACCTTCAGCTTCCTGACGCTGCTCTATTTTTGCGTTTTTTCCATCGTGTCCGTGAGAGAACGACGCTGGTTCTGGGCGACGATGCCCAGCAAATCCTTCTTGGCGTCGCTCATAGCGGGCGCACTCGCGGGCACCGTCCTGACGTTCGTGGGCCTCCCGGGACTCCTGCCGTTGCCCTGGTGGCAGACGCTCGCGGTATTTGTTTATGCCATGGTCGCGTGCCTCGGCGTGAACGACGCCGTGAAGGTCGCGATGATCAAATGGCGCGTTCTTAACGCCGTGGCCAAGAAACCGGTCGATGTGACCCCTGTGGTCCACAAAAACTCTGTCTGCCCGTCCAATCGAGCATAGAATGTGGACGTAACTCCTCATAAACACAGCGAAAGCTCTTCTCGCCAACAGGGCAAGTCTTCCCAGCCAGAACCGCGCGCACAATGTGCGTGCCGGTCCCCCGGCACCATTCGAGTCCAATAATAAAGATCAGCAGGGTCCGAGGGCTGAAGCAGTCCGCCCTACCTCAAGGTCAATTCCCACCGCCTACCACCCGCAGATCGAATCCACTGTTCCATTAGGGGACCGCTCCCCGGCACCCAAATTGTGTGTGGGGCCAACCTAATTATGAGCGATTTCTTTGAGGGAAATGGGTAACACTCTGTGGTTCTGAGTGATGCTTATGACCCCGTTTTTTTGTAACCAGGCTTCCACCGCCAGCCGACGGGCCGTTACGGCTTGACGTGGGGTGCAATCCGTCTGGGCCTCCATGAGCTTCCGGGTCAGGGCATTGATCTCATCGAAGACCTCCCTTCGCTTGCGGCGAGTATACGCCTTCAGGGCTAGCCTGGCATCCTGAAACACCCTGCAGGCCACGTCCCCATGGAGAGAGCGACGGCGGCGATGGTTCAGGTCATGCGCCAAGAGTGCCGCCCAGCTCTGCACTTGGGACTCCGGGATCGGGCCGCTGGCGCGGAGCTTCGCCACCAGCGGCGTCTTCAGTTCCCGCACCGCGCGTTCCATCCCGCCGTTGTAGGGCGGATAATGCGGGGGCGAGTTGAGTGGCATGACCAGGTAGCGCGCGAGCACCTCCTCGATCGCGTGCTGATTGAGATTGCCCCCGTTGTCCCGCTTGAGCACGAGCGGCGGGCCATGCTGCACGAAGAGCTGTTCCAGGCGAAGCGCCACGGTCTCTCCTAAGATCCGCTCTCCCACCCAAGGGGGGAACTTGTAGCGCGAGGCGAGATCCTGCACCTGATGGAGGCGCAGGAGATGCGAACTCCCTCTCGCCAGCTCCGCGTCGTCCAGCGACCAGACTAACCCGGGCACATGCCAGGTGATGTGGCAGAGTGCCGCCTGGCACTGCTGGGCGAGCGCCCGCCGTGCCGCCTCCGTGAGCGCCTCGAGATCGCGCCTTGAGACCTGGGCGTGGTACTGCCGGTAGAGCGCCCCCACTCCCCGGCTGCGCTGCTGGCCATGGTGCAGGCGGGCTACCTCCCCGCGCAGCTCCTCGAGGGTCAGGGGGGCCACCTTCTTTGGCCCCGGCCGGAACCGGGCGGGCTGGCCGCGCTCCAGGCGCTGCTTCCACCGCCGGAAGGTCCCATAGGGCACCCCCAGGAAGCGGCAGAGGCGCTCGTAGGGCCAGCGCACTTCTCGCTTCAGCTGGGTGAAGGTCGGGATCAGCATTGCGGCCACCTCAGGGTTTTTTTTTATCCGGCTGCGCGAGCACCTGCCGGAGCCGCTCCGTCTGCTCCAGCACCGCGAGCTTCGCCTGGAGCTCCTCCGTCTGGCGTCGGAGGGCTTCCTTCTCCGGGTCGAGGGGCCGCGGCGGGCGCCCCTGGTCCCGATTCCCCAGGGCCTCGACCATCGCCGCCAGGGCCCGGCGCTCCCACTTGTAGTACGTCTTGCGGGAGACGCCCAGCTGCCGGGCCGCTGCCTCGGCCGTCAGCACCCCGCTCCGCACCTGCATGATGAGCTGCGCCCGCTGCCGGACCAGGGCTTGCTGGTGGGGACTGGCCGTCGGATCGCTCATCGCGTCCTCCCGCCCCGCGGGCCTTCTCTACTTGGTGGGCGGCGGTGGGGCTTTCGATTCCTGGAGCTTGGTGAGCCGCTTCTCCAATCGGGCCATCCGCCCCTTCTGCTGCAGGGCTTGCCGCGCGAGCAGGCGCTCCAGCTTCGGGCTCAGCGCGGGGCCGGGTTCCCGCCGCGTCGGCGCCTCCAGCGCCTTCAGCATACCCGAGAGCGCCCGCGTCTCCCACTGGGAAAGTACCTTGAGGGGAATCGCCAGCTCCTGAGAGACCTCCATCGGGCGCCGCCGCTCCGTCCAGATCGACAGCACCGCCTGTGCGCGCTGCTGGGCTGTACAAGGCAGTGGCTCCTTCTTGGCTCGGACTTCGGGGGGCATTCTCACTGCCGGTTGTAAACTCCCCGAATGTGCCGGTTGAAAATTCCTCACTGAACGGATGACAAGTGCCTGACGCATCGGGTACGGTTCCCTCCCGAGACTGCCCATGGTGGCAGCTCGGGAGGGCCGATGATCGCTCAGGAGGACTACCTCGTGATCCACAAGCTCCATGCGCTCGGCTACACCATCACGCAGATCGCCCGGGAACTCGGGCTCGACCGGAAGACCGTGCGGGCCCACCTGCAGCGCGACAGACCACCCCAATACCAGCGGGAGGCGCGTCCCTCGAAACTGGACCCCTACCGGACGTGGATCCGGACCCGGCTGGAGGCGGCGCCCCTCACAGCGAAGCGGCTCCTCCGGGAACTGCGGCCCCTCGGGTACACCGGAGGCTACTCGATCTTGAAGAGCTTCGTCGCCCAGATCCGACCCCGGCCACCGGTCCCGGTCGTGGTGCGGTTCGAGACCCCGCCGGGGGATCAGGGGCAAGCCGACTTCGCCCGCTTCGAAGTGACCTGGGCAGCGACCGGCGTGACCCAGGTCGTGTGGCTCTTCCTGGTCACCTTGGGCTACTCCCGGCTCCTCACCGGGACCTGGAGTCTCCACGGCGATCTCGTCGCCGTCCTCCAAGGCCACGCGGCCGCGTTCGCCGCGTTCGGCGGGGTCCCGCGCCGTATGCTCTATGATCGGATGAAGACGGTGGTGACGGATCAAGACGCGCAGGGCCGGCCCGTCTTCCACCCGGCGCTCGTGGCTCTCGCCGCCCATTACGCCTTCACCCCGGAGGCGTGCCGGCCGCACCGGGCCCAGACCAAGGGGAAGATCGAGCGGCCTGTGGGGTACATCCGCGAGGACTTCTGGCTCGGCCGCATCTTCTGGGACCTTGCCGACCTCCTCGCCCAGTGGCAGGACTGGCTCACCACGATCGCCAACGTCCGGGTGCACGCGACCACCGGCGTGCGGCCGCTCGACCGTTGGGCCACTGAAGGCCTCCACCCGCTGCCCCCCCAGCCGCACGATCCGCTCCTCACGATCGAGCGGCAGCTGAGCCGCGACGGCTTCGTGTCGGTGCGGGGCAGCCGCTACGCGGTGCCGCTCGCCCACTACCGGAGCCCGATCGAGGTCCGCATCCGCGCCCTCACCTGTGAGCTGTACGTCGAGACGACCTGGCTGGCCACCTACGCCTTGGCGCCGGGACGCGGGGCTGTCTGCACCACCCCGCTCGCGCTCGCGCCCACCGCCGAATGGCCGCGGGTGCCCCGGCCATCCGTCCCGACGCCGGCCCTGCCGCTCCTCCTGCCCGCCCGCGCCTGGCTCACGCACGACGTCGAGCGGCGCGACCTCGCCGTGTACGAGACGGTCGGAGGTCGCCGATGAGCGCGCAGTTGCTCGAGCAGGTCACGGGGTACTGCACGCGGCTCCGGCTTCCCCGGGTCGCCGCCCAGCTCCCGGCCGTCCTCGCCCAGGCCGAGCGGGGGGAGACCAGTCTGCTGGAGGCGTTGGCCACGCTGCTCGGTACCGAGGCGACGGCGCGGGAGACCATCCGCCTGAAGACCGCCCTCAGCATGAGCCACCTGCCGGCGGTCAAGACGCTCGAGGACTTCGACTTCGCGTTCGCCCCCGGGATCGACCGGGCGCGCCTGCAGGCGCTCGCCAGCCTCGACTTCGTCCGCCGCAAGGAGAACGTGCTCTTCCTCGGGCCGCCCGGCGTGGGCAAGACGCACCTCGCCATCGCGCTCGCCGTGGCCGCCTGCCGGGGCGGACTCCAGACCTACTTCACCTCCGTGGCCGAGCTGGTCACCAGCCTCCTCGCCGCCCAGCAACGCGGCCAACTCGCCGCCCGGCTCCAGTTCTATACCAAGCACGCGCTCCTCATCCTGGACGAGGTGGGCTACCTGCCGCTCGCCCCCGGCGGGCCGAACCTCCTCTTCCAACTCGTGAGCGCCCGGTATGAGCGGGGCAGTCTCATCCTGACCTCGAACAAGCCGTTCCGCGACTGGGGGCAGGTCTTCGGGGACGAGGTGATCGCGAGCGCGCTCTTGGACCGGCTGCTCCACCATGCGGTCGTGATCAACATCCGCGGGGCGTCGTACCGGCTCCGGGACCAGGGTGCTGCGCTCGCGCCTGAGCCACTGCCGGTGCCGGCGAAGCGCCGGGGGCGTCCCCCGCGCGGGGCACCCTCGGAAGGGAGGTGAGCCGCAGTCGGTCGAGTTCCCGGGCACCGTCAGGTGGGGAAAATCGACCGGCACATCTGGGGAATTTTAAACCGGCGTTGACAGGCATCGCTTCCTCCTTCCAGGTCGTAGCTGACCTCCTGATGCGGTCGCGATTCCTCGCCATCGACGAGCATCTTCACGCGGCCCTTCTCCGCCCGGATCACCACCGACTGCTCGCCCAGCCGTCCCACCATGTAGAACGGGCTGCGCGGTTGCCCCCGCAGCGCCAGCTCCAGCACGTTGTCCTGCAGGCCGCGCTCGATGACCTGCCGCAACTCCTGGGCGATGGCAAAGAAGCGATCGGCGGGACACAGCCCCTCCAGGGCCTGATGGGGCCGCCGGTGGTTGTAGTGCTTCACCCACAGCCGGATCCGCTCGCCGGCCGACTCGAAGCTGTCGAACTGCGCGCGCACCAGGAACTCCTCCCAGATGGTCTTCCAGAAGCGTTCGATCTTGCCCAGCGTCATGGGGTGGTGCGGGCGGCTCTTGATGTGGTGCACCCGATCCTTCCGCAACTCCGCCTCGAACCGGGTGGCCCCGCGCCAGCTCGAGTACTGGCGGCCCTGATCGGAGAGCATCTCCTTGGGCACGCCGTACTCCGCCACCGCCCGGCGGTACACCTCCAACACGTGCTCCGCCGTCTGGCTGCGAAACACGTCCAGCCCCACCACGTAGCGGGAGTGGTCGTCGAGGAACCCGATGAGGTAGGCGTTCTTGCCGCCCAGCCGGAAGGTGAAGATGTCGGTCTGCCACATCTGGTTGGGTGTGGAGCGCTCGAAGAAGCGCGGCTGGGGCGGGTTACGCGGGGGTTTGCGGCGAGGTTGCTTGAGGAGCTGGTGCTCGTGCAGGGTGCGGCGCACCGTCTCCCGGCTCACCGGCAGAAACAGCACCCGCCGCAGGAACTGGCTGATTTTCTGGATCCCCAAGTCGGGATGGCGCCGCTTGAGTTCGACGACTTGCGTCTTCACCACCGGGGCCACTTTCGGCCGCTGACGGCCCCGACGTGTCGGCTTCGCCTGCAGGCCCGCTTCCCCCTGGGCGCGATACCTGCGCACCCACGCCCCTAGCGTACTAAAGCCGACGCCGAGTTCACGGGCCACCTGCTCGACTGGGAAGCCTTCCTCCAGGCATAGCTGCACCGCTTTGCGCCGGACCTCGAACGGGTGGACGTGGGGGTGCGCCCCACCAGCCCGCCGCGTTGCCTTCCGCGGCCCCCGGCTCTGCTTCCGCTTCCCTCCTGCCTTGCCGATCCTCTCCATGGGTCACACTCCTTTCGGTTCCTCCTGGGAACCTCGGCTCCGGAGTGTCACCCATTTTCCTCACGGACTTTTGCTCATGATCTGGTCGTTAGCCCACCCACAGGGGCGGCTCTTTCTCTGCCGGGCGATCTCGTTCAAGACCTCGGCGTGCGTCAAGATCCCTTTCCGTTCCAGGATGGCAGCCAAAGCAGCGACCTCAAGCCACCCAGCTGGCGGCGCGCCGTAGGTAACCCTGGCTCCACGGGCGCCGACACGATGGAGCATGTCCCCAGCGCATCCGATCGCAGTATGCCTGTCCGTCACCTAGCGACTTCCAAGTCTTGCCCTGTTCCGCCAGGACCAAAGCCAAGAGGACGACGAGCCGGTCCCCAAACTCGGTTGCCCCTTCCACGATCCTCGGATCAGCGATCCGTTTACCGTGAACGATGTCGCCTCGCACGTCATAGAAGCGCTGAGCAGCTGCGCTAAGCCGGCGCCGCTCGTCCGGGTCGTCAGAAAGGAGATAGGCACTGCGCTCGGATAGAGCGCGCGTTGGCGGTTCCTTCCCGAAGACCAGTAAGCTCTCCAGCGCGGTCGCAGTCTTCACGACAGCCGAATTGTCGGCCTTGTCCGTCCTCGATTCCATCAACCACTGGAGGGCGAGCCGGATGCGAGACGCGAGATCGGTGTTACTGATTGCAAAGTCGTATAGCGTAAAGAAACCGTTCCTGGTGTAGCGGGCCACTGCGGTTCCATCGAGTGTGAGCCCACTGGCATCGCGATCCCTCGCACTTGTTGATGAAACGTAGAGGTTCGAATCCCTCTGGACGAGATGCAGATCCAAGTAGGCTCGCCGATCCCCAACGGCACGACTCACGAACTCCCGTCTCGATCCACTGAGCACCAGGCTGGCTGCCACGACGTTTTCCGCGATTATCGCCTGCTTCTCAAACACATCAATGGTTGACGTACCCCCGCTGTAGATCTCGACGACCGTTACACCTTCAAGTGCCGCCGCCCGTTGGCAGTAGAAACTACGTAAGCCGGCATGGCGTGCAAACACGTTTCGTTTGCGGACTTCTTCAGCAAGATTCTGCGCATCCGAGCGCGACATCCGACGCACGCGGCAATTTGTGCCCACCTTCAGCGTCGCCGCAGCGACTATACACGGCGTCTTAAATAATACAGCACAATTTCCGCAATGTATCATTGGGAGCATTCCAGATCATATGCTGTTTGGCCACCGCATCGACTAGAGCTTCAAGCCTTTCAAAATAGGTATTGTGCGTGCAGAGCCTTCGGGTCAGCTTCCAGACCCGCTCGATCGGGTTCAATTCGGGACTATAGGCCGGGAGAAACTCCAAGGCCAGCTCGTGGCGGTGGTGCCGGAGGAACGGTTGGAGCACGACCGCGTGGTGGTACTTCGCATTGTCGAGGAGGATCACCATCTCCCGTGCCCTACGTCGGTGTCGGAGCAGCCGGCCAAGGAAGCCTTGAAACGTCACGGCATTGAACTTCGGGTCAAATTGAGTCACCAGTTTCCCCGTGCTGACGTTGACCGCACCGAATAAGGCCGCCGACTTGCGGGTCGGCGCCAGCAGGAGAATGGGATCCTTATCCTCTGGGGGCACCCACATGGTGGCTCGGGATCCATGCTGCTGGAAGTGGCATTCATCCAGACTCCACAGATCCACGTCGTCTCTTCGGGCCAGCCGGCGGCGTTTTTTTAAAAGCCTGCTGCGCCTCCGGATTCGCCCGGGCAATGACCGGCCGCGGTTTTCGCAGCCGGAACTCCAGGTGATGAAACAACCGTTGACACTGGCGCACGCCCAACACCACCTGCTCGGCCTGGGCGAGGTGGTGCGACAACAGCTTCCCATCCCAGAGGTTCTGGGCGTATCCGAACGCGCGCGGCGAGGTCCGAAGAGCCCGATTCACGCGCGGCAACTGCTCGGGCGTCAGCCGCTGCGGACGCCCCGGTCGCTCCTGGTCCTGCAAGCCGCTGAACCCTCTCGTCTCGAAACTCCGGACCCATCGCTGAATGGTGGTCGGATCATGTCCGAACACCCCGCCGACTTCATAACAGGACATGCCGTGAGAGACGAGCAACACTCCGTGGAGCCGGTGATCATACCGTGCCTCTTCGGACCGGAGGATTTCGTTCTGCAAGGCGATTTGCATCATCTCGCGATCGGTGATCTCCAAACGTCTCATCTCGTGTCCCTCCTCAAGCCTAAAATACGCGAGGGACGACGAGAATTCAACAGAATTATGCTGTATTACTTATGACGTCCTATATAGTGTGCTGTAACAGAAATAGCTTGACAATCAGGTGCTGTATGTGTACAAGGGCTCATGTTTACTCCAGCGCGGGCGCTCACGATCGACGAGAATCAGCGGAAGCGACTCCGGTTCCTGGCGAACTCGGGCAAGACACCGCAGAAGGTGGCCCTGCGGGCCCGGATCGTCCTGCTGGCCAGCGAGGGCGTCCCCAACAACGCCATCGCGGCGCGGCTGGGCACCAGTCGCCCGACGGTGCTGCTGTGGCGGAGCCGGTTTCAGGCCCGGGGGGCGCCCGGGCTGCTGAAGGATGCGCCGCGGCCGGGCCGCAAGAAGGCTCTCTCGCCTGCGGTCGTGAAGCGGGTGGTCGAGGCGACCTTGCGCAGTACCCCGCGGGGGGCGACGCACTGGAGCACCCGCACCCTGGCCAAGGCCCAGGGCCTCTCCCACATGACGGTCCAGCGGATCTGGAAGCAGCATGGGCTGCAGCCGCACCGGGTGGAGACTTTCAAGCTCTCCCGCGATCCCCACTTTGTCGAGAAGCTGCGCGACGTGGTGGGGCTGTACCTCGATCCGCCGGACCGGGCCGTGGTCCTGTCGGTGGACGAGAAGAGCCAAATCCAGGCCCTCGACCGGACCCAACCGGGGCTGCCGATGAAGCGGGGCCGCTGCGGCACGATGACCCACGACTACAAGCGCCACGGGACCACCACCCTCTACGCGGCCCTCTGCCTGCTCGATGGCAAGGTCATCGGCCAGTGTCTGCCCCGGCACCGCAGCCAGGAGTTCCTCCGCTTCCTCCGTACCCTCGATCAGCAGACGCCGGCGGCCCTGGACCTGCATCTCATCGTGGACAACTACGGCACCCACAAGAGCCCCCCGGTCCAGCGCTGGCTCCACCGCCACCCGCGCTTCCATCTCCACTTCACGCCCACGGGCAGCTCCTGGCTCAACCTGGTCGAGCGCTGGTTCCGCGAGATCACCCAGAAGCGCATCCGTCGCGGCAGCTTCGCCAGCGTCAAGGAGCTCCTGGCCGCGATCCAGGAGTACCTCGATGAGTACAACCGCGCTCCCAAACGCTTCGTCTGGACCAAGAGCGCTGACATGATCATGGCGAAGGTCGATCGTTGTAAAGCAGCGTTAGTTACACAACACTAGCCACCGGGTGGTGCGAAAGTAATGCTGCATTCGACCAGGCGTGGAGACAAAAGAACCAAGAGCCAGCACGGCCCATTCTGCACGGTAGGGAATGGTTTGGGCGAGCGACTCCCGCACGACGGCGATGAGGCCGAGAGGTTCGCACGGAAGCGTATCGCCCCCCTATAGCCTGTCAACAGGAATCCAGGTCTCGGGTCTCGGGCGGACCCTCGGAGGCAACTCGGTGTGCTGGGCTCGGCGGCGGTCAGGACACTCGGAGGGCGGGCTGCATGGGGGACGGGGCCATCGGGCGGGAGCCTACACCCCTACGGGAAGGCTGTCTCCATATTTCTGATACGATTATTCATTGTACCTCCCCCTATGTTAGGGGGGTACAACGGGGGGTACAATGGGGGGTACACTCCCCTGGCGGTCCGGGTCTGCGCGGTCCCCGGGGGCCTCGCCGGGCGGCCCAGTGCGGGTGCCATGGGCCTGGCCACTGCGCTAACTCCTTAGATTCATTGACCGCGAGGCCGGCGTGCCCCCCGAGAGCTCTGGCCGGGGCTCCCCGCTCCCAGCGCTGCCGTGGCCGGGACTGCGGAGCGGAATGGGTACCGTGGGCGATCACCGAGCACCCGATGCACGATTTGACCGGAAAATCGCCCGCGAAACTGGTCGGGTGGGGGCGACGCCCCGGGGGGGGACGCGACCGCGGCAGGGCTGAGTCCGTGGCGGGGCCGCCGCCGTCCTGGGCAGCGATCCGTACGGACCTCGACGCGCGGCTCGCCTACGCGAACCTGGATGTCCTCTTCTCCGATGGCGGGCCGGGGATCGAGGAGTCCCTCCGCCACCCGGGGATGGCGCACCAGCGGTGCCAGTGGCATGGGAGACGCCGCTTCCCCTCCCTCCTTTACGCCGATGGGTTCAAGAAGCCTGAGCCGGGCCCGCTGGTGGCCCAGCGTCAGGCCATCCCGGCTTTGGCCAGAACCCGAGCGCAACGGGAACCCCCCCGCCCCGAGGATCGCCCGGCCGTGGAACAGATGCTCGCCAAAACAGCGCAGGGCGTCCACGGGCTCTTGCCGGCGCTGAACCCCGGACGCTATCCCCAGGCCCGGAGCTCCATCCAGAATCTGATGGAGCCGGTGACCACGTTCCTCCGCTGGTGGCGCCAGACCGGGGAAGCCCTCCCCCTCACGACCAGTGCGATCGAGTCGGCCTTCAGTCAGGTGTCCAACCGCATCAAGCGCGTGGGCAAGCGGTGGGCTGAACAGGGCCTCCTCAACTGGCTGAACGTCACCTTCTCCACGATCTTCACACCCGGGCGATGGGCACACATCTTGGGTCAGAACCTCCAGGAAGTTCCCCGGATCCGGCTGATCTCGATCCGGGCTTCCTACGCCTGGTCTGGAGCTATCACGTAACTTTGGAACAATGCCCATCATTCATTGGATGGCTGGAGTGCCGTCCTTGAAATCAGCGGAGAGACGCCGCATAGTTTGGGGGGAATGACTCAGGGGCGAGGCTCTCTTCGCGCGATGAGCTGGAGCAATTCAGGGGCTGAAGGTTGAACAGGCGAAAAAGGCCTCGCCCTTCATCCGCCCTCCCCGGAAGGGGCTCGTGAGCTTTGGAAGCGTAAGAGAGCCAGGGGGTGCTTCACAATCCGGACCAGCGCGCTCCTTCCGATTGTTACTGGCGACCCCGGCACCCCCTCGGTGCCGGGGTCCTTTTTTTCTTGGCCAAGAAGTCCCGCGACAGATTACTTCAAAGGGAAACGTATCCAGCCGGGTTTGCACACGGTGCGCGCGGATGCATGGCTTAAAAAAGACAGGCTTCTGAAGGATTCGTGCATCAAGGAGGCCTCCAGGGAACTCAGTCGGTACATGCAGGTCATTATCATGCTGTGGATTGATCAGGATATCGACAACTCCGATCCAGATGAGGAAGGGCCGGAGCACGATCCGGACCACTTCACCCCCGACGGCAAGAGGTGGCGTTGGTGAGGGAGGAGGTACTCCAGGCAGCATCCATAATTGGTTTCAATCCTTCGGGCGCTCACCATGTGAGGCGCTTCCTTCAGCATTGGCCTGCTACAGGGGAAGGGCGGTTCGATTTCAGGCGTGTAAGGAAAAGGGTAGGGAGGTTATGATACTTGTCGTTCAGCAACCGCGCCCCTCCGAAACGGAACGGCCCTCTGGGGATCAGCGTCCCCAAAGGGCTGTCGAATTTGCGCAGCATGATTCTTCCAGCCGGCATCGTCTCCCCCTCAGGGTCACTCGCCGGTGTTCCCCGCTCACCAGGGCATGACGCTACCGTTTATCTGAGGGCAAAGTCAAGGTGAAAGACAGCGGGCAGCAGGCAGGAGGCAGCGGGCAGCGATCAGCTATCAGGCAGGAGCCGAGAGCCGCGAGCCGAGAATTGAGAGCCAAAGCCGGGCAATCAGGCGCACCCAGGGGGTACCCGGCGGCCAGGGACTCAGAAAGAGCCGGAGTGTCAGAGCGCCCGACCGCTAGTAAATCCAATGGCCTTACCCCCTGTTTACTCCGGATCGGGCTGCTTCCACTGATAGGGTAGTTCTTGAATCGTGCCCGGTTTGGTCATGGTCTTCAAGGCGTCCAGCGCATCCAGAATGATGCGTCTCTGGCGTTTCACGTTGCCGGGTTCACCGAACATACTGCCCCGCGCGAACTTGACAAGCAGGGCCCGGGGAGGTTTGATATGGGCCATGCGATCGGCCGCGTTACCCATGGAGATGGTAGGAAACCCCGCCTCCTCTGCCATCCGCTGAATCAGACCCACGGTCTGATGACACTTGGGTCAGACCGGCACCAGGAACAGGATGGCCACCCCTTCGGCTTTGATCCGGGAAATGAACTTCGGAATCGTCTCTGTGACCAGCGTCACGACGTCATTGACATAGCTGAAGCTGTAATGCGTTTCCGCCACCTTGCCGATAATGCCTTCGTTTTCCAGCTCGATGAAGCGCTTGATGGGAAAGATTATGTTGATGTCCTGCTCCGCCAGGCTGTGGTCGTAATGTGCATGGGCAATGCCGAGGTCTTCCTGGCGGACGGTTTTGGGGATTTCTCGAAAGGATGTATCACCGTGAATTGAAACGGTGTCGAAGGGTGGCTGGCTGCCCTTGAGATACAGGCCACCGCTCGTGACCAGTGCGAAGGTCTGGTTTGACGGCCGACCCTGGTACGGAGTCCAGGGCACGTCAGTGGAGACAATGAAAGGATACTTTTTGACAATCTCCTTCATGTTGCCTGCCCGGTAAGCTGGCAGGCTCTCCTCTACCCATTTCTCGTAAGCGTGTTTGAATTTGTCCAGATCGATCGGCATCGGCCTTCCTTTCTTTATTCGGATTCGCAAAGCATGAATTCAGACGCGTCACACTACCCACCGGGAAAAGCTGTGTCAAGGCGAAAGAGTGCGGGCAGCAGGCAGAAGGCAGCGGGCAGCGATCAGCTATCAGGCAGGAGCCGAGAGCCGAGAGCCAAAGCGAAAAGCCGATAGCGATAGCGACAGGGATAGCGATGAAACGAGAGCCGAGCAGCGACCGCCGAGTACCGAGAGCCGAGGGGGGTGAAGTCAACGAGGAACCACAGCGGGCAGCAGGCAGCGGTCGGCAGGCAGTAAGCAGCAGGCAGAAGGCAGCGGGCAGTAGTCAGCGATCAGCCATCAGCCCAGAGGGAACCGCCCTGACGCCGCACACACGCCCGGCTCCCTCCTCATTGAGGACGCTACCATGAAAATCCACCATAGTATATTCGATTTTCATGGTGCGTTTTGACCGGTGACCCCCCGCCGGCCGGTCATGGTTCCGTTTCGACCGCCGCGAACTCGGCGTTGACGCGCAGGCTCTCCTTGCGCACCCTACGCGACACCTCGGCGAGCCGCTTTGACCTGGCCTTCTTCCGGGGGGATTTCGGCGCGCCCTTCCGCCTCCCCTCGCTTCGCTTCGGAGGAAAGAGGCCATCCACCGTCTCCCCGGCCAGAGCTGCCAGGGACATCACACGCACGTGCTCGCCAAGCGGGTAGCTGGCGGTGCCTGGATGGAGGACCACCAGGCCCTCCAGCCGCAGGTCCTTCAGCGCAATGCGCATGGAGGGCGTGAGCCTCGGGGCATCCATCCGCTTGAATTCGACACCCAAGCGTCGCCCCCTCTTGAAAAGGAAGAGGTCCAGCTCGGCCCCCTGGTACGTAGCCCAGAAGTACGCCTCGTCCGGCCGGACCGCTTTGAGCGTCTCTTCCAGGGCGTATCCCTCCCACGAGGCCCCGCACTTGGGGTGGGCGAGCAGCTCCCTCTCGGACCGGATGCCCAGGAGCTGGTGCAGCATCCCGCTATCCCGGAAATAGACCTTGGGAGCCTTGACCTGCCGCTTGCCGAGATTCTCGTGCCAGGGCGGGAGCTGCCGAACCAGGAAGAGGCCCGTCAGCAGGTCCAGGTACCGGCGCACTGTGGACTCGCCGACGCCGAGGGATCGGGCGGGATCCGCCGCGTTCCACGCCTGGCCGTGCATGTGCGCCAGCATGGTCCAGAACCTCGAGCAGGGCGGGGGCCGGGATGGTCACGCCGAGTTGCGGGAGGTCCCGTTCCAGAAATGTCTGGATGAACTCTTTCCGCCATGCAAAGCACTCGACCGGGGAACGGGCAAGAAACGCCCGCGGAAATCCTCCCCGCACCCAGTGGCGCGCCTGCGCCGCGACCCCCACCTCGACCAGGCTGAACCCTGCCAGGATGATGGTCTCCAGTCGCCCCGCCAGGGATTCCGACGACTGCCGCAACAGCGCGGGGGAGGCACTCCCCAGCACCAGAAACCGCGCCGGCAGGGGGGTGCGATCCGCGAGCACCCGCAGCACCGGGAACAGGTCCGGCCTCCGCTGTACCTCGTCAATCACCACGACGCCGCGGAGACGAGCCAGGGCGGTCATGGGCTCGTCCAACCTGGCGAGGCTGGCGGGATCCTCCAGATCGAAGTAGTTCAGCGACTCCGCCGGCACGAGCTGGCGTGCCAGCGTGGTCTTGCCGCTCTGGCGCGGGCCGACGAGGGCCACCACCTGGCTCCGCTTGAGGGCGCGCCGGATCTCTTCCAGGACCCCGGGTCGTTCGATCATGGAGGGATCCTACCATGAAAATCCACCATAGTATATTCGATTTTCATGGTGCATTTCGGCCGCCGATCCCCCGCCGGCTGGCCGACCAGGGTCCCGCCGGGGAAGGCGGAGCCGGCGGGGCGCGCCAGGCATTGCCGAGACAGTCGTGGGGAGTAGAACAGACCTACAGGCGGGCGAGGGCGTAGTCGTCGAGGTCCACGCGGATGTACTTTGCCAGCAGCGGGTGGACGCGCTCGACTTCCCCGAAGACCTGCCGGGCGATGTGGCGGTACGAAACGTGCCCCTGCTTGGCGGAGCGGAGCTGGACGAAGTGGTGGATCTCCCGGAGGTTCCAGGTGAACAGGACGCGCTTGCGGAAGGCCAGGGGCAACACGTACTGCGCCTCCCGAGGGAAATCGCGGGCGATGATGTCGTGTGCCTCCCGGGCGCGGGCCATGCACTCTTCGTAGGCCGGCAGCAGGCCGTAATGCGCCATCTCGGCTGGCGTGCTGTAGCCGTGGGAGGCGCCGAGTTCCTGCGGGATCTGGGTGCACATCCGGTGCCGCTGGATGTCCCGGAAGGCCCCGAAGTCCACCAGGATGTCGAAGGTATAGGTCAGATGCTCCAGCGCCCGTAGCGGCTGGTCGTGCGCGCCCCGTCGCTTCAAATATTCATCGATCACCCGCTTCTTCTCTTCACGAGAAAGCTTTCTTACCCGCTCTTCCACCTGACGGAACGGATGCGCGGAGTAGCCGTACAGGATGGCCGCGACCAACTGATCCTCGGCGTCCTCCGGATACCGGACCAGGGAGACGTCCGGCGTCTCCTCGGGAACACAGCCGGTGAACTGCCGTGAGGCCAGAGCCGCCACGGCCTGGTGCGTCTCGGCCACGTAGGGGTTGAAGTCGGCATACTTGAGGAGGGTGGGAATGATCTTCTGGCCCTCGGCCTTCATCCGGGCCCCGATCTCCCGCGACTCTTCCAGGGGATGCGACAGGAGCTTGCTGATCATGTGCTCCAGGACGCGCCCGTTCACGGTCACGCCGATGTTGGTCAGGGTGGCCGCCGGCAGCACGTAGCGGAGGATGTCGCAGCCCTTGGCGCGGCAGGCCGCCTCGTACCCGCGCTCGGTCTGTTGCGCCTCCCGCGGCGTCTCACGCTTGATGGCGCTGACGACCGGCGCGGTCAGGCGCGCGTAGGTTCCCAGCAGGAAGCTGCACGTCTCTTCGTAGAGCTTCCCGTGCGGCGAGGCCATCAGGCAGGGCACGCGATAGAACTTGTCCCGGTCGAAGACCACGTACCGGGTGGACTTCTCGGTGTACGAGGCCAACCGCGTGTCCTCGATGATCTTGCTGGCGACGATGGAGACGTCCTCGATGGCGAGATGCGCCACCGCGTGCTCCGCCACGGAGGCGTGCCCGTAGCCCACCACCCACTTCTCGTGGAACTCCTTGGCCTTCTGCCGGGCGAGAGCCAACTCGTCCTGATCCGTGGCCGCCCATTGCAGCCGCTCTTCCAGGTCCAGGTCCTTCTCCTGGATGAGCCTCAGGAGGTTGCGCCGTAGGCTCTCCCGGCTGCGGCTGTAGTACGCGAACAGGACCGCCACCACCTCCTCCGGCAGATTCTTCAGGGCGAAGATGGGCCGGTCCACGTTCGTCACGTAGGGCGAGAGGACCGCAACCTCTTCCGGCGTGAAAACCTCAGTCATACCTGGGACCTACCCAACCACAGATTATGCAGATTTGGCAGGTTCTCTTTCACGACTCTCGCTGAGTGGCACTATGGTTCTTCCTAGCTGCCGCCGTCCAAGGTCCGAGGTCCAAAGTCCGAGGTCCGACGTCCGCCGACCTTGGACCTTGGACTTCGGACTGTGGACCTCCCCCTTCTCGGCTCTTGGCTCTCCGGGCTCGGTGCTCGGCTCCAAATCTGTTACAGCTCCTCTTCTTCCTCCTCGGTCTCGGCCATCAGCTCGAGGAAGTCCTGGTACCACTCGGTCTGCTGCTGGAGGAGAAAGGCCACCCCGTCCTTGATCCACCCGAGGCGGATCTCGCCGACACAGCCGATGTATCGCTCGAGCTCCTTGAGGCGGGCGCGATCCCCGTTGGTCGAGCCGGGGCCGGTGTTCTCCTCCACCCATTCCGCCAGTCCCTGGAGGTCTTCCTCCTCCAGGATCGCCCGGCCGACGTACACCGTCCGCACGCCTTCCGCCTTGGCGATCATCAGGAACCCGAACCAGTCGTCGGGCTCGCCCTGCCACCAGACCGCAGGCAGTTCCTCCCCGACGTAGCCGGGGAACGTCAGAAGCCCCTGCTGCACCGCGGCCTCTCTGATCTCATCGTAGAGCCTGGACAGATCCGTCATGCGAGGCATCTCGGTACCCCTCAGGATTTCAGGGAGCGGCTGGCCACGCCGACCGTTCCTTCCTCACCATGCCACATAAACCGGCAGGTCCCGGCCTTGCGAGGGAATCTTGACGAACCCCTCGCGGCGGCCGTAGGCCACGACCTCTCGCAGGATCTCCACATCCATCCTGCAGTAGTCCACCACCCGCTGCCGCAGCGCCGGATCGCCGGAGCGCCACCATTTCACCGCGTCCAGTCCGGACGCCGTCTTCCCCTTCCCCAGGGTCGCCTGGGCCACGCTCTGCAGGCTCACCCGGAACCCCAGCCGACGCTTGAGATCCTGCAGCAGGTCGAGGCTCTTCCCGCCCAGCTCCCGCACGTCCCCGTAGGCCGACAGCACCTCCAGGTCGAAGCGCAGGCCGTTGAACGTCACGATCCGATCGAAGGCGCGCAGCTCCCCGATCAGCCTGCCCGCGTCCGGCTCGTACCATTCCCTGTAGTCGTTGGCCGCATCCCAGGTCACGGCCACGGACAGGCCGAATGCCCGGATGTTGTCCCAGCCGCCCTGCACCTCGTCGGCGACGCGCTGGGTCTCTACGTCCAGGTAGATCTCTGTCATGGCCATCGGCTGCTCGCTGCTGGGGGCGTCATCCTAGTACGCGGCCCGCGAAAAGAGCAAGGAAGAAGTGAGGGCCGAGAGTGGAGAGCCGCGGGATGGGGGGCAGGGGGGCGAGGACATCAATGCCGAATGCGGATTGCGGAATGCGGAATGGCAGGAACTGAGCGACGTGGAACGTAAGGCGTGAAGAGTGAGGAGTGAAACGTGAGGCGGCATCAGTCGAGGAGTTCCTCGCCGGCGATGATGTCCTGCACGGCCAGGGGGCTGAGCAGGTAGTGGCGGACCCGGTAGGTGAGGTGATCGTCTTTCTCCGGGCTGCCGGGCTTCACAACCACCCCGTACCGGTTCTTGGACTGGTCCCGCGTGATGAGATCGCGGGCCAGGTCCTCCTCGACCCGCATGATGGATCGCTGAAACGGCAGCCCCCAGCCGCCGACGTCGATGCCAATGCGGAAGCTCGCCTGGCCCATGAACCCTCCACAAACGGGCGGGATGATACGCGGTCTGGCGGCTTCCCGCAAGCTGCAAGAGGCGACCATCCGCTCCCGCGCCCGGAGCCGGGCGGGGCCATTCCCCGTCGAGGCGCCCGGCCGCATCGCCAGCCCGGAAGCGCGTTGCGATTTCCTTGACATTCGCCTCCGGTGGGGGGTAGGCTCTGTGGGCCGAGGAGGCGGACATGTCCAAGATCATGGTGGTGGACGACGAATTGCTGCTCCGGTCCGTGCTCAAGGACGCCCTGGAAGAGGCCGGCCACACCGTGGTGCTTGCGGAGAACGGCCAGGCTGCCCTTGCCCGCGCCAAGTCCGAGTCCCCGGACTGCATCCTGCTCGACATCATGATGCCGGGGCTCGACGGTTACGAGACCTGCGCGGCCCTCAAGGCGAATCCGCAACTGGCGGCCACTCCCGTCATCCTCATTTCGGCCACCACGGACCTCCGGGTCATCGACCGCGCCGAGCAGGTGGGCGCGACGACGGTCCTACCCAAGCCGGTCCCCATCGAGCAGCTCGAGCAAGCCCTGATACTGGCGCTCAACCCTCCCAAACTCTGATCGGTCGATCGTGAACCCATCGGTATCCCCGGATCGGCCATCCGCCAATTGGCTCATAATTGATGGCTCATGGCTCCTCACCTTGAGCCATAAGCTATGAGCCATCAGCAAAATGCTCCCGAACGTTTCCTCCCTGTGTGAGGAGATCGGGGAGCGGCGCAGGTTTCTTGAAGGCACACGCAGGCAGGTGAGACATGGCCAGCTCGACTACAAGGAAGTGGGGTGTCGTTGCGCTCATCGCGGTCCTCGTCCTGGTCGCCGGGGGGATCGTCGGCTTCCGGATGGCCGTCGGGATCATCAAGGGCAAGATCGTGGAGGCCCTGGGCCCGGAGAGCGAGGTCAAGGATCTGAAGGTTGGCTGGTTCACCGTCGAGGTGGACGGGCTCCGCATCAAGGGCCGCCAGGGATGGCCGGCCGCCGACGCCCTGCGGGTCGAGCGGGTCGTGATCGCCCCCAGCGTGCGCAGCCTTCTCTCCGACACGATCCGGATCAGCTCCATCACCGTCGTCCGGCCGTACCTCTCCGCCCTGCGCACCCGGGATGGGAAGCTGCAGGTCGTCCCCAGCCTGCTGGAGGGACCGGCCTCAAAGGGGAAGGGCCCCGCCGGCCCTCCTGCGCGGGCGGTCGCCGTTTCGCGCCTCACGGTGGAGGACGGCGCGGCGGAGCTGTTCGACGCCACGGTGGCCCAACCGCCGGTCAAGATCCGTCTCGAAAGGATCCAGGGCACGGTGCGCAATGTCATGGTCCCGAGCCTGAAGGGCAAGAGCCAGTTTGATCTCACCGCCGTGGTGAAGGGGGTCCGCCGGGATGGGCGCGGCAGCCTTGCCGGGTGGGCCGAGGGGGCGAGCAAGGACTCCTCGGTCAAGACGGAGCTTCGGTCGCTAGACCTGGCAACATTCCAGCCATACCTCTCCAAGGCGGCCGAGACGCGCATCCAGAATGGCGCCCTGGATCTGGACCTGCAATCCGAGGTGAGGAACAACCACATTCAAGCTCCGGGCAAGGTCGTCATCACGGATCTGGAGTTTGCTCCCGCCGCGGGTGCCCTGGACACCTTCATGGGCCTCCCTCGCGCGGCCGTGGTCAACTTCCTGAAGAACAAGGACAACAAGATCGTGGTGAACTTCACCATCCAGGGCGACATCAACAATCCCGAATTCACCCTCCGTGAGGCTTTCGCCACGCGCATGGCGTCCGGCATGGCGGAAATTCTGGGGCTGAGCATCCGCGGCGTGGCCGAGGGCGTTGGGACCCTGGGGCGGAAGGGCGTAGAGACAGCGGGCGAAGCGGTCAAGGGCCTGGGGGGCGCCTTGCAGGGACTCTTCGGCGGCCAGAAGAAGAAGTAAAAACAGGAAGCCCCGGCGGACGGCCGGGGCCGCAGTCACGACGGGATATCGTCAGGTCGGATCAGGTCCGTCCGGGGGCCTCGCGGCGCTCGGCGCTTCCCTCCGTTTCACGCTCGCCCGGGGGCCTGGCGCTTCTTCGAGAGGACTAGGACGGTGCGCTCGGGGTCCCTGGGGTTGGCGCTCTCCATCACGTCGTAGCCTTCCTCGCAGCGCTGGCACCAGATCTCTTCCAGGCCCGGGCGCAGCACCAGGATCTCGAGGCAGTTCGGGCAGCTCACCTCTGCCTTTTCCCACGGGGCGTCCATGGCCGCTCTCCCGATCCGGATCCTGCGAAGGCCAGGCACGACTTGCGTCAATAGTATAGCGACCACCCGAAGGCCCCGTCGAGGCTTTTCTGCAACTCGCCTACCCCGTCAAACATTCGGGGCATGCGCGCGGATGCTCTCCGCTTATTATCTCTTCCCGTCGTCCGGCCTAGGGCTTGACCCTCACCGGCGAATGCGATAGATTTCGTCCGAGCCACTCACCAGGAGGACTGGTCCATGCCGACGGAGCGCAAGATTCGGATCACGGCGGGGAAGGTGAGCGCCGAGGCGGTGCTGAACGACTCGCCGACGGCCACCCAAATCTGGGACGCCCTGCCCATCGAGGGACGCGGCAACACCTGGGGCGACGAGATCTATTTCTCCATCCCGGTGGATGCCAAGCAGGAGAAGGACGCCCGCGACATCGTCGCCGTGGGCGAACTGGGGTACTGGCCCCCGGGGAGCGCCTTCTGCATCTTCTTCGGCCGGACGCCGGCCAGTACCGACGACCGGCCCCGCGCGGCCAGCGCCGTGAACATCCTCGGCCGGATCCAGGGGGACGCCACCGTCTTCAAGGCTGTCTCCTCGGGGACGCGGGTGCATCTGGAGCGGGCGTGAGTCAACCGCCCGCGCGCATCGCGCCGGATGCGGGGCCGGACGGCGGAAACATCGAGGCGCTGGACGACTTCCTCCGGACCCTGCTCCCCCGCCAGGCGAGCCGCGGCCACCTGGTGCACATCGAGGTGGTCCCCACCCGGAACCCCCGGTACGCCGACCCGGATCCGCCGCTGCCCCGCGCCCTCCAGGACGCACTTCGCGCCGACGGCATCGATCGGCTGTACACCCACCAGGTCGAGGCGCTGGAGTTACGCCCGGGCCGGCCGGGACGTCCTGGTCGTCACCGGGACCGCCTCGGGCAAGAGCCTGGCCTACCAGTTGCCCGTCTTGGAGACCCTCCTCCGCGACCCGGACGCAGGCGCCCTCTTCCTGTTCCCGACCAAGGCGCTGGAGCAGGACCAGCTGAAATCCCTCCAGCGCCTCATCCCCTGGGGATCGGGCATCCGGGCCGAGATCCTGGACGGCGACACGCCGGCCCACCGCCGGGCGCAGCTCAGGGAGGAGGTCCCCCACATCCTCATCAGCAACCCGGACATCCTGCACCTCTCGCTGCTGCCGCATCACGCGGCCTGGAAAACCTTCTGGGAGCGGCTCCGCTGCGATCGTCCTGGACGAACTGCACACCTATAAAGGGGATCTTCGGCTCCCACATCGCCCACGTCTTGCGCCGGCTGCATCGCGTGACGGCCTTCTACGGCAGCCACCCGCGCTTCGTCGCCTGCTCGGCCACGATCAGCAACCCGGCCGAGTTCGCCGGCGCGCTCGCCGCGCGCGATTTCGCCCAGGTCGACGACGACGGCTCCCCGGCCAGGGGCAAGCGCTTCGTCTTCGTGAACCCCACCGGGAGCCCCTACGGCGAGGCGACCGACCTCCTCCTCCACTGCATCCAGGGCGGGCTCAAGACCATCGCCTTCGCCAAGGCGCGGAAGATCGCCGAGCTGATCACCATGTGGGCCCACCAGGCGGCGCCGCACCTGCGGGACCGGATCCGCGCCTACCGCGCGGGGTACCGCCCGGAGGAGCGGCGCGCCATCGAGCGCGGGCTGTTCCACGGGAAGCTGCTGGGCGTCGTCTCGACCTCGGCCCTGGAGCTGGGGATCGACGTCGGGGGACTGGATGCGTGTCTTCTGGTCGGCTATCCCGGCAGCATCGCCAGCACCTGGCAGCGGGGCGGCCGCGTCGGGCGGGCCGGCCAGGAGGCGCTGATCATCCTCATTGCCCTGCCCGACGCCCTGGATCAGTACTTCATGCGCCACCCTCGCGATTTCTTCGCCCGCGATCCCGAGGCGGCGGTGATCGACCCGCGGAACCGCCGCATCCTCTCGGACCACCTGGTGGCGGCCGCGGCCGAGCTGCCCCTCGGCCCGGCCGACGCGGCCCTCTACGGCCCCGATCTCCCCGAGCGGATCGCCGAGCTGGCCGCCGAGCGCCGCCTGATGCAGAGCGCCGACGGGACGCGAGTGGTACGCCCGCCGCAGGAACCCGTCGCGCGAGATCAGCATCCGCGGGATCGGCGAGACCTTCGCCATCCTGGACCCGGCGGGCAAGACGATCGGCAGCGTGGACGGATTCCGCGCGCGTCCACGAATGCCACCCGGGCGCCGATGTACCTGCATCAGGGGCAGCCAGTTCGAAGTGACGGCTCTGGACCTCGCCCAGCGCAAGGTGCGGGCCCGCCCCGTGGAGGTGGATTACTACACCCAGACCACCGGCGAGAAAGAGACGGAGATTCTCCACTGCCAGGAGTTCCGCCAGGTGAAGGGCAGCGTGGCGCGCCTGGGGCGGCTGAAGGTGACCGAGCGGGTCACCGGCTTCGAGAAGCGGCGGATCTTCGGCCAGGACCGGATCGGGAGTTATCCGCTGGATTTGCCGCCGCACACCTTCGAGACGCAGGGACTCTGGTTCGAGATCCCGGAGCGGATTCGCGACCACGTGAAGTACGCGGCGCCGGGCGGCCTCCACTTCATGGGCGGGATCCACGCCATGGAGCACGCCATGATCGGCCTTTTCCCGCTCTTCGCCCTCTGCGACCGGTGCGACGTCGGCGGGATCTCGTACACGTTCCACCCGCAGGTCGGCCGGCCGGCGGTCTTCATCTATGACGGATACCCCGAGGGGATCGGCCTGGCGGAGCGGTGCTATCGCGTCCTGGAGGACCTCATGGCCCACACCCTCCGCCTCCTCCAGGACTGCCCCTGCGAGACGGGCTGCCCCTCGTGCATCCACTCGCCCAAGTGCGGCTCGGGCAACAAGCCGCTGGACAAGTCGGCGGCGATCCTCACCCTCCAGGGCCTCCTCGGCCTGATCGAGATCCCGGAGGACGCGGCGATTGCCGCATCGGCGTCAGCCCCCGCCCTGCCCCGGGTGTCCCCGGTCCCGCTCGCACCGGCCGCAAAGTCTAACGCGCTCCGGGCTGGCGCTCCCCGCGTCCTCGTCCTCGACATCGAGACGCAGCGGAGCGCCGAGGAGGTGGGCGGCTGGGAGAACTGCGACCGGATGGGCCTGGCCGTGGCCGTGACCGCGGACCTCGAGACGGGCGAGCCGCGCGTCTACACCGAGGATGAGGTGGACGATCTCCTGCGCGGATCTCACCGCGGCGGCCTGCATCATCGGCTTCAACCTTCGGCGGTTCGACTTCGGCGTCCTGCGGGGGTACCGGGACCTGGATTACGCGGCGCTGCCCGACCCTGGACATCCTGGAGGAGGTCCATGCGAGCCTGGGCTTCCGGCTTGAGCCTGAGCCACCTGGCCCAGGAGACACTGGGCGCCCCGAAGCTGGCGGACGGCCTGCAGAGCCTGGCCTGGTGGAAGGCCGGCGAGCGGGACAAGGTCATCGAATACTGCAAGGCGGATGTGGACCTGACGCGCCGGCTCTTCGAGTTCGGCCGCGACGCACGGCTACCTCCTCTACCGGGACTATCAGGGTCGGGCAACCAGGCTTCCCGTCCGCTTCGGGGAAAAAATCCTGTTGTCGAGCGGAAGATTTGGGTATAATGCCTCCCTTCAATGACAAGGAGGTGGTCACCTTGGGGGACGGGAAGACGATCGGGCTGGAGAACATTCGAGGGGGGCGGGCGCCCAGCGCCCGCATGTTGGATTATCGCACGGTCACACGCGCCTACGCCTTTTTAACGCCGGTCTACGACATCCTGTTTAATAAGATCTTTCATTCCGGCCGGGTGGCCGCGATCGATCTTCTGGAGATCAAGCCGGGAGACCGCGTCCTGGAAATCGGGGTGGGGACGGGGCTGAACCTCCCCCTGTATCCTCGCGACTGCCAGGTCACGGGCATCGACATCTCGGTGGAGATGCTCCAGAAGGCCAGGGAGCGGTCGAAGGAACTCGGGCTGACCAGCGTCACGCTGGGGCTGATGGATGCCTCCGACCTCGAGTTTCCCGACGACACCTTCGACCACGTCCTGGCCACGTACGTGATCAGCGCCGTGCCGGACCCCGTGAAGACGCTCGTCGAGATGCGGCGCGTTTGCCGGCCCAAGGGCCACCTGGTGATCCTGAACCACTTCCGGAGCGAGAACCCGATCCTCGGCGCCGTGGAGTGGATGCTGGCCCCCGTCTGCACCCGGATCGGATTCAAGACCGATCTGAAACTCAAGCCGCTCCTGGAAAAAGCGGCCCTGTCTCCGGATCAGATGCACCGCATCAACGTGATGATGATGAACGGCTGGCGTCTGGTGCGCTGCATCAAGCCTCAATAGGCGGCTGATCCGGCAACGCGGAGATTCTCCCTGGCCCCGGGGGCGGTGTCCCGGGGCTCTTGTGTCTCTCGGAGGCATGCCATGACCATGAAGCTCATGAAGGCATTCATTTCCCTGGAGGATGGAATGCGCATCCTCCTGGACTGTGTCGACCCCATCACCCGGACAGAGCGCGCGGGCCTACTCCAGGCCACGGGCCGGGTCCTGGCCGAACCCGTTGTGGCCGGCATGTCCGTCCCGCCGTTCCCGCGGGCGGCCATGGACGGCTACGCCGTGATTGCCGAGGATACGTTCGGGGCCGGAAACTTCAACCCGGTGCGCCTCACCCTGATCGAGGTGATCCATGCCGGCGACATCGCGGGAAGGCATGTGGAGCGAGGCACCTGCATCCAGGTGGCCACCGGCTCGCCGATCCCCGCGGGGGCCGATGCCGTCGTCCAGGTCGAGGATACGGAGCTGGAAGGAGAGTCCGCGGCTGCGGGGAGGGTGAAGATCTACAAGCCGGTCTATCCTCGCCAGAACGTCTCGCCGCGGGGCGAGGACATCCAGTCCGGTCGCGAGGTCCTGCCCTCCGGCACCCGCCTCGACCCCAGCAAGATCGGCGTCCTTGCCGCCCTGGGGATCACGGAGATCCCCGTCTTCGCCAAGCCGACCGTGGCCGTGATCCCCTCGGGGAACGAGATCGTGCCCCCCGGCGATCCCCTGGAGCCGGGGAGGATCTACGACATCAACTCCTACACACTCTCGGCCCTGGTCCAACAGATCGGAGGGATCCCCAGGCTGTTCCCCATCATGAAGGACACGCTGGAGGACGTGCGGCGCACGCTGCGCGAGGCGCTGGTCTGCGACATCATCGTCCTCTCCGGCGGCAGTTCCGTGGGCGAGCGGGACGTGATGCTGGAGGCCGTCGAGGGCATGGGCGAGGTGAAGTTCCACGGCATCGCGGTCAAGCCCGGAAAGCCGACCCTGTGCGGGGTCATCGAGGGAAAACTGCTCCTCGGGATGCCCGGGTATCCCACCTCGTGCCTGACCAACGGCTACGGCCTGCTGGTCCCGGTCCTCTGCAAGCTGGCGCGCCTCCCCGAGGCGCGGACGGGCGGGATCGAACTGCCCATGTCGCGCCGCTACACCTCCACCATCGGGCGGCATCAATATCTGCCGGTCCGGGTCGAGCACGGCGAGGTGGTTCCGGCCTTCAAGGAATCGGGCGCCATCACCTCCATGGCGGACGCCGAAGGCTACATCGAGATCCCGGCCAACGTGGACCTGGTGGAAAAAGGGGAGCGGGTCCTGGTGAAGTTCTTCTGAGCGGTCCCGCGCCGGACGATATTCGCGGCCGGGGCCGGAAGGGAAGAGGACAGGGGTGTGAACATGCGCAACGCAGGGAAGGGCTTGGCCCAGGGGGTATTGGCGGCGACCCTTTTGGTGTCGGCGACGGCATGGGCGGCCGAATCGCCGGGCACCAACGGGACCCTGTACGAGATGGAGGTGATGGGCGTCGCGGCCGATCCGGCCTCCGGGGCCCCCGTCGTTTACCTCCGGGGCAAGCAGGACAAGCGCGAGCTTTACATGTTTATCGGCCCCTTCGAAGCGCAGGGGATCATCCTGCCCCTCCAGGGGATGCAGCCGCCCCGGCCTTACACGCACGACCTCATGCTCGGGGCAATGCACCGCTTGCAGGCCACGGTCAAGCGCGTCGTCATCACCGAGATGCGCGACAACACCTACTTCGCCAATCTGATCCTGGATGTTCAGGGAAAAGAGATCGTCCTCGATTCCCGGCCCAGCGACGCCATTGCGCTGGCCCTGCGGGAGAATGCGCCCATCCTGGCGGCGGAGAAGGCCTTCGTCCGGACCCCGCGGGCCGGCCGGCCGGAGGGTGATAACCCATGACGCGAACCATAGTCCTCCTCGTTATTCTGGCCGCTGCGGCGAGCGCCGCGGCCGCGGCCGACCCGGAGACGCCGCCAACGGCGGACGCTCAGGCGCCGGCCGTTCCACCGGCGGCCGCTCCTTCGCCCACTGCTCCACCGGGGAGCACCCAGCCGCCGGCTTCACCACCGGGGGCGGCCCAGCCCCCGGCCGCCACTGACCCGCGCATCCAGGAGTCAATCCAGCGCTACAATGCCGGGGTCGGTGCTCTCCAGCGACGGGACCTGGAATATGCTCTCTATCAGTTTCGCGAGGCGATCCGGCTGAACCCCAACCTGGTGGAGGCCTACCACAATCTGGGCATCACCCTCCTCGAACTCCGCCAGCCCGAGCCGGCCATCGAGGCCTTCACCCGGGCGCTGGAGATCGCTCCGGAACACGTCGAGGCGCGCCTGGGCCTCGGGATGGCCTATCGGAGTAGCGGCGACCTGACGCGCGCCATCGCCGAGCTCACCCGGATCCTGCCCAAGAGGGCGGACGACCCCCAGCTCCACCTGGCCCTCGGCGACATCTACCGGCGCGCCAAGCAGCCCAGCCTGGCCGCCGAGCACTTCCGCGAGGCGGCCAGGCTGGCTCCGGCCGACGCCTCGATTCGCTTTCATCTCGGGCTGGCCTACGCGGACGCCGGGGAGACCGACCAAGCCATCGAGGCTTTCCACGAGGCCGTCGGGCTTCGCCCCGAGGACGCCGACGCCTACTACAACCTGGGCGTGGTGGTGGGGGAGAAGATTCGAGCCCTGGTGGATGAAAAGGTGGCGGCCTATCGCCGCGCCGTGGAACTGCGTCCGGCCCTGGCGGATGCCCATTACCACCTGGGCGTGGCCTACATCCAGAAGGCCCAGCTCAGCCGGGTGGAGGAGAAACGCTCCCTGCTCCAGTTGGCCCTGGAGCAGTTCCGGCTGTTCCAGCAATCCGCCCCGCAGGATCCCAAGGCGGCGGCGGCCACCCAGAACATCAAGGTGCTCGAGCCCCAGGTGAAGTGACGGCCAGGGAAAGGGACGCCGGGTCGGGAGAGGCGTTCCCCGGAAACGCGACGGGAGCCAGCATGGGCACCGCGCTTCTGATCACGGGCGCTCCGGGCGCGGGGAAGACCACACTGATCCGCGCCGTGGTCGCCGAATCAACCCTCAAGGCCGGCGGCTTCGTCACAGAAGAGATCAGGGAGGGCGGAGAGCGCGTCGGCTTCCGCGTGAGCACCCTGGACGGGCGCGTCGGCATCCTGGCCCACGCCACGGCGGTGAATGGGCCCCGGGTCGGCCGCTACCAAGTGGACGTGCCGGCCTTCGAGGCCGTGGGGGTCGCGGCCCTGGAGGCGGCCACGGCCGGGGCTGACGTGATCGTGGTGGACGAGATCGGCAAGATGGAGCTCTGCTCTCCCCGGTTCGTTCCGGCGCTGGAGACCGCGCTCGCCTCGCGAAAGCCGGTCCTGGGGACGGTCCTGCAAGCGCCGCATCCGTGGATTGACGGCCTGAAGCGACGCCCGACAGTGGAGCTGTACCGGCTCACGGAGCGGAACCGGCAGGACCTCAAGGATGCGCTCCTCGCCAGACTGCTGTGCGAGGTCCGCCCCTGACCCTGCCCTTCACCGGGATCGCCGCCTTCGCCAACGTGGCCCGAGGACGCCCAGGCCGTCCCCCTCTCGTGCACGGCGGGCGCCATCATCTATAACGCGGCTTGCCATGGCCAGTCTGATGACGGACCAGGTCGGGAGCGCTCTCACGCCGCGCCGGTCTTCCCTGTGCTCGACTTCGGGGCACCCGGCGGAGCCGCATATCGCGGGAACACCCGGTGCAGCCCGGCCGGATCCTCGTCCGGGAGAAACTTCGGCAGCATCACCTTGGTGAAGGCCCGGCTCCCGGCGAACTGGACTTCGGTCGTGGCCACGGGCGCCCAGTCGGATGTGACGATGGCGGCCCGGGTGTGCCAGAGCCTTCCTTTGGCGCCGGACGCGGTCACGGCCGACCGATCGCCCAGGATCAACAGGGGTTCGCCGTAGGCGACGGGCCGGCCGAGGCACACCGTCACCCGATTGGACAGGCCGCATTCCCCCTGACGCAGGGCGCCCATCCACCAGCCAATCTCATCGGCCACGATGCAGAGGTACCCGGGAAACAGGCTGCCGTCCGCAGAGCGGAAGTGGGCCGGCGGCTGGAGGCGCTTCCACACCAGGGCGTCGTTGTAGTCGAATCGGACCTGGGCGCCCCGGGCGTTGCGCAGACCGCAAGCCAGGCAGAACTCGTAGCCGGGAACCTCGTGGGCCCGTCGGTGCGAGTCCTCCCACCGTCGGCGCGTCTCCGGGCCCACGGGCGGGAGCGGTCCTGCCATCAAGGACACCGCGGCCTCCGCGAGGGGCCGTTCGTCCCGCAGGATGCGGCTGTGCCACTCGTCATCGGCGGGCACCACCTCGGCCGCGAGCGGCGTCTCCAGGGGCACCTCGCGGTGCAGCACCACGTCGATCCGCACCGGCCGCGGCATGGGACCCGCGCCGCCGCCCTCGTTCCGGAACAGACGCACCATCTCGAAGAGCATGGCAGTCACTCCCCCACCATGCCCCGCCTCCGGCGGCCCCTGCAGGTCGGCCGTGAAGGTCACGCTGGCCCGCATCCGGTCGGGCCTCCGCGCCTGGATCCTCACCAGGTCGCGGAAGTAGTCCTCCATGGGCGGTAGGGTCATGGCCCATTTCCCTTTTTTCGTCTTTTCGCGCTCTCGGCTCGGCGCCCGGCGCTGGCCTCCGGGTGGGTCATCGCCGCCTCGCTTCGCCCACCCGATTCTCAGCCGCCGGACGGTCCTGGTAGTACTCCTGGATCACGCGGAGGAACAGCGGGTGCGGGTTGGCCTGGGCGCGACGGGACCGGACGTGATCCAGCGCCGCCGGCAGGGAGAGGCCGTGCCGCTCGTGCAGGTAGCAGACGGCCAGCGCCGGGGAGCGGGAGACACCCGCCACGCAGTGCACGAGGACCGGCCCGTGCCGCCGCGCCTCGTCAACGAACGCCACGACGCCGGGCACGAACTCGGCCAGCCGCTCGTCCGGATCGTCGATGGGCACTTCGTGATACAGGATGCCGGGGAAGCGGGGGTTCTCCTCGCGATTGCTGGCGTCCACGACGGCGCGGATGCCGTGCCGGGTGAGCGTGTCGAGATCCGACGCCGCCACCAGGCTCCCCACCGCGAGATCCCCGGTGATGAAGTCGATCCGGTCCTCGCCGTCCGGCCCATCGCCGTTCCACAGCCATGACATCGTTACCATCTCCGTTCGGAAGGCGGCGGGATTCTACGGGATGCCCACCGGGCCGGCAAGGGAAAAGGCGTGTGGGTGCGCTGAGCCATCTGGTGTGAAGCGCTGGTGTCCCGTGTCCGAAATCTTCCCAAATATACCGAGCCCCGGGTCTGCTCCAAGGCACCGGGCCCGCGGGCCAGCCGGGTCCGGTCGCCGTGTCACGCTCGTGGCGTGACGCCGGCGCGGAGGAGCGCCTAGGGCGCGACGACCCGGAGCAAGGCTGGCCGGTTCTCGACGAGGCCCCAGGCGCTGCGGAGCGGACCCGGGGCGAAGGCCGGTGGATTTTCGACACACATGACCAGATCAGGAGGGCGCCAGGGCCGGTCAGAACCGCGTGCCGAGCTTCTGCAGCTCCTCCCACGCGCGGGTGTTGTCCGAGTCCATGGCCAGGACCTCGCGCAGCCGCTGCTCCGCCTCCCGTTTCTCAGCCGGACCCAGCTGCGCCAGCGAGATGGCGAGGTTGAGGCGCCAGGTCACCTGCTCCACATCGCTGCGCAGGGCCTGGCGGTAGGCCGTCACCGCCTCCCGGTAGCGCCCCAGCCACATCAGGGTCTCGCCCCGGTCCGCTTGGAATTGGCCGCTGGCTTCGCCCAGCTTCGCCGCCTCGTCGAAGGCTGTGAGGGCCCGGTCGTAGGCCTTCTGGGCCAGGAGCGCGCCCCCCACGCCGAAGAGGACGCGCTGGTCCGTCGGACGATCCCGCTGGATCTCGCGGTACTCGGCCTCCGCCTGCTGGTAGGAGCCGTCTTTGTAGAGTGCCTCGGCCAGCGCCAGCCGCGCCTCGGCAAGACGCGGGTTCCGCTCCCGGATCCGGCGCAGGATGGAGATCGCGTCATCGACGTTCAGGCTCCTGGCGACCTCCACGGCCGCCTCCAGGTCCGGGGCCGGTCCCGCCACGACTTTCCGCAACTCCTCCGCGGCCGCGAGGGGCCGGTCGTCCTCCGCCAGGAGCCGGGCGTGGAGCAGCCGCGCCTCCGCATCCGCCGGCGCCAGGCGAAGCGCCCGCTCGACCCACTCCAGGGCCCTCGCCCGGTCCTGCGTCGCCCGGTACCCGTAGGCGAGGAAGAGGGCCAGCCGTCCCGTGGGATCGTGCCCGGGATCGGCGTCCTCCACTGCCGGCGGGACGACGAACTCCTTGGTGAGAAGCATGTTCAAGGTTGACGTGTCTCGACCCAGGTTTCGCGGCGCCGAGAACTCCAGCCGAGGCATGTCGTCCAGGTTGACGTCGGCTTGGCCCGCCATCTTCAAGAGCGCCGACTTGGGCATGAGATACATGGCCAGCAGACTGTAGGCGTCCTGGAACCCGAGCTCGCGGAAGTCCCGCTGGGCCGCGGATCGGCCCAGGAGGGCCGCCCTGAGGTCGGCGTAGCGCAGCCGCTGGGGCCGCGTCGTCCCGATGAGCAGCATGTCGCTCTCGTTGACCGCCCACAGCGACACGTCCGGGAAGACCTCGGCGAACGTGCGGTAGACCATGCGGAGATCCTCGGGGGCCATGGCGTAGGTCTGCATCCACTGGCCGAAGACCCCGCCCTCGGTCAGGTGGCTCAGGGCCAGCTGGTAGTATTCCCGCGTGAACAGGTTCCCCACGCCGGCGATCCACGGGTTGGAGGGCTCCGAGATGATCGCGTCGTATCGTTTGCGAGCCGCCAGGAGGTAGTTGCGCCCGTCGGCGTGGATGAAGCGCACCCGGGGATCGTCGTGGATGTGGGCGTTCTTCTCGCCGAAGAATCGCGCCCCCTCGATCACGGCCGGCTCGATCTCCGCCAGCTCCAACTGTTCCACCGGGAAGGCGGCCACGGCCTTGGCCGTCATGCCGCTCCCCATGCCGATGACCAGCACGCGCTTGGCCCTGGGATTGAAGAGCATGGGCAGGTACCCCACCATGAGTTGGGTGGGCGTATCCCCGGTGGAGGCGTCCACCTTCCCGTTGGTCTTCTCGTACACGTAATCCGATCCCGCCGAGCGGTGCACGCTGATCGTGGCGGTGAGACCCTCCCGATAGAAGAGCAGATCGTCCCGCCTCATCCACTCGCGTCGCAGGGGATCCGTGGGCAGGCTGGCGTAATGGCTGGCATAGATGGTGACCCCGCTGGTCATGATCCCCTTGTCCCACGTCCCGAATCCCAGGAAGGCCGAGGTCGACACGACCAGCATGACCGCCGCGGCCAGGAGCCTCCGTCCCGGCCGCACCCGGATGTCCATGGCCACCAGCAGGAGGCCGACCGCGGCGTTCATCACCACGCCGAGGGCGATGCTCCTCTGCACGCCGATGGCCGGGATGAGGAGGAACCCGCCCAGGAACGCCCCCGCGATCGCTCCCAGGGTGTTGCTGGCATAGGCCGTCCCGACGCTCCGCCCCACCACGTACAGGCTCCGCGTGTAGATGCGGGCGACCATGGGGAACGTGGCCCCCAAAAGCAGCGTCGGCACGATCATCACCAGGGCGGACAGGAGCATCTGGATGGTGAGGAACTGCTGGAACGAATCGCCGAAGCCGAGCCGAAGCCGCAGGAACAGCAAGGGGAGCCGCTCGAACAGCGGGATCGTGGCCAGGGACGAGAGGGCGATCAACAGTTGCAGGACGCCGAACCCCGCCACCCCGATGTCTCGCGTCCCCCACCAGCGGGCGTACAGCAGGCTTCCCAGGCCCAGACCCACCAGGAACGTCGTGAGCATGACCGAGAAGGAGTAGGTGGACATCCCGATGACCAGGGTAAGGGCCCTCGTCCAGGCGTTCTCGTAGACCATCGCGGCCGCCCCGGAAACGCCGAAGGACACGAGGAGTGCGACGTCCAGGCGGGAGCGGCCCGCTGCCGCCTCGGGGGCGGGCGCGGCCTCGTCCCCAACCTGCCCCGGCGTGACCCGCAGGCCGCGGAGGGCGACCACCAGGATGACGATGGTGGCGGCGATGGCCAGGTTCACGCCGGCGCCCAGCCGGACGGTTCCGCGAAGCCCCAGCCCCGAGATCAAGAGGAACCCGGTCAGGGCGCAGCCCACCACCGCCCCCAGCGTGTTGATGGCGTACAGGTCCCCCACCCGCCGGCCCAGGCTGGCGAGCTGGGACACGCAGAATCGGCTGAGCACCGGCAGCGTTGCGCCCATGAGCGCCGTCGGAATGACGATGACGACGAAGGAGAGAAGGAACAGGACGATGCTGAAGGCGGCGAAGGAGACGTCCACCAGCCCGTACAGGTGGGTGTAGGCCCGCTGCGTCAACGCGAAGAGCGCCGGGACCATGAGGCCGTAAAGTCCCACGCCCCCTTCCAGGAGACCATACGCCAGGAGCGCGTTGCGTCCGGCATCCACGATCCGGCCGAAGACGTAGCTGCCCAGGGCCAGCCCGGCCATGAACGCCGCCAGGACGGTCGCGATGGCGTGGGTCGTGTTCCCGAAGATCTGGGTCAGCATCCGGGCCCAGACCACCTCGTACAGGAGGCCGATCGCGCCGGAGAGGAAGAACAGGACGTAGATGAGGGGCAGCAGGCGGCGAGAGACCGCGGAGGAGATCAGGGTGTGTCCTTTCTGCCGGAAGACGCAGGGGGGGTCTGGGACGCCAAGGAGCGGATATGCGCCACCACGGCGCGGATCTGCTCGTCCGTGAGTCGCATGCCCCAGGCCGGCATGGCATTCGACCGGCCGAACTGCGAACCGCCCTTCTGGATAATGTCGAACAAGAAGCGGTCGCTCACCCCCCGCATGGCGGCCGCATCGCTGAAGTCCAGCATCTTCTGGCGGATCACCTTGGCCCCCGGCCCGTCCCCCTTGCCCATCGGGCCATGGCATATGGCGCAGTGGGCCTCGAAGATGACATGCCCATCCTGTGGCCGCATCGCCGCGGGCGTCCCCTCGTCGGGCGAGAGCATCATCTTCAGAATCAGGGCCGCCCCCACCCCGAATCCGGCCAGCAACAAGAGGAGGACCGCCTGTCTTCGACCGGGGAGCCACATGGGCTGGCTATGCTACCCGAGTCGGCAGCGGGGGTCAACGGGAACGCCATTCACCGCCTCCAGGCGACCGGAGACAATCCGCCGGCTGCGGTGCGTCCTCCCCGCTGCCTCAAGGGTCGGGGGCCGCGCGCCCGAGACAAACGCAAACGCCTTGCGCAGCGTGCCCGCAAGGCGTGGCGTGCACGATCCCTCCTGCGGCGGAGCGCCCACCCTCGCGCCCCCGCCGGCGGACGAATCGGCCTCAGCCCCTCCTGGCCGGGGCCTCGGCCCGGACGTACCCCAGGCTTCGGAGATACTTCTCCCCATCCCGGGATTTCAGGAAGTTCTCCAGGTAGTCGCCCAGCGTCCGCAGCATCTGCGGAGGAATGACCGTGGGCATTCCAAAGGCGTTCCAAACCGTGATCATGTGATGCAGGGTCTTGATCTCGTCAGTCATCCCGACCTCGCTTGGCTTGGGGGCCTCCACCCGCCGTGCTTCGTGGCCTCATCCAAGGTCACAGATCGGCGCGAAGCCTACGCAAACCCGGCCCGGATGTCAAGGCCATCCGGCCAGCATCCGACGCATCGCTCCGGATCGCGCCATGATCTGCCGCGCCTTCCCGTGCCGGCCCGCTCCTTGTCTTTTCTCCAGATGAGCCTATAATTGTCACAGACAATTCAGGCTGGACGGGAAGGGCAATGAAGATCCTGGCCCTCAGCGACCAGGTGGTCGAGGCACCTGTACAGTCCCTTCGTCAAAGAGCACTTCGGCGACGTGGACCTGGTCGTGGGCTGCGGAGACCTACCCGACTTTTACCTCGACTACATCGTGTCAATGCTAAACGTGCCACTCACCCTCGTCCCGGGCAATCATGATCGTCCGGCGGACCCCTCGAGTTCCGACTTCGTGCCTGAAGGTCGCCACTGCCGCAGGGGACTTGCCAACATCGACGGGACGGTCGTGGAAGAACGTGGGCTGCTCCTGGCCGGCCTGGGGGGAAGCATCCGGTACCGGCCGGATGGCGTCCACCAGTACACACAGTCCCAAATGGCGCGCCGGGCCCTGGCGTTGACCCCGCGCCTGTACTGGAATCGCGTCCGCCACGGGCGCTTCCTGGATATCTTGATCACCCACGCCCCGCCGCGAGGGATCCACGACGCCGAGGACCCGGCGCATGTGGGCTTCGAGACGTTCAACGCGTTCATCGCCCGCTTCCGCCCGCGCTACCTGCTGCATGGCCATTCCCACGTGTACCGGCGCGGCGCCATCACCACCACCCAGGTGGGCCCGACCACCATCATCAACGTGTACCCGTACCGCCTGATCGAGGTTGACGCCATCCATGTTTGATGAGATAGACTCCCGCGTCCATGCCGACTTCAGCCGGGTCCGGTCCCGCGCCTTCCTCAAGGACGTGCTGGCCCTGTTTTCCGGCAAGCGGGACAGCCTGCTGTCGTACGACCAGGTCAAGGAGAAGCTCCGCATCGGCGGCCCCATCTACCGGGGGGTCCGCACCGTGGAGGTTGCCAAGATCGTCGGCAGCGTGAACCGGTACCGGGACTTCGATCGGGCCTTCCTTCCCACGCGCAATAGCCTCGCCCCGCGCTGGCAGCGCGTGGATCGAGCCTTCTACGAGGACGTCAGCCTGCCGCCCGTGGTTCTGTACAAGGTGGGTGAGGTGTACTTCGTGGTGGACGGGCATCACCGGGTCTCCGTGGCCAGGGAACAGGGACAGGAATTCATCGAGGCCGAGGTCCGCGAGTGCCGGGTCAAGGTGCCGGTGGGCCCCGACCTGCAGCCGGAAGACCTGGAGATCCTGGGGGCCAAGGTGGAATTCCTCGAGCGCACCGGTCTGGACCGCCTGCGGCCCGAGGCCAAGATTGAACTCACCGTGCCCGACGGGTACAGCCGCATGCTGGAGCACATCGCAGTCCACGGCTACTTCATGGGTCTGGATCAGCACCGGGACATCCCCGAGGAAGAGGCGGTCGCCCACTGGTATGATACGGTGTACCTGCCCATCGTCGAGGTCATCCGCCAGCGCGGCGTCCTGGAGGAATTCCCGGACCGCACGGAGGGAGACCTGTACCTGTGGGTGCTGGACCACCAGCAGTTCCTGCACGACCACGGCAAGGAACTCTCCCCACCGGAGGAGGCGGCCGAAGAGTATGTGAAGCGGCTGGAGCAGGCCCCTCACCAGCTCAGTGAACTGTGAATTTGGTCTTGCTCCCGTCCCGAGGAGGTCATCATGAGCTTCGATGTTTCCGAAACACTGGCCCTGCACGGCGGCCCCAAGGCCAAGCGCACCCCCTTTTCCCAGGGCAAGCGCCACGGGGAGCTGGAGAAGCGCTACCTGTCGGAGGTCATCGATGCCGACATGCTCTTCTACTTCCTCGGCAGCAAGGTGCGCGAGTTCGAGAAGCGCTTTGCACAGATGTACGGCATGAAGCACTGCATCGCCTGCTCCAGCGGGACGGCGGCCGTCCACATGGCGGTGGCGGCACTGCAGCTTCCGCTGGGGGGCGAGGTGATCACCTCCGCCATCACCGACATGGGCTCCCTGACCGGGATCCTGTACCAGGGGCTGGTGCCCGTCTTCGCTGACGTCGAGCCGGATACTCTCAATCTGAGCCCGGCGTCGGTCCGGGCCCGCATCACAGACCGGACCAAGGCCATCCTGGTCGTCCACCACAGCGGCCTGGCCGCGGACATGGACGCCTTCCTGAAGATCGGAGCGGAAGCCGCCATTCCCGTCGTCGAGGACTGCGCCCAGGCCTACTACTGCTCCTACCAGGGGAAGCTGGCCGGGACCATGGGGGCCATCAACGCTTTCTCGCTGAATCACTTCAAGCACATCACGTGCGGCTCGGGCGGGATGGTGCTGACCAACGATGACCAGCTCCGCTATCGCGCCTCCCTGTTCCTCGACAAGTGCTTCCAGCGCGAGGAGGGAATTCGCAACCCCTTCTTCCTGGCGCCGAACTACCAGATGACCGAGCTCCAGGGGGCGGTGGCCCTGGCGCAACTGGAGAAGGTCGAGGGGATCGTGGAAAGCCGGAACCGCCTGGGCACCCGGCTGAATCAGTTCCTGTCCGAGATTCCCGGCGTGATCCCACAGCCGATCCCCGCCGGACGGAAGCACGCTTTCTTCCTGTACCTGTTCAGGCTGGACCTGAAGGCACTCCACGGCACGGCCGCGGAGTTTTCCGAGGCGCTGAACGCGGAGGGGGTCCCCAACAAGGCACACCTCATCACCGGCGGGCGGCCCGTGTACCTGTTCGACATCTTCCGGAATCGCTCGGCCTTCCCCGGGAGCACCTTCCCCTTCACCCGTCCCGACGGTACGGGGCGGGCCTACAAGGCGGGCGATTGTCCGGTGGCCGAGGATGCCTTCAACTGCTGGATCACCATGAACATCTACGAGCATTACTCCGCGCTGGACATGGAAGAGATCGCGCACGGCATCGGCAAGGTGGCCCATTTCTTCCGCGCCCGCAGTCGTTGAGCGGCAGAGGCGGGAAGGGGGACAGGCGTTTCCTGACGTGGGACCATGCGAACGGAGGTCGGTCCATGACTAGCCAGCAGGCCGAGCAGGAGATTCGGCAGCGCGAAACCCGCCGCTTCGAGGCCCTCGTCCGGGGCGACACGCCGTCGCTCGAGGAGATCATGGCCGACGATGCGATCTACACACACGCCACCGGAGTGGTCGAGACCAAGGCGGAATATCTCGCCAAGATAAAGTCCGGCGAGGTCAGGTACGAGGCCTTCGCCCCCGAGGAGCTCCGGGTGCGCGTGTACGGCACGGCCGCCGTCCTCAACGGCACTGCCCGCGTCACGGCCCACGTCGGGGGCGAGGTTCGCAACCTCCGCTTGCTTTTCACCGACGTGTACGTGAAGCAGGGGGACCGCTGGCGGATGGTCGCCTGGCAGTCCACCCGGTTACCCTAGTCCTCGGTAATGAGCCGTTCAGTCTTGGCGCTTTGGCAGTTCGGAAGCGTGTGACATGCTCAAGGTCGGAGTCGTCGGAGTCGGGACCATCGGGGGTGAGATCTGCCGGGCGATCGACGGGGGGATTGCGCAAGCCACGCTGGTGGGAATCAGCGACATGGATGTGGCCAAAGCGGAGAATCTCGCTCGAAGCCTGAGAACACCCACCCCCGTTTTATCCCTGCCGGAGTTGATCAAGGCGTCGGACCTCGTGGTGGAGGCCGCTTCAAAGGCGGCCGCGCCAGCGATCATCCGAGAGGCCCTGGAGGGGTCCCGCGACGTGATGGTCATGAGCGTGGGCGGGCTCCTGGAGTGTGCCGCCGATCTCGTGGCGTTGGCGACGCGCCAGGGAAAGAAACTGTACGTCCCCACCGGCGCGATCGCGGGGCTGGACGCCATCAAGGGCGCGATGGTGGGCCGCGTTTCGAAGGTGACCCTGACCACGCGGAAGCCCCCCCGAGGCTTGGAGGGGGCCCCGTACGTGGTGGAGAAGCGGATTGACCTGAAGGCTCTGAAAGAACCGACGGTCATTTTCTCGGGTCCCGCCAGAGAGGCCGTTCCCGCCTTTCCGGCCAACGTCAACGTGGCCGCGGCCTTGAGCCTGGCCGGGATCGGCGCCGACAGGACCGAGGTGCGGATCCTCGCCGATCCCACGTCCGACAAGAACATCCACGAGATCGAGGCGGAGGGAGAGTTCGGGAAACTCTTTGTCCGGATGGAGAACGTGCCGAGCCCCACCAATCCCAAGACCAGCCACATGGCCGCCCTCTCGGCCATCGCGCTGCTCCGGAGGATCACCGCGCCCCTGGTGGTGGGAACCTAAGGCCTCCCCGCCTCTGCCGTGATATCTCTCGTTCATTCACTCAAAAACGGGAGAAGAGGCCATGCCCTCGCCGAGCCAGACAATAGGCCAAGGACGCGGGAATTTGCGCTTCGTCGTTCACGAGCACAAGGCGACGCGGTTGCACTACGACTTCCGGTTGGAGATGGGCGGCGTGCTCAAATCGTGGGCCGTTCCCAAGGGGCCCTCGCTGAATCCGGCGGACAAGCGGCTGGCGATGATGGTCGAGGATCATCCGGTCGAGTACATCGACTTTGAAGGGATCATTCCGGAAGGCAGCTACGGAGCCGGCCAGGTGGTAGTTTGGGACCAGGGGACCTATGAGGCCAACGAGCCGGGCGATCCCGAGGCGCAGCTCCGTTCCGGGAAGTTTGCGTTCACGCTGAAGGGGAAGAAGCTGAAGGGCGCTTTTGCTCTCGCCCGATTCGCCAGGGGCCAGACGGGCAACGAATGGCTTCTCATGAAGAAGAGGGACGGATACGCCGATCCTTCCTGGACGCTGAAGAGCGATCTGACGCCCCAGCGCCTCAAGGAGCTGGCGGTCAAGGTCCCGCCCTGCGAGACATCATAACCCCGACTTAAAACCGCCAAGGACACCCAGCGCCAGCGCTGGGTACCCGGAACGCCAAGCCCTGAAGACCCTCCTGAACCTGAGTAGATCCTGAGATCCTCACACCCCGAAGAATCCAGTTGCCTCTTCCTCATCAGGAAAAGGAGTTGTCCTGTCTTTGGCGACCATGGCGTCTTGGCGGTTGGTAGGAATTCCGGCGCCTAACTCAGCGCCCGGCCGCCGTCAACGATTATGACGTCGCCCGTCATGAACTCGCCGCGGGTCGTGAGGAAGAGGGCGGCGTCCGCGATCTCCTCCGGCTTTCCCACTCGCTTGAGAGGCGCCACCTGGATCGCCTTCTGGGTTGTTGCCTCGAGATTCGGCCGGCCGACGTTCCACCGGGTTTCCGCGATGAAGCCGGGGGCGATCACGTTCACCCGGATCTCCGGCCCCAGGGTCCGCGCCAGGCACTTGCTCAGATGGATGACGGCCGCCTTGGAGGTCGCGTAGGCGATCGAACTTCCCCCGGGCAAGATGCCGGCGATCGACGCGATATTGATGATCCGTCCGTGCCCTTGCTTTCGCATTGCCGGCACCACAGCACGGCAACAGAAGAACGTCCCCTTCACGTTGACGTTGTACAGGCGATCCCAAACGTCGTCGGTCAGTCTCTCCAGGTCGGGAAAGTCAACGAAGGCCGTGATGCCGGCGTTGTTCACCAGGACGTCAATGCGGCCGAAGCGTTCCAGGGTCTCCGCGACCATGGCCCGAACCTGCCGATCCTGGGCGACGTCCGCCCGGATCAGCAGGGGCTCGCCTCCCGCCTGTTTGACCAGGTTGGCCGTCTCCTCGGCCTCTTTTTGGGATTTCGAGTAGTTCACGACGACCTTGGCGCCTTCGCGCCCAAAGGCCACCGCGATGGCCCGGCCGATGCCCACGGCTGCGCCAGTCACAATCGCCACCTCGTCGGTCAGTTGCCCCATGGTTCCCTCCTGTCTACTTCTTCCATTCGGTGTGGAACGTCCCCTCGCGATCCACCCGCCGGTAGGCGTGCGCGCCGAAGTAATCGCGCTGGGCCTGGGTGAGGTTGGCGGGCAGGCGCTCACTGCGGTAGGCGTCGAAGTACGCCAGCGACGCGCTCAGGGCCAGGACCGGGATGCCCATGCCCACGGCCGCCTGCACGACGAACCGCCAGGCGGCCTGTCGGCTCTCCACCGCCCCGCGGAAGGCATTGTCCAGGAGGAGATTCATTAGGCCCGGGTTCCTCCGGTACGCGGCCATGATGTCGTCCAGCAGGGTCGCCCGGATGATACAGCCTGCCCGCCAGATCTTGGCGATCTCACCCGGGCGCAGGTCGTACCCGTACTCCTCCGAGGCGATGCTGAGGAGCCCGAGTCCCTGGGTATAGGAGATGATCTTGCTGGCGTACAGGGCATCCCGCGCCGCGTCGATCAGGCGCTGCTTCTCGCCGGTGAACCGGATGTCCGGGCCGCGGATCAGGCGGCTGGCGTTCACCCGCTCCCGCTTGAGCGCCGAGATGATCCGGCTCTCCACGGCGGCGTTGATGGTCTGAAGCGGCGCCCCCACATCCAGCGCGTTCTGGCTGGTCCACTTGCCGGTTCCCTTCTGTTGGGCTTCGTCCAGGATCAGGTCCACCACCGGCCGGCCGGTCTCCCCGTCCACCTTGCGGCAGATGTCGGCCGTGATCTCGATGAGATAGGATCTCAGCTCGCCGGTGTTCCACTCCGCGAAGATGTCGTGCAGTTCCACTGCCGTGAGCCCCAGGCCGCGGTGCAGGACGTCGTAGGTTTCGGCGATCAATTGCATATCGCCATATTCGATGCCGTTGTGCACCATCTTGACGTAGTGGCCGGCCCCCGCGGTCCCACGTACTCCACGCAGGGCTGGCCGTCCTCCGCCTCGGCCGCGATGGCGCGGAGGATCGGCGCGAGGTGCTCCCATGCCTCGCGCTGGCCGCCGGGCATGAGGCTCGGCCCCCACAGGGCTCCCTCCTCCCCGCCCGAGACGCCCATCCCGACGAAATTAAATCCCTCGACCTCCAGCTCTTCGTTGCGACGCTCGGTGTCCATGAAGAACGAGTTGCCGCCGTCCATCAGGATGTCACCCGGCGCGAGGTGCGGCGTCAGATGCGCGATGGCAGAATCCACCGCCTTGCCGGCCGGCACCATCATCAGGATGCGGCGGGGTTTCTCCAGTGCCGCCATCAACTCCGTGGGCGAACTGGCGCCGATGATCGCCTTGCCGGCCGCCGGTCCAGTAAGAAACGCCCGGGTCTTGGCGACATCCAGATCATACCCGGCCACCGGGAACCCGTTGCGTTCCATGTTGAGGGCCAGGTTGTGGCCCATGACCCCCAGCCCAACCACGCCGATCGCGTAGGCCATTGCCGTCTCCTGCACCCGCCTGCGTTCCCGTCGTGTCCTCCCCGCCGCCACCGCGCGGGCCCGGGCGTGCTTGTCGTTTACGGGGCGAGCTTACAGTGCCCGCTCGAAAATGGCGCGCGCGTCCTCGGGCCGGACCTGCCGCGGGTTGTTGACCAGCAACCGGGTCATCTTCATGGCCCCGTCCACCAGGTCCTCGATGTCCTTGGCTTTGATCCCCACCTCTCGCATCGTCTGGGGGATCCCGATGTCCTGCGACAGCAGGCGGCAGGCCTCTGTGCTGCGGGCCGCAGCGGCCCTGGGTGATAGGCCGGCAATCGGCTCGCCCAATGCCTCGGCCACGCTGGCGAACTTGGACAGGTTACTCAGGGCATTGAACTCCATGCCGTAGGGCAGGAGGAGGGAATTGGCCACGCCGTGGGTCACCCGGTGCTGCCCCTGGAGGGGATAGGCCAGCGCGTGCACGATATTGGTGCCGGCGTTGCCGATGCCGATCCCGGCGTACATGCTGGCCCTCAGCATGCCCTCCCGTGCGGCCAGATCACCGCCGTTCGCTACGGCCGTCCGCAGGTGGGCGCCGATCAGCCGGACGGCCTCCAGGGCATACAGGTCCGTGAGCGGCGAGGCATTCAGGGAGGTGTAGGACTCCACCGCGTGGCTCAGGGCATCCAATCCCGTGGCCGCCGTCACCGCAGGAGGCACCGTCAGCGTCAAGAGGGGATCGAGGAGGGCGATGTCAGGGATGATGTGCGGGCTGACGATGGCCTTCTTCTCTCGCGCGGCCGGGACGTAGAACAGGGCGTTCGGGGTGATCTCGGCGCCGGTCCCGCCGGTGGTGGGCATCAGGATCGAGGGGACCCCGCGCTGCCGCACCAGCCCGATCCCCAGGTAATCCTCCGCCTGGCCCGCGTTCCGCGTCAGCGCCGCCACCGCCTTGGCGGTGTCCAGCGTGCTGCCGCCTCCCAGCCCGATCACGAGATCGCACCGCGTCGTTTTGGCTGCCGCCGCTGCCGGGGCCACGCTCTGGACCGAGGGCTCGAACTCGATCTCTGCGTAGACAGTGGATCGGACCCCCTGGGCCGAGAGCGAGGCGACGATCCGGTCGGTGACGGCGAGCTTCTGGAGATTGGGGTCGCTCAGCACGAAGGCCTGACTTGCCCCCAGCCGCTTTGCCTCTGTCCCCACGGTTTCGGCCGCGCCGGTGCCGAAGATGATCTGACCCGGGATTCTGAAGGTGGCCACCTTGCCTGCCATGGAATCTCCTCCTCTCCCCGTGGGGCGGCCGAGGCCCACCCGTGGATCACATCCGCCGGCCTACTGCCTTCACAAACGGGCGGAGACCTCTCATGAGGCCCGCAAACTGCCGGGGGTCGAGCGACTGGTGACCGTCGGAGAGGGCCTCCCGGGGATTGTGGTGCACCTCGACCAAGAGGCCGTCCGCGCCGCACGCCACGGCCGCCCTGGCCATGGGCGTCACGTACTCACGGACCCCCGTTCCATGGGACGGGTCCACAATGACCGGTAGATGGCTGTGGGTCTTGATGTGCGGAATGGCATTCAGGTCCAGCGTGTTCCGGGTTGCCGTCTCGAACGTTCGGATTCCCCGCTCGCACAGGATCACGTTGGGGTTGCCCTCCGAGAGGATGTACTCGGCGGCCAGCAGGAGGTCCTCGACGGACGCCGCCATGCCTCGCTTAAGGACGACGGGTTTCCGGCTCTGGCCCAACGCCCTGAGCAGGCGGAAATTCTGCATATTCCGCGCACCGACCTGGAACGCAGAGGCGTAGCGTTCGACGGCGGCGACGTCCCCGACCTCGACCACCTCCGTGACAGCCGGCATCCCCAGTTTCTGTGAGACCTCGTGGAGGATCTGCAGGCCCTGCAATCCCAATCCCTGGAAACTGTACGGACTCGTCCGGGGCTTGTACGCCCCACCGCGCAGGCACTTGGCGCCCGCCCGCTTCACCGCCCGCGCGGTCAGAAGCATCTGCCGCGGGTCCTCCACCGCACAGGGTCCGGCGATCACCGTGAAATGCCTTCCTCCCACGGGGACCCCGCCGATCCGGACGATCGTATCCTTGGGGTGGATCTCCCGGCTGACCAGCTTGTACGGCGTGAGAACCGGGGAGACCCTCTCCACCAAGGGATGATTTTCGATGTGCAGCTTCCCGAGGATGCGCTCGTCGCCGATCGCCCCAAGCACGGTGCGCTCCGTCCCGGGCATGTAGAGGGGCTTCAAGCCTACGGCCGCGATCTGGCGAAGGATCTCGTCCGCGTCCTTCTTGGTTGCCCCCGGCTTGAGGATGATAATCATGGGCGCCTCTTTCGTTCCCTCAGGGGTGTTGCCGGTCTGGACGTTTTCCGGTGGTAGCTCCCAACCCGCGATCGCTTAGGCGGCGCATTATAACACTCATTCCCTGCGTTTCTACTCCTTAATCGGCTCCCCCATCTCCGCTAGAACCGATAGATATCGCACGGAATCCATTCTGCCCTATAATTGGACCGTCGAGTCAGAAACCAAAGCCTTCCCCGATAGCCGTAGATGGGAGATAACCCATGCGTTTTGAGTTCGCCACAGCGACCCGTATCCTCTTCGGGCCAGGCAGCGTGACCGAGGTTGCTCCAGCCGCAGCCGCGCTGGGACGCCGGGCACTGCTGGTCACCGGTCGCAATGTCGAGCGTAGCGCGCCGCTGCGAGAGGGGTTGAACGCGCAAGGTGTTGTCGCCGTGACTTTTGCCGTTGCCGGCGAACCGACGGTGGATATAGCCCGAGCCGGCGTTCAGCGGGCCCGCGAGACGGAGTGCGATCTGGTCATCGGCCTCGGCGGCGGCAGCGTCCTCGATACCGGAAAGGCGATCGCGGCGTTGCTCGCCAACGGCGGCGACCCTTTGGATTACGTCGAGGTCATCGGCCGAGGCCAGACGCTCACCAAACCCTCGGCGCCGTACATCGCCATCCCGACGACTGCGGGTACCGGCGCAGAAGTCACGCGCAACGCGGTGCTGGCCTCGCCTGAACACCGTGTCAAAGTCAGCCTTCGCAGCCCGCTCATGTTTCCGCGCCTGGCCGTGGTTGATCCTGAGCTGACGTACTCGCTGCCGCCCGCCGTCACCGCGAGCACGGGTCTGGATGCACTCACGCAACTGATCGAGCCGTTCGTGTCGAACAGCGCGAATCCGCTGACCGATGCCCTGTGCCGCGAGGGCATGCGAAGGGCGGCCCCCTCCCTGCGCCGGGCATATGAGAATGGAAGGGATGCGACCGCGCGGGAGGACATGGCACTCGCCAGCCTGTTCGGCGGATTGGCGCTGGCAAACGCCAAGCTGGGCGCCGTGCACGGCTGCGCCTCACCGCTGGGCGGGCTCTTCCCCGCGCCGCACGGGGCGATCTGCGCCCGATTGCTGCCCCACGTCATGGACGCGAACGCGCGCGCACTCCAGGCGCGCGCGGCCGGTTCCCCCGTGCTCGATCGCTACGCCGAGATCGCACGAATCGTGACCGGACGATTTGACGCAACGATCGCCAATGGCATCGAGTGGGTGCGGTCCTTGTGCGCCGACCTGGAGATCCCCGGCCTGAGCCGGTACGGGGTGACCGAGGCGGACATTCCAGCCGTGGTTGCCGAGGCGCAGAGAGCCAGCAGCACGAAGGGCAACCCCACCAAGCTGAGCGACGAGGAACTGACTATCGTGCTCCAGCAGGCATTGTGAGCACGCCTCTGCGCGAGCCGGGGGACTATGGGAGAGTGGGTTAGAGTCTTGCCTGCACGATCCCACGCTGCCCATTCACCAGCCAGGCGGGGTCTTCCACTTGCAGTCGTTCTGCCTCCCCGGGCCGCAGCCCGACGATGATCTCTGCTTTCAACGTGCGTAGTGCCACGATCGGGGCGGGGAAGTAGCTCGTGGCCGACGCAAATGGTGTCGTTGGTGGCCAGTGAGCGTCGCCCAGCAGGCGCCGGTAGTTCGCGTCGCCTTTGACGAGAACCAGGTCCACGCCGGCCAGGGCGCTATGCAGGTCCTCGGGCAACTGGAAGAAGAACAAGCTCGTGGCGTAATGCCAGTGGGTAAAAAAGTGTAGGCGCCTGTTGGCGATGTGAGTCCGGAGGCGTTGGGCCAGCGACAAGGCGACGTCACCTTCCCGCCCCAGTGCGTCCAGCCCAGCAGTTACATCCTGGAGGATGGCATCGGACACAAAGAAAGGCTGCGGCTTCAGGTGGAGGTGAACCTCGGCAACCAGGTTCTGGCCCAGCAGATAATCCGCAAGCGCCAGGTCCAGCAGTAGCTCTGTCCCCGCGTTGTCGGCCAGGATGGCGAGGCGGCGGCGCGGCTTCGTCCGCAGAAAATCCCACAGGTGAGCCGTGTTATCAATGACCAAGTTGCTACGCTCGTCGCCGGCACCGGTGGGGCGCCCCAGGCGCGACGCCGCCTCGTAGCTGAGGTCCATCCGGTTCCCCCACAAGCTGGCGTGCAGCAACATCTCAAACCGAGCTGCGGGATCATCCGGCAAGTGCCGCAGGAGAGCCTTCGCCGCGTCCGGTGCTGCCTCCGGCACCAACTCGGTAGCTTTCTTTGAGCCAAAGGGATCCACGCCCCGCCAGGGGCAAGGTTGGAAGTAGCGCGCGGCCTCGAGCAGGCGACGGTAGAAGTAGGCCTCGGCCCAATACCAAGGGACGTCCAACCAAGTGCGGCCGATGTAAGGAGCGGACACCGCATTCCAGAAGGCCCGGTCCGGCGCGTCCTCCCGCAGTTCGCGGATCAGCCCGCCGGTGAGCTCGGCGTGAAGTTCGTCCATCGCCTCTCGAATATCGTCCGGAAAGGCATTCAACGCGACAGTCTCCTGGACGATCCCTGGCACACGCTCCTTCAGTGTGTAGCGCGCGAAGGAGCCGGGCTCCGACGTCAGGATGGCTGGCGGGAGACCGGCAAGCTCAACCTGGAAGGATGGAATAAGAAACCTGCTCAAGACACACATCTCCCCTTGCCTCGAATCGCCCCCATGGAGAGCAATCCACCTCTTCTATTGATCCTTGGAATCATCGGGAGTGTGCGCCTCGGCGACCGGCAGCAGGAGCATTCACGAACAAGAAAGGGGATATTCCCTCTCGCTCTTGCCAAGGAAGCCCATCGGATGTCGCCGGGGGGACTTTCCCGACCGCGGGGGATCACACTGACCGCTTGGGATCCATTCGGCCAATCTCGCACCGCTTTTCCCAGTGACCATGCGGTCTCCAGGCCGGATTGAAGGCTGAGAGAGTTGCAGAGGGGGACGTCGAAGCCCCCACCGCCTCTGCCCTTAGCGACGGAAAGCCTTCGCTAGATTCGTAGCTCCCCTCCCTCCAGCACCGTACGACCGTCCAGCCTCAGGGTCGGCCGGTACATCATCCCGTCGAAGTGGCAGGCGGCCTTCGTCGCCCCGCCGAGATTGGCGCTGGTCCCGATGCCGATGTGCACCGTCCCGAAGGCGCCGTGGTCCTGTGCCCAGACGCCGGTGAGCGTGTAGATCGCAGGGTTCAAGCCGATGGCGAGCTGCGCGATGTTGTAGACCCCCGCATCCCCCATCTCGGCCCACACCTTCCGGATCATGTCGGCCTCGTGGCCGCCCTCGACCTTCACGATATTCCCCTTCTTCACGGTGCAGACCACAGGAGCCTGCAGCCGCCCCAGCCGGAGATTGGGAATGCTGCCGTCGAACACGATCACGCCATCGGTCGTGCCGTCTACGGGAGAGATGTTGGCCTCGATGTTGGGGAAGGCCGAGAACTTCCCTTGTCGATCCAGGATGCAATCATGCGCATTCCCGGAGCGCCCGCTCAGGTCGAAAGTGCAGTTGGTGCCGGCCGGGGTCGTGAGGTGCGCCGATGAGGCTGCGGTCAAGAGTTCACCCACCTTCCTCACGGTGGGTGACGCCGCCTCGAAGTCGGCCTCGGCGCCGCCATGGACAAGCTGGTCGGGGGTGGCAGCCGGAAGGGACAGGACCCGGGTCCCATGCTTGAGGGCATTACGGGTCGCCGTCGAGTGACTGATCAAGTAGCTGACGGGCAGCAGGGCCACGTCGGCGGCCAGCATGGCGGCGCCCACGATGGCGGGTGGCTCAGCCCCGTCCACGGCGACCGGCGTCATCAGCGTGGTCACCACTTCGGGGGTGATCTCCAGGGCCGCCGTCGCCAGCGCCTCGGCGACCACGGCCGTGTCGGTGTCGGCCGCCACCAGGACCTTCTCGCCCGCCTTGACCCTTGCCAGGATGCGGACGACCTTGCGCGCCCCGCCGACGATTCCTGCAATCTGCATGGATCCTCCTCCTGTCTATGGCATCGAGATGGATGAAACACAAACCTTCCGCAAACAGGTCAGCCTCGTTGGTCAGCGCCGCTTCCCGGATTTCACCTTCTTCCCCGCCTTTTCACGCCCCGCTCGGCCTTGCCGGGCTGCCCGCACCTTGGTGACTGCACCCCTCCGTCCTCGTCCCCCGCGGTCGACTCCACGGGAAAGCAATGCGGTCAACTCCCGCACGTCGCGCAAGTCCTCGAGCCCCCTCACCAGCTCGATGACACGCTCCGCCCTGTCGCGGGGCCACCGGCTGAAGGCGGCGCATTCGCGGAACTTGTCCGCCACCTCCTCATAGCTCATGGGGTTCGCCGGGCTGCCCTTCCCGAAATCGGCCCGTCCGGAAATCCTCCGGCCGTCTTTCAACGCGATCTCGATAATCGTCGTCATCTTGTCATAGCCGGCCGCTTCAGCGTCCGGATGCACACCGAAGTCCACCTTCTTGATCATGGCCTGGACGTCCGGCCGGTTGACGACCTCATCGGTGAATTCGGGCAGGCCGGCCTTGCGCTCTAGGAGCAGGATGGCCATGCAGAACTCCATGCTGAACTTGGCCTGCAGCTCGGTTCTTGGCTGGTGGTGGATCAAGGCGTTGGGCATGTTCTGGTTGGTGCCGACCTTCACGCGCTCGACTTGGTCCGGCCGGATGCCGTGTTGCTTGATGAGCGAGAGCATGAGGGTCATGCCGGGGTGGGTCAACGATCCGGAGGGATGCGGCTTGATCGAGACCCCCGGATTCGCGAAGGTCCAGGGGTTGCCCAGGTTCCCATGGATCGCCCCCTCGTCGTAGCCACCGCCGGCCGCGCGGAAGAACCCACGCGGCGCCTCCAGGATCTGCGGGGTTGCCGTAAAGCCCAGGGCGGCGAATTCGGCCGCAATCACGCCGCTCTCCGCGGCGCGACCCGCATGGAAGGGCTTCATCATGGTCCCGAAATTCTCCCGGAGCCCGGCCGAAAGGCTCCCGGCGATCCCGAGGGCCGTGCGTGCCATCTCCGCGGACAAGCCCAAGAGGTTCGCCAATGCCGCAGCAGCGCCGAACGTGCCGCAGGTCGCCGTGGAATGGAACCCGTGCTGGTAGTGCCGCGGGTTGATCGCCTCGGCGATCTTGCACTCTACCTCCACGCCGACGTGGTAGGCCGTCAGCATGTCCCGCCCGGACCGGCCGTCCCGCTGGCCAACCGCTAGGACCGCCGGGAGCACCGGCGCCGTGGGATGTGTAAGCAGGCCGTAGACCCGGTCCTTGGCTACTGCCAGTTGCGTGTCGTCGTAGTCGTCCGCATGAATCGCGGTGCCGTTGGCGAAGGCCGCGAAGCGTGTCGGCACGCGCAGGTCGGATCCGATGACGCTGGCCGCGCCGCTCCGAGGGAGTCCGGGGCCCTGCCGACCGGTGTATCCGAGACCCTGGAGGTGGCGACGGACCAGTTCTCCGCTCTTCGCCACGGACCCGGCCAGGGCCAAACCCAGGCCGTCGAGGATGGACTTCTTCCCCAGGTGCACCACCTCCTTCGGGAGGTCCGAATGCTTCGTGGAGGCAATGAAACCGGCGACGTAGGCAGTGAGTGATGCGGGTTCTGCGGCGACTCGTTCTGTGCTCATGCTCGTCTCCTTGATGTGGTTCTTCTCCTCGTTTCACTCCCAGACTGCACCTTCCCCCGTGCGGGCGTCACGCGCTGTCTCAGGACCGCCTGCGCCCCCTCGATATGGGCCCGCATCAGGCGTTCCGCCTCCCCTCCCCGGCCGCTCAGGATCGCCGCGGCAATCCGGCGGTGCTCTCGCAGCGAGACCGCCGGGCGCTGGTGTACCGCCAGGGACAGGCTGCGAAACCGGGTCACCTGGTACGTTAGGGATTGGTACATGGCTTGGAGGCGCTGGTTCTGCGAGAGTGCAAAGACCGCATCGTGGAAGCGCCCCGCTGCCTCGTGGTAGACGCGGTAGTCAGAGGTCTTCTGCGCCAGCTCCGCCAGGATCGCCTGCAGTGCGGGCGCCTTGGCCGGATCAGGATTTTCCGCGGCCTGCCGCGCCGCATCCAGCACCGCCCGAGGCGGGGGTGGAGCGAAAACCCCGTCTCGTCGGCGAACACGAGGACGGCCCGTTCCCCGCTCAGGATGGCCTGGCGTTTTTTTTGAGCCCCCGCCGGAGGCGGCGGACCCCCTGGCCGCTCGCTTGGACGAGCCGGTAGCCCGGGACCTTCAGGACCAGGCCCAGGCGGTGGAGCCAGGTGCGGGCCTGCCGCGGCTGGAGCCGGACGCCACAGACCGTGCGGAGGTACTCGACGACGGCCAGGCCATCCCAGCGGCTGCGCGACACCCCGGCCTCGGTGGGAGGCCGGTCCAGGGCCGCGGCTAAGCGCCGGGCGACCCCGGGCGTGACCCGGGGCGGTCGGCCCGGCCGTGGGCGGTCTTCGACGGAGGCCGCCCCCCGGGCATTCGCGTCCCGGATCCAGGCGCAGGCCGTTACGCGGCTCACCTGGAACAGCCGAGCGATGGCCGGGGCCCGCCAGCCAGACAGCAGGAGCAGCAGCGCGGCAATCCGGAGACCCGCCCACGCCCCCGGGATCGCCGAGGCCTGGCGCAGGAGGGCGGCGGGCGTCACATCGGGGCGCGTGATCGTTAGCGGTTTTCTCATGGAAGCCGAGCATAACAGCTATCCCAGGTAAAGTAAAGTTATTTAGTGCCTTCAGTTTAGATTGCGCCTGGTCGGGCCTTGCGGCTCGTCTCGGTCGTTGGTCTGATGGGGGCCATCCTTCTACTAAGGTGCTTCCTACCCCCGCGGCTGCCCGAGATTGGTTTGAGGAGTTTGAAAAAGACTCGACCTGGGACAGGCTTGTCCAGACCTGCGCTCACATTCTTGGTGAGGAGGGACACAGCAAGCGAAACTTGGGAGGTCCGATCAGGAATTGGATGCGTCGTGGGGGGACATACCTCTCCCTACTCGGTGGAGTACAGCCCAAGCCGGTCGAGGTGGCCGAAGCACTTCTCAAGGACGTCCGAGCCACGGAGGACCGCGTTGTGCTTCTTGCTCCTTTGGAAGGAATAGGCTTCACCAAGACGGAGATGGACTTCGGCGACTTCCAGATACTCCAGCCGAAGGCCGAACAGCTAGAAGTCCTCCTGGGCATGCTAGTGAATCGGATTTTCTATCCGCATGCAGCTACCTCCACCAAGCGGCTCACCGACCATTGGTATATTCGCTGCGAGATGAGAAAAGACCGCAAGCTTGGCCCGACCTATGATCCCCTTGCCCTTGTGTTCGGCGGTCCGGTGCTGCCAGAGTGCACCCACTTGCCTCCGAGAATCGAGGCCCCCCTCAAGAGCCTCATTCTTTGGGACGAGCAGCGGTATGGGCTTGGTATAGACTTCTGGATCGGGTTTGTCTCAATCCCTTTCGTGATCGTAGCGCAGGACAACCCCTTCAAGGCGCTGCGGCCTGCGCCTCCCATTGGCGATTTCAGATTCTACCAGCCGATAATGATTGACGGCCAAGAGGTCGGGGAGGAACCAGGGAGGCTGATTGACCTCACCGCGGAAGACACTGTCCGATTCGAAGTGTTCATTCGAAACGTCACGGTTCAATTGCAGAAAATTCGATCCATGGGCGAGCCGTGGGAGTTTGTGGATCACGGCTTGAATTATCTGCTCAAGGGCTTCTTCTCAGATGGCCTGGACCAACTGATACGGCATATTGTAGCCTTGGAAGCTTTCCTCGGAGGAAAGGAGTCGGATATCAGCCTCACGGAGCAGCTTTCCAAACGTGTTGCCGCAATCTATTCGGGAGATTCAGGGAGGAGCGAAGCCGCCTCAAAAGAATTTAAGGATCTATACAAGATTCGTTGCGCCCTCGTGCATGGGAGGCCGTTCAAAGCCGAGGTGGACAGCGACCACCTGTGGAGGGCACGGAAACTCGCCCGCACGGTCGCTATCCGCATAGTGGACATACACAGTCAGCTCGCCGAAGAGGCCGAGAAGGGCCGACTGACGCGCATCCCGAAACGGGAGGAGATTTTGAGTATGCTTGATGCTGAAGGTGTACGAGCGAGACTGGGCTGGTTGTCACGGGTCTTGCCAAGTTTAGACACCTGAGAAGGGGCCGTCACCGCGAACGGCACGAAACCTCGGCGCCGCCTCCTCGGCATCGACGCCCCCGAGATCCCGCACGGCACGAAGCCGGGCCGGCCCTTCGGCCCTCTTGACACTGGGAACCACGAGGCGTACGCTCCCGTCCGAGCCTCCCGGTCTCCTCGCCGGCTTGCGGGAGTGCTCGCCCACACGACTTTCTATCGCGTAGAACGGGCCCCGCTGGCCCTTGTGAATTACACCCACTCATATCGGCAGATCTCTCTATCTGTACTCATCTGACCTTGAGCTCCCGTGCCTTTGGAGGCCACGGCCGGCCCAAGGCGGAGGACGCTCGGACTCCATGGTGCGCCGGCGCGAGGAGGTCCTCCATCTCCCCGCGCCCGAAGGAGGGACATCATGCAACAGGGAGCCGTCGCCGGGATGAATCGCCGCACCTTCCTCCACCTCACGGCTGCCACGGCGGTGGCGGCCGCCGTCGGGCCGGGACGGGCCGTTGCCGCTCCGGACCTCCCGCCGGTCCCCCTCCCGCCCCCGCAACTGGAGGGCGGCCGCCCCTTGATGCAGGCGTTGCAGGCCCGCCGCTCGGCCCGGGCCTTCAGCCCGCAGCCGCTGCCCCCTCAGGTGTTGGCGAACCTGCTCTGGGCCGCGGCTGGCGTGAACCGCCCCGACTCGGGGGGACGGACCGCGCCCACCGCCAGCAACTCCCAGGACATGGACATCTACGTCGCGATGGCCGATGGCCTCTTCCGCTACGACGCGAAGGGCCACCAGCTGCAACCGATCCTCGGGGAGGACCTCCGCGCCCTCGCCGGGCGGCAGGCGTTCGTGAAAGAGGCCCCCGTGAACCTGATCTACGTGTCCGATCTGGCAAAAATGAAGGCCGCCCCGGCCGATCGGGAGGGGTACGCCGCCGCCCACACCGGCTTCATTGCGCAGAATGCCTACCTCTACTGTGCCTCGGAGGGCTTGGCGACCGTCGTGCGGGCCGGCATTGATCGCCCGGCCCTCGCCCAAAGGATGGGGTTGCGCCCGGACCAAAAGATCACGCTCGCCCAGTCGGTCGGCTATCCCAAGCCGTAGGGCGGGCTGGGGAGCCAGCGCCGGAGGGCGGGACCGCGGATCGCCTCGTCTGCGATTCAGTGGGTCCACCAATGCACCGCTCTGAATGCGCCCGTATGTCCAACAGGTCGGCATCACCTGGGCCGCGATACTCGTGGCCGATGACGTGACGCCGCCAGAGTCGGGGGAGATGACGACAGTCTATGCTCGCATGGCAAGGGAGGATGAGGCATGGCAGGCGAAGGCGCTTATGAAAGCCTTCCGAAACTCGCATACCTTCTGTACCTGCTAATCGGCACTTGCGGGTACCCCGCGGGGCGAACTCGCACCACATTCGCTCTTCCGTTGCGAGTCGCTAAGGGGCCTTGGGGAGGACCTGCCGGCGTGTGGGCCAGCGACCTTTGGGTTATGAGGGGAAATCCAGCCCGCACAGCAACCCAAGCCTACCAACAGATCCCAAAGAAAACAGCCACTTCTCCCCTTCCCGTTCGGTTCCTGCAGGCACCTTTCGGCACCAGTTCACGGCTAGAACACGGACAGTCACGAGCCAGCCGCATTCCGCTCCAGATGACTCACCCCTTCCGAGGAGGGCGTATGCCTCCAAACAGCACGGGCGCCGAGGAAAACCCTGACGCGTAGCACAGGGCCAACTGCTTACAGAGGAAGAGATTCTCTGCGGCGAGGGCCGTCCGGGACCGGAAACTAGACCCCAGGAACGTCACGAGATCGACCCGAGGGTGGCAACCACCCCGCCAAGATGGAGGAACGGCTCGACCTGGCGCATGACGGATCGGACTCCCCCACTTGGGCTGAGAACCACCCCACAAGAATTGGAACTAAGGTCGGGCGAGGGAGTCTATCAGCGTGGAATGAACTGCGGATGAAGTTTTTGCGGACGACAAGCCCAGGAGCGTGGCCTCTGTAACTCTCTCAAAACACATACGCGACAAGTCTTCGAGTAAGAAACTACAGAGTTGCTGCTGGTGGGCCATTAAAGGAAGATCCGATGGATGGAGACGATCTGGAGCCTAGATCCGATGCCGGCACGGGCGGCAGCCGACGGAAGGACGCCCCGCCGCCGAGCGGTACCGCAAGGTCCCCCCTGTCCGGGAAGGCCATCGCTCCACGCGCTCCCGTGCTTCCGGTGCTGGCGGCCATCAGCGTGTGCCATTTCCTGAACGATCTGGTGCAGTCCCTGATCCCGGCCATCTACCCGATCCTGAAGGTCGCGTTTCATCTCACCTTTGGGCAGGTGGGCTTGATCACGCTCACGGTGCAATTGACCGCCTCCCTGCTGCAGCCCCTGGTCGGGCTTGCGGCCGACCGCCGGCCCATGCCGTTTTCGCTGACCGGCGGCATGGGGTGCACGCTGATGGGCCTTCTCCTGCTTGCCCGGGCCCCCACGTACGTGGCGCTGCTCGTGGCTGTCGCCTTGGTCGGCATGGGGTCCTCCGTGTTCCACCCGGAATCGTCGCGGGTGGCGCGGCGGGCTTCGGGGGGCCAGTTCGGCCTCGCGCAATCGTTGTTTCAGGTCGGCGGGAACGCGGGACAGGCTCTGGGGCCGGTACTGGCTGCCTTCATCGTCCTCCCGCGGGGGCAGGCCAGCCTGGCCTGGTTTTCCCTGGCTGCCCTCCTAGCGATGCTCGTGCTGACGAAAATCGGAGCGTGGTACAAACGGAACGCCGCTCAGCCGGCCGCCGGGCGCTTGCCCCAGGATCCGGAACACCCGGCGATCTCGCCCCCGAGAGTCGCCCGCACCATCGCGGTGTTGCTGGCGCTCATCTTCTCGAAATACGTCTATCTGGCCAGCTTGACCAGTTATTACACCTTTTACTTGATCAGCACGTTCCACGTGTCGGTGCGCAACGCGCAGCTGCATTTATTCGTCTTTCTGAGCGCCGTGGCGGTCGGCACGCTCATCGGCGGTCCGCTCGGGGACCGCATCGGGCGCAAATATGTGATCTGGGGTTCGATCCTGGGCGTGCTCCCCTTCACGCTCCTCTTGCCCCACGCCCCGCTGGTTTGGACGGGGCCGCTCACTGTCCTGATTGGCCTCATCTTGGCGTCCGCCTTCCCGGCGATTCTGGTGTATGCGCAGGAACTGATCCCGGGCAAAGTGGGCCTTATGGCCGGCCTCTTCTTTGGGTTCGCTTTCGGCATCGGCGGCCTTGCTGCCGCCCTCCTGGGCAACCTGGCCGACGCGACGAGCATCGGGTTCGTGTATCACGTCTGCGCGTTTCTCCCGGCGATCGGGCTTTTGGCTGGCTGGCTGCCGGACCTGGAGTGGGCGCGGAGCCGCGCCCGCTTTTCCGACACCAGCCGCGGATGAGCGAGCCACTGTCTTTGCGCTGGCGTGCCTAACCGCGTGGGCGCTGGGAAGAACGTGGGCCTTTGGGAGCAATGCAGAGGATTTTTAGGCCAGCGGGCGCGGTGAATAACCCGGGCAAGGAGGCTGCCCCTTCGGACCGCGACCGGTGGGCTAAAGATCCGTTGGAGAAAACCGCGGCTCAGGGGTGGCGCTCTGGAGATTGAATGCGGTGTGCTCCGCAAAAACCTCCGCTCGGTCACGCTGCCAGCTTTTCCAGGCCGTACTCATGATGGAGCCCACCGAGGATCGATCGCGCCACGACCCGCGCGTCGCGCGGTAGCTGGTGGCCCGCAATCAGGAGCGCCGGCAGCCCGGGCGGTGGCTCGGGAAGGCCAGGGCCGAGGCTCGCGGGGCGGGCGCCGCGATCGTGGCGTGTTGATTCAGCCCGGTTACCCCCAGGAAGTTCGGGCTGCGCAAATCGGGTCCCAGCTTGCCAGCGCACTGAGGCGCCCGAGGCCACGCAAGAACCGATGAGGCGACGCCTCACATCATGTTCTTGGTCAGCATTTCGGCGAACTTGTCCAGGCACTCCTCGGCCGATATCTTCCCGACCATCGCCTCCTGGAACAGCGGCGCGCCTTCCGAGTCGAGCTTTCCCCCCCAGCCCGGATAGACCAGGTAGGGGTTGATGATCGAGAATGGGAACGAACTGACGAAGCCCGAGTACGAGGGCTCCGTATAGGGCGGCCGGTTGGTAAGGGCCTTTCGCGCGGGGAGGAGCCCCAGGGCCTTGGCGTACTCGTAGTTGGGCTCGTCCTCCATCAGGAAGGTCATGAACTTCCAGGCTCCCTCCTTGTTCTCGGCCGCCTTGAACGTAGTTGTCGGAGGTGTCCCAGAAGTTGACGCCGAGCTCGTAGGCCGCCACCAGGAGCCGGGCCCCAGCCGCCACCGAGTCGTCCAGGTACCCCGTCCCAAAGGCAAGGCGCGAGATCCGTAGTCCTGTGCGCCCGAGCTCGACCCGCTTCATCACGTCTTTTCTCCTTCTGCCCTCTCGCTGCGCAGCCAGCGCTGCCGGTTGCATTCCCTGAATCGTCTAGCCACCCTTCTGGATGAACGCTTCGAGCCCCGCTCTCGAGTGGTCGTATGGCCCCTCAACGTCTGGCTTTGTTGGTTTCGACGTGCCTCTCCAGTCTCTGCGAGGCCAGGATCGTTCCCCCCGTCCCACAGTGTTCCTCCCCCTAAGGGAGCCACCGCGCCTTCCTCGCCTTCTCCTTCAGCCGCTTGGTCTCCTCCACCACCGGCCTCGCGCGATCAGCCCTCGCCGCTCCAGCACAGTCAGCAGCGGCTCGAACTCGAACCCTTGGGCCAGAACAACTTCCCCCAAGGGCGCCGTTTCCCCCCTGCCACCGCCTCGGTGCGGAGACGCGGATAACGGCGGGAGGCACCGGGTTCGGTAAACACCTGCGTACTGCAGCCCGAAACCCACCACCAGGAGCAACCAACCCGCAGTGTTGGCCAGCCGTCACCAGAGATCTGCCCAGACGATGACTTCAATGTCCGCACCCTTACGGGGCGCAGCCTCAGAGCAGGATGGCTCAAAATCCCGTCAACTCCGACGTTCCCCGGCGAAACCCATAACTCTTTACGATTCCGTCCTTGTTGAAGAGGATCACCAGGCTGTCAGCTTTCTGTTGAGTTCGTGTGAAGGAGAAGATCGTCAGCCGAGTCACGACGGGTTCTCTAAGGTCTAATGCAGACGAGTTCTTCCGGAGATACTTGTAAATGAAGACGTCTCCGTCGTACTGTCGCTGGATCCCGTAGGGGGGCCCATAAATCTTCAGGACCTCGCTCTTGGTGGTAGCGCCAATCATTATCTTGTCTTGGGGATCGTCTCTGAGCTCAGAGCCGAGGTAGAGCCTTCCAATAGTGCAGCCCCATGCTAGGCTCGTCAGCAGGATCGTGAGGGTCAGAATTCTACTGCAACTCTTCTGTTCCCTTATGGAAGCCATAGTACTTCACCCTCTCATTCTCGTCGAAGAAGATAACCAGGTGATCCGACTTAACGTCGGCTTCAACGTAATTGAAGAGGATCAGGATGAGCCCCCTGAAGTCCCCCCGGTCATACTGGTAAGAAAGGATGTTGGCAAAGGGATAGTTTGTAAGCGGCTCCTCCGTCGCTTCGAACTCGCGCAATATCTGGTTAAGAAGCGTCGGGCTGAGATAATTCTGGGGTGGACCAAACCAGCTCAGAATCTCCCCCCGCGTGGTGATACCTGGTTTTATGTCCTTAATCTTGTCCTCCGGAACTCTAGACCCTCCATAATAGCGTCCGATAGCACACCCTACGAGAGTCAGGGATAACAACGAAACGCCGAGGATCTGCAGAAAGGATCGAAGGGGCTGTCTCATGGTTCGGTCTCCCCAAGATGGGAAATGGCGCGGGGGACCGGTGCTCGGTCACTCGGCTGTCTCCCATCACCGCCGAGATGCGTTGGCAACGCTCCGAGCCGTGGGCATCCACTTGGGCCACCTTGCCTCCGAGCACGTGATCCCGAGAGGGCCACGCCTCCTGACGAAAGGGGGCTTCGTAACACGCCCATTCTACGAAGTCAAGCTACATACCTGGTGGTGGTCAGTCAGTCCTCCTCTGTTGACAAGAGCCTTCGGGCGTTCGAGAGTTCGGGTGTTCAGGAGTTCACCAGTGCGGCAGGACCGCCCGAACTCCCGAACCACCGAACTGTCGAACTGTTCTGAGTTACATGATCGGGCCCGGGTAGACCCGGGGGATCTCCACCGCCTCGCACGAGACGTTCGTGACCGCCGGGACGCGCCTCGCCACCTCGGCAGCGGCCTCCAGCATGGCCGGGCTGAAGACGACGCCCTTCAGCACCACGCGCCCCGTCTGGGCGGTGACCTCGACATTGATGTGCTTGGTCCCCGGATCCGTGGCGAGGGCGGCGCGGACCTGCGCCGCGAGGCTGAGGTCGCGGATCTTCTGTCGCGACTCCGGCGTGGGCTGGTACTGCGGGTGCCGGGCGGCCGCCGCCAGGAGATCCGTGTAGAACCCCCAGGCGTCGTCTCTGGTGTTGATCACCAGATCGTAGTTCTCGGGCCGGGTCCAGTCCAGCCCGAACAGGTAGTCGATGCGCCCGGACATCTCCCGGTCATAGGCGCGGACCTTGGCCGCGGCCGCCTTCTGGTCCAGCTGCTCCTGCTGCATGACCCGGTGCACGCGCACCTCGAAGGGGGCCATGATCCGGACCTTGAGCGCGTGGCTGATGCCCCGGAGGAAGAACGGCCCGCTGCGACTGGCCGTGACCAGGTTGCCCTGCTCCGCGAACGCATAGTAGGCGGCCTCGAGGAAGATCAGGTAGCAGCGCCGCTCTGCATCGAAGCGCTCCCAGAGGGAGAGGCGGCGCTCCACCACATCCACGAGCTTCGCCTCCGACACCCCGTGGGCGTGGGCGGCCTGCAGGAGGATCTGCCGATCCACGTACTGGAAGTGCAGCGCCTTGGCGACGGCGGCGCCGATCTCGTAGCCCCCGCTCCCCATTTCCCGGGAAATCGCCACAATGGTCATGGCCCCACTCCTTGCTCTTCCTGAGCTCCCCCGTCGGGTGCATGGCGACCTCGAGGGACGACTGTATCGTACCACGCCCAATTCGCGCAGTCACCCTTCAGAGAATCGCGGCGGGGCGGCCGGGCCGGGGGACGGCGAGCGCGGCGGGCGCGGTCAGTGCCGGTCGAGGGATTCCAGCGCGCGGGCCAGCTCCTCCTGGAGGCGGACGTTGATCTTCAGCCGCGTCAGCAGCTCCGGCTGGTGCGCCGCCAGGTACTGCACCAGCGCCGCTGCCTCCAACGGGGCCGTGCGGGGCTGCGTATCCAGGATCCAGTCGGTCAGCGACTCTTTGTATACGCGCCGGCCGTCCGGATCGTGGTAAATGATGTCCAGGAGGCGCTGCGCTAACGGGTCGTCCACCGAGGTCTCCTCCCCCCCTTCCATGTCCGTTCCGTAACACAGACATCCAGGACAGTCAAGCGTCCGACAACCGGCGCCAGAGCATCGACCCTGATGCCGTCAGGATCAGTCGGCTCTCCCCCCCGCCATCAGGCCGGCTTCTTGTCCCCCACGATGGCCCGTAGCATGTCAATGGGGAGGGGGAAGATGATGGTGGAGTTCTTCTCCGTCCCGATCTCCGTCAGGGTCTGCAGGTAGCGGAGCTGGATGGTGATGGGCTCCGAGGCGATCACCCGGCCCGCCTGGGCCAGCTTCTCCGAGGCCAGCAGCTCGCCCTCGGCATGGATGATCTTGGCCCGTTTCTCCCGCTCGGCCTCGGCCTGCTTGGCCATGGCCCGCTGCATGTCCTGGGGCAGGTCAATGAGCTTCACCTCGACGGCGCTGACCTTGATCCCCCACGGCTCGGTGTGCTCGTCAATGATGCGCTGGAGCATCTGGTTGATCCGGTCGCGCTCCGAGAGCAGCTCGTCCAGCTCGGACTGACCCAAGACGCTGCGCAGGGTGGTCTGGGCCATCTGCGAGGTGGCAAACAGGTAGTCCTCCACAGCCACCACCGCCCGCTCGGGATCCATCACCCGGAAATAAATCACGGCATCGACCTTGAGGGAGACGTTGTCCCTGGTGATGACATCCTGGGAGGGGACGTTCATGGCCACGGTGCGGAGGCTCACCTTCACCATCTTGTCGACGACGGGGATCAGCAGGATCAGCCCGGGGCCGTTGCCGGTGCCGCCGGGATTGATCAGGGCTTTGGACAGCCGGCCCAGGCGAAAGACGACCGCCCGCTCGTACTCCCGCAGGACCTTCACGGCACTGAAGAAGATGTACAGTAATACGATGATGATGAACAGCACTGGGACGATTGCAAACGGCACTATGTCCATTCTGACCTCCCTCTGGCGACGTGGCCCTCGATCCGTGGACCCTTCTGGCTACCGGCCCCGGTACACGGTGGCGGGCGGTTCTGAATCTCGCGGCGGACCTTGCCGGTCATCTGCTGCGTCAGGCCCCGGTACACGGTGGCAGGCGGGGGGCCGGTGGGTGAGGGCGTGGGGGGGCGAGGCCGGATGAATCGACAGCACGGCCGACCGGGGCAGCTCGATCGTCTTCGTCGGCTTCTCAATGCGAAGCCGATCCCCGAGGATCTCCATCCTCTCCGCCTGGACCGTCCGGCCATTCTGGGGAAAGAGAATCACCGTTGCCTCACTGGCGGTCGGCAAGACCCACGAGACGGGCGTCAGCAGCAGAAGGCCCAGCGGCCATCGAACTTCGCACCCAGGGCGTTCCTTCACCTCACGGGTCATGGCTTCCCCAACCAGGGGGTGATCGAGAGTTCTTCTAGACGGATTCTGCCCTCCCCGCTGATGACCTGCCGGCGCTTGACGGGTTCGCCCGGGAACTCTGCGTTTCGCTCGCGTACTCAAGCTCCTGAGCCGCTCTCCCGCCGTCGGACCTCAGGGCGCTGGAAGGGTAGTGATCGGCCCCCCCGGAATCCTCGTTTCAGCTCACGCGTTCCGCCGTGCCCCAGCCCACCCGACCTGAAGGCTCTCGCGCTGCTCCCCTGGGCTTCGCAGTGCCTCCGGGAAATAATATATACCAATCCCAGTCGGGTGGTTCTCCCCGTCGGCAGGTCCTCTCTGTCGGCGCCCGGTCGAGCGGTCCCGTCGCATTTGGCGTGGTGGCATCCATGGGGCGAGAACGCCAGGATGGATCTAGAGTGCTTTGGAGATGTCTTGGGATGACAAGCACGGGCGGGATGAAGCAGAGCTCTGGGAGTGAGCAGCTCTCCTTGTAAAAGGGGCCCACGAAAGGAGGCGAGGATGAGCCGGGGGTAACGGCCCCCTTGTGAGAGGCCCTCCGCCAACTGGAAGCGGAGCAACAGCGGATCGGCCGCCAGATGAGTACGATCCGGCCCGTCCTTGAAGAACGGAGCGATGCGAGGAAGTCCACGATCCGCACTGCGGCGAGCCGGTCCACGCCCACACGGCGCCGGCCGGATGCCGTCCGCTCTGGGGGGCGAGCTCTCCGTCACTTGCCCTTCTGCGGCGCCTTCGCCTTGCCCTCCGGGGCGGCCGCCTTCCGCTTCGCCCAGTACACCTTCATCCGCAGCCCGATCTTCCGGCGGGCGGCCGCACTCATTCGGCGGTGCTGCGGGGTGGGACGGCTCCGCAGTCCAGTGGGGGCAGGGATCTTCCTACCCGCCAGCGCGGCGAGCGCGCTTTGCACTGCCCGGATCTGCCGGTCGATGCCCGCCTTCTCCCGTTCCAGGTGGCTGAGCGCCTTGCGCAACGCCCCGGTCACATTCAAGGCCATGGGATCTCCTTCCGAGTGGTGGGCGAACCGTTCGGGGTCAACAGAACCCCTATATACCTTGAACCGGGATGGGAAGCAAGGACGAACGCGGCCAGAGCGTGAATGAGCAAGGGGCATGACTGGAGACGCCATGACCTTCCTTCCCTGCAATCACCAAGCGCCAGCACATCATATTCGGATTTCATGAGGGTTGGTGCCGGGGGACCGGACCGCCAATTGAGCAAAACTCCCTATCCCAATTATTCGGCTGGTCTCGGGGGAGCGGATCCATCATGGAGACATGGATCGCCTCTCCAGCGGATGCTAGTGGAAAGTCAATTCAGAATCCCTAGCTTAGTTATCGAGCGACGAGGGTTTTGCGGACTACAGGCACCTTCTCAAGTAGCCCTCGAGGATTGGTTTCGACCGCGTCCACCAGATGCGAGCGCAAAGTGGTCACCCACCCCGCGCTTCTTTTTTCCGGCAGAGACCCTCCCTCGCCCGCATCGTACCCTGCCACCCCTCGCAAGTCCCTCCCGGCTCTCTCCGCTCCCGATCACTGCACTTTCGACGCCGCCGGGGCATCGGGGTAGTGCTGCAGGGTGGACTCAGGTTGTTTTCTCGTGAACCGGCGGGAGACGAGGATGAAGAACAGCGGGATGTAAAAGAGGTCAATGAAGGTGGCGGAGAGCATCCCGCCCGTCACGGCGGTGCCGATGGCGTTCATGGCGCCGGCCCCTGCGCCGGAGGCGATGGCCAGCGGCAGGACGCCGAAGAAAAACGCCAACGAAGTCATGATGACCGGTCGGAATCTCACCCGGACCGCACCCAGGGTCGCTTCGACCAGCCCTTCGCCGTGGGCCATCCGCTGCTGCGCAAACTGAATGATCAGGATGGCGTTCTTGGTCGTCAGCCCGAGCGTGGTGAGAAACCCGATCTGGAAGTAGACATCATTGTGCATCCCCCGCAACCAGGTGGCCAGCGCCGCACCGAAGAGCCCGAGCGGCAACATCAGCAGATTGGTAAGTGGAATTGGCCAGCTCTCGTACAGGGCCGCCACGCATAGGAAAATGACGATCACGGAGAAGGCGTACAGCAAGGGCGCTTGGGTACCGGACATGCGCTCCTGGTAGGAAACTCCGGTCCATTCGTACCCGATCCCCTCTGGCAATTTCGCGACGATCTCCTCCATCGCCATCATGGCCTCGCCGGAGCTCTTCCCCGGCGCCGGCTCACCCTGAATGTTCATCGACGGAAACGCATTAAAGCGCTCGAGCCTGGGCGAGCCAGATGTCCAGTGGGCCGAGGCAAAAGCGGAAAAGGGGACCATCTTCCCCGTGGTATTCCGTACATAGAGCCTCTCGATGTCTTTTGGCAGCATGCGGTAGGGAGCATCCGCCTGAAGATACACCCGCTTGACCCGCCCACCCTGAATGAAATTGTTGACGTAGCTGCTGCCGAATGCCGCCGAGATGGTGTCATGGATGAAGTTGATGGATACCCCGAGGGTGCCGGCCCTCTCCCAGTCCACGTCAAGGCGATACTCGGGCACATCCTCCATGCCGTTGGGTCGGACCTTGGTCAGGCGCGCATCTTTCGCCGCCATACCGAGGAGCTGGTTGCGGGCCGCCATCAGTTTCTCGTGTCCCAGCCCGCCCCGATCCATGAGTTGGAAGTCGAACCCGGTCGCAGTCCCCAGCTCGATCACGGATGGCGGCGGGAAGACGAACACGAGAGAATTGCGGAATTGCGAAAAGATCTTGGTGGCCCGTTCCGCAATGGCCTTTGCGCGCAGGTCGGACCGGTTGCGGAGGTGCCACTCCTTGAGCCTGATGAATACGAGGCCGTTGTTCTGGGCCCGGCCGGAGAAGCCCATCCCGGAAATCGTCATGCTGGATTCCACCGCCTCTTTTTCGTCCTTCTGGATGTAGCGGTCGACGTCGGTCGCGACCTTCTTGGCCTGCTCCAAAGTGGAGCCCGTCGGCAGCATGATCTGGGCGAGCAGGATCCCTTGATCTTCGTCGGGAACATAGGATGTGGGCAGGCGATAGAAGACGGTCCCCACCGCTGCCACGATCGCGACGTAGACGACCGCGTAGCGGAGTTTCCGCGAAAGGGAGCGTCCGACGATCTTGACGTACCGGTCGCGGAGCCGGAAGAAGACGCGGTCGAACCAGGCAAAGAACGGGCGCAGGAACCAGATGGCGTTCTCCGCCGGCTCGTGCCCGGCCGGAACCGGCTTGAGGAGCGAGGCGCAGAGGACCGGCGTCAGGATCAAGGCCACCACCACCGAGAGGAGCATGGAGGAGATGATGGTCACGGAAAACTGCCGATAGATGACGCCGGTCGAGCCGCCGAAGAAGGCCATCGGGCCGAAGACCGCCGAGAGGACCAGTCCGATGCCGATCAGGGCGCTCGTGATCTGGTCCATGGACTTCCGGGTGGCCTCCTTCGGCGGAAGTCCCTCCTCACTCATGATCCGTTCCACGTTTTCCACCACCACGATGGCATCGTCCACCAGGAGACCGATGGCGAGCACCATGGCGAACATGGTCAGCATGTTGACGGAGAAGCCGAAGAACGAGAGCGCCGCGAAGGTCCCCAGGAGCACCACCGGCACCGCAATGGTCGGGATCAGGGTGGCTCGCAGGCTCCCCATGAAGAGCCACATGACCAGGAAGACCAGAAGGATCGCCTCGAAGAGGGTCTTCACCACCTCGTGGATGGCCACCTGGACGAAGGGGGTGGTATCGTAGGGATAGACGACCTTCATCCCCGGGGGAAAGTACCGGCTCATCTCGTTCAGTTTGGTTTTGATCGCATTAGCCGTATCCACGGCGTTCGACCCTGCCGCCATCCGGATGGCCATTCCGGCGGAAGGCTTGCCGTTGTAAAAGGCCTCCATATCGTACGCGTCGGTTCCCAGCTCCGCGCGCCCCACGTCCTTGATGCGGACGACGGAGCCGTCCGGGTTGATCCGGACGGGAATGGCGGCGAACTCTTCGGGGGTCTTCAACATGCTCTGGACGATGATGGAGGTGTTCAGGCGCTGCCCCTCCACCGCCGGCGCCCCGCCGAACTGGCCGGCCGAAACCTCAACGTTGTAGGCCTGAAGCGCGGCGATCACGTCATCAATCGTCAGGCTGTAATCGGTCAGTCTGTCGGAATTCAGCCAGACGCGCATGGCATACTGGGAGCCGAATTCCTCCACCTCGCCCACGCCGGGCACACGCGCCAGGACCTTCTCCAGGTTGGACTGGGCATAATCCCTGAGGTCGTTGCCATCCATGCTGCCGTCTTCCGAGATCAGCCCCACGATGATCAGGTAGTTCCGCGTCGCCTTGCCCACCGTCACTCCCTGGGTCTGGACCGTCCCGGGCAGGCTGGCCATGGCGAGCTGGAGCTTGTTCTGCACCTTGGCCCAGGCGAGGTCCGGATCGGTCCCCGGGGCGAAGGTCAGCTCGATCCTGGAGGTTCCGGACGAATCGCTGGTGGCGGAGAGGTAGATCATCTGGTCCAGGCCGGTCATCTTCTGCTCGATGATCTGGGTGACGCTGTTCTCCACGGTTTCCGCCGAGGCCCCAGGATAGAAGGCCTGGATGTAGATCGACGGGGGGGCGATGGGAGGATATTGCGAGATGGGCAGGTTGTGGATGGCGAGGGCGCCTACCAGCATGATGATGATGGCGATGACCCAGGCGAAGACGGGGCGATCCAGGAAGAATTTCGATAGCATCAAAGGCCTCCGCCTACTTTGCGCCTGTGGTCGGCTGACCGGTCTTCACGGTTGCTGGGCTCTCTTTCCGGCCGGCGTCAAACGTGACGACCTTGACGGAAGCGCCGGGCCGTACCCTTTGAATGCCCTCGACGATCACCCGATCGCCGGGCGCCAGACCCGAGGCGACGAGCCATCTGTCGCCGATGGCACGATCCACCACGATCATCCGCTGCTCGACCTTGCCCTCAGCAGTCACGAGCAGCACGAGGGGATTCCCTTTCGGGTCGCGGGAGACCCCCTGCTGCGGGACAAGCATCGCCTGCTCGACGACCCCTTCCAGGACCTGGGCGCGGACGAACATGCCGGGCAGAAGCGTATGGTGCGGGTTGGGGAAGACCATCCGCAGGATAAACGATCCGGTGCTAGGATCCACGGTCACATCGGAAAACTTCAGGGTGCCCTCCGATGGGTAGGCCGTGCCATCTTCCAGGAACAGCTTCACCCGCGCCCGGTCGGGAGCGTCGCCTTTGATTCGACCGGCTGCGATGTTGCGTTTGAGTTGCAGCAGATTGGCGCTGGACTGGGTCACGTCCACGTAGATGGGATCAAGCTGCTGGATGGTAGCGAGGGGCGTGGGCTGGCTCGCCGTGACCAGGGCGCCCACGGTCACGTTGGACTTTCCGATCCGGCCCGCAATGGGCGCGGTGACGCGGGCGTACCCCAGATTGATGCGGGCCGTTTCGAGTGCCGCCGCCGCCTGCTGGACGGCGGCCTCGGCCACCGCTACCGCCTCCTGATCGCTGTCCACCTGGGCTTGGGTCGTCCGAAGCGTCGCCTCGGCCACATCGGCATCGGTCACGGCCTGATCACGCTGGCTGGCGGCCACCGCGCCCTCGGCGAGGAGATCCTCGAAGCGCTTCCGGTTCACGCGCGCGTTCTCGACGATGGCCTGCTGCCGCACGACGCCGGTCCGGCTGGCTTCCAAGGACGCCCGCGATCGCGCGACGGCCCTTCGGGCGGCGGCGAGGTTCGCCGCGGCATTGTCATAAGCCGCCTGGAGGGGGGCGGGGTCGATCTCGTAAAGCACCTGGCCTTCCCTGATGTCAGAGCCTTCCTCGAACAGCCGTTTCTGGATGATGCCGCCCACCTGCGGACGGATCTCCGCCATCGAGTACGCGGATGTCCGGCCTGGCAGTTCCGTGGTCAGCGCCATCCGTTCCGGCTGGATGGTCACGGTCGCCACCTCCGGGATCGAGGGCGGCGGGGCGGATTTCGAGGACTCGCAACCTCCCAGCCAGAGGCCACACACCAAAACGGCCGACACGACCATGAGGTTGCCACGGCCATCTGCTTTTCCTAGGAGTGGCATGGGTCACCTTCTTGTCTCGCGCCATCCCGGTCGGGGATGGCGGCCTTGATGGCGAAGCGTCGGGGCCGGGACTCGATCCTGGGGCGTTCGGCGGGAGCGCGCCCGAGCGTTACCCCCAGGGAGACCCTCCTGGCACGGGCACACATGGCGGACGTCATGAGCGGCGGACTCCGTTCAGGAAGAGCTGGACCATCTCCTCGACGGCCCGGTCGCTGGTCAGATGTCGCGGGGGCTTCTGTCTGAACAGCTCCAGGAGCTGGGTGTGGTAGACCACCATCCCCATGAAGTTCCACGCCGCCTGCCTGGGATCCACATTGCGGAAGGCCCCTGCGGCGATCCGCCGGGCGATGTAGCGGCTGAGAAAGTCGTCCAGTTGCTGCACCCGCGAGCGGAACATCATGTCGGACAGGGCATGCCCCTCGAGGGCGCTGAAAAGGGTGAGTCGCATCAGCGCGGGGTCGGTCCGGGTCCGCGCGATCATCTCCCGGGCCAGCGTGCGTAGGACCTCGGCATCGTTCCCCCGTTCCGCTGCCTCCACCACCGTGTCCATCAGCCGCTCCACGTGGGCCTTGGCCTCGATGATGGCGGCGTACAGCTCCTCCTTGGTGGCGAAGTGCTTGAACAGCATCGCCTCGCTCACCCCGACGGCTCCGGCGATCTCCCGCGTCGTAGTCCCGCGGAACCCCTTGCGCGAGAACAGCGTCGTCGCCGCCTCGATGATCTGCCGACGCCGCTCCTCTCCCGAGACGCGCACCCGCCTGCTCCGCGCCGGTTTTCCCGGCACCCTGGCCTCAGTTTTCGGTGGCATGGGAAGCCTCCGCACCCTGGTGAATAGTCAGCGCTTACTTACCATATTCCCGGGTGGGGGTCAATCGCTGTGGCAACCATGCCCTGAGAAGGTATGCTTCAGCAGACGTTTCACCGCGGGCGAATGACGTCGGACTCTGCCCGCACGTTCCTTCCGGTATTTCGACAACGAAACGAGGCGGAGTCGGCGATGGCGGCACCGAAGCCCGGAAGTCGGGTGGGCTCAGTGCCTCTCGAACAGGTCCCCCGCAAAGACCTTTGCTCGGTCACGCCGCGCGGTCTCCGGGTGGACGAAGCGATCGAGCGGGAAGTCCTGGAGATTCTCCAGCAGGCGGTCCTCACCCCGGCGACGCTAGAGCGATTGCTCACCGAAGTGAACGCCCGGCTTCGCGCCCAGGCCGCGGTGTCCCGCCCCCGGATCAAGGAGCTTCGGAAGGCCCTGACGCTGGTAGACCGGGAGATCACCAACTATACGCGGGCCATCGCCAAGGGGGATTTCTCGTCGCTGGAACAGGCGCTGGCGGCTGCCGAACAGCGCCGGGTAGCCCTCCAGGCCGAGCTAGCCCAATTGGACGGGAGCCAGCAGCCCGCAGTAATCCAGCTCGACTCCCGCCGCACTCGAACGGCACCTTCAAGGGATGACCGAGAAACTGCGCAGTGGGGTGAACGGGAAAGTGCGAGAGGCGATCCAGCAGTCATTCGCCCGGATTCTCGTGGGCGGAGACGGAACCGTCACGCTGGAAACGAAGCCGGATGGACTGCTTGGAGTGAAAGCCATTCCCGTCCGATTGGACGGCGAGGAGGAGAGAGGAATAATTCAGCAGTCCTTCCATTCGTCAAGCGACAGGCGATGGAGAGTGACCACGGTCTCCATGTAACGCTCGCGTTGAGCGGCGGCGCGAAGCGATGGCCGATCCAACGCCCGTGATAACCTGCGGCGGCGGAGCGAAGCGGAGCCGCCGACAGGTTCATCGCGTAGTTGGGCAGCTATCCGCCGAGAAGTCGGTCAAACATCTGTCGAAGCCCTGTGATCTTGTCGGAGGCGATCGCGCCGTTCAGCAGCTTGGACATCACGTGGAGCAGTTTCAAGTCCCGGCGCTTCGCCTGTGTGTGGGGCCAACCTAATTATGAGCGATTTCTTTGAGGGAAATGGGTAACACTCTGTGGTTCTGAGTGATGCTTATGACCCCGTTTTTTTGTAACCAGGCTTCCACCGCCAGCCGACGGGCCGTTACGGCTTGACGTGGGGTGCAATCCGTCTGGGCCTCCATGAGCTTCCGGGTCAGGGCATTGATCTCATCGAAGACCTCCCTTCGCTTGCGGCGAGTATACGCCTTCAGGGCTAGCCTGGCATCCTGAAACACCCTGCAGGCCACGTCCCCATGGAGAGAGCGACGGCGGCGATGGTTCAGGTCATGCGCCAAGAGTGCCGCCCAGCTCTGCACTTGGGACTCCGGGATCGGGCCGCTGGCGCGGAGCTTCGCCACCAGCGGCGTCTTCAGTTCCCGCACCGCGCGTTCCATCCCGCCGTTGTAGGGCGGATAATGCGGGGGCGAGTTGAGTGGCATGACCAGGTAGCGCGCGAGCACCTCCTCGATCGCGTGCTGATTGAGATTGCCCCCGTTGTCCCGCTTGAGCACGAGCGGCGGGCCATGCTGCACGAAGAGCTGTTCCAGGCGAAGCGCCACGGTCTCTCCTAAGATCCGCTCTCCCACCCAAGGGGGGAACTTGTAGCGCGAGGCGAGATCCTGCACCTGATGGAGGCGCAGGAGATGCGAACTCCCTCTCGCCAGCTCCGCGTCGTCCAGCGACCAGACTAACCCGGGCACATGCCAGGTGATGTGGCAGAGTGCCGCCTGGCACTGCTGGGCGAGCGCCCGCCGTGCCGCCTCCGTGAGCGCCTCGAGATCGCGCCTTGAGACCTGGGCGTGGTACTGCCGGTAGAGCGCCCCCACTCCCCGGCTGCGCTGCTGGCCATGGTGCAGGCGGGCTACCTCCCCGCGCAGCTCCTCGAGGGTCAGGGGGGCCACCTTCTTTGGCCCCGGCCGGAACCGGGCGGGCTGGCCGCGCTCCAGGCGCTGCTTCCACCGCCGGAAGGTCCCATAGGGCACCCCCAGGAAGCGGCAGAGGCGCTCGTAGGGCCAGCGCACTTCTCGCTTCAGCTGGGTGAAGGTCGGGATCAGCATTGCGGCCACCTCAGGGTTTTTTTTTATCCGGCTGCGCGAGCACCTGCCGGAGCCGCTCCGTCTGCTCCAGCACCGCGAGCTTCGCCTGGAGCTCCTCCGTCTGGCGTCGGAGGGCTTCCTTCTCCGGGTCGAGGGGCCGCGGCGGGCGCCCCTGGTCCCGATTCCCCAGGGCCTCGACCATCGCCGCCAGGGCCCGGCGCTCCCACTTGTAGTACGTCTTGCGGGAGACGCCCAGCTGCCGGGCCGCTGCCTCGGCCGTCAGCACCCCGCTCCGCACCTGCATGATGAGCTGCGCCCGCTGCCGGACCAGGGCTTGCTGGTGGGGACTGGCCGTCGGATCGCTCATCGCGTCCTCCCGCCCCGCGGGCCTTCTCTACTTGGTGGGCGGCGGTGGGGCTTTCGATTCCTGGAGCTTGGTGAGCCGCTTCTCCAATCGGGCCATCCGCCCCTTCTGCTGCAGGGCTTGCCGCGCGAGCAGGCGCTCCAGCTTCGGGCTCAGCGCGGGGCCGGGTTCCCGCCGCGTCGGCGCCTCCAGCGCCTTCAGCATACCCGAGAGCGCCCGCGTCTCCCACTGGGAAAGTACCTTGAGGGGAATCGCCAGCTCCTGAGAGACCTCCATCGGGCGCCGCCGCTCCGTCCAGATCGACAGCACCGCCTGCACTCGCTGCTGGGCATTGTACCGCAGCGGCTCCTGCTTGGCTGGGATTTCCGTGCTCACGGGTTCCTCCTTCCAGGTCGTAGGTGACCTCCCGAGGCGGCCGCGGCTCCGCGCCATCGACGAGCATCTTCACTTGGCCCTTCTCCGCCCGGATCACCACCGACTGCTCGCCCAGCCGGCCCACCATGTAGAACGGAGGGCGCGGTTCCCCTCGCAGCGCCAGCTCCAGCACGTTGTCCTGCAGGCCGCGCTCGATGACCTGCCGCAACTCCTGGGCGATGGCAAAGAAGCGATCGGCGGGACACAGCCCCTCCAGGGCCTGATGGGGCCGCCGGTGGTTGTAGTGCTTCACCCACAGCCGGATCCGCTCGCCGGCCGACTCGAAGCTGTCGAACTGCGCGCGCACCAGGAACTCCTCCCAGATGGTCTTCCAGAAGCGTTCGATCTTGCCCAGCGTCATGGGGTGGTGCGGGCGGCTCTTGATGTGGTGCACCCGATCCTTCCGCAACTCCGCCTCGAACCGGGTGGCCCCGCGCCAGCTCGAGTACTGGCGGCCCTGATCGGAGAGCATCTCCTTGGGCACGCCGTACTCCGCCACCGCCCGGCGGTACACCTCCAACACGTGCTCCGCCGTCTGGCTGCGAAACACGTCCAGCCCCACCACGTAGCGGGAGTGGTCGTCGAGGAACCCGATGAGGTAGGCGTTCTTGCCGCCCAGCCGGAAGGTGAAGATGTCGGTCTGCCACATCTGGTTGGGTGTGGAGCGCTCGAAGAAGCGCGGCGGGGAAGGGTTACGCGGGGGCTTGAGTTTACGTTTCTTGAGCAGTTGATGCTCGTGTAACGTGCGGCGCACCGTCTCCCGGCTCACCGGCAGAAACAGCACCCGCCGCAGGAACTGGCTGATTTTCTGGATCCCCAAGTCGGGATGGCGCCGCTTGAGTTCGACGACTTGCGTCTTCACCACCGGGGCCACTTTCGGCCGCTGACGGCCCCGACGTGTCGGCTTCGCCTGCAGGCCCGCTTCCCCCTGGGCGCGATACCTGCGCACCCACGCCCCTAGCGTACTAAAGCCGACGCCGAGTTCACGGGCCACCTGCTCGACTGGGAAGCCTTCCTCCAGGCATAGCTGCACCGCTTTGCGCCGGACCTCGAACGGGTGGACGTGGGGGTGCGCCCCACCAGCCCGCCGCGTTGCCTTCCGCGGCCCCCGGCTCTGCTTCCGCTTCCCTCCTGCCTTGCCGATCCTCTCCATGGGTCACACTCCTTTCGGTTCCTCCTGGGAACCTCGGCTCCGGAGTGTCACCCATTTTCCTCACGGACTTTTGCTCATGATCTGGTCGTTAGCCCAAGGTTCCGGAAGTGGGCGGTCTACATCACCACTACGAACGGTTGGCTGCGTAATGTGCGGCGACGGAATGTCTCGCCGAATCGCACAGTATAGGTTTTCGGGAACGACAGGCTGCCGGACGGAGTTCTTACGACCTACAACCGCGCCAGTCCTCGACCCTACCAGGAGTCCATCGGTCCGCGAGACCACCGGACGGAGTTTTTGGCACCCCATCCGATGTCCGCGGGCCAGGTTGCGACTGCCGGCTTCCCGTAGCCCGTTACCTCGCGCCGAGTGCTCCCCGGGGCCGTCTCTCCCCAAGCCGAGCCACCCCCCCCAGGTCAACTGCGCGGACTTTACCACACCAGTGAAGTCCGCGCCCACATTGCCTCCTCGCCCCCGGTAGAGTCCTTCTGGAGCGAAGCCTACATCTCGATCCTATTCCGCTCCAACACCGTCCCCAGCATGTTGTCCAAGTCCGCCAAATCTTTGTTGTAGTCCGTGATCGCATGAAACTCATTGGCCTGCGCTGCCGCCAAGTCGCGCTGGAACGAGAGAACATTGAATGTGGTGGAGACCCCGGCCTGTAAGCGGCGCTGCTCCATCTCCAACTGATACTCCGCCAGGATGCGGGCGGCCCGGTTGGCATCGATCCGCTTGGCATCTGCCTCTAACTGCCTGACCACCTGTCGGACCTGCTGGATGATCTGCAGCTCCAGGCTCTTGAGCGACGTCTTGGCCTGCTCCAAGGCCAGCTTCGACTGGAGAAAGCTGGACTGGGCGGCGCGGTTGCCGAGAGGCACGGTGAGGACGACCCCCACAGAGTAGGAAGTGAATTGGCCGGTACCCGTCTCGCTGATGTCGCTGCCGTACAACTGGCGTGCGCCATTGGTGAAGACGTTAGCGGTAAGGGAGAGATCCGGGAGCAGTTGGTTGCGCGAGAGGCGGACCGAGAGCTCTTTATTCTCGATGTCCAGCTTGGCGCTCTTGTATTCGTATCGATTCTCCAATGCCTTCTGGACGGCCGCCTCGAGATCGACCCGCTTCACCTCTAGGCTGGGTGCCTCGCTGGGCTGGATCCGCTGATCCCAGCCGCCGCTGAGGGGAAGATTCATGATGACCTTGAGGTTATCCTCGGCGTCCTGGATGGCCTTCTCCGCTAGGATCACGTTCTGGACTTGCGCGGCCTCCTGGGCCTCGGCCTGGGTCACCTCCACGGGCGGGGCCACGCCGGCATTCACCCGGGCCGTATTCAGCTCCACCAGGTCCCGCGCCAACCGTAGAGATTGGTTCTGCACGTTCAGGTTCTCCTGGGCAAAGATGAGATCGAAGTAGGCTTCCTTTACATTGGTGACCACGGCGCTCACCCGGAGACGCAACTGCTCACGGGAGATGCCCTGATTGTTGGTTGCAATTCGGATGTTGGTCTCGTTCGCCTCGAACCCGAAGTTCTTCAGCAGTGGCTGGGTGAGCGTCAGGCCGAGTCGGCTACTGAAGCTGGTGGTGGGAGGGGAAGCAAGGGGCAAGTTGGCGTATTCGTTGTTGAAGCGGAACTCAAAGGTCCCGCCCGTCGGCAGTTTCTGCCTCAGGCCCACATTGTAGTCCCAGAGGTCCGACATCTGTTCGCCGGGGAGCAAATACGTGGAGGCCGCTGGTGCCCGGTTGTCGGTCCGGGTCAGCTCCAGGAAAGCACTGGGATCGAACACGGCCTTCTCGCCGATCAGAGCCTGATCGCGTAGCTGGGGGTTAAACCCTTCTACCTGGATGGCCAGGTTGTTCTGCAAGGCGAGGGCGATACTATCCCGGAGCGACAGGGATACGGTGCCAGAAGGCGGAACCGTGGGCGGTTGGTTCAAACCAGTCTGAGCCAGCATTATGTCCAGCTTCAGGAACTGACGGATGGGCGCCGGGCTCTCGCCTGCCAGCACGGTGGTGCTGACGACAAGCAGGCTTAGCAGCATACACACCGACACTTCAGTCATTCGTCGCATGGTTTCTCCTTTCGAACCTGGATTTCGTTGTCATGGACCCGCGCCCACCCTTGCACCGTGAGAACCGGCTATCCTCAACGGCAGCCGTGGGCTCGCCTGACGCCGGGTGTACTCTTGATACCGAGGGGCCGCACCAAGTGTAACGTGGGGGCTTCCGGCACCCCGCATCGCTGCCGCGAAGACGCCGAGCAGCGTCATGATGTGGAAGCCCCTCGAAGCACCGAGAGGAAGAGGGACCGATGGAGCAGCGGTGGGAGCGATGTGCGGAACTAGACGTCCTCTCCGACAGCGTAACAGCCAGCGTGCAGATGGCGGGACCCTCCCAACAGGGCACCCAGCACTTCCAGACGTGCGGCACCACGGCGGCAGACTTCTTGCCCCTCGGGATTGCCCGGATGGCCACCGGAGCCGCACACGTCGCCCTTGAGAGCACGAGGGCATACTGGGAGCCGTTTTCTACATCCTGAAGGAGAGCTGCACGCATCTCCTCATCAACGCCGCCCACGATCCGGACGAAGGACAGCGTCTCGGCCACCCGCTGCCCGCGGGTCCTGCACTTCGGAGGCACACGGAGGCAGTTCTCGCCGTCGCCCACGCTATTCTTCGGATTACACACCAGCTCCGCGCACGCGAGCTGCTCCATCGCGACCTGGACGCTGATTGTCTCTGGCGCCTGCATGCGAAGCGAGCGGCGCGGCGAGCCATCGACCTACTCGAACGGTATGCGTACCGGGTCGTCTTGGAGCGTGATGGCTAGCAATGACGCCCGTCAGTCAGTGATTTTCTCACCCGTGGCACGCTCGATCCAGGGCGCCACGAGAGGACATGGTAGCACTCCACGCTCAGAAAGAGGCGCGCCACTTCCCCCGCCATCTCCTCCGGCGCGAGCTGCCCCACCTCCCGGTCGCCGAACCCAGTCTCTGCGATGGACCCTCCAATCATCCGAAGGCATCTCGATCAACTCGCTTCCTCACGGCGCGACGCCTCTTTCGAGCCATGGATACCAGCCCGGGCCGGGGTGCCAGAAGCCCCTTACCGGCACGCCCCTACGGAAGAGTGTGCGCATAGACGTCCATCGACCCAGATGGTGTTATCCAACCACGCCTTGTCCAGATGTGCCCCGGTGAGAGTCGCCCCGCGGAGGTCCGCCCCTGAGAGGTCCGCTCCGTCCAGGCGTGCCGCGGTGAGGGTCGCCCCGGTGAGGGTCGCCCCGCGGAGGGTCGCCCCGCGGAGGTCCGCCCCTGAGAGGTCCGCTCCGTCCAGGCGTGCCGCGATGGCGTGTGCCCCGGTGAGGTCGGCCCTGCGTAGATCTGCTCCGCTAAGATTCGTCGCGATGAGATGTGCCTTCTGCATGCGCGCCCCAGTGAGGGTGGCCCCTGAGAGGTCCGCCACGTCCAAGCTCGTCCCGTTCAGATCCGCCCCGTCCAGGCGTGCCCCGTGCAGGTCCGCCGCAGACAGTTCGCAGCTTGGGCACTGCTTCCTCGCCTGCAGCTCCTCTAGGGCGGCTGGGTCGAACGCCGACACTGTGCCCAGGCTCGCAACATCCATTATCCCCACAAGGATCAGGGCGAGTGTAATGGTTCGTGTCATCATTGGACGTCCTCCTGTGCAGGACGGGCGCTCGGGACTGCGACGAGACCCCCCATCGGGAAGCGGTGCGCGGCGCGCCCAGGGATGGAATGTCTTCTCTCGGTGATGGCCTGCCCCCAGTGTTTAGTCCGCTCCGAAATGAGTTCGGGGATTCCCTGACCTGCCTCCAAAAACTAGGCCACACGAAAGTTGAGAATTTGGCCTGCGTCGTTCGGTGAAGCCCGATTGCTCGGGGGGTTCCGGGGTTAGTGTATCTCACGTGAGAGCCCCAACCAACGGAGTGGAATACTTCACTCCGGGAACGGCCTCCGGCACCCCGGGCGCCCGGGGGGTCCACGCGGCCGCGACTTCGGCGGGGGTGCGATCTTGCAGCGCCGAGTGGGGGCGGTAGTGGTTGTAGTCCTGGCGCCAGCACTCGAGCTTCCGCCGGGCATCCTGCAGGGAGAAGAAGAGTTCCACGCTCAGGCACTCGTCGCGGAGCCGGCCATTGAACGATTCGATGTAGCTGTTCTCCACCGGTTTCCCGGGCCGGATGAAGCCCAGATGGACCCCGTGCTGGGAGGCCCAGACGTCCAGGGCGCGACTGGCGAACTCGGATCCGTTGTCCACCGTGATCGACCGCGGCGCGCCGCGGGACCTGGACGAGCGGCTCGAGCGCCATGGCCACCTTCTGCCCGCTCAAGGTGACGTCGGCAACGAACCTCAGACACTCGCGTGCCCTGATCGAGGGCGGTCGGCACGCCGATCCTGCGTCCGTCGACCAGCCGCTGGTGCACGAAGTCCATGGCCCAGCGCTGGTTCGGCCGACTTGCGACTCCCTGGGGCACGCGCTGCCGCTGAGCGGTGCGGTGGCGTGGCTTCATCCGCACGATCAGCCTCTCCTCCGTGTAGAGCCGGTAGATCCGCTTCGCGGTCCCCGACCAGCCTTTTCGGCGGAGGACCACGGTGAGCCGACGGTAGCCAAAGCGCACCCGGCTTCCCGCCAGGTCCCGCAACCGGATCCGGAGGGCCTCCTGCGGATCACGCCGCGGGTGGTACCGGACCGTGGAACGGCCGATCCCGAGCAGCCTCGCCGCCCGACGCTCGCTCACCGGGTGCGTGTGCTGCACCCACGCTACGAGCTGCTGCCGGGCGCGAGGCTTCAGGCCTTTTTTGCGACGAGCTCCTGCAGGATGTGGCGGTCGAGGCTCAGGTCCGCCACCAGCCGCTCCAGCTTGCTGTTCTTCTCGCGGAGTTGCCGGAGCTCGCTGAGCTCCAGGCCGGCGTACTTCTTCTTCCAGAGGTAGAGTGTCTGTTGACTGATCCCGTACTTCCGGCAGATCGCGGCGCCTGTTTCCCCGGCCTCGGCGTCGCGCAAGGCGCGCAGAATCTCCTCCTCGGTGTGTCCCTTCTTGGACATCCTCGTGGCCTCCTCTCGACGACAAGAGAACCACGCGAGGGCCAAAATCTCAACTTCGAATTGGCACAGTTTTCGGGGGTTGGCCTAACATTCGCCAAGCAATCTATCAGCACAAGTGGCTGCCGGACGGAGTTCTTGCGACCTACAACCGCGCCAGTCCTCGACCCTACCAACCTGGACCAGAACGCCGAGGAGCCCATCCGAAGGGAGTGAAATAGGTGACAAACGAGAAAACCGCGCCAGCGCTCTTTGGAGGAACCGCGGTTTTCCCTTACATACCCTCCGGCTCAAGGCGTGCAGCGCCTCACGCCTCAAGAATTCCGGCAGGACACCCGCGGCCACGATCACGCTGGCTTTGCGGGGGCACTCCGAACCCGTGCTGGAGGCCAACGCGACCGTTTGCGGGGTGTAGTAGACTGTCAAGCCCGTTCAGGACGCGGCCTCCCGCAGCGGCCGGCCGAGCGCTAGACAGAGGATCGCCAGGTACCCGGAAAGCACCGCACAGGTGACCCATTCCCAAACGGCAAAACTGAGGTACACCGGGACGCCGCGCGTGCGCCAGGCGAGACCCACCCAATGCAGGTCCGGGAGCACGTAGAAGATGTACGCTTGGGCGCAGCCGGCTAGGAGAATCGGGAGCACCGCAAGGCTGGCCAGGGCCGTGGCGAACAGCCGATGAAGCCGGGCCCCTCCAGCTCCCGGGCGCGGGACACCCCGTCTGGCGAGCTGAGCGGTCAGGCACACGATGCCCAGGCACACGCCGGCAAAGGCCAGGAGCGTGAGGATCTCATGTCCTTTGCGGAGCCCGGGCACCGGTCGGGGGAGCAGGCCAACCCACGCCATGCAGACGCTCCCCCACCCGAGCGCCCAGAGTCCCCATGGCCGGCGATCCGCAGATCCCAGACTCCAGCGCCGGGCCAGCGAGAGGGCCCAGCACCCGCCGCAGCACCCGCTGACAACGATCCCGACGGCCGCCCACAGGTGCCCGGCCGGATTGTGGCGGGACGAGAGGAGGGTGGACAGGGTCATGTACCGCCAGTCGAATTCTGTGGGATAGCACCACCCCGCCATCCCGATGCCTCCCCAGAATGCCAGGATCCCCAGCAGTCCCGTCACGGGCCCCCCTGTTCGCCCAAAAACCGTCATCCCCGTCCTCCCGGTCCTTCCTCGGTTCAGGTGCCCTCCGGATCCCCGGTGACCGTCATTGGCGGCTGCACCAACGCATGGGCTACTCCAGCCCGAGTGATCAACCCGGCTGGCCTCCTGTACTCCGCAAAAACCTCCGCTCGGTCACGCCGCCAGCCCCTCCAAGCCGTACTCGTGGTGGCGCCCACCGAGGATCGATCGCGCCACGACCCGCGCGTCGCGCGGTAGCTGGTGGCCCGCAATCAAGAGCGCCGGCAGCCCGGGCGGTGGCTCGGGAAGGCCAGGGCCGAGGCTCGCGCAAGGGCTGCGGCGATGTCGCGGGTTGGGTACCCGATGATCGTCCGCAACCTGCCAGCGTTGTCGGCAAAGATCATCAGCTCGCCCTGGATTCGGAACGTGCCGGCCCGCTCGATGGCGAAGCGCTCCGGTGTCTCGGTGATCGCGAACGGCAACCGTGTTCCCGCCGCAGCCAGTGGGAGGGCCAGGTTGTCCTCGGCGTCGAGCACCCAAGCGTCGCCGGTCGCGGTTGAGAAGAAGACCAATCGGTGCAACGAGACGACTCAAGCGTCCTCAGCCGTTGCCCGTGCGATGATGTAGTCGGCCTCTTTGGCGATCGAGACCTCTTCCCCGCGAACCTCTCGGGTCTGGAGCCGGCCCTTTCGTCGTTTCACGGCCTACCTTCCCATATCGGAGGGGCTAACTGCGCTATATGGTTTCTCGATACCGACCTATCTCTAGTGTGCCGTCCCAGCTAATTCTTTACAACGCCGGACCTTGTCAAGGATGACCTCTGCGGTCGCGGTCCAGACGAACGCTTTGGGTTCGTTGTTCCAGTTCGCGAGCCACTGGTAGATGGCGCGTTCCAACTCGGCGACGCTGCGGAAGGTGCCCCGCCGGATCATCCGGTCGGTGATCAGGCCGAACCAGCGTTCCACCTGGTTGAGCCAGGAACTGCTGGTCGGCGTGAAGTGGGTGTGAAAGCGGCGGCGTTTCGCGGGCTTCAGCCAGCGTTGCACCGTGGCGCTCTTGTGGGTGCTGTAGTTGTCGACGACAAGGTGAATCTCCAAATCCGAGGGGACTTCCTGCTCCAGGTGTTGGAGGAACTTCACAAACTCCCGGCCCCGGTGGCGCCCCTGGCAGGTCCCGATGACCTTGCCGGTCAGGATGTTGAAGGCGGCGAACAGTGTCGTCGTGCCATAGCGCCGGTAATCGTGCGTCTGCCGCTCCGGGCAGCCGGGGCGCAGCGGCAGGAGGGGGGCGGTCCGATCCAGCGCCTGGATTTGGCTCTTCTCGTCCACGCACAGCACCAAGGCGCGCGCTGGTGGATCGAGGTAGAGGCCCACGATGTCGCGCACTTTCTCTTCGAACCGGGGGTCCTTGGACAGCTTGAACTTCTCGACCCGATGGGGCTGAACCTCGTGGCGCTGCCAGACCCGCTGGACCCTCATGCGCGAGACGCCCAGGTGCTTGGCCAGGGTCCGGACGCTCCAGTGGGTCCCGGCGAGGGGGCGCGTCTTCAGGGTGGTCTCCAGGATGCGCTGCTCCCCCTCTGGGGTGAGGACGCGACCGCCGCGCTTGCGCCGGGGCCGCTGGCGCAAGGCCTCGACGCCCCCTCGGAGGAAGGCCGCCCGCGTGGCGAGCACCGTCGGCCGGGACAGCCCCGTGTGCTGGGCGATCGCGTGGTTCGCAATCCCTTGGCTGGCCAGGAGGATCACCTGACAGCGCCGGGCAATCCGCTGCGGGGTGGTCCCGGCCCGGGCCAAGGTCTCCAGTTGCTGCCGCTGACCGGCAACGACCGCCAGCGGGGCCGCTTTGCTGAACATGCCTCATAGAAACACGCATGAGATTCATTGTCAAGTATTAAATGGGACGGGACACTAGCAGAGCGTCCGTATAAACACCCAGGGCCTTGACGAGCAGTTGGCCTAGGATTCCCAGGCAGTTACGGAAGCATGAGCGATCCGCTCGGCATTATATACAGAATCCGCATAGCATCCCCTGCCGGTTGTCATGTCATGACAGGATTCGGGGGTACGCCCGGGGGTCGAGGCAGCCAGGGGCGTGATGGCCGAGGCGGGATGGAGACGCGGACGGGCGAACAGTCACGGGTGCATCGGGCTGCCTGCCCGCCTCGGGTCCGGAGCGCTGTCCCTAACCGACCCCATGGGGCCTCCTCCGTCGATCATCACGGGGAGGAGTAACGGTCCGAAGGGTACTCCCAGCCTCCTCGGCCTGTCAAGAGGACCTACAGCCAGACAGCCTGCCCGCAGGGCTGATCGGACGCACCTACTTCAGACAGGGGGCACCCCTGCGATCCTGGATTCAAACCCGTTGCAGGAGAGTATGCAGACGTGAACGGAGTTCTTGAGGACGACAGCCCGGTCGGCCGGGCTGGGGAGTGGGTCCGCCGCTTCGACTTTCGCGAGCAACCCGTGCTGCTTGCGGTAGCCCCGTGTGCGATTGGAGTACCAGCCGTAGAAGACGGTCGTCTTCTCCTGCGGATCGGGGATGTGGGCGCTCACCTCAGCAAGAAAGTCCAGAGGATCGAACACCCGGAAATTCGCCTGGTGACGCGGATGGACCGCCTCTGATCGGTAGATGACCTGGGCGCTGCTGGCCTCGCCCAGCATCCGTTCCGGGGTAATGGGGGGCCGGGTCATAATGCAGTGGATCTATTGGAAGAAGATGCTGAGGCATGCGTGTCAGGCCCAATGCCAGCAGCAGCCGTGCATAGTCACCCGGTTACGCGTCGAGTGCCTTGAGAACCGCCGCATCGCAGGCAGCCTCCCTGGCCAAGCCGTACTCGGAAACGGCGAGCTGAGCCAGAGGGTGAAAGAAAAAGAGGCGCTCGGCCAGTGCCGGCAGGCGGCTACATCCGAACGGCGCCCTCCTTCATCTGCTTGCGCCGGGCGGCCATGCGCTGTTCGACGAATTTCAACCTCTCCCGGCTGGCCTTCGACTTCTTGATGACGTTCTCGACGTTCGCCAGCATGCGCGGGTTCTGCGTTTTCTCGCGCACTTCCTTCAAGAAGGGATGGATCTTGGCGAAGATTAGGAACATCTCGCCGCTGAACGCCGGTTCCAGGAATAGCGTTTCGTTCAAGGTGCCGTGTACCACCAGTGACGCGGCCAGATCCCAATAGCTGGCCACCTGGCGGAGCCAATTGTTTTCCTGCGTGCCGGCTGCCAGTGCGATCTTCATGAAGTCGTCGGCGTTTTCGGGCCAGAAATTGACAAACCACCAGTTGCGCGCTTTGCGTATTTCCGCCTCGCGGCGCAGATCGTAGAGTTTGAGGATTAATTCGGCATCGGCCGTGGTCGGCTTCTTTGGCATGGAGACCTCCTAGGGATTGTGATTGACTTTCATTGATGATCACAGAATAGCACTGCGCGACACGCTAAACACCAGACTGCTTCCACCCGATAGGAACCCGATAGGAAGTTGGAAACTGAGCGTGGCTGGCAGGGGCCAGGACACGGAAGTCGTGGGCGCCGGGACAGCCGAACCCGGAACAGAAAGCCCCATCCAGGGACGGAATACCAGGGGGAATCCGACGTTGGCGAGGACGCTAACACGAGCGGGCTGGTGCGTCAAGCGAAACCGCGTGGACCGTGGGCGTCTGGCACTCCGGGGGTGACAGACCAGGCCCCAAGGCCCCCGGGGCCGACGCTGTCCAGGGCAGCGCACCATGACGGAGCCCTCCCGCGAGGCTGGAGGGATACCGGGAGCGTCGGGTGGGAGCCGATCGCTGGCGGGGCTGGGGTGTCAACGGGGCAGCTTGCGATCCGGTGGGCCAGGGGACGAGGCATCCCTCGCTCGTGTCCCTGGGCGGGACGCTGAGGCTTGGTCTCCCCCGCCCCGAGCTACGGATGGACGATGGCGAGCGTCACACCCCCTCTGCCGCTGCAGGCGGAGCGGGAATCTCTAGCCCGGGAGTTAGGGCGGGAAGGTACATCACGGATCATGAGGGGTGGTGCCGGGGGAGCGGACAGCCAATTGAGCAAAATTCCCAAGCAGAGGCACCAAGCCGGAAGTACGTCAGCATCGGGGAGGGGGATCCCCTCTTGGGCGCACTCGATCGACTGGTGAAGATTCCTGACGTGGACGCGGGTTGTCGCTGCCTTCAACGAGCAACCGCGATCCACGTCGGCCTCTCGCCGGGTGACGGCTTAGGAGGCTAAACGACCGGACGGTGATTTATCCGCCGCCGGTCGTTTATGACCCACCCACGACTAAAGATGATTTCGGGAATGCCGCGGGTTCGAATCCCCAGGGGGATACGCCCGGTGGTGGCAGCGGCTCTCGCCTTCAACATCCGGGGGATGGTCCTTGTGGCGAAGGGTCGTCGCCAGTGAGTACTTCCCTTCCCAGCGGAATTCAAGGGCCTTTGGAAAGTCGAAGGGCGCGGGACTGTATTCGATGAACGCCCGTAAGTACCATGCGCGCCGACTGCGCCTCCGACGCGACCCTGCGATACGACAGGCGATGCCGGCAGGAGACCCGAAAACTTGAAACCCTCCGGGCCCTAACGGAGTATAATAATAAAGAGAGACTCAGATACACTGCCCAAGGGGGGCTGCCCTGCACCGGCTGGGAGACGGGCGCCGACACGCGGGGCTTGCTGCCACCGACGGGGCCGCAGGAAACGGGAGGAGCCCGATACACAGCTCGGGCACGGCACAGGAGGACTGACCATGAAGCAGATGACCTGGGCGATCGTGGTGGTGGGGTTGCTGTTGGCTGGCTCCACCCTCCCTGTCGAGGCGGCGGGCGGGGGCGGCGGGTACCACGGTGGGGGCGGTGGTTGGCATGGTGGGGGCGGGGGTTGGGGGTGGCACGGGGGCGGCGTAGTCATTGTCGGTCCAGGATTCTGGGGGCCGTGGTGGTATGGCGGCGAATACCCCTACTATCCATACCCTTACTACTCCGATCCGTACTATGCAGCACCTCCTGTGGCCGTCCAGCAGGATCCGTCGGTTTATATCCAGCAGTCGCAATCTCAGCCCCAGCAGCCGAATTACTGGTATTACTGCCAAGACCCACAGGGCTACTATCCTTACGTCCAACAGTGCTCGCGCGGGTGGATGACAGTCGTTCCGCAGCCGCCCTCGCCAGGCCAGTAGCCGTCAGGAACGCCGAGGCGAGACAGTTCCCCCTGGTAAGTCGGCCACTTATCGGGGGGTTCTCTTTTCGCTTGGGTCACCATTGTGGGGATCTTGAGGGCTCCGGTGCTCGCGGGCAGTTCTGCACATCTCCCGCGACCCTTCGTGAGCCTCCAGGGGATTCGATGGCCTTTGGAAGGTCGAGATCAGGGGGATCGTCCGGCTAGGCTGAGGGGACAGGGCCTTGTCACGCGTCAGGGGAAGCCCACACCGAGGATGGAACCCGGCGTGGGCCTCCCTACTATAACTACTCTGTCCGAATCTTGCTCTTTACCTTCGCGGCGAGGTCCGGCGTGACCTCCTTAATGTCGTGAGCCTCGGCAGCGTGCTTGGCGGCCTGGCGCAGAACGTCCTCCTCGGTCGCGCCGCGCACCACATGCTGACACCCCGCCATGAGATCCCCGCACCGCAAGACTTTCCCCATGTCACCCTCCTCCCGTGAGCGATCACTCCGGCCGCCCCGCTTTCCACCTTCACATCGCCCAGCCTCTCGCGTCCGACCGCGCTGGTCCATCTCGGCGGTCCAATAGTGAGCTTGACCGGGACTGTGACAAAAAGAGGAGCGAGTCGCTTTCTGATCTTAGCTCTGGTGCACTGGGCGGTCAAGCGTGTTTGGGCAGCGACTGTTCGGGCGGCGGCCGACAGTGGCCCGGACCATGAGTCGACTGCACCGCAGAGAGGCCCGGTGGCGGCAATGGCCCTTGCGTTCAACATTAGGGGGATGGTTCTTGTGGCGAAGGGTCGTCCCCAGTGAGCACTTGCCTTCCCAGCGGGATTCCATGGCCTTTGGAAGGTGGAGATTCAGGGACTTGTTTGTCCTCGGCGGTGACTGGGTATTGAATTCCCCCTCATCGAAGCACCATTGATGCTCACCGTCCATCATTTCCCCGGTTGGTCTACAGCCAGGACTTGGTCAAGACCACCTGGACCATCGCCGGAAAGGTCGACCATCCCGCTGAATCCAGGCCTCATGACTGCGTTATCTTTGGCAGAAGATCTCTTCTCTTCAGACAGAACTCCAAGAAGCAGCGCGCCGGAGGCGTTAGTCCGCTTTTTCGAAAAACGAGCCCCATCTCTTGTACGAGCCTGGGACTAGGAATTCCTATCGACTTCAATCGCCCCTCATCTAATTCTCGCTGAATCGACCAGTTAGGGAGAAAAGCCACACCAAAACCAACTTCCACCATCGCCTTGATCATCTGCATATCGTTGGATTCCAGAACCACGCGTGGTTTCATACCAACGCGTTTGAAAAACTGATCGGCTAGCCAACGCATCCCCATTCTCTTTTCGGCAAGGATGAACGCTTGATCGGACAGTTCACGTACCGATACAGAGGATTTTTTCACAAGGGAATGTTCAACAGAGGCGGTCAAGATGGCCTCTTGCATTCCCAAGATTTGGAATTGGAGATTCCGATTCTTGGGTGGCACGGGGGCGAAGCCGAGGTCGAGATCACCCGTCAAAACGTGGTCCAGCGTATCCTGCGTCCGCTCCGTTGTCCGGAGATCGAGGTAGACTGATTTGTACTCACGAGCAAATGCCTGATACGTTCTTGCCCAAAGATACGCGGTGCCCATACCCGTCGTTCCCACTGAAAGCCTTCCGAACACGCTCGTCTTATCAGTCCGAAACTTGTCGATGAAAACCTCCCGACAGCGCAATATTTCTTTTGCGACTTGTAGGGCGGCCGCACCACTTGGAGTGAGGGCCACACTCTGCTTTGTCCGCACGAACAAGCTGGTGCCCAGTTCCTCCTCCAGCTTCCGTACTTGTTGACTCAGTGCGGGCTGGCTACGATGAAGTTGCTTCGCCGCTTTAGTGAAACTCAGCGTGCTCGCCGTCACAACAAACGCTTCAATTTCACGTAGTTCCATGTCTGTCAACCTATCCTTTAATCAAGATATATAATTATTATCATAATATTAATAACGTTGACAAATGTCAAGGGTCAGTGATTAAATGAAGATGTTTGCCGGTTTCATCGATTCTTGAAAAGGGAGGTTCGCTATGGAGTCTCGCTCACCGATCACCAACTGCTGGGGCAAGGTCCGGCCAAAGAAAATCGACGTAGATCACCGAATAGTCTCCTTCGGGACACACGGCTCCTCTTTCAATCATCAAGCTCAACTCACGTCTCTGGATGGCGTGCTGTACGCGTCCTGGACGAAGGGGATAAAAGATGAGGAATCACCGGGTGAAACAATGGCCTTCTCCATTTCAGAAGATAAGGGGAAGACTTGGTCGCCCGCTCGGTCGGTGGCCGGCCCCGAGCCCGGCCGCTTCGCGGATCGCGTTATTGTTTCATCGGGCATTCGCGCCTACGAAGGCACCCTGATCGCCTATTACGGGGACTGGGAATATGGGCGGGAGGCTTTGGACGAAAACGGATGCTTGAAAGGAATTGAAGTGGACGACTCCGCTTTCTGGACCAACCTATCTCGTGCAACAACGGAAGGGCGCGCCTATTCCAACTGTCGTCACCATATCAATTGTGTCACGCGAGCAAAAACATCGAGCGACGGAGGAAAGACCTGGTCCCCACCGATTGATATCATTCCACGAATAGCCACGTATCACTCTCCCGAGCTTACCGCTTCCAGACGACTGATTCTGCCTGGCCACGCCACGTTTCCATACACCGATGATCCCTGGGGGCTACAAGGTTGGAAGTTTGCCGGGCTCGCAGGGTTGTCCGCCAGTTTCGTCGACAGCGTGATGGGCTGGTTCTTTGGGCGCGAAAAGCGCAAGGATCCAGTGATCTATAGCGAGGGCTCATTCTACCAAACCCAAGACCGCGTTATCCATATGATGCTGCGCACGGAAACTAATTGGCTTGCGGTAAGCGAGAGTATCGATGACGGCGTGACGTGGGCGGAACCAGTACTAACGGAGTACACCGACAACATCTGCCGGCCTCATTTTGGCCGCCTTCCAGATGGCCGCCATTTTGGCATGACATGTCCCAGTCCAGAAGGAAGACGAACACCTGCCGTGCTTGCGATCAGTAGCGATGGCGTTGTTTTTGACCGGCATTACATTCTGGGAGATGACGTTTGGCGGCCAATGCGTATACCGGGATTTGCCAAAGGTGGTCGATACGGCTACCCTTGGCTTCATGTTGACCATGAGAATGGCTATATGATCTACTCAATCGAAAAGGAGGACATAGGGGTGGGCCGGTTCCGCTTAGAAGACCTGAAGTAGCCCGCAAAATGAGGAGGGCGCACCGATGAAACGACTTACGGTATGGGCCATGTTCTTCCTCACGCTCCTGACGTTACCAGTTTCCCTGAGCGCGGCTGGATTCGACTGGAAGAGGTATTCTGGAACAACGCTGAATGTCGCGCTGGCCAAGCAACCCTGGTCTGACTTCATTGCCCCGTTGGTTCCTGACTTTGAGAGACTGACCGGGATCAAGGTCCGTCTTGAGGTTATGCCCGAGGACCAGCATCGGCAGAAGCTAGCGGTGGCGTTTATGGCTGGGAGAGGTGACATCGACGTCTTTAGCTCCATTCGACACCAAGAAGGCATGAAGTTTACGCTAGCGCGCTGGTACGAGCCGCTCACCCGGTATGTTGAGGGCGCAGGTCTAACCAACCCGGCCTTCGATTATAAGGACCTTAGCGCCCAGTCGATAGAGGATGCGACGGTCAACAATGAGTTGGTGGGCATTCCTCTTTATTCCGAAATTGAAATTGTTATGTTGCGGAAAGATCTTTTTGCTCAGGCCGGTCTCAAGCCCCCCAGCACCTTCGCTGACTTGGAAAACGCTGCGAAAAAACTGACGCAGCAAGAAAAGGGTCAGTATGGCATCTGCTTGCGCGGCAAGGGGGCAGCTACGACCACAATGTTCTCCGGCTTTCTTTACAGCATGGGAGGACGGTGGGCCGACGACGACCGCAATCCTGCAATAACAACGCCGGAGGCGCTCAAAGCATTTGAGTTCTATGGCCGGCTTGCTCGAGAGTATGGTCCGCCGGGAATCGTGAATTATCACTGGTTCCAGTGCCAGAGCTTGTTCACAGCCGGGAAAGCTGCGATGTGGGTCGATGCCAACATATTCGCCGCCAACCTGCTCGATCCTGCAAAATCCCAGGTGGCTGACAAAGTTGGGTTCGCGATGTTTCCGGAAGGGCCAGGTGGCAGAAAACCGGCGGGTGGCGGATGGTACTTGTCCGTGTACTCGCGTTCGCAGAAAAAAGAAGCGGCTTGGTATTTCATTCAGTGGGCAGTAGGCAAAGAGAATGCGCTGAAGGCTCAACTGATTGGCATTCCGACGGCCCGGCTCTCTGCGTGGCAATCAGAACAGTTTCGAAAGGGAGATAAGTATCCTGATCTGTCTCGGGCGACCGTTGATTCGCTGAATCTCAAGGCGACTGCTCCCTATGGACCGCCCTGGGTGGCGGTTGGCGAGGTGAGAGATGTTATTGGGGCCGTAGTGATTACCGCGATCCAGGGTGGTGATATTAACGCGGCAGCGACCAAGGCCGTTGCGCAGATTCGCGAAATTCGCGCCAAAACGGAAAAGTAGTAATTGGGACGCTCGCGGCCATCCTTGCCGGTCGCGGGCGTCCCCGTCGTTGCGATGAGTGTTAAATTCCAGCCTCGCTCTCCTGCTGTCCTCTTGGACCGCTATCTTCCGTACGTGTTCTTGCTCCCCGCGATAGTTGTCCTTTCTGTAATGCTTTTGTTTCCCTTGGTGTACACCGTCCACCTGAGTTTTCAGGAGTGGTTCGCCTCCAGTACCGTTCCTCCTCATTTCGTTGGGCTTAAGAACTATTGGGATATGCTGAAAGACGAACGCTTCTTGAAAGGAACGGTGCGAACTATTGCGTACACAATTCTTGCCCTTGGAGGCGAGGTCGGCTTTGGCGTCGCAATGGCGTTGGTATTTGACCGGACCTTCTTTGGCAAAGGAATAGTGCGCGCCTTGTTCCTTCTTCCCATGGTCGCCACCCCTGTTGCAATCGCGCTGGTGTGGCTTTTCATCTATGATCCCGCCACGGGTGTATTGAACTATCTTCTCTCCCTGCTCGGTCTTCCTCAGGGGCTATGGGTGAGTCAACCCCGCACTGTTATCGCGTCCCTTGTCCTTGTGGACATCTGGCAATGGACTCCGCTTGTGATGCTTATTGTCCTTGCTGGCCTCGCGACTCTTCCGAATGAACCTTACGAGGCGGCAACGATTGATGGTGCCTCAGGGCTGCAGATCTTCTTGTATATAACTTTGCCGCTACTCCGGCCATACATCGTTGTCGCAGCTTTGTTTCGTGGCATAGATGCTCTGAAAACTTTTGACATCATCTATGTTATTACCCGTGGTGGGCCAGCCTTTTCCTCAGAGACCCTTAATCTATACATTTACAGTAGCGCCTTTGAGTACATGCATATGGGGTATTCGTCTGCGATGTTGGTCGTCTTCTTCTGCCTCGTTGGCGCACTCAGTGTAGGACTAATTTCAGTGCGGAGGGCGCGTTCGTGAAGGAAGGCCCAAGGCTTACGAAAAGCAGTCCTAGATCAGCCGTCTTTGTAACATTCGTTCTGCTGGTGGTTTCATTATATCTGTTTCCGTTTTACTGGATGATTCTCTCGTCCCTTAAGGACCAGATGCAGAACATGGCGTATCCTCCAATCTTCTGGTTCAAGCCGACGCTTGCTAACTACCGGACGGTCTTCCAGGAGAACCCTTTCCTGTTGTTCTTATGGAACAGCGTAGTTGTCGGGTTCGGTGCCACGCTTGCAGGCCTTGCACTCGGTTTGCCTGCCGCTTACGCAATCGCACGCTACCGATACCGAGGTATTGCGTTTGCGGTGCTTGTGGCGAGAATCACACCAGGGATTAGCTATCTAGTACCCTGGTTCATCATATTTACGCAGGTCCGCTTGATAGGGAGCTACACGGCTCTCGTCTTAAGTCACCTGACTGTTGGTCTGCCGCTAATAGTTTGGATCATGATCGGTTTCTTTGAAGACGTTCCGCAAGAGCTAGAAGAGGCTGCGCTGATTGACGGATGTTCGCGGTATTGGACATTTGTGAGAATAGCGGTGCCCCTAACGGGGCCGGGAATCGTCGCAGCCGGCATCCTGAGCTTCATACTGTCCTGGAATACCTTCATGTATTCGGTGGTGCTGGCAGACGCAGACACGCGAACACTCCCAGTCGCAGTGTTCGGGTTTCTTTCGTACGGAGGGTTCGACTGGGGTGCCCTAACGGCAGCTGCGACTGTTATTACGTTGCCGGTGCTATTTCTCGCAATGGTAATCCAACGGCATATCGTGAGTGGCCTTTCATTTGGCGGCATCAAGGGGTGATCAGCCACTCATCACGGCCCAGCTTCATGGGAGACCGAGTGGGGGTGGGATGGCCTGGTAGAAACGACATTGCCCACCGGCTGAAAGCGGTCATCCCGGAGATAACCCTTGCCAGTCGCCCGGCCCTTCCCTACAGGATCGGCGCTACCCACCGGCCCAGACCCACGGCTGGTACCCTCCTCTACCTTCTTTCGGATCGGACGCGGACCCACTTCGGTTTGAGCGCCTAAAGGATTGACCTGCCCCTGACCGATACACCCCGAATGTTGGATCATCGTAGCGAGTAACGGCGTCAGTGGCCAGAACGAGTCGCGAGGAGGTCAGCTAACCGCTCGTCCCTCTTGCTGATGGCTGTGGTTCCCGATAATTGGCCAAGTGTCAGCATTCGTCGAACGCTTGAGTGTCAGCAATTGTCGAACGGCATCGGTGGCAGTAGCATGGCGGTCAACCATTCGCGGAGGAAGACTGCCATGGCAAAAAAAACAGGGCTGAGAAACGTCGTCGGGAAATGGTGGTGATGGTTCATCGCGGGGCCTCCCTCCGGGAGGTCGCCCAGGAATTCCAAGTCGTCCCGTCCACGGTCCTCTTCTGGGCTCGGCGGGCCGGGACAGAACGGTTGGACCGCGTGGACTGGGCGGATCGGCCCCGCGGCCCGCGTACCCCGGCCAATCGATACCCTCGCGAGCTGGAGGAGCTGGTGCTGAGTCTGCGCGTCGAGCTCAAGAAGACCAGCGACCTCGGCGAGTTCGGCGCGGAAGCGATCCACGAGGCCTTGAGGGAGCGAGGGGTCCACGAGTTGCCCTCGGTGCGCACCATCGGCCGGATCCTGGAACGCCGGGGCGCGCTCGACGGCCGCTCCCGCCTGCGGCGCCCGGCCCCACCCCGGGGCTGGTACCTGCCCGACCTCGCCGCGGGCCATGCCGAGCTGGACAGTTTCGACATCGTCGAGGGGCTCGTGATCAAGGGGGGGATGGCCGTCGAGGTGCTCACCGGGATCTCCCTGCACGGCGGCCTGGGGGGCGCGTGGCCGCAGGCGGCGATCAGCACGCCGGTCGCGGTAGACGCCCTCGTAGCGCACTGGCGGGCAGTCGGGCTGCCCACCTACGCCCAGTTCGACAATGACACCTGCTTCCAGGGAGCCCACGTGCACCCCGAGCCGAGTAGCCCCGGGGACTTTCACCCCGAGGCCCTCACAGATCCGTACGTGACTGTCTCCAGTCATACGGCTCGTGCCACTCATCGAAGGCTGCCGCCTTCTGCCGATCCCGGCGAGCTCCTCCCGTTACCGGTTGGCCCGGGGGAATCGGTGGAGTGACCTGCCCCCTTCGCTCCCCAGGCGTTACCCTGGTTCAACGCTACTCCGGGGCAGTCCGCCCCTTGCCAGCGCATCGGTACTTTCGGCCTCGCGGGTCCGCCGCTTGGGCCTTTTCCCTTGGCATCACCGGCAAGGTTCTCACGTTCCATACAGGAGCCCAGATTGGGGTCACGCCACCTATACACCGGACACCACATGGCCAGTAACCAGGTTCCCGCCATGCTGCTCCCAGACCGAGGGTGCGAGTCTGGTTTTGATGTCGTCTAAAGGCTTTCGATGCGTCAGCAGTGGTTCGCTTGCGCTCGTCTCCCCAACCCCCACCTGACATGATCACCGTCACGCCTTTTCCCCTGACGCTCACCACCACAGCTTTTGGCTGCAGCAGCTCAGGGTGGTTTGGAGCCTCTGCCTGTACAGCGGCTCCGAAGGGCCCTCCTTCATCTCCTGTACAGCAGGCACCCCATGGTGCGTCGTGACGCAACACCCTCGGCCAAGTCCCTCGGCTCTGCCTGAGCCTCGGGGTGGTGCCCGTCTTCGCCCCGCCGCGAGAATCGGGCTTCCAGGCAGCCATCGAGAACTTCAACGGCCGCTGGCAGGCGAAGGTCTGGGCACGCTTCGAGCACACCTCCCGGGCGGGCTTGCAGAACCAGTCGGCCCGGTTCATCGCGGCCAGCCGACGGATCTCACTGCCGGTTGTAAACTCCCCGAATGTGCCGGTTGAAAATTCCTCACTGAACGGATGACAAGTGCCTGACGCATCGGGTACGGTTCCCTCCCGAGACTGCCCATGGTGGCAGCTCGGGAGGGCCGATGATCGCTCAGGAGGACTACCTCGTGATCCACAAGCTCCATGCGCTCGGCTACACCATCACGCAGATCGCCCGGGAACTCGGGCTCGACCGGAAGACCGTGCGGGCCCACCTGCAGCGCGACAGACCACCCCAATACCAGCGGGAGGCGCGTCCCTCGAAACTGGACCCCTACCGGACGTGGATCCGGACCCGGCTGGAGGCGGCGCCCCTCACAGCGAAGCGGCTCCTCCGGGAACTGCGGCCCCTCGGGTACACCGGAGGCTACTCGATCTTGAAGAGCTTCGTCGCCCAGATCCGACCCCGGCCACCGGTCCCGGTCGTGGTGCGGTTCGAGACCCCGCCGGGGGATCAGGGGCAAGCCGACTTCGCCCGCTTCGAAGTGACCTGGGCAGCGACCGGCGTGACCCAGGTCGTGTGGCTCTTCCTGGTCACCTTGGGCTACTCCCGGCTCCTCACCGGGACCTGGAGTCTCCACGGCGATCTCGTCGCCGTCCTCCAAGGCCACGCGGCCGCGTTCGCCGCGTTCGGCGGGGTCCCGCGCCGTATGCTCTATGATCGGATGAAGACGGTGGTGACGGATCAAGACGCGCAGGGCCGGCCCGTCTTCCACCCGGCGCTCGTGGCTCTCGCCGCCCATTACGCCTTCACCCCGGAGGCGTGCCGGCCGCACCGGGCCCAGACCAAGGGGAAGATCGAGCGGCCTGTGGGGTACATCCGCGAGGACTTCTGGCTCGGCCGCATCTTCTGGGACCTTGCCGACCTCCTCGCCCAGTGGCAGGACTGGCTCACCACGATCGCCAACGTCCGGGTGCACGCGACCACCGGCGTGCGGCCGCTCGACCGTTGGGCCACTGAAGGCCTCCACCCGCTGCCCCCCCAGCCGCACGATCCGCTCCTCACGATCGAGCGGCAGCTGAGCCGCGACGGCTTCGTGTCGGTGCGGGGCAGCCGCTACGCGGTGCCGCTCGCCCACTACCGGAGCCCGATCGAGGTCCGCATCCGCGCCCTCACCTGTGAGCTGTACGTCGAGACGACCTGGCTGGCCACCTACGCCTTGGCGCCGGGACGCGGGGCTGTCTGCACCACCCCGCTCGCGCTCGCGCCCACCGCCGAATGGCCGCGGGTGCCCCGGCCATCCGTCCCGACGCCGGCCCTGCCGCTCCTCCTGCCCGCCCGCGCCTGGCTCACGCACGACGTCGAGCGGCGCGACCTCGCCGTGTACGAGACGGTCGGAGGTCGCCGATGAGCGCGCAGTTGCTCGAGCAGGTCACGGGGTACTGCACGCGGCTCCGGCTTCCCCGGGTCGCCGCCCAGCTCCCGGCCGTCCTCGCCCAGGCCGAGCGGGGGGAGACCAGTCTGCTGGAGGCGTTGGCCACGCTGCTCGGTACCGAGGCGACGGCGCGGGAGACCATCCGCCTGAAGACCGCCCTCAGCATGAGCCACCTGCCGGCGGTCAAGACGCTCGAGGACTTCGACTTCGCGTTCGCCCCCGGGATCGACCGGGCGCGCCTGCAGGCGCTCGCCAGCCTCGACTTCGTCCGCCGCAAGGAGAACGTGCTCTTCCTCGGGCCGCCCGGCGTGGGCAAGACGCACCTCGCCATCGCGCTCGCCGTGGCCGCCTGCCGGGGCGGACTCCAGACCTACTTCACCTCCGTGGCCGAGCTGGTCACCAGCCTCCTCGCCGCCCAGCAACGCGGCCAACTCGCCGCCCGGCTCCAGTTCTATACCAAGCACGCGCTCCTCATCCTGGACGAGGTGGGCTACCTGCCGCTCGCCCCCGGCGGGCCGAACCTCCTCTTCCAACTCGTGAGCGCCCGGTATGAGCGGGGCAGTCTCATCCTGACCTCGAACAAGCCGTTCCGCGACTGGGGGCAGGTCTTCGGGGACGAGGTGATCGCGAGCGCGCTCTTGGACCGGCTGCTCCACCATGCGGTCGTGATCAACATCCGCGGGGCGTCGTACCGGCTCCGGGACCAGGGTGCTGCGCTCGCGCCTGAGCCACTGCCGGTGCCGGCGAAGCGCCGGGGGCGTCCCCCGCGCGGGGCACCCTCGGAAGGGAGGTGAGCCGCAGTCGGTCGAGTTCCCGGGCACCGTCAGGTGGGGAAAATCGACCGGCACATCTGGGGAATTTTAAACCGGCGTTGACACACCTGCACACTGGGCCGGGCCGCCTGCCAGGGCAGCCGGAGGAGCGGCTGCTCCAACGCGGTCAGCCGGCCCTTGGGAGTCCCCACGATATAGCTCGCACCCCGCGCCCGCAGCTGGGCCAGGTGCGCCTCGGTCGGGATGCCGCGGTCCATCACCCAGATCCGCCGGGCCTGCCCGTAGCGGGCTTCGATCTGGGCGAGGAAGGCCGGGAGGGTGGTGTTGTCCGTCGTGTTGCCTGGCAGCACCTCGTAGGCCAGGGGGAAGCCCTCCGGGGTCACGATCAGGGCGATCACCACCTGGACGCAGTCCGGCCGGTGGTCCCGGCTGTACCCGTGGCGGCGCTTGTCCCCCGCGGCGAACGGGGGATCGCTCTCGAAGTAGGTGCTCGTCAGGTCGTAGAGCAGGACGTCGTACGTCACGCCGAAGAGGTCCTGCCAGCGGCCAGCGAGGAATGTGAACAGGGCGTCCTTGTGGGCCACCAGCTTGTCGAGGCACCGGTACAGCGTGTCCTTGGCTACCAGCGCAAAGTCCTCGCCGAGCAGGTCGCCCATCGTGCTGCGCTGGTACCACTCGCGGTGGAGCCGCCACTCGCTGCCCGGCGCAATGAGCCGGTAGGCCACCAGCGCCATGAGGACGTGGTACCACGAGGTGCCTTCGCGACTGGGTATCAGCCGGTCCGGCCAGAACCGATCCAGGTGCAGTTCTGCCCACAGGTGACAGAAGAGCCAGCAGGCCCCCCACTGCCGCGGCCGCTCGAGCGTGAACTCGCTGAGCCGGAGCTGGACGCCGACGCCCGCCGCGTGCGCAGGGATCGGGCGGTCGGCGGGGAACAAGGCCAGCTGGGTCTGGCGCTGGCGGTCCACATCGACGGCCTCGATGCAGCGCAGCCAACTCGCCTGCTGGCTGTCGTTGAGCTCCCCGAGGTACAGCACGTGCCGATCGACCACCCGCCCGTCGGCGCAGCGGCGTTTCTCGGCGATGCTCCAGTACCGATGCTCCTTGCCGTCCTTGATCCGGCGATGGCACTTGAGGTACATGGCGGCCCGAGCCTACTGCATCGGGTCCGCCCTGAGCAATGGGGTAGGTCTGTCCCACGGCCACTTCCAAGATCCTGCCCCTTCCCTGCCAAGCACTTACGGGGCTGCGCGCGATGAAAATCGCTGATTCTGAGGTCGAGTAGCGAAAGTCAGGCTAGGCTGAAACAGTCTACTCATTGTTATGTTTCACATGGCACGTCTGACCAACATTATTTTGATGGGAGGAGCGTATGTCGAACATTGAGAAAGCAATCTTGGGGGCCCTGGGAGGGTTCTCTGCAGTACTGGTTAAGTTTCTGGGCCAAGACTACGCGAACGTAGTCGCTCACGCATCGAACCTCACAGCCGATCAGTTGCTGGCATACAAAATTGGCTATGGACTTCTCACCCCAATCCTCATGTTCTTGGGCGCGTTCATCGCTTGGATCTCAGACGAAAAGAAGCGTATCAAGATAGTTGCGCTGGCGGTTGCAGCCCCCGCGATGATCACTACTTGGTCAGGAGGCCAAAAAGTCGACAATACGTCTGCGTTCCACGGCCTTCTTGTCCCTAGTGCTTACGCGCAATCGCCTGATCTTGCCAAGGAGAGCATCAAAGGCGAAAACCCGGACGTCATTACGAAAAAAGACACTTGGCAGGAAATCCAGAAAGGTATCGGCGTTTTCTTCGGATACGGCAACCAACCCCCAAAGTATTGGGTCATAGTCGGCTCCTACAGAGACAGGGACGCTGCTCAACAGTTTGCCGATAAGATAAATGCCGAGGACAGGACATTGAACGCTTGGGTTGGGCTAAAAGTTCCACCAAACGATTATTACCCCGTAATCGTTGGCGACTATAGCTTTTTGAGCGAAGCCAAGGAGTTACGACGAAAAGCCCTGGCCACTAACTCCATCAAGGAAGCATATTTTTCCACCGGGGCACGGCGTTGAAACATAACCTCTCGGTCAACCGGACCGCCTGCAAGCTGCGCTTGCAGGTTCCCTCCGGGCTTCGCGCTCCGGCGGCCAGTTACCTCAAACGTTGGACATAATGAATTGCGGGACTACCCCTGTGGGGGAGCAAATAGCCACCATTCGGGCTAATTGGATGCAGCGTTTGATGAGACGAAAGAAGGCAAGGTGAATCTCTCCCTCAGACCCCACCTCTTGATCTCTCACTGGGTTCCTGGCATGTTTGTTTTGATGGTTGTTGTTCTGTCTCATTTCCACTGGAACTACAAAGACTTCATAGCCATTTATGCTACGGACGGTTTTGTTGTCACCGTCACCATCGTGTTGTTCTCCATTGCGGCCTTCCTCATTGGCGAGGTCTTGGACTCTATCCGTGACTTACTCGAATGGATTTTGGACAGGAAAAGCGAGGTGAATTGGGACTACCTCGTGACTGCACCCCGGGACCAGGCAGAGCAGTTCGACAATTACTACTATACGTACTACGTACTTAACTTTAACTTGGTATTGGCCTTTGTCGTATCTTCCGTAATGATTCCTCTTAAAGTTGTCTCATTGCCCGATTGGGCCTGGCGTCCGTTTCCTGTCCTGGTTACAGTTGTCGCCGTCGGTATTCTCTCGTGGGACGCTTATCTACTCAGGGGAGAAATCGCGCGCATCACCGAAGAGCAAATGAACCGGCTTGAGGCAGAGAGGAAACGCAGTGAAGAGCAGACGGACGGCAACCGGAAGTAGACCTCCTCACTACGGCGTTTATGCACGGCTCGGCCCTTCCAAGATCCACGGAATCGGGGTATTCGCTATCCGCAAGATCAAGAAGGGCACCTACGCCTTCTCCGGCGATGACGAAAACATGGTGTGGGTCGGCAAATCCAACCTGCGAAACCTCCCCAGGGAAATCAGGAGACTCTATGAGGACTTCGCCGTCATCAAGAAGAACGGCACTCTATATGGATGTCCAAGGAACTTCAACATCTTAACCGTAGGCTGGTATCTCAATTGCTCTCAGAATCCGAATGTGGGTTGCGACGTAGGCAGAGGCTACGAGTTCTACGCGCTTCGAGACATCAAACGTGGCGAAGAATTGACCGTCGATTACAAGACGTATAGTGAACTGCCCGGTCCCAAGTAGTGCCTTCTCGAAGGACAGGTCATTGTTAGACACTCCCTGCACATACCACGCTTTCAGCCCACTTGGGTGTCGCGACGGCACCATCGAGGCCGATACGTAACGTTACATGGAGGCCATGGTCACTCTCCATTGCCTGTCGCTTGACGAATGGAAGGACTGCTGAAGTAGTCCTCCCTCCTTCTCGGCGTCCAATCGGACAGGAATGGCTTTCACCCCGAGCAGCCCATCCGGCTTCGTTTCCAGCGTGACGGTTCCGTCTCCGCCCACCAGAATCCGAGCCACCGACTGCTGGATCGCCTCCCGGACCTTTCCGTTCACCCCACTGCGCAGTTTCTCCGTCATCCCTTGAAGGTGCCGTTCGAGCGCAGCGGGGGTCAGCTGGATCACGGCGGGCTGCTGGTCCCCATCCAATTGGGCTAGTTCGGCCTGGAGGGTTGTCCGGCGCTGTTCGGCAGCCGCCAGGGCGTGTTCCACCGAGGAGAAGTCCCCCTTGGCAATGGCCCGGGTGTAGTTGGCGATCTCCCGGTCTACCTCGTTGTGTTACACAACAGCATGTCGCCGTATTTGCGGTTATGATAGCGGCCAACTCCGAGGAGGTGGAGCATGGCCGAAGGGAAGCAGTGGCAGCGGTTAACCGCCGAACGGAAGTTCCGGATCTTCCTGGAGACTCGGAATCCGGACGCGCCTGTCGGGGAGATCCTCCGGCGGTACGGACTCACCTTAGAAGACCTCCGGGCCATTGAGGAGGCCGTGGAGAGCTCGGCGATTGCCGGGCTCAAGGTTCGGGCCGGCCATCGGAACCACGCCACGCCAGAGACCCCGGAGGAGTACGCTCGGATCTGCCGAGAACTCCGGGAGAAGGAGCGGGCCTTGGCCGAGCTCACCGTGGAGTACACCCTGCTCAAAAAAAACGAGCGCTGGGGCTCGCCGAGCGGCGCGGACGAGCCCCCCTTGCCTCGGAAGCGCGCGAGGCGAGCCTGATGGCCGTGAGAGAAGCCCAGCAGAGCGGCCTGAGTCAGGAGCAAGCGGCCCGGGCCCTGGGCCTCAGCGCCCGAACCCTCCAACGCTGGCAGTGCGGGCCGGTGCCGTCCCAACGTCGCCGGGGGAATCCCCGGCCCTGGAACGCACTCCTGCCCGAGGAGCAGGGCCTCCTCGTGGCGGTGGTGGCCCGGCGGGAGTTGGCCGATGGCTCGTGTCGGATGCTGGCGTTCTGGCTCCTGGAGCACGCGGGGCGGGCCATCTCCCACGTGGCGGTGTGGCGCTACCTGCAGGCCCATGGGGCCTCGACCGCCCGGGGACGTCGCCGAGGGGAGCCGGTGGGGGCCAAACCCGACATCCGCTTCGCCCAGCAGCCGAACAGCCTCTGGTGTTGGGATATCACCCACCTCCGGACAACGCAGCCCTGGGTGTTCCTGTACCTCTACGTGCTCTTGGATTGGGTGAGCCGAAAGGTGATCGCCTGGCACCTCGCGGAGACGCTGGAATCCCGCGAGGTCCTCACACTGTGGGATCAGGGCCTCCAGAAGGAAGGCCTCTTGGAGCTGCCGACGCACGTCTACCCCCGCTCCCTCTCTGATCGGGGGACGCAGATGCGGTCGCGGCTCACCCGGCGGTTCTTCGCCCGGACCGGGGTCGAGGCCCTCTACGCCCGGCCGCGGACCCCGAATGATAACCCCGAGATCGAAGCGTTCTTCTCGACCCTGAAGGGCCGGCTCCACTACCCCGGCCGGTTCGCCAGCCTGGAGGAGGCCCGAGCGTGGTGCGCGGAGTTCTTCCGGTGGTATAACGATGGGCATCACCATCGGAGCCTGGGGTACGTGACTCCGAGTCAGCGGCATGCAGGGATTCACACGACTGTCTTGGCTGAACGCGCCGCCCTGAGGGCCCAGTGCCTGGCTGAGCGGCGTGCCTATAACCAGAATGCCGCCGCTATCCCCGCAGTGGCGGCGACATCAGTTGCGTAACACGGCGACCTGCGTCAGGGCCTTCCGAAGCTCCTTGATCCGGGGGCGGGACACCGTGGCCTGGGCACGCAGCCGGGCGTTCACTTCGGTAAGCAATCGGTCCAGCATCGCCGGGGTCAGGACCGCCTGCTGGAGTATCTCCAGGAGGTCCCGCTCGATGGCTGCCTGCGGGAGCAGGGTAGCGTTCTGACAGACCGCGGTGCCCCGGCGAGCCCGGACCGCGCACCCATAGTAGTAGTACCGCTCCTTACCCCGCTGCGTGTGGGCCACTCGTGCGGCGAAGTTTCCCCCGCAGACGCCGCACTGGAGGAGCCCGGTTAAAAGAAACCGCGTCTGGACGCTCCGGGTGGCCGCGAAATGGGATGCGTTCCCTGCGTACGCTTTGGCCACGGCCTCGCGCCGGGTCTTGACCCGCTCCCAGAGCGCCGGGTCGATGATCGGGGGGTGTGCGGCCTCCTTGATCGTCTGGGCGGTCTCGGGCCGGGCGCGCTTGGACCGGGTGCCCTTTGCTGTCTTCACCTTCCGAATCCGCCCGTAGACCCGGGCGCCCCGGTACACCTCATTCCGGAGGATCTCCCGGATGGCCGAGCCATCCCAACTCTGACTCCAGGGACCGGGGACGCCCTCGGCGTTGAGCGTCTTCGCCATGCGCACGTATCCCATGCCGGTGGCATACGTCGTGAAGAGCCGTTGGACTACAGCCGCCTCGGCCGGTTCAATCATGAGGGTCACGCGCTTGATAGGTTGTCCCGTCCGATCCGCCCGACCGCGAGGATCGCGCACTTCGATCCGCCGGTAGCCGTAGGGGGCGCGCCCGCCCGTGGAGAAGCCCTCCAGTGCAGCCTCCTTCTGCCCCCGCCGGACCTCCTCGGCGAGGCGGGCGCTATAAAACTGGTCCTGGATCTCGATGATCCCCTCCACCAACACCCCCATGGCCGAGTCCCGATCCACCGGCTCACTGACCGAGAGCACCTCCACCCCGTGCCGCCGGAGCAGGCTCTTGTGGATCGCGCTATCCTCCCGGTTCCGGGCGAACCGGGAGAACTTCCAGACCAGGATGATGTCGAAGGACTTGGGGGTCCGCTGCGCCATCGCCAGCATGGCCTGGAAGGCATCCCGCTGCTCGGTCGTGGTCCCCTCCCGGGCCCGATCCACGAACAGCGCGTCCTCGACCACGACGAGCCCGTGCTGACGCGCGTAGGCCCGGCACTCGCGGACCTGGGACTCGATGGTCGAAGTCCCGTCCTGCTCGCGGGAACTGTACCTCGCGTAGATGGCGTAGCGATTAGTACCGCTCACGGGGCCACCCTTGCTAAGAGAGACACTGCCTTACCTCGGCGCCGGACACGAGTGCCCCTGGGCTCCCAGCAGGCCGAGGGGCCCTGGGCTCCGGTGGGATCGGGAGGGCGTTCCATCTCGTCCAACTCACCCTTCCGCCTGAGCGGCGGGAGGACTCCTGCGTAACCGCACACGAGGACTGGGAACGGACTGGATTCCAAGGGCGTGCCGGAGGTTGTAAATCTTCGTCTTGTTCCAAGAGTCTCGGTAGCCCCATTTTGGCAGGTCCCGCTGGTTGAATTCCACGGCAATCACCCCGTCACTCCAGCCAGCCTGGACAAGTTCGGTCAGAGGGGCGCGTAGTGCTTCTGCTGCGATGTGAGAAGCCTTGCCCACCCGAATGCGGGGAACGGGAACGGATTGGATTCCGAAGATCCCCCGGAGCCACCTGATCTTGTTGCCAGTCCAAGGAGTGCGGTGGCGATGGCTCCGTAGGGCCCGCCGGCTGAACTCGGCCGCAATCGCCGCATCAGTCCAGCCCGCATTGACAAGCTCCGCAAGCGGGGTGCGCAGTTCCTCACGATAGACGTGCCACGGGGGCGGGGCGGTCCCCGCCTTTCGCGCGTGGTATTCGAGGACACGGCGCAAACTCACGGCGGTGTATGCGCCCCCTTTGAACACTGTCCGCAGGCCGCGCTGGTTGAGTTCGGCGGCAATCTGGTCTTCATCCAGTCCGAGGGCTGCGAGTTGACGGGCGATGACCCCCCCGGCGAATGGCCGGGCGATGCGATGCCGGGTAGTGGCCCCCCCAACCCAAGCAATCTCTACTTCGAAATCGGCATCGGAAATGTCGATCACCCGTATCTCGCGCACCAGGAGCCGGATCAGGAACTTCCGGTCCTGGTCCGAGGTCGAGGGCGCCGCCCAGAGCCCCGGCACGTCCGCCGCGAAGCTCCGGATTGCATGCAGGGATTCTGGCGTCACCTCCAGCGGCGGGACCACAGGGGTGTCATCCTGCTTGCGCTCCACCTCCCGAACTTTCTCCAGTGCAAATTGCAGGTTGCGCTCGAACTTCGTCGCCACGAGGCGATTCTCGGGTTCGACTAGCTTGAGGCGACGCTCCGCTAGGTCGGCGGCCTCCCGGACGCGGTCGAGTTCCGCCTGGCGCTGTCGGCGGGTGGCCTCATAGCTCGCGTTGGCCTCGTCCGCTGCGGCGATCACGGCCTCCACCTCCGGCGAGGCCAGACCCCGGAGGACTTCCGCAGCCACGACCTCGTCCAATCGTTGGCCGTTCACCCTCCAGCAGGTGGGCTCACCGAGTTGCAGTCTCGCTTGGTCGCACACGTAGCTGATGCCGACCCTTCGGGAGTGGCGGTAGTATCGCGTGACCATGGGGCGCCCGCAGCGCCCGCAGCGAACCAGCCCTTGACACAGGGCTGGCCCAGGTCCGGCGGGCTGGCGGCGGCCGACCCAGTTACTCCGGAGGCGCTCGACAATCCAATGCCATTCGGCGGGAGAGACATAGGCTTCGTGGTGATCCGGGATCGTGATGCGCTCGTTCCGGTCCGGATGGGGTCGCCTATCCGAAGAGGCACTCCCCCCAGCGGGTCGGCGCCCGTAGACGTAGTAGCCGGCGAAGGCCTGGTTCGTGAGAATGCGGTAGATCCGGCTGAGGGTGGGACGCACCCAGCGAAGCCCCCTGGGTCCCCGCCGGATCGGGAGCTCCCTCCGATGGTCAATAAAGAACTGCAGCACCTTGCGCAGGCCCCCCAACACCTCGTATTGCTTGAACACCTCCTTGATCGCCTCCCGGACCAAGGGGTCGGGGTCCATTGCCCATAAGCCCTTCTGGATGACCACATAGCCCGTGGGGCAGAGGCTCACGGCGAAACCCTGCTGGACCCTGGCGAGCTTGCCGTTCGCGAAGGTCTTCTGGCGGATGGCGTTGTCGTATTGGCTGAAGGCCGCGCGAATGTTTGCCATGAAGGCATCGTGCGGGTCATCGAACTGCACGATCTTCCCATCGACCGCTAGGAGAACGTCGAACTCGGTGCAGACTTCCACCAAGGTGAAGAAATCGCGGAAGGACCGGCTCAGGCGGGAGATGTCGGAGGCGAAGATGATCCCCACTCGCTCGTCCGAGACCAGTTTGAGGAGCTGCTGCCACCCCTGGCGGTACTCCCCCGAGGCCCCGCTCAGTCCGAGGTCTTGGTCGATCACCAGAATGTCGGCTTCGGACCATCCCCACTGAAGGGCGTATGCTTTCTGATTCCGCTGGTAGGTGGTGCTGCCGGTGTGTTCCTCGACCTGTGCCAGCGTGCTCTGCCGCAAATACACCACCGCCAGCCGCTGGAGATGGTGCGGCTCAATCTGTGGTGGACGGGTGTCGTTCATTGCTCGTGCTCTCCGTGCGCCAGAGGAAGTGTCGGACCGCCAGCCGGGCCAGTATGCGGGCCACCTCTGCCTGATCGACCGGCTGGGGCAGTCGTGGAGCCTCTTGATTCTCCGTCTCCCGTTCCCGCGCTCGATCGCTCTGCCGCCCCGAGGGGGTCATCGGTCGCCGCCCCATTTGCCACCGCCTTGTCGCGCAACGTCTCCACGACCTTGGCCACGCGGAGCAACGCATCGAGCGTGAGTCGCCTGGGCGGAGACTGAGGGCGTGCAGCCTGTTGCTCCGATGTCAAAGGAAGAGCCAGGGCACATGCAGAGTCGCAGATCGCTCGATCACCCACCGCTCTTGGAGGGACAGAGGCACGATCGCCGGCACCCGCTTGCGCTCGGGAATCCCCCGGGGCCGTGGTGCTGCCGGGGGAGCGAGTGTCCGCTTGGTGACTATCTTGACGGAGATGCAGATCATTCGACGGATCGGGTGAGTTCAGACGCTGTGGCGGTGTGTCCCCCTCCCGCGGGCGGGAGAGGCCCGGAAGCCCTAATTCCAGTTGCGCCTCCGCCAGTTCAGTTCGGTGTCGCCGCTTCCTGCCCATGCACTACCTCCGCGACGATGAGCTGGGTGAGAATGTCGAGCCAGACATCCTGGGCGGTATAACTCCGGGGGCTCGTAGGCGGGTGTTGCTCCGTTGGCCTGCGGTTCATGGTGTGGGAATCCTGACGAGGTGAGCGGCTCGGGCCTGCCGCTGTCTTTTCGGTCTCTCTCCCACCGCGAGACTGCCGCAAGGGGCCTGCCTCCTTTGCCATGTGCTATCCCTCAGCGAGAGGGGTGCGCAGACAATAGTCTCGTCAACGCTCTTCGCCGGTTGTGATGGAACACTTGTCTCTGTGGACCAAGATAGGAGAGGCCTGATGGCCAGTCAAAGTAGGTAAATGCCGCGGTTTCAGGGGAAGCTTGGGGAGGGTTTTCCTACGGTTGGGCGAACAATTGGGACCGGTAATCCGCAACGTCCTCCGCCGGGATGGAGAGGACACGCTGGCGGAGATGCTCGGCGCTCGTGGTCCCGGGCAGGAATTGTCGGGTATTCACGGCCTGAACCAACGGCAGGATGTCCTGCCAGTGGAATCTGTTCGACACACGGAATTCGTGAGCTATACATGACGACCTAAATAATGCCGCATAATCTGGCGAGCAGTGGATTGGGTTTTCTCCACAGATTCAGTTGAGCCGAGACGGCGGCTACCAGGTCCGTGAGCAGCGGAAAGTATTGGTTGTGGGTACACAGCTTTCGGGCGAGCTTCCAGACGCGTTCGATCGGGTTCAACTCCGGGCTGTAGGGCGGTAGGAAGGCACACGAGAGCACCTGGTGCTTCTCCCGCAGAAACGGCCGCACCAGCGTGGCGTGATGGTACCGCGCGTTGTCCAACATCAGGACGAGCCGCCGCTGCGGGCGGCGATGCCGCAGCAGGACGCGGAGAAAGGCGCCGAACGTGACCGCATCGAACGTCGGGCAGAGCTGGGTCACGAGCTGCCCGGTGCGGAGGTTGACCGCGCCGAAGAGGGCCACGGACTTCCGGGTCGGGGCGTGGAACAGCACGGGATCGGTGTCTTCCGGGGGCACCCACATGCGACACCGGGTGCCATGCTGCTGGAAATGGCATTCGTCGAGGCTCCAGAGGTCAAGGCCGTCGGCGCGGGCGAGCCGGCGGAGTTTTTTTATATGCCACCTGCGCCGCCGGATCGGCGTGCGCGATCAGCGGGCGCGGCTTCCGCAGCCGGAAGGCCAGCTGGCGGAACAGGCGCTGGCACTGGCGCACCCCGAGGGGGACGCCGTGCACCTGCGCCAGGTGATGGGCGAGGAGCTTCCCGTCCCAGAGATTCTGGGCGTAGCCGAAGTCCCGCGGGTTCCGGCGCAGCTCCCGGTTGACCGCGTCCCACTGCGCCGCATCGAGCCGCCGGGGCCGGCCGCTCCGTTCGCCCTCGTGCAGCCCGGCGAAGCCCCGCGCTTCAAATCGCTGCACCCAGCGTTCGATGGTCCGGGGGTCCTGGCCGAGGAGGCCGGCCACGTCATAGCAACTGAGGCCGTGGGTCACCAACAGGACCCCGTGCAGGCGATGGTCATAGCGCGCTTCCTCGGAACGGAAGATTTCTTGCTGCAACGCGAACTGCATGATCTCGGCATCGGCGATCGCCAATTTGCGCATGGTCATGCCCTCCTTGTCGCTATCATGACAGGAAAGGCATGAACATGGCAAGATAATTATGCGGCATTACTTATGACGCTATGTATAGAAGGGCCAGGACCAGGTTGATTCGGTTGGCTCGGGCCTTATCGCTTGGCCGTCCTGGCCGATACCGGGGAAACCCAATGGCACCTTCGAGCTTGGTCAACTCTGCTTGAAGTGCCCGCCGCGCTGTGATGACATTGGGGGATGGATAGCGGCGGGCCAAAGCCTCCAACTCGGTCACAAGCCGTTGGACTTGGCGCTTAAGTTCAAAAGTGTAGGTGAGGTCAAGGGGCGGAAGTTTGGGCTCATCCTGCCAGAATTGCCACAAGAGGGCGCGCAGCCAGTGGGACCTCCCTCCCCGTTGCTGGTAGCGGTCAAAGATGGTCTGAACCTGTGGCGTCTTCAGAGTAGATAAGAACTCAGGCGGGTACTCTGCGGGCGGGCGGAACCAGTAAAAGAGGCGCTTCCTTTTCGGGCGGTACAGAACACGCCTTTTTTCCGGCATGGTTTCTCTCGCAGGAACCTCAAAGGGCAGCTTACTGCAACCGCTGGGGAAGCGGGTTTCGGCCGGCTCGGCCTAGCCTAGCCGTGAGCAGACAGCTGGTTCCGATTCTACGTCGTTTTCGTCGGATTGGGAACCCACTTACTGGCTAGCGCAGAGGTGCTAAATACTAAGCATCCTCGGTGACATCGTTTTTCGGGCTCGTGGGTTGGCGCTGTTCTGTTAGCCTTCGATTCATCGCTTGGATCTCCTTGACGAAGAGAGCGGCTCGCACCCCCGCCAGCCGTGGCTCCCCAATCTAGGAAACCCGATCGAAGAATTAACAGGAGGGAGGTTTGAACTGCGCATCGGTGGGAGATGAGGCGATTATTCGGGAGAAAAATGGATTGCGGCGTCAGGAGTCCCCTGAGGCGACGGTATCCGCATCGGCGTCGCAACCCACCTGACGGCTCACCCCCGCGTCTTTGGTCAGGTGGTTTTGGGGCCTGATGATGTGGCCTGTCCGACCGTGAGGGTGGTGCTGGATCACGAACTGTGGCTTGTCAGGAGGGATCGGACTTAGGCGGGGTGGGGAGAAATCCCTTGAGTGATTCGCACCAGGCTGCATACCGCGGTTGGCATTCTCGGATGCGGACCTCGTGGGCGACCAATCCTCGCGGCTCCGTTCCCGCCGGCATGGTGTCCTGATACGACCCGAGGGCCTCCTGTGTTACCTCCTGTCTTACTGCGACGGGGGCGTTTGTGGTTGACAGCCCGTGAGCCCGGCGATACTCTTCCACCGACGGTTCGCCCGACTTCCCTCCTGCAATCCAGGGGTGTTAGACGACAAGCGCGAGATGAACTACGATGCCCGACATATTAATCAAGCGGTTTGAGCGGTACTTCCGGCATCCAGACTGGGACCACGAGGTCCTTCGGTTAGGCGATCGAGCAGTCGCCAGCCGAAATGTCAGGCGAGCAATCGATATGCTGGGAGTCCACGTCGAGCAAGACCAATCAGACGACCTATTGTTTGACTCGACGCTTGAGGCGGCAGTCAAACGGTTTCAGGACGAGTTCCGCCATCGGGTAAGCGATGGCGCGGTCGGGCCTGGAACTCGCCGGTTGATTGTGTCGAATCTGCTCGGGCGCTTTTCTGCGAATATCTTCTTGCGCTTCGATCGGTCGAAGTTAACCCCGTCACTGTTTCTGAGCTACGCCGGGCAAGACGCTCCGAAGGTTGACAAACTCGATCAGTGGCTTCGCGACAGAGGGGTGCGCGTGATCCGCGACACGGTCGATTTTGTTGCCGGCACAACCATTCCTGACAACATCCATTGCAGCATCGCCCTGGCAGACAAGGTCGTTGCAGTCTTATCACTTAACTCACGTGACCGTGACTGGCCGAGGTTTGAAAGAGCAGTCGCGGAGGATGTTGAGCGTCGGATTGGGACACCAGTGTTGATCTACCTATACCTGGACGATGAGCCGCTACCCGCGCATGACCCGTCGCGGCTCGCCATAAGAGCCGCCGGAAGGACACTCCGCCAAATCGGGGAGGAGATCCTGCACGCATTGAAGGGCACGGGACTGGAACCGACGCACTACGAGTATGACGAGAACCAGCCGCTGTGATGGCAGCCGTCTAACAACTCGCCGGAGCGGATGCGCTTGACAACGTGCCCCTCAGCTCGATGACGTTAGGCGGCTATTACCATGCACACATTCTGGCAAGCACTCTTCGCGGTCGTTATCGCCTGCACGTTCTTGGCCTCTATACGCATCGCAATCGTAGGCCTCGGCCACTCGCCAGCCAATCCGTGGCTCGCTTTCATTACGCACGATCGCTGGGCGGCCACCCTTTTCATCCTTGTTCCTTGGTTCGCAGGCGCCTTCGCACGCCGTGAGGTTTCGGCTTTGCCTTGGGTAGCTTTTATGAAAGTCGCCGCTCGGCACGGAATCGTGGACGGACTCCACTCGATTTTCCTCGTGCTCATAGTGGAGCTTTGGCTCCTTTGGATTCCGGCCCATTCCTACATTCGGAACCGCCCTGGAATAGACCGTCGCACCGTTTACCTCGCCCGCTGTCTCAACCTAGCTGTCGGTCTCCTTCTTCTCACACCGCAGAATCCGATCTACAAGCTAATCGGGTTACTTCCACCGCATGATCCCTATGATTACTAGTCGCGAGGCCACGCCGCCTAACAAGTACGCTCCAGCGAACCGCCGCTATGCTTCTCCGCTCAGTGCAGGGTTGCAATACGCACGCGCCTTTCACGCTCCACCTCGCCTCTCAGCGGCGGTTGCTGAGCTTGGACGTTAGCCGACAGAAGAGAATCTTGAACCATCATGTGGATAGTCGTTGCAGTTATTACCGTCGGGACATGGCTCTTCTTCTTTACCCGAGCCCGACCTCTTGCGAGAACCATCGATCGTGGCGAAGTTATAGTGCTGAAGCCCTTGGGCGTTACCTACCTGGCTCTATTTGTCGCGTTTGCCGTATCCGGCGCCTGGCTCTTAGCTTCTTGCTCTACGGTCGCCTGGCTCCTGAACGGTGCCATCGGAGCCTCCCTACATAGGACCCGTAGCTTCGGTGAGCTCGCGCAGGACACGACTCAGTACATGCAGAGAGGGCCGCGCCTAGCGGTATCGCATGCCGAGTCATATCAGCTTGCCCGTGTTCTCATGCGCGCGGCTGCCATTCTCGGCTTCCTTCTTGCGACTCTTCTCCTTCGCTATTCGCTCCGCTGGTACGTCGCTTTTCCGGCAGCACTCCTTTCGGCATACCTCTTTATCGGAATCTCGGCGTTCGTCGTCGCATACCAGCGAAAGAAGGCGTAGTGGGTGCGAGTCTGCCGGCTAGCTCCTCGTTGCCACGGACTCGCTAGCACTCGCCGCTAAACTCGATAACTCAATCCTTCAGACCAGCGGAAATCGTTCTTGCCGGTGCCCAGATTCGCCCTCCTTGGGGAGCCGTCCAGGCCTCGAACTGGAGGTCTCGCCCTCCGTGGCCGAAATCAGCCTCTCGTGTTTCAGTCGCACTCAGTTTCTCACCGCTTCCGATCATGTAACTATATACCAACATTAGGGAAGACGTGACCCGAGCTGAAACTCGGGATTTGGCGCGGAACCGCACCACCCGTCCCGCCTCTCCGATTCAACCAGGATAACAAGGGTCTCGTATTTCTAGCCCCCCGTGTTACTCCACCGGGGGCCTCGAGCAATCAGTGCCGAAAGCTCCCTCCGCTGGCCGATTCGAAAACTCCCCAATCCCCCTTGACAATCCGCAAGGAATTGATAGACTTCATTCGCCCTCATGGACCATCCGCACTCACACACAATAGCCATGCAAGAATTGACCTGGTAGTCAGCCCCTAGCCAACTTCCTGGATCTCCGCGGCACTCTCGCTCACGTTTTGATGAAAGGGGCCTGAAGATGAGTCGAAAAGAGTCTGCATTGATGCTGGTGGTGGCTTTGGCGAGCGGGTTGGCGGGTGGTGCAATATCAGGCCGTCTTATTGCCGGTGATCCCGTGAACGCTCAGCAAACGTCTAAACCAGCGAAAAATATTGAGGCAGAAGTTGTCCAGGCCATGGGGTTTCAAGTCGTTGATAAGAATGGCACACCACGCGCCCACCTAGGCACGCGACCTGACGGCAGTAGGACTAGCTTGAGCATCGGCTACCAGGAAGGACAGCCCCGCGCCGTGCTGAGCAATTTGCCAGATGGCTCAATAGCCTTGTCCCTCATCGGACCGGACAACATGAGTACGTCACTGAGTTGGGATGCGGGTGGCAGGATGGGACTCATGCTTGTGGATAAGAACAAAAATATACGCGCCGAGGTCTTCCTTCGACCTGATGGCACACCCTACTTGACCTTCCACGACAAGGCCGGAAAGGTGATTTACAAAGCGCCATAGGCTGCTATCCAAGCAGGACAGATAAGAAAATTGGCTCTTTCCTCACGTTGCATGTCACTTGGACGATGTTGGTGTGCTGAACCGCGCGGCAAGGGATGAATTACACTTACACTACTCCGGAGGTGTTGCGTGGGTCTTCTTGCTCGCCTGTTTTCACACCGCATCGCCGGAACGATTACACCAGAGGTAATTGGAAAGAGTCTCTTCTATTTCGTGGGTAAAACCATATCTACCATTTCGGACGACCTGCACGAAGGCAGATTGGAAATTGGCAGCATTCAGCCTGCGATCTATTTGCGGGAAAAGGTGATAATGAATCTCTTCGCCGCCGATTTTGCAGTATTCCTAGTCTACGGCCATGGTCCTCTCAAGAAGAAAATCTTGGACTCATTCTGGAGTGAGCATGCAGCGCTACAGACAAGCTCCTCTGAATATGCTGCACTCACAAAAGGCTGCAAAGAGAGGCACCTCCAGTACAACTTGGCGGTGCAACAGGGCGGCGATTTGCTGCTGACGGTAGGGCGTGTGTTTGCGTCCGCCTGCGGTTGCCCCGGAGAGGACCTGTTGGCTATGCAGGCCGGAACGGAGTTCGCTAACACCTCTTCCGTTGCGAAAGACATCCTAGGCAATCTTGGTCGGCCCGGTACAAGATAGGTGCACCGCGAGTCTTTCCTCGAATTGACAGCTGGCCCTCATGCGCAGGAGGGGAAGTGGTACAGCTCATCTGTCGTTGGCTAGCTCGGTGCCTTTGCTGGGGAACCGTTGCTGTCGGAGTAGGTGCAGGTCTGGCAATGCGCCAAGGCCCTATAGGAAGAATCATTTGGGGCATTGCTCTCCTGGCTGTCGCCCTCAGTATCATCGATCAGATATTGTTTACTCTCGAAGAAAGGGGCTGGGTACTCACCCAGCTGTCCATGCATGGATTTGGGAGGTTCATGAGAGGAGTCTTCTTTGGTGGCCTCCCGTACCATTTCCTTCTGCGCTTTGCAACCATGACCGGACTCGGCTTCCTAATCTATTGGATTGCAAAATTCTTCGGATAAGATCTTATCAACCCAGGCGGCACCTTCGACCTATCCATACGCTTCAAGGGATGGTCGCCGCAATTCGAAGAGAAGTTCCAGGAGATGATGCGCGAGCGAGAAGAACGAGGTCTCTGGCCGTTCGATAAGAAATAGGCCTAGCTGAATGAGGGAGACAATGGAAGAGAAAGGGTGGGAATGGGAGTGGGATCTAGAACACGCAGTGAAGGAGTTGGTGGAGCGTGAACCGGCGCAGAAAGCGTACTGTACGCTCTGTGTTGCAGAGGGGCTTGGAGAAACTACGTCGGAGGGATATCGGGTAGTGGCGAGAACACTCCGAATGCTAGCCACATGGTTTCCTGTTCAGTACGAGACGTTCAAGGGGAAGTGTGAGAAGCATAGTGGCCAAAGTGGGAGTGTAACCTTCTGGATGATGCGAAAACGTTAAAGGTCAAATGGAGGTGGGGGACCGATAACGAGCTGGGGACGGGAAAGGAGCGATCCACGATGGATCTTGTCAAGGCACTCTGGCGGGGTGACATTCCGTTGGTCGTCACTTATTGGCTGTATGGTGTGCTTGGATCTTTGCTCTTGAGGATTCCTCTTCTGATTTGGGAAGAGTACCCGCCGACCTCACCCGTCTTGGCAGGGGTAGTGCTCGCCTATTTCGTGATGATTGTTGTCTACACGGTATTCATTGCTGTGGCAATCTGGCGCGCTGCAACGAAGTACAAGGGCTCGTCTTGGTGGTGGTCTGGACTGGCAAAGATCGCAGTTGTGGCCGGCGTGGTGAGCATGATGGGTGAACTTGCCAAGGCGATCAGATGATCCGCCATGGACGGCGCGCCTTGCACTTCGTCCTCGGGGGAACGCGGAGAACTCAGCTACAGGGGTCACGGCGTATCCGAGCACCGACTATTCACCAGACCGTGGAAAAACCCCAATCATTCACACCAGCGAAAGCCTCTCTTTCCAGTGCCCAGATTCGCCCCTCTTGGGGAGCCGTGCAGGCCTCGAACTGGGCACCTCACCCTGGCTAGCCAAAATCGCCCTCGGGTTTTAGTCGTGTCCATTTTTCGACTGTTTCCGAGCCTGTAACTATTTGCAAGTAATGGCGAAAACGTGATCGCAACCACAACTCGGGTTCGAGTCCCGCTGGGGATGGACGCCAGGATTCCTTTTTGCTCATTGGTGGTCCATCCCCGGCGTCCTAACCAATACCGATCACCTTCCATTGCCTCCCGGTGACGGCCCGGATGGTTCGCTCCATTATGGGTCCGCTCCCCCGGCACCCTAACGAGTGCCGATCACCTTCCAGTGCCTGCCAGTGCCGGACCGGATGGTTCGCTCCATCGGCATCAGAGGCGCTGGGAGTCGCTCCTCCGGCCCTTCGCCGCCAATTCGTATCCCGGCCTGCATCGGGCCCAGATCCCCGGTGCGGATGCCCTCTCTCCATGCGCTACACGGCTGCGGTTAACGTGAGTCTCCAACGTCGGCCGGCGGGAGAGGTGATCCACTGTTCCAGTAGGGGACCGTTCCCTCGGCACCCTAATGGGTCAACTCATTCTTCTGATAGCCCACGTATCAAAGCGCTCTCTCCTAACCTCCTTTCCTGAGATGCGAAGGGTAAATGGTGAACTCCAGGACAAAGAGGTCATGATGGCCAATCCTTATCTCGCGAAGAGCCTCTCCATACGCGACGCTCCCGATCATTGCGTTTCGCCAAGCGGGCAATTTGAGAATCTCCGCAGATGTAAGTTCATAGGCAACTAGAAATCTTTCTTTCCCCGGGCCGGCTCCATACAGTGTTCGCTCTTCCGTCATGATCTGCGACATCGCCTCATCGCTCTCGTACAGGCGTGCCCGGAGAACTCCCGGAATTTTGCAGACAGTTGGCAGATGCTCTGTGGCAAACCACTCTATGATGCGTTCGCTCCCCGATCCGGTAGTAAAGCGGACGGCGAGATAGTACGGGGCATCGGTGGGAAGCGCCTCCCCGGCATGTTTTCGTAACCCGTAGATGGTCCGCACGGAGTTTCGGTAGTGGCTCAGGGCCTCGCGGGTTCGCAGATCAGGTTCATTCAAGGATTGATGATAGGCGTTGCCACCCAAATCGGAGACCGCCGACGTTTCATAGGCGATGAAAAAACCAGGCGCCCCCGCCAATCCAGCATAGCGGTGCCCCACGTACCATCCCGGGGTATTGATGCGCAACACCATATGCTCCTTGCTGTGCCAATCCCGGAATGTCGGAACAAACTCTTTGTCGATGTCCGTCCAAATGCCCAAGAAGCCACCTAGTTCCTGGATATTCACGTTAGCCCCTTCGGGTTCCCCCTTTGCCATTCATCACGCTCGAATTTACCCTGAGCTTGTCTCGCCTGGCTACTATGTGAGGAGAAGATCGGAAGTTGAGGTTCCCAGTTCGAGTACTACTTGGTCCACGCGACAAGAATCCTTAATTTGTTAGACGTCTTTGAACTGTGAAAGAGGATCACTTATCCCAGTCTTCTTGAGCAGACTTAGGAGACTGCTCTCGATCTGCTTATCGTCCAGTATTTCGTGCGAAACCACATTAAGAAATGCTTCATTCACGAATGAATGAAAGTCAAAGGCGAAGGCAAGTAAGTATTCGAAGGCTGCGATGCTCGGTAGAGTGCCGTCGGGGGCCTCTTGCTGGATGTGCGCAAGGCGCGTGTTTCTTACGCGGTCTATGGCCTGCATGTGGTCGTGGATCCGATCGCGCTGCACGGAGAAAACCCGATCAACGTCTTGAATCCAGTCCTGAGTCGCGGTGATGCCGTACTTGGTCACAAAGGCTCTCGCTGCAGCAATGTCCTGAATCTGCGCCTGCTTCGCTAGCCGGTAGACGCCGGTTACCGAACATAACTCGTGGGTCTCTGCCTTCTCAAAAACCCTCGCCAGTCCGAGCGCCACGGCATCTAGGCTTAGTTTCTGAACAAAAGCGAGGAAGCTTCTTCCGTAATTAAGCGACTTGGCATTAAGGCCAATGACCCTGTAGACGTCCAAGCTCGACTTGATCAACCAGAGCTCTTTGCTGAGCTGAATGTTGGCGTCGTCCAGGCGGGGGTTCCTTCTCTTGGCTGTTTTCATTTAGCGTTTCCTTTAAGCTCCGCCTGGGTGCTCATCGCCCCCGGCCCTCATACGGCTCCGAGTGGCCAGCATGGGCCTCCCAGTTCCGGGTGTACTGGGCAGCCAATTCCTTGCTCCGAATGACGAGGAGGTTCTCGGCGTTGTCGTGCTCGGCCCCCTTGGTGAAATTGAAGGACCCCGTGATGACCACCGCGCCGTCAATCACCATGACCTAGTTGTGGGCGATCTTGTGCTGGGCGTCGATCCGGGTCGGGATGCCCGCGTGAGCGAGAAAGTCGGCGGCGGAGTATTTCTCGATCCGCTGGCTCTTATCGAGGATCACCTCCACCCGCACCCCCCGTTTGTGGGCGTCTACGAGGGCCTTGGCGATGGGGGCGGAGGTGAAGGAGTAGGCTTGGACTTTGACTGTCTGCTGGGCCTTCGCGAGGGCCTCGACGACGGCCTCTGTACAACCGCCGTTCGGGGAGAAGTAGGCTTGGATTGTGGCATCGGTGACCCTGGGACCCTCCAAGGCAGCCCCGTTCCAACCGAGGGTAGACCCAGGGCAACGGGCAAGATGAGAATGGCGAGTCGCCTCACTGGGGATCCCTCTCCAGGTCAGTGCTCCAGGTTTTTCACCGTGGGGTTTGGGGACCTCTCAATATGAATCTCGCCGAGTGTAATCTTGAAGACATCTGCCAGTGGGTCGTATCTCTCCCGAAAATCCCGCCACGCCTTGACGGTTCTTTCCTCCCGGAACCATGAGGATGGGGCAGCCAGAAGGAGGGCACGGGACATATCCTGCTTATTCGGCTTTTTGTGGGTCATCGCCAGAAGGTACAGAAAATAGCGGACCGCCTGCGAGTCGGCTACTCCATAACCCAGCGGACGGCCCTTCTTGCACTCGATCAAAATGCGGTTTTCCCCCGACGCTTCGTGGCTATCTGACCTAAGGACTATATCAGGAGTCGTGTTCCACATGAGGTCTTGCAACATCCCTCGATGCGGATTCCAATCGGTATTATCCTGGATCACCTCATATTTCACCTCACCCACTAGGGCGTATAGGGTTCGGGCATGAGAGGTGGCATTGTCGAGCGGGATTGCCTCCAAGAGCGACCGCCTAGTTTGAGCCTCACGGAGCAGGCTGCACAGATGGTTCTCGATGTCCTTTTCGCGTCCTCCGACCATATGACGCCTCCCTTCTCAGGAACCTAAGATCGTCGTGACCCTTTCCGCCGAAGAGCCGGCCCGCTCGCGTGCCCTGAGCGATTCGGGGACATCCTTGCCTAGAGAACGGATACAGAGCTTGGTACCCTCTGAGGTGAGGGCGGTGATGGTGTCGCCGTCGCTGACGCACTGGACGCTGGCAACGTGAGTGCGGGAAATTGCGCCGAGAGCACAGGTGAAGGGCAGTATGATGACTGCGAGCACTTGATTGGCATGGCGCGCACGGGGTGAGATCCCCTCTGCTGTGGGGCGAGAAATGACCTATGCCGGCCCGGGCTTGTCCGAGGAAAGTGCCTTGAGCCAGCTGATGAGCTGGGCGCCATCCTTCAATTCAAGCCGGTAGGGCATGAGGGCCTTCAGGCCCTCATCCTTATAGATGCCGGGTGCAAACTGTGAGGAAGTGGTAATTACTCCCTTGGAAACGTTTCGGTCCGTCACCAAAACGCCAAGCAGAGAGAGGCGGCCCCGAAAAATAGGACAGGCGTTTAAGTGAAAACTCTGCTCTACTGGATGGAGGAATTTCCCGTCCCGCAAGGAGAGCAGACAATGAGACGACCCCGACGGAATCACGCAGCAGCCTTCAAGGCCAAGGTGGCCCTCGCGGCGTTGCGGGGCGATCGGACCCTCGCGGAGCTCGCGCAGCAGTATGATGTCCATCCCAACCAGATCGTGCAGTGGAAGACCCAGCTGCAGGAGCGTGCCACGGACATGTTCACCACGGCCAGCGAACGCCAGGCGGCTGCGCCCGACGTGAAGGCGTTGCACGCCAAGATCGGCCAGTTGGCCATGGAGAATGATTTTTTGGCCGGCGCGCTCGGTCGCATCCCCGATGCGAGCGCAAAGCGATGATCGACCGGCAGCACCCGCTGCCGATGGTGCAGCAGTGCCAGCTCCTGGCGCTCGCCCGGTCGTCGGTGTACGCCGTCCCTCAGCCGGTCGCGGCGGCCACCTTGGCGCTGATGCGCCAGCTCGATGCAATGCATCTGCAGCATCCCTATGCCGGCAGCCGGATGCTGCGCGATCTGCTGCGGCTCACGGGCGTGGTCGTCGGGCGCAAGCACGTGGCCACGCTGATGCGCCGGATGGGGATCGACGCGCTCTACCAGCGCCCCCGCACGACCCGGCCGCACCCGGGCCATGCGGTGTTTCCCTACCTGCTCCGCGATCGAGACATCACCGCCCCGAATCAGGTGTGGGCCATGGATATAACTTACATCCCCATGCAGCGGGGCTATGTCTACCTGGTGGCCGTGCTGGACTGGGCGACGCGGCGGGTCTTGGCGTGGCGCCTCTCGAGCACGATGACGGTGGACTTCTGCCTCGACGCCCTCGAGGCTGCGATCCAAGACTGCGGGCGCCCGGAGATCCTGAACACCGACCAGGGCAGCCAGTTCACCGGCACCGCCTTTGCCGGCCTGGTGCGGGAGCACGGCATCCAGCTCAGCATGGACGGCAAGGGCGCCTGGCGGGACAACCTCTTCGTCGAGCGTCTGTGGAAGAGCGTCAAGTACGAAGAGGTGTATCTGCATGCCTATGACTCGGTGGCTGAGGCCCAGCGGGGCCTAGCCCGCTATTTCACCTTTCACAATCAGGGCCGGCCCCATTCGGCTCTGGACGGACAGACCCCCGATATGGTCTACTTTGCCCTGCGGCCCCAGCGTGAGGCCGCGTGAGGTACACCCGCAGAGCTTCACTTAAAACGCCTCTCTTCCTGTCCAACCCACTGGGGCCACCTCAGAGAGCGCACCTCGTCCGCAGTCACCCTATGACCTGGCTTATATGCCTTGACCTGATCGATGATCCGGATAGATCATACGCCTGGTTTGGTTGCAATGATGTCGCGTCCGGCATCCCCGCTCCGGGGGGTGAGCACGACCTCGGGATACCCGGCGCGTTCGTAAGCCCCCGCGATTCGCTTTTCTAGCGCCGCGGCCATGCCGATCTCGAAGAACACATTCTCCGCAGGCTCTCCCGGTACGACCGCGACGAAGAGGTCGGTTTCGTTGGGAACTTGCCGCAGCAGCATCGGCCATGAAGCGCCTGGCGCGAGTTGCTCAGGAACCACTGTGTCGTAGCCTTGCCGCGCAAGGGTGGCTAGGAGAGTTCTGACGTCGTCGCCTGCTCGCGAACTAACGAAGCAGCGCCGCCGCTGCTGCTGCCGCTCAAGGGTAATGCGGGTGCCCACACGGCGAGGCACTTGACCAGTGGAGACCACCACCGGCGCTAGGTGGCTGGGCGCTTTGCTGACTCCAACGAAGACGACTTCTTTGCCATGGATGCTCGTCACGCCGGTAGTTGGTCCCGCGAGGCGAAGCGAGGAGCAAATATGTGCAACTTTGGCTAGAATGTCTCGGACTTGCGCGTGTTCAACCCCAACTGTCTCCCCGTGGCCATCGACGCCGAAGATGAGGACTCCGCCACTGGTATTCGCGAACGCTGCAAGTACCTTGGCAACTACCGGCCCGCCGGGCCACCGAGACTTGAATTCGACGGTCTCAGATTCACCGGTGTCGATGAGGTCTTGAATGGTCGAGGCATCAACAGTTGCCATGCTCACTCCGCGTGCGGCCGCGGGCCAACACCCGGCATCAGGCGCAGCCCGCAGGCCGCCTGTATGTCGAAGTTAGGTAACCGTGGCGTAGGGCCGAACTACATCAACGCCCGCAAGCTCGCTCGAAAGCGTATAGAGGAACTGAACGGGTTCGGTTGCGAGGAGCTCCCCGACGACCCAAGAGTAGCCACCCTCAAGGATCTTGTCGAAAACATCCGGCTTGTACCGCGTGATTGACCCCAGGTAGAAGAACGCCGCGTAGCTTGCAGCCAGTCGTGGCAGCCGGTGCCTGGGTGCGATGTTGCAAAAGTAAAGGCGGTACCCTGGGGAGGTAAGGATGGTAGAAATTCCCACCTCGCGGAAGTGACCAGCGAGAGTACGAATTGCTCCATCAACACCGCGCCTCTGACCCTCGACAGGATGGGTCTCGAGCCAAACCTCCTCATCGCACGGGGAAACCGTTTGGAAAAGATGCCGCCGGAACGAACGTCGTTGCTTGAGCTTGGGAAACGTTTCCGACACATCTTTGTCGTGCTTAGCTAGAGTAACCCTCGCCCATACCTGAGTTTGGCTGCGGAGTAGTTCAACGCTCTTGACTGGAGTGAAAAGGGGATCGTCTTCGCTCACTCGACGATACGTACGATGAATGCTGGGGACCTGCGAGAGCAAGTGAATGACCCGAAGAGTCCGCGCGCTAGCATCCCCACCGAGTATGCGTACGAACTCCGGAAATATTTGCGAATGGTTCGACGCGACGCCCTGCACCATGACCCTTTGACCCTGGACTCGTAGACGCGTCCGCTGATTGGCACGGGGGTCTGAGATCCCGTGAGTAGCAGCCACTGGGAAGCGAACATTCCTGATGATGAGCGCGGTTTTCGCGAGGTTCAAGAACGAATAGTAGTAAAGAAGAGGTTTGGATCCGATTTGCGGGTTTCGCGCTGCCTCAAAGAAGTCGAATGCTTGGTTAATATAGCTGAACCCGGCCGATCGTTTTTCCCGGGAGACGCGGGCATCCACCAGATGTTCGAGGAAGGCCCACGGGTCTGCGGTCACGACGCGCGGTTTGCGGGTGTCGAAAAAGGCGGGGAAGCCCGTCGGTGCGTTTTTGACCGCCATACCAGAAGCGGGTTGCGGAAACGGAGCTGGCATCGGTTGGCCCTCCGGAATCTAGCGGATTGCGCCTGCAAAGGCCACCCAACGCGCACGCTCAGCGGTCGGCGCGAGTGAAGCGAGCCCCAAACCGCTGAAGCGTGAAGTTAGATGCCGTTCAGGCATCGAAAAGACTATGCACATCTGGCCACTCGTTTCGCCGGGTGCCAAGGAAGTCCCTCAAGAACGCGGGCACTTCGGCGTGTGCTAGCAGCACGATTCCGTATGGGGGAAACACCGCCGAGACCGACCGCCAGCCTTGGTTCTCGAGGATGCCGACATCCGCGCGATTGTCGCCCGGGATTAAGAAACGAGTCCGCATCAAATCCGCGTATACCAGCGCATCAAGTGCAGAGCATTGCGTTTTGCCGTATTTCTGCGACTTTGATTCCAGAGCATTCGCGACGATCCCAACCAGCTCGGCGAGAGACATGCCCTCGGGAGCAGCCGAAGGGACGGTAACGTCTGACATCGACCGGGCTCGAATTGCGCGCGTCAGCCTGGACTTCCACTCATGATGACGGCGGCTACAAGGTTCAAGAATCTCGCGCACCTGGAATCTCGCGTCCCGAAACGAGACGTCCGCCGGTTCGTTCGTTGGTGCGACGATCTCATTCTCCTCGAAAGACACGCCAAGGCACCTCAAGAGCGCACGGCAAACAGCCCGCTCGCGCTGCGACCGATTACTACAGTTAAAGAACGCGATCGCACGCTCAGCGTGCGCTTGAAGCCTTTGTCGGTACTCACGGAAGGATTTCACGCCCTGGCGCTGCGGCTTGTGCATCTAACGAGGAGCGGCTGAGCGGCGCGCCCTGCGTCACCGCTCCAGTCGATAGTTTGCCGGGTATCGGAGTCGTAGTCATACGAAATGATAGAGCGGCACGGCCGCGAGTGGAGATCGAAGAATCTCGTCGACAGCCATATTCATCAGGCGACTGACTTGGGCAGCAAAACGGTGATAATATGTCTCGATCTCTTGGAGCGGGATACTCTCGTTGAAGTAGTGGTCCCTTAGGCTCGCGTTCAAGATCTCGAGAACCTCCGGGGCAAAGAGTCCCCGCTGCTCCGCCTGCCGGAGACGGTCCAACATCTTGTTCGTGGTCTTCATGAAGTCAAGGCCCATCAGTTTCTCGAACTGGAACTTGTGGTTCTTATCATCCGGGACTAACCAAGCGCCGACGTAGTCACTGAAATTTACGTACAACGGCAGCTCCCGGTGAAAATAGGTGGCATGGGGCATATCGGGTTCTCCGGACTCTGGATCACCTGAGACCCACAATCGCTTAGTCTCGACCTCCCAGAGTTGCTTTAGGGCCTCCATCGAGGCAGTACTGGGCAGGCGATGGATCGAGTAGTACGCATGCTTAGCAATATGATCGTAAAAGGCGCGTGAGAGTCGCCTCAGGATGTTCTCGTGACGGGATAAATCCACACGACAGGCATCCAATAATATGTAGGACTTGGCCATCTCCTCCTTCGCGGTCGTGAGGAGAAAGGTCGCGCTGGCGTACCGCCCAGAGTCGGCGAGCAGCTCGACATCAGAGAGCAAACGCGCAGCATTCGCAGTACATCCGAGGACTCCTCCGGATAGATCCTGCAGGATGGATTCCGGCTTACGGCCTTCGAACAGGTTCTCGTACATCAGTACCTCTGGCCTCCGCGATTCAGGCGATCGAACCATACTCAGACCTCGGGTGGGTTAACGTGATGCGCTTCAGCCGCGGCGTTTCAGGATCGCGCCGAGCACCGTCGGCTGCAAGCGTCTGTTGGGTGGCTTTCACGGCAGCGTCAGCAAGCATTGAACAGCGGCCGATTAGCGATCCACCGTGGATCTATCCGCCAACTGGTCCACTCAGCGGCGTTACGAAGTCATCCCGCATCCGATACGCGGCCGATGATCCCGCCTCAACGAGGTGGTCCAGGAGCGCCAGCACGGCCGTCCGCACGGCCGGATCAGACTTCAGCCTGTGCGGCTCCGCATAAACATGCCTTCGAAGCAGGGATTCCAGCAGAAATACTGTGTTTCGGTCCGCGAGCATCACGGTCGGATCACCCGCCGCCAGCGAATCCGCCAGAAACACGAAGGCCTTAGGAAGCGACGTTTCTCCAATGTCATAGAGGAACCGACAATAGGCATCGAACACCGCCGCCGATCCCCGAAACCGCGCAGCTAGCTCGTCAACTCGATGCCCCTGGCCTTCAAGTCTACGCCAATGGCGTACGTTCTCTTTCCAGTATCCTCCGAGGAAGATGGCACCTACCAATTCCTTGCCAGAGCCGTAGCGTGAATCGAGCCGCTCGATCCAAGGCGCCGCGCAGATAGCATTCGCGAAGGCCTGCCACACTGCCCAGAAGGGGCCCTCCTCGCTAAACCGATCCGCTTCAACGACAAGGTCCCGAACGAAGTCCTTGACCTCGCTGGGATGCCTTGCAACAGCCGCCAGGAATGGCTCACACACGTGCAATGCCTGCTCTTGCTCTAGCCTCAACACGAAACGTGCAAGCCGCTGGAAGAATTCGTGGTTGAACCGATGATCTCGTTGACCGCGACGGTGCGATCCTCGAGTTCCTGATCCCGATCTTCCACGATTGAGCTGGCGATCCGCCGGTGAAACTCGATCGCCAAGGCTGAATCCGGCGCACATCCAAGGATCTGTAGGATCATCCCCACAGCTTGGGTCCCGGGCCAATCATCCAGATCGAGGCTCTCCAGCTCTGTCTGTGGATCACGATCCCGAGCAACGATCGCGGCCCGAACGGTCGGCACGACTTCGCGGATGATTTCAGCAGCATGCACCTGCTCTCCGAAGGGCCTCTCTCGCTCTTCGGCCAGCCGGTCCGAGATGAGCCGCGCTCGCCACGCAATAGCCGCTATGCACGCCTCGGAGTAGGCTCTCATCTTTCCCGTCGAGGCGGTCCCGATGCCTTCCGCGGCGTACACCACGACCTCCTCAACGGCATGGGTCAGCGCCTTCGCGATTGCCTCTTTGATCCGGGCGGCCTGTGCCTCCGACACATCGCGGGCAAGCAGGCCTGGCAGGACGTAGGCAGCGTGCCTATCCGGCCGGTACGCCCCGCGTCCATGCCGGGCCATGTCATCCTCGGTGTCGCAGTCTCGCTCCACCTCCCGAACCAGCTTGTCGATGCACCAAGCTCGGCCCTCGGGGTTCATCTCGTCCCAATGATCGCGCGCGCAGACTGCCGCGATCACACCTGGCCCGCCGCGCATGAAATCCTCAGGCTCCGGCTCTGCATCGCGAGCGCGGGCGCGCGCCAGAAAGGTCTCCCAATCGCGGATATCTAGCTGGGAGGACTCCCGCCCTTCCCAAGCCGCGTTTCCCCAGTTCAGAAGCGAGAGCTCTCGCTCTTGTTGCGCAGCAATCGGCGCGTGCCGGTCGACGAGCGCCTGAACGTCTGGCTCTATCTCGCCAGGCCCCAGGAGAATTCGCCGCTCCCGAGACTCTTCCCCCTGCGACACGCCTTCGGCAGCTTCCTCTGACGCCTCCGAAGGCGGCTCTTCCACCGCACGGAACCCCCGCACGTCCATCCGATGCAGCGCCAAACGCCACAGACGATGCTCTTCCGATTGTTCCTCGACCGGCGGCAATGCCGCCCGGTGCCCATCGATCAGCGCAAACACCTCCTCGCGACCCTTTCTGAGCTGCAGCTTCACAGCCAGAGCCTCCAGATCATGCCCCCTGTGCGGCAGCGCATCCGACTTCTTCCGCTCGTTCTCGTATATCTCGTTGATCCCGAAGCTCGGGAAGATCCCAGACATCGCGGAATGCGGTCGTTCTTGTACCGCCCGGGCACGATCCATCCATATCAGCTCGCGCGACGACAACAGCGCCAGCCCGGCACGGCCAGCTTTCTCCGGATGCGCGTTGCAAACACTCGCAACGACCGCCGTCGCCATGACGTTGTTGCTCTCTCTCAGTATCTTGAGCAACCAGGGCTCGACGTCCACGCCTTCCAGATCGCAGATCTCCAGGAGCCATGCCTCTAGCGCCATCAGGGCGGTCTGAAGGACGTATGGACCGACTTGATGACCTCTGTAGAGACCCCAAAGGCGAGGATTCGCCCATTGCGTCACCGGGGCCTCGCCCGGCACCTCAATCGTGATTTGGTGCGCCGGTTCAAGCCGGTCGTAGGGCCAGCGTTGCTCGCCGTACCAGCTGCCAGCGTGGTTCAACAGGTCAATGATGAAGTCTACGCTCTGTCGAGGGTGATATCGCAGCAGAGGAAGGAACACCCCGCGTATCGAGCTCGCCGGGAACGAATCGAAATGCGTATGCTCCTGTATGCCGAAGAACGGTTCGATGTTGATCGAGCTTCCGCGGCGCCAATCGTCGGGGTCCAAATCTTCCTCTAGGAGCAGGAGCCCCGACTTCGCAAGTCGCATGATCTCCTCTGGCAAGTACCGACATGCAGTCCAGCCGTCGATGCCGCCCAGGAGAATCTCCGACACATCGTCTGCTAGCCGATCGCGGTTCTCATCCGCTATCGCCCGGTCGACCAGCGCCTTAAACGCGTTCTCATCGCCCCTTGGTACCTTCGCGATCACCTTCAGCGTGCGCTTTCGCATGTCATCCATGCGATAGCCGTCGAGATGCCCCAACAGCTGAAAGCCGATCTTGGCAGCTTCCTCGAAGCCTTTCGGTTCGGGGTCACGCCAGTCAATCGAGCTCGCAAAATCCTCTATGAGCCCCAGAAGAATCGGCATGTGCTCAGGTATTAGCCGGTCAAGGCCGCCGAGAACGAGTTCGAGTACCGCCGGCCAGGCCTCTCCCGTAGCGACCAGCATCTGGGACGGCACCTGAGCCACGTCGCCCAGCCACCAGGGCGGGGCCTTGCAGGCAACGCGCATCAGGTGAATCACGCGCACCAGCAGTCGCCCGCCGTCCTCGAAAAGGGTCTCGCGGTGTCGTTCGAGAAACTCCCGGGCCGAAGGGGATTGCAGCGTGCAGACGAGCGTATCGTCTCGGAAATACGGTGGAAGTGTTCCATCCCGGAACACGGACAATACGAAGTCCGTCGCCGCTGCCGTCTCCCCTCGAAGCAGCTCAGAGAACCACTTTCGATATGCCCGGCGGATAGCTGGATACCCACCGACATCCTCTGCCAACGGCCCCGCCGCTCTCTCATGCAGAATCCAACGCCGACCGAGCCACTGGATAATCGCCCAGTCCTCAAGCACATCGTGACCTGGCGCTGCCATGGAACCGGCTTCAGGCGACGCAACAATCAGTCCGTCGTTTCGCAGGGACTGCAGAGCGCCAGCATCCAGGTCTCCAACTCCAACGAATGGACGGAGCTGGCGCGCCCTTCGTAGCGCCACTTCCTCAAACACCCGCTCACGCCGGTCAGGCATGCCATCCGCAGCCGCAGCGTTGCGCCGGATCACTTCTCCCCAGCAACGCCTCCGGAACTCCCGTTCATTGGTGGGAAGACCCTCTGTGTCTGACCAATCCATTTGGGCAGCTTTGTCCAGGAGGTACGGGGAACGCAGCAGACGCTTCAGGCCCTCGTGCTGCAATGCGTTCGACAGATGGGGCACCGAAGCCACGGCCTGGTCAAGTTCCTCATCCGCGAGCGGCGGAACCTCGATCACCTTGAAAGCAAGCCCTGCCTGACCGAGGAGCGCCGAACTCACTGTTTCCAGCGAGTAGTCCCGGCAGGTGATCAGTAGCCCAAGACTTCGATCTCTCTGCGCGAGGTTGAGCAAGTCCGCGAAAGCGTCTCGCACGGAAGCTTCCAGAAGCCGCTCAACGCTCTCCACTAGAACCAGCTTTCGGCCTTGACCGGCCAGGATTCCCAGCAGCTCGGCCCCGTTCGCCCGGACCTGAGCCTGCTGTAGTGTCTGGTCGATATGGCTGACAGAAAACTCCTCTGCCCTGAATGCCAGGCAGTAGAGATCCCGATCAAGTAGCTTCATGCAGGCCTTAGCTACCGCCGACTTCCCGAGGCCGGCGGGGGCGGAAATCAGCACAACCTGGTTCTCGTTCAACGCATCCAGCACTTGATTCGTCAAGGCGTCGCGGGCGATCTCCGCCGTGGCCCCGATTGTGGTCTTGATTCCGTCCAGCGTTACCGAACTGTGATCCGACATCGCGCGGACCACTTCAGCCGAGCGAGTATCAATCGGCCCGTGCCGGTTGCGTAGGCTCTCCGGCAGATCTGCGTGCCCGTAGCTCGCCGCGGTTGGCATGCCAGCACCAGCCAACTCCAGCAGCTCGCGCCAACTCGCCTCTGCTACCGCCAACGGGTTGCCCCCGTTCGCTGTCGCAGCGAGTAGCGCCTTGATCCACGCCTCATTCTGCGCTGAGGCTGTGTTCAGGTCGAAGCTCACGACATGCAGAACAGACAGAAACCTCCAGAACTGCTCGTCTGTCGGAGGCGCGACGGCATCGTCGAGGATTCGCCGGATCGTCGTCGCGTAGCCTCGCGCGGTCTTGGAGAGGAAACCGTCGACCTCCAATCTTCGCATGAAGTCCGTCGCGTCGGCGGACGCGCGCGCACAATCCAAGAGGCTATTGAATCCGTCGAGAAGGACACTTGTTCCGCGGAGCGTTACCAACGCGAACCGGTCCTTATCTGGGTCGAACTCTGAGCCCTTGAAATCAGCCCAGAAGTCGCCAAAGGCCTTCTTGCAGGTCTCGTCCTTCTCACTGATCGTGAACTGACACTTGACTTGTGCTGCAAGCCGGCGGCGCACACCATCCGGCCTCATGGCGACTACCAAGACATCATCGGTCTCCCACCCAAGGTGCTCCGCTTGTAGGTGCACCTCTTCGACTTGGCAGTCCTTTAGAATGGGCAGCGGGGCCCGGACAAGCAGAAGCGCGAGAAACAGCGCGTCTACGTGCTGCTCGAAAAACGTCCCGCCTCCACCGGTGGAAACGGGACTTGTCGCGCTAGGAGGACTCATCCCCGACATCGACTACCCTCACCCCTCTCTCAATCCTGTCCGGATCGTTCGCCCCGAGTGAATCGTAAGCACTAGCCACCCAACAGTGCGCATCACCGGAGCGGCTTGCCGCGTCCGGGTGCATGCGCTGGTTGGACCCGTCTACCTGCAGCAAACAAAGACGGAAAACTCCTCAGCAGTCGCTGGGCCTCTGTCAAAGTCCCTATATGCCTCGACCTGGGCAAACCCGGCGCCGTGCAGATAGCCCAGGACGTCCGCATACGCCATCGCCTTCTGATGCTCTCTGTACTCCGTGATCTCCCCGGCGTGTGAGTCGATCACGATGCAGTGCTCCTCGCGGTAGCCGTTCCGGATGAGCTGCTCGCTCAGGAGGAATCTGCCGTTCTTCTCGTCCCACTCCTTCACAGGCACGGCGCGGGTGGCCTCCTGGCTGGGCAGCAGCTTCGGGCCTTGGAACACATACAGGAAGGTCCCGCCCGGTCTCAGGGCCCGCCGGATGGCCGCGAAGTGCTGCCGAATCTCCGCGTCGGCCATGAACCCGATGGTGTGCCAGTAGGCCAGTGCGAAGTCGAACGCCTTGCGCTCCGCCAGCTCCGAGGCGCGTTGGTGGCGGAACTCCACGGCCACGCCAGCGGTCTGGGCCGCCTCGCGGGCCTGAGCCAAGAACCGCTGTGCCACATCAATGGCGACGACGCGGTACCCGCGCTTCGCCAACTCAATCGCGTGCCGTCCGTTCCCACATCCCACGTCGAGAACATCCAACGGTGGGGTGAGACGCAGGAAGGCTTCAATGCGGTCGACATCGCGCGCAGTGGCCTGGGCATCGGGGAAAGGACACCACTCGGCGAAACACTCCTGGGCATCCTCATCTTCCCAGGTGAAGTTAACCGTTCTGCGTTTCATATTGTTATGTCCAACTGCGCTTCTCTGCTTTCCGCGTAAGGGGCTGTATCTGGCATCAGGTCCAGATAAGCCCCCGGCCATGAAACTCCTGCAGGACCTGGCTTCTCAAATAGTTGCGGAAATAGCACCCCGCTTGTCGGGATCTTATCTGGTTTCCCCAGAAGACCCCCTGGACAGGCTCACAGAGAATCCACGGGGCTCCGGACGCCCTTCCCGCCCCGATTCAAGACATGGGTGTAGATCATGGTCGTCTTGACGTCTTTATGCCCCAGCAGTTCTTGGATGGTCCGGATGTCGTACCGCTCCTCCAAGAGGTGGGTGGCGAACGAGTGGCGGAGGGTGTGGCAGGTTGCATGTTTGACGATCCCTGCCTGGCGGGCGGCGATCTTGACGGCCCGCTGGATGATGGATTCGTCGGTGTGATGCCGGCCTTGCACCCCCGTCTGGGTGTTGACCCACCGGTGTTCTTGGGGGAAGAGAAACTGCCAGCCCCATTCGGCCGGGGCGTTGGGGTATTTGCGGGCAAGCGCATAGGGCAGCACCACCCGTCCGTGGCCGTCCGCGAGGTCCCGCTGGTGGAGCCGCTTCACGCGTTCAAGATGGGTCGCCAGGGGCCCCTTGACCGCCTCCGGCAACATGGTGATCCGATCTTTGAATCCCTTCCCATCCCAGACGGTGATCTGGTTCTGGGCGAGATCGAGGTCGTGAATCCGCAGACATAGGCATTCCATCAGTCGTAGCCCGGCCCCGTACATCAGGCTGGCCATCAGCCACTTGTCCCCATCGAGATGGCCCAGGAGAGCCTTCACCTCCTGCCGGGTCAAGACGACGGGCACACGGTGCGGTTTCCGGGCCCGGATGACGGTCCCCAGGTCCCCCAGGGAGCGACCGAGGACGTAGCGGTACAGGAAGAGCAACGCGCTGAGCGCCTGGGTTTGGGTCGGGGCGCTCACCTGCTCCTGAAGGGCGACGTGGGTCAGGAAGGCCTTGATCTCCCGCTCGGCCATCTCCGCCGGGTGGCGGACATGGTGGAAGAAGATGAAGCGCTTGACCCAGTGGCAGTAGCTCTGCTCGGTCCGACGGCTGTAGTGCCGGGCGCGCAGGGCCTCGCGCAGGCGGTCAAGGAGCTTGGGTTGGCGGCCAGACGGCGGGGCGGGGGAGTAAAGCGACGGGGCCGGGGCAGCCCCGCTGGATCCTGGCGGCTCCTGCCAGGGCCGGGTGGCCCCCCGGGACTCGGGGGAGGCGATGGGCTGGAGGCGCGGACGGGTGGGCAGCGACGGCCGCGCCCCGGTGGAATTCCGAGTCAGGTCCGGAGCGCGATCGCGAGCCGACCCCATCTGGCCTCCTCCATCGGGCGTCCCGGGAGGTGCACTGGCCAGGAGCCTACTCTCGACCCGGCACGGCTGTCAAGGCACAAGACGACCGCAAACTGCGCCAGAACCGACCGATCCTCTTCACATTCCGCTCGACGTTCCCTGGGCCCCCCTCGGCCGAGGCTCCAGGTTCGCCGTTACCTGCCTCCGCTTCCAACTCCCAGTGGTGTCAGCGGTCACCCTATACTGAGCCACCGGGGTCGGGGATACTGAGCCACCCAGGGTCGCCCAAACTGAGCCAGCAAGGTCGCCCATAGTGAGCCACCCCAACGGGGTGGCGGCCGGGTCCCTTGCGCTTCGCAGCCACATCGGGGATTGCTCTCCGGGAACCCCAACCCGGAGGTGCCCGATGGCTGCACGGAGGTGCGAGGTGACCGATGTACGCGAAGTGCTCCGCCGGCTCCGCGTCGGGGAGCCGGCCCGCCGGATCGCCCGCGAGCTCGAGCTGAGCCGGAACACGGTGGCCAGCTACCACCGCTGGGCGCGGCAGCACGGGCTGCTCACCGGCGAACTGCCCGACCCGGCCACGCTGGCCACGCTGCTCCACCCGCCGGAGCGTGCCCAGCCCGGGCCCGACCAGTCCAGCGTGGCCCCGTTCCGGGAGCAGGTCGTGGCGTGGCGGCAGCAGGGCGTGGAGGGCCAGGCGATCTTCCAACTCCTCGTCGAGCAGCACGGCTTCACGGGGAGCTACTCCGCGGTGAAACGGTTCCTGCGACGGTTGGAACCGCCCACGCCGCGAGCCACGATCCGCGTGGAGACGGTCCCGGGGGAGGAAGCCCAGGTGGACTTCGGGTCGGCCGGCCTCATGTTCGATCCCGACGGTGAGCGCCTCCGCCGGGCCTGGGCCTTCGTGATGACGCTGTCGTTCAGCCGCCACCAGTACGTCGAGTTCGTCTTCGACCAGACCGTCGCCACCTGGTGCCGCTGCCACCGCGCCGCCTTCGAGTGGTTCCAGGGGGTGCCGCGCCGGGTCGTGCTCGATAATCTGAAGGCCGCCATCGTCCACGCGGTCCTCTACGACCCGGAGGTCCAGCGCGTCTACCGGGAGTGCGCCGAGCACTACGGCTTCCTCATCGCGCCCTGTCGGGTGCGGACCCCCGAGCACAAGGGCAAGGTCGAGCAGGGGGGCGTCCACTACGTGAAGCGCAACTGCCTCGCCGGCCGGGCCTTCCGCGACCTCCACCACGCGAACCAGCACGGCCTCCGCTGGTGCGTGGAGACCGCCGGGATGCGCCTCCACGGCACGATCAAGCAACAGCCCCTGGTGGCCTTCGAGACGGTCGAGCGGGCCGCGCTCCTCTCGTTACCCGCGACCCCGTGGGAGCCGGTGACCTGGAAGCAGGCGAAACTCCACCCGGACTGCCACGTGGTCTTCAACGCCGCCTACTACTCGGCCCCGTACCGGCTGATCGGCCGGCGGCTCTGGGTGCGGGGGACGGCGACCCAGGTCCAGTGCTTCGCCGACCACGCCCTGGTGGCGACCCACCTCGCGGCGCGGCCCGGCCAGCGGCGGACCCTGCACGACCACCTCCCCCCGGACAAGGTCCACTTCCTGATGCAGACGCCGGTGTGGTGCCAGCAGCGGGCCGCCGAGATCGGCCCGCACTGCGCCGCGTTCATCGCCGCCCTCTTGGGCGACCGGCCCCTCGATCGGCTGCGGAGCGCCCAGGGCATCCTCCGGTTGGCGCAGCGCTACGGCGCGGCCCGCCTCGAGGCGGCCTGTGCCCGCGCGCTCGCGGTCGGCGAGTACCGGTATGCCACGGTGAAGACCATCCTCGCCGCGGGCCTCGATCGGCCAGCCGCTCCTCGACCTGGCGCCGCGACCCGCGGCCCTCCCCGCCCCGCGCCATGCGCGCCCCTGGACCGACTTCTTCCCCGACCCCGGTGGCGAGGGAGGTCCGCCATGGAACTGACGCACCAGCTCACCCCCATGCTCCGCACGCTCCGGCTCTCCGGGATCCTGGAGACGCTGGAGGTGCGCAACCACCAGGCGATCGAGAGCCGCGCCTCGTTCGTCGAGTTCCTGACCCTGCTCCTGCAGGACGAGGTGGAGCGGCGGGCCCAGTCCACTCTCCGGCTCCGCCTCCGCCGCGCGGCCTTCGATCCCGGCAAGACGCTCGAGGGCTTCGACTTCGGCTTCAACCCGAAGTTGAACAAGGCCCAGGTCTTCGATCTGGCCACCTGCCAGTTCGTCGAGCGGCACGAGAACGTGTTGATCTACGGCCCGACCGGCGTGGGCAAGAGCCACCTGTCGCAAGCCCTGGCGCACGAGGCGTGCCGCCGCGGGTACGAGGTCCTCTTTGTGTCCACGGGGAAGCTGCTGGCCCACCTGGCCGGCGGCCGGGCCGACGGCACGCTCGCCCACCGGCTGGCCAAGTACCTGCGGCCCGACGTGCTCGTCCTGGATGACTTCGGGCTGAAGGCCCTCCGGGCCCCCGGCCCCGAGGACCTCTACGACATCATCCACGAGCGGTACGAGCGCGCGTCCATCGTGCTCACGAGCAACCGGGCCGTGAGCGAGTGGCCGGACATCTTCGGCGAGCCACTCCTGGCCTCCGCCGCCTTGGATCGGCTGACCCACCGGGCCCACTTCGTGGAGATCACGGGGGCCAGCTACCGGGCCGAGCAGACCAAGCAGCAGCTCGCGGCCCAGCGGCGCAGTAAGCTGTCACCGAAGCAGGAGGCACGACCAGAGTAAAGGTCCGGACAACCCACTTGCGAGGGACCCGGCCACGTCCTTCGCTGGCTCACCATGGGGCGACCCTGGGTGGCTCTCAATGGCCGGCCGTTGACACAGTGGTCGGTCCCCGGCCCTCTCATCCCCTTTCCTCGCTCGGGCGACGCGGGACCGCTTGAGTCCCGGCCCGTTGGCCTGCCGGTTGGTTCTCCGAAAGCGCCCTCCATCTGGCCCTATTCCGGGAGGGAATTGGGATGGCGAGGACACCCTGGCCATGGCCACTGATACTCTATTCGGCCCGGCCTGCCTCGGCGCGCTCCAGTAGGATCTCTTCCGGGTCCCTGAACTCAAGCCCCAGAAGCCTTTTCACAACCCTGGACGTGGCCTTTTCCACGACAGTCCGTAGAGCTAGCCGCTTTTGTTCATCCAGCTTCGCCAAGACCTCTTCCTCGTCCCCGGGCACCAGGAGTCGGAGGCGCGGCGTCCCGTCCGGGTCCAACGTAATTTCGTACGGACGGCCCGCTTGCGCAGCTTCAGCTCGCAGGGCGTCCAGTTCGAACTGAAAGACGACGGAAAGCCAGTCTTCGACGCACCGGCTCGGGTGATCTTCTGGGCCGATCCATCCAGCGACGTGGGCCCAGGCTTGCTGCTCGTTCACCCCCGCATCGAGGATTTTGGTTCTGACGCTGTATTCCCTCCCGTTGCGCGGGGCTGTCGGCTCATTCCCTGTTCCGGCTGCCATTCCTTCCTCCTTTCCCTCAGATCACTTTCGACATCCCCCATGTGCTCCACCAGAGGGCCCACTGAGAGGCGGAGGGGCCTCGAGGAATGTTTCGGCATGCACCACCTCAGTTTTGGGGATATGGATTGAGCTTGGGGATACGCATGGGGACACGGGCAGAGTTTGGGGATACGAACTAACTTTGGGGATACGGACGGAACTTGGGGACACGGGTCGGGACATGGACTGAACCTGGGGATACGGAGGGGACACAAACTGAGTTTGGGGATACAGACGGAACTTGGGGATACTTGACCGTTTTTTGTATCCCCAAAACATCTGGATGCTGCCGCACCTCCTCGCACGTCCTCGGATCCTAGAAAAGAAATAACCCGCTGAAAAACAGCGGGTTATGTCATTCCTTGGACGTCCTCGGACGGTCTTGTGGTGCCGGGGGAGGGAATCGAACCCTCATGGGGCAAGCCCCGCGGGATTTTGAGTCCCGTGCGTCTACCAGTTTCACCACCCCGGCAGAAGAGGCGGTACCTTTTTACGGCAGCCCCACCCATGTGTCAAGGCGAATTGGAGAGCTGGGCGCCGGGCGCCGGGCGCCGAGATGAAGAGGGGAACCGGGCAGAGGGCAGTTGGCAGCAGACAGAAGGGGAGAGGGCAGAAGCGAGGGCTGAGCAACGAGACGGTCAAGACCAAAATACATGAGCCGAGAGTCGCAAGCCAAGAGCAGAGAGGCAAAGCGCGAGCGCGCCTGAGGCTGAAGAGAGTCGAGGGGATTTTTCCCTTGACGATTTGGGCGCCGGCTGGGTATAAGAGAGTCGAGCTGAGGGGCGAATCGGTTCCGGTTCGAAGCCGAAGCACCTTCAGCTCATCTGCGTTTCTGGGGCTGTGGCGCAGTTGGGAGCGCGCCTGACTGGCAGTCAGGAGGTCAGGGGTTCGAATCCCCTCAGCTCCACCAGAGCGGAGGAACGGGACCGGCATTCGGGTCCCGTTTTTTCGTTCGAGGCCCGCCCTCCACAGCACCCCTCACCCGGCCTCTCCCGCCTTCTCGCTCGACCATCCCAGGCGGACGCTCGCCTCGTCGAATGCCACGCCGCATCGCCGACAGAGAAACTTCGGACGACCCCACTCCGGAAGATATCCCGCCTCGACGTCATCCTGCCCGCACGTCGGATGGATGAAGATGTAGCGAACGCTGCGGCCGCGACCCCACATCCGCCTCTTAATCCAGCGTCGAATATCCATAGGGAAACCCCAATGACCAATGTGACCGGTGCGCAATGCCCGCTTCGCTGTCCTTCCGTCCCTCACCCTTGCTGCGCCAGGGAGTGAACCCGATCCAGGACAGATCGGATCAGATCCTCATGCGTCCGCCGGCCCCCGGCAGGGGCGGGCCGTGACGCCTGCCGGAGCCAGGCGAGATAGGCCTGGCAGGCCTGGAACAATTCCTCCGAGAGGCCGCTCACCACTTCAAAACGGGGAATCGGCAGGCGCAGCCACCCATCCAGGAGGTCGCTTCCCATCCACTCGACGAGGCCGCCCAGAACCTGCTCTACGACCGGCGTCTCTCTTGTCCGAGCCACGTCCAGGAACAGAGTTCCCCAGCGGTCGAGATCCCGGGTGAGCTGGACGAGCGCCGACCCGGAGGCCGGAAGGGGGACGGCGGGAGGAGAGGGATCCACGCGTTTGATCCTCACGCGTACAGCGCGACCGCCGCAAATGTCACGGTCCCCTGCGGGTCGGGCCACTGGCTGTAGGCGAGGAGCCGCCCCCATGCCCCGGAGAGGAGCCGCAGGAGGGTGTAGATGGGCGGCAGGCCGCAGATCCGCCGTCGGTCCCCGTCGCGGGCCACGGCGTGATAGAACGCCTCGGCGTCACCCGCCTCGACCAACCCCAGCATCTCCTGGTCCGCCTCGGCGACCTCGCGAAGCTGCCCCGGCGTGATCTGCCGGCGGTCTCCGAACCTGGGCCCCACATGAGCCAGGTCAGCGCTGGCCATGACCACAGTGCGCCCTCCCAGATCCGCCATCGTCTCCCGCAGCGCGGCCACGAACGACTCGATCTCCTGCGCCTCTTGAGGCGAGCGACGGTCCTCGATGGCCCGGTGGAGCGATCCGCACAGGACGGGCACAATCCGCACCGGACTGCCGGGCGGAGTCCGGTGCCGGAGGAAGACCGCCTGGAACTCGATGGAGTGCTCCGCCCGATGCGCCACCTCATCCTCGAGGTATCCGTTTCCCGCCGCGGCCAGGAGGCGGTCCACGAATTCCCGGTCCGTTTCGACCGCTCCCAGCGGCGTCTCGAAATCCTTTCTGGTCAGAGCGAAGGCTCGCGTGATGGGGGCGTGGACGGTTCCCAGGATCAGAAAGCGGTCCGGCGGCGGCGCCCCCTCCATCTCGCGATAGCCCCAGGCGTAGCAGGGGCCGCCCCGGGCGAAATCGATGTGAGGGAGCACCAGGCCCATGAGTGATGCCGCCGATGGGCTCGGGGGAGTGTCTCCCGGGCCATCCGGGTCGGTCAGGTAGCTGTCCAGTTGCCTGCGCAGGGCCTCGGCGTCCGACGGATAGCTCTTCCCGGCCAGGATGGCCGCACGGGAATTGGCGCGGCGAAAGCCCTCCTCTATCTCCGCCCGGTGGCCGGCAAAGCGGGGGCTGTCCAGGAGCAGGTGCTCGTCCAGCGAGTGGATGACCTGCAGAAGCTGCTCCCGAAACAACAAGCTCCCGAACCGCCGGACAAATGTCTCCTGGATGTCCAGCAGCGAATGCTCCCCGTCGAAAAGGCCCAGGATCGACGCGGTCTGGGCCGGCACATAGACCACGGATTCGCAGTACTGTTGGGGATCCCGCAAACAAAGGACTTCCTGGCCGGACAGCACGGCCGGAAAAGCCTCGATGGGCCGGAGGCGGGGGTACTCATACGGCTCGGCAGCTTCTCGTGTTGTCATCATGTCAACGACATCCTCTCAAGCGTACCGTTCGTCCCCAGGCATCTTCGGTCCCCCATCCATCCATCACCCTCCAAATCCTCCAAGTCCGACGACATTCAATGGCAAATCTAACCCGTCATATGTTTGGAATATTCATAACCATCAGACCGAACAAACAAGCTGGGCCGACGGGGAAATTCCTCGAGAATCCTTCCGAAACTTGCGTCTGCGGATCACTCTAACTCATTGAAAAGTCTACTCATTGTGCTATAAGTTGCCTTCCACACAAGATTTTGGTTGACGCAGGCACCCTTCTCGGATACCTTACGCCAACTTTCCGGGGGCAATCCCCGACAATAGACCACGCTCGGCTGCCTCGTCGATTCTCAGGCTCGTAACGCATTCATCCATTCCCATTATCCAGCACGAGAGGCACCCGCGTAACAGGCATTCTCTGGCCGCTCCAGGGATTCCAGACATGCGGGAGAGGCACAAAGGCAGAGAAGGCACACGGTCCCACAGGGTGGCTCCCGAGAAGAGGTGCTGATCGGGCGGCCGCCCTGCTGGGCAGGAAATGAGGATAGAAGATGCCCATTGAGACAACGATCGAACAGGCACAGTTCAGTCTCGCCGCCCCCCTTGCTACGAACAGCCCCTTGGTGGGCTGGATTCGCCCGGGACTGATTCTTGGGAAGCTTGTCCTGACGGGTCTGCTACTGACATACCTGGTGGGATGGGTCCACGATTTCGAGCGGATCCGTCGGCTCGAGGCCGAGCCGACGCCTCCTTCAAGAGTGATCACCAAGAACGAGGCGTGGCAGCGGATCTACTCGCGCCCCGCACGGTGGGTCACCCGATCAGCCGCTGCCCTGTCCGAGACAATACCCTGAGGCCGGGGCGGTCCGCCCTGTTCCAGGGTCCAGACCTGGCAGTGCCCATTCCGGGAACCCATCCGGATCACAGGCTATCCTGGTCAATCGTCACCTTGGCTTGGCGTCGCAATTCCAGGAGCCAGTCGGCGAAGACGGCTGCACGCTTCTGCAATAGCAGTTGAGTCCGGAAGGCTTCCTTGTCTTTGTTATTCTCGTACTCCGCGTCCGGTGGGTCCTGCTGACTCACCAGGTGGATGAGATAGGACGCCTTCTGGCCCGCGACGAGGGGGCTGGTTTCTCCCGGCGTTAGGAGGCTGACAGCCTGCCGGAAGACGTCCGGATCCGGGATCTCCTTAGAGAGGGCATCGAGCGGGAACGGGCCATAGGTCTTTGCAGTCGCGTTCGCCTCCCGGGCTGCCGCGGCGAGGGATTTGCCCTGCCCAAGAGCCACGGTGATCTTATCCGCGAGCTTCTTCCCTTCCTCCCCGGCTGGAAGCTGGGCCACTTCCACGGTGACCTGGCGGTGGATCTGCCGGAACGCCTCCTTGGCCTCCGCCTCCGAGAGCTTCACCGCCCCCCGGATCAGGGCTTCCACCTTCCCTTGCGTCATTTCCTGGCGCAGGTCGGCCTCGAATCGGTCCGGCGTCAGGCGGTTGGCCCGCAGGACGTCCAGGTAGCGCTGCCGGCTGAACCCGTCTTTCCCCGCAAAGGCGGGCATCCGGCGGATCTGGTCAGCCAACTCCTCCGCGCTCACCCCGATCCCCACCCGTTCCGCATACTGCAGGACCAGGACCCGGCGGATGAGTTGCTCCACCACCTGCCGCTTCAGGTCCAGGGACTCCTGCATCTTCTGGTCGAACCGGTCACCGAAGAGCTGCTTGTACGCCTCGATCTGCTGTCGAAGCGCCTGCTGGTAGTCATCCAGCGAGATCTCGGCTCCGGACACCGTGGCCACCACGCCCCGCCGACCCAAATCCCCGGGCGTGGATTTGATCCCCCATACCACAAAGATGGTCCCGATGAAGGCGAAGACGACCAGCAGCATGACGCCCTTGATGAAGTACGCACTGCCTTCCCGCATTGTTTTGAGCATGCCTGTATCCCTTGTGCCCGGCGAGGTTTTTTCGTCACCATAACGCATCCGGTCCGCCCTTGGCAAGCGCTTTTCCGAGGCCGGGAATCGCAAAACTCCTTGTCTTTTCTCAAACGGTATGTTAAAGAAACTGACCGTTGGATGCCTCTCATGGCGTGGCCTGCGAGGGCCCTGCGCATGTTGCATGAAAGGAGCTACGATGATCTTTGATTGGCTGTTCGGGATGTTCTCCAATGACCTCGCCATTGACTTGGGCACGGCCAATACCCTGATCTACGTCAAGGGCAAGGGGATCATCCTCAGCGAGCCGTCGGTCGTCGCCATCAAGCGAGGCACCAACCAGGTGCTCAAAGTCGGGAAAGAGGCCAAGGAGATGCTGGGCCGCACCCCCGGGAGCATCGTGGCCATTCGCCCGTTGAAAGACGGGGTCATCGCCGACTTCGACGTGACCGAGCAGATGATCCGCGCCTTCATCGTAAAGATCCACAACCGGAAGACCTTGGTCCGCCCCCGCATCATCATCGGGGTGCCGTCGGGGATCACGCAGGTGGAGAAGCGCGCCATCCGCGATTCCGCGGAGCAGGCAGGCGCCCGCGAGGTCTACCTGATCGAGGAGCCCATGGCCGCGGCCATCGGCGCCGGGCTGCCCGTACAGGAGCCCAGCGGCAGCATGATCGTGGACATCGGCGGGGGCACCACCGAGGTGGCGGTGATCTCCCTCTCCGGCATCGTCTACAGCCAGTCGGTCCGGATCGCCGGCGACGAGATGGACGAGGCCATCACCCAGTACCTGAAGCGGAAGTACAATCTCCTGGTCGGCGAGCGCACGGCGGAGAACATCAAGATCCAGATCGGCTCGGCCTACCCCTTCGACGAGCCCCGCAAGATGGAGATCAAGGGGCGCGATCTGGTGGATGGCATCCCCAAGACCCTGACTATCAATGACAGCGACATCCGCGAGGCCCTGCACGATCCCATCTACGCCATCGTGGACGCGGTGAAGACGGCGCTGGAGCGGACCCCGCCCGAGCTGGCCGCTGACATCGCAGAGAAGGGCATCGTCCTGGCGGGCGGCGGCTCCCTGTTGCACGGGCTGGACACGCTGATCGCCTTGGAGACGCACCTCAAGGTCCAGGTGGCAGATGACCCGCTGTCCTGCGTCGTCCTGGGAACGGGAAAGGTGCTGGACGAGCTGGACCTGCTGAAGACTGTGTGTCTGGAATCGTAGGTCGCCAGGACCCACGTCCGGACTTCGCCCGGACGAAGGCCCCGCCGCCGGGCATCCGGGGTGCTTGAGGTGAGTCAGTTGCGAATGGGGAGGCCCGACCCGTGAGCTTGCTCTTGCGCCTCCTGGCCCGATACCGCCGGGCTGTCATCCTGACCACCGCCCTCGTCCTGTCCTTCCTGCTCATGACGTTGCAGGTCCGCCATGAGAGCGGCGTGGTGACCTTCACGCGACAGGCCCTCCTGTTCGTCGTCTCCCCCTTCATCAAGGTCACGTCCGCGACCATCCGGGGTGTCACCGGGACCTGGCGGGACTACGTGGACCTGCGCGCCCTGCGGGAAGAGAACAAGCGGCTCCAACTCGAGACGACGACGCTGAAGCGGCGCCTTGAACAGCTGCAGGATCAGGCCTTGGAAACCCAGCGCCTGGAACGCCTGCTGGCGATGCGCCAGGCCTCGCGGGCGGAGTTCCTCACGGCCCGTGTCGTGGGGAAAGATGCCACCAACTGGTTCAAGACGATCCTGCTGGACCGCGGAAGCCTGGAGGGCATCCGCCGCAATCAGTCGGTGCTGGCCCCCGATGGACTGGTCGGCCGCGTCGTGGAGGTCACACCGAGCTCCGCCAGGGTGCAGTTGCTCACTGACCCGGTGAGCGCTGTCGGCGGGCTGATCCAGCGGACGCGCGTCACCGGCATCGTCTCCGGGAATCTCGGCGCGGGCGCCCGGGTGCGCTACCTGCCGCTCATGGCCGACGTGGCCGTGGGAGACGAGGTGCTGACATCGGGTATGGGCGGCGTGTTCCCCAAGGGCATCCTCATCGGGCGCATCACGTCGGTGGAGCGGAAGAGTGGCGCCCTGTTCCAGGAGGCCACGCTGCAGTCGGCCGTGGACCTGAGCCGCCTGGAGGAAGTCCTGATCCTGACGAACCTCGACGTCCGCGAGGGCTTCGAGTCGGGAGCGGGCAGCCAGCCATGACCTGGTTCCTCCCCGGTCTGCTTCTCTGCGCGATGGCGCAGGCCGTCCTCCTCGGTCCGTTGAGCGTGTGGGGCATCCGGCCCGATCTGTTCCTGCTCCTCGTCTTCCTGGTCAGCCAGCGCGTGAGCCCCGAGGCGGCGACCGGGCTGGGCTTTCTGATTGGCCTCTGCCAGGACGGACTCTCGGGGGGGCCGCTGGGCCTGCACGCATTCTCTGACAGCCTCGTGGGATTCCTGGCCGCCCGGCTCAGTCACCATATGTACACGGACAAACCGCTGGCGCTCTTCTGGCTCCTCCTGGGGGGCAGCGCCGCCGCGGGAGGGATCACCCTGGCCCTTCTGGCGTTCTTTCTGGGCCCCCGGTTGGTTCTGCCAGCCCTGTTTCGGGTGATCCTGCCCGAGGCTCTCTACACAGCGGCGGTCGGTCTGCTCATCCTCTGCCTGCCGCAGATCCGTGCCGCCCTGACCCGGTCGACCTGAGGTCGGGACGGACATGGAACCGCTCTTCCGCCCTCCGGCTCAGGCCATCACGCCGCGCATCCGAACAGCCGTTCTGTGTATCGGCGTCGGCTTCCTGATTTTGCTGCTCCGCCTCTGGTATCTCCAGATCCTCGAGGGAGATCGGTACTTCGCCCTGTCCACCAACAACCGACTGCGGGTGCGGCCGGTGGAGGCGCCACGCGGCTTCATCCTGGACCGGAACGGCGAGATCCTCGTTGAGAATCGGCCGACCTTCGATCTCTATGCCACTCCCGAAGACGTGACGGATCCCAAAGAGGTTGCAGGCATTTTGGCCGAGATCCTCGGAGTTTCGCCGGGCGAGGTCGAAGCGCGCCTCCAGGAAGGGCACGACCGGCCCTACCAGCCGCTCCTCCTTCGCAAGGATCTGGACGAACGCATGATGGTCGCCGTGGAGGAGCGTCGCCTGGATCTGCCCGGGGTCAGCCTGCACGTCCGCCCCGTTCGCGCCTACCCCAGCGGCGGTGCCGCGGCCAACCTTCTGGGCTACGTGAGCGAGGTCAACCAGACGCAACTGGCCCGGGAGGAGTACCAGGACTTCCGCCCGGGGGAGAACATCGGCCAGGCCGGAGTGGAGCGGCGCTTCGACGCGTTCATCCGGGGCATTGACGGCGGCGAGCAGGTCGAGGTGGACGCCCGCGGCCGCGCCCTACGCCTGGTCAGCCGGATCGACCCGCGCTCCGGGTCCAATGTCTACTTGACCATCGACAAGCGCATCCAGGACGCGGCCGAAGCCGCCTTCGCCGGGAAGAAGGGCACGGTGGTCGCCATGAACCCGACGACGGGCGAGATCCTGGCCATGGTGAGCCGGCCGTCGTACGACCCGAACCTGTTCGCCCAGCGCCTCTCCGGGGAAGAGTGGCAGCGGATCGCTACCGATCCCAGCCACCCACTGGCCAATCGTGCATTCCAGGCCCAGTATCCGCCCGGATCCATTTTCAAGCTGATGGTGGCCATTGCCGGATTGGAGAGCGGTGCGCTCACACCGGAGACCAAATTCTACGACCCCGGCTATTTCTACCTGGGGAACGCGCGATTCGACGACTGGAAGAAAGGTGGCCACGGTTGGCTGGATCTCCGCGGGGCCATCGTGAATTCCTGCAACGTCTATTTCTACCAGGCGGGCCTGAAGGTCGGCATCGAGGACATCGTCAAGACGGCACGGGAATTCGGCCTGGGGGAACCGCCGGGGCTGGGGCTGGGGGATGAGGCCAAGGGGAACCTGCCCGATCCCCAGCCCCGCAAGCGGGGCCAGCCGGGTTGGTCCGCCGGCAATACGGTCGTCGCCAGCATCGGGCAGGGCCCGGTGGTGACCTCGCCCATGCAGCTCCTCGCCATGGTCTCGGCCATCGCTAGCGGAGGGACGATCTATCGCCCGTGGGTCGTGAAGAAGATCGCCTCCCTCTCCGGCGAGGTCCTGGACGAGTACGAACCCGAACCGGTCCGCCAGGTCCCCGTCAAGCCGGAAACCCTGGCCTTCATCCGACAGGCCATGCTGGGTGTGGTGAACGAGGGGACGGGCACCCGCGCCAAGGTTCCCGGCATCCCCATCGGGGGCAAGACCGGCACGGCCCAGGTAGTGCGGAAGGGTGAGGGGAAAGGTCAGGCTGACCTCAAAGACCACGGGTGGTTCGTCTCCTTCGCGCCCGTGGATAGCCCGCAGATCGCCGTGGTGGTCCTGGTGGAGAACGGAGGGTTCGGCGGCCAAGTCGCCGCCCCCGTGGCCAAGGCAGTGTACGAGGCGGCCTTCGGCGCGCGGCAGCCCTTCCCGCGCCCGGGGACGAGGACCGCCGAGGCTAACGAGCCAGATATCGAGGACTGAGAGAGCGGCAGTCGGCGATCAGCGGTCAGCCTCTTTCTGCCCCGCTGTGAGCTGATGGCTCAGGGTTCATATGTTCGACCGACGGCTGGTGACGCACTTCGACTGGTGGTTCGCCGGGATGATCCTCGGGATGGCCTGCCTGGGCATCCTCACCATCTACAGCGCCAACGCCCTGGCCGTCTCCGCGTTTCGCCGGACCCTGTACCTGCGCCAGGTGACATGGGTGGGGATCGGGGTCGTCGCGATGGTCGCGGCCTGCCTCGTGAGCTATCGGACCTTGGCCCGCGTTGCCTACGTCATCTTCGGGCTGAGCCTGGTCCTGCTCGTCCTAGTCCTTCTGATCGGGAAGGCCGGCCTGGGGGCCCACCGCTGGATCCGCATCGGCGGCTTTGCCTTCCAACCGTCCGAGTTCGCCAAACTGGGTCTGGTCCTGTTCCTGGCTCGCTACTTTGATGACCACCGCGAGAGGCTTCACGAGCCGCGGACCATGGTCGTGCCCGCAGCTTTCACGGCCCTCTGCATGCTCCTGGTCCTCAAGCAGCCCGATCTCGGGACGGCGCTGCTCCTCCTCTTCATCGCCCTGAGCATCATGCTCATGCTCGGCCTTCACTGGCGGTACCTGGTGCCCTTCGCCGTCGGCGGCGCGGCAATCGCCCCGCTCCTGTGGATGGTCCTGAAGGACTACCAGCGCCGGCGCATCCTGGTCTTCCTGAATCCTAACCTGGACCCCCTCGGCGCCGGATATCATATCGCCCAGTCCAAGATCGCAGTGGGATCCGGCGGGGCCTTCGGCAAGGGTTGGCTGGCCGCCAGCCAGAGCCAGCTGAACTTCCTTCCTCTGAACCACACCGACTTCATCTTTGCCGTCCTGGCGGAACAGTGGGGCTTCCTGGGGTGCCTGGTGGTCCTCCTGGCCTATTTCTACCTCATCAGCAAGGGCTTTCGGATCGCCCGGGACTGCACCGACCTGTTCGCGGCCCTCTTGTCGGCGGGCGTTTCCGCCATGCTGGTCATCCAGGTCCTCACCAACACCGCCATGGTGCTGGGCATGATGCCCGTCGTGGGCATCCCCCTTCCCCTTCTCAGCTATGGCGGCTCCTCCCTCCTCATTACCATGCTGGGTCTCGGCCTGCTGTTGAACATCCATATGCGGCGCTTCATGTACTGATGCGTCGTGAATCGTGAAACGCGAGGCGTGAGGCGGAAATCTCCGATCGCTGATTCCCCTCCCGAGGCCCCTGACCCCCAGAAAAGAAAAACGCCCGGAATCCCCTGCAAGGGGAACCGGGCGTCTCCATCTCCGTTCACTTCCTCTATTTGACGACGTCGCCCTCGACCGTGACCGTCTGGGCGTAGATGGTGACGAGCCCGGTGAAGATGTTGATCAGGAAATCCAGGGCCGTGATCTCGCTCTTCATGGAAAGGTTCTGCACGGCACCGCCAGCGGTGCGCGGCTCGATCAGGCTCCCCTCGATGTCATTGTCCGAAATCGGAACCAACCCCCACAGGGCGTACCAGATCCTCTTCTCCTCGTTGAAGTGCGTGCGCTGACCCTTCACCTCCCCAGTAAAGGAGACCGGCTTGGAGGAAGCCGAGCTGCTGTAGTTCAGCGTGTAGCAGCTTGTGGTCAACAGTGCGATCCCCAGGACAAGTGCCAGTACCTTCCGCATGCCATCCTCCTTTCTTGTGGTCCTGCTCGCCGTCCCCTCTTCACGACGGGCTAGCGTCCGTCTCCCTGCAGCCATTGGGGCGCTCCCCCAGCCTGACGAGGCGCAGTCACCGCATGAGCCCCACAGGGCGTGTGAAATTACCACAGGGTCCATCCGGACGCAACTAGAAGTCGTCAGAGCCTTCCCATCAGCTCGGCGAAAGCGTGGATGGTCAGATCCGGGTGCACCCCGGAATCGACGCCGCCCGGTGGCGCAAGCCACATCGTCTTGAGGCCCACGGCCTGGGCGCCGCCCACATCCGAGGCCAGGCTGTCGCCGACCATGGCCGCGTCTTCCGCGGGGACGCCCAACCGCGCCAACGCGGCGCGGAAGATGCACGGCATCGGCTTGCCGATCACCTCGGGCCGGGTCCCGGCCGCCGCCGCCACCGCCTCCACCAGGGCGCCGCACCCGGGGTAGAACTCGCCCCCCTCTATCGGCAGGCGGGGGTCGACGTTGACCGCCACGAAGGCGGCCCCGGACGCCACGGCCCGTGAGGCGGCGGTCAGCTTCCGGTAATCGAATTCTCCGTCGTGGCCGACCACCACAACCCGGGCCTCGCGATACGCCTCCGCCGCGAGCAGGGAGTGTCCGGCCTCGATGAGCAGGCGGCACAGCGTCTCCGAGCCGATCGCCAGCACACGCGATGGCCCGAACCGCTCCCGGACGAAGGGCCCGACGATCTCCGCCGCCGAGAGGATCTCGTCCAAAGAGGCCGGGATCCCCAGCCGCGCCAGCTTGACCTGGAGTTCCTCCCCCGCTTCGCGCGAGTTGTTGGTCAGGAACAGGATCCGGCGGCCTCTCTCGCGAAGCCTTTGGAGGAAGGCCTGCACCCCGGGCACGAGTGTGTCCCCCGTGTACACACACCCGTCCAGGTCGAAGATGAACGCCCGAAGGGATCCGAGGTCCATGCTGATGCCCCGCGCCGGTGCGGCCCCTTCGCGATCAGAACGCCGGGTCGGTAATCGCCCTGGCATCGATGAGGACATCCTTGGGGGCGACGCCTCCCCCGCCGTTCAGGTGGCAGGTGTCATTGAAGAGGAGAACGCGCCGAACCCCATCGCGCAGTTCCACCCGGCTCACCGCTGTGTTGTCCTGTTTCAGTCGGAAGAGGTGACGGACGTCCAACCCCAGAACATAGCAGAGGATCGCCTTGATCACCCCGCCGTGGGACACCAGGATGAGGTCCGCCCCGGGATGGTCCCGTTGCATGCGTTGGGTCGCCCCGACCACACGGCGCTCGAACGCCCGGAGGTCTTCGCCGCCGGGGGCCGGGAAGGCCAGGGGATCCTCGAGCCACTTTTCGTAGAGGCCGGGGAAGGCCGCCTGGATCTCTGCCACCGTCTCCCCCTCCCACGCCCCCAGGAACAATTCCCGGAGATCGGGATCATGGATGACCGGCAGGTGATACGCGCCGGCGATCTGCTCCGCCGTCTGGGCCGCCCGCCGGAGCGGGCTGGCGTAGATCGCCGCGACCGCCGGCGAGATGTGGATCCCGAGGTGCGCGACCAAGAGGTCGGTCTGTCGTCGCCCGCGGGGACTCAGCTCCGGGTCCAGGCTGCCCTGGATCCGCCGCTGGCTATTCCAAACCGATTCGCCGTGCCGTACCAGGATGAACTTGGGCATGACCCCTGTACCTACTTCCAGGGCTCCCGTGGCCCGAATTGGCTTGGGCCGCGATCGCCCCACCTTACGATATGGGCACCCGCGCCCCGGATTCATCGTACCAGTGCAGAGCGGAAAACACGAGGCTGCACGGATCCCCTTCGCTCCACATCGGCTTGCGCACGTTCCGCTGCACCCGGACCTCGGTCGGGCCGATCCCCACCCGGTAGTCTATGATGTCGCCCAGGAGGACCCGGCGGGTGACGACCCCGCGCACGCCCCTCGTCGGGACCATCTCGATCTCCCCGGGCCGGCAAGCCAGCGTGGGCGGCTTCCCGGGCGCATGGGGGGGACGACGGCCGTCACCGGCCCCGCCTCCCGGGCGCCCTTGAGGAAGACGCGGCCATCCGCCACCTCCACCGCCAGGAAGTTCGACAGACCGATGAAGCTGAAGACGAACTTGTTGGCAGGCTTCAGGTACACGTTGACCGGCGTGTCATCCTGCTGGATCAGGGCCCCGAAGTCCATCACGACGATCCGGTCGGAGAGGGCCATGGCCTCGGCTTGGTCGTGGGTGACGTAGATGATGGTGAAGTTGAACCGCTTCTGCAGCTCCTTGATCTCGAACCGCATCACCTCGCGCATCTTTGGGTCCAGGTTGGAGAGCGGCTCGTCCAGGAGCATGACCGTGGGATTGAACGAGATGGACCGGGCCAGGGCGATCCGTTGCTTCTGCCCGCCCGACAGCTCGTTCGGGAAGCTATCCCGGGCGTCCAGGAGGCCGGTGTAGGTCAGCGCCTTGGTTGTCTTCTCCTGAATCTCCGACCGGGACAGCCCGCGGATCTGCAGCGGAAAGGCCACGTTGTCGAACACGCTGAGATGCGGCCAGACGGCGAAGGCCTGGAACACCATCCCGAAGTCCCGCTTCTCCGGCGGGAGATAGAAGTTCTTGAGGCGGGAGGAGATGACGCGATCCCCGACCAGGATCTCGCCCTCGTCCAGGTCCTCGAAGCCGGCGAGCATCCGCAGGGTCGTCGTCTTGCCGCATCCGGACGGCCCGAGCAGCGACAGGCACTCCCCGCGCTCGATCGTGAGAGTCAGCCGATCCACGGCCACGACCTGCCCGAACCGCTTGGTGACGTCCCGCAGGATCACGTGCGCCATGGTCACGACCCTCCCCCGCCAATCTCGGTGGTGCCCGTGACGCGCTTGATCACCCAATGCCCGACGATGATGATGATGAGCGCCACCGCCGACAGGGCGGCGGCGTACACGGTCTCGCCGTCCTCGTTCAGCGCGTAGATGGCCACCCCGATGGTGCGGGTCGTGGGCCCGTAGAGGAGGACCGAGGTGGTCAGCTCGCGGAGCGCCGGCAGGAAGATGAGAAAGAAGGCGGCCACCATCCCCGGCTTGATGAGCGGCAGGACCACGTCCTTCATCGCCTGCCAGTGGCTGGCGCCGCAGGCCCGCGCGGCCTCCTCCAGCGAGTCGCCGACCTGCTCCAGGGCCGCCGACGTGGACTTCAGCGCGAAGGCCATGTAGCGTGCGATGTAGGCCACGAGGATGATCCAGGCCGTGTTGTAGAGGTTCACCCCGAACTTCCCGCTCCACATCAGGATCACGCCCAGGGCGATGACCGTGCCGGGCACCGAGAAGGGCAGGAGTCCCAGAAACTCCAAGAGGAACTTTCCCCGCACCCGCATCTTCACGATCACGTACGAGATGAGTGTTCCCACCAACATCGTCACCAGGGCCGCAGCCAAGGACAGGTAGAAACTGTTCCAGATGGCATCCTTGGTCAGCTTCATGGTGAACAGGATATAGGTGATGTTGTGCAGGGTCATATTCTCCAGCGAGAAGCTGAGCCCGTAGGTCCTGAGCAGCGCAACCAGGAAGATCGTGATGGTGGGAAGGAGCACGGTGATGGCGATATAGACGATGCTGAGGATCAGCAGGGGGTACTTGAGGCCGCGAAGTTTCAAGAGCATGGGTCGCACGCTCTTCCCCGCGATCACCTGGAAACGACCGGCCATGAGGATCAGGTTCTGTGCGTAGAGGATGAGCGCCGCCGCCATCACCAGAATGGAGGACAGGATGGTCCCCGCCCGAATGGCCTCGAACCGGCCGCCGCTGGCGTAGATTTTCTGGTAGATGAGGGTCGGGATGTTGAAGATACCCGCCTCCGTCCCGAGGACCGCGGGGACGCCGAAGTGGGCCAGCGAGTAGAGCGCCACGAGCAGCGCCCCGGCGGCGATGCTGGGGAGCATCAGGGGCAGCGTGATCCGGCGCGTGATGGTGACCAGGCCCGCCCCCGAGATCCGGGCCGACTCCTCCAGCGTGGGGTCCATCCGCTCCAGGGCCCCGGAGACCTGGATGAAGACGAAGGGGAAGAGGTACATGCTCTCGACGGCGATGATGCCCCCCAGACTATAGATGTTGAAGAGCGGCTGCTCCAGCCCGAAGAGCCCCATCAGCCACTTGTTGACGAGGCCGGCTCGCGGTGACAGGAGCATCTTCCAGGCGATGGCCCCGATGAAGGAGGGGAGCATGAAGGGCACCAGGAAAAGCAGCTTCATGGTCTCCTTGAACGGGAGATCCGTGCGCGAGACGAGCCAGGCGAAGAGGACCCCCAGGACAGTGCTCACGACCGTCACCGCAAAGGCGATGACCAGCGAGTTCACTACCGCCTGGAAGACGTCGGGCTCGCTCAGGACCTTGACCACGCCCGCGATGTTCAGCCCGCCGTCCACCACGACGGCGTTCCAGAAGATGAGCACGATCGGGACGGCGACCACGATCACCAGGACCAGGACCGAGAAGATGAGCAGGATCTCCGCGATGCCGAACTTGCGATCGGTGCCAGTGATGGTCAGGCCTCCTTCCCGACGCTGGCCTTGTCGTACCACCGCAAGGCCTGGAAGGTCAACCCGCAGGCCTCCCCCTCCTCCAGGGCCCGGCCGCCCCGGAAGGCCTCCTCCGCCTCCTGCTGCGCCCGGATCTCGACCGCTCCCACCGTAATGAAGTAGGTCACGATTGGCCCCAGGAAGACGCGCCGCCGCACGACCCCGCGCGTCGCGCCCCCGTCACGCACGAGGTCGATCTCGAAGGGCCGGCAGGCGGCCACCACGTCGCCCTTGGCGATGCGGTCCCGCGCGGCCGGGGAGATCTCGACCTGGAGCGGCAGGTCGCTCCCCTGGATGTGGACTGCGCCGTTCCGGCGCTCCACCGGGATGAAGTTCGCCACGCCCAGGAAGTTGAAGACGAACCCGTCACCCGGGTTGGTGTAGATCTCGTGCGGATCTCCAATCTGGCGGAGCGACCCGTCCCCGCTCATGATTCCGATCCGGTCGGAGATGGCCAGCGCCACCTCCTGGTCGTGGGTGACGTACAGGATCGTGACGCCGGTCCGCCGCTGGAGGTCCTTGATCTCGAACCGCATCTCCTCCCGCAGGTTGGCATCCAGGTTGGAGAGGGGTTCATCCAGCAGCATGATCTTGGGCTTGGACACGAGCGCGCGCGCGAGCGCCACTCGCTGCTGCTGGCCGCCGGAGAGCTGCGACGGGTAGCGATCCTCCAGGCCGCCAAGGTGCACCTGGGCGATGGCTTCCAGTGTGCGGGCCCTGGCCTCGGCCGCCGGGACCTTCTGGATCTGGAGCGGATAGACCACGTTCTCCAAGACCCTCTTGTGCGGCCACACCGCGTAGTCCTGGAAGACCACCCCGATGTGCCGGGACTCCGTCGGGACGTGGACCTTCTTGGCCGCGCTGGAGACCAGCTGGTCCCCGATGAAGACCTCGCCCGCGCTGGGGTGCTCGAAGCCCGCGATCATCCGCATGACCACAGTCTTCCCGCACCCCGACGGGCCGAGGAGCGTGAAGCACTCCCCGTCCCGGATCGTCAGCGTGAAGCCTTCGAAGACGCGATGGGTCCCGAAGACCGCTGCCAGATTCTCCAACCGCACGTCAGCCACGACGGCTCCCCGGAGGGCATGCCCGCCCCAGATTCGACGGGGCGCTGAGGCTTCTCACGCCCCACCGCCCCGCTCGACCTTCTCCGCGCCGACAGGCGCTACCGCATGATCTGTTGGAACTTCTGGATGATCGCCTCCTTTTCATCCATGACCTTCAGGTAGTCCACCTTCATCGCCCGCTTTACCGCCTCGTCGGCCGGGGGAAGCCCGTGCTTCTTATCCACGCTCACGTCCGCCCGGATGGGCAGGGTCCCCTCGCGCGCCACGATGGTCTGGCCTTCCTTGGAGAGCAGGAAGTCCACGAACTTCTGGGCCGCCTTCAGGTTCGGGGTCCCCTTGAAGATCGCGATAGGGCTGGGCACAACCAGCATCTCCTTCGGGAAGACGATGCCCATGGTGGCGCCCTTCTCGATCTTGTCGATAGCGATGTAGTCCGGGGCCAGGCTGGCCTTGAAGTCACCGGAGGCCGTGTCGTCCACCACCTGTCCCGAGCCAGCCCCCATCTTCGCCCCGTTGGCCCGGAGCTTCTGGATGTAGTCCCAGCCGAAGGTGTTCACGATCATGGCCACGCTCATCATGGCCGTCCCCGACAGGGCGGGGTTAGCAATGGCGAAGCCGTCTTTGAAGCGCGGGTCGAGCATGTCCTGCCACCCCTTCGGAGGGGCCGTGATCTTCTTGGTGTTGTAGGCGATGCCCAGAGTCCCCAGGCGAGCCGGCGTGAAGAACCCATCGGGATCCTTCACCGTGCTCTCCACGGCCTTGGCCTCGGGCGAGACGTACTTCTCCCACACCCCCTCCTTCTTCAACTGGTAGAAGTCCGGCACCTCGCTGTGCCACAGGATGTCCGCCGTGATTTTCCCCGACTGCCGTTCGGCGGCGATCTTGGCCATCAGCTTCCCGGCCCCGGCCGAGTAGTAGTCGAAGGACGACCTCTGGATGCTTCTTCGCGAAGGCATCCCGCAGCGTCCCGATGAGGCTCTCCTTCATCGAGGTGTAGACCATGAGCTTCTCGCCGGCCTGCACCGCCGCGCCGAAGCTTACGAGCAGCGCAAAGGCGACCAGGGCAACGCCCAGCCTTTTCATCGTGCGCCCCTTCCTTTCTGGATGAAGACCATTCCCGAGAAAGACCGTCACACAGGACGCCTCGCCGCGGCCCGCCGATACCGCCGCGAGCGGGCAGCGGCCCGTCACAGGCTGTAGCCGCCGTCCACCACCAGGTTGCACCCGGTGGTGAAGTTCGAGGCGGCGGAGGCCAGGTAGACCACGGCGCCGCCCAGATCCTCGTAGGCCTGGCCGTAGCGCTTGATCACCCCCTGATCCACCCGGATGGCCCGGATGGCCGGATTGTCCGAGCGGGCGGCATTCCCCGGCGTTCGGCAGTAGCCCGGGCTGATGGCGTTCACGTAGATCTTGTGGCGAGCCCACTCCACGGCCAGCGACTTGGTGAGCATGACCACGCCGCTTTTTGCCGCGTTGTAATGGGCGTAGTCGGCATCGCGATTGACGTGGAATGCGGACATGGACGCGATATTGATGATTTTCCCTCCCCCCTGCCTGATCATGTGGGGAGCCGCCGCCTTGCAGCAGAGGAAAACGCCCTTGAGATCCACCGCCATCAAGCGGTCCCAGTCCTGCACCGACATGTCCAGGGCCGGGAGGGGTTGCGCGTATCCAGCGTTATTGACCAGAATGTCCAGATGCCCCCATTCCCGGATCACGGTATCCGCCATGACGGCGACCTCTTCCGGAAGGGTCACGTCCGCCTTGATGCTCTGCGCCTTGCGCCCTCGCTTCCGAATCTCGGCCGCCGTCTCCTCCGCGGCCGGCATGTCGAGCTCGACGATGGCGACGTCCGCACCCGCCTCCGCCAGGGCCAGCGCCATTCCCTGCCCCAATCCCTTCCCGGCGCCGGTGACGATCGCCGTCTTCCCCGCCAGAGAAAACCGATCCAAGATGCCCATGCGAACCCCTCCGATTCAGATGATCTGCTTTCGAAGACGACGATGCACTCTGAACTGAAAAAACTCCTTGCCTTTCTCGCCGGGTCCAGGATAGCCTGTGCCGAGTTTCACGAACTCTCCGTCCCCCTGCCAGCCAAAGAGGGATCAGCAATGGCCAAGGCCACCATCCTCATCGTCGAGGACAGCCCGGACATCGCCGATCCGCTGGCAGACGCCTTCCGCTTCGATGGCTTCGAGGTGCTTCAGGCCGGGAATGCCATCCAGGCCCTCCAGATCGCCAGCGAGCATCGGCCTGACCTCATCTTCATGGACATCCAGCTTCCGGATATGGACGGCCTCGCCGTGGCCCGCACCCTGAAGAGCGATCCCGCCGTGGCCCACATCCCGATCGTTGCCATGACGGCCTTTGACATCGTTGGAGATCAGGCCCGCACCATCGGAAAGATCTGCGTCGGCTACGCCCAGAAGCCTATCCGCGCCAGGGAGCTCATTAACCTGGCGTCGGCCATCCTGAAGCTTCCCGGTGACCCGGAGCCTCCCAGGCGGATTCGCCCGCCGGCCAGGCCCCACGGTCGGTGAGCCCTCTTCGCCTGCCGGGCCCCTCGCCTGTTTGCCGCAAACTACCACACCCGGTCGCTCAATTCAGCAGAAACCGACGCCCTGTCGAGCGGGCCATACCTGCCAGGCTGTCCCTGAACCACTGGCCCCAACAAACTGACCTTCCCACGCGAGGCGGCGTTGCGGCAACGCCTCTTGACCCCTCCCGCGTGCCGCGGCGGCAATCCCACCCGACGAGAAGACGAACGAGTCGCGCCGATGGGATACGTGGGCTTCTCGCCTGGTGGAGGAACGCGAGGGACGGCCTTGGGACGATCTCTTCCCGGGACAAGCTGGAGCCAGTTTACCCTCGCCTCAGTTCAGGGGTGTCCCTGGAGCCTCGTGGACAGGTTGGTTGGGGGATAACGCGTTCTGGCGGGGAATGTGGAAGGGTGCGGCTCACCTGGCCGGTGGACAAGGCGCACGGCGAGGATGCGTGGCCTCGCGTCGAGAGAAGAGGATCCCTGTTTCAGCGCCCCCAGCTACGGTTGGGCATAGGCCGCCGCCTGCGACCCCTCGCCGCCGGCCACCCCTTGGGCGTCGCCGGTGGAAAGGCTGCTCATGAATCCCAGCAGGCCGACAAGTGCGATGGCAATAAACAGCCACACCTCGACCCGGCTGCGCCCTCGAGGTTCTAACATAGGATTCGCGGATTCCATGATCATGCCCGGTCCCTCTTCATCCGCCCCCCGGGGGTGGCTCGGCGTGTTCTCCGCGCATCGGATTGCTGGTGAGGTCTCGGCAGGTTGGGGGCACGAATTGCCAGGGGCATCTCACAGGAAAGTTGTGGCTGGCCTCCCCCGCGCCTGTGGGATCACTTGACGACGAGCGAACGACCGCCCCGTCGCCGATCCGGTCCGTTCCAACCTCTGGTCCCCTCGCCTGCTTTCGCCGGCTGCCGCCGGTCGAGAATCACCTGAATCTCCGGCTGGCCCCTCATCAGCTCGACCAGCTGGTCATACATGCGCGCCCAGTCTTGACTCACGACCAGCACCGGCTTGCGATACGCGGCGAGATCATCGGCACAACGCCGGCAGATGGTCGAGGGAGGCTCCGGAGCGTCCGCGGGTTCTTCTGCGCCTGCGTCCTTCGCCAGCGGATCGACCGCCGGTCTTTTCATCTCCGGATCGTTCGAGGCGCTCCCCGCAGCCAGGTCCGTCCCACACCAGACACAAGTTCGTTGCATCGCATTCTCCTCCGACGAGGCACAGGACCTGCGGTGCCCGACAATCCACCGGACGAATTTGCCCAAGAACATAGTGCGAAGTTTGTGCCAGAGCACACGTCTCGGTCCAAACTGAATCGGACGCCGGGCACTTCAACCATGCGGCCTCTTGAGGTTCAACTTGAGGTTCAAGAGGTTCCCGACCCTCAGAACGGTCACGACAAATGCGGCATTGTGGGAATCCGGGGCAATCCCCGACCAGGATCGCGAGGGGGCATTCCGAACACACCCAACGTGCCGCTTTTCAGCCAGGACGCACTGTGCGGATCCCGCGCACTCAATGCCCAACGGGAAACCGCTGCCATCGACATTCCATGGGCGCCATCCGGGTTGAGCCCGACCATGGATTCCGGAGATGGCCCGTCCAGGCGCGCTACTGCTGGGACCTCGCCCCCTGCGGTGTGTCCAGAAGCTCCCGGACCGCCGAGAGGATGGGCCGGAGGCCCCCCACCTTTGGCAGGAAGCAGTCCGCCTTGGTTTGGTAAGCCAGAAGGGCGAAGCTGTCCCCCACTTGTCCGCTGTAAAGGATGATGGGGATTTGTGTGAGCGTGGGGTCATTCTTGATTTGAGTGGCGACGCGGAATCCGTCCAGGCCGGGCAAGGCCACGTCCAAGATCATCAGGTCCGGTCTTTCTGCCCGCACCGCCCTGAGCCCCGCTTCACCGTCACCCGCTGTCAGGACTTGGTATCCCTGATGCCGAAACAGTTCCTCCAGGCTCTCGCGGACGGCCGGATCATCGTCCACCACCAGCAAGGTCTTGGTCCCGGAGGTCATGGGAGGTCTCCCCTGGCGCGCCCCTGAGCCTTGCCACCGGCGCCGATCGCAGGGAACCGATCTGCCAGGCATGCGACCCCCGTGCCTGAGCCAGGACCCCCAATGGGCGAAGGGGAGGTGAACCCGCGTCGGACGTCGCGCAACGCTGTATTCCGGAAAGTTCCATGCTCGGCGGACACTCAGGCGGAGGGCGATAACGGGGAGAGCCCTTGCCGACACACTGCCTGCCCCATGGGGCTCTGTTCCAAACGAGCACACAGGGCCACCGCGGACCAAGGTCGCAGTGGGCCGATTCCGCACAGGACGGCACGCTCTGGGGCCTATTCTCTTTCGAGGTCCCGATCGAGCCGGATGCCGTACTTGGCAGCCTTGGAGTAGAGCGTCCGTCGCCCGATGCCCAGCCGCCGGGCCGCCCGGCTCTTGTTCCACCCGCACTCTGCGAGCACCTTCTCGATCAGCGTCCGTTCCATGGCCTCGATGACCCCGGCGTCGGTCTGGGCCGTCAGAGACGGCCCGCCGACATCCGCCGGCAAATCCTGAAGCGTGACCGTATCGCTGGCGGCCACAATCACCGCGCGTTCCAGCACGTTCTCGAGTTCCCGGATGTTCCCCGGCCACCGGTATCTTACCAGCGCCCGCAGGGCATCCTCCGAGATGTTCACCACGGGCCTGTTCAGCCGACTCGCATGCCTGTGGAGCAAGAACTCCGCCAGCATGGGGACATCCTCCGGTCGCTCCCGCAGCGGAGGAAGCGAGAGCTGCACCACGCACAGCCGGTACAGCAGGTCGCTCCGGAACCTCCCGGCCTCCACAGCATTGGTGAGGTCCGTGTTCGTGGCGGCAATGATCCGCGCCTGGCTGCGGATCGGCTGCGTCCCTCCCACCCGGGTGAATTCGCCCGTTTCGACCGCCCGAAGCAGCTTGGCTTGAAAGGCGCCGCTGGTTGCGGCGACCTCATCCAGGAAAAGCGTCCCATCGCTGGCGACCTCGAAGATCCCCTTCCGGGTGGACACCGCCCCGGTGAAAGCGCCCCGCTCGTGGCCGAACAGCTCGCTCTCCAGCAGGGTCTCGGTCAGGGCCGCGCAGTTGACCGCAAAGAATCCGCGGTCCCGGAGAGGGCTCAGCCGATGGATCAGCCGCGCCACCAATTCTTTCCCGGTGCCGCTTTCCCCGGTGATCAAGACCTTGCTGTCGGTGGGAGCGGTCTTCTCCGCCAGCGCAAAAACCTCCCGCATCCGGGGGTTCCGGCTGGCCACCACCACCTCCCAGAGGGCGTGGCTGCCCCGGAAAATCTGTCCGCGATTCCCTTCGCGAGCCCGCGAGCGTTCGATCCCCCCGCGAATTTTCGCCAGGAGTTCCTCCGGAAGGAACGGCTTGGCGAGAAAATCTGCGGCGCCCTCGCGCATGGCCTCGACGGCGAGGTCCACCGTGGCGAAGGCCGTGAGGAGGATAACCGGGAGCGTCGGACTGTGATGCCGTACCTTTTTCAGCAGGTCCATCCCGCTGCTCCCTGGCATCCTGAGGTCGGTGAGGACAAGGTCGGGACATTCCGCGAGGAATGCATCGTAGGCCCTCGCGCCATCGGTGCACACGGCACACGCGTATCCCGCGTTCCCGAGGAGGGCCGCCAGGGCATGGGCCAAATCGGCCTCATCGTCCACGATGAGGATCTTGCACACGGGTCCGCTCATCGCCGTTCCGATCTCCTCGAAGGCCCGCCGGGATGACAGGGATACCCGCCCTGACCGTCTCCCAGGCCACCGGAAAGCCTAGCGACAATCCCGTCCCCGGTCAAGCGGTGGCAGACGCGTATTCCTCCTCGGCCGTCCCCGGCCGGGCTGGCAAGGGTGAGGGTGATTCTGCTTGACAATGCGGATGGATGCCCCTAGAGTTCACTCTGCCGAAGGTTCAGACGGTTTCGCAATTCCCCACAACGCCGCGAGGACCCGAGCCTTGCGGCGTTTTCTATTTCCAGCGGCGCCCCCCACGCAGAGCGGGGAATCTCGCCGGGGAGGATGCATGACCTTCCGAGGTGGACAGGATGGAGACGGCGCTCCCTTCGGAGGCGCGCCGCGCCACCGTTCGTTGGAAGTGATCGTGGGCGACCGCGGCGTGGAGGGCGCCATCCGGCTTTTCAAGAGGCTGGTCCTCCGCGACGGGATCCTGCGGGACCTGAAGCGGCGCTCCCGGTACGAAAAACCTGGAGACCGTCGGCGGCGAAAGGTACGCGAGGCGGCGCGGCGCCTCCGGAAGCGAACGGGCCGCGCCCTGGCGCGGGGAGAACAGATCGAATAGCCGCAGGGAGCGGGTTGCCCGGACCGGTCGTGGTGGGAGCGGACCCACGATCTGCGGATGCGGCACGAACCACCGCTCACGACAGGACGAAGCCCCGCAGCCGCGGGGCGAAGGGGGATGAGGACCATGGGGACGAGGTTGTACGTCGGGAATCTGCCGTTTGACACGAACGAAACACAGCTCCGCACCCTGTTCTCAGAGGGAGGGCGCCAGGTCAACGAGGTGAAGATCATCACCGACCGCGACACGGGTCGTCCGCGCGGGTTCGCCTTCGTCGAGATGGGGAGCCAGGCGGACGCCGATGCATCCGTCAACGCGCTGAACGGCCGGGATTTCGGCGGCCGGGCGCTGACCGTCAACGAGGCTCGCGAGCAGGCCCCACGCCGCAGCGGTGGGTTTGGTGGCGGTGGCGGCGGCGGGCGCGGCGGGCGGCGCGGGTACTAGGCACACCCGACAAGCTTCGACCAACCTCCAGCATTCCTGCCGGCTACCGCCCCTCGCGGCCCTCTTTCGGAACCGTCTTGGGTGCAGGGCGACAATCAGGCCGAGCAGCCTCCGTTCGGCGCCAGAGTTCTTGGCCCCGGCTTCGAGGGATTCCTTCGCCCGCGCCTCACCCGGACGAGCCAGCGCTCCCGCGTTCCCGGCGACCCGGAAGGCATCCGCGCGGCCGCCGAGAGGATCCGGGCCGCCTTGTGAAGGCAGCCCGGGCATGGCGCGATCCTTGACAGGCTGAGGTGCGTGGGCTACCGTAGCCCCGCCCTGCGGGGTCGTGCGCATCTGGACGCGGAGGAGCGGAGTGGCCTGGTTCAAGAAAGAGCCCCTGGTCGGCGCGAAAGACGGCAAGGTCCGGATGCCCGAGGGCCTTTGGATCAAGTGCGAGAGCTGCAAGGAGATCATCTACAAGCCGGAGCTGGAGCGGAACGCCAACGTCTGCCCGCGCTGCCAGTTTCACTTCCGGATCTCCGCTCGCGCCCGCATCGATCTCTTGGTGGACCCCGGCAACTTCGAAGAGCGGAACGCCACCATCCGCTCCCAGGACCCGCTCCACTTCAAGGACCAGAAAGGTTACCCCGACCGGATCAAGGCCGCCAAGAAGGCGACGGGGATGGAGGAGGCCCTGCTGGCGGGCGTCGCGGCCATCGGCGGTCACCGGGTGAGTCTCTGTTCCCTGGAGTTCAGCTTCATGGGGGGAAGCATGGGCTCCGCGGTGGGCGAGAAGGTGACGCGCGCCATCGAGGACGCCATCCGCGAGCGGCTCCCTTTTATCGCCATCTCCTGTTCCGGGGGCGCGCGGATGCAGGAGAGCGTCCTGTCCCTGATGCAGATGGCCAAGACCTCGGCGGCCTTGGCCCGCCTGGGACGGGCGCACCTCCCTTACATCTCGATCCTGACGGATCCCACCACCGGCGGGGTCACCGCGAGCTACGCCATGCTGGGTGACATCAACATCGCCGAGCCCAACGCGCTCATCGGCTTCGCCGGCCCCCGCGTCATCCAGGATACGATCCGCCAGGAATTGCCGGCCGGCTTCCAGCGGGCGGAGTTCCTCCTCGCCCACGGCTTCGTGGACATGATCGTGGAACGGAAGAACCTGCGCCGGACCCTGATCCAGCTCCTGGATTTCTTCGCCGGTGCCTCCGGCGCGCCGACGGGGGCGCCGCGTCCCTAGGCCAGGAGAATCCCAGGGCATACCGCCCCCTCGCGTCCCACGCTCGGCACCCTCAGGAACGACTGGCGTGACCTACGCACAGGCGACCGAGTTCCTCTTTGGCCTGCGCCGTTTTGGCTGGCGCCTGGGCCTCGAGACCGTGGAACGGCTCCTCGCCCTCCTCGGCAATCCGCAGGCCCGGGTACCGAGCATCCACATCGGCGGCACGAACGGCAAGGGCTCGACCGCGGCGATGCTCGCTGCCGTCCTCCAGGCGGCCGGGTATCGCACGGGCCTGTATACGTCCCCCCACCTCCTCGACTTCACGGAGCGGATCCGGGTGAGCGGCGCGCCCATCGGCACCGACGAGGTGACGCGACTCACGGAGGAGCTGAAGGATCTGTGCGCGGCGCACTTCGCCCCCCAGCTCATCCCAAATCCTCCCACCGACCGGCTTCCCCACCCCACGTTTTTCGAGCTGACGACGGCCATGGCCTTCCTCCAATTCGCCCGGCAGGGAGTCGAGGCTGCGGTCATCGAGGTCGGTCTGGGCGGCCGGTTCGACGCGACCAACGTGCTCATCCCGCAGGTAGCGGTGGTGACGAACGTCTCCCTGGAGCATCAGGAGTACCTGGGCCGAACCCTCCCCGAGATCGCCATGGAGAAGGCGGGGATCATCAAGGCGAGCGTCCCCATCGTCACCGCGACCCGGGGCGAGAGCTTCGAGGTCATCCGGCGGATGGCGGATGATCGGAAGGCGCCCCTGGTGAACGTCCACGAGGCGTACGGCTACACCATCCGGGAATCGGGGTTGGTCGGCCAGACCCTGGATTTGGCGGGACCCGTCCGCCGGTACGCAGCCCTGCGGATTCCGCTGGCCGGACGGCATCAGGCGGAGAACGCCGTCACCGCCGTCGCCGCGGCCGAAGTCCTGGAGGGCCTGGGATTCCACGTGGGCGAGGCCGCGATCCGCTGGGGGTTGAGCCAAGCGCGTTGGCCCGGGCGCCTGCAGATCGTCTCGGACCGGCCCCGCATCATCCTGGATGGGGCGCACAACCCGGCCGGGGCTCAGGCCCTTGCCGCCTTCCTGGAGGAGCATCGGTCCGCCCTCAACAGGCTCATCATGGTCTTCGGCGTCCTCAGGGACAAGGACTGGCAGGCCATGCTCGCCCCCTTGGGACCGTTGGCCGACCAGACGATCCTCACCCGCCCGCCGGCGGATCGCGGAGCCGACCCGCGCGACCTGCTCATGGCGGACCGCTACTGCTCGAAGGTGGAGATCGCGGCGGACCCGGGCGAGGGGCTGGTGCTGGCGCGGACCGCCGCCGGGCCCGACGACACGATCCTGGTGACCGGGTCGCTCTACACCGTCGCCGCGGCCCTTCGCAGCCTCGACGTGCCAATCGCCTGACCCCCTCGCCCCGCCCGGGATGCCTGTCCGACCGCACTCTCGACCCTCCGCGCGTCCGAGCCCTCTCGCGCCCTGCCATAGGCATCCGTGGCCAAACCGGCACGGCGATGTGTATCGTTTCGAGGACGCCCTGTGCCTCGCGGACGGGGCGCGGCGCCCTGGAAATCCCCTTTCTCGAACGATTCCCGTGTGTTATCATCCCTCTCCCAATGCGGGGCATTCGCTTTGCATCAAGTGCGCCGCGGGATCCATGTGAGAACTCCCATGCGGAAGATGAAAGCCGCCGAGGCCAGACCTCTTATGCAGGACCTGTGCGCCATCGTCATGGCTGCCGGTCAGGGCACGCGGATGCGCTCCGACCTGGTCAAGGTCCTGCATCCCCTGAATGGTCTGCCGATGGTTTGCCACGTCCTGGAAGTGTGCCGCCGTCTCGGCACGAAGCGCACCCTGGTGGTCGTCGGGCACCAGGCCGAGCGGGTGCGGGAAGCCCTCCGTGGGATGTCGGTCGAATTCGTCCTCCAGTCGGAGCAGCGAGGGACCGCCCATGCGGTCCTGCAGGCCGAGTCGGCCCTGCAGGGCTTCGACGGGGATGTCCTGGTCATCTCGGGTGACGTTCCTCTCTTGGGCGATGCCCTGGTGGAGCGGCTGGTGGCCACGCATGTCAAGACCCGGGCCGATGCCACGCTGGTCACCGCGCGGCTCGCCAACCCCAGCGGGTACGGGCGAGTCTTGCGGGACCGGCGCGGTGCCTTCCGCGCCATCGTCGAGGAAGTAGAGGCCACGCCGGCGGAGCGGCGTGTAACGGAGATCAATGTGGGCATCTACTGCTTCCGGGCGCCGTGCCTGTTTGCGGCGCTGCACCAGGTGAAGCCGTCCCCCGTGAAGAAGGAGCTGTACCTCCCGGAGCTATTGTCCATCCTCCGAAAGAGAGCGGGGAAGGCCGGGGGACGGATCGCCACGGTTCTGGCCGACGACCCGCAACAGGTCCTGGGAATTAACACGCGGGCGGAGCTGGCGGAGGCCTATGCCGTCCTGCGCGGCCGCGCCGTGGCGCACCTGATGGCGGAGGGCGTCACCTGCGTGGACCCGGCCAGCGTCCACGTCTCGAGTCTGGCGTCGGTCGGACGGGACAGCACGCTGTACCCCAACGTGCAGCTCGAGGGCCGCACCAGGATCGGCGAGGGATGCACCATTCACGCGGGCTGCCGGATCCGGGATTCGCACCTGGGCAACCGGGTGACGGTCCTGGACGGCTGCGTGATCCTGGACAGCGAGATCGCCGACGAATGCACCATCGGTCCCTATGCCCACCTGCGGCCGGGCTCCCGCTTGAAACGGAAGGCCAAGGTCGGCAACTTCGTCGAGGTGAAGAAATCGGTCATCGGCGAGGGATCCAAGGTCCCACACCTGACCTACGTCGGGGATGCCAGGCTCGGGGACCGCGTGAACGTCGGGGCCGGGACGATCACCTGCAACTACGACGGCTTCGCCAAGCACCAGACCATTATCGAGGACGAGGCGTTCATCGGGAGCAACGCCAGCCTGGTGGCCCCGGTCAAGGTCGGGCGTGGCGCCATTGTGGCCGCCGGCTCCACCATCACCCAAGAGGTGCCGCCAGGCGCGCTCGCGTTCGGGCGTGCCCAGCAGGTGAACAAGGAGGGTCGGGCGGCCGAACTCCGCAGGACCCGCGGGAAGAAGTGATGTTGAACGCGAAGCGCGTCCCAACGAATGCCGCGCTCGCGTTCGGGCGTGCCCAGCAGGTGAACAAGCAGGGTCGGGCGGCCGAGATCCGCAAGGCCCGGGGGAGGAAGTGACCTCGGGACGTGACCGGGAGAGCGCAGGAGGACGGTGCCGAGGCTCGTGGTCTTGGGGGGACGATCGGGCCCCTCGCTGATGGTGCAGGGTTTCCGGGAATCCGGCTGGGCCGTCACGGCGATCGTCACGACCACGGACACCGGAAGCAGCAGTGGGATCATCCGGGACCAGTTCGGTCTGCCGGCGCCCGGTGACATCCGCACCGTGCTCGCCGCCGCAGCCAATCCCCGGCCCGGCCTCGAGCCCCTGGTTGACCTGTTCGAGTTCCGCTTCCGCCCCGCCTGCGACTCGAGCCTCCGCAACATGGCGCTGGGGAACTTGATCCTCACCGCCTTCGCCGAGACGCTGGGAGGCTTCGACCGGGCCGTGGAGGCGGTGGCTCGGCTCTTGGACTGCTGGGCCGTGATCCTGCCCCTCCCATCCTCCCCCGCCACGCTCTGCGCGCGGCTGACCGACGGCAGCATCGCACGGGGAGAGTTTAACATCCGCGCTCCGGGGAAGGCCCGAATCGCCGAGGTGTTCCTGGATCCGGCGGACGCGCGGGTAGCGGAAGCCGCCATCCAGGCCATCCGCACGGCGGACCTGATCGTCTTCGGTCCGGGCGGCCTCTACTGCAGCGTCCTCCCGGGCCTTTTGCCCGGACCGATTCGCGGGGCGATCCAGGAGACCCGGGCAAGCACGACGTACATCTGCAACATGACGACGCAGCCCGGGCAAACGGATGACTTCGATGCCGTTGCCCACGTGCAAGAGGTGCTGCGATACCTGGGCGAGGAGCACCTCGACTACGTCCTCCTGAATGTCCAGGTGCCGGCGGATGACATGATCGAGGCGTACCGGCGGGACGACGTGCATTTCATGCCGGTCACGCCCGAAGAGATTCGGCGGGTCAAGGCCCTGGGGCCCATCCCCGTCGTGGGAAACTTCGTCGAGGAGGGCTGGCGGGGGAAGCGGGCGCTGCACAAGCTCGACACGATCCGCCACGACCCGCACAAGGTGGCCAGGGCCCTCCGCGGGTTGATCGTTGAAAGGGAACCGTCGGGGACGGATCGACAGGGATAGGGAGACGCGGGCGCCCCTGTCGTTTCTCTTGGTGTGGAGGGGGGAACCGATGAGATACCGCACCTTCGGAACCACGGACCTCATGGTGTCGGAGGTGGGCTTCGGCGTCTGGACCGTCGGGACGACCATGTGGGGAATCAAGGACGAGGCGGTCGGCGTCCGCCTCCTGCAGAAGGCCCTCGACCTCGGCATCACGTTCTACGACACGGCCGACGTGTACGGGGACGGGCTGGGCGAGACCATCTTGGCCAAGGCCTTCCAGGGGAAGCGGGACCGGGTGGTGTATTCGACCAAGTTCGGCTACGACTTCTACAACCATCCCGGGGTGCAGCCCGGCCAGCGCGAGCGGCCCCAGGACTGGCGGCCGGAATACCTGCGCAAGGTCTGCGAGGAGAGTCTGCGCCGGCTCGGGACGGATCGGATCGACCTGTACCAGTTGCACAACCCGCGGATCGACACGCTCCGGCGGGACGACCTGTTCGCCGAACTCGCGCGGTTGAAGGAGGCGGGCAAGATCCGCCACTACGGGGCGACCCTGGGCCCGGCCATTGACATCCGCCAGGCCGCTGAGGGGACGTGCTGCGTCGCCGAGCGCAGGATGGTCACCCAGATCATCTACAACATGCTGGAGCAGCAGATCGGCCAGCCCCTCATCCCGTTGGCGAAGCAACACGACGTCGGCCTCATGGTCCGCGTCCCCCACTCCTCGGGCCTTCTGGAGGGCCGCTATACCGGGGAGACGACCTTCGGCGCGGACGACCATCGATTCTTCCGGGTCAATACCGACGCCCGCAAGAAGGCCTGGCTGGATGACGGCCTGAAGAAGGTGGCGCGGCTCAGTTTCCTGACCGAGGGGACGGGGCGGACGACGGCCCAGGCGGCCATCCGGTGGATCCTGGCCGAACCCTGCTTCGCCTGCGTTCTGCCCAATATCTATGCCGAAGAGCAGCTGCGAGAGTTCGCCGGCGCCTCCGACGTCCCCGACCTCACGCCGGACGAGGTCCGGATGGTGGGCGAGCTGTACGCGCGGAACTTCGACCTGCAACCGGCCGGGGCTCTCTGAAGCGTCCTGAAGAAGGGGGCGAGCCATGTGCGGCATCGTTGGTTACATCGGCAATAAAAGGGTCGTCCCGATCCTGATCGAGGGGCTCAAGCGCCTGGAGTATCGAGGCTATGACTCCGCCGGCCTGGCCGTGGTGGACCAGGGCCGGATGGTGATCCACCGCTCTGTCGGCAAGATCAAGGAGCTGGAGAATGCCCTCTGGGGGTCGAACCTCGGCGGGACCATCGGCCTGGGCCACACCCGCTGGGCGACCCACGGCCGGCCGACCGAGGAGAACGCCCACCCGCACACCGACTGCACCGGGGACCTGGTGGTCATCCACAACGGGATCATCGAGAACTACCTGGCCCTCAAGGAGAAGCTCCTGGCGGAGGGCCACTTCTTCCGGTCGGAGACCGACACCGAGGTCATCGCCCACCTCATCGAGAAGTACCTCCGGGAGGACCGGGACATCGAGGTGGCCACCCGGCGCGCCCTGAACGATGTCACCGGGGCCTACGCCATCGGCGTCCTGTGGAAGGGCGACCCCAACCGGATCGTGGGGGCCAAGTGCGGGAGCCCCTTGGTGGTCGGGTTGGGCCAGGGGGACTTCTTCTTCGCCTCGGACGTCCCGGCGATCCTGAACCACACGCGCAACGTGCTCTTCCTCGACGACGAGGAGATGGTGGTCCTGACGAGGGACGGGGTGGAGGTCACGACGCTCGCGGGAGAGGCCGTGCAGCGCCCGGTGGAGAAAGTCCTCTGGAGCCCCATCCTGGCCGAGAAGGGCGGCTACAAGCACTTCATGCTGAAGGAGATCTACGAGCAGCCCCGGGCCGTGCGGGACACCATCCGCGGCCGCTTCTCGGAGGACTCAGGGCAGGTTTTCTTCGAGGGGATGGAGGCGCTGGATGAGGCCCTGCCCGAAATCCAGAAGGTGGTCCTCATCGCCTGCGGCACGGCGTGGCATGCCGCGTTAGTGGGCAAGTTCATGCTCGAGGAGCTGTGCCGGGTCCCGGTAGAGGTAGACTACAGCTCCGAGTTCCGCTACCGCGACCCGGTGGTGGGCCAGGAGACCCTGGTCATGGCGGTGAGCCAGTCCGGCGAGACGCTGGACACCCTGGCCGGCGTGAAGGAAGCGCGATCCCGCGGCTGCCACACCTTCGCCATCTGCAACGTGGTCGGCAGCTCCGTCACGCGGGAGGTGGACGGCGTCCTGTACACCCACGCCGGCCCCGAGATCGGCGTGGCGGCCACCAAGACGTTCACGGCGCAGATGGCGGCTCTCTACCTCTTCGCCCTCTACTTCGGGCGGAAGCGCGGGACCCTGGACGCGGCCCGGGTGCGCGACCTTTTGGCGGACCTGGTCCGCGTGCCGCAGCAGATCGAGACCGTCCTGCATCTGGATACGGAGCTGGAGCGGCTGGCCCACCTGTTCCACGGCAAGTCGGATTTCCTCTATCTCGGGCGCGGGGTCAATTACCCGATCGCCCTGGAGGGCGCCCTGAAACTCAAGGAGATCTCCTACATCCACGCCGAAGGGCTATCCGGCCGGCGAGATGAAGCACGGGCCCATCGCCCTCATCACGGAGGAGATGCCCGTGGTGATCCTGGCGCCGAAGGACAAGGTGTACGAGAAGATCCTGGGGAACATCCAGGAGGTCAAGGCGCGGGACGGGATCGTCATCGCCGTGATTTCCGAGGGCGACCAGGAGCTGCCGCGGAAGGCGGACCACTGCCTGCCCGTGCCCCGACGCATCCCACCTGCTCACCCCCATCCTCCTGGCCATCCCGATGCAGCTTCTGGCCTACCACGTGGCCGTGCGCAAGGGCTGCGACGTGGACCAGCCCCGCAACCTGGCCAAGAGCGTGACGGTGGAGTGAGCGACAGGGGACAGGGGCTGGGGGTCTGAGGTTGCACGGGCAGGGGCGCAAGCCTTGAGACCCAGGAGGGGGGAGGCAATTTGGCTCTGCCCTTGACCTGTCGCACCGGTCGGAGGTAAGTTTCCCGCCAGCCTGCTGAGAATAGGCGACAATAAGCGAGCTCGACGACCGCCGTCGCCTGATGTGTTCTGTTCAGGAGCCCTTTCGGCTTTCCAACTTGACACGGCCCTCTGCCCTGCGCGATGCTCTGGCAGCCTCGGGAGGAAGACTTTCCCTCCGTGTGATGCCGTCCTGATCGGAAGATTCCGGACTCTCGTCAGAGGAGGAGTGTTTCCATGAAGAGGATGCTCGTGGCATTCGTCGTGGCGCTCGTCTTGATCGGGGCAATGGCTGGGGCGGGTTGGGCCGCCCGCGCGGGCGGGACGTTCAATTTCGTCGTCCCCTACGGCGGTGACGTCCTCACGCTGGATCCGCATCGCACGCCCAATACCAACGACTGGATCGTCACCATGAACATCCACCGCAGCCTGTATTCCTGGGACGACCAGCACAACCGGCCGAACCTGGAGCTGGGCGACAAGGTCGAGGTCTCGCCGGACGGGTTGGTCTACAAGATTGCGCTGAAGAAGGGCGTCAAGTTCCACAACGGGCGACAGATGACAGCGGATGACGTGATTTGGAGCTACGAGCGGATCATGAGCCCGAAAGTCGCCTCTCCCTCGGCGCGGTTCGTCCGCGTGATCAAGGGGGCCAAGGATTTCGAGGACGGCAAGGCGACCAAGATCGCCGGCCTCCGCAAGATCGACGACTTCACCCTCGAGATCACCATGGACCGCCCGGTGGATCCCGCCTACACCCTGTATGAAAGCGGGACCGCCATCCTGCCGAAGGAGGAGGTCGAGAAGAGGGGGGACGCGTTCGGCACGGATCCGGTCGGGCTCGGTCCCTTCAAGTTCGTTAGATGGGTAAAGGGAAGCGAGCTCGTCCTGGCCAAGAACCCCGACTACTATGAGAAGGGGAAGCCGTACCTCGACAAGGTCGTGTACAAGGTCATGCCCGAGGGGGCGGCACGCGACGTGGCCTTCCGGGCCAAGGAACTGGACGCGACCGTGGTCGGGGCGGCGCAGTATCCCGTCTACCAGGCCGACCCCCAGATCTCCAAGAACATGGTCGAGGTGGCCGAACTCTTCACCCGCGTGATCGGTTTCAACCCGAACTACGAGCCGTTCAAGAACAAGCTGGTGCGGCAGGCCATCAACTACGCCATCGACTCCAAGCTCATCATCCAGCGCCTGCTGAAGGACAAAGCCTACCCGGCGGCGGGGTACCTGCCGTCCACCTCGCCGGCCTTCGACGCCAAGGCCAAGGGGTACGAGTATAACGTCGAGAAGGCCAAGGCGCTGATGAAAGAGGCGGGCTACGAGAAGGGTTTTATCTTCGAGTGCCTGGGGACGAGCAACGAGTCCTGGGGGGTCCCGGTGGTCGAGGCCATCATGCCCTTCCTGAAACAGATCAACATCACCGTGAAGCCGCAGCAACTGGAGGGGGCAGCCCTATCCGCCCGGATGCAGAAGCTGGACTACCAGGCCTTCATCTGGTCGTTGAGCAGCGGCGCTGGCGGGGATTCCTTGCAGGCCTTGGCCCGGTTCGAGTCCAAGAACCCCCCCACCGCAGGCAACTTCGTGGCCTACAATAACCCCGAGTTTGACAAGCTCCTGGATGCGGCGCGCAAGGAGCGGGAGATGGCTAGGCGGAACGAGATTGTCAAGAGGGCGGATGCCCTGTTCAAGGAAGACGCGCCGGTCTGGTTCTTCAATTACAACAAGGCGGTGGTCGCCCACCAGCCATGGGTTCACGGGATCAAGCCCGTGGCGATTGAGATGATGTACCAGGACCTCACCGATCTCTGGCTGGACGAGTCCTCGCCGCGGGCCAAGGAGAAATAGTCCGGCCCATTCGGCAAACTCAGCCAGAACGAGAGGACTTCCCCGGGCCCGATCCCGGGCCGCCCCCGGGGGCCCGAGATCGGGCTTTTTTTCTCCAGGGATTTCATGAGCGCGGCGATCGCGTGATCGGTCGCGGCAGGGTTTCCATGGTTGCCTTCGCCTTCCGCCGTCTCCTGCAATTCATTCCCACCGTGCTGGCGATCTCGCTGATCATGTTCGTCCTGCTCAACGTGCTGCCGGGCAATGCCGCCCTAATGGCGGCTGGCGCGCAGGACCGTGGGATGGATGCGAAGTACGTGGAGCAGATGCTGAAACGGTGGGACCTGGACAAGCCGCTCTACATCCGATACCTGAATTTCATCGAAAATTTGGCGCGAGGGAACCTGGGGCGCTCGTTCCTGCGGGGGGAAAACGTCGGGGCATTGGTTCTGGCTCGCCTGTGGCCGACACTGAGGCTGGCCCTGGCGGCCATGCTGATCGCCGTCGGCCTGGGCATTCCCCTGGGCTTCCTGTCGGCCCTGCGCCAGGGCTCGTGGCTGGATGCCCTCTCAATGATCGGGGCCGTGTCGGGCGTCTCCGTGCCGCAGTTCTGGCTTGGGCTTCTGCTGATGTTCTTCGTGTCGGTGAGGCTCGAGCTCCTGCCGACCTCCGGGTACGGCGAGGGGGGACTTGCGCACCTGGTGCTCCCGGCCCTGACCTTGGGGGCGGGGTACACGGCCCTCCTGGCGCGGACGACCCGCGCTGCCGTCCTGGAGATCCTCAAGGCCGACTACGTCCGGACGGCAGAGGCCAAGGGCCTTCCGCGTCTCACCATCAATGCGAAGCACGTATTCCGGAACGCCCTGATCCTCGTCCTAACGACGGCCGGACTCCAGTTCGGCTCGATGATCGGCCAAACCGTCATCGTGGAGAAACTCTTCTCCTGGCCCGGCATCGGCTCCCTCCTGGTGGATACCATCTTCCAGCGGGACATCCCAGTCGTCCAGGGATGCGTGCTGCTCATCATCCTGATCTTCCTGGTGGTCAACCTCGCCGTGGACCTCTTGTACGCGCTGATCGATCCCCGGATAGAGTACTGATGAACGAGACGCTTCGGCACATTCGATCCTGCAAGAACCTCCTCATCGGGGGGATCATCACCCTAGTGATCATGGGCGTGGCGGTCCTCGCGCCCTTCCTCGCCCCGTATGATCCCATCAACCAAGCGGACCTCCTGCGCTCGGAGGAGCCGCCGAGCTATACCTTCCTCTTCGGGACGGACATTCAGGGCAGGGACATCCTGTCCCGGGTGATCTACGGCGCCCGGATCTCGCTGAGCATCGGTCTCATCGCCCAATGTATGAACAGCCTTATCGGGGTCCTGCTGGGACTGACCGCGGGCTTCCTCGGCAGGTGGTGGGACGATCTGATCATGGGGCTGACCAACGTCATGCTCTCCATCCCGGCCCTGGTCCTGGCCCTCGCAATCATAGCCGTGCTGGGGCCGGGGCTGTTCAATGTGTTCCTGGCGCTAGGCTTCACCAATTGGTCGTTTAGCTGCAGGATAACCCGCTCCCAGGTGCTGGCGGCCCGTTCCCTGGACTACGTGACCGCCGCCCGGGCGATCGGTTATGGGCGCGTCCGCATCATGCTGACCCAGATCCTGCCCAACATCATGGGGCCAATCCTGGTCGTCGCCACGCTCGGCGTGGCCTACGCCATCCTCATGGAAGCCTCGCTGTCCTTCCTCGGCCTGGGGGCGCAGCCGCCCACGCCCAGTTGGGGGGGGATGTTGTCCACGGCGCGCGAGCAACTCTTCACGGCCCCCTGGATCTCGATCTTCCCGGGGTTGGCCATCTTTGTCACCGTGTTGGGTTTGAACCTGCTCGGAGACGGGCTGCGGGATGTCCTCGACCCGCACACGACCCGTCGGCGGAGATAGACATGGAGACAGCCATCCTTTCCACCCGGATCTTCACCGGGAATGCGGCGCGACCCTGGGCGGACGCCCTGTGCGTCAAGGAGGACAGGGTGGTCGCCGTGGGCACCGACGACGAGGTCCGACAGGCGTGTGGCCGGGGAGCGCGCGTCTTTGAGCTGCCCGGCCGACTGGTCACCCCGGGGATCGCGGATGCTCATCTGCACTTTGTGAACTTCGGCCTGTATCTCCAGCGCCTGGATCTCAGGGATCTTCCATCAATTGAAGACTGCAGGGCGCGGGTGAGGCAAGCCGTGGCATCCCGAAAGCCGGGGGAATGGATCATCGGTCGCGCCTGGAACGAGCATGCGTGGAGGGAGCGGAGAGAGCCCGAGGCCCGCGATCTCGACGATATCGCCCCTGAACACCCCGTGATGCTGATCCGTCACTGCGGGCACACGGCCTGGCTGAATTCGCTGGCCCTGAAGCTGGCGCACATCGAGAAGGGGACGCCGAATGCGCCGGCGGCGCGGATCGAGCGCGATCCGAAGACGGGCGAGCCCACAGGCCTCCTCCGGGAATACCGGAAGATCATCGAAAAGGAGATCCCGCCGCCGACCCTCGAAGAGCGGAAACAAGCCGCCCTGCGCGCTCAGCAAGAGGCGTTGCGCTTCGGCGTGACGGGTGTCCATTCCTGCGAGACCCTTCGGGAATGGGAGGCGCTGGCCGCCCTGGAGGAAGAGGGGAAGCTCCAGGTGCGGGTCCATCATCTGCTGCCGCCCGAAGAACTTGAGCCGGCCCGGTCCTGCGGCATCGAGCTGGGCAGGGGCAGCGAGCGGCTCTGGTTTGGTCAGGTCAAGCTCTATGCCGATGGGAGCCTGGGATCGGGCACGGCCCTGCTCCATGAGCCCTATACGGATAATCCCTCCGAGCGGGGACTCGTCATCCTCACGCCGAAGGAGTTGCAGGAACGGGTCGAGCTGGCCTACCGGTTCGGGGGCGATGTCGGCGTCCACGCCATCGGGGATCAGGCCGTCACCAACGTCCTGGAGGCCATCCAGGCTTCGCGCAAGCGTCACCCCGGGCCCCGACGCGATCGGATCGAGCATGTCCAGCTCCTTCATCCGGACGACTTCGCGGTGTTCCGCGATCTCGGCGTCGTGGCCTCCGTCCAGCCGGTTCACCTTCTCACAGACATGCCCGTGGCCGAGAAAAAGTGGGGACTGGATCGTTGCCGCTATTCCTATGCCTGGAAGTCCATGCTCAAGGCGGGAATTCGGCTCCAGTTCGGCTCGGATGCCCCGGTGGAGGCGATCAACCCGCTGTTGAGTTTCCATGCGGCGGTCACCCGCCAGAGCCTCTCAGGCGAACCGACGGGAGGATGGTTTCCCGGCGAGAGACTGACTCTCGAAGAGGTCATCCGCGCCTTTACCCAGATGCCTGCCTGGGTTTCGAGGAAGGAGAGCCAGCTCGGCAGCCTGGCCCCGGGGAAGAAGGCGGACCTCGTCGTCTTCAGCCAGGATCTCTTTCAGACGGCCCAGGACCGCCTGGCATCGGTGAATGTGGAGATGACCATGGTGAATGGCGAGGTCCTGTACCATCGAGCGGGTGGGCCCTCAATCCCTTTTTGACGTCCAAGGATGATGACGGCGTTTGTGATCCACAAGTCTAGCGGAGCCCCTGCGCCAGTTTCCACGTCAGGCGAACCGCAAAGCCGAAGAAGACCAGTCCCGCCATCACGTTGATCGCCCGCAGCGTCTTCGGCCTCATCCAGCGTCGCCCGCAGCCGGCCAGGTACGCGACCACGGTATCCCAGGAGAGAACCCCGGAGATAAAGCTCGCGCCGAAGGTCACGGCCAGAGCCCCGGACCTTCCCCCGCCGTGCGTCGCGATCAGCGCCCCGCCGACCGTGAGGAACCAGAGCAGGGTGATGGGGTTGGAAATGCCGATGCTGAAGCCGACTAGGAACGGCCGACCGGCCCGGGACGGGTCCTCCGCGGTGGGCACCTCCGTGCCGGCATGCAGCGCATCCACCCCCAGATAGCCGAGGACCAGGATGCCCGCGCCGCCCAGGATGGCGTGCCACATCGGCCGATCCAGGAGCGCCACTACCCCCAGGAGCGTGAGGCAGACGAGGATCCCGTGGGACGCCGCGGCCCCCAGGCCAACCAGCCAGGCCGGGAGAAAGCCCGCCCGGAGTCCCCGGCGGATGATCTCCGTGATGACCGGCCCCACGGGCAGGGCGATGGCCAGACCGATCAGCCAGCCGCTCACCGCTACCTCAATCATCCGTCATCTCCTCGTGATCGGGGCCGCGGAAGGGCCTCAGGACGTGGACCGGCTCGATTGCCTCAGGAAGGACAGGAAGGCCTGGCCCAGCGGCGAGCGGGACCGGCTCTTGTGCGTGACCAGGAAGAAATCGCGCACGAGTCTCACTCCGTGGATGCGGAGGGCCGCCACCGCCTTGTGCCGGATGTCGTCCTCGACTGCCCGGCGGGAGATAATGGAGATTCCGGCACCGGCCTTGAGCGCCTGCCGCACCGCCTCGTTGCCGGTGACCTCCAGGACCACGCGGAGGTTGCCCGGGTCCAGGGCGCGCCCTGTCAGGGCCCGTTCCATAACCTTTCGCGTCCCCGAGCCGCGCTCGCGCATGATGAACGGCTGGCGGGGAAGTTCTGCCAGGCGCACCATGCTTCGCCCGGCCCACGAGTGGGCGGCCGGCACGGCCAGGACCAGCTCGTCCCGGGCGAACGGCTCGTAGCGCACGCGCCCCTCCTCGAAACGGGCGCCCACCATGCCGACCTCGAAGGTCCCGTCGATCACACCCCGCAGGATGTCCCGCGAGCCGCCGATGTGCAGGGCGATGGTCACCTCGGGATGCTCGCGCTTGAAAGCCGCCACCAGGGGCGGGAGAATGTAGGCGCCGGGAATGTTGCTCCCCCCGAGGGCCAGGTGTCCCGTGAGGCCGCCCTTGTGCTCGTTGATGGCCTGCTGGGCCTCTTCGCGCAGGGCCAGGACGCGCCGCGCGTACTCGTACAGGATCTCGCCGGCCCGAGTGGGCGCCACCGTTTTGCCCGCCCGGTCCAAGAGGCGCAGCCCCAGCTCCGTCTCCAGCGCCTTGATGTGGCCGCTCACCGTGGGCTGGGTGAGGAGCACCGCCTCGGCCGCCCGGGAGAAGCTCCGCAGCTCAACGATCTTGCAGAAGACCTCCAGCGCCCGCAGGTCCATCCGCCCTTTGCCCTCTTTCCAGTGGTCGGGATTGATGGGGGTGAGCCGCCGGGTCGGGGCTACTTGCCGAAGATCCCCTTCAACAGGCCCTTCAGGCCCTTGCCCTGTTCGCCGGGCACGGCCTTCTCGATCTCGGTCTCGATCCTGCGCTGGATCCGTCCGAGCTTCGGCACGACGATCGGCTGGCTCGTGGAGCCGGTCACCTTGGCCTCGATAATGGTGCGCCCCAGCTTCGCCGTCACGTCGAAGTTGAGGCTGGAATCCAGGAGGCCCAGCCAGCCCGCGGCCGTCACGATCCCCTCCGCCTTGGTGAGGGTGAGATCCTTGGTCCGAAGGATGCCCTTGTCCAAGGTGTAGTGACCGCTCATCTGCTCGAACTCGTTGAGGCGGACGCCGATGCCCTGGGACGCCAGGAGGGGCCCGATGACCTCGGACAGCCGGTCCAGCGGCTTGTAGCCCAGCAGGCGACCGTTCTTCAGGAGGAGGGATCCTTCGCCGGCGGCCGATCCCAGGGCCTCCGGCTTGGAGAGGCCGGCGAAGTGCACGCTGCCCTCGAAAGTCAAGGTGCTCCGCAGTGTCCAGGGCCCGAGGGCGAGCGCTCGAACCAGCGGCTCCGTCGCGAGGCCATCCAGCTTCGACGTCAGGGCGATCCGGGGCAGCCTGGATCGGAGATCCACCTCCCCCCTGGCCCTCATCTTCCCGTTGGCGACATCGGCCTGCACGTCGGGCAACTGGACGAGTCCGTCCTGGTAGCGGAGGTCGGCCTGGAACGCGCGGAGTGCGAGCCCCTGGTACGTGAGGTCGCCGATGGTGACGCGCCCCTGGATGGCGAGAGCGGGACCGGCGGTTCTCGCATCTGCCGGGGGGCGCGGCGCCACGGCCGCATGCGCCAGCGTAGGGGCCAGCCACGCGCTCTTGGCCGCGGGCCTGGCCAGCAGACGATCCAGGTCCACCTTGGCCGAGGTCGCCGTGAATGTCATCTGGGGCGCGCTCAGGTCCGGAATCCGGAGACTGCCGCTCACCTTCAGGTCCTTCAGGATGACCGTCAGCTTCGGCAGATTGACGCCCGGGTCCTCGCGCCGCCCCTCGAAATTCACGCTCGCCTCTTCGCCGGCCGCCTTCTGGAACACCTCTCCTACCTGGATGGCCACGGGCTTCAGGTTAAGGCTCCCAACGAAGGCCGCGCGGGGGGCGGGTCCGGTCACCTTGATCTCCGCCGAGAGCGGGCCGGAGAGCTTTGTCCCGCCGCCGGCCTGGAACAACGCCTGCCAGGGACCCACCTCCACGTCGCGAAGCGACACGGTCACGTCCAGGACGGGCACCTCGGGGTCGGCGAGGGAAATTCGGCCGGTCGATTCCAGGCGACCCGGACCCGGCGCGACGATGCGGGCGCGAGACCGAATCTCCAGCGGATCGGCGGCATTCGGCTGTCGGAGGGTGAGATCGAAGTCGGTCAGCGTGAGCGTGAGGCCGTGGGGGCGCGCCTGATCGAGGAGGGTGATCTCGCCATTCTTCACAGCGACCTGGTTGAGCAGCAGACTTCCCAAGAGCGGCGCCTTCCCGGGTCGGGGGCCCTCTGCAGGCGGCTTCGGCGGGGGAGGGACGGGCTGCGCCCTCATCAGATCGTCCACGCTCCAACGACCGTCGCCGGTATGCATCAGGCGGATGCGCGGCCGCTCCAGGACCGCCGTGCTCACCTTCACCTGTCCCCGGAGGAGCGGCAGCAGCTGGACGCGGACCCGCAGGGCATCCGCCGCGACGAACGGCTCCGGGCCGAAGCCCGGCGCCTGCCCGATCTGGATTCCCTTGGCCTCGGCCCCGATGCCGCCCCAGAGGTCCACCTGGAGCGACCCCAAAGTCACCTCACGTCCGAGGGCCTTGCCCACGCGACTGGCCAGGACGGCGCGATACCGATCCAGGTTCACGAGGACGGGAAGGAGGAGGGCCGCCAGCACCGCCAGGACGACGATGCCACCGACGGCCACCCCCACCCATTTCACGGCGCGGATCACCAACAACCTCCCCGGGCGACGATTTCCAAGTTGTATGCGCGCTATTTTAATCCGCCGCGAGGGCAAAAAGCGAGGGGTTTTCCGGCGGGGTGTCGGTGCGGCGGGTGGGGGATGCCCTCGTCTGATGATGGGGCGCGGCTCAGGTCGCCTGGGGGCCCTCGCGGTGCCCGGCCTCGTCGAGAAGGACGAAGAGCCCCGCGTAGGCTTCGTCATCCCGCAGGGGAGTGAAGCGGACCGTGAGCCGCCGCCCCTTCAGGTTGACGGCCAGCTCACGCCTCTCCGCCTCGGGGTCGGCGCGGAGCCGCTCGATCGTCCTCTCCACCTCTTCCCGGTAGGCGGGCCCGAAGGCCTCCCAGAGCCTCGCCCCGATCAGTGCCTGCTCGTCAGCGTCCACCATGGCCAAGGCCGATGGATTCACGTAGAAGATCCGATCTTCCTCGTCGGCCTCGAGGACCCCCTCGCGGAGGATCCGAAGCAGAACGTTCGCGCGGCGATTCATGCTCAGCAGCTCGCTGACCAGGCGCCGCGGGCGGAAACCGTCGTAGCCGAAGACGGCCTCCTCGATGGGGGCGGATCGGCCGTATAACTCCAGATGCCGGATGGCCGCCAGGATGTTCTTGGTCACGATCGAGAGCGGCCCCTTGGCCACGTAGGCATCGGCCGACACATCCTGCTGCATTCCCAGAATATCCCTGGCCGCCAGGGCGGAGAAGACGACGATGGGGATGTGCTGAGAACGGGGATCCTGGCGGAGATAGCGGCAGACCCGGCCGCCATCCACCTTGGGCATCACCAGGTCCAGAACGAGGAAGTCCGGTGCCTCATCCCGGACGGCCCTCAGGGCCTCCAGGCCGTCTGTCGCGAGCCGCACGTGGTATCCCTGCGCCCGCAGGAACTCGCCGACGGCCTCTCGGAAGAACCGGTCGTCGTCGGCGAAGAGGATCGATGTCTGCCCCATGCGATTATTTCCTCCCCTGTGCCAGCAGATACCCGATCACCTTCTCCAGCCTCGGTCCGAGCTTGTCGGGGGTGGCGTCCGACCCTTTGTTCAGGTACAGGGCCGGCTGGCAGCGGGCGATAAGCTTGCTCAAGGTCTCATCGTAGCGGGCGGCCGAGAGGAAGAGGAGGGGGATGGGTCGCGCCGCCCCGAGCCCCTGCTCCACGGCTCGCAGGGCCATGGCCGCGGTGATCCCGTCCATCGGCTCCATGACGATGTCGAGAATGGCCAGCGGGCTGGGGAGCCCTTGGTGCAAGCGCTGGGCGACTGAGGTCAGGAACTGGGCGGCGCTTTCGCACGAGATGACGTTCGCCGTGAGGCCCCGGTCGACCAAGAGATCGGCCAGGAACGACAGGAAGAACCGGTTGTCGTCGACGGTGATGATGCAGTCCAGCGGCTGGATCGAAGGGCCCTGGACGAGCGTGACGGGGAAGCCGCAGGGGCTGCACCGGAGCTCGACCACCCCCTCCTTTAAGACGGTGTAGGTATAGACCCGCTCCCCGCAGCTCGGGCAGTATCTGAAGGGCGCAGTTGTCTCGGCCGGCACCAAAACCTCCTAGGACAAGGCGGTGGACGCCGGCCCGCTCCGCGAAGATGTCGCGACCGGCGAGGGAAGAGAGGGGGTGCCGCGTGAAGAGAAGGAGTTCCCTGCGACGAGCCCAGCGGAGGCGCTCGCCGAGACGCACAGGGAAGAGGCGTTGAACCCGACTGCGCGCCGTTCCGGCATCCGTGCAGCGTGCATGGGCCTTCCCCTGTTGCCAGGACTGATGTGGCCTCTCGAAGGCAGAGTCTAGTTGGACCATAGAGAACAGGATTCCCGGCGTCAAGGAACTTTTGGATCAGCGCGCAGCCGCCTGCTCGCCGACGAGGTAGTTCTGTCCTGGGGCGTGGTCGAGCCACCTTGGAAAACGACTGCTCCTGCTGACGGCGGAAACAGAGAAACGGTTGTGCGCAGCGGCATTCTTCCAGGTGAGCCGTGCGCCGGAGTCGCGGCGATACCCAAGCCCTCCGTGATCCTCGCGGTGGCGGTGCTCTTGGGTCTGCTCAGCAAACAAAGGGGCCTGTGTCCTCGACATCCGGGGCGGCGTGATCCATGATGTGTGGCCGAATCCTCTCCTCGCATCGGAGGGCGCTTCGCCCATGCGAACGCAACCGGACCCTCAGGATAGCCACCGGCGGGGATGGATCGTCGTCGGGACGACCTTCATGACCTTGGTCGTGCTCTACGGCGCCTGGTACTCCTACTCCGTCTTCCTCGTCGCCCTCCTTCATGAGTTCGGCTGGAAGCGTTCCCTCATTGCCGGGGCCTTCTCGGTGTTCGTCCTCGTCCATGGTCTGTGTAGTGCCATCGTCGGCTGGTTGCTGCGGGTGGCCGCGCCAAGGCGTGCCATTCTGGCGGGCGCCCTGGTGATGGGGACCGGCCTGTGCCTCACCGCACAGACGACCGAATGGTGGCACCTATACCTGGCGTTCGGCGGGATCGCCGCAATAGGCATGAGTCTGGCCGGTTGGATTCCAGCCGTGGTCCTCATCCGGGGCTGGTTTCCGGATCGAGTCGGTACGATGGTCGGCATCGCCTCGGCCGGAATCGGCGTCGGGATCTTCGCGTTAGTTCCACTGGCCCAGTTCTTCATTGAATGGATGGGCTGGCGCTGGGCCTTTCGCATCCTGGCAGCGCTGATCGTCGGCTGGGTGATTCCAGCGACGTTCGGCCTTGTGCGGGACCCACCTCCCGTCGAGGCGACTCATCCTCCGTCCGAGTCCCGGGTCGGTCCTGTTGCCGCGAGCGGGAGGCCGCACTGGACGCTGGCCACCGCCAGCAGGAGTTGGCGCTTCTGGGGACTGGCAGGAAACTACTTCACGGGAAACTTCGTCACGCAGATGCTCATGATTCATCAGGTCGTATACTTGGTGGACCACAGAGTTCCTGCCTTCGTCGCCGCCGCAGTGGGTGGCGCCTCGGGACTGGTCAGCATCGTGGGAAAGATCGGGTGGGGCTGGCTGTCGGATCGGACTGGCCGCGAACCGGCCTATGGCCTGGCCTTTGGGTGCGTCGCGGCGAGCATTGGTGCTCTGGCCCTGGCGGGTATTCATCCGACGTCATTCCTGCTATTCCTGTACGCGGTACTGATCGGACTCGGCTATGGCGTGATGGCACCGGTGCCGCCGGCCGTGGCCAGCGATCTGTTCGGGGGGCCGGGCTTCTCGACGATCTTCGGCACGCTCTACGTGGTGACCTGCCTGGGGCTCGCCACCGGGACGTGGAGCGCCGGGGAAATCTTCGATCGCACGGGAAGCTACGCGGCGGCCCTGTGGCTGGCCCTGGTGATGGCCGTGCTCTCGCCGACCCTCCTCTGGATCGTCGCCCCCCGTCGTCCGAACCCACCGCCCGGAACCCGTTAACCGCCATGGCGCCAAGAGCGCCAAGGGGAGGCGATCAGGGGTTCCGAGTTGTCTGATTGCCCGGTCGCCCAATTGCCATGTAATCGTGGCGTCCTTGTCCCGCCTGTGGCGGGATTGGCGGGTCAGGTCTCATCCTTTGAACGCTCGTGCCAACTTCGCGTACCGATCAAGGATCGGCAGGACGGTGTCTCGGTCGGCGGAGGGTAGGGAGAAGATGGTTCGTTCGACGCCCGCCTTTTCGTACTGCCGGACGACGCTCTCCTCTGCGCTGGCCGCATAGACAGAAACCGAGAGGGACTTCGGGTCGCGCCTGGCCTTCTCCGCCAGCCGGCGGAGGTCAGCAATTCCGGCGGCCAGGTCGCCTGCCCGCCCAGCTAGCGGGAACCAGCCGTCGCAGAATTCCACCACCCGCTCGAGCGCTTTGGGCGTGTTGTTCCCGAGGAGGATCGGCGGGTGCGGTTTCTGCACAGGCTTGGGATACGACCAGATCGGATCGAAGTTCACGAACTCGCCGTGAAACTCCACCTCGTCCTTCGTCCAGATCTCCTTCATGGCCAGGATCTTCTCCCGAAGCACCCGCCAGCGTTTCTTGAAATCGGTCCCGTGATTCTCCATCTCTTCGGCGTTCCAGCCGCCGCCGATCCCGAACAGAAACCGCCCCTCGGACAGGAAATCAAGACTGGCGACTTCCTTGGCCAACGTGATCGCGTCGCGCTCGACGACGAGGCAGATGCCCGTGCCGACCTTCAGCCGGGTCGTCACCGCGGTAGCCATGGTGAGCGCCACGAAGGGGTCGTGGGTGTGCCAGTACTCCTTGGGCAGGTTGGGGCCGCCGGGCCACGGACTCTTCCGGCTCTTGGGGATGTGCGTGTGCTCGGGCACCCAGAGCGACTCGAACCCCCGCGCTTCCGCCTCCCGCGCCAGATCGTCAATCCGGATCGAGTAGTCCGTGTTGAACATGGATACACCGAGCTTCATGTGACCTCCTCGCCCAGCCGTCAGCGGTCAGCCCTCAACCTGCCATGGCACACCGCTGAATGCTGAGAGGCGATGGCTTCCCTAGCCCTGCAGCGCCTTCTTCAAGAGCTCATTAACGAGTTGCGGGTTGGCTTTGCCGCGGGTGGCCTTCATGACCTGGCCGATCAGGAAGTTGAAGGGCCCCGCCTTGCCGCTCTTGTACTCGGCGACGGGGCCGGGGTGCTTGGCCAGGATGTCGCGGATGATCTTCTCGACCTCGGTTGGATCGGCGATCTGGCCCCCTTTCTTCTTCAAGATGTCCGCAGGGTCCGCACCCGTGGTGTACATCTCGTCGAAGAACTCCTTGGCCATCTTGCCGCTGATCGAGCCTTTGGCCATAAGGCCCAGCATGGCGCCCAGCCGTTCCGGCGGGATGGGACTCTGCGCGATGTCTTTGCCGTCCTTGTTCAGGCGGCCCAGAAGTTCCACCATGACCCAGTTGCTGACGGTCTTCGGGTCGTTATGGGCCTTGACCGCGGCCTCGTAGTAGGCGGCCAGGTCCGGGCTCATTGTCAGGACACCCGCGTCGTACTCCGGAATACCGTACTCGCGGACGAAGCGCTGCCGCTTGGCCTCGGGCAACTCGGGCAGGGATCGCTGGATCTTTTCGATCCAGGCCGGCTCGATGACGAGGGGAACGAGGTCCGGCTCGGGGAAGTAGCGGTAGTCGTGGGCGTATTCCTTGCTCCGCATGGAGAGGGTGATCTCCTGATCGGCGTTCCAGAGGCGCGTTTCCTGGACCAGCGTCTCGCCCGATTGGACGGCCCTGATCTGTCGCCGGATCTCGTAGTCCAGCGCCTTCTGCACGTTCTTGAACGAGTTCATGTTCTTGACTTCGACCTTGGTCCCCAACTCCTTGGACCCCTTGGGGCGGACCGAGACGTTGGCGTCGCAGCGGAAGCTGCCTTCCTCCATGTTGCCGTCGCACACGCCCAGATAGACCAGAATGGCCCGGAGCTGGCGCAGATATTCCGCCCCCTCTTCGGGCGTCCGGATGTCCGGCTCGCTCACGATCTCCATCAGGGGGACGCCGCAGCGGTTGAAGTCCACCAGGCTGGATTCCGCCTCTTCCATGATCCCCGCGTGGACGAGCTTGCCCGTGTCTTCCTCCAGGTGCACGCGGCGGATGCCCACCCGCTTCGTCTCGCCGACGACGGCGAATGTGATCCAGCCGTGCTCCGAGAGGGGCAGCTCGTACTGGGAGATCTGGTAGCTCTTGGGCAGGTCGGGATAGAAGTAGTTCTTGCGGGCAAACCGCGACATGGGCGCGATCGTGCAGTTGACCGCCAGGGCGGTGCGGATGGCAAACTCGACCCCGCGTCGGTTGACGACGGGCAGGACCCCCGGCATCCCCAGGCAGACGGGACACGTCTGCGTGTTGGGCGGCGCGCCGAACTTCACGCTGCACCCACAGAACATCTTGGAGTTCGTCAGGAGTTCCGCGTGCACTTCCAGGCCGATGACTGCTTCATACTCCGGCATGCTCAATCCTCGGTTGGGATCGCCTCCAGCGAGGCGATGTACGCTGGGCTCAGGCCATGCACCCTGGCCCCCTGAATGAGCGACTGAAGGTAGCGACGCCCGGGACGATAGCTTCCCATCGGCTTCGCAAAGTAGGCAAAGGCCGTCAGCGTCTTTCCCTCGAAAGTCTCGACGACCACGTCCCCGCGCGTATATGCCGTCGGGTACTCCTCGTACAGGTCGAGCGCATCGCGGTGGGCCGCAGTGATCTCCCAGACGACGCCCTCGACGATGCTCCCCGACGATGGTTGGATGTCCGCCACCCCACCGCCGTGCCATGCGGCCCAGGGTCGCGTGAAAGCCATACGATGGTCCCGTAACCGCGCCGCGGCGACGAACGAGGATCCCGGGCAGCGCTTCTGCATCTGGCCAGGATGCATGTTGGAGCCGTAGGCGAAGTACAACATGGGAAAAGAAGCGGTCAGCCATCAGCTATCAGCATTCAGCCAGGAGCTGAGGGCTGATCGCTGACTGCTGAGTCCTGTCCTATTGCCAGATCGCATGGACCTCGAACACGTAATTTGTCGCTGGCCGGTTCCTTTCCTGGATGGCCAGGCTCCAGGAGCTTTGGTCTCCCGACCGCAGGTCTCCCACGCTCACCCGTTGAACTCCGAGCACCTTCTTTCTCTTGTCGAGAAACCTCACCACCACCGTGACGTCGCGCGCGGATCCCTTACTGAAGTTCTTGACGGTCCCCTTCAGTGTATCTATCCACCGCTCGTAGTCTATCACCGCCAGGTCCCGGTTCCTTCCGGTGGGCACCTTGTTCACAGCCTTCGCGGCATGCGCAGGGGCTGCAGTGAGGACGGCAAAGGCCAGACAGATCCCGAGGGAGAGGCTTGCCAGTGCACCCCTGCGGACTTCCATGGATCTCCTCCTTACAGCGTCGGCCGCTGTGTGTGCCAGCCGGTGGCCTGCTCGTAGGCGTGGGCCGCCTTGAGGACCGTCTCCTCGTCGAAGGGCTTCCCGATGATCTGGAGGCCAATGGGGAGCCCGGATTTCGTGAAGCCGCAGTTGATGCTGATCCCCGGGACGCCGGCCAGGTTCGCCGAAATGGTGAGGATGTCCGAGAGGTACATCTGGAGCGGGTCGTCCGTCTTCTCGCCGAACTTGAAGGGCGGGGTCGGCGAGGTGGGGGTCAGGATGACGTCGCAGCGCTTGAACGCCTCGCTGAAGTCCTGCCGGATCAGGGTCCGGACCCTGAGCGCCTTCAGGTAGTAGGCGTCGTAGTAGCCCGCGCTCAGGGCATAGGTGCCCAGCATGATGCGCCGTTTGACCTCGGGTCCGAAGCCCTCACGCCGGGTCTTCATGTACATGTCGATGAGGTGCTCCGATCTGGGCGTGCGGTAACCGTACTTGACCCCGTCGTACCGCGCCAGGTTTGAGCTGGCCTCGGCCGTGGCCACCAGGTAGTAGGTCGCCACGGCATAGTCGGTGTGCGGGAGGGAAACCTCCTCTTGCGCCGCGCCCAGCCGTTCCAGCACCCGGATGGCTTCGTGCACCGCCGACTCCACCTCCGGGTCCATACCGGCAACGAAGTACTCGGAGGGAATGCCGATCCGGAGTCCCTTGACCTCCCCGGCCAATGCGGCTTCGTAATCAGGCACCGGGATGTCGGCAGAGGTCGAATCCAGCGGATCGTGGCCGGCGATCCCCCGGAGGAGGATGGCGGCATCCCGGACATCCTTGGTCATGGGTCCGATCTGATCGAGGGACGAGGCGAAGGCCACGAGTCCGAATCGCGAAACGCGACCATACGTGGGCTTCAGGGCGGCGATCCCGCAGAAGCCGCCCGGCTGCCTGATCGAGCCGCCGGTGTCGCTCCCCAGGGCGCCGGCGCACATGTCGGCCGCCACGGCCGACGCCGAGCCGCCGCTGGATCCGCCGGGGACGCACTCCAGGTTCCAGGGGTTCCGGGTCTTCCTGAAGGCCGAGTTCTCGGTGGACGAGCCCATGGCGAACTCGTCCATGTTGGCCTTGCCCAGCATCACGCAGCCGGCCCTGTTCAACCGGGCGATCACGGTCGCGTTGTAGGGCGGGATATAGTTCTCCAGGATCCTGGACGAGCAGGTGGTGGCCACGCCCTTGGTGCAGATCACGTCTTTGATGGCCAGAGGGATGCCCGCCAGGGGGGGGATTTTTTCCTTCCGGACCTGCATGTCCTCGAATTTCTGGGCGAAGGCCAGCGCGGTTCGCGGCGTCAAGGTGTTGAAGGCCTGGATGCGCTCCTCGACCTGGCCGATTCGGACAAAGAAATTCTGGACCACCTCGACCGGCGACACCTCTCCCTTCTGGATCAGATCGCGAAGCTCATGAATGGTCAGGCGGTAGAGTTCCACGCTCGTGTCTCCATCCAACCGCTAAGGCGCCAAGAACGCCATGGACGGAATGACTCTGTTGGGCAAAGCCCCAAGACCTCCGAATTCGCAAGAACCCAGTTTCGCGTTCTCCGATCGGGAGTCCGGACCATCTTAATCCTTGGCGTCATGGTGGTTCATACTTTTTCTGGTTAGTCCTCGATGATCCTCGGCACCCGGAAAAAGACATCCTCGCGATCCGGCGCGTTGGCCAGGGCCTCTTCCTGCGTGAGGGACGGGCGGGCCTCGTCCTCGCGCATCACGCTGACCATGGGGATGACCGTCGTGGTCGGCTCGACCTGGGAGGTGTCCAGGTGGTTCAGCTTGTCAATGTACCCGAGGATGGAGTCAAGCTGGGCGGTCATCCGCTCCTTCTCCTCCTGGGTCAATTCCAATCGCGCCAGCCGCGCCACGTGCTCGACCTCTTTCCGCGTGATCTTCGCCACCGCAACCCCCTTGAACCGCCATGGCGCCAAGACCCCATGGGGAGGCAATCAGGCAACCCGGCAATTTGGCAATCAGGGCTTGTTCCCGGTTGCCAGATTGCCTGATTGCCAAGTTGCCGAAGCGCCGCTTAGGCGCGCTCCAGATGAACAAACTGCGGGGCCAGCTTCTTCCGGCCGACGCCCGCGAAGGTGACAACGACTTTCAGGTCCTCGCCCTCGCCGATGCGCTCCCTGATGGTGCCGATGCCCCAGTCGGGATGGCGCACCCGCATCCCGACCTGGAGGTGATCCACGAACGGCTCCTCCGCCTCGTATCTCGTCCCGGCTGGCTCCCGTCTCGGCTCTCGGCTCTCGTCTCTCGGCTCCCGCCTGCCCCCCAGGCCGTCCACTCGCTCCAGCAGATGGGTCGGCACCTCGTCCAGGAACCGGGAGGGGAGGTTGTACGCGTCGTTGTTGTAGAGCCGCCGGGACAGAGCGGCCGAGAGGAACAGCCGCGCCTTAGCGCGGGTCATGCCGACGTAGCACAGGCGGCGCTCTTCCTCCAGCTCCTCATCATCGGTCATGGCGCGAGCGTGAGGGAACACCCCCTCTTCCATGCCGGTGATGAAGACCGCTGGAAATTCGAGGCCCTTGGCGGAATGGAGGGTCATCAGGGTCACCGCGCCCGTCCCCTCGGCCAGCTCGTCGATGTCGGCGATCAGTGCCACGCTGTCCAGGAAGGCCTGGAGGCTCTGGTCCTCGCTGCGCTCCATGAACTCCCGGGCGGCCGAGACGAGCTCCTCCAGGTTCTCGATCCGCGATTCCGCCTCGATCGTTCCCTCGTTCTTGAGGTCTGCCAGGTATCCCGTGGTTTCCAGCAGCTCCAGGGTGAGTTCCGGGACCGTGATCACCTCCAGCTTGGCCCGGGTCCGCTCGATCAGCGCCACCAGCTCGCTCAGGGCCTTGACGGCTCTGGGGCCCAGGATCTTCCGGTCGCCCGCCAGCTTGCACGCCTCCCAGATCGAGATCCGCTCGGCGACGGCAAGCCCCTCCAGCCTGTCCAGCGTGGCCTGGCCGATCCCCCGCGGCGGGACGTTGACGACGCGTTTGAAGCTCTGGGCGTCGTCGGGATTCGCCACCAGCCGGAGGTACGAGAGGATGTCCTTGATCTCTTTCCGCTCGTAAAAGCGCAGGCCTCCGACGATGACATACGGGGTGACCTCGCGGCGCAGGGCATCCTCCAGGACCCGCGACTGGGCGTTGGTCCGGTAGAAGACCGCGAAGTCATCCAGCGCGTATCCGCCTTCGGCGGACAGCGTCCGGATCGTTCGGACCACGAAGTCCGCCTCGGCCTGTTCGTCCCGCGCCTGGTAAAAGACGATCGGTCCGCCGGCCGGGTTCTCGGTCCAGAGGGTCTTGCCCTTCCGGCCGACGTTGTGCGCCACGACGCCGCCGGCGCCATCCAGGATGTTCTGGGTGGACCGGTAATTCTGCTCCAGCCGGATGACCGTGCACCCCGGGTGGTCTTGCTCGAAGTCCAGGATGTTGTTGAGATCCGCGCCCCGCCATCGGTAGATGGACTGGTCATCGTCGCCGACGACGCACAGGTTCCCGTGAGCCCGGCTGAGGAAGTTGACGATCTGGTACTGGGCGTGGTTCGTATCCTGGTACTCGTCCACCAGCACGTACCGCCAGAGATTCTGGTGATACTGCAGGACGTGGGGCTTGTCGCGGAAGAGCAGCACGGTGAGCATCAGCAGATCGTCGAAGTCCACCGCGTGGCAGGCCCGCAGGCGGTCCTGGTAGAGGGCGTATATCTTGGCCGTCCGCTCCTCGGTGAAATCGTTGGCCAGGGTGGCATACTCGCCCGGCGTCAGCATCTCGTTCTTGGCCCGGCTGATCCGCGCCGCCACCCCCCGTGGGTTCAACGTCCGCTCGCTCCAGTCCAGCGTCTTCAAACAGTCCCTGATGAGGCTCAACTGATCCGCCTCGTCGTAGATCACGAAGCTGCTGCGGAGGTTGAGCTCGCGATGCCACTTGCGCAGGATCTTGACGCAGGTGGAGTGAAAGGTTCCCAGCGCCACGGTGAGACCGCGCGCGCCCAGAAGCTGTTCCACTCGCCGTCGCATCTCGTCGGCGGCCTTGTTGGTGAAGGTCACCGCCAGGATCTGCCAGGGCTGGACGTCGCGCCGCCCGATCAGATAGGCGATCCGGCGCGTGATGACGCGGGTCTTCCCCGAGCCGGCGCCAGCCAGGATGAGGAGCGGCCCCTCGCCATGCAGCACCGCCTCTTCCTGAGGCGGGTTCAGATCGGCCAGGATAGGGTCTACAGACATGGGGATGACACTTCCTTCGGGAAAGATCTGAAAGCCGAAAATCACCGCGGGTGAGGGAGCATTATAGACCAGGTGGCCCAGACTGCACAAACAAAAGCAGGATCGCGCCAGGAGGATCTGGGCTGCCAGGCGATCCGCCGGGAGGCGCCTCGGGCAAGATCGGGAAGGTCCGGGTGGCTGCGGCGAGTGCGGAGGTGAGCGGGATGTGATAGACTGTCCTTGGTTGATGCGGAGGAGAAGGATCCGGGACACCTCCGACATTGCCGTGTCCATTTATTTATTCTCACCCGCGAGGCGCCATGCCATTCGACATCGCGTTCGTCGGCCACTACACCAAGGACACCATCGTCTACCCCCATCTCACCCGGACCGTGGATGGCGGCGCGTTCAACTACGGCGCCAACGTCGCCGTGCGGATGGGGCTCAATGTCGCCGTGGTCACGCGGCTGGCCCGCCAGGACTGGCACGTGGTGGAGGATCTCGAGCGACTCGGCGTGACGGCGTTCGCGCGCACCACGCCCGCCTCAACCCTCCTGCGTCTCACCTACCCCACGGCCAATCTCGATGACCGGACCATTGAATTGACCAGCTCGGCCGGCCCCTTCACGGTGGAAGAGGTGAAGGACCTCCAGGCCAAGGCATTCGCCGTCGGCGCCTCGCTACGGGGGGAGGTGCCGGCCGAGGTGGTGGAGGTGCTCGCCGCGAAAGGCGGGATCCTCGCCCTGGATGTGCAGGGCTTTCTCCGGATCGTTCGCAACGGCATCTTGGTCTCCGACGGGTGGCCGGGCAAGGAAGAGATCCTTCGCTGCGTCACCGTCCTCAAAACCGACGCGGTCGAGGCGAGGTTGATCACGGGTGAGTCCGATCGCTACGCGGCCGCGAGGCGATTGGCCGCCTATGGTCCGCGCGAAGTCCTGCTCACGCACGGAGGCGGCGTGCTGGTCTATCACGACGGGGTGTTCGACGAAGCGCCTTTTGCGCCGGAGGAAGTGCGGGGACGAAGCGGACGGGGGGACACGTGCACCTCGGCGTACGTGTCACGACGGTTGACGGCCCCTCCGGCCGAAGCGGTGAGGTGGGCCGCCGCCGTCACCAGCCTCAAGCTGGAGGCCGAGGGCCCGTTCCGCCGCGAGATAGCCGAGGTACAGGCACTGTATGATCAGCTGTCCCAGGGACGGTAGCCGCACCGGGGTCCACGACTGCTCGGCTTCCCGTCCCCTTGGGAGCCTTCAGGACGAGAGGTACGTCTCGGACCGGGACGCGGCCGATCACAGATCGATCCACTGCCCCTTCTCAGAAGACTCGTAGATCCCCAGGATGATCCGCAGCGACTTGAGCCCCTCCTCCCCATTCACGAAGGAGTCCGTGTTCTTCTGGATCGAAGCGACGATCTCCTCCAACTGGGCCTTGTGGTTCACGTGAGAGATGGCCGGCGAACTGGTGGATCCGTAGGACACCTTGACTTCGTCCACGTAGTCGGCCTCGTTGCATCCCTCGACTTTCCACGCCGTGATATTGCCGCCTTCCAGGATGACGGAGCCCTTCTGGCCGTGGATCTCGACCCGCTCCTTGAAGCCGGGCTGGATCGCCGTAGAGCCCTCGATCACTCCGACCGCCCCGTTCGCAAATTCAACCACGGCAACGCCGAGGTCCTCTGATTCAATGGCGTGGGTCGAGGTCCTGACCAGGCCGCACACCCGCTTCACCCCACCCATCATCCACTGGAGCATGTCGATGATGTGGATGGCCTGCATCATGAGCGCGCCGCCCCCATCGATGGCCTTGGTCCCCCGCCAGGCATTGCTTGAGTAGTAGGCCGGAGAGCGATACCACTTGACGTAGGCGTCTCCGAGGATCAATCGTCCGAGAAGTCCCTGGTCCAGCGCCCTGCGAAGCTTCCTGGCGGCCGGGCTGAACCGGTGCTGGAAGATAATCGACAGCCTCCGGTCGTTCTTCTGGCAGGTCTCAATGAGGGCCTTGGCCTTGGCGACAGTGACATCGATGGGCTTCTCGACGATCACGTGCTTTCCGGCGGAAGCGGCCTTCATCCCATACTCTGCATGATATCCCGAGGGAATACAGAGGATGACCGCATGGACCTCGGGGTCCCCCAGCATTTCCTCGTAAGTCCGGTAGCCGCGGATCTGGTGCAGTTCTGAAAGGCGCTGGGCCTCTTCGGGTGGCGTGCTCCACGCGCCCACGATGCGGGCATCGGGGATCTCCTTAAGAGCTGCCAGATGGACGCCGGCGATCATTCCGCTACCCGCCATTCCAATCCCCACGGGTGCCATGGTCAATCCTCCCTGGCTGCGAACCCCAAGACGCCAAGAACACAAAAAAGGGAACGATATGTCGGTTGTACTACCACGCGGTGACGATGGGCAGGTCCCGCATGGTAATGAGGCCGGGCGGGGCTTCTTTCACGCGACGAATCGCATTCACGGCGATGGCCACCGTCCCGATGTCGCCGTTGGTGCCCTTGAGCGTGACCTCCAGGTTCGGCTTGCCGATGATCTTGATGGTGTCCGCTTCGTTCGGCATATCCAGAGCGGCGATGAAGGTGAGCGTCATGAACTCGCCCGCATCCGTGTAGCCTCGTGCGACCTGCTTGAGGCCCTTGACGCGCCCGGGCTCGACGTCGAAGTAGTCCGTCTTGACCCGCTTGTCGGCCACAACCGGCTCGACGATTGATTCGTACCGCGCCAGCTTCTTTCCCAGCGTGTGGAAGACCATGGCCACGGATTCGGGCAGGCCGACGTGCCCCATGCGTCCCGCATCCATCTTGGCCCGGAACTCTTTCACCGTCATGCCGGAGCCGATCTTGGCCTGGAACGGCCCGCGCCGGAGGGAGGCGTTCTGGATCCGGGCGATGTCAATGCGGTCCACCCGCTGGCAGAGGGCGGTGAGGCAGAGGGGGAGCGAGTCCATGAGAAAACCGGGATTGATGCCGGTGCCTAGGACGGTCTTGCCAGCGCGCTTGGCTGCCGCATCGACCGCGGCGCCCTCCTGGGGGTGGGCCTGCCACGGGAACGAGAGCTCCTCAGCCGTCGAGACGATGTCCAATCCCGCCTCCAGGATTTCCAGGATCTGGTCCTTGAACAGGTCGAAGTACGAGCTGGTACTGTGCATCACCACGTCGGCCTGCGTCCTGGCGAGGACCTGTGACAGCTTGGCGGCCACGGGGAAGCCCAGGGGACGCCCCAGGCCGATGACCGCTCCTAGGTCCTTGCCCACCTTGCCAGGATCGATGTCCACGCCGCCAACCAGTTCCAGTCCCTCACGCTCCACAATGTGGCGCGCGATGGCGGTTCCGATAGGGCCCAATCCGTACTGGATCACTCTGATGGTGTGTGACATGGGCGATTCCTCCAGGGACGTGGGGTTGCATGGCGCCAGCGGCGGCGGGGCCCACTGACATCACCTAGGGCCTCAGCAGCCACGCCATGAGCGGGACGAGGATCGCGAGGAGGGCCAGGCCCAGCATCGACATCATTTGCCAGTGGGGGACGAACCGCACCGGCTCCAGCGTGAAATCCGGCCTCCGCCTGCGCACGTACCCGATCACGCCCGCGATGATGATCAGCCCGATCAGAAACCCAAACGCCAGCAGGAGCAGGATGAACTCAGTCGACAGGTACTGAAACATGGCTCACCTGGCAAACATCCGCGAGAGAATGGGGATGACGATCGCCGCGATGATGACGATCCCGGCACCGATCAACATCAGCATCATGAACCAGTACGGCACGAACCCGCGACTTGCGCGTATGCTCACTCCTGTGCCGATCCCCTCGGCACAAGTCGCGAGGCGTACCTCGCGCCATGTCCCTGCCGCGTGAGTCCGGGTATCCTCCGGGTGCTCGCCCGCCTGCGCGCTCTCATGCAGGCGTGGAGGCTGGCGGCTCATGCCAACCCGTCGGGTCCTGCGCCGCACACCAGGGCGCACACCTTGCGGCCCTTCCCTGGCCGCAGCCTGCCGCTGCGCAGGGCCGCGATGGAGGCGGCCCCGCTCAGGTCGGCGGCCAGCCCCATCTCGAACCACAGCCAGCGCGCGGCCTCGCGCATGTCCTCGTCGCTGACGAGGGTGATCTCGTCCACATAGCGCTGGACGATCTCCAGGTTGATCGCCTCGGTCTTCGCGCATGCCATGGTTGGGACGATGGTCGTGATCTCCTTCAGCTCCACCACGCGCCCGGCCTTGACGCTCTCGTGAAGCGTCGGCGACCCCGTCGGCTCGATGCCGATGACGCGCACGGACGGCCGCAGGGCTTTAACCGTCAAGGCGATTCCGCTGATCAGCCCGCCCCCGCCGATGGCCACCAGAATGTCATCCACCTCGGGCGCCTGCTCCAGGATCTCCAGGGCCACCGTCCCCTGGCCGGCGATCACCAGGGGATCGGCGAAGGGATGGAAATACGCGAGGCCCTCGCGGGCCGCCATGTCCAAAGCCGCTCGGTTGGCCTCGTGCCACTGGCAGCCTTGGATCACCACCTTGGCCCCCCAGCGCTCCATCTTCTTGACCTTCTCGGGTGAGACGTTCTCGGGGAGGAATATCGTGGCCGCCGTCTTGCCCAGCCAGCCCACGTACGCGACGGCGAGGCCGTGGTTCCCCCCGGACGCGGTCACGATGCCACGCCGGATCTCCGCCTCGTTGAGCGAGAGGAGCTTGTTGCTTGCGCCCCGGGCCTTGAACGAGCCGGTCGCCTGCAGGCACTCCAGCTTCAGCAGCAGCTCCCCGTCGGGAAGCGGGTTGTCTCGCGTGCATCGCGCGGACACGAGGGGCGTCTTCCTGACGTAGGGGGCGATGCGTGCGCTGGCGGTCCGCACGTCGTCGATGCTGATCACTGGCTCCGTCTCCCCGGCGAGCCGGATGGCCCGCCTGGCGTACCCGGGGAAAATACCAGCGCCCCCCGGTCGCGTCAAGACATGCGTGGGACCGGGGTATGCTGTTCCGGAGGGATCATCCCCCGCGGGCGTGCGGCCTAGTGTCCTGAGTCAGGAATTCGCCGACTAATTCAGAGCTCCCGGGGCCAGCCCGAGAGGCCGGGCCCGCGGGCCAGCCGGGTCCGGGACGCCGTGGCCTCGGAGGTGTCGAACTGGTTGTAATCCCACGCTCCGCGGCGCGGCACGCCCGTTCTGTGGGCGGTGCCGCCGGAGCAAGGCTGGCCGGTTCTCGACGAGCCCCAGGCATCGGAGGGGCGGCTCCGGGAGCCTGGGGATTCCTCCGCGAACTTCGGACTCAGGACACTAGATCGTTGTCCCGTGGGGAACGATCGCGCCCTTCGGGATGATGACGATGCCGTCGCGCACGTAGTAGAGAGGATGGTCCGCCGTGTCGGGCTTGCCCCCGGGCGTGATGACGCAGTGATCCCCGATGCGGGCGTTCTTGTCGATGATGGCACGGTCGATGCGGGTGTGCTTGCCGATGCCGAGGCGGGGCCGGCCCCCCCTGCCACGTTCTGGGCCAGCGACTCCTGGGGTTCGTAGTAGTCGGCGCCCAGGATCACGCTGTGGGTGATGTGGCTGCCGATATCCACCATCGAGCGGACGCCCACCACACTCTGGGCGATGTGGCAATGGCTGAGGATACAACCCTCGGAGACCACCGCGTGGTCGATGGAGGCCCCATTGATCTTGGAGGCCGGCAGGAAGCGCGGCCGCGTGTAGATGGGGGCCCGCATGTCGAAGAAGTTGAACCGCGGCAGCTCGGACGTCAGGTCCAGGTTGGCCTCGAAGAACGAGCGGATGGTCCCGATGTCCTCCCAGTATCCTTGAAACACATGCGAGAACACCCGCTGGCTGTGAATGGCTGCCGGGATGATGTGCCTGCCGAAGTCGGCAACGTCGCTGTCGAGGAGACGGAAGAGGACGTCCCGGTTGAACAGGTAAATCCCCATGGAGGCCAGATGAAGATCCTGACCGCCCTCGGTGCCGAGTCGCGCCTGCGACGCGCGATCCAGGCGGAGGTCATCCAGCAGCTCGGCCTCCTTCGGCTTCTCCACGAAGCGGACGATGCGGCGCCCGGCGTCGATCTGCATGATGCCCAGCCCCTGGGCGGCGTCCCGGGCGACCGGATACGTGGCCACCGTGAGGTCCGCCTCCGACTCGACGTGCTGCCCCAAGAGCGTCCGGAAATCCATGCGGTAGAGCTGGTCGCCGCTCAGAATGAGTGCGTAGTCGAAGTCCGTACTCCGGAAGTGGACGAGGTTCTTCCGCACGGCGTCGGCGGTGCCCTGGTACCACGAGGTGTCGGTGTGGGTCTGTTCGGCCGCGAGGATCTCGACGAACCCGCCGCTGAAATGGTCGAATTTGAACGACCCATAGACGTGCCGGTGGAGGGATTCGGAGAGGAATTGCGTCAGGAGATAGATCCGGGTCATCCCCGAGTTGATGCTATTGGAGATGGGGATATCCACCAAGCGATACTTCCCTGCCAAGGGCACCGCGGGCTTGGCGCGTTCCCGGGTGAGCGGGAACAACCGGGTTCCTTGACCGCCTCCCATGATGAGGGTGAGGACGCGATTCGGATCAGCCGAACGGGACCTACCGGAAGGCATGAGTCAAGTCCTCAGGTCCACGAGGTAGACAGGAAGCGAGCCAGCCGCTCCATCGCCGGCTCGAGGATCGCGCGCTCGGCCGCGTAGCAGATTCGTACGGACCCCTCGCCCCCGCCGCCGAAGGCCACACCGGGCGCGATCCCGACCAGTGTCTCCTGGAACAGTTTCCAGCAGAAGGCGAACGAATCCGGCAGACCGGCATTCTCCGTGTAGAAGGTGTAGCCCTCTGCCAATGCGGCCGCGGCGGCGCCCTTGATGTAGTCGGGCGTGGGGATGTTCGATTCGCCGAAGTATAGCTTGAGGACGCTATCCATTTTCATGGCGGCCCCCGCCAGTTCGCGGATGCGGGAGCGCGGGACCTGCGCGGCCGACGAAGCAAGGTTGGGCATGGTGACCCTGCGACCTCCAACGCGGATAGGTTGTGAGGCGGCCGATTCGCCTCAAGACGGGCTGCCTTTGCCCCATTCTATCCGATGATGCCGCCCTGGCGTCAAGATAGTTGCGTGATGATCGGGGCGAGGTGATCAGCGAGCCTCTCGGCCGCGTTTCCGCTTGACGCAACCGCGGCCTCTGTTGCATGCTCCGGGCGTCCTGGTGCAGTCGTTCGGGCTGCGGCATCGGGCCAATTCTCCTGCGGGTCGGCTCGCGGCAGCGGGGCCAAGGGGCGGATTCCTATCACCCGCGGCGACTTCGGGGCGACGGGAACGAACGAGGGAGAAGAATAATGACGAAAGCGGCGATGCCTCAGCAGTATGATCCCTTGGACTATGACAATCTGGCTCAGAACGTGGTACGCGCGTTGATGGAGCAGCCATGCCAGAGTCCGGCCCCTGCTCCATTCGAAGGTGTTGGGGTCTACGCACTCTATTACGTCGGAAGCTTGGACTACTACAAGCCAATAATGGGAGAAGATATTCCAATCTATGTTGGCAGCGCCATGTTGGCAGGGAGACGCAAGGGAGGCAAGGAAACCACGGCCCGTCGAACGTTGTACAATCGCCTAGTTCAGCACGCCAAATCCGTTCAGCAGGCGGAGAACCTTCACCTTGAGGAATTCCGTTGCCGCTATTTGGTCGTGGTTCCGGTATGGATCGAGTTGGCCGAGCGATTCCTGATCGAGCATTATCGGCCAGTCTGGAACACCGTTATCGACGGCTTTGGAAACCACGATCCCGGAGCGGGCCGCAAAGACATGAAACGGCCCCGATGGGATATTCTGCACCCGGGCCGAGGGTGGGCCAAGAGACTGAAGCCCGCAGAAACAGCCGCGAAGATCATTGCTGCGCTCAAGTCCTCTTGAGTGCCGAACCCATTCGAAGCTCGACGGCAGTCTCGTATAGTTCGGCTTTCTCTTTAGTGGTCCCCGCCCGCACCGACGAGTTGATGATACTGGATCCGGTTCTTTTTTTCCGTACCCGGTGCAGTTCCTGGACCTCGAACCCGTATCGCTCCGCAATGTGCGCAAACAGCTCGTCGGTCTTGAATTCGACGCCCTGAAGTATGTTGTTGCCGATCACGACGACGACCAGCCCGCCGGGGGTCATCACCCGCGCGGTCGCCTCGCAAAATCTGGCGCAGTCGTTGAAGTACGTGACCGCGTAATTGGCCCACCCCGCCCCGCCATACGCTCCTTTCTCCGGGTGAAGTGAGCGAAGCTCGGCTAGTCTTCCTTCCAGTTCTGGATATGAGAAAGCGAGTGGAATCTGGGGCTCAGCTCGGACAGTTTGCCAGAACTTTCCAAAACTGGAGGTTTCCAGCTGCCTTAGATCCGCCGCTTCCGAAACGAAATCGAGCCAGAACATTTGGGGGCGGGTGTTCCGCACGTAATGATAGTTATTGAGGTACGGCGGCGACGTGATAAGCACATTTACCAAGGCCCCATCAAGACGGCTGGCGGCTCCCGTGAGGTAAGATTCGTTGAAGACACGGCTTCTTGGCCGACGTCTTGCTTTGCCACTCCCGATCTGCCAAGCTTCAATATCGTGAGCCATGCGAAGCAGCTTGTCCCGCAGGATCCAGGGGAGATCTGCGTCTGCAATGACATTCTTTCCAACCGCTGCCCGTCGCCCGAGGCTGGGTTCGTAGGTGTAGTTGGATACACCTACCATCACGGCGCCTAACGCCAGACATATCAGTCGGCGCAGCCAGTCCTCCTTCTCCTCGGTGATGAAATCCTTGGCGAAGAGAACTTGTTGCTGAACCCTGGGGCTGAAGAAGGGGTCGCGGGTGTGGAATCCCGGTGGCGGCTGACTGTTCGGTTTGCCCCCACCGCCTCGCAGGCGGCTTCGTAGTTCAAACTCGATTCTCTCTGCAGCTTGGCGGATGACGGCGGGATCGTGATGGAGTGCTTCCAGTTTGACTTGACAGGCGAGGGCTGCGTAGGGGTTGATCTCGAATCCCAGGACGTCGCACTGACGCCGAATTCCCTCCACCAGTGTCGTGCCGACGCCGGCGAACGGGTCGAGCACGGTCAGCTTCGATGCTCTGCCCAATTCCCTATCGAGAATCTCACCCACGAAAGAGGCCGAAAAACCGGCGATCCACGGCACCCAGCTATGTATGGGCTCTTGGCGGTTTTTCGTGAAAGCCGTGTCACCAAAACCGTTGCTTCCCGGCCGCTCAGCACCTATGGCGGTGGGCAAATAAAGTTGCCCTACCGGTTCCGAAACGACGGGTGCCCTCCTCCCAGTGGGCTCCGTGCCCGCCAACCATTCCTCAAGGGCCTTCCTCAAGAACCGCCACTCACGCCCCACCCGCTGGCATGGTACTCTGCTCGTCTTGGCCATCTCCCGCAGCGTCTTCTCACTCACACGGACGTAGTCCGCTGCTTCCTTCAGCCGTAATACTTCAGAGTTTTCCACCTAGAGCCTCCGAGAAGTGCCGTTATCTTCCGTTAGACTTGCCAGTATTATTGCCCTGAAGTCGAATTTTATCAAGCCAATTCTGGATAGGTGGGAAGTGATTGCGGGGGATTATCAGGCACGCCCGCGCCCCATGCTGCCGGCAATCCAAACGAGGCCGCTGGGGTGAAATGCTCTGTGTGCGAGCCCCTGACTGCTGCGGCGCACTTATCCCGGCCCTGCTCAAAGCGGGAAATGACTCAGGCGAGGGTGGGTCGTCTGGTATCCTCTACCCGAGGGGCGGGACAGGCGGCCAGCAGGCGCATCCCGTTCAGGGTCACCAGCACCGAGGCGCCCATGTCACCGAGGACGGCCAGCCGGGTGGGATCGACGAAGCCGCGGAACAGCCTAGCCTTGAGGTCCGTGGCATCCGTGGACATATTCAGATGAACGAATGATTGTTAGAATGAGAGCCTCGGCCTGTCAAGCGGACGCACGACCGGCGGGGCGGCGGGCGCACCTTCGGCGGGGGCAGGAAGATTTGGAGATCCGGCGGGCAGGAGAGAGCCCTCGCGGTCCCACGACGGAAAGGTGGGAGGATATGCGAGGGAACGGTGAACGGGATCCGGCCGAATTACTTGCCGGCCCGGATTGCCTCCTCAAGCTCCCGGGCGTGGGCCAAGTCCAGTAAACTGAGGCGCGCCAGGATTGCCCTGGCGTCTTCCAGACGGCCCAACTTCGCGTAGGCCTCCCCCAGGTATTCCAGCGCCTCCGGGAAGTCCGGGCGGAGGCGTAACGCCTGGTCATAGGCCTTCAGCGCCTCGGCAAACTGGCCGGTCTGGCGCGACGCGAATCCCAGCTCATTCCACGCCTCGGGAAAATTCGGACGGATGTCCACGGCGCGACGGAAATCGCCAGCCGCCTCCGCAAAGCGCTTCGCCGCCTTGGCCTGCAAGCCCTTGTTATACTCCGTCTCGGCCGAGCGCGGCGCTACCGGGGCGGGAACCGATCCACTCCCCACGGCGAGAACCGGCACGGGCATGCCGAGAGCAACGAGCAAGACGAGACACGGCATGCGACCCGCAGGCGATCGGAAAGACATGGCACCCCTCCTCCGGGATTCCGGACCCGTTTCACTTGTCCAAACCGTGGCGGGGCGGGGAAAGTTCCCGGCGGACGGGCCTCGACCGGAGGGAAGATGGCGTGGCTACACCCGGTCCTTCGGGGCCACACGCCACCAGATGACGGCGCTCCGCCTCCGTATGGGCGCCACCAAGCCGGAGCCCACCCGCTGAAGCTTGGTCCTGAGGAAGGCGAGGAGCTGTCGTTCCTGCTCGGGATCCGTGAGCCGCATCTGTTCCTTCCAGAACTCCGCGGCCTCCTGGAGATCCCCGAACGGCTGGTCGAAGTGATAGCCGATGATCTGGACATTGGCGTAGATGCCGAGGCCGTGCAGGAGTGTGACCGTCCGCAGGTAATCCTCCCGCATCGGATACGGCCGGCCGAGCAACAGAGGATACAGCTCCCCGAGATAGAACTTCTCCGCGCCTGGTCCCACGTTCTGGACCAGGGCGATGGCCCGGCGCGCCAGCGGCTCGGCTGCGGTGAGGAACCCGAGCAGATCCTCGAAGATGGGCGCCACGTTGGCGACGAGGATCAGGTCGTGGGGGACGATCTCGACTTCCCCCCAGGCGGCGGGGATGCAGGTGACGTTTGTGAGGCGATGGCGCGCGATGTTTGCCCGGAGTTCCTCCAGCATGGCCGGGGCGGGCTCCAAGGCCGTGACCTCTTCCACCGACTTGGCCAGCGGCACGGTCAGTGCTCCCACGCCGGCCCCCACGTCGAGGGCGGACCGGCAGCCGACCAGGACGGGCTCGACGGCCCTGAGGGCCTGCGCCGGGAAGTCGCTGATCTGCACCGCCTGACTGAACCAGCGGGCGCGGCGCGTGGACCAGAGGTATTCGTCGCCTTTGGAATGCGAGCCCACGGATGGCTCCGGTGAATGAGGGCGGCTACTTCACCCCCAAGATCGCCAAGGATACACGGCACCCGTTGGGTTCAGCAGGCGCGAATCTTGCGGGCGATGGTCAGCCACTCCCGGTGCGTGACCGGGCCGCCATCCGGGACCTCGGCGAGATCCACTTCTTCGAGTGTGAGCAGGTCGAATCGATCGGGCGGGAGGAGCGCGCGCACGTCGGCCTCGTCGAAGAAGTGGACGACCTTCCCCTTCGGGTCCACGCGGGTGTTCGGTTCCGGGTATGGATCCCAGGTGGCGTAGCCAGCTTCGTGAGTGGAATAGTTGGCCATGGCGATGAGCCCGCCGTCTCGCGTGAGGCGCCACAGTTGGCTCACCATGGTCTGGCGGACAGGCGCCGGCTGGAGATGAATCACATGCATTGCCACCGCCGCGTCAAACGAGCCCGGCGGCAAGTGCGTCTCGGCCAGATCGTCCCGCAGGAGAGTGATCCGCAGGCCTTCCGCCTGCGCCCGCTCGCGCACCCACCGCAGGGCGCTCCCGCTGATCTCGGTGCCAGTCACCTCGAATCCCTCGCGGGCGTACAGCAGAGCATCCCGGCCGGAGCCACACCCGGCCTCCACGATGCGCTGCACCCCATGGGCGCGGAACACCGCGACGAGCCGGCGCGCGACCGACGTCGGCTCGGTCCCATAGACGAGACCCCGAGCGTAGCGCGCCTCCCAGAACGCGACCGCATTCTGCGGCTCGACTACCCGCCTCATCAGAACCCCGATCCACCCCGATTTATCCGCAGATTTCGCAGATGCCGCAGATTATCCCCGATCATCTCCTCCGTTGAATCTGCGCAATCTGCGTAATCTGTGGATAATTGGGAGGTTTTCTCCTCACGCCGAACTCGTGGGTCAGGCGGCCCGCTTCCTGGCCGCTTCCAGCGCCATCCTCACGGCCCCCTTCGGGTCGGCCGCGCGCAGGATGGAGTCATCGCCGATCCCCTCGCGCCGCAGCTCCCAGGTCTGCAGGCCGATGACGGCGGTCCCTTCGATTTTCGCGAAGGCGATCTCGGACAGCGTGCCGTATTTCCCACCGATTGCAATCACCGCCTGCGCGGAACGAACAACCAGGATGTTCCGCGCATAGCCCAGTCCGGTGGGGATCGGGTACGTCACGTAGGGGTTCGCATCGCCCGGCCGCGTGCCCGGCAGGATGCCGATAGTGACCCCGCCCTTCTTGTGAGCGCCACGGCAGGCCGCCTCCATGACGCCGCCCAGGCCGCCGCAGACCAGGACCGCGCCGGCCGAGGCGATCTCCGCTCCGACCGCCTCGGCCAGGGCGGCGATCTCGGGGGTGGGATCATTCTCACCGATGACGGCGATAACCGGGGGACGAGTCATGAAACGCTCCTCAATGGAAAACTGAAAACCGACAGCGGGCAACCGATACTGAACGGCGTCCGGAACAAGGTGGGGGTTCCCTGACGTCCTTCCGGGGCCGTTGTCGGCTTTCCATTGTCGGTTTAAGAACTGGCCAGGCCGCCAGGGTGCCGTTTACTCTTGCCGAACCTCCACCGGTGTCGGTCCCTTGGTCTTGGCCATGAAGCCGACAGCGTAGGGGCAGAGCAGGGGGACCCGAACGATGGCCTCCCCCTCCTTGTGATAGGCAACCATGCGGATGGCGTAGCCGTTGATGCTCCCGGAGATCAGTCCACCCTTCACGTACCCCCAGCGCTGCTGCCGGTGCCCGTCGTTGATCGCCACGACGATGGACGTCCCCTCGTCGTGGAAATCCTTGATGTCCACGCCCGAGAGCTTGGTGGTGGCCTTCTTGTCACCGTACATCGGATGGGAATGGTAGTCCCCCACCAACTCCCAGCGGGAGGTCACTCGCACCGCCTCCTCCACCCGCTGGCCCCGGTGCCAGTCCATGTGCACTTCCTGGAACTTTCGCCGGGCCGTTTGGTACGGGACCACGAATTCCACCATGATGCGCTCCGGCTCGCGATGACCCAGGAGGATGCCGAAACACTCCCGTCGGTACACCTCGACGGTGGAGACGAGAAGGCCGATGAAGGCATTTTCATTCAGATAGATTTCCATGAAAACCCACTCCAGCCAGATCGTCCTCGCGGTTCCGGGGCCTCCCCGCGAACCGCTCTCTTCCAACCCCGCGGGTGAGCAGCGCTCATCCGCTCATGCCCCCGGGCGCTGGGACAATAGGCGCGACGCTTGCTCCCGCACCTCGGCCCGGGAAGATCCCGTGGCCACCGCCCGGAGATCCTGGTGCAACAGGTACGGAAGCAACCCCAGGACCACGCGCAGCGGGGTGGTCGGGTTGTTCGCCAGCGCCACCTTCACCGGGTATCGCGCAATCCAGCGGTCGTCCTGCGCGATGACCTCCAACACCTCCGGCGCGGCCCGGCGGGAAGCCGCCAGCTTCACGACTTCCGCCTCGGTGAGGCGCGGATTCCCCAGGATCGTTCGCACCACCCGTGCGTCAGGATCGAAGAGCAGCCGATCCAGCACCCTGGCAACCGGCTGACGAGCCAGCGAGATGCGGAACCCCACAGGCTCTTTGGGCCGGGGAACCGTCTCGTCGTCCTGGGGGTCCCGGCGAGGTTTCGCCTGGGAGAAGAGTCCCGCGCTGACGTGCCCGTTTGCCTCCAGGACTGCTTGCGCCCCCTTCAGATGATCGGCCTCCAGGACCCGCGCCAGGCGCTTCGCGTCGAGCAGCCCAAGGCAGATCGTCTGGGCCACGCGTTCCCCGGCGGCCACCCGATCCCACAACTCTGCAATGGTCCAGGCCGCCTCCTCCGCTGTCCGCGCTTTCAGGTGTTCTCCGAAGCGATGCAGGCGCAACTCCGGGTCAGCGATTCCACCCAGAAGCACCAGCAGCCGATCTGTTACGTGCCATGTCCGGCGACACCGGACCGCCTGAAGGAAAGCTTGCAGGCGCTGCAAGAAGCGGAGCCGGGCGGCACCGTCCATAGGGTGATAAAATGAAGGTCCGCGGGACCGGAGACCTGCGAGACGTGCGGCTGGTCGACGATCCGGGAGGATCGCACCAGCGACCAGGGGATCGAGGCTACGAGCTTTCGAAGTTACTCGGCCGGGGGGATGCGCACACCTTGGTGGAGGGTAAGGGATTCGAACCCTCGACCTCCGCGTTGCGAACGCGGCGCTCTCCCAACTGAGCTAACCCCCCCTGCCTGGGCTTCACGCCCGGGCTGCGACCAACCGCTCGTTCGACAGGCTTCTGTCAGCCCCGTGCGCCCGAAGGCGTCCTGGAGACTCCCACTGCGTGATCTCGCTGCCGTCACGACGAGCCCGTCAAGGATTGCCGTGCCGCCCTCGGGTTAACACTTTGTGGATTACGGGGCCGCCAACCTGTGGGAGGTGACCACTATATCCAATGCAGGATGGGCTGTCCAGGCATTTCTGATTGGTCTGGCTGCTGAGTTTATAGGCAAGTCTGACAAGAACTTGCGGATTTTAGCACAGAGGACTCACCGGATAAATCATTGAAACTATAGACAGTAACTTACTGATTCTGAACGATTAGTACCCCTGTTCTTCCGACTCCTCCTCCGGCCCGCCGCCGAAGTCCGAGTTGATCGGGATGCCCTTCTTGCACATCGGGCACTCCGCTGGAGCGTAGGTCGGAAAGTCCCGCGTCACAACGGTGAAAAGAGGGTACTTGAACTTCATTCGGGTGCTTCGACGCCAGATGGCGCCGACGCCGACGACCTGTCCCCCCATGCCCTCCACCAGCCTGATCAGTCGCTTGACCGTCTCTCCCGTCGTTAGGATATCCTCGACAATCAGGACTCGCCCCCCTTCGGCAAAGAACGCCCGGTACTCGGGCTGGAGGACGACCCCGGTCCGGCGATCAGCCGTCTTCACCTTCGTGGCGAAGATGAAACGGGGGCGCGATGGATGGGCGCGGGCCACGCAGTGCCCCAGGAGACCGGCCCCGTATCCCGTCGTCAGCACCAAGTCCACCGGGAATCGGCCGAAGTGCTCGGCGATGATGTCCCCCAGGCCCTCGGTGAAGGTGGGTTCGGTGGTGACCAGCGCCTTGGCCACGTACTCGGAGGTATGGCGACCCGACCGCAGCACAATGTGGTCATCGGTCCGGTAGGCGCCCGTTCGTTGGAGAATCCCCCGGTTCAAACGCTCCAGGATCTCTTGATCGGGGTGGACAGGCTTCTCGCGCGTCGCCATAGGCCTCCCTCTTTCTCCCCCTCATCCACGATCAAGGGAACCACCTGGTTCCGCCGAACATCCCACAGTTCTCGCTCCCGGATATCCCGGGTCGCGATCGGCTCATGGCAGGAAGAGATGCCCGCCGCCACGCAGGCGGTGAGCCTGCGTTCCCGGGCGACGGTTGGAAAGTTCCCAGGCACGTCCAACGAATCGCTCTCCCCCGTCGGGTCATGCGCTGCGCTGGGGCCGGCGCTTGTACTCCTCAATCAAGCCGTGGTCGGCGAAGCTGTAATGATCCTGCCGCCCGACGATCACGTGATCCACGAGCGGAACGCGGAGCAGGTCGCCGGCCAGAACCAACTCCTGGGTGAGCGCCCGGTCGCCTGCGCTGGGCTGCGGGTGGCCCGAGGGGTGGTTGTGCACCAGGATGGCGGCGGCCGCGTGGTGCCGGTTGGCCCGCTGCAGGATCTCCCGGGGATAGACGGGACTCTCCGTGAGGGAACCCTCACTTAGCGTCTCCAGCGCCACGACCTCGTTCCCCCCGTTCAGCAGGATGACCTCACAGCGCTCGACCTGCAGCCCGCGCAGGCGCGGGGCCATCAGCTCCACCACGTCCTTGGAGCTGGTAATCCGCGGGCGGGCCGCCCGTTCCACCTCGGCCAGCAGCCGGCGGCCTAGCTCCAACGCGGCCTTGACCTGGGCGATTTTGGCCGGACCCAGCCCCTTCGCCTCTGCCAGCGCGTGCGGGTCGGCGGCGTCCAAGCCAGCCAGGCCGTCCCAATCCTGCAGCAGGATCCGCGCCAGGTCTACGGCGCTTTGCCCGCGCGCCCCGGTCCGGAGGACGATCGCCAGAAGCTCGGCGGTCGTCAGCCGGCGGGGCCCCTCGGCCAGGAGCCGCTCGCGAGGGCGCTCACCCTCAGGCCAATCCCGGATCGCGTAGCGCTTCGGGCTCATCCAGGCAACCGGGCGACCCCGCAATAGGACAATCGGGCAACTGGGCAACGCGGCAACCCCGGAACCCCCAATGGCCAGATTGCCTGAGTGCCAGGTCGCCCCTAATCGAGGGCAGAGGATATCAGGATTCCGCCGGGGCTCCAACGCAATTTTGGTCGGCGCGAGGGCCCGGCCCTGGCCCCATCTCAGGCAACGCTGGCAAGCAGGAGCAGCAGGGTCAGGGCGATCATCGCCGCCGCCGTGCCCCAGGCGACCAGGTTGAACGGGATGGAGTTCACATGGCGACCCATGATCTCCGGATCGTTGATGAGCATGAGCATGACCACGAGGACCAGGGGGAGCAGGAGTCCGTTCAGCGTCTGCGACCAGAACATGATGGCCACGAGCGGCGCCCGGGGGAGGAGGATCGGCGCCGCCCTTTTTCCTTCTCCGGCCTCGCGCGCCACTCCCCAACCGGGGCCGGGACGCCCGCAGCAGGCTTGTGCCGGGTTGGCAAGACTGTTATCCTCCCGACGAGGAGACCCGCGCCGGCTAGCCTGACTTTCGCTACTGGACTTCAGAATCCGCGATTTTCATCGCGGCGGTTCCCATAAGTCGTTGCCGGATAAGCAGCGTATCCTGAAAAACGCGCCGGGGGCAGACCTACCCCCTTTGCGTGGCGCCGGGAGTGCGGTAGGCTCCGGCCGCCATGTACCTCAGGTGTCACCGCCGGCTCAAGGACGGCAAAGAGCATCGTTACTGGAGCATCGAGGAGAAGTACCGCTGCGCCGACGGGCGGCCGGTCGATCGGCACGTGCTCTACCTCGGGGAGATCAACGACAGCCAGCAGGCGAGCTGGCTGCGCTGCATCGAGGCCATCGAGGAGGGCAGCCAGCGGCAGCTGCGGCTGGCCCTCTTCCCCGCGGACCAGGCGATCCCGGCGCACGCCGCGGCCATCGGCGTCCAAGTGCGCCTCAGCGAGTTCACGCTGTACCAACCACGGCAGTGGGGGGCCTGCTGGGTCGTCTGCCAGCTCTGGGCCGCGCTGCAGCTCGACCAGTTCTGGCGCGAGCGGCTGCCCCCGAGTCGCGAAGGGACCTCCTGGTACCACGTGCTGCTGGTCCTGGTCGCCTACCGCTTCCTGGCGCCGGGGAGCGAGTGGTGCCTCCACCGGGAGTGGTTCACGCACAGCGCGATGGGCGATCTCCTGGGCGAGGACGTCGCGGTGGTGGCCAAGGACACGCTGTACCGGTGCCTGGACAAGGTGGTCGCCCACAAGGATGCGCTGTTCACCTTCCTCACTGCGCGCTGGCAGGATCTCTTCGGGGTGACCTACGATCTCCTGCTCTACGATCTGACCAGCACCTACTTCGAGAGCGACCCACCCTTCCCCGAGAGGGATCCCCGCCGCCACGGCTACAGCCGCGACCACCGGCCGGACTGCGTGCAGGTGGTGCTCGCGCTCGTCGTGACCCCCGAGGGCTTCCCCCTGGCCTACAAGGTGCTGCCGGGCAACACGACCGACAACACCACGCTCCCCCTCTTCCTCGCCCAGATCGAAGCCCGCTACGGGGCGGCCCGGCGGATCTGGGTGATGGACCGGGGCATTCCCACCGAGGCGCACCTCGCCCAGCTGCGCGCCCGCGGGGCCCAGTACATCGTCGGCACGCCGAAGGGCCGGCTGACGGCACTGGAGCAAGGTCTCCTGCAGCGGCCCTGGCAGGCCGTCCGGCCCAGCGTCCAGGTGAAGCTGCTGCCGCAGGACGCCGACCTGTACGTCTGGGTGCAGAGCGCGGCGCGCGTGCAGAAGGAGCGGGCCATGCGCCGGCGGCGCCTCAAGCGGCTGTGGGCGCGCCTGCACACCTTGCAGCGGCAGCGGCCCACCTACGAGACGCTCCTGCTGAAGCTGGGCGCGGCGAAGAAGGATGCGGGCCGCGCGTGGGGGCTGGTCCAGATGGAGTTGCCGGCACCGCCGCCGAAGGGGGAGCGCGCGCGGCGGGTCGATTTCACGTTCACCCTGGACAGGGCCAAGCTCCGCCGGGTCCGCCGGCACGAGGGGCGGTACCTCCTGCGCTCGAACCTGACCGAGACCGATCCGGCCCGGCTCTGGGAGTGCTACCTGCAACTCGTCGAGGTGGAGGCGGCCTTCAAGACTCTGAAGGGGGACCTCGCCGTGCGCCCGATCTACCACCAGCGCCCCGCGCGGATCGAGGCCCATATCTTCGTCGCCTTCCTCGCCTACTGCCTGCACGTCACGCTCCGAGCGCACCTGCGGCCCCACGCGCCCGGGCTCACCGTGCGGCAGGTCCTGGACAAGTTCGCCGCGATGCAGCTGCTCGATGTGCACTTCCCCACGACCGACGGCCGGGAGTTGATCTTCACACGCCACACGGAGCCGGCACCCGACCAGCAACTGCTCCTCACGCAACTCGGGTGGACGCTGCCCGCGCAGCCGCCGCCCCGCATCACTGCAAAAAGAGTCGTGCAAATGTAGGGCAGACCTGTGGAGGGGAGCGGCCGGAATATCAACGAGTTAGGTCGGCACACACCCTCCAGTGGCGAAAGTGAGGCTAGGTGCGCATCATCTTGCCGGGCGGCGGGGATACCGAGTTCGGTGGCCGGAGCCCGGGACACGAGTCGTGGCGGCTGGCTCCCTCGGACAGCGTCGAGGTCGTGCCGCACCTTTTGGCCCACGACCCCCGATCGCTGTCCAGCCGCCTAACGATCCGTCCCGCCCACCGAAGCAGGGGTGAGCGCCTGTGGAAATCATCAACCGGGATCGGAGCGCCCCGTTCACCACCAAGGATGGCTCCGAGATTCGCTCGATCCTGGATCGGACGAACTCGGCTGCGACGAACCAGAGCCTGGCCGAGGCCACGCTCCTGCCGGGCGCGGAGACCGAGGAGCACTACCATCCCCAAACCGAGGAGTTTTACTACGTCCTCCGCGGCCGGGGTCTGATGTCCGTGGAAGGGGAAAGGCGGGAGGTCGGGCCGGGCGACGCCATCCTGATCCCGCCCGGGACCCGGCACACGATCCGGAACATCGGGCGGGAATCCCTGGTGTTCCTGTGCTGCTGCGCCCCGCCCTATTCGGACGAGGACACCGTCCTGGTGGACTGAAAGCGTTCGGACGTTCGAGTGTTCGGCAGTTCGGCTGTTCCTGATCCGAGGGAACCATCGAACCACCCAACTGTCGAACGCGTTTGGAGGTGATAACTTTACGTCAGATGAAAGAGCGTGACTTCCGGCAGGGCGTTCAGGCGGACGGGGGTGAACGTGGTGCCGCTCCCGCAGCTCACGTACAGATGGGACGTGGTGATCCGGTATGGGCCCACGGGGTAGGGGGAGCGTCGGGATGGCCGGGTCGAGCCCTCGCGGGCCGCGCGCGACTGGAACGCATACAAAGCCCATGAGGAATCCGCGATGAGACCAGAGACGGATGCGACCAAAGCCAAGCAGATCCGGCCGGGCGTGGCCGCCATCATCCGGAACGCGGAGGGGCAGATCCTCCTGCAACGGCGGTCCGATAACGGCCTGTGGGGACTCCCGGGGGGATCGGTGGAGATCGGGGAGTCGGTTCGTGACGCGATCATCCGGGAGGTCCGGGAGGAAACCGGACTCGCGGTGGAGGTCCTTCGCCTGATCGGCGTCTACTCGGATCCGGCCTTCCAGATCGTCCGGTACCCGGACGGCAACGTCGTGCACTACATCAGCACCCTCTTCGCGTGCCGGATCTTGTCCGGGAAGCTCCAGACCTGCGACGAGACGCTGGATCTCCACTTCTTCGACCCGGCCAATCCTCCCGCGGATCTGCTGCCGATGCACCGCCTCCGGATTCAGGATGCCATGGCCGGCAATCCTGCCGCCTTCATCCGCTAGGCCGCCGCCTCGATCCGTCTGGCCGGGTCAAAATCCTTCCCGGTGAGCCCGCCGGCGTCGTGGGTGGACAATGTGAGCGTCACCCGGTTGTAGGCAACGCTGATGTCCGGATGGTGCCCCGCCTTCTCCGCCAGACCGGCCACCGTGTTCACGAAGAACACGGCCTCTTTGAAATTCGCGAAGGCGTACTGCTTCTGGATCGCGTTCCCGGCCTGCCTCCACCGCTTGAGGCGGGCCAGGCGTCGCTTGACTCCGGCGGCACCCAGCCTTGCCATGTCCCCTCTCCCGTTCGAATCCAAGACGCCTGACGCCCGCGGCGACGCACGCATCGCGCGGAACCCGGGCGTCTCCAGGGCGCATTGTACCTTACGGAGGGCCGCCCCGGAAGGCCGGACCTCGTCGGACCCGAGCTTCCCTCTGGCAAGGCAGACCCACCGTCAATAGGCAGGTCGGGACGCCGGGCTTTTGGTTTGACAGACTATGGGTCCTATGGTACTCATCATTGCCCGATCATTCTGATAACCAGACAGCCTCAGCTCGGCGGCCCCCGCCGTCGTCTCCCATAGGTGCAGACATGCCCGGCGACACAGCCAAGAAACCCACCGACGCGATGAACCTGCGCAGCCGCGACCTGTACGAGCCGCTGGAACGGACGGCCCACCGTGCCCTGCTCCACGTGGTGGGCGTCTCTCACGCCGACATGGGCAAGCCCCTGGTCGCCATCGTGAACTCCTGGAACGAGGTCGTCCCGGGCCACATCCACCTCCGCGCCCTGGGCGAGCTGGTGAAGCAGGGCGTTCGCGAGGCCGGCGGGATCCCCCTAGAGTTCGATACCATCGCCCTGTGTGACGGGTTGCTCCAGGGACACGAGGGCATGAGCTACTCCCTCCCCAGCCGCGAGGCCATCGCCGACACCGTGGAGCTCATGGTCGAGGGTCACCGCTTTGATGCCATGGTGATGCTCTCCAGTTGCGACAAGATCGAGCCGGCCCACCTGATGGCGGCCCTCCGGATCAACATCCCGACGGTCATGCTGACCGGGGGCCCCATGGAGGGCGGCCGCTACAAGGAGCACACCGAGATCACCCTCTCCACCATGCGGGAGTTCGCTGGACAGGTGAAGATCGGCAAGCTCACGCGAGAGGAGTTGACGGAGATCGAGAAGGCGGCGCTGCCGGGACCGGGCTCCTGTTCCATGATGGGAACGGCCAACACCATGGGCTGCCTGATCGAGGCTCTGGGGATGTCGCCGCCGGGCTGTGGGACGATGCTGGCGGTGGACACCCGGCGTCCGGCCCTGGCGCGCGAGGCCGGGCGCATGGTCATCGAGTGCCTGCGCCGCAGTCTCACTCCGCGGAAGATCGTGACGCGCCAGGCCATCGAGAATGCCATGGTGGTGGACATGGCCTTGGGCGGATCGACCAACAGCGTCCTCCACCTGCTGGCCATTGCCTACGAGGCCGGCATCCCCCTCACTCTGGACGAGTTCGATACGGTGGCCCAGCGAGTGCCCTACCTGTGCAACGTGAAGCCGTCGGGAAAGTACGCTGTGGGCCGGATGGACGAGGCCGGCGGGGTCCCGGCGCTCATGCACGAATTGCGCAATCTCCTGCACCTGGATGTCCTGACGGTGACGGGACAGACCCTGGGCGAGAACATCGCGGGCGCCACCGTCACGAACCGGGAATTCATCCGTCCGCTCACCGATCCCTTGTACCCCGAGGGCAGCCTGGCCATCCTCCGGGGGAGCCTGGCGCCGGACGGCGCGGTCGTCAAGCAGACGGGCGTCCGCTTCAAGAACATGCTGAGGCACCGCGGCCCCGCCCGCGTCTTCGAGAGCATGGAGGAGGCAGTCCGCGCCTTCATGGGCGACGCCGTAAAGCCGGGGGATGTGGTGGTGGTGCGCTACGAGGGGCCCAAGGGTGGTCCCGGCATGCGTGAGATGCACCAAATCACCTCCATCATGGTGGGGATGGGCCTAGACGAACATTGCGGCCTGGTCACCGACGGCCGGTTCTCCGGTTCGACGCGGGGGCCGTGCATCGGCCACATCTCCCCCGAGGCGGCCGAGGGCGGGCCCATCGGACTGGTGCACGACGGGGACCTGATCGAGTACGATATCCTCAACCGGCGCTTGGATCTTCAGGTCACGGCCGACGAGCTGGCGCGGCGCCGCGCCGCCTGGAAACCTCGCAAGCGCGAGCTGAAGGGCGTCCTGGCGCGGTACGCGCGATTGGCCGAGTCGGCCTCCAAAGGGGCAATCCTGCGTGAACCGACAGATGGGTGAGTCAGATGGGTAAGGCGGACAACGGCGGTCGCGAGGGCCGGAGCGGACGGCAATCGGCCAGCACCTTCCCGAACCGGTCCATCCCGCTCTACTACCAGCTCGAGAACATCCTGCGGTCCAAGATCGAGGGGGGCGAAGTCCTGCCCAACCACAAGCTTCCCACGGAGCAGGAGCTGTCCCGCGAATACAAGATCAGCCGGGCCACCGTCCGGCAGGCCCTGGCGGCGCTGGTCTCCGAGGGGCTCTTGTTCCGGAAACAGGGGAAAGGCACCTTCGTTACGGAAAAGGCCACCCAGACGAAGTCGGTGAAGGTCACGGGGTTCACCGAGGATCTGTTCACCGAGGGGCACCGCGCCGAGGTCCGGATCCTGGAGATCCGGGAGGTGCCCGCGCCGGAGCGCGTGGCGACGGTGCTGCGCCTCCCCACCGGCGAAGACGTCGTGCGATTCAAGCGCGTCCGGTCCCTGGACGGCGCCCCGTTCTCCTACGTCATCAACTACATGCTGCCCGAGATCGGCCAGAAGATCACCGAGCGGGAATTGCAGCACCACACCATCCTTCACCTGCTCGAGGAGAAGCTGGGGATCCCCCTGGGCACCATCCGCCATTCCGTGGAAGCGATCAAGGCGGACGTGGAGGTGGCGTCGCTCTTGTCCGTCAGCGTCTTCGAGCCGGTCCTGTACATGGAGACCGCCGTCTATTCGGCGGAAGGACGGGCCATCGAGGCGGTGGACACCTACTTCCGCTCCGACCGCTACCGCTACACCGTGGAACTGATCCGCAGCCAGCAACTCCGCAAGGAGCGCGCGAAGCGAACGCGCTAGCCTCGCCCACGCGCCGCCCTCGCACCCTTTCCCCGTCGGATGCGGCGGCTCGGGATCGGACGACTCCACCGTTCGCCTTCGTCTCGCCGGCTCATCCGGCACTCTCCTCCCGCGGGGCCCCTTCCTCCTCCGGATTCTCGCTCCACGCACACCCGCCCCGACGCCCGAGGGAAAGATGGAGGCGGGCAACGCATGAGCGCGGAACAGAGAACTTCGCGTTGCCGAAATCGGGGCCATGTGCGCCAAATCAGGCAGCAGGGGGAAGGAGAGAATCCACCTGCGAGAGAGTCGTGTCGGGTCGGCGGGCGCTGAAAATCTGTCACGGACGAGAAGCACATGCGCAAATTTGTGGCGGTCGGGCGCCGACGAACTGGCAGGAGTCCGAATGCACAAGCCGGAACTTCCGATCATCGCGCAAGGAGCCGTGCATCAAGCAATGACGATGGCCGTGGTATATGACTTGCACTCCATGTACGGCTACTCCCACGCGGTAATCCGACTTCGGCGTGATGAGACGGGCGAGCGGGGAAACGGCGGTCATGCCGCACCGCGCATCATAACGAGGAGTGTGGCGCATGAGAAATCGAAACAGGGATATGGCAGGTGGGAAGGATCCGAAGGACCCTCACCTGATTTTCGATGACCTGGCCGCGCTCGATCCGCAGGCCTTGATGCAAGAACTGCAGGAGACCTCGCGCCGGCTCGACGCTGCAGCCGAACAGCTCGAGCACGCCCACCAGCAGAACGAGCGCCTGGTGGCTGCCCTCCAACAGGCCAAGGAGCAGCTCGCCGCCCTGCGGGCCGAGGTGGACAAGCTGGCCGCCCCCCCGAATAGCTACGGGACGGTGCTCACCACCCACCCCGAGGGGACCGTGGACGTCTGGACAGCCGGCCGGAAGCTCAAGGTGACCGTGGCCCCCGGGGTGGAGGCCGCGCAGCTCTCCCGGGGCCAGGAGGTGGTCCTGAACGAGGCCTTGAACGTCGTGGCGGCCGGCACGGCCGACCCCCAGGGGGAGGTGGTCCGCCTGAAGGACCGGCTGGATGCCGCCCGGGTGGTGGTGGCCCTACGCGCCGACGAGGAGCGGGTGGTGGAGCTCAGCGCGGCCCTCCAGGACACGGGCCTCCAGGTGGGCGACCTCCTCCGCCTGGACGCCCGGGCCGGGGTCGTCCTGGAGCGGCTCCCCAAGGCCGAGGTGGAGGAGCTGGTCCTGGAGGAGGTCCCCCACATCACCTACGCCGACGTGGGGGGCCTCGGGCCCCAGATCGAGCAGATCCGGGACGCCATCGAGCTCCCCGTGCTCTACGCCGAGCACTTCGCCGCCCACAAGCTCACGCCCCCCAAGGGGGTCCTGCTCTACGGCCCCCCGGGCTGCGGGAAGACCCTCATCGCCAAGGCCGTGGCCAACGCGTTGGCCCAGCAGCTCTCCGAGACGACCGGGACGGTGAGCCCCGCCTACTTCCTGAATGTGAAGGGCCCCGAGCTCCTGAACAAGTACGTGGGGGAGACGGAGCGGAAGCTCCGGGAGATCTTCGCCCGGGCCAAGGAGAAGGCCAGCGCCGGGGCCCCCGTGGTCATCTTCTTCGACGAGATGGACTCCCTCTTCCGCACCCGGGGCAGCGGCATCTCCTCGGACGTGGAGTCGACCATCGTCCCCCAGTTCTTGGCCGAGCTGGACGGGGTGGAGGGGCTCACCAACGTCATCGTCATCGGGGCGAGCAACCGGCAGGACTTGATCGACCCGGCCGTGCTGCGCCCCGGCCGCTTCGACGTGAAGATCCGGATCGACCGGCCCGCCCGGGAGGCCGCCCGGGAGATCTTCGGGAAGTACTGCACGGCCGAGCTCCCCTGGCGCCCCGGCGAGACCCCCGAGGGGGCCCTCGAGGCCGCCACGGCCGAGATGTTCGCCGCCGACGAGGCCCACCGCTTCCTGGAGGTCACCTACGCCTCCGGGGAGAAGGAGACGCTCTACTTCAAGGACTTCGTCAGCGGGGCCCTCATCGAGAGCGTCTGCACCCGGGCCAAGAAGGCCGCCGTCAAGCGCATGATCGCCACCGGGGTGAAGGGCCTCACCGCGGCCGACCTGGTGGAGGCGGTGAAGACCGAGTTCCGGGAGAACGAGGACCTCCCCAACACCACCAACCCCGACGACTGGGCCAAGATCGCCGCCCGCCGGACCGAGCGCATCGTGCACGTCCGGCCGGTGTTCCGCCAGGAGAAAGAGAAGGCCAAGAAGCCGGAGATCGCGAGCACCGGGCACTATCTGTAAGGCCCAACGAACCGATGCCGCCCCGCGGAGCTAGGTTGGCCGGGACGCAGGAAGACGAAACGGGGGTCGCGGCGTCGCGACCCCCGTTTCGTTGCGTCGGACGGGCAGGATTACAGGTATTGCCCGTAGCGGATCTTCTCGATGATCTCCTTGGTCTTGCGGTACTCCTCGATGGTGCGCTGCATGTCCTCCGTGGTGACGGGGCCGGGCTGGGCCCCGGCCCCCTCCTGCTGAACCTTCCCCTCCAGGACCTTCTGGACGATCTCCCCGATATCGGCGCCGCTCATCTTGACCGTCCACGCCAGGATGGCATCGAAGTCCAGGTCGGCGAAGAGCGGGCGTCCGGCGATGGCCTCGGCCCGGTCCAGGTGGATCTGGAAGATTTCCCGTTTCCCTTCGTTCTCCGGCAGCGGGACCTCGATCAGCCTGTCGATCCGGCCCGGCCGGATCAGCGTGGCATCCACGGCGTCCGGGCGGTTCGTCGAGGCGACGGCCAGGATGTCTCCCGAGTGACCGATGTCGTCGAGTTGCTCTCCGATGCTGTTGACCAGGCGGCGGCTGGCGGCCCGCAACTCTTCGGGGGCCGCCCGGTCGAAGATCAGGTCGTCGATCTCGTCCAGGAAGAGCACGCAGCGCCCGCTCTCCTTGGCCTGGGCGAAGACCTCCTGCAGCACCTCCCAGGACTCGGCATACCACTTGGTCACGACGTTGGTCACGCGGATGTGAAAGAAGATCGCCTCGGACTCGCGCGCCAGCGCCTTGGCCAGGAGGCTCTTCCCTGTCCCGGGCGGGCCATACAGCAGGACGCCGTTGGGCGGTTGCGTCCCCCACTTCTTGTGGAGGTCGGGACTCTTGAGGGCAAAGACGAGGCCCGCGATCTCCTGCTTCGCGCGCGCCAGCCCGCCGATATCCTTGAACGACACCTCCGGCTGCATCGTGATCTCGATCTTGCCCTTCATCTCACCGAAGCGCTTCGTCAGCCGCGCCAGGAAGTCCTCGAGCTGGCGGCGCAGCAGGGCGGGCGTGTGACCGGTGAGCATCTTCCGCTCGACCATCGGTGTCTCCTCGTCAATCCGGATGGTACACAACCCGAAAACGAGTGACAAGCGAAAAGGCCGCTGTCTCACGGTCCCGGCGGGCGGTCAGGCGGATTCGGGGACGGGTGGCCAGGCGACGGGACGGCCGCCGACACGGCCGCCTTGGGCCCGGGCGACAAGGCAGATCGGCGGGCGCACCGCGTTTCTGGTCAGGAGTCCACGGAGCCGGCGGCGCGCAGGAACGACTCCTGCATCTTCTGCATGAGGGCGGGGATGTCGGTCGTCATGATGACCACGTCGTGCTTCCGGCCCTGGAGGTCGACGATGTGGTTGGCCAGGCGGGCCTCCCGCTGGAATCCGAGCTTTTCAAACACCTTGATCGCGGCCACCTGGTCCGCCACCATCTCGGCGACCATCTTGTCCAGGCCGAACTGCAGCGCCAGGTAAAAGATCTCCCTCGCCATGGCCAAGGCCAGGCCGCGCCGCCGGAAGTACGCGTCCGTCACCACGCGGATCTCTCCCACGTGACGCATCCAGCCGTAGGTCTGCCGGTGCAGCGTCGCGTCCCCGACGATCTGGCCGTCGTGGTCCGCCAGGATCGGCAGGACCCGGTCGTAGTTCAGATCCCGCACCCAGGCCTCGATGATCTCGGCGCGGGTCACGTCATCCTTCAGGAACTGGCGATCCTCCGGCGGCAGCCGGCGGAAGAACGCGAGGAGCTCATCCCGGTCCTCTCGCACCATGGGACGCAGGGTGACGGCGGTCTGGTCGCGAAGGGTGACGCGTTTCGGGAATTCCCTGAGAGGCATGGCGGATCTCCTCAGGCCGATGCGCGCATCGGCCCCGCTGGTGAGCTGGTCTGAAGAATATCAGAGATGCTGCTCCGGCCGCAAGCCCGAGCAGCCCATCGGGTCAAATGTCAGGAAGTTCGGGCAGGACCGCCAGAAACCGGGGGAGAAGGTCAAGGACGAGGGGGCGACCCCCGTGCGGATCGGGCGGCTGCCGGTCAGGCCAGCTTCATCCCGTTCGGCACCGCGCTATCTGGTCCATGTCCGTAGGCCCTCCCTGTCGGCGTCCGCCCGCGCCGCCACTGTCTCTTCGGATTGCCTCGCTGGACCCAAGGTGACGACGATCTCGTAGTCCAGCGTCCCTACGTCCTCCTGCGCACGGCCTGGATGGCCTCGTCGAAGCGCTGGAGGAATCGGGACCGATCCTGCTTCCCGAGGGGAGCCGGGCCGCCCGTGATCGTCCCGATTTCGCGGAGGTGGGCCAGGAGGTCCCGGCTGGCGAGGGCCTCGGCGATGGAGTCCTCGGTGAACACGCGACCTCGTGGGTCGAGCACCTTGGCGCCGGCCTTCAGGCAGCGGGAGGCGAGGGGGATGTCCCCGGAGACGACGATATCATTCCCGGCGACGTGCTCGACGATCCAGTCGTCCACCGAGTCGAGGCCCCCATCCACCAGGACCAGCTCGATCGAGTCGTCGGGTGGCGTCCACATCCACGCGTTCGCCACGACGGTGACCTTCAGCCTATAGCGCGCCGCCACGCGGTAGACTTCCGGCTTCACCGGGCAACCATCGGCGTCGACGTAGATATCCAGCACGCCCGTCCCCCGACTACTGTTCCGCCGCCCGCCCACGCTCTCGCTTTACCGCGCCGCGCCGCCTCTTCGCCTCCAGCCTCCGCTCGCGCGATCCGGCTGTCGGCCGCGTTGCCCGCCGCGGCCTCGGCGGCTCTTGAGCCCGCTGGATCATCCCCAGCAGCCGCTCGAGCGCCTCGTGGCGGTTGCGCTCCTGCGTCCGGAATCGCTGTGCCTCGATCACGAGCACCCCGGCGTCGGTCAGCCGGCGTCCCGCCAACCGGGCCAGGCGCTCCTTGACTGCCTCCGGCAAAAGTCGGGACCTGCGAACATCAAAGCGCAACCGGACGGCGGTGGACACCTTGTTGACGTTCTGTCCCCCCGGCCCTGTGGCGCGGTAAAACTCGAACTGGATCTCCTTGGCGCGAAAGAGGGCTTCAGTGGTGAACTGCGTGACGGCGTCCCCCAGTATGCTGAGAAAGCCGGGATCCACGAGAGAGGCTCCGGCGCCGCCCCGGGCATGCCATCCGAGGGCGGGTCTCTACGTCGTGCCAGCCGCAGGGCCAGAGAGAAGCGTGATCAACATCTGAGCGTTGGTGACCGCCTGGCCTCGGGCATGATTGTTGAAAAACGCATAGCACTTCTGTGTCTCTTCGGCCAGGGATCGGATCTTGGGGACCCATTCGAGAAGTTCGGCCTCGCTGTACAGATAGTCGTAGCGCTCCCAGGCCTCGGCATGGGTCCACCATTTCTGGCGATTCCGCCCATGGAACCGGACGTAGCCGATGGGTCCCGTGACCCGCACCACGGGTAGGGGCAGGTTCGGCAGGCGGGGCTCGTCCACACAGCAGTAGGCCGCGCCCAGATCGCGGAGCAGCGCGAAGGTTTCGTCCGTGGTCCAGGTCTGGTGGCGGAACTCCACCACCACGGGATCGGGGGCGAGGTCCGAGACAATCCGGCGCAGGAAGTCGGCGTTCGCGGCCGTGGCCTTGAACGAGAAAGGAAACTGGACCAGGACGCAGGCCAGGGCGCCAGCCTCGCGAAGGGGGACGACGGCTTCCCGGAAGGGGGGAAGCGCATCCGCGTACTTCTCGCGAAAGTGGGTCATGTCCTGGTGGGCCTTGACTGCAAACTCCAGCCGGCCCTCCGCCCGTTTCGCCATGGCGGCCATGTTCCGAGGCGTGGGGATGTGATAGTACGTCGAATTGATCTCGACCGCGGGGAAGTGCCGGGCGTAGTAGGCCAGCATCTGCTGCTGGACCAGCCCCTCCGGATAGAAGGGCCCGCGCCACTCGGGATAGCTAAACCCGCTGGTCCCGACCTTGATCGTGCCGGGACCGGCGCCGCCTGGCGGTAACGAGACGCGCTCCGTCACCGGTCAACCCCCCGCCGATGTCGCGCCACGGCGCCTACCCCTTCACGTAGGACAGCTTCTCCGCCACCTTCCCGTCCCTCACGCGAAAGATGTCCACGCCGCGCACGTGCCCGGGCTTTCCCTCCTTCATCCAGTGATACGTCCACCGGACCACACAGCGGTCGCCGGCGGCGAAGATCTCTTCCGTCTCGAACCGGGCCTGGGGGGAGCGGCGGAACAACTCCACCCAGAAGGCCCGCAGGGCGGCCTGCCCCACGATACGTTCGCCGTCCGGCGGCGGTCGCGTGTTGTCGAAGACGCAGTCCTCCGTCATCAGCCCCATGACGGCGTCCACGTCGTGTCGATTGAAGGCCTCGTTGAACCGGTGGATGGTAGCAAGCGTCCGCTCAGTCATTATCCCCCCCCTCGCGGCTGTCCCCCGCTCAGTCGAGAAGCTCCGGGAGGGACTCTCCCTCGGGGACGAACTGGAGCGCCAGCCCGTTGTTGCACCAGCGCCGGCCGGTGGGCGCCGGCCCGTCGTTGAAGACGTGGCCCTGGTGCCCGCCGCAGCGGGCGCAATGGTACTCGGTGCGGGGCAAGATCAGCTTGAAGTCCCTCTTGGTGCCGACGTGTCCGGGAACCGGCTGAGTGAAACTGGGCCAGCCGGTTCCGCTCTCAAATTTCGCCTCGGCGGTGAAGAGCGGCAGCTGGCAGGCGGCGCAGATGTACGTCCCCGGGCGTTTCTCCCGGTTCAGGGGGCTGGAGCGGGGCGGCTCCGTGGCCTCTTCGAAGAGGACCTGATAGCGCTCCGGCGAAATGGCGCTGCGCCAAGCCGCCTGGGGTTTCTCGAGCTTCTTGACGGGCTCCGACATGACTGGGCTCCTCCCGGACGGGGAATCGCGCGTCCAGGGGCAGTGTACGGCGTAAGGGCCAAGACCGCAAGGGAGGCGATGCAGAGACCCTGAGGGGCCGGTCCGGGCGCCGCTCCACTAGGCTGCGCTAGGCGAATGTCAGGCGGCTACAGGCGTCCAATCAAGGTCCCCTCTGAGGCTTCTGACGCACCGGCTCCGGCCAAGGCGGCCGGCAACGCTCAGTGGGCCCGAATGAACTGGCAAAGATAGACCATATGGAAGGACCGGCCTGACCTATCGCATAATAGCGTGGGTTGTTCCGGGGACGGAACAGAGCCACATGCGAAAGGAGGCCGGTCATGGAGAAGGATACCACGTACGTGGCCCTCGATGACAGCAAGAACTCGATCGTGGTGGGGGCCCTGCGGCCCAAAGCGACGGAGCCCGAGCTGCGCCAGATCCCCAACGAGCCTCGCCATCTCCGGCGGCTCTTCGAGCGCCTCAAGCGCGAGGGGCCGGTGGTGACCTGCTACGAGGCGGGTCCCTCGGGGTACGACCTGTACCGGCAGATCACGGCGCTGGGGGTCCCCTGTCAGGTGATGGCTCCCGCCTTGACGCCCCGGAAGCCGGGGGACCGGATCAAGACGGACCGCCGGGATGCCGCCAAGCTGGTGCGCCTCTTCCGGGCGGGGGAACTCACCCCGATCCACGTGCCCGACGAGGCCGCGGAGGCGGTGCGGGATCTCCTCCGCTGCCGGGAAGACGTGCAGGAGGACCTCCTCCGCTGGCGCCACCGGCTGGTGAAGTTCCTGGCCCGCCACGGCCGCGTCTACCGGGAGGGCCGGCACTGGACGGGGCGCCACTGGACCTGGCTCCGGAGCCAGCGGTTCGCGCTCCCCGTCCTCGAGCGCACCTATCAGGAGTACCGGTTCACCGTGGAGCAGCTCCTCATCCGCCGGGCGGACCTGGAGGACGAGATCGTCGCCCTCGCCGAGACGGAGCCCTACCGGGAGCGGGTGGGGTGGCTCCGCTGCTTCCGGGGGATCGATACCCTCTCGGCGATGGGCCTGCTCACCGAGCTCGGGGCCTTCCCCCGCTTCCCGCACCCCCGGGCGCTCATGGCGTACCTGGGCCTGGTGCCGAGCGATCTCACTGCCGGTTGTAAACTCCCCGAATGTGCCGGTTGAAAATTCCTCACTGAACGGATGACGAGTGCCTGACGCATCGGGTACGGTTCCCTCCCGAGACTGCCCATGGTGGCAGCTCGGGAGGGCCGATGATCGCTCAGGAGGACTACCTCGTGATCCACAAGCTCCATGCGCTCGGCTACACCATCACGCAGATCGCCCGGGAACTCGGGCTCGACCGGAAGACCGTGCGGGCCCACCTGCAGCGCGACAGACCACCCCAATACCAGCGGGAGGCGCGTCCCTCGAAACTGGACCCCTACCGGACGTGGATCCGGACCCGGCTGGAGGCGGCGCCCCTCACAGCGAAGCGGCTCCTCCGGGAACTGCGGCCCCTCGGGTACACCGGAGGCTACTCGATCTTGAAGAGCTTCGTCGCCCAGATCCGACCCCGGCCACCGGTCCCGGTCGTGGTGCGGTTCGAGACCCCGCCGGGGGATCAGGGGCAAGCCGACTTCGCCCGCTTCGAAGTGACCTGGGCAGCGACCGGCGTGACCCAGGTCGTGTGGCTCTTCCTGGTCACCTTGGGCTACTCCCGGCTCCTCACCGGGACCTGGAGTCTCCACGGCGATCTCGTCGCCGTCCTCCAAGGCCACGCGGCCGCGTTCGCCGCGTTCGGCGGGGTCCCGCGCCGTATGCTCTATGATCGGATGAAGACGGTGGTGACGGATCAAGACGCGCAGGGCCGGCCCGTCTTCCACCCGGCGCTCGTGGCTCTCGCCGCCCATTACGCCTTCACCCCGGAGGCGTGCCGGCCGCACCGGGCCCAGACCAAGGGGAAGATCGAGCGGCCTGTGGGGTACATCCGCGAGGACTTCTGGCTCGGCCGCATCTTCTGGGACCTTGCCGACCTCCTCGCCCAGTGGCAGGACTGGCTCACCACGATCGCCAACGTCCGGGTGCACGCGACCACCGGCGTGCGGCCGCTCGACCGTTGGGCCACTGAAGGCCTCCACCCGCTGCCCCCCCAGCCGCACGATCCGCTCCTCACGATCGAGCGGCAGCTGAGCCGCGACGGCTTCGTGTCGGTGCGGGGCAGCCGCTACGCGGTGCCGCTCGCCCACTACCGGAGCCCGATCGAGGTCCGCATCCGCGCCCTCACCTGTGAGCTGTACGTCGAGACGACCTGGCTGGCCACCTACGCCTTGGCGCCGGGACGCGGGGCTGTCTGCACCACCCCGCTCGCGCTCGCGCCCACCGCCGAATGGCCGCGGGTGCCCCGGCCATCCGTCCCGACGCCGGCCCTGCCGCTCCTCCTGCCCGCCCGCGCCTGGCTCACGCACGACGTCGAGCGGCGCGACCTCGCCGTGTACGAGACGGTCGGAGGTCGCCGATGAGCGCGCAGTTGCTCGAGCAGGTCACGGGGTACTGCACGCGGCTCCGGCTTCCCCGGGTCGCCGCCCAGCTCCCGGCCGTCCTCGCCCAGGCCGAGCGGGGGGAGACCAGTCTGCTGGAGGCGTTGGCCACGCTGCTCGGTACCGAGGCGACGGCGCGGGAGACCATCCGCCTGAAGACCGCCCTCAGCATGAGCCACCTGCCGGCGGTCAAGACGCTCGAGGACTTCGACTTCGCGTTCGCCCCCGGGATCGACCGGGCGCGCCTGCAGGCGCTCGCCAGCCTCGACTTCGTCCGCCGCAAGGAGAACGTGCTCTTCCTCGGGCCGCCCGGCGTGGGCAAGACGCACCTCGCCATCGCGCTCGCCGTGGCCGCCTGCCGGGGCGGACTCCAGACCTACTTCACCTCCGTGGCCGAGCTGGTCACCAGCCTCCTCGCCGCCCAGCAACGCGGCCAACTCGCCGCCCGGCTCCAGTTCTATACCAAGCACGCGCTCCTCATCCTGGACGAGGTGGGCTACCTGCCGCTCGCCCCCGGCGGGCCGAACCTCCTCTTCCAACTCGTGAGCGCCCGGTATGAGCGGGGCAGTCTCATCCTGACCTCGAACAAGCCGTTCCGCGACTGGGGGCAGGTCTTCGGGGACGAGGTGATCGCGAGCGCGCTCTTGGACCGGCTGCTCCACCATGCGGTCGTGATCAACATCCGCGGGGCGTCGTACCGGCTCCGGGACCAGGGTGCTGCGCTCGCGCCTGAGCCACTGCCGGTGCCGGCGAAGCGCCGGGGGCGTCCCCCGCGCGGGGCACCCTCGGAAGGGAGGTGAGCCGCAGTCGGTCGAGTTCCCGGGCACCGTCAGGTGGGGAAAATCGACCGGCACATCTGGGGAATTTTAAACCGGCGTTGACAAGCGAAAACTCGACCGGGGGGCGCGAGCGGCGCGGGGGCATCACGAAGGCCGGCAACACCCACGCCCGGCGGATCCTGGTCGAGGCCGCCTGGCACTACCGGCACCCCCCGCGCCTCGGACGGGCGCTGGCCACGCGGAGCCAGGGCCAGCCGAAGGCCGTTCTCACCCAGGCGTGGCAGGCGCAGCAGCGGCTCCACCGCCGGTACCGGCATCTGGTCGGGCACGGGAAACGCCCCCCGGTCGCCGTGGTCGCCTGCGCCCGCGAGTTAGTCGAGTTCGTCTGGGCCGCCCTAACGCAGACGGCGCCCGGGGCCCAGGCGGCGTAGGATCGCGACCGAGCGGAGCCAGGCCACACCATCCTGAGGCCGCGGAGGACAGTCGCTCGATGCAGGCACGATTGGAGAGCCCTCGCCGTCCCCCTGCGACACCCGGGCCTCGGCCCGGGGGACTCGCGCAAATAGACGGAGGCAGCTCCCGACGGAGCACGGTCATGCGGCTCGGCCCCTCGGGGCAATCCGCGCATATCAGAGTGATTCGTCGTCGAAGCCGCCGCGTCGCCGCGCTGCCCCGCGGCCTCAGGACCCCATCCACCCTGGGCCCTCCGCCCGCTCCGCGCGCTGCGCCAGCCCGATGGGCACGCCGCGCGCTCAGCGGGCGGGGCCGGAACCGGAGGGAGGACCATCACTGCGAGATACCCCTTGACGGCCGGTCTTCCATATCGGGGGACGTAGAAGATAGCAAGATAGGGGACGGACATGAAATTATGATTTTCTTCTATCCCGCGCATCTGGTAGGAGCCCCTCACGCCCCGCCACCACGGCTGCAATCCGGATCCCCCCCGACACTCCCGGGGGTCACCTGGCAAAGCGCACCCCAAGGAAGACAGCGAGGGACAGGGCCCCCAGGATCAGGGCGAGGGTGTCGGCGCCGTGAAAGCCGATCTCTAAGTACGAGGTGCGCTCGCGGCGGGCGCCGAAGCCGCGGGACTCCAGAGCCTTGGCCAACTGGTCCGTGTTCCGCAGCGTGTGCAGGAAGATCGGGACGAGCAGGGGGATGTGCTGGCGTAGGCGCGTCAGGGGGCCACCGCTCGTGAGATCCAGACCCCTCGATCGTTGAGCCTCCGTCACGGTCACGGCGGTGCCGATGATCGTGGGCACCATGCGAATGGCCAGGGAGAAGGCGAAGGCGGCCTGATATGGGACGCGCAGGCGGATGAGACCCAGGACGATCTCCTCGGTCTTCGTGGTGCTCAGGAAGATGAGCCCGGCGATGATCATGCTGTCGATCTTGATGGCGGCACCGAGGCCGTAAAGGAATCCCTCCCAGGTCACCCGCCAGAATACCGGGGTAGCCCCCCGGGCGAAGACCGACCAGCTCACGATCGAGACGATAGCGATGCTGAGTAGGAGGAGCCGGATCCGCCCCAGATTCCGGAGGGCCCTCCCGATGGCGCCATAGACGAGTAGCACGAGGAGAAGGCCGAAGAGCGGTCCGGGCTGGAAGAAGAGGACCGCTACCACGAAGCTTTCCAGCAGGAGGAAAATCTTCGTCCGTGGGTCCAGGCAGTGGATGGGGCTGTCCGTGTCGAGATACAGGAACAGGTTCATGATCTCGGCTCGGACGCTGGGAGGTTGGGAGGCTGGGAGGTCCGAACCAGGGACGCGATCAACTCGTCCGGGGTAAGCGCCGGGATCCCCAGCCGGTTGGCGACCTGGACGGCCGGCGGGGGCGTGAGCCCCAGCTCCAGTAGAGCCGACTCGTTCGAGAAAATCTCGCGCGCGCTACCGTCGCGGACGATGCGCCCGTCCCGCATTAGGATGACGCGCCGAGCGTATGCCGCCGCCACGGCCATGGCGTGGGTGATGATCAAGATGGTATGGCCCGCCTGGTTCAGGCGCTGGATCAGGGCCATCATCCCTTCCAGTTCCCGGTGATCCAGTCCCGTCGTGGGCTCATCGAGAATGATGACCTCGGGTTTGGTGGCCAACGTGCTCGCCACCGCGACCCGCTGGCGGCTCCCCTTGGTCAGGATGAAGGGATCCACATCCCCCACACCCGCCAGGTCAACCGCCTCCAACGCTTCGTCCACGCGCTGGGCGACCTCGCCTTCGGCGAGACCCTGCAGGCGTGGTCCGAACGCCACCTCATCCCGGACGCGTTCGGCGAAGATCTGATGGTCAGGGTTCTGGAAGACGAGCCCGACGAGACGGCTCAGGCGGGTCGGCGGCTGTCCCTTGAGGCTTTTTCCCGAAAGCCGGATTTCGCCGGCCGTCGGCGTGAGGATCCCATTCAGGTGCTTCACCAGGGTCGTCTTGCCGCTTCCATTCTGCCCGAGGATCGCGACGAACTCGCCCCGGCGGATGGCACAGCTCACGCCGGAGAGCGCCTCGGTCCCATCCGGGTAGCGATGGACGAGGTTTTCGACCTCCAGCAACACCTCCCCATCTGTCCGCGCGGCGTCGGCCTGCCGCAGCCCCGCGGATGCCGCGGGGTTCACCCGCCACCCGGCGTTCCGTATCGCCGCGGCCGCCTGGTCCGCATCCCGCCACTCTTCGTGAAAACCAAGGGCCGAGCTGAGCCGGCCCAGGGTGAATCCCTTGACGCCGAGTCCCTCGAGAGCCTGGGTCGCACGCCAGAGTTCGGATGGCGTCCCGGAGAGTGCCACCCGCCCCCGGTCCAGGACCATGAAACGGTCCACCCAGCCCATCTCGTCTGTCTCGGGGTCAACGATCACAAGCGTGAGGTCCCGCTCGCGGCGAAGGTCCCGGACCGCAGCCCACAGGTCTTGCCGGCCCGCCGGATCCAGGTCGCTGGTCGGCTCGTCCAGTACCAGCACCTGAGGCTCCAGGGCCAGAACCGAGGCTAGGGCCAGCCGCTGCTTCTGCCCGCCGGAGAGGCCGGCCGGTGCCTTGTGGCGCAGAGCCTCCAGCCGCACTAGGCGCAGGTAGCGGTCCACCCGCCGGGAGATCTCTTCGCGCGGCACTCCCAGATTCTTCCGGACCGAAGGCAACCTCCAGCGCCACGTTGGTGGAGAAGAGCTGCGCCTCGAAGTCCTGGAATACGAATCCGACCCGGTCGGCCAGGTCGCGGGGACGTCGCCCACGAATGTCCTCACCCGCGATGTGCACCTGGCCTCGCAGGTCCCCCCGCACCAGATGCGGGATGGTGCCGTTCAGGGTGCTGGCCAGCGTGGATCGTCCCGAGCCGCTCCGCCCGAGCAGGCCGACCAGCTCTCCCGGACGGATGTGGCAGGTGATCTCGGAGAGCGCCAGCTCCGTCGCCCCGCGGTAGCGGAACGAAACCTCGTCGAGGCGGATCACAGGCATGGAAGTTTCGGGACATCCGACAGGATGCGATGCCGCACGATTCCGCCGATGGATTTCACCGAGGGACGAGGGGCGCGGGCGGGTACAGCCGCTCTCATGCGAGGAGGCAGCCCAGGACGAAGAGAACGAGGAAGGGGAAGACGCCCGCGACGACGCCGACACCGGTGGTCCCGGTCCCGAAATGGAATGGAAGGGCCGCGTGCACTCCGGTCGAGATGGCCACCCCGACCACCAGGCCGCCGATCCCACCGAGCCACATCAGAATGGCCCCGATCCAGGGTCGCGACACACGGGAGATCTCATCGGGTTCGAGGATCTCGGTCCAGAGGATGTCCCACCGCCTGGCGCGTGGGTACATGAGCCAGAGAAGGAACGGTCCGAGGATCGCGGCGGCGATGAAATTGTTGAGCGTGATGATTGGGGCCAGGACCCCGAACGGCACCAGGCCGCACAGGTCCACCCCCCAGGAGATAATGACAGCGCACGCGGTGCTGGCGAGGAATGCAACCAGGAGGTACTCGAGGAGGTGCCGACCCGATCGGGCATCCAGTGCTTTCCCCGACGAGAATGGGCCCATCTTTCCCCAGAGTTTGTACGGCACCATCCCGTAGAAGAAGTTGCCGACGAAGCCGAAGATGCTGCCCAGCCCCAGCGTCCCAAAGAAGTCGCCGATGAGGTTGCCGAAGGCGGAACCCCACGCTCCGGCCGGCCCGAAGAGCAGGCTGAACACCACCGGAACGACGTTGGCGGGACGGATCTCGGTGAAGCCAGGAATTAGCGGAATGCCTTTCAACGGGATGAGGATGGCGGCATAAACCCCCGCGGTGAGAGCGACCAGGACAACCATTTTCGTGTGGCGCCACATCGTGAACACTTCACGCATTGGCTGCCCCGCTTCTCTGCCCTCCGCAGGTCCCGGGTAGGCTATCCAGAGCCCTCCCGCGTGTCAAGGTGAAACCCCAGACTCGTGAGGCGTGAAGCCTGAGGTGAAACAGGAAGGGACCGGCGGTGCGACGATAGGTCGCCTCCCAGCCTGGAGGCATTGCCCTTGCGCAAAAGCATCGTGGCTGGATAGAATGCGATACATCCATCGCGGGTCGCAACACAAATCAGGAAGACCGTCGGAACGGCCCGGAAAGGGTTGGACGCCGCCCCCCATCGGGGTAAGAGGAGATCGAGGCATGCCGGACTGCATCTTCTGCAAGATCGTTGCAGGCGAGATAAAAGCCCACACGGTGTACGAAAACGAGAGCGTCCTGGCCTTCCTGGATATCCATCCCGCCTCGCGGGGGCATACGATGGTCATCCCCAAGGTGCACGCCGAGCGGTTGGACCTCCTCGAGGACCGGCACGTGGGTGCGTTGTTCCTTGGGGTGAAGAGCGTGATGGCCCTGCTGGAAAAGGCCCTGGGGCCGGGGGGCCTCAACGTCGGTTGGAATCATGGCTGGGCCGCCGGCCAGCACGCGAACCATCTTCACGTCCACGTCATTCCCCGTTACGCGGGTGATGGAGGGGGTGGGATCCAGTCGCTGATCCGGAGCTCGGTGAAAGAGGATCTGGCCAGCGTCGCCGGCCAGATTCGAGCGGCAGCCCGTTAGGCAGCCCCCCCGCTGGACTTCATAATCTGGATCTTTCCCGGGATACGCCTCGCGCCTCCTGCCGGCCCTCCCCCGTTCCGTCCCCGCAATGATTCCCACCTCCTCCGGTCCAGGGAACCGATCGCCACGGCCGCGGGTTTCTATTCCTGATGGCTGCGTACGGCGAATCATAATGTCTTGACCCGGGGGAGTTGCTGGGCAAGACTATTGCCGGTCAGACTCGGAGCGCCGGAACAATGGCGCATCTCTTTTGACGTCGAGGGAGGAGGGAACCATGCGCAAGCCACGTCAGATCATTCGGGGGATGCTGCTCGCCGCGGTGGCCTGCCTGCTCCTGGCCAGCACGGCGCAGGCGCTCGAGGTGGGCCAGAAGGCGCCGGACTTCACGCTGGCGGCGCCGGACGGAAAGCCGGTCAAGCTGGCCGACCTCCTGGGCAAGGGCCCGGTGGTCATCTTCACCTTCATCCAGGCGTTCACTGGTGTCTGAACGCGGGAAATCCTGGGCTTCAATGCGGCCCTGCCGCAGTTCGAAGCCAGTAACGCCCAGGTCGTGGGCGTGAGCGCCGATGCGGGAGCTACACTCCAGGCCTTCACGAGGACGAACGACATCCGCTTCCCGCTCCTCTCGGATTTCCGCCGCCAGATGCTGCCGGCCTACGATGCCATGGTGACGGACGAGAAGAGCCCGATCTACCGATACGCGAAGCGCGCCTACTTCATCCTCGACCGTCAGGGGATCGTCCGGTACATCAAGGTCCAGGACAACGCCCTGGACCTCCTGTCGCCTGAAGAGGTGCTGAAGACGCTGAAGGAGAGTGGGGCAGCATGAAAGACAGTCTTCTGGCATTGGGTCTGGTAGCACTGCTCCTGGGACCGCCGGCCGTGTGGGCAAAGCCGGACTTCGCCTCGATGCAGGTCGCGCCGTATGACCCCCCCAAGCCGGCGCCCACCCTGGCGCTTCCGGACCTTCAGGGGAAGACGGTTCGTCTCGCGGACCTCAAGGGGAAGGCGGTCCTGGTTTTCTTCTGGGCCACCTGGTGACCCGACTGCCGGGAGGAGTTGCCTTCCGTCAATAGGATCTACAGCGAGTTAAAGAACCAGGGCCTCGAGGTCCTCCTCGTGGATATCCGGGAGAACCCAGACCTGGTCAAGCGGACCGTCCAGGAGCGGGGCTACGTTGCGCCTGTCCTGCTCGACCAGAGCGGGGACGTGGCCGGGAAGGATTGGGGCGTGTGGGGGACGCCCACGGCCTACGTCATCGATCGGCAAGGCCGCCTCGTTGGGATGATGATCGGGCCACGCGATTGGAGCAAGCCGGAGGCGCGGACGTTCGTCCGGTCCCTGCTGGAAGTGGATAGACAGCGCTGACCTCTCCGTCGGCGCACCGCCACCATGCATCGTCCTCGTTCGGCCGCATCACCAGTCAGCCGGCCGTCCTGCCAGGCGCCTGAGTCGTGCAGGCGCCTCGCATTCTTTCCCGGCCCCCGGGGCAGTCGTCCAACCGACCCTGGCCCGGACCGCGCCCGAAAGCTCAAGCGGCCGGCCCTTCCAGCCCAGGCGAGCCCGGGGTCGCTCGTCCATCAGCCTGCTATCAGCCTGAATGATCCGCCCTCCTGCTCCTCGTCGAGGAACGGCGCGGATCCCTTTACTTCAGATCGCCTGAGGTGATCAGGCCTCCGGCGGAAATCCCCTTGACATACGGAAGGCCGGAGGTGTAGATACACGATGTCATTCCGCCGTCCGCGGAATGGGACGATAGCTCACACACCTCCCCGGTCACGGGGAGTTTTTCTCTCTCCATCGCGTCCGCGAAAGGGTCACCAGCATGCAGGCCGGCCGACCCTCCGGTGCCGTCCCCACTTCGCGGGCGTTCCACACCATCAGCAGGTCATGTGTGGCTGAGGTCGTCTATCGAGCTTCCGATCGCTCGTCGGAGGATGTTGCCGGTCTCCGATGAGGGTCCCGGGGACTGAAGTTCGTCAGCAGGAGGGAGGAGGCAATGGCGAAAGTCCTGGTGATTCATCCGGAGCGATGTACGGCCTGTCGCGCGTGCGAGCTGGCCTGCTCCATGAAGCACTACGGCGAGTTCAGCCTGAGCCGCTCGCGCATCCAGGTGAACATCTTCCTGGAAGAGGCCGTGTACATTCCGACCACCTGCACCCAGTGCGATCAGGCCTGGTGCGCCAAGATCTGCCCGACCAACGCCATCGTCCGGGACGAGGCCACCCTGGCCTACAAGGTCCTGGACGATAAGTGCGTTGGCTGCAAGATGTGCGTCCTGGCCTGCCCCTTCGGCAGCATCGTCCTCTTCCCGGAGAAGGGGAAGGCGGAGAAGTGCGATCACTGCCTGTCCATTGACGGCGATCCGGAGTGCGTGAAGTTCTGCACCCCCAAGGCGCTGGAATACCTCGAGGAGGATACCGAGGTGCGGATGCGGCAGATGGCCACGGCCCAGAAACTCAAGGAGACCCTCCAGGAGGTGGCGGTCTGAGGGACGGTTGGAGGGGGGAGGGCCTGTGCGTGAGCCTCACGAAGCTGAAAGTTGATGGCTGAGTGCTGACAGCTACAGGCCGAAGGACTCCAGCATGGCCAGAGCGGCGAAGAAACATCTTGTGATCATCGGGGCCAGCGCGGCGGGGTTGGCAGCGCTGGAGGCGATCCGCGAGGTGGACAAGGAATGCGCGGTCACCGTGGTGTCCAAGGAGAAGGGCCCGCTCTACTCCCGGGTGGGGCTCACTCACTTCCTGGACGGCACCGTGAAGACCCCCGGCATGAACATGCGATCGCCGAATTACGCCAGGCAGATGAACGCCACCATCCTGACGGGCCTGGCCGCCGTGCACGTGGACTTCAAGGCGCGGACGCTGAAGCTGTCCAACCGGAAGATGCTGAAGTACGACGCCCTCCTGGTGGCCAGCGGCTCCTCGGCCCTGATCCTGCCCATCCCCGGGGCGAACCTTCGAGGTGTCTATCCGTGCATCACGCGGAACGACGCCGTCAACATCGACCGGGCGATCCCGCGGGTGCGCCAGGCCGCAGTCATCGGCGCCGGCCTCATCGGGATCCAGGCGGTGGATGCCCTGGCCAAGCGCAAGAAGAAGGTCGCCGTCATCGAGATGATGCCGCACGTGATGCCGGCCATGGCGGACGTCACGGCCGCCAAGATGTTCGAGGACGTGCTGCGCGAGCGGGGCCACGCAGTCGTGACAGGCGCGCGGGCTGCGGAGATCCTGGGAAAGGCGGGCCGGGTCACCGGCGTCAAGCTGGAGAACGGCGAGGTCGTCCCCTGCCAGCTCCTGGTCATGGCGGCCGGGGTCCGGCCCAACCTTGAGTTCCTGGAAGGGACGAGGATCCAGAAGAACCAGGGGCTGCTGGTGGACGCCCACCAGCAGACCAGCATCAAGGGGATCTACGCGGCCGGCGATGTGGCCGAGACCACCGACCTGCTGTCGGGGCAACGGGTGGTCATCGCCATCTGGCCCGAGGCGCTCAACCAGGGACGGATCGCCGGCTTGAACATGGCGGGGGTTCCGACCAAATACGAGGGCTCTATGGCCATGAACGTGACCTCGGTCCTGGGCCTGCCCATCGCCTCGCTGGGCCTCTGGCAGGTGACGGATGCCACCGAGTATCGGATTCACAGCAGCCTGCACGAGTCCAAGCGGATCTATCGCAAGCTGATCTTCAAGGACGGCAGGCTGGTGGGCGCGGTCCTGGTGGGTTCCCACGTGAACGCAGAAGCGGGGATCCTCCACAATTTCATCCGGACGCGCCAGTCCTTCGCGGTGACACCGGACCAGCTGGTCGCCGGGCCCATCTCGTGGGGGCGCGTGTTACGGGACAATCGCCGCGCCGGAGGCGTCGGTCCCCCCGCGGCGGCGGCCGCCCCGTGATCTCACCCGACTTTGAGGAGACCCCTGGAAGCCCCAGGTCCCATCGCCATGAACGTCGAGATCGCACTGTACGCCACGTTATCAAAGTACCTGCCGCCCGGCGCGCAGAACCGAAAGGCGGTCATCGAGGTCAAGGACGGCGCCACGCTGCGGGAGGTCATGAATCAACTGGGAATCCCCCCGGATCTTCCCAACATGCTGCTGGTGAACGGGCGGCAGGCCCCCGACGGAACGGTCATCAAGAACGGCGAAACCCTGTCGATCTTCCCTCCGCTCGCCGGCGGCGCTGCCTCGGCGCGGCCTCCGCTCGCTGGCGGCTGTGATGGGGGATGGCCTTCTTTCGCCGACGACCGGAGCGCGTCCGGACCTCTGATCCGTCCTGGGTAGCCACCCACAACCCGGCCGCCCTCGCTGGGCACCTCGGGGGCGGCAGCTCTCTGCCGAGGAGAGGCCATGCCCGTCCGGCTAGGGGTGATCGCCGACGATCTCACGGGCGCGAATGACACGGGGGTCCAGTTCGCCCGGCAAGGGGCCCGGACCATTGTCCCGCTGGACTGGCACGACCTCGCGTCGTTGGGCCGGCACGCCGACGTCTTGGTGCTCTGCACGAACAGCCGGGGGCTCCCGCCCGGTGCCGCGGCACAACGGGCGAAGCTGGCGGCCCAGGCCCTCCGGAAGGCGCGCGTCGCGGCCATCTACAAGAAGATCGACTCCACCTTCCGCGGCAACGTCGGGGCCGAACTGGACGCGGTCCTGGATGTCTATCCGGCGCACCTGACGATCCTGGCACCGTCATTTCCGCCCGCCGGGCGCGCGGTCGTCAACGGGACCTTGCTGGTGAATGGCGTCCCCGTTCACCGGACGGCCATCGGGCGCGACCCGGTCGCACCGGTTCGCCAATCGCACCTGCCCACCTTGTTACGCGCACAATCCCGCCGGAGCATCCACCACCTGCCCCTCGAGATTCTGCGGGCTCGCTGGCCCCGGGCGGCAAGAGTGATCCGGAGCTGGCAGCCGACCCATGGGGCCCTGGCGGTGGCGGATGCCGCCACGGCAGCCGACCTCCGTCGCCTGGCCCGGCTCATCGCCCTGGAAGGCCTGCTTGGTGTGGCGGTGGGATCGGCCGGCCTCGCCGCGGCCCTCAGCGTGGCGCTGCCCTGGGGGCGCCGGCCGCTCCGTCGGCTCCCCTCCGTGGAGCATCCGATCCTCCTGGTGGTCGGGTCACCGAACCCCACCAGCCTCGCCCAGATTGCCGACTTCGAGCGCCGACGATCTGCGGCCGTGATTTGCGGGGAGATCCGCGAGGTCCTGGCCGGCCCGGAGCGATTCCGAAAAGAGCTGGACCGCGTCCTGGGGAAGGCCTCGGCCGAGATCCTCGCCGGGCGGGATACGGCAATCACGCTGGCGCAGGGAACCGACGGCCGGCGCCCCCCCGTCGCCGAGGATCCCCCGCTCGCGGAAGAAAGCTTCCCGCGCTCTCTCCCTGCTCCAGCGCCACCCTCAGCGAGTTCCTGGGGCGGTCCGCCCGGGAGCTCACGCGTAGGGCCCGTCTGGGGGCTTTGGTCCTTTGCGGCGGGGATATCGCCGTCGCCACGTGCCGCGCCCTGCGGGCGGACGGCGTCATCCTGGGGGGCGAGGTGCAGCCGGGGGTGCCCTGGGGACGCCTGGTCGGAGGCGAACACCCCAACCTCCCCGTGGTCACCAAGGCCGGCGGCTTCGGCACGCCCGACGTCTTCCGCGCCGTCATCCGGTTTCTGCGCCGCCCCCGCCCCGCCTGACGCCAAGTCCTGTCTCATCGCCTGCCCGATCAGCGGATCCCGCGTCCGACCTGCGCCTCGGCGCGTTCCAACTCTCGGCAATGCGCCCGATCATTTGTTTCTCTTGCCGCTGAGCCTCAGCCTTCGGGCCAGAAGAAGGCAAGAGGGTATCGGGTTTCGCCAACAAGGGAAGTGTCTGCTGGGGAGAAACCGGTGGGGAGAGTTAGGCCTTCGTGCCGGAGACCATCACGTACCAGTGATTCAGGTGCGGCTGACCGTCCACGCCCCGCAGGTTCAAGGCCGCCCGCTGGTCCGGGGTCAAGCCGTCGAGCACCGCGTGGATTCTCCGGACATTCTCCGGCGATACATCAGCGGTTAGCGCGGTCAGGGGACGGTGTTTCACATAGCCCTCGACCGCCTCCACCGCAAAGCCCTGATCCTCCAGCATCCGCCGCCATTCGCTCGGACGATACTGGCGGACGTGCGACTCGTCATGGTAGCGATCGAGGCGATTCATGCAGGCATCCACGAAGTCGTCCTCCGGCACGCTCCGGTCGTCGATCACGAGGCGGCCTCCGGCGCGCAACACCCGGTGCATCTCGCGGAGCGCCTGCCCGATCCGGGAGAAGTGGTGAGCGGCCCGACGGCAGGTGATCAGGTGAAAGGTCTCCGAGGGAAACGGCAGGTCGTGGACGTCGGCCAGCCCGAGGGCGACATTGGCAATGCCGCGGGTCGCCCCGAGCCGCTTCGATTCTTCCAGCATCTCCACCGTCAGATCAATTCCGATGACGGCGCGCACGTGATTGGCAAGCGCGAAGGCGGTATGGCCCGTCCCGGTCGCGACATCCAGGACCAGCCAATCCCGTTGCGGACTGGCCAGCTCCACGACCCGGGCCAGAACCTGGGGATCGGCATGTGCAGCGCTGGTCGTGTACTGCGACGCCCGCTGCCCGAAGATCCGTTTCGCCTTCTGTTCGGTTGTCTTCATCGACCCCCCAGCTTTCTTCCCACACAGATCAGCCGATGCCGGCTGGTTTGTGATGCCTCAGGTCTAAGGGCCCGTGGCGCCAGGTCGAAGTGGCTTCCTTCAGCGCGGCGTTGTCAGTCGCGTGCAAAACGGTCTCATCATAGGAGAGTCGTTCCGCTTTTTCAATCTCAGCAGCCTTTGGGTAGTGTCCTAGTTTGATTTGGGCACCAGCCTGGGGTAGGATTGGGATAAAGTCGACTCTAGGGCCGCAGAGGAGGGCGCTGCATGACACAGGCTAAAAAGCTGATCGGTGGTATTTGGCCGATTGAGAAGCTGCAATTGATCGTAAATCCTGAAAAACGGCTAACTCACATCTCTCCCAGAGGTAGCCTTGGCAAAACGTGTTGCAAATTCCGTTGTGTGAGCGGCTTGACCCTGGAACCATCTTAAGGAACCGCGACGGCGGAGGGAATTTTGACGGCCCTTCTGGCATGCCTCACAAATGTACCAAAATGGTTCCTTTGTGAGGAAGCCATTTTACCCTCGCGAAAGGCGTATTCATAGACGCGATTCAGGAAATGTCATCTTGGCAGTCATCGGAATCATTGCTATTTGCATCTACGGTGGACAGCTTAGGGTGTACCAGAGCCAACTGAATGAAATGATAAAAGCTACCAACGCTGCTCAAAAGAGCGCAGATACTGCCGCTGAAAGTTTGGTGCTTCAACAGCGTCCATGGGTGAAAATTAAACATCGGATACTTCGACCATTGACTTTCGGTACAGAGGCTTGGAAAGGCCCTGTGGCTAGCGCGGTCATAGGGGATATCTTGGAGAATGTCGGGCAAAGTGTTGCATTGAACGTCTTGTCTTGGGAAGACATAATCCCGATGGATTCGGACGGTTCGATTCGGACTGCACGTCTGCGTCAAAGCGAAATGTGCGATGCTTACCGTCATCGGACTCCAGGGAGTCTTACTGGATATATGTTGTTCCCCAAGGATAATCCCTGGGTTCAAAACTCGACCGTGGGTCCAAAGATGGAAACAGTCTTGAAAGCGACTGCGTCCAGTCCGATCTCCGGGAAAGTCGGGTTCGTGTTGGTAGGATGCGTTAGCTATCGGTCCGCCTTTGAACCCAAGGACAGTTCTATGCACCAGACTGGCTTTACCTATTACCTGGGAAACGTCGGAAAAGATGGCAGCGTTAATCCATATGTAGTGCCGTCGGGAACCGCCTCAGAACTCCAACTCATTGCCTCGTCAGAGGGTTTTTCCGCTGATTAGAAGGAAAACCAAAAAGCAAATTAGGACACTACCGCATTCTGAATCGGGGTGAGTCGAGGAAAGGAAAAGGAGTCGCCGATGGAGTTTGACGGACAGACCGCCATCGTGACCGGATCCGCCAGAGGATTCGGCCGAGCCATCTGCTGCCGACTGGCCCGGGGAGGGGCCCGCGTTGTCGTGGCGGACATCAACCTTCCCGGCGCGGAAGAGACGGCCTCCCTCATTGCGAAGGATGGCGGCCAGGCCATGGCCGTCAGGGTGGACGTGGCCTCGGCATCCAGCGTGGACAGTCTGGTCAAGACCACACTCGCCCGCTTCGACGGCCGCGTGGACGTCCTGGTGAACAACGCCGGCATCTGGACGAACGTGCCCACCGAGGAGCTCGCCGAGGAAGAATGGGATCGGATGGTGGCCGTGAACATGAAGGGGGTCTTCCTTTGCTGCAAGGCCGTGATCCCGATCATGAAGCGGCAGCGGCGTGGCCACATCGTGAACATCGCGTCCATCGCTGTCCGGACCGGCGGGGCCTTCGCCGGGATTCACTACGTGGCCTCCAAGGGTGGCGTCCTCGCCATGACGAAAAAGCTCGCCAAGGAGCTCGGGCCTCACGGCATCGTGGTGAACGGGGTGAACCCGGGAACCAGCCCCACCGAGATGATGGTGGGTTGGCCCCAGGAGATCCTGGACGGGATCGTCAAGAACACACCCCTCGGACGGATGTGCCAGCCCGAGGACATCGCCGATACCGTGGCCTTCCTGGCATCGGATGCCGCGCGATTCGTCCATGGGGAGACCGTGGAGGTCAACGGCGGGCTGCTGTGCGACTAGACGCGATCGGCTTCCCAGCCGCCGGCGCTCAGCGCGGGCGTCCATGACGGGGTTGGGGATAGGGGAACAGGGGCCAGCCAACATGACCACGTATCGGATCACGGTGATTGCAGGGGACGGCATCGGACCCGAGGTGATGGCGGAGGCCCTGAAGGTGCTCCGGGCCATCGAGACACACTTCCCGGGGCTCCGCTTCGACTGCAAAGAGTATCGGGCGGGCGCGCGCTGCTACAAGGAGACGGGGACGGATCTGCCCGTTGAAACCCTGGAGGCATGCAAGGCCGCAGACGCCATCCTCTTCGGGGCAACCGGCGATCCCAGCATCCGCTTCCCGAACGGGACAGAGATCATGCCGCAGCTCACCCTGCGCTTCGTCCTGGACTTGTACGCGGGGATCCGCCCGATCAAGCGATACGCCGGCGTTCCGCCGACCCTCGCCGGCGATCCGGCCATTGACTACGTGATCATGCGGGAGAACACCGAGGGGCTGTACGCCTCGCGCGGCGCCGGTGTCCAGGTGGGCGAGCACGTGGCCGTGGACAATATGGTCATCACCCGCCCCGGGACCGAGCGAATCGTGCGCTACGCCTTTCGAGTTGCAGAGAGACGACAGGGTGCGCCGGCGGACAAGGTGCGGCGCGTCACCTGCGTGGACAAGGCGAACGTCCTGAAGAGCATGGCCTTCTTCCGCCAGATCTTCTACGACGTGGCGCGCGAGTTCCCCGGCATCCAGACCGAGCACGCGTACGTGGATGCCATGACCATGTACATGGTGCGCCGGCCCCTCCATTATGATGTGGTCGTGGCCGAGAACATGTTCGGGGACATCATCTCGGATCTCGCCGCCGGCACGATGGGCGGCCTCGGTATGGCCCCCTCCGCCGATGTGAGTGATGTCTATGGTCTGTTCCAGCCCTCCCATGGGACGGCGCCGGACATCGCGGGCAAGGGGATCGCCAATCCGATCGCCCAGATTCTCTCGGCCGGGATGATGCTCGACTGGCTGGCCGAGCGGAAGCAAGATCCCCAGGCTGCGGTCGCAGCCAGGGCCATCGACGCGGCGGTGGAAGCGACGCTCTGCGATTCCCGCTACCACACCGCGGACATCGGCGGTCGCGCCACCACGGGGGCGGTGGGGGACGCCGTGTCCGCCCGGATCCGAGCAGCCAAGGCCTGACTCCGATGCCCGCATCGCCTCCTCGGCTCTCGGCTCTTCGCGCCATGCAGTTGAGCCTGCTGACCAGCACGCCGGATATTGCCGCGACCGGCTACATGGTGAATCTGCTCCTGGGACCGCCGGAGCTCTTGGCGGCCGAGGCGAGCGCCCTGGGCTACGACGGTATCGAGTTCTTCCCCGGCCCGCCGGGCACCGTCGGCGTGGCCGAACTGGACCAGGCCCTGAAGCGCTTCGACCTGAGCCTGACCGCGGTGAACAGCGGCCGGATCGTGGCCGAGGGCCTCACCCTGCTGCATCCCGACGCGGCGATCCGGGCCCGGGCCCTGAACCGGGTCAAAGACCTGCTGGATTTCGCGGGCCACTTCGGCGCGCCGGTGACTCTCGCTGGCACCAAGGGCAGCCTGCCGGGCGCCGCCTCCGTCGAGGCCGTGGAGACCCTGGCGGAGGAGATTTTCAGCCATCTCGCCCGATTCGCGGCGTCGGCGGGATCCACCCTCTTGATCGCACCCACCCATGAGGCCGATAGCAACTTCATTTGCACCGTGGCCGAGGCGGTATCCTGGGTCCAACGCATCCATCACCCGGCGTTCGGATTGATGCTGGACACGTATCACCTCCACCGGAAGGAGGCGTCGGTCCCCGAGGGGGTCCGCGCCGCGGCCGGGCTGGTACAGCACGTCCATCTGTATGGCCCCGGCCGCGTCCCGCCCGGCACGCGGGGAAAACCCGGTCTGGACTGGCGCGCCGTCATGGTCGCCCTGCGGGACATCGGCTACGAGGGCGCCGCGTCAGTCTGCCTGGCCCACAGCGGCGACCGCCGGGCGCAGGCCCAGGAGACAGTCGCCTACCTGCGGTCGCTGATGGCAGGCTGACGCATTGTCTCCGCATGTCTGGGAAGTCGGAGTGGGCCGGTGACTGGCGCACGCTGGCGTGGTATAAAGCCTTCAATGGCCAGCCGTCAGCCATCGACCCTTGGCCTCGTGCGGGACGCATTCCAGCGGCTGCACGCTGACCGCTGATGGCTGACCGCTCATGGAGCAGAATCAGAGGAGGCACGCTATCATGTACCGACCCATCCTCGGCATCACCATGGGAGATCCGGCCAGCATCGGGCCGGAGATCGCCGCCAAGGCCCTGGCCGATCCCTCCGTGTACACCAAGGCACGGCCCTTCGTCATCGGCGACCGGAATTGCATGGCGGATGCCCTGCGGATCACCGGGCTGCCCCTCCAGCTTTCGCCCATCGCCAAGGTGGCCGACGCGCGCTTCACCCACGGGACCATCGACGTCCTGGACCTGGCAAACGTGGACATGACGAAGCTCGTATACGGCAAGGTCAGCGCCATGTGCGGCAAGGCCTCGGTGGAATACATCGAACGGGGGATCCGGATGGCGCTGGCCGGAGAGATCGATGCGGTCGTCACCGGCCCGATCCACAAGGAATCCATCAATCAGGCGGGCTGCCCGCATCCGGGACACACCGAGATCTTCGGGGCCATGACCAACACCAAGGACTACGCCATGATGCTTTTGGGCGAGGACCTGCGGGTGGTCCACGTGTCCACCCACGTGTCCCTCCGCCAGGCCATCGAGCGGGCCAAGAAGCCGCGCGTCCTGACGGTCATCCGGCTGGCCAATCGGGCCTTGAAGGCCCTGGGCATTCCCGAGCCGAAGATCGCCGTGGCCGGATTGAACCCCCACGCCGGAGAGCACGGCCTGTTCGGCGACGAGGAAATCAAGGAGATCATCCCCGCCATCGAAGAGGCCAAGGCCGAAGGGATCAAGGTGGACGGACCTATCGCCCCCGACACCGTCTTCGGGAGGGCCCGCGGGGGTCTGTACGACATCGTGGTGTGCATGTATCACGATCAGGGACACGTCCCTCTGAAGACCCTGGGCTTCACCTTCGACAAGGCCACGCAGAAGTGGACCTCGGTCAGCGGGGTGAATGTCACCCTGGGCCTCCCCATCATCCGCACGTCCGTGGATCACGGAACGGCCTTCGGGAAGGCCGGCAAGGGCACCGCGGCCCATCAGAGCATGCTTGACGCCATCGACGTCGCCGTGAAGCTCGCCCACGGGCGCAAGGCCGGCCTGTTCGCCTAGGTGGGCCAGGAATCGGCGGGCTGTTGCTTTGATGCCGTCACGAGCGGTGCCAGGAGCGCACGCGACGACTCCTCCCGCACGGCTCACCGGAACCTAACCTGCTATGCCTGCTTTCCCCTTCTTGAGACGCCTGTACCGAGGTCCAGGGAGAGGCCCTCTACCCGCGACAGGCCGCTCTTGGTGCTCGGACACAATCTGTCCGACTCAGTCCCTCGTCGCTTCCTTGAGCAGGTAGATATAGGAGCGGTAGATCCGCCCCATGGCGCGGGTCAAGCTGATCTCGCAGGTTCGGCTGCTCGAGAAGTAACCGTCGTGCCGACCGGCCGGGAGCGTGGCAGTTGGCGCGGGCTCAGGCCTCGTCCAGGAGCCAGGCGTACAGCGCCTTGGGGCCGTGCACGCCGAGGGTGAGGGTCAGCTCGATATCGCTGGTGCGGCTGGGGCCGGTGACCAGGACACAGTAGGGATCGTCTTTCACCTCGGTAAACGCCTGGTGCAGGTCGGGCCGCAGAGCGGCGGGCGTCAGGATCGCCAGATGGACCCGCGGGAGGAGCGAGACGACCCGCGGTCGCTCCGGTGAGGAGCGCAGCAGAAGCGTCCCGGTCTCCGGCAGGGCCACATCCACGCCCGTCACCCCCAGTTCACACTCCGCCACCAGATGTTTGTCCGCCTGAGGGGAGACGATTGTGACGCCGAGCGCCTTGAGGGTCCCGGCCACATCCCAAGCCATCAGATCCGGCGTGGTCCACAGGGTGGCCTTCTTCACCGCCTCGGCCTTGACCAGTTCCGCCAGCGCGGATTTGAGGTCGTCCCGGCCGGCGAGACGCCGGGTGATCCCATTCAGTTTGCCGATCTCGGTGAAGAGCTGTTCGATCTCGGCATCGGTGGGGCCGGCGACGCGCGGTGGCACGCGCGCCGTGGACGGAACGGGGGCAGCCACGGCGCCCGGCCCCCGGCCGAGCGACGCGCGTACGTTCGCCAGAATCTCTTCGCGTGCCGAATCCATGTCTCCCTCGTTCTTTCCATGCGTCCCGATCATTGGTGTCCCTTCGTCTCGCGGGAGCGGGTGTGCCACCAGGTTCGAAAGTCCGACGCAAAGGCCGGGAAGGGCCTGGCCATCGTCCAGCGGTTGAGAGGGGGTGGAAGCTTCGGAAGCCAGCCGTCGCTCTTGAGCGGGGCCTGGAGCCACTTCAAGAGTGTGGACCCGAGCCGGTAGAGCCACGGCGTGCGCAGGGCGACAGAGCCGACCTGTGCCCCCATCCGCAGAGGGTACGGCGCCACCGCTCTCTCCTGCTCGTCCCCCTCGACCACGCGATGGCGCAGGTGGAGGAGGATCTCCGTGATGGGGATCTTCACCGGGCAGATGTCGTTGCAGGCGCCGCACAGCGTCGAGGCGAAGGGCAGCCCCCCGGCGGCCTGCATACCGAGGATCTGGCTCGCGAACATCATCCCCGTGGGGCCGGAAATCGGATAGCCGTAGGTGTACCCGCCCACGCTGTTGAAGACGGGGCAGATGTTCAGACAGGCCCCGCAGCGAATGCAGAGGAGAGTCTCCCGGCATTCGGGGCTTTTAAGGATGCGCGATCGTCCATTGTCCAGGAGGACCAGGTGGAATTCCTTCGGTCCGGTCTCGGCCTCCGCACCCGGCGGGCCGCTGATGAAGGACGTGTAGCACGTGATCTTCTGCCCGGTGGCGCTCCGCGCCAGCACCTTCAAGAGGACCGTGAGGCTCTCCCAATCCGGCACGACCTTGTCGATTCCGACAATCGCCACGTGAACGGGGGGGATGGTTGTGCACATCCGTCCGTTCCCCTCGTTCGTGACGGTGATGATGGTTCCGGTCTCCGCGATTAGGAAGTTCCCCCCGGAAACGCCCAGGCCGGCGGTCAGAAACTCCTCCCGAAGCTTCGTGCGCGCCACCTGAGTCAGCTTCTCCGCCTCCGCGGGCGCATCCACCCCAAGCTTCTCCCGAAACAGGTCAGCGATCTCTTCCTTGGAGAGGTGGAACGCCGGCACGACGATGTGCGCCGGGCCGACGCCGAGGAGTTGGACGATGTACTCGCCCAGGTCGGTCTCGATGACCTGGATGCCCGCCGCCTCCATAGCATGGTTCAGCCCGATCTCCTCAGTGGCCATGCTCTTCGATTTCACCACTTTCTTCACGTGGTGCTGGCGCGCGATCTCCAGGACGATCCGGTTGGCTTCCCCCGCGTCCCGCGCCCAGTGGACGTGACCGCCCACCTTCGTCACTGCTCGTTCCGCCTGCTCGAGATAGTGGTCGAGGTGGGTGATGGCGTGCAGGCGCAGGTCGTGGCCGGCCTGGCGGAGCGTTTGCCAGAGGTCATCGCCGAGGGCCTCGACCAGGACGGCCCGAGTGCCCAGGAACTTGGCCGTGGCCTTCTGCACCGCCGCGGGCATCTTCAGCGGGACGTGTTGCGCATTGGTCCGAAAGTCTATGGGAAGGGTGGCCTGGCTCATGGTGTACCTCAGTCCGCTGTCAGCACCTCGATCAGGTGCATAGCTTTGATCGGCGAGTTCACCTTGCGCAATCCGCCGGCGATGTTCATGAGACAGCCGGCGTCGCAGGCCACGACCGCCTCGGCGCCGGTGGCCTCAATGGATTTGACCTTGGCCTCCATCATGGCCTTGCTCACCTCTGGGTAGATCACGCTGAAGGTACCGCCGAAGCCGCAGCAGGTCTCCTCGGTGGAGAGGGGGACAAGCTCCAGACCCTGCACCTTCTGGAGGAGTGTCTTGGGCTCCTCGCGGACGCCCAGGCCCCGCAGGAGGTGGCAGGAGGCATGGTAGGTCACCTTGTGGGGAAAGCGGGCCCCGACGTCGGTCACTTTCAATTGCTGGACAAGGAACTGGGTGAACTCGAACGTCCGCGCCGCCGTGTCTTCGGCCAGGCGGTGTTCCGGCGTGCCGGGCGAGAACAGGTGAGGATAATGATGCCGAACCATGTCAACGCACGAGCCGGACGGAGAAACGATGAACCCGTCGGTCCGACCGAACACCTCCAGCCATGTGCGCGCCAGCTCGCGAGCCTGCGTCTGGTAACCGCTGTTGAAGAAGGGCTGGCCGCAGCAGGTCTGTTCCTCAGGAAAAGCCACCTGAACCCCCAACCGCTCCAGGAGCCCCACCATCCGCTGCAGGACTCCCGGGAAGAATTGCTCGGCCAGGCAGGTGATGAAGAGTTGCGCCTTAATAGCCATACCTGTTCCTTCCGTGTGGTGATAACCTCGATTCCATTCAGACTTCCCGCATGAGCATGGTGGAAAGAGGCGGGGGGCGGTCGGCCCGCCCCCCGCCTCGGATGGCGGGCCAGTTCACTTGATCGGCGGTATCGGAATCATGCCCGGGAAGACATACGCCTGCAGCATACAGATCAGGCCGATCACCGCAGCACCTGCGACGGAATGCCAGAAGACCGTACGGAAGATCGGACCCATGGCGTGTGACCGCTCGTAGGGATCGTCGTAGCAGGCGGCGCAGGCCACCATGATGGACTGAGGGTCGATCATCTTGCCCATGACCCCGCCGGTGGAGTTCGTGGCGGAGATCAGGACCTCGTTCAAGTGCAGTTGCTGCGCGGTGATCCGCTGCAGGTTGCCGAACAGGGCGTTGGAAGCGGTGTCGGAGCCGGTGAGGAAGACCCCCAGCCAGCCAAGGTACGCCGAGAAGAAGGGGTACAGGGGGCCTGCGGCGGTGAATGCCAGGCCGATCACGGCGTCGGTCCCAGAATAGCGGGTGAGGAACCCGATCCCGAGCACCTGCGCGATGACCAGAATCGGGATCACCAGGCGGCGGGCGGTCCGGCTGACGGACTCACCCCACTGGGCGGCGCTCAATCGCAGGGTCAGGCCGGACAGGAGAGCGGCAACGAACACCCCCGTGCCGGCCGCGGAGAGCCAGTTGATGGCAAACACAGCCGCCTCGGGCTTGGCGTTGGACGGAACCACCGGCGGCATGCGCTGGACCAGGTTATGGAGCGCCGGCATCTGCCACACTGGCAGGGAGAGGGAGCCCGCGAACGTGGAGCCGAGGAGGGTGGTCTTGAAGGTAATCCCGGAGAAGAGGGTGTTCAGGTACGCCTTCCACTGGGGCATGCCCCAGATGGCGCAGCACACGATGAGGATGCCCCACGGCACCCAGGCGTAGGCCGTCTGGCCGACGGTGTACGGGTACTCCCACTCGTGTGCGTCAGTGGTGACCGCCGCCTTCTTCCCGGCCTTCGCCAGGGCCTCCCGCTCGGACCGCAGCAGGAACCGGGTCTTGGGGTGCCAGACGAAGCGGATGAACAGCGCCGTGCAGATGACGGAGAAGACACCCGCAACCACATCCGTCATCAGGTGGAGCTCGTTGGTCTGGGAAGCCACAAACTGCATGATGGCGAAAGAGCAGCCGCACATCAGCGTTCCCGGCCACACTTCCCAAGCCTCCTTCCACGTTCCCCCTTCCATCAGGACGAAGGCTGTCACCAGCCAGAACGGGACCAGGATGGATACCCAGGGCAACTGCCGGCCCACCATGGAGGACAGGGTGAGCTGGTCGAGCCCGGTCACGGTTGCGAGCATCACGATGGGGGTGCCGATGGCCCCATAGGCGACCGGGGCGGTGTTGGCCAGGAGGTTCAGGACGGCCGACTGGAAGGGTGAGAAGCCGAGGCCCACCATCACGGCCCCGGCGATGGCCACCGGCGTCCCGAAGCCCGACGTCCCCTCGATGATGGCCCCGAAGGAGAAGGCGATCAGGAGAACCTGGAGGCGCCGGTCGAACGAGATGTGAATGATGGACTCCTTCACGACCTCGAACTTCCCGGAAATGAGGGTCATATTGTAGAGGAATATGGCCCCGATGATGATCCAGATGATCGCCAGGAAGCCTGACAGGGCGCCGAACGAGAAGGCCGAGAAGGCCGAGGCGAACGGCATCCCGAAGGCCAGGGTGGTTACCACGAAGGCAGCCAGGACCCCATAGAATGCGGCATACGGAGCACTGATGCCGAGATGCTTCGCCCCCTGCTTGTCCCGGTGCGGATGCAACGCGATGAAGTACAGCAGCGTGAGGATTGGAATCGCTGCCACAATGGTGGACAGAAAGGCGTTCCCGAATGGGTTGTAGTTCTGATGGTACATTGGACCTCCCTCCATGCGTTAGTTGGTGATCGGGTCCCCGACCGCGTCGAGATTCATATCAAAGGAGCAACAGCGAGTGCCCGCTATCGCCCGCCTCGGCGTGCTCGTGCCGCGAGGCGCGGCGAGTCCAGCGTGCAGGGCAACGACCACAGGGGAGTGGGGCGGTCCGCCCGTGGAAAGCGGGGCGCTTCAGGCGGGGTCCCCGGTGGGGGAGGTTCTCGTGGTAGAAGCGATCCCCCTGCGCGCGTGGGGGCGGAAGTGGATCCGGTTGGGCCCGACGTTGAAGGTTGTCAAGGCCGTCCGCAGCATGAGCTTGGCTGGATCCGGGACGAACCGGAGAGATGATGGAAGGACAGCGAGGCCGAGTCCCTCCGGGGTCGGGGGGTCCTGAGGGAGAACCAATTCCACGTCCGTCGGTGGGGGGTTGACGGCAACTGCATTCCAGAGAAGCCGGCCGCAGAGGTCCGAGCCATCCAGGTTCAACTGGTCAAACGCGACATAGAAGCCCATCGCCAGTAAGGCGCAGAAGAACACCCCCCGTCCGCCCAGCGAGCGTTGCCCTCTCTTCGGCTTCACGAGCCCTCCACGCGGCTTTTTGCTCTACGTGGCATCGGATCGTACTGTAGCCCGTCCACCGCTGTCAACAACCATCTCCGATCCCCTCGCAGGGCGGCCTGGGCATCGCGAATCCTCATGGCACGTGACCCCACGGGCAGCCGCTGCAGTTCCGAAGCGATCGGCTCGTCGTGCGTCGGGCTCTAGGCTTCCCCTACCCCTGGTTGCGCGCGGGCCACGGTTGCCCAAGCAGGCCCAGAAAGCTCCGCACCACCCCGCGATGACTCCCTCCCGAATCCGTGCCCCCTGGACCCCCTGAGGGGCGACTGCCACGGGTCTAGCAAGCTGCCCAGAAAGCTCTCGCCAATGACGAGCCATCCCACGTGGGCCGCGTATGTCTCGTCCTCGAGACAAGGTCCGGGTACGCGCTTGACGGCAGTACGCACCAGTGATAAACAGAAAATGAGCCGGTCTCTTCAGGGGCGTGTGCCGAAGCCCCAGGCCAACGGAACGTGCTCTGTCGGCAATCCTTCCTGCTGTGTCACGGCCCTGAATGGTCCGGGGTGTTCCTGGGGTGAGGACAGCCACGGCCGAGTCGCCGCTGGTCCTGTCCTGGCCCAGGGGAGCGATCTGCAGGATCCCGGACTTCATCCGAGTGGCAATGGGGAAAGAGGAGAGGAACCAATGATTGCGAGCGCGCTCGTTCGCGAACTCCGACAGATTGTGGGCAAGGAGAACGTCCTGGATTCGAGCGTGGACCTCCAGCTTTACAAGTATGATGCCTACCTGGAGGAGCGACGCCCGGATGCGGTGGTCTTCGCCCACTCCACCGAAGAGGTGGCCGGGGTCGTCAAGGCGTGCAACAAGTTCGGCGTGCCCTTCGTGCCCCGCGGCGGGGGCACGAACCTCAGCGGAGGCACCATCCCCTTCAAGGGCGGCGTCGTCATCGAGATGATCCGAATGAACCAGATCCTGGAGGTGGATCGCGCCAATCTGCGGGCCCGGGTGCAGCCGGGCATGTTCAATCTGGAGTTCGGCAACGCGCTGGCCCCCCTGGGCTACCAGTACCTCCCGGATCCCGCCAGCCAGAAGGCGGCCACCCTGGGAGGCAACGTGGCCGAGAACTCCGGCGGCCCCCACTGCTTCAAGTACGGGGTAACCACGAACCACGTCCTGGGGTTGACCGTGGTCCTGCCCGACGGCCAAGTGGCAAAGATCGGCGGGAAGGCCCCCGATGTCCCGGGCTACGACCTCACCGGCGTCTTCGTGGGGAGCGAGGGCACGTTCGGCATCTGCACCGAGATCGTCGCTCGCATCATGCACCTGCCCGATGGCGTGAAGACCCTGCTGGCCATCTATGATTCCATCGAGGAGGGCAGCGAAACCGTCTCGGCCATCGTCGCCGCCGGGATGGTGCCGGCCACCCTCGAGATGATGGACCAGCTCGTCATCAAGGCCGTAGAGGAATCCATCCACTGCGGGTTTCCTCTGGACTGCGCGACGGTGCTCATCATCGAGGTGGACGGCCTGAAGGACGATCTGGAGCAGCAGGCCAAGGCCATCACTGATCTGTGTCGGGCGCATGGCGCCCGCGAGGTCCGGGTGGCCAAGGACGACGCGGAGCGGGCGGCTCTCTGGGCCGGACGACGCGGCGCCTTCGGAGCCGTGGCGCGCATCACGCCGAGCTACCTGGTCTGCGACGGCACGGTCCCCCGCACGGCCCTGCCCAAGGTGCTCCGCAAGGTGGCCGAGGTGGGCAAGAAGTACAACCTCCAGATCCCCAACGTCTTCCACGCCGGGGACGGGAATCTGCACCCGCTGATCCTGTTCGACTGGCGGGATGCGGAACAGAAGGCCCGGGTCATGAAGGCCGGCATGGAGATCCTGGAGCTCTGCGTACAGATGGGCGGCACCATCAGCGGCGAGCATGGCGTGGGACTGGAGAAGATCGACGCCATGCGCCTCGTCCACGGAGAGGCCGAGATTCGAAGCCAGCTCCGGGTCAAGAAGGCCTTCGATCCTCGGAACCTTGCCAATCCCGGGAAGATGTTCCCGATCCCGGAGGAGGTCCGCCATGCAGCCTGAGGTGGATCGGCTGAAGCGGCGTCTGGAAGAGATCGTCGGAAAACCACATGTGAGTGACGGGCCGGCCGTGGCGGGCTTCGCTGTGGATGGGGTATCCCCGGCCCTGCTCGTGCATCCGGCCTCACAGGAGGAGGTGTCTTCGGTCGTCACGGCTTGTGGCGAGGCGGGGGCGGCCATCATCCCGTGGGGTGGCGGGACAGCCATGGGGCTGGGCAACCGCCCCGCCCGCGCGGATGTGGCGGTCGTCCTCGACCGGCTCAATCGGATCGTCGAATTCGACGCCGCCAACCTGAACGTCTCGGTCGAGGCGGGCATGCGGCTCGCCGATCTCGAGGTCGAGCTGGCAAAGCAGCGCCAGTTCCTCCCCATAGATCCGCCCGCCGAGGGGAAGGCCACAGTCGGCGGCATCCTCGCCGCGAACGGCAGCGGTCCGTGCCGGCTGCTGTATGGCACTGCGCGGGACTGGGTGCTGGGGATGCGGGTCGTCCTTCCGAATGGCCAGCGGATCCGTTGCGGCGGCAAGGTCATCAAGAATGTCTCGGGCTACGACATGAACAAGTTGTTCATCGGCAGCCTGGGCACCCTTGGGATCATCTCGGAGGCCACGTTCAAGCTCTTGCCACTCCCCGCGGTCCGGGCCAGCGTCGCCGGAGTGTTTGCGGAACTCGGCCAGGCCGCGGGCGTGGTGGCCAAGGTCCTGGATTCCGTCCTGCTGCCCGAGGCCATGGAACTCTTGGATCCCGAGGCCGTGGCTTTTCTCGGACCGACGCTCCACCTGGATGCGACGGGCTACGGCCTGGCGGTGTCTTTCGCGGGGAGCCGCGAGACCGTGGAGCGGCAGGTGCGGGACTTCACCGGACTCTTCCGGGATGCGAAGGCTCGGGTGACGACTGCGGTCTCGGACGAGCGGACTGCGCCGGCGTGGAAGACCGTCCGCAACGTCTTCGACCTCCTGCCCGGGCCACCTCCGGAGCGGATTACATGCAAGATCGGGGTCCTGATCAGTCGGACGGCCGACCTGCTGGCTGCCGCAGAGAGCCTGGGTCGTCGCCACAGGCTACGCGGCGCGGTCACCGCCCACGCCGGGAGCGGGGTTGTCCGAGCCTGCTACCTGCTCGGGCCGGAGGCGCCGCCGGTCGAGGTCCTGGCCGAGCGGTCTCGAGGAGCTTCGCCGAGAGGCGGAGAAAGCAGAGGGCAGCCTCGTCCTGCAGGGGGCTCCCGTGGCCCTTAAGGCCCACCTGGACGCCTGGGGGAAGCCGGGCGGGGCGTTCGACGTGATGCGGCGGCTGAAGGCGGAATTCGATCCCCGGGGCCTCTGCAATCCGGGAAGATTCCTGGGCGGGATCTGAGGAGGATGGATCATGGCGATGACAGAACTCCTCCCCTTGTACGATCTGATCGCGAAATGCAATCGCTGCGGATTCTGCCAGGCCGGTTGTCCCGTGTACCGGGTGACCGGCTCGGAGCATTCGCTGGCCCGGGGCCGCTGGGCCGTCGCGCGCGGTCTGGTTCTGGGGGAGATCGAGCTGACTCCCGAAACGGTCCAGGCCCTGGACGACTGTCTGCTCTGTCGTGGCTGCACGGCCCACTGCTTCCCCGCACTCAAGACAGATGAGGTCGTCACCGCGATCCGGCAGGCCTACCTCACGCGGTACGGACAGCCGGCACTGCAGCGCGCCCTGTTCCGAAAGGTCCTCTCGAACAGCAAGCGGCTGGAGTGGGCAGGGCGCCTGGCCGCCTGGGGGAAGCGGAGCGGCCTGGCGGACCTGGCCTATCGGACGGGACTTCTCGGCCTCGTAGACAAGCGCCTGGCCGTGGCGAGCCGCGTGGTGGAGTCCATGCCCGAGAGGATCTTCCGTCGGGGCAGGGACTACCGGAACGCTTCGGCCAATCCAAAGCACCGGGTGGGCTATTTCGTGTCCTGCGGCTTCAGTTTCCAGTATCCCGAGGTCGTCGAGGCCACCCTGCGGGTCCTCCAGCGAAACGGATGCGCCGTGACCGTCCTCGACAACACCTGCTGCGGCCGTCCCGCCCACGCCTACGGAGACCTGGAGGCGGCGCGGGATATCGCACGCAAGAACATCGAGCGCCTTGCCCCCGCCATGGCCCTGGACGCGGTGGTCTCGGAGTGCGGTAGCTGCAGCACGCACCTGAAGGACTACGGGCAGCTCCTGATGGATGACCCGGCGTATGCCGAGAAGGCGGCAGCGCTCGCCAAGAAGATCCAGAGCTTCAGCGAATTCCTGGTGGCCATCGGCACGAACGGGGCCCTCGGGACGCTCCAGGGGACCGTCACCTACCACGACCCATGTCACCTGTCAAACCGGTTCGCCAAGATCACCGCCCAGCCGCGCCAACTCCTGAAATCCGTTCCGGGGGTGACGTACAAGGAAATGCCGGAGGCGGACTGGTGCTGTGGGGCGGCCGGCAGCTACACCTTCCTGCACCATCAAGAGGCCGTGGGTGTGCTGGATCGGAAGATGGGCAACCTGGAGAAGACCGGCGCCTCGATCCTAGCCACCGAATGCCCGGCGTGCATGATGCACCTCCACTACGGTGTCCGGCGCCGCGGCCTGCCCGTGCAGGTGCGCCACCTGAGCCAGATCCTCGACCAGGCGTACGCCGCCCGCGCCTGAGAGATCGAAAGCCCCTGCGACATGGTGGCCCCCGCGGCTGGGGGCGACAGAATCGCGGAGATTGCTCCGACAGAGGAAGGCGGACCATCCTCGTCCGGGGGCGGGCAGCGGTGGCCCCAAAGACAGTGCCGCCAGCCGGGCCGCATCGGTCCCTCCCTGTACCGGCATGTACTGCACACCAGACCTTTCCCGGGCAGGCAAGAGCGCATCCCTTGACGCCCGTGGAGCAGGTGCGGGAAACTCGGCCCGGTCCAGCGGGCACCCGACCGGGCCCGCCCCCGCTGCGGAGGGCCGGAGGTGAAGCCGCGGCCGGCCGGGCTGGTTAGGGAGTGAGGAGAGGAGGAACTGCCATGATAATGGGAAAGATCCTGCGAGTGAACCTAACCACCAGGCAGATCACGCAGCAGCCGTACCCCGAGGTCCTGGCGCGGCAGTTCATGGGCGGGGCGGCCGCGGCCATCAAGCTCCTCTACGACGAGGTGGATCCCCGGGTGGACGCCCTGGGCCCGGACAACAAGCTGATCGCGAGCATGGGCTTCCTGGCCGGGACCTCGGCGCCGGCTACCAGCCGCGTGGCCTTCGTAGGCAAGTCGCCCCTCTCGGGGACCGTAGGCTACTCCAACTCGGGGGGCTACTTCCCCAACGAGCTGCGGGCGACCGGCGTGCAGGCCATCATCGTGGAGGGGAAGGCCGAGGCGCCGGTTTACCTCTGGATCGGCGACGACCGGGCGGAGATCCGCGACGCGAAGGACTACTGGGGGCTCAGCACCATCGATACGCAATACTACCTCCAGCAGGCGCTGCACGACGGCAATATCCGCATCGCGTGCATCGGGCCGGCCGGCGAGCACCTGGTGAAGTACGCCGCCATCATCAACGAGCGCCGGGCCGCCGGGCGGAAGGGCTTGGGGGCGGTGATGGGGGCCAAGAACCTGAAGGCCATCGCCGTGCGGGGGAGCAAGGATTTGCCGCCCCTGGCCGACCCGGCGGCTTTCAAGGCGGCGGTCCAAGCCCTCCACGCGGCCATGAAGGACAGCCCGGCCCTCTACCACCGCTTCCGGAACTTCGGCACCGCGGGCAACGTGGAACTGACCGTGGGACAGGGCGACATGCCAGCGAAGAATTTCCAGGAGCCGGCCGGTGAGGAGTACCTGGCCATCGGGGGCCAGGCCGGCACCGGCTACCGGGTCCGCCACTTCACCTGCGACCAGTGCCCGGTCATGGCGGCCCAGGTGCGCACCGTGAGCTCCGGTCCGTACGCGGGGTATACCAGCGAGGGACCCGAGTTCGAATCGCTCTACTCCCTGGGGAGCGACATGTGTATCGCGGACATGGGCGCCTGCATCGCCATGGACCGCCTCTGCGACGAGCTGGGGCTGGACACCGTCTCCTTCGGCGCCACGGTGGCCATGGCCATGGAGCTCTACGAGCGGGGCATCCTGACGCGGAAGGACCTGGACGGTCTGGACCTCAAGTTCGGCAACCACGCGGCCGCCGTTGCGGTCCTCCGGAAGGTCGCCTACCGCGAGGGCGTGGGCGACCTGCTGGCCGAGGGGTCCCGGCTGGCGGCCGAGCGCATCGGCGGGGACGCTCCCAAGTACGCCATGCACGTCAAGGGGCTCGAGTTTCCCGGCTACGATCCCCGCGGCCTGAAGGCCATGGGCCTCAACTACATGACGACCTTCACGGGTGCGGACCACTCGCGCGGGCACTCGGAGCAGGAGGTGTTCGGTATCCCCGTGCCCCAGGCCGTGGATCGCTTCGCCATCGAAGGGAAGGCCGCCCTCACCATCTTCAACCAGGACGTGGGGGCGTCGGTGAAGGATTCGTCCATGCTGTGCACCTTCGTCGTCCGCCTGGCCCTCCTGCCCAAGAACCTGGGGCCCAAGCTCATCGCCGATTTCTGGCGGGCGGCCCAAGGCTACGACGTGACGCCCGAGGAGGTCGTGCGGGTGGGCGAGCGGATGACCAACGTCGCCCGCGCGTGGAACCTCCGGGCCGGCTTCACCCGGAAGGATGACACCCTGCCGGAGCGTCTGATGACGGAGGCGCTGCAGACGGGAGCTTCCAAGGGGCACGTCATCTCGCCGGCCGACCGGGACCGCATGCTGGACGAATACTACAGCCTGCACGGCTGGGATGCCCGGGGGGTGCCGACGCCGGAACGGCTGAAGGGCCTGGGCATCGAGACGCTGGCAGCGAACCTGGCGCGGCTCTGAAGCACAGCGGGGGGGATAGCGGGATGCCGACGGTGACGGTGCGCACGATGTTCGAGCTGGCGCGGATCGTGGGGCGGCCGTCGGTGCAGCTCACCGTCGGGGCGGGCGCGACCGTGCGGACCGCGCTGGAGGGGCTGGAGGCCGCGCACGGCGGCCTGCGAGGCTCCCTGTTCGACCCCGGGACCGGCGGCCTCCTGTCCTACCTCTTCGTCGAGTTGAACGGGCGGGATATCCGGAGCCTCCAGGGACTCGAGACGCCGGTGGGGGAGGGCGACGCCCTGTCCGTGCTGATCCCCGTGGCCGGGGGTGCGGGCAGCAACGACAACGCACCCTGATCTCCGCGGGTCGCGAGCGCAGGCGAGGGGATGCGTCGGGAGCCTCCTCGCCCGATCGTTGCGGGGCACGGGGGGCGACGTCCCCCGTAGAAGGGACGTTGGTGCTGAGGCAACTTATGGCGTGCCCCCTACTCCCGGCATCGCCTCCGCCCCACCCAACCGATGCGCAGCGGATGTCGTGTCCTCACGCGAGCAGGTCTTCTCAGGCTGCTGTTTCCTACCCGCCCTACCATCAGTCGTCGAACAAACCGACGCGTCTGGTTGCCTGAGTGCCGCGCCGCGTCCCGAGCGCCCCGGCCCCAGGCCTCCACAGTGACGTCTCTCTTTGAAAAGTTATCTCGGCGCCAAGGTCCCGTACTCTGGCGTACGGTGTCCGGCGCCGCGGCCTGCCCGTTGAGGTGCGCCACGCGAGCCAGCTCCTCAACCAAGCGTACACCGCCCGTCCCTAGGAGATCGGAAGCCCCTGCAACGTAATGGTCCTCGCGCCTGGGGGGAACAGAATCTCGGAGATTGCACCGACAGATGAACGCGGACGATCCTCGTCCCGGGCGCGGGCGGCGGTGGTTCCAAAGACACTGCCGGCCGCCGGGCCGCATCGGTCATCCCCGCACCCGCATGTCCTGGACACGGGACCTTTCACGGCCAGGCAGCCCCGCGTCTCTTGACATATTCCCCGAGCTGGGGTAACTTCGCATCATGAAATGTATTTCCATCATACGAAAATCGATTATCCCCCCATCCCTCCCGGGCCGGACGTCTGCTAGGGCGACTCGCCTCGCTGCGGAGCTCAGCCGACCTGCGACCTCCCTGACCCTGCCGCTTTGGCCCCGGGCAACGAGGGATCCATGACGAAGCTGCGCCCCCGAACCCACGAAGGCAGCGGCACGGTCCAATCCATCCAGCGGGCTCTCAGCCTGCTGGAGGCCCTGGAGGATTCCCGCGGCGAGGTGGGCATCGCCGAGCTCTCCAAGCGGGTCCGCCTCCACGTGAGCACGGTGCACCGCATCCTGGCCACCCTGGTGGCGCGGGGGTACGCGCGGCAGAGCCCGGAGACCGGCCGCTATGCCCTGGGGGCGAAGGCGCTCCACCTGGCCGAGTCATACCTCGGCCAGATGGACCTCCGGCGGGTGGTCCGTCCGGTCCTGGAGCGGCTGAGCCAGGAGACCGGGGAGACGGCGAACCTGGTCATCCTGGACCGGCGGGAGGCCCTGTACCTGGACAAGGTGGAGAGCCCGCAGAGCCTGCGCATCTTCTCCCGGATCGGTCGCCGGGCGCCGCTCTACTGCACGGCCGTCGGAAAGGTCCTGCTGGCGTTCCGACCCAAGGCCCAGGTGGACGCCTTGCTGGGGCGGGGTCCCTTCGAACGACTGGCCCGCCACACGATTACCTCGGCCACTCAGGTGCGGCGCGAGCTGGAGAAGGTCCGCGATCAGGGCTTCGCGCTCGACCGGGAGGAGTGTGAGGAGGGGGCGTGCTGCATCGCCGTCCCCATTCGCAACGCCCAGGGCGACGTGGAAGCCGCCCTGGGCATTTCCGCGCCGACGACGCGCCTGACCCCCCGGCGGATGGAGGAGCTCATCCCCACCATGCTCCGCACGGGGCGGGAAGTCTCGGCCCAGTTGGGATTCAGCGGCCCGTAGCGCTGAACCTTCGCCGGACCACCGACCGGCATTGACCGGAAGAATCGAGAGGAGAGTTCCATGCCCAAGATGCCCGTGATGGAAGCGGCCGTGAAGATCATGGAGAGCGAAGGGGTGGACGTCTGCTTCGGGATTCCCGGGGCGGCGATCCTCCCGCTGTACAAGGCCCTGTCGAAATCCACGAAGATCCGGCATCTGACCATGCGTCACGAGGAAGGGGCGACCCACGCCGCCGACGGGTGGGCTCGCATCACGGGCAAGGTCGGCGTGGCCATCGGGACCTCGGGCCCCGCCGGCACCAACATGGTCACCGGCCTGTACACCTGCATGGGCGACTCCATCCCCATCGTGTGCATCACGGGGCAGGCGGTTCGCCCCATCCTCCACAAGGAGGCGTTCCAGGCGGTCAACATCGCCGAGATCGTGAAGCCCGTCACCAAGAAGAGCTACTGCGTCCTAGAGACCGCCCAGATCCCCTGGGTCTTCCGCGAGGCCTTCAAGATCGCCCGCGAGGGGCGGCCGGGCCCGGTGCTCATCGACCTGCCCCTGGACGTCCAGCGGGCCGAGGTGGAGTACGACCCGGACATCGACGCCCCGTTGGAGGTGACGAAGCCCGCCCCGGACATCCGGAAGATCCGGCGAGCCATCGAGATGCTGCTCCAGGCCGAGCGCCCGACCCTGATGATGGGCGGCGGCGTGATGCGCGCCCGGGCCTACCACGACTTCGTGGCCCTCGCGGAGTACCTGCAGATCCCGGTCATCCCGACCTACATGGCCGAGGGCGGGATCGCCTACGACCATCCGCTCTACGGCGGCCGCGTCGGCCTCCAGACCAACACGCGGGGCGGCAACAAGCTGTTCCTGGAGTCGGACCTCGTGCTGAGCATCGGAAATCGCTTCGCCGACCGGCACACCGGCGACCTGACGGTTTACCGCGGCGAGCGGAAGTTCATCCACATCGACATCGAGCCCACGCAACTGGGGAAGGTCTTTCCGCCGGACCTCGGCATCGTCTCGGACGCCAAGCTGGCGGTGGAGGCGCTCCTCCAGGTGGCCAAGGAGATGACGCCCAAGCGCTCCCCCAACGAGTGGACGAAGAGGGCGGCGGATTACAAGCGCCGGTTCCGCCGCAAGATGGACTTCGACAACGTCCCGATAAAGCCGCAGCGGATCTACAAGGAGTTCAACGAGTTCTTCCCCCCCGACACCATCTTCGTGACTTCCATCGGGCTGTACCAGATCTGGTCCGGTCAGTTTCAGGAGATCCAGAAGCCCGAGACCTACTTCTGCTGCGGTCAGGCGGGCCCACTGGGGTGGGAAGTTCCAGCGTGCATGGGCATGAAGCTGGGCAAGCCGGATGCGCAGGTCGTGGGCGTCGTCGGCGACTATTCCTTCCAGTTCCTGCTGGGGGATTTGGCCACAGCCGTGCAGAACAGGGTCCCCTATGTCGTGGTCATGCTGAACAACGGCTACCTGTCGCTGATCCGGCAGCCCTCAAAGTACCTCTACGAGATGAACTACGCCGTGGACATCGGCTACGGCGACGGCTACGGGCCCGATTTCGTCAAGATCATGGAAGGCTTCGGCGGGATCGGCCGCCGCGTCCTCCGCCCGGAGGAGATCAAGCCGGCCTTGGATTGGGCGATCAAAGAGTCAAACCGCCTCAAGGTCCCGGCCCTGGTCGAGATCCGGGAGGATCGGGAAACCGACGCCGCCATGGGCGTCTCCATTGACAAGATCGTCGAGCGGGATCCGGTCATCGATCTTCCGGCCGAGGAGCCGGTCAAGGCGACCGCCGGCGCCCGCTAGATAATACTGGATAGTAGGCGCGAGACCGATCTTTCTTGCCCTTGGAGGGGGGATGAGTAACAGCGCCAGCTCACTCGTATCAATGGGCTGGCGTTTTTTCTGGACTGCCGACCCCTCGTTCGTTGGTCAGCCCTGCTCTGCGCGGTGGGTGCTGACCCAAATTGCGTGGCTCTCTTTTGCTTGGGAGGTGTTCGATGGGTTCGAAGAGCGGCCGTCATTTCCTCCAGATCCCGGGGCCGACGAACGTGCCCGACCGCGTCTTGCGGGTGCTCTCCCGGCCCACCATTGATCATCGCGGACCGGAGTTCGCCCGACTGGCTCGCGAGGCGATCGCGGGCCTCCAACAGGTGTGCAAGACTTCAGGCGCGGTGGTGATCTATCCCTCGTCCGGAACGGGGGCGTGGGAGGCGGCGCTGGTGAATACCCTGTCGCCGGGGGACAAGGTATTGATGTTCGAGACCGGGCACTTCGCCACGCTGTGGCGGAATATGGCGGTGCGACTCGGGCTCCAGGCGGATTTCGTCCCCGGCGACTGGCGCCACGGTGTGGACCCCGACGGGGTCGAGGCGAAGCTCGCCGAGGATCGCAGCCACGCCATCAAGGCCGTGGCCATCGTGCACAACGAAACCTCGACCGGCGTGACCAGCCAGGTGGCGGAGGTGCGCAGGCGGATAGACACGGTCAGCCACCCGGCGCTGCTCATGGTGGATACCATTTCGTCGCTGGCGTCCATCGATTACCGGCACGATGAATGGGGCGTGGACGTGACGGTGAGCTGTTCCCAGAAGGGCCTGATGCTCCCGCCCGGCCTCGGTCTCAACGCCATCAGCGAGAAGGCCCTGATGGCATCGAAGTCGGCCCGGATGCCCCGGTCGTACTGGGACTGGGAGCCGATGCTCAAGGACAGCCAGGCCGGCTTCTTCCCCTACACCCCAGCGACGAACCTGCTCTACGGCCTGCGGGAGGCCCTCCACATGCTCTTCGAGGAGGGATTGGAGAACGTGTTTGCCCGGCACACCCGGCACGCCGACGCCACCCGTCGCGCCGTGCAGGCCTGGGGGCTGGAGCTGGTCTGCCGGAATCCCGCGGAATACAGCAGCTCTTTGACTGCGGTGATGATGCCAGAGGGATACGACGCCGACGCCCTCCGCAAGGTCATCCTGGATCGATTCGATCTGTCCCTCGGCACCGGTTTGGGGAAGCTGAAGGGCAAGATCTTCCGCATCGGCCATCTCGGCGACTTCAACGATTTGATGCTCACCGGGACCTTGGGCGGGGTCGAGATGGGCCTGGCCATGGCCGGCGTGCCGTTCAAGACCGGAGGGGTAGCGGCGGCACTCGAGTATCTGTCCAGCCAATGACGGTGGCGGAGCGAAGCGGACGAGGTTCTCGTTCCTCACATTCTGGTGGCAGAGCAGGCGATGTGCTCATCACGGGTTGAAGGACGAGAGAAGGAGAGGGCCACATGCAGGTTGATCAACGGAAGTGCGTGGCGTGCAGTAACTGCGTTCCCATCTGCCCGATGGGGGCCATCTACATCGACCCGGCGATGAATCGGGCGACGGTGAACGAGGACGAATGCGTGGAGTGCTTCACCTGCTATCGCGGAATGAGCAAGGAGCACCTGAACCCCACGCTGGTCCGCACCATCCGGGGGTTCCTGAAGCTTCTCCGCATCCGCTTCGACCCCGAGCCGGACGTCTGTCCCACGGACGCCCTCACTGAGCAGCAACTCACCTGGCCCCGGATCGTCCGGCGGGCCTTCAGCGATCCCCTGGTGCCCCACGAGTCCACGGGGGTGCACGGCCGGGGCACGGAAGAAGTGAAGACCAACGACGTGACCGGCCGCGTGAACGAGGGCGAGGCCGGCTTCACCATCGAGTTCGGCCGCCCCGGGGTCGGTGTGCGCTTCCGGGACATCCAGAAGATGACCATGGCCCTCGCCCCCCTGCCGATCACCTTCGAAAAGAAGAATCCGGTCTTCACCCTCATGAGCGATCCCGCCACGGGGGCGATTCGGGAGGCCATCCTCAACGAGAAGGTCCTCTCCGCCATCCTGGAGTTGAAGACCACGCTGGAGCACACGGCCCAGGTCCTCCGGGTTGTCGAGGAGGTAGCCCCGACCTTGGACACCATAGTCTCCATCGGGGTAGCGACGCGCTGCGATGCCCAGGGAGATAACCTGCTGGAGCCCTTGCTCAAGCACGAGGGCTACGCCGTCTACCGCGGCAAGACCAACCTGGGCCTGGGGCGGCGGCCGGGCGGCGCCACCGCCTGACAAGACCCCTGTGGGGCGAAGAGGAGATGAGTGCCATGACCAATACGTTACACCGATTCGGCGCCCCGGAGACCTTCCAGGACGATTACATCGTCTTCGCCATGGCGGCCCGGGGAATCAATGACCAGGACGCCCCGCCGAAGCTCCAGGAGTTCCTGCGCCTGGCCCTGAAGCACCACCCCATCAACGTCGGGAATGCGCTCAAGGGAGGGATTTATCGCGCCTCCCAGAACCTCACCCCTCTGGCCCACTGGCATCGCAGGGATGCCGTGGACCCGGAGGAAGTGGTGAAGAGCATTGACGCCTGCACCACAGCGGCGGCGGTTTTCGGCCGGCCTGCGGACCTGGAGGCCTTCCTGGTCGATTTGCGGAAGGCCGATCTGGGGATCTCGATCAATATCAGTTCCCTGACGGAGGAGGCGCGTGTCTGCTGCAAGCGGGCCCGCATCACGCGCCACAGTGTGGGGTACTCCTTGGGGTTCCACGGCGACCTGAACCTTCTGCCAGACCGCCATGTCCTTGAGTTGTCCACCATGTGTGGGCACGGGATGGTGTCGCACAATTTTGCCAAGAAGATGATTGATTTGGTGAAGGAAGGACGTCGGCAGCCAAAACAGGCCGCGACCTGCCTCGCCAGGTTCTGCACCTGCGGCGTCTTCAACCCGGTCCGTGCCGAGCGGATGCTGGAAGAGGCGCGGGTGGGGAAGTAAGGGCGATCGGGTTCCAGGGGCTGCGTCCAACCCCGCTTGAAAAGGCAGATCCCAGCGGCTCGGTAACGCCATCCTCTCATTGTCCCTCGCAGTGCGACCTCGCCCATTTGCCCCTGACGCCGCCTGCATGGAGCCTGAGCCGGATGTGCGGAGCCGGCGCAACCGGCCCTGCTGTTCACGGTGGAAGTCAGCGATTCCCACCCGACCAGGGCATTCGATCGCGACCGACCGTTGCCAAAGGGCTTGCGAGAGCAAAGCGACTAAAGAAGCAACGTCCCCCTTCCAAATGCCACAAGTTTCCCGGAGGGGTATCCAGAGGGGGGAATCCTGAAGAGCAACGCCTATCCGGCCAACCCCTTCGGTCTATAGCGGATACCATCATCGCTCTCGAGGGATCCAAGCGGCGCACGTGGATCTCCGGGCGGAGAGGACGAACTCAGTAGCGCGGGATCGCTCCGTCGCCCGGGCGAACGACAAGCAGGACCCTCCCTCCCAGATGCCTTCACTTCCACAAAAACTCCTTGACAGCCTCGGGCGCCTGGAAGTATGACAGCGCTGTCATGACAGCGCTGTCAAGGTCCCACAGGAAGGGGGCAGTCAAGCTAGAGGACGTCGCACGACGGGTCGGCGTGTCACCGATCACGGTGTCTCGCGCGTTGCACGGAGGCAACGTGGTCGCCAAGACGACACGCGAGCGGATTCTGGCCGCCGCCGCGGAACTGGGGTACGTGCCGAATCTCCTGGCCCGCGGCCTGGTCTACAACCGCACCTCGACGGTCGGCGTGGTCATCGTCGAGCTGGCCAATCCGTTCTTCGCGCCCATGGTCAGCGCCGTCGAGACCATTGCCGCCAAGCGTGGCTTTCTGGTGATCGTGGGCGAATCCGGGAGGGAGGAGCAAAGAGAGCGCCAGTACGTGGAACGGTTTCAGCAGCTCCGGGTCGGCGGGATCCTCGTCGCGCCAGCCACCAAGCGCGTGGACCACCTGGCGGCCGCCCAAGCGGGCGGGACTCCCGTCGTGGTCATGTCGCGGCGCTGGGAGGGCGGCGACTATGTGACGGCTGACAACGCCGCGGGCGGACGGATGGCGGCCCGACATCTGCTCAGCCGGGGGCATCACCGTATTGGCTTGGTCACTCACGACGGGCCGGTGGACACCTCCTTCCAGGACCGCCTTCGCGCTTTCCGGCGGGCGCTGGCCTCGGCCGGCGTCTCGGTGCCGGCCCACTGGGACGTCCGTACCAAAGCGACGTGGATCGAAGACGGGATGGCGGCGGCGGATGCCATCTTGGCGCTCGCCGACCGTCCCACGGCGATCTTCGCGATGACAGATCGGATGGCGATGGGGTTAGTGCAGCGCCTCCTGGCTCGCGGGATCAGGGTTCCCGAAGATATTGCCGTCGTGGGCTACGACGACATCCCCTTCGCCGAGTGCAACCTCGTTCCCCTCACGACCATCAGGATCCCACTACGGCAGGTTGGCGAGCTGGCGGCCGAGGTTTTGTTCGACCGGATGGAAGCAGAGACCTCGAAAAAGCGGCGGGAGGTCCTCTTGACACCGGAGTTGGTGATCCGGGCTTCGAGTCCCTGAGGGAGGGGACAAGATATCCATGCCAGGGTAGGGTCCCGCGGGGAGATGCACGAGGACAGAAAGGAGGGTGCTATGTGGAGGAGAACCGGTTGGCTTGTTGTGACGGTATGCGTCTTGTCGGTGGCACTGAACAGCGCGGCCTACGGGGTGGACCTGAAATGGTGGTCCCACTGGGCCATCGAGGACAACAAGAAGCTCGTGCTGTTCGAGGTCAAGAAGCGCTTCGAGGCCAAGCATCCCGGGAACACCGTCACGATCACGTTCTACGAGAAGGCGAACATGTTCCCGGTCCTCCGCGCGGCCTTCACGGCCGGCTCCGGCTTCCCGGACGTCTTCTACTACGAGGCCGACGTGCCGGAGTTCATCCCCGCCGGGTGGCTCGCGGACATGTCCACAGGCATCCGCTGGGAGAACATGGAGCCGAGCGCCAAGGCCTTCTGGACTCGGCCCGGCCCGGGCGGCAAGATGGCACCATGGGCCATCGCGGTGGAGTCCGCTTCCGACGAGCTGTACTACAACAAGAAGATGTTCCAGCAGCTCGGGATCACGGTGCCGGCCAACGGGGTCTTCACGGCGGAGCAGTTCAAGGACGTGGTGGGGAAGTGCATCAAGTCGGGTGTTGCGGCCTTCGCCACCGGGACGTCGGACCGCGAGTACCCCGCCCTGTATATCCCGTCCGAACTCTTGCTCGGCAAGATAGGCGGCGATGAGGTGAAGAAACTGGTCCGCGGGGAGCTATCCTGGAAAGATCCCCGCGTGGTCGAGGTGTTCCGGTATTACAGAGAGTTGATTGACATGGGGGCCTACTCCAAGGCTATGACCAGCATGACGCTGGCCGAATCGCACCGGTACTTCCACACCGACCAGAAGGCCTGCATGTTCCCCGTCAGCTCCTGGTACACGGGCCGCTCGTTCGTGCCCCCGGAGAAGGGCGGGCAGCCGAAGGATTTCGAGCTGGGAATGCTCAACTACCCGATGATGAAGGACGGCAAGGGGGCGAACCAGAAGTACATCGGCTACCAGGGCTCCCTGGCCGTGGCGGCCATGGGTCCCAACCTCGCACTGGCCATGGAGGTGGCGAATACCTTCGCCGATCCAGAGATCGGGAACCTCTGGACGGGGAAGACCGGCATCCAGACCGGCATCAAGACCGACGTGCCGAAGATCGACAGCCCAATCAAGTGGTACATTGACATGTTCCACCAGGTGAACAGGAACACCAAGTGGCAGGACATCGCGGTCCAGACCTTCAAGCTGAACATGAAGCCGGAAATGTGGGAGGTCTGGGTCTCCATTCTCAACCAGGGCCTGCCGAACAAGCTGATCGGAGCGGACGAAGCCTTGGACAAGCTGGAGGCGGCCCGGCTGAAGTTCAAGTAGGTTTCTCTGGGTCATCAGCCATTGGTGGTTACCAGGCACCCACTTCGGGGGCTGGAGGGCGTGGTGCAAGATGCTCGCCCTCCGGCCCCCGGTTGGGTCGGGGGCAATGCTGGACGGCTGCGCCTGAGGGTGCGCGACGGTGCCTAGTCTGCCCGCTGATCAGATGGAGGGAAGCCAAGCCCTGCCGGCGCCCGTGATCCGCGAGGGGGTCCGATCTCCCCGCCATCGACGTCCCTGGGGCTCGATCGCGATGTTCCTGTGTCCGGCGCTCTTCTTCTATTTCGCCTTCATCATCTATCCGGTGCTGGTGACCTTCTTCAACAGCTTTCACATCCTTCGGCAGGATCTTGGGCTGACGTACCAGTTCGTCGGCTTGCAGCACTTCAAAGAGATCCTGGGCAGCGACGAGGTGTTCTGGAAGGCCGCGGGGAACTCGCTCACCTGGGGTATCGTTGCCCCCATCATTGATATGCCCCTGGCATTGACCCTCGCCTTGGTGCTTCACGCTAAGGTCCCCTTCGCGCGCTTCTTCCGCACGGTCTGGTTCACACCGCTCCTCATGTCCTACCCCGTGGTCGGTGTGATCTGGTTGTGGGTGTACAACTACGATTGGGGCATGGCGAACCTCGTCCTACGGGCCATCGGCCTGGGCCGGTACGCCCAGGCCTGGTTGGCGAACCCAGTGACGGCTCTGCCAGCCCTGATCCTGGTGACCACCTGGATGTTCACCGGGTTTCACATGGTGATCTTGCTGACGGCGATTCACACCATTCCCCAGGAGTATATCGAGGCGGCCTGGGTGGATGGGGCAGACAGATGGCAACGGACGTTCCACATTATCATCCCGCTTCTTCGCCCGACGTTGGTGAACCTTGCCATCCTGGACTTCATCGGGAAGATGAAGCAGTTCGCCCTGGTGTGGGTCATGACTCGTGGCGGTCCCATGCGGGGGACTGAGACGGTGGCGACCTACGTGATCAAACGGGCGTTCGAGTGGAGGACGCTCGACCTGGGGTATCCCTCGGCCATCGCGGTGATCTGGTTCGTCATCATCTTCGGCCTCTCCTACGGCCTGACGCGATTCCTGCAGCGACGAGAGGCACTGGAGTTCTGACCATGCGCGTGACGATCACCAGGACGATACTGATGCTCCCGGTATTGGCGTACACGGCCTTCTCGGCCGGCCCGTACCTGTGGACCGCCGTGATGTCCTTGCGGACGACGGACGAGATCTACCGCAGCCATTACGGCCTGCCGATTCCGGCCCACTGGGGGAAGTTCTACACGGCGTGGACGGAGTTCGGGTACGCCACCTACTTCCGAAACAGCGCCATTGTCTCTGTGGTGGCGGTGTGCCTCATCACCGTCGTCGGGGCCATGGCCGCCTTTGGCTTCGCCCGCAGGCGCTATGCCTTTCGATTGCGGGAACCGCTGTTTCTCATGATCTTTCTATCCGTGATGTTTCCGCCGCAAATCATGATCCTGTCCCTGTTCCAGATCCTGATCAAGTACAGGCTCTTCAACACCTTGCCCGGGCTCATCCTGGTGTACGTCGCGACGGAGTTGCCGATCACCATCTATCTCTTGCGCGCCTTCTTTGCGCAGATCCCCCAGGAGCTGGAGGAGGCAGCCCGGCTTGACGGCTGCACCGACTGGACCATGTTCTGGCGGGTGATGTTTCCTATAGCCCTCCCGGCGGTGGCAACGACCTTCATTCTGGATTTCATTTACTTCTGGAACGAGTTCCTGTACGCGGTCGTGTTCATCACCAGTCAGGAAATCCGCACGCTCCCTCTCGCCATCCAATTCCTGGTCAGCGATCAGTATCAGGACATCGGGATGCTGGCCACCGGTCTCATGATCGCCACGCTACCCATTCTCGTTATGTACCTGTTCCTCTCCGAGTGGTTCGTCAAAGGCATGACAGCGGGTGCCATCAAAGGCTGATCCACCCCCGGTGAGGATGATGCAGAGACAGAAGGCATTGCGCGTGGCGCTTTTGGGTTGCGGGTTTGCCTCGGAGTTCCACCTGAAGGCCTGGCGCATGGTCCCAGAGGCGGAGGTGGTCGCCCTGTGCGATCTGAACCCGGGCAAGCGGGAGGCTCGTGCGCGGGAGTTCGGCATCGGCCGGACGTTCGCCAGCGTGGCGGACTTGCTGCGAGAGATCGAGACGGATGCCTATGATATCGCTACCCCGCACGAGACGCACCGGGCGGTCGCAGAGCAGCTCGTGGCCGCGGGCAAGCCGGTGCTCTGCCAGAAGCCGCTGGCCGACACCCTGGAGGATGCCCGGGCCATCGTGGATCTGTATGCGCTGCGACAGGTTCGCCTCATGGTGAACGAGAACTGGCGGTGGCGGGTGTGGTTCCAGGAGATCAAGCGCCAACTGCAGGGAGGTGCCATCGGGGAGCCGTTCTACGCCCGCCTCGGCATCCGCAGTCCGGCGGTCGTCCCCACCGTCGACCACCCAGACACCTTGCTCATCCCACGCCAGCCTCGCCTCAAGACGATGCCCCGGCTCCTGATCCTCGAATCCCTGGTCCACCATGTGGACACGATGCGGTTCCTGTTCGGCGAGGTGGACAGCCTCTACGTCCAGACGCGGAGCCCGGCCGGGACCGTCATCGGCGAGTCGCTGGTCACGGTGGTCATGAACCAGGGGCCCGTCCTGGGGCTGCTGGACGAGAGCTGGGCCTCGTATGGATACCCGCAATTGACATCCGCCGAATCAATGGTGGTCGAAGGCAGCCGGGGCTCGCTGTTCCTCACCACCGACGGGGGCCTGACACTCCACCGGGCCGACGGCCGGATCGAGCGGATTCCTGTGGAGACCAGCGATTTCTACGTTCGCATGTACTGGGGCGCCATCAACCACTTTGTCGAGTGCCTGCGGACGGGCGCCCCGTTCCAGACCGACGGGCCCGATCACCTGAAGAGTCTGGAGATCACCCTCCGCGCCTACGAGTCCGCCCGGGACAACAGCGTGATTCGTTGGGGGAGCCCATGAGCTCTACACCGGCGTCCTGGACCCGTGCCACGGACGACGTCTATGAGGTGATCTGAAGCGAGATGCCCCCGGGATGAACCCTGATCACGCCCCGGAAGGGGACCCCGGAAGCCTGTCGCGGCCAACTAGGCGAGGCCGGCTTCGTGCTGGCGGTCCGGGCGATCGAGGAGGGGCTTCCCGTGGCGCCGAAGCTCGAGATGGTGCAGCAGCAGGGGGTAGAATGGACCATATGGAAGGACCGGCCTGACCTATCGCATAATAGCGTGGGTTGTTCCGGGGACGGAACAGAGCCACATGCGAAAGGAGGCCGGTCATGGAGAAGGATACCACGTACGTGGCCCTCGATGACAGCAAGAACTCGATCGTGGTGGGGGCCCTGCGGCCCAAAGCGACGGAGCCCGAGCTGCGCCAGATCCCCAACGAGCCTCGCCATCTCCGGCGGCTCTTCGAGCGCCTCAAGCGCGAGGGGCCGGTGGTGACCTGCTACGAGGCGGGTCCCTCGGGGTACGACCTGTACCGGCAGATCACGGCGCTGGGGGTCCCCTGTCAGGTGATGGCTCCCGCCTTGACGCCCCGGAAGCCGGGGGACCGGATCAAGACGGACCGCCGGGATGCCGCCAAGCTGGTGCGCCTCTTCCGGGCGGGGGAACTCACCCCGATCCACGTGCCCGACGAGGCCGCGGAGGCGGTGCGGGATCTCCTCCGCTGCCGGGAAGACGTGCAGGAGGACCTCCTCCGCTGGCGCCACCGGCTGGTGAAGTTCCTGGCCCGCCACGGCCGCGTCTACCGGGAGGGCCGGCACTGGACGGGGCGCCACTGGACCTGGCTCCGGAGCCAGCGGTTCGCGCTCCCCGTCCTCGAGCGCACCTATCAGGAGTACCGGTTCACCGTGGAGCAGCTCCTCATCCGCCGGGCGGACCTGGAGCACGAGATCGTCGCCCTCGCCGAGACGGAGCCCTACCGGGAGCGGGTGGGGTGGCTCCGCTGCTTCCGGGGGATCGATACCCTCTCGGCGATGGGCCTGCTCACCGAGCTCGGGGCCTTCCCCCGCTTCCCGCACCCCCGGGCGCTCATGGCGTACCTGGGCCTGGTGCCGAGCGAAAACTCGACCGGGGGGCGCGAGCGGCGCGGGGGCATCACGAAGGCCGGCAACACCCACGCCCGGCGGATCCTGGTCGAGGCCGCCTGGCACTACCGGCACCCCCCGCGCCTCGGACGGGCGCTGGCCACGCGGAGCCAGGGCCAGCCGAAGGCCGTTCTCACCCAGGCGTGGCAGGCGCAGCAGCGGCTCCACCGCCGGTACCGGCATCTGGTCGGGCACGGGAAACGCCCCCCGGTCGCCGTGGTCGCCTGCGCCCGCGAGTTAGTCGAGTTCGTCTGGGCCGCCCTAACGCAGACGGCGCCCGGGGCCCAGGCGGCGTAGGATCGCGACCGAGCGGAGCCAGGCCACACCATCCTGAGGCCGCGGAGGACAGTCGCTCGATGCAGGCACGATTGGAGAGCCCTCGCCGTCCCCCTGCGACACCCGGGCCTCGGCCCGGGGGACTCGCGCAAATAGACGGAGGCAGCTCCCGACGGAGCACGGTCATGCGGCTCGGCCCCTCGGGGCAATCCGCGCATATCAGAGTGATTCGTCGTCGAAGCCGCCGCGTCGCCGCGCTGCCCCGCGGCCTCAGGACCCCATCCACCCTGGGCCCTCCGCCCGCTCCGCGCGCTGCGCCAGCCCGATGGGCACGCCGCGCGCTCAGCGGGCGGGGCCGGAACCGGAGGGAGGACCATCACTGCGAGATACCCCTTGACGGCCGGTCTTCCATATCGGGGGACCCGGCCGTTTCTTTGGTGTCAAGGTAAATCCCTCCTCTCGACGTCCTCACGCCGCCCTCTCGTATTAGTCACTCGCTTCCCGGGGTGCCTCTCCCGGTAGTGCTGCTTCCGCGCTCCATCGTAGTGGTGCTATGCGGCGGCGTCGCTGCCGGACGCGCGCAGCCGGCCTAGTCCGAGCTGCGGAAGCGGGAGAGGCGCGCCGGTGTCCCGCCCGAGGTCACCGCAGTGCCTCCACGTTGCAAGCGCGCGCTGCCTCTCCCTGAGACGCGAGTCCCGTGCATCCGCGCTGCCGCCCGATTACCCGGACATGCCCCCTTCGGCCGAGGCCCCGCGGCGACTGGCGCGAGTGCGGCGGGCAGCGCTCGTCGGCCGGAGCGCGGGGAGCCCGCCGATCCGCGCCGCCTCGTAGGGCCGCCCACTCCGCCAGATCCCCCACACGAGCCGGAGGAGCTTCGCCGCGAGTTCCACGTTGGCCTTGAAGAAGGCGTGGGGATCCCCGTGCCGTTTGGCGCGCATCGCGGCCCGCCAGGCCCGCCCGAACGGCGTGCGGGCGGTCCCGAGGGCCGCCTGGTACAGGGCCCAGCGGAGGAGCGGCCGCCCACAGCGGGAGATCCGCGCCGTGCCCGCCCATTGGCCGGACTCGACCCGGACGATGTCCAGCCCGGCGAGCTTGCGGAGCTGGCTGAACTTCGTGGTCCCAGGCGATGTCCCCAATCTCGGCGAGGAGGATAGCGGCGAGGGTGGGGCCTACGCCCGGGAGGCTCAGGAGCAACCGGTACGCCGGGAGCGGGGTCGCGACGGTGACGAGTTCGGCCTCAATCCGCGCGATGCGCGCCCGCACACTGACCAGGCGGGCCGCGAGGTCGGCGCTCTCTGTCAACGCCGGTTTAAAATTCCCCAGATGTGCCGATCGATTTTCCCCACCTGACGGTGCCCGGGAACTCGACCGACTGCGGCTCACCTCCCTTCCGAGGGTGCCCCGCGCGGGGGACGCCCCCGGCGCTTCGCCGGCACCGGCAGTGGCTCAGGCGCGAGCGCAGCACCCTGGTCCCGGAGCCGGTACGACGCCCCGCGGATGTTGATCACGACCGCATGGTGGAGCAGCCGGTCCAAGAGCGCGCTCGCGATCACCTCGTCCCCGAAGACCTGCCCCCAGTCGCGGAACGGCTTGTTCGAGGTCAGGATGAGACTGCCCCGCTCATACCGGGCGCTCACGAGTTGGAAGAGGAGGTTCGGCCCGCCGGGGGCGAGCGGCAGGTAGCCCACCTCGTCCAGGATGAGGAGCGCGTGCTTGGTATAGAACTGGAGCCGGGCGGCGAGTTGGCCGCGTTGCTGGGCGGCGAGGAGGCTGGTGACCAGCTCGGCCACGGAGGTGAAGTAGGTCTGGAGTCCGCCCCGGCAGGCGGCCACGGCGAGCGCGATGGCGAGGTGCGTCTTGCCCACGCCGGGCGGCCCGAGGAAGAGCACGTTCTCCTTGCGGCGGACGAAGTCGAGGCTGGCGAGCGCCTGCAGGCGCGCCCGGTCGATCCCGGGGGCGAACGCGAAGTCGAAGTCCTCGAGCGTCTTGACCGCCGGCAGGTGGCTCATGCTGAGGGCGGTCTTCAGGCGGATGGTCTCCCGCGCCGTCGCCTCGGTACCGAGCAGCGTGGCCAACGCCTCCAGCAGACTGGTCTCCCCCCGCTCGGCCTGGGCGAGGACGGCCGGGAGCTGGGCGGCGACCCGGGGAAGCCGGAGCCGCGTGCAGTACCCCGTGACCTGCTCGAGCAACTGCGCGCTCATCGGCGACCTCCGACCGTCTCGTACACGGCGAGGTCGCGCCGCTCGACGTCGTGCGTGAGCCAGGCGCGGGCGGGCAGGAGGAGCGGCAGGGCCGGCGTCGGGACGGATGGCCGGGGCACCCGCGGCCATTCGGCGGTGGGCGCGAGCGCGAGCGGGGTGGTGCAGACAGCCCCGCGTCCCGGCGCCAAGGCGTAGGTGGCCAGCCAGGTCGTCTCGACGTACAGCTCACAGGTGAGGGCGCGGATGCGGACCTCGATCGGGCTCCGGTAGTGGGCGAGCGGCACCGCGTAGCGGCTGCCCCGCACCGACACGAAGCCGTCGCGGCTCAGCTGCCGCTCGATCGTGAGGAGCGGATCGTGCGGCTGGGGGGGCAGCGGGTGGAGGCCTTCAGTGGCCCAACGGTCGAGCGGCCGCACGCCGGTGGTCGCGTGCACCCGGACGTTGGCGATCGTGGTGAGCCAGTCCTGCCACTGGGCGAGGAGGTCGGCAAGGTCCCAGAAGATGCGGCCGAGCCAGAAGTCCTCGCGGATGTACCCCACAGGCCGCTCGATCTTCCCCTTGGTCTGGGCCCGGTGCGGCCGGCACGCCTCCGGGGTGAAGGCGTAATGGGCGGCGAGAGCCACGAGCGCCGGGTGGAAGACGGGCCGGCCCTGCGCGTCTTGATCCGTCACCACCGTCTTCATCCGATCATAGAGCATACGGCGCGGGACCCCGCCGAACGCGGCGAACGCGGCCGCGTGGCCTTGGAGGACGGCGACGAGATCGCCGTGGAGACTCCAGGTCCCGGTGAGGAGCCGGGAGTAGCCCAAGGTGACCAGGAAGAGCCACACGACCTGGGTCACGCCGGTCGCTGCCCAGGTCACTTCGAAGCGGGCGAAGTCGGCTTGCCCCTGATCCCCCGGCGGGGTCTCGAACCGCACCACGACCGGGACCGGTGGCCGGGGTCGGATCTGGGCGACGAAGCTCTTCAAGATCGAGTAGCCTCCGGTGTACCCGAGGGGCCGCAGTTCCCGGAGGAGCCGCTTCGCTGTGAGGGGCGCCGCCTCCAGCCGGGTCCGGATCCACGTCCGGTAGGGGTCCAGTTTCGAGGGACGCGCCTCCCGCTGGTATTGGGGTGGTCTGTCGCGCTGCAGGTGGGCCCGCACGGTCTTCCGGTCGAGCCCGAGTTCCCGGGCGATCTGCGTGATGGTGTAGCCGAGCGCATGGAGCTTGTGGATCACGAGGTAGTCCTCCTGAGCGATCATCGGCCCTCCCGAGCTGCCACCATGGGCAGTCTCGGGAGGGAACCGTACCCGATGCGTCAGGCACTCGTCATCCGTTCAGTGAGGAATTTTCAACCGGCACATTCGGGGAGTTTACAACCGGCAGTGAGACACTCGAAGGCCAGGGCGGGCGGGAGGCCGCGCCCGGGCTCGGCTGCGCCCCCCCGCTGGGCCGGCGGTAAGAGCACGTGGAGCGGCGCGGGGAGGCTCGCGGCCACGCGCCGAGGCAGGGGCTCGCCGGCGGGCCCCAGGGCCGGGAGGAGGGTGTTCCGGAAGCGCGCCTTACAGGCGCCCAGCTCCACCCGCGCGCGCCGCAGGAGGCGGACGAGCCGCCGGAGCGTGGCGACCCGGTCGTCCGGCAGCGCGTAGAACAGGACCAGCCCCCGCTCCAGGAGGTCGCCGAGGTTGTGGGCGTCCTTGGGGTCGCTCTTCCCCCAGGTCCGATCCAGGGTGCGGCGGTTCAGGGCGGCCACGTGGTTGCAGACGAGGACCACATCGACCCCGTGGGCCTCCAGGAACGTCGCCAGCGCCTGGTGGTAGGTGCCCGTGGGTTCCACGGCGCAGACGATCTCGGTGCACCCGGTCTCGCCCTGGCGCCGCGCTAGGTGCGCCCAGAACGCTTCGAAGCCGACCTGCGTGTTCGGGACCCCGAGGTGCTTGTCCAGGATCCGGGTGTGGGCCAGGCGGACCTGGGCCACGTGCTGGGCCTTCGCGATGTCGAGCCCCACGAGGAGCCGGTCCCGTCTCGTTCGCAGGTTCTCCTTGAGCTCGCGAAAGCGCTTGATTCGGATCCCGTTGTCACGCAGAGTAGGCATGGGGTTTCTCCTCCGGTTAGGGGTGCAAGTGGGACTTGGCCGTCGCACTTGCCCTTCTACCGGAGAGAAGCCCCTTTTCCTAGCTGCCATTTTCGGACGAAGGGGCTCACACTGCGGGAGTCTAGCCTCGTGAGTCGCTTTCACGCGAGAGATACTACGTTGCTTCTTTAGTTGCATTACCTCAGAATTCCCCTCTCATTATCCATCGCAGTGCGACCTCGCCCATTTGCCCCTGACGCCGCCTGGACGGAGCCTGAGCGGGATGTGCGGAATCAGCGCGACCGGCCTCGCTGTTCACGGTGCAAGTCAGCGATTCCCATCCGGCTAGGGCATTCGATCGCGACCCACCGCCGCCAGCGGGGCTTGACGAGAGCAAAGCGACTAAAGAAGCAACGTCCCCTTTCCTTTTTTCCTTGCGCTGCTCAGAGGTTCTGAAGGTAGGCGGGGCCGCCGAGTTGAGCCATCTGCTCCTCGATCCAGCCAGCGCGCTCGCGCACGTAGGCAGACGGATTCCGGACGTGGAGCCGAATGGGATTTGGCAGCACCGCCGCGAGGAGGGCTGCCTCCTGTTGCTCTAACTCGGACGGGCGCTTGCCAAAGAACGTCACGCTGGCCGCGGATGTCCCGTAGATGCCATCGCCAAACTGGGCAATGTTTAAGTAGACCTCCAGAATCCGCCGCTTCGGCCACCAGCCACTCCAGGACCACCGTGAAGTACGCCTCAAGGCCCTTCCGGACATAACTGCGCCCAGGCCAGAGAAAGAGGTTTCTGGCGACCTGCTGGGTGATGGTGCTGGCTCCCCGGAGACGACCTCTCGGGCCCTCATGCTGTACAGCGTCCGTGATGGAGTCGAAGTCGAAGCCCCAGTGATGGGGAAACTTCTGGTCCTCGGCGGCGACCACGGCGAGACGCATCTGGGGCGAGATGGATTCCCAGCCCACCCAGCGGTAGCGAATGAGCGGTTGGGGACCCCCGCGCAAGAACTTGGCGATGCGCTTTTCAAGTATGAATGCGCTTGTCGGCGGAGGGATCCAGCGCAAACAGACGACGGGCAGGACCGTGAGCACGACTACGGCCAGCAGCACACCCCAAAGAAGTCGGCGCAGTCGGGAGAACCTGGTTCTTCTTGACACCATGGCCGAGGTCATCGAAGTGGTGATCCTTAAGAGCGAACGGACCCGCCGGCATGCTCGGGGCAAATCACACGCTATTCCCTCCCCGCGGGCGAGTCAAGATGAAAGGAATCTATGGCGCTCTCCTCCCAGCTCAACCCAGAGCGACAAACTCTCTAACGCACCCAGATGATGCTTGACCCCCGGAACCGGGTGGAGTTAGCATCAAGTGGCAAGGATCGTACTCCCGCGAGTCGGCCAGTTGGCGTCGTCGGTTGTGACCGGCGACCACGCGCAATTCACGCCGCCCAGCATTCAAGAGAGGCCGCCCTATGACCCACGCCCCGATCGACGTCCTGCTCGTCGGTGCGGGTATGCATGTCTCCGGTCGCGGGACCAACGGCTATGGGACGGTCCTGCCCGCGGTCGTCCAGGCCCACCGAGACGGGTTGGTGGGACGCGTCTTGGTCGCGGTCACGAGCGCCGCCTCCATCCAGGCCGTCCACGAGAAGATGGCGGGGCTGAATTCGCTGCTGGGCACCACGGTCGCATTCGAGGGCTTTCCCCAGGGCGGGCAGAATCCTCTCGCATATCAGGACGCATTGGCCGCCCTGGGGAAGCGGGGCTGCGTGATCATCGTGGTGCCGGACGATCTCCACTTCCCCACCGCCCAGGCCGCCATTGAGCGGGGATGCCCAGTGATGGTTACGAAGCCGCTCGCGCCGACCCTGGCGGAGGCCCAGGAACTCGTCCGCCTGGCAGGGGAGCGCGGCGTCTACGGAGTGGTGGACTTCCACAAGCGGTGGGACCTGCCGAACCTGAAGCTGCGGGAGGCGGTGGAGACGGGGCGGCTGGGAAAGCCCTTGTGCTCAGTCGTGGAATACAGCCAGCGACGCCTGATCCCGGAGAAGATCTTTCGCAGCTGGGTGGAGCAGGACAACTCCTTCCAGTACCTGGCCGTCCATTATGTGGACATCCTGATCTTCGCCCTGGGGGCGATCCCTCGCCGGGCCATGGGGATCGGACAGTACGGATACCTGAGGGAGCGACGTATCAACACGTACGATTCGGTCCAGGCCCTGATCGAGTGGGACATCCCCGGCTCCGCCGTCCCCTTCCTGTCCACCTTTCTCACCAACTGGGTGGATCCGAACACCACCTCGGCCCTTTCCTACCAAAGCCTCAAGGTCTTCGGGACGGCCGGCCGGTTCGAGAGCGACCAGCGGGACCGCGGTCTGCACATGGTCACAGAGGCTGACGGGATCGAAGTCATCAACCCGTACTTCACCCAGATGTATCCGAGCCCTCAGGGTTCCTGTCGCGAGTACAAGGGCTACGGCATCGACAGCATCCGCGCCTTCCTCGAGGACGCCCGGGGCCTGCTGGACGGGGAGAGAGCCCCTGCGGAACTGGAGTCCCTGCGGCCGACGTTCCGCCAGGCCCTGCGGTCCACCGCGGTGGTCGAGGCGGTGAACCAGAGCCTTCGATCGAAGTCCGAATGGGTGCCCGTGCGGGCAGCGGAATGAGAGGAGGAAAGGACGATGGCCGGTCTGGCAGAAGTCGAGCAGCGTGCCCAGGAGATCCTGGAACGCGAGCAGAAGGCATACGAGGCGGCCAATCCCAAGTCACGAGAGGCGTTCCAGCAGTCCCTCCGGGTCGTGCCGGGTGGCGTGACGCGCCTGCTCTGCTTCTTCCCCCCGTTTCCATGCTACGCGGACTACGGCGAGGGGTGCTACTTCGTGGACATCGACGGAAACCGGCGCTTGGACCTGTTCAACAACGCCACGTCGCTGATCCTAGGCCACCGGCCGCCAGCCGTGATGAAGGCGGTGCGGGAACAGTTGGCGCGGGGGACCGCCTTCCAGACCAATACCGGGCTGGAGACACGCCTGGCAGAGATGCTGGTGGACCGGGTCCCCTCGATGGAGCAGGTCCGTTTCACCAACAGCGGGAGCGAGGGGACGCTCCTGGCCATCCGGGCCGCCCGCGCCTTCACCGGCCGGCGCAAGATCGCCAAGATCGAGGGCGGCTACCACGGCTCCCACGACGCGGTCGAAGTGAGCGTGCGGCCGCCCCTGGATCTGGCCGGGCCAGCGGAGTCGCCCATCGCAGTTCCCGGCTCGGCCGGGATCACCAAGGGGGTGCTGGAAGACGTCGTCCTCTTGCCGTACAACAACCTGCAGGCGGCCCGCACGATCCTGGCTCGGGAAGCCCCGCGCCTCGCCGCCATCATCGTCGAGCCGATCCTGGGGAGCGTGGGGTTCATCCCGGCCGAAAAGGAGTTCCTCTCCGGCCTCCGGGGCGAAGCGCACCGCCACGGCATCGTGTTCATCCTGGACGAGGTGCAGAGCTTCCGCCTCAGCCGGGGCGGCGCCCAGGCGCTCTTCGGCATCCGGCCGGACCTCACCACCCTCGGCAAGATCATCGGCGGCGGCTTCCCGGTGGGCGCCTTCGGCGGACGTCGCGACATCATGGCCCTCTTCGACGCCTCTTCCAGTGAGGCGCGGATCCCCCACGCCGGGACATTCAATGGCAATCCGATCACCATGGCCGCCGGGATCGCCACGCTGGAGCAGCTCATCCTGTCAGCCTTCACGTGGCTCAACGGGACCGGCGACCGGCTGCGGGAGCGGCTGCGGGACCTCGGCGCAAAGTACGAAGTCCCGCTGCAGATCACCGGCATCGGCTCGATGTTCAAAATCCATTTCAGCGCTTCGCCGATCCGCGATTACCGATCGGCCCAGCGGGCCAGCCAAGGGATTGACGAGGCGCTCTTCATGTTCGGTCTCAACCGCGGCCTGTTCCTCTCAAGCGGCGGGCGTTGCTGTCTGTCCACCGCGATGGGCGATGCCGAGGTGGAAAAGTATCTGGCCACGGTCGAGGAATTCCTGGGGGAACTGGTGCGGTAGGGCCCGGATTTTCAAATTGAAAACCGACAACTGCCAACCGGCCGAACCATTCCACGAAACGAGATGGTCCGTCTGTGGTGGATTGTCCGTTGTCCGTTTTTCATTGCCCGCGCTTGGCGCGGGGTCCTGTTAATCCTAGCAGCCGGCCCAAGATTTCGCTTGACACAGTAGCCCGAAAAGGTCTCAACTTGGTGCATCCATGATTGCCCCCGAAAGGAGGGATTCGTCTCGCGGGGCAGGAAGCGTGAGCCATGACCGTGCTTCACGTATGCTGCTGAAAGGAGGGCTCATCCCATGACGAGAGGTTCAAAGGTGTTCGCGATAGCCCTGGCAATCCTGTTCCTGACCCCTGCCATTGCCCTGGCCGGCGCTGCCAAGACGACGATCACCTTATGGTATCCGGCAGGAGACATCACAGCCGGGGCTGCCCACTTCGCCGACAAGACCCTGTTTACCGAGTTCGAAAACAAGAACAACGTGAAGGTCGAGGCGGTGGCGCTGGATTACGACACCATGCAGCAGAAGATCTTCGCCGCCGCCGCCGGGAAGAACATCGCCGACATCCTTTTCATCGACGATTCCTGGGTCCCCGGCTTCTTGAAGGAGGAGATGCTGGAGCCGGTGGCGGACGCCAAGGCCAAGGCGTGGCTTGACGCGGTCTCGCCCGAGATCCGGACGCTGGCCGACTATGGCAAGGGTCGGATGTGGGGCTACGTTCAGTACGGCATCGACGTGTACGGCCTGACCTGGAACAAGGACCAGTTCAAGGAGGTCGGGCTGGATCCTGAAAAGCCGCCCAAGACCTGGGCCGAGTTCCGGGACTACGCCAAGAAACTGACCAAGCGGGACGCCCAGGGTAATATCACCCGCGTGGGGTATGCCATCCGGCACGTCGGCCAGCCCCACGGCGTCGTCCACAAGCACTTCTGGGCGATCTACGGGGCGGGGGCCGCGCTCATTGACACCCCGCTCGCCCTGCGCGGCGGCAAGTACATGGTCAACACTCCGGGCGGCAAGGCGGCCCTCCAGCTCGTCCTGGACATGCTGGATGTGGACAAGTCCACCAGCCTGAACTTCCCGGACCCGCGCGCCGCCTTCCTGAAGGGCATCGCCTCGATGCAGATCAGCGAGACGGTCAGCATCCGGGCGCGCCAGCCCAAGGAAGCGCCCGATCTCAAGTGGGGCATGGCGCTCCCGCCGGTGCCGAAGGCGGGCGACCGGCCGGCGACCAACCTGGGCGGCTGGCTGTATTCGGTCCCAAAGCAGGCCAAGAACAAGGCCATGGCCTGGAAGCTGATCGAGTGGATCAACAGCCCCGAGAAGGACTACGAGCTTTGCAAGCAGTATGGCGCCTCACCGCGCTACAAGGCTAACTGGGAGAAGGAGCCGTTCAAGTCCGACTCGTACGATCAGGGGTTGAAGCAGCTCTACCCCTATGGGATCAAGCTGCCCATCAATCTGGGGTTTAACGGCATTATGGAGGCCACGGGAAACGCCATCCAGAAGGTCTGGCACCACGAGGCCACGGTGGACGCGGCCCTGGCCGAGGCGGAGCGCCTGGCGAACAAGGCCATCGCCGACGCCGCCAAGTAGTCGCGACGCATCCTCCGGCCAATGCCCCACGGGGGCATCCCCGTGGGGCAGTTTTTTTGACCGCGTCCTCGAGCGGAAGGGGATTGCGTGATCAGCGAGCGCAGGCGACCACCCCGGCAGGTCCTGGCGCGGCTCCACTCCCGCCACATCCTCCACGCCTACCTATTCATCGCTCCAGTCATCATCCTCTTCGGGCTCTTCCGCGTCCTGCCGTCGGTGCAGACTCTCCTTTACAGCTTCTACAAAGTGGAGTTGCTCAAGGGCCGGTTCACATTCATCGGACTGGAGAACTTCTCCTCCCTGTTCGCCGACGAGATCTTCCGCAAGGCGACCGTCAACACGTTGACCTACGTCATCACCATCGTGCCCATCTCGGCCTTCCTGGGCCTGATCCTGGCGGTCTTGTTCAACGCCCCATTCCACCTCAAGGAATTCTTCAAAGCAGTGTACTTCTCCCCCATGGTCACCAGCACCGTGGCTGCAGCCATGGTCTGGTGGTGGATGTACAACCCACAGTTCGGCATCTTCAACGTCCTGCTGAAGCTGGTTGGGCTCCCGGAGCAGCCCTGGTTGATGTCCAGCCACATGGCGCTTCCCTCCATCATCATCTTCAGCGTGTGGAAGAACCTCGGCTACAACATGATCATCTACCTGGCGGGACTCCAGGCCATCCCACAGCAGTTCTATGAGGCGGCCACCATTGACGGGGCCGGCGCCCTGAGGCGGTTCCGGCACGTCACGATCCCACTCCTCGCTCCCACCACCACCTTCCTCCTGATCTACGACACCATCTTGGCGCTGCAGGTCTTTGATCAAGTCTTCGTCCTGACGGGTGGCGGGCCGGCCGGCTCCACCAACGTAGTCGTGCTGGACCTCTACCGGCAGGCCTTCCAGCGGTACAACTTCGGCTACGCCGCCGCCGAAGCGATGGTCCTTTTCCTTTTCATCATGGCAGTCACCATCCTGCAATACTACTACAGCAAGCGATACGAGGTCGCCTATTAGGGGAGGGGAGATGGTTCGCTCCATCTTGGTGCCAGTCGGAAGGTTGAGCCTGTACCTCGTGGTGGGCGCGGTGGCAGCGCTCATGATCTTGCCGTTTTACTGGATGCTCATCACCGCCTTCATGCCCGCGCCCGACATCCTGGCTTTCCCTCCCAAGTGGATCCCCACCCGCCTGATCCTGGAACATTTCGTCGTTGCCTTTGCCAAGGCCCCCTGGCTGACCTACTACTGGAACAGCTTCGTCGTCGCGGTCGGGTCGGTCAGTTGCTCGCTCCTGTTCGGCCTCTTCGCCGGTTATGCCTTCGCCATCTACCGATTCCCCCTGCAGAACTTCTTCTTCCTGCTGATCCTTGCCACCCTGATGGTCCCAGTTCAGGTCACCTCCGTAGCGCTCTATATCATGCTGTCCCACATCGGCTGGGTGGATACCTTTCTGGGCATTCTGGCGCCCAACTTCGCCAGCGCGTTCGGGGTCTTCATGCTCCGCCAGGGGATCAAGCAGATTCCAGTGGACGTTATCGAGGCGGCTCGGATAGACGGGGCCGGCGAGATGCGGATCGTTCTTACCATCATCGCCCCCCTCATCAAGACAACAGTCGCCACTGTGGCCATGATCTTGTTCCTGAGCTCCTGGAACGACTTCCTCTGGCCGGTCATTATTATCAACTCGGCGGACCTGCGAACCCTGCCGGTAGGCATCGCTCTCTTCAAAGACCCCTACGGCAACATCAACTACGGGCCGCTCATGGCGGCGACGCTCATCTCCACAGCGCCGATGCTCGTGGCCTACGTCATCTCCCAGAAATACATGATCCGGGGCATCGCCCTCACCGGGCTCAAAGGATGAGGGAGGAAACCGTCATCGGAATGCCCGCCTGCCCAGGATTTCATGGGCATCACGGGCCTTCGCAAGGACCAAAGAGGAGGGAGGTCATGGAGCTGAAGGGTTCAGTCGCCATTGTCACCGGCTGCACGGGTGGGCTCGGGCAGCGCATCGGGCGGGCGTTCGCCGAGAACGGCACGCAGGTGGCCGGGGTCTACGTGCAGTCAAAGGAGCAGGCCGAGTCGTTCGCCCGAGAGTGGTCGGAACTCGGGCCGCGCTGCATCGCCGTCCAGGCCGACGTCAACGAGCAGGCACAGATCAAGCGAATGGTCGACCGCGTGATGGAAGAGTACGGCCGGATCGACATCCTCGTCAACAACGCCGCCTACAACCAAATGATCCCGTTCAAAGACCTGGATGGCCTGACGATGGACATCTGGGACCACATCCTGCTCGCCAACCTGACCTCGCCCTTCATGTGCGTCAAGGCGGTGGCCCCGATTATGCTCAGGCAGAAGCGCGGTCGGATCGTGAACGTCGCCTCGATCGCCGGACTCGCGCCGAGGGGCAGCAGCATCGCCTACGCCGTCTCGAAGGCGGGACTCATCCACCTGACCCGCTGCCTGGCGGTCGCCCTGGGGCCGGACGTGACGGTGAACGCAGTCGCGCCGGGCACGATGATGGGCACCCGGATGACGGCACGGCTGGACCCGGCGCTGGTCGAGAGCACGACCAAGAACGCGGCACTGCAGAGGCCGGTGGAGCGCGACGACGTGGCCCGCCAGATCGTCGAGTTCTGCCGGAGCGACAGCACGACCGGCCAGGTGCTGGTCCTCGACTCGGGCGTGGTGTACCACTAGGCGGGGGTTCCGGCGGCGGGACTCGACGGGGTGTGAGGAGTGATGCGGACCAGGACGCTGGTCCTGTCGGCAAGCCCCTTCCGGATATAGCGTCCCATCCAGAGCGGGACCAGGAACCAATACTTCTTCCGGTAGGCGGATAGCAACGCTTTCTCCAGGTCGGGCCGGTCGTCCACCCACTCCGCGCGCCCTTCGAAAGACGGGCCGTCTTTGTTTCCCACGTGCACCGTCACCCGGCCGGTGTTCCTGATGCGCCGGGCCTTGAGGCTGCCGCGCAGGGTGGTGAAATACACGAAGCCGTCGTGGTACCAGAGCCAGACGGGAACCGTGCCGCGCCTCCCGGCGCGGCTGTAGGTCGTGAGGTACATGTACCGGGCCGCCTGCAGCGCTTCTATCAAGTTGGCCGCCGCCCCCTCCTTCTTCTTGCCCATACCCCCTCCTGTCCAATATCGCTATCGCTCAGGCTCGCGGCTCGCCCGAGCCATTAAAGCCAGTGCGGCCTCACTCCGTTAACTGCATCGAAAAATATGGCGAAGGCAAAGCGGCCCCCCGGGGAACCTTCCCAGGGGGCCTTGCCTTAGTGCGCGATACAGCCAGCCGACGAAAACTCCCACCGGAGGGTACCCTCCGGTGGGAGTCGTGGTAAGCGAAAGCGTAGCGATGGCTAGCCGCGCTTCTCCTCGGCGATAGAGCCTCGCTTGGAGAAGGCCGCCGAGGCGCCCAGGATCACCAAGCACACCAGGAAGATCAGGAAGCGCGTCCCGCCGCTGATGTCCCGGATGGCCAGGGGGGCCACCAGGATGCCGACCAGGTTCATGACCTTGATCATGGGGTTGATGGCCGGGCCGGCAGTGTCCTTGAAGGGGTCGCCCACGGTGTCGCCGATGACGGCGGCTTTATGGCAGTCGGTGCCTTTCCCGCCGAAGAGGCCCTCTTCGATCTTCTTCTTGGCGTTGTCCCAAGCGGCACCCGTGTTCGCCAGGAAGACGGCCATGAGCTGCCCGGTGAGAATGGCCCCGGCCAGGAAACCGCCCAGGGCGGATGCGCCGAAGGCAAAGGCCACGAGGATGGGACTGAAGATCGAGAGGATGCCGGGCCCCAGGAGTTCCTTCTGAGCGGCCGCTGTCACGATGGCCACGCACCGGCCGTAGTCCGGCTTCTCCTTGAACTCCATGATGCCCGGCTTCTCGCGGAACTGTCGCCGGACCTCCTCCACCAAGAGGAACGCCGCCCGGCTGACCGCCTGGATGGCGAAAGAGGAGAACAGGAACGGCACGGCGCCGCCGATCAGGAGGCCGATGAAGACCTCGGGCAGATTGACCTGAACCCCGGTCTCGAACAGGCGCGCCTCGTCAATGAACGACCGGAACAGGGACACGGCCGCGATGACCGCCGTGGCGATGGCCAGCCCCTTGGTCAGGGCCTTGGTCGTGTTGCCGACGGCGTCCAGCTTGGCCACGATCCGGCGCGCCTCGATCCCGGAGGGGGTCTTGGGGTTGCCCTTCAGGGCCCCCGACATCTCGAAGATGCCGCTGGCGTTATCCGAGATGGGCCCGAAGGTATCCTCGGCCAGGACAAAGCCGGTGGTGGCCAGAAGACCCAGGCCGGCCAGGGCGATGCCGTAGGCCGAGAGGGAGAAGCTCCCGCCGAAGATGCTGTATGAGCCGAAGATCGTGGCGACGATGGCCAGGATAGCCCAGACGCTGGACTCCAGCCCCGAGGCAAATCCGGTGAGGAGTAGCGTGGCTGGACCCGTCTTGCTGGCGTGGGCGATCTCGATGACGGGCTTCTTCTCGGTGGACGTGAAGTATTCGGTCAGCCACTCGATCACCAGGGCCAAACCGATGCCCATAGTATTGGCGAGGGCCACCCGCAGCCAGAACGGAAACGCCTCGGAATGGTATTTCGAGGCAGTGATGTCGCCGAGATACCATTTGCTCACGATGAAGAATCCGGCGATGGAGGTGAGGGCCGCCACCCAATATCCCACGTTGATCGGCTTCATGGGGTTCATGGCCGGGTCATCCTTCCCCCGGACCGCCCAGGTTCCGATGATCGAGCCGAAGATGCCCACGGCCCGGATGAGCAGGGGATAGATGACCAGGGCCAGGGTGACCTTCAGGGCGGTGGCCTGGCCGCCGAAGGCCTGGACGAAGTCCTTGTCCAGCATGGCGCCAGCGCCCAGGATGATGGCCGCCACCAGCGTGACCTCGTAGGACTCGAACACGTCGGCGGCCATCCCGGCGCAGTCCCCCACGTTGTCCCCGACGTTGTCGGCGATGGTGGCGGCGTTCCGAGGATCATCCTCGGGAATACCCTTCTCCACCTTGCCCACCAGGTCCGCGCCCACGTCGGCGGCCTTAGTGTAGATCCCGCCGCCCATGCGCATGAAGAGGGCCGCCAGGCTCCCGCCGAAGCCGAAGCCGATCAGGATCTTCATGGCATTCTCTTTGAACAGCAGGAAGATGATCGTGGCGCCCAAGAGCCCCAGGCCGACGGTGAACATCCCGGAGACGGTCCCGGCCCGGAAGGCGATCTCCAGCGAGGTCTTGAAGCTCTTCAGGGCCGCCGCCGCCGTGCGCACGTTTCCCTTAACAGCCAGCCACATGCCCACATACCCGGCGCCGTAGGAGGCCGCCACCCCCATGAAGAAGGCCAGCGACACCCCCACGGGGAGGACCATCCCCTCGTAGAGGCCGCGGTACATGAAGAACAGGCCGATGGTGATCGCGATGACGAACCAGATCATGGTCTTGACCTGGCGGGCCAGGTAGGCGAAGGCACCTTCCTCGATGGCGGCCGCAACCTCCTGCATCGCCTTGCTGCCTGGATCGGCCTTGATCGTCTCGAACACCAGGTACAGACCGTAGCCCAGGGCCACAAAGGCCGAGGCCAGGACGAACCAGAGAATGGCCCACTCATTCGGTCCGAAAGTCGGTAGAACAATGCTGGCCTCGCTCACGTCCTCACCCTCCTTAACAGTTCCCGTGGGGGCAAAAATGAATAGGGGGCCGGGAGCAACCGCCCTGCTGGTCCAATTTGCTGGTCCAATAGGTCTAGCGCGGCGGGAGAAGCGTGCTGGCCTCCCAACCCCAAAGCCGCGAAACCCTAGCAGGGCCCCCATGTCATGTCAAGCCGAATGTGCCAGGCCGCTGCGTCCGGCCTCATTTGTCTGGAGGGCCGGATGCCTTTCCGATCCGCCGGTCTGCGCCACGCCCGCGCGTCCCCCCTTTCCCATTGACAGCCCCCGGGGCGGGGTCTATCCTACCCCTTGCCTCAGACAATCCAGGCGTTTGGAGGGTTGCGCCGCCTTCGCATGGGCGAGACAAATAGTGTGGGGTTGAAGCGGATATCCCTGGCTGCCGGTCCGGAGCTGCAGGGGCTGTTCGGCCGGGGGGACGAGCACGCCCGCCTGGTCGAGGAGGGGCTGCGCGTCCGGCTCGTCGTTCGCGACGGGATGTTGACGATCTCCGGCGCCGAGGGCGCCGTGGCAGTCGCAGAACAGGTGGTGAGCGAGCTGATCGCGCTGGTCCGGCAAGGGCGTCCCGTAGGCACTCAGGAGGTCCGGCTGGCCCTGCGCCATTTCGGCCAGCACGAGGCGGACACCTTTCGCGAGGTCCAGGCCGAGACCATCGAGGTTTCGGCCAAGAAGCGCCCGGTCCGCCCCAAGAGCCTCGGCCAGAAGCGCTACATCGAGGCCATCCGGAAGCACGATATCGTCTTCGGCATCGGTCCCGCCGGCACCGGCAAGACGTACCTGGCCATGGCCATGGCCGTGTCGGCGCTGCTGCACAAGGAAGTCAACCGGATCATCCTCACCCGCCCCGCCGTGGAGGCGGGGGAGAAGCTGGGCTACCTCCCGGGCACGCTCTACGACAAGATCAATCCCTACCTCCGGCCCCTGTACGACGCCCTCTATGACATGCTGGAAACCGAGCGGGCCACCCGCCTGATCGAACAAGGGACCATCGAGATCGCCCCCCTGGCCTTCATGCGGGGCCGGACGCTGAACGACTCCTTCATCATCCTCGACGAAGCCCAGAATACCACCTCGGAGCAGATGAAGATGTTCCTGACCCGGCTGGGTTTCGGCTCCAAGACGGTGATCACGGGAGACATCACCCAGGTGGATCTGCCCGCGGGCCGCGTGTCCGGGTTGATCGAGGTCCGCGGCATCCTGAAAGACATCCCCGGCATCCGGTTCATCCACTTCACCGAAGAGGACGTCGTCCGCCACGAGCTGGTCCAGCAGATCGTCCGGGCGTACGAGGCCTACCAGGGAGGCCCCGCCGAGCCAGGGGCATAGCGTGGACCCGACCCCTTCTCCATTTCGAATTTCGGATTTCGAATTTCGGATTGCCATCCCGCACCTGGGAACCCTCTGGGTGTTCCGCATTCGGCAATTTGCATGACGGATCTTCGTCTCTTCACCAAAGAGATTCGAATCGAGGCGGCCGATCGGCTGCAGCCTCCCTTGCGGACGGGCTGGCATCCCCTGGCCCCTATTCGCCGTGCCATCGCGCGCCTGGAGCAGCAGCGCTGGTGCCTCCCGGCCCTGGCGATCTTCTTCTTCCTGTGCACGGTCCAGATCCTGGCCTCGAATCTGGCCTTGCCCCTGGGTCCCCTGTCGATCCTGGGCGTTTGCCTGCTGGTGGCCTTCCTGCTGGGCGCCCTGGTCGCCTACGTGTGGGTCCTGCACCCCAAGGAGGTCCGGCGCCCCCGGAACCTTGCGCTGCTCGGGACGGTCCTCCTGCTGGTCCTTCTCCTGAACCGCTACGGGATCGTCATCGTCACCTCGCTCCACCAGAGCTATCCGCACATCCCGCTCTCGGCCTTGCGGGCCGGCCTGCCCGTCCCCCTGGGAGGCGTCCTCCTCACGATCCTGTTCAGCGCGCGTCTAGCCGTCGCCGGGTCCCTGGTCCTCACGATCCTCACGGGGATCATGGTGGCGGCGCCGATCAACTACTTCCTCTTCAGCTTCGTGGGGAGCCTGGCGGGCATCTTCACCCTGGCGAAATACCGGGGCCGCACGGCATTCTTCCGGGCTGGCGGCATGCTGAGCCTGGCCAATGTGTATACGCTCCTGGCGTTTGCCCTGGTCGAGGGCGACGTGAGCGCCCTCGTCATGGAGATTGTGGGCGGCCTGATCAATGGAGCCATTGTGGCAGTCGTGGCCAACGGGCTCCTCCCTCTCCTCGAGCACTCCTTCGGCCGGACCACCGACTTCACCCTCCTCGAGCTCTCGAACCTGGACGAGCCGATGCTCCGCCACCTGGCCCTCGTGTCCCCCGGCACCTACCACCACAGCATCATGGTGGGGACGCTCTCCGAGACGGCCGCAGAGTCGGTGGGGGCCAACGCGCTGCTGTGCCGGGTGGGGGCCTACTACCACGACATCGGGAAGACCCGCCACCCGGCCTACTTCATCGAGAATGACCGGGACGCCGCCATCCGGCACGACAAACTCGCCCCGAGCCTCAGCCGGGCCATCGTCATGTCCCACGTGAAGGAGGGAATTGAGATGGCCCGGGCCTACGGGCTGCCCGAGGTCCTGGTGGATCTCATTCCCCAGCACCACGGGACGCGGCTGGTCCACTACTTCTTCCAGCGCGCCAAGGAAACGTCCGACCCGGACCTCCGCGCGGTGCAGGAGGAGGATTACCGGTATCCCGGGCCGAAGCCCCAGACCCGGGAGGCCGCGATCCTCATGCTGGCGGACGCGGTGGAGGCGGCGGCCCGCACGCTCACCGATCCCACCCCGGCCCGGATCCAGGGGGCGGTGCAGAAGATCATCAACGGGATCTTCGTGGATGCCCAGCTCGACGAATGCGACCTCACCCTGCGGGACCTCCACCGCATCGCCAACAGCTTTGCCCGGATCCTTGCGGGCATCTTCCATCAGCGGGTGGATTATCCGGGGATTCAGCTGCAGGACTCTGGCAAGAAGCGAAGCGAAAATGGGGATCAGCCTGCGAAACCGGCAAAAGAGGATTCGCGTCGAGACGCGATGGCTAAGAAGGGTGGGGGAAAGGGCGCTGTCCATTCTGGCGCGCCCGAGGGCGGAGTGTAGCGTAGTCCTGGTGGACGACGCCGCCATGGCGGCCCTGAACCGCGCCTACCGCGGCGTCGCCGGCCCGACCGACGTCCTGGCCTTCCCCATGACCGAGGGTCGGTTCCGCGACGTCTCACCGGACCTGCTGGGCGACGTCGTGATCTCGACCGAGACGGCGCGGCGGCAGGCGCGGGCGGCTGGAGGCCAGTTCCGGGCGGAGCTGGCCCTCCTCCTGATCCACGGCATTCTTCACCTCGTCGGCTACGAGCATGGCGCCGCGGCGGAGCGGCGTCAGATGCAGCGGAGGCAGCGGCTGATCCTGGCGGCCTGCGGCATCCAGGCGTCGACGGGCGGCCGGACGCGCGGGGCCTCCGGGGGGCCCGGGCTAAGAGGCGGAGGGCGATGACGGACGAGGAAAGGCGGGGATCCGGCCTGGGCGACAGCGCCCGGCTCCAGATCCTGCTGGACGTCATCAAGGCCATGAGCGCGGAGACCGATTTCGATAGGCTCCTCCAGCTCATCATGGAGGAGACGACCCGCGCCATGGAGGCGGATCGAAGCACGCTCTTCCTCGTGGATCGCGAGCGGGGGGAGCTCTGGTCCCGGGTCGCCCTGGGTCTTCAGGAAAAGAAGGAGATCCGCTTCAAGTCGCACCTGGGCATCGCCGGCCACGTGGCCACGACGGGCGAACTCCTGAACATTCCCGAGGCCTATGACGATCCGCGCTTCAACCAGGCGGTGGATCGACAGACCGGCTACCGCACCAAGACCATCCTATGCATGCCGGTCCGGACCAAGGAGGGTACGATCGTCGGGGTGCTGCAGGTCCTGAACAAGCGTGCGGGCGTGTTCACCGCCGCCGACGAGGAGATGCTGGACGCCCTGTCGGCCCAGGCGGCCGTCGCGCTGGAGAACGCCAAGCTCTACGAGGATCTGCGGAACGCCTACGCCGAATTGAAGCAGCTCGACGCCATGAAGGGCAACTTCCTGGCCAACATCTCCCACGAGCTGCGGACCCCCCTGGCGCCCATCATCGGATACGTGGAGATGCTCCTCTCGGGGCGACCCGGCCCCCTCACGGATCGCCAGCGGTCCCACCTCACGGTGGTGGAACAGGCGGTCCAGCGCCTCCAGGGACTGATCGAAGATCTGCTGGCCTTCGTGCAGATGGACCAGGGGGAACTGGTCATCCGGCCCCGGCCGTTCGCCCTCGGCCCCCTGCTCGAGGAACGGGCGCGCCTCATCACCCCGCGCGCGACGGAAAAGGGCCTCATGGTGGAGGCCGCGGTGCCCGCCGATCTGCCCGACGTCCTGATGGATCCCCAGCAGGTCGCCCGGGCGGTGCTGCTGATGCTGGACAACGCCGTCAAGTTCACCCCCCAGGGGGGACGGATCAGCCTGGGGGCCAAGGCGCACGTCGCGCCAGATGACGCGCCGCCCGGCTGGGAGCACGGCTACCTTGAGGTGAGCCTGAGCGACACCGGGATCGGCATGCCTGCCGATAAGATCCCCCGCATCTTCGACAGGTTTTATCAGGTGGATGCCTCCGCCACGCGGAGTTATGGGGGAACCGGCCTGGGCCTGGCCCTGGTGAAGCAGATCATGGAAGCCCACGGGACGGCCGTGACGGTCGAGAGCGCTCCTCAAGTGGGGTCCACGTTCCGGTTCCGCCTCCCCATCGCACGCCCCAATGTCTGACGGGCCCCCAGCCATCCGTCGCCTGACGACGCGTGGACGCGGGCGCGTCCGCGCCGGGCTTCTCCTGGTCACCCTCATCGGCGCGTCGCTGCATCTTTTCCTGCCGCTGGGCGCCGCCGCGTCGCCGCTCAGCCTTCGCCTCGCGCCCGCGCGGGTGAGCCAGGGCGGGGTGACAGTCCTCAGCATCCGGTCGCCGACCGCGCTCCGCATGCTGCGGGTCCAGGTGGGCGATCGGGAGATCCACTCCCCCGCGCCGGACGGCCGAACCCGCGTCGCGCTGTTGATCGGCATCGACCTCGAGCAGCCCCCCGGCCCGGTCATCGTCCGCGCCGAGGCGGAGGATCAGAGCGGCCGCCCCCTGGCGGGGCAGCGGGCGCTCCGGGTCTTGGACGCGCACTTTCCCGTCCAGCGCCTCAGCGTGCCCCGCTCCTTCGTGGAGCTGGACGCCGCAACCCTGGAGCGGGTCGACCGCGAGAAGGCCGTCCTGGATCGTCTCTGGGACGTGGTGACCCCCGAGCCGCTCTGGCGCGGCCCGTTCCGTCTCCCGCTGGACGGGGCGGGCCCCGCCTCGGGATTCGGGGTGCGGCGCATCATCAACGGAGAGCCTCGGGCGCCGCATAGCGGGGTGGATTTCCCTGCGGCCGCAGGCACACCGGTGGTCGCCGCCAACGCGGGCGTCGTGGCGCTGGTGGCCGACCACTTCTTCGCCGGCACCTCGATCATTCTGGATCATGGCCTCGGCCTCTACACCATGTATTTCCACCTGCAGGAGAGCCTGGTGCAACCCGGGCAGCGGGTGGACGCGGGGCAGGTCATCGCCCGCGCCGGGAGCACCGGTCGCGCCACGGGACCCCACCTCCACTGGGGTGCCCGTCTGTACGGGGCCCGGATCGACCCGCGAGCGCTCTTGCGATCGTTTCCCCTGCAGTGATCCGTGCATTGGTCATTTGTCGTCGGTCCTTAGCCCATGCCGCTTGACGCAGACATCTCCTCCAGGCAGGTAGAGGCGTTCCGAGCCGCCTACGTGGCCCTCGTCGGGCGGCCGAACGTGGGCAAGTCCACCCTCGTGAATCGGCTGCTCGGGCAGAAGCTGTCCATCGTGTCGCCGCGACCGCAGACGACCTGGCATCGCATCCTGGGGATCAAGACCCTTCCCCGGGCGCAGCTCCTGTTCCTGGATACCCCGGGGATGCACAAGTCGGCGGCGGTCTTCAACCAGAGCCTGGCCCGGGCGGCCCTGCGCGCCATGGCCGACGCCGACATCATCCTCTGGCTGATCGACGCCTCGCAGCCGGAGGACCCGGACGATCAATTGATCCTGGAACAGCTCCGCGAGCGCAAGCCGGCCCGATCCCCCGTGATTCTGGCCATCAACAAGGTGGACCTGGTGGAGAAGCTGCTCCTCCTGCCTCTCATGGATCGTTGGCGCGAGGCGCATCCCTTCGCCGAGATCGTCCCCATCTCCGCCACCGACGGAGACAACGTGGATCGGCTGGAGTCCCTCCTGGTCCAGTACGCGCCGGCGGGTCAACCCTTTTACCCGTCCGACGAACTCAGCGACCGCCCCGAGCGGTTCTTCATCGCCGAGATCATCCGCGAGCAGGCCTTCGCCCTCCTCCGCCAGGAACTGCCCTACGCCGCGGCCGTCCAGGTGGAGGCGGTGAAGGCGCGCGAGGGCCAAGACCTCACCGACGTCGAGGCGACGATCTATGTGGAGAAAAACGCCCAGAAGGGGATCGTCATCGGCGCCGACGGGAAGATGCTGAAGAAGATCGGCGAGCGGGCGCGGCCCGCGATCGCGGAGCTGCTGGGGACCCGCGTCTTTCTGCGCCTGTGGGTGAAGGTCCAGGAGGGCTGGCGCAAGGACGCGGCCGCCCTGCGACGATTCGGCTACCTGGAACCCTGAACACATTTCGAAATTCGAATTTCGAAATTCGAAATTGAGGAGCCATGCCTCTCCGCTCCACCGAAGCCATCGTCATCGGCGGCCACGACTTGGCTGAAGCGGATCGGATCGTGGTCTTCTACGCCAGAACGGCCGGCAAGGTGCGGGCGGTGGCGGAGGGGGCGCGGCGCATCCGCACGAGGTTCGGGGGCAATCTGCAGCTCTTCAGCCAGGGATGCCTGGTCTACTTCGAGCGACCCAACAAGACCCTGCACAAGGTGAACGAGTTCGCCGTGATCCGATCGCACCAATTGCTGCGCGAGGATCTGGATCGGATGGTGATGGGGTCCACTGCGGTCGAGGCGGTGGCGCTCGGCGTCGAGGAAGAAGAGGCGTCTCCAGAAATTTACTGCCTGCTGGCCGAAGGGCTCGACCTCTTGGAAGAATCCCCTCGGCCCGGACTGGTGACGCAGGGGTTTCTCTTGCACCTCCTTCGCCTTTTGGGATACCTCCCTGAACTCTCCGCGTGCGTGAGCTGCCGGACCGGTGTGCCCCCTCGCGACGACGCGTACCTGAGTCCCAGCCAGGGGGGGCTCCTCTGCCCCGGGTGCCAGCCGGGTGCTGCGGATGCCATCCCGACATCCTCGGCGGCCCTGGGATTTCTGCGGGGAGCCAGCGGTTCAACGCTACGCGTCATAGATCGTGTATCCATTCTTCCTCAGGTTTTACAAGAGGTTAGCAGTGCCCTACAGGCATTTCTGCGCCACATCCTGGGCCGATCGCTTCGGTCCGCGGAATTCCTGGCCCGCCTGTAACCATCGATCAACAAAGCTGTTCCGTCATCCAATCGGGCCTTTTCCCTTGACACGATCTTCCGGGATTGTTAGCGTGTGGCACGTTTTTCCATGGAGCGCCGAATGGAACCGAAGGTGACGTTTCAGGACCTGGTCCTCGCCCTGGAAAATTTCTGGGCGAAGCACGGCTGTGTCATTCAGCAACCCTACGACGTCGAGGTCGGCGCGGGAACCAGTAACCCGGCGACGTTCCTGCGGGTGCTGGGACCGGAGCCGTGGAACGTCGCCTACGTGGAACCCTCGCGGCGCCCCGCGGACGGCCGCTACGGGGAGAATCCCAACCGCCTGCAGCACTACTACCAATACCAGGTGATCCTGAAGCCATCCCCCGACAACATTCAGGAGATCTACCTCGAGAGCCTGCAGAGCTTCGGTGTGGATCCGCTGAAGCACGACATCCGCTTCGTCGAGGACGATTGGGAGTCGCCCACACTGGGCGCCTGGGGCCTCGGCTGGGAGGTGTGGCTGGATGGCCTGGAGATCACGCAGTTCACCTATTTCCAGCAGGCCGGCGGGATCGAACTGAAGCCGGTGGCGGGGGAGATCACCTACGGCATCGAGCGCATCGCCATGTTCCTTCAGGGCGTGGAGAACGTGTACGATCTGAAATGGAACGACCACGTCACGTATGGCGACGTCCACCACAGGGGCGAGGTGGAGTGGTCCATCCACAACTTCGAGGAGGCGGACATCCCGCTGCAGCTCCGGCTGTTCGAGGAGTACGAGCGGGAGTCCCTGCGCTTGATCGAGAAAGGCCTGGTGCTGCCGGCCTATGACTATTGCCTGAAGTGCTCCCACACCTTCAACATCCTGGATGCCCGGGGCGCCGTCAGCGTGACGGAGCGCACCCACTTCATCGGCCGGGTCCGCAACCTGGCGCGGCGGGTAGCCGAGGCGTACCTCAAGCAGCGGGAGGCGATGGGATTCCCGCTCTTGAAGGCCGCAACGCCCGGCCAGCCGGGAGAGCGGCCCTGACGCGAACAGCCACAAGCCACGGGCACCCCGGATCCAAGTAGGCGTTCGTCAACACAAGCGCCAGGCGCGCGGAAGACCGAGCGAAGGCGACCAACGCCATGGGAACGGAACTGCTCTTCGAGATCGGCACGGAAGAGATCCCCTCCGGATACATCCCGCCGGCGATGGAGGATCTCAGGGCGGTGGCGGGCCGTTTGCTCCAGGAACATCGGCTGCACTTCAGCAGCACCCGGACTCTCGCCACCCCTCGCCGGCTGGCCTTGGTCGTGGAGGGCCTGGCAGAGCGGCAGGCGGATGCGCGCCGGGAGGTCGTCGGTCCCACGAAGGCCGTGGCGTTCGACGCCGAGGGGAAGCCGACCCGGGCGGCCGAGGGTTTCGCGCGGGGCCAGGGCGTGCCGGTGGATCGGCTGGAGGTCCGCGCGCTGGACCGCGGCGAGTACGTCGTGGCCGTCCAATCGGAGAAGGGCGCCCCCACCCCCGAGGTGCTGCTGGCGCTTCTCCCCAAGCTCGTCACGTCGCTCTCGTTCCCCAAGTTCATGCGCTGGGGCGAGGGGACGTTCCGGTTCGTGCGGCCCATCCGGTGGCTGCTCTGCCTCTACGGCGGGAAGGTCGTCCCCGTCGCCATCGAGGGCCTGAAGGCGGACGCCAAGACGTACGGCCATCGCTTCCTGTCCCCCGCGGGGTGCGGGTGCGCGGCTTCCAGGACTACCTGGAGAAGCTGGAGGAGAAGTTCGTCATCGTGGACCCGGGCCGGCGGCGCGATCTGATCCGGAAGCTGGCGACGGAGGCGGCGGCGGCGGTCAAGGGCCAGGCGGTCCTGGACGACGAGCTGGTCGAGACGGTCACGCACCTGGTGGAGTTCCCCACGGTGATCTGCGGCTCGTTCAAGCGGGAGTATCTGGAGCTGCCGCGCGAGGTCATCATCACGCCCATGCAGAAGCACCAGCGGTACTTCCCGGTGGTGGATGCCGGCGGGAACCTCCTACCCCACTTCGTGGCCATCTCCAACATGCGGGCCAAGGACATGGAGCTGATCCGCCAGGGGAACGAGCGGGTGCTCCGGGCCCGCCTGAACGACGCCGAGTTCTTTTACCGCGACGACCGGAAACTTCCCCTGGCCGAGCGGGTCCCGCACCTCGCGCACCTCATCTTCCAGGAGAAGCTGGGGACGATGCACGACAAGGTGCAGCGGATCGGCCGCCTGGCCGCGCGGATCGCCGACCGCGTGGATCCCGCCTGCCGGATCACAGCGGAACGGGCCGCCTGCCTGTGCAAGGCGGACCTGGTGACCACCATGGTCAAGGAGTTCCCCAATCTCCAGGGGATCATGGGACGGGAGTACGCCCGGCTCTCGGGGGAGCCGGCCGAGGTCTGCCAGGCCATTGAGGAACACTACCTTCCCCGCTTCGCCGGCGACACCCTGGCGCCGTCGAACGCCGGCGCCGTGGTGGGTCTGGCGGATCGATTGGATTCCATCGTGGGCTGCTTCGGCGTGGGCCTCATGCCCACCGGGTCGGAGGACCCCTACGCCCTGCGCCGGGCCGCCCAGGGCGCGGTGCAGACGATCCTGCACCGGAACTTCCGCGCCCCCCTGGGCGCGATGGTGGAGGACGCCCGGGAGGGCTTCGGCGGCCGGCTGAACCAGAACGCCGAGAAGGTCCGCCGCGACGTGCTGGACTTCCTCCGCGGGCGGACCCAGGTGCTGCTGGCCGACCGGGGACTGCCGGCCGACGTGGTCGAGTCGGCCCTGTCCGCGGGGTGCGACGACCTGGTGGACGCAGCCCGGCGCGCCGAGGCCCTGGCCGTGATGCGGCGGGAGGCGGATTTCGGCGAGCTGTCGGTCGCCTTCAAGCGGGTAGTGGGCATCGTCCCCAAGGGATTCGACCGGCCGGTGGATGTCGCGCGCCTGGTCGAGGGGGCGGAGCGGGCGCTGCACGCCCAGGTGGCGGCGTTGAAGAGCGAGGTGGACGCCCTCGTGGGGGCTCAGGATTACCTGGGGGCGCTCCAGCGGATCGCGGCCCTCAAGCCCATGGTGGACATGTTCTTCGAGGAGGTCCTGGTCATCGGACCGGATGAGGGGCTGACCCAGAACCGCTTCGCCTTGCTCAAGGCGGTCTGGGACTTGTTCGCGCGGATTGCGGATTTCACGAAACTGTCGGGATAGGGGGGAACAGCGGAGGCATCTATGGCCACGGCACGAAAGTACGTGTTCTTCTTCGGCAAGGGGAAGGCGGAAGGGCGAGCGGAACAGAAGAACCTCCTGGGAGGCAAGGGGGCCAACCTGCACGAGATGACCCGGCTCGGCATCCCGGTGCCGTCCGGTTTCACCATCTCCACGGAGGCGTGCGTCCACTACACCAAGACCAAGAAGCAGTATCCCGCCGGCATGTGGAAGCAGGTGGAGGAGAATCTCAAGAAGGCGGAGAAGGCCATGGGCGCCAAGTTCGGCGACCCGGCCAACCCCTTCCTGGTCTCGGTGCGGTCCGGCGCCCGGGTCTCCATGCCCGGCATGATGGACACGGTCCTGAACCTGGGACTGAACGACCAGACCCTCCAGGGCCTGATCGCCCGCTCGAAGAACGAGCGGTTCGCCTACGACTCGTACCGGCGCTTCATCCAGATGTTCGGCGACGTGGTCCTGGGCATTAACAAGCAGGCTTTCGAGCGGCTGCTGGAGGCCCAGAAGCACGCCAAGAAGGTGAAGCTGGACACCGAGCTTTCCCCCGTCGACCTGAAGGAGCTGGTGGCACTCTACAAGCGCGTGGTGAAGGACAAGACCGGAAAGGACTTCCCGCAGGATCCCAAGGAGCAGCTCCGGCTGGCGATCAACGCCGTGTTCGAGTCCTGGGACACTGCTCGGGCCGTCACCTACCGGAAGCTGCACAACATCCCGGGGGACTGGGGGACGGCGGTCAACGTCCAGTCCATGGTCTTCGGCAACATGGGCGACAACTCGGGGACGGGTGTGGCCTTCACCCGGGACCCGGGCACCGGCGAGCGGCGGTTCTTCGGCGAGTACCTGATGAACGCCCAGGGCGAGGACGTGGTGGCGGGCATCCGCACGCCCCAGCCCATCAGCCAGCTCAAGAAGTCCATGCCCAAGGTGTACGCCGAGCTGGAACGGATCTACAAGCGGCTGGAGAAGCACTACACGGAGATGCTGGACATCGAGTTCACGATCCAGGACGGCAAGCTCTACATGCTGCAGTGCCGCGTGGGCAAGCGCACCGCGGCCGCGGCCGTGAAGATCGCCGTGGACATGGTGAAGGAACGGCTGATCGACCAGAAGCTGGCCGTCCTGCGCGTGGAACCGGGCCAGCTCGATCAGCTCCTCCACCCGCGCGTGGACCCCGCGGCCAAGATGCAGAAGATCGCCAAGGGCCTCCCGGCCTCGCCGGGCGCGGCCGTCGGCAAGGTGGTCTTCACGGCGGCCGAGGCCGAGGCGGAGGCCGCCAAGGGGGAGCGGGTCGTCCTGGTCCGGACCGAGACGTCGCCCGAGGACATCGGCGGGATGCACGCCGCCCAGGGGATCCTCACCGCCCGGGGCGGCATGACCTCGCACGCCGCCGTGGTGGCCCGCGGCATGGGCAAGCCCTGCGTGGCCGGCTCCGACGGACATCACGGTCTACGAGGAGCACGGCTACTTCTTCGCTAAGGATCTCAAGATTCAGCGCGGCGACTACATCACCCTGGATGGCGCCCTCGGCGACGTGATGCTGGGCGAGGTGAAGCTGATCCAGCCCGAGCTGTCGGGGGACTTCGCCACGCTGATGAGCTGGGCCGACAAGTACCGCACAATCGGGGTCCGGACCAACGCCGACACGCCCAAGGACGCCCAGGTTACGCGCAAGTTCGGCGCCGGCGGGATCGGCCTGTGCCGGACGGAGCACATGTTCTTCGAGGGCGATCGCATCGATGCGGTGCGCGAGATGATCCTGGCGGAGGACGTGGAGGGCAGGAAGCGCGCCCTGGCCAAGCTCCTGCCCATGCAGAAGGCGGACTTCAAGGCCATCCTGGAGATCATGGGTGACCTCCCGGTCACGGTCCGGACGCTGGACCCGCCGCTGCATGAATTCCTGCCCAAGACGGATGACGAGATCGAAGAACTGGCCAAGAAGTCCGGCATGCCGGCCGAGCGGCTGAAGGCCAAGGTGGACGCCCTGCACGAGTTCAACCCCATGCTGGGATACCGGGGCTGCCGCCTCGGGATCGAGTACCCCGAGATCACCGAGATGCAGGCCCAGGCCCTCTTCCAGGCCGCCTGCGAGCTGCGCAAGGAGGGGAAGAACCCGTACCCCGAGGTCATGATCCCGCTGGTCGGGACGCTCAAGGAGTTGCAGCTCCAGCAAGACATCGTGGAGCGGGTGGCCAAGGACACCATGAAGAAGTACGGCGTGAAAGTCCGCTACATGCTGGGCACGATGATCGAGATCCCGCGGGCGTGCATCGTGGCGGACGAGATCGCCAAGGTGGCCGAGTTCTTCTCCTTCGGCACCAACGACCTCACCCAGACCTGCCTGGCGCTGTCCCGCGACGACGCCGGGAAGTTCCTCCCCCTGTACGTGGAGCGAGGGGTTTACCCCGAGGATCCGTTCGTCAGCATTGACCAGGCCGGCGTGGGCGCCCTGATGGAGATGGCCGTCGAGAAGGGCCGCGCCACCCGCAAGGACCTGGAGGTCGGGATCTGCGGCGAGCACGGGGGCGAGCCCCGCTCGGTCGCCTTCTGCCACAAGATCGGCCTGGACTACGTGAGCTGTTCGCCCTACCGGGTCCCCATCGCCAAGTTGGCCGCCGCCCATGCGGCCTTGAAGGGGCAGGTGAAGATCAAGGAGATGGGCGAGAAATAACCGCGCGCGTTGTCAGGCACCGCACGGGGGGCCGATCCTTCGGCCCCCCGTTGTTTTTGGAGCCTGCCCAAAAGGCCTTCCCCCGCTTGCACTTGAGGGCGGATCTTGGTATAAGTCTGCCATCCGCAAAGGGAGGGTGAAGGACCCGTGGAGGCCTCGCCTGACCGCCAAATGATAGGACTTGACAAGTGTAGGGTCGGCAGTATAGTTAATACTGAAATTGCCCCCCGTCCGACACGCCGTAAGGCCCGGGCGGGGTTATTCTTTTCTGGAGGCGGCCAGGATGCATGAGCCTGCCGTCAAGCGGACGGTCGCCTTCATAGATGGTCAGAACCTCTTCCACTCAGTCCGCGAATCCTTCGGTTATACCTACCCGAACTTTGACGTTCTTGCCCTTGCCAAAGCGATCTGCGCGAGCCAGGACTGGGAACTGGTCCAAGTTCGTTTCTACACTGGCATCCCAGACCCGTCCGATGATGAATTCTGGAATCAGTTCTGGGTCGCGAAGCTCCGCGTGATGAGCTGGCAGGGTGTTCGGGTCTTCTCCCGTCCCCTCCGTTACCGGAATCGTCGCGTTCGGCTCCCGGATGGGACCGAGTACACCTACCTGGCCGGAGAGGAGAAGGGAATTGACGTTCGCATCGCCCTCGACGTGATCCGGATGGCGCACCACCGGGAATACGATGTGGGGTTGATCTTCAGTCAGGATCAGGATCTGTCGGAAGTTGCCGCGGAAATTCGCGCCATCGCGCGAGAGCAGGATCTGTGGGGGCAACCTAATTATGAGCGATTTGTTTGAGGAAAATGGGTAACACTTTCTTGTTCTGAGTGATGGTGATCACGCCGTTGCTTTGTAACCAAGTTTCCACCGCCAGACGCCGGGCTGTTTCGGCTTGACGCTGGGTGTGAACCGCCCGGGCCTGCATGAGCGTCCGGGTCAGTGCGTTGATCCCATCGAAGACCTCCTTTCGCTTGCGGCGAGTATACGCCTTCAGGGCGGGCCTCGCATCCTGAAACACCCTGCAGGCCACTTGCCCATCGAGACAGCGGCGGGGGCGATGGTTCAGTGCGTGCGCCAACACCTCCGCCCAGCCTTGCACCTGGGACTCCGGGATCGGACCGCTGGCGAGGAGCTTCTCCACCAGCGGAGGTTTCAGTTCCCGGACCGCGCGTTCCATCCCACCGTTGTAGGGCGGATACTGGGGGGGGCGAGTTCAGCGGTATGACCAGGTAACGGGCCAGCACCTCATCGACTGCTTGCTGATTGAGATTGGAACCGTTGTCGCGCTTGAGCACCAGCGGCGGTCCATGCTGCAAGAACAGTTGTTCCAGGTGCACGGCCACGGTTTCTCCCAAGACCCGCTCTCCCACCCAGGGCGTGAACTTATAGCGCGAGGCGAGATCCTGCACTTGGTGGAGGCGCAGTGGGTGGTGGGCGAGTCTCGCCAACTCCGCGTCGTCCAGCGACCAGACCAGGCCGGGAACGTGCCAGGTGATCTGGCGTAATTCGGCCTGGCGCCGCTGGGCCAGCTCCCGCCGCACCGTATCGGTCAGCGCCTGCAGCTCGCGACGAGAGACCTGCGTGTGGTACTGCCGGTACACTGCCCCGACGCCCCGGCTGCGCCGGCGGCCATGCTTTAGGCGGTACAAGTCACCGTGCAACTCTTCCAGGGTCAGGGGCGCCACCTTCTTGGGACCCGGCCGGGAAACGGCCGGCTGGCCACGCTCCAGGCGGCGCTTCCACCGCCGGAAGCTCCCATACGGCACCCCCAGGGATCGGCAGAGGCGTCGGTAGGGCCAGCGCACTTGTCGCTTCAGTTGGGTCAGGGTCGTCACCACCATTGCGGCCACCTCAGGCGTTTTTTTTATCCGGCTGCGCCAACAGCTGCCGGATCCGCTCCGTCTGCTGCAGGACGTCGAGCTTGGCCTGCAGCGCCTGGGTCCGGCGGTGGAGGGCTCCCTTCTCCGGGTCGATGGGCCGCGGCGGGCGCCCGTGGTCCCGATTGCCCAGGGCCTCGACCATCGCCGCCAAGGCCCGGCGCTCCCACTTGTAGTACGTCTTGCGGGAGATCCCCAGTTGCCGGGCGGCTTCCTGGGCACTCAACACCCCGCTCCGCACCTGCATGATCAGCTGCGCCCGCTGCCGGGCCAAGGCTTGCTGGTGCGGGCTGGGGTTCGGCTCGCGCATCGCGGATTCCTCCTGCCGCGCGGGGATGCTCTACTTGGGGGGCGGCGGGGATTTCGGTTCTTGGAGTTTGGCCGGCCGCTTCTCCAGCTTGGCCATGCGGCCCTTCTGCTGCACCGCCTGGCGCGCCACCAGCCGCTCCAGTTTCGGGCTCAGCGCGGGGCCCGGTTCGAGGCGCGTCCGCGCCTCCAGCGCCTGGAGCATCGCCGCCAGCGCCCGCTGTTCCCACTGGGCGAGCACCTTCGGGCTGATCGCCAGCTCCTGGCAGACCTCCGCCGGGCGACGCCGCTCGGTCCAGAGCGACAGCACCGCCTGCACTCGCTGCTGGGCATTGTACCGCAGCGGCTCCTGCTTGGCTGGGATTTCCGTGCTCACGGGTTCCTCCTTCCAGGTCGTAGGTGACCTCCCGAGGCGGCCGCGGCTCCGCGCCATCGACGAGCATCTTCACTTGGCCCTTCTCGGCCCGAATCACCACCGATTGCTCGCCCAGCCGGCCCACCATGTAGAACGGAGGGCGCGGTTCCCCTCGCAGCGCCAGCTCCAGCACGTTGTCCTGCAGGCCGCGCTCGATGACCTGCCGCAACTCCTGGGCGATGGCAAAGAAGCGATCGGCGGGACACAGCCCCTCCAGGGCCTGATGGGGCCGCCGGTGGTTGTAGTGCTTCACCCACAGCCGGATCCGCTCGCCGGCCGACTCGAAGCTGTCGAACTGCGCGCGCACCAGGAACTCCTCCCAGATGGTCTTCCAGAAGCGTTCGATCTTGCCCAGCGTCATGGGGTGGTGCGGGCGGCTCTTGATGTGGTGCACCCGATCCTTCCGCAACTCCGCCTCGAACCGGGTGGCCCCGCGCCAGCTCGAGTACTGGCGGCCCTGATCGGAGAGCATCTCCTTGGGCACGCCGTACTCCGCCACCGCCCGGCGGTACACCTCCAACACGTGCTCCGCCGTCTGGCTGCGAAACACGTCCAGCCCCACCACGTAGCGGGAGTGGTCGTCGAGGAACCCGATGAGGTAGGCGTTCTTGCCGCCCAGCCGGAAGGTGAAGATGTCGGTCTGCCACATCTGGTTGGGTGTGGAGCGCTCGAAGAAGCGCGGCGGGGAAGGGTTACGCGGGGGCTTGAGTTTACGTTTCTTGAGCAGTTGATGCTCGTGTAACGTGCGGCGCACCGTCTCCCGGCTCACCGGCAGAAACAGCACCCGCCGCAGGAACTGGCTGATTTTCTGGATCCCCAAGTCGGGATGGCGCCGCTTGAGGTCGACGACTTGCGTCTTCACCACCGGGGCCACTTTCGGCCGCTGACGGCCCCGACGTGTCGGCTTCGACTGCAAGCCCGCTTCCCCCTGGGCGCGGTACACCCGCACCCACTTGGACAACGTACTGCGGCCCACGCCCATTTCGCGGGCGACCTGCTCGACTGGGAAGCCTTCCTCCAGACATAACTGCACCGCTTTGCGCCGGATCTCAAACGGGTAGGAGTGAGCGTGCGGACGAGTTGACCGCTGTCCCGCCCTCCGAGGGGAGCGGGTCCTCTTCCTCTTCCCTTGAACCTTGCCGATACTCTCCATGGGTCACACTCCTTCCGGTTCCTCCTCGGAACCCCGGCTTTGGAGTGTCACCCGTTTTCCTCAAGTGCTTTTGCTCATGATCTGGTCGTTAGCCCAACTGCGCGGCCAACGTGTACCTGCAAGACTAGGACGGGAGAAGCAATCGCCTGCCTCTGCGCCGCTGGCGCCTTGGCGGTGAAAAATCCCCTTTACATGGTCGCCGCGGCTAGTGTATAAGGCGGGCCAGCTTGGAACCCAAACCTTTCAGCCAAAGGAGGGATGACACGTGGCGAAGCAAGGGAAGGGTGCAGAGCTCATCATCTCGAAGAGCCGCACCAAGGGCGCAGTCAAGAAGTGCAATGTGTCCGGTGACTTCTACGGGGCGCTGGACAAGAAGGTACGGGAGTTGATCGCCGCAGCCGAGGTCCGGGCCATTGGCAACAAGCGGAAGACCCTGAAGCCTCAGGATCTGTAGGCCGACCGCGAGCAACCGCTTTCAGCCCTCTGGCCCCCTCGGCCAGAGGGCTGTTCTGTTCCCGGGGTGACCATGGAGACCGTGCGGCTCTACCACCGAGACGGCTGCCCCGCCTGCGCCCAGGCGAGAGAGTTTCTCTCACAGAAGCAGGTCCCTTACACCGCCTACGATGTGGCTGGGCATCCCCTCAACGCCCAGGCGACGCTGGAGCTCATTCGCCCCTGCCGCCGGTTTTTCGTGAAGGTGGGCGAGGACGTCTTCGTCTGGGACCGCGATCAGGAAGAGGTCCCGGAGGAGGCCCTGCGCCGCCACTTCGTGCATCTCGACGGCTTCATGCGCACCCCGGTCCTGATCGTGGGGACCACCGCAGCCGTCCGTGGCTTCCTGCCAGACATCTACACCGAACTACTTTCTGCTTGAAGGCTGGCAAGCTAGAAGGCTCAAGGGCGGGAGCGGCGAACGCCTCGAGGCTGGACCGGTTGGACGGGAAAGGCGTTCCAGCTTCCCAGCTTGCTAGCCGTCCAGCCCCGCCGCGGCGGGTCAGCTCGGCCAGCCGATGTACTGGCTGTCCTCCCACAGCTCGATCATGCGGGCAAGGATCGCCACCGATTTCTCGAACCGCATCGCCTGCGTCATCCGGCGGAAACCCGGGGGCACCGTTTCGATCCTGGGGCGCTCCAACTCGGGAAGGCGGTAGTACGCGCTTCGCAGGCGTTCCAGTGTTCCCCGGTTGCAGACATCGAGGTTCGAGGCAGGGGCGATCAACGGGCGGGGATTATCGTGCAGCGGGCCCCAGTGCAGGCAGTCGCGCAGGTTGATGCCGAGGAGGTCCCGCGCCACCCGCGCGAACTCCATGAACCAATCGGTCGTGCCGGCACACACGGGGCATCCGTGACAGCCGTCGTGCACGACGACCGCGTGGTAGGCGGTAGCCCAGGGCCCTCCGTTCAGCATCCAGTAGACGTGCTTGTAGTGGCGCAGGCGCAGCGGCGGCGGGGCCGCAGCCGCAGCCTGGGCCGGCCGGCGACGAACGGGAAGACGGAGGGAGACGAGTGCGCGTTTCATGTTGCGTGTAGTGTAGCGATGGCTCGCAGGGCAAGCAAGGGGAAATCCCGGGATTGTCTGACCGCGGAGCCGCGCCGTCGGTCCGCCTCGCGCAGGAGGGGGCGCAGCGCCCGGACCACGCGTAGAGCGATCAGCCGGTGCCCCCGGGCGTTCGGGTGAATCCCATCCAGCTTGAGATCCGGGTCCCCCAGAATCCCCTTCATGACGTCTTCGACCAGGACCGCGCCATACCGCTTCGCCACGGCCCGGTAGCCCTCCAGGTACGGATCCCCCATGAGGCCCACGTTCACCTCAAGGATCATCACCATCATCCCCTGGGCGATCAGCGTCTTCACCATGGCGTCCAGACTGTTCAGGGTCTCCGGAAGGGGCACGCGGCGGAGGAAATCGTTCCCGCCGAATTCCACCAGGGTCAGCCGCGGCCGGTGAGCAAGGACGTCGCGCTCCATCCGCGCCAGTCCGGCTGCCACCGTGTCGCCCGGGACGCCGGCATTCACGAAGGACAACCCGAGTTCCTTGGCCACCAGGCTCGGAAAGCTCTCCTCGGGACGGACGCCGTAGCCCTGGGTGATGCTGTCCCCGAAGAAGACCACAACCTCGCCGGGCGCCGTGAGGTTCGCTACCCGCGCAAGGTCCAGCCCCCTCGACCGCAGGGAATACCACCCGACGGCCAGGGCCAGCAGGATGAGCGCCCCAACCAGGATTGCCCATCCCGGTCTTCCCCGGGACGACGGAGGGGACGGGCGCGTTCTCCTGCCGCTGCCTCCCTGGCCTCCGGCTGTTCGAGCGCTCATGAGCCTCCTTCGGCTATGGCGCTCTCCAGGCGCAGGGCCAGTTCCTCCCATTTGCCGTACAGAGACGCGGCCTGCTCTTCCAGCGTCTTCCGCTCCCGTGCGACCTCGCGCGCCTTGCCGCTATCCCGGTAAAGGTCGGGATTCGCCATCTGATCGTTGAGGTTGCGAACTCGCGCCTCGATCGTGGCAATCTCCGACTCCAGTTCTTTCAGTCGCGCCTTGAGGGGGGCGATGGCGCGGCTCTTCTGCTGCCGAGCCTCGGCCTCGGCCCGCCGCTCCTCCTTGGACCTCGGCTTCGCTGCAGGCGCCTTTTTCGACTCGGCACTCGGCGCTCGGGGCTCGGTTCTATCTTCCGCCTGCTGCCTCCTGCCCGCTGCCTGCTGCCAGCTCTCTCGGCTCTCGGCTCTCGGCGCTCGGCCTTCGGCGCTCTTCTCGAGGTAATAGTCGTAGTCCCCCGCGAACTCCCAGAGCCGGCCGTCCCGGACCTCGACGACCTTCGTCGCCATGCGATTGATGAAGTAGCGGTCGTGGGAGATGAAGAGCATGGTGCCCTCGAACTGCTCCAGCGCCTCCTCCAAGATCTCTCGGGCGGTGACGTCCAGATGATTGGTCGGCTCGTCCAGGCAGAGGAGGTTCGACGGCCGGAGAAGCATCTTGGCCAGGGCCAGCCGGCTCTTCTCGCCGCCGGACAGGACGGCCACCGGCTTCTCCACATCGTCCCCCGAGAAGAGGAACGCGCCCAGGATCGCCCGCAGACGCGGTTGCGTCTCGACGTCCGCCACCGCTCCTAGTTCCTCCAGCACGCTCTTCCTCGGGTTCAAGACGTCGAGCTGATGCTGGGCATAATAGTGAATGGAGGCATTGTGCCCCAGGACCCGGTCCCCACCCTCGAAGGGCAGAACGCCGGCCGCGATCTTGAGCAGCGTGCTCTTGCCCGCGCCGTTGATCCCCACCAGGGCCACCCGGTCGCCCCGCAAGAGACGGAAGTCCACTCCCGCATAGACGACATTGTCCCCATAGGCCTTTCGGATCTTCCGGAGCTCGCAGACGCTGGTCCCGCTCCTGGGCGGCTGGGGGAACCGGAAATGAATCCGCTTGGGGGCCCGGATCACCTCCACCCGCTCCATCCGATCCAGCATCTTGATCCGGCTCTGCACCTGACGCGCCTTGGTCGCCTTGTAGCGGAACTTCCGGATGAAGCGCTCCATCTTTTCGATCTGCTCGACCTGGGTGCGTTGGGCAGCCTCGATCTGCTCCTGCCGACCCAGCTTCTGGGCCTGGTAGTCATCGTAATCGCCGACGTAGAGGGCGAACCGGCCGAACTCCAACTCCGCGATGCGGTCCACCACCCGGTTCAGGAAATATCGGTCGTGGGAGATGATCACCACTGTCCCCTCGTAGGCGCCGAGGAAATCCTCGAGCCACTGGAGGGATTCGAGGTCCAGGTGGTTGGTGGGCTCGTCCAGAAGGAGCAGATCCGGCGCCTGCAGCAGGAGGCGCCCCAGGGCCACGCGCATCCGCCAGCCGCCGGAGAAAGTCGCCAGCGGCTTGAAGAAATCGCCGGAGGGGAAGCCCAGCCCGCCCAGGATCGCCTTGGCCTTGGCCTCCAGGCCATAGCCGCCCAGCGCCTCGTACTGGTGCTGGAGCTCGCCATAACGATGCGTGAGTTCCTCGGACGCCCCGTCGTCGCCCTCGGCCATCTCGGCCGCCAAAAGCTCCATCTCTTCCTCGAGCCGTTCTACCTCGGGAAACCCCGCCAGCAGATGCCCCAAAACCGTTCCGTCGCCGGCCGAGGCGATCTCCTGGGGCAGGTACCCGATGGTGGCGGACTTCGCTCGACGGACTTGGCCCGAGTCCACCTCCATCGCGCCCGTCAGGATGCGACACAGGGTCGTCTTGCCGGCCCCGTTGGGGCCGACCAGTCCGATCCGCTGGCCCCGCGTGATGTGCCACGTGAGGCCCCGGAACAGGACCTGCCCGCCGAAGGATTTACTGATCCCTTCGAGTTGGATCATCCCGCTCACTCGGGGCCGGCGCGCGGGCGCGCCTTGGGACGGGAACGCCGAGGGCCGCCGGCGTCGCAGACGGCCCGGCACCTCGACCTGGAATCAATAGGGGGAAACGATACTACGAGATCGCGGGCGCGGCAAGATGACGCCGGAAAGCCGGCACCGGGAAGGTCGGGACGAGGCAGACCGATGGCGGGCGGGGCTGAAGGGCAATCGGGCAACCTGGCAATCAGGGAGACCAGGTCACGCACTCGCCAGATTGCCAAATCGCCAGATTGCCGGATTGCCAAGTGTCCTAGGCGGCTGACTCCGCAGGCCTGCGATGCCGGATCGGCATAGGGGGGCGGTGGCCGCTCTTGGGCCGGGCCGCTCGGCCTCCTGCGGCCGCGATCTCCGCTTCGATCTCGGCCTGTGTCCGCCGCTTCCGCTTGCCCGTCCCGAGGTTCATCTCCGCCAGGGTGAGCCTGATCTCCTTCGCCGCCTCGAAGACGGCCATCAGGCTGGGCGCATAGAAGCACCGGACGGTATAGCCACAGGTCCGGCAGCGCTTGTAAAAGAATCGCCAGCTCGCATCAAATGCGGGGTGTCCGATCCGCTCCATGTGATCCATGCAGCATGGCGACGGCGCCGTCGGGGATACGATTCGCTCCGGGTATTCGTTGGCGGGGGCCCGGTCGTCTCGATACTCGATGATGATATCCATCCTCCGCTCCCGATGGCGGCCGGGGCCACACCGCCCGACGGGCGGCGCGGCCCCGCGCCCACCTCATTCCCTCGGCCTACTTCAGCTCCAGCGCCGCGAACTGGCTGGATTGTCCCCGGCGGAAAAGCAGGAGCAATGTCTGGGCGTTGGAGTCCTTCTGGGACTCGGCCTGCGCCTCCTTGACCGAGGTCACCTTTGTCTTGTTCACCTCCTGGATGACATCGCCGGGCCGGAGGCCGGCCCGATCGGCCGCGCTGCCGGGCTGAACGGCCACAACCAGCACCCCGTCCCCGGGATTGAGGCCGAGCCGCCGCGCGGACCGGGCATCCAAGTCGTGGAGCGCGAGGCCCCACTTCCCCTGGGCCTGCTCCTCCGGACCGGACGCCTCCGCACGCTCGCCCGGCATCTGCCCGACCTTGACCGTCAGGGTCTGCTCCTTGCCGTCCCGCAGGACCATGAGCGCAACCTCCTTGCCCACCGGCGTGGCCGCCACCAGCGGGGGCAAGTTGTGCACCTCGGCGATCTCCTTGCCATCGAACCCAACGATGACATCGCCCTGCTTGATCCCCGCAACCTCGGCCGGACTGCCCTTGGTGACGCCGCCGACCAGCGCGCCCTTCGTGTCTTTCAGGTTCAGGCTCTTCGCCAGCTCGGGCGTGATGGCCTGCACCTGCACACCCAGATACCCGCGGGTCACCTCGCCCTTGGCCTCCAGTTGGGGCAACAGGCTCTTGGCCATATTGACCGGGACGGCGAACCCGATCCCCTGGCCGTTGGGGATGATGGCCGTGTTGATCCCCACCACTTCGCCTTGCATGTTGAAGAGCGGGCCACCCGAGTTCCCGGGATTGATCGAGGCGTCCGTCTGGATGAAGTCATCGTACGGTCCGGCCCCGATCACGCGCCCCTTGGCGCTCACGATGCCGGCAGTGACCGTGTTGCTCAGGCCGAAGGGGTTGCCGATGGCCACGACCCAGTCCCCGACGCGCAACCGGTCCGAATCGCCCAGGGCCGCCGCGGGGAGCATCCCCTTGGCCTGGATCTTCACCAGGGCGATATCGGTCTTGGGGTCACGCCCGACGACCTTGGCCGGATACTCCTCCTTGTTCGACAGCGTGACCGTCAGCTCCTTCGCCCCCTCGACCACGTGGTTGTTGGTGACGATCAGGCCGTCCTTGCTGATGATGAATCCGCTGCCGGCCGCCTGCTGCCGGAACTCGCGCGGACCTTGCGGCATGTCCCCGAAGAACTGCTTGAAGAACTCACCGAACGGAGAGTCCGGGTCGAACCCCTCGGGCCCCATGAAGCCGGGACCCTCTACCTTCTCCACCTTGGTGACCTTGATGTTCACGACGCTTGGCGAGAGCCTCTCCGCGAGGTCCGCGAAGCTCGCAGGCGCCCCCGAGGGTCCCGCAACCGCCATGGTGGCGGCCCCGGCTGCCGTCTGGTGTATCCTGCCTCCGGCTATGCCGATTCCAAACCCGCCCCCGATGAGGAGCGCAGCCACTGCGACGGCCAGCACCCCTTTGCGTGCCGCCACCCACTGCTTCCCGACTTGCCACATGTTCGCACCTCCCTATGCCGTGTTCCCGATGGACAAGACCAGTAATTCCTGCAACCGGCCAAGAGGATAGTCCACGAACATGTGAGGCGTATTAACCCCGAATTAGAATTTCTTAACCTGCGCCGGGGGAGGGTCTGGCCGCAATCTTGCCCGTCCGTGCGGGCGGGAGGAGTTCCCAGGATCGGCGGCCAACCGTCGCCCTCAGGGGCCTCACCGGTTTCGATGGAAGGCGGGGGGTTGTCGATCAGCGGGCCGACGCTTCGAGGGTGGAACGATAGTGCGGTGCGTCGGGGAAGCCGATGGGGCGGACAACGGGAAGCGTGACACCGGCTCGGCGGTAGGTCGCTACATATTCGCGGACGACGTGCACATCACCAATGCCTCCCAGTGCTGCGGCCAGCCGATCCGGAATGGCTGGGCCGGGTGAAGAATACTTGCCCTGATTACGCTCGAACGCGGCCAGGTCCTCGCCGAAGCCGCTGGCGGCCAGCATGGCGCGATAGAATGGAAGCCGCATGTATCGCGTCAGCTCCTCCTTGAAGAGCGTGGTGGCAGCTTCAGCGTTGCGAGTAACCGCCACGGGAACGGCCGCCACGACCTCGAAGCCTTCGAGGGATTTCCCAATCTTCGCGCGGCCTCGGGCGATGGCGGGAATCACCACCTCCCGCACATAGGCTGGCGCGCACAGCCAGAGGATCACCCCGTCGGCGATCTCCCCGGCTAGCTCGAGCATCTTGGCCGAGAGCCCTGCAATGAACACTGGCGGCGGCTCTGGGAACCGCGGCATCCCGCTCTGCCAGCTCACCCGGTAGCGTGCCCCAGAGTGCTCCACCTTCCCGGAGAGGGCCGATCGGAGGACCGCCACGTACTCTCGCATTGCCAGGAGGGGGCTCCCCATATCCAATCCAAGCGCCTCGGTCATCATTGGCCTGTGGCTGACGCCGATGCCCAGCCGGAACCGGCCGCCGGAAAGCTCGGCCAGCGTCAAGGCCTCCTGGGCGAGGGCGACGGGGTGTCGCGGGTAGATCGGGACCACACCGTTTCCGAGCCCGATGGTCCGCGTGACCTGAGCGTATGCCGCCAGGACCAGGAACGAGTCGCGTCCTCCCCCGTGGGTCACCCAGAGGCTCTCATACCCCCACGCCTCCGCTTGGGGCGCCAGGTCAAGCGCGAGGTGAAAGTCCGCTCCCGGAATCAGATACGCACCGGTTCGGTCCATGAGTAGTCCCCCATCTCCCCGACTGGATCGCCTCCGCGAACATTCCCCTCACCGGGCGCGTCCGGGTCTCTGTACCCGCAGTCCTGGACGAACTTTCCGGGCATCGTCGGCTCCTCCGGGTCGTGGCCGTTCCCGAATTTCCGTGAGCCTCTCAAGAGAGTTCGGGGCTGGCTTCCCATCCGGCAGAGCTGATGCCGGGCCGGAGCGCTCCCGCGTGACCCAACGCATTGCCAGCCGCGGCGTCCTTAGAGACCGACCCCTTGCTTAGTGGTGCTTCATTTCGATGCGGGCAAGGAAGGCTTTCAGGCGGTCGTGGTTGGTCATGGAAAGAACTTGTCGCGGCGTCCCCTCAACCTGAATCCGCCCACCATCCATGAAGAGGATGCGCGTGCTGACGTCGCGCGCAAAGGTCATTTCGTGGGTAACCACGATCATGGTCATGCCGTCCTTGGCCAACTCCTGAACGACCGTCAACACCTCGCCGACCAGCTCGGGGTCGAGGGCCGAGGTGATCTCGTCGAGCAAGAGGACCTTCGGCTCCATGGCGACAGCGCGGGCGATCCCGACCCGCTGCTGCTGGCCGCCCGAAAGCTGGCTCGGCAGACTGTCGAATTTGTCAGCCAGCCCCACGCGGGCCAGCCATTGCTCCGCGGTCCGCTTGGCCTCGGCGGCAGACAGCCCGCGGACCTTGCGCAGACCGAGCATCACGTTTTCCCGTGCGGTGAGGTGGGGAAACAGGTTGAACAGTTGGAACACCATGCCGATGTCGGCCCTGATCCGGGACAGCTCCCGGTCCCCCCGGTGCTGCCGCGTCCCGCCGGGACCATCGCGGAATCCCACCTCGACGCCGTCCACCTGGATCGACCCCTCCTCGTAGGTCTCCAGCAGGTTGATGCAGCGGAGCAGAGTGGTCTTGCCGCTGCCCGAGGGCCCGATCACCACGACCACCTCGCCCTTGTGCACGTCGAGGTCGACGCCATCCAGCACCCGGTTGGCGCCAAACGACTTCTTCAACCCGCGAACTTGAACGACCAGTGACGACGACGATGCGCTCACCTGTTACTCCCGGATGTAGGCAAAGCGCGCTTCAAGCGCGCGGCTCGCCGATGAGAGGCTGTAGTTGATCACGAAGTACATGACGGCGCCCAGGACGTAAAGCGGCATCGGGATGTAGGTCCGGCCGATCACTTGCTGGATAGCAAGCATCAGGTCCACGATCCCGACCAGCGACACGAGGGCACTCCCCTTGACCGTGTCCACCACCGCATTGATCCAGGGGGGAAGGAACCGCCGCGCCGCCTGGGGCGCGATCACGTACAGTAGCCGCTTGCCGAAAGTGAGGCCGATCGTCTTGGCGGCCTCATTCTGGCCGCGCGGGATGGACTGGATGGCGCCGCGCACCACCTCGATGATGTGGGCAGTCTCGAACGCCGACAGGGCCAGGACGACCGACCCGAAGTTGGTGAAGTTGAGGCCGAACAGGGGCAGCCCGTAGTAGATGAAGAAGATGAGGACGAGCAGGGGAATACCACGGAAGAAGTCGCTGTAGATCCGGATCGGCCAGTAGAGCCACGGCGGCCCGTACACGATGCCGACCCCGAGGATCACGCCGGCAATCAGCGAGAAGAAAACGACCAGGGCGGAGACCTCGAGGGTGACGAGGAGGCCTTGCCACAGGAAGGGGAGGCTACGAATCGCGTAGAGCATCAATGTACCGCAAAGCGGCGCTCAAGCCGCTGGAGCAGGAAGAGCAACCCATAGCCGGTGACGAGGTACATGGGCGCGGTCACCGACCAGACCTCGATCACGCGAAACGAGTTGGTATTGATCCACTGGGCCCCGTAGGTCAGCTCTGGAACCGCAATGACCGAGGCGAGCGACGTGTCCTTGAAGAGCGAGACGTAGGCGTTGCTGAGCGAGGGCAGTACGATGCGAAACATGGTGGGGAGCCGGACCCAGATCAGTCGCTGCCACCCGGTCAGGCCGATGGCCTTCCCTGCGTCAGTCAGCCCGCCGGGCACGGCCGCCAGCCCGGCGCGAAATACCTCGACCATGGTCGCCCCAGCGTACACCGCCAGGGTGATGACGAAGCCGGCGGTCGCCTCGTAGGCGAAGCCGCCCACACTGGGCACGCCGTAGAAGACGAGGTAGACCAGGAGGAGGAGAGGCACGTTCCGGATGAACTCGACGTAGCCTGCCACGAGGCTGCGGATGAAGCGTCCGCCGCCGGTGTAGGCCAGGGCCAGGCTGAGCCCAATTGCCATCCCGATGAGGATCGAGATCAAGGCGAGTTCGAGGCTCAGCACTAGCCCCCAGCCCAGCCTGTCGAAGTGCCTCCAGATGAAGTCGTAGTTCAGGTGGTACGTCACCGGGCGCGTCCCGTCGAATCGGCGATCCTCCGTGGCTTAGATGGGCGGGAAGCCCGGCTTCCGGACAGGCGGCTTCTGGCCGAAGAAGTCATCCAGCGCCTGGTCATAGAGGTCACCCACGCTTGCGAAGATCGCCACGGCGAAGGTCGTGTTGACCCAGGTCAGCCAGTCGAGGTCGCCCTGGCGCACGGCCGCGCTGTAAAGCTGTGGCCACCAGCTATACCCCGAATCGAGATACGCGTTCGGGTTGCGCTTGACCAGCCAGCGTACCGTGGAGAGGTCGATCGCCGCCGCGTCGGCCCGGCTGGAATCCAACGCCTGAATGGCGTTCGCCTGAGTGTCGAGCTGCATCACCGTCGCCTGGGGCAAGCCCGCCTTCACCATGTTGTCGGCAAACGCATTCTGCAAGACGGATACGCGCGCCCCTTTCCCGGCGGCCAGGAGTTGCTTGTGGGTCTTGAGCTTTCCCTTGGTGGAGGTCAGAAGTGCCACCCCCTCGAGGTAATAGGGCCGCGAGAAGGCGACCAACTGGGCTCGCTGCGCCGTCACCGTCATGAACTGGATGACGATGTCCACCTTGCCCGTGGTGATGTTCGGGATGCGTGCCGCCGGATCCTGCTTGACGAACTCGACCTTGGTGGGATCGTCGAACAACCCTTGGGCGACAATGCGGGCCATGGCGATGTCCATCCCCACGAGTTGGCCTTTCTCATCCTCGAAGTGCCAGGGGGCGTTGGTGCTGCCGGTCCCGACGATCACCTTCTTCCGGTCCAACACCGTGCGGAGCAGGCTGGTGGGTTGGGCCTGGGCATAGGCCTGCTCGGGCGTCAGGACGGTCCCGACGCCCGCGCCGATGCCGGACATCACACCGGCGGCAATGCCGAGGCCGCTCAACTTGAGCATGTCGCGACGATCATGGGATCCGCTCATGACGTGCCTCCTTTTCTCTCAGGTGGGTGAACCGGACTTCTCGTGCTTCGCGCCGACAGGAAACGATGGGCAGTATCCGGCAGCCTGAGGTTCCGAAGCGATGAAAAGGTCCCTCGTCAGGGGTGGCCATGTCAAGGGAAAAATCCGGGAAGTGGAGCGAGCGACCCTTCGCTCTTTCCTCTTGTGCTGTGCTCATCACCCCTGCGCCCATGCTCCCTTGCTCTCCCTCTCCCATGCTCCCCATCCCTCCTTGTCTCCTTGTCATCGCTCCGGTGCTCCCCCGCTCCCGTGTAGCGTTTCTGTCCCCCTCTCCGTCCTCCTTCGCCCCTCCGCTCCCCTGCTCAGCAGTAGCCTTCGGCTTTGGTATCGCAGGCAATCTTCGAGCTTCCCGCCTCCATCTGCCCTGGTTTCCCTCTCGGATCTCGGCTCATGGCTCTCGGCTCTCCATTCGTTTCCCCTTGACTTCCCTCACGGCTCGCAGGTAGCGTCTCGCCAGTTCCCGCAACTTCCCATGGGCCTGTCACAAGATTCGAACTCACCACGGCAAGGAGTCACCATGGACAGGAAGGACCTCAGCGAATTCATCCGGGCGCGGCGAAAGGAAGTGGCACGATCGAGTTCCCCGCTCAAGGACGTCCGCATCATCGACGTGGGGTCGGTGGTGGCCGCCCCCTTCGCGGCCACGATCCTCGGCGACTACGGCGCCGAGGTGATCAAGATCGAGCCTCCTAACGCCCCCGACCCCATCCGGTACTGGGCGGTGGTGGAAGAGCGATACCAGCCCTACTGGCTGTACGCCTCGCGGAACAAGCTCCCCGTCACGCTGAACCTGAAGCACCCCAAGGGCCAACGGATCTTCGCCCAACTCGCGGAGCAGTCCGACATCTTGCTCGAGAACATGCGCCCCGGGACCCTGGACCGCCTCGGCTTTCCGGCCGCCAGGCTCTGGGAGATCAACAAGGGCCTGATTGTCGGCCGCATCTCGGGCTACGGCCAGACCGGCCCCTACGCCGCCAGGCCGGGCTTCGGCACGCTGGCCGAGGCGATGAGCGGGTTCAGCCACATGAACGCCCATCCGGGCGGCCCGCCCACGAACCCCCCGATTCCTCTGGCGGACATGACGGCCGGCATGCACCTGGCGCTGGGCGTGATGATGGCGCTCCGTCACCAGAAGCGGGGGAAGCATGGCGGCCAGGAACTGGACCTCTCCCTCTACGAGCCCCTCTTTTCTCTCATGGGGGCCGATTTCCTGACCTACGCCCTGTCGGGCGCTCCCCCCATGCCGATGGGGAACGAGGCGCATTACACGGCGCCGCGGAACACCTATCAGACCAGGGATGAGAAGTGGGCGGCCCTCTCGGCCAGCTCCCAGGTCACCTTCGAGCGGCTGATGGACCTCGTGGGCCATCCGGAGCTGAAACAGGCCCCAGGATTCCGCGACAATCGAGAGCGGATCCAGAAAGCGAGCCGGGAGCCCTTGAACCGCATCATCGGGGACTGGATCAGGGAGCGACCGCTCCACGAGGTGCTGGAGGAGTGCGAGAAGGCGGGCGTGACCATTGGTCCCGTCTATGGCATGGAGGACATCCCCAACGACCCTCAGGTCCAGGTAAGGGGCAGCATCACGTCCGTGTTCGATCCGGCCTCGGGGAAGGACACCCCCCTGCCCGAGACCCCCATTCGGCTCTCCGCAACGCCCGGCAAGGTCCGCTTCCCCGGCCTGCCCATGGGCGCCGCCAACGAGGTCATCCTGGGCGACCTCCTCGGCTACTCCTCCGAAGAGATCGCCGATCTCAAATCCTCCGGCGCGATCTGAATGGCAGAGCGCGTGGCGCCCCCCGCGGCCTCAGCCCCGCTCGATAACCGTGAGGGCGGCCCGCAGCCAGCCCAGGGCGTAGGCCATCCCGGCATGCCACGGGGCGTCGCACGTGAGGAGCGGGGTGTGGTCGGGGATGATCACGCCATCGAAGCCGTTGCCGTGCAGGATCTTGAGCACGCGCAGCATGTCCGTGTCCCCGTCGTCCACGAACGTCTCGTGATAGTGGGGGACCTTCCCCCGGACGTTCCGCAGGTGCACGTAGGCGATTCGCCCCGCGCGGCTGTACCGGTCCACGGCCGCATACACGTCCGCCCCGGCCATCTCCGACACCGTGCCTACGCAGAACTCGATAGCGTTCATCGGGCTCGCCTGAAGGTCGAGGACGTGCTGGAAGTGATCGGGGTGGTAGACGAGGCGGGCCGCCCCGCGCAGCTCCGGGAGCGGCGGGTCGTCCGGATGGAGCGCGAGCTTGACCCCGGCGTCCTCGGCCACGGGCATCATCTCGCGGAGGAACAGGGCGAAGCGCCGCCAGATCTCCTCGCGGCCAACGGGACCCACCGTGCCGCGCGGATTGTCGGGGTCAAACCGGTCGGGGTCGTAGACCATGTTCCAGACCATCCCCGCGGGGATGGGCGGCTGGGCGGGATCCTGGAAGCCGACCGAGCGCGCGCCGCCCCGTGCGAACGGCCCCTCGGTCCGTCCCCAGACCCCGGCCACGCTGAAGTTGTAACCCACCGTCCGGATGCCCAGCTTCCCGACGTCGCGGAGGATGCGCTTGAGGTGCTCCATCTGCTCCGCGCGGCGCGGGCCATCCAACAGCACGTCGTACCAGTGGGCCGGGGCGAAGTTCTCCAGCGCTTCCAGCGTGAGCCCCTCGGCGTTGATCATCGCCTTGAGGTCGCGCAGGCCCTCGGAGGTCCAGATCGGGTCGTCGGCCTCCGAGATCCCGAAGCCGCGATTCGCCTGGTCGGCGGTGATGATCTTGGACTGACCCCGGGCGAACTGGCCCGGCAGGTGGACCACGATGTGCGTGGCGCCGGCCTGTCGGGCAAAGCGCAGCGTCTCGCGGGTCAGAACCGCCCGGTACAGCCCAAGGCCGAGCTTCATGACGTCTCCCTCCCCATGCATGGAGCAACTGACGATACGGCACTGCCCGGGGAAGGTCAAGCCGATCGGGTGCCGCACGCCAACGAGGATCAATCGCGTGTGCCGGCGACCGGCCGATCCTGCCGGATGGGGGAATGCAGATGGCAGACGGCAATCAAGCGGGCGAGCGGGAACGGTCCGTCCGGCCAGGCGACGCGCGCTCCCCTTCCGGACGCCGCCCGGCTAGTGGAACACTTGGAGAAAGCGGATCAGCAGGAGGGCCAGGAGCAGGATCAGGTACCCCCGAAGAAAATACAGGGCCAAACGGACCATGAGGGTCATTTGCACGCGAGGCATCTCGAGCACCTCAATTCGGGATCCGGGTCACGGCGTCTTCATGATGTCCTTATGACGGATGACCCCGAGGATGTGGTCCTGGGTGTCGACGACCGGGATCATCCGGTAGTGGTACTTGGAGAAGATCTCGGCGATGTCCTCTTGCGTATCCACTTCGTCGGCCGAGACCACGGGGGACGCCATCAGCTCGGCGAGGTTTTGATCGTCCACCGCCAGCACCAGCTCCCGCAGGTCCACCACCCCCTGGAGGAGCTTGTCCTCCGGCGCCACCACGTAGATGTAGGACACTTGCTGAGGGTCGCGTCCCGAGCGGCGGATCGCCTGCAGCACCTCGCCCGCCCTCGCCTCTTTGGGGAAGGTCACGAACTCCGCGGTCATGAGGTCCCGGGCCTTGGCCTCCCGCTCCGAGAGGATGGCCTTGATGCGCCGGACGCTCTCCGAGGGAAGCAGCTGCATCAGCTCGGCCGTGTCGTCGTGGGGAAGCACCGAGAAGAGGTTCGCCAGCTGCGGGATGGTCATCTCGCTGAAGATCTGCCTGGCTCGCTCCTTGCGCAGGGTCGCGATGAGCTGCCGCTGGGCCCGCGGCTCCGCCTCCATCAGCGTGTCGGCGGCCTTCTCGGAGTCCAGGGCCGAGAAGAGGGCCTCCTGCTCGTTGCCGGTCAGCTCCTCCAGGGCGTCCGCCAGGTCCTCGCTGGGCAGCTCCTTGAGCTGCCTGCGCGTCACCGAGAGCGAGACCTTGTCGGTGGCGACGGCGTCCTCGAGCGACAGCGGCTGGACGTACTTCCAGGAGATGAGGTCTTCCTTGATCCCCTGGATCCGGCCCAGCCCCCAGCGGCGCAGGAAGCCGTTGAACGAGGTGTCCACGTGGATCAGCAGCATGCGCCCCTTGGCCTCCAGCAGGTGGACGTCGTTGACCACCTCGATGCGGCGGCCGTCCATGTCCAGGATCGTCCGCCCCATCAGGTGGTTGTCCAGCAGGATCCAGCCCGGCTGGTCCACGAAGGGCGGGTACTGCTGCGCCTTGCTCGGGCGGCAGGACGAAGATCGCATCGTCCTCGATGCGGAGCACCCGCTCCCACGGGACGAACTCCGTCGGCTTCCCCCAGCCGTGCTCCAGGTAGATCCCGACTGCCTCGGGGTACGGCTCCTTGAGGGCAAACACCAGGTCCGTGACCTTGCCCAACCGGTCCTGGATCTTGCCGGCGCACACGGGCCGCTTCATCAGGTCGGAGAAGTACAGGAACCGGAAGCTGCCGAGGCCCGGCGGGAGGTCGGGAACCTTCATCGCGGCGGATGGAGGGCGTGACCATGACCGCCTCCTATTGCGCCGCCCCGAACCACTGCGGGAACAGCGTGCTCAGGGCGAACAGGGTGGACATGACGGTGACGAAGAGGACGATGCTCCAGTTGGCGACGTTCTGCCAGCGGGTGTTCACGTGCTCGCCCATGAACTCCGGCGAGTTCAGGATCAGGATGAGGAACACCAGGGCCGAGGGCAAGCAGCGTGACGGCCACGACCTGCACGAACATGGTGATCGTGATGAGCGGCGCGCCCGGGGATCAGCACGACGGCCCCGGCGGTGAGCAGCATCAGCAGGTAGACGGCGTAGAACCAGGGGGCCTCGCGCACGCTCTTGTTGAGCGAGTGGGCCCAGCCGAAGACCTCGCCCACCGCCCACGAGGTGGACAGCGAGATGCACAGGGCGCCCAGGAAGCCCGGCGTCGAACAGGCCGATGGCGAACAGCTTGCGGGCCAGCTCGCCCTGCCCGTGGGGCAGGAGCGGCACCAGCGCCTCCGCCGTCTGCCTGGCGTCCTCGATCGACGATCGGCGGGTGGTGGTAGAAGAACGCCGCGCCGGTGGCGATGATGATGAATGCCGCCACGATGCAGGTCACCAGCGAGCCGGCGAAGGTGTCCACCTTGCCGAACTTGATGTCGTGCAGGTCCAGGCCCTTGTCCACCACGGCGCTCTGCTGGAAGAAGATCTGCCACGGGGTGATGGTGGTGCCGATGTTGGCCAGGATGATGAAGAGCATGTCTCCCGTGAGCCCGCCCACGAGGCTCGGCACGAGGAGGCCCTGGGCGACCGACCCCCAGCCCGGCGCCGCGGGCGTCTTCATCGCCCAGAAGGCCGCCGGGATGTAGACCAGGTTGAACGCGCAGAAGAAGCAGCGTGAGCTTCTCGAACGTCCAGTACTGGCCCGTGATCACCACGACGAACAGGATGGCCGTGACGGCGAGGTAGGTGACCCAGGCGGGACGCCGAACAGGCTCATCGCGGCCGTCATCCCGATGTACTCGGTCACGAGGGTGAGCCAGTTGACGATGGCCAGGTCCACCAGCGAGAACCAGCCCCAGAACGGGCCGAAGCCCTCGAAGATGGCCTCCGCGTGGCCGCGCTTGGTGACCGCGCCCAGGCGCACGGTCATCTCCTGGATGTAGTAGGCCATGGGCACCAGGATGAAGAATATCCAGAGCAGGCTGAAGCCGTACTTGGACCCGGTGACGGCGTAGGTGGAGATGCCGCCGGCGTCGTTGTCGGCCACCATCGTGATGATGCCCGGGCCGAGGACAGCCAGGAAGATGAACAGGCGGCGCTGCGTGCGGTTTAGGAGATGAATCCCCTTGCTGATCCAGTACATGGGCCGCTCCGATCACCGGTCATGGCAGTTATCTCCCTGTGCCCGCTCGTGGGAGCGTTGCACGAGCCTCGCCCGGGAAGGGGACCAAAACAAAAGGCCCTTTCCCTGTGCGGGGAAAGGGCCGAATCCCTTGCCTTGGCCCTCAGCCTGGAGGTCAAGGCATCCGACCTTCCGGATTCCCCACTCGTTCAAGTTTTGGCACCGCGCACCGTGAGAGGCCTTCGGCCTCAGCCACTTTGAGCAAACCCTTAAGCCGGGAATGCCTGGTCTACCCGCCTACCAGCGTCTCTCGACGCCGCCGGGCAGTGGCCTGTGTGTTGCGCGGGAGCCTCACCTACCGAGGACCCGTGTCGAACCGTGGGCGTGCGAGCCCGGGCCCGCACGTCTTTGTTCACTTTTCTATGCCTGCAATGCCCGCCTGTCAACCCCCAAAGTGCACGGCCCGAAAAAATATTCCCGACGCGCGCCGGGTCATTCAGAGCCGCCCCGATCCCCGCTGCCGGGCCCGACCGCCCATCCGGCGGCGGACCCCGCGGCTCGCACGGGCTACAACCAGCGCCGCAGGCGTGCTTGCGCATCCCCCCATTCACTCTCGGCGGAAGCCAGCGGCCAGCAGCGCCTCCACGTCGGCCGGGGTGCCGCGCCATGGGCCGGGCCGCTCCTGCTTCAGCGTCGTCACGGCGGCCGCCCAGCGGCAGGCCTCCTCCGGCGATACGCGGAGCCGCCTGCCGATGTAGGTCGAGAAGCACGTGTCGCCGCGGCCGGTGCGGCCCACCAGCGACCGCGGGGTGAAGGGGGCCTGGTGGATGCGGCCCTCGGCATAGACGGTCACCCCGGAGGATTGGGTGAGGACGATCTCGCGCGGGCCGAAGGCCGCCAGCTTCCGCGCGGCGGCCTCTAGGTTAGTCTCCCCCGTCAACAGCTCGGCCTCGGCCCGGTCCACCTTGAGGTAGGTCACGTGGGATAGGCCCTCCGCCATGTCGGGCCACTCCCGGAAGACCAGCTCGGTTCCCTGGCGCACACGGACGAATCCCTGCACGTCCATGCCGACCGGCCCGCGGCCCGCCAGAATCTTGAGGAGCGGCAGGTCCACCTCTCCCGCAATGATGGGCGAGATGAGATAGACCCTGGCCGATACGGCCGGGATGTCCGTCGGCTGGAAGGGTCCGGCGAACCCCAGCGGCTTGCAGATGCGCCGCTCCATGTCTACCGAGCGGTAAATGTTCTCGATCCCCGAGGTCTCCGGGGCGGGCACGGCGAAGACCTCCACCCCCTCCCGCCGAAGCTCCTCCAGTCGGGGGAAGTCGTCCGGATGGAGCCGCGTGACGACGGCGACCCGGACGCCGAGGCGGCGCAAGACCACGCTCCCGTAGAAGACGCCGCCTCCCGAGGCGCTCTCGCCCTTGCCGTCCACGACCAGAACGTCCTTGGCGAAGTGGCCGATCATCAGGATGTCGAAGCTCGTTTGCGCGGTCATGGATATGGCCTCCCCTTCACATGAGACGGTCCGCAGGTGCGCTTGCGCGGAGCCGTTCTCCCGGCCCCGGCCGAAAGAAAACATCCCTCAGGGGCCGCACGGAAGTCAAGTGGGACGCTCACGAAGTGCCCCCGCATCCAGGAGGGCCCGGGCCGAACCGGCCACGCCCCTGCAACAGATCAGGCCCTCGCCCGGGAACAGCTTCGTCCGCCCATGGGTTGGAGGGTCGAGAACCCATCCCCCGACCATCCGAATGTCTGGCGCGCTCGACGGAGATGCGGTACACTCTTGGCGGGGAGGAAACCAGCCATGCGACCGATCCTGCTGTTCCTGCTCGTTGGCCTCGCGATACCGCAGTTGGCCTGGGCCGTTCCGAAGGAAACCGAAGCCGGGTCCAATCTCACGCAACAGCCTGCCACCCCCGCCTACGTCCAGCGCGTCCAACCTGCCATCGTGGGGATCGGCGTCCGGGTTCCCCTGGACCGGCCCTCGGCCCTCACGCTGGGACCGGTCCGGTGGGGGAGCGGGGTCATCTTCGATCCTGCGGGGTACGCGCTGACCGTCAGCTACGTCCTGTCGGACGCGGAGGTCATCCAGGTCGCCCTCCGCGACGGCCGGGTCGTCCCCGGCAAGCTGATCGGCCTCGACCCCGAGTCCGGCCTCGGCGTTCTCAAGCTCGAGGGAGACGGACCATGGCCCGCCGCCACGCTCGGGGACTCATCCAGGGTCACCGTCGGCCAGGCCACGGCGACGATCGGCGTGGATGAGGAAAACAATGTCGTGGTCACTCAGGGCAGCATCCAGGAAATCCGGAGTTTCGCCGGCTACTGGGAATACCTGCTGGAGCGGGCCTTCGTGGTGGCCCCCTACAATCCATCCTTCGGCGGGAGCCCCCTCGTCAATCTCCAGGGCGAAGTGATCGGCATCACCAACCTCCGCATCGGGGAGCGTCCCTTCGTGAATCTGGCCATTCCGATCGAGTACTTCACCGCCTCCAAGGACGAATTGATCGGGAAGGGCCGGATCGTGAGCAGGCCGCCCCGCCCCTGGCTCGGGCTGTGGGTCCTTCCAGGCGATGGCAAAGGAGTTGTTGTGGCGGGGGCATCCCCCCGCAGCCCCGCGATCCAGGCGGGGTTTCAGCGCGGCGACGTGATCGTCCGGATCAACGGGGAAAAGGTCGAAAGCCAGGAGGACTTTTACCGGAAGCTCTGGCGGACCAAGATCGGGGAAGACGTCAGCCTGGTCGTCCTGCGGGAATCCCGCTTCCAGGTCATCACGGTCCGGCCCGTGGACCGCTATCAGTTGTTGCCTCCCACGGGGAAGTAGCCGCCGCCTCAGCCGATACCCCACCCCCTGCCGTTTCCGCGGGGCCGAGCGGCAACCGCACGGTGAACGTGCTCCCCGATCCGGGAGTGCTCTCAACCCCGATGGACCCGCCGTGGGCTTCGGCGATGGTCTTGGCGATGCACAGCCCCAGGCCCGCGCCCCCCGTCTCGCGCGAGCGCGCCGGATCCACGCGATAGAATCGCTCGAAGATTCGGGGCATCGCCTCCGGGGCGATCCCGACGCCGGTGTCCCTCACCGAGATCTCCAGCCATTCAACCGCAGGGCAATTTGGCAACTGGGCGATTTGGCGATTCGGGGAATCCCCTGATTGCCCCGTCACCTGGCGCAGCGAGAGTGCCACCTGGCCGCCGGGCGGCGTGTACTTCACGCCGTTGTCCACGAGATTCCTAAGCAATTGCTTGAGGCGCTGCCCGTCGCCCCGGATCACCAGGGGCTCGAGTCCTTGGATCTTCACCTGCACGTGCTTGCCGCGGCCCAGTACCTCGCCCTCCTTGGCCACTTCCTCCACCAGCCGATCCACCTCGACGGCTTGCTTCTCCCAGCGGAGGGCGCCGGCATCCGCGCGCGACAGGAGCAGGAGGTCATCCACCAGGTGGGCCATGGATTCGACCTCCTCCAGGACACTCCCGAGAACCCGCTGGTACTCGGCGGGATCCCGCGGGTTCCTCAGGGCGACCTCGATCTCGCCCCTGAGCACGGTGAGCGGCGTCTTCAGCTCGTGCGACGCGTCCGCGGAGAATCGGCGCACCTGGGCGAACGCCGCCTCCAGGCGGGCCAGCATCTCGTTCAGGGTCCGGGCCAGCCGGCCCAGTTCGTCATCCACCTCCGCGCCATCGAGGCGCTTTCCCAGATGCTCGGCCTCGATCCGCCGGGCCGTCCTCGTCATCTGGTCCACGGGGCGCAGGGCCCGCCGCGCCAGGAGCCACCCCCCGCCCCCCGCCAGAACCAGCGCCAGCGGCACCAGGGCCGCCAGGGTCCCCAGGAAGTGCTGGCGGGCCATATAGAGGCCCTCCAGCGACATCCCCACCTGGAGGACATTCACGATCTGGCCGTCTTGCACGACCGGAAACGTGAGGACGCGGACGGGGAACCGCCCGCTGCTCGGCATGGTCTCAAAGGTGGCGTACCCCTCCGCGGCATTCTTCAGCGCGTTCGGACTGATGTGGAGCGGCTCGCCCCCGAAGCGGGGCAGGCGCGGATCCAGGCGACCATGGGGGTCCAGAAACTGATAGAACCGATCGGTGAAGCTCGGCCCGAAAAACCGGCGGAGTACCTCATCCATGCCCGGAGGGATGAGGCCCGCGCGAGGCCCATTGGTCGCCTGGACCACGGTCTTGGCAACGCCCTCAAGGGTGGCATCCGCGTCCTGCCAGAGGCCGCGCATCAGCAGAGCGTAGGACGCGCCGCCAAAAAGGACAAGTGTCGCCGCCAGGATCCCCGTGAACCACAGGGTCAACCGCGCTCGAATCGAAAGCCGCTTCATGGCTCGGCGCCCGGCTCTCGGCGCTCGGCTCTCAGCACGTAGCCGACGCCCCGCACCGTGTGGATGAGCTTCGGCTCCCGCCCCGTGTCGACTTTCTTGCGCAGGTAGTTCACGTAGACGTCGATCACGTTGGTCCCGGCGTCGAAGGAGTAGTCCCACACGTGCTCGGCGATCATGGTCCGGGTGAGGACCCGCCCGGGATTCCGCAGGAAGTATTCCAGGAGGGCGAATTCGCGATTGGTCAGCGGGATCGTCTCTCCCCCCGCTTCACCGTCCGCGCAGCCGGATCCAGGGTGAGGTCGGCCACCTGCAGCGTCGCGGCCTGCGCGGCCTTCCCGCGGCGCAGCAGGGCGCGCACGCGCGCCAGGAGTTCGGCGAATGCGAACGGCTTGGTGAGATAGTCGTCCGCCCCGGCATCCAGCCCCTGGACCTTGTCCTCCACCGCGTCCCGCGCCGTGAGGAGGAGGACCGGTGTGATCACCTTCGCCTGACGAAGCTCCCGGAGGACCTGGAACCCCGGCTTCCCCGGCAGCATCACGTCCAGGACGATGACATCGTGGAGCCGATCCAGTCCCATGAAAAGGCCCGCCTCGCCGTCGTGGGCCACATCCACGGCGTAGCCCTCCTCGGTGAGCCCCTTACGGATGAAGCTGGCGACCTTCCGGTCGTCCTCGACCAGCAGGATGCGCATGCGTCTCAGCTCTCGGCCACCCGCCTTCGGCGGGTACCCGGCTCTCGCCTCTCCAATCAAGATGCCAGGGAAATCCCGCGTGGGCAAGGAGAAAGTGGGGGGATGGCGGCCCGGCGCGGATCGCGCTCCCCGCACACGTTACAGGAGGAGCCCACGGAGACGTACATCTTGCCGTCCGGGCCGAAGGCGATGGTCCGGGTCCAGTGCCCCCCGCCGCTCGGCAGGTCGCGAATGACCACCTCGGGCCCGCCGGCCGCGAGGTCCCCGGCGCGGTAGGGGAACCGCACCACCGCGTCCGTCTCAGCCACGTAGAGGAAGCCGCGGAAGAAGGCCAGGCCGTGCGGACGGTTGAGGCCATCGGCATGCACGACCGCGCGGTCCGCCCTCCCGTCCCCGTCCCGATCGGGCAGCGCCTCGATCTGGCCGCGAGAGGGCACCGAGACGAACAGGTCCCCCGAGGGGCTCACCGCCATGAAGCGGGGCGCGCCGAGCCCCGAGGCAAAGGTCTCCATCCGGAAGCCGGGCGGCAACCGGACAGCCCCCTCCTGGGCGGGCACCCGGGCCGCGGGCGCGCAAGCCACCAGCAGCGCGATCAGGCAGACCAAGCAGGCCTGCCCCCTGGTGCCCGTCGGAAAACGGAGTCGGTTCATCGCGTCCCCCTCCCGATCCTCCCCTCTCCGCTCTCAAGCCTAGGCGCCAGGCGCTTGGCGCTCCGCCGCCGCTTCGGCCTTTCGTGGCTCGCGGTCACGATCGTGTGGATCCCGCCGCGCACGTTGAAGTCGCCCACGACGGTCATGCGGCGGGGCCGGGTCGCCCTGACCAGGTCGTCCAGGATACGATTCGTCACGGCCTCGTGGAAGTGGCCCTCGTCCCGAAACGACCACAGGTACAGCTTCAGCGACTTCAGCTCGACGCACAACCTGTCCGGGACGTACCGGATGCGGATCGTGGCGAAATCCGGCTGCCCCGTGCGGGGGCAGAGGCAAGTGAACTCCGGACAGTCGAAGCTGATCTCGTAGTCCCGGTCCGGATTCGGGTTGGCGAAGGTCTCGAGCTGCTTGGAAGGTCTCGTCGGCACGGCCACCTCCAGATCATCGGCGCCAGCGGCGCCACCAGCCGTCCAGGCCCCAGTATCGTCCGGCGCCTCCGATCAGGATGACCAGCAGGAGAATGAGGAAGTCCTTGTCGTGGGATGCCGCGGGGTCCCACCAGCCCTTGGCGAAGAGATAGTTCCCGACCATAAAGACCCCCACGCCGGCCGAGAATCGGGTCAATGCCCCCAAGAGGAGCCCCACGCCCGCCAGCGTCTCTCCCGCCGTCGTCAAGACGGCGAAGATGTGCTCATGGGGGATGACGACGCTCACCAGCCAGGCCTTGTACCAGGCGTGGGGCGTGCCGGCGGCAAACCGTTCGAGCTGCGGCAGGAGCGCGCCACCCCAGAGGAACCCCCGGGCTACCTTGGTGAGCCCCGTGACAAGGAACCAGTAGGCGACGTACAACCGGGCCACCAAGAGGGCGATGCCCGGCAACCGTTCAGCCCAAGCGCCTGTTCTCGCCATCATGACGGACCTCTCAGGGCTGCGGGTCGGCCAGGACCCACCGCAGTTGGTCCAGGGTGATATTGCTGCCGCTGACGATCAGCACCACGCTCTGGCCCCGCAGGCGGTCCTTCAGCTTGCGCGCCGCGGCCGCGGGCGCGGCGCCGGCCGCCTCGGCGAGCTGGTGGGCCGCCTCGAGGAGGAAGCGCACGCCCTGGCGCATCTCCTCCTCGCTGACCAGGATAATCTCGTCGATGTGTTCCCGGATGATCCCGAGCGTAAGCTCGAAGGGAACCCGGGTCATGAGACCCTCGGCCCAGGTAGCGGCCTCGGGCGTCTCGACCTTCCGCCCGGCCTTCCAGGACAGATAGACCGAGGGGGCCTTTTCCGCCTGGACCCCGATGACCTTGACCTTCGGGCTGATGCGCTTGGCCACCAGGCAGTGGCCGCTGGCGCCGCTCCCGCCGCCGATGGGGACGAGGATGACGTCCACCTCGGGGAGCGCCTCCATGACCTCGAGGCTCACCGTGGCCACGCCCGCGATGAGGAGCGGCTCGTTGGCCGGGTGGACGTACCGGTAGCCGTCCCGGCGCGCCCGTTCCTCCGCCCGCTCGCGGGCCTCGTCGAAGTCGCGCCCCGTGAGGACCACCTCGGCCCCCAGGCGGCGCATGGCCGCCACCTTGTCGGGGTTCGCCCCCTCCGGCGCCGCCACGACGGCCTTCACGTCGAACAGCTTCGCGGCATAGGCGATGGACTGCCCGTGGTTGCCCGTCGAGGCCGTGATGACGCCACGCCGCCGCTCCTCTTCCGTCAGGCCCGAGAGCAGGTTGATTCCGCCCCGGACCTTGAACGCGCCGATGGGCAGCGTGGTCTCCAGCTTGAGGTACACCTCGCACCCCAACGCCTCGGACATGGCCGCCGAGCGCAGGAGCGGCGTCGGCGGCAGGTACCGGCGGATGACCTGGCGGGCGCGATAGACATCCTGGAGCGTCGGTGCTTGCATGCCTTCTCCTCCGGCGCGGCGACCCGAAGGGACGCCACGGGAAACACACCGGGAAGGATACACTGCCGGCTTCCACCCGGCAACCCATTCCCGTGTCTGTCCCGATGAGTGGCCGAAGTGTGAGAGCCGGCTGTTCGGCCGGCCGCCGAGGGCGGTGCGCACGACCCAGCCCGGACCGCGTGCTTCCCCGATCAAGAACGCCTTGACGCGAAGGTGCCGTTGGGCATAGTCTCTGCGGTGTCCAATAGAAAAGTGCCCGGCGGGATGCCGTCCGCCGGATAACCGCCCGAGACCAGGAGGCCGGAGGGACCGCAGCCCGCCGTCCCTCCCCCATGAGGTGCCACCATGAACATCAGTTGCTGCTGGCTGTACGCCATTTCGAAGTACGGCTACCCGCCCAGCCTGCCGGATACCCACCGGGCCCTGGGAGACATGGCCGCCCTGGGGTTCACCTGCGTGGAACTGGAAGGCGTGGGCGAAGAGAACCTCCGGGCGGTGCATGGCGAGCGGAAAGCGCTCAAACAACGCTGCGACGACCTGGGCCTTCGCGTCGTGAATTTCTGCCCGGTCCTCCCGGAGCTGGTTCATCCCGAAAAGGCGCGGCGGGTGCACGCCCTGGAGCTGTTCAAGATCGCCGTGGAGACGGCGACCTTCTTCGGGTGCGAGACAATCCAGACGGACAGCTATACCCCGCCGCTGGAATTCGTGGGCGACGCCCCGTACCGCGAGGCCATCAGCTTCGGCAAGCGGTTCCAGGTGAAGGTTGACCCGGCATTCCGCTGGGACGACCTCTGGGGATGGCTCACGGACAGCATCGGCGCCTGTGCCGACGAGGCAGGGCGCGCGGACCTGAAGTTCTGCCTGGAGCCGCGGGTGGGCGAGATTATCAGCAACACCGACGCGCTCTTGCGGCTGATGGACGCCGTGGACAACGACGACTTCGGCGCCGTCCTGGACACCGGGCACCAGCACGCGCAGAAAGAGATCCTGCCCCTCAGCGTCGAGAAGCTGGGCGGCCGCGTCCACTACCTCCACGTCTCGGACAACGACGGCCAGACCAACCAGCACCTCGCGCTGGGGCGCGGCACCGTGGACTGGGACGGCGTGTTCATGGCCCTGAGGAAGCACGGTTTTTCGGGATACGTCGCCGTGGATGTCGGCCGCGTCCCCGATCTGGACGACCAGGTGCGGGAGTCCAAGGCGTTCCTGGAGCAGTTGGCGGCCCGCCTGGCTGTCTAGGGCCGGGTGACGAGGTCGCCCGCCATCGGCCGGCGCCGGGTTTCCTGATGGGTGTGTCATGACGACAGATCGCGTGATCCGGGGTCGCCTGGAGCCCGGTGGGCAGGTCCGGGACATCCGGGTGGCCGGCGGTCGGATTGTGGGGATTGGACCGCCGGTCGATCCCCCTGCGGCCGCCCTAACGGGCGAGGCCACCTGCATCGTTAGCCAGGTGTTCTTCGATCTTCAGGTCAACGGGTTCGCCGGGGTGGATTTCAACCGGCCCGGCCTCAGCGGCGAGGAACTGCTGCGGGCAAGCCGGGCCCTGTGGGCGCACGGGGTGGCGCAATTCCTCCCGACGGTCATCACCGCATCGCTGAACGCCATGGCCCAAACGCTCGCAACCATCCGGCGCGCCCGGGAGGATGCCCCCGTCCTGGCGCGCGCCGTCCCGGGGATCCACCTCGAGGGTCCCTTTCTCTGCCCTCAGGACGGGGCGCGGGGGGCCCATCCCAGGGCCCACCTGCTCGATCCCGACTGGGAGACGTTCTGCCGCCTCCAGGAGGCGGCAGGCGGCCACATCCGCCTGGTCACCCTGGCGCCGGAGCGGCCCAGAGCCCTGGACCTCATCGAGCGGCTGCGAGCCGCGGGCGTCGTGGTGGCCATCGGCCACACCGACGCCACGGAAGCCGACATCGACGCCGCCGTGCAGGCGGGCGCACAGCTGTCCTCCCATTTGGGCAACGGGGCGCACGCCGTCCTTCCTCGCCACCGCAATTACATCCAGAAACAGCTGGCCACGGACGGCCTGCTCGCCTCGATCATTGTGGATGGCCATCACCTGGCCGAGTACTTCGTCAAAAACGTGGTCCGATGCAAGGGGCCGGAGCGGGTGATTCTGATCACCGACGCCATGGCCGCGGCCGGCGCGCCGCCCGGGATGTACCGTCTGGGCGAGGTCCTGGCCGAGGCACAGCCGGATGGCGTCGTCCGGCTGCCCGGCACACCGTACCTCGCCGGGTCCGCGCTGACCATGGATCGGGCGGTGGCGAACGTCCGGCGTTTTGCGGGGGTCACCCTCGCGCAGGCCTTGGCCATGGCGACGGAGCATCCCCGACGCTTGTGGCCCGAGTCGCCCGGGGGGCTCATGCCGGGAGCCCCGGCCGACATCGTGCTTTTGCGGGATGGCGAGCGGCTCGAAGTCGTGGAGACGATCGTGGCCGGCGAGACGGTCTACCGGGCCGCGCAGCGGTGACAGTCGGTAGGGGGCTGGGGGCGGGGGCGCCGCATTCGTCCGATGAAAACCGATCGGCGCTTGCAGCAGTTGCTTCGCCCGCAGGGGGAGGGTTTGATGTACTACGTGATCATCGGCCGGGATTGCGCAACTATGCAGCAAGAACTGGCCACCGCCGTGCAAGGACGCGAGGACGTCCGGGTGATCCTGAATCGGCGGTATGGTGAACGGCGGGCCGACGACCAGCCGAAATCCCCGGACCGGCGGCGGAAAGAACGTCGCCGCCGCCCCGATTTCCCGCCGGCGGACGCGGACGCGTAGCGCGGGAGGCGGCGACCGGCTGATCGGTGCCTGACCGGCGGGACCGGTCTGTGGAGAGGCGCGAGAGGAGGCGAATATGGCTTTGCGGTCGCGGTGTTGGCAAGTGTGCCTGGGGGGCTTGATCCTGCTCCTGCTTCCGGTGCTTGGAGGGTGCGCGCTCATGCTCGTGGGCGCGGGTGCCGGCGCGGGAGCCGGCACCGTGGCGTATGTCCAGGGAGAGCACTCCCAGGTCCACGCCGGCAACTACGAACGGGTCTGGTCGGCGACGCTCGCCGGGCTGAGCCAGATGAACATCAAGGTGATCAAGACGGAAAAGGACGCCCTGAGCGGGACGATCTCGGCGCGGCGGGCGGACGACACTTCGGTCACCGTCAAGGTGGAACCGACCGGGGCGGATACCACCACGGTCAAGATTCGCGTCGGGATGTTCGGTGATCGCGCCGCCTCGGAGTCCATTCAGGCCCGGATTGTCAGTAGCCTCAAGGGCGGCAGGTAGGCCGTCCGCCCCGACTGCCACATCCCTCGAAGGCCCTCAAGCGGGCCGCCCCGTCGCGGCTGAGGTCCTCGCCGTCCCTGACTCCCCTGTTTACCCCCGCCACACCGCCCAGGCCAGCGCCATCCAGCCCACAATGAACGCGACTCCTCCCAGGGGCGTGATGGCGTGGAGCGCCCGGATGCCGCTCACGCTCAAGGCATACAGGCTGCCGGAGAAAAGAACGATCCCCGCCAGGAACAACCAGCCCGCCATGTTGGTGGCTCGTCCCGGCCAGCGCGTCGAGGCCCACGCTGCCGCCAAGAGGGCCAGGGCGTGGATCAGGTGATAGCGGACGCCGGTCTCGAATGCGGCCAGGAGTTCAGGCGTCAGGCGTCCCCCTAACGCGTGCGCGCCGAACGCTCCCGCCGCCACCCCCAACGCCGCCAGCACCACCCCCATGATGAAGAACACCCGATCCACTCATCCACCTCCGGGCCAGGCGTCAGCGCTTTGCGAGGAATGCTGTGGCGGCCCGGTTGAAGGCCTCTGGCTGCTCGATGTTGGAGAGGTGCGACGCCGATTTCAGGATCACCAGCTCGGATCCCTTGATCCGCTCGTGGATGGTCCGCGAGGCGGCCACTGGCGTGCCCGGATCGTCCTCGCCCACGATGATCAGCGTCGGCAGGCCGATCGCGTGCAGGCGATCCGTGAGGTCGAGCGCCGCGATGGCTTGGCAACAGCCGATGTACCCCCGGGGGCTCGTCCCCCGGATCATGGCCCGCACGGGGCTTACAACGTCGGGACGCTTCTCGCGGAAGGGCGCCGTGAACCACCGACCGATGGTCGGTTCCACGTGCGGCTCCATCCCTTGCGCCCGGGTCACGCGGATGCGCTCGTCCCACGTCGGCTTCGCCTCGGCCGGCACCCGGCTGGACGTGTCGCAGACGATGAGGCTCTGCAAAAGCTGCGGGCGCTCCAGCGCGAGGACCTGCGCGATCATGCCCCCCATAGAGAGCCCGATGAAGTGCGTCCGGGATACCCCCAGGGCCTGGAGGAGCGCCCGGGCGTCCTCGGCCAACTGCTCCAGCGAATACGGCCCCTCGGGCGCATCCGTGCCCCCGTGGCCCCGCGTGTCATAGCGCAGGACGCGGTAGCGCGACGTCAGCGCGGGAACCTGTGGATCCCACATCGACAGGCTCGTCGCCAGCGAGTGGCTGAGCGTGACGACGGGGGCATTCGCTGGCCCTTCGAGCTGGTAGTTCATGCTGATCCCGTTCGCGGTGATCTTCATCGCTGAAGCCTCCATCGTGGTTGGTCAGAAATCCACCTCGCTTATCTCCATACGGTCGCAGTGGCGATCGCCTTTCCATGCAGGAACATACTCACCTGCCGTGAGGACGTCAACTGTGTCGCCCATGGAGGGAAATAGAACCAAGGGGTGAGGAGCCATGAGGAGAAGGCTCTTGCGGGGCGGGACCGGAAGACACCATGAGGGAGAGGGCTGTGGGACTATTCTTCGGATGCCCGCTCCCAGGAGAAGTAAAATCCCCCCAGGACCGACGCGGCGAGGGTCAGCAGGCCGAGGGCATAGATCGAATTCCCCAGTGCCCGGTCCCACAGGAGCAGGTTGAGCTTGCCGAGGATGTAGCCCCAGTCATGCAACGTGTCTTCTCCACCCAAGAGGGGAAGCGCTCGGGTGCGGGCGTCCTTCACGTACACCGAGACGTTGAAGAGGCTCTGGGCCACCCAGAACAGGCTGACCGAGGCAGAATAGCGCTGCCATTGGGCGAGAAAATAAACCACCACGATCGCCGGGATCAGGACCTGCATGAGACTGCCGCCCAGGATCCCGATGAACTCCCCGAAGAATCCGAAGATCACGTGCCCGGCCTCGTGGAAGACCAGGTCCACACGATCGAGGAACCGGTACGTGGAGGGGCTGGCGGCGCAGATGACGCCCTAGACGGCCGCCAGCGCCGCCAAGCCCGCCTTGAGCGGGTTCGCGCCTTTGACCACGGCATCCCTCCTGACAGCCGGAACAGAACGGGGGCACGCCGCATCCGGCCGTGCCCCCGTGTCAGGCGCATCCCCTATCCCGTGGGGTGAAGCCCGTCGTGGCCTCCTAGCAGGCCGCTGAAAAAGGCCCATCTGCGGAGACCCACCTTCGGTGGGTACCCGTCGCATCGCGCTCCGCCTTGCATCTGGACCTTTTTGAGCACCCTGGGCGAAAACGGGTTTTTCAGCATCCTCCTAATACCGGTTCGCCGACCCCAGGACGTTCGCGTTCTTGTGCTTGATCATCTCGATCAATTCCTTGCGGGCGGGTCCCAGGTACTTGCGCGGGTCGAACTCCTTGGGGTTCTCCATGAGGACCTTGCGGATGATGGCTGTGATCACCATCCGGCCGTCCGTGTCGATGTTCACCTTGCAGACCGCCGACTTGGCCGCTTCGCGGAGCTGCTCTTCCGGCACCCCGGCCGCGCCCTCAATCTTCCCGCCGTACTCGTTGATCATGGCCACGTACTTAGGGAGCACCGAGGAGGCCCCGTGGAGCACGATGGGGAAGCCCGGCAGCTTCTTCTCGATCTCGTGCAGGATGTCGAAACGCAGCGGCGGCATGGTCTCGCCCGGCTTGAGCTTGAACTTGTAGGCGCCGTGGGAGGTGCCGATGGAGATGGCCAGGCTGTGAACGCCGGTCCGCTTGACGAAATCCTGCACCTGGTTGGGATCGGTGTAGTGGGACTTCTCGGCGACCACGTGCTCCTCGATCCCGGCCAAGACGCCCAGCTCGCCCTCGACGCTCACGTCGAACCGGTTGGCGTAGTCCACGACCTGCTTGGTCAGCTTGATGTTCTCTTCGTAGAGCAGGTGGGACCCGTCGATCATGACCGACGAGAATCCGAACTCGATGCAGGACTTGGCCAGCTCGAACGAATCCCCATGGTCGAGGTGCAAGGTGATGGGAATGTTGCTCCCCATCTCCCTGGCCATCTTGACCGCGCCCATCGCCATGTATCGAAGCAGCGTCTGGTTCGCGTATTCCCGGGCGCCCTTGGACACCTGGAGGATGACCGGCGACTTGCTCTCGGCGCAGCCGATGATGATCGCCTGCAGTTGCTCCAGGTTGTTGAAGTTGTAGGCGGGAACGGCGTATCCGCCCTGCATGGCCTTCTTGAACACCTCTTTGGTGTTCACGACGCCAATCTCTTCATACGGCTTCTTCATGCCCGTGCTCCTTTCCCATGCCTCCACATCGGGAGGCTATTCTGTCCCCCTCCTTGAGGTGGTCGCTCGCCAAGGGAGTTTTCGATGCCCCCGGCCGCCCCCCGAGGACGGCCAACACCCCCTTTAGTATGCCGCGAATTCCCTTGTGTGACAACGGGAATCCCCGGCTGGTCCATTTCTGAGGACGAATCACTCGACGATCGCCACCGCCCGGACGGGCGAACCGTCCGCCCGCTCCACGGGGAGCGGCAAGGCCACGAACCGGCAGCGGGGAACCCCGATCTGGTCCAGATTGGTCAGATACTCGATGACCGTGATTCCGGCGGGGAAGAAGGCATGGTGTGTCGTGTTGTCTTCGCGCCTCACCTTTTTCTGGGGCTCAAAAATCATGGTCCGGACGCAGTAGTCAGACGGATAGTCGTACCCGACAGCCTTCACGTTTCGCTGGATCAGCCAGTCGCAGGCGCTTTGCCCGGTGTAGGGTGCATCCCGCCAGAACCGCTCTGTCTCCACGCTGACCCGCCTCGGCCAGTCCGTTCGGAGCAGCACGATGTCTCCGGCCCGCACATGCTTGGCCTTCCCGTCGAGGTCAGCCGCCGTCACCTCGCCGCTCTCGGGGAGGTGGGTGAGATCCACGACGGCCGCGTCTCCGATCCACTGGTCCACGGGCATTTCCGCGATGTGCCGATCCCCCGGCAGGAAGTGCAGGGGGGCATCCACGTGGGTGAACGCATGGCAATGCACGGTCAGCATCGTGGACTGGAACAGGTCCCCCTTGGCGTGCGACGTTCGCAGTTCGGTTGCCACCTTCCACCGAAAGTGCGGCTTGACCGGGAAACTCAGGTCTACGACACGCATCCGAGACCCCCGAGAGGGCGGGGTGCGGGCAGCCCGTGGACCTCGCCGCTCAGTTGCTGAACCACCCTAGCGTCGTCTTCCGGCGCTCGTGTTTGCGCCCATCCGGCACGCGATCCGAAATGCCTGGTAGAGACCCTGAGGGTTCGCCTTGCCCTGTCCGGCGATGTCGAAGGCCGTCCCGTGGGCCGGCGTGGTGATCGGGATCGGCAGTCCACCCTGTACCGTCACCCCCCGCTCGAAGCCCATCAGCTTCATCGCAATCTGGCCCTGATCGTGGTACATGGAGACGATGGCATCGCAGGCCCCCTTCTTTGCGCGCAGGAAGATCGTGTCCGCCGGGAACGGGCCGCTCGCCTGAACGCCCTCCGAGCGGGCCTGCTCGATGGCCGGGGCGATCGCCTCGATCTCTTCGTTGCCAAACAGGCCGCCCTCCCCGCCATGCGGGTTGAGCGCCGCCACGAGGAGACGCGGCTCCTTCACGCCGGCCATCCGCAACGCCCCATCGATCAGGACGATGGCGTCGTACACTCCCCTTTTCGCGATCAAGCCGCTCACCTGCCTGAGGCCAATGTGGGACGTCACCCGCGACGTCCAGAGGTTGTCCAGGACGTTGATTTCCGAGAAATGCCCTTTCCACTGCAACCGATCGGCCATGAAATGCAGCTCATCGGGGAAGGGCGAGCCGCCCAGATGCATGGCCTGCTTGTTGAACGGGGCGAAGACGATGGCGTCGAGTTTTCCGTCCCGCGCCAGATCCAGGGTGAACGCCAGGACGTCCAACACCGACTTGCCCGCCTTGGCGCTGAGTTGCCCGATCGTGAACTGGTCGAGCGGCACACCGGGGAAGTCCAGGAACTGGGTCTCTCCTGCCCCGAATCGCACGTCCTCGAAGCGACGGACGACCCGTGGCGAGAGGGACTCGCCGGCGATCTTCTGCCCCATCTCGAAAACGCGTCGGTCCCCGATCACGACCAGGTCTGCATGCTCGTGCACGTCGTATCCCGCCAGAAGCTTGGCGACCAGTTCCGGGCCGATCCCGGTTGGATCCCCCAGCAGCAAACCGACCTTCGGCTTCATCCCCAGTATCCCCCCCGTGACCCCACACCAGAGGCTAGCCTAGATCAGGAGCCAGAGGCATGACACGAAGAGCGCTGGCGCCTCTGAGAATAAGAGATCCTTCCCCGGCCTCACTTCACCGATCCTCGAACACCTCATCCTGCTCCCGCAAACCGGGGCGATGCTAGTCCTTGCCTGAGGTGATGTCAAGACGACCGCTATAGCCCCGGGCGGGTCTTTTCTTTGTCCGTCTGCGGGGGCGCGAGCCAGGAGGTGAAATGGTCATCCTGGGAAGGACGAGCCGACATTCTACTGTGGCGAGTCAGCAATGTGCAGCATATCCCGGAGCCCCAGCCGGCACCCCGAGGTCGCTGGCCGTGCGGGGGGCACCCAACGCATGCGCTGGGTCTGGCCCGGCGCGGAGGCCACCTCTGGTGACCGACCCCGGGCCCGCGCCCGGAGGGGTGGTTTCCTGGGGCTCCGCCACGAGTTACGAGCTTCTTGCTCAGGAGGCTGGAACGGACCTTAGACTTTGGCCGATCTCGGCGTGCGGACCGGGACGGCGTAGGGCCCTTCCTTGATGAAGGCGATGCTGGGGTCGGCGCTCCCCCAGCGGGGATGCTTCACCGCGTAGATGATCGCATTCTGAGCCATGGCCCGCGTCTTTTCGACATCGTCCTCGTATGTCTGATCGGGCAGATAATCCCAGCCCATCCCTCCCGGGACAATCTGATGCTCTTCCCGGGACAGGAACGACGAGCAGTAGATCAGGCCGTCCTCCCCGACCTTGTCGAGCACCTTCGCCCACATCTGCGGTTCCCACTGATCCTTCGTGAACTTCCAGCCGGGATGGAGCAGCGTGGACATATACGCGTCCGGCCCCTGCAGCTTCAGGAGGTGCAGCAGGGTCTTGTACGTGGTCGGGCCGATGGGGTCCTCATCCCGCTCGCACGCGACTAGGAGGATGCATCCGCCCTCCTTCACGACGGGGAGGGCGTTCACGGCCGCCTTGGCGTTCTGGTAGTGGTTGATCCCGACATACCCGCCGTGCGTCAGGACGATGTCGTATTCCCGCTCGACCGGAATGGCGACGATGCCCCTGAGGAGCTCGACGGCCTTGGCGTGGGCCTGGACGAGATCGCCGGAGAAGACATCGATCAGTTGCAGGCGGCGGTCCAGCACCGTGTTGATGATGAAATCCACGCCGGCCCTCTTGGCGATCTCCAGCGCCTCCTCGTGGCACGGATTCCCTTCCAGGACGAGGTTGGTTGCCAGGGGTGAATCCAGGAACTGGACGCTGTGGAACTTCTCGATGGTCTTCCGACTGACCAGGGCGGGGCAGATGGCCTTGCGGCCTCCGGAGGCGCCCGCCATGAAGTGGCTCTCGACCAGCGCGGTGGCGATCTTGACGTCCGCCTCGTAATAGGACCGGTTGATGAGGATCTCGGTGCCGCTCCTCGTCTTGCCGATGTCCACCAACTCCGCGTCGTCCTCGCACTCGTGATCCACGATCCGGTACTGCGCCACCACTTCTTCGCCGAACATGGCGACCTTCTCGTCCCGAGTGCTGGGCCGATGGGTCCCCGTCCCCACCAGCAGGGTGATGTTCTCCCTGCGGATTCCCGCCTGACGCAGCAGCTCGAGGAGGGGCGGCAGGATCCCCGACTCTCCCTTGTACGGCACGGGCCGGGTGATGTCCGACGTGGTGATGCAGACGATGAGCTGATCGGCGGGCTTGCCCTTCCCCCTCAGGATCTCCGGCAGGGGCCTCCCGCCGACCGGCCCGTGAATGGAGGCACGCATTCTCGCCCTGGGATCCTTGAGGGGCGGGACCTCCTTCATCTCCAGGACCCAGCAGTGACCCGGTACGCGAACGTCGAAGGCCTTGGCCCCGTACTCGACCTCCACCGTTTTCCAGCCGGTCAGATCCGCACGGCGCACGATGCGATCCACGTCAGCCTGCATGGCAGACTCCTTTTTCGTGCCTGGCTGTGGATTCCCAGGAAGTCCCGGCTACATCCCAAGGTAGGCCTTTCTCACCAAGTCGGATCGGAGCAGCTCATCCCCCTTCCCCTCCAGGACGATCCGACCGGTCTGAAGCACGTAAGCCCTGTCGGAGATGCTTAGGGCCTCATAGACGTTCTGCTCGACGAGAAAGACGGTGACGCCCTTCTGGCTGATCTCGTGAATCGTCCGGAAGATCTCGGAGAGCAGCTTTGGCATGATGCCGAGCGACGGTTCGTCCAGCATCAGGAGGGATGGGCGCGACATCAGCCCGCGGGCGATGGCCAGTTGCTGCTGCTCCCCGCCGCTCAACGTCTCCGCGCGTTGCCCCTTCCGCTCTCCCAGCAGGGGAAACAGCCGCAGGACGGTCTCCAGGGACTCCTCTGTCTCCTGACGCGAGTCCAGGGCGTAGGCCCCGAGGAGGAGATTGTCCCAGACCGACAGCCGCCCGAAGAGCTGCCGCCCCTCCGGGACCATGGCGATCTTTTTCTTGACGATGTCGTAGGGGGGAACGACGTGGATGGGCTCGTTGTCGAGCAGGATCTCCCCGCGCCGGGGGCGGAGCAGACCGGCGATGGTCCGGAGGATGGTGCTCTTCCCCGCCCCATTGGACCCGATGAGGCTCACCACCTCCCCCCGCTTCACTGTGAAGGAGACGTCCTGTACCGCCAAAAGGTCCCTGTACCCGACGGACACCCCCTTAACTTCCAACATGATATCGCTCTCCCAGGTAGGCCTGGATGACCTCGGTGTTGACGACGACCTCTTTCGGCGTGCCCTCGACGATCATTCTCCCCGAGTTGATCACGATGACCCGGTCCGACAGCTCCATGACGGCTTCCATGACGTGCTCGACGATGACGAGGGTGACGCCGTTCTCCCGCACCTTGCGGATCAGCCCCATCATCTCCTTGAGCTCGAAGGGTGTGAGCCCCGCCATGGCCTCATCCAGCATCAGGAGCTTCGGCCGGGTGGCCAGGGCCATGGACACCTCCAGCCGCTTCTTGTCCGCGATGGTGAGCGCCGTGGCCGCCGCATTCCGCTTCTCGAAGAGGCCGGTGAATCGCAGGACCTCCTCCGCCTTCGCCCGCGCCGCCCCGTTCCTGGCGCTGCGCAGGAACGCTCCGGTCATGACGTTCTCCAGGACCGTCATGTCGCTGATGATCTGGACGATTTGGAACGTCCGGGCGATCCCCAGCTTGCAGATCCGGTCTGCGCCGAAGCGGGTGATGTCCTTCCCCTGGTACAGGACTCGCCCGGCGTTCGGCCGGTAGAAGCCGGTGATGCAGTTGAAGAGCGTGCTCTTCCCCGCGCCGTTCGGCCCGATGATGCTGACGATCTCTCCCTCCTTCACCGTGAAAGACACGTCGTCGTTGGCCAGCAATCCGCCGAACCGCTTGCTGACCCCTTGCACCTCCAGGAGGGGAAGGCTGCTCATGCCTCCCTCCTTCCGATCGTCGAGAGGAGCCCCCAGACTCCCTTGGGTTGATAGACGGAGATCAGCATGATCAGCGTCCCGTAGATCATCATGTCGATCCCGGTCCCCTTGTAGCCCAGCCAGACCCGCGTCACCTCGGAGATCGGCAGCAGGATGGCCGCCCCGATGACCGGTCCCATGATGGAGCCCGCCCCACCCAGCATGCTGACCAGGACGATCTGGATGGAGATGGGAAGGATCAGGACGCTCTCGGGGTCCAGGTACAGGATGTACTGCGCGTAGAACGTTCCGGCCATGGCGGTGAGGAAGGCGCTGATCATGATCGCCCCCAGCCGGTACCGCACGAAGTTGATCCCCAGGACCTTCGCCACATCGTGGCTTTCCTTGATGGCGCGGAAGTAAAAGCCCATCCGCGAGGTCGAGACCCAGGAGCACGCAATGAGCGACAGGATCAGGAACCCCAGGATGATGTAGTAGTAGGGCGTCTTCGTCGAATGGAACATGAAGTTCCTGAACGACTCGGGGAGCATGGGGAGCGTCAGTCCCTCCGCGGCGCCGATCAGCTTCCAGTTATTGAAATGGATCCGGACGATCTCCGCGAAAGCGATGCTGGCGATGGCGAAGTAGTGGCCCCGCAGGTTCGAGCAGGGGATGCCGATGGCGGCGGCGGCGAGGGCCGCCAGGACCCCGCCGGCCAGCAGCCCGATCCACGGACTGACGTGATAGGTCGTTAGCAGGTAGGACGATGTGTAGGCGCCGATCCCGAAGAAGGCCACCTGGCCGAAGGAGAACATCCCGGCAAATCCGCCGATGATGTTCCAGGCCACGCCCATCATCCCGAACAGGAACACCAGGATCATGACGTGCACGGGAAACGACCCTCGCACGAACTGGGGATACAGGATGAGGAGGATCAGAACGACGGCGGAAACGGAAATCTGCCTCGGTGTGAATGTCCGCATGCGTCACCCCCCCAAGAGGCCCTGCGGCCGGATCCAGACGGTGATCAGGTAGACCATGAACACGATGGCGTATTTGTAGGCCGGGTCGAAGAAGTAGCCCCCCAGGGTCTGCACGAATCCGATCAGGATCCCCGCGATGAACGCCCCCTCGATGCTCCCGAACCCCCCGAAGGCCACGATGCAGAAGGAGATGAGTCCGAAGAGTCCTCCCACCTGCGGGTAGATGTAGTAGTACATGGACAGGAACGCCCCCGCGATTCCCACCAGGGCAGAGCCCAGGCCGAAGGACAGGGAGTTGATGCGCTCCGTGTTGATCCCCACGAGGAGGGCGGACTCGCGGTTCATTTCCACCGCCAGGATGGCCTTGCCGGTCTTGGTCTTCCTGAGGAACAGGAAGACGGCTGCCGACACCAGGACGCTCCCCACCGAGGCCGCAAACTTCGGCACGCTCAACTGGACAGCCCCCAGGGTCCAGGTCCCGGAGAGAAGCGGCTTGTCGATGAGGCGGAAATCCGGCGTCCACAGCATCACCGCCAGGTTGGCCAGGAAGATGCTCACGCCGAAGGTGACGACCAGCTGGGCCAGGATCGGGCCGGTCATCACCTTGCTGACGATGTAGCGATAGATCACCAGGCCCAGAAGGAACAGGACGGCGGCGCAGATGGGAATGGAAAAGATCGGGTCCACGCCGAACAGCGTGTAGAACCAGAACGCAACGAACATGCCGACCATCAGGAAATCGCCGTGGGCGAAATTGATGATGTTCATGACCCCCCAGATGAGGGTGAGCCCGATGGCGACGAGGGCGTACACCGATCCGATCAACAGGCTGTTCACTAGTTGCTGCATCAGTTGGTCGGCCATCATGCCACCTTTCGCGCAATCGCCGGGGGGAGGGGCCGGATCGGCCCCTCCCCCCGCGCGAATTCTACTTCCGGGACCTCCAGGCCGGGAACGGCCACACCACGTCCTTGGCGGCAGCCTCGAATGGCCACACGGTGACGTACTGTTCGTCCTGGATCTGCACGAGGGTCCCGGTGGCGTAGATATTCTGCTGGCTCTTGGGGTCGAACTTGATGCCCCTCCACGGATAGAGCACCTGATCGCCGGGGATGTTGGTCCCCTGAAGCGCCTTCACGATGGCCTCGGGATCCGTGGTCTTGGCCCGGTTGATGGCGTCGGCGACGACGAAGGGGGCCGTGAAGCTCCGGGAGGCGTTTTCGCTCATGTCCATCCCGTACTTCTTCTTGTAGAGCTCGTTGACCTTGGCGATCAGGGGCTTGGTCTTGGCCAGGTCCAATGCGAAGGTCGAGCGGATAATCATGTAGTCCCCGTCGGCCTTCACGGCGGGCAGGTACCCGGGCTCGATGTACCCGGCCATCGTGACGAAGCCCTTGGGATTGAAGCCCATCTCCTTGAACGTCTTCGTGAACAGGATGGCGTCCGTGATGTAGGACGCGTGCATCAGGACGTCCGGATTGGCCTTGATCAAGCGGCCGACCTCGGACGTGACGTCCGTCGCGTTCGCCGCGTAGGAGATGTCGGCCACCACCTTGTAGCCGAACTCCTGGGCGTACTTCTGCTCCTGCTTGCCGACGTTACTGCCGAACTCCGTGTTCTCGTACAGCAAGGCCACGGTCTCGACCTTCTGCTTCTTGGCCTTCTCCAGGTCCTTCAGGAAGCTGAACTGGTCGTGGGCGAAGACCCCGTCGTGTGGGCTGACCCGGAAGAAATACTTGAAGTCGCGCTCGGTCAGCGTGGGGGACGTGGAGTCCGAACAGACGAAGGGAACCTTCATCCGCTCGGCGGCCTGGCTGGCCGTCTTGGTCACGGCGCTCTGGTAGGCCCCGATCTCCGCGACCACCTTGTCCTGCGTCACGAGCCGCTCCGCCTCCGCCTGGCCGTTCTTGGGCTCGCCCTTGGTGTCGGCCCAGACGATCTCGATCTTGGCCCCGCGCAGATTGGGGAGCCCCTCGGCCTTCGCCAGCGGGAGGTTGAGGTCGTACTTGCCGTTGATGATGTCCACGGCCATCTCGACGCCCCGCTTGCAGTCCAGGCCCGTCGAGGCGAGGTTCCCCGTCAGGGGATACAGGGCGCCGATCTTGATCGTCTTCCCCTGGGCAAATGCCCGGGAGACGAGCCAGGGCGACATCGCCAGGGTCGTGCCGCCGATCAGAATCTCTCGTCGTGTCATGCTCCTCATCTTAGCCCTCCTGTCGTCAGTCGCGTTGACCGTCATGCCATTCCGGGGGCCCGCTGTCCCCGCGCTCCCGTAACCGCAGGCCTTGATTTCCCTTCTCCCTCCTTTCCTGCAACCCCTGCTCTGGAGCTCCCTCTTTTCGCTATGCGCTCAGGGCTTCCTGGCCGGTGTGAGATGCCCGACGATCGGAGTGCGTGTCGGAGGGGGCTTCTATTCGCGCCGTGAGGCATCCGGCGCTCTCCGGCGCTTCGTGAAATTGTCCCCCTACCTGGAGTGCCCTGTCAAGCCTAATGTCCCGAAGGTCCCGAAGGTACCCTTGTCGAAATCATTGCAGGACGCTCGATCCATTCCGGTCCCGGGCGCTGGGCGTCCTTGGCGGTTGATAATTTCGCGTTGGGCCTTGTTTGGATGGGGGAATTGCCGGGAATCGAGCGGGCGCACGGCGCAGGACATCCCATCCTGCGCCTACAAATAGATCACCTCGTAGTCTTCCAGGCCCTCGGGGTGGCGCTTGGCGAAGCGGGTGAGAAAATGCCGCCCGTTCCTGGTCGTCACAAGGCTTCGCCCCAGGTGAAGCCGTAGCGCGACGGGGGACCTTCCTCGACTGCTTCGGGGACCGCTACCAGAAGATCACCTTGAAAGCCACGTGCTTGCCGATCTCGGCGAAGTCTTCCCGGTTGCAGGTGATCAGCGTGGCTCCGGAATCTCTGGCGGAGAGGGCGATCAGGGTATCGAATGCCAGGTCCCTCAACTTGTTGGGACCGTACCCCTTTTTGGCTCCGATGCGGGAAAGCACTTCTGCCGACTCAAGCCAGTGCCCTTCGGTTGGTGTGACGATCCGCACTTTCCTCGCCAGCTCCCCAACAAATCGAGCCTCCAGGGGCGTCCACGCGCCACGCCGAAGTTCGTGGAGGACCACTGCCGAGCAACGCACGATCCACGGGGAGCGCAGGAGCACCAGCGTGAATCGCCCCGTGCGGAAGCTCTCGATATAGACCGACGTGTCCAGTACGGCCAGATTAGCGGTTGGCAAAGGCGTTCTTCCCGCCGACGCCACTATACTTCCGGATGATGGCATCGTGGGTGGCCTTCTCGGTGGCCAGCGCCAGCGCCCCCTCGATAGTCTCCGTCACCGTCTCGACCCCCAGGGCTTTCCTGGCACGGACCAACTGATCCTTGTCCAACCGGACGGTCACCTGCAGCTTCGCCATGCTCTCTCCTCTGTTGTCATACAAGATACCTAGAACTGTAGGACACTGTCAAGCTCTCTGATTCCTGGCGGAGGCGGCTCTGGACCGCGGGCAGGACGGCCCATCAGGGGTCAAGATGGTGGGCGAGTGTTCCGGCTGAAGGTCGGATGACCGGAACCCTTGGGGGGCTCTCGGCCGTCCCTCGACCACTGTCGACCACTGTCAATGGGAGGGTTTTCCTTGTGAAGGCGGAGCGCAGGCGGCAGGATTCACGAAAAAGGAGATGCGTGCGGAGGGCGCTTGTGGTATGGGGGTGGGTGGTGTCAGCCTGCGCACTTGCCCGGGCTGCGCCGGGAGACGAGGTTGGCATGAGCTGGGATTCGGAGAAGATGCCCGCGGACGTCGCGGGCGATGCAACTGCTTTCTATGAGCGCCTGACAGAGCTTCTCGCTGGCGGCAAGCGGCTCGCGGTGTGCACGGTCCTGCGCCTGGCCGGCTCGGGGCCGCGCCGCCCCGGCGCGAAGATGCTCGTCCAGGACGCCGGCGGGTCGGTCGGGACCGTCGGCGGCGGCGTCCTGGAGAAGAAGGCCGCGGCATGGGCCCGGGAAGTCCTCCGGACCGGTCGGGCGCTGTGCCGACCCTTCGCGCTGGATCTCCAACAGGCCTCGGATGAGGGGATGACGTGCGGGGGCGAAGTCGAGGTGCTCGTCGAGTTCCTCGACGGGACGCCTGTCGTGCGGGATTTCTTTGCCCAGGTGCTCGCCGTGCTGAGGCGCGGCGAGCGGGGCTGCCTGGTCACGGCCGTCTCTCCGGAGGGCGACGGCGTCGCCACCGAACGCTTTCTCGTCGCGGGCGGACGATCCGCGGCGTCCCTGTCTGCACCCGGCCACTTTCTCCCGGGGGATCTGCTCCGCTCCCCTGCCCCGCCGGCTCCCCTGCTCGTTGAGCGCGGCACCATCCGCTACTTTCTGGAGCCTCTGGCGCCGCCGATCACGGTCTACATCTTCGGCGGGGGACACATCGCGGCGCACCTCGCCCCGCTCTGCCACCTCCTCGGGTTTCGGACCGTCGTGGTGGACGACCGGGCCGATTTCGCCTCCCAGGAACGATTCCCCCAGGCCAGCGAGCTGGTCGTCACCCCGTCCTTCGACCACGCCTTGGAGGACCTTCCCATCAGCGAGGACGGCTACGTGGTCATCGTCACGCGCGGCCACGGTGGGGATGAGGCGATCCTGCGGCAGGCCTTACGGCGCCGACCGGGCTACATCGGGATGATCGGCAGCCTGCGGAAGCGGTCCCTTGTCTTCCAGCATCTCGCCAGCGAGGGCTTCACGCCGGAAGATCTCGCACGGGTCGTCTGCCCCGTCGGCCTGCCCATCGGGGCGGAGACCCCCGAAGAGATCGCCGTCAGCATTGCGGCCGAGCTCGTCGCCACCCGCGCCGCAAAATCCGGGAGGTCCTAAGTCGTGCCGGCCCGTCCAGATCTGGCCGCCGTCATCCTAGCAGCCGGGTGCTCCAGTCGGATGGGTTCCTTCAAACCTCTCCTCCCGTTCGGTCGCGGCACTGTCATCGAACGGGTCATCTCCACCGTGCACGAGGCGGGGGTTGAGACCATCCGCGTCGTCGTCGGCTGGCAGGCGGATCTTCTGATTCCCGTGCTGGACCGGCGGGGGGTCCCGTGGATCCGGAACGAGCGATTTCAGGAAGGGATGTCCACGTCAGTCCAGGCCGGGGTCCGGGATCTGCCGACCGGCGTGGGCGCGTTCTTCCTTTTGCTCGGGGACATGCCGCTGGTGCAAAGCGCGACGCTCACCCGACTCATTGCCGAGTGGGATCGACGACCTGGCGGGATCTTTTACCCCTGCTTCGAGGGGCGGCGCGGCCACCCGCCGCTGATCGCCGCCATCTACATTCCCGAGATCCTCCGGGAGGTCCCTCCCGGCGGTCTCCGGACCCTCCTCGCCCGCCACGCCGGGGAAGCCCGCAACGTCGAGTGCGAGGATCGCGGAATCCTCCTGGACCTGGACACTCCGGAAGAGTACGGGCAGAGCCTAGATAAGTAGGCGCAGGCTTCGCGGGCCGCGGACACAGGGCGCTACCTCGCCTCAACGTATCAGGGGACGTCGGTTCCGAACAACTTCTGATGGTCGGGACAGCAGACATGCCGGGCGACTCCCGGCCTCCGCACCGGTGAAAAGTTACTTCGGCGCCCGCATCACATGCGGACAAACAAGTTTCATAAGTTCCCTACGTCGCTTTTGACGTCCCTTTTGATGGCGTGACGGCGTGTTCCTGGCGGCCTGCAACCACGTGGGGGAGGAAGGCGACTGGGTGATGTCCGGCAAGAGCATGTTTCCAGCTTCCTATCCGTTAAAAGCGAGGCCACATCAAGTCACGTGCCTTATGTCATTCGGCCCGGAGATTGAGGATTGACGAATGGTCAGAGCTTCCCGCGAATTTCAGGTTTTTGCTAAACCGGCTGGCTCCATTTGCAACCTGGACTGTCACTATTGCTACTACCTGAAGAAAGAACACCTCTTTCCAAAGACCGAGTCGTTTCGGATGCCCGACGACATCCTGGAGGAGTACATTGTTCAGCACATCGATGCTTCCCCCGGGTCGGTGATCAACTTTTGCTGGCATGGTGGGGAACCGACCATCCTGGGGCTGGACTACTTTCGCAAGATTGTGGCCCTGCAGCGCAAGCATCAGCCTCCTCACCGACGCATCACCAACGGTATGCAGACCAACGGCACCCTTCTCGATGAGGATTGGTGCCGCTTCTTGGCAGCAGAGGGCTTTGGCGTAGGCCTCAGCCTGGATGGTCCGCAGGAAATGCACGATCGCTACCGCGTCACCAAGGGCCAGGACCCCACCTACAAGCAATCGATGCGTGGGTATAAGCTCTTGCGGCAGCACCGAATCCCGTGCAATATCCTGTGTGTGGTCCATGCACAGAACGTCCAGTATCCCACCCCGGTTTACCGGTTCTTCAAAGAGATCAAGGCCCAGTACGTGGAATTTCTGCCTCTGGTCGAACCGCAGCCAGACGAAGAGGGTGGCGTCAGCCACCGCAGTGTGTCCGCTCTAGCTTGGGGCAATTTTCTCTGCACCATCTTCGACGAATGGGTGGGCCAGGATATCGAGCGGATCAAGGTGCAGATATTCGAGGAGGCGGCCAGAACTGCCTTCGGGCAAGAGCATGCGCTGTGTATCTTTCGGGAGACCTGCGGTGATGTTCCCGTCATCGAACACAACGGAGACTTCTTTTCGTGTGATCACTTCGTCAACACGGAACATCGCCTGGGGAATATCCAGGAGACTCCACTGGTCGATCTTCTTGAATGCCCAGCGCAGAGAGCATTCGGGCAGGCCAAATTGGACACGTTACCCCGCTATTGTCAGGCATGCGAGGTCCGGAATATGTGTCATGGTGGGTGCCCGAAGGATCGCATCCTTCGTAGGCCAGACGGCGAAGGGGGACTGAACTACCTGTGTGCGGGCTATAAACGCTTCTTCACCCACTGCCGGCCTTTCGTTGCACAGCTATCCGCCCTATGGCGCCGGCAGTCCCTTGAAGGGCAGATGATGATGGTGCATGCTAAGGCTGCACAGGCAAGCCCCAGAGCGGGCCGTAATGACCCGTGTCCGTGTGGTAGCGGCCGCAAGTACAAGAAATGCTGCTTGGGCAAATGATCCGCTGAACTTGGAGTCTCGGAACCTGTCGAAACCGATTTTCCCCGTCCCCATCCTCCAGGTGACCCACAATATCGCAGCTGACAAGGTACCGACCGTTATTTTTTAAGTTTCTCCTTAAAGAATGAGATTGTACGCTCCCAGGCTAGTTGGGCCGCTTCCTTGTTGTACCGCTCAGCGTTTGTGTCGTTGAAAAACGCATGCTTAGCACCCTCGTACATATATAACCTGTAATCTGTGGATGCCTTCTTTAGAGCGGCCTCGTACGCCGGAATCCCCCTGTTAATCCCTTCATCAAGACCGGCATAATGCAGAAGTAAAGATGCCTTGATCTTGGGGACATCTTCAGGGGCAGGTTGCCTACCGTAGAAGGGAACCACGGCTATTAACTCCGGAGAGTTAACTGCAAGTTGGTTTGCTATTCCTCCTCCCCAACAGAAGCCTACGACTCCGACCTTTGCAGTGGACGCAGGGTGAGTCATCAAATATCTTACCGCAGCAAGGAAATTTCGTATGTTCCATTGATTATCCAAAGTCTGAATCATCGATGGAGCTTTATCAGGATCTTCCGGAGTTCCCCCAAGCGGCGATAAAGCGTCCGGGGCCACAGCCAAAAACCCCTCTAAAGCCACGCGTCTGGTAACGTCTTCGATGTGGGCAACAAGACCTCTGTTTTCATGGATGACGATCACTCCAGGTAGTTTTTCATCTCCTTTCGGTCTCGCCAAATTGGCACGAACATCGCCTGTTGCACCGGGATACTTGATATCGTCCGTATTGAGGCGAGGATCATTCTTGGGGACCACTTCGGCTTTGGCATAGCTATTTTCCAGGAAAGGCAGCAGAGCGTTAGCCGCAGCAGTGCCACCAGCGAGAATTGACAATTTCTTGAGGAATTCACGACGATCTAGTAATCCATGGATGTATTCATCGTATAAGTCGATGATTTTTTGATCCATAATTTTTTCTCCTTTCTTCAGACTAGTCACTCGCTTCCCAGGGTGCCTCTCCCGGTAGTGCTGCTTCCGCGCTCCATCGTAGTGGTGCTATGCGGCGGCGTCGCTGCCGGACGCGCGCAGCCGGCCTAGTCCGAGCTGCGGAAGCGGGAGAGGCGCGCCGGTGTCCCGCCCGAGGTCACCGCAGTGCCTCCACGTTGCAAGCGCGCGCTGCCTCTCCCTGAGACGCGAGTCCCGTGCATCCGCGCTGCCGCCCGATTACCCGGACATGCCCCCTTCGGCCGAGGCCCCGCGGCGACTGGCGCGAGTGCGGCGGGCAGCGCTCGTCGGCCGGAGCGCGGGGAGCCCGCCGATCCGCGCCGCCTCGTAGGGCCGCCCACTCCGCCAGATCCCCCACACGAGCCGGAGGAGCTTCGCCGCGAGTTCCACGTTGGCCTTGAAGAAGGCGTGGGGATCCCCGTGCCGTTTGGCGCGCATCGCGGCCCGCCAGGCCCGCCCGAACGGCGTGCGGGCGGTCCCGAGGGCCGCCTGGTACAGGGCCCAGCGGAGGAGCGGCCGCCCACAGCGGGAGATCCGCGCCGTGCCCGCCCATTGGCCGGACTCGACCCGGACGATGTCCAGCCCGGCGAGCTTGCGGAGCTGGCTGAACTTCGTGGTCCCAGGCGATGTCCCCAATCTCGGCGAGGAGGATAGCGGCGAGGGTGGGGCCTACGCCCGGGAGGCTCAGGAGCAACCGGTACGCCGGGAGCGGGGTCGCGACGGTGACGAGTTCGGCCTCAATCCGCGCGATGCGCGCCCGCACACTGACCAGGCGGGCCGCGAGGTCGGTGCACTCGAAGGCCAGGGCGGGCGGGAGGCCGACCCCGGGCTCGGCTGCGCCCCCCCGCTGGGCCGGCGGTAAGAGCACGTGGAGCGGCGCGGGGAGGCTCGCGGCCACGCGCCGAGGCAGGGGCTCGCCGGCGGGCCCCAGGGCCGGGAGGAGGGTGTTCTCACTGCCGGTTGTAAACTCCCCGAATGTGCCGGTTGAAAATTCCTCACTGAACGGATGACGAGTGCCTGACGCATCGGGTACGGTTCCCTCCCGAGACTGCCCATGGTGGCAGCTCGGGAGGGCCGATGATCGCTCAGGAGGACTACCTCGTGATCCACAAGCTCCATGCGCTCGGCTACACCATCACGCAGATCGCCCGGGAACTCGGGCTCGACCGGAAGACCGTGCGGGCCCACCTGCAGCGCGACAGACCACCCCAATACCAGCGGGAGGCGCGTCCCTCGAAACTGGACCCCTACCGGACGTGGATCCGGACCCGGCTGGAGGCGGCGCCCCTCACAGCGAAGCGGCTCCTCCGGGAACTGCGGCCCCTCGGGTACACCGGAGGCTACTCGATCTTGAAGAGCTTCGTCGCCCAGATCCGACCCCGGCCACCGGTCCCGGTCGTGGTGCGGTTCGAGACCCCGCCGGGGGATCAGGGGCAAGCCGACTTCGCCCGCTTCGAAGTGACCTGGGCAGCGACCGGCGTGACCCAGGTCGTGTGGCTCTTCCTGGTCACCTTGGGCTACTCCCGGCTCCTCACCGGGACCTGGAGTCTCCACGGCGATCTCGTCGCCGTCCTCCAAGGCCACGCGGCCGCGTTCGCCGCGTTCGGCGGGGTCCCGCGCCGTATGCTCTATGATCGGATGAAGACGGTGGTGACGGATCAAGACGCGCAGGGCCGGCCCGTCTTCCACCCGGCGCTCGTGGCTCTCGCCGCCCATTACGCCTTCACCCCGGAGGCGTGCCGGCCGCACCGGGCCCAGACCAAGGGGAAGATCGAGCGGCCTGTGGGGTACATCCGCGAGGACTTCTGGCTCGGCCGCATCTTCTGGGACCTTGCCGACCTCCTCGCCCAGTGGCAGGACTGGCTCACCACGATCGCCAACGTCCGGGTGCACGCGACCACCGGCGTGCGGCCGCTCGACCGTTGGGCCACTGAAGGCCTCCACCCGCTGCCCCCCCAGCCGCACGATCCGCTCCTCACGATCGAGCGGCAGCTGAGCCGCGACGGCTTCGTGTCGGTGCGGGGCAGCCGCTACGCGGTGCCGCTCGCCCACTACCGGAGCCCGATCGAGGTCCGCATCCGCGCCCTCACCTGTGAGCTGTACGTCGAGACGACCTGGCTGGCCACCTACGCCTTGGCGCCGGGACGCGGGGCTGTCTGCACCACCCCGCTCGCGCTCGCGCCCACCGCCGAATGGCCGCGGGTGCCCCGGCCATCCGTCCCGACGCCGGCCCTGCCGCTCCTCCTGCCCGCCCGCGCCTGGCTCACGCACGACGTCGAGCGGCGCGACCTCGCCGTGTACGAGACGGTCGGAGGTCGCCGATGAGCGCGCAGTTGCTCGAGCAGGTCACGGGGTACTGCACGCGGCTCCGGCTTCCCCGGGTCGCCGCCCAGCTCCCGGCCGTCCTCGCCCAGGCCGAGCGGGGGGAGACCAGTCTGCTGGAGGCGTTGGCCACGCTGCTCGGTACCGAGGCGACGGCGCGGGAGACCATCCGCCTGAAGACCGCCCTCAGCATGAGCCACCTGCCGGCGGTCAAGACGCTCGAGGACTTCGACTTCGCGTTCGCCCCCGGGATCGACCGGGCGCGCCTGCAGGCGCTCGCCAGCCTCGACTTCGTCCGCCGCAAGGAGAACGTGCTCTTCCTCGGGCCGCCCGGCGTGGGCAAGACGCACCTCGCCATCGCGCTCGCCGTGGCCGCCTGCCGGGGCGGACTCCAGACCTACTTCACCTCCGTGGCCGAGCTGGTCACCAGCCTCCTCGCCGCCCAGCAACGCGGCCAACTCGCCGCCCGGCTCCAGTTCTATACCAAGCACGCGCTCCTCATCCTGGACGAGGTGGGCTACCTGCCGCTCGCCCCCGGCGGGCCGAACCTCCTCTTCCAACTCGTGAGCGCCCGGTATGAGCGGGGCAGTCTCATCCTGACCTCGAACAAGCCGTTCCGCGACTGGGGGCAGGTCTTCGGGGACGAGGTGATCGCGAGCGCGCTCTTGGACCGGCTGCTCCACCATGCGGTCGTGATCAACATCCGCGGGGCGTCGTACCGGCTCCGGGACCAGGGTGCTGCGCTCGCGCCTGAGCCACTGCCGGTGCCGGCGAAGCGCCGGGGGCGTCCCCCGCGCGGGGCACCCTCGGAAGGGAGGTGAGCCGCAGTCGGTCGAGTTCCCGGGCACCGTCAGGTGGGGAAAATCGACCGGCACATCTGGGGAATTTTAAACCGGCGTTGACAGGTGTTCCGGAAGCGCGCCTTACAGGCGCCCAGCTCCACCCGCGCGCGCCGCAGGAGGCGGACGAGCCGCCGGAGCGTGGCGACCCGGTCGTCCGGCAGCGCGTAGAACAGGACCAGCCCCCGCTCCAGGAGGTCGCCGAGGTTGTGGGCGTCCTTGGGGTCGCTCTTCCCCCAGGTCCGATCCAGGGTGCGGCGGTTCAGGGCGGCCACGTGGTTGCAGACGAGGACCACATCGACCCCGTGGGCCTCCAGGAACGTCGCCAGCGCCTGGTGGTAGGTGCCCGTGGGTTCCACGGCGCAGACGATCTCGGTGCACCCGGTCTCGCCCTGGCGCCGCGCTAGGTGCGCCCAGAACGCTTCGAAGCCGACCTGCGTGTTCGGGACCCCGAGGTGCTTGTCCAGGATCCGGGTGTGGGCCAGGCGGACCTGGGCCACGTGCTGGGCCTTCGCGATGTCGAGCCCCACGAGGAGCCGGTCCCGTCTCGTTCGCAGGTTCTCCTTGAGCTCGCGAAAGCGCTTGATTCGGATCCCGTTGTCACGCAGAGTAGGCATGGGGTTTCTCCTCCGGTTAGGGGTGCAAGTGGGACTTGGCCGTCGCACTTGCCCTTCTACCGGAGAGAAGCCCCTTTTCCTAGCTGCCATTTTCGGACGAAGGGGCTCACACTGCGGGAGTCTAGCCTCGTGAGTCGCTTTCACGCGAGAGATACTACGTTGCTTTCTTTTTCGCTTTTCGCTCCTTATCCGCATCGTACCCCACGCGCGATCAGATCCGCTTCCGCACTGCCCCTGAAAGAGTGGTGACACCGGTTCCAAGACAACTTTTCTTCGACAACTCCTGCCGCGATCACCGCGAACGAATTCGCTTAGCCAAGAGTGGCGGGCGCTCCTGGAGGTCATACGTGGTAGGGACCGAACACGGGCTGGCTAGCCCGTCAATTACGTAGCCGAGGCAGCTGGAGAGCGGTCCGGCCGAGAGGTGGGAGAACCGGAATCCCTCGGGGAAGGACTCTACGCCGGCCCTCTGCGGCTGTCAAGAACGAGCCTCGCGCGGGCTGAGGCTCCCGACCGCCTTGACACGCGCCCCCGCCGGTGGTAGCGTCGCTGCCGTCTCGGGTTCCCCTGGTTCCGAACCGCGGCTCAGCCACCCGCGCGGCCGGTTCATCCCTTCCGGCACCGGCGTCTCGCCGAGGTCGATTTCAGCTTCCTATCCGATATTCTCTCCATCCGGGACCGGGCCAGAGACCTTGGCTCGGGGGGTTCTTGAGAGGAAAGGGAGAGGTACAAGATGGCACAAGTTGCGCTGGTGAAGGGCGATGACCGCCAGGGGAACATCAGACGGGCCTTGGACCTCATTGCCGATCAGATCGATCTCAAGGGCCGGCGGCCCGTGATCAAGGTCAATTTCGTTTCTACTTTCGCGCCCCTCTGCGCCACCCATGCGCAGGCGACCCGAGCGGTGATAGAGTTCCTACGGGACCGGGGAGAGAAAGATATTGCGATCGCGGAAGGCGCCGCTTGGGGTACTACCCCGAGGGGTTTCCGGGAGTACGGTTATCTGGAGTTGGCCAGGGAGTATGGCCTGGAGCTGATCGACCTAAACGACGCCGATTCCTGGAAGGTAGTCCATGTGGTCCACCCGGACATGAAGCCTCACCCGGTGAAGCTTTCACCGACCATGGTGAATCCGGATAACTACATCATCTCCCTCACGCGGCTCAAGACCCACGTTCAGGTGGGTGTGACCCTGACCGCCAAGAATGTGATCATGGGCGCCGTCCTCGTCATGGATAAGTACCGCATGCACCCGGCTGAGGCTGGAAATCGGGTGCTCGACTATAATCTCTTCACGGTCATGCGGCACCTGCATATCGACCTGGCAGTCCTCGATGGCTTCGAGGGGATGGAGGGCAGGGGGCCGGTCTTCGGCGAGCCGGTGGATCACCGTGTGGCTCTCGCCGGCACGGACTTCGTGGCCGTAGACCGGGTGGGAACGGAAGTCATGGGTGTGGACTTCGATGAGATCCGCTATCTCAATTATCTCTGGGACCAGGGCATCGGGGAAGGCGATCTCTCCAAGATCCAGGTGATCGGCGAGACGATCGAAAACTGCCGCAGGGCATATCAGATGGCCCCACGCTTTGTGCGGGACAGGCGACAGGAGAGCAAGGGGCAATCGCAGGGCCTGGCGGTCTATGAGGGATAGAAGGAAATCTCGATCCGGTTCAAAGGCAACTTTTTTGTTGATAACTCCTGCCGCGATCTAGGGCCCTCCAGGAAGTTCGAAGAACAATTCCGACCTCTCGCGCGGTCACCGGACGCGCACCGCCTGCGCCTCCGCCTTCAGGGCGAGTTCCATGGCCAGAAAGGCGTGCCGCTGCGGCATGGCTTTCTCGGTGCGGTTCAGGCAATCGAGGATGAGCTGGCCGAAGAAGGGGAAGCCGACGGTGCCGTGGACCGAAAAGTGGCGCTCGCCGCGGTGATCGACGAGATAGATCTGGTCCCCCTCGGGATCGCGCGCCACGTCCAGGTACTTCCGCATCTCGATGTAGCCGTCGCTGCCGAGGATGATCGTCCGCCCGTCTCCCCACGCCCCCAGGCCATCGGGCGTGAACCAGTCGACGCGGAAGTAGTGCGTGGCCCCGTTGTCGCCCAGCAGGGTCGCGTCGCCGAAGTCCTCGAACTCCGGATGATCGGCGCTCCGGTAGTTGGCGACCTTGCTGTGGAGCACCGCCGCATCCGCGGCCCCGGCATAGTAGAGGAACTGCTCGATCTGGTGGCAGCCGTTATTCACGAGGATGCCGCCGGACTTCTGCTTCTGCCAGAACCAGGGAGGGCGACTGGCGGCGTTCAGGCGGTGCGGACCGAGGCCGATCACCTGCAGCACCCGCCCGATGGCTCCCCCCTCGACGAGCTGCCCCGCGCGGACCGCCGCCTCGACGTGCAGGCGCTCGGAGTAATAGACGGCGTACTTCCGCCCGGTCTCGGCCACCGCGCGCCGAGCCGCCTCCAGTTGCTCGAAGCTGATGAGCGGCGGCTTGTCGGCGAAGTAGTCCTTGCCGCAGCCCATGGCGCGGAGCCCCAGCCCCACTCGCTCGCAGGGCACGGCCGCGCTGGCGACGAGCTGCACCGAGGGGTCGTCCAGCACCTCGCCTTCGTCCCGCGCGGCCTTCGTGCCCGGATAGGTCTCCAAAAAGGCAGCGACCTTGGCGGGATCCGGATCGTGGACCCAAACCAGCTCGCCGCCCGCCTCCACGAGGCCGTTGCACATGCCGTAGATGTGGCCGTGATCGAGGCCGATGGCTGCGAAGCGGAAGTCGCCCCTGCCGCAGACCGCCTGGACCCGGCCTTTGGGCGCGTACGTCATCCCGTCGGCTTTTTGCATGGTGGAGCCTCCCTGCTGCTCCTCGTCGGTCGATTCCGCAATACGGGACGTCGTTGACTCAGTGGACGGAGGGCTTTTCCTCGCGCGCGATCGCCTTCTTTCTTCTTCACTGCAAATCTTCGATGAATATTTGCAGCGTCATGCAGGATGGGGGACCGATGAGGGAGGCTCCGGTCGGTCATGGGGGACCCGTTGCTCCCGGAGTATCCTGCGGACCGGGCGTCGTCACGAAGCCCGCCAGGCCCGGCGATGCGCTCTGCTCCTTCCTACCTTGCCTCGAAGCACGCCCGGCCGGGCCGGCACATCTCGGGGGAGCAGACGATGTCGTCCGGGCCGAGGACGGTCACCGTGTGGGAGCACCAACACGAGCTCTCGGGCGAGAACTCGAAGTGCTCCACCTCTCCGGGGTCAGCCAGGTAGAAGCCTCGGCTTCGAAGGCGCTTGCAGACGGGCGCGGTGCTCTCGTTCATCCCTCACCTCAGAGTGTGTGAAAATATCGGCGAATCGGCGCCAAGTACATTTCTCACCTGCGGAGAATCAACGGGTTGCAGTCGAGCTCTCGACCCGGCGACGATTTCTTCACACACTCTCACGCGAGCGATCGAAGGGTCCGACGGAGGAGGGTCCTGAGCAGTTCGACCTTGTACCCGTTCTCCGAGAGCGGCTGGGCCCCCGCGACGGCCGCATTCGCAACGGTCTCGGCCGTCGCGTCATCGAGGCGCCTTCCGATAAGCGCCTGCTCCGCGGCCGCGGCCCGAAGCGGCACGGTCGCCACCGCGCCGAGCACGATTCGGACGGAGCGCACAACCGCTCCCTCCACGCGAAGCGCCACGGCGGTGGACACCAGCGGCCAGTCGAAGGCGGTCTTCTCGCGGAGGCTCGCGTAGGTCGAACGCACTCCCGGGGCGGCCGGCAGGTTGATGGCTGTGAGGATCTCGTCGGGCTCCCGCGCATTTTCCCGTCGGGGATCTCCCCCGGGGATCGTGAAGAGCTGGTCCGCCGGCACCGTGCGCGTCCCGCGGCTGCTCTGGAGGACGAGCGACGCCCCCAGCGCGGTCAGCCCCATGGCGGCGTTCGAGGGGTGCGGCGCATTGCACGCCCCGTCCCCGAAGATCGTGTGGTACCGGTTCTCGCCGCCCACCGCGTAACAGATGTCGCCGCCCTTCTTGAGGCAGCGGTACGAGGCAAGCCGGTAGTACCAGCAGCGGGGGCGCTGGAGGAGGTTGCCGCCGATGGTCGCCACGTTCCGGATCTGCGGCGAGGCCGCCTCGCCGCAGGCCTGGGCGAACGCCGTATGCCTAGCCCGGATCCCCGGGTGGGCCGCCACCTGGGCCAGCGTCACGAGGGGACCGATCCGCAGGTTGCCCGCGGCCTCCGCCGCGACGTCCTGCATGCCCGGAACGGACTTCAGGTCCACCAGCCGGGGGGGCTCCAAGAGGTGTTCCTTCAGATGGTCGAGGAGGTCGATCCCGCCGGCCTTGAGGACGCTCCCCGGCTTTTCCGCCACGAGGCTCAGGGCCTCGGCGACGCTCGTGGCCCGCGCGAACTCGAACCGGTTCATGGCTTCCCCCCCTTCCTGGCCTCCGCCAGGGCGGCCAGCACCCGGTCCGGGGTCATCGGGAGCTGCCGGATGCGGACCCCCGTGGCGTTATAGACGGCGTTCGCGATGGCGGCCAGGGTGGGCACGAACACCGGCTCGGCCATGCCGGTCGCGGAGGTGTTGTTCCCCGCATTGGCCCCCTCGGTGAAGATCGGGACGGCCTCGAACATGTCCGCCGGGCCGAGGATCTTGTAGGCCTCGAGGTTGGGGTTCACCATGGTGCCCACGTTCCGGTCGAGGGTGCGCTGCTCGAACAGGGCCCACGAGGCGCCCTGGATCTGGGCGCCGATCAACTGGTTCTCCGCCGTGAGGAGATTGATGGGGGTCCCGCAGTTGTTCACGCCCACCATCTTGAGGACGCGGATCACGCCGGCCTCCACGTCCACTTCCACCTCTGCGAACTGCGTGGCGGCGAGGTCCTGGCGGAAGGTCTCGAACTGCCGCTTGCGGTCGGCGAGGCAGGCGATGACCTCGCCCGGCATCTTCTGCGCCGCCTCGCGGAACGAGACCTGCCGCCCCGGGTTGGCGGCGACGAAAATCTTCCCGTCCGCGAACTCGAGCTCGTCCGGCTTGGCGTTGAGGAGCGGAGCGGCCAGGGCCGCGACCCGCATCCGGGCCTCGTGCGCGGCGAGGCGCGCGGCGGGCCCCGAAGAGTTGGTCGTAGTGCTCCCCCCGAAGTCCCCCCCGGCGGGAAGCGCGTGTCGCCGACATGCACCGTGATGTCGGCGGGCTGGAGGCCCAGCTCCTCGGCCGCGATGATTGCCAGCACCGTCCGGATTCCCGTCCCGAGGTCCTGGGCACCATGGAACAGCTCGACGCTGCCGTCCCGGTGCACGCGCACCTCGGCCGCGACGGCCTCCCGGGCCATGACATACCAGTTGCCGTTCGCCATCCCGATCCCGCGCTTCTTCGGGCCGGCGCCGGCACCCGGCGTGGCGTTGCGGCGCTCCCAGCCGATCGCCTTGGCGCCGACGTCGTAGTAGATCTTCCGGAACGGATGCGCCTCGTTTTTCCGTCGGAACTCCAAAGGATCCATGCCGAGGCGGTGCGCCAGCTCGTCCATGGCGCACTCCAGTCCGAACGCCCCCTGCGGGTGTCCGGGGGCCCTGAGTGCACAGGCCGGGCCCGCGTTCGTGAAGACGTCATATTCCTCCAGCTTCACGTTCGGACAACCCTGGTATATGTTGCCGGCCGGTCCGCCGGTCCGGGAGCTGGGGCCGATCCCGCCTTCCCCGTGGGAACGGAAATGGATGGCCGTGAGGGCCCCGTCGGCCTTGGCCCCGAGCCGCACCGTCATCAGGGCCCCCGGGGCGTTGCCGGTGCAGAACTGCTCCTCGCGACGGTCGAGCATGAGCTTGACCGGCGCGCCCGCTTTTCGGGCGAGCCGGCAGGCGGCGATGGCAAAGGCGCTCCCGACGGCCGAGGGCATCGTCTTGCTCCCGAAGCCCCCGCCCATGTGCTCCGTGATCACCCGGACGTTCTTCCGGTCGAGGCCCAACGCCTCGGCCAGGCCGGCGCGGACCATGAAGACGCCCTGCGTGGAGGTGTAGACGGTGAGCTGGTCGCCCTCCCAGTGGGCCACGACCCCGTGCGTTTCGAGCGTAGCATGGGTGTGGACAGCCAGGTGGTACGTGGCCTCATGGACTATGTCGGCCTCGGCGAAGCCCTTTTCCACGTCGCCCCGGCTGCCCCCACGCGCGCCCCCGGCCGCCGCGGGCGGGAGCGGACCGGTCACGTTCCCCTTCCGCGGGGCGTTCGGGGGAGCGGGGGCCTCTCCTTCCGCGTAGACCAGGGGGGCCGTGGGCGCCATGGCCCCCTCGAGATCCGTGACGAAGGGGGCCTCCTCGTACTGCACGTCCACAAGCCGCGCCGCATCCTCCGCGATCTCTTGGGACACGGCGGCGACCGCCGCAATGTCCTGGCCCGCGAAGCGGACCAGCTTTGCGTCCGTCGTCCAGACCGCCTTCACGCCGGGCAGCCGTTCGGCTTTGGCCGTGTCGATCCGGACGATCTTGCCGGCGGGAATGGGCGCCCGGACCATCTTGGCCCACAGCATCCCCGGGAGCCGCACGTCATACGTGTACTTGGCCCGCCCGGTTACCACCCGGGGCGCTTCCAGCCGGGGATGCCGCCCCTTCACGGAACGGAGCCGCGAGTCGAGATCCCACGGCTTCAGGTCGCCCGCATCGGTGTGGACCACGAGGGTCACCGGGTTTTCGGCCGGTCCGACTTTGACCTGGAACGTGTTCTCGCCGGTGGGGTCCTGCTGCGCCATGGGTCACCCCCTCTGCTGGGCCGCTTTGTGGACGGCCGCGAAGATCCGGGAGTACGTCCCGCACCGGCAGATATTCCCAGCCAGCCCGGCCTTGATCTCGTCCAGGCTGGGATGCGGATTGTTCTTGAGGAGAGCAGTCGAAGCCACCACGAATCCCGGCGTGCAAAAGCCGCACTGGAGGGCGTCATGCTCGACGAAGGCGGCCTGGATCGGGCTCATGCGCTCCGGCGTCCCGAGGCCCTCCACCGTCGTGATCTCGTGCCCGACGGCGTCCACCGCGAGCATCAGGCAAGCGCAGATGGGCTTGCCGTCGAAAAGCACGGTGCACCCCCCGCACGCGCCGCGCTCGCAGACCTCCTTCGTGCCCGTGAGGTCGAGGTGGTTCCGCAACGCCCGGAGCAAGGTGACCCGGGGCTCCACGGTGACGGTGTGGGTCGCGCCGTTGACGTTGAGCGCGAGCGGGACGGCATCGGGGCCCAGGATCGCGGCCTCGGCGGGGCGAGGAGCCAGCGCGACGAGCCCCGTGGCCGCGGCCCCCACCCCCACGGTCTTGAGGAATGTGCGCCGGGAAACGCTGAAGGAGGTGTGCGGATTCTTCGGTGGACGCTTCGGCATGACGCACCTCGCAGACGGCCGGGGCCCTCCCGGCCCGGCCATGAAATGCGGAGGACTGCCGCGGGATCGGGATGCGACCATGGCCAATGCCAAGCCGCGGGCCGCCTCCCGACAGCACAGACAATCCCCCTATCGTCACCTCGGTGTCAAGCGAAAGTTGCCACTTGATCGCGAGACATCCCCAAAGGGACGGCGGGGGCACGAGAGGGATGGCAGGCGCAGCTAAGCTGACGGCCCGCTCAAGTCGCCGTGTTACGCAACTGATGTCGCCGCCACTGCGGGGATAGCGGCGGCATTCTGGTTATAGGCACGCCGCTCAGCCAGGCACTGGGCCCTCAGGGCGGCGCGTTCAGCCAAGACAGTCGTGTGAATCCCTGCATGCCGCTGACTCGGAGTCACGTACCCCAGGCTCCGATGGTGATGCCCATCGTTATACCACCGGAAGAACTCCGCGCACCACGCTCGGGCCTCCTCCAGGCTGGCGAACCGGCCGGGGTAGTGGAGCCGGCCCTTCAGGGTCGAGAAGAACGCTTCGATCTCGGGGTTATCATTCGGGGTCCGCGGCCGGGCGTAGAGGGCCTCGACCCCGGTCCGGGCGAAGAACCGCCGGGTGAGCCGCGACCGCATCTGCGTCCCCCGATCAGAGAGGGAGCGGGGGTAGACGTGCGTCGGCAGCTCCAAGAGGCCTTCCTTCTGGAGGCCCTGATCCCACAGTGTGAGGACCTCGCGGGATTCCAGCGTCTCCGCGAGGTGCCAGGCGATCACCTTTCGGCTCACCCAATCCAAGAGCACGTAGAGGTACAGGAACACCCAGGGCTGCGTTGTCCGGAGGTGGGTGATATCCCAACACCAGAGGCTGTTCGGCTGCTGGGCGAAGCGGATGTCGGGTTTGGCCCCCACCGGCTCCCCTCGGCGACGTCCCCGGGCGGTCGAGGCCCCATGGGCCTGCAGGTAGCGCCACACCGCCACGTGGGAGATGGCCCGCCCCGCGTGCTCCAGGAGCCAGAACGCCAGCATCCGACACGAGCCATCGGCCAACTCCCGCCGGGCCACCACCGCCACGAGGAGGCCCTGCTCCTCGGGCAGGAGTGCGTTCCAGGGCCGGGGATTCCCCCGGCGACGTTGGGACGGCACCGGCCCGCACTGCCAGCGTTGGAGGGTTCGGGCGCTGAGGCCCAGGGCCCGGGCCGCTTGCTCCTGACTCAGGCCGCTCTGCTGGGCTTCTCTCACGGCCATCAGGCTCGCCTCGCGCGCTTCCGAGGCAAGGGGGGCTCGTCCGCGCCGCTCGGCGAGCCCCAGCGCTCGTTTTTTTTGAGCAGGGTGTACTCCACGGTGAGCTCGGCCAAGGCCCGCTCCTTCTCCCGGAGTTCTCGGCAGATCCGAGCGTACTCCTCCGGGGTCTCTGGCGTGGCGTGGTTCCGATGGCCGGCCCGAACCTTGAGCCCGGCAATCGCCGAGCTCTCCACGGCCTCCTCAATGGCCCGGAGGTCTTCTAAGGTGAGTCCGTACCGCCGGAGGATCTCCCCGACAGGCGCGTCCGGATTCCGAGTCTCCAGGAAGATCCGGAACTTCCGTTCGGCGGTTAACCGCTGCCACTGCTTCCCTTCGGCCATGCTCCACCTCCTCGGAGTTGGCCGCTATCATAACCGCAAATACGGCGACATGCTGTTGTGTAACACAACGAAGTCGACGAGCGGGCCTGTTCGACCGGATCAAGAGACTTCCTAAGATCAGGAAGGAAGTTTAAGCGCCGACCAGTGGGAGGCCGCGCGCCCCGAATCAGAAAGCACAAAGAACCAGGAAGGGCGCACTTTAGTACTGACCGAGGAACTTCGGACGATCGTGGCGGCCCAATGGCAGAAGGTCCAGGCTATTGTCGAATGGCGCTGGCTTGATACGACACCGCATGAGATAGCGGCACTCCCCTGGGTGTTTTCACCACCACGGACGACAAGTCAAGAGCTTCCGCCGGGCGTGGCTGACCGCCTGCAAAAAGGCCGGAGTGCCTGGTCGCATTCCTCACGATTTTCGGAGGACCGCCATCAGAAACCTAGCAGGCTGCGGAAAAACCCAGCTTTATGATCGGAACTGACCCCACAGAGGTGTTTGGGGCATACGATGCGGAACACAAGGCGAGTTGACAATCCTCCGAGGACCCCCTTCGAGGGGCCCCCGTGGTATCAAACCCCGCCCGCACCGCCACCACGACGCCCCTCATCCGACAGCCGGGGCCAGGTTCCGTATCCGGACCAAGTTGTACACCGCCGTGGCGAACGTGAACATCCACCCGACCCGACGCTGTCCCCGGTGGCGCGTCTTCCGGAGACCCCCGACCGTCTTCAGCCACCCGAAGATCTCCTCAACCCGTTTCCGCGCCCGTTGACTCACAGCGTACCCAGGATGGCGGGTCGTGCGCCCATCGATGGCACTCGCGCGCCTCGTGGTGGATTGCGCGACATGGGGGGTGATGCGGAAGGTCCGGAGCGTGTCCACCACCCCTCGGGTGTCATAGGCCTTATCCCCACCCACGGTCACCCGGCGCCGGCCGGGGAGGCTCGTGGTCATGCAGAGGGCCGCCTCGGCCTCCGCCGTCCCCGTAGCCTGGGTGACCTGGGTGCTGACCGCCAGGCCATGCCGGTTCTCCATGAGGAGGTGCCCGAGGTAGCAGAGTTTCGCCTCCTGGCCCGGCGCCTTCTTGTAGAGCCGGGCCTCGGGGTCCGTCGTCGAGGCGTGGGTGGCGTTGGACCGGCGCTCCCCCCGGAAGTCCACGGTGGGGTTCCCGGGATCGTCCGGGGGCGCGGGCGGGCTCCCCGCCTTCGGCTTGAAGCTCTTCTGCCCCGCCCAGGCCTCGATGAGGGTGCCATCGACCGTGAAGTGCTCCTCGGACAGGAGCTTCCGCTCCCGGGCCTGGGTGAGCACCGCGTCGAAGAAGGCCTGGGCGATCTCGCCCGCGAGGAGCCGGTCCCGGTTCTTCGTGAACACAGTCACGTCCCAGATGGGGTCATCCAGGTTCAGGCCCACGAACCAGCGGAAGAGGAGGTTGTAGTCGAGCTGCTCCATGAGGAGTCGCTCGCTACGCACGGAATACAGGACCTGGAGGAGCAGGGCGCGGAGCAGCTTCTCCGGCGGAATGGAGGGCCGGCCGGTCCAGGAGTACAGGGCATCGAAGCGGGGGCCCAGCGCCTTCAGTACGGGTTCCACCAAGGCGCGGATGGACCGCAGCGGATGATCTTGTGGGACCCGCTGCTCCGGGGAGAGGTAGCTGAACATCGCCGCCTGCTGGGTGTCAGTGCCTCGCATTCTGCGCCTCCTCTATTCCCACGATTGTTCGAGGCGCATCATACTCAATCTTCACGTCTTGGGAAGAGGGAAAATTGAGTTTTTCCGCATCCTGCTAGAGCGTGCCGGGGTCCCTCGCTCCACCGCCATGGCGATGGTCGGGCACAGGACGGAGGCAACCTACAGGCGCTACGCGATTGTGGATGAAAGGATGTTGCAGGAGGCCGCGTTGAAGCTCGCGACAGACACGTACCAACTAGCAGGTGTTCCTGAGCCGATTGGAGACCATCCTAAAGTCGGGAAAGAGCGTATCGGTCGCTGAAGTGCAGAAGGGCATTCCGAAGGGGTCCGGGGAGGATAACTTCTCCAGGATCCCTAGAGTGTGATGTCATCGGGCAGGCCCACTCGCATGAAAAAGCGTGCGAAAGCCTGAGAGAGATGCTCGCGATATGGCGGCCGGAGCCGTAAACGAGATTCGTTCTTTGCTCGCAACCAGGCAATGAGAAAATCCAAGGGCAGACTGAATACCTCATGAAAATCCACGACCTGATGTGGGATAGAAAGAACGCCAGAGCCCGACGCATCCCATTTTTGGAGCATGGTCAAATTCCAGACTTTTCCATCTTTGATTTGCTTTGTGTGATTATCCCAGTTTGCCGTCGATTCACTTTTGCTGGCTTGCCTTCTCTTCTCCTCCCAGTACCGTCTGTACTCATCCAGATGATAGATTGGGCATAGGATGACGTTTCTGACGTTGCGGTACTCGAGGTCGCACGCCTGCGTCATTACAATCGCCCGCACCAACTGGACACCGTGTGCTTTATCGAGTTCTGCCACAAGGGCCTCAGCAGTTTGATGATTGCCTATGTTGGGAACCTCATCGAATACCAAAACTGGGCAGGACTCCACTAGGTCCCCTTGCGTTAAGGGCGCGTCGGCAGACACCTCAACGTACCAGGGATAGTCCATCAGCCTATTCAGTGAATATGGCGGATGGAGGTATGAAAGGTGTGCGCTTGGATAGGCGGCGAACTGAACGATTGGTACCAAAACGAAGAGTCTGACGCTGCGGCCATACCGCGGCGACGGTTGGCGTATCGGTTAAGTCCAAGTCCCATTCCCCGATGAAATACACGTACGCGCTCGCAGTCTCCGCAAGCCGTCCGCGTTGAAGCGCATAATCATCGACGGCAACCAGTGGAAGCATCGCAGAGCGCAGTATCGAGCCGAGAATGCGCTGGTATCGAGGAGTCACGACGCGAACCGATGCTGCTGCCGATTCAGTTTCTGAAAGGGCCATCGTGGCACCAGAGGTATGCAGCGAAACGCCTTCAGCAAAACCTCCCTGCGTTGAGGCGGCTAGATCAGAGGATGTAAATTGCCGAGAGATCATTTTTCTCTCTCCCACTGTGAATGTGCGGCACGTGAGGTCAGATCAGTGAAGCCGCGAACAATCCACTCGTGTCCGAGCGCGAACCATTCTTCCATGTCTGTCCAATCCGGCTTGGCAGGCCCTCTTGCAGTCAACTCGAATGCGATAATTCGCTTTTCGTCCTTTTTCCTAATTCCGTGGCCGAGTGTGACGTGCAGCCTGCCTTTTGACTCGGGAAGTGTGAAGCGGATTCGCGCGTTCACCGATTCTGGTGAAGGGAGAAAGGCGCCAGATTGCGGGAAGTCCCAAGAAAAGAGGGGAATGTAGCGACCAATGTCGCGCGGAAAATGATCCCCTTCATTTTCTGGAATGTGGTTGATGTATGTAAGCTCGTATTGATTGGAACGGGGAACACCGAAGTCTGACTCTTTGGCGAAGTCCAAAAAAGCATTCCAGCCTTTTAGGAAGCGGTCGAACGCGACGACGAACCTGGGGTATTCATCCTCAAGGCGCTCTTTACGCCAGTTTGAATGGAATCGAGTTGGTTGCAGCTGAAGCAAGAAATTGCCGCTGGTATCAACGTAAAAAACGCGGCGATGGGGGGGCATCTCCAGGGCGACAATCTCGGCTCTCGGCTGGGTGCCAGGAGGAGCTTCCCGAAGGTCCTCGAGGGGCGGCCTCTCTTCGACGTTTGGGAATTCGCGCTTGATGCGTTGCCAGAATTCCCCAAAGTGAACGGAGGTGAAGCGTGAAAGGGGGTCAAATTGGACGCCACAAACAACTTCGATCACAGGTGGCCTTTTGTAGTGAGGTAGAACTTGATGTGAAGTCATGTCGATATTTTACTGCACGATGCGGCTAGTCGCCACCTTTAACACACCATGCCCCAGTGGCCACGGAGGCGGTTGAGATCGTCGGGGCAGAGCGTACAGAAAAACTCAGATGGTGTCAACATCAATGCCGGAGGCATGACCCCCCGCTCCATGCGGCGAGGAGGATAGAAGGAGCACACGTGCCAGGAGTGTTCAGAAGGATCGAACGACGGAGAGAGGCGACACACCGCCAACTGGATTCTCATCGCCGTCCAGGGATGTCGATGGATCTGACGTTGTTTTTCGAGCGGGCATACCTACGGGCATACCTGGGCAGAATGGGAAGACGCGGGGGGGCTAACTACTTGAAGAAAATGGTGGGCAGGGGCAGAATCGAACTGCCGACACCGGGATTTTCAGTCCCGTGCTCTACCGACTGAGCTACCTGCCCAATCCAGAGGTGAGAGCCAAGAGCCGGGGCCGAGCCTTGGATCGGCCGCGAGCCCGGGGGAACTCCTCGGGGGGTTCTTGTGAGGCGAAGAACGGAGCGTACGGTACTGAAATTGCCTCGTGGTGTCAAGGAGAATTGCCCGACGGCTCCAGGGCGCGCGGCCTCACCTTGACAGTTGGCGCCGAGTTTGCTATGTGCCTCTTGATGGAGGTGCGTGGGCGCCGCGTCCCACGCTCCGATGTGCGAGGCCGACCGTGCCCCGTTTCGAGCGCCTGGTCCAGCTGCTCACGCTCCTGCAATCCCGGCCGGGGATGGAGGCGGCCGCCCTGTCCCGCGCCTGCGGCGTCTCAGAGCGTACGCTCCTGCGCGACCTGGATGCCCTCACGGCGGCCGGATTCCCGGTGTATTTCGACCATGGCTACCGGCTGGCGGCCGTGGCCCTCCTGCCGCCCATCACGCTGACGGTGGACGAGGCGCTGGCCCTCCGCCTGGCGGCCGAGGCGGCGTCCCCCGGGACACAATCGCTTGCAGCCCGATCCCTCACCCTGGCGGCCGACAAGCTGCAGCAGGCCCTCGCCACGCGCCCTCCCGAGGACCCACCCGGCCGACAACTGGCCTTGGAGCTGCCGGTGCAGGATTCCCGGACGGAGGCGCTGCTCGCAACTTTGACAACCGCCATCGCGGAACGGCACTCCGTGAAGCTCACCTACCTCCGCTCGGCGCGGCGCAGTACCCCCTCGCGCCGGGTGGACCCATATCGCCTCCTCCGGGTCGGGACGGCATGGGACCTCCTGGCGTACTGCCATGACCGGCGGCGGATTTTGCGGATTCCCGTCAAGCACCTCCAGGAGGCTTCGGTGACCCGCCACCGGTTTCGACCGGTGGCGGCCCGCGTGCTGGAGCGCCATCTCCACCATGGACCGGCGCCTCCTCCGGATTTCCACCGGGTCCGGATCGCCTACCGCCCCCCCGTCGCGGATGCGCTCAAGGAACACCCGCCGGTCGGCGCCGTCATGTGGGAGGAGGGGCCGGACGGGAGCGCGATCTTCACGATGGTGACGCTGCAGACCAAGGATCTCGTTCCCTGGCTGCTCTCGTGCGGCGATGCCGTCGAGGTGCTGGGGCCGGCCGAGCTGCGCCAGGAGATCCGTCGGATCGCCCGGGCCATGGCGGCACGCCACGCCGCGGGGGCGGTCTCTGCGGGTGAAGGCCCGCCCCCACCAGACCCCGACTCGCGATCCCCCGCATAACCAAACAGGGATTTTCTGATGGGAGGAGATGGGTTGTGCCGATCTACGAATATCTTTGCCAGGACTGCCGACGCCGGGTGAGCCTCCTCGTCCGGAGCATCAGCAATCCGGGCAGGCCAACCTGTCCCCGCTGCGGCGGCCATCAACTGGAACGTCTCATGTCCCGCTTTGCGCGGCTGCGCTCCGAGGACGATCGGCTGGATGCCCTGGCCGATCCCGGCAGCTTCGGCGACCTGGACGAGAACGATCCCAAGAGCGTCGCGCGCTGGGCCAAGAAGATGGGGAAAGAGCTGGGCGAGGATGTGGGCGAGGACTTCGATCAGATGATGGAGGAGGCCGTCGAGGAGGAAGCGGGCGGTGCGGGCAAGGAGGGGGGCGCCGGGGATGATCTGGGCGACGACCTCTAGCTTCGGCACTTTGGCAATCGGGCAACCCGGCAACCTGGCGTTCCGAGCCTCCCGATTGCCTGATTGCCGGATTGCCTGATTGCCCTCCGATGGATCTCTCCCGCATCCGCGACGACCTGGAACGGTTCGCCGAGGCCCTGAGCCGCGAGGAGTATCTCACCCGCTCGGGCCTGAAGGACGAGAGCCGCGCCGCCGCCGTCCGCGAGCAGTTCGCCTGGCTGGCCTCCCAATCCGCCTTTGAACAGGTCCGCGCGGCCCTGCAAGAGGCGGCCGGGACTGACGAGGCCCGTCGCCTGCGTTTCCTCGCCGAGTTCCTCGGAACGAATCGCGTCGAGTACCAGGTCCGCGACGCAAGCGACCGCCTCATGACGGCCGAGGCGGGGCAGACGATCGCCGTGGACGGCGAGCGCATCCCCCTCCGCTCGGCCGAGGTCCGGATCAAGAACGAGCCGGATCGGCCCCGCCGCGCCGCCCTGGAATCGGCGCGCCTACGTGCGATTGCAGATCTCACCGGGCTCCGCCACGAGATCCTGGACCGGTCCCGCGAGGAGGCCCAACGCCTCGGGTTCGCCGGGTACACGGCCCTCTGTCGCGAGCTGTCGGGGATCGACCTTCCGGCCCTTCGGGACCTCACCCAACCGATCCTGGCCCGCAGCCTGGACATGTATCGGGATCTACTGGCCTGGTATCTGCGGCGGGCGGTCGGCGTCGAGTTGCGCGAGGCGCGACGGCACGACCTCCTTCGCCTCTTCCGCGCCCCCGAATTCGACGCGGCCCTACCGCCCCACGCCCTGCGAGAGGCGGCGGACGCGCCGCTCCGCCGCATGGGGATCGACCCGCGAGCAGGGGGGCGGATCCGCATTGACGATGCGCCGCGCCCGAAAAAGACGCCGCGCGCCTTCGTGGCCACGCCGCGGATCCCGGACGAGGTCATCCTGGTGGTCCGGCCCGGCGGGGGCCCCGACGATTACGCGGCGTTCCTCCACGAGCTGGGCCATGCCCTCCACTACGCCTACACCGATGCGCGCCTGCCGGTCGAGTACCGGCGGTTAGGCGATCCGTCCGTCACCGAGGCGTTCGCCTTCCTGCTGGACGGCCTCTTGCGGGAGCGGGGCTGGCTCCGCCGATTCGTCGGCGTGGCGCGACCCGCGGACCCCCTCCGGTTCACCGCCTTCCACAAACTCTATTTCCTCCGCCGGTACGCGGCCAAGCTCGCCTACGAACTCCTCCTCGACGAGGAGGGCGGGACCCCACGCTGCGCCGATGCCTACCGGGATCTGCTCGCCGGCGCGACGCTGGTGGACTGGCCGCACGAGCTGTACCTCGCCGACCTGGACCCGTTCTTTTACGCCGCCCGGTACCTGCGCGCCTGGATCTTCGAGGCGCAGCTCCGGGACCTCCTGCGCCAGCGCTTCGACGAGGAGTGGTACCGGAACGACCGCGCGGGTCCGTTCCTCTTGGCGCTCTGGCGCGAGGGGCAGCGCCATACCATCGAGGGCCTGGCAAGCGAGCTGGGCCTCGGCCCGCTCTCTCTGGATCCGCTCCTCGCGCAGATCACGGCCGACCTCGTCTGACCACGGATGGATCAAACCTGTCCGCAGATTTCGCAGATTACGCAGATTTTAACCCAAACGTTTCAGATAAAAACGCATCGTTTTGCCCACGAACCTTTGCTAGTGTGAGGTTGCCACACCAAACACTCTAGCCGAGGAGGGACAAAACGATGCAGGCGGAGCTTACCCCTTTAGACGGCCAGAAGGCAATCGGGATCACGTTCACGGACAAGCCGGTGACGGCCTGGGGCGGGCTGGCCCTCTTCGTCGCCTTCGCCGAGCGGCTCGGCCTGGCCGCGACGCTGACGGAGATCCTCCCGTTTCCGGTGACCTCCCCGAACGCCACGCCCCCCGCCCACATTCTCCTCGCCTTCTACGCCGGCGTGCTCGCAGGCGCCCGGCGGTTCGCGCAACTCGCCGTCCTGCGCGTGGACGAGCCCATCCGCCTGCTCTTCGGCCTCCGGCGCTACCCGAGCACCGCCACCTTCACCCGCTTCTTCCGGCGGTTCACGGCGCGAACGGTGACCGAGACCTTTGAGGCACTCTTCCGCTGGTGCTTGGCCCGGCTCCCCGAGCGGCCCGAGGGCTACACTCTCGACCTCGACTCGAGTGTCTTTGAACGCTACGGGGCGCAGGACGGCGCCCTGAAGGGTTACAACCCCAAGAAGCGGGGCCGACCCTCGCACCACCCCCTGTTCGCCGTCCTCGCCGAGGCCCGCTGCATCGCCCATGTCTGGCTCCGGAGCGGGAACACGGGGAGTGCCCGAGGAGCCACGGCGTTCCTGACGGAACTGTGCGCGCTCCTCCCGGCCGCCCTCCGGCTCACGCTTGTCCGGGCCGACAGCGGCTTCTTTGAGGAGGCGATTCTCCTCGCCCTAGAGGCGCTTCACCTCCCCTACATCGTCGCCGCCCGGTTTACGAACCCGCTCCAAGCGGCCGTGTACCGCCTGGGCTTCCGCCCCTTCGCGCCGGGGCTGGAGGTCGGGGAACTCGTCTACCGGGCGCATCGCTGGACGACCGCCCGCCGGCTAATCGTGATCCGGGAGGAACTCGCCCGGCGGCCCTCCGCGCGCGGCCGGGAGTTGTTCTACGCCCCCGGCTACCGCTTCCACGCCGTGGTGACGACCCTCGCGCTCCCCCCGGAAGACGTCTGGCGCACCTACAACGGCCGGGCCGATACCGAAAACCGGCTCAAGGAGTTGAAGCACGCCTTCGGCGCCGACGGGTTCTGCTCGCACCGGTTCTGGGCCACCGAGGCGGCCCTCCGGAGTATCTGCGTGCTTTACAACCTCGTCGAGGAGTTCCAGGGGGCCCTCGCGGCCCCGGTGCGCCGGACGCTGGCCACGCTCCGCACCACCGTGTTCGCCTGTGGCGCGATCCTCGGGGGGGTGGGGCGGCAGCTCGTGCTCCGTTTGTCTCGGCCGACCTCCTGGCAGCAGCGGTTCTTGGCCCAACTCCAGCGTCTCCTTACCTGGACTCCCAACTGCAATGCGGGTGCGTTCGGAGAGGAGGTCATCCCATGAGGTCAACTGCAACGTTTGGGGTTAACCTAAAGGGGGCAGCGCGATTGTCACAAGCCTCTTCGGACGGTGTTATGCCCTTTGCAGACGGATGGTCCCGGCGGATGGGATTGAAGGGCTTTCGTGCAGGAGGATATTCGGAGGGAATCTGCGAAATCTGCGTAATCTGTGGATAAAGACGAGTGGGTTCTTTCCTCAGCGGCCTTTGACCGCGACCTGCAGGCGCGTCAGCGCCCGGTGGAGGGCGGCCTCGGCCCGGGTGAAGTCGATGCGCTCATCGCCCGCGCCCCAGTCGTGGAGGCGGCCCTCGGCGCGCTCGCGGGCCCGCTCGGCGCGCGCCGCGTCGATCTCCTCGGCCCGCTCGGCCGTCTCGGCCAGGACGATCACTTTGTCCCCCTGGACCTCGATGTAGCCCCACGTGACGGCCAGATGTCGCTCGTCCTTGCCCCTCCAGTAGGTGATCTCCCCGATGTCCATGGTCGTGATGAACGGGATGTGGCCCGGCAGGACGCCGAAGTAGCCCTCGGCCCCCGGCGCCATGAGTTCCGTGACCTCATCGCTCACGATGAGGCGCTGCGGGGTCACGATCTCCAGCTTGAAGGTCGTTACGCCGACTTCCGCCATCACTCGCCCGTCTTGCATCCGGGGCGATCCCGCCTGCGGCGGGACCGTCCGCTCCTGGTTTTCGGCCGCCTGCCTACTTCAAGCCCTTGAGCTTCTCGGACTTCTCGCGCGCCTCATCGATCGTCCCGACCATGTAGAACGCCTGCTCCGGCAGGTCGTCGCATTTTCCTTCCGCCAACTCCTTGAAGCCCCGGATCGTCTCCCGGACGGGGACGTAGCGGCCGGCCTGGCCCGTGAAGACCTCGGCCACGAAGAAGGGTTGTGACAGGAAGCGCTGGGTCTTCCGGGCCCGGGCCACCACCAGCTTGTCCTCGTCGGACAGCTCGTCCATCCCCAGGATGGCGATGATGTCCTGAAGGTCCTTGTAGCGCTGGAGGATCCGCTGGACGGCGCGGGCCACGTTGTAGTGCTCCTCGCCCAGGATGTGAGGGTCCAGGATGCGTGACGTCGAGGCCAGGGGATCCACCGCCGGAAAGATGCCCAGCTCGGTGAGCTGCCGCGAAAGCACGGTTGTGGCGTCCAGGTGGGCGAAGGTGTTGGCCGGGGCCGGATCGGTGATGTCGTCGGCCGGCACGTAGATCGCCTGGACCGAGGTGATGGATCCTTTCTTGGTGGAGGTGATCCGCTCCTGGAGCTGGCCCATCTCCGTGGCCAGGGTCGGCTGGTATCCCACGGCCGAGGGCATGCGGCCGAGAAGCGCCGACACCTCGGACCCCGCCTGGGTGAACCGGAAGATGTTGTCAATGAACAGGAGGACATCCTGCCCGGCGTCCCGGAAATACTCCGCCACGGTGACCCCCGTGAGGCCCACGCGCAGCCGGGCCCCCGGCGGCTCGGTCATCTGGCCGTAGACCAGGGCCGTCTTGTTGATGACGCCCGACTCCTTCATCTCCAGCCAGAGATCGTTGCCCTCGCGCGTCCGCTCGCCCACGCCCGAGAAGACCGAGATGCCGCCGTGCTCCTGGGCGATGTTGCGGATCAACTCCATGATGATGACGGTCTTGCCCACGCCAGCACCGCCGAAGAGGCCGGTCTTGCCGCCCTTGGTGTAGGGCTCCAAGAGGTCCACGACCTTGATACCCGTCTCCAGCATCTGGACCTTGGTCTCCTGGTCCTCGAAGTCCGGGGCGGGCCGATGGATGGGATACATGGTGTCGGAGGTGAGGGGGCCCTGCTTGTCCACCGGCTCCCCGATAATGTTCATGATCCGGCCCAGGGTGCTCGGGCCCACCGGGATCCTGATGGGATTCCCGGTGTCCACGACCTCCATCCCGCGCGTGAGACCGTCGGTCGAGGACATGGCCACGGTCCGGACACGGCTCTCGCCCATGTGATTGGCCACTTCCAGGACCAGCCGCTCGCTGTAGGAGAAGATGTCTTCGATCTTCTTCCCGCTGACCTCGAGAGCGTTGTAGATGGCCGGGAGCTTCCCGGGCGGGAATTCCACGTCCACGACCGGCCCGATGACCTGCGTAACCTTCCCGACGTTCGGCATGGCGTACTCCTCTATTGCGCCCGCCCCCACCAGGACCACCCCTCGGCGCGCCGGGCCTCGTCGAGGCCGCGCCGACCTCGCTCCGGCGGCGCCGCCAGGGCCGTCAGGGGACGCGCCGGCACCGGCCGCGGCGTGCCGCAGAGCGGACACGGCCCCATCTTCATCGGTCTAGCTTCCCGCCCCCCGGAGGGCCTCGGCGCCGCCGACGATCTCGAGAAGCTCCTTGGTGATCCGCTCCTGGCGCGCCTTGTTGAACTGCAGCGTCAGCAGGTCGATCATCTCCGAGGCGTTCTTGGTGGCGTTCTCCATGGCGGTCATACGGGCCCCGTACTCCGCCGCCAGCGACTCCATGAGCGCCCGGTACACCTGCACCTCGACGTGCTTGGGGAGCAAACGCTCCAGGACGGCGGCTGGCGACGGCTCGAAAATAAATTCGACGACGGGCGTTCCTTCCGGCACCTCCGCCGGTTGAATGGGCAGCAGTTGCTCCACCACCACTCGCTGCGTGGCCACCGACTTGAACTCGTTGTAGACGAGGTGGACCTCGTCCACCTCCTCCGCCAGATAGGCCCGGGTGAAATCCTGCGCGATCTGGGCGGCATGAGAGTACGCGAGCTTGTCGAAGAGGTTCGCGTACTCGGACCGCACCGTGTACTGCCCGCGCCGCCGGTAGAAGTCCCGGACCTTGCGCCCCACCACCATCAGGGTGAGGGAGATCTCCGGATCGTCCTGGTGGGCCCGCAGGAACTCCAGCGAGCGCCGGATGATGTTACTGTTGAAGGCGCCGCAGAGGCCCCGGTCTCCGCTGATGACGACCAGCGTCTTCCGGCTTCCGACCCCATTGTTCCCGGCGTCGCGTTTGGCTAAGAGGGGGTGCATCTCCCGCGGTGTCCGGAGAGCCAGGTCCGACAGCACCTCGCCCATCTTGTACGAGTACGGGCGGGCCTCCACGATCCGCTCCTGGGCGCGGCGCAGCTTGGCCGCCGCCACCAGCTTCATGGCCCGAGTGATCTGCTGCGTGCTCTTGACGCTACTGATGCGCCGCCGGATGTCGCGAAGGGTCGCCATGACACTCAAATTCGGAATGCGGATTGCGGAATGCGGAATTTTGGGCCGTCATTCCGAATTCCGCATTCACCATTCCGCAATCCGCATTGCCGTCAGGCCGCCTTGACCGTAGCGGCGAACTCCGCCTTGCACTCCTGGATACACGTGTCCATCTGGACGCGCAGACTGTCGCTGATTTCCTTCTTCTCCGTCAGCTCCTTGGAGATCCCCGGGTAGCGGGTCTCGGCGAACTTGGAGAGCGCCTGCTCGAACGCCGCGATGGCCTCGACGGGCAGATCGTCCAGGTACCCGCTCGTGCCCGCGTGGATGATGAGGATCTGTTTCTCGACCGGGAGAGGGACGTTCTGCCCCTGCTTCAGGACCTCCACCATGCGCTGGCCGCGGTTAAGCTGGGCCAGGGTGGCCTTGTCCAGCTCGGATCCGAACTGCGCGAAGGCGGCCATCTCCCGGTATTGGGCCAGGTCGAGCCGGAGCTTGCCGGCCACCTGCTTCATGGCCTTGATCTGCGCGCTGCCGCCCACGCGGGACACCGACAGGCCCACGTTCACGGCCGGGCGGATGCCGGCGTAGAACAGGTCCCCTTCCAGATAGATCTGGCCGTCGGTGATGGAGATGACGTTGGTCGGGATGTAGGCCGACACGTCCCCCAGTTGGGTCTCGATGATGGGCAGCGCCGTGAGCGAGCCGCCGCCGAGCTGATCGTTCAGCTTGGCCGCCCGTTCCAACAGTCGCGAGTGGAGATAGAAGACGTCTCCAGGGTACGCCTCGCGGCCTGGCGGCCGGCGCAGGAGCAGGGAGAGCTGCCGGTAGGCCGCGGCGTGCTTCGTCAGGTCGTCGTAAATGCACAGGACGTGGCGCTTGCTGTCACGGAAGTACTCGCCCATGGTGCAGCCGGCGTACGGGGCGATGTACTGGAGCGGGGCTGGCTCCGACGCCGAGGCTACCACCACGGTGGTGTAGGCCATGGCCCCCGCCTCCTCCAGGATCTTGACCACCTGGGCGACGGTGGACAGCTTCTGGCCGCAGGCCACGTAGAAGCAGTAGACGTCCTTCCCCTTCTGGTTGATGATGGTGTCCACCGCGATGGCCGTCTTGCCCGTCTGGCGATCGCCGATGATCAGCTCGCGCTGGCCCCGCCCGATGGGAATCATAGCGTCAATGGCCTTGATCCCCGTCTGGAGCGGCTCCTTGACGGGGCGGCGGTCCACCACGCCGGGCGCGAACCGCTCGATGGGGCGGAATTCCTTGGCCTCGATGGGGCCCTTGTCATCCACGGGCTGGCCCAGGGCGTTCACCACCCGGCCGATCACGGCCTCGCCCACCGGCACCGAGGCGATGCGTCCAGTCCGCTTGACCTGGTCACCCTCTTTGATGAGCGTGTCCTCACCCAATAGCACGGCGCCTACGTTGTCCTCTTCCAGGTTGAGGACCATGCCCATGACGCCGTTTGGGAACTCCAGCATCTCCATGGACATGGCCTTATCCAGGCCGTAGATCCGGGCGATGCCGTCTCCCACCTCGATGACGGTTCCCACCTCGGCCACGTCAATCGTCGCCTCGTACGAGGCGAGATGCCGCCGGATGATCTCGCTGATCTCTTCGGCCTTGATCTGTGCCATGGCTCTCCCCTGCTCCCCTGCCCGGATTTGCGATTGTGGATTGTTGATTGCCGATTGGGTTTCAATCGAAAATCTGCAATCACCAATCTCAGATCGGCTTGTGCCCCTCTGCCCCTGTCTCCCGGAGCACCGCTGCTCAGGCGCCGCGGATCAACTCCTCTCGCAACCGGCTCAACTGGGTCCGCAGGCTCCCGTCGTACACTTGGCTGCCGATCTGGGTGACCAGCCCGCCCAGGATCCTCGGGTCCTGCTGGACCTCGAGGTACACAGTCTTCCCCGTCATTTGCTCCAGCCGCTGCCGGAGGCGCTCCTGCGCCTCGGCCTCCAGCGGACCGGCCGTCGTCACCGTCGCCCTGATCTGCCCCAGCCGCTCGTCCACCAGGGCCTCGTAGGCGCGCAGCACGCTCCCCAAGGCCGGCAGCCGCCCCGCCTCGAGGAGGATCCGGAGGAAAGACCTGGTCAGGGGCCGGAGCAGGAGGCGCGCCACGACCTCGTCCAAAACCCGCACCTTGTCCCGCCGGAGGACGCTGGGATTGGTGAGAAACTGGCGGAGCTCCCGCTGCTCGCCCAGGAGGTCTGCAAAGCGCGAGAGCTCCTGGCGGACCGCCTCGAGCTCGTCAGAGGCGGCGGCCACATCCACCAGCGCCTTGGCGTAGCGCCTAGCCACGGAACCGGCGATCAATTCTTGCTCCCCAAGTCGCGAACGTACTGCTCGGCCAGCCGCTTCTGGTCCTCGCCGGTCATGGCGCGGCCCAAGAGCCGCTCAGCGGCCGCCAACGACAGGGTCGCCACCTCTTCGCGGAGGGTGGCCCGCGCCCGCTTCGTCTCCATCTCGATCGCCGCCTTGGCCTCGTCGAGCACGCGCCGGGCCTCGTCCCGGGATTCCCTCAGCAGGCGCTGCCGCTCCACCTCGACCTCCCGCTGGGCCTGCTCGCGCAGTGCAGCCACCTCGCGTTGGGCGGCCAAGACCTGGGCCCGGTGCTCCTCCTGTGCCTTGGCGGCGGCCTCGCGAGCCAGTCTCGCCTCGGCGAGAGCTTTCTCGATCCCTTCGGCCCGCTCGGCCAGAAACTTCTTCAATGGCGCGAAGAGGAACCGGGACAGGAGGGCGATGAGGATGAGGAAGTTCACCACCTGGATGAACGTGCTGATGTTCAGATTGACGATCCCCGGCTCCGCGTGCTTCGCGGCCTCTTCGGCCGCCTGCGCCAGGCCCGGCGGAAGCGCGGCCAGCACGATGAGACCGGTGTAACCTACGAAGCGGGTGACCCGTGCCAGGTATCCCATGGAACCTCCGCCAATCATGACTGGAACAGGCATCTCCAGCATCCGCCGTCAGTCATTGGTCCATTGGTCATTTCGGATCGGCCTGGGCCGATTGCACGATCCAGTACCCGATCATGACGAGTTGCGTCGCCAAGAGCCCCGCCAGGAGCGCCAGGACATTCACCCGGAGTACCACCACGGACACGAAGAGGACGATGGCGACGATGGCGAACCGGAAGAGGGCGCCCTTCCACAGATGCCCCGACGCTCTGTGCGTGTCGAGATCCGTCAGGTGCATGACCGCCCGCGTGATCAGGTGGAAGTTGCCGAGGCTCACCGCCGCGCCCAGGCCGAATGCCACCGCCCAGCCGGAGCGGCCGACCAGGAACAACACCACGGTCCCGGCTGCGCCCACGATGCCTGCGCCCACCAGGGTCCGACGAATAAAGTTCTCTCGCTCGTCCAAAGTGGAAGTGGGGAGGGGATATGTGGCGAAATGCCGGCCCCAAAAATAGACGCTGCTGCGACGTCCAGTCCCGGAGAAAAACGGCTCAAGCTAACACGCTGCGAAGAAAGGTGCAAGGCCTTTTTGGGGACCAGGCACCCCTGCGGGACGCCTTTCTCGCCCGCCTCGGCGAAATCGGCTGGGCTGGGCCGATGGGGCCGCACGGTGGACGGACCACGGGACAGCCGCGATGGGGCGGGAGACACCGGCCAAGGGGGCGCGTGAGGAAAAGCCCGGGCAGCCCGTCCTCCCGGGCCACAATGCCCCGTTCTATGCGCCCGGCGTGAGTTCCTCGTAGGCTGCAGTGAGAACACGGTCGGTGAGCGGGCCGTGTTCCGGAAAGCTCTTTAACTCGACCGCAGCCTTGACGATCTCGTCGCGCGACTTCCCCGCCGCGATCTCGGCGCGCACATGATCGAGAAGGGCGGACAGAAAGTCGCGCTGGAGCCGCAGGTCGTCCTTCCTCCCCGTCACCGCGACCCCCGGCCCGGCGCGGCCGAAGATATAAATGGCGTCGGCCGGGTACTCCCGCACGATCCTTTCGAGCAAGGCAATCCAGCCGGTGATCCGACAGCCACCCGGGTGGTCGAGGGCGGGCAGCCGGCGGTTGAACACCAGGTCCCCCATGTGCACGACGTTCGCCTGCTCGAAGCTGATGATGCCGTCGCCCCCGGTGTGCGCAGGCCAGTCGTGCACGGCCGTCACGCTCTCGCGGCCGATCCGGATCGTCCAGCGCTCGTTGAAGGTGGTGTCAGCATAGACCTAGTTGCCCTCGGTCCCCGGCCGCGCGGCCGCCTTCTGGAGTCCGGGCACACGTGCGTGGGCGACGATCTTCTCCACCGCTGGACGGAACACGCCGTTGCCGCTGGTGTGATCTGCGTGATGGTGCGTGTTGAAGAGGCACGCGATGGGCCGGTCCCCGGACCGCGCGTTGAGGCCGTCGAGACAGACCGTCGCCGTCGGCGGCATCTGCGCGTCCACGGCCACCACCCCGTCGGGAGAGACCAGCCAGCCGATAGTGCCGCCCTGGCCGATGAAGATGCCGACGCTGTCGCGGAGCGGCCGGAACTCCGTGGGCGGCGGGGTCGGCTGCCCCGCTCCGGGCGTCTGGGCCTGCCCGCCAGAGCCCGACGGACGCCCCAAGACACCGGCAGCCAGAATGGATGAGGTCGTCAGGAACTCGCAACGGTCCCAGCGCATGGTCTGCCCTCCGTCAACCTCCTCCCCTTGCGGTGATTACACCATCAACCGCAGTCGCTTGTTCATCTCCCCGTTCAATCGCCCGCCCTCTGCTCATGGACCTCGCCCTGATGAACCAGAAACTCCCGGGGCTCGCAGCACGGAGTAGTGGCACCCAATCCTGCTTGCATTATAGGAGCGAGACTTCTAATTTGCAGGCCCTGACTCTGCCCGTGCCGAGAGGGGGAGGCACCCCGGCGAAGAGACCCGGGCAGCCAGCGTGTGTTGAGTTGATCCTGGCGCTGGCCAAGGAAGGCGAAGGCCATTCGGAATATTCGGAAGCGGCGTCCCCTACTTACAGGGAAGCGGAGAAACGCCGAGGCAAACGCGGAGTGCGGAATTCGGAATGCGGAATGGAGCGGCAGGCCGAGAGCCGCGAGCCGAAGGTGGTGAAACGGGGAAGCGGAGATGCAGGTGCGGATGCGAAGCGACTGAGAACGTGTAAGGTCAAATATCCAACGGGGGCTACCGATAGACTTCTCGGCGATGCGCGACCCGGACGATTTCTACCAGGTGATCAGGGTCGTTAATCAAGTACACGACGCGGTAATCCCCGACCCTGATCCGGCAGGCGTCCGATCCTTCGATCTTGGTGGCCCCGGGAGGCCGTGGCTCATCCTCCAGAGCGAGAAGCCTCCGCCAGATCCGCCGGGCGACAGCTAGGCGGAGGTTATCCAAGTCACGTTGCGCTCTTGGCTTCAATCGTACGGTGTAGGTCATCACCTCACCGGTGCCGCTTTCCCTCGCCCCCTGCGTTCGCGCTCGGCAATGTACTCCCGAAGGGGCCGTGACGGCCTTGCCCTCTCCTCCTCAACGACCAGAAGATCGGAGACATCTTCCAGAATCCGACGGAGCCTCCGGTCTCTGGCGATCCGGGTGAGAATATCCTCCTGCTCACGCCGGGGGAGCCCCTTGAAGGCAGTCAGAAACACCTCGGCCGTGGCTTGCTGAGCGGTCATGGCCTACGACCTCCTCTCCGGCCTCCCTTTGTCTCGGAGGCATTCCAATCCTTCCCAACCGGCACACGCAAGGCCAGCGCCTTTGCCGACTCCCCCCGCTGCCCCCCCTGGCTGCCGGGCAGAGCGGTTCGACCGCATTGTATCAGCGCCAAAGTCATGGGGCAATACTGGGCAGAGGGACAGCGGGGGGAATCGGAGAAACTGGGAGGCGGGGAGGCGAAGGCGGAATGCGGAATGGAGCGGCGAGCAGGGAAGAAGGGGCCTGAGGCGTGAACGGCAGGCGCAGGGGGACGGGGCAGGCCTATCAGGCCCGGCCGGACGTGTTACCTAACTGGGGAGGCTCAACGCTAATCTGGAGGGTCAGGCGTCCCGCCGGAACAGGGCCAGCAGGACGTGGCGGAGGATCTGGGGATTCTCCTGGAAGCGGCGCAGGCAGTAGGTGCGCCACTTCTCGCCAAAGGGCACGTAGATTCGCAGGCGTTCGCCTTCTTCGCGCAGGCCCTCGCGGAGGTCGGGGCGCACCCCCAGGAGCATCTGGAACTCGTATCGGTCCCGCGGAACCCCCAGCCGCTTTATCAGTCCGCGGGCCTCCTGGATCACCCACGGATCGTGCGTGGCGATCCCCACGTAGCTGCCGGCCTCTATCAGGATCTCCAGTAGCGCGATGAAATTCCGCCGGATGGCCTCGCGGTCCTGGAAGGCGATCGCCTCGGGCTCCCGGTAAATCCCCTTGCAGACCCGGACGCTGGCGCGTCCCTCCGCCAGGCGCCTGGCGTCCTCCTGGCTCCGCCTAAGATAGGCCTGCAGGACCACCCCCACGGCGGGCGCCTCCTCGACGAGCGCGCGGTAGAGCGTCAGGGTCTCGTCGGTGCAGGCGGAATCTTCCATGTCCACCCGGACGAAATTCCCCAGGCGGTGCGCCTCGCGCACGAGGTCCCGCAGAATCCCGAGGCAGAGGTTCCGATCCAGCTTCAGCCCCATGTGCGTCGGCTTCACCGAGATGTTGGACGAAAGGCCCTCCCTCTGGATGGCGCGCAGGGCGCCGCCATAGGCGGCACCGTCCCCGCGCGCCTCATCCGGGCTGGCCACATGCTCGCCCAGGATATCCAGCGTGGCCAGGAACCCCCCGGCGTTCAGATCCCGCACCGCCTGAACTGCCTCGGCGAGGGTCGTCCCGGCCACGTAGCGCCGGGCGAACCGCCAGAGGATGCCCTCCGGAATGATCCCGAGGGAGGTGGCCACGGCCCGATTCACGAGTGCCATATGACGCCAATCCTGTTGCCGCAAAGCGCAAAGGGCAAACCACCCCTCCTCAAGGGGGTGCCTGCCCTCCCCGCTTGTCCCCTCTACAGTCCTTCGGGCAACAGCGCGACCTTCCCCGGCTGGGTGGGAACGCGCGCCAGGACGTCCTCCAGGATCTGGTCCGGGTCGACCCCCTCCGCCTCGCCCTCGAAGGAGAGGATGAGCCGGTGTCGCAAGGAGGCGAGGGCCGCCACCCGGATGTCCTCGAAGCTCACGTTGAACCGGCCGTCCATGAGGGCCTGCACTTTCCCGCCCAGCACCAGGGCCTGGGCGCCTCGCGGCGAGCTGCCGTATTTCACGAAGCGCCGGACCATCTCGGGGGCCCCCGGGTCCTCGGGCCGCGTGGCCAGGACCATCTGGGTCACGTACTCCTTGACCGGCTGGGCCATGGGGACCTCCCGCACCAGCCCCTTCATGGCCTCGACGTCGGGGCCGGCCGCCACCTTCTGCACCAGCTCGGTCTGCGGCTTGGTGGTCCGCTCGACGATCTCCGTCAGCTCCCCCGCCGAGGGATATTTCACCTTCAGCTTCAGCAGGAAGCGGTCCAGTTGCGCCTCCGGCAAAGGATACGTCCTCTCCATCTCGATCGGGTTCTGCGTCGCCAGGACGAAGAACGGCCGCGAGAGCGGGTGGTGGACGCCGCCCACCGTCACCGACAGCTCCTGCATCGCCTCCAGCAGGGCCGACTGCGTCTTCGGGGTGGCGCGGTTGACCTCGTCCGCCAGGACGATCTGGCCGAAGAGCGCGCCCTGCTGGAAGCTGAAGTGCCGGCCCTCCTCCGGCGTCTCGACCACGATGTTGGTCCCGATGATGTCCGCCGGCATCAGGTCCGGTGTGAACTGGATCCGGGAGAAGCGAAGGTCCAGGCACTCCGAGAGCGTCTTCACCAAGAGTGTCTTCCCCAGGCCGGGAACCCCCTCCAGCAGGGCGTGCCCCCCAGAGAACAGGCAGATGAGGACGCCGCGGACGATCTCGTCGTGGCCCACCACCACCTTGGCGATCTCCCGCGTGAGGGACGTGAAGATCTCGCGGAACCGTTCGGCTCGTTCTTCGGCCCGCATATGCTCCTCGCTTGCAGACGCTGGCTCTAGGCTCTCAGTTCGGTTTCTGTTCGCGGCGCAGCTTGTTCAGATGCTTCTTGGCAATGTCCACCCACTCCTTCTCCGAGGGCAGCGTGGATGCCAGCTCGATGTACTTCTCCCACTGCTCGACGGCCTTCTTGGAGTCCACGTTCTCGTACGCCATAGCCAGACCATAGGTGGCACCTGGATGACGAGGATCGATGGAGAGGACCTGGCTGTAGCGCGCGATGGCGTCCTGATACAGGCCCTTCTCCTGGTAGAGATCCGCCAGGTTCAGATGCGCTTCGATGAACTTCGGATCCAGCTTGATGGCCAAGTCGTACTCCGCCACGGCCTCGTGATACAGTTGCTTCTCGTTGTAGTAGATCTTGCCCAGGCCGAAGTGAACCCGGGCGTTCTCCGGCTCCAGCCTCAGCGCCCTTTGGTACTCGGCGATGGCCTCGTCGTACCCGCCCTTCGCCTGGCGGGCGTCCCCCATGCCCACATACGCCTCCGCGTAGTCCGGCGAGAGCTCCACCGCCTTCTCGTATGCCTGGATGGCTTGATCGTACATTCGGCGCGGGCTGCTGACCAAAAGGTCGCCGAGGCACTTGTAGGAATCCGCGAAGGTCGGATCGAGCTGGATCGCCTTGCGGAACTCTCCCGAGGCCTTCCACCGGTTATTGGCCGCGTAAAAAGAGATCCCCAGGCCATGATGCCCCAGAGCGAAATTCTCATCCGCCTCCAGTGCCTTGCTGAACAGGGCGATGGCTTGCTCGTGGCCCTCCCGGGTGTGCAGGCCCTGTTGCCACATCGCCCGAGCGTACAGCGCGTAGGCCAGAAGAGAGCTGGTCTGCTTCCCAAAGGCCGCCCGCAGGCGCCGCTCGTCGTAGGACGAGAGCGGCGCCTGGAACTGCTGGAGAAGCTGCCGCGCGATCCGTTCCTGCCCCGCCAGGAACTCGTTCACCGGCCCCGCGATCTCCTCCAGCTGCTGGACCTGACCGCCCTCGCGGGTGTCCGCAATCTTCGCCTGGACCTTGAGCGTATCCCCGTCCAGGCTGTAGGTGCCGGTTACCAGCCCTCGGGCCTGGAGATCGCGCGCAAATTTCAGCGCCGCCTCATCCGAGAGGACATCAGTGAACGAGACGTTCAGGCGCTGCCCCGCCCCCAAGACGGCGTCGGAGTCCACCAGCTGTACGGCGCGGACCTGCCGCAGCCCGTGTCGGATCGCTTCACCGAGGGCCTCGCCGAATCCCTCGGGCACTCCGGCGGCCGGCCCAACAAAGGGGATCGCTGCCAGCGGAATCTTCGGTGCGGCGGTCGCGGGGGGGGTGGCTGGCACCGGCGTCGCCGGCGCGGCCGCCCGACCCGGGGAGGCCACGACCCACACGGCAGCCATCAGCAGCAGACCCACGACGGCGCGGCCGCCCGCGCTCCCGGTTGATGCTCGCGTCACCCCCATTGAGTCCCCTCCCCTCTCCTTCGATGGCGTGCTCACGCCCGCCGGCCGCGGCGACCGAACCGCGCAACCGCCGGGACAACCGAACCGGCGGTCCCCGAGGACTCGCCGGCCCGCCGGCGCGTGACGCCCCGTCCCGGCGCCCCCCGAAATCGCCATCTCCGGATGGCGACATCCGGCAGGAACAGCAGGAGCGCCAAGGCCAGGAAGTACGGCCACGCCTCGATCCAGACGCGGACCTTCTTCCGGTTCTGCGTGAAGCTCTGACCTGGCTTGGCGGGGGCCACCCCGCCCGTAAGGGTCGCGAGGTCCCGGAGCAGCCCCTCGTTGACCGAGAGGGCCCGATGCTCCGGCGAGTACGGGACGACCAGCGAGGCGACCTCGGACCCGACCATCTTCTCGCCCTTCCGCTCCGCCACGCCCACCAGATACGCCCCCTGATCCGCGGCCGGGAAGGCGCCGCGGTACCGTCCGGGGCCCACCTGGACGAGCGGCAGGACCCCTTGCGTCTTGTCCGGATAGACCACGCCGGCGCTGGCGTCCAGGAAGTTCACGAACTCTCCCTTCGCGTCGACGGCCTCGAGCTGGACCTCGCCGCTCCCGCCGCGCTGGACGACTGAGGTCACGACCTCATTCTGCTGCGCCGTCCTGAGCGTCCAGCGGACCATCTGGCCGAAAAACTTGCCGAAATCGTCCCACTTCAACCACAGGATTCCCCACTTGCCCTTGGCGTCCGAAGTGAAAGCCGCCGAGCGGCCCAGGCCGTAGCGCCAGGCGGCCAGGATGGGGTCGCGCTGGTTGGAGATCAGGATCGTGTCCGCCGTCGGCTTGGGCGTCGCGGAGACGTACCCGCCCAAGGGCGGGGCCTGGTCCCAGTGGACGTCCTGGGCGATCTCGTGATCGGGACGGACGAGCGCCGGGCGGAACGGCTGCTCGACGATGGAGGCCTTGCTGGCCAGTTGCGTCTCCAGCGTCAGGATGCGGGGGATGCTGTAGACATCGTCGGTGTAGTAGAAGCGCCCCCGGCCCCAGCGGGAAATATCCGTCATGAACTTGACATCCGCATCCTTGCCGATGGCCACCGAGGAGACGGTGATCTTGTCCTGCTGCATCCGGCGCACCAGGCCCGCGAAGTCGGCCGCCTGCACCTCGCCGTCGGAGAGCACTAGGACGTGGCGCAGGAGCGCCTTCCGGTCGTAGATGGCCGCATACGCCTCCTTCAGCGGCGGGAACAGGTCGGTGCCGCCACCTGCCCTGATGGTGGCGACCTCTTTGAGGATCCGGTCCTTGTCCTTGGCCGGCCCCACGGGAACCACCCAGTTCCAGGCGGTGTCGAAGGCGAGGACCCCGACTTCGTTCCGCTCGTCCAGCAGCTCGACCACGAGCTGGGCCGCCTCCTTGGCCAGGTCCAACCTGGAGAAGCGGGAATCAATGCTGGTCTCCATGCTGCCGGACCGGTCGATGACCAGCACCACCGCCAGGGATGGGATCTCGACTTTCTGCCGTGCCTCCATCGTCACCGGCAGGGCCTCTTCGACGGGCGTGTGGTAGTACCCGCCCACGCCGAAGCTCTCCTCCCCGCCCAGCATGATCAGGCCGCCCCCCTGGTCCCGGACATAGTTGCGGAGGAGTTCCATCTGCGGCTTGGACACGCGGAGCGCGGAGATGTTGCTGAGGATGATGGAATCGTACTGCGTGAGGCCCTCCATGCTGCTGGGCAGGCCCTCGGAGCCGACCATCTCCACCTGGAGGTTCTGCGCCCGTAAGGCGTTCAGCAGGTTCACCCCCTGGTCGCGGTCCTTCTCCACGTACAGCACGCGCGGCCGCCCGCGGACCGCTACCAGCCCCACCCCCCGGTTGTTCTCCTCGATCACATCATCGGGCGCTTCCAGGCGCGCCTGGAAGATGTGGAACCCGCCCTGGTCGATGGACTGCTGGTAGGCGAAGACGTTCTTCCCGGCCGAGAGCTTGACGGGCTGGGCGCCCACGAACTCCCCATCCCGGTACAGGGAGATGCGGCCCGTGGCGTCTTTCGCGCTCCAGGCCACGACGCGGACCAGGAAAGATTCGCCGAATTTCACCTCCTGGGGGACCACCAGGCGCTCCACCAGGACCTCGCCGGCGTACTCGTTCTTCAGGGGCGCCGCGTAGATGTCCGCCCCCTCGGCACGGGCCCGCTCCGCGGCCTCGCGGGCGCTTCCCTGATTCTCGTTGCCGTCGGTGAGCAGCACGATCCGCTTCCCGCCCTCGCGCGGGAAGGCGGCCAGGGCCAGCTTGATGGCCGCCCCGATATCCGTCGCCCGGCTGTCCACGGCGAGCGGCGGCCTGGCTGGCAAAGGATCCGTCCCCAGCGGGGTCTCCAGCACCGGGCTCCCGCCGAAGGCGATCACGCCGTATCGGTCTCGCTTGTCGGCCGCCTTGACCGCCTCCTGGATATACTGCCAGGCCTCTGCCTTGTTCTCCAGCGAGATGCTGTCCGACGTATCCAGCAGGAACAGGACGTTCAGTTGGTCCGTGGTTCGGTAGAGGCCCGCGCCGCCCAGCCCGGCGATCACGAGCCCGATCAGGATGACCCGGATGGCGGCAGCGGCGACCGGCCATCGGCCGTCCGCCTGGCGGTGGTACAGGGCGGCCTCCAGCAGGAGCAGGACGAGACCCAGGATGGCAAACAGCTTCCACAGGTCCTGGCGCGACGGGAAGGCGGCGGGCCCATCCTCGGGGGCGCCCTGGGTCCGCTCCTCGCGGACCAGGGCCTGGGCCCGCGGCGCCGTATTGGACTCGGCATCCGACAGCAGGTTTACGGCGAAGCGCTGTTCCCACGACCCCGCCCTCAGGCTGTAAATACCGGCCCGGGTCGTTTCGACGAAGCTCACCCGGCCGTCCGCGTCGGCGCGGAGGGTCTGGCTCTTGCCGGCCGGATCGGTGAGAGTCGCCTCCCGCGCGCCCGCCGGGAGAACGGCGATCAGGGGCTGGCCGGTGCGGAGCTGGAGGCCGGCGTCCTCGATCTGCCTCGGGTACAGCCACCGCAGGGCGTTGCTGACGAACAGGGGGAATGCCACGCGCAGGGGCAAGTCGGTCCGGTACAGATCGAACCCGACGAAGATGGCCTTCATCCCCTGCTCGTCCAGGGCATAGATGAGCGGTGTGAGGTTGGACTCCATCAGGGCACGGCCGCCGCCCACGGGCCGGACGCGCATGGCGTTTTGGATCACGACCTTGGAGAGGTCCAGGTAGCGCATCGCCGGATGGTTTCGATCCCAGTCGATGATGGGCGGCTCGTCGACGCGACCCAAAACCTCCAGCGGAACCCCTTCGGGGACGGTGTTGAACAGGAGGTACCGCCCCGCCGGCACCTTCTTCGCGGGGACATTGTCCAGGATCACCACATCGTACTGGGCCGCCTTCTCCAGCGAATCCAGCGTCCCCGGTTCCGGCTGGACCTGCGGGTCCGCCGCCAGAGCCTTTTCCAGGAAGGCGTTGCCCGGACTGACGTAGAGCACCCGCAAGGGGCGCGGCGACGGGATGACGGCGATGGCTTGGTTGTCCGCGGCCAGATCGTCCTCGGCGTCGATCTCTGCCCGCAGGATCCCGCCCGCGTCGTGGGTGAACGGGATGACGAAAGACCGTTTGACCTCGGGGCCCAGGGTCACGCGCTCCACCTTGAGGGGCTTCCCGTCCAATGTCAGGGCGAGATCGAAGGTCGCCGTCTCGTTGCTGTAGTTCACCACGGACAGGAAGGCCTGATATTCGAAGGCCCCGAAGTACGTCTTGCGCGTCTCGAATGCGGTGATGCCAATGTTGCCGCCGCGCCGGGCGAACCGGTGCCAGCGGATGGCCGCGCCGCCCAAGTCGGGGATGTTCGGGGGATCGAACGCCCCATCGGTGAAGACCTGCACCACGGCCGTCCGGCCCCGCTGCTGGAGATTGGCCTGGGCCAGCCGGAAGGCGTCCTCCAGCCGGCCCTCCACGTCCAGGGCCTCGAGCCCCTCGACGGCCCGGCGGAGCGCCCGCTGTTCTTCGGTGAACGGGACCAGGACCCGCGCCTCGTGCCCGGAGGCGATGACCATGCCCTGCTGGCCCGACCGCAGCTGCTCGATCGCTTCCAACGCGGCGTTCTTTGCGGCGGTGAAGCGCGAGCCCGCGACGTCGCGGGCCTGCATGCTGGCCGAGATGTCCAGGATGAAGACGTTCCGCTCGTAGCCCGTGGCCGAGACGGTCCGAACCGGCTTGGCCAGGGCGAGGGCCAGGAACAAGATGGCCAGGAGCTGGAGCAGCAGGAGCAGGTTCGGCTTCAGCCGGCGGAACGGGGCGCTGGCCTGCTGATCCCGCAGGCTGTCCGCCCAGAAGAGGGTGCTGCTGACCGTGGCCTGCTGCCGGCGGATCTTTAGCAGGTGGAAGAGGACCACCACCGGGATGGCGAGGAGCAGCAGGAATGCGGCCGGGTTGAGAAAGGTCATCGCAGGAATCCGCCCCGCCGCAAGTGCTGGAGGATCAAATTCTGAAACGGCACTGCGGTGCTGGTGCGCAGGTAGTCAATCCGGTGGCTGGCGCAGAAGCGCTCGACGTCCGCGAAGTGGCCGTGGAGGCGTTCCTGGTAGCGCTGCAGGGCCGCGCCATCCAGGCTGACCTCGCGGCTCGCGCCGCCCTCCGCATCCAAGAGCGTGAGGTCGCCCCGCAAGGACGGCTGGAGTTCGTCCTCGCTCACGACGTGCAGCAGGAACACCTCGAAGCGGCGGCGCAAGAGAGCCTTCAGACCGTCGGCGTAGCCGCCGGAATCCAGCAGGTCGCTCAGCACCACCGCGATGCCGGGCACCCGGCTGCGCAAGGCATAGCCCGCCAGGCAGCCGTTCAGATTGGTGGGCCCCTGGGCCTCCACCCCGGACAGGAAGTTCAGCAGGGGAAAGATCTGCCCGCGGCCGCGGCGCGGCCGCAGCATGTGGGTAAGTTCGCCGGAAAAATAGCCCAGGGCCACACGCTCCAGATTGGTGAGGCCGATGTACCCCAAGGCGGCCGCCACCTGCAGGGCGTAGTCCAGCTTGGGCGGCTGTCCGAACCCCATGGAGGCGCTGCCATCCACGAGGAGGTGAATGCACAGGTCCTCCTCCTCCACGTACAACTTGAGGAGCAGCCGGTCCAGCCGGCTGTAGATGTTCCAGTCCACGTAGCGGAGATCGTCCCCCGTCACATACGGGCGGTGGTCCTGGAACTCGACCCCAGCCCCCTTGCGGAAGCTTCGCCGCTCGCCCTTGGCCCGTCCCGTTACGACCTTGCGGGAGACGATGGAAAGGGCGTCCAGTCGTTTCAGGAACGTTTCATCGAAGGCGCGTTGTGTCATCAACCACCCGATCGCGTCGTGAAACCGGAAAGGGGCCGGGGCCCGCGGGATGGATCCCCGCGACCCTCAGCGGCTCTCGAGGGAGCGGAAGTACTCCTTGACCTGCTCCCGGTAGTTGAACGGGATCGGCTCCTTAGTCAGGGCCTCCTCCATCATCTTCTGGTACTGCGAGAACACGTCCATGTACGGCAGGCGCGAGGGGTTCTGCGTCCCCGGTCCGGAGAGGTTGGTGTCGTAGGCCTCCATCTGGCCCTCCCGTGGGTCGCCCTCCAGCGTGGAATCCTCCTTCTCGCCCCCAATCCGCGGGGTGGGGTCGCCCTTGGTCTGGAGAGACTTCCCCGTGCCCGGCAGCGAGCCGCCCGTGGAGTCGTCCTCGCTCTGGCCCTGCCCGCCCTCGCCCCGCTGCTGTCCCGAGCCGCGCTGCTGGCCGGGCGCCTCGCGCAGGTTCTGCCCCTTGCCGCGGCCGGCCTCGTCGCGATCTCGCAGGCGATTCAGGGCGCGAGACAAAGCGTCCAGCATCTTGTCGGTGGAGCCCCCGCCCTCTTGCTGCAGCTCGCTCATGAGGTCGTCAGACAGCCCGCTGTTTCCCAAGCGCTGCGCGCTCTGTCCCATCTCGGAGAGCAGGCGTTCGATCTGCTCCCAGGAGAGGCCCTGCATCCGTCCCGATCTCACCTGTTCCTGCATCCGCCGGATCATCACCTGGTACGGGCTCTGGGTGAAGTCCCGGTTGAGATCCGGGATGCTCTCCGGGCGCGCCAGAAGCTTCAGTCGCTCGTCCCCCTGCTTGATGAAGCTGCCGAAATCCGGCTGCTGCTGGCTCATCTTGGTGTCCTGGAAGACCGCGGCCAAATCGCCCGTCTGCTCTCGGGACGAGAGGGGGCCCCGCTGTACCTCGCGCTCTTTAGTCTTCGGGAAGAGCTTGTCGGGCGCGGCGGGCGTCGCGAGCTTCTGCTCCAGGGGCTTTTCCCGCGCCTGGTCCTCTTCGTCGGCCTTGGCCTCCCGATCAACGGATTCGCCGCCGGTCGCCGGCAGGCGCAACGGGAGGGGAGGCAGTAGGAACAGGGCCAGGGCGGTCACGGGCGCCACCCACCGGGCTTCCGGCAGGAGGCGCGGGGGGAAGGCATCCTGCGCGCGGATTTCGCGCAGGCGGGCCGCCGTCTCGGCGAGCTGGGCCCGGACGATGTCGGTCGCCTCCGCCGGCCCCGCGGCGGCGGACAGGTGCTCGCGCGCGCTGGTCAGGCGTTCCTTGAGGTGCAACCGCTGATCCGCCAGGGCGGGCCGCATGGGCCGCCGGAAGCGGCGCCACGAGGCCGTACAGGACTCCTAGGAGGGCCAGGCCGCCCGCCAGGCCCGCGGCGACCAGGGGGCCGGCAACGGGAAAGAGACCCTTCGTGAGGAGCGGCACCAGGGCGAGGGCCAGGCCCACGATCAGGAAGCGGACGCTAGCGGTGAGGGCGCGAGCCAGGCGCAGGCGGCGCGAGAGCGAACGCAGCCTTATGCGGATTAGCTCGCGGTCATCCAACATGGATCAAATCTCCGTGGGGTGGGCGCCTTTCCCCTCCCCTACTCCGCATTCCGCATTCGATATCCGTCCCCGCCGACAGATCGTCCCGCCGCCCACGACCAGATCCGCGTCGTTCGCATCGTAAAAGACCGCGGCCTGCCCCGGGGCCACCGCCCGCTGAGGCTCGTCGAAGCAGAGGCGCACGCGTTCCCCGGCCAGGGGAATCGCCGTCGCAGGCGCCGCCGCCTGGGCGTATCGGATCTTCGCCAGGATCCGCTGCGGCCCGTCGAGGCGCGCGACCGCGACGAGATTGACGCGGCCCACCTCCACCTCTTGCGTCCAGAGATCCCGGCCTTCCCCTACGATCACCTCGTTCCTCGCAGGGTCCAGCTCGATCACGTAGAGGGGCGCGTGGCTTCCGATGCCGAGACCTCGGCGCTGCCCCACCGTGTAGAACGCCAGCCCCTGGTGCTGTCCTCGCACGCTCCCGGCCGTATCTCGGATGGTTCCCGGGAGGATGGCGGCGCCCACGCGCTCCCGGAGGTAGGTGCGGTAGTCGCCGGGAACGAAACAGATCTCCTGGCTGTCGGGCTTTTCCGCCACCGCCAGTCCCAACTTCCCCGCGAGGCGTCGAGTTTCCTCCTTTGTGAGGTGTCCCACCGGGAAGCGCGCCGTCGCCAGTTGCTCCTGGGTCAGGCCGTAGAGAAAGTAACTCTGGTCCTTCCGGGGGTCCACCGCGCGTCGCAGCCGGTATCGCCCCGAGGCAGGATGGTATTCCACGCGGGCGTAGTGGCCGGTGGCCACCCGAACCGCCCCCCATCCCCTGGCCCGGGTGAAGAGCGAGCCGAATTTCAATCGCGAGTTGCAAGGGACGCAGGGGTTCGGCGTCTCCCCGTTGAGGTAGGCACGGGTGAAGTACTGGATGACCTCGCGATCGAACTCCGCCTCGTAGTTCAGCACGTAGTGGGGAATCCCCAGCACTTCCGCCACGCCACGCGCGTCCTCCACCGCGCTTGGCGAGCAGCAACTGTCGAAGCGCTGCGTCGGGTCGGTCGGTCGCAGGCTGGGCCAGATCCGGAGGGTGATCCCGACGACCGGGACGCCCTCCCGGGCGAGGAGCGCCGCGGCCACCGCCGAGTCCACCCCGCCGCTCATGGCCACGACGACCATCCCTTGCGTCTCGTGCTGCATCATCACGCTCGTGCTCCGGCCGAGGGGATGGGGCGGGCGTTCACCCGGCGCATCCGCTCCACGATCGGTGGGAGGACCTCCAGCACGTGCTCGATCTCCTCCCTCGTGGTCGTCCGGCCCAGAGAGAACCGGACCGAGCTCAACACCCGTTCCCGCGGAAGCCCCATGGCGGCCAGGACGTGTGACGGCTCCAGCGAGCCGGACGAGCACGCGGCCCCCGATGAGGCCCCGACGCCGGCAAGGTCCAGGGCCAGGATCAGCGACTCCGCCTCGACGCCAGCGAACGCGAGGTTCGTCGTGTGGGGCAGCCGCTCGGTCGGGTGCCCGTTTCGCAGGACGCCGGGCAGGGCGGCCATCACGCCTCCCTCCAGCCGATCCCGGAGATCCGCCATCCGCCTGGACTCGCCTGCCTGATCCTGCAGCGACAGCTCGGTCGCGCGGGCCAGCCCGACGGCGGCCGCCACGTTTTCCGTCCCGGCGCGCCGTGAGCGCTCCTGCGCCCCCCCATGGAGGAGCGGCTGCAGCCGCGTCCCGCGCCGGATGAAGAGGGCGCCGATACCCTTCGGCCCGTGGGTCTTGTGGCCGGACAGGGAGAGGAGATCCACGCAGAGCGTCTCCACGTCCAGGGGGAGCTTGCCGAAGCTTTGCACCGCGTCGGTGTGAAAGGTCACGCCCCGCTCGCGGCAGATCCTGCCTACGGAGGCGATGGGAAACAGCACGCCGGTCTCGTTGTTCCCGTACATGAGGCTGACCAGTACGGTGTCCGGACGGATCACCCGGCGCACATCGTCCGGGTCCAGCAGCCCCTGCGAATCCACGGAGAGGCGGGTCACCTCGAGGCCCTGGCGGCCGAGGTGGGCGGCGGCATTCAGAACGGCGTGGTGCTCCACGGAGGAAAGGATCACATGACGACCGCGCTTCTCCTGGGCCGCGGCGACGCCCATGAGGGCCAGGTTGTCGGCCTCGGTCCCCCCCGAGGTGAAGACGACGGTATCCTTGTCGGCCGTTCCCAGGGCCCGCGCGATGGTCGCCCGCGCCCGCTCCAGGGCCTGTCGCGCCTCGCGCCCCCAGACGTGGAGCGAGCTGGGATTGCCGAACCCCTCCGCCAGGAAGGGCGTCATCGCCGCCAGGACCTCGGGGTCGAGCGGCGTGGTGGCGTTGTGATCGAGATACACTCTCATGCCAGACGCGCAAACCTGAACGAGACAGCCATGGGCGACACGTGCAAACACACCGGAGGCGTAGGACCACGGAGGACCAGACGGCGGGCGAAATGCACCAGGGGGGTCCAAACGCAACGACGCTGACGACCGCGGGGCGCGGGGCGCACCCGTGCCTGACATCAGGGGGCCGGGCTCATCCCCGCTCGGCCGCCTTCAGGCCCTCCTCTTTCGGCTGGAGACGGACGACCTTGCCCTCGTCCGGGCTGGTCATCTCACAATTCCCGTTGAACACGGCGCCTTCAGCCACCACCAAACAAGGGGTCCGGATCGTGCCGCCCACCCGGCTCGGGCGCAGGAGTTCCACGCGCTGCTTGGCGGTGATGTTCCCCTGCACCTGGCCACTCACCACCAGCGTCCCGACCTCGATCTCCGCGCTGACCTGCCCGGGCTCGCCGATGATGAGCACCTCTTCGCCGACGATCTCCCCTTCCAGGTGACCGTCGATGCGAACCGCACCGGCGAAGCTCAGCACTCCCTTGAAGTGAGTTCCTTCCCCGAGGAAGGCGCGGATCTCGCCAAAGTCTGCGCCGACCCGCTCCTTGTCCCGCTTGAGCACGGTGACCTCCGAGGGCGATGAGAACGCGTTGCACGCCAACTGGAGAACGATGGAAGACGCGATCGATAGCACCACGAATGATGAGTGGGGTCAAGGTAACAGAGGAATCTGGGGCTGTCAATTCGAAAGCTGATTTCAGTGGCAGCCATGACGTGATTTAGCGGGGTTAGCGTGGCAGAACATAGCACAACGATGCATGGAGACGCAACCCCCGCGCAACTGAAACCGGGGGGACGTGTCCAAGGCCAAGGATTCACCGAATGAGGAAACTAAAGCAAAACAGGGTGCCTCCTGGAGAGATCGGGGCAAATAGACGCCACAGACGCAGCGACAGGCGGCCGAAAGCGGGCAATGTGGCAATCGGCTGATTCGAGCACTTGGTGCTCGGGGTCCTGCGCCGTCGTTGCTGTAAGTGAAGAAGTACCTGGCCAATGCTCTGGGGCGCCTGGCTGGCCGGGTGGAGTTGGGGTGTGGGAAGGTCGGCCGATTGGCCGCATCGGGGACGTTCCAGGATCTTACGGTCGAGATCCGCTGCAAAAACGTGCACTGCCTCCTCAACAATAAAGTGGGCGGTTGCACGAGCCGACCGTAGTCATGAAGAATGGAACTGGGCGCGGCGAGGTGTACATGAGGCAGCTTGAGGCGAGCAGGAAGGGGCAGAGCGAAAACGAACCGTCGTGCACACTGATTACACGACGGGTGAGGGGCTTCTCCAGATCCGCGAGGAGCTGGATCGGACGGATCGCCATGCGCCGGCACTCGAGAAGGGCGAGCCGCGGTGGCTTACGACCTGCTTGGTCGCCACGCTTCGCCCGAATTGAGAGGATGCGCTGCGCGTGCTGGCTGTCTGTTCGGCCGGGAGCGATGACACGGTGTGCACCCGTGGGCATGGGAGACACGAGGGTGGACGCGTCAGGGAACCGGGATTACCGTGAGAGTCAAGGCGAGGGGGCGGGAGGCGGTCCAGATGTCTCCACGCAGGACGGACAAGTCAGGTGATGGATCCGATACAACGACGAAGTCTTGGGGAAAAGGAGGAACCATGGCCAACGAGATGGTACAGACAATACCGGGTGCTGAGGGACGCGGAGGGATTCGGGGGGACATCACGGGTTCGGGTACAGGGGTTTTGCTCCTCGAAAAATCAGGGGTGTACCGCAGTTAACTATCGAGCAATGCGAGATGCGCTCTCTTTTTCGCGAACCCGCTGTCTCCGCGAACGAGGTCACGTGGACGTCCCCTGTGCCGGTAAGGCGCTCGCGTCCAGGACTTCGGCGAGCGTGAGGCCGCCTTTGCGCTCCCACAGCGGGATGAGCGCTGCCACCTGAATGCTGGGGAGAACATCAGGTGTTGGACGGTGGCCGTCCACGCAATCTTCTCGTGGGGTGCCCTGTTCCTCTCCGATCCTCGCGATCCCCTCCCTGGCTCGGAGTCGGCAAGGACGCACTCGCCACCTGCTCGGCGACCTCGCTGGTTGCCCCCAAGCAGACCCGCCCCTTCCATGCGCCTGGGCCTGGCAGACCTCGCCCAGCCACTTGTCCCCCATCTGGCAGGAGTCCGGCGGGTTGCGTGCGGCCGCGACGGCGATGAGCTTCTGGCGCGCCTGGGCCGGGGGGGCGAACTTCCCCCCGCACCTCGCCGTCTGACTGCGACGTGGTGAAGCGGTCCATCAGAGACTCGATCCAGGAGAGCCGGAGCGGCTCAGGGCCGCTGACCTGGAACCGCCTGGTGCGGGCGGCGGGGGTCCGGCGCGGCCAGCCGAAAGGCTCTTCCCGCCAGGCAAGATCCGCCGCGGGGATGGCGCCGACCGCAGCCAACGTCTGCAGGAACTGGCGACGTGCGGTCCAATCCGGGTCCTTCCTCAGGGCCCTCCCTCCCGCTGCAGGTGTGGCAGCTCGGTGTCCGGGAGTTGAGAAGCCGGCCGCTGCCCCTTGGGTGGAGAAACCACGAGCGGACTGGACGCCCACGGCCCCCGGGGCCGACGCTGGCCAGGGCAGCGCGCCATGACGGAGCCCTCCCGCGAGGCTGGAGGGGAGATACCGGGAGCGTCGGGCGGGAGCCGATCGCTGGTGGGGCTGGGGTGTCAACAGAGCAGCTTGCGATCCGGTGGGCCAGTGGACGAGGCATCCCCCGCCCGCGCCCGTTTAAGGCCGATGACGCGCTTCTCGGCTTCCTCGCAGGACTGTGATTATGTTGAGTGCGGCCCCGGTCCGAGCCCGGGTGCGGGCGGGTTGGAGCGAAACGGTTACCATATGTCAACGGCCGGCCATTGAGAGCCACCCAGGGTCGCCCCATGGTGAGCCAGCGAAGGACGTGGCCGGGTCCCTCGCAAGTGGGTTGTCCGGACCTTTACTCTGGTCGTGCCTCCTGCTTCGGTGACAGCTTACTGCGCCGCTGGGCCGCGAGCTGCTGCTTGGTCTGCTCGGCCCGGTAGCTGGCCCCCGTGATCTCCACGAAGTGGGCCCGGTGGGTCAGCCGATCCAAGGCGGCGGAGGCCAGGAGTGGCTCGCCGAAGATGTCCGGCCACTCGCTCACGGCCCGGTTGCTCGTGAGCACGATGGACGCGCGCTCGTACCGCTCGTGGATGATGTCGTAGAGGTCCTCGGGGCCGGGGGCCCGGAGGGCCTTCAGCCCGAAGTCATCCAGGACGAGCACGTCGGGCCGCAGGTACTTGGCCAGCCGGTGGGCGAGCGTGCCGTCGGCCCGGCCGCCGGCCAGGTGGGCCAGCAGCTTCCCCGTGGACACAAAGAGGACCTCGTACCCGCGGCGGCACGCCTCGTGCGCCAGGGCTTGCGACAGGTGGCTCTTGCCCACGCCGGTCGGGCCGTAGATCAACACGTTCTCGTGCCGCTCGACGAACTGGCAGGTGGCCAGATCGAAGACCTGGGCCTTGTTCAACTTCGGGTTGAAGCCGAAGTCGAAGCCCTCGAGCGTCTTGCCGGGATCGAAGGCCGCGCGGCGGAGGCGGAGCCGGAGAGTGGACTGGGCCCGCCGCTCCACCTCGTCCTGCAGGAGCAGGGTCAGGAACTCGACGAACGAGGCGCGGCTCTCGATCGCCTGGTGGTTGCGCACCTCCAGCGTCTCCAGGATCCCGGAGAGCCGGAGCGTGCGGAGCATGGGGGTGAGCTGGTGCGTCAGTTCCATGGCGGACCTCCCTCGCCACCGGGGTCGGGGAAGAAGTCGGTCCAGGGGCGCGCATGGCGCGGGGCGGGGAGGGCCGCGGGTCGCGGCGCCAGGTCGAGGAGCGGCTGCCGATCGAGGCCCGCGGCGAGGATGGTCTTCACCGTGGCATACCGGTACTCGCCGACCGCGAGCGCGCGGGCACAGGCCGCCTCGAGGCGGGCCGCGCCGTAGCGCTGCGCCAACCGGAGGATGCCCTGGGCGCTCCGCAGCCGATCGAGGGGCCGGTCGCCCAAGAGGGCGGCGATGAACGCGGCGCAGTGCGGGCCGATCTCGGCGGCCCGCTGCTGGCACCACACCGGCGTCTGCATCAGGAAGTGGACCTTGTCCGGGGGGAGGTGGTCGTGCAGGGTCCGCCGCTGGCCGGGCCGCGCCGCGAGGTGGGTCGCCACCAGGGCGTGGTCGGCGAAGCACTGGACCTGGGTCGCCGTCCCCCGCACCCAGAGCCGCCGGCCGATCAGCCGGTACGGGGCCGAGTAGTAGGCGGCGTTGAAGACCACGTGGCAGTCCGGGTGGAGTTTCGCCTGCTTCCAGGTCACCGGCTCCCACGGGGTCGCGGGTAACGAGAGGAGCGCGGCCCGCTCGACCGTCTCGAAGGCCACCAGGGGCTGTTGCTTGATCGTGCCGTGGAGGCGCATCCCGGCGGTCTCCACGCACCAGCGGAGGCCGTGCTGGTTCGCGTGGTGGAGGTCGCGGAAGGCCCGGCCGGCGAGGCAGTTGCGCTTCACGTAGTGGACGCCCCCCTGCTCGACCTTGCCCTTGTGCTCGGGGGTCCGCACCCGACAGGGCGCGATGAGGAAGCCGTAGTGCTCGGCGCACTCCCGGTAGACGCGCTGGACCTCCGGGTCGTAGAGGACCGCGTGGACGATGGCGGCCTTCAGATTATCGAGCACGACCCGGCGCGGCACCCCCTGGAACCACTCGAAGGCGGCGCGGTGGCAGCGGCACCAGGTGGCGACGGTCTGGTCGAAGACGAACTCGACGTACTGGTGGCGGCTGAACGACAGCGTCATCACGAAGGCCCAGGCCCGGCGGAGGCGCTCACCGTCGGGATCGAACATGAGGCCGGCCGACCCGAAGTCCACCTGGGCTTCCTCCCCCGGGACCGTCTCCACGCGGATCGTGGCTCGCGGCGTGGGCGGTTCCAACCGTCGCAGGAACCGTTTCACCGCGGAGTAGCTCCCCGTGAAGCCGTGCTGCTCGACGAGGAGTTGGAAGATCGCCTGGCCCTCCACGCCCTGCTGCCGCCACGCCACGACCTGCTCCCGGAACGGGGCCACGCTGGACTGGTCGGGCCCGGGCTGGGCACGCTCCGGCGGGTGGAGCAGCGTGGCCAGCGTGGCCGGGTCGGGCAGTTCGCCGGTGAGCAGCCCGTGCTGCCGCGCCCAGCGGTGGTAGCTGGCCACCGTGTTCCGGCTCAGCTCGAGCTCGCGGGCGATCCGGCGGGCCGGCTCCCCGACGCGGAGCCGGCGGAGCACTTCGCGTACATCGGTCACCTCGCACCTCCGTGCAGCCATCGGGCACCTCCGGGTTGGGGTTCCCGGAGAGCAATCCCCGATGTGGCTGCGAAGCGCAAGGGACCCGGCCGCCACCCCGTTGGGGTGGCTCACTATGGGCGACCTTGCTGGCTCAGTTTGGGCGACCCTGGGTGGCTCAGTATCCCCGACCCCGGTGGCTCAGTATAGGGTGACCGCTGACACCATATCCCGGTGCTTACCATACTGCCATGAAGACCAAGCACCAACACACCGGATCGAGTATTTGCGGACCATGCGTTCGAATCCCGTTTGGTTCCCCAACCAGTCCACATGTGGGCACTGGATGGAGAGCCTTCGCTGGAACAAAGGCTTAACGCCCAGGCTAAACGGTGCGGAGCATCCGACTGCAAGGCGTCTTACTATGACGCACTCTATGACGCCCTCTGAGGGGTCAAAAAGTGGTGAAACCAACTAAATTGGTATTCGGGCTATGCAGTTGACTCTCGTGACCCCAGGCTATGAGACCTTAATCGAGTGCCTACCCCAAAATGCTTGGCTGGGAGACTGAACTGCATAGGCCCAATTGGTATTTTGTCAGACATTCCGCCCAGGCCAACAGCCGTCCACCAAGAATAGAAATCGGATGGAGTCCATACCTTTACACACTGCTGTCCCAACGTTGAGTTGCCGATGTAACGGAACCTGCTGATGGTGCTGCTCATTCTGCACATGCCTCGATTTATCGATTTGAACCGGCGACCCGCCGCGAGCCATACTCTCGCATTTTCGCGCGAGAGGATGGCCCATGCATGCTGGTCGGACGATCTTCGCTCAACTGATGGACTGCGTCTCCCCGTACGAGTTCCGCCAGTGCGTGGACCGCTACGAGGGGCACTACAAGGTCCAGCGCTTCTCCTGTTGGGACCAGTTCCTCTGCCTGGCCTTCGCCCAGCTCACCTACCGGGAGAGCCTGCGGGATATTCAAGCCTGCCTCCGGGTCGCCCAACCCAAGCTCTACCACATGGGGTTCCGCGGCACGGTCGCCCGCAACACGCTCGCCCACGCCAACGAGGTGCGGGACTGGCGGATCTACGCCGACTTCGCCCAGGGGCTGATCGCCACCGCCCGCACCCTGTACCCCACCGAGGCCTTCGGGGTCGAGTTGGAGCAGACGGTCTATGCGTTGGAGGCGACCGTCATCGACCTCTGCCTGGCGCTGTGCCCGTGGGCGACGTTCCGCAAGCGCAAGGGGGCCGTGAAGCTCCATACCCTGCTGGATCTGCGGGGCAACATTCCCACCGTCCTGTTCATCACGCCCGGGACCGTGCACGACGTCAACCTCCTCGATGCCTTGGTCGTGGAGGCCGGTGCCATCTATGTCGTCGATCGGGGCTACCTCGACTTCGCCCGGCTGTACCGGCTCCACCAGGCGCTGGGCTTCTTCGTGACCCGCGCCAAGCGGAACTTCCGGTTCCGGTACCTCGATTCGCGGCCCGTCGATCGGACGACCGGGGTCTACTCCGATCAGATCGTTCGGCTCTACGGCTTCTACAGCCAGCACAGCTACCCCGAGCGCCTGCGCCGGATCCGGTTCTTCGATACCGAGAAGCGGAAGTGGCTCGTGTTCCTCACCAACAACTTCACGCTCCCGGCGCCGACCATCGCCCAGCTCTACAAGTGCCGGTGGCAGGTGGAACTGTTCTTCAAGTGGATCAAGCAGCACCTGCGGATCAAAGCCTTCTACGGCACCTCCGAGAACGCCGTCAAGACCCAGATCTGGATCGCCATCGCGGTGTACGTCCTGGTCGCCATCGTCAAGAAGCGGCTCCACCTGGAGGCGAGCCTGTACACCATCCTCCAGATTCTGAGCGTCTCCCTGTTCGAGAAGATCCCACTGACGCAAACACTTACGCTCTCCCGGGGTGCTGAACTGGAAGATGATCCTGGCAACCAGTTGAATCTATTCGAGTAACGTTGGGACAGCAGTGACCTTTACAAACAGTTAACCTGAATCCGGCGTGATCGAGCCACACCCTTGGTGCGCGAAGCCACATGAAAGCTGATCAGAATGGGCATGGGGGCGCTTGCATCCAAACCTCACTTTTAGTATGGTTTGGATGTAATGGCCCGCGGCCCCCGAAATTTGCCGGTCTCGTTCTCGGCGGCGAGTCTCACCCACTTTGGCGGCCTCGTTCTGCTCCACCAGTTCGTGCAGCGGTTGGGCCTCCGGTCCCACTTGGCGCAGGCGGTGCGCTTCCCACAGCGGAACAACCGGTACAGCAGCACCGAGGCCATCCTCGCCTTGGTGTACCCGATCATCCTCGGACTCGGGCGGATCGAGACGACGCAGCTCCTGCGCCGCAACGGCGTGTTCCAGTACCTCACGGGCCTGCCGGCTTACCCGGACCCTCAGACGCTGCGCCGCTTCCTGGGCCGCTTCGCCGAGGCGGGGGTCACGGACTTTCTCGCGCTGCACGATCGGTTGCGCCAGCAGTTGGTAGGGTATCCGGAGACGCCCTCCACGGTGATCTTCGACTTCGATTCGACGGTGCTCACCGTGTACGGGCACCAGGACCAGGCGGTGTTGGGTTTCAACCCCAAGAAGCGCGGGCGGCCGAGCTATCTTCCCCTGCTCTGTCTGGAGGGCCAGACCGGGGACTGCTGGGCGGCCGAGTACCACCCCGGGAATACCCACGTGGCCACGGTCACCATCCCACTCTGGGAAGCCGCGCGTGCAAAGGTGCCACGGACGGTGCGCACGGTGCGCGTGCGCGGGGACAGCGCCTTCTACGCGCGCGAGATCGTGGAGGCGCTGGAGGCGCGCCGGGCCGGGTACACGATCGTGGCCCGAATGACCCGCCCGCTCCAGCAGCGCGTGGCGGCTGCCCGGTACCAGCCGGTGGGCGGCGGGGTGAGCCTCGCTGAGTTCGCGTACCAGCCGCAGGGCTGGCCCGGGCCGCGGCGGTTCGTCGCGGTGCGTCGGCCCGTGCCCGAGGAACCCTCGTGGCAGCTGTCCCTGTTCCGGATGGGGGCGTACGTCTACCGCGTGATCGTCACCAACCTCGACCTGACGCCCCTGCACATCTGGCGGTTCTACAACGCACGAGCCGAGGCCGAACTGGTCATCCGGGAGATGAAGGAGGCCTACACCTTGGGGAAGATCCCCACGGGCGACTGGGCGGCCAACCGCGCCTACTTCCAGCTCGTGGTCTTCGCCTACAATCTGCTGAACTGGTTCCGTCGGTTCTGTCTCCCTGAGCCCTGGCAGCGGCTCACACTGCCGACGATCCGCCAACGGCTCTTGGTCATCCCTGGCGAGCTGGTTCGCCCGCAGGGCAGGCCGGTGCTGAAGCTGCCGCAGAGTTTCCCTTATCAGGAGGAGTTCTTCGCAACACAGACACAGATCGAGCATCTGAGATTCCAGTAATGCAGCTTTTTCACGCCGGATTCAGGTTAACTTGACAGCAAAGGTTACCTCCGGCAAAAATTGAAGCCTACAAGAAGGGGAGGGAGTCATCACTGATTCGACTGGCATGACCAGACGCGATCTCCTACGTGGCGCGGCCGCTGGGCTGGCCCTCGGCCTGCCCGGCCTACCGCGCCCTGCCGGGGCGGCGGAGCCCGACCTTGCCGTGATCACTGGCGAGCCGGGGGCGGCCGCCCGCAAGGCCGTCGACGCGCTCGGCGGGATGTCGCGCTTTGTTCAAAAGGGCAATCGCGTCGTCCTCAAGCCCAACATGTCCTTCGCCAGCGGGCCGGACCGCGCCTCGAACACGCACCCCGCCCTGGTCCGTACCATCGCCCAGATGTGCCTCGAGGCAGGGGCCGAGCAGGTCATGGTGGTGGACAACCCGCTCCAGTCCCCCGAGCTATGCCTGCGGCGCGCCGGCGTGGCCGACGCCTGCAAGGGCCTGAAGAACGTCTACGTCCAGATGTTCACCGACCACAAGTTCTACCGGGAGGTCAAGGTCCCGCAGGGCAAAGTCCTCGACCGGGTGGAAGTCCTCAAGGAGGTGCTCGACTGCCAGGTGCTGATCTGCCTCCCGCAGGCCAAATCCCATTCCAACACCGGGATCAGCATGGGTGTGAAGGGCCTGATGGGGCTGATCTGGGACCGCTGGAGCTTCCACAGCAAGTACAACATCAACCACGCCCTGGCCGACTTGGCCACGGTGATTCGCCCCAAGCTCACCGTGCTGGACGCCACACGTGCCCTGACCACCGGCGGCCCGGGCGGGCCCGGCGAGGTCGTGAAGCCGAATCTCGTCATCGCCGGCACTGACCCGATCGCGGTGGACTCCTTCGGCGTGTCCGTAGCCCCCTGGTACGGCCAGCCGTTCAAGGGACGCCAGGTGGAGCACCTACTCGCCGCCAGCCAGCGGGGCCTCGGAAAGATTGACCTGGAGCAGCTCAACATCCTGAAGGCCACCGCATGAGGACCAAAGTTCAGGTCTTCTCTCTGGTCCTGTTCACGATCCTGTTCGCGCTGGCCAATTACCGTCTTCCGGATTGGCTGCCGGCTGATATCTATTTGCGGCTGGACCCCCTGCTTGGCCTGAGCGCGATCCTGGCGGGTCGCGCGTGGGTCGGCCGAGCCCTCTGGGGGCTCGTGCTGCTCGTCGCCACGATGCTCGTCGGCCGGTTCTTCTGCTCCTACGTCTGTCCGCTGGGCGCGATCCTCGATTTCCTGGATCCCGTCCTTTTTCGCCGGGGGAAGCGGCGGACGCTCGAATCCGACCCCAAACTTCGCAACCTCAAGTACGTCGTGCTGATCCTCTTCATCGCGGCGGCGCTGATGGGGTCATCGCTCGTCTATCTCCTGGACCCGATCTCGCTCCTCACGCGCAGCTACACCTTCGCCCTGCTCCCGCCGTTCGTCGGCCTGGTGAATATTCTGCTGGACGCCTTCCGCCCCGTGGCCGAGGCGATGCGCTGGATGAGCATCGCAACGCTGTCCTACACGCAGCCCGTCTTCTATGTGTCGCTGATCACGTTTCTCATCTTCGCAGGCATCATTGCCCTGGGGCGGCTGGCCCCCCGCTTCTGGTGCCGCTACCTGTGCCCGCTCGGCGCACTTCTGAGCCTCTTTTCACCGCTGGGCCGATGGCGGCGGACGGTCGGGCCGGAATGCTCGGCCTGCGGCCTCTGCCAGGACGCCTGCCCGATGGGCGCGGCCATAGACGAGAGCGGCACACGACTCGCCGAGTGCATCCAGTGCCGTACCTGCGTCGCGGAATGCCCGCAGGACGTCATCGCGTTCCCGGCTTCGCCACAACTGCTCCCGGTGGGGGAAACCTCGCGGCCGGACCTGTCCCGCCGCGGTTTCCTCTATTCCGTGGCCGGCGGCGTGGGACTGGGCTTTGTCGTCCAGCAGTCGCCCTTCACACCGCTCCAGAACAAAGCCCAGCTCATCCGGCCGCCGGGCGCCCTGCCCGAGAATGATTTCCTCACCACCTGCATCCGCTGCGGCGAGTGCATGAAGTCCTGCCTCACCAATACCCTCCAGCCCAGCCTCTGGGAAGGCGGCCTGGCGGGCCTCTGGACGCCAAAGCTGGACCTCCGCTTCGCGGCCTGCGAGCAGGAGTGCAACGTCTGCGGCAAGGTCTGCCCGACCCAGGCGATCCGGTCGCTCGGCCTCGAGGAGAAGACCCATGCTAAGCTCGGGACGGCCGTCCTCCGCAAGGAGATGTGCCTGGTCTGGGCCCAGGATAAGCTCTGCTTGATCTGCGACGAAATCTGCCCGTACCATGCCATCGTCTTCCGCCCCATCGACGGCTATCGCCGCCCCTTCGTTGTGGCATCCCGGTGCAACGGCTGCGGCTACTGCGAGCAGCGCTGCCCCGTGGAGGGCGAGTCGGCCATCGTGGTGGCTCCCATCGGCCAGATCCGGATGCGCACAGGCTCGTACGTCGCCGAGGCGAAGAAGCTGCAGCTGGATTTCAAGCCCAACCCGGGTGATGACCAGTTCATCCTGAAGACCGAGGGGCTCAAGGTCGAGCCGGAGAAACACGAGAGCGGGTCGAAGGCGATGTCGCCCGCCTCTCCCTCGGCGGCGAAAAAGCCCAAAGGGTTCCTGCCCTGAGCGAAATTACCCGAACCCCCCGTTTCCTGGGCGGAAATCGACAGGAGGGCTCGACACATGGAACAGAAGAGAGTGATGGGGAGAAGGGATTTCCTGAAGACGACTACGACCGGGCTCGGCGGGTTCGCCTACTTGAGCGCCAACCTGACCCGGCCGCCGGACGCGCCGGACAAGTTCGAGGGCACCCGCGTCCTCGGCAGGACCGGCATCCGGATGCCGATCGTCTCGATGGGCGTGATGAACACCGACAACCCACAGTTGGTGCGTGCCGCCCTCGATGCCGGCTACGTCTTCCTGGACACCGCCCAGGGCTACCAGCGCGGCACCAACGAGTCCATGCTCGGCGAGATCCTCAAGGACCGCCCGCGGGACTCCTTCTTCATTGCCACCAAGGCCAGCCTCCCCAAGGACCAGACCACCGGCGGCTACGGGCCGGACGCCACGGAAGAGGCGTACACCAAGAAGATCGACACCAGCCTGAAGAGCCTCGGACTGGATTACATCGACATCTATCACCACCACGGCACCTGGACGCGGGGAGCCACGCTGCACGGGCCGATCCTCTCGGCCCTCCAGAAGGCGAAGCAGGCGGGCAAGATCCGATGGATCGGCGTCAGCACGCACCGGAACGAGCCCGAGGTGGTTGAGGCCGCAACGGATTCCAAGGTCTACGATGTCGCCCTGGCGGCCTACAACTTCCGCCAGCAGCACGCGGCCGAGGTACAGAAGGCCATCGCCAGGGCGGCTGGCGCCGGTCTCGGGATCGTGGGGATGAAGTCCATGGGCGGGAATCGCGGGGGGGCGTATGCCTCCACCCAGATCGACGCCCGCGCATGCATCAAGTGGGTGCTACAGGATCCGAGCGTCGCAACCGTGATCTGCGGTTTCACCACCTTCGATCAGATGACGCTCGACCTGGCCATCCTGAAGGACCTCACGCTGACCGCGTCGGAGCGGGAGCAGCTCCGGAAGGCGTCACTGGCGGCCGGTCTGTATTGCCAGGGTTGCGGGGCGTGCGTGGGCCAGTGCAGGCAGGTGCTCCCGATCCCCGACCTGATGCGTGCCCACATGTACCTGTACGGGTACCGGAACCTCGTGGCAGCCCAGGATCTCGTGCTGTCCCTGGCCCTGCCGAATACTGTGTGCGGCGACTGCGGCGCCTGTCCCGTGGCCTGCACGAATCGCTGGAACGTCTCCGAGCGGGTTCGTGACGTCATCCGCTTGCGGGACGTTCCAACCAGCTTTTTTGCCTAGGCGACCGAGGGGAGGATCGCGCATGAAGACGAGGAGCACTTTCGTTGCTGTCCTTCTTGCGTTCGTCCTCTGGGGAGGGCCATCGCTGGCTGCCGGCGCGACGCCGTTCGCGTTTCCCGCGATGGATGGATGGACACTGGCGGGCCGGCTCCAAGTGTTCTCGCCCGACATGCTCTACGAATACATCGATGGAGGGGCCGATCTCTACTTGAAGTACGACTTCGAAGAGCTGCAGGTCATCGAGTACCGGAAGGAGAAGATGTCGGTGAGCGCGGAGGTCTATCGCCATCGTGACGCGGACCACGCCTTTGGCATCTACAGCCAGGAGCGCGTGCCAAGCGCCGACTTTCTGGCGCTCGGGGCGCAGGGCTACTACGAGAATGCGGTCTGCAATTTCATCCAGGGCGGCTATTACGTGAAACTGAGCAGCGAGAACACCGGCTCGGACGACCGGGAGATCCTGCTGGCTTTCGCCCGGCGGATTTCGCAGGAGCTGCCGGCGCAAACCGCCTTGCCGGCAATCCTGTCAGCATTCCCGTCGGACGGGAAGAAGCCGAACTCGGAGAAGTTCATCGCCAAGGATTTCCTCGGGTACGCGTTCTTCCACTCCGGGTTCATCGCCGACTACGATCGGTCGGGCCAGAAGTACCAGCTCTTCGTGATCTCGGGCGACAGCCCGGATGACGCCCGCGCGATGTTGGGGCAGTACCTGAAGCAGATCAAGCAGGAGATGAATCTGGCCGAAGGGACGTACGAACTCAAGGACCCCTATCACGGAGAGATGGCGCTTTTCTGGAAGGGAAAATACATCTGGGGGACGATGAAGGTGACGGACCCCGGCCTCCGGTCCGCGTATCTGAAGCAATTCGAGGGCATCTTGATCCCCTAATCACAACCGTGGCAGGCGCGATCGCATGCCACTGCACAACCTCCGCCAGCCTGGAGATCGGGAAAACCGGGGCTTACGCCGCCACAGCATTGGGTGCTACCGCCATGGCCGGACACCGGCGCTTTATAGTCTCGTACCATTCTCCGTTCAGCACCTTGGTGCGTACCTGAAGGAGCAGATGGGCCCGGCGCTGCGTTCAACTAGAGAAGAGCGAACTCGTAAAGAGAATCCCGTCGGGGTAGCGCAAAGATTCGTGCAAGAGAGGACATAGGCCGTTCTCGGTGGGGTCATTCCGTCACTGTTTCCTATGGGCCAATCCTCCCACATTCTGAATCGGGTGTTCTTTAGGCCCCTGGCATCCTCCCTCGACTAAGGATCCACCGCCTCCCCGCCCCCACCGCCCTACCCCACAGTAGGTCCGCCTGCCCACGCAGTCGCGCCCCGGCGCGGCGCAGCAACGGGTGGCTCCAGCTTGACAGGGGGGCGCCGGGCAGGCAGCTTGCGCATGGTGTCAGTCCATGTCAACGGCCGGCCATTGAGAGCCACCCAGGGTCGCCCCATGGTGAGCCAGCGAAGGACGTGGCCGGGTCCCTCGCAAGTGGGTTGTCCGGACCTTTACTCTGGTCGTGCCTCCTGCTTCGGTGACAGCTTACTGCGCCGCTGGGCCGCGAGCTGCTGCTTGGTCTGCTCGGCCCGGTAGCTGGCCCCCGTGATCTCCACGAAGTGGGCCCGGTGGGTCAGCCGATCCAAGGCGGCGGAGGCCAGGAGTGGCTCGCCGAAGATGTCCGGCCACTCGCTCACGGCCCGGTTGCTCGTGAGCACGATGGACGCGCGCTCGTACCGCTCGTGGATGATGTCGTAGAGGTCCTCGGGGCCGGGGGCCCGGAGGGCCTTCAGCCCGAAGTCATCCAGGACGAGCACGTCGGGCCGCAGGTACTTGGCCAGCCGGTGGGCGAGCGTGCCGTCGGCCCGGCCGCCGGCCAGGTGGGCCAGCAGCTTCCCCGTGGACACAAAGAGGACCTCGTACCCGCGGCGGCACGCCTCGTGCGCCAGGGCTTGCGACAGGTGGCTCTTGCCCACGCCGGTCGGGCCGTAGATCAACACGTTCTCGTGCCGCTCGACGAACTGGCAGGTGGCCAGATCGAAGACCTGGGCCTTGTTCAACTTCGGGTTGAAGCCGAAGTCGAAGCCCTCGAGCGTCTTGCCGGGATCGAAGGCCGCGCGGCGGAGGCGGAGCCGGAGAGTGGACTGGGCCCGCCGCTCCACCTCGTCCTGCAGGAGCAGGGTCAGGAACTCGACGAACGAGGCGCGGCTCTCGATCGCCTGGTGGTTGCGCACCTCCAGCGTCTCCAGGATCCCGGAGAGCCGGAGCGTGCGGAGCATGGGGGTGAGCTGGTGCGTCAGTTCCATGGCGGACCTCCCTCGCCACCGGGGTCGGGGAAGAAGTCGGTCCAGGGGCGCGCATGGCGCGGGGCGGGGAGGGCCGCGGGTCGCGGCGCCAGGTCGAGGAGCGGCTGCCGATCGAGGCCCGCGGCGAGGATGGTCTTCACCGTGGCATACCGGTACTCGCCGACCGCGAGCGCGCGGGCACAGGCCGCCTCGAGGCGGGCCGCGCCGTAGCGCTGCGCCAACCGGAGGATGCCCTGGGCGCTCCGCAGCCGATCGAGGGGCCGGTCGCCCAAGAGGGCGGCGATGAACGCGGCGCAGTGCGGGCCGATCTCGGCGGCCCGCTGCTGGCACCACACCGGCGTCTGCATCAGGAAGTGGACCTTGTCCGGGGGGAGGTGGTCGTGCAGGGTCCGCCGCTGGCCGGGCCGCGCCGCGAGGTGGGTCGCCACCAGGGCGTGGTCGGCGAAGCACTGGACCTGGGTCGCCGTCCCCCGCACCCAGAGCCGCCGGCCGATCAGCCGGTACGGGGCCGAGTAGTAGGCGGCGTTGAAGACCACGTGGCAGTCCGGGTGGAGTTTCGCCTGCTTCCAGGTCACCGGCTCCCACGGGGTCGCGGGTAACGAGAGGAGCGCGGCCCGCTCGACCGTCTCGAAGGCCACCAGGGGCTGTTGCTTGATCGTGCCGTGGAGGCGCATCCCGGCGGTCTCCACGCACCAGCGGAGGCCGTGCTGGTTCGCGTGGTGGAGGTCGCGGAAGGCCCGGCCGGCGAGGCAGTTGCGCTTCACGTAGTGGACGCCCCCCTGCTCGACCTTGCCCTTGTGCTCGGGGGTCCGCACCCGACAGGGCGCGATGAGGAAGCCGTAGTGCTCGGCGCACTCCCGGTAGACGCGCTGGACCTCCGGGTCGTAGAGGACCGCGTGGACGATGGCGGCCTTCAGATTATCGAGCACGACCCGGCGCGGCACCCCCTGGAACCACTCGAAGGCGGCGCGGTGGCAGCGGCACCAGGTGGCGACGGTCTGGTCGAAGACGAACTCGACGTACTGGTGGCGGCTGAACGACAGCGTCATCACGAAGGCCCAGGCCCGGCGGAGGCGCTCACCGTCGGGATCGAACATGAGGCCGGCCGACCCGAAGTCCACCTGGGCTTCCTCCCCCGGGACCGTCTCCACGCGGATCGTGGCTCGCGGCGTGGGCGGTTCCAACCGTCGCAGGAACCGTTTCACCGCGGAGTAGCTCCCCGTGAAGCCGTGCTGCTCGACGAGGAGTTGGAAGATCGCCTGGCCCTCCACGCCCTGCTGCCGCCACGCCACGACCTGCTCCCGGAACGGGGCCACGCTGGACTGGTCGGGCCCGGGCTGGGCACGCTCCGGCGGGTGGAGCAGCGTGGCCAGCGTGGCCGGGTCGGGCAGTTCGCCGGTGAGCAGCCCGTGCTGCCGCGCCCAGCGGTGGTAGCTGGCCACCGTGTTCCGGCTCAGCTCGAGCTCGCGGGCGATCCGGCGGGCCGGCTCCCCGACGCGGAGCCGGCGGAGCACTTCGCGTACATCGGTCACCTCGCACCTCCGTGCAGCCATCGGGCACCTCCGGGTTGGGGTTCCCGGAGAGCAATCCCCGATGTGGCTGCGAAGCGCAAGGGACCCGGCCGCCACCCCGTTGGGGTGGCTCACTATGGGCGACCTTGCTGGCTCAGTTTGGGCGACCCTGGGTGGCTCAGTATCCCCGACCCCGGTGGCTCAGTATAGGGTGACCGCTGACAGTCCATAACGAACGAATGAGGGCGACCGGCGTTGAGGACCGACAAGGAGCTCGGGTCCGCACGGCCCGGTGCATACGGCAGATCAGCTGCAGATGCGGCCTCCCGCGAAGTGGGGCACGGTGCGGGGAGGCATGGGCGGGAGCTTAACGAACGGGTCACCCCGTGTCCCCCGCGAGAGGCTTGAGGAACGAGATGACCTAGCCGATAGTGCAAGTGGGGCGAGAGTTCGAGTCCTGCACGGCTCCCCGGATTGGACAGAAGGCAGAACCTTCAGAGCGATCTTCAGGCTGGATGAGCTTGCCCAGCAGGGGTGACTGCATCTATCTGCCCCGTTTCTCATGATGCCGAAGGAGGGATTCGATTTGGGTCCCCCCGTTGGGTCCCACCAGGGACTCGAACCAGGGTGAGAGCGGTAGCCGTTAAAGTATGTGATCGAGCGAGCGGAATTTTGGTTCGAATTTTGGTACAGTCAGCGCCAGTTCTCCTCGGTAATCCTCGGTAATGCTCGGCAACTGGGTCTGGCCGCCCCGACGCTCAGAATAGCCCGAATTATCTGGGAAAATCGCGTAAGTTGCGTGGTGCCGGGGGCCCGTCCCCTTCATTCTGCGCACGAGCAAGACTGGAGGCAATTGCTCAATTGGGAAGAAGCGTTTCTGATTCGTTGATTCAAATCCAGGGGGCGCTTTGGATTGCACGCAAACACCAATTTGGAGTTTCGATTTACAGTCACAGCATGAGGCAGGCCGCGATGAGGGCTGGTGCCGGGGGAACGGCCCCATAATGGAGACGTGGGTCGGGCTCACGTTTGGGGAACGATGGAGGGGGGTTAAGCGGACCAGAACGGGTCATGCGTTTAGGGTGCCGGGGGGCCGGCACGCACATTGTGCGCGCGGTTCTGGCTGGAAAGACTTGCTCCGATGGCGGGAAGAGCTTTCGCTGTGTTTATAAGGAGTTAGGTCCACATTCTATGCGCGATTGGATGGGCAGACAGAGTTTTTGCGGACCACACCTGGCAGCGGTCCCCGCCGCTCGTCCACAGCGCGATCAGGCTCTCCACGAGTTGCGACGGCCGCAAGCCCCGCTGGCGCTGCTTGAGGCGGACCTGCGTATTGATCGTTGCCGCTGCCCCGAACTGGCGGAACAGCTCAATCACGAGCGGCACCCCGGCGCGGCCGGTGACCAGGCTGGGATCAACCGTCTCGTCAATCTCGAACGGCAACCGCGGCGTCTCCTCGGGCATCGCGTTCCTCCTTGTTGTGTGTGCACCCAGTGGGGGAACGCAAGCACGGGCGATGCCACACACGCACGCCGCGCCTATTGCGGCTCGGCGCATACTTGGTTCGGTCGGTCAGGTCGTTAGCCGGAGATTACGGGGCGGAGCCTCGATCTCGGCCGGCCTGAACCTCGCCCGCGCGGTCCCTCCAGAGTATCCCACGCCCACTCGGCATTGCCCTCGACATAGGACGCGGGGCGCGTCGCTTGCCTTCGCCCCATCGACATCCCCAAGTTCCGCGCCTACCCCGAGCTGAATGGGACGCGGTCCAAGACCTCCGGCATCGTCCACCGACCCCGAGGCGCGCGTCCTGGACTTGCGCGACGGCTCTTCGACCTCCTGTTCTGGCTTGGCTCCCGGGAACCTGATGTGCGGTGCCGCATGGCCAGATCCTGCCGCGTGCGATGCGTGGCCGGGGGGAGCCGGCCGGGCTGCTTCAGAAAAAGTTCGAGCGGTTCGCCGACGTGCCTCGGGCGATCAGGGACGCCGGGCCTCGGGTGGGCTGAGCTGGTTTTCCCTGGCCTCTACTGGATGGAGGGAAGCTGCGCGTTGGGGGCGGGGCAGGATGCGCAGACAGAAATGCTGTTATGATGACACATTGCGTTACTACTCTTGAGGACCCGGGCGGCCGGCGCGCGGGTGAGGCCGGCCTTCATCGATCCAGGGCCTTCCCTCGGAGAATCTCCAACATCCGGCGGTATCCCGTGGGCCGGACCCGGACCGCTATGACGGCTGGCAGGGTCGCGCCCAAGGCATCCTCGAGGGCCGACCGGAGGCCCTCTTCGTCTTCGACCTCGGTGCCAAGCGCCCCGAGGCCCTCCGCGAGCTTCGGGATGTCCATCGCCCCAAGGGAGACGCCCTCGGGTGCATACCGCCTCTGCTCTTGCTGGATGCGGCTCAACCCCAAGGCGGCGTCGGCGAAAACGATCGCAACCAAGGGAACCCGCCGCCACGCGGCGGTGGCCAGGTCGGCAAGGCACCGGAGGAATCCGCCATCCCCCAAGAAGGCCAGCACGGGCCGCTCCGGGAGGGCGAGCTTGGCTGCGATCGCCGCCGAGAGGGCATAGCCGGAGGCGACGAGACCGCTGGAGCACAGATACCCCTTCGGCTCATAGCTGTCCCAGAACGCCGCCACCGCGAGCGCGTGGGCGCCGGAGTCCACGGCAGCCACGGCCTGTCGCGGAAAGACGTCCCGTGCGATCTCCACCACCCGGTGGGGCGGGACCCCTTTCTGTCCCCGCCCGATGCTGGCCTCGGCCAGCAACGAGCGAGCGCGAGCCTTGAAATTTCCACCCTGCCTTGCCCACGCCGCCAAGTCCCAGCCGCCTCCTGGGGGAAGAGCTTCTCGTAGCGCGTCCAATGCGCCGGGGAGATCGGCGATGATCTCTGAGGCCGCCTTATATGGCCGTGGGCTGGTGGGGTGCTCCGCCAGCAGCACGACGGGGAGGCTGCTTCTCCAGGGCCGCCACATGACCTCGGCGGGATCTAGCCCCACCGCCATGATCCCATCCGCCTTGGAGAGAAGTTCCCGTTCCAGACGGCCGCCCGCGAAGATCCCCGCCACAAGGGGGTGGTCTTCCGGGATCACCCCTTTGGCCCGATAGGTGGTCAGGACCGGTGAGCCCAGATGTTCGACAAGGTCCTGCAGGGCGCGCGCCGGCCCCGTTCCCCGGCAGCCCAAGCCGGCCAGGGTGACCACCCGCCTCCGGGGCGTGAGCAGTCGTGCTGCCGCCCGGATCGCGCTGGGCGAGGGTTCAGGCAGATGATCCTTCTCAAGGCGGTGGCCAGACCGGCGAGTCGGCCTGGTCGCTTCGTCTGCAGGGAGTTCCAGATGGACGGGGCCCCGCGGGACCGCCAGGGCCCTGGCCCAGGCCCGGTGGAGCAGTCGCTCCGCTCGCCATGCCGTGATCGTTGCCGTGTCCTTCACAATGGCCCCAAGGAGCCGGGCGTGATCCAGCCCTTCGCGTGGCGCGAGGCGCAATGTCCGGCGGGAGGGGGAACCGGAGAGCAGGAGGAGAGGTGCTCGGTCTAGGTAGGCATGCGCCACCCCGGCCGTGGCGCTGGCAACCCCCGGCCCCAGGCCGACGAGGCAGGTTCCGGGCCGGCCCAGCAGGTCCCCCTCTGTGGCGGCCATGAGGGCGGCGCTGGCCTCGTGGTGTGTGAGGAGGAACTCGATCTCGCGCTGCCGGCAGGCCTCGATCACATCCAGCGTGCTGTCGCCCCCCGGCACGCCGTAGATCCGGCGCACGCCGAGGCCGGCCAGGAACCCCGCGATCACCTCTGCGGTTGTGGCCATGAACCCTCCAGAAGGCTCTCAAGCGTTCGGATGGGGCGACCGGCTCAGGCCGCCTTGGCGCAAATCTCGCCGAAGAGCCGAGCCTGCACCAGCATCAGGTAGAACCAGATGAACGGCGACACCAAGGGACCGAAATAGGGGATCATGGCGATCAGGAGGCCCAGGATGTGCGACCCCACCGTCAGCAGGTACGTCGCCACGTACTCCGCCAGAACCGCGTTGATCCCCTCCCACAGAATGCCGGGGTGGAAGGCGGCCTCGATCCTCCGCTGCACGAGGTAACGGGCGAGGGCCATGGGGAGGAAGAAGAGCATGAACAGCCCTGCCAGCAGGCCAAGAGCCATGAGCAGCATCCCCAGGAACAGCAAGATCCCGCCCCTGACCAGCAGGCCCAGGCCCAGCAGGAGCAAGAGCAGCGGGACAACGCCGTAGGCCAGGCCCACCACGAATGTGGCCAGCCCGCTCTTCAGGAGCCCCGGCCAGTTCTCCCACTCGGGCAGCGCCCCCACCTCCCAGAGGAGCGTCCCCCGGTAGACCTCGAGGATGTAACCGAGCGCCGGAAAGTTCACGCCGACCACGAGCGGCGCGATCCCGAAGGCGGCCTCTTCGGAGGTCAGGTAGGCCAGCCCGACGAACACGAGCTCGAGGAGGACGCCGGTGGCGCCGCCCAGCAACAGCTTTCGCTGCCAGTCCACCCCTTCCAGGGGAAATCGGGCCGAGGCCTTGATGCGAAGCTGCATGCTTTAGCGTGGCCCCGCGATGAGCTCCACGACGCGCGTGAGGTCCTCGTCGGAGAAGAAGCTGATCTCCAGGGTGCCCCTCTTGCCATTTCGCACGATCCGGACCTTGGTTCCCAGAGCCACTCGAAGCTGGTCCTCCAGGGCCTGCAGGTTGGGCTCGCCGGGTCGGGGGCGCCCCCCATGGCCAGGCGTCCCCCGGCGCAGGCGGCGCACCAGGGCCTCCGTGGCCCGGACGGTCAGCCCCCGCTTGACGACGAGATCCCTGGCCCTGAGCTGATCCGCCGCCTTCTCCAGGCCGAGCAGGGCGCGGGCATGCCCCTCCGACAGTATCCCGGCCGCCAAATCCTCTCGGAGTCGCCGCGGCAGGCGCAGGAGGCGGAGGGCGTTCGCCACCGACGAGCGATCCCGGCCCAGTCGGCCCGCGACGTCCTCTTGGGTCAGGCCGAAATCCTCGACCAGGCGCCGGTAGGCCTCGGCCGCCTCGAGCGGGTTCAGGTCCTCCCGCTGGAGATTCTCCACCAGGGCCATCTCCAGCGCCTGCGCGTTGCTCGCTTCTTTGACGATCGCGGGGATCCGCGTGAGCCCGGCCAGTCGCGCGGCCCGGACCCGCCGCTCGCCGGCCACGACCTGATACCCGTGGGCGGCGCGGCGCACCACGACCGGGGTCAGGACCCCGTGCGTCCGAATAGTGGCCGCCAGCTCTTCCAGGGCGGTCGGCTCGAAGCGCCGACGCGGCTGGAGTGGGTTGCTCTCCAGCTCCGCCAGCGGAATCTCCAGGGCAGACGCACCGGCCCCTTCGGCGCCGGGGATGAGGGCCGACAGCCCCTTACCGAGCGCGCGCCTTTGAACCACCGATCACCTCCCGCGCCAACTGCAGATACCCCTCGGCACCGGGGCAGCGGATGTCGTACAGAATCACCGGCCGGCCGTGGCTGGGCGCCTCGCTCAGCCGGATGTTCCGGGGAATAACCGTGCGAAAGACCCGATCCGGGAAGTGCTGCCGGACCTCCTGCGCTACCTGCCCCGCCAAGTTCACCCGGCCATCAAACATGGTGAGCAAGATGCCCTCGATCTCCAGCCGGGGGTTCAGGTTCTGGCGACACAGTCGGATCGTGTCCAGGATCTGGCCCAGCCCTTCCAGCGCGTAGTACTCGCACTGAAGGGGGACCAGAACCGAATCGGCCGCCACCAGCGCATTCAGCGTCAGAAATCCGAGCGAGGGGGGGCAATCGATCAGGACGTAGTCGTAGCGGCGGGCGATGGGCTCCAGCGCGCGCCTCAGCCGATATTCCCGATCCGGAAGGTCGACCAGCTCCACCTCCGCGCCGATCAGGTCCCGCCGGGCCGGGATCACCTGCAGGGCGGGCAGGGCCGTGGGCAACGCCGCCTCGGCGGCCCGGGCCATGCCCAACAGCAGGTGATAGGTGTGGATCTTGACGGCGGCCACATCGATCCCCACACCGGTGGTGGCGTTTCCCTGTGGATCCGCGTCAACCAAGAGCGTGGGCCGCTCGGCGGCGGCCAGGCAGGCGGCCAGGTTCACGGCCGTGGTGGTCTTCCCCACGCCGCCTTTCTGGTTGGCGATCGCCATGATCTTCGCCACCTCCAGCATCCTCCCGGATCACCCGACAGCGCACCATAGCATACCCGGGGGGCGGCGGCCAAGGGGGGATCGCACGTTTCACGTGAAACATCCTTCGGGCGCTCATGCCGTTCGGCGCAAGGCCAGCACCCGACACCCCGGCCGCCCGAGACGGGCGGGAAGCGACAGCTCGCGGACCGCCTCGAAGCCCAACCCCGCCAGGTGCTCCATGGTTTCCGGGGCGAGCGGCCCCGGGCCGGTCTGGGCAAGGAAGAGCCCTCCGGGCCGCAGGAACGGTCGCACCAGGCGCCCTTGATCGGGCGGAGGCGCCACCGCGCGCGCCAGGGCGAGGTCGTAGGCGCCCGCCTCCTCTGGATCGGCAGCCAGTTCCTCGGCGCGGCGCTGGACGACCCGAACCCCCACCAGCCCGAGCCGCCGCGCCACGTGCTGGAGGAACGTGGCTTTCTTGCGGGAGGCCTCCACCAGTGTGAACGAGATCTCAGGCCTGGCAAGCTTCAAAGGAAGGCCGGGAAAGCCGGCGCCGGAGCCGACATCCACAGCGCGGTCGGCCTCGGGCGGAATGAGGGGAAGGCAGGCCAGCGAGTCCAGGAACCCTGCCCGGACAATGTCCTCGGGTCGCCGAAGCGCCGTGAGGTTAGTCCGCGCTGACCAGCGGGTGATCTCTTCCAGGTATGTGGCGAAAGCCGCAACCTGGGTGGACGTGAGGCGCAGGCCCAGGGCGCGAGCACCTGCCACGAGCAGGTCGTCGGTCCCGGGCCGGGGTGCGTGAGACGATTTCATTAGGCGGCGCCCGCCGAGCCAGCGCCCCCCTACGCTGCCTGCCCTTCGGCGGGAGCGGGGCGCGCCGGTGACCGGGTGATCAGCCATTGCTGGCCGATCTGCAGGACGTTGTTGACCAGCCAGTACAGCACCAGCCCCGAGGGGAAGCTCCAGAACATGAAGGTGAACAGGATTGGCATCATCCAAAGCATCATCTGCGCCTGGCGGGGATCGCCAGCCGGTGGCGACATCTTCTGCTGCACCCACATGCTCACGCCCATGAGCAGGCCGAGGATGTTGCCCACGTTTCGCGTAGCCCCGTACAGATCCACAGTGAACAGCGAGTCTGGCTGGGTGAGATCATGGATCCACAGGAAGTGTGCCTGCCACATCTCGACAGAGTTCGACAGGGCGTTGTACAGGGCGATGAAGATGGGGATCTGCACCACCATGGGCAAGCAACCGCCCATGGGATTCACCCCGTGCTTCCTGTATAGGGCCATCGTCTCTTCTTGCTTCTTCTGGGGGTTGTTCTTGTACCGTTCCTGGATCACCTGCACTTTGGGCTGGATTTCCTGCATGGCTCTCATGGACTTCAGGCTCTTGACGGTGAGGGGATGAAAGGCGATCTTCTGGAGCACCGTCACCAGGATAATGGCAATCCCGTAATTGCCTGTAAAGCGGTAGAGGAACTTCAACAGCCAAAGGGCTGCGGTGACTAGGTAGATCCTGTCGAACATGCCCAGATCCACAAGCTGGTCCAGGTCGTGCCCCATTTCCTTGAGGACATCGAGGTCCTTGGGTCCGGCGAACACCAAGGCCTTGACGTCCGTCCGGCCGCCCGGGGGCAGGACCTGCTTGGCCGCCACCAACCCCACGAGCGGCTGGTCGTCGGCGGCTTTCCTCACGAAGGCCTGAAGGCCCTTCTCCCCGGGGATGAGCGCGGCTGCAAAGTATGTATCCTGCAGGGCCGCCCAGGAGGGGTTGCCCGGCTCTATCTTCTCTCCGTTCATCTTGGCGACGTCTTCGTGGATCCGTTTCCCGTCCAGCCATAGGGTCGGCGCCTGCAGCGTACTGTGCTTCTTGTCCAGGCTGTTTCGCAGGCCCGGCCCCCAGGCCAGCCGAGGCTCCGCCGACACCCCCCCGCCCGAGAGATTCCGGACAGTCAAATCCACACTCACCTCGTAGCGATCCGCGCGGAAGGTCAGTTTCTTCTGGATCTCAATTCCTGAGGCCGAGACCTGAGTGAACGTCACCGCCCCAGTCTCGCCATGCCCCGTCAAATCGAGCCGTGGCGGTCCGCCTGGTAGATCGCCTGGGCCTGTTCGTCGTCCGCCCACGCGGACAACGGTCCGGGCGAGGCCCCGGAATCTTTCGCAGCGACCAGATCCACGGGGGCCCCGTTGCCCGCGTGGTACCTCTTCAATTGCCAACTCGTGACGCGCGCGCCGGCGGTCGAGAGCGTCACCTGCATGAGCGGCGTCTCTACGACGATGTCCCGCGCCGGGAGGGCCAACTGCGCCGTGGGCATGTATCCCTTCGGCTTGGGGGACGCCTTCGCCGGAGCGGCAGCCGGTGTATGCGCGGCCGGCGGCGCAACCGGTTGGGCGGGGGCCGTAGTCGTGGGGCGGGCGGGCTCCTGCGGCGTGGGCTCGACGCGCGAGAGGTACCACTGGTAGCCCACGAGGATCAGGATGACCAACGCGGTCGCTAGAATTGCGTTTCGTTCCATTCGCACTCCGGGGGGTGGCCTGAAAGTTTACGGGACCGGGTCGAAGCCGCCCGGATGATAGGGGTGACAGCGCAGCAGGCGACACACCGTCAGCCCCAGACCTCGGATGAGGCCGTGGCGCTCCAGGGCCTGCAGGGCATAGTTCGAGCAGTTCGGGTAAAAGCGGCACGCCATCGGGAGGGCCGGCCGCACCCACCGTTGATACCCTCGGATGAGGGCCGCAATGGCGCTGCCGAGTCTACCCACGGGGCCCCTGTTCCGCCTGGCGGCGCGCCAGCGCATTCAAGAGACGGGTCAGGAGTTCTGCCAGGCTAGCGCGTACCTGCCGGCGCGGCTGGCGGCTCACATCGCTACGCGCGAGAAGCAACAGGCTCACCCGTGCGGACCGATCAACGCCGTCTGCGAAGACATCTCGCGCGATCCGGCGGATGCGGCTACGCGTCGCGGCCCCGCCCGCGGTCCGTCCCAGCGCCACGATGAGGCGACCGCCGCCCGGCGGCGCTGTATCCCCGCATGCGGTCCACGGACCTGCGCTTACCCGGATCCCGCGTCCCCGCAGACGTCCTGCCGGCGTTTCGGCCGCCCGCCTGCATGTCATCTTGTCAACCTAGAGCGCGAGCCGGTGTCGGCCCTTGGCGCGGCGTCGCTTCAAGACCTTGCGGCCGTCCGCCGTGCTCATTCGCTTGAGGAACCCGTGGCTGCTCTTGCGCTTGCTGCGGTTGGGCTGATATGTCCGTTTCATGAATCCTCCGTGGACAGGGACAAGCGGACATAATATTGCCCATAGCTTTGATCTGTCAAGCTTCCGTCGCGCACGTGTTGTAGATCAATAATTCTCTCACCCTCTAACTGTTCAGTGATTCTGTCACCGTAGAGGGCTTGGAATGCTAGGCTCTCGCGTTTCCCACGGGAGGGCCTATAACCACAGACCGAGAGCTGACCCCCGTGAGCCAGCGCGAGCTGCATCGGTATCGCGCCCTCCGGCTGGTCCTCTTATCGAGGCGGGCCATCCAGGGCCCCCCGAGATCTTCGACATCCCGATCGCTCTCGGGACACGGATACACCAATCACAGGGCACAACGTAACATCCCATTGTCTCGGGTAGTGCTTCCCTACAGCCCAACAGTTTCAGGCGGCTTGACAGGAGTCTTGCGACTTAAATCGAATCTCGGCCTGACACTTCTTCGGCTCTACGGCACCTGCTGCCGAGAATTTTCGATCCTGCGCCCATCTAGCTGGTGTCGCATGGCCGTCCTGCCGTAACCCGTTTCTCCCTACTGCCACAGAATTGCCCGCTGGTTCGGAGTTTCTCCCACCCCCAGTCGCGGACAAGAATCATCATAACATGTTGATTTATAAAGGAAAAATCACTTATCCACATCTGTGGAAAAGCCTGTGTGTAACTCCCATCTCTTTCGCGAAGCCGCCAAGCAAATCCGTAAAGTTACACGGGATATTGGAAGGCGTTCGGTATCGTAAATTCCTAACCATTCGTTGACATTTTTGCCAACGCTTTGGTAAAATTTGGGGTTAATCGGGAAAGTTCGCTCTTCTTTTCCACAACAGGAAGGTGTCGGAGCCGTAGCGAGCTCAATGTTGAAAGATCGGGCTGTTTTTTCCACACGCAGCGTGCCTCGCGGGGCCAGGAGAATCCCTCTCATTAGCCGGTTGTCCACGTATCCATCCGCCTATGGCTACTACTCCTATTTTTTATGTGTTTATTTTTGGAGTTGTTATTATGCGTTGATGGATTGCATATTCCTCCGTTGTACCTTCCGTATTCCCGGCATCGACGGGACGTGTCACCGAACACGAGAAAGGAAGGGACATGCATATCCGTGTTGAGCGGGATGCCTTCGTAGACGCCCTGGGACCCGTGCAGGGAGTGGTCGAGGCAAAGAAGACGCTTCCCATTCTCTCACACCTGCTGCTGGAAGCAACCCCCGATAGCGTCTGGCTGTTTGGAACGGACCTGGACGTAGGCGTGCGCAGGGGGCTCGCGGCTGAAGTGTTGAAACCTGGGGCGGTGGCGCTCTCGGCGAAGAAACTCTATGAGATCGCGCGGGAGTTACCGCAGGCGCCCGTCGAGCTGCAGGCGGATGCAGACTTGCAGGTGGCCATCCGGTGTCAGCGATCCAGTTTTCGCATGAAGGGACTTCCGCGGGACGAGTTTCCATCCTTGCCGGACCTCAAGGGAGATGGTGATATTGCCCTGGAGACGCACCTCTTCCGCGACATGCTGCGCAAGACGTTATTCGCCGTCTCCTCTGATCAGACGCGCTACGCGCTGACAGGGGTCCTCGTGCAGGTCTTGGCCAGCGAGGTGCGGATGGTGGCGACAGACGGACACCGGTTGGCTTTGGTGCGCGTTCCACGCCCGGCCGGGAAGGGCGGCGGAACGCTTGATGCCCTCGTCCCGAAGAAGGCTATGGTGGAGGCGGCGAAGATCACTCGGGAAGATGGAAGCGATGTCCGCATGTGGCTCGCCGACAACCAGCTGATCCTGCAGCAGGAGGCCAGCACCCTGGTGGCCCGCCTCATTGACGGCCAGTTTCCTAACTATGATCAGGTGATCCCTGCGCCCGGCCCGAACACGATCCTCATCGGGGCGGAGGCCCTCAAGGGGGCTTTGCGGCGAACCTCGGCCATCATGGGCGAACGCACCACGGCCACGGAATTCGAGTTTCGTCAGGGTCGTATCGTCATCTCATGCGTGAACATGGATCTCGGCGAGGCGCACGAGGAGATTGAGGCCTCCTATGAGGGGGATGGATTCAAGGTCGGGTTCAATGCCCGGTACATCCTGGAGTTTCTTGCGGCCATCGACAGCGCGGAAGTCTCTCTGAATCTTGCCGACCCCCTGAGCCCCGCACTGTTCCGGCCCGCCGGAGACGATGCGTATGGGTGTGTGATCATGCCCATGCGGATCTAGCGGGTCGGCGAGGGGCAGGGCCGTCCGAGAAATCGAGACGCCGATTGGGCCGCGTCGGGAGAACAGCCGAACGGAACCCACACGACAGACGAGGTCAATGGGGACGCGCCCCGTGAGACCCTCCGCCCCTTGCGCCCGGGCCGGATGGACGTCCCGCCCCGGATAGGAGGCGGAGGGTTTCTTGTGTGGCGAAGGACGCGGCGGTAGCGAGCGGGCGCAGGGAAGCGCGGAGCGGCCGCCGGGCCCCCCGCGCCATGCGAGGTGATATGGCCAGGACGAATAGCAGCGACGAGAGCAGCGCCGGCGCCTACGGGGTTGACCAGATCAAGGTCCTGGAGGGCCTGGAGGCCGTCCGCAAGCGGCCCGCCATGTACATCGGCGGCACTGGGCCCGAGGGGCTGCACCATCTCGTCTTCGAAGTCCTCGACAACAGCGTGGACGAGGCCCTGGCCGGCGCCTGCGACCGGATCGAGGTGACCGTCCACATGGACAATAGCGTCACCGTCTCAGACAACGGGCGCGGCATCCCGGTGGACGTCCACGAGCAGACCGGCCGGCCGGGCCTGGAGGTGGTCATGACCACCCTCCACGCCGGTGGGAAGTTCGGGGGGTCGGCTTACAAGGTGTCGGGGGGCCTGCACGGCGTCGGGGTCTCGGTGGTGAATGCCTTGTCGGAGTGGCTGGAGGTCGAAGTCTGGATCGGCGGCAAGAAACACCTCCAGCGGTACGAGCGGGGGAAGCCGACGGGCGACGTGGAGGAGATCGGCAAGGCCCGGCGGACAGGCACCCGGGTGACATTCCTAGCGGACAGCGAGATCTTCGAGGACCGGACAGTCAGCCGGGACACGCTGAGCAACCGCCTGCGGGAGATGGCCTTCCTCAACAAGGGCCTGCGCATCATCCTCTCGGACGAGCGCGCGGACCGGACCGAGGAGTTCTACTACACGGGCGGGATCAAGCAGTTCGTCGAGCTGCTCAACGAGAACAAGACGACGTTGCACCCGCGGCCCATCTACATCGAAGCCCAGCGGGACGACACTGTCATCGAGATCGCCTTGCAGTACAACGACGGCTACGCCGAGACGGTCTTCTCCTTCGCTAACAACATCAACACACAGGACGGCGGGACCCACGTCATCGGCTTCCGGTCTGGCCTCACCCGGACCATCAACAACTATGCCTCCGGCCGAAACCTGCTCAAGGATCTCAAGACCAGTCTCAGCGGCGAGGACGTGCGCGAGGGACTCACGGCCGTCATCAGCGTAAAGCTGCCCAACCCGCAATTCGAGGGACAGACGAAGGGGCGGCTGAACAATCCGGACGTCAAGGGCCTGGTGGAGACCGTCGTCAACGAGAAGCTGGGCGAGTACCTGGAGGAGAACCCGGGGGTCGGCCGGCGGATCGTGGAGAAGGCGGCCGAGGCGGCCCGTGCGCGGGACGCGGCCCGCAAGGCCAAGGAGTTGGTGCGGCGCAAGGGCGCCCTGGACGGGGACGATCTGCCGGGCAAGCTGGCGGACTGCTCCGAGAAGGACCCGGCGCTGTGCGAGCTGTTCATCGTGGAAGGCGATTCGGCCGGCGGCTCGGCCAAGCAGGGGCGGGACCGCCGGTTCCAGGCGATCCTGCCGCTGCGGGGGAAAATCCTGAACACGGAGCGCGCGCGGGCCGACAAGATGCTCTCGTCGCAGGAGATCCGCGTGCTCATCTCGGCCCTGGGCTGCGGCATCGAGAGCGAGTTCGACCTCGCCAGGCTCCGCTACCACCGCATCATCATCATGACCGACGCCGACGTGGACGGCGAGCACATCCGCACGCTGCTCCTGACCTTCTTCTTCCGGCACCTGCGCGGGATCGTGGATGAGGGGCACCTCTTCATCGCGCAGCCGCCCCTGTACAAGGTGAAGCGCGGCAAGGCGGAGCGCTACCTGCGGGACGACCAGGGCATGGAGGACTTCCTGCTGGAGGTGGGCGCGGAATCGCTCTCCGTGGAGGCGGCCAGCAACGGAAGCGCGTGGACGGGCCAGCGACTCACCGGGGTCCTGAAGAAGGTGGTCGCGTGGCAGCACTGCCTGCGGGCGCTGGACAAGCGCGGCCGGAACTCGCACGTTGTGGCCGCCCTGGCGCAGCTCGGCGGCGTGCAGCGGGGCAGCCTGAAGGACGAGACGAAGGCCCAGCGCCTGCTGGAACGGCTGCTGGCCCGGCTGCGCGAGCAGGCCGAGCGCCTGGGCCCGCCCGAGGGCAGCGTCGAGTGGGACGAGGAGCAGGAGACGTACCGGCTGATCGTCTCCCTGGGGCAAGCCATCCGCCAGGAGCGTAGCGGTTGCATCGTCACCCCGGCCCTCCTGGCGTCGGCCGAGTACCGCGAGCTGGAGGCGAGCGCGGCGGCCCTGAAGGGTCTGGGAAACCCGCCCTTCACGCTGCGGGCAGAGTCGGAGACCATCCAGGCCGACAGTTGGACCGGGCTCTACCAGCAGGTCATAGCCCTGGCCAAGAAGGGCCTGACGATCCAGCGATACAAGGGCCTGGGCGAGATGAACGCGGAGCAGCTCTGGGAAACCACCATGAATCCCGGCACCCGGAGGCTGTACAAGGTTCAGGTCCAGGATGCCCTGGCGGCCGAGCAGATCTTCACGACGCTCATGGGCGACCAGGTGGAACCGCGCCGGCAGTTCATCGAGACCCACGCCCTGGAAGTGAGCAACCTGGATATCTAGCGGGGATCGCCCCGCACGCGTGAAAGGAGCGGGCCGATCGTGCCCGACCAGAACGACAGCATCGCCCAGCAGCGCATCGGCGAGGTGCACCCGACGGACATCCACGAGGAGATGCGGCGGTCATACCTCGACTACGCGATGAGCGTCATCATCGGCCGGGCGCTGCCGGACGTGCGCGACGGCCTGAAGCCGGTGCACCGGCGCGTGCTGTACGCCATGCATGAGATGGGGCTCCACTTCAACCGGCCGCATCGCAAGGCGGCCCGCGTGGTGGGCGACGTCCTGGGGAAATACCACCCCCACGGGGACACGGCCGTGTACGACACCATCGTGCGGCTGGTGCAGGACTTTTCCATGCGGTATCCCCTGATCGACGGCCAGGGGAACTTCGGCTCTGTGGACGGGGACGCGCCCGCGGCCATGCGGTACACCGAGGTCCGGCTGTCCCGTGTGGCGCAGGAGATGCTGCGGGACATCGAGAAAGAGACCGTGGACTTCGTCCCCAACTACGACGAGTCCACGCAGGAGCCGGCGCTCCTCCCGACCGTCCTGCCGAACCTCCTCGTGAACGGCTCCTCGGGCATTGCCGTGGGGATGGCCACCAACATCCCGCCCCACAACCTGGGTGAGGTGGTGGACGCGATCATCCTGCAGCTGGAGAACCCGGACGTCACCCTGGAGCAGTTGATGCAGGCCGTGCCCGGGCCCGACTTCCCCACCGCCGGCTACATCCACGGCCGTCAGGGCATCCTGGATGCCTACCGCACAGGCCGCGGCCTCATCCAGATGCGGGCCAAGGCGGTGGTGGAGAAGACGCGGGGCGGCCGCGAGAACATCATCGTCACCGAACTGCCCTACCAGGTGAACAAGGCCAAGCTGGTGGAGCGCATTGCCGAGCTGATCCGCGAGAAGAAGATCGACGGGGTGGCGGACCTCCGGGACGAGTCGGACCGAGAGGGGATGCGCATCGTTCTCGAGTTGAAGAAGGACGAGCCGACCCCGCCCATCCTGAACTCGCTCTACAAGCACACGGCCATGCAGTCCACCTTCGGCGTGATCATGCTGGCCTTGGTGGACAACCAGCCCAAGGTCCTCACCCTCACGGAGACGATCGGGCACTTCATCGAGCATCGGAAGATGGTGGTCATCCGGCGCACGCGGTACGACCTCCGCAAGGCGGAGGAGCGGGCCCACATCCTGGAGGGCTACCGGATCGCCCTGGACCACTTGGACGCGGTGATCCAGCTCATCCGGCGGTCTCGGTCCGTGGACGAGGCCCGGACCGGCCTTATGGGGCAGTTCGGCATGAGCGAGACCCAGGCCCAGGCGGTCCTGGACCTGCGCCTCCAGCGCCTGACCCAACTGGAGCGACAGAAGATCCAGGACGAGTACCAGGAGACGATCCAGCTCATCGCCAAGCTCCAGGCCATCCTGGGGAACGAGGCCTTGGTGCGAGAGATCATCCGCGAGGAGCTGATGGCGCTGAAGACAGCAGTACGGCGACCCGCGCCGGACTGAGATCCTGGAGGAGACGGCCGAGATCTCCTTCGAGGACATGGTGGCCGACGAGGAGATGGTGGTGACCGTCTCCCACGGCGGCTACATCAAGCGCAGCCCCCTCACGGTGTACCGGGCGCAGCGGCGCGGGGGCAAGGGCATGACCGGGATGGCGACCAAGGAAGAGGATTACGTGGAGTACCTCTTCGTGGCCACCACCCACAGCTACATCTTGCTGTTCACGAACCTCGGGCGGGTGCACTGGCTGAAAGTCCACGAGGTGCCGCAGTTGGGCCGGGCCGCCAAGGGCAAGGCGCTGGTGAACTTCCTGCAAGTGCAGCCGGGCGAGACGGTCACTGCCATGATCCCGATCCGCCAGTTCGAGGTGGACAAGCACCTCTTGATGGCGACGCGCCTTGGCGTGGTCAAGAAGACGGAGCTCTCCGCCTACGCCAACCCCCGTGCGGGAGGGATCATCGGCCTCACCCTGGACGAGGGGGATGAGCTGATCGCCGTGCGCCTCACCGGCGGGCGGGACGAGGTCTTCCTGGCGACGCGACAAGGGATGGCCATCCGCTTCGAGGAGGGGGAGGTGCGGACCATCGGCCGGACGGGGCGCGGCGTGATCGGCATCGATCTCGAGGAGGGGGACGAGGTCGTGGCGGCGGAAGTGGTCCGGCCCGGCACCGCCATCCTCACGGTGAACGAGCGGGGCTACGGCAAGCGCACTGAGCTGGAGGAGTACCGCCTCCAGGGGCGCGGCGGCAAGGGCATCATCAACGTGCGGGTGATGGAGAAGAACGGCCCCGTGGTCGGCGCCCTCCAGGTGCAGGAGCAGGACCAGGTGATGATGATCTCCCAGGAGGGGAAGGTGAACCGGATGCCCGTCCGCGAGATCAGCGTCATCGGCCGGGCGACCCAGGGGGTCCGCCTCCAGGGGCTGGAGCCCAACGACCGCGTCGCGGCCGTCACCAGCCTGGTGGCCGAGGAGACGGAAGGCGAGGCCGGCGGCGAGGGCCCGGAGGGGGGCGGGCCCGACGCGTAAGGCGAAGCGAGGTCGAAGGTGCTGGACGCCAAGTTTGTGCGCGACAACTTCGAGGCGGTGCATGCGGCCCTGCGCAGCCGCGGGCTGGCCGTCGACCTGCAGGACTTCCTGGCGGCCGACGGTGCGCGTCGGCGGCTGCTCACCGACGTCGAGCAGCTCAAGCACCGCCGCAACACGCTCTCGGAAGAGGTGGGTCGGCGAAAGCGGCAGGGTGAGGATGCCACCGCACTCCTCGGCGAGACGAAAGAGCTGGGCGATCGGATCAAGAGGTTGGACGAGGAGGTGCGGGCCTGCGAGGAGCGGATCGGGGCCGCCCTCCTGACCGTACCCAATCTGCCCCACGAGTCGGTTCCGGTCGGGCGGGACAGCAGCGACAACGTCGAGATCCGGCGGTGGGGGGAGCCTCGACGGTTCGACTTTGCGCCCAAGCCCCACTGGGAGATCGGCGAGACGCTGGGCCTGCTGGACTTCGAGCGCGCCGCGCGGATGGCCCAGGCCCGCTTCGCCGTCCTGACCGGGCTGGGCGCCCGGCTCGAGCGCGCCCTCATCAACTTCATGCTGGACCTGCACACCAGGGAGCACGGGTACACCGAGGTGTTCCCGCCGCTCCTGGTGAATGCGGCGGCCATGACCGGAACGGGCCAGCTCCCCAAGTTCGCCGAGGAGTCCTTCAAGACCAAGGACGAGTCCCTCTACCTGATTCCGACGGCGGAGGTCCCGGTCACGAACCTCCACCGCGAGGAGGTCCTGCCGCCCGGGACCCTGCCGCTTTCCTACGTGGCCTTCACGCCCTGCTTTCGGCGTGAGGCGGGATCCTACGGCAAGGATACCCGGGGCCTCATCCGGCAGCATCAGTTCAACAAGGTGGAACTGGTGAAATTCACCGAAGCCGGCCGATCCTACGAGGCGTTGGAGCAGATGACCCGCGACGCCGAGGCGGTACTGCAGCGCCTCGGCCTCCCGCACCGGGTCGTGGCCCTCTGCACCGGAGACCTGGGCTTTGCCGCGGCCAAGACGTACGACATCGAGGTCTGGCTGCCCAGCCAGTCCACATACCGGGAAATCTCGTCCGTCAGCAACTGCGAGGCCTTCCAGGCTCGGCGGGCCAGTATTCGCTATCGGCCTGCCCCCAAGGGGCCCGTGGAGTACGCGCACACGCTCAATGGATCGGGGGTGGCCGTCGGGCGGACTTGGCTCGCCATCCTGGAGAATTATCAGGAAGCGGACGGGACCATCCGCATCCCGGAGGCGCTCCGGCCATACATGGACGGGCTGGAGTGGATCGGCCGGCCCTAGGCAACCCCAACCACGTTTCCGCTTCCCTTTGTCCGCAGGGTTTTCTATTATGTGGGTCTCGCCGGTGAGCCGAGAGGGCACGATCGCGCGCAAGCACGGGAGGGATGGCCGGACGCCCGAAGGATTTTCGCTGCCCGACATCGCTGTCGCCGTCGGCGAGTAAGGATACGGAGGGGTGGCCGAGTGGTTGAAGGCGTCCCGCTTGAAACGGGAAGACCGAAAGGTCCGTGGGTTCGAATCCTACCCCCTCCGCCACATGTGCACGGCCTGACCGCTTGACATCTGGCAATTCGGTATATCGACCGCGTCATGGAGAGGTGGCCGAGCGGCCGAAGGCAACCGCCTGCTAAGCGGTTGGTCGGGTAAAACTGGCCCCCGGGTTCGAATCCCGGCCTCTCCGCCAATGTGCGCTGGCCCACCGAGCGGCCGGCCGAAGATGCCGCGTCCGGTGCGTCCCTGCAAGAGTCGCCGGCGCCCTTCATTCATGGGATGGCGGGACGAGGTGATCGCAGTGCCATGACGGAATCGAGTCCGACGACACGAAGGCTGATCCTGTTTGGTGTGGCGGTTGCGGTCCCCCTGGCGGCGGTGGCCATCTACTTTGCCGCCTTCGACCAACCGCCCCCGCCGGTGCAGCCGCCTGCGCCTCAAGCCGCGCCTGGAGGGGCAGCCGGCACGGACCAGCCATCGCTCCCACCGGATCATCCCCCCATCGGCGCGCGGGCGGGAAGCGCCCAGGCGGGCGCCGGCTCGTCCGCCCAGGCCGGGCACCCCCAGGTGGGAGGGAGCGGTCGATCCATCCGCGTTCCGGACGAGGTCAAGGGGAAATGGCAGGCCGTCAAGCTGCGGGTGGAGGAAAAGAGCGGCGGCATGCCCCCCCAGGTCTTCACGGTGAAGCTCGGGGGGCAGATGGACATCCCCGGCAGCAAGCTGCAGGTTCGCGTTGGCGAGTTCCTGCCGGCTCTTCAGGTGAGCGGCAATGAGATCACGTCGGCGTCCAACAATCCAAGCAATCCGGCCGTCATGGTCACGGTGTCGGAGGGCGGGAAGGAAACCTTCAAGGGTTGGTTGTTCAGCAAGTTCCCGGAGATGCAGCCGTTCGAACATCCGACCTACCGAATCACTCTGGTAGAAGGCGTCCCGGCGAGCTAGATCACCGGGTATGTTCAAACGGTAAACTGACAACCGGTCAATCCGAGTCCTGAGGCTGTCCGGTTGTCCGTTGTCAGTTTTACATTGGTTTCGTTCAGCGGAGAGGTACCGAAGCGGTCGTAACGGGCCCGCCTCGAAAGCGGGTTGGGGGGCAACTCCCACGTGGGTTCGAATCCCACCCTCTCCGCCACGCTTTTGTCTCGCTCCGCGGGGACGCGCGTAATGAGGTGCCGTTCCCGAAGGGAGAATTTAGCTCAAGCCGGTGAGTCGCTGAGCCGACGCAGGGAGTGATGGACTCCGGGTGTGCGGAGAGGTGTCCGAGTGGCTGAAGGAGCACGCCTGGAGAGCGTGTGTGGGGGAAACTCCACCCCGGGTTCGAATCCCGGCCTCTCCGCCAGCTTCCCCTGGAGCGTCGCCGCCGTCCTGGGACGGTCGGCCCTCGGCGTCGTGCTATCGCATGTTCGGGTGGGCGCCGGGTGGTTCACGCCGTGGTGATGATCGGGTCTCGCGCAGGGTAGCCCCGTGAACCCCGCCAGGTCCGGAAGGAAGCAACGGTAAGCGGCGAGCGGCCCGTGCCGCAAGGTCACCCGGTCGGAGCGGCGTGAGCCGTCCGGCGCTCGCACCCTGTCACCCGTGGGATCGGATGGAGGGGCGGGACCCCCGACGCGAAGCCCCGAGCCCGCGCGTCAGCGGTCAGAGGAGCCATGTCTTCCTACGAAGTGATTGCTCGTCGCTGGCGGCCGCGGACCTTCGATGAGGTGGTGGGCCAGCGGAATGTCACCGAGACCCTGAAGAACGCGATCGCGACGAATCGCGTGGCGCACGCCTTCCTCTTCGCCGGGCCGCGAGGCGTGGGCAAGACCAGCACCGCCCGCATCCTGGCCAAGGCCCTCAACTGCGACCGGGGGCCCACCCCCGCACCGTGCGGGACCTGCGGGGCCTGTGAGGAGATCGCCGCCGGCCGCTCGGTGGACTGCCTCGAGGTGGACGCGGCCTCCAACACCCAGGTGGAGAAGACCCGCGACCTCCTGGAGACGGTGCAGTATGTGCCCACGCGGGGGCGGCACAAGGTCTACATCATCGACGAAGCCCACATGCTCTCCACCAGCTCTTTCAATGCCCTGCTGAAGACGCTGGAAGAGCCGCCGCCGCGTGTGGTCTTCATCCTGGCGACCACCGAACCCCACCGGATCCCGGCGACGATCCACTCCCGGTGCCAGCGCCATGACTTCCGCCTCCTCGGCGCCCGGGAGATCGTCGGGCGTTTGCGCGAGATCGTGGAGGCGGAGAAGGTAACGGCCGAGGACGAGGTCTTGGTCCTCCTGGCCCACGCGGCCAGCGGGAGCCTGCGGGACGCGCAGAGCCTGCTGGACCAGGCCATTGCCAGCCTGGGGAATCGGCTGGAGGCCGAGCGCGTCGCCGACCTCTTGGGCCTGGTGGAGGCCGACGTCCTGGCCGAGGCGGCCGAGGCGATTCTGGCGCGGGATGCCGCGCGGGCGCTCGGGCTGGTGGATCGGCTGGCGACGCACGGCCAAGACCTCCGGCAGTTTGCGCTGGAACTCACGGCCCACCTGCGGGATCTCCTGATCTTGAAGGTGTGTCCCGAGCCGGGCGCACTCCTGGAGGGCGTGCGGGTGAGCGTGGAGGCGGCCCGCCGGCAGGCAGAGCGAGCCGCGGTGCCGGAACTGGAGCTGATGATCAGGACGCTCCAGCAGGTCGAGGGGGAGATGCGGCGGGCCCCTCAGCCGCGCTTTCTCCTCGAGATGGCGCTGATCCGCCTGACAGAGATCCGACGCCTGCAGGGGCTCCCCAAGATCCTGGGCCGGCTCGTCGCCCTGGAGGGCCGGTTGCCCGGCGGCTTGCCGACGCCGGCGGCGACGGGAGAACTCCCGCTGTTCGGGAGCCGTCCGGCGGCCGCTGAGCGTCCCGCCCGGCCCGCGCAGGGCCGGGAGATCTCGCCCCCACCCTCAGCCGCTCGGACCTCCCAAGAGCCTGCGACACCAAGCGCTGCCACGGACGTCACGGTCGGCTGGGCCGCCGTGGTCGGGCGCCTGCGGGGGCGCAAGCGGCTGGCCTCGGTCCTGACCGAGGTGGAGCCCATAGCCCTCACCGGCGACACGCTGACGCTCGAAGTGAAGAACGGCAACGCATTCGTCCGGGACACACTGGAGGATCCCGACACCCGGAGGCTGATCGCCGACGCGGCCGCCGAGGCCTTCGGCCGCCGGTTGCGGATCGAGTATCGCTTCGCGACGCCCCCGCCCCTACGTCTGGAGCCGGTGGAGACCCGCCGGGTCCCCGCGTCGACGCCGCGCAGCCGGGACCATCCGCTGGTGCGCGAGGCCCTGGGCCTCTTCGGCGGTGCCATCGTGCGCGAAGTGGCTTCGTAAGGAGGAGGCATGCCGGGGCTCGGCGATATCATGAAGCAGGCCGAGAAAATGCGGGCCGAGATGGAGCGCATCCAGGCCGAGGCGGCGCATAAGACCGTGGAGGGAAGCGCCGGCGGAGGCATGGTGACCGTGGTGGCCAACGGGAAGGGAGAGGTCCTGTCGGTGAAGATCGATCCCGAGGTCGCCCGGGGCGAGGACCTCGAGATGCTCCAGGATCTGGTGACGGCCGCGGCCAACGACGCCCTGCGGAAGGCGCGGGAGCTGTTGACCCAGGAGGTCTCCCGCCTGGCCGGGGGGTTGGGTCTCCCCCCCGGGCTTCTGTAGGGACCGAGGAGGCGGCGCGTCCATGTCAGCCACGCCCGCCGCGCTGGCGGCGTTGATCGAAGAGCTCGTACGCTTGCCCGGCATCGGCCCGAAGACGGCCCAGCGCCTGGCCTTCCACCTGCTGAAGGTGCCGCGCGAGCAGGCCGCGGCCCTGGCAGAGGCCGTCGTGGCCCTCAAGGACCGGACGCGGCTGTGCGCCCGGTGCTACAACATCGCCGAGGAGGAGCTGTGCGGGGTGTGCCAGGACCCCCGCCGCGACGGCCAGCTCCTCTGCGTAGTGGAAGAGGTCAACGACCTCCTGGCCGTCGAGAAGTCGCGCGAGTATCGCGGCTTGTACCACGTGCTGGGCGGGTCGCTGTCGCCGCTGGAGGGCCGAGGGCCGGATCAGATTCGCGGGAAAGAGCTGGTGGCGCGCCTCGAGGCCGGCGGGGTGCGGGAGGTCATCCTGGCCACCAACCCCAACGTCGAGGGCGAGGCCACGGCCCTCTACCTTCTGCGGCTGTTGAAACCGTTCCCGGTGAAGGTGACCCGCATCGCCCGGGGGCTGCCCATGGGCGGGGACCTCGAATACGCGGACGAAGTCACGCTGGCGCGGGCCCTGGAGGGGCGGCGTGAAATCTCGTAACGCCTGGAGCCGCTGCGGATGATCGGGACGGACCTGATGTTGTACGAGGAGGATGCGCGGCGGCTGGCGGCCATCCTCCAGCGGCTCTGCGAGGACTCCAAGAGCCGCGCGGTCTTCCTCATCGACAAGGCCGGGCAGCTCATCGCCTCGGCCGGCGAGACGGCCAGCGTTGATACCACCTCGTTGGCCTCCCTGACGGCCGGCAACATCGCCGCTACCGGCGGCCTGGCCCAGCTCTTGGGGGAGAAGGAGTTCAGCGTCCTCTTCCACGAGGGGGAGAAAGACCACCTGCACATCTCGGTGGTGGGCCAGCGCGGGATCCTGGTCGTCCTCTTCGATCGCCGTTCGTCCCTGGGACTGGTGCGCCTGCGGGTCAAGCGGGCCGCCGAGGACATCAGTCGGGTGTTTACCGAGATGGCCGAGCGCACCCAGCAGGAGGCGGGCCAGGGCCGGGCGGCATTCCAGGCGCAGTTCGCGCAGATCACCGACGAGGACATCGACAACCTGTTCAAGGGCTGAGGCGACGGCGTGTCCTTCATCAACTATGCGGCGCGGGAGATCAACTGCAAGCTGGTCTACTACGGGCCGGGGCTCTGCGGGAAGACGACGAACTTGCAGTTCATCTACTCCAGGGTGGAGCCCAGCACCAAGGGCAAGCTGATCTCTTTGGCGACGGAGACGGAGCGGACCCTGTTCTTCGACTTCCTGCCGCTGCAGCTGGGCGCCATCCGCGGCTTCAAGACGCACTTTCACCTGTACACCGTGCCGGGGCAGGTCTTCTACGACGCCAGCCGAAAGCTGATTCTCCGCGGGGCGGATGGCGTGATCTTCGTGGCCGACTCCCAGGTCGAGCGGATGGAGTCGAACATCGAGAGCCTGGAGAATCTGGAGGCCAATCTTGCCGAGCAGAACCTGTCGCTGGAGACGCTGCCCTTCGTTCTGCAGTACAACAAGCGGGACCTGCCGAACGTCGTGCCGATCGAGGACCTCCAGGTCGCGCTGAACCCCCGCAAAGCCCCCTGGTTCGAGGCCTGTGCCCGCACGGGGACCGGCGTCTTCGAGACGCTGAAAGGCGCGGCCAAGCTGGTCCTGAACGAGCTGAAGAAGAAGACCTGATTCGCAAGCGGCTTGCGACGGGAGTGCCCGGCTGGTATATTACGCCCTGCCACAGGCGAGCAGATTCCCCGGTAGCTCAATGGTGGAGCGAGCGGCTGTTAACCGCTAGGCTGCAGGTTCGAGCCCTGCCCGGGGAGCCATACTTTAGCCAGTATCGACTGGATCTTAGCAGGATCCTCGCGTAAGACGTAATACGGTTTTTAACGCTCACATACGATGAAATCTGACACTCGAACTAGCACCAGAACTGACACCGGAGAATCCCGCCGGGACAGGGAAGCATCGTCGCACCGACGGGGGCCTGGAGAGCGTGCGCCCGTGCGTGACCGCTCAGATGAGCCAATCCGGATTCGTTCGGCGGCCCCGAGGCGTCGGATAGTGGGTAAGCTCGAACCCGTTCCTCTCGGAGGGTCTAACCCCCGGCGGACGGAGTTTCTTTACGCTCGATCCCTTGTTCATGCAATCAACGAGCGTCTGGATGACTCCGAGTGTCGTCAAGCCCGGGACATCCTGAAGACCTACTTGCACCCGGAGCAGGGATTGAAGAGAGCCCTGGACCCCCTCAACCGGTGGCTAGACCAGGAGTCAGTGAAACTCCCCCTTCTGGCCCCTACAGGCCGAAAGTCTGCCCGCGCTGGAAAAGCGGCTGATGAGGCTCCGGCCTTTTGGGACAAGCAGCAGACCCCACGGATACCCCTGCTGTTGTGGACGGTGTTCCAGTCTCCCGTGCTGAGACGAATCAAGAAATGTGTTTCAGACCCCTGCCCAAACTTCTTCGTGGATGAGGGGAAGGCACTCAGAGCGTTGTACTGCAGCACCAAGTGCGCATCACGCGCAGGGATGCGCAGCTTCCGTGCGCGGCTGATCTCCCCCAATCGCCATTAGCTCCCCAAGCCTCGCCTTCCGTGGCTGCTCCATCTCCAGACTGAATCGCGAGTCACTCGGAAGCACAGTTCTCTCTTGTCAGAATTCTAGGAAGGCTGTGTTGGCAGGATGGCCATACATTTTTCCACCTGTTATGACCTCCCTTGGTTTCGGAGTAGCAAACGGGAAAACACACATGTGCTGCAGAAACCGCTTGAGGGTCTCGACGACGGTCATGCGGCCAGGCTTCCGGCTGCGATTGTCGCGGCAGCAGCCGATCGTCTCATCGTATTCGCCGATGATCGGCCCCAGCCGGCTGAGGCTGAGGGCGATGTGAAACGTACGGTACCAGGTGATCGGTGCCGGTTGGCTGCCTCCAGCGGGCCGATCACGTCTGTCTGTTCTTGGTGCGCCGCCGCGGCATCTTCGCGGACGTCTGGCTCAGCCGGACCTTGCGGCACGCCCTCCAGTTCGACACCCTCCTGGACCACCTCGTGCCCGCTAGACGAGAAGCCGTCCCCTGGGCCACGATGGCGGCGATCCTTGCCCGCCTCTGCGAGCCGGCGAGCAAGCTCCACCTCGCCGAGACCTGGTATCGCCAGACCGCCCTGGAGGACCTCTTCGGCGTCCCCGCGGCGCTGGCGAACGACGACCGGTGCCATCGGGCCCTCGATCAGCTCCTGCCGCACAAGGCCGCGCGCGAGCAGCACCTGGTCACCCGGCTGGGCGAACTCTTCACCCTGGACTACGACCTCCTCCTCTACGACGTGACGAGCACCTACTTCGAGGGCTAGGCCAATTCCAACCCCCTGGCGCAACGAGGCTACAGCCGGGATCAGCGACCCGACTGCACGCAGGTGTGCCTCGCGCTGGTCGTGACCCGCGACGGCATGTCCCTCGGCTACGAGGTCTTCCCGGGCAACCGCAACGACGTCACCACCGTCGAGGAGATCGTCTCCGCGATGGAGGCCCGCTTCGGGATGGCCCAGCGCATCTGGGTGATGGATCGGGGGATGGTGAGCGCGGAGACCCTCACCTGGCTCCTGGAGACGGGGGGCGCTACCTCGTCGGCACCCCGAAGAGCGAGCTCCGCAAGTGGGCCCGGGCCATCACGGACGCCCGGGACTGGGCCAGCGTGCGGGAGGGCATCGAGGCCAAGACCTGTGCGAGCCCGGACGGGACGGAGACCTTCGTTTTGGTCCGGTCGCTCGAGTGCCGTGAGAAGGATCAGGTTATCCATGGCGGTTTCGTTTAGCTGCTCGACGCAGGCCCGCTGCGGATCACCACACGTTTCGTCCGGCCGCGCTGCCTTACGGACCGCCGCCACTTGAAGCGGCAGCTCGAGCATCTCCACGGACCGATCGGGTCCACGCCCACATCCCGGCGTACGTCCTGTGGAAGACCCTCGTGCGGCGGCAGAACCGCGGGGGCTAGGCCAGAGTGTGCGTTTCCTCCTCGAAGAATTCCACCGCATCCAAAGCGCCGACATCGTGTTTCTCCTCAACCGCCGACGGTCGGGATCGCGGCCTCCGCTATGTAGTACGACCTGATCCGGCCCAGGCGGCGCTCCTGATCGGCTTGGCCTGACGCTTTCCCGCAGCTCCCACCCGATCTCGCCGAGGTAGCTGCCATTCGAGCCGCACATGAAACGGGGCTTGACAGTTATGCGTAAACCGTGTATAAAGACACACGGAAAGATTCGGATAACTCGTAGCGGAATAAAGGAGGAGAACGAGGCCATGGATCTAGTGTTAACGCCCAGAGAGGCAGCCGCGGCCCTGAAGGTCGCCGAAAGAACAATAACTGACAGGCGTTGGCTTGCTCGCGTGCGACTCGTGCCATTCAAGCTGGGTCGTTTGCTGAGGTTCCGCGGTCGAGACCTCGAAAGGCTAATTATACACGGCGTCTTAAATAATACAGCACAATTTCCGCAATGTATCATTGGGAGCATTCCAGATCATATGCTGTTTGGCCACCGCATCGACTAGAGCTTCAAGCCTTTCAAAATAGGTATTGTGCGTGCAGAGCCTTCGGGTCAGCTTCCAGACCCGCTCGATCGGGTTCAATTCGGGACTATAGGCCGGGAGAAACTCCAAGGCCAGCTCGTGGCGGTGGTGCCGGAGGAACGGTTGGAGCACGACCGCGTGGTGGTACTTCGCATTGTCGAGGAGGATCACCATCTCCCGTGCCCTACGTCGGTGTCGGAGCAGCCGGCCAAGGAAGCCTTGAAACGTCACGGCATTGAACTTCGGGTCAAATTGAGTCACCAGTTTCCCCGTGCTGACGTTGACCGCACCGAATAAGGCCGCCGACTTGCGGGTCGGCGCCAGCAGGAGAATGGGATCCTTATCCTCTGGGGGCACCCACATGGTGGCTCGGGATCCATGCTGCTGGAAGTGGCATTCATCCAGACTCCACAGATCCACGTCGTCTCTTCGGGCCAGCCGGCGGCGTTTTTTTAAAAGCCTGCTGCGCCTCCGGATTCGCCCGGGCAATGACCGGCCGCGGTTTTCGCAGCCGGAACTCCAGGTGATGAAACAACCGTTGACACTGGCGCACGCCCAACACCACCTGCTCGGCCTGGGCGAGGTGGTGCGACAACAGCTTCCCATCCCAGAGGTTCTGGGCGTATCCGAACGCGCGCGGCGAGGTCCGAAGAGCCCGATTCACGCGCGGCAACTGCTCGGGCGTCAGCCGCTGCGGACGCCCCGGTCGCTCCTGGTCCTGCAAGCCGCTGAACCCTCTCGTCTCGAAACTCCGGACCCATCGCTGAATGGTGGTCGGATCATGTCCGAACACCCCGCCGACTTCATAACAGGACATGCCGTGAGAGACGAGCAACACTCCGTGGAGCCGGTGATCATACCGTGCCTCTTCGGACCGGAGGATTTCGTTCTGCAAGGCGATTTGCATCATCTCGCGATCGGTGATCTCCAAACGTCTCATCTCGTGTCCCTCCTCAAGCCTAAAATACGCGAGGGACGACGAGAATTCAACAGAATTATGCTGTATTACTTATGACGTCCTATATAGCGAGAAGGGGAGGCACTAAACTTGACGCCAGTCGTTCCCCTTTGGATCGCAGTTAACCCGAGCCCAGACTGTATCAAGGGGGCCAGGAAACGCCTTGGCGACGGAACCTACACAGTGAGTCGAAGCCGCATCTCGTTGCTCGTGAAACAACTCTCTCAGGAGACACCATGACTCACGAAATTCTCCAGATGGCTCTGACACGATCCAAGCCACACCAGCCAGCGAGCCCCCGGTCGGCCGCCCATGCTTAATAATAGGGGCAAACTTAACAATAACAATAGGGAAAAACTTCCAAGCACCCGGCACAGCCCCGAAGGAAGAAGAGTAGTAGTGCAGACGTCTGCACAGATTACGAGTGATGTACCCAGAATGGCCCCTAGTGGCTTCGACCCTACGATCGTGCATCCTGGGGCATCCTAGAGCGCGTCACAGGGTAAAGATGAAGGAGAGAACGATGACCCAACTTACTGATCCCGACGAGTATACTACCTCAGACTTGGGGGAAGCCACCTTCCTTGCCGCAAAAGAGTTCCCCGTGCTTCGCGTGGAAGTGGGGACTCGGTCTACCTTCGTTTTCCCGTCTGTAGCGAAGGCGACCGCCCGTCTCTTCCGGCTCCCAGGGTCTGGAATGATTGAAGCCAAGAAGTTTCACATGATGCTCAGAGTATTACGAGGGCTTGCTCGGGGGGAGAACCCGAGATGAAGTAGTGCAGACGTCTGCACTAGAGATGTATTATGGAGGGTAAGTAACTTCGCCGGCCCGGCGAGGCGCCCCCAGGGTAGTAGCGGCCTACCAAAATGACCGTAGGGAACTTTGATGGCAAACCCGCAGACAGAAGATGGTTATTCTCCAATCGCCAACGAGTTGTTAGAAGCGCTATATCACGCCAAAGTGACTGGTGGTGAGCTTAGAGTGATTCTGTGTGTCATTCGTGCGAGCTACGGGTGGTCACAGCCGGTAGCTCCCATTTCAATTCGGGAGATAGCCCGACGACTGAAAAAGCATCCTGGCTATATCCAAAAAGTAGTAACCAATCTCATGGCTCGTGGTTTCATCGCAAGAAATGGAGTGGGGCTTTACCTTGTTAAAGACTACGACTTGTGGGCAAATATCCCCGCTCACACAGGAGTGAGCACCGCTCACCCACAGGTGAGCACCCCGCTCACACAGGAGTCAGCACCCCCGCTCACCCCTGTGTGTGCGGAGATGGCATCTAACCTAGCGAAAGTAAAGAGCTTGCGGGAACCTAAATCAATCTCTAAAACAATCACTAAAACAAACACCGGCGATTTCGATCGTTTCTGGAAGGTGTGGCCAAGGAAAGTGGCGAAAGAAGCTGCAAAGAAAGCCTGGCAGAAGATCGACTTATCAGATGGACTTCTCGATCGTATCCTAGCGGCCGTCGAGCTCAATAAGCGGTCAAATCCCCAGTGGGCGAAAGACAATGGTCAGTTCATTCCCCACCCTGCTACCTGGCTAAACGGAAAGCAATGGAACGACGAGATAAAACAAGATACTTCTGGGGTCCCTGAAACCGGTTGGGATTGTAAAAAGTGCGGTGGCTACCACACAGGACCGACATACGCACATGGAGCGTGCTTGAAAGATCACCGACCCGGAGACAGAATATATCCTCAGTTTTGAGCTAGTGCAGACGTCTGCACAAGGAGAAAAACAATGATTGAGATACGGGTATTTACAGTGTATTACCGGAAACACTCTGATTGTTTTATGATGGGTCAGGCGCGAGACGGGACGATTTGGGTGACCTGTCCTGAGGAAGAGTACATAGAACGATGTAATGTTTTTCAAGATATCCACAACAGACTATGCTTAGCACGTGATGGAGAAGAAGAAGTTCCTACGGTTTGGATCAACGAAGAAGATTGTCTGCCCGAAAATAACGAAGACGGCTCACTTGATATTTACGCGACTGGCTCTTGCAGAAAAGTAAAAGACGACGAAATAAGCGATGATATGCAGAACGATATGGCTGCCGTAGGTATGGCACCAATGTTGGGGACAACAACCAGTGATGGCTGGAAGTTGGCTCCAGGATGGAAGGCTTGAGTGCAGACGTCTGCACAGGGAGATGAAGATGGAACCCAATGACGAGATGATGGGGAACCTAGTAGCGTCGATGGTAGCTGATCCACTTCCGGAGGTAACGATCGAAAAGTGTCTGGAGGCAGCTTTCGGTTTTCTAACCGAGGCAAGAGACCAGATAGAGGCAAGTAGGGTAAAAATGTCCTACTTGTTGGACCGGGATGAGGCGACCATATTGGCAGAAAGGCAGCACGTCTCTAGGGATGTTGAGAAACTTGCTCACGCCTGTCACGTTTTGTCGCAGATAAGAATGTGTCAGATGCTATGCGCTCTAAATGCTGAAGAGACGAAGCGCCTTGGACTGAAACCAAACGAACCGAAAGAGGAAGACGAGCCGGAGGAAGCGCACCCCGGCCTACCGTAAAAATACGGGAGGCTGCTATGGCGCCGGGTCGAACACTTAGGGTAAAAATACCCCAAGTGTCTTGAGGCTTCCATGTTCTGGACAGTCAACTGGTTTATGGTCGCCGGCGGCATACTCGAGTTAGGCGCCTGCATTCAGGCCGCCTGGATGGGAATGTGGAAGCTGGCAGGAGTCTACGCTTGCTACGCAATAGTGTCATTCCTAATAGCCTTTCTTAAGGAAGGGTAGCGATGATGGAACGTTACACGGTTCGAACTGGCGTAAAGTGCCAGATCTGCTCAAACCCGGACTGGATTGTCTATCGGAGCCATTTGCGCTGTAAGTGTGGACAACGGCTCTGGATCAGGCGATACCGGGATGATACTGGTCTTCGGTTCCGGTTTGAGCAGGGACAGAAACTACCAGCTGAGTATCGAGGATGGTCTAAGGAGACCGCCCAGATTGCCCCTGTGACGCTCTAGGAAGCCCGTGGAGTGGGCGTGGAGAGTAAGGAGCCATTGGGATATGCCTGTTTCAAAATTGCTTCCTACGGTAAGCGATTTTAATGGTTCCCTCGGTTACTATTCTTTTTAGGCGGTCCATCTTAGGTACCGCCTATTTGATGAACGAGTGCAGACGTCTGCACAAGAGAAAGGATGCTAACAATGCTGGTTGATGATGCGCTTCTTCAGGAGGTGAGAGAAGCCGCGCCAGAACACACGGTGTCAATCAGGGAACATGCAGACTCCCTGTATACCCGTGTCAGTCGGCAAGAAATCTACGTGGAGACACAGATAATAAGTTGGCCTGAAAGGATACATCAGCAGTTGCTCGTTGCTGTCGATCGACTAGCTAGGGAAGTGGAGCAGGAAATCTATGAACTAGAACATCCTCACCCTGGTTTCCTTTCTAATGAGGAGATTCACGTTCTAGTGTGGGGAATCGACAGTCCTATTACGAAGGACGGATGGCGTTTGGCGCCAGGATGGAAGGCATGATGAGATGCCGGCTCTCGGTCGAACACTTGGTACTAAAATGGTACCAAGTGTCTAGGAGGGCAACAAGCACCGGAGGGAAGCACCCCCAGCCTAGTGCAAAAATGCACGAGGCCGAACAGGGTAAGGGTACAGAGCATGCCGCAAAGGCGTTCGGGGTGAACCCAGAGATACATCAAACAAGTAGCCCCCGGCTGGAGGGGCAGCATAGGAACACGTCCTAGAAGCTCTAGGAAGCCTCAAGAAGGCAGTATCGGGAGGAAGAGGCCATAAGGGGGGTAGGGGTTCGGTCGTTTAACCTGTTTTGGAGTGCAGACGTCTGCACCGGAGGGCCACGCTGAGAGTGGAATGGAAACTTGCTGTGAGGGAAAAAGGAAAGGGATGGGTGACATGGCGAAGCATGTGAGCGCTGGAGAGTTCGAGCAGACCGTACCACCGGTACAAAGGCGCCCTGTGCAGGCAGGGGCACCTCTACACCCGGTGGATACGAGGGAGGAGGCAAGGCCGATGGTCGACAACATAGACGGGGATAATGGTCGGGCAAGGGAACCTGGAGACGGAGGAGTGCTGTCTGGGACCGGCTCAGGCGAGGAGGCTCATGGTGAAGCTCATGGGGGGGCTCATACCCCAGGCTCATACCTAAACGAGGGGGTGGAGCGTGGGCATGAGCCAGAGCCAAACATTGAAGAACAGAGGCTTGCCCGTCTTTTTGCGAGATGGCGTGGAAGATTTCACGATGTTCCAGATTCACAATTCGAACAAGTAGTCCACGATTTGCAGATCCCGCTGCCGATCCGGGCTATCGCTCGTGGCCTTGTGGAATCTGGATATTGTGCTCATCTCAACCTGTCCACGGTCCGAATGTACCTGAAGGAATTGCGGAATGCGATGGGCTGGCCGCGGTATGCCGATCAGGCCGAAGAGCCGGAGCAGGGCGCGAAGGAAGACGAGGCCGACGAGCCGGTCGAGGGGCAGCCGGCGATTAAGCGGCTCCAATGGCTAACACGGATCCAACACGCGAGAGTGAGGAAAGCGCTCAAGACGGAAGGCATGATGGGCGGGCTCACCCTGGCTCAGACAGCCGACGAGATCAAGCTCATGAGCGATTTGCTGGACAAGGAGCTTGCGATTCAGCTCAAGACCGGGGAAGTCAAGGCCGTCCCGCAGGAGCTCAAGTTGGAGGTGCAGGGGAGACAGATCACCCTTGATCATGCCTCTGCTTATAGAGTAGTACTAGCGTACAGAAGGATTCAGGCGCTGCTCGCCCCACGGGTGGATGAAATTCTGGGTCCCATTGGCGGTGATCTCACGATCGATGTGCCACCGCCGACCGGAGGCAGCACGGAGTCCGGCCCTGTGGGACCTGGCCCTGGAGCAGATGGAGCGCACGGGCGGACATAGTCCGTGGGTGGACGAGCGGGGCGACCCGGTCGCCATCGAGTGGATCGGGCCTGGAGCCTTGCGCGATGGACCGCACTGGGTGCCCACGCCAACGGGAGTGGAGGGGCTCCTGTTCTGCAGCCACCGGGCCGGCGGGGCGGGACCGGAATCGCTCACGTCGGAGGAGGCGGATGGAGGCCGAGACCGGAACTGAATGGGTCCGGGCGGGGCAGCGGGACAGCAAGGCCCATGAGAGCTGCCGGGCCTGACAAGCACCGGTGTGCAGACGTCTGCACTCGGAGGCAGCGCTATGGCCTTGCGTGCCGGCAGTCCGCTAATGCTGTTAGGCCGGCTCCTCCAAATGCCCCCAAACGCGCCTGGTTGCCTCAGAAACCAATTTGCTACTGACCCGGCTCCTTCTCTCCCTCTAGGGCTATCCTGCAAGGGTTCAATCTGATCAGTTCAGTGCAGACGTCTGCACGCCCTAGCCGCAGATCGGTCTACTCCAAAACGAAGACGACCATCGGAAGGGCGAGCCAGGAGAGGGGATTTTGCCGAGCGCAGGTCAAGCGCATGCGCCAGCCGCAAGCCGTTGTAGCTGCGTTCGCTGCCACAGGGGCCTTCGTTGAGGATGATGACGGCCTTCATAATGGTTTCCCTTCTTGTGCCAGCCGCCCGTCCCGGAGGTGGAAGATCCGGTCGAAGCGGTCGAAGATCTTGTCGTCATGGGTGACGACTAGAACTGCCGCACGGTGGTCGACTGCGATACGACGAAGCAGATCCATGACGACGCTGGCGCGCTGGGAATCTAGGGCGGCGGTCGGTTCGTCGGCGACAATAATGCGGGGATTGTTGGCTAGGGCACGGGCGATGGCCACCCGCTGCGCCTCGCCGCCCGACAAGGTGCTCGGCATGGCGCGCTTGCGGTGTCCGATGTCGAAATAGTCCAGTAGTTCCCCCGCCCGTTCGCGTGCAGCACGCGACGTCACCCCCTTCAGTTCCATCACCTCGGCCACATTCTCCATGCTGTTCAGGAACGGCAAGAGGTTGGGGGTCTGGAAGATGAAGCCGATTTTCTCCAACCGCAGGCGGCGAAGATCCCGGCGTAGCCAGTGTCCGTCAAAAACAATTTCACCATCGAGCCGCATCCATCCCGCATTCGGTTCGGTGATGCAACCGATCAGGTTGAGTAGGGTGCTTTTTCCAGAGCCACTCGGCCCTAGAAGGCCGACGACTTCGCCCGGAAACACCGAGAGCGTCACTTCGGCAAGAGCGTTAACTCGCATCGGACCCACACCGTAATGCTTCGAGATGGCGCGCAAGGCAATAAGGGCATCAGGGTTGGGAGCGGTGGTCATGCTTCCTATCCCATCAGTGCCTTGGCCGGGTCCACCTTGACGGCGGTACGCACGGCGAGGATGGAAGCGAGCAGGCAGACCACGACGATGACGGCGAACAGGATCGCCACGTCCCCAGACATGATCAGGATGCGGCGCGGAAAATAATCCTTTGTAGCGGCAGTCAGCGCCACGCCCAGCCAAAACGCGCCGACACCGATGATCAACGCCTGCTGCACGATCAGAGCGACGATGGTGCGGTCGGGCGCACCGACCAGTTTGAGCGTGGCGATCGAGCGCAGTTTGTCCATGGTCAGCGTGTAGATGATGAGGGCGAGGATCACCGCCGAGACCACGATCAGAATAACCATGAACATCCCCAATTGGCGCTGCATCTTCTTGATGACAAATTCCGTGAGGTAGCTTTCCTCTTGGATTTGCGGGACCGCCGACAGATGCTTCCAGCGTTCGATTTCTCCGGCCACAGAGGCCGCTTTGACGCCGGGTTCAAGATGGACCAGCACGGCGTTGATATCAGCGATGGGAAGGGGGAGACGCCCCGCCGCTCTCTCTCGTCGTTCCAATGGCGGGGCCACCGAGAACTGAAGGGTTTGCGCGTCCAGCAGCGTCACCCAGGCGACGGGATCGCCGGCCGAATTGACCATTCCCCGCGTCAGGCCGACGACCGTGTAGGGATCGTGGTAAGGGCCCAGCGGAACCCGCTCGCCAAGGTGGAGGCCGGAGGAGATGTCGGCCACGATCTGGTAATGGCTTTCGGTGATGCCATGACCCGATGCAAGGGTTTCCGGACCACCAATCCGCCCCGGCTCGTAGCCTTGCACATAGAGCTGAAGCGGCCTTCCGTCGATGACGGTCTGCACGCTTTCGAACGTGACCGCTCCCGTCTCCAAGACGCCTGGAATCCGGCGCACTAGATCGCGGGTGTCGCGGGGGATGCGCGACGGCTCGGCGAACGGGCCTTTTGTGCTCGGCTGAACAACCCAAAGGTCGGGATTGGACGCTCGCGGCAGACGCAGGGCATCATCGAGAGCGCCTTCGTAGATGCCAGCCATTGCCACCACGATTCCCAGAAGCAAGCCCAACCCCACGCCGGTCAGCGCGAACCGGAAGACATTGTGACGGATATCGCGCAGCGCGAGGTTCACGGCCTCGGCGCCTCCGTCACCTGCGCGGCGCGGTCGACCCGCATCCCGCTTACCGGCATCGCCACCACCTTGGCTTCATCCGGCAAGCCGTCCAAGATGGGCAGGCGGCCGTTCAGCAACTCGGGGCCAAGAGTCACCGGACGACGCGCCAGATGGCCGGCTTCGACCGTCCACACGATGCCGCGCACGCCCTCATGGCCGACGACCGCGGATGGCGGTACCGCGACAACCGACGGCAACACGTTCGCCGTGATCTTCACCTCGGCCTGCTCGGCCAGATGAATGTCCGGTGGGGTCTGGTTGAAGACGACGTCCACCAATCGTTCCTCATTGACCTGATCACTCTGGACCTCGATCCGCGCCACATGGCCCGGAAACGATCGGCTGGGTTCCGACCGCAGCCTGATCGTGGCCGGTTGACCGATGCTCAGACGCCCCGCCAACCGTTCATCGACGTAGCTCTGGACCCAGACGGTATCCGCCGCCACCACCGTGAAAACCGTCTGGCCGGGATTGGGCATGGAACCGAGCTCCAAATTGCGCGAAACGATCCAGCCATCATAGGGCGCCGACAAGGTGTAATAGCTGAGGGTGGCCTGTTGGGACGCCTCCTGCGCTTCGGCGGAACGCAGGGCGGCCTGGGCGACCGCCACTTCGCTCTCGGCCACCGCCAGATTGGCTGTGGCGACCCGCATGGCGGCGGTATCCGTCTCAGTCTGTTCCTCGGAGATGGCTCCCGACTTGACCAGGCGAGTGCTGCGGCCGGCGACCGACTTGGTATTAGCCACGGTGGCGCTGGCGCTGGCGACATCCGCCATGGCTTTATCAATATTGGCCTGCGCCTGAACGATGCCGGCCCGAGTGACGGCGAGTTGCGCTTCGACGTCACGGGCATCCAATCGGGCGAGCACCTGTCCCGCATGGACGTGATCACCCTGATCGGCCATCAGTTCCACCAGCACGCCCGGCAGCTTGAACCCCAAGTTGGACTGGACCCGCGCCCCGACCGTGCCAAGCCCGAAGACCTGTTCGGGCACGTTGGCTTCGCTGGTGACGACAAGAACGCTTACCGGGCCGAGCATCTGCGACCACACCAGATAGCCTGCCGCGAGGATGGCCGCGATAAAGACGCCCAACAAAGCGCGTCGGCTCCCGGGGCGCAAAACAATGGAATGGGTCACGGGTGGGCCTCCACTGAAGGTGTTGCGGCCGGAACAATGGCCCCCTGCCACCACCCGCCGCCCATGGCGACCACCAACTGGGCGCTGTCCAGATAGCGTTGAGCCTGGGCGCGGGCATAGCCGAGTTGCGCCTGCTGGGCGCTGCGCTCGGCATCAAGCAACCGCAGCACATCGGTCTTTCCCGCCTCGTAACTGAGCCGCTGGAGATCCCGCGCTTCATTGGCGGACTCGAACGCGCGACGCTCCGCCTCAACAAAATCCGCATCGTGACCAAGCGCGCGCAGAATGTCGGCAACTTGGCCGAATGCTTGGAGCACCGTCTGCCTCCAAGTCGCCAGCGAGGTGTTGAATCCTTCGATCGCGCCCTGTTTCTGCGCTTCCAACGCGCCGCCGTGGAAGATCGGCGCCGTCAGACCGGCGGCCAGCGTCCACACCACGCTTGAGCGGTCGAACAGCGATGTCGCGGACAGCGCCGCCGTTTCAAAAGAGCCGGACAAGGAAATGTCCGGATACATCTGCGCGGTGGCGACCCCGATAGCGGCGCTACTGGCATGAAGCTGCGCTTCCGCCGCAAGGATATCGGGCCGCTGCCGCACCAAGGCCGAAGGCAGGCTCACCGGCAACTCGGCCGGCAAGGTGAAATCGGCGAGATCGAAGGCGGGCGGCGTCCACTCGGATGGGGGCTTGCCGACCAGCACGGCCAGCGCATCCTCGGCAATCGCCAATTGCTGGCCGAGCGGCGGAATTTGCGCGCGGTCATTGGCGAGTTGGGTTTCAGCGGTCAGAACGTCGATGCGAGCGCCCCGTCCGGCCGCGGCTCTGTCTCGCACCAAAGCAAGATTTCTCTCATCGTCGGCCACAATTCCCTTAATCGCGTCGATCTGCCGGCGTGCCGAGGCGATGGTCAAAGCCTGGGCCACCACATTGCCGGTGATGACGAGTTGCGCTGCGGTAAGCTGATAGCCCTGAACGTCCGCCAGCGCCGTTTGCTGTTCCACACGTCGCGCGGTCAGGCCGAAGACATCGGGCGAGAAGCTCGCAACCGGCCCCAATGAATAGAGATTGAATACCGGCAGGCCCTGGCCAGGCTTGGTCTGAACCAAGGAAGAGGCCGGTCCCTGTTGGCGTTCGACCGATGCGCCCGCATCGACTTGCGGGTAATAGGTGCCGCGGGTTTGAAGCACGGTTTGGCGCGCCTGCGCCAAGGTGCCTCTGGCCGCTTCGATAGAGGGGCTGCCCTCAATTGCTTGGCGTACCACGCTATCCAACGCTGACGAATGAAACATCTGCCACCATGCCGCCGGGATCTCCCGCCCGCTCACAAGACGCTGAGAGGGCTCGCCGCCGCTCGGGGCCAATGTCGGCGTAACTTCTTGCGAAGTGTAGGTCGTGATGCTTGGCGATACGGGGGGAACAAAATCCGGCCCGACCTCGCAGCCCCCGAGCAGAACGAGGATGGCAAAACCTGCCATGCCGTAAGGTGATGACACGAACGTCGGTGAACGCCGGCCATAAGCCAGCCCGTCGTCTTGCTCGACCCCGACCGCATCATCGCGGCGGGATGATCCGACATCGGTCCCGGTCATATCGTTGACCGTGCTTGAAAGGGAGTAATCCTGCCGACAACGAAGCAAACGCCGTATGGGGTTCGCTCATCGACATCACTGACGCGACAGGATTTATCGACCAATTCCACTTGGATGATGGCCATAACTGGATTCCCCCGAGACGGTCGCCGCCGAATGGCCGACCCGTCCACCCGTGAGACGATAACCGCCAGATTGAGAGCGTTCTGCTCCACCGCCACCTTTGCCAAAGCGACATCGGCCGTTGCCTTCGCCACGTCGACGTCCTGCTGGCTCACGGCGGAGATCGAGATCAGGGCCTTCCGCCTCAGATACTGGGCGTTGGCGTTTTCGGCGTCTGCCTTGGCGGATGCCAGATTCGCCCGCGCCTGGGCTATCTCTTCCGGCCTGCTGCCGTTATGCAGACGTTCCACCGCAGCTTTCTGGGCCTCAACCGCCGCCACGGTCTGCTCCAACTGCGGCTGGAGCCGGCTCATATCCATACGGGCCAGCAGCTGTCCTTTGCGGACGATGTCCCCTTCTTCGATCAGGACCTCGGCGATCCTCTCGGTTCCATTGAACGGGACGGACGCCTGACGCAGGTCGACGTTGCCGTACACGGTCAGGGCCCCGTCCGTGGAAGGGCGGTGGAGATGCCACCATCCGCCGCCGCCCAGGGCGGCGAGGATGAGAGCGACGGGAATGATGCGGGCTTTCTTGTTCATGGGTCGAGCATGGCACGGATAAGGGATTAAGACCAGATACGCGACCTGGACGTCCGGCAGCTGCGGGTGGGGCTCCCAGCCTATTTCCGTGGGCTGAATCAGTTTGAAAGTGGATCGCGCGACTTCGCCTTGCAGAGCGGCCATCCGCGCCTCCTCGCGGGCGATGGCTATGTGGATCTCGTCCCCACGAGACATGGGACCATCCCTTCCGCGGGTTGCAGGAGGATGGCGGGCACGGATGCGTTGGTTGGCTAGCGGCGGGCCACCGCAAGGGGCAGCTAGGCTCCTGTCCTTCTCGACTCACTGATCCGTCTTGCTCTACCTATCCCGAGATTACTTCGTAAAACCTGGGGGTGGGTTTGCCCTCGAACAGTGGCTTGACCTGTTCGCCGGCTTTCTCATGAATAGCACTGCTATGCATCGCTTGGAAGGTATCCTGATCCTCAAATTCCACGATCGCCGCGTAGTTGCCTCCCTCTAACGGCTTCAAGAGTTTTCGGCTTCTGAAACCTCTAAAGGTAGAGAATGCTCGGTTTGACGAGGCAAACCAATCTCGAAACTCTTCATCTTTGCCAGATTTGATCGGAGGGAATGAAATCAGAGCGACAAACATGAAACACCTCCCTGCAGATTGTCTCTGCGTGAATAACAGTTCTCGGTCCGATATTCCATCTTCTTAGCAAAGATATTCAGAACACCCCCTTTCCTCTCGGTCGGAATTTCCGATATGGCCCATTGTCTCCTCCCTCTTATCCTGCTGGGCAAGCCACACGCCCTTCAACCACCCATTCCGCCCGTTCGGAAGAGGTGATGGGGGGCCTTCCTCGGGGTGCCCGCCCTGCTGACCCTGCGTGCTCCAAGGCTCACCACTCCCGACCACCGACCTCAGAGACACCACCGCCGGAATCGTCCCGCTTCTCGTCTCACGCCCGCCGCGTACCGTACTCCCGATCAGGTCGGGTGCCACGCGAGTCGCTCGATGCGCCCGAGGATCTGCCCAAAGAGGCTTCCCGTCAAGTGGCTTTCGGCCAGCTGGAGGATGAAGTACCGCGCATGCCGGATGAGGCGCCCGCCGGTCTTGAACAATCGCTGCTGGAGGCTCGTCAGCGACCAACTCTGGATGGCGAGCGGCAGGACCAGCCGGCGCAGGAGATTGCCGAGATTGTAGGCGATGACGCCCAGGAGCAACCGCACCTCATTGGCCCGGAAGCGGTGACAGGAGAGGCGCGTCCAGTGGGTGGCGGCTTTGCCCTCCTGGATCCACTGCTCCGCCGTCCCGCGCTGGTTGTAGGAGCGGACGACGGCCCGGTTCGTCCCGGTCAGGGTAGTGACGATGAAGCCCACCCGAGGAAAGAGCTCCCCCAGGTGATGCGCAACCTTGGCGATCACCCGCCGAGCCCGGTCCCAGGACGCGGCCTGATACTGGAAGCTGCGGTAGCGAACCCGCGGGGCGTGGCTCGGCCGGCCCCGGGGCCGGGTGAACAGGTCCTCGATCGCCTGCTCCAGTCCCTGGTTGGCCGGGAGCCGGATGGCGTACGTCACGCCCCGTCGCTCCAGCGCCTCGTACAGGGCCGGGAGGGCAAACGCCGCGTCGGCGCGGACGACGACGGTCTGCCCCCGGGCCTGGTACCGGTCAATAACGGGGCGCAGGACCTCGTCCCACCCGTCCGCGCTGTGGACGTTGCCCGGCCGGAGCTTAGCGGCCAGACAGTCGCCCTCGTGGTTGAAGACGAACAGCGGGTGATAGCAGACGGACTCGACGTGACCGTTGTAGGCCGACTGCTCTTGCGCGCCATGGACCGGACTCTCCGAGCTGTCGATATCGAGGGTCACGCGGAGGGTGGACGGCCGGGTGACCTCGTGCTGCACCAAGTCGGTATTGAGGCGCGAGAGCCCCTGATGGTTCCGCTGTTGAGCGAGAGCCTCCGTTTCGAACCAGTGGAGCGTCGAGGTGAGCGCGACGCTCGTCTCCCTCCGCTCGCGCGAGGCCAGCATCCGAAAAGCGGGGTCCTGGGCCAGCCGCTCGGCGTCGTTGGTGTCCTCGTAGCCCGCGAGGCGGCTGTAAATCGACTGGCGGACCAGGTCGGGCAGCGCGAATTGGAAGTTGCGCCCCGTACGGGGATCGGTGAGGTGTCGCTCGATCAGCGCGCCCAGGCCGAGCCGCTCGTCCAGCTCGCGCGGCAGCAACAGTCCGGCATCGGAGGTCACCGTGGCCCCCCGGAACTCGACACGAAGTTGGGGGTTGAACGAGAGGCGAACCGGGCTAGATCTCGCGTCACCCATTGGGTGGTACCCTCCGCGCCAGCGAGGAGCCCCTGAGAGCCGCGTTTTGTGCGGCCCATGAGCGATCATAGCCCAGCACGTTCAGCCTTCAAATCGAGAATGTGGGGTTAAACGTGCGCATGGGCTTCAACGCCGCTGGTCCAACCTCCGTCACTCCGGAGAATCAGCGACGTGCCAGCGCATATCGGTCGTCAGGGGGCTTTCGGGCCGATGAGCCTAGCAGCCCGTACTTTCGGCCAGGACCCAGCGACTCCAGCCCGGCCCCCACGGGGACATCGGGCGCGGTCCACGCACGGACGGCCCCCCAGCGATGGGGCTCCCCGGCAAATCACCTCTCCGTGCGTGCCCCGGCGTCCTGGGCTGGAGCGACCGGCCTCGTGTTCTTCCCGTCGCCCCCCGGGAGGATTGGGATCGTGCAGATCATGCGCATCACGGTGCCCCCCAGGTTCTTGATCTGGTGCGGTTCATTCGGCGCGACGTACACCATGTCCCCCGGCTGAAGGCGGGTCTCCTTCCCCTCGCGATCCACGTAGGCGGGGCTGCCGTCCAGAAAGAAGAACTCGTGTTCCTCCGCATGGGCGTGGAGCGCGGTATGCCCGCTGGGCTCAAATTCCATGATCCGCATGGCGTAGTGCGGACAGCCGTCATCCCGCGTGAGCGCAAAACGGGCGGCCATCCCCTGAAAGCCCTCTCTGGCGATTACCGTCTGCGGCACATCCGTGAAGTGCTTCTTGATCATCGCTCGTCTCCTTCTGGATGTACGCGGGGTCCTCCTCCCCGCGAGGGTTGAGCGGGCCGGAGCCCGCAATTGCGCGCCGGGGGTGTCGGCGTTGCCAGCCGACTCCCCGGGTGGCGCTCTGCCCGCGACCGCTGCTCGTTGCCGCTGCAGCCGTCACCCCGTGCTGGGCCACCCCGCTGCCTGCGAATCGTACGTTAGATCACGGATCCACAAACTCGATCGTCATCTCGACATTCCCGCGCAAGGTCTGATGCACTGGGCAGCTGTGCGCGGCCCGCTCCAACTTTGTTCTCTGCGTGCCGTCGAGCCCGCGGGGGATCAGGATCCGGGTGGAAAGCTTCGCAATCCGCCGCGGCGGCCCGGCGGACATCTCCTTCGTGACCGTGAGCCGCGTGCCAGTTAAGTCGATCCGGTTCCGCTCCGCCACGTTCCCCAGCGTCGTGGCGACGCAGGTGCCCAGGGCCGCCGCGAGGAGATCGGTGGGCGAGAAGCTGCTGCCCGTACCGCCATGCTCCGTTGGCACATCGGTCATGAGCGTCGTCCCGCTTGGCCCGTGTACCGCCTCGCACCGCCGTCCCCCGGAATACCTCACCTCGATCTCTGCCATGGAATCCCTCCAGTTGTTCGGAGGAGCTACCTGCGGGACACGTCCGGCGGGCATCCCGCGCTCCCCCCTTCCCCGAACGGGGCCGCTCCCCTCGGAAATCGGCTTCACGGGAGGGGGAGGCCGGGCCGCAAGGGGGGCCTTGCCGCACTCCCCGTCCAGGGCCCGTGGGGTCAGCAAGACGTTCGAACCGTCCGCGCGACCCCTTGGGTCCCCCGAGCCTTGCCTTCCCGGCGATCCCGGCCGCCGCACCCCCTTCCCGGGCGGCGGTTACACCAAGTATGGATACCAGACATCATACGCGAGAAAGTCCTCGTCGATGTCGTGCGGCTGGTGCCACACCCCCTTCGGGATCCGCAGGAAGGTCCCCGGTGCGAGCGGCACGTCCCCGCGGCCCTCGATCCCCATCTTCGCCCGTCCGTGCACCACATAGAGGAGGTCGTCCGAGTGCTCGTGCACATGTGGCGCGGCCTCGGTCCCCACGGGCAGATGGACCAAGGCGCAAGTAATCCCGACATGGTCCCGGCGATGGGACACCAGATACGCGACCTGGACGTCGCGCAGCTGCGGGTGGGGGTCCCAGGCTATTTCCGTGGGCTGAATCAGTTTGAACTCTCGCAGGTCCTCTTTCATCGGCGGTCCTCCTTCTCCCCAGGGCGCTGCCCTCATCCCCCTGGACTGTGCGAATTCCCCGGCCGGCAGACGCTGCCTCTTGACAGGGGCCAGCGCACTGAGGTAGCCTCATGTCATTGTATGCTTCATGTGAATCACATATTAGTGTAAGAGACAGTGCAATGTCAAGTAGAAAAATGCGACAGCAATCGCGCCATCTGCCGGCCTTCATCCTCTTGCTCCTCGCGGAAACCCCCGCGCACGGAGGAGGCATCCAGTCGGCACTGAAAGCGAGGCTCCCCGCCCTGAAGGCGGATTCCGGCGCGGTCTACCGCGTCCTGCAGCACTTGGAGCAGGCTGGAGAGGTCACGTCGGCGTGGGACACGTCCCACCGGGGTCCCGCCAGGAAGGAGTACCGCCTGACGCCTGCAGGGTGGAAGAAGCTTGAGGGTTGGCTCGAGGACATCGAACGTCGTCTGGAGATCCTCCATTACTTTGTCGCGACGTACAAGCGGCTCCAGAAAAGCGCCGCCGCTGGGCGACCAAAGGCGTCAAAATAGCGCAGGGTGCGGGGTACCGCACCATCGTGAACACCCCGAGTGGCCGTCCTGAACCCCCTCGACTGCGCCGCAGCTCACCAAGTCCCGTCCTGTTTGGTCGCCCGGAGCGTGAGGCCCGCTCGGTTTGGACAATTGAACACGTAGCCTGTGCGGCAGAGGCTATGCTCCCTGTTCCGGTTCGCGCGAATCATAGCACCACGCGCCGACAAAGAGTGCCAACTCGGATGCCCCAATCCCCCGGTGAGGCACGGGCCACCGCGCCACCGAGCATCGAGGCGGGCAAAAGGCGGAGTGACCCTCAGCGACCAGGGTCCGAAGATCCGGCGGTGGTGCACCACCAGGCAGGCTGTCGTCATTCCAAGGCCGCTGACAGCTGGTCGAAATTTGCCACCACAAGGTTCGGCTTCGGTCCCAGGGAGTCCAGGGGCGCGAGGCTGAAACAGTCTACTCATTGTTAGGCCGAGGAGCGCCATGAGCGAAAGCTACACGATTAAGGCAATCGGTCACGTCGAGTCGCCACTGGTGGACCGTGCCGCGGCGCCCATGCAGGGCACGGAGGGCTCTCCCGTCGCGTGGCTTGTATTTGAGCAGTCGGTGCGTGAGGGACTGCGCGATTTGAAGATAGGAGAAGAAGTGATTGTCCTCACCTGGCTAGATCGAGCTCGGAGAGACATTCTGAGTGTGCATCCGCGTGGAGACCTGGCGAAACCGGAGCGAGGAGTGTTTAGCACGCGTTCTCCAGACCGTCCGAATCCGATCGGGTTGCATCGGGTCAAGATCGTTTCGATTGTGGGCGTTGTTCGAATTCAGGTGCAGGATCTCGAGGCGTTGCACATGACTCCGATCCTTGACCTCAAACCCGTTCTGGGGGGAGCAGCTGACGCGTGATCAGGGCCGACACCGGATGCAGCGAACCCCGCGCTTGCGTCTCTGTTCCATCGCGGAAGTCAGGGGCGCGGGGTCGCTGATCCGGATTGTTAGATGGCGCGAGGTGAACCCAGAACCAAGACCATCAGGAGGTCAGCTCTGCGGTTCTTACTGAAAGTCAACATCCCCGTTGAGTCCGGGAACGTGGCCGCGAAGGCCGGAAAGCTCGGCACCACGATTCAATCCATCCTGGCAGGGTTGAAGCCGGAGGCCGCCTATTTTACGGACAACAACGGGCAGCGCGCCGGGTTCATTGTCCTCGAGATGCAGGACGCTTCGCAAATCGCAGCGATCGCTGAACCCTGGTTCCTCGCGTTCAATGCAGGCATTGAGATTCACCCGGTCATGGTACCGGACGATTTAGCCAAAGCTGGTAGGGCGATCGAGAAGGCAGTCAAGACATACGCCTGATCGCTTGAGCCACCCAACCTGGCGTTGCAGCGGACCCGCCGAAGGCGGCGGTCTGCTCTGCTGAACTTCAGCGTTAGACGACACAGGACGGTAGCTCAGAGTGCGAATGGAGTGTCCATTTACGGCAGGTAACGTCGAACGGGCCGATCAGGTCCAGGTGACGCCCCGCATTTACGCGAACGCAACATTCGGGGGTGTCAGGGCGCTGCGCGTCTTTTCCGAGGTCCACCTCAAGCCGCTCCTTCAGGGACTTCTCATCATGACGGCGCGAGAACGCGCCGTGTTGGGTCTGTACTATCGCTTGACGGCATACCTGGCCAGCCTCCGCAGGCCCGACGGAACAATTCACTTCCAGTCGATTGCCGCCACTGCGCGCTCGGTCTTTGAGCTCTCGCTCGACCTGGCGCTCCTCGGGGCGGACACGACAAACGAGTCGGTCGATCGTCTGGCCGCCTTTACGCGCATCGAACGCTATCGAGTCGCCCGAAGACTGGTCAAGTTCTATGCCACCCACCCGCTACCGCCCGACTTCAAGATCACGGAGCAGCGCCGAGCGTGCGCCGACGCGAGGGAGACCACAGAGGTTGAAGCCCTGGCCCAGCCCCTGATCAGCGTCAGTACCGGGATGCGGGGAATGCAGCTATTCCTCACGCCGGAGGATCTCCGGCGGGCCACCGGTGCCAGCGTGGCGCCGATCGGAGAGGTATCCCAGACAATCTAAGGCACGTCGTCGGCCGAACCGGAGACAACGTCCCGGTGACACAGCAGCCGGAGACTAAGGACGAGCAGGCGTTGATTGCCGCGTCGCGGAGGGGGGATGCCTCTGCCATGGAGGAGCTGGTCCGCTCGAACCAGACGCGGGTGTACAACTTCGCCATGCGGATGTGCCGCAACGTCGAGGACGCCAAGGACATCCTCCAGGAGACCTTCCTGGGGATGGTCCGCTCGATCCGCGAGTTCCGCGAGGAGAGCAAGTTCACGACCTGGCTCTACCGCATCGCTTCCAACGCCTGCCTGAAGAAGCGCCGGCGCGGCGTCCACGACCCCACGCCGGAGCAGGAATTGTCGCTGGACGAGCTGATGCCGCGCCCCGACGCCGAGGGTCGGAGGCCCGAGATCGCCGACTGGTCCGAGGATGCCGAACAGGCGCTCCTCCGGGGGGAGCTCAGCCAGCAGATGGAGGCGGCCATCGACCGCCTGCCGCGCGAGTACAAGATCGTCCTGGTGCTCCGGGATGTGGAGGGCTTCTCCGCCGAGGAGACGGCCGAGATGCTCAAGATCTCGGTTCCCGCGGCGAAGTCCCGCCTCCACCGCGCCCGGGTCTTCGTCCGGCGGGAGCTGGCAGGGTACTTTCAGGACAGGGCAAAGCCCTGAAGCGATACCCGTTACGCGTTTTGAATCCAACCCCGATTTCCTGGATCAAAAAGCATGAAGCGTCAGAGAAGGTCGAAACGCACTCACCGGCACGACGAGGTGTCCATGACCTGTCGCGAACTGTTCGCACGCCTCTCGGAGTATGTGGACGGGGAGCTCCCGCAGGAGATCTGCGAGGAGATCCGACACCACATCGAGGGCTGCGAGCCCTGCGGGGCCTTCGCCAAGACTCTGAAGAAGACGGCGGAGCTCTGCCATCGCCTGCCGTCCAAGCCGATCCCGCCCGACGTGGCGGCAGACCTGCGCGCCTTCCTTCGCACGTATCTGCCCGAGACAAAGTAGGACATGCTACCGCTCTGCATCACTCCTGTTTCCATCCGCATTTCGCGCACAATCCTTGAGGCCCCGCCCTACGCCCTCGATGATCCTCGTGCATCCATCGCGCGAGCGCTGCATCCGAGCGCCGCGCTCATCGGATCCCGTGAATCTTTTCGGCTGCGACTGGATCAAAGCATTCGAGGGCAGTTGAATTTTGCCCATGGAGGACCTGATCATGAGGCGGCGATTCGCGCGACCCGGCCAGTTGATCCTTCTCGCACTGCTGATGCCGGTCCTCGCTCCGGCACTCGCTCAAGCCCAGACGGCCACGGACCTCAGCCTCGCCGACGCGGTGAAGCAGGCGCTGGAAAAGCACCCCGCCCTGCGCGCGGCCACCCACCAGGTTGCCGCTGCCGCCGCCGGGGTCGAGCAGGCGCGCGCCGGCTTCCTGCCTCGCGCCGATTTTTCCGAGGGCCTCAGCCGGAGCGACAACCCGGTCTACGCCTTCGGCCAACTTCTTAACCAGGGACGCTTCACGGCCGCCGACTTTGCCGTGGACCGGTTGAACCATCCCGACCCGATCAGTAACTGGCGGACGAATATCGGGGGCAGCGTGCCCCTCTTCATGGGCGGCCGGACCGTTCTCGGCTACCAGCAGGCAGAGCTGGGTCGCGAAGCCGCGGAGCGCGGGCGCGCCCGGGCCGAGCACGAGGTCATGTTCGGCGTCGTCCGCGCGTATTATGGTATTCTCCTGGCCCAGGAAGCCCAGGCGACGGTGGACGCGGCCGTCCGGACGGCCGAGGCGAATCTGTCGGCGGCCGAGGCCCGGCACGACGCCGGCGTGGCCGTGGCCTCGGATGTCCTGGCTGCCCGCGTCCGGCTGGCCCGGTTGAAGGAAGAGGCCATTGCGGCCGCGAACCAGGTCACGCTGGCACACGCCACCCTCAACGACGCTATGGGGGTGGCCCTGGATCAGTCGTACAAGATCACCGGCCATCTGGATCTCGTCCCGCTGCGGTACGACCGGCTGGAAGGCCTGGAGGAGCTGGCCCGGGAACGGCGGCCGGATTACCGGCAGGCGGCGCTGGAGGAACAACGGCTGGAGAAAGAGGTCCTGCGGGCCAAGGGCGCCCTTCTCCCCACCATGCATCTCACGGGCAACTACGAGATCAACAACAATCGCTTCAGTTCGGAGGGACAGGATAGCTGGGCAGTCGGGGTGGTCTTGACCGTGAACCTGTTCAACGGCGGCACCGACCACGCGCGTATCGTCGAGGCCCAGGCGAACCACGAGCGGGCCATGGCTCTGCGGGAGCGGCTGGCCAGCGCCATCGCGCTCGAAGTCCACGACGCCTTCCTCGCCCTCCAGACGGCCCGCGCGCGGGTGACCGTGGCCAAGGACGCCGTGACCCAGGCGGAGGAAAGCCTGCGGATCGTCCAGGACCGCTACGACGCGGGCCTCACCACCATCGTGGAACTCCTGGACAGCGAGACCACCCTCACTGCCACCCGCACGAACCTGACCCGGAGCCTCTACGAGGCGACGGTGGGCCAGACCAGACTGGATCTCAGCCTCGGGACATTGGACCGCGCGAGGTTCTAAGCCATGCAGACGTCGCGTAACCCCGCCCTCCTGATCCTTGCATTCCTTGCGTTGGCCGCCTGCGGGAAAGAACCCGCCCAGCCGGTGAAGGCGCCGGAGCCGAAGACCGTCCGGAACGTCACGGTCGGCGTCGTGACTGCGGGCGAGGTGGACGAGGCCGCCGAGGTGATGGGCACGGTGAAATCGCGCACCTCGACGACCATATCCAGCAAGATCGTGGGAACGATCCTGGCCGTGCACGCCCGCGAGGGAAGCGAAGTCCAGGCCGGGCAAATCCTGGTGGAACTGGACGACAGCGATATCGCGGCCCAGGTGCGACGGGCGGAGGCGGGGGTGCGAGAGGCCGAGAGCGCCATTCCCGAGGTGGACCGGGCCATCGCCGCTGCGAATGCGGGTCAGGCCGCCGCCGAGGCGCAGCGCGACCTGGCCGCCTCCACGCTCACCCGCTACCAGCGATTGCTCGAGCGAAAGTCGGTGGCGCCCCAGGAGTACGACCAGGTCGTGGCCCGGCACAAGGCCGCCGCGGCCGACGTGGAGCGCGCGGTGGCGGAGCGCCAGGCCCTGCAGGCCAAACGGCAACAGGTCCAGGCCCGCATCGAGTCGGCGCGCGCCGAACTGGCGAGCGTTCAGGTGATGCAGAGCTACGCCAAAATTGCTGCGCCCATCAGCGGCGTGGTGACGGTCAAGCACGCGGACGTGGGGTCGCTGGCAGCCCCGGGCACTCCCCTCCTCACCCTGGAGGATTCCCGGCGGTACTGGCTGGAGGTGGCCGTTCCCGATTCCCACGCCGCCGGCATCCGCCTGGGACAAGCCCTGCGGGTGGCCATCGAGGCTTCGAGCCTGGCTACCACGGCCGTCGTGAGCGAAATCGTCCCCTCCGCCGACCCCGCCACCCGGACGACGCAGGTCCGGCTGGACCTCCCGGCCTCTCCACGCCTGCGATCCGGCCTGTTCGGCCGGGCCTGGGTGCCGGTTGGTCGACGCCGGGCCATCCAGGTCGCCCGGGGGGCCATCGTGGAGCGCGGCCAGCTTCAGGGGGTTTATGTGATCGGCCCGGACGACATCGCCCGCTTCCGCTTGGTCCGGACGGGGCAGACACGCCAGGACGTGACCGAGATCCTGTCCGGGCTCAGTGAGGGAGAGCCAGTGGTCCTGGCGGGCACCGAGCGGGTGACCGACGGCGTGCGCATCGAGAGGGTGAAGCGCTGAGCGATCTGTTCACGTCGCCTCACACCCCCCGTTTCACGCTTCACGGAAGGTGATCCAACACCATGACGCAGTCCCCGACCACATCGCTTGAGCCAGAGCCCTATACGGGGCCGCTGGGCCTGGCCGGCCGCCTGGCCCGCATGTTCATCGACTCGCGGCTCACACCACTGGTCGTGGCGGCGTCCATCCTCCTCGGCCTCTTCGCCATCATCGCTACGCCGCGCGAGGAAGAGCCCCAGATCATCGTCCCCATGATGGATGTCTTCGTCCAGATGCCCGGGACCAGCGCCAAAGAGGTCGAAGAGCGCGTGACCATCCCCATGGAGAAGAAGCTCATGGAGATCCCGGGCGTGGAGTACGTCTACTCCACCAGCAGCCCGGGGCAAAGCTTCGCGATCGTGCGGTTCAAGGTGGGCGAGGACGAAGAGAAGAGCATCGTCAAGCTCTACAATAAGATGTACGCCAACTTCGACCTCATCCCGCCCGGCGCCTCCACCCCGCTCATCAAGCCGCGCTCCATTGACGACGTCCCGATCCTGAGCCTTACCCTGTGGAGCGATCGGGTGGACGGGTACACTCTCCGCCGGATCGCCGCCCAGCTTGACGACCAGATCAAGGACATCTCGGACGTCTCGGAGACCCACCTCATCGGCGGGGAGCGGCGGCAGGTCCAGGTCCTGCTCAACCCGGCGGCCCTGGCCGCCAGGCAACTGGCATCCTCCTCAGTGGTCCGCGGGCTGGCGGGAGCCAACCGTGAACTGCGAGCCGGGAGCTTCTCCAGCGACAACCGGGAGATCCTGGTGGATACGGCCGACTGGCTCGATCGGCCCGAGGAGGTGGGGCGGGTGGTCGTCGGCACCGCTGGCGAGCGCCCGGTGTACCTGCAGGATGTGGCTCGCATCACGGACGGGCCGGAGGAACCTCGCTCTTACGTCATGTTGGGGGTGGGCAAGGCCGCTTTTGCCAAGGGCATCCCGAGCGACAAGCCGGCGGGGCAGGACTACCCGGCCGTCACCATCTCTGTGGCCAAGCGGAAGGGAACGAACGCCGTCGTCATCGCCGACCGGGTCCTGGAGAAGGTGGCATCGCTCAGGGGCGTCCTGATTCCGAGCGACGTGCAGGTCACCGTCACGCGAAACTACGGGGAGACGGCCCAGGAAAAATCCAATGAGCTGTTGCAGCATCTGATCCTGGCCACCGTGTCGGTCACCCTCCTCATCGCCGTGTTCCTGGGGTGGCGGTCCGCGGTCGTGGTCCTGATCGCCGTGCCGATGACCCTGGCCCTCACCCTGTTCCTCTACTACATCTATGGCTACACGCTGAACCGGGTGACCCTCTTCGCCCTGATCTTCTCCATCGGCATCCTGGTGGACGACGCCATCGTGGTGGTGGAGAACATCACCCGCCACTTCCATCTGCCGGAGAATCGCGGTCGCCCGCTCATGGCCGTGGCGGTCGAGGCGGTCGCCGAGGTGGGGAATCCCACGATCCTGGCGACGTGGGCGGTCATCGCCGCCATCCTGCCCATGGCGTTCGTGGGGGGGCTGATGGGGCCGTACATGCGGCCCATCCCCGTGGGCGCCTCCGTGGCCATGCTCTTCTCACTCTTCATCGCCTTTCTCGTCTCGCCCTGGGCGGCTTACCGGATGCTGAAAGGACAGCGGACCGCGGCGCATGATGAGGGCCATGACGACTGGACGACGCGGCTGTACCGCCGGATCATGACCCCCCTGATCCTCTCGGCCTGGAAGCGCTGGGGCTTCCTGGCCGGGGTGGTGATTCTGCTCTTGGCGTCAATGTCGCTGGTGTACTTCAAGGTCGTCCACGTAAAGATGCTCCCCTTCGATAACAAGAGCGAGTTCCAGGTTATCGTGAATATGGCGGAGGGGACGACCCTGGAGCAAACGGCGCGCGTCACGCGAGAGATCGGGGAGTACCTGGCGACGGTGCCCGAGGTGACGGACTACGAGATGTATGTGGGGACCTCGGCGCCGTACAACTTCAACGGGCTGGTGCGCCATTACTTCCTGCGGCGCGCGCCTTACCAGGCTGACCTCCAGGTGAACCTGCTCTCCAAGGGCGAGCGCACCGCCCAGAGCCACGACATCGCCAAGCGGGTCCGTCCCGCCATCCAGGCCATCGCCGCAGGATACGGCGCCCGCATCCAGGTAGCGGAGGTGCCGCCCGGGCCCCCAGTTCTCCAGACCCTGGTGGCCGAGGTGTACGGGCCGGATTACGGTCGGCAGATCGTGCTGGCTCGCGAGATCAAGGCACTCTTCGCTAAGACCCCCGGCGTGGTGGATGTGGACTGGTACATGCAAGACCCGCAACCCCGCATCCGCTTCGTGGTGGACAAGCAGAAGGCCGCCCTGAACGGCGTCGCTGCGGACGACGTGGCCCAGACCCTCCGGCTGGCCGTGGGGGGGGTGGATATCGGCCTCGCCCACATGCCCAGGGAAAAAGAGGACGCAGTCCTCCTGGTCCGGCTCCCGGAAGCAGAGCGCTCGGGCGTGACGCGTCTCACCGACTTGCAGGTCATGGGAAGCAATGGTCGCCTGGTACCTCTGAGCGAGGTCGTCCGGCCCGAGGCGGGTCTCCAGGGATATGACATCTACCGCAAGAACATGCGGCGGGTGGTGTACGTCACGGCGGACGTGGCCGGCGCCGAGGAGAGCCCGGTCTACGCCATCCTGAACCTGGATGCGCAGATTGCCGGGCTGAAATTGCCCGAGGGTTACTCGATCGTACCCTACTCTTACCGGCTGCCATTCCTCTCGGACAAGCTGGCCATGAAGTGGGACGGCGAATGGCACATCACCATCGAGGTGTTCCGGGACCTCGGCCTGGCCTTTGCCGCGGTTCTGATCCTGATCTACGTGCTGGTGGTGGGATGGTTCCGGAGCTTCAAGACGCCCCTCGCGATCATGGCGCCGATCCCCCTCACCCTCGTGGGGATCCTGCCGGCCCACGGCTTGATGGGCGCATTCTTCACGGCGACCTCCATGATCGGTTTCATCGCGGGGGCCGGCATCATCGTCCGGAACTCGATCATCCTGGTGGACTTCATCGAGCTGCGCGTAGCCCAGGGGATGCCGCTGGCGGAAGCGGTCGTGGACGCAGGGGCCGTCCGGTTCCGGCCCATGCTCCTGACGGCGGCGGCGGTCGTGGTCGGCGCCTTCGTCATCCTCTTCGACCCCATTTTCCAGGGCCTGGCCATCTCCCTGATGGCGGGGGAAGTGGCCTCGACCTTCTTGAGCCGGATGGCGGTCCCCGTGCTATACTACATGGCAGAGAGGCGCGAGAGAGGTGAAGGGACACCTACCTGAGCGAACGGAAGCGACCCAAATGGAATCGAACACCGTCGAGACAAACCGAGGAGGCACCATGAACTGGGGCGGAGAAGTGTGGACGGTTGTCGCCGTCCTGGGGATCTGGGTCGTGCTCCAGATCATTCTGCGGAAGGCCGGGGTGCCGACGTGAGGCGTCCAGTCGTGCTCGTCGAGCACAGAGGATGACCCGTCACGGACGCAGGAGAAACGATGAGCCAGCCCATCGACAAGACCAGCCGCACGACGATGGCCCAGGAGGCGGGATACCGGTTTCGGGTTCGCTTCGACCACGAGGGGATGCCCGATCTGATCACGGACGAGTCGCCCCCGCTGGGCGAGGGGAAGGGCCCGAACCCTTCGCGCCTCTTGGCCACGGCGGTGGGCAACTGCCTGGCCGCCAGTCTCTTGTTTTGCCTGGGGAAGGCCCGCCTGCCCGTGGAGGGGCTGGAGGCCGAGGTCCTGACCGAGTTCACGCGAAACGAGGCGGGCCGCCTGCGGATCGGCGGCATGAAGGTGCGGCTGCTGCCCAAGTGGACGGAAGAGACGGCCGCAAAGGCGCAACGTTGCTTGCAGGTCTTTGAGGACTTCTGCGTGGTCACGCAGGCCGTTCGGCAGGGGGTACCCGTCGATGTTCGGGTGGACGGCATGCCCCCGGCGGCGGCGTGACCGGGAGGGTGGGGATGACACTCGAGCGCTGGATTCGGCTGATCGCGGGAACATTCGTCCTGGTGAGTCTGCTGCTCAGCCAGGTGCACAGCCCGTACTGGTTGCTCTTCACGGCCTTCGTAGGATTGAACCTCTTCCAGTCGGCCCTGACCGGCTGGTGCCTCATGGAGGATATTCTGCGCAAGCTGGGCGTGAAGGAACAGCGCACCTGAGACACAACCGGCCTTCTGACGGAACCGCTAGTGTTGTGTAACTAACGCTGCTTTACAACGATCGACCTTCGCCATGATCATGTCAGCGCTCTTGGTCCAGACGAAGCGTTTGGGAGCGCGGTTGTACTCATCGAGGTACTCCTGGATCGCGGCCAGGAGCTCCTTGACGCTGGCGAAGCTGCCGCGACGGATGCGCTTCTGGGTGATCTCGCGGAACCAGCGCTCGACCAGGTTGAGCCAGGAGCTGCCCGTGGGCGTGAAGTGGAGATGGAAGCGCGGGTGGCGGTGGAGCCAGCGCTGGACCGGGGGGCTCTTGTGGGTGCCGTAGTTGTCCACGATGAGATGCAGGTCCAGGGCCGCCGGCGTCTGCTGATCGAGGGTACGGAGGAAGCGGAGGAACTCCTGGCTGCGGTGCCGGGGCAGACACTGGCCGATGACCTTGCCATCGAGCAGGCAGAGGGCCGCGTAGAGGGTGGTGGTCCCGTGGCGCTTGTAGTCGTGGGTCATCGTGCCGCAGCGGCCCCGCTTCATCGGCAGCCCCGGTTGGGTCCGGTCGAGGGCCTGGATTTGGCTCTTCTCGTCCACCGACAGGACCACGGCCCGGTCCGGCGGATCGAGGTACAGCCCCACCACGTCGCGCAGCTTCTCGACAAAGTGGGGATCGCGGGAGAGCTTGAAAGTCTCCACCCGGTGCGGCTGCAGCCCATGCTGCTTCCAGATCCGCTGGACCGTCATGTGGGAGAGGCCCTGGGCCTTGGCCAGGGTGCGGGTGCTCCAGTGCGTCGCCCCCCGCGGGGTACTGCGCAAGGTCGCCTCGACCACCCGCTTCACGACCGCAGGCGAGAGAGCCTTCTTGCGGCCCGGCCGCGGCGCATCCTTCAGCAGCCCGGGCGCCCCCCGGGCCTGAAACCGGCTCCGCCACAGCAGCACCGTCGGGCGACTGGTGCCCAGCCGCGCCGCGATGGCGTTGTTGGGGACGCCCTCGCTGGCCAGCAGGACGATCCGGGCCCGCAGGGCCACCTTCTGCGGTGTCTTGCCCGAGTTCGCCAGGAACCGGAGTCGCTTCCGCTGATTCTCGTCGATCGTGAGCGCCCGCGCTGGAGTAAACATGAGCCCTTGTACACATACAGCACCTGATTGTCAAGCTATTTCTGTTACAGCACACTAGTACCAGCCGCATCGCCGTTGGTGCGGCAAGGACGCCAAGAAATGCCAGAGATTTTACATCGGCGCCGAACAACAGAACAGAGGGTGCGCTAGGGGATGATTGTCGCTGCGCCGTCTGTCCCAGGATCTTCACTCTCTCCGGAGATAATGATCTTGGCGTCTTGTATCTTAACCCCGGCACGGGAGTAGTAGAATGGCGGAAACGGATGGACGTGACAGACCGGTTGCGTCCTGGTCGATCGAGACCGCCGCCAAGCACGGGTCGTCACGTCCGCTCCCTCAGCAGCCCGGTCTGCCACCAGGGCCACTCCTGCTTGCGCAACCAGCTCATACAACATCCCTCCTTATCGCAATCGAGACACGTCACCTCCTGCCCGCACTCAGCGGCGGTGACGGCCAAGTTGGTCGCCACGATGGTCTTGCCCGTCCCGCCCTTGCCGCTGGCTACAGCGATGCGCATGGCTCCGTTCGGTTCCCACACCCCTCGCTCCTCGTCCCCGCATCACGGAGATCCCCTGCTCTGGGCTGATGGTCTGAAAATGGGTCAGCCACACGTGCGGGAACGTGGGCTACTGCTCCATGGCTGGCTTCCACACCTTCCATACGTTGCCGACCAGATCCGGCCCCGGCGTCAAGGTCGGCTGGCCAGGCGTCCAGCCGGCCGGGGTGGCCTCCTTGCCGCCCGACGCCCGCACGTGCTGGTAGGCCCGGATCTGCCGAACCGTCTCGGCGAACTTCCGTCCCACGGGCGGCGTCAAGACCTCCATCGCCTGGATCACGCCATCCGGATCAATGATGAATCGGCCCCTGAGCTCGATACCCTGGGCTTCGTCATATACCCCGTACGCCCGCCCCACGTTGCCGGCCTGATCCGAGCCCATGTGGAAGGGAGTGCCGCCCTCCACCATTTTCACCAGCTCGTGATCGTTCCACATCTTGTGGACGAAGTGGCTGTCCACGCTGACGGAGATCACCTCCACGCCCAGTTTCTGCAGCTCGGCGTACTTGTCGGCGACCGCCGACACCTCCGTCGCTCAGACAAAGGTGAAATCACCCGGGTAGAAGCAGAGCAGAACCCACTTCCCCAGGTAGTCGGAGAGCTTGACAGTCGTGAAGCCGCCTCGGTAGTACGCCGGGGCGGTGAAATCCGGCGCCCTCTGACCCACGCGCGCGGTCACGGCCACCTCCTTCTTCTGGCTGCGGGTTTCAGCGGGATGGGCGTCACCAGCCTCCTGGCCGGCGACGGTTCCGGTCACACGGGCACAGCCTTGAGGTTGTTCCGCCATACGCTCTCCTTTCCGGGGCAGACACCCCACGCTGCCTTACGGCCGACGTGCCGACGCACTGGCACCTGCCTGGATGCCCTGCTAGGTCTATTGCGTAACACGCCCTTTGTGCGAAGTCAATATAGTCCGTGGGGCCTTGCGCGATGGACCGCCCTGGGTGCCCACGCCAACGGGAGTGGAGGGGTTCATCTTCTGGAGCAACCGGGCTGGCGTTTCGGAGCCATCGGTTCCTCAGGATGTCGGCAGACAGGTAACACCATGGAAATAGGAGTGTCAGGATGATATATAACTTAATAGGCCGATTTAGTGCAGACAGTCTGCACAACTCGATATAATCTTCCGTGCAGACGGGCATCTCGGGTGCCCATACGCTGAAAGCCTCCCCGATGACGAATTGAACTCCTTCCAGCACCCGCTTATACCCAATCCGTACCGTTCCTGGGTCCTGAGCCCCTCTCGCACGTTCTGCGGGACCTCCAACGGCCCCGAGGGGCACCTGCGAAACGGGTTCTTCACCAGGCAAGCTGTCAGATCATCCCCCCGGGAGGGGATGGCTGACGTGAACCCCCTGCAGCAAACAATCCCAAGGAGGGATTCTTGCGTATGAGCTGTTCCGGAAGGGCATCCCAGAAACGCCGTTGGTGGCTAGCCCAATTCCGATAAGCTGGAGCCCATATGGGGTCGATGCCTGATCCCCGAGACAAATCCGACCGTGCGGCGCGTCGCGCGTCTGTGGTAGACTTCCCCGGATCGATCGCGCGCGCCGCCTCCCCAGATCGCCCCCCAGGGGCGATCGCTCCGGGAAAGGCGAATCGCCGTCCCGGCCCCCTCGGTGGGCGGAGGCTCCCGGGGCGGCAGACTTCCGCCTGCTCGGACCGCTGCCGGGCGGCCAAGAGCCGGCGGAGGCAGGCGAGGAAACCGGCTGGGCGAGAGGCGCGGGTGCAGGAGCTGGCCGAGGCGATCTTGGAAAAGCGAAAGCTAACGCAATCCGGACGATCGGACGATCGGTTTTGGCTTGACACCGCGGCTCGCCCTGCGGCATGCTCCAGCTACTTTTGAGGAAGTCTTCGGGTCCGGAACCGCTCTGCGAGGCACCTCCTCCAATACTCGATCCAGGATCGAGAGGGGCAATGCGACTATGGAAGAGAAGCCCGTCCCGCCCAAGAAGCTTTCGGAGAAGAGCACCAAACAGGAAATGCTGGACGCTTACCGGGCCGTGGTTCGGCAACTGGAGGAAAAGCGCGCCGCCGAGCTGCATCCGGAGAAGCGGTTGCAGGCGAAACAGGCCGAAGAGGCCGTGGCGGTGGCGGCCGGCCTGGCCCCGGACGGTGTGGAGCGGGCCCTCGGCAATCTGAAGGCCGACATCGGGAGAAGCCTTGCCGAGATCGCGGAGCGGATGGCGGCCGAGGTCACGAAGTTCAGTGCCATTCAAAAGGCGGTCGAGAGCAAGGAGCGGGAGCTGCAGGAGCTCTACGGGATTGAAAAAGCGGCGACGAGTCTCGCGGCGCTGATCGAGGCCCAGAACCAGAAGCGCCGGGAATTTGAGATCGAGCTGGGCCAACAGAAAGAAGAGTTGACCCGGGAGGTCGAGTCGACCCGCGCCGAGTGGGAGAAGGAGAAGAAAAGCCACGAGGCTGAGCTCCGCGAGCGCGACGCCCTCGAGAAGAAGGGCCGCGAACGCGAGAAGGAAGAATTCGGGTACCTCTTCAAGCGCGAGCAGCAGAGTGCGCGCGACAAGCTCAGTGACGAAAAAGCGGCAGCCGAGAAGGAGATCCTCGCCAAGCGAGAGACCCTGGCGAAGGAGCTGGCGGAGCGGGAGAAAGCCGTGGCCGCACACGAGAAGGAACTGACCGAGCTCCGGCAGAAGGCAGCGGCCTTCCCGAAGGAGTTGGAATCGGCCGTCGACAAGGCGGCCAAGGACGTGACCGACCGGGTGAAGCTGGAAGCGAAGAACCGCGAGGAACTCCTGCGCAAGGAATTCGAAGGCGAACGCAACGTCGCGACGGCGCGCAACGAAGCGCTGGAGAAGATGAACAAAGACCTGAGCGACCAGAACGCGAGGCTTGCCAAGCAGCTCGATGCCGCCTACCAAAAAGTCCAGGAGATTGCCGAGAAGGCCATTGAAGGCTCCTCGCAAGCCAAGTCGCTTGCGGACCTGCAAAGGCTCCTCGCGGAGCAAGGCCGAAAAACCTCGGCGGAGAAAGCCTGAGGGTCAGAGAAAGCATCATCACCCATCGTGGGCGTTCGCCCGCGCCCGCGTGCAGCCCTCCGGGGTCGACGCAGCATAGGCGTCCAGCGGAGCCTCACTGAACGGTGGCGTCTGTCCAGGCCCGCCCCGTGTCACCTCCCTCTAGCTCCTGTGGGGACAGGAACATCGCCCACGATAGTCCTGGGAGGGTCGAGACTTCCTATGGCGAGTGTCAAGGGCCTTTCGCACTCACGCCACCTGCCGTAGGTGCTGGCGGGCCATGGTGGCCAGATGGGTCTCCTCCCGGTACGGGACATGCCGGCTCCACAGGACGAAGATGATCTTCAGCCACTTGGCCGCGAGCGCGCGCAGCGCCGCATGGTGCCCATGGCCCCGCTGCCGATAGCGGTCGTAGTACGCTCGCGCCCACTCGCTCTGCTGGAGCGAGCAGAGAGCGAACTGGTGCAGGGCCGTCTTTTCTAAGGGAGATTCCCGGCTCCTTAGAGAGCGGCATTGCTTCCATGAGACTTCCTATAGCGACGGTCAAGGGTCTTTGACCATCATGCTGCCGGCCGCAATTGCTGGCGCGCCATCGTTGCCAGATGGGTCTCCTCGCGGTACGGGACGTGCCGCTTCCACAGCACGAAGATGATCTTCAGCCACTTGTCCCCCATCTGGCAGCAGCCCGGCGGGTTGCCTGCGGCCGCGGCGGCGATGAGTTCCTGGCGCGCCTGGGGCTGGGGGACGAACTTCCCCCTGCACCTCGCCGTCTGCCTGGGACTGGGTGAAGCGGTCCATCAGCGACTCGATCCCGGAGGTCCGGAGTGGCTCGGGGACGCTGAACTGGAACCGAACGCCTACGACTGCCCGCCGGCCTCACCCTGGTTGGCAAACTTCCCTTCTGTTGGATCAAGAATGTATTTGAGGGGATTCACTGGGGCGCCGTTGACCTGGACCTCATAAAGGACGTGCGGCCCGGTCGCCCGGCCCGAGGTCCCGATGCAGGCAATGGTTTGGCCTCGCTTCACCGGTTGACCTTCCTCCACCCTGATGGTGCTCGTATGGGCGTAAAGTGTCGCCAACCCATGCCCGTGGTTGATAAAGACCACGTTGCCGAAGTTGCCCAGGGGGCCGACGAACGACACGACCCCATCGGCCGTGGCCATGATGGGGGTGCCGAAGGGGGCGGCGATGTCCAGCCCTTCGTGCATCTCCCGCTGCCCCGTGAAGGGCGACGCCCGGTAGCCGTATCCGGACGTCATCAGCCCCCGGACCGGCCAGATGCTCGGCGTCGAGGCCCGCACCGAGCGCTGCCTCTCGAGGAGATCCTTCAGCTCGCCGAAGCTCTTCTCGCGCGAGAGGATCTCGTTCCCCAGGGCCTCCAGATCCTGCCCCACCCAGTCCGCCAGGTGGCCGGTGCCCTTGTGCATGGCCTCCCGGAGCGCGGCTTGGCTGGATATGTCGGATCCGCCCTGGCCCAGCCTGGTTCCCTGGTCGTCTTTAGCGTCGAGACCGGCCAGCACGCGCAGGTTCCGATCCAGGTCGCGCAGTCGCGCCAGATCGCCTTCGAGTTGGCTCACCTTGGCGGCCAAGAAGTGCCGGTCCGTTACCTGCTGGCGGAGCTGCTTCAGCTCTCCCATGCGGCCGTTCAGGTGCACGTACTGGTACAGGCAGAAAGCGAAGGCGAGAACAGAGACCGCCGTCACCGACGACACCACCGTGACGATGGTCTTGTTGAGGTGGAATTTCCAGGCGGGTGAGGTCGCATCGGGTAGGATGAGGACCGTGTAAAAGCGCTTGGCCATCACCGCCTCCTGGCCCTCACAAACAGATCTTCCACGGAATCCAAATCCCCCCCTGGCAGTGGACACGGCGGCTTCCCCAATAGAAATCGCATGGGGCACGCTGAAACGGCGAAACTGCCAAGGAACGGGCGGAGATTTTCGCTGTAAGCGGGCGGAACCTATCACGGGTCCGAAAAGCCTGTCAAGAGGAGAATGCCTCGCGGGGCCAGAGGTAGCGGAAAGTTATGGGGTGAGGTCGGCAGAACATAGCACACCGATGCACGGCGCCGCACCCCCCGCGCAACTGAAAAAGGAGACCGGATGAACTACGGTGGGAACTCGAGGACGAGATGGAAGTCACGATCCGGCTCGATCGCGAGGATCGGCAAGCGCATCTCTGCTCCGCCTGGCCGGAGTGGAGCCGGAAGCTCGAACGGTGGTTTGGCTGCCCGAGGAAAGAAACGCACCGGGGGGACTGCATCACCTCGGCCTTCTGGACGGTGCCCCTCGCCCTGGTCGCTATGCGGCTCGGGACCCGCTCAGGGAGAGAGGGTCGCCGATCTTGCGCGAGACGTCCAGGCGTTCACGATGGAGCGATCCGCGTGTTCACCATGCCGATCCCGGCGTTCACGATGGAGCGATCCGCGTGTTCACGATGCACCGATCTGCGTGTTCACGATGGGCCGACGCCCGCCCTCCGGCGTCACACGACGTCCTACAGCACCGCCAGTTGACTCGGAGAAAGTAACGTGGCACCATCCCGATGTGCGGCGGTTCTTTCCAGGAGGAGCATCTCGTCGGCGCGGCGGTCGGTTACCGCCACCGGTTCAAGCGGCGAATTCCTGGCGAGGATCCATCGAGATCCGATGCTCACAGGGGGAGCCAAGATGAGAAGGTGTGCGTTCGCTGCAGTGATCGTTGGGCTGATCCTGACCACCACCGGTGTGGCCTGGGCCCTCAGCGAGGCCGATACCGGCAACCTCTGGGTGCAGGCGCCGTCGAACCAGAAGATCCAGGTGGCGAACATCCTCTCGCGGGAACTGGGCGGGGATCCCTGGAAGTATGTCCAGTGCCTGGACGCGATCTTCGGGGATGCCGCCAACGCGAAATTGACGATCCGGGATGCCGCCGAGCAGTGTAAGGCCCGGCAATGACGCCGCCCGCAGCCACCGTCTGCAGGCACTGGCGACGTGCCGTCCAATCCGGGTCCTTCGTCAGGGTCCTCCCTCCCGCTGCAGGTGCGGCAGCTCGGTGTCCGGGAGTTGAGAAGCCGGCCGCTCCCCGTTGGCTGGAGAAACCACGAGCGGACTGGACGCCCACGGCCCCCGGGGGGCCGACGCTGGCCAGGGCAGCGCGCCATGACGGAGCCCTCCCGCGAGGCTGGAAGGGGGACCGGGAGCGTCGGGCGGGAGCCGATCACTGGCGGGGCTGGGGGCCTCTCGCGTCAACGTGGGCGTCTTCGAGGCCGGCACGACCTGGAACGTCATCCCCGACCGGGCCTACTTCAGGATGGAGACCCGGGGCGTGACGAACGAGATCAACGCGTACATGGTGCAACGGGCGCGGGAGGTGCTGGAGGGGGCCGCGCGGATGTACGATCTGGGTCTGGAGATCAAGCCGGCGGCCACCGGGCTGAGCGCCACCAACTCGCCCGAACTGGTGGCGCTGGGGACCAAGGTCGCCGGGGCCCTGCCGTCGGTCAAGGAGATAGTACCGGAGAGCGCCTTCAACGCCTCCGAGGACGTGACGGTGATGATGGCGCGGGTGCAGAAACGGGGCGGAAAAGCGCTGTTCGTGATGCTTGGTACGCCGGTGTACGGCGGCCACCACAGCTCGACCTTCGACCTGGACGAGAGGGTCATACAGAACGGCGCGGAGTTCTTCGCCGCCATGTATGACGCGGTGCTGGCAGAGAGATAGGCGAACGGCGGTGCACGACCGAAAAATGATGCGCGCTTCTGTCGGGATGCCTGCTGCGCGTCGGGCCACGCAACGCAATGATCTCGCATTCGCGTCGGTGAGAGTTATGGTCCGCAAAAACTCCGTGCGGGCTCTCCTTATGCTCTTTATCCCTTTGATTTTACCACTCTCCAGCGCCTCATGCGGTGGCCGGCGGGAGGGGTGATCCATTGCACATTTATGGGCCCGTCCCCCCGGAACGCCAATTGAACAAAAGTATTCCCCCTGACTCCGCCTATTCCGATCACAAGTCTGCCAGATGGTGTGAGACCGAACGCTCCACCCCTGCCACTGGCGGCCATATTGTGCCCAATTTGCGTGCTTATGGCTGTCGGTTCGAGGTGTACCCGGGGAGCCACTTGGGTCCAATGGAGGACACCTCATCCAGGGAGCCCTCGCTTTTCTCGAACGCCACCCCTGCAAGGGCCGCGTTGCTTCCCCGGATAACCACCGTCCGACCCTCGACCCGGATTTCCTGGACCAAGAGCCGGAGGTACTGCCTCCCGAAGCCGGAGTCCTCGTCCAAGAGTTTCGCCCGCAGAGCCCGACAGAACGCGTCGAGATACCGAGGGGACAGGAGCTTCTTCGGCATCAGGTCTGAACGCTGCAAGCCGGCGATCTCTGCCAGGAGGGCCTCGCGTCGCGCCCTGAGCTTGTGGGCCCGGTCCCGGAGGCTGTCATCCATCGGCAGGCCCGCTTCGATGGCATTATAGAGCCGCTCCGTGGCCCGGCGGTTTCCCTCAACCTCCTGCCGAAGCTGTCGGAGCGTCTCCCCGGCGCCGGGCCCTCCCTCGCGCACTCGCTGCCGCAGTCGTTCCATGATCCGCTGCACCCGGTCCCGCCGCAGGACCCGCGTGCAGAGGGTCCCCCGGACGGCCCGATCCAACTTCGCCGCAGGGAGGTTCGGCGTCTCGCAGCCACCCGTGTGACGCGCGGGTCGTGGCGCGATCGATCCTCGGTGGGCTCCACCACGAGTACGGCTTGGAGAGGCTGGCGGCGTGATCGAGTGGAGGTTTTTGCGGAATACAAGCTTGATGCAGAGCGTCCAGAAGATCAACTGGAACGATGAGTTCCGGTAATCGGGAACCACAGGGCTACTTTTCTTGGCGCGCCACAGATTTCTCTTGACATTGGTTGAGGAGAGCCTATTTTATTTGTATAGAGATAGTATAGTCAGGATATAGTGAGGGGACCAAAATGCTGAGGGGGTCAAAGAGCAAGAAGAGCATTGCGTACGAGGCGTTAAAGAAAAGGATCATTACCCACTCCCTGAAGCCTGGCGAGCCGATTAATGAGGTGCTCCTGGCCAAGGAGTTGAAAGCCAGCACGACGCCATTGCGGGAAGCCCTGCAACAGCTGCAGAAGGAGGGCTTCATCGAAAACTTTCCGGGACGAGGGTCTTTCGTTTCCAGGATTTCGAGTCAAGATGTCCGGGAGCTGTTCGAGATGCGGGAGATCCTTGAATGCGAAGTGATCAAGAGAGTGGTCTCCCAGGGGCTCGTGCGCGAACCGAGGGCCCTGGCCATTCGCAAGGAGTTTGAGTCCTCTGAAGGGAAGGGCCGCCCCACCTCACGAAGTTACTTCACGCCTGGCGATCAGATCCACCTCTTTGTTTTCGAATGCTTCGGTAACAACCGCCTGCTGGCGTACTACCGGAGCCTCCATGAGCATATCGAGCGCATGCGCCTCTATTTCTTCAGCAACTTCCACGAAGAACGGGCCGAGCCATCGTTCAAAGAGCATTTGGAGATCATAGATGCGCTCCTCGCTCGCGACCCGGATCGTGCCGAGCTAGCGGTGCGAACGCACCTTCGAAATGCCATGGACTACTTGAAACGGATCACCTAAGGAGAGCCACACGAGCTAGCCATGATTCACGTGATTACCAAAATCGAAAGGCCGAAGAGGGACGCGATTGCCAATTTTCGACACCTCGGTGCGGCAACCGTGCATGAGGCATCCGGCCGGAAGGGGGCGGTCGACCCGGCCATCAAACCCATTGCGAAAGGAGTGCGGCTCTGCGGTCCGGCCTCTACTGTCCGGTGCCACCCGGGTGACAACTTGATGCTGCACAAGGCCCTGGAGCGCGCCCAGCCGGGCGATGTTCTTGTGGCCACCGTCGGGGGCTGTTACGACGGCGGATACTGGGGCGGATTGATGGGCACTTCGGGACAGGCGAGACGCCTTGGGGCCTGGCTATCGACGGATGCGTCCGCGGCTCTGCCGAGCTCGTCCAGATGGGATTTCCGATCTTCTGCCGGGGGTTCTCTATACAGGGAACCGCGAAGAGTGTTCTCGGCCTGATCAATCACCCGGTCGTCTTTGGCGGCGTCATCGTCCATCCGGGGCGCGAGGAAAAGGAAGGTATCTTGATGTGCGACCTCCCGCCCGTGTATGGCGGCCAAGCACCGTCGACGAAACCATGCAGGCCTTTCCCGCTGCTGGCCTGAAGTGGTGACAGGGGCGGCGAAGAGGAGGCGATGCGCATGGAACAATTAGGACCCCCCAACCCTGTGGAGACGGATGGGCGCGCGCTGGTTGGGCAGGAGCACCAGGGTGTTCACCGCTTCAAAATAACCTTGGCAAGCGCGATTGACGGCACGCTCAAAATCATCCTCGGCCTGGCGCTCCTCGGGGAGATTGGTGTGGTCTTCGTCAATGTTCTAAGTCGTTCACTAATCGGCAACTCGTTGACTTGGGCCCTTGAGGTAGCAGAGTTGGCACTCTCAGTGATGGCCTTCGTGGGCGGGGCTTTGGCTTATCGGCGTGGCGATCACGCCTTTATCCGCACGCTCATTGAAGCTTTGCCGCTCAGATCCCGGCGCGCCAGCTACGCGGTGATCGAATTTCTCGTCTTTACGATCGCAATTACCATGGGCCTGAATGCCCTTCCCCTTTTTATTGCCCAGTGGGAGGAATTGACGCCGCTCCTTCAGCTACGCGAGAGTTGGTTCGTGCTTCCACTGATCGTGAGTATGGTCGTACTTGCGGTAACGGCGATCGAACGACTCTTTCTCCAGCACCGGCCAACCGTCCTTGCGGTGGGGGCGGCTTTTTCCACAGTTGTAATCCTTCTTTTCTTGACGCACGGAGTTTGGCGGCCATGGGTTACGCGCGAAATGGGTCTCGCCCTTGCCGTTGTGTCCTTTTTTGTTCCCGTGCTCCTCGGGCTGCCCGTTGGTTTTGCGTTGCTCCTAGGGGCCATTGCTTATCTCTACACGGCCGGTTCGGTACCGATGATTGTGCTCGCCAATAGTATGGTCCACGGCACCGGTAATTTTGTGCTCTTAGCTCTTCCCTTCTTTATCTTTGCTGGCTTTGTCATGAATGATGGCGGCATCAGTGTGCGTCTGGTCCGCTTAGCGCAATCATTGTTAGGACATTTCCGCGGGGGGCTCCTCCAGGTGATGGTTGTGAGCATGTATGTTGTCTCGGGTCTCTCTGGTTCGAAAGCGGCCGATGTTGCCGCGGTGGGCTCGGTCATGCGGGACATGCTACGTCGGGAGGGCTACAGTCTCGAACAAAGTACAGCCGTGCTTTCGGCCTCAGCCGTAATGGGCGAGACGGTGCCACCCAGCATCGGCATACTGGTGCTCGCTTCAGTCACAACCCTATCTACAGGGGCGCTCTTCATCGGTGGGCTCATGCCGGCCGCGGTAATCGGCGTCTGCCTCATGATTCTGATCTATTTTCAGACTCGACGAATGCAAGCCGGCCGTCGCTCCAGCCTGCGCCAGGTCGCTACGGCGGCAGTAGAAGGGATATTGCCGCTTATAATGCCGGTCATCCTGATCGGCGGTATTCTGGTCGGCCTGGCCACGCCGACTGAGATCTCCTCCTTTGCCGTGATTTACGGCCTCGTGCTCACCGGCATTATCTACCAGGAGCTCAAATTCCGAGTCTTCGTCCGTGGCCTAATCAGTAGCGCTGCCGTATCCGGCATGATCCTCTTCATTTTGGCCGCTGCAAAATGCTTCGCCTGGGTACTGACCGTTGCTCAGCTGCCGCAGCGCCTTGTTCTGTTTCTGAGTAGAATGCACGAGAGCCAAGTCCTCTTTATGCTCGCTACAATCCTGCTTCTCATTGTAGCCGGTGCGATCCTTGAGGGCTTGCCCGCCCTTCTTATCCTGGCCCCCATCGTATTGCCAATTGCGAGCCTAGTTGGTGTGAACCAGCTCCATTACGGCATTGTCCTGATAATCGCCATGGGGTTCGGATCCTTCTTACCAGGTGTCGGCGTCGGGTTCTATGTCGCCTGCGCGGTCTGCGAAACCACTGTTGAGAAGTCTGGTCGGGCGATGATTCCGTACATTATCGTGTTGTTGTTTGGGCTTTTGCTGGTGGCGTTGGTGCCCTGGTTTGCGCTGTACTTGCCCGCGAAATTCCATATGGCTGGTTGAGAGCCCGATGAACGTGGCGGAGGGAGACCGAATTCTGGTGAGATCCAATGTACAATGTCTTCCCTAGGACTACTACGTTAAGTAATTACGATCCGCGGAAGCGCGAGATCATTCTCCGGAGTATCGCGACATGGAACTTCAAGTAGGTCTAAGCTTGAACACGCTGAGCCATCTTGATTATGAGTCTCAACTGTCGGTGTCGCGGCAGGGCGGCTTCAGGGCGGTTGGCCTTCATATGGCCCGGCTTGAGGAGTACCTGTATTCCGCTCACACGCTGGACCAGGCAATTGAATGTCTGACACGAAATGGTCTCAGGGCCATCGAGATGCAGTTTCTCCCCGACTGGCTATCCGCCAGAGGAAGACTGCGAGAGCAAATGCTGAGACGCGCGGAATACATTTGCAGCACGATGAATCTTATGGGGTGTCCCATCCTGATCGCGAACGCCCTGGGCGAGCGGGAATACAGTCAGGAAGTGGCACAGGAGAACTTCCGGGAGATCTGCGAAATCGGTTCACGCTACGGCGTGAGCATCGCTCTCGAGTACTTGCCCTGGACCTCCTTGAATACCATGAAACAGGCCTGGGATGTGGTGAGGAGCGTCAAGCGGCCGAACGGCGGGATCGTGCTCGACACCTTTCACTATTTCAAGGGCCATCCGGTGAAGGCGGAACTCTACGCGGTGCCGATCGATAGGGTGTTCATGGTGCATCTAGATGATGTGGAGGACGTGGATGCCGATCTCGTCACCCTCACCCGAAAACATCGTGTCGCCCCCGGCGAAGGGATCTTCGTATTTGACGAAGTGCTAGAGTACCTCTTTTCCCAGGGATATGCGGGCCCGTTCTCGCTCGAGGTCTTGAATCGCACCCATCCTCATCAGGACCCTATCAGGCTTGCAATTAAGCTGAGGTGCGCCGGCGAGGCACTGCTGATCGATTATGAGCGAAAGTGGAAGGCGACGGAATGACCATTGTGACAAGTGGACCTCTGTCTTCGAGGGCCGTCCCGAGATCGAGGTTGATCGACACCTGATTAAGCTGAAGGCGGCCGGCATCTGCGGTTCGGACGTCCAGAGCTTCGAAGGGAAATCCGCGGAGGGCCGGTACGACCTCGGCCCGTATACCCATGCCCACGAGTGGGCGGGGGAAGTGGCCGTGGTCGGGAACGGGGTGACGGACTTTGCGGTCGGCGACAAGGTCACGGCGGGCTGCGTGATGAACTGCTTCAAGTGCGAGAACTGCAAGCAGGGCCTGATGCCCGCAGCGTGCCTCAATTTTCTCGAGGCGGGGTTCCGGCCGGACTCCCCCGGCGGTGGGGCGAGTACGTGCTCGTCGAGGAACATACGCCCACAAGCTTCCCGCGCAGTGGAGATTCGAGGAGGGCGCCCTCGTCGAGCCCTTCTCGGTCGGGGATTACGGGGTTTGGGGGCCAGTGGCTGGGTCGATGCGGCGGACGATGTAGTGGTTTTCCGGGGCGGGATGATCGGCTGTGCGTCACAGTCGTGTGTGAGGTGGCAAATGCCAAGGTGATCGTCGTCGAGCCCCTCGCGAACCGGTGTGGTAGCTCATCTATGTCTTCGGAATATGTGCTACAGAAAGCGGCGGATGTACGTGTTTCCGCACTGTTGAGATATGAGAGTGGTGCCATTGCAAGCATTGCTTCAGGATCTGACGCCTTCAGAAGGGGCATTCTATACTATCGGGAACACGCCGTGTACTTGAGATACCTGATACATTGACCGGACATGCTGGTGCAATCACCGTCAATACTCAAGAAGGAACAACTGACGTTCAGGTAAGAAGAAGTGATCGGCTCAGGCTTGAGATTGAGCATTTATCAAACGCAGTGATCAACCTTAGGGAATCGAAATTGAGTCTTGCGGAGACTTTGAGGAATATGGAAATAATCGAGCTATTTCATAATCTCTCGAGAGTTATGAGACTTTCCGTCTGACAAAAAAGGGGGTGTGTGCAAAAGCATGATTTTAAGAGTCGGAGTCACCCACACGGGTGCCATCGGGGAAGGGCACGTGCGGAGGATTGGGGAGGTCACACTGAGCGCGGCAGAGGTGGCAGTGAACGATATTAATGTGGAAAACGGTGCCCGCGTAGCGAAACACTCGCCATGTGAGGTAGCCCTGCTCTCTGGGCAGGGGGGAATCGCATCCGCCCCAGGGGATTATAAAGGGGGACGGAGTTCCCCTTTATCCGACCCCTGGACGCGAAGCGGCCACCAGCACGGCTGGCAACGCCCCGCCCTTTGGGCGGGGAGGATTACTCTGGCGCGCGCTTTGAGCCTGGTGTGCACGCCCTAGTCAATGCCGACGATGTTGATGCGGTCATTATTGCCTCGTGAAAGGAGCGGGTCTATGAAGGCACTCGTGTATCACGGCGCCAGGGATATTCGGCTGATGGATATTGACAAACCCCAGCTTCGGAATAGCGATGAAGTCTGTATCCGGGTCAAGGCGGTATCCATCTGTGGATCCGATCTCCACGGTTACGAAGGGACGTCGAAATTCCGAGAGCCGCCTCTCGTTATGGGACATGAGTTGTCCGGGGATATAGTGACAATTGGTACAGATGTTACCGACCTACGTATCGGTCAACGCGTTACAGTGAATCCCAACTTATATTGCGGTAAGTGTCATAACTGCCAGGAAGATCGGAGGAATCTGTGCCGTAACCGGAAGAGCGTGGGTACTAAGATGCCTGCTGGAAAATACGATGGGGCAATGGCGGAATATCTCTGCGTCCCCGCTACAGCTATCATACCCCTACCAGACAACGTTTCCTATGAAGAGGCGGCACTCTTAGAACCATTAGGAGTTTCGCTGCATGCTACTAAGCAGGCTAGACATCTCGCTAATGAAATCGTCGCGGTGGTAGGTGCGGGGCCGATTGGCTTGCTTGCAGTGCAATGCGCGAAAAGCTTGGGAGCTGCCACCGTTGTCGCCCTGGATTTGGTAAACGAACGGTTGGAGAAAGCTCGCGAGTGTGGCGCAGATATAGTTGTAAACAGCAAGAGCGAGTTTTTATCTATTATTAAAGACGCGACGAATCAGGTTGGAGTGGCCGTAGCTATCGATGCCGTCGGCGTGCCGAATAGTATGAGTCAGTGCGTCCAAATGGTGCGCACTGGCGGTGAGATTATTGAGGTTGGGTTAGGCTCGAGCGTGATAAGCGTCGATACCTATGAGTTGGTCTGCCGCGAAATTATTATTCAGGGCAGCTATATCTATCGCGGAGAAATACAGGAAGGGATGGAGTTGGTGGCTAGTGGCCGTATCAACGTGAGAGATATGATTACGAGCGTATTGCCGTTGGACAAAGGACCGGAGATGTTTGCTAGGCTAGCGACGGGCCGTACGAATGACATCAAAGTCGTTCTGCAACCATAACGGGCCGTTGCGGGCTCTGAGTGCTCCTGCACAAGCGTAGTGGCAGGTCGGAGGAGAGATCGAGGTCGCGGACCACGATCCGGAGCTCGCGGGCCAGCCGGAGCAGGATCGGCCCGGCGTATCCCTGCGCCGCACGGTATGAGGTAGCGGGCGCGCTCCATGGCCCAGGGCGCTGCTCGGTGACGGGAGAGAAGGGTAGGAGAGATGAACAGCTCTTCGAACATGACCTCCTTTCGGTGGGAAGTCCGACCATGAAACGCCGGCTACTTATGTGGCGTCAACTTGCAGGCAGGTCTTGAATCGGGAGGGGGTTGTGATGGCGACACCACGCGGGGATACGTGCTCGACGGGCGGGGGGGCTCGCGGGAGTTCAACAAGGTGACCCCCCGGTTTGGTCGGGGGCCTCCCAGTTGTGTTGGGAATGGCGCATGCGATCCCCGAGGGAAGGCACTCTTCGGCTGGATTGCGAGCTTGCGCTCTGGTTGTGGACCGGTTGCTTTGCTGGACGTGGCGGAAAAGGGCTGGAGTGGAGCGTACCGGATAAGGAGGCAAGATAATGAAAAGAGTGATGACGGTCCTTGGGTTATTCTCGCTTTTGATCCTGCCAGCGGGGAATGTGTTGGCACAGCAAATTATCATCAAATATGCCTACAACGACCCCCCCTCTTTGGAAGTGACGAAGCACGCTGCGGCCGTTTACATTCAGAATTCGATGACTGCGTTGACGGAAGGGAAGATAAAGGTTGAGCTATACCCCTCAGAACAGCTCGGAGGCGAGAAGGAAAATCTGGAAGGGGTGAAACTGGGCACGATCCAGATGAGCAGTGTATCCGAGACTGTTTTTTCGGCGTTTGTGCCAGAGGTGCTGGTCGCCTCGTACCCGTATGCCTTTCTCAATGAACAAGCCGTTTACAACTTCTGGGAGGGGCCTTTCGCACGAGGGATCCTTGGCAAAATCGAACAGAAGATGGGGGTTCGAGTGCTGGGTCTCGGAGACGTGGGATTTAGGGATTTCACGAATTCCAAGCGGCCTATCCGCACTCCAGCAGACATGGTCGGTCTCAAGTTCCGGGTACGAGAAGTACCGACCGAGGTGGCAAATGTCAAAGCGCTTGGAGCGGATGCAACCCCGATCGTGATGGGAGAGGTCTATACGGCGTTACAGATGGGCGTGATTGATGGGCAGGAGAATCCGATCAGCACCATCGCGTACTGGAAGTTGTACGAAGTGCAAAAGTATGTGACGCTCGATGGGCACGTCTATACCACGCAGATTGTTGTTGTAAACGACAAGTTTTATCAGTCGCTGCCAGCCCCGATCCGTGAGGTGTTGAAGCGTACCGTGCAGTTGTCGCAGAACGTTGCGAGGGGCACGGCCCTCCTCTACAACGCGACGAAGCTCGACCTCCTCCGGGAAAAGGGCATGACGATCACACCTCTATCCGATGAGGCGAAGCAGCAGTTCATGATGAAGGGGCAACCCGTTGTACGGAATATGCTGATCTCGACCCTGGGGAAGCCCTATATGGATGATTTCGAGAAAGCCCGAGTAAAAGCGAATGAGGATGCACAGAAAATGGCACGCTAAGAGTCTCACGCGGCTCTGCCTCAGACCGACGGGTGTATTTATTGACTTCCGCATAAGTAATGCAATAACATGAAGTCCTCCGGAAAGGGGGTGGTTCCATGCGACTGCGCGGGTCCCCCAAATTGCTGGAGGAGTGTCGGCGTCGCGTGGTCGCGCTCCTCGAGCAGAAGCTCCCCCTGCATGAGATCGCCCGCCGCCTGGGGTGCCACGCCAGCACTGTGCTCCGGTGGCGCAATGCGCTGCAGGCTGGCGGCCAAGCGGCGCTGCAGGCCAAGCCGGCGGCCGGCCGACCCCCCCGGCTCACAGCGCAGCAGAAAGCGCGCCTCGTGCGGCTCCTGCGCGCAGGGGCCATGGCGCACGGCTACCGGACCGAGGTCTGGACCACGCAGCGGATTGCCGAGCTGATCGACCGCTGCCTGGGGGTGCGCTACCATCGCAACCACGTGGGCAAGCTCCTGCACCAGGCTGGGCTGGAGCCCCCAGACACCGGAACGGCGGGCCGTGGAGCGCGACGAGGCGGCCATCGCTGCCTGGAAGCGCGCCGGCTGGCCCCGCGTAAAAAAAACGCCGCACGGCTGGGCGCCCATCTCGTCTTTGCCGACGAATCGGGCTTCCTCCTGATCCCGTCGGTCCGGAAGACCTGGAGCCCGGTGGGTCAGACCCCGGTCGTGACCTTCGCCGCCCGAAGGGCGGGGTTTCGCCAGCGGCGGCGGTGGGGCTCCGCGCCCAGGCATCGGATAAAGAGGAACTCCCTTCCCCGCCATCATCCTCCTGGCACGAAGGCGATTCCCCCCCTGCCCAAAGGGCAGGGCCACCTCGCACGGCGAGTGTCCCGGCACGTAAAGCATGGTCGACGTTATGAAGACAAGTGGGGGCACGATACTGGATCAGCGATGACTGTGCGTCTCGCTTGAAAGTTCATGCCGCTGTATTAGAACGGAGAACCGCCAATGGGAAGGGTCCGGTTGGGTGTCATTGGGTTAGGGATGATCGGCAAGGTCCACGCAGAAACGGCAGCCAAGCTGGCAGAGTGCCGACTGGTTGCCGTCAGCGACGTCGATCCGAATACTGAGAAAATCGCCAAGGCAATCGACGCCAGATACTTCCGCGACTATCAAGAGATGATCGAGAAGGAAGACCTGGAAGGAGTGGTCATCGCCGTTCCGAATAATCTCCACGCGGATGTAGGAGTAACCTGTGCCCAGAAGCGCCTCCATATTCTATTGGAGAAGCCGATTGCGTCAACCCTCTCGGATGCGGATCGGCTTATCGAGTCGGCTCAGCAAAACAAGGTGCAGCTCCTCGTTGGGCACCACAGAAGATTCAACGCCGCCATCAACGCGGTTCGCGAGATGATTCAGAGCGGAAAAATCGGAAACCTGGTCGGGGTGGCGATCGTCTGGAGCATGTATAAGCCGGATGAGTATTTCGATCTGGCCTGGAGAAAGATGAAGGGCGGTGGGCCGATTCTGATCAATACGATTCATGAAATCGACAATCTCAGGTACATGTGCGGAAAGATTAGCCGCGTGTATGCGGAAGCCAGCAATGCCGCCAGGAGATTTGAAGTGGAAGACTCGCTCAGCATCTCCATACGGCTTGAAAGCGGAGCACTCGCCAGCATTTTCATGTCCGATGCTGCCCCGTCCCTGTGGGCGTACGAAGCCACCACGGGGGAGAACCCGTTTTTCTTCCATAGTACTCAAGACTGCTACTACATTCTTGGGACAGAGGCTTCTTTGACCTTCCCTCACTTGAAGAAGATTTATTACCAAAGCCATTCAAAGAAAGGATGGCAGCATCCACTCACCGCAGAGGAAGTCAACGTCCCGTGGGTGGAACCATACGAGGAGCAGCTTAAACATTTTTGCAGAATCGTTCAAGCAGTGGAGACGCCCAGAACAAGTGGAGAAGACGCCAGGAAGACATTAGAGATAACACTCGCGGTTCACAAATCCACCCAGACGGGACAGCCCGTTATCGTTTAAAGCCAGCCAGGCCGGCTCGGGGCGTTCGGGACCCTGGAAAGGGCCTGCAGCTCTTGAGCGGGAAAGAGGAAGAGGTGGAAGTCGGCAGGCCAGAAGGGAGAGGGCAGGCGCATGGTTCCGTTCCACGCGGAGAAGCTGAGCCGCTTGATGGATGAGCGGGAGCTTTCGCTCCTTCTCGCCAGTAGCCGACACAATGTCCGATACCTCACGGGCGGCTATTACTATCATTTTCTTCCCCGTGCGCCGCGATTTGGGCGCAGCCAGTATCTTCCGTTCGTCGGCGTGCCCTGGGGGCCGCTCGGAACTCACCTCAGGTCTGTTCCTCATTCTCGGCTGCCTGCTGGAGTCGGCCTCGGCCATCATCATCTCCGTCCCGATCCTCGCGCCGATCGCGGAGGCGCTCGGCATTCACCCGGTCCACTTCGGTGTCGTAATCGTCCTCAACCTCCTGATCGGACTGCTCACCCCACCGGTCGGCCTGTGTCTCTAAGTAGTCTGTAACGTGGCGAAGATATCGCTGGAAGACTTGATGCGGGAAGTGTGGCCTTTCATCATCGTCGAGGTGGTCGTGCTGCTTGTCATTACGTACCTTCCTGCTCTCTCGCCGGCCATTCCCAAGCTATTTGGCTTGGCGTGACGCAGCGGAGGCGGCGGGGCCTGCCTAAACAGCGGGAAGCACGCGACATTCGGAACTCTTGGGAGAGGATTGGATGAAGATCTGCTTCTTGGGCGCCGGGGCGCTCGGCAGTTCACTCGGGGGTGTGTTGTCCGAGGCGGGTCTCGATGTCTGGTTGGTCGACAGCTGGCACGAGCACGTCGAGACGCTGACGCGGCACGGCCTCCGGGTCCGGGAGGGCTCAGAGGAACGGGTCGTGAAGGTGCGGGCAGTCACGGAGTGCCGAGAAGTCGGCGTTGTCGATCTGCTCATTGTACTTGTGAAATCGTATAACACGCACGCCGCAATCGAGCAAGCGGATCCTCTTCTCGGAAGCGAAACTGTCGTTCTCTCACTGCAAAACGGGTTAGGCAACGAGGATATTCTTGAAGGCGCGGTCGGCAAGTCTCGGCTCATCGGGGGCCGCACCTTCACCGGCGGCGTGTTGCTTGCGCCGGGGTATGTGATGGCGGGCCGGAAGGGAAAGCAGACGTATATCGGCGAACTCGACGGAAGCGTCACTGCTCGCGTGACGCGGATTGCCAAGGTACTGACCCAGGGCGGGATAGAGACATTGGTTAGCGCGAACATCATTGGGATGATGTGGGATAAGCTTCTGATCAACTGTGCAACCAGTGCGTTGACTGGGATTACCGGGCTCCCCTACGGTCAGCTATACCAAGTGGATGCGCTCAGGGACGTCGGCATGGCAGCCGTCGCGGAGGGCATCGCGGTGGCGCGAGCGTGCAAGGTGGATCTGGCTGTCACCGATCCGGACGCGATCTGGTGGAAAGCGGGAGCCGGCCTTCCCGCGGACTTCAAGCCCTCGATGCTTCAGGACGTGGAGAAGGGTAACCGCACCGAGATCGACTTCATCAATGGGGCCGTTGTCCGAGTCGGCCGGCAGCACGGCGTTCCGACTCCAGTCAACGAGACCTTGGTTGCGCTGATGAAAGGCGTGGAGAGACACCATCGGTAGCGGGGAAGAAGAGACCGGACGAAGGAGGTAGACGTGAGCCTTCAGGGAAAAGTGGCACTGATCACCGGCGGTGCGAGAGGCATTGGGAAGGCGATCGCCGACCGGCTGGGGAAAGAGGGATGCGTCATCGCCCTGATGGACATACAGGAGCAACTCTTGAAGGGCGCGGTCGCCGATCTCGAAGGGCGGGGGTGCCGCAGCTTCGGGTTTGTGGGCGACGTGTCGAGTAGCGCGGACGTGAAGCACATAGTGACATCGCTCGTCGAAGACGCGGGCACTGTGGATATCCTCGTGAACAATGCGGGGGTGTCATACAAGAAGGGCGGCGAAAAGATCCCATTTTTTGAGATCCCCGAGGAACAGTGGGATCGGGTCTTGGCCATCAACCTCAAAGGTCCCTTCCTGTGCTCCCAGGCCGTCGCGCCCATCATGATGCGGCAGCGGTACGGGCGGATCGTGAATATTTCGTCGATGGCGGCCAAGCTGGGAGCGAGCGGGCCGGCCGGCGCGCACTATAGCGCCTCGAAGGCTGGGCTCAGTTGTCTCACGAAGTCATTGGCGTTCGAGATGGCTCCTTACAACATTCGGGTGAACGCAGTGGCCCCTGGAGTCATCAAGACGGATATTTTTGCGGGGTCCTCCCCTGAGGTCAACCAGCGTTTTCTCGAAAGAATCCCGCTGAATCGGTTCGGCAGCGTGGAGGAAGTGGCGGAGGCGGTCCATTTCCTCGTCTCCGATGCCTCGTCCTACTTCACGGGCGAAATCATGGACGTCAACGGTGGGATCATCATGGATTGATGAATCGGCGCGGCGCATCGCGTTGTCTGCTGTACCCTCTGATCGTCGTCTACCGGGACGCACGACATGGACCGTCAAATAGCGCTGACCTTGAACACGTTGAGCCACCTCGACTATGAGTCCAGAACTCTTGACATGGGGTGTTGAAGGGCTTGTTCTTGTTCGCTCCGCGACTAGGGGGGCGGGGATCCAAACCTGTCCGCTTTTTGGGTGTGTTTTCGCGGTTGTGGTTCCCGATAACTAGAACTCATCATTCTAGTTGATCTTCTGGACGATCTGCATCAAGCTGCCTGCCTCGGATAATCCCCTCCTCCCCTAAAGGATCCTGCATCATGAAGCCCATCGTTCGTGCGCTGATCGCGTTCGCGGGTAGGGTACCTGAGTAGGGTACAGGGGGGGTACACCAGGCGGTTCAGGGGGCGGGTACAGGGCTTTTGCTTCCCGAAAAATCAGGGGTATACCACAGCTAACTATCGAGCGATGTGAGATGCGCTCTCTTTTTCGCGAACCCGCTGTCCAAAGTGCGGCTATCGGGAGGAGGGCTGATATGGACAGCCGGCTCCTCATGGCTGCGTCGGTCTTGCTGCACGCCTGGACGCTGCTGCTCGGCTGGTGGTGGTTCGGGATCCTGTGAGGGCCTCTGCGTGACTGCCCCGGTCGCTGCCCCCTCCGGTTTCATAGCCGTCGAGATCGGCACGGGCGGCACGCTGGTCATTCCTGAGCGGATCGACCTGGCCGGCCTGAAGCTCGGGACGAGCCGCCGCCGGCGGGCAGCGGAGGCCAAGCGGTCACGTGCCACAGACTCCCCCCTGAAGACCCCCTCGGAGGCGCACCGGGCGCCGTAGAATCCCCAGAAAGAATGGAGCCCATATGGTCGGATGCCTGAGTTGACGCCCGCGTCGATGGCGGTGCGGAGCATCCGCACGGCCAGGCGCTCGTCGATGTCGGCGGAGGTGGAGCCCCGGAGCGGGAGCCGCATCGCGCCGAAGCCCAGGGCGGACACCGGAAACCCGGTGGCGCTGAAGGGACGGTACTGCATCGCCCCTCCTCAAAGACCCCTCACGCCCGCGCAGGAGAATCTCTCGGCCCCAGTTTGCCTTGCCAGCCACTGAGCCAGGGCTCCCGATCGCACCAGCAGATCTGCGGGGCACCGTGAAGGCCGTTCCGTGACCGGCGCGCAGCCACTCTTGCCGGTTCCCCGGGATCGGTCCTCCGGTCACCGCTGCCGCCAGAAGAGCAGCACGCCCGGCGCCAGCACGAGGCTCGCCAGCACGAAGCCTGGCCGGTAGCCCAGGTTCTCCGCCAGCCAGCCGAACCCGCTGGCCCCGAGGGCCGCCCCCAGGAGGTTGGCGATGTTGTAGATCGCGAGGGCCTGGTTGCGTCGTCCAGGGGGCGCCTGGTCGAAGGCCAGGGCGCTGGTCGCCGGGAAGACGAACCCCTGGGCTGTCCCGTTGACCACCCCGATCAGGACGAGAAGCCAGGTGGCGTGGAGGACGCTACAGATGAGGAGCCCCACGGTCATGCCCACGAGAGAGGGGAGGATGACCCGCTGCCGCCCGAACCGGTCCGCCAGGCCGCCGGCGCAGAAGCGCACGGCGATGGCGGCCCCGGTGTAGGCGAGGTAGAAGGGGCCGACCCGCGCGAGGCCGATCCCCCGGGCGAATGGGGGGAGGAAGACGAAGAGGATGGCATTGGCCAGGCCATACTGGAAGACGGGCAGGAGGACCGGGAGGTAGGTCCGCCAGAAGGTCCGCCCCAGCGAGGGGGCGGCCAGGGTGGGTCCCGCCGGGGGCATGGGCGTGGCCCAGGTGAGCGCGAGGGCACCCCCGGCGACCAGGACGGTGGCCAGGAAGAAGAGCTGGAAGCCCCAGGCCCGGAGGACGACTTCCCCGAGGGCTGGCCCGAGGGCGACGGCCATGAGGCCCGCCGCGCCGTAGATCCCGACGGCCTCGGCCCGCCGGCCAGGCGGGGCGAGCTCTCCGATGAGGGTCAGATTGCTCGTGGTGAAGACGGCGAGGGCCACCCCCTGCAGGAACCGGAAGCCGTAGAAGTGCCCCCCCAGCCGGCTGGTGCCTACGAAGGCGGCCGACACAGCGGTCAGGATGCCTGTGGCGGCCAGGAGGACAGGCTTCCGGGGCCAGCGATCCAGGAGCCCCCCCAGGGTCGCCTGGCCGAGGATGGCGGCCACACTGAACATGGCCATGATGGTCCCGATCTCGCCTTCGCGTCCGCCCAGGGCCTGGATGTAAAGCGGGAGCAGGTTGTACGCATTGACGTTGCTGAAAAAGAGGAGATAGGCAAGGCTGGTCAGGACAAACGGTTTCGTGTACACGGGCACTCTGGACGCAGCTACGAGAGAAGACGGTTGGGCGGCGAGCCGATCGCCTGCAGGCGGCCGCCGGAGCGAGACGCCTCGCTGGACCCCGCATGGCATACCGCCGGGACCGGACTCCTGTCAACGGGTTTTTCGGGGAGGAGAGCGATCCGAGGGCGAGCAGAGGCTGGTGGTCATTCGCGTCTCATGAGGGTTCGTACCGGGGGCCCGGCACACAGGGTATTTTTACAGTTCAATCGGAACTGATCGTCCCCTTCCAGGGCCAGTGGGCGGCTTGAGGATACCAGCCGCCTGGGAAAAGGAAGGGGACAAACATGCGAGTCATCGGGTATGTCCGGGTGTCCACCAACGAGCAGGCGGAGAATGGCGTCAGTCTTGCCGCCCAGGAGCAGAAGATCCGCACATACTGCAAAGGGAATGGCTGGCAGTGCCTCGAAGTTGTCCGGGACGACGGCTATAGCGCGAAGGACCTGAAACGCCCTGGCCTCCAGCAGATCTTGGACGAGGTGCCCAGGAAGACCCGTCGCTTCTTGCGGATCGTGGTCACGAAGCTGGACCGGCTCACCCGCTCTGTCCGGGACCTCGTCCGCCTCACCGACCTGGCCGACAAGCACAAGGTGGCCCTGGTCTCCATCCAGGAGGCCGTGGACACCGGGACGGCCACGGGGCAGCTCTTCCGCACCATCGTCACCTCCATCTCCGAGTGGGAACGGGGCATCATCGGGGAACGGACGCGCGAGGCCCTGGACCACAAGCGGCGGAATGGGGAACGCATCGGGGCAATCCCCTACGGATTCAAGCTCGCGGGGGACGGGAAGCACCTAGTGGCGGTCCGGACTGAGGGGAAGGTGCTGAAGCGGATCATCAGGGAGCGCCGGCGCGGGATGAGCTACGACCTGATCGCGGACGGGCTCAACGCCGACCGCATCCGGACAAAGCGCGGGGGCCGGTGGTACCCTGCCACGGTGCGGAGCGTCTGGCTAACAGCTCGAAGGCGGGAGGCGGTGCCCGTCGGTTCACGGGATCAGGCGGCGCTGGCCACGCTGAGACGGAAGCGGGCTGCATAATAGACCAGGGGGTTCTTTACGGGAAATCGATGCTTGGCGCCCCTTGGGTCAGGCACCTCCCTTTCTTTCCCAGGGTCGGGGGAGAAACGAGGCCCAGAGCGCCTCCTGGCGCGTCAGGAGGGCATGCCTGAATCCTCTCCCTGGCGTATCGGACCCTTCGGCGCGCAAGGGCGTATAATCGCGCTGGTCTCCATTCAGGAGGCGGTGGATACGTCCACGGCGACGGGGAAGATGTTCTACACCCTCGTCACCGTCATCTCCGAGTGGGAGCGCGGGGTGATCGGGGAGCGGATCGGGGCGATTCCCTACGGGTTCACGCTGGCGCGGGACGGGAAGGCGCTGGTCGAGATCCCCGAGGAGCAGCGGATTCTCGCGCTGATCCGCTGCAAGCGCGAGCGGCTGCACACCAGCTTCGCCCGGATCGCAGCAGACTTGAATGCCAGGGCCAAACTGGCGAAGCACGGCGGACGCTGGCAGCCGGCCACCGTTCGCAGCATCCTGCGGACCCTTCGCCGCCACGCAGGGATGCTCAAACCTGCGGGAGCCGCCGGGTAGGTCCGGAACAGGCAGGAACTGGGGACGAGAGCTAGCGTAGGAGGCACAGGGTCAGGCGGCCTACCGAGAGGCACGTGAAGATCGCTGCTGTCCCGTCAAGGACTTAGAGAAGTGACCCCTGCACTTTACCTGGCGAGATCCCCCCTTTCCGCCTGTCCTCTTCCCGCCCGTTTTCGGCTCCCTCAGAGTGTGCCCCAGGAAAAAAAACGCCCCCCCCGAAAAGCGATCGCCCATCCTCGGGCCTCCTAGTGGGTCAGGTGGGGGGGGTCAGGGATGTCTCCGGGACCCTTTTCAGCCTCCCTCCGCCGCTCGGTGTTCAGTGGATCCCCCCCGGAGGCCCGGCTCGTGGCGGGGCTGACGCAAGTCGAGGTGGCGAAGAACCTCCGCCGTCCGCAGCGCTACGTCTCGAAATGCGAATCGGGGGAGCGGCGGGTGGATGAGCCCGGACGGCGCCACAACCGATCGAGCACGCCGAGCTTCTCCAATTCCTCGTATCTGTCGCCGTGCGCCCACATCCCCACCTGATCTTGGAATATTTCCCCGCCCATGCCATAGAAAGGCGGGGAGGAATTCATAATCTTATTGGGTTGGTCCTCCGGCCGCCAAATTGGGAGTAAGTAAACCTGCCTGCTCATGTTCGAATTGTTCTTTCACATATCATCGCTCTTCGGTATTGCTTTCCAGTTCTTTCCATCCAATCCAAGTGGTCGTGCAGCGCCTCCTCGTGGATCTCCCCGGCGGGGGTAAGCGGGGTATGCAACGCGACGATGATACCGTCGACGTTCGTAGGTTGAATCTCCAATTCTCGGAGGGAGGAGGAGACGCCCTCCCTGCGCGGGGGCCCTCCGCGGCCCGCACGCAGGGAGGCTCTCCCAATCACTCTCGGACGCGAACGATCAGTCAGTCCTCACCGGCGCGTCGCCTCGATGGCCTTGAAGAGGCTGTCCACGTACTCCTTGCCGATTTCCTTTTCTGCCCACGCCTTGACCGGCGGCTGGGCCAGCGTGCGGAACTGGGCAAACTCGGCGGGCGTAAGCTCCGTGACCTCCATGCCGAGCTTCGTGAGGATCTCCTTGGCGTTCTTGTCCTGGTCGCTCGTCATCTTGCGGTGGATGGCGATCGCCTTTTGCGTGCCCTCCTCCACCGCCTTCCGCTCGACCGGCGTGAGCCCCTGGTAGAACTTCTCGTTGATCAGGTAGCCGTGGACGCTCCACACATGGGCGTCCAGGGTGATGTACTTCTGATACTGGTACAGGCTGGCGGCCAGGATGTTGGTCACGCCGTTCTCCTCCCCGTCGACAACCTTCTGCTGGAGCGCCGTGGGCAGCTCCGCCCAGGGGATCGCCGAGGGGCTGGCGCCGAGGGCGCTAACGAGGATCTGGAACACCGGGCTGGGCATGACGCGGATCTTGAGCCCCTTCATGTCGTCCGGGGTATGGAGAGGCCGTTTGCTGTTGGTGAAGTGGCGAACGCCGTTGTCGGCAAAGCCGAGCAGCCGGATCCCGGTCTTCTTGATCATGTCCTCGGAGACTCCCTTCAGCCACGGGCTGTCGTACACGCGCCACGCGTGCTCGTGGTTGTCGTAGAGGAAGGGGATGCCGAGGACGCCGATGGGCTTGTAGGCTAGGGCGATGGCGCCGTCGTGGGCCACGGCCATTTCCAGCGTGCCAAGCCGGAGCCCCGTCATGGTATCGGCGTCGCCCCCGAACTGGCCGGCCGGGAAGATCTCGACCTTGATGGAGCCGTTGGTCGCCTTCTCCACGTACTCTTTGAAGGCGAGCGCGGCGGCATGCTTCGGCTGATCCAGCCTGGCCGGCTGGAAGTGGGCGTACTTGAGAACCTTCTGCTGGGCCAAAGCGGCCGTCGGGAGGACAAGCAGGGCGACGGCCAGGGCAACGAGCTTGGCGCTTCTCCGCTTCATGGCACTTCCTCCTTCTCTCCTCGGGGTTAACGAGCGTACCCGAACCACCCGGGCACCGTCAGACTGATCGCTGGGACGTACAGCACCAGCGCCAGCACCGCCAAGAGCACGAACACCATGGGCAGGATGGCCCGCGAGAGCTTCGCGAAGCTCAGCTGGCCCACGGCCGTGAGGATGAAGAGGACGGCGCCGACCGGGGGCGTGACCATGCCGATCGTGATGTTCAGCACGAACGCCATGGCGAAGTGCAGAGGGTTGATGCCGACCTGGTCGGCCAGCGGGGCCAGCACCGGCACTAGGATGATGACCGCGGGCAGGGTGTCGATGAACATACCGCAGATCAGGACGAAGATCGCCACGATCGTCATCACGACCGTGGGATTTCGGCTGATGCTCATGATGTAGGCGGCGACGGTTTGCGGGACCTGGACGATGGTGAGGATATTGGCGAAGAGGGACGCCATGGAGACGATCAGGAGCGCGGCCGACGTGACCAGGGCGCTCTGCACCACGACCCTGGGGAGAGTCCGCAGGGTCAGCTTCTTGGTGACGAAGAAGCCGACGAAGAGGGCGTAGAAAACCGCCACCGCCGAGGCCTCGGTGGCGGTGAAGATGCCGCTCAGGATCCCGCCGATGATGATCGCCGGCATGAGCAGCGCCGGGACCGCCCGCCACACGCTGCGGAGCCGCTCCTTCCAGGTGGCCAGCGGCGATCGGAAGAGGTAGTTGCGGCGGATGGCGGTGACATGGTTGAGACCGGCCAGCGCCAGGGCCATAAGGGCACCGGGAAGGAAGCCGGCCAGGAACAGGCCCGCGACGGTCACCTTGCTGTCGGTAATGGCGTAGATCACCATGATGATGCTGGGCGGGATGATGGGGCCCATGATGGCCGTGGAGGCAGTCAAAGCCGCGGAGTAATATTCGTCGTACCCCGCCTTCTTCATCATGCGCATGATCAAGGCGCCGGGGCCGGCCGCATCGGCCAACGCCGAGCCGCTGATCCCGGCGAACAGCATGAGGGTGAGCACGTTGACGTGGCCCAGTCCGCCGCGGATGTGCCCCACCATGTTGGTGGTGAAGCGGAGCAGCGCCATGGTGATGCCGCTCGCGCTCATCAGGTCGGCCGCCAAGATAAAGAACGGGACCGCCATCAGGGGGAAGGAGTTGATCCCGTTGAAGAGGCGCTGGGGCACGGAGAGAAGCGACAGCTTGCTGCCCAGCAGAAGGGCCAGGAATCCGGAGCCGCCCATGCTGATGGACACGGGAAACCCGATCGCCATCCCAAGAATGAAAGTGACGACGAGCGTGATCCCCATGGCTTACGCCTCCTCCCCCGAAAGATCTTCCAGCACAACCCCGGGCGCGAACTGCCTGTCCGCAAACTTCCGGAACATCAAGACAAGATGCGCGGCGAAAAGCAGGCTGCCGATGGGGATTGCCAGGCACGGGATGCCGAGGGAGATGTTCAGGACGGGAGTCTCCTGATCCCAGACGAAGAGGGCGAATTGAAAACCGAGAACCGTCACCATCCCGAGAAATGCCAGCACAAGGACCCCGACCGCCACCCTCACCCGGCGGCTCAGCGGAGCGGGGAGGTGATCGTGCAGTATCTCCAAGGCCACGTGACGCCCCTCGCGCAAGGCGAGGCCAGCGGCCAGGTAGGCGATCCAGATCATCAGGTACTGGGAGACTTCCTCGGCCCAGATGATCGAGAAGTTGAAGACGTACCGGGTGACGACATTGACGAAGACCAGCGTGGTCATCATGGCCATCATGACAAAGATCACCGCTCGATTGGCGGTGACGAGGTAGTACTCGAACCGACTCTCGAACATGGGGAACCTCCGCAAAGGGTTCAATCCCTGCATCCGCAACTGCGCGCCCGCACCTCCCCTCTCGGGATCACGGGCCGGGGAGACATTCTGGAGGGCGGCTCGGAGCGGGATCGCGCCCACGCTCTACTTCGTGAGAAGTACCCGCAGTACCGGACGATGCCCGGCTTCGGGGAGAACCCGTTGGTCCGGATCATTCCCGAACGCGTCGTCACCTGGCGGGGGGCTCGGGAGCATCCCGCCTAACTCCCCCCGTTCCCCACCCGGCGGGCCGCACGAATCGCGCCCTCGGCGTGGCACACCACCCGAAAGGCGTCGCCGAAATTGCTTGACACAATGTCCCCATTCGCCTACCGTGCGTTATCCGGAGGGCCGGATCCCGAAGCCCATAGACGGTTTTTGCGCGGCGCAGTACCCCCCAAAGACTCTCTAGGAACCTTTCCCAAATATTCTCCTCCGCAGGCCCTCCAGCATCTTGATCCCGGCATCGAGTTCAGCGGCACCATAGCGCCCTGAACGACACGCCCCGGAGGAGTCTCGCTGGCCCTTCCGGGGCGTTCCTTGCCGCCATCCGCGCGAGGACGCCAGGACCAAGATGGAAAAGTGACGCCACGAGGGCGAGAGGTTTTAGGGGTGTTTTAATCGGACGAGAGGAGAACGATGATGGGCGACGAGGCCAAGGGCGGAAATAACTCCGTCCCCGTCTAGCGGGAGTTTTAATCGTGTTAAACCCCGGGAGGGTGGCAATGAAGCCCAGCAAGGCGATGCGGCAGCTGGCTGCCCTGGCTCGGGCGGTGGCCGAAAAAGACCTGGGCACCCCTCGTGCGGTGCCAGAATTGGACCTGGTTGGCTCCCCGGGCAGGGCGAATCTGGGCACTGGGAGGAGAGGGTTTCCCTGATCTAGCCTTGAGGGTGACACTAGTCGGCGGGGATTTTCGAGACGGCGATGCTCTCGTAGGCTCCACTCGCCAATTTGACAGTTGTGAACCGCTAGTTGGTATTCCATCTGGGCGTAAACCCGTCGCGGGTTCACCGAGCAAGCCGGATGCCGGGGTTCGAAATATTCCTAGGCGCGTCCTTGCGTAAGTTCCAAACCCGATCTGTAGACGAACGGGAACCAGTATGTCTGCTGACCGCGCCTTTCTCCCTTTCTGATCAATCCGATCGCAACGAGGTCTTTGGAGACGCGCTCCCAATCCTTGCCAAACATATCCGTTAACCTGAATCCGGCGTGAAATCTCACTAGTTGCCGGCATTTTCGGGCCAGGCCAGAGGCATCGTGCGCGCAGAAGAACCCAAGGGGCTCCGGACAAAACCCTCACCAAAAGTGATGCTTTTGTCCAAGCGCACCTGCAAGCCTTCGAGCCACGCTGACGGCGGGTGGGCGCCTCGTCGCCACATCGTAATGATGCCGGATTCAGGTTAATGCCTCAGCCGAGTACTCAGTCTTGCCGCCGTGGAACTTCTCAATGTGCGGCCACAAATGCGGGAACTCGGCCTTGAGGTACGTATCCCTCTTCCTTTTGGATAGCAGGATTCGAGAGACTGTGCCTGGTCGGGGAGCAGGTGAGGCGGTGCCACTCTCTCCACAGGTGCTCATCGCCCCCGGCCCTCATACGGCTCAGCGTGCGCGGCGTGGGCCTCCCAGTTCCGGGTGTACTGGGCGGCCAGGGCGGGGCTATGCATGACGAGGAGGTTCTCGGCATTGTCGTACTCGGCCCCCTTGGTGAAATTGAAGGAGCCGGTGATCACCACCGCGCCGTCGATCACCATGACCTTGTTGTGGGCGATCCGATGCTGGGCGTCGATCCGGGTGGGGATGCCGGAATGAGCGAGGAAGTCGGCGTCCGAGTATTTCTCGGTCCGCTGACTCTTATCGAGGAGGACCTCCACCCGTACCCCCCGCTTGTGGGCGTCCACCAGGGCCTTGGCGATGGGGGCGGAGGTGAAGGAATACGCCTGGACCTTGACGGTATGCTCGGCCTGCCCCAGGGCCTCCACCACGGCCTCGGTGCAGCCGCCGTTGGGGGAGAAGTAGGCTTGGATGGCGTCGTCCGTGATCGGAGCGGCGCCACCGGCCCAGCCCACGCCGGTCGAGAGGAGGACGGTCACGAGAAGGGTGGCTAGAATGATGTGCCGGCGGTATCCCCTGACGCCCCCTGGGGTCAGCATGATTCGCTCCTACTCATTTCTCGGCTTTTTGCTTGCCCTTCGCCGACGCGGCCCTCCGTTTCGCCCAGTACGCCTTCATCCGCTGACTGACGGCCCGGCGGGCCGCGGCACTCATCCCGCGCCGCCTCGCGCTTGCGCGAGCGGAGGAGGCAGGGGCTCCTCGGCCTCTGTCTCCCAATGCCTCCAGGGCAGCGCGGACCGCCGCGATCTCACGATCGATGCGTTGTTGCTCCGCTTCCAGTTGGCCGAGGGCCTTGCGGAGGGGGGGCGTGAGGTTCGGGAGCATTGGTCAGTCCTCCATGATTGCGGGTGAAGAGCGGAAAGCCCGGACTGGCAGCTCCTCTATACCGTGATCGCGGGTTGGTGGCAAGTCAAAACGGAGTCAGCCGTGGCAGTTGGGGGGGCTTTCGTCTTGCGGGGTAAGGGTTCCCCAGCAACACAACAACTTGCCCACGACAGCCCGCCCGAGACCTGGATTCCTGTTGACAGGCTATAGGGGGAGCGATACGCTTCCGTCCGAGCCTCCCGGATCACTTCCCCGTCTGGCGGGAGGGCTCGCCCACCCCGTTTGGTCCCGCACCCCATGGGCGGTTGGCCCCTTTTCTTCTGGCAGGTCCCTTCCGTCTGAGAAGGGCTGCGGTCCAGCGTGAATGCCCATTGCAGTCGTGCCATGGAGGGTGCGATGCGTCTGATTGGTTTGCTGGTGCTGTCCGTTGCCTTGCTGACCGCCTGTGCGACATCCAAGTACGATCCCGAGGCGAAAATCATCCCCCGCGCCGACCTCAAAGCCTTAACCGAGCAGTTCAACAATGCCGTGGCCAAGGACCCACAACTGGCGGCGATCTTCGGGCCGTTCCGGCCGACCGGGACGAAGCGCCCGGATACGGAAGCCTTCGGGGATCTGAAGGTCAATCGCAAAGCCTGGGACGACCTGAGCGCGGCCCAGCGGGACAGCCTCGTGAAGAAGGTGGCGGCGATGTTTTCCGCGCTCTTTCTGAACTCCCCGGTCCGCCGGGCCGACGTGGCCACCGTGCATTTGGTCGAGCGAGGCTCGGACGTGGGCTGGTTCCATGTCGGCGCGGGGCGGGGCGATACTTTCTACCGCCTGGCTGGCCAGTAGGGGTCGGCCCCAGCCGTCCCGCTCGCCAACCAGGCCGCGCTCCCACGCCTCAGAGCACTTCTCCCGGCGATACTGGATGGAGTGAGGGGATCGACAGACACAAAAGGGGAGAGGCCGGTCCCGCGCAGAAACCGTCGCTGGGCATCACCCTCGGCGTCTTCGTCAGGGTGCCCATCCATGACGGGATGAACCCGGGCGGGCCCGCAATGGTTCATCGCCAGGGGCAGGGACTCGCCCCGCCGGGCGCTCCTCGCATCCCGCCTCGCCTGCCACCTCCGCTGTCTGCGCGAAGATGCCACCGGCCTGGCGATGAGCAGCCTGGAGAGGTTGGCCGTAGTGCGAGATCGCGTGAAACGGATTCGAGAAATCCGGGAGGAACTGAAGGCGCACGATGTGCGGACGCTTTAGCCTCGGAGCAGATGCCGCAACGCTGGCGTCGCGATTCGACCTGTTCGAGGCCCCGCTCTGGATCCCCCGCTACAACATCGCGCCCACGCAGGAAGTCCTGGCCGTCGTGAAGCCACCTGATGCCGCACGGCGGCAAGCCCGTTTGCTTCGCTGGGGCCTCATCCCCATGTGGGCGGAAGGCCCAGCCGTCGGCTCCCGTATGATCAATGCCCGCGCCGAGACCGTGGCGACGAAACCCGCCTTCCGCTGGGCATTCCGGGAGCGTCGCTGTCTCATCCTTGCTGATGGCTTCTACGAGTGGCAGAGGCAGGGGCGGCGGAAGCAGCCCTTCTACATTTGCCTCCGCGATGGCCGCCCCTTCGCCTTCGCCGGGCTGTGGGAGCGGTGGGTCCCCCCGGACGGTCAGCCCATTGATTCCTGCACGATCATCACCACGGTGGCCAACGAGCTTATCAGGCCCCTGCACGTCCGGATGCCGGTGATCCTAGCCCCAAAGGACTACGACCTGTGGCTCGACCCATCGGTTGGGGAAATTGAACGCCTGCAACCGCTCCTCCGCCCGTATCCCTCGGACGAGATGACGGCCTACCCCGTGAGCACATTGGTGAACAACCCCGCAAACGACACCTCCGGTTGCACCGCGCCTCTCCCCCAAGGCTGAGAGGATGGCAAGGATTGCCCGGCAGCAGCAGGTTCGGGAGGCTAGCTCTTGACCTTCAGCTTGGCGTCGTTCTCGGCGATGAACTTCCGAATCTCGTCGGCCATGTCGAGGAGCTTCAGCCACTGCTCCTTGTACAGCGTGACCGGGAAGCGGCCGAGCCCGTAAACCGACACGCCGCCCTTGTCGCTGATCCGGATGGTCTCTTTGGGGGCGCGGGACTTCAAGGCCGCGTTCTCCGCCCGGAGGCGTTCCAGTTCGGCCTGGAGGTTCTCATCAACCATTGGGGCGCCTTTCTTGAAGGGTTGGGGGACCGGCTGGTGATGCAGCAGGGCGTGTTACGTCGTGGCCCGCCCGTTCGTCCGTGCCTTTCTCTGTCCGGTCGGCAGGCCGGCGAGTTGTTCTTGTTCCTGGGCTGCTTCTTCGAATGCTGGTCCGCCAACGCGGTGCCGGCGGGCCTGCCCGCCTTGGGTCCGAAGCGCTGTCCCTGGCCGATCCCATGGAGCCACCTCCGTCAGGCGTCACGAGGAGGGCAACGGAGTGGAAGGTACTCCTGACCGCCTTGGCCTGTCAAGCGGACCGGAAGGCAGTCTGCCCGCAGGGCTGATCGGACGCACCTACTTCAGACAGGCGGCACCCCTGAGATCCTGGATTCAAACCCGTTGCAGGAGAGTATACGGGCCTGGACGGAGTTGTAGCAGACCACCGGAGCCTCCGGGGCACCGCGCCAGATCCCGACGCTACCAAACTGTTCCAGATGGGGGGCCCTGCTCCAGCTGGAGGAAAGGAACCATGTCTCCATTAGGGTGCTGCGGGGCCGGACCGCCAATTGAGCAAAATTCCCAAGCACAGCCACCTAGCCGGAAGTACGTCCGCATCGGGGAAGGGGATCCCATCTTGGGCGCACTCGACCGACTGGTGAAGATTCCTGACCTAGACACGGGTTGTCGCTGCCTTTAACGGGCAACCGCGATCCACGTCAGCCTCCCGCCGGGTGACGGATTAGGAGGCTAAACGACCGTCCGGTCGTTTATCCGTTACCGGTCGTTTATGACGGGGTCCGGAGTGGTCTCGACTCGCAAACAACTGTCCTGTCGTTTTCGGAGGAGACGGTCGTTTATGAGAAGGCTAACGTCCCGGTTCAGCGGCGGCGCGGAGCGACGTTGGCTGCAACCGGTCTTAGACGGCGCCGCTGATTGTGTGCTCTTGTCATGTGCACTCAAGGACCTCAATGGTCTCCTCGTCGACCTTCTCGATTCCCTCCACTTCGAGAGCGATCTCCTTGGTGCGATCGCGTAGTTTCGCGCGTGTATCGACCACCTCACGCGTTTCCTTCGCGATGCGGTAGCATATGCCAGCGTCTTTTGGGATAGGTAGAAGCACTTCAAAGAGCCGCTTGCCGAGGGTGTCGATGATGTCACGAGTGAACTGCTTGGCGCGCATCTGGCGGCGGACGATGGGCGTGTTCAGGAGCGCCAATAACAAGTACGGGTCCAAATGATCCGGCTTCACGACCCGGAGCTTGTATAGGCCGCCGCAGTAGAGAATCTTGGTGTCCTTCTCAATGAGGATGCAGGAGGTACCAACGAGGTATGTACCGTCGCGTACCACGAAGATGTCCCTGGCGCGCACGTCCTGCCTGTTATCCTGGTAGATTTCCTCGCTGACGCTTTGCTTCGGATCACCCTTGAGTTCCCAGTTGGAGATGTCCGACGTGCGGATAAAGGGAATATCGCCTGTCCCGTAGGCCATCTTGCCTACCTCGATCCCTGTGTCCCAAGAGAGCAGGCCGTCCTTTACAGACTTGCCGAGAGATACCAAACGGTGTGATTCAGTCAACGCGGCAATGTCCGCCTCCAACTCGGGATCGTAGTATCTGGGCATAAATACGTTTTTGCTCAGCCTTGAAAGCCGAAGAACGAAACCCGAGTTGCCGTGCTCAACGACCTCCGCTACTGCATCGTCTGGAAGAGCCTCGTCGAGGGTCTTAATGTAACCTTGGACCCAATAGGGAATCTTGCGGATTTTGTCGCGGAGACGGGACCGCTCCGTGACCAAGTCTTTGACTTCGCGTACAATCTGCGCCCTGCGTGCGTTGTCCTTAGGGACCGGAAGCACCAGTTCGCGAAACCGGTCGCCCACAGTGTCAATGATGTCCGCCGTGAACTGCTTGGCGCGAATCTGGCGCTTGACGATAGGCGCACTGATGCACGCCAGGAGGAGCCACGGGGAGAGGGGTGAGTCCGGGTTTACGCGGAACTTAAGCAGGTGCGATTGGTAAAGCATCGGCAGATCGGATTCAGTCACAAGGGCGATTTGCCCGATAAGATAGGTCCCGTCGCGGACAAACAAGATGTCTCCGGCCTGCACATCTTGGGACGGCGCGTATTCCGCATAAACATCTTCGCTGACGCCTTGCTTTGCGTCCGTTTTCAGTTCCCAGTTGGAGACGTCCGAGGTTCGGACAAAGGGAATCGTGCCAGTGCCGTATGCCATCTTGCCGATTTCGTCCCCAGTGGCGACCTGTATGTGCTTTTTCGCAATGAGATCCCCCAGCACGACCAGGTTGTGGGTCTTACGCAAGTCTGCGAGTCTTGCGGTAATCTCGGGGTTGTAGTACTTGGGCATGAAGATGTTGCGGCGAATGGCACCGAGTGTCATCATAAAACCCGCGTGGTCTTGTGTGGGGGGTGTGGTCATGTTCGCGTGCCTCACCACTTCCCAATGATTTTGGCCCATCTCTCCTGAACCATTGGCACTTCATCCAACAGGACGCCGTTGCCAGACTTGTCCTTCCGGATGGTAGGGTTGCCGCGCGAGTCGTGGCCACACCACTTCACGTCTGCCATGAAGATCTCGTAGTCCTCGTGCTTCTTGTGCTTGGTGTTTTCCACGAACAGGACGCAAACTTTCGCGTGGGTGCCGCCCTTGCCGCTGGTCTTGAAAAGCGCTTCGGGCATCGATACGACGCCGCGAATCTTGGCCCTGCCCCTCAGCCAGGAAACAACATATTCATACGTCGGCATTCCGAAGACCGCTTCCGGCAATACGATCCCGAGCCGCCCGCCCGGCCTGAGCAGTTGCAGGCACCGCTCGAGGAACAGGATTTGGGGGGGCTGGTCATCATGCAGCGTCGCCGTCTTTTCGAGCGCCTTAGTATCCTTGTTTCGCTTCCATTTGTGGCCGAGGTCGAACTGCGACAGCATCTTGTCGCCCTTGACCACGATCTTCTTGCCGAAAGGCGGATTTGTTAAGACGGCATCGAATGTGCCGGGTCTGATCTTCTTCTGCATCTCTTCCGGCCACGTCCCGAATGGCTCAAGCGAGTTTCGGCAGAATACTCCGCCACGCCCATCGCCAACGAGGGCCATGTAGGCTTTGCACACCTTCGCAAGAAATGTGTCCTTGTCGATGCCTCGGAAACAGTCCGTGGCGACCTCGAACTCCCGTTTGGTCAATTGCCGCTCTGACCAGCCCTTGCGCTTGGCCTCGTCTCGCAAGTGCGCCCAGACATGGGACAGAGCGCCGATGAGAAAGCCGCCCGATCCGCACGCGGGGTCGATGACTCTTTCTCCGGGTCTTGGATCGACGATCTTCACCATCATTTCAACCACGTTTCGTGGTGTGAAAAACTGCCCTTCGGAGCCGCGTAGGGCGGGACCGATGAAGACTTCGAACGCGTCACCGATGGCGTCGCGGTCAGCCTCCATGATGCAGTAATTCAGGAGTTCGCCCACGACGTAGGCGAGGCTATCAGCATCGAGTTTGATCGTGTCGCTGGGGTCGAAAACGTCGCCGTATGCGGCGTCCTTCACGCGCTCAAAAAGCTCCTTGATCCGCTTTTGGATGTCCTTGTGCGGTTCGCCCACCCCTGCGCGGAAGGTCACCGTGTCTTCGGGGTCGGTGTTCTGCTCGTCGAGAATCTTGCAGAACAAGAGGTTGATGATCTCCTGCGCGAGCGCTTCGTCTCGCGTGATACCGGTGGTCATTCCCGCGAGGTGGTTCCGCAGGTCGCGGAACACGGCCTTGAGGTTAGACGGCTTTCGCAAGTCCTTGCGTTTGAAGAGGCCGATGTCCTCAATCCGCTGACCTTTGCGGGGAATATTGGGTAATACCTCGTAGGTGCGACGCCCATTTTTGTGGTGGACTTTCCGCAGGTATAGGTGTTCGTCGCCGTTGAACCAGACGCCAACCTCGGCGGCGGACATGTCCATGTAGAGCCGCAGCTGGTGTTCGCCGTCCTTGCGCTCCTTCTTCTTGCACTCCACTACCATGAATAACTCGTCCTCGGTCTTGCGGGACGAGCGAAAGACAGCGATGTCCACCGGGTAGGACTTGTCTTTGTCTGATGGTCGGATACGGACTCGATATTGCGGGCGCGTTTGGATTTCGCCCTTGCTGTAGCCGTAATCCTCGACGAGGCGGCGCGCAAACACCTGGACCGCCTGCACTTCTTCAGGCGTTGCGCGCACCTGGGTACCGCTGACGTAATCAGAGATGAAGCCAGCGCCAGAGGATGGGCCAGTAAGGTCTCCACCCTCCGCCACAACTGCCGCTTCTTGGTTTGTATTCTTCTTTGCCATGTCACCTATCCGAGCTTGTGGTCATGCGCCGTCTAACGGAGCGCCGGCTTAGCCGTGCCCGCGCAACTTCGGATTATCTGGTTCTGCATACGACACCTGCTTGCGTCCAGAGCCGTATAAGACCCTTCGCGAGGGATGTGAATGGGGGGCGGTAACCACCGGCGAACGAGGCGGCGGGCCGTAACCGCACTTGTCCGCTCGGGATCTTCTGCGGAATCCGCGAAGCCACCGCCCCCGGTGGGTAGTCAGCGCCCAGCAGTCGGGCTGCGCACCCCTGGCTCCCCGATTCAAGACCTGGGTGGAGATCATCGTCGGTTTCACGTCCTTAGGACCCCGCAGCTTCGGGATGGTCCGGATGTCGGAGCCATCCCAGAGGGGATGTGTCGCGGCGAAGGGGTGAAGCCGATGGCGGCCAGAACGCACGTCGGCCGAGGGAAGATGGATAGGCGGAATGCTGAGCGGTGGGCTGGAGACAGAGCCGCTGGCTCGAGGTGAGTCCGGGGAACCATCCCTGGCCGATCCCATGCAGGCTCCTCCATCGGTCGTACCGGAAAGGGGGGATGGTACGGAGTCTATGCCCAACCCGCTCGGCTTGTCAACTGATGCGAAAACCACCCCTCGGTTGTTTTATGCGCCTAGATCGGGAGCCGGTTCTTTATGCCCGCACCGCAGACAATATTCCCCCGCCGCGCCCCCGTGCATTTCGGTGCCGGGGGGAAAATTCCCGGGATGCCCGGAGATCCCCTCGCCGCGATCTCCCTTGCGTTCACACGCCGTTCGTGGTATCCGCCTTGGCACTAAGGGAGGGGTAGGGGAGAGGGTACTGTGCCCACCAAGCGCAGCCTCTTGTCCTGGCTGAGCGCGCGGTATCCCGATGGAGCGTGAGGAAGGAGACGGGTGATTCATGGGCAAGCCGATCGCAGTCATCGGCGCAGGCAACGGCGGAACCGCGATCGCCGGGGATCTCACCCTGGCCGGGCACGCGTGCCGGCTGTTCGAGTTCGCGGAGTGGGCAGGCAACGTGACGGCAGTGACAGCGCAGGGCGGGATCCAGGTGACCGGGGTGGCGCGCACCGGCTTTGCCAAGGTGGCCCTCGCCACGACAGATATCCAAGCCGCCCTGGAAGGGGCCGAGCTCATCATGGTGGCCACCCAGGCCGTGACCCACACGCGGGTCGCCCACACCATCGCGCCCCGGGTGCGGGATGGCCAAGTCATCATCCTCTGGCCCGGCTCGGGCGGGACGCTGGAGTTCCGCCGGATCTTCGACGAGCTGGGAGTGCAGGCCGAGGTCATCCTGGGGGAGGCGGCGACGTTGCCCTACTGCTGCCGCCGCCTGGCGGGTCCCGGCACCGTCAACATCCACCGGATCGACGGCCCCCGCAACCCGGTGGCCGCCCTGCCGGCCTCGCGCACCCCCGCGCTCATGGCGGCCCTGCAGGGGGTCTACGCCACCGTCGTCCCCGCGCGGAGCATCCTGGAGCCGGCCCTGTACAACCCGAACATCCTCGTCCATCCGGCAGGCGCCCTGTTCAACATGGGGCGGATCGAGCACAGCCGGGGCGAGTTCTGGATGTACAAAGAGGGGATCACCCCCTCGGTCCAGAAGATCATCACCCGCATGGACCGCGAGCGGCAGGCCATCCTGGCCGCGCTCGGCTACAAGCCGATGACGTACGAGCAGGTCTTCACGGACCTGTTCAACGTCAGCGTGGCCGAGTTCGCCGTGGCCTCCAGCCAAGGGCCGTTCTCGATGCAGGACCGCTACATCACCGAGGATGTTCCCATGGGCGTCACCCTCACGGCTTCCCTGGGCCGTCTCCTGGGGGTCCCCACCCCCACGTACGACGCCATCCTCCACGTCGCGTCGCTGGTGAACGAAACCGAGTATTACCAGACGGGCCGCAACCTGGCGAACCTGAAGTTGGGCGGCCTCTCCGCTGCGCAACTCAATGAATATGTGATGACGGGAAAACGGCCGAAGCCGGCCTCCGCAGCCAGCCAGGGGCGCGCCGTCCCCAAGCCGACGGCGGCGCGGACGACGAAGCGTTCTGTCTTTTCGAAGCTGCGTTCGAGGACTGCCAAGAAAGCCCCGAAGAAGAGGGGGCAGAAGTAGCCCATGACCGTTGAACCAAGTCAGGCGTCAGGTGTAGAACAGATCGCCATCGCCAAGATGAATGGTAAGGGAGCCGTCAGGCTGGAATTCCGGGCGTATCTCGGTGCTCCGGAATCGTATGGTGCGGTGGGCATCACGGGGTCCTTCAATTTCACCAAGGGGGCCGAGGACGACAACGCCGAGAACCTCCTCGTCATCCGGAGCCCCGCCCTGGCCGCCCAGTACACCCGGAACTGGGAGGCGCATGCCGGCCACTCGCAGCCGTATGAGGGCCGGGGGCGATGAGCGACTGCGGGCGGAGTGCCACTGCCAAGCGAGCCGTGCTCGAATCCCGCCTGCGCTACCACCACCGCTGCCTGCGGGAGGACGCCACGGACCCGGAGATGAGTCCCCTGGAGCGGCTGGCGCTGGTGCGAGATCGCACCAAGCGGATTCGGGAGATCCGACAGTATCTGGAGGATCGTGCATCGAACAGGGCTTCTGTGGGAGGTAAGCCCCACAAACACCCCGAGCGCCAGGGATGGTCCTGACGCTCGCGTGTGCCTGCACTCCGGACTGACTACTTCTTCGCCGGCGGCTGCTTGGCGATAATCAGATCCTTGATCGTGTCGTAGGTCGCTTGCGGGACGATTTTCTTCTGGACAAGCTCGTCTTTGCGCTTGTAGGGCCGGCGCTCCACGATCTTCTTGCTGTAGGGGTCGTCCATGCCTGGGAGCGCCTTCAGTTGGTCCGCTGTCGCGCTATTGAGGTCCAGCGGCTGGATCTTCACTGTGGCAGCCCTGGGGCCGCAGGCAGCGTCTGGGCCAGGGCCGGCGCCATCCCTAGCACCCCGAGCGTGAAGATCACCGTGAGCAAACCCACAATCCATCGCCTCATAGCCGTCCTCCTTCCTGTGTCCAACCCCCCTGCCCTGATTCGATGACCGCTGCGCCTGCGTCAGGTCGTGGACCTTGCTGAAGGTCCACGGGAGAGACCAGGAGAGCATAGCACAGCGACGCGGGGCGAGGCAACCGCGTCCGCCTGCGTGCGGACCGAGTCGGGCGCATTACCTGGTCAGGGAGTCGCAGAAGACACACCCCTAACACGGAAGACCCCACGGGCGCCACGGTGTCCTTCTCCTCTGCTTTCGGCCGAGTCCGCCACGACCCCGAGTACTCACCCTCCTGGACTCGCACATGTCTGGCGACCGTGGCGGCCCGCATCGCCTCGGCTGCGGAGTGACCGGCGATGTGTGCCCGCCGAATCCTCACCCTCCGTCCCGACGATGACCCTATCTGGGTCTGCCTCTATGGGCAGCCCGTTGGGGACATGTGGGCCGCGATGCTCGTGGCGGATGGGTGACGCCGCCAGAGTCGGGGGAGATGACGACAATCTATGCTCGCACGGCAAGGGAGGATGAGGCATGGCAAGCGAAGGCGCTTATGAAAGCCTTCCGAAACCCGCAACCTTCTGGTCCGGCTTCTCGGCACTTGCGGGCGCCCCGGCCAGTGTAGAACGGATGAGGTCTAAGGGCTGCTGCCTCGGGCTTATGACAACAGTCGGGGCACGGAGGGCGTCCTAGGAAAGACCCCATTCCTCCTCGTGAGGTTTCGTTTGCTTGATGTCTGCCTCGAGTCTGTCGACGACCCCTTGTGCCCAGCGCCGTACATGAGGCTCAGGGTCATTCGACCATCCACGAGCCATTTCCAGCTTGCTTTCAAGCCAGGCCGTCATGCTGCCGGAAAAAGTCCCTTGACGAAGATTGCTTTCAAGAGCGTTTATTACCAGGGAGTCATCGCCGAAACAAATGAGGAGTTCGCGTGGCAGCCGCGACAGAGGATGCCCGGCCGGGACGGTGAGTGCCGCCAGGATCTTCGGCCCCGCAGGCTTGTGTTCCTCAGCCCAAGCGAGCAGAAAATCGGCGTCGATCAAATCGATAAACCACAGCTCCAGATTTGAGCGGAGACGGTAGCTACGATCATCTTTACTGAGCAGCACGTCGGCTACGTGCTCCCACACCTCTTGTGGCCTGAGTCGGGCCGCCGCCGCTAACATTTCCATTGGAGGATGGCCGGCGAGAAACAACGCGGTGGACTTTCCATAGAGGTTCAGGACGGCCGTCGCCACCCGGACCGGATCGTCCGCGATATAATGCTGAACGAGTTCCCCCCAGTAATGCTGTGTCGTTGCATCTTCAGTCACGTCGGCCTTCTCAATCAACTGCCATGCTAACGGCGACAAACCCTCTTTTTCATCTGGCTGCGAGTCCAGACGCATCTCCAAGCCGTTCATCGCCGCCTCGTAGCATTTGGGGTCTTGATCGGCGATCATGGACTGGAGGAGCTCTTGAAATGCGACGAGCGGGAGTCGTGGTGCCCAACCTCCGCACATCAAGTTCCCGAGTTGCTTACGTTCGATCCACCCCTTTTCGGCGAGGCGTATGACGCGTCCCACCGCACTCATTGTAGGCTCAAGGCCGAACGTCGCCTCGAGCACAACGGCAGCGAGCCCCGGCTCGTTCTCACCCCAGGCGTCGAGATGCTCCTCGACCCAGACGGTGGCGCCACGTCGCACCTGCCCTGCAAGATAGCTGGCAAGAAGTGGGACCCCTTGACCCTCGCGGGCCTTGGCCAGGAGTTCCGCAAACCACACATGATCCTTATCAACTTCGCCTAATCGGCCGCCGAAGTAGGGCGAACGCTCAGCTTCCGGCGATACGAGCCAGTCCAATTCCGAACGCAAAAGGTCGGGGGCATTGACTGCCTCTTCTGCCAGGGCGGCGGCCCGTTCTTGCGGCGGCGGGCCGGCGTCTCGCTTATGGATGTTCCAGTCGCCGAATGCCCAGCGGCCGACCCACCGATGGAGGCGGTCGCGAAACGAGGTCCCCGTAAGTCTCTCTTCCAGTGCAATAAACCGTTTGAGCTGGTCTTCCTTTAGACGCTCCTTCTCGAATTGAAGGACCTGCCCCACATTGTTCCGAGCTAGATGGCGCTCATTCTCCGCCTGGGGGTCGAAGGTCTCAAGCCTGCCAAGGATCTCATCGGCGAGACCTACGAGGACGAGGTGCCGCATTGCCCCCAACAAGACGGCCTGCGCCTCCTTGGCCACTACTGGATCGGAATCCCGCACTGCACGGTCCAAGAGCGTCAACGCAAGACGCTTGACCTCCCAGATATCATTCCACGTGCGGGGATGCCACTCAGGCGGTACCGGCTGAGAGCCCCTTTCTTCCGAGCCGGATGATCTGGCCTCATGCGGCAAGAGCATGGAATGTAGCGCTTGGATGGCGAGTTTTCGTTTCGCGGGAGAATCGCTCGCCAATGCCTCCTCGATCAACAGTACGCGATCCCCTGGTGGAACTTCAGTACCTCCCAAATAGACTTGGAACATCTTCTTCCAGAGGCCGGTTGCATTGTTCGCCCAAGTCTCGTTCTCCTCCTCTGCAAGCGCCAAGAGGAGACGCCCTGCGCCATGAAACGTGCTCTTGAACCATTTCAGGTAATCGAGAGTCCAAACTACCCAGCGCCGGCCTACCTCGAACGTCCGGAGTCGAGGGACATCGCAATCCCCAAGCAGCCGCTTCAGCGCTCGTAGCGCGCCCTCGGGGTTCCCGAGAGCCAATCTGTACAATACCTTCGCGCCCTCTTCGCTATCCAAGTGGTCTAGTGTGCGAAAAAAACCTTCCTCAGAGAGGAGGTGATTGATAACCTCCCGCGCCTTATCGTGCGCCCCCAGGTCCTTCAGGCGATCCCAAAACGCATCCTGGCTGCTTAAAGGGAGGCGACTCGCTAGCGCACGCACGTCATCAGCGCGCACCTGCCACACCTCAGCCGCGAGCCATGAGGCTAGCAGGTCCGGGGTGACATAGCGATACCGGCCCTTCTTGCCCACGAGGCCCTTCTGGAACATCTGCTCGGTAAGTGTCGCAAGATCTTGCCAGGACACCCCCATGAAGGCAGCCAGCTGTTGACCCTCCTCGGCGATCTCACCTTCGACACCGACGCGGGAGAGAAGGGAGAGGCCCTGCATGACCTTCCGCGCGGTAGGGTCGGGCAAGAGAATCTCGAGGAGGTGGCGCACCTCAGGGGTCTGAATGAGTTGCGCGAGATCAATCTCCGGCTTATGGCTAACGGCCTCGCCGCAGGCTACGGCGAGCCGCACGTACCCGGCGGTCAGGCGCGAGATCCACGTGATCTGGTCATGCGTTAGGGAAGGGAGCCGTCCACGAAGGAGCCTTCTGATCGACTCGTCGTCGAGTCGGTCAAGGTACATGCGGGTAGGCGACACGTCAAACGGGAATGGCTCGCCAGCACCAACGGTCGCGAGACGGACTCGCCCTTCACATGCGTCGGCCTGCGCCTTAAGCTTCTGCGCCTCCCCCTCGTCACATTCATCAATCACGAGGATTAGGGAGGTGGCGGTCTTGTCGCGCATCCAGGCCCAGAGTTCGGGTGGCACGTCGGCCGGTTCTGACGCATAGAGCGTTCGTTCGCGGACCCCCGATTCCCGGGTGGCTTCGAGAGCGACCCTCGTCTTGCCTATTCCTTGCCTGCCCTCAACGCGCAGGTGGACCGGACTTCCCGCTCCCCCGGCGAATTCACGCAACCTGCCGATGATTTCCGTGCGTCTGGAATCAGGGATGAATTCGCCTACGTGTCGCCTATCTAGCTGCCACTGCTCGACCCGCATGCATTTGCCCACCGGGCGACGAAAACAGGGCAGCAAGAGGAGAGCGGGGTGCTCAGAGGCCCACCTCGCGAGGTCGTCGGCGGTGAGCAATGTCACACGCTCAGGATCATGGCCGAGCGCACGGAGGGAATCCCGGAGGGCCGCCTCGCGACTTTTCCGCATCCGCGAATCGAACACATGCCCCACGGCCACAAGATAGCGTGCGCCATCAGCAAGAGCTTCCCGGACCCCTGGCTTGTTAGCTTCCCTGCTCAGCTTCGTGGGCGTCGCGTTCTTGCCCGCCCTATCGGTCTTGAACTGAAAGATGCTTGATCCAGGCGGCAACCATCGACTGGCGGCTTTCGGCGGTTCGTCCTCAACGCGGCCATCGACGCCGCCGTCCCGTGCTGTCGTATATGAGGTGCTTTTGACGTGAGTCGGAGAAATCCCTACCCGATCAGCTTCAGCCTGAATCAGATGGTTGACAAAATCGACGAACTCCGGGGGCTCAAGATTATCGATCTCCCTTGGGGTGATCTCGAAGCTCATATATCGAGGCCTCCTATCCATCAGGCAGGACAACCTCCCGTTTATAGATTCTACCTCTTCCAGGCTCGCAACGGAAGGGCCAAACTGTTGGGAGTTGGCCCCGGAAGCGGCCCGTAAGTTCCGAGAACGCGGTTCAAAGCGTTGGGAGTTTCTGAGCCAATCCCCGTGGGGCAAGGGGCATGGGTAAGCGTGGCGAACCGCTCAAGGCCGTAAGAGCCATGACCCGAAAGGGCGATTGGATAGGCGGCCTGCCCATCCCCGCGCAACTGGAAACGGAGAGCAGAAGCCGACGATCCCCCCGGACGGCTACCCCCCCTAGCCCCTCGAGGGAGATCGTGGCAAGGTCCCGCCCTGGACGCGGCCACAGGGGGAAAAGGGCATCCTGAGACGATCATGGACTTGGAGCAACCCGACCGGCAACGCGGAAAAGGAGTGAAAATGAGCGGCGATCAGGAAACTCTGGCATCGCAGCGAGCGCGGCGGGCCGCCGGGTGGCGCGAGGTGGCCTTCTATGTGCCGGAGCAAGATCACGCCCGAATCGGGCAGCTTGCTAGTACCTACCGGCTGTGTCGGACGTACGTGATGCAAACCAGTATGTCGCGTGGACTCGCGGTGATAGGCAAGCAGGAGTGGTACCAGCGCGGGAAGGCCCCCAAGGTGCGACTCACGCGGCGAGATGCCGGGCTGTGCCGCGAGTGCCGGGCACGGCTCAAGGTCGGCGCTGAGGCCCAGCAACAGTACCAAGCACGGAAGCGGGCCGGCCAGGGCGACGGAAATGCCCCGGAACCGCCTGCGACTCATGCGTCAGAGACGAAAGCGTGAGTCGGTCGGATCGCCTCAGCAATCCGTCGGGCAGAGGACCGAATGGAGTTGATGATTCCTCAGGCTTCGTCCTGTATTATGAGCGAGACCCCACCGACCCCCTGGTAGAGGGTGGGTCGGGAAGATTGGGTGAGGAGACTGAGGCGGGAGGGGGGAGTGTGTGCCATTTGCCGTGCGCGCCTCGCCAAGGCCCTCAAGGTGAAGGTGTGGAAACTGGTGGAATGAATGGCGAGGCATAAGGTGAGACTGCGGTGGTGGCGACGAGAGCGAGGGTTGACGCGGGACGAGCTGGCAAAGGAGGCGAGGGTGACGAAGGACTATATCTCGCAACTTGAGACTGGGCTTCGGGATAATCCCTCCCTGCCAGTGCTTCAACGTCTGGCGAAAGCGCTCGGCGTGTCGGCGGGGGAGTTACTGGAATGAAAGAGCAAGGAGGCTCAAGCGAATTGAAACAGAATCCAGTCTACAGGCAGCACCGGATCCACACCCAACAATTAGCCAGCGGGCTATGGCGTGTTTCTATTGTGAATTTTGGGAACCGGAAAATGACCACCGGTAACTCCCTGACGGATGCGGTAACTCGCATCCCGAGGGAATACGATTCGGAGGAGCAGGCGATTCGGGCCGCCAAAGAATACATCGACGAGCAAGCGGTGCACGAGCAACAGGCGTAGAAGCACAACGGCCCCGCGTCATCGTGACCTGACCGGGGACATGGTTCACACCGCGAGGAGGGGGCGGGCCATGCGGAAAGCAACCATCCTGAGCAGAGGGTGGAGCCTCCAATGAACGGAGCGAGCCATGAACCTTGAGCGCAGATTCCGGCGGCTCGTGGTTGTCCTTTCCTTTGCGGTGGTCGGGCTCGGGATCGCCACGGACATTCTGATGGGCCTGTGGCCGCAAATCACGAGGGACGCTGGGGTCCTGCTCGCGCTCCTCTGGGTAGGATTTTACGCTGTGCGCTGGGTGGCGAGGGGGTTCACGTCTTGAGGCTGTACGCTCGCTAGGATTAGGTCCATCCCTACGGCTAGGCTGGCCAGCCGAAAGCGGCTTCCCGAGCGGTTGCCGTGGGGATCCGTTCGGGGCTCCGCATCCGGGAAGAGCCATGCCCAAGACGATCGCACAGCAGCTTGCCGACAAGGACTTGCCCATCGAGTTCTGGCGGCGTTGGGGGGTCAATGGGGCAGCTTGCCATCCAGGGGGCCAGTGGACGAGACATCCCTCACCCGTGTCCCTGGGCGGGACGCGGAGGCGTGGTCTCCACTGCCTCGAGCTACGGAGGGACGATGGCGAGCGTCCCACCCCTCCCTTCCGCTGCAGGCGGAGCGGGAATCTCTCGCCCGGGAGTTAGGGCGGGAAGGTACATCACGGATCCTAGGGGTGCGATCCCCTCCCCCGGGACCACCCCCCGGCGTCTCCTGTATCCCTGACCCCCCGGTTTACTGCGATGGCCGGGTTCCCCTCCCCTTGATAGCGCGGGCCCGGCGGTACTCGACGAACGTATAGATGCCAACGTTCACCCCGATCACCAGGAGCGCTAGCGCTATCTGGACGCCGGGCGTGAGCCCTTGTGGGTAAAGGATCGACAGAATGTAGTGGGCGATGAAGCCGCCGCCATAGCCAACCTGCCCGGCCTTGAGCCGCAACGCCTGCTCCCAGGGGGTCAGGGGGCAGATCCAGCCGCTGAACTCGATGAGGACGCCCCACGCCACCGCCGGAAGATGTATCCAGCGGAGGGAGGGTCGCCAGAGGATGAGGAAGCCCCCTGCTACCACGAAGACGACGAAGGCGAGGTGGATGAAGACGAGACAGTCAGCAAGCAACCGGTACACCATAGCGGCTAACCGCCACCTCCTTTTCCAGCCATGCTCCTTCCTGCCAACACCCCAAGGCGCCGGGCTGGTTTCCCCGCCGGAATGGGTTGCGGCATGCAGTGAAATGGGTGGCGGCTTTGCTACCGGGGGGTCCCGGCTTGTGTCCTCAGTGAGGAGGAGCAGCTTGCCTGCGTACCTTACTCGGCCTTTTGCGTCCCCCGCGCTTTGCCCTTCGCCGACGCTGCCCTCCGCTTGGCCCAGTACGCCTTCATTCTCCGGCTTACCGCTTTCCGTTCGGCATTACTCATTCGATGTCGCCTTACTTTTGCGCGAGTGGAGGGAGGACGGGTTGTTTCGCTAGTGGTGCCTAAGGTTTCAAGGGCGATTCGGACTGCTGCGATTTGACCATCGATTCGCTGTTTCTCCACTTCCAGTTGGCCGAGGGCCTTGCGGAGGGGTGCCGTCACCTTCGGGCGCATTGGGTGGTCCTCCATGCATGCGGGTGAAGAAAGGAAAGCTCGGACTGGCATCTCCCCTATACCCTGATCGCAGGCCGGTGACAAGGTAAACGGAGGCGGCCGTGACGCACGCCCGGCGGCGGGAGGGGCTCAGCAGGTTCCCCGGGCGGCCTCCTGGAGGATGAGCTTATCCAGGGTGAGGTCGGCGAGGATCTTCCGGAGCTGGCCGTGCTCCCGCTCGAGCGCTTTCAGGCACTTCGCCTGGGCGGTGAACATCCCGCCATACGCCTGGCGCCAGCGGGAGTCGGTGACGTCCGTAACGCCGAGAGCCTTGACGACCTCGGCGATCTTCTGGCCCTGCCCGAGCAGGACGTCGGCGTGGCGGAGCGTTCCGATGATCTCTTCTGGTTGGAACCGCTTCTTCGGCATGACCTGCCTCCCTTTGGAAATGGGTCCGTTGCTACTACTTTATCACTGGACCAATTTCCGGGGGCAAGGTCACTCTGCCGATGGTGAGAGCCTCCCGGTGAACGGGAATTAGTGGCCTGGGCAAGGAAAGCGCCAGCGTGCCGGGCCCACCAGGTGACGGAGGGCTGAGCAATAGCAGCAACCCGCTCAGCATCCTCATTGCCCTTCCTCCTATTCCGACACACTTCAAGATCGTTGACGCCCACCCCACCATTCCTGCAATCGGCAACTACCACTTCCCCTGCTGGCTCGGGGTTCTCCAACGCGTTGCGCGTTTACTCCAACCTTCTCCCCGCACGCCGTGCCGGTCCGATCGTGGCTCAACGGGCAGCCGCGAGGTGATCCCTTCGAAGGCGTCTCAGTCGGTGATCGCCACCGCGCGCACCGGGGAACCGTCGGCACCCTCGATCGGGAGCGGCAAAGCCATGAATCGACACCGGGGGCTCCTGATCTGGTCCAGATGCGTCAGGTTCTCCACGACCGCGATCCCGGCGGGGAAGAAAGCCGCGTGGGTCGTGTTGTCCTCCCGCGTTAGCGTCTTCGCTGGCTCGAAGGCCATGGTTCGGATACAATAGTCACACGGATAGTCATATCCCACAGCCTTCACCTTTCGCCGAATGAGCCACTCGCAGGCACTCTTATCGGTATAGGGCGCATCACGCCAGAACCGTTCGGTCTCGACATCGGCCCGCTTCGGCCAGTCGGTCCAGAGCAAGACGATGTCGCCCGCCCGCACCTGTGGGGCGCTCTTCTCTAAATCGGCCGCTGTCACCGGCGTGTTGTCTCGGATGTGAGTCAGGTCGACGACAGCCGCGTTTCCAACCCAGCGATCGATCGGCAGCTCGGCGATATGTTGAGCCCCGGGCAGAAAATGGTTGGGGGCATCCACGTGCGTAAACGCGTGGCAATTGATCGTGAGCACGGTGACCTGGAATAAGTCGCCCCGCGCATGGGACGATCGCAGCTCGGTTGCCTCTGTCCAGCGGAAATGTGCTTTAATCGGAAAACTCAGATCCACGATATGCATGAATGTTCTCCCGAATCGACTGGCCTTCCGTCTGACTCCCCCCCCGCAGAACGAACGTCTGCACAACCACTGGTATGCTTCTCACGACTAGGCGGCCCACCACGGGACGACATCCCGTAGCTCCGGCACCACCCAGAGTGGTCGCTTCCCCTCGGCCACCCGGACGATGTTCGCGTAGCCGTTCAGAAACCGTTTGCGCCAGCTATCCCACGTCGGCCCCGCAATGTGAGGCGTGACAAGGACATTGGCTAACGTGAAGAGGGGATTGCTCTTGTCGGGAGGCTCGACGGCGAAAGTGTCCAGTCCGGCGCCCAGGAGATGCCCGCAACGGACCGCCTCGCAAAGGGCCTGTTCGTCCACCACCTCCCCCCGACAGGTGTTAATCAGGACAGCGCCTTTCTTCATGGCCGCCAGGCGATCCCGATTAATGAGCCCTACCGTGGCGGCGCTGAGAGGGACATGGAGGCTGATCACGTCCGACGTGCCGAGGAGTTCATCGAGTTCCATATAGGCGACCTCCAGCGCCCGTTCGTCCTCCGGTGGGAGCCTCCGCAGGTCGAAGTACCGGAGACTGGCCCCGAACGGCCGGAGGCGGGCTGCCACCTGTCGACCGATCATGCCGAGGCCGACGAGGCCGACGCTCTTCCCGTCCAGTTCGTAGATCTCGCCTTCCGACCCCTGAGGCCGCCAGCCCCCCGCCCGCGTCCGGGCGTCTAGCTCGCGGAGACGCCGTAGAACGGCCAGAATCAGCATGATCGTGTGCTCGGCCACGGCGACGGCGTTGGCGCCGCCATTCGTAGCTACTGGAATTCGACTGCGGCGCAATCGCTCGAGGTTCACCTGATCATAACCGGCGCTAAGGAGCTGGACCAACCGCGTGGCCCGCTCGAGGGCTTCGTAGAAAGCCGGGGCCATGGGTCTGACGATGAAGCCCAGAAAATACCGCGCCTGCGCCACGATCCGAGCCGCCTCCAGATCGGTGGCACCCGCAGGTACCTCTGCCAGTCCGAACCCCTCTGGAAGCAGCTGCCGACCCACGCTGCTCACCTTATCCGAAACCTGAGCCATCGAGGCAATAAGTGTGTCCGACATAAATGAGGTATCCTCTTTCTCGATGAACCCGGTCCCCAAATTAGCCCGTCACGGAATGGGTGAGGCGGCAAGACATTTCACCAACCCTCCCCATCACGGGGTCGGGCTAGGGAGGGACTCCTTGCGAAGTGTCTGTTGCAATTCCCATTGGCAGTATCTCCCTCGCACGCTCGGGGACACGCCAACTCTCTGGACGCGTGCGCTTAGAACCTCCGCCGAGGACCGCACCGTACGGGTTGCGCAGATTTCGGAGCGCGAATTTTGGGCAGAAGACTACCCCACTGCTCCCGTGCACCCCATAAAGCTCTCAGGCGATGGCACTCCCCCAAAGGGCGCCTTTGACGACCGGACGCCCGTGCCGCACGAGCAAAGCACCACCGGCATACACACGATCTACCGCGCCGTCCGGACCCAGCACCACGACGTCGGCATCGGCTCCGGCGGTCAGTCGGCCTTTTTGGGTGAGGCCGAGAAGATCGGCGACGTGCCGTGTCGCGAAGGCGGCAGTCTTGCCCCAAGTCAGCCCAGCACCGACCAGCTCGCAGAGGGTCCGCAAGAGATTTTCCGGCCCGACCATATGCGGGCCGAGGCTCTTTCCCGACTCATCAACCCGTGTGTAGGGCACGCCACTATCCGAAGAGAGCGTGATCCGCTCGGGCGCCACCCCCGCCGCCAGGGCGTCCTGGATCGCCTGGGCGGGAAGGATGGCCTCGGGAAATCCCTCTTCGGGCCGCTCCGTGGCGGTTACATCAATGCTCCCGCCCTCTAATGCATACGCCACCGCCTGCTTCCATAATGTCGGATTCCGACCGACATGCGTCGCCACCAGCCGATCCCGCGGGATTCCCGTCCGCTGTTGCACCTCATGAAATGGTGTGAGCCCAGCGGGATGATCTCCGACATGCGCGTGGAGAACGGTCCGCTTTCCCGCGAGGCGTCCGCCCGTCCAGGCCGCGTGAGCGAGGCGGCAGAGTTCCTCTAGACTATATGCGGGCGCGAGGGGCTCGGAAATCGCGACCTTCACTGCAACGACGGAGGGCAAATAGGCGATGTCCGCTTGCAGATCTCCGGTCAGCGTGGGCACAGGATTTCTCCAGCCCCCCGTATAGCAATACGCAGCGATCCCCTCCGATCTCAAGGCGGCGGCCCGTGCTAGCAGGCCCGGGATGCTTCGGCTCACACTGTCTGCCCCGAGCGGCGAGACGACCGTTGTCACCCCCGCCCCCACGATGTGTTCGATCTGCAGATCGGTACTGCGGGTCGTCGGGCCGCCGAGTCCGCTCGCTCCCATGACGTGAAGATGCCCGTCAATCAATCCAGGAAGCACGATGCGACCTGAGATGTCAAGCATCTCCCCGTCACCGATCCCTGTCGGCGGCGTGAGATCGGGGGCAACAGCAGCGATCTCTTTGCCCACCATGAGGACATCAGCACTCCCTCTATCCTCCGGATCGAACACATGCGCGCCTTTGAGCAGCACCCAAGTCATTCCTTTTCCTCCTCGGTCCGGGGCGCCGTGGTACCATTCGCCCGCTTCCTGGGAATGGACTCCGTTTACTCGGCTGGGGGTCGACTCGCATCCCCCGCAGCACCCAATCTATCATGTTTGAGGCTAAGGACCCCGGGCGCAAGCCCGGGGGTGAAAGCCTCCCCAGCCGAAGGCTGGGCCGGCGAAGCCGGACGGGCTTTGTGATATGTTGCATGAATGCAAATCCGGCTGAGTGCGCATGGCGCCTACCACCACCAGTACCACCTCGTGTGGATTCCGAAGTACCGGAAGCGGGTCCTCAAGGGGGAGCTGAAGGGGTTTCTCGCGAAAAGGTTGCGCGAGATTCAAGAGTATCATCCCGACGTCGAGGTGGAGCAGTTCAGCATCCAAGTGGACCATGTGCACCTGGTGGCGGTGATCCCCCCGAAGTACGCCGTCTCCGCCATCGTCGGGAAGATTAAGGCCAACACGAGCCATGCGATCCGCCAGCACTTCCCTGGGGTCAAGAAGCTGTACTGGCGGAATGAGTTTTGGTCGGAGGGCTTCTTCTCGTCCACCGTCGGCATCGACGAGGCGGTCATCAAGCGGTACGTCGGGTTCCAAGAGAAAGTGGACAGAGGGCAACTCACTCTCCAACTGGACTTCGGGTTCGGATCCCCAGTGCCACGGGCATAAGCCCGTGGGTATCTACTTCTTAAACAGTACTTTTCGAGAGCTTCGTGAGAGCCCATTTGGCGGCTTCGGTTTCAGCCGCCTTTTTGTTTTTACCCGAGCCACTGGCAACCACTGTTCCGCCAACTGTTACCTCAACCGTAAATACCCGGTCGTGGTCGGGTCCAACCGCTGAAACCAGGCGGTAAGCTGGTGTCCCTTACCCAATAGTTATTATGGGATGGCCGGGAGCCTGCGTGGTAGACGCAGGTTCAGCACCTCACCCACGAGCGGCGAGAGCCGCATACGGAGGAGCCGGGCATGGGAGAACATATCACACACGTCGCATTTGACATGCATCGAGATTCCATCACCGCCGCGTGGCTGCTGCCGAGGGCGACCAGCCCAGAGGTGCGGACGATTGCGCACGAGGTGAAGCCCTTCCGGCGCCTCGTGCGGCAGCTCCTGGCCCACGGCCCGGCCCGCGCCAGCTACGAGGCGGGTCCCCTGGGGTACGCGCCCCAGCGGCAGCTCACGGCCTGGGGGCTGCCCTGCGAGGTGATCGCCCCGAGCCTCACCCCCCGGCGCCCCGGCCAGCGGATCAAGACCGACACGCGGGACGCGAAGAAACTCGCCGGCCTGTCCCGCGCAGGGGAACTCACGTGTATCCGCATCCCCACCCCGGCGGCGGAGGCCGCCCGGGAGCTGGTCCGCTGCCGGGAGGCGGCCGTGGGCGATGCCCGCCGCGCCCAGCCACGGCTCCGCCCCTGCCTCCTCCGGCAGGGGCTCCGCTGTCCCGCTGGGACCCCGGGGAGCCAGGCGTGGTGGAACTGGGTCCACACCCTGCGCCTCCCCGATCCGGCCGCCCACCGGAGCCTGGAGGAATATCTCCTGGCGGCCACGACGCTCCGGGCCCGTGCGACGGCGCTGGATGCCGAGGTGGCGGCGCTGGCGACCCGGGAGCCCTGGGCGCCGGCCGTGGCCCGCCTCCGGTGCTTGCGGGGCATCGACACCCTCACGGCCGTAACCGTCCTGCTGGAGGTCTTGGACTTCCGCCGCTTCGCCCGACCCCGCCCCTGCATGAGCTTCGTAGGGCTCGTCCCCAGCGAGGATGCCAGTGGGGAGCAGGAGGCGCGCGGGCGCATCACCCAGACCGGCAAGGCCCACCTCCGCCGGGTCCTCGTGGAGGCGGCGTGGCATTACCCGCACCGACCGCGCCTGACGAAGGCGATCCACGCGCGCCAGTACAGGTCCCCGATCACCTCTAGCCTGTGCATCCTCCGCCCGTCTAACGACCAGGATCAGCGACCCCGGCCCCCGAGGCGCGATCCTGGCCCAGGCTTGCATTGCCTCCGCGATCGGAGTTAGAGTTGACCGCCGCTCGGAACTAACCTCGGGATGGACCAATCAGTGGGGGCAGGCCACGAGCCACTGGTAGATGGCGCGTTCCAACTCGGCAACGCTAGCTCCATTTCTGTTCGGATCTATCCTTGGTGATGGCCCCCAGAAACTTGGGGAGCCCTGCCTCTAAGATACTGCTGGAGAAATGGATGTCCTTTTTTACTGTTTGGAGGTACCGGGCGGCTTCCAGCAGCGCGTCTATCTTTACACCTGTTTTGATCCCCATATCCTCAAACATGTAGACGAGGTCTTCAGTGGCGGTGTTCCCCCTCGCCCCGGGGGCAAAGGGACAACCGCCGAGCCCGCCCACGGCTCCATCGAGGATACGGATCCCGCTTTCATAAGCGGCGAACGCATTGGCGGGTCCCAGGCCGCGGGTATTGTGTAGGTGTATCGAATAGACGACATCGGGGAATTCGGTCATGCAGAGCCGACAAACCCCTCTGATCTCTTTAGGGTTGCCAAAGCCCATGGTATCCGCTATGGCCATGCTCCGTATCCCAAGCTCGTAAAAAGTTCGGATAAATTGCAGGACAACCCCGGGGCTGATTTTTCCCTCGAAAGGGCACCCAAAGACCGTGGCCATCCCGACGTTGACGATCATCCCCGGGTATTTTTCCTTCAGTTCTAGAATCCTTTTCAGCTCTTCGATTGACTCCGCCCTGGTACGCCGGACATTGTTGATGTTATGCGATTCGCTCACTGACATAACGAATTCCAGCCTGTGGACACCGTTTTCCAGGGCGAGTTGGGCCCCCTTCAGGTTAGGGATAAGAGCAGAGAGCTCGACCCCTTCCGGCTTCATCGGTAATACCGCGCGGGCGACTTGAGAAGCATCACGGAACTGAGGGACCGCCTTGGGGCTGACAAACGCCGTGAATTCGATCTTCCGGATCCCACTGGTCATGATCATCCGGAGGAGCTCAATCTTCACATCCGTAGGGATAAAGTCCTTCAGGTTCTGCAAGCCATCCCGCAACATAACTTCTCTGATAATCACGCTGCCGTCATCCATTGCCGCACCTTTCCTTGTGATTTCCTTCGCCCGCAGAGGAGTCAGGTGGGACGCCTGAGCTGAGGGGTGAAATCACGAGGGGCGACCGGTCCCCTTCACCTCCTCGTTCCTCTTCCTCCGTCAAATCACGCCTCGGGCCTTAAGGTGATTGACCTCTGCTACGGAGTATCCCAGATTGGTCAGGATCTCCCCATTGTGCTGTCCAAGCTGGGGCGCCGGGCGGTGAAGAGCCGCAGGGGTCTGACTCAGCTTGAGGGGAAATCCCAGGGTTTTTACCTTTCCCGAGGGTTGCTCAAGGTCCAGCGCCATCTCTTGGTGCTGAACCTGCGGGTCGGCAAAAGTCTGGGCTATATTGTAGATGGGGCCGCAGGGGACACCGGCCTTATTTAGGTATTCGACCCAGTCAGCCATGGTCCGCTTGGAAGTAACATCTCCGATGATCCGATTGATCTCCTTACGGTGTTGGCATCTCTGATCGTTGGTCAGGAACCGAGGATCCTGAATCAGGTCCTCCCGCCCAAGTGCTCGGGCGAGGCGCTCCCACATGAAATCTCCGGCGGGGGCGATATTGATATACCCATCCAGGGCCTTGAAGGTGCCATAGGGAGAAGTGATGGGATGATCGTTCCCTGCCCGTTCCGGCACCTCCCCTCCGCCGAAATACTTGTCCGCCTGGAAGCTGAGGAGACTGATCATCGCGTCCACCAAAGAGATCTGCACCTGCTGCCCCTCTCCAGTCCGCTGCCGAGCCACCAAGGCCGTCAGAATCCCGTAGGCGCCATAGATGGCGGCGACGAAGTCTGAGATAGGGATCCCGATCCGCACGGGTTCGCGATCGGGGAAGCCCGTAACACTCATCAAACCTGACATTCCCTGAGCAATAAAGTCAAAAGACGGTCGAAGAGCGTAAGGCCCATCCTTGCCAAACCCTGAGATCCCGCAATAGATGATTGCCGGGTTGATCTCCCGGAGGCCCTCATAATGGAAGCCGAGCTTGCGCATCACATCCGGGCGAAAGTTCTCTACGACCACATCGGCCTCGCGAACCAGACGCCGGAAGATCTCTTTACCCCCCTCCATTTTCAGGTCCAGGGTCAGGCTCTTCTTATTGCGGTTCATTCCTATAAAATACGAACTCTCCCCGTTGACAAGCACCCCGTGGTAGCGCGTTTCGTCACCCCGTCCGGGGAGCTCGATCTTGATCACTTCGGCGCCCATGTCGGCCAGCAGCACGCCACAGAACGGGCCGGCGACGAAACGCCCCAAATCCAGCACTCTAATTCCTGAAAGAGGCATCGTCTTCTCTCCATTCATTCTATTGGCTCAATAAAAATACAGTGACATAGTTGCTCATTCACGCTACGCGCTATGACCCGACCCCGACTAACCGGCGCTCCTGGATCGGCCCGGACCTCCCCGAGCGGCTCCGCATCTGGCCCGAGTTCGCCCGGACGGTTGCGGTGTAGTACCGGCGTTTTGCGTAGGTGTCTGAAAAGGCTCTACTCACGCCCCGAACTCAGAAAGAAGAGTTAGGATGTCCACCCAAAACGTCACAACGGTCCTATGCAGATGCGCCAGAGATGACAGCACTCCCCTGCTTCAGGTTGTAAGCCAATGAGAAACTTTGGACTGTGACTCTAGTAGGGGAGGTTAGCTAGAGAACGAAAAACGGACGGGGTTTGGCGCACGAATGGAACCCGACCCGCCGTTGCTCCTGTCTTCTCCATAGTGTTATGGGTTTTGGCTTCCAGAGCCCGTAGGGATCAAGTCCTCTGAAAGCGTAGGTAGAACACTGTCAACACCGACGTGAAGGCCAATATCACTGCGACCACGGCAGAGGCTTTGCTGAACTCGAACCTTTCGAAGGCCAGCTGGTAGGTATAGGTGGCCAGAACGTGGGTGGAGTTCATCGGGCCGCCCCCCGTGGTCAGGTACACTAGGTCGAAAAGCCGGAAATTCCAGATTGTGTCCAGCAGCCCCACGCTAGCTATCACCGGCTTGATGTTCGGAATCGTCACGTACCGGAACCGTGCCCAGCGGTCAGCCCCGTCCACAGCTGCTGCCTCGTACTGCTCCTTGGGTATGCTCTGTAAGGCGGCGAGCAGCATCAGCATTACGAAGGGGTAGCCGCGCCACAGGTTGATCAGTATCACTGCCGGCAGGGCTAACTTGGGAAGGCCCAGCCAGTTCAGTGGATCGGTCAGATCCATCAACCCCAGTTGCGACAACAAGGTGTTGAAGACGCCGAGGGGGTGTAAGATTAGGCGCCAGTTGAGCGCCACCACCACTGCGGTAAACATCCAAGGGAGAATCAGTATGCCACGAAATCCGGTCCGCCATCGTGTGTTGATCTTGGACGAGAGCAACTCTGCCAGAGCGAGACCCAGCAGCAGATGCAGCAGCACCGAGAGGACCGTGAAGATCACGGTGTTGGAAAAGATGAGGGTGAACACCTCCTGGTGAAACAACCAGCGGAAGTTGTCGAGGCCAACGAAGGTGGGCCTCCGGACTATCATGTAGTTGTTCCACAGGCTGAAGTAGATCACCCGCATGATCGGATAGAGCATCAGGAAGCATAGAGTCAGCACCGAGGGTGCGATCAACAGGTATGGAAGCAAGCCACTTGTCGCCCTGCCGACTCTCACTCTCAGGCCGCGTTCCCCTCTGGCGGCCACACTGGCTTCCTGACTAGCCATCGGTGACTCCCCTAGTTCGGTGCAGGTCCGCTCACAGCCCCATTGCAGACACGTCGCCTTGCGAGCGGTGCGCGTGAGAAGAGGGCGGGGACGCGCATCCCACAAGCCCCGCCCCCCGGCCCGTCACGCGTATTTCGCGAGAACGTTGTTCCACTCGGCGGTCGCGGATTCCATTGCTGCTTCGGGCGTCTTGCGCTTGTTGGCGGCCTCATGGATCTGCTCTATCTGGATCCTGAGGAGATTCGTGCACTCGGGCATACCGGCGACCTCCGCGAAGACCCGTCCCCGCTTCGCAACATTCAAGGCAACCTGGAAGCGCGGCTCGCGCTGGGTCAATGGGCTCATGTCAGCCTTCAGATTACCTGGTTGATGCCAGGCCGCCATACTCACGAGCGCGCTCCCTTCGGGGCTAGACAGCCAGTGCATGAACTCCCAGGCGGCGTCCTTGTTTTTGCCAGTGGAACAAAGAGTGTTGTTCCAGCCGGCCCCGAAGGTCCCGTAGGTCTCCCCCTCGGGAGGCGGGGCCACACCGAGCTTGAGCTTGGGATTGCGCTGCTGCACCACCCTCACGTAGACCGGGGTATTTGCAATCATGGCGGTGACCTCGCTGGTGAACGCCTCGACTTGGTCCTTATCTATGTTGGTTAACACACCGGGCGCGTAGATCTTCAGGTCGTTCACCAGGTGGAGCCAGAACTTCAGCGCTTTAATGCTGGCGCGCGAATTAAGGTTGCATTTGCCGGCCTTCATCACCGTGTCATTGCACTGGTAGATGAGCGGCCAAATCTCGTTTATGGGCCCTTTGTAGGGCGATACCACACCCATGCTCGAGGCGAAGCAGTACGAGTTCTTCGCTGGATTCGTGAGCTTCGGCCCCATTCTCTCGAGATCGTCCCAGGTCTTTGGTGGCCCGCTGAAGCCCGCCTCTTCAAGCTTCCGCTCATTGTACAACAGGAGGTAAGCGCTAGCGGTCACGGGGAGCAGATAGATGTTCCCTTTCCACGGAACCATGTTCTGCTTGGCGAGATTGGCGACCCAATCCTTTCCTGCCTTTTCGAGATACGGATTGAGTGGGTCCAGGGCCCCCAGCACGGCAAACTCCACGAACCAGTCACCAACCGTCTGCAGGACGTCAGGCATCACGCCGGCCAAGTGGTTGTCGACGACTTTGTCGTGGAACGGAGTGAAAGGCGCGGTTATGCGCTCGACCTCGATGCTCTTACCGGCATCAGTCTTGTAGAAGGCCGCGAGCACCTCCTGCATGCGCGCCTCGGTGATCTCTGTGCTCATCCACTCCATCCACTGGATCTTCACTTTCTTCGCCACACGAGGTGCCGCGGGGGCCTGCGCAGCGCTCTTGGCAGCCAGTGCCGCCGAACCCACCACGACCGCGCCGTTAACCAGGAACTCACGACGACTAAGCCTCTGCTTCTTGTCCATCTTGCCGCCTCCTTCCCCGCCCCTCCTGTTGCACACCGTCACAGCGTCAGCCCCACCGCTTCGATCCGGCATCGGCTTGCTGTGACATGCCCCCGACAAGTCAGCCTTTGACCGCCCCAACGGTCAGGCCGGAGACTAGGTATCTCTGCAAGAACAAGAACGCGGCCATCAAAGGCACACTGGCCAGCATTGAAAGGCCCATCATCTCATTCCATTCGTAAGCATGCTCTCCCATCAGCGCGGCGATCGCCACGGTGATCAAGCGCACGGCAGGGCTGCGCGTGAGTACAACGGCAAACAGAAACTCGTTCCACGCCAGAAGGAAGGCGTATATGCCTGTTGCCACCAACCCGGGGAGAATATTTGGCAAGAGGATCCTGACCATGGATCCAAGCTGGGAACAGCCATCGACCATGGCCGCTTCCTCCAAATCCCTGGGAATCGTATTGAAGTAGCTGGTCAGCATTAGCGTTGCGAACGGAAGAACAAAAGAGGTGTAGGTAACAACCAAACCCTGGTAGGTGTCATAGAGCTTCAGTGTCACGATCATAATGAAATACGGCACCACCAAGGCGATCGGCGGAATCATCTGGGTGCCAATGATAAACATCTGGAGGACCCGGCTGCCGTGGAAGTCGAAGCGGGAAAAGCTGTAGCCCGCCAGACTAGCCAGCACCAGAGAAAGTAGGGTCACCGCCGAAGCAACCACATAGCTATTGGCGAGGGCACGCAAGAGTTGAGGATCGCTGAAGATCTGTGCGTAGGCATCGGCCGTCGGGTGAAGCGGCACCCATTGCAGCGGACTCCTGAAGACGTCAACGTTAGCCCGAAAGGAGACCGACACCATCCAGAAGATCGGGAAAAGCGCGAAGGCGGAGGCAAGAATCAGCAAGGAGTAGGAGATGATCGTGGTTACGTTGTGTCTTCGTCCTACCATGGCCCTATCCCTTCGATCAGTCAGCAGAGGGAGCAATCCAGCCAGCTGACCTTCGAGAGATGAAACAGGGTGCCGGGAACCTTGTGAACATTGGCAGCTGCGCAGGGACCGAGCGACGGGAGAATCAGGTCCTCCATCTGCTCCGACCTGATGCCGACCTTGGTCGGGAGCTGAACGGGATCGTCCTCGGGATCAGTGCCCCAGTAAGTTTCCGGTCCCTTCTCTCGCTCGACCCGCGCCTCCAGATCTCTGGTATCCCGGGGCATCCCAGTGTCCACCGGGATCGTCCCGCCCTATCCCTATACCATCCAAATTCAAGAGTGCAGCGTAGGCCACTTCTCGAAGGCCCCCTGGTAGTAGATCTCGGGCCTGGGTACCCGGAATTCTCCCACCTTCATCACCTGGATCGTGTGCATGTCAGCTTACCCCACAGAGCTGGCCGCCGTCTACGAACAGCGTGATGCCGCTCACATAGGCGGCGTCGTCCGACGCCAGGAAGATCGCAGCGCCCACGATGTCTTCCGGTTGGCCTAGCCGACCTAACGGTGTCTTCCGGAGATTCTGCCCTCGCTGCCGGTCCTGGTCCTCCTGGGACAAATAGTTCAGGATATCCGTCTCGATCGTCCCGGGACCAATTGCATTGACAGTGATGCCGTACTTTCCGAGTTCCGATGCCATCCCCCGAGTGAGATTGCGCACCGCAGCCTTCGTGGCCGAATAGTGGGTCAGCCCACCACTCGAAATCACCTCGCCAATGGAGGACAGATTGATGATGCGACCCCCCTTCCCCTGGAGGATCATCTGTCGGGCGGCTGCCTGAGCACACAGGTACACCCCCTTGGCATTCACGGCAAATGTCCGATCCCAGGTCAGTTCGTCGAGCTCTAGGAATGGCTTGATCGGGGCGATCCCGGCGTTGTTGACCAGAATGTCGAGCTGACCGAACGCAGCAACTATCTCGTTCACCATGACCTGCACCTCGGCGGCTACGGCCACGTTCACTCGGATGGCGACTGCTTGACCGCCGGCTTTTCGAACGGCCTGTGCAGCCTCCTCCGCCAAGGCGAAGTCAATGTCGGCCGCGGCGACTCGCGTGCCCTCTTGGGCCATCCCCAACACGATCGCCCGTCCAATTCCGCGCCTCGCCCCCGCCCCGGTGACCAGCGCCACCCGACCTTGCAACCGTCCTGGCATCGTTGTTCCTCCAGTGAAAGCCTCCTTTGCACTCCATCACTCGATGAAGCAGACGATTCTCATCACGATGCTGACCAAGATCAGAGTGGCCATTTCACTGACGGTTTGGAGCCCGACGCGACTCACTTGCCTTGGCCCATTTCGCTCTGCCAGGTCATACGAGGTGAGGCGAGAGGCGGACATCCCATCCGCTGCCTTCAGGTGAATCACATCGGGGGATGGGCATGCCACAAATTCACGCAGTCCTCGGTCCTCGGTTATCACCGCCCAGCGTAGTGGCGCCCCTGAGCCCGCCGCAGAGCTTTGTGCGGATGCAAAGTCGTCTTCCAGCCGACCCGATTGGCCGATGGATGTGGCCCAATCACCGATGCTCAGGTGAGGGGATTTCACCATCCCCGAATGGGAGACTAACTCCCACCACGTCACCGTCCAGATGTTTGACGCGCTTGCTGGATCCTTCCGCCCGTTTCACTCTCCCACTCTCGGGTCCGCTCCGCGACAGCCTGCCCCTGCATCTCCTCCGCATCCGCTTTTTTCTCCAAACGTTCTCGCGATCGTGCAAGGTGAAGCCGCATGGCTTTCTCGCTCGCCTCCGGATCCCGCTTCCGCAAGGCCGCCAGGATGGCCAAGTGCTCCGGAATCGTCTCCACCAGAGGGCGGGCGAGACCTATCTGAAACGTGAAGATCATCAAGTTCACTGCGTTCATAGCATGCGCCAGGGGCTGGCTATCTACGAGTTCCAGCAGCCGCAGGTGAAAGCGCTGGTCCTGTTCGAGGTAGCGCTGAAGGGCGGAGCCGTGAGGCGAGGAATCGAACCCCTTGAATGCCGCCGTGAATTGGTCGACCTCCTCCGGCGTGATGCGCATGGCCGCACGGCGCGCCACCAGCCCCTCAAGGACCTCGCGCACCTCAAAGAGGCGCGCCAATTCGCGGATAGTCAGACGCTTCACATATACCCCGCGGCGCAGCACCCATTCCACAACGTGTTCCTGCGCGAGCCGCTTCAGCGCGTTGACCACGGGCGTCCGGCTGACGCCCAAGCTGTGGGCTAAACGGTCCACCTGGATCCGTTCACCAGGCAGGATGCGGCGCTCCAAGATCAGCGCGCGCAGCCGTATATAGATCTTCTCGTCGAGGTTTTGGTGTTCAATGACCTCAAAAAGGGGGTCTGACTCGGCGGAGGGCAGGCTTGAGTCGGCCAGTACGGTGGCACTCGAGGCAGGACGCCTCGGCTTGGGGGTCTTGCTGTCCCGTGCCATCGGCTACCTCCTTCTTCGGAGGAAACCGTCAACTGGAAGAGAGCCTGATTAGTTGAGCAGATTTAAGATTTTCCATTTAATATATTGCATTTCACCAGTAAGTCAAGAAAATAGTCGGGGTCACCAAGCCATATCCACCTTCTCCTCGGCGTGCACACCGACGCGATGGGCGATGCGAATCAGCTGTCCTTCCCGAATATTCATACCCTGCGATCCTGCGAAGCATCCCACCACCGGAGCTCATGCAGCCAACCGCTCGTAGTGATGATGCACTCCGCCGACTTCCGGGACCGCGACCACCGGGCCTTCGTCGGGTGGAAATCCCGGGTGGAAGTCTTGGGCACATCAGAGCCAGTGACACCCGTGGGCGCCATCGATGGTGCTGCCGGACGGCACGAGGGCGGATGCGCCGAAGAGGTGCAGATTCTCCAGAAGGTCAGCGGGATCCATGCGTCTCGGCAATTGGGATCCACCCCTCAGGTCGAGGACGGTTTGCGCAATTTGGGTGCCGGGGGAACGGTCCCCTAATGGAACAGTGGATCCCCGCTCCCGCCGGCCGACGTTGGAGACCCACGTTAACCGCAGCCGTGTACCTCATGGAGAGAGTGCATCCGCACCGGGGATCTGGGCTCGATGCAGGTCGGCATACGAATTGGCGACGAAGGGTCGGAGGAGCGGCTGCCGGCGGCGCTGATGCCGATGGAGCGAACCATCCGATCCGCCACTGGCAGGCAATGGAAGGTGATCGGCATTGGCTAGGGTGCCGGGGACCGGCATCAACAGTTGTGCGCACGGTTCTGGCTGGGAAGACTTGCTCCGATGGCGGGAAACCGTCGCGCTGTGTTTATGAGGAGTTACGTCCACATTCTATGCTCGATTGGACGGGCAGACAAAGTTTTGGGGATCACAGGGCTTCGAGGGCGTCGTCGGTCAGGGTCTCGACCTGCGCCCAGTCCATCCCGGCATGGGTGGCCCGGCGGAGGACGGCGGTCACGGTGCCGACGCTGACTCGGAGGCTGGCGGTCACCTGGCGATGGCTACAGGCCAGGACCCACGTCTGGCGGAGGATCTCACGGATCTGACGCATGGACAGTCGCTCGGTCGCCATCCCACTCCTCTCTGGAGCGGGCGGCGCGCTGGACCATCCAGCGTCGCTATGCGGCTCGGGACCCGCTCAGGGAGAGAGGGTCGCCGATCTTGCCCGAGACGTCCAGGTGTTCACGATACCGATCTGCGTGTTCACGATGACCGATCCGGGTGTTCACCATGCCGATCCCGGCGTTCACGATGGAGCGATCCGCGTGTTCACGATGCACCGATCTGCCCGTTCACGATGGGCCGACGCCCGCAGATGGCACCGGACGCTTTGTGTACCCGGTGCAGGGAGGTTCCTCGGTCCCCAGGTCAACGATAGTGCCGTGGGTGCTTCGCCCGGTACAGGCGGGGCCAGCGGCAGCAGGCACGAGACCTAGCAAGTCTGGCCACCTCCCTGTTCCCGACGCGCATCCGGCTCGCCAACCCGGGCCACCCCATAAGCATTCTCGCGGGGGTGAACCGGATACTGACGTTCACAGGTCCGGCCATTTTGGAGGCGGTCACGGAGACGGATGCAAAGGCATTAGAGATGCTGGCCTGGGAGCATCCCGCCTGGGTTCGGGTGCTGGTGGCTCCCCCATGAGCGGAGGACCCTTGCCGTGTTGAACCGTGTTGAACACCAGGAAGCACGGGCAACCGTCCGGCGTTCAGTCGAGACGGAACGCCCGGACACACCTTGGCCAGTGGGCAGGCCGAATGAGCCGCGGCAGGCCGCCTATCCGAATCTCCGTCGTGGCGGGCTGCTCCCCAAGAAGGGCTACAACCACCACAGGAAAGTTGGCAACGGAGTCCGCCAGCGGCAGAAGGCGCTGCTGAGCCGCTTGCTCCAGGAGCTCGTGGAGGAGAACTACGAGCAGATCAAGGCTGCAGTGCTCATGGGACTGACAGGGGAGAAGAAAGACAGTCACCGCTACTTCAAGATGGCCTTGGAGCAATTGGAGGGGAAGCCGCTGCGGCGCGTGCGCGTGGACAGCCCGCAGCCGATCTATATCGTGATGGGGACGGAAAACGAAAAACCGGACGGCGATGGCGGGGTTGTTCCGGGCGCGGAAAGGGGGCTGTTAGGGCGTGAAAACCACGCTCCCCGTACCAAGGCTACGGCTTGGGATTCTGATCGAGATAGGCGATGATGAACCTGTCCACGAGGTCCGCCACATCGTCCCGCACGTCGCGGAGCCAATTGGCACCCATGATGCCAACCTTAGCGACACTCCAGGTGGGGGCAAGAAGGCTAACATTCCGATTGCGCACCACGATAACCGGCTGGTTGAATTCGAGCCGGATGTTATACGGATACAGCAGCCCGGAGGAGTCTTTAAACGTGTTCACGTTGAGATAGAGGAATCCCTCAGTCTCCGCTGATGAAGAGGTTACCTTGATGCCGGCTTTTCTGAGGCGCACTTCCACATCGGTTTGGAGCTGGTCTTTCGTGAGGCCGGCGCGTTCGACATCTGTGGTGAAGCCCTCCACTACCACCCTGATCCCTGGTATGCCCTTCAGGCTGGCCCGGCTCTCTGAGTCGTCCCGGGGCCACGCTAGACCAGTGAGGCCGAGCAGGAAGAGGCTGAGCATAATGAGGCAGACCCGAGCGCGGGGACTAGAGGCGGCGAGGTGCATGACGGTGCCCTCCCCTGATAGAGCGAGCCCTCTTGCGTGTGGAGGCTATCAGTCCGGGGGAGCCGCGTCAATGGAGAGCGTGGGGTTGTGCGTAAGCCAGAGAAAAGCCGGTGAGCGAGACTAGCCCTCGTGCCGAAAATTGCCTCTTGACAGCCTGCGAATGAGTGCGGTCTTGTGGTAGGCTATGACAACGAGAGCCACAGAGGGCGCACGCACCCGAAGGAGGGCACGGCCATGACAGCGCAGGCACCGGAACTGGCGGCAGTGGTGGCGCGGCTGGAGAAGGTGGAGCGGCAGAACCGGAGGTTGAGGGGAGCGGGCATTGCGGTCTTGGTGTTGGCCGCCGCTGGGCTACTCATGGGACAGGCAATGCCGAAGGCGCGGATAGTGGAGGCGGAGGGGTTTCAGCTCAAGGACGGGAAGGGGATGGTTCGGGCCGAGCTGGTCGTGGACAAGGACGGTCCGGGGCTGCACCTGCGCGACGACAACGGCAAGGAACGGGCCGAGCTGGTCGCGCTCCACAAAGCCGGGGCCGAGCTGGTCCTGCGCGACGAGGACGGCCAGGGGCGCGTGTGGCTGACCGCGCTCGAGGGCGGGGCGGGGCTGGACCTGGAAGACCATGGCAATACCCGTGTCCATCTGTACACGCGTGCGGGCGGGACGTCGCTGCTCCTGTCCGACGAGAAGGGCCAGGGACGCGCCAAGCTGGACGTGTTCAAGGACCGGACGTCGCTGGTCCTGTCCGACGAGAAGGGCAAGACGATCTGGTCGCAACCATGAAGTCGCTTGCCCTGGTCAACAACAAGGGCAGGGTGGGGAGGACCATGTCCACAAGGGGCGCAAAGAGTTAGAGGTACAATGTCAACTTAGCGCCCACTCACCAACGACCCGCCGAGAGATTGGCAATGCTTCCTCGGGCTGCCCACGCTACCATCTTCATGCGACACCACAGATCGACGACTTTGCCGTGACCGTGCCCCCCCTCGTGGAGACGCATCCACCCCTCTATGCGCCTCCAGGACGGGCGATCTCTCCCCGCCTCCAGGACCTCAGGGACCACCCATTTTCTCCGGAACCGCCCGGTGGGGTCCCAGGGACCGAAACTGGCGCTCTAGGCGGCTCCAGGTTCCACGATCTCGGGGCACCCCCGGCTGGGGGGGGTTACAGCTTCCACCAGGTCCGCCCAGGCGCACCGACCAATGGCGGAGCCGGCCATTCTCCCGCTCGAGTTCCTTGAGGCGCTTCGCCTGCGTCGTGGACATCCCGCCGTACTCCTGGCGCCAGCGGTAGTAGGTGACGTCGGTGACCCCGAGGGCCTTCACGACCTCGGCGACCTTCTGGCCTTGGCCGAGCAGCACGTCGGCGTGGCGGGGTTTCCTGATGATCTCTTCCGGTTGGAACCGCTTCTTGGGCATGACCTGCCTCCTCGTGGAAAAGGGTCCAATCCTACTTTACCACTGGACCAATTTCCGGGGGCAAGGTTAACCTCGCCCTTTCCTTCCTTTGGATTCAACGGATGTTGAGTTACGTGTATGATTACTATAACACTTGACTCTTCATGCAGATTCCTCTACTATACCTTTTGCTTGGGGGAGATCCAGGTTTGGAGGTAAGAATCGAAGGCTGTCCGGCTCGGAGGTGAATCGTTTGAAAACGGATCGGGGCATCTATGAATGGCCAAAAGGTTCAGGGATTTGGTGGGCCAGGTACGCTGACGGGACAGGTCGTATCCACCGAGAGAAGGCCGGAAGCAAGAGTGTAGCCCGAGACCTCTATCGGCGTCGAAAGACCGAAGTCCGTATGGGGCGTATATTCCCGGAAACACTGCGCCAGAGAGAGGTTCGCCTGGGCGACCTAGTGGCGAACTACTTGGAAGCCCTGCGGGCAACCCAGGCGAAGACGACAGACGTAATCGAGCGTCGGCTTAAGATGGTAATGGGTATTCTCGGAAACGTGGCGGCGAACACTATCAAGGCCGAGGACTTAGAGCGGTTAAAGATCAAACTGAGGACAGGAAAACGAGTGAAGAAGATGCCGGACGGCACCGAAAGGCCCATTATCCGGAAGCCCGCCAGCATCAACCGATTTCTCCAAGACCTCAAGGCGGTATTCCGCAAGGCGGTGGAAGGAAGTAAGCTGGACCGCAACCCATTCTTGGGTGTGGACCTGCTGCCCGAGAACAACAAGCGGGCCCGGGAGTTAACGCCCGATGAGGAGTTTCGGCTGTTCAAGGCGATCCCCGACGATCCGGCCGCCCTGCGGCCCTACTTTCGGTTCAAGAAGGCGACCGGAGGGAGGGCGGGAGAGCTATGCTCTTTGACGTGGCGGGCGATCCTCTGGACAGACGGCGTCGCCGAGCTACCCGAGACGAAGATTGGACAGAAACAGTACCTTATACTGAGCACCGAGGCCCTGGCGATCTTGAGGGACCTTCCCCGCGTCGGCCCACTTGTTTTCTGCTGGCCGGACGGACGGCCCTTCACCGTGGACTACACGACGCATGCCTTCCACAGGTCCGTGAAGGCGGCAGGAATTTCTGACCTTCGTCAGCACGACCTGAGACACGTCTTCGCTATCCGGCGGCTGCGTGGTGGGGCAAACCTTGTGGCGGTATCTGCCCTCTTGCGGCATGCGTCCACGCGGATGAGCGAGAGATACCTGCACGTCACCCGGGCCGACCTTCGGGCGGCGGTAGAGGCTGGCCAACCGCAGCCCGCAACCAAGGAGGCCGGTCACGTTGAGGCCCTGCTGAATTCTGTTGAGTTGGACGGGACCCCCTTAAAGGCAGGAAGGGATCCTAACTGAGTCGCAGGCAGGTTGAAATCTGGGTGCGGGGAACCTACGGCCTCCCAAGAGAGGCAAAGCCGGGCATTACGAGGAGGGCTTTCACGATCTAGAGTCGTTGAACCTTGGCATAGGGGAATAGATCAGATTAGCACTCAAGTAGGTTATCAAATCGGGGGAATGAGCGACCGCTGCCGTTCCGCGCCACCGGATAGGCTTACCACCTCGTCGGCCGCCCGAGAACCTGCCGATAGATAGCCCCACACCTGTATTCTGAGATGCCTCGTTTAGGAAGAGTGTCGAGCCCGCTTCAGATCGTCGTGACGTTGTTGGCAACGAGCCCACGCACTCTGCCATTCCTCAAGCAATGGAACCTGCCAGCCTCATCGAGTTGACACCGAAACTGACACCTAAACTGACACCATGGGTGATGCTCTGCTGAAAGCCATTGATTCTGCTGGCCTCGCTTAATTCGGCCAAGCGGCTGTTAACCGCTAGGCTGCAAGTTCGAGCCCTGCCCGGGAAGCCAATCGGGATTCAGCGAGGCGGCCCGCCGACCAGATGGTCGCGCGGGCTGTCGTGTTTCTATGCCGGGGAACGCAGGGCGGGGCTAGGGGGCTGCAGGCGGGCCCGCGACTCGCGGGAACGACATCCACGGTGGGTATTCGGCGTCCGCGATCTCGGCCACCATCTCGCCCGGAAGTTCCGGGTCAAAGCGGATACCCAGTGCCCAGCCGGGAAAATCGGGGTGCGGCTGAATCCAAACGACGGTGCCGACCAGGGTCAGTGGCGCTCGCTGGCTGAGGCGCAGGGTGACGCACACGGAGGCGCCGGGCGGGAGCGCCTGCTCCAGACGCACCAACGCCCCGCCCGGACTCAGGTCCTGCGCCTCCCCGCGCCCGGCGCGCCCGTCGATGGCGTCGAGCACGATCGGGACCCGGATGGGGAGCCGCGGGTGGCCCGTTCGTCGGCGATCAGGCGATGAAATCATTGCGGGTCCTCCCCGGTGGCCGGAGTCTCCCCTCCCGGACCGCGTCGCCCCCCGAGCGGCGGCCCCCGACGTTCACCACCTCCCGGAATGCCCGAACGATCTCAGGGTCCCACCAGCCGGCCCGAGCCTCGGAATCGAGCGTTTCCAGGCCCACGGCCTTCGATGCTGCTCGGCGGTACGGGCGGTCGGAGGTCAACGCGTCGTAGACATCCACCACCTGAAGAACGCGGGCGGTCACCGGGACCTCCTCTCCCCGCAGGCCGTCCGGGTACCCCGATCCGTCCTTCCGTTCGTGGTGGTGACGGATGATGGGGAGCACCGGCTGGAGCGACCGGAGCGGGCGACAGATCTCTTCGCCGACCACCGGGTGCCGTTGCATCAGCTCGCGCTGTGGCGCAGTGAGGGGGCCGGGATTGAGCAGGATGGCCTCGGGGACGGCAACCTTGCCGAGGTCATGGAGGTAGCCACCCCGCCGCAAGGCGGTCAGGTCATCCTCCTCCAGCCGCAAGACGCGACCGACCGCCACCGCGCAGCTCGCCAAGCGTTCGCAGTGTCCCTCTGTGTACGGGTCCTTGGCCTCGATGCTCCGGGCCAGGCCACACAGGACCGCTTCGGCGTGTTCCAATTCATCCGTGAATGCCTTCATGCGAAGGAGGGCGCGGATCCGCGCGCGGAGCTCAGCCGGGCTGAAGGGCTTCCCCAGGAAATCGTCGGCCCCGGCCTCGATCCCGTCGATCTTGTAGGAGTCCCCCAATCCTGTGATGAGGATCACGGGAATCAGCCGGGTGGCCGGATCGGCCTTCAATCGGCGGCAGACCTCCAGGCCGCTCAGGCCGGGCATGGCGATGTCCGAGAGGAGTAGATCGGGAGGCGCCTTCGCCATTGCGGCCAGGGCGGCCTCGCCGTCGGAGACCGCCACCGCCTCGTAGCCGAGGCCCCTGACCAGATGCGCCAGCGTTTCCCGCACGCCCGGGTTGTCCTCGGCGATAAGGACGCGCGGCGGTCGCCCCGGAACGGGCAGCGACCGCGCGGCTATCTCCTGCGGTGCCTTACCGTCGAAACTCGACACGCGATCAGCTCCCACGCCGGAGACGCAGACTTGAGGCCAGAGCCTGTTGTGGCGTGATCGCGGGACCTGCCATCTCGCCACGCCGTGCCCAGGCGGCGCCTGATGCCACGGACATCCGGCGTGTGAGCATAAACGATTCGCAGCCGCGGTTCAATCGGAAATCGACCGGTGTCGTTGAAGGGACCCGAGACCTCCGGGAGGCGAGGCCGGGGCCAGTCGATGGGCGGCGAAGAGGCTGCATGCGGTCTCGAGGGATCGGAGGGCTGTCAGGCGCGGCGAAAGCCGCTCCCCTCGCCTACCAGTCCTTTGGTGACGAGATGGACCTTGCGGTCCGGGTCGGGGACCGCGTGGCCGAGGCGGAAGGCCTCCAGCCCCAGCCGGGTGAGCATCTCCACTGCCCGGTCGGCATGGGTGGCGGCAACCACGAGGCAGAAACCCGTCCCCATGTTGTAGACGCAGAACATCTCCTCGTCGCTGACCCCGCCGATCTGTTGCAAGAGGCGGAAGATCGGCTGGGGTTCGGGGAGCCATTCCAAGACATAGCCCACCTGGGCCTGCACCCGGGCCAGGTTCAGAAAGCCGTCACTCGTGATGTGGACCAGGGCCTTCACGTCCAGGCCCGCACGCAGCAGGTCGAGAACCTCGCGAACGTAGATTCGCGTCGGCTCCAGCAGCTCCTCACCGATGGTGCGGCCGAGTTCAGCGACATACCGATCCGGCGAGTATTTCGCCTTCTTAAAGAACACCTCCCGCGCCAGCGTCAGGCCGTTGCTGTGGACCCCGCTGCTCCGGAGACCGATGACGACGTCTCCCGGCTGAATGGCCTGCCCCACGAGGATGCGATCCATGGGGACGAGGCCGACGCAGGCGCCGGCCAGATCGAAGCCCCGCCCCTCCCGGCTCCCCGTGATCAGCTCGCGGACCTGGGCGATCTCACCGCCCGGGATGGAGATGTTGGCCTGTCGGGCCCCCTCGTGAAGGCCCTTCCCGATCTGTTCGAGCAGGTCGGGGTCGGCCTCCTGGACGGCGATGTAATCGAGCATGCACAGGGGTTCGGCGCCCACGCACAGCACGTCGTTGACGTTCATGGCCACGCAGTCGATGCCGATGGTATCGTACTTGTCCAGCATCTGCGCGACGAGCAGCTTGGTGCCGACGCCGTCGGTGGACAGGGCCAGGCCGAGGCCATTGCCGAGGTCGAGCACGCTGGCGAAGTAGCCGAAACCCAGAGCCGATCGGTGGGTGCCGAACGCCAGGGTCTTCCCCACCCACTTGAGCAGTCCGGCCAGAGCCGCCTCCTCTTTCACCGTGTTGACGCCCGCCCCTTCGTAGCTTGCCTGACTCATCGCGTATCCTTCGCCTTCGAATGGCAGAATGGAGATTTCAGATTGCGGATTGCCCGACGACAGCAGGCAGTATCCAAAGCCCGCCGCAAATCTCAAATGTCAAATCTGCAATCTGCGATCGCGCCGCTGCGATGCTACTTCACCGGCGATCCGGGCACCGCCGGCTTCTCGGGGGTCACGAGGATGATGCGGCCGCCGGGTTCATTCACCGCCAAGAGCATCCCCCGCGACTCCACGCCCATGAGCTTGGTGGGCTTGAGGTTGGCGACGATCACGATCTGCTTGCCGACCAGGTCGGCTGGCGGGTAGTCGAGGAGGATGCCGGCGACGATGGTCCTCTCCTCCGACCCGGTGACCACCTTCAGCTCCACCAGCTTCTTCGACCCGCGGACCGCCCGGGCTTCCCGGATCTCGGCCACGCGGAGGTCCAGGCGCTGGAACTCCTCGATGGTGATCTCCCCCGCGGCATCGCGGCCGGCCGGTCCCGTCGGCGCGGTTTCTTCCAGCGAGAACTCCACTCGCGGAAAGAGCGGTTCGCCCCGGCGCATGGGTCGGGGGGCTCCCGCCCCCCACCGTCCGACCTCGGACAGGCGCGCGTCGGCCAGGGGCCCAGCCATCCCGAGCTGTCCCCACATCTTCTCCGCCGTGGCAGGCAGGAACGGGAAGAGGAGCAGGCCGGTCAGGCGCAAGGCTTCGCAGACGTGCCCGAGGACGCGCTGCAGGGCGTCCCGATCCCGCTTCGCCAGTTCCCAAGGCTTCTGGTCATCCAGATACTTGTTGCACGCGTTCAGCAGGTCCCAGATCGCCCCCAGGGCGCGGTGGAAGGCGAAGACCTCCATGGCCTCCGCCACCTTCCCTCCCAGGGCCTGCGCGACTTGAACCAGCGTCCGGTCCCCGGGCGTCACGGGATCGCCCGCGGCCGGGATGCGACCGTCGCAGTAGCGCCCCACCATGGTGAGCGTTCGCTGGAGCAGGTTCCCCAGGTCGTTGGCCAGGTCGGCGTTCAACCGGTTGACCAACCCCACCTCGCTGAAGTTGGCATCCAGGCCGAAGACCATCTCGCGCAGGAGGAAGTAGCGCAGGGCCTCCAGGCCGTACTTCTCTGCCAGGTCCAGCGGCGAGAGGGTTCGGCCCCGGCTCTTGGACATCTTGCCCTCGTCCACCAGCCAGTAGCCGTGGACGTTCAGGTGCTGGTACGTGGGAATGCCGGCCGCGCGCAGCATGGTCGGCCAGTAGACGCCGTGGGGCTTCAGGATATCCTTGCCGATCAGGTGCTGGGCCACCGGCCAGAAGGTCCGGAACAGCTCCCCCTCAGGATACTCCAGGGCGCTCACGTAGTTGATCAGCGCGTCGAACCAGACATAGGTGACGTACCGGTCGTCGAAGGGCAGCGGGATACCCCAGGTGAGGCGGGCGCGGGGCCGGGAGATGCACAGGTCGTCCAGGGGCTCGCGCAGGAACCCCAGGACTTCGTTCCGATACCGCTCCGGGCGGATGAAATCGGGGTGCTCCTGCAGGTGGCGGATCAACCAGTCCTGGTACCTGCTCATCCGGAAGAAGTAGTTCTCCTCCTTGACATACTGCAGCGGCGTCTGGTGGTCCGGGCACTTGCCATCCACTATCTCTTTCTCGGTGTAAAAGCGTTCGCAGCCGATGCAGTAGTGCCCCCCATACTCGCCGAAGTAGATGTCGCCGGCGTCGTAGATCCGCTGCAGGATGGCGGAGACGACGCGCTGGTGCCGCGCCTCGGTGGTGCGAATGAACTGATCGAAGGTGAGACCCATGCGCTGCCAGGTCTCCCGGAAGGCGGCGCTGATCCGGTCGGCGTAGGCCTGCGGGGTCTCGCCGGCCCGCGCGGCGGCCTGGGCGATCTTGTCGCCGTGCTCGTCGGTTCCGGTGAGGAAGTAGACGCGCCCGCCCGCCAGGCGATGGTAGCGCGCCACCGTGTCCGCCACGATGGTGGTGTAGGCATGGCCCGAGTGGGGCGGGGCATTCACGTAGTAGATGGGCGTGGTGATATAGAACGGGTCAGCCGACATGGCGGTGTGGCTCCAGGGAGAAAGTCGGGTTCCCGCGACCGGGGCCCGGCGGGTTAGGGCTCCTCCAGGGCGGCGACATCCGCGGAGACGTCATCCGCCTCCTGCGACGGCTCCTGTGCCTCCGCCCCCGGCTCGGCTGGCCCCCCGGCTGCGGCGTCGGGGCCAGCTGGGCCCGCGCCGCCCGGCGCGATGGGCGCCGCCTGGCCGCCCCGCTGGTGTCGCGCGGGCGGGCCGGGCCGGGGCAGGATCGTGATCTCGGAGGGACCGAGGGTGACCTGCCCGCCGGTCTCGAGGCCGATCAGGAGGGTCTGCTTCAGGATGTTCTGCGTCCGGATCAGGCCCGGGCCCTGGCACGTGGCCACCATGCAGCCGACCTTGGGCAAGGTGCGCTTCAGCTCCGCGTAGAGGGGGTGCTCGAAGGCCAGGCAACACTTGAGCCGCCCGCACATCCCGGACAACTTGCCGGGATTCAGGGCCAGGTTCTGGTCCTTGGCCATCCGGATGCTCACCGGGGCGAAGATCTGGAGGAAGGCGCGACAGCAGAGGGAGCGACCGCATGGCCCCGCGCTGCCGAGGACCCTGGCCTCGTCCCGCACGCCGATCTGCCGCAGCTCGACCCGCGTCCGCAGGTGCTGGGTGAGATCCTTCACCAGCTCGCGGAAGTCCACCCGACCGTCGGCGGTGAAGTAGAACATGGCCTTGCTGCTATCCAGGCCGATCCGCACCTCGGTCAGCTTCATGGACAGGCCGCGCGCCTGGATGCACTCCCGGCAAAAGGCGCGCACCTCCCGCTCGCGCTGGGCCAATGCGGCCCGGCGCGAGAGATCGGTGGGCGTGGCCTTCCGCAGGACCCGGCGGACGGGGGCCTTCGGCTCCTCCGGCGGGAGATCCTCCAGGATGCTCCCCACGTGGCCCATGCCCACGCCCCACTCGGTCTCCGCGACGACGACGTCGCCGGCGCGGAGGGCGTAGGCGGGCGCCGGAGAGTACTGGTGCCGGGCTGGCCCTGTGAATTCAATGCGCACCACGGGAGGCATGGCCGCCCTCCTGTCCTTCCCCCACCGCCCGGCGCATCCCGAGGAGCATGCGCTCGGCGGTGAATCGCGGGTTGGCATTCCTCGCCAGCGCCCGCTGCGCCTCCGCCTGCGCCTCGTACGCCCCGAGGATCGCCCCCATCGAGTATCCGGCCGCCAGGCGCGCCACGTCCACCCGGCGATCGGCGTGGACGAGCGACGCCGTTGCGCCGCCGAGTCTCGCTACAGCGAGATCGCGACTGAAGCTTGCCAGGATCTCCAGCGCCGCCTCGAGCCTCGCCCGGTCCGGCGCCAGCTCCTCGGCGCGCTCCAGGACGGAGGCCAGGGAGCCCAGGGCGCCCCACACCTCGCGGACGATCCGATCGCGGCGCTCGCGCGCCTCCTCCACATCCAGGGCCAGGGCGCGCTCGGCGCTGCCGCCTGCCAGCGCCGCGGCCGCGGCCGCCTCTTCGGGCGTCCGGCCGCGTCGCATCAGGATGTCGCGGAGCGGCCCCTGGCCCAAGGGATCGAACCGCACCCCCTGGCAGCGGGACAGGATCGTCGGCAGCAGGGCGCTGGGCGCCGCCGTCACCAGGATGAAGAGCGATGCCCCGGCCGGTTCCTCCAGGGTCTTCAGGATGGCGTTCGCGGCCGGCTCTTGCATCAGCTCGGCCGGGTCGAGGATGCAGACCTTGGTCCTCCCCTCGTAGGCGCGGAGCGCCGCCCGCGCCGCCACCTCCCGGACTTGGTCGATGGTGATGACCGTCTTGCCCGCAGGTCCCACCTCGGTCACGTCGGGATGCAGGCCGCCCGCGATCTTCCGGCAGGCGGCGCAGGTCCCGCAGGCGTCCGCAGCCACGCTGCCAGACGCCGGGGCAGAACCCGCGAGGCAGTTCACGGCCTGGGCCAGGGCCAAGGCCGTGGCGCGCTTGCCTACGCCCGGCGGCCCGAAGAAGCAGTACGCCTGGGACAGCCGCCCGTCGCGCCAGGCCAGGCGCAGCTGCGACACGGCCCGATCCTGGCCCAGGATGTCGGCGAATGGCATCGGCTCACCTGCGGGCCGGCATGTGGGGGCCGGCTGGGCGCGGGGAGGACCGCAGCAACTCGTCCACGCGCGGGCGAATGCGCCCCTCGATCTCCGCCATCCCGAGCGAGGCGTCCAGGACGATCACCCGGTCGGGCTCGGCGGCCGCCATGGCCCGGTACCCGGAGCGGACCCGCTGGTGAAAGGCCAGCACCTCTTCCTCGATCCGGTCCTGTGGTTCCTGGCGCCCCGCCAGGCGCTGGGTCGCCCGCAGGAGGCCCACCGCCGGATCCAGATCCAGGAGGAACGTCAGGTCCGGGCGCAGGCCATCCGTCGCCAGGGCGTTGAGCCGCGCGATGAGCTCGAGGTCCAGCCCGCGCCCGTAGCCCTGGTATGCCACCGTCGAATCCGTGAAGCGATCGCACAGGACGATTCGACCCGTGGTCAGCGCCGGGCGGATGACCTCGTGCACCAGCTGGGCTCGGCTCGCCTCGTACAGCAAGAGCTCTGTGGCGGGAGCCATCCGGGTGTTCTCGCGATCCAGAAGCAGCGCGCGGATCTGCTTCCCGATGGGAGTCCCGCCGGGATCCCGGGTCTCGACGGCGTCCCGGCCCGTGGATCGCAGGTGGGTCAGGAGCGCCTTGAGTTGGGTAGTCTTCCCGGATCCCTCGCCACCCTCGAAGGTGATGAAAAGGCCCGGCATGGCCTAGTGTCCGCCGCCCGCCGTCTGCGGCGCCTTCCGGCGGTCCGCGATCTGCTTGGCCGCGCGCGAGACCGCTCCGGGAATGTTCCGGTTCTTGGCCAGGTCGTCCAGCTCCCGGTCCGAGAAGCTGCTGGATGCCCAGGCCCAACGAGATACCCACGGGCGTCCGCGGATTGCTCAGCAGCGCCAGCACGATCTGTTTGTTCTGGCGGTACTTGCGGTTGTTGGCGATGTAGCGCAGGACCTTGTCGGAGACATCCCGCATCATGGCGATGGCCAGGATCTCGCCGTCGCTGATGCGCGGGGAGCCCGCCACCTCCAAGGCCACCATCTCGTTGCTGTCCTTGATCAGGATCATCCGGACGTCCTTGTTCCCCTTCTTGGCCAGGGCTAACTTCTGGCCCACCGGGAGTTCCTTGACGCGGAGGAGCAGGCTCTTCTTGGCCCCGTCGGTGTCCCGCTTCTTGGCGGTTTCGATGTGTCCCTTGATGGTCGGATGCTTGATCGGCGGGACGGCCGGATTGCGAAGCAGCGCCTCCAGCGCCTCCACCCAGCGCCCGAGCCGGTCCAGGGAGCTGAGCAAGACCTCCAGGAGCGCGTCTGTGGCGCGCTCGGCCAGGCGCGCTATGCCGTCGCCCGGCGTCGCCGGGTGGCGCAGAAGGGCCACGAGCACCTCGGGCGAGAGGGCGGGCTGCTCCAGGATCTTCTCCAGCACCTCGGGGGGGGTCTTGGGGTTCTGGGCCACGTGGAGCAGATCGATGGGCGGGACGCCCGTCGATTCCGTGCGAGTGCCCACCTCGGGGGTCATGCGATTCCTCCCGACCGCGCGCCCAGGGCCTCGCGGAGGGCCTGGAACAGGGCGGCCTCGTCACCGGTCTCCACCGTGCGCAGATCCAGGAGGACCCGATCTCCCTTGATCCGAACCAGCACGGGGGGACGCCCACGCCGGAGGCGCGCTTCCACCTCGGCGGCGCTTCCGTGCGCCGGCCGGAGCGCCAGGACGCGTGTCCGGATCGCCTGGAGCGGAAGAGCGCCGCCGCCCACCTCGGAGGTCTCGTCCTCGATGGTGATGGTTACGCCCGGGGCCGCCGGCCGGAGCGCCTGCGCTAGCACTTCGGCGCGCTCCCCGATGGCCGCCGCCGTCAGGCCCAACATGCGAAGGATTGGGATTTCCCGGAGCGCGCGTTCGGGCTCGCGGTACAGGCGCAGCGTGGCCTCCAGGGCGGCCAGGCTGAGCTTGTCGATCCGGACCGTGCGCGCCAGAGGGTTCGTCCGGGCGCGCGCCAAAAGGTCGCGGCGGCCCACCAGCATCCCGGCCTGGGGTCCGCCCAACAGCTTGTCCCCGCTGAAGGTCACCAGGTCCACCCCGGCGCGGATGGCGTCCGCCGCCAGCGGCTCTTTCCGGAGGCCCAAGAGCGACAAGTCCAGCAGGGCGCCGCTCCCCAGATCGTCCATCAGCAGGAGGTTGCGGCACCCGGCCAGGGCGACGAGCTCCGATAGCTCGACATCGGCGGTGAAGCCCAGGATCTGGAAGTTGCTCCGATGCACCCGAAGGATCATTGCGACCTCCGGGCCGATGGCCTCCTCGTAGTCGCGGAGGTGGGTGCGGTTCGTCGTCCCCACCTCGCGCAGGCGCCCGCCCGCCCGGACCATCACGTCGGGGATGCGAAAGGAGTCGCCGATCTCCACCAGCTGGCCGCGGGAGACCACGATCTCCTTCCCGTTGGCGAACGTGTTGATGGCCAAGAGGACGGCCGCGGCATTGTTATTGACCACCAGGGCCGCCTCCGCGCCGGTCAGGGCGGTGAGGAGCGATTCCACGTGGGCCTGGCGGGAGCCGCGGTCGCCCGTCGCCAAGTCCAACTCCAGGTTGCCATAACCGGCCGCGGTCGCCTGGATGGCCTGGAGCGCCGCAGGGGCGAGCGGAGCCCGGCCGAGGTTGGTGTGCAGGACCACTCCGGTGGCGTTGATGACGGGGAGGAAGGACGGCCCGGCCTTCTCCACCGTCCTATCGGCGACAGCTTCCGCGATGGCGTCCGGGGTGAGCATCGCCTCCCCCGCCTCCCGCGTCATCTCTCCGCGGAGGACGCGCTGGCGGCGCTCCGCCACCACCTGGCGCACGGCCTCCAGGACGGCCCAGCGGGGGTGAGCCATCAAAAGACCCTGGATGCGGGGAGTGGCGAGAAGCTCGTCCACCGCCGGGATCTTTCGCAGGAGACTGCCCACGTCTGACCGCGTTGCTTCGCCCATGGTCGGCTGCATTTGTAGCACACGTGCCACCGGGGCTTCAATGCCTTTCGCCCTGCGGGGGGATCCGGGTCCTGAACCGCAAACAAACCGGGCCAGGCCCCCCGCCGGAGCGAGCGGGGGGAGCCTGGCCCGACGGGCAGGCGTATCGAGTCCCGCCTAGGCGGGGCGCATCCCCGCCCCCCGACGCGCCTGGAAACACGTGCGGCAGTAGACGGGGCGGTCCAGCGTCGGCTTGAACGGGACGGTGGTCTTCTGGCCGCAGGAACTGCAGGTCACCTCGTGCAGCTCCCGGGGGCCGGCGGCCCCGGATCCGGCACCCAATCCGCCGCCACCGGACCGCTTGGCAGCCTTGCAGCTCTTGCAGCGCTTCGGCTCGTTCTGGAAGCCCTTCTGCGCGAAGAACTCCTGTTCCCCGGCGGTGAAGACGAAGGTCTGTCCACAGTCAATGCAGGTCAAGGTCTTGTCTTCGAACGGCATGGGAATTCCTCCATCGGCAGTCGATCCCTGAATGTACCCCCGATCCGCGCCCTGGTTTTTTGGCTAGCCACCCTCCTGTCAATAGGGAACCGTGAATTCATCAGAGCCCGTGATGCGGAAACACCAGCTTCTGCAGCCGGTACACCTGCTCGCGGACGAAGCGCCAGGCCTGCTCCCGGGAGGGGACGTCTGCAACGTAGGGATCGTCCCGGAGTCGCGACGGGGTGAATCCCAGCCGGCGGAAGGCCGACCGGAAGGACTCCGGCATGTCGTCCGGGATCTCGCGCCGATTCATGATGGCCCAAGCCAGCGTCCAACTGCGAGGGACGTTCTCCAGGTTGTAGCCCCCACCCCCCAGGGCAATCCATTTCCGGCAGAACGGCTGCAGGCGCCGCACCGCCTCGGCGAAGCCGGCCGTGGTCAAGGCCAGGTTGGTCAGCGGATCGGTCCGGTGGGTGTCCGCTCCGAGTTGGGTCACCACCACGTCCGCGTTGAAGGCGGCGAGCAGGGGCGGCACCACCTGATCGAGGGCCCACAGGAAGATCTCGTCGTCGCTTCCGGCCAGGAGGGGCACATTCACCGCGTACCCGATCCCCCGCCCCCGGCCGATCTCCTCGACAAAACCGGTGCCGGGGAACAGGCTCTCGCCGCTCTCGTGGATCGACACGGTGAGCACCCGATCCGTGTCGTAAAACCCGAACTGCACGCCGTCCCCGTGATGCGCGTCGATGTCCACGTAGGCGACGCGTCGCCCCCGGCGGAGCAGGTGCTTGATGATGACGGCGGCGTCATTGAAGTAGCAGAACCCGGCCGCGCGGGCCGCCGCCGCATGGTGCAGCCCGCCGGCGATGTTGAAGGCGCATTCCACTTGGCCCGAGTCCACCAACTCCATGGCCTGGAGCGAGGCGCCGGTCGACAGGAGCGACCAGGCGTACACGCCCGGGAAGATCGGATTGTCGCTGGTCCCTAGGCCGTAGTCCCAGAGATTTGGCGGAGCCTGGCCCCGGTCCGCCGCGCGGAAGACGTCCACGTAGTCCGCCCGGTGGAACGCCGCCACTTCCTCTTCTGTGGCGTCCCGCGCCTGGATGAGGCGCGTGCTGAGAAGGGTAAGGAGGCCACAGGCATGGCACAGTTCGTGGGTAAGGGCAAGACGCGCATTGCGGAGCGGGTGGCCCGGCCCGTAATCGAACCCCTGGTACCGCTCGGAATAGATGAACGCCGTTTGCGGGGCTGTCGTCATCGTGCGTCAGCCCTGAGCCGGCAGATGAGTCAACTTTAAGCACGCCAGGATACGGTTGCAGGGCCGCTTCCCAAGAGGCTGCATGGGTCCGGCCCGGCCGGGCCCGGAGGTCGCAGAGCCTTCACGCCCCGACGGTCGGCGGTGCCTCGCGCGGCCGCCGGTAGGTCCCGCTCCGACCGCCGGCCTTGAAGACTAGGCGGACATCGCCGATGACCATGCCTTTGTCCACTGCTTTGCACATATCGTAAATCGTGAGGGCGGCCACCGACACCGCCGCCAGGGCCTCCATCTCGGCCCCGGTCCGTCCGGTGATCTTCACCCGCGATTCGATCTCGATGCCTGGAGGACGGCGGGTCGGCCGGAAACCGACCTCGGCCGCCGTGATTAGGAGGGGATGGCACAGAGGAACCAGCTCGTGGACTCGCTTGGCGGCCAGGATCCCGGCCAGACGGGCCGCCGCATACACATCGCCCTTGGGAATGGCTTGATCCCGGATCAGGCGCAACGTCTCCGGCCGCAGCGTCACGAACCCTCGCGCGACGGCCTCGCGGGCCGTCTGGCCCTTGGCCCCGATATCCACCATGCGGGCTTGGCCGCGAGCGTCAAGATGAGACAACCTGATGCTGCTCATTCCGGTACTGCCGCATGATGGCGTACATCTCGTCTTTGAGCTTCAACTTCAGCTTCTGCAGCTCCTTGCGCTTTCGTTCCTGCTCGCTGGTCAGGTAGTAGATGCGGTCGTACTCGCTGATCTTGATGTCGAACTCCCGGTGTTTCTCGGCCAAACGGCGGAACTCGGGGTTCTCCTCCTTCAGCCGAGCGAACAGCTGCGCTTCCGTATCGCTCATCTTTGACCTCCTCGCGGGGAGATTGGTCCGCTCCGCGCCCTCGGGACGCAGGGCAGGGCTTGAACCGATCTGGATAGGCTAGGGGAATCGCGATGAATTGAGGTGAGTGCGGGGCCCGACCGGCCCCCGATGTAAGGGCAGGCGATTGCCATATCCTTTGGACCAAGATTCGGCACACACCTTACTCCATCACCGGCCGCCCGTCAAGGGCAAAATCGGTCCGCTTCCACCCGGGGGGACACATCTCCCGCCGCCCCCATGCCCGCCATCCGTGGCCAGGGATCGGGAGTTCCCGCCACCGCTTGACAAGTCCGGAGGCTCGCGGGTACTGTTCCGGCACCCGACCATGCGGATCTGGGATTTCGGATCGCGGAATGAAATGACATCACGCGGAATCCGGGAAGATCCGGGAGCGAGCTGATGCGGGAAGCGGTCGGCGAGATCCTTTTCTGGTTCAAGACCAGCGGCCTGCGGATCGGGGTGATCGCGGCGGGCAGCATCCTGCTGATCCGCTTCCTACGCGCGGTGGCGGACCGAATCCCCCGCCTGATGCCCGCCGGCCAGGAGCTCGTCGTCACGGAGCGGGAGAAGCGCGCCCACACGGTGGCCAGCCTCCTCCGAACCGTGGGGACGACCCTGGTCGTGATCGTCGCCGCGATGATGGCCTTCCGGGAGATCGGGCTGGACATCATGCCCCTCATCGCCGGGGCGGGCGTGGCCGGCCTGGCCATCGGCTTCGGGGCCCAGAGCCTGATCAAAGATGTCATCGCCGGATTCTTCATCCTGCTGGAGGACCAGTTCCACGTGGGGGACGTCATCCAGGCGGCCGGCGTGAGCGGTCAGGTAGAGCAGATGACGCTCCGCATGACCATCGTCCGGGATCTCCAGGGCACGGTGCACTTCATCCCCAACGGGGAGATCAAGGTGGCGAGCAACTTGACCAAGCAGTGGTCCCGGGCGGTCCTGGAGATCGGCGTGCGCTACGAGGAGGATGTGGACCGCGTCATCGCGGTGCTGACCGAGGTCGGCCGATCGTTGGCCGACGATGAGGTCTTCGGCAAGATGGTGCTGGAGCCGCCGCAAGTGCTGGGGGTCGAGGGCCTGACCGACTCCCAGGTCACCATCCGGATCCTGACGAAGACGCTGCCGCTGAAGCAGTGGGAGGTGGCCCGGGAGTTCCGCCGGCGGATCAAGGCCCGGTTCGACCGCGAGGGTATTCAAACCCCCTACCCGCATCGAGTGGTCATCGCTCGCCCTGCCGCCACCGGCGGCAATTGACAATTTCAAACGGACAACGGACAACCGGCCAAGATCGGTTTTGAAATGTCAGTTGTCGGTTTTCAGTTTTGCATTGGCGGTGCCCGCTGTGCTAGAGTCCCCCTCCGGCGAAGTGTTGCGCACTGACCGGACGCGAGTATGCGAAGGCTCGCAGTCGCCGCGATCTGCTTAGGGGCGCTGGCGGCCTGCGGGGGCGTCGAAGCCCCCAGGCATATCCCTCAAGACTTCAAGCGCCTGGAGGTGGATTTCGCTCTGGCGTGGGAGGCGGCGGTCCGGACGCTGATCGAGCGGGGGTTTGACATCCGGACGATCGATCGCGACGCCGGGATCATCGAGACCGGATGGCTGACCATCAACCCCGAGTACGCCGCGACGATCTTTGTGACTGAACGGGAGGACCGGCACTCCACATGCGGCAGGCCCGGGCTCTTCCGGGCCTTTCGCGGCAAGCAGGCGCGGCTGGTCTTGACCCTCCGCGCGATGCCCCGAGCCGAGGCCGGCTTGCGGGCCGAGGCATCCTTCCGCACCCAGCGATATTCCCATGTGTTCCTGTGGTCCGACCGGCTGCTGGGGGATGTCGAGTGCAGCTCCCGGGGCCGCCTGGAGGAGGAGATGAAACTCCAGATTCAGCTTCGGGCGATCTCGGAGCAACTCCAGTGGCTGCGGCGCGGAGCGCCCTGATGTCCGAGACGGAGAGCCGAGCGCCGGGGACCCCCAGGGTGCCCGAGCGCCGAGAGGAGAGGGTGGCAAAGCCCCCGAAGTACGAGCCGTTGGACCCCCGAGGGGTCAAGACGTATCCCCTCTCCGCGCGACCGAGCAAGGTGTCGGTGGCGGACGCGGCGCGGGCGTGGCGGGCGGGCGGGTCATTCCGGGAGTACCTCGATGCGCTGCCGAACCAGTTGGCGGTGCAGAGCCTGCGGCGGGTCGTGTCGGCCGTCCTGCAGGCGCGGCGCCGCGGGAAGCCCGTGATCCTGGGGATGGGGGCCCACGTCATCAAGGTGGGGCTTTCGCCCATCCTGGTGGATCTCTTGGAGCGGCGGCTCGTGACGGCCCTGGCCATGAACGGGGCCTGCGCCGTGCACGACTTCGAACTGGCCTACGTCGGCTCCACCTCGGAGGAGGTGGAGACTCAGATGGCAGGCGGCGACTTCGGGATGGCCGAGGAGACCGGGCGGATCATCAACGAGGCGGTGGCGGATGGGGTGCGGCGCGGGTTGGGCTTCGGCCGGGCCCTGGGCGAGCGGCTGATCGCGGCCAGGCCGCCGCATCTCGGCCAGAGTCTCTTCGCGGCCTGCGCGCGGCTGGACCTTCCCTGCACCGTCCACGTGGCCCTAGGGACCGACATCGTTCACATGCACCCGAGCTGTGACGGCGCGGCGGTGGGCGAGGCGACGCAGCGGGACTTCCGCCTCCTGGCGGCCGTGGTCGCGGACCTGGATGGGGGCGGCGTCTATCTCAACGTCGGCTCGGCGGTGCTCATGCCCGAGGTGTTCCTGAAGGCGCTGACGCTGGCACGGAACCTCGGCCACCGGGTGCGGGACTTCGTCACGGCGAATCTGGACTTCATCCAGCACTACCGGCCCACGCAGAACGTGGTCCGCCGTCCCGTAGCGCAGGGGGGGGAGGGGTACGCCCTGACGGGCCACCACGAACTTCTGGTGCCCCTCTTGGCGGCGGCGCTGATTGAGGGGCTGGAAGGACCGGAAACGTAAACCGTGAAACGTGAACTCTGACCAGACCGCGGCCTTTCACGTTTCACGAAGTACGCACGACCGGTGATCATGGCAAACGGGAAGATTCTGCGTGCCGCAAGAAAGGTCAAATCTTTGCGAGCCGCGGCGCGCGCCGTGCGAAGGGCGCAGGGGGCGGGCCGGCGGGCGGTCTTCACCAATGGCTGCTTCGACCTGCTCCACCGGGGGCACACGCGCTACCTGGAGCAGGCGCGCGCCCTGGGCGACCTCTTGATCGTGGCGGTGAACAGCGATGCGTCCGTTCGGCGGCTCAAAGGGGCCGGTCGCCCCGTGGTGCCCGCGGCGGAGCGGGCGGAGGTGCTGGCGGCCCTGGCATGCGTGGATCTGGTCCTCATCTTCGACGATCTCGACCCGGGCCGGGTGATCCGGGCGGTGCGACCGGATGTGCTGGTGAAGGGGGGCGACTGGCCTGTGGACCAGATCGTCGGCGCCGACTTCGTGCGAAGCACGGGCGGGAAGGTGCGGAGCCTCCCGTATGTGCAGGGGGCCTCGACGTCGGAACTGATCCGCCGGATGGTTTCTGCTTTCAGCCATCAGCCTCAGACGGGACACCGCAAGCCCTCGCATCGCTGAACCACATCCAGCGCCATGCCCCTCCTGCGCCTGATCGCTGACGGCTGAGAAGCTGACCGCTTTCCTTCAGATCATGCTGCCGCAATTCCTCTGGCGCGAATCCGAACTGGCGGACCTCTTGGAGGATCTCGCCGCGCCCGGCGAGGCCCGCCTCCACGGCCTGCACGGCGCAGCGTGCGCCCTGGCCCTGGCGGCGTGCCATCTGGGGACCGGGCGGACGCTCCTGGTCCTCACCCGGACCGACGAGGTGGCGGCGGCCCTGGCGGCCGATCTCGAATTCTTCCTGGGCGGCTGCGTGGCCCTCCTGCCGGAGCGTGAGGCCGACCTCGAGGCCCGGGCGGGGCGCGTCCAGGCGCTGCATCGGCTGGCGGCGGGGCAGGCCACCATCCTGGTGGCGTCGGTGGCTGCGGCTCTCCCCCGAACGATCGGGCCGGCGGCGCTGGCCGCCGCCACGCTCTCGCTCTACCCGCAGCGGATCGTCCCCCGCGATGACCTGCTCCGCGCCCTCACGGCGGCGGGCTACCGTGGGGTCGGCCAGGTGACGGAGCCGGGCGAGTTCGCGGTCCGGGGCGGCATCCTGGATTGTTTTCCGCCGCAGGGTTCCCATCCGGTGCGGATCGAGTTCTTCGGGGACCAAGTCACCTCCCTCCGGCGGTTCGATCCCGAGACGCAACGCTCCCTGGGGTCGGAATCGGCCGTGACGATCCTGCCGCTGGCCGAGGTCCCGATGACTGAGGCGGCGGTGGCCTCTGCGGAGCGGTGCCTCCGGGATGCGGCCCGACGGCAGGCCGTGTCCGTCCCTCCGGCCCTGCTGGAGGCCTTGGCGCAGCGTCGGCCGATTCCGGAGTGGGATGCCTTCCTGCCATACTTCTTGCCCGATCTCGCTACGCTCCACGCCTATCTCCCCCCCGAGGCCCTGATCGTGTGGGACGAGCCGCCGGCCTTGGCGGAGCGCGCTGCGGCCGCCCTGGGGGAGGTGGCGGCGGAGAAAGGCCGCGAGCTGGACCTCGCCCCGTTGTTCCCGGCGGTGCCGGAGCGCTGGGCCTCCTGGGAGGAATTCCGCGAGCGGGCGCGGGCCTGGCCGGCCATCGCCCTCTCGCCGTTCGCGCCGGGGCCGGAGGCGCAACCGGACACATGCCCCGCCCGGAGCATTCCGGCCACGAGCGTCGACAGGTACCAGGGACGCATCAGCCGATTCTTGGAGGACCTCTCCGCGTGGCGTCGGCGGGGCGAGCGGATCACGCTGGTGGCGCGGAGCGAGGCCCAGGCGAGGCGCGTGCAGGAGATCCTGCGGGATCATGACCTGGGCGCTCGCCTGGGTCGGGAGGTGCCCGACCCGGGTGGGATCACTCTCTGGACGGGGGGTCTTTCCGCCGGCTTCCGGATCGCGCCCCTTTCCCTCACGGTGGTCACGGAAGCCGAGATATTCGGCGCCAGGGTGCTCCGGCGGCGGCGGGCGCGCCCGAAGGAGGCGCTGCCCTTCACCTCCTTCGCGGACCTGAAGGAGGGGGACTACGTCGTCCATGTGGACCACGGCATCGCCCAGTACCTGGGGCTGCAGCAGCTCGCGGTGGGCGGCCAGGAGGGAGACTTCCTTCACCTGAGATACGCCGGGAGCGACATGCTGTACATCCCCGTCTCCAAGCTGCACCTGGTGCAGCGGTACGTGGGGGGGGATTCCGGGGGCGGCGCGCCGGCGCTGGACCGCCTGGGCGGCACCTCGTGGGCGAAGGCCAAGGAGCGGGTGCGGGCCAGCGTCCGGGAGATGGCCGGCGAACTGCTCAGGCTGTACGCGGCGCGCCAGGTACTGCCCGGCCACGGCTTCGCCCCAGACAGCCCCTGGCAGAAGGAGTTCGAGGCGGCCTTCCCCTACGAGGAGACGCCCGACCAGCTCCAGGCCATCCAGGACGTCAAGCGGGACATGGAGGCGCCCCGGCCCATGGACCGGCTGGTGTGCGGGGATGTGGGGTACGGCAAGACCGAGGTCGCCCTGCGCGCGGCCTTCAAGGCCGTCATGGACGGCAAGCAGGTCGTGGTCCTCGTGCCCACCACGGTGCTGGCCCTGCAGCACTACCAGACCTTCAGCGCCCGCTTCGCCAATTTCCCCGTGCGCGTGGAGCTCTTGTCGCGCTTCCGGCCGGCGCCCGAGCAGCGGCAGGTGGTCCAGGGGCTTCACGACGGCAGCGCGGACATCGTGATCGGGACCCATCGGCTGCTCCAGAAGGACGTCCGGTTCCACGCCCTGGGCCTTTTGGTGGTGGACGAGGAGCAGCGCTTCGGCGTGGCCGCCAAGGAGGCGCTGAAACGGCTCAAGCGCGAGGTGGATGTCCTCACCCTCACCGCCACGCCCATTCCTCGGACGCTCCACATGGCGACGCTGGGGGTGCGGGACGTCAGCACCATCGAGACCCCGCCCGAGGAGCGCCTGGCCATCCGCACCTATGTGACGCCGCACGACGCCCAGGTCATCACCGAGGCGATCCAGAGCGAACTCGCGAGGAGCGGGCAGGTCTTCTTCGTGCACAACCGCGTGGAGAGCATCCACACCGTGGCCCGGGAGCTGAAGCGCCTGGTGCCCGAGGCCCGGATCGCCGTGGCCCACGGGCAGCAGAAGGAGGCCACCCTGGAGCGGATCATGGTGGACTTCTACCTGAAGAAGGTGGACGTCCTCCTCTGCACCACGATCATCGAGTCGGGGCTGGACGTGCCTTCGGCCAACACCATCATCATCGACCGGGCGGACACGCTGGGCCTGGCGCAGTTGTACCAGCTCCGCGGCCGGGTGGGGCGCGACCGGTACCGGGCCTTCGCCTACCTCCTGGTGCCGGCCGAGGGCGGGATGACCGAGGTCGCGCGGCGGCGCCTGCAGGTCATCGCCGAACTCACCGAGCTGGGCTCCGGTTTCAGGATTGCCACGCGGGACCTGGAGATCCGGGGCGCCGGGAATCTCCTGGGAGCGGAACAGTCGGGCCACATCGCGGCCGTGGGCTTCGACCTGTACACGCAGCTCATGCAGGAGACCATCCGCGAGCTGAAGGGCGAGCCGGTGGAGGTCGCGGTGGATCCGGTCATCCGGTTGCGCGCCGAGGGATTCATCCCCGAGGGCTACGTCTCCGATCCCACGCTCCGCCTGAACCTCTACAAGCGCCTGGCGGCCATCCCGGATGCCGAGCGCCTCCGGGACTTCGCCGAGGAGCTTTACGATCGCTTCGGGCCGGTCCCGCCGGAGGTGCGTTGGCTGCTCACGGTGATGGATCTCAAGATCCAGGCCCGGGCCCTCAAGGTGCGGGAGATCGATGCCCGCCGGGAGGCCATCCGGCTCACCTTCGCGCCGGACCCGCCTGTCTTGCCTGAGGCCATCCTGGCCCTGCTGCGATCGGAACGCGGGCGCCTGAGATACCTCCCCGAGGAGGCGCTGGAATACCGGACCCCGCCGGGCGCGGGGCCGGAAGCCCGCGTGGAAGCGGCCAGAAACCTCTTGCAAAGACTCCGAGCCGGTGCTAGGGTCGCGTGATCCGCGACCGGGAACATCTTCCTCCGAGCACACGACGAAAGAAGGAGTGATCCGTGTTCCGCATGACATGGAAGCGTCTTCTGGTGGCCGCAGGGTGTGCCCTCGTCGCCGCCGCCTGCGGGAAGGGCGGCGGCGATGGCCAGGCCCAGGGCCCTACGGTCCTCAAGGTGAATGACAAGACGTTCACGACGGCGGACCTGGAACGGGAGCTCGGTCAGGAACTCCGGCGCGCCCCGCAGGAGATGCAGCAGTACCTCGTCACCAAGGAGGGGCAGAAGCAGTTCCTGGATCGGCTGGTCCGCCGGGAGCTCTTGCTGCAAGAGGCAGAGAAGCAGAAGATGGGCGAGCGACCCGAGGTGGCGGAGCAGGTGGCGGCCCTCCGACGGGATCTGATGCTCCGCGCCCTGCTCCAGGAGGAGGTCGGCGCCAAGGTCACGGTGGAAGACAAGGACGTCCAGGAATACTTCACGGGCCACCCGGAGGACTTCTCGGGAGACCAGATCCGCGTCCGCCACATCCTGGTCAGGACGGAGGAGGAGGCCAAGTACGTCCTGGAGCGAGCCAAGAAGGAGCCGTTCGAGGCGCTGGCCAAGGAGTTGTCCAAAGACACCGCCACCGCGGGCAACGGAGGTGACCTGGGCTACCTACGGCGGGAGCAGATGTTCCCGGACTTCGCCAAGGCCGCCTTCGACCTGAAGCCGGGCGAGCTGAGCGGCGTGGTGAGGACGCCCTTCGGGTTTCATCTCCTCAAGCTCGTGGACCGGAAGAAGGGCCAGCCGCTCACCTTCGAGCAGGTCAAGGAGCCGCTGCGTCGGCGACTCACCGACGAGCGGCAGAACCAGCGATACCAGGAGTGGATGAAAGGCCTGGAGGCCGCGGCCAAGATCACCCGGGACGACTCCTTGCTCCCCGTGGGGAAGTTGATGCCGCCCGCCCCCGACGCCGGCAGCCCGCCTCCCGGGGACGGCAAGGGCGGCGGTAAGTCGTGAGGCAGAGCATGCGCGGCGTGACGCGTGGCATTGGGCTGGCGCTGGCCCTCATCCTGCCGACGGCCCCCGCCCTGGCCCAGACGCCCGCTTCTGTCGGGGCGACCGGGCAGCCGGCGGCAGCATCCGGGGGAATGGCGCTGGACCGCGTGGTGGCCGTGGTTAACGATGAGGCGCTCACCCTGAGCGAAATCCAGGAGGAGGGCCAGCCGGTTGTCCGGAAGATCTTCCAGGATTTCGTCGGGCCGGAGCGGGATCGGCGCCTGGAAGAAGCCGAGAAGGGGCTCCTGGATGATCTGATTAGCCGCCGGCTGATGTACCAAGTGGCAAAGCGCGAGGGAATGTTGCCGTCGGAGGCCGAAGTCAACGGGGCCATCGAGGAACTGAAGAAGAACAACAACGTGACCGACGATGCCCAGTTCCGCGCCATGCTGCGGGCCGAAGGACTCACCCTGGAACAGGTCCGGCGGACCGTCGGGGAGCGTCTGGCCATCGCACGCCTCTTGGCGCGGCAGATCCGCTCGTCGATCATCATCACTGAGGACGAGCTGCTGAAGTACTACCAGTCCAATCAAGAGAAGTACCAGAGGACTCCTCAGGCGGAGATCCGTCACATCCTCTTCCCCGTCCCGGAGGGCGCGGATGAGGCCGCCGTTCGCGCGCGCGCGGAGGAGGCACGGACCAAGATCGCGGCGGGGGCGGACTTCGCGACGGTTGCGAAGCAGTATTCCGATCCGTCCTCCGGGGCGTCGGGGGGCGAGGTGATGACCGTCCACCGGGGCGAGTTGGCGGCCGAGATCGAAGGCGCGGCCTTCGGCTTGCCGGCGGGGGGGCTGAGCCCTCTCATCCGGACGGAGGTGGGATGGCACCTGATCAAGGTGGAGCGAGTTCAGGCCGAGGCGGTCGCGCCCTTCGCCGAGGCGCGGGATGCCATCCGGGACCAGTTGTTCCAGGAGAAGTTCGAGGCCAAGCGGAAGGAATGGCTGGCGGGCCTGCGGTCGCAGGCCTTCATCCAGGTCCTGATACAGCCGGGGGACCTGCAGACCCAAACCGCCAAACCGTAGGATATCGCGCCCTGTTTCCCGCCCCGTTCGTGGCATGGCCCTCTTTCCCTCCACCATCCCGGTCCTCCACGACCTGCTTCTCGGCCTGGCCCGCTTTTTCGTGTACCGGGGCCTGGTAGGCGCCTCCCGCTGAATCCCACGTGAACGAACCGCCATGACGCCAATCCCGCCCCGGGCGGGACAAGGATCTGATGGTCCGATCCTTTCATGGAAGAACGCGAGAACCGGTTCCTGGGACCCTCACGACTCTCGCTTCGTTTCTTCCAGAAGGGCATTCACCTGGTGTTCTTGTCCGGCCGAAGGCGGGATTGGTGGTTGGGAATTTTGGATTGGGCTCAAAGCTGTCCGGTCTCGTCCCAGGTGTCGAGCAGGCGCTGGTAGGCGGGGTCCCGGTACCGCCCCAGGAGAAACGCTGGCGCATAGTGCGGCAGGGTCCCGCCGGTCAGATGCGCGGCCAAGAGTTCCCCGGCGGCGCACGCCGCCATGACGCCGAAGCCCGACAGCGCGCCGATCACGTACGCACCCTCCACCGGCAGCGGTCCGATCAAGGGGCGATTCTCGCGCGTCTTGGTGTAATAGCCAGCGTCAATGGCCGGCCGCGGCGCCCTGTCGAGGTACGCCTCCAATCCGGGGAGCATCGTCGTAAGCCCCCGCAAGACGATCTCGAAGTAGTATGGATCGAACCGGGGCGGCCAGACCGGCTCCACCTGCGGCGTGTGATACGCCCACAACATCAACAGGACGTTGTTGTCCGGCCCACCCTCCGGGCGGAGGTGAGCGCCCGACGGCAGCTCCTGCAACAATCGCTTCGTCTCGTCGGATTGGGCAAGCAAGGCGCGCTCTTCCTCCGGCCAGGCCAGAACCTGAGGATCGGCCCAGATGAGCATGGGGGCATGGCGCGGCACGACCCCCCGTTCGTCTCGAAAGGTCACCATGGCATGGAGCTCGGAGAAGACTGGAAGATCCACGCCCAGCATGGCGCCGACCTCTCTCAGGAAGGGTCCGGCCCCGTTGACGAAACAGTCGGTGGCGATGCGGTCACCGCCCTGGAGCCGGACCGCCCGCACGCGGCCCCTCTCGACATCGACGCCCTCGAGGCGGGCAGAGACGAAGGTGACGCCGCGCTCCCGCGCCCGCTCCAGGAGATACATTCCCAGTTGCTGCGCGCTCAGCCATCCGCAGCGGCGGGCGTGCAGCACTGCGACCGTGCGTGTGGAGAGATAGGGAAAGTGCCGACGAATGAGGGCGGGGTCGACAATCAGGTCTGCGCCGGATGACGGTTCGGCGAATCCCTGGGGCGGTGCGGGCCGATATGGGGCGTCGCCGGGATGGCAGCGCCCCGGACCGGCGCCCAAGGCCGTGGACTCTTCCGCCGCGCGGCGCAACGAGGGGATTCGCGTTGGATCGGCCGTGGCGTAGAGGTACCCACGCCGATTCAGATTGAACGCATTGCCGCTCTCGCGGGCCAGATCCTCCATGAGGTCGATGCTGCGGTTCATCAGGCTGACCATGGTGTCCCCGGGCCCCGGCCACCAGTTGCGATAGCATTCGGTCGACTTGTCGCTCGTCAGCGTGAGTGGGGGGCGCTCATCCACCAGGACGACGTTCTGCAGGCCATGCCTGACGGCCAGATGATAGGCGGCGCTCACCCCCGCAATGCCCGCGCCGCAGATCACGACATTGGCAGTCGATCTTCCCAAAGGCTTTTCCTCTCTCCGGGGATCCCGATGTCGCGAGGCGGGTGTGGCCGAGTGATGGGGGAAGCGCCCGGCGCGCGACGGCGGGACCGAGGTAAATCGATGGGGCTCACCGGTCGCGGAAGGTCTTCCGGAGCTTGCGGACCATGATGTCGCGCTTGGCCGGGCTCAGCCGGTCCACGAAGAGGACACCGTTCAGATGGTCCAGCTCGTGCTGGAAGATGCGGGCCAGCAGGCCCTCCCCCTCGACCTGGATGGGCCGCCCGGCGCGATCCAGGCCCCGGACCAGGACCCGCCGAGCCCGTCGCACCTCTTCGCGGAAATCGGGAATGGACAGGCAACCCTCCTCGGTGACGAGCGCGCCGTCGGCTTCGACCAGTTCGGGATTGATCACGACCAGAAGCTTCGACGGGTCGTGATCCTCGGACGGATTGGCCACGAAGAGGCGGAGGGGACTGCCCACCTGATTGGCGGCCAAGCCCACCCCGGGCGCCGCGTACATAGTGGCCACCATGTCGTCGATGAGCCGATCCAGGTCGCCGTCGAAATTGGCAACGGGCCGGGTCGGTTTGCGGAGGATCGCATGGCCGTAGGTGAGAATGCGCCGGGCTCCCGGCGGACTCGGGGAGGGCATCGTCAGGCGAGCGGCAGGCTGGCCGCGGCGTTGAGATCCCAGCCGGCCCGATCCCCGCGCCGGAGGCGGACGGCGCCGGCAGCGGCGATCATGGCCGCGTTGTCCGTGCAGAGCGCCGGGGAGGGGATGAAGATCTGGATCCCCTCGGCCTCTGCCTCGGCCTGGAGGGCCTGCCGCAGGGCACCGTTGCAGGCGACGCCGCCCACCACCACGATCCGGCTGACCGACAGGTCCCGGGCGGCAGCCATCACCCGCTCTGTCAGCATGTCCACGGCCGCCTGTTGGAAGCTGGCGCAGAGATCGCGCAACTCCTGAGAGCCGGCCGGCGGAACTCCCGGTGCCGGGCCTGCGCTTGTCATCCTTTTCAGGCCCTTCAGGTGGTGCACCACCGCCGTCTTGAGGCCGCTGAAGCTGAAGTCCCGGTTGCCATTGCTGAAGGCCGCCCGGGGGAACGGAATCGCCTGGGGGTCGCCGCCCTTGGCCTCCCGCTCGATCGCCGGGCCGCCGGGGTAACCCAGGCCCAGGAACTTGGCGACCTTGTCGAAGGCCTCGCCGGCCGCATCGTCCCGCGTCCGGCCCAGCAACCGATACTCGCACTCGACCGACACGTGGTACAGATGCGTGTGGCCCCCCGACACCACCAGAGCCACGAAGGGGTGGGCGAGCGCCGGAAATTCCAGGAAGGCGGCTGCGATGTGTCCCTCGAGGTGGTTCACCCCGACCAGGGGGAGTTCCCGGGCGAAGGCGATGGCCTTGGCGACGGACACGCCCACGAGGAGCGACCCCACCAGCCCTGGCCCCACCGTCACCGCCAGCGCCGCGAGGTCCGCAAGGCTTACGCCGGCATCGGCGAGGGCGCGGTCCAGGACTGGATGGATCGCCTCGAGGTGGCGGCGGGAAGCGAGTTCCGGGACAATCCCGCCGTAGGGGGCGTGCAGCTCCACCTGGGAGGCCACGACGTTGCTCCGGATGCGGCGGCCGTCCTCCAGAACCGCTGCGGCCGTCTCATCACAGGAGGTCTCGATGCCGAGAACGAGCTGCATGGCACCTGGGCAATCGGCCAACCCGGAATCCCTGATTGCCAAGTTGCCGGGTTGCCTGTGGTTGCAGACCTAGCCGGCCGACTTCGCCTCGGCCTTCGCAGGCGGGACACTCTTCTCCAGGATCTTCGTCGCCTTCAGGATCTCCACGGCTCGTTGGAGCTGGACGTCTTTCTGAAGATCCACCACGTCCCGACGCCCGATCTCCACGCTCTCACCCTCCTGCTCACCGATCCGCTGCTCGCGCGGGCGCTCGCCGGCCGCCAGGCGGCGCGTATCCTCCTGGCGTTGCGCCGTGAGTTCCGGCTTGGGCAGCTCCACGATGATATCCGGGGTGATCCCGATCCCATGGATGGACCGGCCGCCGGGGGTGAAGTACTTGGCCGTGGTCAGGCGCAGGCCCGACCCGTCTGAGAGCGGAATCACCGTCTGGACCGACCCCTTGCCAAAGGTCTTGGTGCCAATCAGCACGGCCCGCTTCCAATCCTGGAGGGCGCCGGCCACGATCTCCGAGGCGCTGGCCGAGCCGCCGTTGACCAAGACCACCATGGGCCACTTGGGCAGCCCGTTGCTGTGTTCCGCGGTGAAGCGGAGGTCCTGGTTCTTGATGCGCCCCTGCGTGTAGACGATGAGCTGGCCCTTGTCCAGGAACATGTCGCTTACCGCCACCGCCTGGTTCAGCAGGCCGCCCGGATCATTCCGGAGGTCCAGGATCAACGCGGCATCGCCGGCCTTCTCGGCCTGCTCCAGCGCCTTCTCCAGATCCTTCGAGGTCTTCTCCTGGAACGAGGTGATGCGGACGTAATAGATGCCATCCCCCAGATCCTTGCTGCGGACGCTGTGGACCTCGATCGTCTCGCGAACCAGCGTGATGTCCATCGGCTCCGGGGACCCCTCCCGCAGGATACTGATGGTCACCTTGGACCCTTTGGGCCCGCGCAGCTTGCGGACCGCGTCCATCAGGGTCATGTCCTTGGTGGGTTGGCCCTCGATCTTCACAATCCGGTCGCCGGGCTGGACGCCGGCGCGTTCGGCCGGGGTGCCATCAATCGGGGCGACCACGGTTAGCATCCGGTCCTTCACCGTGATCTCGATGCCCAGCCCGCCGAAACTCCCCTGGGTCTCCACCTGCATCTCCCTGAAGGCGTCGGGCGGCATGAAGGCGCTGTGAGGGTCCAGCGTGTCTAGCATCCCCTTCACCGCGCCGTAGATCAAGTCCTGGGAGTTCACCTCTTCCACGTAGTTGGACTGGATCAGCGAGAGGATCTCGGTGAAGACCTTGAGCTTGTCGTAGGTGTCTTCGACGGCCGTGATCCCGCGCTGGACCCCCCCGGTGAAGACGAGAAGCACCAGGGTGCCGGCGATGACCACGCCCTTCCACCAACCGCTGTGTCGGACGGAAACCATGCGAATACCCTCCATTACTGGGGACCTCGGCCCGGGATCCCGCCGACGGCGGGATCGCCCCGTGACCACCTGTGCATCCGTGTGCCGGTCGCGCTGCGGGGAGAACGCCAGGGCCTGCGGACGGCGTTCAAGGCGTCCGGGGCTGAAGCCAGGCCAGCGGGTCCTGCGGCTTCCCCTTGTGGCGTAGCTCGAAGTACAGTAGCGGGCCCTCCAGCGACCCGGTGTCTCCGACCTTGCCGATCACCTGCCCGCGCGAGACGCTCTCGCCCGGGCGGATCAGGATCTCGGACGCGTGGGCGTACAGCGTGAAGTAGCCCCCCCCGTGATCCAGGATGATCAGCCGACCGTAGCCCTTGAACCAGTCGGCGTAAATAACCGACCCCTCCGCCACCGCCACGATGTCCTTGCCCTCGGGCGCGGCGATCTCGATCCCGCGGTTGAACGTTACGGTGTGGAACCGCGGGTGCTCCTGCCGCCCGAAGGTGGAGCCCAGGGGGCCGGCCGCCGGCCAGGGAAGCTTGCCCTTGAGCCGCTCGAAGCGGCCGTCATCGCGAAAGTCGGGGGCCTCCTCTTTCCCGCCCGGGGCCTCGCGTCGCGCCGGGGCGCGGCTGCTGCGGCGCTGCCGCTCCTCCTCGCTCTGCAGCCGCACGATCAGCGCCTGCAGGTCCTTGGCCGACGCCTCCAGCTCCTTGATCTTGGTCAGGTGGCCCGCCTTCTCCTCCCGGACGCTGGCCAGGAGGATCCGGCGCTTACGCTGTTCCTCGGCGATCTGCCCGCGGGTGGTGGCGGCCTTCTCCTTGGCGTCGGCCACCTCGGCATTGTAGCGCGTGAGTTCGGCGCGCTTCTGGGAGAGGTCGGCCAGCGTCGCGCTGTACGTCTGCATCAGGCGCTGGTCCTGCGCCGCCACGGCCGACAGGTACTTCAGGCGGCGGCCTGCCGCCGAGAAATCCTCCGCCGAGAGGAGCATGCGCACGTACCCGAATCGGCCTTGCTTGTAAATGGCTCGCAGCCGCTGCCCGAGCAGCGACCGGCTGCGCGTGAGGCGCCCCTCGGTCGCGGCGATCGCCTGCGACAGGCTGCCAATCCGCTGGGTGCTGTCTCGGAGCTTCGCCTCGAGCCCCCGGAGGGTTTGCGTCCTCTCCTTGAGGGTCTGCTCGAGGCGCTGGAGCTCCCGCGCCAGGACGGCCTCTTTCTGCCCGGCCTCCCTGGCTTTCTCGCGCTCGCGGCCCAGCTCCCGCTGGACCTCCCTCAGGCGCTCCCGACTCTCTTGTGTTCGGGGCGCCTTGCCCTCCGTCGCCCCGAAGGCGAGGCCGGCCCCGCCGAGCAGGATGGCCCAGACCAGCAGGAGGCCGGTGAACCGGCGACACCGCATCACGGGCAGGATCATCCTCCGACCCACTCAGGCGCGCAGGAAGCGACCCACCGAGATGAGGCTGCCGAATGCCCCCACCCCCGCCCCGGCCACGAGCATGGCGCCCACCCACTGGGGATCGAGGAAACTGCCCACGCCCATGCCGAAGATCTGTCCCGGCGTGAGCTGGAGCTGCCAGAGGGTGGCCCGGTAGGCCCCGAACAAGAGCAGCAGGGCCAGCGCCGCCCCCAGCCCCCCCTGGATCATCCCCTCAAGCAGGAACGGGGCCCGGATGTGGAGCTTGGTGGCACCCACGAGCAGCATGATCTCGATCTCCTCCGCCCGGGCGTACACCGCCAGGCGGATCGTATTGCTCACGATCAAGAGCGAGGCCATCCCCAGCGCCAGGCCCACGCTCAGCCCCAGCAGCCGGAGCATCCGGACGGCGGCGGTGAGGCGGTCCACCCACTCCTGGCCGTACAGGACGTCCTCCACGCCCTCCAGGCGGCCGAGGGAGGCGGTGAACTGGCGGAGGGCTTCCGGCGTCTGGTACGCATCGTAGATCCGGAGCTGGAGCGAAGCCGGGATGGGGTTCTCGCCCAGGCCCTCCAGGAGCGACTCCTTCCCCTTCAGCTCGCGCTTGAAGCTCTGCAGGGCCTCCTCCTTGGAGGTATAGGTCACGGCCTTCACGGCGCGCTCGCTCTGGATCCGCTTCTTGAGGAGGGTGAGCTGCTCCGCCGTGATCCCGTCCTCCAGGAAGACCGTGACCTGGAACTGCTCTTTCCACTCGCTGACCAGGGCCCCCAGGTTGCCAGTGATGATCAGAAAGATGCCCACGATCACGAAGGAGAACGCGATCGTCCCGATGGAGGCCAGGCCACCCCAGCCGCTCCGCCGGATGTTGACCAGGGCATCCTGGAGAATGTACTGCAGGCGTTCCACGCGTGCGACCCTCGATTCCGCGTGGCCCTCCGACGGCCTCCCGGGCCCCCGGAGGACCACGGCTTCCCATCTATGGATCGAGCCGGCCAGAAGCTACAGATGCTCCTCGACGAGGCGGCCCCCCTTCAGGATGATCGCGCGCCGCCCCAGATCCCGCACCATGTCCATGTCGTGCGTCGCCACGACAACGGTCGTCCCCTTGGCGTGGATGTCGCCCAGCAGGCGCATCACGTCCACGGCGAGTTCGGCGTCGAGATCGCCTGTGGGCTCGTCCGCCAGGAGCAGCACGGGATCGTTCATCAGCGCCCGGGCGATGGCCACCCGCTGCTGCTCGCCGCCGGAGAGCCGGTACGGCGTCATCTGGACCTTGTGGCTCAGCCCCACCAGCTTCAAGAGGTTGGCCACCTTGCGCTTGCCCACCGCCGCGGGGATTCCCAGGACCCGGTAGACCAACGCCAGGTTGTCAAAGATCGAGCGATCCCGCAGGAGCTTGAAGTCCTGGAAGATCACGCCGATGCTCCGCCGCAGGTGCGGGATGGCGCGCCCCGGCAGCTTCACGACGTTCCGGCCGTTCACCAGGATCTGGCCCGAGGTCGGCAGCTCGTCGCGGAAGATCAGGCGGAGCAGCGTGGTCTTCCCGGCGCCGCTGGGGCCGGCGATGAAGACGAACTCGCCCTTCTGGATGTGGAGGTTGATATCAACGAGGGCTTCGACGTCCCTGCCGTACGTCTTGTAGACATGGAACAACTGGATCATGGACGGGTTGCCGGGACACCCGGCGTGGCGATCACCATGGCGCTGCCTCCAACTCACCACCCATCGGAAACGTAAGAGTAACGGCTTTCCCGGACCTTTGCAACGAAATTTCAGGACGGGGCGAGCGCTGAGAGTGTGTGAAGAAATCGTCGCCGGGCCGAGAGCCCGACTGTAACCTCTTGATTCTCCGTGGGTGAAAAATGCGCTTGCCGCCGATTCGCCGATACTTTCACACACTCTGAATCGCCAGGTGGCTCTCGGGCCATCGGGCCGCCGATTCGCGTCCGGGAGGGACGCCCCCTTAAGGCGGAGGCGTTCCCCACGGCCGCAGCGATCGCGGACAAGGCCGCGCCGGCTGCGAGGAGTCGCCTTGCGGGCAAAGCGATCCAGGCGGGCCGAAACCGCTTGACCGCGCGTTGGAGTGGAGTAGACTCCGATCGAGCGCGGGGAGAGCAATGCACCGGCTCGCGGCAGCAGAGGGGCGGCCATGACGACGCGCCCGGCTAATCCGGCCCCACCGGTCACACTGGCGAAAGGCTGGGCTCTCGGGGCCGGCATCACGCCCAACGTTCGCGCGCTGGGGGCGGTCTCGCTCCTCACGGACACCAGCACGGAGATGGCCTACCCGCTCCTGCCGCTCTTCCTCACGCGAACCCTGGGGGCGGGCACGGCGTTCGTCGGGCTCGTGGAAGGGGTGGCCGAGACCACGGCCAGCCTGCTGAAGTTGATCTCGGGCTGGCTGTCGGATCGCCTTCGGCGCCGGAAGGCGCTGGTGGCGTGGGGCTACGGGCTGTCCTCCCTCACCCGCCCGCTGATGGCCATGGCGCTCCTCCCGAGCCACGTCCTGGGCATCCGGTTCCTGGATCGGGTCGGGAAAGGCGTCCGGACCTCGCCGCGGGATGCGCTGATCGCCGATTCCACCCCGGCGGGGGCGCGGGGAGCCGCCTTCGGCTTTCACCGCGCCATGGATCATCTGGGCGCCGTGGCGGGACCCCTCCTGGCCTTCCTCTTTCTGCCCGTGGTCGGGGGAAGCTATCGGGCGATCTTCTGGCTAGCCAGCATCCCCGCGGCCCTGTCTGTGCTCGTGCTCGTCTGCGCCGTGCGGGACGTCCTCGCGCAGGAGGCGCCCGCGCGCCTCCCCCTCCTCACCCTCCGGCCGTACGATGCGCGCTTCAAGGCCTTCCTCGGCATCGTGACGCTCTTCACCCTGGGAAACAGCAGCGATGCCTTCCTGCTCCTGCGCGCGCGGGAAGTGGGCGTAGCTGAGGCGGCCGTTCCGCTCTTGTGGGCGGCGCTCCACGCCGTGAAGTCCGCGAGCTCGCTTTGCGCCGGAATTCTGTCGGACCGCATCGGCCGGCGGGGGACGATTGTCGCCGGGTGGCTTACGTACGCGGCCGTGTATGCGGGGTTCGCCGTGGCGGGAAGCCCGGGGCAGGCCTGGGGACTCTTTCTGGTCTATGGCCTGTACTTCGGCCTCACCGAGGGCGTGGAGAAGGCGCTGGTCGCCGACCTCACGCCGGCGGCAGCCCGCGCCAGCGCCTACGGCGTGTACCACACGGCCATCGGGATCACGGCGCTCCCCGCCAGCCTGCTGACGGGTTGGCTCTGGCAGCGGTTCGACGCGGGCGTCGCCTTCGGCACGGGAGCCATCCTGGCGGCGGCCGCAGCGATCCTGCTGTGGGCCCTCCCGCGTGAGTCCGGGCGATCAACTTGACTGCGGACGGCCGCCCCAGACTTGGCAGGGCGCCGCCTGTTCGCTGCGATCGGAATCGATGCCTCCCGATTTCCTTCTCGAGTGCACGGCGTGCGGGAGCGAGGCCGTCTGGGATACGGACGCCGTCCCCCCGGTGGGCTGTCCGGAGGTGGGCCACCCCGTCCTCTGGTTCTGCCAGGCCTGTGGGGCAGAATCGCGCCACACGATCGTTGACCTGTACGTGGTGATCGACAAGCTGCATCACGAGATCTGCCTCGCCACCGAGCTGGACCGGTCAACGGTGGACCGGGTCATGGCCGAGGTGTACCGCCAGAGGCAGCGCGAATCGGAAGAGGCGCCGACGGCCCGGCTGGATCCGGCCCGGGAGGTGGAGGAGGTCGCCGAGGGGGCCGGTGTCCCATTGGACGTGGTCGAGCGGATCTCCGTGGCAGAGACGGCCTGGATGCTCCGGCGCGGGTATCTCGTGGAAGTTGGCCGTGGTGAGTGAGCGACCGCTCTGGGTCAGAGCATTCCCGCTCCGCTTCTCCCGAAACGGGCCCCGGCCGAGGACCTGGACACGCGCGATTGGGTTGCGGACACCTCGTCCCGGATCTATCGCAGCCGCGAGGAGGTCGCGACCCGCATCCTGGAGTTCGACGGGGGACGCCCCGGGGCGCTGAATGGCGGGATCATCCTCATGCACCTCAACACGCGCCGTCAGACGGATCGGCCCCATTTAGCCCTGCCCCAGCTTCTGAAGAGCCTGCAGGATCAGGGCTACCGCCTCGTCACGGTGTCGGAGGTTCTCGCTCGCGCCACGCCTCGCCACGCCGTCGTGGCCTCGAGCGCAACCCCCCGGTCCTCTGCCAGGGTTCAGGGGCTCACCCGGTAGCGTCGAATTCCCTCGCCACCGCCGGGTGTCTCCCTTTGCTCTGTTCCGCCGCGCGAGCGCATGGTAGACTCTTCTGGCGGCACCGAGGAACGCGGCCCATGCCATTCGCACCGGCCCGCAGCAGGCCGAAGGAGGAGACGCGATGAACGTTCAGATTTTCGTGGAACCGGTGGCGCGCCACCAGGAATTGGCCGCGGCCATGAACGCGTGGCTGGCCGGGCATCCGGGCGTCGAGGTCGAGGACGAGACCGTGCAGATCTTCCACAATCACACGACCAATGCCGACGACGTCCTGGTCATGCTCTTCTACAAGGAGAAGCCCCCCCGGAAGGCAGGGGCGAAGGCCTGAGGGGCCAACAGGGTGAGGCGGCGCGGGGTGGGACGGGCTGGTCCGGGCCGTCGGTGAAAAGACGCACAGGGCGAGGGGAACCCCCTCGCCCTGTGCGAACGCCTGGCGGCGGGACCGCGTCCCGCTACTTCTTGCGCTTCTCGATGGGCTCGAAGTCCCGGATGGCCACGCCGCTGTAGACCTGCCGCGGCCGCGCGATCTTCTGCTCCGGGTCCGTGATCAACTCCTGCCACTGGGCAAGCCACCCCGACATCCGGGGGATGGCGAAGAGGACCGTGAAGAAGTCGGTGGGGAAGCCCACGGCCTCGTAGATGATCCCGGAGTAGAAGTCCACGTTGGGGTACAGCTTCCGCTTGACGAAGAACTCGTCCTCCAGGGCGATCCGCTCGAGTTCCATGGCGATGTCGAGGAGCGGGTTCCTTCCCGTCACCTCGAAGACCTACTCGGCCAGCCGCTTGACGATCCGCGCCCGGGGATCGTAGTTCTTGTACACCCGGTGGCCGAACCCCATCAGGAGGGCCTTGCGACCCTTCACATCCTGGACGAACTGCGGGATCTTGTCCTTGGACCCGATCTGCCGCAGCATGCGCAGGACCTGCTCGTTGGCCCCGCCGTGCAGCGGCCCGAACAGCGCCGCGGTGGCTCCGGCGGCGGTGCAGGAGGGATCGGTCTCGGAACTGCCGACGCTCCGCATGGCGTTGGCGCTGCAATTCTGCTCGTGATCGGCATGGAGAATGAACAGGACGTCCAGCTCTGATAAGAAGAGGGGAGATGCCAGGGCATCTCCCCTTTGCTTGGAAAGCGAAATCCAGTTCATGAAGAGGGAGGCCGGAAAATCCTCCCTCAGCGAGGAAGCATCAGGAAAGCTTCCGGCCACCCTCCGCGGCCCACTTCTCAAGCATGGCAGTTGTGACGGACTTGGGCCGTTCGATGGCATAACCCAGGGCACGGTCCCAGGTGAGGTTGGCCATGACGCCGAGGGCGCGGCCGATGCCGAAGAGGACGGTGTAGAAGTCCCACTCGCGGACTCCATAGTACCACTGGATAACCCCGGAGTGGGCATCCACGTTCGGCCAGGGGTTCTTGGCCTTGCCCTGCTCCGTGAGAACGCCCGGGGCGCACTCGAAGATCATGCTAACGATCTTGAAGAGCGGGTCGTTGGGCAGGTGCTTGAGGCAGAACTCACGCTGCGCCATGTACCGGGGATCGGTCTTGCGGAGAACGGCGTGGCCGTAGCCCGGGACAACCTGGCCGGCTTTGAGGGTATCCCACAGCGCCTTGGTAACGTTCTCCTTGGTCGGTTCGGCGCCGCCCAGCCTCTTCTGGAACTCCATGATCCAGGTGAGCACTTCCTGGTTGGCGAGGCCGTGGAGCGGGCCGGCGAGGCCATTCAGAGCGGCTGAGTAGGCGTAGTAGCCATCCGAGAGGGCCGAGGCAACGAGGTGGGCGGTGTGGGCGGAGACATTGCCCGACTCGTGGTCGGAGTGAAGAATGAAATACATTCGCATGACGTCGTCATAGGGCTTGGCGACGCCACACATCTTGGCATAGTTGGCGCCCATGTCGAGTGCTGGGTCGATAGGGATGTGCTGGTCATTCTTATACTTGTAGCGGTAGATGTAGGCGGCGATGACGGGAATCCGGGCTACCAGGTTGCTGGAGTCCTCGTACATGAACTCCCATGCGGTCATCTTGTTGAACTTGCCGGAGTTGTAGAACTTGACGAATTCCGAATCCCGCTGCATGGAGAGAATACCGGCCGAGAGCATCACCATCGGGTGGCTGTCCTTGGGGAGAGCCCTGATAACATCGAATATGTAGGCGGGAACCTTCTGTCGCTCTTTCCACTCGGCCAGAACTCCATTCACCTCGGCCTGGGTTGGTACATCGCCGGTCAGGAGAAAATACCAAAAAGCCTCGACGGTCGGGTATTCGGAGCCGGGGGCCTTGGGAAGTGCTTGCATGGTCTCAGGGATCGTCTTGCCGCGGAAGCGGATCCCTTCAAAGGGATCAAGGTAGGAAATATCGGTAACCAGACAACGAACGTCTCGAGCGCCACCAATGCACTGGTCAATGGTCACCTGGTCGATGATGACCTTGCCGAACTCCTTGACAAGGCGTGTCGTGCGGGGTCGGAACTCCTGGATTTTCGAAGCCAGCGTGTCCTTCAGTTTCGGCATCTTGAATCTCCTTTCGACTTATGAGGTTTCGGTGAGGGTGATAGAAACCAAAAATGCCCCTGCAGACACCTGTACGCGTCGGACGAAGGTCGAAAGGATGGGCGAAGTAGAACGAGCGGCGCGACCGCTCGTGCAGAGCACAGGCAACTCCATTTCCAAAAAATCATACTCCCAGGCTTCTCACGATGCAAAAGAAAACTCTCCGGTGAAACTCGGTTTGTCTGAGTCTCGCGACAAGGAATCGGGAGGGATCCGGTTTTCATCCTGGGCCCTAGGGAATGGGAAGGAGGGCGAGCCATGACTGTCCAAGCGCGAGAGGTGATCGAAGAAGGACGGCAGAAGATTGCCTCGCTGGAAATGCGGATCCGCGAGCACCCGTACATCCAGGCGCTGGAGGCGCGGCGGGTGGATCGGGAGAAGCTGGCGATCTTCGCCGGCCAGCAAAGGCACATCATCGAGAGCGACCTCCGGAGTGTGGGGCTGATCGTAGCGCGCTCCGAGTCGCAAGCGACGCGAGACTTTTTCATGGGCATGCTCCAGGGCGAACGCGCGGCCCTGGAGGCCCTGGGAGCCTTCGGGAGAGCAGTAGGCCTTCCGGATGACCGGGCCCGGGCGGCTGAACCACTTCCGGGCGCGTTCGCGTACAGCGCCTATGTCGCGTGGCTTGCTCTGTACGGGTCGATGGCGGAATTTGCCGGGGCGTTTTTGGTCAACCTGGAGGCTTGGGGGGCCAACTGCGGTCGGATGAGTCGCGCCTTGCGCGACCTCTACGGCCTGACAGGAGCGGATGTCGCGTTCTTCGATCTGTTTGCGCTCACGCCACCCGGATTCGAGGAGCGGGGCATCGCCGTGGTGGAGGAGGGGCTGGCTCAGGGCGTGGATCCTGGACGCATCCATCGGGCGGCTCGGATGCTCCAAGGCTACGAGCTGCTCTACTGGGACACGATCCTTCAGACCATGGAGGCCTGATCGGCCACCCGAGGGGAGGAAACCATGCGGGCGAGCGATGCATTCCGCCAGGCCGCGCACGCGATCTGGGAGGCGAACGCTGCGCATCCCTTCGTGCGGGGGATCGGGGATGGAACACTCTCCGAGGAACGCTACCGGTTCTACCTGGCGCAGGATTACGTCTACCTTATTGACTTCAGTCGCTTCTTTGCCGTGGCCGCGGCCAAAGCGCCGAGCCTCGCGCCCATGGAGCGGTTCGCCAAGCTCTTGGATGAGACGCTGCACTTCGAGATGGACCTGCATCGGAGCCTCTGCGCCGAGTTCGGCATTTCCCGCCACGAGCTGGAACGGACCCGCCCCTCGCCGACGTGCCTGGCCTATACCAGTTATCTGCTCCGCATGGCGTACGAGGGTGAGGCCGGGATGCTGCTGGCCGCCCTCCTGCCATGCTCGTGGGGCTACGGCGAGATCGGCCTGCGCCTCAGGGGAAAGGGCCTTCCACCAGTCGCCCACTATGCCAAGTGGATCGAGACCTATGCTTCGGCCGGGTACCAAGAGATCGTGGAGTGGTTGCGCACGCTTTTCGACGAGGTCCTCGGCGATTTGGGAGGCATGCAGCGCAGCCGCCTTCAAGAGATCTTCGACACCTCCAGCCGGTGGGAATACCTCTTCTGGGAGATGGCGTGGAAGATGGAAGGCTGGCCGGTGTGAATCCGGCCGCACAACGACACTCAACATCACATCGACTGGTTCGACAGAATCGTCGAACACCCCGGAGTTTTTGTCGAACTTCGCCCAGATTTTCTGACGAGCAAAGAATCGGTAGGATGCTTTGAGGCATGCGGAACCCCGTGAATTTCCAAGGGCTGCAGCGTTCTCTGACGCGGAAGCCTTGCGGGCCGCAGGCTTGGCACAAGGGTTGCCCTCCTCTCTGGACAGCGATGATTCGCCAATCAACAATCTTCGAGGGAGAGGAGGTACCGGCAATGAGCAAGGCATTGGGTGTGACGTTGGTGGCAGTGCTGGTCCTGGGAATTTCCGGAGCCGCCATGGCGTGGTGGGGCGGGCCAGGGAGGGGTACGGCTACGGTCCCGGGATGATGGGTTACGGCCCGCAGGGTCAGGGTGGCGGCTGGGGTCCGGGGTGGATGATGGGGCCGCGGCGCGGGATGCGCTCTTGCGCTACAAGTATCCGGGGAATGTGCGCGAGCTGGAGAACATCGTGGAGCGGGTGGTCCTCCTCTGCCGAGGCACGGTGATCGACCTCCCGGATCTCCCGGCGGTCACGCGACCGGGGGGGCGGGGCCCGGCCGAGCCCGAGGCTTCCCGGCTGCCGGACCTTGTGGCCGCCATCGAACGGCAGGCGATTCGGGCCGCCCTGGAGCGGCACGGCGGGATCCAGACGCAGGCGGCGGCCGCATTGGGCATCAGCGAGCGCGTCCTGCGCTACAAGCTGAAGAAGTACGGCCTGGAAGGCCGCGGCGAACCGTGACCCCTTTTGTCTGGGCGGCCTCGCAGGCCTTTGCCGTTCCGGCGGCCTCGGGATGCAGCCAGGAGCGGGTCGGCCGGGAACCCGGATGAAGCTTTGCTTGACAGCGGGAGCGCACCGGGCTATGAAATAACGGATGTCAGGGTCCGGGAGGGGGCGGTGCGCGTTTCCTCCCCCCGGCCCAGGCTGCTTGGGCTCCCCCGGTCTCGGAGCTGCCGGCTCGTGCGCGGCGAACCCGGGGCACAAGGGCGACGCGGCCACAGCGGAGAGGGGCGTGATGACCGACACCATCCTGCTGGTGGATGACGACCAGCTCATCCTCCAAATGGCCCGGGACGTGCTGGAGAGGGCGGGCTACCAGACTATATGCCTGCAGGAAGGTCGGGCGCTCGAAGCGACAGTCGCCTCGGCTCGCCCTTCCCTGGTTTTGCTCGACATCATGATGCCCGGGACGGACGGCCTGAGTCTGTGCCGTCAACTGCGGAGCGGTCCCGATGCCTTCCGCGGCCCCATCGTCATGGTCTCCGCCAAGCACTACGAGACCGATAAGCGGATCGCTCGCGAGGTCGGCGCCAACGCGTTCCTGGAGAAGCCCTTTGCGCCGGAGCGGCTGCTACAGACCGTGCAGGAGCTTCTGGCCCGAAAGATCTCGGTCCGCTTCTGGGGTGTCCGCGGCTCGATTCCCACCGCCTCGCGAGAGGCCGTCGGGTACGGAGGCAACACGCCCTGCGTGGAGGTCCGCATCAGCGGCGTCGACGACATCTACATCTTGGACGGCGGAACGGGCCTGCGGGAGCTGGGCCGCTCCTTGCGGGGGACCGAGGGGCCGGTTCATGGGTACCTCTGCTTCAGTCATTTTCACTGGGATCATATCCAAGGCCTCCCGTTCTTCGAGCCGGCGTACGCGTCGGGAAACGCCTTCACGCTCGTCGGCCCCGCCCAGCCCACGGCCGGCCTGATCCAGGTCCTGGGAGGGCAGATGGCCTCGGTCTATTTCCCCGTGGGCCTGGAGCAGTTCGGGGCCCACCTGGCATTTCAGGAGATTGACGAAGGAACGGTCATGCTGGGCGGGGTGCAGGTTGACACCCTGTCCTCCCTCCACCCGGGCCGGTCCCTGATCTACCGCCTGGTCCACGAGGGCAAGCGGGTGATCTACGCCACGGATAATGAACTCCCCGCGGGGTGGAAACAGGCCGGCGGTTCCGATGCGCACGAGGTGGAAAGATTCGCCCGCTTCTTTGCGGATGCCGACCTGCTCATCCACGACGCCCAGTACACGCCCGAGGAGCTCACGCATCGCCGGGGCTGGGGGCACTCCGCGTGGACGGACGTCCTGGACCTCGCCATGGTTGCCGGGGTGAAGCAGCTCGTCCTGTTCCATCACGACCCGGACCATTCCGACGCCTTCCTGGATGCCGTCGGCAACGCGGTCCAGGAGCGGATCGCCGGATCCACCCCTTCCATCGCCTGCCAAATGGCCCGGGAAGGAGCCCTCGTCAGCATCTGCGTCAAGCCCTGATCCTTTCCCGGGACGTCTCGTCCCTCCGCAGCCACCCGTCTTCCTGGCCAGTTGGGATCAGGCCTTTATCACTTTACAATATGGCGAGTTACAAGAGCTTGATCCCGTTGCCGCTCGGGTGGCCCGGATTTCTGTCACCGGCCGGCGGCTCGCTCTCCCGTTCCCAGGACGCGCGCGGCCAGGAAGTCGCGGATCGCCCTGGCGACCTCGCCCGGCCGCTCCAGGATCAGGTGATGGCAGGTTTCCGGGATCTCGCGGAGCGTGGAGCGAGGGAGGGCCCGTCGCATCGCGACTGCCGTCCGGCGGTCGAGGATGCTGCTCCGCTCCGCTCGCAGGATGAGGGTGGGGCAGCCGATCCTGGGCAGGAGGGGCCAGGCCACCAGCGGGACGATGCGCGAAAAGAACTCCCGGTCGGGTCCGATGCTCCACCGGCCGTGGCCGCGGTGCCGTGCAGAGTGCAGGGCGAGCGCCCGAAGCCGAGCCGGCGGCGCCACCGTCTCCGGCGGGATCAAACGAAAGGTCCGGGCCGCGGCGTGGCGGGACACGAACCGGCGCGGTGGTCGGGCGCCGATCTGGCGCATCTCCGCCAAACCGTCGGCCGAGATGTCGGGGGTCGCGTCAACGATGACCAGGCTGCGCACGCGGCGCGGATGCCAGGATGCGGCGAGCATGGCGACCTTGCCGCCCAGGGAATGTCCCACCAGGTCCAACGGTCCCATGCCCAGCCCGTCTGCAAAACTTACCACGGCCCGCACGAGATCCTCCATGCGGTATCGCGGGGGACGGGGCCACTCGCTCTTGCCGTGGCCGGGGAAATCCAGGGCCAGCAGGCGGAAGCGCCCCGCCATGCGGGGGCACACCCAGTCCCACCAGTGGGAATTGGCAGCTCCCCCGTGAAGGAGGATGAGGGGCGGTGCGCCTTTCGGCCCCCAGGCCGCGTAGTGCAGGCGGAGGCCGCCAACCCAGACCACTTCTTCCCGCCGCGGCCACGCCCCGTCGGTCTTCGACATGGAGTCCTCCTCGCGCGCCATGTTCCCGGAACGGCATGGTCCATCCCGAAGCGACGCCCATCATACCATATCGCCGCCCGCCGGCATCGGGGTTTACACTTGACAGGAACCCTATGCCCGGGATAGTTTGTCGTAAATTTGACGGTTCCTTTTGGGTGCTCTAAGGGAGGGAGGTCGATGTCGCTTGGCGGCAACCCACCAGCGAGCAAACCGAGGACTGTCGCGGTGTCCGCAGGAACGAGGAGCCCTTTGGGGGGTAACTAGCCCTGAAGGGCTTTCATCTTTTGGGATCGGCACTGGCCCAGGGTGGGCAGAGGGGCGAGGTCGTGCCGGCCTAATCATGGCGTTCACCACACCGAGCATTTTGAAAAGGGGCTCTCTGCGGGAAGCCCGTAGCCTCTGGCCATCTGAACGACGGCGGTTTGAGACGAAAGCGCAAATGCAGTAGGCTTCCGGGACCCCAGGAGACCGCATGCTTCGCCACAGCTTTATTCACATACCCGGCATAGGTGCGAAGACAGAACAGGCGCTATGGAGGAAGGGCGTCCGGACCTGGCATGACACTCTTGCCCCCGGAAAAGCACACGGCCAACCCACCCTGCAGACAGAACGGATCCGGCAATTCATCCGCGAATCCGAGATTCAGTACAAAGCTCGGAACATTCTCTTTTTCGCTGAGCATCTTCCCAAGTCAGAGGGCTGGCGGCTGTATCCAGACTTTCGAGACGAGCTACTCTTTCTTGACGTTGAAACAACCGGCCTATCGATTGCCTACGATGAGATCACAGTTATTGGTATTTACGATTTGCGCCAGCCACGCCTCTTCGTCCGTGGTCAGAACCTACACGAGTTCCCATCCGCTGTTGAGCCCTACAAGGTTCTGGTGACTTTTAATGGGTCGCTTTTCGATCTCCCCTTCATCCGGTCCGAATTTCCAGGAATCAAGCTGCCCCCCGTTCATCTTGACCTGCGCTTCCTTCTCCAAAGACTCGGCTTGCGGGGGGGCCTCAAACGGATCGAAGAGCAGTTGGGGGTAACGCGAAACAAGGAACTCCAGGGAGTCAACGGCTACGGGGCAACCGTCCTGTGGAATCGGTACCTTCGTGGCGACCGGGCCGCCCTCCGACTGTTGCTGGAGTACAATCTTGCTGACATCGTCAATTTAAAGGCGCTGCTCGATATTGTCTATCGCCAATTCTCAAAGCGATGCTTCCCTGCTCTCGACCTACCGGTACCATCGAGCTCCCGGCAGGAGCCAAAGCTTGCGCTAGTGAGTGACCCGCCAGCACCTCCGGAGGAAATGATATCACAAGGGCGGCGCGCCTTTGATTTGCTGCTCAGGTCTCTTTCCCGCGAAGACGGCTACCCTGTGGTCGTGGGGATTGACCTCACGGGATCGGAAAAGCGTCCGTCAGGCTGGGCTTGCCTGAGGGGAAATGACGCCGAAGTGAGGCGATTTCACACTGACGAGGATCTCATTGCAGAGACGCTCTCCCGCAACCCCGAACTCGTCTCAATCGACTCCCCGCTCTCCATACCGAAGGGGCGGCACTGCACCAGTGATAAGTGCTGGTGCCGCCGCAAGTACGGCATTGCAAGAGAATGCGAGCGCGAACTTTGGAGACGCGGCGTGCGCGTTTACCCGTGCCTCCTGCCAAGCATGCAGAACCTGACCAAGCGGGGTATGCGGTTGGCGCGGGAGTTTCGTTCAAGAGGGCTCAGAGTCATCGAAAGCTATCCAGGTGCCGCGCAAGACATCTTGCGGATTAGTCGGAAGAAGACCAGCCTTGAGGAGCTCAAGGCGGGGATTCGAGACCTCGGCCTGAAGGGCGAATCTCTAGAAGCCTCAGTCAACCACGACGAGCTAGATGCGGTTACATCGGCCCTCGTGGGATACTTCTTCCTCGCCAAGAGCTACGAGGCCGTTGGTACGCCTGAGGAGGAGTTTCTGATCATACCGAAAAAGCTGAACGGCAATTCTCATGGTTATAGACAGCCCCAATAGGGAAACCTCGCCTCGTGTTGTTGGCCTCGCTGGCCCCATTGGATCCGGGAAAACTAGCCTGGCCGAATTCCTTCGCGACAAGCACGGCTTTGGATACGTCCGATACAGTCAGGTCCTGGAGGACATGTTGCGCGCGAAGGGCAAGCCGGTCACGCGCGAAACCCTTCAGGCGTTCGGGGAGGAGATCTTTCGAACGATTGGCGGAAGGGGCTTGACGGAGTTGGTGATTCAACGAATCCCCTCCAGCCGTCCCGCGGTGGTCGACGGAATCCGGCACCTCGACGATTCCGACACTCTCAGGAAGGTGTTCGACGGACACTTTACCCTGATATACCTTGATTCGTCGGCAGATGATCGTTTCCGTCGCCTACAGGCACGAAGCCCTGCTGCGTGTCTTAGTCGCGAAGTGTTCGACCGCGTTTCGCGCCATCCCGTCGAAAGTGACATTGAACTCTTGAAGGCTAACGCCGATCTGGTGATCGCGAATCACAAAGATTGCGTTTGGCCGGCCGATGCCTCCAATAGCATCTTGAAGCACGTAGGACTTGTCTGGGGGACGAAATGCCTGTGACGGTTGTAGTGGGGGGACAATTCGGGTCCGAAGGCAAGGGGAAAGTCGCCCACCACCTCGCCCATGAGATGAAGGCCGCAGCGGCTGTGCGGGTTGGTGGGCCGAATTCGGGACACACTGTCATCGCGCCTAGCGGGAAGGTGGTCGTATTCCGACAACTCCCTACCGCCGCGCTGCTGCCTGGAGTCCACTGTTTGATAGCTCCCGGTGGCTACCTGGATGTCGAGGTTCTTCTAAGAGAAATAGATCTCGCTGATCTGTCCTCGGACCGCATCTCGGTGGACCCGCACGCAATGATCATAAGCGCCAGCGATCGACACTCGGAGCGTCATAGTCAACTTCGGGAGCGCATTGGTTCTACCTTGAGCGGAACTGGCGCCGCGGTTCAGCGGAGGATTGCTCGCGATGGGACGGCGGTCCTAGCTAAGGATGATAAGCGGCTCGATGCCTATGTTCGTCCCGCCATTCCACTCTTGAGGGATTTCCTTGACAGAGGATGGCGAGTAGTTATCGAAGGGACGCAGGGATTCGGCTTGTCACTACTCCACGGACCTGAATATCCGAGGGTGACAAGCAGAGATACAACGGCGGCGGCCTTTCTCTCCGAAGCCGGCCTAAGCCCGATAGACGCTGATGATATTGTCCTGGTGTTAAGAGCGTTTCCCATCCGGGTACCCGGGAATTCGGGGTTTTTACCACGAGAAATCGACTGGGAGACTGTTACGGTAGAGTCCGGCAGTCAAACGTCATTAACGGAGTATACGTCCGTAACCAACCGCATTCGACGAGTTGCTCGGTTCGACCCGGACGTCGTGAGACGGGCAATTACGACCAACCGGCCAACCCGGATCGTACTCAACCATCTCGACCACATCGATTTTGCCGTACGTGAGAGTGGCGTGGCGACTGAGAAGGTCAAGCGATTTGTTCGTGGCGTGGAGCTCGAGCTGGGCAGGCAAATCGATTACTACGGGTTTGGGCCTTCCATATTAGTTCCTAAGCTTTTGGCTGAGATCCGAATTGGAAAGCCATTGATCGGAGCCGAATTATGAGCCTCGAATTCGCGAAGACTGATGCGGAGGCTGCGGCACGGTACAATCTCTGGAAGAGCAAGGACCCATTCCCAAAGATTCCTCCTGCACTGCTAAACTCCGCGGATATTCTCGATTACGTCGCGACTACGGGGATGATTCATCCTTTTGAGCTAGGGCCGGAAAGGGAGAAGAGCAGGCTAAAGCCCGCCTCTTACGAGGTGGGTCTTAGTGGAACATGCGTACACTGGGATTCCAACGGCGACAAGCAGGAAGTCGACTTGAGTGCGGGTAAGAAATTCAGGCTGGAACCCAATTCTATCGCCTTTGTAACCTTGGAGCCCATGTTTCGGCTGCCCGATTATATCGCGCTCCGTTTTAACCTGAAGATCAGGAACGTCTACCGCGGACTTCTCCTGGGCACTGGGCCTCTAGTGGATCCAGGTTTTTGCGGCCGTCTCTACATTCCGTTGCATAATCTGACGACTAACCGGTACGATTTTGTCGGAGGAGAGACGATCATATGGATGGAGTTTACGAAACTCAGTCCAAACCCTTGCTGGGAATCGGAGTCACTGGAACACCTCCCTCGGGCTGGCGTATACCATCCGTTTCCGCCCAGAAAGCTGGAGCGGGATAGCATTGCAGACTACATTCAGGTAGCGACAGAAGGGAAGCCAGTTCGAAGCTCGATACCAGATGCGCTGGAGTCCGCGCGTACAAGCGCACGAAGAGCTGAGAGGAATACGAAGATCGTAGGTGCCGCGGTTGGTATCGGGATTATAGCACTTGCGGCTGCTGTGGGCAGTCTGCTTTTTTCAACATGGTCGTTTTTTCGGGATGAGCGGAGATACTTTGAACAGCTTACCGAAGCACTGGCAAAGCGGGTAGCAACTGTCGAGAAATCTCGGGAGCAGGTCGAGCAGCAACTTGGGAGCCTGGATAAAGATGTCCGGGAGATGCGTGATCTGTTAAGTCGTTCCGACTCAAAGCGCCTTCCTGGCGGAAGGGAAAAGGAAGGTGCGGGGCGCAAGTAGCTGTATCGGGGTGGTATGTACAATATGATGCAGGAGACTTTTTCTGCCCAGACGCACGCACCCATGGTCCGGTTCCGTTGAGCACCTTGTGGCGCGTCGCGAATCTCGTCGTTGGCTTCCCCCGATTATATCTGGCGGTGGGGGGGGCCGTGCGTGGCATAAGCAAGCCTTTTCTGCCGGTAGCTGTTCTTCCATCGCACGCTGAGTTCCTTCACTTGCATACGGCATACGGGACGTCCCCTATTACTCTTATGGATAACACAGTGAAGGCGATCAGTCATCGGGCGTTGGGCTTCCGGACGACGTAAATGTACATAGCGAATACCCACCACTGCTTCGCGGGGTTCCCGTTCCCCTAACACTGTTGGGAGGAAAGTCCAAAGCGAAGACAGTGCGCGCAAACCCTATGGCTATTCAGCATACTGAGTAGTGACCATGCCTACCAGCGGAACTGCGAGCCTGAAGGACAGACTCCAAGAATACGGTCTCGCCAGCCGTAGCATCCGGCTGTTTGGGGATGTTGTGTCCCCGGACCTTCTGGACTATCTAGACTTGGTCGAACCGCGTGGGCCGGGTGGCTCGCAGGAACTCCTCCCAGACGGTGTAGCGGAGAACCAAGGCCAGCCCTTGCTCTTTTTCGTGGACGAAAGTCGGCTCTCGCTGGTCCCTGCTGAACAAGAAGCGAAGTTTCGCCAGCTCCGCCGCATCCTCGCATGCCGTGGCAACCGCGCCTATCTCGCCCGGGTGCGCCCCGGCGAACTCCTTGTCACGCCAGTGAGCCTCGAAGATCGCACCCCGGAGTGGAAGCTCTATCGCGCAGGCACTGGCGAGGCGCTGACGCTCTTTTCCCGGCTCGCGCTGGGCCACTTCGACGGCAAAGGCGAGCCCGACGACGCGGATTTCGTGTTCAAACAGATGTTCAATCTCCTCGATCAAGGCGCTGACCGGCTCGCCCACATCCTGGGACGCGCAAACGTCCTATCGCTTGTTGGTCGCGCGTTGTTCTTCCGTTTTCTCTGCGACCGACACATCGTCGCCGAGCGGGACACGAAGCGTATCGCTCCGCAAGCAAACGAACCATTGGCCTGCTTCGACAATGCGGAGAATGCGCACGCCACGAGCCAGTGGCTCGACCGGACGTTCAATGGCGACTTCCTGCCCCTGAAGGACGGCGGCAGCCGCGCCTTCTTCGATAGCATCGCAGAGCGGTCCAAGACAGTTTTCAGGCATCTCAGCGCAATTGTCCGCGGCTTGGAACCGGTCGGGGCGGAGGGCTACCAGACGAAGCTGAAGTTGAAATGGAGCGACTTCGACTTCGCGCATGTCCCCGTCGGTCTGCTGAGTCAGGTTTACGAGGCGTTCTGCTGGAAGTGGGAACATCGCAGCGCGAAGGAAACCAGCGTCCACTACACGCCGCGCAGAATCGCCGCCACGCTGGTGGACGAAGCTTTCGATGGCCTGCCAAAGGCCCACGAGGCCCGCGTGCTTGACCCGGCGTGCGGTGCAGGCGTGTTCCTGGTGCTGGCCTTTCGCCGCCTCTACCGCGAGCGATGGAAAACCAAGCGCCCCGACACCAAGGCCATTCGCGAGATTTTGGAAAAGCAGCTTACGGGCTTCGACATCAGCGACTCCGCCCTTAAACTCTCGGCGCTTAGCCTGTACCTCACAGCCATCGAACTTGACCCGGCACCGATTCCACCGGAGAAGTTGCGGTTCAAGGCGCTGAATAACCTCGTCCTGTTCAATCACCGCCGCCAAGGCGTTGACCCAGACGACGGCCCAGTTATTGGCAGCCTCGGCGCGCATGTCGGCAGCCGATTCGATGGGCAGTTCGATCTTGTCCTCAGCAATCCGCCGTGGACGAGCCTGCGGAAGAAGTACAAGCCACTTGCCGCCGAACTCACAACCGTGAGTATTGACATCATCGAGCGCAAAGGAGAAGTCGCGCTGGCGCGTGACTACCAGAATCCCGACAACGCGCCTGACCTGCCGTTTCTCTGGAAGTCCACCGAGTGGTGTAAGCCCGGCGGACGGATCGCAATGGCGCTGCCCGCGCGGATTCTGCTCAAGCAGGAAGACATCCCGCGCCGTGCCCGCGAGACGGTGTTGAGGCTCCTTGAGGTGACGGGGATCATCAATGGGTCGAACTTGTCCGACACGGAGGTATGGCCGAAGATGGGCCAGCCGTTTCTGCTGCTCCTTGCGCGGAACCATGGTCCCAAGGCAGGGCAGGTCATTCGCCTCATCACTCCGCACTGTGACACGCTGCTGAACCGCAAGGGTGAAGTGCGGATTGATTCAAAGTCGGTTCAGCCGGTGGAGATTGGGGCAACATTTGATGAGCCGTGGCTGTGGAAGGCGTTGGCTGTTGGAACCTGGCTTGACGTCGAGGCCGTTCGACGAATCAAGGCTGCCCCGGGGCGCCCACTCCAAACCTATTGGGAGAAGGATCTCGGGCTGACCAGCCGCAACGGATACCAAGTTAAGGAGAGACAGGCGCAACGTGATGCTTCGTTCCTTCGGGACCTGCCAGACTTGAACTCGACGGAGCTCTTCCGCTTTGTCGTCAGACCCGATGAGTTGCAGTCATTTTCTCGGCCAAAGGTTTGTTGGCCCCGAAAGCGAGAAGTCTATCGAGCTCCTCTTGCGCTGGTCATGGAGTCCCCCGGTCTGTCCCGAGAAAAAGGATGGGCCTTGCTCAGCCTTACCGATGTGGCCTACAACGAGAGTTTCTACGGCTATTCCGCGGCTGGACATGAGAATGCAGAGCTACTCGCTCGGTACGTTCACCTCTTCGTCCATAGTCTGATTTGGATGCACTACGCACTTCTGACGAGTCCAAAGTTTGGTGCCGAGAGGCGGAAGTTCTACAAGAGCGTTTTGGACGACTGCCCGATCATTCCGTTGGACAAATTGTCCAGCGAGCAACGGGAGACGGTTCGGTCCCTTTCCGGGCGGCTAGAAAGGGAGGACACAACAGTCTTCGACGAGATAGACACTCTCTTCGCCAGCCTCTACGGCTTGGATAAACTCGATCTGGAAGTTATTCGGGATACGCTGGACGTTTGCCTGCCATACGATGGATCCCGTGAGCGGGCGTGTCGCGTGCCAACGGGGGCAGAACGCGAGACGTTCCGGCGGCGGTTGGAGTCCGTGGTCCGGCCGTTTTTCAAAGTGCTGGGCAAGGAGCCGCAGGTCGTCGCGTTGAAACCGGACGATGCGTTTCTCCAAAAGGAGGTGCCGTTCGGCATCGTGCTCATCGGCGAACGGGGCCGTGCCACCACGGAGCCAGACGCGCTTTTCCGCGACGTGATTCTGCGGTTGGCGGACGACACCGGCACAACGCGCATCATCCAGCAGGTCGAGGGCGGCTTGCTGGTCGGCATCCTCAGCCAATATCGCTACTGGACGCCAAGCCGAGCGCGGTTGTTAGGCGCAGAAATCGTCCGGCGGCATATGAGCGTCTTCGAGGACTAAGGTATGGCGTATGGGTTCTACGAGGAGGGGTTGACCGGTGTCGAATTGCCGCATCCGCCGATTTCGCTGCCGATCTTCCTCGTGGTGGAAGAGGCCTTGCGTGTCGCCTGGGAGCGGATGCGAACACACCCGCGCCCCGCTTTCGACCTGCTCAACGCGACCGAGGATGTTGTCACCCACGAACTCTACGAGCGGCTCCAAGACGAGGTCTTCAACAAGGGTGTTGTCGGAGGCTTCGATCGCCAGTTGTTCACCGTCATCACGCGCGAGTCGAAGGTGCGGAACTACGACAGGACCAAGCTCGACAAAATGCCCGACCTACTCATTGGCCTCGCTGATCGCCTGAACGTGTTCAAGCCATCGCAGGATTGGCTTTTCATCGAATGCAAGCCCGTGGATTCCGACCACTCCGTCGGAGTCCACTACTGCGACAAGGGTATCATCCGGTTCGTGCGCGGCGAATACGCCTGGGCGATGACAAGCGCGCTGATGGTCGGCTACGCCCGCATCGGCTACACGCTTTCGCCGAAGCTGGCTATTGCCCTTGAAGTACGGGCGAGAGAACTTCTCACCATTGCGTTCCCCCGTTCGTGCCGACGATCCGTGCCCGGCCAAAACAGTGAGGTCGTCCATGTAAGTCGGCACTCGCGACCGTTCAGCTACGTTGAAACGGGGCAGCAGGCGCCAGCTATCACGATCCGGCATCTCTGGCTGAGGCGAGATTAGTGAAGGCAGTGACCTAGCGTAATGCGGGACCCGGCCGTATTCGCGTTGTCAAGGCGGATCCCTCCTGTCGACTCCCGGCGCCCCCGGGAGCCCCTCCGGCGCTGGCCTTCCGCGTCCCATCGTAGTGGTGCTATGCGAGGTCGTCGCTGCCAGACGCCCCCAGCCGGCCTAGTCCGAGCGGCGGAAGGGGGAGAGGCGCGCCGACGTCCCGCCCGGGGTCACCGCTGGGGGGTGCCTCCACGTTGCAGAAGCGCGCAGCCTCTCCCGGGGGTGATCGAGTCCTCCGACGCCCTACACCCTCCGGGGCACGGCGCGGACTCCCGCGCATGTATTCCGGGACGTTGCCTCCGAATTATCCTTATGCTCGCTCCGAGCCGAGCCCCTGCCATCGGATCGAGCGGACCTACGACGGCCGGCTCCGTACCGGGACCATCTGTAAGGGAGGCGGGGGTTCCGAACCAACCTGACACCGGCCCCGGGTGTCGGTAGAGTGCCCCCGTGCCCCGCCAAGCGCGCCTCGACGCCTCCCGCGCCTCCACCATATCATGGTGCGTGGCCTCGCGCGGCAGGCCATCTTTTCGGATGACACCGACTGGCACGACTTCCTCCCGCGCCTCGGGCTGTCAGTATCGCTCCGTGTCGGTTCCCGAGCCTGCCGATCCTCCTTCGCCAAGTTCGATTTCTTCGGGGGTATGCCCCCTGATCCAAAGACTTGAGAGCCATCCCCCACATTCGGAGGGCTTGCGTATCCCGGCCCACCGCAGTACATTCCAGGGGAGCGCTTTGCAGTCGGCCCCAGACCGCATCGCCTGACGATCGAGGGATCGGGGATGGACCCCTCTCGATGGCCCCAACACGATCTTCGGCTGACACATCCAGCCGGAGGGGCCTGCTGGGCGGGTCAGCCTCGCCCCCGCTCAGAGGGGGGTCCGCGACTGCCCGTGCTGTCCCAAGCCTCTCCGGCCCCGCCCGGACAGGCTGCGCCCGAAGAGGTCGCGGACCTCGGGGCCGGAGGCGGCGAGGGGAGCAAGGTCTTCCTGTTCAACTGCGACTGCCACAGCTTCGAGGAGGTCATCGCCCAACTCCTGAAGGCGGTGCCCGGCATGACCCGCCCGCTGGCAGAGGAGCTGGCCTGGCGCGCCCACACGCACGGATTGACCGAGGTCTATCGTGGGAGCGCATCGGAGTGCGATCGCGTCGCCAAGGTCCTGGGAGAGACCGGGCTCATCGTGCAGGTCCTGTGATGGCGACGCCTCGCGCCTCGTCGCGCAGCCTGATATACTCGGGGCGCGTGCCTGCCCCCGCTCCGGTTGGACTCTTCACGCGAAAAGAAGGAGGGAGCCATGAGCTCGACCATCCCTGAGACATTCCGGGACCTGCTGACGAAGAAGACCTTTGCCCACCTGGCGACCATCATGTCGGATGGCAGCCCCCAGGTGACACCCGTGTGGTTCGATTTCGACGGGACGCACGTCCGGATCAATTCTGCCAAGGGGCGCGTCAAGGACAAGAACATGCGGCGCAATGGGCGGATCGCCTTGGCGATCCAGGATCCGGAGAACCCGTACCGCTACCTCGCGGTGCGAGGCCGGGTGGAAGAGATCACCGAGGCGGGCGCGGACGCCCACATTGATTCCTTGGCCAGGAAATACCTCGGCCAGGATCGGTACCCGTACCGCCAGCCGGGGGAAGTCCGGGTCATCTACCGTATCCGCCCGGAGCGCGTGTCATCCATGGGCTGATCCGCGTCAGGGCAGCCGAAGGGCTCCGGGCGGCCCGCGGAAAGAGGGGGGATCATGTCACTGGAGGCGCGCATCGTTCAGAACGCTGCCGACGCCATCATCGTGGCGGATGCATCGGGGAAGATCCGGCTGTGGAATGCCGGGGCGGAACGGCTGTTCGGGTTCTCAGCCGCCGAGGCCCTGGCCCAGTCGCTGGACATCATCATCCCGGAGGCCCAGCGGAAGCGGCACTGGGACGGGTATCAGCAGGTCATGCGGACCGGCGCGACCAAGTACGGGACGCAACTGCTGCGGGTCCCGGCCATCCGGAAGGACGGAAGCCGGCTCTCCATCGCTCTCACGGTGGGTCTCCTCAAAGACGCCGCCGGCTCCGTGGAGGGGATTTTTGCCGTGATGCGCGATGACACGCAGCGGTGGGAGACCGAGAAGGAGTTGCGAAAGCGGGTGGCCGAACTCGAGGGCGGAGCCCCTCGCGGCGCCCGCGCCTGAGAGTGTGTGAAGAAATCGTCACCGGACCGAGGGCCCGACTGTAACCTGTTGGTTCTCCGTGGGTGAAAATGCACTTGGCGTCCATTGGCCGATCTTTTCACACACTCTGACCCGAATTGACGGGCCCGGACTTCAGTGGTATCTTCTGTGCTCGGACACCCACAGCAGGAGGTCTACCGAGGCAGGCATGCCGTTGCGGCTCTTCGGGGGGCAGGGTAGCGGTAGGGTTCGGGCATGTCCGGCGTGCGAGCGTGAAGTCGCGGCCGAAGCGACGTTCTGTCCCTCCTGCTATATGGTCTTTCGCCCCGAAGGCGCCGCGGAGCTTCGAGAGCATCTTCGGGGCGGCCGGATTCCCGCGGATGTGTACCTGCTTCGCAAGATGCAGGCGGAGGATCCGAACACCGGGCCTGTCGTCCGCGAGTCTCCCGTCGTTCCCAGCCCATCACCGCCGGCCGAGCCCGTTGTCCCACAGGTCCCAGCACCTTCGCTCCCCGGACCGGTCGCTTCCCAGAAATCAAACCTCGCGGCCGCCCCCCCGCCTTCTGCTTCCAGGCCTCCGGCGGCTGCCCAAGCCCCCGCGGTCGAGACTGTCGAATCACCCCGCAGCGAGAGTGACACCGGAGGTGGGGCGCGCGCCTGGAAAGGAGCCCTGTCGCTCCTCAGGTTCGATTCCCCATTCCCGCCTCCAACCCATTCCGCGGACGAGGCGCCGGGGCTCCTCACGTGGATGCTGGAACGCGATCCCGTCATCCCGAACAACCTGGAACTGCTCGAGACCATCCACGCCGGGACTTTCCGGGACGGGTCCGCGGCGCAGCTGGGCTATCAACAGCACCTCCTCATCCAGATCGCCGACGACCTGTTGCTGCATTCCACCCAGGAGACGCTGAACACCCACCTGGGCCTCCTGGCGGCGGGCTACCGGCGGGCGGCGGGCGCGTACCACGCGGCCGCGCAGAAGGGGGAGAGGGAGAGAAACATCGCCCTCTGGCAGATGGCGAGCACGGCCAGCCGGCTGCGGGTGGAAGCGTGGGTGTTTCGGACCCGCTATGGCGTGGCGCCCGACACCACCCGTCCTCGGCGATCGCACGCCTCACGGGTCTCCGCAGACTGACACTTCCCAGGGGACCGGGGGATCGGGCTGGGCGGGCGGGTCGCAGCCCCGATGCCTCCGCATGGACTCCCGCCGATGTCGCGGCCAGAATGAAGACGCTGCCGGCGGACTTCACGAATGGAGCGGGGATCGCCCTGACGTGAGCGCAGTCCCCGCGGCCTCTCTCCGGCACGAGACCGCTCTTTCACGTCTCCCGCCCTCTCAGGCGCCAGGGTTTCAGCGCCCCGAGATCTTTTGTGGAATCTCCAGACAAGGAGGCCTCATGGACCAGGCAGAACGAGAACGCTACCTCGACATCATCCAATCGACGCCGGACCGGCTGAAAGCAGCGGTGGCGGGTGTCCCCCGGAAACTCCTCACATGGCGGCCGGCGCCCGGCAAGTGGTCCATCCACGAGATCGTGTGCCACATGCGCGACGCCGAACGGGATGGATACTTGTATCGGTACCGCAAGATCCTGGCCGAAGACAATCCCATCCTCCCGGACGTGGACGGGGACAAGCTTGCCCTCGGGCGGCAATACGGGCGCATGAACCTCCGCGAGGTTGTGCGGGACTGGCGGACGGCGCGGAAAGAGGTCCTGGCAGTTCTCAAGAAGGTCAAGGGGGAGCAGTGGCAGCGGATCGGGACCCACGAGTCGCTTGGCCCGATGTCGCTCGAGATCGTCCTGCAGCGGCAGGCGCTGGGAAACGATGAGGCCCACCTCGGCCAGATCGAGAACATCAAGAAGCGCCGGGACATTCTCGAGAAGCTCCAGGAGACGCCGAAGACCCTGATGGCTCTGTTGCGCGGGGTTCCCGATGAGGTCCTCCGGCGGAAGCCCGCGCCGGAGAAATGGTCCATGCTGGAGATCGCCTGCCACCTGCGGGACGTGGAGCGGCTCTTCCTCGAGCGCTATGCCAAGATGGCGAATCACGACGGGCCGGCGCTGCGGATGATCAATCAGGACGAGTTGGCGTTCGCCCTGAAATACAACCAGGACGAACCGGCCGCCGCCATCCGGGAGTTCCAGGCGCTCCGCGCGGAGACCATCGCCCTCCTGTCCGCGCTGGCGCATCAGTCGTGGCAGCGGATCGGCTTGCATCCCAAGCGGGGCGAATTCAGCATCGCCGCCCAGGCGGACATCCACGTGAACCACGATGCCAACCATCTGAACCAGATCCGCGCCCTGCGGGAAAGGTTCGGACCGGCACAGCCCACCTGAGAGGAGGTCAGGGGCTCGAAACAAGAGTAAGAAAAAGCTGGCGATGGCTGTGGCGCCCCAGATAGACTCCTTCTAGGAGACGGCTGACCGGCGGCGTCGCCGCGATCTCTCATCCCGGCCCCGATGTCATGGAGCGCAGGATGGTGTCGATAGCCGCGGCATCCCACGAGTATCCGAGGGGGAACCATTAATGCCCAGTCGCCTGACGTTCCGTCGGCTTTTCCGCAACTGGACCAGCCTGATCGGGGCCCTGATCGTCGGCATCAGCCTCACGGTCAACATCTTCCTGCTCATCGTTGACTTCCTGGCACCCCGCCAGAACCCATACGTTGGCATCGTCACGTACATGATCCTCCCGGGGATCACCCTGGCTGGACTGGCCGTTGTGTTCGTTGGAGCCGGGGTCCGCTACCACAAACTGCGTCACGGCCGTGAGGTGGTGGAACTCCCGCAGCTCGATCTCAACATACCTCGTCACCGCGTCATTCTGGGCACAACCTTCGTGCTGATCATCGGCTTCCTGGGGTTTTCCGCCGTGGGCGGGTATCAAGCTTATCATTTCAGCGATTCGGTGATGTTCTGCGGCCAGGCATGCCACACGGTGATGCATCCCGAGTTCACCGCCTACGAGAACTCGCCCCACGCTCGGGTCCCTTGCGTTGATTGCCACATCGGGCCGGGGGCGGAGTGGTTCGTGCGATCGAAACTCTCGGGCGCATACCAGGTGTATGCGACGCTATTCAACAAATACCCCCGGCCCATCCTCACGCCGATCAGTAACCTGCGCCCGGCACAGGAGACCTGTGAGCGGTGCCACTGGCCGGCAAAGTTCTGGGGGGAGCAGCTCGCCATCCGGATCCACTACGGCTCTAACAAGAGCAACACGCGCCGGGAAGTCCCGCTTCTGGTCAAGACTGGTGGGGGATCGATGAAGGGGCTGAGCCAGGGGATCCACTGGCACATGAACATCGCCAACAAGATCTGGTACGTGGCCACGGATAAGCGGCGTCAGGTAATTCCCTGGGTGCGAAGCGAGGAACCGAACGGGAAGGTCACCGAGTTCGACTCTACGGTGAACCCGATCACCCAGGAGCAGCGCAAGAACGGCGAAATGCGGCGGATGGACTGCATGGACTGCCACAATCGCCCCAGCCATCGCTATCTGCCGCCGGGGCGCGCGCTGGACTCGTCTTTCCAGGCGGGCCGCATCCCCACCGATTTGCCTTACATCAAGAAAGTGGCAGTGGAGGCCATGGTCCAGCCCTTCGCCACCACGGCCGAGGCGAACCAGAAGATCGAACAGTACATCCGCGAGTTCTACGCCACGGAATATCCCTCCGTGGTCGAGCAGCACGGGGACAGGCTTCGGCCAGCCATTGAGGAGGTGAAGCGGGTCTATGGGCAGAACTTCTTCCCCGAGATGCGCGTCAACTGGCGAGATTATCCGGATGATATTGGGCACCGGGAGTTCCCCGGGTGCTTCCGGTGCCACGACGGCAAGCACCTGAGCAGCGACGGGCGCCTCATCCCGAAGGACTGCGACACCTGCCACGACTTCCTGGAAACGGGAAAGGATGGGAGCTTCATCCGGGTGGAGGCGACCCCCGCCTTCGCCCACCCTTGGAAGCTGGGCGGCAGGCACGCAGAGATCTTGTGCGGCGCGTGCCATACGGGGGGGCCAGCCAAGCCGGCCACCTGCCGCGGATGCCATAATATTCCTGCCACGGGCGCTCCGATGGCTGAGATGCAGTGCAAGCAGTGCCACCTCAAGGAACAACGCCGCGAGCCGCTGGCAAAATGCACGACGTGCCATGCGGGCCTGGGCGGCCTGCACACGGCCTCGACGCATAGCGGGGCCGGCTGCATCGCCTGCCATGCCCCGCACGCGTGGTCACCCGAGCCGCGGAAGGCGTGCCTGGCCTGCCATACCGACAAGGCGGGCCACAATCCCGGGCCCGCCTGCGCCGAGTGCCACGAGTTCCGCGCCGTAGCGGGCGCGAAGGCCTCGACGAAGGCCGGTCCGCCCCCCATCACGTTCCCGGCCGATCCCGGCTCACCGGGACCCGTGACCTTCGAGCACGCGAAGCACATCGCGCAGGGCGCCCAGTGCCCCGACTGCCATCCCAAGCTGTTCAAGATGCAGAAGGGGAGCACCAAGTTCACCATGGATGCCATGGCGGAGGGGAAGGCATGCGGCGCGTGCCACAACGGCCAGACGGCCTTCGCCGCGATGGATGGGGACAGATGCCTTACCTGCCATAAGGGTTCTTGATCGGCGGGTGGCAGCGAGGACAGGGCGCAGGGCCGCGCGTGCGGATCTTCTACGGGTGGGTCGTCGCCGGGGTCGTGTGCTTGTCGTGGGCGATCTCCGTTGGCCCCCGGCAGGCTTTCTCCGTGTTCCTGCCGGCTTTCCTCCAGGAGTTCAGTTCGAGCCGAACGGCCACCTCGGCCGTCTTTTCCATCCACATGACCGCGTATGCCCTGGGCGGCTGGGCGCTCGGGGCCCTGGTGGATCGTCTGGGCCCCCGACGCGTGATCGCCTGGTGCACCGCGACCTAGGCCATCACCCTCCCCCTGTGCGGCCTCACCCAGAACCTCTGGCAGCTCTACCTGGTCTATGGGGTGGTGGGGGGTATCGCCACCTCGGGCCTGGCTTACGTCTCCAACAACACCCTCGTCTCCCGGTGGTTCATCCGGTACCGGGGGATGGCCATGGGCATCTCGCAGGCCGGCGTGCCCCTGGGCGCTGCCGTCTTCGGGGTCTTGAGCCAGGCTGGCGTCGGGCGGTTCGGTTGGCGGTGGACCCACGTCGGATTCGGGCTGGTCGTGGCCGCGACGGCCCTGCCCCTGACCCTCAGCTTCATCCGGGACGACCCGAGCGAGAAAGGCCTTGCGCCGGATGGAATCCCGCCCGGGAGAGAGGGACGGCGGGGCGCGGTGTTCCCCACGTCGCCCCTTGAGGGCCGGGGCTTCACCGGCTCCGGCATTCCCCGGGCATTCTGGCCCGTGTTCGGGGCCAATATCCTGCGGGGGATGGTCATGTATGCGATCCTCGCCCACCAGGTCGTCTACTTGGTGGATGCAGGGTTCAGCAAGATGGCAGCCGCCTCCCTCTTCTCGCTGGGATCGTTCATCGCCGTGTTGTCGGGCCTTGCCGCCGGGGCCATCTCGGACCGGGTCGGACGCCCGCGGGCATATGCGGGGATCGCTGGCCTCTACGTCATCGCCTACGTGTCGCTCCTCCTCGTCCGCGATCCGTCCCGGACGGTGACGCTGGCCTTCTTCACCCTCGCCTGGGGGATGGCGGGGGGCGGCGGGCCCCCGGTGTTCGCCGCCTTCCTCTCGGACCGCCTCCAGGGTCCGCGCTTGGGGTATCTCTTGGGCCTGCAGAACATCGCCTTCGGCCTGGGGGCGATGCTCGGTCCACTCCTGGCCGGGGCATTCTTCGACCTGCTGAGAGGGTACGCCGTCGCCTTCGTCCTGATGGCCGCCTCCATGGTCGTCTCCTCGGTCATCGTCTCGGCTGCCGCCCGCCGCCCGCCGGAACGGCCGGGGTAACCCCTCATCCGGGTGCCACCACGGCCCACGGCATTTGCCGCGCTTGTCGTTGCGGCAGCCCCGGGCTCTTGGGCTCCTCGACTCCGGGGACCTCTCGATTGGGTGGTCATTCCGGGCATTGTTGCCCTTCCGAGGCATACGCTCATTTTGCTCTTGACCCGGGTGACGATCTGGGGTAGGAGTTTTCCGAATATTGAACTCAGTTTCAAATCCGGAACTTATCCCATGATCGGGTCCCAGCAATTGCCCGGGAATATTCCTTAGGCCTCCCGTTCCGGCCCGGGCGTGCGCACACCTCGGACGCTTCGCAAGCGAGGGAAATACCGGCCTATGAAAAGGCCCCCCCAGGTCTGGCTATGAGCACCGTGGAAAAGGTCTTTCAGGTCATCGAGCAGGTCGTCTCCCACCAAGAAAAGGGGCTCTCGTTCTCCGGGGTCGTCTCCCGGACGAACCTCCCCAAGGCCAGTACCCACAGGATCCTCAAGTCTCTGGTGCGCATGCGATACCTTCGGTTTGACGATGAGATCGGGAGGTATTTCGGCGACCTCAAGCTCGCCTTCATCGGCTCCGCGGTCACGTCCCATTTCGACCTGAAGGGCTACGTCCGCCCACACCTCCTGAAGTTGCAGGCCGAAACCAAGCATACCTGTAACCTCGGGGTCCTGAGCGGGGACGCCGGGGTCTACCTGGACAAGATCGAATCGCCTGAGGACTTCGGGATCAAGCTGTATTCCGCCATCGGCAAGCGGTTCCCGCTGCACTGTACGGGCATGGGGAAGGTCCTGCTCGCTGGAATGCATCCAACCGAGAGACGGAAGATCCTCGTCCGTGGACTCAAGGCCTTTACGCCCCGCACGATTACCGATCCCGTCGCCCTCGAGAGAGGGCTGGGGAAGGTGCGGGAGCGTGGGTATGCGGTCGACCGGGAGGAGATCACGCGAGGCATCATGTGCGTCGCGGCCCCGGTGGAAAACGGCGAGGGGGAAATCGTCGCGGCCATCAGCGCCACTTTCCCGGCTTACATTGATAAGGAACGAGGGATCGCCAAGGAGATCGAGGCCGTAAGCCGCTGCGCGGCAGCGGTCACAGATCTCCTCAAGGGGAAGGGCGGCTAGGCGCACATCGGCGGCCTCCAGGATGATGGGCGGTGGCCCAAACCATCGGGTTTCTCTCTTCAAGACAAACGGGGGTGCGGTATGGCAAACGCCTGGTTGTTTCGCGGAACGAATCGCGTGCAAGGACGGAGACGGATCATTCACGAGTACAACACGGGCCTCGAGTTCCTCAGATACGGGCGGATTGTGCTGGGATCTGGCGGCGGCGAGGTGAAGGTGGAATCCGGGGACGAAGAGCTCGGCTTCGTCTGTCTGGCCGGAAAGGGGACCATCACGACGGACGGACAGACATTTCAGTTGGGCAAGTACGACGCCCTGTATCTCCCCAGGGACAGCCGATGCACCGTCGCCTCCAGTGAGTCTTTCGATGTCGCCGAGATGGCGTCACCGGCACGCAAGAAGTACCCCGTTCAGTATGTTCGCTTTGAGGAAGTCTTGAAGAATCCCAAGCTGGTGAACAAGGCGGGATTCGAGCCCTACGCCCGCACCATTCACACGCTGATCGGGGAGGCCAACGTCCAGGCCGCCCGGCTCCTGGCGGGCGTGACCTTCAGCAAGGACGGGAACTGGACCAGCTGGCCCCCCCACGACCACCACAAGGAGAAGGAAGAGATCTACCTCTACATCGACATGCCGGCGCCGAACTTCTCCCTGCACCTCAACTACACCGACGGGAAGGACATGGAGATGGTGGTGCCGGTGTGGGAGGGGGATGCCGTCGCCATTAAGAACGGCTATCACTACAACGTGGCCAGCCCGGGGACGACCACTGGGTTCCTCTGGATGATGGGGGCCGTGCGGGAAGAGAAGGACCGCGTCTTCACGCAAGTGACGGTGCAGCCGGAGTTCGACGGGCGGTTCAAGCTGTTTTAACCTGTCCTGACTCTCTGGAAGGAGGAGGGCCATGCCGCAGCAGAAGCCGAAGTATTACTATCACATCAAGGACATTCCCCTCGTTCCACTAACAGACAAGGTGGGGACCCGGTTCATCGCCGGGCAGAACATCCTGTGCAGCTTCATCGAGCAACCGCCGGGAGCGACGTTCCCCCTCCACAAGCATCCGGCCGAGCAGATCCTGGTCATCCTGGAGGGCGGCGAGGAGCACATCTGCGGCGGGGAGAAGTTCACGATGAAGGCGGGGGATGTCTGCGTGCACCCGCCCAACGTGGAGCATGGCGGGCATACCCCCACCGGGTTCAAGGGCATCGATATCTTCGCGCCCCCGCGAGAGGATTATCTGGCGTTGATGAAGAAACACGGCCTCAAGTAGAGGAGGGCCATACCCGTGCAAGACTGGGGCTTCTACATGCCTACCCGGATCCGGTTCGGCTGGGGGCGGTTCAACGAGATTCGCCAGGTTGTGGACGAGTTGAACGGGAAGAAGGCCTTCGTCGTTAGCGGGAAGGATTTTCCCAACCAGAGCGACGCTCTCGACAGGATGCTGAAGCATTTGCAGGGGCTCCCCCTGGAGGTATTCGCCGAGGCTGAGGAGAACCCTTCCATCGAGACGGTCGACCGGGGCGCGGAGAAATGCAGGGCAAGCCGGTGTGATGTCCTGATCGGTCTCGGCGGCGGGAGTGCGCTGGATGCCGCCAAGGCGATCGCCATGCTGCAGCGGAATCCCGGCTCCATCCGGGAATATCTCGATCAGGAGCGGGTGTGCCAAGCCAAAGGTCTGCCGGTGATCACCATCCCCACCACGGCCGGGACCGGCAGCGAGGTGACTCCTTTCACGGTGATCACCCATAAGGCCAAGCGGGCCAAGCCTGCCATCGCCCCGCCGCAGAACTTCCCGGACGTGGCGCTGGTCGATCCCGAGTTGACGATGAGCACGCCGCCCAAGGTCGCGGCGTCCACGGGCCTGGACGTCCTCTGCCAGGCGGTGGAGGGATTCTGGTCCACCCAGGGGAACCCGGTGACGCGGTCACTGGCCACGCAAGGCATCCGGCTGGCTGTCGAGAATCTCGAGGCGGCCTGCTTGCGCAAGGACAAGGACGCTGTGGCTGCCATGGCGCTGGCGAGCCACCTCACCGGGATCCAGATGTCCAACATCGGCAACACCTGCATCCATCCGCTCTCGTACCCCGTCACGGTGGACTACGGTGTGCCGCACGGCTTCGCCTGCGCCCTCTTCCTCCCGGCCGTCATCCGGTTCAACGCGCCCGCTATCGGGGAGCGGTTCGCCGACCTGTTGCGGCTCCTGAACCTCCCCGGCATCGAGGCGTTCGCGCGGCGGGTGGAGGAGTTGATGGAGAAACTGGGGGCCTTGCGGCGGCTCCGCGACGTCGGCGTCAAAGCCGAGGCCCTGCCCGACATGGTGAAGCGAGGCATGGGCCGGTCCACCGCCTGGAACCCGAAGCCGATGAGCGAGGAGGATCTTCTCCAGATCTGTCGGGCCGTGCTGTGACGTGCTTGGCGAAACACGTAGCGGAGAAAAGGAGGCTGGAGTCGCGAAGACGCGCCGGCGGATTTGGAGCGCAGAGGGCGTGCTCGCGGTGCAGGTCCTCCCTGTCCGGGTCGCTGGGTGGGGCCGAGGCCCAGGTCCTTCGGAGCAAGTTTGCGCACTTCGCCCATGGGAGCCAGCCGGGTCACCTGGCCGCCAAGACGTTCGCCGAGGCTCTGGAGAAACGGACCAATGGTCAAATCACTGGTAGAAGAGGGAGGAGATCATCATGAGTCGCAGGGCTTCGCTCAAGCCCAGCCGGATGGCATGAGCCTCGCGGCGGACGCCGCTGCTGGCGTTGCGCCGAAGGTCTCGCGGGTGCGCCCCGGCCTCCGCATCATCGACACCGTTGCCGACACGGTGCTCGTGGTCGCCCTCCTGGGTGAACTCGGGATCGTGCTCGCCAACGTACTGGCGCGGGCCTTCTTCACCACGTCCTTCCTCTGGGCCGACGAGATAGCCCGCCTGGTGCTCTCAACGCTGGCGTTCGTCGGCGGCGCGGTCGCGTACCGTCGCCGCGAGCACGCCTTCGTCCGCGTGGTGCTCAATCTGTTCCCGGAGCGGGTGCAACGCGTGTGCTTCGCCTTCGCCGATGTCCTGGCGCTGTTCCTCGCCGGCGTCACGGGGATCGCGTCGATCGAGTTCATCGAGTCGAACTGGAGCGAGCGCACGCCCATCTTCCAGGTGCCGGCAGGCATGATCGCGCTCCCGCTCACCGTGGGCTTGGCGCTGATCGCCCTCTACGCCGTGGACCATCTGCGACGCGAACACGGGATGAGGGCCTGGGTGGTGGGGGGATCGGTCGCCCTGGCGATGGTGATGGTGATGGCGGCGCGCCCCGTTTGGCTGCCATGGTTCACGGGCGACACCGCCATCGTCGGCACCTTGGCCCTCTTCTTCCTCGCGATCCTCGCCGGCGTGCCCGTGGGATTCGTTCTGCTGCTTGCCACGGCGAACTACCTCTGGACCACAGGTGCCGCGTCCCTGGTGGCGCTCCCGCAGAGCATGGTGAGCGGCACCGGGAACTACATCCTCCTGGCGGTCCCTTTCTTCATTTTCGCCGGACTGATCATGGAGCGGGGTGCCATCAGCCTGCGGCTGGTCCACTTTGCCCAGACGCTCGTGGGGCACCTGCGGGGCGGCCTCCTGCAGGTCACAGTGGTCAGCATGTACATCGTCTCCGGCCTGTCCGGCTCCAAGCCCGCGGATGTGGCTGCCGTCGGCACGGTGATGCGTAACCAACTGACCGAGCGCCACGGCGCGGGCGAGGGCACGGCCGTGCTGGCCGCCTCGGCGGTCATGGGCGAGACGGTGCCGCCCAGCATCGCCATGCTGATCGTGGGGTCGATCACCCAAGTGTCGGTGGCGGCGATGTTCATCGGAGGCCTCATCCCCGCAGTGGTGATAGCCCTCTGTCTCATGGCGCTCATCTATGTGCGGGCCCTGCGCGCCCGGATACCGCGCACGCCGCGCGTCCCGATCCGAGCGATGCTCCGGGCTGCGGTCACCGCGGTGCCACCGCTCTTGATGCCGGTGATACTGTTCGTTGGCATCCTCGCGGGAATCGCCACCCCGACGGAGGTGGCAGCTATCGCCGTCCTCTACGGCCTCGTGCTGGCGATGGGCGTCTATCGCGCGATGGACTGGCGGAGCTTCGTGCGCACGGTGATCGACACCGCGGCCATCACGGGCATGCTGATGTTCATCTTCGCCGCCTCCTCGGGCTTCTCCTGGACGCTCACGGTGGCCTACCTTCCGCAGCGTCTCGTCGCGCTGCTGCACACCATGCGGAACAGCACCACCGTCTTCATGGCTGGCTCGATCGTGCTCCTGATCGTGGTCGGCGTGCTCCTCGAGGGGCTGCCCTCGCTCAACGTGCTCGCGCCCCTGCTGATTCCCATCGCCGGGCAGGTCGGGGTGAGCGAGATCCATTACGCCCTGGTGCTGATCATCGCCATGGGCATCGGGGGCTTCATGCCGCTGGCGGGCGTGGGCTTCTACGTCTGCTGTGCCATCATGCAGACCGGCGTCGAGGAGGCCTCGCGCGCCATGGTGCCCTACCTGGTCGTGGTGATCATGGGCTTGCTCATCGTGGCGTTCGTGCCGTGGTTCACGCTCTTCCTGCCGCACTACTTCGGCTTTCGGGGGTAAGCGACAGCGCGCTAGGACGCGGAGGACCTCCCGCCGAAGTCCGGCGGGGATTGGAGAAGCGGGCGATGGGGGTACCCGGGCCACGGACGCGACCCGGGCGGAGAACGACAGCACCATCATCACAAAGGAGGGTCACATGGACCGCAGGACGTTTCTCAAGAGCAGCGTAGGCGTGGCCGGGCTGGCGCTGGGGGTGCCCCACGTGGCGCGGGCGGCGGCAGCCCCACTCACACTCCGCTTCGCACATTTCGGGGCGGAGGATCATCCCTCCAATATTGCAGCCAAGCAGTTCGCCGCCCGGGTCGAGTCTCGTACCGGCGGTGCGATCAAGATCAACATCTTCCCGAACAACCAGCTCGGCGGCCCGCCGGAACAGGCCCAACAGATCAAGCTCGGCACCATCGACATGGGGCTGCCGACGCAGGGTCAGCTGCAGAACTACGAGAAGGCCTTCGCCGCGGTGATGCTGCCCTTCGTCTTCGACAGCTACGCCCACGTCTACCGCGTCCTCGACGGGCCGGCCATGGACTGGCTGGCGCCGCTCGCGGAGAAGCAAGGCTTCATCCTTTTGCGGAACTGGGAGTACGGCTTCCGCAACCTCACCAACAGCGTGCGCCCGATCAACGCGCCTGATGATGTGAAGGGGCTCAAGATCCGCACCCCGCCCGAGCTCCAGATCCAGGCGTCAATGGAAGCGCTCGGCGGCGTGGTCCAGGCGATCGCGTTTTCTGAACTCTACCTGGCGCTCGCGCAGAAGGTGGTCGACGGCGAGGAGAACCCGATCGCGGTGATCTTCTACAACAAGTACTACGAGGTGCAGAAGCACCTTGCGCTCACCCGTCACATCTACAACAACATGATCCACACGGTCAGCGCCATCACGTGGAAGAAGCTGAGTCCGGAGCAGCAGACGATTTTCCGCGAGGAGAGCAAGGCAGCAGGCGATCTCATGCGCAAGCTGATCGGGGATGAGGAGACGGACCTGGTCAAGAAGCTGGGAGGCTTCGGCATGGCGGTGACGCGCCCCGACCTGGCCCCGTTCCGGGCCAAGATGGGTCCGGCCTATAAGCGGATTGCGGACTTCGCCGGAGAGGACAACGTGAAGAAGTTCCAAATGCTCGCGGATCAGGGGCGCAAGGCCTGACCGTTGCTGTGCGCCTTAGAAGCGTCTGGGCCCGCCAGACATGCTGGTTCGGCTGCTTGACCTAGGGGATCGTCAGCGTGCGGCTGGCGATCCCCACTTTCATGGGGCCGCCGGCACATCCGGGTAGCGGCCGTTCTCGCAGGCGAGGAGCGTGGAAGGGAGAGGAGGTGATCGGGGTTCGCGGAGGGATTCTCGAAGCGTGACTCACCAGATCAGCAGGGGCGTAGTCACCGAACAGGAGGGCACTTGATGTACAGGGCAAATAGAATAATCTTCATGGTCTCGGTGTTGGTAGCGATCGTCCTTCTTGTCGCGTCCTCGCCCGCCCTGGCGGCAAAGAAGATCATCAAGCTGTCCCACAGCCACCAGGCCGACTTCGCCTCGGAGATCCATACCGCGGCCTGGATCTTCCAGAAGTGGATCGAGGACAATTCGGACACGCTTGAGGTGAAGATCTACGCTGCGAACCAGCTCGGTGAGGAGCGGGCGGTATACGAGGCGATGCAGCTCGGCTCCGGGGCGACGGCGGTAATCAGCGGCACGGCGATCCTCAACAACTTCAGCAAGAAAACCGCTGTCCTGGACCTTCCGTTTATGTGGAAGAGCTACGACCACGCTCACCATGTCCTGGATGGCAAGGTCGGCGAGATTCTGGCGAAGGAGCTGGACAATTCAGGCTTCTATGTCCTGGCCTGGATGGATAGCTGGGGCTTCCGAAACGTCGTTACGTCCAAGAAGGAAGTGAAGGTGCCGGCTGACCTGAAAGGCCTGAAGATCAGGACTATCCCGACCCCAACCTACGTGGCGGCTCTTAACGCCATGGGCGCGAACGCGACCCCCATGGCCTTTGGCGAGGTGTACACCGCCATGCAAACCGGGGTCCTGGATGGATACGAACATGGGGCCGCGGTGACCAAAGCCCAGAAATTCTACGAGGTGGCGAAGTACATCGCTCTCACCCAGCACCTCTTCGGCCCTCTGGTGTTCGCCTACTCCAAGAAAGAGTGGAGTGGGCTCACCGAAAAGGAGAAGGCGGTCATCCTGGAGGGGGCCAAGATGGCCCGGGACGTCCAGCGGACGCTGGGGCCCCTGCGGGAGCAAGAGGCTTTTGACTTCCTCAAGGCTAAGGGGATGGTCATCCACAAGATCGACACCAGCGGGTTCCGCAAGAACGCCGTCGGGGTTCAAGACAAGATCGCCAAGGACATCGGGGCGACGGATCTTCTCGACATCATTCGGAAGACGGAGTAGGTTGGTAGGTGTGTGGCGGGGGGAGGTCCTGTGCCTCCCTCCGCCTCCGTGTAATTGGGCCGGGCAGACTCCGGCCCCCGCTTCCCTCGGGAGAGCATGATGCTCGACAGGCTGCTAGCGGCCATGAACCGGATTTTCGAGGGGCTGATCGCGGTCCTCTTCTTTGCCATCGTTATCGTCGGAGGGTTGCAGGTCTTCAATCGCTTCGTGCTTAATCAGTCGCTGAGCTGGAGCGAGGAATTCATGGTCTATGCAAACGTCTGGATGGTCTTCCTGGCGATCCCGGTCGCCTACAGCCGGGGTTCCCACATCGGTATGAACCTGTTCGTGAAAGGGCTGTCCGCCCGCGCGCAGTCCGCGTTGGCGCTGGTCGTTGACCTCTTGTGGCTCGTGCTGGCGACAGCCATCGTGGTGTACACCTTCGTCGTGATGGGCGTGGCGAGCAATCAGACCAGCCCGGCCATGGGCCTCAGGATCGACCGGGTGTATCTGAGCCTGGTCGTAGGATGGTCCTATGTGGCCCTGTTGGCCCTGCGAAAGGTAGCGGGTGCGGTCCTGCTCCTCTGGTCAGGCCAGGCAGCGGAAGGTGCCGCATGCTGATCGGCCTCTTCGTCGCCCTATTATTGCTGCTCTTCGGCGGGGGGCCGGTTCTGCTCGGCATCGGGATCGCCGGCCTCTTCGGCATGCTGCTGAGCCCCGGAGTCGTCCTGGCCATCTTCCCTCAGAAGATGTTTGCTATGCTGGATTCCTTCAGCCTTCTGGCCATGCCGTTCTTTATCCTGGCCGGGGAATTGATGTGCCAGGGGGGCATCAGCAAGAAGATGGTGGCATTCTCCGAAACCGTGGTCGGCCATCTGCGAGGCGGCCTGGGGCATGCCTCCGTGGTGGGCAGCATGATCTTCGCCGGGGTCTCCGGCTCGTCGGTTGCCGACACGTCGGCCATCGGCTCTATCCTGATCCCGTCCATGAAGGAGCGGGGATACAAACCGGGCTTTGCCGCATCCCTCCTGGCTGCCGCCGGAACCATCGGTCCCATCATCCCGCCCAGCATGACCATGATCATCTACGGCTCGATGACTGGGACCTCCATCGGTGGGCTCTTTCTGGCCGGCGTCATTCCGGGGATCATCATCGGCATCTTCCTCATGGCGACCATCTACGTTCACTCCTTCTTCCCACAATTCCCCGAGCTTCGAGTCACGACGGGGAAGTTCAGCTTCAAGCGGATGGTGAAAGCGCTGGCTCAGGTCTGGTCCGCCCTGCTCGCGCCCGTGATCATCCTGGGCGGCATCCTTTCCGGCGTCTTCACGGCAACCGAGGCGGGCGCGGTGGCCTGCTGGTATGCGTTCTTCGTCTCCTTCATCGTCTACAAGTCGCTGAAACTTCGCGACCTGCCCAAGATCCTGGTGGACGCGGCCATCGTCACGACCACGGTGGTCGGGATCATCTCGGTCGCCGGCGCCTTCGGGTGGTTGCTCTCCTACCTCGATTTCAACGTGATCGTGCTGAACCTGCTCAAGAGCATCTCCAACGATCGGAACGTGATCCTGTTGCTCCTCCTGGGCGTCATCTTCATCATGGGGATGTTCATCGAGTCCCTGGCCGTCCTGATCATCCTGATTCCCGTCTGCACGTATGTCACCAAACAGTTCGGGTTCGATCCATTTCACTTCGGCCTCCTGATGACGATTGCCACCCAGATCGGCGCCGTCACGCCGCCCGTGGCGGTCCTGCTCTTCGTCGCCACCAGCATCGCGGGCTGCAAGTACGACGAGACGATCCGGTACTGCTACCCGTTCATCGCGGCGCTGGTCTTCGTGATGCTGCTGGTGGCCTTCGTCCCGTGGACCGCCACCTACATCCCGCACCGCTTCCTTGGGCCCTGACGCGACCGATCAGCAGAACACACAGTTCCCTTTATTCTCGAAAAGAGAGGCGTGACATGCCGGAACTCATTCGTCAGTTCGACAACCGGAACCAGCCGATCATCACCCCGAAGATCGGGACGCTGTCCTCGACGTACTTCAACCTGGTCCGCCTGGGGCGCGGCCAGGAGTACCGGACCAAGGTGGATGGGATTGAAACGCTGTACGCGGTGCTCTCGGGCAACGTTGACCTGGAGGCGGACGGCGCACAGTTCCGTAGCGTCGGCCAGCGCAAGGACATCTGGTCGGGCAAGGGGGACTCAGTGTATGTCACGGCCGGCGCCACCGTTCGGGTGCGCGCCAATCAGGACGGCACAGAGGTCGCCGTCGCCGGAGGCGTGTGCGACCGCGCCTATCCGCCGTTCCGGATTCCCCCGGACGAGGTCGAGATGGTGGACGTGGGGTCGATCGAAACGCGATCGCACCGGCGGATCTTCCACCTCTTGGGCCAGAATGGGCTGGGGCGGGCGGGGAACCTCCTGGTCAGCGAGTTGTACTGCGATGACGGGTGCTGGTCGGGATATCCGCCGCACAAGCATGACGAGGACCGGGGGACTGCGGAGACGGCCCATGAGGAGGTGTACCAGTATCGCTTCCGGCCCGAGACCGGCTTTGGCGCGCAGCTCAGCTTCCAGCCGGACGGCTCCTCGACGTGCTTCATGACACGGCATGGCGATACCTTTCTGCTGGATCGGGGCTACCATCCGACGGTCACCTCCCCGGGTCACGAGGAGTACATTTTCACGATCCTCGTGGGAAAGCAGCAGCGCGGCCTCGTCCAGCATTTCAAGGAGGACTACCACTACTTGATGGGAAGGATTCCGGGCATCCGCGACATGGTGGAGAAGTTCAAATAGGCTCTGCCCATCGTTCCGAATCCACCCCTGCCGTCCGGTGAATCTTGCATTCTCCGCCTGCTTCTGATACGAGACTGAGCGCGCGCTCCCCCCTCCCCCAGAGAAGGATCCGGGAGAGCCCCCACCAAGCGCATCGGCGCACGGTGGCTGCTGGCTCGGGAAGGCGTCCCCCTGGGCATGGTGACGCACGCGCTTGCCCGCAAGGGAATGGGAGGTTGCCAATGAAGCTCGCAGGCAAGGTCGCCGTCGTCACGGGGGTGACGAGCGAGATCGGCAAGGCCATCGCCTTGCGGCTGGCGAGCGTCGCGGACTGCGCGGCGGCGGTGGCCCACCTCGCCTCACCGGACATGGATTACGTGACCGGGCAGATCCTGTACGTGGACGGTGGCTTCCTGAGCGCCGGCGTCATTGCCCGCTAGCGTGCCCGCTGGCCAGGATGGCCGACCGGGCTCAAGACTCAGAGTGTGTGAAAATATCGGCGAATCGGCGGCAAGCGCATTTTTCACCCACGGAGAATCAAGAGGTTACAGTCGGGCTCTCGGCCCGGCGACGATTTCTTCACACACTCTGAGGAGTCTGACCCCCTATGCTGCCCACCAATTGTTTCCACAATCAAAAGGCCGGGAAGCCTGCTGCCTCCCGGCCTTCTCTCTTCCCGCCCTCCAGCCCTCTCGCGTATTCGTCCCCCGCCCAGCGGCGGCCCCGCCACGGACTCAGCCCTGCTGCGGTCGCGTCCCCCGCCGGGGCGTCGCCTCCCCCGGCTTCGGGTCGGGGCCGCCAGTGGACCCGGGCCCGCGGCGCGGCGAATCGGAGGCACGCCTCCGCCCGAGAAGCCCCGCGACAGCGCTCGGCCCGGTCCCGACGGGCGGCCGAGAGACCTCACCCCGACCCGCCCGCCGGGACGTCGAGACGAGCGCTCAGGCTCCTCACATTGCTCTGTCAGCGGTCACCCTATACTGAGCCACCGGGGTCGGGGATACTGAGCCACCCAGGGTCGCCCAAACTGAGCCAGCAAGGTCGCCCATAGTGAGCCACCCCAACGGGGTGGCGGCCGGGTCCCTTGCGCTTCGCAGCCACATCGGGGATTGCTCTCCGGGAACCCCAACCCGGAGGTGCCCGATGGCTGCACGGAGGTGCGAGGTGACCGATGTACGCGAAGTGCTCCGCCGGCTCCGCGTCGGGGAGCCGGCCCGCCGGATCGCCCGCGAGCTCGAGCTGAGCCGGAACACGGTGGCCAGCTACCACCGCTGGGCGCGGCAGCACGGGCTGCTCACCGGCGAACTGCCCGACCCGGCCACGCTGGCCACGCTGCTCCACCCGCCGGAGCGTGCCCAGCCCGGGCCCGACCAGTCCAGCGTGGCCCCGTTCCGGGAGCAGGTCGTGGCGTGGCGGCAGCAGGGCGTGGAGGGCCAGGCGATCTTCCAACTCCTCGTCGAGCAGCACGGCTTCACGGGGAGCTACTCCGCGGTGAAACGGTTCCTGCGACGGTTGGAACCGCCCACGCCGCGAGCCACGATCCGCGTGGAGACGGTCCCGGGGGAGGAAGCCCAGGTGGACTTCGGGTCGGCCGGCCTCATGTTCGATCCCGACGGTGAGCGCCTCCGCCGGGCCTGGGCCTTCGTGATGACGCTGTCGTTCAGCCGCCACCAGTACGTCGAGTTCGTCTTCGACCAGACCGTCGCCACCTGGTGCCGCTGCCACCGCGCCGCCTTCGAGTGGTTCCAGGGGGTGCCGCGCCGGGTCGTGCTCGATAATCTGAAGGCCGCCATCGTCCACGCGGTCCTCTACGACCCGGAGGTCCAGCGCGTCTACCGGGAGTGCGCCGAGCACTACGGCTTCCTCATCGCGCCCTGTCGGGTGCGGACCCCCGAGCACAAGGGCAAGGTCGAGCAGGGGGGCGTCCACTACGTGAAGCGCAACTGCCTCGCCGGCCGGGCCTTCCGCGACCTCCACCACGCGAACCAGCACGGCCTCCGCTGGTGCGTGGAGACCGCCGGGATGCGCCTCCACGGCACGATCAAGCAACAGCCCCTGGTGGCCTTCGAGACGGTCGAGCGGGCCGCGCTCCTCTCGTTACCCGCGACCCCGTGGGAGCCGGTGACCTGGAAGCAGGCGAAACTCCACCCGGACTGCCACGTGGTCTTCAACGCCGCCTACTACTCGGCCCCGTACCGGCTGATCGGCCGGCGGCTCTGGGTGCGGGGGACGGCGACCCAGGTCCAGTGCTTCGCCGACCACGCCCTGGTGGCGACCCACCTCGCGGCGCGGCCCGGCCAGCGGCGGACCCTGCACGACCACCTCCCCCCGGACAAGGTCCACTTCCTGATGCAGACGCCGGTGTGGTGCCAGCAGCGGGCCGCCGAGATCGGCCCGCACTGCGCCGCGTTCATCGCCGCCCTCTTGGGCGACCGGCCCCTCGATCGGCTGCGGAGCGCCCAGGGCATCCTCCGGTTGGCGCAGCGCTACGGCGCGGCCCGCCTCGAGGCGGCCTGTGCCCGCGCGCTCGCGGTCGGCGAGTACCGGTATGCCACGGTGAAGACCATCCTCGCCGCGGGCCTCGATCGGCAGCCGCTCCTCGACCTGGCGCCGCGACCCGCGGCCCTCCCCGCCCCGCGCCATGCGCGCCCCTGGACCGACTTCTTCCCCGACCCCGGTGGCGAGGGAGGTCCGCCATGGAACTGACGCACCAGCTCACCCCCATGCTCCGCACGCTCCGGCTCTCCGGGATCCTGGAGACGCTGGAGGTGCGCAACCACCAGGCGATCGAGAGCCGCGCCTCGTTCGTCGAGTTCCTGACCCTGCTCCTGCAGGACGAGGTGGAGCGGCGGGCCCAGTCCACTCTCCGGCTCCGCCTCCGCCGCGCGGCCTTCGATCCCGGCAAGACGCTCGAGGGCTTCGACTTCGGCTTCAACCCGAAGTTGAACAAGGCCCAGGTCTTCGATCTGGCCACCTGCCAGTTCGTCGAGCGGCACGAGAACGTGTTGATCTACGGCCCGACCGGCGTGGGCAAGAGCCACCTGTCGCAAGCCCTGGCGCACGAGGCGTGCCGCCGCGGGTACGAGGTCCTCTTTGTGTCCACGGGGAAGCTGCTGGCCCACCTGGCCGGCGGCCGGGCCGACGGCACGCTCGCCCACCGGCTGGCCAAGTACCTGCGGCCCGACGTGCTCGTCCTGGATGACTTCGGGCTGAAGGCCCTCCGGGCCCCCGGCCCCGAGGACCTCTACGACATCATCCACGAGCGGTACGAGCGCGCGTCCATCGTGCTCACGAGCAACCGGGCCGTGAGCGAGTGGCCGGACATCTTCGGCGAGCCACTCCTGGCCTCCGCCGCCTTGGATCGGCTGACCCACCGGGCCCACTTCGTGGAGATCACGGGGGCCAGCTACCGGGCCGAGCAGACCAAGCAGCAGCTCGCGGCCCAGCGGCGCAGTAAGCTGTCACCGAAGCAGGAGGCACGACCAGAGTAAAGGTCCGGACAACCCACTTGCGAGGGACCCGGCCACGTCCTTCGCTGGCTCACCATGGGGCGACCCTGGGTGGCTCTCAATGGCCGGCCGTTGACATGCTCACCACCCGACCATTTTCGCGGGCGATTTTCCTTCAAATCCTGCATCGGGGGTTCGGGGATCGCCCACGGTACCCATTCCGCCCTGCAGTCCCGGCCACGGCCGCGCCGGGAGCGGGGAGCCACGGCCCGAGCTCCCGGGAGGCACGCCGGCCGCGCGGTCAACGAATCTACAGAGTTAGCGCAGTTGCCAGGCCCATGGCACCCGCACGGGACCGCCCGGGCGAGGCCCCCAGGGGACCGCGCAGACCCGGACCGCCAGGGGAGCGCACCCCTTCAGCGCACCCCTCAGCGCAGTGGGGTGCGCATGAAAATCCGTATCAGAAATATGGTGACAGCCTTCCCCGAAGGGGTGTAGGCTCCCGCCCGATGGCCGCCTACCCTGTCCACGTCGCCCTCCCGATTGTCCTGACCGTGGCTCTGTCAACCTGATTTGGCCCCTTTTGATGGTCTGATTTGGCCCCACCCCCATCAGTTGTTTAGTGCCAGTTGGAAGACATCACTTTCGCTCTTCCCACTCTTCGTTCAGGTCATTTCTCCTCCGGTTCCCTCCCCTGGAACGATCAGCCTCGGCAGTCCCGAGCGACCTCCTCGGTGGCGCCGTGAGCAGGCGCAGCCTCTCCTCCGGTTACCGGCGGTCGGGGTGCTCGCCGGTCCCTCCGGAGGGTGCGGAGCGAGTCGGCCCTTTCTGCTGCCGCTGCTCCAGCGTGCGGCGGAAGCGGTACGACTCGATGCCCGTCTCGATGATATGCGCCCGGTCCGTCAGGCGGTCGAGCAGGGCCTTGCAGAGACGGGCGTTGGGGAACACCGTCGTCCACTCGGAGAAGGGGAGGTTGGTCGTGGCGATCACCGCGGCCTTCTCCGCCCGCTCCGCGATGAGCTGGAAGAGCATCTCCGCGCCCGCTTCGGCCAAGGCGACATAGCCCAGCTCGTCGATCACCACGAGTTCACAGCGGGCCCAGCGGTTCGTCACCCGGTTGAGCTGGTGCGCGTGCTGGGCCTCCACCAGGTCGTTCACGAGCGCCGCGGCCGTGGTGAAGCGGACCCGCCGCCGCTGCCGGCAGGCGGCGACCCCGAGGCCGGTGGCCAGGTGCGTCTTCCCAGTGCCGGTCTCCCCCAGGAAGAGCACCGGCTCCGCCCGGCGGAGGTACTCTCCCTCGGCTAGGGTCCGGAGCGTCGCCGCCGGGATCGTGGGCGCCCCCGCGAAGTCGAACTCCTCCAGCGTCTTCACCCGGGGGAAGTGGGCCTCCCGGATCCGGCGGTCGATCGCGCGGCGCTCCCGCTCGTCCAGCTCCGCCCCGAGGAGCGCTTCGAGGTAGGCCAGATGCGAGTGGTGGGCCTTGCTGGCCTGCTCGGCCAGCCGCCCGCACTGGGCGCTGACCGCGGGGAGCTGGAGCTGCGTGCACTGCTGGCGAATCGCGGCGAGCCGGAGCTCGGGGTGGGGCTCGCTCATGGGCGCCCCTCCTGGCTGGCCAGCAACTGATCATAGGCGCGCAGGCTCGGTTGTGGCCGGTCGTAGGCCGCCAAGGCCCCGACGTCCACCGCGACCGGCGGCTGGCGCTCGAGATCGCCCGCGGTGAGCAGGTAGCGCACCGCCGCCGGATCGGCACAGCCCCAGGCCAGCGCCTGCGCCACGCATTCCTGGAGCCGGGCGGCCCCGTGCACCCGGCCGAGCTGCAGGACGGCGATCATCGCCCGGGTCCCGGCCTGCCGCCCCTGCCGCTGCTGCAACCGGCTCCACAGCTCATCGTAGGTGGCGGGCCAGCGGCCCTGGGCGCGCCACTGCGCGAGCGGCGTGGCCCCCGCCAAGGCGCCGGGCTTTTTCTCCAGGACGTCCAGGTAGTGCTCGAGGTCGAGCACCTGCTGTTGCCGACTGTAGCAGCGGGCATGCCGGGCCACGCACCGCCCCGCGTGCCAGACTTCCACTTGGGCCGGATACACGCGCGCTTCGACCTGCGTGCCCGCCCGGACGGGCACCGAGTAGGCGTTCGTGCGCACGCGGACACACCCGAAGCCATCGACCGTGGGGAAGCTCAGCAGATCCGCGGCAGTTGCTCCCCGCTCAGCATGTCCAGCACGCGGCTAACGCCGATCCTGCTCCGCATGGTCACGAGGCCAGAGGCATCCTCCGTCACGCGGCCGATGAGGCAGGCCCCGGCACCCAGCGGGTCCGCGCGCATGATCCGCAACGCGCGCTCGGCGTCGCCGGTCGGGAGGATGCAGACGAACCGCCCTTCGTTGGCGACGTACAGTGGGTCGAAGCCGAGGATCTCGCATGCCCCCCGCACGTCCTCCCGGACGGGGATGCTGCCTTCGTCGATGCTGACTCCCAGGTGGGCGGCCCCGGCGATCTCGTTCAGGGCGCTGGCCAGCCCGCCGCGGGTGAGATCGCGCAGGCAGTGGACCTCGAGCCCCGCCCTCAGCAGGCTTCCCACGAGATCGGCGAGGGGCGCGCAGTCGCTCTCGATCCTCGCCTCGAATTCCAGGCCCTCCCGGACCGCCATGATGGCGATCCCGTGGCGTCCGATGTCCCCGCTGAGGAGGATGGCGTCGCCGGGGCGCACGCTCGCCGGGGCGATGGTCAGGTGGTGAGAGATGGCGCCGATGCCCGCCGTGGCGATGAAGATGCCGTCCCCCTTGCCCCGATCCACCACCTTGGTGTCCCCGGTCACGAGCTGGACGCCCGCGGCGTCCGCGGCCCGCCGCATGGACTGGACGATCCGCCAGAGGGTCTCCATGGCGAGCCCCTCCTCCAGGATGAAGGCCGCGCTGAGATAGAGCGGGCGGGCCCCGCACATGGCCAGGTCGTTGACGGTGCCGTTCACGGCCAGGCTGCCGATGTCGCCGCCCGGGAAGCAGAGGGGCCGCACGACGTAGGCATCCGTGGTGAAGGCCAATCGCACGCCGTCCGGGGCGAGCACCGCGCCGTCGTGGCGTGCCTCGAGGAAGGGATTGCGGAACGCGGGCACGAACATCCGCTCGATGAGCTGGTGCATGAGCGTTCCGCCACCGCCGTGGGCCAGCAGGACGTGGGGGTAGTCATCGATCGGGATGGGGCAGCTCAGGGAGAAGTCCGGAGTGGCTTCCATGGATCATGGCTCCGTCGCTGGAAGGGGTTCGTGGGGTTGGGCCCTGCGCCGGTACCGGTAGTAGGCCGCGCACGCGCCCTCGGAGGAGACCATGGTCGCGCCCAGGGGATGCTCGGGCGTGCAGCGGGTGCCGAAGGCGGGGCACTCGGGCGGCTTCATCACCCCCTGAAGCACGAGGCCGCTCCGGCAATCCGGCGATTCCTCCGTCGTCCGATCGGCCACCCCGAACCGATGCTCCGCGTCGAAGGCCGCATACTCTTCTGCGAGCGCGAGGCCGCTCTGCGGGATCTCGCCGATCCCGCGCCACTTGCGCGGACAGACCCGGAACACCTCGCGGATGAGCTGCACGGCGGCCGGATTCCCCTCACGCCGGACGGAGCGGGCGTACTGGTTCTCCACCTCCGCGCGCCCCTCCTCCAGTTGCCGGACGCACAAGTAGAGGCCCTGCAGGATGTCCACGCGGCTCGAAGCCGGTCACCACGATGGGGACCCGGTACCTCTTGGCGATGGGCTCGTACTCGGCGGTGCCCATGACGGTGCAGACGTGCCCGGCCGCCAGGAACCCCTGCACGCGGTTTCCCGGCGAGGCCAGGATCGCCTCCATGGCCGGCGGGACCAGGACGTGGGAGACGAGCACGGAGAAATTGGCGAGGCCCTGTCGCCCCGCCTGGACGACCGCCAGGGCGTTGGCGGGGGCCGTGGTCTCGAAGCCCACCGCGAAGAAGACCACCTGCCTGTCGGGGTGCGTGCGGGCGATCTTGACGGCATCCAGGGGCGAGTAGACGATCCGGACGTCGCCGCCCCGTCGCCTTGACCGCCAGGAGATCCCGGCTGCTCCCGGGGACGCGGAGCATGTCGCCGAACGAGCAGAAGATCACCTCGGGGCGCGAGGCGATCTCGATCGCCTTGTCCAGCATCTCCACCGGGGTCACGCAGACCGGGCAGCCGGGTCCGTGGACCAACGTGAGGGCCGGCGGCAAGAGATCGTCCACGCCGAACTTGATGATGGCGTGGGTCTGCCCGCCGCACACCTCCATGATGGTCCACGGCCGCGTGGTGGCGCGCGCGATCGCCTCGGCATGCCGCCTCGCGGCCCCGGCGTCCCGGTACTCGTCGATGAACTTCATCCGGACTCGCCCAGTTCCTGGATCTGCTGCAGGTACTCCAGGGTGCGGGCGGCCTCCTCCTCGTCCAGGACGCTGATGGCCAGCCCGGCGTGCACGATCACGTAGTCGCCGACCTTCGCCTCGGGGACGCAGGCGAGGCTGACCTCTTTCGAGATCCCACCGAAGCTCACCTTGCCTGTGCGCGCGAGCGGGTCATCGCCCGCGATGCTCAGGAGCCTCCCGGGGACGGCTAGACACATCGGCCTTCCTCCATTGCGCGGGAAGCCGCCACGATCTGTCCCAGGGCGATGCCGCCGTCATTCGGCGGGATGCGCTGATGCCAGTAGGGGCGGAAGCCCTCCGCCCGCAAGCGGCGCACGGCGCGCTCGGTGAGATAGCGATTCTGGAAACAGCCGCCCGTGAGGACGATGCGTTCTTCCCCGACCTGCTCGGCCACAGCGACGACGCCCTCGACGAGGGCGTTGTGGAATTTGGCGGAGATCTCGGCGACGGGGATGCCTTCTCGCGCGTCGGCCAGGACCTCCCAGAGCAGCGGCTCCCAATCCAGGACGAGGGCAGACGGCCCATCTGAGATCCGAACGGGGTAGGCCTCGTCCGTCTCGATCCCGTCCTGCGCCCACTCCAGCTTCATGGCAGCCTGGCCCTCGAACTGGGGGCCAAGGTGGAGCCCCAGGATCGCGGCGACCGCATCGAAGAGGCGGCCGGCGGCCGACGTGCGGGGCGTGTTGATCTCCTTGACGAGCATCCTCTGGAGGATCCCCCGTTGCTGGCGTGGGAACGCCCTCACCGGCGGCAATTCCTCCATGCCGAAGAGCGCATCCCCGAAGAGCTCGTACAGGAGGCCGATGGCCGCGCGCCGCGGCTCCTTGACGGCCTGCTCCCCTCCGGGGAGGCGAAACGTGCGGAGATGCGCCACCCGCTGGAATGCCGCGGCCGTTGGCCGCAGGAACTCGCCGCCCCACACCGTGCCGTCCGGGCCGTAGCCGGTCCCGTCCCAGGCGACACCCAGGCACGGGCCCTCCAACGCGTTCTCCGCCATGCAGGACAGGACGTGGGCGTGATGGTGCTGGACCCGGATGACGGGCGGGCCGGCGGCGAGGGCGAACCGGGTGGAGAGGTAGTCGGGGTGGGCATCGGCCGCGACGGCGGTCGGGTGAAGGTCGTAGAGCGTCTCCAGGCTGGCGATCGTGCCGCGAAACGCGTCGAAGGCCTGGGCCGTCTCCAGGTCGCCGATGTGCTGGCTGACGAAGACCTCTGTGCCGACAGCCGCCGCAATGGCGTTCTTCAGGTGGGCCCCCACGGCCAGAAGCGGGGGCAGCGGTCGCGCGAGGTGGATGGGGAGGGGGGCGTATCCCCGCGCGCGCCGGAGAATGAGCTCGCGCCCCAGCAGGATGCGGGCGACCGAGTCGTCCACGTGCCGGGCGATGGGCCGGTCGTGCACGAGAAAACAATCGGCCACGCCGCCCAGCCGCTCCAGGGCCTCCAGTTCGTCCGTGCAGATCGGCTCGTCCGAGAGGTTGCCGCTGGTGGCGACCACGGGGAAGCCCAGCTCCCGGAGCAGGAGGTGGTGGAGCGGGGCGTATGGAAGCATCACGCCCAGATACGGGTTGCCAGGGGCCACCTCGGGGGCGATTGGCTCCATCGGGGGATCGGAACGACGCGCGAGAAGGACGATCGGGCATTCCGGGGAGGAGAGCAGGCGCGCCTCAAGTTCAGAGACCTGAGAATAGGCCTTCGCCGATTCGAGCGAAGGGAGCATCAGGGCGAGCGGCTTCTCCTCGCGGTGCTTCCGCTTCCGCAGGCGGAGGACCGCCTCCCGGTTTCTTGCGTCCACCAGCAGGTGGAAGCCGCCCAGCCCCTTCAGGGCGACGATCCTTCCGGACCGGATAGCCTCTGCGGCCGAAAGCAGGGCCTCGTGTCGCGCGGCCAGGACGGCCCCCGCCTCGTCCCAGAAGGCGAGCTGCGGTCCGCAGGACGGGCAGGCATTGGGCTGGGCGTGGAACCGGCGGTTCTCGGGGTCCTCGTATTCCCGGCGGCATGCCTCGCACATGACGAACCGGGCCATGGTGGTGTTCGGCCGATCGTAGGGAAGCGCGGTGATGATCGTGAACCGCGGGCCGCAGTTGGTGCAGTTCGTGAAGGGATACAGGTGGCGCCGGTCGGTGGGATCGAACACCTCGCGAAGGCAATCCGGGCACGTGGCGATGTCCGGCAGGACCACGGCGGTAGTTGTGCCGCTCCCGTCGCTTTCGCGAATGGAGAAGCCGGTCAGGCCGATGGGGTCCAGGAAGGAGGATTCGAGGCTCTGGATGGAGGCCCGCGGCGGCTTCTCCCTCTCGACGCGCAGGAGAAAGGCGTCGAGGCGCTCCTTGCCTCCCTCGACCTCGACGATCACGCCCTGGGGCGAATTCACCACCCAGCCGGAGAGCTTGAGCTCCGTTGCCAGCCGGTACACGAAGGGCCGAAAGCCCACCCCCTGGACCGCGCCACGCAGCCTGAGCCGGAGCCGCACGCGCTCCTCGGTTTTTGGCATGTCGTCACGCAGGATACTCATGGAGGCGATTCTAGGTGGGGAAAGGTGGCCTCGCAAGCAGATTAGGCCTTTGTCTGGTCGATCAGGAAAGGAACGGAAGTGGGCTGGCCGTTCGGCGTTTCACCGGGGCGGATCGGGCGTATATGATCTGCGCGGGGAACATGATCGCTACCCGGCTGCTGGTCATCCTTTTCGATAGACCTCGCGACGCTGGCCGATCCGAAGCACGAGATATCCCTCGTCCGTGCGCACGTAGATAATTCGATAGTCCCCGACGCGCAGCCGGTAGAGTCCCGCGAACTCACCCGAGAGGGACTCGCCCGCCTTCCCTTCCGATGCGAGCGCGCGCTCAAGCCGTTGCAGCAGCCGCGCCGCCGCCGTGGGGCTGAGCTTCCGAAGATCCTTCTCGACCGAAGCCTTGTACTCAACTCTTACGGCCAAGGCGCCTCCGGAGCTCGGCCGCGGGGATCACGGGGTCGTCCTTGTCATGCAGGCGATCCAGGGCGACCTGGTAATCGGCGTATTCCGCCAGGTACCTTTCGAGTGCTTTGAGGATGACATAGGTCCTTGACCGTTCCGTGGCGCGAGCCAGTTCGTCAAGTGCCTTTGCCGTGTCCTCGGGGAGGCGAAGGGAGACCGGCACCGCCATGCATGCACCTCCATACTTGTAAGACATGTATGACAAGTATATGAGTTGCGAGGCCGGATGTCAACCAGATGCCATCCGGGGGCTCCGGCCCCGAAAATCTCTCTCTACGGGGGCGTGATTCGACTCCGTCCTTAGGGGACCCGGCTTTAGTGGCTTTTCCTCGTTGACGTTGGTGCTGACGCGACTCATGAACCCGCCTTCTCTGATCCCATCCGTCCAGTTGTTTGGGAACCACCGTTCGCCTTCACGAAATCGATATGGCCCTGCTCTACGTCGGTGCCGATCAGCTCGACGCGCACCCGGTCGCCAACGTCCAGGCCGTCGGCCCCGTGCACGAGCTTGCCTTCCACGGGCGGCCGGAGGATGCGGACCCAGGTCCCCTTGTCCGAGGCGCCCGTGACGATGGCGTCGAACCGGTCCCCGATCCGGGGCTCCAGCAGGAGCGCGGCGGCCGATTTCCCCACTTGTCGCTCGACCTTGTTCGCGCGGTCCTCCGCCTCGGTGCAGTGTTGGGCCAGATCCTGCAGCTCGGTGTTCGCGTACGGGGCCGGGCGGCCCGCCAGCGCCGCCTTCAGCAGCCGCTGCGCGATCACGTCCGGGAAGCGTCGGTTGGGCGCCGTGGAGTGGGTGTACGCCTGCACGGCCAGCCCGAAGTGCCCGGGCACCGTCTGGCCGGGGAACTCCACCACGTACTCCCCGCGCCCCATCAGCTTCACGACGGCGAGGGACAGGTCGGGGAACCGCAGCGGGTCGGCGTCGCGGCGCTTGGTCAGGAACGCCTCCAGGGCGGCCGCGTCGGGCTCCGCCGGCAGCCGCTCCCCCAGCCCCGCGGCCAGAGCCACGATCCGCTCCCACCGCTCGGGGGACCGCAGAACCCGGCGGAGCGATGGATAGCCCCGGGCCTCCAGGTAGCGCGCCGTCACGCCGTTCGCCGCGATCATGAAGTCTTCGATCAGCGCCTTGGCCCGGTTGGTTTCCTCCGCCTCCAGGTCGGTGAGCACCTCGCCATCGAACACCGGCCGCGCCTGGACGGTTTCCAGGCTCAGCGCCCCGTGGTGGTGTCGGACTTCCCTCAGCCGCTGCGCGACTTGGTCCTGCAGCCGGAGCTGGGCCTCCATGCTCGGCACCGCCGCCACCCGATCCGGGATCGCCCCCGTCCCCTCCAGCCACGCGGCGACCGCGTTGTAGGCCAGCTTCGCGCGGTTGCGCACCACGGCGCGATAGAGGTCCGATGCGGCCAGGGTTCCGTCATCTTTCACCGCCATCTCGACCGCCAGCGCCACCCGGTCCTCGCCTTCCCCGAGGGACGTGAGGTCGGTCGAAAGCCGTTCCGGCAGCATGGGAAAAATCGCGGCCGCCGTGTACACCGACGTGGTGTTGTGCCGCGCGTGGCCGTCGATCGCCGAGCCCTTCGTGACCGCCGCGTCCACGTCCGCGACCGCCACGAGAACCTTCACCGCCCCGCCGGGCAGCGGCTCCGCCACGGTGAGCTGATCGAGATCCCGCGAATCGTCGTTGTCGATCGAGCACCACAGAAGTCCCCGCAGATCCCGCGCCCCAGGGTCTCCGTCGGCGGTGGCCGCCTGACTCCGAGCGACCTCTCCCATCACGGCCGGAGAGAAATCCGGCAGCAGGCCGCGCTCGGTCATCACCCGCCGAGCGATGGCCGTGAGGTCGTGCCGATGCCGTCCACTATTCCGTTGCATTCGCTGCCTCCTCGCAGGCCATGAAAGTGCGAAAGAGCGACCGGACACCATTTACATGATACGGCGTTGATTTCCCGAGGGCCAGTTAATGCAAAGCGGGACGTTGCCGATTTCATCAACTTCCCTAGCGGGGAATGTAGGCCACTTGCCAAACTCCTTCCCAGAGGACATCTGCCTCAGAAACACGACAGCCCTCTGAGGATCAGAGTCCCCAAAGGGCCGTAGGGCTCGCACACCATGATTTTTCCAGCCGGCACCGCTGCCCCCTCCGGGTCACTCGCCGGGCAGCCTCGTTCAACCGGGCACCACGGTACCTCTCCTCGGCGGGCGTAGTCAAGATGAAAAGACAGTGGTCAGCCCTTGGCAGCGAGGGCCGGCGCGGGGTTCTAAAGGGAGTGCCTGCCCAGCAGACTCGGTCAATCCCTCCCGGATCTGGTAGGGGTCCGCGAAATGCTCTTCGCCACGTTTTCAGTCCTCAGCGACCTGCGGTGTAGCCGTGCCGCTCTACAAACTGGCCGAGGGTCCAGTAGGAATGACCCCCATATGCCAGCGGATTGGCCTTGCCCAGGTCAATTTCCCCCCGAGCGTCCAGGATTGCCTCGTCTACCTGGACCGCGACGACCTTCCCCAGGAACAGATCGTGCGAGCCAAGGTGGATCGTCTGCACCACCTGGCATTCGATATTCAGCGGGCATTCCTTGATGAGGACTGTTCGGATCACCTGCGCGGGCACAGCCGTCAGGCCCATCGCCGCAAACTTGTCTTCCGAGTGCCCGGACACCGTTCCACACCAGTCCACCACGCGGACCATCTCCGCCGTGGGGACGTTGACGGCGAATTCACCGGACTGTTTCACCAGCCCATGGGAGTACCGCGAGGGGCGGATGCTGACGCCGATGATCGGCGGCTCCGAGCAGAGGGTGCCCACCCATGCCAGTGTGATGATGTTCGGCTTGTCCGCGGGGCCGCAGGTGATGAGGCTGGGTGGAAGCGGGTAAAGGTACGTGCCGGGTTTCTTACTGACCTTGGCCATGGCAGGATCATCCTCCCGAGAGACGGCCCATCCGATGCTGCCAGTCACTCGACCCCAGGAGAATAGAACGCGCGCCGATTGCGGAAGTCTTCGGTGTCGGGGGGATCGGCGGCGGGTTCGTTCCGCTTGAGGCGCTCGTAAATCTCCCGCGAGAGGGGGCCGACGGTCGCCTGGACCGCCGGGGTCAAGCCCTCGGCAATGGTGGAGGCATCGCCCGCCTCGACCGCGATGATCTCCACCTCTCCGGGCATCGAAATACCCATCCGCTCGGCCAGGCGGAAGGCAGTGCCGACGCTCATCTCATGGGCGTTCACCAATCGTGCACAGCCCGAGACATCATCCAGGGTCAGCCGGCACACGCGGCCTGGTTGGGGGTCGGGGAGCACGATGGAGTCAACGATGACGGCGCGCGTGTAGCCACGCAGGAGATCGATCAGCTCGAAGCCCGCCCGCGTGCTGGCCAGGACGTCCACCCCGCGTACGGGTGCCGCCGCCAGGAGGCGCTGGAGCTCGGCCGCCACGGCCAGCCCCACGCCGTCGTCGCGGAGCACGGGATTGCCAAGGCCCAGGACGACAGTGCGTCCGCTAATCGCAGGCCCCCCCTTGCGAACTCGATTGGCTTCTCGCAGCCCTGGCACCGTCATCGCCAGGGGAAAAAGCTGCGGGGCGACCACATCGCCGGTCGCCCCGCGCTACCTGAATAAACGGCAGGTCAGCCCTTCCCATTAACTCTCCCGGGCCCGCCAGGCGAGCAGGCTCACGCCGGTACGGCAGGGGCCTCCCTCAGGGACGAGACTTGCGGCTCTCTGGCCTTTGCCTGAACCGTCGCCAGGTAGACGGCCAGCGGCCGGTAGAGCAGGTGGGCCCATTTCCCGAAGGGGACCTCCACCGTCAGCATCGGCACGGCGATCATCAGGTGCACCACGTACATGACGTACGTGGGCATCGGCAGGTTGAGCAGGCGGGCCAAGTGCAGGAGGATGCCGCTGAGGCCGGTGAGGAACAAGAGGGTCACGAACAGCCAGTCTGCCAGGTCGCTGTACTTGTGGATCTGATCCTTTTTCTGCAGGCGGTCGAGCGCGATCCAGGAAGTGGCGCCGAGCAAGACCAACGTGCCGTAATAGCCGAGGAGGCTCGTCCAGTGGAAGGAGGCATCCTCCACCTGGAACCAGTAGAGGAAGACCACCACCAGGGCGAACATCGTTCCGTAGCCGGTGACCAAGAGGAGGTGGCGGAGCCAGTGCTTGGTGGTGTCGCTGGTGCACTCCCTCCAGCGCTTCTGGGTGAGGCCGTGGATGACCAATTCCTTGAACTGCTTGGCATACACGGCCAGCGGGACAGACGGACCGTTGGCCATGGCGAACCAGAACATCCGGGCAGCGTTGCTCAGCAGCAGGACGCCCAACAGGGCCGCCAGGACCATGTCGCCCCAGTGCACGATCTCTTTGGGGGCGAAGTAGGCCAGATTGACGGCCTGACGAGCTTCGGGATGTTGCGCCAGCAGGCGGAAGCCGAAATTCTCCGGCAGGCTGAAGAGCGCCAGCACCACGAGGGCCACAATGGCCAGCATGCCGAGCTCCCAGGCCTCCTTCTTGTACATGAGACGGCTCAGGCCGGTCCAATCGTACATGCTGATGAGCCAGCGGCGGCTGGCCATCATGAGCTTCCCGGGCTCAGCCTCGCGGGGGCAGGTGCTGGAGCAGTCCCCGCAGTAGTAACACAGCCACGGGTCGACGGACTCCAGCATCTTGTCCCTCACACCGAGCTGCATGTAGCGGATATACCGACGGGGAAAGACGGCGTCGTCCTTGGACAGGGCGCAGATCGCCGTGCAGTTGCCGCAGTTAAAGCACTTGACCGCCGTCTCGCCGCCGTAGTGGGCCAGCTCCGTCACGATGCCAGGATCGACGCGGACGCTCATCGCTCGGACTCCTTCAGGGCGTACTTGACGTAGTCGCCAGCCTCTCCCGCCTCCACCAGCTCCCCATAGCGCTTCATGGCCATGAGGTGCCACATCACCTTGTGGCTGGGCTGGTTGGTCTCTCGAGCCAGCTCCGGGACCGTCCGGGGCCCGGCCTTCAGGGCGTCTTGGAGGGCTTTGCGGATCTCGCGCTGCGCCTTTCCGTAGGCCTTCTTCTCTTCGGTGAGGCCGCCCATCCGCTCACGGAAGACCTTCAGGTCCTCCCTCCAGTTCCGCTTCGCCTCGCTCATTGTCCACCTCTCCGGCGCTGCCCGGGACTCCTCAGGCGCGGCTCACGCGGCCACCGCCTGCTTCACGCGCGTCCGTTCCAGGTACATCGCCGCCTCCATGGCGGCGGCGCCCGCCTCCACGATGGCATCCGGGATATCCTTCGGGCCCGCGGCCGCGCCGGCGACGAAGATCCCGTCTTGGGTCGTCTTCACCGGGCGTATGGCCAACTGGGGGATCTTGAAGAACCCGTCCTCGTCCTCCTCGATGGGGATGACCCCCTGGGCGTGCCAGCCGGGGATCAGGCCCTGGCTGAGGACCACCAGATCGTGCCGGATCTCGGCGACCCGCCCTCCCTCATCGATCAGCTCCACGCGCAGGATGAGGTCCTGGTGGGCATCCTCGGTGATCTTGGCGACCTTGGCCTTGACGACGCGGATGCCCTCCGCCTTGGCGCGGCGGTAGAACTGCTCGAAGCCCTTGCCGAAGGCCCGGATGTCCATGTAGTACAGGGTGATCTCCGTATCGTGCAGCCCGTGCTTGATCATGACGGCCTGCTTGAGGGCGTACATGCAGCAGACCCGTGAGCAATAGGGCACGCCAATGGATTTGTCGCGGCTCCCCGCGCACTGCACGTAGGCGATGGACCGTGGAATCTTGCCGTCGGACGGCCTGAGGACCCGTCCGTAGGGACCGTTGGACGACTGGACCCGCTCCATGGCCAAGGGATTCATGACATTGACGTACTTCGTTCCCCCGTATTCCTTCTTGGCGTCCATCGGGGTGATGCGCAGGCCGGTGGTGACGATGACGGCGCCGACCTCCACCGGGAGTTCCTCGGGGCGCTGGGTGAAGTCGATGCAGTCCGTGGGGCAGACCTTGGCGCAGTTGCCGTCGAAGACGCAGTAATTCGGGTCCAGGACCGCCACCTGCGGGATCGCGTTGCCGTGGGGGATGTAGATCGCCCGCCGCGCGCCCAGTCCGTAGTCGTATTCGTGCGGGACGATCGGGGCGCAGGCCAACTCGCACTTGCTGCAGCCGATGCAGTCCTCCTCCACCACGTAGCGGGGCTTCTTGAGGAGGGTCACCTTGAATCCGGCCCCGTTCGGCTCGACCTTCTGTACCTCGGTGTAGGTGAGGAGGGTGATGCGCTCGTGGTGGGCCGTCTCGGCCATGCGGGGGGTGCAGATGCAGCTACTGCAGTCCAGGGTGGGGAAGACCTTGTTCAACCCCACCATGATCCCGCCGATGGATGGCTCCCGCTCCACCAGCAGCACCTCATAGCCCTGGCCGGCCAGATCCAAGGCGGCCTGCATGCCCGCGATGCCGGCGCCGATCACCAGCCCATCGTACCGTTCCTTGATCTTTGCCATAGCGCGACCTTCCTTCGTCAGTGGGGGTCGTCCGCAGTCGGGGCTACCGACTCACCTCGGTGAGGACGCTGCCATCCGCGTCGCGGACCCGCACGGTCAGGGGCATCTGGCCCGGCAGGCTGTGCGTCGCGCAGCCGAAGCAGGGGTCGTAGGCGCGGAAGGCCATCTCGATCATGTTCAGCACGCCCTCGGTGACGTCCACGCCCTTCCGGATCAACCCCTGGGCCGCCTGCTTGATGGACATGCAGATGGCGGCGTGGTTGTTCGTGGTGCCGACGATCAGGTTGGCCTTCTGCACGATGCCTCGCTCGTCCGTCACGTAGTGATGGGTCAGGGTCCCGCGGGGGGCTTCCACGATGCCCACCCCTTCCCTGGGGATCTTGTCGCAGACGACGCGGTAATTCTCCGGGTGGGTGATCTCCGGGTGCCGGACCAGCTCCAGGGACCGCTCGGCAGCGTTCATGAGCTCGATCACCCGGGCCCAGTGGATGGCCAGGGTGTGGTGGACCGGCTTCTTGCCGCTCCTGTCACCGGTCAGGGTCTCGAAGTACTCCTCGTAGGCCTCCTGGGCCAACGGGCTGTTCATGCCGTCGGCCACGTTGAGCCTCGACTGCGGGGTGGCCCGGTAGACGCCCGACTCCTTGCCGCCGACGAACCCCTTCCAGCCCACCTTCTTCAGGTAGGGGAACTTGAGGTAGGTCCAGGGCTCGACCCGCTCTGCGATGTGTTGCATGTACTCGGGCGGGGCGTACTTGCACAGCTCCTGACCATCCGGGGCCACCACGCGCACCTTGCCGTCGTAGAAGTTCACCCGGTTCTTCTCGTCCACCAGGCCCATGGAATAGGTCTCGTGGTAGTAGGGCCCGTTCAGGATCAGGTCCACGTACTCCTTGTTGGAGAGCACGACGTCGTGGAACAGCTTCAGGGTGAACTTCCCGAACTCCACCATGAACCGGCAGATCTCCTCCAGCCGGTCGCGCTCTTCGGGCTTCAGCGCCTTGCTCATCCCGCCGGGGATGGCGTTCACCGGATTCACCGGCTTGCCGCCGAAGATCCCGGCCGCCTCGTGGCCCCAGGTGCGGCACTTGATCACCTCGCCGCCGATGGCCACCCCGACCTTCCCGATGACCCCGATCAGGTTGCGCAGGGCGGGGTCGCTCTGGGGGCCCATGACGAAGTCGGGCCCCCCCAGGGCGTAGAAGTGGGTGGTGTGGTCGGTGACGTAGAAGATGTTGTACTGCAGCTCGCGCAGCATCCGCGCGGTCAGGGGGAGATCAGCCCCGTAGACCGCGTCGCAGGCCTTGGCGCTGGCCATCATGTGGGCCTCGGGGCAGACGCCGCAGATGCGCGGCGTGATGCGGGGGAGCTCTTCCACCGGGCGGCCCTCGCAGAACTTCTCGAACCCCCGCAACTCCGGCACCTGGAAGAAGCAGTCGGCGACGTTGCCGTCCTGGTCGAGGAAGATGTCGATCTTGCCGTGTCCCTCCAGCCGCGTCACGGGGTCGATGCTGATTCGCCTGAGCCCCTCTTTGGTCTTCACATGCGGACTCGTCATCCTATCCTCCAGGTTGGCCCTACTTCCGGGCCTTCAGCATGCTCGATGACAGGCTGAAGCGGTAGAAGGTCCCCACCGGATCCACGATCTGGTCCACCAGCTCACGCGCGCGCTCCTCCGTGGTGGCGTCCAGGAGGGTCCCCAGGGCCCCGATCATGGACACGCCCTGGTCTTCCACGTTGGCCGGCGGCCCGTAGCAGCCCTCGCAGCGCATGTCGGCCTTGAGGCACAGCGCCCCGCAGCCGCTGCGCGTGGCTGGACCCATGCACATGATGCCTTGCTCCAGGACGCACCACCCCGGCTCCGGCCGGACCTCCTGGGGGCGCCGGAACTGTTTGATCTTCACCAGCTTCTTCTCGCGCGGGCACTCGTCGCAGACGGTCTTGTCCGTGCAGCCCACCTTGACCGCCGTGTTGCGCGGCGGGACCCCTCCGCCCGCCACCGCCTGGATGGCCTCCCACACGCGGTCGGCCTGCGGCGGGCAGCCCGGGATCTGATAGTCCACCTCGATGACATCCTTCAGGCTCAAGACGCTGCGGTAGAACCGGGGGATCTCCAGCTCGCCGTACTCGCTGGCGTAGGTCGGCTGAGGCTCCACCCCGTTCGGATTATCGATGGACGGGTTGTGGTGGTAGGCGGCGTCGTAGATGCCCTCCACCGTCTTCAAGTTCGCCAGCGCCGGAATGCCTCCATCTACCGCGCACGCGCCATATCCGATCAGGGTCTTGCTCTTCCGGCGCAGCAGCCGGGCGACCTCCTCCTGCTCGCTGTTCCGAACGCCGCCGTTGTAGAAACAGGCATCGATGTACCCGTCGGGGTAGGCCGCCACGTCCTTGTATTTGAAGTCCGCCGCACACGGCCAGAAGACCACATCGGCAATCGCGATCAGGTCGAGGAGGCGGGGTCCGATCTCCAGCAGCGAGATGTCGCACCCGCCGCAGCTCGACGCCCAGTACATGCCGATCTTGAGCTTCCCATTGGCGCCCATCGCTATTCTCCCCACGCCTTGAGGTCCATGCCGTGCCCCACGCCGCGCTCGTGCAGCAGTCGCGGCCAGTTCAGCGGACCGAGCGCCCGGACCTGTTCGGTCATCTCGGCGACCAGCTTGCTGAACTTCTCCCCCTCCGCGGCGCTCACCCATTCGTGGCGAAAGCGTTCCGGCTCGAGCCCCAGCTCGGCCAGGAGGCGTCGCATCAGCGGCATGCGGACCATGGTCTTGTGGTTACCGGAGATGTAATGGCAGTCCCCGATGTGGCACCCGAGGACCATGACCCCATCGGCCCCGTTGGCGAAGGCGGTGGTGATCAGCTCCGGGTCAATCCGGCCGGAGCACATCATCTTAATGATGTCCACATTGGGCGGATACTGCATGCGCGCGGTGCCGGCGCTGTCTGCCCCGGTGTACGAACACCAGTAGCAGAGGAAACCGATGATGCGCGGCTCCCAGGTCGTCCGGCCCGGCCCAGGCTGCTGTGTCTGCGTCCCCACCTGCGTCATGGTTCCTCTCCTGTCAAGCGGCCTCTGCCGCAGCGGGCTGCCTGCCCAGCAGGGCCAGGATCTCGGATTTGACCTGGGTGTCGTCGAAGCCGAACTGGATGATCGCGTTGCAGGGGCAGGTGGCCACGCAGGTCCCGCACCCGGTGCACAGGGCCTCGTTGACGACGGCGACCTTCTTGGCGTCGTCGCGCGAGATGGCGTCGTACGGGCACACGTAGAGGCAGATGCGGCAGCCGCTGCACTTCTCCTCGGCGACCTTGGCGATGAAGGGGTCGAGCTCGACGTGCGCCTGGGCGATCAGGGCCGCGGCCTTGGATGCCGCCGCGGCCGCGGCGGCGGTAGACTCGGTGATGTCCATGGGCCCTTGCACCGATCCCGCCAGGAAGAGCCCGAAGGCCGCCAGTTCCACCGGACGCAGCTTGGGGTGCACCTCGAGGAGGAAGCGGTCCGACCCGACGGAGCAGCGGTACAGGTCCACGAGTTTGGCCATGTCACGGGCGACCAGGCCGGTGGCCAGCACCAAGAGATCGATGGGAACCTCCACCTCCTCGCCGAGGGTGAGCCGGTCCACGGTCTTCACCACCAGCGGCGCCTCACCGCGCGGATCGTGCTCCACCCGTGGCGGCCGTAGCGGGTCGAAGCGGACGAACACGACGCCCTGCTGGCTGGCCCGATCGTAGTAGGCCTCGTGGCCGCGCCCGTAGGTCCGGATGTCCTCATGGAAATCGTAGATGTTGAGCTCGGGGAAGCGCTCCTTGAGCTCGGTCGCCGCGCGCAGGGTGGTCGTGCAGCAGATCCGGCTACAGTAGTCGTTGATCCTCCCGTCCGGCATCGGCGGGTGGATGCCCTTGTGCTGGAGGCTGCCCACACAGTGGATGAACCCGACGTTCCGGATGGGCCGTCCGTCCAGCACCAGTTTGCCGCCGGTCGGGCCGTCGGCGTCCAGGAGCCGGTTGAGCTGGGCCAGGGTCACGACTTCGGGGTGCTCGCGGTAGCCGTATTCCCCGCGGCGCGGTTCGTAGAGGTCGAGCCCAACCGCCATCAGGATGACGCCGGATTGAATCTCGATGTCGGTGGGCTGTCCCTCGAGATCGATCCCCGCTTTGCCGGCCGCCTCGACGCACTTGCCGCACTTGGTGCAGGCCTTCCAGTCGATGGCCGGATACGGAGGGTAGCAGCCCTCGTACGGGAGGTAGATCGCCTTGCGCTTGGTCAGGCCGTAGTTGAAGGGATCGGGCGCCTCTTCGGGGCAGACGGCCATGACCGCTCCCGCGTTCCTGAGACTCGCATCCACGCCCCGTGGGTGCAGCCGCACCGTGGTGCGGAAGTCCCCGATGAACCCGGTCGCCTGCAGCAGTTCTGCGTTGGTGTGGATCGTGATCCTGGGATGCCTGACCACCTCGTCGACCAGGGGCTTCAACAGCTCCCGCGCCCGCTGCCCGGTCGGATACAGCCGGTCCAGTTGAGCCATCCGGCCTCCGAGGAACGGCGCCGACTCGATCACGGTCACCGCGAACCCGCGGTCCGCCAGATCCCGAGCGGCGGTGAGGCCCGCCACGCCTCCTCCGATCACCAGCGCGGAGGGGTGGATGGGGATCCGGCGCTTTTGCAGCGGAACCAGATGGCGGACGCGGGCGACCGCCGCACGGATCAACCGGGTGGCCTTCTGTGTGGCGAGTTCGTGATCGGCCACGACCCACGAGACCTGCTCGCGGATGTTCGTGTGCTCGAAGAGGTACTGGTTCAGCCCGGCCCGGGCGACGGTCCGGCGGAAGGTCAATTCGTGGAGGGTCGGGGAGCAGGCGGCGACGATGACCCGGTTGAGGTTCAACTCCTTGATCTTCTGCTCGATGAGGGCCTGCCCCGGATCGGAACAGACGAACGTGTGGGTGGTCGAAAAGACCACGGAGGGCAATCGGCCGATCTCTTCCGCGACCCGGTGGACGTCCACCACGTCGGAGATGTTGCCTCCGCAATGGCAGATAAAGACTCCGATGCGTGGCTCCTCTCCGCCGCCGTTGCCCGAACCCTGTGCCTTCACACTGTTCTCGCTCATGCCCACGTCTCCCGATAGCGGGTGTCCTCTCCGGTGCGCCGTACCTCTCCGGATTTCCCTGGCCCAGCACCTATGATGGATCGAGATGCGGAACAGGCCTCCATATCTCTCGCCGTTCGTCGATCTCTCTCTGCGAAGATATCATTCGACACGAATTATAGGCCCCCGTCCGATAGGTTCAAAGAGTTTTGGTGCGATTGTCTGTCGTCCCGATCATCTGTTGACGATTTCAACAATCGCTTTGATAGGATGATATCGTCTGCTGGAACTTCTCTTCGGGCGCCTGGAGTCGCAGCGCTGCCGCGGACGAGACCAGCGCACCACGTCCTTACTCTCGTGCCCCGGGGACCGGCCCTCTGCCGCCCCTATCCCCTGCCGGGAGAGGCCGGCCGTCCAGACAATGTCGGCCCAAAAAATAACCCTTTCAATCGTCCCGGGGAGCATGTACATTGCAGGGCTAGAGATTCGGGGGACTGATGTTCCGCACAGAGGAAGGAGGGGGACATGGAAAGCATCCAGGACGCACGCGGACTCAGTTTGGACATGCTGAAGAAGTTCGGGACAAGGTGGGCGGTGCTGGCCGCTATGAGGCTGGACATGGCGAGCCGCGGCATCAGGATCGAGGGCGAGACGGACGAGCAGCTCAAGCTGGCGCGGGTCCAGGTCTTGTCCGGCTGCTTCTCGCCGTGCGAGGTCGGCTGCTCGCTCTCGAAAGTAGAGGGCCAGCTCATCTCCATCGGCTCTTCCCTTGGCGGGGAATACCTTCGGCCGTGGTCCGAGCTTTTGGCCCAGGCCATGCGGGGAGAGATTGACCCCCAGCGAATTGCGGAGATCCCGGCCCTCAAGCCTGTGGAGATGGATTGTAAGTTCCTGGCCTGCCGCTGCGCCTGATCTGCCTGCCTACGAGGTTTCGGCATAGGGCGGCAGAAGCTTGTCCTTATTCTCCCCGAACGGGTCCTCGGCTCCAGGAGGTGGCGCCACGAATGCGCCTTCCACCCGGAGCCGGGGGGCTCCCTGCGGTGTCCGGTCCGGCCTGCCCTTACCCGCGGCTCAACTCCTCGCACAGGTGTAGCAGGGTGCTCATCCGCTCGTCCGGCGTGCCCCTCTCGAGTCAAACGGGCCGGCGCGGTGAGGCTCGGATGTCCTGTCGCAAGGAGCTGTGGACTAGGCCGCGCTGGTGCTTGGCGAGGGTGGAGGGGAATGCCCCTTCTCTCGACGGCGCCGTTCCTCGAGGTACGCATACCACTGAGCCATTCCCTGGCCCGTTCGCGCCGACACTTCCAGGATGGTGGCCTCGGGGGCGACGCGGCGGATGTTCCGGACGGCCGTGTCCCGGTCGAACCCGACCGGCCCGGCGATGTCCATCTTGTTCACCACGACCACCTGGGCGGTCCGGAACATGACGGGGTACTTGAGCGGCTTGTCTTCGCCCTCGGTGACCGAGAGGAGGACCACGCGCACGTCCTCTCCCAGGTCGTACGAGGCGGGACAGACCAGGTTGCCCACGTTCTCGATGACGAGGACGTCCAGGGAGTCGAGAGGCATCTTCTCCATCGCGCGGGCCACCATCTCGGCCTCGAGGTGGCAGACGTTTCCCGTGGTGATCTGCACCGTCGGCACCCCCCGCGCGCGCAGCCGCTTGGCATCGTTGTCCGTCTCGAGGTCTCCCGCGATCACGCCGACCCGCAGGCGATCCCCGAGGTCCGCCACCGTCCGCTCGATGAAGGCGGTCTTCCCCGAGCCGGGCGAGGAGAGCACGTTCAGGACGAGGAGGCCCTTGGCCTTGAAGTATCCCCGGTTCCGCTCGGCCAGCCGATCGTTCTTGGCCAGGATGGCTTGGCGGACGGAGACGGTGCGCCGGTCGCCTTCGGAAGGGTCGTCGTGCGGGTGGGCATGCTCATGGCCGTGAGGGTGCGAATGGCCGGGCTCCGGCCCGTCAATGTGAACCTCGCCGACGATACCGCATCCGCAGTCCTTGCACACGATCAGGATACCTCCAGAGAAGCCAGTTCGAGTTCCCGCCCCTGGCGCACCTCGCCGCCGGGGGTGTGACACCGGGGGCACTCGCAGAAGAGGGCATCCGGCTGGAACTCGCGCCGGCACGTCCGGCAGTAGCAGACGATCGGGACGCGCTCCACCTGAAGCGTCGCCCCTTCCGCGATGGTCCCCTGACTCAGCACGTCAAAGGCGAATTCCAGGGCCTCCGCGACCACCCCGGACAGCGGGCCGACGCGCATCGTCAGTTGGTGGATATGCTGGGCCCCCTCGTCGGCCGCCCGCTTCAGGGCGATCCCCAGCGCGCTCTCCATCACGCCGACTTCGTGCATGCCGCCCCCGGTTCCCTCGAGTTTCTGCTTGAAGATGGCCGCGTGAGGTCGGGGTGTCAAGGGAAAACTCGAAAGCGCGGTGAATCACGACGGACCTTTAGAGGGAGAAGGTTGGCAGAACATAGCATACCGATGCATGGAGACGCAACCCCCGCGCAACTGAAAACGGAGGGACGTGTCCAAGGCCAAGGATTCACCGAATGAGGAAACGAGGGTGGCACCCCTCACTGAGGCTATCTCCCTTCGAGATCCATACCAAGGGTGCCTCCTGGAGAGATCGGGGCAAATAGACGCCACAGACGCAGCGACAGGCGGGCGACAGCGGGCATGTGGCAATCGGCTGAGCGGGAAGTCCTGGGACAGTGACGCTGGCGCTGGGATGGTGCAGACATCGGCGCGAGAGACGCGAGGGGCGATGCGCCAGTGAACCAGGTTTGACGTGGGAGTCAATACGAGTGGGCGGGGGCCGTGCAGGCGTCTTAAAGTAGGACCCCGCGAGGAATGGCAGTGAAAACTTGGGGGAACGAGACCAGAGCGAGGTGAACGACATGGCGAAGAATGTGAGCGACGGGGAATGCGATCGGGAAGTACCACCGGGACAAGGGCCTCCGGTACAGAGAGGGGCACTTCTACACCCGGTGGATACGAGAGAGGAGGCAAGGCCGATGGCTATCAACGTGAACGATGACGATCAGCGAGCTGTGGAGCCCGGTGACGGCGTGCTGTCAAGCGCAGGAGCGGCGCAAGTGGAAAGCGCAGTGCCAGCGCAGGTGCCAGCGCAGTCCCCCAGCGCAGGGGGGGGTGAAGAGGCTGCGCCGGAGGCTGAATTGGAGGTAAACGTAGGACAACAAACGAATAGGATTGTTTTCGAACGGTTCAGATCTCTCTTCCACGATGTACCCGACGATCGGTTCCAGGCGATTGTCCAGTCTCTACGTGCAGCCGAATCGATCAACGGCACAACCAGAAAACTGATCGAGGAGGGGTTCTGTGCGCACCTGCACCCGACCACAGTCCGGATGCACCTGACTCACTTCCGTGAAGCGATGGCCTGGCCTCGATATTCGGATCAACTCGAACAGGCTGAACCAGGAAAAGAGGACGAGGCTAATGAGGTGATCGAGGGCCAGCCGGTGGTCAAGCGGCTGCGCTGGATAACGCGAGTGCAGTACGCCAGGGTAAGGAAAGCGCTGAAACTGGAGGGACAGATGGGCGGTATCAACCTGGCGACGACGGCCGACGATATCAAGCTCATGAGTGCTTTGCTGGACAAGGAGCTCGAGGTAGCGATCAAGACGGGTGATGTGAAGACGTTGCCAGGGAGGGTCGAGATCGAGGTCAATAAAAATAAAGAAGCTATAGAGAGGCTCGGACTGGATGCAGCCGGGGCGTTCCGTGTGAGTTCGTCTGTCAAGAAAGTCGAGGTGATCCTTGCTGCGCAAGTTCGGGCTATCCTTGTTGGTGAGGAGCCCGGTAAGGTGGAAGACAAGGCGGCTTTGATCAAAGGTATCAGGCAGCGTCTAGCGAGCGAGAACGAGAGGAAGGTGTTTGATGATATCTTTGTCGAGATGAGCGGAGGGCGGACCAGTCCGTGGACGATGGAAGAGAATAAGTTGCACGCATAGAGAAGTCAGTCTGTGCAGTCAACTTGCCACGACGAGTGAGCCCTGCAGGTCCTGCAGAGCCCGTAAGAAACAGGGCAAGGTTCAACGTTCGGATCCCGACAGGTATCACAGGGTGGCCTCTCTCGAGATCGGGCAACCTGAGGGCGCCCACGGCTTGGGTTTCGAGGAAGCCGATAGAATTGCCCGTGTGACGCGCCCGGAGGCCCGTAGGAGTGTCCTGGAGCTCGGGTAGGTAGGGTGGTGTGTGGTGTGTGGGTGAGCCTCCCGAGAAAGGCTGACCTTCCCGTGGTCGACGTCCCTGAGGTGGAATGCGTCCCGTGGCACGTGGAGGATCCTGTTATCGAAGCGCCTGCGCTGACCGTGGACGGGTGGGAATTAGCTCCAGGGTGGGTTTGTCAAGCTGGAGTTCGAGTCCTGCCTGGCTCCCCAAGCAGGGCGAATCTGGGCACTGGGAGGAGAGGCTTTCGCTGCTTGAAGGCTGAACGCCGCAAATCACCGACTGCCTTTGAAGCGCAGCGGAAAAAGCAGTCCGAGTGAACTTGCCTTGTTATGCGGAGGGTCGTGCATCATCGAATTCGCTGGAAGCCAAACTTCGTCTTCGGTCCGTCGAGACGAGCCCGATAAGCCGATACATGTTCTAATCCGTAGGCCAAAAGGCAGAGAATCTCTTTCTGATCTTCCTCCGAGCAACGCTTACCGAGGTAGATCCTGCTGAGTTCACGAGGATGGAACGAATAGTCGGAAAAAAGCCCAGATTCGTCCGGAAGGGCAAACGATACGATGCGCCACTCTCGTTCGTAAGACCATGGGCTCGTCTTGACGTACAGGTGCTCGGTGAAGAGGTCGCGGTAAGTCTGGTCTGTTCGGCCGAGCATGCAGCGAGCCCACACCTTTTTGTCGGCGATCCCGGGTGGAGAGTCCTGGTATATCACAGGGCGGGCTATGAGGAAGGCGCTCTCAAGTTCATCGATGCACTCAAACTCAATAACTGCTCCTCGATACGAGTCAGCATAGTGCTGCCACATGGATGTGACGTCGTTCAACTCCGAAAGGCACAGGATGCGGAATTTGGGGACGAGGTCGCTCCAGACCTGCTTTAGTTCGGCGAAAGCTTGAATCTGACCAGCCGTGGGGGACCTGGATTCCCGCCGGAGATCAAATGCGACTTTCTGACGAATGTTCGGATTGCTCTGCTGGCTGTCAAGTACACTCAGCAGAGGGTAGTGGGTCAGTTTGAGTTTAGAAGCCATTGACCGGCTGCCCCGTCTGCCCTATACTATGAGCATGCTTAAGCGAAGAAGTAGGACCAAGCGCCCTGCCGATCCGAACCTGCTCGCCTTCCAGATCGTCCAGGAATCCACCGGCGAGGAACGGCCCAAGAACCCCCATGCCGTCGCCCTCGGCCATCTCGGCGGCGTCAAGGGCGGTATTGCCCGCGCCGCCAGCTTGTCGCCCGCAAGGAGGAAGCAGATCGCCAAGAAGGCGGCACGAGTACGATGGAACAGAAAGGGAGCCCCGTAATCCTAGGGTTGCTTTTCTGGTACTTCATTAGGATTCCGCATCTCTGCCTCCAGGGGACCGCCAGGGCTCGGAATGACGTTGAAGGTATCAACAAGACTGCTTTTCAGGGTGTCAGCAATCCTTTCAATTCGATCTCCACGTTTCTGAGCGATACGTCTTATCTCTCTCACAAAGCCCTCAACGACTTCTTCGGCCTCCATCTGGTCCGTGGCGCAAACCAGCCGTCGCAGCATCGGCCATAAAGCCGTCTGAAGTTGAGCTAGAAATTCGTCGCAGGGGTAGATCGGGGCGTTCACACTCGATCCGATTTCTCCGTTCGTCTTCATCACCAAGAATTCGGCCTCTCCTCCGCAAGATTCGTCGTATTCCATGGCGCTGTTGAGGGCATATGCTGAAATCAGTGCAATATCTTTCATCGTCGGACTCTTGCGATGTGGCCCACGCTCTTCCGAGGCGAAGAACTGCCTAACCCAGTACCTAGCCAAATAAGCTCCAGCCCCTATGCATTCGTAGTCGTTTACAGGGACAACCACTGCATTTTCAGTCATAAACATCCGCGTTTCTCCGCGTAGCCAAACCCCGATCAGCAAATCAATGTCTATCTGATGTGGGTTTGGATAAATGTGATTTTTATAAAACCTCACCAAGCTGGATTCGATTGCCTTCCTGATATCGTCCATTAATACTGCCGAGAAATCTAACTTGGAAATGCTACGCTGACAGTCGGTGATTGCCGCCCGCGCATAGCTAAGATGTCCTGCAAAAGTGAATACGGTTGCGCAGTTGCTGCCCACTCGACCATAGGTAGTGGCAACGATTTTTGTCTGGTTGGTCTTCACATCGGTGGTAATCTTTGTATCTGCGCAGAAGAGAATGCCCTCATCGAACTTGAAGCAAGCAGCGATAGTCACCTTCTCCTCCTTCGGAATTATTTCCCGTCTAAGGCTCGGATGGGGAAAACGCTCCCGATCACGAAGGAGGTGAATATATTCCAGATTTCTTGTCCGGTCATGCATTTTTCCCTTGACAATGCTTGAGCGTGCATGCATATTCTATATAGAAGATTGGAGGATAGACATGAACAAGCTCCCCGTTGAGAAAAGAACCGCTGTTGTGGCGGCCCTGGTTGAAGGAAACAGCATCCGGGCGACCTGCCGGATGACTGGTGTGGCAAAAGGCACCGTCCTGAAGCTCTTGGTGGAACTTGGGCGGGCGTGCGACCGGTATCAGCGGGAAACGCTGGTCAACCTGAAGTGCCGCCGTATTCAGTGCGACGAAATCTGGGCCTTCTGCTATGCGAAGGAAAGGAACGTCCCGGCCAAGTTCCGCGGTCTTCCGGGCTATGGCGATGTCTGGACCTGGACCGCCATGGACGCGGATACCAAACTGATGATCTCTTGGCTGGTCGGGGGACGGGATGCAGGCTACGCCTCGGAGTTTATGAGCGACGTGGCAAGCCGGCTGTTGAACCGGGTACAACTGACGACCGATGGATTCAGGGCATACCTGGATGCGGTCGAAGATGCCTTCGGATCGGAAGTCGATTACGCGATGCTGGTGAAGCTCTACGGGGAGGCCCCGCAGACGGAGGCTAGATACAGCCCGCCGACGTGCCTGGGAGCCCGGAAGGAAGTCATCAACGGCTTTCCCGAGCGACGGTATATTTCCACGTCGTATGCTGAGCGCCAGAACCTGACCATGCGCATGAGCATGCGCCGATTTACTCGCCTGACCAATGGATTTTCGAAGAAAGTGGAGAACCACGAAGCGGCCGTGGCTCTGCATTATATGTTTTACAATTTCGGCCGGGTACACCAGACGCTTCGCATCACTCCGGCGATGGAAGCAGGGGTGGCCGATCACGTCTGGTCCCTGGAAGAAATCGTGAGCCTTTTGGACCGGCCAGCAAACTGACCCACTACCCAGCAGAGCTTTCAGGGGTGGATACCTGGGCACCGCTGAGGAGCCGCCTTCCTCGATGAGTAACGCCACTTCTTCCGCGAGCGCAACATAGAGTTCGGCCTCGTCGAAGTTCACCCGCAACTCTCGGGAAACGTCAAATGGATCGTTGAAGAGGAGGGGCGAGCTCCAGCGAAGCTTCCGGGTGACCAAGATCATCTTTGCCGCGTCAGCGCTTACGTACTTGTAGAAGAACTGACGGTCGTGGAGGCGGTTTGGAGATCGATAAGGATGCTGGTGCACCGGAACCATATGTTGCATGCTGTTTATCACCAGCATAGCCAGGGCTAAGCTTATCGTGCGGGGTAAGCCTATCGAAGGGCTCGTCGAATGTCAATGGTATGGGCCCCGTCGCAGTAACACGGGGGGCTCCGGATACATGAGGGTCGGCGAGAGGGGGTGGTTCCAGGCAAGGGCCAGGGAGAGATCGCGGAACCTGAGCCAACGTCGCGCGTCGAGTTTTCGCCAGTCGGGCCTGCGGGTCGGAAAATGAGGCGGAGGGACGAGAGAAGCCATGCGCACGAAGGAGCACGGCGCCACGAGGCACCACACTACAGGGCCGGCTACAGCGTCTCCGAACTCGGCGAGAGCTGCCGGCGGGGACGTTGAGGGGAGCACGGATGACCAGGTCGGCCCGGGCTGGCAAGGTCCTGGGTGGGGGCGGTGAGGGGCGGCGACACCCCGCCTCCAGGACCTCAGGGACCCCCATTTTCTCCGAACCGCGCCCTTCCGGCCCCAGGGACCGAAACTGGACCGTCTAGCTTGCCCGTCAGGTCTTCGTCGGTGGCCGTCCGCGCAATCTTCTCGTGGGGTGTCCTGTCCCGCTCCGATCCTCGCGATCCCCTCCCTGGCTCGGAGTCGGCAAGGACGCACTCGCCACCTGCTCGGCGACCTCGCTGGTTGCCCCCAAGCAGACCCACCCCTTCCATGCGCCTGGGCCTGGCAGACCTCGCCCAGCCACTGGTCCCCCATCTGGCAGGAGTCCGGCGGGTTGCGTGCGGCCGCGACGGCGATGAGCTTCTGGCGCGCCTGGGCCGGGGGGACGAACTTCCCCCTGCACCTCGCCGTCTGCCTGGGACTGGGTGAAGCGGTCCATCAGCGACTCGATCCCGGAGAGCCGGAGCAGCTCGGGGCGCTGACCTGGACCCGCCTGGTGCGGCGGGTGGTCCGGCAACGCCCGGAGACGCATATCCTTGTCGTGCTGGTCAGGTGACCTGCCCCCCGCAAGCTGGTCCAGTTCTTGGCCTTTGGGTCAGACGACAGCTTCCCGAGTAGAAATGCTTCCCGAGAAAGGTCCTGTTTCTCCACACACAGCTTGCCTTCCTCCTCGCGATAAGAATCTTGCAGTTCATTAAGATAATGAGGTAGCATGAATATTAAATATGTGCTACCGTTCGAAAATGGATGTGAGACAGGCGGGATGGGCAGCCGGCTCGTGCGTTCTTCACGCGGCGCTGCTAGGGTCGCTGATTCTCCTTCGGCCGGCGACCGATCGAAGGAGCATGCCCCTGCGCGCTCGGTTGGTTGAAAAAGCGATGGACCAGACCCCCGTCGTTCCCCTGGCACTTCCTCCGGCTGCTCGCCGGGCCAAGCAAGCGCCGGCGAAGCCACGAGAGACCATCCCCGTGACGGTGCCCGATGACACGCCCGCGCCTTTGGCGGCCTCCGTTCCCCCTGCCGCAGCGTCTTCCTCTTTCTCGGAGAATCTGACTCCCATAGAACAGAACCCGTCGAGCCGACCCCCCGAGGACGGGAGCGCTCTGGCGCCAGTTGCAGAACCGGCCGGCGGGAACGGGGCCGGCGGGCTCGCCGGGACGGAAGACGCCCCTCCCTTCCCCGGAGCTGAGCCGCACCAGGGCGGTCTCTTCTATGCGGGGGCAGGGGATGGATCGGGCACGGGGGCCTTGGGTGTCGGTGGGATTTCTGTCAGCGGTCACCCTATACTGAGCCACCGGGGTCGGGGATACTGAGCCACCCAGGGTCGCCCAAACTGAGCCAGCAAGGTCGCCCATAGTGAGCCACCCCAACGGGGTGGCGGCCGGGTCCCTTGCGCTTCGCAGCCACATCGGGGATTGCTCTCCGGGAACCCCAACCCGGAGGTGCCCGATGGCTGCACGGAGGTGCGAGGTGACCGATGTACGCGAAGTCCTCCGCCGGCTCCGCGTCGGGGAGCCGGCCCGCCGGATCGCCCGCGAGCTCGAGCTGAGCCGGAACACGGTGGCCAGCTACCACCGCTGGGCGCGGCAGCACGGGCTGCTCACCGGCGAACTGCCCGACCCGGCCACGCTGGCCACGCTGCTCCACCCGCCGGAGCGTGCCCAGCCCGGGCCCGACCAGTCCAGCGTGGCCCCGTTCCGGGAGCAGGTCGTGGCGTGGCGGCAGCAGGGCGTGGAGGGCCAGGCGATCTTCCAACTCCTCGTCGAGCAGCACGGCTTCACGGGGAGCTACTCCGCGGTGAAACGGTTCCTGCGACGGTTGGAACCGCCCACGCCGCGAGCCACGATCCGCGTGGAGACGGTCCCGGGGGAGGAAGCCCAGGTGGACTTCGGGTCGGCCGGCCTCATGTTCGATCCCGACGGTGAGCGCCTCCGCCGGGCCTGGGCCTTCGTGATGACGCTGTCGTTCAGCCGCCACCAGTACGTCGAGTTCGTCTTCGACCAGACCGTCGCCACCTGGTGCCGCTGCCACCGCGCCGCCTTCGAGTGGTTCCAGGGGGTGCCGCGCCGGGTCGTGCTCGATAATCTGAAGGCCGCCATCGTCCACGCGGTCCTCTACGACCCGGAGGTCCAGCGCGTCTACCGGGAGTGCGCCGAGCACTACGGCTTCCTCATCGCGCCCTGTCGGGTGCGGACCCCCGAGCACAAGGGCAAGGTCGAGCAGGGGGGCGTCCACTACGTGAAGCGCAACTGCCTCGCCGGCCGGGCCTTCCGCGACCTCCACCACGCGAACCAGCACGGCCTCCGCTGGTGCGTGGAGACCGCCGGGATGCGCCTCCACGGCACGATCAAGCAACAGCCCCTGGTGGCCTTCGAGACGGTCGAGCGGGCCGCGCTCCTCTCGTTACCCGCGACCCCGTGGGAGCCGGTGACCTGGAAGCAGGCGAAACTCCACCCGGACTGCCACGTGGTCTTCAACGCCGCCTACTACTCGGCCCCGTACCGGCTGATCGGCCGGCGGCTCTGGGTGCGGGGGACGGCGACCCAGGTCCAGTGCTTCGCCGACCACGCCCTGGTGGCGACCCACCTCGCGGCGCGGCCCGGCCAGCGGCGGACCCTGCACGACCACCTCCCCCCGGACAAGGTCCACTTCCTGATGCAGACGCCGGTGTGGTGCCAGCAGCGGGCCGCCGAGATCGGCCCGCACTGCGCCGCGTTCATCGCCGCCCTCTTGGGCGACCGGCCCCTCGATCGGCTGCGGAGCGCCCAGGGCATCCTCCGGTTGGCGCAGCGCTACGGCGCGGCCCGCCTCGAGGCGGCCTGTGCCCGCGCGCTCGCGGTCGGCGAGTACCGGTATGCCACGGTGAAGACCATCCTCGCCGCGGGCCTCGATCGGCAGCCGCTCCTCGACCTGGCGCCGCGACCCGCGGCCCTCCCCGCCCCGCGCCATGCGCGCCCCTGGACCGACTTCTTCCCCGACCCCGGTGGCGAGGGAGGTCCGCCATGGAACTGACGCACCAGCTCACCCCCATGCTCCGCACGCTCCGGCTCTCCGGGATCCTGGAGACGCTGGAGGTGCGCAACCACCAGGCGATCGAGAGCCGCGCCTCGTTCGTCGAGTTCCTGACCCTGCTCCTGCAGGACGAGGTGGAGCGGCGGGCCCAGTCCACTCTCCGGCTCCGCCTCCGCCGCGCGGCCTTCGATCCCGGCAAGACGCTCGAGGGCTTCGACTTCGGCTTCAACCCGAAGTTGAACAAGGCCCAGGTCTTCGATCTGGCCACCTGCCAGTTCGTCGAGCGGCACGAGAACGTGTTGATCTACGGCCCGACCGGCGTGGGCAAGAGCCACCTGTCGCAAGCCCTGGCGCACGAGGCGTGCCGCCGCGGGTACGAGGTCCTCTTTGTGTCCACGGGGAAGCTGCTGGCCCACCTGGCCGGCGGCCGGGCCGACGGCACGCTCGCCCACCGGCTGGCCAAGTACCTGCGGCCCGACGTGCTCGTCCTGGATGACTTCGGGCTGAAGGCCCTCCGGGCCCCCGGCCCCGAGGACCTCTACGACATCATCCACGAGCGGTACGAGCGCGCGTCCATCGTGCTCACGAGCAACCGGGCCGTGAGCGAGTGGCCGGACATCTTCGGCGAGCCACTCCTGGCCTCCGCCGCCTTGGATCGGCTGACCCACCGGGCCCACTTCGTGGAGATCACGGGGGCCAGCTACCGGGCCGAGCAGACCAAGCAGCAGCTCGCGGCCCAGCGGCGCAGTAAGCTGTCACCGAAGCAGGAGGCACGACCAGAGTAAAGGTCCGGACAACCCACTTGCGAGGGACCCGGCCACGTCCTTCGCTGGCTCACCATGGGGCGACCCTGGGTGGCTCTCAATGGCCGGCCGTTGACAGATTTCGGGGGACGTGGGCGTCGGCCGTAACCACGGGGCTGCGCAGGGTGAGGGAGACGGACTCGGATACGAACACGGCAGCGGGCGGGGTGTGGGGACCGGTCAGGGTAGACGCGGCAGCGGGAGCGGGGGCTCGGGGACGAACGATCTGCTTCGCGTGATCCGCCAGCGGATCGCACAGGCCATCGTGTACCCGGAGGAGGCCCGCCGGCAGCGGCAAGAGGGGATCGTAGAGATGCGCTTTCGGATTTCCATGGACGGGTCGGTGGAGGCGGTCGAGGTTGCCCGCTCGTCAGGCCATGCGATCCTGGACGAGAGCGCCGCACAGACCGTCCGGCGAGCCGCGCCGTACCCGGTGGTAACGGGATGGATCCGGATCCCGCTCTCATACCGCCTCGCCAATTAGCCAACGCGGTTTTTTTGGCACGAGGGTGCCACGTAATTTACACAAGTAGCACGCCCTAATAGCCAGGATGGCGCGACCCGCGCCTTTCGCGATTGCAGGACGTTGTACCCGGTCTCACCCGCCGGCGGCGAGGGGGCGAACCGGCCGCACGGCGGCCCCACAACCATGGGAGGAGGAGAGGAGGATGTAATGAGAGTCCAGGCTCTACACGCGACGGGGGTGTTGATCGGCCTGCTCCTCTGCGCGGCGGCGGCAGCGCAGGAAGCCCCCCAGGAGCAGAAGCTGGAAGAGGTGGTCGTGACGGCGCCCGCGGAGACCACACCGGTGGCCCCGATCACGACCCGGAACGGGACCCAGTACAACCTGGTCACCGAGGACCAGCTCACGAAGCAAGACTCGCTCGATCTGCCGTCCGCGCTCCGCGACGTGCCGGGCGTCATGTTCCAGAGTGAGAATCTCTTCGGGAGCCAGACGGGCCCTAACATATACATCCGCGGCCGGGGCGCCAACCACCCGAACTCGGACTTCATCGTCCAGTTCGATGGCGTTCCGCGCTATGGCGCCCTGTTCGGCCAGACGCTCGGGGACGACATCGCGGTCCCGACCATCGGGGGGATCGAGGTCTACAAGAGCCCGCAGCCCGCGGAATTCGGCAGCGGGTATGCCTTGCTCAACGTCCTGCCCAAGTTCCAGACGACGGAGGGGCAGGAGGCGGGCATCGAGGCGAGCGGCGGCAGCTTTGGGACCGTCGACCAGAGCGTCTACGGCGGGATCAAGCGCGATGGCTACGACGCCTATGTCTCCCAGAGCTGGACGTCCACGGACGGGCACGTCGATCACTCGCGGGCGCAGCAGCAGAACTACTACGGCAATTTCGGCTACCAGATCACCAGCCAGTGGAACCTCCGGTTCCTCGCGAACTACGTGGACAGCCAGACCGTGGCGCCCATGCCGAATGTCACGCCCACGGCGACGAACGGCGTGAGTTATCCCGGCGCCGAGCGCTACGACACCACCTCCACCTTCACGACGCTGACCTTGAACAACCAATCCGAACAGGCCAGCGGCTTCCTCAAGGCCTACTGGAATGAGACGTACTTCGACATCCTGCAGGAGCTGCAAGCCAACGGGCAGCCGTATGCCGGCGGCACCGGAGGCCTCTGGTCCCGGCAAGAGATCCAGTTGTATGGTGTTCGCGGGAAGGAGGCGCTCCACCTGTGGCCCGGCGGAGAGATTCTGGCCGGCACCGACGTGGATATGACCACGCTCAAGAACACCCAGCAGACCTACACGGGCCAGGCGGTGCCGGGGATCAACGGCGGCCTTGCCGCCGAGGTCTGGAAATTCCCGGACACCACGCTCGTCTCGCCCTACCTCGCCGTGAGCCAGCTGGTGGGGGCGGCGGACGGGTTCCATCTCACCCCCTCGGCCGCCTTCCGATACTTCGTGCACAACCAGTTCGAGGACGCCCCGTCGTACCAGGCCGGCCTCGTCACCGGCTACCAGCAGACCGACCTGCATATCAACTACACCCGGGGCGTGAACTACCCCTCGCCGGTCGCCGTGATGAACCTCGTGCTCGTGAGCGCACCGGTGGCGGATCCAAGCCAGTATTGGAAATCGCTCAAGCCCGAGCTGGTGGACCATTACGAGGTGGGGCTCACCCATAGCTGGCCCCAGATCGCCTCGCTCGGCGCCACCGCCTTCTACGACCGGGGCAAGGACCGGCTGGAGGTCTACATGTACGGCCCGATCCCAACCGTCTGGAACGACTCGATCGGCCGCTACGAGGTCCGCGGCCTCGAGTTTACCGGCAAGGCCACCCCGGTGCCGAGCCTCGAGCTCTTCGCCGGCGCCACTTTGATGGACGCCAAGGCCACCGGGAACAACGGGGTCTCCCAGGACCGCCTCCCGTACACGCCGGGATTCCAGCTCCAGGCCGGCTTCACCTGGACCTTTCTGGAGCATTTTCGCCTCTACGCGGACGTCGAGTATCTCCACGACGTCTATGAGGGGATCAACTCGCGGGTCGGGACATTCGGCTTCAGCCCGCTGCCCGACAGCGCCCGGCTCAACGACAGCACGCTGGTCAATGCCCGGCTCAGCTACCACTTTCCCTATGAGCCCTGGCGCCTCCGCGATGCGGAGGTCTTCGTCGGGGTGAACAACCTCTTGAACCAGCAGTACGAATACGCGAAGGGGTACCCCATGCCGGGACTCACGGTGCTCGCGGGGCTGAGCGCGAAGTTCCACTGAGCGATAGCACATCCTGTGGCGCGGTCCGCTCCTCCGTGCGTCTCGCTGCAATCGCGCCGGGGGAGCGGCACGCGCACCACGCAGTCCTATGGAGGCCGTCATGGGGGCAAACGTTCGGGGGGAGTTTTTCGATGCGCATGCCGCGAGCTGGGAGGAGCGGAACTATTCACCGGAGCTGCTGACTCGGGTGCGGGAGCTGGTGCAGGGGCTTCGGCTCGTGCCGGGATCCCGCGTCCTGGACGTCGGGTGTGGGACCGGCGTGTTGCTCCCCTATCTGCGGGAAGCGGTCGGTCCCGCGGGGCAGGTCGTGGGGCTCGACTTCTCGGCCGAGATGCTGAAATGGGCGGCCCGAAAGGAGGCAGGCCGCGTCGTGCTCCTGTGGGCGCCGGCCGAATCCCTGCCGCTGATCGATGGCTACCTGGACACGGTCGTCTGCTTCGCGGCCTTTCCCCATTTCCGCGACAAAGCCCAAGTCGCCCGCGAGTTCTCCCGGATCCTCCGGCCCGGGGGCCGGGCGCACGTGGCGCACCTGGGGAGCCGCGACGAGATCAACGCCCACCACGATCGGCATCCGGCCGTGGCGGGTGACCACATGCCGTCCGCCAACGGCATGCAGGCCCTGTTCACCGCCGCCGGCTTCTCCCGGATGCACCGGGAGGAACGGCCAGGGTGGTATCTCTTCACGGCGGAGAAGGGGGCGGCGCGGTGAAACACTTCTCAAGGCTCCTGGCCATCGCGTTCGTCCTGGCCTGCTCGATCGGGGCGGAGGGGGCGGAGACCCTGAAGGTCGTGGCCGGCTCGTCCCTGGTGGGGGACATCGTGCACGACCTGACGGGCGGACGCGCGGCGGTGGTGACGATCATCCCGGGCTCATCCTGCCCCGGCCAGACGGATCTCAAGGCGACGGATCTGGCCTTCGCCGCCTCGGCCGATCTGGCCCTTATCCACCAGTTCCAGACGGGGATGGCCGAAGTGAAGGCCCTGCTTGCCGCCAATCCGAAGCTTCGCGTTGAGGGGCTGGCTCTCTCGGGCGCCTGGACCATTCCCTCCATCCAGGAGGAGGCCACGCGACAGATCGGCCAGATCCTCGCCGCCGTCCGCCCCGCGTGGGGCGGGGACATCAGACGCCGGAGCGCCGCCCGGGTGGGGCGGATCGCGGTCGCGCGTGCCCAGGCCGAGCAGAAACTCGGGCCGCTGGCTGGCTGGCCGGTCCTTGCCTCCGCCATGCAGGCGGAGTTCCTCCGCTGGGCGGGGCTGACCATCGTTCGAGCGTACGGCCGGATGGAGGACTTGACTCCGCAGGATCTGGCGGGCCTCATGGAGGCGGCTCGTGGAAGGGGCGTCGTGGGCGTCGTGGACAACCTGCAGAGCGGTGCCGAGGCCGGCCGGCCGCTGGCGGACGAGTTGCAGGTCCCGCACATCGTCCTCTCGAACTTTCCGGGCGCCTGGCCGGGCACCGAGGATTACTTCGGGCTGCTGCAGGAGAACGTCCGGCGGCTCGCCGGCATGGCGGTCCGCTGAGATGCGCTCCCCGGTGGCCCGCCTGGAGGGCGTCAGCGTCCGCTTCGGGGCTCGGCTGATCCTTGACGGATTGGGCCTGGAGCTGGCGCCGGGAGATTTCTGGAGCGTGATCGGCCCCAATGGCGCGGGGAAGTCCACGCTGCTGGGGCTGTTCAATGGCCTCACCCGGTATCACTCCGGCCGGGTCGAGGTGCTGGGCCGACCGGTCACGGCGAAGACCGCTCGGGATGTTCGACTCCGGGTCGCCCACGTCTTTCAGAGCGTCGAGATCGACCCCAAGATGCCGCTGAGCGTGTTCGAAGCGGTGCTGGCCGGGACGTACGGCCGGCTGGGGCTCTTCCGGCGGCCGGGAGATCGGGAAAAGGAGCTCGCACACGCGGCCCTGAAGACGGTGGGGCTGGCCGACCTCGCCCGCCGTCCCCTGGGCCAGCTCTCAGGCGGGGAGCGGCAACGGACCGCCTTGGCGCGCGCGCTGGTCCAGGAGCCGGAGCTGCTCCTCCTAGACGAGCCCACCGCCTCGCTCGACTGGCAGGCGCAGCGGGAGATCCTCACCCTGATTAAGGCGCTGGTGCGGCAGTTCCCGCTCACCGTCATCATGGCGACGCACGACCTCAACGCTGTCTCGCAGATCGCCACGCACGCTGCGATGCTCAAACAGGGGCGACTGATCTGGCAGGGGACAACCGGCGCAGCGATGAGCCCGAGGCTCCTGAGCACCCTCTACGACGTGCCGATCAGCGTCGTAAAGGTCGAGGGGCGGAGCATTGCGCTGTTCTGAGCGGGGAAGGAGGTACGACTGGTGGGATCGTTTCTGAGTTACGGGTTCCTGGTGCGGGCGCTCTGGATGGGGATCATCGGCGGTGCCACCTGCGGCGCCATCGGCGTGTTCGTCGTCCTCTGGCGGGTGAGCTTCGTCGGCGTCTGCATCTCGCACGCCGCCTTCGCCGGGGCCCTGATCGCGCTCTGGCTCGGGATGCCCCCGCTGGCCGGGGGGCTCGTCGGGAGCCTCGGGGCCGCCTCCCTCATCGGCCCGCTGGCGGACCGGCCCAACTTCAGCCCGGAGACGGCCGTCGGCGTGATCTTCTCGGTCATGCTCAGCCTGGCCATGCTGGCGCTGGGGCTCTTGCCCGGGGCGAAGACGGACGGCCTCGGCCTCATCTGGGGAAGCCTGCTCACCGTGACCCCGCTCGATCTCGCGCTCATGGGGAGTGCAGGGCTGCTTGTGCTGGCCTTCCTGGCCCTGTTCTTCAAGGAGATCCAGGCGACCCTCGGCCAACGCCGGGCAGCTATGGCGGCCGGGATTCCCGCCCGGGCCATCTACTACGCGGCGCTCATGCTGCTGGGGCTCGTGGTGGCGATCGCCTTGAAGGCAATCGGGGGGTTGTTGATCTATTCCCTCATCCTCCTTCCAGCCGTGGCCGCCCTCCACCTGACCTACAGCCTCCGCACAATGTTCGTCCTGGCCGCGCTGACCGGAGGGGTCGCATCCGTGACCGGCTTGTGGCTCTCCTTTCGGCTGGGCATCCCGACCGGCGCGGCTATTGTCCTCACGGCTGCGGGACTCTTGATGCTCGCGGTCATTGTCTCTCCAAAACGCGAGGCGAAAGAAGCATGAAGGATATGATCATCGTCACAGGCGGCGCGGGCTTCATCGGCAGCAACCTGGTGGAGGCTCTGAACCGGCGCGGTCGGACAGGCCTCCTCGTCGTCGATCACCTGGGGCGGGACGAGAAATGGCGGAATCTCCGCGGCCTGCAGTTCGCGGACTGCGTGCAGAAGGACGAGTTCCGCCGCGCCCTGCGCGAAGACCGGCTGGCGAAAGTGGGCGCCGTGTTGCACATGGGGGCATGCAGCGCGACGACGGAACTCGATGTGGGATACCTGCTGGATAACAACTACCGCTTCAGTGTGGAGCTCTGCGAGTGGTGTCTGCGTCATGGGGCGCGATTCATCTATGCCTCCAGCGCCGCCACGTATGGCGACGGGCCAGTCGGGTATTCCGACGGGGACGCCACCACGCCGAGCCTGCGGCCGCTGAATGCCTACGGCTTCTCCAAACAGCTCTTCGACCTGTGGGCCCTGCGGAAGGGACTGTTCGAGGGGATCGTGGGGCTGAAGTTCTTCAACGTGTACGGGCCGAGGGAGGACCACAAGGGGGACATGCGGTCCGTCGTTCACAAGGCGTTCGGTCAGACCCTCCGCGACGGTGAGGTGCGTTTGTTCAAGTCGTACCGATCGGAGTATTGCGACGGGGAGCAGGTACGGGATTTTGTGTACGTCAGGGACGCAGTGAAAGTGATCCTGTCCTTCCTGGATCGGCCCGACATATCCGGTCTCTTCAACTGCGGCACCGGTCGGGGCCGGACCTGGCTGGACCTCGCGCGGTCGGTCTTTGCGGCGGTGGACCGGGAGCCGCGAATCCGCTTCATCGACATGCCTGAGGCCCTGCGCGCCGTGTATCAGTACTGCACCGTGGCGGACACTGGGAAGCTGCGCGCCGCGGGATACGAGGATTCCTTCACGCCGCTGGAGGAGGGCGTTCGGGAGTATGTCCGATCGTACCTGATGCAATCGACAGGGCCGTGAACTGCCTCTCAGCCGGCTTTCTACGTCAGCGCAGAATCCTCTTCTGAGCTTCCATGCGTCCGCAGGGCAGGATCGCGAGCCGACTCGGGCCGGAAGGCCTGCTGCACGTGCCGCGACGATAGGGGAAGCAGCGCCCGAATGGCCGCGAGGTCCCGATCGGCTAGAAGGGCCGGAACGACCGTCGTCCGGAACTCGTGAGGGACGCCGCTCTGCGCCACGAGCCGGATGCTCTCCGCGACGAGTGTCCAGGCGACCGGCACGCCCGCGAGCTGCGTATACCGTGCCGGGGGCGCCTTCACGTCCATGGCCACGTAGTCCACCACCCCGGTCGCGAGGAGCGCGCGCAGGACATCCGGCCGGCTGCCATTCGTGTCGAGCTTCACGGCGAATTCCCGCGCCTTCAGCGCCGCGCAGAAGTCGGCGAGGTCGGGCTGGAGCGTCGGCTCGCCGCCACTTACGACAATCCCGGTGAGGACTCCTCGTCGGCGCGTGAGGCGCGCCAGGACCTCGGCCTCGGGGAGCCGACCCGGCCCATCGGGGAGCAGATCGCCGTTGTGGCAGAACGGGCAGCGGAAGTTGCACCCCTGCGCGAAGACGATCGCCGCCGGACGCCCGGGGTAGTCACTCAGCGTGAAGGGCGCGTAGCCACCGATCTTCATGCCGCCCCCGCCAGGGTGAAGCGGGTCCGCAGGCGGAACTCGGCCTGCTTGCCCTCGTTCCACTGCTTGACCGGGCGGAGATACCCGACCACCCGCGAGTAGACCTCGGCTTCCACGCCGCAGTGCGGGCAGCGTTCGTGCTCGCCGGTGAGGTACCCGTGCCCGGGGCAGACAGAGAACGTGGGCGTCAGTGTGAAGTAGGGCAGCCGGTACCTCTCGCAGACCGTCCGCACGAACTCCCTCACCGCCCCCGGATCGGGAGCGGCCTCGCCCAGGAAGACGTGCTGGACGGTCCCGCCGGTGTACCGGGTCTGCAAGTCGTCCTGCAAGTCGAGCATCTCAAAGACCTCGTCGGTGTAGTTAACCGGAAGTTGCGAGGAGTTCGTGTAGAAGGGCGGGGCGCCCCGGGTCACCTCGGCCTCGTTGGCCACGCGAATGGTCGGGTACCGCTTCACGTCCTGCCGAGCCAGGCGGTAGCTTGTTCCCTCGGCGGGCGTGGCCTCCAGATTGTAGGGGTGCCCTGTCTCCGCCTGGAAGGACTGGAGCCGCGCGCGCATGTGGTCCAACGTCCGCGCCGCAAACGCCTGGCCCTGCGCCGTCCCGATGTCCTGCCCGAAGAGATTCAGGCACGCCTCGTTCAGCCCGAGGAGCCCGATGGTGGAGAAGTGGTTGTACCAGCAGGCGCCGTGCCGCTGCCTTACGTCGCGCAAGTAGTAGCGGGTGTACGGGTACAGGCCCTGTTCGATGAAGCGCTCCAGCACCTTGCGTTTGGTCTCCAGCGAGGTGCGGGCGATGTCCATGAGCTGGTCCAGGCGTCCGAGGAAATCGGCCTCATCGGCGGCCTCGTAGCCCAGCCGGGGCATGTTGATCGTCACCACCCCGATGGAGCCGGTGAGCGGGTTGGCGCCGAAGAGGCCGCCGCCGCGCCGCCGCAGCTCGGAGACGTCCAGCCGGAGGCGGCAGCACATCGAGCGCGCGTCCTCCGGGGAGAGGTCCGAGTTCATGAAGTTGGCGAAGTACGGGATGCCGTAGCGTGCGGTGACCTCCCAGAGCGGTTTGAGGTCCGGATCCTCCCAGGCGAAGTCTTTCCCGATGTTGACCGTGGGGATCGGGAAGGTGAAAACGCGGCCCTTGGCGTCCCCTTCCGCCAGGACCTCAAGGAAGGCGCGATTGAACATTCGCATTTCGCGGCGGAAGTCGCCGTAGGTCTCGGGCCGGGCCTCGCCCCCGACGATGACGGGCTGTTCCGCCAGTGTGGGGGGCGGCTCGAGGTCCAGCGTGACGTTGGTGAAGGGTGTCTGGAAGCCGACCCGGGTGGCCACGTTGACGTTGAAGATGAACTCCTGGAGGGCCTGCTTCACCTCGGTGAAATTCAGGCCGTCAGAGCGGATGAACGGCGCGAGCAGTGTGTCGAAGTTCGAGAAGGCCTGGGCCCCGGCGGCCTCCCCTTGCAGGGTGTAGAAGAAATTCACGACCTGGCCCAGCGCCGAGCGGAAGTGCTTGGCCGGGCGGCTCTCGGCCTTGCCCGGCACTCCGCGAAAGCCGCTGAGCAGGAGGTCCTGCAGGTCCCAGCCCACGCAGTAGACGGAGAGCAGACCCAGGTCGTGGATGTGGAGCGCCCCGGTCAGGTGCGCCTCGCGCGCCTCGGGGGGGTAGAGCTTGTTCAGCCAGTAGACCTTGGTCACCTCGCTGGCCACGTAGTTGTTCAGGCCCTGGAGGGAGTAGGCCATGTTGCTGTTTTCCTGCACCTGCCAGTCGAGCCGCTCGAGGTAGCGGTCGATGAGGTCGAGGTCGGCCCGCTGGACCAACTCGCGGATCCGGGCGTGCTGCTCCCGGTAGATGATGTAGGCCTTGGCGGTCTGCTTGAACGGGGAGGCGAGCAGGACCTCCTCCGCGAGGTCCTGGATCTGCTCCACCTCGGGGATGCCGCTCGCAGCGGCCACCTGAGCCAGGGTAAGGACACGGAGCGTGAGCTGCCGGGCGACGGCCTCGTCGAACTCGCCGGTGGCCCGGCCGGCCCTGGTGAGAGCCGAGATGATCTTGGCGGCGTCAAAGGGCACCAGACGGCCGTCGCGCTTGCGGATCTGGGTGAAGGAAACAGGGGAGAGGCTTTCCTGTAGGGCGCTGGACGGCATCTTCCGTTCCTCCTGGCTTGGGCGGGGAGGCGAACGGAAGGTACGCGCCACCGGTGTCGGAAGTCGAGTGAGCTTCCGGCGCCTGGGCGTGAGAGCCTGCCGCGCCTTCCTCGCGAAGGCGGCGAGACAGCCGCAACTGTGCGGCCCATCGGCAGGTCTTCGGGCTTGTGGGCGAGCCGGACAAGTGCCGGGGATCTACTGGCCGTCGCTTCCCAACCCCTGAGGGGTCAGTGCTGTGTGACGGCGGTCGTTCCCACTCACCGCTGCGGGGCAGCCCCGGATTCTCACCGGGTTCCCTCTTGCGTGGCGCCGGATGGCGCCGAACCGATGGTGACACCTATATATAGTGGTCAGGATTGTTTGTCAATACCAGATTTTGTGTAGCGTTAGGAGTCCGATCTACTGCTGTCTGCGCGTATGGCCTGCGGATGTGCCGGCGAGGAGTCCCCGCGCCGTTCCGTGCGGGCGCTCGGCGCTGTCGCGCCGCGGTCAGCCCCGGCGGGGACCGAGGACGAGGTGGAAGACAGAGGCATCCACGCGTACCACGGACTGCAAGTGCCCCTCCAGCACAACCGAAACCCGGTCGCCGTAGCGGGCGAGCCGGTAAAGAAGTTGCTCAACGTGCCACCCTTGCTGTTCCTGGCACGCGGCCAAGTCCAGCGTGAGTCTGGCACGCGTGTGGCGCAACAATCGCTCCAGCGGGCGGGCCGCGCGGGCGAAGAACGCCCTGTCCAGGGCGCTGCTCAAGGATAGGAGCAGCTCTTGGGGCGCGCCACGACGAAGGTGGCAGGCCACCTGGCCGGCGGCGAGATACTGGCCGACGGCCGCGTGGAGGGAGGCCAGGCATCGATCGGTTACGGCAGAGTCCTCACCACTGGAGATGAACTCCCGTCGGACAAAATCCGCCATGGACAGCCCGGTGATCCAATCGCCCACCACCACGGGGAACAGGCGGGGAGCGGTGAACGGCACCGTCCGGAGGAAGGCCACCCAGCGGCGCGGCCCGCCGGGTAGGACGCCCCTGAGGAGCAACCGCGCGAGGATCTGCAGGCCCTCACGGAGCGAAACGCCGCCCGTGCGGGGCGGGTCGCCCAGGTAGCGCAGTTTGTTCCGGATGCGGGTCCCGATCCCGTGATCGGTAAGCAAGCGACGGTACAGCTGCTGGTAGCGCGCGACCATCTCGTCGTATGGCATCTGTTTCGGCACGATGTTCGTGCCGAGCCGCGTGTTGTCGCAGTCTCCTCCATCCTGCGCAAGTAGCCGGCCCTCCTTCTGGAGCCGCGCGTACAAGGGGGTGCGGGGTGGGGCCTGGAGCAAGCCGATCATGGCGGATTGGATGCCCGACTCGGTGATGAAGCGGTATTGCCGATCGAAGGTCTCCAGCGTGTCGTTGTCGAAGCCGATGATGAAGCCGGCCAGGACATCGATGCCGTGCGCGTAGATGCGGCGGACGGCGCCGAGGATGTCGGTGCCCACGTTCTGGGTCTTGTGGGTTTCCGCAAGGCTCGCGGGATCGGGCGTCTCGATGCCGATGAAGACCCACGAGAAGTTGGCCTCGCGGAACAGGCGCAGCAGCTCACTGTCCTGCGCAAGGTTGAGGGAGACCTCGGTGCCGAAGCTGAACCGGTAGCAGTGGTGGTGCTGGTAGGTCCTCAGGAAGCGGAGCAGGGCTTTGGCCTGCGGGCGATTCCCAATCAGGTTGTCGTCCACGAAGAAGACCCGCCGCACGCCCTGCGCGCGCAGCGCATCCAGCTCGCGGCCCACCTGCTCGGTGCTTTTCATCCGCGGGCGCCGGCCGAACATCACAATGATGTCGCAGAACTCGCACCGGTAGGGGCAGCCACGCGAGAACTGGAGGCTGGCGGTGGTGTAGAGGGGGAGCTGGAGCAGGTCGAAGCGTGGGACCGGCGAGTCGACCAGTCGGACCGCTCCCGTCTCCCGGTAGAGGGGCCTGGCGGTGCCCGCTTCGTAGTCGCGACAGAACTGTGGCCAGAGGTACTCCGACTCGCCGGCTACGACCGCATCGGCCAGTGCGCGGTACTTTTCGGGGCAGAGCGAGGCGTAGCTGCCCCCGGCCACCACGAAGTGGCCGCGGTTCCGGTAGTATTGCAGCAGCTCCGCCTGCCGCGGGAACTGCACCCCCATTCCACAGATGCCGACGAGGTCGGCCTGCGGATCCAGGGGGATCGTCTCGACGTTCTCATCGATAATGGTGACCTGCCAGCCCGGCGGACACAGGGCGGCAACGGTGGCGAGGCCCAGCGGCGGATTGATGCTCCGCTTGCCCGCCAGGATTTCGCTGAGCGCCCAGCGGAAGCTCCAGAAGCTCTCGGGAAACCGCGGGTTGATGAGCAGCAGACGCATGGGTGTCTCTCAGACGGATCGCATGCAGGGCGGCGTGGCCACCCCGTTCCTCGCGTTCCAGCGTCGTTCTTGGCTGCCAGCGAAGTAGAGACGGTTTGCGATAGAGCGGCCGATGCGGCGACAAATGCGGGTGGTGCACCGCCAACTCATGGAATGAGCGGGCGATCAGCCACACCGCCATGTCTCTTAGCGTCCCATCCCGGCGTTTGCGGGTGCGTGCGTCCGGGTGGCGCTAGACAGTGGTGTGGGAGGGGACGACTGGGTACGGCGCAACAGACGTGCTCCACGGTCATGCCCGCCGGATGGGGACGGCAGGGCGGCGCCCTTGGCTGCCGTAGCCTCTAACGCTGGCGCCGATTTCCCGCGCCACGTCAAATGACGCCGCCGCCTCGGCAGGCGTTGAGAGCCCCAGCCCGCACGTGGCGGTCACCAGGGATCGTCCTGCCAGCGTCGCGCAGTCACCCAGCATGGAAGCCAGAACCAGCCATCGGGCGGTCAGGAGCGCGGCAGGCATCCACAGGGCCGATGGTCCAGTGGGGACCAGGCCAAAGGCCAGGCAGCCGCCGCGCTGCATGATGCCACGGGCCACACCGATAAACCCGGCGCTGGAAACGGGCAGATGGGCATCAAACGACAGCAAGTCGAGGTCCAGTTCGGCAAGCAGACGTATCGGCAGCGGCGTACAACAGTGCAGGCCGGCCACCGCCCATTCCTGTCTCGCGCCCTCGAGAACACGACTGATCGCCGCTTGCATCTCCGGGACGGCGACCGGTGCCTCCACAGTCAGAGCGAGGGCCGGCTCGTCCAGTGCCACGATCACCGGGCGTCCGGCGGCAGCCCGCAGCCGTCGGACCTGCCAGGCCACCTGGCGGGCCAGGTAGTCGGCAAGCCGATCCAGCCAACCCGGCAGGCGGATGAGTGGCGTGCCGTCGCGGTACAGGCAGTGGGCCGCGGTCACGGGCCCCTCGGTCTGGGCCTTGAGGGCGACCGCGTGGGGGAATCGGTCCGCCCGCACCGCCCGCTCCAAGGCGAAGAACCCCGCGGCGGTTTCGGGAATCAGACAGGCCTCATCATCCTCGAGGGCGGCGGCGAACGCGGACTCCGCTCCGGGGCGCACCTTCCAGCAATACGGCCGGGCGGCCGGCTGCAGGAATCGGATGAGCGGTCCCAGACTCTGCGCGATGATCCCCTCGCTGGCGCAGCGCCGGGGGAGCTGGGGCCAGAACGGGAGCGTGGGGCTATGCTCCGCCACAAACGCGACGGCCTCGTCCCCGTCGGAGAAGGGAAGGCTCCCGACTCCGGTCACGGAGCCCGGCGGCATGGTCGGCCAGGCGGGCCTCAGCATACCGGGCCCCCTTCCGACTCCACGGTCAGGCGCTGCCGGACGCTCCGCGCCGCGTCGACCAGCGCCACCAGGGCAGGTTTTACCTCGTCCCACCGCCGGGTCTTGAGTCCGCAGTCGGGGTTCACCCACAGTTGGTCCGGGGACAGGACCGCCAGAGCCTTGTCGAGCAGGTGTTCGATCTCCCGCCGGGTCGGAACCCGCGGCGAGTGGATGTCATAGACCCCCGGCCCGATCTCGTTCGGGTAGCGAAACTCGGCGAACGCCGCGAGCAGCTCCATCTGCGAGCGCGAGGCTTCGATGGAGATCACGTCGGCGTCCAGGGCGGCGATGGACGGCACAATGTCGTTGAACTCGCCGTAGCACATGTGCGTATGAATCTGCGTCGCGTCGCGGACGCCGGCGGTGGTCAGACGGAAAGCATCGACTGCCCAGCGCAGATAGTCAGCCTGTTCGGAGGGGCGCAACGGCAGGCCCTCGCGGAGCGCGGGCTCGTCCACCTGGATGACGGCGATGCCGGCGGCCTCCAGGTCGGCGATCTCGTCCCGGAGGGCCAGGGCGATCTGCCAACAGGTGTCGCGCCGCGGCTGGTCGTCCCGGACGAATGACCACTGCAGGATGGTGATCGGCCCGGTGAGCATTCCTTTGACGGGTCTGTCGGTGAGTGATTGGGCGTACATCGCCCAGCCGACCGTCATGGGGCCGCGCCGGCGCACATCCCCGAAGAGGATGGGAGGCTTGACGCACCGGGAGCCGTAGCTCTGCACCCAGCCATTGCTGGTGAAGGCGAAGCCCACCAGCTGCTCGCCGAAATACTCCACCATGTCGTTGCGCTCGAACTCTCCATGCACCAGCACGTCGAGGCCGGTGGCCTCCTGCCAGCGGATCGCCTGCTCGGTCTTCGAGCGCAGAAAGGCCTCGTAGTCGCCGGCGGACATCTTCCCTGCGCGGTACGCCGCACGAGCCTTTCGCACGTCCTCGGTCTGCGGGAGGGAGCCGATGGTGGTGGTGGGAAGCAAGGGGAGCGGGATCCGTGCCTGCTGCGCTGCCCGGCGGACGGTGTGGGGGCTGGAGCGCTCCAGCATCGCTGGTGTGATCTGCCTCAGCCGCTGCTGCACTTCCGGGTCGCGCGTGCGGGGCGAGCCGCGGCGGCTGGCAAACGCGGCCCCATTCGCGGCGATGGCGTCCGCAATGGCACTCCGCCCCTCGGCGATTCCCCGGGCGATAATGACGACTTCATCGAGCTTTTGCCTGGCAAAGGCGAGCCAAGTGCGGACCTCGGGGTCGAGATCCGTCTCCTCGTCCACGTCGAGCGGGACGTGCAGAAGGGAACATGAAGGGCCGATCATGAGCCGTTCCGCGCCGAGACACGCGGCGGCTTTCTCGGCCTGCTCGAGAGCCGCGGCAAGCTCTGTTCTCCAGATATTCCGACCGTCCACCAATCCGAGCGAGAGAGCCAGCCCCGCCGGGGCCAGAGCCAAAGCCCGGTCGAGCTGTTCCTCTCCCCGTACGAGGTCGAGATGCACCGCTTTGACCGGAAGCCGCAAGACGGTTGGCAAGGCGGCGCCCAGGGATCCGAAGTACGTCGCCAGCAGCAGTCTCACCCGGGGCGCTGCGGCGGCCAATTGAGCGTACGTCTGCTCCAGGACGCGGAGCGCCCGTGCGTCCGGATCGCCCACCAAGCACGGCTCATCGATCTGCACCCACTCGGCGCCGGCGGCGGCGAGGCGGCGGAGTACTTCTTCGTATACCGGCACCAGGCCCGGCCACAAGTCGAGCGGCTCGAACCCCGGCTCCTTGGCTTTGCCCAGCAGGAGAAACGATACGGGTCCGAGCAAGACCGGCCGGACGGGGAGGCCGGCCACCTGCGCCTCCGCGAACTCCTCCACCGGCTTCCGCGACGCCAGGGAAAAGGTCTGACCCCGGGCGAACTCGGGGACCAGGTAGTGGTAGTTGGTGTCGAACCACTTGGTCATCTCTAGGGCGACGGGCCCCGGCTGCCCATCCTGGCTGTGGCCTCCCCGCGCCATGGCGAAGTAGCGGTCGAGCTCGGTGCCCGGGGCGGTAAACCGCGCGGGCACGGCCCCGACCATCACGGCGGTGTCGAGGACGTGGTCATACAGGGAGAAGTCGTTGCAGGGGACGTGCATCACGCCGGCATCCCGTTGGAGCCGCCAGTGCTCCTGGCGAAGCTCCCGAGCTGTCATCAGCAGTTCATGGGCGGAGATGATTCCCGCCCAGTATTGCTCGAGCGCCCGCTTGAGGCGGCGCTGCCGCCCGATGCGCGGGAAACCCAGGTTCGTAGCCATCACCATGAGGGATCTCCTATGCACTCGGCATACGAAGCGTGAAGAGCGGGAGACGACACATCCAATGGCCCGGGAGGCCGCATCCGGCAAGCCTCCGTCGTCAGGGCTACGGCCCCGGCGCGGTCCTGATCGGCCACCCCATCGGGTGGATCGCATTTTTCGCCCAGACGAAGCGGGAGGGCGGGATGGTCGCAGCCTCCCGGAGAATTTGGTCCCGCCCTCGCGTCCAGAGCGTCGGCAGGAGCCTGAAGGCGGATGAACCCCGCGCCCATCGGCACCGGCACCGTGCAGGCGGAGGCGGACTCCTGCGGAGGGAAAGCCGGCGGAAGCTGGGATCTGTCAGGAGGGAAGCGGCGGTCAGGACGGGCCAAACGGAGACCGCGAGCGACGGGAATTGGCCGGGCTTCGCTGCCCGCGAGCGACGGGAACATGGCCACGCCCCCTTCTGCTGGTTCGGCAGAATGGCAATCGGACCAGCAGCGCGGGACGTGACATACCAGAGAAGCTCTGCCGCGGCATGCGCCTGGGTCCGAGGCACCATGGCGTTGGCTCGACAGGCAGGTCTTCTGGCTTACGGCTCGTCGCGAGGCCCGGGCAGCCTTCCCACGGCATAACGCCGCAGTGGCATCGACGCCCGCACCCCTAGCCGAATACAGCAGCGGCCCTGCGCCGGAATCTCACCGGCTTCCCTCTTTGTCGCACCCGTAGGACTGGGCGCGAACCTGTCGAACGCGCGAAAGGGTACTTCACCCCCGGCAACATGTCAAGAGTCGCACGGATTCTGCGCACGGATTTTGTGTAGCCGGAAATCGCAGAGCCCTGGGCGGGGGCACGGCATACGGCGTACGAGGAACCGTTCCTCATGGTGCAGGCGCCGATGGTCTGGGGCTCTCCTTGAGGGCCTTGGCCGTGTGGGCCTGGACAACGGCCCTGTCAGGATTTGGCATAATCCGGGACTCGGGATCGGTGAAGTTCCGGTGGACCGTGGCAACCGGGATCCCCGGAGGTCTCTTCAGGCGACGGCCCCGCCGCTGGTCCAGGGGCGCCATGGCCGGACGTGAGCTGGCCTCCCCGTGGGGGATCGTTGGCGAGGCGCAACCCATCCTGCCGGCAGCCTGTCGATCCGGAATCGGGGTGCCCCTTCGCAGGGAGTGAGATGCGGCAGGGGTGAATTGCAATCTCACCGCCTGCTCCAGGTAGTGCTCTATTCTGTTGCCTACAAAGCCGCCTTGCACCCGGCGGACGTCATGTAGCTTCGGCTTGACCTGCATCCGGGTGCCGGCTCGGTTGTTGCGCGACTGTCCGCCCGGCCCCTCGGATCCTCATCTGCCAAACCATCCGAGGCGCCACCGCAACCGCTCCCAGCCAGGGCTCGGCAGAGGGTCTACAAAGATCACGAAGCCGATCCCCTGGTGGAAAGAGCACGCCAGTTGGAGTGCCCCGGGCTGGTGAAAGGCGAGGCGGTAGGTTTGTCCGGGGGCCAGGCGCACGGGACCGATTTGCATCCTGACAGCATCGTCATTCCGGAGGACCAGGATGTCTTGAATCCCAAGCCGGAGGTGAATCTCGGACGGCAAGCCGAGTGTCGTGGCTTGGACCGTGCTTTGCCCCCCAGCGCCCTTCGGGATGACGTACAGCAGTTCCCGCGCCGAGGGCTCACGCGGTGTGATCGGTGCCAAAGCCACCCAGCCAAGCGCCAGGAAAGCCCCAACCAGGACCAGGGTCGCACAGATGATGGTAATGCGCCGGAGCGTCACAGGGTCACATCTCATCTTGTCATCGGAGTGGAACTTCCAGCGACACGGGCGCCCCGCGCTCGAACGTGAGCGTGACATGGACCCGGTCTCCCGGGTGCAAGTCGCGTTTCAGATTGATCAACATGAGGTGAAGCCCGCCCGGCTTCATCTCCAAGACGCCTCCCGAAGGTACCTCTAGCTTGGGCACCGGCCGCATCCGCATCACATCCCCCTGCCGGATGGTCTCGTGCAGCTCCATGGACTCTGCGGCGTCACTGGAAGCCCCCCAACAAGGGCATCAATCTCTTGCCCCGTGTTCCGCAGGATCATGTACACGGCCCCATTGCCGCCGGCCGCGTGCATGTGGCCCATGGGGGGGCATCATCGGGGCCTGTCGGGCCCAAGCATCCTCTACCTGGATGGAGGCGGGCGGGTTCATCTGGGCGCCCCGGGCAAGCGGCGCACGCTCAGCAAGCAGGCTGCAAGGCAAAGAGAGCATACGGCAGGGATGCGCATGGGTCACCTCCTCAGCAACAGTTGGAGATCGTGGCGGATGTCTTCCACGGGGGTCTCGAACGAGATGGCCAGTCGCAGGTTTCCATCCGCATCGATCACGAGGGTCGTGGCGGAATGGTCCACGACGTATCCGACCGAGGAGCCGGGAATCCGATGGCTCTGGACGTAGATCCCATAGGCCTTCCACACGGAGGCGAGGGTGTTCCGGCTCCCGGTCAAGCCGAGGAATGCAGAGTCGAAGGCCCGGGTGTAGGTGCGGAGCCGCTTGGGCGTATCGCGTTGGGGGTCGACGGTCACCAGCGCGACCCGAAGCCGCTGGGCCGCCCCGCCGAGCTGTTGCTTGACCTGGGCAAACTCCGCGAGCGTCGTGGGGCACACATCCGGGCACGAGGTGTATCCGAAGTAGAGGAGGATCACGCTGCCCCGCCAGTCGCGGAGCCGGAACGGCTTGCCCTCGTCGGTGCGCAGGGCAAAGTCCGGGGCGGGCGAGGGCGGCTCGAGCACCCCCGTGCGGAACGGTCCCTCCGCAGCGGCGCAGGGGAGCGCTAGGACCAGGATTGCAACAATCACTCCGTAAGTCATTTGACTCTCTCCGCGAGGAAAAGCAGCCAAGCGTTGGCACCCAGCCTTCGGGAGGATAGCAAGGCGCTTCCCCCGATGCAATGACCGCTCACCGGGCCGCGCGCCGTCTCATCGTGCCGCGAGGGCGGGGCGGAGGCCCGGCACCTCGTCGGCCCCGGTCGGGACGGTGATCGATGAACCTTCGAAGTCACGCCCGATAGGCTCGACCCGCCCCCCCAGGTGGTGTGCGAGAAACGCTTCGGCCACGGCGTTGAATGACTGGCGGTTCTCCGGCCGCGCAAATCCGTGCCCATCTTCGGCTTATCATGCAGTGGGGGAGAAGGAATCGTCAGGGGGCCGTCCTGATTAGTCCCCGGCCTTACGCGCCCCGAGTTGCCGGTCCAGCATGATGAGGGCAGCTCCTTGTTCGCCGACCATCTTCAGGGTTTCGAGCACCTCGCTCGCGCTCCGCTCCTCCTCCACCTGCTCCTTCACAAACCATTGGAGCATCTCCTGGCTGGCATAGTCGTTCTCTTCGGCCGCGATGCTACAGAGTTTGTGGATACGCTGGGTGACCTTCTGCTCGTGGGCCAGAGTCTGCTCAAAGATGTCGAGCGGCCCCTTGAACTTGGTCGGGGGCCCACTGATAGCGAGAAGGATGGGATGGCCGCCCCGATCCACGATATGCTCGAAAAACCGCATCGCGTGGCCCACCTCTTCCTGCCCCTGGATGCGCAGCCAGCCCGCGAAACCCGGGAGATTCATCACCGCACAATGAGCAGACATCGCGAGGTAGAGATACGCAGAGTAGAGTTCGGCGTTGATCTGATCATTCATCGCGTCCAACATCGGTTTGCTGAGCATCGGGTTCCTCCCTCCTTGAGGGCGCGTACGGGGGTCGCACCCAAAAGTGTGTGTTTTGTCGCTCGAGTTTCGTATCCCCAATTTTCCCTCCATTCAAGATCGGGAAGGGATCGCGGGAGAGGTCGCGGCCCTGCTACTCATCTCTTCCCTGGTCTGGCTGGCATTCGGCATGCCTTGGAGACCCGTCTGGTCGCCTCGGCGACAGCGCGCCGGATACCTCCCGTATCCGGCGCGCTCGCATCCACCGGCCCGGCGGATGGGACGTTATCTCCCGCCGGGCGTTATTGCTCCTTCAGAGGCTAGCTATTTCTCCTTCGGGACCTCGCTGAGTGGAATGCCCAGCGCGTCGGCGATTCCCTTCCCATACGCCGGATCGGCTTTGCGGCAATTGCCGATGTGCCGGAGCTTGATCTCCCGCGGGGCGTCGCCCATGGCGCGGGCGGTGTTGGCGCACAAGGTCTCCTGCTGCTTGGAGCTCATCAGGCGGAACAGCTTGCCGGGCTGGGAGTAGTAGTCCTCGTCCGTGCGGTGATTCCAGTGATCGGCGGCGCCTGCCAGGCGGAGCGGCGGCTCGGCGAATTTCGGCTGCTGTTGCCATTCGCCGTAGCTGTTGGGCTCGTAGCCCAGCGTGCTGCTATGATTGCCGTCCACCCGCATGGCCCCGTCGCGATGATAGCTGTGGACGGGACAGCGCGCGGCATTGACCGGAATCAGATGGTGGTTCACGCCGAGCCGATACCGCTGGGCGTCGCCGTAGGAGAACAGCCGCCCCTGCAGCATCTTGTCGGGCGAGAAGCCGATGCCGGGCACGATGTTGGCCGGGTTGAAGGCCGCCTGCTCGACATCCGCAAAATAATTCTCGGGGTTGCGGAACTCTAGCACGCCAACCTCCATCAAGGGATAGTCTTTCTTGAACCAGACCTTCGTGAGATCAAAGGGGTTATAGGGGCAGCGGGCCGCATCTTTCTCCGGCATGATCTGAAGCGGCAGGTTCACTCAACCTCGACCTGGTCCGGGATAACTGGATGCCAGGTCGAGGCAGATCAGCATAAGACCTTTAAGGCCTATCCTCTGAGATCACGCAAGGTCGAAGCGATCCAGGTTCATCACCTTGTTCCAGGCCGCCACGAAGTCATCGACAAACTTCTTCTGCGCGTCCGAGCTTCCGTAGACTTCAGCCAGGGCGCGGAGTTGGGAGTTTGACCCGAAGACGAGATCGACACGCGTGCCGGTCCACTTGAGCGCGCCCGTCTTGCGATCGCGCCCTTCCAACACGTCCGCGTCTTTCGAAACCGCCTTCCACGTCGTGCCCATCTCGAGCAGGTTCACGAAGAAGTCGTTGGTCAGCGCCTCCGGCCGCTTGGTGAAGACGCCGTGCTGGGACCCTCCGAAGTTGGTCTTCAGGACGCGCATGCCGCCCACGAGCACCGTCATTTCGGGCGCGGTCAGGGTCAGCAATTGCGCCTTGTCAACCAGCAACTCCTCGGCCGATACGGCATAGCGGGTCTTTTGGTAGTTGCGGAAGCCGTCCGCGATCGGCTCGAGCACGGCGAAGGAGGCCGCATCGGTTTGCTCCTGCGAGGCGTCCATGCGTCCCGGCGTGAAGGGAACCGTCACCGCATGGCCGGCGTTCTTCGCAGCCTGCTCGACGCCCGCGCAACCGGCCAGAACGATCAGGTCAGCCAGCGAGACCTTCTTGCCGCCGGACTGCGCGCTGTTGAACGCGCTCTGGATGCCCTCCAGGGTCTTGAGCACCTTCGCCAGCTGGGCAGGCTGGTTGACTTCCCAATCCTTCTGCGGTGCCAGACGAATGCGGGCGCCGTTCGCACCGCCGCGCTTGTCGGAGCCGCGGAAGGTGGACGCCGACGCCCAGGCGGTCGAAACCAGTTCCGACACCGTCAGCCCCGAAGCCAGGATCTTGCCCTTGAGCGAGGCGATGTCCTGTTCATCGACCAGCTTGTGATTGACCGCGGGGATGGGGTCCTGCCAGATGAGCTCTTCGGCAGGAACCTCCGGGCCGAGATAGCGCGCGCGCGGGCCCATGTCGCGGTGCGTGAGCTTGAACCAGGCCCGGGCGAACGCGTCCGCGAACTCGTCCGGATTCTCCATGAAGCGCCGCGAGATCTTCTCGTAGGCCGGGTCGAACCGCAGGGCGAGGTCGGTGGTCAGCATGGAAGGCGCGATGCGCTTCGAGCGGTCGTGGGCATCCGGCACCGTACCGGCGCCCGCGCCACCCTTCGGTGTCCACTGGTGCGCACCGGCCGGGCTCTTCGTCAGTTCCCATTCGTAGCCGAACAGGTTCCAGAAGAAGTTGTTGCTCCACTTCGTGGGCGAGGAGGTCCAGGTGACTTCCAGGCCGCTGGTGATCGTGTCAGCGCCCTTGCCCGTGCCGAAGCTGCTCTTCCAGCCGAGGCCCTGCTCCTCGATGCCGGCCGCTTCCGGAGCAGGCCCCACATGTTTCGCATCGCCGGCGCCGTGGGTCTTGCCGAAGGTGTGACCACCCGCGATCAGCGCCACCGTTTCTTCGTCGTTCATCGCCATGCGGGCGAAGGTCTCGCGGATATCCCTGGCTGCGGCGATCGGATCCGGGTTGCCGTTCGGGCCTTCCGGGTTCACGTAGATCAGGCCCATCTGGACGGCAGCGAGCGGATTCTCGAGGTCCCGCTCTCCGGAATAGCGCTTGTCGCCACCCAGCCAGGTCTTCTCGGCGCCCCAGTAGACGTCCTGATCCGGCTCCCAGACGTCCTCGCGACCGCCACCGAAGCCGAAGGTCTTGAATCCCATCGTTTCCAGGGCGACGTTGCCTGTGAGGATCATCAGGTCGGCCCATGAAATCTTCCGGCCGTACTTCTGCTTGATCGGCCAGAGCAGGCGACGCGCCTTGTCCAGGCTGACGTTGTCCGGCCAGCTGTTGAGCGGCGCGAAGCGCTGCTGGCCCCTGCCGCCGCCGCCGCGGCCGTCACCGGTGCGGTACGTGCCGGCGCTGTGCCACGCCATGCGAATGAACAAGGGTCCGTAGTGACCGAAGTCCGCCGGCCACCAGTCCTGCGAGTCGGTCATCAGCGCTGCGAGATCTTTCTTCACAGCCGCCAGATCGAGGCTCTTGAACTCTTCCGCGTAATTGAAGTCCTCGCCCATCGGATTGGACCTGGAGGAATGCTGGTGCAGGATGTCCAGCCGCAACTGGTTCGGCCACCAGTCACGGTTCGACGTGCCGCCGCCAGCGGTGGGAGGGAACGGGCACTTGGTTTCGGTTGACATGTGTTCTCTCCTTTGGTCGTTTGCACTCAACGACTCGGTCCAGTTGGTAAGAGGAATTTGCTTTTCGGGGTCGCGCGACGATCCCCTTCGCCAGGCCGGGAGCCCTCCCGCGCCGGGCCAGTAGGCCCGATTCCGGCTGGACCGGGATGGCGGTGTCTCGCCTCCCCAGGTTGGAACGGAGGATCCGGCGGACGGGACAAGGCTGTCAACGAAAAGACAGTTGCCAATCCTGCACAAGGAGTGGGCCGCGCGGCCCGGCGGTCATGACGTTCTGGTTGTCGGGGACGGGGGCGCCGGCAACGGTGGTCAGCTGCTTCTTTTCGTCCATGGGCAATCTCCTTTCGGTGAGGGGGTGTGCGCGGCGGTGCGCCGGGGGGTTAGCCCCGGGCCCGGGCGGCCGGGGATCGTGCTTTGGCCGTCTGCCGCTTCCGAGCCCGCCGGGGGGCTAGGCGGCCAGCCGAGTCCTGCTGCTGGCACGCGGCGCACAGGCCGGTGAAGTAGATGGAGTAATCGGCGATGGTGAACCTCAGCCGGCGGACGTCGGGCGGGCGGATCTGATGCGTGACGGCCGCGTCGTCCACGTCGACCAGCAGATTGCAGCGCTGGCAGACGAGATGGTGATGCCGGTGCGTGCGGGGATCGACCCGGGTGGTCGCGGTCGGGCTGCACGCCTTGGCGAGCACCCCGAGCCGCCCCAGGGTGTCGAGGACCCGGTAGACGGTCGTGCGCGAGACGCCGGGCAGGGTGTCCTTGACGGCCGCATACACCTGGTCGGGGGTGGGGTGGTCGGTGCGGTCGCGGATGGCTTCGAAGATCCGCCGGCGCTGCACGGTGACCCGCAGGCCCTGAGCCCGGCAGGCGGCCTCGAATTGCTGTATAGCAATCGACTTGGTCGGCACAGTCACATCCGATCGGGCTGCCACCCGGATCCGCGCGGCGATGTGGCGGGCACCGGGGTTCTGCTGGGTCCTGCCATTGGTAATATGTACCACGTGCAGGAGATTGTCAAGAGATATGTTCGGGGGACCCTCTGTGTCAACATGAATGAGACACTCATCCCCAAAGAGTTCAGAGTAGAGGGCGAGAAGGGGCTGGGGATCGACGTTGGAAGATTCTTTTACAATCAATTGATTAGGTACTGATCATGGCTTAGAATTCGGCTCGAGCTATGGGCAACGTCTGAAGTTTTTGCGGATCAGTGCGTCCAGTTAAGGCTGGCCTGCTCAGTGGGAGACAGTCCCACCGAGGGAATAGTCAGGACCCCCGTAGCTTGAGGTGCCTCCGTGGAGGAAACGAATCGGAGGAAGCCACCTGACAAAGCCATCTTCGGGATGGTGAGCGAGTCACCGGGCCGTAACGGAAGTGAACCCACCAGTGGCCTCGAGAAAAATACAATCCGAAGGCCGAGTCCCTTGGTCCGGGACGAAGGCAGCATGGCCTGCGGCAATCTGACCGACGCCGTATGGCACTTCGGCGGGGTGGGAGGGACAGCACGGTGACGCAGGGCAGGCCGAGCAACTGGAGAAACCGTCCTCGCCCCATCGCGAAATCGGTGGAGCCAGGTAGATCGTATAACCGGTGACACCCGGGAAAGCGATCGAAGGCGAGACGGTGGCGGATGGGTCCGGAGTAGCGCGGAGGGCGGGTAATGCCGCCGGAGCCAAGGGACCCGACTGCTCGTGTTCCTCTAGCAGCAAGGGAGGCAGGGGCGCCCTGATAAAAGCGCCCATTCACCTGCAAGACCACGCGGCGGAGGATCTACGCCCCGGCGAAGGCCGAGTCGGCTGGATGAGGTGGAGTAGGCGGGGGGCTCTCGGAGTCCTGGCCGAAAGCGCTCCCAGTCGATAGGTCCCATAACCCGGGGTGCGAAGCGGGCAGGAAAGCGGAGTGCGGGAAATCTGCACGCTCCGTTGTGCGTCCAGCAAAGGCTGGCGCGTTCAGTGGGAGACAGTCCCACCGGGGTAATAGCCAGACGCCCCGTAGCTTGGATGGTCGGGGGGCGGGAAACCAAGCCCCGAAAGCCCATCGACACCGCCATCCTCGGGATGGCCAGCGAGTCACCGGGCCGTACCGCAAGGGAACGCAGAGGTGGCCCCGAAAGTGCGAAGCCCCGGAGGCCGAGCCCGCAACGGAGGGGCGAAGGCCGCATGGCCCGTCGCAGGCTGGCTGGCGCGACGGGTCACTCCGGCGGGGTGGGAGCGACAGCACGGTGACCAGGACGCGCTAAGCAACTGGAGAAGCCCTCCTCGTCCCACCGCGAAATCGGTGGAGCCAGGTACGCCCTATAACCAGTGCCCCTGGGAAGGGGGCGGAAGACGAGAGGGTGGCGGATGGGTTCGTAGTAGCGACGAAGGCGGGTAATGCCGCTGGAGCCAAGGGACCCTACTGCTCGTGTTCCTCTGGCAGCAAGGGAAGCAGGGGCGCCCTGAGAAAAGCGCCCATCAGGCTGCAAGACCACGCGACGGAGGATCTACGTCCCGGCGAAGGCCGAGTCGGCTGGATGAGGCGGAGTAGGCAACGGGCCGAAAGTGCTCCCAGTCGATAGGTCCCATAACCCGGGGCGCGAAGCGAGCAGGAAAGCCCGGTGCCGCAAATCGGCCCGCCGGGTTTGACGTGGCGGGGGCTGGAGACGGGCCTACGGCGACCCCTAAACGGGCACGAAGCTGGAAACGGCGGATACAGCCAAGGGGAGCTGTCAACGGCCGGCCATTGAGAGCCACCCAGGGTCGCCCCATGGTGAGCCAGCGAAGGACGTGGCCGGGTCCCTCGCAAGTGGGTTGTCCGGACCTTTACTCTGGTCGTGCCTCCTGCTTCGGTGACAGCTTACTGCGCCGCTGGGCCGCGAGCTGCTGCTTGGTCTGCTCGGCCCGGTAGCTGGCCCCCGTGATCTCCACGAAGTGGGCCCGGTGGGTCAGCCGATCCAAGGCGGCGGAGGCCAGGAGTGGCTCGCCGAAGATGTCCGGCCACTCGCTCACGGCCCGGTTGCTCGTGAGCACGATGGACGCGCGCTCGTACCGCTCGTGGATGATGTCGTAGAGGTCCTCGGGGCCGGGGGCCCGGAGGGCCTTCAGCCCGAAGTCATCCAGGACGAGCACGTCGGGCCGCAGGTACTTGGCCAGCCGGTGGGCGAGCGTGCCGTCGGCCCGGCCGCCGGCCAGGTGGGCCAGCAGCTTCCCCGTGGACACAAAGAGGACCTCGTACCCGCGGCGGCACGCCTCGTGCGCCAGGGCTTGCGACAGGTGGCTCTTGCCCACGCCGGTCGGGCCGTAGATCAACACGTTCTCGTGCCGCTCGACGAACTGGCAGGTGGCCAGATCGAAGACCTGGGCCTTGTTCAACTTCGGGTTGAAGCCGAAGTCGAAGCCCTCGAGCGTCTTGCCGGGATCGAAGGCCGCGCGGCGGAGGCGGAGCCGGAGAGTGGACTGGGCCCGCCGCTCCACCTCGTCCTGCAGGAGCAGGGTCAGGAACTCGACGAACGAGGCGCGGCTCTCGATCGCCTGGTGGTTGCGCACCTCCAGCGTCTCCAGGATCCCGGAGAGCCGGAGCGTGCGGAGCATGGGGGTGAGCTGGTGCGTCAGTTCCATGGCGGACCTCCCTCGCCACCGGGGTCGGGGAAGAAGTCGGTCCAGGGGCGCGCATGGCGCGGGGCGGGGAGGGCCGCGGGTCGCGGCGCCAGGTCGAGGAGCGGCTGCCGATCGAGGCCCGCGGCGAGGATGGTCTTCACCGTGGCATACCGGTACTCGCCGACCGCGAGCGCGCGGGCACAGGCCGCCTCGAGGCGGGCCGCGCCGTAGCGCTGCGCCAACCGGAGGATGCCCTGGGCGCTCCGCAGCCGATCGAGGGGCCGGTCGCCCAAGAGGGCGGCGATGAACGCGGCGCAGTGCGGGCCGATCTCGGCGGCCCGCTGCTGGCACCACACCGGCGTCTGCATCAGGAAGTGGACCTTGTCCGGGGGGAGGTGGTCGTGCAGGGTCCGCCGCTGGCCGGGCCGCGCCGCGAGGTGGGTCGCCACCAGGGCGTGGTCGGCGAAGCACTGGACCTGGGTCGCCGTCCCCCGCACCCAGAGCCGCCGGCCGATCAGCCGGTACGGGGCCGAGTAGTAGGCGGCGTTGAAGACCACGTGGCAGTCCGGGTGGAGTTTCGCCTGCTTCCAGGTCACCGGCTCCCACGGGGTCGCGGGTAACGAGAGGAGCGCGGCCCGCTCGACCGTCTCGAAGGCCACCAGGGGCTGTTGCTTGATCGTGCCGTGGAGGCGCATCCCGGCGGTCTCCACGCACCAGCGGAGGCCGTGCTGGTTCGCGTGGTGGAGGTCGCGGAAGGCCCGGCCGGCGAGGCAGTTGCGCTTCACGTAGTGGACGCCCCCCTGCTCGACCTTGCCCTTGTGCTCGGGGGTCCGCACCCGACAGGGCGCGATGAGGAAGCCGTAGTGCTCGGCGCACTCCCGGTAGACGCGCTGGACCTCCGGGTCGTAGAGGACCGCGTGGACGATGGCGGCCTTCAGATTATCGAGCACGACCCGGCGCGGCACCCCCTGGAACCACTCGAAGGCGGCGCGGTGGCAGCGGCACCAGGTGGCGACGGTCTGGTCGAAGACGAACTCGACGTACTGGTGGCGGCTGAACGACAGCGTCATCACGAAGGCCCAGGCCCGGCGGAGGCGCTCACCGTCGGGATCGAACATGAGGCCGGCCGACCCGAAGTCCACCTGGGCTTCCTCCCCCGGGACCGTCTCCACGCGGATCGTGGCTCGCGGCGTGGGCGGTTCCAACCGTCGCAGGAACCGTTTCACCGCGGAGTAGCTCCCCGTGAAGCCGTGCTGCTCGACGAGGAGTTGGAAGATCGCCTGGCCCTCCACGCCCTGCTGCCGCCACGCCACGACCTGCTCCCGGAACGGGGCCACGCTGGACTGGTCGGGCCCGGGCTGGGCACGCTCCGGCGGGTGGAGCAGCGTGGCCAGCGTGGCCGGGTCGGGCAGTTCGCCGGTGAGCAGCCCGTGCTGCCGCGCCCAGCGGTGGTAGCTGGCCACCGTGTTCCGGCTCAGCTCGAGCTCGCGGGCGATCCGGCGGGCCGGCTCCCCGACGCGGAGCCGGCGGAGCACTTCGCGTACATCGGTCACCTCGCACCTCCGTGCAGCCATCGGGCACCTCCGGGTTGGGGTTCCCGGAGAGCAATCCCCGATGTGGCTGCGAAGCGCAAGGGACCCGGCCGCCACCCCGTTGGGGTGGCTCACTATGGGCGACCTTGCTGGCTCAGTTTGGGCGACCCTGGGTGGCTCAGTATCCCCGACCCCGGTGGCTCAGTATAGGGTGACCGCTGACAGGAGCCTCACGGGGTACCGCGCCAGTCCTCGACCCTACCAGCCAGGAAGAAGGAGTTATCGTGAGCATATGCAATTCTCTGTCGGAATTCACTTGACAGGATGTCTATCTATATACTAGGTGGAATGCAGATCTGTATGCAATAACATGAACGTTGAATGACCCCACCAGTTCTGTAGGGCGAGACAGATGTTAAGTATGTCGCAGCCTCCCGATTCCACTGCTCCCGATCGAAACCCTCTGGCCGCAGAAGCCTATGAAACCTTGAAGGCCGCGATTTCATCTGGGGAACTCCAGCCTCGAGAGCGGCTGAACGAAACGGTCCTCGCCAAGCGGCTCAAGATGAGCCGCACCCCTGTACGCGAGGCGATCCAACGCTTGCTAAACGAGGGCCTCGCGGAAACGGGACCGGATGGCGCGTGGGTCGCCGCGCTGTCGGTCAAGGATATCCGGAGCCTGGAGCAGGCGAACCGGGCGCTCCAGAGTCTGGCCGCGGAATTGGCCGCCTCTGAGGGCTCCGATGAAGACATGGCAAGGCTGGAAGAACTCATGGCACGTATGGAGGCATGCGCGGGCGTCGAGGACATCGACGGCTGGATTACAGCCGATCGAGCAATCCACCGCCAGCTCTTCCAGATGTCGGGGAACCGATGGCTCGTGAGGCTTCTCCTGCAGATGGAGGCCCTGATCGGCCGCGTGCGGTATATTGGCATCCGGGCTCCCGGGCGGATGAAGGACGCCACCGGTGAGCATCGTAGATTTGTCGAGGCGATCAAGTCCCGAGACCCCGAGGCGCCACGGAAGGCCATGCACGACCACCTGGTTGTGGTTGAGCAACATCTGGTCCAGATCCTGGAGACCTTCGTCGTGCCTTTGAAGGGGGATGGACTGTAGTCGGTGCCCGCTGGAGGAGGCGGGCGGTCCTTCGGGCTCTGCAGGTAGCCCTTCCGCGAGGCCTTCGCCGGCGGCCCGCTGAAGGGCGTCCGGGTTGAGCTGGAGGCCTTCGCCAAGGCGCGGCGAGTCTGGGTGCAGCAGCTCTTGTGGGGCTGCCGCACCATGGGTTCGGCCGAGCGCCTCCCGCGATTAAGGGCACCCGGCTGGCCATTCTGCAACCCACGTACTTCGTTGCTGCCGCCCAGGACTTCTTCGCATGGTGGCGGCTCCAGGAGGGGTACCACCTGCAGCACGTCAAGAAGTTAGCCGACGACCCGATATGGCTCAAGGATCCGAAGATGACGGCATTCCGAGAAGAGCTCAAGTACGGACTCAACATGGGATATGCCGGCCCGCCGGGCGAAAAGGCGTCGCTGGCCTTGTCGAAGTACATCGTGGTGGATACCTTCGCTAAGGCCGTTCAGAGCGGCGACCCAGCGGGAACGATCAAGTGGGGTGCGGATCAGTTACAGCGTCTTTATGGGTGATGTGCTTCGTTGCCACCGGCGGAGTACGCCACCTTAATCAACCCCTAGCCAGGAGATGGAGAAATGAAACGCACACTCACACTCCTCGCCATGAGTCTGATAATGATCACAATTCTCGCAGAAGGGCAGAGGGTTGGAGCACAGATGAAACCCAATTACGTCGAAATCACGCGCGACGCATTTCAAAAGGTAAGTGATGGAAAGCAAGTCGATCTCTACACCCTGAGAAACAGTAGTGGCATGGTGGTGAAGCTCACCAATCAGGGAGCCAAAATCGTCCAAATACTGGTGCCGGACCGGAACAATCAATTAGGGGACGTGGTGCTGGGGTACGAGACCGCCGATCGCTACCTCACCGGGCGGGCGACGTTTGGGGCCGTCGTGGGCCGTTTCGCCAATCGCATTGCGAAGGGGCAAGTCACCCTGAATGGGACGCAATACCAGTTCCCCGTCAACAACGGCCCCAATTCTCTGCATGGCGGGAAAGGCGTGCAGTTCCAGATCATGGATGGGAAGCAGATCGACGGCAGGACCGTGCAGTTCACCTACCTGTTCAAGGACGGGGAAGAAGGCTATCCCGGAAACACCAATTTTAAGGTGACGTACACCTTGAGCGACGACAACGAACTCCGCCTCCTATGAGGCGGTCACCGACAAGCCCACCATCGTCAACTTCACCAACCACTCCTACTTTAACTTGGCAGGTGAGGGGTCCGGCGACATCCTGAACCACGAATTGATGATCAACGCCGACCGGTTCACGCCGTCCGACGACACCCAGATCCCCACGGGAGAGATCCGGGACGTAAACGGGACCCCGCTGGATTTCACCCGGTTCACCCGCATCGGTGCACGCATCAACGAAGACTACGATCAACTGAAAATCGCCTCGGGCTACGATCAGAATTTTGTGCTCAACAAGATGGGGCAGGACTTGAGCTTTGCCGCGCGCCTCTACGACCCGTCCTCCGGCCGCGTCATGGAAGTGTATACGACCGAACCGGGCATGCAGGTGTACACAGGTAATTTTACCACGGGCAAGGACAAAATGGACATTGGAAAAGGCGGGAAAATCTACGGTGTCCGATCGTCCGTTTCTCTGGAAACGCAGCACTTCCCGGATTCCCCCAATCATCCCAATTTCCCCACGACGGTCCTGAATCCTGGGCAGTGGTTCAGATCCACCACGATCTTCAAGTTCTCACCCAAATTTCCCCCGAAGGAGGAGTAGGAGCGCCATTCGGGAATATACTGGGGGGGGAGCACCGAGTTCTGGAGTTCAGATTACGTGAAGATCGCCGAGGCCTTCGGGGGGAAGGGGATCTCCGTGGGGACGGAAGCCGAGTATACCGTCGCGCTGAAGGAGGCCCCGCAGTCCAAGGTCCTCACCGTCATCCAGGCTCGGATCCACCCCAGCCAGTACCCCGCCCAGTTCGATGCGATTCGCGAACTGTAGGGTATCCAGGGGGGTCCGCCGCCGCTGACCACTGCACGGCCCTGCCCGGCGGCGGCGGGTCCGGGGGAGCGGACGTGAGCGGGCGCGACGTTGGCGGGTGTCCGCGGACGCCGCTCGCCCAGGCGGGATCGGTAACGCCTCGGCTTGGCCGTGGGGCGCGCAACACGCGCCCGAGGAGCCACTTGTAAAAGGAGGTGCTGTCGTCAGTAGGGCAAACGCATGACACGAGATGGTGCGCGGGCAGTTGCCGTATATTAACAGAAAGGAGCGAGCCATGTCCGAGCGACGCAATGCCAAGCGACTCAGCCGTCGAGATTTCATCAAGGCGGGCGTCTTGGTGGCCGGGGCCGCCGCCCTGCCGCCCGTGCGAGCCGCCGCCCAAGCCCCAGCCCCCAAGAGCGTTCCCCGAAATCGGACGTTCATCGACACGTGGCTGGGCCGCGAGGGCCGGTGGGTCGACTGGGATCTGTGGAATCCCTACTCCGTCGGGGCCAGTCACCAATTGGGCTTAAGCCCGCTCTACGAGCCCCTAGCCTACTACAGTGCCTTCGCCGACAAGGAGTATCTCTGGCTGGCACAGAGCTACAAGTACAGCCCCGACTTCAAGGAGCTGACGATCAAGACCCGCTCGGGCATCCAGTGGAGCGATGGTGTGCCATTCAGCGCCGAGGACGTGGCCTTCACCCTCAACAGCCTGAAGGAACTCGGCCCCAAAGTCCGCTGGGGCGTCGATGTCCAGCAGTTCGTGCAGGAGGCCCGGGCCACCGATAAAAACACGGTCGTGGTGAAGTTCAAGGTCCCCGCCCCCCGTTTCTTCTGGTTTGTGACCTACAAGTACGACATCGGCGTCTACATCGTCCCCAAGCACATCTTCCAGGGTCAGGACTGGTCCATGTTCAAGCACTTCGACCTCGCCAAGGGCTGGCCGGTCAGCACGGGGCCCTGGAAGGTGGTGTTCAGCTCTCCCGAGCAGAAGGTCCTCGACCGCCGGGATGAGTGGTGGGCGGCCAAGGCCGGCCTGGCGCCCATGCCCAAGATGCTGCGAAACATCTGGCTGCCGGCGGCCCCCGAGCAGCAAACGGCCCAGATGCTGATCACGAATCAGCTCGACTACGGCACGTCGATGCAGCCGTCCACCTTCCCGACGCTCTTCCGAGAGAACCCCAAGATCATCACCCACGTCGGCCAGAAATCCCCCTTCGGCTACATGGATTGGTGGCCACTTTCTTTGTTTGTTAACAACGAGCGACCGCCATTCAACGACAAGGACGTCCGCTGGGCGCTCAGCTACTTCATCGATCGAGACCAGCTCATCCAGGTGGGCTACACGGGGGCCTCCAGCTCGTCGGCCCTCCCGATGCCGGATTACCCGGCGCTGCGTCCCTACCTCGACTCGGTGAAGGATCTGCTTCAGAAGCAGAATACCAATGAGTTCAATCCCAAGAAGGGCGAGGAGCTACTCACCAAGAAGGGGTGGAAGAAGGATGCTCAGGGGTTCTGGGTCGACGCCCAGGGCAATCGCATCAAGCTCGACATCATCGGGTTCGGATCGAGCGGGAACGCCATCGGGCCCGTGATCACGGAGCAGTTGAAGCGCCAGGGGGTCGACGCCAGCACGAGCCTGCCGCCAGACTTCGACGACAGGTTCGGGAAGGGGCAGTACAACGGGGCGATCTACGGCCACGGCGGGAGCATCCGCGACCCCTACGAAACCTTGCGGCTGTACCAGAGCGCCACGTTGGCGGTCCCGGGGCTCCACCAGGCCAACTTCGCCCGCTGGAAGAACGAGACCTATGACAGGCTCGTCGACGAGGTGTATGTCACCGACATGAACAATAAGACCAAGCTCGTGGAGCTTTTCCGCAAGGCGATGGAGATCTGGATCCCCGAGCTGCCGGACATCCCGTTGGTGCAGAATTATCACCGGTTCCCCATGAACACGACCTACTGGACGAACTATCCCACGGAACAGAACCCCTACATCAACGGGGCCATCCAGCACCTCACGATGGCCATGATCCTCTGGAACATTCGGCCGACCCAGTAGAAGCCCCGCTGTCAACAGGCAGAAGGCAGTCGGCGGGGGTGGACCGAGCCGCCCCCGCCGGGGAGAGGAAGCAGTGAGACCGGATTATCTGGCGAAGCGGTTCGGCGTCTTTCTGCTCATCATGTGGGTGGCGGCGACCCTCAACTTCTTTCTGCCCAAATTGTCCGGGGTAGACCCTGTGAGGGCAAAGCTGCTCCAACAGGCGCAACTCGGAGGCTACGTCCAGGCGGGTATAGAGCAGATGACGAAGGAGTATGAGAAGCGGTTTGGCCTGGACAGGCCCCTGTGGCGCCAGTACCTCTCTTACCTGCATGATGTCAGCCGGCTGAACTTCAATTACTCCATCTCGAACTACCCGAGAACGGTGGACGAGATCATCTTCGAGGCAATTCCCTGGACTATCTGTCTCTTGGGGACAACCACCCTGCTCTCCTTCTGCATCGGGACATTCCTGGGGGCCCTCTTGGTCTGGCCCAGAGCGCCCAGATGGATGCGGTACCTGATGCCTCCGTTGTGGGCTTTCCACGCCGTCCCATTCTTTCTTTTTGGGCTCATCCTGATGTACCTTCTGGCCTTCCGGATTCGACTATTTCCCGCGTTTGGCGGCTACAGCGCCGGTGCCTTTCCGGCCATGACCCTGGCATTCGCGTGGGATGTGATCCGGCACGCAATGCTGCCCGCGCTCTCGATTATCGTCGTGGCGACAGGCGGGTGGGCCCTGGGGATGCGAGGGATGATGGTCACGACCATGGGCGAGGACTACGTGATCTTCGCCGAGGCCAAAGGGCTGAAGAGCCTCACCATTTTCCTGCGCTACTGCGTTCGGAACGCGATTCTTCCCGCAACGACCTCCCTGGCGCTAAACCTGGGATACATATTCTCCGGGGCGGTCCTGGTCGAGGTGATCTTCGGTTATCCAGGTGTCGGCACGGTTCTTTTCCACGCCATTGAGGAGAACGATTTCTTTCTCATCCAGGGGATCATATTCACCGTGATCTTGGCGCTGGGAGTGGCGACGTTGATTCTCGATGTCGTGTACCCCAAGCTCGATCCCCGCATCACCTACCGGAGGACGTAGCGTGGCTAGCGGGCGGGTTGCCGCACTCTCGAAGCCTGTTCAGGGGACGGCACGGCCGGGAGCACTGGCGGCCGTGTTGCGCTATATGCGCCGTAATCCATCCCTGGTGGTGGGGATCGTCCTCCTTTCGGCGCTGGTCCTGTTTATGGTAGTCGGCCGCCTCTTTGTCGACATGAATAAGTCCAGGGCACTCTCGGTGGCTGCCCTCCAGCCGCCTTCCATGGAATATCCCTTCGGCACGGACCGGCAAGGCCGAGATCTTCTGACGACCATGGTGGCCGGCACGCCTCTCACCCTCCGGATCGGGTTCATTGCCGGCTTTCTCGGCGTCGGCATCGGGTCGATCCTGGCCTTCACCGCCGCCTATTACCGGGGCATGGTCGACACGGTCATCCGGGGGGTCGTGGACGTCGGGCTGACCGTGCCGGGGCTGATGGTGCTGATCATCATTGCCGTCTCGATCAAGGAAGGCCTGACGGTCGATCAAATGGCGCTCATCGTGGCCTCCCTCGCGTGGCTGAGTCCCACACGAACCATCCGGTCCCAGGTTCTGACCCTCCGAGAACGAGCCTTTGTCGATGTGGCTCACCTTTCGGGCATGAGCGGGCCGGAGATCATCGTCAAGGAGCTGATGCCCAACCTCCTACCGTACTTGGCGGCGACGCTGGTGAACGCGGTGTCGAACGCCATTCTGGCCTCCATCGGCTTGGAGGTGCTGGGCCTCGGGCCCATGGACGCGCCCACCTTGGGGATGACGCTCTACTGGGTCAACTATAATGCCGCAATCATCAATGGCTGGTGGTGGTGGTGGACGGCGCCCATCGTCATCATCCTCATCGTCTTTCTCGGCCTCTTCTTCCTTACCGTGGGATTGGATGAAATCGCGAACCCCAGGCTTCGGAGGGCAGTATGAAGCCAGATGTCCTCCGGGTGCGTGGGCTGCGGGTCTACTACCACACGCCGCTGGGCGCGGTGAAGGCCGCGGACAACGTCAGCTTCAGCCTCAAGGCCGACGAGCGGCTGGGCTTCGTCGGGGAATCCGGCTCCGGCAAGTCCACGACGGCCCTCGCCATCATCCGCATGATCAAGCCCCCGGGCCGGATCGAAGCGGGGGAGATCTGGCTGGACGGCCTCAACCTGATGACACTCTCCGAGGATGAGATGCGACAGGTGCGGCTGGCGCGAATCGCTATGATCCCCCAAGGGTCGATGAACTCGCTGAATCCGGTGATGCGAATCCGGGCGCAGATGGCGGATGCGCTGCGGGACCACGGCGTCCAGATGTCCAAGCGGGACATGGACGAGCGGATCCGCACCCTCCTTCAGTCGGTTGGGCTGAGGCCAGAAGTGGTCAACATGTTTCCCCACGAGTTGAGCGGGGGCATGAAGCAACGGGCCTGCATTGCCATCGCCATCAGCCTACGTCCCCAGGTGATCATCGCCGACGAGCCGACCAGCGCCCTGGACGTCGTGGTGCAAAAGCAGGTGATGGAGACACTGGCGCGGGTGCAGGAGGACTTGGGGGCCTCCGTGATCCTTGTGGGGCACGACATGGGGCTCGTGGCCCAGTTCGTCGACCGCGTGGGGATCATGTACGCCGGGAACCTGGTCGAGGTATCGCCGGTCCGCGACATCTTCACGAAGCCCCTCCACCCGTACACCCAGATGCTGATCGCCAGTCTGCCCTCGTTGCAACAGAAGGGCGCGTTCCAGGGGATCCCGGGCTTGCCCCCGCTGCTCAGGGAGCTGCCGCCGGGCTGCGCGTTCCATCCCCGTTGCCCCGCTGCCGACGCGCGCTGCCAGACGGAAGTCCCCCGCTTCAAGGAAACGGGGCCGGATGCCGGGGCCGCGTGTCACCGGCTGTAAGGAGCCCGCATGACGACGCTGCTCGAGGCCCGCCATGTGACCAAGATCTTCGGGGGTGGACTCTTCGAGCGGAACGCCTCCGTCGCCCTCGAGGACTTCTCGATCAGCATCGACACCGACCGCCCCTCCATCACCGCCGTGGTGGGGGAGAGCGGCAGCGGAAAGACCACTCTGGCCCGCCTGCTCCTGGGCTTGGTGACCCCGACGCGGGGGCATGTCCTCTACCGGGGGCAGGACCTGCAGCACATATCCCACGCGGCGTGGCGCAGCTTCCGCCACGATGTGCAAGCCATCTTCCAGGATCCCTACGAGGTGTATAACCCCTTCTACCGCATCGACCACGTCTTGACGACGCCTGTGACCAAGTTCAAGCTGGCCCCCACCAAGGCCGCAGCGCAAGCCCTGATCAAGGATGGGCTGAAGGCTGTCGGGCTACGCCCCGAGGAGACCCTGGGCCGCTTCCCACACCAGTTGAGCGGGGGGCAGCGCCAGCGGGTGATGGTGGCGCGGGCTCTCCTGCTGAAGCCCCGCGTCATCTTGGCCGATGAACCCGTGTCGATGGTGGACGCGTCCCTACGGGCCACCATCCTCGCCTCGCTCCGGACCATGACCCTGGAGCGCGGCATCTCCATCACCTACATCACCCACGATCTGGCGACCGCCTATCAGATCAGCGAGAATATCGTGGTGCTGTACCGCGGGTCCGTGGCGGAGGCCGGCGACGTGGAGTGTGTGGTCAAGCGCCCGCAACACCCGTACACGCAGCTCCTCATCTCGTCGATCCCCATCGCCAGCGCCGAGCGGACCTGGAGCAGTGAGAGCGGGTCCGCCCCTGCGATCCAGGCCGCCGGAGCTCCCGGGTGCCGGTTCGCCGACCGATGCCCATCGGCGAGACCGCCTTGCCTCCAGACGCCGCCGCCGCTCTTCCAGACGGAGCCGCACCGGGCCGTCGCCTGTTACCTCTATCAGAGCGCTCCCGCGCTCGCGTCGGGAGAGATGGTGCGCGTATTCACTGGGCGGGCCAGCACACCACCCATGGAAGCCCTCGGCCCCCTTGTGACATCTTCGAAAGACTGAGGGGGTACTGGGAGATTCCAAGAGCTTGCGTAGCGTTCCTGGCTGAAAACTCTCTAACCTGCGCGGAGGTTGCAATTGTGACTGGATCTCAACCGGACGCCCAACGACCGATTCGACTCGGGATCATTGGTACGGGCCTAGCCGTGAAGAAGCTCCATTGGCCGGCGCTCGTCAAGCTATTGGATCGCTTCGTCGTTGTCGCCTTCGCCAATCGCACGCGTGCGACCGCCGAGGAGTTCGCCGCCCTGGCCCGGATTTCGATGGACGGCTACACGCCCGATTACCAGGAGTTGCTTCGGCGAGACGATGTCGACGCTGTGTTGGTGTGTGTTCCCATCCCACGTCTCCTGCCCATCGCGCGGGAGTCGCTCGCGACGGGGAAGCATGTCATTTGCGAGAAGCCACCCGGCGTGGACCTCGCCGAGGCGCGCCAATTCCTCATGCTCGTCGACCAACACCCACACCAGAAGTTCATGATGACCGAGAACTTCTTCTACCGGGACGACTTGCGGCTGGCTCGCTCCCTTGTGGACGGGGGGGCCATTGGTCGCCCCCAGTTCCTGCTCGAAAAGTGGGTGCATCAGCTCGTGCCGACGCCTGGCGACTACTCAATCACCCCGTGGCGCTACAAACCGGCGTATCGCGGTGGCCCCCTGCAGGATGGGGGCGTCCACTCCATCGCCACGATCCGCCTTTTGGGCGGGGACATCACGAGCCTCTATGCTCGCACCGAGTGGGTCAATAAGACGATGGACGCTCCAAGTGCGATGGCAATGACCTTTGGTTTCGCCGGCGGCGCGACCGGCAACTGTGTGTGGGGCTTCCTTGGCAACCCCGTGCTCGACGAGGTGCGGGACACGCGGCTCTACGGCAGCGAGGGGGCGCTCATCTCCTCGCGGGGGCAGGTGCGGCTCATTCGTGCCGACGGTTCGATCAAGGAGTATCGGGTCGAACCGACCGAGTCTGGCCACTACAACATGTTCCTGAATTTTCATGACGCGATCATGCACGACGAGCCGATCGTGGCCACCGTACGGCAGAGCTTCGAAAACCTGCTGGTTGTGCTGCAGGCGCTCGAGTCCGCCGATCGGGGCCAGCAGACCAATGTGGTCGCCGCCGGTGTTCCTCCGGGGGCGGGTGGGGTGCCCCTTTGGCGACCCCGTGGCGCGAGTGGGTTGTTCGAGGGGTTAGCCTGTGCGGTACGACAGATCCCGTCGACACCCGGCTGATCTGCTCCCGAGCGAGTTGCCGGCGATGAGTTGCGGCTGGCGGGGTACGGCTGCATCCGCTCCTCCGCGCCCCGTGCGCAGTACGAGCCGTGACGTGGAACTGGGAACGAGGTGACGGCTCTCACCGAGCGAACCAAGGAATAGCGGAGGAGGAATCGGTGCGCAGAGGACTTCGATGACGAAACCCGGAGTGTATATGTCTATCAGAGGGAGGGAATCCAGGCGTCTACTACGTCCCATCGTCAGCATCCCCATTCGGTCCATTCATCTTTGAGGAAATGGAGGGTCCCCATGACGTGGCGCAAGCGCAGTGAGTGGAATTCTCCGGGAATGACTCGCCGGGCTGTCCTCCGGTCGGGTGTAGGGGCCGTGACCGGGGCGGCGGTCGGACCCTTTGTGATGCGAGTGGCCCGGGCCGGTGAGGCGTTCAATTGGCAGCGGTTCAAGGGGAGCAAGATCTATGTCTTGCTGACGAAGCTCCCCTGGACCGAGACGCTGGAGAGGCGGCTCCCGGAATTCGAGAAGCTGACCGGCATCACGGTCGAATTCTCGGATCTCCCCGAACTGCAGGCGCGGCAGAAGGCGACGGTGGAGTTCACTGCCGGCTCGGGCGGTGTCGATGCCTGGTACACCAGCCTGGCGATCGAGAAGCGCCGGTTCTGGAAGTCGGGCTGGTATCTTGACCTCAGTAAGTTCCTGAAGGACCCGACGATGACCGCGCCGGACTACGACTGGAACGACATGGCCGCCGGCGCCAAGCAGAGCGTTATGCAGCCGGATGGAACTATCTCGGGTCTGCCGGCCTACCCGGATCCCTGGATTTTCTTCTACCGGAAGGACCTCTTCGCCCAGAAGGGTCTGAAGCCACCCAAGACCTTGGCCGAGATGGAGGACCTGGCGCAGAAGTTCTACAACCCACCGAGTATGTATGGCTTCGTGGCCCGGGGTCTCAAGAACGCCAACGCCCCCGCCTGGGACTGGGTCCTTTTCAGCATGGGGGGCAACTTCCAGGCGAAGGACGGCAAGCCCTCCCTCAACACACCCGAGGCGATCAGGGCAATGGAATACTATGCCGGAATGCTCAAGCGGTTCGCCCCGCCCGGCGTGGTGAACTTCAACTGGTACGAATGCAGCAGCGCGTTCATGCAGGGCCAGGTGGCCATGTACTTCGATGGCGTAAACTTCGCCACCCAGTTCGAGGACAAGGAGAAGTCCAAGATTGCCGGCAAGGTTGGCTATGCCTTGCTGCCCGCTGGCCCAGGCGGGCATTTCTCCCCGATGTTCACCAGCGCGATGTCCGTCAGCCCGCCGAGCAAGAACCAGGGGGCGGCCTACTTCTTTGCCCAATGGGCCACCAACAAGCAGAGCGCGGTTCAGGAGCTCTTGTCGGGCGTGGGCAGCGCCCGGACCTCACCCTGGAACGACCCCGAGGTGAAGGCCAAGGCGAAGATGCCGGCGGAATGGTATCAGGCGTACGTGGACAGCGTGAAGATCGGCCGGCAGGGGCTCCCCGAGATTGCCGGCGTGACAGAGTACCGCGACGCCATCGGCGTGGCCATCCAGAAAGCCATCGAGGGAGCGAAGTCGGTCGACGTCCTGGCTCAAGCCCAGACGGAGTTCCAGGAGATCTTGGACAAGACCGAGAAGTAACCGTGGGGGGCAGCCCGATCTGTCAAGGTCTGGAGGAGGCGGGGATGGAAGACACTAGCGGGATTGGCCAGAGCCTGCTGGCCGATATTCAGCATCGACGGATTCCCGAGAATGCCCTCGGCATCTGGTGGATCGGGCAAGCCAGCTTCATTCTGAGGGGCGCGGGGGTCACGCTCTACTTGGACCCCTACCTGAGCCCGAGCCCCAGACGAATCGTCCCACCTCCGCTTCGGGCGGAGCAGGTGACCAACGCCGACCTCGTCCTCTGCACCCACGACCACGGCGACCACATCGACCCTCCCGCCCTTCCTGGCATTGCCAGAGCATCCCCGCGCGCCAAGATCCTGATGCCGGGTGTGGCCCGGGACAAGGTGGTCAAGCTCGGCGTTCCAGCCCACCAGGTCGTGGTCCCCCCCGTCGACGAGCCCGTGGCGTACGGGCCGCTGACCGTGACCGCGATCCCGGCCGCGCACGAGGAGCTGAACTACGCCCCCGCACAAGGCTACCCCTACCTGGGTTACGTCCTCAACCTCAACGGCGTTACCCTCTATCACGCGGGTGACTGCATGATGTACGAAGGATTGACCGAGCGGTTGAAAGTTCATCGACCGGACATCGTCCTCCTGCCGATCAACGGGCACGACTGGAAACGGACCCATAAGGGCATCATCGGCAACATGACGTACCGCGAGGCGGCCGATCTGGCGGTCGAGGTGGGGGCGGACTTGGTTATCCCGATGCACTACGGGATGCTCGCCCACAACACCGAGCCACCCGGGCACTTCGTCAACTACGTCCTTGACTGCTACCCGACTCAGAAGATCAAGGTGATGGCCCGATACGAGGGCTTCGTCTACCTCAAGGCGTAGCGGTGGCCCGGGGTGGACTGCGGGGAGTTGGACCACACGGAGAGCGCCCCCCATGTTCTGGAGAGGCGAAGACAAGGACTATTACGCGATCTTGCAGGTGCACCCGCGGGCCGACCCTGAGGTGATCGAGGCAGCCTATCGTCGACTGACCCGCAAGTACCACCCCGACGTGAGCGGGCAGGCGGATGCCGGTCAACGGATGCGGGAACTGAATGAAGCCTTTGAGGTCCTCGGTGATCCTGCGCGCCGCCGCGCCTACGATCGTCACCGGTCGTTCGAGGGCCGCCCGGCCTCCGCCCCCGTGCCGGTGGGCTTTCAACACTTGCTGAAGGCCCTCCCGCGTTACGTTGGCCTCGCCATCCTAGTGGTCGTGAGCATTCGCCTTCTCCCGCTGCTTCTGCGCCCCCCGATCCTGGCGGCCCTGGCGGTCACCGTCCTCCTCTATCTCTTCTTTCGCCGCTTCCGCCGCCACTGATCCGTCGCTTCAGTTAACCTGAATCCGGCGTGATTGTGCAAACCGCGGACACGATACTGCCCCTCTTGCCCTTCCGTACCGCGGAGATCACGCACGAGGGACGCCAAAACTCTTTCTCCCGTTAACCTCACCAAAAGTGAGGTTTCCCGGAAATCGCAAAAAACGCTTTCCCGCGTGAGAATGAGAGTCGGGTGACGAACCTCAAACAAGTTCACACCGGATTCAGGTTCACCGCAGCCGTGTAGCGCATGGAGAGAGTGCATCCGCACCGGGGATCTGGGCTCGATGCAGGCCGGGATACGAATTGGCGGCGATGGGTCGGAGGAGCGACCCCCAGCGACGCTGATGCCGATGGAGTGAACCATCCGATCCGCCACTGGCCGGCAATGGAAGGTGATCGGCATTGGGTAGTGCCGGGGAGATGGACCACCAATTGAGCAATATCACACCTCCCGATTACCAGTGCGGCTCTCTCTTGCAGACTGGGTTGATTGCCCATAAAGGACCTGGCGGTCGTTTATGGCCCTCCCACACCCCTAGCATTGATTTTCAGGATGGCGTGGGTTCGAATCCCCAGACTTCCTATGACTGCTGTCAAGAGTTGATGAGGGGCATTCCTCCCCATGCCAGCTGGTCTACCTGTCGGGTGCGCACCCCGGCCAGCCAATCGTCCGCGATGACCTCCCGGGGGTTCGCGGTCTCGCTCACGCCGCTTGCCGCAGGTGGTGGCGGGCCATCGTGGCCAGATGGTGATCCTCGTCATAGGCGACATGGCTCGTCCACAACACGAAGATGATCTTCACCCACTTTGCTGCGAGGGCGCGTAGCGCGGCCTGGTGCCGATGGCCGCGCGCCCGCTGCTGATCGTAGTAGGCCCGCGCCCACTCACTGGACTTGAGCGAGCAGAAGGCGAATTGCTGGAGGGCCCGGCGGAGGTGGAGGTTGCACGCGAAGCGAAAGCAGACCGCGCGGGACTTGCCGCTGGATCGGGTCACCGGTACCACCCCGCTGTGCCCCTGGAGGTGCTGCCAGGACACCCAGCGGCCGGCCGCGTCACCGAGCTCGGCCCAGATCGTGGGGACCAGCGTCCCCTGGCTGGCCGGCAGGGTGAGGGCCCACGCCGCCGCCGGCAGCTGCGCGAAAAACTCCATCACCGCCTTGCGGTAGTCGTCCACGGCCTGGACGACTGTCTCGAGCTGCAGGAGCAGCACGAGGACGAGGCGGCGCTTGGCGCGCACCACGTGCTCCGGCACGGGAAGCTGCGGGTGACGGAACAGTTCCCAGAATGCGGCCGCCTGCTCGGCGTTCCAGCGATGCAGGGTGGCGAATCGGAGCCACTTGGCCCGGGAGAGCGCTGCCAAGGCCGCGGGGGTCGGGTACGCGCGAAGGAAGGCCGCCGCACGCTTTGTGGTGACGTCGCCACAGACCTCCAGGGCCCGGGGGTAGTACTCTTTCAGCGTAGCCGTGAGCTGATTCACGAGGCGGGTCTGGTCGCGCACGAGGCGCGCATAGTCCCGTGTGAGGAGCTTGAGCTCCTGGGCGGCCTCCGAGCTCGGCTGCAGGGCATGCAGATGAGGGTGATCCGTGCGGAGGAAGGCCGCCAGCACGTGGGCGTCGAAGGGGTCGCTCTTGGAGGCGTTCATCCGGTAGCGGTCCCGCGCCCGGTCCAGGGCCTTGGGGTTGATCGGGAACACGAGCACCCCGTGATCCAGGAGGAAGTCCACCACCCGCCCGTCCGGCCGCTCGATGGCCGCCCAGAGTTCCGCCCCGCTCGCCCGCTGCTCATCCAGCCAGCGGCCACACTCGGCGAGCCCCTCGGCCGTGTGAGGGACGACCCGCTCGAGCACCCGGGCCCCCTGTGTGTCCTCCACCCAGATCGCATGGGCCGTATCGGCCCAGTCCACCCCGATGTAGTACCGCATCGCCTGTCCTCACTTCTCCCGTCAACGGATCCCGGAGTCCGGAACGGCGGGTTGCCCTTATATCGGTCCTCGAGAGGGACGACTTCCCATTGAACCTGACGCCGTATAGTCGCTGGAGGGGACGGTCTGGGGATGATCCTCGCCCGGGATGGGGGGACTCCGGTCCTCAACCAGCGAACTCCGGATCCTGTCTCGTCGGGGGAACCAGAATACTCGACGTACTCTCATTTCCCTCGAAGAGAATATAAGCGGGATTCGATGGCTATTGGAAGGTAGAGATTCGAGGGGTTGTGCGACCGGGAAACGGATAACGCAACAATCACTGCTGAACGAGTGAACGAGAACGAGGGGCGCGAGGTGGGTTCGATTCCCACACGCTCCGCCACCCATAAGGCAAGTCTTCGAAATCGAGGACTTGCCTTTGTTTTTCAAGAGTTATGAAAAAGTGGCTTTTCTCTGGTTTTCTCTGAAATACCCTGATTTTCGCCTCCGAACCGTGACTATTGATCCTTGCGTAAGTAATGTGCCATGTCCGTAGGCGAATCTCATTGATTCATGGGTGGTTGTGGACAGGGCCGCGTACCATTCTTTGTGCAAGCTTCAATAAAACCGTGACCAATGGTCTGACATACTTTTCACACTTCCGAGTATCGTTCAGTGAGCAAGCGTCACCGAGTACTGTAGAGATCCAGGATGCCCACCAGCACCCCCTCTGATTCCTCCTCATCTGCCCCATCAAACCGGGAAGAGTCTCGGGGGCTATACTTGGTATACCCCATCTCCCGATAAGCGATTTCTGCGGTGGCCCCACAGAGTTGGACAGCAAACCAGGCGTGATAAGTGACACTCTGCCGGGGTCACGTTACGCTGCCTCGAGCTGAGGCAACGCGGCGAAGTAAACCATATCGGGGGTCTGTCCGTCCAGAGCCGAATGGGGCCGGCCCTGATTGTAAAAGGCAAAGTAGACGGCCAGGTGCTGCTGGGCCTCGGCCACGGTGTCATAGGCATGCAGGTACACTTCCTCGTATTTCACGCTCTTCCACAGGCGCTCGACGAAGAGGTTGTCGCGCCAGGCCCCCTTGCCGTCCATGCTGAGTGCGATGCCATGCTGCTGCACGAGGTCGACGAAGGCCGTGCCGGTGAACTGACTGCCTTGGTCGGTGTTCAGGATCCTGGGACAGCCGTGAGCCCGGATCGCGGTGTCCAGGGCGTCCAGGCAACAGTCCCCGGTCAGGGTGTTCGAGAGGCGCCAGGCCAAAACCCGGCGGGTCGCCCAGTCCAGCACGGCGACCAGGTAGAGGAAGCCCCGGCGCATCGGAATGTACGTCAGGTCCATGGCCCACACCTGGTTGGGGGCCGTGATGTCCAGGGAGCGCAACAGGTACGGGAACACCCGGTGCCCCGGGTGCGGCTGGGTGGTCCGGGGGTGCCGGTAGAGCGCGTCAATCCCCATCCGGCGCATCAGGGTGGCCACGTGCTTGCGCCCCACGGGCACGCCGTGGAGGCGCAGCAGGTCCCGGAGCATCCGGCTGCCGGCAAAGGGATGCTGGAGATGCAGTTCGTCGAGCTGCCGCATCAGGGCCAGGGTGGCCGCCGGGACCGGTTGGGGCGTGTAGTACACCGATGACCGGGCCACGGCCACCAGACGACACTGACGCGTCACCGACAGGGGGTGCTGGGGGGTAATCATCGCGTGCCGCTCGCATCGGGGAGCCGACCGAGCGCGCCGGCCAAAAAATCGTTCTCCATGGCCAGCTGGCCGATCTTCGCGTGGAGGGCCTTCACGTCGGGCGCGCCGGCCTGACGCTCGGCCGGGGTGGCGAAGAGCTCCAGCGCCCGCTCCAGGAGCTGGGCCTTCCACTGCGTGATCTGGTTGGGGTGGACATCAAACTGCTGCGCCAACTCGGCCAGGGTGCGATCCCCTTTCAAGGCGGCCAGGGCCACCTTGGCCTTGAAGGCCGGTGCGTGATTCCGTCGGGACCGTTTCATGGGCTGCTCTCCTTGTGGGACGGCGATTCGTCCCGTCCAGTAGAGCAGAGTTTTCACTTAAACGCCTGTCCTATTTTTCGGGGCCGGCTCTTTCTGGGCACAACAGCACGTGAGAACCGGGAATCGTGTGGTATCGGGAAAGATGACGTGCGAGAACTGGAGCGGGTTTTTGGGTGTTGAGAATCGGTGTGCGGCTCTTCTGGGGGATACTGCATTTCTGATCAAAGCCAGCACCCATCCCGAAGCCAAAACCGCTACCTGATGCTACGAACACCTTCTCCGATATCTCCAGCCAATTCGCCTCATCTGTTGCCAGAGAAACTAAGTTCACCTTGAGGAACCACCGTTCTCCCCGATCCATACATGACCAGATCCATCCTAATAAGATATTGTGTTTTCAGCCCCCCGTATTACCGTGCTAGCCGTTCACCAAAGGTGTTGACGCGTTGGAATGTGGGAGTTGCTGCTCCGGGGATCTTTGCAGTCATCACGAGGAGTTCCGTCAATATCACGCGGACTGTCCGGTGTTGAAGCCGCAGAGGAATTCTTCCCGAGATGGCAGTTCCTCCTTTAGCAATTAAGTCGTGGAGAGAGGCGGCCCCGAAAAATAGGACAGGCGTTTAAGTGAAAACTCTGCTCTACTGGATGGAGGAATTTCCCGTCCCGCAAGGAGAGCAGACAATGAGACGACCCCGACGGAATCACGCAGCAGCCTTCAAGGCCAAGGTGGCCCTCGCGGCGTTGCGGGGCGATCGGACCCTCGCGGAGCTCGCGCAGCAGTATGATGTCCATCCCAACCAGATCGTGCAGTGGAAGACCCAGCTGCAGGAGCGTGCCACGGACATGTTCACCACGGCCAGCGAACGCCAGGCCGCTGCGCCCGACGTGAAGGCGTTGCACGCCAAGATCGGCCAGTTGGCCATGGAGAATGATTTTTTGGCCGGCGCGCTCGGTCGCATCCCCGATGCGAGCGCAAAGCGATGATCGACCGCCAGCACCCGCTGCCGATGGTGCAGCAGTGCCAGCTCCTGGCGCTCGCCCGGTCGTCGGTGTACGCCGTCCCTCAGCCGGTCGCGGCGGCCACCTTGGCGCTGATGCGCCAGCTCGATGCAATGCATCTGCAGCATCCCTATGCCGGCAGCCGGATGCTGCGCGATCTGCTGCGGCTCACGGGCGTGGTCGTCGGGCGCAAGCACGTGGCCACGCTGATGCGCCGGATGGGGATCGACGCGCTCTACCAGCGCCCCCGCACGACCCGGCCGCACCCGGGCCATACGGTGTTTCCCTACCTGCTCCGCGATCGAGACATCACCGCCCCGAATCAGGTGTGGGCCATGGATATAACTTACATCCCCATGCAGCGGGGCTATGTCTACCTGGTGGCCGTGCTGGACTGGGCGACGCGGCGGGTCTTGGCGTGGCGCCTCTCGAGCACGATGACGGTGGACTTCTGCCTCGACGCCCTCGAGGCTGCGATCCAAGACTGCGGGCGCCCGGAGATCCTGAACACCGACCAGGGCAGCCAGTTCACCGGCACCGCCTTTGCCGGCCTGGTGCGGGAGCACGGCATCCAGCTCAGCATGGACGGCAAGGGCGCCTGGCGGGACAACCTCTTCGTCGAGCGTCTGTGGAAGAGCGTCAAGTACGAAGAGGTGTATCTGCATGCCTATGACTCGGTGGCTGAGGCCCAGCGGGGCCTAGCCCGCTATTTCACCTTTCACAATCAGGGCCGGCCCCATTCGGCTCTGGACGGACAGACCCCCGATATGGTCTACTTTGCCCTGCGGCCCCAGCGTGCGGCCGCGTGAGGTACACCCGCAGAGCTTCACTTAAAACGCCTCTCTTCCTGTCCAACCCACTGGGGCCACCTCAGTGAAGGCCCTCCACGCGAAGATCGGCCAGCTGGCCATGGAGAACGATTTTTTGGCCGGCGCGCTCGGTCGGCTCCCCGATGCGAGCGGCACGCGATGATTACCCCCCAGCACCCCCTGTCGGTGACGCGTCAGTGTCGTCTGGTGGCCGTGGCCCGGTCATCGGTGTACTACACGCCCCAACCGGTCCCGGCGGCCACCCTGGCCCTGATGCGGCAGCTCGACGAACTGCATCTCCAGCATCCCTTTGCCGGCAGCCGGATGCTCCGGGACCTGCTGCGCCTCCACGGCGTGCCCGTGGGGCGCAAGCACGTGGCCACCCTGATGCGCCGGATGGGGATTGACGCCCTCTACCGGCACCCCCGGACCACCCAGCCGCACCCGGGGCACCGGGTGTGGAAGCGCCAGGTTGGAAGTGACCAGTTTCCAGCGGCGAAGAGATAGCCAGCGACGGCGTGGACGTGGTCAACGCGGGGCGATGGGCACACCACTGTCAGCGGTCACCCTATACTGAGCCACCGGGGTCGGGGATACTGAGCCACCCAGGGTCGCCCAAACTGAGCCAGCAAGGTCGCCCATAGTGAGCCACCCCAACGGGGTGGCGGCCGGGTCCCTTGCGCTTCGCAGCCACATCGGGGATTGCTCTCCGGGAACCCCAACCCGGAGGTGCCCGATGGCTGCACGGAGGTGCGAGGTGACCGATGTACGCGAAGTGCTCCGCCGGCTCCGCGTCGGGGAGCCGGCCCGCCGGATCGCCCGCGAGCTCGAGCTGAGCCGGAACACGGTGGCCAGCTACCACCGCTGGGCGCGGCAGCACGGGCTGCTCACCGGCGAACTGCCCGACCCGGCCACGCTGGCCACGCTGCTCCACCCGCCGGAGCGTGCCCAGCCCGGGCCCGACCAGTCCAGCGTGGCCCCGTTCCGGGAGCAGGTCGTGGCGTGGCGGCAGCAGGGCGTGGAGGGCCAGGCGATCTTCCAACTCCTCGTCGAGCAGCACGGCTTCACGGGGAGCTACTCCGCGGTGAAACGGTTCCTGCGACGGTTGGAACCGCCCACGCCGCGAGCCACGATCCGCGTGGAGACGGTCCCGGGGGAGGAAGCCCAGGTGGACTTCGGGTCGGCCGGCCTCATGTTCGATCCCGACGGTGAGCGCCTCCGCCGGGCCTGGGCCTTCGTGATGACGCTGTCGTTCAGCCGCCACCAGTACGTCGAGTTCGTCTTCGACCAGACCGTCGCCACCTGGTGCCGCTGCCACCGCGCCGCCTTCGAGTGGTTCCAGGGGGTGCCGCGCCGGGTCGTGCTCGATAATCTGAAGGCCGCCATCGTCCACGCGGTCCTCTACGACCCGGAGGTCCAGCGCGTCTACCGGGAGTGCGCCGAGCACTACGGCTTCCTCATCGCGCCCTGTCGGGTGCGGACCCCCGAGCACAAGGGCAAGGTCGAGCAGGGGGGCGTCCACTACGTGAAGCGCAACTGCCTCGCCGGCCGGGCCTTCCGCGACCTCCACCACGCGAACCAGCACGGCCTCCGCTGGTGCGTGGAGACCGCCGGGATGCGCCTCCACGGCACGATCAAGCAACAGCCCCTGGTGGCCTTCGAGACGGTCGAGCGGGCCGCGCTCCTCTCGTTACCCGCGACCCCGTGGGAGCCGGTGACCTGGAAGCAGGCGAAACTCCACCCGGACTGCCACGTGGTCTTCAACGCCGCCTACTACTCGGCCCCGTACCGGCTGATCGGCCGGCGGCTCTGGGTGCGGGGGACGGCGACCCAGGTCCAGTGCTTCGCCGACCACGCCCTGGTGGCGACCCACCTCGCGGCGCGGCCCGGCCAGCGGCGGACCCTGCACGACCACCTCCCCCCGGACAAGGTCCACTTCCTGATGCAGACGCCGGTGTGGTGCCAGCAGCGGGCCGCCGAGATCGGCCCGCACTGCGCCGCGTTCATCGCCGCCCTCTTGGGCGACCGGCCCCTCGATCGGCTGCGGAGCGCCCAGGGCATCCTCCGGTTGGCGCAGCGCTACGGCGCGGCCCGCCTCGAGGCGGCCTGTGCCCGCGCGCTCGCGGTCGGCGAGTACCGGTATGCCACGGTGAAGACCATCCTCGCCGCGGGCCTCGATCGGCAGCCGCTCCTCGACCTGGCGCCGCGACCCGCGGCCCTCCCCGCCCCGCGCCATGCGCGCCCCTGGACCGACTTCTTCCCCGACCCCGGTGGCGAGGGAGGTCCGCCATGGAACTGACGCACCAGCTCACCCCCATGCTCCGCACGCTCCGGCTCTCCGGGATCCTGGAGACGCTGGAGGTGCGCAACCACCAGGCGATCGAGAGCCGCGCCTCGTTCGTCGAGTTCCTGACCCTGCTCCTGCAGGACGAGGTGGAGCGGCGGGCCCAGTCCACTCTCCGGCTCCGCCTCCGCCGCGCGGCCTTCGATCCCGGCAAGACGCTCGAGGGCTTCGACTTCGGCTTCAACCCGAAGTTGAACAAGGCCCAGGTCTTCGATCTGGCCACCTGCCAGTTCGTCGAGCGGCACGAGAACGTGTTGATCTACGGCCCGACCGGCGTGGGCAAGAGCCACCTGTCGCAAGCCCTGGCGCACGAGGCGTGCCGCCGCGGGTACGAGGTCCTCTTTGTGTCCACGGGGAAGCTGCTGGCCCACCTGGCCGGCGGCCGGGCCGACGGCACGCTCGCCCACCGGCTGGCCAAGTACCTGCGGCCCGACGTGCTCGTCCTGGATGACTTCGGGCTGAAGGCCCTCCGGGCCCCCGGCCCCGAGGACCTCTACGACATCATCCACGAGCGGTACGAGCGCGCGTCCATCGTGCTCACGAGCAACCGGGCCGTGAGCGAGTGGCCGGACATCTTCGGCGAGCCACTCCTGGCCTCCGCCGCCTTGGATCGGCTGACCCACCGGGCCCACTTCGTGGAGATCACGGGGGCCAGCTACCGGGCCGAGCAGACCAAGCAGCAGCTCGCGGCCCAGCGGCGCAGTAAGCTGTCACCGAAGCAGGAGGCACGACCAGAGTAAAGGTCCGGACAACCCACTTGCGAGGGACCCGGCCACGTCCTTCGCTGGCTCACCATGGGGCGACCCTGGGTGGCTCTCAATGGCCGGCCGTTGACACACCACACCGCGGACGCGTGCGAGGGGAAGCGCCCGGAGGACCGTCGAGAGGCTTCTCGCGGTCGAGAGCGGGCCGCCGATGCGGGGTAATCCAGGGGTTGCCAATAGAGTGCGCTCCTCGCCCGTGGAGGCGGGCTGTGAGGCCAGCGTAGCGCAGTTGACCCGATTCCCCAAGCACAAAGCGCACCGTCGGTCACGCCGCACCGCCTGGGCCGCAGGAGCATCCTCCAGCCGGGCAGCTGTGGGAGGCCCCGCCGGAAGGCCCCCGAGGTTGGTCGCTAATGCCGGTAAGCCATGCTCAGGACTGGATCCGAAGCGGACGGGCGGGGGCTCGTCTCGCTGCCTCTCTCCGAGGGGGAGCCCCAGACCAGCTCTCACTGGCGATGACGACTGCCGGACTGGTGAAATGTGGCTACGTCGGAGGTGTTGCGACCAGGGAGGCAGGCAAGGCTAGTGAGGCACCCCAGGGCCGAAAGGCGGGGCAACAGATAGGCCGAGCCGCACCGCATCGAACCGAAGGCCCGAACGGTGCCCCGAAAGGGGATTGAAGGAGAGGAGTAGTCACCTCGTGTCGAGACGCGGTACGGCATCCGTCAGGCAGCTCACGCTGCCCCTGGGCCGCGAGGTCCATGGGGGTGAAACCGCAGCTGGGACCCGGGGAGCAGACGCTCCGGTGGAAGGGCGTCCTTCCACTTCCTCCGCCGAACCGCCGTGTACGTGACCCGTACGCACGGTGGTGTTCCCATGGGCCGTGTCGGCCCACCAATCGAGATGAAAATGCCCCCGATCCGCCGTACAATAGACCCGGCATGGAGCGGCAATGGTCGGTGTCACACTGGATGAGTTGAGGCCGTGGTGGTGTTTGATCTGGAACGCACGGGGGAACCAATAAGTGTGCGCCGGCTCGCTTGCGGGCGAGCAGTGGGCAGCACGTGAGGGTGCGTAGGGAGTTGTGCGTGCGTTCTCCGCGTCCATGCCAGGAGGAGGCCGCATGGACAGCGCATACAACGTAGCGGGCATCGACGTCCACAAGAGAATGGTCGCGGTGGTGATCACCAACGCCCGAGAGTCAGAGCTCCAATTCGAATGCCGGCGCTTCGGCACGACCGTGGGTGACCTCCGGCAGTTGGGGGCGTGGCTGCAGGAGCATGGGGTGCAGGAGCTGGCGATGGAGTCGACCGCGCAGTATTGGAAACCCGTGTGGCTGGCCCTCGAGGGGCAGTGCCGGTTGCACCTGGCCCAAGCGCGGTCGAACCGGGGCCCGCGGGGGCGCAAGACGGATTTTCGGGACGCGATGCGCGTGGTGAGTCGTTTGCTCTCGGGGGATCTGATTCTGAGCTTTGTGCCGGATGCGGAGCAGCGCGGTTGGCGCACGCTGACGCGCACGAAGCACCAACTGACGCGGGATCGGGTGCGGCTCCAGAGTCAGCCTGGAAAGCGTGCTCGAAGAGTGCCAGATCAAGCTCTCCAGTCTGGTCAGCGATCTGCTGGGGGCCAGCGGGCGGCGAATCCTGCACGCCCTCGCCGACGGTGAGACGAATCCCGCCCGGTTAGCCGCACTCGGCGACAAGCGGCTCCGGGCCAGCCAGGCGGAGTTGACGGATGCGTTGAGTGGGCAGGTGCAACCGCTGCACCGGCAGATCCTCGGGCTGTACTTGGCGCGGTTGGAGCTGATCGAATCCCAGGTGAACCAGCTGGAGCAGCTGATCGCCCAGGCGATGACGGCCCACCACGAGACGATCGCCAGACTCGCGGAGGTGCCCGGCTTCGGCGTTGACTCCGCCCAGCAGATCCTTCGCGGAAATCGGCCCGCAGGCCGCCGCCTTCCCGTCCGCCGCTCAGCTCGCCTCGTGGGTCGGCGTGTGTCCAGGGCGGAACGAGAGTGCCGGAGTATCGAGCAGCAATCGCTCCGCCAAGGGCAACCGCTCCATGCGCCGACTCCTCGACCAACTCGCCCACGCTGCCGTTCGAAAAGAGGGTACGCATCTGCAGATCGTCTTTCGCCGGTTGTCCACCCGCATGGAGTACAACAAAGCCATTTGGGCTATCGCCCATCGCCTGTGCCGACTCATTTGGAAGATTCTACACCAGGGAGTCCGGTACGTGGAGCAAGGTCTCGCGCCCACTCCGCTCATGCTAAAGCGACGGCGCCAACGCCTTGTGGCCCAGCTCCGCAGTTTGGGCTATCAGGTAGCACTCACACCACTGACCCCCAACGCGATCGCGTGAGTCGCGACCGGGACAGTGATTTTCGAGGGTGTGACAGGGAAAGCGGGCGACCGCCTACCTATGTCGATTGGGGAGCCCCAAGGGCTTCAAACCTGCTGAGGGAAGGGCCAGATGAGCCAAGGCAAGTGGGGTGAAAGCTTCCTCAAGTCGGGTCTCCCGCTCGAGCACCTCACTCAGGTTACCTTCCGCACCCTCCAATGGGTATGCGACCCGCAGTTCGAGTATTCACGCCTCAACCGCGATGGCCAGCAGGCGTGGTTCGAGCTCGACCTCTTGGCACTTGCTCCTCCAGTGAACCGCGACACCGAGCTTGCCTTTCTGATCGAGTGTAAGTACCACGACTCAAGCCGCTACTGGTTCTTCCTGCCACACGTGCGTAGAGACCGCTGGTACTTCAACGACAGGGCGCTCAATTGCGCACCCTACCAGACCCTCAAGAGACCGCGGGTCGGGACCATGTTGGACCTGGCGCCAGTGTCGTCGGGCGGCATCGTCATATCCGAGGACGGCACGAAGCAGGACAACGCTGTTCACACGGCCCTTCAGCAGCTGGTAAACGGCTACGTCCCGGTGAGCCTCTCCAGGATGTTCGGCTACAACGTCGACTTCAAAAACGTCCGGACGCCGCAGGATGAACTGAGCTTCACTCCATGGGCAACAGCGCTCGTGCCCGTTGTCGTGACCAATGCGCGCCTCTATCGTCTCAAACAGACGATCCCGAACCTCGAAACGATTCGACAAGCTGCCAAACCATCGGACATCGCCGACGAGCTCGACTGGACGTGGTGTTACCACGACCCACCGCGCTCTCTTTGTGAGCAGAATGTCGCGGCCATTGAGGCCCACAAGAAGGAGGAAGCTGAGCTCATTTACCGCTTTCCCGCCGTGATAGATCGGATGTACGACTTCGCCGACCGACCGAACTGGATTGCGGTAGTGAACGTGAAAGCACTCTCGAAGGTGGCAAGGGCCATCCTGAAGCACTTTCGGGCGCTGGAGATGCGTCCTCTTGCGGACTTTCTCAAGCCTCGGAAGGGGAGGTCGAAGCGCATGGGTAAAGAGACCGTCCACTGAGATGCAGTGGACGAAGCCCGCGCAAGGGACGGGGCCTCACCGCTGATCTCAGTGTTAAGCCTTCACGCCACCGAAATCCTTTCCATCCAGTGCCCATATTCGCCCTCTTGGGGAGCCGGGCAGGACTCGAATCCGGTCACCCTGCCTGGGAGGCTCTATTCAGGGGAAGGTCCTTCCTAACCGCCACCTCCTTTTCCAGCACTACTCCTTCCTGCTACCACCCAAGGCGCCGGGCTGGTTTCCCCGCCGGAATTGGTGGCGGCTTTGCTATCGGGGGGTCCCGGCTTATATCCTCAATGGGGAGGAGCAGCTCGCCTGCGTGCCTTACTCGGCCTTTTGCGTCCCCCGCGCTTTGCCCTTCGCCGAGGCTGCCCTCCGCTTCGCCCAGTACGCCTTCATCCGCTGACTGACCGCCTTCCGGGCCACGACACTCATCGGCTTGCGTCCCTTGGCCGCCTTCTTGCACTGTCTCAGGGCAACCACTTCACACAGCGGGTGGCCAGCATGCCCTATCTCAGAGCGAAACGGGTGCGAGCGTGGGACGCCCTGACGGCGTCGGCCTGAAAGGAGGAGCAGAAGGTGATCCCGCCAGAGGAGTTGGAAGCAATCCTCAGGGTCTTACGCATGGGATTCTCGCCTCCGCAACGCCTCTCGGCACGCCTCTTCTATGTGGATGCCGCAGGGCGCCTCGCGTTCGAGGTGTTTCCCCAGCTGTATGGGAAGTATGGTCGTGCGGATGCCCTGGCGGCGATGCGAGACGTGCTGGCACGCTCGCGGGCCATCCGCTGCTACCTTCTCACCCAGTCCTGGATGGCCACCGGCTCGCCAGAGGGTGCAGATGAACTGCGGGCGGAGACGGAGGAGGGCACGCTCCAGCTCCGGCCGGATCGGCGTGAAGCGCTGGTCGTCTTGGCGATGGATGCCGAGGAGCAGGTCCGTATTGAGCAGGAAATCAAGCGCGAAGGGGAGTGGGTGTGGCTCGACGATCCGGTGGTCTCGACCGATCTTGTCGATCGTGAGCTTGCGTCGGCGTGGTCGATTGTCAGGGTGCCCGGCTCCACGTAGGGGAGATCGGGAGCGAACCAGCCATGCAGCGGAGTCTGTGAACGGAGCGAGACAATGGGAGACGACCCCACCCTTGCCGAAACTCTGCACCAGGAATCTCAGGCCGTGATGAGCGATGCGACCTTTGCGTCCCTCCTCGGGATGCGGACCCGCTGGGAAGCGCTGATGATTCAGGCAGCGGAGTTGGATCGTGCCGCTGCGGCCGTGGCTGTGAACACCGCCGCGCATGCGCAACGTGCTGATTTCCTCCGACAGCCTCGTTTGTCCTCCCGGATTCGATCTGTCTCCCTGGCGCCTCCGGCCCTCTGTGTCTCGGCTCACGGCTCTCGTCTCTCGGCGCTTCCCCGGTCCGCCCGGCCCACGTCTTTCAGCTTGACACGCCCGCACTGCTCAGGGCATACCCTCGGGGGCGGATGGAAATGCCGACCGGCTGCGAGGAGCAGCGCTGAAACTGGGATTGACGGTCCACACTGTCAAACACAGCGCCGCTAAGATAATTCGGCCTCGTCCCGCTCCCGGGGGTGCCCCGAGCAGACGGGCCGCGCGTGGGAGGCCCAGGATGGAGCGAATGCAGCGGATCACGGAAGAGCAGGACGTGGAGAAGCTGTTCCAGGCCGAGCTGGCGATCCTCTACAAGCACAGCCCGATGTGCGGGATAAGTGCTGTGGCGTTGAAAGAGGTGGAGGCCTTCCTGGGCGAGCGCCCGGATGCCGGCGTCTGGATCGTCGATGTCCTGGCCCAGCGCCCCCTGTCGCAGCGTATTGCCGAGCGCGCCGGGATCGCACATGAGTCCCCGCAGGTCATCCTGCTCCAGCGGGGCGTGCCGCGCTGGAACGAGTCGCACTACGGGATAACGGCCGCGGCCATCGCCGAACAGTTCCGGCTCGCCCGGGGCTAGGAAGGTCCGCGGTTCAGGCCCCTCTTCCGCGGGAGGACGTCGTCCTGTCCGTCGGCCCTTCTATTGACAGGGCAACGCGCCAGGCATAGCTTCGGGTCCGAACGGTCCGGACCCGCGCGATTCGCCATCGCCTGGGCCGCGGGCCGGACCGCCGGCCGATCCGCCGTTTCCCTCTGGGGGATTGCCGCCCGAGATGCACAAGAGATCTTGCCTCCTCCTTCATCTTCTTCTCCCGGGGGTCCTTCTCACCGTCGCAGGCTGCAGCCTCGTCTCCGCTCCGTTCAGGGTCGCCAAGGGGGCGGTCGTGGGAGGAGTCTGGGTGGTGAAGACCACCTACGTGGTCACCGCCGGGACGACCAAGGCGATCTATCGAATCGGGGAATTCACCTACGAGGTCGTGAAGGCACCCATCGACTGGGCGCTGACCCATGAGGAGATCGAGAGCATCGATGGGGTTCCGGTGAAGGAGGCCATCCGCGAAGGCCGGGTGAAGGCCTCCCCCTACGTGGTCAGAGGGAAGACGTACGTCCCCATGTCAGCGGCGGCCGCCCAGCGGTACCGGGAGGACGGCATCGCCTCATGGTACGGGTACGAGAGCGGCCGCATGACCGCAAACGGCGAGGCGTTCAACCCGAGCGGGTTGACGGCCGCCCACAAGTACCTTCCCATCCCCATGTTCGTCCAGGTGACGAACCTGGAGAACAACAAGTCCATCATCGTCCGGGTGAATGATCGGGGTCCGTTCCCGAGCGATCAGAACCCGAGGTCGGGCGACCGCATCATCGACCTCAGCATGGGGGCCGCCAAGCGCCTCGGCTTTTATGCCAGGGGCACGACGATGGTGCGGGTCGAGGCGATCCAGGTGAAGGAGGAATGAGTGTCCTGAGTCAGAGATCCACAGCATATGTCAGGGCTGGCCGGGGCGTCCCGGAGCGCCGCGCCCGCGGGGCCGACCCAGCGCTTCGCGCCGGGTGCCCCGGTTCGGCACGGAGGCCCCCGATCTGTGGGGGCCGACCCGGAGCAAGGCCGCCCGGTTCTCGACGAGGCGCCAGACGTCGAAGGGATGTCTTGGCCAGCCCGCCGATTAGTCGTCAGACTTCGGACTCAGGAGATGGGCGGGCGGGAGAAGAATTCCCTCTGTTGGCCCTTGAGGCATTACAATACCGCCCACTGGCGCATCCGGCTGACGGAGCAGCATTGCCCAGTAAGAGCGATGTACCGGTTCGGAGGCAAGACCTGATGCGAATGTGCACGAGGAGAGCGGCGCTCTTGGCGACGGTGCTGGTGGTATTCCTGGGGGCGACGGCGCCGCTCACGGCCGGCACCCGCATCACCGAGGTGACAGTCAATCAGGCCCGGGGCTTGATCCAGCAGCGTGCCAGGGACGCCGAGTTCGTCATCCTGGATGTGCGGACGCCCGAAGAGTTCGCCCAGGGGCACCTGTCCGGCGCCGTGAATGTGGACCTGATGGCCCCGGACTTCGAGCGCCGGCTGGGTGCGCTGGATCGTGGCAAGACCTATCTCGTCTATTGCCGGACGGGGAATCGCTCGGTGAAGGCGATTCAGATCATGGGGCGGCTGGGCTTCCGGTCCGTGTACCACATGTCCGAGGGCATCGTCGGCTGGCAGAAGAAGGGCTTCCCCCTGTCCACGTCGTCGTGACCCCCGGACCGCAGTGTCATCGTATCGGGAGAGGAAGGGGCGCAGAGGATGCGATTAGGAATTGACTTTGGGACGACCCGGACCCGGGTGGCGGCGGTCCTCAAGGGGAATTATCCCCTGATCACGTTTCAGGCGGATACCGGGGACGGGACGGATTGGTATCCCTCGTTGATCGGGGCGCGAAAAGAACGGCTCGCCTTCGGTCTGGAGGCCCAGGCGGTTCAATACGAGCCCGGATGGGAGGTCCTCCGTTCGTTCAAGCGGCTGCTCTGCGACACGCCGCCCCAGGCCCTCTGGAAAGTGGGTGAGGTCGAGCTTCCCGCCATTGAGTGGCTGGCACGCTTCCTTGGCACGCTGCGCCAGGATCTCACCCGCCGGAGCAATCTGGAAGCGGGCCGCCGCGAGCGATTCGAGGCGATGGTGGGCATCCCGGCCAACGCCAACAGCAACCAGCGCTTTCTCACGCTGGAGGCCTTTCGACAGGCGAGATTCGATGTGATCGGGATGCTCAATGAGCCATCGGCGGCCGGCATCGAGTATGCCCATCGCTATCGCACGGCGGACCTAACGCGGCAGCGCGAGCACGTGGTGGTGTACGATCTGGGCGGCGGGACGTTCGACGTGGCAGTCATCTGCATGGCCGGGAACCAGCACGAGGTCATTGCCAGCGAGGGGATCGCGCGGTTGGGAGGCGACGACCTGGACGTTGTGCTCTTGGAGCTGGCACAGGCCGATCCGGCGCTCGCCGCCGCGGGGCGCGCCGTTCCCCGCTCCCATCTGCTGGACCTGTGCCGGGAGGCGAAGGAGAGCATCCATCCCAACAGCCGGAAGATCGCGGTGGACTTCGGGCAGATCCGGCCGGAGCTTCCCGAAGCCATGGTGCCTGTGGCGCAGTTCTACGAGAAATGCGCGCCGCTCATCCTTCAGACCATCCATGCGACCGAGACGGCCATGGAGGCGGGGTTGGGAAGTGTGGATGGAGACAACCCCGCCCTGGCGTCGGTCTATCTCGTCGGCGGATCCTGCGAGCTGCCCGTCCTGGCACGCTCCCTCCGCGACCGGTTCGGCAAGCGCGTCCGAAGATCTCCGTATCCATCGGCGGCGACGGCCATCGGGCTGGCGATCGCCGCCGACCAGACGAGCGGGTATGTCCTCGCAGAACGCTTCAGCCGCCATTTTGGGGTGTGGCGCGAGGGGGAGTCCGGCCAGAGGGTGGTGTTCGACCCTATCTTCACCAAGGAGACCCCCGTGCCGCAGCCCGGGCAGGCGCCCCTGGTGGCGCGCCGTCGCTATCAGCCGGTCCACAATGTCGGCCGGTTCCGCTTCCTGGAATGCAGCGGTCTGCGACCCGAGGGCGAGCCCGCCGGTGACATCCTCTCCTGGAACGAGGTGGTCTTCCCCCTGGACCCCCGCGTGGCGGAGAGCCCGCACCCGGAAAAGCTGTCCGTGGAGCGCGCGCCGGGGGTCGAATCCCACCTGATCGAGGAAGTGTATCAGTGTGACGCCGCCGGCGTGATCGAAGTCACGATCGCCAATCTGACCGCTGGCTACTCCAGGACCTACCGGATCCGCTGAACGTCCTCTGGGCCGCGACGGGCGGCTGGGCTTCCGGTCGGTGTACCACATGTTCGAGGGCATCGTGGGCTGGCAGAAGAAGGGGTTCCCCCTGTCCACGTCGTCGTGAACCCGGTACCGTCGGAAAACCACCCGCGCGGGGGGGATGAACCGGGGAGTCCACTCCGTCAACCACATCCCGCGTGACAAAGGAACGTCGGAGGAGATCAGAGGCGTTTCTTGCCCATTGTCTTCCAGAAGTCGTCGTGCCTCACGCCGCCGCTCTTCTTGATGCGATCCTGCGCGGCATTCAAGAGGGCCGCAAACCGTGGGGTGTGGGCGAGGATGAGGCGCTCCAGTTCCTCCTCGTCAGTGACCGCCACCAGCACAGCCGCGGGGCGTCCATTCTTCGTCACAACTACCGGCCCCTCCGCACATTCTTCAAGGTACTTGCTGAGCCGGGCTTTCACATCTGCAACGGGTGCGATCTTCATAATTCGAACCTCGATGGGATCGCGGTCTCAGAGCTCGAAGGGGCTGTCTCCTCGGGGCCCCCGGCGCACCCTCAGGGCGGCGATCGAAGGATCCTCTAGCCCCTGAAGGAAGTCGAGATATTCCTCAAGAGACATCGCCGTCCCGTTCCGCGACTGGCGAAGGGCCATGACCTCCTCTCGCCCGATGCGAAGCCCCGCTTCAAGATCGATCGGAGTCGAGGATCCTGCGGAGTTCATCGAACTTCTCCGGAAGTCCATATTGCGCGAAGTAGCCTTGGACTTCGCTCACATCCAGCCCAGGCAATCCGAGGATGTGCTGGATATCGGCCATCTCTTGAAAGGTGCGAGTTGGGTCGTTCTTCATGGCCAGGATTTTCATGGCCGCCAAGTGCTCCGGTCTAGGCACACGGATGGTCTTGCCGAATAACGGCACGACCCTGGCGCCCTCAAAGAGCTTCGTCGCCGTTGGTTCCACAACGTAGATGCAATCCACACGACCTGGCTCCGGGAGGCCATGGACATGGTTCGAGTACCCCTCGGAACGATAGATGGTCTCGTAGCCGAGGGACTCCAGGAAGGCGATCAGGTCGCGTTGGGCCCTGGCATCCACGGCGAAATCGATATCACGGGTTGCCCGGCTGAGTCCGTATGAGGAGAGCGCAAAGGCACCCACCAGGGCGTAGCGGAAGCCACGCTCATCCAAGAAGCGCGACACGGCATCCAGGACCTTAGCGAAATCCACGATCGCCTCTTCCCCGTGGTGGGTTCGTCTGTCTGCACAGCGACCACCCCGAGGATGCCGCAGGAGGCCCTGTCACGTCAAGTGAATGCTGATCAGATGGGGCGAGGTGGTGCCTAGCTCCTCTTGTGCCGGAACAGCGTCACCCTTTCGTACCTGGATGAGTTGGCCCACCGGATCGTCGAGGACGCTGGCTTCGGCCAATACCTCCCGCTTGGCGTTGGTCACGGCCCCTTTTCCCTCACTTTTTTTCCGGCCTGCCCGAAGAAAGGCCTCATCGTGTCTGACTCTGGGATCTCGGCGATCTCTGCGGTGAAAAATCGGGGTTCGGATCATGGGGCGGCTGGGCTTCCGGTCGGTGTACCACATGTTCGAGGGCATCGTGGGCTGGCAGAAGAAGGGGTTCCCCCTGTCCACGTCGTCGTGAACCCGGTACCGTCGGAAAACCACCCGCGCGGGGGGGATGAACCGGGGAGTCCACTCCGTCAACAACATCCCGCGTGACAAAGGAACGTCGGAGGAGATCAGAGGCGTTTCTTGCCCATTGTCTTCCAGAAGTCGTCGTGCCTCACGCCGCCGCTCTTCTTGATGCGATCCTGCGCGGCATTCAAGAGGGCCGCAAACCGTGGGGTGTGGGCGAGGATGAGGCGCTCCAGTTCCTCCTCGTCAGTGACCGCCACCAGCACAGCCGCGGGGCGTCCATTCTTCGTCACAACTACCGGCCCCTCCGCACATTCTTCAAGGTACTTGCTGAGCCGGGCTTTCACATCTGCAACGGGTGCGATCTTCATAATTCGAACTCCTGTCCGCCAATGACCAATCGCGACCGCTCCTTGACCCCGATGGCGAGAATATAGACTTGCCACAGCTCTTGGTTCGTACGGTAAAACACCCGGGACCGGTTATCCGGACCAAACCGTAACTCCCATGCCGTGCCCAGTGCTGAGGGGCGGGACAGGGGCTTCCGATTCCTGGTCTCTCGGTCCGGTGCATCCGAGAGCAGTTGTTCGATCTTCTCCCGAATCAGCGAATGAAACCTGCGATCGATCCTGGCAAGGTGACGCCGGACCTCGATGTCGTAGATCAAAGTGTACGGCTGGATCGTCGCCATTGGCTCTGACCAGAATTATAGTCATTGCCCAGGGCACGTCAACCACATTCCGCACGACGGGTCCGGTGCTGCTCCCTCGCCTCGACTCTTTCTCAACGCGGCGGCCCATGCAAACAGATGAACGATACCTGCATTGCACCGCCGCGTCCCCGCCCCGCCAGCATGCCCGCGGCGAGAAGGTCGAAGCGGTAAGGAGACTAAGGAAGCAACGTCCCCTCGACCGGGACTTGACAATCCTGATAGACTATAATAGTCTCTTAGTCAGACTATAATATTCACTCATCCGGTGGGGCCATGCAAGCGAGTCCGATTTCGGTCCTCGAGCGGGGTCTGGCCGCGGTGGGGGATCTCCTGGCGGCGGAGGGCGTGGAGGTCGGGATCATCGTGGCGGGCGGTACGGCCCTCAACCTTCTCGGCATCGTGCAGCGCACGACGGAAGACGTGGACGTGCTCGCCGTTCTGCAGGACCGGGCCGGCTCCGGCGGCGTCACGCTCGCGCCGCCGGACCCGCTCCCGGAGCCGTGTGTGCCAGGCATGGCACAGAACGAGCGAGGTGAAAGTCCTCGCGCCAGGTGATCGCGGAGCCGAAGGCTAGGAGAAGGGCAAGGGCGTCACCGCGAGGTGGGGTCTGAAGGAAGCCCAATCCAAAGGCGCGGGGCGACGAACAGGAACCGGATACGAGGTGTGGTACACCCGGGACGAGCGGGCACGTGACCGCGAAGTCCTCCATCCGCATCGGGGTGTGCTTTATAAATCCGGCGTCTACGCGCCAAACGTTCTGGGCCTTACCCTGGGAGATCTGTCGACTGTCCCGCAAGGGACTGAGGGTGGCGGGAGCCGCTCTGACCGGCCGGCAGAAGTCAGCAGAGGGCATACTAGTGTGCTGTAACAGAAATAGCTTGACAATCAGGTGCTGTATGTGTACAAGGGCTCATGTTTACTCCAGCGCGGGCGCTCACGATCGACGAGAATCAGCGGAAGCGACTCCGGTTCCTGGCGAACTCGGGCAAGACACCGCAGAAGGTGGCCCTGCGGGCCCGGATCGTCCTGCTGGCCAGCGAGGGCGTCCCCAACAACGCCATCGCGGCGCGGCTGGGCACCAGTCGCCCGACGGTGCTGCTGTGGCGGAGCCGGTTTCAGGCCCGGGGGGCGCCCGGGCTGCTGAAGGATGCGCCGCGGCCGGGCCGCAAGAAGGCTCTCTCGCCTGCGGTCGTGAAGCGGGTGGTCGAGGCGACCTTGCGCAGTACCCCGCGGGGGGCGACGCACTGGAGCACCCGCACCCTGGCCAAGGCCCAGGGCCTCTCCCACATGACGGTCCAGCGGATCTGGAAGCAGCATGGGCTGCAGCCGCACCGGGTGGAGACTTTCAAGCTCTCCCGCGATCCCCACTTTGTCGAGAAGCTGCGCGACGTGGTGGGGCTGTACCTCGATCCGCCGGACCGGGCCGTGGTCCTGTCGGTGGACGAGAAGAGCCAAATCCAGGCCCTCGACCGGACCCAACCGGGGCTGCCGATGAAGCGGGGCCGCTGCGGCACGATGACCCACGACTACAAGCGCCACGGGACCACCACCCTCTACGCGGCCCTCTGCCTGCTCGATGGCAAGGTCATCGGCCAGTGTCTGCCCCGGCACCGCAGCCAGGAGTTCCTCCGCTTCCTCCGTACCCTCGATCAGCAGACGCCGGCGGCCCTGGACCTGCATCTCATCGTGGACAACTACGGCACCCACAAGAGCCCCCCGGTCCAGCGCTGGCTCCACCGCCACCCGCGCTTCCATCTCCACTTCACGCCCACGGGCAGCTCCTGGCTCAACCTGGTCGAGCGCTGGTTCCGCGAGATCACCCAGAAGCGCATCCGTCGCGGCAGCTTCGCCAGCGTCAAGGAGCTCCTGGCCGCGATCCAGGAGTACCTCGATGAGTACAACCGCGCTCCCAAACGCTTCGTCTGGACCAAGAGCGCTGACATGATCATGGCGAAGGTCGATCGTTGTAAAGCAGCGTTAGTTACACAACACTAGGTCCGAGGCAGGCAAGGCTAGTGAGGCACCCCAGGGCCGAAAGGCGGGGCAACAGATAGGCCGAGCCGCACCGCATCGAACCGAAGGCCCGAACGGTGCCCCGAAAGGGGATTGAAGGAGAGGAGTAGTCACCTCGTGTCGAGACGCGGTACGGCATCCGTCAGGCAGCTCACGCTGCCCCTGGGCCGCGAGGTCCATGGGGGTGAAACCGCAGCTGGGACCCGGGGAGCAGACGCTCCGGTGGAAGGGCGTCCTTCCACTTCCTCCGCCGAACCGCCGTGTACGTGACCCGTACGCACGGTGGTGTTCCCATGGGCCGTGTCGGCCCACCAATCGAGATGAAAATGCCCCCGATCCGCCGTACAATAGACCCGGCATGGAGCGGCAATGGTCGGTGTCACACTGGATGAGTTGAGGCCGTGGTGGTGTTTGATCTGGAACGCACGGGGGAACCAATAAGTGTGCGCCGGCTCGCTTGCGGGCGAGCAGTGGGCAGCACGTGAGGGTGCGTAGGGAGTTGTGCGTGCGTTCTCCGCGTCCATGCCAGGAGGAGGCCGCATGGACAGCGCATACAACGTAGCGGGCATCGACGTCCACAAGAGAATGGTCGCGGTGGTGATCACCAACGCCCGAGAGTCAGAGCTCCAATTCGAATGCCGGCGCTTCGGCACGACCGTGGGTGACCTCCGGCAGTTGGGGGCGTGGCTGCAGGAGCATGGGGTGCAGGAGCTGGCGATGGAGTCGACCGCGCAGTATTGGAAACCCGTGTGGCTGGCCCTCGAGGGGCAGTGCCGGTTGCACCTGGCCCAAGCGCGGTCGAACCGGGGCCCGCGGGGGCGCAAGACGGATTTTCGGGACGCGATGCGCGTGGTGAGTCGTTTGCTCTCGGGGGATCTGATTCTGAGCTTTGTGCCGGATGCGGAGCAGCGCGGTTGGCGCACGCTGACGCGCACGAAGCACCAACTGACGCGGGATCGGGTGCGGCTCCAGAGTCAGCTGGAAAGCGTGCTCGAAGAGTGCCAGATCAAGCTCTCCAGTCTGGTCAGCGATCTGCTGGGGGCCAGCGGGCGGCGAATCCTGCACGCCCTCGCCGACGGTGAGACGAATCCCGCCCGGTTAGCCGCACTCGGCGACAAGCGGCTCCGGGCCAGCCAGGCGGAGTTGACGGATGCGTTGAGTGGGCAGGTGCAACCGCTGCACCGGCAGATCCTCGGGCTGTACTTGGCGCGGTTGGAGCTGATCGAATCCCAGGTGAACCAGCTGGAGCAGCTGATCGCCCAGGCGATGACGGCCCACCACGAGACGATCGCCAGACTCGCGGAGGTGCCCGGCTTCGGCGTTGACTCCGCCCAGCAGATCCTCGCGGAAATCGGCCCGCAGGCCGCCGCCTTCCCGTCCGCCGCTCAGCTCGCCTCGTGGGTCGGCGTGTGTCCAGGGCGGAACGAGAGTGCCGGAGTATCGAGCAGCAATCGCTCCGCCAAGGGCAACCGCTCCATGCGCCGACTCCTCGACCAACTCGCCCACGCTGCCGTTCGAAAAGAGGGTACGCATCTGCAGATCGTCTTTCGCCGGTTGTCCACCCGCATGGAGTACAACAAAGCCATTTGGGCTATCGCCCATCGCCTGTGCCGACTCATTTGGAAGATTCTACACCAGGGAGTCCGGTACGTGGAGCAAGGTCTCGCGCCCACTCCGCTCATGCTAAAGCGACGGCGCCAACGCCTTGTGGCCCAGCTCCGCAGTTTGGGCTATCAGGTAGCACTCACACCACTGACCCCCAACGCGATCGCGTGAGTCGCGACCGGGACAGTGATTTTCGAGGGTGTGACAGGGAAAGCGGGCGACCGCCTACCTATGTCGATTGCAGCGGGCGATTGCGCGGGTGGCTCGCGACTTCCAGCTCCCCGAAGACTGGATGAACACCGTCGTGGGGCTCCAGTGGCAAACCGGGCTGCCCCCGGGACTGGAACGCCGGCTCCTTTGGCGGCGATACGGAGGCCTCCGGGTCGGGCTCGTGGCCCGGTACGACCTCATCTTCCTGAAGCTCTACGCGGCGGCGGACAGCGGCGGTCCGTCCGGCGTCGATTTCCAGGATCTGCTGGCCCTCCGCCCGACCGAGCACGAGCTGCAGGCCGCGGTGGCCTGGGTGCGAGAGCAGGACCCGACGCCAGAGTTCTCGACCATCGTCGAGCAGGTGATGACACATGCCCGAGAAAGGCTTGGCTAAGTCCTCTGTGGCATAAATACAATGACGTATTATAGATTGCATATCTCAGTCGCTCGTGGCATAATGAACTCCCCAGGAGGTGCTGGGGATGCCACGAAGAAGTCCGTACCAGGTCGAGTTGACCGACCAAGAACGGAGCACGCTGGAAGCTCTGGCCCGAAAATATACGTCACCGTATCGGGACGTCATTCGCGCCAAGATCGTCCTCCTGGCCGCGGAAGGGCTTGGCAATGACATCATCGCGAGCCGTCTCGATACCCCGCGCCAGATCGTCAGTAAATGGCGCCAACGGTTCTGCCGCCTGCGGTTACCGCGCTTGGAGGAGCAACCGCGGGGCGGGCGGCCCGCCGGCTTTTCCCCCCAGCGTCGTGGTCGCCGTCAAGGCCCTCGCCTGTGAGCTGCCCACCCGCTGCGGCGTCCCGCTGTCGCGGTGGTCGGGGGCCGAGCTGCGGCAGGAGGTCCTCACCCAGGGGCTGGTGGCGGAGATCAGCGGCCGGACCATCTGGCGCTGGCTCAGTGCCGATGCCATCCGCCCGTGGCGGCACCGGAGCTGGATCTTCCCGCGGGATCCAGCCTTCGCCGCCAAGGCCGGGCGGATCCTCGATCTGTACGCAGGGGTCTGGGCGGGCCAGGCGCTCGGGGCCGATGAGTTCGTCCTCTCGGCCGATGAGAAAACGAGCATCCAAGCCCGGGTGCGCTGCCATCCGACTGCCCGCCCGCAGCGAGGGGTGCCCATGCGAGTCGAGCATGAGTACGACCGCGCCGGGGCCAGGGCCTACCTGGCGGCCTGGGATGTCCATCGCGCCAAACTCTTCGGGCGCTGCGAGGCCACCACGGGCATCGCCCCCTTCGATCGACTCGTCGCTGACGTGATGGCTCAAGAGCCCTACCGCTCGGCCTCGCGGGTCTTCTGGATCCTCGACAACGGCTCGGCCCACCGGGGCCAAGCCGCCACCGAGCGGCTCCAGCAGGCGTGGCCCACGCTCGTGCCCGTCCACACCCCGATCCACGCCAGCTGGCTCAACCAGATCGAGATCTATTTCTCCATCGTGCAGCGCAAGGTGTTGACCCCGAATGACTTTGCCTCGCTCACAGAAGTCGAGGAGCGCTTGCTCCGGTTCCAAGAGCGCTACGAGCAGATGGCCCAGCCATTCCAGTGGAAGTTCACGCGTCAGGATCTTGCGGCGCTTCTCACCAAACTGGAGGACCAGCGAGTCCCATTGCCGCTCGCGGCCTGACGCGAGAGGGCGCCCCGGGAAAATACGTCACCGTAATTATGACCCAGAACACTTAGTGGTCAGTGACATAAATACGATGACGTATAATATATTGCGCTTTCGGACGATGTGTGGCATGGTGAGCTTCCAAGGAGGAGCGGTCTATGCCACGCCACAGCCCATACCGCGTCCAGTTGACCAACCACGAGCGAGAGGCCCTGGAGGCGCTGACTCGGAGATATACGTCACCGTATCGCGATGTCATCCGGGCCAAGATCATCCTCCTGGCGGCCGAGGGCCTGGCCAATGACGCCATTGCGATGCGGCTGGACACCCCGCGCCAGATCGTCAGCAAGTGGCGCAAGCGCTTCTGCCTCTACCGCCTCCCGGGGCTCGACGAGCAGCCCCGGGGCGGCCGCCCGCCCGTCTTTTCCCCCCGGCGTGGTGGTCGCCGTCAAAGCGCTCGCCTGTGAGCTCCCCGCCCGGTCCGGCGTGCCGCTGTCGCGGTGGTCACGCGCCGAGCTCCGCCGGGAGGTGCTCACCCACGGGCTGGTCGCCGAGATCAGCGGCACGACCCTCTGGCGCTGGCTCCATGCCGACGCCATCCGGCCGTGGCAGTCGCGGAGCTGGATTTTCCCGCGGGACCCGGCCTTCGCCACCAAGGCCGGCCGCATCTTGGATCTCTATGCGGGGGAGTGGGAGGGCCGCGCCCTGCGGGCCACCGAATACGTCCTCTCGGCCGATGAGAAGACGAGTATTCAGGCCCGGGTCCGGTGCCATGCCACCCACCCCCCGCAGCCGGGGGTTCCCATGCGGGTCGAGCACGAGTATGCCCGCGGCGGCGCCTTGGCGTACCTTGCGGCCTGGGATGTCCATCGGGCCAAGCTCTTTGGCCGGTGTGAACCGACCACCGGCAAGGTTCCCTTCGATCGGCTCGTGGCCCAGGTCATGGCCCGGGAGCCGTACTGCTCGGCGAGCCGGGTCTTCTGGGTCCTCGATAACGGCTCGGCCCACCGCGGGGTTGCAGCGAGTGACCGGTTGCAGCGCACCTGGCCGACGCTCGTCCCGGTCTACACGCCCATCCATGCGAGTTGGCTCAACCAGATCGAGATCTACTTCTCCATCGTCCAGCGCAAGGTGCTGACGCCGAACGACTTCACCTCGCTCATCGAAGTCGAGGACCGGCTCCGCCGGTTCCAGGGGCACTACGAGGAGCTGGCGACCCCATTCCAGTGGCGGTTCACGCGCTCCGACCTGGCGGCGCTCCTGGCCCGGCTCGACGAGCAGCAACCCGCGCTCCAGCTGGCCGCGTGAGCGAGGGGAGAATACGTCACCGTAATTAGGACCCAGAGCACTAAGGCGCTTCATCAGCTCCGGGAAGCCGCCCTGGGGACGCTCTGGCGGCAGTGGGGCGCCCTCGGGGCCGCGGTCGCAGGCGAAGGGTCGGCGCGGAGCATCGTCGATCCAGAGGGGCTCGTGCTCGCTTCCCTCAGTCTGACAGAGGAAGAACGCCGGCTGTGGGACGTCCTGTACTGGTGGGTCAAGGTTGGGGCGCCCCTCCTCAGCGTACAGCGCATCAAGAACCTCGCCGCGAGGTTTCCGGAATCCACGCGCGCGCGGCTCGGAGCCTTCGCCCATCTGGCGCATCACGAGGGCCGGGACTTCCGGTGGCGGTCCCTCGAAGGCTCGTCACCGGGGAAGACCATCCGCTTCGGGAAGAGCCTGGGCAGAGACCCGCAGTTGCATCATCCGGCGGCGCTCATGCTGCGCCTGCGGGTTGGCTTGGGGGTGGGAGTGAAGGCCGACCTCGTCGCGTTCCTCCTGGCGACAGGAGGCGCCTGGGTTACTGTCAGGGGCGTCGCTGAGGGGCTGAGCTACACCCGCCGGGCGATCCATCGGGCGCTGGATGCTCTGGTGGCTGCCCGGTTCATCCAGGCGGCGACGGGAACGCCTGCTGCGTACCGGGTAGATGCGAAGGCGTGGGCCCCGCTGCTGGAACCATCCGGGAAACCTCCGGCTTGGCGATACTGGTCGCCGGTGTTCGACTTTGTGGCTGACCTCGCGGGATGGACGGAGGGAGATGGTGCCCTCTCGAAGACGTCCGCCTACGTGTTGAGCTCGCGCGCCCGCGACCTCGTGGAGCGCCATAGGATTGCCTTCGCTTGGAATCAGATCAGGATTCCGAGCCCCGGGGACTACCCTGGCGAGAAGTACCTTCAAGCCTTTGAGGAAACGCTGCGCAGGCTGGCACGGTGGCTGGAGGAAAGTGCATAACCGGGCGATCATCCCGCCGGTAAGGTCCGCCGAAGGGAATCCCGTTCGCGATTGAACCCGCCCTACGTCCCCTCTTACAGTCGGGCTTCCGGTCGGTGTACCACATGTCCGAGGGGATCGTCGGCTGGCAGAAGAAGGGCTTCCCCCTGTCCACGTCGTCGTGACCTCCGCGCCGCCGGGAAACCACTCGCTCAGAGGGACGAACCGGGAAGTCCGCTCCGTCCACGACGTCCCCCAACACAAGCGTCAGCCTTGAGCATCTGCAATCCCCTGATTCTTCACCAGCCAATCCATCTTGTCCCGCCTGGAGGCGTGTGGTAACGTCACCCGTGGCCGGGGGCCGGGCCCGCCTCCCCACGGTCCGACCGAGGATGCCGCGCGCCAACGGCGCCGAAAGGGGGCGGCCCGACCGGACCGGCGTTTCTCCTGTTGATGCATCGACTTGCGGGTGGTCGTGGAGAGTGGGTTCCTCGACATGCAGATCGGTCCGTATCGTCTGGGCAACAATCTGATCGCCGCGCCCATGGCCGGGGTGACCGACCGCCCGTTCCGTCAGCTCTGCAAGGCGATGGGGGCGGGGATGGCGGTCTCCGAGATGGTGACGAGCAACACGCGTCTGTACGGGTCAGCCAAGACCCGACACCGCGCCGACCATGAGGGCGAGGCGCCACTCGTCTCGGTCCAGATCGCGGGGGCGGATCCTGCCAGGCTGGCCGAGGCCGCCCGGTACAACGTGGACATGGGGGCGCAGATCATCGACATCAACATGGGCTGTCCGGCAAGAAAGGTGTGCAACGTCATGGCGGGCTCGGCCTTGTTGCGGGACGAGTCACTCGTGGCACGGGTTCTGGAGGCGGTGGTGGCAGCGGTGCCCGTGCCGGTGACCCTCAAGATTCGGACCGGGTGGGACAAGAGCTGCCGAAATGCGGTGAGGGTTGCGCGCATCGCCGAGGCAGCAGGGATCCGGGCGCTGGCGGTTCACGGTCGCACACGGGCCTGCATGTTCCATGGGGAGGCGGAGCACGAAACGATCGCCGCGATCAAGAGCGCTGCGCGGATTCCCGTGATCGCCAACGGCGACATCAACACGCCGGAGAAGGCCAGGGCGGTTTTGGATGCGACCGGGGTGGACGGTCTCATGATCGGACGGGCCGCCCTGGGCCGCCCCTGGATCTTCCGCGAGATCGTTCACTTCCTGGTGACCGGGTGCCGGCTTCCGCCGCCTGACGCGGCCGAGATCCGCCGCGTCCTCCTCTCCCACCTCGACGACATGTACGCCTTCTACGGCGAACGGGCGGCTGTCGGCATCGCGCGGAAGCACATCGGCTGGTACACCCGGGGTCTCCCCGATTCCGGCCCCTTCCTCCACCGGGTCTTCCACATTCCCACCGCGGCGGAGCAGCGCGCCGCCGTGGACCAGTTCCTGGCCGGCCGCGAGAATTCGTCCCGCTCGCATTCCCGGTCGGGCGAATGGGAATAGGGGATGGAATGGAGACACAGGCTCTACGGTGCAGATCATCAAAGACGCGCTGGACCAGGGCTTCACCACCGCCCGCGACGCGGGGGCATCGAGGCGCGGCTGCCTCGGCATGCCGGGAATGCAGGTGATCTCCCGCCAGTGCGTCAAGTTGTTTTAGAACCTACGTAGTATGTCTCACGTGAAGCGGGCAACGCAGGACAGACTCCCGCAGCATGACCCCCTTCTGGCGAAAATGGCAGCTTCCAAAAGGGGGTCTCCCTCGGTATCTGTACAGGTGAGTGGAGTACCATCCGTTCACCCAGCACAGAGGAGAAAGAACCCCATGACAACGATGCGCGACAATGCCATCCGTGTCAAGCGGTTCCGGGAGTTGAAGGCGACCTTGCGGTCGGACCGGCACCGGCTCCTCGTCGGGCTCGACATCGCCCAGGCAGCGCACGCGGTGCACCTCCGCCACGCCCACACCCGGGTCGTGCATCCCGGAGCTCACGGTCCCGAACACCACCCGGGGGTTCGCGCAGCTCTGGGCGCGGATCCAGCAAGCGCAGCGCGCGATGGGGTGCCGGGAGATCGTCTGCGGTCTGGAGCCGACGGGGACCTACCACGAGGCGATCGCCCGCTTCCTCGAAGGGCAGGGGGCGGACGTCGTCCTCGATCTCCAGCGCCGTCGCCTACTGGAACCGCCGGACCCAGGACGGGACCTGGGACAAGCACGACCGGAAGGACGCGGCCAACTGCGCCGATCTCCTGGAGCAGGGCAAGGTCCTCTTCTACAGCCAGCCCGACGGCCCGCTCGCCGAGCTGCGGCGCCTCGTGAAGTGCCTCCGGCGGGCCCGAGCCGAGCTGGCGGCCTGCAAGGCCCGCTGGCGGACCACGCTCCGCCCGGCCCTCGGGCCGATGGGCGAGCCGCTCCCGAACCGGCTGCGGGCGGAGCTGCCCGCGGTCCTCCAGGCGTGGGAGTCGGCGGCTCCGGGGCGCCCGGCGCAACCGAAGGGGCGGTTGCCGCTCGGACTGGCCACGGCCTGCGCCGACCTCGGCGCCCAGGTCACCGCGGGGCAGGCTCGGATCGCGGCGCTCGAAACCGCGTGCATGCCGGTGGCCGAGCGGTTGCCCGCCTACACGCTCCTCCGGACGATCCCGGGCATCGGGCCCACGGTGGGCGCGATCCTCCTGGCCGAGATCGGCGACATCGCCTGGTTCACCCAGTTCAGCCAGCTCCGGAAGCTGGCGGGCCTCGACATTGTGCGGGTGCAGTCCGGGCAGTTTGCCGGGCAGGCGCGGATCTCGAAGTGTGGCCGCGGGCTCCTGCGGTGGGCGCTCTACCAAGCCGCCCTCGGGGCCGCGCGGACCGTCGCGGGGCGCGCCCGGCTCGCGGCCCTCAAGGCCAAGCGCCACGGCGACCGGTATGCCGGGTTCAAGGCGACCGTGGAGTTGGCGGCGAAGCTGCTCCGGGTCGTCTGGGGCGTGTGGCGGAGCGGGACCCCGTACGACCCGCGGCGCGCGGGGGGCCTCCGGCGCCAGCCCTGCTGAGGGACCGGACGCCATCGTCTTCCCCGGGGAGCCGGCAGCGCGACATACCTACGTGGCGGCCCAATGGGACCGCCGGGGGACACTGGCGCGCCGCTCCCGCTCTCGAGAGCCCGGACGAGGCCGGGTGGGTCCCTCGGGCAGCGAGGCGACCGGATGGCACCACTACGATGGGGCGCGAGAGATCACCCGGGAGCGGTCTCGGGGGCCGACGGCAACCACCACGTTCGCGATGCGATCCACGCGTCCGCATCGCAAGGAGGAATTTACCTTGACACCGCAGAAACGGCCGGGTCCCCCATTACGGTCAACAACGTCTCCCAACACCATTTCGGGACAGCGTCAATGCCGTGCTCGTTTGGCATACCGAGTAAGGGCCACCCCCTGAGCCTCCGATACAGAAGCGGCTCCCTTTTCTATTTGGAGCATAAGCTCGTAGATAAGATCTCTGCCGCCAGGTGCCTTGGAATAGCAGTACTCCATGATCAGGCCGAACGTCCGCTCATTTCTCAGGGCCTGAGGGAAGTATCTCAAGGGCCATTGGGGGCAACCTAATTATGAGCGATTTGTTTGAGGAAAATGGGTAACACTTTCTTGTTCTGAGTGATGGTGATCACGCCGTTGCTTTGTAACCAAGTTTCCACCGCCAGACGCCGGGCTGTTTCGGCTTGACGTTGGGTATGAACCGCCCGGGCCTGAATGAACATCCGGGTCAGTGCGTTGATCCCATCGAAGACCTCCTTTCGCTTGCGGCGAGTATACGCCTTCAGGGCGGGCCTCGCATCCTGAAACACCCTGCAGGCAACTTGCCCATCGAGACAGCGGCGGGGGCGATGGTTCAGTGCGTGCGCCAACCCCTCCGCCCAGACTTGCACCTGGGACTCCGGGATGGGGCCGTAGGCGAGGAGCTTCTCCACCAGCGGAGGTTTCAGTTCCCGGACCGCGCGTTCCATCCCGCCGTTGTAGGGCGGATACTGGGGGGGCGAGTTCAGCGGCACGACCAGGTAACGGGCCAGCACCTCATCGACTGCTTGCTGATTGAGATTGGAACCGTTGTCGCGCTTGAGCACCAGCGGCGGTCCATGCTGCAAGAACAGTTGTTCCAGGTGCACGGCCACGGTTTCTCCCAAGACCCGCTCTCCCACCCAGGGTGTGAACTTATAGCGCGAGGCGAGATCCTGCACTTGGTGGAGGCGCAGTGGGTGGTGGGCGAACCTCGCCAACTCCGCGTCGTCCAGCGACCAGACCAGGCCGGGAACGTGCCAAGTGATGTGGCGTAATTCGGCCTGGCGCTGCTGGGCCAGCTCCCGCCGCACCGTATCGGTCAGCGCCTGCAGCTCGCGACGAGAGACCTGCGTGTGGTACTGCCGATACACCTCACCGACTCCCCGGCTGCGCTGGCGGCCATGGTTCAGGCCGTACAAGGCCCCGTGCAGCTCTTCCAGGGTCAGGGGCGCCACCTTCTTGGGACCCGGCGGGAAAAGGGCCGGCTGGCCACGCTCCAGGCGGTGCTTCCACCGCCGGAAGCTCCCATACGGCACCCCCAGGGATCGGCAGAGGCGTTGGTACGGCCAGCGCACTCGTCGCTTCAGGCGGGTCAGGGTCGTCAGCATCATGGCGGCTACCTCAGGCGTTTTTTTTATCCGGCTGCGCCAACAGCTGCCGGATCCGCTCCGTCTGCTGCAGGACGTCGAGCTTGGCCTGCAGCGCCTGGGTCCGGCGGTGGAGGGCTCCCTTCTCCGGGTCGATGGGCCGCGGCGGGCGCCCGTGGTCCCGATTGCCCAGGGCCTCGACCATCGCCGCCAAGGCCCGGCGCTCCCACTTGTAGTACGTCTTGCGGGAGATCCCCAGTTGCCGGGCGGCTTCCTGGGCACTCAACACCCCGCTCCGCACCTGCATGATCAGCTGCGCCCGCTGCCGGGCCAAGGCTTGGTGGTGAGGGCTGGGGTTCGGCTCGCTCATCGCGGATTCCTCCTGCCCCGCGGGGATGGTCTACTTGGCCGGCGGCGGGGATTTTGGTTCTTGGAGTTTGGCCGGCCGCTTCTCCAGCTTGGCCATGCGGCCCTTCTGCTGCACCGCCTGGCGCGCCACCAGCCGCTCCAGTTTCGGGCTCAGCGCGGGGCCCGGTTCGAGGCGCGTCCGCGCCTCCAGCGCCTGGAGCATCGCCGCCAGCGCCCGCTGTTCCCACTGGGCGAGCACCTTCGGGCTGATCGCCAGCTCCTGGCAGACCTCCGCCGGGCGACGCCGCTCGGTCCAGAGCGACAGCACCGCCTGCACTCGCTGCTGGGCATTGTACCGCAGCGGCTCCTTCTTGGCTGGGATTTCCGTGCTCACGGGTTCCTCCTTCCAGGTCGTAGGTGACCTCCCGAGGCGGCCGCGGCTCCGCGCCATCGACGAGCATCTTCACTTGGCCCTTCTCGGCCCGAATCACCACCGATTGCTCGCCCAGCCGGCCCACCATGTAGAACGGAGGGCGCGGTTCCCCTCGCAGCGCCAGCTCCAGCACGTTGTCCTGCAGGCCGCGCTCGATGACCTGCCGCAACTCCTGGGCGATGGCAAAGAAGCGATCGGCGGGACACAGCCCCTCCAGGGACTGATGGGGCCGCCGGTGGTTGTAGTGCTTCACCCAGAGCCGGATCCGCTCGCCGGCCGACTCGAAGCTGTCGAACTGCGCGCGCACCAGGAACTCCTCTCAGATGGTCTTCCAGAAGCGTTCGATCTTGCCCAGCGTCATGGGATGGTGCGGGCGGCTCTTGAGGTGGCGGACTCGATCCTTGCGCAACTCTGCCTCGAAACGGGTGGTCCCGCGCCAACTCGAGTATTGGCGGCCTTGATCGGAGAGCATTTCTTTGGGCACGCCGTACTCCGCCACCGCCCGGCGGTACACCTCTAACACGTGCTCCGCCGTCTGGCTGCGAAACACGTCCAGCCCCACCACGTAGCGGGAGTGATCGTCGATAAAGCCGATGAGGTAGGCGTTCTTGCCTCCCAGCCGGAAGGTGAAGATATCGGTCTGCCACATCTGGTTGGGCGTGGAGCGCTCAAAGAAGCGCGGCTGGGGCGGGTTACGCTGGGGTTTGCGGCGAGGTTGCTTGAGGAGCTGGTGCTCGTGCAGGGTGCGGCGCACCGTCTCCCGGCTCACCGGCAGAAACAGCACGCGCCGCAGGAACTGGCTGATTTTCTGGATCCCCAAGTCGGGATGGCGCCGCTTGAGTTCGACGACTTTCGTCTTCACCGCCGGGGCCACTTTCGGCCGCTGACGGCCCCGACGTGTCGGCTTCGACTGCAAGCCCGCTTCCCCCTGGGCGCGGTACACCCTCACCCACTTGGACAACGTACTGAGGCCCACGCCCATTTCGCGGGCGACCTGCTCGACTGGGAAGCCTTCCTCCAGACATAACTGC
>CAWJHW010000002.1:0-989338 GCA_963842855.1 uncultured Methylomirabilota bacterium
CCCGCGCTGCTCCAGGGCCGCCAGCGTCCCATAGGCCGCGTAGATGCCGGTCAGGTGGTCCACGATGGAGGTGCCCACCAGGGTGGGCAGGCCATCCGCCGGCCCGGTGAGGTCCATCAAGCCGCTCATCGCCTGGGCGATCTCGTCATAGGCGGGCCAGGTGGCCAGGGCACTCGTCCGCCCGAAGCCGGAGATGTTCACCAGGATCAGCCGGGGGTTCAGCTTCGCCAGCTCGGGGTAGGCCAGGCCCATCTCCTCCATGACCCCCACCCGGTAGTTTTGCACCAGGACGTCCGACCTGGCGATCAGCTCGCGGAGGAGGGCCTTCCCCTGATCGGTCCGCAAGTTCAGCGTGGCCCCGCGCTTGTTGCGGTTGAAGTTGGCGAAGTACAGGCTGAAGCCCTCGTGGAGCGGGAAAGCCATGCGCCCCTCTTCCCCCCGGGGGGCCTCCACCTTGAGCACCTCGGCGCCTAGATCGCCGAGCAATTGGGCGCACAGGGGGCCCGCGATGTAGCGGGAGAGATCGATCACGCGGATGCCATCGAGGGGCGCGGTCATGTCTCCATCCTCAAGATCGTCCATCTCGGTATCCTCCACCGTCGAGCGCATCAAACAACCACGCTCGCTAGTGTATTCTTCACGGCCTGTGCGATGTTATTCTCGCTCGGCGTGTACGCCTCCTCCAGGACCGGCCCGAACGGCACCGGCGTCCAGGGGGCCCCCACCCGCTGGATGGGCGCGTCCAGATAGCCAAAGGCCTGGTTGGCGACCACGGCCGCGACTTCCCCGCCGAAGCCGCCCCGGACCGGCGCTTCGTGCGCGATCACCAGGCGGCCGGTCTTCTCGACGGAGTCGAGGATGGTCTCCTCGTCCAGGGGTTGGAGCGAGCGCAAGTCGATGACCTCGGCGCTCACGCCGTCCCGGGCCAGGCTCCGTGCGGCGCCGAGGGCCCGGTCCACCATCAGGCCGGTGGCGACAATGGTCACCCCATCGCCCGGGCGCTTCACATCCGCCTTGCCGATCGGGACGACGTAGTCACCCTCGGGCACCTCCCCCTTCGTGTTGTAGAGCAGCTTGTGCTCCAGGAAGATGACGGGGTTCGGGCTGCGGATGGCCGCCTTCAGCAGGCCCTTGGCATCGGCGGGGGTGGCGGGCATCAGGATGGTGAGACCGGGGACGTTGGCCAGCCAGGACTCCACGCTTTGAGTATGGTGCGCCCCCCATCGAGGACCGGCGCCGTAGGCCATCCGGAGCACCAGCGGGGCCGACACCTCGCCGCCGGACATGTAGTGCATCTTGGCGGCGTGGTTCACGATGGCATCCATGGCGATCGTGGTGAAGTCGGCGAACATCACCTCCGCCACCGGCCGCATCCCCATCAGGGAGGCCCCCACCGCCGCCCCGACGATGGCCGACTCGCTGAGCGGGGTGTCGAAGATCCGCTCCCCGCCGAACTCTGCCAGCAGGTTCTGCGTCACCCTGAAGGACCCGCCATAGTTGGCAACATCCTCACCCATGATGAACACCCGGTCATCGCGGCGCATCTCCTCGCGCAGGGCTTCCCGAATGGCTTCACGATAGGTGAGCTCTCCCATGGATTTTCCCTCGATTCCTACTCGACCTGGGCGCTCGCCCGCCCCACCGTGGCCAATTCCCCCCGCTGGTTCTTACACCACACGTCCAGCCAGAGCCGTTTCCGTTCTCCCTCGTCCTCTAAGCGCTTCACCAGGCCGGCGACGGTGATCGTGTCCCGCACGATCACTGGCCGAACAAACGCGGTGGCCAAGCGGCCTGTGGTCAGCCACGAGGGGCCGAAAAAGGTCGTGCAGAGCTCCGACACATAGGTTGCCGAGCAGAGGCCCTGCACGATGGCATCCGGTTGGCCCCGTCGCCGGGCGTCTTCGGGGTCGGTGTGGATTCCCATCCGCATTGTCTTGGCGCCACCCTCCACCCAGCCATAGGGGGAACCCGAGTACGCGATGCTCTGTTCCAGCGTGGTATGCTTTGTCAGGCAAGGCAAGGCTGCCCCTACAGGGACCCACCTGCTCGCGTGGAAGACCGTGGGCGCCCCCGGCGGCACCTCGCCGGTGATCGCATCCGGCGGGGGTCCACCCATGCCCTTTCCCACCGGTGTGCTGGCTCCGAAGCCCACGGTTTCCGTGGCTCGCATACGCAGACACTCCTCCCTCGCTTCGTTCAGGACTTCCCCACCCAGAATTCGGTAGTTCTGCGCGCGCTTCTGATATTTCTCAGTGTGCCTCCCCTTGATGGTGACCTTCTGGCCGACGAATACCGGCCTCAGGAACTCTATTTCATTCCGCGCGTGGAGGCCGCCGGCAAACGGCGGCCGCATGTCATAGCCCAGCATAAAGAGCCTCAAAATATCGTTGGCCAAGAGCGTGGGATGGCCGATGCGACCGCCAAAGGGGGAGCACTGGAAGTACCAGGGGGAGTAGTCGTCCACGGCATACGCGTGCGTCTTGACCTGGAAGTCCGAGACGATACCCTCGACCGGACCGAACTCCTCGCCGATCTGGATGTTCTCATACGTGTATGGCTTGGGTGCGCTGGATCGATGGATCGCCATGGTCTCACCTCCGGTTGTCCTGCAGGCTCCTCGTCACAGGATCCCATTCTCCCGCCACCTCTGCAGGTCCGCTGCCGAGTGCCCCAGCAGCTCGCCGTAGACATTCGCACCGCCCGACGATCAGGATTCCAGGCGCCAACGACTTAGGGGACGACTGCACTGGCGGTTCCTACCGTCGTCATCTCACCCTTCTGATTGCGGGACCAGACGTCAAGGACGAGGCGGACCCCATCCGTTTCCTTCACCCGTTCACGCACGAGCCCACGGGTGGTGATGACGTCGTTGATCTCAACCGTCTTGACGAAGGCATGAGATGTCCGACCAGTCAGAAACCAGTGCTTCCCAAAGAAGTTGACCAGCAGCTTGGAAAGATAGCCAGTGGACATCAACCCCTGGGCGATTGGCGCAGGCAGTCCGGCTGCAACCGCCGCTTCTCGATCGGTGTGGATGTTGCGCGTCCCAAAGGAAAATACGGTCATCTGTTCGAATGTGACCACATCCGAGACGGCGGGGAGAGCCGCCCCAACCAGGGTATCACGTGAGGCGGTCTTAGCCACTGGCGCCCCCGCCGGAACCTCGCCCGTCACTGCGGGACCTTCTGGCTTCGCCGTCCGCTGGCCGGGCACGAGCCCCTGAGGGATGCGGAATACCTCTATCCCTTTGCTGCGAACCAAGACCTTTCCATTCGTATCCCGTGCCTCAGCCGTGAGCACAGTGTACCCCTTGCCTCGCCTGACGAACTTTTCGGTGAACGCTCCTTCGAGGATGATGCGCTGCCCCAGCTTGATGGGCCCGAACAGTTCCAATTCCTCCCGAGCGTGCAGTCCCGCGACGTTATCCCGGTTGTAACCCAACACATAGATTGCCAGGAGCGGGTTGGTCAGGAGTGTAGCGTGGCCGATCCGCCCGCCGAAGGGAGAGTCCCCGAAATACCACGGGTGATAATCATTGATGGCATAGGCGTAGCTCTTGATCCGGTGATCGTCGATGACAATCTCGATCGGGCCGAACCGCTCACCAACCTCCACGTTCTCCCAGGTGGGCTCCTTGAGGGTAACACCCTTTGGCGATTCCCAAACCATTTTTTCCCTCCTTACTTCAATACAAGGCATTCCTGAGCTCGATACACTCTCTTACAACCGCCAGGTTCATGCGGGGCAGAGGACACGGGGTGCCCCCTTCTGGCTCGCACACACTTGCCTCGCCCCGCAGCCCGTCGCCCGAGGGCCTCCATCATCAGGCGGGTGCGCCGACCACGGTGCGCACCGCCTGGACGATGTCGCCTTCCTTCGGAAGATACGCCTCCTCCAGGACCGGCCCGAACGGCACCGGCGTCCAGGGGGCCCCCACCCGCTGGATGGGCGCGTCCAGATAGCCAAAGGCCTGGTTGGCGACCACGGCCGCGACTTCCCCGCCGAAGCCGCCCCGGACCGGCGCTTCGTGCGCGATCACCAGGCGGCCGGTCTTCTCGACGGAGTCGAGGATGGTCTCCTCGTCCAGGGGTTGGAGCGAGCGCAAGTCGATGACCTCGGCGCTCACGCCGTCCCGGGCCAGGCTCCGTGCGGCGCCGAGGGCCCGGTCCACCATCAGGCCGGTGGCGACAATGGTCACCCCATCGCCCGGGCGCTTCACATCCGCCTTGCCGATCGGGACGACGTAGTCACCCTCGGGCACCTCCCCCTTCGTGTTGTAGAGCAGCTTGTGCTCCAGGAAGATGACGGGGTTCGGGCTGCGGATGGCCGCCTTCAGCAGGCCCTTGGCATCGGCGGGGGTGGCGGGCATCAGGATGGTGAGACCGGGGACGTTGGCCAGCCAGGACTCCACGCTCTGGCTGTGGTGGGCCGCAAAGCGCAGTCCGGCGCCGTAGGCCATCCGGAGCACCAGCGGGGCCGACACCTCGCCGCCGGACATGTAGTGCATCTTGGCGGCGTGGTTCACGATGGCATCCATGGCGATCGTGGAGAAATCGGCGAACATCACCTCCGCCACCGGCCGCATCCCCATCAGGGAGGCCCCCACCGCCGCCCCGACGATGGCCGACTCGCTGAGCGGGGTGTCGAAGATCCGCTCCGGTCCCAGCTCGGCCAGCAGGCCCTGCGTCACGTTGAAGGCTCCACCAGCCATGGCGACATCCTCGCCCATGATGAACACCCGGTCATCGCGCCGAATCTCCTCGCGCAGCGCTTCCCGGATGGCATCGCGATAGGTAAGCTCTCTCATGACCTCCTCCCGACTACCAGCTCCGGGCTCTCAGGAGCGTAGACGTCCTTATAGAGTTCTTCAGGAGCGGGGAATGGACTCTCCTCGGCATACTTGATCGCATCGTCGATCTCCGCCTCTACCTCGGCGGCGATCTTGCGCACGAGTGCGTCAGTCAGGATCCCACGCTGCATCAGTTGGGTCCGCATTCGGGCGATCGGATCCTTGGCCCGCCACCGCTCGATCTCGGCCGGATCTCGAAACGCTTCAGGTGGCTGAACTTCACAATGATTCCGGTAGCGATAGGTCACGCATTCCAGCAGGGTGGGACCCTCTCCAGCCCTCGCGCGGGCTGCGGCCGCTTGCACCGCCTCATACACCGCGAAGATATCGTTGCCGTCGAGGCGCAGTCCGGGAAAGCCATACCCCTGAGCACGGCACGCAAAGTCAGAGCCGGCAAAGTGCTTTGACAGCGGGGTATATTCGGAATACCCGTTGTTCTCGAGGACAAAGATGATGGGCAACTTGAAGACCCCGGCGAAATTCAACCCTTCATGGAAGTCGCCTCGCTGGGCTGCGCCATCCCCAAAGAAATCCACCACGACATTGTCTTTCCTCTGGAGTCTGAACGCGAGCGCAGCGCCCACCGCCACGGTGATAGAGGCCCCCACGATTCCGCTGCCCACCAGCACCCCGTGCTCGCTGTCGCCCATGTGATGGGCAGTGGCCTTCCCCCTGGCCGGCCCGGTGACTTTGGCGTACACCCCGGCCATCTGCACCCGCGCCGAGATCCCTTTGACCAGAAAGGCGCCGCGCGTCCGCAAGGAGGGCATCACCTGGTCCTGCTGCCTCAATCCATAGCAGGCGCCGACGGCAATGGCCTCCTGTCCCTGGCTTCCATGCGGAAGTTCCACCACCCCCCCCTTCCCCCACAGGCCGCAGATGCGATCCTCGAACACCCGGGTGAGGAGCATCCAGCGGTACATCTGGATCACGTCCTTCTCGGTCAGTTGATCCCCATACCCCATAACCTCTTTCCTCCTTCCGTGAAACCGAGACGTGCCATCCATTCCTCTCACATGACCCCCGAGGACGAGCCCCCACCAGCCCGGCTTCCGCGTTGGTCCGCTGCGAGAGGCCTCCCGGGTTGTTCTAGGCGGTGCTTCACCGCCTGGAGGAACTGAACCGCGGGTGCGCCGTCCACAACCCGGTGGTCATAGGACAGGCACAGGTACATCACCTTCCGAACGACGATCTGTCCCTCCCGGACCACCGGCGTATCGGCCACCTTGCCCATCCCCAAGACGGCGACTTCCGGCTGGTTGATGATGGGCGTGAAGAGCAGCGAGCCAAATGCGCCCGAGTTCGTCAGGGTAAATGTGCTGCCCGTCATGTCGTCGGGCGTGAGTTTGCCGTCTCTTGCGCGGGCGGCCCACTCGTCAATCTCCCGCGAGATCTCCCCCACGCTCTTCCGATCCGCAGAGCGAATCACCGGCACGACCAAGCCCTGCTCCAGCGCGACCGCCACCCCGATGTGGACGTTTCGCTTGACCAAAATTCGATCCTCGACCAGCGCCGCGTTGAGGATGGGGAACTCTCGCAGGGCCTGAGCGGCTGCCCAAACGACATAGGCGGTGTACGAGAGGCCCGATCCCCTCCGGAGGGCCGCCACTTCGGTCATATCCGCATCCGCCACCGTCGTGACGTCTGCCGCCGTTCGCCGACTCAACGAGAGACGTTCGGCGATGCGGCGCCGGAGGCCAGTGAGCAGGATCACCTGGGCGTCTTCCCCAGCCTCGACCGCTGGCGCTGCACTGCCGCGAGATGCCACGGCTCGGACATCCTTCTCCGTCACCAGCCCACCCGGCCCGGTCCCGACTGCCCATGAGATCTCCACTCCCAGTTCCCGCGCGATCCGCCGGGCGGCCGGGGATACCGGCTGGCGCTTTCCAGGGGCAGGGGAGATACTCGAGGCAACGACTTCCGTCGGTGGGCTCGGGGACGCCACCGCAACGGCATGCCGCTGTCCTCTCAGGAGGTCTTCGATGTTCTCCTCGGCCTCGGCCAGGATGGCCAGGGGTGTGCCCACGTCCGCTTCCTCTCCGGCCGACACAAGCACCCGCCTGAGGACCCCGGATTGTGGAGCCTCCACCTCCACCTCCGCCTTGTCGCTCTCGATGGACACGAGGGGCTCCCCTTTCTGAACCGGATCTCCCTCTCTCTTCAGCCATCCCACCACTCGGCCCTGCGTCATTGTCTGTGAAAGCCTGGGCATGCATACCCGGTGGGCCATCAGATGACTCCCTCAGCCTTCAACTTGGCCACCTCGGTTGGAGAGAGCCCGAGCCAGCGACCGTACACCTCCTCGTTGTGCTGCCCAAGCAGGGGCGAGGGGTAACGGATCTGCTCGGGTGTCTCTGAGAGGTGCGTGTGCAGTCCCTGCATGGGCACTCGCCCAGCGGTGGGGTGGTCCACTTCGACGATCATCCCCCGGTGCCGGAGCTGGGGATTCGCCACCACCTCGTCGATCGAGGCAACCTTGGCACACGGCAAGCCCGCTTCCCTGACGAGTCGAACGGCCTCATCGGCCGTCTTATTCTCTACCCACTTCGCCAGCAGGGCCTCCCCTTCTTCAATATGTGCCATACGCGCGTCCAGGGTTGCAAAGCGCGGATCCTGCAATACCTCCTCCTGACCCATCACTTTCAGCAATTGAGGGAAGAGGGAGTCGTTCCCCGCCGCGAGGTACACCCACCCTCCGTCCTTCGCCCGGAAGAGGTTGACGGGGGCAGCGTATCGGTCGCGGTTGCCGCGGCGGGTCATTTTCTTTCCAAGCAGCAGATACTCAGGAATCGCAGTGATCAGGAAGGACACGGCCGTGTCCAGAAGTGCGGCATCAACTCGCTGCCCCACTCCAGTCCGGTCGCGTGCGCGCAGCGCCGCAAGCGTTCCGATCACGGCATAGAGTGCTGTTCCGTAGTCGACCACGAATGTCCCAGCCATGGTAGGAGGGCCGTGGGGTTGGCCTGTCATTTCCATGAGGCCGCTCAGCGCCTGCGCGATAACATCGTAGCACGCAAGGTCAGAATAGGGACCATCCTGCCCGAAGCCCGAAATGCTGGTCATGATCAGGCGAGGATTGATTTTCTTCAACGTGTCGTAACCACAACCCATCTTCTCCATCGTGCCTGCGCGGAAGTTTTCTACAAGAACATCCGCATGCCGCACCAGATCCCGAAGGAGGGCCGGCCCGCGGGGATGGCGGAAGTTGAGGGTGACCCCAAGCTTATTGCGGTTCATGACCATGAAATACAGACTCTTCTCCCCCGACCTTGGGATCGACATCGCGGATATCGTCCCCCCGCCCAGTCCGTTCGACTTTTACTACCTCGGCCCCCATATCACCTAGCAGCATGCAACAAAACGGACCGGCCAGAACGCGTGTGAGGTCGAGAACCTTGATTCCTTCCAGTGGACCCTGCATAGCCTCAAAAACCTCCTCCCAGTGAGCATCCAGATGAGGAATAATTCCGGCAGCCAAGAGTACCCTGGCTTCCCAGCTGCCTCGTCCCACCTACCCCTTGACGGCTCCTGCCACCATGCCGCGGATCAGGTGCTTCTGGAGAACGCCGAAAAACACCAAAAGCGGGACGATCGTGGCCGTCGCCAGTGCGCACAGTTCGTTCCACTGGATCTCTCGCTGGCCTACCAGGAGCGATGCAGCCACGGGGAGAGTTCGCGCCATCCCCCCTCCTGCGAGGATTAGCGCAAACAGGAACTCGTTCCAGGCAAGCAGCATGATGAAGATCGCCGCTGCGCCGAGCCCAGGCGCCGAAATCGGCAAGATCACCCGCCAGAAGGCGCCAAACCGCGAGCAGCCATCGATGCTCGCAGCATCATCAAGATCCGTCGGAATCCCGGCGAAAAAGCTCTGCATGATCCAAACGGCATAGGGCAGACTAAAAGTCGTGTAGGCGATGATCAGACCAATCCGAGTATCGAGTAGCTCGAACCGATTGAACAATTGAAACAGGGGAATTGCATACACAATGGGAAAGATGAACCGCGTCCCCAGGAGCGCATACGCAATCACGTCTCTGAACCGGAATGGGTAGCGATCCAGCGCATAGGCTGCCATCGAGCCGAAAGCCAGAGCAATCACCGTCGTCCCGAGCGCAACCACCACGGTATTGAAGAAGTACAAGCCGTAGTTGTCGAACACGAAGATGTTCTGGTACGCACTGAGGGTGGGCTTGAACAGCCACAGGGGCGGGATGGCCAGTGCGTCCAGAGGCGTTTTGAACGAGCTGACAATAATCCAGTAGATCGGGAACAACGCCACAAAGAGATACGATCCCAGAAACCCGAAATCCACCGCGTGACTCAGTCGCAACCGGAATCGCCGCTGAATACCTTGAGCCGCAGGGCGTGCTGCCACGCCGGCCCTTCCACCAGCCGAGAGGGTCGCCGGACCATCCGGGATCAGCGGCAGATTATTCACCGCTCCATCTCCTGTATCCCTTGCACTCGCGATATCTTACGCGCGGCTATACGATTCTGCCGTGGTTCTGAGGAGGCAAATATAGACAGCGACGAGCACTAGCGCGACCCCCAACATCAGCCACCCCAACGCCGAGGCCTTTCCCATATCGAAGTAGTAGAAACCCACCCGGTAGGCGTACAGATTGACGACCTCTGTCGCCCGACCCGGACCGCCATCTGTCAGAACCAGGATCGTGTCGAAGGTCCGCAAACCGCCGATCGTGCGGATGAGCAGCGCGGTGACGGCGATCGACTTGAGCATCGGCAGTGTCACATAGCGGACCGTCTGGAACTCCGAGGCCCCATCCACACGAGCCGCTTCTTTCACCTCGCTGGGTATCGCAGACAGACCCGCCGAGAACAACAATATGACGATCGGCGTGTAATACCACACATCCACCGCCACCACCCAGAACAAGGCTCCCCCGGACTCGGTGAGCCATGCGGAAACCGGGATGCCGAGCATTCGAGCGAAATACGTGATGACCCCCATCTGGGAGTTTAGCATGAACTTCCATTGAATGCCGACTACGATCGGGGTCACCACCATGGGGATCAGAAATAGAGGTTTGAGCCAGTTCCAGCGTCCGAAATTTCGATCCAGCCGCAACGCCACAGCCGAGCCGAGGAGCATGCTGACAGCCACCGTGGTAACAAAAAAGAACATGGTTGTCTTCAGCGCACTCCAAAATCTCGGCTCGGTCAGCATCGCCTGGTAATTCTCGAGACCGTTAAAGCGGTGCAGACCAGGACGAATCATGATGTCGTAGTGAAGGCTCGTCCACAGGGCCACCCCGAGTGGATACACGAACACCAAAAATATCGTGAGCGTCGTAGGCGCGATGAACCAGTATGCCCAGGCGTGTTTTCTAAATCGACCACGCACTCGATTGGACTGGACTGCCATCCGTTGCCTCCACCTTCTATTAGAGCCTATCCGAAGCACGCGTAGAGCTCTCTGCGCTCGCACAGGCTCCCGACATCCTGCAGCAGGTCGGCTGCCGGCACAGAAAGGCTGGCTCCTAACGGCGGAGACGTGATCTGGCGGCCGCCTTGGACACCGCTAAGCTCACGTTCGGGGCCATGGATGCTTGGCGATTTGCTTCTCATCAAGATCCGCTCCCCATCCTGGCTTTCGGGGTATCGTCAGGTGGCCATCCTTGATCTCAAGGGGTTCGGTGATCAGGTCGTCTTTCCACGGGACATCGTCAATGTCACACTCCAAGATGCGCACGTTGGACAGGACTGCGCACAGGTGAGCGCTGATGAGCGATGCAAGGTGGCTGTAGTAGTTGTGCGGCGCGATGTTGATCTCGTAACTCTCCGCCATGTCGGCAATCTTCTTCGAGGCGGTGAACCCATTCCAGGGGACATCGATCATGGCCACATCCATCGCATGCAAGTCAAAGAACGGCCGGTAGCCCCGTGTGGTGTAAAGGTTCTCGCCCGAACAAATGCGGGTCGCGGTAGACTGCTTAATCCGCAACAATGCCTGCGGATCGTAGGTGTCAATCTCCAGCCACATGAGATTGAAGGGCTCCAGGGCCTTGGCGATCCGCAGACAGCCTTCGGTCTTAAAATTGAAGTTCAGGTCAAGGGCCACCTCGACGTCTGGACCCACTGCGTCTCGAAAGGTGCCGATGAGGGTTTCGATGTGGCGAAGGAGCGCGGGCGTGAGGTTCAAATCATGGACGTGGGGATAGGAGCTGATAAAGCCTGGCTCGTACACAGTCGCCGGATCGCCAGGAACGACGATGTTGGTCTTCAGAGCGGTGAAGCCCCGGCGAACCACTTCCTTGCCCAGGTCAGCAATGTCTTCCATCGATCGGATCGGCGGTGTCCCCAAGAGGTCGAAATTCCGAGCCCGGTACGTGCCGCAGTGAGTCCAATAGAGACGCACGCGCTCACGGGTTGGCCCCCCCAGTAACTCGAAGACCGGGACTCCCAGCGCTTTGGCCTTAATGTCCCATAAGGCGGTATCAATGCCGGCGACTGCCGTTTGCGCAATGCCACCAGGGCACTGCCGGATGAGCTTGTACATCTCCACGTTGAGCGACTCGATCGCCCTCGGATCGCGACCCAGCAGGACCACCACCAGATCCTTGATGGTCCCAGCGATTCCCCGAGGAGTCTTGGCGTTGCTACATTCCCCGTAGCCGATGATCCCTTCGTCCGTTTCGATCTTGACGAATTGCCATGGCCGCCAGCCAGCATCGCAAACCAGCGTCTCAATGCGACGGATCTTCATTGCCTTCTTCTGTCCAAGCCGAGGCCAGTTTCGTCCCTAGCACTCACGCTGGCGCCTCGGGGTCTCCAGCGGGTACAGGAGACATTTCACGTCATCCGGGGGTAGGCGGCGTTCATGCCTCCGGAAGGCCCTGAGGGACTTGCTCCGAGCGCTCCGCGGGGAGCCCAGGCGCCGCCCCCTCCCCCATCCCAAGGAAGGACACGGGGTGTGCATCGAAGGCGTCTTCCGCATGCCTTCCCTCGTGGTGTTGGCAGTGGGCTGAGCCAGCCCGTTCAGTTCCAAGGCCCCGGACAACCCATCAACCCACTGGCCCTCGCAACCGACGGCATACGTGCGTCGGCGGTTTAGCCAGGCGCGCTGTAGGTGGACCTCGCGACCCTCAGAAGAAGAGCGCTCATTGCTGACCACGCGTGCCAGCACCCACCGATTGAAAGTCTGACCGGTTTATGCAACCCCCCCGTCAGGCCCGCTACTCCCAGGGCATCTTGCCTGTGTGACTTCCAACCTTATAGCCGCGTTCCTTCAGAAGCGTCGCGATCGCCCCATTGGCTCGATCGAGAGCTTGCTTTACCGTCTGCTGGCCAGCAAAGGCTCCACTGAGTTCCCCGCCCATTATCTCGGTTATCTCTCCAAACTCAGGCAGTTTCGGGTAAGCCTTCTTGGCGACCTCGTTGGCCGTCAACTGCTTCTCTCCGGCCACCAACCAGCTGTGCTTTTGGCGGATGTCTCGGTCCGCATAAAGTGAAAGACGAGCGGGGGCGATGGTCATGTCTAGAGCCATTCGCTTTTGCCTCTCTCTGTTCGAGGCCCACAAAATGAAGTCGAAGGCCTCTTTCTTATTCTTGCTCTTCTTATTGATCACGAAGGCCCACCCCTCGTCCATTGAAGGAGCAATCGCGAACTTCGAGACGCCGTTGATGCCTTTGAACGGAACGGTGGTAAAGGTGCACTTGTCCTGAACCTTAGACCTTTGAGGGTCAAATATGGGAGGAACTCGCGAGAGCGGAAAGGCTACCTGATGCGCCGCCAGTCCCCGATAAAACGTCTCGTCCCGTTCCTCGTTGCCATAGCTGAGGACATCAGGAGGCATGTACTGGAGCATGTGCTTCATCCACTCGCCGCAAGCTATCCCGACGGGTGAGTTAAGCGTAGGATTCAATTTCTCGTCGAAGTAGTGTCCATCCGCCGTATGGAACAGCCCGCTCCAGTCCTGGAAGGTCGCTCCAAGCGGCTTAAAGCCCCATACGGCGCCGAATACATCCTTCTGATACATATGAAGCTTCTTCACGTTCGCCTCGAAAGCGTCAATGGTAAAGGTCCCGTCCTTGGGCGGCGCGATCCCTGCGGCGGCGTGGATGTCCTTTCGGTACACGTGATAATGCGTCTGCGACGAGATCGGCACCCCGTACTGGTGACCTCCGTACTTGAACAGATCCCTCTGCACAGGCACGAAGTCGTTAAAGTCCAGTGCTGAGCCCGTCTTGGCGATATAGTCGTCCAGGACCTCAAGTTGCCCCGCCCCGATCTCCCCGTTCGACCAGAAGCTCCAAGGCGTTAGCATATCGTAACGAGCGCCGGCTGTGGACAGCTCGGCCATCTGCTTGGCGTATCCTTCGCCGAAGGGGATCTGATCAAACACGACCTTGACCCCGGTTTCCTTCTCGTACTCGGGCAGCAACGCCATAATCGCCTGGGTTGGTGGGTACAGGTGGATAATGGTCCGCAGCGTCATACCCTTCATTTGGGCGGGAGCCTTCGCCACTGGCGCCAGCGCCGCGGCTGCCGCCGTGGCCCCTGCCACCTTCAAGAATCGCCGACGGCTTATTCCTTTTCCGCCTGGGGAATTCTTCTTCATGTCCCTTCCTCCTTCCCTCGGTTTACGCCGGAGTCCGTACCCCCTCCCAGAAGACCTTCCCTCCACGCTGGACGCCCGTCCTGGGCAAAAGCCGACCGGTCGACGCCCTCTGGCCGATTTAGCTCAACTGACACATCCCCCCTTTCCGCGCACTTTCTTCCGGCCAGTCGTATCAAGCCCACACCTCTCTGAGGTCGTACCTCACCTGGGTCGAAGCTTCCCTCCGTGGCGGCTATTTCACGGCCCCGGCGATCATCCCCTTGATCAGATGCCTTTGGAAAAGGATGAAGAAAAACACCATGGGGACGATCGTGGCAGTGGCCACCGCACACAATTCATTCCACTGAATCTCCCGCTGCCCGATCAATTGGGCGGCGGCTACGGGTAGCGTCTTGGCATCCCCACCCCCGGCCAGGATCACCCCAAACAGGAATTCGTTCCAGGCAAGCATCAGGATGAAGATGGAAGCAGCCGCCAGTCCTGGGCCCGCGACCGGCAAGATGACCCTCCAAAACGCGCCGAAGCGGGAACACCCGTCAATCATGGCAGCCTCGTCCAACTCGGCGGGAATGCCGTTGAAGAATCCCTGCATGATCCAGACGGCATAGGGGAGACTGAACGTGGTGTAGGCGATGATCAGCCCCGTTCGTGTCTCAAGGAGATTGGCGTACTGCAGGATTCTGAACAGCGGAATTGCGTACACAATCGGGAAGATCATGCGCGTCGTGAGAAGCGCATACGATACCAGCCCGCTAAATCGAAAGGGGACCCGATCCAGGGCATACGCCCCCAGGGAGCCAAAGGAGAGTGCGATGGCCACCGTGCCCGCAGACACGATGGCGCTGTTCAAGAAGTAGCGAAAGTAGTAATTCAGAGCAAAGACGTTGCGATACGCATTCAGAGTAGGGGTGAAGAACCAGATGGGGGGAATGGCGAGCGTATCGACCGGGATTTTAAATGAGGAGACAACGATCCAGTATATGGGAAACAAGACCACCAGCAGATAGCCGGTCAGAAGGAGGAATATCGACACTGAACTGAAACTCGGTAGCCGACGGCCCATACGTGTTCCTCTCGGATATTGCCTGAGACTGCTACCGCTGATTGATTGGGAGGCAATCAGCGAGAGGTCGTATTTGTCTAGACAGTCGCCGTATGCCCCCGCAGGGCCCGGAGGTAAAGCCCGCTCAACCCTATCGCAATGATGAGGAGCAACCACGCCACGGCAGAGGCCTTCCCCATGTCGAAAAATCGAAATCCAAGCTTATAGGCAAAAAGGTTTGCCACCTCGGTTGCTCGCCCAGGCCCCCCATCCGTCATGACAAAAATCGTGTCGAAGGCACGCAGTCCCCCAATGGTGCGAATCAGGAGCGCCACCACCAGGATGGGTTTAAGGATTGGCAGAAGGACGTACCGGACTGTTTCAAGAGCGGTTGCCCCGTCAAGCTTTGCAGCCTCGCGAACCTCCACAGGCACTGTCGCCAAGCCGGCCGAGACAAGCAAGATCACAACCGGTGTGTAGTACCAGAGGTCGACTCCAATCAACCATACCATCGCGCTCACCGGGTCGGTCAGCCAACCCCTGGTGGGCAGATGCAGCCTTTTCATAAGGTAGGGGATCACTCCAAACATATCGTTGAGCATGAAGCGCCATTGAATTCCCACAACGACAGGAGCGATCACCATGGGCACGAGATACAGGGTCTTGACCCAGTTGAATCCCCCCAGATCGCGATCCAAGAGGAGCGCGATGACTGTACCCAGCACCATCGTCCCGACGAGCGTTCCGACGAAAAAGATGAGGGAATTGCGGAGCGCATTCCAAAACAATTCGTCCCGCAATGTCGCCGCATAGTTCTGCACTCCGACAAAGTGGTACCGCTCTGGCTGAGTGAACACATCGTAGTGGAAGCTGGTCCAAAGCGACATCACCAGCGGATAGAAAAACACCAGCAACATCGTCAGCGCCGTGGGCGCCATGAACAGATATCCGAGATGCCGATCCTTCACCGCTTACCCCCAGGCGTGAACAATCGCCAGCCACGAGGGCGAGGCGCAGCCTGCTGACCGGTTCCGCCCTCGTGGCCCGCCTCGTCTTACTCCCACGGGAGCTTGCTGCCACTCCACGTGCCCACTGGATAGCCGCGGTCTTTCAACAACTGCGCCGTCGCGTTGTTAGCGCGGTCCAGCGCCTCTTTCACCGAGAACTGCCCTCCGTACGCCCCGATCAGCTCCGTCCCTATCCTATCGAGGATCTCCGTACATTCTGGGATTTGGGGAAGGATGAATGTATTCTCCAATTGCCGCCGGATCACATCCAACCACGGCTGTTTCCGTACCAGGTCGGTCTTCGCAAAGATCGACTTGCGTGTGGGGAGCACAGGGTTGTCCGCCCACCGGATCTGCTTCTCTTTATCCACCGCCCAGACACAGAAATCCCACGCTTCCTTCTTGTGCTTCCCATCCTTGGGAAGGAGAAGGCCGAAGCCGTCGCTGAAGTTCTGACCGGCGTGGAATTTGCTCGGTGCGATTCCTTTATATGGGAGTAACCCCCATGCCACCTTGCCGGCCACGGTGGACCTCTTTGGATCGATGATCATGGGAATCCGTCCCGCACTCTGCGCGGTTATAGTCATAATTACACCCCGGGCCATCCCTTCGTTGGCCTCGAGGTGGGTGTAATTCAACTGGTCGCGCGGGCACGCAGGCACCAGGTCATGCCAAAAAGTCGCGGCCAGCTGGCACTCCCTGGAATTTATAGTGGGGTTCAGCTTCTCATCAAAGAAGCGGCCCCCTGCGGTAGTCATTGTCCCGGCCCACATCTGCCCTGAGGTAGTATTTGCCTTCACGGTGAATGTCGTTCCGTACTTTTCCCCCTTGGTCAATTGCTTGACTATTCCGGTCCACTCTTGCGCTGTAAAGATCCCATCTGCCGGTGGCTTGATCCCTTCTTGCTCAAAGACATCCTTCCGCCAGGCCGCAACGTAGGTGTTCAAGGATTGGGGGATCTCATACACCTTGCCTTTGTACGTATATTGCTCCCTGGCCGCGGTGAGGAAATCAACATAGTCCAAGGTGCTGCCTGCCTTGGCAATGTAATCATCGAGAGCTTCCACGTTGCCGGTCGCCGCGAGTTGCGCATTCCATACGTTGGATGGAATGAAGATGTCATAGCGGCCCGATTTGGTGACAAGCTCGGTCATCATTTTGGCCAACAGCTCGTTATACGGAACCTCTTCCCATTCGACATGCACACCCGTCAGGTTTTCGTATTCGGGCAAAGCGTCGCGAACCGCCACAGTTGGAGGCCAAGAATACACAAGTGCCCGCAACGTCAGACCTCTCGTTTGCGCCGGTGCTGCGCCCGCCCATGTGGCCTTTGCCGAAAGTCCCACGGCGGCTGCAGCGCCGCCCACTGCCTTGAGGAACGTCCGACGGTTCATCTTCGTCTTGCCTGCCTTGTGCCGCCTGTCCATTGTAACTCTCCTTTCAGCGAGAGTGCTTCGCCACCCCTCGGGGCGAGACGTGGATAATCGCGACCCGGATAGGCAGCCGAGGAAGCTTCCGGAGGGGGAAAAATCCTGTCCCAACGCCAGTTCGAGCCGGAGGACGAGTCCACTCTGCCTGACTCGGAAGTATCAACAACCCCTCTCAGCCACGCCTCGACAGACGTTGGGACCCTTCGCCATCATTCCTGGTTACCGCCTTCAAGATGAACGTGCGGAGATATTCCACTGTCTCGATTCCGGATTGCCACACATGATCTCGCCAAGCCGCCTCCACCTCATCCGGATCACGCCGCATCAGCGCATCGACGATCCGCCAATGCTCCTTTGAGCGCCGGAGGCGGAACTTCGCCTGCGTCGCCGCGCGGCCGGTAAAATGCCGGAAGTTCCGTTCCCAGAGGTCCTGGGCCATGCGCCGTAAGAGGCTGTTCCCGCACTTTCGGAAAATGAGCAGGTGCAACTCTTCATTCAGCCGATGCCAATCTTCGGCACGATTCGCCGCAGCGGCGCGATCCAGCTTCTTGGGCAACTTCTCGAGGTGGGCGAGTTCTACGGGGGTAAGGTGCGGGGCGGCGAGGCGAGCCGCCAGGGCTTCGAGGCGGCTGCGAACTTCAAAGATCTCTTTGACACGTTCGAGAGAGACGCGTGCGACGCGGGTCGAACTGCGGGGGAACACCTCCACCAATTCCTCCGTGGCCAGGCGCCGCACCGCATCCCGCACGGGCATCGGACTCACGCCGAATTGCTCAGAAAGCTTGCGGATCGAAAGGGTGCTCCCGGGCCGGATGGTTCCCCAGAGGATATGGTTCCGCAACCGCTGATAAGCGAGCTCGCTCAGGCTCTTGTACTGTCGGCCGAAGGAACTGTTTAGGGGCTCGGGCGGTTGCATGGGGAGTGCGCCCCCTGTATGCTGTTATCTGATATCACAGCCGCTCGGATCCTGTCAAGATCATTCCTACCGTTCGACCAAATGCACGGATTTCAAGACATTGCGCATCGGCGTGGGATGCCAGAGCGTCCTTCTTCCGTAGAGGGTAACCCGCGTGGGCCGGACCGAACCGCAACCCGTTGGCGCACCCGCGAAGCTCCCACAAGGTCGCTGGCACCTAGTGTCCTGAGTTAGAGATTCGCTGACAAAATCCGGCGACGCTTGCCAGGATCTCCTCAGCTGTCTTCGTCCACACGAACGGTTTCGGATGCTGGTTCCCGTCGGCGATGTACCAGAGGATGGCCGCCTCCTGGTAGGGTCGGGACTGGCGCGGTACCCCGTAGGCTCCTGTCCTCCGCAAAAACCTCCGCTCAATCACGCCGCACGCTTCTCGAGGCCGTACTCATGGTGGAGCCCGCCGAGGATCGGTCGCGCCACGACTGGCGCGTCACGCGGGAAGCCATGGCCAGCGATCGGGGCCGCCGGTAAATCAGCACCGGACTCTGGAAGGCCCGGACCGAGACTCGCGTGAGGGCGGCCGTGATGGTAGTGCATTTTCCACGCGCAAAGGATCCGGCGCAGGTGCTCCTCGCCGAGTGGGATTAGGAAATCCAAGCACTCGCGGCGCAGGCTTCCGAGCAGTCGCTCACGATACGCGTTGGCTTGGGGCGCCTGGACCGGGGTGCGGAGGATCCGGACACCCCTCGCGGTGACAGCGGCATGGAGCCATCGGGAGTAGATAGTGTCCCGATCGTGGAGGACGAACCGAGAGGCGTGCGGCGCCGCGAGGGCTTCCCGGACCTGGTGCAGGGTCCAGGCGACCGTCGGGTGGCGGGTGACGTTGGTATGCACCAGCCGCCGGCTGCCCACCTCGAGCACCCCGAAGACGTACAGGACGCGGAACGTGGCCGTGACCGTCACGCAGAAGGCGCCAGCCAGCAGGGTGTGGGCGTGGTTCCGGACGAAGGTGGCCCAGCGTTGCCCGGCGGCGCCGCGCCATCCCCGGTCGGGGGTGCGGGCCAGGTAGCGACGCACGGTGCGGGGCGAGACGCGGAGGCCGAGCTTGAGGAGCAGTTCGGCCGGAAGGCGCTCCTCCCCCACGTCGGGTTACTCCGGGCCATCTCCGCGATCCAGCGTTGGAGGTCAACCGGGAGGCGCGGCCGGCCGGGGCGGGACCGCCCGCGCCAGCGGAGGCGGAACGCCTGCCGGTGCCAGCGAAGGAGCGTCGCCGGCTGGACGATGATCAGCGCCTCGCGCCCGGCGAAGCACCGGGCCCGCAGGACCAGCGCGAGGCGCATCGGGTCCGACACCCGTCGGGGCGTCCCCTGCCGCTCCCGGTAGGGCGCCCGCTGTGTCCGAAGGAAGAGGTTCTCCGCGGCCAGCGCCCCCCGGGAGCGGAGGGCCGTCCCCACGAACCTCAGCACGTCCGCCGCGCCCCCATGCACCACCCGGCTCAGATGCCGGCACCCCGCGATCATTCGCATAGGTGAGATCCCTCCCTCCTCCGGGCTGTTGATCCTGCGTCACGCAGACTCAATCAAGATGGTGAGGGTGGGAGCTTACCACTGGTATGGAAGTCGGACGGGGTTTTTGCGGAGGACAGACCATTCATCACCTGTATTCTAGCGCGTCATCGACGGAAACTTGTCAATTTCCATAGTCAGACACGGCTACGTTCGCGCATTTTTAAGGTTCACGTGATATGGTATGTCGTGGATCGCCATGTGGGGTTTGAGATCTTGCACTTCTACCGTCGCTTGATTGAAGAACAGGGGGCGAAATGATCTCTCGTCAACTTGGCGCTAGCGGCCTAAAGGTATCCGCCACTGGCCTGGGCTGCATGGGGATGAGCCAGGCCTACGGCCAACCGGACGATGCGGAATCCATCGCCACCGTCCACCGGGCCATCGAGTTGGGCATCACGTTCCTCGACACCGCCGACGTGTACGGCAACGGCCACAACGAAGAGCTACTCGGGAAAGCGCTGGTCGGTCGGCGGGAGCAGGTCGTCCTCGCAACCAAGTTTGGCAACATCCGGCTTCCCAACGGCAGGATGGGAGGGAATGGGCGGCCCGAGTACGTGGCCAAGGCCTGTGAGGCGAGTCTGAAGCGCCTGAAGGTAGACGTGCTGGACCTGTACTACCTCCATCGGGTGGATCCGAACGTCCCTATCGAGGACAGCGTGGGGGCGATGGCCCGCTTGGTAGAGCAGGGAAAGGTTCGCTATCTCGGGTTGTCCGAGGCGGGGGTCCAGACGATCCGGCGGGCTCACGCGGTCTATCGCATTGCGGCCCTGCAGACCGAGTATTCGCTCTGGTCCCGGGACGTGGAGCCAGAGATTCTGCCCCTGTGCCGAGAGCTTGGCATCGGGTTCGTGGCATACTCCCCGCTCGGTCGGGGCTTCTTGGGTGGCAGGGTTCGTGAGATCGCAAGCCTGGCGCCCGATGATCGGCGGCGGCAGATGCCGCGGTTTCAGGGAGAGAACTTCAGCCGTAACCTTGCATTACTCGCGACTCTCGAACATCTCGCCGCCGCGAAGGCCGGTACCCCGGGACAAGTCGCGCTCGCCTGGTTGCTCAGTCGAGGACAGGACATCGTTCCGATTCCTGGGACCAAGCGGCGAACGCATCTCGAAGAGAATGCTCGGGCAGTGGATATCGCCTCGAGCCCAGAGGAGCTGGCGCAGATCGATCGGGCCTTCCCGCCGGAAGCGGCCGCGGGGGACCGGTACCCGCCCGAGATGATCCCGCATCCGAGGGCACCGGGTCCACGGCCACTTCTGGCTGGACGAGGCGGCAGAACAGCTTCCCCCGGGAGCGGGAGGTCCGGCGGCTGACCCGGAACGTGCACTCGTCGAGGTGGCAGTCGAGGTGCTCGTCGCTCCCGGCCCCCTGGTGGGTTCCCATCATCCAGGGCGTGCGCAGCGCCACCACCTGGTGGACCCGGGGCAGCAGCCCGGCGTCGCCGGCCTTCCAGAGCGTCCCCTCGTGGGTGGAGCCGTACCGCTCCCCGCCGCCATGGCCCCCCCATCCGTTCGGGTAGACCACGCTGCCAGGTGCGATGGCCTCGCGGATGAAGGGGTGCAGGCTGACAGCGGAGGCACCCGGGAATCGGCGCCTCCGGATGCGGCCGATGCCTTGGCCATCCTCGAAGGAGCAACCAGGGACTATAGATACGCGTTCCCGGAGACAGCCTTCGGAAATCGGCAGCGCTATTTCCATTTCCCTTACACTCGTCCGGCAGATCCTCGCCCACCTGGGCCTCCCCACCGCAACGCCCAGCCTCCGCGCGCTGCCCGACCCACCCGACGGCCTGGTGGCTGACCCGCCGCGCGCGTGGTCCTCCGAACCCCTCCTCGACGACTTCCCTGCCTCCGATCCGGTGATGGCGTAGCGAGAGCGTGGGGTTGCGAGGTCCCGATTGACACGTCTGTCCGCTGGTGGTAGCGTCCCTGTCAACGTCGGATTCACCCTGGTGTTCTATCCCTGGATGGGTTTTTCCGTTCCTGGCTCGGCTGTCCCGGCGCCCACGACTTCCGTGTCGTGGCCCCTGCCAGCCACGCTCAGTTTCCAACTTCCTATCGGGTGACGCCCGCCCCGATGCGGCAAGAGGCATCCAGCCAGTCGGGGCCGTCGCTCCGCGAGCTTGGGGGGCATACGGGCTTGGCAGAAACCCCGGAGCGCCCAATCCTTTCTGTGTGAGTCCCTCCGCCGCCTGGGAGGCAAAGGTATGAAGAAGGCAGAGATGACATCGCGCGAGCGGGTGATGGCCGCTCTCGATCACCAAGAGCCCGATCGGGTTCCCATCGATCTCGGTCAGGCGGTCGGCGATGGCATCACGCTCGCTGCCTATCGCAATCTGCTCCGGCACTTGGGGATGAATGAACAGACGATCCGGACAAAAGACAGGCGCGGTCAGACGGCGCAGGTGGATGAGGAAGTGCTGCGGCGGTTCCGGGTGGATGTCCGCGGGATCGGATTGGCCGGCCCAGAAAACTGGAAGGACATCTGGCTGGATGACCGGACGTACCAGGACGAGTGGGGGGTCGTCCGCACGATGCCCCCCGGCGCGTATTATTACGACCTGATCCGGGCCCCCTTCGCCGAGGAGGCGACCGCATCCGCCATCGACCGCTACCGCTGGCCGGACCCCCACGACCCCGGGCGGTACCGGGGCCTCCGGGAAAAAGCCCGCCACCTCCACCGCGAGACCGATTACGCCGTCGTCGTCGACCTGAACTGCTCGTTCTTCCTGCGCTGCTGTGAACTGCGGGGCTGGGAGAACTTCTATATGGACCTCGTCGCCAACGTGGAGTTTGCCGAGGCGCTGATGGACCGCTTCCTGGCGTTCCGCCTGGCCGTGGCAAATCGGGCACTCGAGGAGGTGGGGCAGAACGTCGACATCGTGATGGTCACGAGCGACGACCTGGGCGGAACCGACCGAACCCTGATCTCGCCGACCCTCTACCGGTCCCTCATCAAGCCCCGCCAGCGGCAAACCTTCGACTTCTTCAAAGCGCGCACGGGTGCCAAGCTGTACTACCACACCGATGGCGCCATCTACCCGCTGATCCCCGACTTTATCGAGCTGGGGGTGGACGCGCTCAACCCCATCCAGGTGTCGGCGGCGGGGATGGGCGACACCAAGAAGCTGAAAGAAGAGTTTGGCGACAGACTGACATTCTGGGGGGCCATCGACACCCACCGCGTCCTCCCGCAGGGCACCCCTGAAACGGTGCGGGACGAGGTCAGGCGCCGCATCGGGGACCTGGGTCCGGCTGGCGGTTACGTCGTGTGTCCCGTCCACAACATCCAGCCCGAGGTGCCGCCCGAGAATGTCGTGGCCATGTACGACGCGGCATACGAGCTGGGACGGTATCCTCTGAAGGTGTGAGCCAATCCCCGACGGGGCCCTGCGATCACCTTGGTATGCATGGGAAGGAGGTGACGCCTGCTTACCCGCAGAAAGGGTGGACACAGCAAGATCCTGAACCAGCCTATCAGTCCCACGCGAAAATGAACGCAGCGATCCATGGCGAGAAAAAACGAAAGCATTCTGTGTTTCCTCTTGGTCAGCTTCTGCTCAGTCTCTGAAATTGTGGACGACCCAAGGAGGAGACTCATGTTGCGACGCCCCAGGCTTGGCGGAGTAATCGTCCTGACCCTCCTGATGCTGCTCCTGCTCCCCGCCGCCCTCCTCGCGGCGGACTTTCCCAACAAGCCGATCAATCTTATCGTCCCCTACGCGGCGGCCGGCGCCATCCCCGCGGCGGATCTTGCCTAACGGGAGGAGCCTTTCGGCTGGCCGCGCCGGACCCCCCGCCCGCCCGCGTCGGATCGTAGGGCTGGCCGCTCCGCCTCATGCCCTGCCCCTGCAGCAAGCCCGCCCTCGACGAATTCGGCGGTGGCGCCGTCGTCCTGAAAGGGGGCGAAGCCACCTGGCTCAGCACCAGCTCCTGGCTCGGCGAGCAGCTGGCAGCGGCCTCGTCCACCTCCCCTTCCCCCTAACTGCGATACACTGTATCGCATCTTCTGACCCCCCGCCCCTCATCGAGCAGGTCCCCTCGAGACACAAATCTGCCCTTTTCGCACACTCCAGGCGCTGATACCGTGCCCCCAGCGGGTCAGCCATCTCCCTCCTCAATACTCCAGCGTCTCTGGCAACGACCATATCTACTCCGTTCTGTCCGCAGTCAACTCCTCTTTCTTGGCCGCCTCCAACTCGTCCCAGTGGGCACGACAGTACCCGCGTACGATGGCCTTGTTGGTGCAACCTTTCTGAGCGCAATCATCTCCAACGTCGAACAGGGCTTCCTGCGGCGCGTTCTCAGCCAAGCCCTTCATGACGATAGGTGGCGCCTCCATCCCGAGCACGTGAACCCAGTGTGCCACGCCGGCTGCTGCATCTGAGAGGTCCTTCGAGCCTTGGGGGCTATGGTCCACCTTGTTCTTGATCTTCCGGTATTCGAGCTGGACCGTCTCCTTCAGGAGGACCGGGTGCGCGTAATACTTGGCCCGCCGCTCATGCAGGGCCGCCCGGTAGAACAGGTACGGGTCCATGCTGGTGTCGACCGACAGCTTCTCGACGTCGAACCCCTTCTGTGTCAGGATTTGGATCTCGCTGATCGACCCGAACGAGTCGAAACTGATCTTGCCAATCCGGAACCCATGCTTCACCAACTCGTAGATCACGGTCCGGATATCCGCGAACTGGATCTGCTCGAAGGGCGGCGCCTTCACACTCAGCAGGAAGTCGTACCACAGCGCCGGGACCTGCTCCGTCATGTACTCGACCTTCGTCACGTCCTCCGTCAGCACCCTCCTCTTGACCTCCATCACCCCAGCACCGCAGCCCATAGCCAGACCGGCTCTGTCGTTCGTTAATCCAAGATCGATATGAATATAGCGCATCTTGTTCGGATGCCAGCGCGGGAGCCAAACCACCTTCCCTTCCTTGTCCTTCACCTGCTGACACATCCGCTCCCAGATGAAGTGCACGCCATCCCGGAGGGTTGTCTCTGTATCGCTCATCGGGTGCTCACGATCAGGATCAATGGCGTCCCGGATCGACTGCCGGTCGGTAATGAACGGCGCCAGCGCCAGCGTGCTGCGACCCAGGATGTCTCGCGTGGCCCCTTCAGGGTCGTCCTCGATCTCCTTCTTGAACTCGACCGGGATGTCCTGGATGACCTCACCGACGATGTCCGTCTCGCTGCCGGTCAGGATACGGGTTGCCCGGATCTCCGATCCCACCTCAACATTGAAACTGGCTGGTCCATACCATTCCGCGCGCGGTCGCGTCTCCCATGCCGTATACTGCCGGATCAGGACCTCGGGGTCATCCCGGTACCGCCGGCAGGTCCGGTCCATGAAGTCTTCGGGGTACTGCTCTGCCGATAGCAGGATGAATCGTCCTGGCATGCCAGGGAACCGGGACAGCATCCGGCGCCGGAGGGCGTCGAACAGGACTTGGGCACGGTCATACACCCCCTGAGTACCGAACTTGGCCCGCTTCGACTCCTCGATCACGGGCATGAAATTCGATTCATCGAGGGCGCCGCCGAAGACGTTTTCGCCCAAGACGTTCTGTTCGTTGCTGGCCACCGGCGCCACCCAGATCGATTTCGGGAACCGGAGCTCAGTCAGGATCCTCCACCTGGCCGGGAACGTGTCACGGAAGTAGGGACTCGCCTCCAGCATCACCTTCAGGCGCTTGAACAGCACCCGCTGCGCCTGCTTCAGGTTGATGCTGACCATGATCAGCGCCACGGTCGATCCGGGCAAGAGCCCATACGCAGCCGCCGGATCGCGCAGGCAGGAGAGCTGATACGTCATGTACGCTAACGCCACGTCAGCAAAGGTCGTTTTCCCACACCCGATCGCGCCGCGCAGAATGGCCAGCCAGTGCTCTCTATTGAAGAACTCCTCCAGGTCCTTCAGCCAGATCGGCCAGAACTTCGGCCTGTTCAAATAGTCCTTGTGCGTGATGAACGTCGCGATATCGACGGGCTCCCGCTCCCAGACAAGCTGGGTCAGGCCAGCCAGGATCTTCGAGTGCCCGTTCCTTTCACTCCATTCATCCAACACCTGGCCAAGCACGTGCTTCGCGCGCGAACTTGGCAGCCTCTGCTTAATATCTTTCATCAGACCAAGTCGGTCTGGTCCTCCCACTCGGTCTGCAGTGCCCTCGTTAGCCATCTTCCTTGCTCGATTCTCGTTTTGACTTCATCAACCGTCCCATCCGGCCGGAGGACCCGAAGGCTGTCTAGGGATAGAAATACCAAGTCTACGGGATCCGGCGGACTGAACCGGGGCGCCTCATAGTCCCCATATGGTAACTCCACCGTTTCCGGAACGGTTCGGAGGCGCATCCACCGATGCCGAAGACAGTAGCGAGCCCCCCGCCGCGTACGGAACGGCACCCCGCACCTGATGCAGATGGCGGTCACTAGCTCGCCTTTCGGCTTCGGAGCGCGATCCGCCCGCGGTTTCATGTTTCTCCCCAGTCACAGCGACGACTGCGCCTCGTTGTCCCGCACGCGCTTCCAGCCAAGAAGGCGGCGCAGATGACTGGCTCGATGCCTGCATCCCCCTGCACACCCACCGCCGGCTCGTGGCCAGCGTCCATCCCATACCCCTCTTTCCGGAGCTCCGATCGCGTCACCTTGGCCGTCCAGATATAGTCGGAATCGGAGTCCAGCTCCAGGCAGCACCCGGCTCCCGACTCACGGAGCTTCATCCAGGGCGTCCACGCCAGCGTAAGATCGCGCGAATACGGGGGCGCGTAGCCGGGCGGGTACGGATCCACCCCTAGGGCCTCCCCGACTTGGTCGTCCAACTCCCAACCGGCTTCCGGAGCGAGTGCGCGCTGGATCATGCTGGACCTTCGTCTGGCTTTTTCTCCCCACCCTCAGTTGTCTCCGGATTCTCTGCGAGCAGCGCGCGTAACCGACGGGCCGCCAGGACTACACGGAAAGCCTCAGCTGGATCGGTGATCGGAAGGTTGGCCGTTTCCACGGTCACCGCCTGCGGCACCGTCTTCAGAGAGCCAGTCTTCATAGTGACCTGTATTTCTTTGTCCAGCAGGTCGGACAAGAACTTCATCTCCGCACTGGCCATGGGCAGTACCATGCCTGCCATTTGCGATTCGAAGTTCAAGGCCTTACGAACGCGGGCATGTTGGACTCTTATCAACCACGCCAGGCGCTTCAGGACCGGCGCCTCTTCGATCAGTTCCTCCTGCTCGTCTTCCTTCTCCTCTTCAGGGTGATCCGTGTGCTTAGGAAAGCCCGCCGCGTCACGGAACCTGGTCAGGTTTATACGGACAGAGGTCGGAGTCCAACTGGCACAATACCCCTGCTCGATGAGCCCACGTGCGATCGAGTGAATCGACTCCCGATTCCTCAGACTTTGAACAATCTGGTCGAACCGATCCGGCGGAACTCCGTGAAACCGGCGACCCCACCTCTCAAAAACGAGGGCAAGCGCCTGTTCTTCTACGCTGAGCTCTGGTTCAGGAGCCTGTACCCCTACCTCTTCATGGGGGGTACCGCCTGGGGGTACAATGGGGGGTACAGTCCCCTGTATAGGCAAGATCCCCTCACCTGGCTCTGCCGATCTCTGCTCATCCTGATTGAAAGCCATCGACCCTACCTCGTCTAAAGAAGTGTGGACCTCTGCACGATCACGCTCGTATTACTCCTGGCATTCTCTTTCATGCAACTTGGCACCTTACAGTCCCTCACCATCCAGAAGCTCCAGGAGGCGGCGACCCTCAGGCTGGCCTCGAGGGCCATGGACTTCCTGAATGATCTCCAAGCACCGGGCAATCTTGGCGTAATTCCCCTCGGAGAATTTCTTGTGTCGAAACATCTCAACGGTCATCGCTCCCCCCTTCGTAGCCTTGCCGCTGCCCCTGCACGCCGGAGACTGGACCCTTCGGCCAAGCGAATGACGATGGTGGGCCGGTCATGCAGTAGAGGGCGAACAGCTTGGTGGCGGGCGGCACACCTTTGACGCTGGGAGAGATCCAGAACTGCACCGCGACGCTGCGCTGTGTTGCCATTACCGCCCCCCTTGGGCAAGCAGCCCTTTGAGGTCCCGCAGCGCGCCAAGAAGCTGACGTGCATCCACCTGGGCGCCGGCATAGAAGGCGGTCACGTCTTCTGGGCTCACATCGCCGAGCACGAACACACTTTTCCCTGGTGGACCTTCAAGGCGGCGCAGCGGGTGGCTGGTGCCGAGGAGGTACGAGGCGAGGTTGAGATCGCGGGTACTGAACTCCGAAGTGTTCATTTCAATCCCCTACATCCCATCTCAGGACGCCCCGCTCAAAAAGGAGCAGGAGTCGAGATATTCATCCTTGCCTCGCGGTTCGATGCGCGGGCCCGTACGCGGGTGGGTCGTCCCTTCGGTACGGACTTCCTGTGATGCGCAAATAAAAAACCGCCCTGAAGTTCCTCCGCGGTGTAGGAGGTCTCCAGGGCGGCCTCTGTGAGGCGTAAGCCCCGTCGATACCGTTATTTAATTGGCCTGGTGGGCCCCGCTTCGCGGGGGAGACACCCGGCCTACAATTTTCATTCTAGGAGCTTCTATTACAGTGTCAACCACTTTTTGCTCCGGGCTCTATAGTGATCTCCGCCGGCGGCATGCCCCTCTTCCTGGGGCCTCGCTCGGGCGGCCGTAAGCTCAGAATGGAGTTCGGTCAGCAATTCCGCAGGTACCTCTCCGGCTTCAACGGCGTGGGCCACGCGGCGGAGGAGCCAGGTCTCAAAGGAGTCCATCGGGTCAGGCTGCTCATTGGCCACCGGGGCGTGCCTCCTTCTGCTGGGCGATCTCGTCCAAGACGGCGACAGAATCCAGAACACCCACGGTGATCCCGAGGTAACGCGGACGGCCACCAAGCTCATCGGCAGGCCCGTACAAGAATTTCTCCAACTCAGGCAACAGGTAACCCCTGTTCTCATCCTCGGCCGGGTCCATCAGTGCATACCCACCCCCAATCCGTCGCCTGCGACCAAGTAGGTAATGCAGGTTCACTTGCGGGACTGCCGGGACCACCGTTACAAGCGGTAACCGCCACCCCTGGTCCATAAGGGCAGCGAGGATGCCCGCGTCATGCTGGCCCCGAGTGACGATGACACCATTTGCCTCAGCCGCAGCGAGCGCTGATTCGTGTTCTTGTAGGTGGCTCTCGACATCGAAGGCCCACTAGATGTGGAGGGAGGGCCGTGCGGAAAGATTGCAGAAGCTCGCGCGAGCCAGCCCCAGCGCCGCGCAGGTCGGGGCCACTCCGAGGCGATCCTTGAGATCCGCAACGGTCTGTATCACGGCTTCTCGTCGCTCTCGGGCAGCGCGATCCCCAGGATCGCCGAGACTTTTTTTTGGAGATCCACCAGCGCCTCGGCCCGCTCGAGCCGGGACGTCAACCGGCGCGTCTCCCGCTCCAACTCGACGATCTTGCGGTCCCTCGGGTCGGGAGGCACCGCCTTCGGCCCACGCTTCTTCGGCGCCAACCCCGCGATCTCGCCCCGATCCCGAGCCGCCCGCCATCCCGCCAGGTGGAAGCTGTACAGCCCCTCCCGCCGCAACAGGGCCCCGATTTCACCCTCCTGCGTGCAGGCATCGGCTTCCTTGAGGATCTTGCGCTTATACTCGGCACTGAACTGCCGCCGGACCGCCTTCTCTGCCACCTCCACCTCCGGTACCACAACCGCTGTGTTGAACTCACTCATTTACCCGACGCTTTCCCCGCCCTCTTATATATTAAACTCCGGGGAGGTCAGTGTCTCACCCATGTTGGCAGAGAGGGCTCGGCGGCGGTCAGGACACTCGGGAGGGCGGGCTGCACGGGGGACGGGGCCATCGGGCGGGAGCCTACACCCCTACGGGAATGATGTCGCCATATTTCTGATACGATTATTCATTGTACCTCCCTCTGTACAGTGGGGGTACAACGGGAGGTACAATGGGGGGTACACTCCCCTGGCGGTCCGGGTCTGCGCGGTCCCCGGGTGGCCTCGCCCGAGCGGTCCAGTGCGGGTGCCATGGGCCTGGCAACTGCGCTAACTCGGTAGATTCGTTGACCGCGCGGCCGGCGTGCCATCCGGGAGCTCGGGCCGGGGCTCCCAACTCCCGGCGCTGCCGTGGCCGGGACTGCGGAGCGGAATGGGTACCGTGGGCGATCCCCGAACTCCCGATGCACGATTTGAAGGGAAAATCGCCCGCGAAAATGGTCGGGTGGGGGGCGATGTGGGGAACCTGGGTGCCCGGCCCGACGTTCCGGCGGGCTGGTCGGAGTGAGGTCTCCCAGCCGCCCGTCGGGACCGGGCCGAGCGCTGTCGCGGGGCTTCTCGAGCGGGGGCGTGCCTCCGATGCGCCGCGCCGCGGGCCCTGGTCCGAGAGCGGTCCCCATCGCACGCCGCGCCTATTGCGGCTCGGCGCATAATCGGCTCGGTGGGTCAGGTCGTTAGCCGGAGATTAGGGGAGAAAGATCACGCCTGTGGCTGCCCCATCCGGGGAACCTGGCCAAATCGCGTTGACTCCCAATGGCCCTTGTGCCAATCTCCACCGCGCACGAGTCCCTATCCGGTGAAAGGCGCTCTCTTCGTCAAGACCTTCAAGGAGTGCCCATGCTGATCGTGGTGCCAGACGACAATCCGCCCGTGATGGCGGGCGCGCCGGCCCTGGAGCGATTGCGGCGCCTCGGCGAGGTTCGGATGTACGACTCGGACGCCACCGATCCGAACGTGCTGGCGGACCGGTTGCGGGACGCCGACGTCGCCGTGAACATCCGCGGCCGGACGCGATTCACGGTCGAAGTCCTGGCGGACTGCCCCAAGCTCCGGCTGATCTCCATCTGGGGCACGGGGACAGATAACGTGGATCTCGCGGCGGCGGTTGCGCGCGGGATCACCGTGACCAACACGCCCGGGGCCAATGCCGTCGCCGTTGCCGAGCACACGCTGGCCCTGATGCTGGCGGTGGTGAAGCAGTTGGCGCTGGCAGATCAGGCCATGCGGCAGGGCGGCTGGCCGCGAAACCTGGTTCCCCAGCTTCGCGGGAAGCGCCTTGGGATCATCGGAACCGGGCTGATCGGCCGCGAGGTTGCGGCCATGGGGAAAGGCGTGGGCCTCACTGTGGTGGCGTGGACGTTTCACCCGGACGCGGACCTCGCCGCGCGGCTCGGGTTCCGGTACATTGAACTGGACGAGCTGCTCCGGAGCTCGGACGTCGTCTCCATCCACCTGCGGGCCACGCCGGACGCGCGCCACTTCTTGAACAGGGAGCGGCTGGCCCTCCTGAAGCCCGGAGCAATTCTGGTGAACACCGCGCGGGGAAGCCTGGTAGACGAGGCCGCCCTGGTGGAATTCCTGCGCGAGAAAAAACTCGCCGGCGCCGGGCTGGATGTCTTCGAGACCGAGCCGCTTCCGCCTGGCCACCCGCTGACCACGTTGCCGAATGTTCTCCTCTCCCCTCACGCTGCCGGCATGACGCCCGAGGTCATCCAGACCGGCCTCGCCATGGCGGCAGAAAATATCGAGAACTTCCTCAAGGGCACACCCACGCACGTTGTTACGCCGGCACGAAGCTGAAACGCGTTCTGTGACCTAAACCATAACCTGACTGTTCAGCAAGGTTTACAAGCAATGGCAAAGAGAGGAGCAAGAGAAACGGCCTCGATCCCGGTGACTGCGAGCAGTGGTAATGTCTTCGCCGACCTGGGGGTCGCCGAACCTGAAGAGGAGCTGACCAAGGCCCAACTCGCCAGCCACATCCGTCACACCATCAAGTGGCGGCGGCTGACCCAACTCCAGGCGGCCCACCTCACGGGGCTCGACCAGCGCAAGGCAGTCCTCATGAATGACCGTGTCGCCGGCTTCTCCAGTGACCGGCTGATGCGGTTCCTGGCGGCTTCGGGTCAGGACGTGGAGAACGACGTCAAGGCGGGCTCGCACCGACGCGAGCGCGGCCGGGGAGTCACACGTCCTCAGGGAGGAAGAGATGCGAGTCTGTCGGATCTATGGGGCCGAGGACCTACGAGTCGAGACGGTATCCGAGCCCGAGGTGGGCCCCGGCGAGGTGCTCCTCAAGCTGGGGGCGGGCGGGATCTGCGGTTCGGATATGCACTACTTCCAGCACGGCCGTGTCGGGAGCTTCGTCATCCGCGAGCCCCTGATCCCCGGCCACGAGATCTCCGGGACGGTGACCAAGGTCGGGCCCGAGGTAGCGCGCGTCAAGGAAGGGGACAAGATCGCAATCAATCCCTCGCACCCCTGCGGCAGGTGTGCGGCCTGCCGCGCCGGTCGGGAGAATCTCTGCAGCCACATGCGGTTCCTGGGGAGCGCTAGCGTCTTTCCCCACGTGCAGGGGATGTTCCGCGAGTCCTTCGTCATGCCGGAGCGGCAGTGCTACCCGGTCAGCTCGGCCGTCTCGCTGGGCGAGCTGGCCTTCGCAGAGCCGCTGTCGGTGGCGCTGCATGCCGTGAACCGCGGTGGGAGCCTGCTCGGCAAGAGCATCCTGGTGACCGGGGCCGGCCCCATCGGGTGCCTGATTGTCGTTGCGGCCCGGCTGGCCGGCGCCGCCTCCGTGACGGTGGCCGACGTGGTGGACCGGCCGCTAGCCCAAGCCAAGAACGTGGGCGCGGACCGGTGCTTGCGGGTGGACCAGGTGTCGGGCGGGCCGGAGGCCGCGGCCGGCACCCTGGGCGAAATAGACCTGGCATTCGAGGCCGCCGGAAACCCCGCGGCCCTTGGTACCTGCCTGGCCAGTGTCGGGCGCGGCGGGCGGATCGTGCAGGTGGGAACGCTGCCACCGGAGGGCGTGCACTTCCTGGCGAACCAAGTCATGGCGCGGGAGATCGACTACGTCGGCACCTTCCGCTTCGGCGTGGAGTTCGACTGGGCCGTGCGTTTCCTGGCCGAGGGGCGGGTGGACGTCAAGCCGCTCCTCTCCGCCCAGTATCCGCTGACCGAAGCCGTCGCCGCCTTCCGCGCCGCGGCCGACAAGACGAAAAGCACCAAGGTGCAGCTCGTCTGCGCCTGAGTGGAACGAGGCAGAGACGCCGCCGATCCCCAGCATCCGGGCATCTATACATAGCGTCATAAGTAATGCCGCATAATTATCTTGCCATGTTCATGCCTTTCCTGTCATGATAGCGACAAGGAGGGCATGACCATGCGCAAATTGGCGATCGCCGATGCCGAGATCATGCAGTTCGCGTTGCAGCAAGAAATCTTCCGTTCCGAGGAAGCGCGCTATGACCATCGCCTGCACGGGGTCCTGTTGGTGACCCACGGCCTCAGTTGCTATGACGTGGCCGGCCTCCTCGGCCAGGACCCCCGGACCATCGAACGCTGGGTGCAGCGATTTGAAGCGCGGGGCTTCGCCGGGCTGCACGAGGGCGAACGGAGCGGCCGGCCCCGGCGGCTCGAGCCGGCGCAGTGGGACGCGGTCAACCGGGAGCTGCGCCGGAACCCGCGGGACTTCGGCTACGCCCAGAATCTCTGGGACGGGAAGCTCCTCGCCCATCACCTGGCGCAGGTGCACGGCGTCCCCCTCGGGGTGCGCCAGTGCCAGCGCCTGTTCCGCCAGCTGGCCTTCCGGCTGCGGAAGCCGCGCCCGCTGATCGCGCACGCCGATCCGGCGGCGCAGGTGGCATATAAAAAAACTCCGCCGGCTCGCCCGCGCCGACGGCCTTGACCTCTGGAGCCTCGACGAATGCCATTTCCAGCAGCATGGCACCCGGTGTCGCATGTGGGTGCCCCCGGAAGACACCGATCCCGTGCTGTTCCACGCCCCGACCCGGAAGTCCGTGGCCCTCTTCGGCGCGGTCAACCTCCGCACCGGGCAGCTCGTGACCCAGCTCTGCCCGAAGTTCGATGCGGTCACGTTCGGCGCCTTTCTCCGCGTCCTGCTGCGGCATCGCCGCCCGCAGCGGCGGCTCGTCCTGATGTTGGACAACGCGCGGTACCATCACGCCACGCTGGTGCGGCCGTTTCTGCGGGAGAAGCACCAGGTGCTCTCGTGTGCCTTCCTACCGCCCTACAGCCCGGAGTTGAACCCGATCGAACGCGTCTGGAAGCTCGCCCGAAAGCTGTGTACCCACAACCAATACTTTCCGCTGCTCACGGACCTGGTAGCCGCCGTCTCGGCTCAACTGAATCTGTGGAGAAAACCCAATCCACTGCTCGCCAGATTATGCGGCATTATTTAGGTCGTCATGTATAACGCGACCTTACTCCCCTTCCGCCGCAGCGAGAGGACTTGCGCCAGCCCCCCTCGCCTGACCGGTTTTGCCTTGACATCGCGACCCCCGGCTGCGATATGCTCCCTTCGTCTCGGCGCGGGCGGTCCCTGGACTGACCTCGTGACACGAGCAGGGCTGCGCGGCTCGAAAGCCAATTCGTATCACCCCCGGGTACGGGATCAGGCGAACGTGAAGGAGAGAGAGCATGTATTGGCAAAAATGGTCTGAGAGGCTGAAGAAGGAACTGAAGCTAGGCACGCATCCCGTCGCCGTGACTTTCGCGGGCGCACCGGCACCGGGGACCAGCTCTCCTCAGGGCAAGGTCTCCGTGTGCCAGGCCTTGAAGCGAGCCAGTGACGGCGAAGACATCACCATCAGCGCGGAGACCTGTGGCTGCCCCGGGGGCCTCGTGAGCCTCGGGCTCGGACAGATGCCCCCCGAGGGGAGAGAGAAGCTGGTGAACTTCCTCGTCAACAAGGAGAAGGTCTACTGCTCCCGGGTGGCCATTCATCGTGGCCAACAGACTGTTGTGCCACCGGTGGGCGTGGCGAGCCACATTGTCTTCGTGCCCCTGTCGAGAGCGGAGGTCCTGCCTGACCTCGTGGTGTTCATCGGGAGACCCGGCTCGCTCCATCGCCTCCTAAGCTTCGCGAGCTACTGGGAAGGCCGCTCCATGAAGGCCGAGCTGTCGGGTCCGGCCTGCAGGACCGGGGTCGCCTACCCGGTGGTCACGGGGGAGATCGGGCTGTCACTCCTCGATTTCGGGGCGCGGAGATTGGCGGGCTTTGCCGAAGACCAGCTCCTCGTCGCCGTCCCATTTCACAGGATGATGGGTATCCTCCACGCCCTCGATCAGGGGGTCGGCGGAGAGCGGGAGGAGGAGCCGGAGAGCGTTGAGCGGCAAATCGATGAGCTGGGCAGGGTAGCGCCTGCCTGAGGTGGTTATACGGAATCGCGATCAAGCCTCTACAAGAGACTGCCGTCCCAGGCCAGGTGGGGGCTCGGTGCATGCGTTGGCACTTTAGTTACTTTACTGCGCGGCGCTGCCAAATACATCAAGGTGACGCGTGGACTGCCGACCTGAGGGGGCTCGGCGACCCGACTTGCCACACTTGGTAAGATCCTACCTAACCCTCTCGGCGCGCGGCGTGGCCGTCCTTGCATCGCGCTCACGCCAGTGCCAATCGCAGCCCGGACGCACAAGGCAACTTCATCAACAATGTCCCGGATCCTCTTTCGTCAGAAGCGCTGCACGGCACCGCACAATTTCCGGTCTTTGGATCACGCGCAGGCCGGCCCGTGCTGCCGCGGCGAGCATCGCCTCGAACTCCTGGAGCGAGACATGCCCTTTCGGTTCGGCAACCAGGCAGCGTCCGGTGGGCTTCAACGCCCCCGAGACTTCCACGAAGAAACGAGGAGTGTCGGGCAGTTCATGGACGACCGCGAAGGCCAGGACGAAGTCGATCCTCCCGGCAAATTCCTCGAGACCGAGGGATGAGGGTTGGCACGCGCGGGCAACAATCCTGTCCGACAGCCCGGCCGCCGCGGCGCGCTTGCGTAGAGCCTGCAGCATCTTCTCTTGCAGATCCACACAGACGACCTGCCCGTCAGGGCCCACCATTCTGGCAATCGGCAGCGTGAAGAAGCCCATCGCCGGGCCCACGTCCAGAACGGTCATTCCGCTTCCGACAAGCGATGCCAGGATTCTGTCAGGATTGTGGAGGAACCGTCGCAGCGGACTCGCCAGAATGTACCCAACCCAATAGGGGCAGACCCGTTTGGGCATTCCCGTGCTCCTGCCCTTGCATCTCATGGTGCCAGGACCTACCCCTTCTGCTCCTCGTGCCCCTGATCCTCCGCCTTCGCGGCCGGAGGTGGCGGATTCCTGGCGATGGTTGTCTGCAGGCCCTGGATGAGGGCCTGCTTCTCCGCATCGGAGAGATTCGCCTTCGAGTGCATCATGACGTAGTACCAGGGCGGCATCGAGCCTCGCTGGATACGCCGTTCGACGGACTGGGCCCGGGCCCCGCGTTGTGGTCGGTCCCATTCGGAGAAGTTCAGCCTCCGGCGCCCCGTGTCCACATCGCTCTGGACCAGCCAGGACGAGGGGGCGATCCGAGAGTACCACGGCCAGACTGTCTGGCTGCTGTGGCAGTCGTAGCAGGCGCGGAAGACCAGTCCCCGGGTTGCCTGGCTGTCCCAGGCGGGCTCCTGGCGAACAGGGGGATTGGTGTGGTTGTGCCCATAAGGGATAAGCTGGATGGCGGCCCCCAGAACCACCAATGCCCCGAGGGACGGCCAGAGGGCGGTCCTGCGCACCATGTTGTCTCCTTGTTGCTGGTGACAGTGCTGCCGCAGTCAACTTTCAAGAGGAGAAGAGCGGCGAGCACGATCGAGGGTTGTCCGGTGCCCGGGCGCGTCCCCATGCGCCGTCCCGGTCAGGGCAGCTTACGGAGGATAAGGTTTCCTGGCAACACCTGCTCGGAGGAAATGCTACCTTTCCCAGATGTCGTCCATGGAAAGGTTCAGATTCGCACTCATCCTCTGCAGATCATCAACGACATTCTGACGAAGAGGTATGCCGTTAGCACTTCTCTCCTTGTACGTGAGATTGCCTCGTTCACCGGGGTATCGTATGCGGCCAACACCCTCTACGGTCGGGGTTGCGTGCAGTTTTTCAACCAGGGCATCCATCAAATCTTTGAACTCACCACCGGTCGGAAACGCGTCGATGCGCAAGGCGCAGAAGGCATGACTGTGCTCGCCCTTCCTGCGCAACATGCTTCCGCCATCCCCGGACAAGAGTCCCGTCAGAATATCTGAAACCAGCAACAGCCCGAATCCCTTGTGGACGCCGTTGGCAGGAGTGCTCCCCAAGGGGAGGATAGCTCCTTGTTGCGCAAAGTATACGTTGGGGTCGGTGATCGGGCGCCCTGCCGAATCTATGGCCCAACCTTCCGGCATAGGCTTCCCCTCCCACTGCAGCATATGCAGCTTGTTTGCGATGGCCATGGTCGGCGCCATGTCGAGGACAAAGGGTCCATGTTCCCTCCCGGGTGCCCCAAACGCGATCACGTTGTTGCCGATGAGCCGTCCCTTGCCTCCGGGAGCCGCCACGGTTGAGCCACCCGTGGAAAAGTGAATGCCGATCATATCCTGCTCTGCGGCCATGAGGACGTAGTAGGCCCCCGCGCCGGAGTGAGTGCTATTGCACACGGTCGCCCACCCTGTTCCGTAGTCCCGGGCCATTCTTATGCATGCCTCCATGGCTCTGTGGCTCACTACAAAGCCGAGGCCATTGTCTCCATCAACCGACGCGGTCGTTGGGCTGCCCGGTGATATCTTTATCTCCGGCCTACTCTTGATGGTCCCGTCTTGGATCCCCTTTACGTAGTAACCGTGTAGGTTAATCACTCCGTGAGAGTCGATTCCCCGCAGATCGGCATCAACGAGTACCTTCGCTGTCAAGTCCGCGTCGCCGACAGGCACTCCAACCCTCTGAAAGGCTAACGAGACGAACTGCTCGAGTTTCCGGGGGTTCACTCTTTTCGGGGCATATTTCGTCATCTCTTGCCTCCCATTTCGCATCAGTGAAACGTGACCTTCCTCAATAAGTAGGCATCTTCAGGCGGGACATCGCACAGTTGTGAAAGCTATTCGAACGTCTGGCCCATGGAGGAACGCGCATCGAACTTGAGGCGGACGGCGGCACTCATCCCTCGACGACGGATTCCGGCTTGCGATGGACGACCCCCTGGCAGATTGCGATCACCTCTCCGCCTTCCGTCCTGACCGTGATCTGGTAGAACGCCGACCGGTGGCCCTTGCGCAGCTCTCGGGCCTCGGCGACCAGGCGGGCTGCCGGCTCGGCGGCCGCCAGGTAGTGAATCGTCATGCTCAGGGCGACCGCCGGCTGCCCGTGGGAGTTCGATGCCGCCGCAAAGGCGGCGTCAGCCAGGCTGAAGATCGCCCCACCGTGAGGGATCCCGTGGAAGTTCAGCATGGCCGGCGTAAGCGTCATGGCCACCCGAGCGTGCCCGGGCGTAAGCTCCTCCAGGTCCATGCCCATCCATTTGGCAAAGGGATCCTGGCCAATCTTCCTCGCGATGGCGTCGCTCGCCCGCATGGTCATGTTCTCCTCCAGAGGCTGCCCGATGGTGGCGGAATCATTCGTGGTATGAGGGGACCTGCCCGGTGCGAAGGACCTCGGGCCGGTTCGGTCAGTCGCGCTCGCAGATGACGTTGAGGACCGCCTGCCGCCTGTCCTCTCGGACGGCCTTCAATGCCCGCTGGAGGGCGGGTCGCACCTCTTCGGGCCTCTCCACCCGTTCGCCGTATCCGCCGTGGGCCTCGACGATCTTCTCGTACGCCGGAGACGGTTTCAGATCGCTAAGGGGGAAGGACCCTGTCTTGGCCGCCCATCCCTTGGGGAAGAGCCCTGCCGTCGTCTTGCGGACGGCGCCCCAGCACTGGTTATTGAAGATGACGACCAGGATCGGCAGGTCGTAGGTGGCGCTCACCATATGAGCCGCGGTGGGCACGCTGAAGATGTAGGCGCCGTCCCCGACCGTCGCGATGATCGTCCGGTCCGGGTGGGCCAACTTGGCCCCCAGGGCCGCCCCCACCCCCCAGCCGAGGCAGCCGGCGGGAGAATGGGAGAAGTAGGATCCCGGCCGATCCCGCGAGACCTGCGTCAGGCGGAGGTCGTATTCGTTTACCAGGATCGTGTCCTCTCCCGCCACCTCACCGATGCAGCGCGAGAGCCAGTCGAAGTCAATGGGGGAGTGCCCCTGGGCAGCCAGGGCCGCAGCGCGCCATGCCTCCCGCTGAGCATCGTGCTCAGCCCGGACCGCTGCCGAACGGGCGCTGACCCTTGGTGCGCGGGAGTTGCCGTGGTGCTTCGCCTCGGCCGTCAGCGCGGCAAGGGCGGCCGCGGCATCGCCGCGGATGGCCAGCTCCATGGGGAACGTCCGGACCGGATAGCGGGTGAAGAGCGGGTCGCTGCCGACGTGGATCACGCGGGCATTCGGGTTCACCCGCATCCGCGAGGGGAACCAGGGGACGTCGCTCTCGACCACTAGGATCGCGTCGGCGCGGCCGAGAAACGGGGCCGGATCGAACCCCAGGTGATGAGGATGGCTCGACGGGAAGTTGAAGTGGGTGGGGTTGAACTCGACGACCGGGACGGCCAGGGTCTCTGAAAGCCTCACCAGGGCGTCCGCCGCGCCGGGATCACGACCCAGGCGCATCGTGATCGCAAGCGGCGCCTCCGCCTCGGCGAGGATTGCCGCCGCCGCTTCCACCGATCCCGGGTCCGGCTGGAGCCGTTCCCGGCGAAGCACGAGGGGCGCAGGGTTCAGCCGGAACTCGGTCTGCGGTTCGGCCAGGACCTCGCGCGGCAGGGTGAGATAGGCGATCCCCTGCGGCTCTTCCGTGGCGACGGCCAGAGCCCGATCAATGACGGCCTCGAGCTGGACGAAATTTCTCAGCTCGTAGTCCCACTTGAGGAACTCGCGGATCAGCCCCGCCTGGTCGAAGGCCTCCTGCGCCCAGTGAATGTACAGGTCCCTCGCCCCCAGCAGCCCCGATTCGACGATGGGTGTGCGCCCGGCCGTCATGAACAGCGGGATGTTGGCCCGGGCGGCGTTGATCAGGGCGCCCGCGCAGTTGGCGGTCCCCACGATCGTATGGGCCATCACCACCTGCGGCCGGCCTGTGCACATGGTGACGCCGTGAGCCATGCTGACGGCCACGAACTCGTGGGGCACCGTGATCGGCCGGGGCCGATCCTTCCCCTCGGCCTCGAACTTGGCGAAGGCGTCCACCAGGGGACCGAAATCCGTCCCCGCGTTTCCGAAGAAGTAGTCGAACCCCCGCGCCCGCAGCAGCTCCAGGTAGGCCTGCGCCGTATTCTCCACCGGGATCGTGATCTCACCAGGACCTTCGCTCATCTCACGTTCCTCACTTGCTCCCGCCTCGCGGCGCGGAGCCGACGGCGGGAGGCGTGACGCCTACTACACAATCTTGCAACTGATCGAGATGCCCTCGCTGCTCGTGCGATCGATCCGCGTCCGATAGTTGGGCAAGCTTTTCACATATGCGAGGAACTCCGCCACGCCCTGCCCGCCGCTTCTCAGCGCGTTATGCGCGGCGTAGCAGCCCCCCACGACCAGCCTGGGATCGAGGTCTTTGAAATACTGCGTGTACCAATCCTTGTCCGCATCGGAGAAGACAAAGTCGAACGGGCCACCCAGCGTTTTCACCAACCGGTGCGCATCCGCCAACCTCGCATCGATATACGATGCCACGCCGGCCTTCTCGAAGTTCCGTAATGCAGCCTCGTGCCGTGCCCTGTCGATCTCGATGGTGATCAACTTGCCGCCGGTCTTGTGGAGTGCCCAGGCCATCCAGATTGCCGAGTGGCCCGTCGAGGTGCGATCTCAAGCGCCCGCGTGAAGCGATTCTTGACGATCAGGTCGTAGAGCACCCTGCCGTCTTCATACGGGATGTTCCAGTCCTGCCATTGATTCCTGGCGCCATCCAAGAATCGCTGCACCCTCGTGTCGAGCGGTTCCGAGGGGCCAGCCGCATCTGCCAGGGCCGAGTCAACTCCTGCCATGACCAATGGCAGGATGAACGCCAAGGCGAGCCCTCTGGAAATCCGAAGTGTCATCAGCGCTCTCTCCCGCGTCCCACCGGCATCGAACCTGCGCCCCGGCCTCCGATGGTCACGGCGACCCAGCCGCCGGCGCGGCCAATACCTCTTCGCCCAGATAGGCCTCGATCACCTGGGGGTTATTCTGGATTTCCTCTGTCGTCCCCTCGGCGATCTTCTCGCCGTAGTTCAGCACCACGATCCGGTCCGCCAGTCCCATGACTAGGTCCATGTCGTGCTCCACCAAAAGCACCGTGACGCCGGCCGCCCGCACGGCACGCACCAGCTCGCGAAGCTGGTCCCTCTCCCCGGCCGAGAGCCCCGCCCCCGGCTCGTCCAGGAGCAGGATGGCCGGATCGGCCGCCAGGGCCCTGGCAATCTCGATCACCCGCTGCTGGCCCAGGGGAAGGCTGGAGGCCAGGACATCCGCCAGTCCCTCGAGACCAACCATGGCCAGGAGTCGTTGGGCTTCCTCCCGTATCCGCGCCTCCTCGGCCCGTTCCGAGGGGAGGCGCATCGCGGCCGACGCCAGCCCCGCGCGCGTCCGCTGGTGCAGACCCACCATCACGTTCTCCAGGGCGGTCATCCGGCCGAAGAGGCGGACGTTCTGAAAGGTCCGGACCAGGCCCGCGCCGGCGATGCGGTGCGACGGCCAGTCTTGGATGGGCTTGCCGGTGAAACGAATCGTCCCGCCGGTGGGGGGGAAGGCGCCGGAGATGACGTTGAACAGAGTCGTCTTGCCGGCGCCGTTGGGACCGATGACCGCCAGGATCTCTCTGGCGTTCACGGCAAACGAGACGCGGGACAGGGCCTTCAGGCCGTCAAAGGCCTTGCCCACATCCTGGACCTCCAGAATGGGACCCGGGGGCGATGACGGACGGCGGGGGAACGCCTGGGCCTCCAAGCGAGCGCTGATTGAGATCGGCGCGCCTTCGACCCGGGGATCCTCCGCTCCTCGGCGCCCGCGGATCCGGTCAACCACAGTGAGCAGCCATGGCCAGAGCCCCTCGGGCAGCGCGATCATCGTCGCCATGAGGATGAGGCCGAAGGCGATGATCTCGTACTCGCCCGAGGCGTGGCCCATGAGCATCGGGATGGTCGCCCGCAGACTCTCGCCCAGGATGGTGATGAGCGCCGCGCCGAACAACGCCCCCCAGATGTGGGCCAGGCCCCCGATCATGACCATGACCAAAAGCTCGATGGAAAACTTGAAGCTGAACGGGGGCGGGTTCACGAAGAGCAGATAATGGGCGTACAGGCTTCCCGCCAGGCTGGCATACACGGCGCTCAGCGTGAAGACGGCCACCTTGTAGTGGGTCGTGCCGACGCCCAGGGCGGCCGCGGCGCTCTCGCTGCCATGGATGGCCCTGAGCGCCCGCCCCGCGCGGGAGTCCACGATGTTGCGCGAGAGGAAGATCACGCCCAGGGCGAAGGCCCACACCAGGTAGTAGTAGCGGACGTCCGTGTTGAGCGGCAGTCCGAACAGGGAGAGGTTCGGGATGCCGGTGAGGCCCGAGGGGCCCCCCGTGACGTCGCGCAGTTCGTTGAACACGATGTAGACGATGATGCCCCAGCCCAGCGTGGCCATGGCCAGGAAGTGACCGCGGAGGCGGAAGATGGGGCTCCCGATGGCGGCGGCCACACACCCTGTGACAAGGGCGGCCATGGGCATGGCCAGCCACGGGTTCAGGCCAAGGCTGGTGGACGCGATGCCGCTGATGTAGGCGCCCAACCCATAGAAGGCGGCGTGCCCCAGCGAGACCTGCCCCGCATACCCCATGAGGAGGGACAGGCCCACGGCCGCAATGGTGTGCAGGCCGATGATGACCGCGATGCTTTGGTAGTACCGACTGTGGACTCCCAGCGGAAGGCAGGCGATCACCAACACGAGACAGAGCGGGCCCCAGGGGACGATGCGCCGGGCGTCAGCCATGTGAGTATCCCGAGTCAGAGGTTCTTATATCTATTTTCGGGAGCCACCGGGCTCCCCCTCGACGCTGGCCCGCGACGGCACCCGGCCCGCCGGGCCGGGTGGGGCCGTCTTGCTCCGGGTCGGCCACCTGCGGTGGCCTCCGTACCGGAACCGCGGCCCCCGCACGGTCCAGCGCATCGGGAGAGCCCGGTGGCTCCGGCAAAGCGCTCAAGAATTCCTGGTGGTCGCACTACGAACCCTCCTCGATCCCCTGCTCCGCGCGCACGATCCAGCGGGGCTTGGACAGCAGGATAGCGAAGAGCGCGATGAAGGCGATGGCGTCCTTGTAGCCGGAGGAAATGAGGCCCGCCCCCAGAGACTCCAGGATGCCGAGGAGGAAGCCCCCCGCCACGGCCGCGGGATAGTTGACCAGCCCCCCCATGACCGCCGCCACGAATCCCTTGAGGGTCAGCATCAGGCCCATGTCATACGTGGCATAGATGATGGGCGTGATGATGATGCCCCCCAGGGCGCCCACGGCCCCGCTGAGGCCGAAGGCCAGGAGGGCCATCCGGTCGGCCCGGATCCCCATGAGCCGAGCCGCCAGCCGATTGACGGCGCAGGCGCGAAGCGAACGCCCCATAATCGTGCGGGTGAAAAACACGTGCAGGAGCGGCTGGAGCAAGAGCGTCGTCCCCAGAACCCACAGGCTCTGCAGGCGGATGACCGCCCCCGCCACCTGGAGGGGTTGCCCGGAACTGAAGGGACGCATCGCGTACGGTTCTGTCCCCCAGATGGCCAGGGCCGTGCCCCGGATGGCCAGGGCCGCCCCGATGGTGATGATGATCATGGTGAGGGGCGAGGCATCCCGGGCCGGGCGCAGCCCCACCTGGTACAGCAGGGCGGCGAAGGCCCCCACCCCCACCACGGCCGCCAGCACGGCCAGCCCCTGGGGCAGGCCCGCCGCCACGAGGGAGATGGCTAGGAGGGCGCCCAGCATGGCGAATTCGCCCTGGGCAAAGTTGACGATGGACGTCACGCTGTGGATCACGACGAACCCCAGCGCGATCAGCGCATAGATGCTCCCGTTGGTGATCCCCGTCACCACGTACTGGAGGAGCTGCTGTCCGAAGGCCATCGCTCAGCGTCCCGACCAGAAAACGCCGGGGCGGGACCCGGAGAGTCCCGCCCCGCTTCCGAGCGCAGGATGCCCCGCTTGCAGCGGGATCATTTCGCCAGCTGCCACTGCCCGTTCACGATCTCGTAGATGGCGACGGCCCGCTTGTCCAGGCCGTTGTGATCCTCGGACGACATGCTGAAGACGCCGCTGATGCCGATGAAGCCCTTGATCTTCTCCAGCTCGTCGCGGATGGCGGCACGGAAATTCTGGAGGTCATCCGGGTTCGTCCGGGCCGCGGCGGCCTCGGCCGCCCGGTACGCCAGCCAGATGGCGTCCCAGCCATGGCCCCCGAAGGTGCTGCGCGGGCCGTACTTCGCCTCGAAGGCCTTGGCGTAGGCGACAAGGGTCTTCTTCTGTTTGTCGCTGTCCGGAAGGCCTTCGGCCGTGAGCAGTTTTCCCGCCGGGAATCGCACGCCGTCGGCGGCCGGCCCGGCCAGCTCGATGAACCGCTTGTTGGCCACCCCATGGCTGTGGAAGACCGGGATCTGCAGGCCCAGCTCCTTGGCGTTCTTCGTCACCACCGAGGCCGCGGGCGGGATGGCCCAGACCACCAGGGCCTGGGCGTCGCTGCCCTTCACCTTGGTGAGTTGGGTGGTCATGTCCACGTCCTTGTCGCCGAACCGCTCGTTCATCACGATGCTGAGGCCCACCTTCTTGGCCACCTTTTCGAACTCGGCCCGGCCGCTGTCACCGAAAGCGTTATCCACGCTCATCCAGGCCACCCGGCTGAGCTTCTTGCCCAGCAGGTAATCGGCGAGCACCTCGGCGATCAGGTGATCGCTCTGGGGCGTCTTGAAGACCCAGAAGCTGTCCTTGACCGGCTCCACGATGCGGACGCTGGCGGCCATGGACACCATGGGAACCTTGGCGCTCTGGACGGCGTTCTTGATGGCCAGGGACGTGCTGCTCTGCGTACAGCAGATCAGTGCCGCCACCCGCTCCTCCTCCATGGCCTTCTTTGCCGCCAGGAGCGTCTTGGTCTCGGCGCTCTCCCCATCGGAGATCACGAGCCTGACCGGCCGACCCTTGATCCCTCCCTTGGCATCAAATTCCGCCTGGAGCATCAGGGCCGTGTCCCGCTCGGGGACGCCCAGGGACGAGGCCGGGCCGGTGATGTCTCCGATGAATCCCAACTTGATGGGCTGCTGGCCGTACGCGGGGCTGCCCACCCCTAGCCCGAGGGCCAACCCGACACCAATCATCCCCCGCCAATACCGGAGACCCCCCTGCCCCACGACTCTCCCCGTTTTCATTGACTCCCCTCCCGCTTGCCAACCCGCGGTGATGTCACCTGGCCACTTGCCACTGCCCCTTCACGATCTCGTACAGGGTGAAGGCCCGCTTGTCCAGGCCGTTGTGATCCTCAGACGACATGCTGAAGATGCCGCCAATGCCGACGAATTCCCTGGTCTTCTCCAACTCGTCGCGGATGGCAGCACGGAAATTCTGGAGCTCATCCGGATTCGTCCGGGCCGCGGCGGCCTCGGCCGCCCGGTACGCCAGCCAGATGGCGTCCCAGGCGTGCCCGCCGAAGGTGCTTCGCGGGCCGTACTTCGCCTCGAAGGCCTTGGCGTAGGCGACGAGGGTCTTCTTCTGCGGGTCGGCATCCGGCAGGCTCTCCGCGATCAGCAGTTTTGCCGCCGGGAATCGCACGCCATCGGCGGCCGGTCCGGCCAGCTCGATGAACCGCTTGTTGGCCACCCCATGGCTGTGGAACAGAGGGATCTTGAGGCCCAGTTCGCTGGCGTTCTTCGTCACCACCGAGGCCGCGGGCGGGATGGCCCAGACCACCAGGGCCTGGGCGTCGCTGCCCTTCACCTTGGTGAGTTGGGTGGTCATGTCCACGTCCTTGTCGCCGAACCGCTCGTTCATCACGATGCTGAGGCCCAGCGCCTTCGCTATCTTCTCAAACTCCATCCGGCCGCTGTCACCGAAAGCGTTATCCACGCTCATCCAGGCCACCCGGGTCAGCTTCTTGCCCGCCAGGTAATCCGCAAGCACCTCGGCGATCAGGTGGTCGCTGGGGGCGGTCTTGAACAACCAGAGGCTGTCCTTGACCGGCTCCACGATGCGGACGCTGGTGGCCATAGAGACCGTCGGCACCTTGGCAGTCTGGACGGCGTTCTTGATGGCCAGGGAGGTGCCGCTCTGCGTGCAGCAGATCAGGGCCGCCACCCGCTCCTCCTCGATGTCCTTCTTTGCCGCCAGGAGCGTCTTGGTCTCATCGCTCTCCCCGTCGGAGATGACGAGCCTGACCGGCCGGCCCTTGATGCCCCCCTTGGCGCTGATCTCCGCCTGGAGCATCAGGGCCGTGTCCCGCTCGGGGACGCCCAGGGACGAGGCGGGGCCGGTGATGTCGGCGATGACGCCGAACTTGACGGGCTGCTGGCCAAACGCGGCACTGGTGAACGCCAGGCTCAGAGCCAGCCCGAGACCGGTCATTGCGCAGCAGCGTCGGAGACCGTGATGCCCGATGATCCTTCCCGTCTTCATGGAACGCCCTTCCTGCACGCCGCCTACCATGCTGTCCTCATGCCCCACCCCTCGGATTGCCGCCGCGTGCCGACGATCCCGATGGTCGTGATCCTGTCGCTCATGTCAGTCGCCTGGCGGCCCGCCCCCCAGGGAAGATCGCCCCTGCGGCGCCTTGGCTGACGCCATCCGTCGTGGCGCTCGGGGAAACGCGCCCGAGACGGTCTCCCGACGCCCGCACCTCTGCCGGGTCACCTGATTCCACGTGCGGTCGGGTGTGGCAGTCCGGGTTGCCATGAAACCCCGGCTGGATCGGGGACGTGTCGGCAAACGCGCAGAGGCGGTGTTGTGCAAGTTCTGATGAAGGTAGGCGGGACTATATGTGCGCCCAAACAACGCTGTCAAGGCCTTTTTCGCGAGAAGACAGCCTTTGGCTGCGGGAGGATCGAAATGGTTGGACCGCTCTCGGGCGGCACCTTCTGAGAAGGATCGACGACCATCCGGCGCGGCTTGGAGCGGGTCGAACGCGGACAACCGTCGCTTCGGGGGACGGCGCGCGTCAGGAGCGAATGGCGAAGTCTAACCCGAGGGCGCGGAGCCGCTCCGGCGTCGGGATCCCGTCCTTGGACCAGCCTCGTAGCTCGTAGTACTCGTCCAGCATCTGGTCCAACTCTTCGGGCGGGCAGAAGGTGCCCTTGGACGGTCCGTCCGGGATGGGCTCGTGCTGGACGCGCCAGGGCAACGTGTCGTCCTTCCGGGAGATCCCCTCGCGGACGTTGAACGCGCGCTCCAGGGTGCAGATGCGCTCGCCGATCCACTCCAGCTCGGCCAGATCGAGGTCCCAGCCCGTGGCGGCGTTGATCATCCGGACGTAGCTGTCGCTGAGGTACATCCCGTAACCGCCGCGCTCGGAGGTGAATCGGCAGAGGACCAGCGAGTCGTCCACGGCCGTGAAATTCTGGCTGCGGGCGGCCCAGGCGGGTTTTCCCGCGGGGCTCCTCCGGTCGAAATCGGGCGCGTACTGGGGCGTGGGCCGGGCATCGTGATGGCTGCCGCCCCGGGTGCCGGTGGCATACCCGATGCTCATCCCCTTGAGGGCTCGGGCCGAGTGGCCGGCGATCTCCAACCCCTTGACGGCGTACAGAAGCTTCTGCGCCTCCGGAGCGAGCCTGGCTGCCAGGCGCACCGATCCGTCGGCCAAGGCATCGCCGAAGCCCTCCCGCCGCGCCGTCATCTCCACCAGCCGGTTCACCGCCCGGTGGTCGCCCCAGGCCAGCGGGATCCCGACCTCTTTCTCGGTCAGGAAGCCCCGCTCGAGACATTCCAGCACGAAGGCGATGCTCACCCCCATGCTGATCGTGTCCAGACCGTACTGGTCGCACAACTCCTCCGCCTTGATCAGCGAGGCGGGGTCCAGATTGCCCAGCATGGGGCCGAAGGCGTAGATGCTCTCGTACTCCGGCATCTTCCAGACAGTGCCGGCGTACTCGCCCTCCTTCACCTCGAAGGTCTTGCCGCAGGCCACGGAGCACTTCTGGCACGTCGTGTCCTTCTTGCGGAACTCCGCCCGGTAGCGTTCGCCGCCCACCTGCTCGGCGTCGGGGGAGTACTCGAACCGGTTGTTATAGAAACCCAGCCCCCCGATGGCGTTAATGCCCTTGACCAGGTTGGGGGTGCCGTAGGTGTTCAGGTTGTGGGTGCCGGTCTTCAGGGCCTCCCGCTTCTCGGTGACGAGCGACTTCAGGGTCTCCAGGTCGGCGAACTCGGCCTTCTGGCTCCCGCGCACGACGAGCGCCTTGACGCGCTTCGATCCCAGCACCGATGCCAAGCCGCCGCGCGCCGCGAATCCCTCGCGGCTGCGCGAGTAGTGGGCCAGGGCGGAGAAGCGGACCCGGTTCTCGCCGGCCGGCCCGATGCTCATCACGTCGCTTTCCGGCCCCTCCGCCTCCTGGATGGCCCGCCCCACCTCCAACGTCCGCTTGCCCCAGAACGTCTTGGCGGACTTGAGCGTGGCCCCTCGTTCGTCCACCACCACGTAGACCGGCTTGGGGGCGGCGCCCGCGATCGCGATGGCGTCGAACCCGGTGTGTCGCTGGGTCCCGGTGAAGCGGCCGCCGTAGGTGGAATCGAAGAAGAGGCCGTTCAGCGGGGACTTCCCACCGATGCAGCCCCGGTGGTTGCCCGGGATCGGGCTATCCGTGACGGGCCCGGTGGCGAAGATCACCAGGTTGCGGGGGTCGAAGGCGTCGATGCCGGGCGGGACCCGATCGTAGCAGAGCTTGGCCACGAAGCCGTTACCCCCCAGATAGGCCCGGGCAAAGGCGGGATCGAATTCCTCGATCCGCTGCGCCCCGCTGCCGACATCCACCGTCAGGATCTTTCCGCCATATCCGTACATCGCTCCCTCCGCAGGTCGCGTTCTGCCCCCCCACGCTCCCGATCGGGATTCCGCTTGCCGGCCGCCTATCTGGTCGCCACGAGGGAGGCCGGTCCCTCTCAGAACTCCACCACGGCCTTGATGACCCCCCGCTCCGGGTCCAGCCACTCCGGGAACGCCGCGATCATGGCGTCGGCCGGCGCCCGGTGCGTGATCCACGGCGCGAGATCGATCCGTCCTTCTTCGACCATCTGAATGGCCCAGGCGAAATCCGCGCCGGTCGCATTCCGGCTGCGGAGCAGTGTGAGTTCCCGCCGGTGAAGCTCCGCGTCGCGAAACGTCAGGTCGCCCTGCACCAGGGACACGAAGGTGAGCTTCCCCCCGTTGGCGACGTACTGCACCGAGCGCATCATGGAGTTCGGATTGCCGGTGGCCTCGAAGACCGTGGTGGGCAGGTCGCCGTCGAGCAAGGCCTGCAGCTCGTCCACGGTCGTATCCGTCTGCCCGTCCAGACACGTTTCGACCTTGAGATGCTGCCGGCAGAACTGGCGCCGCCGCTCACTGATCTCGAGGACGATGACCCTGGCCCCGCTGAGCTGCGCGAACTGGATGACGGAGAGGCCGATGGGCCCGGCCCCGATGACCAGGATGCGCTCCCCCGCCTCCGGTTGCCCCCTCCGCACGGCGTGCGCCCCGATGGTGAGCATCTCCACCAGGGCGAGCTGATCCATCGAGAGCGTCCGGGACCGGTGCAGCTTCGCCACCGGGACCGCCATCAGCTCGCGCATCCCGCCGTCGGTGTGCACCCCCAGGACCTGGAGGCGCACGCAGCAGTTCGTCTTGCCGCGCCGGCACGCGATGCAGCTCCCGCAGTTCAGATACGGCTCCACGCTGCACCGGTCCCCCACGGCAAGGTGGGCCTCCGGCGCCCCCAGGGCCACGATCTCGACCCCCAGCTCGTGGCCCACGACGCGCGGATAGGTGAAGAACGGCTGCTTCCCGCGAAAGGCGTGCAGGTCGGAGCCGCACACGCCGACCCGATGGATGCGCACCAGCGCCTCACCGGGGCCGGGCGCGAGGGGCGCCGCCCGATCCACCAGTCGGAACCGGCCAGGCTCTTCCAGCACGATGGTCTTCATGCCTCATCCCTGCGCCGCCCCGTCCCATGGCGCGACGGCGACAAGGCCCTCACGTTTGAGGAACCGGTTTCAGGGTTCCATCGTCCGTCGCGGCCGCTCTCCCCTCGCCGGCGAGGTTCGAGAGGGCGAGAGCCGGACACACGTCGATCCCCGCGATCGCGCAGCCATATGCCATCGGAAGAGGGAGGCGAATCCTTCGGACCGCGTGCCTCGTGTTAGCGGGAAGACAGGCGTTCGCGCTCGCGCTGCATGGCCTCCTTGCCGGCCTGAACTGCAGCGGAGAGGATGGTCTTTTTTTCCTCCAATACCTCGCGGCCGCGCTCGATTGCATCCTCGGCCTTGTCCCGAAGTTCCTCGGACACGTCAAGCGTCTTGTCCCGCACGTCAGAGGCCAGGTCCCGCAACCGCTCTCGGGTTCGCCGGCCCGACTCGGGCGCGAGCAGGAGGGCCAGGCAGGCCCCCACGACGCCACCCAGGATGAATCCCAACGCGACGCCGGCCCCGGAGTATCCGCGTTCTTCACTCATGACGGCTCCCTCCTTCGCGTGTACTGCTTCCACAGGAACTTCAGCCCGGCCCGCACACCGGCCAGCACGCCGGCGATGGGGATGAGTCGCGATCCGAACACGGCGCGGATGGTACCGGTGGTCATACGGAGATTCTCCCCGGCCTCCTCCACGGCGGCCATGGCCCCCCGCAGGCGCGCGGCCCCATTCGCCACCTCCTGGGCCGCCTTGGTCGCCGCGCGGACGCCATCCCGCGCCTCCTGGATCACGGGCCGGAGATCCAACTCGAGCGTCCGGATGAACTCCTGCAGGCGCCAGGCCGCCCGGCGGAGTTCCAGCAGGGCCGGGACCAGCATGATGGTCCAGAGCAGGCTCACCACGGCCAGAACAACCAGCGCAGTTGTCGCCACGGTATTCATGTTCGGCCCCTTCTCAGACCACGTTCTCTTCCCGCAGCCGCGCCACCTCTTCCGGCGACAGGCGCAACCACTGGGCGAGGACCTCCTCGGTGTGTTCCCCGAGGCGAGGCGCCCGCCCGTGCACCTTCCCGGGGGTCGCCGACAGCTTGATGGGCACGCCGGCCATACTGATCGTCCCGCCGTCGGGGTCCTGCACCGTGACCACCATCTCCCGCGCCTTCACCTGCGGATCCTGGATCACCTTGTCCACCGTGTTCACGGGCCCGCAGGGCACCCCGATGGCCTCCATCTCCTTCATCCAGGTCTCGACCCGCTTCTGTCGGATGATGGGAACGAGGATCGCATGCAGCTCGTCCACGTGCTCGGCGCGGAGCGCGTTGGTGGCAAAGTGCGGGTGCTCAATGAGATCGGCGCGACCGATGGCCTCGCAGAAGCGGGCCCAGATGTTGGTGCCCACGGCCAGAATGACGTGCCCGTCCGCGGCCGCGAACGCTTCGAAGGGAGCGATGGAGGGGTGGCGGGCGCCCAGGGGCTGGGGGACCTCGCCGGTGACCAGACAGCGCATGATGGCATTCTCCAGGATGGCCACCTGGCAGTCCAGCATGGCGACGTCCACGAACTGCCCCTCCCCCGTGGCCCGGGCGTGGCTGAGGGCGGCCAGGATCCCGATGCCCGTGAAAAGGGCCGCGGCGATGTCCCCGATGGAGGTGCCGACCCGGACCGGGGGCCGACCCGGCTCGCCCGTGATGCTCATCACGCCGCCCATGCCCTGGACGATCATGTCGTAGGCGCCACGGGGCGAATACGGCCCCGTGTGGCCGAAGCCCGAGCAGGCGGCGTACACGAGGCGGGGGTTTACGGCCCGCAGGGCCGGGTAGTCCAGGCCCAGCCGCTTCATCACGCCCGGGCGGTAGTTCTCGACCAGGATGTCCGCCTGCCGGACTAGGTTCAGGAAGAGCCGCTTCCCCGCCTCGGCCTTGAGGTTCAGCGTGATCCCCTTCTTACCCCGGTTGATGCTGATGAAGTACGTGCTCACCCCGTTCTGGAAGGGGCCGATGCTCCGGGACTCGTCGCCGACGCCGGGCTCCTCGACCTTCACCACCTCGGCGCCGAGATCGGCCAGCACCATGGTCGTGTACGGCCCTGCCAGGACGCGGGAGAGGTCCAGGACCCGGATACCGGCGAGGGGGCCCGCCATCTTTTCAACCTCGCTTTCGGAGCTCAACCAGGCGATCGAAGAGCTTCATGAGCTCGGCCAGGGGGCGCCCGCGGCGGAGCTTCCGCGCCACCTCCGCCTCGTGACGCTGGATCTCGAGGGCGCGCGGGGCCACGGTGCACAGCTTCTTGGGCGAGAAGACCACGACGCCGTCCTCGTCTCCGTGGACGATGTCGCCGGGCTGCACCGGCGCCCCCCCGCAGATGATGGGCACCTGGGTCTCCCGCAGATGCTCCGCCGTGCCGACCCGGGGCGTGGCCGCCCGGGCGAAGACGGGGACTCCCACGTCCTCCAGGTCGTGCAGATCCCGGACCGCCCCGTCGATGACGAATCCTTTAATGCCCTTGCGCCGGGCCTCGATCGCCATCAGTTTCCCCAGCAGCGCGGCCTCCAGCATCCCCCCGCCGTCAACCACCAGCACCTCTCCCTCTCGTGCCTCGGCCAGCGCCTTGAGGAGGGTGAGATAATCCCCCGGGTAGCAACGGACCGTATGGGCGATTCCGGTCAGCCGCATCCCTCGGGCCACCGGCTTGATGGCGGCGGCCATGGTCCCCAGGCGGCCCAGGGCGTCCGACAGGAGGGCGGTGGGGATGCGGGCAATCCGATGGAGGGGATCACGCACGACAGGACCTCGGAAACCGCGGACTGCGTATCACGGAACGAAAGCCCGGACAGCCGTCAGGTTCGGCGGGAAACCTTGCCCCATGCCCGTTCCCGTTTCACGTTTCACGTCTCACGGCAGTATGGCAATTACCCGTGCCGGCGCCGATCCGGCGTCCACCCGGAGCGGGGCGATCACCAGCTTGACTCCCTTCACCGGAAGCCGATCGAGATTGGTGAGGTTGACGAGCCGCCACTTCCCCGCGGAGAGAAGAGCGCGCGTTCCATCCCCGCCGGGAACCCCCGGAGCCGCCTCCGGGACCCAGGCGTCGAGGCCCACCCCGCGGATGTCCCGCTCGGTGAGAAGGAACGCAATCGCTCCCTCAGAGATGCCGGGCACCCGCGGCACCCCCTGGGGATCCAGGTTCAAGTAGCGGGCCGGATCGCTCCCGCTCCACCGACGGGCCCATCCCGTGTACAGCAGGACCATGCTGCCCTTGGGGATGCGGCCGTTCCGGCGCTCCCAGGCCTGCAGGTCGTCGGCCGTGACGCGGTAGTCCGCCGCGCGGGCGACCCGGAGGGCGACATCCACCATCACGGCGTAAGCCAAGAGGTCTCGGGCGGGGATCTGGGCCAGAGTTGGCTTGCCCTTCAGCACGCTCGAAGGCAGGTCGAGATGCGTGACCAACACGCCGGCTGGAGGGATGCCCTGGGCGGAATTGTTCTCCTCGCCCTCGGCCGGTCCCTCGGGTCGAGCGCGCTCCTGGACTCTGCCGCTAGGTGCGGACTCCGTCTGGGCCTGGGTCAGATCCACCACCTGGGACTTGCCCAGCAGGGCGCGCTCCCAGGCCCCCGCCGCCGCCGGCTCTGCCTGAAGAAAGAGCAACAGGAGAGCGAGCGGAAGCGCCTGCATCCGACCCCGCCAGCCCCGAAGACCTCGTCGTTTTGCGCCCATGAACAAAAAAGCAGGGCCACGCCGTGACGCCAACCCTGCCCCCAGAGCCTCCGCCAGTCGCTTTTCTGCGAGGCAATCGGACCATACCATAGCCCTAAACCCCTGTCAATGCGCAACAAGTCTGATATTGCCGCTGCGGGTTCGTCGGATCAAGCTGCCGCCTCCACCCCCGCCTTGACGTTCCCCGTGCCCTGGTCTAAGCTCAGACATTATACCACGCGCAGAAGGCTTCGAGGAGGAGCCGCCATGCCCCAAGAAGAGAAGCCGGCCGGTCCCGATATCCGCTTCTGCCCCTACTGTTTCCAGATGAGCTTCGATGTGTCCGGGGTCAAGGGAGAGTGGGTCTTCTGCGAGTTCTGCGGCGTGGACGTCGAGGTCAAGGAGTTGGTAAGGCAATGAGCCGTTGCCTCCCGATGGGCCCCCTGGCGGGCCTCCCCTTGGTGCTGTTCCTCACCTGGCTGCTGGCAATCCCCGCGCGGGCGAGTGCCCAGGCGACGCCGGACTTGGGATGGCTGGGGATCTCCATCTCAGAGGTCAACGAGGACCTGGCGGAGCGCCTGGCCGGCACCTTCGGTCCCGGGGCGGGCACCGGCGTGGTAGTGGCGGACGTCCTGAAAGGCGGCCCGGCCGAGGGGTCATTTTTGAAGCGGGGGGACGTCATCATCCGCGTGGACAACCAGCCCATCTGGGATGTCCGGCAGCTCCAGCGGGCGATCCGGTCCAAGCCCATCAGCCAGCGCGTGACGCTCGTGGTTCTGCGGCAATCCTCCCGCCTCACCGTACCGGTCACCATCGGGGCGATGCCTGTGGAGGCGCGCGCCCAGCTCGCCGGCGAGCGCTTCGGATTCCTGGTGCGGGGCGAGGACGAGCGCGATCGACCCCGCGAACAGCCCGCCCCGGGCGGCCGAGTCCTCGTCGCCTTCGTGGACCCCGATTCTCCCGCGGCCCGCGCCGGCCTCCGCCCGCAGGACGCGATCCTGCTCGCCAACAACCAGCCGATTCGCAGCCTCGAAGACTTCGACCGGGCCATGCGAGGCAACGATCGGTCCACCTCCCTGCTGGTCGAGCGTCGCGACGCCCAGGCGCCCATCGCCGTGACCCTGGAACTTCCCGCGCGGTAAGCCCCCCTCCCGCCTTGAGTTCACTCTTCATCGCCAACACCGCACGACGCCTCACCCTCTCGTCCTGCCGCCCTGCACATTATGGGAAGCCCCCTATTTCTTCCTGGGGGGTGAGAGTCCGCATCGGCAAAATCTATTTGTTTGATCGCCCCTGTTGTGGTATCCGTGACGCCATCGCAGGCGGGGTGCGCGCCTTCCCCGCCGCGCGGCATGCGTGAAGGGGGGTGGAGGACAGCGTGAGCGCGAAGGACAGTCCCGTTGCCTCCTCGGGCAAGGAGATCCGACTCACCGAGTACGCCGCCTGCGCCGGGTGAGCGTCCAAGATGGGTCCGGCGGACCTACACGACGTGCTGGATCACCTGGCCATGCAGGAGCCTCCCGATCTTCTGGTCGGCCTGACCAAGAGCGATGACGCGGCCGTCTACCGGCTGAACGATCGGCAGGCCGTCATCCAGACGGTGGACTTCTTCCCACCCATCGTGGATGACCCGTACATCTTCGGGGCGGTGGCGGCCGCCAACTCGATGAGCGACGTGTACGCCATGGGCGGGCGCGTCCTCCTCGCCCTCAACGTGGCGGCCTTCCCCGGGGATTTCCCGCGGGACGCCATGCGCCGGATCTTCCAAGGCGGCGCCGACAAGGTGGCCGAGGCCGGCGGGATCATCGCCGGCGGCCACACCGTGGTGGACAGGGAGCCGAAATACGGCCTGTGCGTGACCGGCCTCGTGCATCCCGACCGGATCACGATCAAGGGCGGTCTCACGCCCGGCCAGCGGCTCTTCCTCAACAAGTCCCTGGGCACCGGCGTCATCACCACCGCCGGGAAGGCCGGGCGGGCCCAGGCGCCCCACCTGGAAGCCGCGATCCAGAGTATGACGCGCCTGAACCGGGGTGCCTCCGAGGTCGTGGCCGAGATGGGCATCCGGGGATGTACCGACGTCACCGGGTTCGGCCTGCTCGGCCACGGCACCGAGATGGTCCTGGCCAGCGAGTGCGGCTTGCGCCTTCGCGCCGACGCGGTGCCCCTCTTGCCCGGGGCCATGGACTGCGCCGAATCCGGAGACTTCGCGGGCGGCATGGGCCGCAACAAGAAGTACGTGGAGGGCCTGGCCCAAGACGGGAAGCTGGCGCTTCGGATCGGGGCGGGCATTCCCGCCGAATTGGTCGGTCTCTTGTACGACTCGGAGACGTCGGGCGGCCTCCTCTTCTCCGCCCCGGCGGAGCGGGCGCAAGAGGTTCGCGAGCGGTTCGCGGCGAAAGGCGAGCCCGTCTGGGAGATCGGCGAGGTCATCGCCGAACCGACCATCGAGATCTTCTGAGCGCAGCCTGGACAAGTGCGGGACGCATGACAGATCCCGAGGAACGACAGAGTGCGACACCAGTTGGCGCGGACACCACTCCGCCGGGCGGTGATTTTCCCGCCGCCCTGAAGGCCGCGGCGCTCGTCGCACTCCTGCTCCTGGCCTTCATTGCCCTCCGATTTTCCGGGGTGACGGCTCACGTGTCCAAACAGGGCATCCAGGCCCTCGTGAGCCGATTCGGTCTGCTGGCCCCGGCCGTCCATGTTGCGGTGTATGCCGTGGGGACCACGGCCCTGCTGCCGGCAACGCTCTTCACCCTGATCGGAGCCGTTCTGTTCGGCAAGTTCTTGGGGACCATCTACAATCTGCTGGGGGCCACCGGCGGCGCCGCGCTGTCATTCCTCGTCGCGCGCTATCTGGGACGGGACTTCGCCGCACGCCTGCTGACGGGAAGGCTCCGGCGGCTGGACGCCAAGGCCGAGGAGCACGGGCTCATCTTGATCTCCTACCTGCGCCTGGCCTACCTTCCCTTCGCACCGCTGAACTACGCTGCCGGCCTGACGCGAATGCGGTTCCTGGATTACCTCTGCGGGTCGATTGTCGGGATGTTTCCCGCGGTGCTCATCTTCACGTGCTTCCTGGATGAGCTGACCAATCTGGAATCGCCGGCGGATCTCCTGGCCCTTCGGTTTCTTGCACCCCTGAGCCTCTTCGTCGCCTCCCTCTTCCTGCCCATGCTGGTCAAGCGGCTGGCGCCGGCCCTGAACTCAACTACTCCTCCCCCGCCCGGGTCGTAAGCCAAAAGGAATCCCCCTCACGCTTCACCAGGCAGAGAGAAGATTCGTCCATCCGGTGGCTGGTCTGCCGTCACAGATTCATCGGATTCTTCAATATGGACTATAGGTTCTTTTCCGGGTAGATTATTGCCTCGAACCGAGGTTGATTCGTGGATTCGTTCTTGCCATTTGACCGATCGACCTTTTGACCACTTGACTGTCGTTGACGGGGAAAAGGAGCGAAGGCATGTCACAACCACCGCGCGGCCGTGTCCTGCTCTTGGGGAGCGACGGGATGGGGCGAGGCAATGACGCGCTGGGCCTGACGATCCTGGCAAACTTCCTCAAAACGTTAGTGGGGAATCCCCTGCGCCCGGAAAAGATCGTCTGCTGGAACGCCGGCGTGAAACTGCTCACCCGGGAGTCCCCGGTCGTCACGACCCTCCAGGATCTGGAGGGGATCGGCGTGGAGATCCTGGCCTGCAAGACCTGCGTGGAGCACTTCGGCCTGCAGGAGAAGCTCCGGGCCGGGGAGATCTCTACGATGCCCGTCATCAGCGATCTGCTCTTGCGGAGCGACGTCCTCACCGTGTAGTGCGACGGCGGATCGGCACGGCTTCGGCGCGGGCGGCCTGGGCCAGCAGATCCAGATCGCCATCAGCCTGTTCCTGGAGAACAAGCTCTTGACCCTGATCCTGGCCATCTACCTGATGGTCACACTGGTGGACTATCTCTCCGCCTATCTCCGCCGTCGCCTGCTCTAATCCCTCCCCCTGGATACTCCCTCCGCATGATGGTGACGGAGGCGAAGGAAGACACGGATTCGTCCCCTCTGCGGTATAATCGCGGAACCGCTGTTCCTGACGACCATCCGAGGAGCAGCGGAGAAAGCGAAAGGAGGTTTCGTGATGGTGAAGGGTGCGACGCAACCCATCCAGGTCATCAAGACGGAGAAGGCCGGTCCTCCGGTGGGCCCCTACTCCCAGGGGATCAAGGCGGGGGGCTTCGTCTTCGTGGCGGGCGAGAAGGGGATCGATCCCGCGACCGGGAAGATCGTCCCCGGAGGCATCGAGGCGGAGACCCGTCGGACGTTGGAGAACATCAAGGCCATCCTAGAGGCGGCCGGCTCGAGCCTGGATCTGGCCGTCAGCACCTTCGTCTTCATGACGGACCTCAGCGACTTCCCCAAGATGAATGCGATCTACGCCAAGTACTTGAAGGTCAATCCACCGGGGCGCACCACCGTCGAGGTCAAGGGGCTGCCCGCGGGCGCCCACGTCGAAATCACCGTCACGGCGCTGGCCGGTCCGGGATCGTAACGATCGATTCGCCGAAATTCTCGGTCGACTCTTGGCCCCTTGCCGGACCCATCCAGCAAAAGAACCTCTTCTCCAAAGACGCAACGGCCCTTCGGGGTACGCTCCCCGAAGGCTCGTGCTTTCTAATGTGCAGGGAGGGGTTTCCCCTCAGTCGCTGGCCGGAACTCAGGCCCGTTCGTCCGCATGAGGCGCCGGACGCAAGGTCAGGAGATCCACGACGGTCAGGATCACCCCTACGAGCAGGATCAAGCCCAGGACCCACGTGACAGCGAACCAGAAGCGCATCTGGGCCTGCGCCCGCCTCACCCAGCACCAGATCGCCGCCATGACCGGATCCGTACGCGAAGTGGTCCAACGCGCCCTCAAGGCCCTGGAGCGCTGGAGCGAATCCAATGCCTCCTCCTCGGCCTGAGCGCGCGGCCGCAAGGCGCAGCGGTCAGGCGCAAGGGTGGCGCTTCTCCAGCCTACTTCGCCGGGCCGTAAGCGGACGAGAGATACTCGACGATGGTTTTCTCGTCCTGCGGCCTGATGGGAGCGCCGAACACCTTGACCATCTTCGTCACGACGGCCTGCCACTGCTTGGCGTCGCTCCGTGGCTGGCGGACCGGCCGGCGGGCCGAGCGCCTCCCAGAAAATGCTTGGTCTTCCCGCCTTCCTGCGCAATACTCCTTCATCCCTTTGTCACAAATGACGCTGCGCTCAGCTCCTCGTGAGAACGGAGAGAAATGAAGGTCCTGTGCTGCCATCCGAGCGGCCTCCTGTACACCAAGATCTTCCTGCGCCTGGAGCCACTCGGCGTCGAACTCCTGGCCGCGGCCGCCCGCGCCGCCGGCCACGACGTGCGGACCTTGGACCTCCAGGCCTTCACTCACCGGGACTACTTCAGGGTTCTCAGCGAGTGGAAGCCCGATGCCGTGGGCTTCGGCGTCAACTACCTGGCCAACATCCCCGAGGTCATTGACCTGGCCAAGGAGACCAAGCAGAAACTCCCCAACTGCTTCCTCTTTGTGGGAGGCCACAGCGCCTCCTTCACCGCGCAGGAGATCCTCGAGCACGCGGCCGGGGCCATTGACTGCGTGGCCAAGGGCGAGGCCGAAGAGATCACGGCGCCCCTCCTCCTGGCCGCGGCGGGCGACCGGAAGCGCCTCCACATCCTTCCGGGCGTCGTGACGCTGGAAGGCGAGGGTCCCCCGCCCCGGATGGTCGAGAGCCTGGACAACCTCAGGCCGGCCCGCGACTTACTGCGCAAGCGGCGGAAGTATTTCATCGGCGTCCTGGATCCGGCCGCCTCCATCGAGTTCACGCGGGGCTGTCCCTGGGACTGCGTCTTCTGCAGCGCCTGGACCTTCTACGGGCGGAGCTACCGCAAAGCAAGCCCCGAGAAGGTGGCCGAGGAACTCCAGTCCATTCAGGAGCCCGGCGTCTTCATCGTGGACGACGTGGCCTTCATCCAGGCCGAGCACGGCCTGGCCATCGCCCGGGAGGTCGAGAAGCGGAAAATCCGGAAGCAGTACTACCTGGAGACGCGGGGGGATGTCCTGCTGCGGAACAAGGAGACCTTCGTGTACTGGAAGCGCCTGGGCCTGGAGTACATGTTCATCGGCCTCGAGGCCATTGACGAGGAGGGGCTGAACCTGCACCGGAAGCGGGTCAAGCTGTCCACCAACTTCGAGGCCCTCGAGTTCGCGCGCTCCCTCGGCATCCGGGTGGCGATCAACATCATCGCCGATCCCGACTGGGACGAGCAGCACTTCGCCGTGATCCGCGAGTGGGCCCTGTCCATTCCCGAGATCGTGAACGTGAGCGTGAACACGCCATATCCCGGCACCGAGACGTTCCTCAGCAAGTCAGACCGGCTGGCCACGCGGGATTACCGCCTCTTCGACATCCAGCACGCGGTGCTGCCCACCCGGCTTCCCCTGGATCGGTTCTACCAGGAACTGCTGAAGACCCAGCAGGTGTTGAACACGAAGCACCTCGGGCTCACCGCCCTGAAGAACACCGCGCTCATCGCGGCGCGGCTCCTCCTCCGCGGGCAGACCAACTTCGTCCGGATGCTCTGGAAGTTCAACAGCGTCTATCACCCGGAGCTGCAGCTCAGCGATCACCACCAGCCGGTGAGATACGAGATGCGGCTCCCCGCGGCATCGCAAGACGGGCAGGGAAAGCCGCGGGACCTGTTCATCCTCAAGCCCGATCCGGAAAAACAACCGACCCCGGCGCACTGAGCCATCCGGCGACCATCCGCAGCCACCCCCCACCGGCCCCTTGCCGGATCAGGCGCCGCCCTTCACGGCGGCCAGGAATTCCCTGCTCGCGCTGGCCAGGAGCCTGGTGAGGTGCGTATACAGGTAGCGGACCCCCTTCCGCTGGTAGGCCTGGATCGCCTGGAGGTTGCCGGTGGATCCGGGCACCTTGCCTGCGGCCACGATGGCTGCGAAAGCCCGATCCATGGCCTCTCGCACCTCCGGGACGTCCGAACGACCCGGATATCCCAGAGACTGCGAGAGGTCCGAGGGGCCGATAAAGAACACATCCACGCCTTCCACCCGCAGGATCTCGCCGAGGTTCCCGAGGGCCTCCGCTTCCTCCAGTTGGACGCACACGAGGGTTTCGCGGTTGGCTTCCTCCACATAGTCGGCTGCCGACACGTTGAAGCCGTAGTGCGCGGGACGGGTCCCCGCCGCCAGGCCCCGCGTGCCAAGGGGATGAAATTTGACCGCCTCGACCGCCCGCCTGGCATCCGCGGCCGTGTTGACATGCGGGACCTGGACCCCCATCACTCCGCGGTCCATCAGACGCAGGATCGCCTCGGGGCTGTCGGACCACGCCCGCGCGATGGCTGTCACCCCCGTCAGCTCGGCGGCCATGGCCATCAACTCCACGCTTTCGGGAGAGATCGAGCCGTGTTCGCAGTCAATCAGCACCCAGTCGAATCCCAGCCGCCCGACCATCTCCACCACCTGGGGCGACGGGAACATCACCGACACCCCGAAGGCCGGCCGGCCCGACAGGAGCTTCTCCTTGAGCCTGTTCTTCAGCATGAATGGACCCGGCAGGGAGACGCCCGGAGGCTTCCCGGGCCCTCGGACTAGCCGAGTTGCTCCACCAGGTAGTTCTGCATCCCCATCTGCTTGATCTGGTCGAGCTGCGCCTCGATCCAGTCGATGTGCTCCTCCTCGTCCTTGAGGATCGACTCCAGCAGCTCACGGGTCCCGTTGTCGCCCACCTCCACGGCCAGCCGGATGCCGGCGTTGTAGGCTCGGATCGCCCGCTCCTCGGCCTTCTGATCGTTCTTGTGCTGGGCCTCGACGTTGGCCCCGACATCGATCTTGTTCAGCTTGCTAACGGTCGGCAAACCCTCCAGGAAGATGATCCGGCCGATGAGCTTCTCCGCATGCTTCATCTCATCGATGGCCCGCTTCTCGATCGCTTTGTGAAGCTTCTCGTACCCCCAGTTGGCGCACATCTCGGACTGGACCATGTATTGATTGATGGCGGTCAGTTCGTCGGCCAGAAGCTCGTTCAGATGCCCGATGATTCGGTTGTGGCCCTTCATCCTTTCCTCCTCTCGTATCCTCGTGATCATCTTGCCGCTGCCACCCATCCCGGTCGCAGCGGCAGCGCCCCTTCCTCGACGGCCCATACACCACGTGTCTTCGGCACCCCGGCCCGCCTGGCGGGGAAATGTGTATCCTCAGGAATATTACCCCTGGGCATCCGGAGGCGCCAGTCCCTCCGGGCCAAAGGGATGGGAAAACAGACCTACCCAGCGCGAGCGGACCCCTCCGGTCCCCGCGACGGGCGAGAGGGAACGCCCGGCCTGGAAGCCGGTATCCTTGCAGCGGACCGTCGGATGCCCGATGCCGCCTATTTTGCCGCGGCCCGCTGCGCCCCTTGCACGAAGACAATCAAGGCAAGGAGCAGGGCGAAAAACACCGCCGCGCCACCGATCCACTTGATGGGATAGACGATCGGTCCGATTGCGCCAAAGCTGTAATTCGGATTGAACCAGCGTCCCCAGAAGCCGACCGTATCCCGCACGGGGAAAAGCACGACGCCGATGACGGCCAGCCACGAAGCCCAGGAGCGCAGGGCCAGGCTCGCCTGCGTCTGCAATCCCACAATCACCCCGACGGCGATGCCGAACAGGGCGGACATCCAGGCGTAGAAGCGCATGTTGTAGGCGGCGTCCTTGGAGGCATTCGGCACCGGGATGTACGAGCCGGGATAGTAGTTGGTGAAGTAGATCCCGCCCGTCCGGTAGGCCGGGCCGCGCTTCACGTCCACGACCTGGTGATCCAGGAGGTTCGCCGAGCCCTTGGTGTCCAGGACCGCGGCGGCCGCCTTGTTGTGAAATCCATGCAGCGTGGACGTCCGTTCGATGAAAAAGGTCATCGAGAGATACAGCATGATCACGATCAGCCCCAGCACCACGTTCTTGTTGCCGATTGACAGGTTCGTGTTCCCCTCCTTTGGAAAGGGTTCCGAAGGCATCATCTCGGACTATGAGGTTCTTGCTCTCCCTCCTCTCCAAACTCCTCGGCAACGGTCTTCAGGAACCCACGCCAGCCGCCTTGGCGACGAGCGCCCCGCGCAATGCAACCATGGCCTGCGTGTCCCGCTCGCAATACTTCAGGAGGGCCGTCCTGAGCCGGGTCCTCTCTGTCTCGTCGCTGACCTCGAAGATCATCCGGTAATACTGGAGAGAGGCCATGGTGCCCTCTTGGATTTCCAGATCGTCGTACCCCAGAGAGGGCACCACCGCCGGCAGGACGGACTTGATCGAGAACGATCCCCAAAACTCGGGGTGGTAATAGTGGCCTCGGATGACGGAGAGCAGGTCCCAGAACCGCTCGATCGCCTGGTCAATGTCCGACTGGAATCTCGGGAAGGCGTCGGCCAGTTCTTTCAGGATTCGGGCCTCGTATCCGGAATAGACGCAGATGGTTCCCTCCCGGCCGATGGACTTCAACAAAGTGAGGACAAATTCCTCACGGGGATCCTTCGGATCCGTGCAGAGGTATTCCTCGTGCCGCATCTGCCCGTCGCCACTGACGATGTGGTTCGACCACTGAAATGGGATGGTCTGATAGGGCCGCGTGTTGGAATACCTGGGAATGGCCGGCATGAATGTCTCGAAGTCGAGGTGGTGGATCGGATAGCTGACGGCGGCAAGCTCCGCTTTGAGGCCACGTCCGATCCGCTCGACATTGTCTTTCATGCGCTGTTGGATGCCCGTGAGTCTGAACTCGGCCGGTATGTCGTCAATAACCTCGATTCCCTGGCCGACCAACTCCTGGAACGTCCGTTTCCCGCCAGGCAGGTAGAACACCCAGCGCGCCGGTTTGGCCCGGGTGCAATGATCCCAGAACGGACACTCGTAGGGATCGAAACAATGGTGGTCGGGTTCTATGGCGGCCGGCGACGAGGCGGTCAGCATCTCGCGCATCGCGGCTAGACGTCCGGCAATCTCGGACTGGCGGGCGGCCACCTCCGACGTCACATCCTGGCGAAGAAACAGTTGCCTGAGATCGAACTCACCACCGAGGTACACATACTGGTTATTGATGTGCATCAGCTCCGATCGCTCCAGCAGGATGCCTGCGCCAGTTAGTACATGGGCCTGGATGGCCACGTCGTCGAGGTGCTCCTTCTTGACCTGGGTGGAGGACTTCACCTCGATCAGCCGCCAGGTGCTCCCCTTCGCGCGTTCCAGGATATCCACCCGGACCCGCACGTCCCCGTACGAGAACATCCCTTCGAATATCGCCGGGACGTTGGTATCGGCCGTCAGTTTGGACGTCCGCGCGATTGCGCCCGGGATTCCCAGGCCCTCGATATCCACGAGGACCCCGCCGCGGAAGGACTCGCGGGCCAACTCCCCGATCTGGATGCCCATCTCCAGGCGGGCTTCAAGCTGCTCATCCGCCTCGCTCGCCAGATCCGGCGAATGCACCTCCAGGTACAGCCGCTTGTGACACTGAAGGCCGGAGAGGTAGCGTGACTTGGAGAGTTGCGGCGCCCTGGATATTCCTTGGGGAGGCGTCATCTTGCACTTCGCTCACCAAAGGCAACTCGAAACCCGGGGCCGTGGAGAGCCCCATGCTTTCGTTCACTCTCTCCAGTAGTCGCCGATGGTTCACTTTCGCCCGGAATCATGGCTACCCGAAACACCTAAAGGCATTTCAGTGATCCCACGTGACGCTAGCGCGGCTCCCTTGTGCCGGTCAAGCTCAATCGCGAATGGGGTCAGCTCGAAAGGGTTCAGAAGGTGAGGAGATCCATCTGGCTGAAGAAATAGGGGGAGAGTGGCCTGATCCAAACTGCCTCCGGATGGGAGGCAGAAACAAGGCGCCGGATTGAACGGGTGCGGTATGCGGGGACCTCCTTGAAAGCTACGGGACCAGGACGATCTTGCCGAACTGCTGGCCCTCGTCCATGCAGTGGTGGGCGGCCGGGGCGTCCCGCAGCGGGAAGACGCTGTCCACGACGGGCTTCACGCAGCCCGCTTCGTACAGTTGCAGGATGGCGGCGAATTCCCGGGGGCTCCCCATAGTGGTCCCCAGGATGCTCAACTGGTTCCAGAAGACCTGGCGGATGTCCACCTCGGTCGCCCGGCCCGTCGTCGCCCCGAACGTGACCAATCGGCCTCCCGGCCGGAGGGCCCGCAGCGCTTTGCCCCAGGTCTCCTTCCCCGCGCTGTCAATGATCACGTCCGCCCCGCCCCCGGTCCGCTCGAGGACGATCTTCTCCCAGTCCTCCGACGTGTAATTGATGGCGACATCTGCGCCCAGCTCGCGCGCCCGCTGGAGCTTGGCCTGAATGGACGACGCGGCGATCACCGTAGCTCCGGCCGCGCGCGCGATCTGCAGGGCGAACGTCGCGACGCCTCCGCCGATCCCCAGGACGACGACGCGGTCGCCCGGCCGCACCTGTCCACGGGTGATCACAGCGCGCCACGCGGTGAGGGAGGCCAGCGGCAGCGCTCCCGCCTCCTCCATCGACAGGGGGAAGGTTTCGGAAAGACATTCTCCGCTGGGACGACGACGAATTCGGCGTAGGTCCCGGGGTCGGGACCTGCCAGGATCTTGAAGCTTGGCGATGGCCGGTCCTCGCGATCCCCCCAATTGAGCGACGGGTTGATCAGCACCGCATCTCCCACTTTCAGGTGGCCTGCGCCAGGTCCGATCTCGGCGACGAGGCCCGCCCCGTCCGACCCGGGAATCAGAGGAAGACGATCGGCCATCTGCATTCCCATCCGGATCCAGACATCGCGGTGGTTCAGCGCCGCAGCCTTGAGTTCAACCAATATTTCTTCCGGACCGGGCGTGGGGGTAGGCACCTGTTCATATCAAAGCTGTTCGGGACCGCCGGGCTAGTGCAGTCGGATGGCTTTCGTGGCGCGACTCCTCTGGCGGGGGTAAAAACACGACGGCCGGGCCCACGTGGCGGGGAGGGGGGAGGGTTTCCACGAGGTCCCGACCGTCGTGACACGGACAGGATGAAGAGGACTTCCTGAAATCCGCGTCGGCAGGAATATACCGGACGCCATCGAATCCGCCAAGCTGATTTGTGAATTGTATCGCAAGCTGAACAATTGCGCTCCATCCACGGCACGGCCGAGAAGCCGGGGGCAGAAATTGCTGGACGCCAATCCGGTTTATTGGTATGTGCAGAACCGCTTGACACTCCCAATGCAACGGAGGAGCTCATGGGAACCAACCTCTTCGATCTCAGTGGTCACGTGGCGGTGGTAACGGGCGGCGGTACCGGCCTGGGCAAGGGGATGGCGGCCGGATTGGCGCAGGCGGGCGCCCTGGTCGTCCTGGCCGGCCGGCGGCAGAGCGTCGTGGATCAGGCCGCGGAGGAGATCCGGGCGGCGGGCGGCAAGGCCGTGGGGACATCCCTCGATGTCACGCGAATAAGCGACCTCCCCGCTTTCTTCGAATCGGTGGTCAAGCGGCACGGCCGGCTGGACATCCTGGTCAACAACGCCGGGACGAACCGGCGGGTTTCCGCCCTGGAGTTTTCCGAGCAGGACTGGGACACCGTCATGGAGCTGAATCTCAAGGCGGTCTTCTTCTGCTCCCAGGCGGCGGCGCGCATCATGAAGGACCGGGGCGGCGGAAAGATCATCAGCACCGCCTCCCTGGCGAGCACGTATACCTCCGTCAACCAGGCGGCCTACGCGCCCAGCAAGGGCGGAATCAAGCAGCTCACCCGACAGCTGGCCCTGGAGCTGGCCCCATTCCGCATCAACGTCAACGCCATCGGGCCGGGATGGTACCGGACACCGCTCAACGACGACCTCTTCCGGGATGAGGGCTGGGCACGGGCGGTGACGGCCATGATCCCCTGGGGGCGAAGCGGCACCCCCGACGACTTGATGGGCACGACCATCTTCCTGGCCTCGCGCGCCTCCGATTATGTGACCGGGCAGACCATCTACGTGGACGGCGGGATGCTGGCGGGGTACCGGGTCCACCGGATGCCCAAGGACCCATCCTAGGTCGGCAACCAGACAATTCGGCAATCAGGCAATCTGGAAGGACACGCTCGGATCCACGATCCCCCGGATTGTTGAGTTGCCGGATTGCCGGGTTCCCCACTCGCCTGATTGCCAGATTGCCTAGTTGCCGGGTTGCCTATGAAGCTCTTTGACGTCACGCGACCGATCGATCATGCCATGCCCGTGTACCCGGGCGACCCCGAGGTTTCGGTGGAACCCTGGCTGTCCATCGCCCGTGGGGCGCCGGTCAACGTGTCGCGCCTGGCCATGGGCTCTCACACAGGCACGCACGTCGACGCGCCGGCGCACCTCCGTGAGGGCGCCTCCGGGGTGGACCGGCTCCTTCTGGATGCCCTGATCGGGCCGACCCGCGTCTTCGACCTCGCGGCCTCCGCTCACATCGACGCCGCCGCCCTGCGGGGAATGGACCTGGCGTCCCAGCCCCGCGTTCTCTTCAAGACCCGGCCCGCCGACCGGGGGCGAGACGGGACGCCGGAAGGGAGCTTCGCCGGTCTCACGGAAGATGCGGCGCGGCTCCTGGTGGCATCTGGTGTCCGACTAGTCGGCGTGGACGCCATGACGGTGGATCCCCTGGAGTCCTCCTCCCTCCCGGCGCACCGCACCCTCCTGGATGCCGGGGTGATCATCCTGGAAGGGCTGGACTTGTCCGCCGTCCCTCCCGGCGACTACGAACTGCTCTGCCTGCCCTTGAAGATCCGCCATGGGGATGGGGCGCCGGCGCGAGTGGTACTGCGGGAGCTGGCGGGGTAAGCGCGGCCCAAGGCCCTTCGGAGTATTTCTCACGTTTTCGGATGACGTCTGACCAGGGCGTCGTTATACTTGCCGGAGGAAATCTGCGGCTGGCCCGGACACGCGAGGCCAAGAAGGGAGACAGATGTCAGACTCCCCGGATACCCAGGCTGCCCCGCGCTCGCGGAACAACGGGCTCCTGTGGATCTCGCTCGGGGCGGTCGGACTTCTCCTGCTTTGCCTCGGGATGTACTTCCTCCTCTCCAGCCATCCCATCATCGTCAAGTACCGCGAGCTGGCCCGGTTCTACTCCAGCAAGCGAGAAGTCAAACAGTTTCTGGCGCGCTTCGGCCCCTACGCCCCATTTGTCTTCATCACCCTTCAGGCCCTCCAGGTCGTGATAGCACCGATCCCCGGCGAGGCCACCGGGTTCCTCGGCGGGATGCTGTTCGGGACCTGGCTGAGTTTCTTTTACTCGACCATCGGACTCACGCTTGGGTCGGCCTTGGCCTTTCTGCTCGGTCGCTGGCTGGGCCTGCCCTTGATTCGCCGTCTGGTGTCGGATGAGGTGTACCACAAGTTCGATTTCGTCGCCCGCACCGGCGGTGAGCTGGTCACCCTTATCCTCTTTATCATCCCCGGCTTCCCCAAGGATTACCTGTGCTTCATTCTCGGGGTGAGTCCGCTCCCCTTCGGAACATTCCTGGTCCTCACCACGTTCGGCCGGATGCCCGGGACATGGCTCTTGTCCGTCCAGGGGGCCAAAGTGGGCGGCGGCTATTACGTGGAGTTCGTCGTGTTTCTCACGGTCGCGGCTGTAGGCCTCTTCCTGGGATACATCTATCGCGACGCCGTCTTTCATTGGATGCGACGAAGGCACGAACCCGAGGCGGCCAAAGACCAGCGGGACCGACTGAGCCTGTAGCGCCATTCCTGTCAGCAATGCACGTACGCCTCCCCGGGGCCGCCCGGGGAGGCGTTGCCTTTCTGGAGCATCATGGACGCGGGGCTTGCCAAGGCCGGCCACCTCGCATATAAGAGCGCAAGGCGTGCCCTGGCGCCGTACCCATTGGACTTCGAGGTAGCAACGGCAGAGGATAACTGATGGCCGAGCGACGGACCACCTTCCTCTCGCGGGGGAACCGGTACAGCACCGAGGCGGACGCCACGTTCCTGGAGCTGGCGCGCCTGGTGGGACTGAGCCTGCCCTCACTCTGCGGCGGCCGGGGCAAATGCACCAAGTGCCGCTGCCAGCCCCGGGGACCCGTGACAGAACCTACCGCGCTCGAGGTGGAGATGCTGACGGAACAGGAGCTCGCCCGGGGCGTCCGCCTGGGGTGCCAGGCACGGCCTGCGGGAGAGGTTGAGGTCGTCATCGAGGAGGAGATCCTCGACAAGGGCGGCTATGTCGAGGTCCTGGTAAAGCCCGAGCCGCCGCTCCGCAAGGTCCACCTGGAGCTTCCACCCGCCACCCTCCACGACGACCTGTCAGATGTGGAGCGGATCCAGAAGGCGCTGGGGACCACGATCCATGCCGGCCTCGAGAGCCTGCGGGCGCTCCCCTCTGTCCTGCGCCGGGATGACTTCCGGGTGACCGCCACCCTCTGGGATCGGGGCGGCGGCCGGGAAGAATTGCTGGCGGTGGAGGCCGGGGACACGCGGGAGCGCGCCTACGGCATCGCCTTCGACATCGGGACCACCAGTGTCGTCGGCTATCTCATTGATCTCTTCTCGGGCAAGGAGATCGCGCGGTCCTCCCGGCTCAACGGCCAGCAGCCCTGGGGGGCGGACGTCCTCTCCCGGGCCAGCCACGCCATGGAGAAGTCCCATGGGGCGGCGGATCTGCAGGCGGCGGTTGTGGGCACGCTCAACCAGATCATCGGCGACTGCTGCACCTCGGTGAACCCGCGGGAGGTGTACTACATCACGGTGGTCGGGAACTCCATCATGCATCATCTGGCCCTCGGCATCACGCCCGCGACCATCGCCGTGAGCCCCTACGTGCCGGTGACTCGCGACGGCCTGACGCTTCGCGCGGCCGACCTGGGCATCGCCCTCCCCAGCGCCCAAGCGTACTTCCTCCCGCTCATCGGGGCTTACGTCGGGGCCGATACGCTGGCCGTCGTCATGGCCACGGGCCTCGATGAATCCGACGAGGTTCGTCTGGCGGTGGACATCGGCACCAACGGCGAGATGGCCCTAGGCTCCCGGGATTACATCCTGGCCTGCTCGGCGCCGGCGGGGCCGGCCTTCGAGGGGGCGGAGATCCGGCAGGGCATGCGGGCCTCGGCCGGCGCCATTGACCGGGTCCGGATCCTGGAGGACGTCCGGGTCTGGACCATCGGCGACGTCGCGCCGAAGGGGATCTGCGGCTCGGGCCTGATCGACGCGCTGTCTCAGATGGTCCGGCGGGGGATCGTCGAGGAGAACGGACGCCTTCTCCCGCGTCCGGATCTGGAGGGACGCCTTCCGCCCAAGGTGCTGGAACGGGTCGCAGGGAAGGATTACACCTGGGAATTCGTCCTCTCCTGGGACCCGTACGTCGCCATCACCCAGGACGACGTCCGCCAGCTCCAGCTGGCCAAGGGGACAATCCACTGCGGCGTCCGCATCCTAATGGAGGAGTTGGGGATCGACGCCTCACAGATCGCGCAGGTGTACCTGGCGGGGGCGTTCGGCAACTTCGTGGACAAGCGGAGCGCCCTGGGCATCGGCATGCTGCCCCCGGCGATCCCGCCCGACCGGATCGTGGGCGTGGGGAACGCGGCCGGCCAGGGCTCCCGCATGACCCTCCTCTCCAAGTCCATCCGCGGGCGCGCCGAGGCACTGGCCCGTCGCATCGAGTACTTCGAACTCTCCAAGCATCCGCACTTTGAAGAGGTCTTCATCGAATCCCTGGGCTTCGCGTGCTAGCGTCTCACCCCTCGACCCTTCCAGGCATCGCGGTCGCACCGCAGGGGCGCCGAGCCGGGATGGCCTTTGTCATTGACGCGCCGGGCCCCGTTGGATAGCCTACCTCACGAGCGGTTCCGATCCCCCGTGAAGGAGCATGAAATGACGCGGGCGATGGCCCTGACGGCACGCGGTCGGATTGCCCTCGGCATGACCGCCCTGCTCCTGACCGTTCCTCCCGTCCTCGCCTCCCCGGCCCGGGCGGATGACACCCCGGAAGAACGCATCACCCTCAAGGGGATCAAGGCCGTCAAGGTGGTGGTGAGGGACCTCCACCCGGACGCCGAGGCGGATGGGCTGACGGCGGGTCAACTCCGGGGCGACGTGCAGGCGCGGCTGCGCAAGGCTGGCGTCCCGACGTCTCCGTCGGCGGCAGCCTCACTCAACGTCACCGTCAACACCTCGGGCGTGAGAATGGCTGGTACTATTTCGTGATCGAGGTCAGTCTCACCCAGCCGGTCCCGCTCGTTCGCGATCGGAAGAGCATCATCCTTGCCGCCACCTGGCGCATGGGAAACTTCGGGGATGTGGCCGCCCAGGATCTGGCGGGCTTCGTGCGCGAGACGGTGGCCGGCCACGTGGACAGGTTCATCCGGGCCTACCGCGAACAGAACCCCACGCAGTGATCATCGCAGGGGTTTGCGTCCCGACCGTTCGGGGGCAAGACCTAGGCGAGGCCGGCGGCACCGTATGCCGCCAACGACCGAGAGGTTCTCGAACGGCCCTCACGCCGATGGGGCAGACTCTCAGGGGCCCCTGGGGCGCGAGGAGGTCGGGCAGGGAGTCCGAAGAGGCATCACCGCGGGACCGGGCCATCCCGACTTGGCGGCTGCGCCCACCGCGCTCTGCGGGTGATCCACGCCCGCCGGGAGCAGAAAGGCGACCCCCCAGACGCGTCGCGCCCCCGGCGCGGCCGGCCAGCCGGAGCCGGGAAGCGAGCGAACACCGGAGGCCCTGGGCCGAATGCCGAGCCGTCCGGAGCAGCCGGTCAGAACGAGAAGAACAGAAACACGCCGAGTGCGACTACGGTCACCCCCGATCCGATGAGGATCAGCGGCGCCGGGGTCGTTAATTGGAACAGGATCGGCACCGCCACGACCACACATCCCAAAAAGGCCACGAACAACGACAGAAGCCGTGGGAGATTGGGTTTCTTCTCCTCCGCCATAGCTGCCTCCTTTTCCTCGGAAGAATGCTTGCGTCCGCTCCGCGTCTGGCCCCCATGGCCCCACGCGGTGGTTCGTTTTCGAATGCCGGGCCGTCGTCCTCCGCCCTCGCCGCCGCCTCGGGGACAATCAGGTAGAGCCCGGTCCGCCCGTTCCCCCGTGCGGGCGGAGGCGGAACGAATCATCGATGCTTCAGGATGCCTCCCGCTCCATCGCTTCCAGGCTTGCTTCGAGTTGCTTGATCGCCACCAAGAGTCCGTCGAAGGGGACCATCACCTGGTCCCAGTCGCCAGAGGCCATGCCGGTCGTGATGGCCCGGACCAGCTCGTCCCGTCGCGCCAAAAGATCCCGGAGGGCCGCCACATCTACTGGGATCGTGGGCATCCCGAAGCTTCCATGACCTCAGCGAACCGTGACGGGTGGCGGCGCCGCGGCGAATTCGCCGACCACCGCGCTCCAGAGCTGCAACCTCCAGAAATCGGCCAGTGCCTCATATTCGTGCAGGACGTCCTTGGCATCCGTCCGATCGTGCCACCATTGGGCAGGATCGAAGGGATCGTTCGGAACCGGGTGCATAATCAGGCGGACCCCCGACCCCAGGCCGGTGGAGAAGATTTTGGAGGCACGGGTCGAGTGGCTCTTGGATGTGACGATGATTATGCTTTTCGCCGGATTCGTTTTCAAGAACCGGGCCACCGCCTCCATCTCCGACCGAGTGCTGTCGGAGCGCTCTTGGATGGTCAGGATCGCGCTCCGGGGGACGCGGAGCGCTTCCAGCAGCGTGATGGCCTTCTCCTGGCCGTCGGGAACTCGGATGCCCAGCCGCAACAGTTCCTCGGACCCTCGCTCCTTCGGCTCGTTCGTCAGGAGGATCTTGGGGGCATACCCCTCGTGGTAGATCCGTGCCCCCTCCGGTACCCGGAGCACGTTTTGGCCGGATAATACCAGAACCAGGTCGGCCTTGGCCAGCGGATGTTCCGTGACCAGATACCGGCCCGCCGCCGTGAGCAGGTACGGGCTCCCGAAGTAGAGGCCGACGCCCAGGACGAGCGCCACCGCGAGAAGACGGACGAGCCGCCAGATCAGCCGCAACATGCCTCCTGAAGCGAATGGGCGCTCCCATGCCCCAAGCGTCCCATCCCGTGCCCCTATGCCTCCTTCGCGAGCGGGAGGTCCTGCAGGTGGTGCTGGAGGGTCAGGGCCCAGGCGGAGGTGGCAGCCGCTTGCCCCAGGAAGGCTTCCAGCCGTGACACCGTGGCCCGCAGGAGCGCCAGCAGGACCTTCGCGGCCAGCGATGGCTGATCCGCCATCAGCACTTGAAACTCGCGCCGCCCGATCTCGAACACCCGGCTCTTCCCGACGCTTCGAACCGATACGGGCGACGGATCGTCGTTGAAGAAAGTGAGAAACCCCCCCACCTCGCCGGGCAGGAGGGTCAGCATGACATTGGCGCGCTCTCCCCGGACCCGCTTCACATACTGAAGCTTCCCCTGCACAAGCACATACAGGATCCGGCGCTGCTTGCGGGTCCCTTCGGTCGCCAGGAATTCGCCGCTGTCATAGCTGGACAGGCTGCCGAGCCGGGCCAACCGACGCAGCTCCGGGAGGGTCAACTCCCGGAAGAAGCCCAGCCTTCGCAGCAGGTCCGGGTCTTTGGTGAGGGCCACGACGCGACGCGGGCTCATGAGCTGATGGTCATCAGGATCAGCGCGACCCAGGCGCAAAAGCTCGCCACGGCCCAGCGCAGGCAGCGGTTGATCCGATCGAACTTGTTTCGTTCGATGATCATGGCGGCGTACAGTTCGTGAACCATCTCCTGAAGCACCGCCTCGTCGCTCAACGCCCGGAGATGGGTAAGGTATTCCTCCGCCGAATACCGCAGCACGTCGTGGCACCAGTAGAGTCGCCGGTGGTTCGGGCTGTCCACAGGGGAGGCCAAGCGCGGGGCGATGGTCTGGAGGCCGTAGAGGAGCGAGAGGACCATCGTCGCCAGGAACACCAGGAACAGCAGGATGAACAGAGCGCGAAATCCCCCCGCCTGAACCCGCCCGCCCAGGATGAGCAGAATGCGATCGCCCCGGATGCCAAAGATGGAGAGGATGATGCCGAAGAACAGGAAGACGAAGCTTGCCTTTTCGTCCGAGAATCGGATCATCCGCTGGGCGGTATTGTAGGCCGACATCACGAAGCTGAGGCGGAGCGGCAGACTTTCGGTCGAGCCTTCTGCTGTCCCCATGGACCCGGTTCCCTCCGGACTCTCGATCCTACCCATCACCGGCACTGGCCCGCTTCCTGCATGGATAACCTCCCGCATACCGAAAATCAGTCATTTCCACCCACCCCAAGGGGGAGAGGCGCATGAAAACGCGGGAGTATCTGGCAATCAAGCGGCGCATCGACGATTTCGAGCTGTCCGAACAACTCGCCCGCACGAAACTCATGCAGGGGGCCAAGGCCGGAGACGTGACGGCCCTCTCCCTGCTCCACGAGCGGTACGGACTTCGCCTCCCCCTGGTCGAGGATTCGCTCAAGGTCCCTCTTCCATGGAGACGGACCAACGGTAACTGATTGCCGGCCTGTCACCTTTCCTGTCCTAGTGGAGATGCGAGATGTATAGCACAATCATGCTGATCGTCCTACTCTTCCCTTGGTCCATCCTCGGCATCATGCTGACCGGCGCCTTCTGCCGGAGGCTGCGCAAAGCCCCCGTCCGCTCCCGCTAGGTCTTCTCCGCAACCGGTGGCAGGGGCCCTTCCGGATGCCCCTGCGAATTCACGCGCCCCCGTCCTCGTTCCAACTCAATCCGCGATCCAACATCCGAAATCCGCAATCAGCCCTTGACCGCCGCCACCAGCCGCGTCGAGGCGAGCCGTGAAAAGCCGGGCAATGTGCCGACCGCCGTATCCACCCGCTGCAGCACGGCCGAGAGCAGTCGCCAGCCTGCTCCCACCGCGTGCGGAAGGCCGAAGAGGATAGACTCGGGCAGCAGACAGTGGAAAATGTTCACGCCCCGGATCCGGATCACCCGCAGACCGACGTCCCGCAGGTTGCCGGCGAGTTCCGGACTCGTGAAGGTCTTGCAGGGGATGTCCCGCCAGATGCGGAGGTGGCCCACTCCCCGGGCCGCCCGGGCCCGAGCCCGCTCCCCCGGATAGTGCAGGAGCATGTCCAATTCCCACTTGCCATCCACCTCGAAGGCCATGACTCCCCCGGGCGCGAGGACGCGCGCGCTCTCCGCGAACACCTGGCGATACGCGTCGTGCACGTGGGAGATCACGTCGCCGTAGGAGAAGATGGCGTCCACCGATCCATCCTCGGCGGGAAGCGCCACGATGCTCTGCTGCAGGAACTTCACGTTGTGGAGCCCCGCGCGCGCGCAGCGTGCCTCGGCCTGGCGGAGCGACTCGGCCGAGAGGTCAATGGCCCACACTTCCTCCGCTCGAGGCGCCAGGAGGGCGGTCTGCTTCCCGGTCCCGCACCCCAAATCCAGCACCCGCCGGAATCGGCGGCCGGCCGAGAGCCGGGCGATCTCCGCCTCGTACAGGGGATCGCAGGCCAGGAAGTAGAGCGTCCGGTCGTAACTGCTGCCGACCTCGTTGTAAAACTGGGCCACGCGCCGCTCGTCCATCGGCCCTTTCACCATGCCGCGTGGCGAAGGTCCTCTCATCCCCCCGCGCGATGGCCCCCGCACGTCTCCCGGAACGCCGTCGTCGTCGCCTCGAGGTCCGCGAGGAGCCGCCGCAGGATGGGGACCAGTTCCGGCTCGTCCAGAAGCTCCCCGTGCCTGACCTTCTGGAGGGTCAGGTGAACCTCCTGGCGCATTGCCAGGAGGACGTCCGGATAGGCGAGGTCCCGCAGGCATCGCTCCTCATCGAACCGGTACAGAATATCACGACCCGTCGCCAGGATCGATACACCTTCCGGCGATTCCGGCGGAACCGGACGGGGGGCGCCCCCCGCAGGGTGCTCGACGAGGGACTGGACGCGCCCGTTGGGTGCGAGGGTCGCCTCGTAGCGGAAGGTTCCTTTGCCCCCTCCGCCTCCCGCCCCGCGTCAGGTCCGGTCCGACAGCAGGATTCCCTCGCGGGCGAAGTTGGTGGCCGGCAGATCGTGCAGCACGATGGAAACCGCCTCCGGCTTGACGCCCAAGCTGCGGGTGACGGCATCGGTCACAGCCTTCGCCAGCTGCCGCTTCTGCTCCAGAGTCTTTCCCTCGCGCATGGCGATCGTGACGTATGGCATCTTGTCCTCCTTCTTTGAAGAGTGATTTGAAAAAGGCCGCCGTCGTGCTCGGGTCGCCGTAACGCCTTCAGTCGGAACAGTCCCCCAAGAGATACAGGAACCGGCAGTTGGGGCACGGCCACCGGCTTCCCAGCGGTCGCTTGGGCACCGGATATCCGCACCGGAGGCAGGACGGCTCCAGGGCGGCCGGCCGTGAGATGCTCCCCCACGCCGGGGGCCTCCTGTCCTGACCTGTCTCAGCGGGACACATTGGCTGTCGCTCCCAGGCATCCCGCGAGATCGGCCACTTCGCCCGCCTGGAAGATCGGATAAGGGATGCCACTTCGATCAATCCGGTCCAGCATGGCCGGCGCGTGGTTCCACAAGGCCGTGACCAAGACGACCGCAAGGAGACACCCGGAGGCGACCGCCGCACCGATTCACCGGGACCTCACCCCTTGTGCCCCGCGCTCTTCGCCACCGCCGCCGCGATCTTCTCCGCCAGGTGAGGGTACTGGCGCAGGTAATTCTCCGTCACCTTCAGGTCCAGCAGGATTCGGCTCACCTTTTTCAGATCTGCCACACCTCTCCTCCAGGTCTCACGGCGCCACACCGTCCGCCGGCCCTGATCCGCGCTCCCTCACGGCCCGGCGGGAGGCGAAGGGATCGTGCCGCTCCCGTCGCACGAGCCGCATGCGGACGCTCCCTCGCCGCCGCACTCAGGACACACCATGCACCGTGGCTTCCCTCCGGCCGTCAGTCAGCGCACGCGCACGATCACGATGTTCACGCCGCGCGCGCCGACCGGCACCTGGCCTGGGTGTTCCCCTTCGAGATCGCCGGGCTCGCCCGGGCCAGCGGCCCCGCTCTTGCTCAGGCGAACGCTCAGGTGGACGTCGCCTTCGAAGGCCGTCCCGGCCATCATCACGTCACCCGCCCCCAGCCGGTATTCGAGCGGAAAGTGCGGTCCGGTGATGCGCTTCACCGCAAAGGGCGGGCCGATGCCTCCGGCGCCCTTTCGGGCGATGATGAACAGCGTGTCGCTGTCGGATACACGTCCGCGAAGCTCCGGCGCCACCGAGATCGTGCCCGCGATGGCCGGCCCCTCGGCCGCGGAGGGTGAAAGCTCGCTCCCCGTTCGGGCGCTCTCCATCGCGGACCCTCCGCCCGACGCGGTCCCCTCGGGAGGGCCCAGGCTGTTCCGCAGGCCGCCGATGGCGAGCGACGCGAGGGCAACCAGCGCCGCGGCCGAGAGGATGACGGTGCGAATGCCGCGACGCCCGCCGCCCGGCCGATCTTGGCTCGGATCCGGTGGATGCGAGCCGGCTCGTGGGTTGCCTTCTATGGAGGGGTCCCTTACATCAGGCGGCATGGGTCCAATCCGGACGCCTCATGCATCCGCCCCCGCTTCATCCCGACGGGCGGGCCTCCGGAGCAGCGGCGCCCATGGAGCGATCACGATTCCCAAAAGGGGTCAGGAGAAGTGGGAAGGAAGCTGGCATCGGTCGCCCTCATCGGGGAGGCGATCTCTCGCCAAGAGAGGACCTGGAATTCCGCCCTCGCCGTCCCCGGTCCCCTCTGTCTCACGGCGACCGCAGGTATCGTTCCAGAGCGGCTTCCACGACCTCCGAGATGCTGACTTGCTCGCGCCGCGCCCGCTCGCGGACGCGCTGGAGTATCTCGCGGGGCAGCCGCAGGGTCGTGCGGCTGAGCAGGGCATCGCGGCGACGGCCCGGCGCCCGGATCGCCTCGGCCTTGCGCAGGTGGGCTTGCAGGCGGGCCATGGCGATGTCCTCGGCGTCCAGAAGGACCACCGGGCCGTTTGGCCGACCGGTACTCGCCCGACGCCGAGGCCGGGATATCTTCCTTCCGCTGCGCCCCGGTCGCTTGTTGGCCACGTGCTCACCCCTCCGGATGCCCCGACCGCCACAGTCCGGCCGCCGCCCCGAGGCGGCCGGCCATTCCCATCGCCACCGCGCGGAGCCCCGCCTGGCCCTCCCGTCCGCCCCGGGCCGGTCACTTGACGGCGTAGCTCGCCATCCCCTGCCCCGGGACGCCCTCGCGGACGATCAGCCAGCTACTGCACCGCCGGGCGTTCGCCGGCGAGGTACCCGCGCCACGCTTCCTTCCGCTGCTCGATGTAGCGCCGTTCCTCCAGGCTCAGACCCACCAGCTCCGGCACGGGCGCCAGCAGGACGTAGAACGGCTCCGCCACCGTGTACTGGGCAACGCTCCCCGCGAAGGTGAAACCCAGGGCGATCATCCGCAACGGGTGCCACATGTACTCTGAGGATTCGGCTCTCGGGAGGCCGCCGAGATCTTCCCGGCTTGCGGCCGTCGTGGTGCAGCCAGCCAGCACGCTCACCAGGAGCAGGCTGATGGCCAGCGTCCCCAACCACCGTTTTTTCATGCCAGTCTCCTTTCTCTGCGCCAACCCAAGCACCTCAGGACACGCACCGGCCAGCGCGTCCCGATGAGATTGCCGGTCCGCTGAAACGATCGGAGGACCGATGCCCCAGCGTCCGCATTCCCCCTCATCGCCGGGCCCACGTCCGGAGCGTCGCCAGGACGTGGGTCGCCATCGATATCGCCGCCGCCACCGACACGAGGTGCAGGTAGCCGGCAGGGCTCCACTTCCCGCGGAGAACGGCGAGGCCGACCCCCACGGTCAAGAGCATCAGAATGATCGAAGCCGCTCCCAACCCGATCAGGGCGAGCCGCTTGCCGTCCCTGGCCCCGGGCGCCCGGACCGGCCAGACCGCGCCCATTGCCACGGGCACATCTCTGGAGGCGCGCCGCTCGGCGGCTCTTGGTTCCGTCCTGGCGGCGTCCCCCGCGCCCTCGAACAGCGGGCAATCCCGCTGGTGCCCCCAGTAGGTGCACGCGATGCTCCGGGGATCGCGCGCCGGCTCCCCCTCTTTCACCAGCAGTCGGCACGCGGCAAAAATGGGGGCCGCGTCCCCCGCGGGATCCACGTACCGGTGCCAATCCGGCACCGTGTGCCGACACTGCATGGCAGCACTCCGTCATCCCAGGCTGTCCAGGGCCTCGTCCAGGCTCCGCGCCAGGCAGGTGAAGGTCGGCGTGTCCCGCAGGGTGAACCGACTCGCCTCGGTCCCCCGCATCTCCATGACGAGGTCCAGGAAATCCCCCGGCCTGTCCGTCTCGAATGCCACCACGAACTCCTGGTCGTCCAGGCCGAAGGAGTAGGTGGTGTTAAGCTTCACCGACTGATACTTCGTCCCGACCTGGATGTGCTCGTCCATCATGCCCTGGCGCGCGGCCTGGGTCATCCCGTACCAGTCCCGGGTCTTCACGAACGGGTAGACGAACAGGTACTTGGATTTTCCCGGCACGATGCGCGTCCGGTCGGCCGGATGGTCGGGGTCCAGCTTGTCGACGTAGATGGACCGTTTCGTCATGGCCAGGTAGGAGTAGGCCGGCGCGAGATACGTCCCCAGCCCGGTCGCCAGGAGTTTCGTCGCCATCCGCTGCAGGAGGTCCAGATCGAACGCGATGCGCCACAGCATGAGGTCCGCGTCAGCCCGGACCCCCACCAGCGTATAGCGGAGGATGAGCATCTCCGAGGCGTACTCCTCCACGACAGCCTTGAACTCTTTCTTTCCTGCCTCTCGCTCGTGCTGGGGCAGGCGTCGCCACGCTGGGTCCACACAATAGAAGGCGAAGTTCACGTATTGTCGCGGAACCTCGGGCCCTTGGCCTCCGCCCCCATGGCCCTGGCCGTGTCCGGTTCCAGGCTTGGCCATCCAAGACCTCCAGATCCCGCCCCAAGCTTCAGGGCACAGGGGAATGGTCTGATACCTTAATGTTCCCCTTGCCATTCGTCAACGAAAATGTGCGCCCGTACGGGATTCTTTGACCTCGACGCCTCCCGGCAATCGGGCGCTGAGAGTCGGCCATTGGTCATTGCGCGGACGGACTTGGCACCAAGGCGCTCCTGTGCTATAAGGTCCCCGCTGTTTCGTGCTCCCGTGCCCCTCGGCCCCCGGGCACCTCCGCCCAAGACAGTCCCCATCGTCTAGCCCGGCCTAGGACATCGGCCCTTCAAGCCGATAACGCGGGTTCGAATCCCGCTGGGGACACCACGTCTGGTTTCTTCGTGCTCTGCATCTGCCCTGTCCTCTCCAGCCCTGGCTCGCCCGACACGGACCATCAAGAGAATCAATGGAAATGACAGGAAGGAATATCGGGTGGACCGCCCGGTCTTGGGAAGTCGCCCCCGCAGCCCAGGGAACATTGCCCGAGGCTACCAATTGACATAGTTAGTGACGTCCCCAATTATTGACAATTACTTGACGAACGATCCCTTGCGGTGCGAGCATGCCCGCAGCGGGGAACTCAAAGCGGCAAAGATACAAAAGAGGTAACCTCCCGCAGTAGAAATCGAACTTATCGAGCGACATCCCGTTTTCCGGAGGCTCGTTGTGGGCACGCTCCTCCAAGAGATCCAGGCATTCTTGTCGCTGCCCGAGGAGGCCAGGACGCGCGACCGGCGCGAGTCGGTCCTAAAGGCCCTCGGCGTCCCGCACCCGTCTCGCTTCATCGAAGAGGTCTGGACAGGCAAGTGGGAGGCAGGCATTGATCGCCTGCTGGACCCAACGAACCTCCGCATTCGGCCTCTGGAGCCTACCGACTTTCATTTCAAGTGGGCCCTGGAAGCCTTCAACGCCCTACCGGCCTCGGTCCGGGGGCGACTCTTCGCGTTGAAGATCGATGCCAATAATCTACGGGGACCGATCCTGGCACTTCTCGATGCGGCGGGCCTGTCCACCCACGAGTTCGAGGTTGTGGATCTGGTGGCGCTCTCCAAAGTGCACGCTGAGGCCGCCGTCACGATCCGAATCCCCGACGGTCGCCGCTGCCCGTTCGAAGTATCTCACTTCGCGCCCTCGGCCGAGGAACTCTATGCCGGGGCGGCGCGGCTCTTCCACGTCCGCACAGGCACAACGTACATCCACAGGCTCCTGACCGGCGCGCAGGTTCTGCTGGAAGTCCCCCTAGAGGCGATCCGTCTCGATGCTGAGGACTTGTCGCAGGACAACGTGGGGCGCCTCTGGCCGTTAGCCATCCGAGGTGTGGCCCGCCATGACGCGCTGGGAGATGTCTTGGGGACCATCCTACGGGATCCGCATCACATCCTGACGCGCTCCGGAGAGGTCATCTCGATCCACAATTACGAGCTGTTTCATGACATCGGCGGGTTTCGCTTCGGATTCGTTGAGCCAATCTTTCTCTCCCTGTGGCAGCATCTGCGGGCCCCCGATCCCAGCGAAGCGCGCTCCCTGCTCCGTCGTATGGTCGAGGAATACCGCACGGCCTACGTCGAGAAACGGCAGGAGATCCAGGCGCGCTGGGGCGAGCTGGAAGGGTATCTTGCGGCCCACCAAGAGGCCATCCAAGAGTACGTGAAGCAGGAACAGGAATGGCGGGATGTCGTGGCCGCCGCTCGGGAGCGCGCATTCCGCGACCCCGTTCGCTGGGTCCAGACGCTGCTGGAGGCGTATCGGGGGTCATATCCTGAACTCCCCGCGGCCTGACTCCTCTTCTTCGAACCGCCTATCCGCCTTTGGCGGACAAGTCCGCCAAGAATCCCTTGATGAAGGACGGCGTGGACGTGCTGCTGACGGCCTGTCCGAGGGAGCTTCGCTCGCTCTGATCTAGCGCTGGCGGGTTGGTCGCTGCGAGGGACAGCCCAGATCAGCGGCCATCTACGTGGCGAGCGGTGCCTCGCGCCGCCAGCCTGTCCGCTGCGAGAAGGTCCTTCTAAGAAACTGACTGCCCGGCGGCAGGCACCAGTTGGAATCCGAGCGCCCGGGCCTGAGCATACAGACGGGATTCCAGGCGCTTGCGATACATGCCCTCGTGCTTCGCGAGCTGGCTCTCCGCGTACGGCTCGCGCGTGGTGAGCAGGTGGTAGACGATCCGGGCGAGCTTGTGCGCGGTGGCGGTGATCGCCTTCGGGGCGCCGAGCTTGGCGCGCATCCGCCGAAAGAAGGCGCCGAGCGCGGAGTGGCTCCGGTACAGACTCTGGGCCGCCATCCGGAGGGCCTGGGCGACCCGGTGCTTCACGTGGCGGGTCTGGACCGAGAGGACTTTCCCGCCCGAGATGCGGTTGTCGGGGCAGAGGCCCAGCCAGGAGGCGAAGTGCTTGGCGCTGGGGAACTTCCCCAGATTGCTGCCGAGCTCCGCGAAGAGCGTGTAGACAGTGGCGGTGTTGAGGCCCGCCACTTGGGTGAGATCGATCCCAAGGATCCGGTAGAGCTCCGTCCGGAGATCGAACCGCGGGGCGTTGCCCTGGGGTTTGCGATGGGTGGTGGTCGCCGGCGAGAGCGGAGACACGGCGGGGTCGCTCACGGACTCGAAGGTGGCGAGCAGCCCCTGGACCTCCCGGTCGCACTCGCTGATCAATTGCTGGTAGTGCCGGTACGCCCCAAGGGACTGGCGGAGGGTGAAGAGATGCTCCCGCCGGTAATCGCCCACGAGGGCCTTGGCGATCGTCTCCGCGGAGGCCTTGATGCGGTGATCCCGGTGCCCGGCCAGCACGTGGGGGTCCCGTTCGCCCGCCAGGAGGGCATCGAGGATGGCGAGGCCGGTGACGCCGGTGATGTCGCTCAGCACGTGATGGAGCTGGAGGTTCATCTGGTTGAGAGCCTTCTGGAGGTGCTGCGTGTGCACGGCCGCCAGGCGCACGAGGTTGTCTCGGTGCCGCAAGAGGCTGCGCACGGCGCAGACCGTCTCCGGCGGCCGGAAGGAGGCCCGGAGGAGCCCCACGGCGTGGAGGTACTGGAGCCACTGGCAGTCCTGCACGTCGGTCTTCCGGCCCGGGACGTTCTTCACGTGGCGCGCGTTCACCAAGCAGACCTCGAGGCCGCGGGCTTCCAAGATCTGGTACAGGGGGATCCAGTACACGCCGGTGGACTCCATCGCCACGGAGGTGACCCCGCACTGCGTGAGCCAGGTGGCGACCGCGAGCAGATCCTGCGTGAACATGCCGAACCGCCGGATGGGCTGGGGATCCCGCTCGAGCGGCACGCACACGTAGATCTCGGTCGCCCCGATGTCGATCCCCGCGGCGTTCGGGTTCAGGACCGGGGGCGTGGCAGCTCGCGTCGTCTGTCTGCGGCCTCTGGGCATGGCGGTCTCCTCCGTGAGGGTGAAGGCCATGGCCGGCAGGCGGCCCCGGTCGTGCGGGAGAGCAGGTACTCTTCTAAGCGGGATCGCCGTCAGGCGCGAGAAGCGCCTGGATGTCACCAGTGGCTTGCGCACGCGACCGGGCACCATGCTAACAGCCGGGCTGCAGAACATCATGAGCACCAGTGGCGCGTCGGTGTTTTGCTTGCCTCTGTCGGCCTGGCGGCCTAGAGCGTACCGCAGACGCGTGTCCGGTGGAACCAGTTTCTTCCGCCATTGCCCCAGCCGTGCGAGGCTGGGTTGAAGCTAACAGCAAGGAGACTAACGAAGCGACTTCCCCTTTACAGCTCGGCAGACCTCATCAGCACCAGCAATAGATTGGTTTTGACGTTGCCGTCCCAGATAGCGACCAGGACCTGATGGTAGCCATAGGGCTAGCCCGGCCTGAGCTTGGTCGGGACTGGGTCCGACAAGAGCTTCATGGACTCGCTCGGAGCCAACCTACCGCCCAGTAGGTCAATGCACCAACGAGAGCGATATCATGGTGTCCACGCCGATCAAGAAAAGCACCGTCTTTCCAGACCGTCCCGCTATAGTGGAGATTTCTTCTTGGGCATTTTTCACCCCCACCCACGCCCCTTCCTCCGCTACGAACCGAATCAAGTCCCACACATACAGCACGACAGCTAAGAAGACAGTGAGGAGTGCTGCCGACAATAAGGAGAGGTCATGGGCGATCAGCCCCACAATAAGGCCAGCGAATAATGACTTGATCGGGTGCATAGCCGTACTTCTCTGCACGTCTACCAGAGTGCTTCCAACCTGCAAGGCTTGGGTTGAAGACATCATGCACTCGGGTTCTGTCGCCCTCGACTGCGACCAAACTGGATCGCCGCCACAGCGAGAAGCACGGCTTCTCCGATATGGAAGGGCACCCAGTCGGACCGCCGCATCCGGACAGGGAGGATCGGGTTAAAGAGGAGAGAGGCCAGGAACGCCAAACATGCCGCGGTGCCGCACACGATCAACCGGAGGAGGGTATAACATCCGTCCGGCCACCGTGCCGGCACCGCTCCGAGGAGGAGCGGAATGGATTCCCCGCCGCTCTTCATCGTCCAAGCCAGCGCGGCAGAAGGGTCGTGAGCGGCGGCAGATAGGTGATCAACAGCACGCCGATGACCAGCACGCATTGCATCGGGATGACAGCCCGTGACACCTGGAGCACCGGTTTGCCGAACCGATACGAGGACAGGAAGATGTTGATGCCTACCGTCGGGGTCAACAGTCCCAGCTCCATGTTCGCCAGAAAAATGATGCCCAGGTGGATGGGGTCAATGCCGTAGGCCAGGCCCAGCGGCACGATGAGCGGCACCACCACCACGATGGCGGAATACACGTCCATCACGCAACCCACCGCCAGCAGGCACAGGTTGACCGCAAGCAGGAAGGCATACTTGGACTTCACCGCGCCGGTGACCCATTCGGCCGCGTGGGTGGGAATCTGGGCGTCGATCAGGTAATTGCTGAAGCCCAGCGCCACACCCAAGATGAGCAGCACGCCACCCACCAAGAGACCACAATCCGCCATGACGCGCGGAATCTCTCGCGCCCGCTTGAAATCGCGATAGACGAAGGCTTCCACCACGAACGCATATAGCGCCGTGACCGCCGCCGCTTCGACGGGCGTGGCGAGCCCGCCAAACAACGCGACCAGCGCCACGACGGGCAGCAGCAGTTCCCATTTGGCGGCCCAAATCGCGCGGCCCGCTTCGACGCGATCGAAGGCGGGCCGGCCGGCTTTTTCTTTCGGGCCCAGACGAATGCCCAACCCCGCGGCCATGGTGACCAGCAGCAGCCCCGGGCCGAGGCCGCCGAGAAACATCTTTTCGATGGTCACTCCGCCAGCCTTGTTGAGGCTGGCCACAATAGCGTAAAGGATCAACGGGAGCGAAGGCGGGAACAGCAGCCCGAGACCGCCAGAGCCGGTGAGCAATCCCAACGTGGAACGCTCCGAATACCCCGCGCCCATCAGCACCGGCATCAGCAGCCCGCCCAACGCCAGAATCGTCACGCCCGACGCGCCGGTGAATGAGGTGAAAAATGCGCAGGCCAGCACCGTGACAATCGCCGGCCCGCCGCGGAATTGTCCGAACAAGGCCTGAAAGACCCGGATCAGCCGTTTCGACGCGCCGCCCTCCGCCAGGAAATACCCGGCCAGCGTGAACAGTGGGACTGTCGGCAGCGTGGGGTTGGTCACCATCGAATAATGGGTGAGCGAAATGGAAGCGATGGGTAGGTCTTGCCCCCAAAACAGGATCAGCGCCGCGCCGCCCAACAGCGCAAAGATCGGCGCGCCGAGAATGACGGCCAGCAGCAGCGTCAACAGGGCGGGGAGGACCAGCGTGTCGGGCCTGATCGGCGGCTGGAGTCCTGTCCACACCACACCGCCGGCCAGCAGCAGTGCGACCAGCCGTCCGCGCCAGCTTTCCGCCGCACCCCAGAGCAAACGGAGCGCAATCACGCCGAAACTCAAGGGCATGACCAACTGGATGGTCCACAGCGGAATTCCGTACGCCAGAATCTTGCCGCCTTGTTTTTCCGCCTGCACCAGTTGGGCCGCTGCCACGCAGAGAAACACGCTGATGCCCGCCGCAAAGGCACTGCTGAAGACGCGCGCAAAAACCTGCCACCACCCTTTGAGAAAAGTCGTCAAGGTCGAGAGGGCAAGCAGGCGACGTTCGCGCGCCGCCAGCGCCCCGCCCAGCAGGCCGATGAGCAGCGTCAAATGTTGCTGAAAGGCGGTCGCGCCGCTGATGCCGGTTTGGAACACTTTGCGCAGGACGATTTCCACCAGCGGCAGGAGCACCAAGGCGGCCAGCGCGAGCGAGACCAGGAGGTCTTCGACGTCCCGCAGCCAGCGGCGCCAGCCGTCGCCTGCCGGGATGGGCTGGACCGGACCGGGTGCAGCGCTGCGGTTCTCGCCGCTCACTTTTTGTCCCCTGCTCGGGCGGCGCGGTAGGCTTTCAACTGTTTGACCACCTCGTCGAAAATGTCCGCCGGAACAATCACCCCGCGGATTTTGGGATACGCCGCTTCCACCTCCCGCCGCCACTCGGCCTCGACTTCCGGGGTGACCGCGTGGACCCGCAAGCCGCGTTTGCGCATGGCCTCGACCGATTCCACGCTCTCGCGCCGGCCGTCGGCCTTGATGAGCTTGCCGGTCTCCGTGGCCGCTTTGCGCAAGGCGTCCCGCCCCTCCAGCGGTATGGCGTCCCAAGTCTTTTTGGTAATGACCGCCGCGCCGACCAGCGGTGCCCAGTCCAGATCGAGCATGTGGGGCGCCGCGCCATCTACCTGACCGGCCAAGGCGATGCTCGGCGGCAACGGGACCGCGTCGATCAAGCCGGTCTGCAGGCTGGGCAGGATGTCCACCGTCTCCAACGGGACGGGATTGAAGCCGATCGAGCGGTAAGTATCTACTTCGACGGCGCTGCCGGCCCAGACGAACAATTTGGTCTTCTTCAAATCGTCGGGCCGGATCACGGGCTGTTTGGAAAAGAACCGCACCCAGCCGGTATCGCCCCAAAACAGCACCACGAATCCTTTTTCCTCCAGGCGCTTTTCCAGCATCGGTTGCAGCTTCTCGCCGATGTAATCCACTTCCTCCAGCGAGCGGAACATCATCGGCAGGTTTTGGAGGCCGGTGACGGCCGGCTCGATATCCGCCAGGCCCATCGCGGTCAGCATCCCGGCCTGCAACTGGCCCAACCTCATGCGGCGAACCATGTCGGCCTCGGTGCCCATCGTGCCGTCGGGATAAATGGTCAGTAGCACGCCCCCGCCCGGCGCTTGCCGCCATTGTTCGCCCATGGCCAGAAGGTGTTTGGCATACGAGGAGCCTCTCGGGGCGATGGTACCCAGCCGCACCTTCACCGGGCCACCGGCGCCGAAGACGCGGTCGAGGGAGCCCAGCGCGGCGCCCAGTCCCAAGGCCAGCGCGGCGCGGAAAACTTTTCTTCGCGTGAGTCCGTTCATTTTCCTTGCTTTCCTTGACGCCAATTCACCCTGATCCGAAAAAACCTTGAACCGCCATGATCACCCAGCGCAAGCGCTGGGTACCCGGGTCGCCAAGGGTACGATGTTCCGATCTCTCCACCGGAGAATGCGAAAGCACGCTCTTGGGGTCTTCGGCAGGTTCGTTCGTTTTTGCCGAATGAGCTATTTCGTTCTTGGCGTTCATGGCGCCTTGGCGGTTGAGAATTTTGGGTCACGGTTCATTCGCAATGGTTGCGACCGTCGGGAACGGTTCCTGTGGCTGCGACTTCGCCGGGCGGTGGCTCCCCATGTGGCGCGCCTCACTCGTCCTCAATCAAAAACAATTCCACTTTCCGCGACAGGAGCCAGCGCGCTCGCCGCTGCATGACCAAATTCAGGAGCCGTGTGTCTGGGTTGGCATCAGGATTGACGGCCAGCGCCCGGTTCAGAAGCGACTCAAATTCCTTCACGTCCTGTTGTTTTACCGCCACCGCTTCGGCCAGAGCCACCAGCGGCGCGGCGTTTTTCCCCTCCGAAAGCGCCATCGCCCGGTCGAAATGTTTGCGGGCACGCGCCGCGGGATCGCCGGGCGCACCCTGGCGGCTCATTTCGTACGTGACCAGAAACGTGTGAATCGCCCCGCGACCGTAACTCTCGTCCAGTTCCAGCGCCCGATCCATCAAGGCTTCCATGGCCGGAATCTGCGCGACGAGCTCAGGGGTGTCCTTGGAAAGGGAGATGGCCGCTGCCCACGCGATCGCGGTCCAATACAGGAGCGGCACATCAGCCGTGGTAGCGGCGCGCACCGCGGCTCTGGGATTGGCCAGCAAGGCATCGGGAAAGCCGGGGTGATTCACTTCCAGACCGCGCAGGCCGTAAGTGTGCGCGCGCAGGTAGAGACGCCTGGCCCGCGTCCGCAACACCTCGGCGGCGGCCAGGTCGCGCGCCTCCAGTTCATCGGCCTCCTGTTGCACGAAGGCAAAGGCATACTGTGTAAACCCGCTCGCCGCGGCGGACAGCAGGCCTTGGTGCTGCGGGGTCTCCGCCAGCAAACTCTCCATGAGCTTGAGACTGAAGGGGGCCGCCGCCTTGACCAGATCCGGGTCCTCATCGCTGGCGAAGGTCGTGCCGCTGCCGACGACGGCGTTGGCGACCTGATTGAGGGCAGAGCGGCGCAGCAAAGAGCAACCGCTGCCGGCGATCCACGCCAGCAACAGCAGGACCAGTAGCGCCCGCAGTCTCTTCGTCCCTGTCCCCACCTTGTGGCGCCTCACCATTCCGTCTTGCCTGAGCCCCTACTTCGAGGCTCCCACTAATGGGGAGCACGGTTATCGCGGTTGTTCTGTGCTGGCTCCGCGCAACCCACTGAATCGGTACCGGACACCCATTGCTTGATAAGCGCTTGATGCTCTGTCTGATGGAGGACGTTGCCACTCGAGAATGCAGGACGTTGCGGCTTTAGTGGCTTTGCGTCTGACGAGGACATTAGACGGCTGTCTTGCTTCTCCCGGTGCCCACCGGCCCGCAAACACCATGACCCTCTCGGAATCACTTCTCCCCAAAGGGCCATCGGGCTCGCACACCATGAACTTCCCGGCCGGCATCGTTGCCCCCTCCAGGTCAGTCGCCGGGGCTCCCCGCTCAACCGGGCAAGACGCTAACTCTCAGCGGAGGGGGAAGTCAAGGTGAAAGGCAAGAGCCGGCCATCAGCCGTCAGCCATCAGCGCTCAGCCTCCGACGATGGGATCAGCGAAAAAAAGGTGCCAGGCACCATTTCCTAAAGGACCAGACGTCAGCCTTCAGCCACGGGCCATGAGCTATGAGCCCCCCACCCTGATCGTGGTTCGCCTCCATTCGGGTACCCCCTGGGTGTTCCGCGCAGGCAGAGCGCCTCGCTGGCCTGATGATCCCCGCCCGCGCCGCGCCTGCGTGCTTCGGTGGCCCCGCCAGATGCCCACGGCCCCCGTGTGCGGTGTCAGCGCGGGCTGGCGGGTGTCGCCCCGAACCATCCCAGCCCAGCCTGCCGGCTACAGCAAGAACCTTGCTGTCGGATTAGGGGGATCTTGTTTGCGCTTGACTTTACGTATGCATTGATATATTTTATACAATATATAGAGGTTATGTACTGATATCCAAGCTCGGGCGTCTAGTGAGGCGGCCCGGCCGGCAGGAGGGGAGGTGGTATGATGTTCGAGAATAAGACCCGAGTCCTCCTCGTTCTCCCGCAAGACGTCCTCGACCGGGGGCGGGTCTTGGCGGGGAAGGCGACAACCGCGCTCAAGCTCCCGGTGAGCCTGCAGATCGTCCTCCGGGCCCTCATCGAGGAGGGGCTGAAGCGGGAGGGCGACCGGACCCTCCTCGCCAACGTGGAGGCCCAGGCCCAGGCGGTCCGCCGCATCCGGAGGCTCGCGCGTAGAGGAGGGGGAGCTGAGGGGGAACCCAGGACTCTCCAGTCGGGAATCCCGCAGAGGCTGAGCGGGAGTGCGCGGTAGAGGCGCGGGAAGGGAGGAGATCGGGGGGAGCGATCCAGCGACGAGACGCGTCGGAGCGAATGAGCGTTGCGCCAGGTGCACGGTACGACGACAACCAAGGAGGCGGCGATGTGGAAATGGGTAGGTCTCATGATGGTGATCATGGTGGCGGCGATGACCCTCGGCTGCTCCCAGCAACCGTCAGGACCGGCAGTGGTGATCGAGGATAAAGTCTACACGGTGACGCCGGCCTCGATGACGGTGAAGGCCGGGATTCTCACGGGCGAGGTCAAGGAGATGAAGGTCACGGAGCGGGTCGAGAAGGGCTCCGGCACCGTCGTCTCTCCGGCGAGGCTCACCGGGACGCTCAAGCTGACGAATAGCTCCAAGGATCAGGTCGTTCGCCTGATCACCGGGAAGATCCTGTACATCGATGTCCAGGGGCAGCCCATCAAGGTCAGTGAGGCACAGACCGAACCGACCATCAAGTTCGCCACGTATGGCGCCGAGACGCTCGACCCCGGCAAGGATGCGACCCAGTCAATGGACGCGGACTTCCCCGCCGAGGCCCTGAAGGCGAAGAAGCTGAAGGAGATCCGCCTCGAGCTGGCGTACATCCCGTCCCCGTACAAGGAGGAGTCGGTCAGCTTCACCGTGGTGATCGGCGGCCAGTAAGCCTGGCGAGGTGGCGCCTCCCTGCCGTCACCTCTGAGACATCAAGCTGCAGCGAGAACCGCAGCAGCGGGTTCTGGAGGCGATGGACGGGTTCACAGACCTCTGAGGCTGACGGTGAGGTGGGGGAGTGGGGCAGGGTCGGTGAGGACAGAGGTTTAGGTCCTCGGAAGGGGGAACAGTCATGACGCTCGGGCTGTTCGTGATGTGGGTTGTCGTAGGGCTGGTGGTCGGCTGGCTGGCCGGGTTCGTCATGAAGAGCGGCGGGTACGGACTGAAAGGGGACCTCATCCTCGGTCTGGTCGGGAGCATCGTGGGGAGCTGGCTCTTCTGGGCCCTGGGGGTCTCGCCGGACGCGGGGCTGGTCGTGTTGGGCGTCGTCGCGGTCATCGGGGCAGCCATCGCAATCGTCGCCCAGCGCAAGCTCTGGTACGGGTACGCCTAGGGACGTAACCCTCACACCTCAGCGGGTCGTTTCGCGGCGGAGAGCGGCGCGGCGGCCGGACCGGTCGGGGGTGTGAGTTACAGGGGGACGTGGCAATGCCCACCTACGAATACCAATGCCGCTCCTGTGCGCATCGGTTCGAAGCGCGTCAGAGCATCACGGCGCCTCCGCGCACGCGGTGCCCGCACTGCGGGAGGAAGGTGGACCGCTTGATCAGCGCGGGCGCCGGATTCCTCTTTAAGGGATCAGGCTTCTACACCACCGACTATCGCTCCAAACCCTACCAGGAGGCGGCGAAGAAAGACCTGGAGGGGAGCGGCAAGGCGCCTCTCGCGGGGAATACCCCCTCGAAAGGTAGCGCCGGCCAGAAGATGGAGGCAGGACGTGGACAGGATACGTGAGACCGACTGCAGCGGCGGACTCGGCACCGCCGTCATTCCGAGTGAGGCGCGCCCCTTCGAGGGCCTGCAGGAGCCCACACCTTCTCCTTGCCGGTGGCCCACGCTGGCGATCACCGGCTTGGCGATGCGCGACGTCGACGCCGCCCTGGCGGCCGATCCCCTCTTCCATCGCTGCCCCGACGGCCACGAGGGCCAGGTGGACGTGCGCTATTGGTACTTCCACCCGCTGAATTTGTCCTGCCGCCACTGCTCCGAAGGCGGCGGCGTCCGTGTGGTGGAGCCAGAGACCGTCCTCTGCCGCCACCGGATGGCGCGCCGGCCCGGACAACCCGTCCTGGAGCGATAGGGCGCGCACATGGACTGGACGCAGAAACCGAGGATCCCCACGCTGGCGTTGGGCGGCCGGAACGCGTGGCTGCGAAGAGCCTGCGACCGAACCGCGGGCCTGCGAGCCCGGCTCCTGACGGGCGATGCGGAGGCCGCGCAGGTCACGCGCGGCACGTTCCATCTCCTGTATTGGGAGCACCGGGGCCAACAGATCTTCCCGCTACCAGGCGACCAGAAGAACCTTCGGCGGCGGGGCGACCGGTAGCACGCCACGACGGTGGCGATCTCACATCGAGGAGAAGCTGGCGTGGACAAGAAGCATATCGCCTCCCTCTGGTACTTTCTCGCCGCGTTTCTGATCCTGACGGCGCTGCAGGACTACGTCTTTGCGCCGCACGTCGAAACCCTCTCCTATGGCGAGTTCAAGACCCTGGTGGAGAAAGGAAAGGTCAGCGACCTGGCGATCGGCGCGAAGTTCATCACGGGGCGCCTGAAGCGGGACGGGCTCGAGGGGCTGCTCCCCAAGGCACGGCTCGACGCGTTGACCAAGTCCGGGATGGGCGAGGAGCCCTTCATGACGGTCCGGGTGGACGACCCCGCGCTCGTCCGCGATCTCCGAGAGGCCAACGTCAATTTCCGGGGAGAGGTGACGAGCACCTGGCTCCCGACGCTGCTGAGCTGGCTGCTCCCCATGGGACTCTTCTTCCTCATCTGGCGCTACGCCATGAAGAAGATGGGCGGCGGCGGCCTGGGCGGGCTCATGGCCATCGGGAAGAGCAAAGCCAAGGTCTATGTCCAGAAGGACACGGGGGTGACCTTCAGCGACGTCGCCGGCATCGACGAGGCCAAGGCCGAACTGGTCGAAGTCGTCGAGTTCCTGAAGACGCCGGAACGTTTCCAGCGGCTGGGCGGGAAGATCCCGAAAGGGGTCCTGCTGGTCGGCGTTCCCGGGACGGGCAAGACCCTGCTGGCGAAGGCCGTGGCGGGAGAGGCCAAGGTGCCGTTCTTCAGCCTGAGCGGCTCGGACTTCGTGGAGATGTTCGTCGGGGTCGGCGCCGCGCGGGTCCGGGATCTGTTTGCCCAGGCGATGCAGCATGCGCCGAGCATTATCTTCATCGACGAACTGGATGCCCTGGGCAAGGCCCGGGGCCTGAACCCCTTGGGCGGCCACGACGAGCGGGAACAGACGCTCAACCAACTCCTCGTGGAAATGGACGGGTTCGAGACCAACAAGGGCGTCATCATCATGGCGGCCACGAACCGGCCGGAGATCCTCGACCCGGCCCTGCTACGGCCCGGCCGCTTCGACCGCCAGGTGCTGGTGGACCGGCCGGACCTGAAGGGGCGCGAGGCCATCCTCCGGGTCCACGCCAAGGGGGTGACGGTAGCCCAGGAGGTGGATCTGGCCATCATCGCCGCCAAGACGTTCGGCTTCGTGGGCGCGGACCTGGCGAACATCGTGAACGAGGCCGCCCTCCTGGCCGCCCGCCAGGGCAAGGAGGCGGTCGGGATGACCGACTTCGATGAGGCCATCGACCGGGTGGTCGCCGGGCTGAAGAAGACCCGGGTGATGAGCGCGAAGGAGCGGGAGATCGTGGCCACCCACGAGGCCGGGCACGCGGTGGCGGCGGAGTTCCTGCCGGGAGCCGACCCGGTCTCGAAGATCTCGATCGTCTCGCGGGGGATCGCGGCCTTGGGCTACACCCAGCAGCTCCCGACGGAGGACCGGTACCTGATGACCCGGTCGGAGCTGTTCAATCGGCTGTGCGTCCTTTTGGGAGGCCGGACCGCCGAGGAGATCATCTTTGGCGATGTCTCGACCGGCGCCCAGAACGACCTCCAGAGGGCCACCGACCTGGTGCGGCACATGGTGGCCCAGTACGGGATGAGCGAGAAGATCGGCCTGATGACCTTCGACGGTGGCGGACGGACGGGCCTCCTCCCGGGCCTGCCCCCGCCGCGCGAGCATAGTGAAGACACGGCGCGTCTCATCGACGCCGAGTCGAGCCGCATCCTGGTCGAGGCGCACGTGAAGGTCAGCGCCCTCCTCACGGAAAAGAGGAGCCTTGTCGAGCAGATCGCGCGACGACTCCTGGAGAAAGAGGTGGTCGAGCGAGACGAGTTGCAGGCCCTGCTTGCAGGCGCGAAGTCGTCCTGAGAGGGAGGCCGGGAGCGCGGGGCTCGAAGCTGCCACGAGGATCATCGTGGTGGGTACGTAACGAGTGCCGGACGGAGGTCCGGAGAGGAGAAAAGGCAATGGCAACGGGCACGATCAAGAAGCTGGTCAGAGAGCGAGGCTTTGGGTTCATTACGGGATCCGATGGCGTCGAACTTTTCTTTCACAGGTCCGCTCTCCAGGGGGAGGAGTTCGACGCACTGAGGGAAGGGCAAGCCGTCGAGTTTGATGTCGAGAGGGGGGACAAGGGACCGCGGGCCGCGAACATGAAAGTGGGCCCCCCCAGCGCCTAAGCGGAGGAGGGTTTCGGGACTCCAGGGGGGATTGACCTCGGTCTTTCGGCCTCGTGCCAGGTCGGGGAAATCCCCTGGTGGGGGTGAGAAAGAGAGCCACTATGGACGAGGTGGGAACGAGCTACCCGTACCAGGGCTACACGATTACGACGTTGCAGGAGGAGGGCGTGTGGTGGGCCAAGGCCCGCGCGGCGGAGAAGGATGCGGGGGGCGATCGGCCGGTCCTGGGCGGACCCTGGAAGAGTCAGATGCAGGCGAAAACCGCCGCGGAAGCGTTCTGCGACCGCGGGAAGGCAGGGTAGCCACGCGCCCCGGCCGCCCCTGGCGGCGGAGATGAGGTGAACACGATGAGGACTGTCCCACAGGGCGGATCGTGGCTGGACAGTTGGCTCAGGGGGAACGGCCCGGGCGATGCGGATGGATTGCAGGCGCTCCTGACCCAGATCTGCCGGCAGGAAACGGCGCTGGCGTGCCATCTGGCCGAGCGGGCGCGAGCCTTGCGCTTCGCCCCCGACCGGCTGAGCCTGGAGGGGGTGGCCGAGCGGGACCGCCAGAACGCCCACGCGCTTGCGCGCGAGATCGGGTGCGGGACCACCCTGGCGGCAGCCGCATCCCCCGCTCGTCGCTCCGGGACGCTGACGGCCACCAAGCTCATCCAGGACTTGGAAGAGACGGAGAACCTGTATGCCCTGTACCGGCAGGCAGGCCGGTTGACCTCGGACGAGATCCTCCGCGGCAGGTTGGATGAGTTTGCCGCGGATGAGGCGTGCGGCTCGCAGACCATCCGCGGGATCCTGGCCAGGATGGATAGTTACGTGACGGATCTTCCGTAGAGGTCGCGCAGGTACCTTGAGTTGCCATCCACGTCGCAGAGATTGGCTTCAGGGGTGGCCCGATCTATTCATACGAACTGCCGAAAGGAGTGACGCACCATGAAGAAGATCAGACCCTTGCAGGACCGCATCTTGGTGAAGCGCCTGGAGGAGAAAGAGACGAAGAAGGGCGGCATTATCATCCCGGATACCGCCAAGGAGAAGCCCCAGGAGGGCGAGGTGATCGCCGTGGGCCCGGGCAAGCTGGATGAACACGGCAAGCGGATCCCGATGGGGGTGAAGGTGGGTGACAAGATCCTCTTCGGCAAGTACTCCGGGTCCGAGGTGAAGGTGGCCGACGAGGAGCATCTCATCATGCGCGAGGAGGACGTGCTGGGCATCCTGCAGTAACGCCGCCCCGGCTGGGGGCGCACCCCAGGCGGGCGCGGGCAAGTTCACCGATCATGCGACACCCCGAGAAGGAGGCACACACAATGCCGGCCAAACAGTTGCTCTACGATGAAGAGGCCCGCCGGGCCATCATGGGCGGTGTGGACAAGCTGGCCAACGCCGTGAAGGTGACCCTGGGCCCCAAGGGGCGGAACGTCGTCCTGGATAAGAAGTGGGGCGCGCCCACCATCACCAAGGATGGGGTGACCGTGGCCAAGGAGATCGAGCTGGAGGACCGCTTCGAGAACATGGGCGCCCAGATGGTGAGGGAGGTCGCCTCCAAGACCTCGGACGTGGCCGGGGACGGGACCACCACGGCGACCGTTCTGGCCCAGGCCATCATCCGCGAAGGCATGAAGAACGTCACCGCCGGGGCCAACCCGATGGCCCTGAAGCGGGGCATCGACAAGGCGGTCGAGGCCGTGATCGAGGAGATCAAGAAGATCTCCAAGCCGACCAAGGGCAAGAAGGAGATCGCCCAGGTCGCCACCATCTCCGCCAACAACGACAAGACCATCGGCGACCTCATCGCCGACGCCATGGAGAAGGTGGGCAAGGACGGCGTCATCACCGTGGAGGAGGCCAAGGGGGTGGAGACCACCCTGGACGTGGTCGAGGGGATGCGGTTCGACCGCGGCTACATCTCGCCGTATTTCGTAACCGATCCGGCCCGGATGGAGACGGTCATCGAGGACCCCTACATCCTGCTGCACGAGAAGAAGATCAGCAGCCTGAAAGACCTCTTGCCCCTCCTGGAGCAAGTGGCGAAGCTGGGCCGGCCCCTGCTGATCATTGCGGAGGAGGTGGATGGGGAGGCCCTGGCCACCCTGGTGGTGAACAAGCTGCGGGGGACCCTGAACACCTGCGCCGTGAAGGCCCCGGGCTTCGGCGACCGCCGCAAGGAGATGCTGCACGGACATCGCCACCCTGACCGGGGGCGAGGTCCTCTCCGAGGAGCTGGGCATCAAGCTGGAGAATATCAAGCTGGAGGACCTCGGGAGGGCGAAGAAGGTCCTCGTGGACAAGGAGAACACCACCATCATCGAGGGCGCCGGGAAGGCCAAGGAGATCGAGGGCCGGATCAAGCAGATCCGCACCCAGATCGAGGAGACCACCTCGGACTACGACCGGGAGAAGCTGCAGGAGCGCCTGGCCAAGCTGGCCGGCGGCGTGGCCGTGATCAAGGTGGGCGCCCCCACCGAGATCGCCATGAAGGAGAAGAAGGCCCGCGTCGAGGACGCCCTGAACGCCACCCGGGCGGCCGTGGAGGAAGGGATCGTGCCGGGCGGTGGGGTGGTGTTCCTCCGCGCCATGGCGGCGGTGGACACGCTCAGGCTGTCGGGGGATGAGAAGACTGGCGCCAGCATCATCCGGCGCGCCCTCGAGGAGCCGATCCGCCAGATCGCCGAGAACGCCGGCGCCGAGGGTTCTATCGTGGTGCAGAAGGTCCGGGATGGCAACGGGGCCTTCGGCTTCAACGCTGAGACCGAGGAGTACGAAGACCTGATGACCGCCGGGATCATGGACCCCACCAAGGTCACCCGGGTCGCGTTGCAGAACGCGGCCAGCGTCGCCGGGTTGCTGGTGACCACCGAGTGCGTGATGAGCGAGATCCCGGAGCAGGAGAAGACCCCGTCCATGCCAGCAGGCGGTGGGGGCATGGGGGACATGTACTAAGTCACAAGTGCCAACTGATTGCTGACAGTTGTACCAAGGTACCGGAATGCCGGTCGGCGGGCGGGCCTCCGGCCGGGGACGCCCTCCGAAGACGCTCACAACGGTTTGGCGTCGCCGATTCGGCGGATCCCTTGATCCGCACGATCGCCTGAGCCTCCGCCGGACTGCTCCAGCCGCTGACCGCCATGCCGGGCCGTTTTCTCCAGGCTTCCCGCGCGGAGGCCGCCCGGGGAGTAACTTGCTAGGGGCAATCGGCCAGTCTTGGGCGGCCCCCGGAAGAGCAAGTTGGAAGTGCAATCTGCCGCACAAGCCTTCTGCGACAGGATGAAGGTGGGATAACCCCCGCGAGCCGGGAGACAGCCAGAACGCCCGCTCGTGGGACAGTGCCCCGCAGCCGCGGGGCGAAAGGAGTAAGAGGCCATGGGAACGAGACTATATGTGGGGAATCTGCCGTTTGACGTGGATGAATCGCAGTTGCGCTCGCTCTTCCAGGAAGATGGGCGCGAGGTCACCGAGGTGAAGATGATCACGGACCGGGAGACGGGGCGCCCCCGGGGATTCGCGTTCGTCGAGATGGGGAACCAAGCGAATGCCCAGGCGGCCATCACTGCGCTGAACGGGCGGGAAGTCGGCGGTCGAGCGTTGACCGTGAACGAGGCCCGGGAGCAGGCGCCACGCGGCGGCGGGTTCGGTGGTGGGCGGTCCAGATACTGAGCACGTAGACAGGCTGCGGCCACCCCTTGTGCTCCGCAACAACTTCATGCGGCTTCCCCTTCTCCCCGTAATCTTGTTGGAGAAGTACCACGAAGGGTCGTCGATCGAGTTCTTGCGGAGCATAGGAATCACGGAGAGCAGAATACCGTAGGGAGGGACCTTCGGACGGATCGACATCATGTGCCGTTGGCGCGTCAGCCCCCCTCGGTCGGCTTCCGTGCCAATCGACACGACGCAAGAGGACCCAATGAACATTCAGGACTGGCTCACCCAACTCCTCTCCCCCCTCGCAGCGGATCCGCTCGACTGGGAGAGCTACTGCGTCACCATGAGCGACGCGACGTGGAAGGCGCTCTGGCGAGACATTGACGCGACACAAGCCTATGAGGATGGCCTGGAGGCGGGGTTTCGCCTGCTGCAGGCCACGCAGCAGCACCGCGTGCAGCTCGGTCCGCGGGGGTACCAGGCCAACCAGATCCTGCTCTACCGCAGCATCCTCTCCATGCTCGACAAGGCCGATCGCTGGGATGCGTACCTGGCGGCGTGGGAGACCATCAGGGCGCAGACGAGTGAATGTCTTCCCGTCAGGGGGGACGCCCTGATGAGCGGCGATCTGCAGCTTGCGCCGTTCGTGCGGCGGGCCGATGGGGGGTTCGGCGTCCCGCCGCTCCCGTATGGCGCGCCGTTTCCAAAGACCATCGCCGTGCATTTTCTCTTCCCTCAACTTCGCCGGAAAACGCTGATCGAGCGGAGGCTGGTGCAAGAGCGGGCTGGGAAGCTGTTCTCGGAGCGCCGGCCCCTGGGACGGGGCGCCCTGACCGCCGAGGAGATCCAATCGCGGCTCGCCCGGATACGGGAATCCGCTCGCAGAGATGAGGCGGAACGGCTGTGACAGCCGCTCAACGGCCCGACCGGACAGCGGATCACGATGGAGGTCAAGGTGGGTGACACAATCCTCTTCGGCAAGTACGCCGGGTGCAAGGTGACGGGGGCCGACGAGGAGCACCTCATCATGCGCGAGGAGGATGCGCTGGGCATCCTGGAGTAACGCCACGCCAGGTAGGGGCGAACCGGAGTCGGGGGGCAAGTTCGCCGATCATTCGACACCCCGAGAAGGAGGTGCGTACAATGGCAGCCAAACAGGTGCGCTCCACTGAAGAGGCCCGCCGGGGCACCCAGCGCGGGGTGACTAGGTTGGCCAACGCCGAGAAGGCTGCCCTGGACCCCACGGAGGGGGACGTCGCGCGGGACAAGGAGTTCGACGCGCTCAGCGTCCCTAAGGGCGGCAGGAGGGTGCGAAAGCGGCCGACGGGGCCCCCACGGCATTGGCCGAGTCCATCGTCCACGAAGCAAGGAAGGACCTGACGGTCGGCGCCAATCCCATGGTCCTGACGTGGGGCCTCGACCGCCGTGTCGAGGCCGTGATCTGAGAGATCAAGAAACTCTCCAAACCCACCAAAGGCAAGAAGGAGATCTCCCAGGTCGCCAGCATCTCTGCCAACAACGACAAGGCCATCGGCGACCTCATCGCCGACGCCATGGAGAAGGTGGGCAAGGACGGTGTCATCACCGTGGAAGAGGCCAAGGGGGTGGAGACCACCCTGGACGTGGTCGAGGGGATGCAGTTCGACCGCGGCTATTTGATCGGGCATTCACGGGCATTTCCTGGTGTGCCGGGGACTTTTTCCGCATCCTGCTAGGACGCGGCGGTTAACCTGGCGACCGTGATGCTCTATTCGGTCCTGGCCCCGCGGGCAGTACCCAGACCGCAACAATACACCCAGGGAAGGAGAGTCGTTCCATGAGGCTCCGTGGTTTCCTGCTGCTGATCATCATCGTCGCCTTCGCCCTCCTGAGCATGGTCGGCCAGATCCTCGCCCTCTATACCGATTGGCTCTGGTTCCGCGAAGTCCAGTTCACGTCGGTCTTCCTCACCGTGCTCCGGACGCAGGTCGTCCTCGGGGTGGTCACGGCCGCCGCGTTCTTCTTGATCCTGTACCTCAACGTGCTCCTGGCATGGCGGCTCACTCCGCGCGAGGCCCTCGTGGTGGCGGACGACGCCCTCGGGCTGCCCAGCCCAGAGGTCCTGGAGCCCTACGTTCGCCGTCTGGCCTTGCCCGTGAGCGTAGTTCTGGCCCTCCTCGTCGGCTGGGCAGGAACGGGCCGATGGGAGCTGGTCCTGCAAGCCTTGAATCCCACGCCGTTCGGCATCCGCGATCCGCTCTTCGGCCGGGATGTGGCTTTCTACGTGTTCCAGCTCCCGCTCTGGAACTCCCTCTATGGCTGGCTGATGAGGGCCCTGGTGTTCTCGGGCTTGGCCGCCGTCGCCGTCTACCTCTGCACCCGAGGGATTGGAATCTCCCCGGGGGGCCTCGTGGTCACCCGACGGGCCCGGGGTCACCTCCTGGTTCTGGCCGCGCTCCTGCTCCTCGTGAAGGCGACCGGGTACCGCCTAGCCATGTTCGACCTTCTCTTCTCTGAGCGGGGCGTGGCCTTCGGCGCCGGGTATGCCGATGTCAACGCTCAGTTGCCCATCCTGAAGGCTCTGATCGTCCTGGCCGGCCTGGTCGCCCTCCTGTGCCTGGTCACGATCCGCCTCCGGACTTGGCGCCCCCTCCTGGGAGGCATCGTGGCATTGGTGGGTGTGGGGATCCTGGGTGGAGTCGTATACCCTGGGGTGATCCAGCGGTACCAGGTGTCCCCGAACGAGATCGTCAAGGAGAAGCCGTACATCGACTTCAACATCCGCTACACGCGCCTGGCCTACGGCCTGGACAACATCGAGGAGCGGGAGTTCCCGGCGGACCAGGCGCTGACCCTGCAGGATCTGCGCAAGAATGACGCGACCATCCAGAATATCCGCTTGTGGGACAGGCGCCCCCTCCTCGCGACCTACAGCCAGCTCCAAGAGATCCGGACCTACTACAAGTTCACGAACATCGATATCGATCGGTACACCATCAACGGGGAGTACCGGCAGGTGACCCTGTCGGCCCGGGAGCTCTCCGCGCGGGATCTGCCCAGCCGGATCTGGATCAACGAGCGGCTGACCTATACGCACGGCTACGGCGCCGTCGTGAGCCCGGTGAACCGGGTGACGAGCGAGGGGCTCCCGGAGTTCTGGATCAAGGACATTCCCCCCGCGGCCTCTCGTGATCTCCGGATCACACGCCCGGAGCTGTACTTCAGCGAAGGGGCCAATGACTACGTCTTTGCCAAGACCCGGGCCAAGGAATTCGACTATCCCGCAGGCGATCAGAACGTTTACACCACCTACGCGGGACAGGGTGGCATCCCGCTAGACTCCGTCTGGCGCAAGGCGCTGTTCGCGGCGCACCTGGGGGACATCAAGCTCCTCCTCTCCAATGACGTGACCCCGGGCAGCCGGGTGCTGATCTACCGAACCATCAAGGAGCGGGTCGAGCGCATCGCGCCCTTCTTCCGATACGACACCGACCCCTATCTCGTGATCTCGGCCGCGGGGCGCCTGGTCTGGTTCCTGGATGGCTACACCGTCACCGACGGGTTCCCGTACGCGACGCCGACGCCCGGGCTGGGCAATTACGTGCGCAACGCCGTCAAAGTGACCGTGGACGCCTACGACGGGACGGTGCGCTTCTATATCGCGGATCCGGCGGACCCCTTGATCCGCACGATCGCCCTGATCTTTCCCGGGCTGCTCCAGCCGCTCGACGCCATGCCGGCCGACCTCCGCGCCCACATCCGCTACCCCGAGGGGCTGTTCCGCATCCAGGCGGCCATGTACGCCGTCTACCACATGCGCGATACGCAGGTCTTCTACAACAAGGAGGACCTCTGGAGCCTGCCGGTCCGCCCCGTGGAAGGGCAGGATCAGGCCATGGAGCCCTACTACCTCATCTTGCGCCTGCCCGGCGAGCCGAAGGAGGAGTTCGTCCTCCTCCTGCCCTTCACGCCCAGCAAGAAGGACAATCTGGCCGCGTGGCTGGCCGCGCGGAGTGACCCGCCTAACTATGGGAAGCTCGTCGTCTACACCTTCCCCAAGCAGAAACTGGTCTACGGCCCCCGGCAGCTCGAGGCCCGGATCGACCAGGACGCGTCCATCTCCCAGCAGCTCTCCCTCTGGAACCAGCGGGGCTCCCAGGTGATCCGGGGGAATCTCCTCGTCATTCCCATCGAGCGCTCCCTCGTGTACGTGGAGCCGCTCTACATCGCCGCCGAGAAGGGGCAGCTCCCGGAGCTCAAGCGGGTGATCGTCGGCTTCGGAGAGCGGATCGCCATGGAAGAGACGCTGGAAGGCGCGATGGCGCGGGTGTTCGGCGGGCAGTCCCCGCCCGCGGCGGCTGCGGCGGCGCCGGGGGCCCCGGCGGGATCCGAGGCCTCGGTGAAGACCCTGCTGGATTCCGCGGCCGCCGCCTACGCACGCGCGAGCGAAGAACTGCGCCGCCTGGGTGAGCTGTTGCAGCAACTCCGGGGAGCGGGCAAGCGCTAGGGGCGGAAGGCCGGGATGGGAGGCAAACCGGGAGAGGGGGATCGGGCCTGAGGGTTGGTCGCCCGAGGGAGCCGTCGCGGTGGCAGGCGTCGCCGCATGCCAAGTCATTGGGCGGAGTAGCGGGACCACACACAGCACCGAATGGGAGTGCCTTCGTAGCAGCACCAGAGCGAACTCCCAATAGTGCAGCGAGGAGGGAATGAACAATCTACCTGGATCAACCACAAACCCCAATGGTGTTTTCGGTCGAAACAAGTCACGTACGGAGGAGGAGAGCAATGGAGCAGGATAAGGGAGATAGAGGCGTGGAGAAAAAGCAAAAGGTGAGTTTTCGACAGCGGTGGGATGAGGCCCGACCGACGAAAACGGTTGTCTTCTGGTCGTGGGTGGGCTCTGTTGTTCTCACAATGATTATCGGCTTCGCGTGGGGGGGATGGGTTACGGGGGGGACCGCCCGGAGCATGGCGGAGAAAATGGCTGGAGATGCTGTCGTCAAGCGCCTGGCGCCGATTTGTGTCGTCCAGTTTAACCGGGATCCGGGGAAAGACCAGAAGCTCAAAGAATTGAAAGAAACCAGTACGTACCAGCGAGGTGATTACGTAGAAAAACAGGGTTGGGCGACAATGCCCGGTGAGGAGAAATCTGATAGTAACGTTGCCGAGGAGTGTGCCAGGCTGCTTATGCTGATCAGCAAGTAGAGAATCGTACCAACGCAAATCCTGTGGGACTGGAGTATTCATAAGATGAAGCGCGGCCAGTCCTTCAGCACTGTGCACCCACTGATGATCGGATGAAAGGAAGATGCCATGGACGTCAGTTTCTGGTTGGGAGTGCTCATTGGCCTCGTTGTCGGAGGCGGGGCTGTCTGGTACTTCAAGGTGCGGTCACTCCAAAAGTCCGTTATCACCATGACCGGCGAGTACCGGACCGCCGAGAAAGGGCGCAAGGACCTCGAGGAGAAGAGCAGGCAGCACTGAATCGGCGCGGGATGGTTGAGATCGAGCCCCGACCCGAGACGGGGGATACTCTCCGCCTGGGGATGTGGACACAAGGGGCGAGCTGCGAGAACTCAATGGCGCTCGTCGGGGGGGAAGCCGTCCTTGGCCTCGGCCAGCCAGCTCTTGCATCAGAACCGCCCAAGCCCTCGGCGCAGTGGACTCGGCTGGGCAAGCCGCGGGACTCGAACCGTTAGGCGCAATACCAGGAGAGAAATATAGGATGAACCAACAGCCTCTGGCCTTTTGGAGCATCGCCGCTGCCGAGATGCTGCAGCAACTTCAAACGGCAGAGGAGGGATTGACTGCTGATGAAGCCAGGCAACGACTCGCCCGCTATGGCTCGAATCTCCTGAAACCGAAAAAGCGGTCGGATGTCTTTACGCTCCTGCTTGCTCAATTCAAGAGTCCGATTATTCTCTTACTTCTTTGTGCAACGGGATTGTCATTTGCGTTACGCGATCCGGTTGATGCGCTCATTATTCTGACAATTGTCCTCGTCAGCGGCCTGCTCGGGTTTTGGCAGGAGCGCAGTGCAACGAACGCCGTGGAGAAGTTGCTCGCCATCGTGCAAATCAAGGCGGCGGTGCTTCGCGATGGAACCCCCCAAGAAATTCCAGTCGAAGAGATTGTCCCCGGAGATATGGTCATCCTGAACGCCGGAGGTATCGTCCCCGGAGATTGTCTGGTCCAGGAATCCAAGGATCTCTTTGTGGATGAAGCAACCCTGACGGGCGAAACCTACCCTGTAGAGAAATCGGTTGGGGTGCTCGCGGCAGAGACACCGCTTGGTCAGCGGACAAACGCGCTCTGGATGGGGACCCATGTGGTAAGCGGCGGCGCGAAGGCACTGGTCGTACGTACGGGCAAGGAAACCGAGTTCGGCAAAGTGTCCGAGCGGCTGAAATTCAGGCCGCAGGAAACGGACTTCGAGCGCGGGATACGGCGGTTCGGCTATTTCCTCATGGAAGTGACGCTGGTGCTGGTGATAGCCATTTTCGCCATCAATGTCTATTTGGCACGTCCGGTCCTGGACGCCTTTCTCTTTTCCTTGGCCCTTGCGGTTGGGCTCACCCCGCAACTGCTGCCGGCGATTATCAGCATCAACCTTGCCCACGGCGCGAAACGGATGGCGCAAGGGAAGGTGATCGTCAAACGGCTCGCCTCGATTGAGAACTTCGGGAGCATGAACGTGATCTGCTCCGACAAAACAGGCACCCTGACAGAAGGGATCGTCCACTTACAATCCGCCCTGGATATAGAAGGCACTCCTAGCGAGAAGGTCCTTCTCTACGCGTATCTCAATGCGGTGTTCGAGGCAGGCTTTACGAACCCAATCGATGAAGCCATCCGCACCCATCGCCAATTTGATCTGTCCGGCTACCGGAAGCAGGACGAAATCCCGTACGATTTTCTTCGGAAGCGCTTGAGTATCCTGGTGTCACATGAGGATACGCATCTGATGGTGACCAAGGGCGCGCTGCCGAACGTGCTCGCCGTCTGTTCATCGGCGGAAAGTGGAGGAGAAACTCTCGTCGAGATCGCTGCGGTGCGGGAACGGATCCAGCAGCACTTTGAGGCGTTCAGCACTCAGGGCTTTCGTACGCTGGGGGTTGCTTACAGGAATATGGGCACTGGATCGGTCATCAGCAAGACCGACGAAGCCGGCATGACGTTCTTAGGATTCCTCGTGCTCTTTGATCCGCCCAAGCCCGACATCGTCAAGACCATCGGCAGCCTGAAGAGCCTCGGCGTGTCTCTGAAGATCATCACGGGAGACAACCACCTGGTCGCAGCCAACGTCAGTCACCAGCTGGGATTATCGAATAGGAGAATCCTCACCGGGCCGGACCTCCGCCAGGTGAGTGATGGCGCGCTGGTCAAACATGTGGTTGACGCGGATGTCTTTGCTGAAATCGAACCCAATCAAAAAGAGCGCATCATCCTCGCCCTCCGGAAGGCCGGCAATGTCGTGGGGTATATGGGAGACGGTATCAATGATGCCTCGGCGCTTCATGCCGCCGATGTCGGCATTTCCGTTGAGAGCGCCGTGGATGTCGCCAAAGAGGCGGCTGACATCGTGTTACTTGAAAAGGATCTGTCGGTGCTGGTGCAGGGTGTGCGTGAAGGGAGGACGACCTTTGCGAACACGCTGAAGTATGTGTTCATGGCGACAAGCGCCAATTTCGGCAACATGTTCAGCATGGCCGGGGCATCCCTCTTTCTGCCGTTTCTCCCATTGCTGCCCAAGCAGGTGTTGCTCACCAATTTGATGACCGATTTCCCCGAGATGACGATCGCGACCGACAGCGTGGATACCGAAATGGTTGCCTATCCTCGGCGCTGGGACATTAAGGCAATACGGAGGTTCATGATTACCTTCGGCCTCGTAAGTTCGGTCTTTGACTACCTCACCTTTGGCGTACTGCTGTTCATCCTGCATGCGACTCCGGATCAATTCAGAACCGGCTGGTTCCTAGAGTCCGTTGTGTCAGCGGCTTTGATTGTGCTTGTTATTCGAAGCCGGAGGCCGTTTTTCAAGAGTAGACCGTCGAAATACCTGTTCGTGGCAACTCTCTTAGTTGTAATCGTGACGGTGATCTTCCCCTCGACTCCACTTGGGCAGGTGTTTGGATTTAGCCAGCTGCCAATTCTCCTCTCTTTGCTCATAGGGATAATCATCATGGCTTACATTGTCACGGCGGAAGTGGCGAAGACGATATTCTACAAGAAGGTGAAATTCTGAAGGGGAAATGTACGAGAGATTGGAACCGTCGCCAAGTACGCGCTTTGCAACTCACCGCGCTCGCCCCAATGCTTCGCAGTTCTTATACCTTGAATGGCCCCTGAACCGGTTCGTCTGGTTGCGCTCACGTTCGTTGAGACTTCGCTTCTAAGAAGGAGACCTCACACTTGAAGGTGAGCAGCAAGACCATTCTCGAGACCTTGCTCCATTTGACGGCGCGCCTCCGCGGAAACGGCTTGGCACAACAGTACGCCGGCGACGAGCCACCGCTGCGATCGGAACTGTTTAGCAGCGACCAGATGGAGCAGCATGGCAAGACGCTGGCGGCGTCGCACCGGGTCGAGGTGCGACGGGCTCCGGACCAGCTTCTGCCGCGGCTGGCTGAGAATGAAGGCGTCCTGATTGGAGCCTGCAATCTGCTGACGGCGGCGCTCAAGGCGACCCGCCGGATTGCGCCGGCCGGGGAATGGCTGCTGGACAACTTCTACCTGATCGAAGAGCAGATTCGGACGGCCAGGCGGCACTTGCCAAAGGGTTACAGCCGGGAACTGCCTCGCTTGCTGAACGGCCCATCGGCTGGACTTCCGCGTGTGTATGACATCGCTTTGGAGACGATCTCGCACGGCGATGGACGGGTGGATCCGGAAAGTCTCAGCAGTTTCGTCGCAGCCTACCAGACGGTGACTGTCCTGAAGTTAGGCGAATTGTGGGCCATCCCGATCATGCTGCGCCTGGCACTGATCGAGAATCTCCGGCGCGTTGGAGCCCGGATCGCCGCCGACAGGACCGATCGAAACCGCGCCGACTATTGGGCGGACCAGATGACGGAGATAGCGGAGAAAGACCCGAAGAGCCTGATTCTCGTGATCGCGGACATGGCACGGTCGAGCCCGCCGATGGTGAGTACGTTTGTTGCCGAATTTGCGCGCCGGCTGCAGGGACAGGGCCCCGCTTTGGCATTGCCGCTCACCTGGATCGAGCAGCGACTTTCCGAGTCTGGTCTGACGATCGAGCAGTTGGTACGGTCGGAGAACCAACAACTGGCCGCCGAACAGGTCTCCATCAGCAACAGCATCGGCAGCCTCCGATTTCTGGGGGCGATGGACTGGCGCGAGTTCGTCGAGACGATGAGCGTTGTCGAGCAGACCCTGCGTGAGGATCCTGGCGGCGTCTACGGCAAGATGGATTTTGCCACCCGCGATCGCTACCGTCACGTGGTGGAGAAAATCGCGAACGGCAGCCGGCTATCCGAGGGTGAGGTGGCGCGCACAGCGGTCCAATTGACACACGAGGGCGCCGCCAGGAAAGGCGGCGACGATCGAGCGGCACATGTTGGGTTCTACCTCATCGACAAGGGATTGCCGCAGCTCGAACGAACGGCGGAGGTGCGTCTCTCTCCCGCTGTGGTTCTTCAGAGAGTGAGCGAACAGTGTCCTTTGCTCCTCTATCTCGGCACGATCACGCTGATGACGGCGATCGTCGCCGGAAGCTTCTTGGCGAAGGCACATGCCAGTGGGGTGCATGGTTGGCTACTCGCGCTGATCGGGATCCTCTCGCTCGTGTGCGCAAGTCAGTTGGCGGTGGCGCTGGTGAACTGGCTGGCGACGTTACAGGCGACACCGCACTTGCTGCCGCGAATGGACTTCTCCAAAGGAATTCCGCCGGAATCGCGCGCTCTGGTGGTGATCCCGACTATGCTGATAAGCCCTCACAACATCGAGGATCTGGTCGAGGCGCTTGAAGTTCGGTTCCTGGCAAATCGGGACGAGAACCTGCACTTCGGTCTGCTGACTGATTTCCGCGACGCCGGGGAGGAAACGATTCCGGAGGACGCGCCGCTCTTGCGGCTGGCCCAGAAGCGTATCGAAGTCCTGAATGAAAAGTACAGGAGCGCAAAAGGCGACATGTTCTTTCTCTTTCACCGCCCGCGCCGATGGAATCCTCGGGAGCGGATGTGGATGGGGTACGAGCGGAAGCGAGGGAAGCTTGCGGAATTGAATGCGCTGCTGCGCGGCGGCTCAAGGGATCGCTTTGCACTCGTGGTTGGTGAGACGGCAGCTTTATCGAACGTGAAGTACGTGATCACCCTTGACACGGATACGCAACTCCCGCGCGATTCGGCGTGGCAGTTCGTGGGAGCCATGGCGCACCCGCTGAATCGTGCGCGGTACGACGAAGATAAGCAACGTGTCTGTGAGGGGTACGGCATCCTTCAGCCACGCGTGGCCGTGAGCCTGGCAGGCACGAACCGGTCGCGGTACGCGCGACTGTGCGGGAGTGAGCCAGGCATCGACCCGTACACGCGCGCCGTTTCCGATGTATACCAGGACCTCTTCCATGAAGGCTCGTTCATTGGCAAGGGGATCTATGACGTCGATGCGTTCGAGCGGGCGCTCAATGGGCGATTTCCCGAGAACCGGATCCTCAGCCACGACCTTCTGGAAGGGTGCTACGCGCGGGCGGGGCTGTTGACCGATGTGCAGTTGTACGAGGAATATCCATTTCGCTACAGCGCGGACGTGAGCCGTCGGTACCGCTGGATTCGCGGGGATTGGCAGATTGCGTGGTGGTTGCTGCCGCGCGTTCCCGGCCCCGGCGCGAGCCATCAGAGGAATCCGCTCTCGGGACTGTCCCGATGGAAGATCTTCGACAATCTTCGTCGGAGTCTCGCGCCTTCGGCGTTGACACTCCTGTTGCTCCTGGGCTGGACGGTCTTGTCACCCGCCTGGTTTTGGACCTTGTCGGTGATCGGAATCATCCTGATTCCTTCTTTGAGTGTCTCCATTCTGGATCTGTTTCAGAAGCCGGGCGACGTGCTGCTGCGTCAGCACCTCGCCGCCGCAGTACGCTCGGCTGGCCGGCACTTCGCTCAGGCGGTATTTACGATCGTATGCCTCCCCTTCGAGGCGTTCTTCAGTCTGGATGCGATTGTGCGCACGGCCGGGCGGATGCTGGTCACACACACACGACTACTGGAGTGGAGTCCGTCGAGCGACTCGGATCGCACGAACCGCGCAGACCTCTCTGCCTCCTGTCGGACGATGTGGATCGCCCCCGTTCTCGCCACTGCCGCGGTGATCTCTCTGACACTTTCGAGGCCGGTCGCGCTCGCAGTGGCTGGGCCCATACTGGGCCTCTGGTTTGCCTCCCCCGCTATCGCCTGGTGGATCAGCCGGCCGCTCCCTCGCCGCGGAGCAAGGCTGACCGCTGACCAGACCATCTTTCTCCGGAAGCTTTCCCGGAAGACCTGGGCATTCTTCGAGACATTCGTCGGCCCGGAAGATCATTGGTTGCCACCTGATAGCTATCAGGAGCATCCCCTTGCTGCGGTCGGGCATCGCACGTCGCCGACCAACATGGGACTTGCCCTCCTCGCCAATTTGTCCGCGTACGACTTCGGCTACATTCCGGCCGGACAACTTATCGAGCGCACGGCGAATGCCCTCCGCACGATGGACACCTTGGAACGGCATCGAGGCCACTTCTACAACTGGTACGACACGCAGTCTCTGAAACCGCTGCCACCGCTCTACATTTCGACGGTGGACAGCGGGAACCTCGCGGGCCATCTGTTGACATTGCGGCCGGGTCTGCTCGCGCTTCCCGATCACAAGATCCTGGGGTCGCGATTGTTTGACGGGCTCAGCGATACACTGAGGATTCTCGTGGACGCTGCGGGAGGCGCCGCTCCGGCCCCGCTCGCGGAACTGCAGAAGGATCTGGCGTCCGCATCCGATTCCCGGCCAACGACGCTCGCGGCGGCGCGGCTGTGCCTGGACGGTCTGGCGACCTCCGCCGCGGAGGTGGTCGGCGGCTTCGATGCTGACCCCGAGAGCCAAGCGACGTGGTGGGCCCGTGCCCTCGCTCGGCAATGCCAGGCTGCCCTCGATGAACTGACGTTTCTCGCCCCGTGGATCTTGCTGCCGGCCCCTCAGAATCGGCTCGGCGAATTGCGCGGCATCGATGAGATCCCAACGCTGCGCGAACTGGCAGGACTTGAGGAGGAGCTGCTCCCGGCAATCGAGCATCGGCTCGGCTCGGATGCGACGCCCGAGGAGAGCGAGTGGTTTGGTGAGCTTCGACGGCTCATCACGGAGGCAAGCCACCGCGCCAGGGCAAGGATTGCGGCCATCGAACGGCTTGCACTGCAATCCAGCGGACTCGCCGGTATGGAGTATGACTTCCTGTACGACAAGGCGCGTCATCTGCTGGCGATCGGCTACAACGTTGGTGAGCGCCGGCGGGACTCGAGTTACTACGATCTGCTGGCTTCGGAAGCGAGATTGTGCAGTTTCGTGGCGATTGCGCAGGGACAACTGCCGCAGGAGGGTTGGTTTGCCCTGGGACGCCTGCTCACTAACGCCGGTGGAGAGCCAATTCTCCTTTCGTGGGGCGGTTCGATGTTCGAGTACCTCATGCCGCTCCTGGTGATGCCGACCTACGAAAACACGCTCCTCGACGAGACCTACAAGGCGGCTGTGGAGAGGCAGATCGAGTATGGAAAGAAGCGCGGAGTGCCGTGGGGTAGTTCGGAATCCGGCTACAACACGATCGACGTTCATCTCAACTACCAGTACCGAGCGTTTGGCGTGCCCGGCCTGGGTCTCAAACGCGGACTAGCCGAGGATTTGGTCATTGCACCGTATGCCTCGACGCTCGCGCTGATGGTGGCGCCCGAGGAGGCGTGCCTGAATCTGCAGCGACTCGCCGCTGAAGGGCTGGAAGGAGAATACGGCTTCTATGAAGCCATCGACTACACCCCGTCGCGTCTCCCACGCGGGCAATCGAACGCCGTGGTTCGGTCCTTCATGGCACATCACGAGGGCATGAGCTTCCTGTCTCTGGCCTATCTGCTCCTGGACCGTCCCATGCAGAAGCGATTTGAGTCGGATCCGTTGGTCCAGGCGACCACGCTGCTGCTCCAGGAGCGGATTCCAAAGGCCACGGCGTTCTATTCGCACGCCGCCGAGCCCTCCGACTTACGTACGACTCCCAGTGGCCTGGAGACGCCGGTGCGCGTTTTCAACAGCCCGAACACGCCGATACCGGAAGTGCAGTTGTTGTCGAACGGCAGATACCACGTGATGATCACGAACGCGGGCGGCGGGTACAGCCGCTGGAAAAACATCGCAGTCACACGCTGGCGCGAAGACAGTACCTGCGACAACTGGGGCACATTCTGTTACATCCGCGACGTGACCAGCGGGGAGTTTTGGTCAACCGCATATCAGCCGACGCTCAAGCAATCGGAGCATTACGAAGGGATTTTCTCGGACGCGCGAGCGGAGTTCCGCTGCCGCGACCACGACTTCGACATGCATACGGAGATCGCCGTTTCGCCGGAGGATGACATCGAGCTGCGCCGAATCACCATCGCCAACCGCTCTCGGACGCGCAGGGCGATCGACGTCACGAGTTACGCGGAGGTCGTTCTCGCATCGCCTGCCGCGGACGAGCTGCATCCGGCGTTCAGTAATCTCTTTGTTCAGACCGAGATCATCCGCCAGCAGCGGGCGATTCTCTGCACTCGCCGGCCCCGCTCCCTCGACGAGCACGCGCCCTGGATGTTTCACCTCATGGCCGTGCACGGGGCGGACATCGGAGAAATTTCCTATGAGACTGACCGCCTGCGGTTTATCGGCCGCGGAAGCACCGTCGCCGATCCGCAAGCCATGAACGGTTCCGCAGCGCTCTCGGGCAGCCAGGGCTCCGTGCTGGATCCGATTGTCGCAATCCGGTATCGGATCACGCTGGATCCGGAAGAATCGGCGACGATCAATATTGTCTCCGGCATCGGGGACACTCGCGACGTGTGCCTGGGCCTTGTCGAGAAATACCAGGATCGGCGTCTCGCGGATCGCGTCTTCGAACTGGCGTGGACACATAGCCAGGTGGTCCTGCGGCAGATCAATGCCACAGAGGCCGACGCGCAACTCTATGGACACCTTGCCAGCTCGGTCATCTACGCCAATTCCTCGCTGCGCGCCGACCCGAGCGTGCTCACCCAGAACCGCCGCGGGCAATCCGGTCTGTGGGGCTACTCCATTTCCGGCGACTTGCCGATCGTGCTGCTGCAGATTGCAGACCCAGCCAATATCGATCTGGTACGCCAACTCGTCCAGGCCCACGCGTACTGGCGCCTCAAGGGGCTGGCGGTGGACCTGGTGATCTGGAACGAAGATCACGCCGGGTACCGACAACTCCTCCAGGAACAGATCATGGGGCTGATCGCGGCAGGCATAGAGGCCAACGTGACAGATCGACCCGGCGGCATCTTTATAAGATCTGGGGACCAGATATCGAACGAGGACCGTATTCTTCTTCAAACGGTCGCTCGCGCCATCATCACCGACAGTCGGGGAGCGCTGGCGGAGCAGATCAACCGTCGCGGCCTCGTGCAAGTAACAGTCCCGCACCTCACGCCGACCCGAATCCGCCGCGCCGAACCCCCGGCGACCGCCGCGTTGCCTCGCCACGATCTGATCTTCTTCAATGGGCTCGGCGGATTCACCCCGGATGGGCGCGAGTACGTCATTACGACCGCGCACGGGCACGTGACACCGTCGCCATGGGTGAATGTGCTGTCGAACCCGCACTTCGGAACCGTCATCTCAGAGAGCGGCTTTGCCTACACCTGGAGCGAGAATGCCCACGAGTTCCGCCTCACTCCCTGGTACAACGACCCCGTGAGCGATTCCAGCGGAGAAGCCTTTTACATCCGTGACGAAGAGAGGGGCCACTTCTGGTCCCCCACGCCGCTGCCCAGCCGCGGAGCGATGCCTTACGTCAGCCGGCACGGCTTCGGCTATAGCGTCTTCGAGCACACGGAGCGCGGCATCCGCTCAGAGCTGTGGGTGTACGTGGCCCTGGACGCGCCGATCAAGTTTACGGTGTTGAAAGTGCGAAACGAGTGTGGCCGATCCCGCCGGCTCTCTGCCACGGGATACGTGGAATGGGTGCTGGGAGATCTGCGGCCGAAATCGACAATGCACGTGGTCACCGAAGTTGACCCCAACAGCGGAGCGCTCTTCGCGCGGAACCCATACAACACGGAGTTCGCCGACCGGGTTGCCTTCTTCGACGTGGACGGTGCGACTCGGACCGTAAGCGGCGACCGGACTGAGTTCCTTGGGCGGAACGGCACGCTTCGGAGTCCGGCTGCTATGACTCGGTCGCGGCTTTCTGGCAAAGTGGGGGCCGCTTTGGATCCCTGCGCCGCGATCCAAGTTGCATTCGAGCTAGCCGACGGGCAAGAGCGTGAGTTCATCTTCAGGCTCGGCGTAGGGCGAGACGCCGATGACGCCAGCAACCTGGCGCGTCGCTTCCGGGGATCTGCTGCGGCGCGCGGCGCACTCGAAGCGGTGTGGCAGTACTGGAAGCACACGCTCGGCGCCGTGCAGGTGGAAACACCGGACCAGTCCCTCGACGTGCTGACCAACGGCTGGCTTGTGTACCAGACTCTCGCGTGCCGTCTTTGGGCGCGGAGCGGATACTACCAGCCGGGGGGCGCCTTCGGCTTCCGCGACCAGTTGCAGGACGTGATGGCGCTCATCCACGCCGAGCCACACCTCGTGCGCGAGCACCTACTCCGCTGCGCGGCCCGTCAGTTCCAGGAGGGGGATGCCCAGCATTGGTGGCATCCCCCCTCGGGCCGGGGTGTGCGTACACACTGTTCGGATGATTACCTCTGGCTGCCCTTGGCGACGTGCCGCTATGTCCTGGGCACCGGGGACATCGGGGTGTTGGATGAACCCGTCCACTTCGTCGAAGGCCGCCCGGTAAACCCGGACGAGGACTCGTATTACGATCTACCCAGCCGGTCCGAAGAAGCGGCCAGTTTGTACGAACACTGTGTGCGAGCCATCCTGAAGGGTCTCACATTTGGTGAGCACGGCCTGCCGCTCATCGGCTCCGGTGACTGGAACGATGGCATGAACATGGTGGGCGAACGCGGCCAGGGCGAAAGTGTCTGGTTGGGTTTCTTCCTGTATGACGTGCTCGTGCGGTTCACCGAGATTGCCCGCCAGCACGGGGACGTCCCCTTCGCCGAACGGTGCCAGACGGAGGCGGCTCACGTGCGCCGGAATATCGAGCAACATGGTTGGGATGGCGGGTGGTACCGCCGCGCCTACTTTGACGACGGCTCGCCGCTTGGGTCGGCGAGCAACCCCGAATGCCAGATTGATTCGATTGCGCAAAGCTGGTCTGTTCTATCCGGAGCGGGCGATCCCGAGCGCTCGCGCATGGCAATGGACGCGGTGGATACGCGCCTCGTTCGCCGGGACCATGCGCTGATCCAACTCCTGGATCCGCCGTTCGACACATCGAATCTGAATCCCGGCTATATCAAGGGATACGTCCCGGGCGTGAGAGAGAATGGCGGGCAGTACACTCATGGGGCGATATGGGCGGCGATGGCGTTCGCTGCATTGGGCGACAGCCGGCGCGCGTGGGAACTATTGGGAATAATCAACCCCGTGAACCACGCGAGGTCTCCGGAGGCGATTGCGACCTACAAGGTAGAGCCGTACGTCGTCGCGGCCGATGTCTATGCGCTCTCGCCGCACACCGGCCGCGGCGGATGGACGTGGTACACGGGCTCGGCCGGCTGGATGTACCGGCTGATCGTGGAATCGCTCCTGGGACTGAGGCTGGAAGTGGACACGCTGCGATTTGCTCCGTGCCTCCCGGTGGACTGGGAGGGGTTCACCGTGCACTACCGGTATCGGGAAACTATCTACCACATCGCCGTCCTGCATGCGCGCGCCGGGAATGGTGAGACGAGTGTGACAGTTGACGGCGTCGAGCGACCCGACAAGGCGATTCCCCTTGTTGACGACCGTCAGGAACACTCGGTCGAGGTGAGAATACCCGCCGGACGCAGCGAGCATAGTGTGTAGAGCCCAATCCGAAGTTATCAACCGCCAATCCCGCCATCGGCGAGACAAGACCACCAAGACCAGAATGACTCGCGGCGCCTCCCCGGCTCCGCGATCTCTTGATCGACGGCGAACCCTCCAGCAAACAAGTATCATAAGCACCCTACATTCCCTTCAGAGGCATCGCCGCTAGGTCGACTCCGCAGGGCCCATGCCCCCGGGGGTGCCCCGAGAGGCGCCGGGCTGCGCGAGGGGGGGCCGGGGGGGACCCATTGCGCTGTCTCCCTGCAATGGGTCGTCGGCGTGGACCCGCTGGGCCCAGGGAGCTGGTCCCCTGGCCTCTCGGGATTCCGCAGACCGCGGCGGCCCCGCTGCACGGCGGGAGCGCTCCCCGGGGGCGCGACCCGGTGCCGGGACCCCCGGCTTTCGTCGCGGGCCGGCGTCCCGAGGGGTGCCCCCGAGGGAATGGTCATCAATGAATCCAATGGATTCCAAGTTAATTTCGCGGCGATGCCCTTCAGAGGGGAAACCAGATCCATACCGCCCTCCTTGGGCCGATGGTCCGGCGCGGGGCCACTGCCGGGGTCCGGTACGATCACCCTCCAGTCCCTCGTCCCGCGTGATCAGCCTGCGCCGCGCCAGCCTAGTCGGCAGTGCATCAAGAAAAAGGTGCCGGACACCCGGGGCGATAGAAACTCATAATTGCATGCCCGTCCCCTTTTTAGGGGGCCGAGTTTCCCGGCCCTCCCATTCACCGGCGCTCCGCAAAGGCCCTGCCCGTCTTCCCTCTGTCTAGGTCAGATGGAACACCGTGACCTCTGGCGGGGCGTTCAGCCGGACCGGGGTAAAGGTGGTGCCGATCCCGCGACTGACATACAGGTGGGAAGCATTGATGCGGTACAGCCCCTCAGGAAACGGCGTCCAAAGGTTGGCCATGCTGATACCCCCTCCCGGAAGGCTCAGTTTGATCTGGCCCCCATGATAGTGGCCCGACAGGGTCAGCGGAATTCCATACGCAGCGGCCTGGGGGAAGATCTCCGGGTGGTGCGACAAAAGGAGCGCCGGGATGGCGGGATCAAGGCCCCGCAGGGCGGCCTCCAGGTCGGGCTGCCCGGCGACAAGATCGTCGATCCCGGCGACGGCGAGGGGGCCCTGCTCGGTCTGGATCACCTGATGCGCATTGGTCAAGAGTGAGATCCGGGACTGCCCGAGGATCGCCTGGATCTCGTTCGGCCTCCCCCACAAGTGTTCGTGATTCCCCAGCGTGGCGAAGGTGCCATACCGCGTCCGGACCCGGGCCATCTCCTCCACGCAGCCGGGGAGATAGGACATCGAGTTCGAGATGAAATCCCCGGTCAGGACGAAGAGATCCGGTTGAAGTGCGATGACCTGGTCGGCGTAGCGCCGAATTTCCTCTCGCGTCATGTAGATGCCGGCATGGATGTCGGTCAGCTGCACGACCCGCAGAGATCGCCCAAAGGGCAAGCTGAGTTCCTGGACATCATAGGACTTGGCGGCATACGCGGCCCCGTAGCCGGAGAGCACCATGGGGGCTGCCGCGAGGCCACCCACCCCGGCCTGCAGGAAGCGACGCCTGCCGAGATTCACGGGATCGGAGGCGGTCCGGGTGACGGGACCACGAGACAGGCGGACGACCGCCCGCCCCAGCCTGCCGATGACCCGTGTGAGGAAGAGGACCAGGGCAGAGAACAGCGAGCCGAAGTTCCACACGGCGACGGGATAGAACAGGCCGAACCGTGCCGCCATCGGCGGGTCCACCCAGGGGATCTGCCTGAACAGGGTGTATCCGTTCAGGACGAAGAGCAGGACCATGGCGGCACCCACCAGGTGGATGGCCCAGGACTTGAAATGGTCGGATCGGCGTGAGGACCGAATCGCTCGCCGAATGCGGACAAAGAGATATACCTGCGCGAGCAACACGACAGCGAGGGCAATCAGGCGGAGCCTGCCGAACCGCATTCCGAATATCACGAGGCGGCCTCAGTCACGCGAAGGACCCACAGACGGATGTGGATAGTCATCGAACCGGCGGAGATGGGAACACCTCTATTGGGAGGCCGCGGACCACGGCCACGCACCCCGCGCGAAGCGGGCTGGTCCGGTTTTCGCGAGCCGCGCCGGTTACTTGGCAGCGACCTGCCGCGCTCCCTGAACAAACACTACAAGCGAGAAGAAGAGCGCAAGGAACATGGCCGTGCCGCCTATCCACATGATTGGGTAAAGCACCGGTCCAGGCACGCCGGGAGAGAAATTGGGCGTTAACCAGCGTCCCCAGAAATAGACCGCGTCTCGGATGGGATAGAGCACCACGCCAATGAATGCCAGCCACGAGGCCCACGCGCGGAGCGGCCGGCTGGCCTGCGTCTGGATGCCCACGATGACGCCGATCGCGACGTTGAACAGCGCGAAGATCCACGCATACAGCCGCATGTTGTAGCCGGCATCCCGGGAGGAATTCGGCACCCGGACGTAGGAGGCAGGATAGTAGTTCGTGAAGTAAATCCCGCCTGTCCGGTAGGCAGGACCCCGTTTCACATCAACGATCTGGTGGGTCAGCAGGTCCGGCGAGCCCTTGGTGTCCACCACCACGGCGGCCGCCTTGTCGTGAAAAGCGAGCAGCGCCGCGGTCCGCTCGATGAAAAACGTCATGGACAGATACACCATCATCACCACCAGCCCCACGACCACGTTCTTGTTTCCCATCGACAGGTTCATTGCGCCCTCCTTTGGAGTAGGTCGGTAAGGATTGTTGACCCCGGCCCAAGTATAGAACCGATGGACGCCGGCGCGCTTCGGACGCGCCGGAGGTTCGGTCTACTTGAACAAGGAGAACTCGATCTCCTTGGCGGTGAGGAACTCCAGCAGGGCCGGGACGCCCTCCTGCGTCTTCCGGATCCCCCGCTGGATGGCCGGGATGATCTGGCCCGGCTGGGTCACCCGCTCGCCGTATCCGCCGAACGCCCGGGCCATGTCGGCGTAGTTGCCCGAGATGTCCGTGCTGCGATACTTCTCCGTCGCGACCTTCATCACCGGCAGCTCCATCGCCATGGAGAAGTTGTTCAGCAGGACGGACAGGATGGGGATGCGCTCGCGCACGGCGGTCTCGAAATCCATCCCGGTCATGCCGATGGCCGCATCGCCCCAGACGTTCACGCAGAGCTTCTCGGGCGCGGCGAGCTTGGCCCCCATCATCAGCCCCAGCCCGTACCCGAGCTGCGTGGTCTTGCCCCAGCCGAGATACGTCAACGGGGCCACGCATTCCCAGAAGGGGGAGAGCTGGTCGCGCGGGCTCCCGGCATCATGGGTGATGATGGTGTTGGCCCGGTCCACCGTGTGCATCAGGTCCCAGAGGACGCGGTACGGGGACAACGGCACCGCGTCCGAGGTGAGCTTCGGCAGCCACTGGGCCATCCACTCCGCCTTCACGCTCTTGATCTCCCGGACGACCTCCTCCTGCCGCCCCCGCGGGCCTCCGCCCAGCCGGTTCTTGACCTCGGCCACGAGCGCCTCGAGCGTGAGCTCGGCATCCCCGATGAGGGTGTAATCGGCGGGGACAGTCTTGTTGAGGTCGGCGGGATCGAGCGTGGCGTGGACGATCACCTTGTTCTTCGGCATGGCCACGGCGAAGTTGCTGGTGGCAAAGCTGCACCCGATGCCGAAGATGACATCTGCGTTCTGCAGGAAGTGGTGGACGGTCTTGGGAACGGAGCGGCCTCCAGAGCCGAGCGACAGCGGGTGGTCCTCGGGAAAGGCGCTCTTGCCCCCCAGGCTCGTCGCGACCGGCGCCTCCAGGAGTTCGGCGAGGGCGTGGAGCGACTGCCAGGCGCGCGCATAGTGCACCCCCTGCCCGGCGTACACGACCGGCCGCTTTGCCTCCACGAGGACCCGGGCCACCTCCGTGACCGCCTGCGGGTCAGGCCCCGTGCGGGTCGCAAACGTCGGGCGGTAGGCCAGCGGCTCAGGGACTTCCTCGGGGAAGACGTCGGTCGGGATCTCCACCACGGCGGGGCGCGGGCGCCCGTTCCGCACCTGCGTGAAGGCCCGCCGCAGGGCATCCGGGATGGCGTCGGCGCAGGTCACCTGCTCGCACCACTTGGTGATGTGCCGGTAGTTGAGGAAGGCATTGAAGTAGGGCGGGATGTTGGTGAGCCGCCGCGGATACCCGGCCGGCAGGACGACGATGGGCACCGATTCCCCGTAGGCCTGGGCCACCCCGCCGAAGGCGTTCTCGGACCCGGGGCCATGCTGCATGGCGAAGACGCCGATCCGCCGGCCGGAGGACACCCGGCTGACGGCATCCGCCATGTGCAGCCCGGTCCGCTCCTGGCGGACGATGATCGTCCGGATGCCGGCCTGGGCGGCCGCCTCGATGATGGGATTGACCGGATAGCCGATGAGGAACTCTACGCCTTCACGCTTCAGGATCTCCGCAACCGCCGTGGCACCCTTCATGTAGCTCCTCCCTTGTCCGCTACGTTCTAGCCTCGATTCCCGCCGGGCACCAATCACCCTCATTCCGCATTCCGAATTCCGCACTCCGCATTCATTCAGGGCCACAGGTCCGTGCTCAGGTACTTCAACCCCGAGTCGCAGATGGTCACGACGATCGTTGTGCCCTTGCAGGGTCCCTGCAGCAATTCCAGGGCGGCGGCGACGTTCGCCCCCGAGGAGAACCCGGCGAAGATCCCCTCCTCGCTCGCCAGCCGCCTCGCGCAACGGATGGCCTCTTCGTCCGATACCTGGATGTAGCCGTCGATGTGCTCGGTCCGGAGCAACGGCAGCTCGGCCATGGAATAACCGCCGCCCTGAATCCGGTGGCCCGGGTTGGTTACAGCCTTCCCCGCCAGAACGGCCGCGCCTTCGGGCTCGACAATGAAGCAGAGGATGGAGGGATCGTGCTCCTTGAACGCGGCCGCACAGCCCGCAAACGTCCCGCCGGTTCCGACGAAATCGCAGAAGGCATCCATGGCGCCGCCGGTTTGCCTCAGAATCTCCGGCCCGGTGTGCAGGTAATGCGCCCGGAAATTCCCGGCCAGCCGGAACTGGTCCGCGCGGAAGGCCCTCCGCTCCGCCACGATCCGCTGCGCCTCCTCCTCGACCCGCTTCAGATCTTCGCCCGAGACCTGCCCGGGCTTGGAGCCGGGCATCTGATCCACCAGGACGACCTCGGCCCCCAGGGCCCTCATCATGCGCGCCCGCTCCGGGGAATTCCCCTTCGACATGACGGCGACGAAGGGATAGCCCTTGATGCCGCACACGATGGCGAGACCCGTGCCGGTGTTCCCGCTGGTCAGCTCCACCACAATCTGCCCCGGTCGGAGCAGCCCCTGTGCCTCCGCGTCCTCGACGATCTGGCGGGCGATCCGGTCCTTCTTGGAGAATCCCGGGTTGAGATGCTCCAACTTGGCCAGGATGGTGCCGCCCAGGTGCCGGGTGAGCCGGGCCAGCCTGACGAGCGGCGTATCGCCGATCGCCTCGATGGCAGAACCGAGCACGCGTTCGTCCCCTCTCATGTCACCGCCTTCCGTCCTCGTGGGCACCGCGCCTCTTCCCCCTCGACAAGTCGTGCTGCATCATTCCGCATTCCGCATCCCCCATTCGGGTACCCTCTGGGTGTTCCGCATTTGGACGGGGCGTCCTATCCGCCCGCCCGCTCCTCGTAATCGTCGGGGACACGGTCCCAGATCGGCATGAAGATCCAGAGGAGGATGTACAGAATGCCGCCCAGGCCATAGGCGAGAAGCAGGAGGGTCCAAAGGAGCCGCACAAGCCACGTGGGGAAACCGAGCCAGTACCCGATGCCCGCGCACACGCCGCCCAGCCAGTGCTTTCCCTTGATGCGTCGGAGCTTCGGTCGTGATCCGGCAGCGCTCACCATGGGGGTCTCCTTGGATGGAAGTAACGCTGTCAGGCTGGCTGCAGATTATAACAAATCTTCCATCTCCGCCACCATCTGCCGCCAATGGATTGCACTCTCGTAACAAGTCGCGTACTCTTAGCAGGTCGAGAGATCCTTAGGGATCGCTCGGAAGTTGTTGCGATCGAGCTGCAAGGCAACGGGACCTGGAGGTTGCTGCGATGTCCCGCCTGAGCGTGCTTGACCAATCGCCGATCAAGAGCGGCGCCACGGCGGCCGACGCGATCCACGAAACTCTCGAGCTGGCCCGGGCCTTCGGCCTGAGGCCGCGGATATCTGTCCCCTGATCGCGAAGATCCCGTCCCTGCCCGGGGCGGGGACAGCCGGAGATGAGGGGCATCCAGGAGGAGACATGATGCGGCTCGGCGGGAAGGTGGCCATGGTGACGGGCAGCGGCGGCGAGTACGGCCTCGGACGCGCGATCGCACGGCGACTGGCCACCGATGGGGCCGACCTCGTGCTCACGGACATCGCGCCCGGCGGAACCCGGGTGGTCGCCAGCAAGCCGGCAGGCGCGTGGGCCGGCCTGGAAGCCGTCGCGGTCGAGGTCCGAGCGGCCGGCCGGCAGGCCATGACGGCGTTGCTCGACATCCGATCCGCCCGCCAGATCAACGGGGTCATCGGGCAAGCCCTCGAGCGGTTCGGACGAATCGACATCCTGGTGAACAACGCCGCCGCCCCACCCGGCGCCGATCGCTTCCCCGTCGTGGAACTCTCCGAAGAGGCCTGGGACGCCGTCCTGGACGTGAACCTGAAAGGGAGCTTTCTTTGCGCCAAGGCGGCGGCAACGCTGATGCTTCGCCGGAAGACCCGAGGGCGCATCATCAACATCGCCTCGGATATGGGCAAGATCGGGGCCGCCAACCTGGCTGCCTACTGCACCTCGAAGTTCGGCGTCATCGGTTTCACGCAGGCACTCGCCATGGAATTGGCGCCGGCCGGGATCACCGTGAACGCCGTCTGCCCGGGAGGGGTGGACACCGAACGATTGGATTACCTCGGCCGGCGCGAGGACGGGAGCTACGACCCGTCCCTGCGCGCGGAACGGGTCCGGCAACTGGCGGCGAAGATTCCTCTCGGTCGCTTCACCACGGCGAATGACGTTGCCGAACTTGTCGCCTTCCTCGCCTCGGACGGGGCGGAGCATATCACCGGCCAGGCCATCAACGTGAGCGGCGGCACGATCATGCACTGAACCCCTACAAATGCGGAACACCCAGAGGGTACCCGAATTGGGAATGCGGAATGAAAAAGGCGGCATCGCACCCGTCGCCCTGATCACCGGGGCGGGACGGGGCATCGGGTGGGCCACGGCCGCGGCGTTTGCGGTCGAAGGCTACACGGTCATTCTGGCGGAGCGCATGGCCGCATCGGGCAAGCGCGCGCAGCAGGCCCTCGCGGGAGAGGGCGCCAAGGCCTGCTTCCTCCGCACCGATGTCGCCAGCCATGCTTCAGTGCGGCGCTGCGTGGCCGCGGCGATTCGGCGATTCGGGCGGCTGAACTGCCTGGTGAACAACGCGGGTGTCCTCTCGGTCGGGCCGCTCCATCGCCTGCCGGTCACCGACCTTGAGGACATGCTGGCGGTGAATCTCCGCGGGCCGCTCCTCATGACCCGGGCCGTTCTCCCGCACATGCTGCGCCAGCGGTCAGGCACCATCATCAACGTGGCCTCGCAGCTCGGCAAGTACGGCCTGGCCGACTACACGACCTACTGCGCCACCAAGTTCGGCGTGGTGGGGTTTACCGAGGCGCTGGCCTCGGAGCTTTCCGGTACTGGGATCCGCGTCTGGGCCGTGTGCCCCGGCCTCACGGATACCCCCATGGCCACAAGGACGGGAGTTTCTCCCCGGGAGCGCGCGGGCCTCATTCGTCCCGAGACGGTGGCTCGCGTGATGGCAGATCTGGCCACGGGCAGGCGGCGCGCGCCGAGCGGGACGACCGTGGACGTCATTCGATAGGCCGCGGCTCCCCGACAAGGGGAATGATGGGGGCTACTTCGCCTTGGGCGCGCTCTGCCGCAGGCGCTTCATCTCTTCCAGGACCTCCGCCTTGCTGAGGACGCCCTTCTTCTCCAGCACGTTCATCAGCGCCTCCAGCTCCAAGGCCTGCCCCAAGACCACTTCTTCCAGGGTCGTCATGTCTTGCCGGCCGATTCCCTTCGCCATCCTCCGCTCCTCCTCGCGTTTCCTTGCGAAAGTTCCCGTCATGTGGCGATGACCCCGGGGGTACCTTGAGGCGACGGGCCCGCGGGGCCGACCCAGCGCTTCGCGCCGGGTGCCCCGGTCCGGCACTTCAGGCCGCCCCCGGGTACCCAATCGAAGATTGGGTGGCGACGAGGCCCGGCGCCCCAAGAGGTAGCCCCGGGGGCAGTCGCCCGCGGACCTCCGCAATCTGGTACTAAGCGGGGGATGAACGGTCGGAGGCAGTCTCGCCACCGTGCGGGCTGGCCCACAGCTTCCGGTTGTCGACGACGCGCTTGGCCTTTCCCTCGAAGCGCTCCAGCGTCTTCTTCTCGACCAGCTTGACCTGGACGCTGATCCCCAGTTCCTGGGCCAGGCGCTTCTCGATCCGCTCCACCATCTCCCGCTGCCGTCGCATCTGGTCGAAGAAGATCGACTCGGCCGCCTCGACCAGGACGGTCGCCTCGTCCATGGCGCCCTTCCGATCTATGACGATCTGGTAGTGCGGCTCCGTGCCCTCGATCTCGAAGAGGATGCTCTCGATCTGGGACGGGAACACGTTGACGCCCTTGATGATCAGCATGTCGTCGCTTCGGCCCAGGACCCGGCTCATCCGCCGCCCCGTCCGGCCGCACGCGCAGTCGCCCGCCAGCATGCAGGCGAGGTCCCGCGTCCGGTACCGGATCATGGGGAAGGCTTCTCGGGTGAGGCTGGTGATCACCAGCTCTCCCGCCTCCCCGGGGGAGACCGGCTGCAGCGTGTCCGCGTCGACGAGCTCCACCAGGAAGTGATCCTCGCTGATGTGCAGCCCATGGCGCTCCAGGCACTCGCCCGACACCCCGGGCCCGATGATCTCGGACAGCCCGTAGTTGTCGGTGGCCACGATCCCCAGCTTCCCCTCGATCTCCTGCCGCATGGCGTCCGACCAGGGCTCCGCCCCGAACAGCCCGTACCGGAGCGACAGGGCCGAGACCGGGATCCCCATCTCCCGCAGCGTGTCCCCGATGAGCAAGGCGTAGGACGGTGTGGAGACCAGCGCCGTGGTCTTGAAATCCATCATCACCTTGATCTGGCGGGCGGTGTTCCCGCTGGAGGTGGGGATGACCGAGGCCCCCAGCCGCTCCGCCCCGTAATGCAGCCCGAAGGCCCCGGTGAACAGCCCGTAGCCGAAGGCGATCTGGACGACGTCGTCCTTGGTGACGCCGCCCGCGACGAGAATGCGGGCGACCAGGTTGCTCCAGGTCTTGATGTCGTTCCGCGTGTAGCCGACCACCGTGGGCGCGCCCGTCGTCCCGGAGGAGGCATGCACCCGCACCACCTCGCGCATGGGCACCGCGAACAGCCCGTAGGGGTAATTGTCCCGGAGGTCCTCCTTGGTGGTGAAGGGAAGGCGGGACAGGTCCGCCAGCGAGGTGACATCCTCGGGCGAGAGGCCCATGGAGTCGAAGCGCTTCCGGTAGAAGGGGACGTGGGCGTAGACGCGGTTCAGCGTCGCCTGCAGCCGCTCGAGCTGGAGCAGCTCCAGCTCCTCGCGGTCCATGCACTCCTTGTCCGGCTCCCAGTACATCGGTCACCCTCCTTCATCCCGCCCCGTGTCCATGCCCCCGTCCGCGCCGCTTACCGCGGACCGTTTCTCCCCCGCCCCAGGTACGCGCGCTGGACATCCCTGTTCGCCAGAAGCTCCTCGGACGATCCCTGCAGGACGACCCGGCCCGTTTCCAGAACGTACCCCCGGTCTGCGATCGCCAGCGCCGCCCGCGCGTTCTGCTCCACCAGGAGGATGGTCATCCCCAACTCCTTCCGCAGCCGGGAGATGTGCTCGAAGATCTCGCGCACCACCCGGGGGGCCAGCCCCATGGACGGCTCGTCCAAGAGCAGGACCTTGGGGCGCGACAGGAGCGCCCGTCCGATGGCCAGCATCTGCTGCTCGCCGCCGGACAGCGTGCCGCCCAACTGCCGGCGCCGTTCCCCCAGGACCGGGAACAGCTGGAAGATCTCGTCCACCTCCGCACGGATGGCCCCCTTCCCGGCGAGCGAGAAGCGATGGTAGGCACCCAGCAGCAGGTTGTCCTCAACCGTGAGCGGCCCGAAGATCTGTCGGCCTTCTGGAACGTGGATGATCCCGGCGCGCACGAGCCGATCCACCCGCTCCCGCGTGATCTCCCGCCCGTTGAAGGCGATCTCGCCCGCCGCGGGCCGGACCACGCCGGAAATGGCGGATAAGAGCGTCGTCTTCCCCGAGCCGTTGCCCCCCAGGAGCGCGACGATCTCTTTCTCCTTGACGTGGATCGAGACGGCCCGCAAGGCGTGGATCATCCCGTAGTAGACGTGGATATTCTTGACCCTCAGCACCGGCCGCCCCCGCGACCGTCCGGGCCGCTCGACCCGACACGGCCAGAGCTCAGCACGACTCTCCCGGCCCCCTTCTCGTGATTGCCGCGGATGGGCGCTCGGGCATCATAGCGCGTACACCTCCTCCCCCGTGAGGACGCGCACCCCGGCCTCCCGGAGGACAACGGCCGCCTTGACCGGCTCGTCGAAGCGAAAGATGACGACGGCGTTCTCCGTCGCCTTGTGGACGAAGGCATACATGTACTCCACGTTGATCCTGGCGGCCTCCAGGGCCTTGAGGATCGCCCACAGTCCGCCCGGCCGGTCCGGCACCTCGAGGGCGACCATCTCATTGGTGGCCACGGTGAAGCCGCTCTCCCGGAGGACCTGGACGGCGCGTGCGGTCTGGTTGACGACGAGCCGCAGGATGCCGAAGTCGGCGGTATCGGCCAGGGACAACGCGCGAATGTTGATGCCCGCCTGCGCCAGGACTCCCGTGATCTCTGCCAGGCGCCCCGACCGGTTCTCCAGAAAGATCGAAAGCTGCTCGAGTTTCATGGCGACCCCTCCTTCGAGGAGGCTGCGCAGGCGCCGGCCCGGGAGAGGACGATTCGGCCCCCCGGCGGCAGGTGAGGCATTTCCCGGCCCGCGACGCGCTGGGCCGGTCAATACGGATGGCCACTCTCTATCAGAAGCGCCCCCATGACGCAAGGCTCAAACGGGTATTGATGAGGTGACCTGGACGAGACCCGTGCCCGGAGACCGAACGAAGGGCATTGGAGAGCCGCGAGAAGGCGGGTCAGCGTGTATCACCGGCCTGGGAGGCGGCCATTCCATCCGGAGAATTCGCAATCGCTTTCGTGAATTATCGGGCCTAGCGGCAGACCTGGATGATGGTGGGCGGGACCCACTCCTGGCGAAACATCGTGAAGCCGCCCGGGTCGGTGTACCAGGGAACCTGCCGGTAGTAACCGGGCGTGGTGTAGGTGGTGCACTGGGGCACGTACACGGGCGGCGGGACGAACACGGGGGCGTAGTACCCAGCCGGATACGCGGGATACGGATAGACGGGAACGACCATGGCCGTGCGCGTATCACGCCTCGGCCACGCCCGTCGCGAGCAGAGCGAGGACCAAGCCCGCCACGATGATTCGCCACGTTTTCATGGCCCACCTCCTGGCCCGGACCACTTGCCTGAGAGCCTCGATTGATGCTATTAGACTCATCGCCGCTAAGATAATTCGACCCCGCCTCCGGGGGTTCCCCGAGCACACCCAGCCTTGCGGCTGGGTACCCGCCGTGCGGTGGGGGGTACCCAACGCTTGCGTTGGGTCCGGTCCGGTCGCCGGACGGCGCGTGCGACAGTCCGTGCGAGCCCCCTGGGCCGGCCGAGGCTCCGCGAGAGGGACAGCCCCTCGCCCCGGCGGGAGGCCCGCCCCACCCCGTCCCCGCAGACGGGGTGCCGTCGCGGACCCGCCGCCCGAGGGGGACCCCCAGGGGCGGGAGGCAAAGCGAGACTGAAACGCCAAATGAATTCAAAGGATTGCGAGTTAACTTAGCGGCGATGGCTATTAGACTAGCAACAATGTCCTCCGGGCAAGCACAAGCGAGAGACGCCGGCCCCCCTGCTCCCTTCACGCCATGTCCGATGATGGGAACAACCGAGAGCTCACAAGAGAGGTTGGCGGTCGATTGTGGTAACGTATGAGGGCCGGTCTCTGACCCGAGGCTCACGGCCGAGAGCGCGGGGGTGAGGCCTCAAGACTCGCACAGGAGATGCGTCCAATGATGGAGACGAGTGTCACTGAACTGGATGGCCTGCGCCGGCGACTCACCGACGTCCAGCGCGCCATCCTGAACGCGACCTGGGAACACTACCGCGACCGGGGCGAGTGGATCCCCTGCCGCGTCCTGCATCACCAGTTCGGCAAGGCCGCGGTTCTCGCGTGCCTCGGACAGCTCGGCGCCAACGTCATCTTTGGAATGGAGGAGGACGAGGAGGAATACTGTCGGTTGACATTCCTTGGCGTCCTGCTGACCGATCAGGGCGAGAAGTCGGAGCAGCTCCTGGCCGGTTACCTGGAATACGTCCGCAAGCGATACGAGGATAATCCTCGCCTGGAATGGGTGGGGAGCCAGGAGGTCGAAGCCGCGCTCAACCTGACCGCAGACCGTTCATATCTCTTGCGGCAGCTCATTCGGTTAAGCCACTGGTGGGGCGGAGGCAGTGGGTTCGGGGACCAGGAGTGGGCCGTCGGCGTGCCCATAGACGTGGACGAGATCCCCCTGGGGGCGGATCTCCGTGGCTACATTCGACAACACGTCCTCACGCATTTTCGGCCGCCGATGTCTCCTGCCCCCCCTGCCACGCCCCGACAGGAGTTCTGGTTCATCGAAGACGCTGCCCTGCGGCGGCAGTTGGCGACGGACTGGCGCGAGGCCCAGGACGTTTACCAGGTGCGAGGCTGGAAGAGCTGCGTGATTCTCTGCGGCGGGATCCTCGAGGCCATGCTCCTGGCGGTCCTCGCCCAGGAAGGCCACACGCCGGCAGGGCCGGAGACGCAGCCCTTGCCAGCGCTGGTGGAGGCCGCCAGGGCCCGGGGGATCCTGAGCGCGGGCACGCCTCTCCTCGGCCCCGCCCTGCGGGAATTCCGGAACCTGATCTACCCCGGCCTGGGGTCGGGCCGGAGAGTCGAGGTGACGCGGGACGAGGCCGAGTCCGCCCTGACCGCGGTCCGCACGTGCCTGCGCCAGATGGCCGCCCGGCAAACCGCCCGCCTGGGATAGCCGCCGCAACCGCTCCCCGTGCGGGGCCAGCACAGCATTCGGATCAACGACCAATGGCGGATCTGTTTTCGATGGCAACAAGGCAACGCGTACGACGTCGAGATCGCCGACTATCATTGGGGGGCGAGCCGTGACCAAGAAGCTGCTGGACCCGATTCCACCAGAGGAGATCCTGCTCGAGGAATTCATGAGGCCCCTGGGCATCAGCATCAACGGGCTGGCCCGGGATATTGACGTTCCGCCGAACTGTATCAGCGAGATCGTCAGCGGCAAGCGGGCGATTACGGCGGACACTGCACTACGGCTCGGGAAGTACTTCGGTGTATCGCCCGAAGTCTGGCTTGACTTGCAGTCGGACTACGACCTTCGCGTGATGCAACGAACCACCTGGCCCAAGATCGAGCCGAGGATTCGCGTGCGGGCTGCGTGAGGAACGATCCAGACGACCCGACGCCGTGTGGAGGGGGAGATGGCCGCCTACATCATCGTGGACGTGGACGTGAAGGACGCTAAGGCGTTCGAGGCTTACAAGCAGCCCACCGCCGCGAGCATTCGGAACGTGTCAACAAGAATGAAACACTTCTGGAAAGAATTTAGTGTCGAACCTCTCGCTTGAATCCTCCCCGGTTCTCGGCTTGTTAATCCACACCTCCCCCGGCAGGGCCGGCGGGGTGGGCACGCCTCGGACGAACCGCTCTGGGGTGGTCTCGAAGGCCTTCCGCAAGACCGCCTCCCGCTCCGCGAGTCGGGTCTTGGCCATGCCGTGATGCACATCCCACGGGGTCAGCCAGCCCAGGCCGCTGTGGTGGTGCATTGTGTTGGTCCCACTGGAAGAAGTCGAGCAGGAAGCTTCGGACGTCCTGCAGGGAGCCGAACCGGTCGGGGAACTCGGGGCTGTACTTCAAGGTCTTGAACTGGCTCTCCGAATACGGGTTGTCGTTGGAGACGTGCGGCCGCCCGTGCGTTTTCGTCACCCCCAGATCCGCCAGCAAGAGGGCCACCGACTTGGCGATCATCGCCGGGCCCCGGTCCGCATGAATCGTGAGTTTCCCCTGGGCGATGCCCTGCCGTTCACAGGTGTGCGCGATCAGGCGCTGGGCCAGGGTGGCCGAGTCCCGGTAGGCCGCCATCCAGCCGACGACGTAGCGGGAGAAGACGTCCAGGATCACGTAGAGGGAGAAGTAGGTCCACTTCACCGGACCGAGCAGCTGGGGGTGAGTAGGCCGGGGCATTTCAGCCCCAGCCCCTCGCAGAACCGGACGTGAACCTCTCGGCTCATCCGGCTCCCATCATCCAGCCGTCAGGACATCACTCCCAACTCCCAATGCACGAACGCGCTCGGTGTAGCCGAGGCCAGACGGGCTATTTCGCGAAACGCCTGGGTGCGACGCCGCGCGAGATGCTTGTACTTCCGCATCAGCCACCTGGCAAGATAGTGATTCACGTTCTGCCACAGCGGCCGCAGCGCGGAGCCGTAGAATCGCCCGTAGTAGTTCGCCCAGCCGCGCAGCACTGGGTTGAACATGCGCGAGAGGTCCTCCAGCGACTGGTCGCACTTCAGTTGAAGGTGCGAGCCCCGTACCGTCTGCCGCATGGCCGTCAGGTCCTCACGGCTCACGGCCGGAGCGAAGTTCACGTAGATGCGGCCATACTTGTCCCGCGCCTTGCGCGGACGGAACGTGTAGCCCAGGAACGTGAACTGCGTGACCGGATACGCCTCCGGCCGGTTGATGTCCCGGCAGTAGACAATCCGGCTCTTCTCCGGGTGCATCTCGAGTGCGCACTCGCGAAGCCTCGCCTTGATCTTGCGCAGCACCAACTGTGCCTGTGCCTCGCTCTTGCAGTGGATGACCGCGTCGTCGGCGTAGCGGCAGATGCGCACGCTCCGCATGGTGCGGGTCACCCACACATCAAGGACGTAGTGGAGGAAGAGGTTCGCCAGCAGCGGACTCACACATCCGCCTTGCGGAGTGCCACGCGTCCGCGCCACGAGGGTTCCATCTTCCATCTCCATCGGCGCCTTCAGCCATCGGTCGATGTACAGAAGGACCCACGGAGTCAGGCAGTGCTTGCGCACGGCTTTCAGCAGCAGCGCATGGTCGATATTGTCGAAGAGGCCCTGGATGTCAAACTCCACCACCCAGTTGTACTCCCAGTTCCGCCGCCGCACCAACGCCACCGCGTCAAGCGCCGAGCGCCCGGGGCGGTACCCGAAGGAGTCGCGATGGAAGAGGGGCTCCAGCACGGGTTCCAGGACCATCTTGACCACCGTTTGTGCCACCCGATCTGCCACCGTCGGCACACCCAGCATCCGCACGCCCCCTGCCTTCTTCGGAATGGGCACGCCCCTGACGGGCGGCGGGAAGTAGCTGCCCGAGCAGAGCCGGTTCCAAAGCTTGTACAGGTTGTCGCTGAGCTTCCTTTCGAACATCTCGATCGATTCCGCGTCGACTCCGACTGCACCTCCATTGGCTTTGACCCGTTTGAATGCCTCCCAAACGAGCGCCTTGGGAATGGGAAACGGCTTCGTCATCAGAGCGCGCTCCTCCTGCTTGCGCAGTTGGCGTACCCCTCCGACCGGATAACGCGACCCCTTCGCTCCATCGCCATTACGGCGACTTCCCCGCTACTACGGGTCGCTCCGCCCCTTGGCTGCGCCTCGGTACTGTCGGCCTCGTGTTGTGCACTTGTGCCTTTCCCTTTGCATCGCAGCCGAAGGTTCCCGCAGTTCGACGTCGGAGCCCGAACCACGCTGGCGCTGCCTCTATGCCGGACGCCGCATGGCCAGTCGGCAGGCTCCCGCCATGCTTGTCCCGGGGTAACATCAAGTCCCGGTTTCGGCGTCATCTGATCTGTTTCGACACTTGAACGGCAGTTCACGGGTGTTCGCCTTCGTTGGCTCTCACCTGATGCCTTCTGGCACCTTTTCCGCAATGCTCACGACCGGGGCTTTTGACCCAAGCCGCTTGCGGTGGTTTGCAATCTGCTCCTGCAAGCCGATTGCGAGGGGTCATCCCTCATCTCCTACGCCGCTTGCTGCGGCACACTGATATCCCAGGACCAGAGCTGGTTGGGCCCCGTGGCCAACAGCTCCGGCGCCTGGTACCGGGGATGCTGCAGTTGCCGCCGGCGCTCCTTCACCTGCGCGCTCTCCTGGAGCACCCGATACATCGTGCGGATCGAGCAGACGTATTTCCCTTCGTCCAGCAACGTGGCGTACACTTCGGCGGGCGGCCGGTCCGCAAACCGGTCGTCATTCAGCACGGCCAGGATCTGCTGCCGTTCTTCCGGTGGCAAGGCCCGGGGCACCCGGCGCGCCGGCGCCGGGATCTGCTCCTTGGGCTGCTGCCACCGGTAGTAGGTAGCCCGCGGCACGGCCAGCGCCCGGCACACCGGGGCGACCCCCAGGGTCGCCCTTTGCTCCGTGACGATCGCCATCAGCCCTTCCCGCCGTTCCGCTGGAGTTCGACCCCCAGGAACTCCGCAACTTTTTTTTGGAGCTCCACCAGGCTCTCGGCCCGCGCGGCCCGGGCTTTGTACCGGGTCACCTCCCGCTCCAGGGCCGCCACCTTGGTCGCCAGGGGGTTCTTGGCCTGGGGCACGGGCCCGCGCTTCTTCGGAGCCAACCCCCCGAGTTCACCGGCCTGCCGCTGCGTCCGCCAGGTCGTCAAGTTCGAGGAATACAACCCCTCCCGGCGCAGCAGGGCCCCGAGCTCCCCCGGCCGGGTGCACGCCTCCGCTTCCCGTAGAATCCTGAGCTTGTACTCGGCCGAGAACCGCCGCCGGGATGCTTTCACCATTACCTCGACCTCGCTGGCAATCGCTCTCGCTGCTACTCCATTTACGGAACTCATCCCCCAACCCCTTCTCGCCCTCCACTCTAAACTCCTTAGGGATGAGTGTCTCACTCATATTGGTACAGAGGGTTGCCCAATACGGTGGCAGATTCATCGTCCGGACCAGCGAGTACGAGGTGCTGGAGGGGAGGTGGCGCCCGACCCGACTCGTGGTGCTGGAGTTCCCGAGCCTAGAGGCCGCACGGCGCTGGTATGAGTCCGAGGAATACTGCAAGGTGAAGCCCATCCGCCTCCAGCACGCCGTGACCAACATGATCCTCGTGGACGGCGTCTAGGCGACTGCCAAGCCACTCCCCTTCCTGCTGGAAATCGCCCCCGCCGGGTTCCGCAAGGCGACAAGGATCTGCACCGCGTCAGGGTGGGAGACTACCGCATCGTCTACCAGATCCGCCCAAGGTGCTCCTGGTCGTACTCGTGGGAATCAGGCACCGCCGGGACGTGTACCGGAGTCTCTGAGAAGCAGTGCGGGCTCCCCCTGCGCAACAGTAGCCGAATTTTCCCGAACACGCGGCTCGTTCTTGACACCGACCAAGGGGCGGCGTAGAGTCCCTGCCGAGGGCTCCGGCTCCCCCACCTTTTCGCCGGACCTCTCTCCACCCACCCCAACGAAGCACCTCACGGGCCCACAGGCCCGTAATCGGAATCAGTCCAACATGACAGAAGTGGCAACGTCCCCCCCTACTTTCCCCAATACGAACGGATGATGGTTCATAGGACCGAAATTGAGAAGGCCTTGAACGAGCTTATCTCTTATGAAGAGGGGATGAGGTTCCAAGGTCTTGCCGTAATCCTCGCTAAACAAAAGTGGCCTGACCTCATCGCTTGTGAGCGCAAGAAGGATCTAGGGCTTGACGCATATGCGAGTGCCTCCCTCGCGGAAGACCGAACAGGCAAGGGTCTCCTGTGCTCTGTGACTGCTACACTCGCCAACATCAGAGAAGACGCCGCTAAGGTTCAAAAACATTTCGACGACGTACACGTTCTCATCTTTGCAACATCACAGAAGGTCACCAATGAGACTGCAGAGAATTGGGCGACCGAAATTCGCCAAGCGTTTGGTTATAGGCTGATCGTTATGCCTCGAGAAGACATCATTTTATCGCTCATGCTTCCTTCCAATGCCTCTCTCTGCCGAACTCCTTTGGGCATTACCGTAGCAATCGAGGAATCGGCAGTAGAGCTAATCCAGAAAGCTCGGCATGCGACTGCCGAAGTAACAGCTGCCTGGCTTGCCCATCCGCGATTAGCCGGAAAGCCTCTAATAACTCTACAAGCGGTTAGGCTCGACGCAGAGAGGAAAGAGAGTGGGGAGATTCTCAGTCTCGAGCGGATTCAGGCGTCGTTAACGGAGGGTCGGAGAATACTGCTCGAGGCTCCTGCTGGACGAGGCAAGACAACGACGCTTGTCCAGCTTGCGAAACAAGATGATGGCGGGGGCGGACTAGCATTCCTCATCGACTTGCCGGCGTGGTCGAAGTCAGGGCTGGACATCCTCGACTTCATCGCCCTCATGCTGCCATTCCGGTCTCGCGGCATCGACGCTGGGAGCCTGGCTAAGCTTTACCAAATTGTGCACTTTGCGTTCCTACTCAATGGGTGGAACGAAATCTCGGAGATCCACTCCGAAGAGGCTGTGGTGGCTCTAAGGCAGCTTGAAAGGGACTTTCCCGCGGCAGGTATCATCGTGGCAACGCGACCTCACCATATCAGTCCACCGTTGCTTGGGGCATTCCGGATTCAGCTTCTTCCGCTGACCCGTGCGCAGCGCACCGAGTATCTGACAGAGTCGCTGGGATCTCGAGCAGATGAGCTTCGCCTGAAGCTCGACAATAATCCCGTCCTTGACGATCTCACGCGAACGCCCTTGATCCTCTCGGAAGTGACAACCATTTTCCGGTCAGGCGGTGCGATTCCGACAACAAAAATGGGTGTGCTGGGCGCAGTCATGGGTTTGCTAGAGCAGTTGGTGGAACACCGGGGCTATTTGCAGGCTGCACCGCTGGTGGGCCATGCCCAGCATTACTTGGCCGAGTTGGCAATCCAAATGACAACTCGAGGAGATACCACTGTTGCAGAGGGTGAAGCTCGTACGATTGCCAATACCGTAAGCTCCAGGTTGAGGGATGCTGGACAAATCGCGACGCCGCCGGAGCCGGCGTCAGTCTTGAATACGCTTTGCGCCCACCATGTATTGGAGAGGCTTGACTACCCATCGGTCGCCTATCGCTTCGAACATCAGCAGTTTCAAGAGCTTTATGCCGCGTTGCTGCTCAAAAACCAACTTTGGGAGGTCATACGGCGAGATGGCGAAGGCCTGAATCGCGAATTCGCCAGGCAGTACGTAAACGAACCGGTTTGGGAGGAACCGCTCCGCATGGTTGCGGAGCAGATCGGAGCGCGGATTGTTGGAGCGCCTGGCGATCCTGATTTGGTTAAAGCAGGCAAGCGGTTGATTGAGATGGCGCTGAGTGTTGATCCAATCTTGGCCGGGGAGCTTTCGCGGCTATGCGGCGCACTAGTCTGGAAAGAGATTCGAAGCGCCGTGGGTGAACGTTTACGGTCCTGGTATGGGGTTACTGACGAGAACCATCGCCAATGCGCACTGGCTGGGATGCTCGCGAGTGGCTCAGATGATTTTTCCGACATCATTCTGCCTCTTCTGACGAGCGACGATCAGCAGCTGCGCCTGCGCACCTACCGTGCAGGCGCCAGGCTCCACCCATCTAGTCTCGGTGCAGAATGGCGAAATATTGTAAAGGGATGGAATGAAGATCCTCGCATTGAGTTTATTAAGGAGATAACACGGGGCCGATGGATGCCGGAGATTGTGGAAGAGTTTGCCCTCGCTGACCCAAGCCCAAGAGTAAGAGCGGCAGCGGTCCAAGCGTTGAGTTGGGTTGGTTCAAATCAAGATTTGGCGCGCGTCCTGGAAGCTTTGGACGAGGAAGGCTTTAGGCAGGCCGTGCAGACGATGGCAGTGGAGGACATCCCAGCCTCGTTGCTTCCGCGGGCGCTGGCGGTGTACGAAAAGCTCTTGTCTGAGTCGACGGATCCGCTGAGTCGTCTCCGGTTCCTGACGGGGACCGCGGAATTGGGAGACACAGGCATCGCAGAAAGAGTGAAATACGAACTGAGCTGCTTGCCGCCCGGACGGTTCGGCGATGCGAGTGAGTACGTGATAAGGCCCGCGATAAATATTGTGCGAAAGCTGGATCCGCAATGGGTCAGCCATTGGGTGGCGGGTCGGATCGTGGACGGCTCTCTATGGCACGAAAGTTGGGTAACCCTCGTGACAGGCATTCCTGAGGATATGAAGGAAGGGCTGCTTGAGAAGATCGGCGGCGAAGTTCTCCAGCACACTCGCACAGCAGAAATCATCGCCGTGCTCGCGGCCACTGCGGATCCTTCGCTCGCCGAGACCATATTCTCAAAATTGTCAGGAGTCCGACGAAGTATTTCTGATCCCCGTGACCCGGCGAACCAAGCCAAGTGGGCGATCGTCAGGCAATTGACAGATCTTCTTCGAGCTCTTCCAGCCAACGTTACGATTACAGGCGTCTCCCGCCATTTTGCGGGAGGCTATGGCACTATCGAATTCACCGGCCTGATCGAAGTCTTCAGGACTGTCGCCCGCGACGACTCCGACCTTAGGGGGCAGCTGCAGGAAGATCTCCGTCAAAAGTTGCGCATGCTTTTGAAGAATGGCGTACCTTTCGTCCTGAGCCAAGAGGATTTCTCCGGTGACATGAAAGCGAATCTCGCGTTAGCCTTGGCGAGGGTCGGCGAGCCCGAAGATATGCTCGTTCTGGTCCAGCTCATTCGGGCCGATATTGAAAGAGTCAGGGCGGGCCGAGCCGCCCGTGCTCGGGGCGAGCGTGGGGCATTGGCGAATGGCGGCATGATGGGCTACGCGAATTGGCATGTCGCAGCCGTATCGTCTCTGGATTCTGCGGGTGCGGAAGCGGTCCTTCTAGAGCTTCTACGTGAGCCAGAATATGAGAATGAAGCCGCATCGACTTTGGTGCGCTTGGCCAGAACTCGGAACGTTGAAGAGCCGTTCGGTTACAAGGTAAAGGATTATCGTATTGTGTGGGAGGCACGCGCTGGACGACTTCCGAGCCACTTCGATGAAGAACGTCGCCAACGGTATGCAACGGCCATCAAGCAGCGAATTACCACGCTCCTGGATGAGCGCGCGAACAGCGCTCAAACAGCCACCTACGATTACAGGCTGAAGAGATTAGCCGGCTTACTTGCCGTGCTGGACAGTCATGAGTCAGCCGAACTGGTTTTGCAGATCATGGCTCTGCCGGGAAAATGGGATGGATGGGGGCGGGTCGGGGCACTGGAAGCTCTTCTCTTTACCGGGGTTGAGTTGCCGACACAAGCGACTCTAAACGTTCTGAATCCGACAATCGAAGCGTGCGCTCGGCGCCTCTACGAAAATCAGAATGCCTGGCTATTAAAGCAGTGCCTTTGTGTGCTGCCGTTTGTTGATCTTCCCCCCATCGGGATCGCCAGGATACGTCAGGTGCTGTCCGAGACAAGACTTCCGCCCTACGAGCTGCGAGATATAGTGACTGCGCTCGGGGGCAGCCGATGCGAGGATGCGTTGACCCTCCTCCGTGAGCTTGCGGGCTCAGATGGAGGTGGGCTAAAGCACATAGCGGAAGAATGGATCAAGGCAGTTGCCACCCTCGATGGCCCAGAATCGAAACGAATATTGATGAGCTTTATAGGCGCAGAGGCCGATGCGTTTGGGGTCGAAGTAAGTCTTGAACACCATGAGAGTGATCTATTGGCCTCGTGTATCGCTGACATGGCTCGTGCGGAAGCTGAAATTAAACAGTGCATCCTCCAATTATGTGATGCGCAGCTTTCACCCACAAAGCGCTCATTGCTCTCGACGGTGATCGCCCGGTTGGGGACACTAGACGCTGTCAGTGCCGGACTCAGTCTTATCGATGATGGGGCAACTCCATCTGTCCCATACCATCTACGGCAGGCTATAGAAGCTGTCTTCCTCGAGCGGCGCCCCTATGGTAAGACAGAAAACGTCTACACACTTGTTCCCCGAATCTCCAATGAGGTTAGGGCGAAGCTTTTCCAAATGGCCCTAAGAGATGACCGTCGAAAGCAATCAGCTTTTGCAGTGTTGGGGCAGATCGAGGTCTGGCGTTTGGAGTACGGAAGACCAACCGCTGAGCAGCGGCATCCCGCATTCAACTCCGGTGAGATGTGGCCGCCGATCAAGGTGGCCGGCACTTCATCCAAGAACAGTTAGGCCTTCGCATCTGCGAAACCCGCTCCTTCCAGCGGCCAAATTTTCCCCGTTTGAAAGAAGCGGCACCCGAAGTAAGCACATCCGTTCCGCGGAGGGGACGTTGCTTCTTTAGTCGCATTGTTGATTCCTGGTGAAAGACGTTATGGGCGGAGCGGACCTACCACGCAGCACGGATAATGGCTACACCGTTCCCCGCGCTGCTTCGTTCGCGGGGAAGGCGCTCGCCCTTGCACAGGAGCCGCGGCAAGGGCTCAGCCCTCCCCACGGACCCTTCCGAGAGGGGCGGACCGCCGCCCCTCGTCGGACTCTCCCCCGGACTGTGCGGTCCGCGAGGGACTGTCGCCTATTTTACGCGCCGCATAGTATTGGGAGTTCGCCCCTGCGATCGCGACGACCTTCCCGCCAGATTCTTCGCCTACCCCCCGCCCAGCAGCGCGTTGACCTTCCGCATGACCGTGAACGCATCCGCGGCCTTCAAGATGTGGAGCAGTTGCGCGGGATCTTTTTGACAGCGGGATCGCCTCAGCCCCGACGCGCTCATGTAATGTTTGATCAAACAGCAGCAAGCCCAGCCAGGCCCAGAAAACCAGAACGGAGTTTGGGTTGTAATACAGGATTCCTTGACCTAGCCGCGCGCATTGACTGAACGACAACACAAGTGCAGATTCCCGGTTGATCGTGGATGGGTCCGCGTTAGAATGCGCGCCAACGCGTACCCAGGGGCATCGAGAAAGGCGGACGCTATGGACGGATATGCAGGACGGTTGCTCAAGGTGGATCTCAGCAGTGGGAAGACCCGGGTCGAATCCCTCGACGAGGCCAGAGCCCGCCGGTATCTGGGGGGTCGGGGTCTGGGGGCGCGGATCCTGATGGACGAGGTTCCCGCGGGGTGCGACCCGCTGGGGCCGGAGAACCGGCTCATTTTCGCCATGGGACCCTTGGCGGGCACATTCGCGCCCGGCTCGGGACGCCACGTGATCGTCGCCAAATCCCCTGCCACGGGAGGCTTTGGCGAGGCCTACACCGGCGCCTTCGTGGCGCACGAGCTTAAGTATGCCGGCTACGACGGCATCGTCGTGCAGGGGAAGGCGCCGGAGAAAGTCTACCTCGCCATCACCAACGATCGCGTCGAAATCCGGCCAGCCTCCCACCTCGCAGGGCGGGGGACCCTCGAGACCGAGGAGCAGATCAAGGAGGAGATGGGGGACCTCGAGACCCGGATCGTGAGCATCGGTCTCGCCGGAGAAAAGGGGGTCCGCTTCGCCTGCGTCATGAACGACACCGACCGCGCGGCGGGGCGCACGGGGATGGGTGCGGTGATGGGCGCGAAGAACCTCAAGGCCATCGCCATCCGCGGGACCGGGCGGGTCGCGCTGGCCGACCCGAAGGCGTTCCGGGAGCACGCCCTTGCCGAGCTCGCCAAAATCCGGAAGCACCCGTGGCTGGGCGACAGCCCTGGCAGCGTGAGAAGGCTCGGCACCTCAGGCGGCGTCGAGGGCCTATCCCGCATGGGCATCCTACCGACCCGGAACTGGGAGACCGGCGCCTGGGAGTACGCCGACCGGATCAGCGGCACGGCCATGCGGAACACGATCCTCATCGGGCACCGCGCCTGCCAGGCCTGCCCCGTCGGCTGCACGCGCGTGGTGCGGGTCACCGACGGGCCCTTCGGCGGCGTGAGGCCCGAGTACGGCGGGCCCGAGTACGAAACCGTGGCAGCCTTCGGCTCGCTCTGCCAGAACCGGAACCTCCAGGCCATCGCCCTGCTCAACCAGAAGTGCAACGCCTACGGCCTGGACACGATCAGTGCCGGCTCGGTGATCGCCTTCGCCATGGAGTGCTTCGAGAAAGGGCTCCTCACCGAGAAGGAGATCGGCTTTCGGCTGGACTGGGGCGACGCGCCAGCCATGGTCCGGCTGCTCGACCTGATCGCCCGGCGCGAAGGCATCGGCGATCTCCTCGCGGAGGGCACCCGCCGGGCGGCCGCGAAGATCGGGCGCGGGGCCTCCGAGCTGGCTGTGGAGGTCAAGGGCCTCGAGCTCGGCATGCACGATGCCCGGGGCAAGAAAGGGCTGGCCCTCTCGTACGCCACGGCGCCCCGCGGCGCGGATCACAATGAGGGCTTCCATGACCCGAAGATCGCCGTGCCCAATGCTTGGCCGGAGCTCGGCGTCGTGCAGGCCATGGATCGCTTCACCCTTGAGGGCAAGCCCAGGGTGGTGCGCCTGGCGGAGGACTACACGTCATTTATCAACTCCCTGCCGCTCTGCTCGTTCCTGAGCCTCACGGTGGCAGGGCTGCATAACACCGAAGAGATCTCCGGGATGCTGGCTGCAGCCACAGGGTGGAAGGACATCACGCTGGAAGAGGAGATGACCATCGGCGAGCGGGCCTACAACCTGGCGCGGGCCTTCACGGTGCGGGAGAGCGGGGGCAGAGCCGACGACCGGCTCCCAGTGAAGTTCTCCCGGAGCCTGCAGGGCGGTGCTTCGAAGGACCAGGTCATCACCGACGCGGACCTCCAAGCCGCGCTGCAGGAGTACTACCGGGTGAGAGGATGGAGCGAGAACGGCACGCCCACCGAAACGAAGCTCAAGGAGCTCGGGCTGGAGGACGTGGCCCAGGAGCTTGCTGCGAAGGGAGGCGGCCGATGAGCCGCATGATCGTCGTCGACATTACCAAATGCACCAACTGCCGCATGTGCGAGATGGCCTGTTCCCTCGTAACGACCGGCGCCTTCGCGCCGACGCGCAGCCGCATCAAGGTTCATGTCTTTGCCGAAGAGTTCAAGCACATCCCCGTCACCTGCTTCCAGTGTGGGGACGCCCCGTGCGTCAAGGTCTGCCCAGCGGGCGCCCTCCTCCAGGGTGAGGAGCTGGTCCGCTTCGTGAAGGAGGCCTGCATCGGCTGCCGCATGTGCATGCTGGCCTGTCCGTTCGGGGTGATCTCCTTTAACGGCGAGGCACGCGTGATCGCCAAGTGCGACACATGCAGTGGGGATCCGGAGTGCGTGCGATTCTGCGCCTATGGCGCCCTCGAGTTCCGGGAGTCGGAGCTGGCGGCCGCGCCGAAGGGCAGGGAGTTCGCGCGCCGGGTGGCCGAGGCGGCCAAGGGCTAGCCGCCCGGTCGGCCCGCAGGGGGATCTCCGGGGCTAGGAGGAGGGGTGTCACAGCAGAGGATTGTCATTGTCGGCAACAGCGCCGCGAGCCTCGCCGCGCTGGAGAGCATCCGGCGCCTGGATAGGACGTGCCCCGTCACGCTGGTCTCGGACGAACCGATCCCCGCCTACTCACGCGTGCTGCTCCCCTATCTCCTGAGCGGGGAGCGCCGCGACCTGTCGCTCCGATCGCCCGATTACTACCACCGGATGGGCGCGCGGACGCTCCTGGGCCGACGGGCCGTGCGGATCGAAGCCGATGCGGTCCCGCTCGACGATAGCACCAGCCTGCCCTTCGATCGGCTCCTGGTGGCGACCGGGTCTCATGCCGCGATCCCGGACATTGAGGGCATCGACACGCCAGGGGTCTTTCCGCTCAAAAACATGACCGATGCCCTGCGGATCCGCAGGCATCTCAAAGGCGCACGCCACGCGGTCATCCTCGGCGGCGGGCTCATCTGCCTCCTCCTCGTCCGGGCGTTCCTCAAGCTGGGCCTGGCGGTCTCGATCGCAGTCTCGTCGGACCGGCTGCTCTCGCGCATGCTGGACGCGGAAGGCTCGGCGCTCGTCCAGCAACGCCTCGCGGAAGCCGGGGTGCGCGTCCTCACGCACGCCGACGCCACGCGCATCCTCGCCACGAACGGGAGGGTCCGCTCCGTGATGACCGCAGCGGGAGACGAGCTTCCGGCGGACATCGTGATCCTGGCCAAGGGGATCCGCCCGAACATCCAGCTGGCCCAAACGGGCGGGTTGGCGACCGGCCGCGGCATCCTCGTCGACTCGTACATGCGGACGAGCCGGGCAGGCGTTTTCGCGGCAGGCGATTGCGCCGAGGCACCCGACATGCTCGTGCGCGGGAAGAAGACAATCTCCGCGACGTGGTTCGAGGCTGTTGCTCAGGGCGAGACTGCAGGCGCCAACATGCTGGATCTGGCGCGTCCATCCTTAGGGTCCCTCAAGATGAACGTGATGGAGGCGCTCGGCATCGCGGTGGCCGCGATCGGGATGACCGAGGCGCCGGATGCCGAGGCACACGTCCTCGTGCGCTCGCGGGACGGCGTCTACCGCAAGCTCGTGATCTCACATGACCGGCTCGTCGGGGCCATCCTCGTGGGCGATGTGTCCGAGGCGGGCCCGATCGCGACGCTGATCCGCCGGGGGCTCACACTCTCCGAGCTCAAGCGCTTCGATCCCTCCCGGCCGATCCACTATGCCCAGCTGGCAGTGCAGTGGGGATCGGGCGTCAGCGAGGCGGGGAGCGCACGCGTCCGATGGGACAGGGCGGGTTCGGATAGCGCAACCGGTTGAAACACACTTGCCGCCGTCATCTGATTTTTCTCTGGGCCATGGATTGCGCCTTCGCGTCGGTTCGTGGAGATGGGTCCGTGGGCTCAAGGGTTGGATTCCATCAGGCTCGTCCAGGGCTGCCTTTCGAGGAAGCTACCGGCAACTTTGGCTTCCATTTCCTGGAAGAGCTTGAACGGCACGGCGACCGTGACCAGGTCCTTGCCCAGCTTCCGCAGGACTTTTCGAGCCGAGAGGTCGTTGAGGCCGACGACGGCTCGCGGCCTGCCCGAGTCGGCTTCCCGGTACGCGAAAATCCCGATCGTCTGGCAGCCCGCTGCGTGAGGGATGATGGCGTTCTCGCTGCCGCCGTGGGTGTAGTTGGCCATCACGACCAGCGCCGACATCTGGTCGGCATTCGCCAGGAACACGATGACCACCGGCCGTTCGCCGGCGCCGACCCGATCCAGCCGTTTGAAGACGACATACTTCGTTGGGACGCTCATCATGGGCAGGACCTTCAGCCACTCGTGAACTGTTTCCGGCGCATTGCGATAGCGCTCGCCGTGCAGGAACTCTTCCAGAAAGGGTCCGCGCATCCAGGCGGAACATTCCTCCGCGACCGCACGGCCCTCCTCGGAAGTCTCATTCCCCGTCGAGAGGAACCGGCAGAAGCAGGCAACCCCGCCGGGGAACTTCTCGTAGCAGTTGCCGAAGCCCAATCCCACGCCGCCGCCCCAGCAGCCGTACGTCTCTTGATCGAATGCCGCCGGACGCCCCCGCTCCGCCGTCACGCCGAACGACGCCATCACGCAGCCCCAGCGCCCCGGCACGAACTGGACGGCGTCGGCCGGCTTGTCGTCGGACCAGAGCACCGCGACGGGCGGGTACTTGACCTTCAGGGCCTCTGCCAATCTGCTTTCCATGCCGCACCTCGTCGCTGAGGGGACGTTGCTTCCTTAGTCGCATTATCGATTCGTGCTGAAAGACGTTATTGACGGAGCGGACCTACTACGCAGCGCGGAATAATGGCTGCACCGTTCCCCGCGCTGCTTCGTTCGCAGGGAAGGCCCTCGCCCTTGCACAGGACCCGCGGCAAGGGCTCAGCCCTCCCCACGGACCCTACCGAGAGGGGCGGGCCGCCGCCCCTCCTCGGACTCTCCCCCGGACTGTGCGGTCCGGGAGGGACTGTCGCCTATTTTACGCACCGCACAGTATTGCGAGTTCGCCCCCGCGACCCCGGCGACCTTTCCCCGGATGCTTCGATTCTACCCCTCGCCCAGCAGCGCGTTCACCTTTCGCATGACCTCGAACGCATCCGCCACGTAGAGCACGTCGGCCTTCCCGCGCGCCCAGCCGCAGTTGGGATCGAGGTTGACGGCCCGGCGCTCGTTGACGAACCGCCACCCGACGACGTGCGGCTCCTCTCCGTGGCAGCAGGTGGAGAGTCCCTTGGGATGCCGCGGCGTGGATCCCGTCTGCCCGATCTGGTTGAGGTGCGTCATGAAGGGAATGACCGCCTGCCCTTCCCCCTTGAGATCCACCACGGACTTGCTCCCGCCCAGGGACGCCTGGCTCTTGCGCAGGAAGTCCTGGATCAGCCCGGCGGCCTCCGTCACATGCGCCTTGCCGTCCGCCTGGGTCTTGGTCCAGCCGGCCCCCGCCACGAAGAGTAGTTCGGCATCGGGCCGGATCGTCTGCTGGTCGGCCGGAGGGGCCTGAACCCCCGTCACCGTTGTCCGCCTGCACGCCTCGGACAGGTCTACCGCCACAGGTTCCACCGCGGCCGTCCCGGCTTTCCCCGTCCAGGGTGTATGGCAGCCGGGATCGAGGACGATGATCCATGGGCGTTGCTTGCGGGTGAGCGTCGCCTCCATGCGCTGGCGATAGTACCAGCGCGTGACGGAGAGGCTCCCCTCGGTTGCAGAGATTCCCGTGACATGAGTATCAACTCGACCGCCGAGCCGCTGGGCCGCGCCGGGCAGGACGCGGCACCAGCGCGAGGTGCCTGCGGCGATCACGACCGTGGCCGCTGCTATCTTGCACAAGGCCTCGGCGGCGGCCGCGTCGCTCGCATAGCGCGCCTCCTCGAAATCCGGACCGGAGACGCCAAGGCACCTCGCGGCCCCGCAGCCGGCGACGGCATTGGCGGCCGCCTGGACCTTTGCGCCGACCAGGCCCACGACCAGGGGTGCTTCGCCACATGGGCCGGCCATCGCTTTGGCCGCGCCCAGCGCCTCCAGGGCCGGCCTAGCGAGTGAACCATCCGCTTCCGTGTGAGCCAGGAACAGAATGGTCTCCATACGGCGTCCTTCCTTGTCGTGAAACGTGAAAGGTAAAACGTCAAACGTGGTTCCAGGTCGTCGTTTCACGTTTCACGTCTTACGTTTCACGCCCCGGTGATCCATGCCACGATGTCTCGCGCGATCTCGTCGGCCGACAGGTCTTTCACGACTCTCGTTTCCCGTCGCTGGCTGGGAAGCGAGACCCGGGCGAAGGCCATACCTTCGGCGCCGACCCTTGCCGGCTTGGCGCGCTGGAGCGACGGCATGATGGTTCGCATGTTGGCCATCCCGACCTGGGGATTGTTGGGGGGCTCGGAGAGGCTTCCCGTGGCCCACCCCAGGACCGCCGGCGGTCCGGCGCAGGTCGAGACCTGGTGCTTGCCGCCCTCGATCCTCTCCAGGATTCGGAGCGAGCCGTCACCTCCCACTGTGAGCTCGTCCACCCCCTGGAACTGATCCACGATCTGGAGGCGCTCGCCGACCATCTGCAGGGCGGCCCCCGCGCCGCGCGAGGCGGATTCCCATCCCCCGAAGACGAGGAGACGCGATCGATCCAGCCCCGGGATGGCCTGGATGGCCTCTGCCAGGATGGCGGCCGCCTCAAAGGCGTCCGTGAACCCTCCGGCTGGGCCGTCGAGGGCCACGAGGTCAAAGGGCACCTTCTGCGCCACCGTCATCATCACCTGCTGGAGCTTGGCCTTCGGCCCGAGGCTGACCAGCCACACCTTGCTTCCGGGCCGCGTTCTTCGCCAGGTGGGCCGCTTCGTAGAGGGCATGCGCCGCCCAGGGGTCCAGGACCGCGGGCAGCATCATCTCGTTCTTGAGTGCGGGACCGGACGGGCCGGTCACCGGCTCGAGAGTCTGGAGGGGATCCGGAACGATGCTGCCACAGACGACAATCTGGTAGCCAGCGGACATGCATCACTCCTTAAAAGGCGTACGAATGTACGAGAGTACGAGCCTACGACAATTCACTGCCACTCACCGTACCTTCGTACACTCGTACCTAGTTCTCGGCCGAGTGCAACCCCCCGGTTCCGGCCCGGAACTCGATGTTCGTCCGCTCGGGGTCCTCCGGGCGTGGCTGGGAGCAATTCCAGATGCAGGCCCCGCAGTGGACGCACTTCTCCCGGTCGAAGGCTGGCACCCCCTGCTCGCCCGGCGTGATCGCCTGGCCCGAGCAGACCTCGACGCAGATCCTGGTCCCGCAGGTCTCGCAGAGATAGGGATAAACGAACACGACGTGGTCGGCGTAGCCCGCCGGCGCCTGCACCTTGCCGCCCAAAAGCAGCGCGTCCTGATGGGACACCAGGAGCTTTCCATCGTAGGGGATGGCCGGCCAGCCGCATCGCTCCATGAGCGCGTCGTGAAGCCCCTGCCCGCGCGCCGCGCACTCCTCCCGGATCCTCGCAATCTCTTCCGGCGAGATCTTCCCTCGATAATATTCTTCCGCGCTCGGGACGCGAGCCTGGGGCGGCGAAGGCTCGCCGGACAGGGCGAGCTTTCCCCCGGTCAGCCCGGCGAGAGCCATCCCCGCGAGTCCTGTCGCGACGCCGCGCCGAAACCCGTTCCGCGCCCTCTCGGCCACCCTCGCCTCGACCCCGACCCAGCTCTCGCGCCGCCGCTTCACGTAGGCCCGCTCGATGTTTTCCCTCGTGAAGGGCTTCCCCTCTTTCAGGAGCTCGATGACTCCCTCGGCCAGCAGGATGCCCGTCGTCCAGGCCTCGTCCACGCCCGATCCGGTCAGGACGTTGGTGCTGCCCGAGCCCTCGCCGATCCGCGCGTACCCGTCTCCCGCCAGGTGCGGCTCTCCCCGCCTCCCCGCTTCCTGGAGCGTCTTCGGCCCCCCAGGACCGAAGGCGCCCGCCCTCGAGATACCGCCACAGATACGGGTGCAGCATCCAGTGCTGGAGGTAGCGGTAGGAGGTGCGAATCGGACTCTCAAACCACGAGGGAACGAAGATTCCGACCGAGGCCACCCGGTCGGGGTACACGTACATGAACCCGAAGATCTCGGGCTCGGGATACCCGAACGTGTGGAGGACCGTGCCCGGCGGAAGGTCCACGTCGTCCCGCAGGTCAACCACCATCTTGGCGCCGACGGCCCAATCGCGCTGGTGATGGCCTTCCGGCAGGCCGAAGCGCTCGTCGATCTGCCGGCCGATCGGGCCGACGGGCCCGTCGCCGACGACGGTGAGGGCGGCGCGGATGTCCATGCCCGGCATGAAGCCCGCCTCGGGGTTCCCCTGCCGGTCGGTGCCCTGGTCGATCAATCGCACCCCGACCACGCGGCCCTCCTCGAAAAGCGGCCTCGCCACCGGCGTTCCAGGCCAGACCTGCACCAACCCGGATCCCATTACCTTGGCGCCGACCCACTGCGTGAACTGCCCGATGGAGAGGAGGAGTCCGCGTTCCTTGCGCAAGAAGGGGGGAATGTAGGGAAGAGACAGCGCCGATCGCTCATAGGGAAGCGCCCATCGAAAGGCGCGGATGAGCCTGTCGGCCACACGGAGCGTCGCCGACCGCCGGCTGGCGCCGTGAGGATCCAGGAGGTAGAGCAGCCTCTCCTCCGTGACCGCGGTAGCCATGGGGATCTCGGCCGGATCCAGGTCGGGAAACGAGGCGCGGATCCCCCGGGCGCGCGTGACCACGCCTGAGACGCCGAAGACGATGTCGTCGGCCCGCTCGTAGCAGATCACCTGCGGCGGCATGCCGGGCATCGTCCGGCTCTCGACGAGCGGACTGCCGTCTTCTTTTACCAGGTTCCGCGACAGCGTGGTGAGAAAGCCCCCCATCGCCGGGCCGAAGCCGACGCAGACAATGTCCACATCCATCGTCTGCCGGTCCACGACAAGTGATTGGGCCTGCACGGAAGGTTCTAGCATTCGGCCACCTGGATTAGACATTTTCGGCGACGCCGCAGCCTTCTCGGGGCTGCCCCTTCGAGCGCCGCGCCGCGACGGCACCCAGCCTAGGCGGCTGGGTGGGGCCGCTTGCTCCGGGTCGCCCCGCCGCGAGGCGGGGCTCCGGACCGGACCCGCGGCCCCCGCGCGGCCGGCTGCGTTCGGGTCAGCCCCGAGAATGCAGAAATGTATGGCTCACGCGGGATAATCCAGGGCCTCGGGGATCATGACCGTGGTCAGGGCGGTGGCGGCCCGGTCCTTCGCCAGCCGGGCGCCGGTGAGACAGCCGTCCAGGCGAAGGCGCAGCCGGAGAAACTCCTCCAGCCCCTCGAAAGAGCAACATGGTCCGGCCTTGGGTCCCTTGGGTTGGTACGGCGCGAACCCATTGAAGTCCGTTTTCGGAGAGCCGGAAATTGCGGGAGTGGTCCCGGCCTGCGCCGGCGCGCCCTCCGCTCCGCACGATGGCCCGCAGCTCGCCCCGTTCCATGCGGGGTGGCGGTTGTAGCCGAAGACAAGCTCTGCGCAGATGCGCCCGACCTCTCCTGCGGCCCGCGCGGCCTGCACGTGACAGAGGTCGGTCAGGAATCCCAAGAGGCCGACGATGCCTTCGGCCACGACTGCATTCTCGGGGCCTTTGGCCTCGAGTTCGAGAACATCCAGGATCTGATAGCGCGAAGCCAGGAGCCAGCAGAGCGCATCGGCCAGTGCGAAGGTCACGCCCTGACGGGTCCCGTGATAGAGCTTCTCGCCCTCGGCGTCCGTGACCTTCTGGAGATGGGTGAGCGTCCAGAGCCACAGCTCCATGGCCGTGGCCAGCGTGCACGCCCCGGTTCCGGGCCGCTCGGACGCGATCCGGCGCATCTCGGCGATCCACGTCCGGAACTGCTCCAGGAAAATTTCATTGGTCATTGTCACGGTCAACTGCCGTCGTTGGACGGCCTCGGGGCCCTCGTAGGTCGCCTCGAGCTGCGCGTCCATCCACTTGTGGGCCAGGAACCCGGGGCAGTCTTCCGTGATGCCGTAGCCGCCCATCAGGCTGACGGCTTCGCGCATCATGGTGGCCCCGTGGCCTGTGTTCCAGAGTTTCACGGCCGGGCACAGGACGTTCGCCAGCGAGTCGAGCGCGAGAAACCGCACCAGCGGGTCGGACGCCAGCGCCGCATGCCGCGCCTCGTCCCGGCGGTCGGCCGGCTTGGCGGAGAGGGCCAGGAACTCCAGCGCATCTTTCTGGAGTCGCCGCAGGGCTTTCACCTGTGCCGACCCGCCCCCGATGCCCTGCTTTTCGAAAAGCCGGTCCTTCTGCCGCTCCAGCGGATCCAGCTCGTCGAACAGGCGCGCCGCGGCGAAACCGAGGGAGGCGCCGGCCTCGCCCGTGACCCAGACATCCACCAGCCGGTGGAGGACGTCCTCTCGCTGCTGGAGGCCCAGCTCATACCGGGGGGACCCCGGGGCGACACTTTCGCCTCCGCGGAACCGGTTCCGCTGGTACCGGATCACCGGCTCGACGGCGGAGAGCAGCTTGGCCGAGGTCATGAGGCCCACTGTCACGCGCGTGCGACGGAACACGGCCTCGATGATCTCGCCATGGCTGTACCGGGGCACGATGACGCCGTCCTTGACCGCGTAGCCCCCGACGATGCGACTGGCGGGCACCCGGAGACTGAACACGGGATCGTTGGTCGAGGACAACTGATGGACCAGCTTGCGGGTGGGCGTGCCGCGGTCGAACGTGCCGGGGTCCGTCTCCTCGAGGATCACCATGCAACTGCCCTTGATCCGCGGGTCGGCCGAATCCACGGCCGCGGTCACGAAGTTGGCAAAGCCCATGTTGGTGATGAAGCGCCCCCGCTTGTCCACCTGGAGGATGGGCTCCTTCCCGTCTTCCCATTCGGCCACGCGCACCTTCCCGCTCAGCAGGCCGGTTTCCACCCCCACGTAGGGCAGGGGCTCCGTCAGGGCAAAGGCCCCGCGCCAGTGCTTCCGATCCTCGCCCGGCTGCGGCGGGATCGCGCGGCGCATGTACGTCTCCCGTTGCTCGGGGGTGCCCCGCTCGTGGATGGGTGCCAGCGCCAGGTTGCCGGCCAGGCTGGACGTGGCGGCCCCCCCATCCACCCAGGACAGCTCGAAGGCCGCCAGGGCCAGCGCGAAATTCTTGGGCCCCTCGATGAAGCCCCCCTGCTCCGGGTCCATGAAGGCCGCGGTGATCCCCGAATCGTCGAACGCCTTGAGGAGTTGCGCCTTCTGCTGGGTCCACTCGTGGGAGTTCCGCGCGCCCTCGGCGACCAGCCGCGCCACGGGCCCCCTGGCCACCGACCGGGAGGACTGGACCAGCATCTGGAGGTCGTACCGACTGGCGAAGCGCCACATGATCTGGCGAACGTCATCTCCGGGAAGGGTGCGCAGCGTTTCCACGGCAACCTCCTGTTCACGCACGGCTTTCAGGACGATCCGCTCCGGGCAGATGGCAGGATGAACTCCGCTCCCCTGACATCTATCACGGGCCGGTTTGGATGGGCAACAGGCGGGCGAGGTCGGAGATCGTGCCGGTCCCCCCTCCGACGACTGCCCTCCCTGGCGCCACGAGCAGCCTCGCACGCCGCGGCTAGCTTATCATCAGGTCAAGGCTATTCCGAGCGAAGAGTACGCTTTGTCACAAAATGAGGAGCACTTGCAGACCGTCAGGCTTAAACCATCCGAGCTTCCCGGCTTCCTCGCATGCCAGCATGCTAGCCGGCTGATGGTGGGAAGCACTTGATCAGCGTGAGCGGCGCCTCCGGCGCGGCCCGATAACCCTCGTGCCGGGAGGCGGCCGGGATGAAGAAGGTCGTGCCCGGCTGGAGCGTGATGTCGCAGCCAGGACCCGTGAGGAGCCCTCTGCCCTCGACCACGATACCGATGTAGCACAGGCCCCGGTCGCGTTCCGAGACCGTTCCCCGGACGATCAGCCGGCCCACGCCGAAGCAGGGTGTGTCCTCGGGACTGATCAAGGCCTCCTCGCGGCCCTGCTCGGCTTCCTGAATGATCCGCGGGAGGAGCATGTGCTGCCGGAGGAACGCTGTCCCCGCAGCCTGGTAGTTGAAGCACCGCATCCCCAAATCGAAGCTGAGGCCCATGAAGCACTGCGCCTCGGTCCGCCGGATAGTGCCGACGTCGTACTCCGTATTCACGACGAGGTCGCTCGGTTCCTGCACCTCGATCAAGAAAACACCCGGTCCGAGGGCATGCGGCGTCCCGGACCTCACCAAGTAGACTTCCCCACGCTGGACCTCGATCCGATTGAGGGCCGCCATTTGGCCGGGAATGTCTTGCGTCTTGACCAAGCGGCGGAACTCCTGCTCCGTGATGCCATCCCGAAATCCAAAGAGGATGTAGGGCGTTTCCTCGTCGATCCTGCGCGTCCCGAGGATGAGCCAGCTCTCGGTCTTGCCGAAGTTGGAGTTCAGATGTGTGCGAGCAAAGGATCGATCCGGATGGCACTGGATCGGTAGTCGCATCGCCGAGTCCAAGAGCTTGCAGAGCACGCCGAGTTCTGTGCCGTGTCGGGCCGCATGCACCTTGCCCAGCATCGCCTCCGGGAATGTCTCGATCAATGACTTCAGGACGACCGCGGAGCCATTCGGAAGCATCACGCGGCTCAGCCCCTCATCGGGGGGACGACCCGCGAGGCGGGTCACCGTCGTGGATCCTACCCATTCCTCTGGAAAGTGGGCGTCCTGGGGGTGCGGCTTGCTCTGGAGCCGATCTAGCAAGGCGCCCCCCTTCCAGAGCCGGTACACGCGATTCGGGGCAAGCAAGAGGGGCTGTCCGGTCAACCATTCCAACGAGGCGACTTCTTGCAGGACCATGCAGACACCTCTGAGGATTCGACACGGCCGACGTGGCCGCGTTCGCACAAAAATAGGCTGTCTCATTCCCCCCGTCAAGCCTCCGCCCCTCCAACGGGTTGCGCAGGCTTTCTCCCTGGACAACCCGCGGGTTCTTTGGTAACGTCCCGGGCGCCCTCTGAGGCCACGGTTGTCGTATCCAGGGCGGACTTCGCTTCCCCACTTGACAGGAGGCGCCATGGAAGAGCGGTCGGCATCCGAATACTGCCCGAAGTGCCAGCTGGTGCAGCCGACCTTCGAGTTCACCGAGGATTCCCGGACTGTCCGCCGTTGCATGATGTGCGGCTTCCCCGTGGAAAGCGGCCTCGTCCTGGAGAGCGCCGAGGCCATGGGCCTCCCCAGCCCGCCGGAGGTGAAGATCCTCTGCGTGGACGACGACCCGCTCGTCCTCCAGTTGAACGGGGACATCCTGCGCTTCCACGGGTACACGGTCCTGACGGCCCTCGACGGCCCGACCGCGCTGGAGATGGCCGCCCGCGAGCGGCCCGCCCTCATCCTGCTGGACATCATGATGCCCGGGATGGACGGGTTCGAGGTCTGCAAGCGTTTGAAGGCCGGTCCGGCGCTGAAGGCCATTCCGGTCATCGTGCTCACCGCCATGACCGACCCCAAGCTGAACGTCCAGGCCTTCGATGCCGGGGCCGAGCTGGCCCTGCGGAAGCCGGCCGAGCCCGCCGTGGTCCTGCGCACCGTCGAGGCGGCCCTGGCCCTGGCCACCTCGAGGATGGCCGGCGCCCTGCCCGAGCTCGGCCTCGAGTTGGCCGCCGAGCCCGCCGGGCCCGAGCCGGCCGAGCGCGAGCCGGAGGCCCAGGCGGACCTCGCCATTCCGGTCCACCCCTTTCCCCTCACTGTGTGGACCATCGACGGGGCCAAACTGGAGGGACAGGTCTTCCTGCGCCAGCACGTCGAGGCCCACGCCGGCCCCGAGACGTTGCAGGACCGGCTGAATGACCCCGACCTGTTTCTCACCGTGTCGCTGCCCGGCGATACCCCCCTGGTCTTCCTCAACAAGATCCAGCTGATCCGGGTGGACGTTTCCGCGGAGGAGCGGCCGCCCCACGTCCCGGAGAGTCTGGTGGGCGTCAGCATCGAGCCGATCCGGGTCCAGCTCATCAACGGGGAGCAGCTCAGCGGGACCGTGCGCATCGAGGGACCGGCCGGCAAGCGCCGCCTCTCGGACTTCTTGAACACCCAGCCGGCCTTCCTGCCCCTCCAGGGGCCGGACCGCCTGCACTTTCTGCACAAGCGGTTCATCGCCCGCGTCGTGCCGGAGACATCTGAGCGCTGAGAGTGTGTGAAGAAATCGTCGTCGGGCCGAGAGCCCGAATGTAACCTGTTGAGTCTCGGTGGGTCGAAAATGCACATGGCGCCGATTCGCCGACCTTTTCACACACTCTGACCACTCGTCAGAAGGACTCGTCCATGGCCAAGATCGACGCATTCTTCAAGCTGATGTACGACACCGGGGCCTCGGATCTGCACCTCATCGCCGGCAACCCGCCCATCCTGCGGATCCGTGGCGACATGGAGCGTGTGAAGTACAAGGTGCTGGAGCACGAGGAGCTCAAGGCCATGCTCTTCGAGATCTGCCCCGAGGACAAGGCCAAGCTCTTCGAAGAGACGGGGGACATCGACTTCGGCCACGAGATCCCGGGCCTGGCCCGCTACCGGGCCAACTTCTTCATGCAGAAGAACGGGGTCGGCGCCGTCTTCCGCCAGATCCCCAGCAAGATCATGAGCGTGGAGGAATTGGGGCTCCCCGCCACCGTGACCAAGCTGGCGCTCCTGAAGAAGGGGCTGGTATTGGTCACCGGCCCCACCGGCAGCGGCAAGTCCACCACGCTGGCCGCCATCGTGGATCACGCCAACAAGATACGCCGGGACAACATCATCACCATCGAAGACCCGATCGAGTTCCTCCACCAGAGTCAGAGTTGCGTCATCAGCCACCGCGAGGTCGGGCGCGACACCAAGTCCTTCGCCGCCGCCCTGCGGGGGGCGCTCCGCGAGGACCCCGACGTCATCCTAGTCGGCGAAATGCGCGACCTGGAGACCGTCTTCCTGGCCATCGAGGCCGCCTCCACCGGCCACCTGGTGTTCGCCACCCTCCACACCCAGAACGCCTCCAAGACGGTGGACCGGATCATCGACATCTTCCCGGCGAACCAGCAGGCCCAGATCCGCGCCACGCTGGCCGACACCCTGAAGGCCGTGGTGGCCCAGACCCTGTTCAAGCGAATCGACGTGAAGGGACGTTGCGCCGGCCTGGAGATCCTCATCGTCACGCCGGCCGTCTCCAACCTGATCCGCGAGGGGAAGACGTTCCAGATCCCCGGCGTGATCCAGACCGGGAAAAAGTACGGCATGGTTACCCTGGAAGACTCCATCATGGAGTTCTTGAAGAAGAAGATGATCGCCCCCGAGGAGGCCTACGACAAGGCGGTGGACAAGGCCAAGTTCCTGCCCTTCCTCCCCAAGCCGCCGGAGGACCTGGGCCTGGCCTGAGCCCGGAGGAGCAGACCATGCAGCGGCACGAGCTGGATCGGATCCTCACCCGCATGCTGGAGGCCCACGGGCCCGTCTCGGACCTGAACTTCAGCGTCGGGCGCCCGCCCCAGGTGGAGAAGCACGGCGAGCTGTTGCCGGTCGCCAGCGATCCGCCGCTCCCGCGCCTCACCCCGTTCCAGACCGAGGCCATCGCCCTGGCCCTGATCGGATCCGACCGGCGCCTGACCGAGACCCTCGTCCGGACCGGCTCTTGCGACCTCCCCTACGCCCTGGGCGGCGCGGCCCGCTTCCGCGTCAACATCTTCCAGCAGCGGGGGAACTACTCTATCGTCCTCCGCCGCCTGGCCAGCGAGATCCCCACCGTGGAGAAGCTGGGCCTGCCGGCCGCCTTGCACAAGATGGCCGAGGAGCGGAACGGCCTCCTCCTGGTCACGGGGGCGACCGGCAGCGGCAAGTCCACGACGCTGGCGGCCATCCTGAACATCATCAACGAGCAGAAGGCCGTCCACGCGGTCACGCTGGAGGACCCGGTGGAGTTCGTCCATCCCATGAAGAAGGCGACGTTCAACCAGCGAGAGCTGGGGACGGACTTCGACTCCTTCGCCAACGGCCTGCGCGCCGCCTTGCGCCAGGCGCCCAAGGTGATCCTGGTGGGCGAGATGCGGGACCGCGAGACGCTGGAGATCGGGCTCTCCGCGGCCGAGACCGGCCATCTGGTCATGAGCACTCTCCACACCGTGGATGCCGGCCAGACGATCAACCGCATGCTGGGCATGTTCGATAAGGACGAGGAGCGCCAGGTCCGGCAGCGTCTGACGGGCACCCTCCGCTGGGTGGTCTGCCAGCGGCTCCTGCCCAAGGTGGGCGGGGGACGGGTGGCCGCCCTGGAGATCATGGGGATGAACCTCCGCATCGAAGAGGTGATCCTGAACGGCGAGTCGGAGGGCAAGACTTTCTACGACATCATCCACGACAGCGAGGCCCTGGGGATGCAGACCTTCGACACCCACATCCTCCGGCTCTACCAGGACGGCGTGATCGCCGAGGAGACGGCCCTGTCCTACGCCTCCAAACGCTCCGTGGTGGCCCGGGGCCTGGATGTGATCAAGGCCACCAAGGGTCAGAAGACCAGCGACATCGAGGGCCTGGCCCTGGACCAGGATTACAGCAAGCAGATCGCGCAGCCCGGCAAGTCCCAGCGGATCGGCCCCCCGCCCAAGCGATGAGGCGCCTGCCATGACCGTCACCTGTCCGACGTGCAAAGCCACTCTCACCATTCCGGACGAGAAGCTCCCCAAGGGCAAGGCGGTGAGCGCCGCCTGCCCCCACTGCAAGGGGAAGATCGTCATCGACCTGACGGCGCCGGGGTCGGCCCCCGGTGCGGTCGGCGGCGCCGGCCCTGCGCCCGATGGAGCCGCCGGAAGCGCGTCGGCACCGGCAGCGCCGGAGACCCCGACCTCGTACGGCGAACATGGACATCCCCTGGCGCTGGTGTGCGTGGATGATCCGACGGAGCGGGAACAGGTCATGGCCGCCCTCAGGGCCCAGGGCTATGCCCCGCGCGCCCCGACGAGCGCGGCCGACGCCCTCCAGCGGCTGCGGTTCATGGCGTATGCCCTGCTGGTCCTGCGGGACGGGTACGGGAGCGCCGGCGGGGACGGGAACCCCCTGCTGGATCACCTGGCCGAGATGGGCATGGCGGCCCGCCGGCTCATGCACGTGGTGTTCGTGAGTCCCGCCGTCCGCTCGCACGATACCGCGGCCGCCTTCGCCAAGAGCGTGAACCTGGTCCTGCACGTGAACGACCTCGCGCACCTGGGCGAAGCCCTGAAGCGATCCCGCGAGGAAACCGAACAGACGCAGCGCGTCCTGTTGGAATCCCTCCGGGCCTTGGGGAAGGCCTAGCGGGGGATCCAGCTTCCGCTGGACGGGTGCCGCATCAGGGTGTAAGATTACCCCCGGTCGCAGCGTGGTGCCGCTGTGGCAGCCGTGCCCGTAGCTCAGCTTGGATAGAGCGTGGGCCTGCGGAACCTCGAAGCAAATTCATGCCCCTCGGTAAGTCGCTGATTTGCCGAGGGGGTTTTTCTTTTCATCTTGGGTGGCGTGGGGTAGATTTGGGCCGGTTCCGGGCAGTCGCGGGCACGTTTGCGGGCACGTTTCCCAAGTCTGCGGTCGGCACGGCGTCCATCGGGTGGGCGAGCGTGAACGACCTGGAGGTCGTCCAAGAGCAACTCAGGCACGCCTCGATCGAGACGACCGCCATCTACGCCAAGGTGGCCAAGGAGGATAAGCTCCGCGCTGCCGACGCCCTGGCGAAGGCCTTTCGGCACTCGCAACAGAATCGTGCATCTGGTGCGAGTTGGCCTCGACGACGACCCGGAAGTCCCGGAGTTCGGCCGGGAAGTGTTGCGAGTCCTTGACCCACGTTCTCTCGACCACCGAGTTCCTTGCCACTGCTCGGCCCACACGATAGCGTCCGTGACCCCGGGCCGATCTGTATAGTCGTGGCTCGAATTGCCCGCCCGAAGGACCCATGAGGGTTCGATTCCCTCCCCCGGCACCATAATTGTGCAAAACACCCATGTAGGCCAAACGGCAGACAAACGCCGGCGAACCTCCCCCACAACAAGGCCATATCTCAGCCTGCACCGCCAGTTTGGTTCAAGCCCAAGAGTGACCCTCCCAGCGCCCTATCCAGCGAGAGCCCTGCCCCGAATCTCGAAAGTGAGGCCCTCTGCCACCAGCATACGTGTCCCCTGGGGGAATGAATCCATATATACCAAAGCGGCGTTTTTCATTTTCTGGCTTGAGGACGGCTAGGCCGTTTGACGTGCCTCACCTTGACGAACCATCGCTTTCGGGTAAGATGGCGGCGGTTCTTTCTGAAACCCCGCATTTCCGGAGGCGATCCATGAACGAGCAGATCAGGCAGATTGCGGACAGGATCCGCGGCCTGCGGGAAATCGCCCGCCTGTCCATCGAGACCTGCGCCCAGGATCTTGCAATCCCCGCGGAGAGATACCGGGAGTACGAAAGCGGTGCCATGGACATCCCGGTGAGTTTTCTCTACCAGATCGCCCAGAAGTTCCAAGTGGAGTTGTCCTCCATCCTCACTGGCGAGGAGCCGCGCCTGCGGATCTATTCGGTTACGCGCAGCGGCCGAGGTGTGAACGTCGAACGCCAGAAGGAGTACAACTACCAGAGCCTCGCGTTCAACTTCATCGACAAAAAGATGGAGCCGTTTCTCATCACGGTGGAACCCATCCCCGACTCCGCCCCTGTTCCTCTGAACTCCCACCCCGGCCAAGAATTTGAGTATCTTCTTGAGGGGACCCTGAAGGTCGTGGTGGGCGGTCACGAGGTGGTGCTCGCGCCGGGAGATTCGATCTTCTTCGATTCGAGCCATCCCCATGGGGTGATGGCGGTCGGCGGCTCGCCGGCAAAGTTCGTCGCCGTCATCCTTTGAAGAAGAAAGGCGGAACGAAGCAATGCTCGAGCAGTTTCTCTCCCAGGTCAGCTATTCCTCCTACGAAGATTTCGCGCAGAGCTTTCGGATCAACGTCCCTGAGCGGTTCAACTTCGCCTACGACGTGGTGGACCGGATCGCCCGGGAGACTCCGGACCGATCCGCTCTGGTGTGGTGCGACGACAAGGGCGGCGAGGCCCGCTTCAGCTTCGCCGAGATCGCCGAGCGCTCGAGCCGCGCTGCGAACTTTTTCCTCTTTCTCGGAATCGGACGGGGAGACCCGGTGATGCTCATCCTCAAGCGCCGTTACGAATACTGGTTCTGTCTCCTTGCGCTGCACAAGATCGGCGCCATCGCGATTCCGGCCACGCACCTCCTCACCCGAAAGGACATCGTGTACCGGAACAACGCGGCAAGCGTGAGGGCCATTGTCTGCGTGGATGAACCCGGTGTCCTCGACAACGTGGAAGCGGCAGCGGCCGAATCTCCTACCCTCACCTACCGCATCAGCCTGGGTCGCGCGAGGGCTGGCTGGCTTAGCCTGTCGGAGGGGATGGACGAGGCAGACTCCTCCTTGGAGCGCAAGCCCACCCAAAACAGGGACACGAGTCTGTTGTACTTCACCTCGGGCACCACCGGCATGCCCAAGATGGTGCAGCACGATTTCGCCTACCCTTTGGGCCACATCCTCACCGCACGGTACTGGCAGAATGTCGAGGACGGAAGCCTGCACCTCACGGTGGCCGACACGGGCTGGGCCAAGGCCGCCTGGGGGAAGATCTACGGCCAGTGGATCTGCGGCTCAGCCGTGTTCGTCTACGACTACGACCGCTTCGCCCCGGCCAGCCTGCTCGACGTCATCTCCAAGTACAAGGTCACCTCCTTCTGCGCCCCGCCCACGATCTACCGCTTCTTCATAAAGGAAAACCTGAAGCAGTACGACTTCCGCGCCCTTCGCGCCTGCACGGTGGCCGGCGAGCCGCTCAACCCGGAGGTCTATCACCGATTCAAGGAGCTGACCGGGCTCTCCCTGAAAGAAGGCTACGGCCAGACCGAGATGACCTTGGCCGTCGCGGTCTACCCCTGGGTTGAGCCCAAGCCCGGCTCGATGGGGCTGCCCTCCCCCGGATACGACATCGACCTGCTGAACGAACAGGGGGAATCCTGCGAGGTAGGCGAGAAGGGCGAGATCGTTGTGCGCACGGACAAACGGGTGCCCGTTGGGATGTTCCTTGGCTACTACCGCGACCCGGACCTCACCGGGAGTGCATGGCACGATGGGATCTACCACACGGGTGACGTGGCCTGGCGCGACGAGGATGGTTACCTCTGGTTCGTAGGCCGCACGGACGACGTGATCAAGAGCTCCGGATACCGGATCGGTCCCTTCGAAGTGGAGAGCGCTCTCATCGAGCACCCGGCGGTCCTCGAATGCGCCGTCACCGGGGCGCCCGATCCCGATCGTGTCCAGGTGGTCAAGGCCACCGTCGTACTGACCAAGGGATACTCCCCGAGCCCAGAGCTGTCCACGGAACTCCAGGAGCACGTGAAAAAGACCACGGCGCCATACAAGTATCCCCGCATCATCGAGTTCGCGACTGAGCTTCCCAAAACCATCAGTGGAAAGATCCGGCGGGTGGAGATCCGGCAGAGGGATGGGTAGTAGCAGCGTAGCCCCTTCGACGGCTCCTGGCAAGTAGTCGCGTGAGATTCACCAGCGCCATCAATGCGCGCAAGAGATCTTTGCGGCAAAACGGGTACAGCAGGCTTCAGCCCGTCGCAGACCCTTTGCCACCCCGAGTAGTCCATCCGGCTTCGTTTCGAGCGTGACGGTTCCGTCTCCGCCCACAAGAATCCTGGCCACCGACTGCTGGATCGCCTCCCTCACCTTCCCGTTCACCCCACTGTGCAGCTTCTCGGTCAGTCCCTCAAGGTGGCGTTCGAGCGCGGCTGGCGTCAGTTACACCCGTTATGGAGTGGTTGGATTCGAACCAGGGTGGCTGGGCGATCGTAAGCGCCTCACGCCAGGCGAAGCAGCAAGCCAGCAAGACCAACGCTAGCCGGATCGGGTCCGAAGCCCTCTGGGGCTTCACCCCTCCTCCCAGTACATCGCCAACTGCATCCGGAAAAAGAGGATCTCGGCGGCCAACGCCACCCGGGAGCGGCGTGTTGTCCCCAAGAACGTCAGCACGTCCGCCGCAATACCAAATATACCCCAGCCCAGATGCAGGCACGCCGCGATGGTTCGCGAATGAGAACGCTCCCCTTCTCTGGTCCGCTAATCGGTTATAACGCCGATTCAAGAATCAGATGCGGTGTCAGGGGGTTCAGCTCAGCACCTCCTCCTCTGGTGGATGATTCATCCCTCTCAAGAGGTCCTCGCTCCCGCGCTGTCTCGAGACAATGCGTCCCCCAACAGGCAAGCCCTGCGCGGCGGGACCAGCACGGTGCAGAGCGAGGCAACCACCAGGACCAGCGCAGCATAATCCTGCCACACCGGCCGCTCTCCCAGCAGAAGCATGCTACTGAAAACCCCCACAATCGGGGTCATCATTACCGCGAGGCTCGATACAGCGAGCGGCGCGAGGAGGGCCATCTTGGTCCAGGCCCAATAGCAAAAGATATAAGCTATGAAAATATTGTAGAAGACTCCCAGCATCGGCCACAGGGTCAGGGCAAACGGGTTGAAGGTGCCCTGTTCGATCGTGAGCGCAACGGCCAAGATTGGAATGACGCCGAAGACCATCTGCCATGCTGCGAACGACGCCGTGGGAAGTTGGATTCGCCACCGCTTTACCATGATTGTGCTGACGGCCCAGCTCAGTGCCGCTCCCAGCATGCAGGCTGCGCCCAGAGGCGATCGTCCAACAGCCTGAAACTCATTTCCGAGCAAGAGGAGAACGCCACCCATCGCAAGAATGACCCCCACGATGCAGCGCCATGTGAGCTTTTCTCCCAAGAATAAGGGCGAGAGAACGGCCCCCCAGGCGGGCATCGTGTATCCGAGGATCGCGGCCCGCCCGGAGGCCATCAGCTTGACCCCATAGACGGCTCCAATGTTCCAACCCCCCATGTAGACGAGCCCGATCGCGACAACCCGGGGCCATTGGCCGGGAGGCACACGGACAGGCAAGCCCCCGGCCCGTGCGATGACGAAGAGGCCGACGGCCCCGAAGACGAGGCAAACCAGCCGGAAGTGCATTGGGGGCATCTCTGATAGGATGATCTTCATCACCGGCCAGTTGAACCCCCACCCCACAGTGAGTCCCACCAGCAGCCAGATGAGCCGCGGCGGAAAGCCCTGAATCCCGCCCGCCTCAATCTCGCCGCCCTGCGCTCGCTTGCCGTCCCCCGTCTCGCACATTCTCCTCGTGGCTCACCTCCTCGTCGTGCTCGACCTTGCATTCCAGTCCAACGGCATTCTTCTCCCACACCAAGCCTGAGCCAATCCTCCGCCACCCCAGGCCCTTCTTGGTGTCCTCATCCAATGAGCCGTGCCTTAATAACACCTCGGCAATTCTTTGTACCCGCAACCTCTTAAGAATCCTCGTGGGCAGCCGAGAGGGTAATGAGGAGCTATGCTCCGTGTCAACAGAATACCATTCAGTGTCTAGCCTGTATTCGGACATGGAGGTGTCCCTTTGGTCTTCAAGAACTTCGTCGACTGTGCTCTCCTGCTGATAAACCCCCTGCCTCGCGTCAGAATTCAATCTGAGTCTATCCCATAGTACCCTGTCCCCGAAGTCTCAATTGGTGGTCCATCCCCCCGGCACCCTAATCAATGCCGATCACCTTCCATTGCCTGCCGGTGACGGATCTGATCGTTCGCTCCATCCTGGGTCCGCTCTCCCAGCGCCCCAATGAAGCACTGGCTCCCTCCACCCCCAGTAGCCCATCCGGATTCGCCTCGACCGTGATGCTTCCGTCCCCGCCAACCAGGATTTGACCGATTGACCCTTGGATCGCTTCTCGGACCTTTCCGTTTACTTTGCTGCGCAGCTTCTCCGTCATCCCGTGGAGGTGCTATTCCAGGGTAGCGGGCGTCAACTGGAGCACCGCTGGCTGGTTCCCATCGAGCCGGGCCAGTTCGGTCTGGAGGGTCGCCCGACCCTGTTCAGCAGGGGTGAGTGCCGTCTCCAACGATGAGAAGTCTCCCCGCGCAGCGGCCCGCGAAGACTTGGCAAACTCGGTCGGGCCCACTCTGCAGGTGTCAAGTTTCCATCGTCTGCCGGCGATGAAGAGGGTGTTTTGATCACTTGGTAGCCCGTCTCCCCGGTACTACGATCCAGCACATTGGCCCGCCGGCACTCGCAACAGAACAGCAGAAGTGTTGCCGGTTCCCCCCGGCAATCCCTCGGAAGTGCCGGAAACTGGGAACGAACTGTTGCGACTTTCTGAGGCGATCTCAAGCCGCCTGCAACCATAGGCGCGCCGAGCGGCCAGTCTCGGGCCAGGCAAGGTCTAAACTGGTTAGCTCGGCTAGAAGCTGGGGCGAGGCTGGCTGTCACATCGGGCTTGACTCGAACGGCCGAAATGCGGTACGTTATTGGCGGAGTGGGATTATTTACTCTCGGCCCTCGCGACTGCAGTCGTGATCCCCCGGGTGGAGACTCCGAGGCGCCGTGTCGGCCGCACGTCCTGCCGGCTCGCCTGAGCCTCCTCGGCCGCCGGCATGCGCTCCACGAACGGTTGCCTCCGTTTGAAATGGTGGGCATCGGTGATCGATCATGGCCGAGTCATTTCTTCACCGCACGCGCCCATTGCCCGAGATCCCAGTAACCGAGGTGCCGCCACCACGTCAGGAGTACAACGTCCAGCGGCGGGGGGCGCGAGTCCGAGTCCGTACGGGAGCCGCAGCCAAGCTCCAGTTCTGGGATGCGACTCTCCATAACATCAGTCGCTCCGGCGTCCTCCTGGAACACTCCCAGCGGGTGCAGGTGGGGGAGCTATACCGGCTTGCCTTTCAGGTTGATGGCCTGCACCTCAAGGTGACAGGCCGGGCGGTCCGCTCCTTTGTCAGCCACTTCGTCCCGGTCCCCGGGGGCGAGCAGCAGATCGTGTTTCGCACGGGGATGGAATTCACGGACGTCACGGAGGATACCGCTAAGCGGATCTCGGCCTACATCGATCGCCAACGGGCCTCAGACTCTGGTCCTTGATTTCAGCTGAGGCGTCCCCGCACTTGCTACGCCCCAGTCACCCTCTCCCGAGTACCGAACCCCTGAGCGCGCAGCAGGCCAGGACTCATAGCCCCGCCCCTCTGGTGGCCCTCGCCGTTTGCCGTTGCACGCGGGTTGCGTTCCGAGACGATTCTTCTTTCCGGGTCAGTGAAGCGCCCCAGGGGGAATTGAGTCAGGATCCCGCAACAATCTGTGACGGACGCTCGCGAATCAGCTGCCGTCGTCGGGGCCTACTCGCACCACCTGGCCCCTTCCGTTGCCAGTTCGGTCGCAATGGGAGCGGGTGGTGCCGGGGGAGCGGACCCATAATGGAGCGAACCGGCACCGTCCTCAACGGGAGACACTGAGAGGCGGTAACCAAATTAAAATTAAGTGGATAGGAAGCGCAAGAGAAGCCCGGACGGGATTCTTGCGGACTACAGGGGTGCTCGTCTCCCCCACCACTCGCCGCACCTGAGGGGCCGCGATGGTTCTTGTTTCCTTTTGCCACTTGCCATATATTGACGGCTCCCTCCGGGGATCCAGGATGCCTGAACGACTGTGCTGGGCGCACTGGTTAGTCCGGTGCCCGGGAGAAGCAATTTCCGACCGTCTACGAAGCACGTTGTGAAGTGGCCACGCACCAACCGGAGGGCCTGCGGGAGGGACCATGGGCTCAACCCGATTCGAGAAACGCGACGCGTGCGAACATGGGTAGCCTCCGGGCAGTCATCGCCCACTGGGGCTATCTGGCGATCTTCGCCTTCGTCGTGCTCGGGAACCTCGGGGTGCCGATTCCCGAGAACTCCGTGCTCTGGATCGCAGGCTACTTGGTCTGGAAGGGCCGCCTCTCCCTCCCGCTCGTCCTTTTGGTCGGGATCGTCGCAGCCGTAGCGGGGGATAATCTCGGCTACTGGATAGGCCGCCGCTACGGCCAACCGGCGGTCGACCGGTATGGTCGGCGCCTCTACCTGACGCCCGCGCGCCTCGACACCATGCGGCGCTTCGTCCGCCGCTACGGCCCGGTCGGGGTGTTCCTCGCCCGGTTCGTCATCGGGTTGCGCTCCATGGCCGGTCCCCTGGCGGGGAGTATGGGCCTCCCGCCGCTCGCCTTCCTCCTCGCCAATGTGCTCGGGGCCCTCGTCTATGTGCCGGTGACGGTCGGGGAAGGCTATGCCGTCGGGTATGGCTTCCGCAGGTATGTGAGAGGGTTCTTGCTGGCGGAAGATAAGCTGGAGAAAGTCCTGCTGCTCGGGGTGATTGTGCTGGCCCTGGTGTTCCTGGCGTACCAGGCCGTGCAGCAGCGGCGCAGACGAGAGCACTGAGGCAGGGGGAAGGCCCGCAAGTCTTCCTGCAGGCAGTCCCTGGCGGGGGCCTGATCGCGTCCCCCGGCACCCCGCGGGTCAACAACCCCGCGGCGGCGTACGCACTGGCGGGTGGGGTGGCACTGGCCTCCATTCTGGGTCTGGGCCTGCTGTGGAGGCGGGGGCGGGCCGCTTCAGCTGATCCCGAGCAGAGCCTCCGACGGTGGCCTGATTGCTTGAGGGGATTACTATGTCCGGAGGGGGAACGGAGGGTGCGATGGTCGATCGATACACGAAGATTGTCCTGGCGGTGATCGCCGCGGCGCTGGTCATGCTGGTGATCGGGTATTGGTTTGAACCGCGGGGGGTGGTAGCCCAGGGACCGGAGTGTGGGGGGCCAACGAATCCGTGCTATGTACGAACGCTCATGCCTCCCTGTGGGAGCCCGAATAACCCCTGCTATGTAACCACGCTCACGCCCATTGAAGTCCGCATGGAGCGGTGACCCATGCGGAGCAGCTCGAGTTGGGTAGAAGCCTCTGCCCTCATTTCTCGACAGCAGTCGGCCGCCGGAGTAAGCCGGCGCCGGGACTCCGGACTCGCAACGGAAGGGCCGAAGTGGTGCGAGTTGGCCGCGGCGTGCCCCGGTAAGTGCAGAAATCGCGGCATGAACTGTTGCGAGTTGAACCGTGAATCCCAGCGCGGCATGCAGGGGAACGGCTGAAATGACACTGACGACAAACGGGACGCATAAGAACCGCCGGATTCATACCTCGCGCCTGTTCAGCGGGGTCTGGGTTGCTTCGATTGTGGCGCCCGGTGGGAGCGTAGACCACATTCCCGGAGAGTTTCCTTCTCACGAGCAGGCGCTACAGGCCGCCAAAGACTCTATTGACCAGAAAGACCAGGAGCCGAACCTGAGGGAGTGAAGGCAAGATGGAAGTGCCCCCGCGTCAGCGCCAACTGACCGGGGGCGTGGCTCACAACCCCAACCGGTAAAGGAGAGAGTCATGGGCAAACAGGAGAGTACAGCGAAGCCCGCCCAACCGCAAGCCCCTCCAGCGATCACGATCCCGAAGGCAGCGCTGCTGGAAGAGTTGGCTAACGCAGCCAGGCACATCGAGGGGGCCTCTGATGGCATTTTCTCACTGTCCATTGCGCTGGCGGGCAACCCTTTTGCTCTGCCGCAGCGCCGGTACTCCTCCCACCTAACGGATTAGGAGGTCGCAATGCCACGGAAACGGCGGAGTGGGTACGACATGCAGAGGGATTGGAAGGAGAAGTGGCGCGCAGACGAAGCAAGAAGCCCAAAAATGGAGGCAGAGTATCCCAACGTCGAGGAAATTCTTATAGAGTCAACCTTCCACGATATGGACCGCGGGACCACATTCACGAGAGATCCTCGTCGATTTAGGCCTGAAGGTCATGCGTTTTTCGATTTGGCTTGCCCCTATCGAGAATGTGTCCGAGGCGGGTTTCTCTTGAACTCGATCGTCCGTGAACTCGTTTCAGCCAGGAAGACCGAAGGATTTGGAGAATTGCATTGCGAGGGTTGGCAGGACCCGGAGCGGGTCGGCCAGCATGGGGGCCTCGCCGAACTTCTTGGGCCATTTCTCGGGATCCATAACCAGCTCTGGCCCTTCCAGCTTGCCGATGAGCTGCGCCCCCAGCTTCGGCTCGGCTCCCCGGCCTGCCATCTGCGCACCGAGAGCCGGTGCGGCTGCGCTCGCCAGGACCACGCTACCCGTCGTCACCGCGGCCCGGCTCAGAAACTCACGCCGCGTCATTCCCCCATGCTCGTGCGACTTTCATCGGAGAATGCAGTCCATCTTTCGCTCCCGATTGCCTTGGTCTCTCGCAGGCGATGTGTCTCAGGAACGGGCCAGCGCCTGTCTCGTTGGTCTCATAAAAGAGGCATTCCTTCGCCGCCCGTCATCTTCCTCTTGACACCGAATACGATCTGGGGCACCGTTCGTTGAGTCTCACTCAGGAGGAGCCAGTTACCCGGTCCGATCCCACACTCGCACCGGCGATTTCCAGATGCCGAGCACTCGGCTCGGCGTCACGCGCAGCGGACCCGAAAGGGGAATTGGAGGGCAAGGGAGCCATGTGTACACACAAGGGGTGGATTGCGGCAGTTGCGGCTGTTGTTCTCGTCCTCGCCTCGTTCACGCTCGTCCACGCACAAGCGAAGCCGATCAAGATCGGCCAGATCATCCCCATGACCGGTGAGGCGGCGGAGTCGGGCAAATACCACAAGCAGGGAGCGGAGATCGCCATCGACAAGATCAACGCCGCCGGTGGGATCAACGGCAGAAAGCTCACGGTCGTCCTCGAGGACGATCAGACCACCAACCCCGGCGGAGTGGCGGCGCTACAGAAGCTCCTGGAGGACAAGGAGATCCCGGTGATCCTGAGTTCCATCCGCTCGACTCAGGTGCAGGCCATGCTGCCAACGATCAACGAGGCCAAGATCCCCGTGGCGATCGGCGGGACCAACTACGGCCTGACCCACAGCGGCAGCCAGTGGGTCTTCCGCTTCCGCCCGCACGATGGCATGAGCGCCAAGGTCATCGCCACGTTCATGGTGGAGGAGTTGAAGCTGAAGAAGGTGGCGATCATCCACGCGTCCGACGCCTTCGGCAACGGGGGCCGGGACATGCTGGCCCCGGCTGTGAAGGCGCTGGGCGGCGAGGTGGTCCTCGACCAGGGCTACAACAACCAGGAGAAGGACTTCACCGGCGTGGTCCAGGCACTCAAGAAGTCGGGGGCCACCGGCCTCAACACCTACATGACGTTCGGGACGGATCTCGGCGTGCTCGCCCGCCAGATCAAGCAGCTCGGCGCCCAGGTGACGTGGGTGGGCTCCCCCTCGATCACCGGGGTGGATAGCCGGAACCTGGCGGGGGATTCCCTGTACGGCACCTACGGCGTGACCGACTTCCATGTGGACGCCAGCCCCACCTCCAGGGAATTTGCGAAGGCCTACACGGCGAAGTTCGGCCAGGAGCCGGATCTGTACGCCGCCTGGTGCTACGACGCGGTCCTGGTATTTGCGGAGGCAATGAAGCGGTCGCCAGACCTGAAGCCCGAGAACCTCCGCAAGGCCATCCTGAGCATCCAGAAGTTCCCGGGGGCGGAAGGGGAGTACAACTTCGACCAGAACGGCGACGGCCTGGATCACTACCACATCGTGCAGAACGTCAACGGGACCATCAAGTACTTCAAGACCCTGCGCGTCCCCCGCTAAGCCAGACGGAAGAATGAGCGGTGCACCCTCGCCAATCTCTCTCAAAAGAGGGGTGGGTGAGGACTTGCACCGGCTGAGATCTGACGAGAAGCCCCGGACCCGGGGAGGATTGGGATATGTTCGAAAGCCTGTCCACGAACGGACAGCTCGTGTTCGCCGGCCTCGCGATCGGGGGCGTCTACGGGCTGGTCGCCCTCGGCTTCGTCATGATCTTCCGGGCGACCAATGTCGTGAACTTCGCCCAGGGCGAGTTCGCCATGCTGGGCGCGTACTTTCTGGTCGCCCTGTGGCAAGGCCTCAAGCTGAACTACTTCGCGGCCATCGTGGTGGCGCTGCTGATGATGGCGGCGGTGGGCCTGCTCTTCGAGATCACGGTCTATTACCCGCTGCGCAACCGGAGCTTCCTCCCCGTCATCATCGCCACCATCGGCGCCAGCATCATGTTCCAGAACGGGGCGCTGGCCATCTTCGGCCCCAGCCCCGAGAAGGTCCGCCCCGTGATCCAGACGGTGGGCGGGATTGGCGGCATCACGCTGGCCGGCGTCTTTTTCGATTACCAATACGTGATCACCCTCGTCGTCACGCTGCTGCTCGTCGGCCTCCAGTACCTCTTCTTCGAATACACCATCCTGGGCAAGAAGATGCAGGCCACCTCGCAGGACAAGGACATGGCCAGGCTGCTCGGTATCCCCGTCGTATTCATGATCGCCCTCACCTTCATCTACAGCAGCCTCCTGGGCGGCCTGGGCGGCATGCTGGTGGCCCCGATCTTCTTCGTGACGCACAAGATGGGGGCGACGCTTGGCCTCAAGGCGTTCGCGGCCACCATCTGCGGGGGGTTTGGTGACGTTCGGGGCGCCATCCTGGGCGGCCTCGCGCTGGGCGTGATCGAGAGCTTCGGCGCCGCCTACATCTCGGCCATCTACAAGGACGGCTACAGTTTCTTGGTGCTGATGCTGTTCCTCCTGTTGCGACCGCACGGCATCTTCGGCGAGAAGGTCGCGGAGAAGGCGTGACCAGCAACGACAGCAAGAAGGCCCCCAGCCGCCCCAGGTTCAGACCGGGCTACCTGGCCCTGGCGCTGGGTGCCGTCGTGGTCGTGCTCCTGCCGCTCATCTTTACGAGCCGCTACACCACGAACCTGCTCATCCTGGGCGCCGCGTGGGGCATCGCCACACTCGGCCTCGTGGTGGTGCTGGGCTACACCGGGCAGATTTCGCTGGCCCAGGCCGCCTTCTACGGAATCGGCGCGTACGCGGTCGCCCTCGGCACCACCCGCTGGGGGGTGAACTGGTGGCTCGCCCTGATCCTGGGCCTGGCGGCAGCTTTCCTGGCGGGGGCAGTGCTCGGCAGCACGACGCGCCAGCTCGGTGGCCATTACCTGGCCATGGTGACGATCTGTTTCCAGATCATCTACACCCTGATCAACACCAACTGGATCGCGGTCACGGGTGGCCCGGACGGGATCAGCAATATCAAGCGGCCGCCCTTCCTCGTCCCGCTGAACACCGCCCAGCGCTATGCCTGGTTCGCCCTGGCGGCCCTGCTGCTGGTGGCCGGACTGGTCTGGTGGCTCCGCGACACCGCCCTCGGCCGCGCCATGCGGGCCATTCGGGAGAACGAGCTGGCGGCGGAGGCGCTGGGGGTCGACACGCGCCGGGTGAAGGTCATCGCCTTCACCATGAGCGCCGTCATCGCGGCGCTGGGCGGCGCGATCTATGCCTCGGGGTACCTCTACATCAGCCCGGACAGCTTCAACTTCGACCACGCGGTCGCCTTCCTCGCCATGGTGCTGGTGGGAGGGAGCGACTCCGCGCTGGGCGCCATCCTGGGCGCCACGCTGCTCACCTTCTTGCCCGAGTGGCTGCGGGACCTGCAGCGGATCTACCTCGTGATCTACGGCTGCGCCATCATCCTGGTGATCGTCTTCATGCCCGAGGGCCTCTGGGGCTATGCGAAGCTCCTGGGGCGACGCTTCGCCCGGCCGCTGGTCCTCGCGCCGGCCCGGGGCACGCTGCGCGTGGGCGGCCGCGGGAAGGCCGGCGAGGAGATCCTTCGGGTCGAGCACCTCGTCAAGCACTTCGGCGGCGTGAAGGCGGTGGAGGGCGTGGACTTCGCCGTCCGGCGGGGCGAGATCCACGCCCTGATCGGCCCCAACGGCTCCGGCAAGACCACCATCATCAACCTCCTCTCCGGCCTCTACGTGCCCACGGCCGGACGCATCCACTTCCTAGGCGGGGACGTCGTGGGGCTGCGCCCCAGCCGCATCGCCCATAACGGCATGGCCCGCTCCTTCCAGAACCTGCGCCTCTTCCGCGAGCTCACCGTCTGGGAGAATGTCCTGGTCGGGGCGCAACGCGAGAAGAGCCGGGAGGCGGAGACCCGAGACCGCGCCATGGCGGCGATCGAGTTCGTGGGGCTGCCGGACAAGGCCAACGAGATCTGTCGAAACCTGCCCTACGGACACCAGAAGCTCGTCGAGCTGGCTCGCGCCCTGGCCGGGGAGCCGGACCTCCTCCTCCTCGACGAGCCGGGCGCCGGCCTGAACCAGACCGAGAAGCAGGAGCTGATCCAACTCCTCAAGCGCCTGAATGCCATGGGGCTCACCATCGTACTCGTCGAGCACGATATGTCCCTGGTCTCCCAGGTCGCCACGCTGGCCACGGTCCTCAACTTCGGCGAGAAGATCGCCGAAGGGACCGCGGACGCGGTGCTGCGGTACCCGGCCGTCGTGGAGGCCTATCTCGGCAATCGGGAGGTAGCCCTGGGTGTTTGAGATCCACGACGTCCACGTGGCCTATGGGGCGGTGACGGCGCTACGCGGGATCTCGCTTGAGGTGCATGAGCGGGAGATCGTTTGCCTGCTGGGCGCGAACGGGGCCGGCAAGTCCACCACACTCCGTACGGTTTCCGGCCTCCTGCATCCGCTGCGGGGCGAGATCCTGCTCCAGGGTCATCCCATTCACCGCCTGTCCGCCGAGGCCATCGCCAAGCGCGGCATCTCCCACGTGCCGGAGGGCCGGCGCATCTTCCCTGGACTCACGGTGCGCGAGAATCTAATCCTGGGCGCCTCGAATCGACCGTTGCGCTGGCCGGAGCTGAAAGAGGACATGGCGCAGATGTTCCACATCTTCCCGGACCTGGAACGCCTGAAGCACGCCCTGGGCTGGACGCTCTCCGGCGGGCAGCAGCAGATGCTTGCCATCGCGCGCGGCCTCATGGCCCGGCCGCACGTCCTGTTGATGGACGAGCCCTCCCTCGGCTTGGCGCCCATCCTGGTCCAGGAGGTGTTCCGCGTGATCAAGGAGATCAACGCCACGCGGAGCACCACCGTCCTGCTGGTGGAGCAGAACGCCAGCATGGCCCTCTCCATTTCGCATCGGGGCTACGTCATGGAGACGGGACGCATCGTCCTCGAGGGGCCGGCGCAGGACCTCCTGCGCAATCCCCAGGTGCGGGACGCCTACCTCGGCGGCGCCAAGGTGAAGTAGCCAGACCGCCGCACCGTCGATCCCCTGCGATCGTTTCCGATTCCGGGCCCCTCGGCTCCGGCGGGCCTTCTCCCCCCCCTTTCCGGGCGTCGCGCTCCCTTTCCTCCTGCACTCCAGCGGATAGCCCTTGCCAGCCCATCACTTACGGTGTTAAGCAATGGAGGGCAACCAGGTCCGGGGAGGACCGCGCGGTAAGTGCAACATCAACCTCGGGGAGGGAGGAGCCACACGAAAATGGTACCGGACACCAATTGCCGGCTAAGCGCTTGATTCGCGGGATAAGCAACTTGGATTCTGAACGGTCGGCACGCAGGCGGGGATGCTGTGAAACCCTGTCGCTACGCAGGGACTCCCTGCGGATGATGCCACGAGGAGTCATGCCTCAGGGCCCGCACCGGCCTCAGATGCACGAACGACTCCCTCGGGAACCTGGTTAGCTCGGGCGTTCCGGAGCGGGTCGCAATGATGGTGACCGGTCACAAGATTAGGAGCGTTTTCGACCGCTGCCATATCGTCAACCGGCTAGACCTGCAGGATGCCGCCCGAAAGCTCACGAGCACGTTCGGGGAATCTGCGCTTGACGCTGGTGTTGGGACGGTGTAAATTTAGTTGTCGTTTCAATCGGTTAGTGAATTGTGCCCGTAGCTCAGCTTGGATAGAGCGTCGGCCTGCGGAGCCGAAGGTCACGCGTTCAAATCGCGTCGGGCACGCCATCCGGTCGTCTCCAGGACGCTGCCTCGCATGGGTTCATCCCGCCCACCCTCTTGACATGGGCCCAAGCGTTGCCGTTTAACCGCAAAGGGCGCGAAGCGCGCAAAGGAAGATCCCGGATTCCCTGGAACCCCGGGGCATACGACGGATTCAACCTCCCGACGGATCGTTGTCGCGTCGCCCCTCGGCAGGGTGGGACCTGGCATTTCTTTGCCGTCTCTGCGAGCTTTGCGGTAAAATCCTCGGGACGAGCCGGCGACCTCGGCCATAAGATATTTATGGGCGTGCCCGGAGGACGGCCGCGCCACCTGGTTTTCCCAAGGAGGAGCCATCATGGGGATGGTGGATGTCTGGGAGGTGGAATCGTGCACCGATTTCGAGGCCGCGCGAGGGCGCAGCCCCCGGGCACACATCACGGCCCGCCACCGCAACGTGTCCAATCCCGCGGGGCTCCTGCCGGCGGAAGGCCTGCACCGGTTCTGCGACCTGGATCGGTTTCCCCGGTTCCTCCACAGCGGTGAGGAGCGGAAGCGATTCACCCTGTATCAGGTCCAGGGACTGGACGGACTTGCGGATGGCTTTTATGGTGAGGGAGCGCCCGGCCCGGAAATCAAGGTGATCTACAATCGGTGGTTCGGCAGCTTCTCGTAACAGGTCCCGCAGCCACGCGCACCGTGCCGGCGGGGAATGTCACCTGTCCCGATGAGAGGGCGCGCGGTGGAGCCAGGCCGCTCGGAATGCCCAGCATGAAGAACGCATCGTCCCAGGAAGCGAAGGTCCCCTGTCCGGGGTGCGGGGGGCGTGGATTCTTCGAGTGGCCCGCAAACCCGAAGGTGCCGAAGCGGTGGGCGCCCACCGCCGCCTGCGGGATGTGTCAGGGGACCGGCAAGGTTCCCTCGTCCTGGCTGAGGAGCGGAAAGACCGGCCGCTAGCTCTAATCCGAGAAAAACTTTGAACCGCCATGACGCCAAGAATGCGATGCTCCAATCTCTCCACCAAAAAGACACGAAAGCGCGCTCATGGGGGCGTCAGAATTGCCGTGTGCTTCCTCCAATGAGCCTTTCCGGTCTTGGCGTGCTTGGCGCTTTGGCGGTTGATAATTTCGGATTGGGGTTAGCCCTTCGGACTCAGGACCCGAAGCGCCGCTCGCGCTGCTGGTAGCTCCGGATGGCGCGCAGGAGGTCGATGCGCCGGAAGGCGGGCCAGTAGGCGTCGCAGAAGTAGTACTCGCTGTAGGCGCTCTGCCAGAGGAGGAATCCGCTCAATCGGACCTCGCCGCTGGTCCGGATGATGAGATCGGGGTCCGGCAGGTCGTAGGTGTAGAGGTACTTGCCCAGGCTGTCCGGGGTGATCTCCTCGATGGCCCGCTCCAGTGACATCCCCTGGGCCGCCCGGTCTCGCAGCAGATTCTGCATCGCATCCACGATCTCTTGCCGGCCCCCGTATCCGAGGGCCACGTTCAGGAAGAAGCCATCGTAGTTCTTGGTGGCCTCTTCCGCCTCGCGAATCGCCTCTCGCATCGAATCCGGCAGGACGTCCAGCTTGCCGATCACCCGGATGCGCATCCGCTTCTTGTGGATCTTGGGATCTCGCGCCGTACCGCGCAGCTTGTTCTCGATCAGGCGAAGCAGCCCTGCCAGCTCCTCCGGGGGCCGCATCAGGTTCTCCGTGGACAGGATCCAGATGCTCACCATGCGGATGTCCAACTCCGCGCACCAGGTGAGCACTTCCTCCAGCTTGTTGGCCCCCAGGCGATGCCCCTCCAGGATGTCGGGAAGGCCGATGGCCCGCGCGTACCGCCGATTGCCATCCAGGATCAGGCCGACGTGCTGGGGCAGCTTGCCCCGACGGATCTCCGCCAGGAGGTTCCGCTGGTAAACCTGGTAGACCATCTTCAAGAAGCCCACGTCAGCGATCCCTCAGCGAACCAGCGAGTCCCCGGCGACCGCGGCGATGCGCGGCGCCCCGTGCGCGTCCGGAAGCGCCCCCAACCAGGCCCGATGGAGGCTGAAGCCTGAAGGGACGCGGCAGGTCTCCATCTCTTCCGCCAGCTTGGGCAGCGGCCCGTGAGCCGAGGCGAGCTGATCCAGGACCTCGAGGCGCCGGCACACCAGCAACTCGTAGAACCTGTTCGGGTGGCCCGGATCTTCCCACACCGTGTAGGTCTGCCCCTCGATCCCACGCAGGATCTCTTGCGCCTCCCGCGCCAACCCCAGGAAGCGGCGCCGGCGGCTTGGCGTGATCTCGTATCCCATCTGGAGCAGGACCGTGTGCCCCGACTCCACCGCCGTCCGGATCTCCTCCAGCGTCATGGGTCGCCCCTCGCCCGGCGCCTCGGATGGGACGGGCGCCGGCAACGGGGGTTCTTTCCTCCGGATGCTCCGCACGACGGCGCCCGTTGGCCTGGCGGCCCCGCGCTCGCGGGCCAGGTACCCCAGGGCAAATGCGATGAGCAGGCCCCCCAGGAGGCGCACGAGCAGGCCCGAGTTGTCCAGGAGCACCCCGACCAGATCGCCCCTCGGCGGCGGGCCGGAAACCGGCGTCCACAGCCCCCGGCCCCTCGCGGGAGGGCGCAGCTCGGCCATGCGCTGCCGGATCAAGAGGCCGACCTGGCTCACCCGAGTCAGGATCTGTTCGCTCAGCGCGCGTTGCTCTTCGGGCGAAACATCCAGGGCCAGCTCCAGGGCGAAATGAAGGTCGCCCAGTCGCTGCACATGGGCTCGCAACGCCTCGGTGGGCTGCCTTTCCAATGACTCCAGGGGCCGGGACAGCTCTTTCTGAAGCGCCGCCCGATCGAATCCCCCTGCCGAACGACCGGGCGCTCTCGCCCCCGCGACCGGGTCCGCCGCAGCGGGGTGACCCAAGAGGAGGCAGCACCCTATCCAGCCAATCAGCGCCGCCGCCGTGAAGGTCTGTGCGTATCGTTGCATCGCAACATTCACGGGTGAGAGGCGCGCGCGCAGAACTCGATCACGGGCGGAATCAGCCTGACGATACTTGACCTCGCCCTGCGTTGCAACAGAATTTATCCCTCTGCCTGCGCGTTTGACCGTTCGGCAGCTCGGGAATCCGCCAGAGGCTGAACCCGCCGACCCGTCGAGCGTCCGAGCGCTTTCCGGTCATCCCGCCAGCCAGCGGAGGACCCAGTAGCTCCCCATCCCGGCCAGGATCGTCGGGAACACTTGGCGCGTCCGCCATGCAACGGCGGCAGCCGGGATCGCCGCCACCGCGGGCAGGCCGAGCGTGAGACTTCCCTCCGGCGCGAGGAGCGGTGGAGCGACGAGGGCCGCAAACACGGCCGCCGGGATGTGTCCCAGGAACCGCTCCAGCGCGGATGGGAGACGCCGCGACAGGAGAAAGATCGCCGGCGCCCGCGTCGCATACGTCACGAGGGCCATCCCCAGGATCACCGCGTAGGTGTCCACCACGCCTCCAGGGCCGTGCCGACCCCACTCCCCAGCAAGATCGCCAGGACCAGATTCCCCTTCCCGGGCAGCCACGGGGCCGCGACCACGGCGACGAGTCCCGACGCGGCCGCGACCGCTCCCGTGACCGGCCGGGTGAGGAGCGGCACCAGGAGCCCGAGGAAGGCCAGCGGGAAGACGAGATCGATTCCCCACCGGGCAGGCTGCATCACCAGCCCGCCGAGGACGCCTCCGGTCAGGCCGCTCAGGACCCACGCCACATACAGGGCCACGTTCACCCCGAGAAAAAACTCCCGGCTGCCCTCCCCACGCAGATATCGCGAGATGGCCAGGGCGTAGGACTCGTCCACGAGCCCGAAAGCCAGCAAGGCCTTCCAGGTCGCCGACTGCCCGCGTAGGTGCGGGGCCATCGACGCCCCCATCAAAAGATGCCGCAGGTTGATCATGAGGGTGGTGACGACGATGAGCGCCCCACTCGCCAGCCCCCACATGGACACGGCCGTGAACTGGGCCGCGCCGGCGAACACCAGGGCGGACATCATGGTGGTGGCGAGGAGGCTCAGCCCCACCTGTCTCGCCACGACGCCGTACACCAGGGCGAACGCCGCAACCCCCGGGACCAGCGGCGCCACGGCCACGAAGCCGTCCCGGAAGCGCGGCGCTGGAGGAGGCGTGTTCGAAGGGGAGGCCGGGTTCATCGCTTCCCGGGCCATGGACACAGCGACCGGAGGGCGCACTGGGGACAGCGAGGCTGCTTGGCGGCGCAGGTGCGGCGCCCGTGGAAGATGAAGAGGTGGGTGGCCTGCCCCCAATCCTCCCGGGGCAGGACCCGGCACATGGCTTCCTCGATCCGGTCGGGATCCTCCGTGTCCACCAGCCCCAGGCGGTTCGTGACGCGGGCCACGTGGGTGTCCACGGCAAATCCGGGGATGGCGTAGGCGTTGTAGAGGATGATGTTGGCGGTTTTGCGGCCCACGCCCGGCAGGCTGGTCAGCTCCTCCATGGTCCGGGGAACCTTTCCCCCGAAGTCCCGGACCAGCTTCTGGCAGCAGGCGATGATGTTCTTGGCCTTGCTCCGGAAGAACCCCGTCGAGCGGATCGCTTCCTCGAAGACCGCCGGGTCCGCGTCGGCGTACGCCCCGGCGGACCGGTACGTCCTGAAGAGGTGCGGGGTGACCAGGTTGACCCGGGCATCGGTGCACTGCGCCGAGAGGATCGTGGCGACCAAGAGCTCCAGCGGCGAGGTGAAGTGGAGCTCGATCCGGGCGTCCGGGTAGGTCTTCGCCAGGATGCCCAGGATCTTCCCGACCTTCGCTTTTGTCGGGGGAGGGGCGGCCTCGCCGCCCCCGCCCGCCTTTCCCGCTGGCCGCGCCGCTCGGGCCATCACTCCAACCTCTTCACCACCAAAGCGCCAAGGACGACACCGGAGGGCAACCAGGCGCTCCGCGGGATCCAGAGGGTACCCGGCAATCTGGGGTTCCAAGTTGCCGGGTGCCCTCTAGATGCGCCCGGTTGCCCAATTGCCGGGCTGCCTGATTGCCTCCCCATTGCGTTCTTGGCGTCCTGGCGGTTGAGTTTCCCGCTCGGATCAGTCGCGCTGGAGGATCTCGATGGAAATCCCGTCCGGCCCCTCGATGAAGCCGTACTTCGTCGTGGGGTTGCTCTGGCTCACCTCCACTGTGAACTTCACCCCGCGGGCTTTCATCTTGGCCGCCTCGGCCACGAGGTCGCGCGTCTTGAGGGCGATGTGATAGACGCCGTATCGCGCCGGCACCGTTTTCGGGTCCACGGTTTCCCCCGGCCGCTTGGAGGAGATATTGTACCACAGGCCCCCGATGTCCAGCGTCACGACGGACATCCCGCTCGCGTCGAACCGGTTAACCTCCTTGGCCCCGAAGTTATCCTTGAAGAACGCGACCGTCTTCTCCGGGTCACTGCACTTGAAGTGGATGTGATCGTACTGCCAGCTCATTTTCTGGTCCCTCCGTCGGTTGCGAAGGTTTCGCAGTCTCACCAGTAGAACGCCTCGTGGCGTCCCTGGCGGTTCATATTCGCGTTCCAGGACGATCAGATCAACCGATACCCCCCCATCGACTTCCGGGTCCGCCGCGCGGCGCCGGTCTGGTAGGCCGCCTTGGCGACCGCGGCCGCCACGGCCGGCGCGACCCGCGTGTCGAACACGCTGGGGATGATGTACTCCTCACTCAACTCGCGCGGACTCACCAGCGAGGCGATGGCCTTAGCCGCAGCGATCTTCATGGCCTCGTTCACATGCGAGGCGCGCGCGTCCAAGAGGCCCCGGAAAAAGCCCGGGAAGCAGAGCACATTGTTGATCTGGTTCGGGTAGTCGGAGCGGCCCGTGGCCATCACCCGGACGTGGGGGGCCGCCACCTCGGGCATGATTTCGGGGATGGGGTTCGCCATGGCGAAGACGATGGGGTTCCGGGCCATCTTCTTGACGGCCTTGAGGGGCAAAGTCTTGGGCCCGGACAGCCCCAGGTACATGTCGGCGCCCGCGATCACATCCAGGATGCCACCCTTGAGGTTCTTCGGGTTGGTGGCTTGGGCATACCACTCCTTCACCGGGTTCATGTGTTCCATCCGACCGCGGTACAAGGCCCCCTTGGTGTCCAGGCCGATGATGCTCCGGGCGCCCACGGCCATCAGGATCTTGGTGCAGGCGACGCCGGCGGCCCCGACGCCGCTCACCACGATCTTGAGGTCCGGCAGCTTCTTCTTGACGATCCGCAAGGCGTTGAGGAGGGCCGCCAAGACCACCACCGTCGTCCCATGCTGGTCGTCGTGGAAGACCGGGATATCCACCTCTTTCTGGAGGCGTTCCTCGATGTCGAAGCAGCGGGGGGCCGAGATGTCCTCCAGGTTGATGCCGCCGAAGCCCGGCGCGATCGCCTTGGCCGTGCGCACGATCTCGTCGGGATCTTGGGTATCCAGGCAGATGGGGAAGGCGTCCACTCCCCCGAACTCCTTGAAGAGCGCTGCCTTCCCCTCCATGACCGGCATGGCCGCCGCCGGCCCGATGTTGCCCAGCCCCAACACGGCCGACCCGTCGGTGATCACCGCCACCATGTTCTTCTTGATGGTGAGCTGGTGGGCCTTGCTCGGATCCTCGTGGATGGCCATGCAGACGCGGGCCACCCCCGGCGTGTACACCATGGAGAGGTCGTTGCGAGTCTTGATCGGCGCCTTGGAATTCACCGTGATCTTGCCTCCCAGATGAAGGAGGAAGGTCCGGTCCGACACATTCACCACCTTGACCCCGGGGAGTTTCTGCACAGCCGCCACGATCAGCTTATTATGCGCCTCGTCGCGCGCGTTCACGGTGATGTCCCGGATGACCGTGTCCTTGCCGAAGCCGGCGATGTCCACGGCCCCGATGTCGCCCCCTGCCTTGCCGATGGCAGACATCACTTTTCCCAGCATCCCGATTTTGTTCTGGATCTCCACACGAATGGTGATGCTGTAGCTGGCACTCGTCTTCGGAACCATGGTGAATCCCTCCATGCGGTCGGTTGAGTGAAAAATCTCACACTGACGATTGAACACGGGCAACTATCTCCCGGTCTAAAATTGAGTCGGGGTTCAGCCCGATCGTCGAGACAAGAAGGCTTCCAGGCGGCGCAGCGCCTCGGCGATGTTCTCCAGGGAATTGGCGTAGGAGAACCGGATGTAACCTTCCCCATTGCTGCCGAAGTCCACGCCGGGCGTCGCCCCGACCTTGGCCTGCTCCAGGATCTCGAAGGCAAAGGCGTAGGAGTCCGTGGTGAAGCGCTTGGCGTTGGCCAGGACGTAGAAGGCGCCGGTCGGCTCCGTCGCGATGCCGAATCCCAGCCGCCGCAGGCCGGGGATGATGAACCGGCGCCGCTCGTCATAGGTGGCCCGCATGCGGACCACGTCCGGCTGCGCCTCCCGCAGGGCGGCGATGCCGGCGGCCTGCACGAAGGCGTTGGCCGAGATGAAGAAGTTCTGGTGCATCTTCTGGAGGGGGCGGATCAGCTCGGGCGGGACGATGGCATAGCCCAGCCGCCAGCCCGTCATGGCGTAGGCCTTGGAAAAGCCGTTGAAGACGACGGCCCGATCCGTGAACTCCAGGATGGAGTGCTCCCGCCCCGCGTAGACCAGACCGTGGTAGATCTCGTCCGAGACGACCAGCGGCCCCAGGTTCGCCAGGGCGGCCATGCGCTCCGCCGTGAGGAGCGTGCCCGTCGGGTTCGCCGGCGAGTTGATGAAGATGGCCCTCGTCCGCGGCGCGAGCTTGGCGGTCACCGCCTCGGCCCGAAGCTGGAAGCCGTCCTCTTCCAGGACGTCCACGGTCACCGGCTCGCCGCCGCAGAAGCGGACGATGTTGGGATAGCAGGCGTAGTGCGGGTTGGAGAGGACGACCTGGTCGCCCGCTTCCAGGACGGCGGAGAAGACCAGCCACATGGCGGGGGAGGTCCCGGCCGTCACCAGGATCTGCTCGGGCGAGACGTGCACGCCGTACTTCGCGTGGTAGTGCTCGGCGATGGCCTCGCGCAGGGGAAGGATCCCCAGGCTGTGGGTGTACCCGGTCTTGCCCTCTTTGACGGCGCGGGCCGCCGCCTCCTGGATGCAGGCGGGGGTGGGGAAGTCCGGCTCCCCCACCTCCAGATGGACGATGTGGTCGCCCTTCCTCTCCAGCTCGACCGCCCGTTCCAGCACCTCCATGGCCAGGAAGGGGGCGATCTCCTGCGCGCGCTTCGCGATCACCGGACTCCTCCCGATGGAGAATCTTGTATCGCAGGTCTAACGCTGAAAGTGTGCCTCGAGAGGCGGGCGGATGATAACACAGGCGAGGGACCGCGCAAACCCTTGAACACTCGTTGCCCAGGGGAGCAGACAAACAACGGGGGATGCGATCTTGTCGCGCGTGGGGCGACTGGACCAGGCCGGCCGGACGCGCCGGGCAGTGGCCCGGTTCAATGGACCCAACGCGCTGGGGCGACGCGGCGGACCCGAGCAGGGGACGACGTTCGGTGGAGCCGAGGCAGGGGGCCAGAGTTCGAGGTGGCTCAGGATCTTCTCGATGACCGCGGCTTGATCACCGATGTGACTTTCCGCGCGACATCCCCCAGCAGTCCCCCAACACTGGAGGCGATCCCGGCTTGACCTAATGAGACTAAAGAAGCAACGTCCCCTTTTCGTCCAACTCCGAGGCGACCCACCGCGCGTTTGACATGCCCCGGCCGGGTAATGTACTACCGGTCGGAGACCCCCACATGCGAATCTCGGGGTTCGAGTGGGACGAAGGCAATGTGGTGCACCTGGCGCTCGGCCATGGCATTGAGGCGGAGGAGGCGGAAGAGGTCTTCGCGGTCTCGCCCCTCTACCGCAGGACCAAGCGGGGACATTACGCCGCGTTTGGGCCTAGCCGGGCGGGACGGCTCTTGGTCTTGGTCTTCGAGATGAAAGGGAAGGGGCTGGCGCGGGTGATCATCGGATGGGACATGGATAGGGCGGAACGACGGTACTATCAGCAGCAGCGGAGGAGATGAGCATGGCGCGGCGGCCGAGTCGAGTCCAAGAGGATCTGCCGAAGTACTATGACCGGCGGCGTGTGCTCCGGGAAATCGAGGAGCACCCGGTGGAGTTCGCCCTGGACGAAGAGCTGCGTCGGGCAATCCTAAAGGGGCAGCGGGTGCGGCGCCTCCAAAACCTCTCCATCAAGTTGGACGCCGCGCAGATCCGTGCCCTTCGGAAGATCGCGACCATGAAGGCGATTCCGTATCAGACCCTGATCCGCCAGTGGCTCGCCGAAGGGATCCGCAGGGAGCTCCGCCTGGGCCATTCATAGCGGCTGAAAATCCGGCAAGGATCGTCCAGCGACAATCTAGTAGAGGACGTTGCAGTCGGCGCCCCCTTCTCTAGTCCCTCGACATGCCCCACCCCTTCCATGCAGGGCCAACAGTTCCCACGAGACTCTCTGGGACAGCGGGGCCGCAAACTCCGAGGCCCGGCCGCTCCGACCATCGTTCTGCCACACCTTCCATTCAATTATCTCAGCTTGACTTACCTGGCGAGCGGACTACCCTTCGGGAGGCATTTCATTGCCCGCGATCGTCTTGTAATGGCTAAAGCTGATTCCCGGTTTGATTGCTTCCACATCCATCAATGGATTGAGGATTTTGCGCCACTTGGGGAACAAAGGTCCCTCACGGAATATCTTCATGTGCGCTTCAATGCTATCCCACCAAACCGTGAGGCAGAACCGCCGCGGATTCTCGATCGACTGGTAGAACACGCTGCCGCGGTAACCTGTGGCCCGAGAAAGGACGGAGCGGGCCTCCCGCAGCGCGTCTCGAAACGCGTCCTCCTTTCCGGGCAGTGCCATCAGATATCCGATTTCGGCAATCATCAAGAGAGCCCCCTTTGATTAGCTCACTGGAATGAGATGATTGTTCCATGTCCCCCCGAGCCGCCGCACCCCTTCCATGCAGGCCGGCAGTTTCTACGCTGGTTTCCGGGGCAGCGGGGCCACGAAACCCGGGGACCATCGGCCGCTCCGGCTGCCGACGCCGCGCAGCGTGGCTATCCCCCGGGGCACGCTTTCGCGTGAGAGGTGGCCTCAGTTGCCAGCCCCCTCCCCTCCTGTCCTGAATCTCACGGGAGGTATTCCCCTCGCTTCATTCGTTCGATTTCCCTGACGATCTTGTCCTTGGCCTCTGGCGGGAACTGCCATTGTGGGTCCTCGGCCAGCAGTTTCTCCAGGTCCGGAATCACCATCAGGTCCCGGGCGTCCTCGCTGGTGTAGCCGAGGTCTTTGTCGGGAAGCGTGCTCCATTTTCCCACGAGCTTCTCCACATCGACATTCTGAAGGACCTGGCCGTAGATGTGCAGGGAGTCGGCGAAGTCCTTGTACCGACCCACCAGCACCGGCCGGCCCATCATCCGGGAGAGCTCGTCCGCCCATTCCCGCTGCCAGAAGGTCATGGCGATGATGTTGTCGGCCGCCGCATTAAACAGGTCGCGCGACCGCCAATGCGTGTGCATGTGCAGGCACAGCCGTCCCTGCCGGTCCTCCGTGCAGCGCAGCGCGATCCGTTGCAGGCAGGGCAGATCGCCTCTGATATAGTGGTCAATCTCCGGGACGAAGGTGATGGCCGTCGCTCGCCTGGTGAGCGGGTCTTCCGCGAGCCTTGCCAGCATCTGTTGCACCTGATTCACCGTTCGCCCGTGCGAGGCCGGATAGGCGAAGAGCCGCTGGTGGTAAGTGTACGGCCAGTACGTGTGCTTCGTCTCGTCAAATGTCCCCGCCGCCAGCTGTGTCTTCAACTCGTCCTGATCGAGAATCCGATGATCCTTCACCCCCCAGCAGGTCTCGGCGATGTACTTGCCGATCTCGACGCAACTGGACTTGGGAAATCTGGGCTGGGCGTAGGGATTGAGAATCTCCAGCGCGGAGGTAACATCCAGGCTGGGAGGATCGATGTAGTTTCCCTGGGCGTCCTTCCGGTCATATTGGGTCCGGATCCTGTACCCTCTAGCCAGCACCTCGCGCATCGCGCCATAGATCGCCGAGGGAACGCTTGGCGCCGAGACCAGAATGGTTGCGATTCCCGCTGGATCGTGCGGATCGTCTCCGAGGTTCATGCGCGGCGCCTCCATGGCGTGCCTCCGGCAAATCGTTCGAGCCCCACCCACACCCGGTAGGGGACGTCGCAGTCCACGTCACCTTCGCCAGCCCCCCAGGCCGCCGCACCCCTTCCATCCAGGCCGGCACTTCCCACGAGGCTCTCCGGGGCAGCGGGGCCACGAACCCCGGGGACCATCGGCCGCTCCGACTGCCAGAGGCCAGCTTGCCCTACCTACCGGACCAAGCCATGGTCGCGGGCGTTGCCAGTCACCCCCCCTGAGGTCTGCCGGCTACGGGGCAACGAGCAGGCCGGCGGCGAAGTCCTGGGGGGCCTGCGCCTTGACCACGTAGTGCATCTTCTTGCCCGTGGCCGTGAGGGGGATGCTCTCCACGAACCGGTAGTAGCGCGGCCGCTTGTACCGCGCCAGCATGGGGTGGTTGAGGCAGTGCTCTTCCAGTGCCTTGGCGGTGAGGGACGGATCCCGCCGGATGACGTACGCGACCACGACCTCGCCCCACTTCTCGTCGGGAAGCCCCGTGACGAGGCTTTCCGCCACCTTCGGATGCTCGTTCAGCACCCCCTCGACCTGCACGGGATGCACCTTCTCGCCGCCCGTGTTGACCATGTCGTCCTTCCGGCCGACGATGGTCACGTACTCTTCCTCGTCCCACGTCCCCAGGTCGCCGATGTACACCCATCCCTTGTAGAACGTCCGGGCCGCGCGCTCGGGGTCGTTGATGTACGTGTAGGCGCACTTCCCGACCGCGCGCACGATGACCTCGCCCGTCTCCTTCCCGTCCTTGGCCACGAAATCGTCCGGCTCCGCCATTCGGTCGGGGTAGATCTTGACCACCGCGACGTCGTCGTCCGTGCACGAGCGACCGGCGGACCCCGCCTTGTCAGGCAAGTCGTACGGGCGGAGGAAGGTATTCCAGAATGCCTCCGTCGTGCCATAGCCGTTGAAGATGTTCGGCGTCAGCACCTTCTGGAACTTGATGCAGGCCTCGCGCTCCAGCGGGGCGCCCATGGTGACGATTCCCTTCAGGGAGGAGAGGTCGCGCGGGCGCTTGAGCTGCGCCTCCGTCAGCATCTTCAGATTCGGCGGCGCCCCGATGAGATACGTCAGCCGGTATCGTTCCACGTAATCGAGGCACACGTTGGGATCGAAATGCTGAAGCACGACCGCCTCTGCCCCCACGTAGAACACGGGATTGGGGCCCCCCGAATACAGGCCGCCGCGGTGGAACCACGGCGTCATGTTCATCGTCCGGTCCATGGGCGTGAGCGGAAAGTGCATGATGACGTCGTGGGCGCTCATGATCTCGACGATGTTGTTCATGGGGACCGCCTTGGGCAGCCCCGTGGTGCCGGAGGTATACAGGCGGGTGGTCTCGTCGTAGATCGTCGAGGGGTGCGTCACGCCCGGATCCCCGTCCGGCGCCCCGGCGACGTACCGGGCGTACCGCACGGATCCCGCGAGGGGGGTTCCCGTGCCGGCCGGATCCACCATCACCACCTTCGCGGGTTGATGCTTGGCCCGGCCCAGGGCCTTCTCGGCGGTCTCCTTGACCGCCGCGTCGTAGAAAAAGACCCGCGGCTTGCTGTCGTCGAGGATATGGGCCGTCTCCCCGTAGGAGAGGCGGAAGTTGATGGGGCAGCTCACCGCTCCCAGTTTCTGCGTGGCGAGATACAGAAACGCGAACTCGGCGCTGTTCAGGAGCTGGTACGCCACGACTCCGCCCTTGCCGACGCCGTCGGCGGCCAGGGCGTTGGCCAGTTGATTGCCCTCCCGGTTGAGTTCCACATAGGTCCACTGCCGGTTCCGCAGCGGGCACGCGAGCGCCGTCCGGTTCGCGTACCGGCGCGTGTTGCGGAGGAAGCCGTTCAGGTAGGTGAATTCGCTTTCGAAGATCGCCCTGAACTGTGACTGATCATAGGTGCTCATGACTATTCCTCCCCGGCATAAGAGGACGTTCCACTACAGGTGGCATAAGGGGATGGTGCCTACAAATCTCATAAGGGGCCGTTGTATGACAAGTGAAATTTCTGCCGCGGCCAAGACGGGGCGTCACCGCGTTGTTGAAGGCGAGGGTGGCCACATCGCCGGATCGCTCAAGAGGCTGTGGGGAGATCGACCGGCTCCCTGCCCGCCCGCCAGAGGTTCACGACTCCGACGACGGCCAGCAGCGTGATGAGGACCGCGGACGTCACACACCAGTTGCAGAGGGCCTCGATGACGTACAGCTCCAGGTAGGTGAGATACGCGGAGAAGCCAATGCCCCCCAGGGCCAGAAGAAAGCTCAGCCCGAGGAGGCGGCGTTGCGTGGGGCCCGAGGACTGGAGGACAGCCAGCGCCACACCCAAGAGCACGAGATACCCGGCCAAACCGATGAACGCCACCGGGACGCCGTAGATCTTGGCGTACACGCTGGTATTCACGACGTCGCACTGGGCCCAGCGACTGCAAGCCAGACTCCCCCCGGTGAATCGCTTGACGCTCAGGTATCCGGAGACGAGGATGCCGAGCGCCGAGAGCACCACCGGCGTCCACAGCCAGCCCCGCCCCCCTGGCTCTATTTCGTCTGTCATTCCGTACTCCCTCCGCCTTCATCGCCCTGACGTGGAATCTGAAGGCTGCCGATAACCTGACGGATGTCCGGCATCCCGTTGGTCACGCAGTATCGCTCCAGCCCCTCGATGACCTTCACGGCGGCCGCGGGATCAATGAAGTTGGCCGTGCCGACCGCCACGGCCGTGGCCCCCGCAATGATGAATTCCAGGGCATCCTCCGCCGTCACGATGCCGCCCATGCCGATGATGGGAAGCCGGACCGCCTGGGCCACCTGCCAGACCATGCGGACCGCCACCGGACGGATGGCCGGTCCCGAGAGGCCGCCCGTCAGGTTCCCGATCCTCGGCCGGCGCGTCCGCACATCCACCGCCATGCCGACCAGCGTGTTGATCAACGAGATCGCGTCGGCGCCGGCGTCGGCCACCGCCCGGGCGACGGCCACGATATCCGTCACGTTCGGCGACAGCTTCGGAATGATCGGAAGCCGGGTCGCATCCCGGGCGGCCTTGACGACCCGGTAGGCCAGGTTCGGGTCCGTGGAGAAGTCGAGCCCCCCGGCCACGTTGGGGCAGGAAACATTCAGCTCGATCCCCGCCACGCCCTCCTGGTCCCCGATCCGCTTCGTGAGATCCCGGAAGTCCCCGACCGATTCACCCGCCACGTTGACGATGAGGGGTGGTTCGAGCCGTCGCAGGTAGGGGAGCTTCTCGCGGATGAAAGCCTCGATCCCGACGTTCTGCAGGCCGATGGCGTTCAGCATCCCGGCCGGCGTCTCGACGACCCTCGGGGGGGGATTCCCGGCCCGCGGGAGGCGGGTGATGGTCTTCACCACCAGGGCCCCCAGCCGGTTCAGGTCCATGTACTGCTCGAACTCCCGGGCGTAACCGAAGGTCCCCGAGGCGGTCATGACCGGGTTCCACATCCGGATGCCCGCCACGTCGACCGAAAGGTCGACCTGCCGTTGCGCCCCTTCGCGCTGCGGTTCTTGGCTCATGGCTCACTCAAATGCGGAGTGCGAAATTCGGAATGCGGAATCTCGGCCTCGGAGAACCATTCAGCATTCCGCATTCATCATTCTGCATTTCTGGCTCGGCTCTTTCATCTCCATACGATTTCCCGCGAGTCGAATACCGGTCCATCCTTGCAGACCAGCTTGTAGGTCTTGGCGTCAGCTTTGACCTCGATCGCGCATCCCATACACGCGCCGAAGCCGCAGGCCATGTTGGCCTCCACGGATACCTGGCACGGAATGGCGCACTCTTCGGCCAGCCTCGCGATCGCCACGAGCATTCCCGGCGGGCCGCAGGTGTAGATCGTGAAACGTGATCCGTGATGCGTGATCAAAAAGGGTCGAAGAAGATCGGTGATGAGGCCGCGCGTCCCCAGGCTACCGTCCTCTGTTGTGATGTGAACGCCGGCTCCGGCTTCCTCGAAGTCTTTGACGCACAGGATGTCCTCGGACGTCTTCCCGCCCAAGAACACCTCCGCATTCCGCATTCCGCATTCCGCATTCCGCAATTGGGTGGCCAGCGCCGCAATGGGCGGCACCCCGATTCCCCCCGCCACGAGGACGGGGCGTGCTCCGCCATCCGGCAGCGTGAACGCGTTGCCGAGCGGGCCCAGGACCTCGACCTCCTGCGACGGCTCCATCCGGGCGAGGTATTGCGTCCCCTTCCCCAGAACTTTGTAGAGGATCTCTACGACAGCCGGCGAATCGCCCTGGCGCGCGATCCGATAGATCGAGAAGGCGCGCGGCAGGAACGGATCCCCGACCCACGGCGGGCGGACCATCACAAACTCCCCGGCCCGGAACGTCGCCGGAAAGGCCGGGACCGTCAGGCCGAGGTGCAAGTACGCCGTCGAGATCGGGCGATTGAAAGCGACGGTCGCGCGCACGGGGACCTCAGAGTGTGTGAAACTATCGGCGGATGGGCGCCAAGTGCATTTTTTACCCACGGAGAATCAAGGGGTTACAGTCGGGCTCTCAGCTCGTCGACAATTTCTTCACACACTCTCAGATGTGGGCGTGGTACTCCTGCAGGGGGCGGATGGCCATCTCGCGCTGGCGGAGGGAGCGGATCGCCTCGGCCACGGCCGACGCCGCCGCCATGGTGGTGAAATAGGGAATGCCCATGGTCACCGCCGCTCTCCGAATGGAATAGGAATCCATCCGCGCGCTGCGGCCCTCGGGCGTGTTGATGACCAGCGCCACCTCGCCGTTCTTCATCTTGTCCACGATGTGGGGCCGGAGCTGGTCGGTCACCTTGTACACCCGCTCGACCGGGACGCCCGCCCGCTGGATCACCTCCGTTGTCCCCTCGGTGGCGATGAGCCGGAAACCCAACTCCACGAGCCTGGCGGCCAGACTCGCGACGGACGGCTTATCCTTGTTCCGCACGCTGAGGAAGATCGTTCCGCTCAAGGGGAGGCGCCCGCTGGCCGCGATCTGCGATTTGGCAAAGGCCCTCCCGAAGTCGGCATCGATCCCCATCACCTCCCCGGTGGACTTCATCTCCGGCCCCAGGACCGCATCCACGTTGGGGAACTTGGCGAAGGGCAGGACGGCTTCCTTGACGGCGACGTGGGAGAGCCGCCGCTCCTCGATGAACCCCAGCTCCGGCAGGGTCGCCCCCAGCATCACCTTGGCGGCCAGCTTGGCCAACGGCACGCCGATGGCCTTGCTCACGAAGGGCACCGTGCGGGACGCCCGCGGGTTCACCTCCAGGACGTAGACCACCTTGTCCTTGATGGCGAACTGGATGTTGATCAGCCCTACGACGTGGAGCTCCAGCGCCATGGCCACGGTCTGTTCCCGGATCTCTTCGAGCAGGCTCTCGCCCACGGAGCGGGGCGGCAGCGAGCAGGCCGAGTCGCCCGAGTGGATCCCGGCCTCTTCGATGTGCTCCATGATCCCGCCGATGACCACGGTCGTCCCGTCCGAGACGGCATCCACGTCCATCTCGATGGCGTCCTCGAGGAACTTGTCCACCAGGATGGGATGATCCGGCGAGGCCTGGACCGCCCGCTCCATGTAGTTCCGCAGGTCGTCCTCGTCATACACGATCTCCATGGCGCGCCCGCCCAGGACGTAGGAAGGCCGCACTAGGACCGGATACCCGATCTGGCGGGCGATGATCGCCGCCTGATGGAACGAGTTGGCCGTGCCGTTGGCCGGTTGGTTCAGTCTCAGTTTCTGGAGAAGCTGCTTGAACCGCTCACGATCCTCCGCCCGGTCGATGGCGTCGGGCGAGGTCCCCAGGATCTTCACCCCTGCCTTCTGAAGCGGGACCGCCAGCTTGAGCGGCGTCTGCCCGCCGAACTGCACGATGACGCCGACGGGCTTCTCCTTGTCCACGATGTTGAGAACGTCCTCCAGCGTCAGCGGCTCGAAGTACAGGCGGTCCGCCGTGTCGTAATCGGTCGAGACCGTCTCGGGGTTGCAGTTGACCATGATGGTCTCGTAGCCCATCTCCTTCAGGGCGAAGACGGCGTGGACGCAGCAGTAGTCGAACTCGATCCCCTGGCCGATCCGGTTGGGGCCAGCCCCCAGGATGACCACCTTGGGCCGGTCGGTGGGGTTGGCCTCGCATTCGCGCTCGTAGGTGGAGTACAGGTAGGGCGTGTAGGCCACGAACTCCGCGGCGCAGGTGTCCACCATCTTGAAGGTGGCCTCGATCCCCATCCGCTTGCGGGCGTCGCGGATCGTGAGCTCGTCCGACCCGACGAGTTGGGCCAGGCGCCGGTCCGAGAACCCCAACGCCTTCGCCTCCCGCATGACCGGCGTCGTAAAGAGCCGGATCATGGAGGGCCGGCCGCTTTCGGAATGGCGGAGCCGCTCCTCGTACTCCACGATCTGCTGGATGTTGGCCAGGAACCAGGGATCGATCTTGGAGAGGTCGTGGATCTCTTCGATGTCCATGCCCAACCGGATGGCGTCGGCGATGTGGAAGACCCGGTCCCACTTCGGGACCCGCAGACTCTCGCGGATCGCCTTGAGCTGGGCCTCGCGGCCGCCCTGCCCGTCCCGGATCCGGGTCTCCAGGCCGTAGGCGTCGATCTCCAGCGACCGGATGGCCTTCTGGAGCGCCTCCTTGAAGGTCCGGCCGATGGCCATGGCCTCGCCCACCGACTTCATCTGGGTGGTGAGGGTGTCGTCGGCGCCCGGGAACTTCTCGAAGGCCCAGCGGGGGTATTTCACTACGCAGTAGTCGATGGTGGGCTCGAAGCTGGCCGGCGTCTCCCGGGTGATGTCGTTCCGGACCTCGTCCAGGCGGTAGCCCACCGCCAGCTTGGCCGCGATCTTGGCGATGGGGAAGCCGGTGGCCTTGCTGGCCAGGGCGGAGCTGCGGGAGACGCGCGGGTTCATCTCGATCACGACCATCCGCCCCGTGGCCGGATCCACCGCGAACTGGATGTTGCTCCCGCCGGTCTCGACCCCGATCTCGCGGATGATGGCGATGGCGGCGTCGCGCATCATCTGGTACTCCTTGTCCGTCAGGGTCTGGGCCGGCGCCACCGTGATGGAGTCGCCCGTGTGGATCCCCATCGGATCGAAGTTCTCGATGGAGCAGATGATGACCACGTTGTCGTTCAGGTCCCGCATGACCTCCAGCTCGTACTCCTTCCAGCCGATGACCGAGTCCTCGATCAGGACCTGGTGAACGGGGCTGAGGTTCAGGCCCCACTGGACGAACTCCTCGAACTCCTCCCGGTTGTAGGCGATGTTGCCCCCCGTCCCGCCCAGGGTGAAGGAGGGACGGATGATGGCGGGATACCCCAGCCGCTGGATGATCTCCAGCGCATCCTCCAGCGAATGGGCGTAGCCGCTCTCGGGCACCTCCAGGCCGATGCGCGTCATGGCCTGCTTGAACAGGTCCCGGTCCTCGGCCTTCTTGATGGCGTGGAGCTTCGCACCGATCAGCTCCACCTGATACCGGTCCAGGACGCCGGACTCGGCCAGGGCCACCGCGGTGTTCAGCGCCGTCTGCCCCCCCAGCGTCGGCAGCAGGGCGTCGGGCCGCTCCTTCTCGATGATGGCGGCCACCACCTCGGGCGTGATCGGCTCGATGTAGGTCCGGTCGCCGAACTCGGGGTCGGTCATGATGGTGGCGGGGTTGCTGTTCACCAGGATGACCCGGTAGCCCTCTTCCCGGAGGGCCTTGCACCCCTGGGTCCCCGAGTAGTCGAACTCGCAGGCCTGGCCGATGACGATCGGCCCCGAGCCGATGATCAGGATGCTGCGGATGTCAGTGCGCTTGGGCATTCCACGTCCTTAGCATATGGAGTTGCCTGTGTCCCTTCCTGCCACGCTACCGCTCTTCCTGGAGCCGTATGCGTGGGCCGTTTGCGGCCGGTTGCCGGTCCCGCTCCATCATCTCGACGAATCGCCTGAACAGGTAACGCGCGTCGTGGGGGCCGGGCGAAGCCTCGGGGTGGTACTGCACCGAGAACAGGGGCAGCCGCCGGTGCATCAGCCCCTCGCAGGTGTTGTCGTTCAGGTTCACGTGGGTCAGGACGATGTCCTCGGGGTCGCCGAGCACCTGGCCCTTCGGGTCGGACTTGAAGGAATCCATGTCCACGGCGAACCCGTGGTTCTGGGACGTGATCTCCACCTTGCCCGTGGTGAGGTCTTTTACCGGCTGGTTTCCGCCGTGGTGGCCGAACTTCAGCTTGTAGGTTCTGCCTCCCAGGGCCAGACCGATGATCTGGTGCCCCAGGCAGATGCCGAAGATGGGCTTCTTCCCGATCAACTCGTGGACGGCTTCGATGAGGTACGGCACACCCTCCGGGTCGCCGGGACCGTTGGACAGGAAGATGCCGTCCGGATTCAAGGCCAGAACCTGCTCCGCTGTCGTCGGGGCCGGAACGACCGTCACCTGGCAGCCGGAGCTCACCAACTGCCTCAGGATGTTCCACTTGATCCCGCAGTCGTAGGCCACCACCTTGTGGAGCTGAGAGCCGCGAGCCGCGAGCCGCGATTCGAAAAGGCCCAGTTGTGTCGTCTCTTTCTCGGCTCTCGTCTCTCCGCTCTCGGCGCTCGGCTCGCTGTACCCGCGCGGCCACTCCCAGACGCCCCGGCTCCAGGTGAACGGCCTCTCGCAGCAGACCTCCTTGACCAGGTCGCGTCCGATCAGGCCGGGCGACGCCTTGGCCTTGCCCACTAGGCTCTTGGGGTCGTCATCGGTCGTCGAGATGACCCCCTCCTGGGCGCCGTGGTCGCGGATGTGTCGCGTGAGGGCTCGGGTGTCGATCCCCTGGATGCCGACGATGCCGTAGTCGCGGAGGTAGTCCTCCAAGGACTTCCGCGCCCGCCAGTTGCTCGGCAGGACGCTCCCTTCCTTGATGATGAAGCCCTCGACGAAGGGGCGGTGCGATTCCACGTCCTCGGGATTCACCCCGTAGTTGCCGATGAGCGGGTAGGTCATCGTGACGATCTGCCCCTTGTAGGACGGATCGGTCAGGATCTCCTGATACCCGCTCATGCACGTATTGAACACGACCTCGCCGACAGCTTCCCCTTCGGCCCCGAAGGAAACCCCCTCGAAGACCGTCCCGTCGGCCAGGGCCAGCATGGCCTTCTTCATTCTGATCCCCTCAGAGTGTGTGAAAATATCGGTGAATCGGCGCCAGGTGCATTTTTCACCCACGGAGGATCAACAGGTTACATTCGGGCTCTCGGCCCGGCGACGATTCCTTCACACACTCTCAGCCCAGGGGCCGGATCACCCCTCCAGCTCCCACACTACCTTGCCTCCCACGATGGTGGCAAGCACTTCCCCCCGCAGCTTCCACCCGTCGAAGGGAGTGTTTCGGCTCTTGGAGGCGAACGTTCGCGCATCCACGACCCATTCCCGGGTTAGGTCCACGATGGTCACGTCCGCGTCGGCCCCCACCGCCAACATCCCTTTGGGCAGGTTGAAGATCCGGGCCGGCTCCGACGTGAGGTGGGCGATCAACTGGTTCAGGGTCAGCACCTCCCCCTCCACCAGCACCGTCATGCCCAGGGCAAACGCCGTCTCCAGCCCGATGATCCCGTTGGGGGCGGAGTCGAACTCCACCTCTTTTTCCTGGATCGTGTGGGGCGCGTGATCCGTGGCGATGGCGTCGATCGTTCCGTCCTTGAGCGCCGCCTTGACGGCCTCGACGTGGCGGGAGGATCGGAGCGGCGGGCTCATCTTGGTGTTGGTACTGAAGCTCTTGACCGCCTCGTCGGTGATGGCGAAGTGGTGAGGGGTCACCTCGCAGGTGACGTGTAATCCCTTGGCCTTCGCCTCGCGGATCAGGCGAATCGACTCCTCCGTGCTGACATGCGCCACGTGGTAGTGGCTGCGCGTCAGCTCCGCCAGGAGGATGTCGCGGGCCACGATGATCGCCTCGGAGGCGGCCGGGATCCCCCGGATGCCCAGCTCTGTGCTCACCAGGCCCTCGTGCATGGATCCCTTGCCGGTCATGTTCAGGTCCTCGGCGTGCTGGATCACCGGGATCCCGAACATGCCGGCGTACTCCAGGGCCCGGCGCATGATCTCGGCGTTCATGACCGGCTTGCCGTCATCAGAGACGGCCACGCATCCGGCGCCCACCAACTCGCCGATCTCCGCCAGCTCTTCGCCCTTCTGTCCCTTGGTGATGGCGCCCACGGGGTAGACGTTGACCGCCCCCTCCCTCTTGGCCCGGTCCAGGACGAATTCCGTCACCGACTGGTTGTCATTGACCGGGTTCGTGTTGGGCATGGCGCACACAGACGTGAAGCCGCCCCGGGCGGCCGCGCGGGTCCCGGTCGCGATGGTCTCCATGTCCTCGCGCCCGGGCTCCCGCAGATGGACGTGCAGGTCCACGAATCCCGGGCACACGACCTTGCCGTGCGCATCCAGGACCCGGTCGGGCGGCGGGGTACCGCGGGCGGCGCCCCCCGGGCCCAGCGCGGCGATGCGCCCGTCCTCGATCAGCACATCCAGCACGTCGTCCACATTATTCGCCGGATCTATGACCCGCCCGCCTTCGATCAGGATCCTCATGGAGACTCCGTCCGAGGTCTGAGGTCCGAGGTCCAATGTCCAAGGTGCGGAGTCCGAGGCTCCCGACGTGGGACCTTGAACGTCGGACTTTGGACCACCTCAGTTGTTGTTCGCCGCCTGGCCGCCAGCCAGCAGGTACAGAAGCGCCATGCGGATCGCCAGGCCGTTCTCCACCTGGTTCAGGATCAGGGAGTAGGGTCCGTCGGCCACCTCGGGCGCGATTTCCACCCCGCGATTGATCGGACCCGGGTGCATGATCAGGACGTCCCGCCTGGCCGACTTGAGCCGGTCCAGGTTCAGCCCGAACAGTTTCGAGTACTCCCTGAGCGTCGGGAACAGGCCTGCGGCCTGCCGCTCCAACTGGACCCGCAGCATCATGATGATGTCCGCGTCGGCGATGGCCGGCTCGATCCGCCGGAAGACCTCGACGCCCAGACGGTCCAGGTAGCGGGGCAGCATGGTAGGCGGGCCGGAGACCCGGACCTGCATGCCCATCTTCTGCATGGCGAAGATGTTGGATCGGGCCACGCGGCTGTGGAGGATGTCGCCCACGATGGCCGCCTTCAATCCCGAGAGGGTCCCCCGCCCTTCCCGGATGGTGAACACGTCCAGCAACGCCTGGGTCGGATGCTCGTGCGCCCCGTCGCCCGCATTGATGACGGACGTCCGGTGCAGGATGCCGGCGAGGAGGTGGGGCGCTCCCACCGCCGAGTGGCGGATCACCACCACATCCGGGTGCATGGCCTGGAGGGTCAGTCCCGTGTCCTTCAGGCTCTCGCCTTTCGACACGCTGCTGCTCGACGTCGAGATGTTGATCACGTCCGCGCTCATCCACTTGCCCGCGATCTCGAAGGAGGTCCGCGTCCGCGTGCTCGGCTCGTAGAAGAGGTTGATGACGGTCTTGCCGCGAAGCGTGGGCACCTTCTTGATGTCGCGGGAGGCGATCTCCTTCATGGAGACCGCCGTGTCCAGGATCAGGGTGATCTCGTCCGCCGTCAGATCCTGGATCCCCAACAGGTCCTTGCGCTTCCATCCTATTGCCATGGCCCACCTCCGGCTCGGCCCACCCGACCGGCCCACAGCGCCCCCGGTCCAGCGTTCGCGCCCCCACCCGGCACCCGTCCACCCAACATGACATCGGCGAGTCTCTTCATCCGGGCAATCGCCTCTTCGACCGAGACAGCCGATCCATCCTTGTCGAACACCTCGGGAAAATGGACAGAGTAGCATTCCAGGCACTTTCCCATGACGACGACGTAGTAATTCCAGGCGGAGACACGATGTCCATTCCCTCCCAGCCCGCCCAGGGCTTTGGACGCCCGCCGGATCTTGCCCTCCACGGTCGCCCACGCGCTCGGAGCGCTCTCCAGCCGCTTCCGGCACACCAGGATGGCGTCATAGGAAATCGCCTGGGACCGGCCGATATGGACGGATAGCGGCAGCTCCGAATGGACCGGGTACGCCGCCGTGACAAAAAAGCCAGCGTCAAGCACCGCCCTGAGAACGTTGACCCACGCCTCAAATGCCTTGTGGTGGAAGGTGAACACCAGGAGCCCGTCATCCTTGAGGACGCGCCCGCATTCCGAAAACACCCTCCGCAGGCCCTCCTCGTAGAAGCCTCCGTCCTTGCCCTGTTTCGGATTCTTGACGATCTCCCGATCCTTCTGCACCAGAGCCGGCTCGAATTCCGGATACGAACCCTTCAGCGCCTCCCGTTGCCATACGTAGAAGAAGTCCGAGAGTTCCGCATACTGGACGTTGTCCGAGTAGGGAGGATCGGTGACCACGGCATCCACAGACTTGTCGGGAATCGGGAGCTGTTCGCTGCTCCCGCAGAGGAGCCATGCGTTCTTTGACCCCTTGGTCAATTCGGCGAAGCTGGCTGCCAGCTTCCCCTCGATCCGCTCGCTTGGCAGGGAAACTGTCCGGACCGTTCGACCCTCCCGGACCTCCCGCTCCCGCGGTAGCAGGCAGAACTCCTTGGCGCGGCGCAACCGGGATGAGTACAGATGGGTGAATGTCCCGGACTGGGCCCCCACCCCCCAGAAATTGTTCTCCAGCATCTCGTACGGGAAGACGAAGGCATGATGGGAGAAGATGTGGCGGACGGCCCCCGGCCGCCTGGCGTTCCCACCCTTGTATGTGCACAGGATGTTGTTGAATTCGAGACACGCGGAGAACAGGGTCACGAAGGCTTCGCGGACGCTCTGGTCAGGAAGCTGCAGGATCTCTTTCAGCAGCGCGCCCGCGCACAGGAGCTGGCGCGGATTGAACAGGTTGCGCCATTTCAGGTAATCGTGAGCAATGAGGTCGCCCGTCTTCCACCCATCCGGGATCGCCTGGTCCGGAATGGGCAGGGAGTCTTCCATCTTCAGGAAATAATCCCTGGCTCTCTCATAGGCCCGTACGTCGGCCCCATCCGCTTTCTTGAAGCCCTCTCCGTGCGTGGGGCATACGTAGCGAACCGCGAACATCTCATATTGCTCAGGCGCATCCGGAGCGGTCGCACCTCGTGGGACGCGCTGGACGTGAGAGCATTGGGGGCAGGCGTATCGTCCGTTATCGGCCACTCCCCCTTTGAGATTGACGCGATGACCACACGCTGAACACTTGGCGGCCTCACGCGCCCTCGTCCCGAACACGCGCCCGCACTGCGGGCAGACGACCGTCTTGCGCTCGCCCTCGGTCCTAAGCACGAACGACTCGTGCAGCCTCACGGCGCTGCTGCACCGCTCGCACTTGGCCGTCCGGACCCACAGGACGAATGCGGCGTAGCCCTGCTCAGCACACCGCGGGCACTGCGTGGTGTAATGGGACAGCAGGAGGGCAGAGACCTTCTCTTGGAGCGTCAGGAACCCATCCTCAAGACGCGGGAGATCGGGCAGGGTGATGGAGGAACGGACCGTCCACCAGGCGACGGGGTTGTAGTCCACGCCGATGACCCTGCAGCCGATCCGCAGGGCCTCGTGGACCGTCGTCCCCCCGCCCATGAACGGGTCAAGGACGACGCGCTCGGGAAAGCGCGCCCCCTCGTAGTACCGCCGCCAGACGTCTTCGCCCGCAGGGGAGAACGTCCCCAGCAGGATGGTGCGGAACACGGAGCCGAGCCTGCGCGCCCACCACTTGTGCAGATAGGCGCTGGGGCGATAGAGATGCTTGTTGTAGCTCTCGACCTTCGAAAGCTCGTGCAACGGCGCGAGCGGGATCCCGGCCTCGATGGCAGAGGATCCCGCTCCCGCCTTGCGCTTCTCCGGATCGCCCTTGTCCCCGCTGCTTTCCATGGTGCACCTAATCCGCGGTCACGACCTCTCGCTCATCCTCCCGGGGTGACGCCTCTGTCTTCAAGGATACCGGGCGGGCATGAGACGATCCGATGCCCACGGGCCCCGCCTGGAGAACCTCCGGAGGGCAGCCCGCCTCGAACTTCTTGAAGTTGTCCACGAAGCGGAACGCCAGTTGGCGGTACCGCTGCATGTACTGCTCTTTGCTCGACCAGGCCTCGGCCGGGTTGAGCACGCTGGCCGGAATCCCCTCGCAGCTCTTGGGAACCTGGAACCCGAAGATCGGGTCGGTGGCGTATTGCACCCCCAGCAGCTTTCCGCTCAACACCGCCTTTAGGAGGCCGCGCGTGTACGCGATGCTGATCCGCTTGCCCACGCCGTACGGGCCGCCGACCCAGCCGGTGTTGACCAGCCAGCAATTGACCCCGTACCGCAGGATCTTCCGCTTCAGCAGGTCGGCGTACACGGAGGGGTGGTGCACCATGAACGGCGCGCCAAAGCACGTGCTGAAGGTGATCTCCGGCTCTTTCCCCAGGCCGACCTCCGTGCCGGCGATCTTCGAGGTGTACCCGGAGATGAACTGGTACAGCGCCTGGTCCGGCGTCAGCTTCGCAATCGGCGGCATCACGCCGGAGGCATCGCACGTCAACAGGATGATGTTCTTGGGATGGCCGCCCACCTTCTCCGCCACGGCGTTGTCGATGTATTCCAGCAGATAGGAGGCGCGGGTGTTCTCGGTGATGGTCTCGTCATCCAGGTCGATGTGGCGGGTGGTTGGATCGTACACCACGTTCTCGAGGATGGTGCCGAACCGGTGCGTGCAGGCGAAGATCTGCGGCTCGGCCGAGGGCGAGAGCAGGATCACCTTGGCGTAGCAGCCGCCCTCGAAGTTGAACACGCCGTTATCGCTCCACCCGTGCTCGTCGTCGCCGATCAGCCCCCGCTCCGGGTCGGCCGACAGGGTCGTCTTGCCCGTCCCGGACAGGCCGAAGAAGACGGCCACGTCCCCGTCCTTGCCCATGTTCGCCGAGCAGTGCATGGGCATGACGCCTTCCAGGGGCAGCAGGTAGTTCAGCACGGTGAAGATCGACTTCTTGATCTCCCCGGCGTAGGCGGTATTCCCGATGATGCACAACCGCTGGTCGAAGTTGAGCGCGATGAAGGTGTTCGAGGCCGTCCCGTCGATCTGCTGGATGCCTTTGAAGGACGGGGCGCAGATCACTGTGAATTCCGGGACGTGCTGCCGGTACTCCTCCAGGCTCTTGGGGAGGAGGAACATGTTCCGGGCGAAGAGGCTGTGCCACGCGTACTCGGTGATGATGCGCACCGGCATCCGGTACGCCGGGTCCGCGCCCACGTAGCAGTCCTGCACGAACGCGTCCCGCCCCTGGAAAAAGCCCTGCAACCGGCTGACCAGCTCGTTGAACTTGTCCGCGCCGAAGGGCCGATTGTACTGCCCCCACCAGACGTGGCCCTCGGTGGTGGCCTCCCGGACGATGAACTTGTCGTTGGCCGACCGGGCCGTATGCTTGCCCGTGTCCACCACCAGCGGCCCCTCCCGGGTAATCCGGCCCTCGCGGCGGAAGATGACCTCCTCGTACAGCGCCTCCGTGGGCAGATTCCAGTACACCTGTTGCAGATTCGTCAGGCCATGATTGTCCAGCCCGTAATCGCTTTTGAGCGCTCGTGCCTCGCCTTGCGCGGGCGTCTTGATGTCCAGGATGTTTGTCATAGCCAGTCCCTTACCAGTTTGCGGTCGCCAATGTAGATTTCGTTGGGCGCGTTGGGGTCCAGGGCCCACTTCATGCGGGTTACCCCCTCGGTGATATCTTTGACCGATCCGGCGTAGGTCAGGCGCAGGTGGCCCTCCATGCCGAATTCCCGGCCCGGCACCGTGACCACCAGGGCCTTCTTCAGCAGGAAATTGGAGAGCTCTACCGAGTTGCTGCTGTACGCCCGGAAATCGGGGAAGCAGTAGAAGGTGCCGTCCGGCTTGGCTATTCTCACGCCGGTGAAGGAGTGCAGCTCCTCCATCATGACGTTGCGGTTGTTTTCGATCATCAGGCGCAGGCCCTCCACGATGCTCTGCAGCCCCGTCAGCGCGCCCTCGGCCGCCGCCTGGGAGATCGGAGACGCGCACGACGTGGTCTGGGCCTGCACATTGTTCATGACCTCGACCAGCTTCCGGTTGGCGACGGCCCAGCCGATCCGGAACCCGGTCATGCCGTACAGCTTGGAGATCCCGTTGATGACGATCAACCTCGAGGACTCGATGTCCTTGGACGCGTACTTGTAGGCGGAGGGGGTCTTCTTCCCGTCGAAGACCAGCTTGTGGTAGATGTCGTCCATGATCAGGTAGATGCCCTTGCGCTCGCAGAACCGGACGATCTCCGCCACGAGATCCTCGGGGTACATGAGGCCGGACGGGTTGTTCGGGCTGTTCACGATGAGGGCCCGGGTGGCCGGGCTGACGGCCTGCTCGATGTCCGCCATCCGCGGCAGGTAGCGCCCATCCTCGGGCGTGACCACCACGGGAACCCCGTAGACCATCTTGATCATTTCCGGATAGCTCACCCAGTATGGGGCGAGGACGATGACCTCGTCCTGGGGGTTGAGGATGCTGAACAGCACGTTGTACACCGACTGCTTCGCCCCGGAGGAGACGATCACGTTCTCCGGCTGCACCATGCGCTCGTAGTTTTCCTCGGTGTAGCGGATGATCGCCTTCTTGAGCGAGGGCACCCCGTCCGTCGGCACGTACTTGGTGTCGCCGTTCACGAGCTTCACCGCCGAACTCAGGATGGCCGCGATGGGGGTCTTATTCTTGGGCTCCCCGCCGCCCAGATGGATGACGGGCAGCCCCTTCTCCCGCAAAAGCCTGGCTTCCTCGTTGAGCCGCAGGGTCGGCGACTCGACAATCGATCTGGCAAGCTGACTGATACTCATGAACGGATTGACCTCCTTCCTCCCTTCGGAACGGCGAAAACCCCTGCCGACTTCTTGGGGCCTGCTCAGGTCCCCACGCGGTCCAGGATGACGACGCGGTCGACGCCGTCCTCCTCGACCAGCAACACCTGGACCTCCTCCTGGTGCGACGTCGGCACGTTCTTCCCCACGTAGTCGGCCCGGATCGGCAGCTCCCGGTGACCGCGATCCACCAGCACCGCCAGCTGGATCAGGCACGGTCGCCCCAGGTCCATGAGGGCGTCCATGGCCGCCCGGCAGGTGCGGCCCGTGTACAGCACGTCGTCCACCAGGACCACCTTCTTGTCGTTGATGGGGAATGGGATCTCAGTCCGCTGGATAACGGGCTGGGTCACGGCCCTTCCCAGGTCGTCCCGATACAGGGTGATGTCCAGCGCCCCCACGGGGACCTTGGCCCCTTCAATCTCCTCCAGCTTGCCGGCGATCCGGTGCGCCAGACCCACGCCGCGGCTCCGCAGGCCGACCAGGACGATGTCCTGCACCCCCTTGTTCCGCTCCACGATCTCGTGGCCGACACGCGTGATGGCGCGGGAGATTCCCGCCTCGTCCAGGATCTGGGCCTTCTCGCGTCGTTGGCTCATACGGCCTCCGCGCACAAAAAAACCTCCTCGCCCTCTTGGGCGAGGAGGTTTTCGAATGTCCTAAGTGTTATCGCAGGCACGACTGACAACTCCCTTGCGGGCTTCGCAGAACCCGCTTAAAAGGTACGCTGTTTTTATCAGATTTCCCCGAGCCCGTCAAGTCAAAAATCGATGCCCGCCTGAAATCGAAACCAAACGGGCCCAGGCCCATTTGGATGGCCACGCGCTACCTCACCGTTCGGGGTCCCCCCGTGCCGGCGCGGCATCAGCGCATCGGATCCTCAATATCCTTGGCGTCATGGCGGTTCAATGGTTTCCCTCGGTTCTGGGTCAGGAGGCCCGGAGGATCTCCACCGGCGCGTAGTCGTCCGTCAGGATGGGGACGTCCGACACCGGGATGGGCAGTTCGAAGAGATGCGAGGCGTACTCCATCAGGTCCGAGGCCGGGACGAGCCTGCCGCCAACCCGGCCGACCTGCGCCATGAACTCCGCCCGGGTCAGGCGAGTGTTATCGCGCGTGGCGAACAACAGGATGTTGATCTCGCCCAGCACAAAGGCCCCTCCCCCATCGTATGTCGGGACCACGTACACTGTGGGAAAGCTGTCGGTCAGCGTCCGGTACACGGCCCGGAAAAAACCGCTCTGGGGCCCCCGCAGGGTCCCGATGATGTTGGAAACCACAAACCCTCCGGGGGCGAGGTGCGCCTCCAGCTGTCGGTAGAACTCCCGTGTCGTGAGATGGAACGGAATGGTGTCGGAGTTGTAGGCGTCCAGGAAGATCAGGTCGTACCTCTCCGTTGTCTCCTGGACGAAGCGGCGGCCGTCCCGAAGGTGAAGCCGCAGCCGGGAATCCTCCGGCACCTGGAAGTACCGCTTGGCGATGCCGATGACTTCGGGGTCGATGTCCACCACGTCCACCACGACCTGGGGGAAATCCCGGTAGAGCCGCTTGGGGAACGAGCCCCCGCCCAGGCCCAGGACCAGGACGCGCTTGGGCTCGGGCTGGAAGGCCAGCGCCAGCGCCAGGAATCGGGTGTAGCGCAGGCGAAGTTCCCACGGGTCATCCAGCAGCATGGCGCTTTGCCGCAGGTTGTCGAAGTCGATGTAGCGCATGCCTCCTTCCTCCGCCACGCGGATGTGGTTATAGAAGGAGTCCATGTCCAGCAAGAGGCCCGGCTCTGCCGCCCGCGTTCGCGCCTGCCAGACCACGCCCAGGAGCAGGACGCCCGTACACACGAGAGCCAGGCTGGCCCGTCCGGTCCTCCGGCCCCGCAGGAACACCGCGGCCGCCACGACGAGCAGCGTGAGGCCCAAGCCATGCACGATATTCGCCACCCCGATCACCACAATGAGGTAGAACGCGGTGAGCAGGGTCCCGGCGATGCTTCCCGCCGTGGAGACTGCGTACAGGCCGCCTGCCGTCGTCCCGACGGAGGCCACCGCCCTGGCCTGCAGCCGCACCGCAAAGGGCGAGATCGTCCCCAGGAACACGCTGGGGACAAGGAACAACACGAAGCTGGAGACGAGGGGGCTGAGTCGGGCGCCCATCTCGCTGGCCGCGATGGCCCGGTTCAGCAGCGGATAGACGAAGGGAAGCAACGCGATCATGATCCCCGGAAGAGCGATGAGCACCCCGAGGACCCGCAGGCGCGGCCAGCGGTCCGCCACGATCCCGCCCACCCAGTAGCCCAGGCTCAGCGCCGCCAGGACGATGCTGATCAGGCTCCCCCACACGAAGATGGAGTTGCCGAAGTAGGGGGCCAGGATGCGGCTCCCCACGATCTCCAGCCCCATGAGGACGGCGCCGCACACGAACACCACCGCATGGAGTAGCCAGGGGTGCGCCTCGGGCCCGCGGGAGACCGATTTTTCCTCGTGAGGCTCGTGGTGACGAGACGATCGCTTGACCATTCGCAGAGCGTCCTTTCGTGATGGCGAGAGAATCCGGTCACAACGCGGGCTGGGGGCGCCCGCGATACGGCTCGTCAAGGTGGCGCCGGGCCGCGTCTTTGGCAATCCCCTCGCCCTCCACGGCCAGGGCCTTGCGGTACCGTCGCACGGCCTCCTCGCGCTCCCCCTGGAGATCGTAGATCATCCCCGAGCGGGTCCAGGCCCAGGCGGTGACCCAGCGGTATCGCGGGGGCGCGGGGGCCTCGATGGCCCGCTTGAAGAAGGCCAGGGCCGTGGCGTTCTCGCCGCGATCCATATAGATCTTGCCCAGGAGCTGGTTGTACCGCCCCGCGAGGTCGGGGCCGAAGTGGGGACGACCTTCGGCCATATTCCGCGCAACGCGGCGAGCGATCTCCAGGGCCTCGTCAGTGCGCCTGAGTTCTGATGCGGCGTTGGACGTGGCGAAGTACAGGTCCACATTGCCGGGATACCGCAAGAGGAGGTCCAAACCCAGCCGCACAGCCTCCGTGTACTTCTGTTCCGTCCCCGCGAAGAGGTGGAGCAGCGCCACCCGCGCCGTCATCTTGAGGTAGGTCCCCTGCTCCGCCACCCGTTCTATCTCTTCAAGCCCGTGGGTGCCATCCCCAGCCGGCAACGCGATGCTGACCAGCGGCCGCAGCAAGGCCGGCAGCCGTCCCAGTCCATAGTTGTAGACCCCGAGGCCGTAGTAGGCATCTATGAGATTCGGGTCGAGCTGAAGCGCCTCCTCGAAGCGACGGTGCGCCTCGCGGATGGCCTGAAAGGCCGACAGGTAGTTCTTGCGTCCGCCGTCCACCAGCGCCTTGCTCCCCTGGGCGAGGCCCAGCAGCAGTTTCACCTCGGCATCGGTCGGCTGGGATCGCTCCAGCGCCTCGGCCGCCGAGGTGGCCGTCCCCACCTGTCCCAGGAAGCGGTCCAGCTCGGGCGCGGGATCGTCCTTGTCCTCTGCTCGGGTCAGCGTCACCATGGCCAGGCAGAATCGGCCGGCGGCCTCTCCCTCGGGCAGCGCCAGCAGGTGCTGGCACTCCCCCTCGGCCGCGTCCGCGTCGAGGTTCAGCATCAGGTCCGTGGCCCGAAGCATGCCGGCGCGGACCTCGGGCGCCGCGTGAAACGCGGACGCCCTGGACGCAGCGAGACAGAGCGACAGAGTAAGAAAGAGGATCCAGCGGCTGCGTGACATGCCGCCACTCTATGCCGATGCCCGGCCCGCTGTCAACGCTTCCGGAATGGCGTCCTTCTGCTCTCGGTCCTTTCCCCAGGATCTGCCTCGCTGGCCTGCCAGGCAAGAGTGTCGGGACGGCTGAGGCAGTCCTTGCGGTGAGCGGCTCCCTTTCCTCCTGGCATCCATTGCTGCCCAATCTCTCAGACCGTGCAAGGCGCTCGGCTCCGGGCGCTGGCGGCGCCGCCACGCATCCCGGCCCCCATTCTGCAGCCCCACGATCGCGCCGGCGCGAGCCTGCTTGCGATTTCTACTTGACAAGTCCGCCAGGGCCGCAGGATGCTCGGGACCGACCGGGGTGTGGCTTGGCGGGGCCAGGGCCGCCCCCCGCGCGCCTCGCGGCCCCCGGGATCGATCGAGGACCCACCCCGCCGGAAAGGCAGATTCCCATCACCCCAATCCTCTCACCTTCTTATGCACCGCACAGTAAGAGCCACCTTTTGGAGTGACCCAGCGTATGACATTGAGTTAAACTCGGCCCCTCAATTGGCACGGGTGCAATGATCGCGAACGCAGAACTCGATGCGGCACCAGGGTCCGGACCAGACGGGGGAACTCTATGGTGGGGGTCACCCCCAAGAAGAGGAAATGCCGCGTGGGGAGTTGGGCTTCATACAAACAAACATATTCAGAGGAGGCATACGAATGAGGCTGGATAAGCTTTTCAGTCCTTTTTCCATTGGGGCGTTGAAGACGAAGAACCGGATTGTGATGCCCCCTATGGCGACAAATTACGCCTCGCCGGATGGCTTTGTGACAGATCGGCAGATCGCCTACTATGTGGAGCGCGCAAGAGGGGGCGTGGGATATATCACGGTCGAGCACACGGGCATTCTCCGGCAGGGCAAGGCAAGTCCGAAGATGCTCCTCATCAGTTCCGACGAACACGCCTCGGGAATCGGGAGGCTGATTGAAGCCGTCCACCGAGTAGGGGGAAAGATCGTCGTCCAAATCAATCATGCGGGGAGGCAAACATCATCCGCGATCACGGGTTCGCCCATTGTTGGCCCCTCCCCCATCCCCTGTCCGACAAGAAACGAAATCCCGAGGGAACTTACGGTAGGTGAAATCGAGGAGATTACCGAGGCGTTCTCCATGGCAGCGCAGAGAGTCAAGAACGCGGGTGCCGACGGGGTTGAACTGCATATGGCCCATGGATATCTTATCTGCGCTTTTCTGTCCCCGTTCTCCAACCGAAGAAGCGACCGATACGGAGGGGATCTCGAAGGGCGGACTCGATTTGCCCGGAACGTCCTGAATTCGGTGCGAAACGGGGTCGGTCCTGATTTCCCCATCGTTTGCAGGATGAGCGCCGACGAGTATGTGGACGGGGGGCTGAGAATAGAGGAAACGAAACAGATTGCTCAGATCTTGGAGAAGGAAGGAGCCGATGCCGTTCACGTGTCAGCGTGTAACGCCGCCTCGGGTTACCTAAACCAGCCGCCTTACTATGTGGAAGAAGGTGTCTTCGTCCATCTTGCCGAGGCCATCAAGTCGGTGGTGCACATCCCCGTGATCACGGTCGGGAGAATCAGAAACCCGGTCATGGCCGATCAGATCGTACGGGACGGAAAGGCCGACCTCGTCTCTATGGGCAGGGCCTTGATCGCAGACCCCCACCTGCCGAAGAAAGCTGAAGAGGAACGACTTGAAGAGATCATTCCCTGCCTTTCGTGCAATCGATGCATGCAGAGCCTGAGAAAGGACTCGACTCGATGTGCTGTCAATCCGGAGGCAGGCAATGAAGATCAATTCAGATTCTCGAAGAGCGATCAGCCAAAGAAGGTCTGGGTCGTCGGCGGGGGCCCTGGTGGTCTCAAGGCGGCCGAAATCGCAACCCTGAGAGGACACGAGGTGACGCTCTTTGAAAGGAACCATAAGCTGGGCGGGAGGATGATATTCGCCGCCCTCCCTCCAAAGAAGGCCGTCCTGAATGAGTATCTGGGTTATCTCGAACGGAGAGTCAGGGGGCTGGAGGTGACTCTGGAGATGGGGAAGGAGCTCACCGCCGAAATGGTGGGAGCTGGGAAGCCGGATGCGGTTATCGTGGCGTCCGGAGCACGTCCGCTCGTTCCCGATTGGAAGGGGATGCAGGAGAGCGGGGCCATTTCCGCTGAAGCCGTCTTCGCTGGGGAAGGAACCGTGGGAAAGCGGGTTCTGGTGGTTGGGGGGAGTGGGATTGGAACGGAGACGGCTGATTACCTGTCGGAGATGGGGAAAGAGGTCACCGTGGTCGAGATGTTGGGAGAGATCGCCTCGGATTTCGTGATCCACTTGAAATATCACCTTTCGCATCGGCTCGCGGAAAAAGGGGTTACCGTCCTCACCTCCACCAAGGTGAAGGAGCTGGGAAAGGGGTACGCTCTGGTGGAGGACGCCTCAGGAACACGAAAGATCGGGGGATTCGACACCATCGTGTTGGCCGTGGGCTCGAAACCGGACGACCGTATCGCCAAAGACCTTGAGGGAAAGGTGCCGGAACTCTATGTGATCGGTGACGCCTCCAAGCCGGGGGAGATCCTGCAAGCTGTCTATGGGGCAGAAGAGGCCGCGATCAAGATCGGCTCTCCCGGGAATCGTGTGGGGAATTGACCCCCATTGCGCTATGCTCCGGCCCCGGAACGGAGGGCTGGCGCATTCGCAACGTTGAGGAGAAGCGATGCGCTCGCTTCCGCCGGATCTCTCGCCGTCCGCCAGAGTACGCTTCCGCATGTTCAAAATTGGATCGGGCTGATTGGAACGGAGTGGAGCATGGCAGAGCCGAACAGCCGCGTGATCGTCGCCCTGGATGTGCCGACGCTCGACGAGGCGTCGGACCTGGCCCGGCGGCTTGCCCCCCACGTGGCCGCCGTCAAGATCGGCAGCCAGCTCTTCACGGCCGAGGGGCCCCGAGCAGTGCACGCCATGCGCGACCTCGGCCTCCGGGTGTTCCTGGACCTGAAGTTCCACGACATTCCCAACACCGTCGCGGGGGCCGTGACCTCGGCGAGGAACCTGGGCGTCTGGATGTTGAACGTCCACTGCAGCGGCGGCACCGTCATGATGGCCGAGGCCGCGAAGGCGGCCTCTGTGGCAAACCCAGGGGAACGCCCCCTCGTCCTGGGGGTCACCGTCCTGACCAGCCTGGACGAGGCGGCCCTCCAGGCGATCCTTGGGACCACCCGGACACTGCGCGAGGAGGTGCAGCACCTGGCGCGACAGGCGCAGGGCGCAGGGTTGGACGGGGTCGTGGCCTCGCCCCACGAGATCGTTGACATTCGCCAAGCGTGTGGCCCCGCCTTCGTGATCGTGACGCCGGGAGTACGTCCGACCGACGCAGACCGAGGTGACCAGCGCCGAGTGATGACGCCCGGTGAAGCCATGTGGGTCGGTGCAGACTACGTGGTCGTGGGACGCCCGATCCTCGCCGCAAAGGACCCCGTCGAGGCGGCGCAACGGATTGCGGAGGAATGCATGAAGGCGTTACAGGCTACCGGGAGAGTCGCGGGATGAAGAGGAAGACGCCGGACCCGGAGGACGTCGCATGTTGAGTCAAGCCGACCAGAAGCTGGTGGACGATCTCACCGCCATCCAGGCCCTGAAGTTCGGCGAATTCCGCCTGAAGTCCGGCGTGCTTTCCCCCTTCTACGTGGACCTGCGCGGCATCATCGCCCATCCGCCCATCCTTAAGGCGATCGCCCTCCGCATCCTGGAGGTCCTGCGGCCCCTTCGCTTCGACCGGATCGCCGGCATCCCGTACGCCGGCCTGCCCATCGCCACGGCCGTCTCGCTGGCGGGGAACCTTCCCATGCTGTATGCTCGGAAAGAGGTGAAGGAGCACGGCATCCGCCGGGCCATCGAAGGCGCCTTCGCTCCGGGCGACGTGATCGTCCCCATCGACGACGTGATCACCGACGGTGCCAGCAAGTTCGAGGCGGTGGCGCCACTCATCGAGGCGGGGCTCACGGTGCGGGACTTCGTGATCTTCCTGGATCGGGAGCAGGGTGGCGCCGACAAGCTGAAGGAGAGAGGATACGCGCTCCACAGCGCGTTACGGATCTCCGCCGTCCTGGCATACCTCCGGGATGCCGGTCGCCTTGCGCCCGATCAGTTCCAGCGCTGCATGGATTTCATCGCCACGGTTCGCTTCTAGGCGCTGCCGACGGGCAGCGCCGGTTCCCCGTTTAAGGTGCAAGGTTCAACGTTGAACATCCAACCCCGAACATCGAACTGGTGATGAGCCAAGAGCTCTTCCCCCGCGAATCTCCGCCGCCCCGAAAGGCAGCGCCCCTGGCCGACCGGATGCGTCCCCGCACGCTGGAGGAGTTCGTCGGCCAGGCGCATCTTCTGGGCGAGGGGAAGGTGCTCCGCGTGGCCCTGGAGCAGGGGGAGGTCCCATCCTTGATCCTCTGGGGGCCGCCCGGCACGGGCAAGACGTCCCTGGCCATGCTCATCGCCAGTCGCGTGAAGGCGGCCTTCACGCCGTTCTCTGCGGTCAGCTCGGGCATCAAGGAGATCAAAGAGGTCATCGGCGAGGCGGATCGAAGGCTGCGCGGCGCGGGCCAGCGCACCATCCTCTTCGTGGACGAGATCCACCGCTTCAACAAGGCCCAGCAAGACGCCTTCCTCCCCCACGTCGAGCGCGGCACCATCACCCTGATCGGCGCCACCACCGAGAACCCTTCCTTCGAGGTGATCGCGCCGCTGCTCTCCCGGGCCAAGGTCGTGGTGCTGCACCCGCTGTCCGAGGCCGACATCCGGCTGATCGTGGACCGCGCCCTTACGGACACCGAGCGGGGATTGGGGAAGAGCCGGCCTGCAAGTGCCCGAGGACGCCCTGGCCGCCATCACCGGCTGGGCCAACGGGGACGCGCGCGCCGCCCTGAATCTCCTGGACCTCTCGGCCCGGCTGGCCCGGGCCTCGGATCAGCCGCGTGTCATCAGCTTGGCCATCGTCCAGGAAGCGGCGCAGAAGCGGAGCCTCCTCTACGACAAGGCAGGCGAGGAGCATTACAATCTCATCTCGGCCCTGCACAAAAGCCTGCGGGGCAGCAATCCCGACGCGGCCCTGTACTGGCTGGCGCGCATGCTGGCCTCGGGCGAGGACCCGCTCTACATCGCCCGGCGCCTGGTCCGCTTTGCTTCCGAGGACATCGGCAACGCCGATCCATCCGCGCTCTCGTTGGCCGTCGCGGCCAAAGAGGCCTACCACTTTCTGGGGACCCCGGAGGGGGAGTTGGCTCTGGCCCAGTGCGTGACCTACCTGGCCACGGCGCCCAAGAGTAACGCCGTGTATGCCGCCTTTGGCGAGGCGCAGGCCGACGTGGCTTCCGCCCCGGCCGAGCCGGTGCCGCTCCACATCCGGAACGCCCCAACCCGATTGATGAAGGAGCTGGGCTACGGCGAGGGCTACAAGTACGCCCACGACTACGAGGGGGCCTACGCGGAACAGGACTACCTGCCCGAGAGCCTCCGGGGCCGCGTGTACTACCGGCCCACCGACCGAGGCTTGGAGGCGGAGATCCGGAAACGCCTGGCTGCGTGGCGCCGCCGGACGTGAGCGCTTCCTCGTAAGAATTCCCGCCGCGCGAAGGAGCCCCCGGGGGCGGCCCGAGGCGCAGGGGCGTGCGGGGGCGGCGGGTCCGGCCCGGAGGTCCGCCGGGGACCCCCTGGGTGGGCGGGCCGACCCTGAGCAAGACCGCCCCACCCCGCCCCTGGCGGGGTACCGTCGCGGCCCGGTCGTCCGAGGGCTCGCCTCCGGGGCGATGTCACGCGAACCACTGCAACGAGGTACGACGGATCCGTTTTCGTTTCCCTCGGCCCATGAGCGCTGTCTCTCATCCCCACCATGCGGCTTTTTGCCTTGACACTGGTTGTGCACCTTTGATTTGATAACAGCGACAGGCGTGCTCGCGAGGTTCGTCTTCATGCTCATTTCTCGTGTTCCCGTGGAAAACAAGAGAGGAGGCAGCCTATGACGAAGGCGGAGCTGGTGGATCGGATGGCCAAGGATGCCAAGATCAGCAAGAAGGCGGCCGAGGTGGCACTGAATAGTTTCATGATGGGCGTGCGGGACACGTTGCGGAAGGGGAAGCGGGTGAGCCTGGTCGGGTTCGGGACCTTCGCGGTCGGGTGCCGGGCGGCGCGGAACGGCCGGAACCCTCAGACGGGCGAGGCTATCAAGATCAAGGCGGCGAAGATCCCGAAGTTCAAGGCGGGAAAAGCCCTGAAGGACGCCGTGCGGTAAAACGGCTGGAACGCAAGAAGGCTGCGAAGCTGGGAGGCGAAAAAGAACAGAGAGCCCTGGGAAGGCGCATTCCCAGGGCTCTCGTGTTTTTCTTTGCGTTGAGGGCTCAGCCGAGGATCGCCTTGAGGGCCACCAGCGTCCTGAGAATCCCGGCCCGGTCCAGATCCTTGTGGGTGACCATGCGGATGCGATCCTGGCCGATGGCGAAGGCCTTGATCCCTTGCTCCCCGAGCTTCAGGATCAGGCCGGCTGCATCCAGATCCTTCCGATTCACGCTGAAGATCACGATGTTCGTCTGGACGAGGTTGAGGTCGATCTGAATCCCCGGCAGCCTTGCCAGTCCATCGGCCAGCACCCGCGCGTTCTCGTGATCCTCCCGCAGCCGATCCACCATCGTCTCCAGGGCCACGATGCCCGCCGCGGCCAGGATGCCCGCCTGGCGCATGCCCCCGCCGAGCATCTTCCGCGCCCGCCGGGCGCGGTCAATGAAGGCCCGCATCCCCGTGACCACGGATCCGACCGGCGCCCCCAGTCCCTTGGAGAGGCAGAAGGTCACGGAGTCGGCCTGGGCGGCCACCTCGCGTACGGGGACGCCGGTCGCCACACAGGCGTTGAACACGCGGGCGCCGTCCAGGTGAACAGCCAGCCCGTGCTCGGTCGCGATCCGGTGGATCGCGCGCAGGGTCTCCAGGGGATACACCGTGCCGCCCCCGCGATTGTGGGTGCTTTCCACGCAGACAAGCGTGTCCTTCGGATGGTGGACATTGGGGGGTCGAATCGCCCGCCTCACGTCCTCCGGATCCAGGATCCCGTGGCGCCCGTGAAGCGTCCGCGGCTGCACGGCCGAGAGGACCGCCAGGGCGGCCACCTCGTAGTTGAAGATGTGCGAATTCTCATCCAGGATGATCTCGTCCCCCCGCTGGGTGTGGGCCATCAGGCAGACCTGGTTGCCCATAGTCCCAGAGGTGACGAAGAGGCCCGCCTCCTTCCCCAACCGCTCGGCCGCAATCGCCTCCAGGCGATTGACCGTCGGGTCCTCGCCGAAGACATCGTCCCCGACTTCCGCCTCGGCCATGGCTCGCCGCATCTCGGGCGTCGGCCTGGTCACGGTGTCGCTGCGGAGATCCACCACCTGATCGGGTCGCGTCGCTGCCATCACTCGCTCCTCTTCGTACCACGACATGTACAGCCTGGAAGCCTCGCAGCTCGTCTCTCGCTCCATCTCAGAGCCCCTTCAGGCGTCGCTGCCGCTGCCGTTCCGCCTTAGGCAGGCGCCGGGCAACGCCCTTGCCCGCCTTGACGGGGCGTTCTTCCTCTTCGCCACCCTTCAGTGAGGTCAATCGGCTTGCCTCGATCCTGGCCATGAACTCCGCGCCGGAAAGGGAGGCGGCCCCCTGTCGCCGCGCGGCCTCGGCGACCTCGCGATCCGAGCTGACCACCACAGCCCCCTCTCCACCCTCGGCAACCAGCCGCGCGATGACCGAGTCGGCCGTCTCCCCCCGCTTGGAGTAGTGCACCCCGATGCCGCCGGCGCTCCCGGTCGCTTCCGAGAATCCGCCCTGCTCCCGCCCGTCGAAGACCACGGTGACCTTGTGCCCCTTAGCCCGCCGGTACGATTGCAGTTCCCGCAGCAGGGCCTCTCGGCCCGACTGGAGGTCGGCTCGATCCAGCATGGCCAGTTCGGGCCACTGCCGGATGACGTTGTACCCGTCAACGATGATCCACATCTCTCTGGACTGGCAACCTGGCAACTTGGATTCCCTGATTGCCCGGTTGCCTGATTGCCAGATTGCCTAGCCGCCTCGCCGCGCAGCGGCGACGGCGGCGAGGAGCTCGGCGGCGGCTGCGCCAGGGTCCGATACGGCCATCACTGCGGAGATCACGCCGACGCCATCGGCACCCGCCGCCATCACATCGGGAATCCGTACGGCGTTGATGCCCCCGATCGCCAGGATCGGAAGGGATGTGATCGCCCGCGCCTGCCGCACGATCTCCGTCGTCAGCGGAGGGCCAAACGGAGCTTTCGACGGCGTCTCGAAGATGGGCCCGAGCACGACGAAATCCGCGCCGCCCTCCTCCGCTTCTCGAACCTCTGCCGGGGAATGGCACGAGACGCCGACGAGTTTGCCGGCTCCCAAGAGATCGCGGGCCTCCCTGGGGGGGAGGCTTCGCCGCGTGAGCTGGACCCCGTCGGCCGAGAGGGCCAAGGCCACGTCCACCCGATCGTTGACGAGCAACGCCGCGCCGGCCGCCCGAGTCATGGCGAGAACTTTTCCTGCGACATGGTACAGGTCCCGGGTGGGAAGATCCTTCTCCCGGAGCTGGACCGCGCGCACTCCGGCCCGGAGGGCCTGCCCCACGACGGTGAGGAGATCGCGGTCACCTACCTGGTGCCGATCGGTCACGAGGTACAGGCCCCACTTCCGTGGATTTCGAAATTCGAAATTCGAAATTCGAAATGGGGATTCCACTACTCGATCATCCCCTCCATCGTCGTAGAGGCAGACGCGTACAGTTTCTTCGGAATCCGGCCCGCCAGGTAGGCCTGCCTCCCCGCCTCCACGGCCTTCCGCATGGCGTCCGCCATCATCACGGGATCCTTGGCCCCGGCGATGGCGGTGTTCATCAGAACCCCGTCGGAGCCCAGCTCCATGGCGACGGCGGCGTCCGACGCCGTCCCCACTCCGGCGTCCACGATGACAGGAACCCGAACCGTCTGGAGGATGATCGTGATGTTGTGGGGGTTCCGGAGTCCCAGTCCCGACCCGATGGGCGCCCCCAGCGGCATCACGGCGGCCGCGCCGGCGTCCTCCAGCTTCCTGGCCATCACGGGATCGTCGTTCACGTAGGGAAGGACGATGAAGCCTTCCTTCACCAGGGTCCGGGTGGCCTTCAACAGTTCCTCGTTGTCGGGGAACAGGGTCCGCTGGTCGCCGATGACCTCCAGCTTGACCATCTCTGGCATCCCCACCTCGCGGGCCAGCCGCGCGTACTTGCAGGCCTCCTCGGCCGTGTAACAGCCGGCGGTGTTGGGGAGCAGCGTGTACCGCTTGACGTCGATGTAATCCAGGAGCGACTCCTGCTTCCGGTCCAGGTTCACGCGACGGACCGCCACGGTGACGATCTCCGTCCCCGATGCCTCCAGCGCCTTCTGCATGGTGGAATAGTCGGGATACTTTCCGGTTCCCACGATGAGGCGCGACTGGAACTCCCTCCCGGCAAACTTCAGCGTTGCACCATCACGCATGACATACCTCCTCGCCGGGAACGGCTTATCGGGGTTCGACCGGACTCTGCCCCTGACCCCCGGCCCTCAGTTTCAACCACCCGCCATGATCGTGAGGATCTCGACCGCATCACCCGGCTGCAGGACAACCTCCCCGTACCGGTCGCGCTTGATGATATCCTCATTCCACTGGACCGCCACGCGCATCGGGTGCAGCCCCAGCTCGTCCAGGAGCTGGCGGATCGAGATCCCCTCCGCGACCTCGCGCGTCTTCCCGTTCAACCGAATCTCCATAGCACCTACCCACAACCCGGCGACAGCGACAGGGATATCCGATCCCGCCAGCGGGGGGACTGCCCCTCTCGGCTCTAGGCTCTCGGCTCTCCCTCAGACGACACCCATTCGCCGGCCAGCCGCCAACATCCGATTGATCACCTCGGCCGTTCCCCTGGTCATCTCGTATCCGGGAAAGTCTTCCGGTGGCACCCAGCGAGCCTCGAGCACCTCGGACGACGGCGCGAGCTCCCCGCTCACCCATCGCGCCAGGTAATCGATGATGACATAATGATATTGGATCCGGCCGGATTCGTCGCGCACCATTCGTTCCACGACCTCGATCACATCCGTCAGATCGACCTCGACCCCGCACTCCTCCCGGATCTCGCGCTGGGTGGCCGGCCTGAGGCCCTCGCCCAGGTCTACGGCCCCGCCCGGAACCGACCAGAGGCCATAGCTCGGCTCTTTCCCCCGCCTGGCCAGCAGGACTCGCCCATCCTTGACCACGATGGCGCCCACCGCCACGATCGGCCGATCCGGATACTGTCGCGTCGTCATGCCTTCAGAGCCTAGAGTCGAGAGCCGCGAGCCGAGACCGGAGGACCCCTCGGCTCTCGGTTCTAGGCTCTCGGCTCTCAGAAAAAGAAACCGCGGCCCCAGAGGGGATGCCGCGGCTCATTCGCGTTGCGTGCCCGCTTTCCTACGCCGGCATTACCCGGGTCAGGTTCGGAGGGTTGCGCCGTCCAAACAGACGGCGACTCTCAGCGCGCGCTCCCCTAGCGGTACTCGCATGATATCGGATGTGACCGGAGTTGTCAACGGCTGCCGGAGCCAATTCTCATTCCGCATTCCACATTCCGAATTCCGCATTTCCGGATGCCCCCTCTTGGCAGCAGTCCTTGGCACGCCCCACCTCCTGGGGTATAGTCTGCGGCATGGATGCCCTGACGTTTCTGGCCGCCATTCAGGACGCGCGAAACGCGCTGCTTGCCGCGCGCGTGCAGAGCGTGCAGGCCGCCGGGACACTCGGGCTCTGGATCGAACTGGCGACCCCGGGCGGCCAGGAGACTCTCCTCCTCTCGGCAAACGATGCCTTCCCACGCGTTTCGCGTGGTGCGGGCCGGCCGGGAAAGGGTGGCCCGGTCTTGCCCCTCGCCGGTGCGGCGCGGCGGGCGCTATCTGGGGCCAGCCTCCAGGCGGTGATACATCGCGGACTCGATCGCATGGCTGTCCTGGAATTCGCCCCCCCTGAGCCTGCCGCTGGGATTGGATGCCTGCTGGTCGCCGAGTTGTTCGGACGCCAGCCCAACCTCGTCCTGGTTGAGCGGACGACGGGGCAAATCCTCGAGGCGGCGCGACACTTCCAAGACCCGGACGGGCGAATCATAGCCCCGGGCCACACCTACGTGTCACCTCCGGCGCCAGCCCGTCCGGACCCCCGTATCCTGGGATCCGTCGAGGCAATCCGCGCGGCCCTGGAACCGAGCGTGGCCGCCGGCCTCGCCCTTCCCCTCGCCCTGCGCCAGAGCCTCGCCGGCCTCACGGACCTGTGGGCGCGGGAACTGGCGGCCCGCGCCGGCAACGGCACGCCAGGGGAGTTGGCGCGAGCCCTTGTGGATCTCCTCCGCGCCGTCGAGAACGGGCCGTGGGAACCGCGCCTGGTGCTGGACGCCGGCGGCCGGCCCATTGCCGCCTCGCCCATCCGGCTGCGTCACATCCCGGCCGAGAGGCAGCAGCCGTGTTCCTCTCTGGGCGAGATGGCGGAGCGGCTGGCCAGGCACCTGAACTCCCAGCGCGCCCTCGCGGCGCGGCAGACCATGTTGCGACAGGTCCTGCGACGGCTGGAGGTCCGGCTGCGAACCCGCCGGGCCAAGCTCGCCGCCGAGTCGCTGGAGTTCGGCCGCGCCGATCTCTTGCGCCGGATGGGCGAGATCCTGGTGGCCCACCAGGGCGACATCCCCCGGGGCGCCACCGAGGTGACCCTCCCGGACCACGCCGCAGGCGTGGCCGATGGACCCGAGGCCACCATCACGATCCCCGTGGATCCGGCGCTCTCGCCGGCAGCCAATGCCGAGCGACTCTTCAAGGCGGCGCGGCGAGGGAGGCGCGGCTCCGGCCGCGTGGCGGCGCGGTTGGCCGGCACAGAGGCAGAGCTGGGACGGGTTCACGCCTGGAGCAAGCGCGTGGCCGAGGCTTCCGGCCTGGAGACGCTGGAAGCCATCCGGCAGGAGATGGAGCAGACCCCTCGCCTCCTGGCGCCCAAGGACCGGGCGGCACTCGCCGGGGCCGGCACGGCGGAGAAGCCCCCTCCACGCACGCCGGGGAGGCGCGCTGGCCCACGCCCTTCCGGCGGCCGCCGAAAGGAAGGGCCGGCGCCGCGCCGGTTCGTTTCCTCGGATGGATTGCCGATCCTCGTCGGTCGGGACAACGAGGGGAACGACTATCTCACAGTCCACCTCGCCAAATCCCACGACCTCTGGCTGCACGTGCAAGGACACGCCGGCTCGCACGTCGTGGTCCGGGTCCCGAACCGCACGGGCAACGTGCCCCGCCGCACCCTGGTCCAGGCGGCGCAACTGGCCGCGTACTACAGCCAGGCCCGCGACCACGGCAAGGTGGCCGTGGACTATACCCTGCGGAAGTACGTGCACAAGTCGAAGAAGGCCAAGCCCGGCCTCGTGACCATCAGCCAGGAGAAGACGATCATCGTGTCCCCGGACAAGTCCCTCGTCCACAAACTAGCCACCCCGGAGGGCTAGCGCCCCCCGGATTTTTGATTGATGATTGTGGATTGTTGATTGGCCCTCCGAAAAATCATCAATCGAAAATCACCAATCAACAATCGCATGACGATGCGCGTCGCCGCCATTGACCTGGGCACCAACACCGTGCGCCTCCTGGTGGCCGAGCCGGACGGAGCCGGAGGCTACCGGCCCATCTTCGCCGCTCAGGAGATCACCCGGCTCGGCCAGGACCTCTTGCCCGACCGGACGCTGCAGCCCGAGCCGATCCGCCGAACCCTGGTGGTCCTCCGCCGGTTCCGCCAGGCCGCGGAGGCCCATGCGGCCGGCCGGATCGTCGTGGTCGGAACGAGCCCCCTCCGGGAGGCGAAGAACCGCGACGCCTTCCTGATCCGCGCCCGCCGCGAGGCCGGACTCGACGTCCAGGTCATCTCGGGAGAGGAGGAGGCACGGCTCACCCTCCTGGGGGTGCGGGCGGCGCTCCGAATCGGCCGGGGGCACCTCGTCGCCATGGACATCGGGGGCGGAAGCACGGAATTCGTTCTCGCCGACGGGCCCAACATCATGGGGATGGTCAGCACCGGGTTGGGAGTGGTGAAGCTCACCGAGGCCCACCTGAAAAGCGATCCCCCGCGCCCGCACGAACTGGCCGCGGTCCGCGAAACGGTCGCCGCCAGGATAGCGCGCCTCCGCACGCTGGAGTGGCCGGATGCCTTCCGGGACGCTCCGGCGCAGGGGGTGACCTTCGCCGGCACAGCGGGCACGCTAACGAGCCTCGCGGCCATTGACCTCGCGCTCGATCCGTACGATCCCGATAAGGTGAACGGGCACCGGCTGTCCCGCGAGCGGGTCGAGGCCCTCTGTCGGGAGCTGGCTGCCCAGCCCTCAGCCCAGCGGCGTAAGGTGCGTGGCTTGGAACCAGCGCGGGCTGACGTGATCGTGGCCGGGACGCTGGTGTGCCTCGGCGCCATGGACGGTCTGGGCTTCCCGGAACTCACGGTCAGCGATGGAGGCCTGCGCGAGGGCATTCTGCTGGATTTGCTGACCCGTCCGGAGGCCCGCCTCCCTTCCGACAGGGCGCCGGACGGAGGCGGCTAAACTTGACAAAGGGAAGTCCTTTTGTTAAACACAACAAACGAACCGTACTGGACGACACCATTGCTCTATGGACTCTGCTAAAGTACTGATCCTGAACCAGACCTTCGAGGCGCTGCATGTCTGCAGCGCCCGGAGGGCGGTGATCCTGCTTTTCATGGGAAAAGCCGAAAGGGTCGAAGACACGTCGCGGGTCATTCGCTCCCCCTCGACGATTCTCCTGCTTCCCTCGGTGATCCGCCTGCATCGCTTCGTGCGCAAGCCGGAGCAGCCCAGCATTGCCTTCAACAAGAAGAACATCCTCAAGCGGGACGCCCACACCTGCCAGTACTGCGGGCGGAACGGCGGCGAGCGCATGACCATTGACCATGTGATCCCCAAATCGCAGGGCGGCCGCACGGTGTGGGAGAACGTGGTGAGCGCCTGCCGAGCCTGCAACCTGAAGAAGGGGAACAAGCCCCTGGACGAGGCGGGGATGCGCCTTCTGCGCAGGCCGACGAAGCCCGTCTCGGCGTTCTACCTCGGGGTCCTGGCGCACGCGTCCTTGCGCTACGAGAGTTGGCGCAAGTACCTGCCGGTGGATGCGGACGGGCACGTGCTGACGAGTGCACGCTGACAGGAGGTCCGCCATGTGGACGGTGCGGGCATCGTTCGTCGTCGTGGTTTCATTGTTGGGCCTCGGGGCCCTGGCGTGGCCCCGCGCCCTGGAGGCCGCCCCGGCCGGGCAGGACGCCCTCCACGAGGTCATGCCAGGGGATAACTTGCACCTGATCGCCGGCTACTACTACGGCGACGCGCGCCAGTGGGAACGCATCTGGCAGGCCAACCGGGACCAGATTTCCAACCCGAATCGGATCGAGCGCGGGAGCCTGCTTCACATTCCCGACGCCGTCCCCCCGGACGAATCCTACGCCGATTTCCTGTCCCGCGCCGGCCGGACCGTCCCACCCGTCGGCGCACCGACGGGTCCGCCGGCCAAGCAGCCCTGAGCGCCGGGGAGAAAACGCACGGACCGGAGCCCGCGAGCGGCCCGCCTGGCGGTTGCGCCGGGGCCTCCCCGCCGAGCGGCCTGGCCCCGACGGAACCCATGGCTCGATTCAAGCTCGTTTGCGACTACCAGCCACGGGGCGACCAGCCCCGGGCCATCGCCCAGCTCACCGAGGGCGTGCTGCGCGGAGAGCGGCACCAGGTTCTCCTGGGGGTCACCGGGTCCGGCAAGACCTTCACCATGGCGAACGTCATCGCCAACGTGGAGCGCCCGACCCTGATCATCGCCCACAACAAGACGCTGGCGGCGCAACTGTACAACGAGTTCAAGCAGTTCTTCCCCGAAAACGCCACCGAGTACTTCGTCTCCTACTACGACTACTACCAACCTGAGGCGTACATCCCCCAGACCGACACCTACATCGAGAAAGACTCCCTGATCAACGACCACATCGACAAGCTCCGCCACTCCGCCACCCGCAGCCTCCTGGAGCGGCGCGACAGCATCATCATCGCATCCGTCTCGTGCATTTACGGCCTGGGATCGCCCGAGGTGTATTACGGCATGGTGCTTCTCCTGGAAGAGGGAGGGTCGTGCCCCCGGGATCACATGCTGCGCAAGTTGGTGGAGATCCAGTACCAGCGCAACGACCTCGACCTCCACCGGGGGACCTTCCGGGCCCGCGGGGACGTGGTGGAGATCTTCCCGGCTTACGACGACACCGCCGTCCGGGTGGACCTGTTCGGCGACGAGGTGGAAACGCTCTGGCAGATCGATCCGCTCACGGGCGAGAAGCTGACGCGTCTGCACCGGGTCCCCATCTATCCCGCCAACCACTACGTCACCCCCGAGGACATGCGGGAGCGCGCCTTCGCCGGCATCGAGGCGGAGCTGGAAGAGCGGTGTCGCGATCTGGAGGGTGAGCGCAAGCTCCTGGAGGCCCAGCGCCTGCGCCAGCGGACGCGCTTCGACCTGGAGATGATGCACGAGATCGGGACGTGCAAGGGGATCGAGAACTACTCCCGGCACCTGTCCGGCCGGGCCCCCGGCGAGCCGCCCCCGACCCTGATGGACTACCTTCCCCGCGACGCCCTGGTCATCATCGACGAGTCCCACCAGACCGTCCCGCAGGTCCGCGGCATGTACCGCGGCGACCGGTCCCGCAAGGGGACCCTGGTGGAGTACGGCTTCCGCCTGCCTTCGGCCCTGGACAACCGGCCGCTCACGTTCGAAGAGTTCGAGCGGTGCGTGACCCAGGTCCTCTACGTCTCCGCCACCCCGGGCCCCTACGAGATGGGCAAGGTCGAGGGGCGCGTGGCGGAGCAGATCATCCGGCCGACCGGCCTGATCGATCCCGAGATCGTGGTCCGGCCCATCGCCGGCCAGATCGACGACCTCATCCACGAGATCCGCGAGCGGGCGAAGCGCGACCACCGGATCCTGGTGACGACCCTGACGAAGCGCATGGCGGAGGAACTCACCGACTACCTGTCGGAGGTGGGAATCCGGGTGCGCTACCTCCACTCCGACATCGACACCCTGCAGCGGAACGAGATCATCCGGGACCTGCGCCTCAAGAAGTTCGACGTCCTGGTGGGGATCAACCTCCTGCGCGAGGGATTGGACATCCCCGAGGTGTCCCTGGTGGCCATCCTGGATGCCGACAAGGAGGGGTTCCTGCGGTCGGCCGGCTCCCTGATTCAGACGGCGGGCCGCGCCGCGCGGAACGTCGAAGGCCAGGTCATCCTGTACGCCGACGTCATGACCAACTCCATGCGGGAGGCGCTCGCCGAGACCGCCCGCCGGCGGCAGCTCCAGCTGGCCTACAACCAGGAGCACGGCATCACCCCCGAGACGATCAAGAAGGACATCCAGGACGTCCTGGCGAGCATCTACGAGCGCGACTACTACACCGTCCCGGCCCTGAAGGACGAGGACATCCAGTTCATCCCGCGGGAGGAGATCCCGGCGCTCATGGCCCAGCTCGACAAGGAGATGCGCGCGGCGGCCAAGCGGCTGGAGTTCGAGAAGGCCGCGGAGCTCCGGGACAAGATCGCCGAACTGGAGAAGCGCCGTCTGGGGATCGTGGGCAGCCAGCCATGAAGATACGCGATCCGTGGGCCGCGATACGTGGCAGGCTTCGCATGCTCCGCGACTCCTTCCGCTACACGCGACACGTTTCACGTTTCACGTGCGTGTTCCTGGCCGCGGCTCTGGGGGCGCTCCTGCCGCCGGTTGCGAGCGCGCAGGCGCCGACCGCCAGCCTCACCCCGGACAAGGGGCCGACCGTCGGGGGCACGAGGGTGCTCATCGAGATCGACGAGGGCTTGACGCTGGGTTCCGTCCGGGTCGAGTTCGGCGGTCGGCCCGTCCGCGTGGTCCGCGGCCTCGGCCTCTCGATCGTGGAGGTGATCACCCCGCCAGGAAATCCCGGACCGATTCCCGTCCGCGTGACGTACGGACTCTTGATGAAGACTGCGGCCTCGGCCGTCTTCACGTACGTGTCCCCGGCCCCACGCCTGGCCCGACTGGACCCGTCCACGGTCCAGGCCGGATCGGCCGAGCTCCCCCTCTCGGTGGAGGGCGAAGATTTCACGCCGACTTGCAGCCTGCGCGTCGGAGACACCCTGGTGCCCGCCACGGTCCTGAGCCCGCAGCGCCTGCAGGTCCGCATCCCGGCCCCCCTCCTGGCCAGAGCCGGTAGCCTGGAGGTGCGGCTGACCGACTCCGCCATGGGGGGCGGCGCGTCCAACGTCATGCCCCTCGCCGTGGTCAATCCCCCACCCCAGTTGACGGCCGTGGAGGCGCCGCCGCTCAGGGTGGGCGGGCCTGCTGCTGGACCGGTCACGCTGACCGCGCGCGGCCGCGCATTCCGCCCGGAATCCGTCATCCAGCTCGCAGGCGCCGCCGCAGCAACGCAGTACCGCTCGGACCAGGAGTTGACGGCCGTCATCCCGCCGGAGCTGCTGGCCAAGCCGGGGGAATTGCCGGTCGTCGTGGTGACCCCCGGCCCCGGCGGGGGGACATCCCGGTCCCTGAGCCTTTCGGTCGTGGCCCCGTTTCCGGGCCGCTTTCTGGTCTTCACGTCCAACCGACAGGGCGGCCGGAACCACATCTACCTCTTGGACCGTCAGACCGGGCATCTGGACCCGTTGGAGGAAGCCAACAGCAGCCACGGCACCGACGACTCTCCCTCCATCACCGCCGACGGCCGCCTCATCGTGTTCCAGTCGGACCGCCGCGACGGTCAGTTCCACATCTTTCTCTTCGATCGGGAAACCCGCCGCCTGGATCCGCTGTCGGAGCTGAATCACCCCACTGCCTTCGACGGTTTCCCGCACATCAGTCCCGACGGCCGCTTCATTGTGTTCGAATCGGATCGCCTGAACGGGCGACCGAAGATCTTTCTGTTCGATCGGCAGACGCAGAGGCTCTCGGAGCTCCACCAGGCGAACGAGGCCACGGCCGACGACGGCCTCGCAGCCATCAGCAACTGACGGAGGAACAGCCTATCCGCGCAGCACGGAGATTCGCCCGCAGCAGGCCGGCACCGGGCCCCGCAGGGGGATCCGGGCTCTCCGATCCCGGCCAGCGGGTGGCATCACGCCCGACGCCGGACAAGCCCTTGGCGGGCGGCGGGTGCGACAGTCGTGGCGGGAATGACACCAGGGGCTCGGGGACCTTACCAGGGGGGAGGAAACCATGAAGGGCAAGGTGAAGTGGTTCAACGTGACGAAGCGCTTCGGGTTCATCGTGCGGGATGACAAGGGTCCGGATGCCTTCGTTCATGCCAGCGACGTGGAAGGCGGGCGGACCCTGCGAGAGGGCGAAACCGTCGAGTTTGAGCTGGGTCAGGACGACCGCGGCCGGCCCAAGGCGATCCAGGTCCGGGTCGTCGCCTAGCCCATAGATCAGGCAGTTCATCCGCGCTCCTCCGGACGGCCGCCGGCGGGATGCCGGCGCTGTCCGGCGGGACGGGAGCCGCATCACGGCAGGCCCTGCTGCATCCGGTGGGAGGCGAAGGCCCCGGCCGCCATCCCGCCAGGCATGGAGAGGAAGCTGTCTCATATGAGAGAGTCCGCATCCCGAGCCGCCCTGCGCCTGGCTCTCCTGTTCGTCCTCATCTCGGGCCTGTGGGTTCTTTTTTCCGACCTGCTGGTCAGCTACCCCACCACCGATCCCGCCCTCCTCACGCGGATGCAAACCGTGAAGGGTGGAGCGTTCATCGCCGCCACGGGCGTCCTGCTGTTTCTCCTGTTTCGTCGGGAGCTCCGGAATCTCGAACGGCGCGATACGCAGATCCGTGACATCGAGCAACATCTGCGCCTGCAGAGCGCGGCGCTGGAATCGGCCGCGAATGCCGTCGTCATCACCGACCGGGAGGGCCGCATCACCTGGGTCAACCCGGCCTTCACCCGCCTGACCGGCTACACCGCCGCAGAGGCCATCGGCAAAAATCCCCGCCTCCTCAAGTCCGACAGGCACGATGCGGCCTTCTACCGGACGCTCTGGGAAACCATCCTCTGCGGCCGGGTGTGGCGCGGCGAGCTTGTCAATCGCCGGAAGGACGGATCGCTATACCTCGAGGAGCAAACCATCACGCCGGTGCTGGACGCGGGCGGGGCCATCAGCCACTTCATTGGCATCAAGCAGGACATCAGCGAGCGCAAGCAGGCCGAGGGGGCGCTGCGGGAAAGCGAGGAGAAATTCCGGAGCCTCGTCGAGAGCACCAGCGACTGGGTCTGGGAGATCGACGAGAGGAATCGGTACACCTACGTCAGCCCAAGGATCCGCGACATCCTGGGCTATGCACCCGAAGAAGTGCTGGGCAAGACCCCCTTCGACCTCATGCCCGCAGAGGAGGCCAGGCGGGCGGCCGAAGCCTTCGCCCCCATCACGGGCCAGATGCGGCCCTTCTTGCTCTTCGATAATGTGAACCTCCACAAGGATGGCCACCGGGTCGTTCTGGAGACCAGCGGGACGCCGATCTTCGACTCCCAGGGGGTGCTCCGTGGGTATCGCGGGATCGATCGGGATATCACCGAGCGCAAGCGGGCGGAGGAGGAGCTGCGGGCCCGCACCCAGCAGCTCGAAGCGGTCCGGGCCGTCAGCGCAGAGATCACCCACGAGTTGGATCTCAGGAATCTCCTCCAGCTCGTGGACCGGCGCGCGGCGGAGTTGGTGGGGGCCGAGCGGGGGGCCATCCTCCTCTGGGACGAAGCACACCAGCGCCTGGTCCCCCAGGCCTGGCACGGGTACGGCCCCTGGGTGGGCGACGTCCGTCCCCGGCTGGGTGAAGGGGTGGCCGGCCTCGTCGGGGAGCGGCGGGAAGGGCTGATCGTCAACGATTACCGCAATTCCCCGCACGCCCACCCGCTCTTCCTGGAGCGTTCCCTGGATGCCGCCGTCCTGTGCGAGCCGCTGCTCTACCGGGATCGCCTCCTGGGGGTGATCCTCCTCGCCGGCTCGCCGAGCCATCGCCAGTTCTCCAGCGAGGACCAACAGTTGCTCCGCCTCTTCGCCGTCCAGGCAGCCATCGCCATCGAGAACGCTCGGCTGCATTCTGCGGCCCTACGCCGCGGGGAGGAACTCGAGGCGCTCCTGCGGGCGACGCGCGCGGTCATGTCCGACCTGGATCTCCAGAGCATCCTGGAGCGGATCGTGGCCGAGGCCTCCCAGATGACCGGGACCCCGCACGTGACAGTCATGTTGGTGGACAGGGCGGCGAAGGTCCTCCGGGTGGCGGCGCTGATCGGCGACCCCGTGCCAACGGACTTTGCCATTCCCCTGGGGCAGGACCTGTCGGGCCTCGTGGCGGAGACCGGGCAGCCGTTTTTCAGCGCCGACTCGCCCAACGACCCCCGCAACCTACTCGCGGCGCGGGATAGGGAGCGCGGCTTTGTCACGTACCTCGGCCTCCCGATCAGGGTCCGGGACGAGGTGCTCGGGGTGCTCACCTTCGATACGACGACGCCCCGCCGCTACACCCCCGACGAGGTGGCCTACCTGGAGTCGTTCGCCGCCCAGGCCGCCATCGCCATGGAAAAGGCCCGGCTCTACCAGGAGATCCGCCGGCACGCCGCCACGCTGGAGCAGCGCGTCCGGGATCGCACCCGCGAATTCGAGGAGGCGCGCGCTCAAGCCGAGGGGGCCTCCCGCCACAAGTCAGACCTCCTGGCCAACATGTCCCACGAATTGCGGACCCCGCTGAACTCGATCATCGGATTCTCGCAACTCCTCCGGGACCAATACGCGGGCCCCCTGAGCGAGAAGCAGGTCCGGTACCTCGGGCACATCCACTCCGCGGGCATGCATCTTTTCGAGCTCATCAGCGACATCCTGGACCTCGCCAAGGTGGAGGCGGGCAAACTCATCCCTCGGTGCGAGGCCTTGCCGGTTGCCGCCACCCTGGAGGACATCTGCGCCATCGCCGATGCGCTCGCCCGCGAAAAGAGCCAGACGCTGGAATTCCAGGTTGCGCCCGCCCTTCCGCCCCTCCAAGCTGACCCCGTTCGCTTCAAGCAGATCTGCCTGAACCTGTTGAGCAACGCGGTCAAGTTCACCCCGAACGGCGGGCGGATCACGCTCACGGCCCGCCGCGTGGCGCGGCAGTCAGGCGACCTGGCAACCAGGCAATCTGGAGCCTCCCCTGATCGCCCGATTGCCCAGGTGCCTGAGTGCCAGGCGGGAGCGGAGTGGCTCGAGATCCGGGTGCAAGATACGGGAATCGGAATCAAGGCCGAGGACCTGCCTCGTCTCTTCCAGGAGTTCACCCAACTCGAGCAGGCGGCGACCAGAGAGCACAAAGGGACTGGCCTCGGTCTCGCCCTGACCAAGCGGCTGGTCGAGCTTCACGGGGGGCGGATCTGGGCCGAGTCCGAAGGGGAGAGCCGGGGGAGCGCTTTTATTGTTCTCCTGCCGTTCGAGGGGCCGGCCGCCTGATTGCGGAATGCGAAGTGCGGAATGCGAAATGATGGGAGAGCCAAGCTCCGGCTGAACTCAAGTCGGCCATCACCAATCGAAAATCGTCAATCCGGTATCGGCCCCGAGAGGCCCAGGAAATCCTCGGGGATGGGGGCCGAGAACTCGACCCAGGCGCCGGTCGTGGGGTGGTGGAACGCCAGGCGCCAGGCGTGGAGCATCTGGCGATCCGCGCGGGGTCCATCCGCTGCGGCGCGCCGCCGTTCCCGGCGCCCCCCATAGACCTGATCGCCGATCACCGGATGCCCGATGTGGGCGAGATGCACCCGGATCTGGTGCGTCCGCCCCGTCTCCAGGTCGAGGGCCAGCACGGTCATTCCCGGCAGCCGTCGGAGGACACGGAAGACGGTCCGCGCCTCGCGGCCGCCCCGGCCCCGGACGCCCATCCGCTTCCGGTCGTCCTCCCGCCGGCCGATGGCCGCCTCGATCCGCCCCGAGTCTGGCCGGACCTCCCCGTGCACCAGCGCCAGGTACCGCTTCTTAACGACCCGCGCCTTGAACTGCCGGCTGAGCGACTGGTGGGCCGACTCCGTCTTGGCGACTACCAGGACGCCGGAAGTGTCGCGGTCTAGGCGGTGGACGATCCCCGGGCGCTCCACGCCGCCGATGCCGGGGAGCGTCCCGCAGTGGGCGAGGAGGGCGTGCACCAAGGTGCCGGTGCTTCGTCCGGGGCCCGGATGGACGACCATCCCGGGTGGTTTGTTCAGGACGATGAGGTCGTCGTCCTCGCGCAGAATGTCGAGGGGGATCGGCTCTGGCGTAAGATCGAGGGGCGTCGCCGGCGGAACGTGAAGCTGGATCCTCTCACCGGGGCTCACCCGATGGCGCGGCTTCTGCGGGTGGCCGTCCACCCGCACGTGCCCACCCTCGATGAGCCGCTGCACCCGGGCCCGCGACAGGCCGCTCGCGCGAGCCAGATACGCGTCGAGCCGCTCGCCAGCCTGGGCCTGGGTTACGACGTACTCCCGGATATCCATCGTCGCCTGTCGGCCGGAGCGCGGATCACCCAACCGTAAAACGTGAAACGTGAGAATGGAAGACCGGACCCGCCCCCTTCACGTTTCACCTTTCACCTTTCACGTTTCACGTTTCACGTTTTCCGTTCGCGCCGCCAGTCCAGGAGCATGTCCAGGATCATGAGGCTCACGCCGACGGAGATGGCGGAATCCGCCACGTTGAAAGCGGGCCAGTGGTACGGGCCTGCGTGCAGGTCCAGGAAGTCCACCACCATCCCGTAGTACAGGCGGTCGATGAGGTTTCCGACGGCGCCGCCCAGGACGAGGCCGAGGGCAACCGAGACCAAGCGGTGCGACCGGAGGTAGCGCGTGTGATAGAACACGATCAGGACCACCGCAAGGATGGAGATGAGGATGAAGAGCGGGTTCCGCACCTCATCCGACAGGGTGGCCAGGAACCCGAAGGCCGCGCCCGGGTTCAGGACGAAGACGATGTCGAAGAACCCGGGGATGACCGGAATCCCCTGGCCCAGCCGGAGGGTCTGGATGATCACCAGCTTGGTCGCGCGATCCAGCAGGATGATCCCGAGGGCAATCAGGTAGAAACTCATGACCCGGGTCGCCGATCACCCCACATTGGTCGTCGGGAATTGGTCATTGGCCATTGGTCATTAGCCATTGCCCTTCGGTCATTGGTCATTGCGTTTCCTGGAGGACGGCCACGCAGCGGTCGCACAGCTCCGGGTGCGTCGCCGAGGCCCCCACGCTCTCTCGATAGTTCCAGCAGCGCGGACACTTCACGCCCGGGGCTCGCTCCACCCGCACCGCGATCGTCTGGCCCGCGGCAGGAACGTCGTAGCGCCGGACCGTCAGGCGCGACACGATGCAGATGGTCTCCAGGTCGTCCCGCCGTGCGGCCAGGAAGTCAAAATCCGCGGGGGGCACCCCGACCTCGACCGCCGCCTCCTGCGCGCTCCCGATCCGTTTCTCTTTCCGCGCCGTCTCCAGCGCCTTCAGCACCTCGTCCCGGACCGCCAGCAGTTTCTCCCACTCCTGCGCCAGCGTCTCGTCGGTGAGCTCGCCCCGCACGGCTGGAAACTCGGTGAGGTGGACGCTCGCCGGCTTGTCCGGCATGGGGAGGTACTGCCAGACCTCGTCCGCGGTGAAGGACAGGACGGGCGCCATGAGCTTCGTGAGGCCCACCAGAATCTCGTGCATGGCCGTCTGGGCCGAGCGGCGGAGGGGGGAGGCAGGCCCCGAGGTGTACACGCGGTCCTTCAGGACGTCCAGGTAGAAGGCGGAAAGGTCCACGGCGCAGAAGTTGTGCAGGCTGTGGTACAGGACGTGAAATTCGTAGTCCCGGTAGGCCGCCCGCACCCGCTCCGTCAGCCGCTGCAGGCGGTGCAGGATGAACCGGTCGATGGGCAGGAGCCGATCCACCGGCACCGCATCCCGGGCGGCATCGAAGTCGCACAGGTTGCCCAGCAGGTAGCGGCAGGTGTTCCGGATGCGGCGGTATCCCTCGGCGAGGCGCGTCAGGATCTCGTCCGACAGCCGGATGTCGTCCCGGTAATCTTCGGCCGCCACCCAGAGGCGCAGCACCTCGGCCCCGTACTTGCCGATGACCTCCTGCGGGGCGATGACGTTTCCCAGGGACTTGGACATCTTGCGGCCCTCGCCGTCCACCACGAACCCGTGGGTGAGGACCGCGCGGTACGGCGCGCCGCCCTGGACCCCCACGGCCGCCAGCAGCGAGGAGTGGAACCAGCCGCGGTGCTGATCGCTGCCCTCCAGGTACATCTCGGCCGGCCAGCGCTGGTCGGGCCGAACGCGCAGCACGGCCGCCTGGCTCACCCCCGATTCGAACCAGACGTCGAGGATGTCCATCTCCTTGGTGAATTCCTCGCCCCCGCACTTCGCGCACCGGGTCCCCGGCGGCAGGAGGTCCCGCGCGGGGCGCGCGAACCAGACGTCGGCCCCCTCGCGGTCCATGAGGGATGCCACGTGCTCGATCAGGTGGGGCTCGGCCAGGAGCGCCCCGCATCCCGCGCAGGAGAACACGGCGATGGGGGTGCCCCAGGTCCGCTGGCGCGAGATACACCAGTCCGGCCGGTTGGCGATCATGTTGGAGATGCGCTCCTCCCCCCAGGGCGGGATCCACTGCACCTGGCGGATGGCGTCCAGCGTTCGCTGGCGCAGACCGCCCGCCTCCATGGAGATGAACCACTGGTTGGTGGCCCGGAAGAGGATCGGGTTCTTGCACCGCCAGCAATGCGGGTAGGAATGTTGGTAATCCTCGGCGTGCAGCAGCCGGCCGTCCGCCCGCAGCCGCTCGATGATGGCGGCATTGGCGTCCCAGACGCTCATCCCGGCGAACTGTTCCACCTCGGGCACGAACCGGCCCATGTCGTCCACCGGGTTGTAGACCGGCAGCCCGTGCTTGATCCCGGTGTCGTAGTCGTCGGCGCCGTGCCCGGGGGCCGTGTGGACGCATCCCGTCCCCTGATCCATCGTCACGTACTCCGCCGTGAAGATGGGCGAGGGCCGGTCCAGCCACGGGTGGCGCGTTGCGAGGCCTGCCAGCTTGGCCCCCGGCGCGCGCAAGAGCACCTCCGGCTCCGGCAAACGGCACTTCCGGGCGGTCTCGTCCATGAGCTTTTCGGCCGTGATGAAGTGCCGTCCTCCGGAGCGGAAGACGACGTACTCCTCGGTCGGGTGGACCACGATGGCCAGGTTCGCCGGCAAGGTCCACGGGGTGGTCGTCCAGATGATCACTGCAATCTGCGCGCCCCGCAGGGCGGGGTCCAGCGTCGCCGGATCCGACGTCAGGGGGAAGGCCACGTAGACCGAGGGCGACGTGTGATCCTCATACTCGACCTCGGCTTCGGCCAGCGCCGTGAGGCACGAGGCGCACCAGTGGACCGGCTTCAGCCCGCGATACACGCCGCCCGTCGCGAAGAACTTCCCCAGCTCGCGCAGGATGTCGGCCTCGTAGCGGTACGCCATGGTGAGGTAGGGATGGTCCCAGTCCCCCAGGACGCCCAGGCGTTTGAACTCCTCCCGCTGGATGTCAATGAACTTCTGGGCGTAGGCCCGGCACATGCGGCGCTTCTCCAAGACGGGGATCCGGGCCGCCTTCGACCCCAGCTCCTTGTCCACCTGGTGCTCGATGGGCAGCCCGTGGCAGTCCCAGCCCGGCACGTACACCGCGTCGAACCCGGACATGGACCGCGATTTCACCACCATGTCCTTGAGGATCTTGTTCAGGGCGTGGCCCATGTGGATGTGGCCGTTGGCGTAGGGCGGCCCATCGTGCAGGATCCACATCTCCCGGCCTGCCCGCGCCTCGCGGAGCCGCTGATACAGGCCCTCGGCCTCCCACCGGCGGAGGATCTCGGGCTCGCGCTCCGGGAGGTTGGCCCGCATCGGGAAGTCGGTCCTGGGAAGATTCAGCGTGGTCTTGTAGTCCATCTCACCATCGGTCCTTCGGAAGAAGCCGGGAACCGCCATGACGCCAAGACCGCCAATGAGATCCCCTTCCTGGTTCAGTCACAGCGCCCATGGGGCACCAATCCGCCTGAGGCAGATGCCGTTGGCACCAACGTTGGTACCCTTGGTACCGGCGGTTCAACAAAAAAGCCCCAGGCCGGGGCGTTGTACGAGTCATTGCAGATACGGTCTGGAGCCGAAAACCTACCAGGGAATCCCACGCCTGTCAACACGGGCAGGTCGCATGCGGGGACTGAGGATTGGTCGAACCCCCCGAGACCTCGACGCCCGCTCGGCGAAGCGAGCTAGTGTGCTGAGTCAAAAATCTGCGAACAAATCCAAGGCCTGCGGCGGCACCCCGAGCACGACCGGGCCCGCGGGCCAGCCGGCTTCGGGACGCCGTGGGGAAAATGGACACAGTTGCCTGCTAGCCCTGCATTCCACGGCGCGACGCGCCCCTCTGGGGCGGTGGCGCCGGAGCAAGGCTGGCCGGTTCTCGACGGAGCCCGGCGCCCGCAGGGGTGTCGCCCCAGGCCGCCGAATTATTAAGCGAACTTCCAATTCACCACACTAGGTCGTCTGCACCATCACGACGCCCGTCAGGACCAGGACGCCGCCCAGGATCTGGATGGGATTCAGGGTCTCCCCCAGAAGGAAGAAGGCCACTACAGCGGCCACCACGATCTCCAGCATGCTGATGATGCCAGCCTGCGTTGGCGGGAGGAACCGCAGTCCGCTGATGAACAGACCGAAGGGCACCACGGTGCCGATGGTCGCGATCGCCAGGAAGGCCCCCCAGGTCCCGAGGCTGAAACCGTGGGTGAGGAGTCGCCATGGAGGCACTATCAGGGACCAGGCGAGGCCGGCAGAGAGATACGCGTACGTCAGGAGCGTCCAGGCGTCCAGTGTCCGGAGGGCCACCCGGCTCGCCAGGATGTAAAACGCGAAGGCGCCAGCCCCGCCAAGACCTGCCGCCACACCCAGCAGATTCGGCCGCAGCACCTCGAAGTCATACGCCCGGACCACCAGGGCACATCCCAGGAGCGCCAGGGTCATCGCCAGCACGATCCGCCCGCGAAGGGGCTGACGCTGCACCAGGACCGTGTACAGGGCGACCAGAATGGGTGCCTGGTATTGGAGGAGAAGGGCCGTGGCCACGCTGGTCAAGTACAAGCACTGGAAGTAGAAGAAGTTGTTGATCGCAAGTCCAACTATCCCGACCGCTACAGCGATCCAGAGGTCTCGTCCCCCGATTCGTAAACGCGCGGGCCAGAGCAGGCCCAACACGGCGAACAACGTGAGGGTCGCCAGATCCGCCCGGACCACCACCAAGAGGAAAGGGTCCACGCCGCGATCGCGCAGAAGCATCTTCACCACCGTCGCCATGACGCCCCAGCAACAGGCGGCACTCACCACCATCGCATAGCCACGCCATTGCCCGTGCTCGACCACTCAATCCTCCTCGGCGTCGTGGCAATTTGGCAACCCGGCAATTCGGCAATCTGGCAGTTCCCAGTTGCCAAGCTGCCCGATTGCCTGATTGCCGAATCGCCCGAACCTAGCACAGCCGCCCCTTTCCCTCAAGCGCCCGGATTCCCCCGCAGCACGTCAAACGGGCGGGGAATCGTCTTGACACGTCGCGCGACGCTTGGGTATAGTGCCGTCCGGCCGTTCGCCGCCATGCCACGAAGGCCATCCCGGTTCGCTTCGCGTCCGGGTTTTCCGACGATAGTACTCCGCACTCCACGCTTTTCTCATCGCAGCACCCAGGAGGGGGATACGCTGTCATGAAGCGCTACCTGCTCGCCCCGGGCCCCACCCCGATTCCGCCTGAAGTCCTGCAGGTCATGGCTCAGCCCATCATTCACCACCGGACACCGGAGTACGAGGCCCTCTTTGCCGACGTCCGCCGGGACCTCCGTCTTCTCTTCCAGTGCAAGAACGAGGTCCTGATGTTCGCCGCCTCGGGGACCGGGGCCATGGAGGGGGCCGTGGTGAACATTCTCTCCCCCGGCGACCAGGTCCTCGTCGTCCGCGGGGGCAAGTTCGGCGAGCGCTGGGCCGAGGTCTGCGAGGCCTACGGGGTGCGCGTCCTGCCCGTGGACGTGCCTTACGGCAAGAGCGTGGATCCCGCGGCCGTCGCCTACGCCCTGAAGAGCCAACCGGCCGTCAAAGCCGTCTTCGCCACCCACAGCGAGACCTCCACCGGCGCGGCCCATGACATCCAGGCCGTCGCCGCCATCGTCCGCGAGAGGGCCGCCATCCTGATCGTGGACGCCGTCACCAGCCTGGGCGTGATGGATCTGCCCATGGACGCCTGGGGCGTGGATATCGTGGTGGCCGGCTCCCAGAAGGCCCTGATGCTGCCGCCCGGCCTGGCCTTCGCCGCCCTCTCGGACAAAGCCTGGGCCCTGGTGCCGACCGCCCGCCTGCCCAAGTACTACTTCAACTTCATCGCGGAGCGGAAGGCCATCGAGAAGAATCAGAGCGCCTATACGCCTGCGGTCTCTCTGGTGGTGGGCCTGCGCGAGTCCCTGCGCCTCATCCTGGCGGAAGGGCTGCCCAATGTCTTCGCCCGGCACGACCGCCTGGCCCGGGCCACCCGCGCCGGCGTCCAGGCCCTGGGACTGGAGCTGTTCGCCGAGCACCCCGGGTGCGCCTGCACCGCCGTCAAGGCGCCGGCCGGCATCGAGGGCGGCGCTATCGTCAAGGGCTTCCGCCAGCGGGGGATCACCATCGCTGGCGGCCAGGGCAGCATGAAGGGGAAGATCTTCCGGATCGCCCATATGGGGTACGTGGATGGCTTCGACGTGTTCACCGCCCTCACGGCCCTGGAATTCGTTTTGGCCGACCTGGGCTATCCGGTGACATTCGGCGAAGGCATTCGGGCAGCCCAGCAGATCCTGCGGAAATAGATCGGGTCCGCGGCCTGCGGCCTGACTCGGGGGAACCCCATGACCAATCAATTCGACCTGCCCGTCTGGCGGGCCCGGGTCCTGGTGACCGACAATCTATCCCAGCGGGGCGTGGACCTGTTGCGCCAGAGTCCCGGCGTCGAGGTCGAGGTCCGGAACAAGCTGTCGCCGGAGGAGTTGAAAGACCTCCTCCGGGACATGGACGCCCTGATCGTGCGGAGCGCCACGCGGGTCACCGCGGACGTGCTGGCGTCGGCGCCGCGGCTCAAGGTCGTCGGTCGGGCCGGGGTAGGCGTGGACAACGTGGACCGCGAGGCGGCCACCGCCCGGGGCGTGGTGGTGATGAACACCCCGGGGGGCAACACCATCAGCGCCGCGGAGCACACGCTCTCCATGCTCCTCAGCCTGGCCAAGCACATCCCCCAAGCCGCCGCCTCCATGAAGGGCGGCAAGTGGGAGAAGAGTAAGTTCCTCAGCGTGGAGGTATCGGGCAAGGTCCTGGGCATCATCGGCCTCGGCCGCATCGGCACCGAGGTGGCGAAGCGGGCCCGGGCCTTCAACCTGCGGGTCCTCGCCTACGACCCCTTCAGCAGCGCCGAGGCGGCCCAGTCCCTGGGGGTGGAGCTGGTGGAATTGCCCGACCTGTACCGCCAGTCCGATTTCATCACCATCCACACGCCCCTGACGCCCGAGACGAAGAACCTCATCTGCGCCGCCACCATCGGAGAGATGAAGGACGGCGTTCGGATCGTCAACTGCGCCCGCGGCGGCATTGTGAACGAGGCTGACCTGTACGAGGCCCTGCGGAGCGGGAAGGTGGCGGGCGCGGCCCTGGACGTGTTCGAGAAGGAGCCCATCACGGACAGCCCCTTGCTCTCGCTCCCCAACTTCATCTCGACCCCGCATCTGGGCGCCGCCAGCGAGGAGGCGCAGGAGGCGGTGGCCGTCGAGATCGCCCAGCAGGTGATCGACTATCTGCAGAAGGGCATCATCCGCAACGCGGTGAACGCGCCCTCGATCCCGCTGGAGGTGCTGCGCACGCTGCAGCCGTGGCTGACCCTGGCAGAGAAGTTGGGGCGCCTGGCCTCACAGCTTGTCGAGGGGCGCCTGGCGGAGATTCACCTGGGGTACCGGGGCGAGATCGCCTCGCTGGACTGCATCCCGCTGACGGTGGCCACGGTCAAGGGGATCCTCGACCCCATCCACGACAGCGTGAACATGGTGAACGCCATGGCCATCGCCCGGGGGCGCGGGGTCCGGGTCGTCGAGAGGAAATCCACCGAGGCGACCGACTTCGCCAGCCTGATCACGATCACGCTCCAGACCGACCGGGCGAGGACCGAAACCGCCGGCACCCTCTTCAGCCGCCAGGACCCCCGCGTGGTGGACATCGACGGGTTCCGGCTGGAAGCCGTCCTGGACGGCTACATGCTGGTCTTCTGCAACGTGGACGTGCCGGGGGTCATCGGGCGGATCGGGACCCTCCTCGGCCAGAACCACGTGAACATCGCCGGGATGCAGCTCGGGCGCGAGAAGCGGGGCGGCCGCGCCGTCTCCATCGTGAACGTGGACGACCCCATCCCGGGTCCGGTGCTGGAGGAGATCCGGCGCATCCCCAACATCGTGTACGCCAAGCTCGTCCGCGTGTAATTCGAAGACGACTATCGCCGGGGGCAGGGAGTGTGCTATCCTGCCCCCGCTCGTTTGTGAGGCCGTAAGTTCCGGGTGCAAGCGATGATCCCCCGCACAGCCATTCCGAAGGGCGTCCGCGTGTTCACGCCGGAGGAGACCGCCCAGCGCCGGGCGATCGAGGCGAAGCTTCTCTCGGTCTTTCAGCGCTGGGGCTTCCGGGAGATCATCACCCCCACCTTCGAGTACCTGGAGGTCTTCGAGGCCCCCACGGGCGAGGATGCCGACGACCAGATCTTCAAGTTCGTGGACCGGCAGACCGGGCGCCTGCTGGCCCTGCGGGTGGACATCACCTCCCAGGTGGCCCGGCTGGTGGCCAGCACCATGCGGCAGGCCCCCCTCCCCCTGCGCCTCGCCTATGCGGCGACCGTGTTCCGCTATCACGAGCCGCGGGCCGGCCGCCAGCGGGAGTTCGAACAGATCGGGGTCGAGCTGATCGGCCTGGATCTCCCCGAGGCGGACGCCGAGATGATCGCCATGGCCGTGGAGGGATGCCAGGCGGCGGGCCTTCCCGCCTTCCAGATCGACGTGGGCCAGGTGGAGGTGGTGCGCGGCCTCGTGAACGCGCTCCAGCCTCCGGCGGAATTGCGCCGCCGGCTGATCTCCGCCATCCGGCGCAAGGACGCGCTGGAACTGGACCTGCTTCTCGCAGAGGTCTCGGCCGACACCGGCCTGCTGGATGCCATCCGGGCGCTCCCGAAACTGTATGGCCGCCGCGAGGTCCTAGACCAAGCCGAGCGGTTGGCCCTTCCCCCGGCCTCGCGGGCCGCCCTGGCCAATCTGGCCGAGGTGGTGACCATCCTGGAGAACTACGGGCTGGCGGACCAGGTGATCCTGGATCTGGCGGAGACCCATGACTTCGAGTATTACAGCGGGGTCGTCTTCGGCGCCTTCGCTCGCGGCTTGGGCTACCAATTGGCCAGCGGCGGCCGCTACGACCACCTCATCGGGCAATTCGGGTATCCGTGCCCTGCCACCGGCTTCTGCTTCGACCTGGAACGGGTCCTGGCGGCCCTGGCGGCGGCCGAGACCCTGCCCCAGGCGTCCGGGCCCGACGTCCTCCTGATCGACTTCAGCCCGGACAAGCAGGCCGCGCACCGCCTGGCCCGCCTGCTGCGGGACCTCGGGTTCGCGGTCGGTCGCGACATCATCAAGCGGGATCTGGCCGGCTCCCTGGCCTATGCCAGGGCCTCCGCCATCCGGCGGGCCGTTATCCTGGGATCCGCCGACCAGCCGCCGGAGACCGTGCTCATCCACGATCTGACCACCGAGACGCAGCGCACCCTGCCCCTCGAGACCTTCGTGCGGGCCGTCACCCGGGGGGATTCCCCATGGCCAACCTGATCGTCGTCGGCGCGCAGTGGGGCGACGAGGGCAAAGGCAAGGTCGTCGACATCCTGAGCGAGCGCTTCGACGTCGTCGCCCGGTACCAGGGAGGCAACAACGCCGGCCACACCGTGGTCGTGGGCGAGGACAAGGTGGTCCTGCACCTGGTGCCCTCCGGCATCCTGCGCAAGGGCAAGATCTGCGTCCTGGGCAACGGGGTGGTCATCGATCTTGGCGAGCTGATCCACGAGATGGACCAGCTCGAACGGCTGCACGTGCGCTTCGAGGACCACTTCTTCATCAGCCGGCGGGCCCACCTCGTCCTCCCCTACCACAAGGTGCTGGACGTGGCCAACGAGCAGCGCGCGGCCAAGAAGATCGGGACGACGGGCCGCGGGATCGGCCCGGCCTACGTGGACAAGATGGCTCGCGTCGGGATCCGCATCGGCGACCTGCACGAGCCGGGCCTGTTCCGGGAGCGCCTCCAGCACAACCTCTTGGAGAAGCGCGCCCAGTTCCCGGACAACCCCGCCCTGGCGGGGCTGGACCCGGAAACGATCTACATCGAGCACATGAAATACTACGAGCGGATCCGGCACTTCCTGGTGGATTCGGCCCAGGTCCTCGATCAACTGATCCGGAAGGGGAAGCGCGTCCTCTTCGAGGGCGCCCAGGGCACGCTCCTGGACGTGGACCTGGGGACCTATCCCTACGTGACGTCCTCCAGCGCCACGGCCGGCGGCGCCTGCACGGGCACGGGCGTGAGCCCGAAGAAGATCGACGGCATCCTGGGGATCTGCAAGGCCTACACGACCCGCGTGGGGGAAGGGCCGTTCCCGACGGAACTCGGCGACGCCACCGGTGAGCACCTGCGAACCCGCGGGCAGGAGTTCGGCGCCACCACGGGCCGGCCCCGCCGGACCGGCTGGTTCGACGCCATCGCCGTCCGCTACGCCGCCCGCGTGAACGGGTTGGACGCCTTGGCACTGATGAAGCTGGACATCCTGGACGAACTGGATCCCATCCTGGTGTGCACCGGCTACCGCTATCGGGGCGAACTCCTCACCGAGTTTCCCAACGAGACGGACATCCTGACGGAATGCCAGCCGGCCTACAAACCGCTCCCCGGCTGGCTCCAGAGCACGGTCGGCACGCTCGAGGAAGCGAAATTGCCGCCCGCCTGCCGGGCCTACATCCGCCATCTCGAGGCCATCGTGGGTGTCCCCATCACTCTCGTCTCCACCGGTCCGCGCCGCGACCAGACCATCGCCCGCCCCAACGCGCAGTGGCAGGCGTGGGGCCTGGCCTGAGCGCCACAATGCGGGGTGCGGAATTCGGAATGCGGAATGCGAGGTCAAGGGAGCCATTGATTCGTCAATCCGCATTTCGCATTCCACAGTCATCGCTCGGGTTACGGGTTGCGCTTTGACTCGATGGGGGCTAGGAAGTATAATCCGCCCGTCGCCTTTCGCCTCGCGCCTCCCACCTCACGGTTCTAGGAGACCCCGTAGCTCAACAGGCAAAGTATCGGCCTTTTGAGCCCCACCACGAAACAGAACGCCTCGGTAAGTAGCGAATTTGCCGAGGGGTTTTTGCTTTTAATTTCGCCTGACATGGAGTAGTTTTGGGTCGTTTCCAGACGCTCGCGGGCATATTCTCGGGCATATCTCGGAGAGGACAGCGCAGTGGAGAAATTTCACGAACGGTTCGGAATCGAGGTAGGAGTCGAAGAGGCGAGACGACGGTTTTTCAATCGAGCCTACAATCAGGTGTTTGACCACATTGATACGTGGTCTGAGGATAATGAGAAGATCAAACGCGAGATAGCCACGGGCCTGGGAGAGAAATACACCCCGGGGTTTACGGTTGACTATTATCTGAAGAATGATTTCCATAGAGCATTACTAGCTCTTGAGTGCTTCTATTGGGCCGTAGACGACTTTGTTCGTAGCAGCCTAGATGAGACAATCCCTGGGCTTCTCGCCGAGTCTGAGGTGGACCTTGGCATCCGATGGGAGAATGGACGTTTTATACCTGCCGGGGCAGAAATACTCGATGAGCGGCTGGTTAACGATCAACTCCGGTGGTTGAGCAAGAGCGGATACGAAAGTGTCCTTCAGCCCTTCCAGAAAGGCCTTGAGCATTTGGTCCACGCCACGAAGCGACCGGAATTATTGGCTGACGTTATCACCGATATGTATGAGGCCCTTGAGGCACTGGCCAAGATCATCACCGGACGCCCGGACAGGGACCTGTCGGCAAACAGGGAACTGTTCATCACCAAGGTGAAGGTTTCGGAGGCGTACAAAAAACTGCTCCGTGAATACGTCGACTACGCAAACCAGTTCCGTCACGGAGCGATAGAAGGCAAGCCGAAGCCGGCACTCTCCGAACGTGAAGTCGAATCCTTCATATACCTGACAGGATTATTCATCAGGTTGGCGATGGATGTAGAGAAGTAGTAACTTCTACGGGTGGGCATGGCCATGCCGTGGTGGTATCCGATTGTCCGCGACCTCATTATCGCACTTCTTGGTGCAGGGTTTATCGGACTCTCATTCAAACAGGTGAACTTTTTGGAGTAGCAGGTTCGTGTTCTGAAAGACAGTGGCAGGCTCTCCTGACTGGAGCGGACGCCCTGAAGGCACACACAGATCAATTCCTGGGGCTTTTTGATCGTTTGGCTCCTGACAAACTCGTAACAGGTATCGGACTCCTGTTCGAGGCTAAGTGCGTGACTTACCGGCGTGGCCCAAGCAATTCTTCGTGGGGGAGCCTGGCCTTCGTGGCGCCCCATGTCCCCCGCCGCCGAGCTTGGCCCAGAAGTGGAACCGCGCCCTCGCGGAATCAAGATGTTAGACCATAAATGGAGTCCGGTACCGTTTTCGCAAGCTGCATCGTCCGCGCCGTCATGGGGCCCTATAAGCCGAGAGCGGAGGACATGATGTGCGCGCAGCGCCGGGCCATTCTACAGTGAGCATTCTCAAGTTAGAACACGTCACCGGGTCGGGCCTGCTCCCGAGGTTCGAGAACGAGGGCCTCAAGCGGGCCGTGGCGTCGGAGTTGTGGCCGAGGAATTGACCTGAGATGGGGGCAGACAATTCGCGAAGGGCGAAGGTAGGGTGAGACCATGAAGCCTGCAGCGCGGATCGCCACGATCTTTCTCGCTCTGGTGGCACTCGGCCACCTCCTCCGCCTGGCGTTCCAGGTGGAAGTGGTCACAGGTGGTGTGGTTGTACCCCTGTGGGCCAGCGCTCTGGCGTGCATCGTCACAGGCGGGCTGGCCGTACTACTGTGGCGCGAGAGCAGGCAGTAAGGTTGGCTGCGCCCCTCCGCCCAACTCGTCGGTGACGTCTGGGCCGCGATGTTTGTGGCGGACGACGTGCCTGCGCCCGAGCCGGGTACGCTGAAGAGGCTGACGTCCTTTGGGGCGACGGCTGTAAATGGGGGACAGTCATTGCAATTATGATTTTCTGTCGTCCCTGGTGTTCGGCACCTTTTTCCTGACGCAATGCCGACTAGGTTGGCGCGGCGCGGGCTGCTGACGCGGGGCTGAGGTGGCCCGGGTCTGGTGCAACCAGGTCGAAGCGTGGATGCGCTTGACCAATCGAACATTTCGAGCTACGGTCCCCACTTGCGAAGAGGAGATGTGATCCGCGATGGAGATCCAAGAAGGAATTCAGGGGAACGCGTTATTGCGGCGCCTGGAGGAGGATGGTGCCGTTGCGTATGCGAACCGGATTCCAGCCGGATTCAAACTGAAATCGGTTCCCGTGCAGCCGGATTTGCGGTTTGGTGTCGCGGCCCACGAGGAAATCGAAGACAACTGCGAGGGGCACTTTCTGCTTCCATCCGGCAAGCATACCAACGTCTTCATTCAGGTGTCGCTGGGCCTGCGGTTTGTCGGGACGAGCAAAGCCGTCGGCTTCACGCTGTACAAGCTCCTGCGGGAAGCTGGGTTGCTCGATCAGATTGACGTGATCATCGGGCCACCGGTCGGTGCCCTACCCGTCGTGACGGCGCTGCAGTACGCCATTGACTCCTCGAAGATTGAGGCGATGTACCTAGATCGCGCCGCCGAGGGGAAATTCCGACTCGGGCGCGGCTTCCAACTGACGGGGGACAAGCGTATCCTGCTGGTCGATGACGTCTTTACGACCGGCGGTTCCCTGCGGAAGGCCATTGCCGCCTGCAATGAATGCGTCCGCGAAGGCGGCGAGGAGTGCAACTTTATCGGGGCCGCCGTCGTGTTGAACCGCGTGAGCGATCCAGAGGCGTTCCGGCTCGCCACGGTTACCATGCCACTCGTCGCGGCAGTCAACTATCCGCTGCGAGATTGGGACGAATCGACATGTCCGTATTGCGCCCGGAATGTGCCGTTGTTCGCAGTCCAGTAGTCGTCGCGCGAACCCGTCCTGCAGAAAGCGGGGGGTGTGCGAGCGACCCGGATGCCGGCGGGCACATTTTCGGGCAGACCCGCCACTTCTGCGCTTGCCCCCGACACACCAACTGCGCTAAACTCCGGCCCTCGACCCGGTAGCTCAACTGGCAGAGTACCGGCCTTTTAAGCCGGGTGTTCTGGGTTCGACTCCCAGCCGGGTCACCACATCATTTCTCGCCTGACAGGCCGTTCCCCGAGGGCCGCCTGCTTCCGTTGCCTCCCTCGAAGGACACGTTCCCAGGCGTAACGTCACATACATCTCACCCCCCTCGATCCCACTCCCTAAGCGGTGTGCCGGACCGACATCGGATTGTGCCGTCGCCGGACATGAAATGTATCAACTTGGCACACACCGCATGAGCAATATTTCTCGGGCTCCCTCCTCGATTGCTTGGATAACCTATCGAACTTAGGCCGGATTCCCAGCGGCCGGCGTTCTGGTACAGCGAGGAGAGCCGCCTTGGAATGGTCGTTGCACCGCGCAGGTAGGCGCCCGTCGGTCGCAGCATTCTCGGATTCGGTGGCCGCTCGTAGAGAACGGGCACCGCCCTCCCTCGAACAGGAGGTATAGAGATGTTTAAGGTTCTGTTCCTCCTAGCGCTCTTCGGAGTCATGTACGTGGATATCATCGAGCTACTCGAAAAGTGTAAGCATCCCCACACCGATACTGGGCAGGAGGTTCACCTGGAGTATCAAGAGTCCTTCGGACGTTAGCAGGATGCGGAAAAACTCGCTCTTTCCCTCTTCCCAATCGGTACTGATCGAGTATGATGCGCCTCGAGCGATGAACCCAGCAAAGGAGGCGCAGCATGCGAGGGACTGACACCCAGCAGGCGGCGATGTTCAGCTACCTCTCCCCGGAGCAGCGGGTGCCCCCGGACCATCCGCTCCGGCCGATCCGGGCCATGGCCGAGACGGTCCTGAAGGGGCTCTCCCCGCAGTTTACAAACCTGTACTCCCACACCGGCCGCCCCTCGATCCCCCCAGAGAAGCTCCTCCGGGCCCTGCTCCTGCAGGTGCTCTACACCGTGCGGAGCGAGCGACTCCTGATGGAGCAGCTCGACTACAACCTCCTCTTCCGCTGGTTCGTCGGCCTGAACCTGGACGACCCGATCTGGGACGTCACCGTCTTCACCAAGAACCGGGAGCGCCTCCTGGAGGGCGACATCGCCCAGGCCTTCTTCGACCAGGTCCTTGCCCAGGCGCGGGCCCACGCCCTCCTCTCGGATGAGCATTTCACCGTGGACGGGACCTTGATCGAGGCCTGGGCGGGCCAGAAGAGCTTCCAGCCCAAGCAGGCCAGCCCCACTCAACCCCCCGACGACCCCGGCAACCCCACCGTGGACTTCCGGGGGGAGCGCCGCTCCAACGCCACCCACGCCTCGACGACGGACCCCGAGGCCCGGCTCTACAAGAAGGCACAGGGCCGGGAGGCGAAACTCTGCTACCAGGGCCACCTCCTCATGGAGAACCGGCATGGCCTGGCGGTGGCGACCCAGACCACCTGTGCCACCGGGATGGCCGAGCGGGAGGCGGCCCTCTACATGACCACGAGCTGCGGCGGGCGCCGGCGCATCACCGTGGGCGGGGACAAGGCGTACGATACCCAGCCGTTCGTCATCACCTGCCGGACCTTCCGGATCACCCCGCATGTGGCCCAGCGGAAGGACGCGAGTGCCATCGATCGCCGCACCACCTGCCATCCGGGCTATGCCCTGAGCCAGCGGGCCCGGAAACGGGTCGAGGAGATCTTCGGCTGGCTGAAGACGGTCGGGGGTCTCCGGAAGACGCGCTACCGGGGCGTGCGACGGGTCGGGTGGATGCTCACCTTTGCCACGGCGGTCTACAACCTGGTTCGCATCCGGAACCTGGTGGAGGCTCTCGGATGAAGTCCAGCCGGAGGGGCGTGCGGAAGTCGAGCGAGACCCCGAGGAGCCTGCAACCGGGGGTGTGGCCAGCAGTTTGGTACCCCTTAGGTACTCCATCCGACGTCCCTAGTGTGTTCCGAACATCAGTTGTGACCTTTGAATCAAGTTTTTCCGCAGCCTGCTAGGGCTGCTGGTCCGTAGAAGAGCCTGCCTTTTGAATGAGCTGGCCGCGCCTCTGGGGGCACCGCCCGCCATTCCCGATATCAGGCGTCAGCCTCTTACTACGCAGCGCGGAATAATGGCTCCACTGTTCCCCGCGCTGCTTCGTTCGCGGGGAAGGCCCTCGCCCTTGCACGGGACCCGCGGCAAGGGCTCAGCCCTCCCCCCGGACCCTACCGAGAGGGGCGGACCGCCGCCCCTCGTCGGACTCTCCCCCGGACTGTGCGGTCCGGGAGGGACTGTCGCCTATTTTGCGCACCGCACAGTAAGCCGGCTGTTCTGGGTTCGACTCCCAGCCGGGTCACCAAACACATCATTCCCCAAGAAGCGACTCACACGTGGCCCTCCTTTCATCTCCGATCCTGAACGCCACGGTCCAAGCGCCAGCGGCGTCTCAGCCTGCCGACGCGGTCTGGAACATCCCGGCGTCTCCTTCGAAAAGTGAAACCCGCCAAAGAGAGAGGACAAGAAAGTAATTCTACCCCGTCAACTACCACTACGATGGAGCCGGAAGCCGTGCCGGGAGAGGCGCTCTCCGGAACGCGGGCAATGCACCACCACAGGACGCTTCGGCGTCACTCACAGGAGGAGTTTCCCCTGACACCGAAGAAACGGCCGGGTCCCCCATTACGCGTCAACTCTGTCCCTTATTACCTCAGTATGAAGGGCCTGGATATATATCGAAAGGAATAGCAAATTATATCCTTTGGTGAATTGTGCGCTTTGGGGAAAGTCATCAAAATATGTGACATGATCACCGAGAGCGCACCGAATCTCACCGAGAGACGCCGGGCGATCCGGCTTCCGATGACACTTCCCGTGCAACTGGAAGAGGGGGCCGGCATCACCCGCGACGTCAGCCTCTCGGGGGTATTCTTCGAAACGGAGCAACCGTTCTCCTCCAAAGGGCCAATTATCTTTACCTTGGTGTTCGAAGGCAGGTCCTGGAGCCGCCCGATTCGCCTCAAGTGCGACGGGCAAGTTGTGCGGGTCGAGCCAAGCAACGGGAAAGCAGGCGTAGCCGCCACCATCTCATCGTATGGGTTTGTTACACAAGAATTATCTACGCTCACGGAATGAGACTGCCTGCGTCCCGCTCGGTGAGGGGCTGCGTAAGTGCCTGAGAGGGGCGCCACCCTCCGGCATCGCCTTCTCGAAATACCCTTCGCCACCGAGGGGGACCGTATGGCAGACGAAGGCAGGTCGTTGACGGCCCAGCCGACCAGAGACACGCTTCGGTGCCTGATCATCGTGGCGCGAGACGAGACTGACCTCTGGCACTATATGGCGCGAGACTTCGGCGAGTTCAAGGGGTTGCAGGTCATCCTCGACCGACGACAGCGGGAACGGCGGCAGCAAGTCCAGAGGTATCAACCGGAGCGGCGCAGGGAAGAACGCCGCCGCCCGCCGACCATGGATGAGGATCTCCGGCGCCAGCCGTTTGTGATTGTCCTGGGGCAGCAAGCAGCGCTCGAAGGCTGACTGCCCGCGCCCAGTCGAGCCTCGCGGGGTTAGGTGGTGTTACGTGGGGGAAGCACCACCGGAAGTAGCAACCACCACAGCAGAGCATCTCACGGGTGGCGAGACCGCCTCCGCGCTCGCGGTGTGGAGCGTCTCCCCTAAATTCCGCCTCTCAGCCAGCTCCAGAAAAGTGAGCATCCTTCGCACCGGAGCTTTCTGTCTGGCCTCGACGTCCGCGGGACCCAGCTTGCGTGATGGACGCGACGCGGTGTAAACTCAAAACTAATGGAGGCTGCCCATGGCCATCTCACCGGCACGGCGCAGGTTCCCCCGGTACCCGGCGCAGTTCCCGCTCCTCCACAAGCCAATAGCCCCCGTGCCAGCCCGAGCCGGAGCAGGCTGGACCCGCAACCTGAGCGAAGGGGGCGCCTGTGTGGAACTGGCCGACTGCCTCCGAGCCCAGGCTCCCCTCCGCCTCTACCTCCGGACGGACCGCGGGGCCATCGAGATAGAGGCGCAGGTGGCCTGGGCCGGGGAGGCCCGCCTGGCGGGGGGTGGCGTCCCCCATGGGGTGGCCTTCACGCAGATCGCCCCCGACCAGCGCCAGGCACTCGGGGACCTCGTCCGCCGCCGGGGAGAGAGGAGGTACGCGGAGGTCCGTTTCCCCTTCGAAGTCGCCGTCACGTGTCACCGGAAGGGGGAGCCGGCTAGGGCCTCCCTCCAAGGAGTGACGGGGGATGTCAGTCGCGAGGGCCTCCTGCTGCTCCTCCCCGCGGTTCTTCCGTCGGGCTCGGCGCTGGATCTCACCCTGCATACCCCCAGTGGGCCGCTCATGGCGGAGGGGCAGATCGCCTGGGTGGAGCCGCCAGGGGGACAGGTGCTTGGGCCGCCGTTTCGGCACGGCGTGCGGTTCACAGCCGTCGGCTGGTCCACGTTGCTGTCCCTGGGTTTCTTGCTGACGGTGCCGCCCTAGGGGTTCTCACGGCTCCTCCTCAGCAGGGGAGGCGGCAATCTGGCGCGCTGAGGCTCTCCGCCAACCATTGTCCTGCCCCAATCTGTCGCGGCTGTCCCGGCTTGAACTTCCTCCGCTACTCCGGGCCTCGATCAGGATGCCGTGCGCTTCATTTTCAGCCGGCAACCGGCCAGGCAAGTTTCGCGATCACCTTCCGGGCAACGAAGACACCCATTGGGTAGGCCTGTAGCCGCATGGGGGCCAAGAATTTTCTGGGGAAGATCTTGCGCCCTGTAACAACTGGCATGCGAGCCTGGAATCTCTTGGGCTCCCCCCAAAGCCCGACGTGGTCATTTGTCCGGGTCCGCCGAGGAGGGCAGCAATCGCACGATCCAGTCGGGGTCCCAGAGGCATCCGACAACATGAAGGTGCCAGGGTCGGTAATCTACCCTGTCGAGCGCTTCTTCCACACGAGCGCTTCTTCCACTTGACAGGATCTGGTACCGCTGATAACGTTCCACGAGTTTCGCGATTGCGCATCGGCCATTCGGCACTGTCCTCGCGGAAAGCCTCCTGGGCGGTCACGAGACCCTCAACTGTAGAGTACGGGATCTGTCATGACACACGGGTTTTCCATAGTCCTCTTCGCCGTCACGTTCGGCGCTACCCTCGCGTCGATCCTCTATCTCGCCTTGGCCACCTGCAAAGTGACCTTCTATGAGAACCATCACCACCGCAAGCACTATCCTCAGCCAGGGAGTCCGAACCTCAGCCCTGTGACGGTGCTGAAGCCCATCTGCGGGCCGGACCCCAATCTGTATGAAAACCTCCGCTCTTTCTGCCAACAAGCCTATCCGCACTATCAGGTTTTGTTCGGAGTGTCCGATGCGGCCGATCCGGCAATCACCATTATCGAGCGAGTGATTGCGGACTTTCCGAATCTGGACCTGGGACTCGTCGTGGACGACCGTCTTATCGGAACGAACTTCAAGGTCGGCAGTCTGGCCAACATGCTCGGCCTAGCCAAGTACGACATTCTGGTGATTGCCGACAGTGACATGCGTGTTCAGCCGGACTACCTGGGGTCAATCGTCGCACCCTTCGAGGATCCAGAGGTCGGTGCGGTCACATGCCTCTACAAGGGGTGCCCTGTGGGCGGTTTGGCTTCGGCGATCGCTGCCATGTTCATCAACGAATGGTTCCTGCCCTCGGTACTGGTTGCGCTGACCTTCGAGAAGCTCCGCTATTGTTTCGGAGCGTCGATGGCCGTTCGGAGGGAGGCATTGGATGCGATCGGCGGGTTCGAGGCCCTGGCGGATGACCTGGCGGATGACTACATGCTCGGGAAACTGCTCAGTGAGCGAGGGTACAAGATCCACCTCGCGCCCTACCTCGTCGAAAACGTGGTATTGGAGCCGGATCTCAAGAGGCTGTTTCTGCATGAATTGCGATGGGCCCGAACGGTCCGCTCCGTGCGACCGGTAGGCTACGCCTTCTCGTTCGTTGCCTACCCGCTGCCCATGTCCATGCTCTTCCTCTTGGTGACCCGGTTTGCGACACTCGGTGTCGTGGCGGTCGCGCTCACCCTCGGACTTCGAGTTCTCCTGCACTATGCGGTGCGGGTCGCGTTCCGCCTTTCCTCCCCTGCCATGCCGTGGCTCATCCCAATTCGGGACAGCCTGGCCTTCCTCGTCTGGTGCGTAAGCTTCCTGGGCCGCAATGTCCAGTGGAGAAACGGAAGGTTCTCGCTCGACTCCGACGGCCGGCTAACCGTCGTCGAGGGAAGGCTCAATCTGTCATGAGAACTCTGTTCCTGAATCCGCCTTCGTTCGCCGGCTTCGACGGCGGAGCCGGATCGAGATACCAGGCGAAACGCGAGATCCGCTCCTTCTGGTACCCGACCTGGCTGGCCCAGCCTGCCGCCCTGGTGGCCGACAGTCAATTGATCGACGCCCCGCCACGCGACCTTTCGCTGGAGGACATCCTGCCGCTGGCCGCGGACTACGAACTAGCCATTCTCCACACCAGCACGCCGTCTTTCGCGTCGGACATCAAGGTCGCCGGGGCGCTCAAGCAGGCGAACCCAAAGCTCATGATCGGTCTCATCGGCGCCCACGTCGCGGTCCTGCCCGAGGCGTCGCTGGCTGCCGCTCCAGCCGTTGACTTCGTCGCCCGCAACGAGTTCGACTACACCATCCAAGAGGTGGCCGAGGGCCGGCCGTGGGAGATCATCGACGGCATCAGTTATCGTCGCGATGGGCGGGTCGTGCACACCCGTGACCGCGCCATGCTGGAGGACATGGACCGCCTGCCATCGGTGATCGACGTCTACAAGCGCGACCTTCGCATCGAGGACTACTTCATCGGGTACCTGCTGCACCCGTATCTCTCGCTCTATACCGGCCGCGGGTGCAAGTCCCGCTGCACCTTCTGCCTCTGGCCGCAGACCATCGCCGGCCATCGCTACCGCACCCGCAGCCCCGAGGTCGTCGCGCAGGAGATCGCGACCGCCAGGCGCTGTTTCCCCCAGGTCAAGGAATTCTTCTTTGACGACGACACCTTCACGGATGACGCAGGGCGCGCAGAGGCCATCGCCCGGCTGCTCGGCAAGCTCGGCGTGACGTGGTCCTGCAACGCCAAGGCCAACGTCCGGCGTGAGACGCTCGAGGTCCTGAAGGACAACGGCCTGCGGCTCCTGCTTGTCGGGTACGAAGCGGGCAGCCAGAAGATTCTCGTGAATATCAAGAAGGGAGTGCGGATCGAGGCTGCGCGCCGGTTCACGGCGGACTGCCATAAGCTCGGCATCACGATACACGGGACCTTCGTCCTCGGCCTGCCCGGCGAAACCCGCGAAACGATCGAGGAGACTATCCGTTTCGCCCAAGAGATCAACCCGCACACGCTCCAGGTGTCGCTGGCCGCGGCGTACCCGGGAACGGCGCTGTACCGCCAAGCGTCCGAGAACGGCTGGCTGCGCCAGGTTCCGGATTCCCTCGTCACGGGAGACGGGATTCAGGTCAGCTCCCTGGAATATCCCCACCTGAGCCACCGGGAGATCTTTGAGGCGCTGGAAAATTTCTACCGGCGCTTCTACTTCCGCCCGCGGAAGATCGCGCAGATCTCGTGGGAGATGCTGAAGAGCTGGGAGATGACGAAACGACGCCTCCGGGAGGGGGTGGAGTTCCTGCGGTTTCTCGGTGCGCGGGAAGATGGGGCGTGAAGCGGCTGATCGTGACCGGCGATGACTTCGGACTGTCGGTACCGGTCAATGCGGCCATCGAAAGGGCTCACCAGAACGGAATCCTGACCACGGCAAGCCTCATGGTAAGCGGCGCCGCGGCCGCCGACGCCGTAGGCCGAGCGCGACGCCTTCCGGGCCTGAAGGTCGGCTTGCACCTTGTGCTGGTCTGCGGGCGCCCGGTCCTCCCCCCGGCGGATGTCCCCGGTCTGGTGGACGCGAACGGCAATTTGCCTGGAGACCTGCTCCGCGCGGGGGTCCGCTTCTTCTTCCGGCCCGCGGTGCGCCGGCAACTGGAAGCGGAGATCCGCGCCCAGTTCGAGGCCTTCCGGGCCACCGGCCTTTCCCTGGATCACGTGAATGCGCACAACCACATCCAGCTGCATCCGACCGTGTGTGCGCTCATCCTCAAGGTGGGACGGGACTACGGGTTGTCGGCCGTGCGGGTTCCCTACGAGCCCCTGCTTCCCTCCTGGCGGGCCTCGCGCGAAGGGCTCCTCCGCCGTCTCGGCGCCTGGATCTTGCTCGGCCCCTGGGTGCGGATGATGGTCAGCGCCCTGCGTCGGGCGAAGCTTCAGCACAATGATTTTATCTTCGGGATGCGGGACACCGGGCGGATGGGCGCGGACCGAGTCCTCGCGCTGGTCTCCCGGTTGCCCGAGGGGGTCACGGAGATCTACTTCCACCCCGCCGTGCGGAAATCGCCCGAGACCCTCTGGCCGGAACATTACCGCTGCGAGGCGGAGCTGGAGGCCCTGACCAGTCCCGCGGTCGCGGCTTCCCTCAAGGCGTTCGGCATTCGCCGGATCAGCTTCAGTGATCTCGCCGCTCTGCCCACCTGACGAGGTGCGGGCCCCTCCGTACCGGAGGCGCCCAGGCAACCGGGACGATACATGACGGACCCCGCAACGCATCCTGAAGTCATTTCGCAGCCCGCCCGTGCCCCCAGCCGGCGTCCCAGTCTGATCCGGCAGGTGCTGGCCGAGGGCGGCCCGGGATTCTGCCAGTTCGCGATCAACAACGGCTGCAACGCCGGCTGCGATTTCTGCAGCTTCAACCTGGATGCCCTGCCGAGGAAAGATTGGGTGTTCGCCCCACTGGCCAAGGCCGGCGCCGCCATCGACATCCTCGCGGCACACGGCGTTCGCTACCTGGTCGTCACGGGCGGCGAGCCCATGCTGCACCCGGACCTGTACGGGATCCTCGCCCACGCGCGGGGACGCGGCATGGTCGTCATCCTCGTCACCAACGGCTCCCGACTGGACGCCGAGAATATCCAGCGCCTGAAGGAGTGCGGGGTTTCCAGCGTCATCATCTCGATCGATGCGGCTTCGGCGGCCCGTCACGAGGCGCACCGGAGGCTCCCGAAGGTCTGTGAACGGATCCGAAAAGCCAACGCGCTGCTGAAGGAGCGGAGGATCCAGAGCACCGCCTCGGTCACCATGAGCCGCCTGATCGACGATTACGGCGCGCTCCCGGCGTTTCTCAAAGACCTGGGGTTCGAGGCGGTGACCTTCTCCTACCCCTTGACCAGGCTCAACTCCAGCTTCCTGGGCCATGCCGATTCCCCGCTCGTCACCTACGACCCGGAGGAACTGTTTCGGGCGTTCGAGGAGGTCAAGCGCGTCAAACGGCAGATGCGTGTCGTCAATCCCACGGCGTCTCTCGAGGAGATGCAGCGCTTCCTGCGGAAAGAGCCCCAGCGGTTCCCCTGTCTCGGGGGCTTCAAGTACTTTTACCTGGACTGGAATTTTCTCCTCTGGCGCTGCCACTTCTGGGAAGAGCCCATGTGCTCGATCTTCGACTTCGACGATTCACGCCGCATTCGCGATGGCTGCACCCGCTGCATGATCGACTGCTACCGGGACGCCTCGGTGATGCAGCACGTTGGGGTGTCGCTCCATGACTCGGTGACCCATCTGCGCCACGGTCGCTGGCGCGCCGCCGCCGAGGCGCTGTTCAACAGGACCGTGCTGGACTCCCTGAAGTCCGTCTGTGAGGGACGCGGCTGGATCAACCGGCTCTGAGACATGAATGACCCAAACCGCCGCACGGCCATGACTGCCTCCCGCGATTACGCGACCCCTGCGGTCCCCGGCTCCACGCCGAATGGGGGATCAAGGCCCACGGGCGCGGCTCTCCCGAGGACACTGAGCATCAAATTCGGCCTGGCGGCCGCGGCCGGCTTGCTCGTGATCATCGGGCTGGTCGTGCATCAGGGCCTGCTCCAGGTGGGCAAGACGCTGGGGAGTGCCGGGTGGGGGCTCGGGCTGGTTTGCCTGCTGCATCTGCCGCCGCTCGTCTGCTCCAGCCTGGCCTGGCGGGTGCTGTTGAGCCGCCACTGGCCAAAGGCGACTTGGCTGTTCATCGGGGCCCGCTGGATACGCGAGGCCGTGAATACCCTGCTGCCCGTGGCCCAGATCGGGGGCGAGGTGGCGGGCGCCCGCGTGCTGACCTTCTATGGCGCCAGTCCCGCCCTGGGCGGCGCCAGCGTCGTGGTGGACTTGACGCTGGAGGTCCTGACCCAATTCGTGTTCACATTGCTGGGGCTGGCATTCCTGGTGGGATCTGGCCGCTACGACGGGACCGTGCGGGCCCTCGCCATCGGGCTGGTGACCGTCGTGCCCATGCTGCTTGGGTTTGTCCTGGCCCAGCGCTGGGGTCTCTTCAGTCTGCTGGAGCGCCTGCTCCGACGAATCGCGGACAAGAGGCCTGGCCTCGGCTTCGCCGGACTCACCGGCCTGCACGACGCGATCCAGGGACTGTATGGCCACTTCCGCAGCGTGGTCTCAAGCGGCAGCCTGCACCTCCTCTCCTGGTTGCTGACCTCTGCGGAGGTTTGGCTGGCGCTCCTGCTGATGGGTCATCCGGTGAGCTTCCAGCAGGCGCTCGTGCTGCTGAGCTTGGGCCACGCCATACGGAGCGCGGCCTTCCTGATTCCGAGTGGATTGGGTGCCCAGGAGGCCGGCTTCATGGTGTTGGGCGCGATGTACGGCTTGCCGCCGGGAGTCGGATTGGCCGTGTCCCTTGCGATTCGTCTTCGCGAAGTCGTGCTGGGCGTGCCGGCGTTGGTGGTCTGGCCGTTCCTGGAGGGCCGACGGGTCCTGGCGAACCGGTAGCAGGATCGGATGGCCCTTTCTTTGCCCGGTGCGGCCGGAAACTCCGGTACCGTTGAAAAGGTCTGGAGGAAGGCTTCCGGCCGTCGTCGTCATTGAAGACATCACCTCGAAAATAGCATAGGCCCATGTCCAGCTCGCTCTTGCTCGTTGTTTTCATCATCGTGGTGGCCCTCATCTTCGACTACATCAACGGGTTCCACGACGCCGCCAACTCCATCGCCACCGTCGTTTCCACCCGCGTGCTCTCCCCCATGCAGGCCGTAGCCTGGGCCGCCTTCTTCAACTTCGTGGCGGCCTTCGGTTTCGGGGTGAGCGTGGCCACGACGATCGGCAAAGGGGTCGTGAATCCGGTCGTGGTGGACCGGTGGTTGATCCTCGCCGGATTAACGGGGGCGATCCTGTGGAACCTGATAACCTGGTATTTGGGGCTCCCCACCAGCTCCTCGCATGCCCTCATCGGGGGCATCGTCGGCGCTGCCGTGGTCAAGGCCGGCTTCGGGTCCCTGATTCCCTCGGGCCTGGGAAAGATCCTGACGTTCATCGTTGTGTCACCCCTCCTCGGGATGGGGGTTGGCTTCCTGCTCATGGCGAGCGTCCACCGCATCTTTCATCGGGTCTCTCCGGGCCAGGTGGACGGGTTGTTCCGTCGCCTGCAATTGCTTTCCGCCGCCGCTTACAGCCTGGGACACGGCACCAACGACGCCCAGAAGACCATGGGGATCATCGCCATCCTGCTCTACTCCGCCGGCTATCTGGGCCCCCAATTCTATGTCCCATTCTGGGTCATCCTGGCAGCCCACGCGGCCATCGGCCTCGGCACCCTGGCCGGCGGTTGGCGCATCGTGAAGACCATGGGCATGCGGCTCACCAAGCTTAAGCCCGTGGGTGGCTTTTGCGCGGAGGTCTCTGCCGCCCTGATGCTGATCGGGACTGCGGTCGGCGGCATCCCGGTGAGCACCACGCATACCATCGCCGGCTCCATCATGGGCGTCGGTGCAACCTACCGCCTCTCGGCCGTGCGTTGGGGGGTGGCCGTGCGAATCGTCTGGGCCTGGATCCTCACCATTCCCCTGTCAGCCCTCATCGCCGGGCTGACCTGGCTGGTCCTGCCCCATTGAGCAGGAGAGATCGCAGGCGGCGATCTCAAACCCTCCGGGTGGAACTCTTCCTCCAGCCTTCGGGATCTGCATCCCACGCCGCGAGATGATTTCCGTACTTGACTTCAGGGTCCGGGCGGCGTAGAAGGCGAGGAGTCGGCGAGGTCTTTCCCCCATGCTGTGTCGAAGGCTTCGAATTCGGCCCTGGCGGGGCATAGTCCCTGCCTTGGTCGCCTGTCTTGCCCTCATCGGTGGACTTGCCGTCATCCCCGCCACCTGGCCTGAGGAAGAAACTCCCTCTCTGACGCCGACGAGCCACGACCTCCCCCTGACCGCCCTTGCGGAGAGCGCCGGCGTCCGCGTCGAGAAGCAGGCCCAATCCCATCGGCCCTTCATCAAGAAGCCGGACCGCAGCACCCGACTCTTTTCTCCCGAAAGGGGTCTGAGCCTCCGACCCTGGAACCCGACCCTGCGGGTCTTCCGCGCGCTTCCGCGGCGCAGCCTCTACGCAGCGCGAAGCCGACCCGGTTCCCCTGACGATCCCAGCGATCCGCTTCTCTCCTGATCCGAGACATTCACTCTTGTGAGCTCAACCGGGCGGGAGTCCGCATCCCCCGGGTCGGGCGTCCCTTCATGGAGGGAAGTCATGGCTGAAGAAACTGCGCGGAAGGATCACGGTCCAAGGAAGCGATTCACCAAAGGGCAGGCTGTCGGTGTGATGGTGACCGGCGGCCTCCTGCTCGTCGTTCCCTGGTTCATCCCGAGCGAGCAGGGCTCGACCCTGCAGGTCGTGAAGACGGCTATCTCGCTCGCGGGGTTCGTCGGCCTGTGCGTGGGGTCGTATTACCGACCATAGGAGAGGCGAGAACCGTCGTGAATGACCGCAGCCCGCGCTGAGCCACGCGGGCTGCGGCTTTTCCGGAGGAATCAAATGCCGAGGGGGATGTGGGCTCGGGTCCTACTTCGCGCCGCCCGGACGTCCTCTGTCGAGTTCCGGGGGCCACTGGTGGGCCTGCATGTCTATCCGCCCGTCCAGAAGGAACTGCACTCCCTCGCGCTCCAGGAGTCGGCGCTGCGCACCGGGGTCGCCAATCCGGAAGTGCGGGCTGCAGGATCCGCCCTGCTGGACGACCCGGTGGCAGGGGACACGGGACCCGTGGGGATTGTCGTGCATCGCCCACCCCACGGTGCGGGCCGCGCGTGGCGCCCCAAGCATTCGTGCGATCTGGCCGTACGTGGCCACCTTTCCCCGGGGAATGCGGGCCACCAGGGCGTACACCCGGTCGAAAAAGCAGCTGGCCCTTTCTTCGCCCCGACTCCCCGCGCGCTCCACGTCCGGCGGGCCGCTCTTCCCATCACGCGCATGGCTTACCCTCGCGTCAGGATCTCCCGGACCCGCGCTGCGATCTTCTTGCTTTCGGGATCCTCGGCGACAAGGTCGATCTGCTCTGGCCCTCCGGCGCCGAGGCCGATCTGGACGGCGCGCGCGATCTGCTCCTGGTCGAAGACCCGTCCGCGCGAGATCGTCGCATTCCCCCCGTGCATCCGCAGGATGGCCACACCGACCGCATCCATCGCCACTCGGTCCGTGCCCAGGATCATCACCTCTGGCTTGACCAGGGTGCCGCCTTCCGGCCCCCCATCCGTGAACGCCTCCAGGCCGTCCATGGCCACCATCGCCGGGCGATAAAGCTGGTTGATCTCGGCGATCATCCGGCGCTGGTGTGAGGAGCCGTGCAGTTCCCCCATGTAGTTGTAGTTGTCGCGGGGCGAGTACTTCGCCACCATCCCGACGGAGTTCTTCAACGACAGCGTGAAGTGGCCGCCGTAGCGGTGCGTCTTGAGGCAGGAGGTCTGAACCAGGAGGTCGGCTTCCTGGAGGAGCCGGGGGAACAGCACTCCCTTCGCCCAGTGGCTCCCGCTCAGGCGCTCCTCGACCCAGCCCTCCATCGGCGTCTCGTCCAGGACCACCGCTCGGAAGCCCATCTGCTTCGCCTGGGCGAAGAGCCCCTTCTGCTCCATCACCTTGCCCGTGTTCCCCATGCCGCTGTGATCGGCAACGCTGATCTCACCCGCACCGGCGGCCTGGAAATGCCGGACCAGAGCGCTCAGCGTGTCCATGTGGGTGGAGGCGGGGAACGCATCGGCGCTGTTGAAGTTGGGCTTGATGACCACGCGCTTGCCCCGCGCGGCGGCCAATCCCAAGACCGCCATGCCGCGCCGGATGCCCTCTTCCCGGTTCGTGGTGCGTATCAGGTACACCGGGGACGTGGCCGCCCTGGCGCCTCCTGCCAGAACGGTCGCCGCCACGCCCGCCTTGAGGAGTTCCCTGCGCGTCAGATGCCGCATATGCTTCCCCTCCCCAACTTTCGAGGATCGGATCTTCCTCGGTGTCTTTGCAGGATTCCGCGTCAAATCGCTTTCCCCTGCAGCGCCCCGACGATCCCGACGCTCTCCCGGCCGCCAGTGGCACCGGCCACGAGAGCTTTCGAGGACAGTATCCGGGTCAACCGTGTGAAGTCAAGGTGGCGGCGGAGTTCAATGACACAGCGGTTGACCAGCAAGGGGGCGAGGAGAGTGTCTTGAGATGCCCCTCACGAGTGGAGCCACACGACTGGCATTTACTCTCCGCATCCTATTTCTGCTCGCCCAACCTTCGAAGCACCAAACCCCGAACGCAAGAAATGCAAAAGCCACCCGTGTGGGTGGCTTGAGTGGGATTGCTGGCGGGGCCGACGGGACTCGAACCCGCGACCTCCGGCGTGACAGGCCGGCGTTCTAGCCAACTGAACTACGACCCCGTTTTTTCAGACAGAACCCGTCGAGAGACCAGGAACTTCCAAGACGGGGTAGCATTGTTACCACGACGCCCTGACGTTTGCAAGCACTTCCTGGACGCTTCTATGAAGTGAACAGGCTTGGATGACACTTTCGGAATCCTGGTGTGGACAGGACTTGCCCCATGCAATGGGAGGTGATCCACGTCTACTCTCTTTCTCAGGAGCAGACAGTCCGTCGGCGGCACGCGTGGTTCACGGGGGCGGAGCGGCTGAAAAGCGTCACCCTCCTGGGCACGAAGCGACGGACTCGTGGATTCGAGCCCCGCCCTGCTCCCCGGGCAGGACTCGAATTGACGGGCTGAGATTTCGCGCACGTTGGATTCCCGTCCCGCCTGCGGAGGTAGTTCACCCAAGGGCCTGCCCGGAGTTGACCTCGAGTTAAGCCCCACGGCTCAAAACGATGTCCTCCGCAAAAACTCCGTTCGTTCTGGCCTTGCCCGCTAAATTCCGCTGAAAGGCACCGTTTAGCGTTACTGTATCGTGCTCTTGCGGGCCACAGCCGGGAAGTCCTCGCGGAGGAGGATCCCTGCCGTCGCCTCATCCATGACCGGGAGGTCATCCATGCGCAGCAGCCGGACGACGCGCTCAGGGCGATGGGGGTGCAAGACTGGGTGCCCGGTCGGAACGCGCCCGCCCGCGCTTCCACATCAGGCCCAGTCCCACGATGCAGGCCAATCCCACCCCGCCCCCCGCCGCGTACGCGGCAGCCACCCCGAACCACTCCGCGATCGTCCCGACGAAGAGGGACCCGATGGGGGTGACGCCAACCCAGACGAAGGCGAAGAGGCTCATGATCCGGCCGCGCATCCGATCCGGGACCACCATCTGGAGCGTGGTGTTGGAACTTGCCAAGAACACAATCTGCGAGAGCCCCACCAGGGTCAGGACGATCATGGCGGCCCAGAAGTTCCGGATCCCGGCGAGCAGTAGTGTGAGGCTCGAGGCAATGACGGCGCAGCCGATGATAAGGGAGAGAGAAGGTCGGCCTTTCACCAGCGTCCCCAGGGTCAGCGCCCCGATGATCGCCCCCGTGCCCAGGGCCGCCATGAGGAGGCCGAACCCGTGCGCTCCCACGTGGAGGACGTCTCGCGCCAGGAGGGGAACCATGACGGTGTGGTTGATGACGAAGAGGCTGACGGTCAAGAGCAGGCTCAGGACCAGGGCCACGAGCGGCATGTGGACCGCGTAGCGGATGCCGGCCGCGATCTCCTCGCGGACGGTGGTGCCCTTCTCGTGGCGCGGCACGCCTTCGGCCCGCATGGCCAGCAGGGCGAGGATTACGGCCACGAAGCTCAGCCCGTTGAGGCCGAAGGCGGGGGCAACGCCGTACCGGTCCACCAGGAGACCGGCGACGGCGGGTCCCACCATTCGGGCGCCGTTGACCATGGCGGAATTCAGGGCGATGGCATTCGTGAGGTCGTCCTTGCCCGCCATCTCCACGACGAACGACTGCCGCGTGGGCATGTCGAGGGTGTTGGCCAGGCCATAGCAAGTGGCCAGGATCGCCACGTGCCAGTAGCGCACGTGACCCGTCCAGGCGAGGAAGGCCAGGACGAACGCTTGGCACATGAGCGCCGTCTGCGTCGCGATGATGACGCGGCGCTTGGGCAACCGGTCGGCGATGGCCCCGGCGACGAAGGAGAGGCACAGCATGGGGCCATATTGCAGCGCGCTGATGAGCCCCAGCCTGAACGGAGAGTTGGTCAGCTCGAGGACCAGCCATGACTGCGCCACACTCTGCATCCAGGTGCCAATCTGCGAGATGAGCTGCCCAGAGATGAAGAGGCGGAAGTCGCGATGGTTGAGAGCGCGGAGGCCGGCTGGGAATCGCATGGGTCGGTCTGCCGTGACGCGGCAGGATCCTCCGTTAGAACCCGATACTGGTCATGAGTGCATTCGAAGAGAGGGGCGCAAATCAACGGCCAGACGGCCCTTTCTGCTCGGTAGGAACTTTAGCGGAGCAGCATTCCCGCGGAATGTGGGGAGGTGCCGGCAGGCGCCGAGCGAGCCTATCGGAGGAGTCACCCAGTGTCAACCGTAAACGGCCCCCGTTCCAAGTGACACGAGGGGCGCAGGAGACAATCAGGGCGTGACAAGACATGGGACAGGATGCCTGCAGAGATCGTCACCGACGTCGCAACCTTATACCTATAGGGGACGTTGCAACCTTATTAACCTTGTGATACCCTCCGAATCGCCATGCCGCGTGGCCCACGCCTCGATGCCTCCGGGGTCCTCCACCACGTAGTGGCCCGGGGACTGGATCGACAGACGATCTTCCGGGACGACCGAGATCGAGACGAATTCGTGCGCCGGGTGGCAGGCCTGGTCGAGGTAGGGGCGCTCACGGTCTACGCGTGGGCCCTCCTCCCAAACCATTTCCATCTCTTGGTCCGGACGGGCGCCCGCCCCCTCGCCCGGAGCATGCGGTCCCTCCTCACGGGGTACGCGGGTGTCTTCAACCGCCGCCATAGGCGGACCGGCCACCTCTTCCAGAACCGGTACAAGTCCATCGTCGTCGAGGAGGAGCCCTATTTTCTCGAACTGGTCCGCTACCTCCACCTGAATCCGCTCCGGCCCGGGGTCGTGCCAGGCCTCCGTGCCCTCGCGAAGTACGCCTACTGCGGCCACGCGGCCCTTTGTGGGATTCGGGAGATTCCGTGGCAGGATACCACTACCGTACTGGGCCGCTTCAGCCGGCAGGCGAGGCGGGCTGAAGCTCAGTATCGCGCCTTCGTCACCGCGGGAGTGCCTCAGGGCCGCCGTCCGGACCTTCAGGGAGGCGGACTCCTGCGGAGTGTGGGCGGTTGGCTGGCGGTGGAGGCCCTCCGCCGGGGCCGGGAGGCGTACGCCGCCGACGAACGAGTTTTGGGCGGGACGGAGTTCGTCGAGACATTGCGGGCGGAGGCGGAGCGTACCGAGCGGCGGCGCGCCCGGTTTGACGCGCGAACGCCCGACCTCGCCACACTCCTCCGCCAGGTCGCTGCGACAGCACATGTCCCCCCGGCCGCCCTGACGGGTGGTGGGCGGTCCCGCACCCTCGCCCGGGCCCGCGATGGGCTCGCGTACCTCTGGGTGGAGGTCCTCGGGCGGAGCGGCCGCAGCCTGGCCCGGGCGCTGGCCCTCCAGCCCATGTCGGTGTACCGGGCCGCCCGGCGCGGGCGAGACCATCGGGTAGAGTGGGATCGTTTGGTGCCACGGTAATAAGGTTAATAAAGTTGCAACGTCCCCTATTCAGGAGGGAGGCACATGAGCGATCCGTCCGCGCGGCAGTTTGTCCACTGGAGCGCAGAACAGGGCTTGGCCACGCTGCTCGTGGACCGGCCGCCCCTGAACGCCCTCTCGTACCAGGCCAAAGAGGAAATCGCCGCCTGCCTGGAAGAGGTCGCGGGGGATGCGACGGTGCGCTGCCTCATCGTCTACGGCGCCGGCGGGCGGGCCTTTTCCGTCGGCTCGGACATCAAGGAGTTTCCCGAGGTGACGGCGCGGCGGCTCGGCCGGCAGCGCGCCGCCCATGAGCACGGGGTGTACAACCGGCTGGACTTCTTCCCCATCCCGACCATCGCCGCCATCGAAGGCCACTGCCTGGGGGGCGGTCTGGAGTTGGCCCTGGCGTGCGATTTGCGCGTGGCCAGCGAAACGTCCAGGCTGGGCCTCCCCGAGGTGGCGCTGGGGGTGTTCCCTGCGGGCGGCGGCACGGAGCGCCTGCCCCGGCTGATCGGCGAGGCCCGCGCCCGCGAGCTGATCTACACCGGCCAGCCGGTGGACGCCGCCGAGGCGTGGCGGATCGGTCTGGTCAACCGGCTGGCCCCCGAGGGCCAGGCCCTCGCGGTGGCGCAGGAGCTGGGGCGGACGATCGCGGCCAGGCCCGCGGGAGCGCTGCGCACAGTCAAAGCCGTCATGGATCGCGGGCTCGCCATGGATCTCCTGCAGGCGCAGCAGGTCGCCATCGACGCCATCGGCGAACTGTTCCAGTCCGATGCCCTGCGGGAAGGGGTGACGGCGTTCCTCGAGAAGCGTGCGCCGAGGTTCTGAGATGCCAGGAGGTGTTGCCGCAGGATGGAACGTCGGGTAACCTGGCTTCAGGGGGTTCTGGGCCTCGGCCCGGGACGCATCCTGGACACCCTTGTCTTTCGTCCCCCGCATTCGCGAAAGGCGCCCGATTCGGCCCGACCTATGGGGGGGGCGCCGGCGACGTCCGGGCAGCCCGCCGAGGAGGCGAAGGATGCCAGGCTCGCCGATGTGGTCGCGGATATGGAGCGGGCCCGCGTGGACGCGAGCCTGGTGGTCCTCCACGAGGAGACGGACGACTTCTCCTGCCTTACCGCGCAACACCCGGGCCGTCTCTTCGGCCTGGCCCACTACGACTCGCTCTCGCCGCGCCGGGGACTGGAACGAGTGCGGGGTCTCTGCGACGACCATCCCGATCTGATCCTGGGGGTGACGAGCGGGATGCCCCGTTTTGGCCAGGACCCGCGGCTCAGGGAATTTGTCCCGCTCTACGAGTTCTGCATCGAGCGGGACCTGCCGGTCCAGTTCGATGCGGCGGAGGACGCGACCGGCGAGCGGGCCGCGCCGCCCGTGGCCTTCGGCGTCCTGGCGAAAACGTATCCACGGCTGAAAGTGGTGTGCCGCGATACCGGGAGCTGGCGTGGGGAGGCGCTCGCACTCCTCCACCGATTCCCCAACCTGTTCCTGCAAGTGGATGGGCCCTCCCTCCACCCCCTGCTCCGCGCGGCCGGCAGCCGCAAGCTGGTGTTCGGAAGTGACTGGCGGGGCCGGGAGGCCAGGTACTTCGAGCGGGTGGAGGCCGTGCGTCGATTGCCGTGGCGGCACCGGCAGAACGTGGGCTGGCGCACCGCCGTCCGCGTCTACGGCCCGCGGCTCCTCTCCCGTCCGGCCCCCTTTGACTCGCAGCCATCACCGAGGTAAAGAGTATGCGCATCCTGCTGGCGTCTCCCGAGGTCGCCCCCTTCGCCAAGACCGGGGGTCTGGCCGACGTGGCGGGCGCCTTGCCCAAGGCCCTGGCGAAGATGGGGCACGACGTCCGGGTCGTCCTCCCCAAGCACCGGATGGTGGATGCCGCGAAGCATGGCCTGCGCCCGCGGCTGGCCTCGCTTCCTGTGCCGATGGCGGGCCGGATGGAGCAGGCTACCGTTTGGGAGGGGGCCATCGATTCCGCCCCGGTATATTTCGTCCAGCATGACGGCTACTACGACCGGGAGGCCCTCTACCAGACCAAGGAGGGGGACTACCCGGACAACCCCGAGCGGTTCGCCTTCTTCTCGCGGGCCATCCTGGAGATGATCCGGCCGCTGGATTTTGTTCCCGAGATCTTCCACTGCAACGACTGGCAGACCGGACTGGTCCCGACGTATCTCCGCACCACGCTCCAGGGGGTGCGCCAACTCCAGACGGCGGGCGTCCTGTTCACGGTCCACAACCTGGGATACCAGGGGCTGTTCCCGCCCGAGGCCCTGGCCGCCGCCAATCTGGGCCACGAGCTCTTCAACCCCTTCGGCATCGAGTTCTACGGGAAGGTGAACTTCCTGAAGGCGGGCCTGGTCTTCGCCGACCTCATCAACACCGTCAGCCGCAAGTACAGCCAGGAGATCCAGACGGAGGAGTTCGGCCACGGCCTGGAGGGCGTCCTGCGCGCCCGGGCCAAAGATGTCCACGGCATCCTGAACGGCATCGACTACGACGAGTGGCACCCCACCCGGGATGCGTTCATCGCAGCCACGTTCTCGCGGGACGACCCTGCCGGGAAGGCGACCTGCAAGGCGGATCTCCAGCGGGCCTTCGGCCTGCCCCAGCGACCCGACGCCCCGCTCCTCGCCGTGATCTCGCGCCTGACGCCGCAGAAGGGCATGGACCTCATGGCCAAAGCGCTGGACGCCCTGCCGGACCTGGATGCGCAGTTCGTCCTCCTCGGAACCGGGGACGCGGACCTGCACCAGGCCTTCCAAAGCGCCAGGGCACGACACCCGAGGCGGATCGGTTTGAAGCTGGGCTTCGATGTGGCCCTGTCCCACAAGATCGAGGCCGGGGCCGACATGTTCCTCATGCCCTCGCGGTACGAGCCCTGCGGCCTGAACCAGATGTACAGTCTGGCCTACGGGACGGTTCCCGTCGTCCGGGCCACGGGTGGCCTGGACGACACCATCCAGCCCTTCGATCCGGCCACGGGCGAAGGGACAGGATTCAAGTTCGCCGCGGCGACCTCCCAGGCGTTGCTGGAGACGCTGCGCACGGCCGTGGCGCTGTACCGGCAGCCCGATCGCTGGCGCCGCCTGGTCCGAAACGGCATGGCCTGCGACTTCTCCTGGGACCGATCCGCCACGGAGTACGTAGCGCTCTATCAACAGATCGTCGCCCGGCGCACTGGAAGAGGCTGAGACCGGGAATCGGGCGGTCTGGCGACTCGCTATCTCCAGTCGTCCATCAGGTAATCGCGAGACTTCGTCGTCACGGGGAGCGAACTGGTCGTTGACGGTGGCGTGACCGGCCGGTGAACCTGGAGGCGTTCCGGGGGGACAGGGGCGAAGCGCCCACGAGGCACCGGACGGCAAACCGGTGTCCGTGGCGCCAGCGTTCAGTCAGATGGTGGGAATGATGCCCCGCAGGCCTTCCAGGCGGGCGTACCCATCCCGGAGGCTCACCTGCGCCTGCAGGCCGAAACCGGCCCAGTACCGGACGATGGCCTGGGCCAGGCAGCGCTCGCTGCAAATGCTCGGGGTGCAGCTCGCCGGGTCGCCGGCCCGGGGGACGGCGCTTCCGCAGACGCGACAGAGGCCGGGGAACTCCTCCGGCGTCGGCAGCGTGGACGCCCCGACCTCGTCCTCCACCTCGACCTTGACGGGCATCATCTCTCTCCCGACAGGATGATCCGATCTCCCCTGGCAGGTTGCGCGTCGCGTGCAGGAACGGAGACGTTCAGGGCCTCTCCGGCCAGGGGGTGGTTGAAATTCGGGGTGTGGATGCCCCGGGGCGTGTGATGCTTCGTCAGGATCGTCCCCGGGTCCCCCGCCATACGGCACCTCGGCGGTCACCCAACGCCCAGAGAAACGAAGCCCCCAAAGACCCTAGAGAGTCTTTGGGGGGTACTGCGCCGCGCAAAAACCGTCTATGGGCTTCGGGATCCGGCCCTCCGGATAACGCACGGTAGGCGAATGGGGACATTGTGTCAAGCAATTTCGGCGATGCCTTTCGGGTGGTGTGCCACGCCGAGGGCGCGATCCGTGCGGCCCGCCGGGTGGGGAACGGGGGGAGTTAGGCGGGATGCTCCCGGGCCCCCCGCCAGGTGACGACGCGTTCGGGAATGATCCGGACCAACGGGTTCTCCCCGAAGCCGGGCATCGTCCGGTACTGCGGGTACTTCTCACGAAGCAGAGCGTGGGCGCGATCCTGCTCCGAGCCCCCCTCCAGAATGTCCCCCCGGCCCGTGATCAGCACGTAGCAGAGGCGCCCCCAGTCCTCCTCGTAGTGGTCCACCACCAGGCTCACCCTCGAATTCTCGTGCAGGTTCTTCAGCCGGCGAAGCACGGACGGCGCCACTCGCTTCGGCTTGGCGTCGATCGGAGAATACAGGCAGGTCCCGTCGAAGACGAAGCACACGGGGATGACGTGGGGCTCGCCATCGGCCGAGGCGGTGGCCAGGTGCCCCACCCTCGCTTGTTGCAGGAACGCGCGGTCCCCGGGAAGAATTTCCAGCACGATTGATTCCACTGAAAACCGACCACGGACAACCGACAACCGGGCAGCGCCCTTCCGATTTCAATCGGCCGGCTGTTGGTGGTCGGTGGCCAATTTTCCAATGCTGCCCAGGTGGCTCAGGCCCAGGCGCCGGCGACCTATTTCCCGCACCTCCGCCACCCTGGTTATCGCCGCCGAGGCCTCGGCCGGGCCGGCGCACACAAGGCCGAAGGGGGCCTGCGTCGTCTATCGGAAAAGGTCCCGGTCGGGCGAGCGGACCAGGGATCGGGCGTGGCCCTCGCCCGATCGGAAGCGGTAGCCGCGGATCAGGACGACGGGGATGCGCTCCAGCTTGCCCATGAGCAGCCCGGCTGCCGCCGCCAGCTCGTCCGCCACCGCCAGCTCCGTCACGCGCAGCAGGTGGCCGTGCGGATCCTGCTGGCCGATGTAACTCAGGAGCGGGCTCAGGCCGGCCGCCCCGATGGCCACGTTGGTCAGTCCCTCGCGCCAGGGACGGCCGAAGGTGTCGGACACGATCACACCCACCTCGGCGCCGTGCCGGTCCTCCAGGGCCTTGCGCAGTCGCGCCGCCGACCCATCCGGGTCCACCGGCAAAAGCGAGACCCGATCCTCCCCGGGAACGTTGGAGGCGTCCACCCCGGCGTTGGCGCAGATGAAGCCGTGCGTCGTCTCGGCGATGATCACCCCCCGGTCCATCCGGACGATCCGCCGCGACTCTCGCAGGACCACTTCGATCTGCCGGGGATCCTTGCCCCAGGTCTCGGCGAACTCCCGGGCCAGCCCCGAGGGAACGACCTCCTTGAGCGACACCACCCGGCCCTCGGCCTTCGACAGGACTTTCTGTGCGACCACCAGAACATCCCCGGTGGCGAGGCCGACCCCCGCGCGCTCTGCAGCCTCGAGGATCAGACGGGCCAGATCGTCCCCCTCGGCCACCTCGGGAATGCCCGGGAGTCCCACCGCGGAGAGGGCCGGATTGCCGGGCGCTGCCAGGCGGTCCACCACCAGCGTTCCGAGCGCGGCGCGCGTCCTCGTCTCCCCGGGAAGCGCCAGGAACGCCCCCAGGTCCTCGGGCTCGTCGATGTCCACCGCCAGGCGGGCCACTCGGAGCATCCCCCAGCCAAGCCCCCGCGCCTCGGCCTCGCCCTTGTGCTTCCTGAAGCTGTCGAAACCGAACCGTGATGGGATGGCCTGGGGCGGCCGCCGCCAGATGGCGTTGGTCCCCTTCTCGTCCCGCGACGGCACCAAGAGGACAGGCCGATCGGATTCACCCGCGGCCGACAGGACGGCGGCGATATCCTCCGTGCGAACGGCCGGGATGTCTGCGGGGATGGTCAGCACGGCCTCGAAACCCATCTCGGCCAAAGCGCCCGAGGCGGCGTCCACCGAGCGACTTTCGGATCGCTGCTCCTGCTCGGGGAGGACCGTCCCTCCGTGCGCCCTGGCGATCCCCATCGCCTCGGTGTCCGTCGTGGCCACAAAGACCCCGTCCACGAGGTTCCCGACCGCCGGCATGACGGCCGCCAGGACATCCTCCAGCATGAGGAGCGAGAGTCGCTGTCGGGCGGGCTGGTCCAGGAGGGCGGCCAGTCGTCCCTTCGCTCGGGCCGTGGACTTGACGGGGATGAGGATCGCGGTCCGCGGTCTCACAGCGCCTCCAGGAACTTCAACACCATCCGGGCCACGTGACGCTTCTCCTCGGGGCCGCGCATCACGATCGCTCCCGCCAGAACGCGAACGCCCAGGGCTTCGATGCCAGCCGTCTCGCCCGCGTCCGCCGTGTCAATCAGCATCCCGTCCAGGCCATTCAGGGCAGAGTGATAGAGACGTGCCACCCCGAGGGGCGACACCTCGACCTTGGCCCAGCGCAGGAACTTGTCGGTCGGTCCCTTCAGGGACTGGCCCCCGACCACGGGGCTCACCGCGACGACGGGTACCTGGACGGCGCGCAGGGCCTCGCGGATTCCCGGAACGGCCAGGATGGGCCCGATGCTGGCCACCGGATTGCTGGGCGCCAGGAAGATGGCCTCGGCCTCCCGGATGGCCGCCAGGACCTCCGGGGTCGGGCGGGCGCGAGCGCTTCCCTGAAACTCGATTCCCCGGATCTCGTCGGCCGCTCTTCGCCGCACCAGGTACTCCTGGAAATGCATCGCGTGAACGGGACCATTGCCGACCAGGATGTAGGTCATGACCGGATCGTCGGTCATGGGCAGGATCCGCGCCCGGACGCCCAGGGCGCAGCGGATGGCGTCGGCGACCTCGGTCGGCCGTCGCCCCTGTCGCAAGGCCTGGGTGCGGAAGATGTGCGTCCCGAGATCCCGATCGCCCAGATTGAACCAGACAGGCCGGCCGTATCGTTCCAGGACCTTCATGCACTCGAAGGTGTCCCCGGCGAACCCCCACCCCCTCTCCGAGTCCACGAGACCCGCCAGGGTGTACGTGACGATGTCGGGATCCGGGCTGATCCGGAGCCCGTGCATCTCGATGTCGTCGCCGGTGTTGACGATGGCACAGAGAGACTCCTCGCCTACCTCCTGCGCCAGCCCCCACAGGAACTTCGACCCGCCGACACCCCCGGCCAAAACCACGATGCGCATGATCTTTCCTGGGCAATCCGGCAATCGGGCAACTCGGCAAACAGGAAATCCGGGTTCCTGAGACCTCCAAATCGCCCGATCGCCAGATTGCCTAGTTGTCTTTCACCGTCTCAGAGATGCCGGTGATCCGGATTCCCGCGCCGCTGGCCCTGTAGCGCCGGTTGATCCCCAGCAGGAGAATCGTGAGGCTTTCGACCGCCCTGGCATTCCGCGCCGGCCCGGCGTCCACGCCGCGGAAGCCCAGCAACTCGGCCAGTCTGATCGCCTCCTGGCGGGCGCCGGCGTCGTCGCCGCAGACCAGGACGTCGCACGCACCCGCTTCTCCATGCTCCAGGTGGACGTGGGAGATGTTCTGGAAGGCCGCCACCACCCGCGTCTCGAGCCCGAGGAGCGTTTGCGCCTCCTCCGTGGCCGATCCCCCCAGCGGGACCCGCAGGTGCCGCGGCTTCTCGGGATCCACGGGGACCGTGACGTCCACCAGGACCTTCCCCCGAACCGCCTCCTGGATGTCCTTGAGGGTCGCTTCATGCGCGGCGTAGGGGACCGTGAGGACGACGATCTCCCCGGACGCCGCGGCCTCGCGGTTCAGCATCCCGGTGGCGGCCGCACGCCCCGCCGCCCTGCTGATGGCCTCGGCCGCATTCACGGCGCGCTCCATCACGCGCGAGCCGATGATCACCTCCTGGCCCGCGCGCGCCCAGCCCAGGGCCAGGCCGTACCCCTCCCTGCCGGTTCCCCCGATCACGGCGATCCGCATCCCGGCGTCTCCTAATACCTCAACCCGTTGTCTTCATCGGCACATTTCAATGACCAAATCCCAATGTCCAATGACCAATGCGTTCTCGGTTCCCGTTGGTCATTGGTCATTCGCCGGTCATTGGTCATTCCGGGGAAAGACCTTGAGCAGCCGGTACGTCGTATTGCGCTCGGCCGGGATTCGGTGGAGCTCCCAGATCCACCGGTGAAACTCCTCAGGCGGCAGATACTCGCCGGCCGTGGCCCCGGCCAGCCGCGAGATGTTCTCCTCCATCAGGGTGCCGCTGTAGTCGTTGGCCCCCGCCTGGAGGCACCGCTGCGACAGCTCGCGTCCCAGCTTCACCCATGAGACCTGGATGTTGTCGATGGCGCCCTGGAGCATCAGGCGGGCCAGGGCGTGCACCTTCAGGTGTTCCTCGGTCGTCGGGCCGGGCCGGGACTTTCCCTCCTGGAAGAGGTGCGTGTTGAAGTGGACGAAGCCGAGCGGCACGAACTCCGTGAACCCGCCCGTCTCCTTCTGGATGTCCCGCAGGAGGCAGAGCTGGTCAACCCAGTGGACCGGCCGCTCGACGTGGCCGTACATCATGGTCGAGGTGGTCGGGATGCCCAGGCGGTGGGCCGTGGTGATGACGTCCACCCACTGCTGCACCGTCACCTTCTTCCGCGACAGGAGCTGGCGGACGTTATCATCCAAAATCTCGGCCGCCGTGCCGGGCAGGCTCCCCAGGCCTTCGGCCTTCAGCATGGTGAGGTAGTCGGCGAGCGGCAGCCCCGTCTTCTCCACGCCGTACACCACCTCCATGGGCGAGAAGGCGTGGATGTGGATCCCGGGCGCGGCCTGCTTGATCGCTCGCAGGATGTCCCGGTAGTGCGTGCCGTCCAGCTCGCGGGGCAGGCCTCCCTGCACGCAGATCTCGGTGGCGCCGCGGTCCCACGCCTCGACCGCTCTCCTCGCGATCTCTTCGAAGGACAGGTCGTAGGCGTCGGGGGCGTTCGGCCCCGTGCTGAACGCGCAGAACTTGCAGCCGATGATGCAGATGTTGGTGAAGTTGATGTTCCGGTTGACCACGTAGGTGACGATATCCCCCACGCGACGGCGGCGCACCTCATCCGCCACGGCCGCCAGCGCATTCACCGAGTCGGCTCCCATCTCCGCCAGGGCCAGCCCCTCGGCGTGGGTGAGCTCCCGTCCCTCCAGCGCCCGATCCAGGATGCGCGCGATGGCGGGGGGAACGGCTCGAACCTCAGCGTCTGTACCGCGCGGCAAGACGGTCGTCTCCATGGGAACTCCCTTCAATGGAAAACGGACAACCGCCGGTTCACAATCGGTCGGCTGCCGGTCGTCGGTTATCGGTTCTCACATGCCAAGGACGGTCTCGGCTCGTGGCTCTCGGCTCTCCCGTCGGGAACCAAGCCATCGCCGTCCGCGGACGCGCGGATGCGCTCGGCCAGCTCGGGAGGCAGGTACTCGCGGCCATACAGGATGTACTCAGGATACACTGGCAAGCGCTGGCGCAGAAGAAATCCTCGGTCTTCCGTGACCGCCCGCAGGGCCGCGAGGTGCGGCCAGGGGGCCTCCGGATTGATGAAGTCCCGCGTGAGGGGAGAAACCCCGCCCCAATCGTTGATCCCGGCGTCGAGGAGCCGTCCGAACTCCTGCGTCAGGTTGGGCGGCGCTTGGAGGTTCATGAACGGGCCCAGGATCAGTCGCGCCACGGCCGTGGTCCGGAGCATGTCTTCCGGCGTGGGCTCCGGCTGGTCGCGCATGGGGATGGTCGGCTTCACCCGGAAGTTCTGGACGATGACCTCTTGGATGTGGCCGTACCGCTCGTGCAGGCCCCGAATGGCGAGGAGAGAGTCCACGCGCTCTTCGCCCGTCTCGCCGATGCCGACGAGGATGCCTGTGGTGAACGGGATCTTCAGCCGGCCGGCCACTTCCATGACGCGAAGACGCACCCGAGGATGCTTCGTCACGGCTCCGTGGTGCGGCCCGCCCGCCAGGAGCAGGCGGGGGCTCGCCGATTCCAGCATGAGGCCCATGCTCGCGTTCACGGCCCTCAGGGCGCGGAGGTCCGGCTCGCTCATCACCCCCGGATTCGCGTGGGGAAAGAGGGGCGAGCGGTCGAGCACCAGCCCGCAGGCCGCCCGCAGGTATTCCAGGGTCCGCCGGTAGCCCAACCCCCGCAGGATCGCCCGCGCCCCGGGAAACACGGCCTCGGGCGCATCCCCCAGGCTGAAGAGCGCCTCGGTGCAGCCGAGCCGGGCCCCTTCCCCCACCACGGCCAGCACCTGCTCCGGCGTCATGATCCAGCCATCTGGGTCCTCCGGATCCCGCCGGAATGTGCAATACCCGCAACGGTCCCGGCAGAGGTTCGTCAGGGGCAGGAACACCTTGCGGGAGTACGTGATGGTCTTTCCCTTCCCTCGGTTTCGCAGGGCCGCCGCCGCCGCGAGCAGCGGGTCGAGTGGCGCCGAGGGTTCGAGGAAACGGATCGCCGCCTCGCGGGAGAGCCCCCGCCCGGCCGCAGCATCATCCAGCGCACCCGTGAGCGACCGATCCCGCACGGAGCCCACAACCATCATGCCATTCGACCCCACAGATGTCCGTCGTCCGGTTTGTCTTCCCACGCAACGGGTTAAAGCTACGGCTTCCCTCGGGAAATGACGACCTCGTTCAGCACCACGTCCTTCAGGGGGCGATCGTTCGGCCCCCGGGGGACGCTCCCGATCGCCACGACCACATCCTGCCCCTGGACGACCTCGCCGAAGACCGAGTGCCGGTTGTCCAGGTGCGGGGTGGGAACCGTGGTGATGAAGAACTGGCTCCCATTGGTGTTGGGACCGGCGTTGGCCATGGACAGGATCCCCGGCTTGTTGTGCCGGAGATCGGGGCTGAATTCGTCGTCGAACTTGTAGCCCGGTCCGCCCCTCCCGGTCCCCAGCGGGTCCCCGCCCTGGATCATGAAGTTGGGAATGACCCGATGGAAAATCGTCCCATTGTACAGCGGGCGCTTCACCTGCTTCCCCGTCTTCGGATCGGTCCACTCCTTCGTGCCCGTGGCCAAGCCGACGAAATTCTCGACCGTCCTCGGGGCCTTGTCCTCGTCCAGCCGGACCACGATGTTCCCCAGGCTCGTCTTGAACGTCGCATACAAGGGTCCGCTCACCTTTTTCTCTTTTTCTGCGGCACCGGCCCACCCAAGCGACGCGACGAGCAGGCACCCAGTGAGGATAATGCGTCCGAGGGGTTGAAACGACATGACGTGTCTCCGCCGGGCGCTCGCCCGGAACCCTGGGGAGGCGCGCTCTCGCGGCGCCTAGCCCTCGCCCTCCGGCGAAGTGTAGTTCCTCAGGCCGAGCGTCTCATAGATCCTCAGCGTGGCCTTCGACCGGTTCAGCGTGTAAAAGTGGACGCCCCGCACCCCGTGATCGATGAGGTCCCTCACCTGCTCCGTCGCCCAGTGAATGCCGACGCGCTCCACGTACTCGTCGTCCTTCGCCCGGACGAGCGACCTCGTCAATCGCGCGGGAAACCTCGCCCCGAGAGCCAGCTCGGCCATCCGGACCATGCCCCGAATGGACGTGACCGGCATGAGGCCCGCGATGATCGGGACCCGGATGCCCGCGATCTCGCACCGCTCGCAGAAATCGTAGAAATCGCGATTGTCGAAGAAGAGCTGGGTGCAGATGTAGTCCGCCCCGGCGTCCACCTTCACCTTCAGATGATCCATCTCCTTGAGGCAGTTGGGCGTCTCTGGGTGTCCCTCCGGGAAGCCCGCCACGCCGATGCCCATGCTGGGGAAACGCCGGCGGGTGAATGCCACCAGATCGGCTGCGTGGGCGAACCCCCCGGGCGGCTGGACGAACGAGGTCTCGCCCCTCGGCGGATCGCCCCGCAGCGCCATGATGTTCTCGATCCCGTGATCCTGGTACGCCCGCAGGATGCTCCCGATCTCCTCCTGAGCCGCGCCGACGCAGGTCATGTGGGCGACGACGGCGAGCTGCGTGTGCTCTCGGATCCTGATCACGAGGTCATGGGTCAGCTCCCGCGTCGACCCTCCGGACCCGTACGTCACGCTCACGTAGGATGGCCGCAAAGGCACCAGGTCCTCGATGGTCTTGTACAACTGCTCCCCGGCCTCCCTCGTGCGGGGCGGGAAGAACTCGAAGCTGAAGCACGGCTGCTGCCTTCCCAGAATGTCGCGGATATTCATGGCATCTCGCTATCGGCCTGCTGCCGTGGGGGACGGCGACCTCAGTCGCGTGAAACCGGATCGCCAGTCCGAAGTCGGATGGCTCATGTGTATACCACCCGCCAAGCGCGAGCCGCTCGGCTAGCGCAGGATCGCCGTGATCAACAGCGGAGCCAGCGCGGTCAGCACCACGCCGTTCACGACGGAGATCACGGCATAGTCCGTCCCCACGGACCGCGTGATGACCGGAAGCGTGGTGTCCATGGAGGTGGCGCCGCCCGACGCGATGGGGGCCAACCGCCCGAAATATCGGGCCAAAAGCGGCGTCCCGATCAGCGTAATGAACTCCCGTGCCATGTTGGCGAGCAGGGCGATCACGCCCAGCGTCTTCCCGCCGATGTGTGCAATCAGCACGCTCGCCAGGCTGTAATAGCCGAATCCCGCGCCCACGGCCAGCGATCCCCTGAGCCCGACTCCAGGAACAAACACCGAAAACAGCGCCACGCCCAGAAGCGTCCCCAGGATCGCCGACAGCGGCGCCAGGAGGATCCCGACGCTCTGAGTCCTGGCGGCTTGCCAGACCCGTGTATCGGCCCCGATCTCGATCCCGATCAGGAACAGCAGCGCGTCGAGGGCATAGGCCGTCGGGTTCAGGTCCAGGAAGCCCCGGGGGAGCCATCCCAGGCTCCCGGCCAGGATCCCCGCAACGAGGCACGCCAGGATGATCAGGCTATTCTTCATGGCGCGCCCGGTCGAAGCCTGCCCGGGAAACAAGGCGCGCGACCAGCACGCTGCCCAGAATCCCGCCTGCGCTGAGGATGAGCGCCTGGATGCCGAGCCGTCCCAGGCCGCGAACCACCGCGGGATTCGCGCCGACGGAGACCCCCAGGAAGAAGATCAAAAGGTAGAGCGACCATGTCGCCGCCGTCCTCGCCGTCGCCAAAACGTTCTTCCTGGAACGGAGAAGGTATCCGACGAACATCCCGGCCGCGAGAAACAGGAGGATCCGCATCGTTCGTCATCTCTGGGTCGCCGGCGTGCCAGCGCTACGACGCGGTCCAGCCCCCGTCAATGGCGATGGTCGCCCCCGTGATGTAGCAGGCGGCGTCCGAGGCGAGGAACACCAGAGCGCCCCCGATCTCCTCCGGCTGCCCGATCCGCCCCAGGGCGATGCGCTGGAGGATCCGCTTGTGCCGCTCCGCGTCCGCCTCCAGGTATCCCTTGACCAGGGGCGTCATCATGTAGCCCGGGGCGATGGCGTTCACGGTGATCCCGTGGGGCGCCAGCTCCAGCGCCAGGCCCTTGGTGAATTGGGAGACGGCCCCCTTGCTGCTGGCGTACACAACCTTGTCCCGCTCCGTGGACACCGCGGACATGGAGGACATGTTGATGATGCGCCCGCTCTTCTGTTTGATCATCTGGCGGGCCACGGCGCGGGCCACCAGGAAGATGCCCTTGACGTTGGTGTCGATGATGGTGTGCCAGTCCTCGTCCGTCGTCTCGACCACGGGCTTCCGCACGTTGGTCCCGGCATTGTTGAAGAGGATGTCGATGCGCCCGAACGTCCCCACCACCGTTTGAACCGCCGCCTCGATCTGCTGGCTGCTCCGGATGTCCGCCACGGCCACCAGCGCCTTCCGGCCCAGCGCCTCCACGCCCGCGGCCGTCTCGTCGAGCTGGCTTCGCGTCCGGCTGACCAGGGCCACGTGGGCGCCCGCCCTCGCCAGGGCCAGGGCCCCCGCCCGGCCGAGGCCGCGGCCCGCCCCGGTGACAAAGGCGATCTTGCCGTCCAGGCTGAACTCCGGAAGACTCATGATGAGGGCTCCTCCTGCCAAGAACAAGAAGTTGATGATCGGCGACCCGGGCAAAGGCGGCCTATTGTCAGCGGTCGAGCGCCCATCGTCAAGGAATTTGAGGGCTCCCCGGATGGACACCGCCCTGCCGTGGGCGGCCAACTCGCGCGGGGGAATTGACACGCCCGGGGCCAGGAGATAGATTCGCGTCCATTCCGACCACCGCACCCGTTGGCAGAGGGAGGAGATCCGATGGCGACATACTACGAGGACTTCCAGGTCGGCCAGGAGTGGGACTCGCCCGGACGGACCATCACGGAGGCGGACGTCACCATGTTCGCCATGCTGTCCGGGGACTTCGACGAGATCCACACCAACGAGGATTTCTCCAGGCGCGAGTCGGCCTACAAGACGCGGATCGCCCACGGGATGCTGGGCCTCAGCCTCGTCGAGGGCCTGAAGAAGCGCATCCCGGCTTTCGCCGACACGCGCTACATCGCCTCGCTGGAATGGACCTGGAAATTCACCGGGCCGATCTTCATCGGGGATACCGTGTACGTCAAGTTTCGGATCACCAAGATGCGCGAGAGCACGTCGAAGCCCGACCGGGGCATCATCTGTGAGGGGGGCCAGATGATCAACCAGCGGGGCGAAGTGGTCCAGGAGGGGGAGCACTCCCTCATGATCTGGCGCCGGCCGAAGTAGCGGGACCCGGCAGGAATCCCCCTGGCGCCGCTTCGATCCGACGGCCGTCGCCCATCGGCCATTTCCCAACCTCGGCCCGATGCCCCCCCGGAAACCACGAGAGGTGGCCGGATGACTCCGGCCACCTCTCGTCCCCTGCGTCGAAGCCGACGCGCCTACATCTTGACGTACAACAGCCACGGCGCGCCGATGATCAGCAGCCCTGCCAAGAAGATCACCCCGAAAATCAGCCCGAGCGTCCAGAACGCGGTGCGGGAAATGTAGCCGCAGCCGTAGTACACCGGCGACGGTCCGGTGGCATACGGCGAGATGACCCCCATCAGGCCGAGGCCATAGACGAGCAGCAGCGCAAACGGCAGCACCGGGATGCCAGGAATCTTCGTGCCCACCGCGAGGACGACCGGCAGCACGGCGACCGTGTGCGCGGTCAACGATGCGAAGAAGTAGTGGACGAAGAAGAAGAGCACCAGGAGGAGCCCCATCGCGACGAGGGGATTGAATTCCCGGAGCGGCGCGGCCGCGCGTTCGGCGAACCACTTGATGAAGCCCACCGCGTTCAGCCCGTTGGCGAGCGTAATCAGCGTGGCAAACCACACCAGCACGTTCCATGCGCTCTTGTTGCTGATGATTTCCTCCCAGCTCACGACATTCGTCAGCAGCATCAATGCGACTACGAGCAAGACCACGGTCGTGGCGTTGATGAAGTTCGTGCCGAGGACCGGCAGCCTGAACAGGACATTCGCCCCGGTGATCCACAGGAAGATCGCCAGAACCACCAGGGCGATCATGACGATCTCCGACCGGGTGACCTTGCCCATCTTGCCGAGCTCTTTGTCCGCCCATGCCGGAATCTCGTGGCTCACTTTGATTTCCGGTGGGTACAGCAGGTAGGTGAGAAGCGGGACGAGCAGGATGAGCACGATGCCCACCGGCATGAACCCCAGGAACCACTGGAACCAGTTGACCTCGAAGTTCGTCGTGTTCTTGACGATGGCCAGCGCGGCGGCGTTCGGCGCCATCGCGGTGATGAACATCGAGCTGGTGACGCAGGTGGCGGCGAATGCCGTCCACATGATGTACGAGCCGATCTTGCGCGCGGAGGGGCTATTCGGCTCCGACCCGTACAGCTCGGGGATGTTGCGGATAATCGGGTAAATCGTGCCGGCGCTGCGCGCGGTATTCGACGGCGTGCCGGGCGAGAGGATGAGATCGGCGAACGTGATTGCATAGCCCACGCCCAGTGTATGACCGCCGAGCCAGCGCACCAGCATCAAGGCGATGCGGCGCCCCAGGCCGGTCTTGTTGTAGCCCATGGAGAAGACGAACGCGCCGAAGATCAGCCACACGGTCGAGTCAGAGAAACCGCTGAGCGCCCAGTTGATCGACTGGTTGATGTCGGCACCCACGTACCGCAGGGTGGCGGCGAAGGCGACCCCCATCAGCCCGATGGCGGCGGCGGGGATGGGTTCCGCGATCAGGCCGACGATGACGGCGACGAAGAGCGCAAAGTACCGCCACGCGTTCAGCGTCAATCCGGCGGGAACCCCGAAGAGGAACGGGCAGGCGAAGAGGACGGCCCACACCACCAGCGGCACCAGCACTTTCGAAGTGATTTTCATGTCTTCCTCCCATGAGAAAATGAGAAGAAAAGCTTATGGCTCGGGTCCACCTCAAAGTAAGCCAGAGCCCCACTTACGCCCAAAAGAAAAAGCCCCGGCCTCTCCCGTCCGACGAGAGTCCAGGGCCCGTTCGCCACGCCCAAAGCTGCTGCATTGCAGCCTCAGCTCTTTCGGCAGATCCCCGCTCACAATGCCTGCGTGCGGGGGGTACTATGCTCGCAGCCTTGGACCCTGTCAAGCAGGGTCTCGCAAAGATGGGCTGAAGGGACGCGGGCTTAGAGGGAGCAGGTTGGCAGACCATAGCACACCGATGCATGGAGACGCAACCCGCGCGCAACTGAAAACGGGGGGAACGTGTCCAGGCCAAGGATTCACCGAATGAGGAGACTAAAGCAACAGAGGGGGGTGCCTCCTGGGGAGATCGGGGCAAATAGACGCCACAGACGCAGCGACGGAGGGCGAAAGCGGGCATGTGGCAATCGGCTGATTGAGCACTTGGTGCTCGGGGTCCTGCACCGTCGTTTGCGGGAAGTCCTGGGACAATGACGCCGGCGCTGGGACGGTGCCGAGATCGGCGCGAGAGACGCGAGGGGCGATGCTCCAGTGAACCAGGTTTGACGTGAGAGTCAACGCGAGTGGGGCAGGGGCCGTGCGGCCGTCTTAAAAGCAGGACCACGCGATGAATAGCAGTGAAAACTTGGGGTGAACGAGACCAGAGCAAGGTGAACGACATGGCGAAGAATGTGAGCGACGGGGAATGCGATCGGGAAGTACCACCGGTACAAGGGCCCCCTGTACAGGCAGGGGCACCTCCAGAAGATTTGGCGCACGTGCACCCGGTGGATACAGAGGGAGGAGGCAAGACCGATGGTCTACAACATAGACGAGGATAATGGTCGGGCAAGGGAACCTGGAGACGGGGTGCTGCCCGGGCCGGGCTCCAGTGGGGGAACAGGAGAGCACACCCCTGAAGCACACCCTACGGCACATGGGGGTGGCACAGGGGTAAATGAGGGTGGTGTCCCTACCCCAGAAGTGCACTTACTAATTAGTCCGTAATAATGGCTACACATTCCTAGTGGAATATGTTACTATCTCTGCATGAAAACCGACGGCCGGCAGCTCCATCGGAAAGCCCTGGATGCAATCCGCGCCCTGGCGCTGCAGCGCATTGCCGGTGGCGAGGCAGTCACCGCGGTCATGCAGAGCTACGGCCTCTGCCGCACCACCGTCTACAAGTGGCAGCGGAAGTTGCGGGAGCGCGGCGGAGATGTGCTGCTCTCGGTGAAGCCCACCGGGCGGCCGCCGCGCCTCACGCCCAAGCAGAAAGTTCAGGTCTTCCGCTGGCTCAACGGCAAGGATCCCCGGCAGTACGGCTTCGACTTCGGCCTGTGGACCCGGCTGCTCGTCGCGACCCTCGTCCAAGAGCGGTTCGGGGTGACGCTCGGGGTGACCGCCGTGGGGCGGCTCCTGGCCGAGCTCGGTATTACGCCGCAGAAGCCGCTGCGGCGGGCCTACGAGCGGGACCCCGCGGCCGTCGCCCGCTGGGAGCAGGAGACGTACCCAGTGCTCCGCCGCCGGGCCCAGCAGCGCGGGGCGGCGATCTTCTTCCTCGACGAGGCCGGGGTCCGGTCGGATGCCCCGCTGGGGCGGACCTGGGCGCCGCGCGGGCAGACGCCCGTCGTCCCGACCAGCGGCCAGCGGCAAGCGGTGAATGCGATCTCCGCCGTGAGCCCGCTCGGGGCTTTCTGGTACAAGGTGTTCACCGGCCGGCTGAACGCGACCACCTTTCGGACGTTCCTCCAGGCGTTCCTTCGAGGGCGCCGGCAGCCGGTCTTCCTCGTGGTCGACGGCCATCCGGCGCACCGGGCCCACCTGATCGCCGAGTTCGTCCAGGCGCAGCGCGGCCGGCTCGAGCTCCACTTCCTGCCGGGCTATGCCCCCGACCTCAATCCCGACGAGTTCGTCTGGAACCACCTGCGGCAGCAGGGGGTGACCAAGCGCCCCCTGTACCAGGACGAGTCCTTGCGACTGCGCGTGGAAGCCGATCTCGCAGCGATCAAAGCCGATCCGCATCTTGTACGATCCTTCTTCGCCGCGCCCAGTGTAGCCTATATTCTGAACTAGTTAGTAACTGCCGAAGAAGAAAGGGTGGCGCGTGTTTTTGCGAGATGGCGCGGCAAGTTTCAGGATGTGCCGGACGAAAAATTCGACCAAGTGGTCCGTGATCTGCGAGTTCCTGAGCCGATTGCGGCCATCGCCCGGAGATTGGTTCAGGAGGGCTACTGTGCTCATCTGCATCCGACCACGGTCCGCATAAATCTTACCAGGTTTCGGGATGAGATGGGCTGGTCTCGGTACACCGATCAGCTCGAAGAGCCGGAACAGGGCGCGAAGGAAGACGAGGCCGACGAGCTGATCGAGGGAAGCCCAGTGATGAAGCGCCTGGGCCGGGGGGGCGAACTTCCCCCCGCACCTCGCCGTCTGACTGCGACGTGGTGAAGCGGTCCATCAGAGACTCGATCCAGGAGAGCCGGAGCGGCTCAGGGCCGCTGACCTGGAACCGCCTGGTGCGGGCGGCGGGGGTCCGGCGCGGCCAGCCGAAAGGCTCTTCCCGCCAGGCAAGATCCGCCGCGGGGATGGCGCCGACCGCAGCCAACGTCTGCAGGAACTGGCGACGTGCGGTCCAATCCGGGTCCTTCCTCAGGGCCCTCCCTCCCGCTGCAGGTGTGGCAGCTCGGTGTCCGGGAGTTGAGAAGCCGGCCGCTGGTCCTTGGACTGGGCGTGACGCTGAGGCTTGGTCTCCACCGCCCTGAGCTACTGATGGACGAGGGCGATCGTCACACCCCCTCTGCCGCTGCAGGCGGAGCGGGAATCTCTCGCCCGGGAGTTAGGGCGGGAAGTTAAATCACAGATGATGAGGGGTGGTACCGGGGGAGCCTCACCCACATTGTGCGCATGGTTTTGATTGGGAAGCCTTGTTGGGCTGGCGGGAAGAACTACCGGTGTGTTTATAGCAAGTTAGCTCCAGATTCCGAACATGAGATCCGGCACCCGGTTCCGGGAGGACTGAAAGGATGGATGGCAGCGAAAAGGACTGATCCCCTGAGGCCGTGCGCCAGGGCTAGGCGGGATTTGGGCCTATTCCACCTTCGCTAGGCGTGCGCCCCGGGATCTGATCCACCTTCCCGCCATTTTCGATGCATGAGTGCAGCTCGTCCTTCCGTCCTGGAGTGCAATCCCGCCGGCGCAGCCGAAAACCTCATGAGGCCCTGGATTCCCCTCCTTCCCCGAGGAGCTTGCCAGGCGTATCCAGGGGCGGACGGAGATTTTGCGGACCACAGGGGGATACCTTGCCCACCTACGTCGGCTCGCCGACGACGACCGGCTCCTTTGTTTTGTGCCTCGATTGCCGGAGATCTTCGAACTCTGCGCTCCCCTTAGAGACTCCGCAGGGCCTGCGCGAATCCCAGGAAGTAGTCGTGGTCAGCACAAATGCTCTCCAGGATGGCCGGCGCCACGCGGAGCGTCTCCTCGGGCGCCAGGCAGTACTGCATGGCGTGGAAGCTCCGCCGGTATTCCACGACCTCCTGGGCGACGTTCTTCTTGCGCAGGACGACCTCGGCCAGGAGCCGCGCCAGATTGGCAAAGTCCGCTTCTCGCATGCCGAACCGCGTCATCTCCTGCACGCCCATCCGAATCCCGCTGGGGCGGGAGAAGGTCTCATCGCCCGGCAGGGCCTGGAAGTTGGTGATGAGGTTGTTCTCTTGCAGGCGGGCAGCCACCGCTTTGCCGTCGCCAAAAGGGGCGACCCGGAGGACGACCTGGTGGGTCCGGGTGTAGCCGTCCGCTTCCCCGCCCTCCACCGGGATGCCCTGCGCGGCACAGGCCCGGGCAAAGGCCCGCGCATTGGCCAGGACCTGCGCCTGGTAGTCGTCTTTGAAGTGGTTCATCTCGAGCGTCGCGGCCAGCAGGGCGAGCTGGCTGCCCAGATGGTGGTTGCTGGTCGACCCGGGGAAGGTCCGGGTAATGATCTCCGACCACAGCTTGCGGAGCGACGAGTCCCTGCCGATGTTGGCCGCAATGACACCCCGCTGCGGTCCGAAGAACGTCTTGTGGGTGGAGGCGGTGAGGACATCGGCCCCCTCGGCCAGGGGGTCCTGGAAGCGAGAGCCCAGCAGGCCGAGCACGTGGGCCCCGTCGTACATGACGATGGGCCGATAAGCCTGGGTGGTCTCGAGAAAGCTGCGCAGCGCGCGCACCGGCTCCGGGTGCAGAAACAGACTCTTCCCAAACACGATGAGCGGGGGCCGATGCTTGGCGACAAGGTCCACCATCGCGTCCGGGTCAATCTTGTAGGGGTTCGATGGGTTGAGCGGGAAGTTGACAATCTCGCCGTCGACGAAATTGAACAGCGCGCCGAAGGACTGCGCGCTGAGGTGCCCGCCCGCATTCAGGTGGTTGTTCATCGCCCCGGTCAACCGGCCGGAGGCCCCCAGCCGGGCAAAGCCCTCCGGATTCGCCGCCAGGAACTTGACCGTGGCCTTGAAGACGATCTCGTTGGCCATCTGGCCGCTGATGGGTCGGGTTTCCACCTCGCTGGCGTTGACGAACTGCCCGAACTCCCGCTTCAGGCGCTGCTCCACCTCGTAGATGAAATCGGTGCCCTGGTAGTAATAGATCTGGTCGCCTTTGAGGGCGCTCGACCCCGCCAGGCTTTCCAATTCCTTCTTCAGCGCCGTCTTGTGCTCCCCGTAGCGACCCGCGGGATCACTGATCTCGCACAGCTTCACCAGCAGGGAGGGCGTGCTCTCGGAGGGGATGAGATTGAAGCACTGCCTCTGCCGCCACAGGTTGTTCTCCACCACTTTTCGCGCCAGCTCGGCCAGCGTCTTTTCCAGAGCGTTCATGGCTCCTCCTGGGCGCACCGGGCTCCGTGCCCGCCTCGGGGTCCGGAGCGCTGTCCCTAGCCGATCCCTTGGGGCCTCCTCCGACGATCATCACGGGGAGGGGTAACGGTCCGAAAGGTACTCCCGGCCTCCTCGGCCTGTCAAGCCCGACGGCTCCGTGGCGGGAGTCGGATGAGGGATACTGCCAAGGACATCGCGTTGCGACTCCTTGTGCCCCCAGGGGGGGCGCGCGATCTCACCGGGGCAGAGGCTGCCACGGATAGCCCCGCCGAATCCACCCGCCCGGCCAGGTTCTAGCTTGCCGGCGGGCGTGTCGTCTGAGGTTACGCTTGGATGGAACAAGGTCGATCGGGGCTTATTGAGTCAGACCATTGGACCGAACGGAGGACTTTTGCTCAATTGGCGTGCCGGGGGAACGGACCCATAATGGAGCGAACTATCCGATCCGTCACCGGCAGGCAATGGAAGGTGATCGGCACTGGTTAGGGTGCCGGGGGGGATGGACCACCAATTGAGCAAAACGGAATCCTGGCGTCCATTCCCCAGGGGGATACCACTCATATATACGTCGGTGGAGACCCTCCGGCAGGCGGGCCTGCTCCTTCCATTCTCAGGCTTGGTAGCAGCGTAACTAGTCCCAAACGTTGGATGTAAGAGCCAGCGGCTTAAGTTTTCGCGGACCACACCGGCCCCAGCTCGATGCGCGGATCCTTCGCCTGGTCAAGCACCGGCTTGTTGATCCAGACATCCGCGACCAGCTTCGGCAGCGCGTCGAGGCCCTCCGGGCGCGGACGGCGGACGAGGCCGCCTCGAGCTGCCCGACCCTCGAGCGGGAGCTCGCGAAGCTCAAGCGGAAGATCCCTGCGCTTCTCGACCGCCTCACTCTGCTGCCCCCCGAGGCCGCCCGCCTGGTCGGGGCGGAACTCGAGAAACTCGGCCGGGAGCGGGAGGCCGTGCGATCCCGGCTCCAGGAGACTAAACGGCTGACCCAGGCGGCGAGCGCTTTCCTGATGGTCCTCGGGAGTGGGCCGCGTCTCTTCATGCCCACCGCGGTCCCCTCAAAGCGGGCCAGGATCCTGGGGAGAGCCGTTGAGCGAGTCCTCGCCGATCTCGAGGAGTCCTCACCTGAGGCACTTCGCGATCGACTCAAAGCCTTGGTTCGGCGAGTGATGGTCCACGGGAACGGGAAGATCGAATCGGCGACATCTTCGCCTTTCTCCTTGACAGTCGCCCACCACCTGCGCGATGCTTTTCCCGCGCGGGGTCTAGCGGGGGCCAGCTCGTCGCCTGCCGCCGGGCTGCCGAACCCGAAAAGCAAAGTCCTCTCAGCACGGGCTGCTGGGGCAATCCGGGCGGGCCCTGCTGGGAAAGGGGGTGATCAGTCGACACGTTGCATTCAGAGACGGTTCCGCACCGGTACGGGGAAAACGTTGAGCGAGGAAGGAGAAGAAAATGGTTAGAAAAACCCTGACCCTAGCTTTCGTATTGCTAGCGATTCTCCTCGGCTTTGGGCTCGTCGCCGACGCGGCAGCGCCGCCGACCGTGATTCGAATTGGGATCAATGCTCCTCTGACCGGTGACATTCCCAAGGTAGGCGAGGGTACCAAGTTCGCTGCTCAGATGTGGCTGGACGACATCAAGAAAGCCGGAGGCTTGCAGGTTGGCGGCAGAAAGTACAACGTCGAGCTGGTGATCGAGGACAACGAGTCCAAAGCTGAGTCGGCGGTTGCCGCCAACACCAAGATGATCACTCAGAACAGGGTTCTCATGATTGTCGGGCCGCAGGCTTCCAAGCAGGCCGTGCCGGCCGGCGAGGTCGCCAACAACTACGAAACCCCCATGATCAGCCCCTGGTCCACCAACCCCAATGCCACCCTCAACCGTCCGTGGGTCTTCCGCGCCTGTTTCCTGGATCCATTTCAGGGACCAGTGGTGGCCAATTTCGTCACCGATCAGTTCAAGTTTACGAAGGCGGCTGTCCTGTACGACGTCGGCAGTGACTATCCCAAGGGGTTGGCCGAGTTCTTCAAGAAGGCCTGGGAGGACCTGCATGGGGCCAGCTCTGTAGTCGCTTACGAAAGCTTCACCACGAAAGACAAGGACTTCAGCGCCCAGCTGACCAAGATCAAGAACTCCGGGGCCGAGTTCCTCTTCACACCACAATACTACGATGAGGTGCCCTTGATCGTGAAGCAGGCCCACCAACTGGGCTTCACCAAACCCATCGTGGGGAGTGACAGCTGGGGTTCAGCCGAACTGACGAAGCTGTGCGGCAGCGACTGCAACGGCCTGTACTTCAGCACACATTATGCCGCCGCGGGCGCCACGGGCAAAACCAAAGCGTTCATCGATCGCTACAACAAAGAGCACGGCTACGTGCCGGACGATGTGGCCGCCCTGACCTGGGATGCGATGGGAATCGTCCAGACAGGGATCCAAAAGTGTGGCAAGATCACGGGCGATATCAAGGCGGATAGGAAATGCGTCCGCGACGCCATCGCGAGCATTCGAGACTTCAAGGGCATCACGGGCGACATGACCTTCCGTGAGGGAAGTGGCGACCCGGTCAAGTGTGCGGTCGTTGTCAAGATCAGTGATACCGGGGAGTTCACCTTCTTCAAGCAGGTGTGTCCAAAGTAAACGAGGGCACCATCCAACCACCGGTGGCCGACGTATAACGTTTGGCTCCGCAGCGTGGAAGCTGGATGTGGTGGAGGTCGGGCGCAGAGCGGCCAAGCTCTGAGCCCGACCTCTTGTTGAAGAGGAGGACACGGAATGGCGTCTTTCCTGCAAAACGTGATCAATGCGCTGCAGTCGGGCAGCTTTTATGCCCTGATCGCCCTGGGCTATTCGATGGTCTACAGCGTGCTGATGTTGTTCAATTTCGCCCACGGCGATATCTTCATGTCTGGAGCCTACATCGGGTTCTTCATCTCTTCCGGGCTTGTCTCGCTTTCCGTGATGGGTGTTGTGCCGCTTCCCAATTGGCTCATCCTGGCGCTGACGATTGTGTTTGCCATGATCGCCACGTCGCTCCTGGGGATGATCGTCGAGCGAGTGGCGTATCGCCCCTTGCGTAATGCGCCGCGAGCCTCAGCCGCCATCACCGGGTTGATGGTAGGCATTATCCTCGAGACGGGAAACCTGCAGCTTTTTGGAGCGGCACGGCGGAACTTTCCTGCCCTGATCGAAACTCGAAGCTACCAGATCGCCGGGGTGAGCATCACCAACACCCGGATCATCATCGTCGTCGTGTCCGTGTTGCTCATGCTCGGGCTGCATCTGTTCGTGCGCCACACCAAGTGGGGGATGGCCATGCGTGCCATGGCCTACGACTCCGTCGTCGTGCCGTTGATGGGGGTGTCCAGTAGTTCTGTCGCCGTCCTGACCTTTGCCGTCGGTTCGGGACTGGCAGCAGCAGCGGGCATCCTTTACGGGATCGCCTATCCTGTCCTCGATCCGTACATGGGCATCCTCGTCGGCTGGAAGGCCTTTGTCGCCGCCATCTTGGGCGGGCGAGGGTCGGTCATCGGGGCTGCGCTGGCAGGGTTTCTTCTCGGTTTCATCGAGATCTTCGTCGCGACGTACTTTCCATCCACGGTTCGCGATTTCGTTGCCTACTCCATCATCCTCGTCATCCTGACCTTCAGGCCCCACGGATTCTTTGGCGAACCCTACACTGCTCAGTTGAGGCTCTAGAGGAGGTCCGACCGAAGATGCCAATGGAAAGCGGTGAGCTTACGACGCGCCGCGCGGGTACGGCGACGCTTGCAGGCAAGACGCGCGATGCATTTGCCCAGATTCCGATGTTGGGTTGGCTCCTGGGTGGACTGGCGGCAGTGATCGTCGAACACCTCGCAGGCTCCCCACTGACGCTGCGCCTCGGCATGGAGGACATGCCTGCCCTCTTTGGCTTCGACCTTGCGCTGGCTCAACCTGCCCTCATACCCGGAGCAATCCTGTACGTGTTGCTCATGTATCTCCTGCCTGTTGGAATAGTTGCCTGGCTGAGTTCTACGCCAACGAACTGGCTGGCGGCGAAGTTGTTCCAGTTCCCGCCATGGATTTCTCTGCTGATCCACCTGGCCCTGCTCTATGCCGTTCTGAGCCTGTGGGCCTCGCTCGGCGATTACCGGGTGCTGGTACTCAAGCTCATGCTGATCGCCATTATCGTGACCCTGAGCTTGAACGTGGTCAACGGGTACATGGGGGAGTTCTCCTGCTCACACCCAGGATTCATGGCTCTCGGGGCGTATGCGGCCTCCGTCGTCACGGTTCTGTGTTTTACACAGAACAAAATTCTCGGGGCGCCGTTGCTCCCCCAGGCTCCTGGTCTATTGATCTTCCCGCTATCCTTGATCGCGGGGGGATTGCTGGCGGCCTTTGGCGCCCTGTTCGTAGCGATCCCGTCGTTTCGAACCCGCGGCGACTACTTGGCAATCATTTCTCTGGCCTTCACCTTCATCGTGAAGAGCCTCATCGAGAACCTCGAGATTGTCGGAGGCGCGCGCGGGTTCATGGGTCAACCGAATTTCGCCAGCCTGCTCGTGGTCTTCGTGGTAACTGCGCTCAGCGTCCTGATCATCAATAATTTCGTCCGGTCTACGCTCGGCAAGGCGCTCAATGCGGTGCGGGACGATGAAACCGCCGCGAATGCCATGACCGTCAACACACGCCGCACCAAGATGACGGCCTTCCTTTTCTCAGCCTTCTGGGCGGGAGTGGCCGGCGGGCTACTCGCTCATGTCATCAGGTACGTGAACCCGGGATCTTTCGGGATCCTGAAACTGAGCGAGGTCCTGGCCATGGTCTACTTGGGAGGGTTGAACTCCGTCGTGGGCTCCATCGTGGGGGCAGTCGGGCTGAACCTTCTCATGGAGGCGTTCCGCCCTCTTGAAATCCTCAAGTGGATCGTCATTCCTGTCTTGCTGATCCTCGTGATGATTTTCCGCCCGACAGGGCTGGTTGCCTTTCGGGAATTCAAAGTCGAAGAAATACTCAAGCCAAAAGTGAAGCCCGTCGGAGAGGTGAAGCATGGCACTCCTGCAAGTTGATAACCTCACCGTCCATTTTGGCGGTCTCCGAGCCGTGCACGACTTCAACGTGGCGATCGAGTCGGGTCAGATCAGGGGGCTGATCGGCCCCAACGGGGCGGGCAAGACCACGGTGTTCAACCTGATCACGGGAATTCACCAGCCCACTGAAGGAAAAATCACCCTTGACGGCAAGAGCCTGCTCGGACTTCAGTCCTACCAAATTGGCGCTATGGGCATTGCGAGGACGTTTCAGAACCTCCGCCTGTGGAGACACATGACTGCCATCGAGCACGTGAAATTGGCGCGCTACTCGCAGCCTGTCATACGGGTTGGTCGGAGCTTTCTTTGGCACGTCGAAGCGCGTCCGGGAGGAAGCAGAGACCGAAGCCATAGCCCACCGCCTGATGGGCATGATGGGCATTGGCCGGCTTGCCAATGAGGTGGTGACGAATCTCCCCTACGGTGTGCAAAGAAAGGTGGAGATGGCCAGAGCGCTGGCCGCAAACCCGAAACTCCTGCTCTTGGATGAGCCTACCGCAGGGATGAACCCTGAAGAGTTGAAGGAGATGGTGCAAGTCATCCGGCAAATCCGGGACCGGTTGGGATTGGCAATTTTTCTTATTGAGCACAGGCTGAAGGTGGTCATGGATCTGTGCGAGATGATTCAAACCCTCGATTTCGGGGAGGTCATCGCAGAGGGCACGCCGGAGGAAATCCAGAACAACCCGAAGGTGATCGATGCCTATTTGGGGAAGGAGGTAGTTGTCTGATGCTGCTCTCAGTGGAAAACCTCCGGGTTTCCTATGGCGCGATCAAAGCTCTGTATGGCATAAGCTTCCAGGTCGCTGAAGGTGAGATCGTTTGCATCATTGGGGCCAATGGGGCGGGGAAGAGCACAACGCTGCGCGCGATCTCCCGCATGATCCCCTCGGAGCGGGGAAGCAAGATGATGTACATGGATAAGGACTTGCTCAAGTACCCTGCAGATAAAGTCGTCAGCGAGTTGGGCATCTCTCACGTTCCTGAAGGGAGACGTCTGTTCGGCAACCTCACCGTCATGGAAAACCTGAAATTCGCCACCTTTGCACGCAAGGATGGTAAAGCCATTGAGCAAGACCTCGGCCGGGTATTCGCCCTCTTCCCGCGCCTCGCGGAACGCAAAACACAGAAGGCGGAGACCCTGAGTGGCGGGGAACAACAAATGCTGGCGGTCGGACGGGCGCTGATGAGCGGAAGAAAGATGATGCTCCTCGATGAACCCTCCATGGGGCTGGCGCCTGTGTTGATGATGAGCATGTTTAGAGCGCTCAAAGAAATCAACATGGAAGGGACCGCCATCCTGCTCGTCGAGCAGAATGCTCGCATGGCGCTCCAATTTGCCCAGCGCGGTTACGTGTTAGAAAACGGCAACCTCGTGCTCCAGGGAAGGTCGGAGGACCTGCTGACAAATCCCGAGGTGAAGAAAGCCTATTTGGGTGGCTGAGAAGTTTCCGAGATCACCCCATGGAACCCGAAGGATGCAATGCGTCGGCAAAGGCCGTGGATCCCGCCGAGCTTGATTGTGATCCTGCTGGCAGCGACTTGTTCGATCCCCAGTACGACCGCCCCCGGTTTCGGCGAGATGATCTTCATTCCCGCGGGCAAGTTTATCATGGGGATCAGCCGAGCCGAGCCAGACGATGAAGGGCCACAACACGACGTCTACCTCAAGGCTTACTGGATAGACCGTTACGAGGTCACCAACGCCGGGTATCGCCAATGCGTAGCAGCCGGGGCGTGTTCAGAACCTGCAGACCTGCGCTCCTACGACGATCCGAGGTTTGCGAATCACCCTGTGGTCTTCGTGACCTGGTACAATGCTCGGGACTATTGCAGGCGCCGTGGCAAGCGATTGCCCACCGAGCCGGAGTGGGAGAAGGCTGCCCGTGGGGGCGATGGGCGAAGCTACCCCTGGGGCAACGAGTTACTCCGGGATCGGCTGAACGCCGATAACCGGCTCGGGGGAACAAGTCGCGTGGGGAGCTACCCATCGGGAGCAAGTCCCTACGGCGTGCTCGATATGGCGGGCAACGTATGGGAGTGGGTCGATGACTGGTATGAACCTTACCCCGGTAGCAATTTCCGCTCCGACCTCTTTGGGCAAAAGTACAAGGTCGTCCGCGGTGGGTCCTGGAATCACCGCGCCGAGGACGCCCGTACCTCTCACCGCGACATCGCGCACCCAGCCCGGGCGATAGGAGTAGTCGGCTTCCGCTGCGCCGCCTCCTTAGGGTAGAAAATTGCTCCCAGGAACGCCACAGTCGTGCGACCTGGTGGGAGCAGGTTGTCCTTCCCGAAAATTCATACTCTGCGATCCTGCGAGACATCTCAATCTCGGACGTTATGCAGCAAACCGTTCGTAGTGGTAATGCAATCCACCCACTTCCGGGAATGCGACGACCGCTCCCTGATCGGGCAGCTGCACCGGGCGGGTGTCAGGGCAATCCATGGCCAGCGACAGATGCGTGCGCCAACGGTGGTACAACCGAGCGATGGAGCACCCACAATACCGACGTGCTGGAAGTCCGCTACCCGTGGCACCCCTGGTACGGACGCCAGGTGCGCGTCCGGGCCGTGCGCACCCGAAACGGCCCGCCCGTGGTCCGCTGCACAATCCTCGGGGAGCCACTGTTCCCGGTACAGGAGATCCCGCGCTGGATGTTCGAACCGGCGGCCGACGGCACGAGGGAGGTGGCTGACGTCGCCCGTGTCGACCTCGCGGCATTGCGGGCCCTGGCGGCGCTGCTGGTTGGCTCGGCGAGCAGCCAGGACCTTGATATGGTAGAAGCTCAGCATCCACCCTTTACGCGAGGAGATGCTGATGCCAACGCCATCGCGGTCCCGGGTCCCCCAGTTGGAGCTGTTCCGGCCGTCCCCTATCACCCCGGCGATCCCGCCAGACGTCTACCGCAAGACGGTACAGTTGCTGGCCCGCCTGCTGCGCGAGCATGCCCGCCCGACAGGCCCAGTCCGCGGCGGACGGGAGGTGGGACATGAGTGACAAGGTGCAGGCGCAGCACGTGGCGCGCAAAGCAATGCTCTACGTGCGCCAGTCCTCTGCGTACCAGGTCACCCACAACCTGGAGAGCCAGAAGCTCCAGTACGCCATGCAGGACCGGCTCCGACAGCTGGGATGGCGCGAGATCGAGGTCGTGGATGAGGACCTGGGCCGATCGGCCGCCGGGACGGTGACGCGTGCCGGCTTCGAGCGCATGGTCTCGGAGGTCTGTCTGGGCAAGGTGGGCGCCGTGGCCGCGTGGGAGGTCTCCCGGTTTGCGCGCAACAGCCGGGAGTGGCAACAGTTGATGGAGGTCTGTCGCATCGTCGATACTCTCCTGGTTGACCAGGACACGGTCTACGCCCCGCGGCAGAGCAACGATCGGCTCCTGCTGGGGTTGAAGGGCAGCCTGAACGAGTATGAACTGGATCTCCTGCGCCAGCGATCCGTGGAGGCCCGCTACGCGAAGGCGCGGCGCGGTGCCCTCCTCCAGGCCGTGCCGGTCGGGTACGTGAAGACCGACGACCAGCACCTGGAGAAGGACCCGGACCGCCGGGTTCAGCAGGCCATCGCGCTGGTGTTCCGGAAGTTCGCCGAACTGGGCACGGTGCGGCAGACCCTCTGGTGGTTCTTGGAGCACGCCTTGGAGCTCCCAACGCACACCCCGCGGGGCGCGACCTTCTGGCGGCGGCCGAGCTACCGGGCCGTCTATCGGCTGCTCACCAGTCCCGTGTACGGCGGTGCGTATGCGTATGGCAAGACCGAACAGCGGGTGCGCTACGAGCACGGCATCCCGCGGCGCGCGGCGCGCCGGAAGCCCCGCGAGCAGTGGCTCGCCCTCATCCCGCAGGCCCATGAGGGCTACGTCTCCTGGGAGGAGTTCGAGCACATTCAGCAGGCCATCACCGCGAACAACCTCCGCACCGACGCGGTGGGCGCGGCCAAGCGCGGCGTGGCCCTGTTGACGGGGCTCTTGCGGTGCCGGCGGTGTGGGCGTAAGCTGACGGTCCGATATACCGGCAGCGGGCACGACGTGCTCCGCTACGCTTGCATGCGGGGCTGGCTGGATAACGGGGAGCCCCGGTGTCTCACGTTTGGCGGCCTTTCCGTGGACGACGCCATCGCCCGCGAGGTGCTCCGCGTGGTGCAGCCGGCAGCTGTGGAGGCGGCGATCGTGGCGAGCGAGCAGGAGGCGCGACACCAAGACGAGGTCGTCGAGGCCTTGCGGCGGGACCTGGAAGCCGCCCGCTATGCGGCGCAGCGCGCCCAGCGCCAGTACGACGCGGCCGATCCCGAGAATCGGCTGGTGGCCGGGGAGCTCGAGCAGCGGTGGAACCACGCCTTACAGCGCGTCCAGGAGATCGACGCCCGCATCGCGCACCACACGGCGGGCCGCGGCCCAGAGCGACCTGCCCCCACGCGGGAGGAGTTCGCGGAGTTGGCGACCCGGCTCGAGGCGGTCTGGCACGACCCCGGCACGGATGTCCGTCTGAAGAAGCGGATTGTCCGGACCCTCCTTCAGGAAGTGGTAGCCGAGGTCGATAGCGCCGGCGGCACGATCACGCTCGTCCTCCACTGGACTGGCGGCGTGCACACCGAGCTGCGCGTGCCGCGCCGGCGCCGGGGCCAGCACCGCGCTCAGACGCCCCCCGCGATTGTGGAGGCGGTGACGAGCTTGGCGCGGATCTGTCCCGACAGGCTGATTGCGGGGATCCTGAACCGCAACGGCCTCCAAACGGGACGGGGCAATCGCTGGACACAGGAGCGCGTCACCGCCCTGCGGAGCCATCACCACATCGCGTGCTATAGCCGCGAGACGCGGGTGGCGGACGGCTGGCTCAATCTGACGGAGGCAGCGGCCATCTTAGGGCTGAGCCCGAAGACGCTCCGCCTCGCCGTCGAGCGCGGCGAGATCACCGCCGAGCATCCCCTGTCGGAGGGGCCGTGGATCTTCCATGGGAGCGCGCTGGGAACCGACGCAGCGAAGGCCCTCGTTCAACGCGTCCAGCAGGGGAATACCCCCGCGTTACCACTCGATCGACAGGGCGCCTTCGCCTTTTCACGCACATAGCGAGGTGGGGTAGTATGGACCACGATTGTAATACCGGAAGTAGCCGGCGAGCACACGCCGCAGGTGGCCCTCGCTCAAGATAATGACATGGTCCAGGCACTCCCGCCGGATGCTCCCGATCACGCGCTCCATATACGCATTCTGCCAGGGACTCCGAGCGGCGGTGAGCACTGGCTCGACGCCCAAGCTCGTGACGCGCCGCTGAAACCCCTCGCCATACACGGCATTGCGGTCGCGGAGCACGTACGTGGCCGCCGTATCCCAGGGAAAGGCCTCGACGAGTTGCTGCGCCGTCCATTGGGCTGTCGGATGCTCGGTCACATTGAAATGGAGGACCTTCCGCCTGGCGTGCGCCAGCACGATCAGCACGAAGAGGACCTTGAACCCGACCGTCGGCACGGTGAAGAAATCGAGGGCAACGAGCTCCGTCACGTGGGTCTTGAGGAAGGCCCGCCAGGAGAGTGAGGAAGGGTGTCGCGGGCGCACGCGGTACGTCTCGACCGTGGATTTCGCCACCCCAATCCCCAGCTTCCGCAATTCGCCCAGGATGCGCGGGGCCCCCCACCGCGGATTGGCCGCGGAGATCTCTCGGATCAACTCCCGGACTTCCTTGCTGATCGCCGGCCGGCCCGGTTCCACCCGGCTGAGGCGGGCCCAGTGGTCCCGAAAGCGTGTGCGCTGCCAGGCGAGCACGGTCGCCGGCTGCACGAAGACCAGGACCTCCCGCCAGCGGGACCAATGCCGCGCCAGCCACGACCAAAAGAGGCGGTCGCTTGGGCGCACCTGCGGCCGCCGGATCGATCGGTGATAGACCGCCAACTGATGCCGCAACGCGAGGATCTCCATCTGCAGGGAGACGCGCGACCGGACCAGGCTGACCGCGAACGCGAGTAGCGCACGAACGATAGGCTTCATGATGCAGGATCCTTTGAGTGAAGCGATTATCCGAGGCGGGCAGCTTGAGGCAGATCGTCGAAAAAATCAACTGGATCGATGACTACGAGTTTTCGGGAACCACAGGCATGAGCTCCGGTGATGAAATACCTTGCAAGATCACACGGTATAGGTTTTCGGGAACTACAAGCCCCTCGACTCCGGCCCCTGCGTCCTCCCGCAACCCGCCGCCCCGCTGAGCCCGCGGCCCGCCGCCATCCTGCCCGACCGGATCACCTGCCCACAAGAAATTCGCCGGATGCTCCGAAGCTTCCCGACAGGGACCCCCCAGCGCCGCCTTGCCCGGTGGCCGCCGAATCTATCGGCGAAACCGGCGACCATTCCGCGGCCCAATAGAGGTACCTTGAAAATCGTATTGAGTTGCGACGATTTTTTAGGTACTATTAAGCCATGAATACGACGTACCTCCCGCGCCAGCTCCGGTCGAGCCTGCAGGCCCATCTCCGCCAGTTCCCCGTGGTGCTCGTACTGGGTGCGCGCCAGGTTGGCAAGACGACCTTTCTCCGTCACGAGCTGAAGGGCTTTACCCCTTTCGATCTCGAGGACGCCGCGACGGTCGAACGCGTCGCCGCGGATCCGGCACTGTTCCTCCGGGATCATCCGACCCGGGTCTGGTTCGACGAGGCCCACCGGGTCCCCGGACTCTTTTCGGCCCTGCGCGTGGCCGTGGACAGAAACCGTGAGCCAGGACGGTTCGTGCTCTCCGGATCGGCCACGGGCGCTATGGCCGCTCGCGTCTCAGAAAGCCTCGCGGGACGCGCGGGACTCCTGACTCTCGAGCCGTTCTCGGTTGCGGAGCGGCTCCGACGGAGACCGTCGCCCTTCCTCCAGAAGCTGCTCCAGGCTTCCGCCGCCCGAGACGTGCTCGACGTCGTTGTGAGACGCAAACCGCTGTCGGACGCGCAGGTCCGGACGGCCTGGTTCGCGGGAGGATTTCCGGAGCCAGCCCTCTTGGAACACACAGCGGCCAGGCGCCGGTGGTTTGATGCCTACATCCGCCTGGTGAGCGAACGGGACCTGGGGGAGCTGCACCGCGATCTGCGGCCGCCGCTCGTGCGTCGGCTGCTCCGTATGCTCGCGGCGCGACAGGGTCAGATGCTGAATCTCGCCTCGCTGGCCACCGAATTCGGCCTGCCGGTATCCAAGGTGCGAGGCTTCCTGGAACTGCTGGAGGGAACGTTCCTCTGGCGGCGGGTGGAAACATACTCGGCCAACATCGGCAAGCGGCTCACCCGTTCGCCTCGGGGGTGGATCGCTGACTCCGGACTGCTCCACGCCCTGCTCGAGCTTCGGGGGCCAGAGGATCTGGCCGTGCATCCTCTGGCACGGGCAAGTTGGGAGGGATGGGTGCTCGCGCAGCTCCTGGCGCAGGCGTCATTGCTGGACGTGCCGCCGGCCTTCGCATACTGGAGGACTCATGCCGGGGCCGAGGTTGACATCGTCTTGGAGTCGGGCAACCGGCTGATCCCCCTTGAGGTGAAACGCGCCACGCGCATCGGGCCTTACGATCTCCGGGGGCTCAGTTCGTTCCTTGGAGCCTTCAGCGACCGGGCACCCTTCGGAGTAGTCCTGTACAATGGGGAGGATGCTGTCCGGGCCTCCGAGCGCATCGTCCTCGTGCCAATCACGCGGACACTCTGACACTAGGTCTCCAAGCTGATCCCACCCCGGCCTGACTCGCCCGGCGGTCCATCACGGTCCTGACGGGTAAGGCGGGGGCGCGTCCCCCGAGAGTCCTCCGGCCCGCTGAGGCCGCAATCCGGTCCCGCCGCCAGCGCGTCCTGTTTCCCCGCTCAGCCGGCGCTCAGGGATCCTTCCCAGGACTGCCGGACGAACCGCATGGCCGGGGCGATTTCCCTCAAGAAATCGCGCCAGTTGCACTCGATGGAGATCCGGGCGTCGTAGCCCGCCTTGCGGAGGGCGCGGTAGAACCCCATATAGTCGTAGCTTCCGCCGCCGGGATGGAGCCGCCCCGTATCCGCCACATGCACGTGGAGGAGCCGCGACCCGGCCGGCGGGATGTGGTCGAAGGGCTCCCGCTCGACTTCCAGATGGGAGAAGGCCATCGGCGCGCAAGGCGCCCCGCCGCCGTGGCCGTCAATCCCCGCCTGTTTCGCCGGCCCTGCGGGGCCGATTCGCACCTTGTCAAGGGGCACGCATTCTGTTAGAAGAGACGGCGGGAGAACCGCCATGGCTGCGCGAAAGACACCGGCTGCCCGCGCCGAGGAGCTCCGCAGGCTCCTCCACCATCACAGCTACACCTACTACATCCTGGACCGCCCCGAGATCACCGACGCCGACTACGACCGCCTCTTCAACGAACTCAAAGAGCTGGAGGCGGCACACCCGGACCTCGTCACCCCCGACTCTCCCACCCAGCGCGTCGGCGGGACCGTGGCCGAAGGGTTCGCCTCGGTCCAGCACCGCGTGCCCATGCTCAGTCTGGACAACGCCTACACCGCCGACGAGATCCGCGAGTTCGAGGCCCGCCTCCAGCGCGCCCTCCCCGGGGCGAGCTTCACGTACGTCTGCGAGCCCAAGGTGGACGGCCTGGGCGTCGCCCTGCTGTACGAGAAGGGACGTCTCGTCCGGGGGGCCACCCGCGGCGACGGGCGGATGGGCGAGGACGTCACCCAGAACCTGAAGACGGTCCGGACGATCCCGCTCCGCCTCCGCGGCCCGCTCGCGGACCTGGACGTCCTGGAGGTGCGGGGCGAGATCTACATGGCCCACCAGGCCTTCGAGCGGCTGAACCGGACGCTGGAGGCCGAGGGGGAAGAACCCTTCGCCAACCCGCGAAACGCCGCCGCGGGCTCCGTCCGGCAGAAGGATTCCGGCATCACGGCCAAGCGCCCCCTGGACATCTTCGTGTACGCCGTCAGCGACGCCGCCCCCGATCCCTTCACCACCCACTGGGGCGCCATGCAGGCGCTCTACAAGGCGGGCTTCAAGGTCAATCCCCGCTCGCGCCGCTGCCCGGATATCGAGGCGGTCATCGCCATGGTGGCCGAGCTGGAGCGGGACCGGATGAATCTCGGGTACGACGCCGACGGCGTAGTGGTGAAGGTGGATTCCTTCGACCAGCAGCGCCGCCTGGGCGTGACCACCCACCATCCCCGCTGGGCCGTGGCCTACAAGTTCCCCGCCCAACAGGCGACGACGGTCATGCGGAAGATCGAGGTGGGCGTGGGCCGCACCGGGGCCCTCACGCCCACGGCCCTCCTCGACCCCGTGGAGATCGCCGGCGCCACCATCAGCCGCGCCACGTTGCACAACGCCGACGAGATCGAGCGGCTGGACGTCCGCGAGGGCGACACCGTGATCGTAGAGCGCGCGGGCGACGTGATCCCCCACATCCTCGGGGTGGTGACCGAGAAGCGCCCGCAGGGCTCCACCCCGTTCGCCTTCCCCACGGCGTGCCCGGTATGCGGCTCGGCCGCCTTCCGCCCCGAGGGCGAGGTGGTGTCCCGGTGCACGAACTCCGCCTGCCCGGCGCGGCTCAAAGAGGGGCTCCTCCACTACGGCAGCCGCCGCGCCATGGACATCGAGCACCTGGGCGAGGCCGTGGTGGAGCAACTGGTGGACCGGGGGTTGGTGGGAAACTTCGCCGGCCTGTACGGGCTCAGCGTGGAGGAGTTGGCGGGCTTGGAACGCCTGGCGGAGAAATCGGCGCGGAACCTCCACACAGCCATCCAGGGGAGCAAGGGGCGCGGCCTCGCCCGCCTGCTCTTCGCCCTGGGCATCCGCTACGTCGGGGAGAACGTGGCCCGGATCCTGGCGGCGGAGTTTGGCGGCATGGATAAGCTGGCCCGCGCCGCCGAGGAGGAACTGGCCGCGGTCCACGGGATCGGCCCGCGGATCGCCAAGAGCGTCGCATTGTTTTTCCAGCAGCCGGACAACCGCCACCTCACCGCCCAGCTGAAGCAGGCCGGCGTGAAGATGGAAGAGGAATCCTCCGCCGGCCCGAAGCCCCTCCTGGGCAAGGTCTTCGTCCTGACCGGCGGGTTGGGGCGCATGACCCGCGACGAGGCCAAGGCCGCCATCCAGCGCCTGGGCGGGCGCATGACCGCGTCGGTCAGCAAGAAGACGGACTACGTGATCGTCGGAACGGACCCCGGCTCGAAGTACGAGGACGCCAAGCGCCTGGGGATTCCCACGCTGGATCAGGACGGATTCCAGGCGCTGATCACCCGCCCGTAGAGAAGGGCAATCGGGCAACCCGGCAATTGGGCGACCGGGAGGCAAACCGGCACCCTCGTGGCTGCCTTTTGCAGACCACCAGATTGCCGGGTCGCCTGATTGCCTGATTGCCAGAGTGGCCGATCCGAGGATTGACTTTCCTGAAAGTTTCCGCCATGCTACCGCTGCAATCGGGATCGCCCCTCGGCCGTCCCGTCCATCCCCAGGGAGCGCCCATATCGCATGACATACGCACCCCGTGACCCGCGGCGCCATCCGGCGTCCCGGGTCTTTCAGCGGCTCGGAGGAGGCTGCCTGCCCCTGCTCCTCCTGGCCATCCTTCTTCCCCCCGGACGAGCCCTGGCGGTGGATGCCCTGGTCCTCGGGCGCGAGGTCCCCATCCGCGAGGCACCCCAAGTTTCCGCCAAGCCGATCAAGACCGCACAACCCGGGGAGACCTACGAGGTCATCGGGCGCAAGCCTGGCAAGGGGCAGCCGCTGTACATCTTCGACGAGAAGGGAAACCTCTGGATCAAGGTGCGAGTCAACGAGGACACGCATGGCTTCGTCCGCAACGGTCTCGTCTCCGTAGCCCGCGAAGAGTTTCCCTCGCCACGCGGGACCTCCCTCTTGATCGTCAACCTCCGTCCAACGATTGACGGGGCGGTCCAGCGAGACCTCTGGGTGGTCCAGAGAGACTGGCACTTCACCCGGCGGCTGGGCCTGATCGAAGGGAAACCCGTCTGGGCCAGCCAGGGCGACTGGTTCATCTGCCAGGTGGACTCCGAGCACCCCATCAGGGACCCCAGCGTGGAGCGGACGGTGGAGCGCATCGAGAGATTCTCCCCCGACGGGCGGAGCCGGACCCTGCTGGCGGCCGGCTCCTACCCGGTGCTATACGAGGCGCGGAGCGAGGTCTACTTCTACCGCGACGTGGGCGAGCAAGGCGAGGCGGTCCCGCCCGGCCTGTTCGCCGTCAACGTGGACGGGGCCAACTTGCGCCCCGTGTTCCTCCTGCCCGAACGGTATCGGTTCTGGAAAGAGGACGGTGACTTCTACGTGCAGGCGCCCCCGCCGATCCTCACCCCCCCCACCGACCGCATCTCCCTGCGGGCGTTCGACTCCCGGGGGGCCAAGATCCGCTTCACCGTCACCCTGGACGGCCAGCTCGTCGAACAGCGGCCCGACTGAGGGAACGGGGCGTTCCTCGGACTGTTGGACTGGCCGAACCGTTGCGGGCGGGCGGCCCCTGGTGACGTTGCGAGATGACGGCCCGACAGGCAGCTTTTCTGGCATCAGTATTCTTCTTCCTGGCGACCATCCTCATGGCTTCTCCTTCCGGGTTCATTTCCCCTGCGCGGGCGGCCTCCACGCCTGGAAGCGCGCCTCCTGAGATCCTGGCCCACTTCACGCCGGAGGACGTCGCCCGCGGGCACGTCTACGCTGTCGGACGCTACTGGCTCTTTGCGGCGGGGACCGCACTGCGCCTGGCGGCCCTCGCGCTCCTCATCGCGACACCGGCCTCGTCCGCGCTCCGGAACCTGGCGGTCCGGTGGTCGCCGGCCCGCCCGGCCGTGGCCGTGGCCATCTACGTCGCCCTCCTGGTCCTCATCTTCGAACTTCTAACGCTGCCCCTCGGGTATTACGCCGGCTTCGTTCGAGAGCACGCCTTCGGTCTTTCCACCCAGACGCGGGCTGGCTGGTTCCTGGATCGGGCCAAGGGCACGCTGCTCACCCTTGCCCTGGCCCTCCCCCTGGGGTCCCTCCTCGCCCTCCTCTGGCGGCGCTGCCCGGGGCGCTGGGTCCTGCCCGCCTGGGGCCTCGCCGGCGTCGTCATGATCCTCCTCGTGGCCCTGGCGCCCGTCGTCATCGATCCCATCTTCAACGTCATCCGTCCCCTGCGTGATCCCGCCATGGCGCAGCGTGTGATGGCCCTGGCGGGAAAGGCGGGGATCCCGGTGGACCAGGTGTACGAGATGGACGCCAGCCGTCGCACGCGAAAAGGCAACGCCTATGTCACCGGGATCGGACACACGAAGCGAATCGTCCTGTACGACACCCTGCTCACGGGGAGCAGCCCCGACGAGGTGGAACTGGTGGTGGCCCACGAGATCGGCCACTGGAAGCGGGCCCACATCTGGAAGGGGATCGGCCTGAGTCTCCTGGGGATGGGCATCGCCCTCTGGTGCGGCGCCCGCGTCCTGGATTGGGCTGTCCGCCGGGGGGGCTTGCGCCTGGCGGGCCCCGCGGACGTGGCGGGGATTCCGCTGTTCTTGCTCGCCATGTTCGTCTTGAGCCTCGCCAGCCTGCCGATCCAGAATGCCATCTCGCGAACCTTCGAGAGGCAGGCGGATCGCACCTCCCTGGAGCTCACGGGCAACCCCGCGGCCTTCATCCGCTCCGAAGTCCAGCTCGCGCGCTCCAACCTGGCCGACCTCGCGCCACCGCGGCTCGTCGTCTGGCTGCTCTACACCCACCCGCCCGTGGCGGAGCGCATCCGCATGGCCGAGGCGTTCCAGGCGGGAAAACCCCCCGGCTCCTGATGCCCGAACGACCTTGGCGCGCGAGACGCGCATCCTGCTCATCAGCAGCAACCGCCACGACCGATTCGCCAGCAGCCTGTCCATCCGACTGGTCGCGCTGCCCACTCTTCTCACGCCTTTCTTCCCGGCGATTGAGCGGCTATAATAGGTGGCACGCGAGTGAGCGAATCCACTTCCAGGAGGCAGTATGGCCAAGACTAAGGAACGGTCGCCCAAGCTCTTCCTTCCCGGCTGGGACAACGAGGAACACGTCCACTTCGGGCGCAACCGGGAAGGCGAACTGGAACTCCGGTTCACGGGGACGTGCGGGGGCTGCCGGGAATCGTTCCCGGACATGCAGCGAACAATCCAGACCATCGCCCAGAAAACGTCCATGGCGGTCCCCGAGGCGACGGCCTTCTATCTGGGATTCACCGTGGGAGTGGACAGCGTCCGCCGGTACCACCGGATCGGCGATTTCCTGGACGACGACGAGGTCCTGGAGGAATTCTTCGGCGGGAAACCCGTGGCGGGGCGATTCCACTAGACGGGGTTCGGACCTCCGTGGGCCACCGCCGCGCCTCGTCGCATGGTTGTCCCGGCCGGCTGGCCCTCACCCGTCACCACGGGCATACGGAATTGTCGTCAGATCTGATCCCCGCCGCCGATCCGGAGGTGTTTCATGGAAGGAGGACTGGCGCTTCACACGTGGACGCTCGACACGACCCCCCTGGCCGACGTGCTGCGCATTGCCCGGCGGACCGGTTGGGACGCCATCGAGCTGCGACGGGTTGACTTCGCCCGCGCAGCCGAGACTGGTCAATCCGCCGCGGAGGTCCTCGACCTCGTGCGAAAGAGCGATCTACCGGTGGCGTGCGTCGGCGTCCAGCTCGGCTGGATGTTCGCCGAGGGAGCGGGGCGGCAACGCCTGCTCCAGGCCTTCGACGAATCCTGTCGCTGGGCCGCCGAACTGGGCTGCCCGACGGTCATGAGCCCTGTGGATCCCGGGCGGGGCGATTTCGGCCGTGCGATCGCAAGCATCCGCGAGGTCGGCGACATCGCTGCCAGGCACGGCGTCCGGCTCGCCCTGGAGTTCAACTCCCAGGCCGAGCAGTTCAACACCCTCGACCGCGCCCGGGACGTGGTGACGCGCGCCGGCCACCCCCGCTGCGGCCTGCTGGTGGACAGCTACCACCTCCAGCGTAGCGGCGGCGCTCCGCACGCGGTCCGGGATCTCGCCCCCGAGGAGATCGCCTACGTCCAGTACAGTGATGTGCCGCGGGACGGTCTGAAGCCCGGGGTGACAACGGATCGGCTGCCGCCGGGCGGGGGGATCGTTCCGTTTGCGGAGTTCTTTCGGATATTGCGGGAAAGGGGTTACCGCGGGTGCCTCAGCTACGAGGCCCCGAACCCGGCGGCCTGGGCCCGTGACCCCGAGGAGGTGGCCCGCGAGGCGATCCTCCTGACGCGCAAGTTCCTGCCCACCGCCTGAGCTTGCCGCCTCCCCCTTCGCGGCTCGCGGCTCTCAGCCACCCACGCCCCCGCGTGGGTACCCGGCTCTCCCCTCTCCCAGCGTGATGCGCCCCCTCTCCATCGTGGGCACGACGACAGTGACATCCACGCAGGCGCAGACCTCCACGTCCGGCCCGAAGCCCATGGCGAGCATGCGCTGGCCCCAGCCGGTCTCCCGGAGCAACTCCGGGAGATCTCCTGCGTACTCCTTCCAGAGGGTCCGACAGGCCCGGGCCCCGTCGCCCAGGGGGACCCGCGCGGCCGCGCCGGCCGCACGATCCACGATGGCCCCCGCGCAGAGCGCATCCTCCAGCGAGAATGCGCCCTCGTAGCCCGAGCACACGATCAGGCTGTCCGCCCCCCGGGCGACCAGCCAGTCGCCCACCGCGGCCCGGTTGAGGAACGCGCCGATGGCGACCGTGCGCCCACCGCCCACGGCCCGCAGCGTCTTGGTCCCGTTGGACGTCGTCAGGATGACGTCCCGCCCACCCACGGCTTCCCGCGTGAACTCGCGCGGCGAATTCCCCAGGTCGAAACCCGGAATGCGTAGCCCGCCTTGCTCCCCCGCCAGGGCGGCACCCGGGGCCGCCATGCGGGCCTGCTGCGCCTCCTCAAAGTCTGCGACGGGAAGGATGGACCGGCAGCCGTGCTGGAAGGCCATGACGATGCTAGTCGTAGCCCGGAGGACGTCCACGACGACCGCGGTGGGCTCGGGGCGGGGACGCACCGAAAGCTCGCCCGGCAGGAGCAGCACGTCCAGATGCATTGGCGATTTGTGATTGGCGATTGGTGATTTTGGCGATCGGCCTATTCGCCGCTTCTGACTTCCAAACCAGAAGTCCAAACTCTGGGTGCCGAGCCCCCGGTCCTACCCGGCACCCAAACCCTGGTTCTCAGCGCTCCAGGCGGAACAGGAGCTTCTGCTTCGCGATCTCGATCTCGTCCCCGTGCTTCAGGACGCGCTCGGTGACCTTCTCCCCGTTCACCCGGGTGCCCGCCAGGCCCGCGACGTGGATGATCTTGAACTGCCCCTCCTTCTCGGGAACGATCCTGGCGTGCAACTTGGCCACGAACATGCCGGCGAACTGGATCGTGCAATCCGCAGAGCTGCCCAGCGTGATCTCTTTGGCTTCCAGGGCCATCTTCTTCCGGTCCGGGAGGATGAGGCAGGGCCGCAGCCTGGGCGTGGCGGCCTCGGGCCGGCCGGCCGGCTTTCCCGCCGCCGCCTGGGCGATGAAGGCCGGGTCGATGAACATGGTTTTCTGGCCGGCATCGGCGCCGAGCTCGGCCTTGAGGGCGGCCGCCTCCTTGGGCACGCGGAAGACCAGCCGGTGCTTCAGCACCAGGATGACGTCGCCATCCTTCAACTCGTGGCTCGTGATCTTCTGGCCGTTGACGAAGGTCCCGTTGGCGCTGCCCAGGTCTTCCACGGTGGCGCGGTCGCCGCTCCACTTGATCACGGCATGCCGGCGCGAAACGCCCACGTTGTCGATGACAATGTCGTTGGCCGGGTTCCGGCCGATCGTCAGCTCTGCCTTGGCCAGCGAGAAGGTCGCGATCTGCTTTTCGCCGAGGAACAAAAGCACCTCGGGGATCGGCACCTTGACGGGCGGCGGCACCGGTTCCGGGGACGGGGCAGCCGGGGCGGCCGCCGGAGGCGCCGATGCGACGAAGACCTCTGCGTCCCTCGACGAGACGTCGGGCGCCACGGGAGCCTCCATCTCCAGGCGCGGGCCGGCTTCCTCGGCGACCCTGGTAGCGACGGCCAGGAACACCTGGCTCAAGCGTCCGCGCGTTTCGGCGGTGACCAGGGACGCATCGCCGGCCGGATTCACCCGCGTTTCCTCGTACACGTCCACGGTCACCCCGCCCGGGGGGCGCGCGAACACGTACACCAGGAGCTGGTCGCCCGGCGTCGGCTCCTTCAGGGCCTCGGCGCCGGAGGGGGGGAAGTAATTCGCGACCGGCTTACCTTTGGTGCAGATGCTGATGGCCCACTCGTCCCCCGCCCGGATCCCCACGATCGCATCCGCGCCCCGCGCCGACAGCTTCTTCAGGACCTCTTCCATGTCCACCAGGTCCGTCGTGAACTGCAGCGCGGGACGGTGCCGGAACAGGACCATCAGGCCCAGGAGCAGCCGCTTGTCCGCCACGAAGAAGGACAGGGGCGACTGGGGATGTCGGGAATAGGCGGCGAAGAACTCGTGGATCTCGGTGAAGGTGAACGCGTCCCCCGCCAATCGTCCCGCCCCGTACGGCACCCCATTCACCACAAACAGAAACTCGGCCTCGCCCGGGTGCGCCTGCATGAAGTAGCCGTCGGCGATCTGGCGCTCCTGCGTGATCTTGGCGAAGAGCGGGTCGAACTTGTCCAGCGGACAGACTTTCGCGTCCAAGAGCGTCGCCGTCGCTGGGAACCTGGGACTGGGCATCGTGCCTCCTTGCGTCCGAGCGGGCGCCGACCCCGACAAGCGGAATCGTAAAATGCCATCGGGGCCGGGTCGCGTCAGCGCGACCCGGCTTTCAGCGTCAGGATGTGCCTCCCGATCGTGATCCAGTCGTTGGGGCGGAGTTCCCCCTGCTCCACCCGACGGCCGTTCAGGAAGGTCCCGTTGGTGCTCTGGAGGTCCGTCAGGATGACCGACTGACCGTCCACCGCCACCCGCGCGTGCCTCCCCGAGACCCCCATGTGATCAATGACGATGTCGTTGTCCTCGTGCCGGCCGATGGTGAGTACCGGTCGGTCTAGCGGGTATTCCCGGATCATGGCCCCCTGGAAGCTCAGCACCAGCTTCACCGCCGCCCCTGCCTCTCGGCTCCAGGCTCTCGGCTCTCGGCTCTCGGCTCTCCCCAACCAAGCATCCCCTTGAGTCGCGCCAGCATCCCGGATCCCAGGACCCGATGGCGGGCGCGGCCGCGATTGCCCGCCTGGGCCTGGATCAGCAGGGCGGTGATGTTGTCATCGCCCCCCTTGTAGTTCGCCCGGTCCACCAGGGCCTGGCAGGCCTTCTCCAGGTCGTCGGCGTGTTCCTGGACGATGCGAAGCATCTCCTCGTCCTCCAGGAGGTCCGACAGGCCGTCGGAACAGAGCAGCAGAAGATCGCCCGGCAGAACCGGTTGCTCCGCCAGCTCCACCTCGACGGATTCCTTGACCCCCAGGGCGCGCGTGATCAGGTGTTTGTACTGCGACTCCTGCGCCTCCTCGGGAGAGATGATGCCGTGATCCACCTGCTGCTGGACCAGCGAGTGATCCCGGGAGAGCTGGACGATCTGCCCGTCCCGGAGCCGGTAGATCCGGCTGTCCCCGACGTGGGCCAGCGCCACGTGGTCGTTCACGGCCAGGATCGAGGCCACGGTCGTCCCCATGCCGGCATACTCGCGCCGGCCCTGGGCGGCGTCATGAATGATCCGGTTGGCCAATCGAATGCTGCTCAGCAGGAAGTTGGCCTCGCGGGAGCACGTGGGCTCCGGCTTCCCCACGAGCGCCGCGTCCGACCCACCCAGATACTTCACCACCCACTCCTGGATCGTGTCCACCGCCAGGCGGCTGGCCACCTCGCCCGCAGCGTGCCCCCCCATCCCGTCGGCGACGACGAAGAGGCCGAGCTCCGGGGCCAGGCAGAAGCTGTCCTCATTGCCATGCCGCTTGCGCCCCACGTCAGATTTGGCGGCCGCGGAATATCGCATGGCCTGCTACCCTCCCCCCGATTCTGGAGGGGTCGTGAACTGTTGCGTGCCCTGGCCCCCCGCCGCATCCGTGGGCCGGGTCACTTGAGGAGCAGGGGGAGGCGTCCCCCGGGTCGCCCTGCCCGCCTGGGCCAGCGCCTTGTCCAGCCGATCCTTCAATGCCCGCAGCGTCCTGGAAAGCTCCTCCCCCGTCTGGAAGCGCTGCTCCGGATCCTTGGCCAGCGCCTTCTCGACGAGCTTCTGGAAGATGGGCGGAAGCCCGGGGACGAAGTTCGTGACGGGCGGCGGCGGGCTGCTCGTGATCTGGAACATGATGGTGGCGATGGAATCCCCCTGGAAGGGCCGCTCCCCCGTGAGCAGTTCGTACAGCACCACGCCCAGCGAGAACAGGTCGGAGCGTCCGTCCACCTTCTTGCCCGCGATCTGCTCCGGCGACATGTAGCTGGGAGTCCCCAGGACCACGCCGGTCTTCGTCTGGGACGACGAGACGACCCGGGCGATGCCGAAGTCGGTCACCTTTACCTCGCCGTTCTCCAGCAGCATGATGTTGGCCGGCTTGACGTCCCGGTGGACGATGCCGTGCTTGTGGGCATAATCCAGGGCGTCCGCCACCTTGGCGCAGATCTCCAGCACCCTGGACCAGGAAAGCAGGTCCCCTCTCTTGCAGAAGCTCTCCAGGCCCTTGCCCGCGAGGAACTCCATGGCGATCCACGCCACGTCCATCTCTTCGCCGCTGTCATAGATGGTCAGGATGTTGGGATGGTTCAGGCCGCCGGCGGCCTGCGCCTCCCGGAAGAAGCGCTCCTTCACCTGGGGGAGCATGGCCTCTTCCACATCGTCGAAGTGGACCGTCTTGATGGCCACCGTCCGGTTGATCTTGGGATCCAGCCCCTTGTAGACGATGCCCATGGCGCCCCGGCCCAGCTCCTCCACCAACTCGTAGCGGCCGAGGGTCGGCCGCTCCACCCCCTCGAGGATAGCGGTGGACTCGCCGCGCTTGGGCCCGCCGACCCCGGCCAGCGTGGGGGTCGCGGCGGCCGCCTGGACCTTGGTCCTGCGCTCGGCCACATCCCGGAAGGCCTTGTCCACGGAGGCGATCCGCTCGTACACCGTGAGGGCCTTGGCCGGCTGCCGCTTCCGCTCGAAGTCCAGGGCCAGGTTGTACAGGACCCCCTTCATCTCCTCGTCCACCGGGATCCGCGCGAACTTCTCCCACGCCAGGTCCAGCATTCCCTTCCCTTGGAAGGTGAGGCCGAGGAGCTTGTTGGCCTCGTCGCTCTCCTCTTCGACGATCTCCTTCTCCCGCTCCACGCCCAGGAACCGGCGCGACGTGATGGCCACGTAGTTCAGCGCCACCAGGAGGGCCGGATTGGTGATGCCGAGCCAGATCCCGCGCGTCGCGAAGGCCGCCAGGCCGGCCGCGATCATCCCGAAGAAGAGGACCGCGCCGAGGGCCGATCCCAGCCCCGCCCCCAGGCGGGGCAGGAGGAGCGACGTGACCAGGCCCAAGACCAGCACTGCGGCCAGCTCGTACAGCCCCGCCCAGGCTGGGCGCGTGAGGAAGCGTCCCTCCTGGATGTTAGCGATGAGGGTGGCGTGCTTCTCCACGCCGGGGAAGACGGGGGCGAATGGCGTCGGCTCCACGTCCCCGATGCCCGGCGCCGTGGCCCCCACCAGGACGATCTTCCCCTGGAACGCCGAGGCCGCGATCTTGTCGTTGAGGACATCGAAGGCGGAGTAGTGCGGGAAGGTCCTGGGCTCGCCGTAGTAGTTGAGCAGGAGGCGCATCCGGTTGTCGGTCGGGATGTGAGTGGAGCCGAGCATGATCCCATCGCCGAAGACGACCCGGATGCGTTCCTGGGGCACGTCCATGGCCTTGGCCGCCACCGCGAGGCCGAAATGGGGGAAGTACTGATTCCGGTACTCCACCAGCAGGGGCTCCCAGCGGCTGATGCCGTCCGCATCGGGCAGCCGATTGATGTGGCCGACGCCGACGGCCGCCTCGCCCATGGCCGGCAGCGGCCAGGTCATCTCCAGGGCATGAGGCGCCGCCGCCACCGACTGGTCCGACGCCAGGGTCAGGCTGGTGAGGGCGCTCTTGGTGGCGAATTCCGGAATGCCTGTGGCCTTGCCCGCCGGCGGTCCGCCGCGTCCCGCGCCATCGAGACTGGCGAATCCGGGCAGCAGGACCATGCCGGCCTTGCTGATCGCCGCCACCAGCTTGGCATCGTTATCCAGTGAGGCCCGGAGGTCCTGGAGCATCTGCAGGAACTCGGGCCCGCCCTTGACGCCCCCCAGGGCCTGAAACTTCTGCCCGACCGTCTCAAGGGCGCGGAGACCGCTCTGCTCCTCCGGCTCCGACAGGATGAGGCCGAGGCCGATGACCTTCGGCCCCTTGGCCGCCAACAGATCCACCAGGGCCGACAGCCGGGAGCGCGGCCACGGCCAGCGGCCCAGCTTCGTGATGGATTCTTCGTCGATGGCGACGATGGCGATGTTCTGGGCGGGGGCGCGCGAGCCGAACCACTTCAGGCGCAGATCGAAGAGCCGATCCTCGATACCCTCCAGGAAGGCCGGACGGATCCAGACCATGGCCAGCATGATGACCGTGATGGCCAGGCCGATCGCCCACTCGGGAATCCGTCGGGTCGCGCGCCTTCGGGCCATGAGGGAACCTGATCAGTCGGGGGACGGGGCGCGTCCCTCGACGCGTCTTACGGAAACACGATCCGGGCGCGGCGTCGATAGCTCCGGAACAATCCGGCGGCCGCGCCCGTCTTCAGCATGTCCCCCAGGAGGAACGGGAGCATCCCCTTCGCCAGGGCGCTCGGCAGGGACAGGCCCAGGCTCCACGCCAGCCACAGGGCGCCGAACGCAAGGAGGGTGAGGTCACCGAGGCCCATGCTGAGCAGGATCCAGCCGATTCCCGGATCCGTGCGCCGCCGAACCAGCCAGCCGGTGAGTCCCGTGGCCGCGACGAAGCCGATGAGGTAGCCGGCTGTCGGGCCGGTGAGATAGGCCAGGCCACTCGCCCCACCGGCGAAGACGGGCAGGCCCGCGGCCCCCGCGAGGAAGTAGAGTCCCTGGCTCAGTGGGCCGAGGGCCGGACCCAGCGTGGCGCCGGCCAGGTGCACGAAGAAGGTCTGCAGCGTGATCGGGACCGGGGTCCACGGCAGGGGAATCCTGACGTGCGCCCCCAGCGCCGTCATGACCACGAAGGCCGCGACCCCGATAGTCCCCGAGACGGCGCGCTGCGTGAGCCACGTCGTCGGGGCGACCCCCGATCGCCCGATCACCTCTCGCTCCGCCATGTGCTCCCCTTCCGTCCGGGTCGGCCCCCGGATCATTGTGCTTCGTTCACGCGAAGGGCGACCCGCGAGCGCTCGAGCAGTGCGCGCAGCTCGTCCAGAGAATCCACGCTGAGGTCCGCGTGCTGCGAATCGTTCTGCACCGGGCCCCGCAGCAAGACCGTGGGCACGCCGGCCCGTCGCCCCGCCAGCATGTCGAGCTCGAAGTCGCCGACGAACAGCGCCTCCGAGGGCGCGAGGCCCATCCGCCGGCAGGCCAGCCACACCGGCTCCGGCGCCGGCTTGGGCGGGGCGTCCTCCCGCGTGACGACCGCGTCGAAGCGGAGAGAGAGCCGCGCCAGGACCAGATCCACGCTCTTCCGGCTGTTCCGCGTCACCAGCCCCCGCTTGAGGCCCCGTGCGTCCATCCACCGGAGGAACGGCAGGATGCCGTCCATCGGCTCGGCCGCGGCGGCTGCGGCCGCCTCGTGCCGTTCCAAGATGGCCTCCGCCCGGGCGCGCTCGGATGCGGGCAACCCCGCCATGCGCTCTAGGATCAACCCGTGGGCGTCGCCGAAGATCTCCCGCTTGATGGCCGGGAAGTCCAGCCGCTGCTGCACCACCACGCCGTCCATGTCGAAGAGGATGCCGCCGATCGGCCCGGAGATCTGCAACCCGCCTCCCGTCGGCGCCGGATCACGCCAAGAGGTAGCGCACACCCGCATAGCCGAAGTACAGGCCGAATCCCAAGAGCAGGACGGCGCACGCGGTGACCAGCCCGCGGTACGTCCGGTCCGTGAGCAATCGGCGACCCATCGCCAGCGACAGGCTCACCGAGCCGTACCAGAAGAGGTCGGAGAGGATGTGGCCGATGTAGAAGGCGACGAGACCAGTAAGCCCCAGCTTGAGCGAGATGGCGATATAGCTCAGGCCGATAGTGGCCCACCAGATGATCCAGTAAGGATTGGACAGGGTCGTGAGCAGCCCGGCCAGAATAGGGTGGCGCCGTTTCTCCGGCTGCGGCCCGGATCGGAGTGAAAGGCTGCTCAGGCTCTTCCACATCCCCCAGGCCATCCATGTGAGGACCGCGCCTCCTAGGAGCGCGACGATCCCGATCACCGGCCCCAACGTGAGGAGCCTCCCGAGGCCCAGGACCACGGCCGCCACCAAGAGGACCTCCAGGATCCCGTGGCCCAGGACGATGAGGGGACCCGCCAAAGCCCCGCGGACCTGTGCCCGGCCGTTCAGCCCTGGGGTGTCAGGTCGCAACCGGGCGGCCGTCTCCCCGATCGTGACCGTCAGCACCGGTCCGGGCATCATGGCGCCCGAGAGGCCGACGAGAAACGAGGTGACGGCGATCCCTGCCACACTGTCCATCGCTCACCAGGCCGGCCCGAAAGCCGTCGCTCCCGCGCCGCGAACCCTTGGAAAACAAACGTAATACGAGTGCTTATGTATAACGTCAATCCGGGGGCGGCGCAAGCAAATTTCCGAGGACTGCCGTCGGAAAAAGCGGATTCACCCTAGCGTCGCACAAAAAAACCCGGGGCGGGAAAGCCCGCCCGGGGTGATCCCATGGTCGTTTCCACGCTGCGCGTGGCGTTCTCGGCGCAAAATCACGCGGCCGTCTCTATCTCCAGTATCCTTCCACCCAGATGCGCGTCCAATACCGGCCGGTCCGTATCCGGTCCCGCCAGTGGCCCGGGACCCACCACCGGTTCTCGTAGTGGCCGGCCACCCGGACGCGCTGGCCCTGGGTCGCCGGCACCCAGCGGTCCTCGTAGTGGCCCGGAACCCACGTCCGGTATTCCACCGCAGGCGGGGCGTACACCACCGGGGGCGGCGAATAGACGACGGCGGGGGGCGTCGTGACCACGGTTGGCGCGGCGGCCACGCTGTTCCCCTGAAATGCGTTGTAGAGGACGCCGCCCAGGGCAACCATCCCCGCCCCGATGGCCGCTCCCGCCTAGACGATCCGGCGGCGATTTTTGTTTCACCCAAATCTGGGGGAGCCAGGGGCCGGGGTGCGTCCACAAGATCGGCGCTGGGGCCGTCGCTCACGTCATGGGACACAGGGGATCTCCATTGAGTCATTGACAGCCTACCTCCCGCCCGCTAGTGTCCTCTCAGCCAGGACAGGGCTTACCCTCCACGGCGCGCCAGAGGAACATCCACGTCCGCGTCATCAGCCCGTGGGCCGATTCTCTCCACCTGTTCTGTTCGGAGAAAGCACATGCGAGGATCGTGGCGCTTCCTCTTTGTCCTGGGGGCTCTCGCGCTCCTGGCCGCCTGCGGGGCAAGGCAGGGGGGATCCACCGCGGCCGTTCCCCCCTTCAACTGGCGGCAGTTCCAAGGGACCACGCTCCGGATCCTCCTGAGCGAAAGTCACTGGCAGCAGTTCATCGCGCCGCATCTGCCGGAGTTCGAGCAGCAGACGGGGATCACGCTGGCCACCGAGGTGCATCCCCAGGCTAAGCTGTGGGACCTGCTGGAGGACGGCCTCAAAGAGCCGGGCCGGGTGGACGTATTCATGACGCTGCCGGCCCTCGACGGAGTCCGTTATCTCCGCGCCGGCGGCATCCGACCGGTGAACGACCTGTTGCGAGACCGGACCCTCACCGCGCCGGATTACGACTGGGAGGATTTCTTTCCCCGAGCCCGGGCGGCCATGGAGATCGAGGGCGCCATCCTCGGCCCGCCCGTCATGGCCGAGCACCTCGCCCTGCTCTATCGGAAAGACGTGTTCAAGCAGTACCAGGTTTCCGTGCCACGGACGCTGGACGAGCTGGAGGCTGCGGCGCGCCTCCTCCATATGAAGCCCATGGGACCCGGGGGAGCCGCCGGCGTCGGCATCGTCAGCCGGGGCAAGGGTGCCAACGCGACCTCGCTCTACGCCGCCTATCTTCACGCTTTGGGAGGGACTTGGCTGGACGAGGCCCGCCGCCCGACGATCAATGGACCGCAAAGCCTCGAGGCACTGGAGCGACTCGGGCGTCTCCTCGGCAGCTACGCGCCCCCCAATATCTCCGAGTTTGACTGGCAGGAGGCGTCGTCTCTCTTCATGGACGGCAGGGCAGCCATGTACCTCGAGGGCAGCTCGGTCTTTCCCCTCCTCGAACAGTCCGGAAGTTCCCGCGTCTCCGACAAGGTTGGATACGCCGTCTTTCCTGCCGGTCCCGGGGGCCCCGGCACGACCATCGCCGTGCGGGGCCTGGCCATCGCCAGGCAGAGCGGGAATCCCGGGGCCGCCTGGCTGTTCCTCCAGTGGGCCAGCAGTCCGGAGATGGTCCGCCTCGCCCTCGTGGGCGACGTCCTGGTAGGCCGCCAATCAGCGTGGAAAGACAAGTACAACTGGGAAGGAATGCCCCCCGACTTGGTGCAATCCTTCCAGGAGGCCGCGCGGATCGGTGCGCCGGACTGGGCGCCGCCCATGGTGGCGGTGACCGCGGCCCGCGAGGTGGTGGGCCAGGTGATCGGCGCAGCCATCCGGGGTGAGGATTTCCGCGCAGCCGCGGCCATCGCGGAGAAGCGCCTCGTCGAGATCCTCAGGACGACGGAAGGCCTCCAGGGCCCTCCGGCCCCGGCCGCTCCACAGCCTGGCCGACCGGGTGCCCTGTAAGAGACTCCGGGGTCGGCCGCCCCTCGCGGCCCGCCGTCAACACACCCTCCAGACAACCGAGAACGATTCTCACCTTTGACCTTGAATCGGCCGGGGGCCTGTGCTAGCAATATTCCACCTGGTCCCCATTGACACTGCCTGTCAGCCCGGAGTTCCCGAGGCAGCGCCCTGATGTATAGAGGAGGACGGACCATGAGAATGGCACGGACGGTATTGGCGATTGGCCTGATCCTGGGGCTGGCGTATGCGTCCACGGCCCAGGCCGCCCAGTTCAACTGGCAGCAGTTCAAGGGAACCCAGCTCCGCGTCCTGCTGAACAAGCATCCCTGGCAGGCGGGCATCGAGCCCTATCTGAAGGACTTCGAGGCCCTCACCGGGATCAAACTCATCACCGAGGTGTACCCCGAGGACCAGTTCCGCGCCAAGACCCTGGTCGAACTGACCTCCGGCGCCAGCAGCATCGATGTCTTCATGACCATGCCCGCGCAGGAGGGGCTGAAGTACATGCGGGCCGGCTGGTACCAGCCGGTGGATGAGTTCCTGAAGGACCCGTCCCTCACCGCCCCCGACTACAACTGGAACGACTTCCTGGACAAAACGCGGGATGCCATGGTCATCGAGGGGAAGCTGATCGGCCCACCCATCCAGGTGGAGAACGCGTCCCTCATGTACCGGAAGGATGTCTTCCAGAAGTACAACGTGAAGGTCCCCACCACATTGGACGAGCTGGAGGCAGCGGTCAAGACCCTGAACGGCAAGCCCATGACGGATGACGGCCAGCCCGGCTTCGGCTTTGTGGCCCGGGGGAAGCGCGCCGCCGCCACATCCCAGTTCGCGGGAATGCTCCACGCCATGGGCGGCACCTGGCTCACGCCGAGCCGCGAGCCGGCCATCAACAGTGAAGAGGCCATCAAGGCCATCGACATGTGGGGGCGGCTCCTTCGCCTCTACGGGCCGCCCGGGTCCGAGAACAACCACTGGTACGAGGCCTCGTCCATCTTCTCGCAGGGGAAGGCGGCAACGTACCTGGATGCGAACTCTCTGTGGCCGGTGATCGAGGATCCGCAGAAGTCCAAGGTCCTCGGCAAGGTGGGCTACGGCGTGTTCCCGAAGGGCCCCAAGGGCCAGCCGGGCGCGACCGTGGCCGTCTGGGGCCTGGGCATGCCCAAGTCCAGCAAGAACCAGAAGGCGGCCTGGCTATTCATGCAGTGGGCCACGAACAAGGAACAGGTGTTCAAGGTCCAGAGCGAGACGGGCGTGCTCGGTTGCCGCGACTCCGTGTGGAAGGACCCGAAGGGCAAGGGCAAGGTCCCGGCTGACCTCGCCGAATCGCTCGCCCAGGGCTCCAAGATCGGTACACCGCTCTGGAACCCGCCCGTGGTGGCCGTGGCCGAGGTGCGGGACGCCATCGGAGCCGCCATCGTGACCTCGATCCAGGGCGGGGACGTTCGGGCCGCGGCCAACAAGGCCGCCGCCGACATGAAGCGCATCATGGCCGAGACCGAAGGGAAGTAGCCTCGGCGTTTCCCCTGTAGGTCAACGGGAGGAGGTCCGCAAGGGCCTCCTCCTGCCTTTTCCTACCGGCCGCCATGCCACACGAGATTCGCGCGCAGAAGATTCCGGCCTGGATCAGCGGGGGGAAGCCCGCGTCGGCGTGGTCCCTCTTCGTCGAATACCATCCGGTCCTGGTCTTCACGCTGCCGGCGGTCGTGGTCGTCTTCGTCCTCATGGTCTTCCCGGTGTTCTACACCGTCTACATGAGCCTCCACTCCTGGTTCGCCAGCTCTCTCACCTCGCCGGAATTCATCGGCCTCCAGAACTTCAAGCGGGCCTTCACCCAGGATGAACGCTTCCGCAATGCGATCTGGCTGACCGTCTATTTCACGATCCTGGCCACCACACTGCAGGCTGGTTCTGGGGATCGCGTTGGCCCTGCTGCTCAACCGGCCCTTCCGGGGAAAGGGCTTCTTCCGATCCATCTTCCTGATGCCCATGGTGGCCACGCCCGTCGCCATCGCGCTGGTCTGGATGATGATGTACAACCCCACCCTGGGGGTCATGAACTACCTGGTCGGTTTGGTCGGCCTGGGGCCCTACAAGTGGGTCAGCGATGTCCGGTTCGTGATCCCGGCCCTGGCCGTGGTGGATACCTGGGAGTGGACGCCGCTCATCACCCTGATCACACTGGCGGGTCTGGCCACCCTGCCGCTCGAGCCATACGAGTCCGCCCTTATCGACGGGGCCACGCCCGCCCAGATGTTCTGGCGGATCACCCTGCCGCTCCTGCGCCCCACGATCGTCGTCGCCCTGCTGTTCCGTTCCATTGATTGCCTCAAGACCTTCGACATCATCTACGTCATGACCGCCGGGGGGCCGGGATTCGCCTCGGAGACGCTCAACGTCTACACGTTCCAGGTAGGGCTCTTCTATTTTCACATCGGCTATGCCTGCTCGCTCCTGGTGATCCTGTTCGCGCTGGTCCTGGGGGTGAGCCTGATCCTGATCAAGGTTCGACGAGGGGCCTGGTAGGCCGCTCCACCACGAAAAGTTGCGGCGGCTGCGGCAAGCGCGCGGGCCGTTACGGTCGGCACAGGAAAAATGCGAACGACTCAACGCTCGGACGAGAGCCTCTGGACCTACCTTCTGCTGGTGGTGATCCTGATCCCGTTTCTGTTCCCACTGGGCTGGATGTTCCTGTCCTCGTTCAAGACCCAGGTCGAGAACACGGCCTACCCGCCCGTCTGGATCTTCCAGCCCACGCTGAACAATTACCGCGAGGTCTTCATCAAGAATCCGTTCTTCACGTTCACCTGGAACAGCCTGGTAGTGGCCGCCGGCTCGACCGGGCTGGCCCTGCTCCTGGGTCTGCCGGGGTCGTACGCCATCGCCCGCTTCAAGCGGACCGGCATCGCCCTGGCCATCCTCACCGCCCGCATGGCTCCGGGCATCGGATACCTGATCCCCTGGTTCATCCTCTTCACCAAGATGAAGCTGATCGACACCTACACCGCCCTGATCCTCACCCACCTGATCGTGGCCCTGCCCCTGGTCCTGTGGGTGATGATCGGCTTCTTCGAGGACGTGCCGGGCGAGCTGATCGAGGCCGCCCGTATCGACGGCTGCTCCAACTTCGCGGCGTTCCTGCGGGTGGCCCTGCCCCTGGTCAAGCCAGGGATCGTGGCCACAGCGATCTTGAGCTTCATCTTCTCCTGGAACAACTTCCTGTTCTCGCTCATCATCGCCGGCTTCAAGACCCGCACCCTGCCCATCGCCGTGTACAACTTCCTGTCGTATGAGGAGATCAACTGGGGCGGCCTCACGGCGGCGGCCACCATCATCACGCTGCCCGTGCTGATCCTGTCCCTCTTCATCCAGAAGCACATCGTCCGGGGTCTGACCTTCGGGGCCCTCAAGGGATAAGGGCGGCCACTCACTGTCAGCCGTCAGCCGGCGGCCCGGGAAACGAGAAATGGCCGACCGCTGCGGCTGAAGGCTGCTGGCCGCTCTTCTCAGGAGGAATCCATGCGACTCGTTGGGAAGAGTGCCATCGTCACGGGCGCCGGACGCGGGATCGGCAAGGCGACCGCCCTCCGCTTTGCCCGCGAGGGGGCGGACATCCTGGTGCCCGATCTGGACCAAGAGACCAGCCAACAGACGGCCAGGGAGATTCAGGCCCTCGGCAGGAAGGGCGTGCCCATGCAGATGGATGTCACGCGCATGGCCGACATCCGGCGGATGACGGACACGGCCCTGCGCGAGTTCGGGAAGATCGACATCCTGGTCAACAACGCTGGGATCACCCTGGTCCGGGATCCGCTGCAACTGACCGAGGAAGAGTGGGACCGCACGATGTCGGTCAACGCCAAGGCCGCTTTCTTCTGCCTGCAGGCCGTCGCCCGCGAGATGGTGAAGCGGAAGCGTGGCGTCATCCTGAATGCGGCCTCCATCTCGGGACGCTCCGGCAAGCCCATGCTGGTTGATTACTGCGCGTCGAAGTTCGCCGTGGTCGGCATGACCCAGAGCACGGCCTTGGCGCTGGCCAAGCACGGCATTCGGGTCAATGCCGTGGCCCCGGGCATCGTGGATACTGACATGTGGGCGAGCATCGACCGGGAGTGGTCCGCCCTGGAGGGCCAGCCCACCGGCACTATGAAGCGCACCCGCGTCGCCGCGATTCCCCTGGGCCGAATCGAGACCCCGGAGGACGTGGCCAACCTGTACGCCTTCCTGGCCTCGGACGAGGCCAGCTACATCACCGGTCAGACGTACAACGTGTGTGGCGGGCTGCAGTTGAATTGAGGTGATCTGCTTTATGGTGCATTGCCCCATGGATTCTTGCAGGGCTGACGGGCGAGGCATATACTCCTTTTCGCGAATGCGGTCCCGGCGCTCAACTGCACTTGCCTCGGTGGTCGCACCGACATCCCCCGCGTGGAAAAGGTGTTCGATTTGATCCGGACGCGCGGCGAAGGCATCTTTGCAGGCGCGCCCGGAAAGGAGGCACGACGATGAAGACAGCGGTCTGGAAGGGGATCCAACAGATGGACATTGAAGACTGGCCCGTGCCCACCCCCAAGGATCCCTCCGACGTCCAGGTCAAGGTGGTGGCCTGCGGAGTGTGCGGCACCGACGTCCACATCCTGGAGGGCAAGTTCCCGATCTTCACCCCCCCGCGCATCCTCGGTCACGAGTATGTCGGGACCGTCGCCGCAGTCGGCAGCAGCGTGACGAGGATGAAGGTCGGCGACCGGGTGGCCGTGGAGCAGGGCCTGCCCTGCGACCGCTGCTACTTCTGCCGCGACGGCCGGGAGCACCTGTGCAACAGCCGGTACGCGCATCCCGGAGGCTACGCCGAGTACACCTGCGTCGCAGAGCGGATGTGCCATAAGCTTCCCGACGGATTATCCTGGGAAGTCGCCGCGCTGGCCGAGCCGGTGGCGTGCGTCCTCCGCATCCTGGACATCGTGAAGATCCGCTCCGGCGACATCGCCCTGGTGCAGGGGGGCGGCGCCATCGGCTGCATTCTGACGCAGCTTCTCCTCCACAGCGGGATCTGCAAGGTCATCGTCTCCGAGCCGGTCGAGCACCGACGGAAGATCGTGGAGGCGGTAGGCGGGATCCCGGTGGACCCCAGGACGCAGGACCTGGCGGCCTTCCTGAAGAAGGAGACGAACGGCCTCGGGCCAGAGTACGTCTTTGAGTGCGTAGGCAAGGCCGCCCTGTTGGAGGAGGGGATCGAGCTGGTGCAGAAGGGCGGGACGGTGTTCGTCATGGGCGTGGCCGACCCGGAGGGAATCGCCAAGGTCAGGCCCTTCCGGCTCTTCGAGAAAGAGCTGAAGATCCTGTCCGCCTATATGCGCCCGTACACCTTCCACCGGGCGGTGCGCTGGCTGCCGTACCTCACCCTCAAGCCCCTCCTGGGCCTGGAGTTCCCCCTGGAGGAGACAAAGGCGGCCATCCACGCCCTGGGCCAGAGCAAGGGGCTCAAGATCCTGGTGAAGCCGTAACGACGAGCTGCGGGCCGAGAGCTGAGAGCCGCGAAGGGCCGTCGGTCGCGGGCTCCTTTCTCGTGGCTCGTGGCTCGTGGCTCGTGGCTCGAAATGGTGGACACCATCCTCACCTTCGACATCGGCACGAGCGCCTGCAAGGTCTGCCTGTGGGACGCGCGCGGGACGTTGCTGGCCTCATCTGAGGAGGCATATCCGATCCACCACCCGCAGCCCGACTGGGCCGAGCAGGACCCCGAGGACTGGTGGCGGGCCAGCGTGGCGGCCGCCGGCCGCTGTCTCGTCGGCCACGATCCCCGTCGGATCGCCGTCCTGGGCCTGTCGTCCCAGCGGGAGGGCGTCGTGCCCATCGGCCGGGACGGGAAGCCGCTTGCCCGATGCATCATCTGGATGGACCGCCGCTGCCAGGATCAGGCCGCCCGCCTGGCCCATGAGTTTGGCTCATCGTTCCTCCACCACCATACCGGTCTCTCGCCCGATCCGAACTACACCGCCTGCAAGCTGCTCTGGATCCGCGAGCACCAGCCGGACCTGATCGATGGGGCGGCCACATTCCTCCAGCCCCGGGATTACGTGTACTACCGGCTGACCGGCGAGCTGGTCACCGACTACACGCTGGCATCACGGACCATGATGCTGGATCTGCGCCGGCATGCCTGGTGGCCCGACATCTTCCGCCGCATCGGTGTTCGCCAGGAGCAGTTCCCGCCAATCTTCCGGTCCACCGATGCGCCTCACCGCCTCTCGGCGCCGGCCGCCCCGGCCCTCGGCCTGCCTGCGGGCATTCCGGTCTCGCTCGGCGCCGGCGATCGGCCCTGCGAGGCCGTAGGCATTGGACTCTCCGGCCGGCGGATGATCGATTCGGTCGGGACGGCCAGCAATATCTGCATGGCCGTCGACCAACTGCCCGACGATCTCGGGCGGGTGCCCTGCTCCGTGCATGCAACCCCCGGGCGCTGGCTACTCGAACTGGGGATCACGACGTCCGGATCCCTGATGCGCTGGTTCCGGGAACTCCTCGACCTTTCCCCTGAGGAGATGACCACCCTGGAGCAGGAGGCGGCGAAGAGCCCTCGGGGGGGCCGCAATCTCCTGGTATTCCCCTGCTTCATGGGTGCTCGATCCGTGCGCTGGGATGCCGACGCCCGGGGCGCCGTCCTGGGTCTCAGCCTGGGACACACCCGAGGTGACATCGCCCGGGCCATGATGGAGGGTGTGGGATACGAGACCCGGTCCTGTCTCGAAGGTCTGCGCGCCATAGGCATCGAACCCGGCGAGGTGGTGGCCATGGGCGGCGGTGCGCGGTCGGATCTCTGGATCAGAATCAAGGCGGACATCCTGGCGCTCCCGGTACTGAGGCCCCGCTACACCGAGACCGCCTCGATGGGCGCCGCCCTATTGGCGGCGCGCTCTGTGGATCTGATTGACGATCTGGATGCGACTGCGCGACAATGGAATCCGATCCAGGAGACAGTCGCGCCGGATCCGGAAGCGGCGCGGTTCTACCAGGAGCGGTGGGCCCTGTACGAGGATGTCTATGGCGCACTCCAGCCCCTGTTTCCGCGGCTGCACGCCCCCTGACCCCGCTGGACGGAAGGGAGTCGGCACATGCCTGCCCGCACGCTGGTCCCCAAACTCTTCGACCCGGTCGCCTTCTTGCCATCCGACCTCTTCGCCGCCATCACTGACGTGCGAATCGAGCGGCCCGCCATCATCCAGGAGGAAGCGGAACGCCGCAAACGCCGCTCCATCCCGGCGCCCGATGGGAACCTGGTCATCCTGGCCGCCGATCACCCGGGCAGGAACGTCCTCAACGTGAAGGACGATCCCCTGGGAATGGCGGACCGACACGCCTACCTCGCCCGCATCCTGCGGGTCCTCACCTGTCCGGGGATCGACGGGATCATGGGCACGCCAGATCTCATCGAGGACCTGCTCATCCTGACCCGGCTGATCAAGGAACGGGGAGGAGCCAGCCTGTTGGATGATCGCCTGCTGGTGGGGTGCATGAACCGGGGGGGGCTCAAGGGGACGGCCTTCGAGATGGAGGACACCTTCACCGCCTTCACCACGGAGCGGATGCAGGCCCTGCGCATGGACGGGGCCAAGTTCATGTTCCGCCTGGATCCGGCCGATCCCGCCTCGGGCCGGACCATCCTGGCGTGCGCCGATGCCGTGAGCCAGTGCGTTCGCGCCGACCTCACCGCCTTCCTGGAACCGCTTCCCGTGAAGCGGGTGCGGGGGACATACGTCGTTCAACGAACGGCCCAGGATCTGGCCGGCATGGTGAGCGTCGCCTCGGCGATGGGGCCCTCGTCGCTGAACACCTGGCTCAAGATCCCCTCGTGCAAGGGGCTGGAGAAGGTGGCGGGCGCGACGACCCTGCCCATCCTGATCCTGGGAGGCGAGGTGACCGGGAATCCCCTGCCGGTCCTGAAGGATCTCCGGGCCGCCCTGCAGGCGGGGCCCAACATCCGGGGCGCCCTGATCGGCCGCAACGTGATCTTCCCCGGACCCGACGACCCGCGCGCCATGGCCGCGGCCGTGGCCGCCCTGGTCCACGATCGAGCCGACGTGCGCGGGGCCCAGGCGGTCATGGTGGCGGAGCGCGCGAAGGAACCGCGCCTGCTGCCGTAAGACAGCCATCAGCGAGCATACGGAACACGAAGAGCGGCCCTACCCGGGCCGCTGTTCGGTTTCAGGCTGAAGGCCGATCGCTGACGGCTAACGGCTGTCTGTGATGAACACCGGCTTGATGTGCTTCTCCAGCAGGTTCTCCGTGACCAACCGGCCGATCACACCGGCGTTCACTTCTAACGCCTGGTAGTACACGGGGCCCATCTCCGCCGCCACCTTGAACCCCACGTGGATCAACTGGCGGAAGTGCCGGTTGTAAGCCGGATTCTTCTGGTCGTGGCGCAGCGCCGCCACGAACGCCGATGAGGACCAACCGCGGATCGTCTTCGGATCCGGGAGCTTGGCCCGATCAATATCAATGACGGCCGCATACGGCTTGCACAGGTCCTCGATCCGAGCGTACGCTTTTTCATAGATCTCCTGCGCCAGCTTCAGCCCGTCCCCGCCGGCCATCGCCAGCCCGGCAACTTCTTCCAGCCAGGTCGTGCCGGCCGTCTTGAGGTGGAGCCCGGTGTCGTACTTCCGGATGGCGTGGGCCATGGGACCATAGATCGAGAACTTGTCGCTCCCGGAATGCACGCTGAGCTTGAGGTTGGCCGGCAAACCGAATTCCTTGATCGCGAAGGCGATGACGGCGAGGTCCTCGTTGAATTCCTTGTCGAACTGGGCGACGTCGCCGACGTAATCCACGCCCTTGTTGAACCGGCCGGTGAACTTGGGGGCGATCGTCTGCGCCGGGATCCCCTGGTCCGCGATGGCGGCAAGGATGAAGAGCAGCTCCATGGGCGTCTGGGGCTTGTCCGTCTCGTCGATGGACACCTCGGTGACGAACCGATCACGGCCCTTGGCGGCCTCGACGTGGCGGTAGATCGCGCCGGCCTCCCGGACCGCCAGCAGGTACTTCTTCGCGATATCGGCGGTGTCCCGCTCGGAGATGTGAAGCGCCCTGTCGATCCCCGGAATCTTCATCGTCGTCGCATGCCGGCGGTGCCGGGCCACGAAGTCCTGGATGTCCGCTTCCGGGGCCGCCTGCCCGGTGAAATCGGCCACGTCAAGCGTAAAGAAATCGCTCCCGGCGATGAACGCATCCACGGTCTTGAGGCCGATGTGGTCGGCATCCACGCAATACGGCCCCTTCCATCCCAGGGCCTTCACCGCGGCGTCGGCCTCGGCGCGCACGCTGTCGGGATGCGTATGGACGATCAGATGCTCCCGGTTCGACTTGTTCCAGACCGGCGTGACCTCCGCGCCCAGCGCCTTGGCCTGTACCAGCGCCGTGAGCTGCGCGACGCCCTGCCGTGCGAACCGGTCGCCGATCCCCATGCTATACTTCGGAAGCATCATTTCATTTCCCCCTTTGGATGATGAGTCAGTGGACGGGTCGCGACGAGAGATTTCCTCCTGTGGGCCGCAGTGAGACGTGGCCCGTCCCAGAATGGCGCAGGGCATCTCGCGGTGTCAAGGGGAAACCGGTCCGGGGGCCGGGCTGCGGTCCGCCCCCGGGAACACAGTGGGGACATTTTTCTCTCCCACACGGGAGCGCATCTGGGGTAGAATTCGGCTCCGGCTAAATCCCAGGGAGGCGTCCCGTGTTGGGGAACTCACGACAAGCTCAGGGTTGCGTGCAACACCCCGATAATTCGGAGGCCGCACGACCTATCTGCCCGCTCTCTACGAAAGCCCCGGCTTCCTGAAGGGGCCGAAGGGCTGGCTTCCGCAGCCCGCAAGGAGGTCCCCCGATGATGCACTGGTTCACGACTGGACTGCTAAGGCTGCTCGCCGGGGAGCCCTGGACAGAACGCCGCAAAGGGGATCAACGCTCAGCCTTGGATCGCCGGCGGTCGCCAGAAGGGGTTGCCCCTGTTGAATCAGATCGGCGAGACAGTCGCCGGGAAGATCGGCGGCGAGAAGACAGGCGGGGTCGCGGATGGCTTCGCTTCTGGAATCCGCCTTAGGGAATCGCGGAGCGTGGACGTCTGACAGCACAAGGCCCCGGAAAAGCCCGAGGGTGATCATCGTCGCGTTACTCATCTCACTGCGACGATGGCTGCCATACTGATTAATCGACGATAGCTCTCGAAATACCCCGCGTCCGAGCGCAGTCTCCAAGTCAGGAGCTCTCAACCCGACGCTGAATTCCCTCCCATACCTCGATGGGAAGGCCGCGAAAGGTCTTCACGATCTCCGGGTCGAATTGCGTGCCCGCACACCGGCATATCTCATCCTGCGCCCTGCGGAAGCTCGTCTTACTCCGGTAGGGACGATCCGAGGTCATGGCATCCAGGGCGTCTGCCACGGCGAAGATGCGCGCCCCAAGAGGGATCACCGTGCCAGCCAATCCCGCAGGGTAGCCGGACCCGTCCCAGTGCTCCTGATGGGCGACCACGATCTCCCTGGCCCCCTCCAGATGGGTAAGCCATCTGAGGATGTCGGAGCCGATCACGGGATGCTTCCGCATCTCGTTCCACTCGTCATCCGTCAGTGCGCTGGATTTGAGGAGAATGGAATCCCGGATTCCGATCTTCCCGATATCATGCAGGAGAGCTCCGGCCGCCATCGCCTTTAGCTCGCCCTCGGGGATCCCCATCGCCTTGGCTAATGTCAGGGTGTATTCTTGCACCCGCACAGAGTGGGCCCGCGTTTCTCGCTCCCGAGCATCCAGCGCAGACACCAGCGAAGCCAGTGTAGCCAGGTGAGCCCTCTCGCGATCTTCGAACAGGAGGGCATTCTCGATCGCAATGGCCGCTCCGCTCGCCATCGCCTTGCAGAGGTTCGCTTTCTCCTGGCTGAACGGGCTCCGCTTCCACTGGCGAACCTCGAGGAGGGTCACCACACCCACGATCCGCTCCTTGACCATCATGGGGACGAGCAGGGCCGAACCCGCCTCTTTTGCTGAGATGAGGTCAACCTCGGTCTCGAGGGGCCAGGCAGGATCGTCGGGCCGGAGGAGGAGGACGTCGCGGTTCTCGACCACGCGCCGGTACGTCGGGGCACGTTCCAGGTTGATCCGGTAGCCGATGTCCAGTTCCCACGGGATCTGCCTGACAGGGAAAGTGGCACGGACGATCAGATGCGCCCGGTCCTCCTCCAGGACTGAGATGTGACACAGGGTGACCTGAAGCCGATCGACCATTTGCTCCGCCAGGACCTGGAGTACCTCGGTCAATTCCAACCTGGACGAGACGACCCGTGCAGTTTCCAGCAACAGCTCAAGCTCCTGGACCCGTTCCAGGTTCTTCTGCGTTCGCCTGCTGAAGCTCGCGCGCCATGCGCTGTCGTTCCAGCGCACGCTTGAGGCCTGAGAGAACCTCCTCGACATTCACAGGCTTCTGAACGTAGCCGAAGGCGCCGTACCGCATCGCCTCGATGGCGGACGCCAAGCTGGCGTACCCGGACACCATGAGGACCTCGGTCTCCGGCGCAAACTCCTTGACGAAGCGAAGGACCTCCACGCCGCTTCGATCGGGAAGTCGGAGGTCCAAGAGGACGGCGTTCACAGGTGTCGAACGGACGAGGCCCTCGGCTGCCTCCCCCGTTGGGGCGGTAAGCACCGTATATCCCCGGAGCTCCAGGATGTCTCCCAGGGTCTCGCAACTGGCCTGGTCGTCGTCAACTACCAGGATGGTCTCTGTCGGCATCGGCGTATGGTCCGAGTAATTGGCCTGCGGCGCGCTGGGACCTGAGGGTTGAGACGTGTCGCAGGAGATCGGCCGGGTCGAACGGTTTGTACAGGCAGAGCAGAGCGCCCGCTTGCAGGCTCTTTTCTACCAGCGCCTGCAACTCCTGCCCATACCCGGTCATAAGGAGGATCCTGGTGGTCGGGTCGAGCAACCGGATCTCGCGCAGCACCTCGTAGCCGTCGACGACGGGCAGCTTCAGATCGAGCAGCACGACATCGGGCCGAGACCGCCGCACGACCTCCACCGCGCTCGAGGCGTCCACGGCAGATACCACCGAGTATCCGTGGGCCTCTATGATGTCCTGAAGGCTGCTTCGGAAGGTGGCGTCATCCTCCACGATCAGAACGGGCCTGGCTGGCGCCAGCTCGTCCAGGAACTTGAGCACCCGGTCCAGGGGAAGGGGTTTGGTCAAGACAGTCAGCGCTCCCTCGTGCTTCGCCTGGGCGATGAGATCGGGCAGGGCGTACGCGGTCATCATCACGGCCAGTGTCCCAGGGCACATGTGCTTCATACGTTGCAGTACCTCGACGCCGTTCATCTCCGGCATTTTGATGTCGAGGAAGACGACGTCGAAGGGCTCGGCCTGTAAACAGGCCAGGGCCTTGGGACCGTCCGAGGCGATCTTCACCCGGTACCCCTTGGCCTCGAGGATGTCCCCCATCGTGTCGGCCATTCCGGAATCGTCGTCGACGATGAGAATGCCCAAGGGATCAGCCATGGTTAACTGACTCGCTCTCCTCAATCGGGAAGATCGCAGTGAAAGTAGAGCCTTTGCCGATCTGGCTCTCCACGCTGAGGGCGCCCCCGTTCGCGTCTATCAGCTGGCGCGACACCGCGAGGCCCAGCCCGATCCCCTTGGTCTTGGTGGTGAAGAGCGGCTGGAAGATCTTCTCCAGATTTTCGGGGGGAATCCCGATGCCCGTGTCCGACACGCTGGCCACGACCGCATCCGACGTGGACCGGGTGCGGATGGTCAGGCTGCCCCCGTCGGGCATCGCCTCGATCGCGTTGATGACCAAGTTCAGAAACACCTGCCCCACTTGGTCCAGATCCACCAGGATGGGTGGCAGTGACTCGATCAGATCCAGTTCCAGCTTCACGGAAGAGGGCCGCGGCTGGCGTGCCAGGATATCCCGGATGATGGCGTTGAGCTGCGCCGGCGCGCGCCTTGGCTGTTTCACCCGGGAGAAATCCAACAGGTCGGTGACGATTTTGTTGGCCCGGCGCACCTCGGTTTCCAGGATCGCGAGGTGCTTTTGGACCTTCATGTCATCACCACCACCCAGCCGCATCCGTAGGTAATAGACGGCGTTCCCAATGGCGCCGAGGGGATTGCGCAGTTCGTGGCCCACGCCCCCAGCCAGCTGGCCGACGAGCGCCAAGCGCTCCCTCCGCACGAGCTCTTCGTGTGCCTCGCGCAACTCGCGCGTTCGCGCTTCCACGCGGAACTCCAGTTCTTCCGAAGTCCGCCGGAGTGCGTCGTACAGCCGAGCGTTCTCGATGGCGACGGCCGCCTGGTTGGCGAAGCTGGTCAGGAGCGCCAGATGGTCCTCGGTGAAGATCGTTCCCGCTTGTGTCGCGTGGGACGTGAGGACGCCCAGCAACCGGCCACGGTAGAGCAGCGGAACGCCGATCACCGCAACCAAGTCTGTCATGTCGGGACGTCGCTTGGGGAATCGCTGATAGTCGTTGACGAGGAGCGGTTTCCGAGTCTCAGCCACGACCCCGTTGACCCCCTCGCCCAGACGGAACACCTGCACCTTGACCTTCTCCGCCTCTGTCCCGTAGGCCGCGCCGAATCGCAACGACCGGGTGCCATCGTCCCAGAGAATCACCTGGGCGTGCGGCGTTCCCAACAGTTCCGTTGTCTTCACCGAGATCAGGTGCAGGACCTCGCGAGGATCTAGCGATGTGGTGAGACTATGGCCCACTTCGTACAGGCTTTGGGCCTCCTGGGCTGCTCGCCTTGTGGCCTCATACAGCCGGGCGTTCTCGATGGCGATGGCCGCCTGGTCGGCGAACGATGTGAGGTAGGCCAACGTCTCGCGAGTGTACTCGCGGGGGTCCGTGGTATTGAAGGTCAGGACGCCCACGACCTCCCCCCGGCTCTTGATGGGGAGGCCGAGATACGTGACGATGCCCAGATCCTGGTAGCGTGGTCCGAAGTGACTTCGTGGGTCCGTCTGCACGTCCGGGCTGAATACCGGCTCCCCGCTCGTGACCACGAGGCCCGACAGACTACCCTCCAGGGGATACTCATACCCGGCCGACACGAGCTCTCCCTTGATCCGCGCCACGCGCAGCACGCGCGCCTCTCGGTCCACGAGTGTGACCCGCACGTGCGGGCTCCCCGCCATCTCGGCAGCTTCGGCGAGGATCCGATCGAGGATTCCCTGGAGGTCCAGGCCGGACATGAGCGACCGGCTCGCCCGCAGTAAGGCCTCCAGCTCAGCGCTCCGTCGCTGCGCGGCCTCGTGCAGCCGAGCGTTCTCGATGGCGATGGCCACGTGGTTCGCCATGGTTTGGCCAAGCGCCACCTCGTCGGCGCTGAAGGGTCCGGGGGAGGTCCGGCCCATCCAGAGGGCGCCGAGGATCTCTCCCTTCGAGAGCAGAGGAAGGAGAACGACTGCTCCGAGGCCCTGTGGCGTCCACAGGGCTTGCTCCCCCGACCCCGCCAGGGTGGCGATATCGTCCACCCCGAAGGTCTTTCTCGTTGAAAGCAGTTGCCAGAGGTTTGGGAAGTCGTGGGGATTCAGGTCGAGCGGACGCGCGCCTTCAGACATCCCCAGCGTTCGGACCGTGACGCTCGCGGGCGGATGGGTCGCGAGCGACCCCTCTACCAAGATGATCCCGGACTGGGCCCGGCCGGCGAGGTGATCCATCTGCCCGAGGGCGGTTGTGAGCACCTTCTCCAATTCCAGGGAAGAGGAGGTCATAGTGCTGGTCTCGAGCAGTGTCCGTAGCCGCTGAAACGCCTCCTGGAGCTGATCGGCCATGGCGTTGAACCGCTCGGCAACCTCGGCGATCTCGTCGCGCGACCGGACCGGGAACCGGTGGTCGAAGTCACCTGCGCCTAGGAGCCTGGCTCCCTGGGCCAGTTCGGCCAGCGGATGGGTGAGTGTCCGGGCCGCGATGATGGCCAGGATCAGCGTGACCGCCACCGTATTGATCAGTATGATCGTGGTCTCGATCTTCATCCGGTTCACAGCGGCGAAGGCCTCGGCGGTGGGCTGCTCGACAATGACCCCCCAACCCAGCTTGGGGCTCCGCGCGTGCAGCCCGATGACCTGGACCCCCTGGTAATTCGGATACTCGAGGCTCGTCCCGGGCGCGGGCTCATCCTCTCCCTTCAGGAAGCGCTGCACGGCACCAGCCCCTGAGAGATCGCGCCGGGCCAGCACAAGGCTGAAATCCGGATGGGCAAGCAGCTGGCCCTTCCCATTCACGAGGTACACATATCCGCTCTGTCCCACCTTGAACGAGAGCACCTCGTCCCAGAGCCTCTTGAGGTTGACCTCGACGGCCAACACCCCCACGATCCGGTCTTCGGCCAGCTTGCGGATCGGCACCGCCAGGGTCAAGAAGGGTTCGGAGAACTCCGAGGTTCGGACCTGCCCGATGTAAGTCTCGCCCGAGAGGGGGACCTGGACTTTGGCGGTCCCCGCTTGGCTGCCCAGGTCAGCGGGGACCACCAATGTGCTCCCTGACATCTTGAGCCGCTCCCGGCCACTCGCGTCCAAGAGACTTATCTCCTTCACGTCCTCGGAGAAGCTCAGGAAAAACGACAGGAGTGGTTTGGCGGCCACCGGATTCATAGTCTGGAGGTCGCCCAGTTCGACGATGAGGCGCAGATCCTCCTCGATGTCGGCCACGTAGGACTGAACCTTGTCAACGCCCCAACTGGCGACAGCGGCACTTCGCTCGCGGACCTCGCTTTCCTGAGCGACCCGGGCCGAGCGCATGGCCAGAACCCCGAGGGTCAGCGGCGGGAAGATGGAGACCGCCAGCACCAGGAGGATCAAGCGAAAGGTGATCCGCTGCCACCAAGGTCGGGCCAGCGTCTCCCAGATCCTTACGCCGGGCTCACCGCGTCCCGCCACGGGGTCTGGACTAGCGGAGGATGACATCGGCCTCTCGGAGGAGCTGATTGGGAATGGCAACGCCGATCTTCTTGGCCACCCGGAGATTGATCACCAGCTCTAGCTTTCGGGGGGTCTCGATCGGGATCTCGGCAGGGCGGGTGCCGTTCAGGACCTTGTCCGCCAGGCGGGCGGCCTGGCGACCGATTTGAAAGGTGTTGATCCCGTAGCTGGCGAGGGCACCGCGCTCCACCAGGCTTCTGATGTGGACGATATAGGGCAGCTTGCGGTTGCGGGCGATGGCCGAGAGCGTTGCCACCTGGTTGTTGACCAGCACGTCGGGTATGGCGAAGACGGCGTCCGCCCGCTCTCTGGGAAGCTTCTCGAGACTCTGCTGGATCTCGGCTGCGTTACGGCCGTGACACTCCACGAGGGCGAGGTTCAGCCTTTCGGCCGATCGATAAGTCTCCTTCACCACTTCTTGGGAGAACCGATCCTCTGGGTTGAACACTATGGCCACGCGGCGGGCTTTGGGAATGAGTCTGGTCAGCATCTTCGAGACGTTTTGCGGTGAGCTCCAGGCTGAGGGTGCTCACCCCGGTCAAGTTGTTACCCGAGGCGGTGATGCTTTGAACGAGTCCCGTCTCAACCGGGTCGCCGGCTGGGCCGAAGACGACCGGGATACCGGTGGTTGCCGTGGCTTCTTTAGCCAGGGAAGCCCCCACGTACGTGGCGGTGAAAATCAGATCCACCTTCTGCGTGACGAACTCCTCCGCAAAACGACGCAGAGCTTCCCGGTCCAGCTTGGCGTTCCGGATGCGGTAGACGATGTGCTGCCCCTCGACGTAGCCCAGCTCTTTCATCGCCTGCCTAAAGCCTTCGACCGGGGTCAGGTAAGTGTCGTCGGTAATCATGATCCCGACCTGATAGACCCTGTCGGTGTCCCGGTTGCGGAAAGCTAGGCAGAACCCGGCCAGGGCCAGCAGCAGCATCCCTATGAGCATGCGACGCATTTTCTCGCCTCCCGCTGTTGTCAGCCCGTTCCCGCCGTGAGTCTTCTCAGCACTTCCCGGCCGCCATTTTCTCGCTGCCTGGCAACCGCCGGACGACGCTCAACGCCATAGGGCCCACCAGGGCACCGAGTCCCAGAATCCCGAATGCCCAGCCCCACTGGGAGGGCATGTTGCCCTGAGTCGGGTTGGTCCAGTCGAGTACCCATCCGAAGACGGTGGGTGAGACTGTGGCCGCTATAAAGCCGATGAGAGTTTGGAACCCCATGGCTGCGCCCACGGCATGGGGAGGTGCCAACTCCGTCAATCCCGTGGACAGGACCGGGGTCTCCGCCACAACGAAGAAGCTGTAAACGACGCCTGCCAGCACGAGCAACATCGGAGGAAGGCCCAGCATCCAACCAAACCCCAAGGAAGAGGCGGCACTGATCAGCATGATCGTGGAGGCCGTGCGGGTCCGACCCATCCGATCCGACAGAATGCCTGCAATGCATGTGGAGAACCCGCCGGCAGCCACGATTACGGCCGTAAGACCGGCGCCGAACCCTGAAGCTTCTGTCTTCTCATATCCTGCACGCATGAAACTGGCCGTAAGGTAGGCCGCCATCCATGCGCGCATCCCGTACTGTTCCCACATATGGGCGCCATACGCCAGGATCATGAGGAGCGCCGGCTTGTCTCGGAGGACTTCCAGGCGAAGTCGCCTCGCTGCATCTCCCGCCGCCACGCCCCGATCGTCTTGCAACAGGATGAGGCAGAGGAGGGTCCCCACCAGGGTGCCCGCGGCGGTCGTGACGATCGCAAACCGCCAGCCCGCCATGGATCCGATGATCCCGCTCAGCAAGGTGGATGCCGCCGCGCCGAAGACGAAAGCACTGGTGAAATATCCTACGGCTCGCCCTCGCTGGATGCTGGGGAACCTGTCGGCGACCAGCTTCAAGCCGGGCATATACGTCCCGCCCATCCCGAGGCCGGCCAAAGCACGATAGATGACGGCGGATGTCTGGTCAACAGCAAACAAGGCGAAGAAAACATTCGCTACCACCGACCAGGAGGCGGAGAGCAAGAAAATAGTGCGAGCCCGGATGCGATCAGTGAGGTACGTGAGGAGGGTGGCGGAGAGAATGTAGCCCAACTGGTAGGCCGAGAAGATCATGCCGGCGCCACTATTCGTGAGGCCCCACTCCTTCTGAACGAGGGGGAGCACCGCCGCATAATTCAGGAAGACAAGCATGATGAAGCCGTAGGCCAAGCAGAACTTGAGCAGCCACCTGGAATTCTCCGCTGCCTCCCGGTTGGCGGCCCGCTCGACCGCGACCAATGAAGGACGCGGGACGACCTGCGGCTGAATATGAAACGCTTCCGGGCCGCGGCGGGGCCGCATGGGAGCAGCACCTCCTTGTGTGGCGAGGAATCAATTGCTTAAAGAAAGGGAGCATCACGCGGCCTTCCTATTATGCAGAACCGGTCGGCCAGGTCAAGTCCCGACTCACAGGTGATGTTCAACCGCCCTTTGCCCACACCTCAGGGTCCGGCCACGCCAGGAAGGGGCGAGTCTCTCGGCCTTGAAGTGGGAGGGGTAAATCCCGTTCCCAGCGATTCGTCCATCGGTGCGGTGTCAAGGGGAAACCGGTACCGGTCCGGGCTGGGAGACTGCAATGCGCGAGGGGCGGCCGAGGACGAGTCGAGGGTGCAGCGCTCCGGGCGCCAAGTCAGATCCGCCATAAACACGAAGCCCCTCGGGGGATTCCCGAGGGGGTTTCAACATTTCGGACTTGATTTATCCACAACTTGCGCAGGTTCTCTTCGACTCGCGGCTCTCCGCGCTAAATGCCGCCCCCTGCGACCCATGCGACAGTGGATCGAAAGGGCTACTCGATCAGAACAACTCCGTATCGATTCTCGTCACAAGAATAGTCTCTGACCACCTCGATCGGAAAGCCATTCGCACGGGCTGTGGCAAAAACGTCAATGCCGCACGCTTCCATCGAAGGACGTGCGTCGTCTGGTCGAGTGCACTCCTTCAAATTGCACGTCCTGCATAACCGGCAGGGCCCTGCCCCCAGGCCAAACGCCTTGTAGAAGCCATCCAGGAATATCTCGCGCTCGAGTTTAAGAACAATCTTGGTCGGTCGCACATCGCTCTTGCAATGGATGAGGAGGGCTCGCCTGTAACACGCGATCACCTCCCGCGTCTCCTCCGGCTTTGGGCTGTGCGGCGGGCAACAGAGGCTGCTATTGAACCCCCCGCAGCCGAACTGACATTTCATTCGCACCCAAGGAGCAGTCACGACGGTCTCGGCAGGTATGACCTTGGCGCCGACTGCCCCAAGCTCACGGGCCCGCCGCACGAACTTCTGAAGCTGCGGTTTCCCCTTCATGGATGCCTCACCCGTCTGCTGCCTCATGGCGTTTGCTCTCTTGAACGTCACCGGTGGAAATCACGTGCAACCACTCCTGCGACACGAAGCCCCCTCGGCCCCATGCCGAGGGGGCTCTGGCCTTGATCCCTTCGGTTGACGGATCCTACTTCTTCTTCACAGCCTTCGCCTTGCTCGACCCGCAGGAGGACTTGCCGCTCTTCGCCGCCTTCTTCATCCCGCACGCCATGCTCATCCCTCCTTTCGCCCTGGTCTGCCGGCGAGGGCGTTACCGCCGTCCCCGGCGACCCTTCGCGCTTGCCTTGGCCGCCTTGTTGGGGGCCGCCTTCGCCACCTTTTTCGCGGCCTTTTTCACCGCAGGCTTCGCGGCCTGCGCCGGCTTTGCCGCCGCCCTGAACAGCCCCAGGATGTCGTCCCGGAACTTGTCGTAGGCCCCCTTGAACTCGGCCAGCGTCTTGACGACGGAGCCGAAGTCGGGCCACCGTTCCGGCTTGTGGCCGCCGCTTCCGAAGTCGCCCGCGATGCCGGCCTCACGCAGGATCCGGTTGAGGTCGGGGTTCAATTCGTACCCCTTGCGAAAATCGGGGATCGTGTTCAGTTTGTCCACGACCTCCGGCGGGAACTGGCCGGTGATGGACTCGACGTAGTCCCCGAGGTTGAACCCCGGGTCCTCGGCCATCTTCCGCACGTTCTCCTGATGGTTCGGGAACTCGGTGTGGACCATGTTGTTCCCGGTGAGCGTCCAGTACGTGTCCTGCGGCTTGCGCTTGGAGGCCGGCAGGTAACAGATGCGGCTGAAGATGAGCTTGGCCTGCTCCCGGCTGAGTTGATGCTTCCGGCAGAGGTAGTCCACCCACTTCTCCCGGTTCGCCTCCGAGAAGAAGATGCCCCACACGCGGCGCGCCACCAGCGTGCCGGACTTGCCGATGACACCTTCCCACGTCTTCAGCTCCTCCGCCGAGGCCACGTCCGATAGGGCTGCAATCACGTTGGCCTCGATGGTTCGCTGGCTGCCGAACCTGGTGGCGGCCACCACCTTGGCCTCGTACCCCTTGGCCGCATCCACCTTGGGCTTGGTGCCGTTGGCGGCGGCGAGCTGCTCCAATCGCTTCAACGCCTCCGCCTCGCCCAGCTTCTTCTTGAGTTCTCCGAAAAGTTCCTCCAGCTTCACTTCCCGGAGGTGGCTCTCGAACCGCCCGCCCATGTTGGTCATGTACAGCTGGGTCGGGACGATGCCCTTCTTGATGGCGCCGGCCATCCCGGCCAACTTTTCCAGGATCATGGTGACTTCCTGGCCCGCGGTGTAGATCACCGTGATGTTGCTGCCGAAGCCGAAGGTGTTGATGGTCCGCGCGATCTCCCGGGCCGCCGGGGAGCTGGCCGCGACCTTGATCACCATGTTGGGCCGGCCCCGCTCCCGTGTGGCGGCATAGCCGGCTAGCAGATAATCGTCATAGAGCCCGAGGTCCTCGGTCGCCGCGGCGAAGGCGGCGAAGACGTCCCGGACGCTCTCGTGCACCAGGTGGGCGATGTTGGGGTTCAACTGGAACGAGACCACCCCGCCGCCCGACTCATTCGCCAGGTTGAAGAAGATGGGCCGGTACACGTGCAGGTTGTCCCAGAGGGCGAGCAGCGTGGCGTACAGGGCGATCTCGTCGCCGTACTGCTCGGGCTTGGCCTTCCAGGCTGCGAATTTCGGATGCGACTTCACCTCGGCCTGGAGGATCCGGGGCAGCTCCGGATCGTCCTGGTATGCCAGGGCCGCCAGGACCGGGTTGGTGGACACCTGCTCGAAGCCCAGATGGCGCAGCCAGCGGAGCCCCAGGGCGTAGTCGTTGCCGAACCGGCAGCGGCCCTCGCGGACCATGCGGGTATACATGTTCCCCTCGATCTCGGCCCGGGCCTTGTCCAGGAAGGCCAGGAGGACGGGCTTGCCGAAGTCCAGGGCCTGCTCGATCCGGACGGCCGTCTTGGCCACCATGCTGGCCCCCTTCATGACCAGCTTCATCCGACCCAGGAACCGGCGCACCACGGCCGCCGCCACCGAGCCCGTCGCCTCGGCCGCCTCGCGCGCCTCCCACTCGGCCAGGGCGCCTCGGATGCTGCCGACCGCCTGGAGCCGCTCGACGCCATTCAGCCACCGGCTCTCCAGGCCCAGGAAGTTGATCGCCGTCTCCAGGAGCGTCTCGTAACTGTACTGGCGCTGCCGGATCTTGCGGGAAGCCTCGGCCTCGGAGTCCTCCGCCAAGAGGCGCGCGCCGGCGAACTGGATGTTGAGCTGCCGGATCACCCCCGCCAACACGCCCGGCAAGAACCCGTTCAGCTCTGGAAAGAGCAGGTGGTCGGCCGCCAGCGTCGTCTGGCCCCAGCCGGTAAGCTGCACCACATGGGCGGCGTGATCGCCCGGAATCGGATGCTTCCCCGGTCCCGACAGCCGCTCGGGCCGGCTGGCGGCCACGATCTGGTCGATCTGCTCCTGGACATGTCTCTGAACTGCTTTTGCCATCGCTCTCCTCCGCGTGAAGAATGAGTCCGAGTATCCCGAGAGCTGAATCAAGCCACAGTATAGACGATCCAGGCCTGGGACGCCACTTCCCCGGCCCCCCTGTCTGCCTTGTGGAACAAATCAGAACCGAGCGGCTTTACCACCGAGGCCCCAGGGCTACCGCGCACCTCTGCCCTCCTCTCACCCCCCACTCGCCGCTTTTCACTGTTCACTTCTCACGCTGTTCGCCCTTGACACCCGCAATGCCAGTGATAGTCTCTGGCACGACCAGCGGTCATCCGAGAATACGGAGGGGGAAGGTCACGGGGGCCAGTACGATGTCTGGTCTCGCGATCCGGCGGTCCCCTTTCCGTCAGCTTACTTCATTCGTACGGCCCTCCGGAGAAGCCTGAACCCCGGAGGGCCTTTTTTCTTTGTCGAAGGGACTCCCGCCGTCGTACCGAACCGAAACGCGTGAGCCATCAATGGGCTGAGGAGGAAAGATGGGGATCAGAGAGATCAAGGTCAAAGGCCTGGACCCGAAGGTGTTCATCAAGAGACAGGTGGAAGGCATCCGGTTGGATAAGCTGGCCAAGCGGATTGCCACCCAAGTCAAGGGCGTCGTCTCCGTGACGTACAACATCACCCCGAAGCCGCCGTCCACGATCGAGGCGGTGTGAAGGAATAGGACGCGGCGCGAGGGGTTGGCGAGGCGATGAGCCTCGCCAAGTCTCTGCGGGTCACTCCGATGGCAATCAACGACCGCAGGAGAAGGTCGGAGGACGCTGAGGTGTCGGCCGCCTCTATCTTCGCCACCCGCGACTGGCTTGACCCGATGCGCTTCGCCAACTCCACCTGGGAGGGGGACCCGTGCGCACCGGGAAGCCATATCCAGGCTGCCCCACTGTCGCCTATGATCACACCCTTCAGTTCCTACCTCAATACCAATCGGCAACACACGGTTGATCCCTGGATGCCCATGCGTTTATACTTCGTATGAATCCCGTCAGGAACAGTGCTCTTGCCTTGCATCTGTCCCCAGTAGCGCAGAACAGAAAGCCTCGCCGGGCAGCAAGGGACAGGAGAGATCATGGCGACCATGACTCATCGCGAGCGGGTGCTCCGGGCGTTGAACCATCAGGAGCCGGACCGGATGCCCCTGGATCTGGGGGGCAGTCGCTCCAGCTCGCTGGTACTGGAGGCCTACGAGGGGCTGAACGGTCACCTCGGGAGCCAGCAGCCTCGTTCCGTCTTCAGCAAGTGGCTGAACATCGCCCATCCCAGCGAGGCGATGCTCACGCGCTTCGACATCGACACCCGGAGCCTCAGCCAGGGCGACCCCGACAACTGGCAGGACATCATCTTCCCCGACGGCTCCTACCAGGATGAATGGGGCGTAGTACGCAGCCGGCCGCGGGGGAGCTTGTACTACGATCTGACCAAATCCCCCCTTGCGGGCGACGTGGACGTGGCGGACCTGGAAAAGTTCTCCTGGCCCGATCCCCACGACCCCGGACGCTGCCGTCCCCTGGCGGAGGCGGCCGCACGCCTCCGCCAGGGGACGGATTACGCGGTTGTCCTCAGCATGCCGGGAGGGATCGTCCACCAGGCGCAGTTCCTGCGCGGCTTCGAGGACTGGTTCACCGACTTGATCACCAATCCCAAATTCTTCGAGGCCCTGATGGAAAAGCTGGCCGACCTCTGGATCGAGATGGCCAATGACGAACTTGATGCGGTCGGGAACAACGTGGACATCTGTTTCTTCGGGGACGACATGGCCTTCCAGAACGGCCCCATGATGTCCATGGACCTCTACCGGAAGCTGATCAAGCCTCACCACAAGCGGCTCTTCTCCTACATCCGGTCCCGCACCTCGGCCAGGATCGCGTACCATACCTGCGGATCCGTGGTGCATCTCATCCCCGACCTCATCGAGATGGGCGTGGATGCCCTCAACCCCGTGCAGGTCTCGGCCAAGGGCATGGACAGCAAGACGCTCAAGCGGGAGTTCGGCAAGGACATCTGCTTCTGGGGCGCGATCGACACCCAGCGGGTCCTCCCGTTCGGGACACCGGACGATGTCAAGGCCGAGGTGGAACGGCGGATCGACGATCTCGGGCCCGGAGGCGGATACGTCCTTTGCGCCGTGCATAACATCCAGGCCGACGTCTCGCCCGAGAACATCTGCGCCATGTACGACACCGCCCGGGAGTATGGCCGATATTGATACCGTAGCCGCCCCCGGGGGCACCGACATCTGCCGGGCACTTCTGCCTCCGGGCACTGGAGGGACGTGAGAAGCCTTTTTCTGCCTGGGACCATCTTTTTCCGAAGTCCGTCGGGACTGCGCAGCCGGTCCTGAGCTGCGAACCGAGGAGGAGGAATCATGAAGGCCGCCGTGCTGTACGAGCGCTGTGCCCCGATGATCGTCGAAGAGGTGGACTTGAAGCCGCCGGTCGCGGGCGAGGTCCGGGTCCAGATCAAGGCCGCGGGCGTCTGCCACTCCGACTACCACCACTGGAACAGCGAGTATGGCAGCGTCTTGCCGCTGGTCCTTGGCCACGAGGTCGCGGGCGTCGTGGACGCCGTCGGGGACGGCGTGGCCAAGGTGCGCCCCGGCGACCGCGTGGTCCTCGCCTTCGGCCACCGTTGCGGCGAGTGCTTCTACTGCCTCAAGGGCGAGCCCTACCTCTGCACCCCGCCCGCCGACTCCCCGCTCCTGAAGCGCTTCCCGCGCATCTGGAAGGGCAGTCAGGGCATCAACTCTTTCCTGGCGGTGGGCGCCTTCTCCCAGTATACGGTCGCGCCGGCCACCAACGTCATCCCGCTCCCGGACGACGTTCCCTTCGAGGTCGGGGCGCTCGTCGGATGCGCCGTGGCCACAGGCTTCGGCGCCGTGGTGAACGCGGCCAAGGTCCAGCCGGGCTCGTCCGTCCTCGTCATCGGCTGCGGCGGCGTGGGGTTGAACGTGATCCAGGCCGCCGCCCTGGTCGGCGCGGCCAAGATCATCGCCGTGGACATCCTCGACAGCAAGCTGAAGTACGCGGAGCAGTTCGGCGCCACCCACTGCATCAACGCCAGCAGCGACGACGTGGTGAGCTGGGTGCGCGCGCTCACCGGCGGCTTCGGGGCCGATTACGCCTTCGAGGTCATCAGCCAGCCCAAGACGATCGAGCAGGCCTTCGAGTCGCTCAGGAAGGGCGGCGTGGCAGTCATAGTCGGGATGGCGCCTGTCGGCGCAACACTCACCCTTGACCCGCTGGCGATGATGCGGACCTCTCGGGTCATCATGGGCACCGCCTACGGGAACATCCGGCCGGCGATGGACTTCCCGCGCATCCTCGAACTGTACCGGGCCGGCAAGTTGAAGCTCAAGGAGCTCGTCTCCCGCCGGTTCGGGTTGAGCGAGATCAACGCCGCCTTCCGGGCGCTCGGCGCCGGCGAAGTGGCGCGGGGGCTGGTCATGTTCGACTAGACCCGACCCCTTTTCCTCAGCCCTTCATCGCCCCGGCGGTCAGGCCTTTGATGAGATGCTTCTGGAGAAAGGTGAAAAGGATGGCCACGGGAACGGTGCTGATCATGACTCCGGCGGAAAGCTGGCCCCACTGGACCTCGTACTGGCCGGCCATGTACAGGAGGCCCGCCGAGAGCGTTCGCATATTGGTGCTACTGGTAAACGTGGTCGCGAAGAGCAGCTCGCTCCAGGAGGAGACGAAGGCAAAGATGGCGGTGGCCGCGATTCCCGGCGCCGCCAGGGGCACAATGATCTTGAGCATCGCGCCGAACCGGCTGGAGCCGTCGATCATGGCGCTCTCCTCCAGCTCGTGCGGGATGCTCTCGAAGTAGCCGACCAGCATCCAGACCGTGAAGGGCACGGTGAAGGAGAAGTTGGAGTAGATCAGCGCCTGGTAGGTGTCGATCAGGCCCAGCGCGTACCACTGGGAGAGGAGCGGGGGAATGAGCAGGACCGCGGGGAACATCTGAGTGGCCAGGAAGACCAGCATCAGGGTGTTCTTGCCGATGAACCGGAAGCGCGCCAGGGCGTAGCCGGCCGAGGTGGAAATCACGATGGTGGCCACCATGGTGACCGAGGAGACCCACAGGCTGTTGGCGAAGAAGACGCTGAACGGCGTGAGGCGCGACGTCCAGGCCTCCACATAGTTCCGGAGGATGGGATGAGTGGGAATATAGGTGATGGGTGTGGCGTACAACTCCACTCGCGTCTTGAGGGACGCAGACAGGGCCCACAGGAACGGCCCCATGGCGAAGAGTGTCATGAGTGCCAGTCCGGCCCAGAGGACCGGGCCGCCCAGGATGCGCTCGAGGAGGTCCCCAGACCCTTGTCTTTTCATCCCGAGACCGACTCCACGCCTTTCGTGAATTTCAGGTAGAAGGCCGTAAAGACCAGCATGATGACCAGGAGAATCACCGACAGCGTCGCGGCGTAGCCGAAATCCAGATCCGTGTACGCCGTGAGGAGCGTGTAACTTGAGGTGATCTGTGTCGCGTTGGCCGGGCCGCCGCTGGTCATGACGAAGATCAGGTCGGCGTAGTTGAAGGTCCAGATGATGCGGGTCGCTGTGGCAACCACGATGATGGGCCGCAGCATGGGCATGGTGACGTGCCAGAACCGCTGGGTGACGCTAGCCCCGTCCACCGTGGCGGCTTCGTAGACTTCATCCGGGATGGCCTGCAGGCCCGCCAGGATCATGATGCTGAAGAACGGGATCCCGCGCCAGATGTTGGCGAAGATGACGCTGGCCATGGCGAAGGCGGGCTGGCTCAGCCAGGCGATGGGCACGGTGAGCAGCCCCACCCGCCTGAGGATGTCATTGACCGGCCCGTAGTTCGGCTGGTACAGGTACTCCCACACCAGCCCGACGACCACGCCCGGGATGATCCAGGGGAGGAGGTTCAGGGTCCGCAAAAACGCCCGCCCTTTGAACTCGGCGTTCAGGAAGAGCGCTCCCAGAAAGCCCAGCACGAACTGGATGCTGACCGAACAGATGACCCAGACGAAGGAGTTCTTCAGCGTCAGCCAGAACGTCGGGTCATGGATCATCCGCAGGTAGTTGCCGAGACCGATGAAGCGATAGTCCTGCGGGCGGGAGAGGACGTTGTGGTACAGGCTCATGTGGATGGCTTTGAGGATCGGGAAGAGGACCGTGCCGCCTAGGCAGATGGCCGCCGGCAGGAGATAGGTATAATTGGCGAGGGTCTCCCGCGTTGCGCGAGAGAGGAGCGCCCGCGGCGCGGGCATGGCAACGCTGGCTTCCTTGTTCACCTGAGACGCTCCCGCTGAAACCGCACGCCTGATGGAGACGACCCCGGAGCCCGGACGGCCAGGCCCCGGGGCCAGAGAAGACGGAGACGTTCGCTACGCCATGTTCTTGGTCAGCATCTCGGCAAACTTGTCCAGACACTGCTTCGGCGTGATCTGACCAACGAACGCCTGCTGGAACATGGGGACCCCTTCCGAATCCAGCTTGCCGCCCCAGCTCGGGTAGGCCAGGTACGGGCTCACGATGGAGAAGGGGATGGACTTGACGAAGCCCGCATAGGAGGGCTCGGTGTACGGCGGCTTCTCGGCCAGGTTCTGCCGCGTGGGCAGGAGTCCCAGGGTCGTGCAGTACTTGAAGTGCTGCTCGTCGTCCATCATCCAGGTCAGGAACTTCCAGGCCCCCTCCTTGTTCTTGCCGCCCTTGAACATGGTCAGGGTCTCGGAAAAGAAGAACGAGGCGCGCTTCTTCGCCGGGCCGACCGGGATCGGGACCGTGGCGAAATTGGGCTCGCCCACGAACTTCTTCTGCTCCTCGATGGAGCCGGAGTTGTGGAGGTACATATTGGTCACGCCACGGCCGAACCCCTCGACGATCTGGCGATAGGCGTCTGTCGGCGCGCTGGGCGGGGTAACCTTCGCCTTCAGGATGAGGTTGATGTACCATTCGAAGGCCGAGACCGCCTCGGGCGAGTTGATGACGACCTTGCCGTCCTTCAGCACCTGGGCGCCGCTCCCGTACATGAACTCGGTGGCGTAGAGAACCGCCCACGTCCCCCCGCCGCGCAACCCGAAGCCGTACTGGTTCTTCTCCGGCTTGGTGAAGCCCTTGGCCAGGGTCAGGAAATCATCCGTGGTCCAGTCGAAGGTCGGCATCTTGAGGCCGTACTCTTTCACCCGGTCCGTCCGGATGAAGATGGCGTCATTGGTGAGGGCCAGCGGGAAGGACACGATCTTGCCCTTCAGGCTGACGGTTTGCCAGGCTGTCGGCGCTGTGCCGGCGTAGAACTTCCACCCCTTGATCTGAGATGTGAGGTCTTCCAGCGCCCCCATGCCGTCGAACTCGCCCAGCCAGTTATCCCACATCTGGCAGCAGTCCGGCGGATTGCCAGCGGTGATGGCGGTGATGAGCTGCTGCCGCGCCTGGGCCTGAGGGACGAACTCGACCTTTACCTCGACGTCCGACTGGGACTTGTTGAAGCGATCCACCAGGCCCTCGACCAAGGAGATGCGGAGCGGCTCGGGGACGCTGAACTGGAACCGGACGGTGCTGGCGGCCGAGGCCTTGGTCGGCGAGAGGAAAGGCACCTCCCGCCCGGCGAGCCCGCTGGCTGCAACAGCCCCCGATGCGGCCACGGTCTGGAGAAATTGACGGCGCGAAAACCGCGAACGATCATCCATGTCCTGTCCTCCTTCTCGAGTCAGCCCTTCCCTCGCGACGGGACCCGACCGCCCACAGTCTCCATCGGCCTTCGGTCCGTGTCCACGCCGCGGAAAGGCCTGCGGTGTCCTGAGCCATTCCCTCCAGAGATGGAGCCGATGCTGGTATGCCCGGCCCATCCCCGGTCCCCATCCTCACCTCCGCCCGATCACCTCCTTCGCCTGGTGTGGAGCCGTATCGGGCCGCTTCTGCGGGAGCGGCGGCGGTCCGAGACCCCCTGATCGCCTCGGTGGCTTGCTTGCTCGCACGGGCAAGACGATGACCGGCTGCCGGCTGGCGCCGGACCCCCAGCCCATTGCCCGGGACGCCCTGGCGCCCGCTTCGCGGAGCATCACCCCCACCTCGTGGGCCTTGGCCAGCGGCATGCGCGAGACCGGGGCGCTGACGCTGATTGCCGCGATGGGGATTCCGCGGTGGTCGAGGATCGGCGCCCCCGTGCACCGCACGCCTTCCTCGAACTCCACATCGTCAATGGCATAGCCCTGGCGCCGGATGCGGGCCAGTTCGCGAGCCATGGCGGACATCCCCACGATCGTGCGCGGGGTGTAGCGGGGCATGCCGCGGCGGATCAGGGCCGCCTGGGCCTTCTGGGGGGGCAGGAACGCCAGGACGGCCTTCCCCAGGGAGGTGCAGTGCATCGGAACAGTCCGGCCGATCCGCGAGTTCGTGCAGAATGGCCCCGACCCCTCCAGCTTGTCCAGGTACACCATGCCTCCTTCTTGCGGAACGGCCAGATGGACGGTCTCGCGGCACTCTGCGCTGAGCTTCCGGAGGATTGGCCGCGTCGCCTCGATCAGGTCCGTCTGCTCCAGGACCCGGTGCCCGAGGTCGAGCAGCTTGAAACTCAGGCGATAGAACGGCCCGTTGTCTTCACGGGTGACAAACTCGTGCTGCGCTAGTGTCTTGAGGATCCGGTAGATCGTCGGGCGGGTGATCTTCAGGGCGCGGCTCAAATGGACGGCGGTCAAGGGGTGGGGACTGGACGCCATGGCCTCGATGAGGGCCAGGGCTTTCGCCAGAGACTGGTTTTCCACGGCCGCCTTCTTGTCTCACTCTGCGGACAAGGCGTCCGCATGGTGTTCCTCCCCTCTTTTTTCTAACACCTGCCCGCTTTCCATGTCAAGAGCAAACTCCCTGGGTAAACTCCCTGGTGACGCCGATCGTTCGGCATTTCCTCCTGGGCGCCAGACGCACATTGACAGCCGATCAGGCCAGTGATAGCTTTCCCCCGCTATCCCATGCGTCGTGCGGTTTTCGCGAGGGAGGAATCCTACCGATGAACCTGTTCAAGCAGTACCTTCCCAAAGACGGATACACGACCCTGGTGAAACCGGGGAAGGACGGCATCGAACTGCTCGAGCTGGGTATCCTCCGCCTCGCCGCGGGCGGGACGTACCGGAGTGCCAGCGAGGGGCAGGAGGTGTGCATCGTCCTCCTGGGCGGCTTGGCCAATGCGACGGTGGGCGAGGCGAGCTTCCTCTCCATCGGCAGCCGCGCCAACGTCTTTGCCGGGCGGGCCACCGCCCTTCACATCCCGCCGGGGCTGAAGTTCAAGGTCGAGGCCGTGGGCGCGCTGGAGGCGGCGATCGCCCGCGCGCCCAGCGACCTTTCGGGCGAGCCTCGCCTCATTGGGCCGGAGAAGGTCAAGGTGAACGTCCGCGGGAAGGACACCTTCGAGCGGCAGGTCCACGACATCATCGATTTCAATTTCCCCTCGAAGCGCCTCCTGGTCGGCGAGACCTTCAACCAGCCCGGCAAGTGGTCGAGTTACCCTCCGCACAAGCACGAACGGATGGCCCCGCCGGAAGAGACCCGGATGGAGGAGGTGTACTTCTTCAAGATCAACCCGCCGCAGGGCTTTGGCTTCCAGCGGGTCTACAGCCCGGAGCGCAAATTCGAGCAGGCCTACGTCATCCGGGACAACTCTCTGACCAAGCTTCCCTTTGGCTATCACCCGACCGCGGCCGCCCCCGGCTATTCCCTGTACTACCTCTGGGTGCTGGCCGGGGAGCCGCGCAACTACACGCTCTACGACGACCCTGATCACAGGTGGGTGAAAGACGGCTAGGGCTTGACGGGGGAGCTGCGCTATGGCCGGAACCCCGGAGCGGCGGCAGGCCACCCGAATCCTCGTCACGGAGCGTCTCGGCGCCAGGGCGCGCGCCACGCTGGAGGTCCGCCTGCTCGACCTCAGCAAGAGCGGCACCCGGATCGAGCATTCCGGCCTCCTGCGGCCCGGGGCGACCTACACGTTCGAGCTTCCGCCCGCGCTCGGCTCGCTGGTCCTCACCGCCAAGGTCGTCCACAGCCGCGTCATCGGCACCGAGGCGACTCCCGAGGGAGAGCGGCTTCTCCTGTATCAGAGCGGCCTCACCTTCGTCGGAATCACCGCGGAACAGCAGGTGGGTCTCGGTGCCGTAATCGAGCGCCTCAGCCCAGGGGATGGCCACCCCCTCGGGTGAGAATCTCTTCCCGGACACCTCGCCCAAGCCGGGAGCAGCCAGGGCCGTCCAGCCCGCCGACGAGTGAGGCATCCATGCCCCAGTGCTGGAAATGCTACCGGGACCTCGGACCCATGCTCGAGCACCAGAAGATGGTCACGGAGAAGGGCCCCATCTGCTACGCCTGCTTCAATTCCCTCCAGGAGGAATCCTATCAGGCAGAGCAGGAGCGCCCGGCCGCAACGCGGCGGCCGAACAAGGTGTCCTGACCCGGTCCCCCGTGGGCGGGCTCGGCCCGGAGGAGCGGTTTGCAGGCACCCCAACGCAAATGCACCCCCACCGTTTCTGGCTTGACGGCGGGCAGACCATGGCCTCCCGTGACGCGCAGCCTGCAGAGAACGGGGAGAGCCCCACAATGGAATTGCTCAACGCGGCGATAGGCTATTTCGAGGATCTCCAGAGGAAGCTCGGCCTCTCCCCCCGCCTCCGGAGGATGGGAGGTGTCCTCTTTCTCCTCCTGGTGGGCTGGTTCGATTACATCACGCCACCGGAGTTTGCCTCGACCCCCTTCTATCTCCTTGCTCTCATGCCCATTGCATTTCTCGAGCCCGTACCGATCTGTCTGGCCTTCTCATTGTTGGCGGCCGTCATCTACTTCGGCGCCGATGTCCTCGAGAATCCTGGCACCGTCAAGCTGATCTATCCGTATTGGACGGCATTCGCCATACTGATTAGTTTCAGCCTCATCAGTTCGGCCATCTCCCTGCTCGTCGGCGAGAGGAGGCGGCTCCGCCTTACGGAGCACGCCCTCCAAGACAAGGCTCAAGAGCTGGAGGCAAAGAACCGGGCCTTGGGCGAGAACCTGCGGGAACTGAAGAGGTTGCAGGACCAACTCGTGGAGAAGGAGAGGCGGACCACGGCCCTTCAAATCATCAACTCCGCCACCCACGAGATGGAGCGGCCCCTGGTCTCTATCTCCGTCTACGCCGAGGAGATCCTGCGGCTGATGCAGCGGAATCCCGAGGACGAGGATCCGCGGCTTCTTCTGGATGAGATCCAGCCCCTTGTGGAAAAGATGCAGGAGCGGACGCTGGACATGCAGGCCATCCTGAAGCAGGCCAGGGAGTTTCGGCAACAGGGAGCCGGATAGCCCCTGGGCCCTCCTGTGCCTTCACCCTCCGCCGCCAAGGCACCGTCTTGGCCCTGCCGGGGGGAGCGCTGATCTCCCCGAGAGTTACCGGGAAGCCGCGGGTCGGCGGCGGGAACCGCGGGCCGGTTCGCGCGTCAGGGAGACGATCGCGGGGACGAGGTCCGCGGGAGACTTGCAGGTGCTCAGAAGCTTCGCCAGGCGGCGACCGGACTCGACGGCGCTCTCGACGGCTCGGGGCAACGGCGCCTCCGGACCCGGGCGTCGAGCCCGGAAAAGCTGCGTGAAGGCGTAGGCGATCTCGGGAATGGTGGAGACGCTGACGAAGTTCCCCAGGCCCAAGACGAGCGGATTGTCGCTCCCCTGGATCAGGCTCCGGCTGTCCGCTTTGTAGAGGACCGTGGCCTTCCCCGCCACCCAGGCCATGGCAGCCTCGGCCACTGCCCCCTCGTCGGGAACGCGCCCGTTCATGTTCAGGACCAGCCCCTGGCACCCCGACACGACCTCGTAAATATCCAGCCAGAAGATGGCCTGCTGGGTCATCCGGGCCGCCTCCGTGGACTCGTAGCCCCCCCGCAGGAACTCGCGGTGGACGTCCGCAAAGACGAAGCCGTCCCGGTGTGGAAGAAACACGGAGAACCCTGCGTCCGCGAGCGTTCGGGCGATCTCCGCCATCTCCTCCTGCTCCGCCCGGTTGAACAGCGGGCCGGCGCAGTAGATCCGTGGAACGGGCTTTCCCTTCTGCGCGGCTGTCAAGGTCTCTCCCTCGATCTCGTGGGCCTGACCCTCGGGGATGATCCCCGCGGGGAACCCGCGGGCTCAGTTTTGGCGCCCCGAGGATCTCTCGGCCGGCGCGTTGCGGTCGGAAAGGTGGGACAGGACGGCCACGAGGTGATCCTGCACGATCATCAGGCGGGTGCCCACCTCGACGGCCTCCAGCACCTGCTGGCGGGTCTCGGCGTCCGCGATGGCCGCCCCGGCGATCCGATCCACGATGATCCCCGGATCCTTCACCCCGCTGAAGATCTTGGCGATCTCGCCCTGCCCCTTCTGCACCTCGGAGAGGATCCGCAGGTAGAACACCTTGAGGCGTTCGATCCGGTCCGCCAGCGCCTTGGGATTCGCGTCGGGATACCGGTCCGGCAGCGGCCTGGCGCGGGCCGCCCGGTAGGGCTTATCCGGCAGCTCGGCCGTGATGCCGATGCGCATCGTGCCGCGGAGCAGGATGTTGAACCGCCCGTCGGGGAGCTCCTCGTGCTGGATGATTTCGCCCGCGCCCGCAATGGAATAGATGGGCGGCCGGCCGTAGTAGTCGTTCTCCCACCCAGGCCGCAAGAGCGCCATGGCGAGGCGCCTGTCCCCGGCCAGGCAGTCCCGCACCATCTGTCGGTAGCGCGGCTCGAAGATGTGCAGGGGGAGGAGCGTGTGCGGGAACAGCACCACGTCCGGCAGCGGGAAGATCGGGATCTGGATGACGGCGCTCATGGATGGTCCGGCGGGCGATATCCGCCCGTGGCTCGGGTCAAGACCGACGGTAAGATATCACGACAAACGGGCGCACGGAAGGGAAAGAACGAGGGCGACGCCGCGCAGGCCGTGGACCCGCGCCCGTCCCGGCCCGCGCCACATCCCTGGGGGGGGTTGGTCTACATCATGCTTCGAACCAGCCCTCCGTCCACCGGCACCGTCACCCCGGTCACGTATTTCGCCCGATCCGAGGCAAGAAACACGATCATGTTGGCAACGTCTTCGGGGTCCCCCATCCGGCCCAGCGGGATCTCCGCCTCCCGCAGCCGCTTCGTCTCGTCGAAGCTCTTCCCCATTTTCTGGCTCCAGACCGCCAATATCTGCCGCTGGCGGTCGGTCATGATGATGCCCGGGAGGACGTTGTTCACGCGGATGTTGTCTTTGCCCAGCTCTCGCGACAGCGACTTGGCCAGGCCGATGACCCCGGGCCGAATGGCGCTCGACAGGATCAGGCTGTCTATTGGCATCTTGACCGAGGTGGACTGAAGCAGGAATCGCTCCACCGTATCGGCATTCTTCTCGGCCCAGTCTCGCATGGCCACGATGAATCCGAGGAACCCGATGACCTGGCCGCCTCGGATCACTTCGTAGCTCCCGGCCACATCCTTGAGCGCCATGATGGGAAATGGATCCCAGCCGCTGAAGGCGTCTATCCCCTTGGCCAGCAGGGCCACCGGCATCTCCTGGGGCGGCGTGTTGACTAACGTGACGTCGCTGGGCTTCAAGCCCGCCTTTTCCAGAAGGCCCAGAACGTACAGGTGATTGATGGTCCCGAACGAGGCGGCGATGCGCTTGCCCTTGAGGCTCTGGAGGTCGCCCGGCTTGATGCCGGAGCCCTCCCGCGCCACCAGGGCCGTGGTGGCCTCGGAGCCGAGGCGCGCCGCGCTTCCCGTGTAATTCCCCAAGATCACCAGGTCCATCCCCCGGATCACCGCCCCGATCATGGGGACGCCCACCTGCCCGATCTGGATCTCGCCGGCTTGCAGGGCGTTGAGCTGATCCACCCCCGTCGGATAGGGCCGGGCAATGGTTACGTCCAGGCCCCATTTCTCGAAGAAGCCGCGATCCAGCGCCACCGGCGTCCCGAGCTGGTCAATGGCACCAACGATCCCCGTGGAGATCTTCGTGAGAGCGGTCGGGCTCGCGGCGCCGGCCTGGGTCGGGCCAGTCGTCGCCAGAGCGAACGCCGCCGCAACCAGGGCCACGATGATAACCAAACCGGGCCGCCTCCCTCCTGTCAGCGAGAGCCTGGAATTCATGGCATCCTCCCTCCTGTGCGAGTTCCGTTTCAGTCAGCCCGTGAGATGATCCGAGGAGCGCTCCGTCCGAGCGCTCTCATCCGGAAGACAGCGGTCGCGGGGAATCGGGTAGGGCCTCGACGCGCCGGACCCAATAGTGGCGCGCAAGGCCGGTGACGTCCCGCAACTTCACGCCACGCACCTCGGCCGTGTTCCCGGATGTCCCCGAGACCCGGCCGTACCGCTGGAAGACCATTATATGAAACCGCTCCGGCGGAAAGGGCAGCGTCACCAAAAGATCCACCCGTCCCGTGGGGGGATACCGCCTGGCGGGCGTCCGGAGCGATTTTCCCGGTGGCCTGGATGCTCAGCCATGCCTGCCACCCGAGGTAGAGCAGCAAGGCAAGGATGGGGATCCGCCCCCGCCGCGACGCGGAGATCCTGGCCACCCAGCCCATACTCAACCCCGTGGGCTCTCTGGAGCCGGAGCAGCACCGGTCGCGTTGGAATCCCGGACCAGCGCCAGCACCCTGGCAACCAGGGCCTTGAACGTGTTGTCCTCCACCATCCGACTCCAGGAGCGCGGGCGCGGCAGCGCGATGGAGATCTCCGCCCGCACCGTCCCCGGCGACCTGCTCAGCACGATGACCCGGTCGGACAGAAACACCGCCTCGTCCACATCGTGCGTCACGAAGAGGATCGTGGGATGCCTCGCCTCCCAGATGCGGGTGAGCTCCTCTTGCAGCGTCATGCGCGTCTGGGCATCCACGCTGGCAAACGGCTCGTCCATCAACAAAAGGTCCGGGTTGTTGGCCAGGGCCCGGGCCACGCCCACCCGTTGTTGCATCCCGCCGGACAGCTCGTTGGGATACCGCCCCTCGGCGCCGATGAGGCCCACCAGCGCCACGAACTCCCGCGCGATCCCCTGCCGCTCTTCCCGGGGGAGGCCCCTCATCTTCAGGCCGAAGGCCACGTTGTCGAGGACGGTCTTCCACGGGAACAGGGCGAAGTTCTGAAACACGACGCCCCGATCCGGCCCCGGCCCTTTCACCTCGCGGCCCGCCAGGAGGATCTCCCCCACCGAGGGCGGGACGAACCCGGCCACCATGTTGAGCAGGGTCGTCTTCCCGCAGCCGCTGGGTCCCACGATGGAGACGAACTCGCCGGTGTGGATCTCCAGGGAGACGTCGGTGACGGCCGTTACGTGCCGCCCCGCGTACAGGTCGAGATAGGTCTTGCCCAGCTTCCGGATCACCAGGTCGGTCATGCGATGTCCCGCAGTCTCAATCCGTCCGCGCCACGACGCCCCAACGCTCGATAGTCGCCTGTTCCAGGGGAACCAGGATCCACCCATCCACCACGTACCAGAGCAGCCCGAGGAGGATCATCCCCAGGAGCACCTCGGTCACCTGGCCGGCCCGCCGGGCGTCGAACATCATGAACCCGACACCGCTGGTTCCCACGATCATCTCAGAGGCGATCAGCGCCCGCCAGCCCCAGCCCAGTCCGTTGCGGAGTCCGGTGATGATGTTGGGCAGCGCGCCGGGCACGATCACCTCGTGCAGGATGCGGACGCGGCCCGCTCCCAGGCTCTGCGCGGCCCGGATGAATTCCAGAGGAATCGACCGCACCCCCAGGACCGTGTTGAGCACCACGGGGAAGAGCACCGTGTAGACGATGACGAAAGTCATCGTGGTCAAGCCGAAGCCGAACCACATGAGGAGGATGGGCAGCCAGGCGATATCCCCCACCGCCTGGAAGAAGACGATGAGGGGCCAGAAGAACCGGTAGCCCATGGGGCTCAGACCCACCAGCAATCCCAGCGGGATGCCTGTTACCGCCCCCGCCCCCACCACCAAGCGAACGATGCTATCTCCCAGATAGTCCGGCAGGATTCCCTTGTAGATCAGATTCGCAAACGAAGCGACCACGTCCCACGGACCCGGGAAGAAGACGCGGGGGAAGATCCCGGATCGGGCGATGGCGGCCCACAACAGGATGATGGGAACGAAGGGCAGGAAGGGCTTGAGGCCGGGGTGGCCGTCCAGCCACTTGACCGCGCGGCTGGCGGTCCGGAGATACCACGGCGGCGCCAGCGCTCCTCTTTCAGCCAATCCTTCCATCCGGGTCCCCATGCGTCAGGTCAAGCTGGGGTCTTTCGGCTCTCAGCTCTCGGCTCTTCGCCTAGGTCCCCATCCGTCGGGCCAGCCCCCACCGCTCGATGGTCCGGCGCTCAACCGGCGCCAGGATCAGGCGGTCCATGGCCAGCCAGATCGCGCCGATGAGGATCATTCCCAGGATGATGACCTCGGTCCGGTAGAAGTCCCGCGCCATGAACAACATGTACCCGAGGCCGGCGTTGGTCGCGATCATCTCGGCCGCGATGAGTCCGCGCCAGGCGTACCCCATACCCGTGCGGATGCCCGTCACAATGCTGGGCAACGCCCCGGGGAGCAGGACCTCGATCAGGATCTGTCGGGGCGTCGCCCCCAGGGAGGCCGCCGCATTGCGCACCCCCTGCGGGATGCTGGCCACCCCCAGCATAGTGTTGTATGCCACCACGAAGAAGACCGCGTTGAAGATGACGAAGGTGATGGCACCGAACCCGTAGCCGAACCACAGTGTCGCGACGGGGATCCATGCGATGCCTGCCAGCACGGCGAAGAACCGGAGGATGGGCGTGAGGAGGGCCGCGACGAACCGGTTCGTGGACATGGCGATCCCGATGGGGATGCTGGTCACGATCGCCAGGATCGTGCCCACCGCGACGCGGGTCAGGCTCTGCCCGATGTGGTCGAACAGCGTTCCCCGCTGGATCTCCTGAAGGCCTGCCCGGAGGACATCTCCCACGGAGGGAAACACCCGCAGCGGCACGTGAAAGGTCCGAACCACGGCCGCCCAGACCGCCACCAAGACCAGGAACGGCGCCAGGAACCGGAGGGCATCCATCCCTCGAAGGAACAAGGCGGGTGGGCCGATCCTCCGCACGTCGTTACCGCTCACGCGCCATTCCCTCCCCGATCACAGCGTGGATTGGATCCGGTTGACTTATATCAAAGTTCTCCCGGTTCTCCCGTGACCTCAATGGGATCTGACGGCAGCCTTGGACACGAGATCACCCATCCATGCAGAATCTTTTCACCCCTCTCACGCCTCGCCTCGTATAGCTTACCGATGGAGCCGGTGCGAGAGAGCCCAGATCGAGCGGTCCCGAGGTTGCCCGGCGGTCTCCACCCGGGTTATACTGCGATACTTTCCCATGTCCCGTGAGGCCGCCGTGCCACAGAGCCACGCGAGCGATGAGGCGCTGTTCCGAGAGGTCCAGGCCGGCAGACGGGATGCGTTTGCCGCCCTGGTGGAGCGGTATCAGTACCGCGCCTTCGGCGTGGCCCTGCGGATCCTGGGCGGGCGGCACGATGCGGAGGACGCGGTCCAGCGGGCCTTCCTCCGCCTCTACGAGGCCCGGGCCCAGTACCATCCGAAGTGGAGGCTGTCCACCTGGCTCTACCGTATTCTGACCAATGCCTGCGTGGACGAGCTGCGCTGGCGGCGGCCCCTGATCTCCCTGGAGGAATGGGACGGGCCTTCGGTCGAGCGGTCCGATCACATCGTGGAGCAGTCGGAGAGGGATCGCCTCTTGCATGCAGCCTTGGCCACGGTTCCGCCGGAGGCGCGGATCGTCCTCGCGTTGTATTACGGGGATGGCAAGAGGTACCACGAGATCGGTGCGATCCGGGGAATCTCCGTGAACACGGTCAAGACACACCTGCGGCGCGGCCGACTCGCCCTGCGGAGGGCCTTGCGGGCCCGAGGGGTGAATGGGGTATGAGAAAGCGACGGGACCGAAAGGAGACCGGGGACCGAATAGCTCGGCTCGGGGCCCTGAGCGAGGCCTGGCTCCGAGCGGCCTTTGCGCCGCCACGCGCCCCGTCCGAACTTGCGAGGAGCATCATGGAACAGCTCGATCTGCGCCTGCAGGCGGAAAGGCCGGCCCTTCCCCTGGACCGCCTGGGCCTGGCGGCGTCTCCTACGGGGATCACCCGCGTGTTTCTGCGGCGCGGAGGAATTGCGCTGTCTGCCGCCGCCGAGGGCGGACGGACCGGGAAGCTCATCGCACAGGCGCGGAAAGAGCTGGCGGAGTACCTCGCCGGCGAGCGCACCTTCTTCACCGTCCCGGTGGACCTCTCCCGGATTCCGTCCTTTGAGCGGGCCGCCCTGGAAATCGCGGCGGGGGTTCCGTACGGGGAGGTCCGCAGCTACAAGTGGATCGCCGAGCGCCTGGGGCAGCCGGACGCGGCCCGGGCCGTCGGCAACGCCATGGCGGGAAGCCCGGTCCCCCTCATCGTCCCCTGCCACCGCGTGGTGAAGACGGATAGCGGCCTAGGCGGCTACTCCTTCGGCCTGGTCAGGAAGGAAGCCCTGCTGAATCTGGAGCGGGCCGTGACACCCTACGTCGGGTGTGCCTCGACCCGCGTCTTCTGCCGGCGGGGCTGCGCCCACGAGCGGCGGATCCATTCGGGGGGCCGGGTTCACTTCGCGTCCAGCGCGGATGCCGAGGTCAGCGGCTACCGCCCGTGCACCGTCTGCCAGCCCGCCTGAGGGCAACCGGGACTTCTCCTGCTCGGCTCTCTTAGATCAATGGCAATCTGGCAATTCGGCACTCTGGCAACCCGGTTCTCCTGATTGCCCAGGTGCCTGACTGCCTAGTTGCCCTTTCTTCTCTCGGCTCTCGACTCTGCAGCGTGTCTGTCCTATACATAGCGTCATAAGTAATGCCGCATAATTATCTTGCCATGTTCATGCCTTTCCTGTCATGATAGCGACAAGGAGGGCATGACCATGCGCAAATTGGCGATCGCCGATGCCGAGATCATGCAGTTCGCGTTGCAGCAAGAAATCTTCCGTTCCGAGGAAGCGCGCTATGACCATCGCCTGCACGGGGTCCTGTTGGTGACCCACGGCCTCAGTTGCTATGACGTGGCCGGCCTCCTCGGCCAGGACCCCCGGACCATCGAACGCTGGGTGCAGCGATTTGAAGCGCGGGGCTTCGCCGGGCTGCACGAGGGCGAACGGAGCGGCCGGCCCCGGCGGCTCGATGCGGCGCAGTGGGACGCGGTCAACCGGGAGCTGCGCCGGAACCCGCGGGACTTCGGCTACGCCCAGAATCTCTGGGACGGGAAGCTCCTCGCCCATCACCTGGCGCAGGTGCACGGCGTCCCCCTCGGGGTGCGCCAGTGCCAGCGCCTGTTCCGCCAGCCTGGCCTTCCGGCTGCGGAAGCCGCGCCCGCTGATCGCGCACGCCGATCCGGCGGCGCAGGTGGCATATAAAAAAACTCCGCCGGCTCGCCCGCGCCGACGGCCTTGACCTCTGGAGCCTCGACGAATGCCATTTCCAGCAGCATGGCACCCGGTGTCGCATGTGGGTGCCCCCGGAAGACACCGATCCCGTGCTGTTCCACGCCCCGACCCGGAAGTCCGTGGCCCTCTTCGGCGCGGTCAACCTCCGCACCGGGCAGCTCGTGACCCAGCTCTGCCCGAAGTTCGATGCGGTCACGTTCGGCGCCTTTCTCCGCGTCCTGCTGCGGCATCGCCGCCCGCAGCGGCGGCTCGTCCTGATGTTGGACAACGCGCGGTACCATCACGCCACGCTGGTGCGGCCGTTTCTGCGGGAGAAGCACCAGGTGCTTCGTGTGCCTTCCTACCGCCCTACAGCCCGGAGTTGAACCCGATCGAACGCGTCTGGAAGCTCGCCCGAAAGCTGTGTACCCACAACCAATACTTTCCGCTGCTCACGGACCTGGTAGCCGCCGTCTCGGCTCAACTGAATCTGTGGAGAAAACCCAATCCACTGCTCGCCAGATTATGCGGCATTATTTAGGTCGTCATGTATAGTTGCCGAATTGCCTGGCTGCCCAATTGCCCTCTCGGCTCGCGGCTCTTCCGTTAGGCCCCCGCGTACAGCGTCATGGTATTCACCGGCAGACCCAGCAGCTTCAGGTAGAAGAACAACTGGTATTTGTGGTTCGCCCAGTGCTCCGCCATGCCCAGGCAGATTCGCCAGAGAGGCATGGGCGGCCCCCAGGGAACGGCCACGGTCTTGCCCAGGAAATCGGCGTCGCTCACCCTGCTCAAGGCCGCCCTGGCCTCATCCCAGCCGCGCGACAGCTCGCGGCCCGCGACATCCGGCGCCTTTGTGTTCTTCAGATCCTCCTCCACGAATTTCTGGAACACCTCGGCCGGCGGGAACGCATTGTTGGCCGCGGCCACGAATGTCCCAGGGCACATGGCCAGGTGGTGCAAGAGCTGGCCGAGGTTCATGTAGTTCCCCTGCGCGGGCTTCCAGTCGAGCTTGTTGGCGGGCGCCAGCGAGATCAGCTTGGCAGACGGTCGGTAGATCGATTCGGCATATTCCACAAACTGCCTCGTGTTCATGGCCATATTCCTTTCTGCCCTCAAAGGCACAAGTGCGCCGGCAGAAATACCCTCGACGCTGTGTGGCCTCCGATGCGGCTCACGAGGGAACCTGCGATGGTGCGGAATGGTCCCTGCACCGCTCCCCCTCCGTGCGGGCCGCTGATACGGTCCCGAAAGACATTAGTCTTACGTCAAGCACTTGGAGACTAAAAGGTGTCCGATACCTTTCCTGCAGCCTCAAGCCCCAAGCGTCGAGCGATTAGAGAATGATGCGCAGCTTCTTGGCGTGGGTCTCGAGGAGGAAGACGGCGCTACTGAGGCGCTGGAGCTTGTGGGCCCGGCGGCGCATCCCCTCGATATCGCGCTCGGCGACGCCCGTGGTGCGTACCTCGCGGAGGACGATTTGAAGGTTAACGAAGACCTTCTTCAGCTCCTCCCCCGTCATCCTCTTGAGCTGAAGGACCGTGAAGGGGGCGTTGCCCTCGGCGATATCGCGGGCGTAGCCCAGCGGATTCCCTGGAACACCTGCCATGGCCTCTCTCCTGTCGGCGCAGGACCGCCGCAACAAGCGGGCGGCGACCTCCACGCCGGCACGAGCTACCCGGGCCCGGCCGGTGCATAGGCGCCACCGAACCAACCGCGTGATTATAGCATCCGGGCGCCCCATTATCGGCAGCGGCAGCAGGTCATCTACCTCGAACTGCAGGTCCTCCGCCAGCCGGTGGAAATCCTCACGGGCCGCTCAGGATCCCCGGCGGGCGCGGGCGGCGCGCCGCGCCCGCCACCCCGTGAGCGCCAGGGCGCCGAGGATGGCGACGATCAGGACGACGCGCGCGAACTCGCCCACGACCCGCTCGAGGCGGTTGACATAGTCGCCTAGGCCGTAGCCCACGGCGTAGCCGAGTGCGACCGACAACGGGACGTACAGCACCGCCCCACACACATTCGCCACGAAGAAACGGAGGGGCCGGAGGCCCGTGGCGCCCGCCAGGGGGCCAGTCATGAAGCGGAGCCCCGGAAGGAACCGCGCGACGAATACCCCCGTGGGACCATAGCAGGTCACGAAGCCTCGCATGCGTTCCACGCGCTTCGAACTCCCCAGGACCCAGTGTCCGTAGCGCTCGATGGCCCCCTGCCCGAAGTGCCGTCCGATCCGGTAGCCGATGTTATCGCCCACCACCGCGCTCAGGATGCCGATGCCCAGGACCATCGGAAGGCGAAGCTCCCCCTCCCACACCAGGTACCCCGCCAGGATGAGGACCGTCTCCTCGGGAAGGGGGACGCCCATGTTCCCGAGGATGACGAGGGCGAAGATGGCGAGATACCCCCAGTGGCCGATCAGTTGGCCGAAGTCAGGCATCGCTGAAACGCTCCCTGGTGTCGGGCAGCCGATCCTCACAGCGCGGCCGCGTCGGCGAGAAGGTTCTGGCCATCGGGAGGCCCATGGGGCTGGCCCAGGTGATGCGCCCGCTCGGAGTTGAACCGACGATTCGGCTGACGGCTTTCCGCGAGCAAAGCTCGCTGGTATCCCCCGTCTGGCGGGGCGTCTCGCTGGCGCCGCCGGCCGGTGCCGCGCCCAAGGCGCGGTGGGGCCCGCGAGGCGTCAGCGCCGTCCCCCCTCCTCGGGCTTGACCGGTTGCGGGGACAGCTCCTCGTAGGGCCCGGTGAGCGCCTCGGGAATCTCCAGCAGGTTGCGAAAGATGCCGAAGACATTTCGCCCAACGGACTTCAGCGGAACCGCTGTCACTTGAGGTTCGCGCAGGGACCCGGTGACGTGGTAGTAGGCGACGAAGATGCTCTTCTCCTTCCCGCCCAAGAGCCATCCCGCCAAGGGGATGGTGGTGAGGATGCGGTCGACGTTCTGGAACGGCCTGACCGCCACCGTCAGGTCCACCGTGTCCTCGACGAGATTGATAGTCCCGACGGCGGTCACCTTCATAGCCCGACTGTCCAGGACGAGGTTGTCCGTGTGGGCGATGCCGCGCGCGATCTTGACGTCGGCCGTCAGGCTTTGGTAGGGCATGCCCTCGGCGGTGAGGGCTGGCCCCTTGAGGTCCACGAGCTGCGCCACGTTCAGCAGGGCTAGAATCTTGGCCGTGACGGTGTAGCGTCCGATCCGCCCGTCCCGCAGGACGAGCTTGAGGTCTCCGTCCAGGTTCCGCCAGAAGTCGGCCGTATCTTCACCCTCGCTCGACAGGAGCCCCCCCAGGGACAATAGGCCCGTCACCTCCCCCTTCCCTCCGTACAGCCCGAGCAGAAGTTGCTCCGCTCGCCCGTCGTCTTCCTGGAACGTGAGGCGGACGTCCCAGCGCCGGCCCTGGAGGCCGATCTCGCCCGCGGCGCGGAAGGTTCCCTCGGCAAGGCGCGCCCGCCACTCTCGGATGTGCGTCCGGTTGCCCTGGAGCTCCAGCGCGGCCTGGACCTCCCGGAAATCCGCCGGCAGCCCCGCCAGGGTCATCTGTCCCTGCTGGATCTCCAGCGCGCCGTAGAACGTCCGCGCGCTGCGATTCCCGCGCAGGCGGAGGTTGGCGATCGCCAGCCCCCCCGTGGGGCGCATCGCCGGAAGGTAATCCGTCAGCAGGATCAGCGGGACCTGCCCCGTCACCGTGAGGTCTGTCTCCTCCCCCTCGCCGAGCATCCCGCGAACCTCGAACGCCCGGTCGCCGGCGCGCAGGCGGAGTTGCCGCACGTTCATCGTCGGCCCGCTCCAGCTGGCCCGAACGGATCCCTGGTTCTCCCAGGTTTCGCCCGCCAGCTGGAGGCGGAGGCTCGTGAGATCAGCCTCGCCCGTTCCAAAGGCGGGCGCGCGCGCCGGGCCGCCGAAGCGGATGCGGCCGCTCCCTCGGGCGTGGGACGACCGTAACGTTTCGATCTCTCCCGCCCGCGCCACCAGGTCTAGGTCGGCGTCGGAGAGTGTGATCTCCCCCTTGACGCTGCGGTCTCCCGGCGGGCCGACGCTGACCCGCAGATGATAGGTGCCGTCACGACACCCGAGGTCCACGTCCACCGCCTTGTGCTCGACCTTGAACGTCGCCGTCCCCGGGCCGACCGGGATGCCACGGTAGGAGAGCGCGCCGACTGTCGCCTGGCCCAGGGTGACCGTCTCGTGGAGCGTCCCGTGGAAGTCGAGGCGGAAGCTAGCCCGTCCCGCCAGCTCGCTCCCCTGGAGCGATCCGACCTTCGCCACATCCATGGTCGTGCTCGTGAGGCGTCCCCGCAGAGCGCCCCCCGCCCCGATGCCGATCCCGCCAGCGAGCCGCTCGGCCCCGCGCCGCAGGAGGATGCGGGTGATTTCGACCACACCCGGCCGGAGGTGGAACACGCCCTCCCCGCGCTGCCACGTCTCGTCCCAGGTCCGGACGTTCTCGAATGCGACCTCGGCCTCGCCGGTCAGCGCCTGGAGCGTTCCCTGGATCCGGCCGGCCGCCCGGAATGCCCCCTGGATCTCGACGTCGTCGGGCAAGAGCCCCACGAGATCGGCCGTACGGCCCTGGCTCACCAAAATCTGGAGATCCAGGACGAGGTCCCGCTTCGGATTGAGCCGCCGGAGCGGCGCGGTGCCCGAAGCCTCCACACTGCCTTGCAGGACGGCGGTGCTCTGGCCGCTATGCACAGTGAGGCGGGACGTCCGGAGCACCCGGCGGGCGACCTCCACGTCCCCCTCGATGAGATCCACGGCGCGCCCGGCGATCCGGGCGTCGCGCCAGGCAAGGCGTCCCCGGAGGCTCGGCGCCTGCCGGGTTCCGGTGACGCGCCCTCGCAGCGTGGCGCGCCCCCCGAGGAATCGGAGGCCGAACCCCCGCGCAAAGGCGGCCACGTCTCGAAAGTCGGCGCGGAACGGCAGATCCAGTTTCCCGGTGGCAACCATCAGCCCCCCGCGGCCGGTGACGTCCCCGCCTGGGAGCCGGAGGTTGAAGGTCTCGACGTCCACCCGCGAAGCCGTGGCGGTAAGCCGCACCTCCAAACGGCCGCTGGGCGTCTCGCCCTGGAGGGCCAGATCTCTCGCCCGCAGGCTGACCTGCCCGCGCAGCGCGGAGACATCCCCGGCCTGGCCGGTGAGATCGACCTCGCCCGTCATCCGCCCCCGCATCTCGGGCGGGAGGCGCACGCCCAGCTCCGCGACTGCCGCCGCCGGGAGGCCGGGCAGGGCGGCCAGGTCCGTGTCCTTCAGATCAGCCCGCACCCGGAAGAGACCCGTGGCCGGCTCCAGGGCGAGCGCCGCGTGGAACGACCCGTTGGCCTCCCCCGGACCGCCCACCGTCTTCGCCTCCAACCGGCCGCCTTGCCAGCGGACGGAGAACCGGAGGGGCGCGCCCTTCCCCTGATCGCCCGTGAATCGGAGGGACCCTTCGCCGTCAAAGACCGCCTGCTCCCAGGGTCCCTGCAGCCGGCCCTCCACGGCGGCCGTCCCTTCCACTGGCCGGTCGGCGCCGAGGGTGAGCAGCACGCTCCGGAGGGGCGCCTGGACGTCCAGGCCGAGATTCAGCCGCGGCGCGCGGGCGAGATCGGCAATGTCCCCCCGGGCCGTCACGGTGGCACCCGCGATGGAGAACTCCGCAGCGGTGACCGAGAGAACGTCGGCCGTTCCCGCCACCTGCAGGCTGATCCGGTCGAACTGGCGGGTCGTCTCCCCGCGCGCCATGGTGAGGCGATGGGCGCGCAGACTGGCCGTGGTGGACACGCCTCCCCCGGAGGCCCACGTCCATCTGAGATCCCCCTCCAGGCCCTCCAGCACCCCTTGCATGCCGCGCGAGTCGGTCCAGGCCAGGCGGCCGTCGCTCATGCTCGCCCGCCGCACGCGGAGCGCCCATCCTCCTCCCTCCAGCGCCCGCGACTGGAACAGGACGGAGAGGATGTCCTGCGCCATGAGCCCAGGAGCCGTCCGTGCGGACGGCATGAGCCGGGGGCGGATCAGCGCGATGTGGCGCAGGATGAGCTGCCGGCGGACGAGCGCGCTCCAGCTCCATCGCACTCGGATGGTCTCTGCGGAGAACAGGATGCCATCGGCCAGCCTCTTCCCGCCGGCCACCCGGAGTCCGGTGAGCTCCAGGGTCCGCGTCCAGGGCTGGAGCTGGACCGCCTCCACCCGGACCTCGCGCCCGAGCATGTCGCTGAGGGTCGCCTCGGCCCACGCCAGGACGCGCGCGCGGACCAGGGGGCTCTGGCTCAGGCCGAAGACGCCGAGGGCCAGGGCCAAGAGCAGGCAGGTCAGGAGCAGCAGGAGACGCCGGCGGGACCTCATGATCGTCGTCCCTGCGCTTCGCTTCGGAAGGCATGACTGCGCGAGGGGGCTTCGGTCCCGCCCCGCCGTGCCATCGGATGGCGCCGGGTCATCGGCCGGCCCCGGGGGCGTTCTTGGCGCCGGAGGGACCGTCGCCCCGCCCCTGGCGCTCGACCTTCACCCGGGCGACGCGCCGGCCGTCCATGTCCACGATCGTCAGCCGCCAATCCCCGTGCGTCACGATCTCCCCGCCGCGCGGGATCCGCTGGAGCTGGGCCAGGATGAACCCGGCCAGGGTTTCGTACTCGGGCGACTCCGGAAACGTGAGGTCGTGCTGCTCGGCCAGGTCGCGGAGGCTGATGGACGCGTCCACCAGATAGGACCCGTCGCGCAGCCGCTCCACCGGCTGCTGCTCCCGGTCCGCCTCGTCCCGGATCTCGCCCACGATCTCCTCGATCAGATCCTCGATGGTGACGAGCCCCTCCACCCCGCCGTACTCGTCCACCACCAGCGCCATGGGCATCTGGCGCTTCTGCATCTGCTTCAGGAGGCGGCTCACCTGCGCCGTCTCGGGCGAGAAGAACGCGGGCCGCAAAATCTCCGTCAGGACGATGGACTTCTTCTCCGCCAGGAGGCGGAAGAGGTCCTTGTCGTAGAGAATCCCCAGCACTTCGTCCAGGGTGTTGCGGTACACCGGGTAGCGGGACTTGCCGGTCTGGATGATGTAGGCCAGGACCTGCTCCACCGGGATCTCGACGTCGATGGCCTGGATGCGCGGCCGGGGGATCATGACCTCCTTGACCGAGGCCTCGCTGAACTCGAAGACGCTGTGGATCAACTCCTGCTCGGTCTGGTCGAAGACGCCCTGGGCCCGCCCCTCCTGGAGCATGTGCTTGACCTCCTCCTCGGAGACGAAGGCGCGCTCGTCGGCGCCCTTCTGACCCAGGAGGCGCAGGACGAAGCGATTGGAGGCGGTGAGGCAGCGCACCAGGAGGGAGGTGAGCCGGGCCAGGCGATCGATCGGCCCCGCCACCCAGATGGCCAGGGGCTCGGCATGGCGCAGGGCCAGCGATTTGGGGACGAGCTCCCCCACGATCAATGTCGCATACGTCAAGACTATGACCACGACCGCAAGGGCGATCGGCTCGGCCGCCGCGCGGAGCCCCGGCAGCGGAATCTCCCGGATCAGCGGGGAGAGGATCCGCACCGACGCGGCGCCGCCCACCGCCGAGGCCAACGTCCCGACGAACGTCACGCCGATCTGCACCGTGGCCAGAAAGCGGTCCGGGTCCCCCTGGAGCGCCGCCACGCGCTGGGCGCGGCCATCGCCCTCCGCCGCCAGTTGCTGGATGCGGCTCCGCCGGGCCGAGATCAGGGCGATCTCGGCCCCGGCGAAAAAGCCGTTCACCAGGATGAGGGCCCCGACGAACATCGCCGCGAGCCAGAAGCCTTGGAAGATCACGCCGTCCATCATACACTCCATCCCAATTGAAAACAGACAACCGACAACTGACGTCTCCAATGGAAAACGGACAACTGAAAACCGAACAACGGCCCGGCAGTCCATTGTCGGTTTGAGATCTTACATTCCGTCCGTCTACCGGCGATCCGGATCCGGCGGCTTCTGGCGCAGGATCTGGGGGATGCTGATGGCCCCCGAGAGGACGATTTGGATGCCCTGGGGGATGGTGAGGCGAGTCCGGATGATGTCCTCTCGCCGGACCAGCATGATGTCTCCCAGGTATAGATGATTGGTGGGGACATACACGGCCACCAGCGGTTCCGTCTCGCCGGTTCCTCGCTGCAGGGCGACCTCACCCGTGAGGAAGCCGAAGTTATAGCCCTTCTCGCCGTGCGGGACCAGCACGAACTCCTTGAAGGCCACCTGGTTGTCGGGCGAGAAGGCGTTCAGCAACTGCTTCACCGCCGAGTACACATTGCGGAAGATGGGAATCCGGTAGAGCAGGGCGTCCAGCCAGCCCAACGTCCGCCGCCCGACCACGTTGGTGGCGAACACGCCCATGAGGAGAACCAAGAGGATCGCCACCAAGAGGCCTACGCCGGGCACATGACGCCCCAACCGCTCGGCGATCACGGGGGCCAGGAGTCCGTCCACGAACGTGAACAGCTCCCAGAAGGTCCAGGCGCTCACCGCGATGGGCACGATGACCAAGAGGCCCGTCACGAACTTGATTTGTAGCTGCCGCCGGATCTTACTCATCTCTCATCTCGAACTCAGGCGCTGCGGGTCAGGGACCAGGGTCGGCAATCGGGCACCCTGGCAATCCGGCAACCAGGCGACCCCGGATCCCCTGATTGCCCAATTGCCTGACTGCCTAGTTCCCCTTTCTTCTCTCGACTCTCGGCTCTCCGTTCTCGGCTCTCTCAGATCAATGGCGATCCGGCAATCCGGTTTCCCTGATGGTCGGATTGCCAAATTGCCAAGTTGCCGACTCAGGGCCAGTAGTCGGGGTCGGCGGCAACGCGCTCTTCCAGGGGGCGCAACCGGCCGTGCGCCTCGTCCGTGTTCAGGTTCAGCCGGGACGCAACGGCCAGGATCGCCGTGACGAGCGCGTAGACCTCTTCCTTCGGATCCCGCACGGTCTCCACCAAGCCGGGCATTCGATCCCGGAGCACTCGGAACATCCGGTCCTGCAGGGCGCGTTCCGGCAGCGGCAGGATCAGGCGCGTGGCCACGTGCAGCAGTTCCAGGTATTCCTGCCAGGCCTGAACGTCGGACCCATCGGCGATCGCCTCCAGGCGTTGCACCAGCAACCGGTCGAACCACGCCCCGGCCGGCGCGAGATCCAGGTGGAGCCCCAGGTGGCGCGCCTGAGCCACCAGCTCCATGGTGGCCGCGTAGCGCGCCGGATCGGTCACCCCGTCCAGCTTCTCCAGGCCCTGGGCCAGTTGCCGCGACCAGGTCGCCTCCAGCAGGGTCGCGAGCCAGGGCGGCAGGTCCATGCCGGCATCCACCATGGCCTCGGCCGCGGGCAGGGCCTCGGCACACAGGGCCTCGCCGGCGCTCTCCAAGCGGCCCTGGGTCTCCACCAGCATCTCCTCCAGGATCGCGCGCCGCTCGTCCGGCAGGAAGTGGCGCAGGCGGACGAGCCGGGCCGCGTGCCGCCCCGTCCAGGCGGTGAGTCCCGAGCCCCCGGGGCGCAGGGCCACCTTCGTCTCCTCGACGAAGCCCGCCCAGTCGTCCGTGGCGGGCCATGGGGCGACCCCGGCCAGAAAGTCGAACCGGCCGTCGCGACGACAGGCCGCCGCGAACCGCAGGCTCTCCCCTGTCACCTGGGAGACAGCCTGGACCCCGGCCAGCACCAGACCGTCCTCCCGGGCGATCGGGTCGGGCGTGAGGTACCACCGGTAGCGGGCCTGGCGTGTCACCTCACGGCCCAGGGCGCCCTCCAAAAGGAGCCGGGCGACGGCGTCCTCGGCCCGGACGCGGGACGGGCGCACCTGGCGCTCCCAGATGTGCCGGCCGTCCTTCCAGGCGGGGACATTGCTCTGCGCCCGCTCGAGATGCCCGAGCAGCACGGCCTCCAAGTCCAGGGGGGCGAAGGGCTCCGCCAACTCGATGGCGCGGGCCGCGTAGCGGAGGTTCTGGACCGTCTCGATGCCGGAGACGTCGGAGAAGAACCAGCCGCAGCTCGTGTACATGAGCATGGCCTGGTGCTGCATCTCCAGGAGGCGCAGGGCGCACGCTTCCTCCTCGCCGCTCAGGGGACGCGTCGCGTGGCGGGCGAAGAAGGCCGCGCGCGCCGTCTGGCCGGGATCCAGCAGGAGCTCAATGTAGTCGTCGCGGGCGGCCCATACATCCTTGAGGAGCGGCCCGCCCTCCTCCGTGAAGATCTCCCCCAGGGCGTCCCGCAGCCTGTCCAGTCCCTCCCGGAGCGGCCGGCGCCAGCGCTGGTTCCACCCCGGGCCCCCGCCGGTGCTGCACCCGCAGTCGTCCTTCCAGCGGCCCACCCCGTGGGAGCAGCTCCACGCGCTCTGGGGAAGCAACTCCACCTCCCACATCGGTCGGTGCGCCTCGAGGTACGCCGCTAGGTTGGTCACGGCGAATCCCCGCTGCGGCGCCTCCCGGGCGAACAGGGTGGCCAGGCACATGTCGCCGAACTTCTCGTGGTGGCCGAAGGATTCACCATCCGTCGCGATGAGGATCAGGGGCTCAGGGAATCCCGCCGCCGCGTCGGCAATCCGGCTCGCCAACACCCCGGCATCCCGCAGGTAGTGCTGGAAACTGATCCCCCGGGAGACCGGCGCATGGTAGAGGCAGACGTCGATCCCCCGGTCGCCCTGCGGCCTGCCCTGCGCATCCTTGAGGTGCCAGCGGTATGGGCGCCTCGGGTCCAGCTCCGCTTCCGCCGACGTAATCCACCGGGACTCTCCCATCGGACGCCAGCGGGCCACCTGCGCCGGCGAGAGGATCACGTAGCGCATGCCGGCCCGCACCAAGAGCGCCAGGGTCGCGGCGTCCACGGACGTCTCGGGCAGCCACATGGCTTCGGGGTCCCGGCCGAAGCAATGCTGGAACTCGCGAAGGCCCCAGTGGATCTGGGTCTGGCGGTCCCGCGGCGTTGCCAGCGGCAGGATCATGTGGTTGTACGCCTGGGCGACGGCGTTGCCGTGGTGGAGCCGCGCTTGACTGGCCCGGTCGGCGGAACGCAGGGCCTCGACGATGGCGGGCGCCTGCTCGGCCATCCAGGACAAGAGCGTGGGCCCCACGTTGAAGCTCAGCCGCTCGTAGTTGTTGACGACGTCCTGGATGCGTCCCTGCCGATCCAGCACGCGGGACCGGGCGTTGGGCGCATAGCATTCGTCCGCGATCCGCGCGTTCCAGTCGTGAAACGGCGCCGCGCTCTCCTGCCGTTCGACTGCCCCGGTCCAGGGGTTCTCGCGGGGCGGCTGATAGAAGTGCCCGTGGATCACCAGATGAATGGTCATATCATTGTTGATTGCGGATTGAGGATTGCCGATCGGTGGTCAATCACAAATCAACAATCCCCAATCACAAATCTCCGTTGGGGGTTACCGCTTCTCGCGGGCACCCTCCTCCACCGTGGAGCGGATGAGGCCCTTGAGCAGCAGGCTCCGGTTCGCGCCGCGAAGCAGCGCCGAGAGGTCCTCGTACACCGTGGGATCCTCCAGGAGGCCGCCGATCGTCCCCTCCCCCTGTCGGAGCCGCGCGGTGATGGTCTGGAGGTCGGCCGCGACCGCCCGCATATTCTGCGCCGCCGCCTGCACGTCCTCCAGGACCTTGGCCCCCTCGGCGTTGAAGAGCAGGGACGGCACCAGTCCCTTCCCCTCCCGGGCCGCCCGCACGAAGGCCTCCAGCTCCTGGCCCGTCTGGTCGAGGCGGATCAGGATCTCCGCCGACTGCGGGTCGTAGATCAGGGCGTGCAGGAGGCCGCGGCCCTCCTTCGCCTCGCGGACGAGGTCGTCCAGCCCCGCCAGCGCCCGGGTGAGCCGCCCCAGGGTGTCCTCCTGGGGGGTGTAGATCAGCGCGTGCAGGAGGCCGCGCTGGGTCTCGATGGCCCGGGCCGTTCGCTCCAGCGACTGCACCGTGCGGTCCACACGGGCCAGAAGGTCGGCCCCCTCCTTGCCGTAGATGATGTCGTGGAGCAGTCCCCCGCCCTTCTCCACCTCCACCAGCGTCGCTCGGAGCGACCGGAGGGCCTCGTTCAGATTCCGCTTGCCCGCCGACTCCCCGCCCGCCAGAAACTCGTCCAGCGAGGCGGTGATGCGCGTCACGTTGTCCAGGATGCGATCGCCCTTCTGCACGAGCACCGTGTAATCCAACGGGTCCACGCTGGCAAGCCGAGCCCCGGGTTGGAGAGCCGGCCGGTCGAGGCTGCCGACGGTGACGTCCAGGACCTTGTCGCCCACGAGGCCGATGGTGCCGATGCTCACCACCGAATCCTCGCGGATACGGTCCTGGACCCGCTGCTCCACGCTCAGGGTCAGGGCGATGCGGCGATCCTTGAGGTCACGGCCGAAGGCGATCCGGGTGACGTTCCCGACCGTGACACCCGCCAGGCGCACGGGCGCCCCGACCGCCAGGCCCTCCGTGGAGCTGAAGGAGGTCCAGAGCGAGTAGCGTTCCTCGAACAGGGCGCTGCGCTTGCCGACGGAAAGGACAAAGCCTATGAAGAGCAGAATGGCCGTCAGGACCAGGGCCCCGATCCGCAGTTGCATCTGCCGTTCTGTCATGGTCGCCTCACTTCCCGTACCCCCGCCGCCCGCTTTCTGCGTTCTGCCTTCCGCCCCTAGCCTTCCACGCGCCCTTCCATGAAGTCCCGGATCAACGAGTGGTGGGTCGCCTGGATCTCCTCCGGCGAGCCCACGGCCGCGATCCGCCCCTCGTGCAGCATGGCCAACCGGTCGGACACTTTCAGGGCGCTCGGCATGTCGTGGGTCACCACCACCGAGGTCACGCCCAGCTTGCCCTTGAGGTCCAGGATCAGCTCGTTGACCTTCTCCACGTTGCTGGGATCCAGGCCGGTGGTCGGCTCGTCGTACAGGAGGATCCGGGGAGGGAGCGCGATGGCGCGGGCCACGGCCACGCGCTTGCGCATTCCCCCCGACAGCTCCGCCGGGTCCGTGTCCTCGCTGGCCTCCAGTCCCACCAGGTCCAGCACCTCCCGCACCCGGGCGCGGATCTGCCCCTCGTCCCACGCCGTGTGCTCCCGCAGGGCGTACGCCGCGTTCTCCCCCACGGACAGCGAATCGAAGAGGGCCGACCCCTGGAACACCATCCCGACTTTCCGGCGCACCCGGAGCAGCTCCCGCTCCCGGAGGGGGACGATGTCCTGCCCCTCCAGCAGAATCCGGCCCGCCTCCGGCTTCAGGAGGCCGATGATCAGCCGGAGGAGAACGCTCTTGCCCGAGCCGCTCCCGCCGATGATGGTGAGGGACTCTCCCGGCCGGATGGCCAGGTCCAGTCCCCGGAGCACTCGGTTTCCCTCGAAGCTCTTGAAGACGCCGCGAAGCTCGATGGCCGGCGTCGTCCCGCCGTCCGCCAAAGGATCCGTCCCCGGCTGGGCGCCCGCCACGGCGACGGCCCTGGACTCCATGCTCACCACCCCGCCAGCCACCAGAAGAACTTCGTCAGGAAGAAATCGGAGATGAACACCACGAGGGACGAGGTCACCACCGTCCCCGTCGTCGAGCGTCCCAGCCCCTCCGTCCCGCCCCGGGTCGCGAGGCCGTTGTAGCAGCCCACCACGCCGATAAGGAATCCGAAGACCACCGTCTTCCCCAGGCCGTCCAGCATGTCCGCCAGCGTCACGTACTGCGTGATCGTGGTGTAGTACTGGTGGTAATCCACGTTGAACTCGTACTGGGAGATCGCCATGCCCCCGAAGACCCCCAGGGTATCGGCGATGATAGTCAGCATGGGCATAGCCAGCATGGTGATCAGGACGCGGGGGACCACCAGCTTCTTGATGTGGTTGACCCCCAGGGCCCGCATGGCGTCGATCTGCTCCGTGACCCTCATGGAGCCCAGCTCGGCGGTGAATCCCGAGCCGACGCGGCCCCCGACGAGGATGGCCGTGACCACCGGCCCCAGCTCCCGCACCATGCTCAGGCCGACGATGATCCCCACGGTCCCCTTGGCGCCGAAGCGGGCCAGCCCGTACGCCGTCTGCAGGGCCAGTACGAACCCGACGAAGAGCCCGGCCACCCCGACGATGGTGACCGACCGCACGGCGATGTGGTCCATCTGCGCGAGAAGCAGCCTGACGGCGTACGGTGGAGTCACCGCGTCGTAGAGGGTGCGGCCGGCCAGGAGGGACATCCCGCCCAGATCGTTGACGAACAGCAGGGCCCGCCGCCCCAGGTCCTGGACCAGGCTACGCGGCGTATTCATGCGTCACCCAAGTCGGCATTCGGGAGGAGTCACCGTTCGGCCAGCGGGGTCCAGCTCTGCACGAAGGCCTCGAAGTCGGCCCGACCCTGCGGGAAAAGGGCCGGGGGCGCCACGTAGATGAAATCATACAGACAACCGGCGCGGCGGAACGTCACCCCTTCCACCTCGACCGGCTGATCATCCAGCCGGGCGCGCAAGCGGGTCTGCACCGCCGTGGCGTCGTGCAGGCGGACCGTCTCACGTCGCTGAACTTGCGTGTTCTGCAGGCCGAAGAACAGATGGCGGGCCACCCAGGGGACCTCGCCCGGCTCCGCTGTGCGGCAATCCACCCGGAGCGCCATGCCCGCCCGCAGCTCGGGCGAGACGAAGGACAGGGTCGCCCCGTCCAGAGTCCGGGGCTGCCAGCCGGCGGACGGCAGCCGGACCTGGAATCCCGCCTCAGGGTCGCGGTACGTCTCCCCGATGATCCGCCCTGTCGCGCACCCCGCCGCGAGAGAGACAATCCCCAGCAGGATCCCGTGAAGCAGCCGCGTCCCGATGGTAGAAATCCCTTGGGTCCTTCCCCGAGGCAAGGCGTGCCTCCAGTCACTCAACGTGATCATCCTACTGGACAAGCCAAGCTGGCGTCAAGGCGACCAGGCCGGCACAGCCGCCTCCAGGCCGCGCCGGAGGGCCAGGGCCGCCAGGCGGGAGGCCCGCGCCAGGCGGCGCAACACCCGGCGGCGGCTGCCGACTGCCAGGCTCCACAGCATGCCTCGCCAGCGGAGATCGCCCCGACAGGTCGTGCAGCCCGACAGGAAGGCCGGCAGCGCTTCGTCCACGGCGTCCACCACGGCCTTGATGGCCAGCCAGGGAATCCCGAGAGTCTCCGCCGCCTCGGCCACCCCAGCCGCCTCCATGTCCACCGCGACCGCGCCGGCGCGCCCGTGCGCTGCACGTTTCGTCTCCGGCGTTCGGAGAGGGGCGTCTACGCTGAGGAGGGATCCGCCGTGGGAGACGATCCCGGCCGCGGCGAGGGCGGCACGCACCGCCTCTTGGCCCGAGGCCGACGCCACTGACCCTCCCGCCAGGCGATCATCATCCAGGACGACGGAGGAGACGACGAGATCCCCCGGACCAAGGCCGTCCACCAGTGCGCCGGCGAAGCCGAGCGACCAGGCGGCCCGAAGGGAAAATCGGCGGGAGGCGCTGAGAAGCGCGCGGCCGGCGCGTTCGCGCCCGATGCCGGCCTGGATCAGGAGCACGGGCCTCCCGGCCAGTTCGCCGCGGAACAGAGGGAAATCTTCAACCCGCGCTCGTCGAGGGGAACAGAGGACGCGCTGCAGGGCCCGCCGTTCCTGCGACAGGGCCACCACCAGCGCGATCGGGGGAGGCTCCACCGGGATCCTACGCCGAGCGCCTGGCCCGCCCGTCCTCTGGCCGGGACCCCCGCCGGTTCACCAGCGCGCCCCTGGCAGCCGAAGGCGGGTGACCGATGCCTCGTGCTTGGGGGCCTCGGGCGAGAGGCAGCGGCGGTATGTCGCCAGGGCCCAGAGCGGGAAGATTCTGGGATAGCTGTGATACCGGAGGTAGAACACTCGGGGAAATCCGGTTCCGGTGAATTCGGGTTCTTCCCACAGGCCGTCGGCGGCGCGCGTCTCCAGCAGGAATCGGATTCCACGGACCACGGCGGGATGGCCGGCCTCGCCGGCGTGCATGAGCGCCAAGAGCGCCCAGGCCGTCTGCGATGCCGTGGTCTTCCCCATGCCCGCCGTCCGTGGATCGTTGTAGGAATAGCAGGACTCGCCCCAGCCGCCGTCAGGATTCTGGCGGCTCAAGAGCCACGCCACCGCCCTCCGGATATAGGGCGCGCTCATGTCCTCGCCGATGCGGGCGAGGCCGGCCAGGACCGACCAGGTCCCGTAGAGGTAATTCACCCCCCAGCGCCCGTACCACGACCCATCCAGTCGCTGCAGCCTCTTGGCGAACTCGATGGCCTTCGCGGCCGCCGGCTCCGCGGGATCGAAGCCCAGATACCCCATGGCCTCCAGGACGCGGCCCGCCAGATCGTCCGTGCTGGGATCCAGCAGGGCCCCGTGATCGGCGAAGGGGATCAGGTTGAAGACCGTCCGGTTGTTGTCCCCGTCGTAGGCGCCCCAACCGCCGTCCTTTCCCTGGAGGGCCAGCACCCAGTTGAGGCCGCGGCCGATGTTGCGGGTCTTCGCCTCCTCATCGGGGAGCCGGATCTTCCGAAGCGCCATCAGGACCAACGCCGTGTCGTCCACGTCGGGGTAGAAATCGTTCTCGAACTGGAACGCCCAGCCCCCCGGCGTCATCCCCGTCGCCTTGAGCCACCAGTCGCCGCGGCGGTCGATCTGTTTCCCGAGCAGCCAGACGCCGGCCCGGACCAGGGCCGGGTGGTCGGGCCGTAACCCTGCCTCCACCAGGGCGTTGATGGCGAGGGCGGTATCCCAGACCGGACCGACGCAGGGTTGCACGCGCAGCGAATCGGGGCCCTCGAGGACCAGCGCGTCGATCTCCGCCAGGGCCTTCCGGAAGATGGGATGGTCCAGGGGATAGCCGAGGCAGCTCAGGGCCATCACCGAGTTGGCCATCGCCGGGAAGATGGCGCCGAGTCCGCCGCTGCCTTGCATGCGCTCCAGCATCCACCGCGTCGCCTCGCGGATCGCGCGCGCCCGGAACGGCCGCCGCACGAACCGATCGTGGATCCTCAGGATCCGGTCCGCGACCAGGAAGAAGTTCCGCCAGGTGAAGATCTCGGGATCGCGGGGGAAGGAGAGGTCCGCCTGCTCCCGGGGCGTGAGGTAGAGTTCGTCGAGCCGTGCGTGGGCAGGCGCGGGCCGGACCGGCCGATGCGCGAAGATGATGAGCAGGGGGACCAGGACGGTCCGCGACCAGTACGAAACCGCGTACAGGCTGAAATAGAACCAGCGGGGCAGCAGGACGATCTCCACGGGCATGCAGGGCACGCCCGCCCAATCCAGCTCGCCGAACAGCGCCAGGAGGATCCGGGTGAAGTTGTTGACCTTGGTGATCCCCCCCAGGGCGCGGACCCTCTGCCGCGCCTTGACCATCCCGGGATCCTCGGGGGAGGCCCCGGCTATCTTCAGGGCGAAATAGGCCTTGACCGTGGCGCTGATGTCCGCCGGCCCGTTGTGGTAGATCGGCCATCCCCCGTCCGGAAGCTGGATCGCCTGGAGGTGCTTCACCGCCTTGGCCTCCGCGCGGGGGTCGGGGATTCCCAGCCAGCGGCGGAGCAAAACGTACTCCGAGGTGATGGTGGCGTCCGCCTCCAGCTCGAACAACCAGAACCCCGCGGGGTCCTGGTGGTGCATCAGGCGCTCCACCCCGTTCTCAATCGCCTGATCCAGGGCGCTGTCCAGGAGCGCGGTCGGCTGAGTCTGTGGGTGTCGCACAGGCTTGGTGGTCATGCAGCCTCCGCCATCACGCGAGGTTCCAGCGGATCATCTCCCAGAGATCCTTCCAGCTCTTGCCTACCTCCCGGATCACGGTCGGCTCGAACCCGCTGTGCATCATGCAGTTGGTGCAGCGCTCGTCCCGCATGTTCTCGTATTTCTCCCAGTCGGTCTTGGACATGAGGTCGTCGAAGCTCTTGTAGTGGGCATCGGTGATCAGGTAGCAGGGCCCCTTCCACCCCTGGGGATTGTAGTTGGGGTTGCCCCAGGGCGAGCACGTGAGCGTCCGCTCCCCTTTCAAATAACGGAGGTACATCGGCGTGCTGAGGAGGCGGTAGCGCTTGGACAGCTCCCAGACTTTCTGAAACTTCTCGTGGGTCTGCCGCTTCTCCAGGAAGATGTCGCGGCCCTTCAGGACCGTGTACTCGTACGCCGGCGAGACCAGGAACCCGTCCACCCCGATGGCTTCCAGCTCGGCGAAGAGCTGCTCGATCTCGTCGATCTTCGTCTCCTTGTAGGTGGTGGTGTTGGTCACAATCCGAAAGCCCAACGACTTGGCCAGCTTGATCATCCGGATGTCGATCTGGTAGAGCCCCTTGCGCGAGCGGACCAGGTCGTGGGTCGGCTCCAGGCCGTCCATGGAGACGTTGATGGTGAGGTAGGGGCTTGGCTTCCACTGGGGGAGCCACTTGTCCAGCTTGATGGCATTGGTGCACAGGTAGATGAACTTCTTGCGCCGGAGGAGCTCGGTGACCAGCGCGCCCAGGTGGGGGTAGATGGTGGGCTCGCCCCCGCAGATGGAGACGATGGGGGCCCCGCACTCCTCCACCGCCTTGAGGCAGGTCTCCAGCGGAAGCATGTCCCGGATGGTGCTCTCGAACTCCCGGATCTTGCCGCAACCCTCGCACGCCAGGTTGCACAGGTGGGTGGGCTCAAGCATCAACACGAATGGGTAGCGCGACTTCCCCCGGAGGGCGTTTTTCACCATGTACTTCATCAAGGTCCAGTGCAGCTGTATGGGAAACCTCATGCGTGTCTCCCCTCCGCCCGCGGCCGCCACGCGAGTGGCCGCGGCCTCATGAGGTTGGCAAGCGTCCAGAGGAGGATGGGCAGCGCGAGCAGCATCCCGGAAAGCAGCAGCCGCCATTCCCCCAGGGCAACCGTCACCGCGAGGTTGAAGGCCAACACGACGAAGTACAGTCCCGGGCACAGGGCCGCCCGGCCGTCGAAATTCGCCGTCGTCATCCCTCGGCGACGACCCTCCCAGGCATGGTAGAGGGCCGTGGCCGTTCCGCCCACCGCCGCCCATCCCAGGAAGTTGGCAACGGGCACCCTGAAATAGGCCCCCGGCTCGGGATACCCGTAAATCTGGCCCAGGAACCACCGCGTCCCTCGCAAGGCCACCGGATCGATGACCATATCGATCACAACGAAGAGGAGCGAAGCCAGGACCAGATGGCGCACCCGTCCGGGTCGCGGCACCCCCCTCAGATTCCCCCCTGCAGGTGCGAAGGCAGGTCGCCCCGACGGGCGGGCGCCCGCCAGGAGAAACCATGCCAGGCCATAGCTGGCCACGAGGAGGAACGTGAACGACAGCGAATCGAAAAACGGCACCCCGGCGATCCAGAGCTCCCGATCGGCCGTGCGGGGAATGTAATAATACCAGCCGAAGGGAATGCCGGTCCGAATCGAGCTGTGCTCCGCCAACAGGGCCACGCCCCAGGTGATGAGCGTGAAGCCGGCCGTCCGGCGCCAGCCCAGGAGCGCGCTCGCCCCGAGCAGGTGCACGAGCAGGAAAGCGAAGACGTATGGCCGAAGCAGCAGGCTCCCCAAAAGGAGCCGGGGGATCTCGGTCGTCTCCACTCAGCCACACCCCTCACTCGAAAATTTGCCAACCGGGCGCGCCATCGCGCACGTCCCTCTCGACTCTCGGGCACCCAACGCACATCGGCCGTCGCCGGTGCGTTGGGTCCCGGCTCTCGGCGTTGTCCTACCGGGCGCTCGCGTACCCGTTCGCCCGGAACCAGTGCACCGCCCGGGCCAGAGCCCCCTCCACCGCTGACTGGGGCAATCCCAACTCCCGGACAGCCTTGCTGGCGTCGAAGAACATCCGCTTGCGCGCCATCCGGACCGCATCCACCGGGATCAGGGGCGGACGCCCCGTGATGTGATCCGCAGCCCACTCGGACAGCCGTGCCAGGGGCAGGATCAGGCCGGCCGAGACCTTGAGGCGCGGCGGGCGAATCCCCGTGATCCGCCCCAGAAGTTCAAAGATCTCGCGAAGGGTGAGATTCCTGCATCCCAGGATGTACCGCTCGCCCACCCGCCCCCGCTCGGCCGCGAGGAGATGCCCCGCGGCCACGTCGTCCACGTCCACTAGGTTCAATCCGGTCGGAAGGTAGGCCCACATCCGGCCCCGGAGGAAATCAACGATCATCTGCCCCGTCGGCGTCGGCTTCACGTCCCCCGGTCCCACCGGCGTGCTCGGATTCACGATCACGACCGGAAGGCCCTGCCGGGCGAATGTGCGCACCACTTCCTCCGCCAGGAACTTGGACCGCTTGTAATCCCCCACCATGTCGGTGAAGCTGACCGGCGTCTCCTCGGTGCCGACGCCTCCGCCCTTGGGAATCCCCAGCGCGCCGACGGTGCTCGTATACACCACCCGGCGCACCCTCGCGTCGGCCGCCGCCTGCAGGAGACAACGCGTCCCTTCCACATTGATCTCATAGAACAGCCGGCGCTCCCTGGCCCACAGGCTGTAAAAGGCAGCCACGTGGTACAGACATCCGCAGCCCTTCAGGGTCCGGGGGAGAGAGGCAGCGTCGGTCAGGTCGCCGTCCACGATTTCGATGGGGAGGTCGACCAGCAATCGCCGGTCGCTGCCTGGACGCGCCAGCGCCCGGATACGGTGTCCGGCCGCCACCAGGTGACGGATGACCGCGGCCCCCACGAATCCCGTCCCGCCCGTCACGACCGTCACGTCGCCCATGTTCACCCCTGGGAGGGACGACGGCGGTCCCCGGTCCCGATCCGTCCCGGCGGAGGCCCAAGCCCGTCGCCGAAGCAGGCGGAATTTTTACCACAGGATACCAGAAAAATCAAACGGTTTCCCCCGGCAGCCCGAATTGGCCGGGCCCTCTGGCGTCACACGACGTCCCGCAGCACCACCAGTTGACCCTGGGAAAGTAACGTGGCACCATGACGACCGTTGACGGCTTGTCCCGGGACGAGGATCGCATCGGCCCGCAGGGCAGTGTGAGGACCAGCCAGAGCGGGGCCTTGCGGATGCCGATGGGAGGTGAGGCCCAGGACGGGCAGGCACGTCTCCCGGCGGTAGCGAGCCAATCCATGCGAGTCGCCAAAGTCGTCGCGCCGCGCGAGATCCGACTGGAAGAGGCTCCGGTTCCCTCCCCGGGCAAAGGCGAGATCCTGATCCGGGTCCGGGCGGTGGGGTTGTGCGGCTCGGATCTGCGCTACTACGCCCACGGACGGATCGGTGAACTGCAGTTCCCGGTCGGCCACATCCTGGGACACGAGGTGGCCGGCATCGTCGAGAGCCTCGGGCCGGGCGCGGACGGCCCGGCGCCCGGGACGCCCGTGGCCGTGGACCCGGCCATCTCCTGCGGCCAGTGTCGGTACTGCGCCCTGGGGCATCCTAATCTGTGCCGCCACCTCCGGTTCTTCGGCAGCCCGCCCACGCCCGGCGCCCTCTGCGAATACCTGGCCCACCCCTCCTCCCTTGTTGTTCCCCTTTCGGCCGGCGTGACCCTGCCGGCGGGCGCGGCCTGCGAGGCGCTGGGTGTCGCGATCCACGCCGTGGATCTCGCCCATCTCAGAATCGGCGACTCTGTGGCCGTCTTCGGCTGCGGCCCCCTCGGCCTCCTGATCGCCCGGGTGGCTCAGCTCGGCGGGGCCAGTTGCATCCTGGCCTCGGAGCCCCTGGCGCATCGGCGAGAGGCGGCATCCCTGTTCGGCGCGGCGGCGGCGTTCGACCCCGAGCGGGACGACGTAGTCCGCGCCATCCGCGAGCGGACCGGCGGAGACGGGGTGGACGTCGCCTTCGAGGCCGCCGGGAGTGAGACTGCCACCGTGCAGGCGGTGGACGCGGTCCGGCCCGGGGGCACCCTGATCCTCCTCGGCTACTGGGAGGCCGATCGGGTCACCCTCCCGGGGATCCGGGCCATGCGGAAGGGTCTTACGATCCGATTCGTCCGCCGGATGAAGCACACCTTCCCGCGCGCCCTGGAGATGGCCCGCCTGGGCCTCGTGGACCTGCCCGCGCTCATCAGCCACGAGTTTCCATTCTCCGACGTCGCCGAGGCCCTCGCCCGGGCCGAGAAGAGGAGTCCCGGTTTCCTCAAGACGGTCATCACCCTGTAACGTGACGGCCGGCCCATCTGCTCGACGGGGACACGCATGAGGCCAGCTCGCGTCCGAGGAATCATCTTCGACTTCGACGGCGTCCTGGTGGACAGCGAGCCGACGCGGTTCAAGGCGGGGGCCGAGGCCCTCGCCGAGATCGGCGTCTCCCTCACCTGGGAGCGGTTCCTTACCACCTGGCTGGGGCGGACAGACGAGGCGGGGCTCCGCGACATCCTGGGGGATCGCTACGAGGCCGAGGGGAGGCAGATCGTGGCCCGGCGGAACGCACTGTACGAAGAACGGCTGGGCGAGGTCCCGCCCTTCTCCGACGCCGCACGCCTCCTGAGGCGGCTTCCCCGGGGTATCCGGCTGGCCGTGGCCACGGGCTCGCGCCGCATCGAGGTGGAGCGGATCCTGGCGCGGCTCGGATGGCTTAGGCAATTCCGCACGCTCGTCACGGCTGAAGACTACCGTCGGGCCAAGCCGGCGCCCGACCCGTTCCTGCTGGCGGCGCGGGGCCTGGACCTGCCGCCCCCGTCGTGCCTCGTCGTCGAGGACAGCCCGGCCGGCGTGGCGGCGGCGCAGGCTGCCGGGATGCCGGTCCTGGCCGTGGATCGCGGGCGCGTTCCGGTGGGCCTGGACCAGGCCACGTGGAAAGCGGAGAGTCTGGAGGCACTCACCCTCGGAGCGGCCGGCGAGGTCGTCGTGGGCCCGGGGGCCTGAGCGAGGATCTCCTCGGTCAGTGTGAAGACGAGTTTGCTTGAAAGCCACGGCTGAATCCGCTATCTGTATTGCCGGTCCAGAATGATCTGAGCCTAATGTATCTCGTCCCACACCATTGGAGGAGCCCGCCATGAAAGCCCTCGTGCACACCGAACCGTACAAGTTCGAATTCAAGGACGTTTCCCAGCCCCGCCCTGGCGATGAGGAGATTCTGGTCCGGGTGAAGGCCGTCGGCATCTGCGGCTCCGATGTCCACGGCTACACCGGCCAGACCGGCCGCCGCATCCCGCCCATCATCATGGGCCACGAGGCCTCCGGCGTCGTGGAGGCGGTGGGCAGAAACGCCCGGAACGTCGCCGTGGGGGATCGGATCACCTTCGACTCCACCGTGTACTGCAACCAGTGCCAGTGGTGCCGCCTGGGCCGCGTCAACCTGTGTGACAACCGGAAGATCCTGGGGGTCTCCATCCCGGCCTTCCGCCGGGACGGGTGCATGGCCGAGTACGTGGTGATGCCGTGGTGGATCACCTACAAGCTGCCCGAGGCGGTCTCCTTCGAAGAGGCGGCGCTGGTCGAACCGGCGGGGGTCAGTATGCACGCCGCCCGGATCACGCCCATCGACGTGAACGACGTGGTGGCCGTGGTGGGGGCCGGGCCCATCGGCCTCTTCGCCATCCAGGCCCTGAAGGTGAAGGGGGCGGGCAAGGTTATCGCCCTGGATGTGCGCGAGGAGCGGCTGGCCTTCGCACGGAAGCTGGGGGCGGACATCACCATCAACCCGAGCCAGGGGGACGTCAAGGCCGAGATGCAGCGGCTCGTCGGACGGGCCGACGTGGATGCCGTCCTGGAGGCGGTGGGCACCCCGCCAGCGGTGGATCTCGGCTTCAAGATCGTGAGGCGGGGCGGGCACCTCACTCTCATCGGCAACGTCACGCCCCAGGTCACAGTGAATCTCCAGGACCTGATCATGCGGGAGCTGAACATCCGCGGCTCCTTCGCCATCGCGGGCGAGTACCGGGCCGTCCTGGACCTGATGGCGCAGGGGCGGATCCAGGCCAAGCCCCTCATCAGCCAGACGAGGCCGCTCTCCGAGGGACAGGCCGCCTTCGACGTCCTCCACAAGGGCGATCCCAAGCTCTTCAAGATCGTGCTGCACCCGTAGGGAACCCACCCGGGGCGGCGCCGGACCGGCGCCGCCCCGGTCGAGATCCCCTCCAGCCTTGTCCCCGCCGGGAAGGTTCGACGCCCCCTGGTCTCGCCAAGGCCGTAAAGAAAGATCCTCTCGGTCGTGACGTCCAGTCCCATGAGACCCCACTGACTCGACCGGGGTCCCGGGGTCCCGCCGATCATGCGCGATGGGCCGATCGCTCTCCTGGCGGCCATCTGCCGCGGAGAAGCCCGTTCGCGGCGGGCCGCATCACGAATATGGCTTTGGGGGAACTGTAATCTGGGATTGCGGTACCGCTTAGCCAACGTCAGGGGCTTTATGGAGGACGGAGTCGGCTGTTGGTTTTTGGAGGCGGCCGCTTCGATCGAAGACGTCGGCCAACATCCCGCCGAACAGCAGAATGATGGTGGTGTAAAAAATCCAGAGCACGAGAGCGATGAACCCGCTGAGGATCTCGAAAAAGAGGCTGATGCGCGAGTAGTGAAGCACGGGCCAGTTGAAGACCAACTTGGCTCCGTGCCAGAGGAACGCCGCGACGCTGGCACCCTCCACGGCCGCAGGCCAACCAATGTCCCGTGCCGGCGCGACGCGGTATACGCGCTAGCTCGCACCCGGGATCGTCTGCCTAATGGCCTGCACGAAGTCGGCATAGGCCTGGTCATTGGCGGCGATGAGCAGCCGGTCGCCAACCTCAAGCCGGCCTGCATGCCCGGGCGGCAGGACCTCTTCCTCCCGCACGACGGCAATGGGGACCAACCCGCCTTTCGCCGCGAATGCCTCCTGCGGCGAGCGACCCACCAGGGGACTGCCGGCCGACTCCACGTCGAAGGAGAAGATGCGGCCCTTGCCGCCGTGGATGCCAATGGACCGGCCGTGGCGGAGCAGGTTGCTCAGGTCAGGCAGGCTGATTCCGGCATTCCGGATTGCTTCCCCTTCGAGAAGGCGGAACGCTCCTTGGACGATCCGGAGGTGGTGGACGGGGGAGTCCAGGCGGGCTTCCACCTGTGCCTCATACAGGCGGGGGTAACGCGCTCGCGCCGAGAGACTTCGTTGGACCGTGAAGCTCAGCGACGAGGCCAGCATCGCGGGAACGATAAGGCCGTACCCGCCCGTCATCTCGGCGACCATAATCAGGGTTGCCAAGGGCACTCGCGCCGTTCCCGCGAAGACTGCGCCCATGCCCACGACCGCAAAGGCCGCCGGGACGAAATGTGCTGCGGGAAACCATTTGTCCATGACGAAGGCCACCCATCCCCCGAGCATGGCCCCGATGTACACGTTGGGGCCGAATACGCCGCCGGAGCCGCCCGAGGAGATCGTCAGGGACATGGCGAGAATCTTCACGAAGACGAGGAGAATAAGGATGTGGCCGACATACCCACTGGTCATCGTCATCTGCACCCAGCCGTACCCTGTAGACGCAGACTGGGGAAACGCCATGGCCAGGAGACCCATCAGAAGACCGCCAATGGCCGGCTTGATATGGTTGGGGACCTGGATCTTGCGGAAGAGGTCGCGGATCCCATAGAAGACGCTGGGCTCGATGGCACCCACGATCCCGGCCGCTACTCCCAGGAGCCCATACCCCAGCAATTCAATAGGCCGGGTGAATGCCAGATTGGACGGGATGAGGAACACCGGGCTCCAGCCCACGAAGAACCCATTCACGGCATACGCGACCACCGCGGCCACCAGCGTGAACGGGAGCGCTTCGTACTCCGACGCCATGCTGGCATACATGATCTCCCCGGCAAAGATTGCCATGCCCAGGGGTGAGCGGAAGATCGCGGAGAGACCCGCGGCCATTCCGGCCAGGACGAGGACGCGACGCTCGGCTTCTTGCAGATGGAGGAGGTCGCACAGGATGGAGGCGGCGCCCACGCTGATCTGTGCCGTGGGCCCTTCCCGACCCGCCGCACCGCCCGACCCGATGGTGATGGCCGACGCCACCGCCTTGACCGCCGGCACGATGGGCCGCACTTTTCCACCGTGGAAGTGATAGGCCGCCACGGCCGCGTCGGTTCCGTGCCCCTCGGCCTCAGGCGCGAGCGAATAGACGAGCAGGCCGCACAGGAGACCCCCGAGCGTAGTCGCCACCGGAATCAGCCAGACTCCCCACGGACCGAAATGCGGCGCCGGATGCAGGATGCCTGAGGCGGGGTGGGTGTAGCCGGCGAGACCGACCGCGAAGATACGCTCGCCCCAGTCGAGGAGCCAGGTGAAAAGCTGCGCGCCGAGTCCTCCAAGTACTCCGACCACGGCCGCATAGAACAGGAGGCGATTCGAGCGCCACGTGATCCGCACGGAAACGCGCAGCCGCCGTCTCACTCGATCCGGTGAGGAGAAGGACGAGAAAAAGCGCGCTCGCCGGTGGCGTTCAGCCGAGGAGCTCACGATATCGTATCCTCCTGCGCATCGGATGAGACTTCCCACCCGCAGGACACGCCATGCGGAATGGAGTTAGAAGCTCTCTGGACCGAAGGCGGGTCGACAGAGGTCTTGGCCTCAGACGGACGGTTCATTTACACCGTTTGGGTCTGTGGCTGCCGCCCGCGTCCAGCTTCAGTTGTCGCGAGGCTTCTCGAGAACCGCGCGCTCATAGGCCGCGAGGAGGTCGCTATGAGAGATGACCCCAAGCAACGTGGTGGGGCTTTCCCGCGAGACGACAGGAAGCCGTCCGGCGCCGGTCACCCTAAATTTCTCCATGACCTCGGTCAGGGTTTCATCCGGGTAGCTGACCGGCGGAGGTGACCGCATCAAGTCCCGAGCACTAAGAGCCCCTTCGGGACGTTCAGAGGTAAAGGCCTCCCGGAGCTCGTCGTATCCGAGGATCCCCACCAGTGCGTTGTTGCCATCCGTCACCGGAAAGCTGGTGAAGGGATAACGGCGGAGGTGTTCCAGAATGGTGCGGAACGGGAGCCTCTCGTCCAGGGTCACGACCTCACGGACCATAACGTCAGCGACACGGATGCGCGCCAACGGGTCCGGTCGAGGCGGCGCAAGGATGTCGATTCCCCGACGGCGCAACTTGATCGTGTAGATCGTCTCTCGGCCGAGGAAGTGAGAAACGAGGCTGCTGATGCCGACCGCGGTCATGAGGGGAAGAATGATCCGGTAGTCCCCCGTCATCTCGAAGAGGATGAGGACAGAGGTGATGGGGGTCTGGGCCGCCCCCGCAAACACAGCCGCCATACCCACGAGGGCGTAGGCTCCCGACGGAGCGGTAATGGTGGGGAAGAGCAAACGGCAGAAGCTGCCGAAGGCTCCTCCCAGCATGGCACCCATGAACAGAGAGGGGGAGAAGATGCCGCCCGACCCCCCTGACCCGAGGGTGAGCGAGGTGGCGGCGATCTTCGCCAGCAGCAGCCCGCCCATGAGGATCAGAGTCAGGTGGCCGCGCAGGGCGACCTCCAGCGTTTCGTATCCCACCCCGAAGACCTGAGGGAATACCAGGCCCAAGGCGCCGACGCAGAGCCCCCCAATGACCGGCTTCAGATACTCGGGGAAACGCCATGCGTCGAACAGATCCTCGCATCGATAGAGCGACCACGTAAAAGCCCGTGCCACTAGAGCGGCCAGCACGCCAAGTCCAGCGTAGAAAAGGAGTTCCCATGGGCTCAGCAGTTCGTAGGGCGGAACGAAGAAGGCGGGGCTTCGGCCCAGGAGGGCCCGGGAGATTACCGTGGCCGTCACCGAGGCCAGGACCACCAGGGAGAAGGCCCGGGCCGAGAAGTCCCGCAAGATCACTTCCAGCGAGAAGAACACCCCCGCGATCGGCGCGTTGAACGTAGCGGAGATCCCGCCGGCGGCACCCGCAGCGACGAGCGTCCGCAGGATCTCAACGGGGACCTTCGTGAGCTGGCCGAGGGTGAAGCCCAGGGCCGAACCGATCTGAACGATGGGTCCCTCCCGCCCAGCGGATCCCCCGGTCCCGATGCACAGCGCGGAGGCCAGGGCCTTCACGAACACCACGCGGAAGCGCATCCGCCCGTGTTCCTCGGTAACCGCCAGCATGACCTCTGGAACTCCGTGGCCCTTGGTCTCGCGGGCCAGAAAGTACACCAGGGGCCCTACCAGGGCCCCGCCCGCCGCCGGAATCAGGACCGTGCTCAAGGAAGCCCACGGAACCAGGGAGGCACCTTGCTTCCAGAATACATTCTGGACGAAACCGATGAGCCAGCGGAAGCCATACGCGCCCAAGCCGGCCCCTACCCCGATGCACAAGGACAGAAGCACCAGGATGGGCGTCTTCTCGGCTAACCCGCTGAGAGGGAAACGAATTCGCATAGTAAAGTATATTCCTCCCAGACCAGCAGCTCAGTCAATAACTGGGATGTGCGCAGCCGCGCTGCCGATGGCTCACGACCGTTGTGGATGGCAAGAAGTTGACGACATTCGTGCGAGCCCTCACCATCTAGCAGCCATTTCGATGACCGGAAGAGAGGTTGTATGTGGCGCCACATTAAAGATATACAGCACAAAGATCAAGAACAGCCACTTTAGGCCCAGGCCCCGCGGTCCCAAAGGTAACCTCACATGAGCGTTCTCCTTTTCGAAGCTCGGAATTCCGCCTGGTGATTGCCCCGCCGCCTTCGCGCCAGGATTCTCGTGGTAGCCTGCCAGTCGTGACAAAAGGTCACCCTCACGGCCCTCGATGATCGTTCTGTCCGAATGGGTCACGGCTCAGTCTCCAAAATCTTCACGGAGTGCATCGCAATCCAGCCGCAGTTTCGGCAGGTAAGAGAAAACATGGGCACGTCGGACCGGGAGACCTGGGAACCAGTGACAGGATACGAAAGAACAGGAAGCGCCAACAAGTCGGTGTACCACTCATTGGTACCACACCGAGGACACTCGGCAACGACATTCTTCTCCTGAAGGATCCGGGCGAGTTTGGCGGTTAGCTGCGGCTCCTCCTGCTCCCTGCCAGAGCTCTTGAGAGCAGATTCGGATGGTGGGGTTTTCGAATACTCACTCATCGTCGGCTCCTAAATGCTCCAGTGCACAGAGGACGTTGCGGTTTTCGTGATTGTTCTCCACTTAGGTTGGAAGGTCAAGGCCTTCGTTGGGTCTATTCTAAGCCGTGGCCTCGACTAGGACGAAGTGCGACTCGCGCTCGGCCGGTACCGGTCCGTCCATCACCAACGCCAGCGCATGGCGCAGTGATCATGTCCTTCCGCAGGTCAAGGCCCTCCATCTCCGTCGGGAGTGAGTTCTGAATCTGCTCCCATCCATCACGGCGGCCCGGGACGCGCCCGGACCGTACAGGTTCCCTCCTCGAATCACACTGTCGTGGCTCACCATCACTGGAGCGTCTTCAAATAGGCGATGAGATCGTTCAGATCCTGGTCCGACAGCTGCCAGCGGGGCATCATCCAGTCGAGGGGCTTCCCGACGGGGTCGATCCCCTGCGTGATGGCGCGCTTGATCAGGGTGTCGGTGTACGGGGGGTGGTCCATCTCTTGCTTGCCTTTCCCGAGTTCCTCCCGCTTCGTCAGAACGGAGTACTGGATGTCCTTTGGGATGGCCGTTCCCATCATGACCGGGACGCCCCCGCGCCCGTGAACCCCATGGCAGACCACGCAGCCCACCCCCCCATGGGCCATCCACATGGGGCCGCCCTCGGTCGGGATCGGCCCGGCCTTAACACTGACCCCCGTGTAATAGATCCGCTCGCCATTGGAGGTGAAGTGTCTCCTGCCGTACCATCTTGTCGGCCACCCGCCCATCATTCCCGGACCCATCCTCGGGCCCATGAAGAATCCTCCTGTCCCCCAGGGTCTCCCCGTCCACCCAAATCTTGCCCAAGGGGGCCTCTCAAAGGCGGACAACCACGCAAGCCCTCCCACGCCGATGAGGATCAGGGCCAATCCGAGCAAGGGAATCCGCCGTTTCATGTTTCACCCTCCGTGCCGGTCGGCTACGCCAGGTCCTGCTTCATCCGGTCGAATTCTTCTTTGCTGATCTCCCCCCGTGCGTAGCGTCGCTTGAGGATTTCCAGGGGGGGGTCGCCGGTGCCCGCGCCTGTGCCGGTTCGTCCGTGGTCCCAGAGCCAGCGCACCACGAGGACGAGTCCCACGATGATCAGGCCCCAGAACAGAAGCATGAAGAGGCCCCCCACGATCCCCATGCCGTAGCCCCCGTATCCTCCCCAGCCGCCCCAGCCCATCATTCCACCTCCAGGCATCATCGGTGCTTCTCCTTTCTCCACATCGGGTGCGGTTCCCCGGACCTCCTTCGCTTCGTGAGTTGCCCACATCCTTCGACGGATGCACAAAGGGAGTCACTGCTCACGGATGGTGCCCGCCCCGAATTTCACTCCACGATGGTCTTGCCGCGCAGGCCCGGGGAGTTTCCTGCCGCCGCCACGCTGCTCAGCCCGATCATCGCGAGCATGGCCATGGGGCTGAGCAGGATGCCAAAGAAGAGGGACAGCACGGCCGCAACTACCCTCCCTGCCCATGGGACATCCGGCCAGCGAGGACGTTGTAGAGCCACGCGAATATCGCGCCTCCGATCAAGCCATCTGCCAAGGCCCAGAGCAAGCCAACCACGCTGCCCATGGGGCTCAGGGTGTAGCCCCGGTAAATCCGCCCCACGAAAGTGGCCTCGCCTGTGGCGCCATCGAAGGCGATGATCCACCAGGTCAGAAAGAAGAGACCCAGCCCCCAGACCAAGGCACACGTCAATGCAAAGGCTCTAACATTGAGACGCATTTTCACCCTCCCGATGTTTTCCGGTGCTCCACGGGGACCAGGAGAAAGCTCTTACGTTCCCCGAGGCCCCACTCCAGGGAGTCCGTGGCCGCCAGGGAGCGATCGCCGAGGCACGCATGGGGGGGGCCCGGCCCCCCCTATGAGTTGCGCTGGAACCGCGGCGGGCGCACCGTGAGAACCGGGCAGGGGGCCCGGCGGAGCACATTCTCCGTTACGCTTCCCATGACCGCATGGATCAACCCCGTCCGTCCATGCGTCGCCAGGACAATCAAGTCGCATCGGAGGCGCTTGGCGGCCCGTAGGATTTGGAGGAAGGGGACCCCCTCGGTCACGAGCACGTGTGTCCGTACGTTTGATTGCGCTACCTGCTTTTCCAGGCGCCGGAGTTGTGCCTGCGCCGCCGCCCGGGTCTTCCGCTGGAGGGGGATCCACATGGCGCCCGAAATGTCGCGCACGGCATAGGCGGCAGGTGGCGGGAGCACGTGCAGCAGGACGAGTTCCGCCTCCGCCGCAGACGCCAACCCCACGGCGTGCGGAAGCGCAGCCTTCGCCAGCGCAGAGAAATCCGTCGGCCACAGGATCCGATGGTACCCCGTCCACTTGTTGCCTTTCCCCTTGATCTTCCGACGCGGGGACGTTGCCATCGCTACTCCTCTCCGGGGAATCAGGCTGCCGGGTTCCCCTTGGTGCTTGCCAGAAAGATCCCCACCGCGCGTCTCGCCCAACCCTTGGAAATCGAGCAGGCCGCGGCCGGTGTTAGCGCGATCCCGGCGGAGGGGGAGACAGGACGGACAGTGCCTGGCTCAGCTTGTCTTCGAGGCCACGGACCCTGCTCTCCAACTGGGAAACCGTGGCATCCAGCCGGACGAGACGCCCCTCGCGTTCAGCCACCAGCACCCCCGTGACGATCGCGGTCACTACCAGGATGCCCCCGATCACGAACAGGAGCACCGCCGCAACCTTCCGCGTCCGCGAGACGGGGGGAGACCCTACTCCGGCTGGACGACGCCACAGGACCTCCTCGGCCAGGACCAAGCCGACCGTGACAAACCCCACCGCCCAAAGGAGCATCGCCAGGATCAGGACGACCGTGAGGATACTCACCGCGCCACCTCTCTCTTCACGCGGGCACAATAGCCGTTGGGACTTGCCCGGGCATCAATGAACTTCGTCCTCGAAGGTCGCTCCCGTGACCTGCAGTCACCGGAGCATCTTCAGATAGGCGAGAAGGTCGGTCAGGTCCGCCTCGGACATGTGCCAGCGGGGCATCGTCCAGTCCAGGGGCTCGCCGGCCGGGTCGAGGCCCTGGGTGATGGCCTGCTTGATGAGGGCGTCGGTGTACGGGGGATGGTCCATCTTCTCTCCGCCCTCTTCGTGCTCCTTCCCAGTGAGGACGGCGTAACGGATGTCGGGGGGGAGGGCCGTCCCCATCATGACCGGGACGCCCCCACGCCCGTGAACCCCATGGCAGGCGACGCAGCCCGCCCCCCCCCATGGGCCATCCACATGGGGCCGCCCTCGGTCGGGATCGGCCTGGTCCTGGCACTGATCCCCGTGTAGTAGATCCGCTCGCCGTTGGAGGTGAAACGCCTGTTCAGGGGGACATAGCCCGGTCCTCCCATCATGCCCCAGCCCCCCGGGCCGCCCATCCTCCCGGCCCCCATCCCGCCCGGGCCCATCGGGCCCATGGGCCACTGTCCCGGCCCACCCTGCTGGGCCCACGCCCACGTGCCGAAGACGAGCGCGGATCCTGCCAGAAGCGCCACTACCGTCCTTCTGCTCATGAGGTTCCCTCCCGTCGCCCCACTGAGGTTTCCATATCCCTCCTGATTCTGTATGAGTGAGCACGCACACACAAGATATTTGAGGCGTCGATGATCGGCGAGCCGGCGGCCCGATTCACGCCGTCCCCCGCCCTGCCAGGAATCCTGAGTGGCGGGACTCGAAGATCCGGTAGGCCGCCAGCTTCACGCGGTCGTTCACCAGGAACCAGGCCAGGGCATACCCCCAGACGAACAGCGCCCATTCCCACCCGATGGGCGCCATGAAGATCCCGTTCACGCTGATCAGCGTCGCCAGCACCTGGGTCCCCACCACCGCCGCGAAGAGAATCGGCGCCGGCCGATGGGACCAGAACGGCCCGCGCGTGCGGGTGAGGAAGATGGTCAGATGCCCGGCGACGGAGAGCTTCAGATAGATCAGGGACTGAATCACTGTCCGGTCGAGATGAAAGACGCGCTCCCCCAGGTAGAAGAGGCCGAAGGAGGCGACCACCCCGATGACCCCGAGGACGGAGGCCACGCCCAGCACCACCGGCATGTTCCACGCCTCGGGCTGATCCGAGTATCGGACGCGATCATAGGCGATGGACAGGATGGCGCCATCATTAAGGAGGGCCAGCAGGACGATCATCACGGCGGTAACGGGATAGAAGTTGAAGACCAGGATGGCGAGCGTCATGAACAGCAGGACCCGGATGGTCTCGGCGATCCGGTAGATCGCATAGCTGGTCATGCGCTGGAAGATCTTCCGGCTCTCCTTGATGGCGTCGATGATCACGGACAGGCCGGGCGTGAGCAGCACGATGGACGCCGCCGCGCGCGCCGCGTCCGTCGCGCCCGAAACGGCGATGCCGGCATCGGCCTTCTTCAGCGCCGGGGCGTCGTTCACCCCGTCCCCCGTCATCCCCGTGATGTGCCCGCGTCCCTGCAGCACCTCGACAATGTGGTATTTGTGCTCCGGGAAGACCTGCGCGAAGCCGTCCGCCTTCGCGATGGCGTCGTCAAGCTGGGCGGTTTGGTGATGGCCCGTTCCGGCGAAGAGGCCAGCATCGAGAATGTTAGCGCCCAGCCCCAGTTGCCGGGCGATCTCCTTCCCGATGGCGATCTGGTCCCCGGTGACCATCTTCACCTCGACGCCCATCTGCCGAGCCGTCTCAATGGTGGTCTTGGAGTCGTCCCGCGGGGGATCGTAGAGGGGGAGGACACCCAGGAACTGCCAGTGGCCCTGTTCGTCAGTCCGGGCCACGCCCAAGGACCGAAAGCCCCGGGCGGCGAATGCGTTCACCGCCTCGTCCACCTGCGGTGTTACCTGCGAGGCATTGGCTGCCAGCGCCAGGATCACCTGGGGCGCGCCCTTGGCGACCTTGAGCACGCGCCCGTCTGGCCCATTCACCGTCGCTTCCGTGCGCTTGTGGACCGGATCGAAGGGTTGGAAGTGCGTCACCCGGTAACCGCTGGCTGCCTCCCCCCCCTTCAAGCCACTGAGTACGGCTGCGTCGATCGGATCCTGATCCTCGGCACGCGAGGCCAGCGCCGCGCTCTGGATCAGCTCCTCCACGGTGATGGGAGCCAGACTGAAGGGCGTGCCCAGCGTCAGCTTGTTCTGGGTCAGGGTGCCCGTCTTGTCGGAGCAGAGCACATCCATACCCGCCAGCTCCTCAATGCTGGCCAGGCGACTGACGATCGCCTGTTTCTGGGCGAGCAGCCGGGCCCCGACCGCCATGGTGACGGACAACACGGCGGGCATGGCCACAGGCACGGCGGCCACCGTCAAGACCAGGGCGAATTGCAGGGTCGTGAGCATGGGGTCGCCCCGGAACAGGGCCACGGCAAGAATCAGCATCACCAGGGCCAGGGCGATGACGATGAGGTAATCCCCGATCTTCAGCACCGCCTTTTGGAAATGGCTGACCGTGTGGGCCGCCTCCACCAGCTGGGCGGTCTTGCCAAAGTAGGTGTCCTTCCCCGTGCCGGAGACCAGCGCCTCGATCTCCCCTTGCCGGATGATGGAGCCGGAATACACCGCCTCTCCCATCCCGCGCGTGACGGGCAGGGACTCGCCGGTCAGGGCCGACTGGTCCACCTCCACGGGATCCCCCTCCAGCAATCTGGCATCGGCCGGGATGATTTCCCCGAGGCGCAGCCGGATGACATCGCCCGGAACCAGTTCCCGAGCCGGGATCACGCTCCACGTGCCGTCGCGCTTGACGCGAGCCCGGAGCGCCAGCTTGGACTTGAGGGCGGCGATGGCGTTGCCGGCCTGATATTCCTCCCAGAAGCCCACGACGGCATTCACCAACAGCAGGACGAGGATGATCCCAAAATCCACCCAGTGGCGCACCAGGGCCGACAAGATTACCGCCACCTCGATCATCCAGGGGATGGGCCCCCAGAAGTAAGAGAGGAATTTCAAGAGGGGATGGACCCTCTTCTCGGATAGCTCGTTATACCCATATTGCGCCAGCCGACGCTGGACTTCGGCCTGGCTGAGCCCGTCGGTCGAGGCGCTGAGGCGGGTCTGCAACTCCGAAAGTGCCTCGATGTTACGTACGGATGAGTTTCGTTCTTGAGTAGATTGGTCAGTCATCTCCCAGGCCCTCAAGCGATGCACCTACAAAAAGCCGACGCCGGGTCATTCTACCACAAACCGACGCCGCCTTACGCAATCACTCCCCGTAGAGAAGCGCCTCAGGGGACCATCGAGCGGGGAAGGCCCGGGGGAGAAAGGCCAGCGCCTCCGAGCCGCCCCAGGCTAATGGCCAGCGTGTGTCGCGTCCTTCCCGATAAACTTCTCCGGACTCTTCTCGAAGGTCGTCTTGCACGCCGGGGCGCAGAAGTAGTACGTCACCCCTTTGTAGGCTGAATTCGCTGCGGCCTTCTTCTCGTCCACTTGCATGCCACAGACAGGATCTTTCGCCATCGCTCTTTCCTCCTACGTTGGGCCAAGGCGCCGGAAGATCGTCCCCCGCCTGGTTGATCGGGTCGTGTCTTCCCCCTGCCAGGGGGGCGCGGTTCTCGGTCATTCCCGGGATCGCGGTCAGGGCGTGACCCTAGCTGGGTGAGTGATGCAGCAGACCATGAGCTGAGCCATCCACCTCGCTCCCTTGCGTAGCCGTTTCAGCACCCTGAGGAAGGCATTGGCCACCGCTATCGCAGCATCATGCCTGGGAAGGCCGGCACCTCAATGGTATGCGACCATGTGGGGCGTCCCGCCATGAGGCTGCGAGGTGGCCCGCCACACCCCCAGGATGAGCACCGCCAGGCCCACGATCACATCGTTGTCGACCGGTGCTCTCGTGGCGCCGTAGCCAAGCTCAAAGGGCGCCAGCATGACCCAGAAGCCTGCGGCCGCCACCACCCAACTCAGACGGGCCGCCGAGTTCGTTTCGGCCCCCAGGGCTCGCCAGAGGGCGACGCTCGCGATCAGGATCCCGAGGATCACATCTTCATACACTGCGCTGCTCTCGTTCGTATAGGCGAGGGCAAACGGAGCGGCGATAAGCCAGAGCCCCAGCGCGCAGTTCACCCAGCTCACCCATTTCATGGTATCTTGTCTCCTTTCATCGCCCCACCTGCACCACTGGTGTCCACAGAGGTCTTCCGGCTTTCCCCCTCCACGCAATGGGGCGGCCCCTTCGGTTTGCCCGCCGGCCTCCATGGCATCGTATCCCCAGGGTTACTCACGCCTCGAGTGTCCGGCGATGCCCACTGAGAGAAGAAGCGCTCGATTTCGTCATATCGCAGTGGCTTCTCGAAGGTCGCCTCGATCGGGACACTCGCCCAGCGGGGAGACTTGCCGCACCAGACGATGCGGGCCTCCTTGCGGTGCCGCTGCAGATGTTCCAGAAATCGCCGGCGGACCGGCGGCACCACGGCGTCGTCCAGGATGACCCAGTCGAAGGAATCCGCCTCCAGCCGTTTCCGGAAAGCCACCGGCGCGGACAGAATCGTGACCCGATACCCCAGCGTCCTGAGCCGCGTCGACAGGAGGAGCTTGATCGCAATGTTGTCTTCGATCAACGCCAGAACTCTGGGGCTCATCTTTGCGCCGCAGCGTCGACGCGCATAGAGCGCACCATACATAGCCTTACGCCGGGAGCCAGTTTGGCCGGAGATCGAATCGGCGCAGTGTATGGACGATCCGATCGGGGTCCCCCCAGTCGCTCCAGTACACGTTCCGAGCGGCCAGCACCAGGAGAGCCTCCGGGTGCCGGGCCAGCAGGGCTCGGGAGAAGCTCGTGGAGGGGAGGTGGCGGTAGGCGGCCGCTAGGGCCGCGGCCTCGGCCGGGGTATCCAGGCAGGTGGCGATGGCGTGGAGGGGGGTGAGAACCTCCGGCACACACGCCTCGGCCAAGTGGAAGTACGCGTCCAGGCGGCCGGCCAGGATCCCGGTGTTCCAGAGATAGCCGGCATTGAAGAGATGGGCGGCCATCGCCGGCTCTGGCTTCTCCCAGAACCGCCGCACGGCGTACAGCTCGCTGGCGGGTCCCACGTCGAGGGGCTCGCCCGGGGCGATCCACCCGTAGTCCGGCTCCGGTCCGTCGGCCTCGACCCCCAGGAGGATCAGGCGGTCCGCGAGATGCTCTGCGGTCGACATGGCCGCCCGGATGTGGTTCTCGAAGTGGTCTTCTTCCCAGATGAAGTGATCTGCAGGGAGAACGATCACCGTGGCCGCGGGGCTCCGGCGGGCAATCCACAGGAGAGGCAGCAGCAGGCCTGGGGCCGTTCCCCGGTCGGCGGGTTGCACGACCACCATTCCCGGTGCGCCGGCGCGAGCCTCTTCCTCGAGGTAGTGCTCCTGGTCGGTCGTGACGACCGTTAGGATCCGGTTGGGGGCTGCCACGCGAGCCGCGCGGTCCCAGGTGTGACGGAGCATGGACCGGGAGCCGACAATTCGGCAAAACTGCTCGGGCCTCCCGCTGCCCAGCACCTGCCGGAGGAAGTTCTGCAGGCGGGTCCCCTTGCCTCCAGCCAGCACCACGGCCCAGTGCTCGGACCACTGGCCGCTCGGCGTATGCCCAGCCTGCCCACCGTTCGGAATGCCGGCGGTAGTCATGAAACCGCTGTCTCCTTGCCCACGGGAATATCGGCCCGATCTCTCATCGGAAACTTCGTGGTCTTACAGGGATCAGCTGGGATCCCGGCGCGCCTACCTCGCCATCACGAAATGATCCCGTCGATTCAACTTCCATGCATTCTCGTCGTGGCCGAGGACGAAGGGCCGATCCTTGCCATAGCTGATGGTGCTGATTCGATCGGCGGGGATGCCCTCGGCGATCAAGTAGCTCTTCACGGCATCGGCGCGGCGCTCGCCCAGGGCGAGGTTGTACTCTTCCGTGCCCCGCTCGTCGCAGTTACCCTGAACGATGACCTTCCCCTCGGGATGTGTCTTCAGCCAGGCGAAGTCCTGCTGCAGGGCCGGTTTCTGGTCGTTGAGGATCGTGGCGTCATCGAAATTGAAGAAGATATCTTTCAGTGGCTGTTCCGCGACGGCCGATGTCACGGCTGGAGCCGATTTCACGGAGGACTCCGCAGGCGGGGCCGGCCGTGCCACCGGAACCTCCGCCGTCTTGGGCGCGGGCTTGGCCAGGGAAGTTGCCGGCGCCTTCGCGGCGCCCGGCCCTACAGCGCCCGGACCAGCCTGGACCACCTCGGGCCGCTTGGGACAGCCCAGGAGGGCCAGGGAGCCGGCCAGAACACCCACGATGTAAAGCACGCGCATGGTGGATACGGGGTGCATGGTACTCCTCCTTTTTTGTGTCTCGTTTTTCCAGGGGTCAGCAGCCAGTAATCCGCTCCTCGTCACAGCCAATCACCCGATGATGGGCAGCTGCTGCAGCTTCTTTCCGGATGATGCGGACATGCGATTGCTCCGAACTTCATCATTGGGGTCACCCGAACGACTTCACCCCACCACTTCTCCCGCTGGGCCGTGAGGACGAGTGACTTGCCCTCTCGGAGCACCTGCACCATCGCGGTTTGCCCGATGGGCGCGCCCGCCATACTCTCCACGATCGCATCGCCCGCCTGCAGGTCGGCCGCAGTCGCTATGAGCCAACGCTCCTACTTCGTGGCGGCCATCTTGGCGGGCTTGAGGATCCGGATGGAGTCCGCCACCAGCTTGTCGCTGGTCTTCTCGTACTTCATCCACACCCGGTCACCGACCTTGATGTCCTTCAACGTCTTGCCGACCTTCCCCTCGCGGATGATTGTTTTGTCGGTGATGTCCACCCCAACAGTGAGTTCTTTCTTGCCCACCATGGCCTTGACCAGCATGGTCTTGGCACCGGGCTCGACGGCGGTCACTTCCCCGCGGACGCGGTGAATCCTGACTGTCTTCTCCACATGGATGGCGCTTGGCGTGGTCACCGCGGGTGTCGTGGAGGCCGCCGTGGCGGCGAGCGCCATCCCGGCGCCCAGAGAGAGGGCGCCTGTGATCAGTACTGCCAGTAGGGTTTTCATGCTACGCATCTTCGTTCCTCCTCTGACGGCTTGCCGTCACGCCTGTGTGGGATGTGCCGACTGGGCCTTCACACGGCCGATGTACCACCTCTCCCCCTGTCACATAACCCCCCTCTTCCCCCCTTCTGGTGGCGGGTTGCCCCTGCTGTTTCCGTTCGCCAATCCTTTGCTGGCTTGGACAATACGCACAGAGCGTGCCACGGAGGCAGGCCGGGGGAAATCACCCGGGAGGACAAAGGGTTGCAGGCCTCATGGGGAAGGTGAGAGAGAATTCCGGCCGCCTGGGGTCGTCCAATTCGTGTGAAAATGTGATGGTCTATGTTAAAATGTCATTGTTCCCGTTCGGTGGTTAAACCGTGAGCACACGAGGGAAGCCGTCATGAGGGCCGACGAACTGAGGATCTTCGAGCTCCTGGACTTCCGACCCGGAGAAGGGGTCATCTCGTTCCACGACCGACGGATGCTCCTGTACGATGTTGATGCCATGGGTATCCTGCGGCGAGAGCTTGTGGACACGGTCGGGCGCCCCGTCGCGCGCGGACTCCTGACGCGGCTGGGCTATGCGAACGGCTATCGGGATGCACATAGCTTGAAGGAACTTTTCCGCTGGGACAGTCTCGAAGAATGGTACAAGGCCGGACCGGTCTTTCATGCCCTCGAAGGAAAGGCAGTAGCCATCCAGACCCGTATGAGTGGGCTTGCGGAAGGCGGACAGCCGGAGATCGAGATCCGGTGGGAAAACTGCCACGAGATAGAGCAGCACCGCCGCCACCTAGGCCCCGCGACCGAACCGGTCTGCTGGACCCTCACCGGCTACGCGAGCGGGTATTTTTCCGGATGCCTTGGCGACGAGGTCTACTTCATCGAAACGGAGTGCTGTGCCACGGGATACGCGTGCTGCCGGGCCATCGGCAAGACCCGGGTCGGCTGGGGCAAAGCACTCGAGCCGTACCTGGACTACTTCAAGGCGTCGTCAGTCCAGGACAAGATCATGCAGCTCGAGCAGGCGATTCGGCAGCATCGCCAGGCGGTGTCCCGCCAGAAGCGAGAGACCGAGCGGTGGAAGACCCTGGCCCAGCATTTCCAGGGCTTGCGGACTCCCGTTGCCAAAAGCGACGCGATGCGGGACGTCCTGGAGCTGGCGGAGCGCGTGGCAGGCGTGGACACCACCGTCCTCCTGACCGGCGAGAGCGGGACCGGCAAGGAACTCGTAGCCCGGTTAATCCACGATCGGAGCCCCCGCGCCAAGGGACCATTCGTGGCCGTCAACTGCGGCGCCTTGCCCGAGCCCCTCCTGGAGAGCGAGCTGTTCGGGCACGTCCGCGGTTCCTTCACGGGAGCCGTGAGCGACAAGAAAGGACTCTTCGAGGAGGCGAATCATGGGACCTTGCTCCTCGACGAGATCGCCGAGACGCCCCCGCCGATTCAGGTGAAGCTGCTCCGCGCGCTCCAGGAGCGCGAGATCCGGCGCGTCGGGGCTACCACCCCCGTCAAGGTAGATGTCCGGGTCCTGGCGGCCACGAACAAGAACCTGGAGAAGGCCGTCGCCGCGCGGGAATTCCGCCGGGACCTCTACTACCGCCTCAACGTCATCAATCTCCCGATCCCGCCACTCCGCGAGCGGCGGGAAGACATCCTCCCCCTCGCCCGACTCTTCATGGACCGCTACGCCAAGGCGCAGGGGAAGGAAATCCGGGCCATCTCGGCCGAGGCTCTCGATCTCCTCACCGCCTACCCGTGGCCGGGAAACGTGCGCGAGTTGGAGAACGTGATCGAGCGGGCGGTCGTCCTGGCCACGCGCGATCGCATCACGGTCGCCGACCTTCCTCCGGGGGTCCGCACTGGGGAGGTGATGCCCATGTCGGGAGAGCTTGCCGAGCCGCGTTCGCTCGAAGAGTTGGAGCGGCGGGCCATCCTGGCCGCGCTCGAACGCCATCACGGCAACCGAAGCAGGACTGCCAAGGAGCTCCAGATCAGCCTGCACACCCTCTGGCGAAAGCTGAAGGCCTATCAGGCCGAATCCAGGAAAGACTGACGAGTAGCGGGTGATTGCCATCCGGTATTCGGTGCCATCATATCGGTTCTCTGGTGTCACCCGAGGGTTCTCCCGTCAGGGAACAAATTTCACTGCCGTGCCGTCCCTGCCCCTGGCTGTTCCTCGATGTCGCGCAGAACCCTTTTGCGCTAGACGCGGGACGAGGCCGATTGCGTTGTTGACGTAGGCCGAGCGGCAGAAGAGCAGGGGGTGGTCCCGTCGTGCAGCTTGGCGAGAAGGCCCAGCAGGCGCTGCACCTCGCCGGGGTGGCGGACGAAGAAGCGCGCCCGGGTCTGCTTGCGACACCCGACGATGACGGACACACCTCTAGTCCCGAGAGCGGCGAAGGCCGGCTCGTCTCCCACGTCATCCCCGATGTACATGATCACAGGATGCGAGCGCCTGGTGAGCCGCCCCAGGATCCAGCCAACGGCCGCGCCTTTGTCCCAGGCCACGGGCGGGAGCACCTCCCGGATCATCGCCCCTCGGCGGACGCACACCCGGCCGCTCTCCGCCGCGGCGCGCACGGTGCGCCAGAAGGTGCGTAACGCGCGGGGGCGCATGGCCGACGCGACGCCGCGGAAGTGCACCGTCCAGGACAGGCCTTTGTCCTCAATCAGCGCCCCCTGGAATCCACGCATGGTGTGACTCGTCTTGCTGCGTAACGCCGCCAGTTGCTTCCGTGCCGCCACGGCAACCGGATGCCGAAAGTGAAGCCCCCTCCCCTCGATCTCTAAGCCGTGATTCCCCGCATAGACGAGGCCGGTGACACGGACGCGTTGGCGCACATCGGAGAGCGCCCGGCCCGAGACAATGGCGACCGTCCACCCCGGAGCGTGCGTCAGCCGACGGAGCAGCGCTTTCTGGTCCGGCGAAAGGCGCGGGGCGTCCGGCTGCGTGGTAAAGGGGAGCAGGGTCCCGTCGAAGTCGAGGAACAGGATGCAGGGGTGCGCGCGGAGGACGGCGGCAAGCCCGGGCCAGTGGGCGAAGAGGGCGGCGGGCGGTTCAGTCATGCCGGTGGACCTGGGCCATCTCGCGGAGGGCCGCGTGGGCCCAGCGGTAAATGTCATGCTCCCGGATCCATCCCTGAAGGCGGCGGCAGCGCTCCCGCCGCTCCTCCAAGGGCATCTCCACCGCCCGTTGGATCGTCTCAGCGAATCCCGCCACGTCGTACGGATTCACGAGCAAGGCATCGTGGAGTTCCCGGGCCGCGCCGGTGAACTGGCTCAGGATTAGGACGCCCGGATTCTCGTCCGACTGCGCCGCAATGAACTCCTTGGCCACCAGGTTCATCCCGTCGTGCAGGGCGCTCACGATGCACAGGTCCGCCCGCGCCAGGTATGCGAGGATATTGGGGTGGTAGATGGGTCGAGTGAGGTAACGGATGGGTGCCCAGCTTTCCGTCCCGTGCTTCGCGTTGACGGCGTCAACCTGCTCGCGAATTCCAGCCCACAGCTGCTGGTACGCGGGGAGATCCGTCCGGCTTGGCATTCCGATGCCGAGGTAGACGAACCGGCCGTGATACTCGGGGCGCCGCTCGAGGAAGCGATCGATGGCCTGCAGCCGATCGGGAATCCCCTTGGTGTAATCGATCCGGTCCACGCCCAGCGCCATAATGGGCGGGCGGACGGGAAACATGCGATGGAGGGCGACCGCCTCCGCGGCGGCCTCGGCGGTCTCCAGGTCCCTCCGGATGCCGTCGTAATCGATGCTGATGGGAAACGGCCGGACCAGCGTCGTGTGACCACGGTATTGGACCGCGGAGTCCTCCTCCACCAGCTTGGCCTCCAGGTCGCCCGCCACCGTCTTCAAGAAGTTGTCGCAGTGGTACCGGATGTGAAAGCCCAACACGTCCGCGCCCAGCAGCCCCTCCAGGATCTCCTGTTTCCAGGGACAGATGCGGAACGCCTCGGGGTTCGGCCAGGGGATGTGCCAGAAGTGTCCGATGATGAGGTCCGGCCGCGCCTCCCGGAGCAGCCTGGGAAGCAGCGCCAGGTGGAAATCCTGAACCCAGACGAGGGCGCGTCGTTCCCCCACCTCCTCCAGGACCGCCTCCGCGAATCGCGCGTTGACCGCGCGATACATGTTCCAGTCGTTGGGTCGGAAGGTCGGGCGCACGTGAACGATGTGGCAGAGGGGCCAGAACATCTCATTCGAGAGGCCCAGATAGTACCCCTCCCATTCCTCCTTGCCGATCCACACCCGCCGGAGGACGTAGGCCGGATCCCCGGGCGGGACCCGGAGGCGGCCCGAAGGGTCGGCCGCCTGGCGATCGGGTTCGCCCCGGCCGGCGGCCACCCAAATGCCGCGGGCCACCCGCATGACGGGATGGAGGGCCGTGGTGAGGCCGCTGGCGGGGCGGACCGCCCGCATCTCACCCGCATCCATGACGTGGGTGTACGGCTCCCGGTTCGAGACCACGACGAGCAATCGATCCTGAAGTTGCTCGGCCAGAAGACGGGCCAGGGCCTCGCGGCTGGCGGACCCGTTTTCGCCCGGGGTGAGTCCGCGCCAGCGGCGCCAGAGCCGGCGCAAGGCGCCGTTGGGGCGAGCTGATGTCGGGAGGATCGCTTGGGATGGCATCACGCGCCGCCCTCAAGCGATGCGCCGCCGACCGCGCGCAGTAACATCAGGTAATCCTCCAGGTGCCTCGTGATGAGGAAGTTCCGCCGGACGTGCTCCCGCGCGATCCGGCCGATCCGGGTCGCCGCCTCGGGATTGTGCAGGAGGTACCGGATCCGGTAGGCTGCCCCCTCGACGGAGTTCACGGTGTAGCCGGTCAGGTCGTAGACGATCTGCACCGTGATGCCCCCGGCAGTCCCGCCGATCACCGGCTTGCCCTTCCACATGGCCTCGGCCACGGTGAGACCGAACCCCTCGCGGGTGGACTTCTGGAGCACCACGGTGGCCGCCCGCTGGAGGGCGTTGATCTCCAGGTGGGCGTCCGGGGGCAGTTCCAGCACGTGGATGTCCGGGTCGCGTCCCGCGGCCTCGCGGACCTCCGCCAACACGACCTGGCCCTCGGGATCATCCACCGCCCCGCCCCCGGCCAGGACCAGGCGGCACTCAATGCGCCGCTTCACCATCCGGTAGGCGTTGATCACTCCGACCGGATCTTTGAACCTGTCGAACCGGGAAACCTGGAGGAGGATCGGCTTGTCCTGGGGGACGCCCAGGCGGCTCAGGATCCCCTCCACCTCGCGATCGGACAGCTCCCGGTTCTTGTCGCTCAGCGGATCGACGGACGGGTAAACGAGGTATTGCGGGATGGGGAGCCGCTGGGCGAACTTGGGCAGGGAGAAGACGGCCGCGTCGTACCGCTCCACGTAGCCCCGCAGGAAGTTCCAGACCCGCCGCTGCGGCCGCGAGGCGTCGATGTGGCAGCGCCAGACCCACTTGCCCCGCGTGTCCCGCCGCAGGATGAGGGCAACCGGCTGCGGGTCGTGGATCATGATGAGGTCCGCGTCCAGCGGCAGCCGCTCTGCGTTCTGGCGGTTGCACTCCAGGAAGATCTCATACATGTCATCGGTAATGACCTGTTCCTCCCCCTGGAGGGAGTTGTGGAACGCCTTGGTCACCCGAAAGAACTCCGGGTCCCCGTCCAGGACCTCCCACGACGCCTTGACCCCGAGATCGTTCAACAGGGGCACCATGCGCATGAGGATCTCCGCGACGCCCCCACCCTGGCGCGTGGAGTTGACGTGGAGGAACGACCGCCCCTGTACCTTCTCGCTCAGCCTGGTGAGAAATTCCACGGTGCCCGGCGGAGCGACCTCACGGTAGGCTTCCAGGCTGGCAGGGATCATCCCGGGATGCTCGCACCAGAGCGTGTGTTTGCCATCAAGCCGGCCGGCGCGTGACCAGGCCTGTTCAGGTCGGCGTCGCAGAGCCGCAGGAGTTCGGTGCGCAGCCGCTCCAGACTCCCGGCGTAGGGGTCCACCCGGTTGACGGCCTCGGCCAGAGCGGTGCGCCCGAGCCCCTCGCGCAGCCAGGCCGCAAAGTCCGTCTCCGGCCGGGCGAGTCGGCGCGGGGCCTCGATGGTGTGAAAGTAGATGGCACTCGGCTGAATCGCGGCCAGACCGTCCCGGAATTCCTCGAGGCTGTCGGCCGTGACACCCGTTGGCACCTCGACGATTCGAGATTGAATGAAATCGAACGGCTCCCCGAAGATCACCCTGGGCACGATGGTGAGATGACTCAGGTGGTCATCGATGATGGTGAGGATCTCTTCGCGGAGCGCCTCCAACGAGGAAAATTCGAGCGGGCTTACCACGCCCAGCCGTTCCCCCAGCACCCGATCCCTGACCTGGATCGCCGCCCATGTCGCGAAGTCGTTGGGATACGGCGCCCCCACGAACCCATGGCGGAGGAAGTGTCCGTGGGTGTGGTAGTGGACGCAGTCCAGAGACACCTCCGCCAGGATCTCCGCCAGCTCCCGCTCGTCGTCGGCGCGGAGCCCCAGGATCTGGATCAGCTCGCTGCAGGCCACGAACTCGAACCGGCTCATGCGTACGACTTCCAGGCAAAGCGGGAAGGCTCGCGTCGGGACTCCGCGGCAGGAGCCCACGCGTCAGGACGCTCGGCGCAGTCGCATCCACGGCCTCGGACACAGGCCTGGCAGCAATACACTGGACCCTTCTGTGGCTGCGGCGTCCAGATGGCCCACTCGCCGCATCCAGAGCAGAGGCGAAATTCACCGACCTGATTCATCCCTCCGCTCTCGACGGCACCGCAGGTGGTGCGGGTCGGCTGCGGAACGGGAGTGCCCTTCGCAGCACCCGCAGCAGTTCCTCCATGCGGAACGGCTTGAAGATGTACTCGAAGGCGCCCTTTTCCATGGCATCCATGTAGGTGCTGACGTCGCCGAAGGCGGTGATGAGAATCACGGGTGTCCCCGGGCACATCGTGCGCAGCCCCGGTAAGAGATCCAGGCCGCTCAGGCCGGGCATGTTCTTGTCGAGGACGATGGCTGCGAACGACTTGGCGCGCAGGCGAATCAGCGCCTCGGCAGCATTCGGCACCTGTTCCACTGCGTAACCCTCATCTCTCAGAACGTCCGTGAGGAGGGCGCGCATATCGGCGTCATCGTCCACGACGAGGATGCGGGTGTGGGTCTCGTGTTCTCCGTGTCGTTCAGGTGATTGCGTGGGCATTGCAGCGCCTTTCCTCATCCTGCGGGCCCAAATCGTGTGGTCGAACCGTCGGCCAGAGATAAATGGAGGCAGCCGTCCGGTGAGGCGGATCAAGAAGCCTTCCGACTCGCTCAATGGAATCAGAGCAAGGGCGGTGCCGAGTTGGGATTGGTCCCTTCGTGATCAGTCCGGCGGCAAGAATGGCGCGAGGTTACATGTTGTGGGAAGAGATAGCATCAGGGAAGCGGAGAAACGTTCCGCTGAAAGTCTGGCACGCTCTGCTGGCGTCTACGTGGCCGCGAGCACGGGGAAGTGTTGAAAAACAGGGGGCGAAGTCAGCCTGTCCCGCTCGGTGACGAGGTGTCATCGGCGGAGACTTGCCTCTGCCAGCGGTACAGCGTGCGCTTACTGACCCCGAGGATCTCGGCGGCCTTGGTCTTGTCGCCAGCCACCTCGCGTAGGACGAGGGAAACATACTCGACCGTCAACTCTTCGAGCGTGGGGCGGCGCGCCGCCTGCGCCAGGAGAGCTGCGGGAGTGGCTGCGGCGGAAGCATCCAGGAGCAGTGCCTCCGGTGGGATCTGGTCACCGCCTGCCAACGTCACCGCTCGTTCGACCACGTTCTCCAGCTCCCGCGCGTTCCCTGGCCAGGGGTGGCGCAGGAGGGCGGCCATGGCCTCCGGGGTGAATCCTCGGATATCCTTCGCCGAGGCGGCCACCGCGCGACGCAGGAAATATTCGGCCAGGAGGGGGATGTCGTCCCGTCGCTCGCGCAGCGGGGGGAGATGGATCGGGATGACGGCCAGGCGGTAGTACAGGTCCTCACGGAACTTCCCCTCCCTCACCCGTGCCTGGATGTCCTGGTTGGTGGCGGCGATCAGACGGAGGTCCACCGCTACGGCTTCATCGCTTCCCACGGGACGCACGGCCCGATCCTCGATGACCCGCAGGAGCTTGGCCTGGAGTTCCGGCGCCATGTCCGCGATCTCATCCAGGAACAGGGTTCCCGATTCGGCTTCGCGGAACATGCCCCGTCGGCTCTTCACGGCGCCCGTGAAGGCGCCCTTCACGTGGCCGAAGAGCTCGCTCTCCAGCAGGCTGGCGGGGATGGCGGCGCAGTTGACCGGGACGAAGGGGCGGCCCGCGCGGGCGCTGTTATAGTGGAGCCCCTTGGCCACCAGTTCCTTTCCCGTGCCGCTCTCACCGGTGATGAGGACATTGGCGTCTCCCGGAGCCGCCTGGCGGATGAGGGCGAAGACCGCCTGCATGGCCTCGCTCGTTCCCAGCAGGTTCTCGAACCGGTAGCGGCCCGCCACCTCCTCGCGCAGCCGGCGGTTCTCGTCCCGCAGCCGCCGATCCTCCAGCGCCTTTCCCACCAGCAGGCCGATCTCTTCCAGGGCAAAGGGCTTGGTGACGTAGTCGTAGGCGCCCTGTCGGATCGCCCGGATGGCGGTCTCGATGCTGCCGAAGGCGGTGAAGAGGATCACGGGGACGTCCCGCTGGCTCTCGCGGGCGACCCTGAGGACCTCCATGCCGTCCGCATCGGGCAGCCGGAGATCCGTCAGCACCACGTCGAACTCCCCGGTGCGGAGCCGGGAGATGGCGTCGGCGCCCCGGGTCGCCCCGGTCACGGCATGGCCCTCGCCCTCCAGGTGTTCGCCCACGAGGGCCAACATCTCGGGATCGTCCTCGACGATCAGCACCCTGTGACGTTGCTCGGCCATCGCCTTCTCTGCTGCCATGCAGAACCGGTCAACTGTCCTTTCCCGGTTGTCTGTTGTCAGTTGTCCCTCTGAACTTCTGCGTCCCCCGCGGGCTCGACCGCCCCGGTGGCGGACGCAGTGGGCCATCGCAGCAGGACGGTCGTTCCGGCGCCCTCGGCGCTCTGCACCTCGATGGCGCCACGGTGGGACCGGACGATGTCCTCGACGATCGGCAACCCCAGGCCGGTCCCGCCCCGCCGTTCCTTCGTGGAGAAGAACGGCTCGAAAATCTGTTCGAGCTGGCCGCGGGGCATCCCGCGGCCGGTGTCTGAGACGACGAGGGTGAGGAACGCTCCTTCAGGCCGCCCCCGTTCGATGCGAGGGCGAGTGCCGCTGATCTCAGGGTCCGTCTGGCCCGCGGTCAGTCGCACCTGTCCGCCAGGGGGGGTCGCGTCCAGTGCGTTGGTCATCAGGTTCAGGAGGACCTGTTGCGCCTGGTCCGGGTCCGCGAGGATGGGCGGCAGACTGTCGGGAACCTGTGTCTCTACGTTCACCTGTCGTTGATGGGCCAGTGGTTCCAAAAGCTCGACGGTCCGGGCGAGCATCGGGCCGACGGGGACGGGCCGGACGGCGGGGCGCCGGGGCCGGGCGTATTCCAGGAGTTGCCGGATGATCCCGCTGATCCGTTCAATCTGGCGCAGGATGGTGACTACGTGCCGAGACAGCGGATGATCGGGCGGGAGCCCCTTCTGGATGACTTCCGCCCTCCCGGAGGCAATGTTCAACGGAGTTCCGACCTCGTGCGCCACCTCGCTGGCGAGCCGGCCCACAGTCGCCAGCTTCTGAGCCTGCTGGACCTGTCGCTCCAGCTCCAGGCGGGCCTGGGCCTCAGCCGTGGTCCGCGCCTGAGCCGCCTGAAGACTTTCAGCCATTCGGTTGAACGCCGAGGCGAGCTGGCCGATCTCATCGCGGCGATGCAGTGTGAGCCGGCGACTCAGGTCGCCATGACCAATGGCGAGGGCGGACCGCACCAGTTGCCCGATGGGGCGGCGAATGCTGATGCGGACGGTCAGCCAGATGACCAGGGCGATGGTAAGGCTCAACAGGCTGAGCCGCAATACCTGTTCGCGATTTGCTTCCTGGATCTGTCGCTGGACGCGGGTGGCCAGGTGAACGACCTCCAGCACGCCGATGATGGCTCCGCGCCGGGTTTTCAGGGGGAGGATCGCGTAGACGGCGGGGTGCTCCTGAACGTCAAGGTATCGTTCGAGCGTCTTCCCGCTCTTGAGCACCTGCTCCAAGTCCGCCTGGGGGACCAATATGGTGGCGCTCTCATCCGACATGGCGCTGCTGATGTCCTCCAGATTGGGGTCGAAGATTCGGATGCGGTCCACCGGGTTCGGGTCGCGGACCATCGCGGCCAACAGCTCCTGGATGTCCTGGGGCCGTCGGTCCCGGAGAGCGTGCTCCACGGCCAGCTTGATGGCATTCGCCAGAACCAGGACCTCTTGCTGGAGTTCGGCGATGACTCGCTGCCGCTCCTGGCGGGCGCGGATGTAGCCGAAGCCTGACATCACGACGGCCACGGCGAGGAGCAGCAGGAGCGTGAGTTTGGTCGCAATGCGCATGGCCGGAACTCACATCGCTGGATGGGACGATGCCTCAGCGGCGCATGAGGATGCGGCGCTCGATAAGTCCGCCGACCCGACTCCAGGCTGGAGGGCCGCTCCTCCGGCACCCGATGCAAACCACGCCATCCCGACGACCGGGGTCGAGGGAAGAGGCGAGGCCGCCCGCACCGGCAGCGCTCGTTCACCTGGAAGTCTGTATGGTCTACGCTAACATAGCCCCGCAGGCCAGGCAAGCGCCACGAGAGCTCCAGGGGTGGGGGTGGATTCGCACGGCAACAATATGACAGGGGGAAATCAGGAAAGGAGGCGCAGTCGGATCGCGCGAGGTGGATCGCGCCATAGAAGACCGTGAATTCCCCGGACGTCTGTGCCTGTGGACGGACCTCCCGGATGGTGATCCCCTCCCGATCCGGTCCCAGGCTCGTCCGGCCGTTATGCGGTCAAGCCAGGAGGGCGCCCCCGCAGTCGAAGTGTCCGAAGCGGCCCCATTCGATGAAAAATGCCAGGGCCTGGTGTGCCTGCACCTGGGCCCAGCAGCGAGGGCAGCGGCGCCCCAGGCGGTCCCAGGCCTCATAGCATTCCCGGCACACGCCGAATCCACGCTCGAATGGCGAGCGCCAGGCGCGATCCGTCAGAGGCTTCAGCTTCTCGCACGCCTCGCAGCGGAACCATCCGATCCGAAGCCCCATCATGTCCGTCCCCCCGTTCCCGTGCGAAGAGTGACGTGCAGATCGTCGCTCGGGACAACAGACGCTCGGTCGGCTGGATGGCTACGGCCGCACCACCAGCACCGAACAGGATGCGTACTTCAAGACCATCTGCGCCACGCTGCCCAGGCCCGGGCCCTTGGCAGTCGTGCGCCCCTTGGCGCCGATGACCGCGAGGTCCGGCCGGAACTCCCGGATCGCCGCCAGGAGATGGTCCACCGGATGGCCCGACCGCAGCGACGTCGTGACAGAGTACCCCTCTGTGGCCAGCAGGCCGCGCGTTTCGTCGAGCACATGCTGGGCCGCCATCCTGCCGATCTCGGAGATGGTCCGGAGCGCGGCATGCAGCTCTTCAGGGGTCCGTCCGGCCTTGGCAGGGCCGAAGATGGGCTCCTCCGCCACGCTGCACAGGTGAATGGACGCCTCACGGGGAAGGAGCAGGTCGGCCACGAACCTTGTCGCCGCCGCAGCGTGGACGGAGCCATCCACACCGACCAGAATCCGTTGCAGCCTCTCGACGGTGCCGCGAGCGATGAGGACGGAGCAGGGGGCGGAGCGGACGACCTTATGGGACACGCTGCCCAGCAGGAATTCTTTCACCGGCCCGAGCCCGCGCGAGCCCACCGCGATCAGGTTCGCCCTCAGCCCCTCGGCCATGTCGATCAGGGCCGTGGCCGGCGAACCCTGCTTCAGGCGGGTCGCCAGGCTTGCCACGCGCCCATCCAGCACCTCGGCGGCAGCCTCAATGGCTTTCAGGGCCACCTCCTCACCCTCGCGCCGCATCGTGGCCAAGGCCTGTCCATATGCGCGGCGCGCCACCGGCGTGAGGGAGGTGAAGGCCGGCTCGGGCACGTCCACGGCCGACAGGATGGTCACCTCTACAGGTGGCGGGAAGGGCATCGCCAGAAGCATCTCCCCGGCCCACCGCGCGCCTTCCGATCCATCAACACCCAGGACGATCCGCATGGCTATCTCCTTCGCTCGCCCCCAGGGCCGGGGCACCGGGTGCCCTGCCGGGGCGATGACTGAGGTTGAGTTGCACCGCAGACATCAAAGGCTAAGTGAGGCCGCGCCGACATGTCAGGTCCCTCCCCCGGCCCCCGGCCCCACACCAACTTCGGCCTTGGACCCCGACTTTACCAGGAACTCATCCTCAATATTCGGCTGGTCGGACAGGGCGCCCTCGGACCGGGCGACAACCGGCTGGGCCTCTCCTTTCCGGGGCCGGATGGCGAGGGAGGCCAGGATCGAGACTGCGAGGATGGCGCCGACGACGAGCAATGAGGCGCCGGGGGAAACCTTGTAGAAGTCAGCCACTAGCATCTTGACCCCTATGAATCCGAGGACCAACGATATCCCGTACTTGAGGTAGCGGAACAGCCTCACGATCCCCGCCAGGAGAAAAAACAGGCCGCGGAGCCCGAGGACCGCGAAGACGTTCGAGGTGTACACGATGAACGGATCCCTCGTAATGCCGAAGATCGCAGGGATGGAGTCCGTGGCAAAGACGATGTCCGTCGTGCCGATCACGATGAACACGGGGACTAGAGGGGTGGCCAGCCAGTGGCCGTCGAGTCGGACGAAGAAGCGCTGCTCGTGGTAGTCCGGCGTCACCGCCACGAAACGGCGGAAGAAGCGAAGGACCGGATTCCGGCTGGGCTCAATCTGGTCGTCGTCCCCCTGGCGGAGGAGCTTGATGGCGGTGAAAACCAGGAAGGCGCCGAACAGGTACATGATCCACTCGAAGTGGGCCAGGAGGGCGGCCCCGGCCGCGATGAAGACCCCGCGGAGGATCACCGCCAACATGATCCCCCAGAAGAGCACCCGCTGCCGGTAGATCTCGGGCACGGCGAAGTAGGTGAAGATCACCAGGAAGACGAAGAGGTTGTCCATGCTCAGGGACCATTCGACAACGTAGCCGGTCACGAACTCCAGGCCTTTCGCCGGCCCTTTCTGGAGGTACACGGCTGCGGCGAAAAGCGCTGCCAGGGAAACCCAGGCTGCGCTCCAGGTCAGGGACTGCCCAATCGACATGGCATGGGGCCGGCGGACGAACACCACTGTGTCGAAGACGAGCATGCCCAGCACGACCGCGCCGAACGCGATCCACATCCAGTGGGATCCCATGTCTCACCTCATGAACAGGAAGTTGGAATATCCTCGGCCCGCATAGACATAGAGCGGGCGTCCCATGCAGTACGCCGCGCCCTTCCGGTCCTGCGTGATCCAGAGCGCCCACTCTCTGCAGCCAGAGCAGAGACGGAACCTACTGCTCTGACTCATCTGGCCCCTCCGGAAACAAGACTTGACGAGCTGGATCGATCCCCTGAGAGAAGTGCTCTCCGCAATACCCGCAGCAGTTCCTCAATCCGGAAAGGCTTGAAGATGTACTCGAAGGCGCCCTTCTTCAATCCCTCCAGGTAGGTGGCGGCGTCGGCGAGGGTTGTGATCAGAATCACGGGTGTATCCCGGCAGATCACCCGCAAACCTGACAGCAGATACAAGCCGCCCAAGCCGGGTAGGTTTTTGTCCATAACGATAGCCGCGAATGACTTGGCTCGAAGGCGGCTCAACGCCTCGGCACCGTTGGCCGCTTCCTCTACTAGATAGCCTTCCTGGCGCAGGACCTCCACTAGGAGGGCGCGCATCTCCGGGTCATCGTCCACGACCAGGATTGTTCGCTCGTCCATGGTCTTATCTCACCAGCCAATTCGACGGGGCACTATTGGACGCGTCACATCGATACAGTCCTCAAAGCCAAAAGGTATGCGACAAGGCCGGGCTCGACGTCCCCCGCCGGCAAAGCTACGGCGAGCCTCCCTCCCTGTTCGTCGCCGAGGATCTGAGGAAGTCTCGCGCTGCTCGCCGCCCCGCCATCCAACAGGCTGATGCTGTGCTGAAGAAGCAGGTCGCCGGTCATAAGGGGCAGAATTCTCTATCCAGGCACAACAGCCCTTCCCCCTGCTTCACCTTAGTGGCCAGGTGACCGGCGCAAGCCCCGCGGACGGCTAGTGTAGTGCGTCAGAAATACATTTACTTATAGCCTGACTTCGGCTATGGTGGGCGCATGAGCCGACACGCGCCCCCCATCGTGCTCTCCCCGAACGAGGTCGTGACCTTGGAAACGTGGGCTCGCAGCCGGACCCTCCCCGCCCGCGTCGTCGAGCGGGCGCAGATTGTCCAGTTGGCAGCCCACGGCGTGCCGAACCAGGAGATCGCGCAGCGCCTGGGTGTCTCGCGGCCGACGGTCCAGTTGTGGCGCGAGCGGTTCCTGGCCTTGCGGGTGGCCGGCCTCGCAAAGGACGCCCCGCGGCCGGGCCGCCTGCCCCGGATCTCTGCGGCCAAGATCCGGGCGGTGGTCGAAGCGACGCTGCACACGACCCCGCCAGCGGCCACCCACTGGAGCACGCGCACCATGGCCGCCGTCCAGGCCGTCAGTGAGGCCACGGTCCGCCGCATCTGGCGGCAGCACCGCCTGAAGCCGCACCTCACCAAGACGTTCAAGCTGAGCCGGGACACGCAGTTCGTGGAGAAGCTGTGCGACGTCGTGGGGCTGTACCTGAACCCGCCGGACAAGGCGCTCGTGCTGTGCGTGGACGAGAAGGCCCAGATCCAGGCGCTGGATCGCACGCAGCCGGGCCTGCCGCTGAAGCGGGGGCGGTGCGGCACGATGACGCACGACTACAAGCGGCACGGCACGACGACGCTCTTCGCAGCGCTGAGCCTGCTCGACGGGACGGTCATTGGCGACTGCATGCCGCGGCATCGCCATCAGGAGTTCATCCGCTTTCTGAAGCAGATCGACGGGGCCACACCCGCCGACCTGGATCTCCACCTGATCGTGGACAACTACGGGACCCACAAGCACCCGCGTGTGGCGGGGTGGCTGCGGCGACATCCTCGCTTCCATATTCACTTCACGCCCACGTCGAGCTCGTGGCTGAACCTCGTGGAACGCTGGTTCCGCGACCTGACCACCAAGCGCCTGCGGCGCGGCTCCTTCGGCAGCGTCGGGGACCTCATCGCGGCGATCCGGGCCTATCTCGACAATCACAATCAGAACCCGCAGGTCTTCGTGTGGAATGCGCCGGTGGAGCGGATCCTCGCGAAGATCGCCAAATGTAAAGAAGCGTTAGACGCACTACACTAGGACACCACGGCCCCGCCCTTCGTCTGAAGGGAAGTCCGTCAGGAGGACTAGGCCGCCTTCTTGAGCGGTTCGCGCTTGGCCATCGTCTTGGGCCGGCCCACCCAGCGCGGGATGCACACCACGAAGGCCACGACCATCGCTAGGGTCGCAACGCCCAAGGCCAATGTTCCAATGAGCGGCACCTCAGTCAGGAGCATTTCTTCCATGTACCTCACCCCCCTTGGAGGCCCGGCAGGTCCGGTTCGCCCTCCTGTGGAATCCATAGAGCCCCCTCCCTGCAGTCAGAGCAAAGAAGAATCTTGTCGGCCTGACTCATCGGATCTCTCCCCGAAGGAGGCTAGACGAATTAGACTGTCAACGGTCCAATCCTTGCCTACGGCTGGCACCGTCTACAGATGGCGGGAGGGCAAATTCAATGCCGGCTGTCCCTTCCGCCGTCTCGCGGGTACATCTCTCGTAACTATTTGGAAAAGCGAGCTGATCCAGGTGACACGCGTCGTATCGGATAAGTTCAGAACGGGACTGTGGCGACAGCTTGTCGAGGGAAAATCGGTGAGCCGTGCAGAAGATATTGATTCTTTAGGGCAAGAGGGGCTCTGTCAGGGTGTCAGGGGTTATGACAGGCTGTTGTCGGACTGATCGCGCTTCACGAGCCACCGGTATAGAGTTCGTTCACTCACACCCAAGACGCGAGCAGCCTGTTCCTTGTCGTTCCCTGTTTGGTCCAGGATCTGGGATATATAGGCGCGGGTGAGTTCTCGAAGGGTTGGGCGCGGGCCAAGCCCTTTCAATGTGAATTCGCCCCCTGCCGGTCCCATGTTCAAACCCAGGTCCTTTACCGAGATCTCTTCGCGCGCACAAAGGTTCACCCCGCGCTCCACGACGTTCTCCAGTTCGCGAACATTGCCCGGCCAGGGATGCGCTAGGAGGCAAGACATGGCTTGAGGAGAGAACCCTCGGACAGGTCGGGTCGCCCCCGCAGCATACTTCTGCAGAAACGCCAGGGCGAGCAGAGGGATATCTTCGACCCGCTCACGCAATGGCGGCAGGTGGATAGGGATCACGGCTAGACGGTAGTAGAGGTCGTCGCGAAATTCACCCGTCGTTACCATCGCCTTCAGATCTCGATTACTGGCAGCCAGGAGGCGCATATCCACCGGGCAGGTCTCGCTTCCACCCACTGGACGTACCTCTCGCTCCTGGATGGCACGCAAGACCTTGGCCTGGAGAGGAAGCGGCATGGCACCGACCTCGTCCAGGAACAGGGTGCCGCCGGCCACCTCCAGGAGCAGGCCGCGCTGCGCTGCAATGGCGCCGGTGAAGGCTCCCTTCACATGGCCGAACAACTCGCTCTCCAGAAGGCCCTCGGGGATCGCGGCGCAGTTTACTGGGACGAAGGCGTGCTTCGCCCGGCGAGAGTTGAAGTGAATGGCGCGCGCCACCAACTCTTTGCCGGTCCCAGTCTCACCGGTGATGAGGATATTGCTCTCGCCGCCTGCCACGCGCTGAATGAGGGCGAAAACGGCCTGCATCGCCGGACTCTTGCCCAGCAGGTTCTCGAAGCGGTATCGACCCTCCAACTCTCGTTGCAATCGGATATTCTCGGCCCGGAGCTGGCGGTCTTCCACCGCCTTGCTCACCACCAAACTGATCTCTTCGAATCTGAAAGGCTTCGCAACGTAATGGTACGCACCCTCCCGGATGGCCTGAATGGCGGTGTCGATGCTGGCATAGGCCGTCATCAGGATGACACGAGCTTCCGGCTGTACCTCCCGGGATGCCCGGAGGATCTCCATCCCATCCACACCGGGCATCTTGAGGTCCGTGAGCACCACATCGAAGGACTCAGTCCGCAGCCGGCCCAGAGCAAGGGCGCCCCCGTTCACCGCGATGACGTGGTATCCTTCCCTTTCAAGATGCCGCTCAAGGAGTGCCAGCATTTCCGGGTCGTCCTCGGCGACGAGAAGCTTCACCTGTTCAGCCTTCATACGCCATCCCTCGACTCTTGGCGTCTGGCAATGGATGCATGCAATGCAATGAAGGATCGCAAGTGCGCGCGGTCATTTTCACGATTCTCATGTCGTCAATTTCGATGTCTCATTTCCAGGGGAGGTGTGCATTGCTTCCTGGACCGCGATGGGCCAGCGCAGGAGGACCGTCGTTCCACCTCCCTCGGCACTCCGGACTTCGATGGCGCCACGGTGCGAGCGGACGATGTCCTCGGCAATAGGGATACCCAGCCCAGTTCCCCCCCTCCGTTCCTTGGTGGAAAAGAACGGTTCGAAGATCTGCTCGAGGTGGTTGCGGGACATGCCACTGCCGGTGTCCGACACGATGAGGGTGAGGTACGGCGCCTCCGGCCGTCCTCGGCTGACGCGCGGCCGGGGATCAGGTGTCTCGGGATCAGACCGACTCGCAGCCAGTCGGATCTCCCCACCAGGGCGAGTCGCATCCAGGGAGTTCGTCACCAGATTCAAAAGGACCTGCTGGAGCTGGTCCGGATCGGCGAGGAGAGGTGGCGAGTCTTCGGGGGCCTCGGCCCGCAGTTTGATCCGCCGGAGAGCTGCCAGAGGTTCCAGCAGCTCCACTGTTCGGTTGAGGATCGAGCTGGCGACAACGGAGCCGAATGTGGGGTGCCGAGGCCGGCTGTAGTCCAGGAGCTGGCGGACCATGCCCCCGATCCGCTCAACCTGCCGCAGGATGATGGTCGCGTGCTGGTAAAGAGGTTGCTCGGGCTGAACCTCCTTCTGGATCACCTCTGCCCGACCGGAGACGATATTCAGCGGGGTGCTGATCTCATGTGCAACCTCGCTGGCCAGCTGGCCGACCGCCGCCAGCTTATGTTCTTGCTGGAGCTGCCGCTCCAGCTCCAGCCGGTCATGCCCCTCTGCTTTGAGCTGTGTTTGGGCAGCCTGAAGGCTCTCCGCCATTTGGTCAAACGCTGATGAGAGTTGCCCGATCTCGTCTCGGCGACGTAGATTGTGCCGCAGACTCAGGTCACCCCGACCAAACGCCAGCGCGATCTCCATCAGTTCGCCGATCGGCCGACGGATGCTGATTTGGACCGTCAGGGAGATAACCGCGGCGATGGTAAGGCTCAGCAGGGTCAGTCGGACCACCTGGTCCCAGGCGGCGGTCTGGATCCGCTGATGGATTCGGGTAGCCAAGTGGAGCACCTCCAGGACACCCATGATGGAGCCGTCCCGGCTACTGAGGGGAAGGATCGCGTATGCCATGGGGCGGGGGGCGCTGTTGAGGTATCGGCTGATCGGCTGCCCGCTCTTGAGGACTTGCTCCAGTTCGGCTCGTGGGATCGTCACACCGGCGGCTAAGTCGGAGAATGAACTGCTGACCTCGACGAGCTGCCGATTCAGGACCCGGATGCGATCAACTTGCTCGGTGTCCCGCTCAATCTCGGCCAGCAGCCCTTGGATGGCCTGCAACTGCTGGTCGCGCAGGGCGTGCTCGACCGTTAGCTTAATGGTGTGGGCCTGGACCCAGACATCCTCTTGCAGGTCGGCAATCAGCCACCGCCGCTCCTGCTGCACACGGATGTAGCCGAAGCCCGACACGACGACGGCCACGGCGGCGAGCAGCAAGAGCGTTAGCTTGGTTGCGATACGCATGACCAAATCTCGGGCGGAACGGGGGAGAGGCGATTTCGGCGACGCCGAATCTCTGGCCGGCCGCGCGGCCCCCACCTACCCTACGCTAACACAGGCCTACGGGAGAGGCAAGCCGGACGCGAGGGCGTTTTGCGCGCCGTGGAGCACCAGGACCCGGCGGGACCTGTCCGCGGGATCCTCACGGTATTTCTTGTGATGGGTCAACAGGGGAAGTATGGTACATTGACCGAAATCGGGCGATCAGGCAACTGGGCAATTCGGAGCGGCCATCTTCCTGCTGCCCAGATTGCCTGATTGCCTGGCTGTCAGATTGCCCTTGGAGTTGAGAGGTGACCTATGGGACGCCAAGATGTGCAGGTCGGCCAGGTGAGCAGCTTGGGTCCATACGCCTCCCAAGTGGAGGCGACGCTTGCCGATCTTGTGAAGAGAGATGCTGCGAGCAGGATCTGGGCCAAGGATCCCTCGCTCTGGAAGTCGGAGCCCGATCACCAGAAGATCATCCGGAGCAGCCTGGGCTGGTTGACGGTGATGGCCACGGTCCGGCAGCATGCCTCAGCCCTGGCGCGATTCGCGGTCGAGGTGAACCGGGCCGGCTTCCGCCACGTCTTGCTTCTGGGGATGGGCGGGAGCAGCCTGTGTCCCGATGTCCTACGCCTGACCTTCGGCGAGGCGGCCGGGTTTCCGAAGCTGGCGGTCCTGGACACGACGGACCCGGCCAGTGTCCAGGCCTTCGAACAGTCCGTGGACCTGTCGCGCACCCTCTTCATCGTGGCCAGCAAGTCGGGAACGACGCCGGAGATCGCCGCCTTCTACCAGTATTTTTTCAACAAGGTCCAGCGACTCAACGGCGAGCGGGCCGGAGAGCAGTTCATCGCCATCACAGACGCTGGAACACCTCTAGAGCGGATCGGCGCCGAGAAGAAGTTCCGTCACGTCTTCCTCAACCCGTCGGATATCGGCGGCCGCTACTCGGCCCTGTCATTCTTCGGGATGGTGCCGGCGACGCTGATCGGGCTGGACATCCTCCGGATGCTGGATCGGGCGGACCGGATGGCCCAGGCGTGCGGACCGGGGGCGCCCCCTCGGCAAAATCCAGGCGCATGGCTGGGCGCCGTCATGGGTAGCCTGGCCAAGGCGGGGCGGGACAAGCTGACCTTCGTCTGCTCGCCCGAGATTGCCTCGTTCGGCTACTGGGTGGAGCAGCTCATCGCCGAGAGCACAGGCAAGGACGGGACGGGAATCCTGCCCGTTGAAGGAGAAGCGCTCGGCGATCCTGACGTGTACGCGGACGATCGAGCCTTCGTGTACCTCGCGCTCCTCGGCTCGAAACATCAGGGCCTGGACGCGAAGTTGAATGCGCTCGAGCGGGCGGGGCATCCTGTGGTGACGATCGGGCTTCAGGACCTCCACGATCTGGGCGCCGAGTTCTTCCGCTGGGAGTTTGCCACTGCGGTCGCTGGCGCCGTAATCGGCGTCGATCCCTTCGATCAGCCGAACGTCCAGGAGAGCAAGGACAATACCAAACGACTCCTCGGCGAATTCAAGGCCACAGGCCGGCTTCCCGAGGGGAATCCAATCTTCACCGAGGGATCGATCCGGCTGTATGGAGACGAGGCGAGCGCCGCGGCCCTGAAGGACGCGAAGACCTTGGCAGATGCCCTGCGGGCCCACCTTAACCGGATCCGGCCCCGCGACTACGTCGCCCTGACAGCCTACTTGCAGACGACGCCTGCCCATGCAGAGGTCTTCAGGGAGATCCGGTCGCACATCCGGAACAGGTTCCGCGTGGCGACGACGCTGGGGTACGGGCCGCGGTTTTTGCACTCGACCGGGCAATTGCACAAAGGGGGCGGCGACAACGGGGTGTTCCTGCAGTTCACGGTGGACGACCCGGTGGATCTTCCCATCCCGGGAGAGCCCCACAGCTTCGGCGTGATGAAGGCGGCCCAGGCCCTGGGGGATCTCCAGTCGCTCCAGAGCCGGAAGCGCCGCGCCCTGCGGATCCACATCGCGGGCGGTATCGAGGCCGGCCTGCGGCGGGTGCTGGAGGCAGTGAGGGACATCAAATGAACCACAGATGAAGACCCGACGGACTCAACTTATCCACAGATTACGCAGATTACGCAGATTCAGGTCAGGCCAAATGAAAGGAACGCGAGCATGAATCCGAAGCAGATGGCGGCAGAGCGGGGAGCGAGCCTCGTCGAATCCGGGATGGTCCTGGGGCTCGGGAGCGGCTCGACGGCGACGCTGGCGGTACAGGCGATCGGCCGTCGCTTTCGCGAGGGGAGCCTGCGCAACGTGATCGGGGTTCCCTCCTCCAGCGCCATCGCAACCGTCGCCCGCGAGTCAGGCGTGCCACTCACCACGCTGGACGAGCATCCCATCCTGGACCTCGACCTGGACGGGGCCGACGAGGTGGACCCGAATCTGAATCTCATCAAAGGGCTGGGAGGGGCGCTCCTCTGGGAGAAGGTCGTGGCGACCGCCTCGCGCCGCGTCGTGATCTTCGTGGACGAGTCGAAGCTCGTGGATCGCCTGGGGACCAAGGCGCCCCTGCCGGTCGAGGTGATCCCGTTCGGGTGGCGGACCCACATCGCCTTCGTGGAATCGCTGGGGGGAAAGCCGGACCTGCGGACGAACCCAGACGGCAAGCCCTTCGTGACCGACGAGGGAAACTACATCCTGCACTGCCGGTTCGATGGGATCGCCAACCCACAGGACTTGGACAGGCACCTGCTGACCAGAGCGGGGATCGTCGGCACCGGCCTCTTCCTCGGCATCACCCACCAGGTCATCATCGGCCGCGCCAGTGGGGTGGAGGTGCGGACTCGCGCCTGACCGCCAAGATCAAGACGCCCCCCTGACCACGGTTTCCACGGCGAGCCCCGGTTCAGTCGAGGATGGGCGGTAATGTAGCAGCTCAAAGCCGATTACCCGCCCGTTCTTGTCTTTCATGAGCACCACTTCGTCTGTCGTTTCTTCGCAGATGTGCTCTTTCCCCGGCTCGTCGAGCCACACCGTCAGAGTTCGACCGACCACATCATGGATTACCCTGATCTTGTCCATATCCTTTCTCCTGCTTTGATAGCGTCCGTAGGGTACGCCGTGATGAGAACTCCTGTGCCTTGCTCGCGGCGAGCCACAGCGCAGAGCCAGCGTGGGCGGGTCCCACGGTAGAAGAGGTACACGGCCGGATCCCGTCGGCTCCGTCGCACCTCGTCTGGGTCCATCAGCGTTTTCCGCACGTCGTCCTCGTGTCCCGCCAACACCGGATGCTTCTGAGTCACGATGAACTCCCAGTAACTCCTGGTGCACCTCACCGAAAAGCCAAGAGGCGTTCCGACGTCGAAGATTAGGTCCGCCAAGGCTCCAGCCCTTTCGATAGGAAATGGTTAGAACCACGTCCCGATCAAAATTCCTTTGGCAGGCGTGAAGCTTGGGGCCGAACCATGGTGGCAATTTCTCGACCTGCAGGCGGTTTTCAACAGCCCCGTACTGCTTTTCGGTGCGGTTTCCGGGCTCGAGTCTTTTTGACCACCGGACGATCGTCCCCAATTGGCGTGGCCCATTCCACGGACTTCGCCAGTTCGTTGAGCTTGTGGGCAATCCGTATAGAGGCAGTCCGCGAAAGGCCCAGTTCTTGCTGGATTCGGTTTGCGGCTTTCTGGAGCGTGCTCATGGCGACTGAACTGTAACCTGATCCTACCGAGGTGTCAACGAGACTCCGAGAAGCCCGTACCCGGCGATAACCGCGTCGGTCACATCATGACGCGGAGGGAACTTGTCATCGGCAATTCATGCCAAGCCCGTCACAGGAGCGCATGGAAATTCCGCCAGTGAGTGTTGGAAAATCCAACACTTGATGGTAGATTTTCAAGGCCATCTCACAGGAGGCCGTGGGCCTTGAAGCTGAAGGGGGCGGCATCGCCGATGATCAGGTGGTCCAAGAACCGGATGCCCACGGCCGCCGCCACGGCTTTCACCGCCTGGGTCAGCTCGCGGTCGTGGGCTGAGGGGGTGGGGTCGCCGCTGGGGTGATTGTGGGCGAGAATGAAGCCGCTGGTCTTGTGGGCCAAGGCGCGCTCGATGATTTTTCGGACGTACACAGCCGACTGATCCACGGTCCCGCGTTGGAGGCATTCCGTAGCCGTTACTGCATTCTTCGCGTTCAGAAAGGCCACGTGGACTTCCTCATCCGGCAACCCCTTGAGCTTCGCCTGGAAGTAGGCAACGGCCTCTCCCGTCGAGCGAAGAATCGTCTTTCCGGTGGGCCGAACCTTCAGGAACCGGGTTGCCAGGGGCCGGATGAGGGAGATAAGCGTCGCCGCCTGCGGCCCGACCCCGTCAACCCCCTCCAGGGCCTCCGGCTCCGCCTCGAACACGCGGGCCAGCGACCCGAATCGTTCAAGGAGCTTCTTGGCCAGCAGCTTCGTGTCGCGCCGGGGGATGCCATACGTAAGAAGCAGTTCCAGCAGCTCGTAATCCTGAAGCCCCGCCTCGCCGACCTGTCGGTACCGCGCCCGCAGCCGCTCCCGGTGTCCCTCAAGATGCTGCCTGTCCTGACTTCCTTGGCTCATAAGGGGTGCCCGTAAACCGTAGGTCGGCTCACCGTGAGATGGCGACCCACACACCACCGTGCTGCACGATTGCCTGCGAGAGTCTTTGATCATCGGGAATTACATGCCGCGGGTCGTAGATGAGGAATAGAATGTAGGCACCCTGCTGGCGGTAGATGAGGGTTCGGCTCGTCACTTCCGTGGTGATTCGACGAAGCCCAGCTTTTGATCTTACCAGCTTCATCTCAACAAAAAGCGGATCCTCCAAGTCAGCGAAGTCGGGTCGCGTGGTAACCGCTCCAAAGGGCAGTTGCGGAACCTCCCGTCGAAGACGCTCCATCGCTGCTGACAGGAGTGCTTCTGCGACGTCTTGGATATGACTCTCCTTGGTCGCAGGCCTAGACTGAAAGGCTTTCGGAATATCCCTGCTGAGGAGCCCTCCGAGGCGTCGTGCAAAGGCGACCCTATCATCCTGAAGATGCTCGCGACGGCCCAACATTGCGATAAGGCAAGAGTCGGGCAGCCGACCAGCCAGAAAATCTCGCCAGTGAAGGTCGGTCTGTTCCCTGATAACCCTCAGGACCGCGTCTGAATGGCGGGCATGCAGGCTGGCAAGGTCGCGGGCAATTCGATCTGTGTTTCCCGGAACAGCCAGCACGACATCTTGGATCTCCGGGTACCGCAGGACAAACTGATCCTCGGTGAGGCTGGCCAGTTCGATTGCGAATCTACAATAGTTCTCAGCATGTGTACGTTCTTCTCCGTCCTTCAGAGGCGATATGAACACGTCCTTCTGATACCTCCCTCCAAGATCATGACACTCAATGGCGGCTGCGATTGTAGAAAACCGGCGATCAACACACTGGGAACATGTTCCACAGTGGGGTTGCATCCGAGTCATACCCTCGGTGCGGGAACACGAGACCGCCTCTTGGATCAGATCGGCGTGACTGGACTCTTGAAGAATGGCGACTACTTCGGGCTTTGTCTTGAACAGAAAGGGATTTGACACTCGAAGATCTGCCCGGAAAGCATGCTGAATCAGGGTCTCGAACTTCTTGAGGAAGACAGGATGGGTTGAGCGGGTCGCGAGCGTACCCATGCTCTGCCCGCTTCGAGGGAGATTCAGGCTAACCACACCGTTATCACAGATTCGCACTTCTCGGAGGTCGAGCTCAAGGGCGACCGCCGTCGCTAGAGACAGGTATAGGAATGCCCGACTGCGCTGGCTCTGTTCCTTGGCACGCTCCCCCGCTCTGCTTACCCATATACTAACCTGGGGAAAACTCCAGCTCGGGAATCTGGCTCGAAGCAGGGACACGAGATTCTTTTGTCGAGAGTCAATGAGGGGAGCCGACCTGTGGCTGACTAGTACCGGGCGCAATCCCTCGCGGTGGACCTGGTCGACAATGGCAGCGAGGGAGTCGAGGCCGCCGGAAAAGAGAGTCACCAGATCGCAGGCGGGAGTCGGACCCTCTTCAAAGCGAAGATACAGTTGGGCCTGCGGGGGCGTCCCCTGCGCGAATTCAATGTTGATTGCGTCTCCCATGAGGAATTCCAGTGTGTCGCGCAGGAGATCTGATACATCATGCTGGGACCAGTAGGCAACGTCAAGAACGGGGATAACGAAGTGAAAACGCCTAGCAGGATGCGGAAAAACTCAATTTTCCCTCTTCCCAAGACGTGAAGATTGAGTATGATGCGCCTCGAACAATCGTGGGAATAGAGGAGGCGCAGAATGCGAGGCACTGACACCCAGCAGGCGGCGATGTTCAGCTACCTCTCCCCGGAGCAGCGGGTCCCACAAGATCATCCGCTGCGGTCCATCCGCGCCTTGGTGGAACCCGTACTGAAGGCGCTGGGCCCCCGCTTCGATGCCCTGTACTCCTGGACCGGCCGGCCCTCCATTCCGCCGGAGAAGCTGCTCCGCGCCCTGCTCCTCCAGGTCCTGTATTCCGTGCGTAGCGAGCGACTCCTCATGGAGCAGCTCGACTACAACCTCCTCTTCCGCTGGTTCGTGGGCCTGAACCTGGATGACCCCATCTGGGACGTGACTGTGTTCACGAAGAACCGGGACCGGCTCCTCGCGGGCGAGATCGCCCAGGCCTTCTTCGACGCGGTGCTCACCCAGGCCCGGGAGCGGAAGCTCCTGTCCGAGGAGCACTTCACGGTCGATGGCACCCTCATCGAGGCCTGGGCGGGGCAGAAGAGCTTCAAGCCGAAGGCGGGGAGCCCGCCCGCGCCCCCGGACGATCCCGGGAACCCCACCGTGGACTTCCGGGGGGAGCGCCGGTCCAACGCCACCCACGCCTCGACGACGGACCCCGAGGCCCGGCTCTACAAGAAGGCGCCGGGCCAGGAGGCGAAACTCTGCTACCTCGGGCACCTCCTCATGGAGAACCGGCATGGCCTGGCGGTCAGCACCCAGGTCACCCAGGCTACGGGGACGGCGGAGGCCGAGGCGGCCCTCTGCATGACCACGAGCCTCCCCGGCCGGCGCCGGGTGACCGTGGGTGGGGATAAGGCCTATGACACCCGAGGGGTGGTGGACACGCTCCGGACCTTCCGCATCACCCCCCATGTCGCGCAATCCACCACGAGGCGCGCGAGTGCCATCGATGGGCGCACGACCCGCCATCCTGGGTACGCTGTGAGTCAACGGGCGCGGAAACGGGTTGAGGAGATCTTCGGGTGGCTGAAGACGGTCGGGGGTCTCCGGAAGACGCGCCACCGGGGACAGCGTCGGGTCGGGTGGATGTTCACGTTCGCCACGGCGGTGTACAACTTGGTCCGGATACGGAACCTGGCCCCGGCTGTCGGATGAGGGGCGTCGTGGTGGCGGTGCGGGCGGGGTTTGATACCACGGGGGCCCCTCGAAGGGGGTCCTCGGAGGATTGTCAACTCGCCTTGTGTTCCGCATCGTATGCCCCAAACACCTCTGTGGGGTCAGTTCCGATCATAAAGCTGGGTTTTTCCGCAGCCTGCTAGGCCATGAATCTGCATAGACGTCCTTGGGGGTCCAACGTTTCTTCGAGGTATCGGCACCGTAAACGTAAGCCGCTATTCGGACTAGGTCATACGCTCTATTCCTGAGATTCCGAACGATCGGGTCAGTAATGTTCTCTATGCGAAGGCGAAGGTTGGCTCCGCGACCCGCATGGCGGAGACGGATTTCCTCATCAAATGCGGCTCCGCTTGCAGAATTCGCGCCCTCGCATAGCACAGCCGTGAGGGTCATGCGCTAGCAACCTCCGGGCCGATCTCGGATCGAACCTTGGTTATCGCATAAGCAACGAACCGCTGAGCCTGGCTTTCGTCAATATCATCCAGCCAATTGTGTTTCGAGTACCACTCGCCAGAAAAATCCCCGAGGATTTGCGTGATTTCGTAACAGTATTTCCGGAGTCCGCCTTGGAATTCTGCCAAACACTGGGGATCCCTGAAACCACGAGTCCATCCGACGTGATTTGAGGCCTCCTTACTGAGGAAAAACTCAAAGATCCCGGATAAGTACGCGGCGAAGAAGGCTCTCGCGAGATGCGAGAATTCTCTTGGGCTGGAGAGTTGGCGCAAAGCTAGCCTGACGTCTTCTAATGACGTGCCGAATAGTGTGGTCGCTTTCTCGTGAACTGCCTCTCCCAACGCGGCCTTGAAGGCCCTTAGGGCCAATTCCGAGAGAATTGATGGTGCGTACCGCCGCCGCAGTTCCTTGCCCGCCAACTCCCCGAGTTTCCCCAAAAAGGTCAGACCAGAAACATCTTCAGGTATGCGGACACCTTGTATCTCCAAGTCAGAAACAAATGTCTCCCGGCGTGCCAGCCAGGTCACGCGGGTGAGAAGCCAATAGAGATACGAAAGGGCTGGATCATTTTCGAGGGTACGGAGTCGTGCCTCGGCGGCGCGAGCAAGCGCTTCCACAACCTCGTTCGGAGGGGCAGTTCCCTCTCCTATGAGGGCAATCACCTCGCGCCACTTCTTCGTTCGCGGCAGCTGTCCCAACCGAATGTGGCCCATTACCTCCTCCAAATATCCCTTTGGCTCTTGGCCGAGAGCAGCATTACTTCTTGCCTTTTCCTATGTGAATCGCAAGTCTAGCCGTAGAGGCGCGTACGGGTGGCTGAGTTCGAACGCGGTCAAGTAACGTGGAGGCGGGTTCGTCATTGGGGTCCTGTGGGACGAGTTCGCCACGGAAGGCTCGAGCGAGGATGGACTGGTCAACTTTGTCCGCCCTGCGCTGTGCCGCTTCCACAGCGGCCTGGATGGCATCTGCACGGCTGAAAAGCTCTTTGATCCTGGCGGTGATCTGCTCCTGCTCTACAGGCGGCGGCAGAGGTATTTGCAGGGCGCGAACATCGCCGATGTTGATACCCCTTACCGCGACCCCCCTGATGGCCGCACTCATAATCTTCTGGGCAAGAGGACTACGCAGGCATGCCACGACATAGTCGGCAGACACTCTGGGATCAACCGAGATTCTCGCTGTATCTTGGGTGACGTTCGCGCCGTCGAGCTCCAATGGGACACGGCACACACGTCCGACCGTTCCGCGTATGGATAGCAGAACATCGCCAGCCTGGAGGCGGGATCTCTTGTAAGCCCCGTCGATTTCTTTCGAGGTGCGCTTGACTTTATCCGTGACAACCCTGTCACCCGCGATATCGGCAACACGTATATACGGGATTCCATCAGGTATGTCTGGACCCGGCTTTAGGATGCCATACGTGATTGGTCGCGTGGGCTCGCACAGTTCAGCAAGCTCGGACAGTACCCAGGAGTCCGGAAAGTCTGACTCCCGAAGAATATGAACGCCTTCTGAGGGAGGCGCAGCGTTAGTTCTTCTGCCCCTGGCGCTGTGTGCAGCGCGCGACTTTCTCAAAGCCTCTACCAAAAAATTCGCAGGCTCGTTATCGAAATGCTGCTCGCGCCAGTCGCGGGTGAGGTCGCCGCGGAAGGCGGCGCCGAGGACGGCTTGGCGGAATTTCTTGAGCAGCGGCGGAATCCGGTCCAGGGCCTGCCGGGCCGTCCGGCTCTGCTCAAACAGGGCCTCGATCTTCGCCACAATCCTCCGCTGCTCGGCCAGGGGGGCCATTGGGACCGCAGTCGAGAGCAAGGTGTCTCGTTCGACGGTGGCTTGATTCACCCACTGCTTGCACCGAGTCTCGAAGTACCGATCACGCCAGAGAGTTGCCAGAAAGTACCATAGCCACTGAGGGGGAGGGCCATCCGCAGGCAGTCGGAGACGAGTCAAGTGGTTGCTAAATGCATACGGTCCGTCTTCGCGGTTGAAGAGGGCGGTCTTGCCCACCAGTTTCTGGCTATTCGTGTGACAGAATAGGACGTCTCCTGGTCTGAGGAGGTGACGTTCTCTGGCCAAGTCGGCCGGAACCGTTGTCACTTGCGAAAGATCCAGCATACAGTTTGGGCCGATGTTGTTCATCCGTAGGTGTCGAATTCCTCCGTCGATACCCTTCCTCCCGGAGGCGAAGCCCGACTGCGCATCGACTGCTACATCGCCGATTCTTGCCCACGACCACCCCTCTGGCAATTCGTATCGCTCGTCACTCATGCTGAGGCTCGCTTATTATTCCCGTTCTTGTCGAGGATCAGAGCAAGTTCATTCAGGGCGTCGAGGGCGGTCTCCAACTGGGTGACGGCCTCGCTGACGATGTCCTCGGGTTCGGGAAGGTCGTCGGAGTTTCCCAGGGACTCGTCCTTCAGCCAGAAGATGTCCAGATTGTCGTCCCTCTTGGTGATCTCATCGCGGGTGAATCGTCTGAAGCGGTTAGTCTCTTCTCGTAGCTTCCGCTGGTAGCAGGACTCGAAGTCTTTGAAATAGTCAGCGGCCAGTGGGTGCCCCTTGGTCACCTTCCCGACGTTGGTGCGCAGGTCGTAGATCCATACCTCCTCTGTCGGCTGCCCCTTGCGGAAGAAGAGGATGTTGGCCTTGACTCCAGGTGAGTAGGGCGTGAACGTGCCGGTGGGAAGGCGAAGAATAGTATGCAGGTCGCAGTCTGTCATCAGCAGGCGACGTACGTCACGCCCTGCGTGATCCTCGAAGAGGACACTGTCGGGCAAGACGATGGCCGCCCGTCCGCCGGGCTTGAGGATATGCATCACGTGTTGGAGAAAGTTGAGCTGCTTGTTGGAAGTCTGAACGGTGAAGTCCTCGCGGACCGGAACGTCCCCGGCTCCTTTGGAGCCGAACGGGGGATTCGTGAGGACGCAGTCGTAGCTCCTCGCCGCATGCGGGCCCTCGGCAAGGGAGTCGCCATAGTAGATCTCTGCCTCGATCTCGTGGAGATACAGGTTCATCATGGCGAGGCGCCGGGTCTCCAGGACGATCTCGCCCCCAGAGAAGGTTTGCTTCTGTAGCTGCTCTCGGTCCTCGCGTCGGAGGTCCGCCCCCTCATGGGTCTGCCCCATGATCCATTCGTACGCCCCGATGAGGAAGCCAGCCGTACCACAGGCGGGGTCGTGAATGCTGAAGTTGATTCCGGCATGAGGACGAAAGATATCGGGAAGTGTGCAACGGACCACGGACCGGATGGCCTCACGCGGCGTGAAGTACTGACCTGCGCCTTTCTGCTCGGCGGCAAACTTCTGGAGTAGTCCCTCGTAGGCTTGCCCCTTGAGATCCACGTCCAACGCCGCCCATTCGGTCTCATCAATCAGGGCAATCAGCTTCTTCAGGTTGACCGGCTCGCGAAACCTGGAGAGGGAGCCAGCGAAAATGTCGCCAAGGATTCCCTTCTCTTTCGCTAGAGTCCTTAGGACCTCGACATAGTGGTCCAGGAGGTCGGTGCCAGAGCGGTCGCGCAGGGTGGGCCAACCGCACGTCGCAGGCACGGCCAACCCCTTCTCGTCGGCGAGCTTCAGGAACAGCAGGTAGGTCAACTGTTCGATATAGTCGCCGTAGTTGATGCCATCGTGACGCAGGGTGTTGCAGAAGCCCCAAAGTTTGCCGACAACGTCAGTCATGCTGCCATCGCCTCATTGATCTGGCTTAAGAGTTCCTCTAGCCCGCCTTCAAAGGCTTTGTTGGCTGGGCCCCAAGCACCGCGTCGCGAGAAGGGGATGGCGCCGAAGTCGGCCCTCTCGATAACCAAGTTCTCGATCAGGTGAGCCTGGATGAGTTCCAGCCAGCCCTCCTGTTCCGGCGTGAAGGTTCGCCCCGTCCGGACCCGCGCCATCGCCCTGCTGACCCTCTCCTGGGCTGTAAGCAAGGGCTCCCGCCTCGCGGCGTGCCGAACAATCGAAATGATGTCGGCCAAGTTGTTCTGGTAGGCCCGGTGCAGGTTTGCCTCGGTGAAGCGTTCGGGCCGGGCCGCCAGCTTGTCCCTCAGCTCTTTCAGGTGCACAGTTCGGAACTCGGCAGGCCGACTCAGGAGGATACGGATTGCCTCTATGTGATCCGGGTTCTGCCTGACGAATCGCTCGAAGGCAACCAGATAATCCTCGGGCTTCAGTTCCCGGCCATCAGCCGTCCTGAAGAGGTACTCCGACACAACAAAGTCCTCGACATTCTCGGCGATGATGAAGGTCCGCGGCGCCCGGGGATAGCTCTCCAGGTAGTCGAGGATCTCCTCGCGTCGCAGGAGGGCCATCGTCTCAGACCAGTTCTGCTCCAAGCGCCCTGGCAAGGAGCGTGCAAGGTCGCCGATGTCGGTCCCTGAGAGCAGCATGGCGAAGTGCTCCCGGCCCTCCGCCGACACGCTCTTTGAAATGCGCTGAAGGCGCTTGACCAGGACCTTGACGTTGTAGTCCCGGTCCTGGTTGTTGTGGATGGCTTCGATGATCTCGCGGATGGACCGCGTGGGCTTGCTCGGCGCGTCGGCGGTGAAAGCACTGGCCCTTCGGAAGTATTCCAGGACACCGGGGACGTCAAGGAGCGTGAAATGCGTCTTGTGGATCTCATCGCACCGCCGAGTGCCGCGGCCGAGCATCTGCTCGAAGAGGATCCGAGACTTCACCGGCCGGATGAACAGGATGTTCTCCAGGCGCGGGATATCCACCCCTGTAGAAAGCATGTCCACAGTCACGGCGATCCCGGGCTCCGGGCGGTTGCGGAACTCCCGGATGCGCTGTAGGGGACGGTCCACCGTGGGGTTCCCGGTGATCTTCTGGACAAAGGCGTCCCCTCTGCCGAACTCTTCGCGTAGCATATCAACGAGCTGGTCGGCGTGAGAGATATGGGGCAAGTCGTTTACGGCGAAGACGAGAGTTTTCGGAAAGGTCCCCCGCTCCGCTTCCTGGGCGCGGGCGTACCTGGCGAACTCGGCAACGACCCTGCGGTTCCGATCCGGCGCCGTGAGCTTCTCTTCGAGATCAGACGCCTCGAAAGCCCGCTCGTCCTCCAGGATGTCGAACGAGAGCTGCCCTGTCTCGGTATCCTTCAGGCCGACCTCTTCCCCCTCTTTCAGGAAGACGCCATTCATTGTCACGTCCGAGTGGACGCGGACGGCGTCGTAATCCACAAGGTAGCCCTCTCGGACTGCCCGCTCGTATTCGTAGCGGTAGACGATGTCGCGAAAATACGCCTTTGTGTGGGCCGCCGGGGTCGCGGTGAGGCCGATCTTGACGGCGTCGAAGTGGTCCAGGACCTCGCGCCACTTGCTCTCTTCGGTCGAAGTGTAGCCACGGTGGCACTCGTCAGCGATCACATAGTCGAAAGCGTGGATGGGGATGTCCAGGACCTCGGCGTCTGGCTCCTCGTCACCAGGCTCTCTGCCGCTGCCGAATGCGCCTTCCAGACCAAAGAGGTTGATCCGCATCCTTTGGATCGTACAGACGTAGACGAAGACATCCCGGGGCTTGGGATCGATCAGATACTTCGGTGGGGAGGACCTTCGGATCGAACTCGAACTGGTCCTCCAGGTCTTCCCGGCGGAAGCGCTGACTAAAGACCTCGTAGATCCGGTCGAATTTGAGGGCGGGCTCGGGCTGGAAGATTGCCATTGCACCGGCCGCTTGGGCGGCAAGGGCGCGACGATCCACGAGAAAGAGAACGCGACGAGCCAACCCCGCCTTCATCAGGCGATAGATTAGCCCGATCGTAGTGAAGGTCTTGCCGGTTCCCGTGGCCATCGCGACGAGCATCCGACGCTTTCCCGCCAAGAGGGCCTGTTCAACGCTCGCAATGGCATCGCGCTGGTACGGGCGAAGGGGCAAACTGTCCATGGAATTGAGGTGGAGCCAGTCGTGCGCAGAAGCAGCGTCACGGGAGAGAAACTCGCGGAGGGCGGAGGGGTTATGGAACCGGGCCACCTGCCTGGATCGGCTGTTTGGCTGACGAAGGTCCTGAAACCAGAATATCTCGCCGTTTGTGGAATAGACAAACGGGAGCCGGAAGCCGTGGAAGTTGAACGCACCGCCCGGAAACCCCCTGGCATATCGCTGGGCTTGGACTATACATGACGACCTAAATAATGCCGCATAATCTGGCGAGCAGTGGATTGGGTTTTCTCCACAGATTCAGTTGAGCCGAGACGGCGGCTACCAGGTCCGTGAGCAGCGGAAAGTATTGGTTGTGGGTACACAGCTTTCGGGCGAGCTTCCAGACGCGTTCGATCGGGTTCAACTCCGGGCTGTAGGGCGGTAGGAAGGCACACGAAGCACCTGGTGCTTCTCCCGCAGAAACGGCCGCACCAGCGTGGCGTGATGGTACCGCGCGTTGTCCAACATCAGGACGAGCCGCCGCTGCGGGCGGCGATGCCGCAGCAGGACGCGGAGAAAGGCGCCGAACGTGACCGCATCGAACTTCGGGCAGAGCTGGGTCACGAGCTGCCCGGTGCGGAGGTTGACCGCGCCGAAGAGGGCCACGGACTTCCGGGTCGGGGCGTGGAACAGCACGGGATCGGTGTCTTCCGGGGGCACCCACATGCGACACCGGGTGCCATGCTGCTGGAAATGGCATTCGTCGAGGCTCCAGAGGTCAAGGCCGTCGGCGCGGGCGAGCCGGCGGAGTTTTTTTATATGCCGCCTGCGCCGCCGGATCGGCGTGCGCGATCAGCGGGCGCGGCTTCCGCAGCCGGAAGGCCAGCTGGCGGAACAGGCGCTGGCACTGGCGCACCCCGAGGGGGACGCCGTGCACCTGCGCCAGGTGATGGGCGAGGAGCTTCCCGTCCCAGAGATTCTGGGCGTAGCCGAAGTCCCGCGGGTTCCGGCGCAGCTCCCGGTTGACCGCGTCCCACTGCGCCGCATCGAGCCGCCGGGGCCGGCCGCTCCGTTCGCCCTCGTGCAGCCCGGCGAAGCCCCGCGCTTCAAATCGCTGCACCCAGCGTTCGATGGTCCGGGGGTCCTGGCCGAGGAGGCCGGCCACGTCATAGCAACTGAGGCCGTGGGTCACCAACAGGACCCCGTGCAGGCGATGGTCATAGCGCGCTTCCTCGGAACGGAAGATTTCTTGCTGCAACGCGAACTGCATGATCTCGGCATCGGCGATCGCCAATTTGCGCATGGTCATGCCCTCCTTGTCGCTATCATGACAGGAAAGGCATGAACATGGCAAGATAATTATGCGGCATTACTTATGACGCTATGTATAGAACGTTCTGCGGCCCCAAGCTCAGCTTCTTGGCCTCGACGGCCGCCAGGGCTTCCCCGCGGTGGAATAGGACGTAGTCGGCGGGACCCTCTGCGGTCTCGTATTCCTCGACGGCTGCGGTGTCGTATGTGGCACCGGGGGTATAGCGGACGATCGGCGACCATCCGGCCGCTTCTAGCGCCGGGTCAATCAACTGCTTCCGGGTCGCCCACTCACTCATTCTGGGTGCGATTTGTATCAGGAACGGTCATTCCATGTCAACGATCACGGCGAGTTGTGGCAGCCGGAGGTTTCCGTGGGGCTGAGACAGTCCCGCACTCCTTATGCCCTTGAGACCCAGTTCTCCACCCGAAGGCCCGGCACGTGCCGGAATTCCCTTTCGTCGTTGGTGACGAGGCGCACGCCCAGGCTCAGTGCGTGCGCGGCGATCAACAGGTCCATGGCGCCGATCGGGCGGCCCTTCTTTTCGAGTGCCGCCCTGACAGTGCCATAGGCAACCGGCGCCCGGCGGTCAAAAGCCGCCACCTCCAGGGGGGAAAGGAACTGCTCCAGGGCCTCCCGATTCTGCTTCGGCCGGCTGCTTTTGCTGGCGCCGTACTGAAGTTCGGCCAGGGTAATGACCGAGACCCCGATGTCTCCGACGGGAAAGGAGCGGAACCGATCCAGAAGGGATTGAGGACGCTGCTTGATGAGGTATATGCAGATGCTGGTGTCCAGCATGACCCTCATGAGAAGGCCCTACCCCTCTTCTGGACCTGCCCCTGATTCCGGCCGTCCCTCATGAAGTCGTCTGTGAACTTGTCCAAGCTCTCGCTGAAGGAATCCCAGGACTTCCTCTTCGGCCGGAGGAGCAACAATTCTCCCTTGCGTTCGATCTCCACCTCATCGCCCTGCATCTGAAACTCCTTGGGGATTCTCACTGCCTGGCTGTTTCCACTGCGGAAAATCTTTGCCGTCTTCATGGCCGATTCCTCCCGATGTATATACGGCAGGATATACACTCGCCGATAATCTGTCAACTCCTGCCACTCCTCGGCCCCTCCCGCACCCGGAGGGTACCCGGGGACAGAGGACGAGGGTGGGCGGCTGCAGCACGGCGGCCATTCGACACCCTCACCCCGGCCCTCTCCCATCCAGGGAGAGGGGGCAACTGAGTGGGATCGTATCTGCAAGACGAACTACTTAGAGTGAAGACTACCAGCGCATCCGCACCCTGTAGTTCACGGTGGTCTTCCCATCCTTGGGCACGCTGACGACGTATTGGAGGGTGTGGGCCTCGGTCTTGTCGTAGGGGTGGCTGCTCTTGATGACCTCCCAGTCGCCCGGGACCGGCTCGACGATCGTCACCTGCACGTCCTCTTTCTTGTGGTTCCGGATCTCGACCTCCCACTCGGTCTCGTACACGCCCGAGGCGATCTTCCTCCAGTCCCGCTGGGTGCGCTCCCCCACCACGTCGAAGGCCTCGCCCATCTTGATCTTCACCTTCTCGTCCTCCGGTGTGTGATCGATGATATCCTCGCCGATGAACTGGAGGCTCCCATCGGACGAGGCCTTGTAGACGCGGACGGTGCCCTTGGGGAGGGGCATGCCCAGCCGGTGCTGCTCCTTGTTGGCGATCTCGAGGAACACGCTGACCTTCTGGTTCGACAGGGGGGTGCCCAGTTGGCCGCGGTAGTACTGGCTGGCCCCGTAGAACCGCAGCTCCTTCTCGATGGGGATATCGGTCACGTCCAGCAGGCTGATCTGCTTGGTCTGGTTCTGCTTGATGGTCGTGCGGCCCTCGAGGGAATAGAGGTGGTATTCGAAGAAGGACTCCTCCTGGAACTGTTGTGGAGCAGCCGCAGCCTTGGCGGCGTATTCCAAGCCGTCCCGCACCTTGCGTCGAGTCACGGCACGGTGAATGTCGCCGGCCACGAGCTTCAGGGCGGCGTCGGTGTAGGCAGCGCCGCTCTTGTTGTCGATCGTCACCCAGCCCGAGAGGTCGCCGCCGGTATCCTCGGCGTTCAGCACCACCACGTAGTCGGCTTTCCAGGTGATGCCGCTCGTGAGGTACGAGGCCTCTATGCGCTGTGGCCGTCCGGTGTGGTTCTGCAGCAGCCAGACGAGCGTGGGCTTGGGAATCAGGTTGTCGGGAAGGTCGGGGAGGATCACGCGGCCGGGATGGCCGAGATGGATCTGGCCGTTGATCTTGTAGATGGGCCCGTTGGTGTTGCTCAAGAGAACGGCGTCAATCAGGTTCCCGTCCTGCGTCATGAGCTTCACCGGCTTGCCCACGAACTTGTCCAGTAGCTTCTGCGGGTTGAGGAGGTCGTACTCGTAGTTCTGCTCGAGGATGCGCAGGCCGCTCGCGTCAGTCAGGGACCGGAGGTGGACCGTGGTCGGATCGATCTGCGCGGCCACATCCATGAACTTCACCTCGTGGACTCCGGGGCCCAACACCAACTCGCGGATGTCTTTCACCAGGCCCAAGTTCCCGTTGTAGATGGTGACGGCGACGTCCTTCTGTTGCTCCTGGGTCACCGAGGCGCGCACCGCTGTACTCGTTGTCGGCGCTGCCGCAGCCCCCGCCAGGCCCGTGGACAGGACCGCCGCTACTGCCATTGGCAACCACAATCTCTTTCGCATCTGTCTCCCTCCTTGGCGGCCCGGGGCCGCAAAATCGTTTCTCTGGAGGATGAGACAGGCGCCGGCGTGAAAGGTTCCACACAGAAAGCTAGGAGGCTTGGAGGCGGGGAAGCTAGTGTCCTGAGTCAGGAATTCGCCGACTAATTCAGAGCTCCCGGGGCCGGCCCGAGAGGCCGGGCGCGCGGGCCAGCCGGGTCCGGGACGCCGTGGCCTCGGAGGTGTCGAACTGGTTATAATCCCACGTTCCGCGGCGCGACGCGCCCGCACCCAGCGTCTGCGCTGGGTACCCGGGCGGCGGCGCCGGAGCAAGGCTGGCCGGTTCTCGACGAGCCCCAGGCGTCGGAGGGGCGGCTCCGGGAGCCTGGGGATTCCTCCGCGAACTTCGGACTCAGGACACTAGGAAGCTTGAGCGTTCCAGCCGGAAAGTGTGTCAGCGGCAGCGCGCGGCAAGGACCTGGCGGGCCGAGGCCGCCTCAGGCGCCTGCGGATACAGATCGGCGACCTCCCGGAGCAATTGGCATCCGGACCGGTCGCCCTGCGCCAGGCGAACCTGGGCCTGGAGGTAGAGGGCGGTGGGAACCTGGGGGCCGGAGGGAAACTGCTGGGCGACCGCCTCGTATTCCTGGAGGGCCTCGGCATACCGACCCTGGCCGAAATAGGCCTCGCCGAGCCGCAACCTGGCATCGGCCACCCTGGCGTCCTGGGGATATCGGGCGAGGAACGCGCGGAAGCTGTCAACGGCCCGATCGAACTTCCCGTCGGCCAGCTCTGTCAAGCCAGTTCCGTAAAGCACGTCCGCTGGCTTGGCTTGGGGGGCAGATGTCTGGGCCTCTTTGGTCGGCGCCGGAGCCGCGCTCGGCATGGGAGCCGGCGGCGGCACGGCGAGGGATTTCGCAGAGGGTTGGGCCGGTGCTCCCGCTCCCCCCGACGGTGCGGGCGCCGGAGCATATTGTTGGAGCGGCCCCGGGGCGATGCCGGGCTCTGCGCTCTTGCCGAGAGAATCCTGGGAGGATCTCTCACCTCTCGGGGACTCCGACGGAAGTGTCGTCTTCCAGAGCTCTGAGGTCCCGGTGGGAGGGGACGGCGCGCCGCGTTCCCTGCCAGCCTCCAGGGCGCCCTGAGGCGGTGGCGGGACGGCAGCCATCGGGGGCGCCGCGGGTTCGGCCTGCGTGGCCTTTGGAGTTTCCGCCTGTGGCGCAGGACCTTCTTCCTTGCGGGCAGGCTCTCCGCCCGCAGGTGGCGGCGCGGGCGCTGGCGCCTCGCGCGCAACGGGCGGGGATGGGATCTGGGAAGGCTCGATCGCCCGACGGAGTTCCGGCGAACGCTGATAGAGCAGCAGGCCCGCAACGGCCAGGAGGAGCACGGCCGCGGCCTGGATCGGCACCTTCACGTGGAGCGGGAGGAAGAGCCATCGGCGGACCCGCCGCCATCGGGAAGGAGCCTCCAGTCGTCGTCGGACCCGCGCCGCGAAGCCCGGAGACGGCTCGGCCGTGCCGAGATCGGCCACCGCCTGCATGGCTTTCCGGAAGTTGGCCCACTCTGCCCGACACGCCGGACAGCTGGCCAGATGCTGGGTGACCGTCACCAGCGGCGCGCCGGAGAGAGCCTCGTCGTACAGCTCCGAGAAGACCCTGCGGGCTTCGTCACATCTCATGTGTCGCTCACGTCAGAGTGTGTGAAGTAATCGTCGCCATTTTCACACACTCTCACAGATGCGGGGTCAGTCGCGCCCTCATCTCCATCCGGGCGCGGTGCAGCCGCGACCGCACGGTCCCCAGCTCCAGCCGGAGCGTCCGGGCGATCTCTTCGTATGTGAGGCCCTGGATGTCCCGCAGGACCAGGATGATCCGATGCTCCGCCGTCAGATTGGCCAGTTCGGCCTGGACGATGCGCGCCAGGTCCATCCGTTCCAAGAGGGCGTCGGCATGCGGCGCCTGATCCGCCAGCCGGTCCACCACGGCCGGGGGGTCAGCCTCGGCGTGGTCGCGACGGTCGCCGGCCTGTTCGTGCAACCGCGGCCGTCGACGGCGCGCCCCGAGATGGTTCACGCAATGGTGGCTGGCGATGGCGTACAGCCAGGTGGAGAATCGGGAGGCGCCCTTGAACCTCTTCAGTCCCCGGTAGGCCTTGAGGAAGATCTCCTGGGCCATGTCCTCGGCCTCCCCCCGATCCCCCAACATCCGCAGAGCCAGGGTGAACACCCACCCCTGGTAGCGGCGCACCAGCATCTCGAAGGCCCCGGCGTCCCCCGCCCGCGCCCGATCCACCAGCGCGCGGTCCGGATCCGCGGCGGTCTCGGCGGGCGGGGAGAGCGGCCTGGCCAACGCCGGCACCGGCGCCTCGGCCTCCGACATCCTTAGCCTGACTTTCGCTACTGGACTTCAGAATCCGCGATTTTCATCGCGGCGGTTCCCATAAGTCGTTGCCGGATAAGCAGCGTATCCTGAAAAACGCGCCGGGGGCAGACCTACCCCCTTTGCGTGGCGCCGGGAGTGCGGTAGGCTCCGGCCGCCATGTACCTCAGGTGTCACCGCCGGCTCAAGGACGGCAAAGAGCATCGTTACTGGAGCATCGAGGAGAAGTACCGCTGCGCCGACGGGCGGCCGGTCGATCGGCACGTCCTCTACCTCGGGGAGATCAACGACAGCCAGCAGGCGAGCTGGCTGCGCTGCATCGAGGCCATCGAGGAGGGCAGCCAGCGGCAGGCTGCGGCTGGCCCTCTTCCCCGCGGACCAGGCGATCCCGGCGCACGCCGCGGCCATCGGCGTCCAAGTGCGCCTCAGCGAGTTCACGCTGTACCAACCACGGCAGTGGGGGGCCTGCTGGGTCGTCTGCCAGCTCTGGGCCGCGCTGCAGCTCGACCAGTTCTGGCGCGAGCGGCTGCCCCCGAGTCGCGAAGGGACCTCCTGGTACCACGTGCTGCTGGTCCTGGTCGCCTACCGCTTCCTGGCGCCGGGGAGCGAGTGGTGCCTCCACCGGGAGTGGTTCACGCACAGCGCGATGGGCGATCTCCTGGGCGAGGACGTCGCGGTGGTGGCCAAGGACACGCTGTACCGGTGCCTGGACAAGGTGGTCGCCCACAAGGATGCGCTGTTCACCTTCCTCACTGCGCGCTGGCAGGATCTCTTCGGGGTGACCTACGATCTCCTGCTCTACGATCTGACCAGCACCTACTTCGAGAGCGACCCACCCTTCCCCGAGAGGGATCCCCGCCGCCACGGCTACAGCCGCGACCACCGGCCGGACTGCGTGCAGGTGGTGCTCGCGCTCGTCGTGACCCCCGAGGGCTTCCCCCTGGCCTACAAGGTGCTGCCGGGCAACACGACCGACAACACCACGCTCCCCCTCTTCCTCGCCCAGATCGAAGCCCGCTACGGGGCGGCCCGGCGGATCTGGGTGATGGACCGGGGCATTCCCACCGAGGCGCACCTCGCCCAGCTGCGCGCCCGCGGGGCCCAGTACATCGTCGGCACGCCGAAGGGCCGGCTGACGGCACTGGAGCAAGGTCTCCTGCAGCGGCCCTGGCAGGCCGTCCGGCCCAGCGTCCAGGTGAAGCTGCTGCCGCAGGACGCCGACCTGTACGTCTGGGTGCAGAGCGCGGCGCGCGTGCAGAAGGAGCGGGCCATGCGCCGGCGGCGCCTCAAGCGGCTGTGGGCGCGCCTGCACACCTTGCAGCGGCAGCGGCCCACCTACGAGACGCTCCTGCTGAAGCTGGGCGCGGCGAAGAAGGATGCGGGCCGCGCGTGGGGGCTGGTCCAGATGGAGTTGCCGGCACCGCCGCCGAAGGGGGAGCGCGCGCGGCGGGTCGATTTCACGTTCACCCTGGACAGGGCCAAGCTCCGCCGGGTCCGCCGGCACGAGGGGCGGTACCTCCTGCGCTCGAACCTGACCGAGACCGATCCGGCCCGGCTCTGGGAGTGCTACCTGCAACTCGTCGAGGTGGAGGCGGCCTTCAAGACTCTGAAGGGGGACCTCGCCGTGCGCCCGATCTACCACCAGCGCCCCGCGCGGATCGAGGCCCATATCTTCGTCGCCTTCCTCGCCTACTGCCTGCACGTCACGCTCCGAGCGCACCTGCGGCCCCACGCGCCCGGGCTCACCGTGCGGCAGGTCCTGGACAAGTTCGCCGCGATGCAGCTGCTCGATGTGCACTTCCCCACGACCGACGGCCGGGAGTTGATCTTCACACGCCACACGGAGCCGGCACCCGACCAGCAACTGCTCCTCACGCAACTCGGGTGGACGCTGCCCGCGCAGCCGCCGCCCCGCATCACTGCAAAAAGAGTCGTGCAAATGTAGGGCAGACCTGTGGAGGGGAGCGGCCGGAATATCAACGAGTTAGGTCGGCACACACCCTCCAGTGGCGAAAGTGAGGTTAGACCTCCCGGGAACGGCGGAAGTTCCCCTGCCGCTCAGCTTGGCCCACCCAGCCAGGACATCCTCGAACTCCCCGGATGACAATCGCTCTCCACGCCGCCGCAGATATAGGACTGTCCCGCCCGCACGGGAGTCTTGCACAGGCTGCGGCCCGGCGTCAAGCGAGGCGCCGGAGGACCCGTCCGCTCAGGCAGGCGATCCCGCCCCCCTGCGTTTTTTGCTTGCGAGCACCCCCGCTGTCTGCTATCGTCCCGCTGGTCGAATTCGACCAATCGGTCGGATATGACCAAAGGGCCGGTTTGGAGGAATCATGGCCGAGGCTGCCCTCAGACAGAATCGGGCCAATCGACGGCGCGCCCAGAGCTTCGAACACCTCGTCCAGGCGGGGCTCGCGGTCATCGCGAGGCGCGGCTTGTACGAGACGACTATCGAACACATCACCGAGGCCGCCGACGTGGGCAAGGGGACCTTCTACGCCCACTTCCCCTCCAAAGAGGATCTGGTCCATCACCTGATCCGCCACGGCTTCGACGAGCTGATCGCCGCGGGCCGGGCCGAGGCCCCGGTCGGGCGGACGCCGGCCGATCGGCTCGCCGGGCTCATCCGGGCGCAAGTTCGCGTGTTGAGCCGCCGCCGCGATCTGGTCATTTTGCTGCATCAGGTCCGGGGCCTCCTGATCCTCCAGCCCGAGGCGCGGCAGCGCCTGCGGCGGGAATATCAGCGCTACGTCCAGTCCCTGGCGGAAGCGTGCCGGCAAGCCTTGAAAAGGCCGCGCCTTGGTTTGGCAGAGGCGCGGGATCTGGCCTGCGCCATCGCCGGTTTCGCCGCAGGCACCCTCTCGTTCGACATGCTGGTCCGTGGCGGTCGGGGCGTCCAGACCCCGCCAGGGGGACTCATCAAGGCCTTCGCCTCGGGCATAGCCGCTCACTATGCGCCAGCGCGGCGGCCCGCGGACGGGAGTCGCCCCCGCTGAGGGGCCATCGCCTCCCGAGGAGGATGGATAGGGACACGATGACGCGCACGGAATGCAGGTGATCGGTCTACTGCCGCCGGTCCGATCACGGCGTTTTTTTCTCTTGCACTGGTGAGCGGCAACGAATATGCTGGCGCGCGATTCCACCTGGAGACATCTTAAGGTACCGGATACGCGCCTGGCGGAGAACGGGTCGAGAAAGGAGGAAGTCTGATGCGAGAATGGTCTAGCATGCGCATCCTGTTCACGGTGGGCGTCCTGGTCGGCTCCCTGGCCCTCCTCGGCTGCCCCAAGCGGCCCGAAGTGACCCAGGCCGGCCCCGGGGCCGTAGGGCCCGGCGCCGCAGGCGCGCCGGCTGCCGCGGCCCCCGGCGTCCAGCCAGGCGAGACCGCAGTGACCCGCCCGAGTGCGCCGGCCGAGACTCCGGTCACCCCGGCCCCGGCGGTCCCCGGTGCGGTCCCTGGGGTATCCCCCTTGAAGGACGTGTTCTTCGATTTCGACAAGTCGAACATCCGGGACGACCAGAAGGCCGCCCTGAACGACAACGTCGGCTGGCTGAAGGCCAATGGCCGAGCCAAGATCACTCTGGAGGGCCACTGCGACGAGCGGGGCACCGCCGAGTACAACCTCGGCCTGGGTGAGCGCCGGGCCAAGGCCGTGAAGGACTACCTGGTGGCCGCCGGGGTCGCCGCCGACCGCGTCGCCACCATCAGCTACGGGAAGGAGCGCCCCTTCGTCCTCGGCCACGACGAGAGCGCGTGGAAGTGGAACCGCCGGGGGCACTTCGTGATCACGGAGCAGTAGGCAGTCCCCGTCTGGACAAACCAAGAGGCCGCCTGACCCATTCCAGGGGCAGGCGGCCTCCGCTTTTTTTCGCATCGGCCTTCCTGCGAATCCCCATCTCCATCGGTCCTGACAGCAGGGGGATTTGGCTTGCGCCGTCCCCGCCATTCTGCAAGAATCGCTGCCACCCGGATCGCCGCGCATCATGCTCGGTCCGGGACAGGACAACTCTGAGAGGCTTGCTTGGCCCAAGGGAGGAGCGCCATGCCCAAGGGATACACGGGGAAATTGCTCTGGGTGGATCTGGCTTCGCGGAAGGTGTCCACCGCGGCCCTGGACGAGGCCACGGCTCGGGGCTACCTGGCCGGGAGCGGCCTGGGCGCCAAGCTGATCCACGACCGCCTGAAGACGATCAAGAGGCCCCTGGATCCCTCCAACCTGCTCTGCTTCATGCCCGGCCTGCTGTGTGGCACGCTGGTGCCGGGTGCCAACCGGACGACGGTCTGCGCCCTTTCGCCGGCCACGGGCGCCTGGGGCGAGGCCCGGGCCGGCGGGGCGTGGGCGCCCATGCTGAAATACGCCGGCTACGACGGCGTGATCTTTACCGGCAAGGCCAAGCAGCCGGTCTACGTCTGGATCGAGAACGACCACGTGGAGATCCGCTCGGCGGAGAGGCTCTGGGGAAAGGGCTTCTTCGAGACGGACACGCGGCTCCTGGAAGAGACCCATCCGGACGCCATCGTGGCCGGGATCGGGCCGGCGGGAGAGAAGCTGTCACGCATGGCCTGCGTGATGTTCGAGGGGACATACGCCCGCTCGGCCGGGCGAACCGGCATGGGCGCCGTGATGGGCTCCAAGAATCTGAAGGCCGTCGTCGTCCGGGGCACCGGCGGCGTCCCCGTGGCCGATCCCACGGGCTTGATGAAGCGCGCCTCCGCCTACGGCGGCAAGGAGAAGCAGCGCTTCAAACGCAACTTCGAGCTGGGAACGGCCGGCGGCGTGATGGCCACCGAGGCGGTGGGGGACATGCCCATCAGGAACTTCCTGGGCGGTCGCTGGACGGAGAAGGCGGAGCGGATCTCGGGCCAGACCATGTTCAAGAAATATGGGAAGCACGAGCGGTCCTGCCTCTCCTGCCCGTCGAACTGCACCCTGGTGGTGGGCGTCCCCGGGACGGCCGTGGGCCACGCCCCCGAGTACGAGACCATCGGCGCCTTCGGCAGCATGTGCGAGTGCGCGGACATCGAGGTCATCGCCAAGTGCAACGAGCTTTGCAACGACTATGGCCTGGACACCATCTCGGCCGGCAACACCATCGCTTTCGCCATGGAGGCCTTCGAGAAAGGGCTCCTGACCGAGGCCGAGCTGGACGGCATCCGGCTCACCTGGGGGAACGGGGAGGCCATGATCGCCCTGCTCCACAAGATGGGGCGCCGCGAGGGGATCGGGGACATCCTGGCCGACGGCACGCGGCGGGCGGCCGAGCGGCTGGGCAGGGACTTCGGGGACATGCTGGTCGAGGTGAAGGGGGTCGAGGTGCCGATGCACGATCCCCGCGCCTTCTGGTCCAATGCGGTCAACTACGCCGTGGCCAACCGGGGCGCCTGCCACATGGAGGGCGTGACGTTCACCGCCGAGAGCGGCATGCCCTATCCCGACCTGGGCTACACGGCCCCCATGGATCCCTACATCACCGACGGCAAGCCGCAGCTCGCGGTGAAGATGCACGACCTGATGGTCCTCTACGACGGGCTGGGGATCTGCAAGTTCTACATCGTGGTCTCCTACGGCCCGACCATCATGGCCGAGTGGCTGAATTACTGCACCGGATGGAAGGTGACGCCGGATGGCCTGATGAAGACGGCTGAGCGCATCTTCAACGTCAAGCGCCTGGTCAACGTGGGCCGGGGGCTCCGCCGCAAGGACGATTCCCTCCCGAAGCGGCTGCTCACCGTGCCGCAGCGGGACGACATTGGGCCGGTGGACCCCCAGGGCATGGAGCGCATGCTCACGGAGTACTACCAGATCCGCGGCTGGGACGGGAACGGAGTCCCGACGCGGGAGCGGCTGAAGGCGTTGCAGTTGGCGTGATCGGCCGCGCGGAGTGCGTCGCGTCCGCATCCGAACTCAGGAGGGGGCATGCAGGTCGAGCAGTGGATGAACCGGGATGTGGTCACGCTGGGACCCGATGACAGCTTCCGCACCGCCTTGCACTTGATCCGCCAGAAGGGCATCCGGCACCTCCCGGTGGTGGAAGGCAAGCGCCTGGTCGGCATCGTCACCGACCGGGACCTGCGGCAGGCCTCGCCCTCGGGCGCCACCAGCCTGAGCATCCATGAGCTTCACTACATTATTCTGGAGAAGCTGACGGTCCGCGAGATCATGACCAAACAGGTGGTCACCATCCGCCCGGACCAGACGGTGGAGGAGGCGGCCCTGCTGCTCCTGGGGCACCGGATCGGGGGGCTGCCTGTCGTGCGGGACGGCGAGCTGGCGGGCATCATCACCGAAACCGACCTCCTGCAGGCGTTCCTGCAGCTCCGCGGCAAGGGACCGCTGGACATCGCCGCGTCCATCGTGGCCATCGAAAGGGAGAAGCGCGCGCCATGAATCGGGCTCCCGGCGTGACAGTCCTCCTGTTGGCTGCGGCGGTCTCCGCCGCCGGATGTGCCGTGACCTCGGGGTCCCCCCGCGAGTCCGTGGGCGGGGCGGTTCACAGCATCAGCGTCAGTAACACGATCCAGATCCGATACCAGGCAGACCGACTCCTGGCGCCCCTGGGCTTGACGGTGGAGACCTACCGGCGGGAGGTCTTCATCTCCGGCCTCGTCCAGAACGACGCGCAGCGGGCCCGCGCCGTGGCCATCGCGCGCGACACGCCGGGCGTCCTGGACGCCTACTTCGTGGACACGGACCTCCCCGGCCGGCCGGTGAGCCGCCAGCACTACCGCGCCAGCGCCCAAGACGTCTGGGCCGCCACGGTGGCCGCGGTGCGCGCGAACGGGTACCAGATCGAGCAGCAGCAGGAGGGCCGCACCCTCGTCACCGGCTGGAGGCGTTTGAACCCGAGCTGGCCGACGCTGTGGCTCCCCCCCAGGAGCGGGTGCGCCTCGCCCTGTACCCCCACGGCGATGTCGTCACGGTGATCGCCGTAGCGGACCGCTTGGACGAGGGGACTCTGTCCTGGCACCTCGGGCGCGAACAGACCATCCTGCGCAACATCCAGGAGGTCCTCGCCTCCGCCGCCTCATCGGGTTCGTGAGCCCTCCCCCGCAGTCACGTTCCCCCGGCTTGTTCCGCCGTCGCTTCCGATCCGCCTCTTGAGCCCAAGCGATGCAGTTGAACCGCAAAGAACGCAAAGCACGCGGAGAATCCTCGGGATTTCCCGGGGCGGTAGGTCGAGCGTCCACGAGGCGGTTCGGACCGTTTTGGACGCCTGTCCGCGCCGTGATCGTGCCGATCCGAAAGGCTCTGTGCTCTCAGCGACCTTTGCGGTGAAATGTTCCGGTTGAGTATCCCTCGGCCCTCGCCGCGCCAGGAAGTGTTCCTGTGCGTCAGGGGAAGGCCCGGCCATCCCCAGCCGAAAACGCGCCACGGCCACGGATGTGTGGGGACGGAGTCCCCCGGGAGGGAAATCGAGGGAAAGGCGGGGAGACATCCTCCGCGCTGCCGGGGCAGCGCGGAGATGGGATCTGGGGCCAGGGCCGTCCCGGCGGCTATCCGATCTCTTCCATCGAGATCACCTGCCGCTTGTTGATCGCCAGGAATCCGGGACGAGGTTGGGCTTCCCCTTCGGCGGAAGCCTCGGTCAGGGCAAAGAAATCTCCCTTGAGGTTGAGGGCGTCCAGGGTTCGGACGTTCCTTGGTTTGCTCATTGTGCCGATGAGGACCCCGGCGATGGTCACCACCCTCACCTTCGCCGAGGTTTCGTCGATCGCCATGATGTTCCTCCCTGGTGTCGGTCGGAGCCTGGTTCGAGCCGGGAACGTGCCCGCCATCCCATATCACTTCCAGCTTGAGATTGTCAACCATTTTGCCGGTCGAGTCGGCGCCCCTGGAGGTCGTCTGTCCGGGTGGGAGTGACGCGCAGATGGCTTTCCCCGTCGTCTACGAGAGGGTGCGGCGGCCCGCCAGGGGATGTATCCTCGTGAGCGGCATCGCCCGGGCAAATCCGCAGGACCCGGCAGGGAGGAACCACTTTCGAGGAGGACCCATGCAACGCATCGGCTTCATCGGACTCGGCCTGATGGGACAACCCATGTCGCGGCGCCTTCTGGATGCCGGGCATCCCCTGACGGTGTGGAACCGGACAAGAGAGAAGGCCACGGACCTGGTGGCCAGCGGCGCGGTCTGGGGGGCCTCCCCCAAAGCCGTGGCCCGGGCCTCGGATGTCGTGATCACCATGGTCACCGACTCGTCGGCGTCGGAGGAAGTCATCTGCGGACGGGACGGCCTCCTGGAAGGCGCGCACCCCGGTCTCATCCTGATCGACATGAGCAGCATCGCGCCCGAGATGTCCCGCTCCATTGCCGACCAGGCCGGGGCCAAGGGCGTGCCCATGCTTGACGCCCCGGTGACCGGAGCGCCCCGGGTCGTCACAGAGGGAAAGCTGGGGATCATGGTGGGCGGCCCCCGGGAGACCTTCGAGGCCTGCCGTCCGGTCTTCGAAAAGCTGGCGGCGAAGATCGTCTATGCCGGCCGGAACGGGATGGGCACCACACTGAAGCTCGTGAACAATCTGATCCTCGGCGTGGCCATCCACGTCTCGGCGGAAGCCCTGGTGCTGGCGGCCAAGGCGGGGCTGGATCCGCAGTCCGTCATCGAGATCACCTCGGTGGGCGGCGCCCGCACGGGAGCCATGGAGACCCGCGGTCCCCGGATGGTGAAGCGCGACTTCACCCCGCATTTTTCCGCCAACAACATGTACAAGGACCTGTCCACCGCCCTCATGCTCGCCGAGGAGTGCGGCGTGTCCCTGCCGGTGGCGAGCGCGGCCCGGGAGATCCTCCGGGCGGCGAAGTCTCAGGGGAAGGGGGATCTGGACGCGTGCGTGGTCATGACCGTCCTGGAGGCCATGGCCAACACGGTCGTCCAATTGAAGCAGTGAAATCTGCAGAACCTGCGCGTTGCAGCGCGGCTGAGGATCCCTCAGGCCCGCAGATCCACCCAGCGCCGCTCTTTCGCGGCCCGCTCGACCGCGTCGATCACCCGCTGAGCCTCGGCGCCGTCTCGGAAGGTGGGATAATCCCTCGTCTCCCCCTGGATCGCCTGCAGGAACGCGACCCCTTGATCCAGCTTGTACCCGAAGAGCGGATCGTCCAGGCGCGGGTTCCGGGGTGATCCGGGGTATCTGAGGAGATCGAAGGGCACTTCGGCCCGGGCCCACTGCTGGGTGCGGGTCATCGCCGGGCCCAGGCTGATCTGCAACTCGAAGGGACGGATCAATTCATAGATGGCGGCCCCGCCGGTTCCGTGGACCTCGATGCACTGGTGGGCCGTTCGTCCAGTGCCTCCCCGGCCGGCCACCGCCCGATTGATGTCGAAGGTCCCGATGGCCCCATTCGCGAATTCCACCGCGAAGGCACAGGCATCCTCGGCATCCACCGGCTCCATCCCGGAACCCCGCCCGCCGGCGGCGCTCGGTCGCTCGCGGACGTAGAGGCGGCCGACACCGCTCGTCGCCACAATGTCCCCGAGGAGGTAGCGGGCAAAGTCAATGCAGTGGGACCCCATGTCCCACAGAATCCCCCCTCCCGCCTGCGCCCGTTGGTTCCGCCACGCGATGGGGATTGACGGGTCCAGCATGAGATCCGTGAAACACGAGAGGCGCCAGTGGCGAATCTCGCCGAAATGGCCTTCGCTCACCAACCGCTTGAGATAGCGAAGCCCGGGAACGAACCGGAATGTGAACGCCACCATGTGGATGATCTGGCCCCGCTCGGCCGCCACCTGAAGCTCCCGGGCCTCGGCATAACATAACCCGAGCGGCTTCTCGCACAGGATGTGCTTCCCCGAGGCGATGGCGGCCTTCGCCACGGCATACGTCATGCCGCTGGGTGGGCAGATGACCACGGCATCCACATCCGGGTCGGCCAGGAGGGATTGCCAGTCGGAGTGGACCCGGGGGATTCCCCAGTGATCCGCAAAGGCTTTGGCCCCCTCCTTTGTGCGGGACGCCACGGAGACGACCTCACACGCGTCGGGACAGAGCCTCAGTGAGGGCATATGCACAAACCCCGCAATGCGCCCTGCACCGATGATTCCCACCCGGACCTTCGCGCGTGGCATCTCCTCAACTCCTTTCCCCGCGGGCTGGCGCCCCGCTTTCTCACCCGTAGTTGTCTCATGTGATCTCGCTTCTTACCATAACCCCTTGGCCGTCGCAATCGGTATTGGCCGTTCTCCTCCGCCCCCTTGCATCTCCGCTCCTCTGCCCACCAACCCTTTTCCCCTCGCTTCCAGTTTTCCCGGCCTCGCCGTGTCGAAAATCCTTTGACAGACGACCATGAAATGGGAAATGCTTGCGTCCGCTGGACAGTTCAGCCCCGATGCCTTCACTTTAGAGATGGAGGCGTCCTATGATTCGGAGTCTGAGCCGCCGCTTCTTCCTCGCTCTCGTTTCTGCAGCGTTGATCCTCGGCGGGATTCCGTCGTTCGCCGCCGCCCCGCCGGTCGAACGGACGACCCGCCTCACCATCCTCCAGATCAACGACCTGGATGAGATCTCACCGGTGGAGAAAGGGAAGAAGGGCGGCCTGGCCCGCGTGGCCACCCTGCGCGATCGCATCGCCAGGGAATCTCCCCCCACGCTCTTCGTCCTGGCGGGGGACTTCCTCTCGCCCTCGACCATGTCGAGCATGTTTCAGGGAAGCCATATGGTGGCCACGCTGAACGCCGCCGGGCTGGACCTGGCGACTTTCGGGAATCACGAGTTCGACTTCGGCGCGGACGTCACCCGGGAACGGATGCGGGAATCGCGATTCACCTGGGTCTCGGCCAATGTCCTGGATCCCGACACGGGTCTTCCCTTCGGCGGCGCGGTCTCTTTCGTCCTGCGCGAGTACGACGGCATCCGCGTGGCATTCCTCGGCCTGGTGACGCCCGAGACCCGCATCCTGTCCAAGGGCGCCGCCGCCCTGAAGTTCCTGGACCCCATCCAGGCCGCCAAGGACGTGGTCGCGCGGGCCCGGCGGGCCAAGGCGGACGTGATCGTCGCCCTGACGCATCAGGACATGGCGGATGATAGGCAACTGGCGGCCGCGGTCCCGGAGATCGACCTGATCCTGGGCGGGCACGAGCACGTTCCCCTGGACGCCAGGGTCGGGCGCACCCTCATCCTCAAGACGGGGTCGGACGCGGTGTCGCTGGGGCGGATCGATGTCATCGCCACCACGGGCCGGGGCGGCCGGCGCGTCGAGTTCAAGTGGGAGCTGATCCCGGTCACGGATGAAATCCCCGACAAGCCCGAGGTGGCGGCCATCGTGAAACAGTACGAAAGCCTCATGGCCGCGCAACTGGATGTGATCGTGGGCGCCGCCTCCCTGCCGCTGGACACGCGAAGCGACGTGGTTCGGACGCAGGAGTCGGCGGTGGGGAATCTCATCGCCGACCTGTTGCGCGCCGCCATGCAGGCGGATGTCGCCTTGATCAACGGGGGCGGCATCCGGGGCAACGCCGTGCTGCCGCCGGGCCCACTCCGCCGGCGGGACGTCCTGACCATCCTGCCCTTCGCCAACAAGATCGTCAAGGTGGACGTGACCGGCGAGATCTTGCGCGCGGCCCTCGAGAACGGCCTGAGTCAGGTGGAGAGGACGGCGGGTCGTTTCCCCCAGGTTTCGGGCCTGCGGTACGTCTTCGATCCCAAGCGACCGGCGGGATCACGCCTCGTTTCGGTCAGCGTGGGGGGCCAGCCGCTGGACCCCCGAGCCAGCTACACCCTGGCGACCTTTGACTTCGTCCTCGACGGCGGCGACGGGTACACCATGTTGAAGGGGGGGAGGGTTCTGGTCAAGGCAGAGAATGGCCCCATGGACTCCGATCTCCTGACCGAGCGGCTCAAGGCCGGCCCCATCGCCCCGGTCCAGGACGGTCGCGTCACTCGCGTCCCCTAGCCGGTCCAATCCGGATAACCGGAAGGTCCCCAGATATCGGACCCGCCGGAGTTAGGCGACGGTAAGGGAAGCTGCACCCCGTTCTCGCTTCCGCCTTCACTCGCCCGGCTCGAGGGCCGAACAGGAGCACACGATGGCACATGTCGCGATTGTGGGCGCCGGGATGATGGGCACGGCGACCGCCTGGCCGCTGGCCGACAACGGACACGCGGTGCGCCTAGTCGGCACCCACCTGGACGCCGAGATCATCCGGAGCTGCAAAGAGCGGCGCTACCATCCGCGGCTCAAACGCGAGCTCCCGCAGAGCGTCCGACCCTACTCCGTGGAGGAGGTCGTCGAGGCCCTCACGGGCGTGGACGTCATCGTCAGCGGCGTGAGCTCCCCGGGCGTGCACTGGATCGGGCGAACCATCGGGCCACACCTCGTGCCCGGGCAGATCATCATCGCGGTCACCAAGGGCCTGGAGAGCACGGCCGAAGGGGACTTGATGATCCTGCCCGATGTCCTAGCGAGTGAGCTGCCTGCCTCCATCCGGGAGAAGGTCAGGCTGGCCGCCATCGGCGGCCCGTGCATCGCCGGCGAGCTGGCCGGTCGCCGTGAGAGTTGCGTCGTCTTCGGCTCGCGCGACGCCGGGGCGGTCCAAAAGCTCGCCGCCATCTTTCGCACCTCGTATTACCACGTCTGGACGACGACGGACCTGGTGGGCCTGGAATTTTGCGCCGCGCTCAAGAACGCCTACACGCTTGGCGTCGGCCTCGCGGCCGGGATCCTGGAGAAGTCGGGTGGCGTGAATGCGGCCGGCGCCCACATGCACAATGTGGCGGCGGCGGTCTTCGGGCAGGCCTGCACCGAGATCGAGCGCATGCTCCAGATTGCGGGCGGCAGCCGTCACTTCGCCTATGGGTTGCCGGGCGCCGGGGACCTGTATGTGACGTGCCAGGGCGGGCGGACGCTGCGACTGGGGAGGCTGCTGGGCATGGGGCGCAGTTTCAGCGAGGCGCGGGAGATCATGGCCGGCGAGACGCTGGAGTCGGCCGAGATCGTGCGCGAGCTGGGAAAGGCCCTGCCCGGGCTCGTCGAGCGCGGACGACTGGGACCGGACGAGCTTCCGGTGCTCCGGGCGCTGGTTGATGTCCTCGTCCACGGGCGTCCGATCAACCTGCCCCTGGAGAGGTTCTTCGGGGGCCTCGGCCGCATCTAAGGACGCCGGCCCCGTGAAAGGGAAGGTGGGCTGCATGACCAGGAATATCTACAAAGGGCGGGTGGTAGACCTGAGACTCGAAACGGTCACGCTGCCCAACGGCGCCACGGTCGAGATGGAGCTGATCCACCACCCCGGCGCCGCCGCCATCGTGCCGATGAAGGACGATGGAACCGTCCTGCTGATCCGGCAGTACCGGCACGCGGTCGGCGGTTACATCCTGGAGATCCCGGCGGGCAAGCTGGACCCCGGCGAGGATCCGAGGGACTGCGCCGCGCGGGAGCTCGAAGAGGAGATCGGCCTCCGGGCGGCCTCGTTGGAGCCGGTGATCACCTTCTTCACCACGCCGGGGTTCACGGACGAGGTCATCCACGTCTACAAGGCGACCGGTCTCACGTCGGGAACGCAGAATCTTGGCCGCGATGAAGTGCTCGACGTGATCGAGCTGCCCCTGGAAAGGGCGATCGCCCAGATCGAGGATGGAACGATCCGGGACGGGAAAACGATTGTCGGGCTTCAGGCCGTCTACTTGCGCGAGGCACGCTGATCCCCCCGAGGCGGTGCCTATGTCCGGCTGGAACACTCGGCTCTCGGCTCACGCCTCGTAACGCCCCCATCTGGCTGCGATCCGCGAACCCCGCAGGCCTTCGGACCACCCCGAGATGCTTGCGGCGTCCACCGCCAGTGGCCTCGTCAAGGAGATGGGGAACTTCGGCTGGTTCCTGGCCCTGTTCTTCGGGTTCTGGATCCTGTACAGCACGGCCATCAGCAACGTGGACCTGGTCGTCCGGCAGTCCACCGACATGCTGTGGTTCGGGGTGGAGGGGATCCGGCGCTGGGCCAAGGCGGACATCCGCCGCGTCTACTACACGCTCCTCATCGTGTTCTTCGCCTGGGGGGTCACATTCGTCAACATCACGCTCCCCCTGGTGATCTTCGCCATCAGCGCCAATGTCGCCAACTTCACCATGGCCCTCTCGGCCGTCTTGACCATTCGGGTCAACCGGAAGTTCTTGCCGAAGGAGTACCGGGGTAGCCTGTTCCGAGAGGCGGTGCTGGTCGTCAGCCTGGTGTTCTTCGGGTTCTTCTTCGGGGTGTTCCTCCTGAACCGGTTCTTCGGTTTGAAGTTCTGACCGCACGCCGTCGGGGCTTCCGGCAGTCCGCCGGAAGCCCCGATACCGGATGATTCCACCCCGTCTCCCCTGCCTTTCACAAGGTCCCTGAAGCCACTCAAGCGTGTCCTGCGTCTTTCGGGAAGGAAGGACCACATCCAAGAGGCGGAACCAGGGACGCGGCCGGGGACACCCCTAGCGGATCCCGGGGAAAGCCAGCGGAGCCGTGAGCGTCCTCTTTATCCCCTTGTGCGGAATGGCTGTGCGGCCCGGGTGCTGGATTCTCTGCCGCCGGCAGCGGGCAGGGTCAGTCGGCGGGCGGGGCCGGGCGCCCCTTTGCTTTTTTGAAAAGGAGGACGAGCGGGACAGCCAGAAGACTGAGGTAGCTGATCACCCGGAAGTTATCCATATACGCGAGGAGTCGCGCCTGCTGCCCGAGGACGTTGTACAGGAGCCCCAGTGCCTTCGGCCCCGCCGCCACCCCCCCCACCTGCGTCTTGAGTCCGGCTTGCGCGGTATTCAGCCACTGCCGGTAGGCCGGATCGTAGGGCGTCAGGTGGGACACCAGGATCGCCTGGTGCGACTGTGCCCACCGATCCAGGAAGGTGACCATCCCGGCGATGCCGATGCTTCCGCCGATGTTCCGCATCAAGTTGAAGATGCCGGTGGCGTTGCCCATCTGCTCGTTCCGCAGCGTTCCCATCGTCATGGTCGCCAGCGAGACGAAGATCATCGCCGTGCCAATCCCATTCAGGACGTTCACCCACACCACGTTCGACATCGCAATCTGAAGGTTCATTTGGCTGAAAACGAACCCGGACCCCGCGACCAGGGCAAAGCCCACGGCAATCAGGAGCCGACCGTCAAGGAATCCAATCAAGCGGCCCGCAATGATGTTCATAAAGAGCGCCCCGAGTCCGCGCGGGGTGATGGCCAGGCCGCTCAGCAGGGCCGAATAGCCCATCAGGATCTGGAGGAAAAGGGGGAGCATGGCCACCATGCTGTAGAGGACCATGCCGAGGATCGTGATCAACAGCGTGCCGACGGCGAAGTTGCGGTTGCGCAGGATCCGGAGGTCCACGATGGGGTGCTCCGCCCGCAGCTCACGGATGATGAACGCGATCAGCGAGACGACCGAGATCACCGCGAACCAGCGGACCCACACCGCCGAGAACCAGTCGTCCTCCTGCCCCCGGTCGAGCATGACCTGGAGGGTGGCCAGGCCGATGGCCATCAGGCCGAAGCCGAAGTAGTCGATCCGGCCCCACCCCGAGCGCCGGATGTAGGGCGGGTCCTCGATGAATGCCTCGGCCATCAGGATGGCGACGAGGCCCACCGGGAGGTTGAGGTAGAAGATCCACCGCCAGGTGTAGTTCTCCGTGATCCAGCCGCCGAGAGTCGGGCCGAGGATCGGGGCGACGACGACCCCTATCCCGTACGTCGCCATCGCGACACCCCGCCGGGCCGGCGGAAAGCTTTCCAGGAGGACCGCCTGCGCGATGGGCTGTAACGCCCCGCCCCCCACCCCCTGGAGGACTCGCGCCAACACCAGCAGGCCCAGGCTGGGCGCCGCGCCGCACAGAGCAGATGCCAGCGTGAAGAGCACGATGCAGGTGAGCAGGAGCCGCTTGCGGCCGAAGATCGCGCCGAGCCAAGCCGCGGCCGGGAGGATGATGGCGTTGGACACCAGGTAGCTCGTCAGGACCCAGGTGGCTTCCTCGGGCGTCGCCGACAAGCTCCCGGCGATGTGGGGGAGGGCCACGTTAGCGACGGAAGTGTCCAGGACCTCCATGAAGGTGGCGGGCATGACGGCGAGCGCGATCAGCCATGGGTTGAAGCGCGGCCGCCACTCGGAAGCCCGGTCGTGCGTCGAAGAGGTCGGCCCGTCCCCGGCGCTCACGCTCGGGACCTCAGGGCCGCCACGGCTGTATCTCCTGCGGTCAGACCTTGAACACCATCCGGGAGGGTCATCCCTACTCCTGCGGGGCGAACGATTCCCACATCATGAATTGACGGACAGGGGCAGTGCATTATAATGTAAGAGAGGAGCTTGGGAAACCGGAACGACGCGCCGGCGGGTGCCAGGGGGTAACCCACGGGCTGGCGTCGTTACCGCTCTGGATCACAAGGCCCGCGAACCCGCAGCGCGCCACGATTGGCCCATGCCGTGCGCCCGGGACGCGCCAACAGAAGAAAGCACCCATGATCGAACACTGGACCCAGCGGCACATGTCTCGGCAGCGTCTCCTGGTCCTGGTCGCCGTGGCCGCCCTCCTCCTGGGCGCCCTCGGCTATGGCGCCTACCTCTGGCACTACTCGCGGACGCACGTCTCGACGGACGACGCCTACGTCACGGCCCACCTCGCCCCAGTGAGCGCCCGGATCCCCGGCACGGTAATCGAGGTGCGGGCGAACGACAACCAGGACGTCAAGGCCGGGGACATCCTGATGCGCCTCGACCCCAAGGACTATGAGGTCGCCTTGCAGCAAGCCCGCGCTGGCGCCGACTCGGCGAAGGCAGACCTGGCGAATGCCCTCGTGAACGTGCCGTTGACCGACGAGACGACTCGGAGCCTGGTCCAGCAATCCGAGGCGGCGGAAGCGGGATCGAAAGAGGCAAGCCAGGTGGCCCTGCACGACCTCGAAGAGCGGCGGGGTCAGCTCAAAGCCAAGCAGGCGGCCGAGGCGGCCGCGAAGGCCGCAGTCCGGATGGCCGAGGCGGACCTCGAGCGGGCCAGGCTCGACCGCGACCGCTTGAAAGAGCTGGTCGAGGCGCGGATGGTCGCCCAGCAGGACTACGACCACGCCGACGCCGCGTTCAAGAGCGCTCAGGCGGCCCTGGACGTCGCTCGACAGAAGGTGAGCCAGGCGCAGGAAGAAACGCTCCAGGCGGCGGCCGCAGTGCGGAGCCAGACGGCGACGGTGGCCCAGTTCTGGCGGCGCGAGCAAGAGGCGGAAGCGGCGCTCGCCAACGCCCGCAGTCAACGACAGCAGGTCAAGGTGCGCCAGACCCAGGTGGACGCGGCGCGAAGCCGGGTGGGGCAGGCCCTGGCCAATCTCCGACAGGCCGAGCTGAACCTGGAGTACACCACAATCAAGGCGCCGGTGGGCGGCCAGGTCACCAAGAAGACCGTAGAGATCGGCCAGGTGATTCAGTCGGGCCAGCCGCTACTGTCGATCGTGGATCTGGACGACGTGTGGGTGGTGGCCAACTACAAGGAGACGGCGCTCACGAACGTGCGGCCGGGCCAGCGCGCGACCATTGAGGTGGACACCTACCCGGGCGCCGTTTTCAAGGCCCGCGTGGATTCCATCCAGGCGGGCTCGGGCGCCGTGTTCTCGCTGCTGCCGCCCGAGAACGCCACCGGCAACTTCGTCAAGGTCGTCCAGCGCGTCCCGGTCAAGCTCGTGTTCGAGCCGGGCGAGAATTCCCGCCACCTCCTGGTCCCCGGCATGTCCGTGGTGCCCATCATCGCGATCCGCTGAGGAAACTTTCTCTCCTTCCCTGCAGCCCGTTTCCTCCAATCTTAATCTCACCGATCCATCCAGACCGGCCCGTGCGGACATCTTCTCCGGTTGCTTTTCTAGCCGGGAAATGCCATCATGATGGCAAAACATCAAGAAGGCACGACGCGAAATCCAAAGTACGCCTGGAGGATGGTCATGGCGGGTCAAACGAAGACGACGATCTATCTCGCTCCCAACGTGTACCGGGCGCTGAAGGTCAAGTCCGCGACAACCGATCGGTCGATCTCGGACCTGATTAACGCAGCGGTGATCGAGGCGCTGCGGGAGGACGCTCTCGACCTGGAGGCGTTCGAAAAACGGGCCAAGGAGCCCTCGCGCTCCTTTGAGAAGGTCCTCGAGGACCTGAAGCGTGACGGCCTCCTATAGCGTCGTCATCAAGCGGTCCGCCGAGCGCGAGCTGCGGAAGATTCCAAGACAGGACCTGCGCCGCGTCGTCACGCGGATCCAGGGCCTGGCCCGGGAGCCGCGTCCACCGGGCTGCGAGAAGATATCCGGGCAAGAACGGTATCGGGTCCGCCAGGGGGATTACCGGATCGTCTACGCTGTGGACGACGGGATGCGAACCGTCGAAGTTGTGAAAATCGGACACCGCCGAGAGGTCTACCGAGTTTGAAGCATCGCATTCAAAGCATTCGCCGCCGTCTGAAATGTCAGGGAGTGAGAGCCTTCACAACTCAGGAGCGCAGGGGGCCGGGAGATGTAGGGATTCAAGATTTGGGCGTGGCCCCCCGGCGGGATTCCGCTTGACCCCGGCGCGCCCGTCAAAGTCAATCAAAGGGGACGTTGCCAGGTATGGCAGGCTGAGTCGGGGAGACCTCCGACCAAAAAGCAGGTACCACACCATTGTGAGTGCAATCCGTTGCCAAGCACGCCAAATCACGAAACGTCACGCTGCGGCGCGGGGGGTTGGTGAGGCGATGACCCTCGCCAGGTCTTTGCGGGTCGCCCCGAGGGCAATCAGCGACCGGACGAGGAGGTCGAGGGACACCGAGGGGTCGGCCGCCTCGATCTTCGCTACCCGCGACTGGCTGGATCCGATGCGCTTCGCCAGCTCCACCTGCGAGAGACGCTTCCGGTTTCTCAGTTCCTTCAGCTTGCTGCCCAGCGCCACCTTCAGCTTGACATAGGCCGATTCCTCCGGGGCCAATCCCAGGAATTCGGCCGCCGTCCCCACTCTCCACCCTTTCGCTTCCAGCCGCTTTCGCTTTGCCTTATCCATGACCCTTCCCCCAGCACCTAGCCTTATTCCGAAAAAACGCTCAACCGCTAAGACGCCAAGGCCGCCAAAATTCCCAAATTCTGCCTTCGAAACCGAAAAAACCGACGGCTCCTTGTGGGGGATCAGCGTTGGTCATCCGGCACCTCCCTGCGGCCCATCCCCGAGCGGGGGTGTCTTGACTTCCCCATGAAGCCAAACCAAAGGCTTGTCTTCGCGGTTCATGCCTGGAGAGAGTATGTCAGATCGGACATACGGTCAAGCGCCCACTGGGTAAGAGGCAACGTCAGTGCTGGAGAACGATTCTGCCACCTCGGGGTCCATGTCCATTAGTAACGGACAAGCCAAGAAACCGGACGCCCATGAAGAATGGTGCCCCTTTACCCTCGCCGTGAAACGCTTTGACATTCCTCTCTACGCCTCCTAAACTCAAATGGACATATTTTTCGGCGTGGTGGATTCCACGAGCGGCCCTCGAGAGGTCCCGAGGGCTCTCGGCGTCTTTGGGGAGGGAAAAACCGCATGACCAAGGGGAAATTAGCGGCGCGACCGGGGACCCTCGGAGAGCTTCGGAAGAGCCACTGGAGCGAGGAGCGCATCGCCTCCCGCTCCGTGCGGGACGAGATGCGCGAGAACCTCCTGGCCAAACTGGAACGGAAGGAACCCCTCTTCCCCGGCGTCATCGGCTACGAGGACACGGTCGTCCCGCAGCTCGTCAATGCGATCCTGTCCCGGCACCACGTGGTCCTCCTCGGGCTGCGGGGCCAGGCCAAGAGCCGGATCCTGCGGAGCCTGGTGGATCTTCTCGACGACGAGATCCCCATAATCGCCGGCTGCGAGATCAACGACAACCCATACGCCCCGCTCTGCCGGGCCTGCAAGGACCGGCTCGCCGAGTTGGGCGATGGCACCCCCATCGCCTGGCTGCCCCGGGAGATGCGCTACGTGGAAAAGCTGGCCACGCCGGACGTCACCATCGCCGACATCATCGGCGACGTGGACCCCATTCGTGCGGCGCGGCGCGGCCTGGAGCTGTCCAACGAGCTGACCATTCACTACGGCCTGCTCCCCCGCGCCAACCGGGGCATCTTCGCCGTCAACGAACTGCCCGACCTGGCCGGGAAGATCCAGGTGGGTCTCTTCAACATCATGCAGGAGGGGGACGTCCAGATCAAAGGCTACCCCGTCCGCCTGAAGCTGGACGTGGCCCTGGTCTTCTCCGCCAATCCCGAGGACTATACGGCCCGAGGGAAGATCATCACCCCGTTGAAGGACCGGATCGGCTCCGAGATCCGGACCCACTACCCGGTGGATGTGGCCCACGGCATCGCCATCACCGAGCAGGAGGCCTGGATCCGCCGGCACGGGGACGGCCGCCTGGTGGTTCCGGACTTCATCAAGGAGATCGTGGAGCAGATCGCCTTCGCCGCCCGCGAGAGCAAGCACATCGATCGGCGCTCCGGCGTCAGCCAGCGCCTGCCCATCTCGTGCCTGGAGAACGTGGTGAGCAGCGCGGAGCGCCGGGCGGCCATCAACCGCGAGCGGACCGTCGTCCCGCGCCCCTGTGACATCTATGCGGCCATGCCCTCCATCACCGGGAAGCTGGAGCTGGAATACGAGGGCGAGTTGAAGGGGGGCGAGGTGATCGCCCGGTCGCTGATCAAGGAGGCGGTGAATCGGGTCTTCAGCGCCCGCCTGGCCGGGGCCCCCATCCAGGAAACAGTGGCGTGGTTCGACGCCGGGGGCGCCGTGAAGATCGCCGACACGACGCCGGCGGACGAGGCCCTGCGCTTCCTGCAGCACGTTCCCGGCCTGCTCGAGACCACGGCCCTCTTGGGCGTGCCCGAGAAAGCGGACCCGGGCCTCGTCGTCTCGGCCTGCGAGTTCATCCTGGAGGGCCTGCACGTCCAGCAGAAGATCGACCGGACGGAGCAGCGAGGCTACGTCGGCACGCCAAAGGTCGAGCGGAAGCCGCGCGAGGAAACGTCGGGACCGCAACCGGGGAGGCGGAGGAGTTATAACTGATTGCGGATTGAGGATTGCGGAATGCGGAATGAAGGGCAGCCCCATTTCGAAATTCGAAATTCGAAATCAAGGCCTCCAAGGGCCCGTAGGGCGGTGCAATGCGCGTAACGCGATACAGTCAGTACACGGGGCAGTGGTGGGACAGCCTGAGCCTGGAGGATCTGCTGGGCGAGCTGGCCGACCACCTGCTCCAGAGCGGATTTCACAATCGCTTCCTGGACGAGTACCTCGACGAGATGGAATCCGACCGGAACCTCCAGGAGCTGTACCAGGCCATCCTGGAGGCCCTGGCCAACGGCGGCAAGATTCCCTACGAGGACGTCGAGGACTGGATGGAGGGAAAAGAGACCGAGGCCACCAAGCAGCTCGGCCAGATCCTCAAGGCGCTCCTCGAGCGGATGCTCCAGGAGGGATACATCACGCTGCCGGGAGAGGACTTCGGCCGGCTGGAGCGCGACCCCCGCGGGTTCATGGGCGGCGTCGGCAGCGAGAGCGCCGAGGTCAAGTTCGAGCTGACCAACAAGGGCATAGACTTCCTCGGCTACCGCACGCTGCGGGATCTTTTGGCGTCGCTCGGCAGGAGCAGCGTCGGCCGCCACGACACGCACGAGCTGTCCACCGGAGTCGAAGCGTCCGAGGCCCCGAAGCAGTACGAGTTCGGGGACACCCTGAACCTGGACATCCCCGGCACCCTGCTTCGGGCCATCCAGCGCGAGGGCCTGAAGAGCCCCCTCCCCCTGGAGTACGACGATCTCCTGGTCCATCAGTCTGAATATCAGAGCTCCTGCGCCACGGTCCTGATGCTGGACTGCAGCCACAGCATGATCCTGTACGGCGAGGATCGGTTCACGCCGGCCAAGCGCGTGGCGCTGGCCCTGACCCACCTCATTCGGACGCAGTACCCGGGCGACAGCCTCAACATCGTCCTGTTCCACGACAGCGCCGAAGAGGTGCCGATCAGCCAGCTCGCGCGGGTCACGGTGGGCCCGTACCACACCAACACCCAGGAGGGGCTCCGCCTGGCCCGCCGGCTCCTGGATCGGCAGCGCAAGGACATGCGGCAGATCATCATGATCACCGACGGCAAGCCGTCGGCGATGACCATGCCGGACGGCCGGATCTACAAGAACTCCATGGGGCTGGACCCCTGGGTCCTGAAGGAGACGCTGAAAGAGGTCGCCGAGTGCCGCCGCTCGGGCATCCTCATCAATACCTTCATGCTGGCCCGGGATTACGACCTCGTCGCCTTCGTGCAGAAGGTGACCGAGATCTGCCGGGGGAAGGCGTACTTCACGACCCCCATGACGCTGGGCCGGTACCTCTTGATGGACTACATGACGAAGAAGATGCGGACGATCCACTGAATGGGCGTGAAACGTGAGACGTGAAACGTGAGACGCCAGGATGCGAAGCGGTGATGAGCGCAGAGATTACGCGACCAGAAAAGTTCTTCCTGGAGAAATTCGGCCTGACCGAGGAGAGCCTGGAGCGGACGCTGGGCGCCGCCCTGGGGAGGAGCATAGACTACGCCGACCTGTACTTCGAGCACCGGGTGAACGAGGAGATCGGCCTCGAGGAGGGGATCGTCAAGAAGGCGGCCAAGAGCATCAGCCAGGGCGTCGGCGTCCGGGCCACGGCCGAGGAGAAGACGGGGTTCGCCTACTCGGATGAGATTACGGTCGAGAATCTCCAGCTCGCCGCGCAGCGGGCGCGCTACATCGCGGCCGACTCGGGCCAGTCGGATGCCGTGGCCGTGCGGGAGTCGCGGATGGCCCCCCGGGACCTCTACCCTGTCCAGGTTCCGCCCACCGATGTCCCCATCCAGACCAAGATCGACCTGCTGCATCAGATCGACCGGATCGCCCGAGCCTACGATCCCCACATCACCAAGGTGATGGCTACCATCAGCAGCGAGCAGAAGCTGGTCCTGGTCGCCACCTCCGAGGGATGGGTCGTGGGAGACGTCCGCCCTCTGCACCGGCTGCAGGTGACCTGCATCGCGGAGGATGGTCGCCGCGGACCCGGCATGCGCCAGATGGGAACCTTCGGCGGCGGCGGTCGCGCCGAGTACAGCTTCTTCCTGGAGGACGAGCGCTTCGCGCACTTCGCGCGGGAAGCGGCCCGGCAGGCCATCGTCAACCTGGACGCCGACGACGCGCCGGCCGGCACCATGGATGTGGTCCTGGGCCCCGGCTGGCCCGGCATCCTCCTCCACGAGGCGGTCGGCCACGGTCTGGAAGGCGACTTCAACCGCAAGGGTACGTCGGCCTTCAGCGGCCGCCTGGGCGAGCGGGTCGCTTCGCCTCTCTGCACGGTGGTGGACGACGGGACGATCCCGGGCCGGCGGGGCTCCCTCAACGTGGACGACGAGGGGGCGCCGACCCAACGCAACGTCCTCATCGAGAACGGCGTCCTGAAGGGCTACCTGCAGGACCGGCTCAACGCGCGGCTCATGGGGATGGCGCCGACCGGCAACGGGCGGAGGGAGAGCTACGCCCATCACCCGATGCCCCGGATGACCAACACCTTCATGCTGCCGGGATCCACTTCGCCCGAGGAGATCATCCGATCGGTGAAGCGCGGGCTGTACGCCGTGGCCTTCGGCGGCGGCCAGGTGGATATCACCAACGGCAAGTTCGTCTTCTCCGCCAGCGAGGCCTACCTGATCGAGGACGGGAAGATCGGCCGGCCGGTGAAGGGGGCGACCCTGATCGGGAACGGCCCCGAGGCGCTCACGCGCGTGACCATGGTGGGCGACGACCTCAAGCTGGACGAGGGGATTGGCACCTGCGGGAAGGACGGTCAGTCGGTGCCGGTGGGCGTCGGATTGCCCACGATCCTGATCAACGGCATGACGGTGGGCGGCACGCAGAGCTGACGTTCAACGTGCAAGGTTCAATGTCCGATGTCGAAGAGGGGGCATCGGACCTTGGACTTTGGACCTTGGACATCGGACCTTGGACCGGGGACCGAACGTGGACTATCGCGAGCTGGCACAGGATCTTTTGAGACGCGCCAAAGGCAAGGACGCCAGCGGCGCCGAGGTCATCGTCGTCGAGGACGAATCGTTCTCGGTCCAGGTCCGGATGCGGGCCGTCGACACCTTGCAGAGCGCCCGGCAAAAACGGTTGGGCCTTCGCCTCTGCTTCGGCCAGCGGTCGGCGACCACAGCCACGTCGGACTTTTCCTCGGAATCCTTGCAGAGGCTGCTGGATGATACGGTGGCCATGGCCCGGGCCACGGCCGAGGATCCCTATGCCGGCCTCCCGGAGCCGGAACTCTTCAGCGCCGACGCGCCGGACCTGGACCTGTGGGACCCCGAGGCGGCCAACCTGCCGATCCAGGACCGAATCGCCCTGGCGACTGCGGCCGAATCGGCCGCCCTGGACTTCGATCCCCGGATCACGAACTCCGAGGGCGGAGAGTACGGCCACGAGGACGCCCGCCTCATCTTTGCCAACAGCCACGGCTTCGCAGGGGAGTACCGCGGCTCCTCGGTGGTGTTGTCCGTCTCGCCGATTGCCGGGGACAACAGCGGCATGCAGCGGGACGGCTGGTACTCGGTCCAGCGCCGGCTGGAGAACCTCGAGTCTCCCGAGAGCGTCGGCCGGACTGCGGCGGAGCGGGCCCTGCGTCGCCTGGGCGCGCGGAAGGTTCCGACCCAGCAGGTGCCGGTCGTGTTCGACCCGGACATGGCCGCCAGCTTGTTGCGAACCATCTGCGGCGCCGTCTCGGGGTCTGCCATCTATCGCAGCGCCTCCTTCCTGACGGGCAAGCTGGGGGAAAAGGTCGCCTCCGGCGATCTCACCATCGTTGACGACGGTCGGATGGCGGGGAAGCTCGGTTCCCGTCCCTTCGACGGCGAGGGCCTCCCCACCCGGCGGACGGCGATTATCCAGGACGGCGTCCTGGCGAGCTATCTCCTGGACACCTATACGGGGCGGAAGCTCGGCATGGCCTCGACGGGGAATGCCTCGCGCTCGCTGGGCCAGCCCCCCACCGTCGCGCCGACGAACTGCCACATCGTCCCGGGCCCCTGCTCGCCCGAGCAGATCATCCGCTCGGTGGATCGGGGACTCTACGTCACAGAGATGATCGGCTTCGGAGTGAACCTGGTGACCGGAGACTATTCCCGCGGCGCCGTGGGGATCTGGATCGAGAACGGGGAGCTGACCTACCCCGTGGAAGAGATCACCATCGCCGGGAATCTGAAGGACATGCTCGAGCAGATCGAGATGATCGGCGACGATCTGGAGTGGCGGGGATCCATCGTCGCCCCCACCCTCAAGATCGCGCGGATGACTATTGCCGGAAACTGACAGGCGGCTGGCAAGCTTGCAGGCTGGAAAGCTGGAAGGCTCAAACCGCTCCCGCCCTTCAGCCTTCTAGCCTGCCAGCTTTCTAGCGAGGTTTGGAAATGATCGTCGTGTCGAATCGGATCTCGGTGGCCACAGGTCATGAGGCGGCGTTTGAAGAGCGATCCCGCGGGCGAGCCGGTCTGGTGGAGAACCATCCGGGCTTCATCCGCCTGGAGATCCTTCGCCCGACCAGCGTACAGATGCACGCGAACCCGCTCGGCGGGTCCAACTACTACGTGGTGCTCACGTACTGGGAGCGGAAAGAGGACTTCGTGCGGTGGACCGAGAGCGAAGACTTCCGCCGCGCCCACATGAACCGCCCGCCCAAGGAGATGTTTTCCGGCCCCAACGTCTTCGAAATGCACGAGATCATCCAGACGGCCGACCGACCCTCTCGCGCCTGACCCTGCCCACCCGCTCCATTGGGCCTCTTGCCGACGCAGACCGATCGTACTAGATTAGGGGTAGAGTCCACACAGGCTGCCGGAAGTGCCCGTCGCGCGGAGGGTGGGCCATGAGCATGCTGCTGCCACGCTTGATGCCTGAAGCCCTTCGGGATGCGGTCCTCGAGATGCGCCACATCGCCGGCCAGATGCTGCGGCTCACCCGGGATGCCTTCCTCCAGCACTCACGAGCGTCTCTCGACCAAGTCGGCGCGTTGGGTCGCGACCTTCACCTGCGCGAGAAGCGGCTCACCGATCATGTGGCGATGCAGCTTCGCGAGTACCCCTGGTCCCTTGGGACGGCCGAGCACCTCGCATTTCTGCCGGCGGCGTTAGAGCGCATCGGCGACTCGGCGGAGTCCCTGGCGCGCTGCGTCCAGACCATTCATCTTGAGGGAATTCCCTTCAGCGAACAGGCCCTCGCAGAGGTCATGGGCCTCTTCAGCCGCGCGGTCTCCCTGGTTGACAGGCTGGCGGCCGTTATCCGGACCGGTGAGCGGGCAGGCCTCGAAACGATTCGTGAGGAGGGACAGCAGTTCCACGCCTTCAGCGACCAGGCCGCCCACGGCCATCAGGAGCGTTTGCTCCGGGGGACCTGCGTCCCCCGAACGTCTTCACTCTTCCTGGCCATGCTGGACTATTTCCGAGAGATCGAGCGGTACATTCAGCGCATGAGCATGGATCTGGAGAAGGCACTGACCCCGGCCTGATCCGTGCCTTCCGTCGGCCAGCCGACTGCAGGACACCCCGCCCTTAAGCTTCAGCCGTCCCGACCCCCGACAACTCAGCGGCCAACCTGCCGGATTATCCCCAGCTTGCGCGGATTACGGCGATTCCGCGGAGGAGGCTCGTCTCGCGGCCGCCTGAGCGCGGCGCAGAGCCAGCATGCTGATCGGCCCCATGAGCACGCCCACGCCGAGCACGCCGAAAGCGGGTCCCCACTGCCAGGGAGAGGTGGCGGCGGTTCCCCCGCTGCCGACCTGCAGGGCGTCCAAGACGAAGCCCGCGGCCCCCGGCGAAATGGCAGCGGCGAGGAATCCCAGGCACGATTGCAGGGCCAGGGTGGCGCCCAGGAGCGAGGGTTCGGCCAGCTCGGTCACGCCGGTGGAGAGCGCGCCGGAATCCGACGTCGCAAAGACGTTGTAGAGAGCCGCGGCGGTCAGAATGAACCAGAGGGGCGAGTGGAAGAGCCAGCCGATGCTGAAGGAGAAACAGGCACTGCACAACTGCGAGAGAACGATCACCTGCGCACGCCCCCACCGATCTGAAATCCAGCCGCCGGCGACGTTGGAGACGGATCCGATGACCAAAACGATCGCCGTCCACCCCGCCGCGAAGCTGCTCGCCTCCACCACGGTGACCCCGCGTTGGATGAGGCTGGCGGCCAGGAAGGGCGGAAGCCAGGCGCGCATGCCGAACAGTTCCCAATTGTGGGCGCAATAGCCCGCGATCATCCAGAGGGCAGGCCGGTTCCTGAAGACGCGCACGTCCAGGAGGCGCGACCGCGCTGCGAGCCGAGGCGGCGGCGCCGGCGCGAGGACGAAGGCGGCCAGCAGCGCGGCGAGGAGGGGGCCCAGGGCGGTGAGACCCATGCCGATCCGCCAGTCGGCTATGCGGGTGAGCCAACCGGTGAGGGCCAGCGACGCGGCCGAGCCGACGCCGAAGGCGCTGGCATAGCAGGCGATGGCGAGACCTCGACGCTCGCCACCCAATCGCTGCGCCACCAGCCGCATCCCGGGGACGTAGGTCCCGGCGAGACCGATGCCGGCGAGGGCTCGCAGGACGGCCGCCGAGAGAAAGCCATGAGCGAGAAACGGGAAGGCCAAGCCGGAGAGGCCCGCCCACGCGGCCGAGGCGAGGTAGATTGCCCGGGTGTCCATCCGGTCGGTGAGGCTGGCCAGGACGAGGACGGCCAGGAGATAACATGCCTGATAGGCGGAGAAGATGAGCCCCGCCTCGCTGTTCCGCATCCCCCACTCTCTCTGGAGGATCGGCAGGATCGCGGTATAGTTGAGGAACATCAGCATCGTGGCCATCTCGCACAGGCAGACGGCCCCGAGCCACATCGCGTCAACGCGCCGCATCGCCCTCGCCGATCCCCCCTAAGAAGGGGACGTCGCTCCCTGACTTCCGTTACGGAATGATCCGCCCTGCTCCACGCTGCGCTCCACCTGTCACCCGCTGAACGCTTTGGCTGGCCACCGTTCAGAGAGACGAGAGAACGATTGCCCTTGTACACCAATGACGACCCGGAGGCAACGCCTCATCGCGCGCAAGCCGGGGCCAACGGACGGATGGTATCGGAAATCGCACCAGTCAAAGAACGCTGATGACACCAAACCCGTTTCTGTGCTACGTTGACCGGTGGAGGAGGTCAGGCCGTGTCCGGTGTGACCCGCTTCGGGGTATCGCTCGACGAGCATCTGCTGGCGCAGTTCGACCGGGTCATCGCGCGAAAAGGCTACACGAACCGCTCCGAGGCGATCCGGGACCTGATCCGGGAAAGCCTGGTCCGGGAGCAATGGGAACTGGGAAGCGATGAGGTGGTGGGCACGCTCACGCTCGTCTACAACCACGAGGTGCGCGACCTCACCGACAAGCTAACCGACCTCCAGCACGCCCATTACAAGGCCATCGTCTCGGCCCTGCACGTTCACCTGGATCCTCATCACTGCCTGGAGGTCCTGGTCCTCCGTGGAAAGGCCAAAGAATTGAAGAGTATCGCGGACCGGCTGATCGGCACCCGGGGGGTCAGGCACGGCACGTTCTCCGCCACGGCCGAGGGGCGCGCATTGGGCTAGCCCCGGCCGGATTTTTTTGGTGCTGGCGTAGCACGAACAATGGATCTGTAGCATCAAGAATTCCAGCCTCCGGCGAGACCTGGGACAGGAGCAGCGCGAATGCACATCCCCGACGGATACCTGGGTCCCCCGACGTACCTGGCCGCCTACGCGGCCTGTGCCCCCCTCTGGGCGGTTGCGGCGCGGCGCCTGCGCGAGAGACTGTCGGCACGGCGCGCGCCTCTCCTGGCGATCTCGGCGGCCTTCAGTTTTCTGGTGATGATGTTCAACGTTCCCCTGCCGGGGGGAACGACGGGACATGCCGTGGGCGGCGTCCTGATCGCCATCGCGATCGGCCCCTGGGGGGCGCTTTTCTCCATCACCATCGCCCTCGTCATCCAGGCCCTCCTCTTCGGCGATGGCGGCATCACCGCCATGGGCGCGAACTGCATTAACATGGCCTTCATCCTGCCGTTCACCGGCTACGCGGTGGCAGGGGCGCCGTGTTACGCAACTGATGTCGCCGCCACTGCGGGGATAGCGGCGGCATTCTGGTTATAGGCACGCCGCTCAGCCAGGCACTGGGCCCTCAGGGCGGCGCGTTCAGCCAAGACAGTCGTGTGAATCCCTGCATGCCGCTGACTCGGAGTCACGTACCCCAGGCTCCGATGGTGATGCCCATCGTTATACCACCGGAAGAACTCCGCGCACCACGCTCGGGCCTCCTCCAGGCTGGCGAACCGGCCGGGGTAGTGGAGCCGGCCCTTCAGGGTCGAGAAGAACGCTTCGATCTCGGGGTTATCATTCGGGGTCCGCGGCCGGGCGTAGAGGGCCTCGACCCCGGTCCGGGCGAAGAACCGCCGGGTGAGCCGCGACCGCATCTGCGTCCCCCGATCAGAGAGGGAGCGGGGGTAGACGTGCGTCGGCAGCTCCAAGAGGCCTTCCTTCTGGAGGCCCTGATCCCACAGTGTGAGGACCTCGCGGGATTCCAGCGTCTCCGCGAGGTGCCAGGCGATCACCTTTCGGCTCACCCAATCCAAGAGCACGTAGAGGTACAGGAACACCCAGGGCTGCGTTGTCCGGAGGTGGGTGATATCCCAACACCAGAGGCTGTTCGGCTGCTGGGCGAAGCGGATGTCGGGTTTGGCCCCCACCGGCTCCCCTCGGCGACGTCCCCGGGCGGTCGAGGCCCCATGGGCCTGCAGGTAGCGCCACACCGCCACGTGGGAGATGGCCCGCCCCGCGTGCTCCAGGAGCCAGAACGCCAGCATCCGACACGAGCCATCGGCCAACTCCCGCCGGGCCACCACCGCCACGAGGAGGCCCTGCTCCTCGGGCAGGAGTGCGTTCCAGGGCCGGGGATTCCCCCGGCGACGTTGGGACGGCACCGGCCCGCACTGCCAGCGTTGGAGGGTTCGGGCGCTGAGGCCCAGGGCCCGGGCCGCTTGCTCCTGACTCAGGCCGCTCTGCTGGGCTTCTCTCACGGCCATCAGGCTCGCCTCGCGCGCTTCCGAGGCAAGGGGGGCTCGTCCGCGCCGCTCGGCGAGCCCCAGCGCTCGTTTTTTTTGAGCAGGGTGTACTCCACGGTGAGCTCGGCCAAGGCCCGCTCCTTCTCCCGGAGTTCTCGGCAGATCCGAGCGTACTCCTCCGGGGTCTCTGGCGTGGCGTGGTTCCGATGGCCGGCCCGAACCTTGAGCCCGGCAATCGCCGAGCTCTCCACGGCCTCCTCAATGGCCCGGAGGTCTTCTAAGGTGAGTCCGTACCGCCGGAGGATCTCCCCGACAGGCGCGTCCGGATTCCGAGTCTCCAGGAAGATCCGGAACTTCCGTTCGGCGGTTAACCGCTGCCACTGCTTCCCTTCGGCCATGCTCCACCTCCTCGGAGTTGGCCGCTATCATAACCGCAAATACGGCGACATGCTGTTGTGTAACACAACGGGCCCCGAGGCGACGCGCTCCTCTTGGGTGTCAGACTGCTGACGACCCCAGCACACAATCCAACGAGGCACTTGCGAACAACCCACCGAGGAGGGGAACGGTCATGTGCATGCGAAGTCGAGAGGTTCGAGGATGCCGATCCCAATCTGATCCGGGGGCTCCGCGCGGCAGGCAAGCGCCAGGCATGCTGCGGGGCTCTCTCGGAGAAACCGGAAGCATCGGGTGGGGCCTCGGGCTCCCGGCCTTCGGGCTCGTCTTGGCCCTCTGCCTCCCCTTGGCCTCAGGCGCTCAGGAAAGGGCCTCAAGGGCACAGGATCAGGCGGTTCCTGAGGCCGAGTTCGACCTCGCGGATGTGCTCATCACCCGGACCCCGCTCCCCGGATCCAGCGTGGAGTTCCGGTATCGCTACGAGCGGGACCGGGAACAGCAGGACGCGGGGAGCGCCGTCACCCATGTCCACCAGCCCTCGGCGATCCTCAGCCTGGCGGCGACCGACTGGCTCGGGCTTTCGGCCACCATTCCCTATCAGGTCCGGGACCTCCGGACACCCGACGGAACGTCGTCCGAGACGCGGAATCTGGGAGACCTCTCGACGGAAGTCCTGGCCACGTTCCTCAAAGATCCCGTCCGACAGCTAGCCGTGGCGGGGGGCTTCGACCTGGGCGTCCCGACGGGCTCGATCAAAGATGGGACCGGGGGCCAGTGGACGCTGACGCCCTTCCTGGGGGCCGGGAAACTCGTTGGCCCCGTCCAGCTCATGGCCGATGTGAGCTACCAGGACGATTTCCGGGCGGCCCCGGACGCGGGCCAAATCAAGCGCGAGCTGCTATACAACCTGGCAGCGGGCCCTCTCCTCTTCGACGGCCAGCTCTTCCCGTTCCTGGAGCTGGATGGCACGTACGCCTTCACCGGGACTCCCACGATCCGGCATCGGGGCCAGCTCTACCTCAGCCCGGGAATCCGGATCAGTTCTGGCGGATGGCTCGCCGCACTGGTGGAGCCCCGAGGCTCCTCGGACGGAGAGAAATCCCAGTCATCCAAGGAAAAGCCGTGGTGGCAGCGGCTCAGCCTCGCGATCGGCGCCCAGTTTCCTCTCACGCAGGCCCGCGAGTTCGAGTGGGGACTGACGACCAGCCTGAAGCTCGATTTGTGAGCACCGTGCGTCGCTTCGTCTCGACGAGCGATAGCCTTCTACTGAGAGTATATGGCGCGAAAGCCACTTGTCTTTTCAGAGCCTCAGGAGGATTTGCGATGCATATTCCCGACGGGTATTTGAGCCCCTCAACGTGTGTGAGCTTCGGTGTAGTCATGATCCCCACATGGATTGCGGCGGCCAGGAAGGTGCGGAACTGGCTCAAATCCAGATACGTACCTTTGATGGCCATCGGGGCGGCTTTTTCCTTCACCATTATGATGTACAACGTGCCCATCCCCGGCGGAACCACTGCCCACGCGGTTGGAGGCGGGCTACTCGCCATTGTGCTGGGACCGTGGGCAGCCATGATTTGCGTTACCATTGCCCTCGCCATTCAGGCCCTTCTCTTTGGTGATGGAGGCATTTGGACCTTTACCGCCAATTGTTTCAACATGGCGCTCGTTCTCCCTTTCATTGCTTATGGCGTCTACCGGTTGATTAGTGGAGAAAGCCAGCTCAGTGCGAAACGCCGCTGGGTCGGAGCAGCAGTAGGAGGTTACGTGGGGCTCAATGCGGCGGCTCTATGTGCGGGAGTGGAGCTGGGACTTCAGCCCATTCTGTTCCACACAGCCAGTCGCGTGCCTCTCTACTCTCCCTACCCGCTTAGTGTCGCGGTCCCGGCCATGCTGTTTGCACACCTCATTCTCGCCGGCCCTATAGAAGCGGTAGTCACCGCACTCGTGGTCCGCCACCTGCAATCCTACGACGCAGATTTGTTGAACGTACAGGCATTGTCAGCCGCTCCCTTGCCATCAACTCCCGTTAGCTATCGGAAGTTCTGGTGGGCGCTGGGAGTCCTGATCGTCTTGTCCCCTTTGGGGTTGCTGGCCAGCGGAACGGCTTGGGGAGAGTGGGGGGCCGAAGAGTTGCAGAAGATGCTCGGTTTCATTCCTTCCGGGATGCAACGGTTGGCTGGCACCTGGTCACATGCCCCTTTCGGCGATTATTCTCTCCCCGGCTTTGAGAGTTTCTGGTCCTCTGCCATCATTTACATTCTTTGCGCCATCATAGGTGTGGGAATGATCTCCCTGCTCACTTATTTATTTTGGCGATTCCAGGTTGCAGAGAGAAAGGAACAGAAATGAAACAAAGGGAGTGCTGAATTGATGGTCGGAATGTGGTCCGTTCCGTCATGGCTTCAAGAGAACGCACCGCCGCCTGTGCCCCAGGCGGCACCCAGGCGTTCTTCCAAACGCGGTTTCATAGAAAAGACTTTGCATGCGATCGCCGAAGCCCTCAAGAATGAGATCTTTTCCGAGTCTCTCGCAAGTCGGTCGGGTCTTTTGCAGGGGTTGGATCCACGTGCAAAACTGGTGACGATCCTCTTTCTGATCGGTATAGCTGGGGTGTTCCATCATATTTTCTCGCTGGTCTTGTTCAATTTATGGCTTTTATGGTTGGCGAAGAGCTCCCAGATACCGGTCGGAGCTTTCACAAAAAGAGTATGGGTTGTGGTGCCTCTGTTTACCGGGATACTGGTCTTTCCCGCTCTATTCAATGTGGTGCGGCCCGGCACTCCGCTCCTGGTCCTGTTTCATTTGAGCCATCCAGTGAAACTGGCTTACTGGACCATTCCCTGCGATATGGCAATAACCAGAGAAGGGGTTGTAGCCGCAGTACTGCTGATACTAAGGGTTGGCGCATCCGTTTCTCTGGCCGTGTTGCTGACCCTCACCACCCGATGGAATACACTGCTCAAAGCGTTAAGCGTACTGCGGATACCCCCGGTATTTCTCACAGTATTGGAGATGACTTATCGGTATATTTTTCTCTTGTTGCATACGAGCAGTGACATGTTCATGGCCCACAGGAGCCGCCTCGTAGGTCGGGCGAACTCCCGTGAAGGGCGCCGGTTTGTCACTTCCGCCATGGGAAGTCTATGGGGCAAGACGGCGGCATTGAGTGAAGAGGTGCACAGTGCGATGCTTTCACGCGGCTATGCGGGGTCGCCAAAGTCGCTGCTCCGGTTTGAGATGAAGCGCAGCGATTGGGTCTGGATTGTTTTGGTGTTCATTATTGCCATTTTGTTTGTGGGAGGTGACCGTGTCCTCGGCTGAGACTGCTGTGGCACCGGTCTTTCAACTGGAAAAGGTGAGCTACCATTATTTGGATGGAGAAATTGGCGTTCGGGACTTAGACCTGGCCATCCACGAGCAGGAACGAATTGTTCTCTTGGGCGCCAACGGGTCGGGCAAATCGACATTGCTTAAAGTTCTAGATGGCCTGCTTTTTCCTCAAGAAGGGATTATCCATGCCTTCGGCCAGGAGTTGCATGAGAAGAGTTTAAACGACGACGGATTCAATCATGCATTCCGGAGGAGGGTGGGGTTCGTTTTTCAGAACTCTGAAGCGCAACTCTTTTCATCCACCGTGTGGGAGGAGATTGCTTTCGGTCCCTTGCACATGGGACTTGGCGAAGCGGAAGTGCGGCAACGGGTTACGGAAGTCCTGGAACTTTTTGGCCTGGAGGGCGTTAAGGACCGGCCGCCATTCACACTGAGTGGGGGCGAGAAAAAGAAAGTGGCATTGGCTTCGGTAGTGGCAACGAATCCAGCCGTGTTGCTGCTCGATGAACCTACGACAGCTCTCGACCCGCGCACACAACGTTGGCTGATTGACATGCTGGATCAGTTTGGTCGGTTTGGGAAAACGCTCATCACGGCGACCCATGACCTTGATACTGTTGAAGAGATTGCTGATCGCGTCCTGGTTTTCGGTGAGGATCATCGTGTGGTGGCCGATGGGACCCCTTCGGAGCTTCTCTCCGACAGAGATCTGCTCTTACGCGTGAACTTGATCGATCCACGGTTTCACAAGCACGCTCACGATGGTGATCACCGACATTATCACATCCATGATTGAAACCAGAGGGCAGAGCAATTGCCAGTCCCCTTCTTGTCTGCCGTGCAAGGCTTTAATTCTCCCCGCATCAGGCTTGAGTGTGGGTAGCCCCAACATGTAGTGGTTGCCTCACACAGATGGCGTCACGTAGCCCGCGGATAGACGTAGGCCCAGAACCCCCGGAGAGCCTCCTTGATCGCCCAGGCCCGGCTGGTCTTGAGCTCGGCGTGCTTCAGGTCGTCCAACTCGGCCCGCCGCCACTCGGGGACGTCCTCTTCGTTCCAGAGCCGGTGGCGGCGTCCGGGACGCAGGTGTGGGGGGCCAGCAGGTGCCGCCACACCTGCTCCGCCGGGTTGGGTACCCGGCCAGCCGGCGCGGAACCCATTGCGGCGTCTCCGTGCAATGGGTCGTCGCCGTGGCCTTCTCAGGTGCGAATACAGTGGTAACCCTGCCCACGGCGCGACGCGCCCAGACCCAGCGTCTGCGCCGGGTGCCCGGGCGGCGGCGCCGGAGCAAGGCTGGCCGGTTCTCGACGAGGCCTGGCGCCCGCAGGGGTGGCCCCGGGGCTGCCGATACTGTTAAACGTGCTTCGGAGACGGAACACTAGCCGCTTCTCGGCTCCACGCTCTTCTCGATCCAGGCGATGAACTCCCGGACGTCGCGAAACGTTTCCGGGGGCGACAGCGCGCTCAAGGTGTCTGCATCCGAGGTGGCCGCCCAGCCTGCCGCCAACGGGATGACCCCGGCCTCTTTCGCCGCCTCCATGTCCGTGGGGACATCGCCGACGTAGGCCACCCGTTCGGCCGCGATGCCCCATTTCGCCAGGACCCTCCGGATGGCCAGCGGTTTCACGCTTCCATCCGGAGAGCCCGTTTCCACGACGTCAAAGAACTCGGCCAGCCGAAGGTGTTCCAGCGAGATGGCGGCGCTGTCCGCCCCTTTGCCCGTGACGACCGCCAGCGCCACACCACGGTCCCTCAGCAGACGCAGAGCCGTCTCGATGCCGGGAAAGAGCCTGGTGCTCCTCGCGGATTCCTCCTCGTACGCCGCGAGATAGGCTTCCAGGCATGCTTGCCAGCGGTCCGGTACCATCCGCTGGATCATCCCCTCCTCGCTCGGCCCAAAGAGCGCGGCAATCTCCTCATCCGTGTAGTGCCGGCCCGAAAAGCCCTCCAGGGCACGCCGGAAAGCCGCAAAACAGACAGGGAGCGTGTCACCCAATGTTCCGTCGAGATCGAAAATGACGCCATCGAGTTTCATGACCATGCCCGGTTGGATTGCGACGGTTCTCCTGTGAACTGCCCCATCACGGGGGTCGCGCCAGGCCGTGCCATCAGAGCCAAGCTGTCTCCGGTGATCCAGCTAGCCACGCGCTCGCCGTCAGCGGCGCGGAAAAGAAAGGATACATGCCCACTCTTGATCCTGCAATATCGCGGATTGTGCGCACCCCACCCCCATTCACCATCCAGGCAGCACCAGAACTCAGCCCGCCGGCAAAGACGTCGTCGCCGGGCGCGCGAGGTGGGCCGCCGTGGCGGCGATAGCCGCGGTCACCTGCGTGAGGAACGGGAGGTCCAGGGTATCCAGGGTGTCGCTGACCGAATGATAGTGGGGGTTCCGCAGGAAGGCGGTGTCGGTAATCATGACCGCCGGGAAGCCGGCGTCCCAGAACGGCGCGTGATCGCTCAGGCGGACGATGGGCAAGAGGTAGCCGTTCCACCCGACCACGAGCGATTCCACCGGCAGGGATGGAACGGCCTCCCGGGCCGACTCGACGAACGCCTCCACGAGCATCCGGGACTTCCGATTGCCCACCACACCGATGAAGTCCCCGGTCTTTCGGGCCCGGATGTCCGGCAGGAGGCGCTGCCTTCGGCTGGTAAAGCCCACCATTTCCAGGCCCAGCACGCCGACGATCTCTCGCCGCTCCCGCTTGGCCTGGCGAGCGAAGTGGCGGCTCCCCAGGTACCCGTACTCCTCCAGGGTGAAGCCGACAAATCGGAGCGTCCGCTGGAAGCGCATCGGCGCCAGCATCCGCGCGGCCTCGATCATCGCGGCCACGGCGCTGGCATTGTCATCGGCGCCCGGCGTCCCCGGCTTGGTGTCATAGTGGGCCACGACCAGGACTTCTTCCTGTGGCGTCGAAGTCCCAGCACTCGTCCCGACGATGTTGCGGAAGAGCCATCCCTTGGCCGGGAACGCATCCTCCGAGACCATGAGGCCGGCGGCCTGGAACTGCTCCGCCACATAGGCCGCGGCGGCGTTCAGGGCTTGCAGATTTGCATAGGGATCCCGCGGCCCGACGAGGGCCGTGAGGTCCCGACGGATCCTGGACTCGGAGGGGGTCATGTGTTCGCGGGTCCTCTGCGATCACGAGTGCAGGGGTCAGCGGACGTAGATGGGGACCGCGAGCAGTGCGGGCTCGAGAACGACCCGGCCCTCCAGGAAGTGGAGCCAGTGCCGCCGCTCTCCGCCACGGATCTCGACCCGGCGGAAACCCGGGGGCTCCGGCGAGATCTCCAGCTCCTGGCTGATGGAGGAGAACTGGAAGGCCAGGGCGGGCACGCTGAGGAAGAGGGTCCCGCGATACCGCCAGCGGCGCACCTGGTGCACATGTCCGTAGCAGACCGTCGCGACCTGCGGATGCCGGGCCAGGACTGCCAGGAATTCTTCCTGGTTCTGGAGGCCCAGGGCGTCCAGCCAGCGGATGTAAATGGGCAGCGGCTGATGATGGAGGAAGACCCAGGTTGGTCGGTCCGGATGGGCCGTCAATTCGGAATCCAGCCAGTGGAGCTGGTCGCCTGCGAGGCGTCCCTCTTCCTTGCCTGGCAAGACGGAATCCAGGAGAAGAAACCGGAGCCCGCCGCGGTCGAACGCCTCGCACACGGGATCGGCCGTCGGTGCCTCATCCGCACGGAACACCCGCCGGAAGGCCGGCCGGTCATCGTGGTTGCCCATCAGGAAATGGATCGGGGCCTCCACGGGCTGTAGCAGCGCCTGCAATCGCCGGTAGGACTCCTCCGACTCGTCGCTGACGAGATCGCCGCTGGCCACGATGAAATCCGGCTGCAGGGCATTCATCATGGGGATAGCCTGCCGGAGGATGCCCGCGGTGTCCGCGCCGTGCTGCCGCCGCCCCTCCTCCGCCACGATGTGCAGGTCCGAGATGTGCAAGAACGAGATGGGGACCTCAGGCATCCTTTCCCTCCGCGGGGATCATGCCAGGATGAAGTGGAGCGTGGGGATCGCCGGCAGCTCGCCCGCGTCGGCCAGGAACCGCAGGAAGGTCTGGAGCCCCTCCAGGTGCCTGGGGCCGAGATCGAAGCAGAGACTTTCGCGCAGATACCGTCGGCACGCCTCGGGCGAGAGCCCGGTGCGCTCGCAGGCCAGGGCCACCATGGCCTCAGGATGGGCCTGGGTGTAGGTTTTCGAGGCGAGAAGCGCCCGGTGAATCGCCCGCACCTCCTGCTCCGCCGCGGCCCAGACTTCTGCGCGCACCGCCCACACCGCAAAGACGAAAGGAAGTCCCGTGAGATTGTGCCATGCCTTGCCCAGGTCCAGGCTATTGGGATATCGAGGGCCCAGACGCAGCGCCTCGTCCCCGATCACCAAGCGGGCCGCCGCCTGCGTGCTCTCGGCGTCCGCCAGGAAGCGGGGCCGGACGTGATAGGCCTTCTCCATAAGGAGCTTGACGAGGTAGACCGAAGTGAGTGAGTGGCGGCTGAGGCTCACGGGGAGCTCGTGGAGCTCTTCCACCGGGCGTTCGCTCGCCAAGAGGACGCTCTCGACGGACCCGTCGCAGGCGATGGCGAGGTCGGGCAGCAGCCGGTACGCCCCAGGACGGAGCGCGGCCTCCATCGCCGAGACGACCGACACGTCCAGCTCCCCCGCGCGGAGGCGTCCGTTCAATTCGGCCGGCGTGCCGTCGTAGATCTCGCAATCGGCCTGGACGATCCCGTGCTCCAGGGCGTAGTACACCGGCTCGCAGTTGATGTAGCGAACCCGTCCCAATTTCAGGCGCATGGCACCTCCGCCAGCCGGTGATGGCGCACCTCGCCCTCCACCAGGCTCAAGAGCACATCCTCCCCTCGCGTCTCGGCGATGAGCGACCCGACGGGATCCGACGCCGCCACGGCCCGTGCCGACACCGCGATCAGGTCGGCCCGCTTGCCCAACGCGAGGCTTCCCGCCTGATCCGCCAGGCCGAGGGCGGCCGCGCCCAAGAGCGTCGCCATCTCCAAGATCTCGCGAGGCGCGAGGCGGCCGGCCTGCCCCGCGGCCGCGGCCCGCATCTCGTCCCAGAGGTCCAGGGTGGGGACGCTGGCCAGCGAATCCGTCCCCAGGCCGACCGGGATCCCGTGGGCCAGGAAATCCGCCACCGGCGCCACCCCACCGGAGAGCCGCGCATTGCTGCGCGGACAGTGCGCCACACTGACCCCGCTTTTCGCCATCCGGCGGATGTCCGCCGCGTCCACGTGGACGGCGTGGACCAGAAGCGGGCACCACGCCAGGGCGCCCAGCCCGTCCAGATACTCGATGGGGCTTCGCGCGCGCCGGCGCGGCGGCGGGACGCGACATCCCACCGCGGGATAGAGGAGATCGCGGATGGCCCCCCGCCCCGTGGAAAGAAACTCCACCTCCTCGGGAGATTCGGCCGCATGGATGCAGCACGGGACCCGCGACTCGAGGAGGAGCGTGCCACAGGCGCGGAACAATTCCTCCGACAGGCTGTATGGGCTGTGGGGGGACAGGCCGACCTGCAACATCCCGCCGCGCGCCGCCTCCTGCATGAGGCGAAGGTCCGCCTGGGCCGCATCGCGCCTGGCGTCGGCTTCCTCGGGGGCGAGACCCAGGATCTCCCGGTACACCACGCCCCGCAGCCCCAGCGATTGGAGAGGCACCAGGCTCTGGCCGGTCGTGCTGACCTCGCCCACACAGGTCGTGCCGGATGCGACGAGGTGTCGCGCCCCGTCGAGGGCGGCGGCCGCCTGCGCGGGGACGGGGACCTCGCGCCCCCGCTCGATCAGGGCCACCAGCCACGCGGCGAGCGGGCCGCTCGCCATGGGTGGGGAGAAGCCGGACAGTTCCAGATGCGTGTGGCAGTTCACGAGGCCGGGCAGGAGCGCGGCCTCGGGGAGATCCCACCGGCTCGCGCCGGGCCACGCCGTGACGACGTCGCGGCGCCTCCCGAGGGCCACGATCCGTCCCCCCTGGATCGCCACCGCCCCGTCGGCGATGGGGGGCGAACTCACAGGGATGATCCAGGGCGCGATCAGGACCCGCGCGACCGGGCTACTCATGCCGCCCGCGGTCGAATGTCTCTCGCTGTCCCTGTCGCTGTCGGATCTCGTCTTCCATTCGGGCAGCCACCCGCGCGAACACCTCCAGCTCCTCCCGGGTGTTGACATTGGCGAAGCAGAGGAGGGAGGGATCCATCGGGCGGAGTTCCTCCTCCTCCACCGTCCGCACGCGGACCGCCGGGAACAGCCGGGTGACTTGCAGGCGGTCGTCGCGGATCATCGCTTCCATGTGGGGGAGGCAGGTCTTGCCGTAGACGGCGTGCAAGGGCTGGTACCCATCGGCTGTCCGGGGGACCACCGCGTCGTACCCCGGGGCCATATCCCGCAGGAAGGCGATGACCGCCGGATTGGCGAACGGCATATCGCAGGCGATGCAGAAAGTCTGAGGGGAGGCGCTCCGCAAGACAGCGGTGTAAATGCCGCCCAGGGCTCCCTTCCCCGGGATCCGGTCGTGCCAGACGGGCACGCCCTGATCCGCGTACGGGGCCGGGTCGTTGGCGACGATGGCGATCTCGGGGAACAGCGGACGCAGTGCGCGCAGCAGTGTCTCGATGACGCGCGCGCCGCCGAAGGGGACCACCGCCTTGTTCGTCCCCATGCGGGTGGATCCCCCGCCCGCCAGGATCGCGCCCGTCATGGCGCGATCCCCAAAGGAGTGTCCGCGCCCGTCATGGCGTCCGTCCGTGAATCCGGAGCTCGATCGGCGGGCCGCCGGCGAGATCGCGGCAGTCTCCCGCGAGGCTCCGCACCACGCGAGCCAGGATCTCCTGAGTCTGGCCGTCCAGGGCGATGCGTGCTCCGCCCACGAGCAGGTCCACGCGCGACGGCACCGTCGGCGCGAGGAACGCCCGCTCGATGAAGTCCGCCAGGGGGCCCACCTCCTCCAGGCCGAAGCGCGGAACCGGAAGCGGGAGGTCGCGATCCGTCACCACGGCCACCAGGTGATCGTCCGGCCCGCAGAGGAGCGGCATCTCCTGCGCGGCCCGGTTCACCTCGATCTTGGGCATGGGCCCGGACTTGAACCCCTCGGTAAGAATGACGTCCACCTCGAAAAGCGCCTGGTGCGCGATGGCCTCCAGCGACCACTCTCCCGTCGTGTCGGCGAGGACGAACAGCGTGCCCGGAGAGGACAGGGCCACGGCCCGCGCCCCCGCTCGCTTGTGCCGCCAGGAATCCCTGCCGGGGACGTCCACCTCGACCGGCCCGTGGAAATGGTGCTTGATCGTCCCGATCCGCCGGCCGCGACGGGTGAACTCCCGGATGAGCTTCTCCAGCAGCGTGGTCTTCCCGCTGTTGGACCGACCGACGATGGATAAGATGGGGATCACGGCGCATTCCTGAGGCGAGAGTTCCATTCCGGTGTGTGCGTCCCGCCCGCCCGGGTTGCGTTGCCGTCCACGCTCGCCGCGTCGGTCGGGGGCACTGCCTCGCTGGGGAAGGGCCGCGCGGTCGAGAGCAGCGCTCGCCGCGCGTCGCCCGGGTACCCAGCGCAGACGCTGGGTGCGGGCGCGGGGGCGAGGATTACTCCTCGCCCTCTTCGCGCTCGGTCACGTCGATGTCACCCAGTTCGTCCAGGCTCTCCTCCTCCAATTCGTTGATCACCAGATCGTCGGCTGGCGCACCCGCCACCGGCGCCTCCGCCGCCGCCTCCTCCTCCTCGACGACCTCTTCCGCCTCGACCACCGCCTCCTCGGGGACGACCTCCTCGGCGCTCAGGCTCCGGAACCAGGTGGGCTTGCCCTCGGCCTCGACCAGCTCGCGCGCCATCTCGCCGGCGAGCGGTTCCACCTCGTAGCCCAGCTTGCCGCTGGCGATCTCTTCCAGCGCCTGATAGGGGGGCTTCACGCTGCGCGTCTGGATTAGGGGCGCCGCGCCCCGGTTCAACTGCTTGGCCCGCTTGGCGGCGACGATGACCAGGCGGTACTTACTGTCGATGTGCTCCAGGAGATCCTCGAACGGTACGTGCTGCGACATCCTGACTGCTCCTCTCTGCCCGACCCCGCTCCTCCGCGGGATCAGGCCTGCAGAAATCCAAGATCCACCCGGACGCTCCGCCGGCGCTCGGCCAGGATGATGGCCTTCAGCTCCTTGGCCGCCCGGGCGAACACGTCGTTCACGATGACGTACTGGTATTCGGCGTAGTGCTTGACCTCTTCCCGCGCCCGCTGCAGCCGCCGCTGGATGTCCGCCTCGGCGTCGCTCCGCCGGCGACGGAGGCGCTCCTCCAGCAGGGCCCACGACGGCGGGACGACGAAGACGAAGACCGCGTCCGGATGCTCCCGCCGCAGGATGGCCGCGCCCTGGGTGTCGATGTCCAGAATCACGTCCCGCCCGGCCGCGAAGTGCCGCTGGAGCAGCGCCTGCGACGTCCCGTACAGGTGGCCGTGGACCACGGCCCACTCCGCGAAGTCACCCCGATCCACCATGCCCTGGAACGTGGCCTCGTCCACGAAGTGGTAGTCGCGCCCGTCCCTTTCGTCGGACCGCGGGGGCCGGGTGGTAAAGGAGACCGAGTGAGCCAGGTTGGGCACCGCGGCCACGACCCACTCGCAGAGCGACGTCTTTCCCGCCCCGGACGGGGCCGACACCACGACGAGCATCCGTGCGGCCTTCACCCGTTCCGACTCGCCGGACCCTCGCCCCGTGAATGCCACGTCCGCCTCAGCTCCACTCCCGGACCTCGTCCGGTCCGCCCAGCCGCTGGGTCAGGGTGCTGGACTGGATGGCCGAAAGGATCACATGGCCGCTGTCGGTCACGATCAGCGTCTGGGTCCGGCGGCCGCACGTCGCATCCACCAGCCGCCCCGCTTCCCGGGCGTCGTCTCGCAGGCGCTTCATCGGCTCGGAGAAGACTGCCTTGGAGTCCTTGGACGAGCGCGCGCTCAGGATCGCCACGATGCGCGGCCTGAGCACCGCGTTGCCAAAGCCGATGTTCAGGACCTCACTGGTGACTGCGGCCATGCGTTCCTCTCCGGGGCCCGGGATGGCCAGGCGCGGCGTCCCGGACCTACTCCAGGTTCTGGACCTGCTCCCGCAGCCGCTCGATGGACGTCTTGAGCCGAACCACCTCGTGGGCCAGCCAGGCATCGGCCGACTTGGACCCGATGGTGTTGGCCTCGCGGTGCATCTCCTGGAGCAGGAAGTCCAGCCGGCGCCCCTGGGGCCCTGGCTGCTCCAGGGCCGCACGGAACTGGTGGAGGTGGCTGTGCAGGCGGTCACACTCCTCCGCCACGTCGCTGCGCTCCGCCAGCAGGGCGACCTCCTGTTCCAGGCGCGCGGGATCGGGCAGGCGCCCGTCCAGCAGTTCGGCCACCCGTTCCCGCAGCCGGTCCCGCTGGGCCTGCACCAGGGCCGGTATGCGCTCCACGATGCCTGCCAGCGTGGCCTCGACCTCATCCAGGTGCGCCCTGAGGTTTGCCACCAGGGCCTCGCCCTCACGGCGACGCATCTCCGTCAGCGCCTCCAGGGCCCTGGCGAGAGCCGGCGAAAGCTCTCCCCAGCTTTCGTCCAGGGATTCGGCCGACTCCTCCACCGCGATGAGGTCGCGCTGCGCGGTCAGCATCTCCAGGGTCACCTCGCCCGGCAGGCCGAGCGCCTGCTGGAGGGTGCGCAGCGCGTCCACGTATTGCGTGGCCAGGGGCACGTCCACCTTCAGGGTTCGCCCCCGGCCGTCCAGGTCCTTGTCCAGGACGAGGACGTCGAAGTGGCCCCGGGAGAACCGCGCCTGGATGGCCTGCTGGATGCGGGGCTCCAGGCCGGTCAGCCGCTTCGGCACGCGGCACCGGACCTCCAGGAATCGATGATTGACGGACTGCACCTCGACCGTGAAGGCGCGGCTTTGGCCCGTCGCCTCGCCGCGGCCGAACCCGGTCATGCTGGCGCGTGCGCCCGGCCCTTCTTGGGTAGCCGTGGGATCCTCCAAGTCCTTGGAAAAAAGGGTTTTATAAGTTACCCTTCTCGGACCAGAAAGTCAAATGCCTTGACAATCCGCCGCTCCTCTCCTACCGTTCAGTCTGGTTTCTTGCCCAGCCAGCAGCACGAAGGAGGTTGATGCGCGTGCCGATCTACGAGTACGAATGTGACCGCTGCCAGCACCGGTTTGAGGTCATGCAGAAGTTCAGCGACCGCCCCCTGAAGAAGTGCGAGAAGTGCGGCGGCCCCGTGCACAAGTTGCTCTCCGCCCCGGGGCTGGTCTTCAAGGGAACCGGCTGGTACGTCACGGATTACGCCAACTCCGAGCGCAAGAAGGCCCTCAGGGCAGAGAAGGGCGACGGCGGAAACGGTGACAAGAAGGCCGACGCCACGCCGGCCAAATCCGGCGCCGGCAAGAAAGGGGACTGATCGCTCCCTGCAGCCGCGAACATCCCCCACGGGCCCCCGGGGAAAACGATCCTCGGGGGCGCACGTCTTTTGCATCCCAGGTCACGACCCCTGCCCCTGCAACCGAATCACCTGCCGGACAAGAAGGCCCAGGGCTGCGCCCGGGCTGCCCCCCAGCTCACGTCCACGATCGAAGGCCATCCGGCTCAGGCGGGCCGACCCAGGAGCCTCCGGACGGCCGCCAGGGCCTCGCCGGGCGCCACCGCGATCTCCTCTCCCGTGCGGCGGCGGCGGATCTCCACCACGCCCTCCTTCACCGCCCGGCTTCCCACCGTGATGCGCAGGGGCAGCCCCAAGAGGTCGGCGTCCTTGAACTTCACCCCGGGCCGCTCATCCCGGTCGTCGTAGAGGACCTCCAGCCCAGCGCCCGTCATGTCCGCGTAAAGCTGCTCGGCCAACGTCGCCATCTTCGATTCTTTGAGGTTTACGACCAGCAGGTGTACCTGGAATGGCGCGATCGTGTCGGGCCAGATGATGCCGTCCTCGTCATGGTTCTGCTCGATGGCCGCGGCCGCGATGCGGGCGGGGCCGATGCCGTAGCTGCCCATGACGATGGGCCGTTCCTGGCCTTGCTCGTCCAGATAGACGGCCCGCAGGGGAACGGAATACTTGGTCCCGAGCTTGAAAATGTTTCCCACCTCGATGACCTGCTCGATGGTGAGCGGCGCCCCGCAGCACCCGCAGCCATCGCCCGCGTTGGCCTCGTGCAGGTCAGCAAACTCCGCCTGGAAATCCCGGCCGGGAACCACCCCCCGCAGGTGGGCGTCGGGCTTGTTGGCCCCGACTACGTAGCAGCCGGTTCGCAGGCACTCATCCGCGATGATGCGGATCGGCAGGCCCACCGGTCCCACGAAGCCCGCCTCCACGCCCACCGCGTCGCGGACTTCGTCCCGGTGGGCCGGCCGGAAGGGCCCAAGGACCCGCTCCAGCTTTCTCTCCCGCAACTGCTGATCCCCCCGCACCAGGGCCAGGACCGGGCCGTCTTTCCCGACCACCACCAGCGACTTGATGGTGAGGGCCGGCTCGATCTTGAGGAGCGCGGAGAGCTCCGCGATGGTGCGGGCGTTGGGCGTGGGTACCTCCTCCAGCTTCCAGGCGGGGAACGTCGGGGAGGGTGGGCGCGACAGGGCCAGCTCCAGGTTGGCCGCGTAGCCGCACGATTCGCACAGAGCCACCTGGTCCTCCCCCGCCGGACTCTGCGCCATGAACTCGTGGGAGCCCGCGCCGCCCATCATCCCGGGGTCGCTCTCGACGACGACGTACCGCAACCCGCAGCGGTCGAAGATCTTGCAGTAGGCCTGCCGGTGGGCCTCGTACTGCACATCCAGCCCGGCCATGTCCCGGTCCAAGGTGTAGGAGTCCTTCATCACAAACTCTCGTGTCCGGAGGACGCCGCTCTTCGGCCGGGTCTCGTCCCGCTCTTTGGTCTGGATCTGATACCAGAGTTGCGGGAGGTCGCGGTAGGAGCGCACCTCGTGCGCGGCCATCCAGGCGACGACCTCCTCGTGGGTCATGCCCAGGCACAGGTCGCGCTGGTACCGGTCCTTCAGCCGGAACATCTCGTCGCCGATGGCGTCCCAGCGGCCCGACTGCTGCCACAGTTCCGCCGGGTGGAGCACCGGCATGGTGATCTCCTGGCCGCCGATCCTGTTGATCTCCTCCCGGATGATGGCGTTGATCTTGTCCATCACCCGCTGGCCCAGCGGCAGGTACACGTAGATCCCGGCCGCGAGCTGGCGCACCAGGCCGGCGCGGACCATCAGCCTGTGGCTGATGGCCTCGGCATCCGCCGGGTCTTCCTTCAGGGTCGGGATGAGCGACTTGGACCAGCGCATCGGGGACTCCTCTTGTGAGACGTCAGAACGGTGGCTTCAAACACGAAGGAGGAGGACGCTCCGGGCGTCCCCCTCCTGAAAGATCAGCGGCGCCCCGTGTCCCTCGACTAGGGGTCCTCCGTCTTGGCCGCCAGCGCCTTCACCTCTTCCACCAGGACATCGGCCAGCTCCGATTCCCTCACCTTGCGCACGATCTTCCCGTCCTTGATGAGGAGCCCTACGCCGTTGCCGCCGGCGATGCCGATGTCCGCCCCCCGGGCCTCGCCCGGGCCATTCACCGCGCAGCCCATCACCGCCACGTTCAGCGAGCGGTTGATGTTGAGGGCCCTGAGGCGCTTCTCGACCTCTTTCGTCACCCCCACCAGGTCGATCTCCACCCGGCCGCAGGAGGGGCAGGCGATGACGTTGAGCCCCCGCCTGCGGAGCCCCAGCGCCTTCAGGATCTCGAAGCCCGCGCGGACTTCCTCCGTGGAATCCTCGGTGAGGCTCACCCGGATGGTGTCCCCGATCCCCTCGGCCAAGAGCGTCCCGATCCCCACCGCCGACTTGATGGCACCCGCAAAGGCGGTCCCGGCCTCGGTCACGCCCAGGTGGAACGGGTACGGCACCCGGTCGGCCAGCATCCGGTAGGCCTCAATCATCATCTTCGGGTCGGAGGACTTGAGCGAGATCTTCATCTCGGGGTAGTTCAGCTCCTCCAGGATCCGGATGTGGAACAGGGCGCTCTCCACCAGGGCCTCGGGCGTCGGCTCGCCGAACCGCTGCAAAAGGTGTTTCTCCAGCGACCCCGCGTTCACGCCGATCCGGATGGGCACCTTCCGCTCCGCCGCCGCCTTGGTCACCTCGCGCACGCGCCAGGTGGGCCCGATGTTCCCCGGGTTGATGCGGAGGCAGTCCACGCCCCCCTCGAGGCATTGCAGGGCCAGCCGGTAATCGAAGTGGATGTCCACGATCAGCGGGATGCGGATCTGCGAGCGGATCTGCCGCACCGCGGCCGCCGCCTCGTCGTCGGGGACGGCCACCCGGACGATCTCGCAGCCGGCCGCCTCCAGCGCCCAGATCTGATCCACCGTGGCCTGGACATCCCGGGTGTCGGTCTTGGTCATGGACTGCACGGAGATCGGCGCATTGCCGCCGACGGGCACCTTGCCCACCCGGATCTGGCGGGTGGCCCGCCGCGCGTACGTGCGGGCCGAACCGATCCGGAGAGGGACCGTCTCGGTGAACGGGCTGAAGTCTATGGCCTCGCGTCCGCTTGCTTCGAACGTCGTCACCTGCTTCATGGTCGCCCCAAGAGGCGGAAGATGTCATTGTAGAAGGCGAAGATCATGAGCCCCACCAAGAGGACCATCCCCACCTGCTGGGCGATCTCTCGCTTGCGCAGGCTGACCGGCTTTCCCCGCAGCCACTCGATCAGGGAGAACAGCAGGTGGCCTCCATCCAGGATCGGGATGGGCAGCAGGTTGAGGATCGCCAGATTGATGGACAGGAAAGCGGTGAAGGATAAAAGCTGCACCGTCCCCCGCTGGACTACTTCTCCCGCCATCTGGGTGATGAGGATCGGCCCGCCGATGGTTTTGGGCGAGATTCGACCCTGGATCAGCTTCACGAAGCCCTGAACGATGAGAGCCGACAGCCCCGCAGTTTCCTTCACCCCGTCGACCAGGGCGGTCACCGGGTTCAGGCGCTGGTAGTGCGATTCGGCCGCCGGACCGATGCCGATGAGCCCGATCTCCTCCTCGCCGGATGCCGTCTGCTGCTTCGTCGACCGCGGCGTCACCAGGACGTCGAAGCGCCGTCCGTCCCGCTCCACCGTGAGGCGGACAGGCTTCCCCGGACTCTCGTGAATGGTCTTGGCCAGCTGATCCCACTCGACGACGGGGGTCCCGTTCAGGGCCACGATGCGGTCGCCGCTCCTGAGTCCCGCCTGTTCGGCCACGTGCCCCGGGAGGATCTGGCCGATCCGCGTGGAGAGCAGGGGATGGAGCCCCACGTCCCACGCCTGGGTCTCCTGCCCGAAGATGTCCGGCGTCGCAACGGCCCGCGGGGTCAGGCGGACGTCGAAGGCCCGGCCGTCCCGCACCACCGTGAAGTTCAGGGGTGTCCCGGCCGAGGCGTGCACCGCCGCCTCCACGTCGGTCCACCGCTCGATCCGTTCTCCGTTCAGGGCCTGCACCCGGTCCCCCGGCAGCAGTCCCGCCTGGGCGGCCGGGGACCCCGGATCGGGCGCTCCCACGATCGGCAGGAAATAGGGCTGCCCGACGGTGGCGAATACGCCCCAAAAGATCACTACCGGCAGGAGCAGGTTGGCCACCGGTCCCGCCAGGATGATCCGCGCGCGCGTCGCCACGCTCTTCTGTGAGAAGGATCGCGCAGGATCGGCGGCCTCTACCGAGGCGTCCGCCGGGTCCTCCCCGATCATCTTGACGTATCCGCCGAGCGGAAAGGCGGAGAGGAGATACTCGGTCTCCCCGCGCTTCACCCCGACCAGCTTGGGGCCGAACCCGAGGGAAAACTTCAAGACCCCCACCCCCGAGCGCTTGGCCACCAGGAAGTGGCCCAGCTCGTGGACAAAGATCAGGATGCCCAAGACCACAATCGCCGCAAGAATGGTCATGCCTGCTCCATATCAGCGCCTAGCGCCGAGCACCCAAGAGGTGCCTTCCGTCTCGGCGCTCGGTGCTCGGGACCTGGCGCTCGGTCAGTGCTCCTCCAGCTGGCGGCGGACCTCGCGGTCCACCTCCAGCACCTCTTCCACGGTGGAGACGTCCTGCCTCGGATGGGCGTCCAGGGCCTTCCGGATCAGCGTCGGGATCTCGTCAAACCCGATGCGCCGGCTCAGAAACCCCTGGACGGCGACCTCGTTGGCGGCGTTCAGGACCGTGGGCGACGAGCCGCCCGCCTGCGCCGCCTCGTACGCTAGATCCAGGCAGGGAAACTTCTCCCGGTCCACGGCCTCAAAGGTCAGGCCGGCCAAGTTCTCGAGGGCGAGCCGGGGGACGGCGTTCGCCCGCCGGTCCGGATACGTCAGCGCGTACTGGATCGGGACGCGCATGTCGGGGACCCCGAGCTGGGCCAGCATCGAGCCGTCCATAAACTCGACCAGCGAGTGGACGATGCTCTGGGGGTGGATGATCACATCCACCTGTCCCACCGGCAGGCCGAAGAGCCAGTGGGCTTCGATGACTTCCAAGCCCTTGTTCATCAGCGTGGCCGAGTCAATGGTGACCTTCTTTCCCATGGCCCAGTTGGGGTGCTTGAGGGCCTCTTCCGGCGTGATGCCCGCGAAGGCGGCCCGCGGGCGCGTGCGGAACGGCCCGCCCGAGGCCGTCAGGATGATGCGCCGCACCTGGCTCGCATCGCGGCCCCCCAGGCACTGAAAGATGGCCGAGTGCTCGCTGTCCACCGGCAGGATCCGGACCCCGCGTTTTTGCGCCTCGGCGGTCACCAGGTGGCCGGCCATCACCAGGGACTCCTTGTTGGCCAGGGCCACGTCCTTTCCCGCCGCGATGGCGGTCATGGTGGGGAGAAGCCCCGCCCCGCCCACGATGGCCGAGACCACCAAGTCCGCGCCGGTATCCGCCGCGGCCCCCAGGAGGCCCGCTGTCCCCCAGCCCACCTCGGTCGACGTCCGGCCGAGCCGGCGCCGCAGTTCCCGGGCGCTCGCCTCGGTCGCCACCGACACCAGCCGAGGGGCGTGGCGCCGGACCTGCGCCTCCAAGAGGTCCAGGTTGGCCCGGGCCGCCAGGGCCATGACCTGGAAGCGATCCGGGTGGGCCCCTACCACGTCGAGGGTACTCGTCCCGATGGAGCCCGTGGATCCCAGGATGGCCAGTCGGCGCATTACGCCTCCCGCGAGGCCACGCCGTCCCGGGCCTTCGCCTTGACCCGATACATGGCTTGGTCTGCAACGCGGATCAGTTCTTCCTGCGAGGCGCCGTCGCGGGGGAACGTGGCCACGCCGAAGCTGGCCGTGAGGGTCACGGCCAATCCATCGGCCGCCAGGAAGCGGTGGGAGCGGAGCGCGCGCCGCAGGCGGTGGGCCACGCGGAGGGCACCTTCGGCCCCGGTCTCGGGCAGCGTCACGACGAACTCGTCGCCGCCGTACCGGAAAATCCGGTCGCTCTTGCGCAGCTTACCCTGGATGAGTTGCGCCACCTCGCGCAAGACCCGGCTGCCGGCCAGGTGGCCGTGGCGATCGTTGACGTCCTTCAGGTGGTCCAGGTCGAAGAAGAGGACCGAGAACGCGCGCCCATAGCGTCGGTCGCGCTCCAACTCCTCGCCCAGATAGGCATCCAGGTGGCGGCGGTTGAACGCCGTGGTCAGGTCGTCCTGGATCGTTTTCTGTTGCAGCTCCGCGTTCTGTTGCAGCAGCCGGGAGCGCTCCATGCAGCTCCGCAGGACGATGTCCAATACCCCCTGGTCCATCGGCTTCGTCAGGGAATGGAACGCCCCCTGCCTCAGCGCGTTCACGTCGGATTCGAAGCTGCCGCACTTCATCAGCACCAGCACGGAGGCGTCAGGTCGGACCCGGAGGATCCGCGGGAGAAGTTCCAGTCCTCCGATCGAGGGCAGTCCCTGATCCACGAAGAGCGCATCGTAGGCCGTCTTCTCGACCTTCTTGAGCGCCGCCGTGGCCGAGCCGGCCACATCGACGTGGAATCCCCGCTGGTGGAGCAAGTCGAGCAGCTCCTGGCGGGTCTGGCGGTCCGTCTCCGCGATAAGAACCCGCCCCCGTGCGGCGGGGATCGGGGACGTCTGCTCGGCGATCCTGGGGCGGGTCCGCCGCTTCTGCGATCCTCTCGCAAGGAGCACAGAGCTGCCTCCCCTCCGCGGCCTCACAAGCACAGCCCAAGCCTCCGGCCTGTCGTGGACATCACCTAGTGCACGGCCACTCGCCAACAGGGGAAACCGCAGGGAAAGATCGGGCCCCCGGCCGAGCCATGGAGACCGCAAGAACCGTCAGTATAGTCAACGAACGGGTGGCCCGCAAGGTGTTTCCGTCCCCCCCAAGCGCCTGCAACTGCATGTCCCGGTTGAAGTTACCGGACGTCAGGGGACCGCGACGGACGCGGCGCGGCTCTGAATTCGTACACGAGTTCACCCGGTTTGACCAGACCCAACTCCTCCCGGGCGATCGCTTCGATCCTGCCGGGATCGGTGCGTAACGCGCGCACCTCCTCAGCCAGGGCAGCGTTGCTCGCCGTAAGCTGTGCGATCTCCCGCTCGAGCGCCACCTTGGTCTGGTGCATTTGATACATCCGAACCAGGCCCCGGTTTCCCACTACGGAAGCCACCACCAAGGCGAGAAGCAGGATGGCCGCCAGCTTCAGGCGGGGGTGAAGGGGCGGCCGACTGCGGCTAGGCAGGGCGACCATGAACCTCCTCATTTTGCCGGGCGACGGAATCGTGACAGAGCCACCCGGCCCAGGAACACGGCGGCGTCGCCCAGGCTCTCCTCGATGCGGAGCGAGCTGGTTGTACTTCGCAATGCGATCCGTGCGCGAGGCGGATCCGGTCTTGATCTGGCCAGCATTGGTGGCCACCGCGAGATCGGCGATGGTGGTGTCCTCGGTCTCGCCGGACCGGTGAGATACGACGGCCGCATATCCCGCCTTGTGGGCCGTCCGGATGGCGTCCAGGGTCTCGGTGAGCGTGCCGATCTGGTTGACCTTGATCAGAATCGCGTTGGCGACCCCCTTGGCGATCCCTTCCCGCAGAATCTTGACATTCGTGACGAAGAGGTCGTCTCCCACCAGCTGGATCCGGCCGCCCAGTCGCGCCGTGAGCGCGGCCCAGCCGTCCCAGTCGTTCTCGGCCATGCCGTCCTCGATGGAGACGATGGGGTACTGGTCCACCCAGCGCGCGTAGAACTCGACCATCTCGCCCGAGGTCAGGCGCTTCCCGCCCTCGCCCTCCAGGACGTACCGGCCCTCCGCATAGAATTCGCTGGCCGCCGGGTCCAGGGCCAGGAAGATGTCCGCGCCCGGCCGGTACCCGGCCTTCTCGATGGCCGTCAGGATCAACTGGACCGCTTCCTCGTTGGTCTTCAGATCGGGCGCGAAGCCGCCCTCGTCCCCCACGGCCGTGTTGTAGCCCTTCTTCTTGAGGACCCCTCGCAGGTGATGGAACACCTCTGTCCCCATGCGCAGCGCCTCGCTGAACCGCTCGGCGCCCAGCGGCATGATCATGAACTCTTGGAGGTCGACGGTGTTGTCCGCGTGCTTGCCGCCGTTCAGGATGTTCATCATGGGCGCCGGCAGAACCTTGGCGTTGACCCCGCCCAGGTACCGGTACAGAGGCAGGCCGTTATCGTCGGCCGCCGCTTTCGCTACTGCCAGGGACACGCCCAGGATGGCGTTGGCGCCGAGCTTGCGCTTGTCATCGGTCCCGTCTAGCTCGCACAGGAGCTGATCCAGGATGGCTTGCTCGGTAGCTTCCAGGCCCACGACCTCAGGCGCGATGGTCTGGTTCACGTTCTCGACCGCCTTGGCGACGCCCTTGCCCAGGTAGCGGCTGGAGTCTCCGTCGCGAAGCTCCAGGGCCTCCCGCTCGCCCGTGGAGGCCCCCGAGGGGACGGCCGCGCGACCAACCGCCCCGCTTTCCAGCAGGACCTCCACCTCCACCGTCGGGTTGCCCCGGGAATCCAGGATCTCGCGTGCATGCACCTCGGTGATTTCACTCATGCTCCATCTCCAATGAAAAACGGACCACGGACAACGGACCACTGACAACCGACCGAGGGTCCCGTTGTCAGTTGTCAGTGGTCAGTGGTCGGTTTTCAACTCTCAGTTCCAAGGCCGATCAGGCGTTGGCCCTCGGCAACGATGGCGTCCAAGCGCGGCTCCGTCGAGGCCTCGGCATAGAGGCGGACCACCGGCTCTGTCCCGGACGGCCGGAGGAGGAGCCAGCTGCCGTCTTCCAGGATCATCTTCACGCCGTCCAGGCGGTTGACCTGAATGACCACGCGGTCCGCCAGGCGCTTCGGCGGCTCCTCCAGCTTGGCGCGCAACTCCACGACGGCGCGAGGGGGTAAGTGGTAGTTCAGCCGCCTCGTCAGGATGGTCCCCACCTCGGCGTAGAGGGCTTTGAGGAGATCCACGAGCCGCCTGCCCCCGTGGGAGGCCACCAACTCCGCCGCCAAGAGGCAGGCCAGGATCCCGTCCTTCTCCGGCACGTGGCTCTTGACCGAGAGGCCCGCGCTCTCCTCCCCGCCCAGCACGACTTTGTCCTGCGCGATCAACTCTCCGATGTACTTGAACCCGACCGGCGTCTCGAAGACCGGGATCCTGAGGTGCCGGGCCACCGCGTCCACGAGATGGCTTGTCGCCACGGAGCGGGCCACGCCGCCCGTCCAGCCGCGCGCCTTCACCAGGTGGGACAGCAGGAGGCCCAGGAAGTAGTTGGGCTCGAGGAACGAGCCGTCCGCGTCCACGAGGCCGAAGCGGTCCGCGTCCCCGTCGACGGCGAGGCCCAGGTGGGCGCCCGTCGCCACCACCCGGGACGCCAGCTCTCGCAGGCCCTCGGCCGAGGGTTCGGGCGAGCGGCCGCCGAAGTAGGGATCCCGCCAGTCGTGGAGGAGGATCACCTCGCACCCCGCCTCCTGAAGCAGCCGATCCAGGTAACCCCGGCCGGTTCCGAAGAGGGGATCCACCACGACCTTCAGGCGCGCCCTACGGAGCGTCGGGAGGTCCACCAGGGCGCGTAGCCGCGCGAGGTACGCCTCCCGGGGCTCGATCCGCTCGACCAGTCGGGAGGCTTCGGCCTCCTTCGGCGACGTGGCCGGAGCCTCTCCCGCTCTGGTGTCGGCCAAAATGGCGTTGGCCCGCGTCTCGATTTCCTTCGTGGCCGCCGGCAGGGCGGGGCCGCCCCAGGCCGCGGAGAACTTGACCCCGTTGTACTCGGGCGGATTGTGGGACGCCGTGATGATGATGCCGCCGGCCGCCTGCCGGCGGATGATCTCGTACGCGATGACCGGGGTGGGCGTATCCCGATCGGTGAGGAACGCCCGGATCCCCTGGGCCGCCAGGGTCCTGGCCGCCTCGGCGGCGAAGGCCTCCGACAGGAACCGGGTGTCGTAGCCCACGACCACGCCCCGGGTCTTGGCCCCGGACTCTTGCGCCGCGACGTATTCGCCGATGGCGCGGCTCACCGCCCGAACGCCGCCGAACGTGAAGTCCTCGGCGATGATCCCCCGCCAGCCCGAGGTGCCGAACGTGATCCCGCCCATGGCCGAATCCCCTGTCACGCCGCCGAGCCTTGCGCCAGCCAGTCCTTCACCTTGTCCCGGTACGTGCCGACGATCTGCTCAGCCCGGGTCCGGCTACCCGCCTCCGCCAGGATGTGGAAGGAGGGCTTGTCCTGGTCGGGGTAGATGGCCGCCCAGTCGGACCCCAGGTGGATCTTCACGCCGTCCAGCAGCTCCACCTCCTGGTCCTTGGTCGCCTCGATGAGGGTGCGCATCAGCGTGCCCTTCATCTCCCAGGGGCATGGCACATCCTCCCGGGCGGTGACGCGCTTGGGGATGTGCCGGATGGCCTCGTGCAACGTGACGTCGCTCAGGGCGAGCATCTCCAGGATCTTCAGGGTGCCCAGCATGGCGTCGAAAACCGGCTGGAAGCGGGGGAAGATGAACCCGCCGAAGGCGTCCCCCACGAACACCATGCCCTCCTCTGCGGCCGCCTCCATGATGGCGCGAGGCGCGATCTTGGTCCGCTGCACCTTGAAGCCATGGGGGCCGGCCAGTTCCTCCAGGACCGCGCTGGCGGTGATGGGCACGCCGATGGTGCCCGCGGGCTGCGTCCGCGCCACCAGCAGGGCGACCACGGCCAGGGCCAGCTCGTCCGGGATCAGATCCCCCTTGTCGTCCACCAGGAACAACTTCTCCGCGCCCGTGTCCAGCATGATCCCCAGGTCGGCCCCCAGGATCCGCACGATCTCGCACAACTGCTTCAACGAGCGCTGGAACTCCTCCGCGGTCTTGGTGATCTTCGTCTCGTCCATGTAGGCATTAAGCGCGATCACCTCGCACCCCAGCTTGCCCAGGACCGCGGGGAAGATCGTGGCTGCGTTTCCGTAGGAGTAGTCGATGACCACCTTGGGGGCCCGGGCGCGGATGGCGTCCCGGTTGATGAATCCCAGGATGCCCTCCTGGTAGTACTCCACGTCGTACTCGGGGAAGCTGAGGGTGCCGGTCCCCTCGATCTTGGCGCGGCGGAAGTCCTCGCGGAAGAACAACCGCTCGATCCCCTTCTCCCGGCTGGCGGAGATGTCCAGCCCCCGCTCGTCGAAGAACTTGATGTCGATCAGCTCCGGATCGTAGGGCGACTTCCGCACGTGGACGCCCGCCACGGCCCCATGGACCCCCATCTCGTAGCGCACCACCGGGATCGGCGTCGCCCGCAGGTCGTGGACGTCCACCCCCGACGACAGGAGGCCGCAGATCATGGCGCGGTTGATGATCCGCGAGGTCCGGTGGGGGTCGCGGCTGGTCCTGACGACCGCGTGCTCCCGCAGCGTGGCGCCGAAGGCGGCACCCAGCTTGGCGGCGAATTCCGGCGAGATCTCGATGTTGCCCAGGCCCGTGACGCCGTAGGCGCCGAAAAGGGACCGAGCCCACCGCTCGCCCCACACCAGGCTGGTGGACAGGGTAGCCCCATCCTCCACCACCTTCTGGGGCCAGACCTTCACGTCCGCCTTGAGCACCGACCCTTCGCCGATCCGGCAATTATCGCTGACCAGGGCCCCCTCGAAGAGGCGGGCGCGTGCCTTGATCTCGCTCCCCCGACCCACGACGTTCTCTTTCAGGATGGCGCCGCGGCCGACGTACACATTGTTCCAGAGGATCGAGTCGGCGACGACGGCCCCCTCTTCCACGATGCAGTTGTCGCCGATCACGCTGTTCGTGATGCGGGCGTTGGCCTCCACCCGGGTGTTCCTCCCGATGAGGACCGCCCCCCGCAGCCCGGCGGTGAAGTCCACGCGGCTGCCGCTGCCCAGCCAGATCTCCCTGTCCAGCCCCTCCACCCTGCGCCCGGGGATCTTCACCTTCACGTGCCCGGCCAGGATATCCTGATGGGCCAGGCGATACTCCAGCAGGTCCCCCACGTCCCGCCAGTAGCCCGAGACGATGTAGCCGAAGAGCTTCTTGCCCTCCCGCATCATCAGGGGGAAGAGGTCCTTGCTGAAGTCGAACTCATGCCCCGGCGGGATCAGGTCCAGGACCGACGGCTCCAGGAGGTAGATCCCGGTGTTCACCGTATCGCTGAACACCTCGCTCCAGGTCGGTTTCTCCAGGAAGCGGCTGATGCGGCCGTCGGGGTCGGTGATGACGACGCCGTACTGGAGCGGGTTCTCCACCCGGGTGAGGAGGATGGTGAGATCGGCGCCCCGCTCCTGGTGAAACTGGAGGGCGGCCCCCAGGTCAAAATCCGTCAGGAGGTCGCCGCTGATCACGAGGAACGGTCCGGAGAGCTGCGCCTCGGCATTCTTCACCGCGCCCGCCGTCCCGTAATCCTCGGCGGCGTTGACGTAGGTCATGCGCACGCCGAACTCCGAGCCGTCGCCGAAGTGGCCCTCGATGAGGTCCGGCTGGAAGTGCAGGAGGGCGACCAGGTCCGTGATCCCGTGGCCGCGCAAGAGGTCCACGATGTGCTCCATCATGGGCTTGTTGGCCAGGGGGATCATCGGCTTGGGGATGTTGTGAGTGAGCGGTCGCAGGCGAGTCCCGAAGCCCCCTGCCATGATGACGGCGTTCATGGCGCCACCCCCCGGGCGCGCCGGAGACACGAAGCGGCGCGCAACCTCTCCACAACGCTCGCACTATAGGCGTCGCCCGCGAGCATTGTCAAGGGGCTTTCCCCGCAAATCAAGGGCTTGCGGCTCAGGTGGATGGCGACGGAGACAGGTAGACTCGGGGGACGCGTGGGCCGATGTGACAGAGGACTTCGTAGCTGATCGTTCCCTGGACCTCCGCGACCTCGTCTGCGGAGATCTCTTCGGTGCCCTGCCGGCCGATGAGCACCGCTTCGTCCCCCACGCTCACCTCGGGAAGGTCCGTCACGTCCACCATGGTCATGTCCATGCAGACCCGCCCGACGATGGGGACCCGCCGCTCGCGGATCAGGACGTGCCCTCGATTCGACAGAAGGCGTCCCACGCCGTCGGCGTACCCCGCGGGCAGCGTCGCCACGGTTAGATCGCGCGGGGCCACGAACGTCCTGCCGTAACTCACGCTTTCGCCGCGAGCCACGTCGTGGATCTGGCTGATCGCCGTCCGGAGGCGGAGGGTGGGCCGGAGCATCGGCTGGGCGGGATGCTGCCGGCCGCGCGGGTGGCAGCCGTACAACATGATCCCCGGCCGCACCAGGTCCAGTCGCGCCTCGGGGAGGAAGAGCAGGGCGGCGCTGTTGGCCGCGTGCCGGATCGGCACGGGAATGCCGGCGGCGGCGAGGTCGCGGGCGGCCTCGGCGAAGCGGGCGAGTTGCTCGCGCGCGAAAGCCGGATCCTCGGCCTCCGCCTCGGCGAAATGCGTCATCAGCCCGACCAGGCGCACCGAAGAGAGGGCGCGGATCCTCTCCGCCGCCCCGCGGACGTCGCGGGGTTGAACGCCGACGCGGCCCAGGCCGGTGTCCACCTTGAGGTGAAGGGCCAGTACTCGCCCGCCGCCGCGGCCCGCTCGGTTCAACACCTCGGCCTGGCCCGGATCGGACACACACTGATCCAGATCGTGGGCCGCCACGAGGTCGGCCTGCTCGGGTGCGATGGGGCCGAGCACCAGGATGCGGGATGCGATCCCCGCGCCACGAAGAGGAATCGCCTCTTCGGGGGTCGCCACGCCCAGCCAGGTGGCGCCCGCGTCGAGGGCCGTCCGGGCGACCGGCACGGCCCCATGGCCATAGGCGTCGGCCTTGACTACCGCCATGACCTCCGTCCCTGGGCCAGCCAGGCGGCAGGCCAGCGCGACGTTCGCAGCGATGGCGGAAAGGTCGATCTCGGCACGGGTCGGTCGCACGAGCAATCCTCCCTCGGACGTTCTGGTTTACCCCCTCGCGGCGAAACATACCAGAAAATACAGCTAGTTGCAACCTCTCTAGGTTACGTATGGATCGACAGGCGACCCTCTGATCGTCTGGTAAAGCGTAAAGAAAAATGGCAAAAAATATAAAAATATCGCCGATCCACCCTTATTGCTCTGGACAAACTTCCTCTATTCCTGAAGATTTGCCTTGCAAACTCCGACCAGAGGCTCTAAATTGCGTGAGGCTAGCACTCATCCTTGGAGAGTGCTAATAGGCGACTGCTGTTAACCTAAACTCACTTTCGCCTCCCGGACAGTCAGCGGAAAACACAGAACAGCCAAAGCCGAGCGTGCTGCGGGCCGGGGCAAGCCCGCGTGGTTCTCCCTCGCTTCAACGGCGGGGGACGGTGGTTCGACTCTTTGAAAGGAGTAGCGCACGATGAGGAAGATCAAGCCGTTGCAGGATAGGATCCTGGTCAGGCGCCTGGAGGAGAAAGAAGTCAAGAAGGGAGGCATCATCATTCCGGATACGGCCAAAGAGAAGCCGCAGGAGGGCGAAGTGGTGGCCGTCGGTCCGGGGAAGGTGACCGAGGATGGAAAGCGGCAGCCGATGGAAGTCAAGATCGGCGACAAGATCCTCTTCGGGAAGTACTCCGGCTCCGAAGTGAAGCTGGGGGACGAGGAGTTCCTGATCATGCGGGAGGAGGATGTCCTCGGCATCCTGCAGTAGCCCGGACCGCGCGAAACTTGTCTCGATCTGGTGGGATCAACAGATTCACGATTGCAAGGAGGAGAGAGCATGCCAGCCAAGCAACTGATGTTCGATGAGGAGGCCCGCCGGGCGATCCTCCGCGGCGTGGACAAGCTGGCCAACGCCGTGAAGGCCACCCTGGGGCCCAAGGGGCGCAACGTCGTCCTGGACAAGAAGTTCGGGGCGCCCACCATCACGAAGGACGGCGTCACGGTCGCCAAGGAGATCGAACTGGAGGATCCCTTCGAGAACATGGGCGCCCAGATGGTGAAGGAGGTCGCCTCCAAGACCTCCGACGTGGCCGGCGACGGGACGACCACCGCCACGGTCCTGGCCCAGGCCATCATCCGGGAGGGGATGAAGAACGTCACCGCCGGCGCCAACCCCATGGCCCTGAAGCGCGGGGTTGACCGGGCCGTCGAGGCCGTCGTCGAGGAAATCGGGAAGCTCTCCAAGCCCACCAAGGGCAAGAAGGAGATTTCCCAGGTGGCCTCCATCTCGGCGAACAACGACCGGACCATCGGCGACCTCATCGCCGACGCCATGGAGAAGGTGGGCAAGGACGGCGTGATCACCGTGGAAGAGGCCAAGGGGGTCGAGACCACCCTGGAGGTGGTCGAGGGGATGCAGTTCGACCGGGGCTACATCTCCCCCTACTTCGTCACCGACCCCGAGCGGATGGAGACGGTCATTGAGAACCCGCTGATCCTGATCCACGAGAAGAAGATCAGCGGGATGAAGGACCTGCTTCCGATCCTGGAGCAGATCGCCAAGATGGGCAAGCCTTTCCTGATCATCGCCGAGGAGGTGGAGGGCGAGGCGCTGGCCACCCTGGTGGTGAACAAGCTCCGCGGCACGCTCTCCTGCTGCGCGGTGAAGGCCCCCGGCTTCGGCGACCGGCGCAAGGAGATGCTGAAGGACATCGCCATCCTCACGGGCGGCGAGGTCATCTCCGAAGAGTTGGGGATCAAGCTGGAGAACATCCGGCTGGATGACCTGGGCAAGTGCAAGAAGGTCGTCGTGGACAAGGAGAACACCACCATCATCGAGGGCGCCGGCAAGGATAAGGAGATCGAGGGCCGGATCAAGCAGATCCGCACCCAGATCGAGGAGACCACCTCGGACTACGACCGGGAGAAGCTGCAGGAGCGCCTGGCCAAGCTGGCGGGCGGCGTGGCCGTGATCAAGGTGGGCGCCCCCACCGAGATCGCCATGAAGGAGAAGAAGGCCCGCGTCGAGGACGCCCTGAACGCCACCCGGGCGGCCGTGGAAGAGGGCATCGTCCCCGGCGGCGGCGTGGTGCTCCTGCGATCCATGGCGGCGCTGGACAAGCTGAAGGTCTCCGGCGACGAGAAGATCGGTGTGGAAATCGTTCGCCGCGCTCTGGAGGAGCCCATCCGCCAGATCGCGGAGAACGCCGGCGTCGACGGCCCCATCGTGGTCCAGAAGGTCCGTGAGGGGAACGGCGCCTTCGGCTTCAACGCCGAGACCGAGGAGTACGAGGACCTCATGTCGGCCGGGATCATCGACCCGACCAAGGTCACCCGGATCGCCCTCCAGAACGCGGCCAGCATCGCCGGCCTGATGGTGACGACCGAGTGCATGGTGACCGAGATTCCCGAAAAGGAGAAGACCCCGCCCATGCCCCCGCATGGCGGCGGCGACATGTACTAAGCCGGCAGGCTGCGGCAGACAACGCCGGAGCCGGATGCCCAGAGGGCGCGGTGTGCTGACCCACCCGCGGCTCCGTTGACGTGGAAGGCCCCGGGGCGGTGATCCCGCCCGGGGCCTTCATCTTTTTTTTGCGGCGATCCGCGTGACCCGGCGACGGGGCCGGGTGCCATCCGGGCCGGTGGATGGGGCCGCGGATTCTCTTTGACGCAAGATCCTCCAGTGACTACAGTGAGGCCGGGATTGGTTTGCAGTCCCCGGGGAGGAAGCTGTGCAGGTGAAGTGGTGGAACCTCCGGATCGCGCCGGTCGCACGCCTGGTCCGATCGGAGCCCCTGGAACGGCCGGCCGGCCACCATCGCGCCGAGCTGTCCGTCACTGGGATGGTCTGCTCCCTCTGAGCGTTCAGGGTCCGGCGGGCCCTGGAGGGGCTGCGAGGAGCGTCTGCGGTCAACGTGAACCTGGAGCGGGAGCGCGCAAGCGTGGACTACGACCCGAATATCCTGACGGTCCCCACGATGGTGGAGGCGATCCAGCGCAGCGTGATCCTGTCCCGCTTCCGCCGGACGGTCGAGCGCGCTGCCCGAGGGCGCCGCGGCCAGCGCGCCTGATGACAGCGGCGCACAGGGCTGGGGGAGAAGGAGACGCCGTGGCCGGGTCGGCGCGGATTCCCGTCAGGGTCGAAGCCTACTCGGGCTACAAGGCGGATGAGTGGCCAGTCGCCTTCCACCTGGGGGGGCGGCGCATCGCCGTCCGGAAGATCCTCGACCGCTGGTACGGGGAGGACCACGCCTACTTCAAGTTGACCGGGGAGGACGGGACGGTGTACATCATCCGGCAGGATCGGTCCTCCGACATTTGGGAATTGATCCTCATGGAGGTTCCCACGCCACCCGGCACGCAGAGAGGCAACTGATGCGACGGCTCCGGCCGTTTCCCGTCGAGGATCTTCTGCTCGCCCAGGTCATCCCGGGCTTTCTCTTCCCGGTGGCATGAACGGTCCTGTACGAGATCTATCACGAGGACGGCTCGTGCTACACGACACTGATCCAGGAGATCCTGGGGAGCGAGGGCCTGTTCCCGTACTTCCTCATCTCGACCGTGCTGATGGCCTTCCCCGTGGGGATGGTGGTGGACAGCGTGCGCCACGTGGCGGGAGAGGTCTGGCTGGGCATGCCCCGCTTGCCGCGGGGCCGCGCCCCGGCCTCCCCCCTGCAGTGGATCGAGCAACTCAGCGCCCTCCCGGAGGATTTCGAGAAGCGGTACGTCCTGTACCGGCACGCGTGGGCCACGCTGCTCGCGCCGGCGAAGGCCGCGGGGAACCTGGCCCTGGTTCTTCTCACGCTCACCGTCTGCTCCGTCATCAAGATCGTCCGGATGGGAGGCTGGCGCGTCTGCTCCCCGGCGTTCGTCGTCGGGACGCCCCTCGTGGGATTGGGCCTGGTGATGGCACTTTCGATCCGGTACGCGAGCGGTGTGGCCGAGTTTCATCGCCGGGTTCAGGAATCCATCTTCCCTTCTACGGAGGTCGCCCTGCCTGGGCCGACAGGCGAGGTCCCGATCTCCTCATCCTCCCCCTCGCCAACCCTAAACGATCCCGCCACGGGAAAGTGAGCAGCCCAGAAGAACATCGCGTCTTCGCTTGACAATGGGGAATCATCGGTTCTAGCATCTGGGTCGCTCTCGGAGGTCCGGCCGGGGAGCCGCAGAGGGCACCGCTAGCGGTACCGGCTGCGGCTCGTTCCCTTTCGGGCCGCCATTTGATCCCGGAGACGAAGCCATGCGAGTCATCATCGTGGGATGCGGACGGGTTGGGTCAGGGCTGGCCAATGCTCTCTCGGCCGAGCGGCACGAGGTGGTGATCATTGATCGCAGCCCGCTCTCCTTCGGGCGGCTGTCGCGGGATTTCAGCGGTCGAATGCTCATGGGAGTGGGATTCGACCGCGAGATCCTCCAGAAAGCCGACATCGAAGGGGCCGATGCCCTGGCCGCCACGACGGACAGCGACAACGTCAACATCGTCGTGGCCGTCACCGCCAAGGAAACGTTCAAGGTCCCTCACGTGGTTGCCCGCATCTACGACCCCCAGGCTGCGGAGATCTATCGTCGGGAAGGCATTCCGACGGTCACCCCCACCCTGATGGCAGCCAATACCATGAAGATGATGATTTCCCATCCGCGGTTGGCCAAGCTCGCCACCTGCGGGAGCGGTGAGGTGGAGTTCATCACCATCCAGGTGCCGAAGGGCCTGGCGGGGCGCACCGTTCAGGATCTGATCATCCCGGGCGAATCGCTGGTGAGCGCCCTGGTGCGCCGGGGTCAGGCTTCGATCCCCAGCGCCGATACCCGCCTGGAGGCCGAGGATGAGCTCCATGTGGCGGTGGCAGCAAAGGCCCTTCCCAAGTTCGACAAACTCTTGGCCTACTGACGGCGAGGAGGCCGGCATGCTGGCCGTGATCATTGGCGGAGGCCGGGGGGGGTCGTACCTGGCACGAGATCTTCAAAGTCAGGGGTACCAGGTGAAGGTGGTGGACCGCCGTCCCGAGGTTGTGGCGAAGCTCCGCCAGGAGATCGGAGGCGACGTGGTCTGCGGCGATGGGTGCAGCCCCAAGATCCTGGAGCAGATCGGGACCGCCAAGGCGGACTTGGTGGTGGCCCTGACCCACAATGATGAGGACAACCTGGTGGTCTGTCGCTTGGCCAAGCACCACTTCCGCGTTCCCCGGGTGATCGCCCGCGTCAACAATCCCTTGAACGAGTGGCTGTATACGAAGGACTGGGGGGTGGACGTCCCCATCAGCCAGGTGCACCTCACTTCCAAGGTCATCGAGGAAGAGATCGGCCTGGGCGAGTTGGTCACCCTCCTCAAGCTCAACCGGGGCGCGGCAGCCCTGGTGGAGGTGCGTCTGCCCGAGACATCCCCCTGCCGAGGCAGGGCCATCCGCGATCTCGCGTTCCCATCTGATGCTGTCATCGTGAGTGTGATACGCGGCGGCAAGCTGGTGATCCCCCGCGGCGACACCACGCTCGAGGCCGGGGACGAAATCCTGGCCGTCAGCACCGTGGCGGCCGAGAAGTCCTTGCAAGAGATTTTCGCGGGATCCTCGTAGGCAACCCGCGATACCCTTGAAGGGCTGGCTGAGGTCCCCGTGATGGACGGAAGTGCCGATCACAATTCTCAATCGGGGCTGCCACGAGCGGGACGGCGTCGTCCTGCTGGTCTGTCAGGAATGTAGCATCTTGTCATTGGTGCAAGCCTGTCGCGTAAGCCCGTCCCGTGCCAGCGGGTGCCCGATCATCATCCTTCTGGAGCCGTAACCTCGAGCGCTCTACCCGACGGCCTCTCCGCAATTCGTGAAGCCAGCACCCTTGAGACGGAGGTCAAACCTCACACCACGTAGGAACGGTCGCCTCCTGAAGAGCAGTCGAATTGTCGCATGCCCTCGATGTGCACGGAGGACGCCACAGGAACGGCCTGAGCCCCTTGGCTCTTCCTGCGGAGTTTCATGAGGAGGATCACCGGGACATGACGGGAAGCCAGAGGCAAGACGGACAGGAAGGCAATCCCCACGCCGCCCCGGCAGGTGAACGCCTCGAATTGCGCCGAGACGTCACCATCTGGGGGTCGTATATGTGGGGATATGCTGACGTCGGCGCGGACATCTACGCGGCGTTGGGGCTGGTTGTTGCCGCCGCCCAGGGGCTGGCCCCTGCGGCGTTCGCGCTGGCGGGCATCGTGTACGTCATGATCGGCCTGGCATACACTGAGCTGGCGTCTACGTACCCGGTCGCTGGAGGCGGTCACTATTTCACCCTGCGCGGTCTCGGCGACTTCTGGGGCTTCGTGGCGGGGGCGGCTTTACTCCTGGACTACACGATCGACATCGCCCTGTTCGCCGTGGCCTCAGCCGGCTACATCAACTTCTTCTCGCCAGCACTGTTTGGCATTGACCTGCGCCAGGTCACCCTGGGCTCGCTGGGACTTGTCACCTCAGGCTTCTTGGCCAACATCCCCATCGTGTGGGAGGCCGAGAGCCTGCTGCTCATCGGCATTCTTATCTACCTTAACATCCGGGGGGTCCGCGAGTCATCGTTCCTCAACGAATCTCTCGGCTTCATCGACATCATCCTGGAATCGTCGGTGATCTTCTTCGGGTTCGCCCTAGCCTGGAATCCCCAGATGCTGGCCGAGCAATGGACGACGGCGCTCCGCACGCTCTCCATGGGCAACTTCATGTATGGCTCCTCGCTGGCCATCATCTCCTTTGTCGGCCTGGAGAGCATTAGCCAGGCCGCCCAGGAGACCCGTCGGCCGGCAACGATCATCCCTAGGACGTCCATTGCCCTCATCTTCACCGTGTTCATCTTTGCGCTGGCCTTCTCGACGGTCACGCTGGGCATTATGCCCTGGAACGAGGTCGGCGAGGCCGATCCGATCGCCCAACTGGCGCGGCGGATCCCGTACTTGGGAATCATCGCCGGCCCCTTCGCCGCCATCCTGGGTTCGACCATCCTGTTGATCAGCGCCAATACCGGGGTCATGGGCGCCAGCCGCCTGACGTACTCCATGAGCCAGCTGCATCTGGCCACCCGATGGTTAGAAAAGGTCCACCCCAAATACCGGACGCCGATCCGGACCATCGTGGTCTTCGGGTGCATGGGCGCGCTGGAAGCCTTCCTGGCCTTCTTTGCCTCGAGGGTCGGGCCCGACGGCAGCTTGCAAAGCGGGGCGCTGGATACGCTGGGAAACATGTACGCGTTTGGCGCGACGTTAGGCTACGTGCTCGTCTTCATCTCGCTAATCCGACTACGCTTCGTGGACCCATACTCGCCTCGACCCTATAGGATGCCGATCAATATCAAGATCACGTGGGGCGGCCGGGTGGTCGATTTCCCGATCCTCGGCGTCGTGGGCATGATCGGCGTCAGTTTCATCCTCTTTGAGGTGATTCTTACCCACGCGATTGGACGGATCGCGGGTCCCGCTTGGGTGATCGGCTGTATTCTCTACTATCTTTGGTACCGCCGCGGACAGGGCCTCCCCATCTTTGGCGATGTCAAGCACGATTGGGAGCAAGAGCAGATCCGAGTGCTGACGTCGGCGGAGGAGTACGACCTGGTGGAGGAGTACAAAGCGGCTCTCGCGCTCCGGGATCGCAAGAGCAACCCTGGAGTCAAAGGGGCAGGCAAAGCCTCCGGAACGGAGTAAGAATGCGAACGGCAACCACCAGGAGAAGCCTACCCCCGCCGGTGAAATTCACCTTCGCTGATCGGTACAGGATCGTCCTCGGTGTATTGGCCATCGGGATCGGGATCGTCATGCTCTACCGGATGTTCACCATGCCGGGTCCCACAAGCCTACCAGCCCTGTTCGTCGCCCTCGCCTTTATTGGATTCGGGGCCCACCGGTCCTGGATGGCAAGGACGCGTTATCGGGAGTACCGTGCACACATGACTGGAGAGAGGCCGTGACTGCGCAAGTTCAGCTCAGTCCACTCGGCATTTTCCTGGGCCTGGTGTTTCTCGCGGCGATGACCTACCTTTTCCTCTGGATGTTCCGAGTGCCGCCGGCGCTGCCCCAGGCAGTGGCGCAAGTGCGGCGCTCCGTGACGGCGATCCGGAAGATCCTGGTGCCGGTGATCGAGGCAGTATCCTCGGCGCGAGCCGTCGAGCTCGCCTCACGCATGGGCGAAGCGCAAAAGGCCGAGCTGATTCTGGCCTTCGTGGTCGAGGTGCCACTCACCCTAGCCCTGGGCACGCCGCTGCCCAAGGTGGAGGCGCACGGCGAGGAGGTCTTGAAGAACGCTGCTCAGATTGCGGCCCAACACCGCCTGCCGGTCCAACAACGCATGATTCGCCACCGGCAGGCTGCCGATGGGATTCTGCAACTCGCGCGCGATGAGGATGTGGACGCTATCATCCTGGGCGCGGGCCTCAAGCGGCGCACGATTCCGAGCGACATCGGACGAACTGCCGCCGAGGTCCTGCGCCGCGCCCCCTGCGAAGTCATCGTGGATCGGGCGGCGGTCCCGGCCTGAGACGGAGGAGCCATGAGAGTCATCATCGTCGGGTGCGGTCGAATGGGGGCCCGGGTCGCGCGGGACCTGGATCGTGAAGGTCATCAGGTGACGGTCATCGACGAAAGAGCCGACACGTTTCGGCGGCTGGGCACCGAGTTTGGTGGGCAGACCGTGCCTGGGCTCGGGATCGATGAGGACGTCTTGCGCGCGGCCGGTGTCGAGCAGGCGGATGCGTTTGTGGCCGCGGCCGAGAGCGATTCGATCAACATCATGGCCGCGCAGGTAGCCAAGGAGATTTTCGGCGTCCCCAAGGTCGTCGCCCGTATGTACGACCCTCACCGCGAGGACATTTACCGCAGTCTTGGTCTCGAGACGATTTGTCCGACGATAGTCGGTGCCCGACTGATCCGAGAGGCAATCGCCGACGCGCAACGGAGGTAGGCCCAATGTATGTGATCGTGGTTGGCGGCGGCAAGGTCGGCTTCTATCTGGCCAAGACCCTGCTCGCGGAAGGCCATGAGGTCATTCTCATCGAGCGGGACCCGGTCAGGTCTGCGACGCTCTCCCAAGCCTTGAATACGATCGTGCTCCAGGGAGACGGGGCTGAGGCGGAATTGCTGGAACAGGCGGGAATGGGGCGGGCGGATGTTGCCGTGGCGGTGACGGGCGAGGACGAGGACAACCTCGTCGTTTGTCAGGTGGCGAAGCGCAAGTTCAACGTCCCGCGCACGATCGCACGCATTAACAATCCGAAAAACGAGACCATTTTCAAGAAGCTGGGCATCGATGTAACGGTGAGCAGCACCGATGCTATCCTGGCCCAGATCGAGGCCCAGATTCCGGCGCATTCGCTCGTTCACCTGCTGAACCTACGGGCTGCGGGTGCAGCAATCGTCGACGTCAAGCTGGCCCATGACTCACCAGCCATCGGCCGCCCCCTGCGGGAGCTGAACATCCCGCGGGACGCCAACATCTCGCTGATCATCCGTGGGAGCACAGGAGTGGTGCCTCACGGGGATACGGTGATGCAGACTGGAGATGACGTCATCGCAGTCACCTCGCTCAAGAGTGAGGACACCCTGCGGGGTATTCTGATCGGAACGGGAACCGGGGGGTGATGTAGTCGTGAGTTCCGGCCGCGGGTCGATTGCGTACACTCGGGGTGTGTCTAGCCGAATTACTGACTCTCGCCAAAAGAATGTGACAATGGCCCTTCTCGAAGGGCTCTGAAATCCGCCACTCCACACGAGATGATGACGTCCCGTTGCTTTCGCTAGAAGTGGTATCCCCTGGGGGACCGAACCGGCCTTGGGGGATCTGTTTTGCTCAATCGGCGGTCCGTCTCCCCGCCACCATATTGTGCAAAACACCCCGCCTGATTGAAGGACGAAAAGCCTACCTCGGGTCCTTACCCCAGCGAGGCCATCTTTTAGGACCCACCCACAGCTCTACCCGATGGGCGCGAGATGGGGATTTTGTGACGCAAGAGTCCCACCCAATGCGTCATCGGGGAACACACCCAGGCAAACAGACGGAACGGGTTGTTAGGTCTCAATCGCGACACCCGGAAAAACGGCGATGGTGAGTCAGGGCACCTGGCTCGAGTCCTGTTCGGTCGGTCGGTGATAGCAAGAAATCGAGCGTGACGAGCTGTCCCCGCCGATTCCTCGCCCTGCCGTCCACCCGCCACACCTTTATACCCCCTTGACACCCGGCCCCCCGATCTTGACGGCTTCTTGATTTGACCTTCATGCGCACGCACCCTACGTTAACAGCGGAAGGCAACACTACGATGGGCGGCAGGCCGCAGGAGGTCAGAATGAGCGCTCACGTATCGCCCAATGGTGCTGGCGGAGGGACCGCGCCTCTCGGGCGTTTGGGAGTCGAGGCCGAGAATCGCTCGCCGAGGCGGGAAAGCCCAGGGCTGTTTTGGGGCGCCCTCTATGTGCTCGTTCCCGTGGCCTTGTGCTTCTCGATGCTGGGAGTGGCAGTCCGCGTGACGGGTACGTGGCGTTCTCCTGGGTCCTCGATCCTTGAACATCCCGTGGCGCTGTTCATGGTCCACCAAAAGGTGTGGCGAATGGGGGGTGACTCTCGCACCACAACAGCGCCCACCGGCGGCCTGATTAGCGATCGCGCAGGCAACCTCCCCGATCACTGGAGCCTCCAGAGAAAGATAGAACTGGTGCTCCGCCTGCTGCGAGGAGAGCCGATAGACGCCGTCTCCGTGGAGAGTCACCTGCCAGTACGTGATCTGGAGAACTGGGAGCGTCAGTTCTTGGAGGCTGGGCAGCACGGCCTGCAGAATGAAGGCGAGGCAATCCCCCAAGACGCCACTGCAATCGACCTCCACTAGGTCGTACGGATCGCGCGGAAAAGCATCTGGGAAGAAGCGCCATGAAGATTGCAGACATCATGAACCGAGAAACCGTCAGCTTCAGAGCCACAGACCCGATCCAGGGGCCAGCTGTGAACACGATGGCGGGGATCGGAGGAGAACACATGATGAAGGTCACGGAATTCATGAATCGAGAAGTCGTCGCACTCCGGCCCGAGGATCCCATCCAGGAGGGGGCGCGGCTGCTGGTGAAGAACTCTGCGGCTGCCCTCCCGGTCGTCAACCGATGATGGGTCCATAGTTGGCATGCTGACAGATGGCGACCTGATGATTCGCTTGAAGAACCGGCGCCTCTCATGGTGGCGGACAGTCTTCGCAGATGGGGCAGGGCTTGCCCATGAGTATCAGAAGGCAGTCGGGACGAAGGCAAAGAACGTCATGCGCCCCACGCCTGCTCCGGTGGATCCCGAGACTTCTCTCGAGTCGGCCGCTGAGCGGTTGCAACAGGCCGGCACCGGCGTGCTGCCTGTCCTGGCCGACGGTCGACTGGTGGGCACGCTGAGTTACAGGGACCTGGTCACGGCCGTGGCGGAGACAGGGAACCAGACAGAAGCCTCCCACACCGACGACGAACTCGTCGCCGAGATGAAGGCGCGGCTCGCCCGGGAGTCCTGGGTCTCCAACCGCGGCATCTGGATCCCGGCCAAGAACGGCGTGGTGACACTGTTCGGCCTGATTGACAACGAGGAGGAGAAGACCGCACTCGGGCTCATGGCCCGGACGATTGCGGGATTCAAAGGGGTTGAGAACAACTTGTTCCCAAGAACTCTGCTCCCCGGCCGCGGCCACTCGCTGTAGCGTCGCGGACATGAGAAGGCCAGCATCACCGTCGTGGCTGACCCACATCTGCGGGGTCGAGGCGCGCAGAGACACCTCGGAGCTTGAGTTGAAACGCAATAAGTTGCTTGCAACCGACGAGATGGAGCCGGAGGGTCGGCTCGGGACTGGGATGAAGGCGGCGACGGCCGCAGGTCCGAACTTGAGCTGAAGCTAGGTGTCCGTGCCGATTTCCCGCCCTGCCGTCCACCCGCCACACCTTTATAGCCCCTTGACTCCCGGCCTCCCCATCTTGACGGCTTCTTGATTTGACCCTCTTGGGCACGTGCCCTACGTTGAAAGCGGAAGGGAAAACTACGATGGGCGGCAGGCTGCAGGAGGTCAAAATGAACAGTCACGAACCTTTCGCGCCCGATGCCAGAGTGATTCGGTTCCCGGGTTCCGCGAGGGCTCGGAGCAAGGATCATTCGCATCGGCGTAACGCCGTGACGCGCCGCAGACATCGTTCGAAGCCTGCTTGGCATGTGCTCTACGGTATGGTTGCTCTGACCATCCTGTTCTTCGTAGTGGCGGAGGTCGAGTCGCCCGTGGGTGGTTGGCGCACGCTCAGCGAGTGTCTTGCCACCCTGCTGATCATCGGTGTCATGGCGCTCTGGGTGCGCGCGAACCGGGCGGCGCTGGCAGTCGCCGACGCTATTCCGTGCGACGGAGGAGCCCAGGAGAATCCTGTGGCCTACTCCCCCTGACAGTTGTCAGTGCTGCGTCTCGATTCTCGAGCAATCGAATTCAGCCAAGGGTCGCGGGCCCAACCGGGGCCTGCGGAAGAGGAGGATGCAAAATGCTTCGCCAAGTAACGTCGGTTGTAACCCCCTTCATCGGCATCGCGTTGATCATCAGCACTGCCGTGCTGCTTCGGTTCGGCCTGGCGTTGCATGCCCTGCGGTAGTCGCGGGCGTGGGTGCCCCCGACCCGTAGGACTCGCAAAGGAGGCCACCCGATGGAGAGCGTGACTCGCGGCGATCCCGCCAAGGTACTGGCAACAGAGGCGAGGCCGGCGGTTGAGATCCGTGCCGATGCCGACCTCATGGCTGAGATGAAGGCGCGGCTCGCCCAGGAGACCTGGGTTTCCAACCGTGGCATTTGGGTTGACGCGAGAGACGGGACCATAGCCCTCGTAGGCGTCGTGAACAGCGAGGAGGAGAAGGCCGCTCTCGCGACGATGGCCCGGGGGGTCGATGGATGCAAAGGGATTGAAAACCATTTGCTCGTGAAATCAAAGTGGCGTGACTATGGGGTGGTGTAACTGAAGGGACTCATCTCCCCTCCGTTCGCCTGCAACGGCCCCGGGGACTATTCCGGCAGGTGGCCGTGGTAGACGCGATGGCGGGGATCAGAGGAGAACACAGATGAAGGTCAGGGAATTCATGAATCGAGAAGTCGTCACCTTGCGGCCCGAGGATTCTATCCAAGAGGGGGCGCGGCTGTTGACAAAGAACTGCACGACTGCCCTCCCGGTCGTCAACGGAGATGGCTCCATCGTTGGCATGTTGACCGAGGATGATCTGCTCATTCGGCTGAAGAACCGGCGCCTCTCCTGGTGGCGGACCGTGTTCACGGATGGGGCGGAGCTTGCCTGCGAGTATCAAAAGGCTGTCGGGGCGAAGGTAAGGGACGTCATGCGCCCCGCACCTGCTCCGGTGGATCCCGAGGCTTCTATCGAGTCGGCCGCTGAGCGGCTGGAGCAGGGTGGCGCGGGCGTGCTGCCTATCCTGGCCGACGGCCGATTGGTGGGCACGGTGAGTTGCGGGAACCTGGTCAAGGCCGTGGCGGACACACCCGACCAGACAGAAGCCTCCCGCACCGACGACGAACTGGTCGCCGAGATGAAGGCACGGCTCGCCCAGGAGGCCTGGGTCTCCAATCGCAGCATCCGGATCGCGGCCAAGAACGGTGTGGTCACGCTGTTCGGCATGATTGAGACCGAAGAGGAGAAGACCGCACTCGGGGTCATGGCCCAGACGATTCCGGGATGCAAAGGGGTTGAGAATAACTTGTTCCCGAAATCTCTGCTCCCCGGCCGTGGCCACTGGCTATAGCCTCCCGGAGGTGAGGAGGTCGGCACCGCCATTGCGGCTGCCCATCATCTGAGCGGCTAAAGAGGTGGTTGCTCTCCTATCTTTACGGATTCTTGATGTTCCTGCACAGAGCCTTAACGGCTTCTTGATTTGACCGGCACGAGTTGAAGACATAGCTTGCTTGCTCGTGAGGGCGTAACCCGCACGGAGGAGAGTCTATGAACCTGGTGGTGTGGTTGCCGGCAATGTTTCTCTTGGGCCTCGTCAGTATGGGCCTCTTTATCGCTTTTGTGACCGCCTGCGAAAGGATTTGAGGGGCAGACCATGATCTATGTCACAGCGGCAGTAACCGTTTTCCTGTTTGTCTACTTGTTCACGGCGCTCGTACGACCGGAGTGGTTCTAGGAAGAGGGAAAATTGAGTTTTTCCGCATCGTGTTAGAGTGGGACGACAAATGAACAGGAGATGGTCGAGATCGAGGTTCCTTTTCGCGGCGATGTTGGTCGCCCTCCTTGCGGCTGGTCCAGCATGGGCGCAGACGGCTGCGCCAGCCCTCGGGAGCGAGGCACCAGCGTCCGGTCAGGCGGATACCGGCGGATTGTGGACACGGGACACCCTGCTCGGCGATATGGGCGGGTTACGTCCGGCACTGGCGACATACGGGATCTCGCTCGGCTTGTCCGAAACCAGCGAGGTGCTTGGCAACGTCGCCGGCGGCATTCATCGCGGCGCCGACTACGACGGCTTGACCCAGATGAGCCTCACGCTGAACACTGAAAAGGCTCTCGGCTGGGCTGGCGGCACGCTCAACATCAGCGCCCTGCAGATCCACGGCCGCAACCTGAGCCAGGACAATCTCGACACCCTGCAAACCGTCAGCGGCATCGAAGCGGACCGTGCGACACGCCTGTGGGAGCTGTGGTACCAGCAGGCGTTTCTCGACAGCCGGGCGGATGTGAAACTCGGTCAGCAGAGCCTGGATCAAGAGTTCATCGTCAGCCAGTACGCCGGCCTGTTCCTCAATTCGACGCTGGGGTGGCCGATGGTGCCAGCGGCCGACCTCTATGCCGGCGGGCCGGCCTATCCCCTGTCCTCGCTTGGCGTCCGGCTGCGCGCGCATGCGAGTCCGGCGCTGACCGTGCTGGGCGGCGTGTTCAACGACAACCCGCCGGGCGGTCCGTTCACTGACGATTCCGCGCTCCGCGACGGTGAGGCGTCCGGCACGCGGTTTAACCTGAGCACCGGCGCCCTCTTTATCGGCGAGCTTCAATATGCGGCTGGCCAGTCCCCGAACAAGGGCTGCCAGAGTGTGACGTGCGGTCTGCCCGGCACCTACAAGCTGGGCGCCTGGTTCGATACCGCCGGTTTCCCGAACCAGCATTTCGGCACCGATGGCCTGTCGCTTGCCAATCCGCTCAGCAACGGAATGCCGCGCACGGATTGGCACAATTTCAGCATCTACGCGGTCGTGGACCAGACGGTCTGGCGCGCCGGGTCGGACAGTCCGCGCTCGGTCAGCGTGTTCCTGCGGCCGATGGGCGCGCCGGGCGACCGAAACCTGATCTCCTTTAGCCTCAATGCCGGGGTAACGCTGCAGGCACCCTTCGCAGGTCGCGACAATGATGCGGTCGGGATCGGCTACGGCTTCGCCCAGGTCAGCAGCGGCGCTGCCCAACTGGATCGCGACACCGGTTTCTTCTCCGGCACGCCCTACCCGGTTCGGTCGAGCGAAAGCTTCCTCGAGCTGACCTATCAGGCCCACCTGACGCCGTGGTGGGTACTGCAGCCCGACTTTCAATACGTGTTCAACCCGGGCGGCGGCATCCAAAATCCGGCCCACCCGAGCCGGCGGATTGCCAATGAGACGGTCCTCGGCCTCAGGACTGTCATCACCTTCTAGAAGAGAATGCGGACAATGCTGTGAATTCTGCGCGTGCGAGGGACCTTCGACCGCGAGGAGGCCCTGTCCTGGTGCGACGTGATATAAGGCGGAGCGATCCCCCACGGACGGCGGCGGCCCCGCCACGGACTCAGCCCTGCCGCGTTCGCGTCCCCCGCCGGGGCGTCGCCTCCCCCGGCCTTGGGTTGGGGCCGCCAGTCAACCAGGGCCCGCGGCGCGGCGCATCGGAGGCACGCTCCTGCCCGAGAAGCCCCGCGACAGCGCTCGGTCCGGTCCCGACGGGCGGCCGGGAAACCTCATCCCGACCAGCCTGCCTGGACAGGCGCCCAGGCTCCCCACGTCGCCCCCACCCGACCATTTTCGCGGGTGATTTTCCTAGTATTGCCTATGGATTTAGCTCCTAATATCCGCTATCCTCTGACCAGCACTGGGAGGGGCCATGGCCAGAGGGTATGCGGAACGCAGCCTGATCGAGTTCCAGCGGACGTTCGCCTCCGAGGAAGCCTGTGCGGAGCACTTGGCACGGCACCGGTGGCCCGAGGGGTTCGTTTGCCCGCAGTGTGGGCACCGGACCGGGTGGTACCTCCCGAGACGGCACCTGTTCGACTGTCGGCGTTGCCGACACCAGACCAGCCTGACGGCGGGGACGGTTTTCCACAAGACCCGGACCCCCTTGGTCAAGTGGTACTGGCTGATCTACCACATGGCGATGGACAAGGTGGGGGTGTCGGTCGCTCAACTCCAGCGCGCGCTGGAGATCCCCGACTACAAGACCGCCTGGCTCATGGCGCACAAGGTCCGGAAGGCCATGGCGGACCGGGATGCCGGGTATCGGCTGGTTGGCCTCGTGGAGCTGGATGAAGCCTTCTTCGGTCCCCCGGGCAAGACGCACGGCCGCGGCTCCGAGGCCAAGACCACCGTCTTGTGCGCGGTATCGCTGTACCGGGATCAGGCCGGGCGGGAACGCCCCGGGTTCGCGCACCTGACCCTCGTGGCAGATGCCTCCACCCCGAGCATCGTGGGGGTCTTGGAGCGGCTGGGTTGCGGGCCCGCGACGGCCGAGGGGCGTCGGCTGTTGGCCGCGATCCGCACCGACGGCTGGCGAGCCTATGGGAGCGCCGCCAAGGCCAAAGGGCTTCAGCATTGTCGCGTCGTCCTCCGGCATGCCGCCGACGCCGGCAGGCTCTTGCCATGGGTACATCGGGTCATCTCCAACGCGAAGGCGGTCATCCGGGGGGCACACCGCGGGGTGTCCTCCCAACACCTCCAGAGCTATCTCGGCGAAATCTGCTACCGCTTCAACCGACGCTTCTGGGAGAAGGAGTTGTTCGACCGCCTCATCCGAGCCTGTGTCTCAACCGGGACTATCACCTATGACGAACTCACCCATGACGGTGGACCAGCTCGCAAGATTAGGAGCTAAATCCATAGGCAATCCTAGTAAATCCTGCATCGGGAGTTCGGGGATCGCACCCGGTACCCATGCCGCCCTGCAGTCCCGGCCACGGCCGCGCCGGGAGCAGGGAGCCCCGGCCCGCGAGCTCTCGGATGGCACGCCGGACGCTCGGTCAATGAATCTAAAGAGTTAGCGCAGTGGCCAGGCCCATGGCACCCGCACTGGACCGCCTGGGCGAGGCTCCCGGCGACCACGCAGACCCGGACCGCCAGGGGAGTTCACCCAAATAGTTCACCCCCAGTTCAGGAGGAGTTCAGGAGGAGTTCGGGGGCAGTTCGGGGGCGGTTCGGGGGCAGTTCGGGGGGGCGACCCTGAATAACCGTATCAGAAATATGGTGACAGACTTCCCGGGAGGGGTGTAGGCTCCCACCCGATGGCCACCTACCCTGTCCACGTCGCCCTCCCGAGTGTCCTGACCGCCGCCGAGCGCGCGTCCATCGTGCTCACGAGCAACCGGGCCGTGAGCGAGTGGCCGGACATCTTCGGAGAGCCGCTCCTGGCCTCCGCGGCCTTGGATCGGCTGACCCACCGGGCCCACTGCGTGGAGATCACGGGGGCCAGCTACCGGGCCGAGCAGACCAAGCAGCAGCTCGCGGCCCAGCGGCGCAGTAAGCTGTCACCGAAGCAAGAGGCACGACCAGAGTAAAGGTCCGGACAACCCACTTGCGAGGGACCCGGCCACGGCCTTCGCTGGCTCACCATGGGGCGACCCTGGGTGGCTCTCAATGGCCGGCCGTTGACATCCTCCTCCAAGCGGCCGCCGGGCTCTCCAATGCCGCCAGCGCCCGGGCCCTTCGGAGCGACCGGGAATGCGTCGGCCGCTGGCGGGCCCGGTTTGCAGCCGAGCGGCTGCCGGGCCTCCAGCACGAGGCCGCCCGTTCCGGGCGCCCTGTGGTCCGCAGAAAAACTGTCTGCCCATCCAATCGCGCATAGAATGTGGACGTAACTCATTATAAACACAGCGAAAGCTATCATCGCCATCGGAGCAACTCTTCCCAGCCAGAACCGTGCGCACAACGTTGGTGCCGGTCCCCCGGCACCATAATTGTGCAACGGAATTATTACCTTGACAAACGACGCTTCTCGCCCTATATTTAGGGTAGAAAGAAGGAGGCTTCCAATGCGATACACTCCCCCGAAGTTCACGGACCTGAAAGACATGGCCGCGATTGACGTGGGCCGCCTGACCGAGGACGAGGCCCGGGCGATCCTGGAAGGCATCCTGTGGCCGACTGGCCCGGTTTGCCCCCATTGCGGGAGCCAAAAGGCTGTCCGGATTCAGGGCATCGCCAAGAGCGTCCGAGACGGGCTCCTGCGCTGCAACGCCTGCCGGCGGCAGTTCACCGTGACTGTTGGGACGGTGATGCACCGAAGTCATGTCACTCTGAGGCAGTGGGTGCAGGCTTTCTATTCCATGTGTTCCCACAAGAAGGGCGTCTCCGCCCTCCAATTGCAGCGGAACCTCGGGCTTCACTCCTACAAGGCCGCCTGGCATCTCGCCCATCGCATCCGGTACGCGATGCGAGAAGACCCGTTTGCTAACTTGCTGAATGGCACCGTGGAAGTGGATGAAACCTATGTCGGCGGGAAGGGGCACGGGAAGCGAGGTAGGAGCACCGAGAAAAAGACTCCGGTTGTCGCCCTGGTTGAGCGTGGCGGTCGAGTGCGGACTAAGGTGACTCTGGACGTATCGGCCAAGAATCTCCGTGGGGTTCTGCGGCAGGATATCAGCCCGAAGGCCACCGTCATGACCGACGAATTTACCTCGTATGGGAAGTGGGTCGGGCGGGAGTTCGCAGGGCATCAGACCGTGAACCATAGGGACAAGGAATACGTGAGAGGTGAGGCACACGTCAACAATTGCGAATCGTTCTTTGCGCTGTTCAAGCGCGGCGTGCATGGGACTTTCCATCATATCTCCAGGCGGCACTTGAACCGCTACTGCGACGAGTTCGGCTTTCGGTGGGATCACCGGAACGCCACGGACGGCGAGCGCACCGCTGCCGCGATTCGGCAGGTGTCCGGCAAGCGGCTGGTGTATCACAATACGTTCCCCATTTCGCGCGAGTAGGCATCACATGCTGTTTGGCCGATTTCCTAATTTTCTGCAATCGCCCGCAGGAAATGGTTGGTTTAAACGCACTAACCGACGTGCCTCTTCATAGACGTCGGCTTGTATTTCCCTGAATGGACGATGAAGAACAGTTTTTGGGGTCTTTGCTTTACACTTACCACAAGACTCTTCGATGAACAGACCAAGACCGGAGATTAGCATTTGATCTGAAGCGTTCGGTTTCCGACGCCTGAGCAGACGGGCGCATTCTACGCAGAAGGGACCGTCGATATAATGGTCAAGCATCACGTCGGTCAATGTGCGATCAGGAATGGCTCCGCTCTGGAAAAAATGGGGCAGAACATCCCAGCAGAGCCCAAGATAGAAAAATGGCCGTGGCAGTGGAGGCTTCGGGGGCTCACTTTTGGTTACGGTCCCGAGGACAAACTCAGGAAAACGCATAAGATGTCTTATGCTTATCGCCGCACAAATCAAAACGGTGACAGCCGTGACGACATTTAGAACAAGCAGGGGATGCTCAAGAAGAACGATCAGAATCTGCACCAGTCCAGCCTCGTGTTTAAGAAGCGCGGCCCTCACTGGCCGAGCGAAGGTTTCGCCAAAGATTAGCACGAACATCCACCACAGGAGTTTTAGCGAAGGAGCCAGGAGAACCAAGAGAAGTCCAACAATCCATCCCCAGCAACGGCGCATGGTTTGAATAAATAGGCGGAGAGACTTTCCAAAAACACCCATCGCTCACCTCCCTGTTGGAGGCAAGCCTAGCACCAGCGATTAGTGGGCGCAACATCTCGAAGAAATCGTCGGTCTTCTCAACCAGGAGGACAGCCATGGACACAAGGAGACTAGTCGTTGAGCGGTTGGCTAAGGCATGGCTTGCCGAGGCAAAAAGACTTCGTTCTGTCTCTGTCTGTTCTTGCGGATGCAAAGAATTAATCAACACGCGAACCCCTCGTTTCAGACCAGGACACGATGCGATACTGCTTAAGGACTATCGTAAGCGAATTGAGTCAATCATGGGTTGAAATGCAAATTGACCCACCAGTCCGCCTCTGCCGTTCCAGGAGGTTAGCAATGAGTAACATTCAACGGCCCCGACCAAAGCCGAAGTCCGACCGCCTCAAGCCGCTTTCCCTCCATCCGCTTACGCCCGAGGAGGCGCTTGGAGCCTTTATGCGGGTGGACGCCGCGAAAGTCTTCGCGGCTGAGCAGAAGGCCCAGAAGAAACGGCCTCCGAGGTAAGTCAACATGCAACTAATCACACTCGTCGCCGCCGCTGGCTTAGTTTTTGGCTTCCTTGGCGCAGTGCTCGGCGTCATCAACACCTGCCACGCTATTAGTCGAGACAGGGTGAGAATTCGGGTCACCCCGATTTGGCTCTTGTCCCAGCATGGTCGCCAGATGGGCATCCGGATTGTCAACACAAGCTATATGCCGGTCACCATCAATCACATTGGCTTCACCTTGCGCAGGAAGGGTGCGCATATGCCCATCCTGGAAGGTTTCCTCGGAGGCGGCTTCTTGCCGCAACGCATGGAGCCTCGGACAGATCTTACAGCGCGCGTAGGATTGGTCACATTTCAACACCCAGATTTTGCCGGAGTCCGAAGGGCTTATGTTGAGACCGCCTGTGGCCGACGATTCACTGGCACCAGCAAGGCGCTCCGAGGACACGTAAACGAGCTTCGCACGGCATGGAAAGAGAAACCACATAAGGCCCCTTAAAAAATGGACGAGCATATCCCTAACCTTTCGTTTGGCAAAGGTATAATTCCGTTGTGCAATTGCCTATGGATTTAGCTCCTAATCTTGCTAGCTGGTCCGCTGTCATGGGTGAGTTCGTCATAGGTGATAGTCCCGGTTGAGACACAGGCTCGGATGAGGCGGTCGAACAGCTCCTTCTCCCAGAAGCGTCGGTTGAAGCGGTAGCAGATTTCGCCGAGATAGCTCTGGAGGTGTTGGGAGGACACCCCGCGGTGTGCCCCCCGGATGACCGCCTTCGCGTTGGAGATGACCCGATGTACCCATGGCAAGAGCCTGCCGGCGTCGGCGGCATGCCGGAGGACGACGCGACAATGCTGAAGCCCTTTGGCCTTGGCGGCGCTCCCATAGGCTCGCCAGCCGTCGGTGCGGATCGCGGCCAACAGCCGACGCCCCTCGGCCGTCGCGGGCCCGCAACCCCAGCCGCTCCAAGACCCCCACGATGCTCGGGGTGGAGGCATCTGCCACGAGGGTCAGGTGCGCGAACCCGGGGCGTTCCCGCCCGGCCTGATCCCGGTACAGCGATACCGCGCACAAGACGGTGGTCTTGGCCTCGGAGCCGCGGCCGTGCGTCTTGCCCGGGGGACCGAAGAAGGCTTCATCCAGCTCCACGAGGCCAACCAGCCGATACCCGGCATCCCGGTCCGCCATGGCCTTCCGGACCTTGTGCGCCATGAGCCAGGCGGTCTTGTAGTCGGGGATCTCCAGCGCGCGCTGGAGTTGAGCGACCGACACCCCCACCTTGTCCATCGCCATGTGGTAGATCAGCCAGTACCACTTGACCAAGGGGGTCCGGGTCTTGTGGAAAACCGTCCCCGCCGTCAGGCTGGTCTGGTGTCGGCAACGCCGACAGTCGAACAGGTGCCGTCTCGGGAGGTACCACCCGGTCCGGTGCCCACACTGCGGGCAAACGAACCCCTCGGGCCACCGGTGCCGTGCCAAGTGCTCCGCACAGGCTTCCTCGGAGGCGAACGTCCGCTGGAACTCGATCAGGCTGCGTTCCGCATACCCTCTGGCCATGGCCCCTCCCAGTGCTGGTCAGAGGATAGCGGATATTAGGAGCTAAATCCATAGGCAATTGTGCAAAACACCCCTCCGGCCCAAGTCGTCCCTCCGGCTCTACTTCGCCAGCGCCTTCCGTTATGGACGGCATCGATTCGGCCTATTCTGGGTCCGCCCCCCCGGCGCGCCAAGGATGCAATAGTCCGCCTTTCGGCCCAACGGTCCAAGGAGCCACGATTGCCCTTGGTCCATCCCGCCGTCATCGCCGACGACACGCCCGCCGGCCAGGCAGACCCAAGCCAGGTCGGGTGGATTCGGCGGGGCAACCCGTGGCAGCCACTGCCACGGTGAGCACACGCTACCCCCCGGGGGGCGCAAGAACCCCCAGCGTGACGTCCTTGGCAGAATCCTTCATCCGATGGCCGCCACGGAGCCGTCGAACTTGACAGGCCGGGGGGGCAGGAGTACCCTCCGGTCCGTTGCCCCTCCTCGTGACGACCGACGGAGGAGGCCCGATGGGATCGACCAGGGATCGCGCTCCGGACCTGGGTCGGGCGAGCCGCTTGACGCGCCCACCCCTCCTCACCCGTCCGCTCCCCCAGCGCCTCTCTTTGGTCGCGCCGACCACTTCCTACAGTCCCTGGGATTTCTTCGCACTGCATCTGCCCGACAACGGACACGAGGCCCGGTCCACCCAGGACTGTCGTGCTCATCCATACCTCAAGATGAGGAGGTGCCCCACGCGCGTCTTGATCCGAGGCAGGAGGGGTGTTCGCCGTCCCGTGGGCGCCTTATGACCGCGACAACCGGCAGGGGATGCTACGCGGATTCCGTATATAATCCCGAGCGGATTGGTCATGCTTCCGTAACTGCTTTGGAACGCTGGGCTGACTCCTGCTCACGGCCTTGGGTCCTTATACGGACGGTCTGCCAGAGATAGGTCCGTATTGAGAAACCATATAAGCGCAGTTAGACGGCATGACCACATAGGATCGACAACTCCATGGCTACACTGCTGAGTGACGCTGAACTCCGTAAGCTGATCGGTACCGTCATCCTCGATGGAGACGTGGAATGCATCCGACCAAACTCCTACGTCCTACGCTTGGGGGCTGAAGGCGAGTTCATCAACACGGGCAAGAGCTTCAAGCTTGGTACTCAGAAAATGGGGATCCGCGTCCCACCTGGCCACTCGGTTGGAGTAACGGCGTTCGAGACGATCGATTTCCGACGAGAGACCGTCCACAAGCTATACCCTGACCGCGACCTCCATGGCATAGTCAGCCCGACGACCGACCTCTCACGAGAGGGGATCGTGGCGCCTACCACGCAGGTGGATGCGGGCTATCATGGCACTTTGAACTGGACGCTAACGAACACATCAAGTGATGAGCGCCGATTCGTTTTCCAGGAACGGATCTTTCGACTGACGATATTCAAACTGGAAAAAGGAGAGACGCCGGCGCAGTTGTACGCCGGCGACTACCAGAATCAGGTAGGGTACGTTCGCTCTCGTCGGCTCGGCCCTCCGGTCGGTATGAAGGACGTCGAGTGGGAGGATCCTCACCTCAAGGGCGGCCCAGAAGATCTCTTGGATAACCTCATCAGATCTGGCTATCCCTGGCATATTCTCGGACAGCGTCTCAAGTTGATTGATCAGCAGTTCAAGGCGGTATCCCAGGAATACTCCGACATCCACGACGCCATCGCGAAGCTAACGAACGAGTTCAACCAGATCCGGACGCGCCAGGGAGAGGTTACTGAGACAATTCGTACTGTTCTTCGAGAGGAGGCAGGGAGCCTGCAAAACCGATGGCTGATCGGAGCTGGTTCCCTCCTGGTCGGCGGGATCGGTATGCTGCTATCGGTCGCGTCAAACGAACCTGTTCTGAACTTCGTGAAGAGTCATGGAATAGCGCTTGGGCTTGGATTTATTGTTCTCGCGGGCATTGTGCTGTACCTCATTTCCAAGAACCGGTAGTCGGGATTTGCCGTCTAACAACACGCTTGAGCGGGCCGGCTCGACGCCGGCCGCTCAGCCTGCGCGTTGGCATCAAACGATCTGCAAAAGGAGGAAGCAATGCCTATAGCAATGAGAGAAGACAATATTCGCCCGCAGGAACTCCTGCTTGACCCAAACAACTTGCGGTTTCATGACCTCAAGGGATTCGTACAGGCCGCCTCGAATCGGTTTCATGAAGATACGGTCCAAAAGCGGACACTTAGCAAGCTCAAAGACGACGTCGCCGCATTGAAGAAGTCAATTCTTTCAAACGGCTATATCCCAATTGAGCGCATTATTGTCCGCCCTTACGAGAATCAACATGCGAAGTTCCTCGTCATTGAAGGTAACCGGAGGCTCGCTGCCGTAAAATGGATACTCGAAGATGTTGAAGCGGGCGTTGTCATCAGCGAGGCCACTGCCGCCTCTATCGCTGGACTTCCATGTGTTGTGGTTGAGGAAGCCGCGCCAGACCTGTTCTTCCGCGCATGCTTGATGGGCATTCGCCACGTCTCGGGCATTAACAATTGGGGGGGCTACCAACGTGCGAAGCTTGTCACATCCATGCGAGATGAATTCGATAGGTCATCTCAGGATGTTGCAGACGCCCTAGGCATGACCGTTCATGAGGTCAACAGACGCTATCGAGCCTTCAAGGCCCTTCAACAAATGAAAGACAACGAGGAGTTCGGCGAGCACGCAAGTCCAGAACTGTACCCTCTGTTTCACGAAGCTGTCTCGTTGCCATCTGTACGAGAGTGGCTCGGCTGGGACGACGAGGACTGGCGCTTCAAAAAGGATGCCGAATTGGTTCAGTTTTATCAGCTTCTCTGTCCATCGGCGGACGAAGACCCTGAACAACAACGCGATCCGAAACTGTTATCGCGCGACCAGGTCAGAAAGCTGGCCGACATTCTACCCAAAGCCGAAGGGCGGCGAGTGCTACTTGATCCAGCAAAAACCTTCGACGACGCACTGGCAATCGCAAATCAAGATCAACTCGCCAGAGCATGGGCCAGCGAAGTGGCAGCCGCTATATCGGCGCTTGAGTCAATGGGCGTATCCGAGCTGAAGCGGCTCACGCCTGAAGATATCGCGTTACTTTGTCGATTGTCTGAGAAATCGCTGGAGAGAATCCGCGACTTTGAACAACTCATACCGCGCTGAGGCTGATAGTGTCGGCAAGTCATCCACAGCCCAGCAATGTGGTAAAGACGTGGTTGATGGAATTCTCCATGACCGCTTCACCGCAGCGGATAGCATCGGCCGCCGCATCTGTCATACATGCGCTTGGCTGGGCACAGACAATCGACCAAGCTCTGGACATGGCATCTGAGTGGGAGCCTCGCCTGTTGCAGTACTTGCGAATTAAACTGAATGAGTATGCCGAAGTGGGTAGGCCAGCTCGACTGTGCTTCAATTCGTCAGCCTCGGATCATATTCAGGGCAGTTGCTTTATTGAACCGACAGACACGGAAGACATTAGGCAGTTCAAACGAAGACGTGGCTCACTACAGACATACCTTGATGCCATCATGTCCCTTGACCCGGATGCCTTCGAGAGACTCTGCGCCAAAACTCTTACTCTGCTTGGCGTGCCGTCTCCCCGGACTACGCGTCGCACTGGCGACGAAGGAATTGATTTCTATGGACAAGTCGATGCGCGTAGCATGTTCTACCCAAAAGATCTCTATCCAACAATTCAACAACAGTTAACCTGAATCCGGCGTGAAAAAGCTGCATTACTGGAATCTCAGATGCTCGATCTGTGTCTGTGTTGCGAAGAACTCCTCCTGATAAGGGAAACTCTGCGGCAGCTTCAGCACCGGCCTGCCCTGCGGGCGAACCAGCTCGCCAGGGATGACCAAGAGCCGTTGGCGGATCGTCGGCAGTGTGAGCCGCTGCCAGGGCTCAGGGAGACAGAACCGACGGAACCAGTTCAGCAGATTGTAGGCGAAGACCACGAGCTGGAAGTAGGCGCGGTTGGCCGCCCAGTCGCCCGTGGGGATCTTCCCCAAGGTGTAGGCCTCCTTCATCTCCCGGATGACCAGTTCGGCCTCGGCTCGTGCGTTGTAGAACCGCCAGATGTGCAGGGGCGTCAGGTCGAGGTTGGTGACGATCACGCGGTAGACGTACGCCCCCATCCGGAACAGGGACAGCTGCCACGAGGGTTCCTCGGGCACGGGCCGACGCACCGCGACGAACCGCCGCGGCCCGGGCCAGCCCTGCGGCTGGTACGCGAACTCAGCGAGGCTCACCCCGCCGCCCACCGGCTGGTACCGGGCAGCCGCCACGCGCTGCTGGAGCGGGCGGGTCATTCGGGCCACGATCGTGTACCCGGCCCGGCGCGCCTCCAGCGCCTCCACGATCTCGCGCGCGTAGAAGGCGCTGTCCCCGCGCACGCGCACCGTGCGCACCGTCCGTGGCACCTTTGCACGCGCGGCTTCCCAGAGTGGGATGGTGACCGTGGCCACGTGGGTATTCCCGGGGTGGTACTCGGCCGCCCAGCAGTCCCCGGTCTGGCCCTCCAGACAGAGCAGGGGAAGATAGCTCGGGCCGCCCGCGCTTCTTGGGGTTGAAACCCAACACCGCCTGGTCCTGGTGCCCGTACACGGTGAGCACCGTCGAATCGAAGTCGAAGATCACCGTGGAGGGCGTCTCCGGATACCCTACCAACTGCTGGCGCAACCGATCGTGCAGCGCGAGAAAGTCCGTGACCCCCGCCTCGGCGAAGCGGCCCAGGAAGCGGCGCAGCGTCTGAGGGTCCGGGTAAGCCGGCAGGCCCGTGAGGTACTGGAACACGCCGTTGCGGCGCAGGAGCTGCGTCGTCTCGATCCGCCCGAGTCCGAGGATGATCGGGTACACCAAGGCGAGGATGGCCTCGGTGCTGCTGTACCGGTTGTTCCGCTGTGGGAAGCGCACCGCCTGCGCCAAGTGGGACCGGAGGCCCAACCGCTGCACGAACTGGTGGAGCAGAACGAGGCCGCCAAAGTGGGTGAGACTCGCCGCCGAGAACGAGACCGGCAAATTTCGGGGGCCGCGGGCCATTACATCCAAACCATACTAAAAGTGAGGTTTGGATGCAAGCGCCCCCATGCCCATTCTGATCAGCTTTCATGTGGCTTCGCGCACCAAGGGTGTGGCTCGATCACGCCGGATTCAGGTTATCTCTCTGGATCGTCGGGCAGGCAAAACACTATCTCGAGATTCAAAGCGGCACGGCTGAAATCCGTGAGCTAGTTGGATCACTTGAGCTTGCGCGAGCAAAGTCTTTCGGCAGCCGCACTTCTGGTCTCGACCAACTAGACCTGCGTTTAGTCGATCCCGTCTTCTTGATTCTTATCACCGCCGGATTCATTTCTCGTAATGCGTGGACATTACTCAAGTCATCAGGTGTACTTGCGATGGATGGTGACATGCTTGCTGCATTTCTCGCGGATAGAGGTATAGGTGCGCGTGATGGCACATTCTCGAAGGATGAATTTTTGGCGTGGATCAAATGAGGATGCCAACGATGCGCTCGACCGTACGGGTTGAACGTGTCACGTAATTTGCTCGCGCATGGGATAGGAGGCCGCCAAATTGCGTGCCACGTTCACCCGCCGGTCACCGCAGACGTTCGGCAGCGCGGAGTATCCGATGCGTGACCGCTTCATCGGAGACAGCTTTGACATGTCGAAGCGAGCGGCGGCGGTGCTGCTTCGACGTGCCGGCTTTCGCCTGATGATTTGTCCCTTGCCTTCTGAAGCAGACTTTTCCGAAGCCGTGTATCGGGCTTGCCTCGGACTACAAGAGCAGGACAAGCTGTTCAATCCCGCGCTGCGGTTCAGAGGTAACCAGCGGGAAAAGCACCTCAGCGCACTGAGAGTCGAGCTGTCGCAGTGGGAACCAGAGAAACCTCGCGCGGTGATCCTTGATCCGGACAAAGGCGTTCACGATTCGCTGAAAAGCAACCTGTTCATCACGATCGATGAGGTCAACGGCTTGGTCAAGGCCGCCAAGGCGAGTGTAGTTGCGGTCTACCATCACAAGAACGCGGGAAGCCTTTCATACCACGATCTGGTTGGTCGCTTCATGCCGCGGCCAGCCCTGGCCTACGACTTTGGGGCGGCGGTTCTGTGTTTCGTTCACTCTGACGCTGAACATCTGCGGCGAGTTCAGCAAGGATTCGCGGTCAATCTGAATCCAGTGCGAATCCTGCTGAACAAGGCGCTGCAGCAGACCGGGCCGGCATAACGGCTTTCTGCGGTATGTAGTCAAGCGAGGCAGCCCGGCCGCTGAGATGGGGCGTTACATGCAGGCCGTGGTCACTCTCCATTGCCTGTCGCTTGACGAATGGAAGGACCGCTGAATTAGTCCTCCCTCCTCCTCGCCGTCCAATCGGACATGAGTTGCCTTCACCCCAAGCAGTCCATCCGGCTTCGTTTCCAGCGTGACGGTTCCGTCTACGCCCACCAGAATCCGGGCCACCGACTGCTGGATCGCCTCCCGCACCTTCCCGTTCACCCCACTGCGCAGTTTCTCGGTGATCCCTTGAAGGTGCCGTTCGAGTGCGGCGGGAGTAAGCTGGACCACTGCTGGCTGCTGGTTCCCGTCCAATTGGGCTAGCTCGGCCTGGAGGGTCGTCCGGCGCTGTTCGGCAGCCGCCAGCGCCTGTTCCAGCGACGAGAAATCCCCCTTGGCAATGGCCCGGGTGTAGTTGGCGATCTCCCGGTCTGCCAGAGTCAGAGCCTTCCGAAGCTCCTTGATCCGAGGGCGAGACACCGTGGCCTGCGCACGCAGCCGGGCGTTCACTTCGGTGAGCAAGCGGTCCAGCGTGGCCGGGGTGAGGACCGCCTGCTGGAGAATCTCTAGGACGTCCCGCTCGATGGCTGCCTGCGGGAGCAGGGTAGAATTCTGACAGACCGAGGTGCCCCGGCGGGCACGAAACGCGCACCCGTAGTAATAATACCGGCCGCCGCCCCGTCGCGTGTGCGCCACCCGTGCGGCGAAGTTTCCCCCGCAGACGCCGCACTGGAGGAGCCCGGTCAGGAGAAATTGCGTCTGGACGCTCTTGGTGGCCGCGAAATGGGATGCGTTCCCTGCGTACGCTTTGGCCACGGCCTCGCGTCGGGTCTTGACTCGCTCCCACAGGGCGGGGTCGATGATCGCGGGGTGCGCGCCCTCTTTGATCGTCCGGGCCTCCTCGGGCCGGGGGCGCTTGGAGCGGGTCCCATGCGCCGTCTTGATCTTCTTGATCCGCCCGTACACGCGGGCACCCCGATAGGCCTCGTTGAGGGTCATCTCCCGGATGGCCGACCCCGCCCACGTCCCGCCCCAGGGACCAGGGACGCCCTCGGCGTTGAGCCGCTTGACGATGCGGATATACCCCATCCCGGCGGCGTACATCTCGAAGAGCCGCCGAACGATGGCCGCCTCGCCTGGTTCAATATCCAAGGTCACCCGCCGGATGGGCCGCCCGGTCCGATCCGTCCGGCCCCGAGGGTCGGGCACTTCGACGCGCCGATACCCGTAAGGAGCGCGCCCGCCCGTGGAGAAGCCCTCCAGCGTGGCCTCGCGCTGTCCGCGTCGCACCTCCTCGCCGAGGCGGGCGCTGTAGAATTGGTCCTGGATCTCGATGATCCCCTCGATCAGGACCCCCATGGCCGAGTCGCGGTCCACCGGCTCGCTGACCGAGAGGACCTCCACCCCATGCCGCCGAAGCAGGCTCTTGTGGATCGCGCTGTCCTCCCGGTTCCGGGCGAAGCGGGAGAACTTCCAGACGAGGATGATGTCGAACGGGCGGGGGGATCGCTGGGCGGCGGCGAGCATGGCCTGGAAGGCGTCCCGCTGCTCAGTGGTGGTCCCCTCCTTGGCGCGGTCCACGAACAGCGCGTCCTCGACGATGAGGAGGCCATGCTGGCGAGCATACGCCCGACACTCGCGAGCTTGGGACTCAATCGTGGAGGTCCCGTCCTGCTCGCGGGAGCTGTACCTCGCATAGATGGCGCAGCGATTCCCACCGGTCACGGGGTTGCCTCTACAAATTGCGAAGCTGTGTTCAGCACGTCCGAGGTCACCTGCATGAGTTCATCGACCTTCCGATCATCCCGATGTCGCCGCCGGGCGCGGAGGGCGCTCGCCCAGTGGTCGGGGACCAGGATCGCGCCTTATCCCCAAGGCGTGCCGAACCTTTTGCACTCCGGAGGCGGTCCACGGCACTCTGGAGTACGTCGGCAGACCACGGGCAACGAGTTCCTCGGCAATCGATTGATCGGTCCCCCCTGCCGCGACCAGTTCAGTGAGAGGAATCCGGAGCGCCTCTCGATGGATTTGGCGTCTGGGCAGTAGCCCCAGGCGATGTGCTACGAACAGCACAGCCCTCGGCGTCCAGGGCTTCCCGCCTCCGGTTTGAAATCCTTGGGCGTTCATCCGCTCGGCAATCTCGGTCGGGAGGAGCCCCGCGTTCCAGAGCGCCCGGAGTGCCTCGCGGCTGGCGGCTCGCCGCCGAGTGTGGTCTACATAAGGACCCCCCTGTAGCTGCAACACGCTCCTGACGGCGGCTTCGGTGAAGGGCCGCCCGTGGTTGTTTAAGATGCCGCGCCGTCGTAACTCGGCGGCGATCTCCTCGGGATCGAATCCCTCCGCATCCAGGGTCTCTATCAGGCGGCGTCGCCCCAAGGGCCTGAACAAGACGCGCTCCAGCACCGCGCCTGTGTGCAGAGTCACCTGCGCTCGGATCGCCTCTCCCTTCTCTGGGATGTCGATCCGGCGCACGACGAGGCGCACCACGGCCTTGCGTTCCCGCGGACCAAGCCGTCCTGAGTGCCAAAGCTGAGGGAACTCGGCAAAGACGGCCGCCATCTTCGACAGGAAAGCGGGGGACTCATCGATGAGCGTCGGCGTCGGCGTGGTCGCTTTTCGTCGCTCGGCCTCTCGGGCGAGGCAGATGGCCTTCTCCAACTCGTCTTCGTACATCTGGGTCACGTTCGGATTCCTGCCGCGTTGGCGGCTTTCCTCCAAGTGAGCCCGAGCCTCCGCCACCTCCGCTTGGGCCCGTTGGACTTCCGCAAGGAGGAGGCGTCCGGTCGCCTGACGGCGCGCATTCTCCTCCTTGATCGCGCGACGCAGCTTGGTGCGTGAGGGGCATCGAAGCTCACTGAGGACAATCTCCTCAACCGCCCTGTCAAGCATCCAGCCAGTTATCCTCATACAGGATGGACCAGGGTCTCGATTCGGCAAGGAGCCACGACAAAAATAATAAGCATGCCGCTGGCGATGGCCGGAGGGCTCCTTCATCACCGACGTGTATGCTACCTGGAAGCGCCGTCCATGGCGCCCACAGTAAACCAGACCGGCGACGAGGGCCGCCCCCTCTCCCAGTGGAACGGCGTTGAACCAGCGCCGGGCAGCCAACAGGGCCTGAACCCGCTCGAACTCCTCCCCCGACACGTATGCCTCAACCTTCCCCGGGAGCCACCGCTGCTCTTGACGGGTCGTCCGGCGCAGCCGCTTTCCCTCCGGTCCCCGTTCCGTGTGACGCCGCCAAAGGACCACGAAGCCCCCGTAGAGAGGATTGTGGAGAATCCGGAAGATCGCGGAGCAGGTGGACGGCACCCACACGAGCCCTCCCTTCGGGTCTTTTGCGGGCAGCCGTAACCCATCCTTCCGCAGCCCCCTCACAATGCGCCCCGCACTCCAACCCTGGAGGGCCTCCCGCCACACCCGCTCCAAGATCTCCCGCACGGCAGGGTTCGCCGTCTTGATCGCCGACCCGTCGGGGGCACGGTCAAAGCCACCGGGCAAGCGGAAGGTCGGGATTCCCGTGAGGGCCTTCGCCGTTCTCCCAGTCTGGCTGCGTTGGCTCTTGCGCCGATTCTCCTGCTCCGCTAGGACGGCCTGAATCTGGACAAGCGTCCAATCCCCGATTTCGCGCAAGTCCCGCGGGATGCCATTCTCCAAGATGAGCACCCGCTTCCACTCGCAGAGCCATAAGAATTTCACCAGCTCTAGCGCGTCGCGACCGAGCCGGGAGATTTCGCTCACAGCCACGACGCGGATCACCCCACCCGTAATGCCCTCCACCACCTTCTGCCATCCGGTCCGGCGTGTGGTGGAAGTCCCGGATTCGCCCTGGTCCTCGTCGATGACCCGGATGCGGCTCTCCGGGAATCCCAGCGCCTTCAGGAGTTCGACCTGCGACGTTTGGAAGATCGCGCTGCCTTTGGACTCTCGAACCTGCTGCATCGACGATTGACGCACGTACACAACAGCCTCGCCTGCAAGGTGCCAATCAGTCACTTGTGGGGGGCGGTTGGGGCTTGGGCTCACAGCCTACTCCTCCCGCTCGACAAGGACCCATTGCAGGAGCAACCGGGCGAGCAGCAGGTCCAACTCATCCGAGTTCCAGGTGGAGTTTGCCGTGCCCGATCCCTGTACGGGTCCATTACTTGGACCTCCCGGTGCCCTCGCCCCCCCCGCATTCTCCATCTACTGGGGCTCCGGGCTGTCCCTGTTCATTGCAGACGAAGGGGCGAAGGACCTCATACAATTCGACGAGTTGGGTAATCGGAACGCCCAACTCCACCCTGGTAACATGACATGCATCCTGCGGAGGATAGGAACCTATCGTCTCCAGGATGCATACATTCTGCCCCTCCACGTCTTCAGGAGGGGCCGAGACACGGTCGGAGGTACCACGTCGCACTGATGGGATGGGTAGGATGCAGGTGGAGTTGCGCACCGCCAGTTCACCTCCCGCGTCTGAGGGCGCAGGGGTGCGATCGTGGGCACCGGCGTCCGTAGGGGCATCGTCCGTGGGTGCGGTGCTGGCCGGGACCGGAATCTTTCTCTCCTGGCGCTCTGGCTCGACCGGAGAATCGCCCGAGGGAACAGGGGAGGGCACCTGTACGGGCGCATCCCGCTGGGTAGACAAGGCGACGCCCGGCAGCGCTAATACCATTTGCGCCTCCGCCAGTTCAGCTCGGTGTCTGCGAATCCTGCCCATGCACTACCTCCTCAACGATGACTTGGGCGAGAATGCCGAGCCAGACATCCCGGGCGGTATCACTCCGGGGGCTCGTGGCAAGACCCCTCCCTCCCTCTGGCTCTTCGCTCGTCGGGCTCATTCGCCGCCACCGTTCCGGTTTGCGGGAGCTGTCCCGTCCTGAAGCGCGGCACCCCAACCCGGATGCCCCAGCCGTTCCGTTGTGCGGGGCCTCCGGGGGATGCTGGAGCTTAGACCGATGGGACTGGCTCATAGTCGCCCCCACTGGGCGAACGAGCCCTTGAGGTCGCGCAGAGCGCCTAGTAGCCTGCGGGCGTCCACCCTCGCGCCAGCGTAGAAGGCGGCGATGTCCTGCTCGGCGACGTTGGCGGAGGCAAACCCACGATGCCTAGGGGGACCGTCTAGATGACAGCGGAGGGAGTCAAGAGCGAGCAGGGAGGCCGCAAGATTGAGGTCGCACGTGGTGAATTCTCGGTGCTTCTGCATCCCATCCGCTCCCGTGGGCCTCGGCCGCCGTTCCTCGCAAACGGCCTTGGACGCTCACAGGCGGAATATGGGGCAGCGAATGACAGAAGTCGATAACGCCAATCGGGGGGCTAGCGGTAACAGGCGTTGTTACCGCAATCGGGCAGAATGCGGTAAGAACCTGCGGGGGGAGGACTACTCCGCGAATAATTCGGCCATTTCTTTCTCGTTCCACTCGCGGATTCCCTTCCTGAACTCTTTCTCCACCCCGTTGAGATCTTCCTTGCTCAGCCCCGGTGATCTGGAAACGTACTGTCTGATCTTCTCGGCAGAAATCGACCGACTCCTACCCCTCCAGTCCTTCCTCGTTAAGACTTGCCCCAGTATAGAGAGAGCAGCGGTGCCGGGGGCTTCGGCCATACAGGCATAGATCATGTCTTCCAGTTTCTCTTTGGGAGGCATGGGCACCTCCTCGCGGAGAAAGCAGAAGAACCCCATCAGTAGTGTCGCCTCCCAGAACCTGCGTGGGTCCTTTCCGACATACGTCAAGCAGGCGTTGAGCGAACGAAACTTCTCGATGTCACGTCCGAACCGACCAAAGACGTTCCACAGATTGCTGGCAGCCTTGCGGTAACCACTGCGCTTTGTCACCTGCTTCATGGCCATTATGAGAATCCGAAGCTTATGGTACACATCGTAAAGCAGTGAAAACTCGAAGGGCTCAAAATCATACTGAATCTTCCTGCGGTCGATCTTCAAACTCGATAATTCACGTTCCAGGTCAACCAAATCCTGGAGGTACGCCTCCAGAAAGGCACCTTCCCATTTCTTCCTCGGATAAACGAAGACGATTTCGCCCTGTGATCCCAGCACCTGGCCATGGGAATATAGTATCCCTCGAAGAATTCTCGCCAGCACTACTGAAGCCCCCGGCTCCCTTCGTTCTGCGCGGCGAAGTAAGCCGAGCGCAAACGCCCGCCAGAAGTCAGGGCGAAGCTCGAGTCCTGCCAACCGATCCGCAAGAGTGTCCGGCACAGCTCCTCCCGCAGGGAGCCCCCAAAGGGGCGCTAACAGTATCCCCTCGCGAAGCGGGTTTCGGCTAGCCCAGCCGTGGGCAGACTGCTCATTTCCAGTCTACGCCGTTTTCGTGGCGATGGGAATCTACCTCGCGGCTACCGCAGAGGTGCCCCGCACTCAGGGCTATCGTTCGCCGGGTTATTCACCCGCATGCTGACGGGGTAGGCCGTCATGTCATCCGAAGGATACGGGTGCAGGAGCGGCTGGAGCACTTCCGGCTCCTGGAGGCTCGGATCAAGCCACCGGTCGTACGCGCTCGAAGGCAGAATCACCGCCATCCGATGGTGCAGGGGACGAAGCAGGTCGTTGGGGGTGGCCGTGAGGATCGTGCAGGAGTTGATTACCTTGGCCTCGGGGCCCTCCCAGTGTTCCCACAGTCCGGCAAACGCGAAGGGTCGCCCATCCCGCATGCGGATGTGGAACGGCTGCTTGTGCCGGTTCTCTTGCTTCCACTCGAAGAAGCCGTCTGCCAGGATCAGGCACCGGCGCTTGCGGAACGCCACCCGGAAGGCGGGCTTGGTCGCGGCGGTCTCAGCCTGGGCGTTGATCAACTGGTTGCCGATGGCCGGGTCCTTCGCCCAGGAGGGGATGAGGCCCCAGCGGTACCGCCGGGCCTGCCGGCTGGCAGTCGCCGGGTCTTGCACCACGACCAGCACCTCCTGTGTGGGGGCGATGTTGTAACGGGGGGTCCAGGGCGGTGCCTCGAACAAGTCAAACTGCGCCGCCAGGACCGAGGCCGGTGTCCCGAGGCTGAAGCGTCCGCACATTATGTCATGGTCCTACTCGGCGAGAGCTTCCTCAATGCTGAAAGAAAATATCGTGCCTTCCCCCGCCTTCCCTCGGGGCGGCTTATTCTCCCCAGAACGTCTGTCCGCTTCACCATGGCTCTCTAGTCTGGCACCTTCAACATAACCGCGAAATCGCCCGTCCGCACATACCGGCTGTTCCGCGATTCGATCCCTTCGCCGCAAATCCCGCCTTCTCGATCCGTCCTTGCAGAGGACGAAGCGCCGTCGGATCCCCGAAGATCTCCGAGTGATCATCGGGATGGTGCTCGTGCCAGCAAGTGACGCCGGTCTAGCGTCTTGAGCTTTATGACCTTGCCCTTGCACTTGATCGCCCGTTTGGACCAAAGGGCTCTGACGGGTTGACTCAGGTCAAGCTGCAAATGATGATTTGGGCAGAGGACCAGCATGTTCCTGGCGACATCCCCCTTTCTGCCCACCTTATGAAGGGGCTTAATGTGATGAGCATGGATCAGGGGGTTCCCGTCCTGATCTTCAATAGAGAATCCACAAATCTGGCAGCGGTGCCTGTAGAGCCGTTTTAACCAGCTGGCTAGCGTCAGATCTCGCTTCACCCTCTTCCCACGGTACCTGTAATGCTCTTCTTCAACCCCCTTCCAGCGTCTAGCCAACCCCCCCTCCATCCTTTGCGCAAACCTCTTCTCGCACTCGGCGTTCGCATCGCAGAACCTGCATGGGTAGTACCTACTGCGAGGATATTCACAATAGTCAGGATCGAACAGTTCACCATAACACGGGGGTTTCCGTTTCCCCTTCCAAGAGAGTTTCCGATCAATCTTCTTCCTCAGAGCTTCAGTCGAGAGATTGCGGGCGGACTTGAGAGGAAGTTCCGCAGCCAGCGTCAGCAATCGCCGCCTCTGCCACGAATCGAAGTCCTCTCCAATTCTTACCATGGGCTGGCTCTCCTCTCTTCAGCATCGATGCAATGTCTCCATCTGCTGGGCGTTGTGTTACACAACAGCATGTCGCCGTATTTGCGGTTATGATAGCGGCCAACTCCGAGGAGGTGGAGCATGGCCGAAGGGAAGCAGTGGCAGCGGTTAACCGCCGAACGGAAGTTCCGGATCTTCCTGGAGACTCGGAATCCGGACGCGCCTGTCGGGGAGATCCTCCGGCGGTACGGACTCACCTTAGAAGACCTCCGGGCCATTGAGGAGGCCGTGGAGAGCTCGGCGATTGCCGGGCTCAAGGTTCGGGCCGGCCATCGGAACCACGCCACGCCAGAGACCCCGGAGGAGTACGCTCGGATCTGCCGAGAACTCCGGGAGAAGGAGCGGGCCTTGGCCGAGCTCACCGTGGAGTACACCCTGCTCAAAAAAAACGAGCGCTGGGGCTCGCCGAGCGGCGCGGACGAGCCCCCCTTGCCTCGGAAGCGCGCGAGGCGAGCCTGATGGCCGTGAGAGAAGCCCAGCAGAGCGGCCTGAGTCAGGAGCAAGCGGCCCGGGCCCTGGGCCTCAGCGCCCGAACCCTCCAACGCTGGCAGTGCGGGCCGGTGCCGTCCCAACGTCGCCGGGGGAATCCCCGGCCCTGGAACGCACTCCTGCCCGAGGAGCAGGGCCTCCTCGTGGCGGTGGTGGCCCGGCGGGAGTTGGCCGATGGCTCGTGTCGGATGCTGGCGTTCTGGCTCCTGGAGCACGCGGGGCGGGCCATCTCCCACGTGGCGGTGTGGCGCTACCTGCAGGCCCATGGGGCCTCGACCGCCCGGGGACGTCGCCGAGGGGAGCCGGTGGGGGCCAAACCCGACATCCGCTTCGCCCAGCAGCCGAACAGCCTCTGGTGTTGGGATATCACCCACCTCCGGACAAGGCAGCCCTGGGTGTTCCTGTACCTCTACGTGCTCTTGGATTGGGTGAGCCGAAAGGTGATCGCCTGGCACCTCGCGGAGACGCTGGAATCCCGCGAGGTCCTCACACTGTGGGATCAGGGCCTCCAGAAGGAAGGCCTCTTGGAGCTGCCGACGCACGTCTACCCCCGCTCCCTCTCTGATCGGGGGACGCAGATGCGGTCGCGGCTCACCCGGCGGTTCTTCGCCCGGACCGGGGTCGAGGCCCTCTACGCCCGGCCGCGGACCCCGAATGATAACCCCGAGATCGAAGCGTTCTTCTCGACCCTGAAGGGCCGGCTCCACTACCCCGGCCGGTTCGCCAGCCTGGAGGAGGCCCGAGCGTGGTGCGCGGAGTTCTTCCGGTGGTATAACGATGGGCATCACCATCGGAGCCTGGGGTACGTGACTCCGAGTCAGCGGCATGCAGGGATTCACACGACTGTCTTGGCTGAACGCGCCGCCCTGAGGGCCCAGTGCCTGGCTGAGCGGCGTGCCTATAACCAGAATGCCGCCGCTATCCCCGCAGTGGCGGCGACATCAGTTGCGTAACACGGCGTGGGTGGTCTCCAGTTCCCCTCGGATTTCCCGTATCCGTGCCGCCCGTTCCCGCACCAGCGCCAGCCGCTCCAAGGCGGTCAGGTCGGGGTTCGTGGCGTCTTCACGGGATTCCATAAGGAAGTGGCTTCCGTACGGCTGAGACATCTGAGAATTATGTTTAATCATCAGTGCTCTACCAGATCCTCCCAAGGAACGACTGGGATCGTGTGAGGGACCGACAGCTTGGGAGCTACCTCTTTAACAAATTCATCGAAATAGCGTTTGGAATCGATCTCCCGGGGAACCACGATCATAGCGATATCGTCCATGGTAAAGCAAAATGACTGAAGAGAGCGCCACTCCCGCTCACAATAGATTGTGGGAAATTCATCTTGCGAGAAGGTCTTCACAAATGCGAGGAGTCTTTCAAGGCTTTCCTTCGCTCGGGCCACGGCATCGGTTGCATATTCAGCTTCGGGTCTTGCCTCAGCGACCGCCACATCTATTTTCGAAAGTTCATCCGCAATATGACTTGTGAAGGTTCGGTTTCGCACATCGTCTAGGACGAACTCAATGCCATCGAGTTTCTCTACGATGCGATCTGGTTCAGAAAATGCGATTGCAGACAGACCACTATAGATTGAGCGGATTATGGTGGTGTTGCTGAGAGTATACAACACTGGGTTAAACTCGCTCTGAATGGCAGCCTCCCGGCGAAAGCCAATCGCAAACTTCCCATACCGCTGGGCGTGATAACCTAGATGTTGCACAGGAATATCGGACAAGCAGCAGACCGGTGCGGAGGGCACATCTCTTGGAAGATCCTTCCGGGTGACCGTTTGACGCGTTTGGACGTTGAACCTCCTCTCCTCTGGTATGATCACTCGAACCGATTCGGGGTGCTGCCCGAGATGGAGTACCTTGGTTTGGAGGATCGTCTGGAGGTATTCATACGCAAGATCGGGAAGTTTAGGCGAGTCCTTTCTTCGGCCGGATGCGGGATCCCACTCGGGTCCTCCAGTGAAATGCCAAAGGATTCGAGAGACTGTGCCTGGTCGGGGAGCAGGTGGGGCGGTGCTACTCTCTCCGAACGCGCTCATCGCCCCCGGCCCTCATACGGCTCCGAGTGGCCGGCATGAGCCTCCCAGTTCCGGGTGTACTGCGCGGCCAGGGCGGGGCTGTGGATGACCAGGAGATTCTCGGCGTTGTCGTGCTCGGCACCCTTGGTGAAGTTAAAGGAGCCGGTGATCACGACCGCGCTGTCGATCACCATGGCCTTGTTGTGGGCGATCCGATGCTGGGCGTCGATCCGGGTGGGGATGCCGGCGTGGGCCAAGAAGTCGGCGGCCGAGTATTTCTCGGTCCGCTGGCTCTTGTCGAGGATGACCTCCACCTGCACCCCCCGCTTGTGGGCGTCCACCAGAGCCTTGGCGATGGGCGCGGAGGTGAAGGAGTACGCTTGGACCTCGACGGTGTTCCTGGCCTGCCCCAGGGCCTCCACCACAGCCTCGGTGCAGCCGCCGTTCGGGGAGAAGTAGGCTTGGATGGTGGCATCCGTGATCTTGGGGGCCTCCAGGGTGGCCCCGCCCCATCCGAGGGAAACCCAGAGGAGAACGGGTAGGATCAGAATGGCAATACGCTTCACGGAACCTCCTTGCAGATCAGTGCGATCTCTACTGCGCGCCGCGGAGGATCTCCGGGGCATCGATGCCGAGGAGGCGCACGCGGAGCATAGTCTGGTCGCCGGTGATGGCCGTGATGGCGTCGCCGTCGCTGACGCGATCGATCTTGGCAAGAACGGCCCGGGGTGTGGCGGCGGAGGCGGAGCCGAGAAGGAATATGAGAAAGCTTGCGGCAGGGGCAGGAGGAGTGTAGCGGACAAACATTAGAGGACCGCACATAGCGAGGGATCGCTGTTGCCTCAGGCTCCGGCTAGCGTCCGGCATCAGCCGCCGACGGCTGGCAACGGCGGCAGCAGCCATGCTAACCTCCAAGGCGACGCTGGCTGTGAGCCGAAGTTAGGCACCGCCTTCCTCACCCCACAGATCATCTTCCAGCGCGTCCAACACCTGGGGGCCATTCAAGTTTGCCCAACTTAGTACGTTAAGATCGACCTGCGCACCGTGTGCCGCAGTGTTGGCGACGTTGATGAAATTCATCACGCCAGCAGCGACCGACGGGCTCAGAATGGCCCGATCTTGGAGTTCTTGGACTAGCCGCAAGAGAGGAGTATTCGCATCCAGGCCCTTCGCGAGCGCAGCCTCGCGAAGCCGCCGCTCAAGCTCCACCCGCAGCTTCAGCAGTGCGATGTTAGGGTCGATCTCTGGGAAGAGGGAGAGCCTTCGGGTCGGCGGCGCACTGCGGACCTTCTCACGTGAGCTGCCAATTACGCTCGCCCCTGCTTCTTTCACATCCTGCAGGGATACCTTCAAACCGCCAGGAAGCTCAACGCTCTTGATGAGGGGAGCTAGCCAGGGGACGAGCCCGATGACTAGTAGTCCAAGCGAGACTGCGTCAATGCTAAGATTGGGCCATATCAGGCGGCAGACGAGTACTATGACGGCACCAGCCGTTACCGCGATCTTCAATAGTAATACCCGATGTTGATTCATCTCTCGTGTGTCTAACTATGGATTCTCCGGTTTCTGCTCAAGACCCGCCCCCTCCGCTGCCCCTCCAGCCACGCCTCGGCGATCCGGCGAATGAGCAGTACCCGCGTCACGCTTGGTTGGACCCCACGGGATGGCAGAGTCGGGAGTCCTTCACATGCCTTTACTGGCTTTTCTGCCGCGTTGCGGATGCTCACCCCTTCTTCCTGGCCTTCCTGATCTCCTCGTCCGTTCTGTGCCGAAAGATGTGGTGCTTCACCGGAGGGTCAAGCGGTGTATATGTCGCCACGTGGATCATCCGCCGCGTCTCCCCGCTCGGCCCCTCAATCGTGTACTCCTTCCCACGAACATACTGTCTTTGTGCCATGGCGTCCTTCCTTTCCCTTTGCTCCTGTCTCGCCTAGAGCTACCGGCAGCGTACCCTCACAGTCCAGCCACTCATATGACTGGCCAGTTCGGGCTCTTGCAGCCTCCCCGCTGCCCCTCCAGCCACGCCTCCGCGATCCGGCGCATGAGCACCTCCCGGACCACGCGGGGCTGGGCCTCCAGCGCGGCGAGCCCGGCCTCCGCCTTCTCGATGGGCATTTGAAGCTCTACGGCGATGTCCCGCACGGCATCGGCGTGGCTCTGCTCCGGGGGCTTCTCTCGGGACAACTCGAATTCGGCCTGAAGTTCAGAGAGCAAATCCGCCGTCGCCTCCCCGGCCTCGACGGCCTGGGCCACGCGGCGGAGGAGCCAGGACTCGAAGGTCTCTATCGGGGGCCGGGAGGTCATCGGTCATAGTCCGCTCTGCTTTAACCGCTCAGCGATCCTAGTGAGCGGCCACTTCAACTCGTCGTTCAAAAACGTGAGGAAATCGCCAATGTTCTCAACCGAGATTTCGTCCGGATCAAGTCCGGCTTCTTCCATCACCTGGGGCGGGAGACTCATGAAGTCTCCCACCTTGGCGCCCATCAGGGCTCGGGACTCGACCTTCTCCTGCTCTTCAGGAGGCAGCGAATCGAAGCCATTGTAATAGTATTCTCCGCTGGATGATTCTGTGTCTGGTCCCCACCCGTAAGCCTTGGCGAATATCTCGGGGTCTATTGTCCATTCCCCACCGTGTTCGGCATACAGCGCCCCAGCTTTCCAGGCTAGGACTCCGAGGGCTGATAGAGACTTCGCCTCACTATCCGCGAGCCCTCCATGGTGTTGGACGACGCCACCTCTCGTTGCCTGCTCCAGAATCTCGCTTGCCCGCACTACCGTAGCGACTCTCCTTCCTCGCTTCGGACCAACTCTTATCCGCTGTCACTTCTGCTCAGGTCATCCAAGATTCATTTGCGTTTGCTCGCCTCTCGGAGGCGGCGGATCGTTGGAGGCAGGATTAGCAAGCACGTGCCCCACCATCTTGTCGATCTCTTCTAGTTCCTTGGCGATGATCGTGTGAATGGCAGCCCGGACCTTAACCAATCCCCCCTTGATCCCGGCTTCCATAGCCTTCTCCGCCTTCACCTGACACTGCGTGCCGAGAGCAGCTAGCCGGCGATGGACTGAGCTTCGTGAGTCGAAGGCGGGAATCGGAACGACTTCCAATGGCCGACGATGAATATCCCGCGCCCCGAAAAGCCCACGCGTCTGGAACGGTTTGATCGCTTGGTTGGCGGTCGGGGAATTGAGCACGGCGGCCAGATAGTGGGCCTCCTCTCGGTTCTGCGTCTCACAGACATATGTCTTGTGGTCGGCCAAGAACGCCTGCACAGGAAGACCGAGAGCCCCTTTAGCCACGACATCCGGATTCACAACTGCCGCGACCAGATGTGTGCCTGATGTGTTGTAGAGAACCTTGTGAGTCCCGCTCAGCTTCTGCCCGGATAGCAACTTGTGATAGTCAAGACGCTCGTAGATCGTCATCCTGGTGGTGGCCTTCTTGTGCTCCCTCCAGAGCTTCTCCACCTGCTCTAGCCATCCGGCCAGTCCTACATCTCCTTGCCGGACTGCTTGCGATTGGTCAATCAGCCTGCCAGTCTGGCCCTGTCGTCCAGCCATCAACGGCAGCACCACAGCGCGGCAGCGCAACGCAAAGGGGAAAAGATCCTTGTTCAAGGTCGTGGCATACAAGAATTTTGCCTCTACATCTCCCTCCACCTTCAGTTCCTTCCAGGGTGGCTTGCCCTCAGCAGCCATCTCCGGATCGGTTTCAAGGTAGGGCCGCGTTCGATCAACGGCCCCTGATGCCGCACCAGGGGGATGTGCGAACCAGAAGCTCCGTGGGACGATGGTGGCACCTTGGAGGAAGCGGTTGTAGTAAGGGCTCGCGGCACCGGTGGGGGGTCGCTGATAACGGGTCGTCCGGATCTTACTAATTAGTCCGTAATAATGGCTACACATTCCTAGTGGAATATGTTACTATCTCTGCATGAAAACCGACGGCCGGCAGCTCCATCGGAAAGCCCTGGATGCAATCCGCGCCCTGGCGCTGCAGCGCATTGCCGGTGGCGAGGCAGTCACCGCGGTCATGCAGAGCTACGGCCTCTGCCGCACCACCGTCTACAAGTGGCAGCGGAAGTTGCGGGAGCGCGGCGGAGATGTGCTGCTCTCGGTGAAGCCCACCGGGCGGCCGCCGCGCCTCACGCCCAAGCAGAAAGTTCAGGTCTTCCGCTGGCTCAACGGCAAGGATCCCCGGCAGTACGGCTTCGACTTCGGCCTGTGGACCCGGCTGCTCGTCGCGACCCTCGTCCAAGAGCGGTTCGGGGTGACGCTCGGGGTGACCGCCGTGGGGCGGCTCCTGGCCGAGCTCGGTATTACGCCGCAGAAGCCGCTGCGGCGGGCCTACGAGCGGGACCCCGCGGCCGTCGCCCGCTGGGAGCAGGAGACGTACCCAGTGCTCCGCCGCCGGGCCCAGCAGCGCGGGGCGGCGATCTTCTTCCTCGACGAGGCCGGGGTCCGGTCGGATGCCCCGCTGGGGCGGACCTGGGCGCCGCGCGGGCAGACGCCCGTCGTCCCGACCAGCGGCCAGCGGCAAGCGGTGAATGCGATCTCCGCCGTGAGCCCGCTCGGGGCTTTCTGGTACAAGGTGTTCACCGGCCGGCTGAACGCGACCACCTTTCGGACGTTCCTCCAGGCGTTCCTTCGAGGGCGCCGGCAGCCGGTCTTCCTCGTGGTCGACGGCCATCCGGCGCACCGGGCCCACCTGATCGCCGAGTTCGTCCAGGCGCAGCGCGGCCGGCTCGAGCTCCACTTCCTGCCGGGCTATGCCCCCGACCTCAATCCCGACGAGTTCGTCTGGAACCACCTGCGGCAGCAGGGGGTGACCAAGCGCCCCCTGTACCAGGACGAGTCCTTGCGACTGCGCGTGGAAGCCGATCTCGCAGCGATCAAAGCCGATCCGCATCTTGTACGATCCTTCTTCGCCGCGCCCAGTGTAGCCTATATTCTGAACTAGTTAGTAACCTGGCCCTTTGCCTCTGACCATGGCAGGTTCTTCCGCGTTAACTGGCCGGCATACACCGCCATCGGCACTCGTTGTAGAGGCTTCGCGCCACGGCTGCCGATGAGTACGCAGGCGGGTACGTTAAACAGCGGAGTGACCCCTTCAAGATCCAGGATCTGTCGTAAGCCTACGGTTACTGATCCGAAGCGCATCTCTCGGAACCGTGCGTAATGCTTGGCGCCTGTGAGAACACTCCGGGGCATAACGAAAGCGATGATCCCGCCTTCGCAGAGGTATCGATCGGACGACAAGGCATAAAATAGAGCAGAGGTATCCATGTGCGTGAACAGCTTCCCCTCTTTCGTGGAGAGGAGGCCGTATTCCTTTATGGTCAGTTCCTTAACGTCGGCTTGGTACTCCTTTGTCTGGATAAAGTGATACGCCAACCAGGGGGGATTGCCCACAACAAGATCAAAAGGCCGCTTGGCCAAGAGAACGGGCCGATATGCGTTGCGAAGGATGAAAGCCCACACCGTATCCCGTTTGGCCTTCACGACCCCGTGCATCAAGCGAAGGTTATTCGGCCACGGAAATCCCCAGGGAATCCCTTGCTTCGCGAGCCAAGCTTGGAACCCAGCTCTTATGGTGGTTATGGGCTCAGTCCGCCGTCCGAAGCGGACCAGTTCTTCGATAATTCGATCCAAGAGTTCCGGACGCGATGCCAGATCAACCGGCAGGTAGAATTCCTGGCCAGCCTCTGTGGGCACCGAGATGTGCGTTCGCGCCCTGATACGCAATAGGCTATTGGCCATATACACAGGAATTAGGATCTCTCGCCTAGCCCGCCGCAGGGCGGAGGCCAAGGCCAGTACATAGTTCGCCCGAGAGATGGCCACCGCCAGGGGATGCACATCCATCCCCACCACTTCATCCGTTGCGGCATCGATAAGCCTTGCCCCATCTTGTCCCTGGCTGATCAGGTGACGGATGGCAGTGAAGAGAAAGGTCCCTGAGCCGCAGGCGGGGTCGAGGAGGCGCTGACCGACTCGGAAGCCGGCCTCATCTAGGGTCAGCTCTGCTAGCCAATCAGGGGTGTAGAATTCGCCCAGATCGTGTCGGGTCTGGGGGTCTACGAGCTGCTGATAAAGCTCCTTTAGGAGGTCCTCGCTAATTTTTGTTACATCGAGGGGACGTAAGTGCTGAATAAGCCCTCGTAGCAATGCAACGCCTTCGGTTCGGGCGTCCGGTTCCAGCACCCAGCAAAAGAAATCCTCCTCCGCCAGGTTCCTCAGACCGAGACGCTGGAATGTCTCCCCGTTAAGGATTCCTGGGATCGTTGTGTTACACAACAGCATGTCGCCGTATTTGCGGTTATGATAGCGGCCAACTCCGAGGAGGTGGAGCATGGCCGAAGGGAAGCAGTGGCAGCGGTTAACCGCCGAACGGAAGTTCCGGATCTTCCTGGAGACTCGGAATCCGGACGCGCCTGTCGGGGAGATCCTCCGGCGGTACGGACTCACCTTAGAAGACCTCCGGGCCATTGAGGAGGCCGTGGAGAGCTCGGCGATTGCCGGGCTCAAGGTTCGGGCCGGCCATCGGAACCACGCCACGCCAGAGACCCCGGAGGAGTACGCTCGGATCTGCCGAGAACTCCGGGAGAAGGAGCGGGCCTTGGCCGAGCTCACCGTGGAGTACACCCTGCTCAAAAAAACGAGCGCTGGGGCTCGCCGAGCGGCGCGGACGAGCCCCCCTTGCCTCGGAAGCGCGCGAGGCGAGCCTGATGGCCGTGAGAGAAGCCCAGCAGAGCGGCCTGAGTCAAGAGCCGGCCCCGAAAAATAGGACAGGCGTTTAAGTGAAAACTCTGCTCTACTGGACGGGACGCATCGCCGTCCCACAAGGAGAGCAGCCCATGAAACGGTCCCGACGGAATCACGCACCGGCCTTCAAGGCCAAGGTGGCCCTGGCCGCCTTGAAAGGGGATCGCACCCTGGCCGAGTTGGCGCAGCAGTTTGATGTCCACCCCAACCAGATCACGCAGTGGAAGGCCCAGCTCCTGGAGCGGGCGCTGGAGCTCTTCGCCACCCCGGCCGAGCGTCAGGCCGGCGCGCCCGACGTGAAGGCCCTCCACGCGAAGATCGGCCAGCTGGCCATGGAGAACGATTTTTTGGCCGGCGCGCTCGGTCGGCTCCCCGATGCGAGCGGCACGCGATGATTACCCCCCAGCACCCCCTGTCGGTGACGCGTCAGTGTCGTCTGGTGGCCGTGGCCCGGTCATCGGTGTACTACACGCCCCAACCGGTCCCGGCGGCCACCCTGGCCCTGATGCGGCAGCTCGACGAACTGCATCTCCAGCATCCCTTTGCCGGCAGCCGGATGCTCCGGGACCTGCTGCGCCTCCACGGCGTGCCCGTGGGGCGCAAGCACGTGGCCACCCTGATGCGCCGGATGGGGATTGACGCGCTCTACCGGCACCCCCGGACCACCCAGCCGCACCCGGGGCACCGGGTGTTCCCGTACCTGTTGCGCTCCCTGGACATCACGGCCCCCAACCAGGTGTGGGCCATGGACCTGACGTACATTCCGATGCGCCGGGGCTTCCTCTACCTGGTCGCCGTGCTGGACTGGGCGACCCGCCGGGTCTTGGCCTGGCGCCTCTCGAACACCCTGACCGGGGACTGTTGCCTGGACGCCCTGGACACCGCGATCCGGGCTCACGGCTGTCCCAGGATCCTGAACACCGACCAGGGCAGTCAGTTCACCGGCACGGCCTTCGTCGACCTCGTGCAGCAGCATGGCATCGCACTCAGCATGGACGGCAAGGGGGCCTGGCGCGACAACCTCTTCGTCGAGCGCCTGTGGAAGAGCGTGAAATACGAGGAAGTGTACCTGCATGCCTATGACACCGTGGCCGAGGCCCAGCAGCACCTGGCCGTCTACTTTGCCTTTTACAATCAGGGCCGGCCTCACGCGGCGCTGGACGGCCAGACCCCCGATATGGTTTACTTCGCCGCGTTGCCTCAGCTCGAGGCAGCGTAACATGACCCCGGCAGAGTGTCACTTATCACGCCTGGTTTGCTGTCCAACTCTGTGGGGCCACCGCATCAGGAGCAAGCGGCCCGGGCCCTGGGCCTCAGCGCCCGAACCCTCCAACGCTGGCAGTGCGGGCCGGTGCCGTCCCAACGTCGCCGGGGGAATCCCCGGCCCTGGAACGCACTCCTGCCCGAGGAGCAGGGCCTCCTCGTGGCGGTGGTGGCCCGGCGGGAGTTGGCCGATGGCTCGTGTCGGATGCTGGCGTTCTGGCTCCTGGAGCACGCGGGGCGGGCCATCTCCCACGTGGCGGTGTGGCGCTACCTGCAGGCCCATGGGGCCTCGACCGCCCGGGGACGTCGCCGAGGGGAGCCGGTGGGGGCCAAACCCGACATCCGCTTCGCCCAGCAGCCGAACAGCCTCTGGTGTTGGGATATCACCCACCTCCGGACAACGCAGCCCTGGGTGTTCCTGTACCTCTACGTGCTCTTGGATTGGGTGAGCCGAAAGGTGATCGCCTGGCACCTCGCGGAGACGCTGGAATCCCGCGAGGTCCTCACGCTGTGGGATCAGGGCCTCCAGAAGGAAGGCCTCTTGGAGCTGCCGACGCACGTCTACCCCCGCTCCCTCTCTGATCGGGGGACGCAGATGCGGTCGCGGCTCACCCGGCGGTTCTTCGCCCGGACCGGGGTCGAGGCCCTCTACGCCCGGCCGCGGACCCCGAATGATAACCCCGAGATCGAAGCGTTCTTCTCGACCCTGAAGGGCCGGCTCCACTACCCCGGCCGGTTCGCCAGCCTGGAGGAGGCCCGAGCGTGGTGCGCGGAGTTCTTCCGGTGGTATAACGATGGGCATCACCATCGGAGCCTGGGGTACGTGACTCCGAGTCAGCGGCATGCAGGGATTCACACGACTGTCTTGGCTGAACGCGCCGCCCTGAGGGCCCAGTGCCTGGCTGAGCGGCGTGCCTATAACCAGAATGCCGCCGCTATCCCCGCAGTGGCGGCGACATCAGTTGCGTAACACGGCGGGATTTCCGCGTCTTTTGGGATCGCGCGCTGCACGGCCAAGAACGCCAGGAGCCGGGCCAGGGCCGCCAAGTAGGTGTGACGGAGGAACAGTTCTGGGTCTCCGACTGGGCTCCCATACACCTTGGCGAGGAGCTTTTCCCATTCCTGGTACTTAACCTGCACAGCCGGAACGTTATCCACCTTCGCGAAGAGGATTCTGAGCCGATCCAGGATGGCAGCAAATACCGGAGAGGTGTCACCATATCGGAGGGTGATCTCTTCCGCCGTAGGGGTAATGGCCTTGGCGCTAAACAGATAGGCGTCCAGATTCCGATAAACTACTTCGGCGGGCTGGTCAACCACCTTGAACTCGTGGACTCGTCGGAGACCGCCCGAACTGGCAAGGTACACCTCGAAGGTCAGGCCATCGGTCAACAGCCCGAAGGATCCCTCGCCTCCAGTGGAATGGAGGTAACGCTCAAGCTCTTCAATCCCCTTGTCCCGCTCTGCGCCAAGGTCCCGCTTTACCTCGATCACGAGAAATCGGTACAGGGCATCGATGTACCCCTGAAGGCGGGCTCCATGGAGTCCTTTTTCAAGCTCGATCTCATCGACCCGAATTCGGAAACCCTGGCGGAGGAACTCGACAAGGAGGGCTCGCCGCTGATCGTGATGGAGACTGCGCCGGTGGGCGTCCTGCATCTGGGGTAGGTAGTCCTGAAGCGCATGAATGAAGTGCTTTGGAACCAAGGTCTTCCTCCCTGCCCCTACGATCGATCCTCCGGAAAGATCGAGGCTCCGAAGGTGCGGCTAGCACCACTCCTCGGGGCCTGGAGACCCGGCGACTTTGTGCCGCCTGGCACAATTTCGGTTGGAGCCAGCCGCACGTCAGGGGAAAACTATCCCAACCTACTGCTCCGGTCAACCCCGAATGCGCACATTCAGGTGATTTTGACACCCCCGCTCAGGGGATCGGCTGGGCCTGCGATACGGGGGGCTCTTGGCCAGAAGTCCGCAAAGGGTTTTTGCCCAACCTTGAGCACGCGTTGGACGGTGCCTCGGGACACGCCGTGTTCTTGGGCGATGGCCCGGATCGGCTTTCCAGCTTGGTAGAGGAGGGCGGCAGGGTTACGGTAGAAGACCCGAGGGGGGCGGCCCAGGCGGTCTCCTTGCGCCCCGGCCCGGCGCAGGCCGGGGGCCATCCTCTCCCTGATGATTTCCCGCCGAACTTGGCCATGCCCGCGATCACCCCGAACGGCACCTGGCCGGTCGGCTTGCTAACATCAAACTGCTCCCTGGGGGACAAGAAGCGGAATCCGAGGTTGAATTATAGAGGAAAGCGCAGGAGAAACAAATAGTTAAGCGGCACGGCAATCAATTTTCCATTGCCTGCCAGTCGGGAACAGGATGTTTTGCACAATTGCCTATGGATTTAGCTCCTAATCTTGCGAGCTGGTCCACCGTCATGGGTGAGTTCGTCATAGGTGATAGTCCCGGTTGAGACACAGGCTCGGATGAGGCGGTCGAACAGCTCCTTCTCCCAGAAGCGTCGGTTGAAGCGGTAGCAGATTTCGCCGAGATAGCTCTGGAGGTGTTGGGAGGACACCCCGCGGTGTGCCCCCCGGATGACCGCCTTCGCGTTGGAGATGACCCGATGTACCCATGGCAAGAGCCTGCCGGCGTCGGCGGCATGCCGGAGGACGACGCGACAATGCTGAAGCCCTTTGGCCTTGGCGGCGCTCCCATAGGCTCGCCAGCCGTCGGTGCGGATCGCGGCCAACAGCCGACGCCCCTCGGCCGTCGCGGGCCCGCACCCCAGCCGCTCCAAGACCCCCACGATGCTCGGGGTGGAGGCATCTGCCACGAGGGTCAGGTGCGCGAACCCGGGGCGTTCCCGCCCGGCCTGATCCCGGTACAGCGATACCGCGCACAAGACGGTGGTCTTGGCCTCGGAGCCGCGGCCGTGCGTCTTGCCCGGGGGACCGAAGAAGGCTTCATCCAGCTCCACGAGGCCAACCAGCCGATACCCGGCATCCCGGTCCGCCATGGCCTTCCGGACCTTGTGCGCCATGAGCCAGGCGGTCTTGTAGTCGGGGATCTCCAGCGCGCGCTGGAGTTGAGCGACCGACACCCCCACCTTGTCCATCGCCATGTGGTAGATCAGCCAGTACCACTTGACCAAGGGGGTCCGGGTCTTGTGGAAAACCGTCCCCGCCGTCAGGCTGGTCTGGTGTCGGCAACGCCGACAGTCGAACAGGTGCCGTCTCGGGAGGTACCACCCGGTCCGGTGCCCACACTGCGGGCAAACGAACCCCTCGGGCCACCGGTGCCGTGCCAAGTGCTCCGCACAGGCTTCCTCGGAGGCGAACGTCCGCTGGAACTCGATCAGGCTGCGTTCCGCATACCCTCTGGCCATGGCCCCTCCCAGTGCTGGTCAGAGGATAGCGGATATTAGGAGCTAAATCCATAGGCAATTGCACAATTATGGGTCCGCTCCCCCGGCACCCCAATTGAGCAAAAGTCACCCATCCCCAGTCGACCTTGTTCCATCCAGCCGTAGTCTCAGACGACGCGCCCTTGGGCAACGCAGACCAGGCCGGGCGCGGAGGATTCGGTGGGGCAATCCGTGGTGAAGCTGCTGCCACGGTGAGCTTGTGCCATCCCCCGGGGCGCAAAAAGCCACCCCGTGACGTCCTTGGCCCGCTCCCGCATCCGACGCCCGCCACAGAGCCATCGGGCTTGACAGGCCGAGGAGGCCGGGAATACCTTCGGCCAGTTGCTCCTCCCTGTGACGACCGACGGAGGAGGCCCCATGGGATCGGCCAGGGACAGTGCTTCGGACCCGAGGCGGGCAGGCAGCCCGATGCGCCCGCCACTGTCCGCGGGTCCGCATCTCCATCCCGTCTCGGCCATCGCGCCGACCCGTCGATCCTCCAGCCGGTCGTCAAGGCCGCAGCCGCCGCGACGGGGCTCGCCAAGCCTGCGACCTGCCACACCCGCCGCCATTCCTTCGCGACCCACCTCCTGGAGGCCGGCTACGACATTCGCACGGTGCAGGAGTTGCTCGGGCACCAAGACGTGCGGACCACCGTGATCTACACCCATGTCCTGAATCGCGGCGGGAAGGGTGTGCGCAGCCCGGCGGACACGCTGTGATGCCTCGGTTCCAGCGGGGGCTTATGCCGATCCACATACGACGCCACGCGAAAATGACACCACCACGGAAAAGGCCCGCAGATTCGCGACTTGCGGCCGAAGAGCGTCACCGCCCCAAGTGGGCGTTATGCTGACAGGAACTGCGGCGTTGCGTTCTTATCTGGACCCAGAGAATCAATAGTTGGGCCGCCGCACAACCAGCGCATGATTCATTATTGTTGCTTATCGATAGTCGCAGACTCAAGTGCCTAACGAAGGAGACTAGTCCCATGGAGTGGTACATATACTTGGCCCACTTCTTTGCCGGGGCGTTCCTGGCTAACTGCGTGCCGCATTTCGTCAATGGCATCTCAGGAAGGAAGTTCCCCACGCCCTTCGCCTCACCTCCCGGAAGGGGCAACTCCCCCGCCCCAGTGAACGTCATTTGGGGTCTGGCCAACCTCCTCATCGGGTACCTTCTTCTCACGGGCATTGGGCATTTCACACCAAGGCCCTCGCTTGATTCTCTCTCGGTGGGTCTTGGCATCACCGTCATGTCTCTAATCCTTGCCCTTAGCCTTGGGGGGCGCCAGCGCGAATAGTTCGTTTCCTGGTACCAGTGCGTGCGGTCGGCCTCACAGCGCATCAAGCTGACGGCGCGGACAAGCGGCGGTGTGGCACACTTGATTCCGGTGTGGCCGCGCCGCAGCTTATGCGCTCTCCGTTAAACGAACATCCATGATAGGCTGCGGTTCCACGGATGAACGGCCGTGGGTTACCATGATGTCACCCGCATTCAAGCGGCGGTTTCGGAGGCTGGACGTCGTGAAATGAGCGATCAAGCCTATCTTTCCATTGGGGGCAGGACGCGGGCGCTGTGGCCGAATCGTTGGGACATGGTGGCGGTGCCGCTGGTTCTCGGAAGCCTGGCCCTGGCGTTCATCGGGGTCCGGCAAATGGTAGCCCCCCTGGAGGTCGTGCAAGAAGCAGCCATCTCCCTGGACCCAAGCAACCTGCCTGTATACGCGTTGCGCACCGTGTTGCGCATGCTGGCTGGATTGGTCGCGTCGCTGGTCTTCACTTTCAGCTATGCGACCCTGGCAGCCAAGAGCCGCCGTGCCGAGCTTGTTCTGATTCCAATCCTCGATGTCCTCCAGTCGGTGCCGATCCTCGGCTACATTTCCTTCACCGTCGTTTTCTTCATGTCGCTCTTCCCCGGCAAAGTGCTGGGGGCGGAACTCGCGGCAGTCTTCGCCATTTTCACGAGTCAGGCGTGGAACATGGCATTCAGCTTCTATCAGTCCTTGCGCACGGTGCCCCGCGACCTGGATGAAGCGTGTCGCGGGTTTCAGTGCTCGGCCTGGCAGCGGTTCTGGCGCCTGGAGGTGCCGTTCTCCATGCCGGGCCTCGTGTGGAATATGATGATGTCTATGTCTGGCGCCTGGTTTTTTGTGGTCGCGTCGGAGGCCATTACCGTCGGTGACAAGCAGATCACCCTGCCCGGCATCGGCTCCTACGTCGCCAGGGCCATCCAGGAGAAGGATCTCGGGGCGGTCGGCTGGGCCATCCTGGCCATGACAGGGGTGATCGTGCTCTACGATCAGGTGATGTTCCGTCCGCTGGTGGCATGGTCCGATAAGTTTCGCTTCGAGCAGACCGGGGCCCAAACGGTCCCCGAGTCGTGGGTGCTCGACCTGGCCCGGCGCGCCAGGCTCCCGCGGCTGGTGGCTGTCCCCATCCGCAGGACCTTCCGCTTCTCGCTGCGGTTCCGTCTGCCGGTAAAGGGAATACGGATCGCCATGCCGGTGCCGCCGCGCCTGATCGACATGGTGTGGTACGCGATCGTGGCGGCCGGCGCTGCCTACTGCGGATGGAGCGTGGTGGCATACCTCAGCACCACATTGTCCTGGGGCGACCTGGGCAAAGTCCTCCTGCTGAGCGCGATCACCATGCTGCGAGTAGCGATCCTGATCGTCTTGGCCAGCCTGGTCTGGGTGCCACTGGGGGTGATGATCGGCCTGCGTCCCCGGTGGGCGGAGAAGATCCAGCCGCTGGCCCAGTTCCTGGCGGCCTTTCCCGCCAATCTGCTGTTTCCGGTCGCCGTGGTGCTGATCGTCCACTTCAAGCTGAATGTGGATGTCTGGGTCAGTCCGCTGATGATCCTGGGGACGCAGTGGTACATCCTCTTCAATGTCATCGCCGGCGCTTCGGCGTTCCCCACCGATCTGAAGGAGGCGGCCAGCAACTTCCGCATGCGGGGCTGGCAGTGGTGGCGCTCGGTCATCCTGCCCGGCATCTTCCCCTACTTCGTCACGGGCGCGATCACGGCCTCCGGCGGGGCATGGAACGCCAGTATTGTGGCCGAATATGTCAAGTGGGGCGACACCACCCTCACGGCTCACGGGGTGGGGGCCTTCATTGCGCAAACGACTGAGGCGGGCGACTATCCCCGCATCGCCCTCGGCATTGTCGTGCTTGCCATCTTCGTGATGCTGTTCAACTGCTTGGTGTGGCGGCCGCTGTACCGTCTGGCCGAGCGCCAACTGCGCCTGGATTGATCCGAAGGGGGTTCTTTCGCCATGACCATCCTCGAGAAGAACGGTGCTCTCGCCGGAACGCTCCTCACCGTCGAGAATGTGCGCCAATCCTTCCCCAAGCCGTCGGCCGGCGAAATTGTTGTTCTCGACGATGTCGACCTGTCCCTCCGTACAGGCGAGATCGTGGGGTTGCTCGGTCGCTCGGGCTCGGGCAAGTCTACCCTGTTACGCATCGTGGCAGGGTTGATCAAGCCGACCGGCGGAACGGTCGTGTATCAGGGGCGGCCGATCGCGGGTCCTTGCGAGGGCGTCGCGATGGTCTTCCAGACGTTCGCGCTGTTTCCATGGCTGACGGTGCTCGAAAACGTCGAAGTCGGGCTGGAAGCGCTCGGGGTGCCGGAGAAAGAAATGCGCCGCCGCGCTCTGGCTGCCATCGACCTGATCGGCCTGGACGGTTTTGAATCAGCCTACCCGCGTGAGTTATCCGGGGGCATGCGGCAGCGCGTGGGCTTCGCCCGGGCGCTCGTCGTCAACCCGGCCATCCTGATCATGGATGAGCCCTTCTCGGCCCTGGATGTGTTGACGGCGGAAACGCTCCGGACCGACTTCTTGGACCTTTGGAATGGAGGAAAGCTTCCCATCCAATCGGTGCTGATGGTGACTCACAATATCGAGGAAGCGGTGCTGATGTGCGACCGCATCCTGGTGTTTTCCTCCAATCCCGGGCGGGTCGTCGGGGAGATCCAGGTGACGCTGCCACATCCGCGCAGCCGCTTCGACCCAGCCTTCCGCAGCATGGTCGACGACATCTACGCCCGCATGACCGCGCGACCGATCCCGGCGCATGAAGAACGAGGCAAGCAGATCGGTCCTTCGATTGGCGATTGGCTTCCGCGGGTCTCGACGAACCGCATGTCGGGCTTGGTCAAGCTCCTGGCATCCCCGGCCTACCATGGGCGGGCGGACCTCCCGGAGATTGCCAGCAGGCTGCAGCTTGAGGTCGACGATTTGTTCCCCATCGCGGAGGCCCTGCAATTGCTCGGTCTTGCGGAACTCGCAGTCGGGGACATCCACCTGACCCCCACCGGGCATATCTTCGCCGAATCCGAACTGGAGAACCGGAAGCGCATCTTCGCGGAGCGCCTGCGAAGCAATGTGCCCCTGGCGGCCCATATCCGACGCATCCTTGATGAGCGGCCCGGCCACCGAGCGCCCCTCGTGCGGTTTGAGCCCGAACTCGAGGATTCCCTCACCGAGGGAGCCGCGCAGGAGACGCTGCGGACGGTAATAAGCTGGGGACGCTACGCTGAACTCTTCTCCTATGACGACAAGACCGAAATGTTCAGCCTGGAGAACCCCTCCTCCTAGATCGTTGTTTCTGCTCTGTTACTATCGGAAGCCCAGATAAGTGCGCCCGGTGCCAGAGAGAAGACGGATTCTCACGGCTTCGATGCTGCTGTGACGCCGATCCACTCAATCTTTACGGAATCTTGATGTTGCTGCACCGGGTCTTTACGGTTTCTTGATTTGACCGGTAGGAGCCCTAAGTATAATGTAATTGGGTTTAACGGCGCAAACCGCACGGAGGTCTTCGATGATGGACGTGTTGTTCGTGGCTTTGACGCTGGCCTTCTTGTTCCTTACCTGGGCCTTCATTGAACTCTGCACGCGCCTGTAGGAGGCAGCCATGAACTCGTTGTACATCCTCGGCGGGATCGTCGCGATCGGGTTATTTGTCTACCTGGTGATCGCGCTGTTAAGGCCGGAGGTCTTCTCATGACCCTGAACGGGATCTTTCAAATCGTCCTGTACTTCGGGGTCCTTCTGGCCCTCACGAGACCCATGGGGGCCTACATGGCCCGAGTGTATGGAGAGGGCGCTGTCTGGCTCGAACGCCCCCTCGGCTGGCTGGAGCGGTTGACGTATCGACTCTGTGGGATTCGCCGCGCCGACGAAATGGACTGGAAGGCGTACGCGCTTGCCATGATAATCTTCAACATCGCGGGCGTCTTCCTGCTCTATGGGCTGCTACGGCTGCAGGGATTGCTCCCCGCCAATCCCCAGGGCTTAGGGGTGGTCGCCCCCGACCTGGCCTGGAACGCGGCGGTGAGCTTCGTCACAAACACGAACTGGCAGAACTATACCCCGGAAACGACGATGAGCTATCTCACCCAGATGGCCGGCCTCGCCGTGCAGAACTTCGCCTCCGCGGCCACCGGGATGGCCATGGCTGTGGCGCTCATCCGGGGGTTCGCCCGCCGATCCGTGCAGACAATCGGCAACTTCTGGGTGGACCTCATCCGGGGCACCCTGTACGTCCTCTTGCCGATTTCGCTGGTCCTGGCCGTGGTGTTTGTCTCCCAGGGCATGGTGCAGACCTTTAGCCCGTACCTGAAGGTGAACGTCGTCCAGCCGACGACCTATGACGAGCCGGTGACCGGCCCAGACGGCCAGCCCGTCCTCGACGCGAAGGGCCAGCCGCGGACCAAGAAATCGACCCTCACTGAGCAAGTCCTGGCGGTCGGTCCCGCGGCCTCCCAGGTCGCCATCAAGATGCTGGGGACGAACGGGGGCGGCTTCTTCAACGCGAACTCCGCGCACCCCTATGAGAATCCCACGCCCCTTACCAACTTCCTAGAGATGCTGGCCATCTTCTTGATCCCGGCGGGGCTCACGTATACGTTCGGCACGATGGTCAGGAACACCCGGCAGGGGTGGACGATCTTTTGGGCCATGTCCTTGCTGTTCGTGATCTCGCTCACCGTGGCCGTCGTGGCCGAACAGAATGGCAATCCGATCCTGGCGAAACTCGGCGCCAACGAGCAGGCCAGCACGCTGCAGCCCGGCGGCAACATGGAAGGCAAAGAAACCCGCTTCGGGATCGCAAACTCTGCGCTTTTCGCCACTATTACCACCGCCGCCTCGTGTGGCGCCGTCAACTCCATGCACGACTCCTTCACCCCGCTCGGCGGCCTCGCGCCCATGTGGCAGATCCAGCTCGACGAGGTGGTGTTCGGCGGTGTCGGCTCGGGGCTGTACGGCATGTTCATGTACGTCATCGTCGCGGTCTTCATCGCGGGCCTGATGGTCGGGCGCACGCCGGAGTACCTCGGCAAGAAGATCGAAGCCTATGAAATGAAGATGGCCTCCATCTTTATCCTGCTTGGGCCCGTGTTCAGCCTGGGTCTGACCTCTGTTGCGGTAGTCCTCCCCCAGGGATTGGCCGGGATGAGTAACCCCGGGCCCCACGGCTTGAGCCAGGTCCTGTACGCGTTCTCTTCGACGGTCGGCAATAACGGCAGCGCCTTCGCCGGTCTGAACGGGAACACGCTTTTCTACAACGTGGCCCTGGGTATCACGATGCTCTTTGGCCGGTTCTGGATGGCACTGCCGACTGTGGCCGTCGCCGGCTCCCTGGCCCGCAAGAAGATCGTACCCGCCAGTGCGGGGACACTGCCCACGGACACCGTCTTGTTCGTGGTGCTCGTGGCCGGGACGGTCCTCCTCGTGGGGGCGCTCACGTTCTTCCCGGCGCTGTCGCTCGGACCCATCGTCGAACATCTCAATATGCTGGCCGCGAAGTGAGGTCGCTCACCATGACAACAGACGCCAAAGCCCGCCCACTGTTCGATCCGGCCATCCTGTGGCCGGCCGTGCTGGATTCTTTCCGGAAGCTCACCCCGCGGCGCCAGGTCCGGAACCCGGTGATGTTCGTGGTGTTCGTGGGGTCCGTCCTGACGACGGGGCTCTTCGTGCAAGCGCTCGTCGGCAAGGGCGAGGCGTCGGCGGGGTTCATCCTGGCCGTGTCGCTCTGGCTCTGGTTCACCGTGCTCTTCGCAAACTTTGCCGAGGCAATGGCCGAGGGCCGGGGAAAGGCCCAGGCGGCCTCGCTTCGGAAGGCTCGCCGCGACATTCAGGCCAAACGCCTCCCCCGGCCGGAGCGCACCGCGGCATTCACGGCAGTCCCCGGGACGAGCCTGCGGAAAGGTGATGTCGTTTTGGTCGAAGCGGGGGATTTCATCCCGGCCGATGGCGAGGTGATCGAGGGCATTGCCTCGGTGAACGAGGCCGCCATCACCGGTGAAAGCGCGCCGGTGATCCGTGAGAGCGGCGGTGATCGCAGTTCGGTCACCGGCGGCACGCAGGTGCTCTCCGACTGGCTGATCGTGCGCGTGTCGGCCGATCCCGGCGAGGCGTTCCTCGACCGCATGATCGCCCTGGTCGAGGGGGCCAAACGCCAGAAGACGCCCAACGAGATCGCCCTCGACATCCTACTGGCCGGGATGACGATCATCTTCCTGCTGGCGTGCGCCACGCTCTTGCCCTTCTCCTTGTACAGCGTCAAGGCCGCCGGCCAAGGCACCCCTATCACGGTGACGGTGCTGGTGGCCCTATTGGTCTGCCTGATCCCCACTACCATCGGCGCCCTGCTCTCGGCGATCGGGATTGCCGGGATGGATCGGATGATCCAGGCGAATGTGATCGCCACCTCGGGGCGAGCCGTCGAGGCGGCGGGTGACGTGGACGTGCTTCTCTTGGACAAGACCGGCACCATCACCCTGGGGAACCGCCAAGCGACGGCGTTTCTCCCAACAGATGGCGTGAAGGAGTCGGACCTAGCAGACGCCGCGCAGCTCGCGTCACTCTCGGATGAGACGCCGGAGGGCCGCTCCATCGTCGTGCTGGCCAAGGAGAAATACGGGATCCGCGAACGAGATATCGAGAGGCTGGGCGCCACCTTCATCCCCTTCTCCGCCCAGACGCGGATGAGCGGTGTCAACCTGGACGGCCGCCAGATCCGCAAGGGGGCCGCGGATGCCATCGACACATACGTCCAGGGGCTGGGCGGCGAGTTCCCCGTGGACGTCCACACAACCGTTGACCGGATCGCCAAAGAGGGCGGCACGCCGCTGGTGGTGTCAGAGGGCGCGAAGACCCTCGGGGTCATCCAGCTCAAGGACATCGTCAAGGGGGGTATCAAGGAGCGATTCACTGAGTTGCGCCGCATGGGCATCAAGACCGTCATGATCACCGGCGATAACCCTTTGACGGCAGCGGCCATCGCCGCCGAGGCGGGCGTGGACGATTTCCTGGCCCAGGCGACGCCCGAGGCCAAGCTCAAGCTCATCCGCGAAATCCAGGCCCAAGGCCGTCTTGTCGCGATGACCGGCGATGGGACCAACGACGCCCCGGCCCTCGCCCAGGCGGATGTCGCGGTGGCGATGAACACCGGCACGCAGGCGGCCAAAGAAGCCGGCAACATGGTGGACCTGGATTCGAATCCGACCAAACTGATGCAAGTGGTCGAGGTCGGCAAGCAGTTGCTGATGACTCGCGGGGCGCTCACGACGTTCAGTATCGCCAACGATGTCTCGAAGTACTTCGCCATCATCCCGGCGGCCTTTGCCTCCACGTACCCCACGCTCAATGCGCTAAACATCATGTATCTGGCCACGCCCGAGAGTGCGATCATGTCTGCGGTCATTTTCAACGCGTTGATCATCATCGCGCTGATTCCGCTCGCGCTGCGCGGCGTGAAGTACCGACCGTGGGGGGCGGCGTCGGTGCTTCGCTACCACCTATGGGTCTACGGGATCGGCGGGATCATCTGCCCCTTCATCTTCATCAAGCTGATTGACATGCTCCTGGTCGGGATGGGATTCGCGCGCTGAGGGAAGGGTGAGGAGACCAACCATGCTCAAGCATTTACGGCCGACGCTCGTTGCTCTGCTGCTGTTCACCGCGATCACGGGGATCGTGTATCCCCTCGTTGTCACCGGCATCACTCAGGTGATTTTCCCCCGGCAGGCAAACGGGAGCCTGATCGTGAAGGACGGTAAGGCCGTGGGGTCGGAGCTCATCGGCCAGCCGTTCGATGATCCGAAGTACTTCTGGGGCCGTCCCTCGGCCACCTCGCCGTTCGCCTACAATGCCGGGGCCTCCGGCGGCTCGAACCTCGGCCCCACAAATCCCGATCTCCAGAAGCAGATCCAGGGTCGGATCGAGGCTCTCCGGGCCGCCGATCCTGGAAACACCGCGCCCATCCCGGTCGATCTGGTTACCACATCTGGTAGCGGGCTCGACCCGCACATCAGCCCGGCCGCCGCGCTCTACCAAGTCCGACGCGTGGCGAAGGCACGTGGCCTTGCCCAAGACGCCGTTCGGCGCCTCGTCGAGCAACAGGTGGAAGGCCGCCAGTTCGGATTCCTGGGCGAGCCGAGAGTCAACGTCCTGAAGCTCAACCTCGCCCTGGACGCATCGAAGGGATAATTTGAATTTGGCCGTGAGCCAGCGTCTCACAGCGTAAGCGGACCAGAGTCCGCGTTATTCAAGGACGGGCGCCTGCAACCTGCAGGCGCCTTCCCCTTTGGGCGTGCTGAGCGCGGGAGAGAAGAAGAGTGGCAGTCGCGGTTGTTCTCCTGTCAATCGGTTTCATGTATCTCTCTGCGCATTATCTCGCGATGCAGCAAACCCTCAGGCTGCTCCTCGCAAGGGAGAGCGGACGGGAAGATCGGACGCGCACGCAGGTGGCGATCATCTTCGGTATGCAACTGAAGGGGATCAACATTCTGTTCCTCTTCGGCGTGGCGCTTTACCTGATCGTCGCCCGAGCATCCACCTGGCAATACGGGGTTTTGATCGTGATCCTCTGTGAGGTCGGAAGCTTGCTGATTCGATCTGTCCTGAACCTCCAGCCTGGGAGTCCGAGGATGTTAGCGGCGATAGCTTCTGATCTGGAGTTGCGTCGTAAGTTCTACAAGATCGCGGGCGATTCACTCCGCCTGCAAGCGGTCGAGGAACTCCTTGCCCGACTGCGATCGTTCCCTGGCTTCAGATACAGCCTGAGATGAATCGCTGAGTCGGGGGTCGGATAGATCCGCCCCCCCTTCTGTTGCGTTGAGCCGTGCTCTCATATAGACTCTTAGATTAAAGAGGTCTCCCTACCCATGAGCGCTGTGGACGAGCACCGGCCGGATCCCGATGCCCTCCTCGCCCGCGTGAAGGAGGAGGAGGCGCGGCAGACCCGCGGCAAGCTGAAGGTCTTCCTGGGCGCCGCCGCGGGCGTGGGCAAGACCTACGCCATGCTCGAAGCGGCCCACGCACGTCGAGCCGAGGGCATGGACGTCGTGCTCGGCTGGGTGGATACCCACGGGCGCGCGGAGACCGAGGCCCTGCTCAAGGGACTCGATATCCTCCCCCGCCGCCCCATGGAATATCACGGCACAATCCTCACGGAATTCGATCTGGACGCAGCCCTTGCACGGCGCCCCACCCTCGTTCTCGTGGATGAACTGGCCCACACGAACGTCCCCGGCGCCCGCCACACCAAGCGGTGGCAGGACGTCCAGGAACTCCTCGACGCCGGGATCAACGTCTACACCACCCTCAATGTCCAGCATCTGGAGAGCTTGAACGACGTGGTCGCCAAGATCACGGGGGTGCGAGTGCACGAGACGATCCCCGACTCCGTCCTCGAGCTGGCGGATGAGGTCGAGCTGGTGGACCTGCCTCCGGAAGAACTCCTCCAGCGACTCAAGGAAGGCAAGGTCTACATACCGGAGCAGGCACAGGAGGCTATTCGCAACTTCTTCCGCAAGGGGAACCTGATCGCGCTGCGGGAACTGGCCCTCCGGCGCACGGCCGACCGCGTGGACGAGCAGATGCGCGACTACATGCGCGACCACGCCATCCCGAAGACCTGGCCGGTCACGGAGCGCCTCATGGTCACCATCGGCGTAAGCCCGTCTTCCATTCGGTTGGTGCGAGCCGCAAAGCGCATGGCGGACTCTCTGCGCGCCGAGTGGATCGTCGCCTACGTCGAGACGCCGGCCCACGCGCGGCTGTCCGAGGAAGACCGGGCGCAGGTCGCCGAGACGCTGCGGCTGGCCGAGCGGCTCGGGGCGGAGACGGTCATCCTGAGCGGGCAGCGGATCAGCGAGGAGATCCTGGCGCATGCCCGCACGCGCAACGTGAGCAAGATCATCGTCGGCAAACCCGCTGGCCCGCTCTTGAAGCGGATTCTCCTTGGTTCCATCGTGGACAACCTGGTGCGGGGCAGCGGCGACATCGACGTCTATGTCATCAGCGGGGAGGAGGCCCCGCACCTACCCTTCGTCGCCCCGGCCCGACCCCAACGGCGGGATTGGCCCGCCTACGTTCGCGCCACGGCGATCGTTGCCCTCTGCACCGCAGCCGCCTGGCTGATGTTCCCATATTTCGAGCTTGCCAACATCGTCATGGTGTACCTACTCGGCGTGGTCGGCGTCGCGGCCCGCTCTACGCGGGGCCCCTCGGTCCTCGCCTCTATCCTCAGCGTGGCAGCATTCGACTTCTTCTTTGTGCGCCCCTACTACAGTTTTGCCGTGTCGGATACGCAATACTTCGTCATCTTTGCTGTCATGCTTGTGGTCGCCTTGGTTATCAGCGGGTTGACTGTACGCATCCGAGCGCAAGCCGTTTCTGCCCGGCAGCGTGAGCGGCGGACGGCAGCCTTGTACGCCATAAGCCGAGAGCTTGTCAGTGTCCGGGGTGTCCAAAACATCTTGTCGGTAGCCGTTCGGCACATCGCCGAGGTCTTTCGAAGCCAGGTGGTGGTCCTGCTTCCAGACGCCTCGGGGCGACCCGCCACTCAGCCCGATCTCCCCGCCCAGTTCGAGATGGACACGACCGAGCTGGGGGTGAGCCAGTGGGTGTACGAGCACCGTCAGATGGCCGGCTTGGGGACGAACACGCTGCCGGGTGCCAAGGCTCTCTACCTCCCCCTGGTGGCCTCCCGAGGAACGCTTGGCGTCCTCGGGGTCTTCCCAATGGACCCACACTCACTCGAGGCCCCTGAACAGATCCATCAACTCGAGACGTTCGCCAACCAGACGGCGCTCGCCATCGAGCGCGCGCAACTCGCGAAGGAAGCACAAGAGGCTCAGGTCAGGGCTGAGGCGGAACGGATGCGAAACGCGCTGCTCAGCTCGGTGTCCCACGATCTCCGCACGCCGCTCGCCACGATCATGGGGGCCGCGAGTAGCCTGCTGGAGGACGGGACGCACTTCCAGCGTGGAACCTGGCAAGACCTGCTGCAATCTATTGTCGACGAGGCGGAGCGGCTGAACCGCCTCGTTAGCAACCTCCTCGACATGACCCGGCTCGAAGCCGGCACGCTCGCCGTGAAAAAGGACTGGCATCCGCTGGAGGAGATCGTAGGCACGGCCCTCGCCCGGATGGAGAAACGGCTCGGCAATCGTCCGGTAGCCATCCGTATCCCAGCGGACCTTCCGCTCGTGCAGATCGACGGGGTCCTGATCGAACAGGTCCTCATCAACCTCCTGGACAATGGCGTCAAGTACACTCCGGTAAAGAGTGAAATCGACATCTCTGCGTCTGTGAGCGACGGGGCCATACTGGTGGAGGTTGCCGATCGAGGGCCGGGGTTCGGGCCCGGCGAGGAAGAGCGTATATTCGACAAGTTCTATCGGGGCCAGACTGGGGACAGCCGAGGCGTGGGCCTGGGCCTCGCAATCTGTCGGGCGATCGTCGAGGCCCATGGCGGCAAGATCTGGGCCGAGAATCGCCCGGGGGGTGGCGCGAAATTCCACTTCACATTGCCAGCCAAAGACGTCCCACCGGAGATGCCTGAAATTGCTTGAATCGAGTTTCGCTCCCCAGGCTCCGGAGACCGCGGATGCAGCCGCTGCGTCTGGCGGGGGATCCGTCGTCCTTGTCATCGAAGATGATCCACAGATCCTGCGCTTCCTCCGGGCAACCCTGGGGACGCATGGATACCGTTTGTACGAGGCCACCACGGGGGAGGCCGGCCTCGTTGAAGCGGCAACGCGCCAGCCCGACATTGTGATTCTCGATCTTGGCCTGCCCGACATAGATGGGCTCGATGTCATCCGGCGGCTCCGCGAATGGACTGCCTTGCCAATCATTGTGCTTTCGGCGAGAGGCCAAGAACGGGACAAGATCGCCGCCCTCGATGCCGGCGCCGATGATTATGTGAGCAAGCCCTTCGGGGTGGGGGAATTGCTTGCGCGCATGCGGGCGGCCCTCCGGCACGCAACTCGCAGCCCGGACGATGTTGACGAATCAACCTTCTCCATTGGCGACTTGCACGTGGATCTTCCCAAGAGGCAGGTGATCGTCGCTGGGCAGCAGGTACACCTCACGCCAATCGAATACAGGTTGTTGACCACGCTCATCCGCCACGCTGGCAAAGTCTTGACCCACCGCCAGCTCCTCCTAGAGGTGTGGGGCCCGCCGTATGCCGATCAGGCCCACTACCTGCGAGTCTACATGGCCCAGCTCCGGCGGAAACTGGAAGCCGACCCGGCCCGCCCTCGCTACCTGCTGACCGAACCCGGCGTTGGCTACCGGTTTGCCTCGGAATAAGGCGAGCGTCCACTCGCCACTCTCCGCGCCCGACTTGCCTGGCGGTGGGCGCTTTGCCCACGCCGAGCCATCCAAACCGCCAGACTTCCTCTGAACATGCACCCTCGCAACTTGACAGTCCACAGGCACAGGACTAGCATACCCGCCTGTCCGCAGGGAAGCCCCCTGCGGACCTCTATACGGAGGCCCTGTGGCGAATTCCCTGAAGCGGATCATCCTCGGCCAGCCATTGGCCACGAGGTCGGGGAGGCCGCCGATGGGCCTCGGGGGCTGGAGGCCTTCGGGGACGGCTCGGCGTGGGATGCGGTGCTGCTGGACCAGCGGATGCCAGGCATGGACGGCCTCGAGACATTACGCCGCATGAAGGAACGCCGGGCAGAAGCCCGCGTAATCATGATCACGGCCTATGCCTCCATTGAACTCGCCGTGGACGCCATGAAGCTCGGCGCCCTGGATTTCGTCCGCAAGCCGATGACGCCCGAGATCGTGCGCAACGCGGTGACCGCAGCGCTGGCCAGGCCGGCGACCGCCTCGGTCGCGCCCACGCCGCTCGAGAAAGCTGCCGAGCGCGCCCATCCGCCCATCGCACGGCTCACCCTGAACGGGTTCCGCCTGTGGCCGGCACCAGGGCCCGAGGGCGCGCAGCCAATGGACCCGTCAACGCGCCCATTCGTCGTCCAGCATCCCGATGGAATGGAGCAAGAGGTTGTCGTGGAGATCGATCCGGCGATGGTCGGATTCGTCCAGCACGCGACCGGCCGCCATCTTCCCCTCGAAAACTCATTCTGGAGTTGGGAAGCGGAGCACCTCCTCAGCGATTACTTGTGGACCGAAGGAAAGGTCCCTCCCGGCGGCAGGCTGACCATCGCAACACTAGGCCGCGACGACCTGCAGGTGGCTACCCGCTGGGAGGGAGATTGAGAGTCACAACGTCCCCCAACACATGGTGGCGGCCACGGCGCCCATGATCATACCGCGGCTGTAAGCGCCGCCATCATCCGATTCCCCATGCCGTTCATTTACATTCTCCAGTGTCGCGACGGCTCGCTCTACACGGGTATTGCGAAAGATGTGGCGCGGCGTCTGACGGAGCACGGCGCGGGCCGCGCCTCGCGCTACACCCGGGTCCGCCTGCCCGTTACGCTGGCCTGGTCCCGCCGGCTTCGCTCCTGGAGCCTCGCCCTCAGAGAGGAGTACCGCATCAAGCACTTGCCGCGGGCCGCCAAGCTGGCGCTCGTCCGGAGCGGGCCGGCGCCCACGCCCGCCGCGGTCCGCAGCGCGCGGAGGGGGAGATGAGCCGGCTCCCCCTCTTGAGCTGCGAGGGCATCAGCAAGGCCTACGGTGTCCACCCCCTCTTCGAAGGGTTGTCGTTCGGCCTGGCGGAAGGCGACCGGGTCGGCCTCGTGGGTCCCAACGGCTCCGGCAAGACGACGCTCCTCAAGGTGCTGGCTGGCATCGAGCCGCCGGATGCCGGGACGCGGTCGCAACGGCGGTTCACCCGTCTGGGGTACGTGCCCCAGGACCCGACCTTTCCCGGTGACCGCACCGTCGAGGCCGTCCTGACCGAGGCCCTGCCCGCCGACCAGCGAGATGGGTTCGAGACGGCCGGCCGGGTGGCGGCCATGCTGGGGAGGGCGGGCTTCACGGATTCCCGCCACACCGTGGGCGTGCTGTCGGCGGGCTGGCGCAAGCGGTTGGCCATCGCCCGCGAGCTGGTGGTGGCCCCCGACGTCCTCCTCATGGACGAGCCGACCAACCATCTCGACGTGGAGGGCATCCTCTGGCTGGAGGCGCTTCTTCGGACCGAGGTTCCCGCGGTCCTCGTCGTCAGCCACGACCGCTACTTTCTGGAGGACGTCGCCTTGCGTGTGCTGGAGCTGAACCGGTGTTATTCCGGCGGCCTCTTCCAAGCCGAGGGGCGGTACAGCGACTACCTCTTGCGGCGGGACGAGGCGCTGCGGGAGCAGGCGGCCTACCAGGACACCCTCGCCAACAAGGTGCGGCGCGAGGTGGAATGGCTGCGCCGCGGACCCAAGGCGCGCACCCGCAAGGGGCAGGCCCGGGTGAAGGCCGCGGGCCGGCTCATCCAGGAGTTGGACGAGGTGCGGGCGCGGGCTGCGGGCGCCGCGGCCGGAATCGAGTTCACGGCCTCGGGCCGCCAGTCGAAGAAGCTCCTGGTGGCGAGGGATGTCGCCAAGACGGTCGGGGGGGTCCGCCTCCTGGCCGGCCTGAACCTGACGCTCACGCCCGGGATGCGACTTGGCCTCCTCGGGCCGAGCGGGAGCGGCAAGAGCACGCTGCTCAATCTGCTGGCCGGCACGCTCGCGCCGGATTCCGGCCAGATCGAGCGCGCCGAGGGGCTGCGGGTGGTCCGTTTCGACCAGGACCGGGAGGGGCTGGACCCCGCGGTCAGCCTGCGCCGGGCGCTGGCCCCGGAGGGCGACGCGGTGGTGTATCGAGACCGGTCCGTTCACGTCGTCGCGTGGGCCAAGCGCTTCCTCTTCCGGCCCGAGCAACTGGAGACGACGGTCGGCCGACTGTCCGGGGGCGAGCAGGCCCGGATCCTCATCGCGCGGTTGATGCTCCAGCCGGCCGATCTCTTGATCCTCGACGAACCGACCAACGACCTGGACATCCCGACGCTGGAGGTCCTGGAGGAGAGTCTGGCGGACTTCCCGGGGGCGCTCGTCCTGGTCACGCGGGACCGGTTCCTCTTGGAGCGCGTCTCCACGGTGGTCCTAGCGCTCGACGGGACCGGCGGCGCGACGTTCTTTGCCGACTACGCTCAGTGGGAGTCAGCGCACGAGGACGCCGACCGGGATGTGGGGGATCGCATCAAGGCTCCGGCGCGGACAGCCATTGAGACCCGGACCAAGCCGGCCGCGCGCGAGGGGCTCGATGTGCGGCGCCTCACGTATCTGGAGAAGCGCGACTGGGAGCAGATGGAGCAGACGATCCTGGAGGCGGAAGAGGCGTGTGCCGCGTGCCAGGAGGCGGTCGAGGATCCCGCCGTCGCCTCGGATCCCATCGCCTTGCGGGAGCGCTGGGCCGCGCTCGAAGCGGCCCGGGCCGAGGTGGACCGGCTGTATGGGCGTTGGGCCGAGCTGGAGGAGAAGCAGCGGTAAACCGGAAGACGTTACATGTTCCCGATCGAGAACCGGAGGCGGCTTCCGACGCAATCAGGCCCCTGGAACCCAAGGGATGTCGGGTACCTCCCTTCGCGGAACCAATGCCTGGCGCTTACCCAGGCAAGTTGTTTTCAGAACCAACGGGTCCCCCGTCATAGTTGCAGGTCGACCCGACGGAAGCGAGCACCGTTGGTCAAAGACTCGATTTCTGTAACCGAGGTCATCACCCCATCCTCGCGTACGAGTTAGAATGGATCAGCGCTAGACATGAACATTAGTGTAATGGGAAACGTTGGTTCCAAAACAACTTGCTTAATCTCGAGCAACCCTGACGCCGAGCCAGCAAACCACCCCCCCGAGCGAATCTGCCCCGTCCCCTGTTAAACGCAAAACTCCGATCCTCGTCCGAGAACCGGCGTTCGCATCCATAGGGCTCCCTCCACTGAGAACGGGGACCAATGATCGGGGTCCGGAGAACCGGGCGCAGATGGGCGCGTCCGATCTTCAGGCCTCTCCGCTATCCGAGGGTAACCGTATATGAATTGTGGCTGACCTATATCAAATGGCTGCCTCGGACGCAAGGCGCAAGAGCGAAATGCCACTCGCCCCGAACTGGCTTCTCCTGGGACGGGCGCAGGAGGGCAGAGGAGAACCGGGGGAACGGGGAATGGAGAAGCGGAAACAGGGCGAATTTCGGCCTTGCAATTGTGCATTCTAAGTGCATAACTACATATCCGGAGGTCGAAGCATGCCCTTCCATTACATCTCCCGCGCCCTGGAGCCAGCGTTGCGCCGAGGGGCGCGGGAGTTCCCGGCCGTGGTGCTGACCGGGCCGCGCCAGTCTGGCAAGACGACCTTGCTCACCCACCTCTTCGGCCGGAGCCACCAATACGTCTCACTGGAGCCCCCGGACGTCCGGGCTGCGGCTGCGGCCGATCCCCGGGGGTTCCTGGACCTCTACCCTCCCCCACTCATCCTCGACGAGGTTCAATACGCCCCGGCCCTGCTGCCGTACATCAAAGAGCGGATCGACGCCCGTCGGTCCCGGGCCGGACAATACCTCCTCACGGGCTCGCAGAACCTCTCGCTCATGGCGAACGTGACCGAATCCCTGGCCGGGCGAGCGGCCATCCTCCGGCTTCTGCCCCTTTCACAGCGGGAGCTTGTGGGGCAACCGAACCGGCCGCTCCCCTGGGAAGGGAGGGCGCGTTCTGCGAGGCGACGGACACGACCTCTTCGGGACCTCTGGGGGAGCCTCCTCCGCGGCGGATACCCGGAGCTGGCCGTCGACCCGCACCGGGACGTCACCCTCTGGCACGGGAGCTATGTTCAGACGTACCTCGAGCGGGACGTGCGCACCCTTCGGCAGGTTGGCGACCTCACGCTCTTCCAGGCCTTCCTGCGGGCGCTCGCGGCCCGGAGCGGCCAGCTGCTCAACCTCACTGACCTGACCCGCGACCTCGGCGTAGCGGTCAACACCGGCAAGGCCTGGCTCTCCGTGCTGGAAGCAACTTTCCAGGTGCGCATCCTGCGCCCCTACTTCGCCAATGTCGGCAAGCGCCTCGTCAAGACGCCGAAGGTCTACTTCACGGACGTGGGGACGCTCTGCTACCTGGCAGGCCTCCGGGATCCGGCGCACGCCGCAAGCGGGCCAATGGGTGGTGTCATCTTCGAGACCGCGGTTCTCGCAGAGATCGTGAAGGCGCTCGCCAACCGTGGGGAGGAACCCCAGGTGTACTTTTGGCGGACGGCCGCGGGCGCGGAGGTGGACTTCGTGATGGAGACCGGGACACGTCTCGTCCCTGTCGAAGTCAAACTCTCCGCCACCCCGCGTCCGCCGATGGCGGCAGGGATCGCGACCTTCCGCTCCGCGCTCGGGGCAAAAGCGGCGCCGGGGTATGTGATCCATCCCGGTGACATCCGACTTCCGCTGGCACCACAGGTGATAGCACTGCCCTTCGGCGAATTGTAGGCCGTGATCTTGAGAAACAGTAATTCAGGGGGACGTTCGTTCCGAAAACAACTTACCTAATCGCAACCCATCCTAGCGTTGGCCCAGGAAGCCGCGCGTCGAGTGGGTGCCCACCGTTCCCTGTCAAACGCAAAACGCCGATCCTCATCCGAGAACCGGCGCTCGTCTGCTCAAGGCTCCCTCCATTGAGAACAGGGGCTAGGGATCGGGGTCCGGAGAACGGGCACTGCTGGGCGCGTCCGATCTTCAGGCCTCTCCGCTATCCGAGGGTAACCGTAAGTTGTGGGTGATGTATATCAAAGGGCAGAGATGGGAGCAAGTAAAGGGAACCGCCTGCGCGTTCGCTGTTCGGTGTCTCGGATCCAGAGGGGAACAGAGGAGGGGATGGCCGGAGGCCCGCTTCCGCTGTGCAATCCATACAGTTGCTTGTCAACGTGGTTTGTAACTACTCTATACTATTGCCTTTCCTGTTTATAAGTACACTATTGACATCTGTACATCATTGATGTACATATACGAATCATGTACAAAAGAAAAACGATCGCGGAAGCCGAACTGCTCCAAGCGGGGCTTGATGTTCTCAGAACGCATGGCATCCGTGCCAATGTCGATACGCGTCGGTTTGGGAGACGGGATGCGGGTGAGGACGCCGTTGTGCGCCTGGCTTTCGGGCGTCGAATGGTCCCCTACCGTGTTCTCATCAAGCGATGGCTCACTCCGGCCACCCTTGGGCAAGCGGCCGACCAGCTCGGCAATCTTCCGCAACCCGCCCTGCTGGTCACCGACTATGCGACGCCTCAAGTGGCCGAGCGGCTCCGGGATCTAGGGATTGCTTTCGTTGACGCTGCCGGGAACGCGCACCTCGATCGCCCGCCATTCTTGATCTGGGTCGTCGGCCGGAAGCCGCACATCGCCACTCGGCGACCACGCGGCGCGCGCGCGTTCCAACCTGGTGGGCTGAAATGCCTTTTCGCGCTCCTCTGCCAGCCAGACCTCGTTGGCCGACCGACGCGGACGATTGCGGCGCATGCGGGTGTAGCGAACGGGACTGTCGGCGGGGTGCTGCCAGAACTGCGGCAGGAAGGCTACTTGGTAGATCTCCAGCGGCGCGGAGGCGGTCGCAGGCTCCGAAACCTAAAGGGCCTCCTGGAGCAATGGGCTGGCGCATATGCTCGCACGCTCCGACCCAAACTCCTCATCGGACGTTACCGGGCCCCGGAGCCCGACTGGTGGAGGACCGTGAATCCGCGGCAGTATGACGGCGTCTTTGGCGGGGAGACTGCCGAGGCGCTTTTGACAGGCACGCTCCGTCCCGGCATCACTACTATATACCTCGCCGAGCCCCCGGGCCGGTTCATCCTCGACAACCGCTTGCTTGCGATGGCAGACGGAACAGTAGAGGTGCGACAGAAATTCTGGCCGTTCGACTACCCCTGGGACAAACCGGCCCTGGCACCCCCTGTTCTCATATACGCCGACCTCCTGGCCACCGGGGATGCGCGTTGCCTTGAGGCAGCGCAGCGAGTCTATGAAGACTACCTCTCTCGACTTGTCGCTGCGGAATGACCTTCACTGGCTCAGTTCGTTGGTATCCGTAGTGCGTCTCGCCGCAGCAGGCATTCCCTTTTTTCTTGCCGGCGCCGTGGCCCGCGACCTTCTGCTCTGGTACGGCTACGGGATCACAACCGGGAGGGCGACTGAGGACGTAGACATAGCCTTCTTCGTCGCGGGGTGGGATGATTTCTTCTCCCTCAAGTCCCGGCTTACCGTGTCCGGGGTCTTCCTCGAAGTGGCAGGGACCGTGCAGCGGGTCCGGTTTCAGGGGACCCTTGATGTGGATCTGCTGCCGTTCGGTGGGGTAGAGGACAGTAACAGATCAATTACCTGGCCGCCCCAAGGCGATTCTGTGTTGAACGTGTTCGCATTCAAGGAAGTTCTAGCCGACGCGGTAGAGGTCAAGCTGCCAGCCGGTGAACTCGTGCATGTTCCGTCGCTCGCAGGCCTCGGACTCCTCAAGCTGGTCGCCTGGGCCGATCGTCGCCTTCGGGCACCGGGAAAGGATGCGGGAGATTTCGCCCTCATCCTCCGGCACTATCTGCCCGCAGGAAACGAGGAGCGCCTCTACGCGGAGGGGGCACATCTGCTGGCCGAAGAACAGTTTGACTACGAGGTCGCTGGTGCCTGGCTCCTCGGGCATGATATGGCACGGCTCCTTGGACGCGACGGACAGATGTGGCTTCTTGCGCTCCTCAACAAAGAGGCCGACAGCGAAGGTTCGCTCCGCTTGGTAGGCGACATGCGGGTGGAGCCCCGGATCAGCCTGCCTCTGGTTCAGGCAATGGCTCGCGCCGTCCGCGAGGTGGTCGAAGGACCTGAGAGCTAGTTGTAGTCGCCCCTGCACCGGTGCTTCTAAGTTAGCGAGCGTTGCACACACAGAGCCTTCGATGCTGCTTGACGCTGGCGGTTCCGGTCCCTACAATGCCGCCGTGCGCGCCTCGCACGAACCGGCCAAGCTTTCGCACTCCGTATTCGGGCTCCGAGGATCGCGTCTCTTCGGGCTGGCCCTCCTTTTCTCTTGCCTCCTCTCCGCGGCCGCCGTCCCGGCATTCGAGGTCTACTTCTCCCCGAACGGCGGCGCGCGCCAGCGCTTGGTGCGCGCCATCCAAGAGTCCCGCAAAACCATAGACATCGCCGTCTACAACTTCACCGCGTTCGAGCTGGCCGAGGCGCTGTACGCGGCGAACGCCCGCAGGGTGCACGTCCGGGTGCTGGTGGACCGGGAGATGGCAGAGACGGGCGGCTCCGGTGTTCGCGGCCTGCGCCTGAACGGCATTCCCGTCCGGTCGCTCGGCGTTCCGGAGCAGAGCCTCATGCACCACAAGTTCGCCGTGTTCGACGAGCGTCTCGTGGCAACCGGCTCGTACAACTGGACCAACAGCGCCGAACACGCCAACTACGAGAACCTGGTGGTCCTGGAGGAGCCGGCCCTGGTGTCCCGCTACCAGCAGGGATTCCGCCGGCTCTGGCGCGAGGCGAAAGAATGAAGCGATTTCCCCGCCTCCTCGTGGTTCTGCTGTGGGTCATCGTTCTCCTCGGGCTCGCGAGCCCGGCCCTGGCGTGGGACCGCATCGGCGACATCCTAGCCCGGCCGGAGGTCTTCGATGGTCGGGAGGTGGTGCTTGCGGGCAAGGCCAGCGCCGTGGATCCCCGGACCTCACGGCGCGGCAACGACTATTTCACGTTTCGCCTGTCGGACGAGGCGGGGGCGTCTCTGAAGGTGTTCTCGTGGGGGAAACCCGCCATCGCCCCGGGCGACCGGGTCGAGGTCCGCGGACGGTTCCAGCGGGAGCGCCGGGTGGGCCGCTACACCTTCACGGACGAGGTCGAGGCCTCCCGCATTCGAAAGCTGCCATGAGACGCCCTCCCCGCGCGAGCGAAAAGTCCTTGCCCCCCGGGACGCGGTCTGCTAGATACCACTCAGAGAAACTCGACGGAGGTCGAATGCGGGCAGTCGGTTGTCGCGTGCTCCTGGCAGCCATCCTGATCGTTCCTGTGCTCCTTGTCCTCACTGCGCCGGCCTTCGCCGACGAGGACGAGGCCCCGAACCCTCATTTCCCCAGGCCGCCCGCTCTGTTCGCCAACATTGACTTCTGGAAGCGGATCTACACCGAGTTCGGTGTGGGGGACTTCGTCCTTCACGACCGCGAGAACCTGGCCGTGATCTACGACGTAGTGCGCGTCCCTGGCACCACGAACGAACAGCGCGCCGCCGAGGCGGCCGCGCCCGAGATCCAGCGGGTGCGGGCCATGTATCAGGGAATTCTCACCAGCCTGGCCCAAGGCGCCTCCGCCGACGACCTGGGGTTCGAGGGACGCTGGGTGGCCCAGGCCTGGGGCTGCCCCTGTTCGCCGATTGTCCTGCTGCATGCCGCCTCGAACATCCGGGTCCAGCAGGGACTGCGGGAGCGGGTGGAGGAGGGGTTGCGGCGCGCCCGGACCCTGATGCCGCAGATCCTTTCCGTCCTGAGCCGACACAACGTCCCTCACGAGCTGGCAGCCTTGCCCCTGGTGGAATCGTCCTTCAACCCCCATGCCCGGTCCAAGGCCGGGGCGGTTGGCCTCTGGCAGTTCATCCCCTCGACGGGAAAGCGCTACCTCAACATCACGCGTCACCGCGACGATCGGCGCGACCCCATCCGCGCCACCGATGCTGCGGCCCGCCTCCTCAAACAGAACTACGAGGCCCTGGGATCCTGGCCGCTCGCCCTTCTCGCCTACAACCACGGGAGGGAAGGGATCCTGCTGGCCAAGGCAACCCTGGGGAGTAGCGCCGTCGACGAAATCATCGGGTCCTACAACGGCCCGAGGTTTGGCTTCGCCTCCAGGAACTTCTACCCCGAGTTTCTGGCCGCCCTGGATATTGTCCACCCGGTGATCCACGCCTCCACCACCCACCCACGGAGCCCCAAGCGACACGCCCGGGTCGCCCGGGAAGGATAATCCCGCCAGGATCCGAGCCTTTCCGAGGAGTGGGCCGCCCGTGGGACCCTGATGAGGTGGTCGTGCGGATCTTCGGCCGCCTCCCGTGGCCGGGAATTTCTCCCTTGACAGGGAGTCGCATCTAACGGAGTATCCCACCCCGGTCAGGCCCCGACCGCGTCGCCGGCGATCTCCCACGGTTTCTCCGCGACACACCGCGAGGCTCCCAGCTCAGGACGGACGGTCCCTCGGGCGGCCCGAGGCGGGCATCCCCTTCGACACGGCGGCCCTGACGAGGTATGATTCCGGACGCGCGGGCAAACCCTGGGTGAGGGGCGTCCCTTGAAGGAGTGCGGGCAATGCTGAGCGGCACCGTAACATCGGTCTTCGGCAACGACATCAACACGGACGACATCATCCCGGCCCTCTATCTGACCAAGAGCGACGATCCCGAATATTTCGCGACATATGCGTTCGCGAAATTCGATCCCGACTTCCGCACTCGCTGCTTGACAAGCCAGGCCAACATCATCGTGGCGGGAAAGAACTTCGCCTGCGGCAGTAGCCGGGAGCAGGCGGTGTACGCGCTCCAGTTCAACCGGGTCGTCTGCGTGATCGCCCAGTCCTTTCCCGACATCTTCTACCGGAACTCCCTTGCCAACGGCCTTCCGCTGATCACCGTCCAGGACACGAGCGGCCTGAGCCTCAGCGACCAGATCGCGATCGATCTGGACGCCGGCGTCATCCACAACCGGACCCGCGACACCAGGATCCCGTTTCAGATGAAGGCCGAGGATCGCCGGACGCTTAAGGCAGGAGGAATGACCGCTCGCGTGCGGGCCCACCTTGAGGAGATCCTCGCCGGGCGGCGGTGAGCCACCGCCCGCGTCACGCCAACGGAGATCGCCATGGGACAGACGCTCGTCGAGAAGATCGTGTCACGCCAGGCGGGCCGGCCAGTCCACGCCGGCGACAAGATAGAACGGCTCCCCGTCACCAAGCTCTTCTTCAACGACGTGATCGGGCCGCCCGCCATCAAGGGTCTCGGCAATCTGTTCGGCGAGACATTCAAGAAGTACGGCAAGCCCGTCCGGGTCTTCGACGCCCGCCGGGTGTTCTTCATCCCGGACCATTCCGTGCCCGCCCTCTCGGTGGAGGTGGCCGAGGGCGTCGACCTGATGGAATCCTTCGGGCGCGAGCAGGGGGCAAAGGTCTACGGCGAGGGGGACGGGATCGAGCACGTGGTCCTGATCGAGGACGGGCACATCGTCCCGTGGGACATCGTCCTGGGGACCGACTCCCACACTTGCACCAACGGGGCCATGGGCGCCCTGGCCTTCGGTGTGGGGACGACCGAGGGAGCCTATGCGATGGCCACCGGCCACCTGTATGATTTCGAGGTCCCGGAGACGGTCCGGTTCGAGCTGACCGGGACCTTCGGGAAGGGCGTGTACGCCAAGGACCTCATCCTGCACATCATCGGCAAGATGGGTGCAGGCGGCTGCTCGCGGCGCGTCGCAGAGTTCAGCGGGGACGGCGTCCGGCGGATGGCCATGGACGCCCGCACCACGATCTGCAACATGGCCGTCGAGATGAGCGCCCGCACCGGGATCATGCCCTACGACGAGACCCTGGGCGCCTACCTCGCGGGCCGGGCGCAGTGGCCGGTGGAGCCCATTGCGAGCGACCCCGACGCGCAATACGCCGACCGAATGACGGTAGACCTGTCGACGCTGGAGCCCATGATCTCATTCCCGCACAAGCCGGCGAATGCCACGCCGGTGTCGCGGGTGCAGGAGATGATCGCGCGCAGCCAGGAGCACCCGACCCCGGACTTTCCGGCCGTGACCAGCGACCGGGTCACCGACGCCTTCCTGGGCGCGTGCACGAACGGCCGCTACGAGGACCTGGTGGAGGCCGCGAAGGTCCTGCGGAGCCACAAGGTGCACCCGGGCGTCTCCTTCGTGGTGATCCCCGCCAGCCGGCGGGTGTACGAGCGCGCCATGGACGAGGGCATCCTGCAGGTCTTCATCAAGGCCGGGGCGAACGTGGAGTCGTCGAACTGCGGGCCCTGTTTCGGCAGCCACATGGGCGTGCTCTCCAGAAACGCCCAGACGGTGAGCAGCAGCAATCGGAACTACCAGGGCCGCATGGGCTCGCGGGATGCGCGGATCTTCCTGGCCAGCCCCGCCACGGTGACGGCCAGCGCCATCGAGGGTCGGCTCGCCGACCCGCGCAAGTATCTCTGACCGGCTGCGGAAAGGAGGGATCTATTCGAAGGGATCAGGAGGGACTCGGCAGTTCCTGAACGACTTGCCTGTTCGTGTTCGGCGTGATATGCCCCCAGCTACACCGCCTCTCGGCCTGACGCACACTCCTCCAGTGCCCGGTCCAGCGTGAGCATCAGCTGGTCCTCCCCCACCGGTTTGTACAGGTAGTCAAAGGCACCGAGTTGCATCGCTTCGACCGCGAGCTGACTGTCCTCAACCCCGGTGATGACGATCACCGCGGTCTCGGGATGATGCTCCCGGACGCCCCTCAGTACCTCCCGACCATGAACCCCCGGCATAGCCATGTCCAGCAGGACGGCGTCGAACTTTCCGGCGCCTACCGTTTCCAGGGCCCTGGTGCTGTCGCTCAACACCGTAATCTCGTATCGCTGGCTCTGGGTCAGGAGAACCATGAAATGGCGCAGGACAGCCACCTCGTCATCAATCACGAGCACGCGCTTCATCCCGCACCCCTCTTCACCGGGAAATGGTACGTGAACATCGCGCCCTGGCCGACGGCGCCGGCAACCTCGACCCATCCGCCGTGCTCGTTGACGATGCCATACGCAACAGAAAGGCCCAGGCCGGTCCCCCCGGTTGGCTGCTTGGTGGTGAAGAAGGGGTCAAAGACCCTGCTCTTGATGTCGCTCGGGCATTCCGGGCCCGTTGTCGCTGACCGACAGGCGAATGCTCTTTCCCCCATCCTCGGCCCTCGTACTCAGCGTGATCATGCCGCCAGGACGCTCGCCCAGCGCCTCGGCGGCGTTGATCAGGTTCGCCACCACCACCTGTTCTACCTTGTTCGTGCAGCCCGTGATCGTGGGCAGCTCGAGATCGAGGTCTGCGATCACCTGATACCGCTTGATCTTGTTCTGGACTAGCCGCAGGCCGGCCCGCACCACCTCATTCACGTCCACCGTTTCATCCATCTTTCCTTCGTCGAGGCGGGCGAACTTCTTGAGGTCCCTGACGGTGTCGGCGATGCGAATGGCGCCGGTGTACATGTCGTCGAGGAGCGTCTTGATGTGCTCCCTGAAGAACGGGTACTTCAGCCGGGCCACGGTGAGATCCGGATTCCCCCGGGCGTGCTGGTCGAGAAGCGGGAGGATGGTATCCATCGACTCATTGAGGATCCGCATATTTCCCTGGATGAACTGGATCGGGTTATTGATCTCGTGGGCCACACCGGCCGAGAGTTGGCCCAGGGAAGCCAACTTCTCGGACTGAACGAGCTGCGCTTGCTTCTCTCTCAGCTCCCTGTTCGCCTCCTCCAGGTCATGGGATTTCTTTTGCAGCATCCTCCGGGTCAGCTGCAATTCCATCTCCCTGATGCGAAGGCCGTGAGCGATGGAGGAACTCATATAGATGGTGCCAAAGAGAGTAATCAGCAAGGCGATACCCACCCCCAGGAGGAAGAAGAGATTCTGGTGCCGGGGAGAGGCGTACAACGGGGTCAACCAATAGTGCGGGAGGATCCCGGAATACTCCAGGAAGAGGACCGACAGGAACTGGGCGTAGGCCAGGCTGCCATGAGTCCAGACCTCGATCTTGCTGAGGAGGATGCTGCCGATGATGGCGTGGAAGAGATAGAAGAAGATGAACGGATTCTCCGCCCCGCCGGAGAGGTGGATCATCGCCGTCAGCGCCAGAATATCCGTGCCGATCTGGAGGTTGGCTTCGATCCTGGTGGCGTGGATGTCGGGGGGGCGCTGGCGGGTGTAAAAGGAATGGTAGAGGTAGAGCCCGGTGTTGTAGGCGAAGATGATGCCGCCCACCGCCAGGATGTGCGGATACGGCAGGGCGATCCCTAGGAGCTGGCTGGTCACCGCAATCATCAAGGTCAGCCCGATCAGGAACACCCACCGGAGCCGGATGAACCAGTCGAGCCGGGCAAGCAGCTCTTCTTCCCTGAGCAGCCGATCAAGATCCTGCATGGCCTCCGCTTCCTGCTGACGCCCCGGCCGCCCACGCCCTCACGGCCGTGGCAATCCCATGGCGGCGAGCCGCCGATGGACATACCCATCCAGACTCACACAGGGGTACACGTCTGGCGTCGTTGCGGTCGAGTTCAGCCTGATTGCCCGGAGGTGGAGGGACCAGGACGGATCTCGGCGCGTCGGCCAGGTCTCCCCCCGATCGCGGGCCTTTTCCAGCCGATCCGCTGGCAGGCCGAGATGTCCGGCCAGCTCTGCCCGGACCTGTGCCGGGTCGGTGGAGCGGACGGGATGGCCCAGCGCTCGCGCCAGTCGGGCGAGCACCTCGGCGGTGCTGAGTCCGGCGATAGGCTGACTGGCCCGGGTGAGCTTCCGCACCCTTCGGTCGAAGCTGACCAGTGTGCCCTCGGACTCGACCAGGGTCGCCGCAGGCAACACCACCTGCGCTGCCCTGGCGGTCTCGGTCAAGAAATGATCGATGACGACGAGGGAGCGCAGTTGCTCCAGTTGGCGGCGCGAGTCAGGATCCCCCAGCGGATTCTCCAACATCACCAGGGCCCCCCGGATCCCCCCCGGCGCGAGCGGTTCTGCGATTCCGGCCAGTCTGGCTCCCTCGCTGTTGCAGTCGGACCGCAGCAGAAGCAGGCCCTCCCCTTGGTGGTCCAGATGGCCGGTGAGCAAGAGGAGCTGAGCCAGGGCGATCAGGTCGTCGGTGGACCGTTCGAGGGTGTCATCCAGGTCATAGATTGCCACGATCCTCCGGTGGCCGGCGCAACGGTCCGCCAGGGCCTCGATCTTGGACACCTCGACCCCGGAGATGGCCGAGACCTCATCCATGGCGGCGTCCGCAACTGCGCGATACAGCGTCTCCAGGCCGTCCCGACTGCCCGCGAGAATGCGTCGGTCGACCTGGCCGTGCTGGAAAATCCGGCGGACCGCCCCCGCCAGGATGATCCCTGCCGTGCCTCGGCGCGCGTCGAGCCAGAGGTCGCCCGAGCGGATCAGGTCGATCTTGCTCGAGTTGATGGCCGCAATCTCCGCGCCCCGCTTCGCCGCTCGCCGGACGGCCATGGCGAGGACCGGATGCGTGGCGCTTGGATCGGCCCCCACCAAGAGCACCATGTCCGCGGTATCGATGTCCTCTCGAACACAGGTGGATGCCGTCTCGCCCAGGATGCCATCCAGGTCGCGGCGCGGCCCTCCCCGGCGATGCTGTCCGAAGCTGCCGACCTGAGGGGCCGCCAACGCCGTCTTGGCCAGATGCCGGGAGAGGAAGCATTCCTCCAGCGTCATTCGATGGCCGGCCAGGACGGCGAGCCCTACTGTGCTCTCCTGGTTCCGGCACTCGAGCAGGACGTCGGCCGCCTGGCGAATCGCCTCGGCCCAGTCCGTCTCGATCAGTTTCCCGTTTCTTCTCACGAGTGGCCGGCGCAGCCGGTCCGCCCCGTGGATCAGGCCCGTGCCGAAGCGCCCTTTCAAGCAGAGGTCGCCGTCCGCCGTCGGACCCTCGGGCGATGTGGCCCACAGCAAGCCGTCCGACACCACGTGGACATCCAGCCGGCAGCCGACGGAACAGAACCCGCAGATCGAGGGATGGGGGCTGGCCTTCCAGGGGCCCTGTCGGCCGTACGGCAACCGGCTCTCCAGGGCGCCCGTGGGGCAGGTCTCGATGCAGGCTCCGCACGCGATGCAGGTGGTCTCGGCCAGGGGTCTCCCCAGGGCGGGTCCCACCACGGTGCTGAAGCCCCGGCCGACGAAACCCAATACGGACAGGCCGACCAGGTCCGCGCAGGCCCGGACGCACCGGCCGCAGAGGATGCACTTGTTGGGGTCGAGCGTGATGAGGGGGTGGCTCGCATCCACGCGGTGCCTCCGGACCGCCCCCGCGAACCGCGACAGGTCGACCTGGTACTCGGTGGCGTACCGTTTGAGGTCGCAACCGAAGACCGCCTTGCAGCCACATTCCATGCACCGGATGGCCTCATCCTTCATCTGCGGCTCGGACAGGCCGAGCTCCACCTGCCCGAAATCCTGCGTCCGCTCCCGGGGGTCCCGCTCCGGCATCCGGTAACGGGCGCTGTGCGGCACGCCCTCGAACAGCCAATCCGGCAACGGGCCGAACGCCTCCCGGCGGCTGACGAATGGCGGGCGAGGCCCTGCCACCCTGCCCGTGCGCAAGTAATGATCGATGGCCTCCGCGGCCAGGCGGCCGTGAGCGATGGCGTCGATCACGACGGACGGGCCGGACACCACGTCGCCTCCTGCGAACACGCCGGCGCGCTTCGTGGCCAGGGTGGATGGATCCGCCTCCAGGGTCGCGTGACGGGTGACCGCCAGTCGGGTCCCCTCCGGTTCGTTCCGGAACGGCGCCAGGTCGGCGTCCTGGCCGATAGCGGAAAAAAGGACATCGCAAGGATACTCAAAGTCGGAGCCCGGGATGGGGATCGGCTTGCGCCTGCCACTCGCGTCGGGCTCGCCGAGCGTCATGCGGGTGCAGCGGACCCCCGTCAGACGCCCCTCTTCGGAGAGCACAGCCAGCGGGGCGACCAGTATCTCTAGCCGCACCCCTTCCTTCTCCGCCGCCTCCACCTCCTCGTGGTGCGCCGGCATCTCGGTGCGCGTCCGGCGATACAGGATGGTCACCTCTTCCGCACCGCAGCGGAGGGCAGTCCTGGCGGCGTCGATCGCCGAGTTCCCACCACCCACGACGGCGACCTTCCCGTAAAGCCTGGGGGGACCATGGAGCTCCACGTCGCGCAGGAAATCCAGGGCCAACTCTACCCCCGCAACGCCCTCCTCGCCTGGGATTCCCATCTTCTTACCCAGGGGAGCCCCCACGGCCAGGAAGACGACGTCGAACTTCTCTCTCTGGATGAGGTCGTCAAGGCTGAAGTCCCGGCCGAGCTTCTTTCCCGGCATGACCTCGACCCCAAGCTTGAGGATCCGGTCGATCTCCTCGTCCAGCTCGGCCCGGGGGAGGCGATATTCCGGAATGCCGTATCTGAGCATGCCGCCCAGTTTGGGCAAGGCCTCGAAAATGGTGACCGAATGCCCTTCCAGGGTCAGATAGTTGGCGCAGGTCAGGCCCGCAGGCCCCCCACCGACGATCGCCACCCGTTTGCCCGTGGGTTTCGGGGTGCCGGAACCGGCCTCTTTCCCATCCCCGTGCCGCGAGACGAAACGCTTGACGAAGTTGATGCCGACGGGTTCGTCCACAGCGTTTCGTCGGCACTGAAGCTCGCACTTGCGCACGCAGACCCGGCCACAGACCACCGGAAGAGGGTTGCGCTCTCGGATGAGGGCTAGCGCCTCGTGGTAGTACCCCAGTCTCGCCAGACTGAGATATCCCTGGATATCCACCCCCGCCGGGCACGCGAGCCGGCCGGGGCAGACGCAGTCGGCGTAATGATCGGAAAGCAGAAGCTCCAGTGCCGTCCTCCGCGCGTGGGTGATCCGCTCGCTCCGCGTCGTGACCTCCATCCCGTCCCGGACCCGGGTGACACAGGCGGGGACGAGCCGCGGGGACCCCTTGACCTCCACCACGCACAGGAAGCAGGACCCGTACGGCTCGAGCTTCGGATCGTGGCAGAGGGTCGGGATCTCGTCCAGCCCCTGTGCCCGCACCGTGTCGAGAATGGTCTGGCCCGGGCGCGCAGTCACCTTTCGCCCGTTGACCACCAATTCCACCGGGAGCATTGCCTGTTCAGCAGTCGGATGAGGAAGCACGGGACTACCTTTTCTCGATCGCGTCCTGGCGGCACACGGTCAGGCACCGGGCGCATTTCACGCATGCGCCGCCGTCGATGCGGTGCGGGAACTTCTTCTCGCCGCTGATCGCCCCCACATCGCAGGCCGTGACGCAGAGGCCGCAGCCGTTGCACTTCTCGGGGTCGATCCAGAACTCCACCAGCGCCAGGCAGACCTTGGCGGGGCATCGCTTGTCCGCGATGTGGACCTGGTACTCCTCCAGGAAGTACCGGAGCGTCGTGAGCACCGGGTTCGGCGCGGTTTGGCCCAGCCCGCAGAGCGAGCTGGCCTTGATCTGTTCCCCCAGTTCGGCCAGCAGATTGAGGTCCTCGATCCTCCCCTGGCCCGTGCAGACGCGCTCGAGGATCTCCAGCATGCGCTTGGTTCCGATCCGGCAGAACGTGCACTTCCCGCAGGACTCGTTCTGGGTGAAGCTGAGAAAGAAGCGCGCCACATCCACCATGCAGGTGGACTCATCCATCACCACCATGCCGCCGGAGCCCATGATGGCACCGGAGGCGGTCAATTGCTCGTAGTCGATGGGGGTGTCCCCCAGCCAGGCGGGAATGCATCCACCCGACGGGCCGCCCATCTGCACCGCCTTGAACGCCCGACCCGACACCGTGCCGCCGCCGATCTCGTTGATGACTTCGTTGATGGAGATCCCCATGGGGACCTCCACCAGTCCCCCGCGCCGCACCTTTCCCGCCAGCGCGAAGACCTTGGTCCCCTTGGAGCCTGACGTGCCGCACGCCTTGAACGCGTCGGCGCCGTGTAGGATGATCCATGGGACGTTGGCCAACGTTTCCACGTTATTGATGCAGGTAGGGTGGCCCCACAGCCCCGACTCGACCGGGAACGGTGGCCTGACCCGCGGCATACCGCGCTTTCCCTCGATGGAGGCGATGAGGGCGGTCTCCTCCCCGCACACGAAGGCGCCGGCCCCTTCCTTCAGGGCGACCTCGAAGTGAAACCCCGTGCCCAGGATGTTGGCGCCCAGGCACCCGTGGCCGGTCGCCTGGGCGATCGCCTGCCGCAGACGCCGCACGGCTTCCGGGTATTCCGCCCGGACGTACACGTACCCGTGGCTGGCCCCGATGGCATACGCGGCGATGGCCATCCCTTCCAGGACGGAATGTGGGTCCCCCTCGAGCACGCTCCGGTCCATGAACGCGCCCGGGTCCCCCTCGTCGGCATTGCAGACGACGTACTTGTGCGGGTCCTTGGTCGCCTGGGCCAGGCGCCACTTGGTGCCGGTCGGGAAGCCAGCGCCGCCGCGGCCTCGTAGGCCCGCGTCGGAAATGAGCTCGATGACCTGCGCGGGCGTCATCTGGGTGAGGACCTTCGCCAGCGCTCGATACCCGTCCCGCGCGCGGTACTCGTCGAGGTTGGCGGGATCGATCACGCCGCAGTTTCGGAGGACGATGCGCTGCTGCCTGGCGAAGACCTCGCTTGTCTCTACGACCCACTCGGCGATGACCTTACCTTGGTGCAGGTGCTCCGCGACGATCCGGTCCACCCGCTCGGGTGAGACCTCGCCGTACAGGGTTCGTCGCCCCTGGCGGTCCCGCACCTCGACCAGGACCTCCCGGTAACACAGGCCGATGCAACCGGTCTGCTTGAGGACCGAGTCGTCCCGGCCGGAATCGATCAGCTCGGCAAAACGGTCGAAGACCCGTCGTCCCCCGGCGGCGATCCCGCAGGAGCCGAGGCCGACCAGAACCTGCTGCACGGAGCCCTCCATCACGGATTCGCGGGGAGGACCGCGGATGGCGCCTTGGGGATTGTCGCCCGGAGGGATGTGGCCGCGCGCTGGCGGTACTGGCGAAGGATGCGTCGGACCTGCTGGGGCGTCATCCTGCCGTATGCCTCTTCGTCGATCATGAGGACCGGGGCGAGGCTGCAGCATCCAAGACAGGCCACCACGGTGAAGGTGAAGAGCCCGTCATCGGTGGTTTCATCCGGCGGGACCTTGAGCTCGTCCGCCACGGTCTGAGCGATCATGTCGGCGCCCACAACGTGGCAGGCGGTTCCCTTGCAGAGGCGGATCAGGTGCTTTCCGACGGGTTTCAGCCGGAACTGTTTGTAGAAGGTGATGACGCCATAGATCTCCGAGGCGGGGATGCCCGTCACCTCGGAGATCTGCTCGACGGCGAGCTGGGGGATGTGCCCGTAGCTGTCCTGGGCCGCCTGGAGGAGCGGGATCAGCATCCCCGGCTCGCCCCGATGCCGCCACAGCATCCGGCCGAAGGCGTGGGAAGGGTTCGTGTTCTCGTCCGCGGGTGCGTGCGCCATCCTTGTCGATCGTGAAGTTACTTGGTCCAGAAGTTCAACGCGTTCATCACCTTGATGCGCAGCACCCCGGGCATCAGGCGGATCTCGTTGCGGACGGTCGCCTGGATCTCCTGAACGAGCTGGCCCTGCAGCAGGAGGATGATCTTCCGCCCGTCGTCGGTGACGTCGCAGTGCACCACGTTGTCGGTGAAGGACAGCTTCATGTACAGGAGCGGGAGTTTCGCCGGGTCGACGTCCAGGACAGCATAGGCCGTGAGCATCCTGGCCTTCCGCTTGTCGGCCTCCTCTTCCCCGGCCCTCAGCGTGGCTTGCATCCGCTCATGGTCCTGGATGAAGGCTTCAGACTCCTTGGGCAACCGACGCCTCTCGGAATAGTGCACCTCGAACGCCTCAACCTCCTCCAGCGACTTGATATGGCGCCCGATGAGCTGATCGATGCCCGTGTGATCGGAGGCCTGGAGCAGGAGGGCCATGTCCCAGTCACCCACCAGGGGGTCGCAGTAGCAGACGCCCTCGGCAAAGCAGAGTTTCGTGTAGATCCCGTACACATCGGCGTCGGGCTTGCCTTTGAGAAAGACGAAGGCGCTCTCCAGCAAAATAGCCTCGGGAGCCGCCTCCGGCACCTCCGTGGCTTCTTCCTCCTCCAGATGGCCTATCTTGCTGAGCTCGGCAACCAGCGTCTCCACCTCGAATGGCTTATCCAGGTACGCACTGCCACGCTTGGTCTCCACGGCGTCCGAGGTGCTCTCATCCCCGTATCCTGAGATCACCACGACAGGGAGATCAGGATACGTTGCCTTGATGGCCCGCAGAACCTTCAGCCCGTCGATGTCCGGAAGGCGAATATCCAGGATCACAAACCGGAACGGATTTGCGCCGCGCGCAGTCTTGATCTTCGCAAGCGCTTCCAGTCCTTCCTCGCTTTCCTCGACTTCATACCCGTGCTGAGCGAGGCCGACCCGAAGCTGGCGGCGAACAGCAGCTTCATCGTCTACAACTAACACCCTCGGAATGGTGTTCATCCTTTTTCCTCCTGTTCCAAGGACCCGTGGCTGACTAGCGTTTTTGTCCCTAATTTCACAAGCGACTTCCGTGCCAATTGAGGTCAATGGCGCCATTCGTCCCGCGGTGATGGAACCGGAAGAATAGAACAAGATAGAGATTTCTTAACTATTCGAAATCAATGGACTTCTCTGACCTCATGGCGCTCCATCCACCGGGCGAGCCCAAACGCTCGGCCCGATGGAATGACATCAGAACAACCCGCGCCGGTAAGAAAAGGCGTGGGCCCCATAAAAAAAGTCCCAGGGCCGCGGCAGTACTGGACATTGTGCGACATTTCGGCCAAAACCAATTTACGAGTCCCCACAACTTCAGGAGATTCCTGCTCTTTGTTCGTTTTGCTTGGCCGGGACACCTCCAGTACAGCGGAACGGCCGGGCACCCGCATGGTAAAGGCGGGTCCACCGCCAAACCCAAGAGCGGCGAGAGACGCACACGGCGGACACGGTGCTCGGACGGCGCGAGCGTCCGCGTTCATGGGTTTCCGGATGGTTCACCGGCGGAAACTAGATTGGATTCAAGATGGGCCCGCGACGCAATGCCTTGGACTGGAAAACCGTGTTGCTACCCCGATGCGGATAGGAGAGCGGGATCAAAGGGTCTTCCCTTCGGCCCTTGCCTGGGACCAAGCGTAGAGCGCGTCGTAGACGGGAAATTCCAGGCTGAGCTTCTGGTGGTCGTCCGAGCAGATGGCGGCGAAGCCACGGGCGATGGCTTGGAGGCCTGCGGCCTCGGGAACGATCCCGACATCGGCCGCGATGTCCGCCCCGTGGACAGTGCGGGCCATGAGGTGTAACGCCGGATCCTGTAGCCCGTACTCCTCGATGAGCACCTCGAAGCTGCACTTCGCTTCGCGATGGGTGTAATCAGCGCCCGGGCAGTCGAAGGATTTTGCTCCTTCCCGCCGGGCCACCTCCAGCACCTCGTCCTTGGGGACGAACAGGAACTCCGCCTGCGGGTCAATGAACTTCTTGATCAGCCACGGACATGCCACGCGGTCCGTCTTGGCCCCTTCCCGTGTCACCCACTTCATGGTCACCCCTCCCGGATGAATTCCACCTGCCGGGGTTGAATCGCTCTTGCCGTTCCTGTATCCTGCCACAACTTGAGTATGTCAAGGTGAGTTCACCTGGCCGTCTCCAGAATGCCCCTTTCCGGGAGGGACAGTATTGGTCTCCGCCTTGGAGCAGCTCCACCGCGACGGCTATGTACTGTTCGCGGCCCGCGTGGCCAGGATGTTTGGCTACGGATTCCTGGCCGTGATCTTGGCCCTGTACCTGGCCGCCGTGGGCCTGGACGGGGCGCGGATCGGGCTGTTGCTGACGCTCACCCTGGTGGGCGATACGGCCATCTCCCTGTGGATGAGCACGCAGGCCGACCGGTTCGGGCGGCGGCGGATGCTGGTCCTGGGAGCACTGTTGGTCCTGGGCGCCGGCCTGGTCTTCATCGGCTCCGGCCAGTTCATCGTGCTGTTGCTGGCCGCGACGATCGGCGTCATCAGTCCCAGCGGCTACGAGGTGGGGCCATTTCTGGCGATCGAGCAATCAGCCCTGTCCCAGCTCGTGCGGAGCGAACGGCGCACGGCGGTGTTCGCCTGGTATAACCTGGTGGGTTCCTTCGCGACAGCGGTCGGCTCTTTGGCTGGTGGGGGGCTCGCCAGGCTCGGGCAACAATGGGGGATGACCCCCCTGGCGAGCTACCGCGCGGTATTGGTGGGCTATGCGCTGATCGGTCTGGTACTGGCCTGGCTGTTCCGGGGGCTGAGCCCAGCCGTAGAAGTCCGCCCGGCATCGCCGAGTCCGCACGCGGCACCGGTATCGCGGCTGGGTCTGCACCGCTCGGGCGGGGTGGTGCTGCGCCTGGCCGGCTTGTTCGCCGTGGATGCGTTCGCGGGCGGCTTCGTCCTGCAGAGCATTCTGGCGTATTGGTTCTATCTCCGATTTGGCACCGACGAGGCGATGCTGGGGATGATCTTCTTCGGGGCCAACCTCCTGGCGGGCGTCTCGTCCCTGGCCGCGTCGGCCATCGCCTCCCGGATCGGCCTGGTGAACACGATGGTGTTCACCCACCTGCCGTCGAACATCCTGCTGATGCTCGTCCCGCTGATGCCCACGCTGCCGCTGGCGATCCTGGTCTTGCTGATCCGCTTCAGCATCTCACAGATGGATGTCCCCACGCGCCAGTCCTACACCATGGCCATCGTCCGCCCGGAGGAGCGCTCGGCCGCCGCCGGGGTCACCGGGACGGCGCGCACGGTGGGCGCGTCGCTGTCTCCCGTGTGCGCCGGCCTGCTGCTGGGGAGCCCAGCTCTCATGAGCGGCCTCTTCTTCGTGGCGGGGGGCCTGAAGATCGTTTATGACTTGCTGCTCCTGGCTGCGTTTCGGAGCGTGAAGCCGCCCGAGGAGCGGGATCAGGAAAAAGCGGGAAGGCGGGCATGAAGTCGGATTCTGTCCGGCATCGGCATCACTTGTCGACAGCGAAATCCGAGTACCCGTTGGGTGGCAGGTTCCGGATAGGCTTTCCCTCCTGTATCGCTGTCGCCTCTTATTTCTTTACTTCCTTCTATCGGACATCCGGGCCCTCCATGGGCCGGACGGGCTGGCTCGGTCGCGCCGCGATCCCCCGGGCGCGCTGGACCGCCTCGGCGAAGGCCCCCGTGCGCCGCGCGATCTCGGCGAAGTCCCGCCGCGCCAGCGCATCACCGGGCACCATCTCGTCATCCACCCCGACCGCCGCCGCCCCCGCCCGGATGAACTCTCCGACGTTCGCCAAGGAGATGCCACCAGCCGCCACCAGGCGCACCTCGGGGACCGCGCGGAGGATCTCCCCCACGTAGCCCGCCCCCGCCGGCCCAGCAGGGAACACCTTCACCAGACTGGCGCCGAGTTTCCAGGCCTGCAGGATCTCAGTCGGTGTGAAGGCTCCCGGTATAGCGGGAAGGCTTGCCTCCCGACACACCTGAAGAACCTCGGGATCCATGTTGGGGGCCGCCACGAATGCCGCCCCCGCCCGAATGGCCTCGCGCGCCGCCTCGGGCGTGAGGACGCCTCCGATACCAAGAGAGATCCCCCGCCGCAACCTCGTGCTGACCGAACCCAGCGGCTGGATAGCCGTTGGCCCGGCAAAGAGGATCTCGATGGCCGTCACCCCACCGTCGCGGATCGCCTCGATTGCGGGCGCGAGGTCGCTGTCCCGCTCCAGCCGCAGGATGGCGACGATCCCGCCTTCGATCAGCAGCTCGGTTCGGCCATGCCCGCCCGAGGTCACACCCACTTCGGCACCAGGAGCCGCGGCACCACCAGGACGATGCTCGGAAAGAAGGCGCACAGCAGGATGATGATGAAGATGGGGATCATGAGGAAGTACAGGATGCCCAACACCTTGGACACCGGGAACTTGGACACCGCACAGGCGATGAGGACGCAGAGGCCGTACGGCAGGGTGAGCAGCCCCATGGCCATCGTCATGACGACGATCGCGCCCAGGTGGATCGGGTGGACGCCGAGCGCCTTCCCGATGGGAAGGATCATGGGCGTGAAGACGATGATGGCCGGGACGGCGTCCATGAACGTGCCCAGGATACTGAAGAGCAGGATCACCAGCAGGATGAAGACCGTCGGGCTGGTGCTGTGGTGCAGGAACCAGGCCGTGAGGTTGTCCGGGACCCGGTAGAAGGCGAGAAGCCAGCCGAAGATCGAGGCCGCCGCCACACAGAACAAGATCACCGCGGTCAGGTTGCCGGCCTCGAAGAACACCGTGAGCAGGCGGTCGACCTTGAGGCTCCGATACACCCCTATTGTGATGACGAGGGCGTACACCGTGGCGATGACTGCAGATTCGGTCGCCGTAAAGACCCCCCCGACGATCCCCCCGATGATAATGATGGGGACTCCTGCGGGCAGGATGGCTTCCTTCAACCCTTCGTAGAGAGCGCGGAATCCGAGCCAATGCTCTGCCTCCCTCGGGTAGTCATAGGCGATGGCTATCCCGTAGGCAAACACCATCAGCGAGAGCCCCATGAGGACTCCGGGCAAGGCCTGGGCGATGAGGAGCGCCCCGACGGAGATGTTGGCCACCGCCGCGTAGATGACCACCAGGATGCTGGGGGGAATGATCACCCCCAGGCTCGAAGCGCAGGCCGTGATGGCCACGGCGAAATTCTTGCGATAGCCCCGCTCCCACATCGGCGGTATGAAGACGGTGCTGAGGGCCGCCGCTTCGGCCGTGGACGAGCCCGAGATCCCGGCGAAGATCATCCCCACGACGACGGTCACGTGGGCCAGGCCGCCTTTGATGTGGCCCACCAGGGCCATGGCCAGCTTCATGAGGCGCCTCGTGATCCCTCCCTCGTTCATGATGCTGCCCGAAAGGATGAAGAACGGGATCGCCAAGAGGACGAAGTTGTCCACCGCGTTGTACGACCGCTGGATGGCGATCCAGAGAGGGATGTTGGGATCCAGCACCATGACCAGCACGGAAGACAGGCCTAGCGCCACAGTGATGGGCGCCCCCGTCGAGATCAGCACGGAGAACCCGAGGAAGAGAATCGCCACCGGGCTCATGGGGCATCCCCATGGAAATCGCTCAGACGCTGTTGAATTCGCTCGACGAGGTAGATGAGGGCGAGGATGCCCCCGAGTGGGATGGAGACGAAAACCCAGACCATCAGGATTTCCATGTTGGGGCTGTTCTGGAATGTTCCAAACCAGGAGAAGCGCAGGCCGGCCAAGACCAGCAGGATCAATATCAGTCCCATGCAGAGGTCATTGAACAGCCGGACCAAGGCGCCCCACCGCTGTCCCAGCAAGGGCGGGAGGACGTCCATGGCGAAATGAGCGTCATTCTTCACCCCCACCCCGATCCCCAGAAACACCGTCCAGACCAGGACGAAACGGGCCAGCTCCTCGGTCCAGAGAAACAGCGGCTTTTGGAGCACGTAGCGGACAAACACCTCAACCGACACGGACATCGCGAGGATCGCCACAAACGCGAAGGTGATCCACAGCTGGATTCGCTCAAGCCGCTCCACCACACGTTTCATTGGCCACCCTACAGGAAAGCGGCGGCGGGACGCCGTCCGGCGCGCATCCCGCCGCCGGGGTTATCAGACAATTACCGCTTGCCCTCACGCTCGATCATCTGGAAGACTTCATCCAAGCCCACTTCCTTGGCCACGCGTTGCCGCACGGGCAGGGTGATGTCCATCATCTTCTGCTTTTCTTTGAAGGCATAGAACTTGACCCCGAATTTGCTCTTCATCAGCTCTACGGCTTCATCGTTCTGTTTCCATTCGACGGATCGAGCCACCGCCGTCCCTTCCTTGGCTGCCTCCAGGACGATCTTCTGCTGGTCCGCCGTCAGCTTGTTCCAGGTCTGGCCGCTCATGAAGAAGGGACGCACCGTGATGATGTGGGCCGTCTCGGAGATGTAAGGTCCCACCTCGTAGAACTTCATATCGAACGAAGTGGACATCTCGTTCTCCAGCCCGTCCACGACGCCGGTCTGCACGGCGCTATAGGTTTCCTGGTACGGGACTACCGCAGGGATGGCGCCCAGGAGCTTCCACATCTCGATCTGGGTCGGACTGTCCTGGACGCGAATCTTGAAGCCGGCCAGCTCGGCGACCGTGGTGTACCCGCCCTTCCGGCTGATGATGTGGCGCGGGCTGCCGCCCCAGTATCCAAGGAGCTTCAGGCCGGGATTGCCACCCTTGGCCGTGCCCTTCTCGATGATGTCCGCGATCCGCTTCCCCACCTCTCCGTCCATGGCCCGCTTCCAGTGGTCCAGATCCTTCCAGATGAACATCAGATCCAGGAAGGTCAACTCCTTGGCGAAGCCGCCGGCCGAAGCGGTGGCCACGGTGGACACATCCAGGGCGCCCTGCATCATGTTCTGGATGTAGTCCTTCTCCGAGCCCAGGACGCCGCGATTGTAGATCTCCATGTCCAGCGCGCCGTTGGTCCTGGCCTTGATGACGTCCCGGAACTTCAGCATCCCTTGGTTCCAGGCATGATCATCATTGAAGTAGTGGGCGGCTTTCATCTTCAGCGTCCCTGCATACGCCCCACCGACGAGCCCCAGGACAGCCAATACCGCGACCGCCAATACGAATCCTCTACGCATGACGCTCCTCCTTTCCTTCCGGCCCGTTGTGTTCACGTGTTTCTCTCGTCGCATTGCGCCGTCCGCATCCTGCAGCCCCACCTCCTCAGCGCGTTCGTCCGAGCTCCATCAAGCCATCCCGGAAAATCCGCTCGTCCATGGTCTTCAGGTCCGGGGCCACCCGGGGGCGAAACGCCATCTGCCCCAGGACATCCCGCTCCAGATCCACGCCGGGCGCGATCTCGGTGAGCACCAGGCCGTCCCGGGTGATGACCAGCACCGCCCGCTCGGTGATGAACTGCACCCGCTGGCTCCGCGCCGCGGCCAACTCGCCGCTGAAGGTGATCTGCTGCACCTGCGGCACGAACTTCTGGAACCGCCCTTCCTTGACGATGCGCAGGCGGCCGTCTCCAACTTCGACCTCCAGGCCGCCGGCCGTGAAGGTACCCAGAAAGGCCACCGCCCTGGCCCCCTGCGATATATTAACAAATCCGCCTACGCCGGGCATCCGCCCACTGAACTTGCTGACATTGACATTGCCACGGGCATCCGCCTCGGCCAGACCCAGGAAGGTCAGGTCCAATCCGCCCCCGTCGTAGAAGTCGAACTGGTAGCCTTGGTCGATGACCGCCTCGGGGTTCGACGACATCCCGAATAGCACCCCCGGCGCGGGCACACCGCCGGTGATCCCCTGCTCGATGGTGACGGTGATGCGGTCCTGGATCCCCTCTTCGGCGGCGACGAGGGCGACGCCGTCTGGCATCCCCACGCCCATGTTCAGGACCGCCCGCGGGAGCGCCGCGATCTCCAGGACCGCGCGACGGGCGATCACCTTCCGCTCGTCCAGCGGCATCACGGGCAGGGAGGAGACGGGGACTTTCACCTCACCGCTGTACGCCGGGTTGTACTCTGCCTCGACGCTCTGCCACTGGCCCGGGTGGACCACGATGTAATCCACCATGGTATGGGGCACCTTGACCATCTTGGCCGGCAGGCTGCCGGCTGGGGCCAGCCGCTTGACCTGGGCGATGACGATCCCGCCCGAGTTCCGGGTGGCCATAGCCATGGGCAGGACCTCGAGGAAGGCCGGCTCCTGCTCCAGTGTCAGGTTGCCCTTCTCGTCCGCGGTCGTTCCCCGGATGAAGCACACGTTGATGGGAAACGCCCGGTAGAAGAGCCACTCCCGGCCGGCCAGCGTGATGACCTCGATCAAATCCTCCCTGGTCCGGGGATTCATCCTTCCCCCCTCGACCCGGGGATCGATGAAGGTCTGGAGGCCGATGTGGGTGATGAGGCCGGGCCGCCCGGCCGCCACCTCGCGCAGCCACTGGGACATGACGCCCTGAGGCCAACTGTACGCCTCGATCTTGTTGTCCAGGATGAGCTGGGCGTACTTCGGGGACATGCCGTAGTGGCCCCCGATGTTCCGCCGGACCAATCCCTCGCCCGTGAGAAGGTTCAGTCCGGTGCTCTTCCAGTCCCCGAGGCCCGACACGTGGAAAAGGGTGAGGTCCCGCGGCTGCGCCGTCTCGGCGAACTTCTCCGCCAGCGTCCGGATCAGCAGGTCCGGCTCGACATTGCCGCCGCCGGCGCCATGAATGGCGACAGTGTCGCCTGATTTGACGAGGTCAATGGCCGCGCGCACGCTCAGGATTTTGACACTCACCGTCGGCTCCGCTGATTGGACGCAGGAAAGTTCTCGTGATCCCGACGCCTGCTCAGAGGAAATACTCCAACCGCCCGCCGTTCAGGTCCACCACCGCACCGTTGACGTACGAGGCCGCCTCTGAGGCCAGAAAGGCCACGACCCGCGCGACCTCTGGCGGCTCCCCGATCCGGCCCAGGGGGATCTGCTGTTGCAGCTTCTCCAGCTTCTGGGCGTCGAGGAGGCTGCGCAGTGTCTCGGTCCCGATGAATCCTGGCGAGATCACATTGGCCGTGATCCCCTTGGGGCCAAGCTCCCTCGCGGCCGTCATGGTGAGAGCGATCACTCCCGCCTTGGCGGCGCCGTAGTGCCCCAACGTGGGTCGTCCGCCCACACGCCCGTGAACGGACGAGGTGTTGATGATCCTTCCCCAGCCCTGCTTCACCATGTGCGGCGCCGCATATTTAATGCAGAGGAACGCGCTGCGCAGGTGGCTGGCCAGCATGAAGTCCCAGAGATCCTCGGGCAGATCCATCAGGGGCTTGTTGAGGTGCGGGCCGGTCGTCCCCGCGTTGTTCACCAGGATGTCCAGGCGCCCGAAGGTCTTCACCGTGGTTTCTACCAGGCGTTGAACGTCGGTCGTCTGGGTGACGTCCGCCTGGACGGAGATCGCGCGGCATCCTTTGTCCAGGAGGCCACGGACGACCCGATCTGCCTCGCGGAGGCTCTTCGCCGTGGCCACGACCACCGCGGCCCCCTCGGCCGCCAGGGCCCCGGCCTCGGCCTGCCCCAATCCCTTGCTCCCGCCCGTCACGATGGCCACCCTGTCCTTGAGTCCCAAGTCCATGACCACTCCCTTCCAAGACCCAATGCAAAACCGACGACTGACAACCGACAACCGGCCAACGCAGTACACGATTGGTCGGTTTTCAATTGTCGGTTGTCAGTTTTTCATTTTCCGAGAGCCTCCGCCACCAAGGGCGCGACGGCTACCGGCTGCCGCGTCTCCACGGAGGCGATGGCCGCGGCAACCATGGCGAACGACCGCACGTTGTCCTCCACGTGCGTCTCGGGCCTCCGGCTCTCCCGGATGGCCGCCAAAAACTCCCGCAGGGCGTAGGCCGTGTCGGTGAAGGGCATCGGCTCCTGCGGGATCACCTCCACCCGATCCTCGCGGTAGGATCGCACCTGCTGGTCCGCCTCGAGGCGCAGCGTTCCGCCCTCGCCCACCAGCGTGATGATGCCATCCTGCGGAGTGGTGAAGCCTCGCGCCACCATGCTGCCGGTGTAGCTCACGCTCATTCCCTGGTCGAAGGTCAGGATGGCATCCACACCGGGGAGCCCCGCGTACCAGCTCCAGGCCGGCCGGACCCCGCGCACAAGCACCTCCGCGCATTCCCGACCGGTGATGGCCCGCAAGAGATCGAAATGATGCACCGCCATGTCGTGGAGGTAGGGGTGCGGCATGTGCTCGCGCCATGCGTCCGTCGTCGTCCGGGTGATGGTCTGGCGGAACTCGTAGCCGACCGACGTCACCCGTCCGACCCGGCCGTCCCGCACGGCCTTGCGGAAGCGTCTGCGGTTGCGGTCGCCAGCGGTAGTTCTGGTCCACCATGACGATCGCGCCCTTGGCGCGACGCGCCGCCCGCACGATCGCGGCCGCCTCGGCGATGTCGATGGCCAGCGGCTTCTCTGTCAGGACGTGCAGGCCTCGCTCCAGGGCGGCCAGGACGGCCGCCTTGTGGATCATCTCCGGCAGGGCGACGATCACCGCCTGCACCTGGGAGCGGTCCAGTCCCTCTTCGATAGAGGCAAATCGCCTCTCACGCGGAATCTTGAACTCGTCACCGACCGTCGCCAGAAGGTCCGGATGCTTGGCCACAACCCCCGCCACCTCGCACTCCGGGCACGACGTGACCTCCTTGAGCCAATTCTTCCCAAAGAACCCGAGCCCCAGCACCAGGACTGAAATTCTGCTCATAATAACTCCATTGGAGAAGGCCCTCAGCTATCAGTCACCCCCACCCTTGAGAGGGGGAGGGGCAGGGGTGGGGGGCTGACTGCTGACAGACTGAACGCTGAGCGCTTCCAAAGGTTCAGGCGGGCCGGTATCCCATCTCGCCCGAGATGATCGCGGCGGTGCGGACGACCTCCTGCCCGATTTTCTCCACCCGCGCCCCGGTGACGCGTGCCTTCAGCATGGACACGCTGATGGCCGCCACGACCTCTCCGGCGTGGTCCCGGACCGGCGCCGCGAGGCAGATCACCCCCTCGTGCAGCTCCTCGTCGTCCACGGCGTAGCCCCGAGCCAAGATCCCGCCCATCTCGGCCTCCAGCCGCCGGAGGCTGGTGATCGTCTTGGCCGTCCGCCGCTCCAGCGGGCGGCCCGCCAAAAGGTCGCGCCGCTCGCCGGGGCTGAGATGGGCCAGCAGCACCTTGCCCAGCGCCGTGCAGTGCGCCGGGACCAGGCGGCCGACGATCGACGGGAAGACCAGGCTGGGCGCGGCCTCCTCTCTGCCCAGATACAGGACCTGCCCCTGATGCAGGACGGCGAGATGGGCATTCGCCGAGAGGGCCTGGGCCAGCTCCCGCAATGCCGGCTTGGCCCGCTCGTACACGTCCAGGTGCTGGAGGATGGTGTGGCCGCGCTCCAACAGTTTCAGGCCGAGGCGGAAGCGCTTGTCCGGCCGGCGTTCGAGATACCCAAACCGCTCCAGCGTGCTGAGGGCGGGATACAGGCTTCCGGGGCGGACGCGCAACCGGCGCGCGATCTGTGTGGCACTCAGGGTCGGCGTCGCGGGCTCGAAGAGGTCCAGGATCGTGAGGGCGCGGGCCAGGGAGGTGGCATTATAGCGAGGCGTTCGGGGCCATTCGGTCATGGGACCTCGGTTGAACAGCGTTCGACTGTTCGGCAGTTCGGCTGTTCAATCGTTCGGTTAGTCGCGAACCGCCGAACCCTCGAACAACCGAACCGCCGAACGCTTTTGGACCGCCGCGGTTCACGCGGCGTGGTTATGCGGGCTGGTAGGGCTTGAACTCCTCTTTGAACTTCTTCAGCGATTCGCGCAGCGTGTCCGTGTCGCCCGGCTTCTTGCGCTCCAGCACCAGGTCCAGGGGCGCCGACATGCCCAGGACGGGGAAGAAGCCGCGCTTGCTGATCTGCTCCTGGAAGCCGGCGCCCGTCTTCAGGTTGACGCCGCCCGTGGGCATGACCATCTTGCCCTTGTGGCGGTCGCGCTGGTAGGGGGCCAGCAGGGCGCCCATCCCGCTGGGGCCGTATATGCTGGCGTTGAAGACCTTGATGGCGTCCGGCTCCAGGCCGTCCTCGCGCTCCAGGTAGTAGTTGAACTCCGAGGGCGAGAAGGCCCCGGGACAGCCGAAGATTTTGGCGGCCCGGACGATCTTCACGAACTGGATAGGCTCGCGGCAGCCGCCCATGCAGGTGTCGGGGCCCACCACCATGTCGAAACCCATCTCGATGGCCGCCTCCAGCTCGCGCGGGTTGATCACGCTGCCCACGCCGACGAGCATCGGGTCGCTGGGGTTGGTCCGGAAGATCTCCTCCCGGCGCTTCCGCAGTTCGCTCATCGCCTCTTTCACGATTCCCTCGGGGATGCGGAAGGTCACCTCGGCGATGTAGCCGGCTTCGTAGATAGCCTGGATGGTGTTGATGACGTCCTGAGGGTTCCGGGCGTAATCCCGGGCCATGACCACCACGATGCCCTTCTGCCGGAGCGCTTTGTCCACCCGCGAGGGGTCTCTGGTGTAGGCATTTGCCATGATAATCTCCTCTCTTCCGTTTCTAGCGGAGCGCCACGACGCCGCCGCCCTTCTTGGCGCGGTTGACCTCGGCCTCCACCATCGCCTGGGTGGCCATGGTGGTGTCGCCCGGCGTCTCCTGGACCAGGATGCCGTGGGCGCCGCCCCATTCCACCGCCTCGTCGAGCGTCTTGCCCTTCAGCAGGGCCGCGATGACGGCCGACGCGAAGGAGTCACCGCCGCCCGTCCGGTCGGCGATCTCCACGTTGCGCCGGACGGCCGCCTGGTACAGCTTGTCCTCCGCCACGTCGTACAGCACCGCGCCCCAGTCGATCCGATCGGCTGAATGGGCGCCGCGCAGCTGGGTCCCGATGAGCTTCAGATTCGGGAAGTCCTTGGCCACCTTGCGCAGCAGGCTCACGTACGCCGCCAGCCACTCCTCCATGGGGGCGTTCTTCGCCACGTCCGCGGTGTAGCCCAGGGCGTCGTCGAAGTCGCTCTGGTTGCCCACCAGGAAGTCCACGTGGGGAACGATCTGGCGGTTGATGCTGCGGGCGCGGTCCTTGTTGGGCTCCACGTTGGCCCGGTAGTTGAGGTCGGTCGAGCGCAGGCTGCCGTACTGGCCGGCCTTCTTCAGGTACTCGACGGCGGCCTCGGCCGTCTTGGGCGACAGCAAACTGTAGATGCCCCCGGTGTGGGCCCAGCGCACGCCCTCCTTGCCGAAGAGCGTGTCCAGGTCGAAGTCGGCCGCCCCCACCTCGCGGATGGGCGTGTGGGCCCGGTAGTACTCGGTCTTGGACGGGACCACGCCCTTGCCCCGGAAGGTGGCGTTGATCCCGTTGTGCAGCGTGCCCTTCTTGTCGGTGGCGTACTTCCCCTTCCCGCTGTTGCTGAACCACAGGACGTGGCTGGTGTCCACGCCCACCTCGCGGAACTGGTTCTCGATGCTCCGGCCGAAGCCGTCGTCCACCAGGGCGGTGAGGACCGTGGCGCGCAGCCGGAAGCAATACGCCAGCCCCTCGGCCACATTGGTCTCCCCGCCCCCGTGCCAGATGCGGCACGTGCGGGCCCGCTCGAAGGGCACGTCCACCGGGTCGAACCGGATCATCACCTCCCCCAGGGCCACGCCATCCCACTTGCACTGTTCCGTCGGCCTGATGTTGAGATTCGCCATGGTGTCCGGATACCTCCTTTCGGCCTGACCGATTCGATGAAAACGGGGTGATATCCCGTTCGCAAGTATATGAACGCGAGGGGGGGCCCGGTCCTTGGACCCACGGCGCGCACCCGGTGCAGCCTGCCGGAGAAACCACCGCCCCGCACCCGCCCGAGACCCTGGAACGCAGGGACCTGAAGCCCGGTCGGATCCAGCGCGTGGGGACGGAGCGCGTTTTGCGTATGGCAAAATCGGTATTACAGTATCAAAAAGACCGCCCCTCGCTGTCAAGCCCAATTCGCCCCGCAGTTCGCGAGGGCAAACAACCCGGTTCGACCCCGAGGCCAACCCTCCGGCGTCCCGGAAGTCTCCCGACGGGAAGCCGGTCGCTCGACCCTCCCGCTGAGCCGAACGCAGCCCTGTCCTGTGCCCGTCCGCGAATCCAGGGGTGCTGTTTTTCAATGGACAGAGTCCGCCAGAAGAACTGCGGACGCAAACCCCCATTGCCGCATCCCACAATGGTCATTGGCAATTGGCAATTGGCTATTTCCCCGGTTTTCCTCTTTCGCCTTGACACCGGCATCCGGGATGATACGGTTTGGCCACTTTGATGGCCGCGCTCTTGCCTCGACCGGGCCGACGCGGCTGCAGCGAGGGAAAGGCCGACCGGAGGCATCCGCGTGCTGATCCCCATCGGACACGAAGAGCAACGAGTGGCGCGCCTGCCTTGGGTGACCATCCTCGTCGTCGCCGCCAACGTCGTCGTATTCCTCCTCATTCTTCCGGTCGTGAATCAGCAAACCGCCGAGACTCACCAGCGCCTCCAGGAGATCCTGCGCTTCGCCATCGAGCATCCCTACCTCCAGCTCCCCGAGGAACTGGCCCCTATCGTTCCGGCCAGGCGCCCCCCAGCCGACCTCTCTGCCGAGGTCATCACCGAGGAGCAGGCCCGCCTGGATCGGCTCTGGAGCGACTTCCAGGCGACGACCTCGCTTTCCGTCTACCGGAGCTACGGCTACATCCCGGCGGAGCCCCGCCTGCTGGCCCTTTTCACCTCGATGTTTATGCACGCGGGGTGGCTGCACCTCCTGGGGAACATGCTCTTCCTCTGGCTCTCGGGGGGGAGTTTGGAGGATCGGTGGGGCCGCATCTTCTATCTGATCCTCTACTTGGTGAGCGGCGTCGTGGCCACCCTGATGCACGCCGCCATGGCGCCGCACAGCCACATCCCCCTGGTGGGCGCCTCAGGGGCGATCGCCGGCCTCATGGGCGCGTTCCTCGTCCGGCTGGCCACCACGCGGATTCGCTTCCTGTACTGGATCCTTCTCTTCCGTGGGACGTTCGAGGCCCCGGCCTACGTCATGCTCCCCCTGTGGCTCCTCCTGCAATTTGCCATGGTGCGGACCGGAACGGAGGGTGGTGTGGCCGTCTGGGCGCACATCGGGGGCTTCGCATTCGGGGCCGTGGTGGCCATCCTCGTCCGGCTGACCGACCTCGAGGAGAAAGTCCTGGCGCCTGCCATCAAGAAGAAGACTACCTGGACGGCCCCCGATCGGCTGACCGCGGCCCTGGAGAGGCTCGACCGGGGGGAGTTGGACAGGGCCATCCAGGATCTGGAGGCGCTTCTCAGGGCCAGGCCGGATGACATCGAGGCCCGGACGTCCCTCATTGAGGCCCTCAGCCGCAGGGGGGATCAGGCCGCCGCCGGCAGGGAGTCGGCGCTCCTCGTGGGTGCGTATCTCAAGGCGCGCGACATGGCCGGCGCCATGACCGCCGCGCGGGAACACAAGCAGGCCCATCCAGATGTGCCCCTCCCGCTGCGCGACCAACTGGCCCTGGCGACCGACTGCGAGAAGCGGCAGGATTACCAGGAGGCGGCCGCCCGGTACCAGGATGCCATCGCGACGGGGTCCGATGATCCCCTGGCGCCGAAGGCGATGGTGAGCTACGGCCGGCTGCTCCTCCGGGTCTTCAAACAGCCTGCGGAGGCCCTGGAGGTCCTCCAGCGTGCGCACGCTCATCCTCTGGTGACCCCCGAGTTCCAGCAGGTCAGTACCGAGATGATCGCCCTGGCGAAAAGGACCCTCCCGCAGACAGTGGGGCCGTCGGGCGCCGAACCCGAGGCTGCCCACGAGCCTTCGCATCATCCCCCCACTCTCGAGGTCCCGATGCCAGAAGAGCCAGTCGTAAAGGTCCCTGCCGCCGCGCAGGGTCTCTCGCTGGCACCGGTCTCTGCCCGTGCGGTCGGAATCGACGCCCGGGGTCTCACCCTGCAGGACCGGCGGGGCGGAACGGGCCATTTCTCATGGCAGAAGGTGACGACCGTCTCCGTCGCCAGCATCGGCCACCCCGGGGGGGAGGATCAGGTTGCCGAGACCCTCATCCTGGACCTGATCCTGGCCTCGAACGCCGCCCCGGCCGATGGGCGCATCCGCTGTCTCCGTCTCTCGCTGAGCGATTTGGCCATCCCCCAGCTTCAGGCCGAGTCGTCTCCCATTCGCGCCTTCCAGCGCCTCGTGGCGACGATCCTCAAGGCCACGGGAGCTACGCCTCATCCCAGCCGCGAGGCCTGCCTGGGCCTGCACCCCTTCCCATCCTTCCCCGACCTCACGGCATACGAGGCCGACCTCATCACCCACCTGTCCATCGAACACTAGTGTCCTGTGCCCGAAGTCCGACGACTAATCGGCGGGCCGGCTAGGACATCCCTCCGACGCCTGGCGCCTCGTCGCCACCCAATCTTCGATTGAGTACCCGGGGGCGGCCTGCGCCCATCCTGTGGATGGGTACCCGGGAGCGGACCCCTAATTGTGCAATGGTCCATCCGCCCCGGCGTCTACCAATGGAAAATCACTTTTCCATCAACAGCTTAGAAGCCAAGAACGTAGGCAGTGTGGCCCATTGATGTGCATTTCAGCCGCTCTTGGCCGAGGCGCCGCGGGTTCGGTCCCCCAGCGGGATACGCCCGTTGGTGTCAGAGGCGTTCGGCTTCGGGATAAGTGGACAGGCGTTCGTGGCGCAGGGTGCTGGCCTGCCAAACGGAGGGGGAATCAACGCGAGAGCCGGGTGGCACCACAAAAAGCGTTCTCGCGCCCAACTCGCGCACATCAACACAAACAGTAGACTACCTCGGCCAAACGCCCCCCTCCGCACGACTACCATGATGATCCGAAGTGAACTTACTCATCGTGCATTCGTGGCGAAGAAGGCGATCCACCCTCGGACCCACCCCGCGCGTGCTCATCACCTGTCCCCGGCATCTCCATGGATCAACGCGCCTCTGGCCGGCCAGCACGCGACAATGCCTCTCTGTTAACGACGCTCTTCGGAAGTCTGCCCGTTAGGACGTTCGCAATAGCTTGCGCAACCTTGGTCTGGAGCTCAATCTGCGACTCCTCGGAATACCAGCCGATGTGGTCGGAGACAACGACATTGTCCAACTCGAAAAGCGGGTAATCTTTCGGCACGGGTTCTTGCTCGTGCACGTCCAACCCCGCAGAGCAAATCAGGCCTTGCTTCAAGGCATCATACAGTGCGGCTGTATCTACCACGCCTCCACGTGAGGTATTGACAATGATCGCCTTGGGCTTCATCCGCTTGAACTGTTCCTTCCCGATCATGTGACGGGTTCGCTCGTTGAGCGGCGCGTGGACGGAGATGAAATCTGATTCTCTCAACAGCGTCTCCAAGTCCACAAGCTCAGCCCCGTTTTTCTTCGGCACCTCCTTGGGAATAAACGGATCGAACGTTAAGACGCGGACCAGGGCAAATCCTTTGAGCTTCCGATGGAGGGCTTGCGGGATATTCCCATAGCCGACCAGCCCAAATGTCTTGCCTGCCACCCGAAAGATCGGTCCCCCTTTGATATTCCACTTGCCTCTTCTCAGTTCTCGGTCGCGGAGCGCCACCTGCCGGACGCACGCCATGAAGAGGGCAAAGGCCTGGTCGGACACGTCTTCCGTGCAGTAATCGGGTACGTTGACAACAGCGATACCTCTCTCGGTGGCCGCCTGCACGTCCACGTTGTCATAGCCCACGCCATAGCGCGCGATCACCCGGCATCGTTTCAGGTCTGCGATCACACGACGGCTCAGGACCCCGAGATTCACCGCGATCCCGTCGGCCGCCTCACAGACGTCGATTATGGCCGCCTCGCTTACGGCGTCCCCAGCCTCAACGACCTCTGCCCCGATCTTCGTCAAGACGTCCTTTTCGGGTTGGTGGTGTGGGTACCGGTCTTCCAGCAGCACCACTAAGAGAGGCGGCATGTGAGTCGCTCCCCTATACAGAGCCTGAGGCCAAGAGTCGGGTTCAAGCCCGGTAATTGCGCTTGGGGTGCCCGATCGTGGCGCTAACCAGCGGGCCGGTTGCCTCCGTCGAGGGACTTCAGAATCTCGCGTACCGTTTCGATCCCATCCTTGGCCGCTTGGCGGGACTCTGGCACCGGGAGCACTTCGAAGCACAGATAGCCTTGGTAATGGACGTCGAGCAGCGCGCGCAGGATGCTCTTGATGTCGGTATGGCCGTGCCCCGGAACTTCGCGATTGCTGTCCACCAGATGCACATGCCCCAGGAGCGCTGCGTGCCGCCGGAGACTGGCTGCCAAGTCCCGTTCCTCAATGTTCATGTGAAACGTATCGGCCAGGAGCTTGAGGTTCGGCGCGCCGAGCTCCCGAATGACGTCCGCCCCCTGGTCCAACGTCAGCAGGTCGTCCGCTTCGTACCGATTCAACGGTTCGAGGAAAACCGTGACGTTCTGTTCGGCGGCCAGCCGACAACACTCCCCGACACACTCCACCATGGCCGCCCGCCGGACCGACCGTTGCTCCCCCCGTCCCAGCCGGCCACGCACCAAACCGATGGTGACGGCCGAGCCGACCCGGGCGGCGAGTCGGATATGTTCGCCCACCCGCGAAATCGCGCGGCGGCGCACTTCGGGATCGGGGTCAGAGAACGTGAGGCCATCCTCCCCCGCGATCATGCCGGTCCCGAGCGTCGGGATGCCCAAGCGGTACTTCTGCTGCAGGGCGATCACCGCGGCGGCGTCGATGTCCGCCGCGTACCGCGGATGGACTTCGACGCCGTCGTACCCGAATTCACGCGCCAAGGCGAACGCTTCCGCGATGGACCCCCGCCAGAGGATCGGCGCAAACTGCGCGTCGCTCGGCGTGGCGGTCAGTGCGAGTTTCACAGGCGCGCCTCCTCTCTCGGCAGCTCTGGCGGGGCGCGGCGCTGGGTGCTGCGGTAGCGGTTAGCCCGGCGTCAAGAGCAGAACTTGTTGCGAATCAGTCAAGTACACGCCGAGAACACATTGCCCCGGCCTCGTCCGTCATTCCGGCGGACGCCGGAATCCAGACACATCCCGGGGTGCGGTCACCCCGGCTTCCGCCGGGGTGACCGCGTGCGATTCGCGAAGGCTGAAGCCATCAGGCATGTCGCAGGCCTCGTCGGTACGAGGCGGAGCCTGTTAGTTCTCGAACAGCCTCTTGAACGTCGGCAGCGACTTTCGGAACCCATCCTCGAACGTGCCGTTGTCGGGCCGGTACACGCTTTCCAGGGACACGACCCCCTGGAACTTGTCCCGCTTTAGCGCCGCGGCGATGTCAGCGAGGTAGGGGGCCATATGTCCCTCCCCCAAGGGGCAGAAACGGACGGTGGCGCGGGCGATGTCCACCTTGCAGTCCTTGATGTGGACGTGTCCAAGACAATCCCTGATCTGCTCGTATGCGTCTGGGTACGGGACATCCTTGCAGTACAGCGAGTTCGCCGGGTCCCACATCATCTTCAGGTGCTTGCTGCCGAGGTCGTCGATGAGCTTTCTCCCGAGGAAACCGGAGGTGATCATGGCGTTGTTGCCGGTCTCGACGACCAGCGTAATCCCCGCATCCTCGGCCAACCGCACCGGGGCCTCCATCAACTTCAGCAACTTGTCCCAGGCGCCCTGGCTGGTCACCCACTTGTCGGCCCCGTTGTACCCGAAGAGGATCATCTCCTTCCGGTAGCTCATCGTCCGAACCAGGTTCGTCCCCAGTTCCTTGGCGATGCGGATGCAGCGCTTGAAGCCCTCTAAATGCCTCTGGTAGGCCTCGTCATCAGGCGTGGTCGTCATCACCGAGAGGCCGGAGAAGTTGTGGCGCGTGATGCAAGAGACCCGCGCGTTGTAGCGCCCGATCAGTTCCTTGATCTTCTGGATCTCCGCCGGCGTTTGATCGCCAATCTCCTTGTCCCAGACAAACTGCAGTTCCGCGTGTTGGAGCCCGGCCTCTGTCATCACCTGGAGGGCATGCTCCAGATCCCGGTGAATGCCATCACTGATGCCGTCGGTAATCACTCCGAGTTTCATTCCGGCTCCTCCCTTATTGCTTCTTGACCTCGATCCCAGCGATCTGCTCGAACAGCTTCACGATGGCCCAGTTGTCCTCGCCAGGGAAGAGGGACTTGCCCGCCTGGAAGACCTCATAGGCGGCGCTTACCGTGAATAGCGCTGCCCCCATGTCCTTCCCGAGGGCCATCGAGATGCCGACGTCTTTGTGCGTTACCACGATTTGGCCGCCCGAATCTTTGAATTTTCGCTCCATGATGAGCGGGATGGCGTTCCGCGTGAGCGGGCTGGCCACGAAACTCGCGTTGAATACCTCGTTCAGGATCTCGGGCTTCACGCCCGCCTTCACGCCGAGCACCAGCGCTTCGAAAAGCGACGTGTAGCTCGCACAGACGAAGGCTTGGACCGCTGCCTTCACGGTCTGCCCCATGCCGATCTCTACGCCCACGCGGTAAATCTGCTGTCCGACGGCCTCGAGGAGGGGCTTACAGCGCTCGAACACCGCGTCCTTGGCGGCCACCATCATGGTGAGGGTGCCGCTCTCCGCACCCCCCCGGCCGCCGCTCACCGGCGTGTCGATCAAGTGGATGCCCTTCGCGGCCAACGGCGCTTCCAGCGCCTTCACATCGGACGGATGGATCGTCGCCGAGACGATGACCGTGGCGCCCGGCTTCAGCGCCTCCAGCAGCCCCGGGCTCCCCAGGACCACCTGCTTGACCTGGCTCCCGTTCAGCACCATCACGAACACCGCCTCGGCGTTCTTCCCCACCTCCCGGCAATCTGCCGCGGCCTTGCCTCCCAACTGAGTGAGCCGCGCCAATCGATCCGGTCGGAGGTCGTACCCGGTCAGTTCGTACCCATGCTTGAGGATGTTCTTTGCCAGGCCCATCCCCATATCACCCAGTCCGATCAGGCCGACTTGCTTCATAGTCCGTCTCCTTTTCTGGAAAGACCCCTTCTCGCCGAAGCTGCTCACACAGGTCCAGATGCAAGGCGCCGTGCGATACGCGGCGCGAGGCGTACTGCATCCGTACGTCGCAGGGCCGCGTGAGCGCGCCGGGTACCCTTCCGGAGGATGGGTGCCCGCAGATGGGCCCGGATCAGCAGCCGGCTAGAGCTGACCCACCGCGGGCAGCCCGTAGACCGACTTCCACCCGGGGCTGAAGGGCTCCTTCAGGTAGGGCGCCAGCTCCTCGGGGTCGCGCAGGCTCACCTTGTCGGTGGGCGGCAGTTTCCCGGCAGGGAACGCCGCCAAGATCTCGTCCTGGACCAAGGTGAGGTAGCGCATGATGGCGACCATCGGCCGCCGGGCCTTGCGGGGATCCCCCTTCGTCGCCTTCCCGACCACTCCCTCCGGGGTGCCCTTGATCTCGATGGCGAAATGGCCCTCGCCCTCGCTCCAGCGATGGGGGCGACGATAGGAGTCGACCGAGGTGTCGAAGTGGCCGCCGGGCAGGAACTGCACCGATTCCGTATCCACGGCGTAGGCCATGTCCACCATCTCGGGATAGAGGAACAACGACAGCGACGTCTCGGACTCGTCCGCATGGATGAAAGGCGTCTCGTACTCCCCGCCCGCGTCGCTGGTCCGGAAGAACTCGCGGACGGCGCGATGCCAGTCCATCACGCGGTAGATCCCCGGGAGCTGGTACCGCTTGCAGAACTCCTGCACTGCCGCCTCCAGCATCCACAGGTGCCCGTGGTTGTTCACGAAGATCTGCTTGCGAAACCCGTCGTTCCACAGTCCCAGCATCACGTCGATGAGCAGCTCCCGGACGACCATCTCCCGCAGGATGACGGTGCCGGGCATGCCCATGTGGTGGTAGGGGTGTCCGCCGTACATCAGGGGCGGCAGAGCCAGGTTCACCGGGGCCCCGCGTTTCGCCGTGTAGCGGCGAACCCCTTCACAGATCATGCTGACGTACAGCGTGTCCGCCGCGCTCACCATGTGCCTGCCGTGGTTCTCGGTGCACCCCAGGGGGATCAGCACGATGTCGTTCTTCCGCCGGTTAGCCTCCACCTGGTGCCGGACCGTGGTCTGAATGTACGACCCCGGCTTGGTCCATTCGCAGGGTGAGGGCGTCCCGTATTCCTTGAGCCACGCGTCAATCTGCGGATCGCTCGCCTCCCAGATCTCCTTCTTCAATCGCCCGACCGCGTTGTCCTCGAAGAACAGATCAGCCTGTTTGGTCGCCAACAGCCCGTTGGTATTTGTCACGGTTCATCTCCCTCAGTGAAGTTGGTGAAAGCACTTGAGCCACCAATGCCCAGAAGCTGAGACGTCAGCGATAAAGCGAGAGTCGCGATCTACCCCTAAAACGCCTTGAGGATTTCGCAGCACTTCACGGAGGATTCGGACGGCACCAACTCAAACCCGAATACGCCCTCGTAGCCGAGCGACTTCAAGGTGCTCTTTATCTTGTCGAAGTTGATCTCCCCCGTCCCTGGCTCATGCCGCTCAGGGACATCGCCGATATGGACATAGCCCAGCACGTCGCTGTACTGCGTCAGGAAATGCACCATGTTGCCTTCCATCCGCTGCATGTGCCATATATCGTAGAGGATTTTGAGGTACGGGGAGCCGACAACGCGGACGATGTCCCCCGCTTCCACCGTCGTGTTGAGAAAATAGCCAGGCATGCTGTAGGTATTGACCGCTTCGAGGACCAAGGTGACTCCCGCTTCCCCGGCCATCTTCGCCGCTTCACCCAGCGTTCTGGTCATGCTGGCGACCTTTTTTGCGTAGCTGATGCCGGCCCCGTCGTTGGTCACCTTTCCTTTATCAATCCCGTTGGAGTGGATGACCACGTAGTGACAATCGAGCACGTGTGCCGCTTTCAGTGATCTGGCCAAATACTCAAGGTATGGTTCCCGCTCTTCATTGATGATGAGCGAGAAGATCTTATCGCCGGAAATACTCGCGACTTGTAAATGATATTCCTTGAGAAGGGCAACAACCCTGTCGAGATTCTTGTCCTCCCAGGTCCAGAATTCTACGTAGTCAAAGCCCGCATCTTTAACGAGCTTGAACCGTTCGTAAAACGGCACCTCTAGGAATATCTTTTCAATGCAAATGGATTTCTTCATCGTGTTTCCTCCCTACCCGATTCGCACACCCCATGCTCATTTCCCCACAGGTAGCAAGTACCAGCCTGCGGCCTCGCCTTGCTCAGAACGTCAGCATCACCTTCAGGGCTTCAGCTTTCTTCGTGACGGCGGTCTGCATCGCCTCGTGTAGCTTCTCGAAGGGGAACTTGTGCGAGATGAGCTGCGTCAAGTCCACGTTCTTGCGCACGCGATCCATGCACGTGATCGTGCGTGGCATGTGGTAGGAGGTCCCGCCCTGCCCGTACATCGCGATGCCGCGCCACATCGTCTTGCCGATCTCGATAGGCACCTTGCGGCCGATGGAGTGGCCGATCAGGCGCATGCGGGGCTGGAAGCCCACCACGTCGAACAGGGCGGCGATGGCCCGGTCGTTGCCCGACGCCTCCACCACGACCGTGGCGCCCCGGGAGGTGGCCGCGTGCTTGCTGACCTCCGCCGCCAGATCTTTGACCTGCGTGGGGTCGATCACGACGTCGGCACCCAGCGTTTTGGCAAGTTCCCGCCGATTTGCCAGGGGCTCGACCACCATCACGTTGGCGCTGGCGGCCTTGCAAACGAGCAGGGCGGTCAACCCAATCATGCCGCCGCCGAAGATGACCACGTCGTCGCTGGCGTCCACCCAGCCGCCGGGGCCCCACACCCCGTAGTGGCCGACCGAGAACGGCTCAACGAGCGCGCCCTCCTCATACTTCCAGTCCGCCGGGAGCTTATGCACGTAGTGCTCTTCCATGAGGAGGTACTCGCCCCACCCGCCCGGCGAGTCGGGCCGGAAACCCGCTTCGCGGAAGTTCAGACAGGCGGCCGGCATGAGCCCCCGCTTGCAATTCTCGCACTTGAAGCAGTTCATACAGCAATCGCCCGTGACCTTGTCGCTCACCTTGAACCCGGTGACCTGGCTGCCGATCGCGGCGACCTGCCCGGCCCATTCGTGGCCGGGCGTGTACGGGGCGATGTCGTACCGCCCCTCCTTCGAGTGGCCCTCGAAGCACTCGACATCGGATCCACAGATACCTGCGGCCTTCAGCTTGATGAGAATCTGGTCCGGCTTGGGGTCCGGAACGCTCACCTCTTCGATCCGCAGGTCGTTCGGGCCGTGCATGAACGCAATCTTTGCCTTTACCATCTCCTCGCTCCTTTCCTGAAGAGGCCGCTGGGATTTCGGCACAGGACCCCGGCTTCAGATCGTGCCCCGCTCCCGCACCTCCAAGGCATCCACTAGCACCTGCCGCATTGGCAGCAGGAGCACATCCCGTCCGTCGCTCGAAGTTGCCCACGGTGCCCACGACCTGGTAGAGCGGCATGCCCAGCCCGTTCATCGTCCGGCACCGTTGGGCTACGGCCTTGGCTGAGAAACGCCGCCTCGTGCTCGAAGAAGACCTGATCCCGCGGCGGCCGTCCTGCCTGCATGCCGACCGAGGCGGCAACACGACGGGGTCTAGCGGGGCAACATGCCGGGGACGTCGTGCAGGCGGCCGCGTGAGACATCGTGCCTTCCTGCTCGTCAGTGACCCCGCGCTGGGCTCCCCCGCGTATTGACGCCTCAGCACTAGATGCGTCGACCTCGAGCTGCAGTCAAATAGCTCGGTGAGCACCTGCCGAGAATACAAGTTCTGGAGCGCCTTCACGGTCCGTCTCTTGCGCCCGCAACATCACGCCCTCGGCATTCACCACCTTCCCCGCCTCGTCCAAGGCCTCGAAGATCACCTCCTGTGCCTCCGGTGCGTCAAAGAGCTCGCCCTTGCTCCGGCGTGAGCCCGCGACTGCATTGCGTGGCACCTAGTTCTCAAATGGGGTCGGATGAAGAGTCCGGCTGCGAGCGCGCGTTGTGGTAGGACAAGAGGTCTGGATCTGTAGGGTCTTGCCTTTGAGCCGATCCGGGTGCGAACTCGCTGGGGACGGGGAGGGGTCCCTTGGTCAGCTGGGCGGCGGAAGTCCATGAGTCAATCCTCGGTTATGGCCGCCAAAGGTCCGACTCAGTCCGACGAATTGAAGTACATCTTAAGAATAAGTTAATTAATATTTAACATTTGTCAAGAGAAAAAGCCATGGCGCACGCCGACAAAACTCCGATCGGCCTACCATCGGATTCATGCCAAGATCGTTTCACTCCACTTTCGTAAGCGGCGCTCAGAAAACGGCGACGAAGTGATTGAAATCGTCGTTGGGTAGGTTTTTTGACTTGACAAGAATTGAAGTGATTCTACAATTAAATACAGGTACGTTTTACACAGGGACGATCGGTTTGCGGGAATCTTTGGGCTGGCTTCGGTGTTTCGAATTGCCGGAGGGAGAGAGAGGCACGAATGGCCAACATCAGCGCCCACCTCGGAACGAGAATCCGAGAATTGCGCAAGGGTGAAGGGTTAACGTTGAAGGCCGTGGCAGATCATGCGGGCGTGACCCCGAGCCTGGTTAGCCAATTGGAGCGCGGCAAGGCAAATCCGTCCTTGAGCGTCCTTAGTCTCATTGCCAACTGCCTGAAGGTGAGTGTAGCTTCGCTCCTGGAATCGAATGAGGATGGGAATAACGGCTCTCCCGTCCTACACAAGGAAAAGCGCAAGACTCTTATCACTGAAGGCAACGCGAGGTTCCAACTACTCTCGAAGCACTATGACTTGAAATGTGAGTTTGTTGTCAATGAATGGGGGCCTGGCGCCTCGACCGGAACGGAGAAGGTCCGCCACGAAGGAGTTGAGTGCGGGCTTGTCATTCAGGGTAAGTTGAACCTCGAATTGGGGCAGGAGTGCTATACGTTAGGCCCGGGAGATAGTATCACATACCCCTCTACTACTCCGCATCGGCTGTCTAATCCTGGCCCGCGCACCACCGTCGCGGTCTGGGTGAATTCGATTCCCTGGCTTTTCATAAACAAGTGACGTTTGGTGGACCGCAAGAAGGCCTGGTAATCTATGCTGTAAGTTCCGGCTGGCCCAAGAGGTAGGCACCTCGTTTTCCGAGGTGGGCTTTTGTATCGACAAGGATCCGCACGCTCTCCTCGAACCGGATGGAAGGCCGTGGCCTCAGTCTCGGGCTGCGTCATCTGGAGAAAGCGGGCGTGGAAGGCGGTAACCAGAGCTTGGCGAATCCAGTGAGGATTACATGAGGGTTGGCGCGCCGGGGTCGGCCCCCACAGATCGGGGGCCTCCGTGCCGGACCGGGGTACCCGGCGCGAAGCACTGGGTCGGCCCCGCGGGCGCGGCGCTCCGGGACGCCCTGGCCAGCCCCGACATATGCTGCGGATCTCTGACTCAGGACACTCGTGTCCCGCGTCCGAAATCCTCCCGCGCATAGCGAGCGCCGGACCCATCCGAGCCGACTGCCCCGACCCACCGCCGCCGTTCCCCGATCGTCCGACACATCCCGTCTCGTTCCCCACGGTCCTTGACTTGTATTGGCAGCGCTGCTAAAACGCCTGCAGAAGAGGCGGCATTGAGCGTTCGACCTCCTGGAGGATCCGTACGATGCCGCGCCGACACCTTCGACACGACCCGCTCGATCCTTACGGCTTCCTTCCCCGGACGCCGCCCTTGGTGACGCGCATGGTCCCTCTCGTCGGAGCACGCTGAACATGGTCAAACGTCTCATCATCGCCCCGGAGGAAGTCCGGCGATCCGAAACCATCGACCTGGGGAGGATCCCGGTCAACGTCTATCGCCAGACGCTGGCGGATGAGCTGGCCGGCGGTCGCCTCACCGCGGAGGATGCCCGCCGCATCTACCGCGACACGCTGCTCATCCGCGAGTTCGAAGAGATGCTCGCCGAACTCAAGCGGGTGCGGCGCTACAAGGGGATCGCCTACAACCACCAGGGCCCGGCGCACCTGTCCATCGGCCAGGAGGCCGCGGCCGTGGGCGAGGCGTTCCTCCTCGACGTGGAGAGCCACATCTACGGCAGCCACCGAAGCCACGGCGAGGTCATCGCCAAGGGGCTGAGCGCGATCCACCAGTTGAGCGAAGCAGACCTCCAGCGGATCATGGAGGCGTACCTCGACGGCGCCATCCTCCGGGTGGTGGAGCGGCAGGCCCCCGTGAGCGGCAAGGCCCTGGCGATCGAGTACCTGCTCTACGGCCTCCTGGCGGAGATCTTCGGGCGCGCCACCGGATTCAACCGGGGCCTGGGCGGCTCCATGCACGCCTTCTTCCCCCCGTTCGGGATCTACCCCAACAACGCCATCGTCGGCGGGAGCGCCGACATCGCCACCGGGGCAGCCCTCTACAAGCGGGCCCGGCGGCGGCCCGGCATCGCCGTCGCCAACATCGGGGATGCATCGTTGGGCTGTGGTCCGGTGTGGGAGGCCCTGCACTTCGCCACCATGGGCCAGCTCTGGACGCTCTGGGAGCCGGACTACCGCGGCGGCCTGCCGATCATCTTCGCCGTCATGGACAACTTCTACGGGATGGGGGGCCAGCCCCGCGGCGAGACCATGGGCTTTCAGCGGCTGGCCACCCTGGCCGCCGGCCTGAATCGGTGGAACCTGCACGCCGAAACCGTGGACGGGAACAACCCGCTGGCGGTCATCGACGCCTTCCGCCGGAAGCTTTCCGTGCTCGCCGCGGGCGAGGGCCCCGTCCTCCTCGACATCCTCACCTACCGCCAGAGCGGCCACTCGCCCAGCGACGCCGGCTCGTACCGCACGCGCGAGGAACTGCAGCAGTGGCAGGCGGTGGATCCCCTCCTGGAGTTCCGGGGCCAACTCCTCGCCGCCGGTGCGGCCGGCGAGTCGGATCTCACGGCCCTGGCCGAGTACGCCTCGGCGACCGTGGAGAAGGTGTGCCGCCTCGCCGTGGACCTCGCCATCTCACCCAGGCTCGCGGGGGAGGACATCGCCCGGGTCATGTTCTCGCATGCCGCCCAGGCAGCACTCCCCGGCGTCTCACCCGGCGCGGTGAAAAAGCCCCTGGCGGAAAACAGCCGGGTGCAGGCCATCGCCAAGAAGAGCCGGGCGGGAATCGATCCGGCCACGGGCGAGAAGCTCTCCGAGGCGAAGGCCGTTTCGTTCCGCGACGCCCTCTTTGAGGCCATCGTCCACCACGCCTACCACGACGAGCGGTTGGTCATCTACGGCGAGGAGAACCGGGACTGGGACGGCGCCTTCGCCGTGTACCGGGGCCTGACCGAAAGCCTGCCCTACCGCCGGCTCTTCAACACGCCCATCTCCGAGGGGGCCATCGTGGGGACCGCCGTGGGCTACGCCATGGAGGGAGGGCGGGCCCTGGTGGAGCTGATGTACTGCGACTTCATGGGGCGGGCCGGCGACGAGATCTTCAACCAGCTCGCCAAGTGGCAGGCGATGTCAGCCGGCGTCCTCACGATGCCGGTCGTCCTGCGCGTGAGCGTGGGCAGCAAGTACGGCGCCCAGCATTCCCAGGATTGGAGCGCGATGGTGGCGCATGTCCCCGGCCTCAAGGCGGTCTTCCCGGCGACGCCCTACGACGCCAAGGGCCTCATGGCCTCCGCGCTCTCGGGAGGCGACCCGGTCGTCTTCTTCGAGAGCCAGCGGCTGTACGGCATGACCGAGTGGTTCCAGAAGGAGGTCCCGGCCGGCTACTACACGATCCCCATCGGCCTCCCCGAGGTCAAGCGGGCGGGAACGGACCTCACGATCCTCAGCGTGGGGTCCGCCCTGTACCGGGCGGTCGAGGCCGCCGACCGCCTCCGGGCGGAGTTCGGCGTCTCGGCCGAGATCCTCGACGCCCGGAGCCTCGTGCCCTTTGACTACCGAACAGTGATCGAGTCGGTGAGGAAGACGGGACGCATCCTGGTGACCTCGGACGCCTGCGAGCGGGGGAGCTTTCCCCAGGCCCTCGCCGCGACGATCCAGGAACTCTGCTTCGATGCCCTGGACGCGCCGGTCACCGTGGTGGGCGCCCGCAACTGGATCACCCCGGCCGCCGAGATGGAGGATCTCTTCTTCCCCCAGCCCGGCTGGCTCTTGGATGCGATTCACACGTCTCTCTTGCCCCTGCCGGGCTACCGCCCTCGGACCGACCGGTCGGTCGAGGCGAAGTTGCGCGAGCACGGGTTGGGCGTGTGAGAGTGTGTGAAGAAATCGTCGCCGGGCCGAGAGCCCGACTGTAACCTCTTGATTCTCCGTGGGTGAAAAATGCGCTTGCCGCCGATTGGCCGATATTTTCACACACTCTGAGGGGTGATCGAGATGCGAGGCTGATGCGATCGGCCTTCGCACCGGGGGCGCGTTCCTGGTGGACGGCGGCTGGACGGCGGTATAGGTGTTCCGACCGGTCAACGTAAAGCCAATAAAGCCGTCCCTAACCCCCTGCCGTCTTGAGAGCGAGGTCACGAATGGGAAATCGAACCACATGGCTGGCTGGAGTCATTCATCGCCTGCGGTGCCGCCTTGGGCCGCAGACGCACGATTTCTTCACGCTCTTTGACGAGCAGATGGCCGTGATTGGAACGGCCGTGCAGAAGCTGGCGCTCGCATGCGAGGAGGGGAAGCCCGTCGGGCAGGACGTGGGATTCGACATCAAGAGCGCCGAAGAGGCGTGTGATGCGCTGACGAACCGCATCATCCGGCTGGACCAGGAGACGTTCATCACGCCCATCGACCGAGAGGACATCTACACCCTCGCCGTGGCAAATGACGACATCATGGACGAGGTCTCCCGCGCCGTCCTGCGTCTGGCGGACTACCGGCTGCCGCTGGATCCCATGCTCATTCGGCTGGTGAAGATCCTCGAGGCCTGCTCCGCGGTTCTCAAGAGAGAGGTCGAAGCCCTCCGGACGCTGGATACGAGCTACTACGCGCACGCCGGCGAGATCCGGCCGCTCGAACGCGAAGCGGACGACCTCGAGCGGCGGACGATCCGCGAGAGCTACCTGGATATCCGGGAGGTCATGAGAGAAAGCGGGGCGCGAGGCCTGGCGAGCGGGTCAGAGCTTGTGGTGGCGGCCTTCGACAAACACACGCAGCTCCGCCAGCGCCGCGAGATCGCCAAGATCCTGGAGCGCGCCGTGGATGACTGCAACCGCGTCAACCGGGTCATCGGGAACATCTACGTCAAGCACGGCTAGGCGCCCGGCGCCGACTACCGGCTGCGGCCCCCGCTGGCCGCCCACTTCCTTTGGCCGGAAGAAGACAAAGCCACCGAAGGCGCAACGTGCCCTAATCGCGTCTCTCTGCCCAACGGCTCGGATAGGGGATGGCTCATGCGCGTCGCGTTGGTGAATACGAACCGGATAAAGCCTCCGATCGCGCCGATCGGCCTTGAGTATGTGGCCGAGGCGGTCAACGCGGCGGGGCATCAGGTCGAAGTGCTCGACCTTTGCTGGGCGGATGATTGGGGCTCTGCCATAGCGACCTTTTTCGAGAAGACCAGCTTTGCCCTGGTTGGGGTCACGCTGCGCAACTCGGACGACTCCGCGTTCACCAGCCGCCAGTCGTTTCTTCCTGAGTTTGCCGACATCGTGAATACGATCCGCAGGCATACGGATGCCCTGGTAGTGCTGGGGGGCGTTGGATTCTCGGTCATGCCCGAGCAAGCTCTTCAGCTCTGCGAGGCCGATGCCGGAGTATGGGCGGACGGGGAATTTGCCCTCGTCAAGCTCGCCAACAGGATGGAAGCGAAGCGGGAATGGCTGGACCTGCCGAATCTCGTGTGGCGTGGCAACGGCAACTGCCATCGCAACCCGGCCGTAGCCCCGCCTCTGGTAAACCTCCCGCCGATGAGCCGAAGCTGGATTGACAACCCGCGCTACTTGCGCGAGGGAGGCCAAGCGGGTATTGAGACCAAGCGCGGCTGCGCCCGCTCGTGTGTCTACTGCGCCGACCCGATTGCGAAGGGCAAAAAAACGCAAACTCGACCGCCGGAGGCTGTCGTTGATGAGCTGGAGAGACTGCTCGCGCAAGAGATTGACCACATCCACACCTGCGACAGTGAATTCAATATACCCGAGCGGCACGCCTCCGATGTGTGCGGCGAGATTGTTCGCCGCCATCTCGGCGACAAATTGCGGTGGTACGCCTATTGCGCGCCAGTTCCCTTCTCCCCCGAACTTGCCAGGCTGATGCACCGCGCCGGATGCGTTGGAATCAACTTTGGGGTGGACAGCGGCGATGAGGAAATCTTGGGACGGCTGAAGCGGGATTTCACGCCGCCTGACATCTTGAATGCCAGCCTTGCGTGCAAAGCGGAGGGCATAGCGGTGATGTTCGATCTCTTGCTCGGCTCACCGGGGGAGTCGCGAGACAGCATCATTCGCACAATTGAGCTCATGCGACGTGCCGAACCGGACCGGGTCGGCGTTGCCGTGGGCGTGCGGGTCTATCCAGGAACAGAGCTTGCGAAGGCGGTGACCCAAGACGGCCCGAGAGAGGGCCTTTCCGGTGGAGATGGCCCGTCAGATCCTCTGTTCTTTCTTGAGCCGAGAATTGCGCCCTTCGCCTCCGAGCTGCTCGATCAGCTCATCGGGGATGACAGGCGTTTCCTCTTCTTTGACCCGGGAAGACCCGACAGAAACTACAACTACAATGCCAATCAACGGCTGGTGGATGCTATCAAGAAAGGATATCGCGGCGCATACTGGGATATCCTTCGCCGATACGAATGACTCGAGGGCAGGCGTTGACATGGCTAGGGGACGTTGCTTCTTTAGTCGCTTTACGGATGCGTGGCCGGAGCGATATTGTCACTCCTGGCCCTAATGGGGTACCATGGCCTGGCCCTTCGCCATAGGCTGGCGAAGTGCCCGACCTTGTTCTTCGCCGACGCACTCCCACAGGAGGCGGATCCATGGCTGATCTCCAGTATCCCATCGGAAAGTTCGTGGAGGACCCCGACGTCACGCCGGACAAACGGCAGCGGTGGATCGGAGAGATCGCTGCGGCGCCCGGAGCGCTCCGCGCGGCGGTGGCCGGCCTCGCGCCGGAGCAGCTCGACACCCCGTACCGCCCCGGCGGCTGGACCGTCCGCCAGGTCGTGCATCACATGCCGGACAGCCACATCCACGTGTACGTGCGGTTCCGCCTGGCCCTGACCGAACCCGAGCCGACGATCAAGGGCTATGACGCCGCCGCCTGGGGCGAACTTTCCGACGCGCGAACGGCGCCCGTCGAGCCGTCGCTCGCCTTGTTGGATGCGCTCCACCAACGCTGGGTGCTGTTGCTCACCTCCCTGGCGCCGGGGGATTTCGCCCGCACCTTCCGGCGGCCGGACTCCCAGGTGGTGACCCTGGACCGGGCCCTTCAGACCTACGCGTTTCACGGGCGGCATCACGTCGCCCACATCACATCCTTGCGGGAGCGAATGGGCTGGAAGTAACGAACGGGGAGGGAGAACCCATGCCGAGTACCACGAGCGTGACATTTTCCTCAGCGGTCGGACAGGCCAATGGGCATCTCGCCCGGCCGGACAAGGGGAAGCCGGGAATCATCGTCCTCCAGGAATGGTGGGGGCTCGTTCCCCACATCAAGGACGTCGCGGGCCGCTTTGCGGCCCAGGGCTACCTGGCGCTGGCCCCGGATCTTTACCACGGGAAGAGCACCCTGGAGGCCGAGGAAGCCGAGCACCTGATGAAAGGCCTCGACTGGGGGCGCGCGGCCCAGGAGATTGCCGGGGCGGTCCGGTATCTCCGGGAGGCCGAGGGGGCGACCCGGGTGGGTGTCACGGGCTTCTGCATGGGAGGCGCCCTCACCATCATCGCCGCCGCCCAGCCCGGGGTGGATGCCTACGTCGCATTCTACGGGTTTCCCCCTGCGGGCGCGGCCCCGCTCGACAAAATCACCGCGCCGGGGCTGATCTTCTTCGGCGAGAACGAGCAGTTCTTCTCCGTCCCGGACGCGAAGTCCTTCGCCGAGAACCAGCGAAAGCGAGGACGCGAGGCTGAAGTCATCGTCTACCCGGGTGCCGGCCACGCCTTCTTCAACAACGAGCGACCGGAGGCGTACCGCCGCGACGCCGCCAACGACGCCTGGCGTCGCGCGCTGGACCACTTCGGCCGTTACCTGCGCGTTGGCTAGCGTGCGAACAAGCCTACTGAGTCTGATGTTCGGTACACACCCCGGACCCCCGGGAGGCAGCCCTTCGGGTGCCGGCCCGCGACGGCACCCAGCCGGCCCATAGGGTACCCGGCTGGATGGGGCCGTCTTGCTCCGGGTCGGCCACCCAGGGTGGCCTCCGGGCCGGACCGGACCCAATGCGCGCATTGGGTACCCCCCCGCACGGTCTGGCACCTCAGGGCGCCTCCTCGGGGCTCCGGGGTTTGCTGGAGACATCCGACTCGCGGCGTTACGTTCTCGAAAGTAGGCTGGATTCCCTGGAGGGGTGGGTTCGTTCTTTGCCCCATGCGCAACTCCTCGGTGATGATCCCCGTCTGCGCAGACGGAACAACGGGACTCGCATAGACTCTTGGCATTGAGGGAGAGGCGGAGGAGCATGGCTGCACCAGGAACATGGCCGACCCCGTCGGGCGCGAGATTCTCCCAATACTTTGTGGCGCTCGTCGCCGTCTTCATCACCTGCCTCATCACCGCCAACATCACCGCGGTCAAGCTGGTCCACGTGTTCGGGCTCGTCGTGCCGGCCGCGATCATCATCTTCCCCATCAGCTACATCGCTGGCGACGTGCTGACCGAGGTGTACGGCTACCGCCAGGCGCGGTTGGTGATCTGGCTGGGCTTCCTCTGCAACCTCGTCACCGTGATCGCCATCTGGCTCGGCCAGGTGTTGCCCGCCGCCTCCTTCTGGGATGGCCAGGCCGCCTACGAGCGAATCCTGGGATACACGCCGCGTCTCCTCCTGGCGTCGTTCCTCGCCTACCTCGTGGGGGAGTTCGCCAACTCATTCGTCCTCGCCAAGATGAAGATCGCCACGCGGGGGCGGTGGCTGTGGACGCGCACCATCGGGTCCACCCTGGTCGGGCAGGCGTTGGACTCGCTGGTGTTCATTACCCTGGCGTTTGTCGGGACGATTCCGCTGGCGGGGCTCGCCTCTGCGATTGTGACCCAGTGGCTGGCGAAATCGGCGTACGAGGCCGCCGCAACCCCGGTGACGTACTGGGTGGTGAGCTTTCTCAAGCGGCAGGAGGGGGTGGACGTATACGACTACGAAACGGATTTCAATCCCCTCTCCTTGTCGCACTGACGACCCGATTGCGATCCGAACTCCCCAACCGCCAAGGACACCCAGCGCCGGCGCTGGGTACCCGGTGCGCCAAGGCGGGAACGGGCCCCGTTGCGAGCGGAGGGAATGATCATGGCCAGGCGTCATCAGTGGATCGCTCTCATCCTGTCCGGCGTGTTCCCGGGGCTCGGACAATTCTACTTGCACACGTGGGGGAAAGGGGCCGCCTTCCTGATCGCCGGGGTTGCGGCGACCTGGGCCCTGGGGAATCTGATCTCGGTCCAGGACTTCATGATCGGCCTCCTGCCCCACCCTCTGGCGAGCCTGGGCGTGCTGCTCGCCCTGCTGGCCGTGTTCATCTGGAGCATCGTTGACGCCTGGATCTCCGCCCGGTGACGAGTCCTCCCGAGGGGGATGGAACTGGCGGCTACCGCCCTCGTCGCCGCCGAAACCCGCTGTAGGGACACACAGAGAGCCGATGGCCTTTCCAAGTGGTTTGCGCGCCCTCAATCATCGGGACTTCCGCCTGTTCTTCTCGGGGCAACTGATCTCGCTCGTCGGCACCTGGATGCAGAGCGTCGGACAGGCGTGGCTGGTCCTCGAGCTGACGAACTCCCCCTTCAAGCTCGGGCTCATCGGCACCCTGCAGTTCGGGCCCTTTCTGCTCTTCTCGCTCGTGGCCGGCGTGATCGCCGACCGGGTTCCGAAGCGCCGGCTCATCATCGGCACCCAGACGGCCCTCATGCTCCAGGCATTCGTCCTCTCGGCCCTGGCATGGACCGGACACGTGCAGTACTGGCACGTGGCGGTGCTGGCCTGCCTCTACGGCTTCGCCAACTCCCTCGACATGCCCACGCGGCAGTCCTTCATCGTCGAGATGGTGAGCAGGGACGACCTCATGAACGCCATCGCGCTCAACTCCGCGATGTTCAATGGGGCCCGCATCGTCGGCCCCGCCGCTGCCGGACTCCTGGTGGCCCGTTACGGCGTAGGGCCCGCGTTCTTCCTGAACGGCGTGAGCTTCCTGGCCGTTATCATCGCGCTCTTCGGCATGCAGGCCGAGGGCTTGCCCCATCCTCGGGCGGGCAGTTCGGTGCTCCAGGACATCAAGACGGGAGTCCTCTACGCCCTGGGGACCCCCCTGGTGTTGCTGATCCTGGGCCTCCTGTCCGCCGTGAGCCTGCTCGTGCTCAACTACAACGTCCTGGTCCCCCTCTTGGCCCGCGACGTCCTCGGCCTGGGCGCGCAGGGCTTCGGACTTCTCATGTCGGCGCTGGGCCTGGGCGCCGTGGCCGGCGCCCTCGCGCTTGCCACCCTGGGCAGTCGCCGGCCGCGACTCACCGCCCTGGTCGCGGCGGGGCTCGTCACATCGGCCACGACTCTCTCGCTGGCGGCGCTCCACCACTATTGGCCAGCGGCCGTGGCCTTGGCGATCGTCGGATTCTCCCAGATCGTGTTTTTGGCCAGCTGCAATTCGACCATCCAGGTCACGGTTCCGGACACGCTGCGCGGCCGCGTCATGAGCATCTATGCGTTTGTTTTCGTCGGCGTCACTCCCATCGGCTCGTTGCTTGTCGGATCCATCGCTGAGATGTTCGGGGTGTCCGCGGCCTTCGCGGCGGGTGGGGGGCTGGGACTCCTGTGCGTCCTGGCGCTGACCTTCTGGTGGATGCGCCGTCCCGGGGCGCGCTTCGAGGAGCGGCCCTGATCCCAGCCAGCGAGGAGGGAACCTGGAGGCTAAGGGTGCAGGCTGACGTCCCGTGCGTGGTGCGACCGAGGCGGGGCCGATGGGAGAGGCGTGAAGTCAGCAGGCACGACGATGCAGGACCGGTGCGGATTCGCTTTCGGCGAACAGGCTCGTCTGGAGATTAAGAGCTACGACGGCTCCACGTCCTTTGGGCCACCGGGAGTCGGTCCCGATCCAACGTCGCCAGCGGGCGGCGTTCCGGTCTCGCCCGCCTCCCAGTCAATGGGCGGCCCGCTGCCTTCGCCGCCGGGTTTCTTTTCCGCCCGCCGCTGACGTTTTTCTTCCTGCCGCGCTTTGCGCGCCAGTTCCTTCCGTCGCTTTTCGCCTCGGTGTTGTCGCGAGCTTCCTGCCATAACTCCTCCTTGCATGCGTCACGAACGAGGCCGCCCGGCTCACCCCTCCGCCGCTGCCCACACTTCTGTTACCCTACCGCACCAGATGAGAAATCCCTAGCGATTTCTTGCCTGGCCGAGAGGGTGGCAGGCCGCCGCCGCCTCGAGGCCCGCCCCCAGGACGAGGTAGAGGGTCAGCAGATTCGAATTGGCCAGAACGAAGGTCGCGATCACCGGGCCGGCCGCGTTGCCGGCAAACCGCGCTGAACTGCGCCGTCACCAGGACCGCGATGTCCCGGTTGTTCGCCGAGGAGGCCGAGGCGATGGCAGGCATGGGAGAACGTATAGCAATCGCCGGAGATCCTGTAAAGGAGGCCACCCGGAATGCCTCGCATTGGGGAGGAAGTGCGAACCATCTTGATCCGCCTTGACCGCACGGGGGCTTTCCGATATGCATAGGGCCGGTCAAGACAAGGCAGGAAATGCGTTCGAGTGTTCGGCGGTTCGGCCGTTCTGGGGATCCCGAACCACCAGGCGCTGTCAGGATCCAGCCTTCAGCGGAGGATTCCAAAAACAGGAGGGGAGGCACGACTATGCGGCTCACGGGCGGCGAGATCGTCGTGGAATACCTGATTCGGCAGGGCGTGCCCTACATCTGCGGGATTCCGGGGCACGGCAACGTGTCGTTGTTGGATGCCGTGGTGGATCGGCAGGATCACCTCAAGATGATCCAGGTCATGCACGAGCAGAGCGGGGTCCATCTGGCCGACGCCTTCTACCGGGTGAGCGGTCAGCCGCTGGCTGTCACGACCTCCATCGGCCCGGGCGCGACCAACACGGTGATCGGCATGGCCCAGGCCTATGTGGACTCCACGGCGGTCCTGCTCATCACGGGCAGCACCCACACCTACATGCGCGGCCACAGCGTCCTTCAGGAGATCGAGCGCGTGCAGTGGTCCAACTTCCCCCGCATCCTGGAGCCGATCGTCAAGCGGTACTGGCAGGTGAGCCGGGTGGACCAGCTCCCCTACGTCATGCACCGCGCCTTCAACCAGATGCAGAGCGGCCGGCCCGGCCCGGTCCTGGTGGACCTGCCCATGGACGTCGCGGCCGATGCCGCCGATGTGGAGTTGCCCGACCCGGAAGAGCGGGAGCCGCAAGGCCGCATGCGACCCGACGCGGGCGCCATCCGCCGCGCCGCGGAGCTCTTGCTCAAGGCCAAGCGCCCCGTGATCCTGGTGGGTGGGGGCGTGATCACGGCCAACGCCTCCGACGAGCTGAAGGCGGTCGCGGAGTTTCTCGGGGCCGCCGTGACGACGACGTGGATGGGCAAGGGGGCCTTCCCGGAGGATCATCCCCTCTACTGCTGGCACCCCGGGGACACCGCCAGCACCGTGGGGAACGCGGTCTGCCGGTCGGCCGACATCCTTTTGGCCGTGGGCTGCCGGTTCACCGACTGGGTGGCTTCCTCGTACCGGCACGGGGCCAGCTTTGCCATTCCGCCCACCAAGCTCATCCAGATCGACATCGATCCCCACGAGATCGGCAAGAACTATCCGGTCGCCGTCGGCGTGTTGGCGGACGCCCAGGCGGCCCTGGCCGACCTCATCGCCCAGCTCCAGGACCTGGGCAAACCCAAAGCCTACAAGGGATCGGCATACTTCAAGGAGATCCAGCGGCTCAACGCCGAGTGGGACAAGGTCCTGGCTAAGATGCAGCGCTCGGATGCCCGGCCCATGACCATCTCCCGCGCCCTGAAAGAGATCCGGGCCGCGACCCCCCGGGACACCATCGTGGTGACGGGCGCCGGGCTTCCCCAGGGGCAGGTTTGGCAGGAGTTCGAGGTGTATCGGCCCCGGACCCACATCACCAGCGGCGGCTTCTCCGCCATGGGCTTCACCGTGCCCGGCGCCATCGGTGCCAAGCTGGCCGCCCCCAAGGCGCCGGTCCTGGGCATCGCCGGCGACGGCGACTTCATGCAGACGATGCAGGAGATGGCGGTGGTCGCCCAGATGGACCTGCCGGTCCTGTTCGTGGTCCTCAACAACTGCGGCTTCCGCTCGATCATGAACCTGCAGTACAACGCCTTCGGCAAGAAGCGGCTCATCGGGACGTACTTCGAAAAGAAGGACGGGTCGGTGTACTCCGCCGACTTCGCCACCTGCGCCAAGGCCTTCGGGTTGAACGGGGCCCGGGTGGAGGACCCGGACCACATCGGGCCGGCCGTGAAGAAAGCCCTGGCCTCCGGCCGCCCGAGCCTGGTGGAGATCATGACGGCGAGGGAATGGCCCCACACGGGCGTGTCCAAGAGCGGCTGGTGGGACGTGCCGATTCCGACGTACCTGCCCAACACGCGGAAGGACTACGAGAAGGGGCGGGCGGAGGAGAAACTTTAGGGACAACCGGGCGATCTGGCCCTCGGGCAATCGGGCAACCGGGAACGACGGATGCCGATGCGCCCCCGCGTTACACGGTCGGCTTCGGGGCCTCCGGGATCTCCGGCCGACGCTTCACGTCCTTGGGCTTCTCGGCCAGCTTGGCCGGGCACCCCCTCTTCCTGAGACGCAGGAAATCCAGCACCAGGGCCCGCTTCATGTACTGGATCGCCTTGGCGGGATCGACGCCCTTCGGACAGACCCGAGAGCACTCTCCGGCGTAGTGGCACCGCCACGGCCCCCGGCCGAACGCCAGCTCCCCTTTCCGCGCCTGGAAGCCCCCGTCGCGATTGTCGGCGTTGTAGCGGTGTGCCTGGGCCAGCGGCATGGGCCCCGAGTACTCCGGATCGGACGCCACGGTGGGGCAGGCGGCCATGCAACACCCGCACTTGATGCAGTAGCTGAACTGGAGATAGTGCTCCAGCTCCTCCGGGGTCTGGCGGAACTCGCCCGTGGGATTCTCCTGCTCATCCCTGTCCTCGCGGATGATGTACGGCCGCAGATCCTGGTGGGTCGCAAACATCGGGGTGAGGTCCGGGACCAAGTCGCGGATGATGTCGAAGTTCGGCAGCGGCGCCACCGCGATGACGGGCGTGCCCAGCTCCGCGACCTGGGTGTTGCAGGCCAGGCGCGGCAAGCCGTTGATGAGCATGCCGCAGGAGCCGCAGATGCCCATCCGGCAGGAGAATCGCCAGGTCAGGCTCGGCGACTGGCTCTCCTTGATCTTCCACAGGCCGTCCAGGACCGTCAGGCCCAGGTGGACCGGGATGCGGTAGTCCTCATAATGGGGGCGCGGATCGCGCTCGGGATCGAAGCGGCGGACCCGGAAAACGACCTCGCGGAGTGTCGTGGCAGCCATGGCCGCCTCCTACAGGGAACTGGCGAGCTGGAAGCTGGCGATGGCCGCCCAGGTTCCCAGCCCGAAAAGGCCCAGGCCGCCGACGAGCAGCAGGGCGTTGATGGCCTTCTTGAGGCCCGCCGAGGGCCCCAGCTCGCACACGATGTTCCTGAAACCGTACAGGCCGTGGAATAGGGCCGCCCCCAGCAGGAGGATATAGGTGAGCGTGAAGAACAGGCTCTTCCCCCGCGCCACCACGTTCCCCCAATCCACCGCGTGCCCCCCGGCGGGGTTGCCGATCCCCACCGTCCGGGTCAGGTGCATGATGACCATGTGCAGGCCGAGGAACACCAGGACGAGCACCCCCGCCGCCACATGCCACGTCCACAGTTTCTGATCGCGCATGGGATTCGACCTCCTACTTCAGGATGAAGAAGTCCAGGCCGCCGATGATCGCGACCGCCGCCGCCAAGAGCATGGCTCCCACCGCCAGCGGGCGCTGCACGTGGACCGAGGTGCGGTAGGGATAGACCGGTTCGATGGGCTTCCCCACCCCGACACCGAGCTCCAGCAGCACCAGTCGGACCCCGTTGAGGGCGTGCAGCGCGAAGGCCGCGAACACCAGGTACTCGCCCAGAACGAAGGCCGGACCCTCCACCGTCTTCATGGCCCTGGCCCAGGCCTCCGGCCCCAGGCTTCGAGAGGTGGTGAGGACGATGTGCATCAGGAAATACGCCAGGAGCCCCAGACCGGTGAGGCGGTGCAGGGTGTACAGGTAGCGCTCGAAGCCCCAGCGCCCGCCCCCCAGCCAGCCCCAGATGCCCAACCGATTCGGATGATGCTTGCTCGTGAGCATGAGACCTTCTCCTCCCGTTCCGGCCGTCCGTGACGGCGCCGGCCCCCCTTCCCCGCCGCGCCCTCAGTATTTCCGTTCCACCGGCTTCCAGGTGTCGATGGTCACCGGCTTATACGTGAGCCGCGGCCCGGCCTCCGTGCGGAAGGCCAGGGTATGCTTGAGCCACTCCTGGTCGTCCCGGCTGGGGAAGTCGCGGCGCGCATGGGCGCCGCGCGATTCCTTCCGCGCCAGCGCCCCCACCACAGTCACCTCGGCCAAATCGATCAGGTTCTCGATCTCCAGGGCGTGGAACAGGTTCGAGTTGTACACCTTGCTCGTGTCGGTCACCGGCGCCCGCTTGGACCGCTCCCGGATCTCCGTGATCTTTGTGAGCGCCTCATGCAGCTCCGGCTCCTTCCGGAAGACCCCGACGTACTTGTCCATGGTGGCGCGAAGCTCCTGCTTCACCTGGTAGAGGTTCTCGTTGCCGCTGCGGGCGGCAATCCCCTCCACGTGCCGGCGCGCCGCCTGCACCCGGGCCTCCGAGGCGATCGTGACCTTGAGTCTCGGGAGCGCCTTGACGATCTCCTCGCCGCAGATCCCGCCCCACACCAGGCACTCAGCGGTGGAATTGGAGCCCAGCCGGTTGGCGCCGTGCAGCGACACGCAGGCGGCCTCCCCCGCCACCCAGATATTCGGCACGCGGGTGAGGCCAGTGATGTCGCACTCCACTCCGCCCATGGAGTAGTGCGCCACCGGCCGGACGGGGATGGGTTTCTCGATGGGATCCAGCCCGATGAACTTGATGCACACCTCGCGGATCAGCGGCAGCCGCGTGTTGATCTTCTCCGCGCCCAGGTGGGTGAGGTCCAGGTGGATGTAGTCCAGACCGTCCGGGTGGGGGAAGCCCCGCCCTTCCAGAATCTCGGTCATCTCGGCCCGCGAGACCATGTCGCGCGGGGCCAGCTCCATCTTGGAGGCGGCGTACTTCTCCATGAAGCGCTCGCCCTTGGCGTTGCGCAGGTACCCGCCCTCGCCGCGGCAGGCTTCGGTCATCAGGATGCCGGACGGCACCAGGCCGGTGGGGTGGAACTGAAGGAACTCCATGTCCTCGAGGGGCAGGCCGGCCCGGTAGGCCATGGCCATCCCGTCCCCGGACACGGTCTGTGAGTACGTGGTGAAGCCATACAGGGTGCCGCCCCCGCCGGTGGCAATGAGGAGCGCCTTGCCCTGGAGCAGCACGGTCTCCCCGCTCGGGGCGTGGATCCCGAGCAGCCCGGCGAAGCGGCCCTCCTCGACCAGGATGTCGGTGATGAAGAACTCGTCGTAGCGGGTAAAGCACCGGTAGCGCAGCAGGGTGTCGTACAGGCACTGCATCTCGAAGAAGCCCGTCTTGTCGGCCGCCAGGGTAGCCCGGGGATAGGAGTGACCGCCGAAGGGGCGCTGCTCGATGCGGCCATGTTCGTCGCGGGTCCACGGGATGCCCCAGTGGTCCAACTGGAGGATCTCCTTGGGGATGGTCTTGACGAACCGCCAGGCGACATCTTGATCCGCGAGGAAGTCCGAGCCCTTCACCGTGTCCCAGGCGTGCAGCTCGATGGAGTCGCCCTCCTCCGTTCGCAGCACGGCGGCGGTCCCGCCCTCGGCGCACACCGAGTGGGCCCGCATGAGCTGGACCTTGGAAAGGATGCCGATGTCGGCCTTCCCCTCCAGGCGGCGGGAGATCTCCACCGCGGCCCGCAGCCCGGCCAGGCCCGCCCCCATGATGAGGACATCGTGGGTCAACCGTTCGGTCATTTCTTGGTACCTCCGGTTAGGTCAAGGCTCTGACAGTGCGCGCCCCCCGTTTCGCGGTAGCGACTCCTGAAACCAACCACCACCTGCCTACGGCAATTCCGATACCAGGTGAGGCCCTGCCCTAGTTCCACCCTGTGGCGGCTGCGAACTGGCGATGACTTGCGGCTCAGAAGGGGGACATAGCAAAGACAGGACCATGCAGGGGGTGTTGGTAAAAGTGTGCCTTCTGAGGCAACTTAACCTAGAAACTGGGTCACAACGTCTCGCTTGCTCGAAGAGTCCTCGGGAGACGACCGGGACCTGTCTCTTCGCTTCATTCTCCCTGGTTCCGAGGCCCGACAGGTCCCCGAAGGGTTTCGGCTTGACACGACCCGTGGGCGGCCGGATACTCGGCAGCCGGCGAGAACGGTGCGGAAACGCGCGGGGGTGGCGGCCCCCGGATGTGCTCGAGATCACAGAACTCCCAACGGATTCTCGACTCCCTTGACGCCACTCGTCCTGCTGTTCGCCCTGGCCTTCCTGGTCTTTGTGGACGTGCGCATCCTGGCGCCTGTCCTGCCGTCCATCTCTCTGTCCCTCGATTCCACGGCGGGGACGGTCGGGCTCGCCATGACGACCTATGCGTTCGCCTACGGCACAGGGCAGCTCTTCTATGGCCCGCTGTCGGACCGCCTGGGCCGGATCGCGGTGGTGCGCGCGGCCGGGGTCGGGTTCAGCGTCTGCACCGTGCTCTCCGCCCTCTCGGTCACAACGTGGCAGTTCGTCGTTGCCCGCCTCCTGGCCGGGGCCTTCGCCGGCGCGGTGATTCCGCTCACCCTGGTGTTCATCGGCGATACGGTCGACTACGAACGGCGCCAGGTCGTGCTTGGCCGCTTCTCCGTCGTCACCTCGGCCGCGCTGGCCTTCTCCGCGTCCGTCGGCGGCACCGTTGCCTACTTCGTCTCGTGGCGGCTCATGCTGCTCGGCTACGGGCTCCTGGCACTTTTCCCGGTGGGCCTCATGTGGCGGGTCGATACCCGGGGCGCGAAGGGGATCCCGGCGGCCCCCGCGCACGCCGTCCGCTTCGTCGACCTCCTTCGCGACCGTCCTGCGCAGTTCGTGTATATCGCCGTCTGCCTGGAGGGCTTCCTGCTCTGGGGCGGGGTGACCTATCTCGGCTCCTTCGCAACCATGCGATATGGCCTCGACCAGTTCAGCGTCGGCCTGCTCATCGCTCTCTTCGGCGTGGGCATTATGACAGGCGGCGTCCTGATGGCGGCGATCCGCCGCTGGATCTCCGAGAGCGGCTTGGCAGGGATTGGGGGCATACTGATGGGCGGCGCCTACCTTGTCCTCATCCCGCGCTGGTCTTGGCTGGCGTTCGCGGCGAGTATGCTCGCCCTGGGTCTTGGCTATGTAGGCCTCCACACCACCCTCCAGCTCCGGGGCACGGAGATCAGTCCGGCGGCCCGCGGCAAGGCCTTCTCCCTCTTCGCGTTTACCCTGTTCACGGGCATCGCAACAGGCACGGCGGTCCTCGGACGGCTGGTGGACGTGGGGCGCTACGAAGTCATGTTCGCCGGCGTTGGCCTGATTGTGATCGGCCTCGGCACCGCCCTGGCACCACGCCATCTGGCGTCGTGAGGCTCGCCAGGCCTCGGCCACTCCGGGACCATTCCCCTTGACACCAGCGCCTGCGTTGAGCCATGCTCCTTCCCGTTTGGAAGTCCCAAGCGGAATGTGGCGGTGACCCTCGGGAGGCCCAATCCATGGCGACCATGCGGGCGATCGTCAAGGCGCGGCCGGAGCCGGGCCTCTGGCTGGAGGAGGTCCCCGTCCCGGAGCCGGGCATCAACGACGTCTTCATCCGGATCCACAAGACCGCGATCTGTGGCACCGACGTCCACATCGACGACTGGAACGACTGGGCCCGACGGACGATCCGCACCCCGCTCGTGATCGGCCACGAGTTCGCAGGGACGGTGGCGGCCGTCGGAAGCAATGTGCGGAGCTTCAAGCCCGGGGACGTGGTCAGCGGGGAGGGGCACATCGTCTGCGGGCTCTGCCGGAACTGCCTGGCCGGGCGGCGGCACCTCTGCGCGCACACGGCCGGCGTGGGCGTGAACCGGGCGGGGGCCTTCGCCGAGTACCTTTGCATCCCTGCGGCCAATGTCTGGGGTGCGGCGCCCAACATTCCCCTGGACCTCCTCGCCTACTTCGACCCTCTCGGCAACGCCACCCACACCGCCCTCTCCTTCGACCTCGTGGGCGAGGACATCCTGATCACCGGCGCCGGGCCGATCGGCTGCATGGCCGCCGCCATCGCCCGCCACGTGGGGGCGCGCCACATCGTCGCCACCGACCTCAATCCCTACCGGCTGGACCTCGCGAAGCGGCTGGGCGCCACCCGCGTCGTCGACGTCCGCCGCGAGAAGCTGCCGGACGTCCAGCGGGAGCTGGGCATGTTGGAGGGCTTCGACGTCGGGATGGAGATGTCCGGCAACCCCGCTGCCCTCCGCGATATGCTGGCGAACATGGCCCACGGGGGGCGGATCGCCCTCCTCGGCATTCTCCCCGGCGACGCCGGGATCAACTGGGACGACATTATCTTCAAGGGCCTCATCCTCAAGGGCATCTACGGGCGCGAGATGTACGAGACGTGGTACAAGATGACCATGATGCTGCAAAGCGGCCTGGACGTGAAGCCGGTCCTGACCCACCGCTTCCCCGCCGAGAAGTTCCGGGAGGCCTTCGACGTCATGCGGGCGGGGAACTGCGGGAAGGTGCTGCTGGAGTGGTTGTGACCGAGAGGTCCTCGGCGCGCCTCTGAAGAGGCTTCCAGGCGCCAGCTCAGATGGAGAGTCTCCATGTTCGGCACGATGCGCGAGCACCTGGCACGCCAGCTCGAGGAGATCCGCGCCGCCGGGCTGTCCAAGGACGAACGCCTCATCGCCTCGCCGCAGGGCGCCCGCATCGTCCTGCAGGACGGCCGGAAGGTCCTAAACCTGTGTGCCAACAACTACCTCGGCCTCTCCGGGCACCCTGACCTCATCGCGGCGGCGCAGGCGGCCCTCGCCCGCTGGGGCTATGGCCTCTCCTCCGTGCGATTCATCTGCGGGACCCAGACATTGCACAGGGAGCTAGAGCGGCGCGTCGCCGACTTCCTCGGCGTCGAGGATGCCATCCTGTACTCTTCGTGCTTCGATGCCAACGGCGGGCTCTTCGAAACGCTGCTCACTGAGCAGGATGCGGCCATCAGCGACGAGCTGAACCATGCCAGCATCATCGACGGAATCCGGCTCAGCAAGGCGCAGCGTCTCCGCTACAGGAACCACGACATGGCCGACCTCGAGGCGAGGCTCCGCGAGTCGGCCAGCGCGCGCTTTCGCCTCATCGCCACCGACGGCGTCTTCTCCATGGACGGGACCGTCGCCAAGTTAGCCGGGATCTGCGACCTGGCCGAAAAGCATCAGGCACTAGTCATGGTGGACGACTCCCACGCCGTCGGCTTCCTCGGGCCGAATGGGCGCGGGACGCACGAATACTGCGGGGTGATGGGCCGCGTGGACGTCCTGACGGGAACGTTCGGCAAGGCCCTCGGCGGCGCTTCGGGCGGGTATACCGCGGGACGGAAGGAGGTCATCGCCTATTTACGGCAGCGTTCCCGCCCCTACCTTTTCTCGAACACGCTGCCCCCCGTGGTCGCCGCCACCACCCTGAAGGCCCTGGAGCTGGTCGCTTCCCGGCCGGACCTGCGCGCGCGCCTCCTGCGGAACACGCGGCGCTTCCGGGATGGGATGGCGCGAAGCGGCTTCCGGATCGCGCCCGGCGAGCATCCCATTGTCCCCGTGATCCTGGGGGACGCACACCTGGCGACGCGCATGGCCGAGGCGATGCTGGCGGAGGGCGTCTACGTGATCGGCTTCTCCTACCCCGTCGTGCCCAAGGGCGCGGCGCGCGTGCGGGTCCAGGTGTCGGCGGCCCTAGATGACGCGGACATCGACTTCGCCTTGGAGAAGTTCGCCAAGGTGGGGCGGGATCTGGGTGTGATATGAGAGCCCGGGGGGCCGGGATGCCGGGCCGGCCACGGTGTGGACCGTTCTTCCCACAGGACAGGAGGATCCTTTTATGAGCCGCAAGAACATTGAACAGCAGGTCACGAAGGCCGTCTGGTCCCAGCCGGTGAGCGATCTGCACACCCACTCCTACCCGCCCAAGTTCGGTGCGTCGCCCGCGCCGGGGGCCTTGCTGCTCTGGGGCATCGACGAGCTGGTGACGTATCACTACCTCATCGCCGAGGTGTTCCGCGTCGTGCCTGCCACGAAACTACCCTACGACAAATTCTGGGCCATGAGAAAGCAGGAGCAGGCCGACCACATCTGGAAGCACCTGTTCGTCGGGCGGACGCCGATCGGCGAGGCCTGCCGCGGGGTGCTCACGACCCTCGAACGGCTGGGCCTGGACCCCAACGAGAAGTCGCTCAAGCCGTATCGCAAGTGGTTCGCCAGGCAGGACCCCGATAAGTACATTGACAAGGTGATGACGGTGGCGAACGTTGACCTCATCACCATGACCAATCCCGTCTTCGATGACCATGAACGCGGGCTGTGGGAGAAGGTTCCGGGCATCGGCCAGGATCCGCGCTTCGCGGCCGTCCTGCGGATCGACCCGCTGCTGCGCAACTGGTCGGGGGCGTGCGGGAAGTTGTGGACATGGGGGTACCAGGCTCGGCCGGACTTCTCGGGGAGGACCGTGGACGAGGTGAGGCGCTTCCTCGCGTACTGGCTCGACAAGATGAAGGCGGTCTACGTGGCCATGAGCCTGCCGCCGGAGTTCCGCTATCCCGATCCGAACAACCCGGCCGGCGACCGGTTCATCCGGGAGATCCTCATGCCGGTGCTGGCGGAGGGCCGTCGACCCTGGGCGATGATGATCGGCGCGCGGCTGCGGGTGAACCCCGGCCTCCAGGATGGCGGCGACAGCGTCGGATCCGCCGATGTCATGTCGGTCGTGAATCTGTGCCGGGACTTCCCGCAGAACAAGTTCATGGTCACGATGCTAGCCCGCGAGAACCAGCACGAGCTGGCCGCCTCGGCGCGGAAGTTCGGCAACCTCCTCCCCTTCGGCTGCTGGTGGTTCCTGAACAACCCATCGCTGGTCCAGGAGGTTACCCGGATGCGGCTGGAGCTTTTGGGGACGACCTTCGTCCCGCAGCACTCCGACGCCCGCATCCTGGATCAACTGATCTACAAGTGGGAGCACAGCCGGCGCGTCATCGCCAAGGTCCTGGCGGACAAGTACGTGGACCTGGAGCAGTCGGGGTTCAAGGTCACGGCCAAGCACATCCGGGCCGATGTCGCCCTGCTGCTGCGCGAGAACTACCGCGAGTTCATCGCGCGGTGACTCGCCCTCGCGAGCAAGAGGCCTGACGGAGAAGGCTCGCATCCAACCGTAGACCCGAGACGGAAAGGCTACCGAGAAATCGAACTTTTCGAGCACCGTCCTCTCTCCCGTTACGGGGGTTCTGACGAATGATTACGATCCGAGCGAAGGGGCAGGACTACGACTTCGAACTCTCGACGGAGCCGCCGTCCATTTATCTCGATCATTGGGCACTCCGGCGCCTCTCCGAGGACAGCGGGCTCAGCCGTCGGTTCCTCTTCGCTTTTAAGCATCGCGCCACGCTGATGTTCTCGGTGATGAACGCTGCGGAGATTGCGCGAGATGCCTCCCCGCAGAGAGCCCAACAGGTCCGCGATTTCCTCAAGGAGCTTGGGCCGCACTGGTTTCCGATGACGATTGACCCATTTCGGATCATCAACGCGGAGGAAACCGGCAAGATGCCCGATACGTTGCCCCTTTGTGCGAGCGGCGAGTTCCTGACCGATTCGCAGTTTGCAGCCCGCCTGGCAAATGGTCCTGTGTCGCTCGCGCATGTCGTTGATCTCACATTCGGGACGGGTGGGGACCAGCTGAAGAAGGTGACCAACCGGAACACCGCTCAGTTACAGAAGGCCGTCCAGACATGGAGGGATGAGCATGCTATACATGACGACCTAAATAATGCCGCATAATCTGGCGAGCAGTGGATTGGGTTTTCTCCACAGATTCAGTTGAGCCGAGACGGCGGCTACCAGGTCCGTGAGCAGCGGAAAGTATTGGTTGTGGGTACACAGCTTTCGGGCGAGCTTCCAGACGCGTTCGATCGGGTTCAACTCCGGGCTGTAGGGCGGTAGGAAGGCACACGAGAGCACCTGGTGCTTCTCCCGCAGAAACGGCCGCACCAGCGTGGCGTGATGGTACCGCGCGTTGTCCAACATCAGGACGAGCCGCCGCTGCGGGCGGCGATGCCGCAGCAGGACGCGGAGAAAGGCGCCGAACGTGACCGCATCGAACTTCGGGCAGAGCTGGGTCACGAGCTGCCCGGTGCGGAGGTTGACCGCGCCGAAGAGGGCCACGGACTTCCGGGTCGGGGCGTGGAACAGCACGGGATCGGTGTCTTCCGGGGGCACCCACATGCGACACCGGGTGCCATGCTGCTGGAAATGGCATTCGTCGAGGCTCCAGAGGTCAAGGCCGTCGGCGCGGGCGAGCCGGCGGAGTTTTTTTATATGCCACCTGCGCCGCCGGATCGGCGTGCGCGATCAGCGGGCGCGGCTTCCGCAGCCGGAAGGCCAGCTGGCGGAACAGGCGCTGGCACTGGCGCACCCCGAGGGGGACGCCGTGCACCTGCGCCAGGTGATGGGCGAGGAGCTTCCCGTCCCAGAGATTCTGGGCGTAGCCGAAGTCCCGCGGGTTCCGGCGCAGCTCCCGGTTGACCGCGTCCCACTGCGCCGGCTCGAGCCGCCGGGGCCGGCCGCTCCGTTCGCCCTCGTGCAGCCCGGCGAAGCCCCGCGCTTCAAATCGCTGCACCCAGCGTTCGATGGTCCGGGGGTCCTGGCCGAGGAGGCCGGCCACGTCATAGCAACTGAGGCCGTGGGTCACCAACAGGACCCCGTGCAGGCGATGGTCATAGCGCGCTTCCTCGGAACGGAAGATTTCTTGCTGCAACGCGAACTGCATGATCTCGGCATCGGCGATCGCCAATTTGCGCATGGTCATGCCCTCCTTGTCGCTATCATGACAGGAAAGGCATGAACATGGCAAGATAATTATGCGGCATTACTTATGACGCTATGTATAAGAACCCGAAGGCCCTCGACAAGAAGTTCCCGCTCGTAAAGTTCGATGCTACGAAGCCAATGCGCGCAATCTACAACGGGCTCGTGCGATACGCCATCATAGATACCTTCACCTTGAATGACAACCACGCACGAGACCTCTGCCACGCAATGGTGTCTGTGCACTGCGCTCAGATGGTGACGCTCGATTCGCATTGGGCAGCACAGGTCCGGAAGCTGAAATTGCCGCCTAATTTCGTGCAGGTTTACAGTGAGGCGGAGTTGGACCGGTTCCTGGTCGATCTTGAGGCGGCTTCCGCGACAAGATAAGCATAGTGGCGTCTCACGCTCCCAATGCCCAGGTTCGTCCTGCTGGAAAGCCGCGAGGAAAAAGTAGAGAAGCCCTGCTGGCCAGGACCCTTCACGGGTTTCTTGTTGACTCACAGAGACCGATTCGCTAGCGTCTTCGGCGAGCGATCTCCCGATCAGCCCTCAGGACGCTCGTCCACCACCGCAGACGACCGTAGCCCTCGGTGCCCTTCGATCGTGCTTCTGGGGGTCCCGGTAGGCCCCGCTTCACATACTCGCGACAAGTCACGCCCATAGAGAGAGGAGCACATCATGAATTACTCCCGGGGGCTGACGCGTGTCTACCTCGTGCTCTGGGTTATCTGGGTGTTCGTGGTTCTTGCCGGAATACCCATGTACATAGTCGGGGAGGGATTGGAGTGTGTTTGGGTCCTCCACAGGGATCTCTTCTGGACATGCTTTAAAGGTGGCACTTATTCATCAGTCTACAAAGAAATGCTGCGGCTCTGGCCGTTTCTCGTTGGTGCTCTTGTTGCCGTACCGGTTGTGGTATATGGCCTGGCCTACGGAATAATCGCGACCGTTCGTTGGCTCGGTGGCGGCTTCAAGACCTCGACCCGTCATGTTCCAACACCGAGAAAGGAGTCCACTGTGAACGGCGAGCCGCTAGGTTCACCCTCTCAAGATTCTCAAGTCACGCAGCCGGTTCCTCCGCAACGACATCGCTGGTTGCTTTTCCTCACCCCTGGCCTCCTTGCATTGCTCGTCGTCGCACTCGTATTCCAAACCATTTCTCTTCGCCGCCTCTCATACAGAGTTACGATGCTTGAGTTGGACAGTGACATTCGCGAGTCAAAAACCTGGCTCGGCAGCGAGGTTCGCCCAGAGTCAAACACGATTCAGTTCCTCGACCGTGGCTATTCAATTCAGTTTGAGCAAGTGGCGTATGAGCCCGCTGGTCTTCACCTGATAGGTTACCTCGGGAATCCCACGAACTTGTTGCTTCATAGCATTGGCCTCAAGTTCTCGGCTCGGAAGGTCTTGTCGCTACAAGACTACAGGAAGATGCTAGGGGAATACAGAAAGGAGCGGAAATCCATTTGGAGCGATTGGGACCTTCTGCACCTTGTGATAGAACCTGAAGAGATCGGGAGCGCCCAGAGTCCTGCGATCGACATAATTCTTCCTGGTTCAACAGGCAGATTCGACGTGACAATTCCCAACGTTCGCCAAACCAAGGAGGGGTTCACGCTCTATGTGTCGATTAAGGGTGAGCGATATTCATATGCCCGCTAAACTCCAGCCAGGCGCGCCAGAAACGGTTTCGTGCGCATGATCGAAAAATTCCTTGCCCAAGAAATGGCGAATCTCGCTCGTAAGGGCCCAAGACGTTCCCTCAGCGGAGATGGACGGTGTAGGCCCCGGCCCAGACGCCTCGCTGGCCCTTGAGGCATACCACGAAACCTATAGGACGCAACTCGGTCCTGAAGACTGAACCACCGGCTTCACACACAAAGTTATTCCCAGGTGTGCCCGGCGGGGTCCTTCTAGTAGAGCACAGGGGTCATCCATGACCAGAGAGGATGAGACATGGGCAGGATTGGGTATATAGCGACACAATGCCACTGGTGCGGACGCGCAGTCCAGTTCTCAAGGGCATATTACCCTCGGAAAGACGAAGAGGTCGGGTTCTTGCATTGCGACTGTGGTGCCGTAGGCTTGGCAAGCTGTAATTCTCAGGCGGATTGGCCGCGGGTGGTGGCCGAGGTCCTCGGGCAATCCGCCGAGCAATGGCCTAATCCCGCCTGGGCATTCAGCCAAGTCGAACAGTGGGAGGACAACAGCGGATACAAGTTCCCATCCGGAAGAGAAATTGCCGAAGGCGTGGACGAACAACGCTATCTAATCCTGTGGGGTCGCAGAAAGGGACATTAGGAAGGGAGGCTGCGATGAAGGAGCCTACGTTAGACTCTCTCACGCAACGCCTGGACCGTCTGGAGCAAGAGAACCACTGCTGGAACCGGGCGGGAAAGAAGTAAGGCGGCTCAGACCGGCGCGGGCCAGTGATGCGCAGTTCTTGAGGCGGCAACGAACAACTCAGCACATTCAAGGAGGGGCAGCAATGGGCTTGCATCCAGATGATCAGAGGCCCAGCAATATTTTACTGGGGAGGGCCTATTCTGCCATCCGAGATTGGTACCGAAGATCTACTCACTTGATCGAAGGACGCCAGGACGATTATGGTCGCGGCTCAGCGGCTCTGATTAGGGCACTGCCACCGGCAACCGAACTATGCGACTTGGAATTCAGGGCAGTTTTCGCCGAGGTGATCTGCGGCTACCTCGAATGGGCCTACCATCAGAGCGACGGGCAATTCAAGATGGGCGCCTATGCACACGCCGCACTTGATGTGGCCGGCGCCTCCTATAATCTGACCCAGGAGGAGCGAGCTGCGCTGAGGACAAGTCGGCTATGGCCCTTTCTTTTCTTCAACCGGGGCCAGACGGGACATGATCCCGCTAATCGGGGAGGATCGATAGTCATAGGCGAATGTCCCGCTCCGGACTGCCCACTCCGCGCACCGACTCTCGCCGACCCACGGACGGATGCAGCCGTAGTTCTCCGCCTGATGACTGTAGGGGGAGGTTCCGATCGACGAGGCCCCAAACGTGAGTTTCTCGATCTCGTCCGGCGAGTACACAAAGGCTCAAGGGTCCGCGAGGTCATTTTGACAGACCCCTACATCTATTCCGATGCAGCAGAGGATGACACGACCGGCGGCTACGCGAACTTGGTCGAATACTTGCGGGCGCTCAACCTCGTGAGGGACTCCGAATTCGTTGTAAGGCTTAACCCTGGGGCAAAACGGGCGAGCAAAGGGGCGAAGGAGATCTTAAGAAGAGCAATCAGAGATGCCTTTCCGAGGGCGAGGGTAGAAACATTCACCGGTAACTCACGTTTCCACGACCGCTTCTACCTAGTCCACGACGCCGCTGGGGGCTTTAGGGGTATCTTCGGGCCGTCCCTCAACGGTTTGGACTCCAACTCCGTCGTCCTGATGGGGGAGTTGGAACAGACAAGGACGCTGGAACGGCTTCGTCACTTCTTCAAGTGAAGGCCGCCTAACACACCCACGGCGCGGCGACCGCCGCGAACATCGGCTGCTGCCTTTGTCTGGCAAGAGAAGTATAATGGTCGAGATGACACCGCCATTCCCCTCAAATCTCGCGCCCAGCACGGCGCGCCGACAGGCCTTGGCGCTGCTTGTTCTCTTCTACAGCGTCGTCTACGGTAGCAGCCTCCTTTTCGGAGGCAGGAATCACGGCGTGGCAACGTTGATTCTCTCCACGCTCGTCCTCGGCACGCTCATGCTCCTCGCCACAGCCCTCTTCGCCCGGCGCGACGCGTCGTGGCGCGAGTCGCTCGGGCTGGGGCGCCGGTCGGTCCGTTCGACGGTGGCCTGGAGCCTGCTCGGCTTCGTCGCCACGTACGCTGTGAATGTTGTCCTCAGCAGCGTATATGTTGTCCTGCGCGGAAACCTCGAGGCCCAGGTTGCGGGCAGACTGAGCTGGCTTGGGAGCCTCGCGCAATTGCCTCTGGCGACGATTCTGCCGCTCACTGCGTTCGTCGCCTGCTGGGAAGAGACAGTCTTCCGCGGCTTCCTTCTTGGCCGTTTGCGGGCGTCCATCCCGGTGCAGGACACCCGGGGAGCGGCACTGCGCCGCGACGCGCTGGCCGTCGTGCTCAGTGCGCTCTTCTTCGGCGCGGGCCACGGCTACCAGGGCTTGCTGGGCCTCATGCAGACGACGGCAGCGGGACTCGCGCTGGGTGTGCTGGCCGTCTGGCGAAAGAGTCTCTGGCCGTGCATCGGCGCCCACCTGGCGATCGATAGCTTCGGCCTCCTCGTGCTCAAGGCGCTGAAGCCCTTCCTATAAAATGATTGCAAGGGAGAGCTGTAAAGCGTGATGCGGGCTGTCGTGAGAAAGGGACGTTGCATTACAAGTCAAATATCTAAAGGACGTTACCTTTCCCCGGCGGGCAGAGTCAAGGTGGAAAGGGAGCAGTCAGTCCTCAACGGCGAGGGCCCGTCGGTGGCGGAAGCTGATGGCCGCCGCGGGATTCCGATGGACACGCGAAAAGGCGCTTTGGTAACATCGCCGGGGCGGATGCAGAGGAGCGTCTGGCCACGAGAGGAGAATCCGATGCGCCTGCGGGCAGGGCTCCTGGCGTGTTTGCTCGGGCTCAGCGCCTGTGCCGGCTGGGGAATGCGCGAGCCCTTGGGGGTGACCATCGCCGACATCACGCCCCTCGAAATGAGCCTGCTGGAACAGCGGTACGCAGTCAAGGTCCGGCTCCTGAACCCGAACGACGCCGAGATCGCGTTCGACGGCGTGGCCTTCGACCTCGAGATCAACGGCAAGCCGTTTGCCAAGGGCGTCAGCGGCCGGGGCGGGGTCGTCCCCCGGTTCGGCGAGGCGCTGGTGGACCTGCAAGTGGTGACGGGCCTGCATGATATCCTCAGGCAGATCCCCGAGCTGCAGAAAGGCAACCAAACGGGCTTCACGTACCGGATCACGGGCCGGCTGCACTCCGCCGGTGGCCTCGGGTTCATCCCGTTCGAGGCCAAGGGTGAGTTCGCCTTCCCTTCTGGGAGCGAGAAGTCGGGCACCTGATCGGGCCGAGGCCTCGCAGGCGCCAACCACGCATCACCTCGTCCCGGGAGGAAGATGCCGCCCGAGGCGGCGGCTGGCCTCTCCCGGAAAGCATTTGCTCTCGCTGCCAATTCATCCAGGAGGCCTTCTATGTCCCAGCTCTTCACTCCCTTCGTCCTGCGCGGCGTCACGCTTCGCAACCGCATTGTCATGTCCCCCATGTGCATGTACTCCGCGGGGGAAGACGGCATCGCGACGGACTTTCACCTGGCCCACCTGGGCGCGCGGGCCGTGGGGGGCGTCGGGCTGGTCATCACCGAGGCCACCGCAGTCGAATCGCGTGCCCGGATCAGCGTGAATGATCTGGGATTGTGGGACGATGCCCAGGTCGAGCCGCTGGCCCGCATCGTGCGCCTGTGCAAGGCGCAGGGCGCCATGATGTGCAGCCAGTTGGCCCACGCCGGGCGCAAGGCCTGGACGCCGACCAAAGGCACCGGCCCGCTCCCGGCCGTCGCCCCGAGCGCCCTCCCCTTCGACGCGGAATGGACCGCCCCCCGCGAGCTGACCCGCGCCGAGCTGGACGGGATCGTCGCCGCCTACCGCGCCGCCGCCCAGCGCGCGCTGCGCGCCGGCTTCGATATCGTCGAGGTGCACGCGGCCCACGGCTACTTCCTGCACGCGTTCCTGTCGCCGATCTCCAATCGCCGGAGTGACGAGTACGGCGGTTCGCTGGAAAACCGCGCGCGGATGCTGCTGCGCGTGGTGGAGGCGGTGCGCGCGGTCCTGCCCGAGTCACAACCGCTCCTCGTGCGCCTGTCGTGCACCGATTGGACCGAGGGCGGCCTGACGGTTGGCGATCAGGTCCAGGTGGCCCGCTGGCTCAAGGCGCACGGCGTGGACCTTGTGGACTGCTCCTCGGGGGGGAGCACACCCTCCACACCACCGGTCGGGCCCGGTTATCCCGGGTATCAGGTCCCCTTCGCTGAGAAGATCCGGCGAGAGGCGTCCATCGCCACCATGGCGGTGGGACAGATCACGACGCCGGAGATGGCCGAGGAGATCGTGCGGAACGGCCGCGCTGACCTGGTGGCCCTGGGCCGCGAGCTGCTGCGAAATCCCTACTGGCCGCTCCACGCCGCCCGCGCCCTGGGCCACGACCTCGCCTGGCCGAAGCAATACCTCCGTGCCAAGCCGGCGGTTTGAGCCGACGGGATCGCGCGACACGCAGGAAGGGTCAGCCGGACGGACCCGGCGGGCCGGGCCATCGACGAGGGGAGCAGTTCGCTTGAGCGTCGCCAGCGGGATGGTCTCGCCTCGCCACCTCCTTCAGCGGGCGGGGCGGGAGGTCTTGGTCTCCTTGGGCGGCAGCAGCACCGTGGCCAATGCCCCGACCACCAGGAGGAGCGCCGCGTAATCCTGCCAGGACGGGCTTTCCCCCAGCACCAGCATTCCACTGAACACGCCGACCACCGGGATCATCATGACCGAGAGGCTGGCGACGCCGACGGGGGCCACCAGCGCGATCTTCGTCCAGGCCCAGTAGCAGAAGTTGAATGCCACGAATAGGTTGTAGAGCGTTCCGAGCATCGGCAGAAGCGACAGCGCGAATGGATTGAAGGTGCCCGCCTCGTACGTGAGGGCGATCATCGCAATGGGCGTGACCCCGATCAGCATCTGCCACCCGGTGAAGGACGAGGTGGGCAGGGACACGGGCCAGCGCTTCATCATGACAGTGCCCAGGGCCCAACTCAGCGCCGCGCCGACCATGTAGGCGGCGCCGAGGGGCGAGCGCCCCACGGCTTGGACCTCCTCCCCGAGCAGGAGCAGCAACCCCGCACACCCGAGCGCAGTGCCGAGCGCCCGACGCTTCGTGAAGGGCTCTTTGAGCAGCCAGATGGAGAGCATGACGCTCCACATCGGCATGGTATAACCAAGGATAGCCGCCCGCCCCGATGCCATCAGGCGAATGCCGTAGGTGGCCAGGATGTTCCAGCCGGTCATGTTCACCAGCGCGATGGCGACCATCCGCGGCCACTGGCCCCTGGGAACCCGGACCGGCAGGCCATTCATGCGGGCGATGGTGAGAAGCCCGGCGGCCCCGCAGAGCAGGCACAGGGTGCGAAAGTGCATCGGCGCCATCTCGAAGAGCGCCATCTTCATGGCCGGCCAGTTGAAGCCCCAGCCGAGCGTGAGCCCCACGAGCAGCCCCACGAGATGCGGCGGGAATGTGTGTGCTGAACGGTCGCTGCTCATCGTCTCCAACTCCGCCGCCTGAGGCGGCGCTCTGCGCGTGCCGCGCGCCCGCGCCGAAGGCTCTCGGGCGTGTTCCTCCATGGTCCGGGCGGATCCGATGTGCATCGAGCTGGTAAGGTCGATCCAGAGGGCTTTGCCCGGCCGGCGAAGCCTGCGCTGAGAGCGGCCCGCCGGTGGAAGACCGGCCAGGCTGACTGGCCAATCCCGGTTCCCGGAGAAGTCAGCATGCCGCAGCGGTTGGCGCCATGTCAAGGGGAGACCGGTCCAGGATCGGTCAAGCGGCGGCGGCCATGGGTCGGGGGGAAGCGTTCGGTGGACAGCAGGAAACCGGGTGCGGTACACCGGAGGGCATCAAGCCGGGTCCCCAATTCCGGTAGAATGTCATAAGTGCATGGACATCCCTGGTCCCTTGCAACACCAGGTCGTCGCTGGGCGCGCGCGGGAGATCAGGAGAATAAGAACGCTCTGATCCGCCGGACGGAATTCGGGTCCGGATGATTGAATCGAACCAGATACTCAAAGGTGGGGAGAGCGCCAGGAGCCGCCGTGGGTGGTTGAACCTGGACCACCCTTCCGGGAACTGCAATCTCTCGATCGCGCCGAATCAGTCGAAGCTTCAGTTTCTGCCCCGCGGAAAGTCGCTCCTCGAAGGCCGCTACCATCCCCACTTCGTTGACCCCGGAGACGCGACCTCGCAGCCGCTGTAGGGTCTCCCCGCCCGAGCTCTCGACTGTGCACTCAACCACCATGTCCGCGAAGCGGCCTTGGGGCCTCACCATTTCCTCATCCGCGCGGTGGGGTCCGGCGGAGGGCGGCGAACCCCCCGGCGAGCCTGGTGCCTCCACCTGGGCCTGCGTCAGGCGGAACAAGCCCGGTGCAAGGTCGGCCTGGGCGGGTGGGGTTTTGGCCGGGGCTGCGGCTTTCCGGGCTTCGAGGTCTGGCAATGTCAGGCCGGGAACGACAGCGAACTGGAGGCCTTCCTCGCGCTGTTGCGTCGAGGCCGCCTCAGCCCTCTGGACAGGGCGGTCGTCCGCCCGCGGCTGCCGCCGCCGTTCTGCTTCGGCGCGCTGAATCTCAAGCTCTCCGGTGAGCGCAGTGACGCGAGCGGCCAAACGTTCGTTCTCCTCCCGAAGCTGTTGTTCCCGCCCGGCGGATTCCGCTCGCTCTTGCCGGAGCCGTCGCCAGTCGGCAGTGATCTGCTGCACGTGTTCGATCAGGACCGTCCGCCCCGCCACGAGCTTGCGGAGCCGCTCGGGAAGCTGATCCGTAGTTCCCAGCACCTCCCGAACGGACTCGGCGAGCTGCCTCAGGCTCGCGAGCTCCTCCTGAGTCTGAGCCGACGTCTCTGTCTGAAGTTTCACGCGCTGCACTAGCTCCGCCCAGTGCGCCTCCTCCTGATCGGCTTCCCCACCTCCGCCGGCCAAATCCTGTGGCCCCCCCACGATGGCCGCAATCTCGCGGAGGAACCCCCGAGCGGCTTGCATCGTCGTGTTCAGGCTGGAGAACTCTTCCCACTGAGAGCGTAGCCGATCCTGGAGATGTTCCGCTTGGGCCCGTTCTCCCTCCAGGGAACTCTGGAGGCTCGTGATCTGCTCCTGCGAGCCGGCGAGGTCTCTCCGGGCCGTTTCCAGGAGCCCCTCCGTGCTGGCCAGGCTGTCGCGCAGCGCGACCTGCTCCTGCTGGGCCTGGGCGGCGGACTGGCGTGCCTGCTGCAGCGCCTCTTCCATCTCCGCCAGGCGCGCGCCATGCCGTTGGGCGTCGCGCTCCCTCTCGCGCTCCAACTCCTGGATCCGCTGGCGGAGTTCCACCCCCTGCCGGGTGGACTCTGCCATGGCGGCCTGGATCTGCTGGATCTCCCGGGTGCGGCCCTCCAGCGCCGCCTGACTTTGCGACAGCTCCTGGCGGAGCTGATCGAGCTTCCGCTTCCGCTCCTCTGCAGTAAGCTGCAGTCTCTTCCGCTCGGCGGTCAGAGAGTCCATCTGCGCCGTGAGGGAACTCTGGAGGCTCGTGATCTGCTCCTGCGAGCCGGCGAGGTCTCTCCGGGCCGTTTCCAGGAGCCCCTCCGTGCTGGCCAGGCTGTCGCGCAGCGCGACCTGCTCCTGCTGGGCCTGGGCGGCGGACTGGCGTACCCGTAGGAGCTCCCGCTCCAGGGTACGGACCATCTCGCGCAGTTCCCCCGCCTGCCGGGTGGAATCCCGGACCGCGGCCTCGAGTTTCTCGATCTCCCGGGTGCGGCCCTCCAGCGCCGCCTGGCTCTGGGCCAGCGCCTCCCGGAGTTGGTCCAGGTCCCGCCTCCGCTCCTCAAGGCCGGACCGCAGTTCATCCCGCTCGGCGGTCAGAGAGCCCATCTGCGCCGCAAGCCCGCCCCGCTCCTCCAGGATCGTACGTCGCTCATTCTGGAGGATGGTCAGGCGGTCTCGCAGTTCCTCGATTTCTCGCCCCCGCCGACGGAACCCCTCGTTCAAGGAATCCAGGATCGCGACGAGCCCCTTGGTATACCCGATGGCGTCGCCCAGGACCTTATCGTGCCACGGATCCTGTGTTAGCGGAGCCTGCTTTTTGTTATCGGTGGCGTCCGACTCGGGCATCGGTTCCTCCCCGGCGCTCCTAACTACAGACCTTGCGGGAACACCCGCGGCCTCGGGCAAGCCGGAAAATCGGCGACTCGCTTCTCTCCCACAATCGGATTCCGTGGGAACAGAGATACCGCCCGCCGAAATCGGAAACATCAACGGATGCCATTCCGGTCAGCGCCAGCGGCATCATGTGGAATCATATACCTGACGCTGAAGCGGACGTCAAGCCTGGAGGGAACAACCCGATGATTTCGTCGCCCCCAGAGAAGCCATGCACGACGCTCCGACATCAAGAGGAGCCATCTACCTTGACACCGAGGAAACAGCCCGGTCTCCTCTCGTTGCGTCGTCGTCGAAGCGGGCTCGGCCGGGCATGCGGGGACTCGTACGACATGGCCAAGAGGGTAGGAAGTCATAATTTCATGGGCGTCCCCTATCTATATTTGCCTCAGCCGCCCACCATTCTTCGGAAGACCCGGCAGTTCTCCATGACGTCCAGCCCGTGCGTGAGGAGACCCCCGCCGACGAGGAGGATGACCTCGTTGCCGTAGAACCTCAACAGCTCGGGCACGCGGCTGAGTGCCATGCCGCCGCCCGGGCACGGCAGGATGGGGCGAAGCCGCCCCATGGGGACGCGGCAGCCCTCCACGATGCGCCGGCATTCCTCCCGGCTAAAGGAGAACCGGCCGCCGTAGTTCGGGTAGATACTGGCGTCGGCGCCGGCCAGCCTGGCGATCTGACCGAACAGGGCATAATGGGAGATGCCGCTGCCTGGATGGAGGACGTACGTTCCCTGGAAGGCGGGGTGCGAGAGCACGGGAAGGGCCACGTAAGGATCGTCCGCCACGGCCCGCATGCCGTCCAGCCCCGTGAGGCCCGGACACACGAGCAGGGCTCCCGCCCCCGCCCTGCGGGCGAACCGTGCCCGCTCCAAGAGGTCGCCGTGGGGGGCGGTGACGTTCGGCGCGTACGCGCACCTGAAGCCCGTCCGACGATTCGCCTTCGCCACGGCCCTGGCGCACAGCCTGACCCGCTCCTCGAACCGAGCATAGGGCTGGTCCGAGAGGCCGTGGTCGTCCTTTACCAGGTCAATCCCGCCCAGGGCGAACCGATAGGCGAGGTCCGCCAGCCCCTGGGCAGCAAGTCCCATGGGCTTCAGGGCCGCGCACAAGAGCGGACGCCGGGGGACACCCAGGCTCCGGCGCAAGCCGGCGCGTCCGAAGCGTGGACCCTTGAAGCCCCTGAGCACCGACGGCGGTAGGTGAAGCCGCTCCAGCCGGATCCCGGGCTTGATGCTGGTGTTGCCGAAGAGGACGTTCAGGAGCTGGGTCAGCTCGCCGGCGGCGGTCCCGACGGCGTAGCTGATCACGGCCCGGTACCCGCCTGCCTGCTTCCGGAGGGACTCGATCCGGCCGACCACCTGGTCGCGGACGAACCCCGCGGGGACCACGTCCGAGGGCAGCTCGACGGTCTGCTCCAGACAGATGTCCCGGGCCCGCGCCCGGGCCTCCCTCGTGTCTCCGGAGACGCGGTAGACGGCCGAGAAGCGCGCCTCGCGACCCGGCATCACAGTGCCTCGGCCTTGGCGTCGCTGTGCACGGCCTCGAGGCGGATCTCGGCGAGGTCTCCTTCGGTGATGTGAAACGAGGTGCAGAGCAGCTCCTCGACGCCTCGGACCAGGGCCGTGGCGTCCAGGCCGCACTCTTTCATGAGGTAGGGCCGGCTGGCCCCATGCGCAAAGGTGTCGCGCAGGCCGATCCGCACCAGTCTATTGCCGTGGCCCGCCTCCGCCATCTGCTCGGCCACGATGCTGCCCAGGCCCCCCAGGACGGTGTGGTTCTCCATGGTGATGACCCCGTGCCTGGCGCGCGCCAATGCCTCGGCGACGAGGGGGCTGTTGAAGGGCTTCAGGGTGGAGATGTGCAGGTGGTGGATTGAGACCCCCTGCCGCCGCAGGGCCGCCGAGGCCCGCATGGCCTCTTCGGTGCAGATGCCGGAGGAAAGCAGCGTGACGTCCTCCCCCACGCTCAGCACGCGGGGCGTATCCAGCCGCATGGGCTCCGCCCTGTTGAAGAGCCGGGGAATCTCCCCGCGAAGCATCCGGACGTACACCGGCCCCCGGATGGCCTGCGCCACGTCGAGGACGGTCTCCACCTCCGTCGCGTCCCCCACCTCCAGGAGGGTCATGTTCGGCAGGGCCCGCAGGACGGCGATGTCCTCGATGGCCTGATGGGTCGCGCCGCCCGGTGTCGTGATCCCCGGCAGGAACCCGAACATGCGGACCGGCAGGTTCGGGTAGGCGATGGACATGGCCACCTGGTCGTAGGCGCGCCGGTAGATGAACACGGCGAAGGTGTGCACGAAGGGGAAGAACCCCTCGCGGGCCAGGCCGCCGGCGAAGCTCATCATGTTCTGCTCGGCGATGCCCATGGAGAAGAAGCGCTCGGGGTAGGTGTCGCGGAACAGATCAATCTCGGTGGAGCTGGTGAGGTCGGCCGACAGCACCAGCACCTCGGGCTTGTCCTCGGCCCATGCCACCAGGTTCTTGGCGTGGACTTTGGAGAGGATCTCCATGGGCCGTCCCGTCCTCCCTACCGCAGGGCCGCCAGGGCGGCCTCGTACTTCTTCCGCTCCTCGGCGTCCTTGAAGCGCACGTAATGAAACCGGGGCGCATTGGCGCCGAGGATCTCGATGCCCCGGAACGGGCTGGTGTCGCACAGGACGACGAGGGGCCGCCCGTCCGGGGGGACCTCAGGGGGGGCGGCCAGCGCCGCCAGGTCGTGCCCGGGGACCGCGGCCACGCGCGCCCCGAAAGACGCCAGCCGCTGGTCCAGCGGGTCGAGGCCCATGACCGACTTCACGGTCCCGTCGCACTGCTGCTTGTTCACGTCCACGTAGATGCCCAGGTTATCCAGGCGGTAATGCGACAGGACCTGCATGGTCTCCCAGGTCTGGCCGATCTGGAACTCGCCATCCGACATGAACACCCAGACGCGGCCCGGCTCCCGCTTCAGCCGGCGGGCCAGGGCGATGCCCGCGGCCTGGCTCAGGCCCTGTCCCAGGGAGCCCGTGGTGACCTCCATCCCGGGCGAGTGCTCCGCCCCGATCATCTCCACCGAGCCGCCGTCCCGGTTGAAAGCATCCAGGCCTTCCGGCGCCATGCGGCCCGTCTCGATCAGGGCGGCGTACAGGACCAGCGCGTACTGCGCCGGCGAGAGAACGAACCGATCCCACTCCGGGCCGGCGGGTCCGTTGAACTCCGCCCCCGTGAAGGAGCGCCAGTTGCCCGGGCCGGGGACGCCCGGGAAGGGCTTGGGGACGAGGGGGCGGGGGACGGGGCCAAGGCGCATGATCCTGACGTAGAGGGCGGCCATGATCTCGGCCGCGGAGCAGGCCTGGCTGAGATAGCCCCCGTTGTTCTTGATGGTGTGCTCCAGCACGCGCCGGCGGATACCCCGCGCGACGGTCGCCGCGCGCTTTTGCCAGGCCCCTTCCGGCGGATGGGATTCCACGGATGCGTCGGCCAGGGTCGTTTCCCTTCTGCCAGCGGACGGAGGATGCTGCTGAGGCCCTTGACTCACCACATGGGTCCCCGGAACACACCAGGAGGCATCGTCACCCTCGTCGGGTCGATGGCGGGGGATCCGTGCTCCGCGGATCCCAACGCTACTTCTCATCCGAGGACAAAGTCAAGGTGGAAGACGGCGGCCAGCGGCTGGCCCTCAGCCGCGAGGACCCCGCCTTGACGGTTAGCAATTTCGGATTGGGACTAATTGTGGTAAAAAGGGAGTACCGGAGTGGAAGGCCCCACCGTGCTCCAGTAGATCCGCACGGGGAACGGCGCCTTCGGCTTCAACGCGGAGAGCGAAGCATACGAGGACCTCACGGCGGTCGGGATCACCGACCCGACGAGGGTCGCCCGCACAGCGCCGGAGAACGCCTCCAGCATCGCCGGGCTCATGATCACGACCGGGTGTCTGGTGACGGAGGCTCCGGCTCCGCCGGAGGAGTAGTGACAGACCCGAGGCCGGGCGGATGTCGCCCGGCCCCCATTCCCGCTCCAGAGGCGAGCGGACAGGAGGACACACGATGGCAGGTCAGTGGGTGGATTCCGCGGGGTTTTCCCGCAACTGGTGCAGTGGGCGGCCCGGGCATTTCGCCGGGCTCCTGATCGCGCTGCTCGTTCTGGTCGCCCCACCCGCAGCCCTGGCGGCCGACAACGAACCGGCCAAGCGGGACGAGCGGCCGGAGCGGGGCATCGCGATCTACTCCGACTATTCCGGGCGTGGTCGTCCCGCGTGGGCGAGGGCGTCCGGATGGACCTCACGGTGGAGAACAAGGGCAAGCGCGATGAGAACGTCGCGCTGAAGCTCACCTCGGTGCCCAAGGGCTGGAGGGCCTCCCTCAAGGGCGGCAGCTTCACCGTCACCGGCGTCTCCGTCCCCGACGGCAAGACCCGGGCCCTGGCCTTCAGCGCGGAGCCGGAGAAGGGCCTGGCGCCCGGGACCTACGATTTCGAGATCCAGGGGGTCACGGCGGACGGGAACCTGACCACGAATTACACCATCACGGTCACCACCCGAGAGCGCAGTCGCATGGGCACCGAGGACATCCAGGTCACCACGTCCTACCCCGTCCTGCGGGGGCAGACCGACGCCACCTTCGAGTTCTCCCTGGACGTGGCCAACAAGAGCGAGAACGATCGCACCTTCAACCTGGCCGCCCAGGCCCCCGACAAGTGGGAGGCCAGCTTCAAGCCCGGCTACGAGTCGAAGCAGATCTCCAGCCTGCGCATCCGCGGGGGCAGCAGCCAGACGGTAGCCGTGTCGGTCACCCCGCACCGGGACGCCACGGCCGGGGAATATCCGGTCCTGGTCCGGATCAGCGCGGGCGATTCCAAGGCCGATGTCCCGTTGCGGGTCGTCCTGACCGGCATCTACAAATTGGATGCGGCGACCCCCTCGGGCATCCTCTCGGCGGACGCCGTCACCGGACAAGCCCACCACGGTCTCCCTGGTGGTCAAGAACACCGGGTCGGCGACCAATCGCAACATCAGCCTGAGCGCGTTCAAACCCGAGAACTGGAAGGTCGAGTTCAAGCCCGAGAAGATCGAGGCGCTGGAGCCGGGGGCCATCAAGCAGGTGGACGCCGCCATCACGCCGGCGGCCACCTCCCTGGTGGGGGACTACTCGGTGGGACTCTCGGTGGATGGCGAGCGAGGCAGCAGCAAGACGGTGGAGATGCGCGTGACGGTGAAGGCCCCCACCACCTGGGGCTGGATCGGGGTCGGTCTGATCGTCTTGGCAATCGGAGGGATGGGCGGCCTGTTCGTCTGGCTGGGCCGACGCTAATTCATGGCGACTCGGCAACCGGGCAACTCGGCAATCAGGAAACTCGAATCCCCGGGTTGCCAGGTTGCCGGATTGCCAAGTTGCCAGCCCTAAGGGGCGGAGTGCACAATGGACACCGTAATCGAGACGCACGATCTCAGCAAGCGTTATGGGAACCAGACGGCTGTTGACCGGCTGAACCTCCAGGTCGCCCGGGGGGAGATCTTCGGATTCCTGGGACCCAACGGCGCGGGCAAGACGACCACGTTCTTAATGCTCCTGGGCCTGAGCGAGCCCACCGCGGGCTCGGCCCGCGTCTGCGGGTTCGATCCCACGCGGGAAGCGCTCAAGGTCAAGCGGGTGGTGGGCTACCTGCCGGAAAACGTCGGCTTCTACGATGACATGACGGCCTCGGACAACCTGCGTTTCGTGGCGCGGCTGAACGGCATCCGGGACGGCGCCCTGACGGGGAAGATCAACGAGGCCCTGGACCGCGTCGGCCTCCTCGCCGAGGGCCGGAAGCGTGTCGGCGCCTACTCCCGGGGCATGCGCCAGCGCCTGGGGATCGCGGAAGTCCTGATGAAGGATCCTCGGGTGGTCTTCCTGGACGAGCCGACCCTTGGCCTCGATCCTGACGGAACGCAACGGATGCTGGAAATGGTTCGCGGCCTGAGTCGCGAGCGGGGGATCACCGTGTTCTTCTCCTCCCACCAGCTCGACCAGGTCCAGCGGATCTCCGATCGGGTGGGCATCATGCTGCAGGGCAACTTGGTGGGCATTGGTCCCATGGACGATTTGGCCAAGCGCAAGCTGGGGGTGGATCAGGCGCAGTACACCCTGGAAGAGATCTACATGAAGTATTTCCAGGAAGGCGTGCCGGCCGCCTGACCACAAGGGGAAATCATCAGTGGCTCTCGTGAATTTGCCGGACGAAAAGAGGGCCGAAAACCGGAGGATGTTCCATGCACGGACTGCTCGTGATGTACCGGAAAGAGCTGGAGGATCACTTCAGCAGCACGCGGTTCATCCTGCTCCTGACCGTGATCCTGATGGTGAGCCTGGTCACCACCTACATGGTCGGAACCGGACTCCGGAAGGAGCTGGAGGGATTCGCCAAACCCTCGATGGTGTTTCTCTTGCTCTTCACGTCCACTGGCGCGTTGTTCTCGCTGGTGCAGTTCATCGCCTTCTTCGGGCCCCTCATCGGGTTGATCCTGGGGTTCGACGCCATCAGCCGAGAGCGAGCCTCCCGGACCCTCTCCAAGCTGCTCTCCCAGCCCATCTACCGCGATGCCGTGATTAATGGCAAGTTCCTGGCCGGCCTCACGATCATCGGCCTGATGCAACTGTCCATCGCCCTGCTCATCTCGGGGATGGGCCTCTGGGTGCTGGGCGTGGTGCCAGGCTGGGAAGAGGTGGGGCGCCTGCTCGTGTACCTGGTGGTCAGCATCGTCTACATCGGGTTCTGGCTGGCGGTCTCCATCCTGTTCTCGATCCTGTTCCGGGGCATGGCGACCTCGGCCCTGGCGGCCCTGGCCCTCTGGATCTTCCTCGCCTTCTTCATGGCCCTGGGGTCCAGCCTGGCAGCGGATGTCATCTCGCCCATTCCCCCGGGGCAGTCCTCTGACCCATCAGCCATAATCCGCTACGAGCGGACCCGCGAGGTCGTCTCCAGCTTCTCACCCATCATGCTGTACAGCCAGGCGACGGCCACCATTCTGGACCCGACGCGGAATACGACCCGATCGCTCATCCTCATGGGGCCCATGGAACGGCTGTCCCTCAGCCGGTTCCAGAATCCGCTGCCCCTCGGGCAGAGCGCGCTGATCGTGATGCCGCACCTGGTCTCCCTGATGGCCATCACGATCCTGTGCTTCGCCATCTGCTACGCCTGCTTCATGCGGCAGGAGATCCGATCGACCTGAGGGAAGGGAAGGCAGGAGAGCCTTGACGGTTGGCTTCTTCAGCGAGGAGTGGCGGCGAGCGCCTGGAGCAGCGCGGCCGCGCGCCGCTCTTCGCCGGGCGTGAGGGGCTCACCGCCGAAGCGGACGCGCTCGTACAGAGCGGTCAGCTCCGCGACAGGGGCGTGCACCTGGGGACGATCGGCGAGGGTGGACGCGAACTCCCGGGCGGTGGCCGTGGGGGGTCGCGGCCGACCCTGCCGAGCCAGGAGGCGAAGCATCCGCTCGTAGAAGGCCACCGGGGTCCGCCGGGCTCGCACGTGAAGCAGCCAGGCGCTACCCATGGCGCCCAGGGGCATCCTGCGCAGCAGAAACAGGCCGGCGGCAAGGAGGGCGACCAGCACGCCTACGGCGTATCCGTACTGCCGCCAGAGCCGGCGCACGCTGCGCCGGACCTTGAACGACCAGAGGTCCCAGGTCCGCCCGAGGTTCTGGCGGAACGCCATGGACTGCCGCCGCAGGCTCATGGCGATCAGGGCCTGATCTCCCACGTTGTAATCGATCACGTAGCGGTTCCAGCGCATCCGCAGCGCATCGAAGTATTTCCCCATCCGACTGCTGGCGCCGAACGTCCGCTCCTCGAACGCCGTCCGGGGTGATGGGTCGAAGGTCACCCACCCGACCCCGGGAAGGAAGACCTCCACCCAGGAATGGGCGTCGCGCTGGCGGATGGCGAAGAACTGGCCGACCTCGTTCCACTCCCCCCGCTGGAAGCCGTTCACCACGCGGGCGGGGATGCCGGCGACCCGCAGCAGGACGGCCATGCCGGCGGCGAAGTACTCGCAGTTCCCCGCCTTCCGGTCAAAGAGGAAATCGTCCAGCGGGTCCAGGTCCGACTCCCCGCGCAGGTCCAGCGTGTACCGCAGGTTCCCGGCGAGATACGCCTCCACCCGGCGGGCGACGTCGTAGGGGGTCGCGGCGCCCGCCGCCAGCTCGCGGGCCAGTGCCCGCAGGCGCGGTGAGACCTTCGGCAGTTGCAGGTACCTCTCCCGGATTTCCAGCGGGTAGTCCCCTGGCCGCACCGGCTGGCGGAGCTGCTCCTCGCGAAAGCGCTCCGGCTGGGACACCGCTACGTAGCGCAGCCGCGAGGAGGGAGGCGCCGCCAGGCTCAGGCCGTTGGCCGAATCCTGTGCCAGGCTGGCGAAGCGGCCCTGGACCGACACGACCTGCGGCAGGGTGAAAATCATTTCCGTCCCCATGGGCTCCAGGAAGACCTCGTAGCTGAGAAACGGCGCCCGCCAGCGCGGGGAGGCCACCGAGAAGTTTTCCCCCTGGGTCCGGCGGACCGGGGTGCGCTCGGAATCGCGGAGCGACCAGCTCTGCCCGTCGAAGCTGTCGAAGGCCACGCCGCGCCAGCGGAGACCGGGCAGACGCTCGGGACCCATCACGCTTTCGGGAAAGCTGACGCGCATCACAATGGTGGAATCGTTCTGGATCGTCCCGTAGGCCCCCAGATCCACCCGGTCGGTGAACCCCGTCGTCATGGTCCCGATCTGCGCCTTCAAGGGGAGATAGGTGCGCCCGATCCGGGGGATGGCGAAGAAGATGGCCAGGGTGAGGAGCAGGGACGTGACGGCCACGCCCACGCTGCTGAGCAGGAAGCCGGGCCCCACCAGGTCCGATCCCGCCAAAAGCTCGCGGCTCCGCTCCGGGAGGGCGATGTCTGTCTCGCGCTTCAGGTGGAACAGGATGAGCCCCCAGGTCCCCAGGATCATGTACAGGCAGAATGCGAGCAGGAAGCCGAAGCTCACCGTGAGGGTGCACGCGGCGACCAGTTGCAGGAAGGTCAGGATGAAGAGGTCCAAGAGGTCGCGATGGGTCCGCGCGTTGTACAGTTTATAGACCTGCAGGAACAGGAGCAGATGGATCACCGCGGCGATGAACGACTCGGCCAGGAAGAGCAGATCCAGGAGCGCGTAGACGATGAAGATCGCGGTGATCGCGTCCCAGAGCCGGCTGTAATTGGGGGTGCGTGCCCGGATTTCATCGGCCCACCAGCTCCCCAGGAAGGCGAGGGGGAGGCCCACGAGCCCCGGCCCGTCCAGGATCCCGGTGAGGGAGAGGGCGCCGAAGGCGTCCAGGACCAGCAGGTACAGGGTCAGCTTGAAGAACAGCGGGAAGGGCACGGTCAGTCCTTCGAAGAAGAGGCCGCCTCCAGGGCATCCAACCGGACGCGGACGGCCCGCCCGGCCTCCATGGGAATCAGAAGCGGGCGCGACACATCCGGCGCCTCGTACAGCGCCAACCGCTCCAGCATCCGGTCCAGATGCGCCTCGCCCTGCCCGAACCCCGTCGATCCGTCGGCAGTCGTGAGGTCGACCTGCGATCCCAGCCGGATGGCATAGGCGGCGAGGGACGCGACATAACTCAGGTTCGCCTCGACCACGTCCGCGGGCGCGCCCGGCGCCGGGTCCTCCACCACCAGGCGGACGCGGGGTCGGTCCTCGTCCCCCAGCTCTTTCACCATCAGGTCGCCGGCCTTGGCCGAGGTTTTCCAGTGGAGCAAGCGCGGGTCATCCCCCGGCCGATACGGGCGGAGGTTCTGCAGGCTGGCCCCCTGACCCCGCCGGTCCCGCTCCCGCCAGCCGGGGTCCAGCGCGGCCGGGACCTCGCCCGGTGCCAGCGCGCGGAGCGCGGGGTACACCAGGACCGGGTCGGGGAGGATGGGTCGGCTCACCTTGGCGAACAGGCCGAAGGGAAACCGGGTGAGTGTTCTGAGCCCCGGCAGGTAGTGCCTGCCGCGACGGGGAAACGTGAGGCTGTACTGCCAGGTCTCGCGGCTCTGCGGCGGGACCTTCAGCAGGAAGTGGCTCGCCGTGCGGCCGCCTTTGGGATTCGCCTCGGTCAGGTGCAGAGCGAAGGAGGGCAGGCGGCGCTTCCGGTTGGTGAGGCGCACCCCGAACGAGGCCGGGACGCCAGCGAAGAGGCGCCGCGGCCGCTCCCGCTCCAGCCGGAGGTGGCGCATGGTCTGCTCGGACAGGACACCCGAGATGGCCATGAAAGACAGCATCATGGCCAGGATCAGGTAGAGCAGGTTGTTCCCGGTGTTCGTGGCGGCGAGGCCCACGGCGAACGATGCGCCGATGAACCACCAGCCTGCGCGCGTGGGGCGGATCGTGCGGGGGAGCCAGTAATTCGTGCGAGGGGGCTTCCGGGCAGAGGCGCGCCGGAGCGCTGCCAAAGAAGGGCTGGGGGAATTCGATGCCTGGGACTTCATCGACTCGCTGCGCGGCTCGCGGCTCTCACTTCGGTACCGGGATCTCCTGGAGGATCTCCCGGATCACCCGCTCGGGATCGTCCGAGCGATCGCCGCCCGCATCCCAGTGGGCCCGCAGGATCACGCGATGCCCCAGGGCGGGCACGGCGAGCTGCTTGATGTCGTCGGGGATGCAATACAGCCGCCCGTCGGTCAGGGCCAGCGCCTGGGCCGCCCGCGTCAGGGCCAGCGATCCGCGGGGGCTCGCTCCCAGGGCCAGGGCGCTGTGGGTTCGGGTGGCGTGGACGATGGCCATCACATAGGTGAGGAGGCTCTCCTCGACCTTCACCGCTTCGACCCGCGCCTGCAGGTCCAGCACCGCCTCGCCGCTCAGGACGGGCCCCAGCCGGTCCAGGATGGCCGACCCCGCCCCCTGCAGAATGCGCCGCTCGTGGGCCTCATCGGGATAGCCGATCCGGATCCGCAGGAGGAAGCGGTCCATCTGCGATTCGGGGAGGGGGTGGGTCCCCTGATACTCCAGGGGATTCTGCGTGGCCAGGACCATGAAGGGCGGGGGCAGGCGGTAGGTGTGGTGGTCCAGGGAGACCTGGGCCTCGTTCATCGCCTCCAGGAGGCTCGACTGCGTCTTGGGCGTGGTGCGGTTGATCTCGTCGGCCAGGATGATGTTGGCGAAGATGGGACCGGGCTTGAACTCGAACTCCGCCTTCCTGGGATCGAAGATCGACACGCCCAGGATGTCGGAGGGCAAGAGGTCGCTGGTGAACTGGATGCGCTGGAAGGTGAGGCCGAGCGACTTGGCCAGGGCCTGGGCCAGCGTGGTCTTCCCGACGCCCGGCACATCCTCGATCAGGAGGTGGCCGCGGGCCAGGAGCGCCACGATGGCCAGGCGGACGACCTCGGGCTTGCCCACCAGGGCCTGCTCGACATTCGCCTGAAGCTTCTGGACCGAGTCGGCGAGATTCGTCCCCACGCTGTTCGACCCCCGGGATGGTTGCTGCTTCGCGGTCTGCTGCGTGAAGCGGCAGGCGAGCCCGCACGGGGCTCGCGATCGTTCGGCGCACCCGCTCGCAGGCGGCCCCGAACCGCACACGGCGATGCTAGCGTCCGGTTTTAGGGTTGGCAAGCGATTTCGGGCGCAGCGGCCCTCTCTTGCGGCGTCGGGCCGGTGGTCTACGTTTCTTCCAGCAGCGCGCGGAGGTGCTCCCGCACCGCCTTGGCGGTTTCCGGGCGGCGCAGGGCAAAATCGATGAAGCACTTGGCGTATTCGACGCGGTTGCCGATGTCGTACCGCCTGGCCTGCCAGGCGAGGGCGTACATGGGTTGGCGCTGCGCCAGGAGATTCATGGCGTCGGTGAGCTGGATCTCGCCCCCCACTCCTTGGCCGGTCTCGTCGATGCACGCGAAGATCTCGGGCGTGAAGATGTAGCGGCCGGCGATGGCCAGGTCGCTCGGCGCCTGGTCCACGGCCGGCTTCTCGACCAGTTGACGCAGGCGGACCAGGTCGTGGTTGCCGCGCTCGGGCTCGCCACCCACGACGCCGTATCGCGTCACCCACTCCCGCGGCACCCGATGCACCGCCACCACGCTGGATTGCTTCTCGTCGTACACGTCCAGCAGTTGGCGCAATCCCGGCCTCTGCCCCTCCGGCGGGTCGATGATGGTATCCCCCAGGAGCACGGCGAAGGGCTGGTCCCCCACGTGGTCCCGGCCCAGGCGGATCGCATCCCCCAACCCAAGCTGCTGCTTCTGGCGGATGTAGTGGATCTGCGCCTGATCGCCGATGTCCCGCACCTCTTCGAGGAGTTCGAGCTTGCCGGCCGAGGCCAGGAACGCCTCCAGCTCCGGGTTGAAATCGAAGTGATTCTCGATGGCCTGCTTGCCGCGACCGGTGATGATGAGGATGTCGTCGATCCCGCTGGCCACCGCCTCCTCGATGACGAACTGCAGGACCGGCTTGTCCACGATCGGCAGCATCTCCTTGGGCATGGACTTGGTTGCCGGCAGAAACCGCGTCCCCATGCCGGCGGCAGGGATCACGGCCTTGCGAACGATTCGCGGATGGCGGATGGATGCCGGCCGATCGTTGGATTGCGCCATGCCGAGGATTCCTCTCGATGCGTCGAGGTGGTCAGTCGGGGTACGTCATCGAATCTCCGGGGCGATCAATGTCGCGCCCATCCCGGCATAGGCCTCCGCCAGCCGCCTGAGGCGCTCAGGGTCTCCGTCGTGGCACCCCACCACGGCGCCACCCGAGCCGGCGAAATTGACCGCCGCGCCGAGCCTCCGGCCGGTGTCCACCAGCGCTCGGTTGCCCGGGCTGATCTGGATGAGGCTGGCCCGCAGATCGAAATTGGCGTCCATCAGCGGACCGATCTCCCGGCCTCGGCCCGCGACGATCAGGTCGCGCGCGTGCTGGGTCAGCTCCGCCCAGCGCTTGATACCGTCCAGGACCTGCGGCTCCTTGCGATTGAAACGGCTCCGGAGATCGTTGTGGGTCACCTCGGTGCCCTCGGCCAGGCTATCATGATACACGACGAAGACCGGTGGCAGCAGCGCCGGATCCATCGGCTCGTATAACCCGAACCCGTCCCGCTCCATCCGCTCCCTGTCGAAATCCATGAACACCACGCCTTCATACACCTGGATGACGCGGTCCTGCAGCCCGGCGCCGATCTTCAGCTCGTCCAGCTCCACGCTGAGGATGACGCCCGGCAGCACGCGCTTGGGGATCTGCACCCCGAAGAATTCCATCAGGGCCCGCATGGTGGCGGTGATGATGGCGCTGGAGCCGGCCAGACCGACCCGGATTGGGATGTCGGTCTCATACTCGATGCTGAAATTGCGATCGAAGGCGGCGCCGGTCCCGGCGCAGTAGTCGCCGAACCGCTTGATGGCGGCCTTGATGAGGCGGATGCCCCCGTAGTAGCCGTGCAGGCGCACGTCCTCGAGGAACTCCCCGTAGTCCCGGAACTCCAGGCGGTCCGACCTCTGCGGCAGAATGCTCAGCCGGGGAGACTCATAGAGGGTCACCCTGGCGCTGAAGTTCTTGATGATGAAGGAGATGGTCTTGCCGAAATAGCCATCCGACGGATTGCCGACCAATCCCGCGCGGGCGTACGCTTTGGTCTGGATGATCATGAACTCCTCGTACCGGGGTCGCCGGTTGGACAAAAACGAAAGCTCGGCCTCCGCTGAGGCGGCCGTAGGATGGAGCATGTCCGGCGAGGGTGTCAAGGCCAAAGGGATTGAGGAGACACTCGGCCGACAAACGGAGAGAGGCGAGCGCGCCGCTCATGCTGGCCCAGGGGCCTATGCGCCGATGGGATACCCTCCAAACTCCCGGGCGGCGTCGAACATGGCCACGATGTTCTCCGGGGGGACGTTGGCCTGGATGTTGTGCACCGAGCCGAAGACGAACCCCCCGCCCGGGGCCAGGTCGTGGATGCGCCGCTTGACGTCCTCCACGACCTGCCGCGGCGTGCCCGTCCCCAGGACCACCGGATCGCAGCCGCCTCCCCAGAACGTCAGGTCCTTGCCGAACTCGCGCTTCAGGCGCGCCGAGTTCATCTCGGCTGCGTTGACCTGGACCGGATTCAGCACCTCGACCCCGATCTCGATGAGGTCGGGGATCATGCGGTAGATGGAGCCGCAGGAGTGGAGGTAGATCCGGGCCTTCGTCCTCTTCTTGATCGAGGCGATGAGGGCGCCCAGACGAGGCTTGTAGATGCACCGGAATGCGACGGGCGACATCATCGGCCCGGTCTGCGTCCCCAGGTCCTCGTTGAGCTGGATTAAATCCACATACGCCCCCACCTGGTTAAGGACCATGTCCCAGTAGGCGATCTGCCACTCCAGGACGCGCTGGGTGAAGGCCTCCATGAGCGGCGCGTTGCTCACGAGGTTCACGAAGGCCTGCTCCAGCCCGAAGATGTACCAGGAATGCTCCCACAGGCCCGGCATGGCCCCGCACATGATGATGACCTTCTCGCCGGCCGCGTGGGTCGCCTGGATCTGCTCCGGTAATCCTGCGATGCGGGAGGGGTCCGTGGGATCCGGCCAGCGGTACTTCGTGAGGTCCGCCTCCGTCTCGGCGCCGGGGAGGGGAACCCTGTGCATGTCGAAGTAGTAGCCGTTCGGGGGCATGTAGTAGGTGGTCCCCCACTCGTCCGCGTACGTGTTGGTCTCCGGATCGATCTTGAAGATGTACCCGCTCGGAGCCTTGGGGAAGAACAGGGCGCTCACCCGCTCGAAACGCTGCAAGAGTTGGGGGTCAGGCTCCACCAGGGAGGTGTGGTAGCTGCGAATGGAGGGCTTTGGCCCGCGGAGGCCGAGATGCCGCATCAGCGCTTCGTGCGCGTATAGGTGCAGCGTCGTGTGGCGCCCGCCGAAATCGAGGGGGACCCGATCCGCCTCCTTGTGGGCGAGGGCGGCCAGCGCCCGTTCACGGCAGTTCATCGTCACCTTCCTCCACTCCCTGCTCGCAGGCCGCCTCTGCGGTCGCCGCCTCACTCACCACGCCGAAATCGTTCCCGACGATCGTCGGTCGCCCCACCGGCTGCCAGCCCCTCCTCCGGTCACCAGAGCTTGATGACGATGGCTCCCAGCGTCACGGCGCTGGCGGCCAGGTACCGCACCGCACCGAAGCGTTCCTGCAAGAACAGGGAAGCGAAGATCGTCCCGAAGATCACCGACGTCTCGCGGAGCGCGGCCACCAGGGCGATGGGCGCGAGGGTCATGGCCCAGAGGGCGACCCCATAGGAGGCCGTCGTGCAGAGACCCCCCAGGAATCCCGGCTTCCACCGGGCGCCGCACTGGGCGACGAATGCCCGCGGCCGCGTGAGGAGGACCTGCACCAGCAGGGGAAGGGGAACCAGAACAAAGAGCCAGAAGATATAGCTCCAGGGGTTCCCCGACAGGCGGACGCCGACCCCGTCAACCAGCGTGTAGGCGACGATCACGACGGCGTTGAGCAGGCCGAATCGGCAGGTCGCGACGTGGAACCGCCCCGAGCGCCACGAATCCCCCGTCAGGGCGAGAATGCCGGCCGAGATCAGCGCGATCCCCAGCCAGGCGCCGAAAGACAGGGGCTCCCGAACGGTCACGGCGGCCACGATGGCGGTGAGCGGCGGGGCCGAGCCCCGCATGATCGGATACGCATAACTGAGATCGCCCGTCCGGTACGCCAGGGCCACCAGGTTGAAATAGGCGAGGTGGATGGCCATGGAGCCTGCCAGGTACGGCCAGCTCGCCTGCTGGGGAAGGGGAACGAAAGGAAGGGCCAGGGCGGCGACGATGGCGGCGCCGCACGCCACCAGGATCGTATCCAGCAGTGTGTCCGAGCCTGCCTTGATAATGACGTTCCAGGTCGCGTGGAGCGCCGCACCGACCAGCACCAGGAACATGAGGGCAAGCGACAATGGCTCTCTCCCGCGCCCTCGCCCTATGGTGGCGGACACAGTGTGCCACCGCCACGGTGGCGGCGCGCCCACACCCAGGTACCGCGCCTCGGACACAAAGTCAAAAGGGAAATCGCGGCTGACTCGAGTTCCAGAGCAAGGGAGTCAAGCGGCCGGACCTGCCGGACCCACAGGAGAAGGAGGTCTCCCGATTCTTGATCGCCCGGGCCTCCCCACCGAAGCACCTAGCCTCCACTGCGGGGCGACCGGATCTCCTTTCGGGCCAGGAGCGGCCCCAGGTGTTGCATCGCCACCTCCGCGTCCGCAGCGAAGCTCGTCCGCACGTTCCCTTCGATGGCCAGCTTGCCCTGGTAGCCCAGCCCGTCGAGTATCGCGACGACACCGGCGAAATCGATGGCCCCGAAGCCGGGGAAGTGCCGGGTGTTGTCCGAGAGATGGAGGGAGCTGAAACAGGCCAGGTGCGTGCGGAGCGCCTGCTTCATGTCCGCCTCTTCGATATTCATGTGGAAGGTGTCCGGGAGGATCTGCACGAAGGGGCTGCCGGCGCGGCGGGCGATATCCCAGGTATCGGCCAAGCTGTGGCCGACAGGCGACTCGTACCGGTTCACCGCCTCGATGAGCAGCGGGGTCTCGAGCCGGTCGGCGACCGGCGCCAGCTCCAGCAGGGCGGCGGCGAGCCGCTCCCGGGCCGCCGGCTCGGCCTCCTGTGGGGCGCCCTTGAGGTAGCCGGCGATCACCCCCGCGCCGAATTCGTGGGCGAACTCCAGGAAGCGCGCGGTGCGGCGGATCGCCTCCTTGCGGCGCGCCTCATCCGCCGTCACCAGCGAAAGCTGGTAGGTTTTGGCCGTGAGGCCGGAAGCGAACATGGAGAGGACCAGGCCGAACTCCGCGAGATAGGCCTTGAGGCGGGCGGGCTCCACGGCCTCCGGATCGCAGATGTTCAGTTCCACCCCGTCGAACCCGAGCCGCCTTAGCGTCTCCAGGTTCCGGCGGAACTCCGCATCCCGCGTGTAGCCTTCCGGCAGCCGCGTCTGGATGGACAAGAAGTACCGGTATCGTCCCATGGGCGCACCTCGCAAGAGGGGGCCGGGGTGGGGGGCGCTCCCAACGGCCAAGGGCCGGGACGTGAAGGTCCCGGTCCTTGGCAGCGCCTCAGAACGGCCAGTGCCGGCAGGCTGTAGATCCTGCGCCCGCCGGGCACGAGGGGGCCCTTGAACTCGTTCTCCGCGGTTCTGCGTTTCCTCCGCAGGCGAAACCGCGCGCCCTGATCCCGCCCGATGCTGCCGCCTCCCCAGAAAGGGTCCGGGTAAGGAGGCCGGTCCAGGACTAGTGTGGTGAATTGGAAGTTCGCAGACAAATTGCCGGCCCGAGGGACACCCCTCCGACGCCTGGCGCCTTCACCCACCCTCTCGGGTGGGTACCCGGAACCGCGCGGCCTTGCTCCGGGTCGACCACCATAGAACGGTGGCCTCCGTGCCGGACCCGGCCGCGCCGCGGGCGGAGGGTCTCCGCGGCGCCCCTCGGGCCTTGGAATATGTTGGTGAATCTCTGACTCAGCACACTAGCGCGGACCGACCATGGGCAGCCCGTAGACTGATTTCCACCCGGGGCTCATGGGCTCCTTCAGGTAAGGGGCCAATTCCGCCGGGTCGCGCAGCGTCACTTTCTCCACGGGCGGAACCGTGCCGGCCGGGAAGCGGGCCAGGATTTCCTCCTGCACCAGCGTCAGATACCGCAGGATGGCCACCAGGGGCCGTTTGGCCTTGCGTGGGTTCGCGTGGGTGGCCTTGCCGACCACCCCTTCCGGAGTGCCCTTGATCTCGATGGCGAAATGGCCCTCACCCTCGCTCCACCGATGCGGCCGTTGATACATGTCCACCGAGGTGTCGAAGTGGCCGCCCGGGAGGAACTGGACCGATTCCGTATCCACCGCATAGGCCATGTCCACCATCTCCGGGTACAGGAACAGCGACAGTGAGGTTTCCGACTCGTCGGCGTGAATGAAGGGGGTGTCGTACTCCCCCCCCTTCTCCGTGGTCCGAAAGAACTCCCGCACCGCTCGGTGCCAGTCCATGACCCGGTAGATTCCCGGCAGTTGATAGCGCTTGCAGAACTCCTGGAGCGCCGTCTCCAGCATCCAGAGTTGCCCGTGGTTGTTGATGAAGATCTGTTTGCGGAACCCGTCGTTCCAGAGGCCCAGCATCACGTCGATCATCAGCTCCCGCACCACCTCTTCCCGCAGGATGACGGTCCCGGGCATGCCCATGTGGTGGTAGGGATGCCCCCCATACATCAAGGGGGGAAGGGCCAGGTTGACCGGGGCTCCGCGCTTTTCCGTGTAGCGTCGCACCCCCTCGCAGATCATGCTCACGTAAAGGGTGTCGGCCGCGCTCACCATGTGCTGGCCGTGGTTCTCGGTGCACCCCACCGGGATCAGCACGATGTCGTTCTTCCGCCGGTTGGCCTCCACCCGATGCCGCACCGTGGTCTGGATGTACGCCCCGGGCTTCGCCCATTCACAGGGCGAAGGAACGCCGTATTCCGCCAACCAGGCATCGATCCGCGCGTCGCTGGCCTCCCAGACCTCCTTCTTTAGGCGTCCAACGGCGTTGTCCTCGAACCACAGGTCGGGTTGCTTCGTCTTCAGGAGTCCGCTCAGTGTTTCGGTGCTCATTGTGAACCTCTCTCCTATTCATTCCGCCTCAGACAGATGGGACAGGGCGGCTGCGGGGTCAGCTCGGCTTCACCATGATCTTCCCGTCGGTGCGGTTGCCCGACCGCTTGATGGCGTCCACCGCCTGATCCAGCGTGTAGCGGGCCGTGATGATCTTCCGGTTGTCGATGGCGCCACTGGCCATCAGCCGGATCACGTTGGGGAAGATCTCGTCGCCGGAATGGCCCTGGGACCCGAAGAACTGCGAGCGGCGGACCTGGAACGCCTCCAGGTACATCGGCACGCGCTCGGCCGCCCGGCCGACCTGGACGATCTTGCCGTTGATGGCCAGCGATTTCTCCATCTCCGGAATCGTCAGGGCCGGGGCGCCCGCCGCTTCGAACTGGAACTCGGCGCCTTCGCCGTGGGTGAGATCCATGACCACCTGGGACGGCGGCTTCCCCTGCTTCGTCAGGGCGACGGGATCAAACACGTGATCGGCGCCCATGAGGGTGCAGAGCTTGCGCCGCTCTGCCACGGTCTCGAAGGCGATGACCTTGGCCGCGCCGGCCGCCTTCACCAGACCGATGGCGGTGAGTCCGATGGGGCCCCCGCCGTACACCACCGCATAGGCCCCGGGCTTGAAGCCGCCCGCCCGGATGAAGATGCCATTGTAGGCGACGCACGTCGGCTCCACCGTGGCCCCCAGCTCGTACACCGTGTTGGGATCCGGGTACCGCTCCAGCAGCGCATCCAGCTTCCAGCAGTACTTGCTGCCGATGGCGATGTACTCGGCGAAGGCGCCGTTGATGGTGAAGCCGATCTCTTCCAGGTTGCTGCAGTGGTTGAAGAAGCCGGCGCGGCACGGTTTGCACTCGCCGCACCAGATCATCTCCTCGGCCGTCACCATGTCCCCCTCTTTGAAGTCGTGGACCTCGCTCCCCACCTCCTGCACCACGCCCGAGAACTCGTGTCCCGTGATGCACGGGAACTTGGTCAGGCCGGGATACATCACATATCCTTGAGAGTCGGTCTCGTAGAAGTGGATGTCCGACCCGCACACCCCGCAGGCCTTGACCTTGAGCAACACCTCCTTGGGTCCGATCTTGGGGGTGGGAACGTCCCGGACGACGAGACTGGGCGACTTCCAGATGCTGTTGCCGGTAATGGCCTTCCCCGTCTGCTTCTCGAAGTCGCTGACGACGTACCCTGGTTTTGGCTGCCACTTCGCTTCGAGCATGAGCCCACGCATACGACACCTCCTTATGCCATCCTCCATTGCCAATCGCAATCACGAAGATTGCGGAGTAGCTCGTTCCTCTTATTATTCGTCCCGCAGCAGGCGGAGGATACGCCTTTGCATTCTATACTCTGGGTGGAGCGGGCAGCCGCTGTCAAGGACGTTTTGTGGGATGGAGAACTTTGTGTTGAGAATGTAACGTTAACGCTAACAGAGCATCCGGGAGATCGCCCGTGAGACCTTCCCCGGAGCCGCGCCGGGGGTCGAGTCTGCCCGCTCGCGGCGATGGTCGCCCGCGAACGTATCCGCCGTCCTTCCGCCGGGGCTGCACCGCGATCCGAGCGCCGAGGGCAGGGACCCAGGCCTTGAATCCCTGATATTTTCCCTTCGGACCTTGCGCCCGCCCGGTTCCTCGGGTACCCTACGGGGGCGGCGCGGGGCCCGGGGCGAGGGCGGACGGGCGCGCCGGCGGGAGGTGCAGGGCGACCGATCCCGCCGCACGGTCTCGGCTTCCTGGGTGCCTTGCGCTCGTACATCTTCTGCGACCTCGGCCGGGGCTGCGTGGATCTGGGCCGGTTCATGGGGGCCCTTCGCAAGGTGAACTACTCGGGCTGGATGGTGATCGAGCAGGATACGTCGCCCAAGCCCCCGCTGGAGACGGCGCGGGCGAATCGGCGCTACCTCAGAGAGACCTTCGGCCTGTGAGGCAATGACATAATGACGAATGAGAGCGGAGGGAGCGATCATCAATCACTCATCACACCCAGGAGGTTCCCATGCCTATTGATCCAGTGCTGAAACGGGATCTCCAGACCAAGGCCGCGCAGGTCAGGAAGATAGTCCTGCAAGCCGTCCACAAGGCCGGGGCGGGCCACATCGGCGGGCCGCTGTCCATGGTCGAGATCGCCCTAGCCATGTACTTCAAGTTGCTGCGCATCGATCCCAAGAATCCCACCTGGCCGGACCGCGACCGGTACGTCTTGTCCAAGGGACATTCCTGCATCACCTTGTACACGGTGCTGGCCCTGCGGGGGTATTTCCCGCTGGAGGAGGTGTTCACCTTCGACGCCATCGACTCGCGCATGCAGGGCCATCCGGACATGACCAAGACGCCGGGGATCGACATGGCGTCGGGGTCGCTGGGGACCGGAGCCAGCCCGGCTCTCGGCATGGCGCTGGGGGCTCGCCGATTGCGCAAGGATTTCCACACCTGGCTGCACCTGGGTGACGGCGAGATCCAGGAGGGGCAGGTCTGGGAGATGGCCTTCATCGCCAACCATTACAAGGTGGACAATCTCACGGCCATCGTGGATTACAACAAGGTGCAGCAGTTCGGATTCCCGCGGGACGAGAATCTCAAGCGGCGCTTCAATCCAATGGTCCAGGTCCCGGACAAGTGGCGCGCCTTTGGCTGGAACGTCATCGAGTGCGACGGCCATGACTTCGACTCGTTGATCCCAGCTTGCGAACAGGCCAAGGCTACCAAGGGCAGGCCCACCTGTATCGTCGCCCACACGATCAAGGGCAAGGGCGTCTCCTTCATGGAGAACGACTTCATGTGGCACTCCCGCGTGCCCACCAAGGAGGAACTGGACAAGGCGACCGTCGAACTGGATGCCGCCCTTGCCAAGATCCAGTGAGCTGCAGCGTGACGTGAATGGAATGCGATCCGGTCGGATACAATGCGACCGGTCGGCGTGAGCCGAGACAACGCACGGAGGATTCCGATGGCGCAAATGATGGAGATGCGAGCGGCGTGGGGTGACACCCTGCTGGAGCTGACCAAAACTCACCCCAACATCATAGTGCTGGATGGGGACGTGGGCAGCTCGACCATGGCCCAAACCGTGGCGTACAACGCACCGGATTTCTACATGAACATGGGGATCGCCGAGCAGAACATGATGGGCGTGGCGGCCGGGATGGCTACCGTCGGGCTGATCCCCTGGCTGAGCAGCTTCGCCTGCTTCCTGGCCAACCGCGACCTGGACCAGCTTCGGGTCACGGTGGCGCAACCGAAATTGAACGTCAAGCTGGCCGGCCACTTTAGCGGGATCCTCACCGGAAAGACGGGGAAAACGCACATTGATGTCGAGGACATATCCATCTTGCGGGCCCTCCCCAACATGATCGTCGTGGCGCCGGCGGATGGGGTGGAGTGCAAGCAGGCGACCCGGGTCCTGACGGATACGCCCGGCCCCGTGTACGTCCGCATCACCCGGGATGCCACCCTGGTGATCTTCGGGGAGGACTACAAGTTCGTCCTGGGAAAGGTGGTCCCGCTTCGCGAGGGGATCGACATCACCATCTTCTCGACGGGCGTTCAGACCACGCGGGCCCTGGAGGCCTGCGACATCCTGGCGAAGGGGGGGATCAGCGCCCACCTCGTGCACGTGCCGACATTGAAGCCGATCGATGTGAACGGCATCGTGGCGGCCGCCAAGAAGACCGGCCGCGTGCTGACGACCGAGGAGCACAGCATCATCGGCGGTCTGGGCGGGGCGATCACCGAGGTGCTGGGACAGAACTACCCCGTGCCCATGAAGATCCACGGACTCAAGGATTGCTTCCTGGAATCGGGACCCAACGAGGCCCTGCTGGAGAAGTACGGGCTCACGGCGAAGCACGTTGCGGTCGCCGCCAGGGATCTGCTGAAGGCCAGCCCTGTCACAGCGAAGAAGCCCCAGCCAAAGGCGAAGGGGCACACCAAAGTGAAGGCCGCGGCGAAGAAGACCCAGGCCTCTCGCAAGAAGACGGCCCGGCCAAAAAGGAAGGGTCGTCGATAGACGACGGTCCAGGGGGGCGACCCGGCCGGCGGTCGGCCAGGGTCGCCCCTCCGATGGAAGCCCCGCTGGTCTCCGCACCCCCCTGATCGCTCCGGTTCCATCCCGCTTACTTAGCCGAGCAAACCACCCGCATCATCCCGCTCCCCCTCTTACTCGCCCCTTGCGGAGAGGCCCTTGCCCTGCTAGCGTGCGGGCGTCGCCGGACCATGAGAGAGGGCCGTCGTGCCATTCGCATATTACCAGCGCCTGACCCGGGCGCAGCAGCGGGTCTATCGGCAGAGCGATGAGGTTACGGTCATCCGCCTGCCAGACGCGAAAGATCTTCGACCCCTGGTCGATGCGCTGGCCGATGCTCTGACGAAGGAGGATCGCCCGGCAGCCCAGGTTATGGCTGATCGGCTGCTGGCGGCGACCACGGCCAGCCTGGGCGTGCCCCTTCTGCGTGCTCAGGTCCTGGCGATTCGCCCGTCGCGCAGCTGGGGCGAACTGCACGGCCTGTACACCCCGGGAGAGGGAGGGCGGCCCTCTCGCGCCTCCGTGTGGATGCGGACCGCCCAGCGCCGCCAGGTCGTCAAGTTCCGCACGTTCCTGCGGACCCTTCTCCATGAATTGTGCCACCACCTGGATTACGAGTTGCTCCGCCTCTCCGACTCATTTCACACCGAGGGATTCTACAAGCGCGAGTCGAGCCTGCTCCGGCAACTGCTGGGCGAAGGGCCTTCGGGTGAGGCGGCTCGCGATGTCTGATGAGGTTCGCCGTCGGCGTGCCATGGAGGTCTGGCAAGAGGCGTACGCCCGCCAGATGCAGGGCGATCTCGAGGAGGCAATCCGCCTGTACCGGGAATCCATCGCCATCTCTCCCACGGCCGAGGCCCACACATTCTTGGGGTGGACCTACAGTCTCCGGGGGCGGCTGGACGAGGCCATCGACGAATGCCACAAGGCCATCGCCGTGGATCCGGCTTTCGGCAATCCGTACAACGACATCGGGGTCTACCTGATGCAGAAGGGTGACCTGGACGGCGCCATCCCCTGGCTGGAAAAGGCCAAGCGCGCCGCGCGCTACGATCCCCGGCAGTTCCCGTATATGAATCTCTCACGAATCCACCTTCGCCGGGGGCAGTGGACCCTGGCCCTGCGGGAACTCGAGGCCGGCGTGCGGGCCGTCCCGAAGGACCCGGAGATGCGCAAGATGCTGCACGAGCTCCGCGCCAAGCTGAACTGATCCCTGAGCCGAAGGCAGAAAGCAGAAGGCGGAAGGCAGCGGGCCGAGTGATGGAGGCCGGAGAACGGCCTCGTGAGAGCTGGCGATGATGGAGAACCGGGACCTCGAAGCGGCCTGGACCTATCATAACGGGACCAAGCACTCCTATCAGAGTGTTCGGACCGGCACCCATTCCTTGGACTTCTCCAACCAGCCGCTGCCCTTCAAGATCTACACGACGCTCCCGCCAATCCCTCTTCCCCAGGATATTCCCCCGCTCAGGCTGCCTACCCTGGCGGCCATCGCGGCGCCCCCCGCCCCGTCGACGGCGGGGCAGGGGGAACATATTCCCGACCTCCCGACCATCGCCCAACTCCTGCATCTCGGCGCAGGGATCACCCGCCACCGGCAACTGGACGGCTGGGAGTTCCAGTTTCGCGCCGCCGCCTGCACCGGGGCGCTCTATCACATCGAACTCTATCTGGTGTGCGGTAACCTCCCCGGCCTCCCGGCCGGCGTCTATCACTTCGGCGTGCACGACTTCGCCTTGCGGCGGTTGCGCGTCGGGGACTACCGGGTGATCCTCGCGCGCGCCACGGCCGGCGAGCCGTCCATCGCGGAGGCCCCCGCCGTCATCGTCTGCACGAGCACGTACTGGCGGAACGCCTGGAAGTATCAGGCTCGTGCCTACCGGCACGCCTTCTGGGACACGGGCACGATCCTGGCCAACCTCTTGGCGGCCGCGGCCGGCCATGCCCTCCCGGCGCGGATCGTCCTCGGGTTCGTGGATGTAGCCGTAAATGGCCTCCTGGATCTGGACAGCGACCGCGAGGCCAGCCTCGCCCTCGTCCCGGTGGGGAGGGCGGCCACATCCGCGCCAGGGGCAACTCCTGCCGTCGAACCCCTTCACCTGGAGACCAGGCCCCTCTCCCGTTTCGAGGTGGACTACCCTGCCATCCGGGCCATGCACGCCGCCTCGTCGCTTGCGTCCGAAGACGAGGTCCTGGCCTTCACCCATCCTCCTGGATGGGTACCCGGGACGGGACCCTCGGGCGATCCTCCCGCGGCCGCGTCGCCGGCGATCGCGCTTTACCCGCCAGGTGAATCCGATGCCCCTGCGGATTCCGTGACCGAGGTGATCCTGCGCCGCGGCTCAAGTCGTCGCTTCGTGCGAAAGCCATTGACGCCGGCCCAGCTCTCGACGGTGCTGGATCGCGCTACGCGGGGGATCCCGGCCGATCTCCTGGATCCCCCGGGCGCGACGCTGATCACGCCTTACGTGATCGTCCACGCCGTGGAGGGCCTCGCTCCCGGCGCCTACGTCTACCACCGGGTGGCCCACGCATTAGAGCAGCTCCGCAAGGGAGACTTCCGGGACCAGGCAGGGTATCTCGGGCTGGAGCAGGACCTGCCGGCCGAGGCCAGCCTGAATGTGTATTGCCTGGCGGATCTAAACGCAATCCTCGCCCGGTTCGGCAATCGCGGCTACCGGGCGGCCCAGCTTGAAGGGGGGATCCTCGGCGGGAAGCTCTACCTGGCCGCCTACGCGGAGCGCCTCGGCGCCACCGGCCTGACGTTCTACGACGATGAGGTGACGGCCTTCTTCTCGCCGCACGCCGCCGGCAAGAGCGTCATGTTCCTTGCGGCCCTGGGCCACCCGGCCCGCCGCCGCCTTCAGTGATGGTTGATGGCTCGTGGCTTATGGGCAACCGGGAAGTGAACGGGGAATCCGGGCGCACGGGGGGTCACAACCAGCACTGCCTGTCCCGCGGGAACGAAGAGGGTGACCCGGGCGGCGATCGTGGACAGGGGCGGGCTCCACTGGCCCTCAGCGGTCACTGGAATTGTCGCAGACTGTGCTTCCCTGACTCCGAGGCTCCCCCTCGGGGTGGGGGATCATCCGAACGGTTGGAATAGGCTCCTCCGGAAGCTTCGTCGGCTCAGCCCCCCCGCAGCGGTTCGGACCCTTCCGGCCTACCGTTCGATTTCGAATTGCGTGCCCGGCGCACCATTGCCGACATTCCCCGCAACATCGCCCACCAAGCGAGGGCCGAACATGCCGACTCCCCGCCGGCTGGTCGCATCCATGTACACGTGCAGATAGTCCCCACCCCGAGCGGAGGGGACATTGATTACCCGGACGACGCCCGCACAGTCCGCCCCCTCCGGGGCGATATGCCCGAGCAGGTTCTCGGCGTTCAGTACGAACTGCTCGTCGAAGAACGCGGTCGGGTCGTCGGGAAAGAGGGAGACGACAAGGATGTCGGCCTCGACCAAGTCCTGGAAGAAATGCGTGCCGTAGGAGACCTCGGGCGTGTAGCCTTCTTTGGCGAAGGCAATTTCAACCAGCAGCTTGGTCTTGTTGATGTCCGAGTAGGTGACGCGGACGCCCAGGTTGATGTCGTTGCTCCCCCAACGACCGGGCCCCATCAAGGCGTACCTCCCATTGGCGAAGTGCTTGTTGAGCAGGTTCACCACGCTGGCGATCTGCATCTTGGCGTCGTAAGTTGGCAGGCGGTCGTACGCGCGCGGGTTCACATAGACGATGTACTCAAGATTGGGAATCACGCTGTTGCCCAGCACCGACTGCGTGGTGAAGAGGATCCGGTCCTGCGGGAGCGCCTCAGGAATGGTAACCTTTTGCAGCTCTTTGCGGATGGAGAGGGAGCGGCACTGTAGCAGGTACAGGTGGCCCTCATCCCAGGCGAACTCGATGTCCACCGGCCGGCCGTAGACGGCTTCGACGCAGGACAGGACCTTCCGCGCGATGTCGGTGAAAGCCGTCTTGGTCAAGAGGTTGTCGAAGGTCAGACACAGTTCCTTCCCGCGCAGGTCCTGGGTTTTGAACAGGGGGGCGGCCAGGTGGTCGTGGTCCTGGACCGACACCGCGTAAGACAGATCCGGGTGGTCGACGGACGCGCAGAGGGTCCGGAAGTCCATGGTCTCGAGGTTCCCCTTCCGCAGATTGAGAACGTCCACCTGCTTCTGGGAGTACTTTCGGACTTGACCCGCGGTCACCTCGGGGCGAAGTTGCGGGTGGCTCAGGGGGATCATGCGGGGGTAGTCCGAGCCCACCCGGTCCACGGCGCGCGTTCCGAGCCCGTACACCAGCCGGACCAGGCCGGTCTCCTGCTTGATCTTTGGATTCCAGGCGTAGACGTTCCGCGAGAACATGACGCCCGCGGCGAAGGGGAAGAAGTAGTCGCCAAACCGGCGGCCGACGACCTTCTGGACGATCATGGCCATCCGCTCGTCATAATCGAGGAGGCCATGGTCCCGCCGGTACAGAATGGGATCCGGGCCAAAGGTGCTGGAGAACACCTTCTTCAAAGCAACGATGAACTGGCTCAGGCGGGTCTTCATCTCGCCCCGGTTGCCAAGGAACACGGACTGATACTTGCCGGAGAATGCCAGGCCGAAATTGTCCTCCAGCATGCTGGAGGAGCGGATGATGATGGGGTGTTCTCCGATTTGCTCGAGGATCCGCCGGAAGTCTTCGAGCGCCGCGGGGGGGAAGGTGGCAGACTTGAACTGTTCCTCGATCCGCAGAAACTCCTTGTCAATACTCTCCCGATCCTTGTACTTGAAGGTGTGGAAGAGATAGAGGTTGTTCCGGTCTAGGAATTCGGAAAACATGCCGGAGTTCAGGTACCAGGTGTCGGGGACGCGGAGAACCGCCTCTAGCTCAGGATCTTTTTTCTCCAGGGTGGGGAGAAGGATCTTGTGGGCCAGGATCATGCCCGCGGCCTTGCCCCCCAGCTTGCCCGGTCTTTCCAGGCTGAACAGCGTGTTCTGTAGGACGGCATCGACGTCCCGGATGGTGACGTGGTTCTTGGCCAGGCTGATGAACGGCAGCTGGTTGGAGATGAAGCGGGAGATCAGCGCCACCCGGATGCCTTCGGCCTCCTCGTGGGAGATGTAGACCTCGCCCTTGGGGATATCGCAGAACTCGCGCAACGCCCGGAGGACTTCCTCACTGGTGGCCTGGTCGCGGTTGGCCAGCATGCTTAGGGTCTGGGCGTTGTCCCTCTTGCGGGCGAGATTGATGTAGTTCTCGATATCACTCGCCGTCAGGGAGTGGGCGACGTAATTGTCGATCAAGGCCTCGAGATACTCTTGCCGGCTGGCTTCCGTGGCAGGCGCATCGTCCCTTTGCATCTCCTCCAGGACCTGAGCGGAGATCCGTTCCCGGGTCACGATTCCCCGCTGCTCGAGGACGTCCAGGAAAATGCGGCGCATGAGGTCGGTCAGGTTCGGGTACTGGCTCATCTTGCGCAGCAGGCGGTACGTCTTGATGATGTCCATGGCCGCTCCGGAGAACGCTACGGAACCCCCCAGGGATTCCCCGCCGCGGGGCGGTGGGGCATCCCCGTGTCTGGGTGGATCGATGGCCGATCCGGCTAGACCCAGCCGCGCAGCTTGCAGGCTTCCGCCACCCGGGCGACCGCCACCAGATAGGCCGCCTGCCGCATATTCACCTTCTCCTTCTGGTACATCTGGTAGACGTCGTCGAAGGCTTTGGTCATTTTCTCGTCCAGGCGTTGATGCACTTCGCTGAGCGGCCAATAGAAGTTGTAGGTGTTCTGCACCTGCTCGAAATACGACACCGTGACGCCCCCGGCGTTGGCCAGGAAGTCGGGCAGGACGAAGACGCCCTTGTCGAAGAGGATGTCATCCGCCTCCGGCGTGGTCGGTCCATTGGCCAGCTCGCAGGAGATCTGGCACTTGATCCGGTTGGCGTTGGCCGGCGTGATCACGTTCTCCAGCGCGGACGGGAACAGCACCGTGACCTTCAGCTCCAGGATGTCCTCATTGCTGATGGGGTCCGCGCCCGGAAATCCATGGAGGCTCCCCGTCTTCAGCTTGTAGTCCACCACCTTGAGGCTGTCCAGACCTTTCGGGTTGTAGATCCCGCCCTTGGAGTCCGAGGCCGCGACCAGCGTGAGCCCGAGCAGCTCGTGGCCGAGCAGCGCTGCGTACTGGCCGGCGTTCCCGAACCCCTGGATGGCCATCGTCTTGCCGCGGAGGTCGAGGCCGAGCGCCTTCGCCGCCTCCCGGGTGGCACAGACGCCCCCCCGGGCGGTGGCATCCCCTCGACCCTGGGAGCCGCCTAGGGGGATCGGCTTTCCCGTGATGACGCCCGGATGGTGTTGCCCCACGATGGTCTCGTATTCGTCCATCATCCAGGCCATGATCTGGGGCGTGGTGTAGACGTCCGGCGCCGGCACGTCCTTGGACACCGAGAGAATCCCGGCCACCGCCCGGATGTAGCCCCGGGCCAGCCGCTGCTTCTCGGCCTCGGACATCTCCTTGGGGTTACACGTCACGCCGCCCTTGCCGCCGCCCAGCGGGATGTCCACCACCGAGGTCTTCCACGTCATCCACGCCGCCAGGGCCCGCACCGTGTCGAGCGTCTCGTCCGGGTGCCAGCGAATCCCGCCCTTGTTGGGACCCCGCGCGCAATTGTACTGCACCCGATACCCTCGAAAGACCCGGAACTTCCCGTCGTCCATCTGCACCGGGATCGTGACGATGAGCTCTTTCTGGGGCCAGCGCAGGAACTGGTGGGTGGCCGGGTCCAGTCCCAGCTTTTCGGCGGCCGTGTCGAGCTGCTTCTGGGCAATGGCGAACGGATTCAGTTCGGTCATGGACGCTCCTCCTCTCGTGAATGATGGCGTGCCGCAACAAAGAAGCAAGGCCGTACCGGCCGGTTGAGGGGACATGCGGTTTCCCCGAGGGTATGCCACACTTCGTTGAAAAGGCGAAGCGACTCCCGTGGCGTGGGGCCATCGCTTCCCGTCACCGAAAGCTCCCCACAGAGGGGGGCCGCTCAATGCAGAGCGTAGTCCAGAATGCCCGGCGGGACAAGGCGAAAGACGCGGACCGCCGCGCGCATGCACCCCTGCACAGACCTCGACGATGCTGTGCTCCCCCTGGCTCATCAGAACCTTCTGCAAGACCTTTCCCCTGACGGCGGACGGGTCCCGGCTCGCAGCCCATGTGCTTCCGTAGCGTGCAGGCAAACCCGCTCCGAAGGTGCGGCCGCATCAATTGCTGCGCGACCCCGCCCGCCTCGCCGGCCGCCTGGGCATTTCGTGAGCCCTCGAGCAATTGACGGAGCGCGTTTATGCTCGTATCATCGCGTTTCGCCGAACAAGCAGGGGCTCCACTCGGAGGGCGGTTTGCATCGACTCCGAGGCCCGCCTCCCAAGCCGGCGCGCGCCGCTGGACGTGCTCGTGCAAAGACTCCGCGATGCTTCCTTCCCGCGGCATCCGGTGGATTGGCATGGTCGTACCGATATAATCTTCTGCACCATGGAGATTCTGTCACCAGAATTTGCGTCAGTCTGTCGTGAATTCCAGACAAAGGGCCGGCCTGGCAGGCGCCCGCGCCGGCAAAACCGGCGCCCCCGATTCGCCCGCCGGCGTGATCCGTGGCGCATGACCGCGTTCGGGGCCGCCTGACGTGAGACCCGTCGCGCACAGCTCTGGGGTTCGTCGGCACTCGCTGTTGGCGTCTTGATCGCGGGCTACTGAGCGGAATTCCGGAGGGCGTGTCACCTGCCCCATCCTGCCGGAGGAGATTCGCGATGGAACACCCGACAACCCCGCCGGGGGCATCCAAGCCCACCAACCGGCTCATCCACGAGACGAGCCCCTACCTTCTCCAGCACGCCCACAACCCGGTGGACTGGTACCCGTGGGGCGCAGAGGCGCTGGCCAGGGCCAAGGCGGAGAACACGCCGATCCTCCTCAGCGTCGGCTACTCGGCCTGCCACTGGTGCCACGTGATGGAGCGGGAGTCGTTCGAGAACGAGGACATCGCCGCGCTCATGAACCGCCATTTCGTGAACATCAAGGTGGATCGCGAGGAGCGACCGGACCTGGACGAGATCTACATGGCGGCGACGGTCGCCCTGAATCACGGCCAGGGGGGCTGGCCGATGACCGTCTTCCTGACCCCGGACCGGCAGCCCTTCTTCGCCGGGACCTACTTCTCGCCGACGGACCGGTATGGCCGGCCCGGCTTCGCCACTCTCCTCACCGACATCGCACGGTTGTGGCAAGAGCGAGGGGAGGATCTCAAACAGCAGGCGGCGCAGCTCACCGAGTATCTGAAGGAGCGGGTCCAACCCCTCACCGGCGGCAACGTCGGCGAGACGGAGATCCGGGCCGCCGCCGCGGAACTGGCCGGGACCTTCGACAAGACCTACGGCGGCTTCGGCCCCGCGCCGAAGTTTCCGCCGTCCACGGCCCTCCACCTCCTCCTCCGGCACCACCGGCGGACCGGCGACCCCGAGGCCCTGGCCATGGTCACACAGACGCTGGAGGCCATGGCCCGGGGAGGCATCTACGACCACATCGGCGGCGGGTTCGCTCGCTATTCCACCGACGAGCGCTGGCTGGTCCCCCACTTCGAGAAGATGCTGTACGACAACGCCCTCCTCGCCAAAGCCTACCTGGAAGGCTTCCAGGCGACCGGGAATCCCGTCCTCGCCCGGATCGCCCGCGAAACCGTGGACTATGTCCTTCGCGAGATGACCGGCCCCGAGGGAGGGTTCTATTCGTCCACCGACGCGGATTCCGAAGGGGAAGAGGGAAAATTCTTCGTCTGGACTCCCCGGGAGATCGAGGCGGTCCTGGGTCCCGAGGAGGGCGCCTGGTTCTGCGCCGCCTACGACATCTCCGACGAGGGGAACTGGGAAGGGAAGAGCGTCCCCAACATGCCCCGCCCGCTCCCACGGGTGGCATCGCGCCTCTCCATCGGCCTGGACCAGCTCGACGCACTCTATCGAGGCTGGCCGGGCCAGGCTGTACGAGGCCCGTCGCCGGCGCGTCCCACCCGGGTTGGACGACAAGGTCCTGACGGCGTGGAACGGCATGATGGTCGGCGCGCTGGCCGAGGGGTACCGGGTCCTCGGCGACCCGCGCTACCTGGCGGGTGCGTCCCGGGCGGCCGACTTCCTCCTCGCGACGCTCACCCGACCGGATGGGGGACTCTATCGGACGTATCGGGGGGGAAAGCCCACCTGCCCGGTTACCTGGAGGACTATGCCTTTCTGGCCGAGGGGCTCCTTGACCTGTACGAGGCCGGGGGGGATGTCCGCTGCCTGCGCGAGGCGGCGCGGCTGGCGGAGCGGCTCCTGACCGAGTTCGGGGACCAGGCGGGGGGAGGATTCTATGACACGGCCAGGGATCACGAGGCGCTGATCATCCGGCACCGCGAAGGGGCCGACGGCGCTATCCCCAGCTCGAATGCGATCGCAGCCTTCGTCCTGGCACGCCTGTCTTTTCACCTGGATCGGCCCGCGTTCCGCGAGGCGGCCGTCGCCGCCGTCTCGGCCTATGGCCGGCACATCGCAGAGCATCCGCGGAGCTTCTGCAAGAGCCTGGCGGTGGCCGACTTCCTCTTGGAGGGCCCGGTGGAGCTGGCCTTCGTCGGGACGCCCGGCGAGGACGGCTACGAGGCCCTGCGGGAAGATGTGGGCCGCCGCTACCTTCCCAATCGAATCGTCGCCCACCACGATCCCTCCGCCGGGGCGCCCGACGATCTGCCGCTCCTCCGTGGGAAGGGGCTGGTGAGCGGCAAGGCTGCGCTCTATGTCTGCCGCAATTTCGCCTGCCGGGCGCCGGCGACGGAGCCGGCCGACGTGGGGCGCGCCCTCGCGGAGCACGGGACGGAGGGCGCGGGGGAGGTCCGAACGGGGATCGCCGGCCGGCGGGCCGGGCGGGCGACGGCCGAGGGGACTGCCTCGCGGGCGCGGCACTTCATGGAGCGCGAGTCGGCCCACGGCTATGGCCCCCTCGGCGGGACGGGCCTCACGGTGAGCCGCATCGGCTTCGGCTGCTACCGCGTGGACGACGAGACGCCGGAGCACCGGGAGGCGCTCGTCAAGGCGCTCGAGGCCGGCTGCACGCTGATCGACACCTCCACCAACTACACCGACGGGAGGAGCGAGCGCCTGGTGGGATCGGTCCTGGCCGAGCTCTTGGCAGACGGGCGGCTCTCCAGAGAATCCGTCGTGGTCGTCTCGAAGATCGGCTACGTCCAGGGGCAGAATCTCGCGCTCGCCGAGGAGCGCGAGGCCGCGGGGACGCCCTTCCCGGAGATGGTCAAGTACATGGACGGTTGCTGGCATTGCATCCACCCGGCATTCCTCAGGGACCAGTTGACCCGCTCCCTGGACCGGCTGCGGCTCGAGACGCTGGATGTCTGCCTTGTCCACAACCCGGAGTATTTTCTCTCCGAGGCCAAGAAGCGGAGGAGCGGCGATCTCGACGGGGCGCGCGTCGAGTTCTATCGGCGGCTGCAAGAAGCGTTCGCCTTCCTGGAGACGCAGGTGGCCGCGGGCCGGATCGGATGGTACGGGGTCTCGTCCAACACCGCCGTCCTTCCCGCCGACGATCCCGAGGCGACATCGCTCGCACGGATGCTCCAGGCGGCGAAGGCGGCCGGCGGCCCCGGGCACCATTTCCGCGTCCTCCAGGTGCCGATGAACCTGTTCGAATCCGGGGCGATGCTCACGCCCAACACGGGCCCCAGCGGAAGACGCACGGCCCTCGCCCTGGCCGCGGAGGCGGGTATCGCCGTGCTGATCAATCGGCCGTTGAATGCCTCTGCTGGAAACCGGGCCATCCGGCTTGTAGACTTCCCCACCGAGTGGGATGGCGACGATGTGGCGCCGGAGGAGGCCCTCGGGCGGGTGGCCGCCCTGGAGGCGGAGTTCCGGGCCCAGATCGCCTCGCATCTTCAGGCGCCGCAGGGGGGATCCCCCCCGCGGACTGGTTCCCGTGGGCCGACCAGCTTCGCACGCTGTCGGGCCGCCTGCAGGGATTGGATCACTGGCGGCAGATCGAGGAGCAGCTGATCGCCCCCATGGTGGCCCAGGTCGTTCACATGCTGGATCAGCGGCTGCCCGGACCGCTGGGACAGGCCTGGCAGTCCTGGCGGGACCGCTACCTGCCGGAGCTGGAGACGCTGCTCCGCGCCCTCCGCGTCCGGGCGGCGCGCGAGAGCCAGGCGGTGAGCGACGCCGTTGCGGCCGCGATGAATCGGCACCTGCCCCTCGTCCGGCAGGGCGAGGGGCTTTCGCGCAAGGCCCTCTGGGTCCTGGCCAGCACGCCCGGGGTGAGCTGCGTACTCCTGGGGATGCGGCATCCGTCGTACGTCGAAGACGGCATGGCCATCCTGGCCTGGCCGCCCCTCCCGGACGTGCGCCCGATCTACGAGGCCATGCGCCAGGTGCGGCTGGCCTGAGGTGCGCCCCATGCAGAGGCCGGATGTCATCATCGTGGGCGGTGGCATCATCGGATGCGCCATCGCTTTCTTCCTGGCGAAATCCGGGATCCGTCCCCTGGTCCTGGAGCGGGGCCAAGTGGGCGGGGAGGCGTCCAGCGGGGCGGCCGGCATGCTCACGGCCCAGGCCCACACCGACGGGCCGGAACCGCTCTTCGATCTCAAGCTGGCGAGCCGCGCCCTGTACGAAGGGTTGGCGGGCGAGCTCCTCGACGGGACGGGGCTCGACATCGAATACCGCCGACTGGGCCACATCGTCCCCGCCCTCACCGAGGCGGAGGCCGCCGCCGTGAAGGAGCGGGTGGCCTGGCAGGCGGCCCGCGGCCTCGCGGCGGTATGGCTGGAGGCCGGGGAGGCCCGAGCGCTGGAGCCCGGCATGACCCCGGATGTCCTGGGGGCGGGCTGGTTTCCCGAAGATCACCACGTGAACAACACCGCCGTCACCCAGGCGCTCGCCAGCGCCACCATGCGACTCGGCGGCCAGGTCCGGACCGACTGCACCGTCGCCGATCTCGCGCGGGAGGGCGAGCGGGTGACGGGAGTGCGGACGACAGACGAGACCGTCCCGGCCGGCACCGTGATCCTGTGCGCTGGCGCCTGGATGCAGCAGTTCGAGAAGGCGGCCGGCATCCCCCTGCCCATCGTCCCCGCCAAGGGACAGATCGTGGTGGCCAGACAGGAGCCGCCCGCCCTTCGCCATGTGGTGTATGGCGCGGCGGCGTATGCGGTCCCGCGGCCCTCTGGCGAGCACATCATCGGGAGCACGGTGGAGTTCGTCGGCTTCGACAAGCGGGTCACCGTCGAAGGAATGACCGGCCTTCTCCAGGGGATCACGAGGCTGGTCCCCGCGCTGCACGAGGCGGCGATGGCCGCCAGTTGGGGCTGTCTTCGGCCGGCGGCCCCAGATGGCCTGCCCCTCCTGGGAAGGGTCCCCGGCCGTCCGGGTCTGGTGATCGCCACGGGCCACTTCAGGAACGGCATCCTGCTCGCCCCCATCACGGGCAAGGTGATCGCCGAGCTCATCGCCGACGGAAAGCCCTCGATCTCCCTGGAGCCGTTCCGTCCCGATCGCCCCTTTCCGCCCGGCCACCCCTCGGGCCACTAGCCAAACAGGACATCTTGAATTGCAGCCGGTCCTTCCTCTTGACTGTTTTCCAGGAATAGGGGCAGAATAGCCTGGTGATGATGGGGGAAGGCCGATCCTTCAGCCGCCTGCTCCTTCAGCCTCCCTTTTCCGGCTTGCCGCATTCCGGGAACCCAAGGGGGCTTGCATCGCGACCGTCCTTCACAAGGGAGTGACGACCATGGCCAAGCCAACCGTGAAGCAGCGTTCCGCGCACAAGACTCGACCTGCAGCGATTGCATCGCGGGCGAAGGCCAAGCCGGCAGCAGGCGGCAGCTTCCGCCTCACCTACGCGACCATGTTCGATCCGCCGCCGCACTTGCACGAGAAATTCGAGAAGGCCCTGGCCGGCGTGAAGGGCAGCCTGGGCCGAGAGCACCCCATGTGGATCGGCGGCAAGGAGCGCGCCGCCGCCGAGCGCTTCGAGGATAGGAGCCCGATCAACACCAACTGGATCCTCGGCGCGTTCGCGAAGGGAGCAGCCCAGGATGCCACGGATGCCCTCGCAGCCGCGCGGGCCGCCTTCCCCGCGTGGAGCCGGATGCGGTGGCAGGAGCGGGTCCGCCTCCTCCGGAAGGTCGTCGCCCTCATCGAAAAGCGCGTCTACGAGATCTCGGCGGCCCTGGCCCTGGAGGTGGGGAAAAACCGGATGGAGGCCCTGGGGGACGTGCAGGAGGCGGCCGACCTGATCGCCTACTCCTGCGAGGCCATGGAGCGGAACGGGGGGTTCGTCCGCCTCATGGGACGCGATCCGCTCAAGGGGTACAAGGCCACCAACGTGAGCGTCCTTCGCCCCCACGGCGTGTGGGTCCTTATCTCTCCCTTCAACTTCCCGGCGGCGCTGTCGGGCGGCCCGACGGGCGCCGCCCTGGTGGCGGGGAACACCGTGGTCCTGAAGCCGGCCACGGACACTCCGTGGGCACCGGCTCTTCTGGCTCAGTGTTTCATTGACGCAGGATTGCCGGATGGTGTCTTCAACTTCGTCACGGGGCCGGGCAGCACCCTGGGCGAGGCGCTCATCGGAAGTCCCCAGGTGGACGGGATCACGTTCACCGGCTCCTACGACGTGGGCATGCACATCTACCGGGCCTTCGCGGGCGGGCGGTATCCCAGGCCCTGCATTGCCGAGATGGGGGGCAAGAACGCGGCGGTCGTCTCGCGCCGGGCGGACCTGGACCGGGCAGTTACCGGCATTCTGCGCTCGGCCTACGGACTGCAAGGGCAGAAGTGCTCGGCCTGCTCGCGGATCTTCGTCGAGAAGCCCGTCAAGGAGTCGCTGGTCCAGAAACTCCTGGACCTGATGGGCAAGATCGCCGTCGGCGACCCGACGCAACGGGAAAACTGGCTGGGGCCCGTCATCAACCGGAAGGCCTACGACGATTTCAAATCGTACGTCGAGGAGTTGCGCCGGGCCGGCACGATCCTCGCCGGCGGGAATCAGTTGACGGAGGGTGAGCTTTCCCGCGGCTACTTCTGCGCCCCCACCCTGGTGGACGGGGCCCCGCCGGACCATCGCCTGTGGAAGCACGAGATGTTCCTACCCATCGTGATGCTTGCGGCGGTGGATTCGCTCGAAGAGGCCATGCGGCGGACCAACGATGTGGACTACGGTCTCACGGCCGGATTCTACGGATCAAAGAAGGAGGCCGACTGGTTCTTCGACAAGATCCAGGTGGGGGTGGCGTATGCGAACCGCCCCCAGGGGGCGACGACGGGGGCGTGGCCGGGCTACCAGCCGTTCGGAGGCTGGAAGGGCTCCGGATCCTCCGGCAGGAATGCCGGCGGGCTGTACTATCTGCAACTGTACATGCACGAGCAGAGCCAGACCCTGATCGAATAGCGCCCCCAGAGGACCAAATACCGAGGGGCACAGGCAAGCCATGCCTGTGCCCTCTTTTTTCGCCTTTCCTTCCGGCGTCCCTACCCTACACGCTGGCAACCTCCGGAGTGAGAATCCACTGCACCAGCCAGTCGTCCTGAACGTTGGCCAAGCAGATGATGGCCGCATTCCGGAACCGGATGATCTCCCTCCCGGGATCTCCCAGAAGGAGCAATGACGCCAAGCGGCTGAGATGGGGAAGATGGCCGACCAGCATCAAGGGGTCGCGGGCCAATTCGATCGCGGCCCTGGCCTTTCCCGGGTCGTCGGCCGGCCCCAGTCCCTCCATCTCGCGCATACCCCGCGAGGGGGAAAGGGCTGCGGCAAAGATCTCGGCCGTCTGCCGCGCGCGGAGCTTCCCGGAATGCCGGATCTCCGCAACCTGGATGCCCAGGGCCGCGGCGCGCTCGGCCACCCGCTGGACTTCCTCTCGCCCACGATCGGTGAGAGGTCGAGCGGGATCTTCGGCCTCAGGCTTGGCCTCGCCGTGCTGGACCAGATACACCTGCAAGGCAGATCCTCCGCGCTATGCCGCTTTCAGCTCAGACGTGCAGTGCGGGCACCGCGTCGGCTTAATCGGAATGCTCGACAGGCAGTACAGACATTCCCTGGTCGTCGGCACAGCCGGCACTTCCGACTGACGCTTCAGCCGGTTGACCTGCTTCACCAGCAGGAAAATGGCAAATGCCACCAGGACGAAGTCAATGACCGTATTGATGAACAGGCCGACATTGAGGGTGGCTGCGCCAGCCGCTTTAGCCTCTGCCAGTGAGGCGTAGGATTTCCTCGACAGATTGATGAACAAATTGGAGAAATCTACCTTCCCGAGGATGAGGCCCATGGGCGGCATCAAGACATCGCCGACGAACGAGGTTACGATCTTCCCGAAGGCGGCGCCCATGATGATCCCCACCGCCATGTCCAGCACGTTCCCTCGCATCGCGAACTCTTTGAACTCCTTCAGCATCTTGCGTCCTCCCCCCAGTCAGTGGGCGTTAGGGGACATGGCGGTTTTATTGGAATCGCCGCTAAGACAATTCAGCCCCGACCCCTCCCCGGGTTGAACCGATCTCCGAGCCTACAATCGAAGCCGCGCGATCACCCTGGCCAGCTCCGCGCCCAGCCCCTCCACCGATGCCTGCTGCTTCGGGTCCTTGAGCGACCCGTCGGAGTTGAAGGCCTCGTTGGCTTTCGCAACAGCGATCTGGTCCGGCAGGACGAGGACCTTGATGTTCCCCAGGATCGCGCGGACGTGCACCAGGCCGCGCAGACCTCCCAGCGCCCCGGGGGATGCGCTCATGAGACCCGCGACCTTCCCGTCGAAGCACCCCAGGGGCGCCTCGCCCGGCACGGGGCGTGACACCCAGTCGATCGTGTTCTTCAGCACAGCTGTGATGGAGCTGTTGTACTCCGGCGCGGCGATCAACAACCCGTGGTGGACCAGGAAGAGATCCTTGAGCTTTCGCCCGTTCGGCGGCAGACCCTCGCGCGCCTCCAGGTCCCCGTCAAAGAGGGGCAAGGGGAAGTCCCGCAGGTCGATCAGGGCCACCTCGGCGCCCGCCGCCCGGGCGCCGACCGCGGCGATCTTCACCAGACGCTTGTTGTAGGATTCCGCGCGGGTGCTGCCGGCGAAGGCCAGGATCTTCGGCGTGATAGGCATGGCGTCTCCTCGATGCGAGCCGTCCGCGTGTCGATCCCTGGACGTGTGATACCAGGCGCAACGCGGCGAATTCTAGCCCATTAGTCGATCTCGGCAAAGGCCCGCACGGGGAAGGAGGCGCCCCGCACGATCCGGGGGGGAACGGCCGAGAATCGGAAGCCGGTCCGGGGCAGCGCCGAGAGATTGCACAGGTGCTCGACGATCAGGATCCCTTCCGCCAAGAGCCGCGTGTGCGCCGGACGGCTGGGATCCCCAGTGTCATCCACATTCCAGAAATCCACGCCCACCAGCGTCGCCCCCACCCGGATCAAGAGGTCGATGAACGAAGACGCGAGATACGGCCCCGGCTCCCAGTAGGCGTCCGTTCCCCAGTGCCGGTCCCACCCGGTCCGGATGAGGACGGCCCGCCCACGCAACTCCGATGCACTGCAATCGGCGGCGATGGAGCGATCGGGCGACGCCAGCCGCATCCAGGACGATCCCAGCCACCCCCGCAACTTTCTCCAGTGGAATCTGGCTGAGATCGGACCGGTCGCGGTGACGATGATACGGGCTGTCCAAGTAGGTCCCGAGGTTGCACACCATGTCCACCTGGCCGAGATAGAATTCCGCCTGGCCGTCGTAGTGGGGCCGGGACGCCTCGTGGTCGAGGAAGGCCCCGATCTTTGGCCTCGGCAAGCCGGGGTAGGCCCGCATTTCGTCTTCCAGGACGTGATTCAGTTCGACGAGTTTCCGCATGGGGGCTCTCCATCCAGGATATTGGCTTTCGGGTCTTTCTCAGAGGCAAGACGCGCCAAAGGTCGGCCGGTCAGGCTGGCGTCATGCAGGAGAGGTGATGCTGCCGATCAGGACCAGACGCCCGCGATGCGGCGGCGGCATTCGGGGCAGGCGCCGTCGGGACCGAGGCGGTTCGCCCGCACCTGGAAGCCGATCCGTTCGATCAGCAGGGCCTTGCAGGTCGGGCAATACGTATTCTCCAGCGAGCCCGTCCGCCCGGGGATGTTGCCGGCGTACACAAAGTGGAGGCCTTCGGCCTGCCCGATCTCGGCCGCGCGCATGAGAGCCTTGGCCGGCGTCCACCCCCAGTCCGTCATCTTGTAGTCCGGGTGAAAGGCGGTCACGTGCCACGGGATGTCCCGCGAGACCCCGGCCAGGAAGCGGGCGATGTCCCGGAACTCCTCGTCGCTGTCGTTCAATCCCGGCACGACCAGCGTCACCACCTCGACCCAGAAGCCTTTCTGGACCAGGAGTGTGATCGTATCCAGGACAGTCTGGAGCTGCCCGCCCAGCTTCCGGTAGTTCTTGTCGTTGAACCCTTTGAGGTCCACCTTGTACAGGTCGAGCCACGGGCGGAGGTAGTCCAGGACTTCGGGCGTCGCGTTGCCGTTGCTGACGTAGGCGGTCTTGAGGCCGCGTGCCTTCGCCAACTTGAACACGGCCACGGCCCACTCGCTGGTGATCAGCGGCTCGTTGTAGGTGCTGGTGACGATGGGAGCGTCGTACTCGAGGGCGCAGTGCACGATGGATTCGGCCGACACGAGGTTGGGGCGGGCGACGGCGTTCGGGTCACGGATGGCCTGCGAGGTGATCCAGTTCTGGCAATAGCCGCAGTGGTAATCGCAGCCGAGCATCCCGAAGGACAAAGCGGTGGATCCCGGCAGGGCATGGAAGAACGGCTTCTTCTCCACCGGGTCAAGCTGGAGGGACGTGGCGACGTAGCCGGCGGGCACGCGGAGCACGCCATTCTGGTTGAAGCGAACCTTGCAGATGCCGTCCCGACCTTCCGGGATCAGACAGCGGTGGCCGCAGGCCACGCAGCGCACGCGCCGGTCGGGCAGCTTCTCGTACAGCTCGCCTTCTGTCGTGAGGCGGGTCAGGACATCCTTGAGGGTGAGCGTCGTCGCCATGACATTCCTGCGGGGGACGCCCGTAGTATAGGGGGGTGGGAGCGGAAGCGCAAGCGTCCCCCCTTGCCGTCACTCCTCACGCCGTTGGGGCAATCATAGGTCGGTCGGCTTTTCCTGCCTGCGCGGTGGGGCGATGATCTGGAGGAAGGCCTGCATTTCTTGGTCCCGGGACCTCTTCATGACTCGGCCGCGAGAGATGGCGAAGAGCAGGAGTTTGCCGTCGGGCGTCTCCTGCTCCAGATGCTGGATGAGGTCCTTGTAGCGGATCGTCATCTCCCCGGAGGCGGCGAAGATCTTCTCCGGGTCCACCTTGTCCTCCTCCAACCATCGGCGGACCTCGGCGATGGCCTCTTCTTTGGTCAGGAGAGGGATCTCATCGTCCTTTGGGTCTTGCATCGTGTCTCCGTCTTTCCGTTCTCGAGGCTAGGCGCTCGGCCCTCGGCGCTCCGTTTTCCCCTCCCGGCTCTCAGCTCTCTCGGGATTGTATGGGGTGTGCCCGGGGACGGCAAGACCAATCCCCCGTCTTCCTTTGAAAGCTGCCCTTGGTCTGTTATAGTCCCTCTGCCCTGGAGACATTGCCATGCCGACACGGGAAGAACTGGAAGAGGAAGACCGGCGGGTGCGCCAACTGCGCATCGCGGTGGGCCTGGCCCTCAGCGTGATCGGCCAGACCCACATGACCCTCGCCCAGGCCCAGGAGATGGTGGCCGCCACTCGTGGTATGGCCCTGCGCCTCTTCCCGGGGAAGGAACTGACATTCGACCTGATCTACCTCCCACGCTTCCGCCGCTTGCTGGCCGAGCGCTTCGGCTACCATCGGCCCATCCTGTCCGGGTAGGGCTGACACCTATGGCGTCCCTCAGCACCCGTCCTTCCGACCCCGCGCCACGCCTCTCCGGCGACGTCCGGCTCGGCTCCCACATGTCCATCGCCGGGGGCCTGGACAGGGCGCCCCTCCGGGGCAAGCAGGTGGGATGCGACACCATCCAGGTCTTCACCAAGAGCAACAGGCAGTGGCGCGCCAAGCGGATCAGCGACCAAGAGGTCGAGGCCTTCAAGGCGAACCTTGCGGCGACCGGGATCGGCCCGGTGGTCGCGCACGATTGTTATCTGGTCAACCTTGCCGCGCCGCGCAGGGCGGTGTGGAAGAAGTCGGTGGCGGCCTTCCGGGTGGAACTGGAACGCGCCGAGCGGTTGGGCATTCCGTATCTCGTCACCCACCCCGGCTCGCACGCCGGGGCGGGCGAGGCGGAGGGGTTGCGGCGTGTGACGGAGGCCTTGAACGCACTGCTCGCCGCCCTTCCCGGCGCAGGCGTCCGGATCCTCTTGGAGACCACGGCCGGTCAGGGAAGCAGCCTGGGGCATCGCTTCGAGCAGTTGGCTGCGATCCTGGCCGGGGTCGACCAGGCCGACCGCGTCGGGGTCTGCCTGGACACCTGCCACGTCTTCGCCGCCGGCTACGACATCCGCACGCGGGACGGCTACCGGAAGACCGTGGAGGACCTGGACGCGTGCCTGGGCCTCCGGCGCCTGCAGGCCATCCACCTGAACGATTCCAAGGCTGGCCTGGGCAGCCGGGTGGACCGCCACGAGCACATTGGCGAGGGGCGATTGGGGCTGGCTCCATTCCGCCGCCTCCTGAATGACCCGCGCCTCCGCCGGGTGCCCATGATCCTGGAGACGCCCAAGGACGATGACTTCGTCGCGGCCGATCGACGCAACCTGGCCCGCCTGCGCCGGCTGCTGAACGGCAGACACGGCCGAGGAGGTGCACCATGATCGAGATGCGCCAGGATCCCACCACCCGCACCTGGATACTGGTGGGCCACGCGGGAGGCGATCGGGGCCGCACGGAGGCGCCCGCCGGGTGCCCGTTCTGCCCGGGCCACGAGGCGGAGACACCGCCGACGCTCGCCGCGATCACGGGCCAGGACGGGGCCTGGCGCGTGCGCGCCTTCTCCGACAAGATGCCCGTCTTCCAGGTGGAGGGCGATCTGGACCGCGAGGCCGACGGGCTCTACGATCGGATGCGAAACGTGGGAGCGCACGAGGTCGTGGTGGAGACGCGGGAGCATGCTACCACCACAGGGCAGCTCCCCGCCGAAGACATCGCGCTGGTCTTCCAGATGTTCCGGCAGCGGATCCGGGACCTGAAGAACGACGTGCGCTTCCGCTACGTCCAGGTTTTCAAGAACCAGGGCGCCCAGGCGGGCTCGGTCATCCAGCACGCGCACTCGCACCTGGTGGCCACGCCAGTCGTCCCGCGCCGCCTCGAGGCCGAACTTCGCTGGAGCAAGCGGTACTACGATCTCAAGGAGCGGTGCCTGTACTGCGATATCCTGCGCCAGGAGGTCACGCAGGGAACGCGTCTCGTGGCGCAGGGGGCGGACTTCGTGGCCTTCTGCCCCTTCGCGCCGCGCTTTGCCTACGAGGTGTGGATCTTCCCGGCGGTCCATCGCCACCGGTTCGAGGATCTGGACGACCCCGACCTAGCAGGGCTCGCCGCACTGCTCAAGGACGTCGTCCGGCGGGTCGAGCGGAAGGTCCCCGATTACAGCCTGGTCCTGCACACCTCGCCCAACGAGAAGTCGTCCCCGGTTTGGGGCCTCCGGTGGGACAGCCTGGCCGATGACTTCCACTGGCACGTCGAAGTGCTGCCGCGGCAGGCGGAGACGGCGCGTCTGCATCGGGAGGAAGAATTCTACGTGAACCCCGTCCCGCCCGAGGAGGCGGCGCGGGAGTTACGGGAGATGCCGGCGGGCTGATCGGATGGGCAGGTCAGAACCCGCCATCTGTGAATGCGTGCTCAACCCATTGTCCCCTGAGCGTTGCGAGAGGAGATCGGCGTGACAACCCCCCGCATCTTCCGGGTTCGTCCGCTGGCCGGCGTCGAGGGCGGGCGGGTGACGATATTCGGCGAGGGCCTGTGCGGCGACGAGGTGGGGCTGCCCTCGCCCCGCTTCGACGGGAGCGAGACGCGGCCGTTGATCGCCTCGCCCGGGAAAATTGTCGCCCCCATCCCCGAGGGCGCAACGTCGGGGGTCATCCGCGTGGTGTGGCCCGACGTCATCGTCGAGGGCCCGTTCTTCGAGGTCGCGGAAAAGCTCGCCGATCAACTGCACCCCGTGGCGAATCCCGTGGTCGACCCGGATGGATACATCCTCTCCACCTTCAGCGGCAGCCGGGGGCAGGCCGCCCCCGGAGGCGTCTCCGTCTTCCGGATCTCCCCGCATGGCGGGGCGGAGCCGTTCTTGAGCGACCTCATGAATCCCACCGGCCTGGCGCTGGACCCGGACGGCACGCTCTTCATCTCGTGCCGAAACGACGGGACCATCCGCAGGATCACGCCCACCGGACAGGCCGAGATCTTTCTCGACGGGATGGGCGTCCCCACCGGGATCGTGTTTGATCGGAAAGGGACCCTGTTCGTCGGCGACCGGTCCGGCGGGATCTTCGCGGTGGACGCCCAGGGGGCCAGGCGCCGATTCGCCCGGCTCCCGGCCAGCGTGGCCGCCTACCACCTGGCCTTCGGCCCGGATGGTGATCTGTACGTCACGGCCCCCACCCTGTCGAACGATGATCCGATCTTCCGGATCAGTCCGCAGGGAGCGGTGTCCTGCTGCTTCGAGCATCTGGCGCGGCCCCAGGGCCTGGCCTTCGACGGGGATGGGAACCTCTTCGTGGTGGCGATCTACCAGGGGGGGCGCGGCATCTTCCGGATCGGGGACGAGGGGCGGGCCACGCTGACCGTGGCGGGTGAAAACCTGGTGGGCCTGACGTTCGACGACGGCGGGCGCATGGTCATCGCCAGCACCAACGCCATCTATCGCCTGTCGGGGTCGGGGATCGAAAACGGCACCTAGCCCCAATCCAACAGAATCCAGGGACCGCCTGGAAGACGAGCGCGGGAGACGCGACCGATGCCTGGGGATCCAAGGACTGTCATGGATGACGTGATTCACGACCTGCGGAAGCGGATCGCAGGCGAGGCCCGGTTCGATCCCATGACCAAGGTGCTGTACAGCACCGACGCCAGCATCTACGAGATCGAGCCCCTGGGCGTCGTCATCCCCCGGACGCCCGAGGACGCCATCGCCACCGTCGAGATCTGCGGTCGCTACGGTGTACCCGTCCTCCCGCGCGGAGGCGGCACCGCCCTGGCCGGCCAGGCCGTCGGACGGGCCATCCACCTGGACATGTCCAAACACCTCAACCAGGTCCTCGAGGTCAACGTGGAGGAGCGCTGGGCGCGCATCCAACCCGGCGTCGTCCTGGACGAGCTGAACGCCCAGCTCCGCCCCCACGGCCTGTGGTTCGCCCCCGACGTCTCCCCCAGCAACCGGGCCACCATCGGGGGCATGATGGGGAACAACTCCTCGGGGGCGCGGTCTCTGATCTACGGGCGGACCATGGAGCACGTCCAGGAGATGAGGGTCGTCCTCTCCGACGCCCAGACCATTGCGGCCCGCGCCCTGACCGACGACGACCTCCAGGCGAAGCTCCGATTGCCCGGTCTCGAAGGAGACATCTACCGCGCGGTGCAGCGGCTCACCACGACCCATCGCAACGAGATCCTCACGCGCTATCCCAAGATCATGCGCCGGGTGGGCGGCTACAGCCTGGACGAGTTCGTGAACGGCACGCCCTTCAACCTGTCGCGGATTCTAGTGGGCTCCGAGGGCACGCTGGCCACAACGCTGGAGGCCAAGATCAATCTCGAGCCCCGGCCCAAGCCAGTTGAAACCGCCCTGATGGTGGTCCATTTCCGGGACATGTTCGAGGCCCTGGAATCCACCATGGAGATCGTCTCCACCGGCGCCTCTGCGGTCGAGCTGGTGGACAGGTACATCATGAACCTCACCCGGGCGTCCCTGGAATATGCCCGGCAGATGACCTTCGTCCAGGGGGATCCGGGGGCGCTCCTGCTCGTCGAATACTACGGGACCTCGCGGGAGGAACTCACCGCCAAGCTGGATCGGCTGGAGGCGCACCTCACGCGGCTTCGCATCGGCATCGCGTTCACGCGGGCCGTGACGCCGGAGGAGCAGCAGAAGATCTGGAAGGTCCGCAAGGCGGGGACTGGGCCTCCTCTTGGGAATGCCGGGGGACAAAAAGCCCATCGCCGGGATCGAGGATACCGCCGTCCCTCCGGAGCGGCTGGCCGACTACATCCGCCGCCTGGACGACATGATCCGCTCGCACGGCACCGAGGCCGCCTACTACGCCCACGCCTCTGTCGGCTGCCTGCACATCCGTCCCCTCATCGACCTCAAGCAAGAGCCGGACGTGGAGCGGTTGCGCTCCATCGCCACCCAGGTCTGCGACCTGGTGATGGAGTACGGCGGCTCCAACAGCGCGGAGCACGGCGATGGACTGGCCCGCTCGTGCTTCAACGAGAAGTTCTTCGGCCCGACCCTGTACCGGGCCTTCAAGGAATTGAAGGCGACCGCCGATCCCAAGGGCATCATGAACCCCGGAAAGATCGTGGACGCGCCCCCCATGACCGAGAACCTGCGCTTCGGGGGGAAGTACCGGGCCCGGCAGGTCAAGACGTTCTTCCGATACGCCCGGGAGGGCGGCTTCGACCGGGCCATCGAGATGTGCAACGGCGCCGCCGTGTGCCGGAAGAAGCTGGAGGGGACTATGTGCCCCTCCTACATGGCCACCCACGAGGAAGGCCACTCCACCCGGGGCCGGGCCAACGCCCTCCGGGCGGTCATCAACGGCCATCTGCCGGAGGACGCCCTGGTGAGCCCGCAGATGTACGACGTGTTGGACCTGTGCCTGGAGTGCAAGGGCTGCAAGGCCGAGTGCCCGTCCAACGTGGACATGGCCAAGCTCAAGTCCGAGTTCCTGGCCCTCTACTATGCTCGGCACGGCACGCCGCTCCGGGCTCGGCTCTTCGCGCGCATCGAGAGGCTGAACCGGCTGGGCTGCGCCTTCGCGCCGCTGTCCAACTGGGTGGCGCAAAGCCCCCCGGCCCGCTGGTTCTTCGATCGCGCCCTGGGGATTCATGGGAACCGCCGGCTCCCGCCTTTCGCCTCCCAGACCTTCGACCGCTGGTTCATGGCGCGAAACGGCGGGCGATCCGCGTCGCGCCAGGGGGCCGTCCTCCTCTTCAATGACTGCTACATGACCTACAATTACCCCGACATCGGCAAGGCGGCGGTCAAGGTGCTGGAAGCGGCCGGCTTCGAAGTGATCCTGGCCGAGAAGAAATGCTGCGGCCGGCCCATGATCTCCAAGGGGCTCCTGCGAGAGGCCAAAGAGAGCGCCGCCTACAACGTGGACCGGCTCTCGGGGTACGCGGCCAAGGGGATCCCCATCGTGGGCTGCGAGCCCAGTTGCATCCTGATCTTCCGCGACGAGTATCCCGACCTGCTGGACGATCCCCGCGCCGCGGCGCTGGCCCAGGGCACATTCATGATCGAGGAGTTCCTGCTCCACCTGCACCAGCAGGGCGCGCTCAACCTGCCATTCGGAAACGGCGCCAGGTCCTTCCTCCTCCACGGCCACTGCCACCACAAGGCCCTGATCGGTTCCGGCCCCAGCCTCGAAGTGCTTCGCCTCCTGCCGGGGGCGAAGGTCGAGGAGGTGGACTCCGGCTGCTGTGGCATGGCCGGATCCTTCGGCTACGAGAAAGAGCACTACGACTTATCCCTCGCCATCGGCGACCGCCGGCTGTTTCCCGCCGTCAAGGCCAAGGGGCCGGAGTGGGAGATCGTTGCCACCGGGGTCTCGTGCCGCCAGCAGATCCCTCACGGCACCGGGCGGCGGGCGCGCCACTTGGTCGAGATCCTGGCCGACGCCCTGCCTTGAGACCGCCAAGCAAACCTTCCAACCCGGCCCCGGCTGCGCACGCTTGTCCTGGCGCTTGTGCCGGGCTTCCGGTATAGTTAAGAGGACCTTCCGGGGCCTTATCGGCTCTGAATTCATAGGGGGGGACCACATCCCGGGAGACCCGTGGATACGTAACCCGCTCACATACTAATTAGTCCGTAATAATGGCTACACATTCCTAGTGGAATATGTTACTATCTCTGCATGAAAACCGACGGCCGGCAGCTCCATCGGAAAGCCCTGGATGCAATCCGCGCCCTGGCGCTGCAGCGCATTGCCGGTGGCGAGGCAGTCACCGCGGTCATGCAGAGCTACGGCCTCTGCCGCACCACCGTCTACAAGTGGCAGCGGAAGTTGCGGGAGCGCGGCGGAGATGTGCTGCTCTCGGTGAAGCCCACCGGGCGGCCGCCGCGCCTCACGCCCAAGCAGAAAGTTCAGGTCTTCCGCTGGCTCAACGGCAAGGATCCCCGGCAGTACGGCTTCGACTTCGGCCTGTGGACCCGGCTGCTCGTCGCGACCCTCGTCCAAGAGCGGTTCGGGGTGACGCTCGGGGTGACCGCCGTGGGGCGGCTCCTGGCCGAGCTCGGTATTACGCCGCAGAAGCCGCTGCGGCGGGCCTACGAGCGGGACCCCGCGGCCGTGGCCCGCTGGGAGCAGGAGACGTACCCAGTGCTCCGCCGCCGGGCCCAGCAGCGCGGGGCGGCGATCTTCTTCCTCGACGAGGCCGGGGTCCGGTCGGATGCCCCGCTGGGGCGGACCTGGGCGCCGCGCGGGCAGACGCCCGTCGTCCCGACCAGCGGCCAGCGGCAAGCGGTGAATGCGATCTCCGCCGTGAGCCCGCTCGGGGCTTTCTGGTACAAGGTGTTCACCGGCCGGCTGAACGCGACCACCTTTCGGACGTTCCTCCAGGCGTTCCTTCGAGGGCGCCGGCAGCCGGTCTTCCTCGTGGTCGACGGCCATCCGGCGCACCGGGCCCACCTGATCGCCGAGTTCGTCCAGGCGCAGCGCGGCCGGCTCGAGCTCCACTTCCTGCCGGGCTATGCCCCCGACCTCAATCCCGACGAGTTCGTCTGGAACCACCTGCGGCAGCAGGGGGTGACCAAGCGCCCCCTGTACCAGGACGAGTCCTTGCGACTGCGCGTGGAAGCCGATCTCGCAGCGATCAAAGCCGATCCGCATCTTGTACGATCCTTCTTCGCCGCGCCCAGTGTAGCCTATATTCTGAACTAGTTAGTAAGGAGGGCAGCCATCATGTCAGAGGCGATGCATGGGCTGATGCTCGGCCAGAAAGTGCCCGATGTCGAACTGACCACGTACGAACCCACCAAAGGGGATTTCGGGAAATTCAGCTTGCAGGAACAGCTCAGCCGGAAGCGATGGACGATCCTCTTCTTCTATCCCGCCGACTTCACCTTCGTCTGAGCGACCGAGTTCGCTGCTCTGGCAGAGCAGCACGAGCGGTTCGTGCGGATGGGCTGCGACGTCATCACGGTGAGCACTGATACGCAATTCGTGCACCTGGCCTGGCAAAGGGCCGAAAAAGAGCTGGCCAATGTGAAGTACTCCATGGCCGCCGACCCCACCGGGAAGATTTCGCGCATGTTCGGTGTCTACGACGAGAACACCGGCCTCGCGCTCCGCGGCACGTTCATCATCAACCCCGAGGGCGTGCTGGTGAATTCCGAAATCAATTTCTACAACCTCGGCCGCAACATCGACGAGCTGCTGCGAAAGTTCAAGGCCAACATCTACATGACCCGCAAGACCAACGAGGTCTGTCCCTCCAAGTGGAAGGACGAGGGCGACAAGACCCTCGTCAACCCCGGCGCCCAGATGGTCGGCAAGGTGCACGAGGCGTTGCACGTCTGAGGCCGACCGTATCCGGCCGCGAGCGTCCGGGCACCACCCAGCGGGCCCCGGCCGCTCGCGGCCACCTCCCGCTCCCGCTCGTCCCATTGCACTCTTGCTGCGCCATCCCTCCACCCCTATAATCGGCCGGAAACGCGAGCATCTTGCTCGCTCCAGCGAGGAGGCGCTGCACCATGTGGCTTTTCACCGGCAAGGCAAGGATGCCGTCCAAGGACCAGGCGCTCCCGGGCCGCCAGGAGCGCATGGTCGTCCCCGCCACACACTTCGTGAACGGGAACCGGCTGGAGCAGCCGTTCCCGGCCGGCACCGAGCTGGCCCTGTTCGGGATGGGCTGTTTCTGGGGGGCGGAGCGGATCTTCTGGCAGCGGCGAGGCGTATACTCGACGTCGGTCGGATACGCGGGAGGGTTCACGCTGAACCCCACCTATGAAGAGGTCTGCAGCGGCATGACCGGCCACGCCGAGGTCGTGCGCGTAACCTTCGACCCGGGCGCGATCTCCTATGAGGCGCTTGTCCGCGCCTTCTGGGAAAGCCACGACCCGACGCAGGGCATGCGGCAGGGCAACGACGCTGGCACCCAGTACCGGTCGGCCATCTACTGGTACGGGGAGGCGCAGCGCACGGCAGCCGAGGCCTCGCGGGACCTCTACCAGCAGGCGCTCAGCCGGGCCGGCCACGGCCCCATCACCACCGAGTTCCGCGAGGCACCGGAGTTCTACTACGCCGAGGAGTATCACCAGCAGTACCTGGCGAAGAACCCCTGGGGCTACTGCGGCCTCGGCGGCACCGGCATCGGGTTTCCCTCCAGCGCAGCCACAAAAGCATGACGGCTCCGGCACGGTTGGCCGATCCTTCCCCCGACCCGGCCTGGATGCCGATATCGCCGGTCGCGTCGCCCAGTCACATCCTGATCATCCGGGGCGGGGCCATCGGTGATTTCATCCTCACCCTGCCGGTCCTAGCCGCCCTGGGGCGGTTCTCGCCGGGGGGGCGCCTCACCATTCTCGGACGCCTGCCCATCGCCACCTTGGCTCAGGTGGGCGGGCTGGCGGACGAAGTGCGCTCCGTCGAGGACCGGAGGCTGGCGGGTTTCTTTATCCATGAGGGGGACCTCGACCCGGAGTTCGCGTCCTTCTTCGCCCGTTTCGACCTGGTGGTCTCCTATCTCTTCGACCCCGAGGCAGTCTTTCGCGAGAACCTGGGCCGATGCTCCCGCGCACGCTTCATCGCCGGGCCCCATCGCCCGGATGAATCCGTACCAACACACGCCACGGAGGTATACCTGAAGCCGCTGGAGCAACTAGGGATCGTCGGGGCCGACCCGGTGCCGCGATTCCACATCGGCGCATCATGCCCCCCAGTCGGGGCGCCAAACCCGAGGCCCGCCCCGTGCGTGGCTCTCCATCCCGGCAGCGGGAGCGAGCGGAAGAACTGGCCGGAGGAGAGGTGGGACGGGTTGATCCGCCAATTTTTGGACACGACCGCGCTCCACGTGCTTCTGGTCGGTGGCGAAGCCGAGGGCGGAAGGCTAGACCGCCTGGCGACCGGTCGCCGGTCCTCGCGCCTTCGGGTCGCCCAGGGCTTGCCCTTGACTGATCTGGCGCGGCATCTCAGCGGGTGCGCGGCCTTCGCCGGTCACGACTCCGGCATCTCTCACCTGGCCGCCGCCCTGGGGCTGCCGGGCGTGATCCTGTGGGGGGATTCGGCGGAGACCGTGTGGCGGCCCCGCGGCGATCGGTGCATCCTGCTGCGCGACCCGCGAGGCCTGGCGGAACTCCCCGTATCGCGCGTGATGGAAGCGCTCCGCTCGCTCTGGGACGACTCTCACGCAAGGACAGGCTGCTCCTCACAGGAGAGATGCTGGCCGATTGGGTCTTCAGGATGAAACCTGGGGATGAGGGGTGGAGGTTAGGCAGGCATTACCCATCATGGATCGGCAAGCTGGCCTCCGGCGCCCCCGCCGGATCGAAAAGCATCACGCGGACATCCGGCGCTCCGGCGAACGCCGCCTCGATCATCGGCCGCACTTTCTTCCAATCCAGCCCACCTAATCCGCAGCCCAGGGGTGGCACTGCGATCGAGCGGATTCCAAGCCGCTTGACCTCCGACACGAGGGAGTGCAGGCCCGCTTCGATATCTTCGTATCTCGACTTCCCCCGCCAATGGCGCTTCGTCGGAAAATTGATGATGTAGCGCGGCCTGAGCATCGAACTGGTCTCAAAGGTAAGCATCTTCCCCGGCTGTACGAAGCCCGCCCGACAGGCCTTCTGATACGCCGTAAAGTTCTCGGGGAACGCCCTCTTGAATTGCAGTGCGATCCCCTTGCCCATGTATCCGACGCAGTTGACCGTGTTGACCAAAGCCTCTGCATCGGCCGTCAGGAGATTCCCTCGCATGATCTGGAGCATGGCAGGTCCCCTTCTCGCCTTCTTCTTTCCTGCCTTCGTCGTCTTCCGCCCCTTCGTCGGCATCAGGCTCCTCCCCGTTGCCAACCCGAACCGGACCGCTCACCCGATTGGATCGACTAAGAAAGAACGCCGATCCCCCGACCAGGAATTGGCGTCAGGCCCATGACTTCTCCCTCCTCAAGAGAGCCCGCGTGGGCAGGCCGCTCCGACAATCGAGGGCACGTACATGTTGAAATTTCATATATCAGGAACCCAGGCAAGAGACAAGCGAACCAGCCTCAGATCCGCCTCCGAGACCTGTCACGCCGTTTGGTAAGGATGCCAGGTGGCACAACAGCGGGGGTCGGCTCGCCTCGTCCCCCGCTTGACAAGGCGAGCGACCGCGGCTAGATTATGCACAACAGCATTATGCATTTATGCATAATTTAGAACGGCATAACTCGGAGGCTCACATGGACAACCCCTTCAAGTTCGGTTCCGTCGTCACCGGCAGTGACTTCGCCGATCGCCGCCGGGAGTTGGCGGAGTTGACCCGCGAACTTAGCGACGGACAGCACCTGTTCCTCCTTTCGCCCCGCCGGTACGGCAAGACCTCCCTCATTCTCACACTCCTGGATCGGCTGCGGTCCCGCGGAATCCTCGTGGCCTACCTGGACACGTTCCGGACGACCACGCCGGTCCAGTTGCTGGAGCTGATGGCCCAGACGGTGCTCCGGGCGGCCGAGTCCCAGCCGGAGAAATTGCTGCGCCTGGCCATGGATCTTTTGGGACGGCTGCGCCCCCAGGTGGGGACGGATTCTACCGGTCGGGCCACCCTGTCCCTCGACATCGGCAGTTCACCGCGGAGCGCCCTTGCCCTCCAGGAAGAGGTCCTGGCCCTCCCGGAGCGACTGGCCGTGAAGCGGAAGCGCCGCCTGGTCCTCGCCTTCGACGAGTTCCAGGAAATGCAGCGGTTCCCTGGGGCCGGTCTGGAGAAGGCCATGCGGTCGCATTTCCAGCAGCATCGTCGCGTGAGCTATCTCTTCGCCGGCTCCAGACAGAGCGCGCTCCAGGACATGGCAACCCGCGAGCGGAGTCCGTTCTACAAGTTCGGCCGGCTCATGTCGCTCGGTCCCATCCCTCAGGAGGAGTTTGCCCCATTCTTGGAGGAGCGGTTTCGGCGCGGTCGCCTTCGCGTCTCGGCCGAGGTCTTGGACGCCGTCCTCGCCGCGGCTGACGACGTCCCGTACAACGTCCAGCGTCTTTGCCACCAGTTGTGGGCACTGTGTGCAGGCAGGGTGGATCGGATCACAGAGGGAGACATCGGGAAGGCCATTGCGGGCATCGTGGATCAGGAGGCGCCGTACTTCAGCACCATCTGGGACCAGCTCTCCCTGCACCAGCGCCAGGTCTTCCAGGCCATCGCCAGGGGCGGCGGCCGGAACGTGTTCGCCAGCGAATTCCTAGTGGCCCATCGCCTGGGCTCCCACTCCTCGGTGCAGACCTCGCTGCGCCAACTCCTCAAGGAGCAGGTTGTCCTCAAGGTCAACGGTGAGCATCGAATCGCCGACCCTTTTTTCCGGGAGTGGATCGGCACCCGGACTGCCTGAGCCTGTGGTTTTCGCGGGCCGGTTCTTCCATACCGGCGTGTTCCCCCAGACGTCCGGCCGGGCAGTCATTTGATGATTCGGACTGGTCTATCCCCGACCCATGGGGCATATTGATGCGTCAATCCAAAGGGGCGATTCTGCCACGGATTCTGTGAAGGGGGCTGCCATGGACCTGAACGCACTGAAAGAAGCGGTGATCAACGGCGACCTGAAGGGCTGTACCGTCCTGACCGAGGTGGCGATCAAGGCCGGGTATCCGCCGCAGACGATCCTGAACGAGGCCCTGGTGCCAGGCATGGAAGTCGTCGGCGAGAAGTTCCGATGCAACGAGGTCTACGTCCCGGAGGTCCTGGTGGCGGCGCGGGCCATGAAGAAGTCACTGGCCATGTTGAAGCCGCTGCTCGCCCAGACCGGGGCCAAGCCGGTGGGCGTGGCGGTGGCCGGCACCGTCAAAGGGGATCTACACGACATCGGCAAGAACCTGGTCTGCATGATGTGGGAAGGGGCCGGCTTCGAGGTGGTGGACCTGGGGACCGACGTGGCCCCGGAGAAGTTCGTGCAGGCGGTCAAGGACAGCGGCGCCCAGATCGTCGGGATCTCCACCCTGCTCACCACGACCATGCTGAACATGCGCGATGTCATCCAGGCGCTGGTCCGGGCCCAGCTCCGGGACAAGGTGAAGGTCATGGTCGGCGGAGCGCCTGTCACCCAGACGTTCGCCAGCGAGATCGGCGCCGACGGCTACGGCGAGAGCGCGGTCACGGCCGTCGAGAAGGCCAAGGCCCTCCTGCGGCTCGCCTGAGACACGGAATCCCCGGGGATCCAGAGGACCCAGAGAGGCCCACCACATTCGGCGGTCCGACGATTGCCGCCTCTGGCGGTTTCGGGTATTCGCCGGATCCGGATCAACCGCCGAACTCTCGAACGCCCGGACAGCCGAACGCCTTTGTGGAGACAGCCCAGGAGGTTCAGCCGTGACGCATCGGGAGCGCGTGCTGACCGCCCTCAAGCGGGAGCAGCCGGATCGGGTTCCGCTGGACCTGGGTGGGTCGTTGGCCAGCACCATCAACATCCACGCGTATCGTCGCCTGATGGCCCGTCTTGGCTTTGGTGAGGCCCCTCCCGTCGCCTATCTCTCCCGCCGATCCAACAGCGTGCTCCCGGACGAGCGCCTGCAGAGCTATCTGGATGTGGATTGCCGCGCCGTGATCTTGGACAACCCCGACCTGAATCCCGAGCGGGAGCTGCCGGACGGCTCCCTCACCGACGAGTGGGGCATCATCTGGAAGCACCTGGGCGATGGCCAGCACTTCATCAATTATGACGGACCCTTTTATGGGCTCGAACCGGATCCAGATCTGATACAGAAGTTCACGTGGCCCGATCCGCTGGATCCGGGGCGCTTCCGCACGCTGCGCAGCCAGGCCCAAACGCATCGGGCCCGAACCGATGCCGCCATTATTCTCGTCTTGGGGGTGGGCCTCGTCCACCAGATCCAGTTCATGCGTGGGTATGCCGCCTCCCTGGAGGATCTCATCGTCGCGCCGGATTTTGTCCAGGCCTTCATGGAGCGCTACGCGGATTTCTGGGTTTGCATGACCGAGCGGGCCCTTCAGGAGGTGGGGGACCTGGTGGATCTCGCCATGTTCGGCGACGATCTCGGGACCCAGCGGGGACCCGTGATGAACCCCTCACTCTATCGCCGGCTCATCAAGCCCTACCACGCCCGGATGGTCCAGACGATCAAGCGCTTCGGGAAGCCTGTGCTCCTCCACAGTTGCGGCTCGGTCGCGGCCTTCATCCCGGACTTCATCGAGGTGGGCTTGGATGCCCTCCACCCCATTCAGGTTTCGGCCAAGGACATGGAGAGCGCAAAGCTCAAGCGGGAGTTCGGCCGCGACATCACCTTCTGGGGTGGCGTGGATACCCAACGTGTCCTGCCCTTGGGAACGCCGCAAGAGGTCAGGGAAGAGGTCCGAAGGCGGATTGCCGATCTGGGACCCGGTGGGGGCTACGTCCTTGGTGCGGTCCACAACATCCAGGCCGAAGTCCCAGTGGATAACATCCTGGCCATGTTCGAGGCGGCGCGGGAGTTCGGGAGGTACTAGCCATCGGAGAGCCGAGAGCCGAGCGCCGAGCGCCGAGAAAGACGGCGAAGCGCTACCTGATTGCGTGTGAAGTGTTCAGGGATGAGTTCGAGGCGGTCTCGCCGCCCGATCTCGTCCGCACCTACCTGCCCCAGGGGCTGCACCGGACCCCGGGCAAGATGCCGGCCGCCATCCAGGAGGTCCTGGACCGCGTAGGCCCCGAGGTCGAGACCATCCTGCTCGGCTACGGGCTGTGCAGCAACGGGGTCGTGGGGATCGCGTCGCGGACGGCCTCGCTCATCATGCCCCGGGTCCACGACTGCATCGCCCTCCTCCTCGGGTCCCGCGAGCGATACGAGGAAGAGGTCGCGGCCTGCCCGGGCACCTACTACATCACGCCGGGCTGGGCCCTGTATGGGACCACATCGCTCAGCACGTACAAGAACGAATACCTGCCCAAGTACGGGGAGGAGGACGCCCGCTACATCGCCCAGGAGCTGCTGAAGAACTACAAGCGCGTGGCGGTGATCAACCATGGCGCCGGAAACATGCAGGCAGCCCGGGCCCACGCGGCCGAGATGGCCCAGACCTTCGGCCTGTCCTACGCGGAGATCCCCGGGTCTCTCGGCTACGTTCGTCGGCTCGTCGGCGGACCCTGGGACAACGAGGACTTCATCACGGTGCAGCCCGGCAGCCCCATCAGCCCCACGCCCTTCATGTTGCTCCACGCGATCGCCCTGCCGTAAAACACAGAGAACCCCCCGCTTGGATTCGCCGACGCCTTTATGATAAAGTGCCGCTGCTCGTAATCCCCTTCGGTCTTGGCGTCTGCGAAGAAAATGCGCGCGAAAGCCGTCCGGGGTCTCAGGCTCTAGACCGCGGAGCCTCCGGGGGCGCCCCGAGCCGCCGGGCCCGCGGGGGCAGCCGGGTTCGGTCGCCGGGGAGCATAGCATCCCAGAGCGATACCGAACAGCCTGTCCCCGGCGCGGCACGCCCGTTCTGTGGGCCGTGCCGCCGGAGCAAGGCTGGCCCGGCATCGACGAGGCCCGGCGCGCGGAGGGGCGGTCTCGGAGGCGAGGCCGGCGGAACGTCCACCTGGCGAGCACGTGCAGCGTTTTCATGTGTCGTGGTGACCGTAGACCGTCATGACCACTTGCCGGTGAAAGGTTCGTCCATAAAGGAGGGCCGATGCGGATCGAACAGGAACTCGAGAAAATGGGATTCACCCTCCCCACGCCCAAGCCGCTGGCGGCCTACGTGCCCGCGGTGCGGAGTGGCAATCTCGTCTTCACGGCGGGCCAGGGTCCCACGGTGGATGGCAAGCCGATGTTCACCGGCAAGCTCGGCCGCGAGCTGACTGAGGAGCAGGGGTACAAGGCCGCCCAACTCTGCGTCGTCAATTGCCTGGCCTGCGTGAAGAGCGTGATCGGCGACCTGGACAAGGTCGAGCAGGTGGTGAAGCTCCTGGGCTTCGTCGCCTCGGTAGACGGCTTCACGCGGCAGCCCTGGGTCATGAACGGGGCCTCGGAATTGCTCATCAAGCTGTATGGCGACCGGGGCCAGCACGCGCGGTCGGCTATCGGCACCAACCAGTTGCCTTTGGACATCCCGGTCGAGGTGGAGATCGTCGTCCGCGTTAGGGACTGACGCGAACCGCTGGAAGGCGAGAAGGCTGGAACGGAGGTTCGGCAGGAAGGTCACCAGGAACGGCATGTAGCTGATCATGAACAGCGCGGCGAGCAGGGGGACGAAGAAGAGATCTCCGCGATCTTGCTCGTGACGAAGAGGACCAGGCCCACCGGCGGCGTGAGGAGCCCGATGACCAGGTTGTAGACCACCACCAGGCCGAGAACCCACCCCAGCGTCGCCCCCAGGATCAAGAGCCGCCGACACACCTGCCCCATCACGGCTCTTTCTCCTTTCTGCATCGGGCTCCGCCCCGCCGGAGAGGCCGGCCCGACCCACCTCAGATCAGGTTGGATCCTCCGTCCACGAAGTAGGTCTGGCCCGTGATGAAATCCGACGCCCGGGAAGCGAGGAACACCGCCGGCCCCACGTAGTCCTGGGGGTCGCCCATCCGCCCCAGGGGGATGGACTCTATGCGGAGCCTGAGATCCTCCGGATGTTCCTCAAAGTATTTCCGGTTGAGGTCCGTCAGCGTGGGGGCGGGGGCGATGGCGTTCACGTTGACGTGGTAGCGCGCCCACTCGAGAGCGAATACCCGCGTGAGCTGGGACACCCCCGCCTTGGTGACGGCGTATACACCCCGGTGGGGCTGGAGGGGCTGCACGATGTTGGAGGAGATGTTGACGATCTTCCCCTGTCGCCGCCCGATCATCTCGCGCCCGACGAGCTGGCAGCACAGGAAGATGCCGCGCAAGTTGACGTTCATCATGGCGTCCCATTCCTCGTCGGGAACCTCCTCGATAGGACGCCTGTGCAGGATTCCCGCGCAGTTGACCAGGACGTCGATCTTCCCGAACTCCGCGAGGGCGGCCGAGACCATCTGCTGGACCGACTCCCGCTTTGTCACGTCCACGGGGACGGCCGAAGCCTTTCCTCCCCTTGCCCGGACCGTTTCTGCGGCCTGCCGGGCCTGGTCGCCCAGGATGTCGGCGATTACCACCGTCGCCCCCGCCGAGGCGAGGCCCCCGCTGATGGCGAAACCGATCCCTCCAGACCCGCCCGTCACGACAGTGACCTTGCCAGCGACGTCGAAGAGTTCCAGGGCGCCCATCATTCCAACCTCCTTTCCCGTTCGGCAGGGCCTGCTCAGCCGTCCCGCCGAAGACCATCCCCTCCCGCGTGCCAGGAATCCGTTGGACCGGCCCCCAATCTCCTGCCTCGACTTGGTGATTCGCTCTTTACCCGGCCGCCTATATTCCTGATCCACTCCGCCTGTCAAGGGAATTGTTGCCACGGGTTGCGGTCTCTGATCCGTCTTCACTGGTGAGGTCGGATGGTCCCGCAGCAGGCCCCCGACGCCAGAGCCGAACAGGGCCCACGAACGGGTTGGATGCGCGCCCGCCCGACGGTGGGGGTCATCGCTCTGGCGATGATTCTTCTGAGCTTCGCTCTGATCAAGCAGCGGGGCTGGTTTCCCCGGGCCCCTTCCGTCACCGCTCCTCCCCCGCCAATCTCCAGCCTCCTGGGCAAGGGACGCACGTTCCTGGATGCCTTGCTCGGCCAGGGAATCCAGCGGGACCTCGCCCTGGGCATCGTGCAAGCCTTCCGTCCCCACGTGGACTTTCGGCGACTCCAGCCTAGCGGCACACTGGAATTCCACCAGGACACGGCGGGCGCCCTGACGCGGATCGTATACCGGCAGAGCCCCGTAGATATCGTCGAGGCATGGCGCGACGTGCCCGGGGAGCGAAAGGTCCTTCTGGTCGCCGGCATGGTCGCGGGAAGTCTCTTCGAGAGCATGGAGGCCCTGGGCGAGCAAGCGCAGCTCGTCCTGGACTTCGCCGGGATCTTCGCCTGGGACTTCGACTTCACCTCCGACTCGCAACCGGGTGATCGCTTCCGCATGCTGGTGGAAAAGGTCTACGCGGGCGACCAGTTCGTGAAGTACGACCGGATCCTCGTGGCCGAGTACGAAAGTGAGCGGAAGGTTCACGCGGGGATCTACTTCAAGGACAGGGAGGGTGGGGGATACTACACCCCGGCAGGGGAATCGCTGCGGCGCGCCTTCCTGAAGTCGCCCCTGGAGTTCACCCGGATCAGCTCGACCTTCACCCGCGCGCGTCGCCACCCGATCCTGGGGGGCGTGCGGCCCCACCTGGCCGTGGATTATGCCGCACCCGCGGGAACCCCCATCTGGGCCGTGGCGGACGGCAGGGTGGAGTTCGCGGGGTGGGCCGGCGGGAATGGATACACCGTGACCGTGCGCCACCGGGCAAACTTCAAGACGATGTACAACCACCTTTCCCGATTCGGCAAGGGCATCCACAGGGGCACCGCGATCAAGCAGCGCCAGGTGATCGGCTACGTCGGGACGACCGGCCTCTCCACCGGTCCCCACCTGGACTATCGCGTCATCAAGGACGGGCGCTTCGTCAATCCGCTCAAAGAGACCTTCCTGCCGGGCAAGCCCATCTCCCCCTCCGCCCGTCCGGCCTTCCTCGAGGCCCGCGACTCTCTCCTCGCTGAGCTGGGCACCGCCCTGGCGGCGCTCCCGGGAATGGACCCGAAGTCCTGAGCCCGAGAACTCCCCCCAGTGCCGCTCAGCAGCACCGACCGGGGCCCCGACCGCGGATCGGACCCCGCGCACGGGAGAAGGACATCCCCGAGCGCCCCTTCTCCAGAAGATTCACCAGCGGCCGCGACACCGGCAGGCGGGAGATCCGCCGGCGGATCTCGCCAGGGCGAGCCACGCCGCCCTCCCACACCACGCCGCTCACCAGGCCGAGCCCCGACGTCCCGAAATACCAGTTGTGCACGTGCACGTTCGGGAGGCGGGGATGGACGATCTCGTCGGCGGGCTCGTCGCGCACTCGCCAATGACGGGCCAGGGCAGCCGGCAACCACTTGCTGGAATCGGCCAGCACGTAGGCGGGGACGCCGACGCGCCGGGCCGGGTGCAGGAGCGGTTCGGTCCCAACCTTGTTCACCACGATGTCGGGTGTGATTGCATCCGCACCCAGCAGGATCAGGTCGGCCGCCTCGACCCACTCCACCAGGACGGCGTCCACGACCAGGTGGACGGGAATGCCGAGCGCGGCCAGGCGCCGCGCCAGGACGACCCCCTCGCCCATGGGGCGCGACTCGGAACAGACGACCTCGAAGCGCCGCCCTCCCGCCATGGCCTGCCACAACGCCAGCCTGACCGCGGTGCTGTTCGAGTAGGTGAGGACGAGAGATCCCGGTCGCACCAGGTTGGCCGCCCGCCGGACAGTGGCCCGGAGGCCTTGATCGGTCCCGTCGGCGTAACGGACCAGGGCGTCATGCAGGCCATCCCAACTCGGGCCCCCTCCCTTCTCCTCTCCACGTCCGATCCAGAAGGCGTTGGCCAGCGTGAGGAACACCGCCATGGAAGGCTGGCTCGCGGTGAGGCGCAGCGTGAACTTCTCCAGGGCTGCAGTCAGGCGGGAAGGCGGGAGGCGCCGGGCCTCCGCCAGAAAAAGCCGGGCCGCCTCGATCCCCTCGGCGAGCAGCGCGCTGGCGCCCGAGCGGCGATCCCGCCGGATCTGTTCCATGACTCGCTCCCAGCGGCTGGGCATCAGACCCTCACGCGGAAATGACCGATTCCCAACGGCCAATCACCAACGCGCTGCTCTACCAATTCACTCTTCCACAATTTCTGGCCCAAATCCTTCCGTCCCCATGTCCGGGACGTGGTATCCTGGGGGGCGGAGACGGGAGGTGCGCCGATGATCAAGGCAATGATCCTGGCGGCGGGTCGCGAGATCCTGCGAGGGCGGATCCAGGATTCCAACGCGTGGATGCTAGCCCGGCGCCTCACCGGGCTGGGCTACGAGGTCGTGCGAATCACCGCCTGCGATGACGATCTCGCCGCCATCGCCCGCGAGATCCGTCGCGCGCTGGAGGACGGCGCGGCCCTCATCATCACCACCGGCGGCCTGGGACCCACCGACGACGACCTGACCCTCCAGGCCCTGGCCGAGGCCGCCGGCCGCCCGCTCGCCCTGGACGAGGAGGCGCGCCGGCTCGTCGCCGCGCGCTACGCCGATCTGCAGCGGGCCGGCGCCGTGGAGGATCCCGGCATGACCCCCGCCCGCGAGAAGATGGCCCGCATCCCAGAGGGCGCCAGGCCGCTCCCCAACCCGGTCGGCGCCGCCCCCGGCGTGTGGCTGGAGGAGGGCCGGACGACTTACGTGGCCCTGCCCGGCGTCCCGGCGGAGATGGCGGCGATCCTCGAAGAATCCGTCCTCCCCGGGCTCTCCGTGCGCACCACCGGCGTGGTGTACGCGGAACGCCGGATCACGACGCAGGCGCGCGATGAATCCGAGGTGGCCGCCGTCCTGCGCCGCATCGCCCGCGACGTGCCCGAGGTCTTCCTGAAGAGCCACCCCACCCACTTCGGGCCGGACGTCCGCATGCAAGTCTTCGCCAGCACCTGGGCGCCCGATGCGCTCCGCGCGGAGGAGCGCTTGGCCCGGGCCCTCGTCCGGATTCGCGAAGCCCTGGGCGAGGCCCCCCCGCCGGAAACGCCTGGAGGCGAGGAGGCGATGGAGCGAGGAGGTTAGACGCCCGGAAGCTTGGAGCATCCCAGCATCCGCGCCTCCCGGCTTCCCAGCATGTCTCAGTTGGCGAGGGAACTGATCTGCCGCAGATCGTCCAGCAACCGGTTGAGGGCCACCGGCCCGTATTTCCCGACGAACTGCACCGCCTGCTGGGTGAGGAGGCCGCGCTCCTCGGGCGACACGAACTTCCCGGAGAAGGCGATGACGGGTACCGCCGCCAGCTCGGGAACCTGACGGAGGCGGTTCACGACCTCAAAGCCGCTCAGGCCCGGCAGGTGAAGATCCAGGAGGATGATGTCCGGCCGCTCCGCCTCCGCCTGCCGCAGCGCCACCTCGCCGTCCGAGGCCGTCAGGACCTGGTGGCCCTCCTGCCGAAGCAGCGCCTCCAGCGCCTCCAGGACGACCGGCTCGTCATCCACCACCAGGATGCGCAAAGACCGCTTGGGGGCGCCCAGCTCGCGACAGCGTTGCAGGGCGCCAAGCAGGCGCTGGGCATCCACCGGCTTCACCAGCCAGTCCACCGCGCCCAGGCTGAGGCCGAGCTGCCCCCTCTCCCGGGCGCTCACGATGAGGACAGGGATGGCCTGCGTGGCAGAATCCATTTTCAGGTGATGCAGGACCTGCCAGCCGTCCATGTCCGGCAGGCTGAGGTCCAGCATGATGGCGTGGGGCAGCAGCCGCCGGGCGGCGCCCAGCCCGGCGTGCCCGCTGGCGACCAGGACGACGCGGTAGCCGCCTCCGGTGAGGTGCTCTCGAATCAGCTCCGCGGCGCGGAGATCGTCCTCGATCACCAGGACCAAGGGACGCGACACATCGGTCTCCTCGGGTCGCGCGTCGGTCGGGGATGCGCCGGGGAGGCGCACGATGAAGGCGCTGCCCTGGCCGGGCGCGCTCTCCACCCGGATGCTGCCGCCGTGCAGCTCCACGAGTCGTTTGGTGATCGCCAGGCCCAGGCCCGTTCCCTTCTGCCGGCCCTCGGCGGCTCCCGCCTGCTCGTACGCCTCGAAGATCCGCTGATGATCCTCGGGCGGGATCCCGATGCCCGTATCGCGCACAATGATCTCCAGCTCCATGCCCGTCTGGCGCGCCGTGACGGTGACGAGCCCCCCCTCCGCGGTGAACTTCAGGGCGTTGGACAGCAGGTTGTGGACGATCTGCTGCAGGCGGATCCGATCCGCCATCAACTCGCCCAGCGGGGTTCCGATCTCGACCGCCAGGGTCATGCGCTTGACCTGGGCCTGGGTCCGGAACAGCGCCAGCATCTCATCCAGGATGAGCGGGACGTCGCACGGCTCCGGATGGATCTCCAGCCTCCCGGCCTCCACCCGGGTCAGGTCCATAATGTCGTTGATCAGCTCCACGAGATGCCGGGCCGCGTTCGTCACGTGCCCAAGGTAGCGCTGCTGCTTGTCGGTCAGCGGGCCGACCTGTTGGGTGAGGAGCAGATCGGCGAATCCGATGACCGCGTTGAGGGGTGTCCGAAGATCGTGTGACATGCGAGCCAGGAATTCCGACTTCACCTGGGAGGCCCGCGCCAGCTCCAGGTTGGTCGCTTTGAGGGTGGCGGTCCGCTCCGCCACCTTGGCTTCCAGGGTGGCGTACAGGTCCTGCAGCGCGGTCGTCATCCGGTTGAACGCCGCGGCCAGATCCCCCAGCTCGTCGTGGCGATCCTCGGACAGGCACGCGGTAAACTCGCCCGCGCGCAGGCGGGACACAGCCCGTTGGAGGTCCGTGATCGGACGCGAGAGGTGCCGTGCTGCCAGGGTTCCCGCCGCCGCCGCCGCGACCAGAATGACGAGGAGGGCCGACAGGAAGCCTGGAAACAGATAGCGCGCGGCGAAGAGCCATGAGGGCGAGGGGCGCGTGTACACGAGACCCCACCCAATGTCGGGCACCGGGGCGAAGATGCCGATCTGAACCCGCTCCGCCCCATCGGTCCATGTGACCGAGCCCCGCCGTCCGGCCAGCGCCTCGCGCGCACCGAGATCGGCGGCAGCGACCTTTGTCGTTCGCTTCTCCGCCTCGGTGTGGGCGAGGATCACGCCCGAGGGAGATACCAGGTACACCTCGCCCTGATCCGCATGCCGTCCCGTCTTGTCTGCCGTTGCGACCCTGGCAGGGGCCAGCAACCCACTCAGGCGCTCCAGCGTGAACGAGCCGGCCAGGATGCCCAGCAGATCGCCGCGGGAATCCAAGATCGGCGCTGCGATCGCTATGGTTGGAACCCGGGTGGCTGCCCCGACGTAAGGGATCGGAGAGATGTAGGGGGCGCGGGACTTGACGACGCCCTGATAGTAGTCCCGGTGTCGGAAACTCTCGCCCACGACAGTCGGGTCCAGGCTGTTGGCGAGCAGGATCCCATTCGCACCAACGATGAAGACGCTGGTGAAGTGGGAGTATCGCTGCTGAATGGCCTGGACCTGTGTCTTCAGTTGCTGCCGGTTGCCGGCCGAGGCCGCCCGGCGTACGGCCTCCTCTTCGGCTGCCGCCCGAAGGATGCGCAGGCCGTCCCGCAAAGTGTACGCCACCGCCTCTGCGGACAGGGCGATGAGACGCTCTTCGCTCTCCAGGCGAGCCGCCTGCTCCGCCTGCAGGCTCTGGCGGACGCCCAGGATGCCCGCCACGGCCGCGGGGAGCAGCCCCACCAGCAGGAACGCCAGGATTAGGCGGCGCCGAAGACCACCCCGGCCCTTGCCTTGGTCATCCGCCATCGTTAATCCTCCCGGCCTCGGCGAGAGATGGCTGGGGACATGTGAGAGCTTCCAGCCTCATGAGGTGAGCGCGTGGAGCGCCTTGGTCAAGGCTTCCACGAAGAAGTACTCGCCCCACATCACGGATTCGTCCACCCCCAGGCCCTTGTGGATGTGGTAGATCCCATGCTTGAGGATCCCCTCCCAACCGGGCGTCGTCCGGCCCAGATATTCCTCCCCCGTCAGCGTATCCAGAATCTGGAACGCGGCGTCGCGGTAGAGACGCGACTTGGCGCGGGAAGCGGTGAACTCGGCGAGATCCAGGAGGCCGGAGGCGGCAATGGTCGCCGCGCTGCTGTCGGGCTGCCCGCCTTGATCCGCCGGCGCATCGAAGTCCCAGGGCGGCACCCCGTCCTCCGGCGTGTGTTCGATGTAGAAATCGGCGTTCAGTTCCGCCGTCTCCAGGAACCGTCGGTCCCGGGTGTAGCGGTATGCGATCCCGAACCCGTACAGGGACCAGGTGAGGCCCCGGGACCAGCAGGAATCCCCACGGTACCCCTGGTGCGTGCTCTGGCGGAGGAACTCGCCGGTGGCGAGGTCGAAGATCCCCTCGTGGGCCGTGGAGCCATCCCCGCGGACCAGTACCCGTCGCGTGGTGAGACAATGGTCCACGCCGACCCGGTGGAGCGTCTGATCCCCGGCCTCGCGGGCCGCGTAGAAAATAATCCCGACGTTCATCATGATGTCGATGAACAGCGACTGGGGGCCGATGAAAGAGCAGAGGTATCCGCCCGGCCGCTGGAATCGCAACCCCATGGTCCGCCCCGCCTGGATCAGGACATCCCGGAGGGCGGGGTCGCGGGTGAGACGATGCCAATGGTGGTACGAGGACATGAAGATGAAGCCGAGATCGTGCACGTTCCGGTCGTGCTGCCGCGGCAGGAGGGGCTTGGAGTACCGCTCGGCCTGCTGCCGGAACCAGGGGTCCGTCGTCTGGAGATGCAGCAGCCACAGGATGCCCGGGAGGAACCCGTCGCACCAGTGGGTCCAGGCCTCCCCCTCGTGCTTCCACCGGCCGGCGCGGGTGTACATGGGGGTGAAGTCGGGATAGCGCCCGATGGTGTTCCGGACCTGCCGGCCGGCGAAGGCCAGGGCCTCTTGCAGCTTCGGGATCAGTCGGGCCGGGTCGGTCATAGGTGACTCCGGAGGCGGGCAGCCGTCCTCCCGCCGAACCCCCTCCCGGGGTTCCGGGCCACGATACCGGGAGGGACGTTACCAGAGATGACGCACGGGGTCAAGCCAAGCCCGTCTCCGGGCCCACGGACCCACCGGATTCAGCCCCCTGTCAAGTTCGGAGAGCAAGCGAATGGGGGATCCGGCTTCCAGTGATAAAGGGCCACGAGAGTTCGCGTAAGGGAACGAAGTGGAATGGGAACGGGGGATCGCGGAAGGGAGACTAGGCCGTCCTGACGAACGGCACTTCAGTGACCTCGGCATCCAGCGATTGCTCGCCCGAAATGATCCGGAGTTTCGTCCCGGGGTCCCAGGCCTCGCGGCGGACGTAGCCGAGGGCGATGACCCGCTGGAGGGCCGGCGAGAAGACCGCGCCGGTCAGCGTCCCCACCTTGCGTTCCCCCGACAGGATGTCCGCCTTGGCGGACGGGACGATGGCGCCTGCCACCAAGAGACCCGTCAGCTTCTTGTTCAGGTGGCCCTGGTGCTCGACGCGGATGACGACCTCCTGCCCGAGATAGCATCCCTTGGTGAAGCTCATGTGGCCCGGGGTCAAGGCCTCCATCAGAAGATTGCTGTCATCGAAGTCCACCCCGTACCAGGGCCAGCCCGCCTCGACGCGCAAGAGGTCCAGCGCCGCCATCCCCACGGGACGCAGCCCGCGGCCTGACCCGAGATCCGCCAGGCCCCCCCACAGACTCCCTGCCGCGTCCGCAGGGACAATCGCGTCATAGCCGCGCATTGCCAGCCACCGGGTGGCGATGATCCTGACCCGTAGACCGCCGATCAATACCTCGGCGTGATGCCATGCTGGCAGATCCTTGACGCCGCCTCCAGCAACCTCGGCCATGAAACGCTGTGCCCCGGGGCCCACGACCATGAGGTGGCCGTACCGGTCACTGGCATTCTCGGCCAGGACGTCGTCAGCGACGATATAGCGGTCGAATGCGTCGCGGACGACCTGCGCGCGATCGCGATTCACGTCGATCCAGACCGAGGCCGGAAGGCCGTAGGCCGCGAGGTCCGCCAGGATGTGACCCTTCACATTCAGGACCGCGGCGAGTTTGCCCTCCCCCGGCTTCAGATCCTTCACCTCGTTGGTGATCTGCCCGTTCAGCCAGCGCAGCCGGTCGCTGCCGGTCAGCTCGATAACGCCCCGGAAGGACATGTCCACCAAGCCAGCAACCGCTCGCGCGGCCTCGTACTCCGCAACCGGGTCACCGAAATGCTCCGGCAACTCGACGCCAAAGCGCTCGGCGAAAACGGCCCCCGCCGCCTTTTCCTGCTCTGCAAACGGACTTACTACTGCCATGCGTCGCTTTCCCCGTTCGACGTGCAAGGTGTAACGTTCAACATTGAACCTTGAACTGCAGCACCTTGCACCGTCCTCAGGACATCACCTGCCCACCGCATAGCCACGGCGGCCTGTCACGACATGACTTGGCCCCCGCACAGGTTGATCGTTTGCCCGGTCATCCCCGCCGAGGCGTCCGAGGCGAGATACACCGCCAGGTCGGCGATCTCCTTCGGTTCCAGCATCCGCTGGATCGGGACCGCGGCCAGGGCCTGCTCGCGAAAGTCCTCCTGACTCATGCCGATGGCCTCGGCCGTCTGGCGCATCCCGAGCGCCGCCATGTCCGTCTCGACCCAGCCCGGACAGATGGCGTTCACCGTGATGCCCCGGCCCACCACCTCCAAGGCCAGCGCCCGTGTGAACCCGATAATGCCGTGCTTGGCGGTGCAGTACGCGGTGTAGGCGGGCACGCCGAATCGTCCCAGGACAGAAGAGATGTTGATGATCCGCCCGCCGTTGTGGTTGGGCATGTACCGCAGGACCTCGCGCGTGACGTAATAGGCCCCCACCACGTTCACGGTGAGGACCTGGAGCCACCGGGCGTCGTCGTCGGAATCAATGGGGATCCGGGCGTTAATCCCGGCGTTGTTGACCAGGATGTGGATCTGCCCCCAGCGCGCCACGACGTCCCGGACCAGGGTCCGGGCCTCCGCCTTCTCTGCGACGTCCGCGCGGATGGCCAGGACCCGCCCCCCGCCCGGGGAGATCTCGTCCGCGGCCTTGCGCGCCGCCTCGCCATGGCGGGAGCAGATGGCCACTTTCGCCCCCTGGATGGCCAGGGCCGCGGCAATGGCCTTGCCGATCCCCCGACTGCCGCCCGTGACCAGTGCGACCCGATCTTGCAAGAGACTCATGGCGTGTCTCCCCGCGGTGATGCAAAAGGCCCCGGAAAATTTCCGGGCGTTCGCGCGCCCTGTGACTCATCGCCGCCGTCTCGGGGCCGGCGGGCGCATGGCCCGCAGGTGATCGTGAAGCAGGCGGATGTGCTGCGCCTCCTGATTCTGCATGCCCAAGAGCGTCCGGGCCGTGATCCCGGCCTCGGGCGGGAGCAGCCCGGCGCACCAGGCGTACAGGGAGCCGCCACGCTCCTCCATCCAGAGATCGAAGCGGAGAGACGCCCGCATCCCGACGATGACGGTGAGGCATCCGAGAACCCAGGCCACCCCCCGGCATAGCGGGGCCAGTGGAACGGGTCGTCCCCCGTGCCGCCGGATCAGGGGCGCCAGATCCTCCGCGTGATGGACCTCGTCCAGCGCGAGTTTCTCCAGGAGGGCGCGGGTGTTGCCATCCCCGGCGGCCTGGGCCTGCACCTGGTAGACCTCGACGGCCGCGATCTCGACCAGCCGGTTCCACTGGAGGCCTGCCCGGAGCCGCCACCTGCGCCAGGCCACGCTCCGCGCGAGCCATGCATCCAGCGCGAGAGCCCCGCCCCCGGTCCGGTACAGCGCGAGGACGCCCCCCAGCAGGCCGAGGTTCTTCGACAGGCCGCCCAGCGGGTCCAGCAGGTAATGGGGCGAGGTCCATCCGATGATCGCGGTGAACGCGCTGAGGAGTCCCACCTGGAGAACGGCCAACCCGCGGACCCACAACCCGGCCAGGATCGTGCAGCCCAGCGCGGCTTCCCCCAGGCCCAGCAGTTTGAGGAATATCGGAATGTGATAGGCCACCAGCCAGGTGCGGGCGACGATCTCGACCTCCGCCGAACCGGGGAAAAGCCATTTGGGAAGGATGCCCTCGTAGATCCACACGAACGAGAGCCCCAGGCGAAGGACCAGGGGGACGGCGCGAGCCGCCCAGGGTCGCCGGCTGCTCTCGTCACGGCCGCTCCCCAGGAGCAGGAGGCACAGGCCGGCCGCGAACAGGGCGACATTCTTCGAGACCCCGCCCATCGGATCCACCAGGGCCGGCGGCATGACGATCCCGAGGCCGATGGTGAAGAGCAGGAGGAGCACGCACTGGACGGCCGCCACGGATCGGACCATCCATCCCCGGATCAAGAGGAGGCCCAGCAGTGTCTCACACGCGCCCGCCACCCCGAGAAAGGCCGCGGGCGATCCGGGGAACGGCTGCCAGCGGGCGGCCACATGCAGAAGCTTCCGGTGCCGGCGCCAGGAGCTTTCCGACCAGCCCCTCATAGAGCCACACCGCGCCGACCCCGACCCGCAGGAGAAGCGGAACCTGTCCCTCGTCCGGCCGGCGCGCATCCATGCCGCTCCCCTTACCAGGCGGTCTCCGCAACGCCGGCGCGATGGTTCACCAGCCGGGCCAGGACGAAGAGCAGATCTGAAAGGCGGTTCACGTAGGCCAGGATGACGGGGGGAACCTCTTCCGTCTCCGCCAGGGCCGCAATCCGCCGCTCGGCCCTGCGGCACACGGTGCGGGCCAGGTGCAGCCGCGCCCCCGCCTCGCAGCCGCCGGGGAGGATGAAGCGCTTCAGGGGCGGGAGCTCTTCTTCGAATCGATCGATCGCCCGCTCCAGGCCGGCCACCCGCTCCGGGGGGAGCGCCATCTTCTCCGCGTCCCTTCCCGCGTCCTTCCGGACATCCGCAAGCTGCGCCCCCCCGGCGAACAGGTCCCGCTGGATGGACGCCAAAAGGTCCAGCAACCCCGGGTCGGTCACGCGGGCGCAGGCGAAGCCGAGGCAGGCGTTCAGCTCGTCCACCCCACCGTAGGCCTCGACGCGCGCCGCGTTCTTCCGGACCCGCCCCAGACCTAACAGTCCCGTCTCCCCCCCATCCCCGGTCCGCGTGTAGATCTTCATCCTGGGCCTCCCCCCTTCGCGCGCCGACCTCAGTTCATGGACGCCACACGCTGGCGGATGGAGCGGAGGTGCTCGCGGATCACCTCGGCATCCTCGGCCGCAGGGGCGAGCTTGAGATACCGCTCCAGGTCGGCCATAGCCTCCGGATAGCGCTTGAGCTGGGAGGACAGGAGCCCCCGGTCCCGGATCTCGGTGGCGGCCTGCGGATCCAGGATCAGGAGGCGCTCCACCACGCTCAGCGCCTTGGCGTACGCCTGGCTGTTGAAGTAGATCGCCTTGAGGTTGGTGAGCATCCGGGCCAGGATCTGGCGGGTCCCCAGGGTGGCGAGAAAGTGCGGCTGAAACGCCAGCTTCCCGTTGGAGATCCGGTCCAGGATGCGCTGGCAATCGGCAGGAGACACGATCGCCCCGCCGCCATAGGGATCGATCACGATCTCCTCGTCCGGCCCCACGTACTTGACCAGGAAGTGCCCGGGCATGCCCACGCCGCGCAGGCGCAGGCCGAGCCGCCGCCCCACTTCCATATAGACCGTGGACAGCGTGATGGGGATCCCCATCCGCCGGTCCAGCACATCGTTCAGGAAGCTGTTCCGCGGATCATAGTAGTCGTGCGTGTTGCCGCGGAACCCTTGCTCCTTGAACAGATAGTCGCCCAGGGCCGCGATCAGCCGGTGGGCCTCCGGCCCGCCGCCTACCCGGTCGCGGAGCTCGGCGGCCATGCCATCCAGCCGCGAGAGATACCGCGTGACCTCCAGCTCAGGGTACTCCTCTTTAGCGATGAGGAGCGCGGCCTTGGCCAGGTCTATCGCCGGCTCGGAGCCGCTGACCAGTTGGGCGAAGGCGCGGCGGCACGGCGGTGATATCTCGATCGGGTCCTTTGCCATGATCGGTGATCAGGCGCCGCAGCAAGCCTGGACGATTATCCCTTGCCGCGCGCATGTGCGTCTGGCATGCTCTGGGGGGAATCCATGACTCCCCCGTTCCGGACGTTGGCCTGGCGTGTCCCGCTGCTCCTGGCGGGCATCCTGGGGACCGGCATGCTGCTGGGCCTGGAGAAGTACGTCATCTATGTCCCCGAGCGGGTCATCGAGATGACCCCCCAGAGCGAGGGGCTCGCCTACGAGGACGTCTGGTTCCCGGCGAGAGACGGCGTCAGGCTGCACGGCTGGCTGGTCCCCGCGCCGGGGGCGCGCTTTACGCTGGTGTGGTTCCACGGGAACGCAGGCAACATCGGCCACCGGGTGGACAACATCAAATATCTCCACCGCGCTCTGGGCCGACCGCTGCTTCCCAACATCTTCATCTTCGACTATCGGGGTTACGGGCACAGCGCCGGCAGCCTGTCCGACCTCTCGGAGAACGCGACCTATGACGACGCCGAGGGGGCCCTGGCCTACCTTCGGGGACGTCCGGATATGGCCCGCACGCCGCTCGTCTACTTCGGCCGCTCGCTGGGAGCGGCCATCGCGGTCGAGATGGCCCGGCGCCACCCGCCGGCCGGCCTGATTCTGGAGACGCCCTTCACCTCCATCAAGGATATGGCACGCGTGGCCCTGCCGTTCCTCCCGGTGGGAAGCCTGCTGCGGACCAAGTACGATTCGCTGAGCAAGGTGCAGGAGATCCGGGTGCCCCTGCTCGTGCTGCACGGCGATCGGGATGACGTGGTCCCCTACGAGCAGGGGCGCCGCCTCTTCGAAGCGGCTAACCAGCCCAAGACGTTCTTCACGATTCGCGAGGCCCGCCACAACGACACCTATATCGTGGGGGACCGACCGTATTTCGACGCCTGGGCCCGCTTCCTGCGCAGCCTGGAGCGAGCGGGTCCTTTATAGCACGCCAAGGAGGCCAGGCAAAGCCACGGCCGCGATACAGGTCCTTTCCCGGACCGGCCGTGACGTGGTAGACTTTCCCCGCCGGTAGCGCCCGCGCGGAATGCCCCGGGATTTCGCCTGGCGGTCCCGATGGAAGGGGAAACGAGATGAAGGTCGAGTTCACGAATAACGCCCTGGCCCGCATGCTCGACCGGGGCATCAGCGAGGCCAATATCCGCGCGGCGCTGGATGCGCCAGACCACCTCGGTCCCAGCTTCGAGAAGCGCTGGCATGCGCGGAAGAAGGTGGAGGCGCGCACGCTAGAGATCGTCTTCTCGCGCCAGCGCACCCAGTCCCAGGTTATCACCGCCTACTGGCAGGAGCCTTCCGCATGAAGATCAGTTATGATGCCAAGGCCGATGCCCTCTACATCAAGTTCCAGGACGGCACGGCGGCCCGGACCCGGAAAGTGGAAGAGGGCCTGCTGGTGGACGTGGACGAGCATGGCCGCCTCTACGGCATCGAGATCATCGGCATGAAGAGGCGGATCCCCATCCTTGAACTGGGGAGGATCACCCTGGACTTTCCCGTCACCGACGCCAGACCCGCCAGCGCGTGATGCTGCCCGGGGCCTCCTGACCTCTGCCCCGCTCATCCTTCGAGATCCGGCTGCGCCTCGGATCGTTCCATCTCGCAAAACCCGGCGCAACCCTCCCGAGGCTCTAGCCCCCCCGGGGGCGACATGCCTGCTCATCCCGCGAGCCACCACTTGCTCGAGGGCGAGGGATGAGAATGATCAGGTTGAAGGGGCGAATGAGAACGGGGGGACTCGCCTCACCGAGGATTTTGTGGTACAAGACGACGGACGTGCGCACCCGCAAGAGGCCGCGCCAGGCTGGGCCGTTGTCCCGACGCTTTTTCACTGCGATCCTGCCAGCAATGACGGAGGGCCCGCCGAACCATCCGTGATTCCCGGAGGTGAAGAATGGGATTCCTGGTCGTCGCCACCGATCCGCATCATTCCGATTTCAGCGGCGAGCTGGAAGAGCTTTCAGTCATCGGCGCCGAGTTCCGGACCGCCCAGTGCAAGACGGAGGAGGACGTCGCCGAGGCCTGCTGGGAGGCAGACGGCATCATGGTCACCTTCGCCCCGGTGGGGCGCCGCGCGCTGGCGGGCATGCCGCGCTGTCGCATCGTCGTCCGGAGCGGGGTGGGGTACGACACGATCGACGTTCCAGCGGCCACCGAACGCAAGGTGATGGTGGCGAACGTGCCCGACTACTGCATCAGCGAGGTGGCCGATCACGCCATGGCGCTGATGCTGTGCCTGGCGCGGAAAGTGGCGGAACTGGATGCCCAGGTGCGGGCCCAGGGTTGGACCGGCATGCTCCGGCCCGTGCGCCGGCTGGAGGGCCAGGTGCTGGGGATCGTCGGGCTGGGCCGCATCGGGCGGGCGGTGGCCGCCCGCGCCCACGGATTCGGCCTTCGGCGGATCGCCTACGATCCCTACGCGCCGGCCGATGTCTTCTCGGCGCTGAGGGTCGAGTCCGTGAGCCTCGATGTCCTGGCGCGGTCCGCTGACATCGTCACCCTGCACACCCCCCTCAGCCACGAGACCCGTGGCCTCATGCGGGAGGAGATCCTGCGGCAGATGAAACCCACTGCTCTCCTCGTGAACACCTCGCGGGGTGGCGTGGTGGCCACGGACGATCTGGTGCGGGCGCTCCGGGAGGGTTGGATCTCGGGGGCGGGATTGGACGTCTTCGAGGAGGAGCCGCTGCCTCGGGATCACCCGTTGCGGAGCCTGCCCCATGTCTTGCTGACCCCCCACGCCGCCTGGTATTCCGTGGACTCGGAGCTGGAGCTGCGCCGGCGCTGCGCCCGGACCGTGGTGCAGGCCCTGCGGGGCGAGGCGCCCGCCACGCTGCTGAATCCGGAGGTGCTCGCGCGATAGGCTGTTCAGGCCTGACTGCCGGGGGGCGTGGCCGCCTCGAACTCCTGCCTGGTGATGAAGCGGCCGCCCTGGATCTCATGGTTCTCGATGCGATAGCTGCCGTCGAACGTGATCTCCGCCGTCATCAGGCGGAAGCACTTGCTGTCCATGATTTCCTTGCGGACGAAGTAGCCGCCCTCCTCCCCTCGACTGAGGTCATGGCGCTTGTCCAGGCGCACGTGGACCCTGGACTTGCAGCGTCCGCACTCCACGTAAATGTGGAGGGAGTCATCGGTCTCTGCGGAAGGCGTGAACGAGAGCAGCGACCGCAATCTGTCCAGGAGTCCCATCGTCTCACCCTCCTCAATCCCTGGCACGCCCTCCCAGCCCCGGCGGTGGCAGGCGACTGCCGGCGCCCGCCGTGGGGAACATATCCCAACCACACCAAGGGAGCAAGTTCCACAAGACGGGTAAGTCCGGATCGGGGATAGATCGCGATTTCGTCCTTAGGGAATCCGGTGGAGATGCGGCTGGAAGCGGTTCTCGGGAAGGGACAGCCTCAGCAGGCCCCGCCTGCCGGGGGACCGGCGGACTGGGCGGCTTCCTTTTCGGCAGCCACCGCGCGGATGAATTCCTCCCGGCAACCCGGACAGATGCCGTGGGTGACGAGCGCTGACCCCCCGGGAGACTCCGGCGTCATGGCGTCTCCTGCGAGGGAAATCCCACACCAGGCGCACACCCGCATCCAGACTGGCGGGGACCCGGAACCGGCGGGCATCGCGTCCTCTCCCTTTTGGAGAGCTGCACCGCAGGTATAGAAACTGCCCGGACCGGGGCAGGGAAAGGTGTCGCCGATACGCTATCCCCTATCCCCCATAAGATGCAATAGAACAACCTGCGGATAATGCATTTTCTTCTGTGGACAAGCCGGATTTCTTTGTGGATTCTCTGTGGAATCGATGTGGAGAGTCGGGATGACAGGAACTGATGCTTTTCGGCGGTTCGCCGGAGCCACCCCGCAAAGCAAGACGGCCCCGATGGGTTTCCATCAGGGCCATTGCGTTCAGCCGGTTCGATGGTGGGCGAAGGAGGTTTCGAACCTCCGACCCCCTGCTTGTAAGGCAGGTGCTCTCCCCCTGAGCTATTCGCCCCTCGGTGCGGGAGTGTTTTCCCGTGCGGCAGCGCTAGTCTATGCCAGCCCTCCGGACTGTCAAGGCGAAATTGTGCAACCGGCCCATTATCGTTGTCGCCGACCAACTGGTCGAAGTCTCCCTCGAGAATTGAAACGCGATCCCCACGCCTGGACCTGTGGTGACCCCTGCGATCTCACTTGTCTCTCGCCAAAAGATCAATAAGACCGCCTGACCCCCTTCAAGTCAGGTCCCCATTGCTGCGGCAAGTTCCCGAAAGTCACCGACGACTAGATCCCAATCGTCTTCGGGCTTGAGGTCCGAGGTCTGCCCCGGACCATACTCCGACGGCCGCGGCACAAAGGCGGTCCGCATCCCATGGGAGCGCGCCGCCCGCAAGTCGTAGTTATGGGCCGCGACCATCATGATCTCCTGAGGTTCCAAGGCAAGCAGCTCGATCGCACCCTGGTAGACCTCCGGGTCGGGCTTGTAGCGGCGGAAGACCTCAGCACAGAGGATGCAATCCCACGGGAGGCCCCCGCGTTTGGCCATGCTGACCAAGGAGGCCACGTCGCCGTTTGACAGCGTTGACAGCACGTATATCTTTTTGAGCCACGTCAATCCGGCCACGACGTCCGGCCAGGGATTACATCGATGCCACGCGCGGTTCAGGAGGATCTTTTCGGCTTCGCTGAGCCCGTGAATCCCATATTCGACGAGTAAGGCGTCAAGCTTCCGACGGTAAATGCCGTCCACGTTGGTCCAGGGCAGCTTCCCCGCGCGTACCGCGTCCATGCCGGGGCGGTAGCAGCTTTTCCAGTCATCGACAAAGGCGTCCCACTTGATGGAAATCCCTTTCGCCTGTCCGAAGGCTCGCAGCTCCTCGATGATGCTGCGGCGCCAGTCGACAACGGTTCCGAACACATCGAACGCCATGGCTTTCACGCCGTCCGGCGACATACCGCCTCTCCTATCCGAAATTCCGGGGCGTTGACACTCCGCTACGTCTGCGCGGCCCCGCGCCACCGCCTGGCAGATCGGCTGCGGGGAGATCCCCAGCACGGGGGCAAGCGGTCGGCCGGGGCGGCCGACCCGCTCGGTCCAGGGGAGGGTGAGGCGGACGGGGAGCGGGGTCATGGAGGAAAGTCTATTAAGTCTACTATGCCCCCCTGTACGTCGGCAGCAACAGCGGGTCTCCCTTCACCATGCCCCGCCTTCGGCAGAATTTCCTGCGCCTTGACCGGCACCTTCGCCCCTAGCTATCTTTCGAGCGCGATACGCCTCGTAATCAGGTACCAGACGATCATATTCTCCATCCATTAACGGAGAGGAGATCATGAAATCGGCGGAGGCGCGATTGCAGGCGATGGGAATATTCCAAACGACCGCCATGCGCAAGAGTGCCTTGACATCCGGATCGTGGGGCTGCGGTTCGAGCGGATCCCAGAAAAAAATGAGAAAATCAACCTCACTGTCGGCTATCTTGGCGCCGATTTGCTGATCCCCGCCCAAAGGTCCACTCTGGAGTTTGTTAATTGTGAAGCCAAGTTCTTGTTCCAAGATCTCGCCGGTTGTCCCGGTTGCATATAACTTGTGGTGAGCCAAGAGCACTCGATTGTATTTTGCCCACTCAACCAGATCACCCTTCTTATTGTCGTGCGCGACGAGGGCGATCTTCTTGTCATGTTCCATGGCGATTTTCTTGTGATTCATGTGAACTCCCCCGGTTCCCCCGCAATAGAAAATTATCTCAATGTGGCTGACGGCATCGAGCTCAGCCGCGGCCGCCAAGTGCAGCCGCTGGTTAGTGTGATGGGGCGGGACGTTGCCGCCCTTGTCGCCTTGCTCCTCTGCCGGGCACCGCCATCCCCCTTCGGGAATCCCTGAAGACAAAGCAGCCCTCTGGGATCAATGGAAGTCCGAGAGGGCCGTGCCGATGGTTCTTATCGCCTTGTCCCCGGCTGATCTCACTCGACCGCCCTCCCCAGAGCGCCAGGGTGCTTCAGAGGTTGGCTCACGCTACCGCCAGGCGTCCACCCATGTTAAGCATGATGCTGCCGCCACCTGTCCCACGTCCGTCTAGGCCCGATGCGAGGCGGTTCAGGCCTCACCAAGCGCTTCCAGGTCTGCAAGGTCTTTCGTCCTGCCGACCGCGCGCTTGTTGGCGATGAACTGGACGCGACCGATGAAGGAGACGGGAACGTCACCGTACAGCCCCGCCTGCCTGCCCGCCCAGCATTGCTCCCAGGTGACTCCCGAGAGCGAGGTGATGAGGTCCACTCGCACCGGCGGAACGCCGAGTTGGACCACGCGATCCTGGCTTGAGAGGTCCTTCGCACTGAGGCCGAGCGAACCGAACCCAAAGGCATCCAATGCGGCCAGGATTCGCCGCGCGTTCTCCGGAGTGGGCCTCACATAGAGGTCCATGTCCCCCGTGTAACGTGGAGCGCCGTGGAAGGCGAGTGCGTAGCCGCCCACGATCATGTACTCGACACTATGTGCGTTGAGTAACGCGACCAGTTCTCTGAAGTCTGGCTGCACTTCCATGGAATTGCCTTCGCAAATACTCCACGGCGGCGATGCGTTCGACCGGGGGCCGGCTCAACCAGTGGGCGAGGTCATCCCGCCGGGTGTCTGAGTTGAGGCTTCGAATCTGAACAACCTTCTCTATCATGAGCACCCCTGCCATTACCTCTCATCCAGTTCCGAGGCGCTTCGCATTTTTCTGGGCTGCCTAGAACCGCCGCAATATCCCGACGACCTTACCGATGATCTGGAAGTGCTTCTCGCCCTTCTTCACCTGGATCGGCGACATGGTGGGATGCTCGGGCTGGAGGACGACGAGGTCTTTCTTGAAGAAGACGCGCTTGATCGTGGCCTCGTCGTTGACTAGGGCCACGACGATATCGCCATTCTCGGCCGTGGCCTGGCGGCGGACCAGGGCGTAATCGCCCGGGAGGATGTGGGCGTTGATCATGCTCTCGCCCTGGACCTTGAGGAGGAAGGCCTCGTCCCCGTTCACCCACTCGCGGGAGATTACCAACGAGCCCTCCACATTCTGCTCCGAAAGCAGCGGCTGGCCCGCCGCGACGCGACCGAGGATGGGCAACTCGCGAAACAGAGAAAGAGTCCTTCCACCAGCCGGGAGGGGGGATGAGGAAGGCGCCTCGAGGAGCTGGAGGGAGCGAGACTTGGAGGCAACGCGCCTCAGGACGCCCTTCCGCTCCAGCGCCTTGAGATGGTCGAACACGCTGCGAGGCACGAAGCCGAAGTGGGCCCCGATCTCCCGCACCGTGGGTGGGTAGCCGGCCTGCGTCATGAAATGCCGGATGAAGTCGAGGACCTCTCGCTGTCTGGCGGTCAGCGTCGACCTTGTAGTCATTGCCTTCCTCTCATTTCACCATAGCGGCTGTGCGATATGTCTTCACCCGCGCTGTCATATACCATACGTGCGTATGGTTGGTCAAGGCGAAACACATCTCCCTCCGCAATTTCTTCCAGCCCAAATTCGTGATAGGGTTCGTGAATCAGAGCTGTCAGGCTGGCCCAAGCCGATTCGCCGATCCCTTTGAGCGAGAAAGGAATCTGAGGAGCCCAAGGCTGAGGACGTGATCGCCGACCGCCACAAGAAGTTCCAGAAATTCTCGGCCAAGAACCAACGATAGGAGGATCTCAACCCGGGGCGGACGCGTCTTCCCGCAGGATTTGCGGAGAGGAAGACCAGGCGATGAATTCGTTGCGCGGGAGGTGATGCGCGACCCGATTGCAGGCGTTCGAAAGAGGGGCCTTGACAGGGCCGTTCCGACTGGATAGGTTGCACACAGGAATCTCATTCTCCAGGAGCCGTTGGGAGGGAGAGGAGGCCAACATGAAGCAGCGAAAGCAGCATGGCACAGGTTCGAGCGGGATGAGCCGGCGGGATGTCCTGCGCCTGGGGGCGGCGGCGACTGCCGGCGCGGCGGTCGGCCCGTTCGTGATGCGGGTCGCCGGGGCCGCAGATGCCTTCAGACTGGCAGCGGTTTAAGGGGAGCAAGATCTTCATCCAGTTCACCAAGAACCCCTGGTCCGACACCATGGAGAAGATGGTCCCGGACTTCGAGAAGCAGACCGGCATCAAGGTCGAGTTCTCGGACCTGCCGGAGATCCAGGCCCGGCAGAAGGTCACCGTGGAATTCACGGCAGGCTCGGGCGGGATCGACGTCTGGTACACCAGCCTGCACGTGGAGAAGCGGCGGTTCTGGAAGTCGGGCTGGTACCTCGACCTCCGGAAGTTCCTGAATGACCCGACCATGACGGCGCCGGACTACGATTGGAACGACATGACCGCCGGCGCGAAGGATGCAGTGACGCAGTCGGACGGGAGCATCTCTGCCCTCCCGGCCTTCGTGGACCCGTGGATCCTCTTTTACCGGAAGGACCTGCTCGCGCAGAAAGGCTTGAAGCCGCCCCGCACGCTGGCCGAGATGGAAGAGTTCGCCCAGAAGTTCCACAACCCGCCGGGGATGTACGGCTTCGTGGCCCGGGGGCTGAAGAACGCCAACGCTCCCGCCTGGGACTGGGTGCTCTTCAGCATGGGCGGGAGCTTCTTGACGAAGGACGGCAAGGCCTCCATCAACACGCCCGAGGCGGTCAAGGCCATGGACTACTACGCCGGCATACTCCGCCGCTTCGCCCCTCCGGGCGTGGTGAACTTCAACTGGTATGAGTGCAGCGCGGTCTTCATGCAAGGCCAGACCCCCCTGTATTTCGACGGCGTCAATTTCGCGAGCCAATTTGAGGACCAGGAGAAGTCTAAGGTCGTGGGCAAGACGGGGTACACCGTCCTGCCGGCCGGACCCGGCGGCCACTTCTCGCCGATCTTCAGCAACGCCGTGGGCGTCAGCGCCCAGAGCAAGGTGCAGGGGCCGGCCTACTTCTTTGCCCAATGGGCCACCACCAAGCAGAGCGCCATCAAGGAGCTGCTGGACGGCACGGGGAGCGGCCGGGCGTCGGTCTGGAACGATCCGGAGGTGAAAGCCAAGGCCAAGATGCCGCCCGATTGGGCGCAGTCCTACGTGGACAGCATCAAGATCGGCCGCCTGGGCCTGCCGGAAGTCGTGGACGTGACGCAGTTCCGGGACATCGTGGGTGTCGCCATCCAGAAGGCCATCGAGGGGGCCAAGTCCGCCGACGTCTTGGCCCAGGCCCAGAAGGAATGGCAGGCCGTCTTGGACCAGACGGAGAAGTGAGACAGGGGAGGAGATCGCCATGAAGGGACGCAAGAATAGCATAACCCGACGAGAGGTGTTGCGCTTGGGTGCGGCGGCAGCGGCCGGGGCGGCGCTGGGTCCGTTCGTCGTCACTCCGGGCCACGGCCAGACCTTCAACTGGCAGCGCTTCAAAGGCAAGGAGCTCTACTGCATCTTCTACAAGCACCCGTGGATCGACGAGATGGTCAAGTACTTCCCCGAATTCACCGACCTTACCGGGATCAAGGTCAACCACGAGGTCCTGCCGGAGGTTCAGGGACGCCAGAAGCTCACGGTGGAGATGACGGCCGGCTCCGGGGGCGTGGACGCCTGGCACGCCAGCATGCACGTGGAGAAGCGGCGATTCTGGAAGTCCGGCTGGTTCCAGCCGTTGAACAGATTCCTCAATGACAAGACCCTGACCGCCCCCGATTACGACTGGAATGACTTCACCACGGGCGCCAGGAGCGACGTGACCCAGCCGGACAATTCGATCAGCGCCATCCCCACTTTCGTCGACGTCTTCACCATGTTTTACCGGAAGGACCTCTTCCAGCAGAAGGGCATCGGCGTCCCCCGCACGATGGCCGAACTGGAGGATGCCGCCAAGAAGCTCCACGATCCGCCGCGCATGTACGGGTTTGTGTCCCGGGGGCTGAAGAACGCCAACGCCACCCCCTGGGCCTGGGTCATCTACTCTCTGGGCGCCGACTACCTGACCAAGGACGGCAAGTCCGCCATGAATTCACCCGCCTGGGTGAAGAGCCTGGAGTGGTATGCGGGCATGCTCCGGCGCTACGCCCCGCCGGGCGTGGTAAACTTCAACTGGTACGAGTGTAGCTCGGCCTTCATGCAGGACCAAGTGGGGATCTACTACGACGGTGTGAACTTCGCCAACCAGTTCGAGGTGCCCGAAAAGTCCAAGATCGCGGGCAAGGTGGGCTACGCGGTGCTCCCGGCCGGGCCGGCGGCGCACGTCGCCCCGACCTACACCAATGCCATGGCGGTGAGCGCGCAGAGCCGCAACAAGGAGGCGGCCTACCTCTTCATCCAGTGGGCCACCACCAAGCAGATGTGTGCGCGGGAACTGCTGAGCGGAGTCGGCGTCGGTCGAATCTCTCCCTGGGACAATCCCGAGGTGAAGGCCAAGCCCAAGATGCCGGCCGACTGGTACACCGCCTACCTGGAGAGCCTGAAGATCGGGCGGGCTGGGCTGCCCGAAATCGTAGACGTCACGCAGTACCGGGACATCTTTGGCGTGGCCATCCAGAAGGCCATCGAAGGGGGAAACGCAGCGGAGCTCGTCGCCCAGGCCCACAAGGAGTTCCAGGAACTGCTGGACAAGACCGAAAAGTAAGAGCCCTGCCCACCGACCTGGTAGAGCCTGGCCCTCCCGCCCATGGTGAGGCAAGCAGCCGGAGGGCCGGGCTCTTTTCGCAGGGCATTACAGAGGTCGCCCGCAATGGCGAATCGCACCGGCGTTTTTGACGAGTCCATGGCTGGAGCATCCCTGCCCCTTGCCATCCGGATCTCGCGCTTTACCCACCGCCACGCCCGGTTTATCTTTCCGGCGCCGGCGCTCCTGGTCGTGGCACTCATCATCGTGTACCCGGTCTTCTACACCGGCTGGATGAGTCTCCAGGAATGGTTTGCCTCCAGCCTCACCCCACCCAAGTTCATCGCCTTCGCCAACTACAACCAGATCCTCACCGGCGACCCGCGCTTCCGGGATGCGTTCTTCCGGACGCTCTACTTCACCTTCATCGCAGTGTCAGTGGAGACGGTTCTGGGCGTGGCGATGGCCCTCCTGTTCAACCGGGAATTCTGGGGCCGAGGGTTGGTCCGGACGCTGTCCATCCTCCCCATGATGGCGACACCAACCGCCATCTCCCTGGTTTTCGTCATGATGTACCACCCCACCCTAGGGGTGATGAACTACCTGGTCAGCCTCACGGGGCTGTCGCCGTTCAAATGGACCTACAGCAGCAAGACGGCCCTGTACGCTATCGCCCTGGTGGACGTGTGGGAATGGACGCCTCTCATCATGCTCATCGCCCTGGCGGGCTTGGCGGCCCTGCCGAAAGAGCCGTACGAATCAGCGCTGATCGACGGCGCGACGCCGATACAGTGCTTCTGGCGGATTACGCTGCCGCTGCTCCGGCCGACCCTGGTGGTCGCCATCCTGTTCCGGGCCATCGATGCCCTGAAAACCTTCGACATCATCTTCGTGATGACGCAGGGCGGGCCCTCCAACGCCTCGGAGACGATCAATATCCTGCTGTTCAACCAGGCCTTCTCGTATTTCAACATGGGCTATGCCTCGTCCATGGCGGTCGCCCTCTTCGCCATCGTCATGGGAGCCTCGCTGATCCTGATGAAGGTCCGGAGGGTAGGATGGTAGACCGCCCAACGAAAAAGCTCCTGTGGCGGATCGCCTTTTACGCGGCGGTCGTCCTGGTCATGCTGCCGACCGTCTTCGTGTTCTACTGGATGATCACGCTGTCGCTCAAGCCGCAGGTCGAGGCCGCCGGGTATCCCCCCAGCTTCTTCTGGTTCAAGGTGACGTTCAAGGGCTACGTGGACGTCTTCGCCAAGAACCCGTTCCTGCTGTACACCTGGAACAGCCTGGTGGTGGCGACCGGCTGCACGCTCCTGGCCCTCATCGTGGGGCTCCCCTGCGCCTACAGCATCGCCCACTGGCGCCAGCGCGGCCTCGCCCTCGTCGTCCTGGTGGCCCGGATCATCCCGGGGATCAGCTACCTCATCCCCTGGTACATCCTGTTTCGGAACCTGAAGATGGTGGACACGTACCAGGCGCTCATTCTGACGCACTTGGTGGTGGGGCTCCCCATCGTCATCTGGGTCATGATCGGGTTCTTCGAAGATATCCCGACCGAACTGCGCGAGGCGGCCCTGATCGACGGCTGCACCGATTACGGGGCGTTCTTGCGGGTCGCCATCCCCCTGGTCAAGCCGGGAATTGTGGCGACATCCATTCTGAGCTTCATCTTCTCCTGGAACAACTTCCTGTTCTCGGTGATCCTGGCCGGCCGGAACACGCGGACGCTGCCGATTGCGGTCTTCAACATGATCGGCTATGAAGAGATCAACTGGGGGCCCCTCGCCGCGGCCGCAACCATGATCACGCTGCCCGTCATCATCCTCACCCTGATCATCCAGCGCCACATCGTCACCGGCCTCACCTTCGGCGCGGTGAAAGGGTGACCGGCTCTATCCTTCTTGACCCGTCGGGGGAGTTGGCAGTACGCTTGGTTGGAAAAGAGACATCATGCGGGGAAGGCCGGCGCGCTCACGGCGCCGGGCGTGAGGACATGTTGAGAGCCTGGGCGATAAGTTTCCGCAGATGGCTGGACGGCTGGGCGAAGTGGTTCCGGGGCTTCATCTACGGCCTCGTCCTCTTCGACGCCGTGGTGACGTTCCGGAAACAGCGCGGAGACCTGGAGCACCTGTTCGTCCTCATCGTCTTTGGCGACATCGTCGGCGTCCCGGTGATCCCTCCTTACTACACGCTGCGCCTGCTCCCCTACATTATCCCCGCCATCACCAACTGGAAACGGCGGATGCTGCGGGAGAAGGACCTCACCGACCTGGCGGGGGCCGGATGACACCACGTCATTTCGACATCCGAATTTCGAAATTCGAAATGGACCGGGCCCAAGTGGGGAGCCCGCTGCCGCGCATGCTGTGCGGTTTCAACCAGCAGCCAGGTGTCTCCGACCATGAGTGAATGGGGGACCGGTACAAACCTGGCCATCGGCCTGGCAGCCTTCCTGCTGATCTGGTACGTCATCGGGATCCAGATCAACCGCCGGCGAGCCCGAACTCTCGTGCACCAGGTCCGCGAGTCCATCGAGCCCTTCGGTGGGTCGGCCACCATCCGATGGTTCGGGCGCAGCGCGTTCCGGATCGAGGCAGAGCAACTGACCGCACCCCTTGTCCGCCTGGGCATGAGCGTGCTGCTGGAGCCGCGCGAGACGTTCTTCCTCTGGGTGGTCGGCCGCCTGAGAGGACGCCGCGACTGGCTCGTCACCGGGGTGACCCTGGGCGGGGGCGTCGCGTCGAGCTTCGAGGTGTACCATCCCAAGAGGCGCGGCGCATTCCAGGTAGCCTCGGAGATCCGGGAGAAAGGATGGCGCCAGGAGCCGTTAGGCGGGCGGCCGCCACTCATCTGCGCTGCTCCTGACGCCAACGGGCAAGGGTTGGCGCGGGAGATCATGAACCTCCTGGCGCGGATGGAGGTCTGGCGTGTCGGCCTCCATCCCGAAGCGCCCCATCTGACCATCAGCCTGCCGGTCCCCGCCACGGAAACCAGGAGCCCCCTGCCCATCTTCCCCCTCCTCCCGCAAATCGCTCAGATCGTGCGGTCACGCGGATCCCACTAACTGAGAAGCCGTGCCCAAAGCATCCGATAGAACCAAAATACTGCGTGTCGCCGCATCCCTCATCAGTCCGTGCGCTTGATTCGAGGTCCCACACTGAGTATGCTTATACGTCCGAGCGGACCCGGTGACAGGGCCGCAGGCCGGCAATCAAGTGATGGTTTCCGGGTACCACGTCGTCATGCACCATGATCGAAAGGCACAAGACAGGCGTCATTTCGTTCAACGGGAGAAGGAGGGCAAACCATGAAGAAACCGAGGTGGTTTGGCACAATCCTGGGGATCGCCCTACTCACCGCGCTCCTGGCGATCCCGGCCACATGCCTGGCCGGGCAGCCGATCAAGCTGACCCTCTGGAGTGGCTATCCGGAGATGAAGCCGTACTTCGAGGCGGCAGCCAAGTATTACAACGAGCTGCATCCGAACATCAGCATCGAGGTCTCCACCTTCCCGCTGCGTGATGTGGAGCAGAAATACGCGGTGAGCCTGCCGACCAAGTCGGGCCCGGACATCGGCGAGATGCAGTCGTACATCGCCCAGATCCACATCGAAAACGGTGGCCTGCTGCCCGATCCGCCCGAGGTCAACACCTTCCTCAAGAGCGGGGTGTTCCATCCGTTGTTCCTCTCGGACAGTACCTGGCAGGGAAAGATCTACGGCGTGCCCGTTCTCTACAGCCTGGACAGCCTGCTCTACAATACCCAGATGTTCAAGGAGGCCGGGCTCTCGGCGCCGCCCAAGAACTGGGACGAGATGCTCTCCATGGCCAAGAAGCTGACGAAATACGATGCCCAGGGGAACGTTACGCGGAGCGGCCTGGGCCTGCGTCTCTTCGGGGCCGGCAGCGGGGTCTCGGCCAAGTGGTGGTACTTCCTCAAGTCGGCCGGCGGCGAGCTGTACGAGGAGTGCGCCCCTGGCGCGAAGAAGTACCGCGCCGGCTACGACAACGAGGCGGGGCGCGAGACCTTGAAAATGTACATCGACGCCCTCTATAAGCTCAAGGTCCACGATCCCAAGCTGAAGCAGGACGCCGAGGGCTTTGCCAACCAGCAGGCGGCCATGTTCGTGCGGGAGTCGTGGCTGGTCGGATACATGAAGAAGAATGCCCCCAACGTCGAGTACAATGTGGCGCCGCTGCCCGCCTTCAAGAAGACGAACACCCTGTTGTTCTGGACGAACGTGTATGTCACCAGCAGTTCCAAGTACCCGAAGGAGGCGTGGGACTTCATCATGTTCATGGCCAACGGGCCGAAGCTGAAGGAGCTGGAGCAGATCCAGTACGATACCGTGGGATGGATGCCGCCGCGCAATGACGTCCAAAAGCGTCACCCGGGCATCTACACCCAGGTGCCCCAGTACAAGTATTTCGCCGAGGTACCCTCGAACTACACGCTCTACCCGTACCCGCGGCTATACGTCACGGACGAAGCCCTGACCAAGCTGGCCGAGCGGCTGGTGACAGCCTACCAGGACAAGAGCCTGCTGGATAACCCGACCGGCATCGCCAAAGTCATCCACGACGCCGCCGAGGAATCCAACCAGATTCTCAAGGAGAACAAGCTGTACTGCGGGAAGTAGTCGTTTCGGATTGCCGGCCTGCCGCCCTCGATCCTGAGGGCGGCAGGCCGTGCATTGAGGCACGTGTGAAGACCCTTGTCTCAGCGGGTGTCGGGGCCGGAAGCGGGCGGCGGGCACGCTGGCACTCGCGGCTGCGCTGGTACGCGCCCCAGTGGAGGTACTGCCTGGCGGCGCTGGGGCCCGTCTGCCTCGCCTACCTGGTCATCCGCATCATCCCGATTTTCGAAACGGCCTGGATGAGCCTTCACAACTGGAGCCTGGTCAGGCCGATCAAGCCGTTCATCGGTCTGGAGAACTATCAGAAGCTTGCCACGGATCCCCTCTTTCGGACGGCCCTGGTCAACACCACGCTCTTCGCCGTGGTGACGGTGCCCGTGACGCTCGTCCTGGCGTTCGCCGTGGCCGTCCTGCTGGACAAGCCGATGCGCGGCCGGCTCGAGAATGTGTACAAGGTCTTGTTCTTCCTGCCGGTCGTGCCGACGATGGTGCCGGTGTCGGTCATCTGGAAATGGATTTACGATCCCTCCTACGGCATCCTGAACTATGCGCTCGGCTTTCTCGGCGTGCCGGCCCAGGGCTGGCTCATCGATCCTCACCTGGCCATCTGGGCGATCATCCTCATGACGGTGTGGAAGAGCGTGGGCTACTACATGGTCCTGTTCCTGGTGGGGCTGAAGGACATTCCGGTGGACTACTACGAGGCGGCCAGCATCGATGGGGCGACGGGCTGGCAGCGGCTCACGCAGATCACGGTCCCCCTGATACGGCCCATGCTGCTCTTCAATGTGGTGATCGCCACGATCTTTGCCTACAACGTGTTCGCCCAGGTCTACGTCATGACCGTGGGACCGCAGGGCTCGCCCGCCAATCCCGTCCGCGTCATCGTCCTGGACATGTACGAGAACGGGTTCCGCTATCTCAAGATGGGGTACGCGTCGGCCGAGGCCATGATCCTGCTCATGATCGTCTTCGCCTTGACCATCATCGAGTTCCGCTTCTTCCGGCCCAAGGTCTGAGGGGAAAACGGGAATCGCCGCATGCGCACACACGGCTTCCGCCGCTTCCTGATCGAAGACGGGCATCGCCATCTGATTCTGGCGCCGCTGGCGTTCCTCCTCGTGTTTCCCATCGCCTGGATGCTGCTCACCTCACTGAAGCCCAGCGCGGAGACGATCCTCTGGCCGCCGCGGATGTTTCCCATGCACCCGACCCTGGAGAATTTCCGGGATGTGTTCCTTCGCTGGCCGTTCCTCCGGTTCTTCCTGAACTCGCTGCTGGTGTCCGGCGTCTCCACCGTGGCGATCCTCCTGACCTCGTCCAGCGCAGGCTACGCCTTTGCCAAGATCAAATCCCGCGCGCTGAGCGTCATCTTCTTCATCTTCATCGCCACGATCATCGTCCCCTTCGAGTCCTACATGATCCCCGTCTACCTCCTCGTGAACCGGCTGGGTTGGCTGGACAGCTATCCGGGCCTCATCCTGCCGTTCATCATCATGGCCTTCGGCGTCTTCTTCATGCGCCAGACCATCCAGGCCATCCCGGACGAGCTGATCCAGGCCGCCCGCATCGACGGCTGTTCCGAGTTCGCCATCTTCTGGCGGATGATCCTGCCACTCTCCGGCGGGCCGCTCTCGGCTCTGGCGATCTACGCCTTCCTCAACGTCTGGGGCTTCTTCACCTGGCCGCTAATCATCACCATGTCGCAGGAGATGTACACGACCGAGATCGGGCTGGCTCTCTTCCAGAGCCAGTTTTTCATCGAGTACGGCCTGGTGGCGGCTGGCGCGACAGTCACGGCGCTGCCGCTCCTGCTCGTCTTCTTCGTCTTCCAGCGGCGCATCATCACAGCGGTGACCCTGACCGGCCTGAAGGGAACTTGATGCGTGCGCTCACGGGGCGACCGCTCGGGGCCGGGATACCCCTACGCTGCTTCCAGAGACTCTTCGAGTTGTAGACTTGAAAGCGGGCAGGACAGGGAGATGTCGTTGACACCTGAGCGGGAAGGGGATTGATGAAGGCGGGCGGGAGCAACGCATCTGGTTGCCCATGCGGCGATGACCATCATCGAGGCGGAGTGACATGACCAAGAACGTGTTTCGTTTGGACGGGGAACTGGCTCTCGTCACAGGGGGAGGAACCGGCATCGGCTTCGGAATCTGCCAGGCCCTGTCGGAGGCGGGCGCGCGCGTCGTCATGACGGGGCGGCGGGAGGACATGCTGAAGGACGCCTGCAAACAACTGGGGGGCGCGGCCAGCTACTTGCTGCACGATGTGAATGAGCTGCCGACCATTCCGGCCCTCGTCGAGAGAATCGAGAGCCGGTTCGGGCCGCTCGGCATCCTGGTGAACAACGCTGGCAACCACCTGAAGAAGCCGGCCGTGAAGACCTCCGATGCGGATCTCGCCAGCATCCTTCAGACCCACCTGTTCGGGTCGTTCGCACTGAGCCGCGAGTGCGGCCGGCGGATGCTCGCGCGAGGGCGCGGCTCGATCATCATGATCGCTTCGATGGCCGCCCTCTTCGGCATCCCACAGGTCAGCGCCTACACCGCCGCCAAGTCCGCCATGGCGGGCCTGACCCGAGCCCTCGCGGTCGAATTCTCTCCCCATGGGGTGCGTGTCAACGCCATCGCGCCCGGATGGTTCGACACCGCCCTGAGCCGGAAGGCGTTTCAGGGCGATCCGAGCCGGAAGGAGAAGATCCTCGTCCGGACGCCGCTGGGCAGCCTCGGCGACGTCATCGACGTGGGATATGCCGCTGTCTACCTGAGTTCCCCGGCGGGCAGGTTCATCACGGGGGTCGTCCTGCCGGTGGATGGGGGCGCGAGCATCGGCTTCTGACTCGCCAACGGCCATTCGGCTTTGGCCTTCAGCGAGAAACAGAGGGGCGGCCCGATCGGGCCGCCCCTCGTATTCTTGGCTACCGGCTGATAGCTGAAGGCTGCGTTTACCCGTACAGTGCCTTGGCCGTCCGCTCCAGCATGGGGACGCCCCGGATCTCGGTCTCGAAGAGGGGGAGGACGGCGCGTACCATCCCCGGGAAGTCCGACTTGATCTCTTCCATGTAGGCTTCCTGCATAGCCACGCGGTTGCGCACGAATTCCGGCGAGTCCGGCTTCACCTGTTGTTTGTCGATCAGCATGTTGACCACGACGCCTCCGACGGGGATCCCGAAATCCTTGAACCAGGCGATGAAGCGCGTGATCACGGCGATGGGCAGGGCCTCGGGCAGGGTCACGAAGAAGAAGGCCGTCTTCTCGGCGTCGGTGAGCAGCTTCTTGGCCTGGGCCATCCGGTCCTGGAAGGAGAGAAGATAGTCCATGAGCGGGTCCTTCTCGTCCTTCTTCTTGCTGTAGGACAGGACCTTCCGGAGGGACTGGGCCTCCTCCCGGCTCTTCATCATCTTGCCGACCCAGAGGGAGTACACGGAGGACATGCCCAGGAGGCGCCGGGCGTTGGCCGTGGGGGCGGTGTCGAAGACGTAGACCTCGTACTCGTCCTTGAACATGATGTCGATCATGTTCTCGAACATGGCCGATTCCTCGAAGGCCGGGTTCATGGTGGCGGACTCGACGAAGGCGTCCGCCTGCGTCCGGATCTCGGCGAACTTGAGGAACCAGCTCACCTTCTCTTTGATCTCCCGCTTGGACTTCTCGATCGTGTCCTTGGTGTCGATCTCGTAGGCGAAGAGATTGGGGACCCCGGTCACCGGGACCGCCTGCCCGAAGACGTTCTGATCCAGCAGGCCGCTCAGGCTGTGGACCGGGTTGGTGGAGGCCAGGAGGGTCCGCTTCCCCAGGCGGGCGAAGGCCACCGCGGCCGCGCCGGCCAGCACCGTCTTGCCCACGCCCCCCTTGCCGCCGAAGAAATTGTATTTGAGCTGGGGATGCCTCTTCAGGAAGTCCTGCATGCTCTCTTGGACCAGGGGATGCGACTGAATTTGGGTCATAGAATCACGCTCCCGCGCGAGATGGGACAACCCCTAGCGGCTCGGCCCGAACAGTGCCTCGGCCATCTTCTCGATCATGGGCAGGCCGGTGATGTCGCGCTCGAACTCGGGAATCTGGGCCAGCACCTCTTTTCCGAACAGCTCCTCGATCTTCCTCAGGTAGCCCTTCTGCATCTGCAGCCGGTTCCGCAGGTACTCGGGGATGTCCTGAGTCGCCAGGCTCTCGGGGATGACCCGGTTCACGACGTACCCGCTGAGCGGCACGTTGAACTTGGCGAAGAGCTGGGCCGCCTTCTGCGTGTCGATGAGGATCATCTCCTCGGGGATGATGACGAAGAAGAAGGCGGTCTTCTGCCGGTCGGTCAGGATGCTGGACGAGGTGCCGATCCGGTGCTTGATGTACTGGAGCTCCTTGAGGATCATGTCCTCTTGCACGTCCTTGTCCTTGGTGATGGCGGCGGCCATCTCCTCGTACTGCCGCATGTCCTCGCGGAGCTTGGTGATCCGCTCGATCCACTCGTCGTAGACGCTGGCCATGGAGAGGTAATACAGGGCGTGGCCCAGGGGGACCAGGTCGTAGATGTAGTAGTCGTACTTCCCGGCCACCACGATGTCCACCACCTCGTCGAAGATGGCGCTCTCTTCCATAGCGGGCTCGGCGGCGGCGGCCTGGATGTAGCTCTCGATCTCGTCCGGGATCTTGTCGAAGCCGTACATGTCGAAGATCTTCTTCCGGATCTCCCCCTGGTAGGCCTTGATCCGCTGGTCGGCGTCGATCTCCTGCGCGAAGAGATTCGGCATGATCTCGACGGCGCCCTTGCCGAAGATGTCACGCTGGAAGATATCCGACAGGGAGGCCTGGGGGTCCACGGAGAAGACCAGGACCCGGTGCCCCTGCTTGGCCAGGTAGTACGCCGTGGCGGCCGAGAAGGTCGTCTTGCCCAGGCCGCCCTTGCCGCCGAACATGATGTACCGTCGGTCCGGATGTTCCTGGAAAATGCGGCCGAGTCCCCCGTTCATGCCTGGTCCTTTCCGTCCAATGGATCGAGAGCGGTGTGCGTGGCCCGTCAGGCGCTAGGCCAGGGCGTCCGTCAGGTCCTTCTCGCGGAGCATGCGCCGTTTCCACGTGGAGATCTGCGGCACCACGTAGGGGAGCAGGCGCAGGGAATAATAGGGCGGCAGGATCGGCACCCCCAAGAGGTCCCCCATGGTGATGAGAATGAAGAGGTGCTCCATGCTCCCGCGGGTCTTCAGGGCCTGGCGGGTCATCTCGTGGGCTGCCATCCCGTAGATGTAGTCCTTGAACTTGCTTTTCAGGGATCCAAACAATCCTTGCTTCGCTTCGTCGCCCATGGTTTTCCATTCCTCCGAGCCAGCAGTGTTTTCCTGGAAACGCAGCGTAGGCTATCGTGTTCGCCGGGCCATGTCAAGTCTCCTGTGCCCCCTGTCCGGCCTGCCCAACCAATTGGACCGGGGGCACCCGGCGGGACCGAGCCAGAGAGGGGAAACCCCCCTGAGAGCATTGAATCGGAGCAGAGAAGGGGCGATCCTGGAGGAAGCCTTCTCAGTCTCCCGGCGAGATGGGTGAGAGGCGATTCAGGGCGTCGATGAGCTGACGGAGCCGGCCGATGTCCCGCCGGTTGAAGTGCAGGGTGAGCCGCGGCATGTGGGCGAGAGCGTGTTCGTTCACTTCTTCGGGTAGGGCGGGGCTCACCGTCATCGCGCCGTCCACCAAGATGTCCCGGAACTCTCCGTTCAGCCGATCCAACTCCCGGCCGGTCGGTGCCTGTTGAAGGCGAATCGCCAGCCGGTCCCCGACGTAGCGGCTGGAATGGTAGTTGCGGTAGAACCCGGTGATCTCGGCGATGGCCGTTTCAATACTATCCGTCACCCGGTACAGCGAGACATCCTCGGGGGAAATCAGCCCGCGGGGGACCAGGACATCCCGCACGTACCCGTCCCAGGTCCTCCAGTAATCACCGCCCGGCCGATCCACACAGACGACGGGCAGCGGGTTGCTCTTCCCCGTCTGGATCAGGGTGAGCAGCTCGAACGTCTCGTCCAGCGTGCCAAACCCGCCGGGGAACAGAGCGATGGCATCGGCCTCCTTGACGAAGATCAGCTTGCGGGTAAAAAAGTACTTGAACGTGATGAGCTTGGAGTCGTTCTGGATGATCTCGTTGGCCGGCTGCTCGAAGGGAAGCCGGATGTTCACGCCGAAGCTTCGCTCCCGGCCCGCGCCACCCTGGCCCGCCTTCATGATCCCGTCGCCGGCCCCTGTGATCACCATCCAGCCTTGGCGGCTGATCTCGTGGGCAAAGTTCAGGGCCTGCCGGTACTCCGGCTGGTCTTCCGTCGTCCGGGCAGACCCGAACATCGTCACCTTCCGGATCCCCCGATAGGGGGCGAAAACCCGGAAGGCGTAGACCAACTCGCGCAGGGCGGCATTCAGGATCTTGATGTCACCCCGGTCCGCATGATCCTCGGCCAAACGGAGGATCGTCTGGATCATCTCCTGAAGGAATTCGGCGTGAGGAGAGCCCCCAGCCTCTTCCACCAGTTTGTGGACCAATTCACCGACCTCCCCATTCAGGCGGGCGAGCATGTCGGGAGCCTTGACTTCGCGTCGCAATTCCACCGGAGACCTCAATGGCAAAATCTGCCGCCAATCCGGGCACTCGGTACCGATACCGTCCGATTCCGCTGCGTGAACTTCGGACTCCGAAAGCAGCCGGAATCGCCAGTAGGACAATATGCTGCCTCTAATGCAGGACGCGCTGGGTGAAAGTATGCAGGAAACGGGCCGCCTCTACTTCCACACAGACAGACGCCGTAGGGGTGGCACGGCTTCGGCGCCGGAGGTCCGCAACCGCCATCCCTGAGGTCAGCTCCCCCCGCCGCTCGACGGCCACGGCCATCGACTGCACCCGAACCAGGGATGGGTCCGCCACAACTCCTACCGCCAGCGGATCGTGCAGGAACATCCCATCGAAGCCCTCGTGCTCCCGATGAAAGGCCATGGTCGCTGCGGTCATGTCGCGGATGAACGCCTGGAGCTTGCCGATCCCTTTCGCGCTTTCCACTGCCCCGCGGGACAGGACGACCCGCTCCGTCACATCCAGGGGAACGAGCCTGATGGGCAACCCCGCTCCCAGGACGGTCGCCGCTGCTTCCGGGTCCACGGCAAAGTTGAACTCCGTCGTGGGTCCCACGTTGCCCGGCACTCGGATGGCTCCCCCCATGACCGTGATCCCGTGCACACCTCGCATCGCCTCCCGATCCCGCTGGATAGCCATGGCCACATTCGTCAGCGGGCCCGTCGCGACGAGGGTCAGCTCCTCTGGAAAGCGACGGATCATCTCCAGAAGGAATTCGACTGCGCCCGGCGTGGCCCGGCGCAAGGGCGTCGGATACCTGGCTGTCACGTTCCCCAGGCCATCCGTCCCATGGACCTCGGCCGCGGTGAACGCCTCTTTGGCAAGGGGCACGGCTGCGCCCGAGACGACGGGGACGTTGGGGGCTTCGAGCACCTCCAGCGTGAGGAGCGTATTGGCCGTGCACTGAGCCACCGGGACGTTCCCGCTCACCGTGGTAATCCCGAGGACCTCTAATTCCGGCGATCGGACCGCCAGCATGATCGCCAGGGCGTCGTCCACTCCCGTGTCGACGTCCAGGATGACCCGCCGTCTCATGACCCCGTTCCTCCTCCGAGACGCCAGTTGAGCGAATGCCTGCGCCACGGATCCGTGTCTTCGCGCGCCGCGGACCCATCCAGCAGAGGCATTACACAGAGACTCGAAACGACTCCAACATAGGGGACGCCGGGCGAGGGGAAGGCAGGCTCAGTGCGGGAGATCAGTTGCGCTCGATGGATTCCAACGCGCGGGCCAGATCCTCTTTGATCCGCACGTTGATCTTCAGGCGATTCAACAGGTCCGGCTGATGAGCCGTCAGGTATTGCACGAGGGCCTCCGCATCCAGCGGGGCCGTGCGGGGCTGTGTATCCAGAATCCAATCCGTCAGTGATTCTTTGTACAGACGCCGCACTTCCGGGTCTTGATAGATGATGTCCAGAATACGCTGCGCCAACGGTTCGTCCACGGAAACCTCCTTACCTTCGGCAACAACTGGAACATCATATACCAGACGAGGCTGCCCTTGGCAAGCCGGTTCTGCGCCTTGGCAACCTTTTCCATACGTTACGGCGCTTGCTCTCCCGCGGCCGGCTGGCGCGCGGGCCAGCCAGGATGCGCCGGGCTCGGGCGAAGATCCGCTGGAACATGGCCGAGGTCAGGCGTCCCGTTTGCGTGTTCTGCTGGCTCGGATGATACGAGGCCAAGAAGAGCACACCGCCCGGCAACTTTGTCAGTGCGCCGTGGGCGAATGTGGGTCGGGGGGCCGGCACGGCGCGCCCGCCGTCTCCCCACGCCTTCAGGAATGCATCGAAAGCGATCCGACCCAGGACCACGACGATGCGCAGGCTGCGGAGCAGGCAGATCTCCTCGACCAGGTAGGGCCGGCAGGTGGCAAGTTCATCGGGCGTGGGTTCGTTGCCTGGCGGGGCACACCGGACTGCCGCCGTGATGAAACAATCCCGGAGCGCGAGGCCGTCATCCCGCTGGCCAGACCAAGGCTGGTTGGCGAATGCCGCCCGGTGCAGGGCGGCATACAGGAAGTCCCCGCTCCGGTCGCCGGTGAAAATCCGCCCCGTCCGGTTGCCCCCATGGGCCGCCGGGGCGAGACCGACGACCAGCAGTCTCGCCTTCGGGTCGCCGAAGCCCGGGATCGGTTTCCCCCAGTATTCGTCGTCCCGGTACCGCCGGACCTTCTCCCGCGCCACCCGCTCCCGGTGCGCCACCAGGCGGGGGCACTTGCGACAGGTGATCACTTCCGCGTTCAGCCGCTCGAGCCAATCCATCGCCCCTCGGCTCTTATTTTCGCGCTTTATCACCCCAGCGCCCCTGCACCCGTCCCCCCTGCTCACACTGGCCGTCACAGGCCCCAGTTGAACGTCCGAGTGGGCGTCACCTCGATGATGACCGACTCCCTCTCTTCGAGCGGCGCCTGGGCCTCGTACTGTGGGTAGCGCTGATAGAGAAGCTTCCGGATCCGCCGGAATGTCGGACCGGCCTCGATGATCCGGCCCGTGCCCCGGATCAGGATGCCCCGTAGCCCCGGCCACGCCTCCGTGTACTCGTCGTAGGCCAGCGCCACCTGGCCCGTGGCCCGAATGTTTTGCACCTTCACGCCATCGGCAGCCGAGGCAAAGTAGATCCGATCCCCCTCCAGGATCGGGCAGACGGGGACATTGTGGGGCCGTCCCTTCCGACCGACCGTCGCCACGCGGCAGACCCGTTGGTACGCGACGAACTCCCGCTCGGCTTTCTTCAGCCGCATGGGGTGCTCCTTGACCCCTGTCCGAGATTACTAACCGCCAAGCCGCCAAGAACACCAAGGCCCGAACATGTCGTTTGGACACGGAAACGAAGACTCCAAGACCCTCATAAATCGCGTCTTCGCGTTTTCCGATCCAGAGGCAGAACCATCATATCCTTGGCGACCTTGGCGCACCAACGGCAGTGCCGTTGGTACCGGCGGTTCAACTTTCCTTCACTCGGCCATCACCCGCTTGATGAGGATGCGGGTTCCCCGGTCCGACACGGCCTCCGGGCATCGGAACTCGAGGTCCGCCTCCGCTTTGGGCCACTCGACCTTGAGCGACAGGACTCCCCCGTTCCACAGGTGGGCGATCTCGTTCCTCGTGAGATTGACTTTGGCCCGCAGCTCCCCGGACGACCCGACATCGCGACTCATGCGTCCCCTCGCACGTTCTTGGATCGCGTGACTGACCTCTCTTGCCGCCCTCCTGTCCTCCGCTCTTTGGGCACCCGGGCCCCCATTCCCCTAAGCGTGGCGGCCTCGCAGAATCGCTCAAAGTCGGGGAATCGGAATGCCACGCGAAGCCGGTCGGGGTTCGCGATGGGTCGGGCCAGCCGCTGGATCGGTCCCAGGTCGAAGCGATAGTAGGGGGCGTCCGGCGCCCCCCGAGCCGGCCAGGTCAGGCCCGGCAGATCGCACCGCCGGACGCGGGAGACGCGCACCACCCTGGCGTATTCGCGAATGATCCCCGTCCGGCTGTGAAAGCGGGATGCGCCCTCGTAGAAGGCGATGTAGGCGACGGCGGTTCGTGATTCCGCGATAGCGGATAGCGGCACGTGATAGAACCGCTCGCGGCGGATCAACGCCAGGTGCTCCGGTCCCCGGAGCGGACCGACCATAATCGTGAGGGTGCCTCCGCCTTCCGAGACCGTGAGGAACCGCGCGCGCCCCCTGGCGAGATACGTCCTCATATCCCTGAGGCCGGCCGGTGTGCGACTCGTCCTGCGCATGGAGAGGACCGTAGCACAGCGCCGCGGAATTTTCCAGTCACTCTGTCCCGCTCGCAGAGCTGGCTCGCAGCGACGGATTCAGGCTGCAGACGGCGCCAGCCCTTCCAGCGCTTCCTCATAGGACCGGAGCGCAGCCTGGCCGAACAGGACGAACCGCACGAGGGTGATTTCCGGGTGCTGCCTCAGGTATTCGATGACCGTCGAGAGTGCGATCCGGGCGGCATCGGCGATCGGGTAACCGTACGCCCCGGTGCTGATCGAGGGGAAGGCCAGCGTCTTGATGCCCTTCTCCGAGGCGAGTCGCAAGCTGTTCCTATAGGCACTCGCCAGAAGCTCCGGTTCCCGATGCTTCCCGTCGCGATACACCGGGCCCACAGTGTGGATGACCCACCGGGCCTTCAGACGGCCTCCCGCGGTGATCCGCGTTTCGCCCGTCGGGCAGCCGCCGATCTTCCTGCATTCCTCCAGGATCTCTGGACCGCCGGCTCGATGGATGGCGCCATCCACGCCGCCTCCGCCCAGCAGGGTCGTATTGGCGGCGTTGACGATGGCCTCCGTGTCCTGCTTCGTGATGTCCCCTTCGACCAACTCCAGGACCGATGTGCCGATCTCTAGCCCCCGCATGAACTGCCTCCGCCCTGTGTTCGGCTGCGGCGCTAGGGCCGCCCTCGCGGCCGCATGGTCCGCGCTGCCTCCCTTTCGGCCCAGCGCCGGAACCACTGGTGGACCCGACGCTCGACGAGCTTCACGGTCAGAACCGCCAGGGCGCACAGGACGACGATCGCGACGGGAGAGCGGGGCGCAAGGCGGGGGGCCACCAGCGCGATGATCCCTACCGCAGCCGCGCAGACGACCGCCCCGATGCAACGCCGCACGCGCCTGGCATCCTGCGCGGCCTGCCTATTCCGCATGATCCAGGCCCCGGGCCAGGTACGCCTCCAGGTCCTCGACCCGCACGCCGTACCGGTACGCCAGCCGCCGGAGGTCCTGATCGCGCCGGGGCTCCGGCAATTCGGGCACGGCACGCTGCGGCCCGGTCGGCGAGTACCCTTCCTCCCGGATGTAAAGCGAGAGGAGATCGAACCGGGCATAATGGCCCAGACAGTCAAAGTAGGCCTTGGCCAGCCGCCGCTCCTCGGCGTCGATGTCGGCCCACACGATGGTCTCCTCGTTGAAAACCGGACCCTTTACATAGAGGCCCGCCGGATTCACGATGCAGCTCCCGCCCACGGCCAGATTGTAGCGCATGACGTCGCGGAGGTCGGCCGGCACGTCCTCCGGCTTGAGGATCCAGCTCGAGCTGACTACGAAGACCTGGTTCTCGATGGCGTATTCGCGAATGGCCGGCTCGATGTCGCAGGTGTCCGACCCCGGCTCCTGGCTCTTCCCGCCCAGGTGCTTGTCCACCTTCCACCAGCCGGGCCAGACGGCGCAATGAATCTCCTCCCCCTTGATGGCCATGGCCGCCCGGAGGAGCGTCATGTGGTGCTCGTAGCAGATGAGGCCGCCCACGCATCCGATGTCCAGATCGAAGACCCGGATATCGGCCGCGTCCCCCATGCCCCAGTACACCCGCTCCGAGTGGGTGGGCATGAGCTTGCGGTGGCGGCCCAGGATCTTTCCGTCCCGCCCCACGAAGAGCAGCGTGTTATACAGAGTGAGGCTCCCTACTCGGTCGTCCAGCTCGTTGCAGCCGACGACACAGTGCACCTTGGCCCGCCGTGCCGCGTCGGCGATCGCCTGCGCTTCCTCGCCGTCCGCCCGGATCGCGTGCCGCTGCATCTCCACGATGAGCTCGGTGGATCGCCGGACCGACACGGCCCCCCGCCAGAACGGATAGGCCGCGAAGTAGGTCTCGGGAAAGACGAGGAGGTCGAGGCTCAGCCGTCCGGCCTCTTCGATGATGCCGACGGTTTTCTCCAAAGTCTTCCGCTTGTCGAAGAACTGCGGCGCCATCTGCGCCGCGCCCACGCGCACCCGCTCTTGCATGGCCGTGCCCTCCGCCGCCTTCAGAGATGTGCGCCGAAAGCTTACCCGCATCCTGAGGCTGGGTCAATAGCCCGAGGCGTCCTCGATGCGCTTGGGTGAGAATCCTCGAAATGGCTTGCCATCGCTTGGCGAGTTGACTAGACTATATTCGATCGCCGCCGTAGCTCAGTTGGCAGAGCAGCGGTTTCGTAAACCGCAGGTCCTCGGTTCAAGTCCGAGCGGCGGCTCCACTCAAGATCAGCCACGGGCGAGACGCCGTCCAGGGCCGGTGCCTCCGTTGCTCCCATTAAGAAATCAGCGGGTCGTCCTCACTGCCAGCTTCGAGATTCCTGCGCTGCCTCGCCGAACGGTGTCGTCCGTCCGGGTCGACCCCGTGTCGTCCCTTCCTACTCCCTGGTCCGTCCGTCGCCCACGCCACCTCTCGCCGGCCCAGTGTTTCGGCTTGACACCGCGCCCGCGGTCTAGTCCTTTCTATCCCGCGTGGGCGGCCCCCCAACGGAGCCCTCGGCCGTGGGGCGACATCCGCCACGGAGATGATGGCACAGAGCTTGAGATCGTAGACACACCGCCGCTGGAACAACTGGAGAGGCTGTAACAAAAGGGGATGACGTATGTTTGGTCGGAGCGCACTAGCCCAAGGTTGTTTGATTGCCGTGGGTCTCACGGCGATGGCAGCGGTCTGTGCCGCGGCGGACGAGCAATCATCGGGTGATATGGATCAGAACGAGAGGGCAGTGCTGGAGGAACTGAATCTGGCGCGCACCCGTCCCTCGGAGTATGCCAGCTACGTGGAGGACCACAAGAGAAACTTCAAGGGCCCGCTCGTGGTTGTGATAGACGGCAGGAAGCCCACCAGGACCCTGGAGGGAATCACAGCCGTGGACGAGGCCATAGCCTTCCTGAAGAAAGTCGACCCGGTTCCGGCGCTGTCGGCTTCACGACCCCTGACGCTGTCGGCGCGGGACCACGTGAAAGACATCGGACCCCGGGGCATAACCGGACATGCCGGCTCGGACGGCAGTCAACCAATAGATCGGATAGGGAGATATGCCAGGCCGCGGACAATCAGCGGGGAGGTTATCACGTTTGGTTCCGTCACCGCGCGTTCAATAGTCGTCCAGCTCATCGTGGACGATGGGGTTGCTGGTCGGGACCACAGAAAGAGTCTGTTCGAGCCCGCCTTTCGGCTTGCCGGGATCGCCATCGGCCCGCACAGGACCTACGAGGAAGTGTGTGTCGTAGACCTGGCTGATTAGATGGGCGAGAAGAACGTGGCCAGATGAGAGGGGGGTTCCGGTTGTTTCCGGATTTCCCTGGTCATTGAGCCACCGGAACTCATTGAAAGAACCCCGAGCCCTCTCGCGCCCTGGTCGGCACACCTGCACAGCCCTCCGCAATCGCTCCCAGCATAGGCGCCCAGTGTCGAATCACTCTAGCGCCTGCTATCGGTCTGGCCGCCAAGTGCCGGGCATACTGGCCAGGAGCGCCATCCCCCCAGCCCAACCACCGATTTCTTGCATGGATAGGTCGTGTCTGTTATGCTTAATCAGTCTCCGATGGGGAGTTGTAATCAGGAGGTCGAGGGTTCCAGCCCCCTGGCCGGTCTCACTCGGTAGGCCTGTCGCTCCCGCGGGAGGCGTTCCCTCTCCTGGCATGGACCGAGGCGAGGCAAATTTGCAGGGCGGTTGAAAGGAGGACTCCAACGGTGAGGCTGTGGGGGACATGGCTGTTGGGAGGGCTCGCCGGCGCGGCCCTGGCGAGCCTGGCGCTTGCCGCTCAGGGACAGGACGGCGCCAAGGCCCCGGATCGCCAGATGCAGGCCGAGGCGCACTACGAACTCGGCGTCATGTACCACGAGCGGGTCTTCGACTCTCTGGACCAGGCCATCGCCGAATACGAGAAGGCCGTCGAGTTGAAGCCGGACTATGCCGAGGCACACTACAACCTGGCGCTCTCCTATCACACCAAGGCCAAGCTGGGCACGGACGACAAGGTCCTGTACAAGAAGGCGCTGGCCGAATACAAATTGTACCTGAAATACAGTCCCCAGGGGAACTTAGCCGCTAAGGCCAAGCAGAACATCAAAGCCGTCGAGGCGAGGCTCCGGTAGTGGACCGGGTGCAGGTGAGGTAGGTGAGGGTCATGCAATGGTGTGCGAACTGTGCGACGGGATCGAACGGGTGGAGCCGGCGACACTTTCTCCGTGCGCTCGGGCAGGCGGCTCTGGCCACAGCGCTTCTCCCCCGATCCGGCGCAGCCTATAGCCTCATCGATGAGGCCGACGACGTAAAGATCGGCCGCGAGGCCGACCCGCAAATCCTCAAGCAATTCGGTTACTATGACAGTCCGGACCTCCAGAATTATATCGCCCAGATCGGTCTGCTCGCGGCCTCCTCGGGCGATAGCCGCTTCAACTTCCAGTTCAAGGTGGTGGACCAAGCCTACGTCAATGCCTTTGCCCTTCCGGGCGGCTTCATCTACGTGACCCGGGGGATACTGGCGGAAATGAACGACGAGGCGCAGCTCGCCGGGGTCCTCGGGCACGAGATCACTCACGTCAATTCCCGCCACGGGGCCAAGCTGCTCACCAAGGCCTTCGGCGCCCAACTGGCAACGCTCGCCGGGCTGGGGGCCGCTGCGGCAGCCGGCGGTGGCCAGGCGGCCGCGGGCGTCGCCATGATCTCCAACCACCTCACCAATTACATCCTCCTGGGTTACGGGCGCGACTACGAGCTGGAGGCGGACGAGGTGGGTCTGCGCCGGGCTTACCGGGCGGGCTACGATCCGCGGCGCATGGTCACGTTCCTCCGGGACCTGCGCCGCTGGGAATTGTTGCACGGCCAGTCAACGTATCACGGCTTCGAGGCCACCCATCCCGACACGGCCATCCGAATCGCCAAGGGGGACACCATGGCGACCCTCCTGGTCAGCGAGGGAGGCCCCCTGGAGGTGAAAGCCGACAACTACAAGGCCCACCTCGACCAGCTGAAGTACGGCGAGACCAAGGAGCAGCTGCGCCTCAGGGTGTACACGGTGAAGGACGGCGACACCCTGGCCAGCATCGCCCGGGACGAGATGGGGGACGAAGGCCGCCGCTTCCAGCTGGCCAGCCTGAACGGCCTCCGGGACGACGCCGCCCTCACGCCCGGGTCCCGCCTGAAGTTCGTCGTCAAGAATGCGCCCGGGTCCGGCCTCAATCTCACCATCGAGGAAAAGAAATAGCCAATCTCTCTGGGAGGTCCCGCGGGATCACCACCGCCCTCTCGACCCCATTTTCGGAGGTGCAGCGTGTCAGGGTCGGCACGGCCCTGCGGAACCCGAGGTTGCGCCGCGCCTGAAGCCTGGGTTTCGTCCAGGACAGATTAGTATGCCGGAGAGCGTACCGGAGATCCTCGATGACCGGGGGGTTGCAGTCGAGCGGATGTTCTCGGCCATCGCCCCCCGGTACGATTTTCTCAATCGCCTGCTGAGCGCCGGGTACGATCGCGCCTGGCGGCGCCAGGCGGTAGCCGCCACAGCCCTCCCGCGCGAGGGGATCCTGCTGGACGTGTGCACCGGAACGGCCGACCTCGCCTTGGAGGCCGCCCGGCAGTTCCCCGATGCCCGGATTGTGGGAGTAGACTTCAGCCGTCCCATGATCGCCCTGGGCGCCGCCAAGATCGGAGGCGCACGACTCACGGATCGGGTGCGATTGGAGGTGGCCCAGGCCGAGGCCCTCCCCTTCGCCGACGGCTCCTTCGACGCCGTTACCGTGGCCTTCGGGCTGCGCAACCTCCCGGATCGCCTGCCAGGATTGCGCGAGATGTGCCGGGTCCTCCGGCCGGGCGGTCGCGCCGTAATCCTCGAGTTCACCACGCCGCCGGGAGCCTTGCTCCGACGCGCCTACCTCTGGTATTTTCACCGGGTGCTCCCCCGGATCGGTCGGCTGGTCTCGGGCCACCCGTTGGCCTACTCGTACCTCCCGGCCTCGGTGGCGGACTTTCCCTCTCCCGAGGGTTTGGCGGGGTGGATGCGGGATGTCGGCCTTCATGACGTGTCGTACCGTCTCCTCACGGGCGGGATCGTGGCGATTCATGTCGGGGTGAAGTAATAGGGAAGTTTTCGGCCATCGGCGGTCAGCCCTCGGCCGATGCAAGCTGCATCTGGCTGAGAGCTGATTGCTGACCGCTGAAAGCTGGGAACCGGCGAACTGCGAGCCATGCTGCAGAGACTGCGTACCTACCTGGAGATGATCCGGTTCCCGCACACCATCTTTGCGCTGCCCTTTGCCCTGATGGGGGCAGTGCTGGCGGCGGGAGGGATCCCTCCGCGTGACAAGCTTCTGTGGATCCTCGTCGCCATGGTAGGGGCGAGAAGCGGGGCCATGGGCGTGAACCGCCTGGCCGATCGATACCTGGATCGCCTGAATCCCCGCACGCGGGATCGGGCGCTGCCGCAGGGGCGGATTTCCCCGGTTGAGGCGCTGGCCTTCGTCATCTGCTCGTTCGGGCTCTTCCTCCTCGCCGCCTGGATGCTGAATCCGCTGTGCTTCGCCCTGGCGCCGGTGGCCATCCTGATCGTCAGCGGCTACTCGTACACGAAGCGGTTCACGGCCCTCTCCCACCTGATCCTCGGCCTCTCCCTGGCCCTCGCCCCCGTCGGCGCATGGATCGCCGTCGCCGGGCGCATCGGCCCGCCCGCGCTGGTGCTCGGGGCGGCGGTCCTGTGCTGGACCACGGGGTTCGATATCCTCTACGCCCTCATGGACGTCGAGTTCGACCGGCGGCACAACCTGTTCTCGATCCCGGCGCACCTCGGCGTCGAAGGCGGGATGCTGGTCGCGCGGCTCTTTCACGCGGCGACCGCGGTCTGCCTCGCCCTCTTGATCCCGCTCGGGCATCTCGGCCCGGTGTACACGGCCGGGCTTTCCTTGTCCGTCGCCTTGCTCCTGTACGAGCACTGGCTGCTCCGCCGGCACGGATTGGCCAAACTCAATGTCGCCTTCTTCAACGTGAACGGCGTCTTGAGCATCGGCATGTTCCTGTTCACCCTGGGCGACCTGCTCCTCGGCTAGGAAGAATATGCGTCTCTCGAACTGCCAAGTTGTTTCAGTCCCTTCTCGGCGCTCGGCGCCCGGCTCTCGGCGCTTCAGAGGCTGATGGAGCGATATCTCTGCTTCCTCGTCGCCGACCTGTCCCTGGCCATCCCGGTGGACCGGGTGGCCGAGGTGGCCCCCGTCCCGCCGATCACGAAAATCCCGCGTCCCGCCCCCCACATCGAGGGACTGGCAACCCTGCGGGGCAAGGCCATCCCCGTGGTGGATTTGCGCAAGCGGTTCGGCCTCGTGAACCCGGTGACCGACCGCCACACCCGGGTGATCGTGGTCCTGGCCGGGTCGCGGAGCGAGCCCGTCGGCTTCATCGTGGACTCGGTGGGAGAGATTCTCTCGCTGAGCGAGGCCGAGGCTGCGGCCCCTCCCTCGGTCCCCTGCGTAGCCGAGGGACTCCTGGCCCGCGCCCTCGAGCTGCAGGGCCGGCAGCTCTTCTTGCCCGACCTGGCCAAGCTCGCCGACCTCTCCTGACACACCAAGGCGGTGAGCGCGACTCCAATTCGAATATCGAATGTCGGCTTTGGAATTTCGAACGAAGCGGGAGGGGCCGGAATGCATCGGGCCGGCTGCGTTGTCGCTGCAGCCGGCCCGCAGGCGCCGCAGGGAAGGGAGCAGACCTGCCTTCCCCTACTTCTCACTTCTTACTTCTGCTTCAGCCCCAGCTTCTCGACGATCCGCCGATAGTTCAGCCGGTCCCGCAAGAGCTCCCGCGCGCGCTGGACCTTCCGCTCCTCCCGGATGCGAATCCGGCCCAGCACGGCCTCCAGCTTCTCCACCGTGGTCAAGGTATCATAATGGACGCTGATCATGGGGACGCCGACCTCCCGCGCCCGGCTGATGATGATCTCGTTGGGCATCTGATCGCCGGTCAGCACCAGGCACTTGGTGGAGGTCTCCAGGGCCGCCAGCTGGATGTCCGCCCGGTGGCCCCCGGTGATGACCGCCTTGTTGGGGAGCTTGCGGAAGTAGCCCAGGGCGGCATCCACGTCCATGGCGCCGACGCTGAACCGCTCCACGAACTCGTCCAGGCGATCCTGGCCGCAGATCACCTTGCCGTCCAGGATCTCCGTCATCTGCCGGACCGTGACGGCGTCGAGAACACGATCCAAGGGGAGCACGCCCAGCACCTCGACGCCCTTGTTCACGAGGAAGGGGACGACCATCTGCTCCACCTCGGGCAGGCTCGGCGGGGTCACGCGGTTCAGGACCACCCCCATCAGGCGGTCCCCCAGCGCCTCCTTGGCGGTCAGGATGCAGTCGATGCAGACCTCGTTCTGATAGGGATCGATGAGGAGGACCGATGCCCGGAACTCCTTGGCCAGCCGCGTCCCCGAGATCCCGAGGAAGGCACCGTCGGTGAGGGAGCCGGCCCCGCCGATCAGGGTTACGTCCTTCCCAACTGAGACAGCCTCGTAGGCCTGCTGAATCTTGGAGCGCAGGTCGCCTACCTCACCCCGCAGCGCCCGGGCCACCAGGTCTTGCGTCTGGACCACGGGACAGATCTGCTCCAGCGGCTCGGCCAGTTGCAGGATGCCCTTGAGGAACTGGGCGTCGGCGTCCACCGTCTTCCCGTTGACCGTTATGGGCATCTTGCCCAGGGGCTTGAGGTAGCCCACCTTGTACCCGCATTCCCTGAGGGCCAGGCCCAGCCCCACGGTGATCAGGGTCTTCCCGGAATTGCCGGCCGTCGAACCGATGAACAGCGTTTGCATGGTCAGTCTCCCTTCTCGCACTTGGGCCACACATCGTTTTGAACCGTCACCCCGCGCTGAGGGCGCGGATCATCACGGGGCCAGCCCCAGCCGTGCGTCAATCGCCACCGCCCCCTCCCCTTCGGGCTTGACGAGCAGGGGGTTCACGTCCATCTCCAGGACCTCCGGGAAGTCCACGCAGAGCTGGGACAGCCGGCACAGGGCATCCACGATGGCGTTGAGATCCGACGGCTTCTCGCCCCGCACGCCCCTGAGGAGCGGGAAGGAGCGGATCTCGCGGATCATGGCCTCGGCCTCGTCGGGACCGATGGGGGCGACCCGGAAGGCGACGTCTTTCAGGACCTCGACGTAGATCCCACCCAGGCCGAACATCAGGAGCGGCCCAAAGGAGGGATCCCGGGTCATCCCCAGAATGACCTCTTTTCCGCCCGCGACCATTTCCTGGACCGCGATCCCCTGGATGGCCGCGCTCGGGAAGAACCGGCGGACGCTGATATCGATGGCCCCGAACCCCTCGGCCACCGCGTCGGCATCCTGGAGATTCAGCCGGACCCCCCCACATCCGTCTTGTGGAGGATGTCAGGCGACACGATCTTCAGGGCCACGGGGAACCCCATCTGCTGGGCCGCCGCCACCGCCTCGTCCACGGTTCGGGCCAGCACGTTCTGGGGGAGGCGCAGGCCGTAGGCGGCGATGACCTCGCGGGCCTCGCGCTCTCCCACCGTCGTGCGCCCGGCCCGTTGAGCCTCCAGGATCGTGAGCGCCACGCGTCCCTTGTCCACGGTGAACTCGCGCGGGGGCGCCGGCGTGTACTCCTGCCACTCCCGGTAGCGGACCATGGCCTCGAAGGTCCGGACCGCCGGTTCGGGGTACGGGTACTGGGGAACGCCGTAGTTCCGCAGGATCACCCGGGCCTGGGCCACGCTCACCTCGCCCATGAAGGAGGTGAAGAACGGCTTCCCGGTCTGCTTCGCCGTCTGTCCGACCACCTCGGCGAACTTGTCGTTCTCCGTCATGGCCTGCGGCGTGGTGAGGGCTAGCACCCCGTCCACGTTCGGGTCGGCGGCTACCGCCTCCAACGCCGCCTGGTAGCGGTCCTCCTTGGCGTCCCCGATCACGTCCACGGGGTTGTACAGCGCGGCCGTAGGCGGCAGGGCCTTGCGCAGCCGCTCCACCGTCTCGGGCTGGAGCCTCGCCATCCTCGCAGAGGACCGCTCGACGGCGTCGGCGGCGATGATCCCCGGCCCACCGGCATTGGTCACGATGCACAAATGCGGCCCTTTGGGGAGCGGCTGGGTGGCGAAGGCCCGGGCGAAGTTGAACAGCTCTTCGATGCTCTCCGCCCGGATGACCCCCGACTGCCGGAAGGCGGCGCTGAAGGCCTTCTCGGAGCCGGCCAGCGTCCCGGTGTGCGACGAGGCGGCGCGGGCCCCGGCCGCGGTCCCGCCGGACTTCACGATGATGAGCGGCTTGACCTTGCTGGCGGCGCGGGCGGCCTGCATGAACCGCTGCCCGTTCTCCACGCCCTCGATGTAGCCGATGATGACGCGGGTCTCGGGGTCCACCGCTAACGCCTCGATGAAGTCCACCTCGGACGTGTCCGCCTTGTTCCCCAGACTGATGAACTTGGAGAATCCCACGTCGTTGCCGATGGCCCAGTCCAGGATCGCGGTGCACAACGCCCCCGACTGCGAGAAGAAGGCGATCTCGCCCATGGGGGGCATCCCGGCCGCAAAGGTCGCATTCAGGCGGCTCTTGGTATCGATGATCCCCAGGCAGTTGGGCCCGATGACCCGGATGCCCAGCTCCCGCACGCGCGCCCTGAGCGCCTTCTCGATCTCGGCCCCCTCGCCGCCGACCTCCTTGAAGCCAGCCGAGATCACGACGGCCGAGCGGATCCCCCTGGCCACGCAGGCCTCCAGCGTGGGAATGCAGACCTTGGGCGGGATCACCAGGACCGCCAGGTCCCCCCCGTCTGGAACCTGGGTGAGATCGGGATAGCACTTCAGGCCGCGGATCTCGGTCGCCTTCGGGTTCACGGGGTAGATGGGGCCGGGAAAGCCTCCCTTGAGGAGGTTGTCCACGATGCTGAAGCCGACCTTCCCCTCCTCGCGCGACGCTCCGATCACCACCACGGCATTGGGCTTGAAGAATCCATCTAGCATGATGTCCTCGCTTGATCTCCGGATATTGGATGGTTGGAATCCGAACCTGAAACCGGGGCGGGTCAGGTCCGGGAGCGACTCCCCTCTTCGCCGGCCACGCTGTCGCCGTTTCCGGCCTGGGCCGCCTTCGTCCACAACGCCGCCCACGACGCATCCACCGACAATTGGATGGCGGCGATCTCGTCGGCGGTCAGGTGCTGGAATCGTCCCTGGGCTTCCAGGTATCGCGCCACCGGTGTCTGGTCCTTGGGGAGCACCGTGATGCGCACCCGGGCCCCGTCCTCGACCTCCACCAGGGGGAAGATTCGCGTCTCCACCGCCAGACGCGCCAGGTGGAGGGTCTGCTCTGGCAGGATCCGCCATCCCGGCGGGCAGGGGGCCAGGATGTGGAGGAATCGCGTCCCCTCGAGGGCGCGCGCCCGTCGGACCTTGACGATGAGATCCTCGGGATATCCCACCGTGGCCGAGGCCGCGTACGGGATGCGGTGAGCGGCCATGATCTCCAGAATGGCCTTCTTGGGACGGCGCTTCCCTCGCGGCATCGGCGTCGTAGTGGTCCAGGCCCCCACCGGGGTCGCGGAGCTCCGCTGGATGCCGGTGTTCATGTACGCCTCGTTGTCGTAGCAGACGTAGAGCAGGTCATCCCCGCGCTCGGCCGCGCCCGAGAGCGCCTGCAGGCCGATATCGAAGGTCCCCCCATCGCCAGCCCAGGCTACCACCGTGGCCCGGATACCTCGGATGGCAAATGCCGCGCTGACCCCTGCGGCTGCGGAGGCGCCCGTCTCGAAGGCCGTGTGCAGGAACGGGACCGCCACCGCTGACGAATGCCACGGGCCGTTGATGATGGACCAGCAACAGGCTGGGACCACCAGGACCGTCTGCGGCCCGAGGCCTTTGAGCAGGAGGCGCATGGCCAAGGCCGCGCCGCAGCCCTGGCAGGCCATGTGGCCCGGGCTCATGTATTCTTCGCGAGGGATGTCCGTCACCCGCCCGGATTCATTCATGCTACATCACATCCGCCAGATTCGAAATCCGAAATTCAGCATTCGACATTCTATGTACGCAAACCCAGCCACCGGATGCCGACGTCGGGGGCGGTCTCCGCCTCCACCTCACGGCAGGCCGACATGATCGCAGCCGGCGTCACGTCGCGGCCGCCGATCCCGGCGATGTAGCCCCAGACCCCCGGAGAGAGATCGCGCGCGGCCAGGGCCGCCCGCACCTCCGCCGCCAGGATGCCCCCGCTGCCGAGGGAGAGGTTGCGGTCGAACACGAGCAGCTTGCCCGCGCCACCCACGCCCCTGGCGACTTCCTCGCCGGGAAACGGCCGGAAGACCCGCACCCGCAGGAGGCCCGCGGCGATCCCCGCCTCGCGCAACTCGTCCACGGCGGCCTCGGCCGTGGTGGCGATCGTCCCCATGGTCACGAGGAGAATCTCGGCCCCCTCGGCCCGGTAGCCCTCCACCAGGCCGTAGCCTCGCCCCGTGAGCGCGCGATACTCCTCGCCCACCTTGGGGATCAGCTGGAGCGCCTCGTCCATGGCGGCCTGGGCCGCATGCCGGATCTCCATGAAAACGTCGGAACCCGCCAGGCCCCCGAAGGCCTGGGGCGCCGCGGGATCCAGGCGGAGCGCCGGCTGGTACGGCGGCAGGAACGTGTCGACCAGCGCCTGCTCGGGAACGTCCACGGGCTCCGAGGTGTGGGAGAGCAGGAACGCGTCCAGGCACAGCATGGTCGGCAGCCCGATCTGCTCCGACACCCGGTAACCCAGAAGCACCGAGTCCAGCACCTCCTGGTTGGATCGGCAGTAGATCTGCATCCATCCCGTGTCGCGCTGGGACAGGCTATCGGTCTGATCGGCGTAGATCGTCCAGGGCGGCGCCAGGGCCCGGTTCACGTTGACCAGGACGATGGGCAGCCGGCCCGCCCCCGCCCAGTGGAGCAACTCGTGCATCAGGGCCAATCCCTGGGAGGACGTGGCGGTGAACGCTCTCGCGCCTGCCTGGCTCGCCCCGATGCATGCGGCCATGGCCGAGTGCTCCGACTCGACCTCGAGAAAGCGGGCGTGGAGCCTCCCCTCGGCGCAGAACTCGGCCAGCTTCTCCACGATCTGGGTCTGCGGGGTGATGGGGTACGCGGAGACCACCTGGACCCGCGCCAAGAGCGCGCCGTAGGAGGCCGCGTGATTTCCTTCCAGCACCAGTTTCATGATCGTCGGTGATACTCGCTCCGAGACTGTCCCGCGGTGGCAGGGCTCACGCGACAGCGACCGCGCCGAAGGCGCGGCCCCCGACCTCCTCCACGGCGATCGCGCCCCGCGGGCACTCGGCGACGCAGAGGAGGCACCCCTTGCAGTGGTCCAGGTCCACGCGGTACTCCGCGCCCTCGACCACGACGGCCACGTCCGGGCAGGCCAGCCAGCACCGGTCGCATTGTGTGCAGGCGCCGCACGAGAGGCAGCGGCGCGCCTCCGCCGTGACCGCCCGATCGGACAGATCCTCCACCACCTCGCGGAAATCACCCAGGCGAGTCGTGGCGTCACGCAGGGTCGGGCGGAGACGCGGAACCGTCTCGAACCAGGGAAGGTGCATCGCCTCGCGGCCCACCGCGTCCCGGGGCGCAGGATGAAGCGGCGGCTCCCGCAGCGTGAGCCACCGGTCGATCCAGGTCGCCCCCATCCGCCCGGAGCCGATGGCGTCCACCACCGTGCGCCGCGACCCGGCCAGATCACCCCCCAGGAACACGGGCGGATGCCCCGACCCATCCCAGAGGACGCCCGGCGGAAACCACCCGGGCAGCACGGCCGGGTTCACGTCCTCACCCACGGCGGTGACGATGCCGTCCACCTCCACGATCGAAAGCGCCCCCGCGACCGGCTCGGGCCGCGGCCGGCCCGACGCATCGGGAGAGCCCAGCCGCATGACCTGGCACACGAGCCGGAGACTCCCCGCCACCCGCTCGACCGCCATAGGGGCCAGGAGGAAGCGGAACTGCACCCCTTCGGCTTCCGCCTCGGCCACCTCGTCGGCGAAGGCCGGCATCTCGGTCCGGGTGCGCCGATAGACCACGATGACTTGGCTGCCCAGGCGCCGCGCGCTCCGGGCCACGTCCACGGCGGTGTTGCCGCCGCCGATAACCGCCAGACGCTCGCCGACGGCAACCCGTTCGCCTCCGTTCAGCGTGGCCAAGAGCGCCAGCCCGGACCACACCGCGTCCGCCGGCGCACCGCGAAGCTCGATTCGCCGCTCCTGCCCCGCCCCAGTGGCGAGAAACACCGCCGCATAGCCGGACAGGTCATCCCACGAAAAGTCCTTGCCGAGGCGGGCGCCCAGCTTGAACCGGACCCCCGCCGCCTCCACCCGCGCCACCTCGCGATCCAGCACGGCCCGGGGGAGGCGATAGGCGGGAATCCCGGAACGTAGCACGCCACCCACTTCGCTCGCGGCGTCGAAGATGGTGGGCGCATACCCGAGTCGCCTCAGATGATAAGCGCAGCTTAACCCCGCGGGCCCCGCCCCGATGATGGCGACCTCGACGCGCGGCTCTTTCGGCAGAGGGAGCAGTGGCATTGGATTGCCATGGTCGGCCAGGTACCGCTCCAGCTCCCGGATGGCCACCGCCCCATCCAGCGCGGTGCGGTGACATGCGCCCTCGCAGAACCGGGGGCACACCCGCCCGGTGATCCCGGGCAGGGGATTCACCTGGAGGAGCAGGGCCAGGGCCTCATCCACCTCGCCTGCGGCGAGACGCTGCCAGACCCGCGGGCTGGCCGCGCCGATGGGACACGCCGCGGTGCAGGGGGCGATTCCCTCCCGGTGGACCGGGCTCACGTTGCGCCACAGGCCGGTCCGGTTGAAGGCCATGCTGCGCACGGAGACCGCCTGGCCTCCTGGGTGCAGAACCGGCCTCGGCAAGAGCTTCGACTCCGGGGGCGGCGCGGGGATCCGCCCGCGGGCCCGCCCGGTCCGCGTGCGCGTGAAGGCCTCGGCCGCGGCCGCGGCGTTCTGCGCCGCCTTCGCCGGGACGGTGGCCGCGATGGCGGCACGCAGCGCGGGCAGCGAGACGCTCCCGGTGGCGCGCGCGAAGGCGCCCAGGATGGCGGTGTTCACGATGGGGGCGCTGGCCGACCCCAGGCCGTGCCGGAGGGCGATCCCGCCCGCGTCCACCGCCGCCACCCGGAAGGCGAGCGGGATGGGCAGGGCGGTTGGATCCAGGTCCGTGTTGACCACGACCCAGCCTTCCGGCACAAGACCGGTCAGCGTCGCGGGATCCTCCAGGAGGGTGGGATCCAGGACGATCAGGGCATCGGGCCTCTCCACCTGGCAGCGCAGGCGGATGGGTTTGACATCGGCCCGCACGAACGCGGCGACGGGCGCCCCCCGCCGCTCCACGCCGAAGGCGGGGAACGCCTGGACATCCCATCCCTCGCGGAAGAAGGTCTCGGCCAGCACCTTGGAAGCGATGACGCCGCCCTGTCCGCCCCTGCCGTGAATGCGAATCTCGATCATGCCTGGCCTTCTGTTCCGTACACACCCCGCCCCCAACCGGCGGGCACTTCCTGCCCCGCGTCGAGGGGCCTCGGCAGGACTCCCATCAGGTTGTGGCCGACAGGACCGTGTGGCCGTCGGCCTTGAGTTGCGTCACCAGCGGCTCCACCTGGACCCCCTCCAGGCGGAAGATGAGGACCTTGGTTTGCTCCCCGTGGTGGGCCGCCGTGGCGGTGACGACACTGACGATGTCGCCGCCCTGTTCCTGGATGATCCGGCAGACCTCCAGAAAGGCGCCGGGCCGGTCCTCCAGGACCAACTCCAGCCGTGTCTGCTCCTGCTGGATGCCCATCACCTCCACGAACGCTCCGAGGATGTCCGTTTCGGTGATGATCCCGACGAGGGTCCCGTCCTTGACGACGGGCAGGCCGCCGATCTTGTGCGCGAGCATCAGGCGCGCCGCCTCCTCGATGGGGGTGTCGGCCGTCACGGTAATCACCTTCTTGGTCATGATCTCGCGGATCGTCACCCTCTCCAACAGATAGTGCAACTCGTGGATCTCCAGGCTGGTGGCCGGCGAGGGGGAGGTCTGGCGGATGTCTCGATCGGTGACGATGCCGACCAGCCGGCCGCCCTCCACGACCGGGAGGTGTCGGATCCCTTTCTGGCGGATGAGGGTCATGGCGTGCCGGAAGGAATCGTCGGGAGTCACCGTGACGGGATCTCGCTTCATCCGTTTCTCGACCAGCATGGCGTTCCTCCTCGGGCTGTCGCGCCCGCGGTGATCCCCCACGGACGGGCGGCCCGGCGCTCGGGCGCCACCGTGGTCCTGCCCCGGGGCAGAACACGGCGCCTGCGACCCACCCGGGGCCGGCAGACCTGCCCCCCTTCGCGGATTACCTCCTCGCGCAGTTGCTCCAGGGGGAGGTGGGGGATGTGGGAGCAGGGGAGGCCCAGGAGGTCAAAGACGACATCGCGCTGCGTAAGGTCAGCCTGGAACCACTGGGCTCACTCCACCACCTCCGGCAGGATCCCTCCGCCAGCGGCCAACCAGCCGGGGGGACCGGGATCCCTGGCGGACATCGGCGGCCCGCCCGCCCGAAGCGGCTACGGCACATGAACCTTCAAGGACGGGTGCTTGATGGTCAGCACCGGACACGGCGCCTTGCGCACGACCTTCTCGGCCACGCTGCCCAGGAGAACGTGGGCCAGGCCGGTCCGGCCATGGGTGGCCATCACGATCAGGTCGATGTCGTGCTTGGTGGCATAATCGATGATCTCGCGGTAGTCCACCCCCGCCCGCACCTCGCGACGGAAGATCAACCCCCGCGACTTGGCCGCCTCGACCTGCCCATCCAAGGAGGTACTCGCCTCCGCCATCAGGGCCTGCACCGTTCCCTCGGGGTCGAAGGTGACCGTATAGGCCTCCGTCAGGCGCGGGGGCGGCGCCACGACGTGGAGCAGGTGGACCTCGGCTTCGAACTCTTGCGCGAACGTCAGCGCATATTGCCAGGCGTATTCTGCCGGCTCAGAAAAATCGGTGGGAAAGAGGATCCGTCGAATCGACAACATGGCACTCCCCCCGCGGCGAGAACCCCCCGCTCATCACGCGGCCTGGCCGGCGCCGCGCCCAGCCAGTGCGGCGTGGATAGCGCCGATCAGTTCCGCCATCTTCAGCGGCTTGCTGATGAAGGCCGCCGCGCCGAGTTCCAGCGCGCGGCTATAGCTTCGCCAGTCCCCGAAAGCGGTGATGATGATCACGGGAAGCGTGGGCTGGGTTTCGCGGATGCCCTGCAACAGTTCCAGGCCGCCGTCATCCGGCATCAGCATGTCGGTCACGACGAGATCGTATGCAGTCCGCGCCAGTGAAGCAGTGGCCTCATGCCCATCCCCCGCCACGGAAACCCGATAGCCTTCCTTCTCCAGGACCTTGCGTAGAAGGTCCCGCATCTCCGGATCATCTTCAACGATCAGCAGGTGCGCGCTCATGGTCTCCATGCCCCCGCGTGACGCCCCTCCCATATCCAATGAAAAATGCCATTCCCAACGATTTTGCAAAGCCAGTGCCACGGCGCCGCAAGTTCTTTTGACCCGTAGAGCGTCTCCAGCCCACATTGCCCATGCTTGAAGCATGCAGAAACGACGGGTTTCGTGAGCGTGAGCCGTGCCTAACACCGCCGGGCCCACCCTTCAATTGCAACCGCCATGATCCCAGATCTCCGGCTGTCTCAGTCCTGTGAAAGCCTGAGACCCTTTGTCTCAACAACCGTGACCCGGCCAGAAATCCTGTTTGAGCCACCAACATACTCCGAACGCCAGAAGTTCGCTGAACGCAAGTGCTGATGGCGAACCGCTCTAAGGGGCACCCCGAAGCGTCTTGATCCGCGGCTCGGCCTCACATTGCCGTGGGGGAGCGAGCAATCGCGGTTGTGGCGGTTTTCGGAGAGGGGTCTCGCGACCGGATGAAGACAGGAAGATTCCGGAGGCAGGGGGGAGGCCAAGAGCCAGCAGTCTGTCGGTGGGACAACCGGACGGCAACCCGGGGAGCAGGCCGTCAAATCCGGGCCCGCCATGAACTAACAGTGTCGGTCGGCCCGGAGAGCAATCAAGCGCGAAGGGGAGGCCTCGTTCGCACCCTCAGAGGCAATGCGCGCGATGAAGTCATGCGGCCTTGGGTGAGCCCGCTAGCGCAAACCCCGCCTCCAAGGCGCGACGGTTTAGCTCTTCGGTGCCCTTCGGCACACGAGCCAGGACCGCTTGCTCGATGGCCTCGCGGGAAACAATCTTGGACAGGCCGGCGATGACCCCCAGGGACACGATGTTGGCGACCATGGCCTTGCCCACCGTGTTCTTCGCAGTGTCGATGATCGGAAGACGATGCACCGCGAACCCCCCGCTCGGCACCTTCTCAACCTTGGTCGAATCCACCACCAGGATCCCCGAGGGCCTCAGGTCGTGGGCGTACTTGTCCGCGGCCGCCTGCGTCAAGGCCAAGAGCAGGTCCACCGCCATGGCCTTGGGGTAATCGATCTCCTCGTCGCTGATGATGACCTCGGCCTTGCTGGCGCCGCCCCGGGATTCCGGCCCGTAGACCTGGGTCTGGGTCGCGTTCTTGTCGTCGTAGATGGCGGCGGCCTCCGCCAGGATCACGCCCGCCAGGACGATCCCCTGCCCGCCCTCGCCACTCAAACGAATTTCATAGCGGTAGCTCATGTTGCTTCGCTCCACCCTTTCGTGATGGTTACGCCGCGACACCCGCCTTGGCCTGCACGCGGGCGATGTGCTGCTCGTACTCTGCCACGTACTCGGGACGGCTGGCCTGGTAGAGCAGGCCGGTGATGATCTTCCCTTGGAGCTGCTCCGGCGTCATCCGCTCGGCCGCCTTGATGTTCACGGTGTTGTTCTTTTCCCACTCCAACAGTTCCACCAGGCTGATCTTGTTGGGACGGCCGTAGTAGGTGTTACAGTTCTCCAGGATCTCGATCAGGGCGAATCCCTTGTGTTTGATCCCGCCCTCGATCAGGCGGTCGAGCTGCTGGCTGTGATAGGAGGTCCCCCGGGCCACGTAGGTGGCGCCGGCGCCGATGGCCAGCTTGCAGGCGTCGAAGGGTGGATCGATGCTCCCGTATCGGGCCGTGCTGGCCACCTTGCCGGTCGGCGTGGTGGGTGCGAGCTGGCCGCCCGTCATCCCGTAGGTCGCGTTGTTGAACAGGAGCACCGTCATGTCCATGTTCCGCCGGGCGGCGTGGATGAAGTGGTTCCCACCAATAGCCAGGGCGTCGCCGTCCCCCGTGATCACGATGACGGTGAGGGATGGCTTGGCCAGCTTCACGCCGGTCGCAAAGGCGATGGGGCGCCCGTGGGTCGTGTGGAGGGTGTTGAAGTCCACATAGCCCGGGAGCCGACTGGAGCAGCCGATGCCCGAGACCATGCAGATCTCGTCCTTCTGCAGGCCCACCCGATCGATGGCCCGAAGCAGGCTTTTCATCACGATCCCGTCCCCGCAGCCCGGGCACCAGATGTGCGGGAACATCTCCAGACGCAGATATTTCTCGTAGTCGAACATGCCTTACCCTCCCCCTCCTCCCGTTAACTCGCCGCCAGCTCCCCGATCTTCTCCAGGATCTGTTCCGGCGGAATCGGTTCCCCGGTCACCCGGTTCACCCCGTGGACCTGGCAGCGGCCCTGCACCACCCGCTCTACCTCCAGGATGAGCTGGCCCAGGTTCATCTCCGGCACGATAATGTGGCGCACCTGCTTCGACAGGTCGGCCACAGGGCCCTCGAAGAAGGGCCAGATAGTTACGGGCCGCAAGAGGCCGACCTTGATCCCCCGGGCGCGGGCCAGCCGGATGGCAGCCTTGGCCGAGCGCGCCGAGGAACCATAGGCCACGACGCCCAGGGTGGCATCCTCCAAGAGCACCGCCTCGTGCTTTAGGATGTCGCCGAGACCGATCTCGATCTTCCGCATCAGGCGCCGCATCTTGGCCTCCACGACATCCGGGCTGTCCTTGGGCAAACCGCGGACGTCATGGTAGAGCCCCGTGACGTGGTACCGGTAGCCGTTGCCGAAATCCGCCATGGGCGGCACCCCCGTGGGCGTATCGCCGAAGGGCAGGTACTGCTCCGGCGGGACCGCGGGGCGCGGCCGCTCCCACAGCGTGATCTCTGATTTGTCGGGCATCTCCACGCGCTCGCGCATATGCGCGATGACTTCGTCCACCAGGAGGCTCACAGGCACCCGGAACCGCTCCGCGATGTTGAATGCCCGGATCGTCTCGTCATAGACCTCGCGCACCGAGGCCGGGGCCAGGGCCACGGCCGGATGGTCGCCGTGGGTTCCCCAGCGTGCCTGCATCACGTCGGATTGCGACGGGGAGGTGGGCAATCCGGTGCTGGGCCCGCCCCGCATCACGTTCACGATCACGCACGGGATCTCGGCCATGACGGCGTACCCGATGTTCTCCTGCTTCAGCGAGTAACCGGGCCCGCTGGTGGCGGTCATCACCTTTGCCCCCGTCATGGCCGCTCCCAGGATGGCCCCCATGGCGGCGATCTCGTCCTCCATCTGGATGAACTTGCCGCCTACCCGGGGCAGCAGCACCGACATGTGCTCGGCGATCTCTGACGAGGGGGAGATGGGATAGCCCCCGAAGAACCGGCAGCCCGCGGCGATGGCGGCCTCGGCGCAGGCCTCGTTCCCCTGGAGCAGCTTGACCTGACGCGGTTTCACCTGTTTGCTCACGCCCTCACTCCTCGCCGGCGGATCGCGCGGCGTCCTTCCCCTGAAGCCGAAGACGCCGCAGCCCCGCTGCCGGCCAGTTCCCGCACCGTTCTACCCCTTGGACTTCCCGGGTTCCCCGTAGACGACGATGGCGAAGTCCGGACAGAGCTGCTCGCACCGCAGGCACTTGGTGCAGGCCTCCAGGGACTTGACCTCCACTTTGTCCATGCGGTTCATCGCCAGGACATCCTTGGGGCAGAATTCCACGCAGATGCTGCAGCCTTTGCACCAGGCATCGTTGATCTGGATGGTCACGGCCGTGCTGACGTACGTCTTGGTCGCCGCTCGTGCCGCCTCCAGCACCTCTTCGCGCGTGCGCAACTTGGTCGCGGTGGCCATCAGTATCTTTCCCTCCCCTCCGCACGAGAGTCGCCCGCATCCAGCCAACACGCGGCCTCTGTCCGATCCAGCAGGGGCTGCAGGACGCGCGCTTCCAAGAAGATGTGCTGGATCAGCCGACCGATGAGCACCTCCGCCTCGCGGAACCACTCGGGCGTGGATGGTCCGGCCGACAGATCGGCCAGCCGCGCCGAAAGGGCGGCGTGTTCCGCGAGGCAGAATCCCACGGGGGCATCCGCAGCAGGCCCCCGCGCAACGAGGTAGGGGAAGAGCCGTTCCTCCGCCTCCTCCACGTGCCGCGTCCACTGCGATGCGAGATCACCCAGCCCCCCGGTGAGGCCGGTCAGTCGCACCGCGCGTCCGGTGGCAGCCAGGGTCTTGAGAAGCGACCGAGCGTTTGTCGAAAGATCCAGACTTGAATCCATGGGTGGCCTCGTATTGCCGGGAAGCCGGTCCGCGCGGCCTTTCGCCCTGTGAGACGATTGCCGCTGTCCGGCATTAGACCGTTCAGATGTCCTCAAGGCTGCGATGAAGTTTCTCAGGCGTCTGCGCTGATCCCGTCCCCCCGCGGCACCTGAAGGAGGAACTCATTGAGCCGAAAAGGAGAGCGGAAATCCCTTCCTGGTCGCCTTTTGTTCCGACGACCACAGATCGGGAGCGGTATTGATGAGAGCAATGGGTGTGCCACGAAGAAGAATATGCCCGGGGAAGAAGATGGGAAGGATTCGTGATCTATCTAGTTGAATCCCAAGGTCTTCCGGGATGCGAGAAATGCCTCATCCGCCTCGGACGGTCTGCGCGGCCCTCGGAGTGAACTGATCCCGTGCGATTCCAAACTCTCGTCTGTGGGATATGGCGCAACGTCTTTAAGAGATAGCCATTGGGGCCAGATAAGTGGGGTTAGGACTTTCCACCGGCCACGAGGGCGTCCACCCAGCAGGAAGGCTTGCCATTTGCGAACCTTTTTCGGAGAGCCAGGATCAAACATGGAGGGGGCTGGAAGGGCTTCTCCAACAAACGACACCGACGGAAGCAAGCCAGCGCAGAGAGGTCAGGAAACCAAAAGCCAAAAGGAAGATCAAACGATGCCACTTTACGAGTACGAATGCCAGAACTGCGGTCACGTCTTCGAGGTCTTCACCCAGCGCCGCGAGGTGGCGGCACAGCCGAGGTGCCCCGCGTGCGGGAAGGCGAACGCCGAGCGAATCTTGTCAGCCTTCTCGGCAACGAGTGGTGGCGGCGGAGGCTGCACGACTTCTTCGTTTGCATTCGGCTGAGCCTGATCACCCCAGGGCCGTCGGCCCCAATATGATATCTCGACACAAGAACTGATCGCGAGCCGTGGTGAGGGAAGCTCCAATGACAGCATATTCGGTGACCATTGGCCTGCTGCTCGCGTTCCCCTGGACGTTGGTGGGAGTGATCCTCCTTGGGGCAGCGGCGGCCAGCGCAAGGCGTTGGCTGGACAATTGCCACTGGTGCTAGGTCCAGCCCGACAGAGCTAGAATTTCAAGTCGATGATAAGGCCCTTCCCGCCCGCGGTTTACACAAGAGAGGATTAGGCTATGGAGACGAAGGCAACCACCACCATTGAGCCCATTCAAGTGACCGACTCGAGCTTCGAGCAGGAGGTGTTGAAGTCGTCCCTGCCAGTGTTACTGGATTGCTGGGCGCCCTGGTGCGGGCCGTGCCGGATGATAGCACCGGTCATCAAAGAACTGGCCAGCGACCTGGCCGGTGCCGTCAAGGTGGCGAAGCTGAACGTGGATGAGAATCCCGAGGTCGCCGGGCGGCTGGGCATCCAGGGCATTCCGACACTGCTCTTGTTCCGGAACGGCCAGATCCTCGACAAGATGATCGGCGCCGCCCCACGGGCCACCATCGAGGCTGCGGTTCGTCGCCGGCTTCGCGATCAGTAAGGCCAGCGAGCAAAGGCGAATACGGCAGGCCTGAGAGATCGGGGCGATTCGCAGCGTCCTGGGGCTGCGAGCCTCGGGGAGACGCCAACACGTCCTCCAGCCCCCGACCCAGGGCGTCGTAGCTTGTCGATCCCTCACGAAGCCTCGAATGTGGCCGGCGGACCCTTCCCTCATTTCATCCACATCCGTCCTCCGCCCCGTTGCCTCTCTGGCTGCCGGCCGCGGCCGCAGGGGAGCCAGCTCGCGGTCCCGTTCCCGCTGCGTCTTGTCTCACAGGCCTTTCCGGTCGATCCAGAAGAGAAGAACGCCGAAGACCAGAACGACCGGGACGATCAGGATCCAGTGGTTGACTCCGAAAAACCCGGGGAAGGTGAGTTTCCCGTAGTCCCCGACCTGGAGCAGGTTTCCCTGGATGAGGGGCATGCCCTCCCAGGATGCATCGTACTACCACGATTCCCCAGCAGGTCATGGCGACGGGGGAAACCCTACTTTGTCGTCCTCGGCTTGACGCAGGCATGCCTCCTCGCATCGCCATGGCACTTCGCAATTTGCTTCGGCGAGCACTTCTCCGGGCGATCCGTCAACTGATCCGGCTTCTGGCACCCACTTTTGCCCCTGCGCATGGTCTACCTCCTTTTTTCGTTGGCCACCGCTCATGCCGCCAAGGTAAGTTCTCTTGAAAACCGACGGGCTAAGACGCGGTCCTCAGGTTCCTTCACCGCGCAACCCTCCTGGCAGACGGAGTGTGCCGTGCGCGGCTGCACTTACTCAGAAGCGCAATACTGAAGCGAGCCTAGCGCCGCCGCCATGCCAATGACCTCCCCAAAGGGCACGGGACCATGAATCCTCCACAGCCAGGCGGGAAACAGCGTACTTGTCCAGCGGATCTGCTCCAGCCGCTCCCCCGCGGCCTTCCTCACACCTCCGCGAATGGACCATAGCGACTGATCCCGTGCCCGCCCGAGGAGGGGCTGACGGGCTTGTGGCCCCCACCGGCGGGACAGGCCGCCAAGGCTCCAACGGTTCAGGGCAACGACGAGAAGCCCGCGCCTCGCCACCCGGGCCGCCTCGGCCAGCGCTTCCTCCGGATCGTCGAGAAACTCCAGGGTAGTCACGAAGAGCGCCAGGTCCACGACGCCGTCGCGGAAGGGGAGACGATGGGCATCGCCCAGGACGGCAGGAATATCCGGGCGGTGCGCGCGCATTTCCCTCAGCATGGCCGGCGATCGGTCCAGTCCCACCACGCTCAACGATCTTTCGGCGAGCCACTCGACGAAGTGGCCGGTCCCACAACCCACCTCAAGCACACTCTGGGCAGCAGGGAATAGGGCGAGGAGCCAAGCCAGGAGGGCACACTCTGCCTCGTCCACACGTCGGCCGCGGCGCGTGGCATACCAGTCGCCATATCGGGGTGCAGCCTGCCCGAACAGCTCCCAGCCCACGGGGATTGCCCCCTCACACCGGGCAGGCATTCGAAAGGGTCACGGTCATCACCACGTGACCCGTGGCGGCGGCACGCGTGAATCCCTCGCGCAGCGCGGCGAAGATCGCGTCTGCGTCCCCTGTGATGATCGTGCTCATAGAACCGACCTCAGGACTCAGCCCGGCAGATCTGAGCGCATCGCTCAAGGCCTGGATCGAGGGCGACAGCCGCTCCTGCCGCAGCGGATAGATGCTCATCTGTGCGCTGATAATCATGAGGTCCGGCCTCCGAGTTTCCGACCTTTTCTCCGCGAGACGCTCACCGACACCGGGGACTCGGGCGAAGTATAGAACCCATGGGCGAACCCTCAGAACTCCGGGCGGCGGCGCGTCTCTGCCCGATCCAGCGGGGTGACGGACACCCGCATCGCCTTGTACACCTGGACCACAGGGAGCCCGTGGAAAACTGCCGCGATCTCCGCCATGTCGGCCCGAGCGAGGGGTGGTGTGGGCGACGGGCGGAGCGGGGTGTTGAGCTGGACCTCGTCCACCATGAGAGACCATGCCAGCTCTGCCAGCGGTTTCGCCTGCCCCGCGTTTGCCGCGACGAACATCATCTGGAGGGCGAGCCGTCCCCGGAACGTCTCCCGAAACCCCTGGATGTCCTCCACGATCTCTGCGACGGAACAGGGGATGCGCGGGCGGTTCACCTGCCGGAAGACCTCTTCCTTCACAGCGTCCACCTTGGCGACGACGTAATCGGCCAGGTGGAGGGCTGCCCGCACGGTTGGCTCCCCCAGCAGGGAGGAATTGGTCAGGACCGCAACGGGGGTCCGCCGCGATTCGCGGACGACCTGGATGAGCTCGCCCAGGTTGCTGGCCAGGGCGGGCTCGCCGAGGCCCGAGAACGTGACGTAGTCCACGGGGACATCCCGGCTAATCCACAGTTCGCTCGCGAGGGCGGCCGGATCTACCCAAGCATCCCGCAAGACGGGACCCTGCGGCGTCGGCCCGAGCTGGCAATAGATGCAGTCGAAAGTGCACCGCTTGCAATTCCCTCCCAGGGGATCCACACCCAGCGATCGGCCGAGACGCCACGAGGGAACGGGACCGTACACGAGTTTCATGACGAGCCCTCTCTCGGTTTATTCGTCTCGGCTCTCGGCTCTTGGCTCTCGGCTCTCCGTGAGGGTTTCATCCCCGTGAGGATCTTGCTCTTTCCCGGCGGCACCATTTCCTTCTTCGCATGCCCGAAGACGCGGTCAAGTTCCTGGACCTCGCCCCCCAGGAACGCCCGGGCTCCCTCGGCCCCGATGATGGCCAGGCGAAGGAAGAACAGGAACCGAGGCAGGGGCCGTGTGGGCACCTCGTGTTCCATGGCCAGGAATCGCCCGTCCGGCACCAGCACCCTGGCCACCTCGCGAAGCATTGCGCCGCGGGCCGCGCCCTTCAGCTCGTAGAGGGCATAAGCACACGTCACAACGCCGAATGTCCCGGCCGCAAACGGCAGGGCTGTCGCCTCCGCCTGGATCCACCGGATCCCGGTAAGACGGGTATTGCGCGCCGAGACCACGGCCTGACTCAACATCCCATGGGAGAAGTCCAGGCCCACCACCAGACACCCTGCCGGCACCCCTTCCGCCAGCGCTCGGGTGACCGCGCCGGTCCCGCAGCACAGATCCAGAGCCCGCCGGACGGACCCTTTAGTGGCACGCTCGGCCAGGGCTCGCCGCATCGGCCCGGTTGGCTCGCCAGAGTGCCACGCAACGAACCGGTCATAGACGCGGGCGAATAGGTCGTAGTACCGTCGGCGCAGGGCCCGTCTGCTCACGGACAGCCACTCACAGACGCGTCAGGATCCGCCGCAGGCGGTAGAAGGCCGTGGCTGCTTCAATGACCAGCCAGGCGATCTCGACGATCACCGGCTCCTGATCCCGCTGCCCCCGGCGAATCGGTGGTCGGTCGCCCCGCTTGTCGGGTTCCACCTGGACCGCCATGGGGCCGGGGCTCTCACACGTACGCTCTTGCTCTGTCATGGCGACAATCCCTCCTTCACGAGAACGAAACAACCCTGCCTGCATGCAGGTGAAGCTACGGTGCGCTGCCAGCCGACCCTATATGAGCTTGGCACGTCCCCCGCCCCTTCTGCCCGGTGCGGCCACCATAGGCGGGTCATGCCGACTCGCTTCGTCTGCCCAACCCTTTCATCTCCCGCCCGTAAACCTCCCACGGACGGGCTCGCCCATTCAAACGGATCTCAGCAGTCAGTCCGAAGCGGCGTCGCCGAACGGAGTGGGATGGGCGACGAATTTCGCGGTCGCCGTCGCCATCAATTCCCCTTCCTGCCGGAGTTCCGCGGCCAAGAGGTGCAGCCGGCGCCAGGACCTCTCGATCCATGCGCCAACAGTGACAGGCCGACCCGCAGCAACGGGGTGCAGGAAACGGACGGTCAACTCGGCAGTCACAGCAGCGAACCCGTGTGCGAACAGGCAGTTCGTCATGGCCGCGTCGAGGAGAGTCGATACCATTCCCCCATGCAGCGTGTTCGGGTACCCCTGAAGATCGGGGCGCGCCTCGAAGATCCCCCTGACACTTCCGTCCGGCAGGGCATGGAAACAGACGTGAAGGTCCTGACAGTCCGTGGCCCCGCAGACGGCACACCTCGCATGGGTTAGCGCACGAATTCTCTGCATCCGGCGCTGGAAAGGGTTCCCGTCTGCGGCCGAACGGTTGGAGGAGGGGGCGTGCGAGGCGATCACCACCCGTGGACGAGAGTGCTCCTTGCTCCTCTTTGTCACTCTACTCTTCATGGGCTGTCCGAAGGCGCGCTCGCCTGTCCTTTAGGGCGGGCCGAGCCCAGCCGGTGAGGCCGATGCCATCGGCCTCGGGCTACCATGGGAGGTATCCCGCCTCGCGGGCGATGGCGATGGCACCGTGGATGCTCAGTCGGTCGATCTCTTCCGCGTCCGTGATGCAAAAGACGGTCCCCGCAGGCTGGTGATACGTCTCCAACAGGTGGCGGAAGAGCCGGCACCGCCCCGGTTGCCCCACCAGCACAAACGCGGTGCGTGCCGGGAAGCCCGCCACCGGGAATTCGGCCAGGGCCTTCAGATCCTCCGCCCCGATCGCCGCCTCGGTAAACAGCCGGCGGAGCCGCACCGGGGCGCCGAGCAGGACGTCCAGGAACCGGGGCATCAGCAGGGCCCGGAGAAACCCCCCGCGTACGACCGCCTCATGGGCAGCGTCCACCACCTCCACGTCAAAGAAGTCTTCCTCCGGGCAACCATCGGGCAACGCGATGGACTTCCCGATGGACGTGGCCGCCTGGATGGCCTCGAACACCTGCCCGCTCAGCGTCGTCAGGGAGCCGAGGATCTGTGCGTCTTTGCTGACGCTGATGTACTTCGTGTGCGAGCTGAGGACGACGACGGTCAGCGGGCGCTCCAGATTCGGCCGGAGGGCGAGGAGTCCCGCAATCTGGGTCTCCTCACCCCGCATGAAATCGATCTGGCGGATCTGCCGATAGGTCGCCCCATCCGGGTAGGCATTCTTGATCCCCCGAATGAACAGAATGGGAACCTCGAGGGGGAAGACCTTGCGATCGTCCACGTAGGTGACGCTCCGCGCCAGGTCCTCGATGCCCGCTGGGGCCCGGAGATGGGGGATCTCCAGCAATCCCAGTTCGGAGGTGATCATCCCCGACGTGATGGCAAGGCGGACGTCGGAAAGCGCGAGGCCGCCCTCCGCGACCGTCCGAGCGAAGAGAGCCGCAAGCCCCTCTCTCAGGAGCTGGTTGGACCCATGAACCGCAGTATCTCGCACGCCGATCTTCTGGGAACCTTTCCCAACGATGGCGCAGTCCTGATCCAAGATGTGGACGCGAGAGTTGGTGGTCCCGCAATCAATCGTCGCAAAGAACATGCGACCCATCCCGCCTAGCTGAGGAAGCCTGCCTTCACCAGCTCGGCCTTCATGTGCGCCACTTCTGGATCCGACAGGGGAATGAACGGCTCCCTCGGGTACGCCTCGCACACGCCACGGATCTTCAGCAAGGCGTAGACCGCAACCACGGTGGACTTCGCCAGGTACATGATGTCCCGCAGCTCGTTCACCTGGGCCTGGAGCATCCGGGCCCGATCCATCTCGAACTGGGTCGCGGCCTTGTAGAGGTCCACGCAGATCTCGGGGAACGCGTTGCCGAGGCCCGGGATGAAGGCGCGGACCCCGATGGTGGCGGCGTACAGAAACAGGGCCTCCGTCCCGAGGACCACGTCGAAGTCCGGATTCTTGATCTTCCGGACGAAGTTCGCCAGAACCATGATGTCGAAACTGCTGTCCTTGATCCCCGCCACCCCGAGGTCCGCCAGCTCCTGGACGAGCGGGACGTCCATAGCGACCCCTGTGAACCTCGGGTTGTTATAGACGTAGACAGGGATCCTCATCGCCTTCACCAACCGCTCGAAGTACAGCTTGATGCTCTCCCGCGTGTGGTGAAAGTAGTACGGCGCCACCGAGGCTATCTTGACGGCCCCCGCCCCCTCGGCGTAGCGCGCCAGCTCGACCGCGTCGCGCACGTTGGTCGCGCCCACGTGGACCACGAGCTGGATCTCCGCCGGGATGTTCTTGGCCACGACATCGATGACTCGCTTCTTCTCCTCGACGTTCATCAGCGGGCCATTGCCGTACGAGCCACAGATGAAGAGGCCGTGTACCTGGTCGGACAGGAAGTGCACGAGCTTGGTCAGGTTGTATTCGTCCAGACTCCCGTCACGCGCGAAGGGGGTCACCATCGGCGGGACGACTCCCACGAGCTTCTGCATCGCTTTCCTCCACCTGGTGGTTGGCAATCGTTTCACTCACCGACGCTCAGACTCGCGGATTACCTATTCACCCCCTTGGCCTCTGCTATCAGCGAAGGGCGACACGCATCAGAGATTCAACCGGGCTTCATCGGGTCGGCAAATCTTCCTGCGAATGTAGTCATCGCAGGCGGCTTTCAAGGTGTTGGCCGCCAGGAGCGCGCAGTGTTCGACTTCCGGGGGGAGGCCGCCCAGGGCCCTCAGGATGTCCTGTTGCCCGATGGCGGCCGCGTCCGCAATGCTCTTTCCCTCGGCCAGGCAGGTCGCCATGCTCCCGCAGGCACGGGACCAGCCGCACCCATCTTTAGTGAACCTTACTTCCTCGACCTTCCCATCCCGGATCAGCAACCAGAACTCCATGGTGTCCCCGCAGGGTCCGGTGATGCGCGCGTGTCCGTTGAAGTTGGAAAGGACTCCGCTATTTCGAGGCCTGAGCGCGTGATCGAGTACCGTTGGGGACAAATCCCGATAGGGGTCAGGCTCCGTGTGTCCTCCTACGGTCGTTGCGCTCATTCCTCGCACGGCGGCTTGCTGCAGCGTTCGTCCCGTCCACAGCACGTCCTGCCGCCTCGCTCGAGCGAGCATGCGCTTGCCTGACCGGCCGAGCCATGGCCGCCACCCTTGACGATGAACCCGGCTCCGGGACCGATCAGGCGGCGGACCTCGCCATGGCATTCCGGGCACTCCGTCACGGGCGCTTCCGTGATGGCCTGCCGCCGCTCAAACCGCAGCCCACAGGCATTGCATTGGTACTCGTACGTTGGCATGACGCACTCCCTCGATAAACCCTCTCGACCGGCTGCTCAGGCGAACGCAGCCCGGTACCCGACATTGCAGAACTCGACCCCGCCCCCGAGTTCCCGGGCCAGGTAGGCCCCAGCCTTTAGACCAGTGCAGTGGGAGAGACCGACCGTGCGGATATCGAGGGTCCGGAGGATGGCCGCGGTCTGGTCGAGTTGCTCCGCCGGGGCAAAACCGAGGTGGGTCCCGCCCAGAACAGTGTGGATCGGTCGGCCGGGGAGGAGGGCGCGGACCTGATCCAGCGTGTTCACGAGCCCGGCATGGCAGCATCCAAGGATCACGAGCAGCCCGTCCCCCGTTTCGACCATCAGGGACTGGTCATCGAGGAGCGGGTCCTGCACCAGGGCGCCGTTCCGCCGGACGTACAGCTCGGCGTCGCCGGTTTCGAAGGGCCGCCGCCGCGGGACCTGGCCGGTCACGTAGACACCGTCGGCGATGGCGCGAAACTCGGGGGACAGATCGAAGGTCGCCCCGAGCCCCTCCAACGCCTCCCGCTTGTACGGCATGCCCGCGTACGTGATATTCCCGTCCGCGCGTCGGCTGTACCGGTCCCCGAAGATCCCCGGGTGCGCGTACACCCGAATCGGCGTCCCGATGGTGCGCAGCACGCCCAGCAGACCACCGGTGTGATCGCCGTGCCCATGGCTCAGCGCGACTGCCTCGGCGGAGCGGAGGTCGATGCCCAGGCGCGCCGCGTTGTGCAGCGTGGCGATACCGGCCGGCCCGGTGTCGAAAAGCATCCGGAGGCCGGGACGCTCCAGGAAGACCGAGAAGCCGTGCTCCGCGTAAAGCCCATCCCGCTTTCCTACGACCGTGTTCTCGTTGATGATCGTCAGCGTGGTCGCCATCGGTGCCTCCACTCAGGCATGCAGAGCAACTGTGATGGCCCTGGGTGTAACGACGAAGGCTGTCCGCGCGCACCTGCCCCCCGGCCGAAGCAGGCGCGCGGTGAAGCCGACGTCTTCCTCCTCCGCTCCCCGCCCGGCACCATTCAGGTGCTGCAACCCTTGGTGGGGGATCCAGCCGCTTCTTCGACATCCCCCGGCACGACAAAGGCCGGACACTCACGGAATCTCCCGCTCGTACAGAACGTCAAGAACTGCTCGATAGATGGAATCATCCGGCGGCCGGGAAAACCGGGCACGAAGCAGTACACCCGGATCCACTGCCAGTGATCGAGCACGGGCACGAACTGGGGGCACAGGACCGCCTGAGCCTTCGGGAGTGGTTCCTCATGACACGGATCGCGTTCCTTTCCCATCGAGTCCTCCGAGAGGGCTATTGTCTTCCAGCTTCATCCGGCCGGTGCTCCGGCCGCCGGCGCCTCGTCGCGAGAGGGTCGAGGATTATTACCTCGGGCTTCGTGACCTCGTAGACTTGCCGGATGGGTAGCCCGTCGAAGACCCGCGCGATCCCTGTGAGAACGGGAGGAGGCAGCGGCGGTGTCGGGGAGGGCCGAAGCGGCGTGTTGATCTGGACCTCGTCCGGACGCAGCGTGCGGGCGAGCGCGGCCAGCATCTCGGCCTGCCCCGCGTTGGCGGCAACGAACATCATCTGCAGGGCAAGCCGGCCGCCAAAGCGTTGCCTGAAAGTGCAGATCCCCTGCACCACCTCCGCCAGGGAGTGCACGATGCGGGGTCGATTGATTTCCCGGAACAGGCTCTCCTCCCCGACATCCAGCTTGGCGACGACCACGTCGGCGAGACACAAGGCCTCCTGGACGCTCGGAATATTCATCATCGAGGCGTTGGTCAGCACGGCGAGCGGGGCGTTCCGCACCTCGCGGGCCGTGCGCATCAGGTCCCCGAGGTTGATGGCGAGTGTCGGCTCGCCCATGCCCGAGAAGGTGATATAGTCCACGGGAACGTCACGGATGGCCCTGAGCTCTTCGGCCAGCAGCGTGGCGTTGACCCAGGCGTCGCAGAGGATCGGACCGGGGGGCGTGGGTCCAAGCTGACAGTACACACAGTCGTAAGTGCACCGCTTCTGCACTCCCCCCAGGGCATCCACCCCGAGGGAGCGGCCGAGGCGCCAGGATGGAACCGGTCCGTACACGAATCGCATCAATCCTTCGCTTTCGGGCTCAGGCGCGCGGAGCGCAAGAACCGCCTCGCACGCCCAGGATCTCCTCACCTGCCCGGACCCGCATGCCGGGCTTCACGTGGACGCGGTAAGCGGAAAGCGGGAGGAACAACTCGACGCGCGAGCCGAACCGGATCATGCCGATCACCGCGCCGGCGCGCAGCTCGTCCCCGGTGCGGGGTCCGAAGACCGCGCGCCGGGCCACGACGCCGGCAATCTGCCGCATGCACACCCGATGGCTGTCCGCGTCCAGGAGCCAGATCTCATTGCGCTGGTTCCGGTCACCGCTGTCCCGCGCCGCGGCGCCTCCGTGCCCTCCAGGGACCGCAACGACGCCTTCGACCCTCCCGCTGATCGGCGCGCGGATGGCGTGCACATCCGCCAGCGAGAGGAAGATGCCGATCCGCACGACCCTCCCGGGCAGGAACGGACAGCTCTCGACCTCCTCCACATCGTCGACCATGCCATCCGCCGGCGCCACCAGCGCGTCCGCTGGCGGGTCTGGCCGCCAGGGGCTTCGGAACGCCCAGACCGTGGCGAGGGCCGCGCCGAGGAGCGCGCAACTCAACGGGGGGGACCACGGCCCGGCGCCGACGCCGCCCAGCGCGAGTCCGAGCACCGCCCAGCGCCACCATCCCCCGAACTTCCACAAGAGTCCCAGGGGTGGCAGGTTCACCCGGTCCCACCGCGACACGGCCATTGTGCCGTTCCACTCTATCGGCCCCACGTGGCTCCCGCCGTCACCGCTGTGGTGCCCGCCAATCCCGTCAATGTGCCAAGTCGGGCCGGATCTCCAGGGTCCCATCCAGGTAGTGGCGAATCGCCTCCTCGATCCGCGACTCGGCCGTCAGGATGGGCCGGATGCCGGCCTGCTCAAGAGCAGCATACATCCCCTGGCCCATCCCCCCGGCCAGGAGGACCTGGCAGTCGACGATGGCCGCGAGCATCTGTGCGTGGCGGCCGCGGCTGGCGGGATCGAACCCGTGCGGCCCGGCGTGGCTAGGACCGGCGCCTTCGTTCGGGGCGAAGGTGTGGTGCCCCGCCTTGTCCCGCAGTTCCTGCCCCACGATCTTCCCATCCTCGACCCTGACCACGAGATAATACCTCGCCCGCCCGAAGTGCTGGCTGATCGCCTGACCATCATCGGTGATCGCCGCAATCTTCACCGGCTGCCTCCTTTCGTGTCTCTGGCACCCGCCCCCTCCGGAACCGCGGTGCCTCCACCGCCTTCCAGGATGCCCTCGACCACCGCCCGGAAGGCACGGGCCGTCTCCCCACCTGCGTGGGAGGCAAGGTTGGGCTTCCCCGCATCACACGCTTCCACGATCTGGGGATCGATGGGAATCTTTCCCAGGAACGGGACTCCCATCTCGCGCGCGAGCGCTTCCCCCCCACCCTCCTTGAAGATGGCGAACCGGCCGCCGCATTGTGGGCAGACGAAGCCGCTCATGTTTTCGATCACGCCGATCACCGGCAGGCCGACCCGGTGACAGAAGGAAATACATTTCCGAACGTCGGTGAGGGCGACCTCTTGCGGCGTGGTGACCACGACGGCCCCATCCGCCCCGTGGACCAGTTGGGCGATGGACAGCGGCTCGTCCCCCGTGCCGGGCGGCGAGTCCACCACCAGATAGTCCAGCTCTCCCCACTCCACCTGCGCCAGGAACTGCGAGATGATTTTGTGCTTCATCGGGCCGCGCCAGATCACGGCCTCCCGATCGTCGGGGAGCAGAAACCCGATGGACATCACCTTGAGGTGTTCGTTGAAGCAGACTGGAAGCAACATCTCGGCGGGTCCGGGGAGGAGCGCCCCCTTGAGGCCGAGAAGCGTGGGGATGCTGGGTCCGTGGATGTCAATATCCAGCAGGCCTGTCCGCCGGCCGGCCGCCGCCAGGCACCCCGCCAGGTTCACTGCCACGGTGCTTTTCCCAACGCCTCCCTTTCCAGAGAGGACCATGATCTTGTGAGCGATCAACTGCATCCGGCAAGCAATCCGCTCGGACATGTCATCGGCCGGCTTCTGCCCGCCGGCGAATGCGCTATGGGAACTTGGTCCTTCCACCACTCCCTCCTCCCATTGGGTTTCACGCTACCGAATCGGAAACCCTGGATGCCTCCTCGGTCTACACGGCCCATCCGGCATCCTCCGATGGGCCACGCCGGCTCGATTCATCGCGGAGCGCTGGCCGACCCGCCTCGCGCGGTCCGGATATTCACCTTCCGCGAGAACGGCGAGAACTCTCGCGTCCCGCCGCCCTCGCTGACCACCCGCAGTACATCCATGGAATGAGTGACCATGGTGCCCGAAAGCCACGTGACCGGCGTCCCGGCGAAGGCCTTGGAAAGAAGCGGCGTGGATGGACCCAATAAGGCCACCACCCGGCAGCCGGCCGCCGCCTCAAGCAATGCGTCGAGACTCTCGGTGATCAGCGTGGTCGAGGTGATAAGAGCCACAGTACAACTCGGCAGAAGGTCAACAGCCCGTTCGGCCGGTTGAACTCCTGCCGTCCACCCCTGTCCCCGCTCGAAGACCGTCAGGGAGGCTACCTCGCTCTCGACGCGGGGAACCAGCGGTTCGAAATAGCCCACCATGCCGACTCGGTCTCCGTGTCTCAAGGCCAACACGTCCAGGACGTCCCCTGCACAGGTATTCTCGACCTCGCGCATGCCGATCAAGGCGTTCGCCGTGGCCAGGCCGAGCGCCCGTTCCAAGGCGTTGGCGGATGTGAGGTAGGCCAGCAGTTCCGCCGCGTCCCGACCCGCCAGGGGCTGGCTCCCGGAAAGGACCGAACAGCCCCAGCCCAGTTCTTCTCGGGGCGTGTAGGCCAGTCCCGCCGATCCGGATTCCGTCAGGACCGCCGTGTAGCCGAGGCCAATGCGAACGTCGGCGACGCGGATGGATTTCGCCTCGGCTTCGAGAAGGCGCTGAATTCTCTCGGCGATCACTGGCGGCTCTCCAGCGCCGTTCGGGTCTCCTGCCAGACCGTACGGACGGCCCGGGCGGTGGCCCCGTCCCCCAACTCGACGAGGCTCTTCCCCTGCACCTGGGCCTCGGTGAACCGCCGGTCATAGGGAATGCTGCTTACCACTTGTATCTTGTGCCTCTGGCACCATTCGCCTATGGCTGCGGCCACTTCGGCGTTCAGGTCTGCTTTGTTGATGCAGACGAGCATCGGAATCTTGAAATGAGCGGCCAGACCTGCCAGCCGCTCGAGGTCGTGCTTCCCCGACAGCGTGGCTTCGGTCACTCCCAGGACCATCGAGGCCCCCGCCACAGAGGCGATCACGGGGCACCCGATGCCGGGCGCGCCGTCTGCGATCACCAGGTCCAGGTGTCGTTCCTCGGCAATGGCCCTGGCACGGTTCCGAACAATGGTGACCAGCTTTCCGGAATTCTCCCCGGCGGGCCCCAATCGGGCATGCACCAGAGGTCCATGCCGCGTCTCCGAGACGTACCACTCCCCGCTGACAGCCGGCGCCAGCTCGATGGCCAGCGCGGGACACACATGGACGCAGACTCCGCATCCCTCACAGGCGATCGGATCCACGCGGTAGGTCTTCTCCACGACCTCGGTGGCGGGCCCGTCGAACCGAACCGCGTCGAATCTGCAATAGAGTGCGCACTCCCCGCACGCAGCGCATCGGTCCGGCACGATGCGGGCCTGCTTCCCACCTCGGAACTCCTCTCGGGAGAGCAGGCGCGGGGCCAACACCAGGTGCAGGTCCGCCGCATCTACGTCGCAGTCGGCCAGGACCTTCCGGTCCGCCAGCGCCGCCAGGCACGCCACAAGGCTCGTCTTGCCCGTGCCCCCCTTTCCGCTCAGGACCACGAGCTCTTTCACACGAGGGCCTCGTGGCGCACGTTCTCGAAGAGCGCGCGCATCCACCCCGCGTAGGCCGGGACGGCCCGGATCGCCAGTTCGCCCCGCGAGTAGGTCTCGGCGATCCGCCGATCCTCAGGGATCTCGAGCAGGATCGGAATGCCGGCCCGATCGCAGTAGCGCCGGACGTCGCCGCCGCCAGGGCCTGCCCGGTTGATGACAACCGCGTGTGGGAGACGCGTTTGCCGGACCGTCTCCACCGCCAGCCGAAGATCGTGGAGGCCGAAGGGCGTTGGCTCCGCAACCAGGAGGACGAGGTCCGTGTCCCGGATCGTCTCCACGACGGGGCAGGAGTTCCCCGGCGGGGCGTCCAGGATCGCGATTCCCGTCCGTGGAAGATGCCTCTTCACGGCGCGGATGAGTGGCGGGGAGATAGCCTGCCCGATGCGGAGACGGCCCTGCACGAATTGCACGGCGCCCGCCGCTCCTCGTTCGATCTCACCGATCCCCCGAGGCGCCTCGCGGATGGCACCTTCGGGACACACCAGGGCGCAGCCGCCGCAGCCGTGGCACAGGTCGGGAAAGGTCAGCACGGCATTCCCCAGGCAGACGATGGCGCTGTACTGGCAGAATTCGCCACAGCGCCCGCAGCGCGTGCACAGCGTTTCGTTCACCTCGGGGACCGGGACCGAAACTGTCTCGCGGTGCGCGATCTCCGGCTTGAGGAAGATATGACCGTTGGGCGCCTCCACGTCGCAGTCCAGGTAGGTGACGCGGTAGTCGTCCTGGGCCAGGATCGCAGCCAGATTCGTGGCCACGATGGTCTTCCCGGTGCCTCCCTTGCCGCTGGCAATGGCGATCCTCATGGGTCAAGCCTCTGTCCGTCCACCGGCACTTTCTGGGGGCATGTGGGATGCCCCGAGGCGATAGGCTGGGTCGAAGATGCGGACCGATCCCCTGTTCGGCCGACCCGTGCCAGATCAGAACTGGCGGGTCATGTTCGCCCCGCAATCAGGACACACAACCTGGACGCAGGGCACGCCGCGCTGGTGCGGCACCGTCTTGCCGCACTTGGGGCAGACGCAATTGCCACCCGGTCCGGCCGCGAAACCTCCCCGCCGGCCCTGGCCACCCCCGCGTCCCATTCCTCGACCTGTGCCCGGGCCTTGTCTTGTGGGTCCGGTTCCATCTCCGCGTGGCATGGACTCTCCCTCCTCGGGCGACCACACTCCTGGAGGCCCGCATGGAATGACCGGGGGAGGAACCCGCCCTCCCCCGGCCGGCGACCTACTCCGCTTTGCTTTCCCCTTCGAGCTTCTCGATGCGCCGCCGCAGCGCCTGAAGGGTCCGCTCCAGGGACCCGGCCTGGGCCTTCAGCGTTTCGAGTTCCGTTTCTTCAATGGCTTCCGGCGGAATGGGAGGCGCGTATGGATACGGCGCCGCTCCCCACGCCGGCAGGCCCCATCCGGATCGTGCCCACCCGGGCAGGCCTGTGGCGTAGAACCAGTGCCGCCACCCGCGGCCGCCACCACGCCCAGCCGGGTTCATGAACCCAGGCATGCCGAACCCCGTGCAGTAGCCGGCCGCCCGGCCCGTCATCGGGCCAAGTCCCATCGGTCCAGTGCGATCTCCTCGCGGCATTGTCCTTCCCTCCTTTGTCCAGTCGTGGCGGATGTTCTCCTTACCAGTGCCCCTGTACATCCGCCCCGGTTGCTTCCTGCAGGGCTCCAGCCTTGAATTGCTCGATTGCCTCGCGGATGCTCCCGCCGGTCAGTCCCGTGCACACCCTGATCCCGGCCGCCTGGAGGGCGCGGAAGGCATTGGGCCCACAGTGGCCGGTCAGGACCACCTGCACCCCGTGCCCCGCCATGAGCTTCGCCGCCTGGATGCCGGCCCCCTGCCCGGCACTGCTTGCCTCGGAGTTGTCCAGGTACTGGAAGCTCCCGGTATCCATTTCCACCACGACGAAGCCTCTTGCCCGGCCAAACCGGATATCCACCGGAGCATCCAGATCGGTTCCGCTCGTTGTGATGGCGAGCTTCATCTCTCTCTCCTCAGCACGCTGCGCTGCGTGTTTCCCGGTTCTCGGTTGTCCGTTGTCGGTTTGCGGTTTTCATCTGCTTCCCTTGACGCCACCGACTAGCTGTGTTGCCTATCCGCTTGCCTGCCCGCACGGTCCGCGACCGCGCCGGTGTCGCTGTCCCCTGCCGCCACAGCCCGGCATCAGCCAGCGAGGATTGGGCAGCCGGCCCGCCAGGTACGCCTCCAGAACCTCGTCCGCAGGGCCAGCGGTCCAGGGAACCACCGTGATGCCAGATGCCTCCAGCAGCGCTGCCAGGTGGCGAGAGATTCCTCCGCAGATGAGGACGTTCACACCAAGTTCGACCAGTCGTTTTGCACGACGGCCCAGGAGCGACTCGGGAATAGTCTCCTCTCGACGACCCTGCTCCACCCCATTCTCGACATCCACGAGCACCAGCCGACACGCCGCATCGAACACCGGAGCCACGCGATCATTCCAGACGGGGATCGCCACACACACGGTCGAGTCCTCCTCACTTCGATGAATCTGCCTCATGGCCAGCCCGGTGCCAGCGGCTCAGAAGTGTCTTGAACAAATGCAGGCTTGCGCATCCGAGGTGAGGATTGGCTATCTGGCCGGCCATTGCCTGTGCCATTTCCTCTCCCACTGCGACCTTGGCTCCAGCGCGGCGAGGCGGGCGCGGAGAGCCGCGATCTCCCGCACACGGGGGTCATCGTTGTCTACAACGTCTGGTTCTCCTGGTGGCATTTCCGTAAGCATCCCCTTCGCCTCCTTGCCTCCCTGGACCAAGCCGGGGTCAGCAGCATCTGTGTGCATTCGTCGCCCGCGACTCGGGCGCACCGGTGTCCCTGTACTTCCCCCGGGCTGCGTAGGCGATCAGCCTGATGACACATCGGCCAGCCGTCTTGCCCACCGGGCCAAGAACGTGTCCGACAGAACCTGTTCGCGCCGCCCTTGTTCCACCCTGTTCTCGACATCCACCCGCACCAGTCGCGTAGCCGCGTCGAATACCGGAGGCGCCCGCTCGTTGCAGATGGGGATCACCGCGCGCATCTCGTGCACGCCTCCACTTCTCCGTTAGGCATGGACCGTGCCAGATTGTGGGGGCCGAGATTCTGTCCCGGCTAACTCCTTGGGAACGCCGCACTGGAGGAAAACCATGCCTCGACAAGGTCTCGGTCCAGGGACCCTTGGGTTGCAGAAGTGAAACCGTCAATGGGGGCCTTGGGTTGCAGACATACGACGCGCCTGTTCCCCAGAGGCGTGTTGCGGGTGACGCCTGTTCCGCTACACCATGCGCAGCGCGGGCAGCCAGGGGCCCAGGGCGGGGACAGACGTGACCAGGATCAGGATGACCACGTTCCCGACCAGAAAGGGGAGGGACCCCCCGCAGATGGTCGCGGTGTCGAGCTTCGTGATGGTGGAGGCCACGAGCGTGGCCCCCTCCGCATGGTGGGAGAGGGCGGGGCTGTGGGTGGGAAGGGTTGCCGTGCCGAAGGTCCCCCTTACTCAGCCCTCTCCCCGACAGGGGAGAGCGGACGGAGGAGGTTGGGTCGGCACACTACGTCACCGGAATTGCGGCCAGGAGCACGGAGGGGCCTCCAAAGGCTCACCGGACGCCTGCACACGGCGGCTACCCGGCTCTCCCCGCCCGCACCTCCGCGATGAAGTCAGCGACCATGGCGTCCAGCGGGTAACGGACGACATAACCAAAGTCTTCAGATGCCGCTGTGTTGTCCATCTCGTAAGAGAGCGAGCGGTTGGCCACCCGCATCGCCACGCTTTGGTCCCACTCGAAGGCGATCTGCGCCTCGGGCAGGTGCCGCCTGACGGCCGCGGCCACCTCCTCGAGAGTCGCTGCGAAGCCGTGGACATTGTAGGCTCGTTGCCGCAGCCGGGATGCCTCAGCTCGCCTGAGATCCACGAGGGCGCGGACGGCGTCCTTGACGTAGATGTAGGCGCAGGGGGAGGCGGGGTCGGCGTGGACCGTATAGGGGCGCCCCTGGGCCGTCCGCTCAATGACGCCCGACCAGTCCCCGTAGTGATGGGTGATCTGTCTACCGGGGCCGACGATCATGGCATACCGCGCGCCGCGAAAGTTGACCCCGTACTGCCGGTGATATTGCAGTCCCAGCAGTTCGGCGCAGAGCTTGGTGGTCGCGTACATGTTCTCCGGCCGCTGCGGGGTGTCATCGTCGATCCGCCGTGGCATGTTGGCCAGGCCGTACGTCGTCCCTGAGCCGACGAACACGACGTCCGGCACCCCGAGGAGGCGGGCGGCCTCCAGGACGTTCATCGTCCCCACCACGTTCACCCGGAACCCGCTGGCGGCGCTCGCCTCGCAGGCTGCGCTGAGGATGGCGGCCGCATGGTAGATGCAGTCCACCCGGTATCGTCGCACCGCTTCGAGGACGTGGACCCATTCGCCGGCATCGCCGTTGGCGATCTCGACCCGCCCGGCGAGATCCGCCGCACCGCGCGGTAGCTCCGCCCGGCGCTGGAAGAGCACCACCTCTTCTCCGTCGGCCAGGAGTTGTCGTGCGAGATAGACCCCGAACAGTCCTGTACCGCCGGTAATCAGGTCGCGGCTCATGGGGCGACCTCCGCGTCCTTCACCAGGGCCACGGCACGCACCCACGCCCCACTCGCCCGGTGGACCTCGACCGGGAAGGCACAGACCAGGAAACCCGTGTGGGGGAGCAGTTCGAGGTTCGTCAGCCACTCGAGGATGCACATCCCGTATTCCCCGGCGGCCCGATGGCCTTGCATGTAGCTGCCCCGGCCGCGGCCGTCCCGGAGATCGGCGAGCTGCATCTCGGAGGGGCGGTCCCAGATGCCGGCATCGATACCGACGACGCGGATGCCCTGCTCGCCCAGCCAGGCGGTGGCCTCGGCCGTCATGCCCGGGTTCATGCTGTCACACCCCGGCTCCCCGTAGTGGGCGGCGGTCCCCGTTCGGATCAGGACGATGTCCCGGGGCTTCAGGGTGTAACCTATCTGCTCCAAGGCCTGGTGAACGTCTGTCTCGCCAATGTTCTCCCCCGGCTGCCTGCCCCCGAGATCGAGCCAGACCCCGTCGCCCATGCACCACTCCAGGGGGATCTGGTCAATCGTGAGCGCCGGACCGCCGGCTGCCGTCTCTCCGTAGTGCCAGGGGGCGTCCATGTGGGTCCCGGTGTGGCACGTGAGGGAACTGAACTCCTCGATCGCGTTAGCCCGGCCGCCGAGATCCTCCGGGTCCAGTCCGGCGCGCTCGGCGACGATGCGGCCCCGGCTTCGGTGGTCAAAGTACGTGATGCGGGCAGGCCTGAGGAAGCCGCCCCCATCCAGGATGGGCAGGCTCAAGTCCACAATCCGGTAACCGCGCATGGGCCCTCCTGTGATGACGTCGGCGCATACCCATGGGGCCAGCGTCTGCTGTTGTCGCTTACGGCGCACCCATGAGGAGATTTGGAAGCCACATGGACACCGCGGGGACATGGGTGACCAGGAGTAGAATGATGACGTCGGCGATCACGAACGGGATGGACGCCCGGAAGATGGTGACGATGTCGAGCTTCGTGATCGTTGATACGACGTTCAAGCACATCCCGACGGGCGGCGTGACCAGCCCGATGGCCATGCCCACGATCAAGATGGCGCCGAACTGAATCGGCGAGACGCCGAGCGCTTTCAGTGCCGGCATGAACACCGGGGTGAGCAGGATGATCGCCGGAGCCACATCGACGAAGCACCCGACGAGCAGGATGATGGCGTCTAGGGCGAGGAGGATGACCCAGAGGGGGAGGTTGAGGCCGATGAGAAGCCCTGCCACCTGATCCGGGACGCGTTCCAGGGCCAGAATCCAGGTGTACAGGCACGAGTAGGCGGTGATGACCATCACATTCGCGCTGGACAGGATCGCGCTCCGGAGCATGGGCGGAACGTGGCGCAATCTCAAACCGTGGTAGAGCAGGGTCCCCACCAGGACCGCGTAGAGGATGCCCACGCCAGCGGCTTCCGTGGCCGTGGTCAGACCGACGACCACCGAACCCACGACGAAGACGGGCATGAGCAGGGGGGGAACGCCCTTGCGCAGGCGGGCAAAGATTTCAGGAACGGTAAATTGCACCGGTTCCACGGGGTAGTCGCGGCGCTTGGAGATGACGCCGTTGATCGACATCTGCACCAAGCCGATGAGGATCCCGGGAACGGCCCCGGCCAGGAAGAGCCGACCGACTGACTCCGAGGCGACGAAGGCGTAGATGACCATGGGGATGCTGGGAGGGATGATCATCCCCATCGTTGATGCGGCCACCGTGATCCCTCCGGCAAATTCCCGCGAGTAGCCACGTCGTTCCATCTCGGGGATCAGCACGGCCCCGATCGCGGCCGCATCGGCCACCGATGAGCCGGAGATGCCGCCAAAGATCATACTGGCCAGGATGCAGACCATCCCCAGTCCACCCCGCAACCGCCCGACGAAGAGCGTGCTGAAATCGATCAGGCGGGCGGTCAGCCCGCCCTGATTCATGAGCGCCCCCATGAACATGAACAGCGGGAGGGCGATCATGAGTTCCGAGTCCATGCCCGAGTACACCCGCTGCGGCACCACCAGCAGCAGTCCAGGCTGGTAGGCGACAAAGTAGAGGAGCGCCGAGAGACCGAGGGCAAAGGCGATGGGGATTCCAAGGGTCACAAGAACGGCCAGGCTTCCCAGCAGCGCGATCACGCCTCGCCCTCCCCGGCTTTCGCACTCGGCCGTGGTTCGGAGAATGCCAGCCAGAGCGCGTAGAGCAAGACCAGGCCGCACCCGATGGGCAGGCTGATGAGGACCAGGCCTTGCGGGATCCGGAGGACGGGCGAGGGAAACTGACCGACGGACTGGATCCAGGGGACGCTCAGCACGACGAGCACGCCGTTGAGGAGGGCGACCAGGAGGTGATTCGTCCGATGCAGCCAGCGCCGAGCCCGAGGCGAGAGGAGCTCTACGAACACCGCGATCGCGATGTGGTCTTCCTTCGCCAAGAGCACCGCCGCGCCGATGGCGGTGGTGTAGATGAAGCAGAAGGCGATGAACTCCTGCCCGCCGACGATGGTGGTGCCGAAGAAATACCGCAGGATGACGAGGACGATGGTCGCCGCCGTAATGACGAGGAACAGATAGCCAAGCAGGTTCTCCAGCAGGCGGGCCAACCCGCGGGCGACGCGATCCATGACATGCACCCTTTCCGGAGCGGGGCTGCGGCCGGACCAGGCCGGCCACAGCCCGCGCACCCCTGTCCTCAGGTGGGCCCGGTTACCGGGCGGCCTGCGCCAGGGCCTCGTCGATCTCGGCCCGGGTGAAGTAGCCCGCGTTCACGTAGTAGTCCCAGACCGGCTTGACCTTGGCGACAAAGGCCTTGTGGTTCTCCGCCGTGATCCGGTTGGCCTGCAGCTTCTGGGTCAGGAGGGCCTGGTAGTCCTTCTCGGATGCCAACCAATCTTCGTCGCTCTTGGCCATGGCCGCCTTGGCCGCGGCGGTGAACACGGCCTTGAGATCACCCGGCAGGGACTCGAACCAGGCCAGGTTGACGAAGAACGGGTCCGGATGGATCTGGTAGTTGACCTCGCTGAAGTACTTCTGGACCTCGTAGAACTTCATCTCGGCAATGTTCGAGCAGGGGTTCTCCTGCCCGTCCACCACATTGGTCTTCAGGGCCATGTACGTGTCGCCGTAGGGGACCTGCTGCGGGCTGGCCCCCAACGCGCTCATGGTGCGAATGATGGAGTCGATGGGGGGCGTCCGCATCTTCAGGCCCTTCATATCATCCGGGGTGACGATCGGCCGGACGTTGTTGGTGAACTGCCGGAAACCCCCCGCCACTCCCGTGGCGGGCACGTAGAAGCCGTTGGCTTTCGCCCCCTGGTTGACCCGCTCGCCGAAGTCGCTGCGGATGACCTTCTTGGCCTGCTCGATGTCCGCGAACAGGAAGGGCAGGGTGTACAGGAGGTACTTCTTGTTGGCCCGCTCGAAGAGGGCGCCGCGGGTGCCCTGGATCGTGCCCACCTTCACCATGTCCATGAGCTCGGGCTCTTTCCCCAGGACGCCGCCGGCGTACAGCTCGACCTTGATCTGTCCTTTGGAGGCCGACTCCACTTGCTCCTTGAAGTAGATCATGGACTTGTGCCGGGGATGGGTGTCCGGTTGCGCGTGGGCGAACTTGAACGCGTACGTGGCCGCATACACGTCGTTCACCCAAGGTGCTTGCCCCAGCGCGCCAACAAATAGGATGAGGATAACGAGAACCATCCAGCGAAGCGCTCTGTTCATTGCATGCCTCCTTCTCTGTGGTGTGCCACCTCGGCCCTCAGGGTGATGCGAGAGCGTCCCGCGCCGGCCCCCGAGTCTTCAGCGCTCTCGGGTCATCGGTACACCGCATTCCGGACACACGATCTGCACGCAGGGCATTCCGTGCTCGTGTGTATGGAGCGCCGGCTTTCCTCCGGTTCGAGCGGTCTAGAGTCTATATAGGACGTCATAAGTAATACAGCATAATTCTGTTGAATTCTCGTCGTCCCTCGCGTATTTTAGGCTTGAGGAGGGACACGAGATGAGACGTTTGGAGATCACCGATCGCGAGATGATGCAAATCGCCTTGCAGAACGAAATCCTCCGGTCCGAAGAGGCACGGTATGATCACCGGCTCCACGGAGTGTTGCTCGTCTCTCACGGCATGTCCTGTTATGAAGTCGGCGGGGTGTTCGGACATGATCCGACCACCATTCAGCGATGGGTCCGGAGTTTCGAGACGAGAGGGTTCAGCGGCTTGCAGGACCAGGAGCGACCGGGGCGTCCGCAGCGGCTGACGCCCGAGCAGTTGCCGCGCGTGAATCGGGCTCTTCGGACCTCGCCGCGCGCGTTCGGATACGCCCAGAACCTCTGGGATGGGAAGCTGTTGTCGCACCACCTCGCCCAGGCCGAGCAGGTGGTGTTGGGCGTGCGCCAGTGTCAACGGTTGTTTCATCACCTGGAGTTCCGGCTGCGAAAACCGCGGCCGGTCATTGCCCGGGCGAATCCGGAGGCGCAGCAGGCTTTTAAAAAAACGCCGCCGGCTGGCCCGAAGAGACGACGTGGATCTGTGGAGTCTGGATGAATGCCACTTCCAGCAGCATGGATCCCGAGCCACCATGTGGGTGCCCCCAGAGGATAAGGATCCCATTCTCCTGCTGGCGCCGACCCGCAAGTCGGCGGCCTTATTCGGTGCGGTCAACGTCAGCACGGGGAAACTGGTGACTCAATTTGACCCGAAGTTCAATGCCGTGACGTTTCAAGGCTTCCTTGGCCGGCTGCTCCGACACCGACGTAGGGCACGGGAGATGGTGATCCTCCTCGACAATGCGAAGTACCACCACGCGGTCGTGCTCCAACCGTTCCTCCGGCACCACCGCCACGAGCTGGCCTTGGAGTTTCTCCCGGCCTATAGTCCCGAATTGAACCCGATCGAGCGGGTCTGGAAGCTGACCCGAAGGCTCTGCACGCACAATACCTATTTTGAAAGGCTTGAAGCTCTAGTCGATGCGGTGGCCAAACAGCATATGATCTGGAATGCTCCCAATGATACATTGCGGAAATTGTGCTGTATTATTTAAGACGCCGTGTATAGTATCCCGAGTCAGAAATCCGCAGCTTATTTCGGCGGGCCCAGGGGCGTCCCGAGCGCGCCGGGCCACACCCAATCCGCCGGTCCGGATTGGGTACCCGGCCAGCCGGCGGGGTACCCATTGCGCTTTCCTTACCTGCAATGGGTCGTCACCGTGGGGGTAGCGGTGCCAGGTGTCTTGCGGGCCTGCATCCCACGGCGCGACGCGCCCGCACCCAGCGTCTGCGCTGGGTACCCGGGCGGCGGCGCCGGAGCAAGGCTGGCCGGTTCTCGACGAGGCCCGGCGATCCGAGGGGATACCCCTGGGGCCAAACGTAATTCGTCAACGAACTTCGGACACGGGACACTAGAAGACAAATGTCATGCGCGCGCCTTCTGCATCCATCAGGAAGGGCGGCACCTTTTGGATCACAATGCGCGGATCGCGCAAGTCCTTCGGGACGATGCCCTTGTTTTCGATCGCCAGTTCGCAGAACGCAACCTTACCACCCTGGTCCAGGATGGTCTTGAACAGGTCGACGGGATTGGGCAGACCCTTCGGGGTGCCGATCTTCTCCAACTCGCCCTTGACCAACGCCTGTGCGCCGCCGGGGCAGAAGAACATATGCACCTCATAGTCGAGGGCGATACCCGACGAGGCAAAGATCAGCGATGGCATGACGCTGCCTGCCTCCGAGTGATTGCAAACAACGATCATCTTTTCTTTCATGGGAACACCTCCTTGTTCAGAAGAAGTAGCAGGAATGTTTCCTTGCCTCAATCTGCCGGGGCTAACGCTCCAGCAGACGCCTCCTAATCCGCACTTCCTGTCCCGGCAAGCTCTGTCCTCGGCAGAGGTTTTAGCGAATACACATACAGGGCTATCGTGCGATAAACGGCGTGGGCGAATTTGGTAAAGGGGAGCAGGAGAACCAACTCCATTGAAACTGCAACGTGGAACAGCAATGTCCAGTACCCCCACGCCTGCGGCTCGGGCAGGTACAACGATATTTCCAGGACAAACCCGCTGACGCCTGATACCCATAGCAAAATCAGGAAGATCCAATCAGATGGTGTCGAGTATGTGGAGGCTTCATCCTTTTTAAGGAGGCGCTTGATGATCGCTGCAGATGAGCCGTAGACCAGGAAAATCCCCGCGATAGTGCCCAGCAGCCGGATCGGATGCCACACGGGCACCCAGGTTCCCGTCGGCTGTAGCCCGAGGATGTCGAGGGCATAATCCAATGCCGTGGCTGCCAGGACCCCCAGAAAGCCCCACAGCATTGCAGCATGGATAAACCATTTTTGTAGATACCAGGGTTGTCGTTCTGCATAGGTCTCGCAATCCCGCCGATAACGTCTTTGGCTTAGCACTTCCAAACCGATTACCTCCCACAATGCTTCAAACCAATTCAGGCGGCCCCATTCGGGCAGTCCACCTACTCTGGCTATGTGAAGGACCATGTTGATGGTCCCCCACAGGCCTGTCAGGAAGGCGATCGCCATCACGGTCACACCGAGATCGTGGATCACTCCGGCAGGGATAAACTCAAACAGTCGCATGGAATCCATAGACATCGGCCCACGCTTCGTGTACATGAACACTCCAAACCCCATTGCGAATACGGCCAGGAACAGAGCGCTCAAGAGCGGTGAGGTGAAGAACACCTTTGCCAGGCCCAGGGGATCATATCTGGCAATCGCGTAGCGCCGAGCTGCCGCCATGAACTCGCCAGGATTGGCCTGCCGCGGACAGGTTGCGGTGCATTCGCCGCAGTAGTAGCACATCCATAGTTCCTTGCTGCCGAGCAGCCTATCCTTCGTCCCGATCTGGGCATAGCGAATCATCCGCCGGGGAAAGCTATCCCCTCCAGAAGAGAGTGGACACACTGCTGTGCAGTTCCCACAGTTGAAGCAAGCCTCAATATTGACGTCGCCATATTTCTGAAGTTCCACCAAGAATAGAGGGTCGGCAGGATAGCTCATGGCCTGGCCTCCTGCGACAACTCATACAGGTAATAATCACCGCCCTCATCCATACCTGTCTCAACCACCAGGCCATACTTTTTCATCGCCGCCAGGTGCCACAGGACAACATGGGCCGGAATACCAGCACTCTCAGCCAATTGGGGCACCGACTTCGGTCCGCCACTCATCGCCCGCTGCAGCGCCTTGCGGGTCGCCCGCTGTTCCTTCAGTAGTGCCTGGGCTTGCTTGAGATCCTCGCCGCGCTGACCGCGCAGGGTGGCCAGCAGTTCCGCCCGCTGCCTGGCGTCTTCGCTCTTCTTGGTCGTCATGCCATACCCTCCAACGCAGGGATATCTGCAACCAGCGCGTCCACCATGGCCTCGAACTCATCCAGTCGCCAGCCCTGTACGTCGATGGCCCGGTTGGGACAGGCGCTGACGCACACACCGCAGCCATTGCAGTTCGCCGGGCTAACCACCGCCCGCTGCACGCTCCTGCCATTCAAAGAAATCGTCTCCAGGTGAATGGCACCTTCCTGCGGGCAGAGGCGCACGCATTCACCCGCGCCCTGGCAGCGATCGAGATCTACGCGGGCAACGTAAGGCTCCAGCTCGACATTACCCTGGCTGAGCAGTACCGCCACCTTGGACGCGGCGGCTTCGGCCGCCGCGCAGCTCTCCTGGATGTTCATCGGCCCCTGGGCTGTTCCAGCCAGCACGATTCCGTTCACTGCCGTCTCGACAGGCCGAAGTTTGGGATGCACCTCCAGCAGGAAGCGGTCGTTGCCCGGAGCGATCTTGAACTTGTCAATCAGGTCATCTACCGGGTTGGGCATCATCCCCACCGCCAGGACAACCAGATCCACGGCCAATTCGATCTCATCCCCCCAGGTCAGATGATCCTTCACCCTGAGCAGCAGGGGATGTTCCGAGCCTCTCGGCGCCCGGGATACCTCCGGGGTTTCCTCAGCGAAGTAGCGCAGGAAAGTGACCCGGTTCTGCGAGGCTCGCAGGTAATAGTCCTCGTGCCCTCGCCCGTAGGTGCGGATGTCTTCGTAGACATCGTAGATGGTGGTCTGCGGGAAGTGCTTGCGGATCTGATTGGCGGCGCTCAGTGTGGCCGTGCAGCACACGCGTGAGCAGTAGTTGTTGACGTTCCCGTCTGGCTGGGGATTGTGTAGGCCCTCAACCTGGCGGCTGCCCACGCAGTGGATCATCGCCAGGCTGCGGACCGGATGCCCGTTCCATTCCAGCTTGCCGCCTGTCGGCCCGTCGCTGGCAAGGATGCGCTCCAGCTGGGGCAGGGTGACCACCTCGGAGAGGTCCCCGTAGCCCAGTTCTCCCGGGAACGGCTCATAAGGCCTGAAGCCGGTTGCCACCACGACGGCGCCCACGTTGACATCGAACTCCACCGGTTTGTCGTCCAGACGGATGTCCCCGCGCGGCCCGAACGTTAGACACTCCCCACACCGGGTGCAGTGTTCCCAGTCGATCACCGCGCCGGATGGCGTACAGCCGGTGTAGGAACGGTAGATGGCCTTGCGGGCAGTAAGGCCGTAGTTGAATTCGTCGGGCACTTCCACTGGACAGGCGGCGATGGCGTCATCAATTCCTTTGAAATCGTTGCTCACGCCCCGCGGCTGCTGGCGGATGCGAACCTCGAAGTTGCCCACGTACCCCTTTGCCTCGATTACCTCCGCACCCGTGTGGAGGGCGATATTCGGCTCGGCGCGCACTTTCTCGATCAATGCGTTCAACTCGGCTCGGGCGTCTTCGTCGGTGGGGAAGGTGTGTTCCAGGCGGGCCACGCGGCCTCCCAGGAAATGGCTTTTCTCCACCAGGGTTAGCTTCAGCCCACGCCGGGCGATGTCCAGCGCGGCCCGCAGTCCGGCGATGCCGCCGCCGATCACCAGGGCATGCTTTTCGGCGCCTAGGCGGATCGGCTCCAGCGGTTCCATCAAGCGGGCTTTGGCAATCCCAGCCGACATCATGCGGACGGCTTTGTCTGTGGCCTCTCTCGGATTGTCATGATGCACCCAGCTGTCCTGCTCGCGCAGGCCGATGTGATAGTAAAGATAGGGGTTCAGTCCGGCGCGGGTCACCGTCTGCCGAAAGGTCTGTTCATGCAGGAACATGGAGCAGGCCCCCACCACCACCCGGTTGATGCTTCGCTCGCGGATGTCTTCTGTGATCAGCGCCTGACCGGGATCGGAGCACATGAACATGTAATGACGCGAGACTGCTACGTTGGGGAGTTTTCCCAATATCCTGGCTACTTGCTCACAGCCGACTGTATCGCCAATATTGCCGCCGCAGGTACAGACGTAAACGCCAATGCGGGGTTCATCTTTCATCTTGGTTTGGAAATCGGTTCGGCCTTTCTCGACCGCCTTGTTGCTTTCAGGCACGAGCTACGCTCCTCTCCCCGGCCATCCCTGTCGAGGCGAGCACCTCCGCCGCAACCACTGGCCCGCGCCCAGTGTGGGACTGCATATATGCCGCGGCTTCGGAGGCCGCCGCACTGGCGGTCATGATCGAATCGACGATGTCCATCGGGCCGGTTGCCGTTCCGGCCGCAAAGATACCTGCCTGCATTGTCACGGTTGGGGAGATGTTGCACGATGGAAGTTGGATGAACCCGTCCTCGGCCACCGGGATGCCGAAAGTGGTTTCGGGATTCCAGCCCGCTAACATGCCCACCGAAAGCACGACCAAATCGTAAGACCGCTCCTCAGTCCGCGAGCCTTCATCAATCAGTTCCACCCGCACCTTGGGATTCTGGTTCTCGTCTTCGGTGATGCGGGCGACCTTGCCTTTGACGAATTCGACCCCCATGGCCCTGGCAGTTTGGTAGAACTGTTCGTATCCCTTGCCAAAAGTGCGGATGTCCATAAAGTAGATGGTGATCCCAGCGATGGGCAGCGCCCCGGACAGAAGCATGGCCTGTTTGATGGCGTACATGCAGCATACCCGCGAGCAGTAAGGTACGCCCAGGGTCTGGTCTCGTGACCCGGCGCATTGGACGTACGCGATTGAACTGGGCTGCTTGCCATCCGATGGGCGCAGCACCCGCCCGTAGGGGCCGGTCGGGGCCAGCAGGCGCTCCATCATCAGACCGTCAATCACGTTACGCAGCTTTCCACTGCCGTATTGTTTTTTTGCATTGCAGGGAGTCACCTCATAGCCGGTCGCCAGGATAATGGTCTTGGTTTCGACTTCCAGAGTCTCTGCTGTTTGGGTGAAGTCAATCGCACCGGTCGGGCAGGCCTGCAGGCATTTGCCGCAATAGATGCAGTACTCCAGATCAATCAGCGCTTTTTGCGGGACGGCCGTCGAGAAAGGCACATAGATCACGCGGTGGGCCGTGCGGCCAAACTCGTTTTCGTCATCCGGCAGGTCAAGGGGACAGACCAATTCGCAGGACCGGCAACCAGTGCAATCGCCTTCGTGCACGTAGCGAGGTTTCTTCAACGCTTGTGCTATGAAGCCAGCTCCTTTGCGAGTCACGGACTGCACCTCGCAGTAGGTCAGCAATTGGATGTTCTCGTGGTGGGCCACGGCGGCCATTTTGGGGGTCGTGATGCAACTACAGCAGTCGAGGGTGGGGAACACCTTGCTCAAGCCGATCATCTTGCCCCCGACGCTTGGATTCTCCTCCACCAATGCTACCCGGTATCCCTGATCCGCCAGATCCAGGGAGGCTTGCATCCCGGCAATCCCGCCACCGACGACCAGGGTGTCCACGTGCAGTGTGTCGGGTGTCATGACGTGCTCCTCTTCCCCGGTTCAGGCGGGCAATGCTGCTCCCTCGGGATATATGGGATGCGGCACCGGCCCGATTTCATCGAGCAACTGATTCATGTGTTCGATCTCGGTCAGGAATGGGCGGACGCACACTGTGCAGATGGCCGCCAGGCGTAGCCGCCGGGTATCCAGTCCACGCTCCTTCATCAGCTCGTAGGTCTTGTTGCCGATCTGCGCCGTGCATTCGGGCGCGCCTTTGTAGGGGCAGTCGGTACCGCTGTACATAATGATGACGGCGTCAATGCCCCGCTCGAAGGCCTTCAAGTAGAACTGCGGCGGGAGCATAGCAGCGGTCCTCACCGGCAGGATGTAGGTGTTGGGTGGGTATTTTAGATGAGATTGCCCAGCGGCGTCCGCACCCCGGTAGCCGCCCGACAAAGTCGCCAGGATCAGAATCTTAGGGGTGTAAGTCCCTTGGCCCATGTCGCCTCTTCTCCATTGCGCATGATGCAGCAATGTTCAACGCGAAAAATCCCTTTGTCTTATTTCTTGCGTCGGATAAAGAGACGATCATAGCCGTCAGCGGCCACTGCACCGAGGAACTCGTGCCCCACCTTCTGACACCAGCGAGGCATGTCGTTCTTCGTATTGGGGTCGCCAGACCAGATCTCCAGCACTTCACCGGTTTTGACCAGACCAATGCTCTTCTTAGCCTCCAACAAGGGGCCGGGGCACGCCATTGCACGGGCATCGACAGTCTTTGCTGGTTGAAGGGTGGTTAGGTCAACTGTAGCCATGGAATTTCTCCCTTCTGCGACGTTTTTCCAAATTAGATTTGGGCCGCCTCAACGGGATCAGGAACTTCTAGGGCTCCGTGATGCATAAGCATGAAATCCCCTCACTACTCATTCGATTCCCCCCTGCCCAAGGGGCAGGGCTTCCTCGAATGGATAGTGATCAGCCGGGGGATCACTCCTCGGGGCCTCTCAGGCATCGCACTGCCTCCTTTTTCCTGTTGACCACCTGTGCTCCGTCCTCTCTCGCAATTCCTCTCAGGCCGCGTGGACCGGATTCCGTAGCACCCCGATCCCGTCGATCGACACCTCGACAACATCCCCGGGCTTCACCGCGGCCACGCCCCGAGGCGTCCCCGCACTGATGAGGTCCCCCGGAAACAGGGTCATGCATTGGGAGAGATAGTGGACGAGAAACGGCACGGAGAAAATCATGTCGGCGAGGCGGGCCTCCTGCATCAGCTTCCCGTTCAGGAACGTCCGAAGGGTCAGCGCGGACGGGTCAAGAGCAGTGGCAATGCACGGTCCGAAGGGCGCGAAGGTGTCGAAGCCCTTGGAACGCGTCAACTGGCCCTGGGCCACTGAGAGCCGCCGCTCCGTCACGTCGTTGAAGCAGGTGTACCCCAGGATGTGCCGCACAGCCTCCCCCAGGGACACATCCTTGATTTGGTGCTTGATTATGACGGCCAGCTCCCCCTCGTAGTCCACCTGCTCGGCCACACGGGGGATCACGATCGGATCGTCGGGACCAGCCATGGTCGTCAATGGCTTCAGGAAATGGGCAGGATACTTGGGGGTGTCAAAGCCAATCTCTTCGATGTGGTCCCGAAAATTCAGTCCGACGCAGAGGATCTTGGTGGGTTCGACGGGAGCGAGGAGGCGAACGTTGGTGATCCGATGGGTTACCTGACCGAGCATGAAATCGCCGAAAATCGATCCGATAATCTCGTGGATTACCTCACCTTCCCAGACTCCATACGCCGTGCGCTGCCCCTGCTGGAAACGGACGATTCGCATGTAGACTTCCTCCTGATGGTCTCCCCTCCCGGGCTAACGCCGGGCCCCTTTGCGTGTTGACTCCAATGCGATGAGATCGTTCGGCTCCTTCAGCGCCCTCCCTGGCTACACAAGACTCGTGTCCGCGGCACCCGCGAACCGAAGCCGCGCGCCACATTCCGGGTTCCTTTCGGCGCATCGTGGAGATCTCCTGCATCGGGGTGCGACACGGGGACAGACCCCACCCCAAGTGGCGGCGGACAGCATATGTCATGCCAGGGCAGCGTGCGGCGGGAACTCGTGTAGAGACAAACCCGGCGTCATTCCGGTGCGGTCGGAGGTACAGGACCGGGGACGCGTTCGCCATGATGGTGGAGACGCCAGTCCAGCGTGGACCGCGGTGTGGAGGGGCCATGGGTAGGGTTCTCAGTAATGGGTGCAGATGTGCATCTGGGGGAGGCGCATGGGGGTTGCGATACTGCAACCCATGAGGGGGTTACTCCCCCGGGATCTTCAATCCAAGCTGTTTGATCTTTCGCCAGAGGGTCGTCTTGTGGATGCCCAGCTCCTTGGCCGTGGCGAGGCGGTTCCAGCCGTGGCGCTGCATGGTCTCATAGATCAGGTGGGCTTCCAGGTCTCGGAGCGTCTTGACAGAGGGCGCTGCCGGGGCAGGTTCCGCGGGACGCAGATATTCCGGCAGGTGCTCCGGCTGAATCATCCCGCCGTGGCAGAGGACGAAGGCGTGCTCAATGATGTTCTCCAGCTCCCGCACATTCCCGGGGTAGTCGTGGGTCAGGAGCGTTCGCAGCACCTCCGCCGACACCCCGATGATGTCCTTGTCGCGGAGCCGGTTGAAGCGGCCGATGAAGTGCTCCGCGAGCAGCGGGATGTCCTCCCGCCGCTGGCGCAGGGGGGGGAGTGTGAGCCCGACGACGTTGATCCGGTAATAGAGGTCCTGGCGGAAGGTCCCGGCCTTCACCAGGTCGGCCAGCCGACGGTTCGAGGCGGCCACGACCCGTACGTCGGCCTTCACGGACTCTGCGCCCCCCAGAGGCTCATAGGTCCTGTCCGCCAGCACCCGGAGCAGCCGGACCTGGAGGGCGGGGGAGACATCGCCGATCTCGTCCAGGAAGACCGTCCCGCCCTCCGCCAGGGCAAAGCGGCCCGGCTTGTCCTTGCGAGCGTCGGTGAAGGCACCCGCCTTGTACCCGAACAACTCGGACTCCAGCAGGGTGTCGGGCAAGGCGCCACAATTCACCGTCACCAGCGGCTTATCCCTCCGTGGGCTCAGGCTGTGGATGGCTCGCGCGACAAGCTCTTTGCCGGTCCCGCTCTCTCCTTCGATCAGCACGGTGCTATCGCTTTCAGCCACGGTGGGGAGGATGTCGAAGAGCCGCCGCATCTCCCGGTTCTTGCTCAGGATGTCGGCGAACGTGTACTGGCGGGCGATCTCGGCGCGGAGCTGTTCGACCAGGCGGAGATCCCGGAACGTCTCCACGCCCCCCATAATGTTCCCCTCCCGATCCTTCAGGAGGGCGGTGCTGACGCTGATGGGCACGCGCTCGCCGTCGGGGCGCAGGATGTACACCGACCGGTTCACGACGGGGCGGCCGGTGTGCATCGTCTCTTTCAACGCGCACTGCGCCTCGCAGATGGAGGCCCGGAAGACCTCGCAGCAGGGGCGGCCCAGCGCCTCTTCCCGAGGGACCCCCGTGATCTCCTCGGCGGCCCGGTTGAAGGAGGTCACCCGAAAACCGCCGTCCACCGTAAAGACGCCGTCGGCCACGGAGTCAAGGATGACCCCGACCTCATCAGGCCGCAACGAATGACGGGACCCAGGTCTTGCCACATGGACTCCTGACGGCTTTCTCAATTCTCAGGCTTCCCCTCATTCCCGACACTGTGTCAGGATTCTCCCCCTGACGTTCGTCCGGTCAGAACCGGCCTCCGGGGCTCGAATCCAGCCTCTAGGATGACCCGAGCAGCGAGCTCTGCTGCCCGCTGGGCGACCTGGGGGCATTTGTCGTAGCTGCCTGCCTTTCGGAACTCCTGTCGCTCACGAGGGTCACGCAGATCAAAGCTTCGGCCGAACAGGGATCGCTGTATGTCGCGGCACTGCGTGCTGCCAAGCGCCGCCTCGAAACGCTTGCACAGTTCGCCGCCGAGGTCCATGGCCCGGGCGTAGCCCTGCGAGGTGGTTCCGTCCTCCAGTTGATCCCGTCCGAAGGCCAGGCTGATCGCCATGAGGCCGCCCACCAGCGCTCCGCAGGTGTTTCCCATCCGGGCGATACCCCCGGCTAGCGCACTGGCGGCCTTGAAGCTCTCCTGGCCTCCTAGTACGCCTTCATCCGCTGACTGATGACCCGTCGGGCCGCGGTGCTCATCCGACGCCACCTCGCCTTTGCGCGAGTGGAAGAGGCAGGGGTTCCTCGGCCCATGTCTCCCAATGCGTCGAGGGCAGCGCGGACCGCCGCGATCTCACGATCGATGCGTTGTTTCTCCGCTTCCAGTTGGCCGAGAGCCTTGCGGAGAGGTGCCGTCAGGTTCTGGACCATTAGGTGGTCCTCCATGAATGAAGGGGGAGAGAGGAGAGCTGAAACGGACAGATACCCTATATCTTGATCGCGGGCCGGTGGCAAGTCAAAACGGAGTCAGCCGTGGCAGTTGGGGGGGCTTTCATCTTGCGGGGTAAGGGTTCCCGAGCGGCACAACAACTTGCCCACGACGGCCCGCCTGAGACCCGAGACCCGGATTCCTGTTGACAGGCTATAGGGGGAGCGATACGCTCCCGTCCGAGCCTCCCGGTTCACCTCCCCGCCCTGTGGGAGTGCTCGCCCACACCACTTCCTCCCGTAGATGATGGGCCGTGCGGGCCCTGATCATTTTCCTCTCTTGTTATGCATACGGGGGCTCTCTGGTCCCTGGTTTCCATACCTGTGCCTCTCATATCTCGAGAGAGGGAGGACCGATGTAAGGCCATCCTCCCTTTCGAGCGGGCTTCGTTCTGAGTTGTGACGGTGGAGGTCCTCTGTCCACCGTTGCTTGACGCGATAGGTGTCTGCGGAGCGATCACTCGGCACATCCATTAGCGGGCAGGGGTCGTATGCGGATAACGAAAAGTACCCGACATCAGAAGGTCATTGGGGAGTTCGGTGAGGCGTTCCTCTGCAATTGGCTTTCTCGTTCGGGTTTCGAGGTCACGGTCGTGGACCATACCGGGCTCGACCTTGTCGCTTACCATCCTCCAACGGAGAGGCGACTCGGCATCACCGTGAAGTCCAGGACGAGGAACGAAGGTACGGAAGGGACGAGCGTGAATCTTTGTCGTACCAGCAAGGCCGCAACGACCGCGAGAAGCTCTTGGCTGCTTGCGAAGTGTTCGCCTGCGAGCCGTGGTTGGCTGTCTATGTTGAGACACTCGAATCAGGGGCGTCCTGATGTCGGCACTCGTATGATATGAACAGAGAGCATAGGAGGAGACGACCGTGAAACAAGAACGACGTTCGATGCCTGGCAACTCATGTGGTATGAGCCGGAGGCAGGTCCTCAAGCTGGGGGCCGCTGCGGCCGCCGGGGCGGCGATGGGCCCATTCGTGGTCACCCCGGCGAGAGCGCAGGCGTTCAACTGGCAGCGGTTCCGCGGCACGGAGCTGTTTCTCATCCTCACTCGCCACCCATGGGTGGACGAGATGGTCACGCACATTCCAGAGTTCGAATCGCTCTCCGGGATGGAGGTGAAGTACGAGATGCTGCCGGAGATCCAGGGACGCCAGAAGCTCACGGTGGAGATGACCGCCGGGACCGGCGGGGTAGATGCCTTCCACACGGCACTCCACGTCGAGAAGCGGCGGTTCTGGAAGGCGGGCTGGTACCAGCCACTGAACCGTTTCCTGGCGGACAAGAGCCTGACGGCACCGGACTACGACTGGAACGACTTCGTGGCGGGGGCCAAGGCGGCCGCCACCCAACCCGACAACAGCATCAGCGCCATCCCCACCATGGTAGATTTCTTCGCGCTGTTCTATCGCAAGGACCTCTTCCAGCAGAAGGGCCTGACACCGCCCATGACCCTGGCCGAGATGGAAGAGCTCGCCCAGCGGTTCCACAACCCGCCCACCATGTACGGGATCATCGCCCGGGGGCTGAAGAATGCGAACGCGGTCGGGTTGGCATGCATCCTCTATGCCATGGGCGCGACGTACCTCACGCCGGATGGCAAGTCGGCCCTCAACACGCCCGAGTGGGTGAAGGCCACGGACTACTATGCCGGCCTCCTCCGGCGGTTCGCCCCGCCCGGCGTGGTGAACTTCAACTGGTACGAGTGCAGTTCGGCCTTCATGCAGGGCAACGTGGCGATGTACTTCGACGGGGCCAACTTCGCCAACCAGTTCGAGGACAAGGAGAAGTCCAAGATTGCCGGCAAGGTGGGCTACGCCGTCCTGCCAGGGGGCCCCGGCGGGCGCGTCGTCCCCACCTTCACGAACGGGATGGCCGTCACCGCCCACAGCCGGCACAAGGAGGCCGCCTATCTGTTCATCCAGTGGTCCACCAACAAGCAGAACGCGCTGCGAGAGTTGCTCGCCGGCGTGGGGGTGGGGCGGGCCTCGACCTGGGGTCTCCCGGAAGTCAAGGCTAAGCCGCGGATGCCAGCGGATTGGTACACGACGTATTCGGACAGCCTGAAGATCTCGCGGCCTGGGCTCCCGGAGATCGCGGATGTCACCCAGTATCGGGACATCATCGGGGTGGCCATCCAGAAGGCCATCGAGGGGGCCAAGGCCGAGGTGCTCCTGCCCGACGTGCATAAAGAGTTCCAGGCCTTGTTGGACGCGACCGAGAAGTAGCGGCTGCACCTGTCGTGGAGCGAGCCTGGGCCCCTAGCAGGTTGCTGAAAAACTCGTTTGACTGATAGGCGAAAGCTCTACACACGTCGATCGGCCGCGAAACACATCAAGGGAAGGAAAACGGGTCGATTGTCGATCCTGAGCCCCCACAGGCCATCTGGGAGCTATTCGATGATTCGCCTTGGGGGTACCTGGAGACCAAATCGATGACCCCCGATAGTTTTTTTTCAGCAGCCTGTTAGCTTCAACCCAGCCTCGCACGGCTGGGGCAATGGCGGAAGAAACTGGTTCCACCGGACACGCGTCTGCGGTACGCTCTAGGCCGCCAGGCCGACAGAGGCAAGCAAAACACCGACGCGCCACTGGTGCTCATGATGTTCTGCAGCCCGGCTGTTAGCATGGTGCCCGGTCGCGTGCGCAAGCCACTGGTGACACCCAGGCGCTTCTCGCGCCTGACGGCGATCCCGCTTAGAAGAGTACCTGCTCTCCCGCACGACCGGGGCCGCCTGCCGGCCATGGCCTTCACCCTCACGGAGGAGACCGCCATGCCCAGAGGCCGCAGACAGACGACGCGAGCTGCCACGCCCCCGGTCCTGAACCCGAACGCCGCGGGGATCGACATCGGGGCGACCGAGATCTACGTGTGCGTGCCGCTCGAGCGGGATCCCCAGCCCATCCGGCGGTTCGGCACGTTCACGCAGGATCTGCTCGCGGTCGCCACCTGGCTCACGCAGTGCGGGGTCACCTCCGTGGCGATGGAGTCCACCGGCGTGTACTGGATCCCCCTGTACCAGATCTTGGAAGCCCGCGGCCTCGAGGTCTGCTTGGTGAACGCGCGCCACGTGAGGAACGTCCCGGGCCGGAAGACCGACGTGCAGGACTGCCAGTGGCTCCAGTACCTCCACGCCGTGGGGCTCCTCCGGGCCTCCTTCCGGCCGCCGGAGACGGTCTGCGCCGTGCGCAGCCTCTTGCGGCACCGAGACAACCTCGTGCGCCTGGCGGCCGTGCACACGCAGCACCTCCAGAAGGCTCTCAACCAGATGAACCTCCAGCTCCATCACGTGCTGAGCGACATCACCGGCGTCACCGGCCTCGCCATCCTCGATGCCCTCCTGGCGGGCGAACGGGACCCCCACGTGCTGGCCGGGCACCGGGATCACCGCATCAAGGCCTCCGCGGAGACGATCGCCAAGGCCCTCGTGGGCGATTACCGGCGGGAGCATCTCTTCACCCTCCGCCAGTCCCTTGGGGCGTACCGGCACTACCAGCAATTGATCAGCGAGTGCGACCGGGAGGTCCAGGGGCTGCTCGCCACCTTCGAGTCCGTGAGCGACCCCGCCGTGTCTCCGCTCTCGCCGGCGACCACCACCCATCGCAAACCCCAGGGCAACGCCCCACGGTTCGATCTCCGGACGGAGCTCTACCGGATCCTTGGGATCGATCTCACCCAAGTGGCGGGCCTCAACACCGCCACTGTCTACACGCTCTTCGCGGAGCTCGGCAGCAATCTGGGGAAGTTCCCCAGCGCCAAGCACTTCGCCTCCTGGCTGGGCCTCTGCCCCGACAACCGCATCTCGGGCGGGAAAGTCCTCTCGGTCCAGACCCGCCACGTGAAGTACCGGGTCGCCCAGGCCCTCCGGATGGCGGCCCAGAGTCTGTACCGGAGCCACTCCGCGCTCGGCGCCTTCTTTCGGCGGATGCGCGCCAAGCTCGGCGCCCCGAAGGCGATCACCGCCACCGCGCACAAGCTCGCCCGGATCGTCTACCACCTGCTCACCACGCGCGAGCCGTACGCGGAGAGCCAGCTCGCGAAGCACGAGGGCATGTATCGCAAGCGCCTGGAATCCCGTCTGTATGCCCAGGCCCGGGCGCTCGGGTTCCAGCTGGTGCCTGTAGCCGAGTAGTCAGTTTCTTAGAAGAAGAGCGGGGTCCACCAGAAAGAGGGGGTCCGGCTCGCTCCGTTGCGGGCAGGAAAGAAGTGACGTCTCTCCTGTGCGTTGCCGGAAACTGCTGTCCCCGGCTTCAGTCGGTTGCTGAAAGGCTCGCGATTCTGTTCCCCATAGGCGTCTCGTCTCCGCTCCAATGCGCCTCGAACAGTTGCCCCCAGCGGAGGCATCGAATGCGTGGAGACGACCCCGGCAGGGCAGCATGTGGAGCTACCTCTTCCCTGAGCGGCGGGTTCCGAAGAATTCCCAGGTCCGCCAGATCAGAGCATCGGACTCGACCGCTCACCGGCGATGCTGAGGCGACAATCCCCGGCCACCCCTGCGATCCTGGCCGATGCGCACTCCCTCCCCTTTGGGGACGCCACGGTGGATCTGGTGGTGTGTGTGACGGCCCTCGGATTCCTGGAAGACCCCGTGCAAACGCTGCGTGAGGCGATCCGGGTCGCCCGGCACGGCCTCCTGCTCGTGGTCCTCAACCGCTGGAGCCTGGGCGGCCTCTCCCGCCGGTGGGGTCCGCAGGCGCACCAGCCCCTGCTGGGGCCCGCCCGAGATTTTTCCCTACCCGATCTCCAGGAGATCGTAAGACTGGGGGCAGAGAAGCGGCTGCGCGAGATGCGCTGGAGCAGTACGCTTTTCCCCGGCGGGGCGTGGCGACTCGGTCTCCCAGTTCCCTTGGGAGATATTCTGGGCGTGGCGGCCCTCGTCTCGTAGTCCCCCGGGGAAAGGGGCAGTTCGTGATCAAAGTCGAGATCCCTGGTCGCGCGCCACTGGAGATTTCTCATCTCGCGCTGGACCTGAACGGGACACTGGCCACCGATGGGAACGTGCCAGTGGAAATTGGCCAACGCGTCCGGGAACTGACCTCCGCTGTGGCCGTGCACATTCTGACCGCCGATACATTCGGGACGGCGTCCCGCCTCGCAGGGTTGGGCGCCCAGCTCACCGTGCTGGGCCCCGGGGGCCAAACAGCGGCAAAGGCGGCGGCCATTCGCGCATTCGGGGTTGCCCACACCGCCGCAATCGGTAACGGCATGAATGACGAGGCCATGCTGCGGGAAGCGGCCCTCGGCATCCTGGTCGTGGGGCACGAGGGCGCTGCCGTCCGGTCCCTCCTGGCGGCCGATCTGGTCGTGCGATCGATCGAGGACGCCTTGGATCTCTTCCGGTCCCCCAAACGTCTCGTCGCGTCGTTGCGAACCGCGTGAGGGACGCGAGCACCCCAGGCGTCGAGGAGGATATGCCCTGCCGGCGCTGCGGGCAGGGGTCGTGCGGCAAGGGTGCGGAGGATGAGTTTCCCGGGCTGAGGTCCACCGAACGGGCATGACCCGGGAGTGCCCGGCCCGCGAAAGGAAGCCCAGACACGAGACCACGCAAGGCTGTGGCGGTCGGCAGACGCACGCCCTAGACGAGGCGGAGGAACAGGTGAAGCTGAGCATCGATGCGATCGCGCTACGCGACACCGACAATGTGGCGACAGCCCTTCGGGATCTCCCGGCGGGAGAGGAGGTCGTGGTTGGCATCCAGGATCGGTCGGTGAGGGTGCGAGTTGGCCAACCGATTGCCTTCGGCCACAAACTTGCCCTGAGCGACATCGCGAGGGGGGAACCCATCCTAAAGTATGGGGAAGTCATCGGCCGAGCCACGCAGGCGATCCCGGCCGGGTGCCACGCGCATGTCCACAACATCGAGAGCCTGCGCGGGCGGGGCGATCTGGAAGGGAAAGGGGCCGGCCATGGAGTTTAAGGGCTACCGGCGGAAGGATGGTCGCGCCGGCACCCGCAACTATGTCGGGGTGCTCTCGACCGTCGTCTGCGCGAACGAGGTGGCCGAGCGGATCGCCCGGGAGGTGCGGGGGGCGACGGCCTTCCTACACCATCAGGGGTGTGGCCAGATGCCCATCGACGTCGCACGGGTGAGTCAGGCCCTTATCGGCCTGGGGCAGAACCCCAACCTCGCGTCGGTCTTGCTCGTCAGCCTCGGCTGCGAGAGCGTCGTGGTCGAGGAGGTTGCTCAGGCCATTGAGACAACCGGGAAACGGGTCGAGCAGCTGGTCATCCAGGAGGAGGGCGGGGCGGCGCGCTCGGTCGCGAAGGGCGAACTCCTCGTCCAGGACATGGTCATGGAAGCCTCGCTCATCTCCAGGTGCCTGTGCCCCGCCTCCGACCTGGTGCTCGGCCTCAAATGCGGGAGTTCCGATACCACCCAGGGGCTCTTCGCGACACCGGCGGTGGGCATCGCTTCGGACCTGGTGGTGGCGGCAGGCGGCACGTCGGTCCTGGGAGAGGTCACGGAGTTCATCGGGGCCGAACACATCCTGGCCCGGCATGCGCGTACGCCGGAGGTGGCCGCGCAGATCCTCACCCTAGTTGAGCGCATGGAGGCACGCGCCAAGGCCATGGGGTGCGACATGCGCGGGGGGCAGCCCACCGGGGGCAACATCAAGGGCGGGCTCTCCACGATCGAGGAGAAGTCCTTGGGGGCCATCGCCAAGGCGGGCGCCTCGCCGATCGAGGCGGTGTATGCGTACGGGGAACGGCCCCGGGTGAAGGGCTTGGTGGTCATGGACTCGCCCGGCCGGGAGCCGGAGATCCTCACGGGGCTCGCTGCCGCCGGGTGTAACCTCATCGCCTTTGCCACCGGCCGCGGCGCCCCCCAGGGCTTTCCGTTTGTCCCGGTGGTGAAGATCACCGGCAACAAGGTCACCTGGGAGAAGCTCCACGACCATATGGATTCCTACGTGGGGACGATCATGGAGGGAATAGAGACCCTGCCAGCGGCAGGGAAGCGGCTCTTCGCCGAGCTGCTGGAGTTTGCCTCAGGGCGGCTCACCAAGGCGGAGATCTGCGGCTACACCAACTCGATGGACATCTACGTGACGGGACCGGTGATCTGAGCGGGTGGCTGGAACATGACCCGTTTCCCGCGGGGGGAGGGAAAAGGGTGGTGCAGATCTGCGAGACCGAGGACTTCTGAGTGGTCTGCAATGGCAGGGCGGATCCTGCTGAGCAAGGTTATGGCATGAAACGACTCCCCGGGCGAGTGCAGATAGCCATCGTGTGGGTAACCCTGTTGGCATTGAGCCTGGTGGCGAGTGCGCCCCTCCTGGCCGGGTCGCAGTCCATAGATGTGACGGTGCAGCAGGCGCGCGAGTTGATGCAGCAGCGGGCTGGGCAGAAGGATTTCGTCATCCTGGATGTCCGCACGCCCGAGGAGTTTGCCGAAGGGCATCTCTCCGGCGCGGTGAATGTGAATCTCCTGGCGCCGGACTTTGCCGCCCGGCTGGGCGCGCTCAACCGCGGAAAGACCTACCTGGTGTACTGCCGGACCGGCCACCGGTCAACCCAAGCCGTCCAAGCCATGCTGCGGCTGCGATTTCGGTCGGTGTATAACCTGGTTGAGGGTATTGTCGGGTGGCAGAACCGGGGGTTTCCCCTTTCTCGGACACAGTAAGCGAGAAACCATCCGCGACCTCAGGCGTCAAGCTCCAGCCTCTTTCTTTCGGAACGCGTGCCTCATTCCTGGAGGGGTCTGATTCCGGTCCAGCGCCGGGCGCCCGCGGGGTGGAGGAGGGCCGAGAGGCTGGCGGCGGGTGAGGCTGCGCTCCCCGCAAGCGGGGAAGCGAGCGATCGGCGACCCTCGGATCAAAAGGCGTGGAGTCTCGAACATCCCGGGGTGCGGGCTGGCTGCAGCCAGCGAAGCCGGCTATGATGCAATCTGTTTAACAGAGGATTGCACGGACCCCTCGGGGGGTCGTGCCCTGCCAACTTGTGTAGAGATTCACAAGGAGGAGTTGCATGGCGACCACGAAGAAAGTGGAAGTGGACGCTCGGCTGGGTGAGCGGCTCACGATCGAGAGCCAGATTCGCGGGCATAAGGTCTTCGTGGACCAGCCTACTGCCGCAGGCGGCCAGGACGTCGGCCCCACTCCCCTCGAATACCTGTTCCTCTCCCTTGGGTCGTGCATTGGCAGCATCGGGCGGATCGTGGCGAACCAGCAGCGCATCCCCGTGCGCGCAATGCGCGTGACCGTCTCGGGCGAACTGGATGTGAACACGCTGATGGGCAAGGGAACGGAGCATCGAGCCGGCGTTACGGGCATCAGCGTGAAGGTCGATGTGGATGCCGATCTCTCGCGGGAGGAGAAACAGCGATTCCTTGAGGAGGTGGACCGACGGTGCCCGGTTTCGGACAACCGCCAGCGCCAGACACCCGTGTCGATCGTGCTCGCCTAGATCTCCCTTGCCTTGGCAGGCGAAGGCGCTGGCCAGGGAAGGCCAGGGCGGGTTGGGGGTCCGCCGCGCGAGCGGGCGGTGCATCGTCTTGGATCCTGCCAGGGGAGAGGTGCATGCAGCCCTGCGCGGGCAAGTGGACCCCGCGTTTGGTCCTGCGCAGCGATTGCTTTTTCACCAGACCCGTGCTGACCACTCAGCGAGGGACGGGTTCGACCCATGCGGTGATCGCCGGGATCCGCGCAGAGTCCAGACGGAACTGGTGGGGACTACGGGCGGAAAGGCTGCGGGGAGGTCTATCGGATTCCAGCCGGATCCGCCGCCGTCATTCTGGATAATGAAGGAAAACCACGAGGGGAACTGCCATGGCGGATTTGAAAGCGTACCAAGAATACGGAGAAGAGCTTGAGAGGAAACTGCGTCTGAAGACCTTCCCCGTGGCACTGAAGCTGTTGGAAAGCGAGCAGGATATTCCCGCGGGGGCGAAGAGGCCCCTGAAGGACTTCGGCCATCACCTCTCCCTTTGCCAGGTCTTCCAGATGTCGCGCCGGGAGGGACGGATCATGGCTATGCTGAAGGAAGACCACTGGTGCTTCGAGCCGGTCGTCGGCTACGGATTGGGAGAGCCTCCGGAGTATTTCCTGGGGGGGCATAACCGGTATCCCAGAGATGTGGCGACCCTGGAAGCAGGCAGGCATTATGCCGAGGAATTTCCTCGGTTGAAAGTGGGGAAATATATCGGGATTGCCTCTGCCCCTTTGAGAGCAACCAATTTTGAGCCCGATCTGGTGATGGTCTACTGTGATTCGACTCAACTGTGCCTGCTCCTGCTGGGACGGGAATACACAGAGGGCTACAACCTCAAGTGCGAGATCTCCGGCCATGCGGCTTGCGTCTACGGGGTCGTTCCGGCGATACGGACCGGGGAGTGCCAGGTCGCCGTCCCGTGTCGCGGCGATCACTATCGGGCCATGGCCGGGGATGAGGAGATGATCTTCACAGTGCCCCGGGGCAAACTGGATGACCTGATGCTGGGCCTGCGGAGTATCGAGAAGACGGGCTCCAAGCTGCCGACTGGATATTCCTTCCTCCCCGAATATCCTCTTCACGAGAGCTACAAGAAGATTGCCCAGATGATGGGGTATGTCAAACTTTGACTCAACCGGCATCCGGCATGATTAGGAAATCTGGACTGCTTTTGGGTGCGCCTGCATTCTGCACGAGTAGACGCGCTTTCGGCGGCCCACATTCACAGTGCGGTTTTGGATGCAGGCCGCCATCTGCGTCACGCCTCCGCGGGGCTGAGATATAAGCGTGAGGTGAGAACCAACCGACTTGTCCTCTGAAGAATGGAATGACAGTCGGCATCGGGGGGATCGCGATCGTCAGGGCCCCGAACGAGGATGAGGCTCGCGACATGGCCGGCCTCACCCTCTTCTGCGGACATCGGCCTCCGTCATATCCTCGAGGCATAGCGCGACCGATCTTGGGCGGCCTGCAACACGATACGGGGTGAAGAAAGTGGCAGCATGGGCAGCCGGGTATTTGCGGACCAAGAGTTACGCCATGCACTCCGGGCTCTGCGGGCTTCCGCCGAACCGCTCCCGGACCTGCTGCAGTTGCTTTTCAAGCCCGCCCTCTCCCGGCAGGGTCCGGCGCACGCCAAAGACGGGGGGAAGCGGAAGCCCTCGCTCCTGGATGAGCGTTGTCAGCTCCTCGATGAACACGCCCGGTTCCGCTTTCTCGGAGGTGTCCCGGTCCAGCCCGAGCATGGTCCCCTTTCCCTTTGAAACCTCCACGCCGCAGGAGGGACTGGGGTTCATGCCAATGATCCCGAGGATCTTGTATCCGCATCCCAGATACGCCTCGACCTGATCGGCCACCGTTTCGGCCACGCGGCGGAAGGCGCCTCGGATTGCTGCTTCCGACCCCACAGCCCAGCCTGTCTTCTCAAGGCCCAGACACAGGAACTCCGGACAGGGCATCTGGACGATTCCCACCTCGCTTTGCAACAGGAGTTCGACCAGGGGGACGTTGGCCCCCGGAAACTCCGCGCCCTCCGGAAAGCGAGTATTCATGTTCAAAAAGCAGTGGGCGAGAAAGACAATCCGGTGATTCCGCTTGTCTCCGAGAAAGAGGTAGCCGAGCCGGAATGCGTCGGAGAAATCGCCTTCGAACTGCACATCGCCTGTCACCCAGAGGGCCAGAAAAAAGGGAAGCTCTCGCCGGGCCAGTTTTCTCAGGACTTCCCGTGAACAGCGGAGCGTGCATCTGGAATGGCCGGGTCCGGTAAACGTGACACCCCCGCCCCCGATCTTCCAGAAATAGGTCCTGCCGTCAATCTCCCACCGGATGGTCCGGGGCTCGGCCTTCGGTTGCAACCGGCCGGCCCAATCCTGATTTGTCCGCGCCATGAGCGCGCGCAGATCATGCTCTACCGATGGGTGAGTCATTTCCGCGATCCTTTTCTTGTGTTCGTGTCCGTGAGCACCGCATGGCGCGCCGCCTCCCCATCCCAGGCGTGTGAAGCCGGATGCGCCGACCACGGTCTGCCTGGTGAGCAAGTCCAGCGCCGCCGACGCCACCCCGCCAATCACGCTCACCCGCGTGCCGAATTCCCACCCGATGAGGCGCCGTCGCATCCTGGAGCCGCCCCCTGCAACCCCGGAGAGGGCGGGAACACTGAGACATGCCGTGGAGGCCGAGATACGAGCGGATCCCGGTGAGGACCAGACCCATCGGGACCGGCACCCACATCACGGAGAGCCGGTCAGTGGCCATGGTGTCTCCGTTGTGAGACGACGGGGCGATGCCGAGTCGCCCCGGCCTCGGTGCGCCTGCACGCCTGGGACACCAGCGGATGTTGATCACGGGCCACTCCCGGAGCGGCGCACTGCCCGGGGCTTCACTTCAGCGCGTTGACGATCTGGGTCACGTCGTACTTCATCATGGCGATGTAGGTGTTGGCCTCGGGCCCACTCGAGAGGCTGTCGTCGTACAAGGACGTGATCACCCGAACCCTGGCGTCCTTGGCCAGGATCTCCATGAGCTTGGGGCTGAATTGCGCTTCGGCGAAGATCGCCGGCACCCGCTGCTGCTTGATCCTCCGGATCAGCGCGGCGCTCTCGCGGGCCGAGGGCTCCTTGCCGGGGCTTTCGACGACGACCCCCACGAGGGTGAGGCCGTAGCGTTTGGCGAAATACGGGAAGGCGTCGTGGAACGTCACCAGCTTCCGATGGGCCTTGGGGATCGTTCCCACCTGCTCCTGGATCCACGTGTCCAAGTCGTCGAGCTGGCTGAGATATTGCCGGGCCCGGTCGCCGTAATACCGGACATTCGGGCTGTCCACTTTGCCCAGGGCGTCCCGGATGCGTCCCACGTACACCTTCGCGTTCCGGACATCCATCCAGAGGTGCGGGTTCGGCTCCTCGCCGGCCTCCTGAAGGAGGGGCAGGCCGTTCGCCAAGACGACGGTCTGGAAGTCAGGCCGTCCGGCGGCACGGATCGTGGGTTCGAGCCACTCTTCCAGGTGCACGCCGTTGTAGAAGACGATCCGGGCTTGGCTCACGGTCTTGATGTCCTGCGGCGCCGGCTGGTACGTGTGCACGTCGCCGCCGGGCGGGACGAGCGCTTTCACCTCCACCTTCTCCCCGCCGACCTGCTGGATCAGGTCGCCCAGGACTGTCATGGTGGTGACGGCTACCAGCTTCTGGCCTCCGCCGCTCTGTGCGGGTGCGGGGTGGACTTCGCCGGCGGCGAGCAGCAGCAGCGCAATCAAGGGGATGGCAAGACCGGTCGTGTGCCTACCCATCGTGATCTCCTTTCCGGCCCGCCCGGCTCGACATCGTCCAGGGGACGCGTGGGGGAGCGGGCAAAGAGTCAACGGTTCCCGGCAACGCCTGAGCCAACACGTTCACGTTCGCCTCGGTCGTGGCGAGGCCCACGTCGGCGCCGCTGACGGTGCCGAGCTTGGCGTTCAGCAGGGCAAGGCTCGCCTCAGCCTCCTGGGCCGTGCGGGCGATGCTGACTGGACCTGCAATGGTCAAGAGGCGCAGAGGAGCCCTCGTCTTCCGCATGGCATGCGTCTCCTCGTCCCACCACCAGGGCGGGGAGCGGCCCGCGAATGGGTGAAGGGGCGCTCCGATGGCGCCGCTGCTGTCAGGGACCTCGCGGGATGGTTACCCGACTGGCGGAGGAGCGCGAGAGGAGGGGACGGGAGACGCGACGGCTTGGATGGCCGGCTGGCGCGGGGGCGGGGCGAGGTCGACGAGCAGGAGGACATGGACCGGGGGCGCACCTGTCCCTGAAAGCCCGGCCCGGGCGCCGTGAATCGCGGCGCACACGGCACAATGGTCCGGATCGCCGCCTGCGCCGAGGAGGTGCTCGATCACGTGGGGTCCCGACAGGGCGCCCAGGGTGAAGATCGCGGCCGCGAGGACCGTCGCTCCGAGGGGCCGACGGCACCGCATGCCCATCCGCACCCCCCGGCCCTGCTGCCGGGAGCTCGGGGGGCGGAACGAGGCATGCTGCAACTGAATTACATCTTGATAGCGGACGTCATGCATGGCATGTGCGGCAAAGGCCGAGGAGGCGGAGTTCATGCTCGACCAGGCGAAACTTGCGTGCGTGTTGGACCCGACGGCTCAGGCGAGCCAGGGCGTCGTCCGGGATCGGGCAGCCCGCCAACTCCTCGACCCGGCCGCAGCGCTGGCAGATCAGGTGGGCGTGGTGCCCGATGAACTGTTCCCCCAGCTCGTACCGAAGGCCGCCACGGGTCGTGTCCACAGCCCGCAGGAGTCCTGCTGCCTCCAGCAGGTGAATCGTCCGGTACACGGTAACGCGATTGACGCGTTGCTGGGCTACTCGCGCGTGAATCTCCTCAACCGTGAGCGGGCTTTCGCCCGCGCTGATGGCTTCCAGGATGGCACGGCGTGGCCCGGTCAGGCGGTGACCCTGTCGGGCGAGCGCGTGGTGAAGAGGGCTCCGCGTAGCAGTCGTTGAAGAAGTCACTTGTACCTCACGGTGAACTTTATGCAAATGAGTTGCAGGAAGTATAACCCATGAAGCGCAGCCGGGTCAATCGTGTTTTCTCGGGGGGGTGCCCCAAGCGATCAGGGTCGGGGATACAGGAGACGGCGGGAGCCGTACGGCTTGCCCGCGCCGCCAGTAGAACCCTTCCGGGTGCTTATGGATTGTCGTACTGATCGACGTCGATCCACTCGGCCAGTGCCGCGGCATACTCCGGGTCGAGGAACGTTCTGGAATAGAGAAAGATGTTGCCGGCGGAGGTTGTCGTCTGGGCGAGGTCCTGGTACGCGTCGAGGCCGGCCATTCGATCCAGGCACTGCCGGATCTCTTCCCGGCCCATGCCAAAGGGCATCCGCTCGAAGCCCCCGCTCGGGAATGGCCGCGGGTAGAGGGAAGAGTTCTCCCGGACGATTTCCGCAATGAGGTGAAGCGGGTCGCCTTCGCGCCGCACCAGGAGGCCCGCATACATCTCGGTCATAAACTGTGCCGAGTAGTACCGCCGCTCGCCGTTCTGGTCTTGGGTCTCCCGGAGGTCATCGCTTGCGATCTTCGCCGCGGCGAGGATCTCGGCCAGCGCCTCCCGCACTCCCGCCGGGGGCCCTTCGAGGAGATGCAGCGCCACCAACTCCTCCAGGACATCCTCCTCCGTGGCGAGCTGCCCCTGTCCGCTGCTATGCCGAATGACCTGGATCGCGGTTTGCGACTGGGCCTCCCACTTCGGAGGGTTGACCTCTCGGCCTCGGTCCTGAATCTGCGTCATCCACGTCCCTCCTCCCCATTCACGATCCTGGCGGCGCGCTCGTCAGGGCAGGAGCCCTTTCTCCCCCAAGGCGCGGGCGACATCCGTCAGCCCAACCCGCTGGTAGGCGGCCGGGGTCGGGGCGCCGGTGGCTTTATCCCAGCCCATCTCTTCATAGAAGAGATCCATGGCCAGGGCGATGTCGTCCCGGTCCATCCGGTTCGTCCCCTTGCTGAATGGAGCCTTGCCCGCCGGATCTTGGAAGACCCAGTCGGGCACCGTGTCGTGCCTCACCCGCATCTCCCGCGTCCCCATGCCCCGAATGGTCAGGGCCCGATGGAGCAGGAAGACCCGCTCAGCCGCGAGGTCCATCTCCTCCCGGCTCTTCCGGTCGCCGGTCACCAGGCTGTAGAGCAGCGATTCGATCGAGTCATCGCCCCGGTATCCGCGCTCCTTCAGGGGTGAGGCCACCCAGGGCCCCATCCAGTTGCAGAGGGAGAGGGAATCGTGCAGCTCCTTCCGAAGCAAGGCCCACTTGGCCATCCGGGCTTTGGTCGGATGCATCGGGGTGTAGGCCTTGACGGGATCCACGGCGTCCGGGGCCCCCCATATCTCGGCTGCGATCCGCTTCTGGACCGCGATCGGCAGGCCGTTCCTTGTGAAGTTGACGTGGGAATGGCACTGGGGGTCCCGGTTGTACTGCGTGTTGATGACGACTCCGCACTGACCGGCATCCTCGGCCGAGTGATGCTTGGGGTGTCCCAGTTTCCAGTACTGAAGGTCGTCGTCCCGCTTCCACTCCGCCTCGGAAAGGGACCATCGCTCCAAAAGATATCCGGTCCCCAGGCCCAGCGCCGTGCCCAACTCCCCCTCCTTCCGGGCGATCCGCGGAAGCAGGTCGAAGAGAAACGCCGGGTCGCCCTTCTCGTACTTGTCCCACGGGTACAATTTGAACTCCTCGGCGCCCAGCTTCTGCCGGATGATGCCGTCGTAGTAGAGCTTCTGAAAGTCCCGCTGGAGCTGGCTGTAGTTGCACCAGAGGCCCAGGTCGTCGGCCAAATACATCCCCAGCATGCAGGCCTCTACCGCCGTCTCCCCCCTCGGACCGTCGGGAAACTTCCGGAAAAAGGACCGGCCGAAGTTCAGGCCGCCGCAGGTGTTCTGTCCCGTCTCTGGGATCCCGTATTTGGCGGCCGCCGCGGGGACCCGGATCATGGTGTGACAGCGGATGGGACAGCCGGTGCATCCGTTGCCCCGCACGGTGTACTTCCAGGCGACATCACCCAGGTAAAAGGCGGCGTTGTTGGTCCGGTAGGCCATACGATTCAAGTTGTGGGGGTCGCAGATCCCCGTGTCAATGGGTGGCGCGGCGGCACCCCATTTCCGCCCCGGCGCGGCTTTCCACCGCGACCCCGGGTCGTAGTATTCTGCCCAGGGTTGGGGAGAGTCGGGGACGACGTGCTGGTTGTTCGCCCCGAGCACGGAGAGGTGGAGCTTCACCAGCCGCTCCCACTCCCCCTTCGGGCCGGCCACGCGCAGGCGACCCGTGCCACGGACCCCGATGGCCTTGAGGTTCTTGGAGCCCATGACCGCCCCCACGCCGCCGGCCGAGTGGGAGTAGGAGTTCATCACTACAGACATGGGCACCAGATTCTCCCCCGCCTGCCCGATGGCCGCCACCACGGCCTCGGGGCCCAATAGCTGGGAAATCTCGACGGTGGCGCGGCGAATCCCCTGACCCCACAGGGGTCGCGCGTCCAGGATCTCCACCTGCTCGTCCGCAATGGACAGCCACACCGGTGAATCCGCCCTCCCCTCCACCACGACGGCATCATAGCCGGCGTACTTCAGCTCCGCCGCGAACTGGCCCCCCATGTGTCCCGTGGCCACGAGCGGCTTCGGCCAGCAGGTCGGCCAGAGCGTCGTGATGGCCGTCCGGCCGTTGCACGGTGCGCCCGTCCCTGCCAGAGGACCCACGGCGAAGATGATCTTGTTGCCCGGATCGAAGGGATGCGTATCCGCCGGGACCTCGTCCCAGAGCACCCTGTAGCCGATCCCCGTCCCTCCCAGGTACTCTTTGTATCGGGCGATCATATCCTCGGTCCAGATCCGGCCCGTCGAGAGATTGACCCGAAGGACTTTGCCTGCCCATCCGCCAAAGTTGGCCATGGTTCTCTTCCTCATTCTTATCGTTTATGACACTCGTTGCACAACGCGGCCTTTTCCAGTGGCACGACGGAGAGTCGCATTGCCCGAGGAGGAACCGTGCCGGTCAGATCGCGCCAGGAGACGTAGCTCAGCGCCGCAGCCGGACACGCCTCCACGCACTTGGGCGTCCCGTTGCAAAGGAAGCACTTGGTGGCCTTGCCCGTGTCGCTATCGAAGGACATCATCTCCCAGGGACACGCCTTCAGACACATCTTGCAGCCAACACACTTTTGGGCATCCACAACCCGGGCATTGGTCGGGGGCTGAACGACGATGGCGTCATTCGGACAGGCGTCGGCGCAGGGGACGGGATGGGGACACTGCTTGCAGAGGTCCTGGACGATGAGTCCGTTCCCCCAGTTCCCCTGGCCTCGCTGCCCCGCTGAGATCCCCTTGGGTCCAAAGTTGAGGTTGCGAACGATCTTGACCCTGGCCATGGAGGGAGCGGCCTTGCCGTCATTGAACTCCGTGCAGGCCAACTCGCAGCGCCGGCAGCCCACACACTTCGTCGGATCGGAGACGACGAGTCCTCGCGCCCGCTCCATGATGAGCACCGGCTTTGCCGCCACCGATGCCAGCCCCGGCCCGAGAGCCGACATCCCGACGATGGAGATCCCGCTCACCCAGAGGAATTGACGGCGTGAGACGGACGGGTCGAAGAGCATCGTGCGCCGCACCTGCTTCAAAGTTCCCCGATCCATCCCATGGGCGTCCATGCGTCGCCAGTCCTTTCTCGGAGCAGCACCGCTCGAACCTCGAGCGATCCCTTGGCCTTGAACGACCAATGACAAATGACCACATCCCAATGACTTCTCTGAATGCTGGGGGTGGTTGAGCGAAGTCCATAGGCCTATTCGGCATTGTCTAGTGCCACTCCCACTGGATGTACCCGGGCTTCACATCCTCCATGGCGTTGACGATGAGTTCCACCAGGCCGCCGTAGAGAATGCGGTGCTTGTCCCACAGGCCGTAGCAGGCCAGCATATCGCGGATCCGGCCCTTGCAGTTGCTACAGGGGGCGCAGACGAATTTGGGGGCCCCGGGATCCAGGCAGTCGGCGGAGGGGCTGCGGATCTACTGGAGTCCGATAATCACCCCCGCCTCGAAACCGCACCGCCATCGCGGCGCTTCCGGCATCAGGGGGAGAGATCACGGCGGGCCGTCTCAGCTCTTCTCTGGTTGAACCTGCGCACGGTAGATCTGCTCGGATTTCGTCCCCTCGTTGTGGCAGGCGCCGCAGCGGCCCAGGTCGGGGCGCTTCAGCGTGGGGTCGGCCGCCTGCTTCGCGTGGCACGGAATGCACATCTTGTGCATCGCGTCCTTGTAGCTCCCCGCCCACTGGCTGTCGAACTTCTTCACAATGGGATTGGCCGCCATCATGTCCTTCCGATGGCAATCTTCGCAGGTCTTGGTGGCCCGCACCTGTACCGGCCGCTCTTCACCGTGGCACTTGGCACACGAGAGGTTCCCCTGAAGAGCCGCCACGTGAGCGTCGTGATCAAAGGTGTCGGTGGCGAGATACATCGAGCGATGACACTCGCTGCACGGGGTGCCGACATCGCCGGCCTTGTGGAGGTGGTGGCAGACCCCGCAGGATCCTTCCTGCTTGACCAGGTCTTGGTGCGGCTTGTGATCAAAGTAGACGTACGACTGAGCTGGTCCCATCCTGAGGATGTCGGCGCCACGAGCGCGCTGCGCCGGCAGGTGGAGGTAGGGTTGGCTCTTGGGCGCCAACGTAAGACCCAGGGCCATGGGCAGCACGAACAGGACGGAATACACCTTGGCGGCCTTTCGCCAGCCTTCACCCAGCCAGACCTGCGTGAAGGGGGCGAATTGGGGCAGGGACGTTGCGGCTGCCTCGCGGTCCCTTTCGATTGTCTCCAGCGTGTGGGGATCGACGGGGAAGTGTTCCTGGATGAAGAAAAACACCAGACCACAGGCCGAGACTATGCCGATGCTGATGGCAAATTCGGTCCAGGCCGGAAAGTAGAAAAAGCGGGTGGCCCAGACCTGGGCGAGTCCCGCGGCGCAGATCCGGTTCAGCACGATTCCTAGAACGGCCGTGGAGGAGACCAACCACACGCCCGTGGGAGAGCGTCGCACCTTTGGAATAGCGTACAGCACGATGGGTCCGATCGTCGACATGAGCATCTCGAGGATAAAGAGGTTGCTCTCCCACGTCCCGGCAAGAATCAACCCCAGCTTGTGCTGGGCTGCCAGGTCCGCTCCCCTGAACACCAGGTAAACGGCCAGGGCCAGGAAAGCCAACTTGGCCAGACCCTCGAGCATCTCGGTCTCGGGCTTGCGCCTGTACAGCCACGAGGTAATGGAGGATTCGAAGATGACCATGTTGAGCCCGAGGCAGATGGCGGACACGAAGAAGAGCTCGGGCAGCCAGTGAGTGTACCAGAGCGGATGAACCCGGAAAGGCATGATGAGGAGCAGGGAGCCCAGAGAGGACTGGTGCAGGGTGGACAGCATGATGCCCAGGATCATGATGGGCAGGCTCAGGCGTGTGAAGAACCCGTAGGTCCGTTGAAAGGGGGTGCGCTCGAGAATGGTCGGGGCGACCTCCAGGGCAAGGACCGAGAGGTAGAGCATGACGCACCATGCCACCTCGAAGAGCGCGGAGTGGATATTCCAGAAGATCACGGGGTGCCAGATGTGCCATGGCAGCCCCAGATCGAAGAGCAGTCCCACCGCCACGGCCCCGTACCCCAGGAATGCGGTCAGGATCGCCGGCCGGGCCGCGGTATGGTATTTTTCCCGGTGGAAGATGTGCGCCACGGCGGCGATCACGAAGCCGCCGGCCGCCAGGGCGACGCCGCCCATGACGTCGAACCCAACCCACAGACCCCACGGGGTGATATCGGACAGCGCCGTCGAAACGCCCAGCCCGTAGGTGAACCGGATGATGGCCACGGCGGCGGCCAAGCCGGCGAAGGACCACAGGATTCCCTTGAATACGAAGATGCGCCTATTTTGCACGATCACCCCTTTCTCCAGCGGCATCCGGGGGTGATCCGGCCTCGCCCAGCGCAAGCTTCCGCCGGCGTTCGATGATCCAGTAGGTGGCGCCCATGAGGGCCCCGGCGCCGAAGAATTCGAAGGGCACGAGCTTGAGGGCCGCCCACGTCATCTCTGGAAGCGGTTCGTCGTGCAGGTATCGGCTGTCCTGCCAGCCCAGAAAATCCAGGGAGATGTCGGAGATGTAGAGAACGGACGTGCCGCCCACCTGCCTCTCCCCCCAGATGCGCTGGAGATACTTCGCCGGCGCTGCGGCCAGGCGACGCTTCGCCTCGTCCAGCATCTCCGCACGCGTCCCGAAAATCGACGCCTGCGTTGGGCAGGCCGTCACGCACGCGGGTGCGGCAATTCGTCCCGATTTGAGGGATGGGTAGCACAGGATGCATTTGCGAACCGAGGGCGCCACCGCGTTCCACTCGTAGTGCGGGATCCCGTACGGGCATGCCAGCATGCAGTACCGGCAGCCCATGCAGACGCTCTTGTCGTAGATCACCGGGCCCTCGGGTATCTTCTGCAGGGCACCCACGGGGCAGACGGAGACGCAGGCGGGGTCGAGGCAGTGGCGGCACTGCTTCCGCGCGAAGCGGTTCCCCGGCCGCCGGATGACGCTCGTCCAGCGGGTGGCGGAAAGGCCGTCCGGGGTTCCCCCGATGCGCGGCGGAGGGCCCTCCGGGGGCAGGCCGTTGATCTTCTTGCAGGCGGCGACGCATTCCTCGCAGCCGATGCACTTGGTGACATCCGTGAGGATGGAGGGATACCGGATCATACGCCCTGTCCCTCCTTTCCGAGGGCCAGGCGCACCCGATCACCCGCCCCGGGCACGAAGTGCCATCCCAGCTCCCAGACGAGGCGGGTGGAGGGAAACAGCAGGGCATGGGCCAGCTTGCTGAACGGAAGCAGCGCCAGGATCAACTCGCCGCTGAGCAGGTGGCCGAGATAGACGAGGGAGAAGGGCAGCGGGCTGAGGCCTGGGTGGGCCATCCAGAGTCCCGTCACGAATACGGTGATCAGCAGACAGAGCAGCGCGTAGTCCTGGGCGCCGCTGAGGGAGCGCACGGCCCGGTCCAGGAGCCGGTAGAGCAGCAGGACCGCCAGACTGGCAAGCGACAGGACCGTGAGCGTGTCGGCCACCGTCCCGGGCAGGGCGGGCCAGGAGAGTCCGGTCCCCTTCCGGACGAGCGCCACGTGGCCCGCCAGGAACACGGGCACCACCAGCACTCCCACGTGGAAGGTGGCCGAGACGATGGTGAACGGGATCCGCGTCCCCCGGAGGGCGTTCACGGGGACGATCCAGCCGAGGCTCTTCTTCCACATCCAGCGCCACGGGATCTTCTGATCCCCGGCCTTGCGGTAGGCGCGGAGCACCTCGCTGAGGGTGAGGGTCCACTGCCGAAGGGTGCCCAGGAAGAGGAGCGCGAAGGCGAGCACCAGGAGTGGCCCGCGGGCCAAGGTCAGCAGCTCAGTCACGGCGGGCCTCCCGTCCCTCCAGGACGAGGGCCTTGTAGATCAGGTCGTGCAATCCCACCACCTCCACGTCCTTCAGCCCGTGATCTTCACAGACCTCGCGCAACTGCTTCTTGCAGTTGGCGCAGGGTGCCACCACATAGTGGGCGCCGGTCGCCCGGATCTGATCGGCCTTGAGCTTGCCCGTGATCTTTGTTCGGTAGGGCCGGATCTCATCCACGGAACACGGTACCGCCCCCTCCGCCGCAGCAGAAGTTCTTTTCCCCCTTGGGCTCCATGTCCACGTAATTCCGGCAGAAGCTTCGCAGGATCTCGCGGGGCTGGTCGACGATCCAGCCGGTCCTGGCGATATTGCACGGGTCGTGGTAGGTGACGCGCTCCGTGACCACGTCCGGGTTGAGCTGTAGCTTCCCGCGCCGGAGCATGTTCAGCGTCACTTCCATGATGTTCACCACGGGCAGGGCCTGCTTGGCCCCGCCGAAGCTGGGGACGAAGAGCTTGGCGCTCCGCGAGGCGTGGCCGCACTCGCCAATGAGGATGTGCTTGCCTTTCAGGCGCTTCGTCTCGGCAATCTCTTTCTCGATGATCCGTTCAGCACACCAGTCGCTGTAAAAGAGCCCGTAGTTGATGCCGTCGTAATACCCCGTCCCGATGGTCCACCGGTCCGATTCCCCGGCGGCGTGAAACGTGGCCGCGATGCCCTTGAGGGTGTCGGCCTCGAGCAGGTAGTCGCTGACCGCGGGGAAGAAGACGAAGTCCCGCCCTTCCTGATCGATGGGGAAGCTCACGTCCACGCCCCGCTCCTCCCGCATCTCCTCCGTGAGAAACTGCAGGGTATCCAGCAGCGCCGGGACGGGGATGGCGGAGGTGTTGCCGGTGCTCCCCTCGAGCTGCTCCCGGGTGGCCACGACCAGGGCCTTGGGCACGATGTCCATCTCGCTGAGGATGTAACGGCTCAGGTGGGTCAGGAGGCCGTGGTCGATGCCCATGGGACACTCGAAGGAGCAGCGGCGGCATCCCGTGCAGTGGTAGACCGACTCGGCCAGCTCTCGGATACGTTCCTCCGTCAAGTAGACGGTCCCTGTCAGCTTGCTCTGGAGGACGCCGCGGACGGTGAAGTGCCGGCGGTAGATCTCCAGCAAGAGGTTGGAGCGGTAACAGGGGATGTCCTTGGGGTCCTTCGTGGCCAGATAGATCTGGCAGGCTTCGGCGCAGTTGGCGCATTTGGCCCCGACCCGTGCGTAGGTGTCCACGAGATGGGCGTAGTTGGTGTGCTGGAGCACGGTGGCGAAGATTTCGAGGAACCGCCTGACCCGATCGCCGGGGTAGAGGCGCTCCAGGTAGTAGCTGACGCCCAGGATCTGATGGGGACGGAGCGGGGCCGCAGTCTTCCCCTGCTCAGGTGGCCTACGCGTGGGCCCGGCCTGCTTCGTGGTCTCCTCGCCGTTTTGGGTAGATTGTGCCATCTTCCCTTCCATCACACATCCGGGCCCGCGGAAACGCCCGCAAGGCCCCCGGGGCTTCTCGGAAGGTCCTACGGGCCGGCCAGCTCTTCTCGCACCGACAGGGCGATCTTGTAAAAGACGGTGATCAGCAGGCACCCGAAGGTCCAGATGGCCAGCGTGACAGCGATCTCGGGCAGCGTCGGGACGTAACTGGCGACGTAGCCCAGCGGCGAGGGGATGAACCCGGCCACGACCAGGGCGAACCCCTTGTCGATCCACAGCGACAGGAAGACCATCGCACAGGTCACCGTCAGGACCTTCTCGTTCTCCCGGTAGCGGGGCGTGAGGAGCAGGACCAGTGAAATCACCGCCAGGATCACCGAGGTCCACATCAACGCGGCGACACCGGCATGTCCGCGCAGCCCTTCAAACAGGAATTCGAAATGCACCAGGTCGCTGGGGACCTCGCTGTAGAAGACGGTGAAGAGCTCCACCAGCAAGAAGAACACGTGGATGAGCATGAAGTACGTGACGATCAGCGAGAGTCGCCGGATGGCCTCCCGGCCGGGGTCGAAGCCCGCCAACCTGCGGAGAGCCATGGCCAGCAGGATCAGGAGCGCTGGGCCTGACGAGAAGGCGGAGGCCAGGAACCGGGGGGCCAGGAGGCCGGTCAGCCAGAAGGGCCGGCCTGGAAGGCCGCTGAACAGGAACGCCGTGACGGTGTGGATGCTGATTGCCCACGGGATGGACAACAGGATGACGGGCCTGATCCATCCCGGCGGAGCCACCCCCTTGCGTTCGGCGCTGAGCACGACGAGGGTGATCAGGGCGTTGAGCAGCAGGTAGCCGTTCAGCGAGATAAAGTCCCAGAAGATGAGCGAGGTGGGCGACGGGTGCAGGATGACGTTGAATACCCGCGTGGGCTGGCCCAAATTGGCCAGGATGGAGAGCCCGGCCACGGTGACGGCAGAAATGGCGAGGAATTCGCCCAAGATCACGATCTTGCCGAACGCCTTCCAGTCGTGCAGGTAGTAGGGCAGGACAACCACGACCGCCGAGGCTGCCACCCCGACGAAAAACACGAACTGCGCGATGTAGAGGCCCCAGACCAGGTCCCGGCTCAGTCCCGTGATCCCCAATCCCACCTCGTGTTCCCAGACGTAGCACACAAAGCCCGCGACCGTGACGGCACAGAGAGCGCCGATCCAGGTCCAGTACCTCCGGCCTCCAACGATGGCCTTTTCAATCATGAACATCGCGTGCCCCTCACACGAGATAGTAGGTTTCTGGATTGGTCCCCAGCTCGGGTTTCCGCCGGATGGTGAAGCGGGTCCGGAGCAACTCCCGGACCTCCGAGGTCGGGTCATTGAGGTTGCCGAAGACCAGGGCCTTCTCCTTGCAAGCCTCCACGCAGGCCGGCCGTTCGCCTTTGGCCAGCCGCTCTTCGCAGAAGTTGCACTTCTCCACCACCCCGATTTCCCGCGTGGGGAAGTCCAGGTTCAGCACCTTGATGCGAAGCCGCGGGTCGAAGAAGTTGAAGCTCCGGGAGCCGTAGGGGCAGGCCACGATGCAGTACTTGCACCCGATACAGCGGTGCCAGTCCATCATGACGATGCCGTCCGCCCGCTTCCAGGTGGCCTGGGTGGGGCAGACCCGCACGCAGGGCGGGTTGTCGCAGTGGTTGCAGAGGACCATGACGGGCTGGCCCTTGAAGGTCGCCTCCGTGTACGGGTTCGCCTGGTCGGGGAAGGCGTTCTCGAAGGCTTCCTTCCAGATCCACTTGACCTCGTGGGCGTGCTCGGGGAAGTCTGGGACGTTGTGGGCCTTGTTGCAGGCGGCGATACAATCGGTGCAGCCCTTGTCCTTCAGACACTTCTGCGGGTCGATGACCATGGCCCAGCGCGTGGCCGGCCCGCTCGCGGTCGCGGCCTGCCCTTGCCCGCCTTGGGCCAGCACCACCAGAGAAGACTTCCCGGCGATCGCCAGCGCCGAGAGTCCCGCAACGCCCAGGAACGTTCTCCTGCCGATGCTCATATGTTGCTCCTCTGAACCAGCTTGGGATCGACGTGGCAATTCCAGCAGGTGGGCTTCACGCCCGCGTAGTCATGGCAGCGGTCGCAGAAATCGGCCTTGCTGGTGTGGCATTTCAGGCACGTCTGGCTGAGGCCGATGGTGTAGGTCTTGCCGTCGAAGGCCTTGAATGTCCGGAGGTTTTGTCGAACCACCTGTTCCCGCCAGTCCATCAGCAGGTCCATGTGGGAGGTCCGCATGTACTCGACCGGCGCCACGCAGTTCTTTTCCTGCGTGGGCAGCTTGAGATCGGGACCTTTGGCGAGGGTGCCGGCCGCAGCGTTGTACCACACGGGGGTGGTGATCACGCCGAGGAAGAGGATGAGCCCACCGATGATCAGGCCCCGGTCACGCATGGACCTCCACCTCCTTCGGCTTCACGGTCTCGCCTCGCAGGTCAGTCGTCCGGTCCTTTTCGTCCTTCATGATGAGGGCGTTCCCCACCAGCTCGTGGACGCCGGCCACCTCCACCCCCGGGACCCAGTATTCCAGGAGGGTCGGCAGGGTGGCCTTGTCGATGGCGCAGATGCAGGTCAGCAGGTTGACCCCGAACCGATCGCGGACGTACTTGACGGCGTTGGCCCGGGGAAGTCCGCCCCGCATGCGCATCTCGAAGTTCTCGTCGGTGCCAAGCCCGGCGCCGCTGCCGCAGCAGAAGGTCTGCTCCCGGATGGTGTTCTCGGGCATCTCGTGGAAGTTGTGGCACACGTTGCGGAGGATGTAGCGCGGCTCCTCCAGCAGCCCCATGGCCCGGGAGGGGTTGCAGGAATCGTGGAAGGTCACGCTCCAGTGGTCGTTCCGGCTGGGGTCCAGCCGGAGCTTCTGCTGGTGGATCAAGTCCGCGGTGAACTCGCAGATGTGAGTCATCTTCGTGGACTTGGCGTTCTCGAAGCGCGTGCCCGTGACCGGGGAGACCGGCACCTCCAGGAAGTCGGCCGGGCCGTTCAGGGTGTCCATGTACTGGTGCAGCACCCGCCACATGTGGCCGCACTCGCCGCCCAGGATCCACTTCACCTTGAGGCGCCTGGCCTCGGCGTAGATCTTGGCGTTCAGCCGCTTGATCATCTCGTGGGAGGTGAAGAGGCCGAAGTTTCCCCCCTCGGAGGCGAAGGCGCTCAGGGTGTAGTCCAGGCCGATCTCGTGGAACAGGGCCAGCTCGCCCAGCAGGGTGTAGTAGTGCGGCGTGCCGAAGTAGTCGGCCGAGGGCATGACGAACAGGATCTCGGCCCCCTTCCTGTTGATGGGCGCCTCCACGCGGACCCCCGTGAACTCCGCCAGCTCGTCCACGGCGAACTCGATGCTGTCCTTGAACCCGTGGGGTTGGACGCCCAGGTGGTTCCCCGTGCGGTAGCAGTTGGCCACCGGCTCCAGGACCCAGTTGATGTTGCAGCCCACCAGGGTGAGCAGCTCGCGGCCGATCATGGTCACTTCCGCCGTGTCGATGCCGTACGGGCAGAAGACCGAGCAGCGGCGGCACTCCGTGCACTGGTAGAAATAGTAGAACCACTCCTTGAGGACCTGCTCGGTGAGGTCCCTGGCGCCGGCCAGCCCTGGGAACAGCCGGCCGGCCGTGGTGAAATACCGCCGGTAGACCGACCGGATGAGTTCGGCGCGCAGGACCGGCATGTTCTTCGGGTCGCCCGATCCGATGTAGAAATGGCACTTGTCTGCGCAGGCCCCGCACCGCACGCAGATGTCCATGAAGAGACGGAAGGAGCGATACTTCTCCAGGCGTTCCCGCATCCCCTCCAGGATGATCTGCTTCCAGTTCGGCGGCAACTTCCAGTCCTGATCGTATGGCTGCCACTTCCGTGGGTTGGGCAGGCCGAGATATTCCAGGTTCTTGGGCGCAGCGCTGTAACAGAAGACCCCCTTGCGGAATTCCACGGTCGGGTCTCGCCAGTCCTTCGCCGGGGGCCGGTAGTCGATCTGCAGGAGTTGTTCGGGTTTGGGGGTCTGCTCCGCCATGGGTTATTCCCTTTCGAGCGGTAAGCCGGCCGCTTTGATCTTGTCCCGGAACTCGTCTTCCCACTCCTCGTAGGTGTGCACCTTGACGGGGTAGTTCCAGGGATTGACGTGTCGCTTCATCCGGTTGGTGTTGGCCAGGTTTCTCGTGGGGCTCAAGAAGACGCCCCCCATGTGCATCAACTTGCTGAAGGGGAAGCAGGCCACTAACGCGCTCAAGAGGAAGACGTGGACGAACAGGAGCGGCCCCACCTCTTTGGGGATCGCGGGAGCGAACGTCACCAGGCTCATAGCGAGCTGTTTCGCCGCCACGGTGTCAATCCGGGTGAAGTACCGCATGAAGATGCCGGACAGGACGAGACTTAGGAGCAGGAAGAGGGCGAAGTAATCGAAGAAAAGGGAGACGTAGCGCACTTGCGGGTTCCAGAGCCGCCGCAGCAGGAGGTACCCGAGCGCCACCACAATGATGACGTCGGTTACGTACAGAACCGGCGTCCCGACCTGGAAAAACCCGTCCACGGTCGCCAGGACGTTCACGAAGGCGGGCACAGGCTCCATGAAGAAGCGCAGGTGCCGGAGGAAGATGACAAGGAAGGACCAGTGAAAGGCCAGGGCGGCAAGCCAGAGGAACTTGTCCTCCCCGAACACCAGTCTCGGCCCCTCCCGGAGTTCCGCCTTGGTGTTCCGGAAGAGCGAGCGGAACAGGCCAACCTCCAGAGCCATCCGCGTCACCACCCCCGGCGTCGTATAGGGACTCTCCAACCAGCCTGGCTTGATCCAGGGGAGCGATTTCTCCTGCCCGCAGGTAGTGGTGATCCGGAAGGGAACGGGCGAGCGGGCCCACAGGATGATCCGGTGGATCACGCCGAGGAGGAAGATAACAATGGCCGCGCCCGGCACGATCACACCGAAGACCATGCGCAGCGGAGCGACCTCTCCTCCCACGAAGGCCAGCCCGGCGAGCAGCAGCACCACGACGAGCGAAAACAGAACGTCCATAGAGCTTCACCTCGCGTCAGCCCACTGCCTCATGGTCGTGGCGGGGAGGGAACCTCCGGGCCGCAGGCGGTCGCGGACGCCTCCATCCCGTGCATCCTTTCCAGGACGTAGATTCTGCGCTTGGCCTCGTTGGCCTTGATCTCGTAGATCCGTTCGCGGCACTTCATGAACAGGTCGAAGGCCAGCAGCGCCATCTCGTCGATTCTGCCTTCCAGTGCTGCCAGGCCGTCCCCGTCCGGACGCCTCTGAAGCTCGTCCTGCAGCGCTTCCCGCACGACCTTCTTCAGCAAAAAGAGGAAGCCCACGGCCTGGCCGGCGGTGAAATCCTGGACGGCCCGTATCCGCACGATCCCATCCAGGACCGCCGTGATCGTGGTGGCGTCCATGCCCCCGATGAGCTGGTCAAGGAGGGCCGGGAACGCCTCCTTGAGGGTGTGCCCGACGGGGTTCCCGAAGGGATCCTTTTCCTGCAGCAAAAAGCGGGAGGTGTGCTCGGGGTAGGTCTGAAGGGTGCGCATCAGCCATTCCCTGACGATGGCGCCCTTCTTTGCCGCCAAGGCCTCCAGCAGTGGCTGGGCACCCTCAGCCCTCATGGATCTCTCCCCCTACCTATGCGTTCACCAGAGCGGGTGCCCCTCAGGCGGCCGCTCGCTGTCCAGACCCGGGCCGGAGAAGGATGTCCAGCTCCGGGACTCTGGCAAAGCTGTTGGGCAGGATGGATAGCCGAGCGGCTTCTTCGGCCTGCGCCGCGCGCTCGGGCGGAACCCCAGGCGCTTCCACTTCGGCATAGACACTGGAAATTCGTTTCCGGCCATTCTCCTCGGCGATCGTGAAGGAAAGGTCTACGCGGATACCCACAGGCGACAGGCCTGCCTGCTCACAGAAAAGGGCCACGTGGATTCCGACGCATCCCCCGATGGCCATCACTAAGAGTTCCACCGGGGAAGGGCCGGAATCGGTGAAGCGCGGATGACCTGCCATGTCCATGCGGACCCGGTGGCCCCGGACCGTGGCGCTGAAAGCCAGGTCATGCTCAAGAGCAACGCTGATCAAGCTCATACCGTCCCACCGTCTCGGGCCAGGCTGCGACGGTCGGCCAGGCTCGACCGTCGTGGATCTGTGTTGCCAAGCTACACGCAGCCGGTCGGCTTTGGCAAACCAGCAACCTTGCAGGCACCCTTGGCCGGCCCCGAGGGGAACAAGTCGTAGATCTTCTGCAGGGGAAACCCGGTCCCCTTGCAGAGCTTGCGGATCATGGGCGCGATCTTGAATTCCAGGTAGTAGTTCCGAAGGTAGTGCACCACCTTCCAGTGATCCGGCGTCAGCTCCTCGATGTCTTCCTCCTTCTTCGCCAGCTCCTTCGCTACCTGCTCGTCCCAAAGCTCCGGGGCCTGGATGAACCCGTCCTCGTCAAGCTCCAACTCCTTGCCGGCCAAGACAACGATTGCCATCTTCTCTTCTCCCTTTTCGATTAGTGTCTTCCCAATTGGTTCCTTGATGCTCGCCGGTGTCTCCTCCCGGCCGTCCAGGGCGCCGGGGAGGAACCTTCAGGGACCTCCGCCCAGGGAGGCGACCGAGGCGGCCAACTCGGCCGCCGTCTCCGCTCCGCGCCCCGAGTGCGCTTCCGCCCACCCGGTCATCACCCGCCGGCGCTCTGCGTGAAACCACGCCTGGCGGATGATGGCGGCAGCCCACTCGCGCGTTCCCGCCGCATGGAAGTGGCAGAAGGAAGCCAGAACGTTCTTGCACGTAAGGCCGTCCCGTTTCGTATCGAAGCCGGTGCCACGCTGCATGCGAAACGCCATGCGCAGATCTTCCGTCCGCGCGGAGCGGACGTAGGAGTAGCGGAACTCGTGCCCTCGCAGGACCGTCCCCGGCGCGAAGAATGGATTGGGGCCGTCCACCTCGACCACAGCGTAGCCGTGTCCCCACGGACGCTTGCCGAGTTCAAAAGTTACGGGGAAGACACCCACCATCGGATGGGCGACTCCGTCCATGACCATCCCTTCGCTGAGGTAGATGAGCCCACCGCATTCCGCAATCACGGGGAGCCCCGCCTCGATCTCGCGCCGCAGGGCGCTTCGGAACCCGGCGTTGGCTGCCAGGGCGGCGGCGTGGGTCTCGGGATAGCCCCCGCCGATGTAGAGCGCATCCAGCGGAGGCAGGCCGGGATCTTTCAGGGCGTTGACCTCCACGATCTCGGCACCCTGCCGCTGCAGCGCCTCCAGGTTCTCGGGATAGTAAAAGGTGAACGCGCTGTCTCGGACGACACCGATCCGAATGCCCCCGCGGGCATCGGGGGGTGCCTCCAGCACCGGTTCGGCCGTCCAGGTGAGGGGCGGCGCGCTCACAGCCAGGCGCCGGATCGCGTCCAAGTCCACATGCCTCTCCACCGCCTGACGGGCGATGCGGATCGGCTCTACCACTGCGGGATGCTCGGCCGGCGTGACCAGGCCCAGATGCCGCTCGGGAAACTCCAGACCAGATAGTCGTGGGATGCTGCCCAGAACGGGCAAGCCGCAGATCTCTTCCACGGCAGTCCGGACCGCGCGCTCCTGGCGGGGCGTGGCCACCCGATTCAAGAGAACCCCAGCCAGGCGCAACTCCGGGTCCATGTGCTGGCATCCCAGCACCATGGCCGCCACGGTGCGAGTGGCCTTCGTGCAATCCACGACCAGCACCACCGGTGCCTGGAGGAGCTTGGCCAGTTCGGCCGAGCTGGCCTTGGCGTCCGCGCCTACCCCATCGAACAGACCATGGTTCCCTTCGATCAGGGTAAGATCCGCAGTGCAGCCATGCTCCCCCACCGAGCGGCGAATCTGCTCCTCACTCATGAGGAAGGTATCCAGGTTGCGGCAGGGGCGTGTTCCTGCGCGGGTGTGCCAGGCGGCATCAATGTAGTCGGGCCCCTTCTTGAAGGGCGCCACGGAGACGCCCCGCGCCTGCCAGGCACTGATCAGCCCCAGGGCAACCAGCGTCTTGCCGGTGCTCCCCCGCAGGCCGCAGATCATCACCCGCGGACACGCGGCCGCCCCCCGCTCCAGATGGTCCATTGTGGATGATCCTTCCGCTCCGGTCAGCCGCCGGTGCCCTCTTTGGGGGGCAGCTCGACGAAGCTGCCCCCGAAGTAAGTGTAGACACAACGGCCGGAATCCATGAGATGCCGCAGCGCCTCCTTGCACGTCTCCTTGGTGCAGCGCTCCGGTCCGAAGTGTTCCATCATCGCCTTGAAGAGGTCGGTGGGCTTCAGCTTCTTGACGCCCGCAGCGTCCGTCACCATCTGGTACATGGCCTCGGCCACGACTTCGGCGGTCAATGCCTCCGTCATCTTCCACTCCTCACGACTTGATGTGTGCGGAACGCTGGTAGGTGGTGGCAGCGAACCGGAAGTCGTCAATGTGCTGCTTGGTGAACGGGATCCCCGTCTTCTGGAAGAAGCGAGGCCATCCAATGCGCTGGATCCACTCGCCCATCCGCTCGTATTTCCGGGCATCCGCCGCCCACACCTCCACCAGATGCTTGACCGCTTGTGTCACCTCGGGCCAGCGGGGCGGGTTGTTGGGGAGGTAGGGGATAGCCAACTTGGAGAACATGGGCGCGGTCCGGGCGTTGCTGACTTTCCCGCCCACCCAGATCGAAACTCCGTCGTTGAGCGCGTTGGCCAGCGGCATGGCCGGACAGACGGTGTAGCAGTTGCCGCAGAACATGCAGCGTTCCTCGATGACCTCCACGGTTTCCTTCCCGTCGATCCGCTTGGGCCGAATGGCCGCGGTGGGGCAGGCGGCCACCACACTGGGGATCTCGCAGATTTTGGGGAGCCGCTCATCGTCAATCTTCGGCGGCCGGCGATGGACCCCCAGAATGGCAATGTCCGAGCAGTGCACCGCCCCGCACATGTTGAGGCAGCACGCCAGGGCCAGGCGGAGTTTCGCCGGCAGCTTCGTGGTGTTGAAGTATCCAATCAGCTCGTCCATGACCGCCTTGACGACCCCCGAGGCGTCGGTGGCCGCCGAGTGGCAGTGCACCCATCCCTGCGTGTGGACCATGTTGGAGATGGCGTTGGCGGTCCCACCGACCGGGAAGCCCTTGGCCGCCAGATCGGCGATCAGGGGCTCGATCTTGGCAAGATCGGTGAGCAGGAACTCGACGTTGTTCCGGCTCGTGAAGCGCAGATACCCTCCGCTGTACTTGTCCGCCAGGTCGCAGAACTCGCGGATGGTCTGGATGGAGAGGAGGCGCGGCGAGCCGGCGCGCACCGTGTACAGCTTGTCGCCCGACTCCCCTACGTGCACGATGACCCCGGGCTTCAGAATTTCGTGGTACCGCCATTTCCCGTAATTCTGCTTCACGATGGGTGGCAGAAACTTCTGATAGTGGGGCGGACCGATATCCGTCTTGCGCGGTGCAACGGTCTCAGCCATGGCTGAATTCTCCCTTGAAGAAGGCGCCCAACCTGTGGGGGACGCCTAAGCCTTTGCCTCGGTCGGGTCCTCTTCCAGGTACTCCTCGTAGAAGACGTAGGGGTTCTCCCGGGGATGGGCTACCATCTCTGGCTGCGGCTCCAGGCCAATGGCCTCGACGAAATTGCCCAGGCCCACCCGCTGGATGAATTCCCCGATCCGCTCCCGGCTCTTGCCCTCCTCGGCCCAGAGTTCTATCATCTTTCCCACCAACTCCTTGAGGGCCGTGTAGGGCGGCTCCATCTTCATAAAGGGCACCAGGACCGACGAGAGCATCGCGCCTTGCACAATGGGCGCCTTGGCACCCACGAGGATCGTGGCGCCCCGCTCCGGCCCCTGGCGCAGGGCCTTGGGCATCACGTTGATGCAGTGCATGCACTTGACGCACCACTCGTTGGCGATCTCTAGCTCTTTCCCGTTCCACCCCATGCACTTGCTGGGACAGCGGTCGCAGACGTCCGCCTGGATGTCGATCCCGTTCTTCGTGTAGTCCCGCACGGCCGCCTGATCCACCTGGATCGGCCCGCGCCAGGTACCGATGATGCTGAGATCGGCGCGGGCGATGGCGGCCACACAGTCGTTGGGGCACCCCGCGGCCTTGAACTTGAACTTGTACGGGAAGGCCGGCCGGTGCAATTCATCCTGGTAGTGCATCGTGATGTCGTAGGTGAAGCCCAGCGTGTCATAACAGGCCCACTCGCAACGGGCCGGCCCCACGCAGCAGCTCGGCGTTCGCACGTCGGATCCGGACCCGCCGAGGTCAAAGCCTGCCTGTGTCAATTCGGAGAAGGTGGGCTCCAGTTGATCCGTTCGCGTCCCCAGCAGGATGATGTCCCCGGTGGAGCCGTGGAGATTCGTGAGGCCTGACCCGTGCCGCTCCCACAGATCGCAGATGGTCCGCAGGGCTGCCGACGTGTAGAACCAACCCGCCGGGTGGTTGATCCGCATCGTGTGAAAGTGGGCCACGTTCGGGAACTCTTCCGGCAGATCGGAGTACCGGCCGATGACCCCGCCGCCGTACCCGCGCACCCCGACGATTCCGCCGTGCTTCCAGTGGCCGACTTTCTCGTTATAGGAGCGTTCCAGCACGCCGAGGAGATCCCGGCACATAGGGCTCTGGGCTGCGGCCTTCTTGATCTCCCGCACGAAGCTGGGCCACGGCCCCTTGTCGAGTTCGTCCAGCTTCGGCGTCTTTGGCAATTTCGTTTTGTCTCCCATGCTGTGGCACCTCCCCCCGTGGTTATCCGGGGAATCGGCAGTTACTTCATCTCGACGTACCCGCAGGGACACTCCTCCGCGCACTTCTTGCATCCCTGGCAAAACTCCAGCTTGAAGCGGTACGGCTGGCCCTTGTCGAAGGGCTTGATCACCGCCTGGTCCTGGCAGTACTTCCAGCAGTTGTCACAGTGGTAGCACAGGCCGCAGCTCAAGCAACGCTTGGCCTCGGCGATGGCCTGCTCCCGCGTCAAGGCCAGGTTGATCTCGCAGTCCGGGTCCTGGAAACGCTCGGCCACCGGGAGAGTGGCCACCTCCGTTCGCGGCTGCTTGGGATAGAGGTCTAGCCGCATCCGTTCACGGGTGATTACGGGTGGCGCCGGGGATGCGTCCGGTGGGATGCCCCGGAGCCTGGCATGGATGGTCTCGGCGGCACGGCGACCGTGGTAGATGGCGGTCGTGACGATCCCCAGCTCGAGAATGTCACCCCCGGCGAAGGTGCCGGGCGCCGTCGTCTCCCCGTGGTCGTCTACCGGGACCATCCCGCCGTCCCCTTTGAGTTCCTCCAGGCCTGTGAAATCCGACTCCTGGCTGATGGCGGCGATGATCGTGCTGGCACTCACGAAAAACTCCGAGCCTGGCACGGGCACGGGCCGGCGGCGACCACTGGCGTCTGGCTCTCCCAGCTCCATCCGGAGGCAGGTCAGGCCGGTGGCGTGGCCGTTTTCGGTCGCGACTGCTTTGGGGGCCGCCAGGAACTCGATGTGGATCCCTTCCCGTTCGGCCTCCTCCACCTCCTGCTTGATAGCCGGCATCTCTTGGATGGTGCGGCGATACAGGATGGTAGTCTTGGTCCCCAGGCGGGCCGCCACCCGGGCCGCGTCCACGGCTGTATCTCCGCCACCCACCACCACGACCGTCTCCCCCACTTTCACCGGCTCGCCGGTGTTCATGCGGTGGAGGAACTCGACGCCCGACAGGACGTTCGGGGCCTTCTCGCCCGGCACCCCGAGGCGCATGCCCTTGTGGGCGCCGATCCCGACGAAGATGGCCGCGTATGATCGGCGGAGGTCCTCGTAGGCGAGATCCTTTCCCACCGCCGTACCGCAGCGGAGCTCTGCCCCCAGGGCGAGGATCCGTGCGATCTCCGCGTCCAGGACGTAGCGGGGCAAGCGATAGGTGGGGATGCCGTAGCGGAGCATGCCGCCCGACTTTGGGAACGCCTCAAACACGGTCACAGGGTAGCCCCGGCGCACCATTTGATAGGCGCAGGAGAGGCCGGCGGGTCCCGACCCGATGACCGCGATCTTTTCCCCGTAGTGTTCCTGTGTGAGGGGCTTCAACGGGAGACTTTTTTCCAGAGCGAAGTCCCCGATAAACCGCTCCAGGCAGTTGATGGATGCCGGCGCGTCCAGGTGGTTCCTGTTACAGGCGGCTTCGCAGAGATGGGGGCAGACCCGGCCACAGACCGCCGGGAGCGGGTTCCTCTCCGTGATAATGTAGAACGCCTCTTCGAAGGCCTGCTCGGAGGTTTTACCGAGGGTCTCGGCCTGGGCGATGGTGGTGAGGACGGCCCGAATGTCCGTGTGGTTCGGGCAGGCGTCTGAGCAGGGCGGGGTCTTGAGGATGAATTGGGGCCTGAGCGGCGAGGTGATGCGATCGCTTGGCCCTACTGCCGCTCCTGCCCCGAGTTTTCGAACCTTCTTGACGACAACGACCACGCGCAACGTCTCCTTTCTGATGTCTCGATGCCCCGAGGGAGCGGTCGAGATGCTCTTCTCCCCCGGCGCTGATCAAAAGCAAAGACTTTGCCAGCTTTTCGATCCCCGCAAAGGCTTGCGGAACGGAGATCGAAGGCGGAAGCAAAGAAAAATGATGTTACTAAAAGGTAACAGCCGATATGGCAGTGTTACCTTTCGGTAGCATCAAGTGGCCAGGAGACTCCGAGCTGCTTGAGCTTTTTCCACAGGGTCTTCCGGCTGATCCCCAGGATTCGAGCTGCCTGAAGCCGATTGCCCTCCGTGAGCTGAAGCACGGAGATGATGTGCCCCCGCTCCGCCTCCGCCCGCACCGTGCCGAGGGATTGATCGTCTGCTGTCCACTGCGCCCTGAACACCATCGCCGGCCCTCTTGTTCTCGTCCTGGGAAGCATCTCCGCCGACCCCGTGCCGTGCGCCAAACATTCGGGGTATCAGACATCCCACTGCCCCCTATTTCGAGACAACCCCCAGAATTTGGAGGATTTCGCCGAGGTTCCGGTCGAGCTTGAGTGCCTTTTTCAGGATGGCCACGAGCCCGTAGACGCTGATGGCGATCCAGATCTGGGTCTTCACCGCGTTCGCTGAGGTCCCGTAGAACGCCTTGATCCGCAGGGACTGCTTGATCCACTTGAAGCACCGTTCCACCTGCCAGCGGCACTTGGAGCGCTGGGCGATGATCCAGGCGGGCAGCGTGAAGTTGTGCGTGAGAAAGACGAAGCGCTTCCTGGTCTCGGCATCGACGTAGCTGATGCGCCGGAGGGGAGCCGAGTACTCCGGGGACGTCTTCGGGCCGGTGAGCCCGAGGGTCTGGTCGCTGCGCAGCCCGGTCGCCCTGTCGACTGGCCGGGAGGCGCGGCGGGCGGCCGCGAGATTGCGCTTGGCGCGCACCAGGAAGAACGCCCCGCTCTGGGGGACGGCATACAGACGCCTGCAGTCGATGTAGCCGCGATCCAGGCTGGAGAAGGCCCCCGGCTCCAGGACCCACTCGTCGAGGACGGTGACATCGTGGGTCTTCCCCTCGGGAAGGTGGATGACCGAGGGAATACTGCCCCGGAGGTCCAGCAACGTGGGGAGCGTCACCGCGGCCTGGCGCCGGCGGAAGCGGGCCCACGGCAACAGCGGGAGGCCCAGGGCGATCGTGGGCGAGTCGAAGACGGAGGCGGTCTGCGCCCAGGCGACCCCGAAGCCGTCCCCGGCGGAGCGCGGCCGGGCGCGGGCCATGAGCCCCGGGGCGAAGTCGGCGGCGATCCGCCAGGCGCGGCGCTCGTTCGCCTCGGCCAGCGGGCTCCGGGCGAGGCGACCCCGGAAGCCGGCAGGGTAGAGTTTCGCCTGCACGGCGCGCAGGCAGATCTCGATGTCCCGCAGGCTCTCCCGATACGTGAGCTGGGCGAACACCATGCAGAGGAGCTGATCGAGGCACGCGAAGGAGCGCATGCGGTAGTTGCCGCGGGAGCGGCGAACACACTCGAGGAACTCGTACCGCGGGAGGAAATCCAGCCGCTGCGAGAACACGCTGCGTCCCGTGTACATCGGCCACCCCTTTCCATTCCGGCGAGAGGGAATAGGGGCCGAAGGCTACGAGAGATCTGAAGTCGAAAACAGTCATGTGATCCTGTAACTACTTGCCCGCACACAGGTTGGAGCGTTTATCTAGAACCTCAACCGGACAGTAGTGTTATGCACTGATGAATAACTTCGTCAGCACGAACTCCCGGTGGCCGAGGGCCTCGGCGGCCGTGAGACGCCCGTTGGCGGTCCGCACGATAAGATCAATGAGCTTGTCCCCGGCCTCATCCAAAGTCATCTCGCCCCGGAGGATGGCCGACACGTCCAGATCGATGTGCTCGCTCATGGTCTGGCACGTGATCGGGTTGGCCGAGAGCTTGATCACCGGCAGGATGGGATTCCCAATGACGTTGCCCTGTCCGGTAGGGAAGAGGTGCACCACCGCCCCGGAGGCCGCCCACAGGGTCACCGCCTCGGCCGCCGCCGACGAAGTGTCCATGAACCATAAGCCCTTGCCCCGAGGAGCCTCGGCCGGCTTGAGCACGCCCACGTAGCGTGCCTGCTTCCCGATCTTCTGCAGATTCCCAAAGGCCTTTTCCTCAATGGTGGTCAAGCCCCCCCGGATATTCCCCTGGGTGGGCTGGCTGCCGGAGAGGTCGTCGGTCTTGTGACTCACAATGAGATCGTTGTACGCTGTCCACGCCTTCATGAAGACCTCGCCCACCGTGGGCGTCGCCGCCCGCTCCTTACATACCAGTTCCGCGCCGGTGATCTCGGAGGTCTCGCCGAAACTGGTGGTGGCGCCCATCGCGACGAGCTTGTCGATGGCATTGCCCACCGTGGGATTGGACGCCAGCCCGGAGGTAGTGTCCGATTCGCCGCACTTGATGGAGATGTAGAGTTCATCCAGGGAACACTCGGTCCGCTGCAGCTCCGAGGCGCGCTGCAGATATTCCTTGGCCTGACGGGAAGCCTCGGCGATGGTCTTAAGGTCCCCGTGGCGCTCAATCGCGAACCCCTTCACGGGTTTTCCCGTCTGCGCGATGCCCGAGACCACGCGTTCCGTCCACTCCGGCTCGATACCGATCACTACCACGGCCGCCACGTTGGGGTTCGCCCCCGCACCGATGATGGTCCGGAAGAAGAGTGTCAGGTCCTCCCCAAACTGCAGACGCCCGTAGGGGTGGGGGATGGCCAGGGTCCCCTTGATGTTGTTGGCCACGGCCTCGCAGGCGGCATTGGACAGGTCATCCAGCGGCAGAATCACCACGTGATTCCGCACCCCCACCCGGCCGTTCTCGCGGCGATACCCCAGGATCTTTGGCGTGTTCATCGCTACCATCTCTTCGTCTTGAGATTGTGGATGTGGACGTGCTCGCCTACCTGGATGGTGGCCGTCACCCGGCCGATGTCGTGCCCGTACTTGATCACCGTGTCTCCCATCTTGAGGTCTCGCAGCGCAACCTTATGGCCGAGCGGGATCGCCGTGAGGGCTCTCACCTCCGCCGGCGCCTGCGTGTCCATGAACAACCCCTTCGCGACCTCTCCGGCCTTGATGTCTACCGTTGCCACCCCCACATTGTCGGAACGCTCGTGCACTAAGAACTGAATCACGTCCGCCTCCTTTTCCGTCTGACGATGAACACTTGTCTCGAAACCCGGCGTACACTTCCATAGACAGATCGACGACCGCTCCTCGCCGCTCCGCATCGGCGCCCGCCATCGTGTTCGATCCGAATACCCCAACCAGAGAGTCAACGAAACGGCCGTGATCAGTTATGCGGAAACTGTATAAAAAGATAACCGGATCGAGCGCTTCCTCACCAACCGCACGGCTCGACTTGTCTTGTTGGTTCCTATCCCAAAAGTGTCTGGTGGAATTCACACCTGTCCGGCTAAAGATCGAATAATGACAACTGGTTGCACGGGTCGTCCATTGAATCTTGCACTGGGAACGCCGTAACTACTTGGGAAAGCGGCACCCGCTCGAAGAGGGTGAGGCTTAGAATTTGGAGGATTTCGCTGAGGCTCCGGGGGAGTTGGAATTCCTGCTTGAGGATCGCGACCAACACGTAGACGCTGATCGCGATCCAGATCTGGGTCTTCACCGCGTTCTCGGAGGTCCCGTAGAAGGCCTTGATGCGTCAGTGCGGCTTGATCCACTTGAAGAAGAGCTCGATCTGCCACCGACACTTGTACAGTTGGGCGATCTGCAGCGGGGTCAGCGTGAACGTGAAGTTGTTGGTCAAGAACACGAACCGCTGCCCCGTCTCGCGATCGACGTAGGTGATGCGCCGTAGCGGGACGGGGTACAGCGTGGCCGTCTTGGGCCCGCAGAGGACGATCGTCTGGTCGCTGCGCAGCCCGGGGGTCTGGTCGATCGGCCGCGCGACCCGGCGCGCGTAGTCGAGCCCGCATTTGCCGCGGATCACGACGAAGGCCAGGCTCTGGGTGATGGTGTAGAGTCGGGCGAAGTCGGTATCGCCGCGGTCCAGGACGGAGAAGGCCCCCGGCTCGAACAGCAGCGCATCGAGGAGCGTCACATCGGCAGCCTTGCCGTCCGTGATGGCCACGAAAGTCGGGATCTGGGCCCGCAGGTCGAGCAGGGTGGGCAACTGCACGGCCGCCTTGGGTCCGCCGGCAGCGGGCCCAGGGGAACAGCGCGAGGCAGAGATCGATCGTCGTCGCATCGAACGCGTAGGCCGTCTGCGCCAGTTCGACCGCGAACGGGTCGTCGCAGTACCACTGGCGCGCCCGGTGGATCAAGGTCTGGGCGAAGTCGGCGGAGATCCGCCAGTCGCGCGTCTCGTTCGCATCGGCGAGGGTGACTCCGCGCCACCCGGCCCCGCAGGCCCGCGTGGTAGAGCTTCGGCTGGAGCGCGCGCCGACACGTCTCGATGTCGCGCAGACTCTCGCGATACGTCAGTTGGGCGAAGGCCATGCAGAGGAGCTGATCGTACCAGGTGAACGTCCGGAGCCGGCGACGGCCGGGGGAGCGCGCCACGCACCGCGCCAACGTGCGCCGCGGGAGTAAATCCATGACTTGCGCGAACACGGGGCGGCCCGTATACATTGGCCAGTCCTTTCTGCCCCGCCGAAGCGCGGGACGCCTGGCCAGAGTCTACGAGCAAATTCAAGTCGATACCAAGCATTGTGGCGCGTAACTCTCTGTCTTTCCAGCCGTTGCTGAATCGGTGATCGACCTTAGCCGGACAGTAGTGAGACAGATGACGTTACCAAAAGGTAACAGCCGGAAGGGGGGTGTTACCTTTCGGTAGCATCAAGTGGCCAGGAGACTCCGAGTTGCTTGAGCTTTTTCCACAGGGTCTTCCGGCTGATCCCCAGGATCCGAGCTGCCTGAAGCCGATTGCCCTCCGTGAGCTGAAGCACGGAGATGATGTGCCCCCGCTCCGCCTCCGCCCGCACCGTGCCGAGGGATTGATCGTCTGCTGTCCACTGCGCCCTGAACACCATCGCCGGCCCTCTTGTTCTCGTCCTGGGAAGCATCTCCGCCGACCCCGTGCCGTGCGCCAAACATTCAATGGCCCCCGGGATGTCTGCCTCTCCATTCCAACTCCGAGACGACATCCGGGGGCCACCGGCCAGCCGATTTCGCTGCCCGATCCTTCTGGTGCTCTACTCGTTTCCTACCCTGTGAAGAACGTGTAACTCACCCAGACGAGAAGGACAAGCAGGACCGCGCCCAGGATCAAGCTCCACGCGATCAGCTTTCCTTCCACCGGCAAGAACGGCTCATACGGGATCTGCGCCATCTCGTCGGCCACTTTTGGTTGCTGAACTTGCGGTGCCATGATGGCCCCCTTTTTTTCTTAGGACTCGTGTGTTCTGGCCCTCATCCCGCTCACGCCGTCGGCGGCATGATCCCGTGGAAGAAGATCCACGAGATGACCAGCCCAATCCAGATGATGAACCCGAACAGGCAGACCACATACACCAGCGCCAGTTTCCCGATGCCCTCTTCCCAGAGCTTCTTGAAGTTCGACACGAGGCCGATGGTGAAGAAGGTCATCACAAAGAAGAGCACCCGGAAGACGTTGCTCTCCCCCGTGGACAGCCTGGCCGCGCCGATCAGGCCCGGGGCCTGCAGGGCCAGCCACAGCATCGCGAGGAAGGTCAGGGCGTAGCCGATCACGAACTTGGGGAGGCGCTCCCAGATCTCGCCGACCGAGACCCTCTGCCCGGATTTCCCCTCGATGGCGTACACCCAGATCAGGGCCAGGATGAAGGCCCAGATGCCGATGAAGAGGTCGATGAAGATCTTCACCGTGGTGGCCGTCATCAGCACCCAGCCTTCCTTGTAGTTCACGCCCGTGGCGGCGAGGGCCTTGGCCCGGATGAGGGCATCGGTGATGGCCCCGCTGGCCACGGCCGCCCCGTCCGTCTTGACCGCCAGGCCCATCCAGGCCCCGGCGACCAGGGGCTGGTGGTACAGGAAGGTCTCCGCCAGGAAGGGCAGGAGCAGGAGCTCCACCACCGCGAAGATCACCACTAGGGATGAAACCATGATCGGGACCACGGGGCGGGACTTGATGGCCGCGCCGGTGGCGATGGCCGCCGAGACGCCGCAGATGGAGATCCCGGAGGCCAGGGGGGCCGACCACTCCCGGCTGAACTTGAAGAGCTTGCGGGAAACCAGGTAGACGAGCGCCCAGTAGATCAGGTAAGCCTCCACGATGGCCGCGAAACCCCGAAACATGACCGCTTTGGCGAGGCCGGTGGCCCCGGCGGCCTGGACCCCCAGGGAGGCCCCCAGGATCACGATGGCCGTCTTGATGTACCACTCGGGGCGGGTAGCCTCCTTCAGGAAGGCCGTGACCGCCGGGAAGAAGTTGCCCAGGATCAGGCCCACCAGGAGGGCCACGATGAACCCGGCCTCCCCGGTCAGGCCAAGGGCCCAGCGGAGATTGAATGCCTTCAACTGATTCGGCGTCGCCGCGATATATGCCCAGCTACCAATCAGCCAGCAGCCGTAGCTCACCCAGAAGATCACCGTGAAACCAATGGCGAACTCCTTCATGTTGAACTTCAGCGCCTTGGCCCCGACACTCATGATCAGCAGCATGAAGATATAGGTCAAGACGAGCGCGAGGAAGCCAGGCAACCCGGCATAGGCCCTCGACACTGCGGCCGTGGACTTGGTGATATCGGTCCATACTCGAGTGGCGACACCCCACCCGAGGAGGTCCATGCCCGCAAAGGTGCCGAGCGACACGACAAAGACGAAGAGTCCAATCCATAGGGCCCACCAGTCTTCGTTGTTTCGAATGAACTTGACCTTTTCCATATCCGCCTCCCTTCAGCGAACGGCCAAACCCCTCCCGGCAGCACCGACACCTCGCCACGCCTACTACACTGAGTTAGGTCATAGCAAGGACCTTGCCGAGTTGGCCGGGGGGGAAGTCCCTCTCAAAACAGAAGATTACGGGATTGACCGCGCTGCCTCAGTTACCGCACGGCAACACCTGGAGACGCGACCGTTACCGTTCGGTAACGTCAACACGAGCATCGCCTCCGACGGCAGAGTGCGTAGAGGATTGAGTGCACTATGGGGTCGCAGGCTGGGGTGATAGCCCCGCGCGGGGATGAGGCTTGAGATGAGATAATCGGGCGGCTAACCGGGGTGTCGCCGCAGCCATTGGGGGACTCTAAGCTCTCCTGTAGCTTTCTGCCAGGAGCTCTATGGGGTGGCACACCCTGATACGGAGGCCTCGTTCATGAAGCATGGCGCGGAGTTGGGACATGCAGGAGGGGCAGCCGCTCGCGACCACGTCCGCCCGGCTCGCCAGGATACTCTCGACTTTCGCCGCCCCCACCTTCCCCGACAGGTCGGGGTGCGTGATGCAGAACGAGCCGGCTCCCCCGCAGCAGACGTCGGCCCCCTTCATCTCGACGAACTCCACCCCCGGGATGGACTTCAGCAGCTCACGCGGCTGCTCTCTGACCCCCTGGCCGCGCCCCAGGTGACACGGCTCGTGGTAGGTGACCCGGAGAGGCACTTCGCCCCGCGGGCGGGCAAGGGGGCCCTTCATCAGGAACTCGGACACATCGGCCACGCGGGCGGACACCGCGTGGGCTCTCTCCCGATAGTCGGGATCATCCGCCAGCAGCTCGCGGTATTCCTTGAGAGCCGCCCCGCACGAGGCGCAGTCGGTGACGATGGCCGGATACTTTTCCAGCGCTTCGATGTTCATGCGGGCCAGGCGACGTGCGGCCTCCGCCTCCCCATACACCCGGTGCGGCAGCCCGCAGCACACCACGGGGGGAGACTCCACCCGGTGGCCGCCGAGGGTGAGCGCAAGGCGCGTGGCCTCCGCCGCATCGGCATAGCCCCAATTCATGAAACAGCCTGCAAAGTAGGCCACCGTCGGTCGCGAGCCTTCCCCGTCGTTCGGGAACGGCAGGGGGCGAGCCCGGTACGGGCGGTCGGGAACGGGAGGCGCCGATCTCAGGGCGCCCCGGATCGCCTCCGGCAGCAATGCTTCAGCCCGCCCCTGCGCCAGGCGGGGCAGGCGGGCACGCTGCAACAATCTCACCGCCGGCATCCCCATGTTCATCAGAACGGGAGACGCCAGGGCGAACAGGAACAGCCGCACGGGAAGAGGAACACCGAACATGCGGGCGAGTTCCTCCCTGGCCTCCAGGAACAACTCGGTGGTAGGGACCAGGCTGGGACAGTTCTGGGCGCAGGCCCCGCAGAGCAGGCAATCCTCGATCCTGTGCCGCAAGACCTGCGATGGCGCTAAGGCGCCATCCACCACGGCTTCCAAGAGGGCCAGCTTCCCTCGGGCAGCCATGCCTTCCTTGACCGTCTCCTGGTACAGGGGGCACACCGCCGTGCAGGCGCCACACTTGTTGCATCGCCAGAGCGCGTTGACGTGGGCGAGTCTCATCTCACGCGCCCCCGAAGATCTTGCCCGGATTCAGGATACCCCGGGGATCCATCGCCCGCTTGACATCCTCCATCAACTGGACGGCTTCCGGCGAGAGGGCCAGCCGCAGGAAGGGCTGCTTGCTCAGGCCGATGCCGTGTTCGCCGGAAAGTGTTCCCCCCAGCCTCACCGAGGCCTCGAAGATGGCCGCGATGGCCCGCTCCACGCGCTCCATCTCCACGGGATCCCGCCGGTCGGCGAGGATGTTGGGGTGCAGGTTCCCGTCCCCCGCATGGCCGAAGATGGCGATGGGGAGCGCTTGCTCCTGGGAGATCTTCTGAATCTCCCGTATCATCGCCGGGATCGCGCTCCGCGGCACGCTGATGTCCTCGCCGATCTTGCCGCGTCGCACCAGGGAGATCGCCGGGGAAACGGCCCGGCGGGCCTTCCAGAGCGTATCGGCCTCGTTCTGGTCTTGCGCCGTCTGGAAGGATCGCACCCGCTTTCCCTGGCAGATGGTAGTGATGAGGCCCGCCTCCGCCTCCACCGCCTGGGGCATTCCGTCCACCTCGATGATCAGGAAGGCCTCGGCATCACGTGGCAACCCAAGCTGCAGGTAGTCCTCGACGCAGTTGATGCACGTCTTGTCCATGATCTCCAGCGTCGTCGGCGTGATGCCCCCGGCCATCACCGCCGTCACCGCGTCCGCCGCATCCTCCAGGCGGTCGAAGATGGCCAGCATGGTTTTCTTCGCGGCGGGCCGCGGCAGCAGGCGCAGGATGACCTCGGTGATGACACCCAGGGTGCCCTCGGATCCGACAAACAGTTGTACCAGATTGTACCCGGTGACGTTCTTGACTTGCTTGCCGCCCAGGCGGACGATCTCACCCGTCGCCCGGACGATTTCCAGCCCCAGGACGTAGTCCTTGGTCACCCCGTACTTCACCGCGCGCGGCCCGCCGGCGTTCTCCGCGACGTTTCCCCCGATCGTGCAATAGTTCAGGCTGGCAGGATCGGGCGGATAGAAAAAGCCGGCCTCCTCCACGCTCTTCTGCAGCTCCCCCGTGATGACTCCGGGTTCGCACACCACCAGCATGCTGCCTGAATCGATCTCCCTGATGCGGCGCATGGAGGCCAGGACCAGGGCGATCCCTCCCCGCGCGGGGACCGATCCCCCGGAGAGTCCGGTCCCGGCCCCCCGAGGGACGACGGGGATATCGTGGGTCGAGGCGAATCGCAGGGCAGCGGCGACCGCCTCGCGGGAAGGCGCGATCACCACGACGTCGGGCAGCGCCTTGGCGCTGGTGCCGTCATAAGCGTACAGCGTCCGGTCCTCGATCGCATCCAGGACCTGCCCGGCGCAGATCGCCCGGCGCAGGTCAGCAGCCAAGGAATGTTTCATGGAACGAACACCTCTCTATGATGGGGGACGCGTTGGAGGGATTATAGACTGTGGAGACTCCGGAGAATATCGGGCGACCGGCTGGAGCGGGAGAATGCCTTACACACCATACAACTTGTAACAGGTGAGGCACGGCTCGGGCGGAGGGGGCAGACCGGCCTCACAGTCCAGGTCGCCGGTTGCGGCGACCAAGGCTCTGGCCGCAGCTTCCGTCTCGCGCCGGAGGAACTCCTGGCGGAACGCCCGGTACACCTGGCCCTGCCAGATACTGTCGAAATCCTCTTCCAAGACGTTGCCGAATCGGACCACGGGCACGCTCACCTGCCTCCCCTGAAATCGGCGCGGGATATCTGCCTGTCCGGGCAGCGTGAGATACGTACAGGGAGAAACCCAGCCCTCGCAGGAGACGAACAGGATCTTCGTCGGGTGGGCCTCGCAGATGGCCACCTCCTCCAGGTCGAGCGGGTAGGACCGGAAAGCCAGGCCGATCCGCCGGGCTCGCCGCCGTGCTTCCTCCACAATGCGGACCGCCTCCTCCCGAAGATCCGGGCATCCGAACAGCCGGAGCTGATCGTGCGCCGGCGTCACCACGTAATCCAGGTTGATAGCATACAACTCGTCCGCGCCGAGAGAGGCGGCCAGCTCTACGGCCCGCGGCAGCTCCGCGATGTTCGTCCTGGTCATCAGGTAGGAGAGCTCCACCTTTAGCCCATTGCCCGGGCGTCCGGCACGGAAGCTCAGGAACTGCCGGACATTCTCCAGGATCTGCGAGAAGTCAGAGCCCACCCGAATGCTCTCGTGGATGTCCCGGGTTGCGCCCGCGACGGAGATGGACAGGAGGTCGAGACCGAGGTCGAGCAGGCTTTTCGCCGTGTCCGGTTCGAGCCCCATGCCATTGGTGGTGAGGCCCACTCGGCATCCCGCCGCTTTCGCCGTGGCGACCATGTCGAGCAGGCGGGGGTGCAGGAGCGGCTCCCCCCATCCCTGCAGGTGCACGTGCCGGGCATATGGGAAGGCCCTGGCGGTGCGCTCGAACGCGTCCCACGAGAGATCGATCTCCGGCCACCGTTCCGCCAGCACGGTCCTGGGGCACATCACGCAGCGATTGGTGCAGCGCGAGGTCACCTCGACCTGCAACGCCTCGAGGAACCTTCCTCGCGTCCCCCTGTTGAGCCAATCCGTGAGCCGCTGAAACATGGGTCAGTCACTCGCGGAAATTGCGTTCGACCGTTCGGGTGTTCGGGGAACGACCGAACCGCCGAACGCCCTTCACGGATTTCTCACTTGGCCTGAGTCGCGGGAAACGCTTGACGGTACCAAGCGATGGTCTCGGCGATGCCGGTTGCGAAATCGACCGGGGGGACGTAACCCAGCTCCTTTCGGATTCGGTTGGTATCCGGCTCGCTGTCCCGGTACAGCGCGCAGAGGCGAAGCAACGCGGCCCGCGACGGCGGAAGGTTCTCCCGCGACTCCGGCTCGGCCGGCAGCAGGAGATCGACTAGGGGGGCCACGAAGGCCTTCGGGATCCAGCGGCGCCGGACCGGGAGCCCCACTTCTTTGGCCAGGGCTCCCAGGAACTCACGGCACGTGATGCCGAAGCCATCAGCGACGTTGTAAATCTGTCCCACGGCTTCCGACTTCACGGCCGCAAGCCAGGAGGCGTGGGCGATATTCGTCGCGTAACTCAGGCCCAGTGTGTTGCGGCCGTTCCCCACCATGAAGAACAGGCGGGAGCGAAGGTTCCGAACCAGCACGGGTAGAACCACTCGCTCGCGCGGCCCCCAACCCATCCCCGGGCGGAGGATAACCGTTGGCAGCCCCGTCTCGTGCATCCGCCGCACGACCAACTGTTCGGCCTTGACCTTGCTCTCCTCATACGGCGCAACGAACGCTGCGGCGCAGGCAGCGTCCTCGGTCAGGCCGCGGTGGTCGCACTCAATCCCGTAGACCACCGTGCTGCTCATGTACACGAGGCGGTCCACCTTGGCTGCTAGGCAGGCCTCGACCACGGTTTCGGTTCCCCCGACATTGATCTCGAGGTAGCGGTGGCGGGGAGCGAAGGGAGCCACCAGGCCCGCCAAATGAAAAACGGTGGTGGCACCCGCGAACGCGTCTCGGACCGCCGAGGGGTCGCGGACATCGCCCACTCGGTGGTCGAAATCCGCCGGTAGCACGCTGGGCGGTGTGCTGGGTCGGAGGAGCACGCGGACCGCCATCCCCCGCTCCTGGAGCAGCCGGACGAGATGCGACCCCAGGAAACCCGTGCCACCCGTCACCACGGCAACCATGCCAGCCTCTTCTCGGTGCGGAACCGATCCCGTTCGCGACGCATCACGCGCGGCCGATGGACGACCCCCGGCCGCTGCCGCCTCCTGAGAGGCGGCCGCATTCTCCCCCGGAAGAGTTCTCGGGTCAACCCCTTAGCGGCATCGCCTACAACAGATCCTGGTGAGCTTCTGGGGAAGGTTTCACTGCGCCGGCCCGCCCCCGCACCAGCGACATGAGCGCGGCCAGGAGGGCTAGAGTGAGTAAGAAAAGCACCGAATCGTGGAAGCCCCCGGTGACGCGGTAGGTGACGGCGCTCACCGGTCCCGGGCGCCACCGTTGGGCGTAGACCTCCTGGCGCCAGGCCAGCACGGCCCCCGTGGCCGCGACCCCCAGCGTGGTGCCCAGGCCGCTGGTCATGTTCAGGATGCCGCCGGCCACACCCAGCCGATGGCGAGGCGCCGCCCTCATGATCGCGACATTATTGGGCGGGGTGAAGGCGCCCAGACCGAGGCCGAACAGGGCAAGCACTATCAGCAAAGGCAGCTCCGCTCCCGGCGGGACCTCCTCGAGCAACAGGAGCGCCAAGGCAGCCACCGGCATCCCCCCCGCCGTCAGCCCGCGCGATCCGAAACGGTCAGCCAGCCGCCCGGCCAGGGGCGCCACCACGGCCAGCGCGAAGGGCACGGCCGTAAGGGTGACGCCTGTACTCTCGGGGCCGCGAGGCAACGCACGCTCGAGAAAAACCGGGATCACGAACAAGGCCCCGAAAAGCACTTCGTAGGAGAGCAGCCCCGCCGCGATGCCCGCGGTGAATCGTCGGTCGGCGAACAGCCCCAGGTCAACCATCGGGAAGGCCGATCGGCGCTCGCGCAGCAGGAACAGCACCAGTAGCACCGGCGAAAGTGTCAGCAGGGAGGCGATCTCCGGTGAGCCCCAGCCCTGCACCTCGCCCTGCGTGATGGCGTACATCAACAGGGCTACGCCGGGGGCGAACAGGGCCAGGCCCAGCTAGTCGAACGGCTCACGGCGGCTGCGCTGCTCGGTAGCGGGTAGGATCAGCCAACCCGACAGGGTGCCGACGACACCCACCGGAAGGTTCATGTAGAAGACCCAGCGCCAGCCGAGCACGGAGATGAGGAGGCCGCCCAGTCCGGGACCGACCGAGAGCCCCACCACCTGCGCGGCGCCCTGCACGCCGATGGCCCGTCCCAGCTCGCTCTTGTCCACCGCCTGAGTGATGATCGCCACCGAGTTGGCCTGGAGCATGGCCGCTCCCAGCGCTTGCCCCACACGCGCCAGGATGAGCGTCTCCAGATGGCGCACGGCGCCGCAGGCCACCGAACCCGCGGTGAATACCACGAAGCCCAGCGTGTACAGCTCCTTGCGGCCGAACATGTCGGCCAAGCGGCCGAACATCACCACGAGCCCCACCAGGGTCAGCAGATACGAGATGGCCACCCACTCCACGTCCGCCAATCGCTCGTGGAACACCACCCGCAACGTGGGGATCACCAGTGTGGCGATCGAGGCGTCCAGTTGCCCCATGAAGGCGCCCAGGCAGACCGTGCCCACCACCCACCATCGGTAACCGGGCCGCGCACAAAACCAAGCCAGCGGAACCCGCCGGGCCAACGCGCCCAGCCGCCGCAGAGCGGGCACTGCAGAGGGTGCCCTGGCGGGCAGCCCCGGCCCTCCTTGCGAAGACCCCATCAGTACCTGCCTTTGCTCCCGGCCGCGAATCCCAGCCCGGGCTAAACGTCGTGGTAGACAGTGAGCTCCGCCAGGTTCAGCCGACGCACGCCGGGGACTTGTCCAGCCACACGCTCGACTTCGCGGATCGCACGGTTGCTGCCGACGAAGCCCTGGACATACACCGTCCCAGGGCGAGACCGGACCTCGACCTCGAGGTTGGTGGTTCCCGGGTCCAGACCCAGCGCCGCCCAAACCCTGCTGGCGAGCGCGAAATCCCGAATCGCGGCCCGCCGCTCGGGCGTGAAAGCGAAGCATTCCAGCCGCGCCATGTCGGTGAGAACCTCGCAGGCCTCGGCAATGGTGGTCTGCTCAAGGTTGATCACCACGTCGTACAGCGACGGATCATCCCATTCCACCCCGTAGAGGAAGTGCGTCCACTTCCTGCGCTCCTCGTCCATGCGCGCGATGTATGCCTCGCCGTCTTCACGGCTCAGCCCCAGCCGGTCCCTGACCATGGCCAGGCGGAATTCCGGCGGGGCGATGACCCGGACCCGCAGCACCGGCACCACGCCCTTGAGCAGCAGGTGACCAGCGTTTCCGTGATAAATGGCCTCGCCGTTGGCCACTTCCTCGGCCAGCGCCGCCTGCAGCACCGCCAGATAGAGGCGCCGCTTGCGGCGCAGCCGATCCAGGAAATCTGGCGACGTGAGCAGCGCCTCCTTCAACTCGCTCTCGTCCATTACGCCGGCGGCCGCTCGCTCCACCAATGCCTCCCGGTCGATGCAGCGATAGCCCAGACGCGCGGCGAGACATTCCGCCAAGCTCTTTCGGCCGCTGAAGGTCCCACGCGATATGGTGATGACGGCCATGTAGAGCCACTCCGGCCCGAGGCTAACCCGGCGCCGCCGGGGTGAGCTGCTCCAGCGTCAGTTCCCGAACGCCCGGCGTGGAATTCGCCACCCTCTGGATCTCGCCGAACTCGTCCGGCTTGGCCAATTTGGCGCGCATCGCGACCCGGCCCTGATCGGCGGTCACCTCGACCTCGAGATGCGACGTGGCCGGGTCGATTGCCAAGTTCGCCTTCACCCGGCTGGCCAGCGCCAGGTTGTCCATTGAGGCTTGGCCCTTGGGAGTGAACTCGAAGCACGGCTGCCGGGCCATGGTACCGATCACTTCGCAGGCCTGCTCGATGCCGAGGTCCTCCAGGTTCACGACGATGTCATACAGCGCTGGATTCCCCCAATCCACGCCGTAGAGGTAGTGGACCCATTCCCGCCGCTCCCGATCGACACGATGAATGTAGAAGATGGCATTGCTACGGCTGAACTTGTGTCGCCCCATGGCCATGGCGATGCGGAACTCCATGGGCGCGATGATGCGCGCCCGCAGCGCCGGCCCGCCACCCTTGAGCAGCAGGTGGCCGGCGTTCCCGTGGTAGACGGCGTTGCCGGTCCGCACTTCCTCAACGAGCGCTGCCTGAATCAGCGTCGGGTACACGTACCGCCTGTGTCCGAGGCGGTCCATGAAAAGGCGGTCGAAGAAGCCGGGAGGCTTCAGCAGGGCGTCCCGCAACTCATCCTCCGACACGCTATACGCGGCGGCGCGCTCGACGATCATGTCGCGATCGATGCACCGATACCCCAACCGGTCGGCCAGGCACTCGGCCAGCATCTTGCCGCCGCTGAATGAACCGCGAGAAATCGTAATAACGGCCATCCCCAGACTTTCCTGTCACCGCCCGGCGCCGCGCCGCGGGAGCATGGTCTCCCTCCGCAACCTCTCGGGGGCCCGGCGGGTCAGGTCGAGGGCCCGCCGGATCGGTCCTCGCCCGGGCCGGTCGCCCTTCCCGCCGGCGCGTGGCCGGGGTGCTCCTCAGCGATGCGGAGGATTAGATCACGAAGCTGACTCATTTTGAACGGCTTGGGAATGAAATCGACCGCGCCCCCCTTCATCACCTCCCTCGCCGTCTCCACGGTCGCAAAGCCGGTGATAACGATCACCTTGGTGCTTGGATGGTGCTCCCTGACGAAATGCAGCACGTCGATGCCGCTGGGGCCTCGCATCTTGATGTCCGTGATCAGGACATCGAAGCGCTGCTCCGCGATCCGGTCGAGGGCCTCCTGGCTGTCCGTATGCGCTTCCACATCGAATCCGTACTTCTCCAGTGAATGCTTGAGTCGCTCGCAGACGATGCGCTCATCGTCAATGATGAGGATGCGAAGCCGTGTCTTCATGTCCGCACTCCCAGGGGAAAGCCCCTCAAGCCGTTGCCCCTTCTCCGCTATGCGCGCTCCCAGGTTGGAGACACCCGCTTTTGCCGTTCCCTCCCAAAGTCATCTCTCCTCTGCCTGCCCCCCCCTCTTCGACAACCTGGATGACCGCTTCGCAGCCTTCTTGACGAGCTTATGAAGGTCCTCGAGCTCAAACGGCTTCAGAATGAAGTCGAATGCCCCGATGGCTTCGGCCTCGCGGGCGGCCTCAATTGTGGCGTACCCGGTGATGAGAATGACCTGGGTCGAGGGGCTCCGCTCCTTCACGGAGAGCAAGACGTCGACACCGTTCGGCCCCGGCATCTTGAGGTCCGTCACGATCACATCAAAGCGCTTCTCCTGGAGCCGGTGGATGGCCTTGCCGCTATCCAGGAAGGTTTCCACCGCCATCCCCCGCTTCTCCAGGAAGTCCTTCAGCCGCTCGCCGACCGTCGCCTCATCGTCCAGCACCATCACCTCAACGTCCCCGCCCATTGTGTTTTCCTCCGTGGCGTCGCCGAAGACCGCTTCGTATCTGCTGTGCATGAAGTCGCTGACCAGCCGGTCCACAATCTCCTCGTCCTTGAGGAAGATGTCGAGCTGGCGCGAGAATCCGATGAGCCGGCCCACCATCTGCAAGCGCTCCTCGACCACCGGCCGCGGCACCCCCTTGAGCCGGCCCACCACCAGGTCTCCGTTCTGATTGGTCACGAAGTCATGCCGCTCCAGGATCTCGGAGAGGAGGCGGGCGCGTCTCGTGCGCCGAGAGAGGTCCGTCACCCCACCCACGAAGCGGAAGAAGAGATAGCTGTCCTCCGGCCCCTCGCCCAGATAGCAATCCACGACATTGAAGTGGTACCCAACCCGCAGGTTGAGGTTGAGATACTCCCGGGAGACGATCGCGACGTTGCGCTCCACCGAGGCCACGCCCGGCAGGCTGAGGGGTGCGAACCGAGTCGCGCTCGACATGAACCCCTCCAGGTCCATGTGGGCCGGGCGGGTTGTCCACACCCCAGGCGTGGTGAGGCCCTCCATTAGGAGGCGGAGCGGCCTGGACTCGACCGCGTCCAGGCGCACGGGGCCGCGCACGCCGGGCGCCAGCCCATCCCCGATATCCACGAGCAGCAGATCGAGCGGGATGTCCAACTCAAGCTTGTGCACCTGATCTTCCCGTGACCTGACGCTGAACTTATCGAGATCGGCGAGCGCGGCCAGGGCCTGCTCGTGGGCGAAATGGATGATATCGTGGTACGTCCGGCACCGATCGGGGATGAACCCGGGATCCTCCGGGTCCTTCAGATGCAGGGGTGCGATACATCCAAGCATCCTGCGCAGCATGCGAAACTCGGGCGTCTCGTCGTAGACGTCACCCTGGAGGAGCTCGTAGGAGAGCAGCTCCTCCACGATGCCCTCGTAGATGATGTTCTCCTCTGCGTCCACAGTCACTTCCATCCCCGGCCTCAGGATCTGCGTCGCCCCCCCCGTGTCGAGGATGGTCGGGATGCGGTACTCCCTGGCAATTGTTGCCAGGTGGCCGGTGGCTGCACCGACGTCGGTCACAATGGCGCTGGCCGACGAGGCCAGTGCCGAGAGTCTGGGCGAGGACTGCCTTGCGACGAGGACGCCACCCGCCGGAACATCGCGTACCGCCTCGGCTGCCCCGACCACAAACACACGGCCTGCGCCCGCACCCCGGCAGGCCACGACGCCGCGGCCCCTCAGAAGAACGGGGTATCGCTCCAGCGCCCGCACCAGCTCTTCGCCCTTGCGCCGCGCCGGGAGGCTCACCCGCAGGGGCCGGGCCTGTAGCACCATCACCCCCTCATCTGGGGCCACGGCCCACTCCACATCCTGGGGGCATCGCATGTGACGCTCGATCCTGAGCGAGGCCCTGACAACCTCCGCCAGCGCCTCCTCGGTGACGGCCGGGGCGTCCTGCTCCCCGATCGGGACCGGCACCATCACCACGCCCCCGTCCCCGGCGGCCACGCACATTTCGGCCTTCGACGTCACGGCGCGCGAGAGGACCCGGTGCGGCGAGATCCGGGAGAGCGTGAACCGGTCCGTGGTGCCCCGGCCCTCCACCACCAGTACCCCCAACCCACGCGTGGCGGTGACAAGGGCCGTGCTCCTCTCCGGGTCGGCTGGGTCCACCGTATAGACTACCCCGCTGGCGACGGCCGGCACCATGAGGATGCAGCCCACGGCCATCTCCGCGTCCGGGACCGGCAGTCCGAGCCTCCGCCGGTACTCCATGGCCTGCGGCGAGAAGAGGCTGGCCACGACCTGCAGCCAAGCATCCAGCACCCGATCCCGCGGCACGTTCAGCAAGGTCAGGTGCTGGCCGGCAAAGCTCAACCCGCCGTCCTCCCCCAGGGCGCTGCTGCGCACCGCGAACGACGGCCCCTGCTCAAAACCGGAGAGGGCTCGCTTGACGGCCACGGCCACGTCCGGGGGGATCTCAGCCTCACGGATCGCCTGGGCCAGCCTCGCGCTTGCCGCGGCAAGGGATGCCTGGCCCCGGCGCAGGATCTCCAGTCGGCCGGCAACGAAAGGCTGGGCGAGAAGGCGCTGGCAGGCGGCGGCTGTGATGACGAACCCGCCTGGCACCTTGAGGCCGAGCCGGTTGCGGACCTCCCCCAGTCGGGCCATCTTCTCGCCGACCAGGGCGGCCAGCTCGGTCCCTACGGTGTCGAGGGGGATGACGAGCGGCCCCGCGCGCGCCTCCCCCCGCGACTCCAGGCTCGCCCGCACGCCAGCTCGGATCCGCTCGAACGCCCCCTGGAGAGCCGGATAGCGGTCGCCGGACACTTCCGCCAAGTCCCGCACCACGGCCCGAACCGCCTCGGCCAACTCGGCGTCGAGCCACCGGAGATACTGCGCGTCGAAGAGGTAGTCCCCCCCCAGCTTGGCCCCCGCGTCCGCCATCAGCTCCAGGACGCGGCTGTTCCGATCCACGAGGCGACGGAAGGGCTCGAACTTTGTCCGGAGGAGATCCACCGAACCGACCCGCCCCTGGCGGCGGAAGAGATCGTGCAGCCTGACGATGGGGTGGAAGGTCACTTGCCCCTGCCCCTCTTGGGGTGAAAGACGAAACCCGTGAACAGCCCGGCAAGGACGGCGCCGACAACCGCCACGCCGCCGTAGATCAACCCATGCTCCGTTGCGACGGATCGGAGCACCCTCGCCATGCCCGTGTACTCGAGCCGAACAGTGGTCGAGCCGAGATGGACCACCTCATGCTCATGAAAGCCGAAGAGGTCCACCGTGTACTCACCCGCCGGCGCTCGGGCCGGGAACCTGAACGACCCTGTCACCCACTCTGTCGAGCCGCCGTGCGGCGAGCTCGTGCGAATGAGTTGGCCCTCCCCCACCGAAAAGCGGCCTTCTTTCTCCTTGAGCATGACCAGCTCGGGGTAGAGCCCGGATGCCGACCCGGCGGCGCTGGCGAGCGCCTCATAGCCGAGTTTGCGCTCCTTGAGCGCCTCGGCGGCCGCAAGATCCGCCAGCGGCCTCGAGGTGAGCAGGAAGTAGACGACAGGGACGGCCTCGAACGTCACCTCGCCCACGCTCATCCACAGGACGCGGCCGACCTTGCCCTTCCGCTTCATCTGCAGGGTCTCGGCCTTGCCCATCACGCGGATCGCAGCCTCGTACCCGGCCGGGACCTTTGCCCCCACCTGGACGGTGGCCCCACTGTACGTCATGCCCATGGGAATGTGATCCGGCTCGACAGTGATGCCAGCCGGGGTCCCGGGCTCCGCCGCCCCCCCCACCGCGGCCACGGGGACGAGGAGACAGCAGAGGAGCAGGGCCAGAGACAACCGCGGGCTAACTTCCATGGTGGTCAGTGTCCTCCCTTGTAGGCGAGCAGCACATCTGGAGCCTGGAGCAGGCCGAGCAGCATCTTCAGCATGACGGCAAGCACAACGACCGACATGAGGATCTTCAGCTGGTCCGCATTGAGCCGCCGGCCGGCCCGCGCGCCGATCTGGGCCCCCACGACCGAGCCCAGGAGCAGGATGAGGGCCAGGACGAAGTCCACGGTGTGGTTCACGTAGGCCTGAAGCAACGTCACATTCATGCAGGTAAAGAGGACCTGAAACAGGCTCGTCCCCACGACCACGTGCATGGGCATCCGAAGGAGGTAGACCATCACAGGCACCATGATGAATCCTCCGCCGACCCCCATGACGGCGGCGAGCAGGCCGACGAAGAACCCAAGGAACGCCGGCACGAGCGCGGACAGGGTGACCTTGGACCGGGAGAAGTGCACCTGGAAGGGGAGCTCCTCCACGAAGCGGCGGTAGACGGAGGGTCGGGGCGCGCGACGGCCAACCCTGGGCTTGCGCCCCCGCAGGGCGCCCAGGCTCTCGAAGAACATGTAGGAGCCGATGCTCCCCAACATCAGCACGTACACGACGGTGATGACGAAGTCCGCCTCGCCCATGGCCCGAAGCAGCTTGATGATCTGGACCCCCAGGGTGCTGCCGGCGATGCCGCTCAGCAGCATCACCGTCCCCATCTTGAAGTCCACGTTGCCTTCCCGGAAGTGGGCATAGCAGCCGGAGGTGGAGGCCGCCACGATCTGATTGGCGTCTGAGGCCGCCGCCACCGTCGCCGGAATCCCGATCATCATGAGGAGCGGCGTGAGGAGAAACCCACCCCCCACACCAAAGAGGCCAGACAGAAACCCCACCAGGCCGCCGAGGCCCACCAGCAGGGGCACGTTGGCGCAACTGCTGGCAATCGGCAAGTAGATGTCCACGGTCAATCCTCCGCTCTGGCGGACGCGCCTCTCCCCTCACCGCTTGCCCGCGGCAGGGAGAGCCTAAAGGTGGTGCCCACGCCCACCTGGCTTCGCACGTCTATCTTCCCGTGGTGTTTCTCGACGATCCCATAAGAGATAGAGAGGCCAAGCCCCGTTCCGTGCTCCCTGGTGGTGAAGAACGGGTCGAAGATGGATCCCAGGTGCTCCGGGGGGATGCCGTGGCCGGTGTCCGTCACCTCCACCTGGACCCGGTCTCCATCCTCCAGGCTGCCACGTACGAAGAGCTTTCCCCCTTTGGGCATGGCCTGAATGGCGTTCAGAAAAAGGTTGAGGAAGACCTGCTGGAGGTCGCGCGGGTTGCCCTGCACTTTCGGGAGGTCCTCCGGCAGGTCCAGGGCGAAATCCACGTTGCTCAAGCTGGCCTCATTGTCCACGAGCTTGCGGGATGCCGAGACCACCTCGGGGATGGACACCGCAACCAGGACGGGGTTCTCCACCCGGGTGAAGTCGAGGAGATTGCGCACGGTGCCACTGGCCCGCTTCACCTGGGTGGTGATGTCGGCGAGCATCTTGAGCTTCTCCTCGTCCGAGTAGTCGCCGAAGCCGTCGAGCATAGCCTCGGTATTGAGGCCGATGTTGTTGAGGGGGTTATTCAGCTCGTGCGCGACCCCCGCGGTCAGCGTCCCCACTGCGGCCATCCTGCTTGTGCGGGCGAGCTGGGCCTCCCGGTTCTTGAGCTTGGCGAGCATCCGGTTGATGGCGATCGCCAGGTCAGAGAACTCGTCCCGGTACTTCCGCACGGGCTGGATCGGCGAGAAATCTCCCCGGGCGATGCGCTGGGTGTACTCGACGAAACGGCGCATCGGATTGGCGACCTGGCGCGTCAAGAGATAGCCGATGCCCAGGAAGACGAACAGGATGAAGAGCAGCGAGCCCCCCGCCACCAGGCTGGAGGCGTGGATGGCGGTGCGCAGGCGGAGCTGCTCCTGCTCGATCAGCTCATTGGCATCCGCCAGGATCTGGGCGCCGTACCGCCTTAGCTCCCGCTCGACCTCCGCCCGCTCCCCCACCCCTTTCGACTGGTCGCCTGGCGCGGAGGCTTTCAGGCGGCCCAGCAACTGGGTGTAGGTCCCCAGGTTGCGCTCCACCCGCTCGAAGTTCCCGGCGCTCATGCGCGCAATGATGGCCGCCCGCGTGCGCCAGAGGAGGCGGTCCGCGGTCTCCGCCTGTGTCAGGGCGTCCTCCAGGTTGGTCCCGTAGAGGAGGTAGTTCTTTTCGAAGCGGCGTGCGTGCTCCAGCTCGAAGGCATAGGTGCTCATCCCTTCCAGGAACCGCTGGGATTCGGCCACCCGGAAGATCAGGGTCAGCGAGGCTGCTGCGACCCCCGCCGTGAGGATAAAGCACAGCACCATGCTGAGGATGATGCGCAGGCGGATGCTGATCTGCGGCCGCTCGGTGAGGGCCCGCTCCGCATCGATGACAGGCGTCTCCTCCTTGTCGGCCGGGTCGGGCCATGGCCGCTCGGGCGGGCGGCCATTCCAGGTGGGGTCCATCTGTGTCTCCGGGCTGCGAGCTGGCCTACACGGGATAGCCACCAAGGACGACGTTGTTGACCACCTGCTTCACCCCTTCCACGGCCCCGGCAACCTCGGGAGCCGACTCGGCCATCCCCGGCACTCTCACCATCCCCTGCACGGTGACCACACCGGCCGTCGCCTGGACCTGGTAGCTTCCGTCCCGGGTCCGCTCATCCCTGGCGAGGGCCGCCAGGACCAGGCTGGAGAGGGCGAGGCTGTCCAGGGCCGCGAGGGATTCATCCGTAGGCTGGAACATCTCCAGCTCGGCCAACCGGAGGACGGCCGCGCATGCGCCCTGGATGCCGAGGCGCTCCAGGTTGAGAACCACATCGTAGTTTCTGGGGTCCTCCCAGGCCACCCCGTACAGGAACTGGGTCCACTTCACACGCTCCCGATCCACTTTCCGGATGTACGTCTCCGCTTGGTGGCTCGTCATGCCGAGCCGCAGCATTGCCGCCTGGACCCGGTAGCTGATGTCCGCCACGACTCTCACGCGGATGACGTGGCGGATGCCAGCCAGCAGGTGGTGGCCCGCCAGGCCGTGGTACACGAGGTTGCCCGCCTTCGCCCGCTGGCACAACGCCGCCCTGATGAAGGCCAGGTAGCGCTCGCGGTCTCGCTTGAGGCGGTCGAGGAAGGTGGGGGCCCGGCTCAAGGCCGCGGCGAGTGCGCTCTCGGAGGCGCCGTACCTCTCGGCCGCCTCCACGATCACCTCCCGGCTGACGCAGGGGTACCCCAGATTCTCCGCCAGACACTCGGCCAGCTCCTTGCCTCCACTAAAGGTCCCGCGCGAAATCGTGATGATAGGCATAGCGCTGTCCCTCCACCTCGCGATCTCTCGCATGCCGTTGTAGTGTGCAGCACCCCCGCAGGTCCCCGGGCCCAGGCCTCAGGGCGTTCCGTGGGCCGAGACCGCCGAGGGAACTTGGGTGATCGGCAGGACGACCGTGAAAGTGGCGCCCTCCCCGACCTTGCTCCGCACCCTGATATAGCCACCAAGCTTGCGCACGATGCCCTGCGAGACGGAGAGGCCGAGGCCTGTGCCTCTCCCCTTGGGCTTGGTGGTGTAAAAGGGGTCGAAGATCCGCGGCAAAAGATGCGCCGGGATCCCGGGGCCGTTGTCCTTGACGTCCACCGCCAGGAAGCCCTCTTCCGTGTCCGGGTGAACCGAAATCTCGATTCGACCCTGCGGGCGCAAGACGTCGAGCGCGTTGATGATCAGGTTGACGAACACCTGGCACAGCATCTGACGGTCGCCGTGAACGGGGGGAAGCTTGTCGGGCGCATGCACGATGAGGTACGCCTTGAGCATCCGCACCTGATTGGCGACCAACCGCACCGCCTCGTCCACGATCGCGCCGAGGTCCAGCGGCTCCATCTTGGTCTCGCTCTTCCGCGCAAAGTCGAGCAGATTGCGAACGATCCGTTGCGAGCGCTCGATCTCGGTGATGATGTCGCGGACCATCTCGAGCCTGTCTGGTCCGGAGAGCGTGGCATGGCCCTCTTCCATCCTGGCCGCCGTCAGCATGATGTTGTTCAGGGGGTTGTTCAGCTCGTGGGCCACGCCAGCCACCAGCGTGCCGATGGCGCGCAGCTTGTGGGGTTCCACGAGGATCCGTTCGCGGTGATCCAGCTCCCGGATCATGCGGCTGAGGGCCAGGGCGAGTTGCGAGAACTCGTCGCGGTACTTGCGCGCCGGCCGGATCGGGCCGAAGTCCCCGGCGCCACCAGGAAGGCCAGAATGGCGTGCTGGTTGGTGAAGACCGCGAGATACAGCAGCACGCTCGCCGCCAGGAAGCCAATCAGTTTGAGCCATTGCCTGGGGCCGAAGAGGTACTGCTCCTTGAGCTCCTCCGCTCCGATCACTGGCTTGCGGAGACGATCCGCCAGGAGGCCGGCGAGGTCCCGGGTCAGGCGCTTGCGCACCGCCACTGGCTTGGAGAGGAAGAGATTGTCCACGACCACGAGGCTGATGTTCGATACGTTGCACACGTTTCCGATGAGAGCCTGCTGCCTGCCAGACACGGTACAATGCGCGCCCGCCCGCCCGGCCTGGATGAGGCGGTGCAGTGTCTCCTCGACCCCTCCGTCATCACCTGGCTCTTCCCCTTGCGAGTCGTCCAGGATGCCCCCCTCTGAGGCGGTGAGGCGAACCGCCTTCATTCCGGCCTGGACCTCCTCGGCCGCAACAGAGGCCGCTGTCTCGCCCTCCGGGAGGAGGCGCACCAGATCCACGGCCGCATTCCACCGCCCAGCGATGTCCAACACGTGACCCAGGGTCTCGGAGCCAGGATCGAACCTCTCCTGCACCCACACGATGCTGGTGATGGCCACGGTTTGGCGGAGCTCCCGGATGCCGTCCACAACCTGTAACACGGAGGGGATCGCCTCGGTGGCCTTGAGCTGACGGGGGAGGTAGGTCACGGAGACGTTGCCCGCTTCGGCTCTCACCTGCACGCTGAGGTCACGGGTGCGTTCATCCTCGGCGAGGGCAACGCGGCAGCGGGCGGCAAGGTAGAGATCCTCCAGCCTTCGTGCTGAGGCCGGGGTCGCTTCAAACTCCGGGAGGCGGGCCAAGCTGACCAGGGCGCTAGCGATGTTGCCCACCGACGTCTTCGAACAGGTCACCGTGAGGTTGAACAGGTTCGGGTCGTCGATATCGAGGTTGTAAACCGTCCGCACCCAGCGGCGCCTGTCCTCGTCGACCTCCTCGATGTACGCCTTGGCCTTCTCCCGGCTGAGACGCATGCGCGCGGTGACAGCCTCGATGCGGTCCTCGGGGTCCGTGATGACCCGAATCCGCAGGACGTGAGGGATACCCGGGAGCAGCAGGTGTCCGGTCCGGCCGTGATAGACGAGGCTGCCTTTCAGCGCGCGCTCAGCCAGCGTGGCCGTGACGTAGGCTTTATAGTGCTCGAAGAGGAGAGCCAGCGGTTCGTTCAGGGGACGACGTTTGACCACCGCCTCTTCCAGCTTTCCGACCGGGATCCCCCGCCTGGTCGCTCCCTCGACAATCTCTTCCCGGCTGAGGCAATCGCACCCAAGCTTGGCCGCAAGCACGTCGGCCAGCTCCTTGCCTCGCTGATAGCTTCCGCGTGATACACAAATGGTCTGCATGACTCACCCCTTACCCTTGGATCCCCCCTGTGCATGCCCGGAGCCCACCGCCCGGCATCGCCGCCAGGGCCGCCGCCTCCGCCTCCACGAAGGCGTCTGCGTAGCGCCTCACCTGGGTCTCGTCCGTCATCCACATGTCGAGCTGCGCCAGGAAGCGAAGCAGGTGCCCGATCATCGCCAGCCTGTCCAGCCCGGTGGCGAGGTCAATCCCCCGCAACCAGCCGTTCAGGAGATCACCGGTCACGTTCACGGTGAAGTGGTGCAGCCGCAGGATCTCCGCGACAAACTCCGCCCGGAGAGCGCGCTGCCACGGAGGGGCGCCGCCGCCCTTCAGGCGCATGCTGATGTGGTTGTTGTTCTGGTTCTCGGACAGGTAGCTGTCGATGATCGCGAAGTGGTAGGCCTGGCGCGAATTGAGGTTCAGGTAGTTATCCGTGATGCAGGCGTAGTTAGGGCTCCCGAGCTCCCGCGGCCCCGCCGTGGTCATGGTGGTCGTCAGGATAGAGGCAAAGGACCGGCCCGGCGCCTCGAAGCGCCGCAGCTCGAACTCCGGGTCGCCGAGTCCACGCCAGAGCCCCTGGAAGGGGACCGAGACGACCTTGTCGGGTTTCACACTGGACTGAGATGCGGCGCCGGGGCTGAGCCCCCCACCGAGGTCCACGAAGTGGACGTACACGGGGGGGGGACAATCGAGTCGCTTGACCCCACCGATCGGCGAATCCAGGAGGTGATCCCCGATGTCGAACATGGATTGAATGGCCATCTCGTGCGCGAAGCGAATGACATCGTGCAGCGATTGGCATGCCCAGGTGCCCATGAAGCGGCTGCCGCTCAGCTTCGTGAGCTTGCCTGCCAGGAGGTCCGGCAGCCCCAGGGTCCGGCGCCCGAAAAGCCTGACGGGGAGCTGGCCCCGCAGCTCGGGCCACAGGGCACCCGCGAAGACGCTGCGGCTGGCGACGTCGAGGCTCACCACCTGGCCGGCGGCCAGCTTCTCGACGGCATCAGCCACGCCGAACAGGCTCGGCACCCGGAACTCGCGCAGGATGGATGCGGCGTGGCCCGTGACCGTCCCCCGCTCCACCACGATCCCGCACACCCGCGGCAGGAGCCGCACGCAATCGGGCAGGAGCTGGGGCACCACCAGCAGGGCGCCCGTCGGCGTCGCCTCCTCCTCCTCCCGGCTCCTCGCCACGTGGACCGGGCCGACGGCCCGGCCATGCCAGACCGGCTCACCGCCCCGCAGCAGGGGTGTCGCATCGTGCGCCACGTCGTCACGCGCTGCCTCCGCTTTCTCGGTGCGCAGCGGCCTCGCCTGCAGAATGAAGATCCCGCCGTCGACATCGATGGCCCACTCGATGTCCTGCGCGCCGCCGAAGTAGCGTTCGATGCCCAGCGCCGTCTCCGCGAGCTGCAGGGCCTCTTCGTCGGTGAGGGAGGCCTGAAGCTGCTCCTCGGCCTCGACCGGCAGGTGGGCGAGGCCCCCACCCTCCGCGCCGACCAGGCGCGCGGGCTTGCGGGCGATGCGGCGATCCAGGATGCGGTGCGGCGCGCTGCGCGAGACGACGAAGGCGTCGGCGCTCGCGATTCCCGCGGACACATCGGTGCCCAGTCCCCGGACCGCACTGATGAGGAGCGCAGGCCCCTTGGGATCGTCGGGCCGGCGAGTGAAGAGAACGCCGGATGCCCGCGCGCGCACCATCCGCTGCACCAGCACGGCCATGGGCGTGTCCACCTCGGCAAGCCCGGCGGCCCGGCGGTAGAAGACAGCGCGTGGGGAGAAGCGGCTGACGACGACCCGCTTCCAGGCATCAGCCAGGCCGGATTCGGGCACGTTCAGGACCGTTTCAAACTGACCCGCGAAGGACAGCTCGCTGTCCTCGCCGGCCGCGCTGGACCGGACCGCGATCCCCTCCCCCGGCGGGAACCCGCAAGCGCGGTACGCATTGCGAATGGCCTCCACCACGGCTTCCGGCACGCGGGCCTGTTCCACCAGCTCTTGTGCCAACTCGCAGCGCCGCCGGAAATCCTCCGGAATGTCGAGGCGCGCGGGTGCGAGGACCGTTCGCAGCTCACCGGCAAGCCCTTCGATCTCCAGGAACTCGCGATAGGCTTCGGTGGTGACGACAAACGACTCGGGAACCCGGATTCCGAGGTCGCACTCGATGCGCGCCAGGTTCACGGCCTTGCCTCCCACCTGGCCGGCGGTCTTGGAGCCGATCTCCCCCATCCGCAGCGTGAGCCGTGGGTCCTCCTGCTCGGGAACCTTGGCGAGAAAGTCCATGACGTCGGCCCGGACGCTGGCGACGACGTTGGCGAGGTCGAAGTACCGGTTCTCGGTCAGCTCGTTCAGGACCTGGACCATGTCCGCGGTGCCGTCGAAGAGGGCGCGGATACCCATGCGCACCCGCGGGTGGCGGAACGAGGTCCACGACGACTCCTCCTCCAGTTCCGACAGGACCTCCAGGAGCTCGTTGTTCAGGGTGAGGAGCTTGCGGAAGAGCCGGTACTTCTCGTGCAGGCGCGCGACGTCGGCGGCCGACCGGGGCCGTTGCCGCGCAGCCAGGAGAGCGGTCCCGATCCCGTGGGCGAAGCCCGTCAGCGCCACCACGGCCGGGTGCCGACGCCGCGTGGCCTTCCAACTCCCGAGCAGATCCACAGCCAGCCCCGTCGCCACGAGGACGAAGACGGCCAGGAATCCGAAGAGGGTGCCACGCTCATGCGCAAGCCGGAAGAGATAGGCGGGCATGCCAACCCGCTGGAGCTGCACGTGCGCCGTGTCCTCGCCGATAACGGCCCCATCGGCGAATTCGAAGACAGCCACCTCAATCTCGCCTGGCGGCGCGGTGGCGGGGAGCCGCACCGCGACGTGGAAGTTGCGCCGGCCGTTTCGGGCGTCTTCGAGCTGGACCGCCCCCGGGATGACCCAGTACAGGCCCTCGCCCTCCTTGAGGCGCACGAATTGCTGGATCATCTCTCGCTTATCGGCCTGCGTTCCCTCGACCTCCATGTGCGCCTCGAGCGTCTCGTAGCCGAGGCGGAGCCGAGTGCGCACAGCCGGGGGCGCCACCACCGCCAGGGCGGCTGACGTGTAGACCGCGTACAGGCTCGGAGCGTGCCGGAAGGTCGCGTGTTCGATCCCGCCCCAGATGATGCCGCCGATCTTGCCGCGGCGATTGAAGGTGTGGTGCTCCGACGGCCCCATCACCCGGATGGCCACCTGCGAGCGCTCGCCAACGCTGCCGCGCACCTCCAGACTGGCGCCGTCGTAGAAGGTGCCAGCCGAGACGCGCGTCGGCTCAACAGCGGCGAAGGTCCCGGCCCCCCCCGCTCGAGGAACCAGGGCGCAGGCGATCATCACCGCCAGGCTCGCGAGCCGGAGCGCGCCGAGGTCATATCGCCGACTAGACATCGCCCGCCTCACTCCCCTGCCACGTACGAAAGAAGGACCCCGGGCACCTGGAAGAGGTCTACAGTCACCTTGGCCGCCACCCCGAGCACGATGAGCGCGAGCAGGATCTTGAGCTGGTCGGCGCGCAGCCGCCGCCCCAGCCGCGTCCCCACCGTCGCCCCGGCTGTTGAGCCGATGGCGAGCAGAAAGGCGACCACAAAATCGACCGTGTGGTTCTGATCAGCTTGGAGCACGGTGACGAGGATACATGTGAAGAGGATCTGGAGGAGGCTCGTTCCCGCTACGACATGCATCCGCATGCCCAGCACATAAAGCATCAGCGGGACCATGATGAAGCCTCCACCCACGCCCATCATGGCCGCCAGAATCCCGCTCAGAATGCCCAGGGCCACCGGCATGAGGAGCGACACCTCGATCTCCGACTTCGGAAACCGAACCTGCAGCGGCAGGGCATCAACCCAGGTCCGCGCCGCGATGGGTTGGAATCTCCGTTCGGACATGTAGATCCCGTGCCGCCACGTCTGGACCGATTCGGCGAGCATGAAGCCCCCGACCCCCCCGAGCATGACCACGTACAGGACTCGAATGACGCTGTTGGCCGGGCCCAAGCGGTTCAGCCAGTGGAGCAGTTCGACGCCGACAATACTGCCGACGGACCCGCCCGCGAAGAGCGTGAAACCCATCCTGTAGTCAACCGTGCCCGCACGGGAGTGCTCGAGCGTTCCGGTCGTCGAAGCCGCGACAATTGCGGCCGAACCGGAGGCCGCCGCCACGATGGGCGAGATGCCCAGGAACATGAGCAGCGGTGTAAGCAAGAAACCGCCACCCACGCCGAACAGGCCGGAGAGCAGCCCCACAATCCCGCCGACGGCGACCATCACCGGGATGCTCACGCTGATCTGTGCGATGGGGAGGAAGATATCCATGTTCTTCTTCTCCGGTCGAAACGCCTCACTCCCCTGCCACGTACGAGAGAAGGACCCGGGGCACCTGGAAGAGGTTCACGGTGAGCTCGGCCGCCACCCCGAGCACGATGAGCGCGAGCAGGATTTTGAGCTGGTCGGCGCGCAGCCGCCGCCCCAACCGCGTCCCCACCGTCGCCCCGGCCGTTGAGCCGATGGCGAGCAGAAAGGCGAGCATAAGATCCACGGTCTGATTCTGGTTAGATTGGAGCACCGTAACCAGCATGCACGTGAACAGAATCTGCAAGAGGCTCGTTCCCGCCACGAGGTGCATCCGCATGCGGAGCACATAGAGCATCAGCGGGACCATCAAGAAGCCGCCGCCGGCGCCCATTGCCGCAACGCTGCCGCCGAGCACGCCCAGAGCCACCGGCAGGAGGAGCGACACCTCGATCTCCGATTTCGGAAACCGAACCCGCAGCGGCAGGGCGTCAACCCAGGTCCGCGCGGGGATGGGCTGGAATCTCCGCTCGGCCATGTAGACGCCGCGCCGCGAGGTGTGGACTGATTCGGCGAGCATGAAGCACCCAACGGACGCCAGCAAGATGAGATAGACCACACGGATGACGGTGTTGACGGGGCCGAGCCCTCTGAGCCAGTGGAGCAGCTCGACGCCCGCGAGGCTGCCGATGGACCCGCCCCCGAAGAGCGTGAACGCCATCTTGTAATCCACCGTGCCCACCCGGGAGTGCTCGAGCGTTCCGGTCGTCGAAGCCGCGACAATTGCGGCCGAACCGGAGGCCGCCGCCACGATGGGCGAGATGCCCAGGAACATGAGCACCGGTGTAAGCAAGAAACCGCCACCCACGCCGAACAGGCCGGAGAGCAGCCCCACAATCCCGCCGACGGCGACCATCACCGGGATGCTCACGCTGATCTGTGCGATGGGGAGGAAGATATCCATATTGCCCAACCCGTTCTCGGGCCTTCTGGTAGTTCTTGCCAGGGAGGAAGGGCCGCACCTTCACGTCCACCCCTGTATTGATGAAGGCAAAGAGCTTGCCGTTAGAATGACAGGCCGAACATGCCGAGAAAAGGCCGTTTCGGGCCAAGGGAAGCCAAGACCGGAGGTCGCCTGTTACCTGGAAGCAACACACCCGAAGGAAATCGTTACCATAAAGTAACCTGTGGCTTTGGCGGGACAACAGGATCTCCCGAATTTAGACCGGTTCTTGCGCGGTAGGCAAGGGATCCCGCCGAGATCCCCCGGACGGCTGGCTTGCCTCGAAAGCGCGCGCCGGTGTGGGGCCATTCGCCAAACCCCGAGGGGCCTGCCGCCTCTTCCAGGTGGATAACTGAACCAACCGCATCGGCAGCCGACGTTGGAGGCCTGGATCCGAGTTCTTGGTTCGCACTTTGCTTCCCCGCGTATGCGTGCACCTGCCACGCACGAGGAGGGTGACGCGAATGCCCATTATTACGATTTCGCGAGGCACGTTGAGCGGCGGGCAGCGTCTGGCCAAGTGCCTGGCAATGAACCTTGGCTACCAGATCATCAGCCGGGAAGTCCTGGCAGAGGCCGCGCAGCGGTACGGCGTCAGCGAGGAAAACCTCGCCCGGGGCCTGGAGCAGCCGCCTTCCTTTTGGGATCGGTTTCGTATTGACCGCCAGATCTATCTGACGGTGATCCGGGCTACCCTGTGCCAACTCGTTCGGGAGGACAACGTGGTCTACCACGGCAACGCGGGCCACCTGCTTCTGCAAGGCGTTGACCACGTGTTGCGGGTGCGAGTCATCGCCCCGCTGTCATACCGAATAAAGGCCGCCATGGAGGCTCATGGCTTCGATGCAAAGGATGCAGAGGCATATATCCACAAGAAGGACGAGGAGCGCATCTCATGGACCCGCTTCTTGTACGGGGTGGAATGGCGTGACCCTTCTCTTTATGACGTCCTACTGAACTTGGAGAAGGTCACTATCGAGATGGCCTGCAACGTCATCGTCTGCATGGTGGAGCGCCCCGAGTTCCGCATGAGCGAGGAGAGTCTGCGCCAACTGGAGGACCTCTACGTCGCCAGCCACGTCAAGGCCAGGCTCTTCCTGAACGCAAAGATCGGCGCCGCAGCCGCCAAGATTGATGTGAGCGCCACGTCCGGTGTGGTGCATCTGGCAGGCGTCCTCCCCGGTGAAGACATCCTGCAAGAGGCGTTGGCAACGTGCCGTTCCTTACTGGAAGTGAAGGACGTTCGTGCCGAGCAACTGGGGAGCCACATGGAACCTGTCTAGCGCGGGCCGGGCACCCTCGCCAACATCCCATTCCGATCTGTCCGGCCGATGCGTCATCTCACGCATCAACCCCTACACTCGGGGAAGGCCGAAATCCGCTTCTTGATACGCAAACCCCTTGGGGGCACTGAAATCGGTTACCTCATGGGGGCATGTCCGGATTCCGCATTCCGTGGAGAGCGTGAGGCTGAGGGAGGAGGATCGTGCCCCTGGCGAAACGGCGAGGAACTGGGGGCGGGTGCCGCTGGCGATTGGCCCCAGGCTTCGGCCTGCAGGGTCCACGCGACTGCGCCTTCTTAGTTTCCCTTCTGTAACACGACCGATTACCCAGGAGAAACACCAACACCAACCGGCATCAAGACGCCGGACCCCGAAGCAATGCACCATGCAGGGTGAACTCTTGATAATGTTTGAAGCCTTTGGCCGGTTTTTGGCCCTGTACCCTGCCGATCGCCCCTCGCCAACGACATGATTGTGAATCGAGGCACATGTCTTGCTCTCTGTCTCCGACGTTCCAGGGTGGAGGGTCGCGGAGCCTAATTCTTTGTTGATAGGAAGGGGGTGAATCGAGCCGAAAGGGCGCAAATCAAGCACCAGAGGGCCAGGGAATGACGACTGATACGGTGGCCATCGCGGGAAGGAGGTAGCACATGCCAAGTTTTGTTCTGCCGGACAAATGCGACGGGTGCAAGGCGTTGGACAAGACCGCCTGCCAGTACATCTGTCCGAACGACCTCATGGTTCTTAATAAGGAGAAGATGAAGGCCTACAACCAGGAACCCGAGATGTGCTGGGAGTGTTACAACTGCGTCAAGATCTGCCCCACCCAGGCGATGGACGTGCGCGGCTACGCGGACTTCGTCCCCATGGGAGCGTCAGTCGTTCCCCTGCGCTCCACCGACAACATCATGTGGACGGTGAAGTTCCGCAACGGCACGTTGAAGCGGTTCAAGTTCCCCACCCGTACCACCCCGGAAGGCAAGGCCGAGCCGGCGGGCGGCTTCGCCACCGATCCGTCCCTGGACGGCCCGGTACTCTTCACTGAACCCAACTCCCTCGGCCTGCCTGCCGTGTGGACCAAGAAATAGAAAAGGGGGACAACGATGGCTGACTTCAGCACCGTCGAAGTCGAAACCGACCTCTTGATCCTTGGCGGCGGCATGGCGGCCTGTGGGGCCGCCGTGGAGGCCGCCCACTGGGCGAAGAAGAACGGCCTCAAGGTGGTCATGGTGGACAAGGCGGCCGTGGATCGATCCGGCGCCGTGGCCATGGGCCTCTCCGCCATCAACCAGTACGTGGGCCTGAGGGACGGGCAGAATACCGTCAAAGACTACGTGGATTACGTCCGCAACGACCTCATGGGCATCACCCGCGAGGATCTCGTCGCCAACATCGCCCGTCACGTGGATTCCACGGTCCACCTCTTCGAGAAGTGGGGCCTGCCCATCTGGAAGGATGAGAAGGGCGCCTATGTCCACGAGGGACGCTGGCAGCTCATGATCAACGGCGAATCCTACAAGGTTGTCGTCGCCGAGGCCGCGAAGAACGCCCTGGGCGCGGAGAATATCTTCGAGCGGGTGTTCGTCGTTGGCCCCATCATGGAGGACGGCCGCTGCGCCGGCGCCGTGGGATTCTCCGTGCGGGAGAACAAATTCTACGTCTTCAAGGCGCGCGCCACCTTGGTGGCCATGGGCGGCGCGGTCCACGTCTTCAAGCCACGCTCTTCCGGCGAGGGCCAAGGGCGCGCCTGGTATCCCCCGTGGAACGCGGGCGCCTCGGCCTACTTCACCATCAAGGCCGGCGCTGAGATGACCTGCCAGGAGGTGCGCTTCATCCCGGTGCGGTTCAAGGATGCCTACGGCCCAGTGGGGGCGTGGTTCCTGCTGTTCAAGTCCCGCGCTACCAACGCATTGGGCGAGGACTACATGCTGACCCGCAAGCCCGAACTCGACAATTGGGCGCCTTACGGGCACGTCAAGCCGGTTCCCGCCAATCTGCGGAACTACCTCATGATCCTGGACGTGATGCAGGGCAAAGGCCCCATCTCCATGCGCACGGAGGAGGCCATCCAGAAGATCGTCTCCGCCGCTGGAGACCCCAAGGAGGTCAAGAAGAAGCTGAAGGAAGTGGAGTCGGAGGCCTGGGAAGACTTCCTCGACATGACCATCTCCCAGGCCATCCTGTGGGCGGCCACCAACACGGCGCCCGAGGAGAAGCCGTCGGAGATCGCCGCCGCCGAGCCCTACTTCATCGGCTCCCACTCCGGCGCCTCCGGCGCCTGGGTCAGCGGCCCCGAAGACCTGGCGCCCCCGGAATACTTCTGGGGCTACGAGAACATGGCCACGGTGAAGGGCCTCTTCTGCGCGGGCGACGCCTCCGGCGCCTCCTCGCACAAGTTCTCCTCCGGCTCCCACGCCGAGGGCCGCATCGCAGCCAAATCGGCCATCCGCTACCTGATGAAGGAGAAGCCGCCCAAGCCCAACGTGAACGGCGCCAAGATTGAGGGCCTGAAGGCGGAGATCTACGCGCCGCTGGAGAATTTCGCCAAGCACGTGGGCGCCACCACCCAGCCTGACGTGAACCCCAACTACATCCTGCCCAACATGTTCATGATGCGCCTGCAAAAGCTCATGGACGAATACGCGGGCGGCGTGACGTCACAGTTCACCACGTCCGGTCCGATGCTCAACAGGGCGCTGGAGTTGCTCGCCTTCCTGAAGGAAGACTCGGCGAAGCTGGGGGCGGCCGACCTTCACGAGCTCATGCGCTGCTGGGAGAACATCCACCGCATGCACCAGGCGGAGACGCACGTTCGCTCCATGCTCTTCCGCGAGGAGACCCGCTGGCCGGGCTACTACTTCCGGTCCGACAAGCCGAAAATGGACGAGCAGAACTGGCGCGTGTTCGTCAATTGCCGTCTGGATCCCACCAGCGGCAAGTGGGAAATGACCAAGCGGCCGATCATCCCGATCTTCGCCAAGGCATAGCAGAATGAGCCGCCTGGGTGAATGAAGGCAGCGGGTACCCCAGCCCCAGGCGCCCTCCGGCGCCTGGGGCAACCCGCCCGTGAAGAGGTCAATATGGCTGATGAGAAGCAGCACCGCCGGTGCCCCCATTGTGGCGAACCGTTGCGGTCTTTTGCCCTCCCCGACAACACAGGCTGGAATGAACTTGTCCACTGGGTCTGCTTCAACGACGACTGCGGATATTATCGCCGTGGCTGGGAGTGGATGGAGGAACGGTACGGGGTGAGGGCGTCCTACCGCTACCGCGTCGACCCGGCCACCGGGAAGGATTTTCCTCTCGCCGTGTGGTCCCCCACTGCCTTGCGCGACCGAATCGTCGAAGAGGACGCGGCGGGGGTGGCCCGATGAGCAACACGGCCACGGCGATGCCCGAGGTCCTGCGCCAGCAGCGACAACTACGCCCGGGCGAGTCCTTCTGCTTCAAATGTCACCCGGGGCTTCCGTGCTTCGGCGACTGCTGCGGCGACGTCAACATCCTGCTCACTCCCGTGGATGTGCTTCGCCTGGCTCGCCGCTTGGGGATCACAACTCGGGAGTTTCTGGACACCCACGCCCTCATCCCCATCACCAAGGAGTTGCACCTCCCAGTGGTGATGCTGCGCATGGGGGATGGCCCGGCTCGGCGTTGCCCCTTCGTAGAGGAGAAGGGATGCAGCGTCTACGAGGACCGACCCTGGGCCTGTCGGATGTATCCGCTGGGGATGGCGCTGCCGCCGGCGCGCGCCGGGGTGACGCCGGAGCCAGTGTACTTCGTGTTCGAGGAGGATTTCTGCCAGGGCCGCGGCGAGATGAGCCCGTGGACCGTGGAGGCGTGGCGCGCCGATCAGGGCCTAGAGGAGCGGGACGCCCTGGAAGCCGGCTTCCGGGAGATCGTGTCCCATCCGTGGTTCATCGGCGGCCGCCAGCTCGACCCCAGGCGCATGGACATGTACTTCACCGCCTGCTACGACCTGGACACTTTCCGCAGGCTGGTCCTGTCCACCGGCTTCCTCCGGCGCTTCCACCTGGAGGATGGGTTGGTGGACCAACTCGCCCAGGACGACGAGGCGCTTCTCCGCTTTGCCTTCCTGTGGCTCCGCTTCGCCCTGTTTGCCGAACCCACGATGCGGGTGCGTGACGACGCGCCGGCACCCCGGGCGACCCCATGAACGCCTCGAAGCCACTACCTCTCCTGGTGGTAGGGGCGGGGATCGCCGGCATCACCACGGCCCTGGAGGCCGCCGAGGCCGGTCGGGAGGTGGTGCTGGTCGAACGGGAGGCCAGCGTGGGTGGTCGCGTTATGCGCGCCCACCACTACTTCCCGAAGCTCTGCCCACCATCCTGCGGTATGGAGATCAACACTCGCCGGCTGGAGCGTAACCCCCGGGTCCGGGTGCTCACTCAGACGAGCCTGGCCAAGGCTACCCCGACCGCGAGCGGCTGGGCGGTCACCCTCGCCCAAGCGCCGGCCTATGTGAACGACCGCTGTACCGCGTGCGGGGCCTGCACCGAGGTGTGCCCGATCCGTGTTCCCGATCCCTTCAACTTTGCTATGAGCGAGGTGGCGGCGATCCGCTTGCCCCATCCCAATGCCTGGCCGCGCTGCTTCGTCCTGGACCGCGCCGCCTGCCCGGAAGGATGCCGGGCCTGCGTCGAGGCCTGTCAGTACAATGCCATTGACTTGGCCGCGACAGGGCGCGAGGAAAGCATAGAGGTCGGGTCGGTAGTGGCGGCCACCGGTTGGCAGCCCTATCCCCTCGAGCGGCTTCCCGAACTCGGGGGGGGGATTTTCCCGGACGTGATCGCCAACGTGCACATGGAGCGGCTCGCGTCCTCCTCGGGTCCCACGGGCGGGAAGATTCTCCGCCCCTCGACCAAGCAGCCGCCGCGGCGGGTGGCGTTCATCCAGTGCGCCGGCTCCCGCGACGTGAAGCACCTTCCCTACTGTTCCGCCGTGTGCTGTCTGGCCTCGCTCAAGCAGGCCCTGTATGTGCACGAACAGCTCCCCGACGCCGAGGTGAGCATCTACTACATCGACCGCCGGACGCCGGGGCGGAACGAAGACATGCTTACGCGGGTGGCGGCCACCACGGGGATCTCTCTCGTCAAAGGGAAGGTGGGCAAGGTGCAGCGCGGCGAGAACGGGGATCTCATCCTGCGGGTGGAGGACGTGGAGGCGGGAAGCCTCAAGAGCGCCCATACGGACCTGGTGGTGCTGGCCACAGGGATGGTTCCGAACCTCCGCGACGATGGCCTCCCCCTCGACCTGCCGCGGGACGAGGACGGATTCGGCCTGGAGAGCCTGGAGAAGGGAATCCTGGTCGCGGGGGTGGCCCGCCGCCCGGAGGATGTGGCGGCCACGGTACGGGATGCCACGGGGGCAGCGGCGAAAGCCTGCGTGGCGACGCTACGGAGGGCTTAGGTGGAGCGTCTTGGCGTCTTCCTTTGCACGGGCTGTGGGATCGGTCAAGCCCTCAACTTGGAGGGCCTCGGCGCCGTTGCGAAAGAACTGCGGGCCGCCGCCTGCATCACCCACCCGTGTCTGTGCGCCCCGGAGGGGGTCGAGGCCATTCGCTCCGCTCTCGCAGGCGACGAGTTGGGGGGGATTCTACTCGCCGCCTGCTCGCCCCGCGCCAAGCAAGCGGAGTTCCGCTTCGACCCGACCCGGGTAGCAGTGGAGCGCGTGAGCCTTCGCGAGCACGTGGTGTGGTCGCACCCGGCGGGGGAGGAGGACACGCAACTGCTCGCGGAGGACCTCCTCCGGATGGGCATGGTGCGTCTGGCCAAGATGACCACCCCCAAGCCGCAGGTCGAGGCCATCGAGCGCACAGTGCTGGTGGTGGGCGGGGGAGTGGCCGGGCTGGAGGCGGCCCGAGCCGCCGCCGGGGCCGGCCATCCCGTGGTCCTCGTCGAGGCCCAGGAAAGGCTCGGAGGACACCTCGCCGGCCTTCGACATCTGGTCCCCGAACGGCCCCCCTATGACGCCCCGCACCCCAACCGACTGCCCGAACTCATCGCCGATCTCCTGGCCCGCCCCCAAGTCCGCATCTTCACCTCTTCCCAACTACGGGGGATCGCGGGGCAGCCGGGGCAGTTCCGGGTGGAGGTGGAGACTCCCCAGGGCATGCAGTCTTTCGCGGTCGGGGCCATCGTCCAAGCCACGGGGGCCCACCCGTATGAGGCACCCAAGCTCTCTCACTTGGGTTACAGCCACTCTCCCAACATCATGACCTCCCACGAGTTGGAGGCGATGCTCCGTGACGGGATTCTCCGCCGCCCCTCCGATCTCCGGCCGCCGCAGCGAGTAGTTTTCATCCAATGCGCCGGCTCCCGCGATCCACAGCACCTCGTCTACTGCTCTGCCGAGTGCTGCGCGACCACCCTGAAGCAGGTGGCCGTCATCCATCGGGAGTTTCCGGGCGTGGAGACCGTGGTCCTCTACCGTGACATGCGGACCCCCGGCCAACTCGAACGGTTCTACCAGGCGGTCCAGGAGCAGCCAGGCAGCCTTTTCGCCCGGGGAGAGGTGGAACGGGTTGAGGGCAATGGCGCCGGGCCGCTGACAGTGTACCTGAAGGACAGTCTGCTGGGGAACGCGGTTGCCCTCCCGGCCGATCTGGTGGTGCTGGCGGTGGGCATGGTTCCCGATGCGGCCGATGGGGAGGCCATCCGCGCCCTCCATGATGCGGAGCGGCGTGCGGCCACGGGCGAGTCGGAGACGCAACGGGCCGAGGCGCGCAAGGTCGTGGAGCAGCTTGCCGCCCACGAGGGGACAGAAGATCCTGCACCTGGACTACCGCCAGGGGCCGGACCTGCCGGCGCTCAAGTACGGCTTCCCCGATTCTCACTTCATCTGCTTCCCCTATGAGACGCGGCGCACCGGAATCTATGCCGCCGGAACCATGCGCGCCCCCATGGACGCTGCCCAGGCCGCGGAGGACGGTTGGGGGGCTGCCATGAAGGCTGTCCAGTGCGTCGCCGCCCTCTCACGCGGGGAGGCGGTCCACCCCCGATCCGGGGATCTGGGCATCCCCGACTTCTTCCTCCAGCGCTGCACCCAGTGCAAGCGCTGCACCGAGGAGTGCCCCTTCGGCACCCTGAACGAAGACGTCAAGGGGACCCCGCAGCTCAACCCCTTGCGCTGCCGCTGCTGCGGCATCTGCATGGGCGCCTGCCCCGAGCGCATCATCTCCTTCCCCGACTACTCCGTGGATGGCGTAGCGTCCATGATCAAGGCCATGAGCGTGCCAGAGGATGTTGAAGAAAAGCCGCGCATCGTGGCCCTGCTGTGCGAGAATGATGCCCTTCCCGCCCTCGACGTGGCCGCCAGTCAGCGCCGCCGCTGGAACCCCTGGGTACGGGTCATCCCCATCCGCTGCCTCGGCTCTACCAACATCGTATGGATCGCCGACGCTCTCTCCCGCGGCATCGACGGGATGATCCTCATCGGGTGCCGCTACGGCGACGACTACCAGTGTCACTACGTGCGAGGCTCCGAGCTCGCCCACACGCGGCTGGGCAACGTGCAGGAGACCCTGCAGCGGCTGGCGCTCGAGCCCGAGCGGATCAAGGTCGTGGAGCTGGCACACGACGAGTACGGACGCATCCCCGAGATCCTCGACGAGTTCGCCGCGGATCTCGAGAAGCTGGGACCGAATCCCCTTAAGGGGTTCTAGGCGGGGTATCAGATATGGCTGCGCCTTCGGCAATCCTCCCCTCGACGGCCTTCTCTGAAGAGCTGAGGCGGCGGGGCGGCGCCACGGCCGCGCGATGCTACCAGTGCGCCACCTGCTCCGGCGTCTGCGAGCTGGCGCCCGAAGATTCCCCCTTCCCGCGGCGCCAGATGCTGTGGGCGCAGTGGGGTCTCGCCGATCGACTGGCGGCGCACCCGGCCGTCTGGCTGTGCTACCAGTGTAACGACTGCACCCAGCGCTGCCCGAGAGATGCCCGCCCGGGCGATGTCCTCCAAATCCTGCGAGCCCTCGCGATCGAAGGGCTGGCCTTTCCCAGGGTGCTCGGGCGGCTGGTGGGGCGTGCCGCCACCACTTGGCCGCTCTTGATCGGCACTCCGATCCTCTTTTGGATCGTGTTGCTGGCCAGCACCGGCCTTCTCTCGGTCCCGAAAGGCACGCTCGTCTACGGCGACTTCGTTCCGCATTGGCTTATCTACTCGGTCTTCTTCCCGGTGGCCGGCTGGGTCATGTACGCGAGCTGGGTGAGCGGACGACGCTTCTGGAACCTTCTGGGCGACGGGTCGCCGCGTTCTGGTTCGTTCCTGCTACACCTTCTGCCGGTGCTGACGGAGATCGCCACCCACAAGCGATTTGCCTCCTGTGAGGCGGCTCGGCCCCGCCGCCTCGGACACCTCCTCCTCCTGTGGGGGTTTGTCGGGGCAGCCATCACTTCAGGCCTGCTGGTGGTGGCCCTCTACGGCTTCCACACGGAGCTGCCGCTGCCGCTGGAACATCCCTTCAAGATCCTCGGCAATGTCTCTGGGGTGCTGCTGGTCGTGGGCGGCGCGATCCTCGTGCAACTCCGCCTGGGTGACACTGACCGGGCCGGCGCCTCCACCGCCTTCGATTCTTTCTTTCTGACGGTGGTCGTGACGGTGATCGCCACCGGGGTGCTCTCCGAAGTTGGGCGCTTTGCGTTCCCGGCGGAGCTCGCCTGCGCCCTCTATGTCGTGCACCTGGGGGTGGTGTTGAGCCTGTTCCTGACCTTCCCCTACTCCAAGTTCGCCCACCTGCTCTACCGCACGCTGGCGCTCGTTCACGTCAGGATGACGACGCTACCCTCCTCGGCAGCTGGCTAAGCAGAGGGTGACGCATGGGCCTCCTCTGCCGAGCTCTTGGGCTTCTGGCTGTGGGATTCAGCCTCACCAGTGCGGTGCCAGGGTCTGCGCAAGGGCAGCCGGGATTGCCGAAGCTCGGCCCTTTACGCAGCGGGCCCCACAGGCAATTGGCGTGCAGGGATTGCCACGGCGCTGCACCAGGGCCGGTGAAAATCGGCCCCGACTCACCGGTCGGCCGGAAGAGTGTTGTTGGCACGTGTGGAAGTTGCCACCCCACGAGAACAGGCCGTGTACGCGGAGAGCTCCCACGGCCGCGGTGTGGCAAGAGGTGACGCCGTCTCTCCAACCTGTATATCCTGTCACGGGGCACACGGGATCAGTCGGGTGCGCGACCCGGCTGCACCCACTTCGCCCGGTCGAGTGGTTTTCACCTGTGCCAAGTGCCATGAGGATCCGGCAGTCCTGCGGGTCGCCAATCTCCCCTATGCCGCCGTCGAGCGCTACCAGGAAACCTTCCACGGGATCGCTCAAGCCCACGGGATCAGCGAGGTAGCCACGTGCGTCTCCTGCCATGGGAACCACGACGTGTTTCCGGCCAGGGATCCCCGTTCGCATGTGTACTCGGCCAACCTGGAAGATACATGCCGAGGCTGCCATCCTGCGGTGACAGCGGACATGGTGGCGGCCGTGCAACATCCTGGCGGCCGACGAGGGTTCTGGGTCCTCCTCGACAACCTGCACATCTATTTCCCGACCGCAAGCACGGCGGTCCACTCTCTACTCATCTCGGGAATGGGAGCGCTCGTAGGTTTCCTTTCCGGGCTGTTCGGCGTGGGCGGGGGGGTTCTCATGACCCCGCTCCTGATCTTCATCGGGATCCCCCCGGCGGTGGCGGCTGCCACCGATGCCGCTCAGATCACCGCCGGAGCGACCTCCGGGGCCTTGTCGCACTCACGTCTGGGCAATGTGGACTACAAGATGGGCCTAGTCATTGTCATCGGGGGCTGGACCGGCGGCTATTTGGGCGTGCAACTGGTCCACCTGCTCCGGACCTTGGGCAGTTTCGATTTCTTCCTGCGGCTCGTGTACGTGCTGATCCTCGGCTTTATTGGGGCCACGATGTTCTGGGAAGGGCTTCGCTCCCTCTGGGGACGTACAGCCTGGGGCGAGCCGTCCCCCAGCCGGCTGTCTCGTGCCTTATCGCGCTTGCCGCTCCAGATTTCCTTCCCCAAGTCGGGCCTGCGCATCTCCGCATTGCTTCCGGTGTCTGCGGGCTTCGCGGTGGGAATGCTCGCCGCATTCCTGGGCGTCGGGGGCGGGTTCATCATGCTGCCCACGATGATCTACATCATCGGTATTCCCACTCGCGTGGCCGTGGGGACGGACCTCTTCCAGATTGTCTTGACGTCCGCCAACGTGACCCTGCAGCAGGCTGTGACCAACCACACGGTGGACCTCGTGCTGGCGGTAACTCTCTTTGTCGGCTCCACGATCGGCGCCCAGTTCGGGGTCCTAGCCAGCCGACGCCTGCGAGGAGAGCAGATCCGTGTGTTCCTGGCGCTGATCGTGCTGGCGGTGATGGGGGTGCTGTGCTATCAGTTGATCATGCCACCCGCCCACCTCTTTGAATTTGCCAAATCCGGGGGAGGGCACTGATGCGCCCCGCCTTCACTATCCTGCTCCTCCTGGTGGCAGCGCTCCCCGCCGCAGGCCAGGACCAGCCGCCGGACGCCCGGGTAGAGACCCACCGCGTGACCATTTCTCTCACCTTCTCAGGCCAGGACGTCTTTCTATTCGGTCGGGTAATGCCCGGCACCCAGAGGATGCTGGCAGTGATGGAAGGGCCTCCTGCCGGCGAGGTTCGTCTCATGGAGCAAGGACGGGTGGGTCCCTTCTGGCTGGGCGTCAGGCAGTACAGGCTCACCGCGGTGCCCGGGGTCTACCTGGTGAATGCGAGTGACTCCCTCTGTGATGGGTCCGTGACGTGCGCCCGCCCGGTCGCCCTTGCCGCACGGAATGACCTGCCCACTTCAGCGGGGCTCATGGTTGGCCAAGATGCGATTCGCGCGCGGGCTCACGTCGCAACGCTGTCGGGCAGCCTTGCCCCCGGGGAGGCCGAACGGGTTCTGGATGGCTTCTGGCAGCTTCAGGCCCGGAGGGACCTTTACGTGATTCGCGGCTACGCCATCCGCATGAACCCCGATGGCGTTTTTTATCACAGGTTCGCACTGCCGACCCAGGCCCTCGAGGGAAAATACCGGATCACGACGTATTTCCTCGCCGGAGATCGCATGCTCGGGACTGCAGAGAACCAGTTGTTCGTGCGCAAGTCCGGTTTTGTGGCATGGCTTTCCCGTCTTGCGGAACGGCAGGCCTTCACCTACGGGCTCTTCACCGTGCTCATCGCGGTGACAGCCGGCTGGCTGGCGGGAGCAATATTCAAGCGTGGCGGGGGTCACTGACGGTGGCGCCACGAAGACTTTCCATCCAGAGCGCGTCCAACGAGTCGCCCTCCCACATACCCGGGAGCGGCATGGGGGCACGTTACTGCTCGGTACCACCGTTTCCAGAAGGTTACCACTGACCCGTACTCTCATGCTCAGCGCCTCCTTGGGAATGTTGGAAAAGCGAGGAGATGCAGGGACGTGAGAATTGGCACAGGGCTTGATAGGCGTTTCTTTGGGAAAGGTCCCTCGCGCCCGTTCCCGCGGGCAGGAGGGACCTCTCGGAAACCACGATCCTGAGCCCTATCACAGCCACTTGCAGTGGGAGCGATTCAAAGAAGGAGGATGTCCATGAGCAAGCTCGTTCCCCCACATGGAAGTAAGGAACTCAAACCGCTGCTTCTGGGAGGCAAAGAGCGGGAAGAGGAACTCAAGAAGGCCCAGGGGCTCAAGAAGATTCCCATGACCAGTCGGGAAACCTCCGATCTCATCATGATGGGGATCGGCGCCTTCACGCCTCTGGATGGCTTCATGGGATTCGACGACTGGAAGGGTTGCTGTGATGCCTACTCCATGCCGACGAAAAACTTCCTGTTCTGGCCGATCCCCATCACCTTATCCGCCGAGCAGGATCTGGCTGGCTCCGTCAAAGTGGGCGAAGAGGTGGCCCTGTGGGATCTCGAGACCGAGGCCATCATGGGCACCATGAAGGTGACCCAAAAGTACGCGATTGAGAAGGAATTCGAGTGCAAGCAGATCTTCCGCACGACCGATCCGAAGCATCCGGGCGTCGAGAAGGTCATGCAACAGGGGCCGGTCAACCTGGCGGGCCCCGTGAAGGTGCTCTCGGAGTCCTACTACCCGGAGATGTTCAAGAGCATTTACCAGCGACCCGCCGAGGCGAGGAAGTCGTTCGAGTCGCGCGGTTGGAGCACCGTGGCGGCGTTGCAGCTTCGCAACCCCATGCACGGTTCCCACGCCTATCTTGCCTGGATCGCCATCGAGGTATGCGACGGCGTCTATATTCATCAGTTGGTCGGGAAGCTCAAGGCCGGCGATATCCCCGCCGAGGTCCGGGTGAAGGCCATTGAGGCCCTCGTGAACAAGTACTTCCGCAAGGAACGGGTGATCCAGGGCGGCTACCCCATGGAGATGCGCTATGCGGGCCCGCGCGAGGCCCTGTTGCACGCGGTGTTCCGCCAGAACTACGGGTGCAGCCACCTCATCGTCGGCCGGGATCACGCCGGTGTGGGAGACTACTACGGGCCCTTCGACGCGCAGAAGATCTTCCACGAGATCCCCCAGGGGTCCCTGGTGCTGCAACCCCTGCCCCTGGACTGGACATTCTACTGCTATGAGTGCGGTGCCATGGCCTCCATGAAGACATGCCCGCACGAGAGCAAAGCCGTCATCGATGAGAACGGCGCCTATAAGGGTGGGGCCAGGCTCCTGCTCTCCGGCACCTTGCTGCGCAAGCTGATGAGCGAGGGCAAGCCCGTGCCCGCGGAGTTCTCCAAACCCGAGGTCATCGCCATCCTCAAGGAGTACTACGACAGCCTGGAGGAGAAAGTGGAAGTGAAACTCCACGGGTTCGCCACCGGGGAGACCAAGAAGTAGGTCGCCTCCCCGGATGATACCGGGTTCGCGCCGGAGGTGCGGGCGCCAGGCCATCACTGCGCCCGCACCTTGGTCGGAGGAACCAATGCAAGCGTTTGCGAACCAGGGTCCTCTGGAGTGGAGCCGACTTGGTCCCGTGACCACGCTGCTGGTGTACAAGGTCTTCTACGGCGCGCTGGCCTTCATGGTCTTGGCCTACCTCATCAAGATCCGACAACTGCTGAAGCAGCCACCCGTCGTCGAGAGCACGCCTCCCCGCGGTGATGAGGTCCGGGGCATCCGCTACGCGTACTTGACGCTTGCCATTCCCTGGGAACTGGAGAGCCAGCGGCAGGATTGGTCCTCCTACGTCGAATTCGCCTGCCTCCACATTGTCATCGCCTTCAATCTCGGGATGGCTTTCACCTTGCCTATAGCTCACGAGGCCTTACGAAAGCCCTGGGTCGTCTCTGCCCTGCAGTGGACTTTTACGGCCGGCGCGGGAATCGGAATCATCCGTCTGGCCAATCGCCTGACGCGGCGGGAAATGCGAGCCATCAGCTCGCCGGACGACTACTTCTGCCTGGCAACGCTGACACTTTGGATGCTTGCGGGCATCTCGGCCATCTCCCAGGATAGCGAGGTCGGGCTACTGGTCTTTTACCTGCTTGCCACGCTCATCATGATTTACATGCCCTTCAGCAAGATATCGCACTTCGCGTACTGGCCTTTCATCCGCTATTACATGGGCAAGCACTTCGGCCACCGGGGCGTCTACCCCAGGAAGGTACTGCCAAAGGCCGGCAGGTCTCCGAACGGGGAACGCCAATGATGCATCCGATCAGATCGGAGAAGGCCCAGAAGGCAGTCGGGACCTTCGAGAAGGCCATAGCGACGCGGGAGGCCGTGCTGGCCCTGGCCGCCTGCGTCCACTGCGGCCTGTGCGCTGACTCGTGCCACTACTACCTTGCCACCGGCAACCCCAAGATGACCCCGGTCTTTAAGGCGGACCGGGTCCGGCGGCTGTACAAGTATCACGCGGACTGGCTGGGGAGGCTGGTCCCGGAATGGGTCGGCGGCGGCACCCTCTCGAGCGACCAGGACCTGGAGGATCTGAAGGACGTCGTCTTCGGTTCCTGCACGATGTGCCGCCGATGCACGATCAACTGCCGGTTCGGCATCGACAATGCCCTGATTATTCGTACTGCCCGTAGACTGCTCACTGCCCACGGGATAGCGCCGGAAGGACTCCTCTCGGTGATGAGAGACCAGCGAGAGGTGGGGAACCAGATGGGGATCTCCAAGGCGGACTACTTGGAGACCATCGAGTGGCTGGAGAAAGAGGCGCAGGCCGACCTGGGCCTGGACTTCCGGGTCCCCATCGACAAAGAGGGGGCGGAGATCGTCTACGTGATCAACCCCCGCGAGGTGCAGTACACCCCCATGACCCTCCTCGCGGCTTTCAAGATCTTCCACCTGGCCGGTGCTGACTGGACTATGCCGAGCGTAGGGTGGGACAACAGCAACTTCGGCTTGTTCTCCGGGGACAATGACCTCGGCGCGCACATGGCCAGGCTCGCCTTCGACCAAGCCAGGAAGCTCGGGGTGAAGAAGGTGGTGGTCTCCGATTGCGGGCACGGGTACCGGACGATGAAGTGGGAATCGCCCAACTGGACGAAGGCAAGGGCGCTGCCTTTTGAAATCGAATCGCTGCTGGAGACGATGGTGGATTACGTCCATCAGGGACGCATTCTCCTTGATCCATCGAAGAACCCCCACTCGGTGACCTACCATGATCCCTGCAACCTGTCTCGCAGCGCTGGAATCACCGAGGAGCCTCGCTTCCTTCTCACACGCGCTTGCCTCGAATTCCGGGAGATGTACCCGAACCGCGTGGACAACTACTGCTGCACGGGAGGCGGAGGGGGGATGGCCATGGCCGAGTACGCCTCCCGCCGGCTCGCGGTGGCCCAGATAAAGGCCGACCAGATCCGTGCAAGTGGGGCTGCCGTCGTCGCCACGGCCTGCCCCGACTGCGTGGACGGCTTGACTGACCTGATCAATCGGTACAAGGTTCACATCCCAGTCAAGAACGTGGTCGAGATCGTCGCGAATGCCTGTGTCACTCCGGCGGAAAAGACGAAGCGAGGGATGAGGCCGATCCCGGCAGAACTCAAGGGCAGACGGATTCTCGTCGTGGACGACGAACCGGATGTGGTCCGCTACCTCTCCATCTTCCTCGCCGACCAGGGCTTCTTGGTCTCCAGCGCTCGAGATGGAAGAGGGGCGCTGGCCGCGGTCCGCCAGGAGAGACCGGACCTGATCACTTTGAACATCACCATGCCGGAGAATTCCGGCGTGGAGGTATTCATGACCCTCCGCCGGGATCCCCAGACTCAGGGAATTCCGGTCTTCATCATCAGCAGTGCGGTGGACTTCCGGAAGCTGATGTATTACCGGGAAGTCCGGCCTCCCGAAGGCTACATGGGAAAACCGATCGAGCCGAATATCCTCCTCATGACGATCCGACGCTTATTGGAGATCAAGCACTGATCGCCCTAGCCAGGGAGTAGGATATTCGCCGAATAGGCATATCCACTTGACGCAACCTACTGCCATCCCTTGTATCTACTGACGCAAGGATGCTAAAATGCCTTATCTCAATCGGGAGGTGAGGCATGATACAGAAAATAACGGGTTGAGTTATTCTCTTGTCGGCATTGACGGAGTTAATTATCAAGCTGCCAAAAACTTGGGAGATGATCAAAATCGTTGATATACATGACGACCTAAATAATGCCGCATAATCTGGCGAGCAGTGGATTGGGTTTTCTCCACAGATTCAGTTGAGCCGAGACGGCGGCTACCAGGTCCGTGAGCAGCGGAAAGTATTGGTTGTGGGTACACAGCTTTCGGGCGAGCTTCCAGACGCGTTCGATCGGGTTCAACTCCGGGCTGTAGGGCGGTAGGAAGGCACACGAGAGCACCTGGTGCTTCTCCCGCAGAAACGGCCGCACCAGCGTGGCGTGATGGTACCGCGCGTTGTCCAACATCAGGACGAGCCGCCGCTGCGGGCGGCGATGCCGCAGCAGGACGCGGAGAAAGGCGCCGAACGTGACCGCATCGAACGTCGGGCAGAGCTGGGTCACGAGCTGCCCGGTGCGGAGGTTGACCGCGCCGAAGAGGGCCACGGACTTCCGGGTCGGGGCGTGGAACAGCACGGGATCGGTGTCTTCCGGGGGCACCCACATGCGACACCGGGTGCCATGCTGCTGGAAATGGCATTCGTCGAGGCTCCAGAGGTCAAGGCCGTCGGCGCGGGCGAGCCGGCGGAGTTTTTTTATATGCCACCTGCGCCGCCGGATCGGCGTGCGCGATCAGCGGGCGCGGCTTCCGCAGCCGGAAGGCCAGCTGGCGGAACAGGCGCTGGCACTGGCGCACCCCGAGGGGGACGCCGTGCACCTGCGCCAGGTGATGGGCGAGGAGCTTCCCGTCCCAGAGATTCTGGGCGTAGCCGAAGTCCCGCGGGTTCCGGCGCAGCTCCCGGTTGACCGCGTCCCACTGCGCCGCATCGAGCCGCCGGGGCCGGCCGCTCCGTTCGCCCTCGTGCAGCCCGGCGAAGCCCCGCGCTTCAAATCGCTGCACCCAGCGTTCGATGGTCCGGGGGTCCTGGCCGAGGAGGCCGGCCACGTCATAGCAACTGAGGCCGTGGGTCACCAACAGGACCCCGTGCAGGCGATGGTCATAGCGCGCTTCCTCGGAACGGAAGATTTCTTGCTGCAACGCGAACTGCATGATCTCGGCATCGGCGATCGCCAATTTGCGCATGGTCATGCCCTCCTTGTCGCTATCATGACAGGAAAGGCATGAACATGGCAAGATAATTATGCGGCATTACTTATGACGCTATGTATAGAACTATTGTTTTAGAAATGGCCCCTATAGTAATATTCGTTGTTGCTGCTATCGTCTATATTAAGTGAAATTGCAAAGAAATTTAAAGAATATGAAAGACTCAAAAAGTGGATGGATTATCCGGACAGGGTTTTTGATCCAAAGACTGGTAAGGGATATCACGGCCTAGCTGACTTCATTCGCTCTATATCGACCAATGAGTTTAAAGCCGCCATTAACGACTTGAATCAAAAAATGATAGACTTCAGGGCAAATGGGCGGTTCCTGCATCAAGATGTTGTGTCTGGTTGAGTCATGTGGATATGCCCATCGCCGAAAAACCAGCCGTACGGAAGCGTTCAGCCATGCCGGACGTGAGCGCCCCCGCTGGCCGCTGTCGTTTGGCGCGCCGGCGCTCGGTGCAAACCACGTTGATCGTGTCCAAGGTTCGCTTGCGAGCGATACCGCAGGCTAGAGATGCCTCGCTCTGCATCCGTGTTGGAGTCGAAAGACCTCGACCGAAAATTGGTCCGTTTTGAGGGCCCACTGCCTCGTGTTATGAGCCTGAGCGCCGAGTTCGGTGACCATGGCAGGCCATGGATGACGTGGAGGCATTTGGGGCGAACCCGATGGGAGTAACTGGAGCACGTACAGAACTCCGGAGGGATGCGACCTCCGGCCAATGGGTGCTGGTGCGCAACGGCACGCCCCGGTTGACCCGGGATGGCCCGTGCCGTTTGTGTCCTGGACACGAGGCACAGACCCCGCCGGAGATTGTGGCGTACCGTATCAACGGCCAGCCAGCCAACAGCTCGGACTGGCTGGTCCGTGTGATCCCGGACTTCGCTCCCCTCTTACAAATCGAGGGAGACGTTCTCCGGGAAGGAGTCGGCATCTTCGACAAAGTGTCGGCACGGGGCGCCAGCGAGATAGTAATCGAGAGCCCTAACCACGACGCCTCGTGGGACACCTTACTCGGCGAAGATGTCGAGCGCGTCCTCCGCATCTACCGGGAGCGGGTCGAGGATCTTTACCGGGATCGCCGGATTCGCGCCGTCCTCATTGTCCGGCGCGAAGCCACGCCCGGTGCCCACACCGCTCACCCCTTCTCCCGGATCCTAGGGGCCCCGGTCCTCTTCGATGACCTCCAACGAGAGCTGGCGACCGCGGGACAATACTTCGCCCACAAACAACGCTGTCTTTACTGCGATATCCTCCAGCAGGAAAGCCGAGATGGCATCCGCGTGATCGAACAGACCCCGCGCTTCCTTGTCTACACACCGTACGGCTCCCGCCGCCCATTCGAGACCTGGGTGGTGCCCCAGTCCCACCGCCATCGCTTCGAAAGGATCTCCCCCCCGGAGATAGCGGAACTGGCTCGCACCCTCCAGGGAATGTTCCGGCGGCTCCACGCCGTCCAGTCAGGGGTTCCCTTGGAATTCACCCTTCACACGGCGCCGAACGAAGCTATACACGGCGTCTTAAATAATACAGCACAATTTCCGCAATGTATCATTGGGAGCATTCCAGATCATATGCTGTTTGGCCACCGCATCGACTAGAGCTTCAAGCCTTTCAAAATAGGTATTGTGCGTGCAGAGCCTTCGGGTCAGCTTCCAGACCCGCTCGATCGGGTTCAATTCGGGACTATAGGCCGGGAGAAACTCCAAGGCCAGCTCGTGGCGGTGGTGCCGGAGGAACGGTTGGAGCACGACCGCGTGGTGGTACTTCGCATTGTCGAGGAGGATCACCATCTCCCGTGCCCTACGTCGGTGTCGGAGCAGCCGGCCAAGGAAGCCTTGAAACGTCACGGCATTGAACTTCGGGTCAAATTGAGTCACCAGTTTCCCCGTGCTGACGTTGACCGCACCGAATAAGGCCGCCGACTTGCGGGTCGGCGCCAGCAGGAGAATGGGATCCTTATCCTCTGGGGGCACCCACATGGTGGCTCGGGATCCATGCTGCTGGAAGTGGCATTCATCCAGACTCCACAGATCCACGTCGTCTCTTCGGGCCAGCCGGCGGCGTTTTTTTAAAAGCCTGCTGCGCCTCCGGATTCGCCCGGGCAATGACCGGCCGCGGTTTTCGCAGCCGGAACTCCAGGTGATGAAACAACCGTTGACACTGGCGCACGCCCAACACCACCTGCTCGGCCTGGGCGAGGTGGTGCGACAACAGCTTCCCATCCCAGAGGTTCTGGGCGTATCCGAACGCGCGCGGCGAGGTCCGAAGAGCCCGATTCACGCGCGGCAACTGCTCGGGCGTCAGCCGCTGCGGACGCCCCGGTCGCTCCTGGTCCTGCAAGCCGCTGAACCCTCTCGTCTCGAAACTCCGGACCCATCGCTGAATGGTGGTCGGATCATGTCCGAACACCCCGCCGACTTCATAACAGGACATGCCGTGAGAGACGAGCAACACTCCGTGGAGCCGGTGATCATACCGTGCCTCTTCGGACCGGAGGATTTCGTTCTGCAAGGCGATTTGCATCATCTCGCGATCGGTGATCTCCAAACGTCTCATCTCGTGTCCCTCCTCAAGCCTAAAATACGCGAGGGACGACGAGAATTCAACAGAATTATGCTGTATTACTTATGACGTCCTATATATGCAGGCTGGAGGATACCGAGTGGCGGACCCTCCCCGAAGACTACCACTGGCACATTGAAATCGTGCCGTGTGGCCCAGACCGCGAAACCGTCGGGGGCCTCGCCGTCAACTCCATCCCGCCTGAGGCGGCCGCGAAGCGGCTGCGGGATGCGTTCTAGATTCAAACGCAATCTAGCTGAGGCTGCCAGCCCCTCCACCTCGCAGAGCAGATCCTGGCCATTCCCACGGCCCTGGCCGGACAGATGGAGGTTTGCAGGTCTCACGCAGCCTGGCAGACACCAGGCGAAGCAGGCGCCATGCTATCGATTCGACGGATCCTGTTCCCTACCGACCTTTCGGGCCCCGCAGCGTGCGCCTGGCCCTATGCACTGACCTTCGCCCAGAGGTTCAGCGCCGAGGTTCACCTGCTCCACGTGGTCGCGCCGCCCCAGCGGCTGACGGAGCCGTTTGCGATGAAGTTCCACCCCGAGAAGATGGTCCAGTCCCTCGTCGCGGAGGCGGCCGCCTGCATGGATCAGCAGGTAGAGGGGGCCAAGGCTCGCGGGTTGATCTTCCACCGCGAGGTCCGGGTGGGCATGGACTATCACGAGATCGTCCATTACGCCACGAAGCACGCCATCGACGTCATCGTAATGGCCACCCATGGCCGCACTGGCCTGGCCCACGTGCTAATGGGGAGCGTGGCCGAGAAGGTCGTGCGGATGGCGCCGTGCCCGGTGCTCACCATCAGGCACCCGTCGTTCCGGGTCCAGGGCCCGTAGGACCCTTGCGTACAGACCACCAGCTGGCCGTCCCGGAGCATGAGGGAAAGTTCTATATGACTTGAAGCCTGGAGAGAGCAAGGCGTGCCTAAGTGCACGCTGCCATGCCGTCGCAGGGTGATTCTAGCCCCAATCCGAAAATTCCAACCGCCAAGGACACCCAGCGCAAGCGCTGGGTGTCCGGAACGCCAAGATCAAAATAGCCTATTGGGGGAACGAACAAGACTTCTGAACGCCTCAGGAACGCGATTTCGCGTTCCTCGGTGGAGAGGTCGGAACATCATGCCCCTGGCGGGCCAGGTACCCAACGCTTGCGCTGGGTGATCATGGCGGTTCAAGGGTTTTCTCGGATCACGGTTAAGGCGGCCGGGGGCGGCATGCACGAAGTCGGCGTGATGGAGAGCGCGCTGGGGATCGCCCTGAAGCGGGCGGCCGACGAGGGGGCCCAGCATATCCACCAACTGACGATGCGCGTCGGCCCGCTGTCCGGGGTGGTCGCGGAGGCCCTGGAATTCGCCTTTGACGTGCTGAGTCAGGGGACCATCGCGGAAGGGGCGACGCTTCAGGTGGAGCGCGTCCCGATCGTCTGCTACTGCCGGACGTGCCGGCGCGAGTTTCAGCCGGATGACCTCTTCTGCGAGTGCCCCCGGTGTCACACCCCCGGCGGCGAGGTGCGCCAAGGGCGGGAACTCGAACTGGCTTCTCTGGAGGTATCCTGATCGTGTGCAAGGACTGCGGATGCGGTATCGTCGGCGAGGTTCACATTGACGGGCCAGAGCCCGGCCATTCGCACCCTCACGGCCATGAGCATGCCCACCCGCACGACCACGACCATCCCCATACCCACCCGCATCCACACGATGACCCTTCCGAAGGCGACCGGCGCACCGTCTCCGTCCGCCAGGCCATCCTGGCCAAGAACGATCGGCTGGCCGAGCGGAACCGGGGATACTTCAAGGCCAAGGGCCTCCTCGTCCTGAACGTGCTCTCCTCGCCCGGCTCGGGGAAGACCGCCTTCATCGAGCGGACGGTGGCGGACCTCGGGGATCGCCTGCGGGTCGGCGTGATCGCGGGAGACCTCGAGACGGACAACGATGCCAAGCGGCTGCGCGCGCGGGGGGTGCCGACGGTGCAGATCACCACGGGAAACGTCTGCCACCTCGAGGCCGAGATGGTGGCCCGCGCGATGGAGAAGATGCCTCTCGACTCCCTGGACGTCCTCGTCATCGAGAACGTGGGCAACCTGGTCTGTCCCGCCTCGTACGACCTGGGAGAGGACGTGCGCGTGGTCCTCCTCTCGGTCACCGAGGGCGAAGACAAGCCGCTCAAGTACCCCGTCATGTTCCGGACCGCCCAGGTGGTCGTGGTGAACAAGATGGACATCGCCGGGCCGGTCGGGTTCGACCGGGACACGGCCGTCCGGAACATCCGCCGCGTCGCCCCCGAGGCCACCATCCTGGAAGTGTCGGCGCGAACGGGCCAGGGAATGGCGCAGTGGTATGCGTACCTCGAGGAACGGCGCCGTCGAGAGAAGGGGCATCGCCCTTCACCCTCGCCAGGCCCCAGCCCGGCCTAGTCCACAGCTCCTTGCGACAGGACATCCGAGCCTCACCGCGCCCGCCCGTTTGACTCGAGAGGGGCACGCCGGACGAGCGGATGAGCACCCTGCTACACCTGTGCGAGGAGTTGAGCCGCGGGGAAGGGCAGGCCGGACCGGACACCGCAGGGAGCCCCCCGGCTCCGGGTGGAAGGCGCATTCGTGGCGCCACCTCCTGAAGCCGAGGACCCGTTCGGGGAGAATAAGGACAGGCTTCTGCCGCCCTATGCCGAAACCTTGTAGCCGGGCAGCTCAGCGCAGCGGCAGGCCAGGAACTTACAATCCATCTCCACAGGCTTGAGGGCCGGGATCTCCGCGACTCGGTTGGGGTCAATCTCTCCCCGCATGGCCTGGGCCAAAAGCTCGGACCACGGCCGAAGGTACTCTTCGCCAAGGGAAGAGCCGGAAGAGCCGATGGAGGAGATGAGATGGCTCTCTAGCTTCGAGAGCGAGCAGCCGACATCGCACGGCGAGAAGCAGCCGGACAAGATCTGGACCCGCGCCAGCTTGAGCTGCTCGTCCGCCTCACTCCCGATCCGGATGCCGCGGCTCGCCATGTCCAGCCTCATGGCGGCGAGCACCGCCCACTTGGTCCCGAACTTCTTCAGCATGTCCAAACTGAGTCCGCGTGCGTTCTGGATGCTTTCCATGTCCCCCCTCCTTCCTCTGTGCGGAACATCAGTCCCCCGAATCTCAGGCGTCGTAATCTACACGCTTCGCGGGACCATTGAAAGGGTTATTTTTTGGGCCGACATTGTCCGGGCGGCCGGCCTGTCCCGGCAGGGGATAGGGGCGGCAGAGGGCGGGTCCCCGGGGCACGAGAGTAAGGACGTGGTGCGCTGGTCTCGCCCGCGGCAGCGCTGCGACTCCAGGCGCCTGAACAGAAGTTGCCGGCAGACGATATCACCGCATCAAGGCGACTGTTGAAATCGTCAACAGATGATCGGGACGACAGACAATCGCACCAAAACTCCTTGAACCTATCGGACGGGGGCCTATAATTCGTGTTGAATGATCTGCCTGTCCTCTCGGTCACTCTTGTCAGACCCTGAGACGGTCCAGCTTGACGTCTCCCATGGCCTTGACGTTCAAATCCACCGCGCGCTCGCAATGAGGGCCAAACCCGTGGATCGGGCAGCACGTCAACCGATCTCGCATCTGTCCCATGCGGTCGGAGCGGGGTTGCGGTGAACCGCAACCCGCATGTCGTCGCCGAACAGAGGTTGTTTGCCCCGTGAGGCATCGTGTGACGGAATCTCATGGCCAAGCGTTGGGGTCTCCCACTCGGGCTCGACGATTTCCATGAGCTAGACCACATCACGGGCATCGACTGGTCCTTGTCTTCCAGGTGGCTTGCCTGGTGCAGCATCGCTGAGGGAGTAAGTCCCCTCCACCCGTCTGCGGCCCCGCTACGAACCGAACATCAGGGCCCCTTGTGCTACTTCACTCCAGTCCGAGCAGCTTCAGCTTTTTCCAGAGGGTCTTCCGGCTGATCCCGAGGATCTCTGCGGCGCGCTTGCGCTGGCCTCCCACGCTTTGAAGGACCTCTTGGAGATAGCGCCGTTCGGTTTCCCGGACGGCATCGGTGAGGGACTGGCCAGTGACGCTGACTTGCTCGCTAGGCGGGGGCAGGCCCTCCGCCGAGATGTCGTCCGCTGTGAGGATCGGGTTTTTGGTCAGAGTGACCGCCCGCTGGATGCTGGCCTCCAGCTCCCGGACATTCCCGGGCCAGTGATAGGCTAAGAGGTGGCGGCGGGCCTCCGGGGTGATCCCGCGGATATCTTTCCCGAGTGGGCGGGCATATTTCTCCATGAAATGGTCGGCCAGCGGAAGGATGTCTTCTTTTCGCTCCCGGAGCGGCGGCAGTGTGACCGGGATCACCTTGAGACGGTAAAACAGATCTTCCCGCAGGCGTCCCGCCAGGACCTCATCTTCCAATCGCTTCCGGGTGGCAGATATTACACGGACATCCACCTTGATGGTTTGGGTCCCGCCGATGCGCTCGAACTCCATTTCCTGAAGAACTCGAAGGAGCTTGGCCTGGACGGCCGGCCCGAGATCGGTCACCTCGTCGAGGAAGAGCGTGCCCCGATGCGCCAGCTCGAATCGTCCCTTCCGCTCGCGGATAGCGCCAGTGAAGGCCCCCTTTTCGTGGCCAAACAGCTCGGCCTCCAGGAGGGTCTCAGGGATCGCAGCGCAGGCCACGGAGATGAGGTGGTGCTCTTCTCGCCCACTATGCTGGTGGATGGCCCGGGCCACCAATTCTTTCCCCGTCCCGGTCTCCCCTTGGATTAGGACGGTGGCCTCGCTCCGCGCCACGCTGGCAATGAGGTCACAGATGCGAGCCATCTTCTCGCTGACGTAGATGAGATCCCCGAACCGTCGGGGGCCGGGCGGCGTCTCCATTGCACTCTTCGTATGTCCCCGCTGGGCCAGCAGGCCGCGCAAAAGCGTGAGGAGGTCCTCCTGGGGAAATGGTTTTAGCAGATAATCGGTGGCACCCGCCTTCATGGCCGCCACGGCCGACTGGACAGTGCCAAACCCGGTCATCATGATGGCGATCCCATCGGGATTTGCGGTCTTATAGCTCTGAAGGAGGATCAATCCATCGAACTTGGGGAGCTTCAGGTCCAGGAGCGCGGCGTCAAAGCCCTGCGTCCGGATAAGGCGTAGCCCCTCCGCCCCGTCTGCGGCGCGAATGACCTCATATCCCTCTTCGGCCAAGTCATTCGCGAGCGTCACCCGGAGGATCGGCTCGTCTTCCACCAAGAGGATCCGAGGACGCATCGCTTTCTCCTTCCCTCTTGATCGGGAGGGCCACGGTGAAGGTGCTGCCCTTCCCGACCTTGCTCTTGACTTCAATGAACCCACCGTGAGCCCGCACGACCCCGTAGCTCACCGAAAGCCCCAGGCCAGTTCCCTTGCCAACGTCCTTGGTGGTGAAAAAGGGATCAAAGATGCGGGACAAATGCTCGGGAGGAATTCCCACGCCCGTGTCGGTGATGTGGACCTCGACGAAGGGGCCCGTTTCTCGCGCCCAAGGATTGATCGAGACCAGGATTTTTCCACCCTCTGGCATGGCATCCACCGCGTTCATCAGAAGATTGAGGAAAACCTGTTCGAGCTGATCGGGATCCGCCAGAAGAGTGGGAACCCGGTGCTCCGTGGCAATGGAGAAGGAGATCCGCTGCGCCGCCAGTTCGTGCTCCAGCGGGGCCAGGCACCGCCGCAGGAGGGGCGGGAGATCGACCCGGGTCAACTGCGGCTCGGCCTCGCGAGCGAAGTTGAGAAGCTGTCCCACGGTTCGGCCGATGCGGCCCAATCCTTCCCGCAGCATGGTCAGATACTCACGCCGCTGCGCTTCATCCTTCACTCCCTTGAGGAGGGTGCGGATGCAATTCTGCATTCCGGCCAGGGGGTTGTTGATCTCATGGGCGATCCCGGCTGCCATTTTCCCTAGAGAGGCCATGTGCTCCGCCCGTCGAATCGCTCCCAGGTGGCGATCCTCGAGCTGCCGGCGGGCATCGGCCAGCCGTGCCACCATGCTGTTGAAGCTCCTCGCCAGCCTCCCCAGCTCGTCTGGCCCTTCTTCCGGGACGTGGGCCGTTAGATCGCCCGCCTCCACCCGGCGCATGGTTCGGGAGAGCGCATCAATCCGCCGACCCATGACCAACGCGAAGAATACGCCGATCAGTGTGCCGGCAGCCACGAGAGAGAAAACGGCCGTGAGGATCATGAGCGTCCAATGCTGAGCAACATCCGAATCAACGGCCGGGAAAGAGACCACGACATTCAGGAAACCGAGGATCGGTCGTCGGTCGGAATGACACCTGGCACACGTGGGGTCATTCGGGATGGGCCGAAAGACACTGACGGTCCGCTCCCGGAAGTCCCAGAATGGCTCCGGCGCCTTCCCTGCGACGGGTCCTTCCCCCGGTGGCAGCTTCTGCCCTACTTCGTTTGATCTGTTTGACCTGAGGATATCTCCCTGAGAATCCACAATTCGTATCCGGGTTAGAACCGGATGCTCTCCCATCCGTCTGAGGATTGCCTGCACGACGTCCGTCTCCCCCCGCTCCATAGCTCGCATCAGCCCCCGCTCTGCCACGCCAGCGATCAGGTCTGCCTCATGTCTGGCCATTTGCCGCAGAAACTTCTGCTGGTGCGCCGAAGCCATAATTGCATAAGCCAGGATCACAATGAGCAGGATAGCTCCGATCCCCACGATCGCTTTCAGGCGGAGTGACATTGGACAGCCCCAAGGACGTTCGGCACCATGGCCCTGTGGCGGTTCGGCTGCTCCATGCGCGGTCGAGCCCTCCAACCGCCGCTGGGACGACCGGTGTCAGCCAGTTCGGGATTCTAGGTGGTGCTTGATCGCCAAGAGCCACCCCCCAAGCTCCCGTTCCATCTTCACCCGCAGCGAATCTACCCGCTCCCGGAAGATCACGGCAAAGGTTTCATGCGCCAGCTCCGGGAGAAAGAAATAAAGGGTCTTCATGAGCCTCCACGCGTGCTCTGCCCGGCGGGTGACGAGGAGCCCTTTCAGCATGTAAGGGGTCGCCTCGCATTCCTCGGTTTGCTTCAGGCGGCTGCCTCCCGGAAGCGGCTCCACCTCCACACGGACCGTGAACAGCGTGGGAAGTTCGGCCTGACTTTCTATCAGTCGGCCGGGCTCATGACGAATGCAGCGCATGCGGTATTCGAAGATCCGGGTTCCTTTCTGGATCCGAAAAAATGTGACGCTCCCCTCGCGGAGCGGCCCGGGATCCTCTCGCTCGATGCGGATAGCTTGTGTGAACGGATTCAGTCGCGCCTTGGCCACCGGATCGCTCACCAAGGCGTACACCGACGCCGGGGGAGTGGCGATCTCCACCGCCTCCTTGATCCGGAGTATGACTGGTTGCACCGATCCTGCCTCGCGCTCCAGCGTGTCGCCGCCCTGCTTTCCAGCAAAGCATATCATATCACCCCGGAGCCACCGGGAATAGTTGGGCGCGCAAGGATATCCGCCTCCCCGTAGGAACCAGCCCCCGCGGGGGACGGGAGGGAGGTCCGGGTCGTCGCAGGATCAAAGCGCGCGGCCGTCCCCTCTACTGCCGCGGCTGGTCGAGGCGGAAAACCATCTGCGTGGGACGCACGAAGCGCAGGGCGATGAGCAGGAGGATCATGACCATCGTCATGTACATCAGGGCCATGGCATCCACGGAATAGACGGGGCGGACTCCGCCAGCGAAGATATTGTAGAAGAGGGCGACCACCAGGGTCTGGGAGCCTGCCCCCCCCACCAGGAACGTCAGCTCAAAGTTCGAGACCGTGTTCACGAGGATGAGGATCCCGGCTGTGAGGAGCCCGGGCAGCGTGAGCGGCAGGAGGATTCGGCGGAAGGTCTGAAAGCGATTCGCGCCCATCATTGCCGCGCCCCACTCGAGATTGATGCTGATCTGCTCGAAGAAAGGCATCAGGATGAAGACCGCCAGCGGGACCATAGGCACTAGGACGGCCAAGATCACCCCCGTCACCGTGCCGCCGATCCCGTACCGGAGCATGGTGGTGGCGAGCGGGATGCCGTAGGTCATCTGGGGGATGAGGAGCGGGAGGAAGTAGAGCAGCATGAGGACCGGCTTGGCCCGAAAGTTCCGCCGGGCGAGAATGTAGGCCGCGGGGAAGCCGAGGAGCAGGGCTAGGCACACCACGGTCAGGGCCACGAAGATGGTCACGCCGAGGATGCGGGCGAGGCCGAACTCCTTCCAGGCGTAGCCGAACCACTCAGTCGTGAAGGCTCTGGGCAGGGGGGTTCCGAACCACCGCTTCGCGAACGCGCTGACCGTGACGTAGAACACGATTCCCAGCAGGTTCAGGATGAACCCGAGGACAAAGAGATAGAGCGCCAGTCCCCACATTCGGCCGCGCATCCTTATTCTCCGTTACCGCTTCCCGACCCCCATGGTAGCCGCCATGACCATGCGCCTGCGCAGAAGGAGGATGACGAGGAGGCCGGCCAGTTGGAACAGCCCCATCAGCACCGCGATGGCCGACGCGTAGGACATGTCGAACTGCTCGAAGGCCTGCGCATAGGCGGCGATGGCCATCGTCCGGGTGGCGCCAGACGGCTGACCCAGCAGCATGGCCGAGGGGAACGTGGCGAAGCTCATGACGAAGACCAGGGCGAAGGCGATGGCCAGCCCGGGGGCGATCAAAGGCAGCATGACCCGCCGGAACACGGTCCAGGGGCCCGCGCCCAGCATCCGCGCCGAGTTCTCGATGCTGGGGTCGATGCCCGAGATGTAGCCCAGCAGCATGAGGAAGCAGAAGGGGAACTGCTGCATGAACAGCGAGAGCATCACCCCGATGAAATTGTGGGTGAGAACCAGCGGCTCCTCCAAGAGGCCCAGGCCCACGAGCAGCTGGTTGAACCACCCCCTCCCCCCGTAGAAGCCCAGGATCCCCTGGCCCAACAGGATCACGCCGAGCGATATGGGGAGGACCAGGATCGTGGTGATGGTCCGCTCCAACCAGATCCCCCGGCGCATGTTGTAGGCGAGGAGCAGGCTGCAGGCCACGACCACGATGGTGTTGGGGACGGCGAGGCGGAAGGTAATGCTCACAGTCTTGTACTCGTACTCGTCAGTGAAGAAGGCGAAATAGTTCGCAAGGCTGAAACCGGGCACCTTGAGCGGGCGGAGGCTCAGGTAGATTCCGTAGAGGAACGGGTAGACGAACATGACCAGGACATAGAGGAGCGAGGGGGCCAGGCAGGCCATCGCCATCAGGTCCAGCTCGCTCGGTTCGCCGGTCCGGCGCGGTCTCATGCGATGCCTCCCGGGCCCTCGGATGGGAGGAAGATCACCCTCTCGGGGGGGAACACGACTGGCACGAACTCGCCTGGGGTGAGGCGAGCCTCCGTGTGCACCCAGAGGCGCGCGCCAGACTCCAAGGTCAGGATCACCTCGTGCTCCCGCCCGAGGTATTCCACGATGTGCACCTTTCCACGAAAGACATTCGGCCCGCTGGCGGCTTCCCCCACGACCACGTCGTCCGGGCGGATGGCCGCCACGGCGGCGGCCCCCGGAGCCAGGCTGTGGCGCGTCTTGCCGCGGATTCGCATGCCGTTTGCCGCCGCCTCCACTTCACCCTCGGGTCCGGCCGTCGCAACCTCCGCAGGGAAGAAGTTCCGGAACCCCATGAAATCGGCGACGAAGACGTTCCTGGGCTGGTCGTGAATGTCCTGGGGCGTGCCCGCCTGCATCAGAACACCATCCCGCATCACCACCACCCAGTCGGAGAGGGAGAGGGCCTCCACTTGGTCGTGAGTCACGTAGATCGAGGTGAGGCCCAGGTTGGAGTGGAGGTGCTTGATCTCGGCTCGCATCTCGATCCGCAGCTTGGCGTCGAGGTTCGAGAGCGGCTCGTCCAGGAGCAGGAGGCGCGGATGCAGGACCAAGGCGCGCGCGATGGCGATCCGCTGCTGCTGGCCGCCGGAGAGCTGGCCGGGGTACCGATCCTCGAAGCCGGGAAGCTGGACGAGGTCCAGCATCTCACGCACGCGCTCGCGGATTTCTGCGGCCGGCCGGTGTTGCAGTTGCAGCCCGAAGGCGATGTTGGCAAAAACCGTCATGTGGGGGAAGAGCGCGTAGTTCTGGAAGACCATCCCGAATCCCCGCTTCTCGGGCGGCAGGTGGTCGATGCGCGCCCCGTCGATCCAGACCTCACCGTCGGTCGCGGGGAGCAGGCCGGCGATGATGTTCAGGGCCGTGGACTTGCCGCAGCCGCTCGGCCCCAGGCAAGTGATGAACTGCTTGCCTCGGACCTCCAGGGCAAAGTCTTGGAGAACCGTCTTCGCGCCGAACCGCTTGGTGATCCGGAATCGTAGCGAGTCAATCGTCTCGTTCATGTTCTCCCGTCGCTCTGGAAGGAGGGGGAGGACCCTGGATCAGGACCCTCCCCCTCCGTGAGTATCCGCTAGGCCCTACTACTGCTTGATCTGCTGCGCGCCGATCTCACGGTCCCAGCGGTCCAGCGCGTACGTCATCTCCTTGAAGGGGAGCTGCGTCGCAAACTTATACTTCTTGCCGGGGCCGACCTGGTCATACTCGGGCCGCCAGTACTGCTTCACGTAGTCCCGGATGTCCGCCGGCGCCTTGTCGAGGGTCGCCGCCTTGATGGATGGACCGATGAAGGCCTTCCAGGTCAGTTCCTGCTGGTCCACCCGGCGCATGAACTTCATGAGGTCCAGGAGGACCTCAACCTCGTTCTGAGGCACGCCCTTGGGGATGCCCCAGTAGTGGCCGTCGATAATGAAAGTGGTATTGTCCAGGACGGTGATCTTGGCTTCCGGCGGGATCACGCCCTCGGCCCGGGGCTTCAGGTCCCACTCCTCAATGCCGGCGATCAGCCACCGCGACTCTTGGGCAAACTCCCTGAGGGTGAAGAGGGTCCCCGTCGGGTAGTATTCCGTATACTTCCCCAACTCCTTGAGGTAGGCCCAGGTCTTGTCCCAGCCCTTTTCCGGGTCCATGGGGTTCTTGTCGCCCAGGATGAACGGCATCCCGCACATGATGGATCGCCCGGGGCCGCTGTTGGCCGGGCGGGCGTAAAGGAACCGCTTGGGGTTCGCCTTGGCCCACGCCAGCAGCTCGTTGGCGGTCTTCGGGGGCTTCTGCACCTTCGCCGGATTGTAGATGAACACCGGCCCGCCATCGCTCACCACGGTCGGGATGAGGTAGCCTCCCCCCTCGTCCTGTAGGATCTTCGCCTCTTCCTTCAGCTCGTCCTTCGGGAACATTTTGTCATAGGTGGGGAAGAGCTTGATGAGTTGTTGGTGCGCGGCGAGGACGGAGGCGGCGTCCTGTCCGGTGAGGACCAGGTTGATGTCCGCCCGCCCCGCGTCCTGCTGCGCCTTGATCTTGGCGGGCGTCTCCGGGGCAGGTGCTCGCTGGATCTTGATTTCCTTCACCTTGTTGGGGAAGGCCTTCTGGTAGTTCTCCATGATCACCCCGGTCGAGGCGAGGTCCCCGCCGTTGTCGATGATCGAGATCGTGATGGGCTGCTGGGCCGAGGCCGGACGCCACATCCCGCCGAGAGTGAGCCCCAATATCACAAGGGACACCATGACCACGAGCCCGACGAACTTTCCGCGATGCTGCATCATGATCCTCCTCCTTCCTCCTGCGGCCTGCCTCCGACGGACCGCGCGTCGTCAGAGAACCCTACCCTGCACTTCACCGGTCACCCCCCAGCAGAGCATATAGAGGGCCTGGCAGCAAAGTCAAGGCGATTCGGTTTCCTCAACGCCTCGGCCAGACAAGGCATGCCCCTCCGATGAAGAGATGAAGAGCGGATCACCTCATGACAGTCCCAAGGCCTTCCAAGAGAAAGGCCAGGTCCCGGCCCAGATGAGGATTTCTCTCGGGAACAGGATGACTCCGAGCCTTCACTCTCTTTTCAGCTCCGCCTAGTCGGCCATGTGATGGATGGGGGACGGGGCCGCTCCCGTCGTACTGAATGAGCAACAACCCCTCGATCGAAAACGCGGCGTGAACCGGAGGAATGCCCAGCGTGAGGTGTCATGATCGAAGGTTCGGGGGAACCACTGGACGATCTGCGTACTCTTCGTGCCCTGTCTCTTGGTGATCACACCCCTTGGGATCTCTCTGACCCATACGGCGGAAGCCAGATGGGAACATTGCGCGGGAGGTGACGACCCTCATCCCCGACCTGCCGCCCACAGTGCGAAGGGTCCTTCTGTGGATTCGCTCAGTCGATCGCGGCTGGCTCTTCGAGTCCCTTCTCGGCCTCCTTGAGCAGGAAGATGTGCTCGGCGACTTTCTCCAGATGGGCCGGGCCCAGCCGCTGTTCGGCCAGGGAGAAGGCCAGCTCCTCTTCTAGGAACATGTGGTGGAGGAATTCCTTTACGAGGGCAACGCCCTTCTCCCGGATCAGCGGCGCGACGTCCTCCGGGACGGGAAGACGGCTGAGGGCCTTCAGCTCCGCCAGCCGGGCCTCCAGGTCGCGGTGCTCCCGCTCCAGCTCGGTGATCACCCCGGCGGCATCTGGCCCCGTCTCGGCCAGCGGGCGGAATAACCAGCTCTCCTCCGAATTCAGATATTCGCGCAGCCCGATATCCAGATAGTTTGCCACGTTCTTGGTCACGATGGCCCAGTGGGGTGTCTGCATCAGCAGGGCCCGATCCAGGGAGACCAGGGCCCTGCGGAGGATGTTGTGATCCCGCTGGATGATGTCCGTCGCTTTCATCGCCCCCTCCTCCCGGCATGGCAATCAGGCAACGGGGCAACCCGGAACCCCTGATCGCCAAGTCGCCAACTTGCCCGACTGCCGCTCCTCAGGCCACCAGCCCCAGCTTGCCCTCGTAGATGAACGCGCGCGCGTTCTCCGCCACGACCTCCGGATCCACGTGCACCCGGGCCACGCCGGTCTTCATGGCGGCCGTGGCAACCGCCTTGGCCACCGCCACGGGCACCCGGAAGTCGAGCATGGTGGGGATGATATAGCCGGGGCACAGCTCCTTTTCGGTAATCAGGGAGGCCATGGCCTCTGCCGCCGCCTCCTTCATGGCCTGATTGATGTCCCGGGCCCGCACATCCAGGGCCCCCCGGAAGATCCCCGGGAAGCCCAGGGAATTGTTCACCTGGTTCTCGAAGTCGGATCGGCCCGTGGCCACGATGGCGGCGCCCCCGGCCCTGGCCTCGTCCGGCAGGATTTCTGGCACCGGGTTCGCCATGGCGCACACGATGGAATTGGGGGCCATCGTCCGGACCATGTCCGCGGTGACAAGCTTGGCGCCGGACAGGCCGATGAACACGTCCACCCCCTTGAGCGCCTCGGCTAACTTCCCCTTCACCTTTTCCTTATTGGTGACGCGGGCGATCTCTTCCTTGGCCCAGTTCATTCCTTCCGATCGGCCCTCGTAAATCGCCCCCTTGGTATCGCAGAGGATGATGTCCCCGATCCCCATCCCGAGGAGCGTCTTGGCCACGGCGATGCCGGCGGCCCCGGTCCCGTTGATGAGGGCCCGAGTGGCCCCGAAGCTGCGGCCCGTGAGCTTGAGGGCGTTGATGAGGGCCGCCGTCACGACGACCGCGGTGCCGTGCTGGTCGTCGTGGAAGATCGGAATGTCGGTCTCCCGCTTCAGCCGGTCCTCGATGTAGAAGCACCGGGGCGCGGAGATGTCCTCCAGGTTGACCCCGCCGAAGACCGGCGTGATGGCCTTGGTCACCTCGACGATCTCATCCTGATCCTGGGTCGCGATGCAGATCGGGAAGGCCTCCACGCCGCCGAACGTCTTGAACAGCACCGCCTTCCCTTCCATGACCGGCATGGCCGCCCGCGCGCCGATGTTCCCCAGGCCGAGGACCGCGCTGCCGTCGGAGACTATAGCCACCAGGTTGCCCTTGGCTGTGAGCTCGAACACCTTGCTGGGATCCTCCAAAATCGCCTGGGCGGGAATGGCCGCACCCGGCGGCAGGTAGAGCAGGCTCATGATGTGGGCATCGCGGATGGGCACCTTGCTCACGACCTGAAGCTTGCCGCGGAAGCGACGATGAAGATCCAGGGCTTCCTCCTTCATGGTGAGGGCCTTGCCGGGTGCCCGAGGCTCGACAGGGAAGCTCTTTTCGTAGATGAAGTGCAGGGTCCGATCCACGATCTCCTTCGGCTCCACCTGCTTGCGGGCCTCGCCGGTGGCCATGGCGACCGTGGCCACCGCGGCCGCGATGGTTGGCGCCACGTGGAAATCGAAGAGGGGCGGAAGAATGCGCTCTGGATTGCGATCCCCCTCGGGCACGAGATTCGCCAGCGCCCTCGCCGCCTCCAGGAGCATCGGCGTCGTGACGTTCCGCGCCTGGACGTCCAGCAGTCCGCGCAGCACGCCGGGGAACACCTGGGCGATGTCCATTTGATTGGGGAAATCCGACCGGCCGGTCGCCACGATCTTCGCACCGGCCCGCTTGGCCTCATTCGGCTCAATCTCGGGCGTCGGGACCGCCAGGGCGAAGACGATGGAGTCGGGGGCCATGCTGGCCACCATCTTCGCGCTCAGCACGTTCGCCGCCGAGAGCCCGACGAAGACATCCGCACCCTTCAGCACGTCGGCCAGGGTTCCGGTGGCGTTGTCAGAATTGGTCTGGCGGGCGATCTCCGACTTCACCCAATCCATGTGGGAGGCCCGATACCTGTGCAGGACGCCAGCCCGGTCGCACACCATGAGCTTGCGCGCCCCCGCGGCCAGAAGCAGCCGCGCGACCCCCAGGCCCGCCGACCCTGCGCCGTTAATGACGATCCGCGCGTCCTCCAACCGCTTCCCGACCAGCGGAAGGGCGTTGGTGAGGCCCGCCAGAACCATGACGGCAGCCCCGTGAGCGTGGTTGTGGAAGACCGGGACGTTCACCGCTCGCTGGAGATGATCCTCCAGTGAGAAGCATCGGGGCGAGACGATGTCCTCCAGGCAGAACGCGCCGAACGTGGGCGCCAGCATCGTCACCGCCTGAATCATCTCATTGAGGCCCTCGGCCTTCAGACACATGGGCAGGGCGTCGATACCGGCGAACGTCTTGAAGATAACCGATTTCCCCTCCATCACCGGGAGCGCGGCCTCGGGCCCGACGTTCCCCAAGCCGAAGATGGCCGAGCCGTCGGTGATCAGGGCAACCGTGTTGCCCCGGCAGGTATATTCAAAGGAATTCTTCGCATCCCGGTAGATCTCCATGCAGGGCTCGGCCACACCAGGCGTGTAGACCAAGCTGAGCGTCGGCCGGTCCTTGACCGGGACCTTGCTTTCCACTCCGATGAGACCACGATGTCGGCGACGATACTCCAGGGCATCAGCTTCAAGGGCCATGGTCAGCTCCATTCAAGAGCAAGAGGACGATCCCCCTGTGGGTCCTCAGTGCGTTTGGGCGTTTCGGCTGGGGCGTTCAGCACGGGGGAACCTCCCTTCCCTGCGCGCCAGCGCAGAGGCACGCCACAACTCGTCGGGATCGCGTCTCGACGGGAAGCGGCGCATCAGCCCGCCACGGATGCCACAAACAAGACTCAATCACTCCCCAGACTACCGAATAAATCACTCCCCCACTCCTGGCAATTCTGATACCAAGGCGCCGAATCCTGGCGCGGTCCTGCTGGCGATAAGTTGCGGAGGCCAATCTCCCTGAAAAGTCTATCCATATCAGGCGCTCCACGATCTAAGACGCCATGTTGATGGCGGCCAAAGACGCCAGAGGGTGAATACCACTGTGGCAACGTAGCCAACACCTGAGCCACAAAGTCTCGCTGAATGGTGGCGATCTTCATCTTGAAAGAAACGGGAATCACGACGCGGCCTTAGAGGGAGACGGTAGGCAAAACATAGCACGTCAATGCACGGCGACGCAACCCCCACGCAACTGCAATGTGTTAGGTCCACGAGGGCCGTAGTCTCGCACGTCACGCTGCCCTCGGAAAAACAACCTTTTCCTAACGGCAACGCTCACTTACCCTCCATCTCTCTCCGCCGCGTGACTCCGCAGCATCCCTGCGTTCTCTGACCACCTCCGGTCAGAAATTTGGGCAGAAATCCCTCGCCACCCGCCGCCGTGAGATTTGCGAATGTAAGTCCCCTTTCATACATTCATGGACATGAGGAACCTTCGCCGAATTCGCCAGGAACAAGGCCTCTCGCTTCGCAGACTGGCGAGGAAGGCGGGACTGCACTGGACGACGATCTGGAAGATCGAGAAGGCCGGTCGGCTCCCCAGCCTTGTGACGCTGAACAAGCTGGCGAAGGCGCTGAAGGTGTCTCTGACCGATCTTCTGACTGGCCACTGATTGGGTCCCGTCCCCAAGGAGGTGCAGCTATGTCGCCCGTCCAGCGGCAGATTCGCTACCTCACCGCCGAGGAACTGGTTCGCTGCAGCGCCACGCCGAAGCCCGAGCTCTCCAAGCCACCGAGACGGGCGCCGTGACGGCCGTTCGATCATGCGCCCTGCTGGATACCCTGCTCTCTTCTGGCCTCCGGGCCCCCGAGATCGCCTCACTTCGAGTCGCGGATTGCCTCTTAGGATACGGCCAGGCCGCCCTGCTGGTCCGGCAGGGCAAGGGGGGAAGCAACGGGAGGTCTTTCCCCCAGGAACTGAAAGCCCACCTGAAGGCCTTCCTGGGGTGGAAGAAGGGTCAGGGGGAGGATGGCTCAAACGACGCCCCGGTGTTCACGGGCCAGCGGGGACCGCTTACCCACAATGGGGTCTGGCGGGTAGTCAAGGGCCTCATGGCGGCCGTGGTCTTGGATCCCCGGTACGCCACGCACACATGTCGCCATACCTAATGCGACTCACCTGTATCGGGCCAGCGGCTACGACCTGGAAATCGTCCAGGAGCAGCTCGGCCACGCCAGCATCAAGACCACCACGATCTACGCGAAGGTCACCAAGAAGGACAAGGCCCGGGCGGCGGACGCCTTGGCGAAGGCCTTTCGGCACTCGCAACAGAATCGTGCATCTGGTGCAAGTTGGCCTCGACGACGACCCGGAAGTCCCGGAGTTCCGGCGGGAAGTGTTGCGAGTCCTTGACCCACTTTCCCTCGACTACCGAGCTCCTGGCCACTGCTCGGCCCACACGATAGCCTCCGTGACCTCGGGCCGATCTGTATAGTCGTGGCATGAATTGCCCGCCCGAGGGACCAATGAGGGTTCGATTCCCTCCCCCGGTCCCAACCCTCATGGGGAAAACACCCGGGGAGATACTGGTTCCTTGAACGTCCTGATATGCGGGCCCCACAGATGACCTGCCCCCTGAAACTGGTCCAAAAATAAGTTGAGTTTTTGGGTCAGGTGGGGCTAATTTGCCGGGGGAATAGGAACCAACACTACCTCAGAATGAACCTCCTTCACGCCGTCCACCTGGCGAACCACCGAGGGGGCGAGATCCGCGACTGCCGGCAACTGGGTCCTGCCGCTGATGGTAACGATTCCGTCATCGGCTATGACCCTCAGGTCGGCGGCCCTCGTGCGGAAATCCTTGACCAGCGCAACCGAGACCCGGCTGTGAAGAGTGAGATCCTCCAGAGCCTTCACCGATTCGGGGGTCGGCTTGAACTCTTCCTGCTCGGTCATGTGGGCCACCATCTCGCACGCGGTGGCCAGGCGCATGCAGCCCAGGTTCAGGACGACGTGGTACAGGGAGGGGTCATCCCATTCGACGTCATACAGGAGCCGGGTCCACTGCCGCCGCTCCCTATCCATCTTCTCAATGTAGGTGATCGCGTCCGGGCGCATGAGGTTCTGCTGCTGCATGACCGCCTTGATGCGGAACTCCATATCTGCGATCACCCGAACGCCAATGACGTGGGAGATGCCTGGCAGCAGGAGATGCCCGAGGTGGCCGTGATAAACGACCTGGCCCCCGCGGGCATGCTCGCACAGGGCCGCACGCATGAACGTGAGGTAGGCGGCGCGTTCGCCGAGTAGGTGCTCCCAGAGCCAGGGCGGCTTCTCCATTGCCGCTGTGCGGTCCTCTGCGGGGACCCCATACCCCCATGCCGCCTGGAGGATCACCTCCCGGCTGATCCACTGATATCCCAACCGCTCGGCCAAATGCCTGGCCAGGGCCTCGCCACCGCTGAATGTCCCTCGGGAAACGGCGATAATTGCCATCGCAGCCCTCCTTGGTGACCAGCTTAGAATCGACCGCGCGCCCTGTTGTAACCCCCTTACGCCCTGGAGGCCACCGCTACGATCGGAGGCTGGCCATCGAACTCTCGGCCTATGCGCTACCCCGCTGGCCGCTCAGGACCCTGAGGCCAGCTGTCGCGAAATGCGGATTGTTACCGGGAGGCTCAATCGCGAGCGTATCGAGGGGCGCACCGGGTGTCAAGGGCAAAGGCCTCCCCGTGCAGTAACACGGGAACACGGGGGGCTAGAAATACATGGGCTGCCTTTATCTGCGGCTCCCCGCTAAAGCCCGAGTTTGGGTGACGATCCCACCCTGGCCAAGGTCCCTTCCCGACTCGCAACGGAAGCGCCGCTATCCAGGGTCCCGGACTATCACCGGGTGAAGCGATGATGATCGCATCCACGGCCCACTTCGGGGTTGCACGCCCGGCATAGTCTGGTGTCTCCTCCCGAGAGCCCCTTTCAAAAGGAGGAGCCATGGTCCATCACTTCTTTCACGATCCCCGCACCATTCGGCGTCTGCATGAGGGGCCGCTGGGAGAGCACATCGATGCCTTGGCGACCCAGCTCCAGGACCAAGGGTACGCCTGTGAGTCTGCGCGGATGCAACTGCGGGTAGTCGCCGAGCTCAGCCGCTGGCTCCAGCGGCAGGGCCGGGCCGCTATCGGGCGGAGGACACGTTGCTGGCGTTTTTGAACCAGCTGTGATTGGAGAAACCTATGCCGGGTGGACGTGGGGATCGCGACAGCGGATCTCCACCATTCACAAGCACTTGGGCCTATCGTCCTCACGCCACCCGGTGATAGTCCGGAACCCTGGATAGCGTCGCCTATCGGGGCCCCCGGATAGGCGACGAACTGGTGCGAGTTGGCCCTGCGGGGCATTCGTAAGTGCCCAATGGCTGGTACACAAGGTTGCGGGTTTGGAAGAGCATTCACGAGGGGGATCGCCGCCCGGAGCTTGTTCTCATTGAGGATCTTCACCGCATCCAGTCCCAGGTGAAGTGCAGGCCCCGGGCTTACGGGAGCTTTCGTCCTGATGCCAGCCGGGCCCTGAGGGTCCCTCGGATCTCTCTCATCCGTCGTGCGCGATCGCGGATTAAGGCTAACCGCTCCAGGCTGGAAGCGCCAGGTTGGAAGTGACCAGTTTCCAGCGGCGAAGAGATGGCCAGCGGCGGCGTGGACGTGGTCAACGCGGGGCGATGGACGCACCACACCGCGGACGCGTACGGGGGGAAGCGCCCGGAGGACCGTCGAGAATCCTCTCGCGGTCGAGAGCGGGCCGCCGCTGCGGGGGAGTCGAGGGGTTGCCGAGAGTGTGCCGCTCCTCCAGGTGGACGCCTGTGGCCGCCCGTGCGCCAGCCACGCTGTCACTATAGGCCAGATCCGCGCCGTGTCGAGAGGCATTCCGCATCACCCGCAGTTTTTCTCGCAGGCCAGCTCCTGGGCCCCTCTAGCAGGTTGCGGAAAAACTATTTTCGGGGGTCATCGATTTGGTCTCCAGGTACCCCCGAGGCGAATCATCGAATAGCTCCCAGATGGCCTGTGGAGGCTCAGGATCGACAATCGACCCGTTTTCCTTCCCCATGATGTGTTTCGCGGCTGATCGACGTTTGTAGAGCTTTCGCCTATCAGTCAAACGAGTTTTTCAGCAACCCGCTAGGGGAGCAGGGCCCTCCTCCCCGGAACCCCGCGAGGCAGACTCACTTACGCTGGCTGAGAGGTCCCTGGGGAGCGCCGAGGCTGTGCTCTCCCCGGCGAGAACCGGAACAGGAGGACCCATTGGCCATGATCACTGATGATCTGAAAAGTGGCCAGGTCGAGAGCGTTGCTTCCACTGGTCTGGCATCACGACGAACTCAGCACGCGGTCGCGGTGTTATTTCGTAAGACGGGCATTCTGTGCAGTCAAGCTCTCTACCAAATCACCCAACGGGGACAGCGTAGCCTGTCCCGGTTTCCAGTTCATCTCACTCTCAGCCCAGCAATCTTAACCAGGCCTCGATGATACCCGTCCGGAAATAGCTTCTCAAGATCCTCTATGTCAATGTTGTTGGCCTCACATGCGTCATAGACCGTGGGCACAAGGTTGTTCTTCTCGAAGCTCTCGCGAAGGAAGTAAATGATTTGCCAGTGCTTGTCGGTTAGCTTTGGCATCTTCATTTCGTGAGCTTTGAAGAGGGCGAACTTCTTGTCCCATTGGTAAGGATTGACCAAGAATCCACGCACGTTGATCTCGTAAGTTTTTTCAACCTGATCGCCCGCTGTGGCACGCTCTGCGAGGTCCTCCACCCAGGATTGATCTAAGTAGCCTTCCTTGTATGTGACCCCGGCGAGTTTGCAGACCCCTCGAAGGTATCCCGCCGGGAAGAACTTCTTCAGCTCTTGTATGTGGAGCCGGTTCGTTCGGCAAGTCTCGTAGACCAACGGGCACTTGCCGGTTCTCTTGAAGCTGTCGCGGATGAAGTGGATGATTTTCCACTGATCCTCCGACAGCCCGCTGATTATCCCAACCTTGGGAGCCATCCCTCGCGCGAAGTTTTCGTCCCACTGATTGAAATCCGAGAGAAAGTCCTCTGCATCCACTTGGTATGTCTTGTTTCCGAATGTAATGGTACTCATGATCGCACCTCGCTTTAGATTTCAAGGCCCGCACATTCCGCGCAGTCAGCGTCAAAGAACCGGATGCACAACCACCCCCGCCATCCGTAAGATTGGCCTGCGACCGCATCCGCACACTGCACGAGGGCCTGATTCAGGGGCACACCTACCCCTCCTGAGCCCTGACGGACAAAACGGGATTGATTAACTTTCCCTATCTCGATTCAATGTTCAAGTCAAGGGCAATTTGCGGTTGGACCGAGGACTCTGCGTATTCTACCCGCGTGGGGCAAAACCAGGTGATTGTGACATCCCCCATCATGCCTTGGCGGGGCCAAGGCAAGAGGCGCCTTTGGGCAAAGGTTTAGTCGCACTCTAGCCACCTGCGCCAGAGCGCTTATGGAGCTCCAAACAGTGCAACAGCCGCTGGACCTGCGTTGCCACCGGAAGCTGCCGGTGGTTGTAGCGCCAGACGTACTTGCCGACGTACAGGGGAAGCCGGTCGCGCCGAAGCCGCCCTTGACCACCAGGCGGCGCTTACCGGGGTCTTGGGCGTGCCGCGGCCCCGTTTCGCGCCCCGGGTCCGCACCGCCCGGCGCCGGTTCCGCCGGTGGCCCCCCACGTAGGTCTCGTCGCCTGGAGGACGATCCGGGCCCGGCGGACCACTCGCCGCGGAATCCGGCGCCCCCGAGCCCAGCGCTCCAGGGTGGCGCGCTCGGCGGCGGTCAGGACAATCGGGAAGGCGACCTGGACAGGGTGGGTGGCCATCGGGCGGGAGCCTACACCCCTCCGGAGATGGCTGTCACCAAATTTTTGATACGGCTATTCATGGTTCATCCCCTGTGCTAGGGGGTGTACTGGGGGGTGTACTGGGGGGTGTGCTCCCCGCGCGGTCCGGGTCTGCGTGGTCGCCGGGAGCCTCGCCCGGGCGGTTCAGTGCGGGTGCCATGGATCTGGCCACTGCGCTAACTCTTTAAATTCGTTGACCGCGCGGCCGGCGTGCCCCCCGAAAGCTCGGGCCGTGGCTCCCCGCTCCCGGCGCTGCCGTGGCTGGAACTGCGGAGCGGCATGGGTACCATGGGCGATCACCGAACGCTCGATGCAGGATTTAATAGGAAAATCGCCCGCGAAAATGGTCGGGTGGGGGGGCTGTCAGCGGTCACCCTATACTGAGCCACCGGGGTCGGGGATACTGAGCCACCCAGGGTCGCCCAAACTGAGCCAGCAAGGTCGCCCATAGTGAGCCACCCCAACGGGGTGGCGGCCGGGTCCCTTGCGCTTCGCAGCCACATCGGGGATTGCTCTCCGGGAACCCCAACCCGGAGGTGCCCGATGGCTGCACGGAGGTGCGAGGTGACCGATGTACGCGAAGTGCTCCGCCGGCTCCGCGTCGGGGAGCCGGCCCGCCGGATCGCCCGCGAGCTCGAGCTGAGCCGGAACACGGTGGCCAGCTACCACCGCTGGGCGCGGCAGCACGGGCTGCTCACCGGCGAACTGCCCGACCCGGCCACGCTGGCCACGCTGCTCCACCCGCCGGAGCGTGCCCAGCCCGGGCCCGACCAGTCCAGCGTGGCCCCGTTCCGGGAGCAGGTCGTGGCGTGGCGGCAGCAGGGCGTGGAGGGCCAGGCGATCTTCCAACTCCTCGTCGAGCAGCACGGCTTCACGGGGAGCTACTCCGCGGTGAAACGGTTCCTGCGACGGTTGGAACCGCCCACGCCGCGAGCCACGATCCGCGTGGAGACGGTCCCGGGGGAGGAAGCCCAGGTGGACTTCGGGTCGGCCGGCCTCATGTTCGATCCCGACGGTGAGCGCCTCCGCCGGGCCTGGGCCTTCGTGATGACGCTGTCGTTCAGCCGCCACCAGTACGTCGAGTTCGTCTTCGACCAGACCGTCGCCACCTGGTGCCGCTGCCACCGCGCCGCCTTCGAGTGGTTCCAGGGGGTGCCGCGCCGGGTCGTGCTCGATAATCTGAAGGCCGCCATCGTCCACGCGGTCCTCTACGACCCGGAGGTCCAGCGCGTCTACCGGGAGTGCGCCGAGCACTACGGCTTCCTCATCGCGCCCTGTCGGGTGCGGACCCCCGAGCACAAGGGCAAGGTCGAGCAGGGGGGCGTCCACTACGTGAAGCGCAACTGCCTCGCCGGCCGGGCCTTCCGCGACCTCCACCACGCGAACCAGCACGGCCTCCGCTGGTGCGTGGAGACCGCCGGGATGCGCCTCCACGGCACGATCAAGCAACAGCCCCTGGTGGCCTTCGAGACGGTCGAGCGGGCCGCGCTCCTCTCGTTACCCGCGACCCCGTGGGAGCCGGTGACCTGGAAGCAGGCGAAACTCCACCCGGACTGCCACGTGGTCTTCAACGCCGCCTACTACTCGGCCCCGTACCGGCTGATCGGCCGGCGGCTCTGGGTGCGGGGGACGGCGACCCAGGTCCAGTGCTTCGCCGACCACGCCCTGGTGGCGACCCACCTCGCGGCGCGGCCCGGCCAGCGGCGGACCCTGCACGACCACCTCCCCCCGGACAAGGTCCACTTCCTGATGCAGACGCCGGTGTGGTGCCAGCAGCGGGCCGCCGAGATCGGCCCGCACTGCGCCGCGTTCATCGCCGCCCTCTTGGGCGACCGGCCCCTCGATCGGCTGCGGAGCGCCCAGGGCATCCTCCGGTTGGCGCAGCGCTACGGCGCGGCCCGCCTCGAGGCGGCCTGTGCCCGCGCGCTCGCGGTCGGCGAGTACCGGTATGCCACGGTGAAGACCATCCTCGCCGCGGGCCTCGATCGGCAGCCGCTCCTCGACCTGGCGCCGCGACCCGCGGCCCTCCCCGCCCCGCGCCATGCGCGCCCCTGGACCGACTTCTTCCCCGACCCCGGTGGCGAGGGAGGTCCGCCATGGAACTGACGCACCAGCTCACCCCCATGCTCCGCACGCTCCGGCTCTCCGGGATCCTGGAGACGCTGGAGGTGCGCAACCACCAGGCGATCGAGAGCCGCGCCTCGTTCGTCGAGTTCCTGACCCTGCTCCTGCAGGACGAGGTGGAGCGGCGGGCCCAGTCCACTCTCCGGCTCCGCCTCCGCCGCGCGGCCTTCGATCCCGGCAAGACGCTCGAGGGCTTCGACTTCGGCTTCAACCCGAAGTTGAACAAGGCCCAGGTCTTCGATCTGGCCACCTGCCAGTTCGTCGAGCGGCACGAGAACGTGTTGATCTACGGCCCGACCGGCGTGGGCAAGAGCCACCTGTCGCAAGCCCTGGCGCACGAGGCGTGCCGCCGCGGGTACGAGGTCCTCTTTGTGTCCACGGGGAAGCTGCTGGCCCACCTGGCCGGCGGCCGGGCCGACGGCACGCTCGCCCACCGGCTGGCCAAGTACCTGCGGCCCGACGTGCTCGTCCTGGATGACTTCGGGCTGAAGGCCCTCCGGGCCCCCGGCCCCGAGGACCTCTACGACATCATCCACGAGCGGTACGAGCGCGCGTCCATCGTCCTCACGAGCAACCGGGCCGTGAGCGAGTGGCCGGACATCTTCGGCGAGCCACTCCTGGCCTCCGCCGCCTTGGATCGGCTGACCCACCGGGCCCACTTCGTGGAGATCACGGGGGCCAGCTACCGGGCCGAGCAGACCAAGCAGCAGCTCGCGGCCCAGCGGCGCAGTAAGCTGTCACCGAAGCAGGAGGCACGACCAGAGTAAAGGTCCGGACAACCCACTTGCGAGGGACCCGGCCACGTCCTTCGCTGGCTCACCATGGGGCGACCCTGGGTGGCTCTCAATGGCCGGCCGTTGACAGGGGCGCGACGTGGGGAGCCTGAGCGCCCGTCCCGACGTCCCGGCAGGCTGGTCGGGGGGAGGTTTCCCGGGCCGCCCGTCGGGACCGGGCCGAGCGCTGTCGCGGGGCTTGTCGGGCGGGGGCGTGCCTCTGCTTCGCCGCGCCGCGGGCCCTGGTCCACAGGCGGCGCCGACCCAAGGCTTGGGGGAGGCGACGCCCCGGCGGGGGACGCGACCGCGGCAGGGCTGAGTCCGTGGCGGGGTCGCCGCCGTCCTGGGCAGCGATCCAGACGGACCTCGAAGCGCGGCTCGCCTACGCGAACCGGGATGTCCTTTTCTCCGATGGCGGGCCGGGGAGCGAGGAGTCCTTCCGCCACCCGGGGATGGCGCACCCGCGGTGCCAGTGGCATGGGAGACGCCGCTTCCCCTCCCTCCTTTACACCGATGGGTTCAAGAAGCCTGAGCAGGGCCCGCTGGTGGCCCAGCGTCAGGCCATCCCGGCTTTGGCCAGAACCCGAGCGCAACGGGAACCCCTCCGCCCCGAGGATCGCCCGGCCGTGGAACCGATGCTCGCCAAAACAGCGCAGGGCGTCCACGGGCTCTTGCCGGCGCTGAACCCAGGACGCTATCCCCAGGCCCGGAGCTCCATCCAGAATCTGATGGAGCCGGTGACCACGTTCCTCCGCTGGTGGCGCCAGACCGGGGAAGCCATCCCCCGCACGCCCAGTGCGATCGAGTCGGCCTTCAGTCAGGTGTCCAACCGCATCAAGCGCGTGGGCAAGCGGTGGGCTGAACAGGGCTTCCTCAACTGGCTGAACGTCACCTTCTCCACGAGCTTCACACCCGGGCGATGGGCACACATCTTGGGTCAGAACCTCCAGGAAGTGCCCCGGATCCGGCTGATCTCGATCCGGGCTTCCTACGCCTGGTCTGCAGCTATTGGGGATTTCACTCATCATGATTACCGGGATCGCTGCATCATGATCACCCGGATCGCGCATCATGATCGGAGCGGAGCGACGCGGGTCATCGGCTAGCCTTCGGCTCCGCGATCACCTGGCGCGAGGACTTTCACCTCGCTCGTTCTGTGCCATGCCTGGCACACACGGCCGGCGTCAGCCGCGCCCGCCCGGGGGCCTCGGCTGAACGCAACTCTTAGGCCCGAGAACCCGCATGAGTGGGCAATCCCGCCCACGGCCTGATCTTGGCCAGGGTCTTGGCGAGGGCTTCTTCCGCCACCTCCGTGTCATAAGCCGCCTGCGCCCGCAGCCAATAGCCGCTGGAAAGGCCGAAGAACCGGCACAGGCGCAGGTCGGTGTCCGCCGTGATGGCGCGCTTGCCCGCCACGATGTCACCGATCCGCTGGGCGGGTACGCCGATCTCCTTCGCGAGGCGATACTGTGTGATCCCCATCGGCACCAGGAACTCTTCGCGCAGCAACTCGCCGGGCGTCACGGGCTTGAGCTTACGCATGGTCTTTCTCCCCTAATGAGAGTCCACGATCTCGACATCCTCCGCGCCCGCAGCCGTCCAGCGGAAGCACACGCAGAACCGATCGTTCACACGGATACTGTGCTGCCCGGCACGGTCGTCCTTGAGTGCTTCCAGCCGGTTGCCCGGCGGAACACGGAGGTCTTCGAGCCGGCCCGCGATCTGCAACTGCCGCAGCTTGCGGCGCGCGACCGACTCGATGCGCGCGAACCGCTTGACCCGCCGGCCTTTCGAGAGAGCTTCCGTGTCGGCGCACTTGAACGTTTTGATCACAGGCGCATCATAACGTGTTGCGTGATTAACGTCAAGCGTGATGAGCAGATTGACCCGCGGAGCGTACCGGTCTAGTCGCTTTCGATCCCGACGCCTCGAAGCCGCGCAGGACCTTCCCGGGGGTTAGTCTCCTGACGCGGGCAGGTCCCGCCTGATGCGGCTTGTTGGTTTAGGCCCAATGAACTGTCCGAATTGGAGTCAGACGAGCGAGAGTGCCTCTCAGGCGGCAGCTTGATCTGGCGGGCGGAATCGGGCGCGGAACACCTCGCACAGCTGGTGATCTCTTGTGGTACAAAGGTGCAGATAGTGCGGGACGGGTGGAACCATCAGGCGGCCATCCACGCGGGCGCGACATAGTCCCTCGACCGGCCAGAGCCAGTCTGCCAGGGCCGGCTTCAGGAATGGACAGTGGTCGTGGACTGACTCGTCTCTTTCCCAGACCGTGGGTTGAACCTCTAGCATCATGTGAGTTTCCGTCTGAATTCCGGGCAGACGGCCCTTTCAGAGACTTACCTCATCAAGGAACGTGCCATCATTTCGCTGAACGGGATCCGCGATCCTGACTCTCGATCGTCCCCGGGATGAAGCCTCGGGCATCCGGTGCGCCGTCCCCAGCGGATTCCGGTGAACTGAAAAGGGCCCCTGGAAACACGGACGCCTCAGTGCAGTCCTCTGCGGATGTCACTGAGGCGCAAGATCCCTTAGCCTGAGCGACCGGCGCGGCCTACCCCGGCCCCTCTCTTATGACTATGACCTTCGGACCTTCACCGTGGTCCACCGGCCGGCTGTCCATAATCTCGGTTCCGCCCTGGGGAGTGTCAACCTCCTGCGGTCAGAATTTCGATCGCCACCTCCTTCCCCCCTTCGGGGCCACGCCCTGCGTATACTGCTTGTGGACGTCCTCTGTCGAATCCTCGTAGGCCGTGTCCACGGGGTTCAGCGAGACGTGTGCCTTCGCGAGACTCACCACGGCGTCGCCGCAGACGACGTGAAGGAAAACAAGTCCCACGGGCCACCGGTCACCCCTCACCCCCCTTGATGAGCAGCGCCTGGAACTCTTCCGCCAAGGCTGGCGGCGTCTTGGGTCCATGGCGCGCCAGCAGGATGCTCGCCCGATGGTATCGGATGTTGGGCTCATCAGTGGCATAGGACTCGAACCCGTAGGCGCCGAAGAGCCGAAGCATCATCTCACGGTAATCCGCCATACTCATGCCGGTCCCTTCCAGGTCCCAGCACCACGTCAATGCCTGGGCGTACACGATGACGTCGTCGAAGTCGGGCGAGGCGAAGGCCTGATCCATAAGCCGCCTGGCCAAACCCATGCCTCGAAAGCTGCGGGCGACCTCGATCCCGCCAAGCTCTAAGATCTTGCCGTGCGGGAGGGACGCCCAGCGGCTTTCATCCTCCGGCGGGTGAAACGTGAGGTAGGCGACGAGGTGGCGGCCGCGGTGCGCCACCAGCACGCGGCCGTGGGCAAGGCTGGCCACCTTGATGAGAGCGGCGTGCTGACGATCCGCCGCCTGCGGGGAATAGCGGCTAAAGGCCCCGATACCGGGTGCCGGCGCCAGTGCCTTCAGGAATTCTGGCGTGCACCGGTCCTTGAATTCCACCGCTTCCTTGGCGATCTTGGCGTCATGGCGGTTCAAGGTTTTTCTCGGATCAGTACTAGGACTCGGTGATCGTGGGCCCATTGTCCTCCTCGTCCTCGACTGCGTACCCGCATCCGCAGTCGCCCCCTCTGGCGCAGAGGACACAACAATAATGTCGCCCTTCGAGCAGGACCGGCGTCCAGGTGATCTCCACACCGCACCCATCACAGAAGAGAGCGCGCGCCACGATTCCCAGCCTGATGACTTCGGGTTGCCAAGCTCGGCGGATCTCGCGTTCGCTATTCCTCACTCCGCATTCGGGTGCCCGCTGGGTGTTCCAGGTGCAAGTGGCGCTTCATTCCTGGGTCAGCTTGATCCCGTACCGCCGGATCTTGCGATAGAGGGTCCGTCGGTCGATCCCCAAGATGGCAGCTGCCCGGATCTGGTGCCCCTTGGTGCGGCGCAGGACCGCCCCGATGTAGTCCCGCTCCAGATCCTCCAGGCTCGCCTCTTGGACCAAGGCCCGCTCCACCGGACCGGCGCCCCCCGCCAGATGCGGCGGCAGGTCCGAGGGGAGGATAGCCGGACCGCGGCCCAATGTCACGGCCCGCTCGATCACGTTCTCCAGCTCCCGAACGTTGCCGGGCCAGGGATAGCTGAGGAGGATCCCCATGGCCTCTTTCGAGATCTCGCGGAGGCTGGGGTTCGACTCCTGCGCGAACTTTTGGACGAAGTGATTCGCCAGGAGGGGGATGTCCTCCTGTCGGTCTTTGAGGTCCGGCAGCGTGATCGGGACCACGTTCAGGCGGTAGTACAGATCCTCCCGGAAGGTCCCCTCCTCCACGGCCTTCTTGAGGTCCCGGTTGGTGGCGGCGATGACCCGGACGTCGATCTTGATGGTCCGGGTGCCCCCCACCCGCTCGATCTCCCGCTCCTGGAGGGCGCGGAGGATCTTCGCCTGGAGATCCAGGCGCATGGAGCCCACCTCGTCCAGGAACAGGCTCCCCCCGGTGGCCAGCTCGAACTTCCCCACCTTGGTGGCGATGGCTCCGGTGAAAGACCCCTTCTCGTGGCCGAAGAGCTCCGACTCCAGCAGCTCCGAGGGGATGGCGGCGCAGTTGACGGGGACGAAGGCCTTGTTCGCCCGCAGGCTGTTGTAGTGAATCGCCCGGGCCACCAGCTCTTTGCCCGTCCCGCTCTTGCCGTAGATCATCATCGTACTCCGGCTGCTGGCCACCTGCTCGATCAGGCTGAACACCTCCTGCATGGCCCGGCTCTTCCCGATCAGATTCTCAAAGTGGTAGCGGGTGTGCAGCTCGTGTCGCAGGGCGGTCACCTCGTGCCGCAGGCGCCGTTCCTCCAGGGCCTTCTTGATGGTCAGGAGCATCTCGTCGATCTTGAACGGCTTGTTGATGTAATCGTAGGCACCCTCCTTGACCGCTTGCACCGCCTGGTCGATGGAACCGAAGGCTGTCATGATGATGACCACGATCTCCGGATTCAGCTCCTTGATGGCCTTGAGCGCCTCCATCCCATCCAGCCCCGGCATGCGGACATCCGTCACCACCAGGTCCATCGGCTCTTTCTCCAGCAGGGTGAGGGCCTGGCCCCCGTCGCCGGCCGTCATGACCTGGTAGCCGTTTTTCTCCAGGACCTTGGCGAGGAGCTCCCGCATCTGCTCTTCGTCGTCCACGATCAGAACGCGCTCCATCATCGTCATGCGTGAACCCCCTCCGCAGGCAGGTGAATGGTGAACGTGGTGCCGCGCCCCACCTCGCTGGCTACCTCGATAATCCCGTGATGGTCCTCGACGATCCGGCGGGTGATGGCCAGGCCAAGCCCCGTCCCCTTCCCCACCCCCTTGGTGCTGAAGAAGGGGTCGAAGATCCGGGGGAGGTGTTCGGCCGGGATCCCGATCCCGGTATCGGCGATGATCACGTCCACGCTGGCTGGCGCGGCCCGGCTGGCGCGGCCCGGCCGGTCCGCCGTGGGCGCGCTCCGGGTCCGGATGGTGAGCGTCCCACCAATTGGCATGGCGTGCCAGGCGTTGACCACGATATTGAGGAACGCCTGCTCCAGCTGGTTCTCGTCGCCGGTGATCGCCGGAAGGTCGGGCTGGAAGTCCGTCTTGATGGCGATCCGCCCCTTGGCGATCTGGTGCTCGGTCAGGCCCAGGACGTCCCGCATCAGATCGTTCAGCCGGAGCGGCTGCAGTGCCATGCGGGCCGGACGGGCGAAATTCAGCAATTGCTCGATGAGCTTGGTGATGCGGTCCGTCTGCGCGACGATGATCTCGAGTTCTTGGGGACGGGGCCGGTCCGTCCCCCATTCCATCATCAGGTACTCGGCGGAACCCGAGATGACGTTGAGCGGCGTGCCGATCTGGTGGGCGATCCCGGCGGCGAGCTGGCCGACCACCGCCAGCTTCTCCGCCTGCTGCACCTCCCGCTCCAGGGAGACCCGGTCGGTCACGTCCTCGATGCCCAGGACCGCGCCCTCCACCTGATCGGTCGAGCCCCGCAGGGCGCTGCCCCGGATGTTCAGCACCACGCGGCCGCGGCGGAACGTCTCGTGCTCAAAGTTGCGGAGGCTGAACGTCCGACGCTCGCCGCCGAGGAGCCGCTCCAGCTCCTCGCGTAACCCTTCCCGTTCCAGGGTGGGAAAGGCCTCGAACAGGTGTCGGCCCAGCACCTCGGACTCCGCGATCCCGTACCGCTCGACCATCGCCCGGTTCCAGGTCCGGATGTGAAGCCCGCTGTCCACCCCGATGATCCCATCGGTGATGTTCTGGATCACGTTGCGCGCGTACTCGCTCTCTTGTAGGAGCCGACGGCGCGCCTCGTCCAGGTGTTGCGCCAGGAGGTTGAACTCCCGCGCCAGTTGGGCCACCTCGTCCTTCCCCGGGATCGTGACATCCTCCGGCGCTTCCCCGCGCCCCAAGGCGGCGATCCGCCCCATGAGCCCATGGAGTGGCAGGCTCACCGTGCGGCGGATCGTGAGGGAAACCAACGCGATCATGACAACGCACACGACCCCCAGCATCCCCAGGAAGTAGTTGCGCTCGCGGTCAAGGACCTCCTGCGCCTCCTGCAGGCTCACCGAGACCTTCAGGCCGCCCAGCAATTCGCCCCCGGACGACAGAGTTACGAGGTGGCTCCGAACCGTCGTGCCGCCTTCCTGCTCGACCACGCCCACGCCGCGGGGGATGCTGGAGAGGCTGGCCAGCTCCCGAGGGCCAATGGCGCCTGTCCCCCAGGCCAGTCCCCAGGTCAGGATCGGACGCCCCTCGGAATCGTAGACCGCCAGGCCGAACCGACTCTTCTCCAGGGCCGATTCCTCGGCGATGCGATTAATGTCGGCCGGGCTCCGGCGCCGGAGGGCATCGGTCACCGAGATGGCCAGGGTATTGGCGATGCGCTCCGCCTCTTCCCGCACTTCCCGCTGGTGTACTTCGCGCTCCCGCTGAAGGGTGACGAACGTAAAGGTCATCAGCACGAGGAGAAGCGGGATCAGCACCCACAGGGTGAGTTTGGCCCCCAGCCTCATCCGGTCTCTCCTGTGCCAGACAAACCGGGAATCCGCTGACTCATCATGGCAATGGTGCGCCGCACCGCCCCATGAGTGAGAAGGAGCGACACCCTCTGCCCAAGATTCTGTATTGGAAGCATGTCAATCTGCCTTCTCAACCTCACGATGGAGCACTTTGAGCCGAATGACTCAAGAAGCTCGATCGGCCCTTTCAATCGACTATAACCGAGACGCCCCATCCCCGCAACGGTCATTGCACAGCTGTCCCAAGAATGCCACAATGCCCCATGCGATAGACCCGCAATTGGAAACTGGCCAAGCGAGGTCCGGTTTTCGGGGCGGAGATCTGGACAATCCGCGAGACGGCGCGAGGCAACGGGCCGATCCCGGCTTCGTTCCAAGGGCTCTATGCGGCGCTCCCCCCGGAGCGCCCGCCTTACACAGGGTCTGCGAGGGCCGGTGGGTTCTCTGTTGACACATGTCGAAACGCTGTGTGATGTTCTATGTGGGTACGCTTCGCGGCGACGGGCCGTCCCTGATATTGCTCGTTGCTCGGTCGGTCTTGCCTCTTTCATGGACTGGGTGAGCCAGAATCAGGAGGTGGCATGAGGACGCGGCTGCGCCGGCTTCAACCGCTGCTCGTATGTGTCCTCGCCCTTGGCCTGGTGCTGCTGGTGGGGGGCGCGATGGAGTCGCTGCACGCCCAGGCCCCCGCCGTTGTCCGGTACTGGCTGTGACTCGACGATCCGACCGAGCCGATGTTCGACCAGTTGGTCAAGGAGTTCAATGCGACCCACCCGACGATCAGGGTCGAGTACCAGCTTGTCCCCCTCAGCGAGTACCACGATAAACTGGTGACGGCCTTGGCTGCCGGCTCCGGGCCAGATGCCGGCCGGTTCAAGGACTGGTGGCTCGGCGAATTCGTGAAGCTGAACGCCCTGGAGCCGTTGCCGAGCTACATCGCCAAGTGGCCGGGGCGGGCCGATGTGATCGAGAACCTCTGGAACACGGGGAAGATCACGGAAGCCGGCCCCGTCTACATGATGCCGCACCAGTTCATCACGTTCTACCTGTACTATCGCAAGGACTGGTTCGCCGAAGCGGGCCTCAGGCCCCCGGCGACGTTCGACGACTTCCTGGCGGCCGCCAAGAAGCTCACGGACCCCGCCAAGAACCAGTACGGCTTCGGCCTGCGGGGCGGCGTCGGCGGGCAGGATCAGTGGCTGGCCTTCATGGTGGCGGGCGGCGCGCGCCTCGTGGACGCGCAGGGGAAGGTCATCGTCAATAATGCGGGGGGTGTGAAGGCGAACCAGTGGTACATCGATCTAAGAAAAGCGGGGGTCGCTCTTACAGAAGGAGTTTGCCGCAGATCTCGTCGCAGAGTAGATACCCTTTCGATGTCAGGCGAAGAAAATCTCCCTCTAAGAGCACCATCCCCTCGCTGAGTAGCCGCTGCACCATGTTCCCCTGGAGGGTCTCGAGGTCGTAGCCGAAGTCCTGCCTGAGTCTCGCGAGGTCCACGCCGCTGCTGCGGAGGCCCAGAAAGATGCGCTCGTGGACCATCTCCGTCGGCCCGATCTGCTCCTCGGATTCGACCGGCAGAACGCCATTTTTCAGCCGATCCACGTATGTCGAGAGATCCGCCACGTTCCACCACCGCCGGCCGCTCGTTCTATCGCTCTCCTTCCAGAACGAATGGGCGGACGGGCCGAACCCGAGGTAATTTTCGTGCGACCAGTAATTGCCGTTGTGCCGGCAGCGGAACCCCGGCAGGGCGTAGTTCGAGACCTCGTAGTGTTCGTACCCGTGAGCATCCAACAGCTCCATCGCTTGCTCGTACATCTCCGCCTCGCCATCGGCGGAGTTCATCCGAATGGTGCCCGCCTCCACGAGACGCGCCAGGCGCGTGCCTTCCTCCAGGATCAGGCTGTAGGCCGCGATGTGCTGGGGGGCAAGGTCCGTCGCAATTCTCAGGTCATCCTCCCACCCGGCAAGAGTCTGCCCTGGGATCGAATAGATGAGATCAACGCTGATGTTGTCGAATCCGGCCGCGCGCGCATGCTCGACGCATCGGAACGCTTCTGCCCTGTCATGAATGCGGCCGAGGGCTTTCAGCTCGCGATCGTGAAACGATTGAATGCCAATGCTCAGCCGGTTGATCCCGAGCGATCGGTACGACCGGAGCTTCTCTCCCGTCACCGTGCCGGGATTCGCTTCCAGTGTGACCTCCGCCTCCGGCGTGATCCGGAACGCAGCGTGAAGGTGGAACAGGATCCTCTCGACTTGTCCGGGTGTAAGCAGCGACGGTGTTCCCCCACCAAAGAAGATGGTCTCGAAGACGGCCCAGTCGCGGAAATCCGTCCGGAGGGAGATCTCACGTCTCAGCGCCGCGAGAAAGTCCTCCACCCTCTCGGTGGCCGCCACCGAGTAGAAGTCGCAGTAGAGGCACTTCCTCTCGCAGAAGGGAATATGAACGTAGAGAGAGGCCAGGGCAGGCACCTCTCCATCAACCCAGCGCGAACACCGCGGACCAGGGCGCATACTCGACGCCTCCTCGTCCTGCCCGTCAGAACCACGGACGCTCGAGTAGTTCCCGGGTCTCCTCGACCGCCACCTTCCAGATGGCTTCCATCTCGGCGTCCGCACGCTGGTAATGGCCGCCGTAATTCCCGTCCCCGATCAAGGCGCGCAGGGCCGCCGGGTCGCAGAGTCGCACGTGATCGATGTCCACCATGGGTTTCCGCTCCGTGGGCGGTGTGACCCCCGCGAGGCGCGTCCAGGGGAAGTTCTCCATCCACGAGGCGTGCGAGGCTACCGGATCAATCTCCATCACCTTCGCCCAGGTGCGCGGCGCATTCCACCAATTGTGGAGACGGGCCCTCATCCCCGGATGGTCGGCAATCCACTCACCGAGCAGTCCCTGGACAGGCGCGTTCCCTCCGTGGCCGTTCACGAGGAGGATGCGCCGGAAACCGCTGCCCGCAAGGCAATCAAGAATGTCCCGCACGACGGCGAGATAGGTTTCGACCCGGAGCGAAACCGACCCCGGGTACGCCAGGAAGTAGGGGCTGATGCCGTAGGCCAGCGCCGGGAAGACCGGCACGCCGAGCGGCTCGGCCGCCTCGACAGCGACCCGTTCCGCCAGGATCGCGTCAGTGCTTAGACTGAGGTAGGCGTGTTGCTCGGTGCTGCCGAGGGGGAGCACGGCGCGGTCTTCACGCCGAACGCATGCTTGCACCTGCATCCAGTTCTGCTCGTGGATCCTCATCCGACCTCCCGCACGTGTGGATCGGGACCAGGTGTCCGTAATCGCATGATTCTTATTTCAGAACGGATGCCAGCGATCGAGCCGCGACCTCGCGGCTTCCGCGGTCTGGGTGTGTCTCTGAGGCGACCCTGAGGGCCTCGACCGCATCGGGCGCGCGGCGGGCTACAGGCGGGCCGACGCGACCGAGCGCCCAGATGACGCCGCGCTCGATGGCTCCGGTCTGGCGCATGTCCTCATCGGTCACCAGCGAGCAGAGCATGGGCAGAAAGGCCTCCCGCAACTCGGGGCGGACGGCGAGGATCTCGCCGATCGCCTCCGGCACGCCCCAGGGAACGGCCCCGGACTCATCATTGAGCGTCCAGAAGAACCGGCGCAACAGATCGGTGGCCTGTTCCTGGCTGACAAGTTGCCGGTCCCCGACGAGGACGCCGAGCCCCCAAACCGCCCGCCACTTCTGCTCATCGCTGGCGCTGCACAGGCGCCCGGTCAGGTATCGTAGGACCCGTGCGGTCTGAGGGCGTGCCAGGTGAAGCAGCGCTTCAGGGTTGTCCTGCGCCAGAACGGGGTCGATCTGTTCTTTCCACGCTGCATTCACGCCGCGCCTCCCTCACCCGGGCATTGGCATGGTACCTCGAAGCCACGCAGTCCACAATCGCATACCGCCGCCGCGCCGCCGACACGGGTGACATGCAGCGCGATCGGAGCTATAGTGTTTGGGCGTCGGGCGTCTAGGTTTGCCAAGATTCGAGACATCGAGAGCACCCCGCCGTGGTGATCGGCGAGTATGTGCTTCCGCTCGGAGGGCGTGCGGGGAAGCGCCGGTGTGACGCGGCGAAGCGCGGGAAAGTCCTTGCCGTCGCAGTCCAGCTCGAGGTCCAGCTGCAGGCCTGGGTACCGGCAATCCGCCACGACATGACCCACGAACCGGCGCACATCGACTCGTATGAAACCGGTTCGACAAAGACGAAGCAGTCTCTGAACCTCTCCCCAGCGGAGGCCCTGGCTCTCGCAGATGAGGACACATGGAGAATTGAGAGCAGGAGGGGGTAATACGTGATGGGAATTTGCCTTCGGGTCGCGGGACCCTGTGCGTGCGCGCCCGGGCAGCGGCCGGCAGCGAGCGGAACATGCGGCAGGCGGGCGGTGTCAACTCGAAGCCGGTGGGGAGAGCCTTGAACAACCGGGAGAGGAGGTAGAACGTGGCCTTCGAGAAGCTGGCGGTGCTGGGGGTGGGGGCCATCGGGAGCAACATCGGCGCCTATCTCACCCGCGCTGGACGTGACATAACGCTGATTGATATATGGCCCGCCCACGTGGAGGAGATGAAGCGTGGCGGCCTGAAGGTCACCGCCCAGGACGAGGAGTTCACGGTCAAGGTGAAGGCGGTCCACCTGGCCGACGTGTGCAGCCTCCGCGAGCGGTTCGATGCGGTCTTCCTTTCGGTGAAGTCCTACGATAGCGTGTGGGCGGCGAAGTTCATCGAGCCATACCTCAAGCCGGCGGGCGTCCTCGTCCCTGCCCAGAACAGCATCAACGAGGAGTGGGTGGCCCCCGTCATCGGCTACACAAGAACTATCGGCTGCGTGGTGACCCTCGGCGCGGGCCTCTACGAGCCGGGCCACGTCCTCCGCACCAGTTCGCCCTCGCGGCCCTCCTTCGCCCTGGGCGAGTTGAACGGCATGATAACGCCCAGAGTGGAGGAGCTAGTCAAGGTCCTCGCTCCCGCAGGCCCCAGCCACGCCACGGCCAACCTCTGGGGCGACCGCTGGGCCAAGCTCACCGTCAACTGTATGGCCAACGCCCTCGCGGGCATCACCGGAATGAGCAGCGCGGAGATGCGCGCCAACCCATACGCGTTCTCAATAACCGTCAAGATTGCGGGCGAGGCGCTGACCGTGGCGCACACGCTGGGCGTGCAGGTGGAGCCGGTCGGCGGCATCCCGGCAAAGGCGTACCTGGATGCGGTCCGCGGCATCGGCTTGGAGGAACTGCGCACCAAGTGGGTCGAGGCCGGGCGCAACCTCGGGGCAGGGCGACCCTCCCTCCTCCAGGACGTGATGAAGGGCCGCCGCACCGAGGTGGACTACCTGAACGGCTACGTGGTTCGCAAGGGTAGAGAGGTGGGTGTGCCCACGCCGATGAACGAGGCCATCGTCGAGGTCACCAAACGGCTGGAGGCAGGCGAACTGAAGCCTGCGCCCGCCAACCTTCAACTGCTGACCCGGCACCACTAGGACGGCACGCGAGGACGTCTGGGATTACTTCCCGCGGTCGGGGAGGCGGGACCAGTCCACAAGCTGGCGGCGGCCAAGCCGGGTGTCAAACCGGTTGAGCTGGCAGTTCGGGCAATAAAAGGCATCGTGACCGCGGACGGCTTCGACGCAGAGCGCAGGGCGGTCCGTCCTGCAGATCTAAGATACCCAGATGCAGGAGGTTGGGCGGGGAATCGTCTCACGCTCCGAGATGCACGAGACCCAGCGGGACACGGCCTCCCGGGGAACGAGCTGTTGCCTGATCGCCCGCGGCGTCCGTCTGAAAGAAAGATGAAAGGACTTCTCCCTCCGCATGCCTGATCTGATTCCCTATTCCTCGCTGGCGTTCCTGCTGAATTACCCCCGCGCGTACTCCGCCAGGGACTTCATCACAAGGGCCATCACGCTCGCCCCTGCATCTGTGACGCCGATGGTCCGGTCCTGCATCCAGGCGGCGCGCCCAAACTTCGACCGGAGAGGTCGGGTTGACTCAGCGCCCGCTTCCGCCGCAACGGCCGCATCAGCCAGGGCCTCAGTGAAGCTCTTCCCATTCTTCCCCGCGGCCTCGATCGCCTCGATCGCCGGCCAGAGGCTGTCCAGCAGCGTCTTATCTCCCTGGGCGGCCTTTCCCCGCTGCTGGATGCCCTCGACGGCCGCCCGGAGCGCCCCTGCGAGGGCCGCGAGGTCCACGGTCTCGGCGGTCTGTTCCCGCAGATACTTCGCCGCCCGCATCGCTCCCGTGGCGACCAAAGCGCCAAAGGTTGAGGCCCCGGCCGAGTTGAAGGCCATCCCGGCTTTCAGCAAGACCTCATGCACCGGGGCCTGGCTCAGCGTCGGCAAAAGGTCCAGCGCCGCCTTCATCCCGAGGCGGCACGTCACCCCGAGGTCTCCGTCGCCGATCTGGGCATCCAGCCCAGTGATCGTCTCGTAGGCCGCCTCGAGGTCGGCCGCGAGCTTCTGCGTGAGCGGCAACGCGTCGTCGCGCGTCAAGGCGTCTTTCATCGCGTGCGCCTCCACTGGGGCTGGAAGGGGGAGTAGGCCGGGGCGTCCAGGAGGTTCAGCAGGTCGTCGTCCAGCTTCAGGAGACTGATGGAGGCGCCGGCCATCTCCATCGAGGTCGCGTACTCGCCGATGAAGACCCGCTGGATCCTCACGCCGCGCCCCTCAATGACCTGGTGGGCCTTGCGGAAGAGCAGGTACAACTCCTCGGGCGGGGTCGCCCCCAGGCCGTTCACCAGGATCGCCACCCGGTCGCCGGATCGGAAGGGCAAGTCGTCCAGCACCCGCTCGCTCATGATCTGGGCGATCGCATCGGCCGGCTTGAGTTTGCCACGCTCGATGCCCGCCTCGCCGTGGATGCCCATGCCTAGCTCCATCTCGTCCTCGCCGATGCTGAAGGTGGGCTTCCCGACTGCCGGAATCGTGCAGGGGGACAGCGCCACCCCCATGCTGCAGGTCTGCTCCACGACCCGCTGGGCGGTCGCCGCCACCGCCGCCAAGTCCGCACCCGTCTCGGCCTTGGCCCCGGCGATCTTGTAGGCGAAGAACAGGCCGGCCACGGCGCGGCGCTTCTCGGCGGATGCCTTCGGTGCCGAAACCACATCGTCCCGGACGCGCACCGACTGGACCGCGATGCCCTCGGCCTCGCACAGTTCGGCCGCCATGTCGAAATTCATGATGTCGCCCGAGTAGTTCCCATACAGATACAGCACGCCCTTCCCCGCATGAATGGCCTTGGTCACCGCCACCATCGCCTCCACCGGCGGCGAGGAGAAGACGTTGCCGATGGAGACGCCATGAAGTAGTCCGGGGCCCACATATCCCAGGAACACCGGGATGTGTCCCGATCCCCCGCCCGTCGCGATGGCCACCTTGCCCTTCACGGGCGCGTCCGCTCGCACGAGGCCCCGTGCCGTGCCCGGCGCACGCTTCAGGTGACTGGGATGCGCCAGCAGGATACCTTCGATCGTCTCATCCGCGAACGCTTCCGGGTTGTTGATGATCTTCTTCATGGTGAGGCCCTCCTAGAAGCGCCAGGAAATCGTTGGAGATACCGAACAAGAGATGGCGCGCACTAATTTTATAGCATGACTGACGAGCCGAAATCATCCTGTTCGCAACGCTTGCAATAGAATCGGACCTCGACTATTACGGTCAGTACTTTGTGGCTCCTGCGGTGAGGCCGCTGACGAACTGGTCGGTGAATTGGGTGGATCTGCCGGATAGCACGACTTCCATTATATGGAAGTCATTTCTTTATCGTGAAAGAAATTTGGTCGAGGCCGGTGGGTCTGTCAAAGCCCTTCGCCGAATGTGCGCCCTGACGGGGTGGGGATCTTCTCCATCTCCTCGGCCCGGTGAAATGTTCGATGCCCCCTTCGCGCCCCGAGCCGCTTCCTCGCCTGCTCGCTGGCCGCTTCTTCCTACTTCCCCACCACCCCAATGGTCAGCAGCAGATTAGCATACGTAGCCTGCTCTCCCGTGGCGACAGTCAGAACCACATCCGGCGTCCCGGCCGCCTTATAGAACTCGAACCGCTCGATCGGCTTGAGTTCGACCTCCGTCCCGGCGTCATGCAGGATCTGTCGGAACTCGTTCCAGACCGGCGGGTCAGCCTTCAGCGCGTGCGGCCCGGTCGTCGCATACTGCATTACGCAGGCGGCCTCAATCGGGATCGCCGTCACCAGCACCTCCAGCACCTGCGGGCAAGTCACCAGCCCCGGCGACAGGTTCAGGTTCACCAGCCTGGCGTTCGGACCCAGCTTGCTGGCAAACGGATAGTTCCCGTCGGCGATGAGAACCTGCGAGCTGTGCCCCGCCCGGCCCAGCGTCTCCAGAATCTGGGGATGAATCAGCTTGCCCTTGAGCATGTCGTGTCTCCCGCGGTGGTTGTAAATTGGTCGACTCGTAAACGCATTGATCCGTTAAGCCGCTAACCACTGACTCGGTCATCTGGCTGATCCATCGTATCTTCGCAGAACTCAGCGGGCATGCCATCCCGGGATGAAGGGTCACAACGACTTCGGGGACCCGTAGCAATCACGAGTGGTCGCCCCGCCTCAGTGCCCGGGGCCCCTTCCAGTCACGGGTTCCTCTGCCAGGCGTGCGTTCCCTGCAGCCGGTCCTCCGCGGTCTTCGCGGAGCTCACGTGGATCGCAAACATTACCAGGGGCTCTTTGCCCGTGTTTCTCCCGGAGTGGGGCGTCTCGGCCGGGATGATGATCACCGAGCCCCTCTCGACGGGGTACTCGTGTCCATCGATATTGAACATCCCGGTACCAGAGAGAATGTAGTTCACGTGCCAGCGACCCTTATGGTTCCCCTCCTCTTGCCACGAGCCCGGGGGCAGGTTCATCTCGACGATGTCCACCGGCAGCCGGTCCATCGGCAGATCGGCCAGACCGGCCTTCCGCACCAGATCCCGCACCGTCCAGCCGCCGTGATGGTGCGACATATCCGGCAATTGCTCCAATTCCGCTTCTTCCATCCGCAATACGTACTTCCGGTCTGGCTTTGCCATCGGTTCGCCTCCATTCGTCTCTCGTTTTCAGCGGCGGCTCGTCCATCTTGACGTATGAGGTGTCTAGCCAGCTCTTGGTTGCGGTGCGCGGCTATCCGCATGATGCGGCGTTGTTTCAGTGCTCACTTGAACCCGAAGAAGTGGGGCACCGCCAGCACGGTCCAGGGAATGTATGTGGTCATGGCCAAGGCGGCCAGCAGGGGCCAGAGGAATGGCAAGCAGGCCCTCGTTACCCGCTCGAAGGACATGTGCGCGATCTCGACGGTCGCATAGAGGACCATGCCCACGGGAGGCGTGAGCAACCCGATCACGGTGTTGAGGGTGAACATCACGCCGAAGTGGATCCGGTCAATGCCCATCTTGTCCAGGATGGGAAGGACGATGGGCACCGTGATCACCAGGATCGAGATACCGTCGAAGAAGCACCCCATGATCAGGCCCAGGATGTTGATGAACAGGAGAAACACGGCCGGTTTGTCCGTCACCGACAGCACGAACTCCGCAAAGCGCTGCGGGACTTGCTCCCGGGCCATGATCCAGGCGAACAGCGAGGCCGTGGTCATCACAAAACAGACCACGCCCGTGGTCTCCACGGTCTCGCGGAGGATCCGGATGAGCGTGCCCGGCTTCAGTTTGTGGTAGACCAGGACTCCCACGAGCAGCGTGTAGAAGACGGCAACCACCGCGGCCTCAGTGGGGGTGACGATGCCCAGGGCGATCCCGCTCAAGAGGATCACCGGGGTCATGAGGCCCGGGATCGAATAGACGAAGCTCGACACCAGTTCCCGCAGGGTCGCCCGTGGCGAGAGGGGATAGCTCCGGCGGATGGCCATGAGGTAAGAGTAGACCATCATGAACCCGCCCATCAGGAACCCGGGGATGAATCCCCCCATGAAGAGGGCCCCCACCGAGGTGCTGGCCAGGACACCGTACACCACCATGGAGATGCTGGGCGGGATGATGGGGGCGATGGTGGACCCGGCGGCCGTCACGGCGGCGCTGAAATCCAGGTCGTATCCGTTGTCGGTCATGGCCTTGATCTGCATCGCCCCCATCCCGGCGACGTCCGCGACGGCCGCCCCGGACATCCCGGCGAAGACCATCGAGTTCAGGATGACCACATGGGCCAGACCGCCTCGGATGTGCCCCACCAGGGATCGGGCGAATCCAAAGATTCTGTCCGTGAGACCCGCCTCGTTCACCAGCTTCCCCATGATGATATAGAAGGGAATGGCCAGAAGGGGGAAGGAATCCGCGGCGGCCGACATCCGCTGGGACACTGCCAACAGGACCTCGCCCCGTGCGACGAGGAATCCCATCGACACGATCCCCAGGGAGAAGCCGATGGGAATCCGGAGCGCCAGGAGCAGGAAGAAGCAGCCGAAGACCACCGCGATCACCATGCGCGCTTCTCCACCCGTCGCCCCCTGAGTCGCGCCCAGAGCGATCCAATCAGGGCCAGCAGCATGATCCCCATCCCGAGGAGAATCCCCAGGTAGACGAAGGTCCAGGGGATCTCCATGGCTGCCGTCAAGACCGTCCACACCATGCCGGCCAGCCGGAGGCTCTCCACGAATACGACCAGCACGAAGCCGAGCATGAGCAGGTCCCCCAGGATGATGACCGCCCGCTTTATGGAGGCGGGCAGCAAATCCACGAAGGCGCTCACCTGGATGTGCCGGTCCTGCCGGAGGACCATGGCTGCCGATAAGAACACGAGCCAGATGAACAGGTAGCGTGCCAGCTCCTCCGACCAGAAGAGAGAGTGGTTCAGGACGTACCGCGAGAACACCTGCAAGCCAACCACGAGGTTCAGCAGGATCAGTAGGGTTAGCGTCACCTTGTCCAGGACCCAATCGATCCCGGCGAGGAGTTTTTCCATGACGCCGGCCGCCTCACCGGATCTCTGCGAGCTTTTCATACAGGCCCTTGCCCCACACCCCTTCCATCTTGGGAATCACCGCCATGGACGCCTTCTTGAAGGCCGCCACGTCGGGGGTGATCACCTGCATCCCCTTCTTCTTGAACTCTTCCGCCTGCGTCTGCTCCTGCTTGATCAGCATGTCGGTGCTGAAGGCGATCCCCTCGTCCACGGCCTCCTGCAGGATCTTCTGGTCGGCCGCCGAGAGGCTCTTCCATACCTTGTCGCTGATGACGTGGAGCTGCGGGACCATGATGTGCCCGGTGAGGATCAGGTACTTCTGGACCTCGTAGAACTTCCCCGCGTTGATGGTCGGGATGGGGTTCTCCTGGGCGTCCACCGTCCCCTGCTTGAGGGCCAGGTATAGTTCGGCAATAGCCATGGGCGTGGGATTGGCGCCCCAGGCCCTGGCCATCTCCAGGTACAGGGGCACCTCGGGCACGCGGAGCTTCAGGCCCTTGACGTCCTCAGGCGTGTGGATCGGCTTGTTGGCCGTGAGGTGCCGCACCCCGTAGTACACGACCCCGAGGGAGCGCAAGCCCCGCTTCGTCGTCAGTTCATCCACCATCTCCTGCCCGACGGGACTCTTGATGGCCTTGACCATGTGATTCACGTCCCGGAAGAGGTAGGGGGCCTCCATGATCGAGAGTCGGGGCGCCCACTGGCTGAACATGGCGGCACCCTCGGTGACCAATGCCTGGCTCCCGAACACGGTCGCCTCGATCATGTCCTTGCCCGTGCCGAGCTGCGCCGCGGGAAAGACCTGGATCTGGATGCGGTTGTTGGTCTTCTGGGCGACGATCTCCGCCGTCTTCTTCATGCCCAAGACAAAGGGATGCTCGGGGGGCACGACGATCCCCCACTTCATGACCGTCTGCGCCGAGGCAACCGGCACGACGACAAACAACGCCAACCCCACCAGGAGCGCCACGATCACTCGGAATCTCATTTCTCGGTCCTCCTTTCGATACGACCAACCACTGGTGCGACAACCTGCCCCTTTCCTCGCATTCCTTCTCGCTTTAGGCCCGGCCCACAGCCGCCCGGCGGCCCGCAATAACAATCAGGGCTGGCTGGCCGCACACCACTACTTCTCCGTCTTGTCCAGGACCTCCTGGAATTCCTTGTGGGCCTGGGCGATGACGTCCGCCGACTTGGCCCCTTCGATCGCCTTCTGGATCGCCACGCCGATGATGTCCCGATACTGGGTGACGTCGACGATCTCCGGGAGGCCTTCCCGTCCGATCTTCAGGCTCTCAAGGCACGCCGCACTCCAGTCGGCCGGCATCTTGGCCGCGGTCTTCACCTCAGGGCTTTCCCAGGCCGACTGCCGGACGCTCACCACGCCCCCCAGCAATTCTTGGATGGAAACCCGCTTGGATGTGGCCCACTGGACGAAGAAGTAGGCAGGCCCCGGGTTCTTGCTCTGGGCGCTGACGCCTACGGCATTGGTGAAGATCGGCGCGATGTGTCCGCCCGGCCCGGCGGGCAGGATCGCGTAGCCGACCCTGCCGGCGACCTTCGACTTTTCCTTGTCCTCGAACGGGCTGGCGAAGCTCGCCCCGTCGAGGTACGTGGCCACCTGGCCCTGCGAGAAGGCGCTGCTGCACTCGTACCAATTGAAGTTCACGACGCCCGGCGGGGCGAATCGGCGCAGCATGCCGGCGTACCAGTCCATGGACTTCACCCAGGGTGGGGTGTTGATGGCGGACTTTCCATCCTTCGTCAGGTATTCGCCGCCCATACAAAACAGGACATAGGCCCAGGGGGTCGCGTTGGCGTTCTTGAGCCCCCGAGCAACGAAGCCGTACATGGAGGGCGGGTTGTGGAGCTTCTGGGCCTGCTCCTCCAACTCTGCCATGGTCTTGGGCGCCCTCAGGCCCTTTTCCGCGTACAAGTCCTTCCGGTAGATGAAGATGAACGGCTCCACCAGGGCGGGCAGGGCGGACACGCTGCCGTCCGACTGCGTCACGGACCGTTTCGGACCGGCGGCGATGTCGTTCCAGTCGTAGTCCGGCGCCGTGATGGTCGAGTCCTTGAGAAACTTGCTGAGGTCAACGTACCAGCCCGACGTATAGAAGCGGCGCTTCTCCACGGGCAGACTGGTGTACCAAGCGTCGATGCCGCCCGTGCCCGCCGTGAACTCCACCGTCACCTTTTGCCGTGCCTGGATCTCCGGCAGGACGTTGAGCTCGGCCTGGATGCCGGTCAGCTTCTTGAACTCCGGCATCATCTTCTCCAACGTGTCGGCCCAGGGGTTCTTGCTGAGCACGACGAAGATTTTACTCCCCTTGAATCGCTGCCAGTTGAAGGAATCCGCGGCCCCCGCAACCCGCATCACGAACGGCCCCGCCGCCGCCCCGGCCGCTACGCCGGCCCCCAGCCGGAGGACCTCTCGGCGGCTCACCCCATGAGATCTCCGCTCACCGCGTTCTCGCGACTTCACGGCAATCCTCCCCCCCCGAATGTTGAAAACAGGGCAGCATTGCTTCTCTCCTCCCCACCCAAGTCCGTGGAACCGACTCCTCTGTTTTCCAACTCCAAGGGGATGCTCCCGCCCCCTCTCGTCCGCCGGTCTGACGCGATCCGGCTAGAGCTTCACGAGGAAGATCTGGTTGTACTCCTTCCCCGAACCGTCAGGAAGCCGCCGCTGGTACGCGATGGACTTACCGTCCGGAGAGAAAATAACCGCCAACATCAACGGCGCAAGGGCATCTGGGGACCGCGGCGTCAGGCGGGTGGACTTGCCGCTGGCCACCTCTGTCACGAAGATGCTATTGTCCGTGGCGTAGGCGATGCATGTGCCATCCGGGCTCCAAGTGATGGTCGAGGCCACCGACCACGGATTGCTGGTCACCTGCGCCGGCTGGCCGCCCAACGGGGACACCGTCCAGAGCTGGACGACGCCATTGTCGTCCTTCGCCAGGAAGGCGATCTTCGTGCCGTCCGGCGAGACCCGCAGCCAGTGGCGCGGCCCCTGGATCCCCGGGAACTTTCGCTCAGTCGTGAAGGTCAGGCGCCGCTGAACAGCACCCTTGGGTGGCATCGGCGGGCCGGTTTCCGTTCCCTCCAGCGGACCGTCGGGTCCCGGAATCGTGAGGTCGTCCGGAAGGTCCACGATGAAGACCTCGGCCACGGTCGTCTTGCCGTCTTTGGCCAGCACGTTTCCCTGGAAAGCGATGGCGCGCCTCTGGCGCGTACCATCTGCCTTCAGGTAGCCGTTCGTGCCGACCCAGCCCTCCTCATACGCGCGACTGATTTCGTCGGATCCGGGAGTTGGGGTGGCCGTCGTCCTGGCCACCAGCACGGTGAACATGATCCCGTCGTGGTTGCGAGGTCCCGGCGGAACGGTCACCGGCCCGAAGGGAGCAGAGACGCCGACGTTGCGCTGGACCAGTTTCTGCTTGGTCTTCGCCTCCAGAGCATCCAGGACTGCATCCTCGTAGGTAAAGCTCACCCACTCTCCGTCCGGACTGTACACGTGCACGTGGCTTCCGCCCCGCAGGGCGCCGGGCGTGAAGGGCGGGAGGATGTTCCGGGCATCCAGGTTCACCTTTTCCATGGGGCGGGCCGTCTCCACGATCACGCCTTGCCGGTGGGAGGAGGCGTACTGCCAGTCCTGGGTCGGATTCTCGGGACCCAGAACGGAGATGACCTTGTTCGCCTTCGGATGGTAGGTCACGATACCGCAATTCGCGCCATTCTTGGACTCATAGAGGACCTGAACCTCGCCCGTCCTGACGTTGACCTGCTCGATGGTCCTCCCGTCGTAGACCGAACCCTCCTTGTCGGATCGCACGTCGTAGACGATCCATTGGCTGTCTGGCGAAAAACAGTTGACGTTGGTCAGGATGTGCCCGCCCGGATTCTTCGTGAGTTGGATCTCCCGGGCGCCTTCGGATGCTGTCGGCCCGGAGGCACACGCCTTTAGGAATGGTAGGGCAGTCATGCCTACCCCGAGGAGGGCCGATCGATTGAGGAACTCGCGCCGAGATAGCCCATGACCTCTCATGATATCCTCCTCTCCAGAATTGGTTCGCCGGACGGTGCATGAGGGGAGCCTCTGAAAAGGATCGGAGTGCTTCTGAGTAGGTGATAGGAATTGCTTTGGGGGGCCGCGCAACGATCGGGCCGCCGGCCGCCCCGCACCCCCGACGGGACCCGCCCCGCTGCCCCAGGCCCGCGCCGCCAGCGCGCCGCGGGGGCGTCCCAGGGTCGGGGTGGAGTATGGGGCGCATGGGAGATGGCTATCAAGGGGAAAGATACGGCGGCACATGGTTGACAACCCATCCTACTCGGGTCCCCCTCCCGATCCCTCCCCCGCCACACCCACCTTCGGCGGGTACCCGGGGAGGGAAGGGGTGGGGGCCCTAGGCTCTCTACAGCAGCTTCAGCTCCTTCAAGCTCTTCAGGATCGCCTCCTGATCAGCCGGGCTGGGGTCGAGGAGCGGTGCACGGACTCCACCAACCGGAATCCCCCGCTCGGCCAGAACGTACTTGTACCACCCCAGACGAGCCCCGTTCCCCAGGGCTTCCTGCATGGCGATGATCCGCGCTTGCGCCGCCTGCGCCTCTGCCAGCCGACCGGCTTTCCAGGCGGCATGAAGCTCCAGGTACAGATCGGGAAAGATCCCCGCACCGGACGAGACGATGGCCGCCGCGCCGTCCTGAAACGCGCTCAGGACCTTTTCGTCGTTTCCGCAGATCACGTCGAAACCCGGCCCCAGCGTCCGGACCAGATCGAGGACACGCCCGGGGAAACCACTGCTGTCCTTGATCCCTACCACGGTCGGTACAGCCTGGCGGAGTTCCGCCACCAGCGCGGGGGGCAGATCGTTCCGCGCGTGGCTGGGGATGTTGTAGAGATAGAGCGGCAGCGGCTCGGCGGCTTTGCCGATTGCCGTGAAGTATGTCAACAACTCCTGCCGGGTCAGGCCGTAGTAGGGGGGCGGGATGGCCGCCACCGCCGTGGCCGCGGCCTGGATCGTCTGGCGGGCCAGCGCCACGGCCTGGGCGGTCGTGAGCGCTCCCACATGCGCCACCACCGGGACGCCGCGCGCCGCCTTCACGACCGCCCGCGCCAGATGCCGATGTTCGTCCGGGCCGAGGTAGAGCCCCTCGCCCGTCGTTCCCGCGATGTACAGACCGTGAATCCCCCGATCCACCAGCCAGGACACCAGTCGCGAGGTCGCCTCAATATCCAGGCGCGTCCCTCCCTCCCGCATCGGGGTCAAGAGGGCCGCGACAATGCCGGCAAGACGTGGCTTCGATGACGAAGGGGCAGAACTAGACATAGACCTCAGCCTCCATTCCTAGGATCTTGCAAACCCATTTGAGCTCCTCGACGTAGTCGCCGTAGACCCCGTGGGTGTGGTTGGAGCTGTAGGTGGCGATGAATCGCTCGGGCGGCACGCGCAGCTTCGTGAAGGCGTGCGGCCACTCGCCAGTGGTCGCCTGGGCCTTGGCGAGGGCCTTCTTCTCCGGGAAGGCCAGGAACTCCGCCGGGGCGATGGCCATCCAGTACTTGCCGTTCTTGCGGGTGAGCCGGGCCAGCGTCACCTCGCCCGGCGCCGCGATGTGGTAGACGGCGGCGCCCCCCGCCGGGAAGTAAAAGATCTCCGGGAGCAGCTTCACCTTGGGGAGGTTCACCTTGGGGTCGAACGATCGCCCGGCGAAGTAGGTCGCGTGCTGGCCGGAGTTCACCATGTCCCAGAAGCCCCCCTCGGCGTCGTAGTGCCGGACGTCGGCAAAAAGCACCGGAGTCCCGGCGATCTCCTTGAAGATCTCCATGGTGAGGGCGCCGTCCGAGTCCGCCTCGGTGGCGCACACGATCGGCTCGTGCGGCCCTTCCCAGTCGTACGGATCGTTGAGGAAGGCCTCGGTGAGATCCATGGTGCAAAAGGAATTGGTGAGCTCGGGCTGCCCCTTGATCCCCACGAAGTCCAGGTCCCACTCCTCAATCAGCTCGCGGACGGCGTGGTAGCTCCGGATCTGCCGCCCCAGCGTCTCGGGCGTGAGGGCCTTGCCGTCGTAGGCCACCTGGCCGCAGTGCTTCTCCAGCCACTTCCGCGCCCGCGTCACCCGCTCCTGTTTGATCGTCTCGGAGCGGCGGACGATCTCCCACTGGTCGATGTCCTCGATGTCCACCCCGAACTCGCGCCGCCATTGGTCCAGGGCGGGAACGGCGGTGTACATCCCCATGGAGCGCCCGCCGAAGAGGCCATAGGTCTTGCCGCGCAGCCGGTTGACGGCCGAGGCCGCGCGCAGGAACGCCATGACCTGCTTGAGGACCTTCGGGTCCTCCACGTCGCCCGACACCCGCCCGTGGAAGACGCCGATCTGGTTCAAGCTACCCGCCGCCGCCAGCATGGCCACCAAGCCCGGCGCCTGCGGGTTGACGTTGGAGAGGCAGAGGAAGGGGCCGGGGGCGAACTCGGTGGCGATGGCCGGCAGGTGCGGGAAGGCCCAAATGGCGAAATTCAGGATCGTCGCCTCGACGCCGGCGGCTGCCAGCTTCTTCGCCTCGGACCGCGCCAGCTCGGGCGTCCAGATGATCTCGCCGGCCACGCACTGCACCTCGCCGGTGGCCGTCAGTGCTTTCACCAGCTTATCCTGGAAGCCCTTGTTCATCTTGTACTGCAGGTCGTGGGCGAACTTCCGCCCGTCGGAGAACGTCAGGATTCCGATCTTGCGTTTGCGCATCGTAGCCTCCTCGCCCCAGTCGACCCGGCGCCAGCCTGCCGCGCGTGCTGCAATTAAATCGCTGATGGGTGTCCGCTCCTCTGCCCCTCAGCGCCTCTGCTCCCCTGCTTCAACTCAGCTCCCCTGCGTCGCCAGCGTGTGCATCGTGGCCCGCACGGCCGGATACAAATCCACATACTGGCGGTAGAGCGTATCGTAGACCTTCTGCCGCTCGGCAACCGGGGCCACCGCCCGCTCGATGTGGACCATGCGCCCGATCGCTTCCTGGTAGTCCTTGAAGACGCCCGCTCCCAGACCGGCCCAGATGGCCGCGCCCAGGGCCATGGTCTCCTTGTCGCGAGGCAGATGGATTGGAACTCCCAGAACGTCAGCCTGGATCTGCGTCCACAGTCGGCTTTTCGCCCCACCCCCTCCGGCGTAGATCCGCTCCAGTTTGAACCCGTGGCCCGTCATATCCTCCAGAATCTGGCGTGTGCCGAAGCAGATCCCCTCGTAGACCGCACGGTAGAGATGCGGGAGCGTATGCTTCAGGGTGAGGCCGATCACCGTCCCGCGAGCGAGGGGGTCCTTGTACGGCGTGCGGTTCCCCTGGAAGTAGTCCAAGACCAGCAGTCCTTCGCTTGCCGGCGGGACCGCCTCGGCGAGACCGTCCAGGTAGGCGTATACGTCCTGGCCGCGAATCTTGGCCTGGCTCGCCGCCTCGGCCCCGAAATGCTCGACCAGCCACTGGATGATGCTGCCCGTCGCCGTCTGCCCGCCCTCCAGCGTGTACATCCCTTCCACCAGGGCATCGGGATACGGCCCCCAGATGTTGGCAAAGACCGGGACCTTGGACTGGGCCATGTGGCAGGTGGAGCTGCCCATGATGAGCGCCAAGTCCCCCGCGCCGACGGCCCCCAGGGCGATCTCGCCGGCGTGAGCGTCGATCCCGCCTTGCGCAACGATGGTCTCGGGGGAGAGGCCGATCTCCCGCGCCAGTCCTTCACGGATCCGTCCCAGCGATCGTCCGACTGGCAGCACCTCGGTCGGCCACTTGTCGCGGAGGCGCTCGGCCTTGGCCGCCCGCAGAAAGTCGGCGGGCCAGCCTCCCAGGGGGCGGGCGTAGTTCCACTTGGCCGTGGCGTTGTCCAGGCTGGCTGTCATCCGGCCGGTCAGCCAAAACGTGAAGAGGTCGGCCGCGTCCACGATCCAGCGGGCCTGGCGGAATGCGTCGGGCTCGTGCCGCTCGATCCAGCGGCCCTTCGGAATCATCCATTGCGGAGAGATCTTCCCCCCGCAGTACTTGAGGATTTCGTGGCCGGTGGCGGAGACCTCGTCCGCTTCCTCGTAGGCGCGCTCGTCCATCCAAAGGAGCGCCGGCCGGATCGGGCTGCCGTCCTCCGTGAGTGCCACCACCGTGCACGCGGTGCAGTCGTAGGACAGGGCGGCGACCTCTTTGGGGTTCACCCTGGAAACCTGGAGAATCTCTTTCAGCGTCTCGACGGCGGCCCGCCACCACTCCTCCGGGTCCTGCTCGGCCCAGGTGGGTCGGGGAAACGTCGTCGTGAGGGGCCGGCTTGCCGAGGCCACCACCGCACCTGCGAGATCGAAGAGGCAACTCCGGACGCTTTGCGTCCCCACGTCAATTCCGATCAGGTAAGTCATTGGTGTCCCTCCGCCAGGCGAAGCACGCGGGTCCTCCGACGCGTTACGGTGGAACGGGCGCGCCGAGCGGGTGGTCCGCAGGAGTCTCGGAGGATCAACTCCGGCTTCAGCACCACCCGCTGCGGGCGCCGCGCCTTCTCCCTGTCGATTTGCGCGAGGAGCAGCCGCATCGCCTCCCGGCCGAGGTCGTAGACCGGCTGGCCCACCGTGGTGAGAGGAGGCTGAGTCAGCGTCCACCACTCCATGTCGTCGTATCCCACCAGGGAGAGATCCTCGGGGATCCGCACCCTCTGCTCCCGAAGGCTCTGAAGTGCCCCGACGGTCATCAGGTTGTTCGTGCAGAAGAGGGCCGTCGGTGGTGGCGAGATGTCGAGGAGTTGCCGGGTCAGCTCACGCCCGCTGTCCTGTTTGAAGTTCCCTTCCCGGATCAACTCCGGGTCAGGTCGGACGCCCGCGGCCCGGAGGGCCAGGAGATAGCCATGGAGCCGCTCGGCCCCCGTGGATCGAACCACCGGTCCGTGGATGATGGCGATCCGCCGGTGGCCGAGACTGAGGAGGTGTTCGGTCCCCAGCCGGCCGCCGAGAATGCCGTCCACCTTCACCGTGTCGGTGGCCACCCTGGGAAGCTCGCGGTCGAAAAGGACCAGCGGGACACGCCGCCAGCGGACGTCCCGGACCATCCGCAGGCTGCCGGCCGTAGTGGCCAGAATGATCCCATCCACCCGCTTCTCCATGAGGACCCGGAGATACTGGGTTTCCTTGACCGGATCCTCGTCGGTGTTGCACAGGATCACGTTGTAGCCGTTTTCCTGTGCCACATCCTCCACGGCGCGGACCGCGCGGATAAAGAAGGGGTTGGCGATGTCGGAGATGAGGAGGCCCACGGTGTGTGTCCGGCGGGTCACCAGCCCCCGGGCCAGGGCGCTGGGTTGATAGCGCAGCCGCTTGGCCACGGACTGGACCCGGCGGCGCGTGGCCTCGCGGACCGTGGGCCTATCCCGCAGGGCCTGCGAGGCCGTGCCGACCGAGACCCCGGCCTCTCGCGCCACGTCCTTGATTGTCACCACCATAACGAACTCCGAGAATTGAAACGTTTCAATCCTGGCGTCGGGATCCGTCGCGATCGGTTGCACATCGGAGAGTGGTCAGGAACCGCGGCGGGTACCCCGCGAGTCGTTCTCGCAAGGTAGCGAGAAAATAGACAAGACCGGTTCGCCGTGTCAAGCGAAATTTCTGAAACGTTTCAATTACGCGAAGAGCCGCCAGCCCATCGAACCCTGACCCTCGGCGCAGTCCCCACCGAGAGGCCCGGCCCCGACTCCGTGGCCGCATGACACCAAGACACAGCAGGATTGGGCCTGAAGATAGGCTCCGCAGGCGACCTCAGACTGTTCGTCCCGGGCTCCGCCTAGAACGCTGGCAGCGCCCTCGGTGCCCGCGCTTCAAGCTTTTCTCGGATGAGGAGTGATGCCCGTATTACAGTGCGATGCGTTGGGCATAGGCGGGATCCACTTTCACGGAGTCCACCGGGTTCCGCAGGACGCCGATGCCCTCGATCTCGGATTCGATGACGTCGCCGGGGTAAATCGGGCCGGCCATGGGGCTGGCGGTGGTGATGAGGTCCCCCGGCTCCAGCGTCCAGAATGTGGAGATGAAGGCCACGATGTCGTCGAAGCGGAAGATCATGTTGGACGTGTTGGACTCCGCCTCGACGTTGCCGTTGCGCCGCCGCAGGATGCGGAGGTTGTAGAGGTCCTTCGGCATCTCGTCAGGCGTGACGATCCAAGGTCCCATGGGGCCGTAGGTGTCTATGGATTTCCCCCAGGGTTGGAACTCCCGACTCTCCGCCTCCAGGGAGCGCCCCGTGATGTCGTCGAAGATGGTGTACCCGAAGATCACCTCCGAGGCCCGCTCCTTCGGGACCCCCTTGCAGCGCTTCCCGATCACGCAGGAGAACTCGTACTCGTGATAGACCTCGCCGTAGCCCTCGGGGATCTGCACTGGGTCGCCGGGCCCGACCACACAGGAAGGGGCCTTGAGAAAAATCAAGGGCACAGGAGACTTCGCCAGGCCGATGATCTGCCGGTAGTCCTCGTAGTTGGTCCCGGTGCAGATGATCTTGGGCGGTCGGGGGACCGGCGCCCGCAGCCGGATGCGATCCAGGGGGAAGACGGCGCCCGGGATGTCCAACCCCCGCTCCCGGGCGAACCGCACCGCCTCCCGTGCCGCAGCCATAGCCTCGGCGCCACCGCCGATAAAGCCGAGCATGTCGGCCGGCAGGGTTTGGTCGGCTTTCTCGGCGGATTCCAGATCGCCGTTCGCCGCGAGAGCGGCGGCGTAGACCGCATTGAGATCCACCACGCGATCATCCACCACGGCGCCCACGCGGTCCCGCCCGCACACGGAGAAGGTCACCAGCCGCATGCGCCCCTCCTCGCCTCTGCTACTTTACTGCCGTCCCCAGCGCCGCCGCCGCCCTGGCGGCCGCCTCGGCCGCCAGCCTGGCCTCCATCTCCAGCGACTTCTTCTGCCGCATGATTCCCGTGACGGTCGTGAAGGCCGCCAGGAGCAGGATCGTCAGCGCGATCGGTCGGGTCACCAGGATCGAGAGATGACTTCGCGACATGGCCATCGAGCGGCGGAAGTTGGATTCCAGCATGACGCCCAGGATCTGGGCCAACACCATCGGCGAGACGGGGTATTCGTACCGGATCAGGATGTAGCCGAGGAACCCGAACGCCACGCAGGTGATCATGTCGAAGATGTCGTTGTCGATGGCGTAGGAGCCCACCATGCAGGCGATGAAGATCAGCGGCACCAGGAAGCGGCGATCCACATTGATGACCTTGGCAAAGAACCGGGCGAAGGTCAGCCCCAGGATCACATACATGAGGTTGGCCGTGATCATCCCGGCGAAGATCTGGTGGACCAGGTCCGCATGGTCTACGAAGAGGAGCGGGCCGGGTTGGAGGTTGTGGATGGTCAGGGCCCCCATCAGGACGGCGGTGGCCGCGTCCCCCGGCAGCCCCAGGGTCATCATGGGCAGGATGTCCCCCCCGGTGCTGGCATTCTCGGCGCACTGGGGAGCCGCCACGCCCTCCAGGATGCCCGTGCCGAACAGTTCCGGGTGCTTGGAGGTCCGCTTGGCCTCGCTATACCCGATGAAGCAGGCGGTCTCGGCCCCGATGGCCGGCGTGACCCCCACAATCAGGCCGATGATACAGGACCGCACGAACGTCTTGGTGCATTCTCTGACTTCACGCAGACGGGGCAAGATGTTGGTCAGGACCGCGCTCACCCGGGGCGAGCTGAAGATGACCTCGACTTGGCGGAAACACTCCGAGAGGGCGAAGAGCCCGATCAGCATGGGCACGAAGGAGAAGCCGCCGGTCAGCTGCGTCGTCCCGAACGTGAACCGGGGGAACCCCCCCATGGGATCCAGGCCGACCATGGCGATGAGGAGGCCGAGACAGCCGGAAATGATGCCCTTCAGGGGGGATTTGCCGGTCAGGCTCACGGTAACCGACAGGCCGAAAACCGCCAGGGCGAAGTACTCGGGGGCACTGAAGCGGAGGGCGAAGCTGGCCAGGATCGGGGCAAAGAAGGTCAGACAGAGGGCCGTGAACGTGCCGCCGATCCCCGAGGCGATCGTGGCCATGCCGATGGCCCTGCCGGCCATGCCCTTCTGGGCCAGGGGATATCCGTCAAACACTGTTGCCGCAGCGGCCGGAGTCCCGGGCGTCTTCATCAGGATGGAGGCGATGCCTCCACCGTAGATCGCCCCCGTGTAGATTCCCAGGAGCATCACGATGCCGGTGAAGGGGTGCATGCCGAAGGTGAACGGGACCAGCAGGGCGATCCCCATGGTTGCGGTGAGTCCCGGGATAGCCCCGATGATGATCCCGAAGAAGGAGCCGAGGACCAACGCCACGAAATTGGAGCCCGACAGCACCGTGGCGAAGCCGTGATACAATAGCCCCAGATCGACCATGCCACACCCTCCGTGGAAGAGACCTAGCGGATGTGCCCGAAGCTGAGCCAGCTCACGATGTCCTCGGTGGCCCCCCGCGGGAGGGGCACGTGCAGGACCGTGTCGAAGATGACGTAGACGATCAGGGGGGTGAGCACCGCCACCAGGATCAGCACCGACCATCGGCGCTCGCCCAGAATCCAGACGAAGCACAGCATGTAGAGAAACGTGGTGGCGTCGAACCCGATGTACACGACGGCGAACAGGTACGCGAACGTCAGGATGGCCACCAGCGTGACGCGACGGAGGTCTGCGCCCTCCAGTCGCTTCTCCAGCGGGAGCGCCCGACCGGTCAGCGCCCGGTACAGGAGCAAAAGCGCAGCCACCAAGAGAAAGCCCGCCACCCCTCTCGGGATGATGAAGGGCCGGCCGAGCAAAGCCACCACCGGCCACTTGGTGGATTCATAGAAGACATACAGACAGATCGGGATGACGAGCAGGGCCACGATGATGTCGGCCTTCTTCATGGTCAAATTGGCCATACCACACCTCAGGGCCCGCAGCCTAGCAACCGCTCTGGGGGGAGGGCACTCGCCCTCCCCCCGTCCGCAGTCGCGTGCGACGAGCTTACTTCTTCAGGAGGCCCACCTGAGCCAGGACAGGCTTCAGAGTCGTCTCCATGCCCGCCAGGAACTCCCCGAACTTGTCGTATTCCATGTAGGTGCGGGGGAGGGCCAGGCCGTCCATCAGCTTGACGTACTCCGGATCCTCGGCGGCCTTGCGGAAGCCGTCGCGGAGCACCTTGAGGATCTCGGGGGGCGTGCCCTTTGGCACCGCCAGCCCGCGCCAGTCGAAGATCGGGTTCTCGATCGGATAGCCGGCCTCGGCGATGGTCGGAACATCGGGGAAGAACGGGTTGCGGGTGGGCGACACGGCCGCCAGGATCCGAATCTGCTTCGTCTTGTAGAACTGGAGCACCTCGTCCATCCCGCTGGAGGCCATGGTGATGTGCCCGCCGACCAGGGCCACGCGGGTGGGGGCCGCCCCGTCAAAGGGAACAAAGGTGAGATTCAGATTGTAGGTCTTGGCCAGCAGGGCCGCGGACAGGTGCCAGGGCTGGCCCGGGCCCGCGTGGCCCACCGTCACGACGCCGGGATTGGCCTTGGCGTACTCCACCAGGTCCCTCATCGTCTTGAACTGCGAATCCCCCTTGACCGAGAAGCCTGCCGGACTGCGGTTGAGGAGGGCGATGAGATCGAAGTCCTGATAGCCGAGGTCCGCCAGACCGATCATCCGATACGTGCTAAGATTGAAGGTGATCACGCCGATGGTATAGCCGTCCGGCCTGGAGGTGGCCACGGAGTTCATTCCGACGGCCCCGGTCCCACCGACCTTGTTCACCACGTTAATGTTGACGCCGAAATACTTCTTGCCATTCACGGCCAATGTCCGGGCCAGCGTGTCCGTGCCGCCGCCCGCGGCCCACGGGCAGACCAAGGTGATGTCCCTCTCTGGGAAGCTCGCCGCTGGCGCTGGGGACGGCAGGACCAGGGCGAGGGCGAGGACACCTACGCATAAGAAACTGAATTTCCGTAACATGACAGCCTCCTTTCGGTGTGCCGGCGCGCCGGCACAGCCTATGAGCCTGTTGCCCCGCCGACCTCGGGCGACTCTCACCTCCTCTCTACCACACCCCGCTGCCTCAGCGCAAATCCCCGCGCGGGTGCAACCACAACCGGATGGCGCGAACAGCGGCTGCCTCAGAACTTGCCGTGCTTCTTGTACACCTCGGAAACGGTCACACCCTTTGCCAGATCGGCCCGCATGCCATTCTCTCGCTTGACGGTCTCCTCCGTCTTCAGCAGGACCTCGGTCGCGAGGGCCTTGGGGACGACCACCACGCCATCGCAATCCCCGAAGACAAAATCGTCGGGGTTGATGACCGTCTCGCCGATCCTGATCGGGATCATCCACTCCCGGATCTCCCATCGGCCGATGGAGCTGGTCGAGCACCGGAAGCGGCAGAAGACCGGAAAGCCCATCTGCAAGACGAACCGCGTGTCCCGGAGGCCGCCGTCCACCACGGCGCCGGTGCAACCACGCTCCTTGGCCGCATTGCTCATGATCTCGCCCCAGTGAGCGGACCCGAAATGTCCGGCCGAGGACCAGACGGACACGGTCCCAGGCTTGATGCTCTCCAGCATCCGGATCCGTGCGCTCGAATCGTCGTTGGTGACGTCGCCCACCGGATAGCCCTGCCCCGTGAAGGCGGGCCCGGCCACCACCATGTCCAGCGTGAGCGGCATGATGTAATGCGGCAGCGCCTGCTGGCGGAGCCCCAGGCCGTCCAGGACATCCGACACCGCGCCCGTGTACAGGGCTCTGTAGCGTCCGCTCAACTCGTCCGGAGCTACCGCTCCCTAGGTCACGGGTGACCTCCCTCAAGCCTCATTGCCAGATGAACGAAGGGCCGCCGGCCTGAACGGGAAAACGACCACCGAGAGTGCAGGGCATCACACACAGAGGCACCACCCCGAAACCTGAAGGCCGTCGAGTACAATCCCGGACGGGGGAAGTCGCCTGACCCGCCCGGATTCCCCCGGCCGGAAGGATTCTCCCGGGGCGCCTCCCAGGCCGCAGCACGACGGCGCGTGTTCCATATTTGGAACTCAGTTCAAAAACCCGGAATTTCGTATCCCAGATCAGCAGCCGGGTCAAGAGCAAAATGGCGCCGTGTCCAGGAAAGCCAACAATCACTCGGACAACCAGGACCTGTCGCCGGGCTGGATCAATCAGCCCTCCCGGGCGGTCCGGAGCTCTGCAGTCGCTCTGCGGCGGCGCGGAGCGTCTCCTCCCTCTTGGCGAAGCAGAAGCGAGCCAGCAGAGGGGCCCGCGCCGGCTCCGCGTAGAACGCGGACGGGGGGATGGCAGCCACGCCGATCTCGGTTGTGAGATACCGGCAGAAGCTGACATCGTCCGGAAAGCCCAGACCCGCAACGTCGACCAGCAAGAAATAGGACCCCTGGACGGGAAGGGTCGGGAGCCCCGCAGATTTCAGGGCGCCGGCCAACAGGTCGCGACGGGCCGTGTATTCCCGGCGGAGCTTTTCGTAGTATCCGGTCCGGGCGGCCGTCTCCAGCGCCGTCGCCATGGCCTCCTGGAAGGGGGTGGAGGTGGAGAAGGTGACGAACTGGTGGGTCGCCCGGACCGCCCGGTTCAGTTCCGGCGTCCCCATAGCATACCCCACCTTCCAGCCGGTCATGCTGAACGTCTTGCCGGTGCTGTTGATCGTGAGGGTGCGTTCCCACATCCCGGGTAGGGTGGCGATGGGCACGTGCTCCACCCCGTCGAATCGGATCTGCTCGTACACCTCGTCGGTGAGAACGAGCGCGTCATGCCGCTGGCAGAGGGAGGCGATGAAGCCGAGTTCCTCCCGGCTGAACATCTTCCCCGTGGGATTGTGCGGCGTGTTGATCAGGATCAGCCGGGTGCGGGAGGTGAAGAGGTCGGCCAGCGCCTGCCGATCGAAGTGCCAATCGGGTGGATCGAGCGTGATGGTCCGTGGGACCCCGCCCGCCATGAGGATGTCCGGCAGATAGCTGTCGTAAAAAGGCTCGAACAGGATCACTTCGTCGCCGGGGTCCACCAGACCCAGGATCGCATCCAGGATCAGCTCGGTGGCGCCGCTGCCGACGCTCACCTCCGTCTCCGGATCTACCGACCGGCCGTAGGCTCGCTCCCAGGTCTCGGCGATGGCGCGCCGCAACCGCAGGGCACCGTGACTGACGGCGTACTGGTTCATGTCGGCGCGGATCGCCTGGATGGCCGCCTCCTTGACGAAGTCCGGCCCCGGGAAATCCGGGAAGCCCTGGCCCAGGTTGACGGCCCGATGCTGGACCGCCAGCCGGCTCATCTCGGTGAAGACCGAGGTCCCGAACCCCGCCACGCGCTTGGCCAGATGCTCAGCCATATCTCGTGCAACCCTCGGACCCGGCTCCGAAACGTGGAGGCCGGCTTTTCCGTCCCGGCCCCGAGGCTGCGCACGCCCCTCCCGACGCCTTCTCATAGCACGTCCGCTCCCCCCTCGCCAAGGGCGATCTTGCATCGGTGCATGCCGCGCGTCCTCCGCCTCCCCCCTCAGCCGGCCCTTCGATGACCCCGAGCTTCTTTGGCCTTGTTGAATGAAGGCTGCCGACATCGGATGCCCGCCGAGGGAGTAAGGACGACGGACCCCCCGGGCAAGATTGCCTTGACAACTCCCCGGAGGTGGTCTACTCCTCCACCGTATCGAGCCTTGCCAGGGATGCTGATCGAGGAGCCGCCGGCGCTCGACTATTCCGGGCGACGCCCTCGGAACGAGCAGGGCCGCCCCGGGCATGGGGCTTCCAGATCGGCCGCACGTCGCCGGGATCCGGTTGCGGGGTCCCATCATCCGCCTGCGAGAGCGTTTTGCCGCTCAGGCGATTGAGAGAGCCCCGCGACTTCTTCTCGGGAGTTCGAGGTGCTTATCCTGATCGTCGAGGACGACCTCGGCGTGGCGGTCACCCTGCGCGAGGCCCTGGCCAGGCACAATCACGAGAGCCTCACCGCCGCCACCGCCCTGGCCGGTCTCGACCTCCTGCGGACCCATCCGATCGGTCTGATCCTGCCGGATATCAACCCGCCCGGCGGCCTCTCGGGTTACGCGGCCTGTGAGGTCTACAAGAGCCTCCGGCCCCACCTTCCTGTCATCCTCATCACCGGCGCCTTCACCAGCGATGCCGACGCCCGCCTGGCGAACCGCCTGGGCGCATCCGGATTCCTGCGGAAGCCCTTCGCCTTCGAAGAGCTCCTCGCGATGATCCTACGGGCCCTGGCGGCTCCCAAGGCCAAGCCCCCGGACCTGTATGCCTTTGACTGCGAAGAATGCGGCGCGGAAAGTCGGGTGCGCCAGCAGGTCGGAGACTCGCACCGCCTGCGGTGCCCGAACTGCGGGGCCATCCGCGTCGTCCAGATGGAAGACCTGAGGCCCCTTCCCGAGCCGCGGTTGCACCGGCCCCCCACGGCCTTCCAGCGGCGCATCCTCGTGGTCGACAACGCGGAGCACTTCCGGCTCTACCTCCTGGACCTGCTGACGGACGCGGGCCATTACGTGGTCGCCGCCCGGGACGGGCAGGAGGCCTTCCGCCTGGCCCAGGAGTGGGCGCCGGACCTGGTCATCACGGAGATTTTGCTGCCGGGGATGGATGGCCTCGCCCTGTGCCAGCAGATCAAGGCCCACCCGCGACTCAGCGGGACCCCGGTCCTCACCGTGACCGGTCTGAAGAGCGAAGACTATCGTCTCCTCGGACAGCAGGCCAGGGTGGATCTGTTCATGGTAAAGCCCGTCCGGGTCGAGGATTTCCTCGAGAAGGTCCACGCACTCATCACCCGCAGCTCCCGCTGAAACCGGCCCCCGCCTAGCCTTAACCCCAAAACTTGAACCGCCGGTGCCAACGATACGACCGTCGGTGCCAACGGCGTCCGCCTCGGGTGGATTGGTGCGCCAAGGCCGCCACGGAAGAGTAGAAGAAGCGGGTGGAGGTTGCTCAATGATCGTTGGTCAAGAGCGCAGGTCCCGGAGGGACATGTCAGTCGGCTCGGTGTAGTGCAGGGTCGGGCTGTGGGACCGCGTACCGGAGCACCCCCTGGATCGGTGCGGTCCCCGTCTTGTGGACCGCCGCCAGAGCAAGCATCGCAGCCGGCTCACTTCTCAATGGGAGCGCCGGGATGGGTGCGGCGCTGCGTCGTCTCATTTCGCGCGGTAGCCGACCAGGCCGGCCTCCAGGGCGCGTCGGTCCGCCCGGGAGAGACTCCGCTCTATGCCCGGCGCGAGGAGATGCGTGTGCGGAATGCCGACGAGGTACTCCGGGATCCACCAGAGGTCCGCCTCGGAGGTCATCCACCCCGCGTGCAGCCGGTCGAAGCGGGCGAGGTCGACGGGACGCGAGTAGGCGCGGAGCGTCCGATCCCCCCGCAGGTTGATGTAGTCCTCGAAGTAGCTCATCGTGAGCTCGCGGAGAGTGCGGTAGACCGGCGCGCGAAAGCGCAACCCGGAAAAATTGGACTTGGCGATGGCTCCCCAGTGGCCGTTGACCCGGTACACCGCGATCACGTGGTCCGTGTCCTGGACCGCCTCCAGGTCCAGCAAAAGCGGCGGCAATCCCAGCACGCGCAACGCGGCCGCGGCGAAGATGGCCCCCTCCAGGCAGTGGGCCGTCCGCTCCCGCACAACGCGCCGCGGGGACCACGCCGTCTTGGCGAGATGATATGGCATGGCATCCAGCGCCCGCTGGATGCCCACGGGCGAGCGCAGCGCGCGCAGCCTGCGCACCTCCTGCCGGGTGAAGCCGAAGTCGCTCATGGCTTCAGGACCGCCTGCAAGACGCGAAGAAAATTCTCCCCCATGATCAGGTCGATGGTGTCCGGCGGGTAGCCCCGCTCGTGAAGCAGGGCGGGGATCTTGGGCACGTCCTGATCGCCGGACAGCCCGTCCACCGGCAGGTAGGCGCCTGGCCGCATCCCGGACCGCTCCACCGGGCTCTTGTGCTCCAGAAGATACGCGCAGAAGTCCAGGCCGAGCCCCACGTGCTCTCGCCCGGCGACCTTGACCAGGCGGTCGATGTGGTCCATCAGGCGGGGGAGAGTCGGCGGACTGACGAAGGTGGCGATGGAGTTCACCCCGACGACGCCGCCGCTATCCGCCACCGCCTTGATTTGCTCGTCCGTCAGGTTGCGCGGATGGTCGGTCAAAGCCCGGCAGTTGGAGTGGGAGGCGATGACGGGGCCCCGGGCGAGCTTGACGACGTCCCAGAAGCCCGGGTCGTTCAGATGGGAGACGTCGATGAGCATACCCATGGCCTGGGCCTGCTCGACCAGCGCCACGCCGAAGTCGCTCAGGCCTCCAACCACGCCGGTCTTCTTGGGCGTAAAGAACGCCCCGTCGGCGGCGTAGTTCCGCAGGGCGTGAGTGATCCCCAGCACCCGGACGCCCAACCCGTGAAAGACGCGCAGCAAGGCGAGATCCCCGCCCAAGGGCTCCACCCCCTCCATCCCCAGGATGAATCCCCGCTTGCCGTCGGCCTTGGCCTGCAGGATGTCCGAATGGGTAGTACAGAGGCGAGCGCCGGGCGATTCTTCCAGCTCGGCGAAAAGCGCGGCCACCTGGTCCAGGGCCCTCCGCAGCGCCAGCTCGGGGACAAACTGGGCGGCGTTGAAGATCGCCGCCACCCGCAGGTCGATGCCGCCCGCCTGCATGGCCGGCACCCAGACGGACTCCAGGACCGCCTTCTGGCCGATGGAGCGCCGGCCCAGGATGTCGTTCAACAGATCCGAGTGGCCGTCGATCACGATGCCCATAGGGTGATCCTCCTTCGCCGGCCGGCTCCGCGACGATAGGGGACGCCCATGAAATTATGAGATTCTCCTATCCGGGAAGGTTACCTTGCACTCGAACGCGTAGCACTCGCCGCGATGCACCGCCTTGCTGACCGCCGACTGCGTGGCGCCGAGCGCCGCGGGGGCAGGGGGACAGCCGCTGTCTGCAGAAGGAGGTGGACGTGATTCGGCAGAAGGGCCCAGGCGTGACAAGCGGTCCCCGTGGCGGTCAGCACCGCCCCGAGGCGGCCCACGAAATTCTCTCGGTCCGTATCATCCCGGAAAATGGGCTGCGGCTCGATGCCGCGGCAGACGACATGGTGGAGCGCTCCGGGCGCATCCAGGCGGGCCCGACGTGGCATGAGGGGCTTCTATCACACCCGTACGAGCCAAGCAACTCATAATCTCATCCCCGTGCGCCCGCGGCTCGTTCTTGACGGCCGCGGATAGGCGGCGTAGAGTCCTCCCCCACGGCTCCGGCGATCCCACCTCTCGGCCGGACCGCGCTCCATCCGCTTCGACAAGAGTCGAAGGGGCCAACCAGGCCGTCTTCACTTCTCCCATGACGGGAAGAGGGAGGAGGACGTCATGATTCACGAGATCGGTCCTGATCGCCGCGACTGCGTGGGCGCTCTGCGCCTGCACCGCCATGCCTCCGGCTCCTGCTGACGCCATCAGGGAGCTCGCGCCCACGGGCAAGCTCCGCGCCGCGATCAACTTCGGCAACCCGGTTCTGGCCCAGAGGGACCCGGCGACGGGCGAGCCGCGCGGCGTGACGGCAGCGCTCGCGCGCGAGCTCGCGCGCCGACTCGGCGTGCCCATTGAATTCGTCCCCTACGACGCGGCGGGCCAGGTGAGCGCGGCCGCGCGTTCCGGTGTCTGGGACATCGCCTTCCTCGCGATCGACCCGGCGCGCGCCGTCGACATCGCGTTCACGCCGCCCTATGTCCTGATCGAGGGCACGTATCTCGTGCGCGACGATTCGCCGCTTCGAGCGATCGACGAATTCGACCGGGAGGGTGTGCGCATCGCCGTGGGCGACGGGAGCGCCTATCACCTCTACCTCAAGCGCACACTGAAGAAGGCGACGCTCGTGGCCGTCCGGACCTCGAGCGACAACGTGAACTATTTCCTGGCGGAAAGGCTCGAGGCGGCGGGGGTGAAGCAGCCGCTCGTGCGCTTTGCCGCCGAGAATCCCGGGGTGCGCGTCATCGAGGGCCGGTTCATGGTGATCGAGCAGGCGATGGGCACGCCGCAGGGCCGTCCCGAGGGCGCGCGCTACCTCCGCGAGTACATCGAGGAGATGAAGGCCTCGGGGTTCGTTGCGCGCGAGCTCGAGCGAAGCGGCCAGACCGACGCCGCGGTCGCACCGGCCGCGCGCTAGCGCGCCGCGGCCTTCGGGTAGCGGTCGAGAGGGGTGGTCGGCGGCGTCAGCCCGCGCAGGCCTCCTTCTTGACAGCCATCAAGGGCCGGCGTAGAGTCCCTCCGAACGGCTCCGGCCCCCTCACCTTTCCGTCGGACCGCCCTCCACTCGCCTCGAGTACCAATCCGACGGGCCAATGAGCCCGTGATCGTTCCCTGTCCCCCTTGACGTCCCCGTAACGCGCTGGACCGGCGCCCCGGCCTCTCCAGATCCCGCCAAAGAGCCGGGGTGGCGTCGCGCCGTCCCGGTTCGAACCCCCCAGCCAGCCTCCAGGCGACCGTAAACCATCGGAAACTAGTCTTGCATTTGGTAGAACTATATGCAATCAACAGGTATACACCTTACGGCAAGCCGCGGGGTATGAACCGCCAACGAATCAGCCCGCGCAAGCCTCGTTCTTGACAGCCGCAGAGGGCCAGCGTAGAGTCCCAGCCAGCAGTTCCGGCCCCCCTCGCTTTTCAGCCGGACCGCTCGACACCCACCCCGACGAAGTATCCGACGGGCCCACCAGCCCGTGCTCGTTCCCCACCACGAATGAATTCCAGGAGTGTGTGTCGGTTTTGGTTACGGCCGGTGCCCTGCCGGTGATCACGGCAGGAGTTGCCGACAAGAAAGCTGTCTTTGAAACAACAGCCCCCCCCGTTGCGCAGACCCACCGGGGGCGCAACGCATAACGTGACGAACGTGGCAACGGATTACACTTGTGAAAGATGTTAGCCCCCAACTTGAGGCGCACGTTCCGCAGCAATTCCCCCGGTGCGAAGGCGGGAAGTCGCCCGGCATGCCTGGCGGCCCGACCAGCAGAAGGTGCCTCGGGACCCACGTTCGCCAGAACACCATGCTGTACGGCGCCAGGCTTTGACGGTCGCGCCCGCGGAGTCGAATCTCGGAACGGTGGAAAGTGGGGGGAGATGCAATGGCACTGGTCGTAAGATTCGATCGCGGGACACGGCACGATGTGGATAGGGATATCGTCGCCGATATCCGGCTCCTCATGGATGCGGTACGATCTGGGCAAACCGCCCAGCAATACCTCGATTCCGCCATCCGGATGGTGGTGTGGGATACCGTGCGCCCAAGCGTCGAGTCTACCTGGTTCGCACTCCTCCGCGAGTTCCTGCAAATTCACCGCCCGCCACATTGCCCTGATCCGGCTTCGGTCCAGCGCGATCAACTCGACGTGCTGGGATCTCTAGCGGATGGGGGCACGCCGGAAGAACTGTGGCGCCGGACGAAGGCCGTCATCCTGGAGCACATCGACTCACTTAGCGGCTGGACATTCTCGATGGCCCGACATATGGCTGAACGGTACCAGGGGATGCGGCAACCGGATGGGCATTACATCGATGAAGTGGACGGCACGCGCTACGAGATCATGGGGGCGCGGGGTGTCGAGGAGACCAGGATTGAGTACCTGATAGATCAGACGATGAGGCGAAAGTACTCCTTTCTCCACGAGATATGCGCCCTGGTCGCGATCTGCTCGATCTGCGTTCATTACTGCATGTCTCCCGCCGAATATCCCGACGCGATTCGGCTTGTTCTTCCTGGGGATGATATGCTGGGGTTCTCTTGGCACCTGATCTCGTCTGTGGAGTCACCCCGACTCCCGTGGCGCCCTCCGGTACGCCACTGCGATCCCGAGTTTCTAGTGTCCGATCTTGTTGGAGAATGTGTCAGCCGGTCCACTGTTTCGCGCCCGGCCGCCGCACCAGTGGGCGGCCCCGCACCTCATGACACACGATTTCAGCACGACTTCGCGTTGGACACGGACCTGCGCATCGGAGAGGGGGAGGAAGCTAGCCTGACTTTCAACGGAATGCGGTTTCGCTGGATAAACGGCACTCGGACCTACTGCCCGATCATCATCATGGGTAGTCACGACAGTCATGATCATCGGCGGGCGTTTGAGACGGTGAACGAACTATTGAGCATATTGAGTTTTGAGTCCCGCGCGCCGATTGTTTCGACGTACGGCGCTGCAGGGCGGACACGGCTGCTACCGTACGTCCATCAGCCGCGCAAACTGGCCGATATGGTCTATCCCGACGGCATTCACGTCAGACCCGCACAGCCGATGACTTCGAACCGGAAGCTAGCTCTGGCTTTGTACAGAGAAGGGAAGAGTTCGAGGAGCTCGTACTACGAGTTTCTGTGCTATTACAAGATCCTGCAGATCGCATTCCCGGGTGCAAAGGTAGCCACATGGACAAACGCACACGCCCTGCCAGAAGGCCGTGTTGCTTCTGATCGCATTCGGGAATTGATTGCAGAAGGGATCAGCGACATCGGGAAATACCTTTATGATCGCTGGCGAAACGCGATTGCCCACGTCCATAGACCCACCGTTAATCCAGATGAGTACGAGGGGCGCGTACGGATGTCAAGGGATCTGTGGCTGGTGGAGAATCTTGCTCGGACTATGATTGAAAGCGACGAGCTGGGCTAACGCTCATGCTCGCCCAGCCGGCGCTTCAAGGTAGCGCCAAGACTAGAATCCTCGTCCCACTGCTCTGTAATAATTGGGGACTCGCCACGTACGAGACGTTGCGACAATCCCCCGCTATGCCGCGCCCCGGGCATGGCGATGCCATGTAATGGGGGCCACTCCCACTTTCGTCGCCTTCTGAAGCCTCCCTCGAGCAGTTCGAACTCCCTCGCGCACTCGCTATGACGTACCGCATCCGGCGGGGCGTGCCCGGCTACAGCAGGCCGAGGCGCTCGTCGTGGAACTCGGCGGCGTCGAAGATACGTTGGTAGTTCTGACGATTGAACCAGGTGAGGTTGTCCTCGGCCGGCCGGGTCGCGGCCTCGATGGCCTCCCAGTCCTCTCGCGGCATGGTCCAGTCGGCCGCCTCCAGGTTTTCGCGCATCTGCGCGCGCGTGCTGATGCCCAGGACGACGGCGCTCACGAACTTCCGGCCCAGCGGCCAGGCGATGGCCAGCCGGGCCATTGGGACGCCCGTCCGCCCGGAGACCGTCTGGATGGCCTGCGCGGCCCGGTGCCCGCTCGGATGCCAGAAGCGCCCCCCGTCCATCTGCATCCGGAGCTGCATCCGACTCGCCTTCGGCGGCTCCGCCATGCCCTTGTACTTGCCGGCCAGGAGTCCCGCGCCGAGGACGCCGTAGCAGGTGAGGCCGATGCCCCCGGCCACGGCGGCGGGGATCACCTCCTGCTCCAGCTCGCGGTGGATCGGGCTGTAGATGTACTGGCCCGCCACGACCGGGGCCAGGCCCAGCCGGCGGGTGACGCCCGTCGCCGTGGCAATCTCCCAGCCGAACAGATTGCTCACGCCGACGTAGCGCACCTTCCCCTGTCGGACGAGGTCGTCATAGGCCCGGAACGTCTCTTCCAGGGGCGTGACCGGGTCGGGGCCGTGGAGGTAGTAGAGGTCCAGGTAGTCCGTCTGCAGGCGCCGCAGGCTGGTCTCACAGGCGGCCAGGATGTGCTTGCGCGAGGCGCCGAACAGGTTGGGCTCCTTCCCCACCGGCATGCAGGCTTTAGAGGCGAGGACAATCCGCTCCCGCGGCACCTCGCGCAGAAAACGCCCCACGATCTCCTCGGCCGCCCCGCCGGCGTAGACGTTGGCCGTGTCGATGAAGTTGCCGCCGTCGTCGACAAACAACTTGAGGATCGCGCGGGCCTCCGCCTCGTCGCACCCCCACTGCGGGGCGCCGAAGTTGAGCGTGCCGAGGGCGATGCGCGAAACGAGCATTCCAGACGATCCGAGGAACCGATACTTCATGGTGCCTTCCTCCTGTCGGTGAGACGTGAAAACGCGAGCGTGGGGGTACCCACCGAAGGTGGGTTTCCGCAGATGGGTCTTTTTCAGCGGCCTGTTAGCTTCAACCCAGCCTCGCACGGCTGGGGCAATGGCGGAAGAAACTGGTTCCACCGGACACGCGTCTGCGGTACGCTCTAGCAGGCTGCGGAAAAACCCAGCTTTATGATCGGAACTGACCCCACAGAGGTGTTTGGGGCATACGATGCGGAACACAAGGCGAGTTGACAATCCTCCGAGGACCCCCTTCGAGGGGCCCCCGTGGTATCAAACCCCGCCCGCACCGCCACCACGACGCCCCTCATCCGACAGCCGGGGCCAGGTTCCGTATCCGGACCAAGTTGTACACCGCCGTGGCGAACGTGAACATCCACCCGACCCGACGCTGTCCCCGGTGGCGCGTCTTCCGGAGACCCCCGACCGTCTTCAGCCACCCGAAGATCTCCTCAACCCGTTTCCGCGCCCGTTGACTCACAGCGTACCCAGGATGGCGGGTCGTGCGCCCATCGATGGCACTCGCGCGCCTCGTGGTGGATTGCGCGACATGGGGGGTGATGCGGAAGGTCCGGAGCGTGTCCACCACCCCTCGGGTGTCATAGGCCTTATCCCCACCCACGGTCACCCGGCGCCGGCCGGGGAGGCTCGTGGTCATGCAGAGGGCCGCCTCGGCCTCCGCCGTCCCCGTAGCCTGGGTGACCTGGGTGCTGACCGCCAGGCCATGCCGGTTCTCCATGAGGAGGTGCCCGAGGTAGCAGAGTTTCGCCTCCTGGCCCGGCGCCTTCTTGTAGAGCCGGGCCTCGGGGTCCGTCGTCGAGGCGTGGGTGGCGTTGGACCGGCGCTCCCCCCGGAAGTCCACGGTGGGGTTCCCGGGATCGTCCGGGGGCGCGGGCGGGCTCCCCGCCTTCGGCTTGAAGCTCTTCTGCCCCGCCCAGGCCTCGATGAGGGTGCCATCGACCGTGAAGTGCTCCTCGGACAGGAGCTTCCGCTCCCGGGCCTGGGTGAGCACCGCGTCGAAGAAGGCCTGGGCGATCTCGCCCGCGAGGAGCCGGTCCCGGTTCTTCGTGAACACAGTCACGTCCCAGATGGGGTCATCCAGGTTCAGGCCCACGAACCAGCGGAAGAGGAGGTTGTAGTCGAGCTGCTCCATGAGGAGTCGCTCGCTACGCACGGAATACAGGACCTGGAGGAGCAGGGCGCGGAGCAGCTTCTCCGGCGGAATGGAGGGCCGGCCGGTCCAGGAGTACAGGGCATCGAAGCGGGGGCCCAGCGCCTTCAGTACGGGTTCCACCAAGGCGCGGATGGACCGCAGCGGATGATCTTGTGGGACCCGCTGCTCCGGGGAGAGGTAGCTGAACATCGCCGCCTGCTGGGTGTCAGTGCCTCGCATTCTGCGCCTCCTCTATTCCCACGATTGTTCGAGGCGCATCATACTCAATCTTCACGTCTTGGGAAGAGGGAAAATTGAGTTTTTCCGCATCCTGCTAGGCCGCCAGGCCGACAGAGGCAAGCAAAACACCGACGCGCCACTGGTGCTCATGATGTTCTGCAGCCCGGCTGTTAGCATGGTGCCCGGTCGCGTGCGCAAGCCACTGGTGACACCCAGGCGCTTCTCGCGCCTGACGGCGATCCCGCTTAGAAGAGTACCTGCTCTCCCGCACGACCGGGGCCGCCTGCCGGCCATGGCCTTCACCCTCACGGAGGAGACCGCCATGCCCAGAGGCCGCAGACAGACGACGCGAGCTGCCACGCCCCCGGTCCTGAACCCGAACGCCGCGGGGATCGACATCGGGGCGACCGAGATCTACGTGTGCGTGCCGCTCGAGCGGGATCCCCAGCCCATCCGGCGGTTCGGCATGTTCACGCAGGATCTGCTCGCGGTCGCCACCTGGCTCACGCAGTGCGGGGTCACCTCCGTGGCGATGGAGTCCACCGGCGTGTACTGGATCCCCCTGTACCAGATCTTGGAAGCCCGCGGCCTCGAGGTCTGCTTGGTGAACGCGCGCCACGTGAAGAACGTCCCGGGCCGGAAGACCGACGTGCAGGACTGCCAGTGGCTCCAGTACCTCCACGCCGTGGGGCTCCTCCGGGCCTCCTTCCGGCCGCCGGAGACGGTCTGCGCCGTGCGCAGCCTCTTGCGGCACCGAGACAACCTCGTGCGCCTGGCGGCCGTGCACACGCAGCACCTCCAGAAGGCTCTCAACCAGATGAACCTCCAGCTCCATCACGTGCTGAGCGACATCACCGGCGTCACCGGCCTCGCCATCCTCGATGCCCTCCTGGCGGGCGAACGGGACCCCCACGTGCTGGCCGGGCACCGGGATCACCGCATCAAGGCCTCCGCGGAGACGATCGCCAAGGCCCTCGTGGGCGATTACCGGCGGGAGCATCTCTTCACCCTCCGCCAGTCCCTTGGGGCGTACCGGCACTACCAGCAATTGATCAGCGAGTGCGACCGGGAGGTCCAGGGGCTGCTCGCCACCTTCGAGTCCGTGAGCGACCCCGCCGTGTCTCCGCTCTCGCCGGCGACCACCACCCATCGCAAACCCCAGGGCAACGCCCCGCGGTTCGATCTCCGGACGGAGCTCTACCGGATCCTTGGGATCGATCTCACCCAAGTGGCGGGCCTCAACACCGCCACTGTCTACACGCTCTTCGCGGAGCTCGGCAGCAATCTGGGGAAGTTCCCCAGCGCCAAGCACTTCGCCTCCTGGCTGGGCCTCTGCCCCGACAACCGCATCTCGGGCGGGAAAGTCCTCTCGGTCCAGACCCGCCACGTGAAGCACCGGGTCGCCCAGGCCCTCCGGATGGCGGCCCAGAGTCTGTACCGGAGCCACTCCGCGCTCGGCGCCTTCTTTCGGCGGATGCGCGCCAAGCTCGGCGCCCCGAAGGCGATCACCGCCACCGCGCACAAGCTCGCCCGGATCGTCTACCACCTGCTCACCACGCGCGAGCCGTACGCGGAGAGCCAGCTCGCGAAGCACGAGGGCATGTATCGCAAGCGCCTGGAATCCCGTCTGTATGCCCAGGCCCGGGCGCTCGGATTCCAACTGGTGCCTGCCGCCGGGCAGTCAGTTTCTTAGAAGTCCAGTGCCGCCTTCAGGCGGTCGAGGGCCTGGCGGAGCACCGCGCGCGGACAGGCGAGGTTCATCCGCTGGAACCCTTCCCCGCCGGGGCCGAACATGGGCCCGTCGTTCAGCGCCAGCCCCACCTTCTGGATGATGCGATCTCTCAACTCCTCAGGGCTGAAGCCGTAGCGCCGGAAATCCAGCCAGGCGAGGTAGGTGCCCTCCAGCAGGCTGACTCCCACACGCGGGAGCTGGGAGTCACAATAGTCGCGAAGCGTCCGGATGTTGCCGGCCAGGTATTCGAGCAGGGCCTCGAGCCAGGGCTCGCCCCGCGTGAAGGCCGCCTCCATGGCCCGGAGCCCGAACGGGTTCAGGGCCTCGACGTGCAGCGCGTCCCGCACCGGCGCGAAGGCCTGCCGCAGCTCCGGCCCCGGGATCATGACGTAGGCCGTGGAGAGTCCCGCGATGTTGAATGTCTTGCTCGCAGCGTGGCAGGTGACCGTAATCCGCTCGACCTCGGGAGACAGGCTCGCCATGGGCACGTGCGTGAGGGGGCGATACACCAGATCGTTGTGGATCTCGTCGGACAGGATCGTGACGCCGTGGCGCAGGCAGATGTCCGCGATCCGTGCCAGCTCCTCCCGGCGCCAGACCCGGCCCACCGGGTTGTGGGGAGTGCAGAGGATCAGCAGCTTGGCCTGGCGAGCCTTCGCCTCCAGGTCGTCGAAGTCGATTGCGTACTCGCCCCCCCGCTCCACGAGGGGGTTCAGGACCAGCCGGCGCTCGTTCACCTCAACCGCCCAGAAGAAGGGGTGGTAGACCGGCGGCTGCAGGATGACCCCGTCCCCCTTCGCCGTCAGCGCCTGCACCAGATGGCTCAGGGCCGGGACGACGCCCGGACTGAAGACGATGCCGGCTGGGTCGACCGTATATCGGTGCCGCCGCGCCCACCAGTCCACGATGGCCCGGTAGTACCTCTCCGTCTTCAGGTGATACCCGAAGAGGTTATGTTCCACGAGCTCTTGCAGGGCCTCGCGGACGCAATCGGGGGCGCGGAAATCCATGTCCGCGACCCACATGGGCAGGATGTCGGGCCGACCGAACCGGTTCAGCCGATCGTCGTATTTCGCACAATCGGTATTCTCGCGCGGGATGATTTCATCGAAGATCGCTCCCACCGTATCTCCTTTCCTGGTCGTTCGCATTTCCCCCGCCGCCGGACTCATGATACGGCGCGTAGCTACGGATGCCAAGGGCGGGTCTCGGCGAGCCCGTACGGCCTCTGGCCCACCAGGGGAGCCGGCAGGAGATTGAAGCCACCGGGGGATGATCGGCGAGGCCTGGCGCGGGATTCCAATGGACACGAGAAAACTGCCTCTGGTAGCATCTCCGGTGAGAACCGGATTTCTCGAGAGCGCGGCGGGGCACTTCCCCGCCCCCTTGCTGCAGGAGATCCCCATGCCCTTCCAGCTTTTCGGAACCTCCGGCGCGGTTTCGTCCGCCGCGCGGGACAACACGGCCCTGGCCTTCTACTCGCCGGACGAGGTGGTGCTGGTCGATTGCCCGGGGAGCCCGTACCAGAAGATCCTGAAGGCGGGACTGGACCCCATGCGGGTCTCTTCCCTGATCGTCACGCACCGCCACGTGGATCACGTCTACGGCCTCCCCTCGCTGGCTCACAATATGGGATTGGCCGGGCGCCGGACGACACTTCACCTGTACGCCCTCGCCGAGACGATGCCGATCCTCCGCGGGTTCCTGGACCTGTTCCCGCTGGAGGCGAAGATGCCCTACCGGATCGAGTTGCACGAGGTCCCAGCCAAGGAGGGGCATGAGGTCCTCCGGGCCAAGGGGTTCCGGATCACCTCCACGCCGGTCAAGCACAGCGCCCCCAATATCGGTCTCCGGGTGGAGTTCGATTCGCCGGGCGAATGCGGGACCGTCGTCTATAGCTGCGACACGAGCCCCTGCCCGTCCCTCATCGCCCTGGCGCGCGGCGCCGACGTCCTGATCCACGAGGCAACGTTCCCGCACTCGGACGCGGCGCGGGCGGCCTCGGACGGCCACACGACGGGCTATCAGGCGGGCGAGGTGGCGAGGCAGGCCGGTGTCCGGCGCCTCCTCCTCTGCCACTTCAGCGCCGATGTGCACGGCCGCGTGGACGAGCTGCGCCAGGAGGCCATGCGGGCCTTCAGCGGCCCCGTGGAGATTCCGGAAGAGCTGCGGGAGTACCGGGTATAGCGCCGAGAGCCGAGAGGGGACGGATGTCGCGCGACTCCGCAAGCCTGGCCGCGACGGCACCCCCGGGAAAGCGCTTGCTGCCCCCAGGCCGCGAGGGTAAACTCAGAATCAGCAGCAAATTGAGGTTCGAATCCCAATCAGTCTGCATCGGGGGGTGATCTGTCGCCATGCCGTTTCGCGCCGACCCGACCAAGGAATACTACGCCATCCTGGGCCTGAAAGAGGCTGCCTCGCCCGAGGAGATCCGGCGGGCTTATCGCAAGCTGGCCCTGCACTACCACCCCGATCGGAACCGGGGCGACGCCGGGGCAGAAGAGCGGTTCAAGGCCATCAGCGAGGCCTACGGCGTCCTGATTGATCCCGAGAAACGCCGGATGTACGACCTGTCGCACGGCGCCGGCGTCGGGGCCGCGGCGGGCGATCGATCCGGGCCGGGCCCGTTTTCCAGCCAGGAGGACATCCTCCGCGACCTCCTCCATAACCGGGAGGCCGCCACCATCTTCCAGGAACTCACCCGCGAGTTCCAGCGCATGGGGTTCCGCTTCGACGATGGATTCGTCCGGCACGTGTTCTTCGGCGGACGGGGGATCATCTTCGGGGGGATCTTCTTCGGCGGGCCGTTCACCTGGGGTCGCCGGGCGGACCGTGAGTATCCCGGCCGCTTCGGCCGGCGGATCGAGCCGTGGGGTCCCTGGCTCCGACACGGAGAGACGGGCGAGGGCGAGCCCACGGGTCTCTTCACGCGTCTCGGTCACGCCTTGCATGGCGTGATCAGCGGCCTCGGGCGTGCGGCCCGCCTCGCCCTGGGGGTCGGCGAGCCCGGGGTCGATCTTCGCCACGAGCTCTCCGTCACGCGGGAGGAGGCCAGGCAGGGTGCCAAGAAACGGTTCCGCTTCGCGCGGGGCGCCGAGATGGAAGAGATCATCGTCACGGTGCCGCTGGGCGTGCGGCACGGAACCCAGCTCCGCCTTCGAGGCAAAGGCCTGGTCGGGAAAACCGGCGTACCCGGCGATCTCTATCTCAGAATCCAGCTCACAGAGTGAACACAGCATCCGCTGTCAGCTCTTGGATTGGTTTCCCCATGGCTCGACCGTCGTACCTCGTCTTCAGAATGCTGACCACCGAAGGCTGATGGCTCAAGAGCGCCTGAGGATTCCCGTGGCCGGAGCGAATCTGGCGGCAGTCCTCCATCTCCCCGAGGCCGGGGCGCGCTGGCCCTGCGTAGTCGCGGCCCACGGGCTCCTCAGTTCCAAGGACAGTGACAAGTACGTCGGGGTTGGTGAAACGTTCAGCCGGGCCGGATTCGCCGTGTGCCGGTTCGACTTCCGCGGCTGCGGCGAAAGCGAGGGGAGCCTGGAGGAGACGACGGTGGCCCAGCGCGTCGCCGATCTCCGGTCCGTGGTCGAGGCGATGCGCGCCCACCCCGCCCTGAGCGGCCGCGTGGCCCTCCTGGGGAGCAGCCTGGGCGCCTACGTGTCGCTCTTCGTGGCCGGCCAGGATTTCAAGATCAAGGCGGTGGCCGCCTGGGCGACGCCGGCAAACCTGGACGATCTCGCCGAGCGACCCGAGGCGGTGCGCGCGCAGGGCCTGGGCGATTCCTTCATCGCCGAGTTGCTCTCGGCCCGCTACCGTCGCGCTCCGGTGGGCGCGCGCTACTGCCTCTTCATCCACGGGGATCAGGATGAGCTGGTGCCCCTGGACCACGCCCGGCATCTGTACGAGGCATCCTTGAACCCCCGGCAACTCGAGATCATCCCGGGCGGGAACCACCAGCTCACGGATCCGGCCCACCGGGACCGCGCGATCCGGTTGAGCCTGGATTGGATCGGCCGGTATCTGTAGCACAGCATTCAGCCGTCAGCGATCAGCCTTCAGCCATTTTTCCGAAGCTGATTGCTGAGAGCTGACCGCTGATAGCTGCTCTTGTCGAGGAAATCCGTGAACCTTTTTTCTGCCTTCGAGGCAGTGGCCGCAGGGCAGCCGGACCGGCTGGCCCTCCAGACCAGGGAGGGGACGGGGTATCGCCGCCTCACCTATGGCGAGGTCGCCCGTCAGGCGCAGGCGCTGGCCGCGGCGCTGCTCCAGGCCGGAGTGGCGCCCGGGGATCGCGTGGCCCTCATCAGCGAGAATCGCCCGGAATGGACCGTGGCCTACTTTGCCGTGACGGCCGCAGGCGCCACCGCGGTGCCCCTGGACGTTCAACTGAGCGATGCCGAGCTCAACATCGTCCTCGCCCACGCAGGCTGCCGGATGGCCATCGCCTCGGGGAAGCAGGCGCCGCGTCTGCTCGCCGTGATGACCGGAGGCCAAGCGGCGCGCCGGGTGGTGGACCTTGACGCCGACGCCTCCACCGAACGCGCCCTCGCCTTCCGACCCATCCCGCGGGACCGCGGGGGGGCTGAGAGATTATCCCTCCCGACCGTTGGCGACGATGCCCTTGCCTCCATCCTCTACACCTCGGGCACCACCGGCACCCCCAAGGGAGTGATGCTGAGCCACGGGAATTTCCTGGCCAACGCCCAGAGCGTCCTGGAATTCGGGCTGGTGAATCACCAGGACAATCTCCTGGGTCTGCTGCCGATGCACCACGCCTTCGCGTTCATGGTGCAACTCATCATCCTCTACTCCGGCGCCCACATCACGTTCCCGCCGTCGTTGAAGGGCCCGGACCTTTTGGCCTGCATGCACGAGACCGGCGTGACCCTTCTGGTCGGCGTGCCGCAGCTCTTCTACATGCTGCACAAGGGGATCTTCGACGAGATCGGCCGCCGCCCGTTCCCGGTCCGATGCCTGCTGCAGGGTTTGCTCCGCCTCTCCGGCGCCCTGCATTCGCTCGGCATCAACCTCGGCCGGATGGTTTTCGCGCCGGTCCATCGGAAGTTCGGCGGCCGCCTCCGCATCCTGTGCAGCGGCGGCGCGCGCCTGGATCCCGTCATCGCCCGGGACTTCCTGTCCCTGGGGTTCACCATGACCGAGGGGTACGGCCTCACCGAGACGGCGCCGGTGGTCTGCTTCAATCCGCTGGATCGGATGCGGCCGGGATCGGTCGGGGTCCCGCTGCCCGGCATCGAGGTCAGGATCATCAACCCGGATGCCGAGGGCGTGGGCGAGATCGCCATCCGCGGCCCCAACGTCATGCGGGGCTACTATCAGAATCCCGCCGCCACGGCCGAGGTCGTGCGGGATGGATGGTTCCTGTCGGGGGACCTCGGTCGCCTGGATGCCGGCGGCTACCTCACCATCACGGGACGCGCCAAAGAAGTTATCGTGCTGAGTTCAGGCAAGAACATCTACCCGGAGGAGGTGGAAGAGCAGTACCTGAAGAGCCCCTACATCAAGGAGATCTGCCTGGTCCCGCAGACCTCCGAGCGGGGCGGGGCCGCCGTCGAGGGATTGCTGGCCCTGGTGCTGCCGGACCTGGAGTACTTCCGGGCCCAGGGCATGACCAACATCTTCGAGACCATCCGCTGGGACATGGAAAACGTGGGGCGGGACCTGCCGCCCTTCAAGCGTCCGACGGGCCTCGTCATCGTCAAGGAGGGATTCCCGCGGACGCGCCTGGGCAAGATCCAGCGCCACCTGGTGCGGCAAAGGTCCCAGGCCGAACGCGCGCAGGAGGCGGCAACGGCCGCGGCGCCGCCCTCGGATGCGGACCAGGCCCTCCTCGAGGATGAGGTGGGTCGGCTGGTCCTGACGCACCTCCGGGAGACAGTCGGCAAGCCGGCCGTCCAACTGGACGACAACCTCGAGCTGGATCTCGGCATGGACTCCCTGGCGCGAGTGGAGATGCTGGTCGGCCTGGAGGAGATCTTCAACGTGAAGATCCCCGACGAGGCGGCGGCCGAATGCTTCACCGTCCGGGAGGTCATCCAGCGCCTGCAAACGCTCCGGGGCGCGCCGGCCGGTCCCGCTGCGCCATCCCGCCGGCGAGGCTGGGGGGAGATCCTGATGGCATCGCCGCCGGCCCAGGTGCAGGCCTTGGTCGAGGGAAGCAGCCGCCCATCCGCGAACGCCATCACCGCCACCACCCGGGGCCTCTGCGTCGCGCTGTTCCGGACCATCTACCGCCTGCGGGTGGAGGGGCTCCAGCACGCGCCAGCGAGTGGCCCGCTGATCCTGGTGGCGAACCATTGCAGCTTCTTCGACGGGTTCATCCTGGCCGCATCGCTCCCGCTCCGGACCTGCCAGCACATGTTCTACATGGGATTCGAGTGGTTCTTCCGCCATCCCGTCCTGGCCTGGTGGGGACGCGGGGTGCGCGTCATCCCGGTGGATATGGACACACTCCTGATGCGGGCCCTGCAGGCGTCGGCCGTCGTCCTGCGGCAGGGCAAGATCCTGTGCGTGTTTCCCGAGGGAGAGCGGTCGGTGGACGGTCGGGTCCGGCCCTTCCGGAAGGGCGTCGGCATTTTGGCCAGGGAATTGAAAGTCCCCATCCTGCCCGCCAACATCGGCGGCTCCTTCGAGGCGTGGCCCCGCGGCCAGTCGCTCCCGCGCATCCATCGGCTTAGGGTGCGGTTCGGCCCGGTGGTGACGCCCGAAGCGCTCCTCACCGCCGGGGGGCCGCGCGGCGTGGACGATTACGAGACAATCGTGATGCGGCTGCGGGAGCGGGTGGCCGCCCTCGGCGGCCAGACGAACGGGGCATCCTGACCGCGATATCCCGCTTTCCTCCGCCTCAGAGAGTCCCTCTTTGGAAAGACTGAGTTGACAATGACTTACATATTGCATATAGTAAGGCATTCTGACAATCTTCGGAGGTTTTGGCCATGGACACCGCCTATGTCACGAGCAAAGGGCAACTAGTCGTTCCCGCCCGGCTCCGCCGGAAGTACGGGATCAAGCCGGGCACGAAGATCTGCTTCGTCGAACGAGACAGCGAGATTCTGTTCCAGCCGGTGACGCGGGAATACATCCGCAGCGTCTGCGGCATGCTCAAGGGCGGGACGTCGGCCACCGAGGAGCTCCTAAGGGAGCGGGCCAAGGACAAGGGGCGCGAGGAGGTCAGGGTTGAGAAACACGGTGCTCGATAGCTACGCGGTCCTCGCGTTCCTTTTCCAAGAGAAAGGCCACGAGAAGGTCCTCGACCTTTTCGAGAGGGCGGCCCAAGCTGATAAGGCCCTTCTTGTCGCTGCACCGAACTGGGCGGAGGTCAGGTACATCGTCGAGCGAAAGGTCGGCGCGACACGCTGGCATGAGGCCCGGCATAAGCTTCTGGGACTTCCCATGGAGATTGTCCCGGCCGACCAACCGCTTGCAGAGCTGGCTGGGGAGATCAAGGCGGTCAAGAAAATCTCCCTAGCGGACTGCTTCGCCGCTGCGCTGGCAAAGCAGAAGAAGGCCGATCTCTACACAGGCGACCCCGAGTTTCGAGGTCTCGAAAAAGACATCAGGGTCCTGTGGCTGTAAACCAAGGCGAGAGCTTCCCCTCAAGTATTCCTCGCTGGACAGGAGAGGTCGGACCAAGCCCCTTGTCGCAGGATAGCTCAGCAGGCCTGGGTCGTTTCGAAATGGCGGCCGTTGGCGTTCCTGGCGTCTTGGCTGTTTGCTCATTGAATCAGCCGACGGAGCGGAGGAGACCGCGGGCGCGGCGGACCCAGGGGCGGCCCTCGCTCCGCTGGTACCAGGGCGCGTGGCGGTAGGACGCGACGGCTTCCTGGAGGGCGGCCCGCGCCTCGTCCCGCTTCCCGAGGCGCTCCAGGGCCTGGCCGAGCTTGAACCAGCCCTCCACGCTGGAGCTGTGAATCCCCGTGGCTTGCCGATAGCGCTCCGCCGCCTGCTCCCACTCCCCGCACTCGGCGCGGAAGTCTCCCAGCCGCAGGTACGGCTCGCCATAGCCGAACTTCGGATTCAGGGCCAGGGCCCGCTCGACGAGTTCTCGCCCCCGCTCCAACTCTCCATCGTGGAGCAGGCACAACCCCAAGGCATAGTTCGCCTCGGGCAGGTCGTCAGCCCTCGGCATGGCCTGTGTGAGCTCGGCGCGCGCCTCGCGGAAACGCCCGTACCTCACCAGGATCGCCCCGAGATCCGTCCGGGCCTTCACGTCATGCGGGTTCACGGCCAGGGTGCGGCGCAGCCGTCCCGCCTCACCCTGGGCCCGCACCCACCGGTGGAAGCGCCAGGCATAGCGGGAGCCAGCCAACCACCCAGGCAGGGATAGCGCGATGATCACGAGGAGCGCCAGCAGCGGGTTCCCCATGATCCAGCTCAGCAGGGCGAAGAGAAAGAAGCGGCCCACTCCAACTCCTGGCTAGAAGGCTGGGAAGCTAGGAGGCTGGCAAGCCCGGAAGCATCGAGCGTCCTAGCCTTCCAGCTTCCAGGCATCCTAGTGTTGTGTAACTAACGCTGCTTTACAACGATCGACCTTCGCCATGATCATGTCAGCGCTCTTGGTCCAGACGAAGCGTTTGGGAGCGCGGTTGTACTCATCGAGGTACTCCTGGATCGCGGCCAGGAGCTCCTTGACGCTGGCGAAGCTGCCGCGACGGATGCGCTTCTGGGTGATCTCGCGGAACCAGCGCTCGACCAGGTTGAGCCAGGAGCTGCCCGTGGGCGTGAAGTGGAGATGGAAGCGCGGGTGGCGGTGGAGCCAGCGCTGGACCGGGGGGCTCTTGTGGGTGCCGTAGTTGTCCACGATGAGATGCAGGTCCAGGGCCGCCGGCGTCTGCTGATCGAGGGTACGGAGGAAGCGGAGGAACTCCTGGCTGCGGTGCCGGGGCAGACACTGGCCGATGACCTTGCCATCGAGCAGGCAGAGGGCCGCGTAGAGGGTGGTGGTCCCGTGGCGCTTGTAGTCGTGGGTCATCGTGCCGCAGCGGCCCCGCTTCATCGGCAGCCCCGGTTGGGTCCGGTCGAGGGCCTGGATTTGGCTCTTCTCGTCCACCGACAGGACCACGGCCCGGTCCGGCGGATCGAGGTACAGCCCCACCACGTCGCGCAGCTTCTCGACAAAGTGGGGATCGCGGGAGAGCTTGAAAGTCTCCACCCGGTGCGGCTGCAGCCCATGCTGCTTCCAGATCCGCTGGACCGTCATGTGGGAGAGGCCCTGGGCCTTGGCCAGGGTGCGGGTGCTCCAGTGCGTCGCCCCCCGCGGGGTACTGCGCAAGGTCGCCTCGACCACCCGCTTCACGACCGCAGGCGAGAGAGCCTTCTTGCGGCCCGGCCGCGGCGCATCCTTCAGCAGCCCGGGCGCCCCCCGGGCCTGAAACCGGCTCCGCCACAGCAGCACCGTCGGGCGACTGGTGCCCAGCCGCGCCGCGATGGCGTTGTTGGGGACGCCCTCGCTGGCCAGCAGGACGATCCGGGCCCGCAGGGCCACCTTCTGCGGTGTCTTGCCCGAGTTCGCCAGGAACCGGAGTCGCTTCCGCTGATTCTCGTCGATCGTGAGCGCCCGCGCTGGAGTAAACATGAGCCCTTGTACACATACAGCACCTGATTGTCAAGCTATTTCTGTTACAGCACACTAGCGGAAAAGAAACGGGGGGCGAAGGCGTCGCCCCCCGAGCGTGATCCGCGCCCGCCACACCTCACACGAGCTGCTTCAGCCGTTCCTTGGATTGCTCCAGGACCGCCGCGTGTAGGCTGTTGCCGTGGGAGTCCATGGTGACCACTGCGGGGAAGTCCTTCACGCGGAAGGCCCAGATGGCCTCGGGGCTACCGAACTCTTCCAGGTACACTCCCTCGACGCCGGTCACGCACTCGGCGAGCACTTGAGCCGCCCCGCCGATGGCGTGCAGGTACACGCAGCCGACTTTCTTGCACGCCTCCAGCGTCTTGGCCCCCATCCCCCCCTTGCCGATGACCGCCCGGAGGTTGAACTTCTCGATGATGTGGCCCTGGTACGGTTCCTCCCGGGACGAGGTGGTGGGGCCGGCCGCCTTCACCACCCACTTGCCCTTCTCCTTGATCACCACCGGGCCGCAGTGGTAGATCATCTGGTTCGTGAGGTCCACGGGGGGCTTTCCCCCCTCGTGGAGGAACTTGTGCACGGCGTCCCTTCCGGTGTACACCATGCCGGACACGTGAACCATGTCGCCCATTTTCAGCGCGCGGATCTTCTCCTCGGTGTACGGCTCGACGAGCTGGATCATGTTCGCCCCCGTTTCGATTTTCGATTTTGGATTGCGGATTGCCGATTGACCGGACCAATCGAAAATCCTCAATCACCAATCGAAAATTCCCCTAGTACAGCCACTCCACGACCTTGCCGCTGTCGTTCAGGACGAAGCCCTGCCGCCGGTAGGCCCAGCACATGTACGAGATGGACACGAAGTAGCTCGCCGGCAACCGGTTCAGGGCGCCGATCTTGCACCCCAAGAGCGTCGAGGCCCCGCCAAAGCCCATGGGGCCGATGCCCATCTTATTGGCGCTCACCACGATGTCCTTTTCCAGGGCCGCCAGCGCCGGGTTGGGATTCACGTCGTCCATCGTGCGGAGCAACTGCTCCTTGGAGTGGAGGTAGCCCGTCGCCCGGTCGCCGCCGATGCAGACGCCCAGGATCCCCGGGCCGCACCCCTTTCCCTGGGCCTGGAGCACGGCGTCCAGGATGGCCTTGCGGACGCCGTCCAGGTCGCGGTTCGCGTTGATGCGCGTGTCGGGGAGCGAGTACTGCGCCCCCACGTTCTCGCACCCGCCGCCCTTCAGGATCAGGCGCACGTCCGCCCGCGTGCCGCGATGCTGGTGGAAGTGGATGCTGGGGCTGCCCGGACCCAGGTTGTTGCCGGTGTTCTTCCCCGTGACCGAGTCCACCGAGTTCTGGCGAAGGTAGCCCTTGGCCGTGGCCTCGGCCACGGCGTCCGCCGCGCCCTTCTCGAAAGCGAGCTGGTCGAACCCCTTGGGGGATCGCACGAAGAACAGGATGCTGCCGGTATCCTGGCAGAGCGGCGCGGACTTCACTTTGGCCATGTCGATGTTCTTCACGATGATGTTCATGGCGTACTGCGCATTGCTGCCTTCCTGCTCCTGCTTGGCGTACCGAGCGACCGTCTGGACGACGTCGTCGGGCAACTCGGCCGAGGTGCGCCGGACCAGTTCGAGGAGATTGGCCTTGAGGTTCCGCATGACGGATACTCCCTTCTGAGCGGCCTGGGTTACCAGGGTCCTCGCAAGACCCTGGCTGACGGGCAACGCCCGATTTCTCACGACTCTCGGCGGATTCTAGTCCCGCCTCGAAGCCACTGTCAACGCCCAGGACTGGAGAACCGTACCTTGTCAGTCAAGACGTTAGTATGCTACAGTCCGTCACGTTCCGGCGGGGCCGCGCGGAACGCGCGGTCACAGGTCCTGGAGGAACGGGTTCGTCCGGCGCTCCTCGCCGATGGTGGTGCTGGGCCCGTGGCCGGGCCAGACCTCGGTGTCGTCGTCGAGGGTGAGCAGCCGCTCCTTGATGGACTTCAGGATCTGCTGGAAGTCGCCCCCGGGCAGGTCGGTCCGGCCGATGCTTCCATTGAACAGGGTGTCGCCGGCGAAGAGGGTGTCCTTGGAGCCGCCTGGGACGTGGATGGAGAGGCTGCCCGGCGTGTGTCCGGGCGTGTGGATGATGTGGGCGCCGATCTTCCCGACGGCGACGCCGTCCGCGTCCCGGACGAACTGGTCCACGGCGGTCATGCGGATCGGCGGGACGCCGTACATGGCGAACAGCTCGGCCTGCCGCGGGGCCGTTTCGTAGATGGGCAGGTCGGCCTTGTGCAGCCAGATCTGCGCCCCCGTCGCCTCCTTCAGCTCGCGGCAGTTGCCCACATGATCGAAGTGGGCGTGGGTGTTGAGGATGTACCTCGCCGTGAGGTTGTGCCGCTTCAGAACCGCCAGGATGCGCTCGACCTCGTCGCCCGGATCGATGACGATGGCTTGGCGCGTCTCCTCGTCGCCCAGGATGGAGCAGTTGCACTGCAGCGCCCCGACTACCAGGACCTCGTGGATCATACAGCCTCCGGCGAATTTCGAATCTCGAATGTCGAACGTCGAATTGTCCGGCGCATGAGAGCCCGGACAAATTAGCGTAACACATCAACGGGCGGAAAGGAACGACCACGTCCATGGCTATCCTGAAAGTGTCCGTCCTCGGCAACCCCGTCCTGCGGGTTCCCGCCGAGCCGGTGAAGAACATCCAGGCCCCCGAGATCCAACGCCTGATCGACGACATGATCGAGACCGTGCGAGAGTATCGGGGCATCGGCCTGGCGGCGCCGCAGGTGCACCGCTCTCTCCAGATCGCCCTGATCGAGGAAGAGAAGGCCCCCGAGGCGTCCCAGGAACCGTCCTGGCCGCTCCTCGTGCTGATCAATCCACGGATCATCCCGGTGACCGACCAGATGGCGGAGGATTGGGAGGGCTGCCTCAGCATCCCGGATCTGCGCGGGAAGGTCCCCCGCTTCCAGGAGATCGAGGTCCAGGCGCACGACCGGCGGGGGAAGGCGCTGCACCTCAAGGCGAGCGATTTCTTCGCCCGGGTGATCCAGCACGAATGCGACCACCTGACGGGCACCCTGTTTTTGGACCGGATGAAGAGCTTCGAGACGCTGACCTTCCCGGCGGAGTACGCCCGCTTTTGGGCCCCCCGCGAGGACGAGGGGTGAGCCAGCCTCCCGACTACCGGTTCTGCCCCCGCTGCGCGGGGTCCCTTGCATCGCGCACCCTCAAGGCCCGCGAGCCGTCCCGCCTGGTCTGCCAGACCTGTGGCTCCATCTTCTTCCTCGACCCCAAGGTGGCCACCGGCGCCATCTTCTCCCTGGACGGGGGCATCCTTCTGATCCAGCGCGCCATCGAGCCCAGCTACGGCAAGTGGGTCTTTCCCGGGGGCTACGTAGACCGCGGCGAATCCCTGGAGGCCGCGGCGATCCGCGAGGTCAGGGAGGAGTGCGGGCTGGATGTTCGCCTGACGCGGCTCCTCGGCGTGTACTCCTCCCCCGGCAATCCCGTAATCCTGATCGCCTACGTGGGCCAGGTCACGGGCGGCGCGCTCGCGGTTGACGAGGAGGGCCTAGACGCCCGCGCCTTTCCCCCGGCCGAAATCCCCTGGGATCAGCTCGCCTTTCCCAGCACCCTGAGGGTCATTCGCGATTACCTGACGCTCATGCCTTACGGTTGAGGACGGTCACAGGATGCGCGAGCGGTGCAGGCATGTCTTCACCTTCACACTCCTAGCGGCGCTGCTGGCAGGCTGCGCCTCGACGGAGACCGGAATCTCGCAGGAGGGACGGGTCGTCCTCCAGGCGGGCGCTGCCCCGTCCGGTTCGCCCAGTGCAGTGGTCGTCCCCGGCCGGGAGGTCCGGCGGCTGGCCGTGCTCGTGCCCGGCGTCGATCCTGTCTGGCGGGTTGGCTGGCTGGAAGCGAAGAAGAAGACACAGGGAGCGGGGGGAGCGTATTCCGGCCTCATCACCGGGTTGATGATCGTGCAGTCGGTTCCCTTCCTCATCGGGTTCTGGCCCGCCGCCGCGGGGGTCGTGGCGGGAACCACCGCCATGGGCGCATTCGGGGCCCTGTTCGAGGCCCAAACCTTCACCAAGATGACGACCGACGATCGGGGGACGATCGTCCAAGCCGCCACCGACCTCAACCCCGATCGCCTGCTCCGCCAGTCCACGGCGGCGGCCCTGGCGGCTCGCATCGGCCGACCGCCCCTCACGCTTCTCTGGTACCCCACCTACGGTCCGGATACGCCCGGGACGGATCCTTTGGCCGATGCCCGGGGGCAGGGGGCGGACGGGGTGCTCAACGTCTCGCTGGAGGCCTTTGGTCTGGCAATGGGAGACAACACGGACACGTTCGGCGTCTTCGTCCGGATCCGGGCACAACTGGTCGAGTCCGCCGGGGGCGGACTCCGCTACGAACGCGTCCTGGGGTACGGCCCGGGCCGGGCCCTGGCCGGGCTGCCGAGGCCGGCGGCGTACTCGCTGGAATTCCTGGCCCTGGATCAGGCGCGCGTCTTCCGGCACGAGCTGCAGCAGGTGATCGCGCGGATGGCCAGGGTCGTGGCCGAGGATCCCGCCCTGCCCCTCGCGGCGCGCTGATCAGGTCCCGGGCTGGCGCTCGCGCAGGTGCACGACGGTGGCCCCCCAGCCGCCACGATCCGGCGGCGCGTCGCCGAAATCCAGGACGAGGGGATGGGTGCTGAGGAGCGATCGGATGATGGCCCGCTGGGTTCCCGTGCCGCGGCCGTGGATCAAACGCACCTCGCGGAAGCCGCGCCGGGCGCACTCCTCGAGGTACGCGTGTACCACCGCCGGGATGTCCTGGGGCGCGAAGGCGTGGAGATCCAGCGAGTCCTCGATGGGCACGACCACGGGGCGCTCGCCGTCGCCCTCCCGGTCGGATTCGGCGGCCGTCATGGCGCACCTGGCGGCCGGCGGCCTTTCGCCGGGCTCACCGCCTCGAAGGCACGGCCGATACGAAGCAGCATCGCCTCGTCGAAGTGCCGCCCAACGAGCTGGAGGCCGATGGGCAGGCCGCCCGCGGTGAAGCCGCAGGGCACGGATAGGGCCGGGTGCCCCGTGACGTTGATCGGCCGCGTGCAGCGGATGAGCCACCAGCGCACGTCCTCGGTCACGCCGTCCACCGTCACCTCGCGCGCCCCAAGCAACGGGGCGGGGATGGGCGTCGTGGGGAGCAGGAGGGCGTGCACCCGTCCGAGGACTTCATCCACCTCGGCGCGGATGACCTGGCGGGCGCGCTGCGCCTTCAGGTACTGGGTGGCCAGGACGAACTGGCCGGCCGTGAGGCGGGCGCGGACATCCGCGCCGTACAGGGCGGCGCGGGTTTTCAGGTAGGGCTCGTGATAGGCCGTGGCCTCGGATGCGATGATGGCGAAGGAGGCCGGACCGGCATGCGGGATCCTGGGCAGCGGGACCTCCTCCACGGAGGCGCCCAGGCCCTCCAGCGACCTCGCCGCGCCGAGGACGGCCGCCCGGACCTCGGAGTCCAGGCGTTCGAAGAAGAGATCTTTGGGCAGTCCCAGGCGGAGGCCTCGGACCCCTCCCTCCAGGGCGCGGCGATAGTCGGGCACCGGGACGTCGGCCGTGGACGGGTCGGCGGGATCGCGTCCCGCCAGGACCTGCAGCAGCAGGGCCGCATCGGCCACCGTGCGGGTCATCGGGCCCACGTGATCCAGCGACCACGCCAGGGGGATCACCCCGGCGCGGCTGACCCGCCCGTAGGTGGGCTTCAACCCGACGATGCCGCACAGCGACGCCGGGATCCGCACCGAGCCTCCCGTGTCCGTCCCCAGCGCTCCGGCAGCGAGGCCGGCGGCCACCGCGACGCCGGAGCCGCTGCTGCTGCCGCCCGGCATCCGGGCGCGATCCCACGGATTCTTCGGCGTGCCGTAGTGTGGATTCACACCCGTGGGGCCGTAGGCGAACTCATGCATGTTGAGCTTGCCGAGCAGGATGGCGCCCGCCGCGTAAAGGCGCGTGGCGACGGCCGCATCGGCGTCCGGGACCCACGCTTTCAGGATGCGGGAGCCGCAGGTCGTGGGGATGCCGCGGGTCATGACCAGGTCCTTCAGGGCGATGGGGATCCCGTGGAGCGGCCCCCGGTAGCCTCCCCGGGCGATCTCCTCCTCGGCCGTGCGCGCCGCGGCCAGCGCCGGGTCCGAGAGGACCGCGATATAGGCCCGGAGGGCGCCGTCCTCCTGCTGGATCCGGTCCAGGTAGGCGCGTGTCAGCTCCACGGGGGAGAGGGCGCGGCGGCGAATCTGCTCGCCAGCCTCGGCGATGCCGAGTCGGGTCAGCTCATCGGACGCCACGGTTTGCCTCCGCTGGCGGGAGGAGCACGGTCGCCGGCTCCACCGCGAGAAGATCCAGGTCATCCAGGCGGGCCAGGCCGTCGAGCTGGGCGCCGATCTGGGACGCCGCGACGGTCAGGTCGGCCGGGTCGGCCGGGATCCGCGAGAGTTCCTGACCGAGGGCCTGCAGCAACTGGGTCGAGATGTCGGCCATGATCTCCTCCCGGGACATGATCGTTGAGAGCCGTTACTCTAGCAGGGGCCTGTTCGCACTGTCCAGCCGAAAGGCCGGGCCGCGGCCGTCTTGGCCCCCGCGGGTCGAGGCCATCTGATGGCGGCCACCCATGCCGGCGCGCAGCGGGCGGCGTTCTGGCAGGCCGTGTTCCTGGTCCTGGGCCTCCTCGTCTTTGCGGGCCTGATCTACGAGGTCGGCCCCTGGGCGGTCCTCGACGCCCTGCGGCATCTGGGCTGGTTGACGCCCCTGATCGCGCTCCCCTACTTCACCTCCTACTTCGTCGACAGCATCGGCTGGTGGTGGATCCTGCGGCGTGATTTCGATCCATCCCCGGAAGGGCGCCGGCCCGCGCCGCGTCTGCTCCAGCTCTTCAGCATGCGCGCGGCCGGGGAGGCGGTCAATGCCATCACCCCCACCGCCTATTTGGGCGGCGAGCCCGTCAAGGCCTGGCTCCTGCAACGACTGGGCATCCCTCTCGCCCCGGCCCTGGCGTCGGTTCTGGTGTCCAAGACGGCCCTGATGCTCACCCAGGGCGGCTACGTCTTCCTGGGCCTGCTGGTGGCCTTGCATGGCTGGCGCCCCGCCGTCCCACTCCCCCTGGCGGCGGCGGTCGGCGTGCTCCTCGGCGTCCTGACCTTCGGTTGTCTGATCGGCGTGCAGCGCCGCGGCCTCTTCGTTTCTCTCCTGGGCCTGTCACGCCGCTGGACCGGGCGCCAGGCGCTCCTGGCCGCGTGGGAGGCGGACGTGCGCGCCCTGGATGCCCGCCTGCGTGAATTCTACGATAGGCGGCTTGGAGACTTTTCCGTCTGCTGCGCGCTGCACTTCCTCGGCTGGGTGGTGGGATCCTTCGAGGTGTACGTGGCCTTATGGCTGCTGGGCCATCCGGTGCCCTTCGCCAGCGCCTTCGCCATCGAGGCCCTGTCGGGCGTGGCCAAGATGGCCGCGGTCATCGTGCCCGGCAGCCTGGGAGTGCAGGAGGGCGGCCAGGTCCTGATCTTCGTGGCCTTCGGTCTCACGGCGCCTTTGGCCGTGACCTTCGGCCTCTTGCGGCGGGGGCGCGAATTGCTCTGGATCGGCTTTGGCCTCGCCGTCCTGATTCATCATCATGCGTTGGGCCGGCTGCGGGAGCGGTGGATGGCGGAAGGAGAGACGTGAGGGGAAAAGAAAAAGGCCTCGAAGGTTTCACGGCAAGCTGGCCGCCCCGGTGGACAAGGCCGGAGACTTCGAGGCCCGGCGATTGCTGGGATTCCGCAGACGAAACCCCAGGCGTTCGCCTGAGCGGGGAGACGCCTACGTTACAATCACCTCACCTGTCCAGTGTAATATGCCCACTGGATCACCTCCTTTCTGGTGTACGCTGAACGTACTCGCAGATTTTCCGGGACGCAAGAAAAAAATGCACGTCGGGGGGGAAAATTTTCGGCCGCGGCCAGTCGGAGTAGGAATCATGGTTGCCCATGACCCCCTCCACAGATCCGGACGAGCGGCATTACCGCATCCGGCTCCTGCCTTGGGTGACGACGCCGAGGCGAACAAGCGGGTAGGGGTGGCAGATGCGAGCGGGCGGAAGCCACCGGGTGATATACCGCGTCATCCGGCGCCACGGGAGGCGGTGTGTCTGGCTGCGGCGCAAGAGCCCCCGATGCCACAACCGGCCCACCTCCTGACGGAAGAGCCTGATGGCCGGGCCGTTCATCGGCACACCGAAGTACCGGATGTGGCCGCCAACGACCGAGCGCAAATAGGCCCCTTGCTCCGGGATCGGGAAGTGCAGGCGTCGCCGCAGTTCGGCCTTGACCGCCTGCAGCTTCGCCTGCAACCGCTGTCGGATCGTCTGCCGCAGCACCGTGAACATTCCGCTCCGCTTCTTCCCGCAGATATGGGTGAAGCCCAGGAAGTTGAACGTTTCCGGCTTGCCCTGACCCCGCCCCCGCCGGTTGCGGTCCGCGACCGGGCCGAACTCGATGAGGCGCGTCTTGCCAGGGTGCAGCGCGAGTCCGAACTTGGCGAACCGCTCGCGAAGCTCTGCGAGAAACCGCTCGGCTTCGTGGCGGTGCTGGAATCCCACGACGAAGTCATCGGCGAAACGAACCACGATCACGTCGCCGGTCGCCTGCGTCTGCCTCCATCGCTGGACCCACAGGTCGAACACGTAGTGCAGGTAGAGGTTGGCCAAGAGCGGGCTGATGCTGCCGCCCTGGACCGTCCCCACCTCACTGCATGTCCGCTCCCCATCCTCCAGCACGCCGGCGTTCAGCCATTTCTGGATGAGCCGCACGACGCGCCGGTCCGCGACACGGTGCTCGATGAACCTGACCAGCCATCCGTGCTCGAGAGTATCGAAAAAGCTCCGGATGTCGGCATCGAGCACCCAGTTCACCGTCTGCGTCAGGAGCCCGGTCGAGAGCGCATCCAAGGCATCATGCGGGCTGCGCCCAGGCCGGAATCCGTAGGAGAAGCCGAGAAAGTCCGTGTCGTAGATGGCGTCCAGGACCTCGACGACGGCGCGCTGGACCAGCTTATCTTCCAGCGCGGGAACGCCGAGCGGCCGCTGCCGCCCGTCCGCCTTCGGGATGTACGCTCTCCGCACGGGCTGCGCCCGGTACGCTCCCCGCTGGAGCCGCCCGGACAGATCCCGGAGGTTACTCTCCAGGGCCTGCCCGTAGTGCTCCCAGGTCTCGCCGTCGATGCCAGCCGACGCCCGAGGATTGAGCGCCTCGTACGCCGCCCGCAACCGCTCGATGGCGTAGACATGGTGCAGGAGCGCGGTGAACCGCTGCTTCCTGTCCCTGCGTGCTGCCTGACGTACCCGTTCGAGGGCGCTGGACACGCCACCCCGGCGCTGCGTCCGGAGCGTGGTACCCCCGACCGAGTTCCCCTTGGCCAGCCCCCTTCTCTCCCCCGCCTCCGCGGCCGGTTCCTCGGCTCTGTTCGGCGGCTTCCTCGATACTATAGGGCTGTCCGACTTCCCGCGTCCGTCCATCATCGGCGTGCGTCCTCGGACTTCCCGATGCGGCCTGCGCGACTCTCGCGGACAGGCGGACGTGGGATCTCCCGGTTCCCGTGCAGAGTGCTTCCGGGCATGCTTGGGGTCTCTGACCGCGCGGGGTCCCGGTGCGTCTCGCGCTGGCGACGCGCCGGATGTGGCCTTCCGCCTCTCCTTACGGCGTCGGCACCCCGGAGTGGCCGCCTCACCCGAGGCGGTGTGGACATTTCGCGGCTGAATACCCGGCCTGCCCGTTCCCCTGTCAACGCTTCGCTGCCGCCCTCGCGGGCGTCAGCGCATGACTTGGGGTCAGCGTGGGCCGCTAGCCCTTCGCTGTGTGAAACTTTCATTCACTGCACCATGCCGGTTTGACCGGCGCACAAGGAGGCATCCCATGAATGGCTGGTCGGAGCGGGTGAAGCGGAGGAAGCGGCTGAACGGGCAGATCCTGCGGAGCCGGATGCGAGTCTTTCCCGGGTTCCAGGAACTGGGAAAACAGGTGTTCGCCGACGGGGCCATCAGTCGGAAGCACAAGGAGCTCATGGCGCTGGCCGTCGCCGTCGCGCAGAACTGCTTCGACTGAATTAACCATCGAGTCGAGGAGGTCCTCGACCTGGGTGGGACCGACGCCGAATTGGCGGAGGCCCTGGACGTCGGCTTGCTGATGGGCGGCACGGTCGCGGCGAAGTCGGTGCGCCATGCCTTCGAGGCGCTGGCGGAGATCCGCGACGCGAGGGGGAAGGGGCGCGGGGCGTGAAGCGTGAGGGTGACCAGCTCCCCGGACCGACGTGAGAAACGAGGAATCGCATGCCGAGACTGGTGAAGCACGAGAAGAACGGGCCGTACCGGATCGACGAGGGGCAGGCCAAGTTCCCCATCTGGATCTGCGCCTGCGGCCTCTCCAAGACCAAGCCGTTCTGCGACGGGTCCCACAAGAAGACCCGGGACGAGGCGCCCGATGGCGTGTACGTCTACGACGCCGAGGGGCGGGTGAAGGCCCCGACGGAATACTAGGCCTGATGCGGGAAAGATCGGCAAGGCTGCGGCGCTCCGATCTTTCCGATGGCGATCGTGAGAATCGGGTCAGGGGCGGTCGAAGGCCGGCCGGATTGTCCGGCGCGACGGGGGCGGCGGGTCCGGTCGCCGGACGGTGCGTGCGGCAGCCTCTCCGAGCCCCCTGGGCCGGCCAGTTCTCCGCGGGAGGGACAGGCGTTCGCCCCCGGCGGGAGGCCCGCCCTGTGGCGGGCCGACCCGGAGCAAGCCCGCTCCACCCCGTCCCCGCGGATGGGGTGCCGTCGCGGCCTCGCCGTCCGAGGGGGACCCCCGGGGCCGGGAGGCAAAGCGAGGCTGAAGCTCTTAATGAATTCCATGGGTTGCAAATTAACTTAGCGGCGATGTGACTTACTCGGCCTTTTGCGTCCCCCGCGCTTTGCCCTTCGCCGACGCTGCCCTCCGCTTCGCCCAGTACGCCTTCATCCGCTGACTGACGGCCCGGCGGGCCGCGGCACTCATCCGACGGTGCCTCGCTTGTGCGCGAGCGGTGGAGACAGGCGCTCCTCGGCCCGTGTCTCCGAATGCCTTGAGAGCGGCTCGGACCGCCGCGATCTCACGATCGATGCGCTGTTTCTCCGTTTCCAGTTGGCCGAGGGCCTTGCGGAGGGGTGCCGTTACCTTCGGGAGCATTGGTCAGTCCTCCTTGAATGTGGGTGAAGGGTGAAAAGCCCGGAAGGGCATCTCCCCTATACCCTGATCGCGGGTTGGTGACAAGGTAAAAGAGCGTCAGCCATGGTTGGGAGCTTTCGTCTTTCAGGGGGTGAGGGCTTCCAAGGCCGGCACACCGAGTTGCCTCCGAGGGTCCGCCCGAGACCTGGATTCCTGTTGACAGGCTATAGGGTGAGCGATACGCTTCCGTCCGAGCCTCCCGGTTCACCTCCCCATCTGGCGGGAGTGGTCGCCCAGACCACTTCTTACCGTAGATGATGGGCCGTGCGGGCCCTGGGCTCTCTACTTCCACTCCACGTGTATCTTAAAGGCGGTCACCGCTTCGCTTCCATCTCCGGCCGATTTGTGCCCGGGAGGCAGCAATGCGTCGTCTGGCCTTGCTCGCCATCTCAGTGCTCCCCGCAGGGATGCTCCTCCTGACTCTCGCCGGCCACCCCCGCTACCGCTTCTCCCTCCTGTTGCGGTGGGTGGTGAGCGGTGGCGCGGCCCTCCTTGCCTTGGTGGCCCACGACCAGGATGCGTCGGGGTGGATGTGGGTGATGGTGGGAATTCTCATCCTGTTCAACCCGCTCGTCCCGCTCCATCTCCGGCGCGACACGTGGCGGGTGCTTGATCTGCTGGCGGCTGGCATCTTCGTGGGAGCTGCATTCAAGCTCCAGACTCATCCCTCCCGGCAGAAACGAGAAGTATCATGAGGGGAGTCCGGGTGGCCTGCATGGGGGCAGACCGGGAGGCGTAGGGGCATCTGGGGGTGTTTGAGCCCGAGACTTGGAGGAGCATGTCCGTGGTAGAGCAAGGGAAGCCGAATGAACTGGTCACCCTCCAAAAGTTGGCCGTTTCCAACGCCTTTGAGATTTCTGCCTTGGTGGCCGTCTTGGAGCGGAAGGGCATCCTGACCCGCCAGGAGGTCCTGGACGAGATCGCCCGGCAGAGGAAGAGTCGCCCCCGTGGGAAATGAGATTCCCGAGTCGATGGAAGGCTTCGAGTCCTGGCTCCTCCGCCGTGTCGCCCAGACGGTTGAGGCTGGGGAGATGCCAGCAAACTTGCTGACCGAACTCCAGGCCGAATTCGCGGCGGCGCGGGAGAGGCCCCAGGCACAGAGTCACGCCGACGCCGTGCTGGACATTGCCTTGGAGCTTGCGATGCCGGTGGAAGAGGTGGAGGCCGTCCTCGGCGCGCTCAAGGCCGCACGGCCCCGGTTCCAGCGCGGCAACGAACTCGTCTTCAACGACCTCTGCGAGGCGGTCCTCCAGTGGTTGAAGCACGAGATGAAACCCCTCAAGTTCATGCGGCCTAACTGAGATGCGCTTCCGCCGCCTGCTTACCCTCAGCCCCGACCACGAGCCGGTCTGGGTCCGCCTCTACGTCCACCAGATCGGGGAGACATGGGCCGCGATGATCCTGGCGGACAACTTGTCGCCGCCCCAGCCGAGAGGGGTGGAGGAGCTAGCCTTCTTCGCGGCAACCCCCCGAGGAGGCTGGGCGGGAGGCGACGAGGTGGCCGGGAGGCTCGGTGCCGTTGACCTGCGCGAGGCCCGGTGGCGTGGGAATGGCGCAGGCGGCAAGGCGGGCGTGAGGGGGGCCGCGCCAATTGGTGTCGCTGTTACCCAGTGTGCCAGTTTGAACGGGCGGTAGGCCGCCCGGTGGGTGGAGCGCCGAACCGCAACTTCCATGTCGCTAGGGGGTCGCCGATGCTCATGCCAAAATGCGTCAAGTGTGGGAGCCAGTTGATCGCCGCCGGTGCCCTGTATGGCCCTCGGCGCATGTCGTTCCGGCCCGAAGGGACCAAGTTCCTCACGCTGGAGACGGGGGATGTCATGACGAAGGTGACCATGTGTCGAGAGTGCGGATTCATCGAGATCATGGGGGACGTGGGCAAACTCCGAAGGCTCACCTCCGACTCGAAGCCAGACGATGCGCCCAGCGCCTAGCCCGGCGCGGCCCGGTCATCCGTGCTCCCTCAACGTTCCCGCCGGCAGCACTCGCCGAGAGCGGAGACCTCGTAGCCGGCCCTGTAGCGCGGTGCCTCGTGGCGCCGTGCTCCTTCGTGCGCGCAGCTTGTCTCGTCCCTTCGCCGCATTTTCCGACCCGCAGACCCGACTGACGAAAATCCGACGCGCGACGTTGGCTCAGGTTCCCCGATCTCCCCCTGGCCCCGGCCTGGACTCCCCCCTTTTCTCGGCACCGGACCCCAAGACGTCCGTCTTGTATTTATAGCCCCCCGTGTTACTGTGACGGGGGGGTTTGTGGTTGACAGCCCGTGAGCGCGGGGATACTCTTCCACCGACGGTTCGCCCGACTTCTCTCCTGCAATCCAGGGGGTGTTATGCGGAAACCATATAACATCCCGACCACTTAGGTGCTCTTGTCTAACTCCTTAATTTATCAATACTCTCTCCCATTCCGTACATGGGGTGTTATCCGGACCCGATGCCAGATATAGTTCTTATGCAGAAACCATATAAGCGCAGTTAGGCAGGAAGAAAGGGCACAATGGAGATGCAAAAGCAAATCCGAAATATCGTCAAGAGAACTTCGGGGGTCAAAGAGATATATTCTGTTTATCGTGCAGTAAAGAAGGCTTTCAAGAAACTATCCTTTTCTGTCCAAGGCGGAACACGCTATAGACATAAATATTACAATGCCATCTTGTTTAATGCAGTAGGTAAACACAATCACCAGTCCGCCACTTCCGACCATTTGGGCACAATATTTTACTTTGCTACAGATGCAACCCCCAAGCTCATAGTTGAGCTGGGGACTGGTGGTGGAGAGAGTACTCGTGCATTATTGGCTGCGGCCGCTGTCACCAAATCCACGTTACTGAGTATTGATATTAAAGATCGCGAACAAATCAGTGTCCCTTATCGAGAACGCTGGCACTTCTCGAAAGCCGATGATATTGAGTTTGGCAGGACAGGGTTCATCAATTGGTGTCTTAGTCGTTCAATTGAACCTGTAATTGATGTTTTGTTCATTGACACCTCCCATGAGTATGAACATACGAAACAGGAAATTGAAATATGGAGCAAATACTTATCTGATAACGCAATCATGATTTTTCATGACACCAATATGGGGAAGGGTATGTATGCTAGGAATGATGGTTCCATTGGTATTGGCTGGGATAATAAAAGGGGGGTAGTGAGAGCGATAGAAGAGTTGGTAGGCCGCCAATATGATGAGAATTCGTTCTTTTGCGATGTCACGGACAAGTACAGTTTGATACACTTTCCTAACTGCAACGGATTAACTATTATCAAGAAGCGCAAAGGAGATGCCTAACGACAGGGTCAAGCGGACGCGGGGACCACGTGTGTTGGCGTTCCCTGTAGTTCCTTGGCCACGCCGCTTACCCTGAATGTTAGCCTTCACACCAGCGATACCCAGTCCTCCCAGTGCCCAGATTCGCCCCACTTGGGGAGCCGTCCAGGCCTCGAACTGGGCACCTCAGCTTCCGCTTGACACACCCAGCCGCCCCTGGTAGCGTCCCCGCTGACGCCCGTTTCCCCCTGGTTTTTATCCCTGGCTCGGCCATCGGCCCGGACGCCCGGCCGGCGTGGCGACCGCGCGGGGCCGCAATCAGTTTCCAGCTTCCTATCTGGTATCACAAGGAGGGGACCATGGTTAACGACTTCTCACGACGCACCTTTCTAAAGACCACTGCACTGGCGGTTGGCGGCGCGGCTGTCCCCGATGTGCCAGCACGCGCTCAGCAGTCGGTTCCCAGCCAGGCGCAACGCGACCCCAATTCACGGCAACAGGAGCAAGGCATAAGGCTGCGGACGGTGGGAATCATGAGTCCGGGCGATATGGGCTCGGCTGTGGGCCAGGTGTTGGCCCAGCACGGCCTTAGGGTGATCGCGGCGCTAGGCGAGCGCAGCGCCCGCACACACGCGCTGGCTGCCGAGGCCGGCATCGCTGATGTGGGCACGCTGGAGAACCTTGTGCGTGAGGCCGACTTGGTCATGTCCATCCTGGATCCAGACGCAGCGATTGTGGCGGCACAGCGGGTGGCCGAGGCCATGAAGAGCGCAGGTGCCAGGCCCCTGTATGCGGACTGCAATTCCATCGCCGTTCAATCCGCGCGGAAGATTGGCGAGATCATGCAAGCGGTCGGGGCGCCCTTTGCAGAAGCCTCGATCATCGGTGCGCCGCCGCGCGTGCCGAACAAGACCCGCATCTACGCCTCGGGCCCCCATGCGCAAGATTTCGCGCAGCTGAACCAATTCGGGCTCGATGTGCGTATCCTCGGGCCGGAGGAGGGCAAGGCCAAGGCGATCAAGATTTGCTATGCCACCGTCACCAAGGGCACTCAGGCACTTTTCACCGAATCTTTCGTCTCGGCGAAGCGGCTGGGTGTGTTCGACGTACTGACGACCGAACTCGAAACCAGCCAGAAGGCCCTGCTCAAGTTTGCGCAGGATGGCCTCCAGCAGATGCCGCCTAAGGCCCATCGCTGGGTCGGCGAGATGAACGAACTCGCCGCCACATATCAGGGTATAGGGCTCACCCCCCGGATGCTGGCCGGAGCCGCGGACATGTATCGCGACGTGAGTCAGACGACGTTGGGCCACGAGTCTCCCGAAAACCAGCGCAAGCTCGGCCGTTCCTTTGATGAGTTCATCGTCATGCTCGAGCGAGATATGCCGCGCGGCTGACCTTCCAGCAGCCCGCAGCCCGTGCCTGTCGACACCCGACTCCGCGGCTACGATTCATGCCAATTCATCTGGATTCAGTTACCCTTGGTAGGGGAAAGTGTGCAGGCACTAGAAACTCTGAGGAAGGCTCTTGACGTCGGACAGTCGCAGGGCAAAGAAGCGGAAATACTAGGATGGGCCGTAGCAGATCCCGATTTCGCCAGAATTAGGGATGATGTGCGATTCAAGGACTTGGTGCGGGCCGGCGCCAGCTAGTCCTTCCAAATTCACCGTCCGTGTTTTAGTCGTCCCCACTTTTCAACTACTCCGCGCGTGTAACTCCATGAGACCAATCGTGAAGACATGATCGTAACCGTAACTCGGGCTCCAGGAACGTATTTCTAGCCCCCCGTGTTACTGCACCGGGGGCCGTTTGCGCTTGACACCGCGTGGACCCTTCGATATCCTCGGTTGAGGGATCTTCTGGCCTTTCCTGGTGCGATTCCGCGGGTGTTATGCGGAAACCATATAACATCCCGACGACTTCGGTGCTCTTGTTTAACTCCTTAATTTATCAACACTCTCTCCCATTCAGTACATGGGGTGTTATCCGGACCCGAAGCCAGATATAGTTCTTATGCAGAAACCATATACGCGCAGTTGGGCGGACGCAGTACGATCGCTGTGAGAATTGCCACAGTCTTCACGAACGGCCGCAGCTCCCTGTTTGAGGCTTGGAGCACTCCTCGATGCGGGTGCAAGCCCTGCGGCACTGCGAGGGCCGCCTTCAACCGCCTTCCAGCGAAGCTCGTGCTTCGCGGTGCTATGATCGAGTACGCGCAGCCTGGTAAGCACTCCACGTATGAGCAACAACAACACGCGACGAAGCGATGACCGGTCGGCCAAGCTTGCAGGGGAGCCGCGCGACTTCTTCATGACCTTGCGCGACGTCGCCTTCTGGATCCGCAGCGCGCGCGCCGACGCGGCACTCGCACAGCTTCGAACCACAGCTACGGCCGGAGAGCCGTTTGACCGTCTCTACCGCTCGATCGACGACCCGTACGGCACGGCGTTGCCGCAATTCCGCTATCAGCGTCGCAAGTACCGCGGACTGCTTTCAATTCTGCCAAAGCGGTCGTACGGGGACGTTCTCGACATGGGTTGCGGTCTCGGCGTATTCAGCCGCGCACTTGCGCCGCATGCGGACCGGGTTCTCGGAATCGATGTTTCTCTCCGCGCGGTGTCGCAGGCCCGGTCGCTCTCAACCGGATTCGGTAACCTGCACTTCGAGCAGTGCGATATTCACAGCTTCGACAGCCCGCGTCGGTTCAGCCTCGTCGTCTTAGCGGACGTTGTTTACTACCTGTTGCCGCTCACAGATGTCTCCGTTCAGACGATCGCGGCAAAGCTCACCGCGCTTCTCGAGCCGGGCGGTCTTCTGTTGCTCGTCAATCACTTCTTCTTCGCGGTCGATCGGCGGTCGCGCATGACGCGCCGCATTCACAACGTGTTTCGTGCCTCAAGCGATCTTGCGGTCGTGGCGGAGCACCGCCGAGCCTTCTATCTCGCAACGGTACTCGAACGGCGATGAACCTGGCGCCGCCCAACTCTTCAATGCAGCCGACGCGCGGCTGATTGAAAGAACGTTAAGCCTTCACGCCACCGAAATGCTTTCCATCCAGTGCCCAGATTCGCCCCTCTTGGGGAGCCAGGCAGGACTCGAACCGGACCCTGACTGCACGAGTGACCCACCCTGCTGCGAATCCCTGAGGCGGAAACCAGGATCGACGGAGAAGGAAGAATGGCAAGCGGCGACCTTTCAGGCAAGACGGCGATAGTCACCGGCGCTGGCCGCGGCCTGGGCCGGGCGATGGCGCTGGGGTTGGCGCGCGCCGGGGCGAACGTGGTGATCACGGCGGCGCGCACCCGCCTTGAACTCGACGCGGTGGTGGATGGGGTTGCGCAAGCCCCCCCGGGGAGGACGGTCTGCGCGTTGATGGCGGATGTCACGAGGGACGAGGACTGCCGGCGTGTGGTGAGCGAAACCATTCGCGAGTTCGGCGCTGTTCACATCCTGGTCAACAACGCCGGCCGCGGCATGCGCTTCGTCAGCGAGAGCTTCTTCGATACCCCGACGAAGTTCTGGCAGACCGACCCGGCCGCGTGGGGGATGATTATCGACACCAACGTCAATGGGCCGTTCCTGATGGCCCGGGCCGTGGTGCCCCACATGCTGCAACAACGCTGGGGCCGGATCATCAACATCTCGATGAACCATCAAACCATGTGCCGGGCCGGCTTCTCGCCCTACGGGCCGTCCAAGGCGGCGCTGGAGTCGGAGACCATCATCTGGGCGCAGGACCTGGCCGGAACCGGTGTGACTGTGAACGCCTTGCTGCCGGGCGGAGCAACCGACACTGGGATGATCCCGGACGGGATTGCGCCCGAGGCTCGCAGCCGGTTGCTCGATCCCGCGATCATGGTGCCCCCGCTCCTGTGGCTGGCGTCGCCGGCGGCCGACCAGGTGACGGGCGACCGCTTTGTCGCGACGCTGTGGGACTCATCGCTGCCGCCGGAGCAGGCGTCAGAAAGGGCCCGCAGTCGGGCAGGCTGGACGGTCCCGATACCTTGAGGGGCAAGGAGAAACGCTCAAGGCAAGACCTACCGCGGGTGGGCCCTGATCTTGCGCCAAGGGGAGATCCTTCGGCGAAAGCGCCGCCTCGTTATTAGGCGCGCCCGGCGCCGCAGTGGGACAGGATCTCGCGGCGCTCCGCCTCCGAGGTCACGCGGTCAAGGGCGGGATAGAAGATATTCGCCTCCCGCAGATTGTGGTGCTCCATGAGATTCTTGAACGTGGCCTGGCGGTCGAGCAGCCACAGGACGCCTCGCTTGAGCCCATCCCGACCCTTGTCCAGGGAGGACAGCATCCGCTTGAAGTCCTCCAGTAACTCCTTCATCTTCTTGTGCTCCCCGGTGAAGAGTGCCGGTGAGCCGCCGGGGATCGTCCCCGCGCGCCCGTAGACCGGAAGCAGAAGCTCTTCCTCTTCCCAGATATGGCGGAGCAGCCGGCGCTCGAACTCCTGCAGCCGTTCCTTGGCCCGATCGATATCGAGGTCGAGGAGCGCCTCCTGATGTTGCAGGAAGAGCTCGCTCAGCACCTTGTGGACCTCCAGCACGGCGACAAAGCTCAGCTCTCCCATGACTCCTCCTGGCGGGCGCCCCGAGAGGTGCCCCTGGGGCCGCCCACATTATTCAAGGAACTTCGGGGACAGGACACTTGAGGCTCCTGCGAGACCACGAAGGCCCGGCTCGGATTGCGAGCCGGGCCTCGTATCCAGGGCTGGGGTTGGATCAGCTCTTCCGCGAGGTCTTGGAGAAGAAGCTAGCCATGAGGGGCTCGAGATCGCTGGATCCGCACGCGGGGCAGGTCGGCTTCTTTTCCTCTCGCTCGCGGATGGTCATCGTCACCGAGAATTCCTTCTGGCACTTGGTGCAGAGAAATTCATAGGTCGGCATGGCAATCCCTCCTTCATAAAACCGGGCCGACTGCGGCCGCGACTGTCATCCGCCTATACGCGAGGCCTGGGCGCCACCCATTTCCGGGTGGCCGCCCGGAGGAACTGCGCGCCTGGGGTTGCGGTCCTGTCACCGAGAACGTACCACCCATCCGGCGAGGGGTCAAGCTGCCCGGCCCGCCGCGCTTCCTCCCGCCGCCGGCTTGCGCAAGAGATAGATGAGGTACACGCCGCCGAAGGCCAGCGGGATCTCCCGCAGCAGCGTGAGCGAGGTCCGCTTCAGGATCGCGTGGAAGTTGCGGTCCACGGCCGTGACATACCCGCCCAGCAGCGCGTTGGCCATCCGGAACGGCAGCGGAGGAGGCGTGGGCCGGTTCCAGAACTTGTCCAGCACCACCAGGAGCCCGTTCGGCTTCGTCACTCGCTCGGCCTCCTGGAGTGTCCGCACCGGGTCGGGCACCACCGCCAGGATGAGATGCAGGACCGTCTTGTCGAAGGTGTTGTCGGGGAAGCGGAGGTCCATGGCATCCATCTCCAGGAGGCGGATGCGCCGGTCCCCGACCTTGGCCGCCGCCCGCCGCAGCATGGCGGGCGTAAGGTCCACCGCCGTCACCTCCACGTCGCGCGGGATGAACTCGAAGTCCGCCCCCGTCCCGCAGCCGACGAGGAGCACCGACTCCCCGGCCCGCAGATCCAAGAGGGCGAGCGAGCGGCGGCGGCTCCAGCGGAGAAACCGCACCGCGGCATCGTAGAAGACGGCCCAGAGCGTGTAGGCCCGGCGCAAGCCGCGGTTAGTCGCCATGCTTCCTCCGCCATGCTGCCCAGGCGACGCCAGGAGCGGATGCCGCCAATCCACCAAGATCCTCGGCGGGGTCAGCCGGTTGCATCCGGCGCTTCGGATGCCCGGAGCCATGCTTTCCGTCAGGACGGGAGGACTTTCGGCACGCAATCCACGGCATAGGGGAGGATCAACACGCTGCAGGCGCCCCCCTTCAGCCCCAATCCCGCGTCGACCGCTTCCTGGGGGGATGGCGCATGCCGGAAAAACATGGCCTCCATGTCCTGCTGGCCGATGCCGGAGCACGCGACCACCACCGGGTGCTTGGCGAGGGCCCGGGCGCACATGAAAGCCTTGGACGAGTGCTCCCGCGTGAACCCCTCACTCTTGAACCGGTCGACCACCTCCTGAGGACTCTTGGCTGCCTTGAGCCACTCGGCGAACTTGCCGATCCCATCCTGACACTCGGCGATCAGGACGATCGCGCCGCCGTCGGCCGCCACCAGCTCGGCTGTCGACATCGCTTTCTGCGCCTGGTGCAAGTCGATATCCCGCGGGAATCCTCCCGGCGTGACGACGACCACATCGTATTTCCGTGGGAAGGTCAGGACCCAGCTCTGCTCGCACACCTGGACGCCCGCTTCATGCGCAGCCTCCAAGTCCCCGGCAACGGCCTTCACCACCTCGCCTCTCCAGCTCTTGACGACATTGACAATGAAGTCAATGCCCGCCGCCCGGGCGATGCCCACCGCGACCTCGTGAAATGGATTTCCCTTCATCCATCCCATGGCGGGATTGTAGGGCCGGATGGGAAACGAATGGTGTTTGGCGATGGTCTGCAGGGCCACCACCCCGGGGGCCAGGCTCTTGCGTCCCCCACTATACCCTGCCGACTGATGGGGGGCGATGAGTCCGGTCAGGATCTTCACGGAGGCGCGGGCGACACGGGAATTCACCCGCACCGGGATGTCGACGTCCGGGGCGCATATCGCGGTCAGCGCCCCGTCGTCCTCACACGCGTGATTGACCACCTGCAGTTTTCGGGCAAACTCCTCTCCGATCATCCGGGCGATCTCTGCCGGCGAGTTGGGGCGGTGATTGCCGGTCGCAATGATCACCGTCACCGCCGTCTCGGGGATTCCCGCGAGCCGCAGCTCCTCAAGAATGGTGGACAGCATTTCCTGGCTGGGCGCCGGCCGGGTGAGATCATTGATGACCACGACGGCATCCCGCTTCCCCGAGGCGATTGCCCGCAAGGGCGGACAGCCAATCGGCGCAGCCATCGCACGGCGGATCTCCGCGCTGATGTCACTCACTCGGGGGAGTTCGCGAGGATACGCGACGGTCGACCCGTCCGGGACCTTCACTTCGACCGATCCCTTGCCGTACGGAAGGTTGACCTTCATGTTCTTCGCTCCTCTGATGGCCCTCTCCAGGTCGCACCGGTTGCCCCACAGCCATGAGCAGCCCGATGAGAGCCGACGGGGGACGTGGCTCAAGAGCCTCAGGCCCCGAGAAGCCGTGAGGGGTTCGCCTTCATCATGACTTCAATGTCGGCTGGCGAGATCCCACATTCCAACATCTGCGCGATGTACCAGCGCATGCCCTCCGGAGCCGGCGGGCTGTCGACCTGGCCGTAGTCTGTCGCCATGACAACATGCGCCGCCCCCAGCCCTCTGATTTGCTCCGCTATCGACTTCGGCGAGGCCTCCCTGTGGCCTGGGGCGGTGACGCTGCGTATGCACACTTCCATCATTGCCCCCTTGGCGGCTAGCTCGCGCTGATCCTCGATGCTCATTCCGATTAGCCATAGCTCCGGATGATTGACGAGGATCTTCCGCACACCCGCGGCCACGGCTGCATCCACCACCGCCTTGATCTCGGGCACCGAGAGATGACCTGTTGCCAGAATGATGTTGGCCTCTGCGATCAGCTTCAGGATCTCGACCAATTCGGGCTTCACGACTCCATCGTCAGCGACTACATGCACCGGCTGAGGCTTGAACCCCTGCGACATGACTCCGAGGTTCCCCGAAATCCTGGTCTTGGTCTTCTTGATGTGGTTGGCAGCGGAGAACGTGGGAAGCCAGATGATTCGCGCGCCCATTCGGATCGCAACCTTGACTGCTTCTGGATTCAAGCCGCCGCACGCCGGAAGATTCAGGGCGAGTCCGCCGAAGATGCGAAGGTCCGGGAACAAAGCCTGAGCGATCTGAGCCCGATCGGCAGTGAGCATGTGGTGGGACTTCAACACGATCGCCGCCATGCCAGCGTCGCGGGCGGCTCTAGCCAGTGCCAAATCATCCAGCAACCGGGGGACGATGTCCGGGGCGGCATGGATGTGCAGATCTAGCAGGCTGCGGAAAAACCCAGCTTTATGATCGGAACTGACCCCACAGAGGTGTTTGGGGCATACGATGCGGAACACAAGGCGAGTTGACAATCCTCCGAGGACCCCCTTCGAGGGGCCCCCGTGGTATCAAACCCCGCCCGCACCGCCACCACGACGCCCCTCATCCGACAGCCGGGGCCAGGTTCCGTATCCGGACCAAGTTGTACACCGCCGTGGCGAACGTGAACATCCACCCGACCCGACGCTGTCCCCGGTGGCGCGTCTTCCGGAGACCCCCGACCGTCTTCAGCCACCCGAAGATCTCCTCAACCCGTTTCCGCGCCCGTTGACTCACAGCGTACCCAGGATGGCGGGTCGTGCGCCCATCGATGGCACTCGCGCGCCTCGTGGTGGATTGCGCGACATGGGGGGTGATGCGGAAGGTCCGGAGCGTGTCCACCACCCCTCGGGTGTCATAGGCCTTATCCCCACCCACGGTCACCCGGCGCCGGCCGGGGAGGCTCGTGGTCATGCAGAGGGCCGCCTCGGCCTCCGCCGTCCCCGTAGCCTGGGTGACCTGGGTGCTGACCGCCAGGCCATGCCGGTTCTCCATGAGGAGGTGCCCGAGGTAGCAGAGTTTCGCCTCCTGGCCCGGCGCCTTCTTGTAGAGCCGGGCCTCGGGGTCCGTCGTCGAGGCGTGGGTGGCGTTGGACCGGCGCTCCCCCCGGAAGTCCACGGTGGGGTTCCCGGGATCGTCCGGGGGCGCGGGCGGGCTCCCCGCCTTCGGCTTGAAGCTCTTCTGCCCCGCCCAGGCCTCGATGAGGGTGCCATCGACCGTGAAGTGCTCCTCGGACAGGAGCTTCCGCTCCCGGGCCTGGGTGAGCACCGCGTCGAAGAAGGCCTGGGCGATCTCGCCCGCGAGGAGCCGGTCCCGGTTCTTCGTGAACACAGTCACGTCCCAGATGGGGTCATCCAGGTTCAGGCCCACGAACCAGCGGAAGAGGAGGTTGTAGTCGAGCTGCTCCATGAGGAGTCGCTCGCTACGCACGGAATACAGGACCTGGAGGAGCAGGGCGCGGAGCAGCTTCTCCGGCGGAATGGAGGGCCGGCCGGTCCAGGAGTACAGGGCATCGAAGCGGGGGCCCAGCGCCTTCAGTACGGGTTCCACCAAGGCGCGGATGGACCGCAGCGGATGATCTTGTGGGACCCGCTGCTCCGGGGAGAGGTAGCTGAACATCGCCGCCTGCTGGGTGTCAGTGCCTCGCATTCTGCGCCTCCTCTATTCCCACGATTGTTCGAGGCGCATCATACTCAATCTTCACGTCTTGGGAAGAGGGAAAATTGAGTTTTTCCGCATCCTGCTAGAGCGCCTTGAAGGAGATCACGAGCGAGGTCCTGCATCTTCCGCCCTCTTTCGCATTCCGAGAGGAAATCGCTGCGACAGGTAGACCAGCCCCGCGATGGCTGCGCCCAGCAGATCCGTGCCGAGGCCGGGATAGATGAGCAGGACCCCTGCAACAGCCATGATGAACCGGCGCGCCCACCCGATCCGTCCGCCGAAATATCCGACCGCGAAGGTTGCAAGGAAGAACACACCGACGACGGCAGGGAGCGCGGCGTAGAGAACCTCGAACAGCGACCCGGAGAGCAGCAGGCTCTCGCTGTAGACGAACATGAAGGGGACGATGAATCCCGCCAGCCCCAGCCTAGTCGCCAGCCATCCGCTCGTCCACCAATTGGACTCCGCCAGGGCGGAGGTCACGTACACGGCTGCGCAGACGGGTGGCGTGATGGCGCCTAGACAGGCGAAGTAGAAGGTGAAGAGATGGGCCGGAAGGGGTTTCAGGCCGAGCGCGATCAGCGCCGGGACGACGATGGATCCCCCGAGCACGTAGACCGCGGTGGGCGGGATCCCCATCCCGAGGATGATGAGGACCACCATGGCCAGGATCAGGGTGGCGGCCATGTTCTCCCGGCCCATGGAGACGAGCAGATCGGAGAACTTGACCGCCAGGCCCGTCAATCCCAGCATCGAGACGACGATCTGGGCCGAGGCGAGCAGGACCGCGATCTCGGCGATGGCCTTCCCCCCGGCTTGCATGCTCGCGAACGCGATCTTGACCAACGATCGGACTCGCTGCCAGAGGCTCCCGTCTAGCATGAAGATCGTGAGCGCGAACGCCAGAATGGAGGCCCAGTACGCGCCCATCTGCACCGTGTAGCCCGTGGAAAAGGCGAAGACCAGGGCGGCCACGGGAATCAGCGGCAGGATGACTTTCTTCGCCGTGAGGCGTGCGCGGATGAGTCGCTCTTCCTCCATCGGCATCATGGGGAAGTTGTTCTTCACCGCCTCGAGGTGAATGGAGATGATCAGCCCGGCGTAGTAGAGGAGCGCGGGCAGGATCGCCGCCCACGCGACCTTGGCGTAGGAGATCCCCAGGAATTGGGCGATCAGGAACGCGCCGGCCCCCATCACGGGAGGCATGATCTGCCCTCCCGTTCCCGCCACGGCCTCCGTGGCCGCCGCGAACTCCTTGGAGAATCCCGCCCGCTTCATCAAGGGGATAGTGAAGGTTCCGATCGTCGCGGCGTTGGCCACGGCGCTCCCCGAGATCATCCCGAACAGGCAGCTCGCCACGGCCGCCACCTTCGCCGGACCCCCGCGCGTCCTCGCAGAAGCCAGAAACGCTAGGTCGAGAAACGCCTCCCCGCCTCCCGTCTTCAACAGCACGGCGCCGAAGATCAGGAAGATGGCGAGGATGGTGGCGGAGATCTGAAGCATCACGCCCCAGAACCCCTGCGGGCTGACGTACAGATTGCGGACGATCACTTCCCAGGAGAAGCCCCCATGTCCGAACTGACCGGGCACGAACTGGCCGAAAAGCGCGTAGAGGATCGAGAGAGAGACCAGGATGGGAAAGATCAAGCCGAGCGAACGACGGGACGCCTCGAGCACCAGGATGAGCAGCGAGATGCCCAAGACCAGATCGAGGTTCGACTCGATATAGCTGAAATCCATGATGGGGAGGCCGTTCAGGACGACGTAGGCAGCGGCCACCAGGACCACCCCGATGCAGATGAGGTCGTACAGCGGCACGGTGCGGCGCGGCGCCGATCTCCTGAGCGGATAGGCCCAGAGGACGATCGTCAGGGCGAAGGCCAAGTGAATCGCGTACTGAACCACGCCCAGCATGGGTCGAGCGCCGGCCGTGTAGAACTGGAAGACGCCGAAGGCCATGCAAATGAAGGCGAGGCCGCGCTTGGCCCAGCCGGCCATGGTCTCGCGCTTCGTCGGATCGACCTCCTCGCGGAGGTCGGGCACTCCCCCGCCGCTCGACTCAGACTGCGGCATGCGGTGATCCTCCCAACGTCATCGCTTGTGCTCGGGCGGGATCAGCCGATCCGGCACCTGGATGCCATGCTCGGTCAAGTACCGAACCGCCCCGGCGTGGAGCGGGATCGGGGACCTGAGGGTCAATTCGATCACGTTGTTGTTGGCGGCCGACGGGTAGGCCCGTTGCCACTGGGATTTGCCCCCTTCCCACATCGCCTTGAAGAAGGCGTAGCCGACTTCCTCCGGCAGATCGCTCGTGGTCTGCCCCCCTGTGAGCACGGCGACCGTCTGGACTTCCTGGGAGTTCCCGTAGGTCTTGGCGGGAATGGTGTAGGGCACCCAGTAGGAGTACTTCTCGATGGCCTTGGCCTGTTGCTCTTTCGTCAAGCCCACCAGCTCCAGCTCGACGCTCGGCATGATCTGCTGGAAGAAGCTGTCCGGCACGGGGCCCGTCTTGGACAGTCCGATGATCTGGCGGTTCTCCATGGCCTCGATGGCGCTCTGCTGCGTGGCTTCGAAGTATCTCGGCTTCACGCCGAACATCTCGAAGATCTTCTTGGTGATGGGAACGATGCCGCCGCCGGCCCCACCGGGGTTGAATTCCTTGCCGGTCAACCCCTCGATGCTCTTGATCCCCGAGGACTTGGCGACGGCCCATTGGGCGATGAGGAAGTCGTAGTACCAGAGAATCCGCATCTTGTTGTTCGGCTGACCCTGGAACTGCTCCACGCCGAAATAGCTGCCGTAATCCAGGTCGGCCATGCTGTTGCCCAAAGCCGCCTGCTTGGCTCGGACCCGCTTCGTGATGTCCAGGGCGCCGGTGGTCTCCGTGACCGTGATGTTAAATTGCGGATAGACGGTCTTCACCGCCTTGGCGATCGACACCCAGTAGGTATAAACGGGAGATACGGAAGGCGCCGCTGGCGAAAGTATAGTTGCCGCCCTTGATGACGATGTCCGCTTTATCCGGTGGCCCCGTCGGGACGGCGGTTGACGAGGCCGCGAGGACGGGTGAGGCGGCAAGAGCGAGGGCAACGCCGGCGAGGACGAGGATCGCGGTGAGGCCTAGTCTGCCGTACCTTGGCATGATCATTTCAACCTCCTCCGAGCCAAGTCACAAGTCAATTGAAGGGATGCCCCCCACTATCGGACTGTGCCTCACCTGTGAATAGTCCCGTCTCAATCGGCATGTCAAGGAGAATCCCCAACTCCAGATTCCTCTGGACTAAGAGCTACAGAATTGCGCATGCTCACCACCAGAAGGCGTCTTCGTCGGAGGGGGGAACGCGCCACGATGGTTGGCAACGTCGATGCTGGGCCCGATCATGCCGTCGCGCCCGCATGCTGGGTCAGCCGTTGAGGAGGTGCTTCAGGCGCGCCACCGCGGTCGCGGGGCTGGTCAGCACCGGGACCTTCACCCGCGCCTGGACGGCGGCCCGCGCCAGGGCCATGGAGACCTGGGCCAAGCAGAGGACATCCACCTGGTTCGCGATGCGCTCCGCCGCTTCGACCACCATCCGATGGTGCGTGGCGGCATCCCCGGCGTTGCCGCTGTCAAGTTGAAGCCTACACGAACACCCGGCTCCTTTGAGTCCTGAACAAACGACGCGCGGACGGAAGTCAGGCGTGCCCGGCATGCAAAGACAGCCGCGAAAAACTTGGATTGAAGTTGCTTGACTTCGCCCGCTGCCCGCTTAGAATCGGGCGCACGTCTTAGACCCCACACCTCACCAGGAGGGACGCATGGCTTCAGAATCGCTGGTCGGGCTGCTTCAGGGACGCAGGGTGTTTGACCTCGGGATGGAATTGTACCACGGGATGCCGCACCATCCCATGCACTCCCCCTTCATGTACCAGATGCTGCGGACCCACGGGGATCTCATGTACGGGGATGGCGTGTCGGCGGCGATGGATATCTTCGGGATGAGCTGCCACACCGGGACCCACCTGGATGGCTTGGGCCACTTCGCCAAGAACCTCTGCCTGCGCGGCGGCATCCCGGTGGAACAGGGACAGAGCAAGACGGAAGGGATCAAGACCTGCGGCATCCAAGAGGTGGCGCCCATTCTGCGCCGGGGCATCTTGCTGGATGTGGCCGCGACCCAGGGCGTCGAGATCCTGGCGCCGCATCAAACGATCGGTCCGGCCGAGCTGGAGGCCGCCGCCAAGGCCGCCAAGGTGCAGGTGCGCCCGGGCGACGTCGTCCTGGTCCGCACCGGGTGGATCAGGCTCTGGCCTGACCTGCGCAAGTACTACAGCGTCCAGTCGGGACAACCCGGTCTCAACGCCGAGGGGGCCAAGTGGGCCACGGACCAAGGGGCCTTCTGCATCGGCAGCGACAACTTCGCCGTCGAATACGTGCCCTCGCCGGGCAACACGATGCCGGTCCACATCCACTGCCTGGTGGAGAAGGGCGTGCACCTACTCGAGGTGGTGAACCTGGAGGAGCTGGCCAGGACCAGGACGTCCGAGTTCCTCCTGGTCATGGTCCCGTTGAAGATCCGGGGCGGGACCGCCAGCCCGGTGCGGCCGCTGGCCGTTATCTAAGAACGTTCGGCCGTTCGGCTGGTCAGGGAGCGGTCGAATCCGCCGGAGGCGGAAGCGGCCGAACGCTTCAGGGAAGCGTTACGTTTCGAGTTCCACGTTCCAGTACAGGTAATCCCGCCACGAGTCCGGGGCGTTCTGCCAGCTGATCGTGATGGCCAGCCCCGGCAGACGATCCGGTTTCAGCGGCCGGCTGACCAGGCGCATCCCTACTGCCTCCGGCGTGTCGCCTCCCTTCCGGACGTTGCAAGGAACACAGCAGGTCACGATGTTCTCCCAGCACGTCTTCCCGCCCAGCGAGCGCGGGATCACGTGGTCGAGGTTCAGCTCCTGGCTGCTGACCCGGACCCCGCAGTACTGGCAGCGGAAATTGTCGCGCAAATAGATGTTCTGGCGCGAGAACTTCAGCGGCCGCCGCCTGGGGCGGATGAGCCGCAGCAGGCGCACCACGGACGGCAGGCGGATCACGAAGCTGACGCTCCGGATCTCATGGTCCGTCTCCTCCACCACCTCGACCTTTCCCAGGGTGAGGAGCCGGATCGCCCGCTGCCAGGTGATGACCCGCAGCGGCTCGTAGGTTGCGTTCAGCAGCAGGACGTGAGACATCTCAAGTGCCGGAGGTCACGCATCACCACAGTTCATCTTCCCACGGAAACCGTTCCCCGGCCGGCGATCCGGTCCAGGTGCTTGAGGTACGCGTCGACGGGCGCATTCCGCGGCAGGAGGCCGTCCAGGACCGCCTGCTCCAGTTGAGCCCTGACCTCGCCCACCCGCGGCCCCTCGCCGATCCTCAGGCGCGTCATGATCGCCCGCCCGATGCCCTTTGGCAAGAGCGGCCCCTGGCCGTCCAGACGAATCAGCTCGGCTGCCCGCACCTCCAGCTCGCGGAGGCGCGCCAGCGCCCCCTCGCGCACTCCCGGCCGGTGTGAGGTGACGTCCGCCCGGCTCAGGTCCAGCAGGTCCTGCAGGGCCTCGCCCGCCTCCCGGATCAGTCGCCGGATGGCGGCGTCTGTCCAGACGCCCTCGTACAGGGCCGGCCGCTGGTGCATCGCCACCAGGCCCCGCACCCTCTGCCACAGCGCCCGGTCGAACCGGAACCGGCGGGCCACCTCGTCCACCAGGGCCGCCGCGGCGGACTCGTGCCCGAAGAAGTGGACGTCGGCCGCGGCGTCCACCGAGCGGGTTGTGACCTTCCCCGCGTCATGGAGGAGCGCCGCCCACCGGACGGGCACCCGGGGCGGCGCCTGGGCCACGACGGCCAGCGTGTGGGGCCAGAGCGCTTTGTGGTGGTACTTGCCCTGGCCCGCCTTGAACTCCAGCATGGCCTGCGCCTCGGGGAGCAGGGACTTGAGCAGCCCGGTATCCGCCAGGAACCCCAGCGCGGCCTCCACCGTCGGCCCCACCAGGAGGCGGTTCATCTCCATGAGCCAGCGCTCGCGACTGACCGTGAGGATCTCGGGCGCCAGTTCGCACGCGGCCGCGACGAGGTCCGGCTCGGGCTGCATCCCCAGCGTGGCGACGAACCGTGCGGCGCGCAGCGTCCGGAGAGGATCCTCCCGGAAGATCGTCCGCGGATCCCCCACCGTCCGCAGGAGCTTCCGATCCAGGTCCCGCCTGCCGCCATACGGGTCCACGAGGTCGCCCTCAGCCGTCATGGCCATGGCGTTGATGGAGAAATCCCGCCGGGCGAGGTCATCCCTCAAGTTCTTCCCGAACGTCACCCGGGGCTTCCGGCTGCCGTTGACGTAGATCTCCCCCCGGAAGGTGGTCACCTGCACCTCTCGCCGGACGCCTTCCCCATCCAGGATCGTCCCGACCGTGCCGAACCGGCTGCCCACCGTGAAAACCGGGAGGCCCGCCTGGCGCAGGATCCGGGCGCTCTCGGCGGGCGGCGCGCTGGTGGCGAAATCGAGGTCGAGCAGCTCCTCCAGCGCCGCGCCGCGCAGATGATCGCGCACCGCGCCCCCCACCAGGTACAATTCCTGGCCGGCTTGCTTGAAGAGTTCGAACAACCGGTGCATCCCGGATGCATCCCTCGGGCGCGCGAGGCCTCGCGGCCTCCCGTGCCTTGCCAGAAAAAAGCCCCGAGACCGGGTGGCCTCAGGGCATCCACGTATCCACTCGAAGAAAACTGCGAAATGCCTGCAGCCGCTTCCCCCGCGCGTGGCGACAGGGACCCGGGTCACACCCTCGGGACGAGGGGCCCAACCCGAGGATCGGACCCTTCCCTCGCCCCGATGTTCACTCGGGGGACGGTATCACGACGAGGCACAACCGGCAAGGCGAAAACGCGGGAAAGGCCCGGCGGGACGAAGTATCGAACCGGAAGATCAGGAAGCGAGAGGCCGAAAGCGCGAGGACGGCGGCAGGCCGAAGCCCCGCGAGGACGGGAGCATCCCAGCCGACGGCGCGAACGTTAGGCCGATTGTTCGCCGGGGCCCTGTTTCATCAGGCTCTCGACGTAGGCGGCAATCAGCTCGGAGGCGCCCTTTTCGATCCCCACGAACTCCATCCCCGTCCGGTACATGACCCGCCGTCCGCCCCCGCTCACCGTGACGCGATGGCTGGCGAAGGCGCGGATCGCCCGGGCCAATACCTGCACCTCCTTCCCTGCCACCGAGAAGGAGAGCCGGTAGATCTCGCCCGGGTTCACGGGCTCGCTGTGCTCGAGGAGGGCGCCGGATAGGCTGATGTCGAGGAGGGAGACATCCTTGAGCTGGAGTTGGGCCGGCGATCCCTCCTCGATGCGGGCGCGGGGGGCCCGGCGCCGGTCGCTGCCGGGTTCGGGCGGCGGCGGCGGCGGGCGCTTGGCCACGCGTGCCTTGCCGAGGACGCGGTCCACGCAGAGGACCAGCTCGTCGAGGTCCACCGGCTTCCGGAAGAAGTCGTCCGCGCCCTCGCGCAGCGCGATGATGGCGTTGTCAATCGCGGCCGAGGCTGTCAGCATGATGACTGGGAGAGTGGGTCGTCGCTCCTTGATCTGTCGCAGGATCTCCAGCCCGTCCATCCCGGGCATGATGATGTCCAGGAAGACGAGGTCCACCGGCTCCTTTTCCATGAGCGACAGGGCCGTGGCGCCGTCTCTGGCAAGCAGGGGGCGCATGCCCAGACGCTGGCTGACGAAGTCGCCCAAGATCGTCAGGAAGAACCGTTCGTCATCTACCACCAGGGCCGTGTCCATAGCCGGATCCTTTGCTGTTTGGCCTGCTCTGCTTCCGAATCGCGACCCCTCCCATTGGCGGCCGTCACCCTGACCTCGAACCTTGTATCACAGTTCCCGTGCTTCTCAAATGCCCTTTCTGCCGCCGGCGCGCCACCGTCCGTGCCAGCAGGGCGCCGACCTGGAAGACGCGGGGCATCCGCCTCGCGTAGACGTGGGTGAGGAACTCGCGGGCGTCCCGCCCCCGTCGAAGGCGAGCCACCATCGGGTTCCGGCTGGCGAGGATGCGAATCATCGCCTCGTATCCCGGATTGCCGAAGAGGGAATAGAGGCGGCGGTTTCTCGCCCCCACCGCGAGCTGGTGCCCGAAGGCGTCCCGCCACAGGCGATCGTAGTCCTCGTTCTCGGCCAAAGCGCGAGCCGCCAGGTGGCCCGAGAGGATCGCGTACCGCATCCCGAACCCAAAGAGGCAGTCCTGGAAGCCCGCCGCCTCGCCGACGTACAATCGGCCGTCCTGGACCGCCGTGGAGGGAACCCGCAGGGCGCCGCCGTAGCCGAATCGCCGGATCGTCGCCGTCGGGACCGCCCGGATCTGCTGGAACCGCTCCACCGTCCGCGCCAGGAGGCGGCGGCCATCGGTGCGATCGGCCGGAAAGGCCGTGACGATGACCCCCCGCCCGCCATCCACGATCCGGTACGCGTAGAACTGCGGGGCGCACGCGTCGTCGGTCAGGACCTCGATGGAATCCGGCGCCGGGGTGTGGAACTCGAGACCGGCAACCAAAAGGTTCGGTCGCCGAGGTCCCCAGGCGATGACGGTTGCCTTCTCCTCCGGGAGCCGGGAGGCATAGCGGATGGTGACCCCCAGATCCTTCGCCTGGCGTTCGATGGCCTCGTCGATCGAGCCGGACACGGGCCCCCGCCGGACGCGATACATGAGCGGCGTCGCCGCCGAGACGGTGACCCCACAAAGCGAAGGACTGTAAGCCTTGAACGAGTAGGTGGGGCGATGATCGAAGCTGGGCCGGAGCCCACATCGCTCAACCGTCTCCAGCACGTCTTCGGGGAAGGACCAATTCTCCAGGTATTCGAAGTCCCGGATGGCCTTGCCGCAGTACCGCTTGGCCTCGTGGACCTCGACCGGGATCCCTCGGGCCGCCAGATTGATGGCGCAAGTGAGCCCGGCGATCCCCCCGCCCGCGATCAGGACGCTCCGCATGGCAGTCCGCCCTTTTCAGGCCATCAGCCATGAGCCAGCACCAATGTCCTCTGGTTAGACGCTATCAGGCGACCCAAGGCTCGTCAAGGGAATCATGGCCGATAGCTGCGGGAGACCGGGGAACTTCCGGAGTGCAGGACACACCTGAATGCAGTTTCGGGCCCCATTCCGTCCCCCATCCTACCCTGTGTAGTCAGTCGATTTCGGCGCGAGGAGACTATCCTGGCAGGCTCCAGGTTTCGCCGATGGTGTGCAGCGCGATGCGGCGGGCGGAGCCGTTCACGGCCGTCGTGAGGCGTTCGTACGGCTCGAACGGCCGCTCGCGGGACATGCGGAGGGTACGCCAGTGCATGGGAATCAGGTAGCGGGCCCGCATCTCGTGGAACAGATCCCAGGCCTGCTCCGGGCTGGCGTGGTTGGCGATATAAGGGTTGTAGCCGCCGATGGGGAGGATGGCCAGATCCAGCGGGCGGCCGTTCGTCGCGGCGGGCAGTCGCTCGGTGTAGGCGGTGTCGCCCCCGAAAAGGATGCTGCGTTTTCCCTTCGTCAGCAGGAACCCGTTGTACCCCCGATCCCGGTCCCACGGGTACCGGCGGCCCCAGTGCTTGACCGGGACGGCCTCGATCCGCACGCCCTTCACCTCGGCCGTCTGCCCCCAGTCCATCTCCCGGAGCGCCGTGTAGCCCAGGTCATCCATGAACTCCGTGGTGTCCCGCGCCAGGATCGTCGGGACGTCCCGAGGGAGCTTCCTGAGGGACGGGATGTCGTAGTGGTCCATGTGGGCGTGCGAAACGAGGATGAGATCCAAGGGCGGCAGTTCCGCGATCGTCAGCGCCGGCGGCACGAAGCGGCGGAGCCCGATGGTCGTCAGCCCCAGAAGGCTGAGGCCGACCTTGTCGCTGAAGACCGGATCGCTGAGGATCGTGGTCCCCTCCAGGTTGATCAGGAACGTGGAGTGGCCGATCCAGGTCACGGTGATGCCGCCATCCGACCACGATCGGGGCGTGGGCCGCACGGGCGACACGAAGCGGGCGGTGTCCCTGGCCTCTTCGTCTCCCTCGTCCGGCTCGCGCATGGCCCGGTCCCACCAGTTGCGGACGAAGCCCAGCGTCCGCCCAAACCCCCCCGGCTCCTCCTGCGCCCAGGCCCGCCGGGGCAGGCACGCCAGCGCCGCCATCACCGTCAGCGAGAGCAGGCGTCGCCGCATGCGGTCGGGCCGATCTGAGGAATTCGTCGGGTCGAGAATGTATGGCATTCCAAAGCTCCCAGCTATCGGCCTTCAGCATTCAGCCACGCACATCGATCCGGGGCGCCCCCCCCCAATGGCTGCCCTCTCCAGGGAAGGCTTACCGCTCAACCGTCGAAGCACAGTCACGAGCGGGGGGCAAAGCGAACGGCCGAAGGCTGAAGGGCTCCTCCCGGAGAAAGTATGGCGGAGGAAGCTGTGGGGCGCAACAGGAAAGCTCTGAGCGGCCTCAGGACTCCAGGGCGACCGCGGCCGCCCCCAGGATGCCGACATCCGGCCCGAGGGCGGCGGGAAGGATGGGGACCGACTCGACTGCCACCAGCTTGACGCGGCGGCGGACCTCGCGGCGCAGGGGTTCGAGCAGGAAGTCCCCCGCCTTGGCCACGCCGCCCCCGATCACCACGCGCTGGGGGGCCAGGATCGTCACGATCGCCGCGACGCCCAGCCCCAGGTACCTCACGGTCTCGTCCCAGACCTCGGCGGCGAGGGCGTCTCCTTCCTGCGCCAGCCGGACCACGTCGGCCGCGGTGAAGTCGCCCGCCTCGCGCAACCGGCTCGGCCGTCCCGTCGCCAGGACCTCGCGCGCCCGGCGCGCGATGGACGGCCCCGAGGCCAGCGCCTCGAGGCACCCCCGGTTCCCACAGCCGCAGATCGGCCCGTCGGGAAGCAGGGTCATGTGCCCGATCTCTCCCGCGCCGTCCCCGAGACCGTGCCAGATCTTCCCGTCCAGGATGATCCCGCCGCCGATCCCCGTGCTCACCGTCATGTAGACGAGGCTGCTCGCCCCCTTCCCCGCCCCGTAGCGGAACTCCCCCAGGGCGGCGGCATTGGCGTCATTCTCCAGGACGGCCGGTCGGCCCAGCGCCTTTTCGATCCGCTCCATCAGGGGCACCCGGGCCCAGCCGGGAAGGTTCGGCGGATTCAGAATCAGTCCGGCCCCCCGGTCCACGGGACCGGCGCAGCCGATCCCGATCCGGCGAACCGCTTCACCCCGAATTCCGGGCGCGCCCAGCACCTCTTTGGCAAGCCGAACGATGCGATCCAGGACGCGCTCCGGCCCTTCGCCGGCCAGCGTCGGCACCTCGCCCCGGGCCAGGATCCTGCCGGACTCCTCCACGACCCCGACCGCCAGCTTCGTCCCCCCGATGTCGATCGCAAGCACCGAGTAAGGGGACGTTGCTTCTTTAGTCGCATTAATCATTCAGGACACGCTCCCATCGTGCGGCTGCGGCCCGGCCCCGCTGGGCGGCCTTGTAGACCGACGGCGGCCGGACCCCGACGCGAGAAGCGAGCAGTCGGCCGGGCTGCCCCAACACCTCCAGCCAGAGATAGGCGATGCCCTCGCGCGCCCGGCTCACCGCCCGCATTCGACCTCCACCCGCCGGCGCCTCTGGCGCAATCCCGATCGCGCGGCACACCCTAGCAATGACCTCCTCCAAGGGAAGGCTTTTCCTGCGCCGCCGTTCAACGCGGGCCGTCTGCCTTTCCGCCTCACGGAGGCAAGCCTCTACGAAGGGGCCGCTGCCGAGGATCCGCTCATCGCTTGTCCAGCGCTCGCGGCCTCGTCCCAGGGTTCGGAGCGCCTCCCATCCGCCGAGGCTTCGAACCAAGCCGCCCCCTTGAAGATCCGGGCGGCGACCGCGTGCAACACCATCGGCTACAAAGGCTCGGTAGCTGGTCCGCGCCCGGGCCAGTGATGGGGCGAACTGCGCGAGCACTGTTCCGATGTCCTGCCACGGGGCAGCCACGCGGCCGACCAGCACCGCATGGCCAGCCCAGGGGTAGCGGTCGAGCGCCCGCACATCCGGCACGGCCCTTGCCCGGAGCGGATTGAGGTGGAGGTACCGGACCAGCTCGAGGAAGTACGGCTCCTCTTCGACGACGATGGACTTGTACCGATTCTGGAACAAGTGCCCGGCTCGCCGATGGCGGCGGTTGAACGCCCCCGCGTAGCCGGTGAGGAGCGAGCGCATCGTCCGCGCAAGTGGACGCGTGCCAGTACGAACCAGGAGGTGGGCATGGTCGGCCAGGAGTGCCCAGGCGTACACGCTGATGGCGCCGGCCTCGGCCAGCGCCGCCAGACGCCCAACGAAGTCGGCCCGATCCTGGTTATCCCGGAAGATCGGGCGTCGTTCGAGCCCTCGCACCATCACGTGGTGGAGGACGCCGGGTGCATCGAGACGCGGACCGCGGGGCATGAGGCCACGCTATCATAAAGCGACTAAAGAAGCAACGTCCCCTCACTGGCCCTTTCCTCGTCAGCAGGGTGGGCGCAGGAGGCGGGCCGCGGCGCGATCCACCAGAAACAGAAGCCGTCCCTCCCGGGGAAAAACGAGCTGGGCCGGGAAGCGATCCGGTCGGTGCGGTCCCTCCAGGACGGCCCGCAGCGCCCCTGCCTTTCCCTCCCCGCTGACGAGAAAGATCACGGAGGCGGCGTCGTTCAGCACCGGGACCGTCAGGGTGATCCGGTGGGACTTGTGTGTTTCGACCCACGGGGCCGCGACGAGCCTCGCCCGGTCGTGGACCGCATCCGTCCCCGGAAAGAGCGAGGCCGTGTGCCCGTCGGATCCCATCCCCAGGAGGATCAGATCGAAGCGGGGGAATCGTCCCGCCGCCACGCCGAAGAACCTGCGGAGCGTCTCTGCGTACTGCGCCGCCGCCTCGGCGGCATCCGGATTCTCGGCCGGGATCCGGTGGACGTTGCCCGGCGGCACCGGCACCCGTGACAGCATCGCCTCGGAGGCCATGCGGTAGTTGCTGTCGGGATGGTCGGGCGGGACGTGTCGCTCGTCCCCCCAGAAGAAGTGGGCCTGGCCCCAGGGCACGCGCGCCCGAAAGCCGCCGTCCTCCGCTGCCAGCAGCCGGTAGAGCGCCTCGGGCGTCGACCCGCCGGAGAGCGCCACCGTAAAGCGCCCCCTGGCCCGGACGGCTTCGTCGGCCAGGCGGACGAACTCCTCCGCGGCGGCGCGGCACAGGTCGTCGCCATCCGCCAGGATGCGAATCTCAGGCTGGCTCATCGTCCGGGTCCGGACGATTCCGCAGGGCAGAGCGTGGCGAAGCGCGCGGCGCCGAGCAAAGCCGTCTTGTCATTCAGGATCACGCGGACTGGCATCGCCTGGAGCAGGGGCTTCATCCGGCCCTTGGCGGTGAAGGCATTCAGGAAGGCGGGTTCCTCGAGCTTCCGGATGATCCTGGGGGCGATCCCCCCGCCCAGGAATACCCCGCCCGTCGCCATCACCTTCAGCGCCAGATTCCCCGCCTCCGCCCCGTACAGCCAGACGAAGAGGTCCAGGGCCTGCGCGCACAGATCGCTCTTCCCGTCCAGGGCAGCCTGGGAGATGACGGCCGCGGGATCCTCCCCACGCATCCGCTGGGCGAGCCAGCCGGGCTCCTCGCCGCGCCCCGTGTCCCGGAGGAACCGGTAGATGTTCAGCAGGCCCGGCCCCGACACGACGCGCTCGTAACTCACCCGCGGGAACTCCTTCAGCAGGTACTCCAGCAGGTCCATCTCCAGCCGGTTGCGCGGCGCGAAATCCGTGTGGCCGCCCTCCGTGGCGAAGGGCCGATGGGTCGTGCCGTCCCAATAAAGGCCGGCCTCGCCCAGGCCGGTCCCCGCGGAGATGATGGCCGCATTTCCCGAAGCGCCCGGGGCCCCCTCGTTGAGGGCGAGGAGATCCTTCGCCTCCAAGACCGCGATGCCCCAGGCGTTCGCCTCGAGGTCGTTGATCAACCCGACGCTCTTCAGGCCAATCTCGCGTGCCACCACGCCGGAGTCCACCACCCAGGGGAGGTTTGTCGCGTCGCACCGTCCGTGCCGCACCGGTCCCGCGATGCCGAAACAGGCGCAGGCGATGGGAAAGGAATGGGCTGCAATGAACTTCCGGAGGGCCGCTTCGAGGCTGGCGTGCTCGCGGCTGGCGAATGTCTCCTCCGCGACTGATGTCAAGCGGCCTTCCCTCTCCTCGAGGAACGCCAGCCGGGTGTGGGTGCCGCCGATGTCGCCCGCCAGGATCACTCCTCGATCCTCCGCCACTGCCGGCCGTCGCGCTCCATCAGCTCGTCGGCTTCCTTCGGCCCCCACGACCCCGCGGGATAGTTCGGGAAGCTCCGCGGCGGCAGCGCCTTCCACACGTCGAGAACCGGGGCCACGACGCTCCAGCCGGCCTCCACCATGTCGGCGCGCTGGAACAGCGTCGCATCGCCGGTCATGCAGTCATAGAGCAATCGCTCGTAGCCGGTGCTGGGGGTGCTGCCGAAATAGTCCTTGTAGTGGAAGTGCATGTGGACCGTCCCCAGCCGGACGAGCGGCCCGGGAACCTTGGCGCCGAAGAAGAGGTCGATGCCCTCCTCGGGCTGGATGTGGACGACGAGCTGATTGGGGGTCAGGTGTTCCACGGGGGTCTTGCGGAAGAGGATGAACGGCGCACGCTTGAACTGGATCGCGATCTCCGTGACCCGCTGGGGGAGGCACTTGCCCGTCCGCAGGTAGAACGGCACGTCGGCCCAGCGCCAGTTGTCGATGGACAGCTTGAGCGCCACGAACGTCTCCGTCGGGGAATCGGGGGCGACCTTCGGCGCTGCGCGGTAGGCCGGAATCCGCCGGCCGTCGATCGTGCCCTCCCCGTACTGACCGCGGACCGTGCGCCTGAGCACTTCCTCGGGCGACAGGGGCTGGATGGCCCTCAGGATCTTGGCCTGCTCGTCCCGGACGGCGTTGGCCTCGAAGGAGATGGGCGGCTCCATCGCCGTGAGGGAGATGAGCTGGAAGATGTGGTTCGGCACCATGTCGCGGAGCGCGCCTGCCTCCTCGTAATAATTGCCGCGCTGCTCCACGCCCACGGTCTCGGCCACGGTGATCTGCACGTTGTCCACGTAGCGACGGTTCCAGATGGGTTCGAAGATCCCGTTGGCGAATCGAAAGACCAGGATGTTCTGGACCGTCTCCTTGCCGAGGTAGTGGTCGATCCGGTAGATCTGGTGCTCGCCCAGGACCGTGCCGATCTCCCGGTTGAGGGCGCGGGCGGACTCGAGGTCGCAGCCGTACGGTTTCTCAATGATGACCCGGCGCCAGCGGCCGTTCTCCTCCTGGAGGAGGCCGATGTCGCTGAGACCGCGAACCACTCCGGAGAAGTAGTGCGGGCTCGTGGCCAGGTAGTAGAAATAATTCCCGCGCGTCCCGTGCTCCTTGTCCACGACCTCCAGCGTCTTCCGGAGCTCCGGGTACGCGTTCGGGTCCTCGAAGTTCCCGTGCAGGTAATGCAGGCGCTCGGCGAACCACTCCCAGAGGCCGGGCTCGACCTCTTCGGTGGCGTGCTCGCGGATGTCGCGGCTCATCCTCTGGCGGAAATCCTCCGTGGTCATGGGGGCGCGGGCGACGCCCAGGATGGCGAACTCTTGGGGCAGCAGTCCGCCTTTGGCCAGATTGTACAGCGCCGGGATCAGCTTGCGCTTGGTCAGGTCGCCCGCCGCGCCGAAGATCACCATGGCGCAGGGGCCGGCCGGCTGACCGGGCGGATCGCCTGCAACGTTGGTCGTCCTGTCCTCTGCCATCGCCGTCACCCCCGGGCCCCGCCCTATCGCCCGCGGAGCTTCCGCCCCACCTCGGCGCGCATCTGCTGCATGGCGCGCGTCTCCTGGCTCGAGTAGCGCTCTTCCTTCCACGGGTCGGCGTGCATGTGGTAGCCGTTCTCCTCCCAGAAGCCGGGCGCGTTCACGTCCATGAACTCGAATGACCGGACCCACTTGGCGCTCTTCCAGAAGTAGAGCTTGGGGACCACCAGGCGGCAGGGGCCGCCGTGGTCGGGCTCGAGGTCGCGGCCATTGCGCTTCAGCGCCAGGAGGACATCGTCGTCTATCAACTCCTGCAGCAGGAGGTTGGTGGTGTAGTCCGGGTCGGCATGGACCATGACCGCGACCGCCTCGGGCTTGACCCGCACGTGTTTCAGAATCTCGCGGATGTGCACGCCCTCCCACCGGTTGTCCAAGAGCGACCAGTGGGTGACGCAATGGACGCCGGAGACGATCTCGACCCGGGGGAGCTGCAGGAACTCCTCCCAGGTCCAGGCGACCTCGTGCTCCACCAGGCCAATGCAACGAAACGTCCACGTCCGGGGGTCGAAGCGCGGCGTCGCCCCGTAGGTCAGGACCGGCCACTTCTCCGTCAGATGCTGCCCCGGCGGAACCCGCTCCGCCGGATTCTTCTCACCCTCTCCCATCCTCCGCCTCCCCCGGGTCGCGTCGGGCCTGAACGCCCAACGTCTTCTCTCCGCGAGGACAGATCATACACCGCCTAGCCGCCGCCGTCTGCAACAACCGCCCGGCCCGCTCAACCGACTCGCCCAGCCTGTCCGCGGCGCGGGGCACCGTTGATCGAGTGGACTGCCGGTTCATCGGATCGGGATACGGCGTGTGCTGTGTGGGAAGCCCGGCCTTGGCCGTCCGCTCAGTCGCCCGGCGCGGATGTCAGCGAAAGATTGGACCCACCCCGACACAGAATCGAGAGGTTAGGCGCTCAATCCCGCCCTGTACTTCTTGCGTACAAGGGGTATCCGAAGCCCTCCGAGGAACTTCCGGTCGCGTCGGGGTTGTTCTGAAGCTTGACTCTCCGGAATATGTGTGTTACGAACCCTTCAGAGAGGAGGGATATGGCGTGAAGGTCTATGATTTCAAGGTCATCTTGGAGCCGGATGAGACAGGCGGGTATGTCGTGACCTGCCCGTCGCTGGCCGGCTGTTATAGCCAGGGGGACACAGTCGAAGAGGCCTTGGCAAACATCAAAGAGGCCATCGAACTGTGCCTTGAGGATATGCGAGAACAGGGAGAGCAGATCCCCGATCCGTCCGGAGTGCTGCTTGGTAGCGTGGTCGTTACCCAGTGAGTCCGAAGCTCCCCACTATCTCAGGCCAGGTTGCTGTTGGGGCCTTTCAGCGTCTGGGTTACGAAGTCGTCCGCCAGCGCGGTAGCCACATTCGCCTTCGGCATCCACTCGATCCCTCCCGCAAACCTCTCACGGTGCCAGATCATCGTACCTTGAAGCCCGGTCTTCTCAGAAAGTTGATCCGGGACGCTCGACTGGATGTGGAAGAGTTTCTTCGCCTCCTCTAATCCTGTTGATTCCGTACCCCCTCCCGGAGCCGTCCTCTTCCGCCATGCTCCCCTGCGCCTCAGCTCCTCTGCTCCCCATCCCAGACCCCCGACTCCCGCCCGCTGATTCCTGGTCGGTGTCTGCTGCCTGCTGCCAGCCGCCTCCTGCCAACTGGTTTTCAGCCTTGACTTCCCCCTCCGACGAGAGGTAGCGTCTTCCCCGGTTGAAGGTGGCTCTCCTGCGCCTGACTCGGGGGGGCATGATGCTGGCTGGGAGAATCATGGTGCGCGAATTCGAAGGCCCCTTGAGGATGCTGATCCCCAGAGGGCTGCTTCGTTTCCAAGGGAGGGGGTCGCTGAAGCAAGCGTCCACTGTCCATTGCAGGGATCGCGGCCGTCCCCCATTACTGGATCGTGCGGTTGGAGGAACGCACCCGCGACGCCGGCACGCGAGCCTGCGGATTCTCCTGGTGCTGGTCCTTGCTGGGGTTCCTCTCACGGCCTGGGGCGGCGAGGGCAACGCGTTGCGGCTCCAGAACCGGTACCAGGAACTGCGTGATCTGGCACAGCGCGGACCCTTTGGCGTCCCCCTCAGTGTCCACTCGGAGGAGCGCAACGATCAGGTGTCCGCCGAGGTGGACGGCATCATCGAGCACCCCTTCGAGGCGGTCAAGGCAGTGCTGAGCAGCCCCGCTTCCTGGTGTGAGTTCGCCCCCCTGCACGCGAATGTGAAGGCGTGCACCTTCCAGATGCAATCCCACGAGACGTTCCTCACGCTCTATATCGGGCGGAGGTACTACCAAAGCCCTGAAGATGCATCGTTGCAGACGTACAAATTCGCGGTATACACGGGGGAGCCCGGCTCGTTGTCGGTCGCTCTCAGCGCGCCCGAGGGGCTGTTCGGGACCACGGCCCACCGGTTCCAGCTAGAGGCTGCCGCCGTGGAAGGCAGGACGCTGGTCGCCCTGCGCTCATCCTATGTGCCGAGCCTCGTGACCAGACTGATGACCGCCCTCTATCTGGCCACGGTGGGGTGGAACAAGGTCGGCTTCAGCCGGGAGGACGCCGGCCCGGCCTCATCACCGCGGTACGTGAAGGGCTTCAGAGGGCTGGTGGAACGCAACGCCATGCGCTACTACCTTGCCTTCGAGGCCTTCCTGGACATGCAGCCCGTCCCGGCCACCCATCGGTTCGAGGCGTGCATCAACGCGGTGTACGACTTGATGGAGCAGTACCCCAGACAGCTCCATGAAATGGAGAAGGCGGAATATCTCGATGCCAAGCGCCGGGAGCGGGAGAACCAGCTCCGGCTTCAACAGAGGCTGGACGCAGCCGGCCTGCGCTCGAACAATCGCGAGGGCCGGGCAAGGCCGTGCTGGTTGTGCGCATGATGCCGAGGCGGGCCCCTTCCGGCTGCGCGCTGATGACTGACCGCTGATGGCTGATCGCTGGGTGCTGTCTTTCCCCCTTGACTTTGCCCTCGTATGGGAGGTAGCGTCTTGCCTGGTTGACGGGATTCCCCGCGACTGACCCGGAGGGGGCGGTGATGCCGGCGGAAAGAGTCCTTCCGTCCGAACCTGACGGCCCTCTGGGTGTGAACGGCCCCCGGAGGGCCGTTCTGCGCCTGGGGCTTGGGACTGCTGGGAGAACGGCCCAGGAAGTCGCCCTCCTGTCTGATCAGATATTTGCCCTGGAATGCCCGTTCTGATAACAAGGAGCCCGATCGCCTTCCGATTCCAGGCACGGCGAGGTCGCTGAGGAAGGCGGAAACCACGCACGGGGAGATCCGGGGGCTCTGCTTGCAGTCTTCCACGGGGAAGCGGCGAGCAGCCCGAGGGCGGATCTCCTAGGAGGAGCACGATGGCGAACAAGAAAAAGACCCTGACCACCAGCTTCGGAATGCCCGTCGACAACGACCTGCAGTCCATGACCGCGGGGCCCAAAGGGCCGACCCTCATGCAGGACGTGCACCTGCTGGAGAAGCTCGCCCACTTCGATCGCGAGCGGATTCCCGAGCGGGTGGTCCACGCCAAGGGGGCCGGCGCCTACGGCTACTTCGAGGTCACCCACGACGTCACCCGGTACACGCGCGCCGCGTTCCTCTCCCGGCTGGGGAAGCGCACCGGGGTCCTCGCGCGGTTCTCCACCGTCGGGGGCGAGAAGGGCTCGGCGGACTCGGAGCGCGATCCCCGCGGGTTCGCCGTGAAGTTCTACACCGAGGAGGGGAATTACGACTTCGTGGGCAACAACACCCCGGTGTTCTTCATCCGCGACACGATCAAGTTCCCGGACTTCATCCACACCCAGAAGCGCCACCCGGGGAGCAACCTGAAGGACCCCAACATGTTCTGGGATTTCCTGTCGTTGACCCCGGAGTCCATCCACCAGGTGACGGTCCTCTTCTCCGACCGCGGCACGCCGAAAAGCTACCGCCACATGAACGGCTACAGCGGCCATGCCTTCATGTGGTACAACGCCAAGGGGGACTACTGGTGGGTGAAGATCCACTTCAAGACCGAGCAGACTGTCCAGAACCTGACCCGCGAAGAGGCCGCCCGCTTGGCGGGGACGGATCCGGATCACGCCACCCGGGATCTGTACGAGAGCATCAAGGCGGGGAATCCGCCGGCCTGGAAGGTCTCCGTCCAGATCATGACGCCGGAGGAGGCCAGGCGCTACCGGTTCGACCCCTTCGACATCACCAAGGTGTGGCCGCACGCCGACTACCCGCTCCAACCCTTCGGCCGCATGGTGCTCGACCGGAACCCCGAGAACTACTTCGCCGACGTGGAGCAGGCGGCGTTCTCGCCGGGCAACTTCGTGCCCGGCGTCGGGCCGTCCCCCGACCGGATGCTGCAGGGGCGCCTGTTCAGCTACCACGATACCCACCGGCACCGGCTGGGTCCCAACTACCATTTGCTGCCCGTCAACGCGCCCCGGGCAACCACGGAGAACAGCTACCAGCGCGACGGGTTTATGCGCGTTGACGGCAACGCCGGCGCCAGCCCCAACTACTGGCCCAACAGCTTCGGCGGCCCGGCCCCCGATCCCGGCGTGGCGGCGCCGCCCATCGATGTCGCCGGCATGGCCGCGCGCCACGTGTACCCGCTCGGAGACATCGACTTCGTCCAGGCGGGAGACCTGTACCGCAAAGTCATGACCGACCAGGATCGGGACCACCTCATCGGCAACATCGTTTCCCACCTGCGGAATGCGCAGAAGCGGATCCAGCTCCGCCAGACCGCCCTCTTCTACAAGGCGGACACGGGGTACGGCGAGCGGGTGGCCAAGGGGCTGGATCTCAACATGGCGGAGGTCCGGCGCCTGGCGGCGATGTCGCAGGAGGAGCGCGTCGCGGCCACGGCGGCGTGACGGGACCACCAGCCCAACATTGAGGGCGACGGCGGGCGGCCGCGAGGCCGCCCGCCAGGCTCCTTAACGCTCGCCGCCCCGTGCGCCCGTTTCTCCCCCTCTCCCTTGCCCCCCTGCCCCCCGTTCCCTCGCCTCTGCTTCCCTGCTCTTCTTCAGTTCCCTCCATTCCGCATTCCGCAATTCTCCTGGGGTCCTGCCCATTCGGCTCCTGTTGCTCCCCTCTCATCACGACCCTCGGCTCACGGCCACCCGCCTCTGGCGGGTACCCGGCTCTCGGCTCCCCGCCTGATTCCCCTTGACTCCCGCCGCCCGTTGGCGCTAGCTTCGCGTGGGTGGCCTGTCCCGCATGGTAGTGGAGGGGATCCATGGCTGTCACCGGCAAGCACCTCTAGCGGAATCCCGCGGCCCTTCGGGGGGTCACCTCCCAAGGGGCCGTTGTGCTTTCATCAAGCGCGCCATGCGAGGGGCAGGGTCGGGGGCCCGCGTCGGACTACCGATGGCGAGGAAAAGCAGGTTAACGTAGGCAACGCCGTCCCCCATTTGTGATAAGATGTCTGCTCATTGTGAGAGCGCGAGAAGAGCAAGGCGGGACCCGTTTGTTCAAGAGCAACTTGTTTGGGACAGGCGTGAGAGGGGCGGTTGAGGGAAAGCTGCACCTGCGCCAATGTCCCCTTCTTGTAGCAACCTGACCTTTGGCGGAGAAGAGGCGATGCGGAAGGGGAAAGAAGTTCCCATTACGCGGCAAGTCCTACATTGGGCGATTGAAGAATCCGGAATCTCCGGGAGAGAGCTTGCCGACAAGGTGGGCGTTTCTCAAGCGAAGGTGCAGCAGTGGGTTGACGGCAGCAGTTTACCCAGCCTTTCGAATTTTCGTCGGCTGGCCTCTTCACTTCATCGCCCTACGGCGCTATTCCTGCTCCCCGCTCCCCCAAAGGCCCAGCGGCCAGCGGTTAAGTTTCGTCAGCCGGCTGGAGGCCAGGTGCGCGCTCCAAATCCAGTTGAGCTCCGTGCGCTCCGCCAGGCGGCACGCCTGCAACGTGTGCTGGCGTGGATCACCGGCGAACTGGGTATTGCGCCGACAGATTTTCCACACATTGGTTTGGCCACACGCCCCGAAGATGCCGCTCAGCAGGTTCGGACTTGGTGTGATACGGGACAACCAAGAGACCTTGTGACGGGCACACCTTCGCAGGCGTTTGACGCTTGGAGGGACATGATCGAAACACGCGGGGTTCTCGTCTGTCTTGCATCGCTGGGGGGACAATCTTGCCGTGGCTTCTCCTTGTGGGACCACAACGCCCCGATCATTACCCCAATGGGCTAACGACCAGATCATGAGCAAAAGTACTTGAGGAAAACGGGTGACACTCCAACGCCGGGGTTCCCAGGAGGAACCGGAAGGAGTGTGACCCATGGAGAGTATCGGCAAGGTTCAAGGGAAGAGGAAGAGGACCCGCTCCCCTCGGAGGGCGGGACAGCGGTCAACTCGTCCGCACGCTCACTCCTACCCGTTTGAGATCCGGCGCAAAGCGGTGCAGTTATGTCTGGAGGAAGGCTTCCCAGTCGA
>CAWJHW010000003.1:0-1624678 GCA_963842855.1 uncultured Methylomirabilota bacterium
TCGACTGGGAAGCCTTCCTCCAGGCATAGCTGCACCGCTTTGCGCCGGACCTCGAACGGGTGGACGTGGGGGTGCGCCCCACCAGCCCGCCGCGTTGCCTTCCGCGGCCCCCGGCTCTGCTTCCGCTTCCCTCCTGCCTTGCCGATCCTCTCCATGGGTCACACTCCTTTCGGTTCCTCCTGGGAACCTCGGCTCCGGAGTGTCACCCATTTTCCTCACGGACTTTTGCTCATGATCTGGTCGTTAGCCCAGATGCCCAGACTGCCGGTGACTGCGTCGCCACGAACCAGGTGGAGGATGATGCAGGACATCAGACCCTCGGCCGCTGCCCAGGGCCGGTTTGCGAAGCGGGGGTCTTGGGTCACATCGAAGCTGGTAACCGGCTGCCCCGTAGCGGCGGCGATGCCCGTCAGCCCTTCTCCCATGGGGAACCGATCGCGGCTGGCGCCCTCTGGCTGCCGCAGGCCCACGCTGCCCACCAGGTGCAACACCCCTTTGTCCTTCAGCTCCCAGAGCCGGCCGACGGCGCCTGGGAGCAGGACCTGCACAGCCGTGAGGATCTCCCGTGCCACCTGCTCTGGCTCCAGTGTTGTTGTCAACCTCCGAGCGAGTTCGTTAAGGGTTGCCAGCTCCTGGGCCCACCTCTGTGTCGAGGCATGCAGCCGGGCGTTCTCGATGGCAATAGCCACCTGGCTGGCGAAGAGAGCGATGACACTCTGGTCCTGGTCCGTGAAAGGCCGCCCAATCTCCGCGTTGTTGATCGCGACGACCCCCAGGAGGCGGCCATGGTACAGGAGGGGCTCAGCGAGGACGGCCGTATGCGTGGTCCGCTCCAGCAGGAACGGCGTGGCATAGGGCGAGGTCCGGAAGTCGTTGACAATCATGCCGCAGCGCCGCTGGGCGACCGTCCCCGCCACCCCTTCGCCGGGGCGCAGGCGTAGCTCGCTCAGCCACCGATACGGACTCTGCCAGGTCTGAGGGACGAGAACCTGGTCGGCCTCGTCCCAGAGGTAGATCGTGCCGCTCGCGGCCCCCACGAGTTCCAGCGCCCGCCGGAGGATGAGGTCAAGGAGTGTGGTGAGATTCAATTCGCTGGTGATCTCGGCGGTGACCACACGGATCGCATCGAGCTGTTGTGTGCGCTGGACAAGCGCCTCCTCCGCCCGCTTGCGCTCGGTGATATCATGAAAGACGCAGTGCAAGACAGGTCGGCCGGATAACGCAATTGCCTGCACCGTCACGAGGACATTTCTGATTTCGCCCTGCTTGGTGCGATGCCGGGTTTCAAACTCGTCTCCCCCTGTGCCCAATATGTTCTCAATGCGTGCCCTTGTTTCCTCGGGCTTTTCGATCACTTCGAAATCCGAGATGCGCATCCCGGTGAACTCATCCCGAGAATAACCCAGTTGGCTGCAAACCCTATCGTTGTACTCGAGAACTGCCGTGGTCTCGGGATCAATGACCAAAACGCCGGCGGGTGACTGTTCGAAGAGTGTCCGATAGCGCAGTTCTGTTTCTCGAATTTTATCCTCCGCCCGCTTGCGCTCCTCTTCCACTGCTATCGCGGACGCAACGATCCCCAAGAACTTCAAGTCTTCGTCGCTGGGAGCCCAGTCCTCGCAATACAGCACACAGAGAGAGCCTGCGAAAGCCTCGCCAAACGATACCGGCTTCCCAACATAGGTCTTCAGTCCGTAGCGCAGAACAGTCGGGTCGGTGTGTGCATAGACGGTTGCCGGGAGATTGCGGATTACGTGGACCGCGCTTCGGCTCCCCCGAATCACGTCATAGCATATATGCCCGTCAGGTGTGTCTACGAGAGTGAAATCCGCGGGGACGTTCCACTGCCCCGAGGCGAGTAACTTCCCGCCCTCAAGGCGGTTATAGAGCGCACAGGTCGCTCCCAACTGCTTCCCGCAGACAGCCACAAGGCGGTTGATGTTTTCATTTGGATCGACTCCGAAACCTAGCAAACACTCGTTCAATTTCGCCAAGCGCTCCTCCGCCCGCTTGCGCTCGGCGATCTCGCCCTGTAGGAGCGCATTGGACTTCGAGAGCTCGGTCGTCCGGTCCGCTACCCGCTGTTCCAGTTCCTCGCGTGCCCTGGTGACTGCGTCCTCGGCCTCATGTCGGCGAATCTGCTGGGAGAGCAGGGTGCCGAGCAGGAGCGTCGCCACCGGAAAACCGAGGCCGACAGGAAACGCCAGCATCCGGAACACCCGCCTCGCCAGCAGGGGATCGGGAAGCATCAGGGTCCACAGCAGCCCTGAGACGGCCAACCCCGCGCCGAGGAGGAGAAACTGCTTGGGTCCCAAGCCCCCCAGGCGTGCCCCCCAGCGCCTGAGGACGAGAGCCCCCAGCAGGAAGGAGGTCAGGATCGCCCCTTCGTCTGCAAACGTGCCCACCCCCCCCAGCCATGACCGGAAGGCCATCACGAGCGCCGTGGTGATCAGCCCCGCGCCTGTGCCCTCGAACACTGCGGCCAGCGCCACCACGACAAGCCGTCCACCAAAAATGAGGCCGGGCTCCACTTGGATTGGCGTGAGCATGCCCAGGATGGCGATGAGCCCGAAGAGAGCCCCCGAGAGAGCGGTCCTGCTTTTCGGCTGGAGGCGTCTTAATCCGGGCAATATGAGGCTGTAGAGGAACGCCAGGGAAAGTAGGAAGGCGGCGTTCCGAGCAAAGCCGGCAAGGATCGTGATAGCGGCACTCATGGTTCCCGCCCTTCATCTGAGGAACCTGACCGGTTCCCTCCCGCCCGAGGAGGATACATGGGTACGCCCGTCAGTCCACGCACCCGAAATCGCCCAACAGCACCGTGGCCGCTCATTCACCCTATCACCGCGAAAAGAAAACGCCTTCGAGAGGCTAGCTCTCGAAGGCGCAGAGGAATCCTCGGGGGGCGGTCCTTACTCCCCCGCCTGGTGAACCGACCGGGAATAGGACCATGGAAACCTCGCAGAGCCGAGACCGGGTGATCCTCCCTTCCGTCGGATGAAATCTGCCACTTCCCTTGGCCCTTGTCAATGCCCTCGGCGGATCGGGGGCCGCATGCCGGTCAGGTGACCAGGACGCTCACGCCTTCGCCGTACTTGGCCTTAAGCTCCTTGACCAGCGCGTCGGCCTGCTCGCCCTTCACCCGGATGACAAAATCCCGGTAGCCCGGGCGAGTGTGGAGCGCGCACGTCACCAGGCTCCGCAGGTCCAGGCGGAAGTCGCGGAGCACATGCACCAGCTCCTGGCAGGCCTCCGGCGTATCAGGCACCTGGAAGGCGATACGAGTACCTTTCTCTTTGTACCCCAGAATCTCCACCATCACCGCCAGCAGGTCGGTCTCCGTGATCATGCCGACCAGGCTCCCGGCTTCGTCCACGACCGGGAGACATCCGATCTTGTGGTCGTGCATCAGGAGGGCCGCCTTCTCCACGCTGTTGGTCGGCTTGACGGTGACAGGGTCCTTCCTGATCAGGTCCCGGACGGTCATCTTGAGCAGGAGATAGTTCACTTCGTAGACATCCAGCGTGGTGGCGCCGGAGGGGGCGGCCTCTTTCAGGTCGCGGTCGGTCACGACCCCGATGAGCTTCCCGCGGTCCACCACCGGGAGATGGCGGATCTTCTTGTCCTTCAAGATCAGACGAGCCTCCAGGAACGGCGTGTCCGCCTCTACGGTCACGACGTCTCGGGTCATCCAGTGCTGCACCAGCATGACAACTCTCCTTACACCACCGGAGTCCCTACGCGGGCCTCCCCTCCGACACCTACAGGCCGAGGTAGGCCTTCTTCACATGAGGATTCGCCTTCAACTCGGCCGTCGGGCCCGACAGAACAATCTGTCCGTTTTCCAGCACGTACCCTGTGGTCGCCACATCGAATGCTGTGGCCACGTCCTGCTCGACCACGAAGATGGTCGTCCCCTCCCGATGGATCTTCTGAATGGTGTCCACCAGGACGTCGAGGATGATGGGAGCCAGACCCAGCGACAGCTCATCCACGATCAGGATCTTGGGCCGGGCCATCAGGCCGCGCGCGATGGCGCACATCTGCTGCTCACCGCCGCTCAGGCTGCCGGCCCGCTGCCCCTGCCGCTCCTTGAGGATGGGGAACAGCTCGCACACCCACTCCAGGTCCCGCTGGATCTCTGCCCGGTCCTTCCGGCGGTACGCCCCCATCAGCAGGTTTTCCTTCACGCTCATCTGAGGAAAGAGCCGCCGGCCTTCAGGGACCTGGGTGATGCCGCGGGCCACGATGGCCTCCGAGTTCAACCCGGTGATATCCGCTTCCTCCAGGTGCACGCTCCCCGACCAGGGATAGATGATCCCGCAGATGGTGTTCAGGAGGGTGGACTTGCCGGCGCCGTTGCTGCCCACCAGGGTGACGATCTCCCCCTTACCCACCGAGAAGCTCACGTCCCGGAGGATCTGCACCTCCCCGTATCCCGCATTGAGCCCGCGAATCTCAAGCATGGGCCTGCTCCGCGTAGCGCCGGCCCAGGTAGGCCGAGACGACCTGGGGGTTGTTGAGGACCTCTTCGGGCGAGCCCTCGGTGAGTTTCTCCCCGTGGTGGAAGACCATGATCCGATCCGACACGTTTCGGATCGCCTTCATCACATGCTCGATCACCATGAGGGTAATCCCCCGGTCCCGGATCCGCTTGATCAGCCCCACCGCCTCGTCAATCTCAGCCGGGTTCAGCCCGGCCATGACCTCGTCAAGGAAGAGGATGGTTGGCCGCATGGCCAGCGCCCTGGCGAGTTCCATTCGCTTTCGCTCCGGAACGTTCAGACTCTCGGCTGGCGCCTGGGCCCGGTGGGCCAGCCCGACGAATTCGAGGACCTCCTCCGCCTGGCTCCGGGCCTTGGCCAGCTCCCGGGCACCGCCCCGGGCTCCGAATAACGCGCCAACCATCACGTTTTGGAGGACGGAGAGGTTGCGGAACGGCTTGACCACCTGGAAGGTGCGGCTGAGTCCCAGCCGGCCGATCTCATGAGGGCGCAACCCTCGGATCGATTGGCTGCGGAACAGGATATCCCCATTTGAATATGGGAGCACGCCGGTAATCACATTGACCAGGGTCGTCTTCCCGGATCCATTGGGTCCGATGAGCCCCAGGATTTCTCCCTCCCGCAGATCGAAATCCACGAGGGACACGGCGGCCAGCCCCCCGAACATCTTGGTTACGCGGCGCGCCTGAAGGATGTGCATGGCTAGATCCGGTACTCCCGAAGGTTCCGGGCAAAGTACTTGAGCGAAAACACGCGTTGCCGAATGAGGTCGGACAAGCCTTTGGGCATGAAGAGCACCACCAGGATGATGATGAGGCCGTAGAACAGCTCCCCCAGCGTGGCCAACTGGGTGGCCAGCAGCTCGGACACCGAGGAGAGCACCAAGGCCCCCAGCAACGGGCCCAGGACCGTCCCCGACCCGCCGAAGACCGCCATGATTATCATCTGGATGGTCGTCGTCATCCTGAAAACTGCGTTCGGATCAATGAATGTGATCCAGTAGGCATACACGCCTCCGGCCAGGCCGGCAAAGGCTGCACTCAGGGCGAAGGCGATCGTCTTGTAGTATGGCGTGTTGATCCCCATTGCGGCCGCTGCGTCCTCGTCCTCTCGGATGGCGATCAGCCCGTACCCGAAGCGGGATTCTGACACCCACCAGTTCACCAGCGTCGCGGCGGCCAAGATGGCGAGCATCACGTAGAAAAAAGTTAGGGGGGTACGCAAGATGGGCATCACCAGCCCCGTCCCGGCCCCGGTGATCTCCATGTTGTACACGACCTCCCGCATCGTCTCGCCAATCCCCAGCGTGGCAATGGCGAAGTACTGTCCCTTCAATCGCAGGACGGGCATCCCGACCGCCACGCCGAATAGCATCGCCAGGATCCCGCCTGCCGGCAGCGCGACCGCAAAGGGGAAGGCCGCCCGGGTGAGCAGGACGCCCGTCGTGTAGGCCCCGATCCCGAAGAAGGCCGCGTTCCCGAATGAGGCGTACCCCGTGAATCCGCCGATGAGGTTCCAACTCTCCGCGAGGATGGCCATCATGAAGAGGTTGATGAGGAACTGGATCATGAAGGCGGAGAAGATCTCCGGCGCGATGCCCAGGAGGAGGAGCATGCCGAGGCCGGCCAGCAGGGGGACCCAGCGCTTCGTGCTCACTACCGCTCCCTCCTCCCCAAGACGCCGGTCGGTCGGAAGATCAGGATCAGGACCAGGAGCCCGAAACTGATGGCGTTGGGGTAGGTGGGACCGATGAACGTGGAGGTGAAGGATTCTGCCAGACCCAGTGCCACGCCGCCGACGATCGGCCCCATCATGGTTCCCAGGCCGCCCAGCACGGCCACCACGAAGGACTTGAGAGTGAGCGGTCTTCCCATGATCGGCGTCATGGGGAAGAGCATGCCCCACATCGCCCCCGCCGCGCCCGCCAGGGCTGCCCCCAACCCGAACGTCACGGCGTAAACGTGGCCCACGGGAATTCCCGTGAGGCGCGCCGCGCGCAGCTCCTCGGCCGTGGCCCGGATGGCCCGACCCAGCCGTGTGCGTTCCAGGAGCAACAGGAAGAGCACAGAGAGCATGATGGTGGTTACGAAGACCCAGAGCCGGACATAGGGGATGGTGAGGCCAGCCACGGAGAAGTTGGCGGCTGTATAGCTCGGCGTAACTTGCCGGAGGTCAGACGACCAGAGGATCCGGGCCAGGTTCACCATCACCACCTCGATGCCGAAGGTGATCAGGAGGGTCAGGTACATTTGGGCACGAACGATCAGGTTGAGGATGAATCGCTGCAAAAGGTACCCGTACAGGAAGAGCAGCAGAATCGTGACCGGCAGAGACAGGAACGGGTCCCAGCCCCACAGGGTGAAGGTCCAGAACGTGATGTACGCCCCCAGCATGATCAAGGCCCCGTGGGTGATATTCACGATCCTCATCACGCCATAGATGAGGGACATGCCCATGGCCATGATGCCATACAGCCCGCCCAGCAGGATCCCGTTGATCAACACCTGCAAGATAAGCATATCGCTTCAGAGAGGGGCAGAAAGGCCTTCTCCTCTGCCCCTCTCCTCTTCGGCTCCCTGCTCGCGGCTCTCGGCTGCTACTTCCGTTGGCTCCACTTCGGCATGGGATACATCGGCTTACCGACGAACTTCCCGGCAGCATACACCGGCACCAGCTTACCGTCCTGGATCTGGATGAGCACCTGGCCCATGGCGATCTGGCCTGTCTCATCGAACTTCACGCGACCGTAGAGCGTCTCCACATCCAGGCTGGCGAGGGCATCCCGCACCTTCTTCGGATCCAGCGAATTCGCCTTCTCGATGGCAAACTTATAGGCCAGGACGTCGGCCGCTCCGGAGGCCACATGGTAGTCCGCCTCGTAGCCGAACCGCTCCTTGAACTGCTTGCCGAATTCCCGAGCCGACCGGAAGACCTCTCCCCCGATCTCCATATTCTCCAGCCACGGCGTGACGCCACACACGTACTCCGCCGCCTTTCCCAGCGTCTTGCGAAAGTCGCCCGTGGGTGGCCCCACGGTGAACACCCACATCTTGGGGCTGACATCCGAAGCCTGGGCCTGCCGGATGAAGTTCAGGGTGTTCTCCTCGTGTCCGGCCAGGAGGATCAGATCCGGATTCTTGCTCTTGATCACCGCCAGGATCGAGGTGAAGTCCTGCGTGGCCGGCTGATACTCCTCGTCGTACACCTTCTCGACCTTTTGCTCCTTCAACCATTGTCGCGTCCCTTCACCCACGCTTCGATCGAAGGCCTCGTTGGAGTACAGCAGGGCCGCCGTCTTGACGGGGGGATCCATCTTGACCGCAGCCTCCACGACCGACTGGAAATAGAACTCCGCCTTGGGGAGCGTCCCGAAGATGTACTTGTACCCCCGGCTGAAGATCTGCCCCGAAGCCCCACCGCCCTGGATCATGGGGACCTCGTATTTCTCGGAGACCGAGCTGGCCGGGATGGTGATCCCGCTGGAATAGGGCCCCAGGAGGAGGTTTATCTTGTCCGACGTGACCAGGCGGGTAAATAGACGAGCGCTGAGGTTGGGGTCGCTCTGGTCGTCGTACATCTTCAACTCCAGATTGTAGGTCTTGCCCGCGACCTTGATGCCGCCCGCCTTGTTAATCGCGTCTACAGTTATCTGGTACGCATCCACGTAGAACTTCCCTTCCCGCGCATACTGCCCCGTCTGGGAAATGGCAGTGCCCAAGACGATCGTATCGGCCGACCACGCCGTCGTCGCCGTCAAGAAGAGAGCCACCACTGCCAGAGCCATCCATCTTCCCCGGGAACCATGTCTCTTCATCGCAGACTCCTTCGGGCCCCCTCGCCCGTGTTCCCCGCCGGGCACCCTCTGGGTGGGCGGGGCCGTTGTCCCACTACGCCGTCCCTTTTCCCGCTCCATCCGGCGCTGCCAGTCACGTTACGCGGCATCGTTACCAGGATTAGAGGGGCATCGTCAAGGCTTTTTTGTCGGTCGCGTCAGGATTTCGCGTTGCCTGAGAGTCTTCGCAGCCACTCCACCTGATGGGCCAGGCCCTCGCGCAAGGACACGCGCGGAGTGAACCCCAGGCTGTCCCGCGCCCGGCTTGTATCGGCCCAGGTGTGGCGGACATCGCCCGGCTGGGGCGGGCGCCGCTCGCGACGGATGGGCCTGCCCAGGATCTCCTCCAGGCTGGCCAGGACCTGGTTCAGGCTGCTCCGCGAGCCGCCCCCGATGTTGAACACCTGCCCCACCGCGCGCGGGCCCAGGGCCAGCCAGTTGGCCTCCACGACGTCGGCGACGTAGGTGAAGTCGCGGGTCTGTTCCCCGTCCCCGTACACCAGGATGGGCCGGTCCTCGAGCGCCGCCTGGATGAACTTGTGGAATCCCATATCGGGCCGCTGCCTTGGCCCGTAGACTGTGAAATAACGCAAGGCCACCGTGGGGACGCCGTAATTGGCATGGTACAGGCCGCACAGGTGCTCGGCTGCCAGCTTGGTCACGCCGTACGGGGAGTACGGTCGCGGCAGGGACTCCTCCCGGAGGGGGAGGTCCTCCGTCTGTCCGTACACCGAGGACGAGGAGGCGAACACCAGCCCCCGGAGGCGTGCGGAGCCCTTGACCGTCTCCAAAAGCTGCTGCGTCGCCCGAATATTGTGGTCCAGGTACAGGTCGAACTCCTTGCCCCAGCTGGCGCGGACGCCCGGCTGCCCCGCCTGGTGGAAGATGGCGTCGGCCTCCGCCACGACCGGCGCCAGGTCAGCCCGGGCCAGGTCCATCTCGACGAACCGGAACTCGGGGTGACTCCGCAGCCCGGCGAGGTTCGCCTCTTTGACCGCCCGCGGGTAATAGGCGGTGAAGGCATCCACCCCGATCACGCGGTGCCCTTCCCGAAGCAGTCGTTCGCACAGATGGGACCCGATGAATCCGGCAGCGCCGGTCACCAGTGAGGTGCACTCGATCGTCATCGGGGCGATCCTCCGTGCGAGTCGAGACGCGCCTGGGCCAAGCCGACCTCTCGGCGGGTGAGGGTCGTGACGAAGCTGCCGATGATGATCTCGCTCTTCATCTGCACCGGGATCCGCTCCGCATCGTCCGTGAGCCAGACGATCATTCGACCCTTCCGCTGGAAGATTCCCTCGAACTTGAGGAGGGGTTCCACCTTCAAGGTCTCCCGCTGGCCCAGCACCGTCTCGAGGGTTTCGCGTCCCAGCACCTTGACCTCCAGCTCCCAGTTCTTCCGGCTGGCGAACACCCTGGCCGTCACCGTGGTGTTGGCCACCAGCGGCAGGGTCCGGACGTAATACAGGACCGACAGCTCATCCAGGGCGCCGGGGGTGAGTGGAAACTCCTGGCTCACGTACTTCCCGTACCGCTCGGCCTCGTCCAGCCGCTCGATGCCTTTTGGCACCGGGCTGAAATCCAGATAGCGGAAGGTGGCGATGCCTTTCTCATGGTCGAACACCGTCTGGCTGCTGTGCCGATAGCGTCCCTCCCGGAGATTCTTGTCGAAGCGGAGCGCGCGCATCGGGTCCGTCTGCAGGAAGGATTCGGTCCGATCATCCACCCGGTAGATCTTCGAGATCAGGGGCGTGGACTGCGCCGTCGTCACCAGGTGATACGCCTGGTGTCCGCCCAGGTCCACCACACCCTGCGCCTCGAGCGTGGCCTCCCCGGCCTTGATCCCCAACCAGGTGACGTCGTACGCCAGCCGCTCGCCCCCGCGGTAGAGGTGGGTAACGTCCGGCGATTGCCCGGCCGAGATCTGGCCCGCAAAGGCGAGGAGAATAACTGGAAGAAGCAACGACCGCAAATTCACCAAACCAAGCACCTCCCGCAGAACTTCGAACCACCCGATGGCTATCCACAGACTACATAGATTCCGCAGACTTTCCTTCCGAAATCCCGTGCGGAATAATCTGCGTAATCTGCGGATCCTTCCGATCCGGTCCGGTCTGTCCCCTGAGGAACTCGTGAACAGCGCCAAGGACCTCCACGACGCTGAGATCGCGCATGCAGCGATAGGTGTCATTGATCCGACAGCTCCGCTGTAAGCACGGACTGCAGGGTAGCTCCCGCCTGAGGATCCTCCCCGGCCCCAGGGGGCCCGTCCGCAAAGGATCGGTGGGCCCGAATAAGGCCACGACGGGCGTCCTTACGGCCGTCGCGATGTGCATGGGCCCGGAGTCGACGGTGATCATGAGGTCCACATCGCGGAGGACTGCCACGAGCTGTTTCAGCGTGAGACGCCCAACCAGGGACACAGGCGGTGGATTCATGCCGGCAACAATACTTTCCGCCATCTCTTCGTCCTCGCGGCTTCCGGTGAGGATGACCCCGATCCCCTCCGCCAGAAGCGCCGTGGCGAGTTCCCGCCAGCGCGCAACCTCCCAGAGCTTGGTGCGCCAGCGCGCCGACGGGTGGAGCACCACGCGGGGACACCCAGGGGGTACCCGGCAGGCGGCGAGATGGAACCTGCCAACCGCGAGATCGTCCGGCGACAGATAGATGTGAAACTCTCGGACCGGTTCGGGCGCATCCACCGCTGCCGCCAGGTGGAGGTATCGGTCCACAGCATGCACCGGCTGTGGCGGCGCCACGACGCGGTGCGTGAGGACCCACGGGGCGCCCTCGCGCCCCTCGGCAAAGCCGACGCGGACCGCGGCCCCGCTCGCCAGGACGTACAGCGCGCTCTTGAACAGCCCCTGGAGATCCAGGACGGCATCGTAGCGCCGGCGGCGCAACCCGGCGGCAAACCGCCGCATCTCGCGGAGCGTCGCGGGGATCTCGGCCGGATGTCGAAGCTGTTGGAGCCATCGTTTTCTTCCCGAGACCACGACCCCGCTCAGAGCGGGGTGCCCCCGGACGATGTCCTCGGCCTCCTCTTCGACGAGCCAGTCCAGGAGGATATTCGGGTATCGCCGATGCAGCGTGGCCGCCACGGGAAGGGCATGCACCACATCGCCCAGGGCGCTCGGCTTGACCAGCAGGATCCTGCGGGCCCCGTCAAGCCGGATGGGAGCCGATGCCATCCTCTTCCCCCGCCCGGGCCAGGAACCACGCCACGGCCGCTCGGAGATCATCCGCGACGCGCTCCGGCAGCTCCAGCGCTCCCTCCCGGATCTTCCGCCATTGTTCGGCCCCATGGCCGGTGCGCAGCATGATCCCCACCATTCCCGGGAACGCCTGGGCCAGGGCGGCGTCGGTCACGTGATCGCCGATGGCCACGGACCGCGAAGGGTCCAGGCCGAGATCGCGAATGGCCCGATACACCATCCCGGGCTTCGGCTTTCGGCAGTCGCATTCTCGCCGGTACTCCGGCGGCCCGTGGTCGGGATGGTGCGGGCAATAATAGATTCGGTCCAGGTGAACCCCGGCCTCGGCCAGCAGGGCCGTCAGGCGCTCGTTGACCCGGCGGACATCGTCCTCGGTGAGCAGGCCCCGTGCAACCCCGGCTTGATTCGTCACCAGGACGAGGCGGTAACCTGCCCGCTGAAGGGCCCGGAGGGCGTCAATCGCCCCCGGGATGAACTGGATTCCCTCGGGGTCGCGGAGGTAGCCGGGATCCTCGATGATCGTGCCGTCGCGATCAAGGAAGGCGGCCGGCATGCCACGTGACACATGAGGCGTGAGGCCTGACGCGTCGGCCGCGTCAAGGAGTGCCTGCGCCTCGTGCAGCACCTCTTCGACGGTCACACCCGTCATGCAGCGGTGGTCAATGGGACATTCGCGCAGGAGACACGGACTGCACGGCACCGGCACGCGGACGACGCGGGCGCATCCACCCAGGGGCCCGGTCGCCACGGGGTCCGTGGGACCGAAGACGGCCAGAACCGGCGTCCCCACCGCGGCGGCGACGTGCATCGCGCCGGTGTCGTTGCTGACCATTAGGCGCGCGCGCTCCAGAACGCCCACCAGCGCCACAAGGTCGGTGCGTCCGCCGAGATTCACGGCCGGCCGGCGCATCTGGGCGGCCACCTGGTTCAGGACCGGGCGCTCCCCCCGGATCCGATCAGGAGGATCGTCGCTCCGCGCGACTCCACCAAGCTATCCGCCAGCGCCGCAAAACGGTCGGCCGGCCAGCGCTTGGCGCTCCCATAGACCGAGCCCGGGTTCAGCGCCACCAGAGGGCCGCTCGGGGCGATCCCCTCCTCGCGCAGAAGCTCATCGCTCTTCCGCCGGGCCTCCTCGGTCACCGGCAGACGAGGGGAGAGAGTCCCATCCCCCCCCAGCGCTCGGACGATGGCCAAGTACCGCTCGACTTGGTGTCGCGCCAGCCCCGTCGATCGGCTCGGGACCGGATGGGTGAGCAACCAGCCTCGGCCATCCGTGGGATAGCCGACCCGGCGCGGAATTCCCGCCAGCCAGGGGGTGAGCGCCGCATCCAGAGAGTTCGGAAAGAGCACCGCCAGATCGAACCGCCCCTCCTTCAACTCTCTTGTCAGGCGCCAGCGCCCGCGGACTCCCCGGTGGGCATCCTCGCTCGGATACCCGATGGTCCGATCCAGGGCCGGGTGGCCCGCAAAGAGCCCGCCGACCCAGGGTCTCGCCAGCAGCGTGATCTCGGCCTGGGGGAATCGAGCATCCAGGGCCTCCAAGGCCGGGAGCGTGAGGACCGCGTCCCCGACCCAGTTCACCTCCCGCACCAGGATGCGTCGGATTTGCGGAGGATCGATGTCGATCATTCACCCTCTCAGGACCGCTCGGTCATTCCCGCCTATGGCGGATTCGACGGCTCGGCGGTTCGATTCGCCCTGGAATCTCGGGTCGATGGGAAGGTGTGTTTTCCATCGTCGGTGCACCCAGAACCATTGGTCGGGATGCATCCGGATGAACACCTCGATTGCGGCCGTGAACCGCGCCGTGTTCTCCACCAGGTCCGCTCTGAAATCGCCGCTTCGCCGGACAGGCACCTCATCCGCGAGGAGGACCCGGTATCGCCCGGGCCCCTCCCGGAGAATGACCACGGGCAAGACGGCCGCCCCCGATCGCATCGCGATAAGCGCCGGCGCGAAGGCTGTCGAAGCGGGCCGGCCGAAGAACGGAACCACCACCCCCTCCTTCTCGCTGATGTGCTGATCGATCAGGATCCCCACCGTCTCACCGCGCCGAAGGACCTGGAGGATCGCTCGGATCGCGTCGCGCTTCCGGATCACCCGGTTGCCTCCCCACTCCCGCAGGGTCGTAAGCAGATCGTCGATCCGGGGGTTGTCCAGAGGCCGTGCCACGACGTGAATCCGGCCGAAGTGGATGGCGTGGATGCGTGGCAGCAACTCCCAGGGTCCGAAATGGGCCGTGATGAAGAGGACGCCCTTGCCGCGCCGTTGCGCCTCCAGCAGCCGCTCGAGGCCGTCGAACCGCACGGTCTCTGCACTGCGCTGGCGCAAGAGGCGGTCGGAGCGCGCCGCCTCCACCGCCGTCCGGCCCAAGTTCTCGAATACGGCGCAGGCCAGCCGCACGATCTCGGTAGGCGAGTACTCCTCCGGGAAGGCCCGGGCGAGATTCTCCATCGTGATGGTTCGGTGTCGCCGATCCAGCCGGAACGCCAGACGCCCCGCTCCCTCTCCCAGCGCATAGGCCGCCGATTCGGGAAGCCAGGCGAAGAGCCTGGCCAGCCACACCACCAGCGCCCATTCGAGGATCGCGACGGGGCTCCACCGGCCGCGCTCAGCCACGGGCCCCTCCCAGCAATGGCACCAGGAGCCCCTCCAGCGCATCGGCCCCCTCGACAATCTCCAGGTCCACCCGGAGCACCAAAATCGGCCGGCCCGAGCTCGGCGCCGGCATCCGCACCGCGTCTTTCTCCGTCGTGACGATCATGTCTGCGCCCGCCTCCCGCGCCGCCGCCTCCGCGCGCAGGATATCATCCGGGCCGTACGGATGGTGGTCCGGGAACGCCAGCGTCCCGGCCAACACCACGCCGAGAGTCGTGAGCGTGCGATGAAACGCCGGCGGATTCGCGATGCCGCTCACCGCCAGCACCCGCCGGCCCTGCAGGAGCCCGAGCGGCCGCTCCCCTGCACCGGCAAGATCGGTGAGGCCGGAGGGACGATGGCGCGTGAGGATCTGTGGGGCCCCGGGGGCAAGGCGTTCCAGACGAAGTCGCAGGCCGGCAAGCTCCGGGGCCTGGTCCGTCCGGCTCAAGATGACCGCGTGCGCACGCCGGAGCGCCGCCACCGGTTCCCGTAGGCGCCCCCTCGGCAAGAGGCGGCCGCCACCGAACGGGTCGGTCGCGTCCAGCATGACGAGGTCCAGATCGCGATGGAGCTGCCGGTGCTGAAATCCATCATCCAGCACCAGGATGTCCAGCGGGAACTGCCGGAGGGCCTCACAACCCGCCTGGTACCGGTTCCCGCCGACGATCACGGGAACTCCCGGCAGGCGGCGCGCAAGCAGGACGGCCTCGTCCCCCACTGCCTCCCAACGGGCCTGGATGCCGTGCTGGTCAGCCACGACCGCCACGCCCGAATCGCGGCGGCCATATCCGCGAAGGAGGACCCCCGCTGCCCGGTCTCGCGCACGAAGCCATTGGGCCAGGGCGATCGTACAGGGCGTCTTCCCGCTCCCCCCCACGGTCAGGTTGCCGACGCAAACGACCGGGCAGGGCAACCGGCGGATCCTCCGCAGTCCCGACGTGAAGGACCAGGCGCGGACCCGGATGCCCGCGCCATAGCCGAACCCGGCCGCCGCCAGCACCAAGCGCCAACCGCGCTGGAGAAGCGTCGGCCTCTCGGACCGCATCGCGCGGAGCCAGTAGCTCCAGATGGCGGCGGCCAAGCTCACAGCACCGCCTCGAGGAGATTCACCGTCCGGCGACCCGCGCCCCGATGGGTGTCCACGATGGCGCGGCCGGCCTCCCCCATGCGGTTGGCCGCCACCGGATCCGTGAGGAGCCGCAGGACCTCCGCCCGGAGATGCGCCGCGTCCCGCACCTGGATCCCGGCCCCCTGATCCAGGAATAGCCTCCCCATCTCGGCGAAGTTGCCCATGTGCGGACCGAACAGGACGGGCCTCGCATGGCTCGCCGGCTCGAGAATGTTGTGCCCCCCGATGGGAACCAGGCTTCCGCCCACGAAGACGACCGTTCCCGCCGCATACAGCCGGGCCAGCTCACCCATCGTGTCCACCAGGATCACGGCGGTGGCCCGATCCGCCGGCACGCGGCTGCGGCGGATCCAGGGAAGAGCTGCGCGCGCAAGGAGTCCCTCGACTTCCTCAAGACGCTCCGGGTGGCGCGGGGCCAGAAGCAGGATGAGGTCCGGAACGGCGCGCCGCGCCTCCGTGAAGGCCTCCAGCACCGGCTGTTCCTCCCCCCGGTGGGTGCTGCCCGCGACGAGGACGACCTGCGCCGGGCCGAGGCCGAGCATCTCACGGATCGCCGGCCCATCCTCCCCGCCCTCGGCGGGAGAAACCGCGGCCAGGTCGAATTTCAGGTTGCCCACGACGTGCACCCGCTCCGCCGGCGCCCCCAGAGCCAGGATGCGCTCCGCGTCTTCCGGCGTCTGCATGCAGAAGAGGCGGATCCCCTGGAGCACCTGGCGGAAGATCCCCCGGACGCGACGATACCGGGGGAAGGAACGCGGGGAGATGCGCCCGTTGATCACCACCACGGGGATGCCCCGGGTCCCGCAGGCGCGGATGAAATTCGGCCAGATCTCCGTCTCGGTGAGAAGCACGGCCCGCGGCGAGAGCTTGTTCAGCGCCGCCCGGACCGCCCAGCCGAAATCGAGGGGAAAAAAGACGAACTGCTCGGCCGGCAGGCGCTGCTCCGCGACGGCTCGCCCCGTGTCTGTCACCGTGGACACGAGCAGGGGCAGATCCGGCCAGCGCGCCCTAAGGCCCCGGGCCAACGGCGTAGCCGCCATCACCTCACCCACCGAGACCGCGTGCAGCCAGACGGGCGGCACCGGTCCCGGCCACGCGGGCACACGTCCCAGGCGCTGGGAGAGACCTCGGCGATATTTCCCTCGCAGGATCGCCTGCGCCGCGAAGACGGGGAGGCCCCCGATGAAAAACGCGCCCAGCCCCAGACTGTATAGCCAGTACATCACACGCTCGACACGATTTCCGCCGACGTTTCCACCTCGCCATTCCACATTCGGCGTTCGATATTCGCCATTCACGGGCCCCGCTCCGCAAGATCGATTGCCAATTTCGAATCACGAACCGCCGAACGTTCTACCCGTTTGCCGCTCGCGTGTCCGCCTCCGCGATCAGCGCGTCCAACCGTCGCGCCAGAACCGACTGGAGCTTTTCCACCGCCTCCTTGTCCGCATCCGCCGGCACATACATGGGCTCGCCCCAAACGTACACGGCGCGCGCGAAAGGGTGCGGGACCAGGAACTGGTCCCAGCTCTTCAGAATGGTCCGGGGGGACGCCCCGAAGGCGACCGGAAGGATGGGCATCCCCGAAAGACGGGACAACTCGATGACGCCGGATTTCACCTGCTGCCGCGGCCCCTTCGGCCCGTCGGGAGTGATGGCCAGGTTGCTGCCCTCCTTCAGGCATTGAAGGAGTTGCTTGAAGGCATGGGCGCCGCCGCGTGTGGCCGACCCCCGCACCACCGTATATCCCAGCCACTGTGCAATCCGCGTGATGTATTCCCCGTCCCGGTGCTGGCTGATGAGGATCGTGGCCGTTTGCCCGGGGTACCCGAATGCCATCATGACCAGCCGCCCGTGCCAGAAGGTCACGATGATTCGTTCGCCCTTGGCCCAGCACGACTCGGGATGCCGCCGGCCGATGTCCTCCCGGCGGAACGTGCGCATCGCGATCCGCATGAGCACGCTGGCGATCCAGGGCGCCACGACCAGGCTGAGCTTCCACTCCCGGGGAGAACGCCAGCGGGCGCTCATCGTCACGCCCTCATGCCGAGGACGCCGGGAGGAGCGCCAGGACTTCTTTGGCCGCGCGCTCTGCGGCACCGGGCATTCCCAGCCGCGCCCGGACCTCGGCCAGCGCCGCCCGCATTCGCACCTGGCGCTCGGGCGAGCCGAGGATCTGTTCCGCCACGGCCGCCAGGCGCGCCGGCGTGGCGTCGAACTGGATCAGCTCGGGCACGATCGGCTCGTTCGCCACCAGGTTCGGAAGCCCGATGAACCGGACCCGGACCAGGGGGCGCGCCAAGAGCCACGAAAGCGTTGCCACCCGGTACGTGATGATCATGGGCGTGCCGAGGATGGCCGCCTCCAGCGTCACGGTCCCCGAAACCGCCAGCAGCAGGTCGGCCGCCCGCATCACCTCGTAGCTCCGGCCGGGGGGCGCCGTCACCTGGAGGCCGGATGCCGCCACGGCCGCCTCCACTGCCTGCTGATCCAGCGTCGGCGCAAGCCCCAGGACCAGCCGGAGGTCGGGGCGATCAGCCACGAGGCGCGAGGCGGCCCCGAGTAGCATCGGCAGGTGGCGGCGGACCTCCGCCGGCCGGCTGCCAGGAAGCAGCCCCAGGACCCGCGAGTCCTCCGGGATGCCCAGGGCGGCGCGGCACGCTTCCCGCGGCGGCACGCCCGCCAGCGCGTCCAAAAGGGGGTGCCCCACGAAGGTGACGTCCACGCCAGCCTTCCGGTAGAGGATCTCTTCGAACGGGAACAGCACCAGCATCTTCCTCACCACCCGGCGGATCGTGCGGATCCTTCCGCGTCGCCACGCCCACACCTGGGGGCTGATGAAGTAGCAGACCGGAATGCGGAGGCGATGGGCCGCGCGCGCCAGCAGGAGGTTGAAATCCGGGAAATCGATGCAGATCAAGAGGTCCGGGCGAACGGTCCGGAGGCGCCCCCGCAGACGCTGCAAGGCGTCCCGCAGGGCCCGCCGTTTCTCCCACAGCTCGGTCAGCCCCACGACGGCCGTGTCTCCGGCATCCGCCAGGAGGGTCACGCCCGCCTTCTGCATCTGCGCCCCGCCCATGCCTTCCACGGCCAGCCGGGGCGTGAGGCGCCGGAGCGCCTCCACCAACCGTGCGCCGTGCAGGTCGCCGGAGGCCTCCCCCGCCACGATCAGGATCCGCGCCCCTTCCCGCGACCCGCGAATCGGGGAATCAGCGGATTGGTGAACTGGTGAATTCGGAGGCTGCCCCGCCATCCCCACGTCCTGCTGCTCCCCTGCTCCCCTGCTCCGGCCTGCAGTTCAGAGGCGTTCGATGATCTGGGCCGCCACGGCCACCGCGTCGCGCCCGGCCTCGCCCGGGACCAGGGGCGGGCGGCGGCTCCGCACGCTGCTCACGAAGTCCAGGAGCTCCTGCCGCAGCGGCTCCACCCGCGCCACCGGGATATCCACCCGGCTGAGGCCAGGCTTGCCCGGGCCCGCGGAGGGCGTCGGTCGGAACAGATGCAGCTCCTGGCTGGCGTAGTCCAGGACGAAGTACGTGTCGCGCTGGAACACCCGGATCCTGCGCAGGCGCTCGCCGGTCACCCGGCTGGCCGTGATGTTGGCCACACAGCCAGACGCGAACTCGAGTCGAGCGTTGGCAATGTCCACCTGACCGGAGACCACGGGCACCCCGACGGCGCTGACCGCCGTGACCGGCGATTTGACCAGGGCGAGGATGATGTCGATGTCGTGGATCATGAGGTCCAGCACCACGTCCACATCGGTGCCACGTCCCGGGAAAGGCCCCATGCGGTGCACCTCGATGAACCCGGGATCCTGGACGCGCGCCGCCAGGGCCTGAACCCCCCCGTTGTACCGCTCACTGTGGCCGACCTGAAGGACGCGCGTCCCGGCCGCGGCCACGGCAATCAGGTCGTCCGCCTCCTGGAGCGTCCTGGTGATCGGCTTCTCCACCAGGACGTCGGATCCAGCCAATAGGAAGTCCCGGGCGATCTGGTGGTGCAGCAGCGTGGGAACCGCCACGCTGACCGCGTCCACCTGTCGCAGCAGCTCCCGGTAGTCCGCCACGGCCGGCACCCGCAGCCGTCCTCCCACCTCGCGCCGGCGCGCTTCGGCGACGTCTGCCACCGCCACCAGTTCAACCCCCGGCAGCTCGGTGTAGATCCGCGCATGATGCTGCCCCAGGTGGCCCACACCCACGACCGCCACTTTTACCTTTGGCTCACTGGCGTCCATGCGGTTTCTTCACTTCGCCATTCGAGATTCTGCGTTCGATATTCGAAATTCGAATCACGAATTTCGAACAGCCGAACGGTCGAACTGCCGAACGCTCCCCGTTCTACTCGGCCACCACCGCCAGGTCCAGCTCGTCCGCCCCGGCCACGAATCGGTCCCGATCCAGGAGCAGGGTGCGTCCCGCGTCCAGGGCCAGCGCCGTGGCGCTGGCATCTCGCAGGGCGGAGAGCGTCCCGGGGCCGATGGTGGGGAGATCAAAGCGCAGATCCTGATCGATCCGGCTCACCTTGACCACCACCACGCCGCCGCGCCCGAGCGCACCCCCGCGCCGGATGGCCTCGTCGGTCCCCTCGACGGATTCCACCGCCAGGACTGTCCCGTGCTTCACAACCACCGTTTGGCCGATCCGGAGCGCCGCGATCTCACGCGCGATCCGGCGCCCCAGGTCGATGTCGCCCTGTTCCCGCGCCGTGGGAGCGCGCCGCGTGAGCCGGCCGGCCCGCAGCAGGAGCGGGCCCAGGAACGGGGGCGTCTCCACAACCCGGATTCCCTCGGCCGCCAACGCGTCCACGATAGCCTCCAGCAGGGTGTCCCCTCGGAGGTCACGCACCTTGAGCAGGAGCCTGGCCCCCATCAGGTCGGGACGGGCCCCGGAGAACAGGCGCGTGATCTCGACCTTTCCCAGCAGGAGCACGTCCGTCACCCGCTCCTCGCGGAAGGCGCGGACCACGGCCCCGAGCTGCCCCACATGGACCCAATGGATGGCATCCACTCGCTCGGCCAGTGACGGGTCGGCCTCTTCCCGCAGGGCCACAGCCACGACGCGCAGGCCCTGCCGGCGCGCCTCCGCCGCCGCCACGAGGGGCAACTGGCCGCTGCCTGCCAGGATTCCCAGCGCCTCCATGGCTGACTACTTGCTGATCCCGCGCTGGGACCGTTTGACGAAGTCGATGAACCGCTGCACGTCGGGGATTCCGCTGAGCTCCCGGTCCAACTGGGCCAGCGCTTGGGACGTGTTGAGGCCGGAGGTGAAGAGAATGCGGTAGGCCTGTCCCAGGGCGTGGATGGCCTCGGCCGAGAACCCGTGACGGCGCAGGCCCACCACGTTGAGGCCGAAGGGCTTGGCCCGGTTTCCCTGGGCCTTGACGTAGGGAGGGAGATCCTGGAGCAGGGCGGAGCACGCGCCCAGGAACGCGAACTCGCCGATCCGCACGAACTGGTGGACGCCGCTCATACCCCCGATAAACACGGAGCGGCCGATCTCCACGTGGCCCGACAGGGAGGCCAGGTTGGCCATGATCACCCCCTCCGCCAGTTGGCAGTCGTGGGCCACGTGGACGTAGGCCATCAGGAAGTTCTCGGGGCCGACGCGGGTCACGCCGGAGCCGCCGCTACTGGCCCGGTGGATGGTGGCGAACTCGCGCACCAGCGTCCGGTCGCCGATGACGACGCGGGTCGGCTCTCCGTGGTACTTCACGTCCTGCGGGGCGGCGCCGATGATCACGTGGGAGCCGATGCGGCACTCCGCCCCGATCTCCGTCCGGCCCTCCAGGATGGTGTGGCTGCCGATGCTGGTGCCCGCGCCCACGCGCACCTCGGGTCCGACGATCGCGTAGGCGCCGATGCTCACCCCGTCGGCCAACTCGGCGCCCCGCTCCACCAGCGCCGTGGGATGGACGCTGACCACGTGCCGCTCCTAGACCGTCAACGGGGCGTCCGCCGGCCCCTCGGGATCGCGATCCACCACCACCGAGCTCAGCTCCGCCTCCGCCACCAGCTTCCCGTCCACGTAGGCGGCGCATTGCATCCGGCACACCTGGCGGCGGAGCTGTACGATCTCGACCTCGAACCGGACCTGGTCCCCGGGGACCACCGGACGCCGGAACCGGGCCCGGTCAATGCCGGTGAAGTACATGACCTTCTTCTCGGCCTGCGCGTTCAGGCTGCGCATCAGGAGGACCCCGCCGACCTGGGCCATGGCCTCCACGATGAGGACACCCGGCATGATGGGGTGGCCGGGGAAGTGGCCCGGGAAGAACGGTTCATTGATCGTGACGTTCTTGATCCCGACCACGCGCTTTCCCAGCTCCATCTCCAGGATGCGATCCACCAGGAGAAACGGGTAGCGGTGTGGGAGAGTCTCCTGGATCTCCTTCGGACCCAACATGCTCCACTCCCTCCGTCTTTCGTCCCGCGTCTCACTTCCCCAGGCGGGCTTCCAGCGATGCCAGGCGCTCCTCCAGGGCGCGCACGAGCTTGCGCAGTTCCGGCAGCCGCGCCACCGCCGCCACCTGCCGCTTGAACTCGCCGTGCGGGACGGCCGGCGATCCCAGCACCACCGAGCCGGCCGGGATGTCCTTCGTCACTCCCGCCTGCGCCCCCACGATCACGTCGTCGCCGACCTCGACGTGGTCTACCACCCCGACCTGTCCGGCCAGCGTGACCCGGGAGCCGAGGCGCGAACTCCCCGAGATCCCCGACTGGCCCGCGATCACCGTGTCCGCTCCGATGTGGACGTTGTGGGCGATCTGGACCAGATTGTCGATCTTCGTGCCGCGCCCGATGCGGGTTTCGCCCAGGGTGGCCCGATCGATGGCCACGTTGGCGCCGATCTCGACGTCGTCCTCGATCACCACCCGTCCGATCTGGGGGATCTTCACGTAGCGCTGGCCGTCCCGCGCGAAGCCGAATCCGTCGGCGCCCAGCACGGCGCCGCTGTGCACGACGACCCGGTCCCCCAGCCACACCCCGTCCCGCAGGACCACCTGGGGGAAGATCCGGCAGTCCTTCCCGATCCGGACGCCGGCGCCGACGGTCACGTGCGCGTCCAGCATCGTCCCCGCGCCCACCTCAACGCCCGGACCCAGGACGGTAAGCGGGCCTACGCTGGCATCCGGGGCCAGGCGGGCATCAGAGGCGACCACCGCCGTGGGATGGATGCCGGGAGCCGGGGCGGGGAGGGGATGCAAGAGCGTCAGGGCGCGGGCGAAGGCGAGGATTGGGTTGGGCGTGCGCAAGGCGGGGCGGTCCACCGGCGGCCAGCCCTCGGCCAGGATCACGGCACCCGCCGCCGAGGCCTGCAGACGAGGCAGATACCGGTCGTGGACGACAAAGCTGAGATCCCGCGGGCCGGCGTCTTCCAAGCCGCGCACGGCGCTGATCTCGAGCCCGCCATCCCCTTCCAGCCGGCATCCCAGCCGCTCCGCCAACTCTCCCAGTCGCACTGCGCCCCGCTTCCCCAATCTGGCCCGCGAATCCCGTACGTCCTAGAATACGCGGGAGACCTCGGCCCCTCGCCTGTTCCCTCTCGGCTCTCGGCTCATTTCTGCTTGGAATCGTAGCGCTTGATGACCTCGGCGGTGATGTCCACGGCTGGCGCGCCGAACACCACCATTCCTCGCTCCAAGATAATGGTGTAACCCTGGTCCTTTCCGTACTCCTGGACCACCCCGACGATCTCCCGTCCAATTTCTACCTCCACCTCCCGGACCCGCTTCTCGAAATCCCGGTTGGCGTCCTCGCCTACGCGGACCACGTCCCGCGTCTTGCGTTGGATCGCCTCGGACTTCTCCCGCTTAGCCTGCTCGCTGAGGAGGGGGGCTTGCTTCTCCAATTCGGCCTGGAGTTTCATGACCTCTTGCTGCTTCTCGTCCAAGTCCTTTTGACGGGCGGCGCGCTCTTGGTCCAACCTCTGTTTGACCGCCTGACCCTTCTGCGACTTAAGCAGGACCTCCTGCACGTCCACGATGCCGATGCGGACTGCCGCCTGGGCCGCCCACCCTGGCGTCCCCCAGCCGAGGAGGACCAGCCAGCCCAGCGCGGCGATGGTGACTCCCGTGCATCTCCGGAACCGGACGTCCACGTTTTTTGCCTCCCCTTTCTTCTCGGCTCCCGACCCCACTGACGCCTCCCGGCAAGAGGCCAACGACCCTACGCGCAGCGAGAATATCATCCGGCCGCGCCGGACATCACAATACCCTTCCTGCTCAGCCAGGGGGACCGCGTGTCTTTCGTCAGTCCGCCTTCAGTCTGCTAGATCGACGGGCCAGTGGTGAAGTGGACCACCACCTGCTTTTCACCAGCGACATCCCCGTGCTTGCGGGCCACGTTGACGCCTACTTCCAGCCGGATGGCGCCCATGGGCGAGACGAACCGGATGCCGATCCCCGCCGCGCGCTTGACGGACCATTTGAAAGGTTCTCCCTCATCGAACGCGTTCCCCATGTCGAAGAACACCAGCCCCCGCAATTTCACGGGGGCATACAACGGAAACAGAATCTCGTGTTGGATGAAGAAGGCCTTGTTGCCCCCTTCGGGATCGCCGGTCAGGGGATCCTTGGGACCGACCGTGTAATTCCGGAAGCCTCGAATGGTGTCGATGCCCCCCAGGAGGAATCGGTCCTGAATGGGCAACGTGTGAGTGTCGCCGAAGGGTTCGGCATAGGCGATGTTCCCCCGGATGTGGCCGACGAATTTCCCCCAGAGCGGCCAGTACTGGGAGCCATCAAAGCTGTACTTGGTGAAATTGTTGTCGGCGTCCAGAACGCCCCCGGCATACTGGACCACGGCGTGGAGATAGAGGCCCTTTGTCGGCTCGGTGAAGGAGTCCCGCATGTCCCGGGTCAGCCCGAAGCTGAGCGAACTGGTCTCCGACACACCGCCATTCACCGACCCCTGTTGCTGCACGAGGTATGGGGCATCAGTGGTCACATCCTTGATCCGGATCCGCTCATAGGTGTAGGTCACCACGCCAGAGACCGCTTCCACCAGGTGGTGCGCGACTCCCAGGCTTCCCCCCTGGTTGCTCGAGTCATAGGTCATGTTGCTCTGGTACTTCGTGGTGTCCGCGAAGAGGTGGGGCTCCACCACGAAATTCGTGTCCATGAAGTGTGGATCCGTGTACACCAAATCCGCGCGATTGGCAATCTGGCCGATCTGCAGATTCAGGGCGGCCCGCTTCCCCAGACCGAAGATGTTATTCTGCGAGATGCCGGCCGTGCCGATGGCACCGTCCATGGAGCTGAAGCCGCCGCCGATGGTGAAGGCTCCAGTTTCCTTCTCCTTCACGTCCACCGTCAGGTCCACCCTATCCGCGGCCGCGGCCCGTTTCGTATCCAGCTTCACGTCCTCGAAGAAGCCGAGGTTTTGCAGGTTGCGACGGCTTTGCTGCAGCAGGACGCTGTTGAAGACATCCCCTTCCACCAGCCGGATCTCGCGGCGGATCACCTTGTCCCGTGTCCGGACGTTCCCCGTGATCTCGATCCGGTTGACGTACCCCTGACGCCCCTCCGTGATTTCCAGGGAGATGTTCACCCTGCTCTCGGTTCGCTGGATATCGGTAACGGGCGCCACGTCGGCAAAGAGGTAGCCGCCCTCCGCATATCGGTCGGTGACGGCCGCCACGTCGCCCTGCAAGGTCTCCCGACTGAAGATGCCCCCCACCCGACTCTTGATCAATCCCTGGATCTCGGGTTCCGTCAGCAACCGGTTCCCCTTGATGCTGAGCTCCCCGATCCGGTACTGCAGGCCCTCTTGCACACGGATGATTATCCGCAGCCTCTTCCGGCGGGCATCCAGCTGGATCTCCGGGTCCTCCACTGCGATGTCCAGGAACCCGTTGTCCAGATAGTAGGCCCGGATGCGATCTAGGTCGCGCCGCAACTCCTCCCGCTTCAGGGTCCCGCCGAAGAAGAACAGGTACAGCTCCGAGGTCTGGATCTTGCCCTTGATGTCCTTCTCCTTCAGGTACTTGTTGCCGACGATCCGGATCTCGCCGACATCAAACTTGTCCCCCTCCAGGATGTCGAAGGTCACGTTGACTTCCTGCGGGGAGATCCGGTCCTCCCGCCCTTCCACCCGGGCCTGGTAATAGCCCTCCTCCTCGTAGAATAGGCGGATATTCTCGCTGTTCTTAGCCAGGGCCCCCGGCGGGATGATCCCGCCCTCCACCAGATCGATCTTGGCCTTGATCTTGTCCGCCGTCAGCTTCCGGTTCCCCACCATCCGGATGCTCTGGATGCTGGGTTTCTCGTGGAGGACGAAGGTCAGCTTGAGGCCCCCCTCGAAGATGTCCGCCTGAACCACGATGTCCTCGAAGTAGCCCAGGCTGTAGAGTGCCTTGATGTCTTCGCGCACCACCTCGGGCGAGTACGCGTCTCCCGCCCGGCTCTTGAGCTTGAAGCGGACGGTGGCCTCTTCGACCTTGCGGGCCCCGACTATGTCGATCTGGGTGATAAGAGGCTGGTCCTGCGCCCCGGCGCCCCCAGGTAGGGCGAGGGGAAGGAGGCAAATCGAAAGGAGGACAGCCAGCCGAACGCGGAGCAACGACGTCACGGGCTCTCGCTATGGCAGAGGAGGAACCTGGGCCGGAAGCCTACCCCCGGCCGCTCGCCGAACAACGCCGGCGGACCTTATCACTATCCTTCACAAAAGCCAAGCAGAAAAAGCCTCCCCGCGCACCGCATGCGGGGAGGCATTCGTGCAGGGTAAGTTACGAGGGTGTCTCGACCGGCTCGGCGGCTTCGAACTGGAGCGTCGCGCCATCGCCCTTCCGGATCCGGATAATCCCGCCCTCGCTGAAACGCCCCTTGAGGACCTCCTCGGCCAGGGCGTCTTCGATGAATCGCTGGATGGCCCGGCGCAGGGGGCGGGCGCCGTAGTTGGGATCGAACCCCTGGTCGATGAGGAACTCCTTCGCCTCCATCTCGATCTGAAGGCTCATCTGTTTTTCCTTCATCTGCTGCTCCAACCGGCCGAGCATCAGGTCCACGATCCGTCGCATGTGGTCCTTGGTCAGCGGGTGGAAGATGATCACCTCGTCGATCCGGTTCAGCATCTCCGGATTGAAGGCGCGCTTCAGTTCGTTGGTGACCGTTTCTTTCATCTTCTCGTACGAGTGGGCCTCGTCCCCGCCCTTGGCGAATCCCATGCTGGTGTGCAGGGTGAACTGGCGGGTCCCGATATTGGAGGTCATGATGAGGATGGTGTTCCGGAAGTCCACCACCCGCCCGTAGTTGTCCGTCAGGCGGCCGTCCTCCAGGATCTGGAGGAGGAGGTTGAAGACCTCCGGGTGCGCCTTCTCGATCTCGTCCAGCAGCACCAGGGAGAAGGGGCGCCGGCGCACCTTCTCGGTGAGCTGGCCGGAATCGTCATAACCGATGTAGCCGGGCGGCGCGCCGATGAGCCGGGAGGTGGAGAAGCGCTCCATGTACTCCGACATGTCCACCCGGACCAGGGCGTCCTCGGTCCCGAACAGGAACTCCGCCAGCGCCTTGGCCAGCTCCGTCTTGCCCACGCCCGTGGGGCCCAGGAAGATGAAGGAGCCCACCGGGCGGTTGGGGTTCTTCACGCCCGCCCGCGACCGCCGGATGGCGCGGGCCATGGCCTTGATGGCCTCTTCCTGGCCGACCACGCGCTTGGACAACTCGGCCTCGATCCGCAGGAGCTTGGCCGACTCCGCCTCCTCCAGTTGCTGGAGGGGGATGCCGGTCCACTTGGCCACGATGTAGGCGATGTCCTCCTCGCTCACCGTTGTCTTGGCCTTGGACCGCTGGTCCTTCCAGTTGGCCTTGCGCTCTTCCAACTCGCCCCGCAGCTTCCGCTCCGTGTCGCGCAGGCGGGCGGCCACCTCGAAGGCCTGGGTGCGAATGGCGTCCTCCTTCTGGGCGCGCAGCCGCTCGACCTCGTTCTCCATCTCGCGCAGCTCGGACGGCAGCACCATCCCCTTGAGCCGGGCGCGGGCCCCGGCCTCGTCGATCACGTCGATGGCCTTGTCGGGCAGGAACCGGTCCGCGATATACCGCTGGCTGAGGCGCGCCGCCGCCACCACCGCCTCGTCGGTGATGATGGCCTGGTGGTGGGTCTCGTAGCGGTCCTTGATCTCCCGCAGGATGCGGATCGTCTCGTCCACGCTGGGCGGCCCGACGTGGATGGCCTGGAACCGCCGCTCCAGCGCGCGATCCTTCTCGACGTACTTCCGGTACTCGTCCATGGTGGTGGCGCCGATGCACTGCAGCTCCCCGCGCGCCAGCGCCGGCTTCAGCATGTTGCTGGCGTCGATGGCCCCCTCGGCGGCGCCCGCCCCCACCAGGGTGTGCAGCTCGTCGATGAACAGGACGATGTTGCCGGCCTGCTGGATCTCCTTCACCACGGCCTTGAGCCGCTCCTCGAACTGGCCCCGGTACTTGGTGCCCGCCACCATGCCGGCCAGGTCCAACTGCACCACGCGCTTGCGCAGCAGGATCTCGGGCACACTGCTGGCCACGATCTGGAGGGCCAGCCCTTCCACAATGGCCGTCTTCCCCACGCCCGCCTCGCCGATCAGGACCGGGTTGTTCTTCTTGCGGCGGGAGAGGACCTGGATCACTCGCTCAATCTCCGCCTCGCGGCCGATGACGGGGTCCAACTTGTCCTGCCGGGCCAGGGACGTGAGGTCCACGCCGAACTCGTCCAGCGCGGGCGTCCGGGTGGTGGAGGTCTGCTTGGACGCCTGCTCCCCCAAGAGTTCCTGCGCCTGCGCCTTGGCGGCCGCCACGCTCACGCCGAAGTCCCGGAGGACCAGCGATGCGATCCCCTCCCCCTCCCGGATCAACCCGAGCAAGAGGTGCTCCGTGCCGATGTAGTTGTGGCCGAGGGATCGGGCCTCGGAGATGGCGTACTCCAGCACCTTCTTGGCCTGGGGCGTGAAGGGGATCTCCCCGGCCGGGGAAAACTCGGTGCCGACGGCGACGATCTTCTCGATCTCGGCTTTGAGGGCGGAGACGTTGACGTTCAGCTTCTTCAGGATGGCCACGGCCAGGCCGTCGCCCTCGCGGATCAGGCCCAGCAGCAGGTGCTCCGTCCCGACGAAGTTATGGCCGAGGCGAATGGCTTCCTCACGGGCCAGGATGATGACCTTGCGGGCGCGTTCGGTGAATCGTTCAAACATGAGCAGCTCCTCGCAACCTTCTCACTCCCTTGCTCTCCATGCTTCGTTCCTCACTCCCGATCGCCGCCTGGACCGCCCGAAGCGACGGTGGCTCCATTATATCCGACAAGACGGGCGACGGGAAGAGGCAAATTCTGGGCCCTAGGCCACCATCCGACCGTCCAGCATTCGCAGGATGCGGTCCGCCCGGCCGGCCAGCACCTCGTTGTGGGTAACGACGACGCAGGTGAGACGCCGCTCGCGGTTGATCTGGCGCAGCAGCTCGAAGACCTCCTCTCCGGTCTTGCTGTCCAGGTTCCCCGTCGGCTCGTCCGCCAGCAGGACGGCCGGCTCGCCCACGAGGGCGCGCGCCACGGCCACCCGCTGTTGCTCGCCCCCCGAAAGCTCTCCCGGGCGGTGGCGCAGCCGGTCGGCCAGTCCTAGCTGTCCCAGGATGGCCTGCGCGCGACTCCTGGCCTCCCCCACCGGCAGGCGCCGGATCAGGAGAGGCAGCATCACGTTCTCCAGGGCGGTGAACTCGGGCAGGAGGTGGTGGAACTGGAAAACGAACCCCACCTGCCGGTTCCGAAATTCCGCCAGAGCCGCATCGCCCAGGCCCGACAGCACCGTCTCGCCGTACCGGATCTGGCCGCCGGTCGGTCGCTCCAGGGCGCCCAGCAGGTGCAGCAGGGTACTCTTCCCGACCCCGGAGGGCCCCGCCACCGCCACCAGCTCCCCGGGGACGACGCGGAGGCTGACCCCCTTCAGCACATCCACGCGATCCCCGTCGCGGGGGAAGCTCTTCCAGACGTCCTGGACCTGGATCTCCACGCTCATGTCGCCATTGCGGATTGCGGAATGCGGATTGCGGAATGGCAGACCCCATCCGCAATCGTCACCCGCCCTTCATTCCACATTCCGCATTCCGAATTCCGCATTCGCATCATTCGTATCGAATAGCCACCACGGGGTCCACCCGGGCCGCCTGGCGGGACGGGATGATCGTCGCCAAGAAGCTGATGATGAAAGCCGTGATCGTTATCGCCACGACGTCCGGCAGGAGGACGCGGGACGGCAGTTTGTCCAGCAGGTAGACATCCTGGGGGAAGGCCTTGAACCCGAAGAGCCACTCGATGGCCCCCACGATGGGATCCAGGTTCTTGGCGATGGCGAGACCCGCCAAGAGACCCAGGATCGTTCCCGCGGCCCCGATGATCATCCCCTGCACGATGAACACGGCCATGAGGCTGCCCCCGGTCGCGCCCATGGATTTCAGGACGGCGATCTCCTTCCGCTTCTGCATGACCAGCATGATCAGCGTGCTGATGATGCCGAAGGCCGCCACCAGGACGATCATCGTCAGGATGACGAACATCACGATCCGCTCCACCCGGAGCGCCGAGAAGAAGTTCCGGTTCAGCTCCATCCACGTCCGGGTGAAGTACGGGAACTTCAGGCGGGCGCGGATGGCTTCGGCGATCTGGGCCGCCTGGTAGATGTCCGCGACCCGGACCTCGATGCCGCTGACGGCCGATCCCATGCGGAAGAGCTGCTGGGCCGTGGGAACCGCGGTCATGGCCAGCTTCGAGTCGAACTCGGCGAACCCGACCTGGAAGGTGCCCACCACCGTGAATCGGCGCATGCGGGGCATCACCCCCAGGGGGGAGAGGTCCCCGCCCAATGGCAGGAGGACGTCCACCGGGCTGCCCACGCTCACCCCCAGGCTGCTGGCCAGGTACGTGCCCAGGACGATCCCATCCGGGGGAAACACGGGGTGCGGGCTGGCCATGGCCTCGGTCAACTCCGTACTGGCGCTCTTGAGGGTCTTGCGGAAGTCAGTGGCCTCCACCGCCGAGGCCAGGTCGATGCCTCGCAGGACGGTGCCGGCGGTCCGCCCCGCGGCCGTCAGCAACACCTCGTTGTACGTAAAGGGCGATGCCGCGGTGACGCCTGGCACCTGCCGCACGGCCGCCAGGGCGGCGTCCGGCTCTTCGATACCCCGTTCGCCGTAGCGCAGGACCCAGATGTGGGCGTTCGTTCCCAGGATCTTGTTGCGCAGGTCGAACTCGAACCCGCTCATCACCGCCATGACCACGATGAGGGCCATGACGCCGACGGCCACGCCGGCGATGGAGATGAAGGTGATGACGGAGAGGGAGCGCTGCCGCCGCTTGGCCTTGAGATAGCGGAGGCTGATGAACACCTCGTAGGGAAGGGACCAGGCCATCCGATTCCTACTCGTCACCCGGCCGATTCGCGAATGGTCGCGGGGAACGGCCGATCCCCGCAACGCCATAGGCCGACAGGAACAGAGACAGCGAGGTGGCGTGATTGGTCATTTGTCATTGGTCATTGCCTCGGGACCCGGGGCTTCTGGCCGCAGCAGGGGGAACAGGATCACGTCGCGGATGGAGGGGGAGTCGGTGAGGAGCATGACCAGGCGATCAATGCCGATCCCCTCGCCGGCCGTGGGCGGCAGGCCGTATTCCAGCGCCCGCACGAAGTCTTCATCCATGTGGTGCGCCTCTTCGTCCCCGGCCGCCCGCGCCTTGGCCTGGGCCTCCAGGCGGCGCCGCTGCTCCCGGGGGTCGTTCAGCTCCGTGTAGGCGTTGGCCACCTCCAGCCCGGCGACGTACAGCTCGAAGCGCTGGACGTAGCGGGGATCATCCGTCCGCGCCTTGGCCAGGGGACTGAGCTCGGCCGGAAAGTCGGTGATGAAGGTCGGCTGGACAAGCTGCCCCTCCACCCGGGCCTCGAAGAGCTCGACCAGCAGCTTGGCCCACCCCCAGCCCGGCCGGATCGCGATGCCGCTCGCCTCGGCGGCGGCCCGCAGGAGATCCTCTGATGAGGGGAGGCCTGCCAGTTTGATCAGTACCCACTCCTCCGGGCGGAAGACTCCAAATTTGAAAAGCGCCTCTTCCAGCGTGAGACGTGACCAGGGTGGCGTGAAGGAGATCTCGCGCCCCTGATACGTGACGGTATCGCTGCCGCACACCATCCGGACGATCCGGGGGAGAAGCTCCTCGGTCAGAGCCATCAGGTCCCGATAGTCGACATAGGCCTGGTAGAACTCCAGCATGGTGAACTCGGGGTTGTGCTGGGTGGACAGGCCTTCATTCCGGAAGTTCCGGTTGATCTCGTACACGCGCTCCAGCCCGCCCACCACGCACCGCTTGAGATGGAGCTCGGGGGCGATGCGCAAGTACAAGCTGAGATCCAGGGCGTTGTGGTGGGTCACGAATGGCCGGGCCGCGGCGCCGCCCGGGATCGGCTGCATCATGGGCGTCTCGACCTCGAGGAAGCCGCGCTCGTCGAAGAAGCGCCGGATCTCGGCGATGATCCTGGCCCGCCGTCTGAACACCTCTGCCACGGACGGATTGGCGATCAGGTCCACGTAGCGCTGCCGGTACCGCACCTCCACATCGGACAGCCCGTGCCACTTGTCCGGGAGCGGCCGCAGCGCCTTGGCCAGGAGGGTGAGAGTGTCCACGTGGATCGTCAACTCGCCCGTCTTGGTCCGAAAGAGGCGTCCCCGCACGCCCAGGAAGTCGCCGACGTCAATGCGACGAAACAGCGTGTAGGCCGATTCGCCCACCGTGTCCTGGCGGACGTAGATCTGGATCCTGCCGGTCTGATCCTTAATGTGGGCAAAGGAGGCCTTGCCGTGGCCGCGCAGGGACAGGACCCGCCCCGCCAGCGCCACGGCTTCGGCCGCGCAGAGCGCGGCGTCGTCGGCCGAGGCGTAGCGGCCCGTCAGGTCGCCTGCCAGGTGGGTGACGGGAAAGGTGCTGGGGTACGGATCGACGCCGTCGCGGCTGAGGTCTTCCAGCTTCTTCAGCCGCTCACGAATGAAAGCGCTGGACTCGTCCAATCGTCCTCCAGGCGATCCAAGGGGCCGTGGCGCAAAGTGCGGCGATTATATGGGCGCGTGTCGGGGGAGTCAAGGCAGAGCGCTCCACGGTTCCACGGTTCGAGCGTTTCCGCTTGTAGCGGATCCGGCCGGACTCGGAGGTGCCGACCGAGCCACTTTGACCAGGCGAACCGCCGAACGCCTTCGAGAATCAGCGGGCCGTCAGCCTTTGACCTTCAACCGGGCCTCGTTCTCGGCGATGAACCGCTTGATGTCGTCCGCCATGCCGAGGAGCTTGAGCCACTGCTCCTTGTACAGCGTCACGGGGAAGCGCCCCAAGCCGTACACCGAGAGGGCCCCTTTCTGGCTGACCCGGATGGATGTGGGGCGAGACACCTTGGCCTTCAGCGCCTCGTTCTCGGCGCGCAGCCGCTCCACTTCCGCGCGGAGATCGTCGTCCGGCATCGTCTTCTCCTTTGCTGGTGGCGGATCAGCCCACAACCCGACCTCTCGCCAGGGCAGAGGCCGCGTCTCTACGCCGTCTTCTCGGGCGGCTTGAACAGGTACGCTTCGATGAAGCGGTCCAGGTCGCCGTCCAGGACGGCGCTGACGTTACCCGTCTCCTCCCCCGTTCGATGGTCCTTGACCAGCTGGTACGGCGCCAGGACATAGGACCGGATCTGGCTGCCCCAGGCGATGGGGGCCTTCTCGCCCTCCAGCTTTGCCATCTCCTCGTCTTGCTGCCGCTTGTAGAAATCGTACAGGCGCGCCCGCAGCACCTTCATGGCCATGGCCTTGTTTTTATGCTGCGAGCGCTCGTTCTGGCACGAGGCCACGATCCCGGTGGGCAGGTGGGTGATGCGGACGGCCGAGTCGGTCACGTTGATGTGCTGGCCGCCGTGTCCCCCCGATCGATACGTATCGATCCGCAGATCCTTCTCGTCGATCTTGATGTCGATGTCGTCCGAGACCTCCGGGAAGACGAAGACCGAGGCGAAGGAGGTGTGCCGCCGCTTGCCGGCGTCGAAGGGCGAGATGCGGACCAGCCGGTGGACGCCGATCTCGGCCCGAAGGTAGCCGTAGGCATAGGGCCCGGAGACCGTCACGGTCCCGTTCTTGATCCCCGCCTCCTCCGCTTCCAAGAGATCAATGATCTCGGTCTTGAAACCCTTGCCCTCGGCCCAGCGCAGGTACATGCGCAGGAGCATCTGGGCCCAATCCTGGGACTCCGTGCCTCCGGCGCCGGGGTTGATGCTCAGGATGGCGTTGCCCTTGTCGTACTCGCCCGAGAGGGCGGTCTGCAGCTCCAGCGTGCGCACCTGCCGGGTGAGGCCCGTGAGGCCGCCGGAGACTTCCTGGAGCGTCTCGACGTCCTCATGGTCCACGGCCAGCTCCAGGAGCACCCGGACATCCTCCAGTTCTTTCACCAGCCCGGCGTGCTGTCCTAGCGTCTGCCGGAGGTCGCTTTGCTCTTTCAGAGCCTTCTGGGCCTTCTCCGGATCCCCCCAGAACTCGGGCGCGGCTGCCGCAGCCTCCAGCGCCGCCAGTCGGGCCGTCTTGCCGGGGACGTCAAAGATACACCCGGAGCTGATCCAGCTTTCGCTGCAGCTCATCGATGCTGCGTTGCAGATCAGGAATCATGATTCGCTCCTCCGCCGCTCGGGCCGGCCCACTCCCTCACCGCCCGAGCATCCAACGGACGCGGGCCAGTGCCATACCATAGGCAACCAAGAATGTCAGGCACACCCAGGCCAGCACGTCTCCATACCGGGTATACGGGGTCTCGCCCTGTCGCGGGTGGATCGTCCCCAGCAGGGCGGCCTCGGTGAAGATCCCGGTCTGCGCCAGGATCTCCCCCGTCGGCGCAACCACCGCCGTGATCCCGGTGTTGGCCGCGCGGACCAGATACATTCCGTTCTCGACCGCACGCATCGCCGCCATGGCGAGATGCTGGGAGGGCGCGCCGCTTCTCCCGAACCAGGCGTCGTTGGTGATGTTCACGAGGAACTCCGCCCCGTCGCGCACGAACTCCCGCACTTCATCCGGAAAGATGGCCTCGTAACAGATCATCACACTGAATCGCGCGCCCTCCAGCGAAAACACGGTGGCCGTGCGACCGCGGCCGAAGTCTCCGATCCCCACCACCAGCTTGTCCAGGAAAAAGAAGATCTGGTGCAGGGGCACGTACTCCCCGAAGGGAACGAGGTGGCGCTTGTCGTAACGCCCCTGAATCCGCCCATCCCTTCCCAGGAGGAACGCGGTGTTGTACAGGCGGCCGTCGTCTCCCACGTCGGGGCTTCCGACCAGCATCGGGACGCCGGTCTCCTCGGCCAGGCGATAGACACGGGCGGCCAGCTCCGGCTCGCGCCGCAGGAAGAAGGGGATGGCCGTCTCCGGCCAGACGATCAGCCCGGGCTTCGCCGCGGCCTCGCGCCGCGTGAGACGCTCGTAGATGTCCAGGGTCGCCGTCTGATAGCTCCGGTCCCATTTCAGCGACTGGTCGATGTTCCCTTGCAGCAGCCCCACGCGGATGGCGGCGCCTCCCGTGGGATCGCGCCAGAGGAGACGGGCATACACCACCGTGGCCACGAGCGCCAGGGCCGCCAGCCCGACCGGCAGAAGCGCCGCGCCCCAGCGGATCCGCTCCTCTCGAGCCTCCAGCCACAAGGCGAGCAGTCCCGCCAGCGCCCCGTTCACCAGGAGGAGCAGGGCCGAGATCCCGTACACGCCGGTCGCCGCGGCCAGCAACCGGACCGTCGGCTGGCGGTACTGAGTGTACCCCAGGAGCGCCCACGGAAATCCCGAGAAGAGATATGTCCGCAGAAACTCCAGAGCCACCCACAGGCCCGCGGCGAAAAGCGGCTCGATCCCCCGGGGCGACCGCAACCATTTCCGGCCCAAGACAAGGAGCCCCGCGAAGGCCGCCGTGTAGCTCGCCAGGACCCCGCACAGGAGCAGGAGCGCCACCAGGCTCAGCAGGAGCGGCATCCGCCCGTAGGTGGTCATCGTGTTGATGACCCACCAGATGGTCGCCAGGTAGAAGCTCAGGCCGGCCGCGTATCCCAGCCATGCCGCGACGCTGGGCGTGGTTCCTTCCAGCGCCAGGAAGAGTGGCACCAGCCCGACGAAGGCCATCGGCCCGACGTCCCAGGGCGGAAAGGCGATGGCGCAAAGGAGGCCGCTCCCCACCGCCAGGCCGAAGCGCAGGGGGCGCGGGAAATCGAGGGCCACCGGCAACCGCTCCGCGATCACACCCACCCGATTCGCACCAGGGCGTACAGAACGGGACACGCGAACATCAGGCTGTCCAGCCGGTCCAGGACCCCGCCATGCCCGGGGATGAGGTCCCCGCTATCCTTGACCCCGGCGCCGCGCTTCACCGCCGACTCGCACAGGTCCCCCAGGATCCCGACGATGCCGAGGAGCAGGCCGAGCACGGCCGCAACGGCCCACGGCAGCCGCGGCCAGATCCAGGGGCTCCCGGCGATGGCGACGACCATCGTGGCAACCATCCCGCCCAGGGCGCCCTCGACCGTCTTCTTGGGGCTGATCCGAGGCGCCAGCGGTTGCCGGCCGAACCGGCTGCCGACGTAGAAGGCCGCGATGTCCCCCGCCCAAGTCGTGAGGGCAAGAAAGTAGATGAGTTCTCGCCCCTCGGGCAGAGCCCGCAGCGCGCTGGCGAAGCTCAGAAGGCCCCCCACGTACGCCGCCCCCAGCGCGATCCAGGCCGCCTGCAGGAGACCCACCCGAAACTCGGCCTTGAGCAGCGTCACCCGCAGGAGCGCCGTCCCCACCACAAGAGCCCCCACGCCGGCCACGCCCCACGTCGAGGTGACGCCGACGTGCCACAGCAGGGCGCCCGCCACGGTCAGCAGCGACACGCTGCGGTCCGTTCCCGCCGGGCACAATCGCGAGAATTCCCACGCGCCTATGCCGATGGCCAGGCCGACCAACAGCGCGAAGTGAAACGCTGAGCCAAAACGGACGAGGAGGAGAAACGGGGGGACGAGCAGCAGCGCGCTGAGGATCCGTTGACGGTGCATGACCTCTCGGTCCCGGACTCAAAACTCCATGATTTCCTTTTCCTTCTTCTCCAGAAGCTCGTCCAGGCCCTTGATCATGCGGTTCGTCAACTCCTGGGTCTGGTCCATGCTCTTGTGCACGCCGTCCTCGGACAACTGCTTGTTCTTTTCCAGCTTCTTCAAGGCTTCGTTGGCGTCCCGGCGGATGTTGCGGATGACAACCCGCCCTTCCTCCGCCAGCTTGCGGACGACCTTCACCAGCTCCTTGCGGCGCTCCTCGGTGAGGGCGGGGACCGCCAGCCGGATCATTTTGCCATCGTTGGTGGGCGTGATCCCCAAGTCGGACTTCAGGATGGCCTTCTCGACGGCCGGGACCAGCGACGGCTCCCAGGGTTGGATGGTGATCAGGCGCCGCTCCGGCGTCGCCAGGTTGGCCACCGCCTTCAGGGGGGTCGGGGTCCCATGATAGTCCACCACGATGCCATCCAGCAATGCGACCGAGGCCCGGCCCGTCCGCACACTGTTGAAGTCCTTGAGCGTGGCCTCGGTGGCCCGCTTCATGTCCTGCTCGGCCTTCTTAATGACTTCCTGCATGACCCGTCAGCCTCCTCGGACCAGGGTGCCCACGCGCTCTCCCAACACCAGCCGGCGCAGCCGCCCTTTCTCCTGCAGATTGAAGACCACGATGGGAAATCGGTTGTCCATGCAGAGCGAGATGGCGGTGGAGTCCATGACCTTCAGCCGCCGGCTGAGAACCTCGATGTAGCTGAGCTCCTCGAACTTCTGCGCCGTCGGATCCGTCTTGGGATCGGCCGTGTACACCCCGTCCACCTTGGTGGCCTTGAAGACCACGTCGGCGTTGATCTCCATGGCCCGCAGCGCCGCCGCCGTGTCCGTCGTGAAGTACGGGTTGCCCGTGCCGCCCACGAAGATGACCACCCGGCCCTTCTCGATGTGGCGCAGCGCCCGGCGGCGAATGAACGGCTCGGCCACCTCGCGCATCTCGATGGCCGTCTGGACCCGCGTGTCCACCCCGAGCTTTTCCAGCGCCTCTTGCAGGGCCAGGCCGTTCATCACCGTCGCCAGCATGCCCATGTAGTCGGCCGAGGACCGATCCATTCCCTGGGCGCTGGCCACCACCCCCCGGAAGATGTTGCCGCCGCCGATCACCATGCCGATCTGGACGCCGAGACGCTGGACCTCCCGCACCTCGCCGGCGACGAACCGAACCACGTCGGCGCTGATCCCGAATTCCTGATCGCCCGCCAGCGCCTCGCCGCTGAGTTTCAGGAGGATCCGTCGGTACTTGAGCTCCGGCATTTCCCTCTCCGGCAATCAGGAACTCCAGATTGCCTGATTGCCCGGTGGCCTGGTTGCCGTGCTAGTCCCCGGCCCGCTTCTCGATCCCCTCGCCCAGGCGGAACCGGGCGAAACCTGCCACGCTGACCGGCTCGCCCAAGGTCTTCTCGGCCGCCTTGAGGACGTCGCGGATCTTCTGCTTCCCCTCGGGGTCCCGGATGAAGAGTTGGTCCGCCAGGCACCGCTCCATGAAGAACTTCTCTAGGCGTCCCTGGATGATCTTGTCCTGGATGGCGGCCGGCTTGCCCTGGACGTCGGGCTGGGCCCGCAGGATCTCCCGCTCCTTCTCCAGGATGGCGGCGGGGACCTGGTCGCGCGTCACATAGGCCGGCTCGGCCGAGCAGACCTGCAGGGCCAAGTCCTTGGCCAGCCGCGTCAGCCCCTCGCCCTTCGCCACGCCGTCCGATTTGCACCGCACTTCGACCAGGACGCCGATCTTCCCCCCACCGTGCAGGTAGCTCGTCACCAATCCCTGGGCGTCCTGGGGCAGCGCCAGGCGGGCCGCCCGCCGGACCACGATGTTCTCCCCCAGAGAGCCGATGGTCTCCTTGATCACATCAGCCACCGGCTTACCATTCACGGCGCGCGCCAGCAGGGCGTCCATTTCCGCTGCCGCGGCATCCGTCCCCACCAGGGTCACCAGCAATCGGGTGAGATCGGTGAACCGCTCCGTGCGGGCCACGAAATCCGTCTCGCAATTCACTTCCAGCAAGGCCCCCGCGTCCCGCCCGGGCGAGATCCACGCCGCCACCAGACCGTCCGCCGCCGTGCGGCCGGCCTTTTTCTCGGCGGTCTTCAATCCGCGCTTCCGCAGGACCTCGATCGCCTTGGCGAGGTCGCCGCCCGCCTCTGCCAGGGCGGCCTTGCACTCCATGATCCCCGCGCCCGTCTTGTCGCGCAGGTCACGGACCATTCCCGCCGAAATCTCCATGCATACTCCTTCTGGCTGGCCTTACTGTGCGGCGGCGGCCGAAGCCTGGGAGGGCTGGGATTCGGGGCCCCCGGAACCGGAAGGGGCCGCCCCCTCAGGGCCGGCCGCCGGGGCGGGAGGAGCTGGGGCGCCGGTCGCCGGCGCCTCGGCACCGGCCGGGTACCCGCTCGCGGGTGACCCGCTGGCGGGTGCCCCCTCCTCGATCCCCGCCGCACCCGCCTTGGCGCCTGCCCCTCGCCCCTCGATGATCGCATCGGCCAGCCGCGAGACAAGCAGCCGGATCGCGCGGATCGCGTCGTCGTTGCCCGGGATGGGGAAGTCAATCTCGTCCGGATCGCAGTTCGTGTCCACCACCGCGAGCACCGGGATGCCGAGCCGGCGCGCCTCCTGGACGGCGATCCGCTCCTTCTTGGGATCAATGATGAAGACGGCGCCCGGAAGCTGCTCCATGGCCTTGATGCCCATCAGGGCATTGTTGAGCTTTTCCATCTCGCGCTCCATCCTGAGGACTTCCTTCTTGGAGAAGGCCTCGAACTTCCCCGTGGCCTGCATGTCCTCGAGCTGCTTGAGGCGCGAGATGCTCTTGGTGATGGTCTGAAAGTTCGTCAGGGTCCCGCCCAGCCAGCGGCGGTTCACGAAGTACATCCCGGCGCGGGCGGCCTCCTCCTGGATCGTGTCCGCCGCCTGCTGCTTCGTGCCCACGAACAGCACCGACTGGCCGCGGGCGGCCGCGTCGCGCAGGAAGGCGTACGCCTCCTGGAACATCTTCAGGGTCTTCTGCAGGTCAATGATGTAGATCCCGTTCCGCTCCCCGAACAGGTACTTCTTCATCTTCGGGTTCCAGCGCTTGGTCTGGTGCCCGAAGTGGACACCGGCCTCCAGCAACTCCTTGATCGTCACCGCCATTGGCACGTTCCTCCTGCGTGAGGTTGTTCCGCCGCGCGCCTCCACTTCCCCCGGAATCCCGCGTGGCCGCGGGACACCCCCGGCGGAATCCGCGCGCGTGTGAAGTGAGGTCCGCGCCCATCGCGGACCCCGTTCGCCTTATATCACACCGGTGGATGGGCAGCAAGCCCAGCCCCAGCCGACCAACGTTCGCGTGTTCGGTGGTTCCCGAACACCCGAACAGTCGAACCGTCGAATGCTCTTTGCCTTTACGTCCGATATCCCGCGTTGATGCGCACGTAGCCTTCGGACAGGTCGGTGGTCCAGAGGCGCGCCGTGGCGCGCCCCGCCCGCAGGTTCACCACCAGCGCGAACTCCCGCTGCCGCAACCGGTGGTTCGCAGCCGCCTCGGCGCTCGACCCGAGGCCCTCGCCGCGTCGCACCACGGGCAACTCGTCCACCGACAGATCCACCATCCCGGGGTCGAAGCCGGCCCCGGATCGTCCCAGGGCCGCCATCACCCGCCCCCAGTTGATGTCCTCCCCGAAAAGCGTCGTCTTGACCAGGGGGGAGGTCGCCACCGCCTCGGCCGCCAGGCGCGCCTCCCTGGCCGTCCGCGCGCCGGCGATCCGGACCTCCACCAGCTTGGTGGCCCCCTCCGCGTCCCGCACGATCATCTTGGCCAGGCTGAGGCACACCATCTCCAGGCCCACCTGGAACGTGCGGAAATCGGCCGTGCCCGGACGCAGCGCCGGCGCGCCGGAGGCCCCGGTGGCGAAGCAGAGAACCATGTCGTTGGTGCTGGTGTCCCCATCCACCGTGATGCAGTTGAAGCTCGCCTCCACCGCCAGCCGCAGCGCTTTCTGGAGCGGTCCCGCCGCCACGCTGGCGTCGGTGGCGATCACGGCCAGCATCGTCGCCATCCGCGGGGCGATCATGCCCGACCCCTTAGCCATTCCCCCGATGCTCACCCGCCGCTTTCCCTGGGCGAAGCGAATGGCGGCCTCCTTGGGCATGGTATCCGTGGTGAGGATGGCCTGCGCCGCCGCGCTCCCCGCGGAAGCGTCCAGCCGGCCCGCGGCATCGGCGATCCCCCTCCGGATCGCATCCATGTCCAGCCGGCGCCCGATCACGCCCGTCGAGGCCACAAAGACCTGCCCGGCCGGCCGCTTCAAGGCCCGCGCGACCTCCCGCACCGTGGCCTCGGCATCGGCCAGGCCCTGCCGCCCCGTGCAGGCATTGGCGTTGCCGCTGTTCAGGACGATGGCCGCGAATTTCCTTCCGCGCAGGTTCCGCCGCGAGACCAGGACCGGGGCGGCCTGGACCCGATTCGTCGTGAACGTCGCCGCCACCGTCGCCGGCCCGTCCGACGTCACCAGGGCGAGGTCCAGACTGGCCGTCCCGCTTCAAGCCGCAGGCGACCGCCGCCGACCGGACCCCTTTGACTGGAGAGATCCCGCCGGGAATCGCGAAGAGGTATGCGTCAGTCCCGCCCACGGCTTCCTCGCTCCTTCCGGTGAATCGGCACCGCCGGATCGGTCGCTCAGGGAAACAGTCCGGGAATCCACAACCCGGCCCGCTCGTCCAGGCCGGCCATCAGATTGAAGCATTGCACCGCCTGCCCGGAGGCCCCCTTGACCAGGTTGTCGATGGCCGTCACGACGATGACCCGTCCCGTCCGGCCATCCGACACGAGCCCGATGTCGCAGAAATTCGAGTGCAGGACGTGCTTCGTCTCGGGGAGCTTCCCCTCGGCCAGGACGCGCACGAAGGGCGCCCCGCGGTAGAACGTCTGGAAGACCAGCACCAGGTCCCCGGCCGCGCGCCGGCTCAGGAGCGACGCCGTGATGGTGGTCAGGATCCCGCGGGTGAGGGGGGCCAGGTGCGGCGTGAAGGAGACCGTGACTTCGCGCCCGGCCAGGCGTGACAGCTCCTGCTCGATCTCGGGGGTGTGCCGGTGGGTGGCCACGCTGTAGGCCTTGAGGCCCTCGTTCACCTCGGAGTAGTGATACGGCAGATCCGCCCTCCGCCCGGCGCCCGAGACGCCGGAGATGGCGTCGATGATCACGGAGTCCGGATCCACGAGCCCCTCGGCAATGAGGGGGGCCAGGCCCAGCACCGCGCCGGTCGGATAGCAGCCCGGAACCGCCACCAGTCGCGCCTCCGCGATCTCGGCGCGATGGAGTTCGGGAAGGCCGTAGGCCGCTTCCTTCAGCAGGTGCGGGGCCTCATGCTCTATCCCGTACCACTGCGGGTAGGCCGCCGCGTCTTTCAGCCGGTAGTCGGCCGAGAGATCCAGGACCCGCGTCCCCCGCTGGATCAGATCCGCGCCCACGGCCATGGAGGTCTTGTGGGGCAGGGCCAGGAAAACGAAGTCCGCCTCGGCCGCCAGCTTGGCCGTGTCCAAGGGAAGGCAGGCGAGATCCAGGAACCCCGCCAGGCTGGGAAACACCGTGGCGATGGGCTGGTTCGCGTGGGCCTCGGCGGTGAGGGCCACGACCTTCGCCAGGGGATGCTGGAGGAGGAGCCGAAGCAGCTCCGCCCCCGTATATCCGCTGGCCCCGGCAATGGCCACGCGGCGCACCCGCTCGCTCTTTCCCGTGCCCGTCATCCCATCCGCTCCCGCCTGCCGCCAAAGGTCTTGCCGCTGTTCCACGCCCCGGTCGGAGAAACCCGCCCCTTCAAACCCATCCACCCCAAGCACAAAAAAAGGGAAGAACCCGGAGGCCCTTCCCTGTTCGTCATGGCGAGACAGTTACCGCTTGGAGAACTGGAACCGGGCCCGCGCGCCCTTCTGGCCGTACTTCTTTCGCTCCTTCGCTCGGGGATCGCGGGTGAGCAGGCCGGCCTTCTTCAGCGCGGTCCGCATGGTATCGTCCACCCGGACCAGGGCCCGCGCGATCCCGAGGCGAATCGCCCCCGCCTGGCCGGTGGAGCCGCCGCCGCTCACGCTGGCCATGACGTCGTACTTCCCTTCCTGGCCCACGACCTTGAGGGGCTGCGTCAGCAGCATCTTCAATGTGGGGTGGGTGAAGAATTCGTCCACCGGACGGTCGTTCACCTGGATCTTGCCCTCGCCCGGCTGCAGCCAGACCCGCGCCACGGAACTCTTGCGGCGTCCGGTCCCGTAGGCGCGCGATGTCGTTTCCATGCCTGCCTCGTCTCCTCGGAGTTACTTCGGGGCGGCCGCTGGCGCCGGCCGTTGCGCCGCGTGCGGGTGGGTGGGGCCGGCGTACACCTTGAGCTTCCCGAAGAGCGCGTCGCCCAGTTTGGTCTTGGGCAGCATCCCCCGCACCGCCTTTTCGAGGACGCGCTCCGGCTTTTCCCGCAGCAGCTTGCCCAGCCGGATCGTTTTTATGCCCCCCGGATACTGAGAATGGTGATGGTATTCTTTCTGGCGAAGCTTTCGGCCGGTCACCGTCACCTTCTCCGCGTTGATGACCACGACGAAGTCCCCCACGTCCGTGTGGGGAGCGAAGACCGGCTTGTCTTTTCCACGCAGGATCACGGCCACACGGCTGGCCAGGCGACCCAAGGTCTGCCCCTGGGCATCCACTAGGATCCAGCGGCGATTGATCTCGCCTGTTTTTGGCTGGTACGTCTTCATGGGGACACGAACCTCACCGCCAAACGGTTAAAAAATGGCCGCTGGAACCGGGTTAAGATATGGATTAAGGCCCATTTTGTCAAGCGAAATGTCGGTGGCGGCTGTCCTGGGATTCCTCCTTGACACTCTATTTCGTGAGAGATAGCCTCCAGCAAGCCCGTACCGTCGGGACTCTGGGGACTTGGGAGTATCTGGGCCCGATGCCGGATATAGTCCCCCTATGCGGAAATCAGATAAGCATAGTTAGGGCAAAGAGAATGACAAGATTCGAAGAGACCAACTGGGGAGATGCTGCCCGCACCAAAGAATACCGTGACAATGCGGACCATTACGTACCTGAAAGGCAGTTGCTTGTGTCCGTTCTCGCTTCCTTCTACCGACACTCCGTGACCCATCCTGGAACCCAACGCGTGCTGGACCTCGGATGCGGAGACGGTATCGTTGGCGCGACGTTGTGTTCCGTCGATCCAGCAATCCGCCTCTGCGCGATAGATGGGTCCGAGGATATGCTGAAAGCCGCGCGCAGGCGCCTCGCGAATGCGCGCGTTGAATTACTTAGCTGCGCCACGTTCCAGCAGATTATCCGGGGGGAGGTAGAACTCGGAATCTTCGATTTCGTCGCCTCGGCGTTTGCCATTCACCACGTCGATCTTTCCGAGAAGAAGGTGCTCTTCCGGTGCATTCTCACAATGCTCAAGAGCGGCTGTTGCTTCGCAAATCTTGACGTGATACTTCCCAGAGAACGTCATCACGAGGACTGGTATTACGACCTGTGGCGGGAATGGATTCAGCGGCACCGAACAGAGGTCTCACTGTCAGAGAGCTTTGCGCACGTCCCCGCTGAAGCAAGGAGAAAGCCTGAGAATTTCTATGATTCGCTTGAGGATCAGCTCGATGCGCTCAGGCATGCCGGGTTCACAGAGGTTGAATGCCATTATCGCCACGGGCTGTTCGGAATCTATAGCGGAAGGAAGCCCTAACAGCCGGGTGGGCACGACGCGGTAACCCGCGCGGATCACCCGCGTCGTTAGGTCATCACAGCAGCGAAACCCTCTCCTCCCAGCGCCCAGATTCGTCCGTCTTGGGAAGCCACTCCCGCCTTCCGCAGCCGCGACCAGCTCGCCTTTCCCGTTGACACGCCCGACCCTTGAGGCGTAGGCTGTCATCTGAGCCTCCCGGCCCCACCTTCGCTTTGCGGGAATGCTCGCCCACACCACTCTCTACCGCGCACAGCGGGCCGCGCTGGTCCGTGGTTAGCTTTCCTGTCCCGGTGCATACTTAAAGGTTTAAAGGGTTGATACTAACCCTTAGCTCTCCTACCGATAACCATTTGTGCTGGCGTATCCCGCCAGGGAGAGACAGGAGGTGTTGATTGTGGACAACTTCTACCGCGTGCTTATTCCCACGGCCCTCTGGCTCGGCACTGCTGCCTTCGCGCTGGCAGTGCTTCTAGTGGTGTTCAGCATCCCGTTTCCCTTCAGGCTCACCCCGGGCGGGATCGTCCGCGGTGCGCAAGCCCTTCTCCTGATTGCGGTAGCGGCCTACTGCGCTCACCGGACCGAACAGCGGACTTGAGCCCGGGAGATGTGTGGCGTCCAAGGTGGTCGTTGACACAGCGGAGGGCGTCGGAAGGAACACGTGTCGCTGTGAGCTCCTTTTCGCCCGTATATCCGGAGACCGGCCAACTGCCTGGATGATTCTCCGGGAGGGTGACAAATGAGCACAAGAGGAAAGGAAAAGGCCACCAGAGCCTATCGCCGGATCCTGTGGCCGACGGATTTCTCACGGCTAGCGAAGGCGGCCCTTCCGCACGCGGAGAGACTGGCGGCAAGCAGCGGAGCGGAGTTGGTGGTGCTTCATGTCCTGCCCTTACCCGCCATCTATGCCTTTCCCGAGGTGTCGGGTGCCGTCTGGGACCAGATCGAGCGGGAGAACCACGTTATCGGGAAGAGGAAGCTCCGCCGGATCACGGAACAACTCAAGGGGAAGACCCCGAAGCTCCGGGTGCATAGCATCCTGGCCGAAGGTGTTGCATTCGACTATATCCTCCGGGTGGCTAAGCGCCTCCGGTGTGACCTGATCGTCTTGGCCACGCACGGGCGCACCGGGCTGAGGCACGTCCTGATGGGCAGCGTGGCCGAGAACGTGGTGCGCCGGGCGCCCTGCCCGGTGCTCACGGTGCGTCCCCCAAGGTTCACAAGGTAGGCGACGGCCGGGGACGCGACCACGGACGAGCAAGCAACTATACATGACGACCTAAATAATGCCGCATAATCTGGCGAGCAGTGGATTGGGTTTTCTCCACAGATTCAGTTGAGCCGAGACGGCGGCTACCAGGTCCGTGAGCAGCGGAAAGTATTGGTTGTGGGTACACAGCTTTCGGGCGAGCTTCCAGACGCGTTCGATCGGGTTCAACTCCGGGCTGTAGGGCGGTAGGAAGGCACACGAAGCACCTGGTGCTTCTCCCGCAGAAACGGCCGCACCAGCGTGGCGTGATGGTACCGCGCGTTGTCCAACATCAGGACGAGCCGCCGCTGCGGGCGGCGATGCCGCAGCAGGACGCGGAGAAAGGCGCCGAACGTGACCGCATCGAACGTCGGGCAGAGCTGGGTCACGAGCTGCCCGGTGCGGAGGTTGACCGCGCCGAAGAGGGCCACGGACTTCCGGGTCGGGGCGTGGAACAGCACGGGATCGGTGTCTTCCGGGGGCACCCACATGCGACACCGGGTGCCATGCTGCTGGAAATGGCATTCGTCGAGGCTCCAGAGGTCAAGGCCGTCGGCGCGGGCGAGCCGGCGGAGTTTTTTTATATGCCGCCTGCGCCGCCGGATCGGCGTGCGCGATCAGCGGGCGCGGCTTCCGCAGCCGGAAGGCCAGCTGGCGGAACAGGCGCTGGCACTGGCGCACCCCGAGGGGGACGCCGTGCACCTGCGCCAGGTGATGGGCGAGGAGCTTCCCGTCCCAGAGATTCTGGGCGTAGCCGAAGTCCCGCGGGTTCCGGCGCAGCTCCCGGTTGACCGCGTCCCACTGCGCCGGCTCGAGCCGCCGGGGCCGGCCGCTCCGTTCGCCCTCGTGCAGCCCGGCGAAGCCCCGCGCTTCAAATCGCTGCACCCAGCGTTCGATGGTCCGGGGGTCCTGGCCGAGGAGGCCGGCCACGTCATAGCAACTGAGGCCGTGGGTCACCAACAGGACCCCGTGCAGGCGATGGTCATAGCGCGCTTCCTCGGAACGGAAGATTTCTTGCTGCAACGCGAACTGCATGATCTCGGCATCGGCGATCGCCAATTTGCGCATGGTCATGCCCTCCTTGTCGCTATCATGACAGGAAAGGCATGAACATGGCAAGATAATTATGCGGCATTACTTATGACGCTATGTATAGCCTAGACTCCTGCCGCTAGGTCGTGAGCTACCCGGCCACCTCGTCGAGAAAAACTGCCGCCGCGCCACCGCACGGCCGACGCTGAATGCGAGGGGGAACAGCAATGCCCAGGGAGAAGACGGCCTGTATCGCACGGACGGCCGCATCGCACGCATCACACTGAACAGGCCTGAGGTTCTGAACGCCGAGGACATAACCTTCCTGGCCGACATGACCGAGGCCGTCCACGCGCTTCGCGACGACCGGGAGGCCCGGGTCGCCATCGTCACCGGCACGGGTCGCGCCTTCTGCTCCGGCGTGGACTTGAAGGCGCTTTCCAGCGGCCGCCTCAATCCGTCATTCTTCACCGAGATCGAACCTCTCTGGGACATCCTGGAGAACTGTGACAAGGCCGTGATCTGCAGCATTCACGGCTACTGCCTCGGAGGGGGCCTGCAGATCGCCCTGGCCTGCGACCTCCGAATCGCTTCGGACGATGCGGTCCTGGGGCTCCCCGCCGTCAAGGAGTGCCTGATCCCGGGCCTCGGGACGTATCGCCTGCCCCGGCTGATCGGGATGGGTTGCGCCCGCGAACTCCTCCTGCTCGGCGACACGATTGACGCCCGCCGAGCCCTGGAGATCGGCCTGGTGAATGCCGTCGTTCCCCGGGCGGAACTCGAGGCCAAATGCCTGACGGTGGCGGAGCGTTTCCTGGCCGTACCTCACACCAGCATCAGCCACATCAAGCGGCTCTCCAATTTGGCATCCCAGACGGACTTCAGCCACTCCATGAACGCCTACGTCCCGGCCCAACAACAGTGCTTGGCCTCGCCGGAGCACCGGGCCGCCATGGCCGCCTTCCGCGCCGACCGGGCCGCCAAAGGCAAATAGCCTCAATCCGAAAATATCAACCGCCAAGGACACCCGCCGCTGCCGCTGGGTACCCGGAACGCCAAGGCCGAAACAGGTCATTGGGGGAGGCGCACGAAATTTCTGACCGCCCCATGCGCTCATCTTCAGGTTCTTTGCTGGAGAGATCGGAACATCGTATCCCTGGCGACCCGGGTACCCAGCTCTCGAGCTGGGTGATCTTGGCGGTTCGCGGTTTTCCGTATTCAGGATTACTGGTTCCGCTCGAAGAGGATGCGGAGGCCGGTGAGGGTGAGGAGCGGGTCCACGTGGTCCACGGCCGTGGACTCGGCGAGGAGGAGCTGGGCCAGGCCGCCCGTCGCGATGACGGTCGCCCGGCCACCCAGTTCGGCTCGCATGCGGGCCACGACGCCCTCCACCAGGCTCAGATAGCCGTAGAAGAGCCCCGCCTGCATGCTGCCCACCGTGTTGCGGCCGATGATCGCCTTGGGCTGCGTCACGTCCACGCGGGGCAGCTTGGCCGCGTGCTGGAAGAGCGCCTCCGCCGAGATCCCGATCCCCGGGCAGATCGCGCCGCCGATGTACTCGCCGCGGGCCGAGATGGCATCGAAGGTGGTGGCGGTGCCGAAGTCCACGACGATGCAGGGCCCCCCGTAGGCCTCGAAGGCGGCCACCGCGTTGACGATCCGGTCAGCCCCCACGTCCCGCGGAGATTCGTACAGGATGGGCATCCCCGTCTTGATCCCCGGCCCCACGACCATCGGCTCGATCCCGAAGTACTGCCGGACCATCTCCTCCAGCGGACCCTGAAGCGGCGGGACAACGGACGAGATGATCACGGCCGAAACCCGCTGGAAGTCCAGGCCTGCGAAATCGAACAGGCCCTTGATGAGCATGGTGTACTCGTCGCGCGTGCCCTCGCGCCGCGTGGACAGGCGCCAATGCCGGAGAAGCGTCTGGCCCTCGAAGACGCCGACGACCGTGTTCGTGTTGCCTACATCCAGCGCCAGTAACATGTCTCCCCCAAAGCCATCACGTCTCGTCCAGAAGTGCTAACCGCCAAGTGGTCATGACGGCCTACCGTCACCACGACACATGAAAACGCTGCGCGTGCTGGCGAGGTGGACGTTCCGCGGGCCTCGCCTCCGGGGCCGCCCCTCCGTGCGCCGGGCCTCGTCGATGCCGGGGCCAGCCTTGCTCCGGCGGCACCGCCCACAGAACGGGCGTGCCGCGCCGGGGACAGGGTGTTCTGTATCTCTCTGGGATGCTATGCTCCCCGGCGACCGAACCCGGCTGCCCCCGCGGGTCCGGCGGCTCAGGGCGCCCCCGGAGGCTCCGTGATCGGGAGCCTGGGACTGCGGACGGCTTTCACGCGCATTTTCTTCGCAGGCGCCAAGAACGGCTCATGCGTGCGCCCGGATCGAAACATCGCTGGCCATCACCCGGCGAAGGTCTCCCCCTTCCCCCCGCACGAGGAGCGCCCCGTCGAAGTCCAGATCCACCGCCAGGCCCTGCCACCGCTCCCCGTTGGCGAGCACGTCCACCGGCCGCCCCAGGGTGGCGCTCCGTTCCCGGCCGGCCGCCAGGATTGACTCGATCTGCCCCTCGCGGAAGACCTGGTACCACCGGTCCAGGCCGTTATAGATTGCCGCTGCCAGTTCGCCGCGCGAGAGCCTCCGGCCGGTCGCGAGGAGGAGCGAGGTCGCCGCCGGGAACAGCTCTTCGGGAAGTGTCCCCGGGCCGTGGTTCACGTTGATCCCAATGCCGATCACGACGTGGCTCACCTTCTCGTCCGCGCTCGCCGTCTCGGCCAGGATGCCCGCCACCTTGCGGCCCTCGACCCACACGTCGTTGGGCCACTTGAGGCGGGCCGCCACGCCGGCAATCGCCTCGATCGCCTCGACCACGCCGAGGCCGGCAACCAACGTGAGCAGGGGCAGTCCGGTCGGCGGCTGTCGGGGTCGCAGCAGGACCGAGGTGTACAGCCCGACGCCGGGCGGCGACACCCATATGCGCCCACGGCGCCCTCGCCCGGCCGACTGCCGATCCGCGAGGATGGCCAGGCCCTCCTCCGCTCCCTGCCTGGCCGCCTCCATGGCGGCATCGTTGGTGGACCCGACCTCGGCCACGACCCTGAGGCTGCGGCCGATGACCCGGGACCGAAGTCGCGATCGGATCAACTCGGGATCGAGATCGACAGGAAGCGCGCTCCCCTGCATCTTCTCGCTCTCGGCTCTCAGCTCTCGGCTCTCAGCCGCTCCAGGCTCTCCCGGAGCTTCGCCCGGGCATCCTGCAGTTCCGTCTGGGTGGCGCGCTGCTGGCTCACGACGGCCGCCGGCGCCTTCCCCAGGAAGTCATAGTTGGCCAGCTTCTGGTTCACCCGGTGCAGCGCCTGCTCCACCTTGGCCAACTCCCGGCTCAGCCGCTCGCGCTCCTCGGCAAGATCGATCAGGCCCCCCAGGGGCACGTGCGCCTCCATGCCCTGAATAACGGCCGTGGCCGCGACGGCAGGCCTGGCCACGTCCTGTCCCCACGTGAGTTGAGACAGCCTCGCCAGGCTCGTGAGGTATCCTTGACAGGCCTCCAGGAGTTGGTCCTGGGCGGGGGAAAAAGTGCGCAGGACAAGCGGCAACCGCTTGGCGGGCGGGATGTTGTAATTCGAGCGGATGTTCCGCACCTCGCGAGTGATCTCCATGATGGTGGCCATGGTCTCCACCGCCTCGGGCCACTCCTGGGCGCCATCCGCCCGGGGCCAAGGCGCCTGCATGATGCTTTCTCCATCGTGCGGCAGGCGCTGCCATATCTCCTCCGTGATGAAGGGCATGATCGGGTGCAGGAGCCGGATGGACTGCTCCAGGACGTGGACCAGCAGGACCCGTCCGGTGCGCCTGCTCTCGGCATCCTCCGGCGTCGTCAGCCGGTTCTTCACGATCTCGAGATACCAGTCGCAGTACTCATGCCACAGGAACTGGTACAGGATGGAGGCGGCGTCGTTGAACCGGTAGGCCTCCAGCGCGTCGGTTACGCCCTTGATCGCCTCGGTCAGGCGGCTGAGGATCCAGCGGTCGGGCAGCGTCAGCGGAAGATCCGCCGGACGAGTTCGCCGGACTTCCTCTGCGTCGAGATGGGCGGCCACGAAGCGGTAGGCGTTCCAGATCTTGTTGCAGAAGAACCGGTAGCCCTCGATCCGCTTCACCGACAGCTTCACATCGCTCCCCTGGCTGGCCAGGGCGGTCAGCGTGAACCGGAGGGCGTCCGCTCCGAAGGCCGGGAAGCCATCGGGAAACTGGCGACGGATCCCCTCAAGGGCGGCCGGCGGCGCCCCGCCGCTCTTCGCGCCCGACACGAGCTCGTCCGGGGTGGCCCCATGGATCACGTGCAGCGGGTCGATGACGTTGCCCCGGGTCTTGGACATCTTCTCGCCCTGCTCGTCCCGGATCAGGCCGTGGATGTACACGTCGCGGAACGGGACGTCCCCCATGAAGCGCAGGCCCATCATGATCATCCGGGCGACCCAGAAGAACAGGATGTCGAAGCCCGTCACCAGGCACGAGGTGGGATAGTAGACGCGCAGCGCCGGCGTCCGCTCGGGCCAGCCCAGGGTCGAGAAGGGCCACAGGGCCGAGCTGAACCACGTATCCAGGACGTCGGTCTCCTGCCGCAGGGCCCCTCCGCATCGGGGACAGGCTGCGGGCGCTGTCCGGGACACGATGACTTCCCCGCACGGATCGCAATACCAGGCGGGGATTCTATGCCCCCACCAGATCTGCCGGGAGACGCACCAGTCCCGGATGTTTCGCATCCACTCGTAATACGTCCGCTCCCACTGGGCGGGGATGATCCGGATGCGCCCCTCCTCCACCGCCCGGATGGCCGGCTCGGCCAGCGGCTGCATGCGGACGAACCACTGGCGCGAGAGGGACGGCTCCACCACCGTCTGGCATCGATAACAGTGCCCCACGGCGTGGCGATGGTCCTCGATCTTCACGAGGAGGCCGTCTCGTCGGAGATCCTGCACCACCTGCTCCCGGCAGGCGAACCGGTCCAGGCCCTGGTAGCGCCCGGCGTTCGCGTTCATGCGTCCGTCATCCGTCATGACCTTAACCTGGGGCAGATGGTGGCGGAGGCCGCATTCGAAGTCCTTGGGGTCGTGGGCGGGCGTCACTTTCACCGTTCCGGTGCCGAAGGCCTGATCCACGTAGCTGTCGGCGATGATGGGGATCTCCCGGTTCATCAGAGGGAGGGTGACGCCTTTGCCCACCAGGTGCCTGTAGCGCAGGTCGTCGGGATGCACCGCCACGGCCGTGTCCCCCAGCATGGTCTCGGGCCGGGTCGTGGCCACCACCACCCCGCCCGCGCCCGAGGCCAGGGGATACCGGATGTGCCAGAGCTTCCCTTCCCGCTCCTGGTACTCCACCTCCAGGTCCGACAGCGCCGTCTGGCAGCGGGGGCACCAGTTGATGATGTAGTCACCGCGGTACGTGAGCCCCGCCTCGTAGAGCTGGCAGAAGACCTCCTTCACCGCCTCGGACAGGCCCGGGTCCATGGTGAACCGCTCCCGTCGCCAGTCACACGAGGCGCCCAGGGTCTTGAGCTGCCGGATGATCGTCCCACCGGACGTCTCCTTCCAGCGCCAGACCCGCTGGATGAAGGCCTCGCGCCCCATCTGGTCCCGGCTGAGCCCCTCCTGCTGGAGCTGCCGCTCCACGACGTTCTGTGTCGCGATCCCCGCGTGATCGGTCCCCGGCATCCAGAGGGCGTTATCCCCCTGCATCCGGTGCCAGCGGATCAGGATGTCCTGGAGGGTGTTGTTCAGGGCATGCCCCATGTGGAGGGAGCCCGTCACGTTCGGCGGGGGGATCACGATACTGTACGGAGGAGCGGTCGAGGTCTCATCCGCGGAAAACAGGCCCCGCTCCTCCCAGAACCGATACCGGCGCTCCTCCACGCCGCGGGGATCGTAGCCCTGCTTCGTGGGGGGGCCTACCTCGGACGACCCCGAAGGCCCGGGACCCTCTGTCTCGTGAATGTCGGTCATCCCGTACTCCGAAGTGAAACGGGGACACCGCCCTGGAGCGAGGGCGGCATCCCCGTCCTATAGTGCAATGGTTCCGCACTCAGAGTGTGTGAAAATATCGGCCAATCGGCGCCAAGCGAATTTTTCACCCACGGAGAATCAACAGGTTACACTCGGGCTCTCAGCCCGCCGATGATTTCTTCACACACTCTCAAGTGGACTGTTTCCCTTCCGCCTGCGACCGGATCCGCTCGATCTCCTTGGTGATCAGGATCTCGGCCAGATCAGGGACCACCTCCCACACGATCCGCTCGATGCGTTCGAGCAACTTGTCGCTGAGGTCCCGTGCGAGCTCGTGCGCCACCCGCTCCGTGACAGCTTGGCGCATCGCGGCCATCTCGAACAGGGACGCCTCTACAGCCCCCGGCGGCGGCATCGCCGCCGCGGCTGGAGGCACGGCTTCCATCGTGAGCATCGCGGGCGCCATGGGTAGCTCGGCAAACTCTGGTGGCGCGACCGCCGCGGCCCCCGCCTCCATCGCCGGAACCGAAGGCGGCACCACCACAGGTGGCACCACCGGAGGTGGTACCGGCGCCTCGCCCCTTCTCATGGCAGCTTCGAGGTCGATCTGCTCGGCTTCCGTCAAAGGAACTTCGACCAACATCTCGAGGTCCAGCGGGGCCGTCGCATCCGGGACCAAGTCCTTCGACGGTGCCGCTTCCTCTAGGGCCTCCAGAGTCAGTTCGAGCTCCAGCTCAGGGAGTCCCCGCATGTCAGCTCCGGATGGGACGCCCTCCTTCGGGGGCGCCAGCCCCTCGACGGACAGGCCGGATGGCTCCTCCCCTCCCGCTTCGAGCAGCGCCGGGGGGAGTGCATCCTCCACATCCGTCAATCCGAAGACCGGGCCGCCCGACAACCCCTCCGGCGAAATCTCCGGAACCGGCCCTTTGAACTCTTGAGCCTCTACCTCGCGGGGCGCACGCGGAGCCGTCTCCGCCGGGGCTAGGAGATCCTCGATGGAGAGTTCCGGAGGCTCCCCGCTCCCGACCTCGACCAAAGGCAGCGAGGGTGCACCCATCTCGCTCGTCAGGTCGAAGACCGGGCCGCCGGGCGGCTCCTCCAACGGTGCCAGGGCGCCCTCGGCCCCCGGGGGAGCGGCCGGCGGTTCCGCCGACAGCACCTCTTCCAGAGAGAGGCTCTCGGGAAGTCCCGCCGGCGTTGGCACGGGAGCCGGGGCCGCCCCCGCCTTCGGGGCAGGCTCCGGCACGAGCGGCGGCATCTCCAGTGACAGCTCCTCCGGGACGGGCACCGGACCGGATGCCGCCTTCTCCAACTCCAGGTGCAGGTCCCCCGCGCGGCCCCCTGCCTCCGGCAGGGGCAGCCCGGGCAGGTCCTCGAGATTCAATTCACCGAATCCGCCCTGGGGAGGGGCAGGGCTGGGTGGCGGTTCCACCACGCTCCGCACGCGATCCTGCGAGATCTCTTCCGACGGCGGCGAGAGATCGAGTGTCCGTCCCGTGCTCGGGGGCAGACTCGGTGGCGGGGGCGTCGGGGCGACACCTCGCATTGCGCCTGGCGCCCTGCCCGGAGGCAGACCCGACGCGGGGACCGGGCGTGGCGGAATGCCGGGCGCGGGACGCGGCGCCTCCCTAGGTGGGGCGGCCGTGCTCGCCGCCGCAGGCGCCGCCATGTCCATCGTCTTCGCGAAGAGCAACTGCTTCACCTTGCTGATCAACACCTGGGACTCGAAGGGTTTGGTGACGAAATCGTTGGCGCCGGCCTGGATTCCCTTGTCCTTGTCGAACGCCTCGAACGTTCCCGCCAGGAGGATGACGGGCACTGCGCGCAGGGTGGGTTCGGCCCGCAACGCCGCGCAGACCTCGTAGCCATTCTTGTCAGGCATCACCAAATCCAAGAGCACGAGGTCCGGCCGCTCCTCCTTGGCCTTGCGGATGGCCTCCTCGCCGCTTCGCGCCTGAACGAGGACGAAGCCCTCCTTGCTGAAGGTCAGCTCCACGACCTTCTGGATCGTCACGCTGTCATCCGCCACCAGAATCCGAGCGGCCATGCGATCCTCCTCCGCGAAGGCGCCCCGCGCCTCTCAGCCGCCGCCCCACGCGCCCCGTCCCGTGCGGAGCCGACCCCCGCTCGGAAAAACGGGGTGACGCCCGCCCCAGGCTATGCGAGCAGCGTGATGGGCTCCGCCGACGTCAGAAGCTTCGTGCCATCCAGCCACACGACCGGTCGCCCACCGGCGTTGGCCACGCCCCGGATGAACTCCGCCCGGATGCCGAAGACCCGGGGGGGCGGCGCCAACAGCTTGTCCGCCGGCAGCGACAACACGCGCACCACCTGGTCCACCATCAACCCCACCACAGGATCCTGGCCAACCCCCGCGAGGAGCAAGACGGCCGGATTCTCGGGACCCGGCCCCTCCACCCCCAGGCGCTTGCGCAGGCTCACCAGGGGGAGGTAGCGCCCCTTGTGCTGGATGACCCCTTCAACATACGGCGGACGCCGGGGCGTCCGGGTGGGCGCCTGGTAGTCAAGAATGTGTTGGACCCGGTTGAGGTCCACAGCGAACTGCTTGCCAGCCACCAGGAACATGAGGACCGACGCCTCGTCGAGCGTCACGCCCGGGCTGACGGTATCCGTCCGTGCCATGCCGTGTGTCCCGACCGGGTGAGCCGCACTCACGAGCCGGTCGCATAGAACTGAACAACCTCGTCAAGGCCCCCCAGCCCGTCCTCGTTGACGAGGAGGATGATGTGATCTTGCCGCGTGAACAACCCCCGGAAGCAGGACGGGGAAAGCAGGGTGGCCAGGGCCGGGAGCGACCCGACGCGCGCCGGGTCCACCTCGGCCATCTCCAGGATCTCGTCCACCAGGAGCCCGAGGGGCCGTGCCTGCCCCTGCGTCAAGAGCACGCGCGCCATTGGTGGGATTCCCGCCGGGGACGCCTCGAACAACGCGCTCATGCGGATCACGGGAATTTTGCGGCCGCGATGCTCGAGCGCAACGCACACCTGGTGGGGAGGGCAGGAGAAGAGCGTCACTCCGTCGGGCAGCAACACCTCTCGCAGCCCCCGGAGCCCCAAGCCGTAGATTTCTTCGCCGACGCGGAACAGGAGGAATTTCTCCTGCGCCGTGGGGGCCTCTGGTCGGGGCCGGGCCTTCTGCTTCGCCGGCGCGACACGCTCCAAGCATTCCCCTTTCGCTGTCGCCGGGCCTCCTCGCTGCGGATGCACGGCCACAATACCCACCGCCTCCGGGAATGTCAAGCCTTTTCCCCCTCGCGGCGGCTCCGGGCAACCCCGTAACTGCGCGCCGGCAATGGCTGTGCGGCTCTGGGCTACCGCCCACCCTTCCCGCTTGACACCTCTCCCCCGCTCACGCTCTATTGATGATCCCCACACCGCATTCCTCGTTCCTCCTTCCAGGCGCCGTAGCAGGGAGACCATCCCGTGGACAGCATTGGCATTGGCTTCATCGGATCAGGGTTCGCCGCCGACCTGCACGCCCATGCCCTGAGCAAGGTTCGGGGGGCAAGTGCGAAATCGTTGCCGTCTGTCGGTAGCCAGAGGGAGGTCCCAAGAATCGCGCCTCCCAGACTTTCCCATTGACAGGCGCACGCGACCCGGTTATCAAGATATTGTCAAATCCGCGAAATCCGCTCGCAGGTGAGCGAGATCGCGCGTCCTGCAGCCTTTCGCTTTTCATTACCCCGAGTCACCTAAGGAGGTTTCACAATGAGGAGAATCACAGCGGTGTTGTGGGGGGGATTGGTCGGCCTTGGCGCGTTCGCCTTCCTCCTGGGCACGGCCGAGGCGCAGCAGAAGATCACCGCCAAGATCGCGGACATCCTCTCGCCGGATCACCCCCATTCCATGACCATGCAATTCTTCGCCGACAAGGTGAAGGAGCGGACCAAGGGCCGGGTGGAGTTCCAGGTGTTCAACAGCGCCCAGCTTGGCCAGACTAAGGACCTGTTCATGGGCGTCCAGACCGGCAGCATCGAGATGGCCAAGATGCCGGCCTCCTTTGCCGGCGAGTGGATCCCCGAGGAGAAGGTCTGGGACCTGCCCTACCTGTTCAACAGCCGGGACGAGCTGTGGCGGGTCATCCGCAGCAACGTGGGCAAGAAGTTCACGAATGAGTTCTTCCCGAAGCAGGGGCTCGTGGGCGTCTTCTGGGTAGATGATGGCGGCCGGAGCATCTACGCCAACAAGCCGGTCCGGAAGCCCGAGGACCTCAAAGGAATGAAGATCCGCGTCCAGCCCAGCGACATCCAGATCCAGGCCATCAATGAGATGGGCGGGATCGGCACCCCGCTGGCCTTCGGCGAGGTGTACCTGGCTCTGCAGCAGAAGGTGCTGGACGGCGCCGAGAACTCGCCGGTTCTCTATTGGACCTCCAAGCACTGGGAAGTCTCCAAGGTGTATTCGCTGACGGAGCAGTTCTGGTCGGTGAGCACGTTCATCGCCAACAAGAAGTGGTGGGATGGCCTACCCAAGGACATCCAGGATGAGATCACGGCGGCCGGCCAAGATGCCGAGGCGTACTTTCTGAAAGAGTACGTGTCGTTGGAGAGCAAGGCCATCGGCTTGCTGAAGGATAAGGGCGTCACGGTGGTGACGGATGTGGACAAGGCCACCTTCGAGAAGCGGATTCAGCCGGTGTACGACACCTTCGTGAAGAAGTACCCGTTCGGCAACGACCTGCTGGAGCAGGTGCGCGCGGCCAAAAAGTAGGGCAAGCCGTCAGGGGGGAAGCGGTGACGATCCACGAACCGCTTCCCCCTTTTTTTCGGTCCGCGTGTTGAGAAAAGACGATGCTGAAGAAGGCCTTTGACAATCTCATCGAAGGGGTCTGCGCGATCCTGATGGTTGCGCTGGCCGTGGTGGTCTTCATCCAGGTGTTCAACCGGTTCGTCCTCCAGACCCCCCTGGCCTGGTCGGAAGATCTGGCCATGCTCCTGTACCAATGGGTGGTGTTTGTTGGGGCGGCGCTGGGGGTGAAACGGCTGCGGCACTTCGGGATCGAGTTGGTGGTGCGGCAATTTCCCGAGCGGCTGCGCCACCGGGTGGAACTCCTCACCCCCATCGTCATGGCCGTTGTGGCCGTGGTCATGATCATCCAGGGCTGGGCAATCCTGGGCCTCAACCGCACCCGGACCTACTCCACCATGGACCTGTCCTACACCTGGGCGTTCCTTCCGATTCCGCTGAGCGGCGTTCTCATCATTGTCTATCTGATCCAGGTCGAGGTACAACGCTGGAGACAGGCGAAGGGGGAGGACCATCAGCCATGAGCGCGATCGTGGTCCTCCTCGGGGGGTTCATTTTCCTCCTGGCTATCAATATGCCGGTGGCGTTCTCCATGGTGCTGGCCTGCATCGCCGCGTTCTTCTGGCAGGGCAGCATTCCCATGTCGACCGTCACGATGAAGCTCTACTCCGGCATCGACACTTTCCCCTTCCTGGCCATCCCGCTCTTCATCCTGGCCGGCGGCCTGATGGAGCAGGGTGGGATCTCCCAGCGACTCGTCCGCTTGGCCTCGAACCTGGTCGGGCACATCCGGGGCGGGTTGGGGTTCGTGGTCGTGGTGGCCGAAATCTTTTTTTCGGGAATCTCGGGCTCCTCGATCGCGGACGCATCCGCCATCGGCGCCCTCCTCTTGCCGTCCATGGTGCGGGCCGGATACCCGGCGGCCCGGGCGGCTTCCATCGTCGCCGCCGCCACGGGCATGGGGATGATGATCCCGCCCTGCCTCAACATGGTGGTTCTAGGCGCCATGTCGAACATCTCCATCGCCGGCCTCTTCATGGGGGGATTCCTTCCCGGCTTTCTTATGGCCCTGAGCCTGATGGTGCTCATCTACATCCAGTCCGTCCGGGGAATTCTCCCGGGGGCCACGGTGGCGAGGCCGAGCTTTCGGGAGGTGCTCATCTCCATCCGCGACAGCGTGATTCCCCTGATGATGCCGGTCATCATCTTCGGCGGGATCTTCGCGGGGATCTTCACGGCCACCGAGGCGGCATCGGTGGCCACGGTGTACGCCTTCATCGTGTCGTTCTACTGGTACAAGGAGATCAACCGGCACAACCTGTACAAGCTCCTTGTGGACACCGCCGTCATGACGGGGGTCGTCTCGCTCCTGGTCGGGGCCGCTACTGGCTTTTCTTGGATCCTGGCCACTCATCAGGTGCCGCGCATGATTGGCGATTTCATCACTAGGATCGGCGGTGGCAAGGCCATTTTCCTGCTCATGACGATCGCCGTCTTCCTTGTGTTCGGAATGATCTTAGACGGCCTGCCGGCCATCCTGATCTTCTTCCCCATCCTGTTTCCCATCGCCACGGCGGTGGGTCTGCATCCGCTTCACTTTGGGGAGTTGGTGATCGCCACGATAGGGGTCGCCATCATCGCCCCGCCCATCGGGCTGTGCCTGGTGATCATCTGTAGCATCGCCAGGATCAAGCTGTCGGACACGATCCAGCCGTTGATCCCGTACACGCTCATTCTGATCATCGACCTGATCATCATGGCCTTCTGGCCGCGGCTGGTGTTATTCCTCCCCACGGTCTTCAAACTGTGACCTGCGGAGACATGGAACCGTCACGTATGCGGTAAGATCCTGCAACGATCGTCCGGACCCAGAGAGCGTCCAGGGAGAGGGCAGACCATGGCCAAACTGAAGATCGGCTTCATCCCCATCGAAGGCGGGCGCTACTACCGGGAGGCGTTGGAAGAGGTCGCGCGGGGCGAGGATCTCGGCTTCGATTCGATCTGGATGGAAGAGCACCACTCCGTGGTGAACCACTACTGGCCGTCGCCGCTCACGGTCCTGGCCGGTTTCGCCACGCGGACCGCCAAGGTCACCCTGGGCACCGACATCCTGGTGGCCCCCTTCTACCACCCGGTCCGGCTGGCCGAGGACGTTGCGCTGCTGGATATCATGTCCAATGGTCGGTTCGTCCTGGGGGTGGCCATCGGCTACAAACCAGACGAGTTCGCCCTGTACGGGGCCGACCTGGAGAAGCGCGGGGCGCGCTTCGTGGAGCAGTTGACCATCATGCAGGCGCTGTGGACCAAAGAGTCCGTCTCCTTCAAGGGAAAGTACTTCGCGGTGGAGGGCAAGCTGGAGCCCAAGCCCATCACAAAGCCCCATCCGCCGGTCTGGATCGGCGGCTGGGGGGAGCTGACACTCAAGCGCGCCGCCACGCTGGGCGACAACTGGATCCCCGGCCCCACGGCCGATCTCGCTCGCCTTGTGAATGGCAAGCAGCAGTTCTTGCAACACCGCGCGACCGCGGGACGCACGGCACCCATCACCGAGTGGCCGCTCACGCGGGACGTCATCATCGCCGACACCGACAAGCAGGCGCGGGAACTGGCCGAGCAGCACATCATGGTTTCGTACCGGAAGGAATACGCGGGCGGGTGGAAGCATCCGTTCATCGACGCCTCCATCGCCACGGACCTCGACGCCCTCATGCAGGACCGGTTTCTGATTGGCGGCCCCGATCAGGTCGTCCGGGCGCTCCGGCCATTCGTAGAAGAATATGGGATGACCCACCTGATCTGCCGTCTGTTCTTCCCGGGGATGCCCCACCGGCATATCCTGCGCGAGCTGGAGCTTCTGTCCCGGGAGGTCATGCCGGCCTTCCGATGAGACATCGGGGTCACGGGCACGCGCCCCCGCAGGGTTTGCCGTTGACATTTTCGCGGGCCCTGAGTAGGGTGACGAGAGACAGGCGCCCGGGGCACCACGAAGGGGGAAGCCCATGCAGACCGTGTACTTCAACAAGCAGTTCGTCCCGCTGTCCGACGCCAGGGTGAGCATCCGCACGAATGCCCTGCACTATGGGAGCGGGGTGTTCGAGGGGATCCGCGCCTACTGGAACGCGGCGGTGCAGCAGCTCTTCGTCTTCAAGCTCCCCGAGCACTACGAGCGCATGGTCGGAAACTGCAAGGTCCTCAAGCTCAAGCTGGACCACGACGTGAAAGAGCTGTGCGCCATCACCGTGGATCTCCTCCACAGGAACCAGCCCAAAGAGGACACCTACATCCGGCCCATCGCCTACATCAGCTCCGAGGGCCTGGGCCCCAAGCTGCTCGGGTACGAGACCGGCTTCGCCATCTACACCATCCCGCTGGGGGACTACATCGACACCTCGGTGGGGATCAAGGTGGGATTCTCCTCTTGGCGGCGGATCAGCGACAACACGATCCCGGCCCGCTGCAAGGTGACCGGCGGGTACGTGAACTCGGCGCTGGCCAGGACGGAGGCGATGGAGCAGGGCTATGACGAGGCGCTCTTCCTCACTCAGGATGGCTTCATCTCCGAGGGATCGGCGGAGAACATCTTTCTGGTCCGGAACGGCAGCCTGATCACCCCGGACCGGTCCCAGGATATCCTGGAGGGGATCACCCGCGACGTCCTGCTGACGCTCTGCCGCGAGGAGCTGGGCCTCACCGTCGTCGAGCGCCAGGTGGGCCGCACAGAGGTCTATGTCGCCGACGAGGTCTTCCTGTGCGGAACCGGCGCCCAGGTCTCTCCCGTGATCGAGGTGGATCGCCGCCCCGTGGGCAGCGGGAAGATGGGGCCCATCACGGCCCGGATCCAGCAGGTGTACTTCGACGTCGTCAAGGGGAACCACGGGAAGTACCACCACTGGTGCACGCCCGTCTACTGAGACGGGGTGGGGGTCGATGGCCACGGATCGGGGACGGCAGCCCCGCGGGCATGAAATGAACGCGGCCCGGAGACATCTTCCGGGCCGCGTTGTCGTCTCAAGGTTCGCCGGAGGAAAGCGTCCGGGTCTTGCGGGTCACCAGATCCTCGACTCCACGTTCCCCCGTCCCTTCACCAGGATGTCCACGATCGCCTGATTGAAGTAGTCCATCTCGGCGGCCACCCCCGGGTCCACGTTCTTGTCGTAATACCTCCGCCCCTCCGCCAGCGCCTCCTCCAGCAGCTGGAACAGGGTATCGTTCCTGATTCCGTCGAGGATCTTCTCCTGGTTGTACAGGACGATGTCGCCCACGATCAACCGGGCGAGGCGCCTGGCCCGCTCGTGGGGATCCTTCGGGTCAACAGCCATCGGTCGTGTCCCTCCTGTCCGCCCCGGCTGAGGCGCCGGCTAGGACTCGAACAGGCGAAGCTGCGCGAGATCTTCCATCGGGAACGCCACGGGATACTGCATGCTGAAGCAGGCGTGACAGAAGCTGTCATCCTTGCTGACGGCGGCCAGCAGGCCCGGCATGCTGATATACCCCAGGCTGTCGGCCCGGATGTAGCGGCGGATCTCCTCCACCGAATGGCTGGAGGCGATCAGCTCCTTCCGGGTGGGCGTGTCAATCCCGTAGTAGCACGGGGAGATCGTGGGGGGCGAGCTGATGCGCATGTGGACCTCCCGGGCCCCGGCCGACCGGACCATGCTCACGATCTTCCGGCTGGTGGTCCCGCGCACGATGGAGTCGTCGACCACGACCACCCGCTTGCCCTCCAGGATCTCGCGCACCGGGTTCAGCTTGATCTTCACCCCGAAGTGGCGGATGTTCTGCTTGGGTTCGATGAAGGTGCGGCCCACGTAGTGATTGCGGATCAGGCCGTGATCGAAGGGCAATCCGGACTCTTGCGCGAAGCCCAGGGCGGCCGGCACCCCCGAGTCGGGGACCGGGATCACGAGATCCGCATCGGCCGGCGCCTCGCGGGCGAGCTGCCGGCCCAGCGCCTTGCGGATGGTGGCCACGTTCTGGCCGTAGAGCAGGCTGTCGGGACGGGAGAAGTAGATGTACTCGAAGATGCACTGCGCCGGCCGGGCCGCCGGCAGGGGGCGATAGGATTTCATGTCATGGGGCGTGATGTGGAGGAACTCGCCCGGCTCCAGGTCCCGGACAAAGGTCGCCTCGATCAGGTCGAACGCGCACGTCTCGGAAGCCAGGACCCAGGCATCGCCCAGCCGGCCCAGGGACAGGGGCCGGAATCCGTGAGGGTCCCGGATCCCCAAGAGCTCGGTTTCGTTCATCACCACCAAGGAATAGGCGCCCGAGACCCGGCTCAGCGCCTCGGCCGTCGCCTCCACCAGGTCGTCGCTGCCGGAGCTGGCGATCAGGTGGACCATGACCTCGCTGTCGGTGGTGGAACTGAAGATGGACCCGCGCCCCTCCAGCTCGGCCTTCAGCAGGTGGGCATTCACCAGGTTCCCGTTGTGGGCCAGGGCCACCCCGCCGTGCCGGTAGGTGGCCACGATGGGCTGGGCATTCTTGAGCTGGGAGCTGCCCGTCGTGGAATACCGGACGTGGCCGATGGCCAGAGAGCCCTTGAGCCGCCGCAGGCGGGTCTCGCTGAACACGTCCGCCACCAGGCCCATGGCCTTTTCCAGGTGAAGCGTGTGGCCGTCCGAGACCACGATCCCGGCGCTCTCCTGCCCTCGATGCTGGAGCGCATACAGCCCGAGGTAGGTGAGGTTGGCCGCCTCGGTGCGACCCAAAATTCCGAAGATCCCGCAGGCTTCCCGAAATCTATCGAACATCCACCTCTCCCATCCCGAAAACCTGACTACTGACAACCGACCACTGACAGCGGACTACTGACAACTGACTGTGAACCGGTTGTCCGTGGTCAGTGGTCCCGTGGTCCTGTGGTCCGTGGTCGCTTGGTCCTGTGGTTCGTGGTCCGGTTGTCAGTAGTCCAATCCTACAGGATCCGCTTGATCCCCTGGACCGCCTGGCGCGTCCGGTGCTCGTTCTCCACCAAGGCGAAGCGGACGTACTCGTCCCCGTATTGTCCGAACCCGATTCCCGGAGACACCGCCACCCTAGCCTGCTCCAGGAGAAACTTGCTGAACTCCAGGGAGCCCTGCATCCGGAACGGGTCGGGGATCTTGGCCCAGACGAACATGGTCCCCCGGGGCTTGTCGATCTTCCAGCCCACTCGCGTCAATCCCTCGCACAGGGCATCCCGCCGGGAGGCGTAGGTCCGCACGACGTCCCCCACGCACTCCTGCGGCCCGTTGAGCGCGATGATGGACGCGATCTGGATGGGCTGGAACATCCCGTAGTCCAGGTAGCTCTTGATCCGGGTGAGCGCGGCGATGATCCGCGGGTTGCCCACGGCGAAGCCGACGCGCCAGCCGGGCATGTTGTAGCTCTTGGACAGTGTAAAGAACTCCACCCCCACCTCCTTGGCCCCCGGCACCTGGAGGAAGCTGGGCGCCCGGTAGCCGTCGAAGGTGAGGTCGGCATAGGCGAAATCATGAATCACGATCAGGTCGTGGTCCTGCGCGAAGGCCACGACCTTCTGGAAGAACTCCAGCTCCACCACGGCCGTCGTCGGGTTGTGGGGGAAGCTCAGGATCAGGAGCTTGGGCTGCGGCCAGGATTCACGGAAGGCCGCCATCAAGTTTTCGAAGAAATCCTCCCCCGGCGCGAGGCGCACGTGCCGCACGTCCCCGCCGGCGATGATCACGGAATAGGCGTGGATCGGGTACGTCGGATTGGGAACCAGGGCGACGTCGCCGGGTTCCACGACGGCCAGGGCCAGGTGAGACAGCCCCTCCTTCGCGCCGATGGTGGCGATGGCCTCGGCGTCGGGGTCCAGCAGGACACCGTGACGCCGGCGGTACCAGTCGCAGATCGCGTGCCGAAGCTTGGTGATGCCCCGCGATGCGGAGTACCGGTGATTGCGCGGGTTGCGCGCCGCCTCGCACAGCTTCTCCACGATGTGGGCGGGCGTGGGCAAGTCCGGGTTGCCCATGCCGAAGTCGATGATGTCCTCGCCCCGCGCCCGCGCCTTGACCTTCAGATCGTTCACGATGGCGAAGACGTAGGGCGGCAGCCGCTTGATCCGTTTGAACTCTTCCATCCCCCCCTCTACTCCGAAAGGCGCTCGATCGTTCGATCCCCCTCTCCCGCCCGTCTCCCCACCGGGGGAGAGAATAGGTGAGGGGATCAGGCCGTCGCCCCTTCCGCCTTGCGCGCGGTCAGCTCCGCGTGGTAACTGCTGCGGACTAACGGCCCCGAGTAGACCGCCTTGAACCCCAGGGCGTATCCCGCCTCCTCCAGGGCCTTGAACCGGTCGGGATGCACGAACTCCACGACCGGCAGATGCTGCTTCGTCGGCTGCAGGTACTGGCCGATGGTCAGGATGTCGCATCCCGCCCCGCGGGCATCCCGCATCAGCGCGACGACCTCTTCCTGCATTTCGCCCAGGCCCAGCATGATCCCGGTCTTGGTGATGGGCTGTCCCAGCTCTTTGGCGATCCGCAGGACCTCCAGCGATCGATGGTAGCGGGCCTGCACCCGGACCTTCTTGGACAGCCGCTCCACCGTCTCCAGGTTGTGGTTGAAGACGGTCGGCTGGCTCTCAACCACGGCGCGGATGCCCTCCCGGTTCGCCTTGAAGTCCGGAACCAGCACCTCGATCTGCGCCGCGGGATTCCATGCATGAATGGCGCGGACCGTGGCGGCAAAGTGTGCGGCCCCACCGTCCTCGAGGTCGTCCCGGGCCACCGACGTCACGACCACGAACCTGAGGCCGAGCCGCCGGCTCACCTCGGCCACGTGGCGCGGCTCCTCCGGGTCGGGCGGAGCGGGCCGTCCGGTGGTCACGGCGCAGAAGCCGCAACTGCGCGTGCAGGTGTCTCCCAGAAGCATGAAGGTGGCCGTCCCCCGCGTCCAGCACTCGCCCTGGTTGGGGCAGCGGGCCTCCTCGCACACGGTGTGCAAGCGGGACCCGCCGAGGAGCACCCGCATGTCGTGCACCCGCTCCCAGTGGCCCGACCGGGCGCGCAACCACGGCGGGAGTCGCCGCGCCGGCGGCGCGGCCGGCGCCGGTCTCCCCCTCTCCTCAATCTGTAAGAGTTCCATTCTCGTCGGCTCTCGGCTCTCGCCTCTCGGCTCTAGGCTCTCAATCTCGCCTTGTGGATCGCTTGCCCGTGTACGTCGTGCATGGCCTCGCCCACCGCCTCCGGCAACGTCGGATGGGCATGAATCGCCTCCGCCACCTGATGCACCGTAAGGCCGTGGCGGACGGCCAGGACCCCTTCCGCGATGATGTCGGTGGCGTGCGGACCCACGATCCCCACCCCCAGGACCTTGTCGGTCTGGGCGTCGGCCACCACCTTCACCATGCCCGCCGTTTCCCCGATGCACATGGCCTTGCCCAGGGCGGCGAAATTGAAGCGGCCCACTTTCACGGCGCGCCCCTGCTCCTTCGCCTTGGGTTCGGGCAGGCCGACGCTGGTGATCTCCGGGTCGGTGTAGACGCAGTTGGGAATCGCCGAGTAATCCATGGCCGCCTGGCCGCCCGCTGCATTCGCGGCCGCCACCAGCCCCTGCATCGAGGCCACGTGCGCCAAGAGCGAGATGCCGGTGACGTCCCCGACGGCGTAGACCCCGGGGACGGACGTCTCCATCCGTTCGTCCACCAGGATGGCCCCACGCTCCGTCTTCACCCCCACCGCCTCCAGACCGATCCCCCTGCTATTCAAGCTCCGCCCCGTGGCGACGAGGGCCCGCTCCGCCTCAAGGGTGGTGCCACTGCCGATCCCGACGCGCACGCCCGAGGGCGTGGTCTCCATCTTCTCCACCCTGGCACTGACGTGAAAGGTGACACCCTGCTTCTGCAGTGCGCCCTGGAGGACCCGGACGAGCATCGGGTCTTCCATGGCGAGGACCTGCGGCAGCATCTCCACCACCGTCACCTGGGTCCCCAGGCTGCTCAACATGGAGGCGAACTCCATCCCGATGACGCCGCCGCCCACGATGAGAAACGTCCTGGGCAGCTCGGGCAGCCGGAGCGCCTCGGTGCTGGTCAGGACCCGCTCGCCATCCACCTGCACGCCGGGGAGACCCGCCGGCTCGGAGCCGGTGGCAAGGATGATCGCCCGTCCCGTGACCGTCTCCGCGGTGCCGTTTGCGGAGACCGTAACGGTCCTGCCATCCACCAGGCTGCCCGCGCCCTGCTTGACCTCCACCTTGGCAGCCTGGAGCAGCGTGTGGACGCCCTTCACCTGGGTGCTCACGATGTCGTTCTTCCGGCTTTGGGCTTTCCCCCAATCGAAGCTCCACTGAAGGGCGTTGACGCCGAAGGCGGCGCCCTCTCGCGCCCGCTTCCAGAGCGCGGCCGAATGGATCAAGGCCTTGGAGGGGATGCACCCGCGATTGAGACAGGTGCCGCCGACCGCGTCCTTCTCGACGAGGCACACCTTCGCCCCGAGCTGCGCCGCACGCAAGGCGGCCACGTACCCGCCCGGCCCCGCCCCGACCACCACCACGTCGTACGCACTCATCCTTGTCAACTCCCGCTAGTTCTGTCTCTCGGCTCTCGGTTCTAGGCTCTCGGCTCTCCAAGAACGACGAAGCCCCCGACAGGGGGCTTAACCGAGATTGGCAGGTAGCAGTGCCGATGCTGGAACTCAGTGGACCAAACACTCCGCAGGAATTCCACCTCCCCCACCGCGTGAAATCCTTTCGTCTCGCGACGTTGTAACTCGCAGGCTACCAAAGGAACCCAGGGGTGTCAACGTGTTTCTAGTCGTGTGTGTCGTAAATCTGCCGACCTTCGCCCCGAGTCCGCTCCGCGACGCCTGGGGCCTCGTCGAAAACCGGCCGGCCTTGCTCCGGGTCGTCGCGCCGTCGGCGCTCCTCCGCGCCGCAGTCACGCCACGGGCGTGACACGGCGACCGAACCCGGCCGGCCCGCGGGCCCAGCGTCTTGGAGCAGCCCCGGGGCTTGGCTTATGCTGGGGGATTTCGGACACACATGACTGGCCAAGGACTCATCCAGGGAACCCAGAACCGGACTACTCTTCGGCTTCGGTTCGCCCCAGCACTTCCAGGATCGCCGCGTGGAGCGCGGGGGTGGCGGCAGCCACGATGCTCTGGCCCTGCGTCATGGAACGGATAGGGAGCAGCGGCTCGCCGAAGCGGTCCGAGACCACGCCCCCTACCTCGGTCACGATCAGGTATGCGGCCATGTAGTTCTCGGGACTGAGGGAATCGCGCACGTCCACGTAGGCGTCAACCCCGCCGGAGGCCACGGCGGCGAACTCGAAGGCGGCAGTCCCAAACCGGCGCGCGTCTTTGATGCACCTCAGCAGCGGAAAGAGGCGCGCGACGTCCGCGTCCCCTTTGAAGTTGAAATCAAACGTCACAAGGGCGTCGCACAACGTCGTGGTCGCGGACGGTCGGGCGGGTTGTCCGTTCCGCCATGCACCGGTCCCCTTCTCCGCCTCGTAGATCGTTCCGCTGAAGATTCCGCCCACCAGCGCCGCCATGACCCGTTCAGGGCGGGGTATTTCCTCGCCAGGAAGCAGGGCCAGGGACACGGAGGAGACTTGGTTCCCTCGGGCGAAGTTCTCGGAACCATCCACCGGGTCCACGATGAGGGTCCAGCGCGCGGCGCCCGGCCGGGTCCGGACCTCGCCCCGCTCTTCGGTCAAGATGCGCACGGGATCCGGGAACTCCCGCGCGCAGCAGTTGATGATGGCTTCCTCGGCGAGATAATCAAACTCCTTGGTGACATCGCCCCGGGGATTGGTTTGCACGGTTGCGAGCTTCCGCAGGCCTTCCCCGAGAAGGAACTGCCGCGCCTCGGCGAACATCGCCCGCAGGTGCCCTTTCATATCGACCATGATAGTTCAGTCTCCGTCCTTTCCCGCCTCCCAGATTGCCGGACTGCCGGGTACCGGGTACCCTCTGGGTGAGGTGCGCCCGATTGCCAGCCTTCAGTTACATCCGCTCCGGCGCCGACACTCCGAGGAGGGTGAGGCCGTTGGCGACCACCTGCCGGACCGCCGCGACCATCGCCAGGCGCGCCCGGCTGAGCTCGCGGTCGCCCGAGATCACCCGCTCTTCCGTGTCCTTGTATTTTGTGAAGTATCCGTGGAAGGCGGCGGCCAGCTCTTGCAGATACGTGGTCACCCGATGCGGCTCGTATGCCAGCGCCGCGTTCAGCACCATCTCGGGATAGACCGCCAGGCGCTTCAGGATCGCCAGTTCCTCCGGCAAGGTGAGCCGCGAGAGATCGGCGTCCGCATATGGTCCCGGCATCCCCGCCTCGGCCGCCTTGCGCGCCATGCTGCAGGAGCGGGCGTGCGCGTACTGGACGTAGAAGACCGGGTTGTCCATCGTCTGCCGCTTGGCCACCTCGATGTCCAAGTCGAGCTGGGCCTCGGACCGGCGGGTGAGAAAGAGGAACCGGGCCGCGTCCTTCCCCACCTCGCTCACGACCTCGCGCAGCTCCACGAACTCGCCGGTCCGCTTCGACATCGGGACCGGGACGCCGCCGCGCAGGACCCTCACCATCTGGAGCAGGATCACCCGCAGGGTCTCCGGGTCGTGGCCGAGGGCCTGGATCGCCGCCTTCACCCGCGGGATGTAGCCCCCGTGATCCGCCCCCCAGATGTTGATGAGCCGGTCAAAGCCGCGGCGGATCTTGTTGGCGTGGTAGGCGATGTCCGAGGTGACGTACGTGGGCTCGCCGTTGCTCCGAATCAGGATCCGATCCTTCTCGTCCCCGAAGTCGCTGGCGCGGAACCCGACCGCCTTCCCCTCCTCGTAGAGGTAGCCCCCGGCGCGGAGCGTGGCCAGGACCGCCTCCACCTCGCCCGATTCGTACAGGCTTCGCTCCGAGACCCACGAGTCGAAGACCACGCCGAAGGCGGAAAGGTCCGCCTCGATCTCCCCCAGGAGGATGCGGGACGCCCGCTCGGTGCAGGTGGATATCGCCTGGTCCGCCTCGAGCCCGGCGAGACCGGGGACGGCCGCGGCCACCTGCGCCGCCAGTTCCCGGATGTACTCGCCGTGGTAGCCGTTCTCGGGAAACTGGACCGGCCTCCCGCAGGCCTCCAGATGCCGCGCCCAGACCGACTCCCCCAAGAGGCGCATCTGGCTTCCGGCGTCGTTGATGTAGTACTCGCGCTCCACGCGATAGCCCGCCGCCCGGAGAAGGTTGGCGATGGCATCGCCCAAGGCGGCGCCCCGCCCGTGTCCCACGTGCAGGGGGCCCGTCGGGTTGGCGCTCACGAACTCCACCTGGACCCGCTGATCCTGCCCGACCGTCGCGCGCCCGTAGGCGGCTCCCGCCTCCAGGATCTCCCGGATCACCGCGTGCCACCAGCCGTTGGCCACGAAGATGTTCAGGTATCCCGGGCCCGCAACCTCGATCTTCTCGACCAACGCGGGGTCCGGATGCACCGCCCGCTGGATCGCCGTGGCGACATCGCGGGGCGATCGCCGAACCTGTTTCGCCAACGCGAAGCTCAGGGTCGTGGAGAGGTCGCCAAATGTCGGCTCCGGCGGATACTCCCAGGCGATCTCCGGCATGGAAACCGGCGGCCAGCCCTGCTCTCTGCTCGCTCGATCCACTGCGTCCGCCAGGACGCCACCCAGGATGTGCTTGAGTTCTTCCACAGGGAATCCTCAGTCTTCCAATTCGCAGTGTGGCCGCTGATCTCTTCGACGCTCCTCTGTCTCGCGTCTCACGTTTCACCTTTCACGTTTCACGCTTCACGTTTCAGGCCTCACGTTTCACGCCCTTCGCCCGGAAACTCGAAGGCCTGAATCTCCACCTGATCCAGGCCCATCTGGACCAGCTTCTCGATGTTGAGATTGGCCTCGGCGGCCCGCACCTCTTCAACTGTGGAAACGGTCGCCGGATGCTGGGGAACGAACAACCGGCAGCAGTCCTGGTCGGGGATGATGGAGATTTCGTACGTCCGGAGCTCCCGCGCCTGCTGGACGATCTCTTCCTTGTCGCTACCGACGAGGGGCCGCAGCACGGGCATCCCCACCGCCTCCTCGATCACGGCCAGGTTGTCCAGCGTCTGGGAGGCGACCTGCCCCAGGCTTTCGCCGGTGACCAGGGCCTTCGCATGCTCCCGGCGGGCGATCTGCTCCGCGATCCGGCCCATGAGTCGCCGGTACAGCACGACGCGGAGGGGAGCCGGCGCACCCACCACAACCTCCCGCTGGATCTCCCCGAAGGGGACGAGGTACAGACGGGATTGATACTGGAAGCGGGTGAGGATTTGCACCAAGTCCGCGGCCTTGGTCCGCGAGGTGCCGTCCAGGAAGGGGACGCCGTGGAAATGGACGAAGACCACCTGGCACCCACGCTTCATCAGGCGGTGAGCTGCCACCGGTGAATCGATGCCGCCCGACAGCAGGCAGACCACCCGCCCGCTCACGCCGAGCGGGAGGCCGCCGGGTCCCGCCTCGCGTCCACACGAAAAGTAGATCTCGCGCGGCAGCACCTCGACGTGGACGGTGAGGTCGGGTCGCTCCAGGTCCACGGCGGCCTGCGTCTCGCCCTGGATGAACGCGCCCAATTCGCGATTGACCTCCTCGGAGTTCAAGGGAAACTGCTTGTAGGCCCGTTTGGTGGCCACCTTGAAGGAGCGAAATGACCGGCCCTCCAGCGCCTTCCCCACCGCCGCCTTCAGGGCGGCCATGTCGAGGTCCACCCGCTCCGCCAGGGAAAAGTTGGCGATGCCGAAGACCGCGCGGAGCCGCTCGCGGATCACGGGCCAATCCGCCTCACGAGTGAGGAGGAGTACCATGCGTCCCGACCGCTCCTCCACCCGGCGCACGCCGGCCCCGGCCGTCGCCCGGAGCAGATTCGCCTGGAGGCGCCGAGTGAACAAGGGCTGGTTCTTCCCCTTGAGTCCGATCTCGTTGTAGTGGATCACCACGCAGTGCATGACTTCTCCTGAGGGGCAATAAGATACCACTCTCCCGCGATGAACCCAAGGAGAAAGTCGCTGGTATCAGGCAGGCGCGCGGAGATTCGAAGGAAGAAACGGTGTGGGACCGAAGGGGGCGGACGCCGGATGGGGCGCCGGTCCGGCTCAGATCACGGCCTCGGCGCTCCGCCAGAGGTACGAGCAAGCAATGCTGGAGTGCGGGTGCCACCTCGCCCCCAACTGCTCCACTCTGGCCGGTGTTGGGAGCTTTCGGAGCCGATAGGCCCTCCGGACCGCCGACCGGATTCCCAGATCCCCCGTGGCCAGGATGTCGGGCCGGCGGAGGGCGAAGATGAGAAACATCTGCGCGGTCCAGACACCGATGCCCTTGACGGTCGTCAAGCGTTGGATCACCTCGTCATCGGACAGCACCGCCAGCCGCGGGAAGTCGATGAGTCCCGCCTCGGTCCTCTCCGCGAGATCGCGGACATACTTCGCCTTCTGCCGGGAGAGACCGAGCCCCTGCATCTGCGCGGAGGTCAGGGACAGGACCTCCCGTGGCGCCATCCGCGACCCATCCCCGAGGGCCCCCTTGAGCCGGGCAAAGATGGTCCGGGCGGCCTTGCCGCTGAGTTGCTGGAAGACAATGCTCCGGACCAGCGTCTCGAAGTCGGGCTCGGAGTACTGGATCTTGCAGGGCCCCACCCGCTCGATAATTTCACCGAGGACAGGATCTGCCCGTTTGAGATGCGCGATGGCACGCTGCATGGATCTCTCCCGTCAGACTGTCAGGCTCTACTGGCGCCTGTCCTTTGACCGCCAGCAAAAGAATTCGGTCTTCTTGAGCGCGCGAGCGACGGAGCGGTTGCGCCGGAAGCTACTTCAAGCCGCGCTCATCGTCAAGGACCGGCACCCGAAAGGCATGCCGAGAACCGGAAATCCTCAAGAGGGTCTGCTACCACAATTCGGGTGCGCAGTCCGATCAAACCCACCACGCATAGAGCCCCCTCCCCGCCCTTGGTTCCGTGATCGGTCGTCGTCACTCGCTCCGCGCGCTCGTCCTGTCCCCCATCCTCAGGCACAAGGAGGGCGTTCCATGCTATCCGATCTGCCCTCGGCCCTGCCAGGACTGCCCCCTTTTTCTCGGCACCGGACCCCACCACGTCCGTCTTGTCTTGTATTTATAGGCCCCCGTGAGACCGAGACGGGGGTTCCCCTTGACAAGGCGCAGGCTCATGGCTAACCTCAATCACAACGTTCTCCCCGTTGATCGATTCATGTTGTGGTTCCCTTTGACAGCGGTGGCCCCAGGGAGTTGGACAGCAAACCAGGCGCGGTAAGTGAAGCTCTGCTCGAGTCACGTTACGCCGCCTCAAGCTGAGGCCGCCAGGCGAAGTAAACCATATCCGGGGTCTGCCCGTCCAGCGCCGCATGAGGCCGGCCCGAGTTGTACAACCGAGCGATGGAGCACCCACAATACCGACGTGCTGGAAGTCCGCTACCCGTGGCACCCCTGGTACGGACGCCAGGTGCGCGTCCGGGCCGTGCGCACCCGAAACGGCCCGCCCGTGGTCCGCTGCACAATCCTCGGGGAGCCACTGTTCCCGGTACAGGAGATCCCGCGCTGGATGTTCGAACCGGCGGCCGACGGCACGAGGGAGGTGGCTGACGTCGCCCGTGTCGACCTCGCGGCATTGCGGGCCCTGGCGGCGCTGCTGGTTGGCTCGGCGAGCAGCCAGGACCTTGATATGGTAGAAGCTCAGCATCCACCCTTTACGCGAGGAGATGCTGATGCCAACGCCATCGCGGTCCCGGGTCCCCCAGTTGGAGCTGTTCCGGCCGTCCCCTATCACCCCGGCGATCCCGCCAGACGTCTACCGCAAGACGGTACAGTTGCTGGCCCGCCTGCTGCGCGAGCATGCCCGCCCGACAGGCCCAGTCCGCGGCGGACGGGAGGTGGGACATGAGTGACAAGGTGCAGGCGCAGCACGTGGCGCGCAAAGCAATGCTCTACGTGCGCCAGTCCTCTGCGTACCAGGTCACCCACAACCTGGAGAGCCAGAAGCTCCAGTACGCCATGCAGGACCGGCTCCGACAGCTGGGATGGCGCGAGATCGAGGTCGTGGATGAGGACCTGGGCCGATCGGCCGCCGGGACGGTGACGCGTGCCGGCTTCGAGCGCATGGTCTCGGAGGTCTGTCTGGGCAAGGTGGGCGCCGTGGCCGCGTGGGAGGTCTCCCGGTTTGCGCGCAACAGCCGGGAGTGGCAACAGTTGATGGAGGTCTGTCGCATCGTCGATACTCTCCTGGTTGACCAGGACACGGTCTACGCCCCGCGGCAGAGCAACGATCGGCTCCTGCTGGGGTTGAAGGGCAGCCTGAACGAGTATGAACTGGATCTCCTGCGCCAGCGATCCGTGGAGGCCCGCTACGCGAAGGCGCGGCGCGGTGCCCTCCTCCAGGCCGTGCCGGTCGGGTACGTGAAGACCGACGACCAGCACCTGGAGAAGGACCCGGACCGCCGGGTTCAGCAGGCCATCGCGCTGGTGTTCCGGAAGTTCGCCGAACTGGGCACGGTGCGGCAGACCCTCTGGTGGTTCTTGGAGCACGCCTTGGAGCTCCCAACGCACACCCCGCGGGGCGCGACCTTCTGGCGGCGGCCGAGCTACCGGGCCGTCTATCGGCTGCTCACCAGTCCCGTGTACGGCGGTGCGTATGCGTATGGCAAGACCGAACAGCGGGTGCGCTACGAGCACGGCATCCCGCGGCGCGCGGCGCGCCGGAAGCCCCGCGAGCAGTGGCTCGCCCTCATCCCGCAGGCCCATGAGGGCTACGTCTCCTGGGAGGAGTTCGAGCACATTCAGCAGGCCATCACCGCGAACAACCTCCGCACCGACGCGGTGGGCGCGGCCAAGCGCGGCGTGGCCCTGTTGACGGGGCTCTTGCGGTGCCGGCGGTGTGGGCGTAAGCTGACGGTCCGATATACCGGCAGCGGGCACGACGTGCTCCGCTACGCTTGCATGCGGGGCTGGCTGGATAACGGGGAGCCCCGGTGTCTCACGTTTGGCGGCCTTTCCGTGGACGACGCCATCGCCCGCGAGGTGCTCCGCGTGGTGCAGCCGGCAGCTGTGGAGGCGGCGATCGTGGCGAGCGAGCAGGAGGCGCGACACCAAGACGAGGTCGTCGAGGCCTTGCGGCGGGACCTGGAAGCCGCCCGCTATGCGGCGCAGCGCGCCCAGCGCCAGTACGACGCGGCCGATCCCGAGAATCGGCTGGTGGCCGGGGAGCTCGAGCAGCGGTGGAACCACGCCTTACAGCGCGTCCAGGAGATCGACGCCCGCATCGCGCACCACACGGCGGGCCGCGGCCCAGAGCGACCTGCCCCCACGCGGGAGGAGTTCGCGGAGTTGGCGACCCGGCTCGAGGCGGTCTGGCACGACCCCGGCACGGATGTCCGTCTGAAGAAGCGGATTGTCCGGACCCTCCTTCAGGAAGTGGTAGCCGAGGTCGATAGCGCCGGCGGCACGATCACGCTCGTCCTCCACTGGACTGGCGGCGTGCACACCGAGCTGCGCGTGCCGCGCCGGCGCCGGGGCCAGCACCGCGCTCAGACGCCCCCCGCGATTGTGGAGGCGGTGACGAGCTTGGCGCGGATCTGTCCCGACAGGCTGATTGCGGGGATCCTGAACCGCAACGGCCTCCAAACGGGACGGGGCAATCGCTGGACACAGGAGCGCGTCACCGCCCTGCGGAGCCATCACCACATCGCGTGCTATAGCCGCGAGACGCGGGTGGCGGACGGCTGGCTCAATCTGACGGAGGCAGCGGCCATCTTAGGGCTGAGCCCGAAGACGCTCCGCCTCGCCGTCGAGCGCGGCGAGATCACCGCCGAGCATCCCCTGTCGGAGGGGCCGTGGATCTTCCATGGGAGCGCGCTGGGAACCGACGCAGCGAAGGCCCTCGTTCAACGCGTCCAGCAGGGGAATACCCCCGCGTTACCACTCGATCGACAGGGCGCCTTCGCCTTTTCACGCACATAGCGAGGTGGGGTAGTATGGACCACGATTGTAGAAGGTGAAGTACCGGGCCAGCCCATGGTGAGCCTCGGCCACGGTGTCATAGGCATGCAGGTACACTTCCTCGTACTTGACGCTCTTCCAGAGGCGCTCGACGAAGAGGTTGTCGCGCCAGGCGCCCTTCCCGTCCATGCTGAGCTGGATGCCGTGCTGCTGGACCAGGTCGACGAAGGCCGTGCTGGTGAACTGGCTCCCCTGGTCGGTGTTCAGGATCCCGGGGCAGCCGTAGTCCTGGATCGCGGCCTCCAGGGCGTCCAGGCAGCAGTCCACGGTCAGGGTGTTCGAGAGGCGCCAGGCTAGGACCCGCCGCGTGGCCCAGTCCAGCACGGCCACCCGGGAGAGGAAGCCGTGGCGCATGGGCAGGTACGTCAGGTGCATAGCCCACACCTGGTTGGGGAGCGGGATCGCGCGATCGCGCAGCAGGTACGGGAACACCCGGTGCCCCGGGTGTGGTTGGGTGGTCCGGGGATGCCGGTACAGCGCCTCGATCCCCATCCGGCGCATCAAGGTGGCGACACGCTTCCGGCCGACCCGCCCCCCCTGGAGGCGCAGTAGGTCCCGGAGCATCCGGCTGCCGGCATAGGGGGATTCGAGGTGCAGCTCGTCCAGTTGCCGCAGCAGGGCCAAGTCCGCCGGCGGGACCGGTTGGGGGGCGTAGTACACCGACGACCGGGCAAGCGCCAGGAGCTGGCACTGCCGCCTCACCGGCAGGGGATGCTGGCGGTCGATCATCGCTGTGCGCTCGCGTCGGGAATACGACCGAGCGCGCCGGCCAAAAAATCGTTCTCCATGGCCAACTGGCCGATCTTCGCGTGCAACGCCTTGACATCGGGGGCGCCGGCTTGGCGCTCGGCCGGGGTGGCGAAGAGCTCCGTGGCCCGCTCGAGGAGGTGGCTCTTCTACTGCGTGATCTGGCTGGGGTGGACGTCGAACTGCTGCGCGAGCTCGGCCAGGGTCCGATCGCCCTTCAGGGCCGCGAGGGCCACCTTGGCCTTGAACGCTGGGGCGTGATTCCGTCGAGGACGTTTCATGGGCTGCTCTCCTTGTGGGACGACGATTCGTCCCGTCCAGTAGAGCAGAGTTTTCACTTAAACGCCTGTCCTATTTTTCGGGGCCCGTTCTGACTGATTGAACTGAGAAGTAGCCCTCATCCTGCCCTGGAGTTCCGCTCCGGAGGGAACATGGCGACCTACGATCAAGTCATCCAGTGGGTACGTAAACGACACCGGTGAAGTGTAAGCTCCTGTTGGATCGCTCATGTCAGGGAGCTTAATGGTCTTCCGGTTAAAAGAGCATGGAATCGCCGACCTGGCCACCAACGCCAAAACCCGTGTCCCGGTTGGGCCAGGCCACTCATCGAAGAGGCCTTTAGAGCCTATGGTCTGATCTAGCTGAAGCGGCCGTTCGCGCAGTCTAGAGGGTAGCGCGACCATGGCGACCAATCAGTGGGATGTCATCGCTACTCGCATTCCGACCGGACAAGGCAGAGACTTTCTCCGCTCTATCATCCAGCGGGCTAATCCTCACCTAAGCACCAGTGGAATTGAGGCCGCACTGATAGCCCCCATGACCGTAGCGTCCGCAGTGACCACCGACGCCGCGAATGCCCTCATGAGGGAACTCGAAGAGCAGGGCATCACAACAAGGAAGCGACGTGTTGGCAATGAACCTATCCCAGAGCCACCAGAAGAAGCCCAGCCTCGGCTCCACCCTCGCTACTGTACAGCCTGCGGTGCCCCACTTGAACAGCAGGCACGATTTTGTACCAGGTGCGGAAAGGAGGTATCCGGTCACGCGGATTCGCTCAAAGAGGAACCGACAGCCCGCTCTAGTGGCTCAAGCGTACCTGTTCAACCAGCCGCCGATTCCCTGACTGAGCAAGAGGACCATAGGCAGCGAGCGTCCGCCAACTCCATTACTCCCGCGTCACCGTCTAAACCGATTATCGTCGCCACTGGCTACAAGGGTTCCGTCGAGCTATACTCCGACAGGATTCGAATCCTGCGAGAAAACGCGGTCCCCGGGTTGCGAGAGGGGGAGCAGGAGATTCTTCTTTCGAAGATCGGGTCGGTTCACTTCAAGGATATCTCGATCGCAGGGAATGGCATCATTGAGTTTTTGTCGCCAGGTGAACCTCCCCTGAGCAACGCCATACTCGCCCTCTTGGCGAACAACGCATTGACTTTCAACAAGGAGCACCGCGAGGCCTTCTTGCGGTTCGCCCAAGCCGTCAATGATCAACTAGCTAAGGACCTATCCTAAAACCCCTGCGCGGCGCCAGCAGATGATTGCGCAGGCGAACGTTAGCAGCGCCGTGTAGTTGGCGGCCTTCTTCTCGAAGCGCACGAGGAGCTTCCGGAACCGATTGAGCCAAGAATGACACGCTTCGACCACCCACCGCCGAGCGCGCTCCCGGGGGTCTCGGCGTTTCGCGGCGGCCTCCTCCCCGCGATACTTGATGTGGGCCACATAGCCCTGTGCGGCCAGCGTGGCACGGGCCACGGGGTAGTCATAACCCTTATCCGCGCAGAGGTGCTGGGAGTCACCGGGTACGGGCCGGGGCCGCGGGACGACGGGCGCCTGGAGAACCGCGGAGAGGCGGAGGTGATCATTCACGTTCGCCCCGCTGACGACGAGGGAGAGCGGGATGCCAGTCCCGTCCACGAGGAGGTGGCGCTTGGTCCCTTTTTTTCCCCCGGTCGGTCGGATTCGGCCCGGTGGCTTCGCCCCCGAGGGGGGCTTTCGTCAGGGCGCCATCCACCGCCTGCCAGCGCCAGGCGATCCCCTCCAGGTCGTCATATTCGGCCAGACCGGTCCGCCACATGCGTCGGAAAACGCCGGCCCGCTCCCACTGCTGGAAGCGGAGGTGCACGGTGCTCCCACTGCCATACTCGCGCGGGACGGCCTTCCACTGACAGCCGGTCCGCAGCACGTACAGGATGCCCGCCAGCACGGTCCGGTCGGGCACCCGTGGGCGCCCGCCCACCTTCTGCCGCGCCCGCCCGCGGCCACGCGTCCTGGGGACGATCTGAGGGAGCAACGGGGCAACGTGCGTCCACAACTCGTCCGATAACTCCCAGGGCAGTGTCTTGGTGCTGGTCGGCATGGGCGCACCTCCTGGGAAAGGTAGGATGAACCCATGCTGGGTCGCTGTCAAGAGGTTTTAGGATAAGTCCTAAGCGCCCTGAAAGAGCTATCATCAAGATTCGCCCCTGCCGAGACTGTGGAAAGGACGTCTCTGTTCACGCCTCATCCTGTCCACACTGCGGCGCACCCGCTCCGATTGCGAGTCCTGAAGTCATGGCTTTGGCGGAGAAGGTCCAAGCCAAAATCACCACTGTAAAGGTCGCAACCTCCGGCCTCGGTTGTCTTATATAGGCGGCCGTGGCATTGTTCTTTCTTTACGTTTTCTTTCGCCTCTGGTGACCTGGGGTAGGTTGCTGGGGAACAAGCGGTCGCGAACCTATTCGAAGACTCTCCATCCAGTGCCCAGATTCGCCCCGCTTGGGGAGCCAACCTAGTCCGAACCTGGGCAGTGCTCCGGGAGCTTCTCGGCCCGCCCGCCGGACGCCGCCCCGTCTGCGATCATCCTGGCCGCCTCGCTCCGGCGTTTTCGGCCGTCCTTTTTCGCTTGGTCGGCCGGGCTCGCTCGCCCCGCTCCCCTCACCCTCTCCCCCCTCCCTCGTACAAGGCAAGTTTTCATGCTCACAAGCTCAAGACCGACCCTCCAGGTTGCCCCAGGTTCCCCGATCTCCCCCCGGCCCTCGCCTCATCTACCCCCTTCTCGACCCCCCGGCTCACCTCATGCCCCATGTATTTCTAGCCCCCCGTGTTACCTGGACGGGGGCCGTTCGATCGTTGACGCCGCGCGAACGCCTTGATACGATCGCGCAGATCTACGAGAGACACGTGACCCCACACCTCCGGCGAGGGAAGCCGAATGCGGTTCGGGCTGCAATGCCTACCCGTATCCACTTTGGCCGGTCAATGGTATTGCGAACTGAAGACTCACCTGGGTCACTCGCATCCCGACGTGCCCAAGCTGTCGGAGGCTGCCCAGCTCGGAAGAAACGCCCATGACGCAATCGGTCTGGCCGCCTCGCCAGCAAGCATGGAGCAGATCAAGCAAGGCATATCTGCGAATAAGAGAATCTATCTCTGGGAGCCCGTCTTATCGGCCCTAATCGATAAAGTACAGATCATCGGTGCCCCCGATCTTGTCTATCTGGTTGGGCGTGAAGCGAGGGCGATCCTAGACCTCAAATTCTCAACGCACCAAAAATTGTTCAAGGATTGGTATGTCCAGGTGCAGACCTATGGACTTCTTTTGCAGGAAAGCGGGTTCGGAGTTAGTCGATTGACTTGCGGCGTAGCAGCAATGCCACCGTTAGGCCAGAATGCTTCCCACGCACAGGAGTCCGAAAATGATAGACGACAGGAAGTCAAGAACTTCCTCCAAGCCTTAAATCGGCTACGACCAAGAATCAAACGACCCAGGGATTGCAGGGACCCTCTCACCACTCAGGTTGGAACTGGCATCTTGCATCTCTGTACGTTCAACTCCATCGAGGCAATACAAGACATTCGATGGGCACTCGACTACTGGATGGAACGAAGAGGGCCGATTCCAACGAAAATGCCGGCGAAATGCAGGGGGTGTGATTACAACGCGGGGGGCATCTGTCCAGACCCGAAGGCCCAACCGAACCGTAGCGCCGCTACCATGTAGCCCCAACCTGGATTCTCGCTTCTACTAAGGGACGAGGCATCCTGGTGGGGGTGGTGGTCTCATGCTGGTACACACGTTTCTTCATATCCCCGGGATAGGCCAGACCACGGAACGGATACTGTGGGAGGGTGGGGTACATTGTTGGGACGAGGCCATTGTGGCTCTATCGGCACAAAGAATCCCACCACGAATTAGCAAGGCGCTCGCCGATGGACTCTCTTTGTCCGTGGAGGCTCGAAGGCAACGGGATGTAGTCTTCTTCGCGGATAATCTGAGGCCTTCCGATATGTGGAGGCTTTGGGCGGAATTCAGGGATCATGCGTGCTTTCTCGATATTGAAACGACCGACCTCCCTCCCCGAGGACGTATTACCGTGGCGAGCGTGGCCGACTGGAAGCAAATCAAGGTGTTCATCACGGGTGACAACCTCTGGGATCTGCCCAAGGTCCTGGAGCAGTATCAGCTTGTCGTGACTTTTAACGGTTGCCGGTTTGATATTCCGATGATAGCGAAGCGATTCCCCAAGTGGAGGCGAGCCTGTAACCACTTCGATCTCTTGTTCCCGCTGAAGAAGCTAGGGTACACCGGTGGCCTAAAGCCGATCATGCGAAGGCTCAGACTGGCGATTCAGCCCCCTTTGCATTTGCTGGATGGATGGCTTGCGCCCTACTTATGGCGAGAATACAAGAGAGGAAACGAAAGTGCCCTTGAAACCCTGCTCGCATACAATGTTAGCGATGTTGTTCACCTACCCCGATTGGCTGATTTCGCGTATAACATGATGGTGCGCTCTTTGCGGTTCCGCGTGCCGCTATTCAGGTATTCACCTCCACTCCCGAATCCCTACAGAGCCGACGAAGCGCTGATCCGAAGGCTACGAAATAGGTTTTGGTGGATTCCACTCCCTTGAGGGCTCTACGTTCCGCCGCTGACATCGATACCCTTAACCTGAATCCGGCGTGAAAAAGCTGCATTACTGGAATCTCAGATGCTCGATCTGTGTCTGTGTTGCGAAGAACTCCTCCTGATAAGGGAAACTCTGCGGCAGCTTCAGCACCGGCCTGCCCTGCGGGCGAACCAGCTCGCCAGGGATGACCAAGAGCCGTTGGCGGATCGTCGGCAGTGTGAGCCGCTGCCAGGGCTCAGGGAGACAGAACCGACGGAACCAGTTCAGCAGATTGTAGGCGAAGACCACGAGCTGGAAGTAGGCGCGGTTGGCCGCCCAGTCGCCCGTGGGGATCTTCCCCAAGGTGTAGGCCTCCTTCATCTCCCGGATGACCAGTTCGGCCTCGGCTCGTGCGTTGTAGAACCGCCAGATGTGCAGGGGCGTCAGGTCGAGGTTGGTGACGATCACGCGGTAGACGTACGCCCCCATCCGGAACAGGGACAGCTGCCACGAGGGTTCCTCGGGCACGGGCCGACGCACCGCGACGAACCGCCGCGGCCCGGGCCAGCCCTGCGGCTGGTACGCGAACTCAGCGAGGCTCACCCCGCCGCCCACCGGCTGGTACCGGGCAGCCGCCACGCGCTGCTGGAGCGGGCGGGTCATTCGGGCCACGATCGTGTACCCGGCCCGGCGCGCCTCCAGCGCCTCCACGATCTCGCGCGCGTAGAAGGCGCTGTCCCCGCGCACGCGCACCGTGCGCACCGTCCGTGGCACCTTTGCACGCGCGGCTTCCCAGAGTGGGATGGTGACCGTGGCCACGTGGGTATTCCCGGGGTGGTACTCGGCCGCCCAGCAGTCCCCGGTCTGGCCCTCCAGACAGAGCAGGGGAAGATAGCTCGGCCGCCCGCGCTTCTTGGGGTTGAAACCCAACACCGCCTGGTCCTGGTGCCCGTACACGGTGAGCACCGTCGAATCGAAGTCGAAGATCACCGTGGAGGGCGTCTCCGGATACCCTACCAACTGCTGGCGCAACCGATCGTGCAGCGCGAGAAAGTCCGTGACCCCCGCCTCGGCGAAGCGGCCCAGGAAGCGGCGCAGCGTCTGAGGGTCCGGGTAAGCCGGCAGGCCCGTGAGGTACTGGAACACGCCGTTGCGGCGCAGGAGCTGCGTCGTCTCGATCCGCCCGAGTCCGAGGATGATCGGGTACACCAAGGCGAGGATGGCCTCGGTGCTGCTGTACCGGTTGTTCCGCTGTGGGAAGCGCACCGCCTGCGCCAAGTGGGACCGGAGGCCCAACCGCTGCACGAACTGGTGGAGCAGAACGAGGCCGCCAAAGTGGGTGAGACTCGCCGCCGAGAACGAGACCGGCAAATTTCGGGGGCCGCGGGCCATTACATCCAAACCATACTAAAAGTGAGGTTTGGATGCAAGCGCCCCCATGCCCATTCTGATCAGCTTTCATGTGGCTTCGCGCACCAAGGGTGTGGCTCGATCACGCCGGATTCAGGTTAACTCTCTAGACAATCAAAAGCCTCTCCCCCCAGTGCCAAGATTCGCCCCTGTTGGGGAGGCCCCAGCCGTCCACAACGTCCCCTCGAGCCAGCGCCTCTCGCAGCAGGTTTGTAGCCTGACTTCGCAGAATGCGCCTGTTACGAAATAAATCCGTAAGGCTGACAAATACTGTCCGATCCAGACAAAAGTTTTCAGGCGACGAATCTTTTTGGACGTCCACCTGGGGAAGCAGGACTGATGAGAAGTCGTCAACGAGAGCTAACCATTTAAATTTACAGGACTCTTCAATGTATACCGATAACCCAGAGAATCATCCATCCCTGGCATGTTCACTGCATTGCTTTCGAGAAACGCAGTGGTTTCAGCGGCGCAGAGATGCCGGGCGATCAGGAGATCACCGAAAGAACTCACACCCAAAAACAACTTAGAAAGGAAGGATTTCGATCTTGAAGCTGCTGCGGCGCAAGAGCAAGGGTTTCACCCTGATCGAACTGCTGATCACCGTCGCGATCATCGGGATCCTGGCGGCCATCGCCATCCCGAACCTGCTGTCGGCGCAGAAGAAGTCTAAGTACGCCCGCGCGGCCTCCGATACCAAGACGGGGGTGACCCAGGGCATTCTGTGGGCGAATGACAAGAACAACAATCCCGGGAACATGGCGGCGCTGCGCAATGGCGGCTATGCCAACATCCCTGACAACGACCCTTGGAATGGGGCATGGAGTTACTCTAGCGCATTCGCATCAACAGCCACCCCGGCCGCCCAGGGGGAAATGGGCGTCTGCAGCTTTGGGCCGGTGAACGCGTCGACTGGTGAGGATTGTCCGGGAACCGGATGGGCTATGACCGGCACGCCAATCTCAACGGTTAACGGCGGCGTGGGGTATTCGAGCGTGTACGGTTCCTGGCAGGGCCTGGCGAGCTAGCCCCGAGTTGACTCCCGGCCAATACCGTGGGGGGCAGGACGAGCCATCGGCCTGCCCCCTTCGTTTGTAGCCGTGCAGGCCTCGAACTGCGCACCTCAGCTTGACCAACCGAAATAACCCCTCGTGTTTTAGTCGTACTCACTTTTCGACTGCTTCCGAGCCTGTAACTATTCGCCAACAATCACGAAGACGTGATCGTAACCATAACTCGGGTTCGAATCCCGCCTAGATTCCTCCGCACATTGACCGGCTACCTTCACCGTATTGAAACCCGCTCTTCCCAGTGCCCAGATTCGCCCTTGTTGGGGACGCATGAGGGGCTCGAACTCCGGGCTCCGTCCACGTTCTCTGCCCCAAGACCCTTCCTAACCCGGATAATTCACGAACGGAACCTTGAATTGCCCAGATCGGATGACCAATGACCGTTCGGCTGAGCTCACGACGAAGCCAATTTCCAATGACCAATGGTGGTGGGCACACAAAGCGCGCCGCCTACTGGTCCCATTCGATGGGCATCCGCAATTGGCCATTGGGATTTGGTCATTGCCCCGGATCATTCGCGAGCGCATTCACGAATAATCCGGGCTAAGCAGACGGGGAACCGGAGGCAGACAGTTCATCGGTATGATCGGCAAGCTTGTAGTGGAATCGCCAGCGTATTTGGACCAGCACACGCATAGGGGGCGCTGCGAATCCACCCGGAGAGTGCACGCAGGTCGCGAATGGGTGTGGACGGATTACGTGCGCTGGGATAGGTCCTGCGTTCCGAGAGCCGCGGACACCAGGGCTCGGGCTGTCGCCTCAAGTTTCAGGGCGGGATGGCCGAGGTGGGACCCGAGGCCTTGGAGTGAGAGATCATCCAGGAAGATGTCCTCGTCCTCCTTCAGGGCCACCGAGGGAATGAGGATGCCCTCGCCCAGCCGGTCCCGCCGGCGCTCGAGGGTCTTGACGATGTCCGCTCCGGTGAGGAGGCCGGCGCAGGTCACCGACCCGCCGAAGAATTCGTTCACGACGGGGATCAGCTCAACCCTGACGCCGCCGATCTGATTCAGGCGCTCGATCGCTCCTTGCAGGACCGGGGTTGCCAGCGTTCCCGTGACAACCGTGAAACGGCGAAGCGGGGAAACGGAAAGGGGGAGCCTCCGCGCCAGCCGCCGGAACTCGTCCAGGAACTTCCGGCTGCCTCCGACCCCGTTGCCGAGCTGCGGGTATCCCTCGTACGTCCGGCCGGCCGGAAACGGCCGGCGCGCCAGGAGATAGAACTCGTCCGAGGGGAAAGCGAACCGCGTCCCCAACTCCTTCAGGAAACGACGGCGCCAGGCCTCGGCCCACTTCAGCAGCGACCGCGCATACTCCGGGTCCGGGGACTTCAGGACCGGCAGCTTCTCGCAGTACCGGGTGAGCCCCACGGGGACGAGGGCCACGGTCTCGACGAACGGGTGAAACCGCGCCAAGTCTTCCAGGCTTTTGGCCAGATGTTCCCCGTCATTGATGCCCGGGCACAGGACCACCTGAGTGTGCATGTGGATGCGCCCGGCGGCGAAGGCGGCGATCTGCTCCAGGATGTTCGGGGCCTTCGGGTTCCCCAGGATCCGGTTGCGGAGCGCCCAGTCGGTGGCGTGGACCGAGATGTAGAGCGGGCTGAGCCGCTGCTCCAAGATGCGGTCCATGTCCGTCCGGCTGAGGTTGGTCAGAGTGGCGAAATTGCCGTTCAGGAAGGAGAAGCGGTAGTCGTCGTCCTTGAAGTAAAGCGCGCGGCGCATCCCCCGTCCGTTCTGGTGGGCGAAGCAGAAGGCGCATCGGTTGTTGCAGGCCCGCATCTTCAGCGGATCCACCTCGAGACCCAGGGGCAGGTCCTCCCGCTTTTCCAGGCGGGCCCGGTGCTCTGCTCCGTGTCCGTCGCGCCAGACAAGCTCCACCCGCGTGGCCGTCTCCGCGAACCGAAGGTCGAGGGGGTCCTGCACGGCGCGGCCGTTGACGCTCACAAGGAGAGAACCCGCCGCCACTCCCGCCTTCGCGGCGGGACTGCCGGGCTCGACGCCATGAATGGTGAGCAGCTTCGTCGTCACGTGGGCTCCCGCATTTCCTCCTGCGTCCGGCGCCTCTCCGCGGGGACACAACGGGACGCGGATGGGACCGCCACCCCCACGCCCGGCGCGCCGGCCCCGCCGTCACTGGTCGTTCAGGAGGCGCGCCCCCCGGTAGATGTAGTCCAAACCGGAGGTGATCGTGAGGATCAGCGTGATCAGGGTCAGAGGAAGGAGGGCGGGCTTGAGCCCCGGAATGAAGTTGTCCAGCATGGCAGACAGGACCGTGACCAGTTGGAAGCCGGTCGTGGCCTTCCCCAGCCATGACGGGGGCGTACTGATCTTGCCCAGAAACATGTACAGGATGACGGAGCCGCCGATCAGCAGGACGTCACGGCTCACGAGGATGATCGTGAACCAGCGCGGCAGCTCCTTGAGGATCGTGAGCGTGACGACCGTGGAGGTGAGCAGCAGTTTATCCGCCAGCGGGTCCAGCACCATGCCCAGCGTCGTCTTCTGCCCCCGCCAGCGGGCCACCAGCCCGTCCAGGCCATCGGTGATCCCGGCCAGCAGGAACAGCGCCAATGCGGCGGCCATCTGCCGGTACAGGAGTAGGACCGTGATGACCGGCGTCATCAGGATGCGCAGGATCGTCAGGCGATTCGCCAGGGTCAGCATACGGCCTCAATCATGCTCACGCGGTGGCCTCGGCGGCCTCGCGGGCAATCGCTCCTCCCGGAGCGGCGTTCCTGTTCAGACAGTTCACGATCTCCTGGCGCAGCTCGTGAAGTCCGGCCCCCGTCTTCGCCGAGATGGCGACGCGGCCGCTGCCCGGGTGCCACGCGAAGGGTGACCGCCCGAGGCGGTCGATCTTGTTGAACACCAGGATGGTGGGCCGATCCGCCAGCCCCAGCTCTCCCAGCACGGACTCCACGGCCGCCTGCTGCGCCTCCGCGTGCGGGTGACTGATGTCCACCACATGGAGCAGGACGGTCGCTTCCTGGATCTCCTCCAGCGTGGCCTGGAATGCCGCCACGAGCTGGTGCGGGAGCTTGCGGATGAAACCCACGGTGTCCGAGAGAAGCGCCACCCGGTCGTCGGGCAGCGCGAGGCGACGAAGCGTCGGGTCCAGCGTGGCGAACAACTGATCCTGCACCACCACCCCGGCGTGGGTCAGCGCATTCAGGATCGAGGACTTCCCCGCATTGGTGTACCCGACCAGAGCCAGGATGGGAAACGGGACCTTCCGCCGCGGCCGCCGCAGGAGCGCGCGGTGCCGCCGCACCTGCTCCAGGTCGCGGCGGACCTTGGCCATGCGGGTCCGGATCCGCCGCCGGTCCGACTCGAGCTGGGTCTCGCCCGGCCCCCGGGTGCCGATGCCGCCGCCCAATCGCTCGAGGTGCGTCCAGGCGCCGGCCAATCGGGGGAGGAGGTAGTCGAGCTGCGCCAGCTCCACCTGAAGCTTCCCCTCCCGGCTCTGGGCCCGCTGGGCGAAGATGTCCAGGATGAGCCCGGTCCGGTCCACCACCCGCTTGCCCAGCAGCTCCTCCAGATTGCGCTGCTGTGATCCGGACAGCTCCTCGTCCAGGATGACCAGGTCTGCGCCCGCGCAGCGCTGGCGGATTTCCAGCGCCTTGCCTTTCCCGATGAGATACCGAGGGTCGAGTCGATCCCGCTCTTGGAGGACGGCATCCACCACGCGCGCCCCGGCCGACCGGGCGAGCTGTTCCAGCTCGGCCAGCGAGTCCTCGGCCTCCCAGCGCGCCTGCGGGTGCCGGCAGACGCCCACCAGGACGGCCACTTCTGGCTCACGACGAATCAGCGTGTCACGGGCGATGGGTGATCTCCTCCCGGGCCACTCGGGCCCGCGCCAGCCGCGCGGTCAGGGCCTCGCTATCCCCGTCGCGGATGGCCCCCTCCAGCGCCGCCAGGACCCCGCGGTATGCGGCCAGCGCGCGAAGGATCGGGTCGCGGTTCATGAGGAAAATGTCCCGCCACATCAACGGATGGCTGGCGGCCACCCGCGTGAAATCGCGGAGCCCCCCGGCCGCGAACTGCAGCCGCTCTTCGCCCAGGGGCAATCCCAGGACGGCATCCATCAGGGCGTAGGCCACGAGGTGCGGGAGGTGACTCACGGCCGCGAAGACCTCGTCGTGCCAGTCGGCCTCCATGGTGACGATCGTCGAGCCCACCCCGCGCCAGAGGGCGGAGACGCGCTCCACGGTGTTCGCGTTCGTCAAGGCACTCGGCGTCACGATCCAGTTCGCCCCCTCGAAGAGGTCCGGGCGCGCCGCCGCCGGCCCGGACCGCTCCTGCCCCGCGATGGGATGGCCGGCCACGAACCGGCCGTCGGGAAAGGCGGTGTCCCCCGCGGCGAGGATCGGGCCCTTCACGCTCCCGACGTCGGTGACCAGGCAGCCGTCCTTCACGTGACGGGCCACCTCCGGCAGCAGGGCCACGATCTCGGCCACCGGCACGGCCAGGACCACGAGGCCGGCGCGAGAAAGATCCGCGGTCAGCTCCGCCGCGGCCCGATCCACCATCCCCGTGGCGAGGGCCACCTCGCGGTGGATGGGATCCGCATCCACCCCCGTCACCGTCTCGACCAGGCCCGCCTTTCTCGCCGCCAGGGCCAGACTGCCGCCGATGAGGCCCACGCCCACGACGGCCATCTCGGGGAACAACGGCGTCGCCGAATGCGGAATGCGGGATGCGGAATGCGGAATGTTCATATCGTCAAGAACCGCTGAACAGCCGAACCGTCGAACCATCGAACGCCCTTGCTCACAGCGTCCGACCCACTGCCTCCGCCACTCGCTTGAGGTCGTCCATCATCCGCTGGAACCGCGACGGCAAAAGCGCCTGCGGGCCATCGGAGAGCGCCTCCTCCGGCCGGGGGTGCACCTCCACCATCACCCCGTCCGCCCCGGCCGCCACGGCGGCCAGCGTCATGGGCGCCACCAGGTCCCACTTCCCCGTGCCGTGGCTGGGATCCACGAGGACGGGCAGGTGCGTCAGCTGCTTCAGGACCGGGATCGCCGACAGGTCCAGCGTGTTCCGCGTGGCGTCCTCGAAGGTGCGGATGCCCCGCTCGCACAGGATCACGTTGTAGTTGCCTTCCGACATGATGTACTCGGCCGACATGAGCAGCTCGCGGATGGTCGAGCTCATCCCCCGCTTCAGGAGCACCGGGGTCTTCTGCATCCCCAGCTCCTTCAGCAGGCGGAAGTTCTGCATGTTGCGGGCCCCCACCTGGACCACGTCGGCGTACTTGAGGACCAGCATTGCTTCGCGCGGGTCCATGAGTTCGGTCACGACGGGCATCCCCGTCTCCCGTCTCGCTTCAGCGAGATAGCGCAGGGCCTCCTCTCCCAGCCCTTGGAACGCGTAGGGCGACGTCCGCGGCTTGAAGGCGCCCCCCCGCAGGAGCTGCGCGCCGGCCGCCTGGACATCCCTGGCCACGCTGAGGAGCATCTCGCGGCTCTCCACCGAGCACGGGCCGGCGATCACAGCCAGCCGGCGGTCGCCGACCCGCACGCCGCCCACCGTGACCACGGTGTTCTCCGGGTGAAAGTCGCGGCTCGCCAGCTTGTAAGGCTTGAGGACGGGGAGGACCTTCTCGACCATGGGGAGCGCCTCGATACCCTTGTCGAGGAGGATGCGCTCGTCCCCGATGGCGCCGATGATCGTCCGCTCCACCCCGCGCGAGAGGTGGGGTGTCAAGCCGAGACCCTCGATCCGCCGGCAGACTTGGGCAATCTCTTCTTCCGTGGCATGCGCCCGCAGCACGATGATCATTCCGAATTCCTCACAGGCTCATGGCTCATAGCTGATGGCTCATGGCAAGAACGATATGCCATGAGCTATGAGCCATCAGCTGGCGCTCCGCTCTCATCTCCCCAACACGGCTTTCAGCGCGGCGATGCAGCGTTCATTTTCGGGCGGCGTCCCGATGCTGATCCTGAGGTGCGTGGGGAAGCCGTACCCGGCCATGGGGCGCACGATGACCCCGTGCCGGAGCAGCGCGTCCGCCGTCGCCGGTCCCGGCCGACCGACATCCACGAGCAGGAAGTTGGCCACGCTCGGCACCACGGAGAAGCCCAGGGACCGGCACTGCTCCGTGAGGTACTTGCGACCAGCTTCGGTGATCGCCCGGGTGCTCCGCACGTGCTGCGAGTCGCCCAGGGCGGCCGTCGCCGCCGCCTGGGCCAGGCTGTTGGTGTTGAACGGCTGGCGGCCCCGGTTGAGCAGCGCGATGAGCGGCGCAGGCCCGATCCCGTAGCCGATGCGCAAGCCCGCCAGGCCATAGATCTTGGAGAACGTCCGCAGCACCAGGACCAGCCGGCCCGCCCGCACGAACCGCAAGGTGTCCGGGGCGAGGTCGGGAGGCAGGTACTCGTAGTACGCCTCGTCCACGATCACCAGGACCTCGGGCGGCGCCGCAACAATGAAATCCTCCAGGAGCCGGGGCGGCACGGCCGTCCCCGTCGGGTTGTTGGGGTTCGCGAGGAACACCAGCTTCGTCCGGGGAGAGATGGCGGCGCGCATGGCCGGCAGGTCATGGGTAAAATCCCTGAGGGGGACGGCCGCCTTGGTGGCCCCCGTCACCTGGGCCACCATGTCGTAGACGACGAAGGCCTGCCGCGCGTACACGGCCTCGTCCCCCGGCACGAGGAAGCACCGGCCGGCGAGCTCCAGGAGTTCGTTGGACCCGTTCCCCAGGATCACCATGTCCGGCGAGACGTCCCAGTGCCTCGCCAACGCCTGGGACAGGCGATAGCCGCTGCCGTCGGGGTAGCGATGCACCTCGGGCAGGGCCTCCCGCAGGGCGGCCAGCGCCAAGGGCGAGGGGCCCAGGGGATTCTCATTGGACGCGAGCTTCACGGACTCGCGAATCCCGAGCTCGCGTTCCACCTCGTCGATTGGCTTGCCGGGGGAGTATGGGATGAGGCCGCGGAGGTACGGGGAGGCGAGATCCTCCAGCGAGCGGGTCAACGCGACACCTCCATGGGGGGGGCGAACCGGGTCACCCTAGACCTCCTTGCGCAAGCGGGCCTTGGGGTACGAGCCCAGCACCTTCAGGAAGATGCACTCATCCCGGAGAGTCTCCAGGGCACGCTGGATGCGCGGCTCGCTGGCGTGGCCCTCGAGGTCCACGTAGAAGACATATTCCCAGACTTGTTTCTTCGATGGGCGAGACTCGATCTTGGTCAGGTTGATCTGGTGCTCCGCGAACGGCTGCAGCATCCGGTAGAGCGCCCCCACCCGGTCCTTGATGGAGAAGAGGATGGACGTCTTGTCGGTGGCCGAGGGGGGCGAGGCCTTGTGTCCGATGACCAGAAACCGGGTCATGTTGTTGGGAAGATCCTCGATCCGCCGCTGGAGGATCGTGAGGCCGTACAGGCCGGCCGCCAGCTCCGAGGCGATGGCCGCCGCCCCAGGCTCCGAGGTGGCGATCTCGGCCGCGGCCGCGGTGCTGCTCGTCTCCACCACCGGGATGTGCTGGGAGTTGGTCTCCAGCCACTTCCGCGCCGCCGCGATGGCGTGGGGATGGGAGTAGATCTGGCGGACATCGGCGAGGCTGGAGGCCTTGCCCAGCAGATGGAGCGCCGCCTCCACCACCACCTCGCCGCAGATCAGCAGGCTCGAATCCAGGAACAGATCCAGCGTGTGGCTCACGACCCCCTCGGTGGAGTTCTCCACCGGGACCACGCCGTAGTCGGCATTGCCCTTCTCCACCTCGGCGAAGACCTCGCCGATGCTGCGCATGGCCAGGAACTGGGCCGAGAGCCCGAACCGCTCCATGGCGGCCAGGTGGGAAAAGGTCGCCCGGGGCCCCAGGTACGCCACGCGGAGGGAATGCTCCAGCGAAAGGCAGGCGGAGATCACCTCGCGAAAGACCGGCCGGACCGCCTGGGAGGGAAACGGGCCTGCGTTCTCCGCGGCCAGGCGGGCGTAGATCTCTTCCTCGCGCTGGGGGGCGTGGTAGTCCAGGCTCTGCTCTGTCTTGATGCGGCCGACCTCGAGCGCCAGCTCCGCCCGGCGATTGAGCAGCCGCAGGATCTGGGAATCGATTTCGTCGATCGCCTTGCGCAGGTCTAAGATGCGCACCGCCTCCCCCTTCGTGTTCGGGATCACGGCATGATAGCCGGGCGCCCCGGACCGATCAAGGGCTTTCTGGACCCCCATCCCTCCGGCCCGAAACCCCCCGTCCCGTCAGATCCGCCCCCCGGACGAATCCCGAGTGGGCACGAGCGCATACAGGCCTTGCAGTTCGGCCGGCGAGAGCGCGCGCCACTGCCCCCGGGGGAGCGAGCCGAGCCTGAGCGGCCCCAAGGCCACTCGGGTGAGCCTCAGGACGGGGTGTCCGATGGCCTCGCACATCCGCCGGACCTGGCGGAAGCGTCCCTGCTCGAGCGTGATGGCGATCCAGGTGTTCTGCCGGGTCGGATGGAGCGCTTCCACCGCCAGCGCCCTCAGCAACTCGCCCTCGCAGATGACCCCGCGCGTGAGGCGCGCCAGGCTCTCCGCAGTGGGATGCCCCTTGAGCTTGGCGTGATAGACCTTCCGCACCGCGTACCGGGGATGGGTCAGGGCATTCGCCAAGGTACCGTCATTGGTGAGGAGGAGCAGACCCTCCGTGTCCCAGTCCAGGCGCCCGACGGGGAACAGGCGCGGCAGGCCCGCCTCCGCCACGAGGGAGGTGACGACGGGGCGGCCCTGGGGATCGGACCGGGAGGTGATGTAGCCGGCCGGCTTGTGCAGGAGGATGGTGACCCGCCTCTCGGCGCGGACCGCTTCCCCGTCCAGCTGGATGCGATCCCGTCCAGGCCGCACCCGGGTGCCGAGCGTCCGCACCACCTGCCCGTTCACCTGGACGCGTCCCGCCTCGATGAGCGCCTCGCAGTGCCGCCGGGACGCGATGCCCGCCCGAGCCAGGAACTTCTGCAGGCGCTCTCCCCGATCAGGTGGCGCGGGCGGGGGAACCGTCCGGACGCCGTCGGGGCGGACGGGACCCCGATCCTCGCGCCCGCCCGGCGAGACACGCCCTCGATCCGGGAAACGCTCAGGTGGCTTCGGGGGCGTCCGCCGGATCGCCGGTCCCGGTCCCCGTGGGGGGCGGCGCGGCCGGAGAGGCCTCGGCCGCGGCGCCGCTGTTCGGGCTCGGGGATTCCGCCCCCGAGGGGCCGATGAGTTCATCAATCTCCTTGAGGCTGGGCAGATCCCCCAGGTCTTTGAACCCGAAATGCTCCAAGAAGCCGGCGCTCGTCCCGTAGAGGATGGGCCGCCCCGCCTCGGCCTTCCGCCCCAGCATCCGGGTGAGGCCGCGCTCCAGGAGCGTGCGCATCACCCCCTCCACCGCCACCCCGCGGATCGCCTCGATCTCCGCCCGCGTGATGGGCTGTTTGTAGGCGATGATCGCCAGGGTCTCCAGTGCCGGCCGGCTGAGCTTCGCGGGCTTGACCTGCTGCAACCGCTGGATCCACGGATGCGCCTCGGGTCGCGTGGCGAGACGGAACCCGCCCGCCACCTCCTGCACCATGAGCCCGCGCCCCTCCTCTTCCAGCCGCTCTGCCAGCTCGCGAATCGTGGCCTCGGTCGCCGCCGGATCCTCGTCCCCCAGGGCTTCCTGGAGCCTGTCCAGGGGCAGTGGTTCCTCCGCCACGAAGAGGAGAGCCTCCACAACGCCTCGCCGATCCAGTTCCGCGCTCACGCCGCTGACCTCCGCCGTCGCGAGCGAGGAGGCGGGGAGCCAGGACGCTAGGAGGTTCCCGCCTCCCCGCTTCCGGCTACCCTCTGGGTGATCCCAGCGTCCACGCCTTCTCGCTTCCCGGCCGGTTGTTCGTCCAGGTACTCGACGCCCCGGTAGATCATGATGGGCCCCATGGGCTCGGCCTGGCGTGCACTGGCCAGGCGCCGCCGCAGAAGCTCCAGGAGCGCCAGGAAGGTCACGATGATCTCCGCACGTCGCAGATTGCCAGCGAAGAGGTTGGTGAACTCGACCGGGCTCTCGGCCGCCAGAAGATCCAGCAGGGCCACGATGCGCTGGCCGACGTTCAGTTCCTCGGGGGTGATCTCCAGCGGCGCCGACACGTCCGCCCGTCGGACGACGTCCCGGAACGCTCGCAGCAGTTCGAACAGCGAGACGACGAGCGGCCCCTCCACCTCGAGCTCCATGGCCGGGGCCCCCCGCCGGTGGAGCAGGACCTGCTCCGCCTCCAGCACGGAGAGCGTCTGGGCGGCCTCCTTGTACTTCTTGTATTCCAGGAGGCGATCCACCAGCTCCGCGCGGGGGTCCCCCTCCTCTTCCCCCTCCCCCTCGGCCGCCTCGTCCGGCGGCAAGAGCATCTTGGACTTGATGTGAATCAGGGTCGCCGCCATGAGCAGGAACTCGCCGGCCACGTCCAGGTCCAGCTCCTGCATCAGCGCGAGATACCGGAGATACTCCTCGGTGATCCGGGCGATAGGGATGTCCAGGATGTTGAGCTGGTGCTCCCGGATGAGATGGAGGAGCAGGTCCAGCGGCCCCTCGAACATCTCCAGCCTGACCTGGTAGGTCATGGCTCCTCCGCCAGACGCACCAGGGGGCGGATCTGCTCCCACCGCTTCGGCCCGATGCCCGGCACGCGAAGCAGATCCTCCGGGGTCCGGAACGGCCCGCGGGCCTCCCGATCCGCCACGATCCGTGCCGCCAGGGCCGGGCCGATGCCGGGCAGGGACTGCAGGGCCTCCGCGCTGGCCGCGTTGATATTGAGGGGGAAGGCTAGGGAGGGGGCCGCCGCGGGGGCGGACCGCTCGACCATTTGGGGACCGGCTGGCGGTGGAAAAGCCGGCCCGCCCGTTCCGAGCCGAGGGAGCGCCGTGGCCGCGGCCAGGAGGATCGCCAGGAGCAGGACCGCCAATCCGTGGGCATCCGCCGGGGCGCATGGCCGGGTCCGCCGGGCCGGAGAGAACTCCTGGATCACTTCGCCTCTTCCGTCACGGCCTGCTCGCCCAGGCCGAAGGTCTCGTGCAGCACGCGCACGGCCAGCTCCGCGTACTTGCCTTCGATCACGCAGGAGACCTTGATCTCCGACGTGCTGATCATCATGATGTTGATCTTCTCCTTCCCCAGGGTCTCGAACATCCGGGCGGCCACGCCCGAGTGGGTCCGCATCCCCACGCCCACGATGGAGACCTTGGCGATCTTGTCGTCGCCGCTCACCTTATCCGCCCCGATCTTCGTGGCAACGGCCCGGACGATGTCCATGGTCTTGGCGTAATCCGCCTTGGGGACGGTGAAGGAGATGTCGGTGGATCCGTCCTGGCTGATGTTCTGGACGATCATGTCCACCACAATGTTGGCCTCGGCCACGCGCCCGAACAGCGCCGCCGCGATCCCGGGACGATCCGCCACCCTGGTCACGGTGATCTTGGCCTCTTGCTTGTTATAGGCGATGCCCGAGACCACCACTTTCTCCATGGCCGCATCCTCCTTCACCACCATCGTCCCGGGATTGTAATTGAAGCTGGAGCGCACGTGGACCGGCACCCCGTAGTTCTTGGCGTACTCCACCGATCGCGTCTGCAGCACCTTGGCGCCCAAGCTGGCCATCTCCAGCATCTCGTCGTAGGAGATGCGGGCGAGCTTCCGGGCCTCGGGCACGATGTTGGGGTCCGCGGTGTACACCCCGTCCACGTCGGTGTAGATCTCGCACACGTCGGCCGACACCGCCGCGGCCATGGCCACCGCCGTGAGATCCGAGCCGCCCCGGCCCAGGGTCGTGATCTCGTCCTCGGCGCTCATCCCCTGGAAGCCGGCCACGATGGCGATCTCGCCCTCGGCCAGGGCCTGGCGGACGCGCTCGGCGTCGATGCTGACGATCCGCGCCTTGGTGTGGACGTCGTCGGTCTGGATGCGCACCTGGCCGCCGGTGAAGCTCCGCGCGCGATACCCCAGCGCCTGGATGGCCAGCGACAGAAGGCCGATGCTGACCTGCTCGCCGGTGGCCAGGATCTTGTCCAGCTCGCGCTCGTTGGGACGCTCGGCGACCCGGTGGGCCAGGCCGATCAGCCGGTCCGTCTCGCCGGCCATGGCCGAAACGACGACCAGCACGTCGTGCCCCGCCGCGTGGGTCTCGGTGACCCGGCGGGCCACGTTCTTGATGCGATCCACGTCGCCGACCGACGTGCCTCCGTACTTCTGGACGATGAGAGCCATCCCGCGCCCTGTGTCAATTCGTCAATTGGTCAATTGGTCGAGTAGTCAATTCGTGAGAAGAGATCGACGATTGGCTAATCGACTACTTGACTATTTGACCATTCGACGTTTTCGCCCGTTGACCGATCTTCCCCTCCGTCCCTTCCCACAGGCGGACGATGTTCTCTCGGTGCCGCACGAGCACGACGAGGAACAGGGTGATGCCCAGCGCCACCATGGGGGGGCGACCATCCAGCAACCACGCCAGGACCGGCAGTGCCGCCGAGGCTACCAGGGCGGCGAGAGAAGAGTACCGCCCCACGGCCGCCGCCGCCAGCCAGATCAAGAGGAGCAGGCCACCCACGGCCGGCATGGCCGCCAAAATCACGCCCAGCGTCGTCGCCACCCCCTTGCCGCCCCGAAACCCGGCGAAGGCGGGCAGCAGGTGCCCGCCCACGGCGGCCAGCGCGATCATGGCCACCACCGTCGGGGAGGCGCCGGAGAGGCGTCCGAGCCCGACGGCCAGGGCCCCCTTCCCGATGTCCCCCAGCAGGGTCAGGCCAGCTGCGCCCCTGCCCACGGTGCGCAGCACGTTGGTGGCGCCAATGTTCCCGCTCCCCACCCGCCGAAGGTCCACCCCGCCCCGCGCCCGCGCGACCAGCACGCCGAAGGGGATCGAACCCAACAGGTACGCCACCACCACCAAGGCCGCATCCCGAATCACGACGTCGCCCAGCCGATGCCGGCAGGCCGGCCATTGGGCAATCTGGCGATTTGGGACCTTCGTCTTTCCGGATTGCCAAGTCGCCCGATTGCCAAATTGCCGGAGCGCCTGGTTGCCTGATTGCCGTGCATTACTTGGCGAGGTCGATGCAGCGCCAGAACTTGCGGAAGTAGACCACGCCCGATGCCAGAGAAAGCATGATGGCCACCCCCAGTGCAGCCTTTCCCAGGGGTGCAGCGACGGCGGGATAGTTTATGATCAGGAGCGCCACAGCGATCACCTCGGCGATCATGGTCACCTTGCCGAAGTCGCTGGCCTGGATGATCACGCTCTGGGAGGCCGCAATCCCCCGCAGACCTGTGATCGCCAGGTCGCGGCACACGATGAGTACGACCATCCATGCGTCCACCCGGTTGACCTGCACCAGGGAGATCAGGCTGGCAGAGATGAGGAGCTTGTCCGCCACCGGATCCAGGAGCTTCCCCAGGGTCGTGACCTGGCGCGTGCTCCGCGCAATGCGGCCGTCGAGCCAGTCGGTCAGGACCGCCGCCAGAAACACCGCCGCGGCCGACAGGTTGTACGGCCGCGGCACCACGATCAGGAACACCACCAAGACCGGAACCAGGAAGATCCGGACCAGGCTCAGGGCATTCGGAAGATTCACGCCACCCTCGCGGCCCGCCTACGCGCTCAACCCCAAATCCCGCGCTACGTCCTTCACCAGTTGCATGTCGATCTTCTCACGCTTCAGCAGATAGCCCTCCAGCAGGACATTGTCGCCGATGGTGTTGATGAGGCGGGGGATGCCCTGGGATTCGATGGCAATCTGGCTGAGGACCTCGTCCGAGAAGAGCTCTCGAGTCGCCCCAGCGACTTTGAGGCGATGGCGGATGTAGGCCTTGGTCGCCTCGGGCTTGAGCGAGGTCAGGCGGCACTTCACCGCGACCCGTTGTACCAGCGGCGCGTCCAGCGCCAGGTTGGCCTCCAGGTTCGGCAGCCCGAACAGGATGAAGGTGATCAGCTTGCTTCCCGGCACCTCAAGATTCAGGAAGCCCCGCAGCTCCTCCATCAGCTCCTGCTGCTGCAGCATGTTGGCTTCGTCGATCAGGACGACCGCCTTCCGGCCGGTCTGATGCAGCTCCACCAGGCGCTGGTAGATTTGGGACAGGATGCTGACCTTGTCCTCGGCCACCTGGTCCACGCCGATCTGGGACGCGATCTTGCGCAGGAGCCACTCGGACGTGATGGCCGAGTGGATGATCACCAGGAGTGCCGACTCGTACTCGGTGTCGTCCAGTTGGTCCAGCATATGTCGGGCCAGCGTCGTCTTCCCGGTCCCCACGTCCCCGATCACCACCGCCAGGCCCTTCATCGTGTTGACCGCATGCATGAGCCTGGCCAGCACCTCGGCGTGCTGCTCCACCTCGTAGAAGAAGCGGGGATCCGGGGTATTGGAGAAGGGCTGCTCGCGGAGCTGGTAGAACTGCTCGTAGCTCATGGTCGACTCGGTCCTGATGACGGCACGGCGTCAAATGAAGGAAATCTTCTTCTTGCTCTTGGCGCGCTTGGGGGGCTCCTCCGTCGGGGCCGGCGAGGTAACGAGGGACGCCACCTGCGAGCGCCGGAGACGCTCGCGAAGATCCTTCGCCCGGGCCGAGGCGTCCCGGAACCGTTCGTCGTCCGCCTGCAGGGCCTCGAAGCATTCCAGCGCGCGTTGCAGATCCCCGTGCGCCTCGTACGCCACTCCCAAATCATACCGCAGGGCATAATAGGACTCGCGCGGATGCCCCCGGACTTCCAGGCCGGCGCGGAGCTCCTGGATCGCCGCGTCGAGGTCGCCCTTGGCCAGGAAGCACAATCCCAGGAGGTCGGCGCACGGGAGGGCCCGCTCCGGATCGCGAGCCGCCAGGCGGAATTCCTGGATCGCCTCGTCGTACAGCTCCATCTCCTTGTACGCGATGCCCAAGTTGTAGTGTGTCTCGAAGTCCTTCTCGTCCAGGTGCTCTCGAACCCCCTTCTGGAATTCCCGGATGAGGTCCTCCACCAGCGGCGCGCCGCTATCGGCCGGCGCGCCGCGATCCTCGGCCGCCAGCTCCTTTTCCAGTTCGGCGCCCAGGTTGACGAAGCCATCGGCGCCCGCTTCTCCGCCCCCCTGCATGACGGAAAACCTGGGTGCGCCAATGTCTGGAATGGGTGGCTGGGTCGGGGGGGTCCTTGGCGGAGGCGGCGGCGCCACCCGCTCCGGGATCGTCCGTGCCGCCTCGCGAGGCGCTTGCGGGGTCGCCGGTGCGGGCGCAGCCGCCACGCGTGGTTCGGGCGGCGGAACGGTCTCGGGCAGCGTCTCCGGCAGGAAGTCCATGACATCCGGAGGAAGCTCCGCCTGCGCCTGCGGCGCCGCCTCTTCCACGACCCCGGCGAGTGGAGCCGTCTCCTCCGCCTCGGGCGCCTCGACGGGCGCAGACGGCTCGAGCCGGCCGTCCAGCTGCACCACAGCCGGGTGGTTCGCATCCCGCGCGCGCATGCGTCGGTGAACGGCACGCGCCTCTTCCACCATGCCCTGCGAGAGGTAAAAGTCCGCCTCGGCTAGATCGTCCGCCATCGCCTGGTCCGCGTCGGGTTCGGGCGCCTCGAGGACCAAGCCGGGTTCCTCGCCCGCCTCCTCCAGGAGGGATCGAAGCTCGACGGGAATCTCCTCCTCGAGCGCTGCCGCATCCCCGCCGAGGTCCGGCAGCTCGATGACCGGTGCCACCTCTGATGGCGCCATCTCCGGCGGGGCGGGCTCAGCAGGTCCCTCGTCCCCTGCCGGGACGGAGACCACCTCGATATCCTGGGGCTGTTCAGCTTGCGCCGCCAGATCCTCGCGGAACTCGAAGCGCGGTTCCGCGGGCGGCTTGGCAGGGGCGGCCTCGACTGACCGGGAGGCCCCGGCCACCTCGGCCAGCATCCCTTGGAGCGCCGTGCTCCCCGGAGCGAACCTCAGCCCCTCCTGCAGTTCGCGCTGCGCCGCCCCCAGCTGGCCGCGCTCCCGCAGGATCCGGGCGATGGCCAGGATCTCCCCGCAGGCCTCCTCCACCTGGGGCCGCTCCAGATACAGCACCCTCAACTGTCGGTGGGCCGTCAGGTTCTGCGGCACGAGCCGGACCGCCTCGACGAGCCGCTCGCGCGCCTTTTCGGTCAGCCCATACTTCAGGTAAACCTCCGCCTCGGCGAGCAGTTCGGCCACCTCGCCCGACACTTCCTCCTCTTCCCCGAGAACCTCCAGGGCCGAGATGCCTTCCCCCGGACTCTCTCCGGGTAACTCAATCCCGAGGCCCCCGAATCCCGCCAAGCCTTCCAGGGCGATGCCCTGCGGCTCCTGGGAGAGGTACCGGATCCCGGCAAGCTCCCCGGACTCGTCCAGGTCGAAGACCTGGGTGGGGCGCGCCTCAGGCCCGAGCCCCGTCGCGTCCCCCAGCGTCAGGGCATCATCCGGCGGCAACTCGAGGGCCGGCGGCTCTTCCGGCGCCAACGGAGTTGGTACCGACTCCGTTGGTGGCAGCTCTGTTGGCGCCAACTCCGTTGGCACTGGCTCCGTCGCCGCGATCTCCGTTGGCGTCAGCTCGACTTCCAGTGGCGCCGCCTCCTCCAGGACGAGCGACTCCGCCTCTAGTCCCGGGGCCGCCTCCGGCTCTGGCACCGCGAGCGCCTCTTCTTCCACGGACGGCGCCGGCGGGCCCTCCAGCACCTCCAGCCGCGCCTTCGCCTCCGCGTCCGACGGATCGCGCTCCAGCAGTTGGTGATAGACGTGAACGGCCTCCAGGGTCTCACCGCAGGCTTCGTACGCCGCGGCCAGTGCCCAAGTGGCCGCCCGCGCCTCCTCGTCCCGCCCGAGGTCTTGCAGCAGCTTGACCAGATGGGCGTGGATGGGCGCCGGGTTCGGCGCCTGGGCCACGATTTCATGGCAGAAGGCGATGGCCTCGTCGGGGTTGTCCCGGGCCAGCGCGTCCTCGGTGAGCTTCTGGCAGAGGGTGAGCCCCTCGTCCGTGCGACCCTCCAGGATCAGGGCCTTGGCCAGGGGACGCCGCACCGCGTCCTCCGGCAGCCCCAGTGCCACCGCCTGCTCCAGGGCCGCGATCGCTTCCAAGGCCTGCCCCAATCCGACATAAGCCTCCCCCAGTTGGCACCAGGCCTGAGCGTTCGTGCGATCGCTGGCCGTGGCCTTGAGCAGTGCATCTACGGCCTCGGCATGCCTCCCCTCGCGCAGGAGCTGCTCCCCCAGGGCCAGGTGGGCCTGGGGGGATTCGGGCGCAAGCTCGCGCATCTTTGCCAGGAGGCGCTTGCTCTCGGCCGCCTGCCCCGCTGCCTCGGCCGCCTGCGCAGCCAGTTCGTATTGGGCCGCCGCTTCCTCCCGCCTCCCCTCCTTGCGCAAGAGGTCGGCGAGCTTCGTCAGCAGCATGCTATTGGCCTGGTCCAGAGCTGCTAGGCGCTGATAGATCTCGATGACCTTGGGAGTTTCACCCGCCTTGGCGTAATGCTCCGCCGCCGTGACGAGCTGGATCTTGGCTTCCCCCGTGAGGCCTTGCTCCTCGTACAGATCTGCACAGGCCAGGAGCGCCTCGGTCCGGCCGGGATCCAGCTTGATGATTTTCTTGTAGACCGCGATGGCCTTCACCGACAGGCCGTCGGTCCGATACAGCTCACCCAGCTTGAGGTACTGCTCGATGGCCTCGGGCGCTTTCCCGGCCCGGGCATACAGGTCGCCGAGGTTGTTGCAGACGGTCAGATCGTGGGGATCGGCCTTGAGGATGGCCAGATATTCGCTGATGGCCCTGTCCCACTTGCCTTGCTGCGTGTAGCTGAGGGCATTTTGAATCGCTTTACGCTTGTCGAAGGCCATCCGCTGAGGACCCCGTTCTCGGAAGGAAACTGACGGTTAAGAGTAACAAACCCCCGGGAGGGTGTCAAGCGCGTTTGGCCTCGCGCCGAGGCAGTCCGCGGCCCCCGTCCCACCGTTGAAAGGTCCAGGAGGGGCTGCCGTATCGCGCCCCGGTGAGATCCGCCGCCGCTTCCCGCTCGAGAGGAAGCAACTCCCCGGCGGCCCACGAGGCGCCGAGAGCCTCGCGCCACCCCTTGCACAGGGCGGATACCAACTCGCCCATGGCCGGCGGGGTCCCCAGGAGCCCGCGCAGGGAGGTCACGCCAGCCGCCGGATCGGTGCGCGGCCAGGCCGTGAAAATCCTCTGGTGCAGGCGAGGATCGAAGTCGAGAAGGATAGAGCCCTGCTGCAGCAGGGACCGATCCCACCTCCGCTGGGCAGAGCCGATGAGCTTTCGTCCGTCGACGAGGATGGCGGGCATGCGGCGAAGGAGGAAGCATGCGTCGCTCAGGCACCCGTCCCCGGTGAGAACCCGGGACTCGCCCAGGCCGGCCGTGAGCCCCAGATGCTTGAGACCGGCGATGAGGCCGCCGGCGATCCGGGCGAAGGCCTCAGGCACCGACAGGGAGCGCCACGGTCCCTGGAGGGGCACGGCGACGCTGTAGGTGAGTTCGTCGGCGTGCAGGACGGCGCGGCCCCCGGTGATCCTCCGCACGAGGCCGATCCCGCGGCCGCGGCATGCCGCAAGATCCACCCCGCCCGGCGCGCGCTGGAGATAGCCGAGGGAGACGGTGGGTGCGCTCCATGCGTAGAAGCGCAGCGTGGCGGGCGCCAGGCCGTCCCCCACCGCCCGGGCGATGGCCTCGTCCACGGCCATGTTCCACGGGCCATCGCCCGGGCCATCCTGAAGGAGACGCCACGCCGACTCGCCCATGCAAGACCCCACCCGTCCTCACGCCTGGCGCAGGCGCGGATCCAACACGTCGCGCAGCGCGTCGCCCAAAAGGTTCGACCCGAACACGGCGAGGCTGATAGCTACGCCCGGGACCAGGACAAGCCAGGGGGCTCGCTGCGCGTATTCCGCGGCCGAGAACGACAGCATTCGCCCCCAGGATGGGTACGGCTCGGGCACGCCCAAGCCCAGGAAGGACAGGGCTGCCTCGACCAGGATGGCGCTGCCCAGTTGGGCGGTGGCGAGGACGATGAATGGCCCCATGGTGTTGGGCAGGATGTGCCGGAAGGCGATACGCCGATGGCCGAGCCCGAGCGCGCGGGCCGCTTCTACGTACGGCATTTCCCGGATGACCAGGACACTCGAACGGATGACGCGAGCGGCGCGCGGAATGATGGGGACCGAGATGGCGATGATGACGTTGCCCAGCGAGGGGCCGAGGGCCGCCGACATCACCAGGGCCAGGACCAAAAGCGGCAGCCCCTGCATGATGTCCATGACGCGCTGGGTGATGAGGTCCGTGAGGCCGCCCGCGTACCCGCTGAGGAGGCCCACCAGCCCACCGAGCGCCGACCCGAGAATCGTGGAGGCGATCCCCACGATCAGCGAGACCCGCGCCCCGTGAACGATCCGGCTGTAGATGTCCCGCCCCAGGTAATCGGTCCCCAGCCAATTGACCGATGACGGGGGGCTCAGGGTGTTGGCGGGATCGGTGCGGACCGGATCATGCGTGGCCAGGACATCGGCGAAGATCGCGATGACGACCATCGCCGCAACGAGGATCCCTCCGGCCGCTCCCAGGGGTTTCTGCCGCACAAACCGCCAGCACGCGCGCCAGCGGCTGGTCGCCGGACGCACCGCCTGGGCCCGAAGTGGCTCCGTCCCCTGGTCGGTCCCGGCCCCTAGGCGATCAGCCATAGCGCACCCGCGGGTCCAGCCAGCCGTAAAGCATGTCCACAGCCAAGTTGGCGAGGATGACGACCACGGCGATGAACATGACCAGGTTCTGCACCACGGGGTAATCCCGCCAGAGGATCGCCTCCACGAGGAAGCGGGCGACCCCGGGAAGATTGAAGACCGTCTCGGTCACCACCAGGCCCCCGATCAGGAAGGCGAACTCGATGCCCAGGACGGTGATCACCGGGAGGAAGGCGTTCTTCAGCGCGTGACGCCAGACGACGACCCGCTCCCGCTGCCCTTTGGCATAGGCGGTGCGAATGTAGTCCTCGCGCATCACCTCCAGGAGGGAGGAGCGGGTCATCCGCATGATGAGGGCGGAGCTGCGGTACCCCACGGCCAGGGCCGGGAAGAGGAACTGGAGGATGTTCCCCTTGAGGTCCTGCCATGGGGAGATGTAGGTGACGGAGGGGATCCAGCCCAGGCGTGAGACCAGGAGCAGGATGATCACCATGCCGAGCCAGAAGGAGGGCATGGACAGCCCGGCCAGGCTGAAGACCCGGATCACGTAGTCGATCCACCGGTCCTGGCGGACGGCGCTGATGATCCCGGCAGGAACGCCGATGAGGATCGCCACCAGCATTGCCAGGACAGCCAGCTCCACGGTGATGGGGATGCGGGGGAGGACCACCCGCCATGCCGGGATGTCGTAGCGGTACGATTTGCCCAGATCGCCCCGCAGGATGTCCCGGAGCCAGCGAGTGTACTGCACCGTGATGGGTTGATCCAGGCCCAGTTCCTTTTGGATCTCGGCCTTGGCCGCAGGGTCCACGTAGCCGGCCGAGGCGAAGATGATATCCACAATGTCGCCCGGGGCGATCCGCAAGAGGACGAAGATGACGAGCGACATCCCGAGGAGCGTCAGGATGGCGATCAGCAGGCGCGTGAAAATGAATGTCCGCATCGTGATCGCTCCCGACCCCCTGATTCCGAGACGGGAAGGCCGTGCCCCGCATCGGGGCACGGCCCGCCGGTGGTACCCGCAGTCACTTGTCCAGCCACACTTCCTGCATCCGCCCATAGTTGTAGGCGGACTGGTGCGGCACGAGGTTCTTCACGTAGGGCCACATGAGGTAGTAATCCTTGGCCCAGCCCAGGATGACCCGCGCCCCCTCGAGCTGCAGCCGCGTGTCGAGTTCCTGGACCAGCCGGAGCCGCTTGGCAAAATCCAGTGTCTGGGACTGCTCGTCAATCAGCCGGTCCACCTCGTGGCTGCAGTAATCGGAGTAGTTGCGAGGCGAGTCGCACTTGAAGTTCTCGTACAGGTTCGCGTCGGGATCGTCGGGACCCATCCCCGTGTTGTTCACGGCCATCTCGTAGTCCCGGCGGGTCAGCTTGGCGTGCCAGATCCCCATCTCCACCTGCTCCAGGCTCCCCTCGATCCCCACCTGCTTGAGCTGGTCGATGATGAAGCTGGCCAGGTCCACATAGAAGGAACTCGCCCGGGTGGACACCGCCAGCTTGAGCGGCTTACCCGGGCCATAGCCCGCCTGGGCGAGGAGCTGCTTGGCCTCCGCCTTGTTCTTCGCTGGATCGCCCATGCCCGGGAGCTTCACCAGCTCCTGCTCCGAGAGACCCCACACCCCATACGGCTTCGGCAGCATCACGCCCCCCAGCACCGCGGCGCCCTGGCGACCCGCCTGGACGTAGCCCTTCCGGTCGATGGCCAAGTTGATGGCGCGCCGGATCCGGGCGTCCTGGAAGATGGGTCGCTTGAAATTGAGCAGGAGGTTGTCGTTGAGGTTCGTGCTGGTCTCCACCATGACCAGGCTGGGGACGGCCTTCTTCACGCTCTCGGCGATCGTCTTGGCGATTTCCAGGGGATAGGAGACGTCCAGCTCGACCCGCCTGGAGGGCCGCATAGCGGGTCCCCCGCTCCTTGATGATGAGATACCGGATCCCGTCCAGGTAGGGGCGGCCCTTGATGAAGTAGTCGGGATTCTTGACGAAGTCGATGTATTCGCCCGGCCGGAATTCCTTCAACTTGAAGGGGCCGGTGCCGACGCATTTCGTGCGCAGTTCCGCCGTCGGCACGTGGGCCGGGTACACCGGGGAATACCCCGCGGCCAGCATCAGGAGGAGGGACGGCTGGGGCCGGCTCAGGCGGAAGATCACCGTGTCGGGATTCGGCGTCTGGATGTCCGCAATGTTCTCGTACCAGAGCTTCCGGGGATTGACGCGAAGCTTGGCCGGCGCGCCGGGCGCCTCCCGGAGGACGTCGAAGGTGTACTTCACGTCCTTCGACGTGAACGGCTGTCCGTCGTGCCACTTGACCCCGCTCCGCAGGTGGAAGACGAGGGCCTTTCCTCCCTCCCGCCAGGCCCATTTCTCCGCCAACTCGCCAACGATGGTCCTCTCATTCTCTTCCTTCTTCAGCGGATCGAAGAGGACGAGGTTGTTGTAGCAGGGCATCATGGGCCAGACCGCCGCCACCGTGCCCTCCTCGTGGATGCTGAGGCTGGGCGGAGGATCGCTCTGGGTGGCGTTCAGGACGCCGCCGTACTTGGGCTGGCTCGCCGCCCACGCTGTGACGCTGGTCAGTGCAAGCGCCGTGACCGCCAGGGCACGGAGGCTCCACCCCAGAGCCGCCCGGCCCTTCGGCCTGATCCCCGCATTCCGCCGACGCCAGTCTCGCATGGTCTTCCCCTCCTTCGCGTTGGAAACGATTCGCGCTGTCTTCACAGTCCACCTCTCGCATTGGCCGGCCTCACCCACGGATTGGTGCGCAGGGGCGCCGGGCTACTCCCGCTCGCCGAACCTCCGTTCCACCAGGTCCGCCAGCGCCCGCAGGGCGGCCTGCCCGTCCTCCCCTGTGGCCCGCAGCGTGAGGCTTGCCCCCTGGGCCGCCGCCAGCATGAGCAGCCCCATGATGCTCTTCGCGTTCACCTTCTGCCGGCCGGCCTCCACTGTGATCTCGGCCTGGAAGCGTCCGGCCGTTTTCACGAATTGCGCGGCCGCCCGCGCGTGCAGTCCCAGCCGGTTCCGGATGACGATCTCACGTGTCACCGCCGCCCCTTTCACCCGCCGGCCGCCTCCCAGCTTTCGATGGAGAGGGTGAGCCTGAGATCGCGCACCCCTTCGGCACCGTCCAGGGGCCAGTGCGGCAGGAGGGCAACTTGCTGTGCCACCCGCTCGTAGCCCGCCTCGGACTGCGAGATGGTCTGGACCGGGCAGCGCCACAGCCTTCCCGGAGGATCCAGCGTGAGCCGGGCGGCCAGTCCCAGCCAGGCATCCACGATCCTCACCTCGCCCACTCCCGGTGTCTCGGCCACGGCGAAGAGCGAAGGGTCGGCCGCCCCTTCCCCGTTGATCTCGACGACCCGGTCCGGGGGCGGGCCCATGTAAAAGGCCAGGTTCAGTTCCACGCCGAATCGCGCAGGCGCGACGACCCCGTCGGTCGCCAGCCGGTATTCCACCGTGAGCCGGGGCGCATCGGGAGCCAGTTGGAACCGCTTGTGGACCCGGAGGCAGCCCCCCGCTTGCTCCATCCGGCCCTCGAGGTGAAGAACGGGGGTCCGCCCCTCTCGGAGGACGCGCCACTCATAGGGAGCCAGGGCCAGCCCGGCGTCCACGCCCTCCCGGCTGAAGTCCGCGATGGTCGCCGTCGGTGACAGCCAGTGATCGAGGAAGCTTCCCCGGCGATAGGCGTCGTACCGGAGGAGGTCGGCCAGCCCCTCCTCCTTCGCCCCGCGCTCTTCGTGGATCGTGGCCGCCGCCTCCCCCTGTCGCCGGACCGACGCGGCCAGCTTCCGGTGATAGGCCTCGGGCCGCCGCGTGAATGTGTTGCCCAGGTTGAAGGCCTTGGCGCGGGCGTCCAGCTCGACGACCCCGCCGCCCCGAGCCGGCTCCACCACCAGCGCCAAGTGGGGAGTCGAGGCCAGGACCTCGGTGAATCCATCCGCATCGGAGTCCAGCGCCTCCATCCGGACGGCCGCCCCGCCCCGCCCGGCCCCCTCCGCGGCCTGTTCCGCGCGGATCAGGTGGTGGAAGACGGCGTGTCGCAAATGCGGCAGGTACAGTCCCCCGAAGACCCCGTGCCAGTACGCGTCATTGCACTGGCCCTGCCACAGCGCCTGCAGGGCCGCGGCCCGCCAGCGCGTCCCCTTGGGAAGGGCGTGGACGCGCTGGCTCGCCCGGAGCATCTTCTTGTGCAGGGTGTTGGCCTCCGGGTACTTGGTCAGGAAGTTGCGCCAGAATCCGCCGCGAAGGAAGGGCCTGAGGTCCTCGGCGAAGGGCAGGCCATTCACCCGGGCCTGGGCCTCCTCGAACCGGATGCCCGCGTCCGACGGCAGGGCCCACTCCGTCATCTCGGTGTACGATGTCGTGGGCAGGTAGATCCGTCCCCGGGGCGGCCCTGCCAGGGCCTGGCTGAAGGTGCCGATGTCCAGCCAGTCGCTATTCTCCTGCAGCGCCGTGAGGAAGCGCCTGAGCCAGCCCCGCTGGTAGACCCAGTCATGGGTCCCGGGCCATCCGCCGAACTTCTCGGCGTCATCCGCCATCACCGCCACGCCGCCGGGAGCGAGGGCCGCGCGGTCGCGGAGGTAGGCGACCGTCTCGGCCGGCTCGCGGAACGGAATCAGGTACCGCAATCGCTGGCTGATGGGAAAGAGCGCCAGCGAGGCCCCCTGCTCCTCGGTGAGGAAGTACCCGGTGAGAGCGGCATCCGACAGCCCTGCCGCCCTGAACTGGTTGTCGTCCAGGATCACGTACTCCACCCCGGCCTCGGCGATGGGCTTGGCCAGGTGCGGCTCCCACACCCGCTCCGCCAGCCACATCCCCCGGGGGCGGACCCCGAAGCGGGAGGTGAGGTACGACGTCATGCGCCGGATCTGCCCCACCTTATCGGCGTCCGGGATGGCTGCGAGGATCGGCTCGTAGTACGCCCCGCCGAGCAGCTCGACCTGCCCCCCGGCGACAAAGCCGGCCAGGCGGTCCAGGAACTCGGGATGGGTGGCCTCCAGCCAGTCCAGCAGGACGCCCGAGTAGTGGAGAGCGAAGGGAAATTGCGGGAACTCGCTCAGGACCTCGAAGAAGGGAACATACGAGCGGCGGTATGCTTCCGCGAAGACCTCGGGGAGGTTTCCCACGGGTTGGTGCGCGTGGATGCCCAGGATGAACCGAATCCCGCCCATGCGTGTCGACCCCACCGGCGCCGCATGACCCTGGACCCGCACCGGGGATCACTCCCCGGATGCGGCCGGCTTTCCCTGCTTGGCCAGGAACTCGCTGGCCACGAGGATGTTGCGCTGGCCATACTTGGCCAGCTTGTCCGCGAGGGCGCGGAGGTCCCGCTCGTCCCGGAGCGAGGGAACCTTCATCAACATCGGGAGATTCACGCCCGTCACGACCTCCAGGCGGCCCGCTTCGAGGTACGAGAGCACCAGATTGGACGGGGTCCCGCCGAAGAGGTCGGTGAGGATCAGCACCCCGCTGCCGTCGTTGACGCGCTGGAGAACCGCCTCGATCTTCTTCCGCGCCTTCTCGATCTGCTCCGAGGCCTGGATGGAGACCGCCTCCACTCGGGGGAGCTTCCCCACGATCTCTTGCGCGGTCCGCAAGAGTTCGGTCCCCAGATCCCCATGGGTCACGATGACGATCCCAACCATGGGTTCCCTCTGTTGCAGGGGCCGGCCCCCGCCATGCGCCGCCCTCGCCGGGCGCGGTCAATTTAAAGCAGACAACTGACCACCGACAACCGGTCGTCTTTCGGTATCGGTTTCCCGGTTGTCAGTTGTCGGTTCTCAATTTGAAATTCCTAGAAGTTCGCCGCCTAAGGGGCCCGGTCCACGTCGCGATGGCGCACGGTGACCTCGTGGCCCGCCTCGCGCAGCAGCCGCGCCAGCTCCTCCGTCAGGACCACCGACCGGTGCCGCCCGCCGGTGCACCCCACGGCGATGGTCAGGTACGCCTTGCCCTCCTGCACATACAGGGGGAGCGTGAACCGCAGGAACTGCTGGATGCGGTCCACGAACCCCTGGGCCTGGGCGAACCCCAGGACGTACCCAATCACCTGCGGCTCCCTGCCCGTGAGCGGCCGCAGCTCATCGCTGAAATAGGGGTTCGGCAGGCAGCGGGCGTCGAACACCAGATCCGCATCCACCGGGAGCCCATACTTGTAGCCGAAGGAGACCAGGGACAGCGCCGTCTTCTGTGGGGCCGGCAGATCCAGGAAGGAGGTGGCCAAGAGCTTCCGGAACTCGTGGACGGTGAAGCTCGAGGTGTCGATCACCAGGTCCGCCTTGGCCTTGAGGAACGCCAGCCGCTCCCGTTCGGCCCAGATCCCCTCCAAGGCCGATCCGCCGGGCGCCAGCGGATGCGGGCGCCGGCTCTCGCTGAAGCGGCGCACCAGCGCCTCGTCACTGGCGTCCAGGAACACGATGCGCACCAGGTGGCCGTCCCGGCGGAGATCCAGCAGGATGTCGAAGAGGCCCTCCAGAAACCGCCCCTCGCGTGCGTCCACCACCAGGGCCACGCGCTCGATCCGCTTCTCGGACTGGGCGCAGAGCTCCGCGACCTTGGGGATCAGCGTGACCGGCAGATTGTCGATGCAGAAGAATCCCAGATCCTCCAGGCAGCGGCTGGCGGCGCTCTTCCCCGCCCCGGACATCCCGGTGACGACGATGAAATCAATTCCCGTCATTGCGAAGCCTCGCGCCCCCGGACGCCCCGGCGACCGGCTCCTTCTCGGGGTGGCCGGCCGTCGCCATCCCTCCCGCGCGCCCTCATTCCGTGTCGTCCCGGCTGAGCTGGGGGAGGTCGGCGTCCGCGGGCATCCCCGCGTCGCCCGCCTCGCCCTCCGAGAGACGCGCGGCGAACTTGCGCGCCGCGTGGACCCCCATCAATTTGAGGAGATGATTCCGCGCCGCCACTTCGACCAGGATGGCGATGTTCCTCCCGGCCGACACCGGGATCCGCAGCCTGGGGATCGGCACGCCGAGGATCGAATAGGTCTGTTCCTCCACCCCCAGCCGATCGTATTCCTCGTCGGGACGCCAGGCCTCCAGCAGGATCACCAGTTCGATGCGCTTGCGGTAGCGGATGGCCGCCACCCCGAAGAGGTCTCGGACATTGATGATCCCCAGGCCCCGGATCTCCATGTGGTGGCGAATCCGGGCGGGGCCCCGGCCGATGATGATCCCGTTGCTCTCCCGGACCAATTCCACCACATCATCCGCCACCAGCCGGTGGCCCCGGGTCACCAGGTCTAGGGCGCACTCGCTCTTGCCGGTGCCGCTCTCCCCCAAGAGCAGCACCCCGATCCCGTAGACGTCCGTCAGGACCCCGTGGAGCGTGGTCCTGGACGCGCCCTCCTCCTTCGCCATGCACGGCCCTCCGCTCAGGCCTCGGGCTCGATGAGCCCGTAGTGGCCGTCCCGGCGGCGGTAGACCACGTTCACCTCTTCGGTGGTGGCGTTGCGGAACACGTAGAAGTTATGGCCCAGGAGGTTCATCTCCAGGATGGCCTCATCCACTGCCGCGGGTTTGACCGCGAAGCGCTTGGTCTTGACCACGCGGGGCTCCTCCTGGCCGGCCGGGGTCACGGCGCCGGCGCGGCCCCCCCGGTTCCCGCCCCGATTCGCGTGCGCCATGATCCGCTCCTTGTAGCGCAGGATCTGTCGCTCCAGCTTCTCCACCACCAGGTCAATCGAGGAGTACAGATCGTCGCCCTCCTCCTCGGCCCGGATCGTCAGATCCCGCACGCGCAGGGTGACCTCGGCGATCTGCCGGTGCTTGTTCACCGACAGGACCACGTGCATGCTGACGATGTTCTCGAGATACCGGGTAAGCCGGCTGAGCTTCTCCTCGGCGTATGCGCGGATGGCGGGAGTGATCTCCAGGCTCCGTCCCTTCACAGAGAGTTGCATCGCTGGCTCCTCCCAAAACCTGCGGGCGCTCCGGATTCAGCGGCCCGGCCGGCTGGCGGGACGGCGAGTCGCCAGCCGGCCGGGGCTACGGCGTTGGAAATCCAGACTCGTGCGTGCGTCGGTCCCGCATCCTCCACTGCGGGGCAACGGCAAGCGGGACTCAGTACCGCTTGCGCCGGCTGGAGGAAGGAATCTTGAGCTGGCCCCGGTACTTGGCCACGGTCCGGCGGGCGATCTCGACCCCGTGCTTCTCGCGCAGGATCTCCACGATCTTCTGGTCCGAGAGGGGCCGCCCGCTGTCTTCGACAGTGAGCAGCTTGTGGATGAGGTCCTTGACCTTCAGGGAGGACACGGGGTCGCCGCTGGTGGCGGGGACACCCCGGTGGAAGAAGTACTTCAGCTCGAAGAGGCCCTGCGGGGTGTGGACGTACTTGTTGGTGGTCACCCGGCTGACCGTGGATTCGTGCATGCCGATGTCCTCGGCCACCTCCTTCAGGGTGAGGGGTCGCAGGGCCGCGATCCCCTCCTCCAGGAATTTTCGCTGAAACTTCACCAGGCTTTCCGCTACCTTGAACATGGTCCGCTGCCGCTGCTCGATGCTCCGGATCAGCCAGAGGGCAGAGCGCATCCGGCCCTCGAGATACTCCCGCACCTCGCGTCCGTTGGCCGTTTTGTTGGCCAGGATCCCTCGGTAGTAGGGGCTCACCCGGAGGCGGGGCAGCCCATCGTCGTTCAGCACCACGACGAACCGGTCATCCACCTTGACGATGTAGACGTCCGGGGTGATGTAGCGCGGATCCTCGGTGCCGAAGGTGCGGCCCGGCTTCGGTTCCAGGCTGGTGATGTACCCCACCGCCTCCTGGATCTCCCGAACCGGCACGCCCAGCTTCCCGGCCAGCTTCTCCCACTGCCGGCCCTCCAGCTCCGACAGGTGGGCCGAGATCAACTCCTCGGCCAACGGATGCGCGTCGGGGCAGCCTTCCAACTGCAGCAGGAGACACTCCCGCAGGTCGCGCGCCCCCACCCCGGTGGGCTCGAAGCTCTGCACCAGGCGCAGCACCTCATCCATGCGGGCGAGGTCCACGCCGGCCCCCGCCGCCACGGCGTCCAACGGCTCCTTCAAGTATCCGGACTCGTCCAGGTTGCCGATGAGGAGCGTGGCCAGCCGCAGAAGCTCGGGGTCCGAGGTGGTGAGGTGGAGCTGGAACAGCAGGTGGTCCATGAGCGAGCGGGGCTTGGTCAGCTGGATCTCCGCGTCGAATCGTTCCAGCTCTTCCCGCGGGATCTGGGGGCGGTAGTCCGAGGCGTCCTGCAGGTAGCTCTCCCAATCGAAGTCGTCGATCCGGTCCGCCCGGTCATCCTCGGCCTTCTCCGCCTCCGTCTTCTCCGGCTCCGGCGACTCCTGCTCCTGGGAGAGCTGGGGATCCGCCGCCTCCTCCAGGGTCTCCTCCAGCACCGGATTCTGTTCCAGGTGCTGCCGGAGCTCCTGCACCAGCTCCAGCCGCGACAGTTGCAGCAGGCTGATCGCCTGTTGCAGCATCGGCGTCATGATCATCCGCTGCGTCTGGAGCATGCGGAGTCTGGTATCGAACGCCATGGACCCCCGTCCCGCTCGGCTCAGAGGGAGAACCGCTCTCCCAGGTAGATTTCCCGGGCGACCTCGTCCGCGGCCAGCTCCCCGGCCGTGCCGGACAGCAGGATGCGCCCCTCATGAATGATATAGGCCCGGTCCACGATCTGCAAGGTTTCTCGCACATTGTGATCCGTGATGAGGACGCCGATCCCCCGGTCCTTGAGCTGGCCAATGATGCCCTGGATGTCGTAGACCGCGATCGGGTCGATGCCGGCGAAGGGTTCGTCCAGGAGCATGAACCGCGGCTCGGTGGCGAGCGCTCGGGTGATCTCGGCCCGCCGCCGCTCCCCCCCGGAGAGCGTATAGGCCTGGCTCTTGGCCAGGTGGGCGATGTTGAGCTCGCGCAGCAGCGCCTGGGCTCGATCGGCGCGCTCCCCGGAGGGAAGGCCCAGGGCCTCCAGGATCGCCAGGAGGTTCTCCTCGACGGTGAGCTTCCGGAAGATGGACGGCTCCTGCGGCAGGAAGCCCATCCCCCGGCGCGCCCGCTGGTGGACGGGCAAAAAGGTGATGTCCTCCTCGTCCAGGAGGACCCGGCCCGAGTCGGGGCGCGTGAGCCCCAGGATCATGTAGAAGGCGGTGGTCTTGCCGGCCCCGTTGGGTCCCAGGAGCCCCACCACCTCGCCTGCATCCAGCGAGAGGTTGAGCTCCGAGACCACCACCCGCTGCTTGAAGGCCTTGACCAGTTTTTCGGTCCGCAGGCAGTGCTCCTTCACGCCGATTGCCATCCGTCCTTCGGTGTCTCCGGAGGGGCGTTACCGACGCGCGCCACCCGGCGGCTGCCCCTCATCCCGCTTGGGATAGAGCACCGCGTTGACGCGTTCCCCGTCGCAGCCGTCCACCTGGCTGCGGTCTTCCCGCAGGAACAGCGTGATCCGACACCCGGTGACCACGTCGCTCTCCTGCCACACCTTGGGATGACCGAGGAGGACGGCCCGATCCTCCCCTGGGAAGTATTCGGCCCGCTCTGCCACGCCGCGCCGCTCGCCGTAGGAGAGGCGAACGTTGCCCAAGGCGACCGCGTGCTGGACCTGCTCCATATTCTCGTCGAAGTAGAACTCGATTCGGTCCGCCAGGATGGTGAGGCCGCGCCCCCGGTCGTTGGCCGCCACGTTGCCCTGGTAGATCGCCACCCGGGCCTTACGACTCACTTCCAGGCTGTCGGCCGAGATGGTGATGGGCGCGCGCTGCTCCGCAGCCCGGAGAACCCCCGGCGCCGCCGCGAGGAACAGCAGGGGCAGGACCGACCATCGGGTACACCGCATGATGCGAGAGTCCTTTCCGCCTAGCGCGGGGCTGGTCCCGGACCTGCGGTCGTCGGGACGCTCGCCGGGGACGGCAGTTGGGAGGTGATGTTCTGGAAGATCCGGACCTGCTCCAGGTCGGTTTCCGCTTCCAACCCGCGACCGTGGCTCACCAGGCCCCCCCGGCTGACCACGACGGGCCGATCCGTCTGGACGCGCCGGGAGGCCGCCAGCCACCGGAGCTCTTCCGTCCGGAGTTCCGTTCCCTGATCCGAGCGCGCGATGACCCCGCCCTCCAGCCGCACGTCCTTGGTCTGCAGGTCCACCGTCGCCCGGTTGGCCGTACAGGTGAGCTGTCCCTGGCTAGAATAGAGCGTGACCTCCACGGGGCGGCGCTCCCGGGACAGGATCGTGTATCCCTCGCGATCGTGCACGTCGGCACGGTCAGCCCAGACCTCCCACAGCTTGGCCCCCTCGCGGGTCTCGATCATATGGATCTGGCGGAGCGTGACCTCGGGCGCCGTCTGGGCGGGCGGACCCGGGTTGGCCCCCCAGGCGCCGCGCTCCTGCCTGAGGGCGAGTCCGGCCAGACACGCGACGCCTGCGATCAAGAACGCCCAACACATGATCCGCCACATCGGCGTTATGCTATACCAGGTGGGCGCGGAATGTAAAGCAAATCTCCGGAATGAAATGCGGCGGTTAGCGCTCCGCCATCAGCTATGAGCCTCAGTTCGAAGCTGCTAACCGCCAGGGCGCCAAGAACGCCAACAGCATGTGACCATTGGCAACCTGGAGCCCCTGATCGCCGGGCGCCCTCTGGGTGCGCCGGGTCGCCTGATCGTCTCCCCGTGGAGACCTTGGCGCACCAACGGCCAGCCGCTGGCACCGGCGGCTCACCTGTTTTTTCGGATCGGGTTTAGGAGTTGGCGGCTGAAGCTGGCGGCGGAAGACCGTTCTCCCTCAGAGCGGCAGGCGCGTGCCGATCCCTTGGGCCACAGCGTTCTCGTAGATGCGGATCGCCGTCACCATGTCCTCGATGGCGAGGCCCAGGTGCATGGCCATCGTCCGCTGTTCGGGGCGCGCCCGTCTGGGCTTCCTCCCCGTCACCACCTCGCCCAGATCGCCCTGCGCCTTCGGGGTGGCACTGAAGTACCCCATCGTCCGGTAGAATTCCATCTGGGGCGCATCGTCGGTGTACAAGAGATCCATGGACCCGATCGCCCCCGGGGTGAACTGGGCGTCGAAATCGACCGTCATACAGAAGGCCCCAGGTTTGATCCATTCGGGCCGGATGACCGGTGCCGGGTGTTTCCGGATCTCCGTGGCCGTCACGATGATGTCGGCCCCGCGCACGGCCGTTTCGATGTCGGACGCACGGCTGACGGGTACCTTATGAATTGCCTGCATCCCGCGGACGTACCGGTCCAACTGGGCGGGTATCCGATCGTAGGCCACGATGCGGCGGATGGCAGAACATTGCGTCAACATGGCCTCCAGATGGCTCTGCCCCTGGACTCCACACCCGATGATCGCCAGCGCCTCGGCATCGGCACGCGCGAGATACTTGGCCGCCACCGCGCTCGCTGCCCCGGTCCGCTTGGCGGTGATCCACGTGCAGTCCATGACTGCGATCGGGAGACCTATCTCCGGGTCGTTGAGAACCAACAATCCGCTGATGGTCGGCAGACCCTTCGGTGCATTCTTCAGGAAGTTTCCTACCCACTTGATTCCGGCGCTTTGCGGCGAAGCCACGTACGCGGGCATGGCGTGCAGGAAGTCATCAGGGGCGGGATGGATCCCGATCTTGGCCGGCATCTCGACCCGTCCTTCTCCCTTCTCCCGGAAGACGGCCTCCACGGCCGCAATGATCTCCGCCATCGCGAGACCGACTCTTTCCACATCCGCCCGCGACAGGTAGAGTAACTCGCTGGCCATGATCACTCCGTTCCTTCCCCCTCCCTTGCTCCCTTGCTCCCTTGCTCACATACCCCTCAGCGCATATCGATCTGCGCCCGCTGAAGTTTCCCGCTGTAGTCAATATAGACCGCCTTCCATTCGGTGAAGACGTCCAGCACCTGCCGCCCACCCTCGCGATGACCGTTCCCCGTCTGGCGGATCCCGCCGAAAGGCAGGTGGACTTCCGCCCCGATGGTCGAGGCGTTCACGTACGTGATCCCGGCCACCAACAGCTCAACGGCCCGGAACGCCCTGTTGACGTCCCGGGTATAGATCGCAGACGACAACCCGTAGCGGGCCGAATTGGCCGCCTCGATGGCCTCATCGAAGCCAGCCACTGACAGGAGGCCCACGCTGGGCCCAAAGATCTCCTCCTGCGCGATCCGCATCTTGGGCGAGACGTCCCCGAAGACGGTAGGCGTGTAGAAGAATCCTTTCTTGCACTCGCCCTCTCTGTAGATCTCGCCCCCGCAGAGCAGCTTGGCCCCTTCCTTGAGGCCGATCCTGGTGTAGCCATGGACCCGCTTGAGCTGGGCCTCGTTGATGATCGGGCCGACATCCGTGTTGGGAGACAGGCCGTCCCCCAGGCGCAGCGCCTGGGCCTTCGCCACGAGCCGCTCGGCGAACTCCCGCATCACCTTCTTGTGCACCAGGATTCGCGAGGCCGCCGTGCAGCGCTGTCCGGAGGTCCCGAATGCTCCCCAGATCGTTCCGTCCACGGCCAGGTCCAGGTCGGCGTCCTCCATCACCAGGATCGGGTTCTTCCCGCCCATCTCCAGCGAGACCCGTTTGTGCTCGGCCGCGCAGGCGATGGCCACCTCGCGCCCGACTTCCGAGGAACCCGTGAAGGAGACCAACGCCACGTCGGGGTGCCGGACCAACGGCGCGCCCGCCTCTTCTCCGGAGCCGTGAACGAGGTTCAGCACGCCGGGCGGCAGGCCCGCCTCGACCAGGATCTCGAGAAAACGCACGGCCGTGAGCGGCGTGTCTTCCGCCGGCTTGAAGACGACGGTGTTTCCCGCCACCAGCGCCGGTGCCAGCTTCCAGCTCGGGATGGCGAGGGGAAAGTTCCATGGGGTGATGGCGGCAACCACCCCCAGAGGCACCCGGACCGTCATGGCGAACTTCTCCGGCAGCTCTGATGGCGTTGTCTCGCCCCACAGGCGCCGACCCTCGCCGGCGATGTAATAAAGCATGTCGATGGCCTCTTGCACATCGCCGCGCGATTCCTGCAGCACCTTGCCCATCTCCCGGGTCGTGAGCTGGGCCAGTTCTTCCTTGCGGCGCACCAGGATCTCTGCGGCGCGGAAGAGGATCTCCGCCCGTCGTGGCGCGGGCACCCGTCGCCACGCGGCGAAATGTGCCTTGGCCGCCTCCACCGCCCGGTCCACGTCCCGGTGGTCCGAGCGCGGGAACGTGCCCAGCACCTCCGTCTTGTTGGCGGGATTGCTGTCCTCGAACGTCGTGCCGTTGGCGGCATCCACCCACTTGCCGTTGATGAAATTCTGGAATCGCTCTGCCATCGCCCAGCCCTCCGCAGAGGAGACGTGCCGTGCGGGAACGAACCGGCAGGGGAAATTCGACCCTACCCTCCCCGAGGCCGGCGGACGCCGGGAGCCAGGGAGCCCGGCGTTTGCTTGGTAACTTCCATCCTCCGGGGCGAAAATGAAAGACCCACGGGAGATCCCATGGGCGAAAGAGAAGTGACGTTTGAGGCCAAAGGAATCGATGCGGCAACACTAACACATCGAACGAGCCGCCGCCAAGCCGAAATATGCACGGGCGACCCGTCAAACCGGCCCAAAATTCATTTACAATTTACTTTATGTTTCCGTCAGAACCCCCTGTAAAACTGGGTTAAAAAAATTATCGAATCTCACCTTGACGAACGCTCCGGAGTATGAATAATAGTATCAGTGCCGCTGGGGGGTGCCGCCCCCAGCGTTGAGATTACCGAGACTACTTCTTCTTCTTGGCCGCCTTCTTGGCCTTCTTCTTCGCTGCCACTGACATCACCTCCCTTCGCGGTTGCAGTAGCGATATGGCTCTGAGTCTGCCAACTCAGACTTGCGTGAACTGTCCTACTTCTTCTTCTTGGCCGCCTTCTTGGCCTTCTTCTTCGCTGCCACTGACATCACCCCCCTTCGCGGTTGCGGTCTGAGCCAACACCCCTTTACTGTCCCACCCCAGGAGGCGGCTACAGAAGCGCCAGCTGGGGATTCTTCGTCCGCGTAAATTCGACCGTCCGCTCGACGAATTTCTGGGCGTCCTTGATGCAGCCCTCCGCCTCATAGCGCGAGATCGGGTGCCCCGGTTCTTCCAGGATCGTCTGCGAACGTCGGCGCATTCGATCGAAGGCGTTCACCAGAGAACGAACCTCCCCGCCCAGGATGGCCCCCGCCAAGAGCACGACCGTGCGCGACTGATCGCGACCGCGCGGGCGCAACCCCTCCGCCGTGATCATGGCGCGGGCTGCCCGCAACATCCCCTGATACGCAATCGCATACGCCCACTCCCGGTCAATGCTGGCATTGGCGCGCGCCGTGGTGATGTCCTTCATCGCCCGGGCGATGAGCGCGCCAACCACCTGGAAGTTCGGCTTGATATCCTCGACGAGCCCCTTCTCCCGAAGATCCTCATACGCCATCGTCGCGCCCGATGAGCAGGACGTTCCTGCCGCCGAGGACCTCGGTCAGGAATGGATCCGCCTCCGCCCGTCGCCGCTGAAACTCCCCCTCGTCGAAAACCGTGTAACTGATCTCGCGGCCCAGATGATCCTCCAGACGCGTGATGGCCTCATTCAGCTCCGCCAAGTCCACGCCGCCCACGATCAGCAGGGAAATGGGTCCGGCCCCTTCACCCGGGGCATGGGAATTCACCGAGTAAATCCAGGCCTGGCGCAGACCGCCGAGCGGCGCCAGGGCCTCGTAGATCGCCGCCTGCACACCGACGGTCTTGGCCACGATGCTCTTGACCTCGGAATAGATGGCCGCCGTCTTGTTCACCGAGTAGTATCGGAGATTGCCGACCTTGTCGCTGATCAAGAGGCCGGCCTTCTCGAGATTGTCGAGCTCGCGCTTGATCCCGGAGATGTCGCGGCGTAGCTCGCGGGCGATCTGTCGGGTATAGAAGCGATCCTGGGGATGGGTAAAGAAGAGACGCAGCAGGGCGACCCGTGTCTGAGAGGAGAAAAGCCTTGTCAACATTCGCGCTCACCATTCGTTGAACTTTATACAACGACCGTTCCGAGCTTGTCAACACTTTTCTCAAAAAAAATTCACAATCGCTTGATCCGCTTGTGAACCGGTCGCGGCAGATCGACATTCCCCTCGTGCCGAACCTGTTCTTCCCTCGCTGGTCAGCCTCATCTCGACGACGCTTCGCCATTCCTTCCGGTCGATGAGCCGTGTCCTCATTCTCCCTTGCTCCCCTGCCCCCTTGCTCCCTTGCGCGCTTCTGCTCAGCTCCCAGCTCTCGTCTCTTGACTCCGCCATTCATTCCTCATTCCGCAATCCGCATTCCGCACTCGGGTACCCTCTGAGCGCGTCGCATTCCGAATTCCACATTTCGCATTCAGTGACTCCCCGTTTCTCCGATTCTCCGGTTCTCCGGTTCCCCGTTTCCCCTCTCGTCTCTCGGCTCCCCGTTCTCGGCGCTCGGCGCTCAATGCTCGGCACCCCGTTTCCCCGATTCGCCGCCACCCCTCCTGCTTCGCTCCCTGCTCCATTCCGCACTCAACCCAGCGGGTGTGTAGCACGTGCCGCCGCGCTTTCGATATCACGTTGCAGCGACTTCAGCCTCAGCGCCAGGAGGGCGGCAAGGCCGGGAAGGAAGACCAGGATCCACACGCTCGCGCTCAATCCGATCAGGTCGGCCATGAGGCCCGACACCCCCACACCCAGGCCACCGGCCCCAAAGGACAGACCCAGCGTCAGCCCTGATGCTATTCCGATGTGGTGGGGGAGGAGTTCCTGCGCGAGGACCACGGTCACCGAATTGGAGGCAAGGAGGGCCGTCCCGGCGATCGCCAGGAGGAGCCAGCGCATCGCCCCCTGGAGCGTGAGGGCGGCGACCATCAAGGGCGGGTACATCAGTAAGGACGTCGCGATCACCTGCTGCCGCCCGACCCGATCGGAGAGGTGACCGCCTACCATTCCGCCCAGCGCGCCGAAGAACAGGAACACGAAGAGCGCCCACCCCGTCAGCGAAAGGGCCATCCCCTGCTGGATGAGTAACAGCGGCATGAAGACGACCATGCCGGAGGCTCCCCAGGATCGGAGGGTGATGAGCACACAGAGGCCCGAGAGCTTCCCCCAGGCGATCGGCGCGTCTCCCTGGGCGGCGCGCTGTCGGGGTCCCGTCATGGGCACCTCGATTTCCCTGCGATAGCAATGGATCAGACCGGCCGTCAGGATACCCAGCCCCATCAGGAGGATGGTCCCACGGAGGCTGAACTACATCAGGAGCCACGTCATCAGGATCGGTCCCACCGCGAAGCCCAGATTCCCTCCGGCGGAGAAGATGGACATGCCCAGCCCCCGCTGGGCTTGCGAGGCGTACGCGGCGGCCATGGACGCCACCGGGTGGAAGGCAGCCGTCCCCACGCCCGTCAGCGTCAGCACTAGGATCAGCGCCAGGTAGTTCGGCACCAGCCCCACCACTCCCATGAGGATGCCCGTCCACACGATCCCGGCTGGGATAAACCACTGGATGCCCCACCGATCGGAAATCCACCCGAACACCGGCTGGATCACCGACGAAGAGAGATTGAGGAGCGCTGCCGCCAAGCCCACTTCGGCATAACTCAGGCCGAACCGAGCATGCAAAAGGGGCAAGACAACTGGCAAGATGTTTTGAGAGGTGTCCACGACGGTGTGGCCGAGGACCATGAGGAGGAGCGGTCGCAGGCGCACCGATCACCACCCGAGGGAAAGCCGCGCCGCTGTGAGCAGGACCACCACGAGCAGGGCAGGCAAGAGGTTTGCAACGCGAATGCGCTTCACGTCGAGGAGCAGCAGTCCGATGGCCAGGATCAAGAGGCCCCCGGTGGCTGTCAGCTCGTTCAGGATCTCGGGTCGCAGCAGGAATGCCAGCTGCGCCCCCAGGAGCGTGAGGGCCCCCTGGAACACGAGCACCGTCACCGCGGCGAAGCTCACGCCGATCCCCAGGCTGGACGCGAAGGCGATGGAGGCGGCGCCGTCCAGCATGGATTTCGTGTAGATGATGTCCGGATTACCGGTGAGCCCCTCCTGGATGGAGCCGAGAAGGGTCATGGGGCCCACGCAGAACACCAGGCTGGCGGTGACGTAGCCGGCGACGAAGGTCCCGGAGCCGGAGCGGGCGCAAGCCTTCAGCCACTCGCCGGCGCGCTCCAGGCCCGACTCGATCCCCAAAAGCTCCCCCACCACCCCGCCCATCACCATGCTGGCAATGACGACCAGGACGTTGCCGACCTTCAGCGCCATCTGCATGCCGATGAGGAGGGTGCACAGACCCAGCCCCGTCGTGATGATCCGCCTCAGGCGTTCCGACAGGCGGTTCCCGATGGCCAGGCCGACCCCGCTCCCGACCAGGACCGCCGCCACGTTCACCAGCGTCCCGCGCACACTCTCACCTCGGATCTGCTGACCACAAGGAAATCAACCGCCATGGCGCCAAGAACCCCAAGGCTGGAAAGCGTCAATCAGGCAATTTCTTGGCGCCGTGGCGGTTGAGTCTTTCCTGAGTCGAAAAAGTAACGGGGCCGAGGATGCCCCAGCATCCTGGCCCCGTCAAGGTGAAATCCCGCCTGCGGCGGGACTAGTTCAGGACGGGCTCTTTGTCCGGGTGCAGCTTCTTGAACTTGTTCAGGAGTGCATTCTTGTCTTCCTTGATCTCCGGATTCGGCACGATGCACCCCACCGGGCAGACGGCGACGCACTGGGACTCGGCGAAGTGGCCGACGCACTCGGTGCAAAGCTCGGGCTTGACGACGTACACCGGATCGCCCTCGCTGATGGCCTGGTTCGGGCACTCCGTTTCACAGGCACCGCAACTGGTGCACTCCTCGGTGATGAAAAGGGCCATGAGGTTGCCTCCCCTCTATCGCGCGGATTCCCGCGCATGGTTGTTAGAGATCAGAGAACGCGGTCGTGACTCTAGGACACCATCGCCACTATAGGAAACTTCCTCGGCTGGAGGAAGGAAAATCGTCAGGCGCGCCAGCAGAACGTCGAAAAGGCTTGCTCTTGCGGACAAATGCCGCAGCCGGCCGGCCGCCGCCTCTCAGAGTGTGTGAAAATATCGGCGAATCGGCGCCAAGTGCATTTTTCACCCACGGAGAATCAACAGGTTACAGTCGGACTCTCGGCCCAGCCACGATTTCTTCACACACTCTCAGTGGAGCATCTTGAAGGCCAGCCCCACCACTCCGCCCCCGAGGACCAGCCAGGCCGAGTTGACCCGCAGCCTGAACACCAGCAGCGTGGCCACCAGCCCCAGGCCGACCGTGACGCCGTCCACCAGCGCCGCGCGTCCCAGTTGCCAGGTGACCGCGGCCATCAACCCCATTGAGGCGGCGTTCACCCCGTCCAGGAAGCCGGCCGCCCAGGAGGAACGCCGAAGGCGCGGGATCACCGGATAGCTGGCGGCCACGAGCAGAAACGACGGGAGGAAGATGCCGATGGTGGCCAGGATCGCGCCGGGGAATCCCGCCACGACGTAGCCGATGAACGTCGCCGTGGTGAACACCGGGCCCGGCGTGAACTGCCCGACGGCGATGGCGTCGATGAGCTGCTGGTCGGTCAACCAGCCCCAGTGTTGGACCAGGTCGGCTCGAAGGAACGCCAGGAGGACGTAGCCGCTGCCGAACAGGATCGAGCCGACCTTGAGGAAGAACGTCGTCAGGGACCACAGGCTGACGGGAACACTTGCCGCAACCGCGGCCGACGTCGGGGACGCGCCGAGCAGGATCGGGCCGGTCAGTGCGGCTGCGCCTGCCTTCCCGGCCCAGGACTCCCGCAGATTCGACGCGGCCATGAGGAAGAGGCCCCCGGCGAACAGGAGGAGCACCACGTTCACCCCGAGGAGCGAGCCCGCGATCACCGCGATCCCAACCGCCCCGGTGAGCGGGCCCTTCACCGCCTTGGTCCCGAGACTCCACAGCGCCTGGATGACGATGGCGATGATGACCGGCTTGACTCCGTACAAGAGCCAGACGACCTGCGGCAACGCTCCGTACCGGACGTAGGCCATCGCCAGCGCCAGGACGATCAGCATGGCCGGAAGAATGAAGCACGTCCCGGCCGCGATCAATCCTCGCCAGCCTGCCCGGACCAGGCCGATATAGATGGCCATCTCCGTCGAGCTGGGGCCCGGGATCAGGTTGGCCGCCCCGAGCAGATCGAGAAATTGCTCGCGCTTCAGCCAGCCGCGCCGGCGGACCACCTCGGCGTCCATCATGGCGATGTGCGCCGCCGGCCCGCCGAACGCGATCATCCCCAGCTTGAGGAAGAATCCGGCCAATTCCCCCAGAGGCTGCGCCGTCCCCTCAGTCTCCCGCGTCACCGAATTCTCCGCCGGCCCCGTTCCCTTGCCGGGGCGGAACGAGGCCCCGGCTCAGAACGTCTCCATGAGGTCGAACCGCCAGCCATAGCCTCCCTCGGGCGTGTCGCTGATGACCTCGCCGAAGCCGGGGACCTCCTGCCGCAGAAACTGCTCCACTCCGGTCCGGAGTGTCACCTGGGCGCTGGGGCACCCGACGCAGGCGCCCACCAAGCGCACGTAGGCATCCCGCCCGATGACGGCCAACAGTTCGATGTCCCCTCCATCCGCCAGGAGGGCCGGCCGGATCTTCTCCAATGCGGCCGCGACCTGCCGCCCGAACTCCGCGGCCGCGCCATCCGTCTCAGCCTGCCGTTCGTCGCTCATCTTCTCTCCTCCAAGGACTCTATTCTCGCCGCCCGGGCTGGCGACATGATGCAAATCATATCGCACCAGCCCGGCCATTCATCTGGGCGCCCGGGCAGCGCCGGGTGGGCTGGGTGTGAGGTGAAGCTGCTCGCGCACGGCAGCGAGGTCAATGGAAGGGCGACCGAGGCGCTTGAGCCGCGCGAGGTCCCGCTCCAGGTCGAGGAGGATTGCCGCGACGCGCTCGCGCCCGCCCCGCGACCGGCACGCCTCGCGGGGAGTCCGATCGTCCAACAGGGGGGATGCTGTATCCGGCCATCGATCGAGGACCCGGGAGAGGAACGCCCTCCCGGGCGGCCCCGATGGGGACCGCGAGGCCGTCCCGCCATCCGCGGCGTGAGCCCCGGCGGGATGTTCCCCGAGGGGTTGGATCAGGCCGCGCAGGCACGTCTCCAGGAACACCGCGGCATCGGCGAGATCCTGCGGGGCATCCGCGCGCACTTCGACTTCACCGGATCGCAGGAGGAACATGGCGCGGACGATCGCGCGCTCGGGATCAACCCAGGCGTAGCGCGCCTCCTCCCCCGTTCCGGCATCCCGCTCCAGATTCGGCTGCCGGTCCAGGACCGCGCGGATCCGCGCCAGATCCGTCCCGCGATAGGTCAGCCGGCGCGGGGCGAAGGGAACGAGGCGGAGAGTCTCCCGGGCCCGGCCGCCGAGGTCCCGGCCGCGGAGCAGGAAGAAGTGATGGTACAGATGGGCGGCGCCGTCCAGAAAATCCTCCAGGGACACGTGGCGCGCGGGCCGGGCCAGCCGGTAGGCCGTGCGAAGGTAGACCAGCATCTCCTCGCGGCCTGCCGCCGGAAGCACCAGGTAACTGGCCCCGGGTCGCGTCAGGCGACCGAGCGGCAGCAGGCGGCAGATCACGATGTCGGAGCGGATCGGAGGGTCGGCGAGGCCGAGAGGCCCCACTCTCCGCTCGGCCCCGGTGAGGAGATCCTTGAGGAGGATGCTCCGGGGCCCCAGCATCTCCATGACCTCGTGGGCGCGCACCGGCGCCAAGAGCGAGGCCAGGAGCAAGGACTCCTCCTGCGGGGGGAGGCCCCCGGCCGCATCGGCGAACTCGTTGAGCAGCGATCCGCTCCCGCGACCGACGGCATGATCGTGGAGGAGGAACTCCAGGAATCGCAGGCTCTTTACCGCGGATTGGTCTTTGCCGGGCTGGAGGGGCCTTTGGGTGTTCCAGAAGATGGCGGCGGCGTCCGCCTCGTGCCGCCGGACACCGGGCATCTCCGCGAACACGAGGAGGCGGGAGAGCAACCGCTGGAGCGCCTCCTCCCAGGGGAGGCAGCAGTCCACCAGCCTCCGGCCGCTATGGCAGGGGCAGACGGCCTGACGTTGAGGGCGGGAAAGAATCGACATCGTTCACTGCGGCTCCAGCAGACCTTCCAGCTCTCGCCGGTTGAGGATGGTGATTACCCCTTCCCGGGTCTTGATGAGCCCCTCCTTCTGCCAGCGGCTCAGGATGCGGATCGCCGTCTCCAGCGTGCAGCCGACCATGTCCGCGATGTCCTGCCGCGTGAGATGGAGCCCCAGCCGCGTCCCGCCGTCGCCGGGGACGCCGGTCTTGTCCGCCAGCTTGAACAGCAGGCGGGCCACCCGGGTTTCCACCCGCTCTGCCGCCAGACCCCGGATGACCTGGTGGGCCTCGCCCAGCCGCTGGCGCAGCAACTCGATGATCTGGAACGCCATGGGGGGAAACCGCTTGAGAAGGGCGCGATAGTCGAGGCGTCCCAGGCAGAGCAGCGTCCCCGCCTCCATGGACACGGCCGTCGCCGGATGGTGCGGGAGAAGCAGCGTGGCCCCGCCGAAGACGTCGCCCGGCGCGAAGACCTCCAGGATTATCTCCCGGCCGCTCGGCGCCTGCTTGACGATCTTCACCTTCCCCTCGCGCACGATGTAGACGTACTCGGCCGCATCCCCCTCGAGAAAGATGACCTGGTCCCGCTCCAGCCGCTGCTCGTGGAAGAGCCCCTGGATGCCCTGCCGCTCGCGGGGGGCAAGGCCCTGGAACAAGCTCACCCGCCCGAGAAACTCTCCCCTATCCATCGTCAGGCTGCACCGGATCTGACTCCGATCGTCTGGTCAGGCCGCTCACCGCTTGACCTTCGAAGGCTGCAACGGCTCGCCGCCGGCCGGCGCCGCAGACGGGATGCGCTCGGCCGAGATCCCGATCGTTTCCGCGGTGGCCAATCCGACCAGGGCGCCCACCACGGCGCCGGTCGCCGCGTAGGCCGGGAAGCCTCTCGCCGTCTGCATCCCGAGTGCCGCCAGCGCGTGCCAAAAGGCGGAGAAGAAGGCATCCCTCGCTGGACCCGCCTGCTGATCGATGGTCCAGCGCAGCGCCAGGAGGACGATGCTGACTGCGCTGTTGCACGCGCCGGCAACTGCCCCGCTGCGGAGGCCGATCCCCCAGAGCGTGAGGCGGGTCATCACGCGGCCGCTGAAGCGGCACTGGAACCAGATCAGCCCCACGACCAGGCACAGCCCAGCGCTGCCCAGCACGCTCAACACCATGGCCGTCCGGTCCGCGCCGCGATACCGCTGCAGGAACACCATGATTCCGATCGACACCAGGGTCGCCACCGCCGCGGCGAACGCCCTCAGCCGTGGAATCCGAATCGTCTCGTGTGCGCGCGCCATCCCGGAAGCCCCGTTGGTCTCGAACCACGCCCGGCGGCACCGCCGCCCGTCACCGTCTCTCCGGTTCCCCGTCTCTCCGGTTCTCCGTTTCCCCGTTTCCCCGCCTCTTCGTTTCCCCGCTGTTCAATTCCGCATTCCGCATTTCGCATTCCGCAATCAGTTCCCCGTTGCCCGGTTCTCCTCCGTCCCCTTGCTCCCTTGCTCCCCTGCGCGCTTCTGCTCGGCGCTAGGGGCTCAATGCTCGGCCCCCCGTTTCCGCATGTCTCCCTTTCCCCCTGCTCCCTTGCTCCCTCATTAGCAATAGACCGGCGGTACTGGAAAATCGTGGCTGTGGATGAACATCTTGACGAATTCGTTCACTGGCCTCTCATAGACTTCCCTGGGGGGACCGATCTGTTGAATCGCGCCGCGATTCAACACGGCCAGCCTATCGCCCAGCGCCATCGCCTCGGGCAGATTGTGCGTCACATACAGCGTCGTCGCCTTGATCTCGCCGTGGATTCTCCTGATTTCGTCTCGAACCCTCACCCGGCTCATGGGATCCAGGTTGCTCAGCGGCTCGTCCAGAACGAAGACCTTCGGCGGGATGGTCAGGGCCCTCCCCACCGCCACCTTCTGTTTCTGCCCCGCCGAGAGCTGGTCAGGCTTTCTCGGATAGAGTTCTTTCTCGAATGCCGACCCTCCGCGTGACGGTCGACAACACCTTCACGATCTCTTCCTTCAGGAACTTGCGGATCCTCAGCGGGAAATTCAGGTTTGACCAGCGCCGTTCATCATAGACCTTCATGTGGGGAAAGAGGGCGTAGCCCTGGAACACCATTCTCACCCCTCGTTGCGCGGGCGGAAGATCGCTCACATTCGCCCCCCCGATGTACACGTCCCCCGCCTCGGGGTTCACAAGGCCCGCGATCACCCGCAGGAGCGTCGTCTTCCCGCTTCCGTTCGGACCGACGACGACAAAGAACTCCCCTGCATCGACAGTGAAGCTGACGGCGTCCAGGGCGATGATCTCCCCGAACCTCTTCGTCACATTCCTCAATTCGAGCTTGGCCATCTCTCCTGCCCTACTTCCTCAGGTCTCCGCCCTGCTCTCGGCTCCCTGCTCTGCTCACCTGCTCCCCTGCCCCCAGATCCTCCGTCCTCTCGGCGCTCGGCGCTTCCCACTCGGCCCTCCCCGATCATTCCGCATTCCGCACTTCGCATTCCGCATTCAGTGACTCCCCGTCTCTCCGATTCTCCGTTTCCCCGCTATTCAATTCCGCATTCCACAGTCGGGTACCCTCTGGGTGTTCCGCAATTGAATTCCCCGTTTCTCCGATTCTCCGGTTCTCCGTTTCCCCGGTTCCCCGATCTCCGTCGTGTCGAGAAACTGCGACGGGCTGAAAGTCACGTCAGCCCGTCGCAGCGTTGCCTCAGGCCTGACCGGGGGGTCCGGCTGGCCCTCGTGGGCCGGGATCGCCCTTGTCGCCCTTCGGTCCCGAGGCCCCTGGGTGACCGACGTCCCCCTTCTCGCCCCTGGGGCCGGCTGGTCCTTGTGGTCCAGGATCACCCTTCTCACCCTTCGGTCCGGGCGAACCGACTGGGCCGATGTCGCCCCTATCGCCTCTGAGCCCAGGAGGTCCCTGGGGGCCCGGAGCGCCCGCCGGTCCTGTTGGGCCTCCCGGCCCGGGCTGGCGCTGCAGATCGCCCAGCTGCTTGGCCAGCCTGCTCACTCGGGCTTCGACCGCATCCAGGCGCTCCGACGGCGACGGCTTGCGGGCAGCGCTTGGTTTGGCGGCGCGCACCCTCTTGGCTTGGCGTGTCGGTGCTCCTCGCTTGGCCGTTCTCTTGCTTGGGCTTCGTGCCATAGCAGCCTCCTGCGTGAAAGGGGATGTGGGGGACGTACGCTACGTCTTGCGCGCCAACGGCGCGCCTCCGAAACACAACGGCCCTCTGGGGATCACCATCCCCACAGGGCCGTCGGCTTCGCACGCCATGATCCTGCGACCGGCATCGCCGCCCCTCAGAGTGAATCGCTGGAGAACGCTCTTCAACCGGGCAGGACGCTACCTCTCATCGGAGGGCAAAGTCAAGGTGGAAAAATCGAAGCCACCCACCAGCACTCAGCCAGTGGCCCCCGCACCCCCCCGGCGCTCGGTGCTCGGCCCTCCCCGATCATTCCGCATTTCGCATTCCGCATTCAGCGACTCCCCGTCTCTCCGTTTCTCCGATTGTCCGCTTCCCCGACTCCCGGTTTCCCCGTCCTCGGCACTCGGCCCTCGGTGCTCGTCCCTGCTTCCCGTCTCCCCGGTTCTCCCTTTCCCCGCTGTTCAATTCCGCATTCCGCAGTCGGGTACCCTCTGGGTGTTCCGCATTTGGTTGGCCTCCCAGCCTGCCAGCGTCCCAGCCTGCTAGCAGCTGTCGCCTTGACACCGAAGAAACGGCCGGGTCCCGTGTAAATTGACTTCCGAGTGTCGTATGGTGTCCCCGGAATTCCATGACGATGCAGACCGAGTCACCGGATGGGGAGGGTGCCCTGCAGGTCTTACTTGTTCAAGACCTCGGGGTTGACGATGTGCAGCGGCCGCTCGCCCCGGAAGAAGCGGAGCACGTTCTCCACCGCCACGTGCTTCGAGTGGGCGCGCGCGTCCCGACTCGACCCGGCGGCATGGGGCGAGAGCCAGCAGTTGTCCAGGGCCCGCAGGGGCGTGCCCCCCAGCGGTTCCTGCTCGAACGCATCCAACGCGGCCCCGGCGATCTTGTGCCCCTGGAGGGCCTCGTAGAGCGCGTCGTGGTCGATGAGGCCCCCGCGGGCTGTGTTGATCACGTAGGCCGTGGGCTTCATCAAGGCGAGCCGCTCCGCATTGAGGAGCTTCCGGCTCTGCGCACCCAGGAAGGCGTGCAGGGTGATGAGGTCGCTCTCTTGGAGCAGCTGCTCCAGGGCCACGTAGGTGACGCCATGCGCCTCGGCAAACTGCGGATCCGGGACGGGGTCGTAGGCCAGGATGCGCATCTCGAAGGCCCGGAGCCGCTGGGCCACTTCCTTGCCGATCGTGCCCAGCCCGACGATCCCCACCGTCTTGCCGGCCAGGTCGAAGCCCTCGTAGCGGTCCCACCCGCCGGCCCGGACCGAGGCGACATGCTCGCTCACATGCCGGGCGCACTGGAGCATCAGGGCAATCGTGTACTCCGCCACCGCATGCCGGTTGACGCCCGGGCCGGTGCAGACCGCCACGCCGCGCGCGGTGGCGGCCGCGACGTCGATGGCGTCATAGCCCACGCCGGTCCGCGAGATGATCCGCAGGCGCGGGAGCGCCGCCAGCACCCGGGCGCTGAAGGGGTCGATGCTGGCGATCACGCCGTCGAAGCCCTGGGCGATCCGGATCACCTCGTCCTCGTCGCGGGCAGCGCGCCGGGGCTGGAACTCGGTGTCGATGCCCGCGTCCCGCAGGCGACGATCCGCCTCATCCCCGGCTTTCAGGAAATAGGCGGTGATCAGGCAACGCGTCTTTGCCATGTGGCGAGCCCTCGTTTCCCAGGCCTGACGCGGCTGGGCGCATTCCGCCGTTTCCCAACGTACTCTTGGATCTGGGCCAGGGCCGTCTTGGTCATGGGGTTGCTCCACTTTCCGGACTTTTCGCGCGACGTCCCCCCTGACAACTCTCTCACCCATTCCGCATTTCGCATTCGCCATTCCGCATTTGGTGCATCCCCGTTTCTCCGTCTCTCCGGTTCCCCGGTTCTCCGTGTCGCCCTTCTCGCCTCGCAGCCTTCCGATTTTCTGGCCTCCTAGCATCCCAGCTTCCAAGCCTTCACGCAAGTCCCCCTTTACAAAAGCTCACCCAAGTTCCGTTTTGTGCGCGGCGCCGAGTCCCGCGGCGCGTCCTGTCGCCCACGCCCATAGAAAGTTGTATCCGCCGATAGGGCCGAATGCGTCGAGCACCTCACCGCAAAGGAACAGGCCAGGATGCTTTCGGCTCTCCATCGTTCTCGGATCGATTTCCGAAAGGCTCACCCCGCCGCCGGTCACTTCGGCCTTCTTGTAGCCTTCGTCTCCCGTCCACGGCAGCACGCCGCGCACGAGTGTCTCTATCACGCGGAGCCGCTCATCACGGCGCAGATCCGAGAGCACGCGCGCCGGGTCTACGCTCGTCATATCCAGCAGCGCCCTCGCGAGCCGATCCGGCAGCTCCGCGCGCAACGCACCCGCCACAGTGCGAGACCCTTGGGGGCGCAGAGCCGACTCCCATTCTTTTTCGCCGAGTCGCGTCCACCGCACGAGTATACGCGCCGGGGACGCCTTCTCGGCGCGGGAGCGCACAGCGACATGGGATACATCGAGCACCACCGGTCCGCTATAGCCGTGATGCGTGAAGAGAAATCCGCCGGTCGCCGTGGCGGTCCGCTCGCCTGCGCGAGCGGTGAGCGTGACCGGCAGCGACACCCCCGCAAGCTTCGCGAACGGAGCCGGCTCCGCGGTGATCGGCGTGAGCGCCGCGTACGTTGGATGCACCGTATGACCGAGTCTCTCGACGACCTTGAGGCCGAGCCCATCGCTTCCCGTGTTCGGGACAGAGAGCCCACCCGTCGCCACGATCACAGCACCCGCTTCCAACGGCAGCGCCCCCTCCCGGTGTATTCGCCAGCCCGCCGCGAAGGGCGCGAATCCGGTAACCACCGTATTCGTCAATAGGCTCACGCCTCTCTGTACCGCGAGCGCGAGCAGTCCGTCCCGCACGTCGCGGGCGCGGTGCGAGGCCGGGAAGAGTTTCCCCGACTCCTTTTCTTCAACGAGCGGGATTCCCAGTTCGCCCTCGAAGAAGGCGATCTGCTCTTGCAGAGGCCATGAACGGACCATCTTGCGCAGAATGTTGGGTGAGGAGTCGGTGACGAAGCGAGACTCGTCGACTCGCACTGGCAGGACGTTACATCGGCCGCCGCCGCTGATGAGAATCTTGCGTCCGCCGTCCGTGGTGCGCTCGAGCAGCAGCGTCTGCGCGCCAGCGGATGCTGCGAAGATCGCCGCCATCGATCCGGCCGCACCTGCCCCGATCACCGCAACACGCCGCATTCAACTTCCAGTTGTGAGATTGTGTGGCGAGGCTGCCCGCGGATCCCCGCTTTGGTTCGTCGGGTCTCGCGGCTATCGAACTATTGAATGTCTGGTTTCCGCATGACACCCCGCAGTCCTCGGGGGCGACACCGAAAGCGGTTCTGCGTGCGCTCGGGGGAAAACCGCCGACCTACTGTGCGATGCGTAAAATAGGCGACAGTCCCTCCCGGCCCGCACAGTCCGGGGGAGAGTCCGAGGAGGGGCGGCGGTCCGCCCCTCTCGGTAGCCTCAACCCAGCCGCGGACGGCCGGGGCAATGACGGAAGAAACTGGCTTCCCGTGGGAGCGTTTCTCCGGTACTGTACCGGGCGCCAATGGCCCGGCAGGGGCAAGCGATACACCGGCGCATCACTGGTGCTAATGCCGTGTCGTTAGCCCGTTCGGTAGCATGGTGCCAGGTCGCGTGCGCAAGTCACTGGTGACGCCCCCGGCGTGCGTCGTGCCGGCGGGTGGCGATCCCGCTTAGGAGGGTACCGGCCGTTCTCGCACGACCTGGGCCGCCGGCCGGCCATGGCCTTACCCCCTGACCGAGGAGGACACGCCATGCCCAGACGCCGCCCATCCACCCGCCCCGTCACGATGCCGATCCTGCACCCCCACGCCGGGGGCATCGACGTCGGGGCCACCGAGATCTACGTGTGCGTGCCGCTCGACCGCGACCCGCAGCCCATCCGGCGCTTCGGGACCTTCACGGAGGACCTGCACGCCCTCGCGGACTGGCTCACGCAGTGCGGCGTGACCTCCGTGGCCATGGAGTCCACCGGCGTGTACTGGATCCCCCTGTACCAGCTCCTCGAGGTCCGCGGGCTCGCAGTGTGCCTGGTCAATGCGCGCCACGTCAAGAACGTCCCGGGGCGGAAGACGGATGTCCAGGACTGCCAGTGGCTCCAGTCTCTGCACTCGGTCGGCCGCCTCCGGGCCTCCTTCCGCCCGCCGGAGACGGTCTGTGCCGTCCGGTCCCTCCTGCGCCACCGGGCCACCCTCATCCAGTTGGCGGCCACCCACACCCAGCACAGGCAGAAGGCCCTGAACCAGATGAACCTCCAGCTCCCCCATGTGCTCAGTGACGTCACCGGGGTCACCGGCCTGGCCAGCCTCGACGCCATTCTCGCGGGCGAGCGCGACCCGCAGGTGCTCGCCCGTCACCGCGAGGGCCGGATCAAGGCGTCCCGGGAGACCATCGCCAAAGCGCTCGTGGGGGACTACCGGCCGGAGCACCTGTTTACCCTGCGCCAGTCCCTGGTGTCGTACCGGCATTCCCAGTGCCTGATCGCGGAGTGCGACGGCGAGGTCGAGACGCTCCTCGGCACGTTTGCGTCCCAGATCGATCCCGCCGCGCGCCGCACCCCCCACCGGAAGACCCCGCGCTTCGATCTCCGGGCCGAGCTCTACCGGGTCCTCGGGACCGACCTCACGCAGGTGCCCGGGCTCCAGACCCCCACGGTCCATACGCTCTTCGCGGAGCTGGGCGCCGACCTGTCCGCGTTCCCCTCCGGCCAGCACTTCGCGTCCTGGCTCGGTCTGTGTCCCGATAACCGCATCTCCGGCGGGAAGATCCTCTCCGTGCAGACCCGCCACGTGAAGCACCGCGTCGCGCAGGCCCTGCGGCTCGCCGCCCAGAGCCTGTCCCGCAGTCAGTCGGTCCTCGGGCGCTTCTTCCGCCGCATGCGGGCGAAGCTCGGCGCCCCGAAGGCGATCACCGCCACCGCGCACAAGCTCGCGCGCATCGTCTACCACTTAATCACCACCCGACAGCCCTACCAGGAGAGTCGGTTGGCCGCGGCCGACGCCGCTCATCGGCGTCACAGCGAATCCCGGCTCCGCGCCCAGGCCCGGGCGCTCGGGTTCCAGCTCGTGCCTGTATCCGAGCAGGCAGTTTCTTAGGAGGGTCCGGGGGGAGGGCTGAGCCCTTGCCGCGGGTCCTGTGCCAGGGCGAGGGCCTTCCCCGCGAACGAAGCGGCGCGGGGAACGGTGGAGCCATTATTCCGCGCTGCGTAGTAACGGCGCGGAGGCCGGATGTGTGCGGGAAGGGATCTCGGGGAGCGAGACTCCCACCAAATGCAAAAGTGGGGGCCTCGGAGGGAAGCGTATCGAAGGTGTTGCTGGGTCTCAACCGCAATAACCGGAAAGACGTTGGGCGCCAGACGGGCTGTCCGGTTCGAGTCCTGCGTGGCTCCCCACCAAAGGCAAATCTGGGCACTGCGAGCAGAGAGTTTCGCTGGCGTGAGGACCAACGACAAAGTGTAGCGGCCGGCGGGGGAGATCCCGAAGCACCAGGCTGCCCAGCGGCGGAGCAAACCGTCTGGGAAGCAGGACTGAGAAAGGAGCCGTACCAACTGCGAGGGACCCAGTCACGGGCCTCGCTGGCTCTACATGAGATGACCCTGAGTGGCTCCACATGGGCGACCGTTGACACGGGACTGGCTGCTCGCCTCGTCGTGGATCCCTAGCGTTCAGGGATTATCACCTTCACACGGCCGACCACTCCGCTTACCAGGCGCACTTTTATCCCGTGAGGGTGAGTGGCCGAATTGGTGAGAATCTCGTGAACGGTTCCTTCTGTCAGTTTCCCGGAACGCTGATCCTGTTTCTGCGCGACCTGCACCCGGGTTCCCGGTTTGATGTCAGCTCGTTTTCTCCCGTCCATCGTAATTCTCTGAGCCAGTTGGTCGAGCGCCCTCGCAGCCTAACGCCAGCCATCAGGCGCGCCATTCGGCGTCCCCTGCATGGCATGCTTGGACCCTCTGTCTTTCTGAAGTTCCAGTATCAGGGATCAAACTCCATCAGGAACTGTGGTCTTCTCGCACTTGAATCCTGCTTCCTGTTACGGGATACGTTTCTGTTGCTTGTCCTGCTTCCTTTTTGCTATTTGGTCCCGTCTTTGTATCATCTGTTTCTGACTCTTGTTCTTATCCTTCTTGCCGCCCTTGTCTCCCATTGCGTGCCTCCTCTGCTGTTGTCAATCATCTTCTTCTCGCCGTGAGGGGCCCTGCCGCGTCGCCGCCGCTGGCCCACGCGTTGGGTTGTCCCGGGACCGGGAATGACTCTATCGATGGTCTTCGCGGGTGTCAAGCGACAATGCCCCCGTCTCGCGAACCTCGCCGTTCAGTAAAGGTGTTGATTGTGATCTGCCGTCGGATGATAAATAATACGGCGCGTTGCAGCCTTCGTCTCCTTGTTGCTTCCTCCCGGTCGCCAAGCCGTTCCACAGCCACCCGGAGCCCCCACAGGCGTGTGCCGAGATTCCGAGCGGATTGGGCATCGGGCCGCGAGCGGCCGCCTTATGGTACGCGCTTCTTCACCACGTTCCCGATCGAGAACCGGAGGCGGCTTCCGACGCACTCAGGCCCCTGGAGCCCAAAGGATGTCGGGTACCTCTTTTCGCGGAACCAATGCCTGGCGCTTACCCAGGCAAGTTGTTTTCAGAATCACCCGGTCCCCCATCACTTCCGAGTTTCGTATGGTGTCCCCGGAATTCCGGCTGACAGCGCGACGTGAACCGAGTCCTTTATTGATAACCTTCATAACCTCCCTACGTAGTATGTCTCACGTGAAGCGGGCAACGCAGGACAGACTCCCGCAGCATGAACCCCTTCTGGCAAAAGTGGCAGCTTCCAAAAGGGGCTTCTCTTCTGTAGAACCGAGGTCACGAGAAGCGCCAGCTCACCGTGCCTCTAACAGAAGGAGAAGCCCCATGCCAAGTATCCGGTCAAACGCAAGCCGAATCAAGCGCTTTCGCGAGCTCAAGGAGAATCTGCGAACGAACCGGGACCGGCTCCTCGTGGGGATCGACATCGCGAAGGCGCAGCACATGGCCCAGATTCGGCTGGCCCACACGCGCATCCTCGATGGGGCGCTGAGCATCCCGAACACCCAAGCGGGGTTCGAGGGGTTCTGGGGCCAGTTGAGCCAGCGGTGCACCGAGAACCGGGCTCGCCGAGATCGTGTGCGCCGTGGAGGCGACGGGGACCTACCACGAGGCCTTGGCCCAGTTCCTGGAGGCCCACGGCGTGGATGTGGTCTTGGTCTCAAGCCACGTGGCCGCCCTGAACCGCCGGACGTTGGACGGGACCTGGGGGAAGAGTGATCCCAAAGATGCCCAGAACCTCTGTGATCTCCTGGAGCGGGGGCACGTGCTCTTCTACTCGCGCCCGGACGCACCCATCCCGGCGCTCCGCCGCCTCGTGCGCTTGCTCCGGCAGGCGCGGACGGACCGGGCCGCGTGCAAGGTCCGGTTCCGCAATACGCTCCTCCCGGCCCTGGGGCCGGCCGGTGAGCCCCTGCCGTCCGCCCTCGTCGCCGCCCTCCCGGGGCTCCTGCAGCGGCTCTGCCCCGCGTCCCCGGCGGCGCCCGGCCGGGGCCGCGGCCGTCCGCGCGGAGAGCGCGCCACGCGGGAGGAGGCCGTCCCCAGTCCTGCCCTGCCCCCCGCGCTCGCCTTCGAACTCACCGATCTGGCGGCGCGCCTCATCGCGGTGCAGGCGCGGGTCGCAACGATCGAGGCCGAGTTGGTCCGAGTCGCCCGGCCGCTCCCGGCCTACCCCTGGCTCCGCAGCATCCCCGGGGTGGGCCCGACGGTGGCGGCGATCCTCCTCGTGGAGCTCGGGGACATCGCCTGGTACACGCGCTTCAGCCAACTCCGGAAGCTCGCGGGGCTGGATATCATCTGGGTGGCGACGGGCCAGTGGATCGGGACGGCGCGGTGGCGGGCGCGGCGGGAGGCGATGCTCGCGAAGCGGCAGGGCGATCGCTACGCCTTCCTGAAGGCGAATACCGAGCTGGCGGCGAAGCTCCTCCCATTGTCTGGGGGGTCTGGCGGAGTGAGCGGCTCTACGAGCCGGCGTGGGTCAGCGCGCCCGCGGCCCGGCCGGCGACCGCCCCTCTCGCGGCGCGCGTCGGCCGCCCCGGGGCCCCACCACCCGGTCAGGGGCGACCGCCGATCGACGACCCTAGCGGCCGCCAGGCTGGTCGGTCCTCGGGCAGGCGGGCCTTGCACCGCAGAACTGGGACAAGCGGGAGGGCGTGACGGGCGTCCGCCCTCTGGGAGGAGTCGGCGATAACCACCCGTGGCCGGAGAGGCAGCGCGAGCACCCTACGTGGAGGCCCGCTCAGGGACCTCGAGGGGGACACAGGCGCGCTTCTCCCGCTTCTTGAGCCCGGACAAGCCCGGTTGAGCGCGTCCGGCAGCGACGCCGCTGAATAGCACCACTACGATGGGGCGGGAAGCATTCCAAGGAGAGGCACTCTCCGACACGGGGACAGACAACCATCGCAGGACGCTTCGGCGTCACTCACAGGAGGGCTTTCCCTTGACACCGAAAAAACGGCCGGGTCCCCTTTTATTCAGAAGCGCTCCAGCGGATTGGTGAGTTGCGCCTCCTTGTGGCGCTTGATGTTCCGGCGGATCGGGTCGAGGGTCACACGGCTCCCCACCGTCCGGATCGCAGGCGGAGCTGGGCGGCCGGGCCCCCTTCCGGCCGGGCCCCTGCTGCGCCGCCCTTCACGGCCCGTAGATGAGCCGGGGCAGCCAGAGGGCCAAATTGGGAAAGAAGATCATGATCATTACGCCGGCCTCCAGGATGATTATGAAGGGCCAGATCCGCCGGTACATCTGCTCCAGGGGCACGCCGGCGGCCGCCGAGACGATCGAAACGTTCAGTCCCACCGGCGGCGAGATAAGGGCTACCTCGATGTTGAAGATCAGGAAGAGGCCGTATTGCACGAGACCGATTCCTAGGGACTGGGCGATGGGTGCCAGCATGGGCGTGGTCATCACATTGAGAGCGACGCCCTCCATGAAACACCCCAGGAAGTAGAGGATCGCCGTGACGCCCAGCATGAACTGCCACGGTGCCAAATCCGCGGCCCTGATGAGTGCAACGGCGCGCGCCGTGAAGCCGGAGACCGTGAGGCTCTTGGCGAAGACGGTGGCGCCGGCGATGATGAGGAAGATGGCGGCAGATGTCCTGACCGTCTTGGCCAGGACGCGCGGGATATCCCGGAGGTGGAGCGACCGGTAAATGAAGAGAGCCACCAGCAATGAGGCGAGGGCGCTCATGGTGCTCACCTCGGTGGGCATGAACTTCCCGGTGTAGAACCCCCACAGGACCAAGAACAGGATCCCGAAGATCGGCAGGAGCCGCAGGCTATAGCTCCGCCGCTCGGCCCAGGTATACTTCCGCTCGTCCAGGCCGATCCCCTGCCGCCTCGCCACCCACGCGACATACGTCATTAGGATGAGGCCGAAGAGAATGCCTGGGGTGAGGCCCCCGAAGGCGAGCGCGCCGATGGAGGTATCCGTGAGGGACCCGTAGATCAGCATGGCAATGCTTGGGGGGACCATGATGGCCAGCGTGCCGGAGGACGCGACCAGGCAGGCGGAGAACTCTCGCCGGAAGCCCTGTGCGCTCATCCCCGCGGTGCCGATCTTGGAAAAGGCGGCCGCATCCGCCGCACTCGAGCCCGAGATCCCGCCGAAGATCATGGTCCCAGCCACCGTCACGCTGCCCAGGCCACCCGGCAGCCGGCCCAGCCACGCCCGCAGCCCTTCGAAGAGCAGGGTGATCAGTCCACCCGCTTCGAGTAAGTCGGCAGTCAAGATGAAAAAAGGGATGGCCAGCAGGGTGTAATGCTTGGGGGCGTCCAGGAAGATGCGGACGACGCTGAGGAAATGCACCTCGCCGGCCATCCAGGACGTGAAGAGGCCCGACAGGAGCAGGCCGAATCCGATGGGGACGCGCAGGGCAATGAGCGGGAAGAGGATGGCAAACGGGTAGAAGTCGTGTATCAGCATGATGCCAACCTCTCAGGCTCTCTCGCCAGCGGTAGGAAGGGTCAAACCCTGGAGCATCCCGGCTCAGTGCCGCACCGTCAGCCACCCGAAATGCAGCGCCCACAGGAAGATGGCGGCGGTACCCAGGCCCGTCGGGATCGCCACAGGCAGATCGAAGATCTCGGGAATCGTCAGATGAATCGCCATGGCCTGGCGGGTCACCATGACCCCCCTGGACGCGAGAAACAGGCAGAGCACTCCCAAGAACGTGCTCACCCCCCTCCGCACGAGAGCCTCTGCGCGAGGCGGAAATCGGTCTACCACGAAGTCCACCCGAATATGACCATCGGCGGCTATGACGGCTCCTGCCCCGAAGAGGGAACCGAGGGCCACAAGCTCCAGGGGAAGCTGAAGGACCCACTCGCCAGTAGTCACCAGGAGGGCACGGGTGACGATGGTGTAGAGTGAGATGGCCAGGCTTCCGATGATGAGAAGGGCTGCGACCGCCAATTCAGCGTAGCCCATCCAGAGCGCGACGAGGTCGCCGCGCTTCACCCAGTCCCGCATCCGCTGTCCACCTCCGCCCCTCTCGTGGTCCGGCCCCCCTTGGCTCACAGAAGACCAGCAAGCAGGTCACCGTATTCCTTCTTCCACTCCTGCATCAGGGGCTGGATCGCCGCCCGGAAGGCTCCCAGGTCCGCGGCCGAGGGCTCGTAAAACTCGCCCCCCTTGGCTGACTTCACCGTCTGCACGAGTTCGGCATAGTTGGCCCAGATGTCCTTGTCAAACTCCGCCGTGGCCTCGTCCGCCAGACGCCGGATGAGCTGTTGGTCTTGCGCGGGGAGATGCTCCCACCACCCCTTGTTCGCCACCCACACGTATACGGATCGGCTAGGCGAGAGCGTCACCTTGGGGGCGACCTCGTAGAGCTTCTGACTCGCGAAGCTATTGAATGTGGTGTAGATGGCGTCGGACACACCCTGCTGGAGGGCAGTGTAAGTTTCCTCGATGGGAATATTCACCGTGGACGCGCCGAGCGAATTCCAGGCTCGGGACAGCAACTCGTGGCCCGAGGACCGGATCTTGACTTCCCGGTAGTCCGCCGGGGTCTTGAGCAGGCCTCTGCGGCTGCCGATGATCATGGGGCCCTCGTCCCAAAGCCCGAGGAGCACCATGCCCCGGGCCTCCAGATCCCGTGCGAGCAGCTTCTGCTTTTCCTGTAAGAACCGGTGGAAGCTCTCCGGGTCCTTGAAGAGGAAGGGAATATCGAGGGCCTTGATGGCCTTGCTGAAGGTGATGAAATGGTCCTGAGGCTCGTTGGCCATTTCCACGTCGCCCACGGCAGCGGCCCCCACGGCCTCTCGAGCCCCGTAGAGTTGGGCCCCTGGATAGATCGTAATTTTGAAGCGGCCCTGGGTCTCCCGCTCAAGGCGCTCCGCGAACTTTTCCAGTGCAAGCACCCTGGGGTGCTTCGGCCCCATTGCCTGGGGGAACCGGATGTGGATGGTCTCCGCCCAGGCGATGCCCGCCAGCCCCAAGAGCAGTCCGGCGACTGCCCCGCTGGCGAGCAGGTGCCAGTACCCTGTCTGTGTCTTCCGGTTGAGCATCGTCACACCCTCCTTTCGTCGCGTGAGCCCGAGGCGGCCGATTCGCGGTCGAAGCGAACTCGCTCATAACTGCGAATGGCCGCACGACCAGTGTAAGGCGAAAGCGCTAGAAGCTAAGAAGAGCTTGGGGGCAAAGTCAAGGAGTTTTTTTGGGTATGACAGAGAAAATCGGTAGCCTATCCGGTTGGCCTCTGCAGGCAAGAGCCCGCGCGCGGCTGGCGGCCCCGGGGACGCCGATGCACTTCAAGGAAACGCTAGCCGGTGCGGCGGTCCGGGAAGAAGATCTTGCGCGGCACGTACACGTATCCATCCATGATCCGCCGGGCCGTCCCGGCGATGGCGGATCGGGTCAGCTCGAACTCGCCCGACGGTTTCCTGGAGATGGCGACGATCAACTCCCAGACGCCCGACGGGTGCCCCACGCGGACGACGCCGGCCACCTTCGCCCGTGGGCCCGTCACCGCGTGCACGACCGTGCCCGGGATCAGCGCGGCGGCGCTGACGCAGATTCCCCCCGTCACTGCATAGGCCTTGTGCATGACCGCCAGGGCTTTGGTCCTGGCAAGCAGGTCGCACTGGGCCGCCGCGATCCGCTCCCCGGTGATGGTCTCGTAGTCCTGCGGAGATGCCACGAAAGCGACCTTCGGCACCGCCGGGCTCACCCGCTCCGGGGCCGGCGCCAAGTTCATCATGACCGCCGCCTTCACCCGGATCTCCTCCATGACGGCGAGGATCTGTGGGTTGGTGATCGTGTCCTTCGGCAGCTCGCGTCCCGTGAGGCCGATGTCCACCGCGCGCACGAACACGGCGGGATTGGCGGCGTCGACCAGGCTGACCGTCAGGATGCGCCCGTCGTTCAACCGCAGCGTATCAACGACGTTCCCGGTGGGCAGGAGCTTCCCGGTCTTCGAGCCGCCGGAGTTCACGAAGTTCAGGACGATCTTGGCGCCGGTGCCGGGAACGCCGTGGATGGCGAAGTCTCCCTCCGTGACCGCCTTGCCGTCTTTCACCGGAACATCCGCCTCGATGATTCTCTGCGTGTTGGTATTGAAGATGCGCACCCGCGTGACCGGCTCGGTGACGGGAACAAGCCCTTCGTCCACGGCAAAGGGTCCGACCCCCTGGGAGATGTTCCCGCAGTTGCCTTCGTAATCAACCACGGCCTGGTCAATTCCGACATAGCCGACCGTGTAATCGATGTCGGCGTCCTCGCGCCGGGAGGGGGCGATGATGGCAACCTTGCTCGTCAGGGGATCCGCGCCTCCCAGGCCGTTGATCTGTCGGGGATCCGGACTCCCGAAGATGCTCAGGATGATCCGGTCCCGCAGGTCGGGGTCCTCCGGCAATTCACTGGCGAGCAGAAACACGCCCTTGCTGGTCCCGCCGCGAATGATGGCCGCCCGGATCCGTTCATGCTCACGCATCCACCGCGCCTCGCGATATGATGCTGCCTGTTTGGAAACCGCCCCCGTCCTTCGGCCCGCGTCCGGTCCGATTCTCCTCGCTCCCGGGGAATCTCCACAGGGGCGAAAGACGACTTGCGCAGAAGCGATAACAAGAAGCGGCTCACGGTGAAATGATATCACCTCGCGCCCAGGACTGGAAGACTTTCCGCAGCAAGGAACCAAGCGGTAATCCCGCTGGCGACTCCTCCTGCCTGAGTCCTCGTGGGGACCGCCGATTTCCTCGAGCGCCTGCTGGCCCAGGCGATCCCACAAGGGGCGATCGCCTCCTCAAAGAAGTCCAGCGGGGCGAGCAGCTGGCTGACGAGGAACGCGTGGTGGGCCCGAAACGCCCCCGCCAAGGCCAGGCGCAAGACGGGCAGCTTGGTTCGCAGACGGCCCCGGGCCAGCTCCGCGAGGACTTGGGGATCCGTGGTCCCCGCCACCAAAGCCTCCAGCATGGCGCGGGTGGACACGCCGAGGAGGGTGCTTGCCACTGCGCCCAACTTGACGCCGGCGTCCTCCAGCACCTTGTGGAGCCGGTTGGCCAGCCGGGCGCGGTCCTGGATGAGGCTCCTCCGATAGCGCGTGAGATCCCGGAACTCCCGGATGGGGGCGGGTGGGACGAAGCTCCCCCGCACCAGCCCGTGTTCCAGCAGCTGGGCCAGGCACGCGCAGTCCGCCACGTCCGTCTTTTGCCCCGGGACGTTCTTCATATGGGTGGCATTCACTAGTGTGCTGTAACAGAAATAGCTTGACAATCAGGTGCTGTATGTGTACAAGGGCTCATGTTTACTCCAGCGCGGGCGCTCACGATCGACGAGAATCAGCGGAAGCGACTCCGGTTCCTGGCGAACTCGGGCAAGACACCGCAGAAGGTGGCCCTGCGGGCCCGGATCGTCCTGCTGGCCAGCGAGGGCGTCCCCAACAACGCCATCGCGGCGCGGCTGGGCACCAGTCGCCCGACGGTGCTGCTGTGGCGGAGCCGGTTTCAGGCCCGGGGGGCGCCCGGGCTGCTGAAGGATGCGCCGCGGCCGGGCCGCAAGAAGGCTCTCTCGCCTGCGGTCGTGAAGCGGGTGGTCGAGGCGACCTTGCGCAGTACCCCGCGGGGGGCGACGCACTGGAGCACCCGCACCCTGGCCAAGGCCCAGGGCCTCTCCCACATGACGGTCCAGCGGATCTGGAAGCAGCATGGGCTGCAGCCGCACCGGGTGGAGACTTTCAAGCTCTCCCGCGATCCCCACTTTGTCGAGAAGCTGCGCGACGTGGTGGGGCTGTACCTCGATCCGCCGGACCGGGCCGTGGTCCTGTCGGTGGACGAGAAGAGCCAAATCCAGGCCCTCGACCGGACCCAACCGGGGCTGCCGATGAAGCGGGGCCGCTGCGGCACGATGACCCACGACTACAAGCGCCACGGGACCACCACCCTCTACGCGGCCCTCTGCCTGCTCGATGGCAAGGTCATCGGCCAGTGTCTGCCCCGGCACCGCAGCCAGGAGTTCCTCCGCTTCCTCCGTACCCTCGATCAGCAGACGCCGGCGGCCCTGGACCTGCATCTCATCGTGGACAACTACGGCACCCACAAGAGCCCCCCGGTCCAGCGCTGGCTCCACCGCCACCCGCGCTTCCATCTCCACTTCACGCCCACGGGCAGCTCCTGGCTCAACCTGGTCGAGCGCTGGTTCCGCGAGATCACCCAGAAGCGCATCCGTCGCGGCAGCTTCGCCAGCGTCAAGGAGCTCCTGGCCGCGATCCAGGAGTACCTCGATGAGTACAACCGCGCTCCCAAACGCTTCGTCTGGACCAAGAGCGCTGACATGATCATGGCGAAGGTCGATCGTTGTAAAGCAGCGTTAGTTACACAACACTAGCAGGCAGGTGAAGTCGGCCTCGAGGACATAGAAGACCGGCTTCCAGTAGACCCCGGTGCTCTCCATCGCGACGTGCGTGACCCCGTGCGCGGCCAGCCAGTCTCGCAGAGCCAGGAGGTCGGGCGTCGTGGTGCCGAAGGTCTGCACGTGGGGGACCCGTCGCCCTTTGGGTCCCGGGACGCGGACACAGGCGGCGACGGTCGCCTTGTGGACATCCAGCCCGCAACAGCGCTCAACCCAAACGTTGCAGTTGACCTCATGGGATGACCTCCTCTCCGAACGCACCCGCATTGCAGTTGGGAGTCCAGGTAAGGAGACGCTGGAGTTGGGCCAAGAACCGCTGCTGCCAGGAGGTCGGCCGAGACAAACGGAGCACGAGCTGCCGCCCCACCCCCCCGAGGATCGCGCCACAGGCGAACACGGTGGTGCGGAGCGTGGCCAGCGTCCGGCGCACCGGGGCCGCGAGGGCCCCCTGGAACTCCTCGACGAGGTTGTAAAGCACGCAGATACTCCGGAGGGCCGCCTCGGTGGCCCAGAACCGGTGCGAGCAGAACCCGTCGGCGCCGAAGGCGTGCTTCAACTCCTTGAGCCGGTTTTCGGTATCGGCCCGGCCGTTGTAGGTGCGCCAGACGTCTTCCGGGGGGAGCGCGAGGGTCGTCACCACGGCGTGGAAGCGGTAGCCGGGGGCGTAGAACAACTCCCGGCCGCGCGCGGAGGGCCGCCGGGCGAGTTCCTCCCGGATCACGATTAGCCGGCGGGCGGTCGTCCAGCGATGCGCCCGGTAGACGAGTTCCCCGACCTCCAGCCCCGGCGCGAAGGGGCGGAAGCCCAGGCGGTACACGGCCGCTTGGAGCGGGTTCGTAAACCGGGCGGCGACGATGTAGGGGAGGTGAAGCGCCTCTAGGGCGAGGAGAATCGCCTCCTCAAAGAAGCCGCTGTCGGCCCGGACAAGCGTGAGCCGGAGGGCGGCCGGGAGGAGCGCGCACAGTTCCGTCAGGAACGCCGTGGCTCCTCGGGCACTCCCCGTGTTCCCGCTCCGGAGCCAGACATGGGCGATGCAGCGGGCCTCGGCGAGGACGGCGAACAGGGGGTGGTGCGAGGGTCGGCCCCGCTTCTTGGGGTTGTAACCCTTCAGGGCGCCGTCCTGCGCCCCGTAGCGTTCAAAGACACTCGAGTCGAGGTCGAGAGTGTAGCCCTCGGGCCGCTCGGGGAGCCGGGCCAAGCACCAGCGGAAGAGTGCCTCAAAGGTCTCGGTCACCGTTCGCGCCGTGAACCGCCGGAAGAAGCGGGTGAAGGTGGCGGTGCTCGGGTAGCGCCGGAGGCCGAAGAGCAGGCGGATGGGCTCGTCCACGCGCAGGACGGCGAGTTGCGCGAACCGCCGGGCGCCTGCGAGCACGCCGGCGTAGAAGGCGAGGAGAATGTGGGCGGGGGGCGTGGCGTTCGGGGAGGTCACCGGAAACGGGAGGATCTCCGTCAGCGTCGCGGCCAGGCCGAGCCGCTCGGCGAAGGCGACGAAGAGGGCCAGCCCGCCCCAGGCCGTCACCGGCTTGTCCGTGAACGTGATCCCGATTGCCTTCTGGCCGTCTAAAGGGGTAAGCTCCGCCTGCATCGTTTTGTCCCTCCTCGGCTAGAGTGTTTGGTGTGGCAACCTCACACTAGCAAAGGTTCGTGGGCAAAACGATGCGTTTTTATCTGAAACGTTTGGGTTCAGTCAATTGCTCCATGGGGCACCTCCTCAGGGCCGTCCGGAGGAGGTCCTAAGTAACGAGTCTGCTCGACGGGCTCGCAGCCCAGTGCGGGATGCCGGAAGCTCCAGCGTCAAACTGTTTAGCGGCCTCAGGGGACACGACATGGTCGACGTCAGCCAGACGCACCCGCCGGAAGCATAGCTGATTTTCATGCGGCGCGGGTGGGCAAGCGAGCCCATGGGCAACTGTTTACTTGACAAGTGCCAAGTGATTGCTGACACCTCGATGTGCCAACTGATTGCCGACACCGACTGACATGTTGGAAACGACGGGGCCGCTCACCGAAGCGGATAGGGCAGCTCGGCGACCAGATCCGCCCCGAGCATCACGCGCAGCCGCTGCTGGGCCACATCGACGGTGGCGACGACGTACGCGTACTCGGCCTCGGGCGGAAGGGGGAACCGCTCGCCGAAGACATCGAGGCGTCGGTTGCTCCGGATGAACCGTACGAGGTGGTAACAGCCCGTCTCGGGCTTGGACAGGGGCACGCGAGGGGCAACCTCGCTCGTCGGGAATCGGAGCGGTTGCCCCACCCGCTGCAGGGCCGTGAGCGGCGTTTGGCCGCCCAGCTTGGTGTACCGGTACCGGCTGTTGTGTTGCTGCTCGAAGGCGAGATGAGCCGGCCGGAGCGCCGCGGCCTCGGGCACGTCGACCCGCGCCAAGAACTTGGAGCGATAGTGGGCGTTGAACTTCTCCACCACGCCGTTGCGCCAGGGCTCCCGGAGCGGGATGAACCACGGCTCGATCCCCTGGCCCAGGCACAGGCGGATCAGGAGCCCCATGCCGCGGGGGTGGGCCGGACTCCCGTAGAAGACCATCTCGTTGTCCACCTGGACGTGCGCCGGGAGCCCCAGGCGGTGCCAGGTGGGCCAGAGCGCCTCCACCGTGGCCTGGCCGCCCGACTCGCGACCGGCTCCAGGGCACAGCGCGCTGGCGCCAGATCGACGGTGTTCAAGCTCCAGAAGCGGATGGGCCCCCGGAGGTAGCAGGGCCCGACATAGTCCACCTGGTGGACTTGGTTGACGGTGTGCGCCACCAGCGTCGGGTACGGCGTTCCTTACGGTACACTTATGAAGCCATGTAGCCTCGCAAAAGGAAGGAGAAAACCCCGATGAAGTTCGTGACGATCCGGGAGTTGCGGAGCAAGACTGCCACCATCCGGAAGGACCTCGACCAGGAGCGGGAGATCGTCCTCACGGCCAATGGCCGGCCGTTCGCGGTAGTGACCCCTGTCGAGCCGGACTCCGTCGAGGAAGAGCTTCAGGCCATCCGCCGCGCTCGGGCCAAGGTCGCCGTGGAGCGGATTCGATCCCAGGCCAAGGCGAAAGGCCTGGACCGGCTGACCACGGACGAGATCGACGCCATCGTTGCCGAAGCGCGACGCGCGCGACGGGGCAGCCGGTGAGGGTCATCCTCGACACGAACGTCCTCGTCGCCGGACTGCTGAACCCGCCAGGACCATGCGGACGCCTGGTTGATCTCGTGCTGGACGGCGTCGCACGCGTGTGCGTGGACCGGCGAATACTCCAGGAGTATGAGGAGGTTCTCCGGCGTCCCCGGTTCTCCTTCTCCCCTGCGACGGTCGCCGAGGTCCTTGACTATCTGCGGCTCTCAGCAGACCCCGTCGCCGCTCTTCCGCTCGCGGCGAATCTGCCCGATCCGGATGACCTCCCCTTCCTCGAAGTCGCCGCGGCGGCAGAGGCCGTGCTCGTCACGGGGAACCTGCGCCGTTACCCAAAGAAGGCTGCGGGTCATGTAGCGGTCGTGACCCCCGCAGGGTGTCTGAACCTGTTGCGAGGATCAAAGACAGGTACCGGACACCTCTAGCTCCGCAATTCTCCGAGATACACCATATCCGGTTCCGAGTTCGGTGAGCACGTAAGCTGGGCAGCGTCGGCCACCCCAACTTGAGGTCACAAATTGTGATCTCAAGTTATCGAACTCATCCGCTGTGAGTTGGAACATGAAGTCAGGCGGAAACCGCTCTGCATTCCGCTTGAGACTCTGAACCAGCACCTTTGTCGGGACGCCGTAGAGTTCTGCAAGATCCACATCGAGCATGACCTTCTCGCCGCGAATGAGCAAGATGGCTTGTTCGATGCGTTTGGTAGGTATCGCGCTTGCAGCCAAAACTCGTTTCGTCCTAGATGCCATACCCGAGCTCCTTCAGGTTCTCGCGGATCTACTAACTTGGGGGATATTGCAACTTTATTAATCTTTCCGTCTCCCGCGCCGGCCGGGGCGTGCACGGATCAGGATCAGAGCTGGCCGAAGAAGGCGAGGTACTCGGCCTTGAGGACGCGCTCCAAGAGGAGGAGCAGGATCGCCCCGGGGACCATGAGAACCAGGGCCGTCACCGAGGCGATCTGAAGCTCGTAGCCGATGCTGGCCGTGTACATGTACACCGGGAGCGTCGTGATGAAGGGGGCGCCGACCAGGAGCGTGCCCGTGAACTCGTCCATGGAATACAGGAATACCAGCAGCGCGCTGGCGAAGACCCCTGGCACCGCCAGGGGAAGACTGATGCTGACGAACGTCCGCGTGAGGGACGCCCCCAGGTTCATGGCCGCCTCTTCCAGGTGGCCGGGGATGGAGCGAAACACGGCCGTCATGGTCCACACGGCGAACACCAGCGCGCCCACCAGGTGGATCACCACCACGCCCGGCATCGTCCCGGCCAGGCCGAAGCGGTAAAACTCCCGCGTGGCAGTTGCGAACACGGGGAGCTGGGGAAAGGCCTGGGGGAGGAGAAACGCGAGCAGCACCAGGGTGCGTCCCGGAAAGTGGAAGCGGGCCAGGGCGTACCCCAGCGGCACCGAGAACAGGAGGGCCAGGACCGTCACGATCACGGCGATGAGGACGCCTCGCTGCAACGGAACCAGAAAGTCACCGGTGAGCATGCGGGACCAGTACTTGAGCCCCGCCACCTGCGGCAGGCTGCTGGGCCAATTCCAGCGCTCCGCCAGCGACCAGATGACCAGGCTGGACAGCGGCCCCAGGATCACGAAAAACGCGGCGGCCAGCGCCATGGTTCGCCCGGCTAGTCCCGCCAGGCTGCGCCGGACCGGTTTGTGAGGCTGTCTCCGTGTCCCGGGATGTCCGGTGGACATATCGTCGCCCCCGGAGGCACCCCTCCGGATGCTGGGCCGCGACGGCACGCGGGCAGTGCCCGCATGGGGCGGTCTTGCTCCGGCGTCGCCACCCCCACCCGGCCTTTCGGCCGGGTACCCGCGGGGTGCGCCGCGCCGTGGAAGGAAACTCAACCGTGTACCCGCAGCTTTAATTGCTACGGCGACCGGACCCGCCGCCCACCGCACGGCCCAGCGCTTCGGGATGCCCCCGGGGGCTTCCGCGCCCGCTGGGAATGCCGAACGCCACGGACTAGCGGGTGAGATTCCGGACATAGACCAGGGCCGCTCCCGAGGCCAGCAGGTACGACACGACGCCCAAGGCGCTGGCCGTGCCGTAGTCGCCGTGCTGGCCGAACCGATAGTACACGTCGATCATCAGCATCTGTGGGCCGCTCCCCCGCCCCATCATCAAGGGGATCGAGAACGACGCCAGCATCGAGGCGAAGACCAGGATGCAGGCCACCGCAATGGAAGGAGCGGCCATGGGAACCAGGATGTCCTTCGTCTGGCGCAGGATGCCGGCCCCGAAGTTCCGGGCCGCCTCCAGATAGGTCTCGTCCACGGCCCGGAACGCCCCGAGGAACAGCAGGGCCGCCAGGGCCAGGTGCTTCCAGGCGAGGGCCAGGGCTAACCCCACCCAGGAAGAGGACAGGGACGGCGGCTGATCCGGGTTGAGGATCCCGAGAGGGAGGAGGAGCCCGTTCAGCGTCCCGTGGGGCGCCAGGAACACCCGCATGGCGTGGCCGACGACCACGAACGGGACGAAGAGCGGGACCTTCAGCAGGAACTCGACCGGCGCGAACGCCCGAACCCTGAGATACCCGCACAGCGGCACGCCGACCGCCAGGGTGAATCCGAGGCCGGCCAACGCCACGCCCAGCGTGAAGGCGACATCCTGCCGGTAGAGGCGGTACACCAGCGCGTAGTTCGCCAGAGACGCGACGCCCTCGCGGACGAAGCTCGTTCCCACCGAGGCAGCGAATGGATACAGAAAGGCAAAGCCCAAAACCGCGAGGGCGGGCGCACACAGCAGGACCCATAGCAGGCGCTCCCAACCCCCGAGGCCATGGGCCCCGCCCCTGGATGCCATTAGCCGGTCAACCTCTTGTATGCGAGTTGTGAAAAGTCGCCCCGCTCATCGTGGGCAGAGCGGGACCATTTGAAAACCGACAACCGACAACCGGCCAACTCATGTCGAAAGATGGCCGGTTGTCAGTCGTCGCTATTTCATTGGAAACCGCGCACGCTCTCAGCGCACGATCTCTTCGTAGGCCAGCAGGATGGCGTTGAAGTAGTCGCCGATCGGCATCTGCCGCGAGTACTTCGCCAGATCGTCGGGCGTCACGTCCTTGAACAGCAGCTCCTTGGCCTTGGCGGACAGGAGCGGGAGGACCCGCGCGGGGTCCACCCCCGGGTACCACCCGAATCGCTCCACGATCACCCTGGCCTGCACCTCGGGCTGGGAGACATAGTCGATGTACCGCGCCGCCCAGTCCCGGTTGGCCGCCTCGCGGGGAACAACCATGTAGATCGGGTAGATGGGCAACCCCGGGCTGATCAGGACCGGCGTGATGGCGAGATCCATCCGCCCGTCGTTCTTCCAGGCCACGAGCTGATCGATCCAGACGGCGCCCATCCAGATCTCGCCGCGGTTCAGGGCGTCCAGCGTGCCGGCGTTGCCCGAGGTGATGACTACGTTGTTATTGAAGTCCCGCAGCTCCTCCAGCGCCTTCCGCCACAAAGGCTCCTTGCCCTTGTCGAACGGGCCCTGGGTGAACGCCTGGTACTGCCCGGTCTTCCAGTAGACCCAGCCCACGGTGAAGCCCTGGCCGCTCACCCCACCCTTGATCCCGTTGTAGCCGAACTTCTTCGGGTTGGCGCTCACCCAGGATACGAGTTCTTCGAAGCTCTTGGGAGGCTTGCTGACATACTTGGGGTTGTACGCGATGGCGATCTGGTTGTGGAACATGGGCACGACGTAGCCATCCACCTCGACGCCGAAGGCCCGCTTGGTCTCGGGGCCCGTGATGAGCCTGGCGGCCTGGATGCCCGGGACGTACTTGTACAGGAGGCCTTCGTTGACCATCTGGGACGCCATAATCATGCTGACCAGGGACACGTCGATGTCCCAGTTCTTCCGCCCGGCGTCCTGCTGGGCCTTGATCTTGGTGTAGATCGCCCGGCTGGCCGCCTCGCCGGTCCCCGTCCCGACCACGTTGAAATCCACGTTCGGATTCTTCTCTTTGAACCCCGGGACCAGGAGGGTCTTGTGCACGTCCACCACGTTGACGTCCGCCCCGATGGCCACGTTGAGGGTGACCCGCTCCCCCGCCCACGCCGACGCGGAGAGCGCCATTGCCACGAGCAGAACCAAGCCGCCCACCCACGACTTCAACCTCATGACGCACCTCCTTGGACAATCACGCCACAGGGCGCCACCGCCGAGGATTTCACGCCGTCGGCGCGACGCGTGCCACATTCTCAGCCGTACACCTGAACTTTCTCGGCGGGAAGCACCAGCCGGACCGGGCCGGCCGGCCGCTGCTCCGGGCTGTCGGCCATCACCACTACATCACCCAGCCGGATGTAGTGCCGGTAATGGGCGCCGAGAAACAGGCTCTCTTCGAGGACTCCGTTCAGGGCTACCGTGCCCGCGCGGGGCGGGGCCGATGGCTCTTGCATCTGGATGTCCGAGGCGCGGAAGATGACCGCGACCCTCCCCCGGGCCGCCCCCGCGTACGGGATGGCTTGACCTGCTACAACGAGCTTTCCGTCGGCGGCCTCGCCCTCCAGTTGGTTGCTGACTCCGAGGAACTCTGCAACAAAGGCGGTCGTGGGTTTCAGGTAGATCTCCTGGGGCGTGCCCGTCTGGACGATCGTCCCCTGGTCCATCAAGACTACCGTGTCCGCCAGGGCCAGGGCTTCTTCCTGGTCGTGGGTCACGTAAATGGCGGTGATCCCCACCCGCTTCTGCAGCCGACGGAGCTCCCCGCGGAGCCGCTGGCGCACCTTGGCATCCAGGTTCGAGAGAGGCTCGTCCATGAGGAGCACCTTGGGCTCCACGACCAGGGCGCGCGCCAGGGCGACCCGTTGCTGCTGCCCGCCGCTCAACGCAGAGGGCTTGCGCGACTCCACGTCGGCCAGGTTCCCGATCTCGACCAGCGCCAGGACCTTCAGCACCCGCCGCCGGATCTCGGTTGCCGGCACTTTCTGCAGGCGCAGGCCGTAGGCCACGTTCTCGAAGATAGTCATGTGAGGCCAGAGGGCGTAGTTCTGGAAGACCATGGCGGTCCCGCGCCGCTGCGGGGGCAGGCCTGTCACCTCCTCGCCGTCGAAGAGGATGCGCCCCGCGTCCACCTCGATGAAGCCGGCGATGCTTCTGAGGAGCGTGGTCTTGCCGCACCCGCTGGGGCCCAGGATGGCGGTGAGCCTTCCGCTCTTGAAACCGAGGCACACTCCCTTCAGGGCCTCGACCTCCCCGTACGTCTTGCGGACGTTTTCGACCTGGACTTCGACCATGGTACTCCTCTGAGAGCCGAGAGCCTAGAGCTGAGAGCCGTGAGTTGAGAAACGGCGAGCGGAAACGGGACTCGGCACTAGGCTCTCTCCTCTCGGCTCTCCGTGTCAGATGCGCCCGAACATCGAGAGATACTCCGACTTCATGTAGCGTTCCAGCAAAACCAGCAGCACGATCCCCGGCACCATCAGTATGAGCGCGCTGATCGAGGCAACCTGCAGCTCGTATCCCACCGAGGTCCGGTACATGAAAACCGGCAAGGTCAGGATGAACGGGCTGCCGACGAGGAGTGTCCCGGTGAACTCGTCCAGCGAGTACAGGAATACCAGGAGCGTGCTGGCGAAAATGCCGGGGGTGGCCAGGGGGAGCGCCACGGAGAAAAAGCTCTTGAGCCGGGAGGCCCCCAGGTTGATGGCCGCCTCTTCCAGCGTCTCCGGGACCGACTTGAAGACCGCCGTCATGGTCCAGACGGCGAAGACCAACGCTCCCACCATGTGGATCAGGACGACCCCCCAGAACTTCCCCCCCTGGTTGACCCGGTACAGCAGGGTCGTGGAATTCACGAACACGGGCAACTGGGGGAAGGCCTGGGGCAGCAGGAAGATCATGAGGATCACCGGCTTGAAGGGAATCGGAGTGCGTGCCAGGAGGTACGCCAGGGGTACCGTGATCACGAGCGTCAGGACCGTCACCACCACTGCGATCAGGAAGCCGTCCTTCAGCGCCCGCAGCATGTCTCCCTGGAGGACCTTGGACCAGTAGAACAGGCCGACCTGCTGCGGGAACAGGTGAGGCCAGTACCACTTCTCCGCAAAGGACCAGATGACCAGGCTAGACAGCGGTCCGAAAATGATGGCCGCCACCAACACGCTCCCCGCCATCCGAAGCGTCCACCGACCCATCAGGACACCATTGCGAATTTCGAAATTCGAATTTCGAATTGCGGCTTGCGGATCTTCACATTCGAAATTCGACATTCGAAATTATCATCACGTTTCCTTCTGCGTAATGGCCCGCAGGTAGTAGCCGGCCACAGCCATGGCCATCAGATACGACACCACCCCCAGTGCGTTGGCCGTCCCGTAGTCCCCCTGATAGTTGATGCGGTAGTACACGTCGATCATCACCATCTGCGGCGGCTCGCCACTGCCGATCATCAAGGGGACGGAAAAAGAGGCCAGCATGGAGGTGAACATGAAAGTGCTGGCCACGGCCAGCGAGGCCGCCGACATGGGCAGCAGGATGTCCTTGATCTGCCGGAAGCTGGACGCCCCGAAGTTTCGCGCCGCCTCCAGGTACGTCTCGTCCACGGACCGGTAGGCCCCCAGCACGAGGAGAACCGCCAACGCCAGGTTCTTCCAGATCAGGGAGACCGCGATGCCCATCCATCCAAAGGCGATTGAGGACGGATCGTTGATGTTGATTATGCCGATCTGGCTGAGGACGGCATTCAACGTTCCCTTCGGAGCCAGGAGGACCCGCATGGCGTGCCCGACCACCACGAAGGGAATGAACAGCGGAATCTTGAACAGGAATTCGACCGGCCGGTTGATATGAATCCGCAGGTAGCCGCAGAGGAACACGGCGACGCCCAGGACCGCCACTAGGCTGAACAACGCGATCCAGAGGGTGTAGAGGACGTCGTAGCGGTAGAGACGCCAGACCAGGTAATAATTCCGGAGGGTCCAGTGGTCCTGGCGCAGGAGACTGAGGTGCGCGGACGAGAGGAACGGAATGAAGAAGAGCCAGATGACAATGGCCAGCGGCGGAAGCGCGATGACTAGGGCGGCAATGCGCAGCGAAGGTCGCATAACGATGGGGCGAGGGAGCCCAGCCCCCTCGCCCCCTTTCCGTGGTCTCGGTTATCTCAGTTCTCTTCGTAAGCGGTCAGCAGGTCCTTGAAGTACTCCTGCTGTGGGAAGACCAAGCCGTATTTTTCCAGGACATCCGACGGCAAATCCTGGAAGATCATTTCCTTGGCTTTGGCCGACGCCTCGGCAAACACGTACTTGGCATCAATGCCGGGCAGCCAGCCCATCCGTTCCACGATGACCTTCGCCTGCTGCTCCGGCGAGGTGATGAACTCCACAAATCTCTTGGCCATCTCGTCGTTGGCGGTCTTCTTCGTCACGACCAGGTACATCGGCTGGCCGGGCAGGCCGGGCGCGATCAGCTTCATCTTGATCTTGGGGTCCATGCGGCCCTCGTTCTTCATGTTGATCAGCATGTCCACCCAGACGGGCCCCATGGCAATCTCGCCCCGGTTCAACTTGTCCAGGGTGTCGTTGTTCCCCGTGGTCATGGTGACCGGCAGGCCCTTCAACTCTTTGAACGCCGCGGGCCAGGCCCCCTCCGCCCCCTGCTCATAGGATCCTTTGGCGTACTGGTCGTACTTCCCCGACTTCCAGTAGGCCCAGCCGGTGACGAAGCCGGTGCCGCTCATGCCGCCCTTGACCCCGTTGTAGCCGAACTTCCGGGGGCTCGCCTTGATCCACGTCACCAGCTCTTCAAACGTGCTCGGCGGACTCTTCACCATGTCCGGGTTGTACGCCAGGACCACCTGGCTCTGGAACATGGGCATGACGTAGCCTTCCACGTTGAAGCCCAAGGAGTTCCGGCCGTTCGCGGCCGTCATCATCTTGTAGGTGCTGATCTCCAGGGCGTACTTGGCCAGGAGGTCGTTCTGGATCATTTCCGGCATGATGCTCTGGTGGACGATGGCCACGTCGATGTCGTACTTGGCGACGTTGGCATCCTTCTCACTCTTCAGCTTCTGGAAGATGACCCGGCTCCCGGGGTCGCCCGGCCCGCTGCCGACCGCGTTGATCTCCACGTTCGGAAACTTCTGCGAGAACGCCGGGCCGAAGACGTTCTTCTGCAGCTCATGCATGTTGGTGTCGCCGGCCGTGACGACGTTCAAGACGATCTTCTCGCCCGCCGACGCAGGGCCGGCCAGCCCCCACATCAGGATTGCCAATACCCCTCCCCCCAAAAGCATCCACGATCTGAGATGGGTTCGAACGGCTTTCATGGGTGCGCTCCCTCCTACGTCCCTGTTCGTTGGATTTCGGCTCGGGTCCCTCTCCTGCAGGGCCGGTCGTCAGGCCGCGGACGGCGGGGACATTTGCCACGAGGACGACTCTTTCACGTGTTTGTGACGCGTTGACGACACCACGGTGACAGGACACTCCTTGACTACCCGATCTCGCCGGAACTCTATCCCCGCCTGCCTTTGAGTGTCAATACCTTTCCCCAAAGGACGACTCGACCCGGGGTGAAAAAGTGAGCAAAGACTGCCGGGTGCGCCCATTGCATGGGCACGCTCTCGCCCGCGTCCCCCGAGCCTCGGAGCACCAGATGCGATAACCCCCGATGATGCTTGCGCCCGGGGCGCCCGGAGCCGATGATACCACCATGGCACAGAAGCTGCTTTCTCCTTAATGCGCATGCCCAGGATGTGTTTTCTCGGGGAGGGCTTGGTGTCCTCATTTCCGTTTCGGTCTGTGGTGCAGATGGTCTCGACAGCCGCCTCTGATCCCGCATCCCCCGGCACACCGGACACCAGAGCTGTGTCGAACGGGAGCGAGCGCCAGCTGCCAAACCGCCGCGTTCTGGAACTTTCCACCCTGTACGAAATCAGCAAGATCCTGGGATCCTCCCTGGACCTGGAGCGGAGCCTGACCGGCATCCTGCGGATCCTGAATTCATTCATGGGGATGCGGAAAGGCACGATCCTCCTCTACGACGCCCAGACCAAAGAGCTGTGCATCCGCCTCGCTCTCGGCATGACCCCCGAGGAGATCGCCCGGGGGAAATACCAGGTGGGCGAGGGGATCCTGGGCAAGGTCATGCAGCACGGCCTGCCCATGGTGATCCCCGACATCGGGCAGGAGCCAGAGTTCGTGGATCGGACCCGGTCGCGCGGAGATCTCACTCAGCCCGTCGGTTTCATCGCCGTCCCCATCAAGGTCAGCGGGGAGACCCTGGGTGTCCTGAGCGTGGATCGCCTGTTCGCGGAAGAGGTCTCATTCGAGGAGGACGTCCGCGTCCTAACCATTGTGGCCTCCCTGATCGGGCAGGCCGTCAACCTCCAGCAGCATGTGATGTGCGAGCGCGAGGGTCTTCTCGAGCAAACCCGGAGCCTCCAGCAGGCGTTGCGCACGCGCTATCGGTTGGACAACATCGTGGGGCAAAGCAAGTGGATGCGCGAGATCTACGAGGCGGTGGAGCAGGTGTCCCAGACGCGGGCCACAGTCCTCATCCGGGGGGAAAGCGGCACCGGAAAAGAGCTCATCGCCCGCGCCATCCACTTCAATTCGCCCCGTGCCGCCGGCGTTTTCGTGAGACTCAATTGCGCTGCCCTGCCCCAGAGCCTGCTGGAGAGCGAGCTGTTCGGTCACGAGAAGGGGGCATTCACCGGGGCCATCGCCGCCAAGAAGGGACGCTTCGAACTCGCGGACGGGGGGAGCCTGTTTCTGGACGAGATCGGCGACATGCCCATGCCCGTCCGGGTGAAGCTCCTGCGCGTGCTGCAGGAGCGCTGTTTCGAGCGCGTCGGCGGCACCCGAACCATCACGGTGGACGTAAGGATCATCGCTGCGACCCACAAGGATCTGGAGGCGGCGATCACCCGCGGCGAATTCCGCGAGGATCTCTACTACCGGCTGAACGTGGTCCCCATCCTGCTCCCTCCACTCCGCGAGCGGAGGGAGGACATCCCGCTCTTGATCGAGCACTTCCTGGCCAAGCACAACCGGGAGAATAACCGGAAGGTGCGGATCACCGGCCGGGTCCTGCAGACCATGCTGAACTATGACTGGCCGGGAAACGTCCGCGAGCTGGAGAATTGCGTCGAGCGCATGGTCATCATGACGCGCCGACGATTGGTGCTTCCCAGAGGATCTTCCCCTCCCCGTCGAGACAGCTTCCGACGAGCCGGAGGAAGCGCAACGACGGCCGGCCCCGGCGCGCGGGCGCGCCCCCGTCAACGGACCGGCGGCGGCCGGCTTTTCCAACCTCCGGGACCTGGAGCGGCAGCAAGTCATCCAGGCGCTGGCCCAGGCCAACGGCGTCCAGGCGAGGGCCGCAGCCCTCCTCGGGATTACGCCCCGCCAGCTTGCCTACCGGCTGCGGAAGTACGGGATCGTCCGGGGATTTCGGCTGGCCAACGAGGCGCACGCCCTGGCGGCTCAGGCGTAGCCCCCGCCACCTTCCATCTCACCCTGCATGGTCGAAACCGACACTTCCGTCGTTCCCAACAATTTTGTGCGGACTGCGCAGATCGCTTCCGGGAATCCCACACGTTCAATCGGCGCCAGATCTTCAAATGGTCTCAAGAAGTTATGGCGGCCCGCGGGTAGGCTTACGCACCCCGGCACGACACTTGCCCCTGGGAGACAAGCATGGACGGTGGAAACCGCTGGTCACACTGCAGGTGAGGGTTTCACGCGAAGGGGAGCGGTCATGAAGAAAGTGGATCTCATCATTCGGCCCCATAAGCTGGAAGAGGTAAAGGACGCGCTGACTGCGGTCGGTGTTCAGGGGATGACTGTGACGGAGGTCAAGGGCTTTGGCCGCCAGAAGGGCAAGACCGAGATGTATCGCGGCAGCGAGTACAGCATCACCTTCATCCCCAAGGTCCGGCTGGAAGTCCTGATCCCTGACACGCTGCTGGAGCAAACGATGAAGGCAGCCAGCGAGGCAGCCCGAACCGGTCGGATCGGAGACGGGAAGATCATGGTAACCGATGTGCTCGATGTGATGCGCATCCGGACGGGAGAGACAGGCGAGGCAGCCATCTAGCCATCGAAGGCGAAGGAGAAACGATCATGGCTCACTGGAAAAAGGACTTTCGAAAGCTCATCGCCCTTGGATTGATGCTGGGGCTACTTGGAGCGACCGCGGTGGCCCTGGCGGCGGACGAGACTGCCAAGGAGCCCGCCCCTGCGGCTGGCGGGGTGGCGGCCCCCCCAGCCCCCGCGCAGGCGACGGCGGCGGCCGCATCCGCTCCCCCGAAGCCGGACCCGGGCGGTTCTGCCACAGGTGGCATCGGCGACATCACGGCCAAGGTTCCTGGAAAGCCCACGTTGGAAGAGGTTGCCGAGACTGCTGGCCACAACAAGATCTCCATCAACATCGTGTGGACCCTGATAACGGGATACCTGGTCATGTTCATGTCCATGGCCGGCTTCGGCTTGGTCGAGATCGGGTTCACGAGAGCGAAGAATGCCGCCCATACGATTAATGATGGTCTTCCTGATCTATGCGACCGGCATGATCGGCTACTGGATCATGGGGTTCGCGCTCCAGATGGGCGGGGTCGGAGGTTCTCCGCTGGGCGGCGGTACCGTAAACTTGGATGGCGAATTCACGATCACCCTCTTCGGCAAGCCCTTCGGTCTGTGGGGAACGAAGGGATTCTTCATGTCTGGCGTCGGCTACGACGTGGCCGTCTTCACTCTCTTCCTCTTCCAGATGGTGTTCATGGACACGGCGGTCACGATCCCAACTGGGGCTTTGGCGGAACGGTGGAAATTCTCCTCGTTCCTGATTTACGGGTTCTTCCCCTCAATGATTATCTACCCCCTACTTGCCAATTGGGTCTGGGGCGGTGGTTGGCTCTCACAGCTCGGAAAGAACTTCGGTTTGGGCCATGGCTACATTGACTTCGCTGGCTCGTCAGTGGTCCACATGGTGGGTGGGGTGATGGCCTTGGTGGGCGCCAGGATGATCGGGGCAAGGATCGGCAAGTACAACCGGGACGGAACGCCCAATGCCATCCCAGGCCACAACATCCCGTTGGCCATCCTGGGGACCTTCATCCTGGCGTTCGGCTGGTTTGGCTTCAACCCCGGAAGCACGTTGGCCGGCACTGACCTTCGCATCGGCGTCGTTGCTGTGAACACCATGCTGGCCTCTGGCGCCGGGGCCCTCGCCGCCGCCCTCTACATGTGGAAGGTATATGGGAAACCCGACCCCAGCATGTCGGCCAACGGGATGCTTGCCGGCCTAGTGGCTATCACTGCCCCGTGCGCCTTCGTGAACTCCATCGGGGCCGTCATCATCGGGACGATAGCCGGGGTGCTCGTCTGCGTGAGCGTCTTTTTCGTCGAGCGGACCCTGAAGATCGACGACCCGGTGGGGGCCGTCTCCGTCCACGGGACCTGCGGCGCCTGGGGGGTCCTCTCCCTCGGCATCTTCGCCGACGGGACGTACGGGGATGCCTTCAACGGCGTGCCAGGGACTGTCCGGGGATTGCTGTACGGCGACGCTGGACAGCTCATCGCGCAGATCATTGGGCCGCTGACGAACTTCATCTTTGTGTTCAGCACATCCTGGGTGATGTTCAAGGTGCTGGAAAAGACCATCGGCCTGCGCGTCACCCCCGAGGTGGAGATCGAGGGCCTGGATGTTCCCGAGCTTGGCGCCTTGGCCTATCCAGAACATGCTCTCATCCCGAGCCACTCAAGCGGTGGAGGGTTCTCGGGGGAAAGCATGGCGAAGCCTGGGGCGAACTTCTCTACTGTGAAGAAGCCCCAGACTATGTGAGCCCGCGTCGACCGAGGCCGGCCGCGGTGGCAGGAACCAGTCATCGCGGCCGGCTAGATTGATTACGGCGACACAAGGAGCAGCGAACGTGACGCGCTCCATATTGCTAGTGGATCCTGATCGAGCGCACCGAGCGCACCTCGCGCGAGGCCTGGACGCGAACGTCGCGCGGGTGGCGGGCGAGGCCACCGATCCAGACGAGGCTATGCGCCTCGCCGCCATGACACGCCCGGACGTGGCGATCGTGGCAACGTATTTCCAGAATGGGGAGGACTTCCACCTCGTGGGTCGTCTCGCCACTGAACACGGGATCCCGTCCATCCTTCTCTCTCACGCGGGAGATCGCACGGTCATGACACGGGCGACCCAGTCAGGGGTCATGGGATTGCTGGTACGTCCGGTGGATCCCGCCACCTTGCTCTCCGTGACGGAGCTGGCGGTGTGCCGGTTTCAGGAAACCTTGGCGCTGCGGCGGGAGGCGGAGGCGCTCCGGCGGATGCTGGAGTCCCGCAAGACGATCGAGCGGGCCAAGGGCCTCCTGATGGAAATGGAAGGGATCGCGGAGCAGGAGGCCTTCGCCAGGCTCCGCCAGAAGAGCATGGACACGCAGCGGCCCATGGCCGAGATCGCCCGGGCGGTCATTCTGGCCGCGGAGGTGAGCGGAAGGGCCCGCTGATCCCGCCGCGCGTCGGATGGGCGGGGCCCACACAGTGAAGCCAAAGGCAGATTCAGGTGGACAACGGCGTCCACCCCCCAGGCACAGGCGCCTGCGACCGGCAGGCGCCTTTTTTTCGGCCGCAGTGGTCATGTTTGCGAAGGGAGGAGACATCACGAAGAGACTATCGGGAGCGGGCTTTCTGCTGGCAGCAACATTGGTCGTCCTGCTGGCCGCCCCGGCGTGGGCGGAGGAGCCGAGCGGGCCGAACACCGGCGCGTTATCGCTGACCATCAACCTCAACTTTCCGACGTCCTACTACTTCCGCGGCATCGCCCAGAACAACGCCGGGTTCCAGTTCGAGCCGTACGTGGAACTCAAGGCGAACGTCTACGAAGGCGGCGAGAAGGACGTGTTGAGCGGCGGATACCTCAAGGTCGCCGGATTCTCGCACCTTCAATCCAGGGCCGCGCCGATCAATACCAACTACTACGAGCAGGACATCTACCTCACGTCTTGGTGGCCGGAGAGACCTCCGGCGGGGCCGACGGCGCCGCCCCCTTCGGGGGCAGAAAAGGCATGTACATGGAGCTGGGCATCGATCCCGGCTGCACCGTTGACTTCAACAAGAATTGGTCGGCGCGCTTCCACCTGCCCTTCGTCCTCGGCCTCAGCCTGCATGACTACTACGAAGTCGCCACGACCACCGGGGTGACGGACGAGACCTTCGGCTATGCGGACCTGGCTCTTGCGGCCGATGTCCCGCTGAAGTTCATGCCGGCCCGTTACGGCAAGTGGACGTTCACCAGTGGCTTGCATGCGCTGTGGCTGGGGTCCACCACCAAGCTGCTTGCCGGTCTGCCCGGCAACAACGCCCTCAACGCCTTGAACGTCACCGGCGGGAAGGGCTTTGAAGTGTGGGGCATCACGGGAGTCAGGATCGAATATTGAGGCAGGGGTGTAAGCGGACGGATTCGCCGATGGCCCCAGGGGGCCGAGGGGGCGCGGCGGAGAGACGACGCGCGACGGAACCCTTTGAGGAGGGGTCCCGGCTCAGGATCCTGGCTGCTCACTGAAACGGTGAATGTCGGGTCGGTACTCGAATCGCACGAGGATCGGGCGGGAGTCCTCGGCGCGGATGACCTCCAGTTCCACCCCACCCCTGCCCTCCCCCAAGGTGGCGAGGAAATCCACGCCGGGCTCGGACAGCAGGGCCTTGTTCGCCGTGGCGGCGATCACCAGGACGTCCAGGGCCTCGGAGACCTCGTTGAGGCCGGCCACAACCGATTGGAGCGACTCCCCGGGCCTGGCTATCTTGTCGAGGGCGTCGACGACCACCAGGCACGTGGTGGCGCTCTTCGATTCGAGGAGCTGCCGGCCCGTGTCCCGGACCTGGCCCAAGTCCATCTCCGATTCCGCGTCCGCGATGAAAATCCACTTCAACCACTCGGCCGCGGCGCGGCCCTGTTGCTCCACGCACTCCCATTCGGCCGAGCCCTTCTTGATGCGGCCCTTCCCGATATCCTTCGCCGGGACCCCGGAGAGCCGCGACAGGGTTCGGGCGCGAAGTGCCGCCTTCGACAGGCCGCGGGACACGAAAAGGCAGGGGACCTTGGAGCGGGCAGCGACCTGATCCGCGAGCTGCTTGAGAAAGTCGCTGCTCCGGCCTGAATCCTGATCGACGACCAGCATGAGGCCGGGAGACAACCCGCCCGCCGCCTCATCCAGTCCGGCAAAACCCGTCTCGAGGATCTTTCCCTGCTGGGCGGCCACCGCCTGCAGGTACGTCGGCCACTCGTCACCCTCGGACGAGAGGACCGCGGGACCTGCCGGGCGAGGCTTGCGCTCCGCGACCTCCGCCGCCGCCGGCCCCACTTTGGCCTGCCGCTCCGGTTCGGGCCCGCGCCTTCGCGCCTCGGGGGCCGGCCTGATCCGCGTGAGGCTGCTGCCGCGGCCCGGCGCCTGCGAGTCCGCCGGCCGGCCGGCCGGAGCGGGAGGGGCCTCTGCCCCCGCCGACGCAGCCGGCGCCGCCTGGGAGATGGTGGGCGCCCCCGGCTGTCTTTCGGGGGGGCCGACCGGCGCGGGAGATTCGCCCCGGGTAATCCGCTCCCGCAATCGCTCGACCGTCCTCTTGACTTCGGCCGCCTTCGGCGGATCCCCGTGGAAGAGATCCTCCAGGGAAAGGTCGCCCGGGATCTCCAACGCCAGGTCGTGGAGTTCGTCCTCCAGGTTGCTCAGGACCACGTACTCGCCCCTGTGGTGCAACTCCCTGAGCGCGGAAAAGAGCCCCCGGTTGATCGGCAGGGAGAAATGATCCTTGGTGAGCGTGTCGAGGATGTTGTCCTTGACGATGGAGCCGGCCACGTTGACGGTCAGGCACAGGGCCCGGATCACCGACGACTCCAACGCAGACCATTCCTTCAGGTCAGACCCACCAGCCTGTTCATTGTTCGGGTCCATCTCCCCTCCTGTCGCCGGGGCGACGGGTCACTCCCGGCCCGCCCCGGCCCATCCCCGCTTCGTCTTGTAGCAGACGGGCCAGGGTCGGTCAAGCGCGACGTCCGCGGTCGCCGCCCTACGGGCCGTCCGGCTCGTCCGGGGTCCCCAAGATTTTCCCGGGGAGGGCGATCCCCAGCTCTCTGATCCGCTTCCGCAGGGTGTTCCGGTTGATGCCCAAGAGGTCGGCCGCCTTGACCTGGTTTCCGCCCGCACGGCGGAGGACGAGCTCCAAGAGCGGGCGTTCGACGCAGGCGACGAAATGATCGTGGAGGCGGCCGTCCATGGTCCCCTGCAGGCGGGCCAGCTCGGCGCGGATCCACTCGGTCGGGAAGGCCTCCGGCCCCGCTCCCATCTCTTGCGCTGGCGCATGAGACCGGATGCCGTCCGGCAAATGGTCGGGAAGGATCAGCGAGGTCGTGGCCAGGGCCGCCGCCCGCTTGACGACGTTCTCCAGCTCCCGCACGTTCCCCGGCCAGCCGTACGCCAGCATGAGCGTCATGCTCTCCGGCGAGAACACCTTGAGGGGAGCGTACTGCTCTTGCGCGAAGGCGGCGAGGAAGTGTGAGACCAAGGCCGGGATGTCCTCGCGCCGATCCCGCAAGGGGGGCAGGTGGATGGTGACCACATTCAGGCGGTAGAACAGGTCCTCGCGGAAGGCGCGGCCGGCCACCGCGGCCTCGAGGTCCTGGTTGGTGGCCGCCACGATGCGGACGTCCACAGGCATGGACCCCTCCCCTCCCAGCCGCTCGATCCGGCGTTCCTGCAGCACGCGGAGGAGCTTGGTCTGCAGGCTCAGGTCCATGTCCCCCACCTCGTCGAGGAAGATCGTTCCGCCCTCGGCCTGCTCGAAGCGTCCGCGCCGCGTCGACACCGCTCCCGTGAAGGCGCCCCGCTCGTGGCCGAACAGCTCGCTCTCCAGCAGCTCGCGGGGGATCGCCGCGCAGTTCACCGGCACGAAGGGGCGTCCCTTGCGCCGGCTGTTCTCGTGGACGGCCCTGGCGATCAGCTCCTTCCCGGTGCCGCTCTCTCCCCGCAGCAGGACCGTGAGGTCGGTCCCGGCCACCTTCCCCACGGCCTTGAAAATCTGCTGCATGGCCGGGCTGCCCCCCACGATGCCGCCGAGGTCGAACCGCTCCTCCACGCCCTGGCGCAGGCGGGCGACCTCGTGGGCCAGGGACTGCACCTCCAGCGCCTTCTCCACCACCAGGAGCACCTCGTCCATGTCGAAGGGTTTCCCGATGTAATCGTAGGCGCCCAGCTTCATGGCCTCGACGGCCACCTGGAGCGTCCCGTAGGCGGTCATCATGATGATGGGCAGATCCGGCCGGCGCTTCCGGATCTCGCGCAGCACGTCCAGGCCGTCCCGCCCCGGCAGGCGGACATCCAGGAGGACCAGGTCCACGCCGGGGTCCTCGGCGGCCTGGAGGCCGGCGCGGCCGTCGGCCGCCAGGTCGACCTGGTAGGCGGCGCGCTCCAGCGCCTTGCGGAGCGCCCAGCGCACGCTCTCCTCGTCGTCCACGATGAGAATCCGCTTGCCCGTCATGCGTCTTTCCCCTCGTCGCCCAGGGCGATGGGGAGCAGGACCCGGAAGGTGGCGCCCTGTCCCGCCCCGCCCTGGACCTCGATCGCGCCGCCGTGCTCCTCCACGATCCGGAGCGAAATGGGAAGCCCCAGGCCGGTCCCGCCGTCCTTGGTGGTAAAGAACGGATTGAAGAGTTGCGCCCGGATCTCGGGCGGGATGCCCGGCCCTTTGTCCGCGATCTCCACCACGGCCGCGGCCCGTCCGCCGCACTGGGGCGCCACGCGCTCGAACCGCGTCCGCACCTGGAGCTCGCCGGCCCCGCCCGCCATGGCCTCGGCCCCGTTCCGAATCAGGTTCAGGAACACCTGCAGGAGCCGCTCGGGATCGCCCGCCACCCCGGGCACCGCCGGGTCGTAGCGCCGCACGACCGTCACCCCGCCGGCCTGCAGATCGGCCTCCTCCAGGCGTAGCGCCTCCTCGGCGACCTGGTTCACGTTGCAGGACTGGATCTGCAGGGGACGGCCCCCGGCCAAGGCCAGGAGCTCCCCCACCAGCCGGTCCAGACGATCCACCTCGCGGATGATGATTCCAGTGAACTCCTGCAGGTGGGGGGGAAGCCTGGCTCGCGCTCCATGAGTTGGGCGGCGGCCCGGACGCCCGCCAGGGGATTCCGGACCTCGTGGGCCACGCCGGCCGCCAGGACCCCCAGGGCCGCCAGGCGATCCGACCGCCGGACCTGCTCTTCCAGCTCCCGCACCCGGGACAGGTCGCGCAGGACCAGCACCGCCCCGTGGCTTTCCCCGTGGGGATTGCTAACCAGCGAGGCGACGGCGCTGATGGCGAGCCTGGTTCCGTCCGCCCGGGTCAGGGTGGCATCGAAGTCGGCGTGGCTCCTCCCCTGGTCGGCCGTCTTGGCCACCAGGCTCGACAGCGGCGCCGGCGGCGGGAAGACCTCGCGGATGAGGCGGCCGGCGATCTGGGAGCCCGAGAATCCGGTGAGTTCCTCGGCCGCCTGGTTCAGCGACACGATGCGGCCGGCCGGGTCCAGGATGATGACGCCGTCCTCGAGGCTGGACAGCAGGTCGTCGTAGTAGGCGCGGAGTTCCTGCGAGGCCGCCGACACCTCGGCGTTTCGCTGCGTGAGGCGCGCGACCTCTTCGAGGAGCCTCGCCCCCTCCTCCCGAGCGTCCATCTTCTCCATTTCGGATTGCGGATTTCGAATTTCCGGTTTCAGCACCCGAGCCCAACAAATCCGAAGTCGGCGAAGGAGCCCCTCGGCAACCACCGCGCGGCGAACACCGGGACGGCCCTGCTGCTTGATCTCCGCCGCCCGCTCCAGTATCATCCCTTGGCCATGCGAGGCCACCCCGGGGAGGAGGTGCGGCCATGACGACGTCGCGGATGGCAGCCCTGGAGGAGATCCTGGCCAGGGAACCGAACGACGCGACAACGCATTATATGCTGGGGAATGAATACTTCAAGGTCCAAATGTTCGACCGGGCGGTGGCGACGCTCCGTCGGTATCTCGCCCTGAAGGACGACGAGGGGGGCGCCTACCGGACGCTGGCGCAGTCGCCTCTGCGGCTGGGGAGATTCGACGAGGCGCGCCAGGCCTACCGCGACGGGCTGGCCGCGGCCACGCGGCACGGCCACCAGCCCATGATCGAAGAATACAGCCGGGCGCTGAAAGACCTGGACTGATCCCACCCGCCGGAGCGCCTTGACAATCCGGAGAGGCGCGTGCTAGACAGGGTCGATCCGTCTCCGACCGCCATCCTTCTGCCCGAGCACATGAGTCATTGCAGAGCATCCCGAGATCCGGGAGATCGACCTGAACCCCATCATCGCCCACGAGCGAGGCTGCACCATCGTGGACGCCAAGATCCGGGTGCGCCCGTGACAACCACCCGAAGGAGGAGAGCCATGCGCGTATTCAAGCTGCTGGTCCTAGCGGGGCTGTTGATGACTCAGGGCTGCGCCGTAGTGGCGGTGGGTGCGGTGGCGGCCGCGGCAGGCGGCGTGACGTATACGGTTCTGGGAACCGCGGAGAAAACGTACAACGAGGACTACGACACGGTCGTCGCCGCCCTGCAGAAGGCCCTGGTGAACCTGGACATCAAGACCGGTGATACCAAGAGGACCGAGGAGAACGGGAGGGTCGTCACGACCGAGATCCAGGCATACGCCCGCGACCTGACCATCCAGATCAGCATCGAGCGGATCAGTGACAAGGCCACCCGCGTCGTTGTGGATGCCTCCAAGAAGTATGTCATCAAGGATGCGGCCACCGCGGGCGAGATCCTGAACCAGACGACCAGCAACCTGCCCAAGAAGTCCTAGCCCCGAGTGCCTCGCCGCGCAGACAGAGGTCGCTCGGCGCCACGCGGGCCCGCAGCGGTCTGCGTCGAGGGGGGGTCAAGCGAAGGCGCGCGGAAAGAGCCGGCGCGCGTTCTCGGTGGTGATCCGGGCGACGTCCTCCGGAGGAACGCCTTTCAGATCCGCCACGGCCCGGCAGGCGATCGTCACGTTCATCGGCTCGTTGCGCACCCCGGGATCCGGGCCGAGCACGGGGGAGTCGGTCTCCAAGAGCAGGCATTCCAGGGGAAGGGACCGGACCAGCTTCTGCTTTTGGACCGAGCGGACCACGGACGGGGGAATCGAGAAGAAGAACCCTGCTTCTACTCCCTCGGCAGCGGTGCCCGTCTTGCCGTCAAAGGCGTGAAGCAGGACGCGCCGCGCGCCCCGCTCTCTCAGGAAGGCGAGGCAACGGCGCCCCGCCGAGCGGGAATGAACGTTCAGGGGAAGCTGGAGGTCGTTGGACAGCGCCACGAACTTCCCCAGGATCTCTTCCTGAAGCTTCCACTTCGGCTCTTCCTTCACCACCCAATGGTCCAGTCCGACCTCGCCTATCGCCACCAAGCGGGCGGCATGTCGCCGGATGAATTCCACGGCCCCTTCCGCCGCATCCAGGTCGAGGACGGTCGGATAGAGGCCGGCCGCGGGCTTCACTAGCGGATGCCGCTCCGCCAGGGCGAGGGTGTGCTCCGCCTCGTCCAGGGTCTCTCCCACCGCCAGGATGCCGCAGACGCCCGCCGCCTCGGCGCGCGCCAGCACCTCCGGAAGGTCTCCGGCGAAGTCCGGCACCGCCAGGTGCGCATGGGCATCGAAGAGCTCCAAGGCCACCTCCTGCTGGAAGGCTAGCATGCTGGCACGCTGGAAAGCTCCAACCCCCACGCCTTCCAGCCTTCTAGCCAGCTAGCTTGCCAGCCAGTCGTTCGGCGCGCTCCACCAGCCCCCGGATCTCGTCGAAGCCCTTCTGCCAGAACGCTGAGTCATGGAAGTCGACGCCCAGAGCTTTGAGCAGCGACTCGGGTGAATCGGATCCCCCCGCTTCCAGCAACCGGATGTACTTCGGCGCGAAGGCGGCCCCCTCCTCCTTGTACCGCCGGTAGAGGGACAGCACCAGGAGTTCCCCGAACACGTAGCTGTAGCAGTAAAACCTGGTGTGGATGAAGTGTGGGATGTAGGACCATCCCCAGCGGTAGCCGTCCGTCATCTCGACCGCGTCGCCGTAATACCTTCCATTCGCCTCGACCCATGCCCGGCAAACGGCCTCGGCCGCGAGGCGTCCCTTTCTCCGTTGCTCGAAGACCATCTGTTCGAAGCGTGTGAGAACGTTCTGCCGGAAGACCGTCGCGCAAGTGTCCTCGATCTTTCCGCAGATGAGCGCCAACTGGACCCGGGGATCCTCCTGGACCCGCACCAGGTGGTCGAAGACGAGGAATTCGCCGAACACCGAAGCCGTCTCGGCCATGGTGAGCGGCGTGTCGTAGTTGAAGGGCGTCTGCTTCCGCGCGAGCCACCCGTGCAGCCCGTGCCCCAGCTCGTGAGCCACCGTCATCACGTCCCGCAGGTTGTCGGTGTAGTTGCAGAGGACGTAGGGGTGCAGCGCCGGCGCGGGCGACGCGCAGAACGCCCCGCCCCGCTTTCCCGGACGCACCTCGGCGTCGATCCAACGCCGCGCGAAGAACTGCTGCGCGATCTCCCGGAAGCTGGGCGAGAAGGCGCCGAAGGCCTCCAGGATCGTCTCCCGCGCGCGATCGAAGGGACAAACCGGGAGCGCGTCGCTCACCGGCGCGTACTGGTCGAAGAGCGCCAGTCTGGGGAGTTGGAGCAGCTTGGCCTTCAGCCGGAAGTACGCCTGAGCGATACCGTAGTTCGCCTCGGTGACGGCCATCATCTGCTCGACCGCCTCCTGGTCGATCTCGTTGTCCAGATGGCGCGCCGCCATGGGGTGGGGGAACCGGCGCAGCCGGTCCATCGTCAGGTGATCCTGGATCAGGGTCTCGTAGACCGATGTCAGCACCAGATCGTGCGTCGAGAGGACATCGAACAGCGTCTCGTAGGCCCGCCTCCGGAGGTCCCGCTCCTGGTGGTGGACCAGGGCTAGGACCTCGCTCATGGTGAGCGTTTCTTTGTTGCCAGCACGCTCCAGCGGGAAACGGAGGCCGGTGGTCAGCTCGGTGAAGAGCCGTGCGAAGGCGAGCCGCCCGGTGTTGTCGCGCTCGTTCAGCAGGCGCTCTTCCGCCTCGGAGAGCCGGTGGGGGCGGTACTGCCGCAGGCGCAGGAGGTAATGCCGGTACCCCGCCAGGGTAGGATGTGCCAGCAGACGCTCGGCCGCGTCGTCGGGAAGGTCCATCCACTCGAGTTCGAAGAACAGGAGGAGGTTGCCGATCTCGGTGGTGGACAGCTCGACCTTCTCTTCCAGGTCCCGGACCTCCGGCTGCGACGTGTCCCCCGCATACAACAGGTCGGCAAAGGCTCCAACCCTGCTCAGGTCCGTATGCAATGCCTCCAGCTCCCGGATAGCAGCCAGCAGGCGCGCGGGGGGAGGCCCCCCGGCGATGGCGATGGTGCCCCGGTGCGCTTCGGCAAAGGCCCGGGCCCGCTCGTGGCACCCCCTGAGGGTAGCTTCGATTCGCGGATCCTCGTGGGAGGCGAAGAGGTCGCCGAGATCCCAGCGGATACCCGCCGCGCTGAAGGTCTGCGTGGTCACGGTCTGCTCCTTGGGTGGTGAGCGGCGAAATGCAAAGGGAGAAAAGGCGCCGTCATTCTATGGGGCCAAATCACGAAAGGCAACCGAGGATGACCCATGAGAAGAACATTGAGGCCAGAGCCGACGAAGGATCGGAGAGGCCAGACGAGGATCGCTCCCATCCAGGCGCGGATCTTTCGTGCCGATAATGATGGTCCATAGAACGCTTCGATGACACGGCTCGACGCCTTGTCCGGAAAGAGAAGTGCATTCGGCGGGACGATGGACGCTTGTCCCCTGCGCCACTACTGGTGCAGGGCCGCGGGGGCATCCACCCGGGGAGCACGGACCATGCTGGGAGGGCAGCGGAAATTGACGTAGCTGCCGACGCCGCGCCTTCCAACTCGGATCCCGCTCTCCAAAGCGCCGGAATAGCACTGTCCGGCTATGCGGCGATCGAGTCCGGAGGACTGTGCGCGTGTGCGGGCCACAGGCCGAGGTGGGTTAGAATCTTTTCGATGACCGCTGGCTGCCTGATGAAGGCAATGATCCGCATCGGGCCGCCAGACTGGGGCCACAGCAGGGGGTGGGCCTCATACACCTATTTGATCAACCGAGCCCACTGCTCCTTGAGCGCCTGGGCTAACGCGGGCGGCAGGACCCCGGTGGGCGGGGCCGGTGCCGTGCTAAAGCCTTCGCCCTGAGCTTTGTTCCACTTTCGCCGGCTGACCTTGCTCTAGGCCGGGCCCCGATTCAGATGTCGACTATTTTCCCACCGGTCGTGGAACTGTGAAGACTCTGCCTCCGGGATCAGGGTTGTCGAGATTTCAAGGACGCGATCGCGCCGTCTAGCAAGAGGAACACTGCGATCAACGTGAGCACACTGCCTCCGGTAAACCACCCCATCGGCCACAACTTCCAGGTATGGTCAGTCAGTCCCGCCAGAAGGCCGATGAACCCGCAGACAAAGCCGAGTGCTGCACCGATTCGGCCGACGAGGATCCGCTTGCACCCCACTGGCATAAGACACCTCCTTTATGAGCGCGTGAGATAAATTTGCCTTTGGGCCGGACGCGGCACGCGCCTCGCGCAGAGCCGCTCGCCCGCCGAGAGCGAGAGGAGCATGCCGCAGTGGGGGCCGCGGTGTCAAGCCAAGAGTGGTGAGGGGGAGGTCCGGAGGGGGTCGGCCGGGACTCGACTGCATTTCCAGTCCGGTTTCTCGGGAAGATGTGATATCGTATTTCCCGGACGGCGCGAGGTGGGGTTGCGAGAGGAGGATAGTGAGCGACGTTCCTGACGAGTTGCGCAGCGTTCTGAAGCAGGTCAGCCGATCATTCTACCTGACCCTGGCCGTCCTGCCGTCGTCTCTGCGGGAACCGGTGGCGCTGGCTTATCTCCTGGCGCGAGCGGCGGATACCATCGCGGATACACGCATCATCCCCCGAGCCGATCGCCTCCGCCATCTGGACTTGTTCCGGGAGGAGATGGATCTCCTGGCCGCCTCTCGCCTGCTCGAGATCCCCCAGGCGCTGACCGGGCCGCAACCGACTGCGGCCGAGCGGAACCTGTTGCTCCGCCTCCCGGAGTGCTTCCGCCTCTTTCGCGGCCTGCCGGAGGAAGATCGCCTCCGCATTCGGGGCCTCCTGCTGGCACTCACCCAGGGCATGCAAGAGGACCTGCGCGCCTTCCCTGGAGAAAACCAGGAGCACCTTGCTTCCCTCGAGGCCCGGGCAGACCTGGACCGGTACACCTACTACGCCGCTGGCTGCGTCGGCGAATTCTGGACGGACATGGCCATGGCGCACCGCCCCGCCCTGCGCGGGTGGGACGCGCCCGCCATGCGGGCGCGAGGCAAGCGTTTCGGTCAAGGCCTCCAGATGACGAACGTCCTCCGCGATCTGCCCCGGGATCTGCGGATCGGCCGGTGCTATCTACCCCGGCAGGATCTCTTGGCCCTGGGTCTGACCCCCACCGATCTCCTCGATCCCGCTGCCATCGAGCGACTTCGACCCCTGCTCCGGGAACTGCTCCACCTCTCCCTGACGCACTACGCGGAGGGGTGGGCCTACATCCGGGCGCTCCCCTGGACGGAGATCCGGATGCGGCTCGCCTGCGCCTGGCCGCTCTTCATCGGCCTGCGCACCCTGGACCTCGTGCAGCAGGCTCGAGATCTCCTCGATCCGCGAGTGACGGTGAAGATCTCCCGGTCGACCGTCTATGCCGTCATGGCCCGTACCGCGGCGCTGGCCTGGTCGGACGGCGGCCTGGACCGGTACTATCGGGTGTTGCGGGATCGCATTCACGTGGCGCCGATCCGCCGATACTTTCACACACTCTGAGGTATCACAGGGAATGGGGGACCCGGCAAAACCGGATCGCGTGCGCGCTCACGTCTGGGTGTCCGGGCGCGTCCAGGGTGTGTACTTCCGGGCCTACGTTGAGGACGAGGCGATCTTCCGAAGGGTGAGCGGATGGGTCAGGAACGCGCCAGACGGCCGCGTGGAGGCGCTCTTTGAGGGTGAGCGGGGATCGGTCGAAGCCATGATTCAGTGGTGCCATCGGGGATCGCCGGCCTCTCGCGTCACGGACGTCGAGGTCGTCTGGGAGGCCCCCCAGGGGGAGCAGAGCTTCCGCGTGCGCTACTGATCCAAGCCATGGAGGGAAACGTGAGTCCTAGAGATCAGCCCCCTCGAATCACCGGCATCTTGGAAACCGTTTTGTATGTGTCCGACATCGACCGGGCCGAGCTGTTCTACCGGGACGTCATGGCCCTGAGGCCGATTGGGAAGGAGCCGGGGCGTCACGCCTTCTTTCGGGTGGGATCGGGAGTGCTCCTGCTCTTCCGCGCCGAACGGACCCGACACTCCGCCAGCGTCCCGCCCCACGGCGCTGACGGCGAAATCCACGTCTGCTTCACCGTTGCCCCGGAGGAGTACGAAGCCTGGAAGGCGCGGATCCGGGACCACGGGATCGCCATCGCGCAAGAGATCGAATGGCCGGCGGGCCGGTCCTTTTACTTCCGCGATCCCGACGGAAACCTCCTCGAGATCGCCAACGCCGACATCTGGCCCCGGTGAATGTAGCTATGGTCCGTCCCGATGCCCGCTGCCCCCGCTGCCATGCCGCCTATCCGTGGGGGGCGACCGTTTGTCCCGCCTGTCACGTGGGCCTCGACCTGACTGGCGGCGAGACCCGAGAGCGGCCCGCGGCCTTGATCTTCGAGACCTGGGATCGGTCCTCCGTGGATGTCGTGGTCTCGCTGCTCGAGGCACACGGGGTGCCCTGCCTGGTGCGCGGCACGTCCGACACGGCGCACTTCGGGATCGGCCCGGCGAACTTCTGGCGGGTCTTCGTCCGGGCCTCGGACGAGCCAGTGGCGCAGGAGATCCTGGACGCGGAGATCGGACGCGAGGAAGCCGAGTGAGACCCTCGAGGGCGCGTGGATGGGACGCTACACTACAAAGGAGGAAGGCCGGCGCCGGCGCAAGCCGCCGTCCGTTGCGCCTCCTCAGCGAGCCTTGAGGTACGCGACGTATCCGGCGTGATTCCGCTGCATCTCCGCCAAGCTGTCGGCGCCGAACTTCTCGCACAACGCCTGGGCGATGACGAAGGCCACCACGGCCTCCCCCACCACGCCCGCGGCCGGGACCGCCGTGATGTCTGAGCGCTCCACGCCGGCCCGGCTGGCCTCTTTGGTCACCACGTCCACCGAGGCCAGGGGCTTGTACTGCGTGGACAGCGGTTTCATGGCCGCCCGGATCACGATGGGCTGGCCCGTGGTCATCCCACCCTCGAGCCCGCCCCCGAAGTTCGTCCGCCGGTAGAACCCCTCGCCCGCCGGCTCCCCGCCTCCGAGCGCCTGATAGAAGATTTCGTCCTGCACCTCGGAGCCGAAGCGGCGCGCGATCTCGAACCCCAGGCCGATCTCCACCCCCTTGATCGCCTGGATGCTCATCAGCGCCTGGGCCAGCCGGCCGTCCAGGCGCTGATCCCAGTGGACGTAGCTCCCGAGGCCCACGGGGGGGTCGAGCACCAGCACCTCGAAGGCGCCGCCCAGCGAGGTGCCACGGGCGCGCGCCTCGTCCACCTTGGCCATGATGGCGGACGCGGCCTCGGCGTCGGCGCAACGGACCGCCGAGCCCTCGGCCCTTGTCACGATCTCGGCCGGGGTCAGATCATCCGTCCGGGCCCGGATGCCGCCCATCTCCACCACGTGGCTCACCACCTGGATCCCAAACTGCCGGAGGAGGCACTTGCACACCGTCCCTACGGCCACCCGGGCGGCCGTTTCCCTGGCCGAGGCGCGCTCCAGGACATTGCGCAGATCCTGGTGGTCGTACTTGAGGCCGCCGATCAGGTCTGCGTGTCCGGGCCTCGGGCGGGTGAGTGTCCGCCGGTCCGACTCGCCCTGGCCTCCCACCCCGTCCGGGGCCATCACGTCCTTCCAGTTCTCCCAGTCGCGGTTCCGGATCATGAGGGAGATCGGACTGCCCAGGCTCTTTCCGTGGCGGACGCCCCCCAGGATCTCCGCCTGGTCCTGCTCGATCTTCATCCGCCCGCCCCGGCCGTAGCCGCCCATGCGGCGGCGCAAGTCCGCGTTGATGTCGGCTGCCGTCACCGGGACGTTGGACGGCATTCCCTCCAGGATGGCCACCAGCGCCGGCCCGTGGGACTCCCCGGCTGTCAGATAACGTAACACGCGGCCTCCCTTTGTCTCAATCGATCCCCCGGCATTTTCGCTCGTCTCCACCTCGCCCGCGGCAAGGGATCATACCCGCTCAGGCCCTCTCCGAAAAGAAGAAACGCACCCCGCGCACGGCGGGGTGCGTTTCAGCGTGCGTTTTCCCGTCAGGGCTCCTGAACCGACCCCCTCAGCTCAGCCGCGGCTCCTCCAGGATGGTCGGGGTCAAAAAGATCAGCAGTTCTACCCTCGAGTTTGGTCCGATGGTACTGCTCTTAAACATCCACCCGAGGATGGGGATATCCTTCAGCCACGGGAGCCCGACCTCGGAGGTATCGTTCTCGGTCTGCATCAGCCCGCCGATGATGATCGTGGCCCCATTTGACACCAGGACATTGGTGGTGGCCTTCCTCTGGTTCAGCGGGAAGGCGAAGCCGCCCGCATAGCTGATCATAGTACCAGGGTCGGTCCTCTCGGCCTCGACCTTCATGGCGATCCGGCGGTCATTAGTAACGTGGGGGGTCACCTTCAACCGGATGAAGGCATCCTGGAACGCCACCACCGTCCGGCCCGAGCTATCCACCGTCGTATAAGGAACCTGAGTACCCTGTCGGATCTCGGCTTCCTGGTTATCCAGCGTGGCCACCTTGGGCGCCGAGAGGGTCTTGCTTGTGCCCTCGCTCTCGGCCGCCGTCAGACGAACGAGCAGCTCCATTCCATTCGCCAGGCTCCCGAAGCTCAGCCCAAGACCCGCCACGCTCGACCCCGTGGCCGGGAACGAGATCCCAATGGGAACCGGCTCCGTCGTCGGAGCCTGGAGTGTCGTCCCCGACGCCGAGGTAAAGACGCTGATCGGCGTCAGGTTCTTGCCGCCTTGGGTCATTCCAGATGTCGCAAACCCGTACTCCACGCCCAGGCTCTGGGAGAAGTCTTTGGTCGCCTCGACGATGCGGGCCTCGATCAGCACCTGGGGCGTGGGGATGTCCAGGCGCTTCAGGAGGTCCTCCATCTTTGCGATGGTGCTGGCCGTCTCCTGGATGATCAGGGTGTTCGTCCGATCGTCCACGATGACGCTGGCGTCGGTCCGGCCGGGGGTCTTGAGGCTGCTCAGTTTATCCTTCGCCTCCGCCGCCTTGGCGTAATTCACCGGCACAACCTTGGTCACCAGCGGCTCGATCTGGATCTGGACCTGCTGCTCGGTCTTGCGCGCGTTGGCTGCTGCCGTGCGCGCGTCGTCACGGGCCTTCCGCTCGGCCTCCAATTTCGCCCGGGGGGCCACGCGGATAATGTTGCCATCTTGCTCGTAGTCCAGGTTATTGATCTTCAGGATCACATCCAGGGCCTGCTGCCACTCCACGTTGATCAGGCGGACCGTGACCTTGCCCGTCACGTCGCTGCCAGCCACCACGTTCTTGCCGCTGACCTCGGCGATGATCCGGAGCAGGTTATTGATGTCCGCGTCTCTGAAATCCATGGACAGCCGCCCGGGACCGCCCGCGGGCGGTGCCGTCGCTGCCGGGGGGCTTGGGGGTGCCGCCGGAGCGGCGGCTTGCGCTGGAGCGGGCGCCGCGGCTACGGTGGGCGCCGCCCCGGCCGCCGGTCCGGCGGGTGTCGCTAGCGCCAAGAGTTCCACCAGGATGGCCGCGGGGGTCTGCTGCACCTCATAGCCCGTCGGACTCCGCAGGTCGGCCACCACCCGCACCACTGGATCCGGAGCTTCCCGATACTGGCTGGCCTCCAGCCGGCTCAGCGGCGAGCTGACCTGTCGGAGGTCGAGCGTCCGGGCGTTCGCCGGGTCGATCTGCGCCCCGGAGACGTCCACCAGGATCTTGGGAGGGTCGGCGGACTCGGTGACGTTGAAGCTGACCCGGCCGCTCGTCCCGATCACGATCCGCTGGCGTCCCCGAACGCTCTGCAGGTCCACCCGCGTGACCTTCCCCGCCGGTGTGGAGACCGGCGCGGAGGGGGTGGCAGCGGGCGGAGCTGCGCCCACACCGGTCCCGAGCTCTACCCGAAGCTGGCGATCAGCCGTAACCACCTGGTAAGGGAGCATGGAGCGAAGATCCAGCACCACACGGACGATCTTCACCGGGCTCTCCCGGTACTGGGAAGACCGGATGGCGGTGACCAGCGGCGGCCGGGCAGAAATCGGCTGGGGGATCGCGTGCGTCGCCTTCGGAATATCGACGATGAGCCTTGGCGGATCCGGCAGGGTGAACGATTCGTAGCTCGCGATCGGACCGTCCGCGACGACCGTCACGACGAGGCCTCCCGGTCCCGCGTCCTGCACCTCGATCCCCGTGACCTCGATGGGACCACTTTCGGCCTGGGCCGGCGGTGGGGCCTCGGGGGCCGCCACCGGGGCGGGGCCCGGCGCTGCCGGCGGCGGTGGGGCCTCGGCGGCGCGGGGAGGCTCAGGCGGGGGCTGGGGGGTTGGCGTCGCTGCGACCACCTGCGGGGCAGCGGGCGCCGGCTGCACCTCCGTCATATCTGAGGCGCATGCGCCCAGGAGCAGGGCTGCCACCCCGAGGAGAGAGCTGCGCCAGAGGAGATGAGCGGATACCGGCGAATCCATGCGCTATCCCTCCTTTTTGAGCCGGAGCTCCACCACGCGCGTCCTGGCGGGCTGTGACGCTGCGGCCCCTGATCTTACATCCTTCACCTCAAAGGTGACGGCCTCAGGCGTGATGTCGGTCACTCGGGCGTTCTCACCCACGATGTCGTTGACGCGCAGGACATAGCCTGCGCCATTTGGCGCCTCGACTAGAGCGAAGGACGCGTGGCTCTCCCAGATGATGCCGGCCAGCTTGAGTTCGTTCACATTCAGGCCCGCCAGGCCGGGTTTGGGCCGGGTCTTGTCCTCGGCCACCCGGGGCGCGATGAGCGGGCTGAACGGATCGCGGCGGCCCTTGGCCTCATAGACATACGGAGGCGGGGCGGGCTCGGGCGCCGAGGCGGGCGCTGCCTTTGTGGCTGCGGTGGGCTGGGCCGGCCGCGCCGGAGCGGTCGGACCGGGAGCCTCCCCGCCGGAGCATCCGGATAGGGCGAGTCCCATGACTATGGCGAGGGGGGTTACCCACCAGAGGTGGGTCCCACACCGGAGGTGGGTCGCCCACTGAAGATGGGTCCCACACCGGAGGTGGGACGTCCATCGCAGCAGGAGACCTGAATCCCGACTACTTCGCGGGAGCACCGGCGGACCCTCCCTTCTCCAGGAAAGTGAAGGTCGTGGCCTTGAGGTCGGCGCTGATCGTCCGACCGGTCTTCTTCGCCCTCTCCGCTGGCAGCGGGTTGATCCGAAGGTCGGCCACGTTCACGATGCGCTCGAGCTTGCTCACCCGATCCAGGAACGTCGCGAGGGTGTGGTAATCCCCTTCCACCCGCATGTCGATGGGAACCTCGGCATAGAACCCCTTCTTCACCGGCGCCGCCGGGCGGAACAACAGAAACTCCAGCCCACTCTGCTGCCCTCGCTCGTTCACCTGGGTCAAGAGGTTGGGAATCTCCTTCTCCTCCGGGAGCTTGACCACGGCCGCCTCCAGCTGTTTCTCCAACCCCTTGATCTCCTCCTCCAGTTTCGAGCGGTTGGCGGCGATCATACGCTTCTGGTCCAGATCCGCCTGGAGCTTCTGGAGGTCCGTCTCCAGAGTGCCCCTGTTCTCCCAGAGCGGGAGCACGAGCTGCGTGGCGTAGAGAGTTATGATACCGACGCCGATGGCACCCAGGAGAAGGTTGCGCTGCCTCGGCGTCATACTGCCGACCAAGCTCTTGAAATCGAGTGCCATGATATCCCCCGCTCCTAGCTCTTCCCTTCCACGATCTCGGCCGTGATGGTGAATTTCTCCACCGGCACGTCCTCGACCGCGGTCTTCTCCGAGACGACCAAGTCCACGCTCTTCAGCAGGTTGGACGCTTTGCCCAGGTTGGTCATGAGCGCGGCCACGTTGAAGTTGGAGAAGGCGATGCCGGAAAGCTCCAGCTTCTTGCCCGTCCGGTTGAAGGACGTGAGCCACACCTCATTGGGAAGGGCCTTGCTGACTTCGTCGAGGAGCTGGACCGGGCCCGTCTGCGCCGCCACGAGCGTTTGGATGACCTTGATCTTCTCCTCCAGGCGCGCCTTCTCTGCCCGGTACGTGTCCACCTGCTTGGCCAAGTCGTCGAAGCGCTTGGTGTCGGCCCGGGCCTGGCTAATGGCGGCCCCGAGCCGCGCTACGTCCCCTTTCAGCCAGATCCAGCCGTAAGCCATGGCCCCCAGGACGACGAGCACGCCGACCCCGGCCAGGATGAGCTTGGTGTTGACGGGGGTGCGCCGGACGCGCTCCTCTCGCGGAAGGAGGTTAATCTTGATCATGTCACTTGTCTCCCGCCTGCCGCAGGGCCAGCCCCACACTCACGGCGAGTTGCGGGGCAATGACACCCAGGTATTCCGGGTCAAACGTCTTTGGGTCGGCCTTAATGTTCCGGAGTGGATTGGCCAGTTCGCAGGGGATCTCGAGGTTTTCCGAAAGATATTCCACCAGGCCGGGCAGTCGCGCACAGCCCCCGCTCAATACGACACGGTGGATCGTGTCGCTGTGCGAGGAGGAGCGGAAGAAGTCGAAGGAGCGCCGGATCTCTCCCGCCACTTCGGTATTCACCATCTCGATGGCGGGCCGGGCGTCTTCGTAAGTCCGGCCCTCCACCTCCCCGCCCAGCTTCAGGCTCTCCGCCTGCTCGTAACTCAGCCCCAGCATCTTTTGGATGGATTCCGTGTACCGGTTGCCCCCCAGGGCAGAGTCCCGCGTGAACTCCGACAACCCGCCCTGAAGGATGTTGATGTTCATCACGGCGGCGCCCAGGTTCACCAGGCCCACCACCTGGTCTTTTTCCACCTCAAAGGCAATCTCGAAGGCGTTCTGCAGCGCGAAGGCGTCCACGTCCACTACCACGGCCTGGAGGCCCGCCGTCGAGATGATGGAGAGATAGTCGTTGATGATGTCCTTCTTCACCGCCACCAACAGGACATCCATTTCGTTGGCTCCCGGGCTCGTGCCCTCGAGGATCTGGAAGTCCAGATTGACGTCCTCGATGGCGTAGGGCACGTACTGCTCCGCCTCGAAGGGGATCTGCTCCTCCAGTTCTTCGAGCTTCATCCGGCCGACCTTGATCTTCTTGACGATGACCGAGTGGCCCGACACCGCCACGACCACGTCCTTGCTCTTGATCTGGTTCTCGGTGAAGATCTGCTGGACGGCCGAGATCACCGTCCCCGAGTCCATGATGACCCCGTCCACGATCGTCTCCGGGTGGAGCGGGGCAATCCCCAGGCGCACCAGCTGGTGTCCCCCCCGGACCGGCTTCAACTGGACCGCTTTGACAGAGCTGGCGCCAATATCCAGTCCAACCGTTTCCTTTTTTCGTCCCATCCCAAACATGGCCGAATCCTTTACTGTGCGTAACTTACGTGCGCTGGCTCACGTGGATAAGCTGCCTATTAACGACAACTTATTGATTTGTCAAGTGCAAAATGCTTATCGAACGTCCAAGAGAAGCATCGCCCAACGGCTTGTGGTCCCTCTTGAGACAACCCCAAGTGCTGGCCAGCGAGCCACACAGCATTATTGAAGTCCTGACTTGGCGTTGTCACCGCTGCCGCTCGGGCCCGACTCGAGACGGTCCTGTCGATCCAGCAGAGTATGTCCCAGCCCAGGCCGGGGCCCCCAGCAGGCCTCCCAGGTCACGCTTCCGGAGGTGCCGCAACGGGTGCACGATCTCCCTCGGCCTGATCGGTTGCCGTGCGCCCATCCTGATCCATCAGCGACAGGAAGGCCTGAACCACCTTCGGATCGAACTGGCCACCGGCGCCTTCCTTCGCGCCACCTTGCTGCGGAGGAATGTCGTGTCAATCCGCATGACCCAGTGCGGTATCAGAACTCCGAAGCCAGGCCGATGTATGCCCCGTTCAGCGCCCGAATGACGTCATCCAGACTGGTCGGATAGTTGATCTGCGGGTTAGTCTGCCCGTCCGCGCCCACACTGTACAGGTCGAAATCCGTGTTCAGCGGATTGAGATGCTGATCCTTGCGGACAGCCCCCTGATTCGCAAGGCTGATGTTCAGGTACTGGTACGGATACCCCCAGGGGTCGCGAAGAGTGTCCTTTCCAATATCAGCGAGGCTGGCCGGGAGCGTTCCGGAATATGCCTCCTGGATCAGGATGTCATGCTCCATCGTCCGCAGGTCCGAGATGGCCTGCACGAGTCTTGCGTTGTCGCGGTACTTGGTGTAGGCAGGGAAACCTATAGCGGCGATGGTGACGATGATCAACACGATGAAGACCAGCTCGATGAGTGTGATCCCCTGGCACCGTTCCTTTCCCCCCAGACTGCCGCACGCAAAAGGCTCTTCTGGCCATGACTGCAGAGGCAAGCGCGCCCTCATCATCGGTCACCGGTATCCCTGCTTGTGCCTGTTCGGTTGGAGCCTATCTGCACAAGCGGGCCACCCCGTTGCGCACGTATCGGCCATCAGCGCTTCTGCTTCGTCCACGCAATGCTCTTTTGGTTCTTGTACCGGATGACGCCGCCACTCGTCGGCTCGTAGTAGAAGGCGAATTTGTACTCCCCCCCAGCATCTGTGTAATAAACGGTGTACAATATGTCTCCATCCTCCCGGGTCTTCTCCACAGCCACGACAGTCCGAGTGTAGAAATCCTCTCCCCCGGTCCCGAAGCCGATCGTGGTTTTCGTAAGCTCCAGGAAGCGGTCCGCGTACTTGGCCGCCGTGGTTCGCCAGACACCGACGAGTTCGTCCGGGACGGTCTTGGTCCGTTCGGGCCCGCACCCACTGAGGAAGACCAGGATGACTGACGCGACCAGAATGCCCGTTGATTTCATGGGAACCGGCGTAACCTCCCTGGCCGCCTTGGGGTCGCGCCCACCGACTGGGGCTACTGAACGACCCGCACTTAGACGGGCTGCCCGACCCTGTGGTTCAGGCCGGCCGGCACGCTCAATCCTCGCCGGCCGAGAGCCTCAAACTAGGTGGAAGGAATGATTTCTCGCCATGTCCCGCGGAGGATAGTGAAGTTCCCGCCGGGGTTGCAAACCGCTCGGTTGGACATGGCCTGGTCGAAGTGAACGGCCGCCCCACTCCCCGTTGTAACCCTCCGTCCGAGCATCGAGCCATAGATCTTTGCATTGTTCCCAAGAGTTAAATTGGTGCTCGTGCCATAGAGGCTGCCGTAGAACTGGAAGTTGTCTCCGGCGGTGAAAGTGACATATTGTGTGCTCGGCAAATCGCTTCGCGTGATGATTGTGAGTTGACCCCCAGGAGGGTTCCCCAATGTCACATTTGTTCCCAAACTCACCACGGTCCCAGACGTATTGGTCACATAAATCGTAACGGGGCCCCCGCTTGTACTGAGGGCGGTGTTGTTCAACAAGGTCATGTTCGTGTAGTAGTAGGTCCCGGCGGGAAGGGTGTGGGTGCCTGACGTTACCGTCAGCTCGGTCGTCCCCGTCTGGGATGGCGTGACGGATGGGAAGGACTGCGTCGGGGCGTTTGCAGTCGCGGAGCCGGACACGGTGACTCCTGATTGCCTGGTGAGTGTGGCCCCCGCGGTGACGTTCCCCCCGATAGTGCTGTTATAGTCAATCCCCACATCGCCGTTGGAGCCGACGTTCCCGCTCTGCCCGCTATTCGTGCCATTTCCGCTAGGCGGGGGGGGGTCATAAGCACCCGCGCCGGAGTCAAAGCTGTCCACCGAGCTGGTATGGCCAATAAGAAGTTCCTGTCCGTAGCGATTGGTCTCGACAGCGAAGATCCCCCAGCCGTATGGATAGGACACCTCGTCCAGCGTCACCTGAAGCTGCGCCTGGGCAGTCCCACCACGAATCGGCACCGAGCCCGTGGCCACGATGTTCCTCGCGGTGCAGCCGGGGACGGACGCACAGTATAGCCCAGGGCAACACTTCGGATTCCCAGGGCATATGACGACCCCAAAGGTCCCCCCGCCCACTGCCGTGTTAGATTCCCCGGCGTAGGTCGAGGACGAATTGGCGTAGTAGAAGGCAAGCGCTTTGTGGATCCCCGCCTCTGCCAAGACATGGGCCGCGGCCGAGCCCTGCTCGTTCAGAGCAATCTGGCTCTCTGTGGACGAGATGGTCAGGAAGGCCGTGCCGGCCATCAGCAGCACCGCCATGACCAGCATGACGATGACCAGGGCCGCACCCCTGGGCTGCCTAGAAGAAATTCCGAAGCCGCACATCGCTCGTCAGCGTGAAGAACTCGGGGAACAGACCGGGCCTCGATCCCTGCAGCTTCAGAATAATCCCCACCCTGCGGACATTGCGCATTTGGTCGAATGTCAACTGTTGGACCGACGCACCCGCGCTCGAAGCAGGCGGGCACTGGCGTGTGGAAGGAGGAACCGTACTGGGGGCCAGAACCTGGTTGTTACTGTCATAGTAGGTGAACGTCAGCGCGTTTACGGTCGTGAACGTGGACGCATTCACTAACATCCCCCCCGCCAAGGGTTGGAAGCCGCCGCCGGCGAACACCTTGTTCGTCGGGTCCCAGTTGTCCACTCTTCGCCGGAGACACGGGGAGACGCACGTGTTGGAAGTGCCGACAGTGTAAGTGATCTGGTCGGCCGTGCCATCCCCTTGCCAATCCGCCACGAATGAGAAGCACCCGGGCATGGCGGACCGAATGGCGGACTGAGGGGGCGTCGTCGTCGATATGAGTGGGATGACCCCGCTGGGATCGTAGCCCGTCATGCGGATCTCCTGCACCATCTGGGCCAGGCCGATGCGGGCGTTCTGCTGCAGGTCGCTCATCAGCTCTCCGCGGCTCATGGTGTTCTGCATGGTCGTGTACATCATGTACACGCCGGCGATCACGAAGGCAAAGATCAGGACGCCGATGAGCGTCTCGACCAGGGTCATCCCCTGGCATGCTTCTCGTGAGGGCCGCTCATCCGGTCCAGAAGACATACGTCACCAGGCTCACGGAGCGCGATCCCTGGGCCCCCCAGGTGACCGTCACAGTGACCTTTGTGGTAGTTCCTGTAGCGGGAGGAATAGCAGGGCATGTGATGCTCGTCTCTTTGAAAGGGCTCGCGGTATTGAAATTCACGCAGGCCACGGTCACAGTCCCTCGCCCTCCCGGTAGGCCCTGTCCTGTATCGCGCGTTCCGCTTGCCGCGATGTCGCATGTCCATTTCTTCTTGTTGTAATTCGGGTCGGGGGTGGCCGGCGGTATCGTTTGAGTCACCGGACACGTGACGGTCAGCGTGCTGGTGTCGAAGCTGATATACCCCGAGTCGACGTTGGCGTACGAGTCAGCCCTGATCATGTCAATCATCTCGCGCGCCAGCATCGTGGCCTTGGTGGTCTCCCCTCCGCCCTGGACCGAGCGCATCGCCGAGGGAAACATCCCGGCGACGCCCAGCAGCACAAACGCCAGGACCGAGACAGCGAACAGGACCTCGATCAAGGTCAGGCCCGGCCGATTGGGAACCCCAATCTTCCTCAGGGACAACTCGGGATCTGGACCCCCGTGACCACCGCGACCGTGACCTGACCCGTAGGGCTGATTGTCACCTGATACTCCCCGATGAGGTTGTAGAGAGTGAATGTGTTCGCGCTCGCCATCCCGTTTGCCGCAAACGTCGCGTTGCCGGGGTTGTTGGCGCTGACACAGACGTTGGGGGGGAGCCTCACCGGGGCCCCGGTTTGGCTGGTCCAATTCGCATGTCCCGGCGTCCCCACGTCCACTTCCACGCTGTAGCTGCCCCCGGGCACGGTGATCGCACAACTCGAAAGGCAGACCCGAAAGCGCTGCTGCGTCGTCACCGCCCGCTGGCGCGCCAGGCGCAGATCGCCAGCTAGTTGCCACGCCGCCCCCTTCAGTTGAAACCCCTGGACAATGGGGCTGACCCTGGGGATGCCAATGGCCGCCAGGATGAGAATGACGATAGTCAGGGTGATGAGCTCGATGAAGGTCACGCCGCGCGTCCAAGGCGCGCAATGCGTGAATCGGCTGGGGGACGGGGGTCCAGTCATCGGGATGGGACTGTGTCCTGCTCGCACGGACCATACGTCACGCAGGATCTGACGCTTCGCCCGGCCGGCCGGGTCCCCCCTCCGACCCCGGTCGGCATCCCCGAGCCGAGCGCGTCAGAACCGGTACAGCGTGCCATCCTCCAGGACGTGGAGCGCACGGCGGCGCAGCCGCTTCAGTTCCGCCAGAATCTCCGATCGGAAGTGCGGCTTGAGGTGGTAGACGAACACCGGCACATCCCGGTCGAGCTTCTCCAGCTCCTTGTCGAGGCCCTGCGGGGTGAGGTGGCCGCTGGCTTCGGCGATTTCCTGGAGGCGATTCGGAAATGTCGTCTCGACGCACACAGCCAGGAGACGATGGACCGTGCGCGCATGCCCCCAGACCGCCTCGGTGGGACCCGTGTCCCCGATGTGCAGCAGCGTCCCGGCCCGACCTTGAATGAAATAAGCCGCACATTCCACCGTATGATTCACCCGGATCGCCGTGATGGTAAACCCCGCCAGCTCGAAGGGGCCGTCCTCGGGAACCTCGCGGTACAGGAGCGTGGGAAATGCGTTGGACGGAATCCGGGTGAAGTTCGGCCAAAGCACATCGTTGAGCAGGTTGCGACGCACCCCATCCAGAGTGGGGGCCATCCCATGCACCTGAACCGGCGCGGCTCGCATCCCAAAGATGTTGTCGGCCAGGAGCGGCAAGCCTCCCGTGTGGTCAAGATGCGAGTGCGTGAGGAGGATATGATCAATCCTCGCCTGCTCGCTCACCTCCAGGGCCACTGCCACCGAGCCGGTGTCTATCAGGAGCCGGTCCTCTACCAAGAAACTGGAAAGGCGGAACCCCGGCGCCTCTCCCCCAGAACACCCCAGCACGCGATACTTCATGTCTTCGCCGTCCCGCTCGGCCTCAGCACAGGCACCAGGCAGCCCGCATGTGCACCCCTGGACAGGGAAAGACAGAACAGGGCGGCTGGCCGATTTTCATCCTCCCAATAGATTAACCAACCTATCAAGTGCAACCTCCATTCCATTGCATATATTATCTGGAACCGCCGAAGCTTTCAGGGATTTCAGCCTATGGCGGATCGCAGGCCTGCCAGAAACTGCCCTGCACGGGGAACGAGATCCGGGCATCCTTGTTCGGCCTCGATGGCGGCCACGATCGCCGATCCCACGATCACGGCATCGGCCAGCCCCGCTACGGCCTTCGCCTGGACGGGGGTCGAGATGCCGAACCCGACCGCCAGCGGCATCTTCGTAAGAGCGCGGATCCGCCGGATCCCGTCGCTGAGGTCCGCCGGCAATTGCTCCCGCGGCCCGGTGACGCCCCGCAGGGAGACATAGTATATATAGCCGCGACTTCGAGCGCTGATCAAGGAGATTCTCCGATCCGAACTGGTCGGGGCGACGAGCAGGACCGGGTGGACCCCCGCCCGCCCGAGCGCCTCCAGGAACCCGTCCATTTCCTCCGGAGGACAGTCCGACAGGATGAGGCCGTCCACCCCGGCCTCCCGGGCGGCCATCGGGAAGCGGTCGAGGCCGAAGCGGTGGATGGGATTGACGTAGCTCATCAGGACCAGGGGAATCTCCGAATGCCGCCGGATGCTCGCCACGAGATCCAGGACCCGGTCGAGAGTGGCGCCGGCGGCGAGAGCCCGCTGGTATGCCCGCTGGTTCACCACCCCGTCGGCGAGCGGATCGGAAAACGGGACGCCGATCTCCACCAGATCGGCGCCGCGGTCCTCGAATTCCCGGATCAGGGCGGCCGTCGCCTCCATCGAGGGATCGCCCGCGGCGAGAAAGGGAATCAAGCCCTTGCGGCCCTGCGTTCGCAGGCGTGCGAAGGCGCGGTCGATCCGGTTCTCGCTCATGAGGCCTGTCCTATTGGCACGCCCAAGCCTTGGGCGGCGACCTCCACGTCCTTGTCGCCCCGGCCGGACAGGTTCAGGATCACGCATTGCCCGCGCCCGAACTCCGGCGCCACGTTGGCCAGGTAGGCCGCCGCGTGCGCCGCCTCCAAGGCGGGGATGATCCCCTCGGTCTCGCAGAGGAGACGGAAGCCCTCCAGGGCGTCGGCGTCCGTGACGGAGGTGTACTCGATCCGTCCCCGGTCATGGTAATAGCTGTGCTCGGGTCCCACGCCGGAGTAATCCAGGCCGGCCGAGATCGAGTGCGTGATGCGGATCTGGCCGTCGGCATCCTGGAGGACATAGCTCCGCGTGCCGTGGAGAATGCCGACCGTCTGCTCCGCGAACCGGGCCGCATGCCGGCCCGAGGCGATGCCCAGGCCACCCGCCTCCACGCCGATCATCCGGACCGCTTGATCCTCCAGGAAGGTGTGGAACAGGCCCATGGCGTTGCTGCCCCCGCCGACGCAGGCGATGAGGCAGTCCGGCAGCCGCCCCTCGGCCTCCAGGATCTGGCGGCGCGCCTCCTGCCCGATGACGGCCTGGAAATCCCGGACCATGCGCGGGTAGGGATGAGCGCCCAGGACCGACCCCAGCACATAGTGGGTCGTCTCCACGTTCGCCACCCAGTCCCGCATGGCCTCGTTGATGGCATCCTTCAGCGTCCGGCTGCCCGAATCCACCGCCGTCACTTTGGCCCCCAACAGGCGCATGCGAACCACGTTGAGGGCCTGCCGGCGCATGTCCTCGGTCCCCATGTAGACCTCGCACTCGAGGCCCAGGAGGGCCGCCACCGTCGCCGTCGCCACGCCGTGCTGCCCCGCGCCCGTCTCGGCGATCACCCGGCGCTTCCCCATCCGGCGGGCCAGGAGGACCTGCCCCACGGTGTTGTTGATCTTGTGGGCGCCGGTATGGCAGAGATCCTCTCGCTTGAGATAGATGCGGGGCCCGCGGAGGCGCTCGCTCAGACGGCGGGCGAAGTATAGGGGTGTCGGGCGGCCCACGTACTGGCGGAGGGTGTAGTTCACCTCCTCTTGAAACGTCGGATCCTGCCTGGCCGCCTCGTAGCCCTCATCCAGCGCCTCTAGCGCAGCCATCAGGGTCTCGGGAACGTACCGCCCGCCGTAGGGGCCGAAGTGGCCCAGGGCATCCGGCAGGCGGCCGGCGACGGGGTCAACTGAAATCTGCTTCGTGGACGGCGGCAATGAACTCCCTCACTTTCTTGTGGTCCTTGCGCCCCGGACTCGTCTCCACCCCGCTGCTGACATCCACGCCGTAGGGCCGGACGGTCCGGACGGCTTGGGCCACGGTCTCCGGCCTGAGGCCGCCGGAAAGGATGATAGGCACCTTGCCCTTGGCGTGCCGCGCTAGATCCCAGGAGATCGGAGTGCCCGTCCCACCCGCCTGGCCCTCGACGAAAGCGTCCAGCAGGAAGGCGTGGGCCGGGTACGTCCCGATGGGGGCGAGGTCCCGGGCATCCCGAATCCGGATCGCTTTGATGACCGTGAAGGGGATGCGGCGGCTGAAGGCCTCGGGCTCATTCCCGTGCAGTTGGACCGCCCGCAGTTTGCAGCGGCCGGCGATGCGCAGGACGTCCTCCAGTGGCTGATCCACGAAGACTCCAACCGTCGTGACGAAGGGGGGCAGATCCTTCACGATCTGCTCCGCCACATCCAGATGGACGAGTCGCGGGGTCCCCGGCACGAACACGAATCCGAGGGCATCCGCCCCCGCCTCGACCGCCGCGGCCGCGTCCTCGGCCGAGGTGATCCCGCAGATCTTCACCCGGGTCACGCTGTCCCCACCAAGCTCCGCAGGGCGTTGCCCACATCCGCATGACGGAGCAAGCCTTCCCCCACCAGGATGGCGTCCACGCCCGCCGCGGCCAGCCGCTCGACCTCCTCCGGCCGGCTGATTCCGCTCTCGCTCACCAGGACCACCTCGGGCGGGACGCCGGGCATGAGGCCGAGCGTCGTCTCGAGCGAGACCTCGAAGCTCTGCAGGTCGCGATTATTGATCCCCACGATCTCCGCCCCGCACTCCAGGACCATCTCCAGTTCCTTCCGGGCATGCACCTCAGCCAGCACGGCGAGCCTCAGTTCCCGGCTGAGCTCCATGAGACAAAGAAACTCCGCCGGCTGGAGTGCTGCCGCAATCAGGAGGACAGCGTCCGCCCCGGCCGCGCGGGCCTCCCAGAGCTGGTATGCCTCCACGTGGAAGTCCTTGCGCAGAACCGGGAGATTTACCGCCTCCCGGACGGCCACCAGATGGTCCAGGCTGCCGCCGAAAAAGGACGCGTCCGTCAGGACGGAGATCGCTTGGGCGCCTGCCCGAGCGTAGCTCCGGGCGAGATCCGCCGGCGCGTAGTCGGGGCGGATCACACCCTTGGACGGCGAGGCCTTCTTCACCTCGGCGATGACGCGGATGGGCCCGGCTCGCCGCCCGTTGTTGTCGACCACGCGACGCAAGGCCCCCGCGAAATCTCGGGGTGGCGGGGCGTCGCGACAGCGCCCCTTCAGTTCCGAGAGCGGCACGCGGGCGCGGCGATCCAAGACGTCGGCGCGCGTCCGGCGGAGGATGTCATCCAGGATGCCCATGCGCGTCCGTCACTGCTGGCAGAACTCGACGAGCCGGTTGAGCTTGTCCAGGGCGGCACCGCTGTCGATCGAGTGCTGGGCCGTCGCCATGCCCGCAGCGATGTCCTCGGCCTTGCCGCCGGCCGCGATGGCCGCCCCCGCGTTCAGGAGCACGATGTCCCGCTTGGCTCCGCGCTCGCCCTTGAGGATGCGGCGGATGATCTCGGCGTTGTCCGCCGCGCTTCCGCCTTGGAGGTCCGTCATGCGCGCCCGGGCCAGCCCGAAGTCCTCGGGCCGCACCGTGTAGGTCCGCACCTCGTTGTGCCGCAACTCGGAGACGCGGCTCTCGCCCGTGTTGGAGATCTCGTCCAGCCCGTCCTCGCCGTGGACCACGAAGGCCCGCACCGTCCCCAGTTCCTTCAGGACCTGGGCCATCACCTCGGTCAGGCGGCCGTCATAGACGCCGATCACCTGGGCCAGGGCGTGGGCGGGATTCGTCAGCGGCCCGAGGATGTTGAACACGGTCCGGATGCGGATTTCCTTGCGGGCCAGCATGACGTACTTCATGGCCTTGTGCAAGAGCGGCGCGTAGCAGAACCCGATCCCGACCTCGTCCACACACCGGCCCACCCGCTCGGGCGGAAGGTCCAAACGGACGCCCAACGCCTCCACCACGTCGGCGCTGCCGCACAGGCTGCTCACGGAGCGATTGCCGTGCTTGGCCACGGGAACGCCGGCGCCGGCCACCACGAAGGCCGTGGCCGTGGAGACGTTGAAGGTGCCCGTGGCGTCCCCGCCGGTGCCGCAGGTGTCCACCAGCATCTCCCGGTCGGTCCCGGAGAGCGAGGCCTGGACCCGGTGTCGCGTCTTCACCGGGGAGACCTTCTCGCGCATCACCCGGGCGAAGCCGATCAGCTCCTCCACCGTCTCGCCCTTCATGCGCAGGGCGGTCAGGAAGCTGGCGATCTGGGCGTCCGTCGCCTGGCCAGACATGATGGCATCCATGACGGCGAAGGCCTCTTCCCGGCTGAGATCGTTGCCATCCACGACCCTGCGAATCGCCTCGACGATCATGGGCGCATCTCCCCCTCTTTTGCTGCAGGAACCGGTTGGGCCAGGAAGTTCCGCAGCAATGTCTTCCCGGCCTGAGTCAGGACGGACTCGGGATGGAACTGCACGCCCTCGACGGGATGCGTGCGATGGCGCACGCCCATAATCTCCCCCTCCGCGGTGTCGGCCGAAATCGCGAGACACGCGGGCAGGCTCTCCCGCTCGATCAGCAGGGAATGGTAGCGGGTCGCCTCGAAGGGATTGGGCAGCCCGGCGAACAGCGTCCGCCCGTCGTGGCGGATGGGCGAGGTCTTGCCGTGCATCAGGCGAGCCGCCCGGACTACGCGGCCGCCATAGGCCGCTCCGATGCACTGGTGCCCCAGGCAGACGCCGAGGAGGGGTATGGCAGCGCCGAAGGCCCGGATCACGTCGCAACAGATCCCCGCCTCGGCTGGGGTGCACGGCCCCGGTGAGAGGACGATCCGCTCCGGTCGCATGCCCCGGATCTCCGGGAGCGTGATCCGGTCGTTCCGGTGGACCTCCACCTGCGTTCCCAGCTCGCAGAGGTACTGCACCAGGTTGTAGGTGAAGGAGTCGTAGTTGTCGATCATGAGGATCATCGATTCCCCATCCTCGATTCTAGGCTCTTGGCTCGCGGCTCGCGGCTCTCAGTCGAGTCCGGTGCCAGCCAGCTCGATGGCGCGCAGCACGCCGCGGGCCTTGTTCATCGTCTCCTGGTACTCCCGCTCCGGCTCCGAGTCCGCCACGATGCCGGCCCCCACCTGGATGGTCGCCACCCCGCGCGCGAAGAGGACGGTCCGAATGGTGATGCAGGTGTCCAGGTTGCCGGAGAAGCTCACGTACCCCACCGCGCCCGCGTAGGGTCCGCGGCGCACCGGCTCCAACTCCTCGATGATCTCCATGGCCCGGACCTTGGGAGCCCCGCTCACCGTGCCTGCCGGAAAGCAGGCCCGCAGGAGATCGAAGGCGTTCCTCCCCGGCTCCAGGGTCCCCCGGACATGCGACACTAGGTGCATCACGTGGGAATACCGCTCCACGACCATGAGATCGGAAACATTCACGCTCCCCACCTGGGCGACCTTGCCAACATCGTTGCGGCCCAGGTCCACCAGCATGATGTGCTCGGCTCGTTCCTTGGGATCGGCCCGGAGTTCCTCCGCCAATTGGCGGTCCTCTTCCTCCGTGGCTCCCCGCGGGCGCGTCCCGGCGATGGGGCGGAGGTCGATCCGATCCCCCTCCAGCCGTACCAGGATTTCCGGGGAACTGCCCACCACCTTCAGATCGCCCAGCCGGAGATAGTACATGTACGGGGAGGGGTTCACGATGCGGAGGGCGCGGTACACGTCGAAGGGGTCCGCGTCGGTCCGGACGGTCAGGCGCTGCGAGAGAACCGCCTGAATGATGTCGCCCGCCTCGACGTACGTCTTGGCCCGGGCCACGGCCTCGCAGAACCCTTCCCGGGTGACGGTGGATTCCACGTGGAGCGATCCGGTGCGCGCCGGCCGGCCCATGGGCGCGCCTACCGGCCGCCGCAAGGCGGCGATGATCGCATCGATCTTCTGCTGGGCCTCATGGTAGGCGCGGTCCACCGCCGACGGCGCATCGTCCGGCACGACGGCGTTGGACACCACGGTGATCCGGTGCGTGACGTTGTCGAAGATGAGGAGGGTGTCAGTCAAGAGGAACAGCGCGTCAGGAAGATCCAGGTCGTCCTTGGCCAGATCGGGTAGCCGCTCCAGATGCCGGACGACATCGTAGCTCAGGTATCCCACCATGCCCCCGGTGAATCGCGGCAGGCCGGGGACGCTCACCGTCCGGTACTTTCCCAGGAGCCGCATGAGACCCGTCAGCGGGTCCTGGGCGTCGCCGAGAACCTCGCTCCCCTCGCCCCGCAAGACTTCCAGATGCGAGCCCTTGGCGCGGAAGACCAGGCTGGGATTGCTCCCGAGAAAGCTGTAGCGGCCCCACTTTTCGCCCCCCTCGACGCTCTCCAGGAGGAAGGCGTAGTTCCCGCTGTCGATCTTCCGGAAGGCCGAGACAGGGGTCTCCATGTCCGCCAGGATCTGCCGGGCGACGGGAATGAGATTGCCTCGCCGTGCCAGCTCGCGAAAGGTCTCCAGATCGGGTGTGTACATGACGCCGCCTCACAGCAAAATAGGTGCCCCCGGCGAAGAGGCCTGAAGCTAGCACGAGGACACAGACAGGGTCAAGAAAACGTCGGAAACGAAAGGAGGGCGGGCCGGCGGTCACCAGCGATGAGAGGGAATCAGTCCTGGGCAGCTATGCGGCGTGCGGATCATTGCGTTCGATCCAAAGGGAGCGCTTGGTGGTTAGTGGGCATTCAGCAATTGATCGATCTTCGCTTTGATCGCGCTCTTGGGGTGCGCCCCGACGACCTGGTCCATCCGGGCCCCATCGCGGAAGAACAGGAGCGTCGGGATGCTCCGGATGCCGAAGCGCGCCGCGATCTGGCGATTCTCATCAACGTTCACCTTTCTCACGGCCAGGCGGTCGGCGTACTCGCCCGCCAGTTCCTCCAGCACGGGCGCAATCATCCGGCAGGGCCCGCACCACTCCGCCCAGAAATCGACGATCATGAGCGGTTGGGCCTTCACCTGCGTGTCGAAGTCGGCATCGGTCAATTTCAGGATCTTGGCATCAGGCATGTCATGTCCCCTAACGTGATCTCTTGAAACGGCAATCAACAGGCGCGGCGAAGTCTAAGGAATTAGCGCACATGGTGTCAAGCATTTTGTCCGATCGTCGCGATCTTCCTCGGGCCGCACAGCCCTGGAATGAACTCCGTGCTTCGGCGGGCAGGATGGAGCCACGCGTATCCTCAGAGACTCCTCCCCTCCTCGCCGATGGCCACGTAAGTCCTCGGAGCTTCGATGCAGGCGTCCATCGTATCCGTCATGTACACGTACGTCGTATCCGGCGCATTGGAGAACGCGGCATGGTTTCCCCGGGCGTCCACCGCAACAATGCTGACCCGGCCGAAATACGGGTCGACCAGGTGGGCGAGGTCCTGAATGGCCTGCGCGCCGGCCTCGGCGACCGTCGTCCCCATCTTGAGGTACATGACGACGCTGTGGGCCGTGCATAGGCGCATGGCCATTTCGCCGCGGCCCGTGCACGCGGCGGCACCGTACCGGTTGTCGGCATAGTTACCCGCGCCGATCACGGAGGAATCGCCGACCCGGCCAGGGTACTTCCACGCCCAGCCGCTGGTGCTCACGCCCGCAGCCAGATTGTCTCGCGCGTCCATGGCAATGAAGTTGACGGTCTCATTCGGCCGCTCGGGATCGACGGCGAGCTTGGCGAACCTTCTGATGCTGTCGAGGTATTTCATGCGCCCCCTGTACACGGACGGCACCTCGCCCCCCTCGAAGATCTCGCGCCAGACCTTTTCGGCTCCAGGCGTCAGGAGGTTCCGTTCGGGGAACCCCATCTCCTTGGCAAACCGCTCCGCGCCGCTGCCCGCAAGCATCACATGCGGAAGCTCTTCCATCACCTTGCGGGCCACCGAGATGGCATGTTCATAATTCCTCACGGCCCCCACCGCGCCCGCTCTCAGGGTCAACCCATCCATCACGCTGGCGTCCAGTTCGACCTCTCCCAGCAGATTCGGCAGCCCCGAGTAGCCGACGGTCTGATCGTCCGGGTTACTCTCGACGAGCCGGACGCCCGCCTCGACCGCGTCCATTGCGGAGCCACCATCCTTCAGCACCCGCATGGCCTCCTTGATGCCGACCTGCCCATTCGCGCTGGCGACGACGAGCATTCGCTGACCCTCCGACTATTCGAGAAGCCGCAAGGAGACTTCTTGCTGGTGTCCCGAGTCCGAAGTTCGTTGACGAATTACGCTCGGCCCCAGGGGCATCCCCTCGGATCGCCGGGCCTCGTCGAGAACCGGCCAGCCTTGCTCCGGCGCCGCCGCCCGGGTACCCAGCGAGGACGCTGGGTGCGGGCGCGTCGCGCCGTGGGATGCGGGCCCGCAAGACACCTGGCGCCGCTACCCCCACGGCGACGACCCATTGCAGGGCTCCAGCGCAATGGGTGCCCCGCCGGCTGGCCGGGTACCCAGCCGCAAGGCTGGGTGTGGCCCGGCGCGCTCGGGACGCCCCTGGGCCCGCCGAAATATGCTGCGGATCTCTGACTCGGGACACTAGCCGATGTTCACTACGCGCCGCGTAAGAGGCTATCCAACGCGTGGGCGCCTGTCAACCATCAAGCCCCTCGCAATTCCTGGAAGGACACTGCCTCCCGCTGAGCCAGCCCCGGCACATTGACCCCCGCCGGCGCGCGTGCTAGGCTCATGTTCTATGGAACTCCCCCCGGACCCTTCGGCCTCCCTGCATGCAGCCATCGCATCCTTTCAGAAGATTCTGGATTATCGCTTCCGAAATCCGGCGCTCCTCGCCCAGGCGCTCGGCGCCTGGAACCTCCCCTTGAGCCCCGAAGCGGCCGCGGCCCGCCAGCGCCTCGAATTCCTGGGGGACGCCGCATGGGACTTCGCAGTCGCCGCGGCCGCCTTTCAGGCGTGGCCCCAGGCGACTTCGGGCGACCTCACACGCCTGCGCGCCACCTGGTGTAGCACGACGGGGCTTGCCGACCTCGCCCGGCAGATCGGTCTGCCGGCGCCGGCCGGCCCTTCCGCACCCGCACCCACCGAGCGCGTGCTAGCCGAGACGTTCGAAGCGGTCCTCGGTGCCGTGGTGGAGGATGGAGGCCTCGACGCCGTCCAGACCCTGGCCGATCGTGTGATCGCGCAAGAGGGGGTCGCCGCCGCCCCGCCGCCCATGGACCCCAAGTCCGCCTTGCAGATGCTGGCCCAGACACGCTTCGGAACATTGCCCGCCTACCGCCTCTTGGAACGACGAGGAGCCCCCCACCACCCGACTTTCCGCGTTGGAGTCAGGATCCATGGCGGGGAAAACGAAGTCCGGGCCGAGGCCGAAGGCAGCAGCCGCCAGGCAGCGGAACAGGAAGCGGCCCGACGGGCATTGGAGCAGCTATCTCAGGTGTCTGAATCCTAGGCACAATATCTCGTAGTCTCGACTCCATTCCTGCCCCATTCCTGGTATTTCCGGCTTGACAGCCTCACTTTCTCCGTGTTACCGTGCGTCGGTTGGTGGCGGTTGTGGCAACTCTCATCCCTCGTCGGAGGGAGATGCCGTCGTATGCAGCTGACTAAAATCTCCCTTTTCGGTTTCAAATCTTTCGCGGACAAGGTTGACCTCTCTTTCGAGCCCGGCATCACCGCCATCGTCGGTCCGAACGGCTGCGGCAAGAGCAACATCTCCGACGCCGTCCGCTGGGCCCTGGGCGAGCAGAGCGCCAAACTCCTGCGCGGCGATCGGATGGATGACTTTATCTTCGCCGGCAACGCGCGGCGAAAGCCTCTGGGTCTCGCCGAGGTCTCCTTGACCCTCACGCGCAACGGGGGCGAACTTCCCACCGACTACGAAGAGGTGAACGCCTGCCGCCGCCTCTACCGCTCCGGCGAGAGCGAATACCTGCTGAACAAGATCCCGTGCCGCCTGCGCGACATCCAGGACCTCTTCATCGACACGGGCCTGGCCGGCGAGCCGTACGCCCTGATCGAGCAGGGAAGCATCGGCAGCGTCGTGAACGCCAGGCCGGCCGACCGCCGGGTCCTCATCGAGGAGGCGGCCGGCATCATGAAGTACAAGACCAAGAAGCGGGCCGCCCTGAACAAGCTCGAGGCCACGGAGCAGAACCTCCTGCGCATCCGGGACGTCGTCGCCGAGGTGGAGCGGCAGCGGAACTCGCTGAAGCGCCAGGCCAACAAGGCCGAGCGGTACCGCGAGCTGGATCGGCGGGCCACGGAGCTGAAGCTGTATTTGAAGTTCCGAGACCACGCGACGCTCTGGGAGGAACTCCGGGGCATCCTCGCCCGCCTGGAGCCGCTGCAGCAGGACCTGACCGGCGTCCGCGCCGGGATCGCCGCTTCGGAAGCGGACCTGGAGACGCGTCGCCTGAAGGATCTGGAACAGGAACAGGCCCTCTCCGACGCCCAGGAGGCGCTGTACGCCCTCCGCGGACAGATCGATCGGGACGAAGCGGAGCTCCGCAACCTCACCCAGCAGATCGAGGCCGCCGGCGCGCGCCGGGCGGAGAACGAAGCCGCCCTTGCCCGTCTGGGCGAGCGGGTGCGGGGCCTCCTGGCAGACCTGGAAGCCGGCGGCTCCCATGCGACCGCACAGGAGCAGGCAGTCGCAGCCCTGGAGGCGGCGCTGGCCGTGGAGGGGCAGAAGCTCCGCGAGGCCGAGGCCGCCGTGGAATCGGGCGTGGAGGCGTTGGAACAGTTGCGGGGGCAGGCCGCCCACCACGCCACGCAACTTGCGCTGAAGCGGAACGAGTTGGCCACGTTAGTGGAGCGCAGCCGGCATATGAGCGTCCACGCGCAACGGCTGCGCTTGCACCAGGCCGAGGCCAGCACCCAGCGCCAGGGGGCCGAAGCCTCCTTCTCGGCCGACGAGGCCCGCCGCCTCGAACTCCTGGAGCGGCAGGGCGCGGCCCGGGACCGGCGCGAGGCCGCGCAGGTCGAGGCCGAGCGCGCCCGCGAGGCGCGCCGGCGCCTGGAGGCCGAGCTGGCCGGCCTCACCGCGGACGTGGAGCGCCAGCGCGGGCGGCTGGGATCGCTGCACGAACTCCGGACGCAGTTCACCGATTTCGAGGAGGGGAATCGCCTCCTCCTCCAGGCGGCACGCGATCGGCGGGTGGGCGGCCTCCTCGGTCCCCTGGCCGAGATCCTGGAGGTTGCGCCGCGGTTCGAGAAGGCGCTCGAGGCCATTCTGGGCGCTCACCTCCAGTCCGTGCGGGCCGAGACCTGGGCCGAGGCCAAGGAGGCGCTGGCCCACCTGTTCCGCTCCGGACAGGGCCGCGCCACCCTGGTGAGCCCCATGCCGATCGGCGAGGGAACCTGGGGCCGGCAGGTGCGGGACGCTCTCGCGGCGCAGCTCGCCGACCTTCCCAAAGAACTGCAAGGGCAGATCGAGGGAATGGCCCTCGACCACGTGCGCGCCCCCCAGGGAAGCGAGCCGTGGCTTTTGAATCTCCTGGCGGACGCCGCGATCGTGAGCGACCTGGACGCGGCCCAGGCCATCGCCCGCGAACTCCCCGGGCCGTTCACCCTCGCCACGCTGGCGGGCGAGCTGCTGTCGCACCGTGGCACCCTGATCGGCGGCACGCCCGCCCCGCAGGGCCTCCTGGCCCAGCGCCGCGAGGTCCGCGAGCTGGAAGAGGCCCTGGCCACGAGCGAATTGGGCGTGGCCGGCCTGCGCGAGGCGCTGGCCGTCGTCTCCGGGGATGTGGCCACGGCCGAGCGGGCCATCGAGGCGGCCGGGACGGCCGAACGCCAGGCGGAACTGGATCTCTTGGCCATCGAGAAGGACCTGGCGGCCAAGCGCGCCGAAGAGGCGCGCCTGAGCCAGCAACTGGAGCTCTTCGGGATCGAGCTGCAGGCGGTCGAGGCGGACCTGGCCCGGATCGCGGTCGACGTGGAAACGCTTCGCACGGCAATCGCCGCGGACGAAACCGAGGCGGGAGAGTTGAGCCAGGCCATCGCGGCCCGCGATGCCGAGATCGCTTCGCTGCGGCAGACGCGCGAGAGCACGGCCGCTCACCTGGCTGAACAGCGTGTGATCCTGGCCTCGCAGACGGCCCAGCGCGACGAGACGCTCCGCGACCTCGCGCGGATGCGGAGCGAGCTCACCGCCGCCGAAGCGGAGGCGGCCCGCCTCGCTCAGGAGTCGGCGGACCTTGCCCTCCGGCAGTCCGGGATGGTTGAGAGCTGCGACCGGTTGCGGGAGACCCTGTCGTCCCTCCATCGCGACGAAGAGGCGCGCCGGGCCGCCCTCGTCCAACTGCAAGAGACCCGGGCGGCCGCCCACGAGAGCATCCGGCAGCTCGACGAGACGCTCCGGACGAAGCGGCGCGAGGAGATGGAGCTCGGCGAGGAGATCGCCGCCCTGGGGACGAGGCGGGGCGAGGTCAAGACGGCCATGACGCACCTGGAGCACAGCCTCTGGGAGGAACACAACGTCAGCCTGCCCGAGCTTCGCGAGCGCTTTGCCGAGGTCACGTGGGAGATCGAGGCGGCCCAGACGGAACTGGAGACGCTGCGGGCCAAGCTGGTGGAACTGGGGCCCGCCAACCTGGGGGCCCTGGAGGAATACGAGGCGCTTTGCCAGCGGCACGAGTTCCTCACCAGCCAGGCCGCGGACCTGGTGAATTCCGTGGCGTCGCTGCGCCATGCCATCGCCGAGATCAACAAGACGATCCAGGCGCTCTTTGATTCAACCCTGGCTGTCGTGAACCAGCACTTCGACCACTACTGGCGGCGCCTCATCGGCGGAGGCAGCGCAGAGCTCCGCCTGGTCGAGCCGGCCGAGGGCGAAGAGGGTGAGGAGCCGGGCGTCGAGATGCTCCTCAAGATCCCGGGCAAGCGGGCCACGATCCTCTCGCTCCTCTCGGGCGGCGAGCGCGCCCTGGCGGCTCTGTCTCTCCTGCTCGCCCTATTCTCCGCCCGCCCCAGCCCCTTCTGCCTGCTGGACGAGGTGGACGCCCCCCTGGATGACGCCAACGTGGAACGGTTCGTCTCCCTGCTCAAGGAGATGTCGCAGACCGCCCAGTTCCTCGTCATCACCCACAACAAGCGCACCATGGAGGCGGCCAACATCCTGTACGGGGTCACCATGGAGGAGGAGGGCGTGTCCAAGCTGATCTCGGTCCGCATGAAAGCCGCTGCGTAACACCCCGTCTTGCAAATTCCAGAATCTGCGGTATCCTTGCGTTGCCCGAGTCCCCCATCTTCTCCTTAAGGATTGATGCATGGCTTCCACCGACTTCCAGGCGGTTTTGGCTGACCTCCTGAACAGGGTGCCAGGATCGCGCGGCGCCATCCTGCTGGATCAGGAGGGCATGGCTATCGCCCAGGCCAGTCAAGGGCCTGGTCCGGACCTCGAGGCGGCCAGCGCCGGCGCCGGCCTGCTCCTGCGAGAGACACTGGCCGCGGCCGAACGGCTGGGCCAGGGGGAGGTCGGCGAGGTCCTGCTCGAGGGCGAGCGCATGACGGTTGTCATGATCCCACTGAAGAGCGCCTGCAGTCTCTGCGTGCTCCTGGCCTCGGATGCGGTGTTGGGGCGGAGTCTGTTCGAGGCGCGCCGGGCCGCTTTCGCCCTGGACCAATCCCTCTGATGCCCGCCGAGGTCCCCCCGCCCGCTGGATCCGATCTCTTCTCGCGCCTGCGTGACGGCCTGCGCAAGACCCGCGACGGGATTCGGGAGAAGCTGGAAGGTCTCTTCGTCGGCGCTCCCCTGGACGAAGCGACGCTGGAGCACCTCGAAGACGCCCTCCTCGCCTCCGACCTCGGCCCCGCGACCACGGCCGCCATCCTCGAACCGGCCCGCGCCGCCTTCCGCCGCCAGGGAATCACCACGGTCGAGACCATGCGCGCCCTCTTGGCTGAGCGCGTGGCGGAGTTGCTTCAGGTCGGCCCGCCGCCTCCCCCCGCGATCCCCCCCCACGTCACCCTGTTCCTCGGGGTGAACGGCTCCGGCAAGACGACGACGATCGCGAAGCTGGGCAAGCACTATCGGGATGCGGGCGAGGCGGTGCTCTTGGCTGCGGGCGACACCTTCCGCGCCGCCGCCATCGAGCAGCTCCAGATCTGGGGCCGCCGGATCGGGGCCGATGTAATCGCCCACAAACCGGGAGCCGATCCCGCCGCCGTCGTCTTCGATGCCTGCAAGGCGGCCACGGCCCGGAAGGCAGAGCGCCTCTTGATCGACACGGCCGGCCGTCTGCACACCCGCCAGAATCTCATGGAGGAGCTGAAGAAGATCCGCCGGATCATCGCCCGCGAGGTGCCCGGCGCCCCGCACGAGACGTTCCTGGTCCTGGACGCCACGACGGGCTTGAACGCCCTCGCCCAGGCGCGGGAGTTTCATCAGGCCGTGGGGGTCACGGGTCTCGTTATCGCCAAGCTGGATGGCACCGCCAAGGGCGGCGCGGTGGTGGCCATCGCCCAGGCGCTCCAAATCCCCGTGCGCTACGTGGGCGTGGGTGAGGCCCCCGACGACCTCCAGCCCTTCGACCCCCGCGAGTTCGCCGCCGCGTTGTTCTCCTGAGTCCAACCCATCATTGAACCGGAGAGGATTCATTGCCCGCGGCCTGCCGCGCAGGGCTTGCTGTCTTGGCTCTCGATGCCCCGCAGCTTGCTGCGGGGTAGTTCACTGGTCTTTCGCCTGGTGAGCTCTCGGCGCCAGGACACTTGCCACCGAAAACTTGACTGTATTGTGCGATTACTGGACACGGGGCGAGGTGCCGGCGTGGACTCAGGCCTGAACCGGTCGGATCACGAGTCCACGAGGAAGGGAGGATCTATCGCGATGCAAGCTCACGTCTTCGGCAGGTGCTTCAGATCCCTACCCACTCGGATGTGACGGCAGACGTCCCCCACCTCTGGCCTAACCGGGCGGCGGATCTGCCGCAGGCGGGACGGCAAGGGAACTCGCCGGAGCGACTGCCAACTGCATCCGCGTGATGGGCCGGAGGAGCCGCTCCTGCACGCGGCAGCTCGGGAGCAAGCCGGGCTGACTACGAACAGCTCCAGACCCGCTGCCCAGGATGTGCGCGTGGAGTAACGCGCCCCCGAGGTCGAGGGGGCACGCGAATGGTCAGGGCGTGGTGAGGGCAACCGGATAAACGAGATGGTGTGGGAGCGGACCCGACGGAACGCTATCAAGAGTGCCCTCCCCTGTCAACGGGAAACCCCGCCTCGGCGGACCGGGCGGCTTCGGCCGCCCGCTTCTGAGAAGTCAACTGGTCAAGTCGTCAAATGGTCAACGCGTCTAGACTCCTGCAACCCCTGCCTCCCAATTGACCAATCGACGAATTGACAAACCGACTCTGTCGGCTCTCGGCTCGCGGCTCTCGGCTCTCCCAACCGCTGGCGTCTGAAAGGTTCTCCACGGTGGGCTTTGACCTTGACACTCCCCCTGCGCGATGTTACTTTCCACGAGCAACTCGTTGTGTGACGCCAGGTTGCGGGAACGCGGCGGTTATGTCTGAGAGCGATCGAATCTGGATGCAGCGCGCCCTGGAGCTGGCGGCGCGCGCCCGCGGGCGGACGAGCCCCAACCCCATGGTGGGGGCGGTCCTGGTGCGGGACAACCAGCTCGTCGGCGAGGGGCTCCACGCCTACGCCGGCTCCGACCATGCCGAGGTGGCGGCCCTGCGCGAGGCCGGCCCCGCAGCGCAGGGCGCCACGCTGTACGTAAGCCTGGAGCCCTGCTGCCACTACGGCCGCACGCCGCCCTGCGTGGAGCAGATCCTCCAGGCCGGCGTCCGTCGCGTCGTGGCCGCCTGCGAGGACCCGAACCCGGCGGTGAGCGGCAAGGGGATCGCGGTCCTGCGCGCGGGCGGCCTCCCGGTGGACGTCGGCGTCCTCGCCGAGGAAGCGGCGCGGCTCAACGAGGCCTTCTTCACCCACGTCCGGACGGGTCGCCCCTTCGTGACCTTGAAGGTGGCAGCGAGCCTCGACGGAAAGATCGCCACCCGAACCGGGGACTCTCGCTGGATCACCGGCGAAAGCGCCCGGCGGCGCGTCCACGAGCTCCGCAACCAGGTGGACGCCGTCCTGGTGGGCATCGGCACGGTCCTGCGCGACGACCCCCTCCTGACCACGCGGCTGGGGATCGCCGACCAGCGCGACCCCATCCGGGTGATCGTGGACAACCTGGCCCGGCTGCCGTTGCGCGCCAAGGTTGTGAATCGCGCGTCCACCGCGCCCACCATCCTGGCGGTGTCCCGGATGGCGCCGCGGACAAAGCTCGAGGCCCTCCAGCAGGAGGGTATCCAGGTGATCGTGGTGGAAAACAGCCCGCGGCGGGTGTCGCTGGACCGCCTCACGGAGGCGCTGGGAAAACGTGGGATCCTTTCGGTGATGATCGAGGGGGGCGCCGAGATCAATGCGTCGGCGCTGCGCGAGGGGATCGTGGACAAGGTCCTGGTCTTCCTGGCGCCGATCCTGATCGGCGGGAAATCCAGCCCGACGGCCGTGGGCGGCGAGGGCATCGAGACGCTCAGCCAGGCGCTCCGCCTGCGGGACGTCCGCGTCGAGCGGTTCGACGGCGACATCCTGGTCGAGGGCTACATTCGGAAGGCCGACGGGCAAGCCTAGGCCCGAGGCTCAGGCGTGGGGTCGAGTGTTCACCGGGATCATCGAGGCCATCGGCACGGTCCGCGAATGCAGGCGCAAGCCGGGCGGCGCCTGGGCGCACATCGGGGCCGCCCCCCTCGCGGAAGGGCTCCGCGTGGGGGACAGCATCGCCGTGGACGGCGCGTGCCTCACCGTGACCGCGCTCCGGCGGGACGGGTTCACCTGTGACCTGTCGGCCGAGACGCTTGATCGCACGACCCTGGGAACGCTTCGGGCCGGATCGCGGGTGAACCTCGAGCGGCCGCTCTGCCTCGGCGATCGCCTGGGGGGTCACCTGGTCAGCGGCCACGTGGATGCCGTCGGCGAGGTCGCCGGGCGCACCTCCCAGGGGGACGGCGAGTTCTGGCGCTTCCGGTTCCCGCAGGATCTGGCGCCGCTCCTGGTCATGAAGGGGTCCATCGCGGTCGACGGGATCAGCCTGACCATCGCGGAGCTTTCGCGCGACACCTTCGGCGTGGCCCTCATCCCGCACACGCTCCACCACACCACGCTGGGAGGCAAGCGCGCGGGCGACCCGGTCAACCTGGAAGCCGACCTGCTGGGGAAGCATGTCGCCCGGCTCCTGGCCCTCCGGGCCGGAGGCCCCTCTGGGCCGGAGGCCGGACGGTCGGACAGCGCGGGCCAGCGGGGTCTCACCCTGGCCTTCCTCGAGGAGCACGGCTTCGCATGAGCACGCGGAAGAGCACCCCACGCCGTCGGGCCGGATCCACGAAATCGCCCGGGACATCGGTCGAGCGCGGGCGGCGTGCATCCAGCAAAGGCGGGACGCTGCGAGGCGATGCGCCCATCCGCTTCGACCGGATCGAGGACACCATCCGGGACATCCACAACGGGAAGATGGTCATCGTCGTGGACGACGAGGACCGGGAGAACGAGGGCGACCTCACCATGGCGGCCGAGAAGGTCACGCCCGCCGCCATCAATTTCATGGCCGCCCACGGACGCGGCCTGATCTGCATGCCCATCGTGGGCGAGCGGCTGGACCAACTCCAGATCCCGGCGATGGTCTCGGAGAACACCTCCCCCTTCGAGACGGCCTTCGCCGTGTCGGTCGAGGCCAAGCACAAGGTCAGCACCGGCATCTCGGCCCACGATCGGGCCGCGACCATCAAGGTGATCCTCGACCCCAACACGCAGCCGGACGACCTGGCCCGCCCCGGCCACATGTTCCCGCTGCGGGCCCGGGAAGGCGGCGTCCTGACGCGCGCCGGCCAGACCGAGGCCGCCGTGGATCTGGCCCGCCTGGCCGGCCTGTACCCGGCGGGCGTCATCTGCGAGATCATGAACCCCGACGGGAGCATGGCCCGCGTCCCGGAGCTCTCCCGCGTCGCGCAGCGACACGGCTTGCGGATGATCACCATCAAGGATCTCATCGACTACCGGATGAAGCGGGAGAAATTCGTCAGCCGCGTGGCCACGACGACCCTCCCCACGCGTCACGGCAATTTCCGGGCGATCCTCTACCACAGCCAGGTGGACCACAAGCACCACCTGGCCCTGGTGAAGGGCGAGGTCCATGCGGTCGACGCGGTCCTGGTGCGGGTCCACTCCGAGTGTCTCACCGGCGATGCCCTGGGGTCGCTTCGCTGTGATTGCGGGGCGCAGCTGGACCGCGCCATGGCACGCATCGCAGAGGAGGGAACGGGCGTCCTGCTGTACATCCGGCAGGAGGGCCGAGGGATCGGGTTGGCCAACAAGCTCCGCGCCTACGAGCTGCAGGATCAGGGCTTCGACACGGTGGAGGCCAACGAGAAGCTCGGCTTCAAGCCCGACCTCAGGGATTACGGGGTGGGGGCCCAGATCCTGGTGGACCTGGGGGTCTCCAAGCTCCGCCTGATGACGAACAACCCGCGGAAGATCGTGGGACTGGAGGGCTACGGCCTGCACGTGGTGGAGCGGGTGCCGCTCCTCACCAAGCCCACGGCGGCCAACCTCGGATACCTTACTACCAAGCGGGAGAAGCTGGGGCATCTCATCCAGCCCCCTCACAGCTTTCGCCGGCGCGGCCGGCACGCCGGGAACGGCGCGCCGGGAACCGGCCGGACCAGACGCTGAGGAGGGCGCGCCTCACGGGAGACGGACGGAGAGGATTTCCCGAATCGCCGTCGGACCTCGCTGTCGCTGTCGGCGTGAAGGAGGGAACATGCTGCGGACCTGGGAAGGGGCCCTCGCGGCCAAGGGGTTCACCTTCGGCATCGTGGTGAGCCGGATGAACGAGTTCATCACCGCCCGCCTGCTGGAGGGCGCCCTGGACGCCCTCCGCCGCCACGGGGCAGAAGAGGACCGGATCACGGTGGTGAAGGTGCCGGGGTCTTTCGAGATCCCGCTGGTGGCCAAGCGGCTGGCCACATCCGGGCAGTACAGCGCCATCATCTGTCTGGGCACGGTGATCCGGGGCGCCACCCCGCATTTCGAGTACATCGCCGCCGAGGTGTCCAAGGGCGTGGCAAGCGTGTCCCTGGAGACGGGCGTCCCCATAAGCTTCGGCGTGCTCACCACGGATTCCATCGACCAGGCGGTCGAGCGGGCGGGAAGCAAAGGGGGCAACAAGGGGTTTGACGCCGCCTGCTCGGCCATCGAGATGGCGAATCTCTTCCGGGAACTGAAATAGACAATCGGCTCATGGCTGATGGCTCATGGCTGCTCGCACCTGCTACGAGCCATGAGCTATGAGCGAGGCTCGGAATGGGCAAACGACGGAAAGGGCGCACGCTCGCCCTGATGATCCTGTACGAGCTGGAGTTTCGACCCGGCGACGGGGAACGGGTGCTGAAGGAGTTCTGGCAGGACCACCCGACGCTGCCGGAAGTCCAGGCATTTGCGGACAGCCTGGTCCGGGGGACGCTGGAGCACGCCGCCGAGATCGATCGGCTCATCGCCAGGAACGCTGCCCACTGGAGCCTCGCGCGCATCGCGCCGGTGGAGCGGAATATCCTTCGCCTGGCCGCCCACGAGTTGCTCCACCGCCACGACATCCCGGAGAAAGTCGCCATCAACGAGGCCATCGAGCTCGCCAAGCTCTACGGCAGCCAGGAATCGGGCGCCTTCGTCAACGGCATCCTGGACCAGATCCGCCTGCACCTGCGTCCCGCAGAGCAGGCCCCTGCCTGACCGATATTTTCACACACGCTGAGATGCAGACCCTGGAATCCAGCCAGCCCATCGAGGAAATCGACGCAGAGGTGCTGGTCCTGTTCCACCTGGAGGACGAGCCAGCCCCGCGCGGCCGGCTGGGCCGCGTGGACTGGATCTTGTGCGGCGCCGTTTCCCGGCTCCGCGCCCGGGGGAAGTTCGCCGGGGAGCGGGGAGCGACCGCGCTGCTCGCGCCCGACGGGAAGCTCAAGGTCGGCAGGATCCTAGTGGTCGGCCTGGGGCGCCAGGCGGACCTGTCCATGGTGGCGCTCTACCGACTGTCATACCAGGCGGCCCAGGCGATCCTGGCTCTCCGCTGTGCTCGCATCGCCATGGAGGTTCCCTTCCGCGCCTTCCCCCAGGAGGCGCCCACTCACCTCCAGCAGGCATTCCTCGAGGGCTTCACGGCCGAGCTGCGTCGCGGCCAACCCGACGCCCCCTTCACCCTCACCCTCCTGACATCGGGAAACGGGGCCTGACCCACCCTCAACCAAGAGACCAACCGCCAAGACGCGAAAGGCGCCAAGAGTTTTTCTCTATCTGGGAAAAGCCCAGGAACCCCCGCAGCCAAGACGGGCGTTTGGATTGTTGCGGCCTGGTGGGTTGCCTTCTCAACCTTGGGGACAAGTGACATTCCAATAAGCCCGGATTTTTCACCGCAGAGATCGCCGAGATCGCAGGGCCAGACACGATGAGTCCTTTCTTCGGGCAGGGAAAAGCGTCCCGACTTCGAAGATCTTTTGTTCCTGGATCCCCAGCGAATATCTCGTCTTCCTCTGCGGCCTCCGCGGGCTCTGCGGTAAGACCGAAACGTTTGGGATAAGTCCGGCGGCTCAGAGGAAAGAAGGGTCTCCTCGGGGCCTTTCGGGATCGCGTGAATCTTGGCGCTCTTGGCGACTTGGCGGTTAGATGGGCGGGCTACTCTTCGTACTTCTTGAAGAGAAGGCTGGCGTTGGTCCCGCCAAAGCCGAAGGAGTTGGTCAGGGCGTATCGCACCTCGGCTCGGCGGGCGGTATTGGGGACGTAGTCCAGGTCGCACTCCGGATCCGGCGTCTCGTAGTTGATGGTGGGCGGCAGGATTCCGTGGACGAGGGTGAGGACCGTGATCACCGACTCGATGCCTCCGGCGGCGCCCAGGAGGTGGCCGGTCATGGACTTGGTGGAACTCACCGCCACGCTGCGCGCGTGCTCGCCGAAGACGGTCTTGATGGCCAGGGTCTCGTTGACATCGCCTACGGGGGTCGAGGTCCCGTGAGCGTTGATGTAGCGCACTTGGGACGGCGTCAGCTTGGCGTCCTTGAGAGCGAGGCGCATGGACCGGACGGCGCCCTCCCCTTCCGGGGCCGGCTGCGTGATGTGATAGGCATCGGCGGACATCCCGTAGCCCACGATCTCGGCGTAGATCTTCGCGTTGCGGCGCCTGGCGTGCTCCAACTCCTCCAGCACCATCAGCCCCGATCCCTCGCCCATCACGAACCCGTCCCGATCCTTGTCGAAGGGACGGCTGGCCCGGGTGGGCTCGTCGTTCCGGGTGGAGAGGGCCTTCATGGAGCAGAATCCCCCGATGGTCAGCGGGGTGATCACCGCCTCGCTGCCTCCCGCCAACATCACGTCCGCCTCGCCGCGCTGGATGATCCGAAAGGAGTCGCCGATGGCATGGTTTCCCGAAGCGCACGCCGTGGAGACGCACAAGTTGGGACCCTTCATCCCGAAGCGCATGGAGATCTGGCCCGACGCCAGGTTCGTGATGATGGACGGGATGAAAAACGCGCTGATGCGCCCCGGCCCTCTTTCCAGGAGCAGCTTGTGCGACTCTTCCAGGGCCGGGATCCCGCCCATGCCGGTGCCCACGAAGACACCGACGCGCTCGTGGTTGTCGTCGGTCACCTTGAGGCCCGAGTCGTCGTACGCCATCTGGGAGGCGGCGACGGCGTAGTGGATGAAGAGATCCATCTTGCGGGCCTCTTTCTTTTCCACCCACTGGAGGGGATCGAATCCCTTGACCTCGCCGGCAATCCGGGTGTCGTGCTTGCTGGCATCGAATCGGGTGATCGGCCCGATCCCGGAAACCCCGCCGATGATGCTCTGCCAGAAGCTCTCTACCCCGATCCCGTTGGGGGCCACGGCTCCCAGACCGGTGACGACGACGCGCACCATGATTGTGCCTCTACCTCTCTGGGCCGCCCGTCGGGCGCCGCCCCGCGGCGCACCCGCCGCCGATCAGCCCGGCGGCACGGGCAGGCAGGTTGAGGTTGGGGTTAGTCCTTCTTGTGATCCCGGATATAGGCGATCGCGTTCTGGACGGTGGCGATCTTCTCCGCCTCCTCGTCGGGGATCTCGATCCCGAACTCCTCCTCCAGGGCCATCACCAACTCCACGGTATCCAGGGAGTCCGCCCCCAGGTCATCGATGAACTTGGCCTCGGGGGTCACCTCGGCCTCGTCCACTCCCAACTGGTCGATGATGATCTTCTTCACTTTCTCTTCCAGGGTCGCGCTCACAACGCCCTCCTTCTCCCGATGGGTGTTAAGCTATGAGGACCACATGCCACCGTTCACATGGATCACCTGCCCCGTGATGTACCCCGCCCCCTCGGACGTCAGGAAGCCCACGGCGGCCGCCACCTCCGCCGGCGTGCCGAAGCGCGCCAGAGGGATCTGGGAAAGGTACGCCTGCTTGGCGTTGTCGGGAAGCCCCGCGGTCATCTCCGTTTCGATGAACCCCGGCGAGACGGCATTGACGGTGATGCTGCGCGAGGCCACCTCCCGCGCCAGCGCCTTGGTGAGCCCGATCAGCCCGGCCTTGGATGCGACGTAGTTCGCCTGACCGGCGTTCCCCATGCTCCCCACCACGGAGGCGATATTGATGATCCGCCCGCCCTGCTTCTGCTTGAGCATGGGGCGGAGAACCGCCCGGGCACAATGAAAGGCGCCATCCAGATTCACGGACAGGACCTGATCCCACTCCTCCTCTTTCATTCGGAGAATCAACGCATCCCGGGTGATGCCCGCATTATTGACCAGGATGTCGATCCGCCCGTAGCGGGCGAGCACCGCCTCCACCATGGCGGCAACCTGGGCCGGGTTGGTGACGTCCAGCGGGCAGCCCATGGCCGTCCGGCCCGCCGCCTTCAGTTCCGCTGCCGTCTCGCCGGCGGCCTTCCCGTTGATGTCCGCGATCACGACCGTCGCCCCCTCCGAAGCCAGGTGCGCGGCCACGGCCTTCCCGATTCCGCGCGCGGCGCCCGTGACGACGGCCACCTTTCCCGCGAGGCTCATCTCAGGGCCTCCACCGTTATGTGAAGTGAGGACCGGTCCTCCACATTCAGGACCCGAACCTCCGGCGCGATGCGCCGGATCAGACCGGAGAGGACTTTGCCCGGGCCCACCTCGACGAAGGTCCCGGCGCCCTCCTTGACCAGGCGGGTGACCACCTCTTCCCACCGGACGGGGGACGTGACCTGCCGGACCAGGACGTCCACCACCCGCGCGGCATCGGTCAAGAGGTCGGCGTCCACGTTCGTGACCAACGGCACGCGAAGATCCCGAATGCGCACCGTGCGGAGGACGGCCTCCAGGCGCGCGGCCGCCGGCGCCATCAGGGCGGAGTGAAACGGGGCGCTCACCGGCAGCGGCAGGGCGCGCTTGGCCCCTTTCGCTTTGGCCAGCTCCACCGCGCGCTTCACGGCCGCCGCCGCCCCCGCGATCACCGTCTGCCCGGGGGCGTTGAGGTTGGCCACCTGCACCACCCCGGCGTTTTTGGCCTCCTCGCAGGCCTGAGTCACGAGCGCGCGGTCCAGCCCCAGGACGGCGGCCATGGCGCCCTCGCCCGGGGGGACAGCCTCTTGCATGAACTGCCCGCGGGCCCGGACCGTGCGGACGGCGTCCGCGAACTCCAGCGCGCCGGCCGCCACCAGCGCGGAATACTCGCCCAGGGAGTGCCCGGCCACGAAATCGCACGAGACACCCGCCGCCGCCAGGGCATCCAGCGCCACGATGCTGGCCGTCAGGATCGCCGGCTGGGTGTTAGCCGTGAGCGTGAGGTCTGCCTCCGGCCCCTCGAAGCACAGCCGCCGGAGGTCGAACCCCACCGCCGCGCTGGCCGCCTCCCAGCGAGGGGACGCCTCGCCCAGCTCCCGGCCCATGCCCACCGCCTGGGATCCCTGACCCGGAAAAACCAACGCGATCTTGTCCATGACTCAATCGGAAATCTCAAACCGGTCCGCCTTTGGCGGGCAGAACCGACAACCGGGGGACGACCCGATCCCGACGCCTTCCCCGCCGTCGGCTGACCTGCGGTGGTTGGTCATCCATTGTCAGTTGTCAGTTGTCCGTTTTTCATTGAGCGCAGCGTGTCACCAGCGGATCAGCGACGACCCCCAGGTCAACCCGCCCCCGAACGCACACAAGAGCAGGAGATCCCCCTCCTTCACCCGCCCTCCCCGGACCGCTTCGTCCAGGGCCAGCGGGATGGAGGCCGCCGAGGTGTTGCCGAACTTCTGGACGTTCACGCACACCCGGTCCTCGGCAAAGCCCAGGCGCTGCCTCACGGCGTCGATGATCCGCCGGTTGGCCTGGTGCGGGATCATGAGGTCCACGTCACCCACGTCGAGGTTGTTGTGCTTCAGGGCGGTGAGGGCCGCGTCCTCCATGGCGCGCACCGCGCTCTTGAAGACCTCGTTCCCGTTGGCCATCTGGATCGCCGCCAGCCCCTCATCCAGCACGCGCCGCGACAGTGGGTGGCGGGACCCGCCCCCGGGCATCATGAGGAGCCGCCCCTTGGCCCCGTCGGCGAAGAGGTGGGTGGACAGGATCCCGCGCTCCCCCTCGCTGCTCCGCAGGACGACGGCCCCGGCCCCGTCGCCGAAGAGGACGCAGGTGTTCCGGTCCTTCCAGTTCACAATTTTGGTCAGGGTCTCGGCCCCCACCAGGAGGATGTTTCGTATGGTGCCGAGCCGGAGCAGACCATCGGCGACGGCCAGCCCGTAGACAAAGCCGGAGCAGGCCGCGGACATGTCCAAGGCGGCGGCGCGCCGGGCCTGCAGCCGCTCCTGGAGGACACAGGCCGTCGAGGGGAAGAACATGTCGGGCGTGATCGTGGCCACCAGGATCATGTCCAGGTCGGCAGGATCCAAGCCGGCCGCCTCCAGGGCCTGGCGCGACGCCTGATAGGCCAGGTCCGAGGTCGCCTCGTCCTCGGCGGCCATCCGCCGCTCGGAGATGCCGGTCCGCGTGCGGATCCACTCGTCGCTGGTGTCCACCAGCTTTTCCAGGTCCGCGTTGGTGAGCACCTTGGCCGGCGCATACGACCCGGTGCCGATGATCCTCGTGCACGGCATGAGAAGCTCGAACCTCCAAGCCGGGGCCGGATTGGTTCCGGCCGGCGGCTAGCTCAAGGCGATCCCCTCGCGGATGTGTTGGATCACCTTGTTGGTCACGCATTCCCCGGCCGTGCGGAGGGCGTTCTTGATCGCCTTCGCCGCGGAGCGGCCGTGGCTGATAACGCACACGCCGTTGACGCCCAAAAGCGGCGCGCCGCCGTACTCGGAGGGGTCCACCCTCCGCCGGAAGCGCTTGAAGGCCGGCAAGAGCAGGAGGGACCCCGCCTTTCCCCGCAAATCCCTCCCCAGCTCCTCGCGCAGCAGGGTGAACATGGCGTCCAGGACGCTCTCCGAGATCTTCAATGCCACGTTCCCGGTGAACCCATCGCACACGATCACGTCGGAGGTGCCGCTGAACACGTCACGCCCCTCCACGTTCCCGATGAAGTTCAGGGACGCCTCGCCCTCCAGCTCCTTGAAGGCCTCCCGCGTCAGCTCGTTGCCCTTGGACTCCTCCTCGCCGATGCTCAGGAGGCCCACCCGCGGCCGGGGCAGCCCCAGGAAGTCCCGGGCGTAGACATTCCCCATGATGGCGAACTGGGCCAGGTGGCGGGCCTTGGAGTCCACGTTGGCCCCCGCGTCCAGCAGCACCGCGAGACCCGTCAGCGTCGGGATCACCACGGCGATGGCCGGTCGCTCCACGCCCGGCAGGGGGCCCAGGACCACCAGGGCCGTGGCCATGACCGCGCCCGTATTGCCGGCGCTCACAAAGGCGTCCGCCTCGCCGCGCTTGACCAAGTCCAGGCCGATTCGGATGGAGGAGTGCCTCTTCCGCCGCACCGCGATCAACGGGCTCTCCCCCATCTCCACCACATCCGGCGCGTGCCGGACGCTCAGGGGCAGCCCGTGGGTGTCATGCTGGCGCAAGCGGCGCTGCAGCTCCTCCTCCACTCCGACGAGGATGACTTCGGTCCCGAGCTCGCGGGCGGCCATGACGGCGCCCTCGACGTTCACCTCGGGCCCGCGGTCGCCCCCCATGGCGTCCAGCACCACGCGGACGGCTTGGGGTCGGCCCGCGTCGATCGCTGTGCGAAGGCTTTCCTCTGGTTCCAATGTCGTTGCCCTACCGACACGAAGGATGCGAGCTTACGCTCATGCGTTGCCGAACGGAAGCGCCGGAGCGGCCTGAGGCAGCGCTACTCCTCCGCCTTCTTCACCACCTCACGGCCGCGATAGTAGCCGCAACTCCGGCAGGCGCGGTGGGGAGGCGTCATGGCCTGGCAGTGAGGGCAGCGGCTGAGCCCCGCGGCGCGAGCCGCATCGTGCGCCCGCCGCTTGCGCGTTCGGGCGTTACTGTGTCTTCGCTTGGGGAGCGGCATCGGTCATCCTCTCTCGGAACAGCGTCCAGGGGTCAGGTGATATCGGCGGAAACGGTCCCGCCTCTGGCGGGACTACAGCAACTTCCGCAAGGCCTGCAGCCGCGGGTCCACACGAGTCTCCGTGCAGCTACAGGCGCCCTGATTCAGGTTCGCGCCGCAGCGCGGGCAGAGCCCTCGACAGTCCTCGCGGCAGAGGGGTTGAATGGGAAGGCTGAGCAGGATGTTCTCGCGCAGGAGCTGGTCCGTGTTGATCCGCCCCTCCTCGAGATAGGTGACATCCAACTCGTCATCGGCGAGCTCGTGCTCCTCCTCTGGGAGGCCCTCCGCGCCAGTCTCGCAGTACAGATGGCACCGGTCTTCGATCTGGAAATGAAACGACTCCAGGCATCGGCTGCAGACCAAGGGGACGCCACCGCGGAAGGACCCGGTGATCAGCACCCCGCGCCCGGACCGGTCGACGTGCAAGTCGGCCTGGACAGCGGCCGGCCCGTCCCAGGTGTCTGCCGGCTCCCCGAGGTCGAGCGTCTCCTCCGACAAGGAAACGTCCAGCCCCTCGGGCGGGATTCGCGAGATTTCGATCAACATCTTCGAGCAGTCTTCCGGGAAGCCGGCAAAAAAGCTCGCGTAGTATACTGAGGGGTCCCAGGGGTGTCAAGGAAAAAGCCCCCCGTCGGCGCGCCGCCGTGGACCCGAAACGTCAAGGCCGACGCGGGGTTGCAGCACCCGGCCCACAGGCCGCCACCCCTACGGGCACAGATCCAGCGCGCTGAAAAAGTAGGGAATCTCATAGGCCGCCGATTCCGGCGAATCCGAGCCATGCACTGCGTTCTGCTCGATGTTGGTGGCCAGATCCTTCCGGATCGTCCCCGGGTCCGCCTTCGCCGGATCCGTCGCCCCCATGAGCTTGCGAACCCTCGCGATGGCGTCCTCTCCCTCCAGCAGCATCGCCACTGTCGGACCGGAGGACATGAACTGGGTGAGGCTCGCAAAGAAGGGGCGGCCCCGGTGGACCTGGTAGAACCCCTCCGCCTCCCGCCGCTCCAGGCAGACCATCTTGAGGGCGCGGATCGTCAGTCCGGCCGCCTCGAAGCGGCGGAGCATCTCACCTACTTGGTTCCGCCGGACCGCATCCGGCTTCACCATCACCAACGTTCGCTCCATGGTTGCTCTCCTTCCGCGGCCTCCCGTGCGGTCGCCTGATATACGAAGGAGACCACCGGTCCTCTCCAGATGGTCTCCTCTTCCTGGAACAGAGTCGGCCCCCGGCCCGGCAGACCATCCGGCGAAGCCGGCTCCCGTTTCTCGGCGGGTCCCCGCCTACCGGCGCTTCGCCTTCTTGGTGCTCGCCTTGGTCTTGGCCCTGGCCTTCGGCTTGGCCGCGGCTCGGGCCGCTCCCCTGGCCACGCGGCGCCGCGCCGGCGCAGAGGGCAGCAGGCTCGCCACGGCCTCGCCCATCTCGGCCGGGCTCTTCACCACCGCGATGCCGGCCTTCTTCATGGCCGCCATCTTCTCGACCGCCGTGCCGGTGCCACCAGAGATGATCGCCCCGGCGTGCCCCATGCGCCGACCCGGGGGCGCCGTCTGCCCGCAGATGAAGCCGACCACGGGCTTCGTGACGTACGCCTTCACGAAGGCGGCCGCGTCTTCCTCGGCTGTGCCGCCGATCTCGCCGATCATCAGGATGGCGTCCGTCTCGGGGTCCGCCTGAAAGAGACGCAGGGCGTCCACGAAGGTGGTCCCGATGATGGGATCACCGCCGATCCCCACGCAGGTGGATTGTCCGATTCCCCGGGCGGTGAGCTGGCCCACCGCCTCATAGGTCAGGGTGCCGCTCCTCGACACGACGCCGACGCGCCCGGGCTTGTGGATGTGGCCGGGCATGATGCCGACCTTGGCCTTGCCCGGCGAGATGATCCCCGGACAGTTCGGGCCGATCAGGCGCACCGCCCTTCCCTGGAGGGCGCGGGACGCCTTCACCATGTCGAGGGTGGGGATGCCCTCGGTGATGCACACAATCACCCGGATCCCGGCGTCGGCCGCCTCCAGGATCGCATCGGTGGCGAAGCCGGGCGGCACGAAGATCAGCGAAGTGTTCGCCCCTTCCTTGGCCACGGCCTCGGCCACCGTATCGAAGACCGGGATCCCCTCGTGAACGATCCCGCCCTTTCCGGGCGTGACCCCCGCCACCACCTTGGTGCCGTACTCGCGGCATGCCAAGGCGTGGAACGTCCCTTCCTTTCCGGTGACGCCTTGCACGACCAACCGAGTGCTCGTGTCCACCAGGATGCTCATGAGGACTCCCTCCCCTCTCCCATGCCTCTCCCCGGGGGGGAGAGGTGCGGTGAGGGGGCTTAGGCCGAGCGCGCGGCCCGCACGGCCTTCTCGGCGCCATCCTTCATCCCCTGGGCCGTGATGAAATTGAGCCCGGACTGGCGGAGCATCCGCTGGCCCAGCTCTACGTTGGTTCCCTCCATGCGGATCACGATGGGGAGCCTGACGCCGAGCGTCTTGACTGCCTTGATGACGCCCTCTGCCAGCCGGTCGCAGCGCAGGATGCCCCCGAAGATGTTGATGAAGACGGCCCGGACGTTCCTGTCGGAGATCAGGATCCGGAAGGCGTTCTCGATCTGCTCGGCGCTGGCCCCGCCCCCCACGTCCAGGAAGTTGGCCGGCTCTCCTCCGGCCAGCTTGATGATGTCCATGGTAGCCATGGCCAGGCCGGCGCCGTTCACCATGCAGCCGACGTTGCCGTCCAGCTTGATGTAGTTCAGGTTGAACTTGGAGGCCTCGACCTCCAACGGCGACTCCTCGTCCAGGTCCCGGAGCGCCTGGATCTCGGGGTGGCGGGAGAGGGCGTTGTCGTCGAAGTTCATCTTCGCGTCCAGCGCCAGCAGACGCCCGTCCCCCGTGAGCACCAGGGGATTGATCTCGGCCAGCGAGCAATCCTTGACCCCGAAGGCCCGGTACAGCTTGCCGATGAAATCGCTCCCCGCCTTCAAAAGGTCCCCCTTGAGGCCTAAGCCGTAGCCCAGCTTTCGCGTGTGGAAGCCGGTGACGCCCGTGGCCGGGTCCACGTGGGTCTTCACGATGGCCTCCGGTCGCGTCCGGGCGACCTCCTCGATCTCCATCCCGCCCGCGCTGCTGGCCATGATCACCGGCAGCCCCGCCTTGCGGTCGATCACGATCCCCAGGTACAACTCCTGGCGGATGTCCATTCCTTCCTCGACCAGCACCTGCTTGACCTTTTGGCCCTCGGGTCCGGTTTGATGTGTCTTGAGCATCATTCCCAGGATCTGGGACGCGACCTGTTCCGCCTCGTGCGGGGAGTGCGCCAGCTTGACCCCGCCTCCCTTTCCCCGGCCGCCGGCGTGGATCTGCGCCTTAACCACCACCGTCCCGCCCAGCTCCTGGGCGATGGCGGCCGCGGCAGCGGGCGTCGCGGCTACCCGGCCCCGGGGCACGGGCACGCCGAACTCGGCCAAAATCACCTTTGCCTGGTACTCGTGAATTTTCATCGAGCCTCCTGAGCGGCCGGGGGCGGGATCGGGAGACGCCCCGTGACGGACCGCCTCCTCGGACCCGGCGAGTTTGGAGCCGTCAGCGACCGAACAGGCGCCTCAGCACGTGGCCGGTCGTCTGGCGGCCGACGGCGGCGATGGACTCGGTCAAGGGGATTTCCTTGGGGCAGGCGTGGACGCAGTTCTGGGCGTTGCCGCAATCCACGATGCCGCCCTCGCCCATCAGCGCCTCCAGCCGCTCGCCCGCGTGCATCCCGCCCGTGGGGTGCATGTTGAAGAGGCGCACCTGCGAGATGGCGGCGGCCCCGACGAACGCGGACGTCGGCGTGACCTGGGGGCAGACCTCCAGGCAGCAGCCGCAGGTCATGCAGCGGGCCAGGCTGTAGGCCACGTCCTGGACGTTCGGATCCACCCGCGGCCCCGGCCCCAGGTTGTAGGTGCCGTCGATGGGGATCCAGGCGTGGACGTGCTTCAGGGCCTCGAACATCCGCTGCCGGTCCACCGTGAGGTCGCGGACCAGCGGGAACTTGGTCATGGGCTCGAGCACGATGGGCTGCTCGAACTGGTCGATGAGGGCGCTGCAGGCCTGGCGCACCTTGCCATTGATGATCATGCTGCAGGCCCCGCACACCTCCTCCAGGCAGTTGGCATCCCAGACCGGGGGCGTGGTTCGCCTTCCGTCCTTCGTGACGGGCTGCCGCCGGACCTCCATCAGGGCCGAGATGACGTTCATCTTTGGCCGGTAGGGCATGCTGAACTCCTCCCAACGGGGGGCCGCGTCGGGCCCGTCCTGCCGCTTGATCTTCAGCTCGATCGTGCTCGCTGCCATCCTCGGCTCGCCTCCTGGGAAGAGTGCCGGGGCATCGCCGCTTCCCCGGGGATTAATATTTCCGCGCCTCGGGCTTGAGGAGCGAGATGTCCACCGGCGCGTAGCGGAACTCCGGCCCGCTGGGGGTCCAGGTGGCCAGGGTCGTCTTCATCCACTGGGCGTCGTTTCGATCCGGGAAGTCCGGCTTGTAGTGGGCGCCGCGACTCTCGTCCCGCCGGAGGGCCCCCAGGGTGATGACGCGGGCCACTTCCAGCATGTTCCAAAGCTGCCGAGTGAAGGAGACGGCCTGGTTGGCCCACTTGGCCGCATCGTTGATGTCGATGCGCTTCCACCGATCCATGAAGGCGAGGATGCTGTTGTCCGTGGCCTGAAGCTTGTCGTTGTAGCGCACGACGGTCACGTTGTCCGTCATGATCTCACCCAGCTCCTTGTGGATCACGAAGGGATTCTCCGCCCCGCTGAGGGCATAGATCCGGTTGCACGCCTCCTCCTGCCGCTTGCGCTCGGCCTTGAAGACGGAGGGGGCGACCGCCTCGCAGGAACGCTCCAGGCCCCTGGCGTAGCTCACCATGGCCGGGCCCGCCAGCATCCCGCCGTAGAAGCAGGAGAGGAGCGAATTCGCGCCCAACCGGTTCGCCCCGTGGTACTCGTAGTCCACCTCGCCCGCGGCGAAGAGGCCCGGGATGTTGGTCTGGTGATTGCGGGGGCTGCCCGCGACGATGGCGCCGCTTCCGTCCGCCTCGTAGTCGATCCAGAGGCCGCCCATAGAATAGTGCACGCCCGGGAAGACCTTCATGGGGACCTTGCGCGGATCATCCCCCACGAACTTCTCGTAGATCTCCAGGATGCCGCCCAGCTTCCGGTCCAGCGTCTCCGCCGGGATGTGGCTGAGGTCCAGGTAGACCACGTCCTGCCCGTCCACCCCCAGCTTCAGCACCCGGCACACGTAGTAGATCTCGCGGGTGGCGATGTCCCGGGGAACCAGGTTCTTGTACTTGGGGTATTTCTCCTCCAGGAAGTACCAGGGCTTGCCGTCGCGGGGAACCCAGACGCGCCCGCCCTCGGCCCGGGCCGACTCGCTCATCAGGCGGAGCTTGTCCTCGCCCGGGATGGCCGTGGGGTGGACCTGGATGAATTCCCCGTTGGCGTAGATGGCCCCCTGCTGGTACACCGCCGAGGCGGCCGATCCGGTGCAGACCATGGACAGCGTGCTCTTGCCGAACAGGACGCCGTTTCCCCCAGTAGCCAGGCAGACCGCATCCGCCGGGAAGGCGCGGATCTCCATGGTCCGGAGGTCCTGGGCCACGATCCCCCGGCAGACGCCGTCCCCGTCCCGCACGACGGAGAGAAACTCCCAGTACTCGAACTTCTCCACCAGCCCTTCCGCCTCGAAGCGCCGCACCTGCTCGTCCAGCGCGTAGAGGAGCTGCTGCCCCGTCGTCGCCCCGGCAAACGCCGTCCGGGAGAAGAGCGTCCCGCCGAAGCCCCGGAAATCCAGCAGCCCTTCCGGCGTCCGGTTGAAGGGCACGCCCATGCGGTCCAGCAGGTACACGATCCCCGGCGCCGCGTCGCACATCCCCTTAGCCAGAGGCTGGTTGGCCAGGAAGTCGCCTCCCTTGACCGTCTCGTAGAAGTGGATCTGGGGGCTGTCCCCCTCCCCCTTGGTGTTCACCGAGGCGTTGATCCCGCCCTGAGCGCAGACCGAGTGGGATCGCTTCACCGGCACGAAAGAAAAGAGCTGGCAGGGGATCCCGGCCTCGGCGATCTTGATGACCGCCATCAGGCCGGCCAGGCCGCCTCCCACCACGATGGTTTTCGGCTGCGCAACCATGGCGCCCCTCTCCCTACTTGAAGGAAAACAGGATGTGCAGCCCCACGGCGCTCATCGCCAGAAAGATGGCGAGGCTGACGTAGGTCATGGCCTGCTGCGCCCTGGCGCTCACGGTGATGCCCCACTTGTAGGTGAAATTGAAGAGGCCATGGGCAAAGTGGTAGCACGCGCACACGATGCCGACGATGTAGATCACCTTCTCGTAGGTGGGGGCAAAGTACCGGGCCATGTAGGCGTAATCCACGTGCTGCCCCAAGAGGACGGCCTGCACCCGAGTGTTCCACACGTGGTAGCCGATGTACACCAGCAGGATGATCCCGGTGATCCGCTGGAAGAGGTAGGCCAGGTTGTGATAGCGCGCCCCCAGCCCCTGGGTCGGGCGCAGCACATCCCCCTCGGCGGCGATGAAGAGGCCGTAAATCCCGTGGAACAGGAGGGGACCGAAGACCAACCCGATCTCCAGGGCCCACAGATAGGGCATCCCCAGGAGAAACTCCACATAGCGGTTGTAGGCCTCGGGTCCGCGCGTGGCGAACGCATTGCCGAAGAAGTGCTCCACCAGGAACACCCCGATGGGAAAGATCCCGCAGAGCGAGTGCAGCCGTTTAAGGTAGAAATGGCTGAAGCCGGGAGTGGCCATACTTGCTCCTCAGCTCTCACGTACGACCCGGGGCAAGGCCGGCTGTCCATACTGGGCTCGCCGCCATCCGAAACCCTGGCGCCTCCTATTATTCCCCCGGAAAACCCGATAGTCCATCCGCGGCCTGTGCCCTGTTCCCCCACCTCGAAAACGGGGGCCGGACCTCAGCCGCCATGTCCAGCGCGCCGGGTCGGCCCCCGCCCGTGTCCACGGGATTACGACTTCTTCGGCTTCAGGGGCGGCTTGGTCCCCGGCTTAGCCGAGGCCTTGGCCTCCGCCGCCTTCACCTTCTCCTCGAGGTCCTGTTTCTCCTTGGTCAAATTGTCGAGCTGCTTCTTCAACGCGTCCGCGTCGGCCTTCAGGCTGGTCACCTGCCCCTTGAGGTCCACGTTCTCCTGCTGCAGGCTGGCCACCTGGGACTTGAGCTGCTCGTTTTCTTTCTTGATCTCCTGGCCGCAGCCCGTGGCCACCAGCAGCACCAGGACAGCCAGGCCCACCGTAAGCGTGCGGAACATGTGTCGCATTCCGATTATGCCTCCTTTCGAAAATGCACGACAGCGACGACCGACAGCGACAGCGGTTCGGATAATCCCTGTCGCTGTCCCTGTCTCTATCCCCCCGTCAGAGTTTCGTCTCCGCCACCGTCTTCTTCACGCTGTCCAGGCTCTTCTGCACCAGCATCCGCTCTTCGTCCGACAGCTTGACCTCCAGCACGCGCTCCACGCCCCCCGACCCGATCACGACCGGGACCCCGAAGTAGTAGCCGTTGATCCCGTACTCCCCTTCCAGGTACGCAGCGCAGGGGAGGACCCGCTTCTTGTCCCGGAGGTACGACTCGGCCATGGCGATGGTCGCGGCCGCCGGGGCATAGTAGGCGCTGCCGGTCTTGTAGTGCGCTACGATCTCCCCTCCCGCCTTCCGCGTCCGCCCCACGATGGCATCGATCCGGTCCTTGGGCAGGAGTTCCGTGACGGGAATGCCGCCCACACTGCAGCAGCGTGTGAGCGGCACCATGTCGTCGCCGTGGCCGCCCAGGACGAAGGCCTGGACGTCCTCCACCGAGACGTTCAGGTCCATAGCAATGAAGGTGCGGAAGCGGGCCGAGTCGAGGACCCCGGCCATGCCCACCACCTTGTGCTTGGGAAACCCGGTGAGCTTTTTGAAGGCGTAGACCATCGCGTCCAGAGGGTTCGAGACCACGATGCAGAAGGCCTGCGGGCAGACGCGCTTCAGGTTGGTGGCGACGTCCGTGATGATCTTGATGTTGGTGTCCAGCAAATCCTCGCGGCTCATGCCCGGCTTGCGTGGGATTCCCGCCGTGATGATGCAGACATCCGCGCCCGCCACATCTTCATAGGACGTGGTGCCCATGAGCCGGGCATCATACCCGTCCACCGGCAAGAGCTGGGCGATGTCCAAGGCCTTGCCCTTGGCCATCCCCTCGGCCGCCGGGATGTCAAAGACCACGATGTCGCCCAGCTCCTTCTCCGCCGCCACAAGAGCTAGGTTGCCTCCCACCTGGCCCGCGCCGATCAGGGCGATCTTCTTGCGTGCCATGTCTCGCCTCCTTTCCCCCTTCCCCAATGACGTCACATGCGCTCGATGATGGCGTTGGCGAACTCGGAGCACTTCACCTCGCGCGCGCCCTCCATCAGACGGGCGAAATCATAGGTCACGATCTTGTCACCGATGGTGGCGGACACCGCCTCGTAGATCTTGTTGGCCGCCTCGACCCAGCCCAGGTCCTCCAGCATCATGGCGCCCGAGAGGGTCAGGGAGCCCGGGTTCACCTTGTCCTGACCCGCGTACTTGGGGGCGGTGCCGTGGGTAGCCTCGAAGACGGCGTGGCCGGTGTCATAGTTGATGTTGCCGCCCGGGGCGATGCCGATGCCTCCCACCTCGGCCGCCAAAGCGTCGGAGATGTAGTCGCCGTTCAGGTTCAGCGTGGCGATGACGTCGTACTCGGCCGGCCGGGTCAGGATCTGCTGCAGGAACGCGTCGGCGATGACGTCCTTGACTAACAGCTTCCCCCGGGGATTTCCGCCGCAGTCGTCCCAGCCCACCGCCGCGTCTTTGAACTCCTCCTTCACCAGCTCGTAGCCCCACTTGCGGAAGCCTCCCTCGGTAAACTTCATGATGTTGCCCTTGTGGACCAGCGTCACGTTGCGCCGCTTGTGCTCCAGGGCGTACCGGATGGCGGCGCGCACCAGCCGCTTGGTGCCCTCGATCGACACCGGCTTGATCCCGATGCTGGAGGTCTTGGGGAAGCGGATCTTCTTGACCTTCATCTCTTTCTGGAGCCACGCGATGACCTTCTTGGCCTCGGGCGTCCCCGCCTCCCACTCGATCCCGGCGTAGATGTCCTCGGTGTTCTCGCGGAAGACCACCATGTCCACCAGCTCGGGATGCTTCACCGGGGAGGGCACGCCCTTGAACCAGCGGACGGGGCGGAGACACACGTAGAGGTCCATGATCTGCCGCAAGGCCACGTTGAGGGACCGGAACCCGCCGCCCACTGGCGTGGTCAGCGGCCCCTTGATGGCCACCCGGTATTTCTCGATGGTCTTCACCGTATCGTCGGGAAGCCAGATCTCCTTCTCGTACACCCGGTTGGCCTTTTCCCCCGCGTACACCTCGAACCAGGCGATGCGCTTGGTCCCGCCGTAGGCCTTGGCCACGGCCGCGTTCAGGACCCGTTGAGCGGCGGGCCAGATATCCACGCCGGTTCCGTCCCCCTGGATGAAGGGGATGATGGGGTTGTCGGGCACGACCATCTTTTTTCCGCGCAGCGTGATGGCCTTGCCGTCCTTGGGCGGACTGAGTTTTACCTTCGTTGCCATGATTGCGTCCCCCTTTGCTTCACGAGTTAAATCTGGCGAGAATCAGAGTGCGCCGGAGAGAGAAATTTGGTGAATGGCGCTGCTGGGGACATGGCGAGAGGGGTCGCAAAACAAAAAGCGTTCGCCAACAACCGTCCCCCCTCCTCGATCCCACCCGCAGACCCCCTGATCGGCTCTGTCGCTGGCGTCAGCGCTGTCAGAATACGAGCGAAATCCGTGCGGCAGTTTCGTAGCACAGGGGTCGGGAGGTGTCAAGATCAAATCCCCCGCCTCCGGCGGGGGGCGTGATCCGGCGGAATTCGAGACGCAACCCCAACGTCTGCAAGAACAGACATTGGAGGTGGCCCCCGGACTGCGCGGTTCGGCCCTCCTCCGTCGCCGTCACTTCGAGCGGCGCCGCCACAGGGAGGCCATCTGGGAAAGGGCGCGCCCGCCCTCGTCGTACGCCGCCGCCACCTCCACCTCCCACCCCTCGCCGCAAAGCTTCGCCACCACCTGATCACAAGCCGGGACGGGAACACCGGGCGGGGCCTGCCCCGGCCGGAAGGCGTTCGTGACGAAGGCGAACCCCTGGTCCAGCAGCCTGGCGATCTGCGGATCGCTCTTCCGCAGAAGCTGCATGTACCTCTCGCGACTCATCTATGATTCTCCAAAGTGTCGGGTAGGATGCGGGAGCCTCCTTTGCTACTAAAAGCCGAAGGCGGCCCGCAGCCACGGCAGCGCAAAGTAGATCACGAAGGCCACCGCCGTCCCCACCATCATTGGATGCAGCTCGCGGGCCTTCCCCCGGACCAGCTTGATGAAGGCGTAGGTGATGAACCCCGCCCCGAATCCGTTCGTGATGCTGTAGGTGAAGGGCATCACGACCAGGGTCATCAGTGCCGGGAAGCCTTCTTCGAAGTCGCCGAAGGGAATATCCTTCACGATGCTGCACATCAAGAACCCCACGATGATCAGGGCGGCGGCCGTAGCCTGAGGGGGAACCACCTCGGCCACGGGGGAGAAGACCAGCGCCACGAAGAACAGCAGGCCGGTGACCACCGACGTGAGCCCGGTGCGCCCCCCCTCGGAGACGCCCGCGGCGCTCTCGATGTAGGTGGTGGCCGAGCTGGCGGAGGCGAAGCCCCCGAAGAGCGCCGACAGCGAATCCACCACCAGGATCCGCTTCATCCCGGGCAACCGGCCGTCCTTGTCCAGCCACCCTGCCTCGCCGGCGATCCCGATCACCGTGCCCATCGTGTCGAAGAAGTCGGCCAGCATGATGGAGAAAACGCTCACGATGGCCGTCACGGCGCCGGCCCGCCAGAACACCGAGAAGTCCAGCCCTCGGCCGAAGGTCGAGAAGTCCGGCCAGGCCAGGATCTTTGAGGGAATGACCGCGACCCCGGGCGTGGTGAAGGCCGTGTGGCCGCTGGCGGCATTGACCAGGATGGCGGCCACGGTCGTCAGGAGGATCCCGATCAGGAGCGCTCCCTTGATCCGGAGAGCCATGAGCGCGACCGTGAGGAACAACCCGATGAGCGCGACCAGCACGGGGAGGGTGTTGAGATCGCCCAGCGTGACCGGGACGCCCGGCGGGCCCTGCTTGACCAGCCCTCCCTCGTACAGGCCAATGAAGAGGATGAACAGGCCGATGCCCACGCCGATGGCCCGCTTGAGTGAGATCGGGATCGCATCCATCACCGCCTCCCGGAAGCCGGTCAGCACCAGGATCGTGATGAGGGCGCCCTCCATGAAGATGACTCCCATGGCCGCGGTCCAGGGCAGCTTCAATCCCACGATGAGCTGGAACGCCACCACCGCGTTCAGCCCCATTCCCGAGGCCACAGCGTAAGGGTAGTTCGTCACCAGGCCCATCGCGATCGTCATCGCTCCGGCCACCAGGCAGGTGGCGGCCAGCGTGGGCGCAAAGCCGGGCCCCAGGTTCTGAAGGTCCTTGATGCCCGAGAAATTCAGGATGGTAGGATTGACGAAGATGATGTACGCCATGACCATGAAGGTCGTGACCCCGGCCAGGATCTTGGTCCCCACATTCGTCCCGCGCGCCCGCAGATCAAAGAACCGCTCGATCATGGCGACCTCTCTGTGGAATAATGATCACATGCTCTCGGCGATCAGGTCCACCACCCGCATCGCTCCTTCCACAACATTGGCAACCAGGCGACCGGGATAGGTCCACTCCCCCACGGCCAAAAGCCCCGGCCAGCCCAGCCGGTGAGGGAGGCCCCGCCGTCCCAGCCAGTCTCGCATGTCGGCTCCGTGCCAGACTGCGGCCGAAGGCCGACCCCACGCCTCTTCCAGGTCCGCGGGGCCCAGCAGCCGGTGGAAGGCCATGGCGCCGCCCACGCCCGGCACGAGTTCGTCCAGCACTCCCAGCAGTTCATCCTCGGCCGCGTCCTCTCTCCCCTGCGGTCGCGGCGCGACAAAGCGTCCGACGGTGAAATGTCGAAGTCGTCCGGGCCCCTGCCGATCGTCCCGGCCCGGGGCCGATCGGACGAAAACCACGTTCTCCTCCCGCGCGGGGCGACGCGGGTCCTGCACGACAAAGCAGTGTCCCGAGAGTTCCGACGGCACCAGCACCTCCGGGACGGCCAGGACCATCGCCTGCGCGACCCACGCGGAATGCCAGGGATCGTCCAGGGCCTGGCGCCGGCGCCACCCGCGCCTCGGTGGCAGCAGCGACCCGGCGAGCACCCCCGGCGGCACATCGACCACCACGATGCGAGCCCGGATCGTCTCGCCGCCTGCCGTCACCAGGCCCGTGACGCGGCCGCCCTCGAGGAGAAGGTGGTCCACCGGTGTCCCCAGACGGAGCTGTCCGCCATCCTGCTGGAACTTTTCCGCCAGCGCATCCGCCAGGGCAGTTGAGCCTCCCGGAATGGTCGCGACCCCCTGCCGCGCCTGTTGAAAGGCCACGGCCGCCTCCAGGGTCGAGCATCCGTCGGGAGCCCGCAGCAGCAGATACCACAACGCGGCTTCCACGACCCGCTGGCTCGTTTCGCCCAGCCCGTGCCGCAGCATGGTCGTGTGCAAAGGCGTATGCAGCGCCCGCTTCAGGATGGCGCCGGTCTTGGCAGGCACGGGAGAAAGGATCCCCAGCCTCAAAGCGCGCCAGACTTGCAGGCGCTCCCTCCATCGTTCGGGCGGCAAGAATGGAAGCAGCTTGGCCGCCTGCTCTCGCTCCGCCGCCACGGCCTCCAGCTCCGACCACAGGGCCCGCCAGGCCGCCTCCTCGTCCGGGAACTCGCGGCGGATCTCGCGCCACCAGGCCTCGGCTCGCGTCCACAGGCTGATCCGATGGCTGGGGAGCGCGACCTGGAAGGCCGGGTCAGCCTCACTGACGGGGAGGCTGATGCCCAGGCGCTGGGAGAGCATGACCAGCGGGCCGCCGGGGCCAAAGCCGGAGAGAAGCGTCGCGCCGACCTCGAACCGGTGCCCGTCGATCGTGAGGTCCTGGCAGACCCCGCCCGGTCGCGTCGCCCGATCCAGCAGGATCACCGACCGCCCCGCTCGGGCCAAGAGGCCGGCCGTGGCCAGGCCCCCAATCCCGGCGCCCACCACGGCGACGTCGTACCCTTGGGCGCTCACACCGGGCCTCCCCCTGCGACGCGATCCATCGGCTGATCAGGCCTCGGGCAACCTGGGGACGCGATGGCTTTCATCCACTCCATCTCCCGGCAACCGCGCCGGAAAGCATGACGGCATTCGCCGTCACTCACCCACGACCGCGGATAACCAGGCGGATCGGCGTGCCACGGAATCCGTAGGCCTCGCGCAAGCAGTTCTCGAGGTAGCGCACATAGGAGAAATGCAGGCGGCTGCCCGCCGTGGCGAAGCACACGAAGGTGGGCGGCTTCACGCTCACCTGCGTCGCGTAGCGGATCCGCACCGGGCGGCCCCGCTCTGCGGGCGGCGGGCGGCGGGTCACCGCCTCCTGGATGACGGTATTCAACTCCGGCGTCGGGATCCGGCGCTCCCGCTCCGCTGCCACCGCATCGATCAACCGGAACAGCTGCATCACCCGATGCCCCGTCAGGGCGGAGACGAAGGCGACGGGCGCGTAGGCAAGATACTTGAATTTCCCCTGCAGGGCAAGACGGTACTCCGCGTCCGCGTCGCGTTCCCCCGCTTTGAGGTCCCACTTGTTCACGACCAGGATGCTGCCGCAGCCCGCCTCGTGCGCCTCGCCGCCGATCTTGGTATCCTGCACCGTGACCCCTTCGACGGCATCCACCAGGATCAGGGCCACGTCCGCCCGGCGCACGGCGGCCAGGGCGCGGGAGACGCTGTACCGTTCGACGGAGCGGCCGATGCGCCCCTTGGCCCGGATGCCCGCCGTGTCCACCAGAATGTAGTCGCGCCCCCGATAGCTGAATCGGGTGTCCACGGCGTCCCGGGTCGTCCCCGGCTCCGGACTCACCAGGACCCGGTCCGCCCCCAGGATCCGGTTGACCAGCGAGGACTTCCCCACGTTGGGACGGCCGATCACCGCGACCGTCACGGCGCCTGGCTCCTGCAATGGAGCCTCCACCTGCGGCACCTGCGAGGCCGCCGCGTCCAGCAGCTCGCCGATCCCCTGCCCCTGCTCCGCCGAGATGGGGAGCACCGGCTCGAATCCCAGCCGATGGAACTCCGCCGCCAGGGTCTCCTGGCTGGCGGCATCCACCTTGTTGACTACCAGCAGAATGGGTCGCCGCGCCGCCTTGCGGAGCAAGCCTGCCACCTCGGCGTCCGCGGGCGTGAGCCCGTTCTTGGCATCTACGAGGAGCAGGATGACGTCCGCCTCCGCCACCGCCTGCTCCGCCTGTGCGCGCACCTGGGCCATGATCCCTATGGGGTCCGCCTCGAAGCCGCCGGTGTCCACCAGGATGAAGTGCCGGCCGCGCCAGTCGAACTCGCCGTACAGCCGATCGCGGGTGACGCCCGGTGTGTCTTCGACGATGGCCTTCCGCCCGCGCAGCAGCCGGTTGAACAGCGTGGACTTCCCGACGTTGGGCCGGCCCACGATGGCGATGATGGGTACGGACACGGTGGTCTCCTTTGGACTGACTTCTACCACAGGACAGCCCTCTCTACCAGCCCCGAAGACTTTCGGGCAGCAGAACCGCCCTCAATGCTGGGAAGCTTGGAAGCGCCGAGGCTTGAAGCATCCCAGCCTCCTGGTTTCCTAGTGTCCTGAGTCCGAAGTTCGCGGAGGAATCCCCAGGCTCCCGGAGCCGCCCCTCCGACGCCTGGGGCTCGTCGAGAACCGGCCAGCCTTGCTCCGGCGCCGCCGCCCAGGTACCCAGCGCAGACGCTGGGTGCGGGCGCGTCGCGCCGTGGAACGTGGGATTACAACCAATTCGACACCTCCGAGGCCACGGCGACGACCCATTGCAGGGCTACAGGGCAATGGGTTCCCCGCCGGCTGGCCGGGTACCCAACCCGACGGGTTGGGTGCGGCCCGGCCTCTCGGGCCGGCCCCGGGAGCTCTGAATTAGTCGGCGAATTCCTGACTCAGGACACTAGCTTCCCAGCGTGCTATTTCTAGAAAGGAGGTCAGCCGGCGAGGGGGGTGAGACGAAAGGCGGCGATCAGAAGGATTACGAAGGATGTAGCGACGGCCACCTCGGACCATCCCAGGCGCCGCAGGTCGAGCCGTGTGTCCTCCCGCTGGAGGCCGACCGCGGCCCGCCACACGGCAGGGGCAAACGCCAGGAGGACCGGCCAGGGAACGATCCGAGCTGCTGCCAGCGCCGGCATCGCCACGAGGAGCAGCGCGTGATAGATCGTGCAGGACCAGAACGCCGGATTGGATGCACCCGGGGTCACCTTGCGCTGGGCGACCATGCCATGGACGCGCATCCGGACGTAGAAGATCCCGCCAGCAAAGAAGAGCCAGAGCAACAACCACAGCACGGCCGAGATCGGCCGGACTTCCCCCGCTGAAACGGCGTGGCCGACCGCCCCCACCATGGTCAGTCCCGCCGCGCCCACGAGCTCCCCGATCAGGGTGCGGTCATCCCGTTCCCGGATCAGATACGCCCGCAGCAGCAGAAAAAACGCTGCCGTCATGCCGAATGGGAGGAGAAACGTCATCCGGAAAACCGTGAGCAGGGGTACAAGGGCTGCAGCAGCCACCGCCCCGTAAAGCAGGAACCAAGTGAGGGCGTGCCGGCATCGCTCCATGGGAACCTCGCCAGCATTGGACCGCGCCAGAATGGCAAGCGAGCCATTGGCGAAGGCGGCTGCCGTGATTCCCACGAGGCAGAGCGCCACCGGAACCGTCACCCGTCCGGCCACACCCACCCCCGCCAGGAATGAGCCGTATAGCACCGCCCAGGCGCCGTGCTCCTTCGGCACGATCGGCCGACCCACACCGGGCAAGGTCATCGCGGGAATCTACCCCAATCCGAAACTATCAACCGCCAAGGACACCCAGCTGGTGCTGGGTACCCGGAACGCCAAGACCAGAAGGGCTCATTGTGGGGAACAGACGGAACCTCTGAAGGCGCCAGGAGCGCGCTTTCGCATTCTCCGATGGAGGGATCGAAACATCGTATCTTTGGCGACCCGGGTACCCAGTCCGCCATAGGCGAACGCTGGGTGATCTTGGCGGTTAAAGTTTTTTCCGGACTAGGGGTAATTTTATGATCGCACGGGTCACCCCGGTATGATCCAGATCATGCCGAAAAGGCGGGAGATTCTGCAGACGCACTTCTTGGCGGCCAGCGACGAGAGTATTGTGGCTGCCGGATATCTCGCGGCCGCACTCAGGCCTTCGCCGCCTTGGCCCGTTTGGAGGCGCGCTTGGCCACACGGATGCCGACCTTCACGCCGTGGCGCAGGGCCTTGGCCTCGATGGTGGCGCGCCGGAGGGCCTCCCGGCTCTTCGCCACGACAGATGGCGGCAGCACATCCACCTCGGCCAGCCGGCCCTTGATCTGCGTCAGGAACGCTTGCCCCGCTGCGACCGCATGCTCCAGTCCCTCGAGTGCGACCCGACCGGCGCCTCGCGCGCCCTCGGCCTCGCGTTCCACCTCCGCCAGGAGCTTCCCCAGTTTCTCCTGCGCCTCCCCGGTGGCCTGTTGGGCCTTCCCCCTCAGGATCATGATCTGCCCCTCGAGGCGCTTCACGTGCCCTTCGTATTCCCGGAGCTTGCCCAGGACCTGCCGCCGAAACCCCCGCATTTCCAAGGTTACCATGTCTCTGCCTCCACCGGCCGTTGCCTTTGACCAGGTTGCGGGGTCACCCCCGTCAGGATGATGCTTGCCTGCCCCGTGTGGTTCGCGCCCTCGTACCCGAGAACGAACTTGCGCACCACCTCGCGGCGCGTCGCATTCCATGTCTATTTCGCCACGAGAATTCAGAATCCACATCCCAGGATAGGCCCAGGACTGCGCGTTGTCAATCCGGCGGACCCCCGCGCGGAACAGGCACGCGGGCTTGACAGGGTGCCGGACGACTTGAAAGAATGCGTTTCATGAACAGACCTCATGCGCGGGCCACAACTGTCACCGCCTGCGCCACCCACTTCCTGCACGACGGCCTCTCCGACCTTCTCTACGTTCTGTTTCCCGTCTGGGCGCGGGAGTTCTCGCTTTCCTTTGCCCAGGTTGGACTCCTCAAGACCGCCTACTCGGGGGCGATGTCTCTCTTCCAGATCCCGGCCGGCCTCCTGGCCGAGCGCTGGGGTGAGGCGCGCCTCCTGGCGGCGGGAACTCTCCTGTGTGCCTTAGGTTTTCTCAGCATCGGCACGGCATCTCGCTTTGAGTGGCTGCTCCTGCTCCTGTTGGTTGCTGGTTCCGGATCGGCCGTGCAGCACCCCCTATCCTCCGCGCTGGTCTCCCGGGTGTACGAGGAGGGGCCGCAGCGGATGGCGCTGGGAACCTACAATTTCTCCGGTGACCTGGGAAAGATGATCCTCCCGGCGGCCGCGGCCCTGGTCACCGCGTGGGTCGGCTGGCGCTGGGCAACCCGGGGTGCCGGCATCCTGGCCTTTGCGGGAGCCGTGGGAGTCTTGATCGTCCTGACCATCCTAGTCGTGACTCCACTGCTGAAGGAAGGCGACCCGCTGGTTGCGGCCGCGAGAGCAAGGGGCTGGGGAATCCGGGACGCCCGAGGTTTCAGTGTTCTTTCGGCCATCCACATCATTGACAGCAGTACGCGAACCTCCCTGCTGACTTACCTTCCCTTCCTCCTGATCGCCAAAGGCGGAACGGTCGAAACGGTGGGACTGGCGCTGGGCCTCACGTTTACCGGAGGCGCCGTCGGAAAATTCGTCTGCGGCGCCGCGGCGGAGCGGCTGGGGATCATCCGGACCGTGATTCTCACCGAGGCCGCCACGGGCCTCGGAATCCTCGCCTTGCTGCTCATCCCCCTTCGGCTCGTGCTGATGATGCTCCCCTTGCTTGGCGTGGCGCTCAACGGCACATCGTCCGTGCTCTACGGCAGCGTCGCCGAGCTGGTCGTGCCCGAGCGGCGCTCCCGCGCCTATGGCCTGTTTTACACACTCGGCATCGGTTCCGGCGCTCTGGCCCCGACCATTTACGGTTTCCTCTCGGACTGGGCCGGCGTACCCTCCACGCTGACTGTCATCGGCCTCGTGGTTCTCGTTGTGATCCCCCTATCCCTGCTCCTCCGGCTACCGATCTCCGCCAACACAACGCGCGCCGACTAGCCGCTGCCCTGAAGAGACGAACCGCCAAGGTCGCCAAGATCCTCTGGCTCTCAATAGGGAGACCAGAACCGGTGAAGCGAGTTCCCACAGGGTCTGGTCAGGGATACCTGCCCTCGGAATTCGTTTGAATGATGGGACTTCTTGGCGTAGATGGCGCCTTGGCGGTTCAAGAGGTCTTGGGCATGGAGTCGTAGGCGCGGTCCGCCTTGGCGGCAAGGTAGAAGTCGCTCTCGGTGAGTCCCTGGATCTTGTGGGTCCAGACCTCAACTTTGCACTTGCCCCAGGCAATGTGTAGATCGGGATGGTGCCCCTCCGCCTCGGCGATCGCACCCACCGCGTTGGCGAACTCCAAAGCCTGGGCGAAGTCCTTGAACGGATACGTCCGCTCCAGGTGTCCCGCCTGGTTCAGCCCCCATCCAGACGAAAGCTGCCCCAGCAGCTCGCGGGCGCGCTGCTTCTCCATCGGAGGCATCCCACCGCGGCATGGAACGCATTTCATCTCAGCCAGACCCATGGTGACCCCCTCCTTCTTCTCCATAGCCGATCTCGGTCGGCTGATTCCTCACTGCGCGGGCTCGTCCTTCATCGGCTACGGGAGTGTCGCAGACCTGGCACTGTTGGGACCATACATCCTTGCATTCCGGCTGATACCTCACCCCGCCTGGCCAGCCTCTTTAGTCATTCCTTGAATTCTTTCCGCCGGCTCCAGCCTTGGCCAGGGAAATCGGCAGACACCATTTAGCAGCTTAAGGCCCCGGGCTCAAGGAAATGCGTGGGCCTTGGTGTGGCGTGAGGGGGTGGAGGTCTTGGGATCGGAGTGGAGAGATGGCCTGGCTCGGCCGTGAGTTTCAGAATCGGGCGAGGCCTGAGAGGCCTGCGGATTTCTCCCTCAGCGTAAGGATGTTGAAGCGGAACGTCGCCGCAGAATTGGGGTCGGGCACATTCCTGCGGTGGCGGCGCTCCTGCCTACGGAGTTTGCCAGTGGAGCCTTTCCTCCTTATCATAGAGAGCCAGCAAGGCCCTGCCGTCAGACAACACCCTCAATGCCGCGCTGGGCTTCTCGTCCTTGCTGTACAGCAGGAGGCCCACCCTGTCGTCAGACAATACCCTCAGCTCAATGCGAGACCTGCCGTTCTGGTCGAAGAGCACGAGGGCCACTCTGCCGTCGGGAGCGGTGCCTAACTCGGCCCGCGTCCTCCCGCTTGCATCCTGAACGACGAATTTCTCAGCCTGAACCACTCGGCTGGCTTTGGCCTGCCCCATCAGCACGGCTCCAACAATCCCAGCCAGCACCACAACACCAATCTGTTTCAAGCGGCGGCTCTCCCGCTCCAACCGGTGTTGCAAGGCCTGAAGGTCTGTCGTCTCGGCCGTCATTGCGCTTCCCTCCATACAGCGGGCTTTTCCGTGGGAGCTGTGGCTCCGCCGTGAGCAATCAGCAGATGGAAAAATGATTTCGGGACGAAGGCTTGATACCACATGCCTTACGGAAACACAAGCCGTTTTCAATCCTGCAGTCGCGAGGGGGGCGGGGACAGGCAGAGTGAATGGCGTACCTTAGGAGGATGCTGAAAAACCCGTTTTCGCCCAGGGTGCTCAAAAAGGTCCAGATGCAAGGCGGCGCGCGATGCGACGGGTACCCACCGAAGGTGGGTGAAGGCGTACTTAGTCCGTACGTCGCAGCGCCGCGCGAGCGCGGGGGTACCCACCGCAGGTGGGTCTCCGCAGATGGGCCTTTTTCAGCAGCCTGTTAGCTTCAACCCAGCCTCGCACGGCTGGGGCAATGGCGGAAGAAACTGGTTCCACCGGACACGCGTCTGCGGTACGCTCTAGGCCGCCAGGCCGACAGAGGCAAGCAAAACACCGACGCGCCACTGGTGCTCATGATGTTCTGCAGCCCGGCTGTTAGCATGGTGCCCGGTCGCGTGCGCAAGCCACTGGTGACACCCAGGCGCTTCTCGCGCCTGACGGCGATCCCGCTTAGAAGAGTACCTGCTCTCCCGCACGACCGGGGCCGCCTGCCGGCCATGGCCTTCACCCTCACGGAGGAGACCGCCATGCCCAGAGGCCGCAGACAGACGACGCGAGCTGCCACGCCCCCGGTCCTGAACCCGAACGCCGCGGGGATCGACATCGGGGCGACCGAGATCTACGTGTGCGTGCCGCTCGAGCGGGATCCCCAGCCCATCCGGCGGTTCGGCACGTTCACGCAGGATCTGCTCGCGGTCGCCACCTGGCTCACGCAGTGCGGGGTCACCTCCGTGGCGATGGAGTCCACCGGCGTGTACTGGATCCCCCTGTACCAGATCTTGGAAGCCCGCGGCCTCGAGGTCTGCTTGGTGAACGCGCGCCACGTGAAGAACGTCCCGGGCCGGAAGACCGACGTGCAGGACTGCCAGTGGCTCCAGTACCTCCACGCCGTGGGGCTCCTCCGGGCCTCCTTCCGGCCGCCGGAGACGGTCTGCGCCGTGCGCAGCCTCTTGCGGCACCGAGACAACCTCGTGCGCCTGGCGGCCGTGCACACGCAGCACCTCCAGAAGGCTCTCAACCAGATGAACCTCCAGCTCCATCACGTGCTGAGCGACATCACCGGCGTCACCGGCCTCGCCATCCTCGATGCCCTCCTGGCGGGCGAACGGGACCCCCACGTGCTGGCCGGGCACCGGGATCACCGCATCAAGGCCTCCGCGGAGACGATCGCCAAGGCCCTCGTGGGCGATTACCGGCGGGAGCATCTCTTCACCCTCCGCCAGTCCCTTGGGGCGTACCGGCACTACCAGCAATTGATCAGCGAGTGCGACCGGGAGGTCCAGGGGCTGCTCGCCACCTTCGAGTCCGTGAGCGACCCCGCCGTGTCTCCGCTCTCGCCGGCGACCACCACCCATCGCAAACCCCAGGGCAACGCCCCGCGGTTCGATCTCCGGACGGAGCTCTACCGGATCCTTGGGATCGATCTCACCCAAGTGGCGGGCCTCAACACCGCCACTGTCTACACGCTCTTCGCGGAGCTCGGCAGCAATCTGGGGAAGTTCCCCAGCGCCAAGCACTTCGCCTCCTGGCTGGGCCTCTGCCCCGACAACCGCATCTCGGGCGGGAAAGTCCTCTCGGTCCAGACCCGCCACGTGAAGCACCGGGTCGCCCAGGCCCTCCGGATGGCGGCCCAGAGTCTGTACCGGAGCCACTCCGCGCTCGGCGCCTTCTTTCGGCGGATGCGCGCCAAGCTCGGCGCCCCGAAGGCGATCACCGCCACCGCGCACAAGCTCGCCCGGATCGTCTACCACCTGCTCACCACGCGCGAGCCGTACGCGGAGACCCAGCTCGCGAAACACGAGGGCATGTATCGCAAGCGCCTGGAATCCCGTCTGTATGCTCAGGCCCGGGCGCTCGGATTCCAACTGGTGCCTGCCGCCGGGCAGTCAGTTTCTTAGAAGAAGAACGTCACCACGCTCCGGGCCACCTCGCCGCGCTCCAGGGCGGCGTAGGCCTCGTTGATCTGCTCGATCGGGTAGCTCCGCGTGAGCAGTTCGTCCAGCTTCAGCTTGCCGGCGCGATACAGCTCGATCAGCTTCAGAATGTCGATGCGGGGCCGGGCCGATCCATACAGCGTCCCCATGAGGACTCGGTCCTCCCAGGCGAGCGGGATCACGGGAATCGTCACCTCGCCCTTTGTCGGACCGATCCCCACGACGACCGCCACGCCCCTCCTGGCCAGGACGTCAAACGTCTGGCGCATCGTGGCGGGAAGCCCCACCACCTCGAAGGCGTAGTCCACTCCCCGGCCGCCCGTGATCGCCCGGACCTGCTCCACGGGGTCGCCCTGGGACGCATCGACCACGTGCGTGGCACCGAACTGGCGGGCAAACTCCAACTTGTTCTGGCGCAAATCCACCGCAATGACCGTGGCGGCCCCGGCGAGGGCCGCCGTCTGGATCACGTTGAGGCCCACGCCGCCCGCGCCGAACACCGCCACGAGGCTGCCCGGTCTTACCTGGGCCGCATTGACGACCGCGCCGAAGCCCGTGATCACCGCGCACCCGAGCAGGGCCGCCTTATCCAGAGGAAACTCTTCGGGGATCTTGAGCAGCGCCTTCTCGGGGATGACCGAATACTCGGCAAATGTGGACACGCCGCCGAACCGCTTGATCTCCTTCCCGCCCAGCGTGAATCCGGTCCCACCGAGCGGCAGGGTCCCCGTCCTTCGGATCTCGACGCCAGCCGAACACAGGGCGGGCCGGCCACCGGTGCAGTACTCGCATTCCCCGCAACTCAGCCGCCACAGCGGGATAACGTGATCCCCCGGCTGCACGTCCTTCACCCCGGGTCCCACCTCGGCCACGACCCCCGATCCCTCGTGGCCGAGGATGGCGGGCAGTGGCGCCGCGAGGTCGCCCTTCATCACGTGCAGGTCACTGTGGCAGACCCCTGCCGCCGCCATGTGGACCAGCACCTCCTCCTCCCGGGGAGCCGGGACGTCCACTTCCTCAAGCGACAGCTTCTGCTTCGGCTCGAATAAGACCGCGGCTCTCGCCTTCATGGTCTGACCCCCTTGATCGCACGCTCACCCTGCACGCGTCCCGCAATGAAGACGGTCCGACGTGTGCGGATATCCTCCGGAGGTCCGCCCAGTCGGCAACCCTGAACGCGGACGCTATGCCCGGCGCCGCTTCTTGTCAAGGGCGAGGTTCGCTTCCGGTATGCGCCCTGTCTCGCCGGTCCGCTGATCCAGACAACGTCGTGAGTGACCAGCGGCCCGGCGGCTTCGGCATGGAGGCTCCCTGCGGTCTCCGGACAATTCTCGCCGCCACGGTTGACAGCCCGCGGTGTCTCTGATATTTGTCCACTACCATGAAAGCCATCTATTATCCCGCCTGGGATGAGCTCGAGCTCCGGGACGTCCCCGAGCCGTCCCCCAAACCCCGAGAGGTCGTGCTCCGGGTGGCGGCCGCCGGGATCTGCGGTTCCGAGCTCCACGGGTTCGTCACCCACGCGGCGCGCCGGACGCCCCCCGCAATCCCCGGGCACGAATTCTGCGGTCAGGTGGCCGAGGTCGGCCCAGGGGTGACGGGGTACCAGCAGGGGGACTGGGTGGGGGTGAACTCGGTGATCGCCTGCGGGCAGTGCCAGGATTGTTTGGACGCCAACGTGCACCTGTGCCGGGACGGCGACGTGTTCGGGATGAAGCGGCCGGGCGGATTCGCGGAATACTGCGCCGTGCCCGTCTCGACACTCCTGCATCTGCCCGGCACCGTCTCGCCCGTCCAGGGTTCACTCCTCGAGCCGCTGGCCAACGGGGTCCATGCCCTGTCGCTCACCAGCCAGCGCTTCCCCGAGACTGTGGTGATCCTCGGCGCAGGCACCATCGGCCTGTTCGCCCTGCAGGTCGCCAAGGCTGCTGGCGCCCTCCGGCTGATGTCCGTGGACGTGTCCGACGCGCGACTGGACGTGGCCTCGCAGCTCGGTGCCGAGACGGTCTTCAACCCGCGCAAGCAAGACGTGGTAGCCGCCGTCCAGCACATGACTCACGGACGCGGGGCCGACGTGGTGGTTGATGCCGTGGGCGCCGCGGAGACCCGCGACGCGGCCGTGAAGATGACGCGGCGGGGGGGCGAGGTTGTCTGGCTGGGCCTGCACGATGATCCCACCCAGCTCTCTGGATTCGACGTGGTACTGGGCGAGCGCAAGGTCCTCGGCTCCTTCGCGGTGACCCATCACGATCTTCGGACAGCCATCGGCCTCTTCGCCCATGGGAAGATCACGCTGGATCCCTGGGTCCGCACGTTTCCCCTCAGCGAGGGCGTCCAGGTCTTCCGCCAGCTTGTGACGGATCCTCCGAAGGATTACATCAAAGCCGTCCTCCTGCCGTAGCGGAAGGCCCTCGCGAACCGCCAAGGCGCCAAGGAACTTCCCCTCTTCTCCCGCGGACCCGCAGGCCGAGATCCTCATCGCCGGCAGCTCCGCCGCGCGCTTGCGCTTGCTTGACGTTCAGTCGCTGCGGATGCTAGCCTTTGGTCTAAGAACTGTTTTTGAACCGCCAAGGCGCCAAGCGCGCCAAGAAGCCCCCGGCAGGCAAATTTCAACGGAAGGGTATTCCGAGAGGCAGTCTCGAACAAGCTGGCTCGGTTCTTCTTGCCGGAGTGTCGAGAGCGAGCGTGTCTTGGCGGTCATGGCGTCTTGACGGTTGATATTCACTGCCGGAGATGAAGACTCGTGCGGCGCAGGCCCTCGACAAGCTGGGGATCTCCTACGAGATCCGGGAATTCCAGGAAGAGGAACTGGGTGCAGACGAGGTCGCCGAGAAACTCCACATCCCGCTGGCCCAGGTCTTCAAGACCCTGGTGGTGCGCGGAGATCGCACCGGCGTCATCCTGGCCTGCCTGCCCGGCACCATGACGCTGAGCCTGAAGGCGCTGGCCAGGGAGTCGGGCAACCGGAAGGTCGAGATGATCGAGAAGGACGAGATCCATCGCCTGACGGGATACATCCGGGGTGGGGTCTCCCCTCTCGGCGGCAAGAAGGACTACCCGGTCTATCTCGATCGGAGCGCCCAGGGGCAACCCATCGTCAGCGTCAGCGCGGGCATGCGGGGAATGCAGTTGTTCATCCAGCCGCAGGACCTCGCACGCGCCACCCGGGCCAAGGTCGCCGCCATCGGCCTTGCGGGCGAAGAATGACCACGAGGTGACACGTCCGGTGACAAGCGCTCTGCCGCCATCCAACGAGCAGGCCCTGATCGAGGCCTCTCGCGCGGGAGATTCCGCGGCCCTTGAAGAACTGGTCCGCTTTCACCAGACCCGCGTGTACAACTTCGCCGTGCGGATGTGCCGAAACATCGAGGACGCCAAGGACGTCCTCCAGGAGACGTTTCTCGGGATGCTCCGCTCGATCAGGGACTTCCGCGCAGAGAGCCGGTTCACCACCTGGCTCTACCGGATCGCCAGTAACGCCTGCCTCAAGAAGCGCCGGCGGGGTGTCCATGACCCGGAGCCGGAGCAAGAGGAGCATCGTCACACAAACCGAGGAGGCACCATGAACTGGGGCGGAGAAGTGTGGACGGTCGTCGCCATCCTGGGGATCTGGGTCGTGCTCCAGATCATTCTGCGCAAGGCCGGGGTGCCGACGTGAGGCGTCCAGTCGTGCTCGTCGAGCACAGAGGATGACCCGTCACGGACGAAGGAGAAGCGATGAGCCAGCCCATTGACAAGACCAGCCGCACGACGATGGCGCAGGAGGCGGGATACCGGTTCCGGGTTCGCTTCGACCACGAGGGGATGCCCGATCTGATCACGGACGAGTCGCCCCCGCTGGGCGAGGGGAAGGGCCCGAACCCTTCGCGTCTCTTGGCCACGGCGGTGGGCAACTGCCTGGCCGCCAGTCTCTTGTTCTGCCTGGGGAAGGCCCGCCTGCCCGTGCAGGGGCTGGAGGCCGAGGTCCTGACCGAGTTCACGCGAAACGAGGCGGGCCGCCTGCGGATCGGCGGCATGAAGGTGCGGCTGCTGCCCAAGTGGACGGAAGAGACGGCCGCAAAGGCGCAACGCTGCTTGCAGATCTTTGAGGACTTCTGCGTGGTCACGCAAGCCGTTCGGCAGGGGGTGTCGGTCGAGGTCCAGGTAGGTGGCATGCCCTCGGCGGCGGCGTGATCGGGAGGGTGGGGATGACACTCGGGCGCTGGAGGATATTCTGCGCAAGCTGTCAGGGCTCTCGTCTTTGGCCATATATTGGGTTAAGCCTCATCGCCGCTAAGTTAAGCGGTAACGATGTGGTTCCATTGACAGCTCTGGCCATGCTTGGGGTCCCGCCCCCGAGGCTACCCCTCGACGGCGAGGCCGCGACGGCACCCCGCGGGACGCGGGGTGGGGCGGTCTTGCTCCGGGTCGCCCCGCCCTTTGGCGGGGCTCCGTGCCGGACCCGCCGCCCACCGCACGGCGGGTACCCAGCCGCAAGGCTGGGTGTGCTCGGGCCACCCCCGGGGGCGGGGTCGAGGCCGAATTAACTTAGCGGCGATGGGGTGAAGTCTTGGCGTTCTTGGCGGCTTGGCGGTGAAAAGTCCGAACTGCGATCGGGGAGGGATGCATGGCGACCACGCTCACGGTGATCACGGAAAACACGGTCCCGGGCAAGGCCCCGGGGCTGTATGCGGAGCACGGCTTCTCCCTGTTCCTGTCCCGGCCCGAGGCCAAGATCCTGTTCGACGCGGGTCCGGCCGGCCTCGCCACGCTCAACAATGCCCCGCGTCTCGGGGTGGATCTCAAGGCGGCCGATCGCATGGTGCTGAGCCACGGGCACATGGATCATACGGGTGGCCTGGCCGGCGTCCTGCGGGCGATCGGCAAGGGGATCCCGGTCCATGCCCACCCCGAGGTTTTCACCGATCGGTACGCAAAGGTGGGCGAGCGGATCATCTATGTTGGCCTCCCCTTCAAGCGCGAGGCGCTGGAGGGGATGGGGGCGGCCTTCGACCTCTCAGCCGAGTTCCGGCAAATCGCGCCGGGGGTGCACCTCAGCGGCGAGATTGCACGCCGCCGGGCCTTCGAGACGGGAGACACCGATCTGTTCGTGAAGCAGAATGGCGAATTCCGGAAGGATCCGCTGCGGGACGATCAATCCATGGTGGTGGAGACGGGCGAGGGCCTGGCGCTGATCCTCGGCTGCTGCCATGCGGGCCTCATCAACACCATCGATCACTTCCAAGCCAAGCTTCCCAGAAAGCCGATTCATACCGTGATCGGCGGGACCCACCTGGACTTCGCGCCGGCGGAGCAGTTGCGTGAGACGATCGCCGTCCTGAAGGGGCTGGGGATCAAGCGGATGGGCCTCTCGCACTGCACGGGGCTTCGGGCCGGCGCGCGCCTGGCCCAGGAGCTGGGCGACGGTGTCGCCTTCTGCACCGTCGGATACTCCCTGACACTGCCCTGACGGCGACCAGCCCGACAATTTTACCGCTAAGATCGCCAAGATCGGCTGGCAACTAGTGTTGTGTAACTAACGCTGCTTTACAACGATCGACCTTCGCCATGATCATGTCAGCGCTCTTGGTCCAGACGAAGCGTTTGGGAGCGCGGTTGTACTCATCGAGGTACTCCTGGATCGCGGCCAGGAGCTCCTTGACGCTGGCGAAGCTGCCGCGACGGATGCGCTTCTGGGTGATCTCGCGGAACCAGCGCTCGACCAGGTTGAGCCAGGAGCTGCCCGTGGGCGTGAAGTGGAGATGGAAGCGCGGGTGGCGGTGGAGCCAGCGCTGGACCGGGGGGCTCTTGTGGGTGCCGTAGTTGTCCACGATGAGATGCAGGTCCAGGGCCGCCGGCGTCTGCTGATCGAGGGTACGGAGGAAGCGGAGGAACTCCTGGCTGCGGTGCCGGGGCAGACACTGGCCGATGACCTTGCCATCGAGCAGGCAGAGGGCCGCGTAGAGGGTGGTGGTCCCGTGGCGCTTGTAGTCGTGGGTCATCGTGCCGCAGCGGCCCCGCTTCATCGGCAGCCCCGGTTGGGTCCGGTCGAGGGCCTGGATTTGGCTCTTCTCGTCCACCGACAGGACCACGGCCCGGTCCGGCGGATCGAGGTACAGCCCCACCACGTCGCGCAGCTTCTCGACAAAGTGGGGATCGCGGGAGAGCTTGAAAGTCTCCACCCGGTGCGGCTGCAGCCCATGCTGCTTCCAGATCCGCTGGACCGTCATGTGGGAGAGGCCCTGGGCCTTGGCCAGGGTGCGGGTGCTCCAGTGCGTCGCCCCCCGCGGGGTACTGCGCAAGGTCGCCTCGACCACCCGCTTCACGACCGCAGGCGAGAGAGCCTTCTTGCGGCCCGGCCGCGGCGCATCCTTCAGCAGCCCGGGCGCCCCCCGGGCCTGAAACCGGCTCCGCCACAGCAGCACCGTCGGGCGACTGGTGCCCAGCCGCGCCGCGATGGCGTTGTTGGGGACGCCCTCGCTGGCCAGCAGGACGATCCGGGCCCGCAGGGCCACCTTCTGCGGTGTCTTGCCCGAGTTCGCCAGGAACCGGAGTCGCTTCCGCTGATTCTCGTCGATCGTGAGCGCCCGCGCTGGAGTAAACATGAGCCCTTGTACACATACAGCACCTGATTGTCAAGCTATTTCTGTTACAGCACACTAGTCGTGTGTGTCATAAGTCTGCCGACCTTCGCCCCGAGTCCCCTCCGCGACGCCTGGGGCCTCGTCGAAAACCGGCCGGCCTTGCTCCGCACCCGCCAAGCGGGTACCCGCGCGCCCTCGGCGCTCCTCCGCGCCGCAGTCACGCCACGGGCGTGACACGGCGACCGAACCCGGCCGGCCCGCGGGCCCAGCGTCTTGGAGCGGCCCCGGGGCTCGGCTTATGCGGGAGGATTTCAGACACACATGACTGGGCAATCTGGCGCACCCAGAGGGTACCCGGCAACTTGGAGCCCCTGATTGCCAAATCGACGGCTTGCCGGTGTGCCTCCCGATGGAGGTCTTGGCGCCTGCGAAGAAAATGCGCGTGAAAGCCGTCCGCGATCCCAGGCTCCCGATCGCGAAGCCTCCGGGGGCGCCCCGAGCCGCCGGGCCACACCCAACCTCGCGGTTGGGTACCCGGCCAGCCGGCGGGGCACCCGTTGCGTGTCATCCTGCAACGGGTCGTCGCCGGGGGGCATAGCGTGCCAGCGAGATACAGGACACCCTTTCCCCGGCGCGGCACGCCCGTTCTGTGGGCGTTGCCACCGGAGCAAGGCTGGCCCGGGTACCCTCTGGGTGTCGACGAGGCCCGGCGCACGGAGGGGCGGTCCCGGAGGCGAAGCCCGCGGAACGTCCACCTCACCGGCACGTGCAGTGTTTTCATGCCCCGTGGTGACCGTCCCCCGTCATGACCACTTGGCGGTTCGCCTGCGCTGCTTGGGCTCATCCTGTGGAGAGCGGGGGAAAGCCAAGCCCGCCGCTTTGCGCGGCAGCGAGAAGGCTGCTGCATTCCGGAAACCGCGCCAGGTACATCAGCGTCGTTGACGTCGGGTTCCGCATCTTCAACTCCCCGGCCCGCCAGCGGCCCAGCGCCTCGGCCGGCTGGATCCAACGCGCGACGCTGACCTCGTGACGGCAGGGCTCCGCAATTTGGCCTGCCGGGATCCGGCACAAGAAGTACCGGGCATCGAAGCGCATCGGGAAGTGGTCCAGCGTGATCCAGCGCGTCAGGTAGTGGAGTCCCCCGGCATTGTAATGCAGGCCCAGCTCCTGCATCAAGGACGCCAGCGTACGCCGTCGTTGATGAACATCTTCCCGGCCAGCCGCCAGTCGCGCCTGAATGGCAGGGAGTTTCAGGTCCGGCCCCTCGCCTTCTTTCGTCGTACAGAGCAAGATCCCCGCCTCCTCGAACAGCTCCCGGATAGCGGCCAGCCAGAGACCCAGGCTCGGCTGCGGTGGCTCGCCCTCTCCAAAGATCGCGGCTGCTCGTTCCGCCTCCATACCTCTCGCCAGGGCGAGATTCTCCGGCGCAGAGTCGGTGGGATCCAGTTCCCCGCCGGGGAAGACGAAGTGCCCCCCGGCGAAGGCCATGGTTTCCGGCCGCCGGGTGAGAAACACCTCGGCCGGCCCGTCGGGACCGCCCGCGGCCGGGCTGGGGCGGACCAAGACAACCGCCGCCGCCTTTCTCGGCACAACCGACATCTGCACCGGGAAGCCCCTCCTCTGTGCGACCCGCGTCCCTGTAGAGCACGAGCGGAGATGACGACAAGTCATTTTGTACGTCCGCTCAGACCCCCTGCTGCACCTCCGGCCGTCCGGCATCGGCAGTCGGAGCGCCCTTCCCGCACCTGGCTCCCGAACTTTCTTCCGGACGGCGGATTCCTTGACCCGGCGTTTCTCCCCTGGTACTGTGCGGTGCGTAAAATAAGTGACAGCGTGCCTGGAACCGCACAGTCCGGGGGAGAGTCCGAGGAGGGGCGGCGGCCCGCCCCTCTCGGTCGGGTACCCGCGGCGCAGGCGTGGGTGCGCGGGGAGGGCCGAGCACTTGCGGCCTGCCCTGCAAGGGCGAGGGCCTTCCTCGCGAACGAAGCGGCGCGAGCGAACGTCCAGCCAACATTCCGCGCCGCTGAGTAATGTCCCGAACGTTCCCGATGGAAGGAGGCCCCGTTGGCGCGTCGCCCGATCTGGCTCAACGCTCTCCTGCTGGCTCTCTTGCTGTGCCTCGCGCCGGGCCGGGGGCTGGCGGGCACTTCGGAGCGGGAGCTGATCGTCGCGGCGGCGGCGGACTTGGTGTTCGCGCTGCGCGAGATCGCTCCCATCTTCGAGAAGGAGCATCAAGTCAAGGTGACGCTGGTATTCGGGTCTACCGGCCAACTGGCGCAGCAAGTCCAGCAGGGGGCCCCAGTGGACGTCTTCTTCGCCGCCAACGTCTCGTACGTTGAAGACCTGCGCTCCACGGGCTCGGTGATCGCGGACAGCGTGGAGCCATACGCTCAAGGGCGGATCGTCCTCGCCACCCGGAAGGACCGGCCGGTCCTTTCCAGCTTGCGGGACCTGACGCGGGATGACGTCCGGCGGGTCGCGATCGCCAACCCGAACCACGCCCCGTACGGCATGGCGGCACGCGAGGCCATGGTAACGGCCGGCGTGTGGATCGGGATCCAACCGAAGCTCGTGTACGGGGAGAATATTCGCCAGGCCCTCCAGTTTCTCCAGACCGGCAACGTGGATGCGGCGATCCTGGCCCTGTCGATCGCGCAGGTGCCGGAGATCCGGTTCACCCAGATCGATCCGGCCCTCTACAAGCCGATCGTTCAGGCGGCAGCCGTGACGGCCCGCTCCAAACACCCCGATCTGGCGCGGGCCTTCATCCAGTTCGTAAGCGGGGCACAGGGGCGCCCCATCATGAAACGGTTCGGCTTCCTTCCTCCCGGGGAGTTCTGAGCCGACGGAAGGGAATTGAACCGCCAAGGCGCCAAGGACGCCATGGCCGAAAGGGACGACGGAGAGAGAAATGAAAATTCCGAGAGCTATCGGGATGTGCTTCAAGGCATGCCGGTCGGGGGATGGGAAATGGAGCCTCCTTGGCGACCCGGGTACCCAGCGCTCGCGCTGGGTGATCATGGCGGTTGATTTTTCTTGAGGCAACTATGGACTTCTTCCCGATCTTTCTCTCTCTCCGCGTCGCCACGCTGAGCACCATCCTGGCCGGTCTCACCGGCATCGGCCTGGCCTGGCTTCTGGCCCGCAGGCGATTCCCCGGCCGCCCCCTCCTCGAATCCGTCGTCATCCTCCCGCTGGTCCTGCCCCCCACCGTGGTGGGTTTTTACTTGCTCCTGCTCCTGGGCCATTCCGGGCCGCTGGGCAAAGCCCTCGAGGCCGCCGGTCTGGAGATCGTGTTCACCTGGCGAGCCGCGGTGATCGCGGCCACCGTCGCGTCGCTCCCCCTCGTCGTCAAGGCCGTCCAGGCCGCCTTCGAGTCCGTCGATCCCCGCATCGAAGCGGCCGCCCGCACGCTTCGATCCGCGGCCAGCGTCTTTCTCACCGTCACCCTTCCCCTGGCCTGGCGCGGGATCCTGGCAGGCCTCATCTTGGCGTTCGCCCGCGGCATGGGCGAGTTCGGCATCACGCTGATGCTGGCAGGCAGCATCCCCGGCCGCACCCAGACCCTGCCCCTGGCGATCTATGACGCCGTGCAGGCCAACGATCTGGCTCAAGCCAATGCGCTGGCTCTCGTCACCATCGGCATCGTCAGCGCCCTCCTCTTTATCCTGAGCCGGCTGCCTCGGGTGCGACTCTGATGCTCACCGGTGGTAAGATCATACCAGCTCGACGCCGCGCCGGGGTGAGCCCCGAGCACACCCAGCCTTCGGGCTGGGTACCCGCCGTGCGGTGGGGGGGTACCCAACGCTTACGTTGGGTCCGTTCCGGTCGCCGTGGTCCCGCCGTTGACGGGACCCGCGGCGCGAAGGAGCCCCACCCAAGCGTCGGGGCGACGACCCGGAGCAAGCCCGCCCCATTCCAGGCCGCCAGGGCTGGGGTGCCGTCGCGGCTTCGCCGTCCGAGGGGTGCACCCCGGCGCGGCAACCCCACAGGCTGATGGGCTCAATGACTTCGACATGTTCCGCCTAACCTAGTGGCTATACCTCTGATGCTCGAGTTCTCGTTCGAATACGGGCTGGACGGATTCACGCTGGCTCCGGCCCTTACGATGGAGCGAGGGGTCAGCGCGCTCTACGGACCCTCGGGCGCCGGGAAGAGCCTCACCCTCCTCTGCCTCGTGGGCCTTCGCCGCCCCGAGCGGGGCTGGATCCGGCTCAACGGGCGGACTTTGTTCGATGCAGAGGTCGGCATCCACGTCGCGCCGCACCTCCGCCGAATGGCCTTGGTCTTCCAGGAGTACGCGCTCTTTCCGCACATGACGGTGGCGAGCAATCTGGCGTACGGCCTCCGAGGTCTCACCCGGGCTGACGCGCGGAACCGCGTGGATGCAATGCTCCGCCTCCTTCGTCTGGAAGGATTCGGGAACCGCTACCCGGGGGATCTGTCCGGCGGGCAGCGGCAGCGCGTCGCGCTGGGTCGAGGCCTGATCGTACAGCCAGAACTCCTCCTTCTGGACGAGCCGTTTTCTGCCTTGGATCAGATGGAACGAGAGCGCCTTCGCGCCGAGGTGCTGGACCTTCTCCGGGGATTCGGCGGGACGACGATTCTGGTGACCCACAACCTCCAGGAGGCATATCTCATGGCCCGGCAGATCGCCGTCATCGACGGCGGCCGGATCCTCCAGTCGGGCCCGCGGGACGAGGTGCTCCAACATCCGCGAGACCGCCGCGTGGCGGAGCACGTTGGAGCCTCCAACATCTTTCATGGCACGGTGCTTGTCGGCGCCGCGGGATCCTCCGTCGTCGCCTGGCATGAAGAGCAATTGGCCTTCTCCTGCACCCTGCCCCCGCCCGGTGCAGAGGTGGAGTTCTGCATCCGCCCCGAGGATGCCCGACTGGTCTGGCCGGAGCGAATCGTCGACAAACCCAACATCCTGCGCGGGCACATCACGGCGGAGACCGAGCGAGGGACCGACTACCTGCTGAGGTTTCGCGGCGACGGCCCGGCCGCGGAGGCCGGGGAGATCCTGATCCACTGCTCCGCGCACGTGCACTACCTGATGAATCTCCAGCCGGGCAAGCCGGTGTGGATCTCTTTCCCGCCCGAGAAGCTGCATGTCCTGGAACCCATTCGCTGGACATGAAATCGGTGGGTCTGTACGATGCGCACCGGTTTTGTCACCGAACAGTACGCCCGGATGGAGCATCGCAGATGGCTTGAGACGCTGCCCCCGGAGGCGTTCGCGTTTGCGCCGGGGGCCTCGAAGGCCGCGAAGGCAGAGGAGGGCGACATCAATTCCGCGCCGGAATGATTTCCTGAAAGCCGGCTATCCTGTAGTCAAATAGTCTCGACGCTTCCGCGGCACGATGGGGGACCCGATCTCTCGGGTCCCCCTCTTTTTGGGCGGGCGCCCTCCCCACCGAGGATCGGCGGAGGAACATACCTCCAAAGCGACATTCGTTATAATTCCATTGATTGATCGCCCAGCGTGAGGTATGAAGGTGGGTGGCCTTCGCTCAATGCATTCCGGGGCGAAGAGCGGGACGCCGATCCTTGGAGGAAGTCATGGCAATACTGAACGAGCGAGACCGGCAAGAGCTCCAGGCGCAGCTCAAGATCTTGACGGGGCCGGTGAAGCTGGTGAACTTCACGCAGGAGCTGGCCTGCCAGTACTGCCGCGAGACGGAGCAGTTGCTGCGGGAGGTGAAGGAACTCTCCGATAAGATCAGCCTGGAGGTGTACAACTTCCAGCTCGACAAGGAGAAGGTCGCGGAGTACCGGGTGGACAAGATCCCGGCGACCGTGGTGGAGGGATCGAAGGATTACGGCATCCGTTTCTACGGGATCCCCCTGGGATACGAGTTCGTGCCGTTCCTGGAGGCCGTCAAGGACATCTCGCGGGGGGACACCGATCTCGCCCCCGAGACCCGGGCCGCCCTCGCCGAGGTCCGCGAGCCGGTCCACCTCCAGGTGTTCACGACGCCCACGTGACCCCACTGCCCGGCCGCGGTGCGGCTGGCCCACCAGTTCGCCCTGGAGAGCGATTTCATCACCGGGGACGCGGTGGAGGCGACCGAGTTTCCTCACCTGGCCCAACGGTACGAGGTGCGTGCGGTCCCGAGGACCATCGTCAACGAGACCGGCGCGATCGAGGGCGCCTTGCCGGAGGCCCAGTTCCTGGAGGCGGTGCTTAACGCGGCGCGGAAGAAGGATTGAGGACTTTGGGACACTGCCTACGCCACGGTGTCCCACCTGGAACAGCCTGCGGCGGCTCCCGACGGCCGGTCTGGAGCCCCGGCCGTCCGGGAAAGCCCTGAATCTATGGAAGGTTGCGCTCCCAACCGAGGATGATCTTTATCGAGGCATGGGCCTTGCTGCCCTATTCCTGCAACAGTCCCCGCCTGCCTGGGGGACCCGTTTGTCCGGGCATCCAGTGCAGGTAATCCCCCTGAGGCAATCACCAGAGGGTCCAAGGGAGATCTCAGATGAGTAGATCGAAGGTAACGATCGACGGAAACGAAGCCGCCGCGTATGTCGCCCACCAGACGAACGAGGTGATCGCCATTTATCCGATCACCCCCTCCTCCCCCATGGGGGAATGGTCGGATCAATGGTCATCCGAAGGCAAGGCGAACATCTGGGGGACCATCCCTGTTGTGGTCGAGTTGCAGAGCGAGGGCGGCGCATCGGGAGCCGTGCACGGGGCCCTGCAGGGCGGGGCGCTCACCACGACCTTCACGTCCTCCCAGGGCCTCCTGTTGATGATCCCCAACATGTTCAAGATCGCCGGCGAACTGACCTCGACCGTCTTCCACGTGGCCGCCCGGACGGTGGCGTCGCACGCCCTGTCCATCTTCGGGGATCACAGCGACGTGATGGCCACGCGGTCCACGGGCTGGGCCCTGCTGGCGTCCAACTCCATCCAGGAGGTCATGGACCTGGCCCTCATCGCCCAGGCGGCGACGCTGGAGGCGAGGGTCCCCATCCTCCATTTCTTCGACGGGTTCCGGACGACGCACGAGGTGGCGAAGGTCGAGCAGGTGACCCAGGACGACATGCGGGCCATGCTCGATAACGAGCTGGTGCAGGCGCATCGCGCCCGCTCCCTGTCGCCCGATCGCCCGGTCCTGCGCGGCAGCGCCCAGAACCCGGACGTCTTCTTCCAGGCGCGGGAGACGGTGAACCCCTACTACCTCGCCTGCCCCACCATCGTCCAGAACGCCATGGACAAGTTCGCCAAGATCGTGGGGCGCCAGTACCACCTCTTCGACTACGTGGGCGCGCCCGACGCCGAGCGGGTGATCGTGCTGATGGGGAGCGGCGCCGAGGCCGCCCACGAGACGGTGGAGTATCTCGCGGCCCGGGGCGAGAAGGTCGGCGTCCTGAAGGTCCGGCTCTACCGCCCCTTCTCCGTCGAGCACTTCGTCCAGGCCCTGCCCAAGAGCGTCAAGACCCTCGCCGTCCTGGATCGCACCAAGGAGGCGGGCGCGGCCGGCGAGCCGCTGTACGTGGATGTCATCACGGCGGTGCACGAGGCCATGGCCGCCGGCGCCGCCCCGTTCGCGGCGGCGCCGCGGATCATCGGCGGGCGCTACGGGCTCTCCTCCAAGGAATTCTCGCCGGCCATGATCAAGGGCGTCTTCGACGAGATGGCGAAGCCCAAACCGAAGAACCACTTCACGATCGGGATCGTGGATGACGTCACCCACACCAGCCTGGACTACGACCCCACATTCTCCGCCGAGGACCCCAAGACCGTGCGGGCCGTCTTCTACGGCCTGGGGGCGGACGGGACCGTCGGGGCCAACAAGAACTCCATCAAGATCATCGGCGAGGACACCGACAACTACGCCCAGGGCTATTTCGTGTACGACTCGAAGAAGTCCGGGGCGCTCACCATCTCCCACCTGCGCTTCGGTCCCAAGCCCATCCGGTCCACCTACCTCATCAGCCTGGCCAGCTTCGTAGCCTGCCACCAGTTCAACTTCCTGGAGCGGCTGGACGTGCTGCGCGAGGCGGGGCCGGGGGCGACGTTCCTGCTGAACAGCCTGTACGGGCCGGACGAGGTCTGGGACCACCTTCCCCGGACGGTGCAGCGGCAGATCATCGACAAGAAGCTGCGCTTCTACGTCATCGACGGCTACAAGGTGGCGGAAAAGACGGGCATGGGGGTGCGGATCAACACCATCATGCAGACCTGCTTCTTCGCCATCAGCGGCGTCCTGCCGCGGGACGAAGCCATCGCCGCGATCAAGCACGCCATCGAGAAGACCTACGGCAAGCGGGGCGAGGCGGTCGTGAAGAAGAACTTCGCCGCCGTGGACGCCGCCCTGGACCACCTGCACGAGGTCAAGGTGCCTGGGCGGGTGAGCAGCAGCTTCGACCTGCGCCCGGCCGTCCCCGCCGAGGCGCCGGAGTTCGTGCAGAAGACGCTGGCCAAGATCATCGCCAACGAGGGGGACTCGCTGCCGGTCAGCGCCTTCCCGGTGGACGGCACCTTCCCGACGGGGACCACCCAGTGGGAGAAGCGCAACATCGCCCTGGAGATCCCGGTGTGGGATACGGAGGTCTGCATCCAGTGCGGCAAGTGCGTCCTGGTCTGCCCGCACGCCGTCATCCGGGCCAAGGTCTACCCGCCGGAGCTGCTCAAGGACGCCCCGCGGACGTTCAAGTCGGCCCCGGCGCGCTGGCGGGAGTTCAAGGAGATGCGGTACACGCTGCAGGTCGCGCCCGAGGACTGCACGGGCTGCGAGCTGTGCGTGGAGGTCTGCCCCGCCAAGAACAAGCAGGAGGTCCGGCTCAAGGCCGTCAACATGGCCCCGCAGCCGCCGATCCGCGAATCCGAGGCGGCCAACTGGAAGTTCTTCCTGGACCTGCCCGAGATGGACCGCGGCGCCCTGACCCTGGGCCAGGTCAAGGACGTGCAGCTCCTGCAGCCCCTGTTCGAGTTCTCCGGCGCCTGCGCCGGTTGCGGCGAGACGCCCTACATCAAGCTGCTCACCCAGCTCTTCGGCGACCGGACGTTGATCGCCAACGCCACCGGCTGCTCGTCCATCTATGGGGGCAACCTGCCCACCACCCCGTACTGCATGACCGTGGACGGGCGCGGACCGGCCTGGTCGAACTCCCTCTTCGAGGACAACGCCGAGTTCGGCATGGGCATGCGGCTGGCCCTGGACAAGCAGCGTCAGTACGCCGAGGAGCTGCTCAGACGGCTGTCCGGGTCCATCGGGGAGGGCTTGGTCGAAGCGCTGCTCACGGCCGACCAGTCGACCGAGGCCGGCACCAAGGCCCAGCGCGACCGGGTCCGGCAGTTGAAGGAAAAGCTGCGGTCCATGAACTCGGCGGACGCCCGGGATCTCTTGAGCCTGGCCGAGGCGCTGGTCAAGAAGAGCGTGTGGATCGTGGGCGGGGACGGCTGGGCCTACGACATCGGGTACGGCGGCCTGGATCACGTCCTGGCCTCGGGGGCGAACGTCAACGTCCTGGTCCTGGACACCGAGGTGTACTCCAACACGGGCGGCCAGATGTCCAAGGCGACGCCGCGCGGCGCCGTGGCCAAGTTCGCGGCCGGCGGGAAGCCGCGGCCCAAGAAGGACCTGGCGATGATCGCGATGACCTACGGGAACATCTACGTCGCCCGCGTGGCCTTCGGCAGCAACGACATGCACACGGTGAAGGCCTTCCTCGAGGCCGAGGCGTACGACGGGCCGTCGCTGATCATCGCCTACAGCCACTGCATCGCCCACGGCTATGACCTCAAGCACGGCCTGGACCAGCAGAAGGCCGCCGTCCAGACGGGCCACTGGCCGCTGATCCGCTACAACCCGGATCTGGCCAAGCAGGGGAAGAACCCGCTCCTCCTGGACAGCAAGGCCCCGACGCTGACCCTGGACAAGTTCGAGAACAACGAGACGCGCTTCACCATGCTGAGCCACAGCGATCCCGAGGCGGCCAAGCGGCTGCTGCAAAGCGCCCAGGCCGAGGTGAGCGCGCGCTGGCGCCTGTACGAGCACTGGGCGGCCATGCCGATGAAGCCGGCCTCGGAGCAGACAGCGCAACCCGCCGGCTCGACAGAGGAGAAACCCCAATGATCGACTTGTCCACGACCTACCTGGGGCTCCGCCTGAAGAACCCGCTGGTGGTTTCCGCCTCCCCCCTGTGCGAGGATGTGGACAACATCCGGCGGATGGAGGATGCCGGCGCGGCGGCCGTGGTGCTGCATTCGCTCTTCGAGGAGCAGATCGACTTCGAGAGCCAGCACCTGGATCGCTTTCTCTCCCAGGGCACAGAGAGCTTCGCCGAGTCGCTGTCCTACTTCCCTGCGATGGCGAATTACCGGCTGGGACCAAACGAGTACCTGGAGCACATCCGCCGGACGAAGGCTGCCGTCCGCATCCCCGTCATCGGCAGCCTGAACGGCGTCTCCACCGGAGGGTGGATCCGCTACGGCAAGATGATCCAGGAGGCCGGCGCCGACGCCCTGGAACTCAACGTGTACTACATCCCGACCGATCCGGAGATGGGGAGCGCCCAGGTGGAGCAGATATACCTCGATCTGGTGCGCGACGTGAAGGGCACGTTGAAGATCCCCGTTGCGGTGAAGCTCGGGCATGCCTTCACCGCCATGGCCAACATGGCGCGGCGCCTGGATCAGGCGGGCGCGGATGCCTTGGTGTTGTTCAACCGGTTTTACCAGCCCGACTTCGACCTGGAGAACCTGGAGGCCGTGCCGCATCTCACGTTGAGCAATTCCTACGAGCTGCTGGCTGCGCCTTCACTGGGTGGCCATCCTCTACGGCCGCCTCCGGGCCGACCTGGCCGTGACCGGCGGCGTGCACACGGCCCGGGACGTGCTCAAGGCGATGATGGCCGGGGCGCGGGTGGCGATGATGACCTCGGCCCTGCTCAACAGCGGGATTGGGTACCTGGCGAAGCTACGCACCGACCTGCTGGCCTGGATGGAAGAGCGCGAGTACGCCTCCATCCGCCAGATGCAGGGCAGCATGAGCTACCGCTCCGTGGCCGAGCCGGCCGCCTTCGAGCGGGGCAACTACATGAAGGTCCTCAGCTCGTATGCGCTGAGGTCCTAGACCGGCCGATGCCGGAGGGACCACGCCCGCGGCGTGGTCCCGCCTGCCCACGCAACCCGATTGACCTGCCTAGTGTGTCTCTTCTCCGAAGCTCAATGAGCAATCCGGCCGGCCTCGGGGGCACCCCTGCGGGCGTCGGGCCTCGTCGAGAACCGGCCAGCCTTGCTCCGGCGCCGCCGCCTCGCACCCAGCCTATCGGCTGGGTACTTGGCGCGTCGCGCCGTGGAAGGGGGGCTAGAGAAACCATCTGTCATCCCTGCCTCCACGGCGACCGAACCCGGCTGGCCCGCGGGCCCGGCGCGCTCGGGCCGCCCCCGAGGGCCTCGGATATATGCTGTGGATCTCTGAGACAGGGCACTGGGTGCCACCCTCCAATATGTCGGCGTCCAGGTCCGGTTGACATCCGAGAGTACGCGCGCATATCATCCCTTGCCGCCGGACGACCCGGAGCAAGAGCGCCCCACCCCGCAAGTCGCGGGGTGCCGTCGCGGCTCCGTGTCCGCAGGGGTGACTCCAAGGGGACGGGATTCTTCCCGTCTAAGGTGTCACTTCCCGGAGAACCACATATGACCGCCACCGCGGCGCCGCCTATTCTCGTGGATCAACTCGCTCGCATCATCGACCGCGAGCGGGTCCTCACCCGACCCATCGATCGCATCGCCTACGCGTCCGACGCCAGCTTCTATCGCCTCATCCCCCGGGCGGTGGTCCTGACCCGCTCCATCGAGGAGGTGCGGGCGCTCTTCCGCGTGAGCCATGAACATCGCATTCCCCTCACCTTCCGCGCCGCTGGCACGAGCCTCTCCGGCCAGGCCGTCACCGACGGGATCCTGGCCGAGGTCGCCAAGCACTGGCGCCGCGTCGCGGTGGAGGAGAACGGCAAGCGCGTCCGCGTGCAGCCCGGGGTGATCGGCGCCCACGTGAACCAGGTCCTCAAGGCGTACTGCGCCAAGATGGGGCCGGACCCGGCCTCGATCAACGCCTGCATGATGGGCGGGATCCTGGCCAACAACAGCAGCGGGATGTGCTGCGGCGTCGTCCAGAACGCCTACCACACCCTGCACTCGCTGACCTTCGTCCTTCCCTCGGGCACGATGATCGACACAGCCGACCCGGAGGCCGACCGGATCTTCCGCGAGAAGGAGCCGCGGCTCGACCAGGGCCTCCTCGACCTGCGGCGCGAGATCCTGGCCAGCCCGCTTCTCGCCGAGCGGATTCGGTCGAAATACAAGATGAAGAACACCACCGGCTACTCGCTGAACGCCTTCCTCGATTTCGAAAAGCCGGTGGAGATCATGCGGAACCTGCTCATCGGCTCGGAGGGGACGCTGGCCTTCATCGCCGAGGCCGTGCTCAATACAGTTCCTGATCTGCCCGTGAAGTACACGGGGCTCCTGCTCTTTCCGACGGTCCATGCCGCCTGCGCCGCCATCGCCCCCTTGCGCGACGCGGGGGCCAAGGCCCTGGAGTTGATGGACCGGGCCTCGCTCCGCTCCGTCCAGGACCAGCCCGGGATCCCGCCGTCGTTCAAGATCCTCCCCGAGAGCGCTGCTGCCCTCCTGGCCGAGTTCCAGGACGCCGACGAGGCGCAGCGCTCCAGCCTGGAGATCGAGGCCCGCGAGGCGGTGGGCGGGCTCCAGCTCCTCGAGCCGGCCCGCTTCACCCACGATCCGGACGAGCAAGCACTGCTCTGGAAGATCCGTCAGGGGCTCTACCCCTCCGTGGGGGCCGTGCGGAAGCGGGGAACCACGGTGATCATCGAGGACGTGGTCTTCCCCATCGAGACGCTGGCCGACGGCACGGTAGAGCTGATCCGGACGGCGCTCCGCCACGGTTACGAAGAGGCGATCATTTTCGGCCACGCCAAGGACGGAAACCTGCATCTCACCATCACCCAGTCGTTCAACACGCAGGCCGAGGTGGATCGGTACGCCCGCTTCATGGACGACATGGTCCGCCTGGTGGCGGAGCGGTACGGCGGCGCCCTCAAGGGCGAGCACGGCACCGGCAGGAACATCGCCCCCTTCGTGGAGACCGAGTGGGGGCCCGAGGCCACCGCCATCATGCGGCAGCTGAAGAGCCTGGTGGACCCCGAGGGATTGCTCAACCCCGGGGTGATCATCAACCCGGATCCCAAGGCGCACCTCGCCGACCTCAAGCCCCTCCCCGCGGTGGAGGACGAGGTGGACAAGTGCATCGAGTGCGGCTACTGCGAGTCGAAGTGCCCGAGCCTCGATCTCACGCTCAGCCCGCGCCAGCGGATCGTGGTGCGTCGGGAGATGGTGCGGCAGCAACAAGGAGGGGCTGATCGCGCCCTCCTGGCTGCCCTTGAAGCCGACTTCCCGTACATGGCGCTGGACACCTGCGCCGTGGACGGCCTCTGCGCCACCGCCTGCCCGGTCGCGATCGACACCGGCCAGCTCACCAAGCGGTTCCGCCGGCTTCGCCATCCGGCCTGGGCCCAGTCCCTGGCGAAATGGCTCGCGGGAAACTTCGCCCTCCTGGAGCCTGTGGCTCGCTTTGGCCTGCGCGCGGGGCACCTGGTTCAATCGCTTTTCGGCGCCGGCACGATGATGGGCATTACGCGCGCGATGCGGGCGATCCTTCGCCGCCCGTTCCCGCAGTGGAGCCGCGAGATGCCGCGCGCCGCACGGGGTCGGCGGCCGATCACCCAGAGAGCCAGCGTACAAGCCATCTACTTCCCGAGCTGCATCTCCCGCGTGATGGGTCATCTCCCCGGCGAGCCGGATGCCATGTCCCTCATGGAGGCATTCGTCACCGTCGCCCAGCGGGCCGGGGTTCCCGTCTGGATTCCCGCCGACGTCGAGGGGACCTGCTGCGGTGTCCCGTTCTCGTCCAAGGGATACGAAGACGGACACGGCGTCGCGGTAAACCGGGCGATCGCGCGATTCTGGGAGTGGTCCGATCAGGGGCGATTGCCGGTCGTGATCGACACGAGCCCCTGCACGTACGGCCTCACGACGGCCCGGCCGTACCTCACGCCGGAGAACCAGGAGCGGTTCGACCAGCTTAACATTCTCGACAGCACGGCCTTCGTCCACGACCGGCTCTTGCCCCGGCTGACCATCACGCGGAGGGTCGGGTCCGTTGCGTTGCATCCGGTTTGCTCCATCGTCAAGATGAACCTCTCGCCGAAGCTGGAGGGGATCGCCCGCGCGTGCAGCGACGCGGTCACGGTGCCGCTTTTCGCCGGCTGCTGCGGCTTCGCGGGCGACCGGGGGTTCCTGTTTCCCGAACTCACCGCATCCGCCACCCGGCGCGAGGCGGCGGAACTGCAAGGCAACCGGCTCGACGGCCACTTCTCCAGCAGCCGCACCTGCGAGATCGGCATGACTCGCGCCACCGGCCAGATCTACCGCTCGTACATTTACCTCCTGGAGCACGCGACCCGGCCGTAGACACTTCACCACCATCTCGCGCCACGTCCAGCCCCACCCATGATGTGCAAACAGCCCTTGGTTCGCTTCCGGTCTTGCGGGGCGGAACCAGCATCGCGGTAATTCACGGCCATCATCGAACTGGATGCGTATTGACATCGGCGGGCTTATGTGGCAGAAAGCCAGATAAGAACTGCGGCGCTTATTCTGTGATAGCGGTTTGCGGGATAGATCATCCAAACCCATTTCAGGGCCATCTTGGAGGCATGGAATGAACACTGCGGCTAGCAGCGATCCCCGCATTCAAGAGGTGCGCGTCACCGATGACGAGATTATCGCGCATCTGGTGGACGGCCGAGTTATCAGTGTGCCCCTCGCCTGGTCCTGGCGGTTGTCTGATGCGACTCCTGCGCAGCGAGAAAACTTTCGCCTCATCGGGAGCGGGCAAGGAGTCCACTGGCCCGACATCGACGAGGACATCAGCGCCGAGGGGATGCTTCATGGCATCCCGGCGCGTCGCCCAAGATCCGCTACCGCTGCAGCAAGAGTCCGCCCGGCGCGTAGTGACGCGCCGGCTCGCACGCGCATGCAGCCGACCCGTGAGAAGCGGCGCGCTTCAGCCGGCCGCCGGAACGCGCGCGGCTGATGCAAGAGGGCACTACTCTTCCTGGCCTGCCGGCCCTGCCGATCGCCTGCAAATGACATGAAATGCAGATTCCTTGACTTCTTGAAAACTGGAGAGTAGCATGGCCTCCGGAGGTGAGGAAGATATGCCGCGAAAAGCATTCTCGACGACGATGGACCCGGACACCCTGAAGGCGCTGAAGCTCGTGGCGGTGAAGCGCGACCGATCCCTGAACGCCGTACTCCAGGAGGCCGTCGAGAGATACCTGGCCGAGGAGGCCGTCAAGGATCCGGACGCCCAAGTCTTCCTGAGGCGGGCGAAGGAGCCGCTCGAGGATTGCATGGCGGCCATTGAGCGGCGGATCACCCGGATCAAGAGGCAGCGTGCTTAAGATCCGGTTTCGACGGTCCGCGAAACGCGAGCTGTTCGAGCTGGACGACGAGACGTTTCTTCGGGTGGCCCGGGCCATCCTGGACCTCCAGGAGGATCCGCGACCGCGCGGTTATGACAAGGTGGCAGGCCGGGAGGACCAGTGCCGCATCTGGGTGGGGCGGGACCATCGCATTCTCTACGAGATAGACGAGAAGGCCGGCCGAATTATTATCGTGGGCGTTCGACGCAAGGACGAATCAACGTACAAGTAGCCCGCCCGCCGGAGTTCAACACCGGCCCCGCCGATCGCCTGTAAATAGCCCTTGATTCCCAGCTCGCGTTGGGGCTAGGATTCAATTACAGATACCCCACCACACCATTCCCTCGACTACCGTCGCCCGCCCGCGGCTCTCCCCACATGGGGGAGCCACCGCGGCGTTCACCTTTGCCATCGTAGTCATCCGTCTTCAGGGTGAGTACGGCACCGACTCGCTGGGGAGCAGCTCGGTTCTATCGAGGTCGGGACGACCTCGAAGTGCAGCGCACCCCGGATCGATGAAGGGTTACGTTGCGTTGTCATTTCGGAGGAGGAAGCGAGCCAAATGGCCATCCCTGATTATCAATCAATCATGTTGCCCCTGCTGAAATACGCAGCCGACGGAAAAGACCACCCGATTCGGGAAGCAATTGACGCGCTGGCAGACCAATTCAACCTGACCGAGCAAGAAAAGCGGGAGCTTCTCCCAAGCGGTCAGCAAGCCATATTTGACAACCGCGTTGCATGGGCGCGGACCTACATGAAGAAGGCCGGACTTCTGGAAGCCCCACGCCGTGGGCACATCCAAATCACAAAGCGGGGTATGGATATTATCGCCCAAAGGCCTCCCCGGGTCGATGTTGATTTCCTGGAGCAATTTCCGGAGTTCATTGAATTCAGGACGCTTCGGCACCCTAAGAGTGAACCTGGGGGACAGCCCACAGATCTGAACAGGACGCCAGAAGAGTTGCTCGAGACCGCATATCAGAACCTCCGCGAAAATGTGGCCAATGATTTGCTCCAACAAATCAAAACCAGCCGACCGGCATTGTTCGAACGGATTGTTATCGGGCTTCTCGTCAGCATGGGATACGGCGGCAGCCTTAAGGATGCTGGGCAAGCAATCGGCAAGAGTGGAGACGAAGGTATCGACGGCATAATCAAGGAGGACAGGCTTGGACTGGACATCATCTACGTTCAAGCCAAGCGATGGGAAGGAACTGTCGGGCGGCCGGAGATACAGAAATTCGCTGGCGCCCTACAGGGCCAAAGAGCTCGAAAGGGTATCTTCATCACCACATCAGATTTCACGAGGGATGCTTACGAATACGCTTCGCGCATCGAAACGAAGATCGTTCTGATTGACGGGCAAGAGCTTGCGCAACACATGATCGACCACAATATCGGGGTCACACCGGTCAGTACCTACGAAATCAAGCGAATCGACACGGACTACTTTACTGAAGAATAGCGAGTAGCGGGGGATGTAGCCGCAAGAAACCCATGCGAGATGAGGGCGCGGGACGGGCCGGGCACTTGCGTCGAGCCGGGCAGCTTCCGTGACGACTCCTCGGCGGACCGAAAGGCAGAGCCGGGTCTGGTTGCGACTCCCGAAATTTCCGGAATGCGCTTTGGAAGCTACGGCCCGCATTGCAGCCTCTGAAAATCGCCCTCCGAGACGGGAACTTCGCGTATGAGCGCCATCCGGGATCTCCTTGAATCTGATCACGCGAACACGACAAATTCCATAGATGCCCTCCAGCGGCTCTCGCCAGACCTCCCGGGTGCGCTCGACTATGCCGCCGATCTGTTCGACCAGTTTATACGCCACGTAGGAGTGGCCTTAGACGACACAGCAGAATTGCGCGCAGGCAACGCGATCGCGGAGGCTCTCGGCCTGAAGCCGCAGCCGCTACGCGAGGTGCTCGATGAAGAAAAGTCCGCAGGGGGTAAGATCGAGGAGGCAAGGAGGATATGGCGCAGGCTTTACGCACGGCAAGGACGCCGGATTCTCCTGCTGCTTCTCCAGCGTCACTTCATGTGGGGCGCAACCGACCTTCTACGGATGCGCCTTACGCCAGCCCTCGGATACTGTCGGCAAGAGGCGGAGGCGATTGCCCTTCTCGTGCTTGTTCGAGATAATCCCGATCTTGGGATTCGCTGGCTCCACGTGAGGACCGACGAAGAGGGAGTAGCATTCTTCAGAAATGTGCAGGGTGAAGTGCGGTCCACCCTCAAACGCCTCGAATTGAATGATGCCTACGAGCGAGGTTCCGGGGCGGCGCTCCATGTGCGTTTCGCTTCCGCTGTGCCGGGGCTCTCCCTCGATCGCAAGCCCAACGAGATATGGCTGGGGTTTCAGGAGGTACGGCCAGAGGAACCGTTCCAGTACTATCTGGAGGTACTCGGATTTCTCAGCATTCAGGTTCGGGTACTGCGTGCACTCGGGGAGGCTTTCCCGGAAGTAACGGATCCTTCCTGGCCAGGAGCGGTTGGCCGTTTCACACGCAAGGTGGCAGCTCTCTGGGAAGAATTATCACGACGGTTTCCTGCGGAGTGCCGGCGCCTCAAGGAGATGGAGTCGCCGTTTAAGTCCTAGCGGGCTATGGAGGCACAAAGACAAGTTGCAAGATGAGGGGTGCGGGACGGGTCGGGCACTTGCTCTGAGCCCACCAGCATCTGTGACGGCCCCTCAGCGGATCGAAGAAGCGACCTAGGCCGCCACGTCCCGGAGCTGCCGGAGCGCGCGTTGGGGCGTGCGTCGAAGGCGCTGCTCGGCGTCCGAGCGGTTTTGTCCCCAGGCATATGACAGGCAACGCTCCCCAGCCCTGATCGAGTGGACGCTTGGCTGCGCTGGCGGATCCGCGGAAAAGATGGTATCGTCTAGTACATGCCGGTTTATAGGTTCACCCCGTATTTCGAGAACGTGGTGTTGCGGAAACGGCCATATCTCAAGAGAGAGTGGTGCATTCGGGTCCTGGAGAATCCGATCCGAAGCGAACCGCAAGAACATAACCGCTATCGGTTCTGGGGTCGGATCGAAGGGCTTGAAGGTCGGGTGCTGAGGGTGGTCACCCTTGAGGACAAGATCACAGTTCACAATGCTTTCCCTGACCGAGGATTCAAGCCATGAAGCTCAGCTACTATCCTGACACAGACTCGCTCTATATTGACTTGTCGGAGAAATCCAGTGTGGAGAGCCGGGAGATTTCCGAGGGAGTCGTCTTGGACTACGACGACGCCGGACACCTCGTCGGCATAGACATCGACAATGCCAGTCTGAAGGTGGCGCTCAAAGAGCTGACCCTCAGCAAGCTCCCATTTGCCGTCCACACTATCGCCTCCTAGCTGCGGTTTACAGACCGACGGTCACTTTGCTTCCTCCCTAGTGCATCAGGGGCGCGGGACGGGTCGGGCACTTACGTCGAGGCCGCCAGCACCCGTGACGGCCCCTCAGCGGACGAAAAGGGAGAGTTGAGTCGTTACATAGGGGACGTTGCCAGGTATTGCAGGTTGTGATGGAGGCGGTCTGCCTTGCCTCGCCAAGCCTGCCTGCATCCCCTGAGCTTTGAGCGCCTTCTGACCTGGATGAGCCGATTAGCCTGTGCCTCCGTGTCTTGGTCCGCTCGACGTTCTCTTTCCCATTACCGTTTGCGCTTGATCGAATACGGCAACGCCGTATACTGGGAACATTCCGGCTCACCTCTTGCGACAGATCCGGAAGGAGATCAACGATGCCTAAGACAAAGCGTAACATCGGCAATGAACTCTTGGCAGGATTGCGCGAAATCAAGCGTGGTGAGTACGGTCGGGTGATCAGTGTGCCAAGCGTCTCGAGCATCCGGGAACGGACCGGTCTGTCGCAAACACGCTTTGCGCAGGTGCTCGGCGTGTCCGTGCGGACGCTTCAAGATTGGGAACAAGGCCGCCGCGCGCCCTCCGGTGCGGCGCGGACGCTGTTGATGGTGGCGGCGAAAAATCCACGTGCGCTCCTCGACGTTGCGTAACAACGAAGCCCGGGGTCCAATTGAGCTGTGATGCATATAGGGGCGTATGGGGTACTACTGCGCAGGTGCAGAAACAACCTGCGAGATGAGGGGCGCGGGAGCGCCTCAGCTTGACATGAGCCTATGAACACGATATGTGCTTCTATGTACACCCAAGAGGGAGGGCTCTGTGCATGGCGTCCGTCCCTGTCCGACACAAACATCTGCGCCTGAATCAGGCGAAGCTCGAGCGGGTGAAATCCGTGCTGGGCACCGCCACCGAAACCGAAGCGTTGGAAGGGGCCATGGATCTGGTCCTTGGGGAGGCCGAAATCCTTAAGGCCCTGCGCCGCGTGAAGGGGAAGGCTCGGATCAAGAACCTCTTTGCCTGATGGAACGAGTGGTTTTCGATTCGGACCTCTGCATTGACTGGATCAATCAACACGGCCAGGGATTCGACCTCCGCACCCGCTTCCGCATGGTGAACGATTGCTTGATTGCCCTCTCCAGTCGGCAGGTCGGTGCGATGGTCATCACCCGAAACAAGCGCGATTTTCGGCTCATCCAGCAGGTGGCTCCCTTTTCCCTGGTCATCGTGCCGTAAACCCAAGAGCTCCGCACCCCTGTCCTGGGGGACGCCGGTACTGAAAGGAACTTGTCACAGGAGCACCGCGGGGCGGGATCGGAGGCGGTGCAAGCAGAAAGCGGGGCCCGAGAAAAATGGGGAGGGGTTTCCGGGTGCAGTCCGCTGGTTGAGGAAAGGAGGTGAGGAAGACCGGAAAAGATAGGCGGCCGTGGTCCGCCACGGCTGCCGTCTCGGCGTGGTAGTCTCTTCGAGAGCTTGGCTAGCCGGAGAGGAGGGACTCCATGGAGAGCACGAAAGGGCCAAAGGAAGATCACGAGTCATCGGAGGGCTTGAGCCGGCGGGCGTTCCTTGGCTACGGGGTGGTACTGGGAGGGGCGGCGGCCGTCAGCGGCGTCGCGGCCCGGGGGGCCAGCGCCGTGGACCTGCAGCGCAAGGACGCGGCCGGGCATTTCCGGGTCCTCGGCTGCAACCCCATGACCTCGACCGACGGCTTCTGGGACAACGCGACACCGCCGGTCCTCGAGATCAACTCCGGGGACGTGGTCGAGATCGAGACAGGCATGCATCTCATGGGCCGGATGGTCCCCGGGGCGGACATCAACGATTGGATGAAGTGGTACAAGGAGATCATCGACAAGACCCCCGAGGTCTACACCTTACCGGATACCGTGACCGGTGCCACGAAGAACAAGCGCGGGCCGGGCCATCATCACCTGACCGGGCCGATCTACGTCAACGGGGCAGAGCCGGGGGACGTCCTCCAGATTGAGATCCTGGACATCGTCCCGACCGCCTACGGCTTCAACCTGTTTCCGGAGACCTCCTTCCAGCGACTGGGCCTTTTGCCCGAGGATTACCCGCACGGAAAGGTGACGTGGTATCGCGTGGATCTCAAGAACATGAAGTTCGAGTTCTTACCGGGCATCGAGATCCCCGTGCGCCCCTTCCCGGGGACCATCGGGGTGGAGCTGCCGGAGCCCGGCATGTGGAGCAACGTCCCGCCGGGGAAGCACGGCGGCAACATAGATAACAAGGATCTGGTAGCGGGGACGGTCCTGTACCTCCCGGTGTGGGTGAAGGGAGCCGGCCTCAAGACAGGCGACTCGCACCTGGCTCAGGGGCATGGCGAGGTCAGCCTGAACGCCCTGGAGGGGGCCTTCCGCAACATCACGCTGCGCGTGACGGTTCGGAAGGACCTGAAGGAGGTTGTGGACTGGCCCATGGGGTCCTCGCCTAGCCACTGGATTATCATGGGCTTCCACACCAACCTGCTGGAGTCGTGCAAGATGGCCGTCCGGAAGGCGATCACATTCCTGAACAAGCGCTACGGCCTCACCGCGGAGGAGGGCTACGCCTTCTGCAGCATGGCGGTCGACCTGCACGTGACCCAGCTGGTGGATTACACGCTCGGCATTCATGCCATGATTCCCAAGGCGTCCTTCGTGGGGAGCCAGTACGCGCAAAAGAACAGTCTGCTTCTCTAGTGTCCTGAGTCCGAAGCTCGCGGAGGAATCCCCAGGCTCCCGGAGCCGCCCCTCCGACGCCTGGGGCTCGTCGAGAACCGGCCAGCCTGCACCCAGCCTGGCGGCTGGGTACCCGGGTGCCGCCGCCCGGGTACCCAGCGCAGACGCTGGGTGCGGGCGCGTCGCGCCGTGGAGCGTGGGATGACAACCAGTTCGACGCCTCCGAGGCCACGGCGACGACCCATTGCAGAGCTACAGGGCAATGGGTTCCCCGCCGGCTGGCCGGGTACCCAACCCGACGGGTTGGGTGCGGCCCGGCCTCTCGGGCCGGCCCCGGGAGCTCTGAATTAGTCGGCGAATTCCTGACTCAGGACACTAGCGGTTGACATCACGGCGCACGCCAGGACCGCGCGGGTCGCTTTGGGGTGACCCGCGCGGTTCGTGCGTCCGGGACGTTTGCCAGGCGCGACGTAATAGGAGACGCGGGTGCAAGAACAACTTGCGAGATGAGGCGCACGGGACGGGCCGGGGACTTGCTTCCATCGCGGCACCCCTCTGACGACCCCTCGGTGAACCGCAAGATCAAACTGATCCGGGCTGCGACTTCGAGAGACTTTCCGAATGTCCGCTGCAGCATACCTCCTGCCTCCGCGCTTCTCAGTAACCCCCTATGTCCTTGACGCGATATGGCGGAGCCGTATGATGGATCCGTGTGCAGTGTCGTCGGGATCAAGCTTTGCACCCGCCCTGTTTAGACCTATCCATCCGAGGCTGTCTGTAAAGGAAAGGTGCGAGATGAAGAAGAAAGCGGCCGGGAGAACAGTGAACCGCAGAGCGTTTCTCAAGAGTGCTGTGGCGGGCGTCGGGGCTCTCGGCATGGCACAAGCGAGCGCCGCGGATGCCAAGACGGTAAGCCTGCGACAGGTCCCGGAATGGGATTATACGGCGGACGTCGTGGTCGTCGGGTACGGGGCCGCGGGCGGAAATGCTGCCGTTGCAGCCCACGATGCTGGCGCAAAGGTCCTCGTCCTGGAAAAGATGCCCATGGCTGGGGGAAACAGCGGTGTGTGTCTGGGAGGCATGGTCATCCCCAGCAACGTCCCCGAAGCGATGGAATATTACCGGAGCCTGTCTTTCGGCACCGTTGATGAAGACACGCTTCGGGGCTTTGCGGAGGCAATCGTCGGGATACCCGACCTGCTCAAGTACGGACTCGGCGCCGCCCTCCCCTCTCGACTCGGGACACGGACTCCGGCCTTCCCCACCTTTCGGAGCTCGGCCCTTCCAGCTTTCCGCTTTAATCCCACCGGGGAAAGGGGATTCCAATTTCTTTCCGAGGTCGTCGAGAAGCGGGGCATCAAAGTAATGCTCAAGACGTCTGCTAAGAGCCTCGTTCAAGTTCCCGAAACAGGTGAGGTGGTGGGTGTCAAGGCGGAGAGCGACGGGAGAGAGATCTTCATCAAGGCCGAGAGGGGCGTCGTCTTGTCCTGTGGCGGGTACGAAAACAACCCTGAGATGTTCAGCGACTACAATTTCCCGGGAGTACGAGAGTTCATTTTCCCGTACGGGAACCCCGGCAACACCGGAGACGGGCTGAAGATGGCGGCCGCAGCCGGCGCGTATCTCTGGCATACGGCCGCGTTACAATGGGGCGGCTTCTGCGCCAAAGCGCCGAGCAAGCAGTTCGGTGTGGGGGTCGGTGTCGGGATTCCACGGATGGCACGGGCAAAGAATTTCGTCTTCGTCAACAAGTACGGCAAGCGATTCATGAGAGAAACGAAAAGCTTCGTGCACTTCAAGGGACCCCTGGACATCCTCGATTTTGACCATGACCGGGCGGAATACCCCAACCTGCCGGCGTATCTGATTTTTGATGAAGGGTATCGCGCGAGCGGCCCCATTGCCCCGACCCGGAAAGCGCTGGTGCAAGCAATTGGAGGCCCCTTCGGATATGCAATCGTCCACAAGATTTATGATTGGAGCGACGATAACAGCGCGGAGCTCGAGAAGGGCTGGATCATCAAGGCGGACACGATCTCGGAGTTGGCCGGGAAGATCAAAGTAGATTCCAGGGGGCTGGACGAAACGATCAGAAAATTCAATGGCTACTGCACCGCCGGCCAAGACCTCGAATTCAATCGGGGCAAGGATTCCCTGGCGCCCCTAGCGAAACCCCCCTACTATGCACTCGAAATGGGACTCGTGATTGTCAACACGCAAGGGGGGCCCAAGCACAACAAGCACGGCCAGGTTGTGGACCCCGACAACGAGCCCATCCCGAGGTTGTATGCGGCAGGTGAGCTCGGGTCGTTCTTCGGCTTCCTCTACCAGCAGGGGACCAATTATCCGGAGGCATGGGCATTTGGCCGCATTGCAGGAAAACAAGCGGCATCCGAGAAACCCTTCAAGGGATAGAAAGACGTAGGCGCAGAAACAACATGCCCGATCATGGGCGCGGACCGGGTCGAATGTCTCGATCCGGGCTGTGGCACGCCATGGATCGAAACGCAGGTTGACGTCTCCTTTCGTCGAGTGATAGTCTCCGCGAGAGAGGTCCCGCCGCGGCTCCGATCGCAATACTCCCTGTCCGACCGCCGGAGGCAGCATGATAGAAGGCAAGTGGCCGCCGATTGCCGTCATGGGTGCGGGCGCCGTCGGTTGCTATTTCGGGGGAATGCTGGCGAGGGGCGGCGCCCCGGTCACGCTCATCGCCCGCCCGCAGCACGCCGAGGCCATAACCCGAAACGGGTTATTGCTCGAGAGCATCCACTTTCAGGAGCATATTCCGGTCTCGGCTTCCACCGATGTCGCCGCCGTCCGGAGCGCGGAGATCGTCCTCCTGTGCGTGAAGACGCCCGACACGGAAGAGGCCGCGCGATCTCTCGCCCCACACCTCGCAAGCGGGGCCATCGTCCTCAGCCTGCAAAACGGCGTGGACAACGTCGAGCGGATGCGCGCCGCCGCCCGCATCGAGGCCATAGCGGCCGTCGTTTATGTGGCCGCCGAGATGACGGCTCCGGGATCCGTCAAACACAGCGGTCGCGGCGACCTGATCATCGGCGATCTCCGGCGGAACCATCGAAGCGACAGCAGTCGCCGGCAGATTCTTCGAGCACGTCGCCGCGCTCTTCACCCGGGCCGGCGTTCCCTGCCGTATCTCGGAGGATGTCGAGGCCGATCTGTGGACCAAGCTGATCATGAACTGCGCCTATAACGCGATCTCGGCCTTGACCCGTGCGCGCTACGGCCGGATTGCCGCCGATCCTCCGTTGCGTGACGTCATGCGGCAGGTGGTAGAAGAAACCCTGGCCGTCGCCCGCGCGGCCGGCGTCCGGATGGCGAACACCGGTCTCGTCGAGGCGGCGTGGAAGCTTGCGGGGACAATGCCTGCCGCCATCTCCTCGACCGCCCAGGACATCCTCCGGGGAAGGCGTACCGAAATTGATTCGCTGAACGGATACGTGGCGCGTCGCGGCGCGGAGCTCAAGATTGCCACGCCGGTCAATCAGACACTCCACGCCCTCGTGAAACTCCTCGAAGAGGCTCCCGAGAACACCGCCTGATGTGCTAGAGGATCCGCTCCCGCCTTGCTTGCCGCCCCCTTCTCCCCCAGCGTGTATTTTCCGCCTGGCATTCCAGAGACAGGTTGTGGCAGAATCCATTGCCAGAGAACTGGTCTTCCGCATGGGAGGAGGCTCATCCAGCGTGGAGGTGGGTCATGAGGAGACGATGGCTTTATCTCACGGTGTGGTCGGTCCTCCTCTCGGGGGCGCTTGCCCTGCCCCTCTGGTGGGAAGCAGATGCCGGCGCCCAGGCACCTCAGGCCAGCTGGGGCGCTAAGGAGGGCCAGACCTGCATCCAGTGCCACAGCTCGCAGCATCCGGCCCTGGTGGAGGAATGGCGGTTGGGAGCTCACGGACAGAAAGGAGTGAACTGCTTCGACTGTCACCGGGCCGAAAAGGGCGCGCCGGATGCCTTCGAGCACAACGGATTCTCGATCCACGTGATCGTGTCTCCCAAGGACTGCGGGCAGTGCCATCAGAAGGAGGTCGACGAGCAGAAAGGCAGCCACCACGCCAAGGCCGGTCAGATCCTGGCCTCCCTGGACAATTTCCTGGGCGAGGTGGTCGGGGGCCCGCCCGCGGTTGCGGTCGGATGTTTCCAATGTCACGGCTCCACCATCCGGGTCCTGCCGGGAGGCAAGTTCGATCCGGCGACCTGGCCCAACACCGGCATCGGCCGCATCAACCCGGATGGCAGTTGGGGGAGCTGCAGCGCCTGCCACACCCGGCATCGCTTCTCGAAAGCGCAGGCGCGTGAACCCCAGACGTGCGGGAAGTGCCATCTCGGGCCGGACCACCCGCAGATCGAGGTCTACCAGGAGTCCAAGCACGGAATCCTCTGGGAGGCCAACAAGCGCAACCTCAACATCGAGCGGGACATGTGGACTGTGGGCGTGGACTACACAGCGGCACCGAGTTGCTCGACCTGCCACATGAGCGCTACCCCGTCCCAGGGGGTGACGCACGATGTGGGCGAGCGGATCAGCTGGACGCTCCGGCCCGCCATCTCCACCAGGCTGAACATGGTGGTGTACGAGGACCTCTGGAAGGAAGATTACCCCGACGGCACACCGCTGCCCAAGGTGGGCGACAGCTTCAAGGCCAAGGATGGCAAGGTTCGCAAGGTGATTCACGTCCTCACCTGGCAGCAGCGCCGGGAGAAGATGCAGGACGTGTGCAGCCAGTGCCACGCCAGCGGCCAGGTGACCGACTTCTACAAGCAGTTCGACAATCTCGTGGACCTGTACAACGAGAAGTTCGCCAAACCAGCGACGGTCATCATGAGCGAGCTGTACAAGGCCAACAAGCTGACGCCGGCCCCCATGGACGAGAAGCTGGAGTGGACTTATTACGAGCTGTGGCACCACGAGGGGCGGCGGGCGCGACACGGTGCCTCGATGTCCGGGCCGGACTACGCCTGGTGGCACGGCATGTACGACGTGGCCAAGACGTTCTACCTGTCCTTCATCCCTGAGGTGAAGCAGGTCGCCGGCGAGCCGCTGGCCACGCAGCTCCTGGACAAGTACGTCTTCTCCCAGCCGGGACACCGCTGGCTGAAGGAAGGAATGACCAAGGAGCAGTTGCAGAAGATCCAGGAGTTCTACCGGGAGCGGTACGGCGAACAGAAATAAGAGCAGGCAACTGGCGGGCGATCTCGCGGGATTTCCTCTGATCGCTCCATAGGCCCTCCGGGGCGCCGCCTCCTCACCTATCACGAGAGGGCGGGCGCCCCGGGTCGTTTCCGTTTGACCGATGCGTGTTGCGTCCCAAGGAGGGCACGGCGAGGCGCTGCTGGATCCCTACTGCATCGGCGAGTACGGCGTCGGGCGAAGGATCTGCGCCGTGAGCCTCCGGACCAGTGGCCCGTTCTTCTCGGTTTCGGCGAACTTCGCCACCCGTTCCTGATCGGCGGCGAACGCGCCGAACTTCTTCTCCCGATCCGCCAGGCTCTCATACGCCAGGAGGTAGATCACTTGGTCCGACGACCCCCCGATTTCGTTGGTCCAGAAACCGATGACCTGGATCCCGTGCTTCTTGAAAAAGCCCATCGCGATCTCGGCAAAGCGTTTGTGCAGATCGGGGAGGCGACCAGCCATCGCCGTGTACGTGCGCAGCTCGTAAATCATGGTGTGGCCTCCTGCGATAGATAGAGTTACTGGATTCCCTCCAGGATGACTTTCTCGTAGGCGTAAAGCGCCGGCGAGCCTCCGGTGTGCACGAAGAGCACGTGCTCCCCTTTCTTGAAGTACCCTTTGCGGACGAGGTCAATGAGGCCCGCCATGGCTTTTCCCGTGTACACCGGGTCGAGGAGAATCGCCTCGGTGCGGGCGAGCATCTGGACGGCCTCCACCATGGACGCGGTCGGCAGCGAATAGCCCGGGCCGACGTAGTCGTCGAAGCACATGACGGCGTCCCTGGGAATGCCGCCCGGGATCCCCACGCGGGCGGCGGTCCTCGTGGCCAGGCCGTGGACCAGCTCTTCCTGCGGCTGCTTCTTGCGGCTCACGTCGATCCCGACCACCGGGATTCCGCTGTTGTTCCCGTAGAAGCCCGCCACGAGACCCGCATGCGTGCCCGCGCTCCCGCTGGCACAGACGATCCGGTCGATGCGGATGCCAAGCTCGAATGCCTGGGCGATGATCTCCTCGGCACAGGCGACGTAGCCGGTCGCCCCGGTGGGGTTGGAGCCTCCCGTCGGAATGACGTACCCCTTTCGTCCGACCCGCTGCAGTTCGTCGGCGACCCCCTGCATGACCTGGAGCAGGTCGCTCCCACCCGGCACCACTGTGACCTGCTCCACTCCGAGGAGGCGGAAAAGGAAGTTGTTGCCGCTGGCATCCGCCTTGTAGCTCCCCGCAACGCGTTCCTCCAGGACCAGACGGCACTTCAGGCCCTCGACCACCGCGGCGGCCAGCGTCAGGCGGGCATGGTTCGACTGCACCGCGCCGCAGGTGATGAGCGTGTCCGCCCCCTGCGCCAGGGCATCCGCCACCAGGAACTCCAACTTTCTCGTCTTGTTGCCTCCAGACGTCAGGCCGAGGAGGTCGTCTCGCTTGATGTAGATGTCCGGGCCAGCCAGGAGCCGGGAGAGCCGCTCCAGCTTGTGCAGCGGTGTCCACCCCTCCGTGTACCTGCGTCGTGGAAATCGGGCGAGATGCATGACGGACTCCTTTGACTGGATGGTTGGATGATGCCACCCTCTGTCTGTAAATCTGGTGCCAGGCACTGGATATTTGGATGTCCGAATCGGGTGGCGGCATGCGGGATCAGGATCCTGATCCCTGAACATGGCGCCCCGTCAGGCCGGGGGCTTCCAGCGGGCCACCTTCTCGGCGATGCGCTGCTCGTGCTTCTCCTTGTCCACGATGAAGCGCTCGTTCATTCCCTCGCCCACCTTCTCCATCTCGTCGTGGATCTCCGCCTTGAATACCAGGCGGCGTCGGTCAATTTCGACCAAGGTGCAGCGGGCCGTCACCTTCATACCCATGGGCGTGGCCGCCAGGTGACGCATCTCCACCCGGATCCCCACGGTGTCTCGATTCGGCTGCAAGTACGGCAATACCGCTTCCAGGGCGCACTCCTCCATCAGCCGCACCATCTCCGGCGTCGAGAAGACCCGGATTCCTTTGCCGGCCAGATGACGTGCCGCGTGATTCTCGGTGACGGTGATGGTCTTCTCAAATGTCAGGCCTACGTGCAACTGATCGGCCATTCGATCCCCTCCTTCCCGACTGCGGGTGATTGGACTGGAACCCGTCGAAGCGCGCGTTACCATAGCAGAGCGCCAGCCGGCATGTCCATGGCTTTGCTCACTGGACCCGCGCCCAGCACGGTCGTGGTGCATGCAGTTGGGGGAATTGGGGGCTACTCTTTCGAGGGTCCGAAGAGGCCTCGTAGGAAGACCAGTCCCTCGCGCGCCAACTCGTCCTGGCTGGGCGCCACGCGCCGCCAAAAGGAGGTCCGCTCCACGAGAGCAGGCAGGTCCGGGTTGTAGGATTCGATGGTGCAGATCCCGTCGTAGCCGACCTCCCGCAAGGCGTCGCGGACCTCGATCCAGTTCAGATGGCCGCTCCCGGGGGCTCCCCGATCATTCTCGCAGGTGTGGATGTGGTGGATGTGCCCTGCGGCGGACCGGAAGGCATCTCCGATCCGTCGTTCCTCGATGTTCATATGGAAGGTGTCGAGCAGAAGCCCGAGACGAGGGTTCCCTATCGCCCGGCAGAGGCGGACCCCATCGGCCGTGGTTGTCAGGAAGTCGCTCTCGTACCGATTCAAGATCTCCACCGCCACCCGGATCCCGACCCGCTCCGCCTCTCTGGCCACCGCCGCCAAGCCCTCCACGCAGCGTTTCCACCGTTCCTCCCGGACAGCCGGAGGGTCCACCCGCTGGCGGCGTATCTCGGAGTGCATCGGACCAATAAAGGTCTTGGCCCCAACCTCGCCGCAGAGGCGGGCCACCCCCACCAAGAAGGCGATGCCGGCATGACGGACCTCCGCGTCAGCGCTGGTGATGTCCCGACTGGCATTCAAGAACGCGCCCAACGACGCGTGCAGGCCCGCTTCGGCCAACCGCCGTCGCAATGCAGCCGCCGGAAAGGGCGGTGGCAGCTCCCCCACGTTAATATCGATGGCGTCAAAACCCAGATCCCGGACGTGGCCAAGCAAGTCAAGGGTATCCCGGGTAAACGGTGCAACCCAGATCTGCGCGTGTGCCCCGATTTGCATGAGTTCCCTCACCTCCCATACGGCTTCTGACAGGCGTAGGGCTGATGATGGGATGGCCCCGCCGTGCTGCCTCTAGCCACAAATGGACCAGAAGAGAGCGGCGCAGAAACGGTTGTCAGGACTCATTCAGGATCAGGCCTCCCGCAGCAGCCGGCCGGCACCCGGGACCGGCCGGGGATCGTTTATGCGGCGCAGCATCCTCCACATGGAGGCGGAGGTGCTGGTCACCACGGGCTTCCTCAGCTTCTGCTCCAGTGGCTCGATGATCTCCAACGTCCGGAAATTCGTGCAACTGATGAAGATGGCCTGGGCCTCGGCTCGCTCCACCTCCGCCACGAGGGCCGCATTCTGCTCCGGGGTGAAGCCGGCATGCGCCTGGGTGCCGAACCCCTTGATGGCCAGGACCTCGAACCGGCATTCCTTGAGGTAGCTCTGCAGTCTCTCGTTCAACCAAGGCTCATAGGGGGACGCCACGCTCACTCGCTTGACCCCCAGGGCCCGCAGGGCGTCCACCACCGCGGCGGCGGTGGTCACCCCGGGGATGCCGGTCTCTCCTTCGATAGGATGGATGATCTCCTGGTCATACCCTGGTCCCTTGAGGAAACCGCCGGCCGTGCACCCGTAACAGATCACCCCGACCTTGGCGTGGGCCAGGAGCTTGGATGCGGCCGGCACCTGTGTCCCCATCCAGGTGAGGTTCTCCTCGGTGTCGGCTGTGTGGGAGATCCGCATCGCGTGCACCGACATAGTCGGGACGGCCATTCGCTGGAACTCATACTCCATGACTGTGTTCCGCGAGGGAACGATCAGGCCTAATTTCCGCTCCCAGTTCGCCATGTCCCTACCTCCTCCGCACGGCGATGAGGCCCACTTGGGAATCGACAGGGATGAGACATCCCTCTGCTACTGATGGGCGGGCAATCCCTGTGCGAGATGGTCCTGCTAGATCCCAAGGTAGGCCTCCCTGATCTCACGCGACTTCTCTAAGTCCTCTGCCTTTCCGTGGGCCTTTATTCTGCCCTCGTGCAGTATGTACACCATGTCCGACGCGGCCAACGATGCTTTCACGTCTTGCTCCACGAGGAGTATGGTTAAGCCCATTTCCGTCTTTAGCCTGCGGATGGCCCTGAAAACCTCACCCGCAGTCTTCGGAGCCAATCCTTGACTTGGCTCATCGAGCATGATGAATCCTGGCCTCGTCATCAGCGCTCGGGCTATAGTCAGCATCTGTTGTTCGCCGCCGCTCAGTGAACCGGCCTTTTGATGAGCCCTATCCTTGAGGACCGGGAAGAGGGAGTAAACGAGGGCCAGGGACTCCTCCATGCGTTTCAGAGCCTTCTTCAGATAAGCCCCCATGATCAAATTCTCATGAACGTTCATCCCGGTGAACAGGTGTCGCCCCTCGGGAACGAGTACAATGCCCATCTCCACCTTCTTATGAGTCGGGAGATGAGTGATCTCTTGCCCCTCGTAGATGATTTTTCCCTTCCAAGGCGCTGTCAGACCAAACACAGTTCTGAGCAACGTGGTTTTCCCCACCCCGTTTGGCCCGAGCAAGGAGGTGATGGACCCGCTTTTGACTTGCAGGCTCGGCCCCCACAGGACCTGCATCGCGCCGTAACCAGATTCCAGATCCTCAACCCCGAGCATGAGTCTCGTCCTCCGCCGGACGACCGAGGTATATCTCTACGACCCTTGGGTCCCGCAGAGCCTCGGCCGTCGGCGCATCCACGAGCTTCTGCCCTTGGTGCATCACCATGACCCTCTCGGCAAATCCCACGACCGCACGCATAATGTGCTCGACCATGGCAATTATGGCGATACCCTCCTCCGCCTTAATCCTCTTGAGAAAGGCGACCATTTCATCAATGTTTCTTGGATGCATACCGGCTAATGCCTCATCCATGAGGAGGAGCTTGGGCCTCATCGCCAAGCTGCGGGCGATCTCCATGAGCTTTTTTTCCACCGGTGTTAAGGATCCCGCTTCCTTGTCCGTGTGGGGCGTGAGCCCCACGAGGTGGATATAACGGTCGGCGACCTCCAGGGATTCGTCAACGCTGATCGCGCCGCTCAGGGTTCCGAACATGGCCCCGACTGCCACGTTCTCCCTGACGCTGGCCGAGCTGAAGGGCCGGGGGATCTGAAAGGTTCGTCCGATCCCCAGGGGGGCCCTGGTATGGGGCGGCAAGGTGGTGATATCCTTCCCCTTGAAGACAACCCTCCCCTCATCCGCAAGATAGACTCCGCTGATGACGTTGAACAATGTGGTCTTCCCGCTGCCGTTCGAGCCGACAATGGCAATCGATTCCCCGTCTTCAACCTCGAGGCTCACATCATTGACGGCTACCAGCCCACCGAACCGTTTCGTTACGTTCTCGAGCTGTAAGAGTGCCACGGGTCCCCTCAGAGAAGGTAGCTCTGTATGGCGGTGCCTTTGGCCCTCCGCTTCACCCAGCCGACGACTCCCTCCGGAAATGCCACCACGATGAAAATGACGATGGGTGCAAAGATGAGGAGCTGAAACCCCGGCATCACGACGGCAAGCCAGTATTTTGAAAGGCCGTAGATCAGCCCCCCCACAACTGGGCCGAGCAGGGTGCCCGCGCCGCCGAGGACGACGATGATGATGGCCTCAATCGTGTATTGGATCTGGAAAGCCTCGGGCGGAAACACGTACATCACCTTCAGGGCCCACGCACACGCACCGAGCAGACCGGCCAGGGAGGCGCTGGTGATGAAGGCGATAATCTTGTACTTGGTCACATTGATTCCCATCACTTTGGCGGCATCTTCATCTTCTCGCAAGGCAGTCAGGGCATACCCGACCTTCCCCCGCATGTACCCGACAGTTATCACGGCGGCGATGACGGCAACGATCATCACCATGACGTCGGCCCAGAAGGTGGAAAGGGAACTGGCTGTGTCCCTCCCGAGGGTCTCGGTCAGCTGTCCCGAGAAGATGATCCCCTCGGCCCCCCCCCAAATCCTCGCCCCTTCAATCAGGTACCGGAACCCTTCGTTCACGCCGACGGTGGCGATGGCAAAATACGCCCCCCTGAGCCTGAGGGCCACCGCCCCTACCGCGACGGAGAGAGCCCCCGCCATCACGAACGAGAGAATGAGCCCTATGACGACGACGCCGAGCCCCAGGTTCGGGAATCCGGCTAGGCGGGATACACTCAACGCCATCCCATAGGTGCCGACGCCCAGGAATGCCACGTACCCAAAGTCCACGTATCCGGTCATCCCGATGAAAATGTTGAACGCCTGGCCCAGGGCGCAGTAGAAGGCGAGCATGGCCATGAGCTGCCACATCCCCGCCACGTTCTTCCCGATGAGGAACAGGATGAAGTACGCACAGCTGACGGGGAGCAGTGGAAGATACTTAGTGTGTTTCGCTTTCATTTCGCGCCCAGCAACCCTGTGGGTTTGATCAGCAGGATCACGAGCAGCATCACGAAAGAGATGAATCGGGTCAAGGCAAAGGGCTCGACGCCGGGCAAGGCGGCGAAGACGGTATACGACCCGTTCTCGATGAGGCCGAAGGCCAGTCCCGCGAAGAAAGCGCCGTATGGGGAGGCAAGCCCACCCAGCACAGCGACGACGAAAGCCTTCAGGGTATATGACCCCCCCATGTACGGGTTAATGCCAACCGGAATGAACATGGTCAGGAGGACGCCGCTGAGGACGGTTAGACCGATGCCGATGGCAAAGCTCAAGGCATAGACCCAACTGACATTCACCCCGCACACCTGCGCCCCATCGCTGTCTTCAACCACGCTCCTCACGGCCGTTCCTGCTCTCGTCTTCTTGAACCAGAAGTACATCAGGACAGTGATGGCCACGCTTCCCGCGAAGGCATAGATCTTACTCATGGGGAGAACCGTCATAGGAAGGACGAGTTTCCCCGTCTCCCAGTTGTATCCCCTGAATTCCGTTCCGAAGAGGTTCTTGGCTATCTCCTCGAGGAGCATCCCGATGGCAAACGTCGCCAGGAGCGAGGCCAGCTCAGGAGCCTTGATCAATCTTCGGAGCACCGTGGAGAAGATCAGAAATCCCAGCGCCATCCCAGTAATCAAGGCAACAGGGAGGGCAAATACCGGCGACATGCCCAAGCTGGAGAACATCCACAGGGTGATGAAGGCTCCCACCATGATGAAGGCCCCATGGCCGACGTTCACGATCTTCAGAACGCCGAAGATCAAACTCAGGCCCATGGTGGCCATGCCATATACCCCTCCGAGCACGAACCCATTGACCAAATTGCCGGCTAACTGCTGTCCGATCATGATCTCTTACTCCCCAGGCTGCCCCCGCTCCGGGATCACCCGCTGGCTCGCACGAGGGTGATCCCCACCCGCCCCGCCGCCCGATCTCCGACCCCGACCCCACCGGCCGTCCCCGGCGTCAAGAGGCCGCCGCGGATCGGCTTCAACCCCGCGCAGGCGGGCCGCCCCTCTTGTTCCGAAGGGCGGTCCGCCTTGCCCTGCCCGCGAAGCGGCATGGGAATACGCGCCGAGTCAGATCACCACTCCAACGCCGTGAGGCGATCGGCTCACACCGGACCAGAGGAGAATCTCCCCCCTCTGGCTCGGAGAAGCCGGGAGGGGAGATCCAATCCTCTATTTGGCACTAGCCTTCTTGCCTGCGGCCTTCTCGGCAACCGTAGGCATCGGGTAGTAGGGCTTTTCGCTGGCAGCCTCCGGGGGCCAGACGATGACCCTCTTGCCGTTCTGCCACTGGACGGTCACCATTGAATGGCCGGTCTGGAGGCCAGTCTTCCCGTTAATCTTGAAGCCACCGAAATAGGTCATGAGATTGAGCTTGCTTAGGGCTTCCCTCACCTTATCCGAGTCCAGACTGTTGGCAAGCTCCACGGCCCTGGCATAGATCAGTGGCGCCGACCCAGCCTCGGCAGCATGATAATTCGGGTCCTGCCCACCGGAGATCCCCTTCACCAGCTTGACCCATTCCTCATTGGTGGGCCCATACCACTCGTGGCCGACTTTCTTCGCCTCCTCCGGGCTGAACTTTACTCCGTACTCCCACTGGGACGGCCCGACGACCCCCTCCGCCTTGGCCCCCAGCGCCTCGTAGAACGCCGGCAGCGAGACGGCGACGATCAGGGAGAAACCCTTCACGTTGATATCGAGGTCTGACAACTGTCGCGTGAAGAGCTGGCCATCAGCAAAATGACCGCCACCAAGGATGAGATCCGGTTTGGAGGCCTTGAGGTCGGAGAGGAGTGGGGTCAGGTCGGTGACGTTGTTCGGATACGTCCGCTTGAACACGACCTCGTAGCCGAGCTTCTTGGCGTGCTCCTCCGCCCCCTGATAGGCCATCCTCGCAAACTCGTCATCCTCAAATACTAGGGCTATCTTTTTTGCCTTCGGGTCGACCTTGTGAAACATATCCAGGGCGCCCACCTGGAAATCGGACGCCGGCGTGACCAGCAAGACCGCATATCTGAATCCCTGTTCGAAGATCCGGTTGCTCGAACCCCCATGGGAGAGGTAGACCTTCCGGTATTTTTCGGCGATCGGTGCCCCGGCCATGGTAAGGCCCGCACTATATGGGGCGATAATCGCGTCGGCTTTGTCCACGGTGACCAGGCGCTCTATCAGGCTTGTCGCACCCTCTTTTTTCGATTCATTGTCATAGAGTTTGTACTCCAGCGGAACCCTCTTCCCACCTACCTTGACCCCTCCCTGAACCTCATTGATCCATTTCACCGACGCCTTGACGCCCCAGGAGGATAGCGCCCCTGCCTGGGCTTGCTCCCCAGAGAGGGTCTCCGCGTAGCCGAGCAAGACCTTGTCGGCCGCCGCCGGCGTGGACGCCGGCAAGAGTACCCCGAGGACGAGCAAGAGACCGATCAGACACACCACCCTTGTGCTCTTCATGTAAGCCCCCCTTTCCGGAGGAGATTGGAGGATCCTTGCGGTTCGAAGTGGATCCCCATGATAGCTCCTAGGCTCACGCGAACACCCTCACCTCCTTCCCGCCCACAGAATCCTCGAGGCGATTCTTCCAAAGCATGTACGATGTCTGGTCGCTGCAGTCGCGGCCCGACCTCTGACACGAGCGATCAGGTGAGGGGACCACGGCTGCGCGACAGGCTGCTCCTCCTCCTGGGCGGCTGGGGTCAGGGTGATGGGAACCCACCTAGGGCGCCTCGGCCGCCGGCTCCGCCGGGCCGAACAGCCGTCGGAGGAACACCAATCCCTCGCGGGCCAACACATCCTGGCTGGGCGCAACACGCCGCCAGAAGGAGGTCCGTTGGACCAAGGCGGGGATGTCGGGGCTGTAGGATTCAATGGTGCAGATCCCGTCGTAGCCGACGTCGCGCAGGACATCCCGCACCTCGACCCAGTCGATGTGCCCGCTGCCCGGCGCCCCGCGATCGTTCTCGCAGGTGTGGACGTGGACGATGTGGCCGGCCGCAACCCGGAACGCGTCCCCAATCCGGCGCTCCTCGATATTCATGTGGAAGGTGTCGAGTAATAGGCCAAGCCGGGGGTTTCCCACCGCCTGGCAGAGGCGGACACCATCGGCTGTCGTGGTCAGGAAATCGCTCTCGTACCGGTTCAGGATCTCCACCGCCACGTTGATCCCGACGCGCTCCGCTTCCCTGGCCACCGCCCCCAAGCCTTCCACGCACCGCTTCCACCGCTCCTCTCGAACGGAGGGAGGGTGGACACGCTGGCGGCGGATCTCGGAATGCATCGGGCCGATGAGATTCCGAGCCCCGACTTCCCCGCAGAGGCGGGCCACCCCTTTCAGGAACTCGACTCCCGTCCGGCGGATGTCAGGATCCTCGCTGGTGATATCCCTCGGCGCAGTGAGGAACGCCCCCAGCGACGCCTCCAGCCCCTTCTGGCCCAGCCGGCGGCGCAACTCGGCCCCCGCAAAGGGGGGCGGAACCTCGCCCACATTGATGTCGATGGCGTCGAAACCCAAATCCCCGATGTGGTCGACTAGGTCGAGGGTCTCCGCGGTGAACGGCGCGACCCAAATCTGCGCGTGTGCCCCGATCCGCATGGTTGCCCTTCCCTCCCAGGCTCCACCAGACAGCGCATCGCCGAGTGATGGGGCGGTCGCGAGACAAGGTCTCCTCTCGGAACTCCTGGACTCTCGAACCTCGGCACGAATGCTTACCAGCACAAGAGAGGGCCGAATGGAGTTCTCGTGAATCTCAGGGAGCGCGCGCCGATCCTACTCCTGTCCGGTCCGGGGAACTGGACGCGACCTCTCGATGGCGTACCGAATGAGCGCCGCGAACCGATAGATCGCATGGACGAACTTCCCATAGGGCAGCGTCAGGAACAGCCCCAACACGAAGCCCAGGTGCAAGACAAGGAGGCTACCCATGGCAGGGGTCGTCCGCAGGGCCAGCAAGATCAAGCCTGTCAGGCTCGTCAGGAACAGCAGGAGCAGGAAGGCCACGTCCATCGGGAACTGGTCTCGACGATTGGGCTCAGGGTCGCTCCGCAGCTTGAGCCAGAGGAGCCCGACCGGTCCGATCAGCAACCCCATGCCCCCCACCGTGCCCAGCACGACGGGCAGGCTCCACAGCCGGTACGGTGCTTCCCAGCCGAAGACGTACTCGTAGAACGCCGCCACGCTGGTTGCCGCAAAGCAGGACAGGAAGCCGTAGAACGTCAGATGGTGAAACCATCGCCGCGTGCGCGAGGGCGCTTCCTGCGGATACGTGCAGCCGTCAGCGCCGCCATCGAGATAGCGAAGCCGCAGGGCATCCCAGACCGCGCGGGCGAATGGCGCAGATGCGACCCAGCCCGCCGGGCTCTCCCCCATGTCCCTCCAAAAGCACAGGAATCCGACGGCCAGCACTCCCAGGGCGTAGAGCGAGACGGCTCCAAATAGCACGACCATCAGGTCATGCGGCAGGATGGCATAGAAGGCCCCACCCCCCAGGTGGCGCGCGGAGAGGACCGATGGACCCACGAGGCCCAAGCTCAGCAGCATGAGCAGTCCGAAGCTGACCGCCGTGATCGCTCCGCTGGCCAAGCCACTTCGCTCGAACAGGCCAGAAAAGACGGCCGGCCAGGCATACCGCCGATAGCTCTGCGCGCGGAGTTCCGCGAACGTCTTCGGGATGTTGATGGAGAATTCATGCGGCGGGGCGTATTGGCAGTGGTGGTAGCACGAACCGCAGTTGTGGCAGAGGTTGGCCAAGTAGATCAGATCATTGTTCGGGAACACCGTTCGCAGCTCCATGGCCGGGAAGACCGCGCAGTGTCCCTCGCAGTAGCGGCAGGCATTGCAGATGGTCATCAGCCGCTCGGCTTCCGTGACGGGATCAGCGAACGGCATGGGCTGCCGCCTCCTTTCCGGCGATGCGGCCGAACACGCTGCCGATCGTCATGCCGAATCCGGCGAGGTACCCTTTACCGAGGATATTCCCCGCCATGATCTCTCCCGCCGCCAAGATGTTGGCCGCCCGCTTCCCATCCGCCATGATGACTCGCGCCTGCTCGTCCACGCTGACCCCGAGATACGTGAAGGTGATGCCTGGTCGCAGCGAATGGGCGTAAAACGGTGGCCGATCCAGGGGAAGCGCCCAGTGGCTCTTGGGTGGGTCGAGACCCTGCGTGCCGCAACTGTCCAGGATCGTCGGGTCGAAGGTGCCCGAGCGCACGGCACGGTTATACCTGCTCACCGTGGCCTCGAGCCCGTCGGGGGCCAGCCCGAGCTTGTGGGCAAGCTCCCGGATGGAGTGGGCGACCACCGGCGGGAAGACCGGCGGCATGAACTGGCCGAGGGGTTTGGAGTCGATAATGACGTAAGCAATCTGGTCCGGCTGCTGGGCGACGAGCCGCCCCCAGATCGCGTACCGCTTCGGCCAAAAGTCCTCGCCCTCATCGTAGAAGCGCTCGGCATTCCTGTTGACCACAATGCCGAAGGGAACGCAGTCCAGTCGCGTCACGATCCCGCCGTCGAATTTGGGGGCCCGACCGTCCACCGCCACCGCATGGCACTGGCGAGCGTCTCCGACCGGTTTCACCCCCCTGTCAAGTAGGACGCGCAGGACGCGCCCCGTGTTGTACGGGGTCCCACGAATGATGAAGTTGTCCGCGGCCTCCCCCCAGCTCTCCTTGAGCCAAGGGATGTTCGCCTCGAACCCCCCGGCCGCCGCAACGAACGTCCTCGCCTTCACCTTGCGGGAGCTGCCCGCCTGCAGGACGACCGCTGAGGAGAAGACGGAGTCCTGAATATTGAGCTCATGGACTTCCGTGTCATAGGCGATCTCAACCCCAAGCCTCTCCGCTGTGCGGTAGTAGGCGTTCACCAGCGCCTTGCCGCCACCGAGGAAGAAGGCATTCGTTCGCCCCAGATGGAGCGTGCCGCCGAGTGGCGGTTGAAATCGGACCCCGTGAGCGGTCATCCAGCCCCCGAGATCGGCGGACATACGGATCGTGAGGCGCGCCAGCGCCTCGTTCGTGTTTCCTTGGGTCACGCGCAGGAGGTCCTCCCAGAACTCGTCTTCCGGGTAGGCCCCTGTCATGATCTTATCCGCCCGGAGGTGCATGTACCGGAGATTGCGGGTGTGCCGGCTGTTGCCGCCGCGAAAGAACCGGGGGGCGCATTCGAGCAGGAGAACGCTTGCCCCGCGCTGCCGCGCGGTGATCGCCGCGCACAGGCCGGCATTTCCCCCGCCAGCGACTAGGACATCATATTCTCGCGACATGTCCGCCATGGAACCCTCACCCGACGATGCAAAGCGGTTCGTCCGCAGGCAGCTTCCCTGCATGACTGGAAGGTCGCTTCGAGAAATTCAACCGACCGGGGATTGATCCGGCGACAGGCTGTGGTACGGCTGCCCGTCCGGACAATGGAGCCCCAGCCCCAGCGTGCTTCGGAAGATTTGGCCGACCTCGTCGCGTCCGATGCGGAACACCTGGTCCGCCATCCGAGGGGAAGGCTCCACATCCGACGCCGAAATGCCGTCAGCATCCGGCCTTTGCCGCATCGCCTCACCCGGCCGCCTGGAACTCCAATGCCGGCGGACTTCATGGCTCCCCGGCTGTCGCAGCGTGCCTCGCCGCGAGATACCCGAAGGTCATGGCGGGTCCGAGTTGCGCCCCGGCCCCCGGGTACTCCCCGCCCATGATGGAATGCATGTCATTCCCACAGACGTATAGACCCGTGATCGGCCGGTTGGATGCATCAAGTACCTGGGCATGAACGTTCGTGCGCAGGCCCAAACTCGTGGCCAGCGGTGTGGGGAAAACCGCCACCGCGCAGAACGGTGGCTTCTCGATTGGCCCGAGACACGGATTCGGCGAGTGCTCGGGATCGCCAGTCGCGCGGTCGTACGTGTTGCTCCCTTTCCCGAACTCCGTGTCTACACCGGTCCGGGCAAACTCGTTGTGGGCCCGAATCGTCTCGACCAATCCTGTGGGGTCGACGCCGATTTTGCGCGCCAGGTCCTCCACCGAGTCCGCGACACGGAGATAGCCGCTGTCGATGAACCGCCTCAACACAGGAGTCAGAGGTCGGATCATTCCGAGACCGTACTTCCAGACGAAACGCCGGTCGCAGACCAGCATGGCCGGGATGCTCGGGACGCGGCGGTGTGAGCGATACATGGCCCGCACGAACTCGTGATACGCTACGGCTTCGTCAACAAACCGTTGTCCCGCCGAGTTGACGGCAACCAGCCCCGGCTTTCCACGGTCCAACACGATGTGCGGGTACACCGCCGTTGATCCATCCTTGCGGCTCGCGATCGAGCTGGGGAACCAGAACGCGTTGTCTTCTCCCAATGGTCCCAGCGAGGCACCAACCCCCTGCGCCAGCAGCAGCGTCTCTCCCGCGCATCCCTCGAATGCGGACGTGTACTGCGCCACCGGCTTGGGCAAGTAGCGCTCGCAGAGCGCGGGGCTTGCGGGGAAACCCCCGCCCGCCAGGACGATTCCGCGCCGCGCGCCCACCCGGACCTCGGAGCCGTCTCGCAGGACGGCGAGGCCGCATGCTCGTCCCGCTTCCGAGATGAGGCGCCTCGTCCTGCCCTTGAACCAGACCGCCACGCGACGATCGAGCAGATTCTTGAAGAGCCTCGCGATCAGGGCGTTTCCCAAGACCAGCCGAGTACCGCGCTTGTAGCGCATGCGATCGAAGACGTAGCGCGTAACCAACCTCGCCCCCAGCAGGCACGAGTCCCAGGACCTCCCGATCCGCAGGAGGCGCGTTGCCTCTGCGCGGGTCAGCATCATCCCGCCGAAGAGCATGAGCTCCGGGATGGGCCAGCGCACCCGGTCGAATTCCTTGCCCAATGTGCGCCCATCAAACGGCAGCGGCTCCAGCGGTCGCCCACCCTGTGCGGCGCCTGGCAGCTCTTGGCGATAATCCGGAGCATGACGATACATCTGGAAGCCAACGTCCGTGTGCTTCTCGAGATACTCCAGCATCTCAGGTCCCGCGGCCATGAAGGCCTCGCGCAGGGCGCGATCCGCCCGGCCATCCACGAGCGCATCGAGGTACTCGCGCGCCGCCTCGGCGTCCCCGGTGATGCCGTTCCGGCGCTGCTCGGGATTGTTCGGAATCCAGACGCTCCCGGAGGAAAAGGCGGTGGTCCCGCCCACCTGATCGCTTTTCTCAATCAAGAGCGTCCGCATGCCTTCGATCGCCGACGTCAGGGCCGCCGTCATACCACCCGCCCCGGCACCCAGGACGACCAGATCGTATTCCTCATCCCACCCCGTCGAGGTCGATGTCGAACCCGCTCCTCCACCCATTGTCGTACGCATCACTGCCCCTCTTCGTCCGATGTCACTCGAGCGAGGTCACGCATTCATGTCTCCTGCAGTAGCCGGCCTCCGCCCGGAATGTCGCGGCGATCCGCCAGGCGGCGCAGCATCTTCCACACGGAGGCGGAGTTGCTGGTCACCACCGGCTTTCCCAGCGTCTGCTCCAGCGGCTCGATGATCTCCAGCGTGCGGAAGTTCGAGCAACTGATGAAAATGGCCTGGGCCTCCGGCCGGTCCACCTCGGCCACCAGGCCCGCGTTCTGCTCGGGCGTGAAGCTGGCATGCGCCTGGGTGCCGAACCCCTTGATGGCCAGCACGTCAAAATCGCAGGCCTTCAGGTAGCGTTGCAGCTTCTCGTTGAGCCACGGCTCGTAGGGGGATGCCACACTCACCCGCTGCACCCGCAGAGCCCGCAGCGCATCCACGACCGCCGCCGCCGTCGTCACCCCGGGGATCCCCGTCGCCGCTTCGATGTCGCCGATGATCTGCTGGTCGTATCCGGGCCCCTTGAGGAATCCGCCGGCCGTGCACCCGTAGCAGATGGCCTCGACCTTGGCGTGGGCGAGCAGCTTGGCCGCGGCCGGAACTTGGGTCCCCATCCAGGTTAGATTCTCCTCGGTATCCGCCGTGTGCGAGATCCGCATCGTATGGATCGACATGTTCGGGACCGCCATCCGCTGAAGCTCATATTCCATGACCGTGTTCCACGAGGGGACGATCAACCCCAGCTTCCGCTCCCAGGTCGCCATAATTCATCCTCTCCGCGCGGGGATCCGCTTCCAGGTTCGCTTGAACTCCAGGAGATCCGGCACCGTAGGCGCATGGACCGCCAGGAAGACGCAGCGGCGCCGCGTCCGGTTGGCGGCGTAATGCGAGACGCCGGTCGGGATGAGGGCTAGGCCGTACCGGGGCACGCGATAGGCGCGGCCGTTCTGGATGCTCGTCAATTCTCCCTCCAGAACGAAATAGATTTCGTTCTCCGCGGTGTGGTGGTGGGTGTGCGACTTGGCCCCCGGGGGATACGTGAAGAACCCGACGCACATCGAGGTCTCGGGAAACGACTCCTGATCCACCAAGGGCTGGGCATACCGGCGGTACGGGGCGGGGGCCTCGTATCGGGGGACCGAGCCCACCCGAACGACGCGTTTGACTCGTGTTGGAGTTCTCATGTCTGGGCTCTCTCCTGTTGAAAAGGATCTGTTGGTGATTCCTCCCGCGTGGCGGGCCACCCCAAGATCAGCAAAGGGAGAAGGCGGAGGGGTCTTCCCCCTCCGAGGCTCGCGGTGTCGCGCGTTAGCGCTGGGCCGCCACCACCTTCTCCCAGACTGGTGGCGTCCGCTGCCCTGTCGGGATGTTGTACTTCTGGGCATTGCCTTTGTCCACGATGACCACTGGTAGCATGATCTGCTGCGGGAGCCTCTCTCCCTTGAGCAGCCGGTAGGCGGCCTCGGCTGCGAGATACCCCTGACTGAAGCCACTGATATCGCCGGTGACAAGAAGCCGGCCTTGGAGAATGGACCCGACGCCCACCGGGGTGGCGCCTACGCCGGTGACTTTGATCTTGCCCAGGCGCTTGGTGGCATCGATCGCTTCGATGGCTCCTAGCGCTTCCTCGTCGTTCGCCGCCAGGACGATGTCGATCTGCGGGAAGCGCTCGAGGAAGTCCTCCATGGCCCTCACCGCTTGCACGCGGGAGTAGTTGGCTGGGTGAGCGGCCAGCAGCTCCATTCCCTTGGTCCCCCGCAGGGCCCGCAGGAATCCGCGGTGCCGGTCCTGCGCGGTGATGGATCCGGGGACACCGTCGAGGATGACGACCTTCCCCTTGCTGCCCACCGCCCTGAAAGCGTACCTGGCCACATTGTAGGCGACTTGCTCGTCATCGGACCCGATATAGATCTCCGTCTTCCCCATGGCAATGCGGTTGCTGTAATTCACGATGGGGATGCCGGCTGCCACCGCCTTCTGCACCATGGGCACCAGGGCCACATAGTCCACCGGCACGAAAATCATGGCATCGGGCTTCTTGGTGATCCAGTCCTCCATCAGCCGGATCTGCTCCTCGATATCATCCGGCTTCGTCGGGACTGCGTGGATCAGTTCGACTTGGTCCTTCTGGAAGCGATCGAGGGACAGCCTCGCCCCTTCCCAGCACGTCTTCCAGAATGGGTTGACCGCATTCTTCGTATGGAAGACGATCCGCCACCGCCTCGGCTGCGCCCAGCTCCGCGGCGGCCAACCCATCCCGTGGATCGTGCCGACCCCGGCGACCGCCACCGCTGTCTTCAGGAATTCACGCCGTGTGGTCATCCTTCTCCTCCCCCGACGAAGCCTGTAACCCCCCGACTCACGCTCCCGCCGCCGTCCGCAAGCCACATCCCGATTGCACGGCCTTCACAGTCCCTTCGCAATGAAAGCGGGGAGAGAGCTGGCCTCCCTCCGCTCCGTGACGCCGATCTTCCGCGCTACTTCTGCTCCGCCAAGACCTGCTCCCAGACCGGCGGCTTCCGCTGTTCCGGCGGGATGTTGTAGGGCTCGGCATTGCTCTTATCCACGACGGGCACCGGCAGAATGATCTGCTGCGGGAGCTTCTCACCCTTCAGGAACCGATACGCAGCCTCGACGGTGAGATAGCCCTGGTCGAAGCCGCTGAAGCCGAGGGTAGCGAACTGTCGGCCCTGGAGGATCGACTCAATCGCCGCTGGAGTGGCATTGCAACCGGTCACCTTGATCTTCGCCAGACGGCCCACGGCATCGATGGCCTCGACGGCTCCCAGGGCCTCCTCATCGCTCGCCCCCAGGACGACGTCGATCTGCGGGAAACGCTGGAGGAGGTTCTCCATGACCTGCACGGCCTGCAGGCGGGAGTAGTTGGATGGCTGGGCGGCCAGCAGCTCCATCCCTTTGGCCTCCCGTATGGCACGCAGGAAGCCGCGATGCCGGTCCTGGGCGGTGATGGAGCCGGGGACACCGTCGAGAATGACGACTTTACCCTTCTCCCCGACCGCCTTGAACGCGTGTCTGGAGATGTCGTAGGCCATCTGCTCGTCATCAGAGCCGACGAAGGTCTCGACCTTCCCTGCCGCCATCCGATTGTTGTAGTTGATGATGGGGATGCCGGCCGCCACGGCCTTTTGGACCGTGGGAACCATAGCCACGTAATCCACCGGCACGAAAATCATGGCATCCGGCTTCTTCGTGATCCAGTCTTCCATGATCCGGATCTGCTCCTCGATGTTGTCCGGCTTCGTCGGGGCCGCATAGATCAAGTCGATTTCATCCTTCCAGCGGTCGGCCGAAACCTTCGCCCCGGCCGAGCAGGCCTTCCAGAAGGGATTGACCACATTCTTGGTGTGGAACACGATCTGGTACTTCTTCTTCTGGGCCCAGGCTCCCTCGGGCCAGATCAGCCCTCGGACTACGCCAACCCCGGCGAGCGCTGCTGCCGTCTTCAAGACCTCTCTTCGCGTTACCATGATTCTCCCCCTTTGTGATTTTGCTGCGTGCGCCATTGGGGTGTCTTGCGGTGCCATCCTCGATCGTTTCGCATCCTCCTCCGAATGCGCGCCCTGCTCCCCACCCATGCCCTCCCGAAACGAGTCAGGGGTGGGCCCGCCCATTCCGCCGACGCCAGTCCGTCCGTTAGCGCTGCGCCGCCAGGATCTTCTCCCATACCGGTGGAGTTCGCTGATCCGGCGGAACGTTGTATTGGGCCGCATTGCCCTTGTCGATCACGGCCACGGGCAGCATGATCTGTTGCGGGAGCTTCTCCCCCTTCAAGAAGCGGTAGGTGGCCTCGGCGGCCAGATAGATCATGGCGTCGGGCTTCTTGGTGATCCAGTCCTCCATCAGCCGGATCTGCTCTTCGATATCATCCGGCTTCGTCGGGACTGCATGGACCAGTTCGACTTGGTCTTTTTGGAAACGATCCAGGGACTGCTTCGCCCCTTCCCAGCATGTCTTTCAGAACGGGTTGACCGCGTTCTTCGTCCGGAAGACGATCCGCCACCGCCTCGGCTGCGCCCAGCTCCGCGGCGGCCAACTCATCCCGTGGATCGTGCCGACCCCGGCGACCGCCGCCGCTGTCTTCAGGAATTCACGCCGTGTGGTCCTGCATTGCCTTCCCCGACGAAGCCTGTGGCCTCCGTGACTCACGCTCCCATTGCCGTCCGCAATCCACGTCCCGCTTGCACGGCCTTCACAGTCCCTTTCCAAAGAGGGCGGGGAGAGGGTTGGCCTCCCCCCGCTCCGTGACGCCGATCTTCCGCGCTACTTCTGCGCTGCCAGGACCTGGTCCCAGACCGGCGGCTTCCGCTGTTCCAGGGGGATGTTGTAGGGCTCGGCATTGCTTTTATCCACGACGGGCACCGGCAGCATGATCTGCTGCGGGAGTTTCTCGCCCTTCAGGAACCGATACGCAGCCTCGACGGTGATATAGCCCTGGTCAAAGCCGCTGAAGCCGAGGGTGGAGAATTGCCGCCCCTGGAGGATCGACTGAATACCTGGCGGGGTGGCGTCGCAACCGGTCACCTTGATCTTTGCCAGACGGCCCACGGCATCGATGGCCTCGACGGCTCCCAGGGCCTGCTCGTCGTTCGCGGCCAGCACGATGTCGATCACAGGGAAGCGTTGGAGCATGTTCTCCATGACTTGCATTCCGAGCAGGCGGGAGTAGTTGGCTGGCTGGGCGGCCAGCAATTCCATCCCCTTGACCTCCTGCAGGGCTCGCATGAACCCGCGGTGCCGATCTTGCGCGGTGCTGGCACCGGGGACGCCGTCGAGGATGACGACTTTCCCCTTCTCCCCGACCGACTTGAACGCGTGTCTGGCGATGTCGTAGCCCATCTGCTCGTCATCAGAGCCGACGAAGGTCACGACCTTCGATCCCGGCATCCGATTGTTATAGTTGATGATGGGAATGCCGGCATCGACCGCCTTCTGGACCGTGGGAGCCAAGGCCACGTAATCCACGGGCACGAAGATCATGGCATTCGGCTTCTTCGTGATCCAGTCCTCCATGATCCGGATCTGTTCCTCGATGTTGTCCGGCTTCGTCGGGGCCGCATCGATCAACTCAACTTCGTCCTTCCAGCGGTCCGCCGAGACCTTCGCCCCCACCGCGCAGGCCTTCCAGAACGGGTTGACCACGTTTTTCGTATGGAACACGATCTGCCACTTCTTCTTCTGGGCCCAGGCTCCCTCGGGCGAGATCAGCCCACGGACTACGCCAACCCCGGCGAGCGCTGCTGCCGTCTTCAAGACCTCTCTTCGCGTTACCATGATTCTCCCCCTTTGTGATTTTGCTGCGTGCGCCATTAGGGTGTCTTGCGGTGCCATCCTCGTTCGTTTCACATCCTCCTCCGAATGCGCGCTCTGCTCCCCACCCATGCCCTCCCGAAACGAGTCAGGGGTGAGCCCCTCTCTTTCCGCCGACGTCGATCTATCCGCTAGCGCTGCGCCGCCAGGATCTTCTCCCATACCGGTGGAGTTCGCTGATCCGGCGGAACGTTGTATTGGGCCGCATTGCCCTTGTCGATCACGGCCACGGGCAGCATGATCTGTTGCGGGAGCTTCTCCCCCTTCAAGAAGCGGTAGGTGGCCTCGGCGGCCAGATACCCCTGGGCGAAGTTGTCGAAGTCCATGCTGGCGAAGAGCCGACCCTGCAGGATCGACTGGATGCCGGGCTGAAGCCCATCAACGCCGGTCACCTTGATCTTGCCGAGGCGGCCCGCTGCCTCGATGGCCTCCACGGCCCCCAGACCCGACTCGTCGTTGCCGCCCAGGACGACGTCGATCTCCGGGAAGCGCTGGAGCAGGTTCTCCATGACCTGCATGCTCTGCAGGCGGGAGTAGTTTCCCGGCTGGGCGGCCAGCAATTCCATCCCCTTGCTGTCCCGGAGAGAGCGCAACCATCCACGGTGTCGATCCTGGGCGGTGATGGCCCCCGGCACGCCGTCCAGGATGATCACCTTGCCCTTGTTCCCCACCGCCTTGAAGGCGTACTTGGCAATATCGTAGGCGAGTTGCTCATCGTCGCAACCGACGAAGGTCTCGACCTTTCCCGCCGCCATCCGGTTCTGCCACGTGATGATGGGAATGCCGGCATCGACCGCCTTCTGCACCGAGGGGACCAGGGCCACATAGTCCACCGGCACGAAAATCATGGCATCCGGCTTCTTGGTGATCCAGTCCTCCATGATCCGGATCTGCTCCTCGATGTTGTCCGGCTTCGTCGGGGCCACGTAGATCAGCTCGATCTCATCCTTCCACCGGTCCAGCGACATCTTGGCCCCCGCCCGGGCGGCGGCATACGACGGGTTGACCACGTTCTTGCTGTGGAACACGATCCGATAGCGCTTCTTCTGGGCCCAGGCCCCCGTCGGCCAAGCCATCTGCTGGACCGCACCGACCCCGGCCACGGCCGCCGCCGTCTTGAGAAAGCCTCTCCGCGTTACCATAACATCTCCTCCTAACTCGAGCTGCACTGAGCGCTCCATTAATTTATACTGGTTCCTCTGTCCGGACTTCACCTCCTTTCGAATGCGGCCACTGGCATCATCTTCAGGCTCCCTTCATCTTTGCGGATCCGAGTTGGTCGAGGGCCACGGCGAGCACCACGATCGCTCCCATGACGAAGGACTGCCAATACGGAGAAACGTTCAGCAGGTTCATCCCATTGGTCACCAGGGTCATGATCAGGGCTCCCACCATAGTGCCACCGATCCCGCCCTCGCCGCCAAAGAGCGAAGTACCACCGATACACACCGCAGCGATGGCAGGTAAAAGCAAGGGCTCCCCGATGGTGGACTCCACGGCGTTGATGCGTGACACGTAGACCAATCCGGCGAACGCCGAGATCAGGCCGCTGAGGGAATACACCAGCAGCAGGTTTCCGCGAATACTGATCCCGGAGAGCCGGGCCGCCTCGCGGTTCGCCCCGATGATGTACACGTGCCGGCCGAAATTCGTCCGGCGAAGAAAGAAGATGGAGACCACGAGGACCACGATCATCACCAGAATCGGAACCGGGATCCCGGTGACATATCCGGCGCCCAGGAACCGGAAGCCTCTGGGAAAGCCGGAGATGATCTCGCCCTTCATGAACACCTGTGCGAACCCCTCGGCGACCCAGAGCATGCCGTAGGTGGCAATGAAGGGTGGAAGACCGACCAGGGCAACCATGAGCCCGTTCAACAGACCACACCCGGCCCCGATCACTAGCCCGATGAGGCTTCCCGACCAGATCCATCCCTGCTGGATGAAGTTGGCAGCCACGCTGCCCGAGAGCGCAAGAACCGATCCGATGGACAAATCAATGCCCGCGGTCAGGATGACGACCGTGAGGCCCGAGGCAAGGAGGAACAGGAGGGAGGCCTGCCGGACGATATTGCTCAGGTTCTGGAGCGATAGGAAGGACGGGCTCACGAGGGACAGTGCCACCAAGAGCACGATGATCATCGCCAGCCGCGAAAGCGAATGCAACCAGAAGTGTGACATGTCAGATCCCCCGCAGTGAGTCCACTACAATGGCGAGGATGATCACCATCCCCACCATGGAGACCTGCCAAGACGTACTGAGACCGATGAGGTTCAGACCGTTGCGCAGCACGCTAACGGCCAGTGCCCCGAAGATCGTCCCTCCGAGCCAACCCTTACCGCGCTCGAAGGAGGTGCCGCCCAGGATCACTGAGGCAATGGCATCGAATTCCAACCCTACACCGACGGTGGGATGAGCCGCGTTCATCCGGGCGGTCATGACCAGGGCGGCGACGCCAGCCAGGCCCCCTCCCAGCACGTATACCCCCGTCTTGTAGAGGCGCGTGCGCACCCCGGCCAGGGCCAGCGCCTCCTGATTTCCTCCGAGCGCAAAGACGTAGGTCCCAAACTTCGTGTAGTACAGGATGACGTACACCACCAGAAACGCGACCGCCGTCATGATGATCGGGACCTGGACCCCCAGAATCCGCCCATCGTTGAAGTACTGGACTGCTGGGCCCAGGCCCGGAATGGACGAGCCTTGGGTCAGGACAAGGGCGAGCCCCTGGGCCATACCGAAGGTGCCCAGCGTGACCACGAACGGGGGCAGTCCGAGGCGGGCGATCAACACCCCGTTCAGGAGCCCGAAGCATCCGCCGACGACAATAGCCGCCACGATCGCCAAGGGCAGCCCCACTTGCTGCTTCACGGCCAGGGCCAGGACCACGCCCGCAAGGCCCATGACCGGCCCCAGCGAAAGGTCGATCCCTTCCGAGAGAATGATGAGAGTCATTCCCAAGGCGACGATGATCAGGACGGATCCCTGCATGCCAACGTTGGTGAGATTGCGCAGCGTCAGGAATTGGGTCGTGAACAGGGTAAAGGTGAGGCTGAGTACGACGAGCGCGTACACAGCCCCCGGGGCCATCCCTACACGCCGTGCCCACGTCCCCCACGCGGTCTCGCTCATGGTGTGACTCCCATCGCATGCCGGAGGATGGTCTCCTGGTTCGCCTCCTCCCGGCTCAACTCCTTGGTGATGCGGCCCTTGTGCATGACGTAGATCCGGTCGCTCATATTCAGGACTTCGGGAAGTTCCGACGAGATCATCAGGATCGCGGCCCCGTGCTTCACCAGCTCGTTCATGAGTTGGTGGATCTCGGCCTTGGCGCCGACGTCGATCCCCCGGGTCGGCTCGTCGAAGATCAGGAACCGGGACTGGGTGCACAGCCATTTCGCCAGAACGACCTTTTGCTGGGTCCCACCGCTCAGGAATTTCGTCATCCGATTGATGGAGGGAGTGGCGATGTCCAGCGACTTCACGAAATCCGTCACCACGGCGTCCTCCTTGGCGCGCCGGATGATCCCTGACGGGAAGAGACGACGGAGGCTCGCCACCACAACGTTCTCCCGCAAGGGCAGAATGAGGGCGAGGCCTTCCCGCTTCCGATCCTCCGGGAGAAGGCCAACGCCGATGGCGACACGCTCTGTCGGGGATCCACGGACCGTCCGCCCGAAAATCTCCACCTCCCCCTCGTCGTAGGGATCCGCACCGAAGATCACCCGGGCCAGCTCGGTCCGGCCCGCCCCCACCAGTCCCGCCAGCCCCACGATCTCTCCGCACCGAACCGTCATGGTGATATCCTGCAGGACACCGTGCCGGTGAAGGTTGTGGACCGCCACGGCCACCTCCCCCTTCTCGATCGCGAAGTCGCGGGGGAACAGCCGGTCGATGGCGCGACCCACCATCGCCTGGATGACGCCGTCCATGGTAGCGTCCTGGACGTTCAGCGTGGTGATCCACTTCCCATCCCGGAGGACCGTAATCCGATCCCCGATCTCGAATACTTCTTCCAGGCGGTGGGAGATGTAGATCACGCCGACCCCGCGGGTCGTCAGACGTCGAATGGCGGCGAAGAGCTGGACGATCTCTCGGGTCGTCAGGGCAGACGTGGGCTCGTCCATAACGACAATCTGGGCGTTCACCGAGAGCGCCTTGGCCACCTCTACCATTTGCTGCTGAGCCACCCCCAGGTCGTGGACCATCGCCTGCGGATCGACGTCCACCCCGAGGGATTCGAGGAGCGCCTGGGCCTCGGCTTTCATCCGAGTGTGGTCGATAAGGCCGGGGATCTTGGGGTGCCTTGGCTCTCGCCCCAGGAAGATATTCTGGGCCACGCTGAGGTACGGCACCAGATTGAACTCCTGGTAGATCACGCTGACGCCCAGGGCCAGGGCCTGAGCCGGATTTCGGATGTCGGCTGGCTGGCCGTTGATGACAATACGACCCGCGTCATGCCCGTAGGCCCCGGCCAGGACCTTCATCAGGGTAGACTTGCCTGCCCCGTTCTCCCCAACCAGCATGTGGACTTCACCGTGCCGGAGGTCGAAGCTGACATCGTCCAACGCCCTGACCCCCGGGAACTGCTTGCTGATGCCTTCGAGCTGTAAGACCAGGCCCTCAGCCATGGAGCCCTCCGGTATCAGGCGGCCGTATCTGCACAGCCATCCCTCTTAGGGCGGGCAACTGTGGGGCGAACTCTGCCAGGTCGCACATGTGAACGCTCACGGCTGCGCCCCCCGGCTCGGCCGGACCTCGGGCATGTCGCCGGGCGGGGACGCGACCACGATAAAGACGAGATCTTCCAACCCGGTATTGAAGATCCCGTGCCGGACGCCCGGAGGAATGTGGATGACCATGTGTGGTTCCACCAGGTGCCTCTCCCCGTCCAGCTCCACGATCCCCTTGCCCTGCAGGATGTAGTAGACGTTCTCCGCGATCTCGTGGACGTGGACCTCGGCGTAGCCCTTCGGCTGATAGCTGGAGATCCGGAAGTCGAAGTACCGCGTGTCGGCGTTGGTCGGATGCACCAGCATCTTCGAGAACGCCTCGAAGTGTCCCGGCGGCTGCTCCCAGAACGCCTCCTCCACGCGCAGGATCCTCGCCTTGGGTTTCGTGGGCTCTGTCATCGGCACCCCCCGTGTTCAGATTTCCATCGCCGGCTTGCCCCGGCGGAACCACGCGATGTATTCGGCCAGGCCGGCCTTGAGGTCGTATTTCGGCTGGTAGCCGAACGCCTCCTTCGCGCGCGTCACATCCAGGGCTCCCTTCACCGGCATCGTGCTCCCCGGCTGCCATTCCAGGAGACCTCCCCCGACGGTGATCTCCGCCCCCGGGATCAGCTCTCGAACGACCTGGGCCATCTCCCGCATCGTGCAGGCCCGACCGCTGGCGATGTTGTAGACATCGTGTCGGTGAGTCGGGAGGTCGAAGGCTCCCAGTGCACCGTCCACGAAGTCCCGGATGTAGGTGTGGTCCACCCGGTGGTCCCCCCCACCGGCAGCGTGGTTGGCCGGCCGGCCAGCGCATTCTCAATGAATGACTTCGGGGGACGAGTCCGCGGCAGTCCCGCCCCGTAGACCCAGGAGGTCCGAATGGAGATCACGTCGAGGCCGAAGATCTGCCGGTAGCCCCGGCCCAGACGCTCGGCCGCCATCTTCGTCACCGCGTAGGGGGCGAACGGGTTCTGCGGATGCTCTTCGTCGGCCGGCTCCCGCTCGAAGTTGCCATAGGTCTCCTCCGAGCTGATATGGAGGCAGCGCTGGATCTCGAACAATCGCATCGCCTCCAGGACGTTGATCGTCCCCTCGACGTTCACCCGCACCGTAAGGGCCGGCTTGGCGATCGCCGGGAGTGCACTGGAGATCGCCGCGGCATGGATGATTCGATCGATCCGATGCTCCTTCACTACCCGGAGGATGTGACTCAAGTCTGTGATGTCTCCGCTCACGACCTCTACCCGATCCCGGAGATCCTCCAGGTTGGCCGGGTTGGCAGTGAGAAAGTTATCAAAAGCCACTACCCGGTCGCCCCGCACGGCCAGGGCCCGGACCAGGTGGGACCCGAGAAACCCCGCGCCACCCGTCACCAGGACGCGCGACATGTGTCCTCCCATCTCCCCCTCACAGGTTGAAGACCACCAGGCGTTGCTCGGTCATCTCCTCGACGGCGTAGCGGGGACCCTCCCGACCGATTCCGCTCTGCTTGACCCCGCCGTACGGCATCTGGTCGATCCGCCAGGTCGAGGTGCCGTTGATGATGATCCCGCCCGCCCGGATCTCCCGGATGGCCCGGAAAGCCACCTCCAGCGAACTGCTGTACACCCCGCACTGCAGCCCGTAGCGGGACTCGTTGACCTGCCGGATGGCCTCCGTCAGGTCCCGGTACGGCACCACGACAACCACCGGGCCGAAGACCTCCTGGCAGACGATCTTCATCTGCGGTGTGACGTTCGTGACTACCGTCGGCGCCATCTGGGCGCCCTGCCGAGCCCCGCCGCAGAGCACCCTGGCCCCTTGCGCCTCCGCCTCCCGCACCCAGCTCTCCACGCGGGAGGCCGCTGCCTGGTCCACCAGGGTGCCGATGTCCGTCCGGGGATCCAGGGGATCCCCTACGTTCAGCGTGGGGACGAAGGCCAGCACCTCGTCCAAGAACTGGTCTACGACGGCCTCCTGGACGTAGACGCGTTGGACCGAGGTGCAGCTCTGCCCGGCGAGGCGGAAGGCGTTGCGGGAACAGGTGATGGCCGCCGTCCGGACGTCTGCATCCCCATGGACGATGGTCGGGCCGTCCCCGCCGAGTTCGAGCGCCAGTCGCTTCAAACCGGATCGCGCCCTGATCGCCTCGCCGGCCCGGTTGCTCCCGGTGAAGGTGACGAAGTCCACCCGCAGGTCAGTGATCAGCCGCTCGCCGACGTTTCCCGCCCCGTAGACGATGTTGAGCGCCCCCGCCGGGAACCCGGCTTCCTGCATCACCTCGCCAAGCTGCATCCCGATCAGCGGGGCTTGGTGGGGCGGTTTCAGCACCACCGTGTTGCCGGCCGCGAACGCCGGGCCAACCTTGTGGCACATGAGGTTGAACGGCGCATTAAAGGGCGTGATCGCCGCCACGACGCCGACCGGGAATCGCAGCATCAGGGCGATCTTGCCCTCCCCCATGGGGACGCCGTCCAGCGGGACATGGAAGCCCTGGATCCGCTTGGCCTCCTCGCCCGAAATCCGGAGCGTGTCCACCGACCGCTCGATCTCGCCGAGGCTGTCCTTCAACGCCTTTCCGGTCTCCCGGGCGATCGTCCTGGCGAGGTCGGCCTTTCGACCCTGGACCAACTCAGCCGCCCGCTGCAGAATGGCCTGCCGCTCGAAACTCGGCAAGCGCGCCACACGGGGGAACGCCTCGACGGCGGCGTCGAGGGCGAGATCCAAGTCCTCCGGGGAGGCGGTGGGGGCCAGGGCTATCAACTCGTCGCGGTACGGGTCACGATCTTCGAAGGGAACAGTCCCTGCGCGCCATTCCCCGTTGATCAACATCCGAACTTCGATGGCACTCATGAGTAACTCTCAAATGCCGGCTGCAAAGCCGGACTAACCTCCCCGTTGCTTTCTCCCTCCTGAGATCAGTGGGGGAGGTTCGCCTTCAGCCACCCGGCGTAATCGGCGATGGCTTTCTCCAGCGGATACTGCACCTCGAATCCCAGCTCCGTCCGGACCCGGGTGAGGTCGAAGGAACCCCGCAACACCGTGTAATCGATCCAGGGCTTCATCCCGGGGCCGACGGACACCTCGGCGCCCGGGATCACCCGCCGGATGGTCTCGACGATCTTGGCTACCGAGTAGTGCTCGCCGTTGCTCACGTTATAGAGGCTACTGGGCAGAGACTCCTTGCGATAGGCCAAGAGGAGCGCATGGGCCACGTCCTTGACGTAGGTGAAGTTGGCTATGAACTCCCCTCCGCTCGGCTCGTGGACCTTCTCGCCCCGGACGGCACGGATCAGGAAGTAGGGGATCGGGCCTCGAGGGCCGTCAAGGCCGGCCGGGATCAGGGGGGGGCCCCACACCCACGAGACGCGGACGGTGCAGGCGCTGACCCCGTACGTTTTCTGGTACATGTTCACCAGCAGTTCGCCCATGTGCTTGGTCGTGCCGTACACGTTTCCCGGCGTGGCCGGATCGGTCTCTCGGATGAACCCGTGTGGGTCCGAGGCCTGATACACTGCGCCCGTGCTGACGTACACGACACGGCGCCACTTCCGCTGGCGGGCCAGCTCCAACAGGTTCTGGAGGCTGACGACGTTCACGGTCAGAGAGTGGACCGGCACCGGGCGGCAGACGGTGTCGTTGGGGAGCGCGGCGGAGTGGATCGCGCCCTCAACCCCATGGTTTTCAGCAACCTCCAAGAGGTGCGCGAAGTCCGCTATATCGCCCTTCACCCACGTCACCCGCGGCCCGGCCGCCTGCGCCCAGCTCCTGTTGTACGTGGAGTGATAGTGGGCAACCACATCCAGCCCCGCCTCTGTGCAGGCCATCGCCGTCATATAACCCACGTGCCCCATGCTTCCTGTCACCAGGACGCTCATCCCTCATGGCCTCCCATGGGATTGACCTCGGGCGGCCCCCCGACCGACCAGGCCGTTGCGTGGATGGACCGATTGTTCCGCACGGTCGCCATGTCCCGACAGCCCCCGCCGCTTCCGCGTCTCCACTTTGCACCCCTGGCCTTATAGGCCAGCGGCCGGCTGCCCGCGGCGATACCACTCGATGTAGGCCGCCAAGCCTTGCCGGAGGTCGTACTTCGGCTGATACCCCAGGACCGCCCGGGCCCGGGTGATGTCCAACGCCCCTTTCTTGGGCGCCACCATGTGGTCGGTGAACCAGTGGGGACCCGGCCCCACCGTGAGATCGGCCCCCGGGATCAGCTCGCGCACCATGGCCACCATCTCTGCCGTGCTCCAGCTCTGGCCACTGGCGATGTTATAGGCGTCGTACGGGTGCGAAGGATGGTCCAGGGCCAGGAGGATGCCATTCACGCAGTCGTCCAGGTAGGTGTGATCAATGCGAGCGTCTCCTCCGCGCGGCAGATGCAGCGGTCGCTTCGCCAGCGCCGCCTCGATCAACGTGCGCGGGATCCGCAGGCGGGGGAAACCCGGGCCGTACACCCAGGAGGTTCGGACATTGATGAAATCCGTTTTGTGCTGCACTCGGTAGAATCGTCCCAGGTGCTCCGAGGCAACCTTGGTGATGCCGTAGGGGGCGGTGGGGCTCAGGGGGTGGTCCTCGTCGGCCGGCTCGTAACGGAAATCCCCGTAGGTTTCTTCCGAGGAGATATGGACGGTTCTCTCCACATCGAAGAGCCGCATGGCCTCCAGGACGTTGAGCGTGCCCTCGATGTTCACGCGGGTTACGTGACTCGGTGCCGCCAGGGAGGAGATCACGCTGACAATGGCTGCGGCATGGACGATACGCTGGATCCGGTGCTCCTTAATGAGGAGGAGCAACCCGCTCAGGTCGGTGATGTCCCCCGAGATGAGATGCACGGTGGAGCCGAGCCGGTCCAGGTTCGCCGAGGCGCCCGCTTGGAAGTTGTCCAGGACCACCACCGCATCGCCCCGCGCCGCCAGGCGCCGCACGACCGCCGCGCCGAGCCAACCAGCGCCGCCCGTCACGAGCACGCGTGCCATTGCTACCCCCCTTCTCCCCTGCTCCCCGTCAACCCAGATCCTCGAGGATGCGCCGCACGGCCTCGGCGCCGGCCTTCATGCCGATCTCGGCCGGCGGGAGCAGGTCCGGATACCAGCGTCGCTCGTACTCGATGGACAGCCACCCGTCATACCCGGTGCGCTTGAGCTCGGTGACGATCTCGCGCCAGGGGAGGATTCCTTCACCGACTGGCAGGGAGATCGTCGGCTTGGCGTCGGCGGGAAGCGCCTCGACCGCCCCAGACGTCGTCTCGGGCGCCGTATCTTTGAAGCGCAGATCCTTGACGTGGACGTGGATGAGGTACGGTGCCTGCAGGGGGATCGCCTCCCGGTAGTCTTCAGCCCCCAGCATCGTCAAGTTTCCCTGGTCGTAGACGATCCCGACGGCCCGATGGTTCACCGCCTGGACCACCTCCACCGTCCCTTTCGCGCTGTCCCCGAGGCTGTTGAAATGGTTCTCGAATCCCAGGCGCACGCCGGCCGTCGCCGCCACCTCAGCCGGCCCGCGCACGGCATCCACCAGGCGGCGAAGACGGTCTGACCGCCCGGGTCCGCCCGTCTCCCGGCCGGCATACGTCCGCACGCACCTTGCCCCGAGCGCATGGGCAATTTCGATGGCTCGGAGCAAGAGCGCTCGGTGGACAGCCGCCACCTGCGGGTCAGGAGAGTTCAGATCCGTCGCATAGGGCGTGACGGCTGCGAACGTAAGCCCCTGCCTCTCGGCGCGCCGCCGCAGCTCCCGCAGCCCAGCGGCGGAGACATCTGTGCGGATCGCGCTCCGGTACTCGTCATGGCAGATCGCCTCGATCCCTTCCATGCCCAGCCGGGCAAAGAGATCGATGGCCTCAGGGAGGGAGCGCTCCGGTGTCCCCATCGTGTGTCCGGCGATCTTCATCTCCGCCTCCGCGCGGCCCGCCCCCAGCTCCAGGCCCCACGGTCGATGCGTCCGGCGCCAGGACCGCTTCGCCCAGGCTGCTCAAAAAGGTCCAGATGCAAGGCGGCGCGCGAGGCGAGGGTACCCAGCTGAGCTGGGTCGGCCGCAGATGGGTCTTTTTCAGCAGCCTGCTACGTCGTCCAGCCCAAGGCCTGCAGGCGCTGCAGGCTGACCCGGTTGCTCTCGTCGGGCGTGCGCCGATCTACGATCTCCATGATGGTCGGGCCGGTGTAGCCGATCTTCTTCACCTTGTCGGTCACCGCGGCGAAGTCGATCACCCCGGTGCCGATCCGGTTGTGCCCCCACACCTTGTCATCAGTGTCCGAGAGGTGGAGCAGCGCCATGTCCCTTGCCACCAGCTCCAAGCCGTCCAGCGGGGATTCCACCGTGGTCGCGTTGGCCACGTCGTAGACGAGCTTCAGCTTCGGGTGGGAGAGTTCCTTGCACATCTGGACCATCAACTCGGCGGTGTGAGTCACGTTGTAGCCGTTCTCGAGGCCGAAGGTGACGCCCAGCCGCTCGCAGTCCGGGAGGAGCAACTCCAACGCCGCCCTGACGAGGCCGTGGACATAGGATGGGTCTGGGGCGATGAGCACGTGCTTCCGGCCGCCGGGGGCCACCACGATGCCGGCTCCGAGGTCGTGGGCGAGCTGGATGGTCTCCCGAAGCTGCCGGATCGTCTCGTCCCGGATCCCTGGGTTCGGGCTCGCCAGGTTCAGGTCCAGGAAGGTCGGGTTCACCGAAGTGAGCCGCAGACCTCGCAATTCGTACAGCCTACGAAAAGCCGCGCGGTCAGCGGTGGACCAGTCTCGCGGCCAGCAGTGAGGAAAATGGCTCATCAGCTCGAAGTAATGGAACCCCATATCGGCGATGCGCTGAACCGCGTCTTGCAGCGGGGAATCCCACAGCCACGAGTACGTGCAGGCACCGACGGTCAATGGCATGGTCTATCCTCCTTCCAACAGTGATCAGGCCCAGTTGGGTGTGAACATGACCTTGAGACCTTGCTTACTCTTCATCAGCTCGATCCCGTGCGCCGCCTCCTCCAGCGGGAGCCGGTGCGTAATGAGGCTCTCCAGGGGGAACTGCTGGCTCTCCAGAACGTCGTAACTCCGATGCCAGGTCTTTGGATCGTAGGCGCGGACCCCAATCAGCTCCACCTCCCGGTACGAGAGGGTAGCCGTGTTAAAGGACGAGTCTGAGTGTCCCTGGCCCAGGACGCCGATCCGACCCCCCTTCCGCACCAAATTGAGCGCCTGCGGAACGCCCTGGGGATGCCCGGCGCACTCGAAGACCACGTCAGCGCCCAGGCCCCGGGCCAGGTCCCGGACCGCCTCTGCCGGATCGGTCTCGTCCACCACGATCTTCGCGCCCCCGCGTCCCCTGTTCTGGGGTCGTGCACCCCTCCCACCAACGAAGCGCATCCTCCTTGCAATGAAGCCGGAGGTCTCTGAGTCGATTCGGACCCCCTGTTCCCCGTCCCGCTAACTCGGTCCCTCGTCCACCCAGACCAGCCGCCGCTCCTGCAGGGACCGATAGGCGGCCAGGGCCACTGCCAGGTCTTTGCGTCCCTCGCTGCCGGGCACAGACGGCTCGACGCCACGAGCGACGGCGTACACGAATTCCTCGATCTCGGTCCGGAATGAATCCGCGTGGGGCGCGGTGTACTCGGACCACGTGCCATCCTTGAACACGCGCACCTGGACTGCGTCGGGGACCCGGCCCATGGACCGCTCCGAAATTATCGCTCCGTGTTCGCTGTACAGCTCTACACTGTTACGCCCGTAGGGAATACCGCAGCTCAGAGTGATTGTGGCCAGGGCGCCGCTGCGGAAGCGGAGATGAATGACCGCGGTATCGTCGGCCTCACAGTCGTACACCAGATGATCCTGAAAGGACCCGACGGCTTCCACCTCGTCGGCCAAGACATAGCGCAGCAGGTCGATGCCATGGATCCCTATGTCCATGACGGCGCCACCCCCGCCCCGGCTCCAGGTCAGGCGGAACTGGGACGCGCGGAAGTGCTCGCCTTGCCGGAGACGGAAAGAGGTGAGATAATCCACCTTGGCCAGCACCACTTTCCCGATGGCGCCTTCCGCCATGAGCTGTCGTACCCGCTGGTGGGCGACGTGAAACCGCATGCTGTTGCCGATCATCAGGCGTACCTTTGCCGTTCGACACGCCTGAATCATCCGGTCGCACTCGGCAAGAGTCACGGCCATAGGCTTTTCGCACAAGACGTGCTTGCCAGCTTCAGCTGCCAGGACGGTATGCTCGCAATGCGAGACCGGCCAAGTTGCCACGTATACGGCGTTGGCCTCGCGGAGCCGATGGATCTCCTCGGCCTCTGTTAGGGCGTAGGGGGCGCCACACTGCCGGGCAAGATCCTCGGCGGCCTTGAGGTTCTTGTCGATCACCGCCAGCACGCTGCACGACTCGAGGGATTTCAGGGCAGGGAGGAACTGGTTGGTGGCGATGTCGCCGGCACCGAGGATGACCCAATTGATGTGCATTGATATTCCTCCACAGAGACCCACGACGACCCGCTTGGGAACGCGAATGCTCTGAACGAGATCAGGGCGCAAGAGCCCTCGTACGTGGAAGGGCTCGCCCCGGGTTTCACTTGACGAAGAGATTGTTCCTGCGCTGGGTCGAACAACGGTGCCCAGACAACAACATGCTGCCGCACATCAGCGTACGCCCAATCCCCGCCAGCACGGGCCCGCAGAGCGGTGGGTCCCACCGCCGGGGATGATTACGTCAGTATCCATTCCTTTCCGTACCACCTAGCGTGGACACCCTGAACTCCGCCGACGGCAGATTTCGTCGCCCGCTCAGCTCCCGCCGCATGCATCACCACCAGATACCCTAAGGTCATGGCGAGTCCCAGTTGCGCCCCAACCCCGGGGTACCCCCCACCCATGATGGAATGCATGTCGTTCCCGCACGCGTACAGACCCGCGATCGGCCGGCCGGAGCCGTCGAGCAACTAGGCGTGAACGTTCGTCCGCAAGCCGGGACTCGTCCCCAGCGGCGTGGGGAGCACCGCGGCCGCACAGTATGATGGCTTTTTGATTGGCCAGAGACACGGGTTCGGCGAATGCTCGGGATCACCGGTCGCGCAGTTGTACGGGTTGCTCCCTTTGCCGAAGTCGGTGTCGACTCCGGTGCGGGCAAACTCGTTGTGGCCCCGAATCGTCTCGACCAATCCTGTGGGGTCAACACCAATCTCGCGGGCCAGGCCCTCCACGTGTGCCCCCAGGAATCCAGCGCCGCCTGTCACCAGCACGCGCGCCACCGGAACTCCTCTCTCCCCTCACGCATTCCCCACCACGGGCCGTTGATCCCTTGTCGCCTCGCCTCAGCCCAACTCCCTCAGGATCCGCCGCACCAGGTCGGCGCCGGCCTTCATGCCGATCTCGGCCGGCGGGAGCAGGTCCGGATACCAGCGTCGCTCGTACTCGATGGACAGCCACCCGTCATACCCGGTGCGCTTGAGCTCGGTGACGATCTCGCGCCAGGGGAGGATTCCTTCACCGACTGGCAGGGAGATCGTCGGCTTGGCGTCGGCGGGAAGCGCCTCGACCGCCCCAGACGTCGTCTCGGGCGCCGTATCTTTGAAGCGCAGATCCTTGACGTGGACGTGGATGAGGTACGGTGCCTGCAGGGGGATCGCCTCCCGGTAGTCTTCAGCCCCCAGCATCGTCAAGTTTCCCTGGTCGTAGACGATCCCGACGGCCCGATGGTTCACCGCCTGGACCACCTCCACCGTCCCTTTCGCGCTGTCCCCGAGGCTGTTGAAATGGTTCTCGAATCCCAGGCGCACGCCGGCCGTCGCCGCCACCTCAGCCGGCCCGCGCACGGCATCCACCAGGCGGCGAAGACGGTCTGACCGCCCGGGTCCGCCCGTCTCCCGGCCGGCATACGTCCGCACGCACCTTGCCCCGAGCGCATGGGCAATTTCGATGGCTCGGAGCAAGAGCGCTCGGTGGACAGCCGCCACCTGCGGGTCAGGAGAGTTCAGATCCGTCGCATAGGGCGTGACGGCTGCGAACGTAAGCCCCTGCCTCTCGGCGCGCCGCCGCAGCTCCCGCAGCCCAGCGGCGGAGACATCTGTGCGGATCGCGCTCCGGTACTCGTCATGGCAGATCGCCTCGATCCCTTCCATGCCCAGCCGGGCAAAGAGATCGATGGCCTCAGGGAGGGAGCGCTCCGGTGTCCCCATCGTGTGTCCGGCGATCCTCATCTCTCCCTCCCGGGCGTTGCGCGACATCAAGTCCGGTTGGGGCCGCCCTCCCGCCGGCACGGTGTTCAGCCCCGGGTCCCGTGGACCCCCTCCGCTCTCATCGCACGCTGGGGCGAACCGGCCACCATGAGCTGCGCAACCTCCTCTACGGAGGTGTCACGGATGTGCCGCCCGCCCACCACCTCGCCGCGCTTCAGGACAACAACGCGGTCGCCGACCGTGAAGATATCTTCCACTCGGTGGCTAATCAGAATGATGGCGAGCCCGCGCGCTTTCAGCCGCTGGATCAGCTCAAGGAGCCGGTGGATCTTCTCCAGCGAGAGGCTGGCCGTGGGCTCATCCATGATCACGACTTTCGGTTCAAAGCACAGGCTGCGGGCGATGGCGACCGTCTGCCGTTGCCCCCCCGAGAGAATCCTTACTTTCCGCCGCACTGGCCCCAGATCCGGATCGAGGGTCTGGACTACCTGGCCGGCCGCCCGCTCCATCCGCCGCTTGTCGAGGATCTCCACTACGCCCAGGAAGCGCCGGGTAAGTTCCCTTCCAACGAAGACATTCGCCGCAATATCGAGGTTGTCCACCAGGGCCAAGTCCTGATAAACCATCTCGATCCCATGAGCCCGGGCGTCGTGAGCGGTGTGAAAGACGACCGCCTTGCTTTCAACGAGGATCTCACCTTCGTCCGGGGTATAAATGCCGTACAGGATCTTCATCAGGGTGGATTTCCCCGCCGCATTGTCCCCGACCAGACCCACCACCTCGGCCGGCCAGACCTCGAGATCCACGCGCCTGAGTGCCTGGACCGCGCCGAAGGCCTTGGAGATCCCACGCATCCTGACCAATGGAGCCGCAGCACCGGCCCCCAGTGTCTTGGAATCCTCTGCCAATGTGCTCACTTGATGATCCCAATCTTCTCCCGTTCCAGGGAGAGGAATACGGCCAGGATCAGGACCACGCCCTTGATCATCAACTGGATGTCGCTCTTGATCCCCATGATGATCAAGCCATTCGACAACATGCTCATGATGAGAGCGCCCAGGATGGTGTTGTGGACGTTGCCAATCCCACCCGTGAGCGGCGTCCCGCCCAGGACGACCGCCGAGATGATGTCGAGTTCCAGCCCCACCGCGAGTTGGGGCGTGGCAGCCCCGACGCGGGATGCCAGCAGGAGACCACCCACGCCTGCCATGAACCCGCAGAGCGAGAACATCAGGATCTTGACACGATCGAGGCGAACACCCGTGAGGATAGCCACCCGCTCATCGCCGCCAATGACCTGACAGTGTCGACCAAACCGCGTTTGGTTCAGCAGGAAGTGGCAGATTCCGAAGAAGCCAAGCGTCACGTACACGATCCCAGGAAATACCCCGATCTCCCGGAAGACGGGCAGTTGGTACACCACAAAGGACTCACCCTGCGAGTAAACGTATGCCGCCCCACGCGCCACGGTCAACATGCCCAGGGTCGTGATGAAGGAGGGGATCTTCAGCTTGCTGAACACGAGGCCGTTGGTGAAGCCACAGGCGAGGCCGGTGAGCAGTCCCGCGGCCAGGCCCGCCGGCGCGCCATAGTCCCGGCCGACGCTGCTGCCGATGATCCCGGTGAGGGCCACGACGGACCCTACCGAGAGATCGATTCCGCCGGCCATGATTACGAAGGTCATCCCGAATCCTACAACGCACAGGACCGCGGACTGGGAAAGAACGACGGCGCCGTTACCCAGGGTGAGGAAACGTGCCGGCTCCAGCACCCCGAAGACAACGAAGGTGAACACGAAGGCCGAGATGGGGATGTAGATCCTGGCGTACGGACGGATTCGATGGCGAAAGGTCTCGGGGAAGGGGGGAGGGTCCCCAAGTCACTGTCAACCGCCCCGCCGATCTTAGATGGGCCCTGCATGCCTGAACCTCCCCATCCCCCCCGAATGCCCACGCCGCCGTTTACTTCAACGAGATCTCAAAGTAGGCCTTGGCTTGAGGGTTGTACACTCTCGAGCGCTCTCTCCAGTTTATGGGAGGCGGGTTCTTGACAAACTGTTCTTCATACTTCAGCACATTCTCCTTCGTGATCCCAAGCATCTTAAGCTTGATGATCGGTTCGGTCGGCTTAATCCCGTGAAGGAAGTCGTGCATCACCACCACCGAGAAGGCTCCCATCAAATAGTGGCCTCCCGCGGAAAACTCGTAGGTGCCCTTCTTGATGAGCTCGATCGCCTCAGGCAAGAGGTCCATCCCGGCTACCTTCACCTTGCCGAGCAGACCACGGTCCGAGAGGATCTTCCAACTCCCCACCGCGGTGTCATCGTTACAGTTCCAGACGCAGTCGAACCCTGGACCGGGGTACGCGGTCAGGAAAGACTCCACTTTGTCCGCGGCAACGGCGCGGACACTCGGACCCCACTCCTCAGCCACGAGCTTGACGTCCGGGTTCTCCGCCAGCGCTTTATTTCGGCCCTTGGCCCGGTCCTCATGATTCGAAGCGCCCCGCGGTCCGTTGACTGCGACCATCCGTTTGCAGCCTGCCCGGATGAGGGACATGGCAATATCGTAGCCAGCCATGACATCATCTGCGGACATGAAGGTGATGTAGTTTCCACTCGGCGGGACCCCCGGCCAGCGATCAATGATCGCGATTGGGATGTTGGCATCCTGAGCCATCTTCAGGATCCGCGGACCCACCGCACTCTCCTCCGGTCCCACGACGAGCCCGTCCATTTTGGCCGCGATGAATCCCTGGACCACATCGATCTCCTTGTCGATTCTCCGCTCGTGATCCATGACCCGCACTTCGATGCCAAGATCCCTCCCAGCCTGCTCAGCGGCGTTCTGTAGGTTGACCCAGAAAGGGTTTGTCCGGTGGGAGATGTCCACCCCGATCCTGATCGGCTTGGGCTGCTGCGCCCAGGCAGTGGTCACGGCCCCGCCGAGGCCGTAGGCGACCATGAGGACTCCGAGCGTCAATGCCACCCATACCCGTTTCATACTGCACCCCCTTGTTTGAGGTTTCCCCGAGCCAGTCCGCCCCGGCGAGGCCCGTCACCTTCGCCAGGGTTGCCAGCGGATACGGTTCGCCGAAGTATTCCGCCCACAACTCTGTTGACCTTCGGCCGGTCGGCAATGTTCCGGACGAAGACGGTCAGCTTGACGACGTCATCCAGGGTCCCGCCCACCGGCTTCACCAGGGCCTTGAGGTTGTCCAGGGCCTGCCGGGTCTGTGCCTCAGCATCCCCGACCCCCACGGCTTTTCCCTCCCGGGCGTGGGCCGCCATGCCCGAGACAAACAGCAGGTTTCCGCTGCGGATGGCGACCGAGGTCGGCGCCTTGAAATCTGGCCCCTTGGGGATGCGGAGGGCGATCTTCTGCATGACCTCCTCCTTGCCGGCCGTCACAGAGTGTCCAGGAGCGCCCGGATCGTCTGAGCACCGCGGCGGGCCGCCGTCTCGGGGTTGGGCTCCTGCTTGACCTCGATGGTGATAAACTCGTCGTATCCGATGAGTCGCAAGGCTTCCAGCACCTCCTGGAAATTCAGGTGGCCCGCGCCCGGATACCAGCGGTTACTATCGGCAAAATGAACATGCGTGAGGTACCCCTTGGCGGCCATGAGGCTGGCCGGCAAGCAGCGCTCCTCAATGTTCATGTGGAAGGTGTCAGGGAGAATGCCGAGGTTCGGGTGGTTGAGCGAGCGGAGGAACTCGACAGCCTCCAAGACCGTGAGGAAGACGTTCGCTTCGAAGTGATTCAGGGGTTCCAGTAACACCCGAACCCCTTTGGGTTGTCCGTATTCGGCGATCTCCAAGAGGCCCTCTTTCAACCAGGCCAAGGCCTCCTGGGCCTGGGTGCCCTCCGGCAGGCGCCCACGCAGACTCCCGACATGAACCTGGGCCCCGAAGCGCGCCGCCAAATCGATCACGTCCCGCAGTCGCCTTCGGATGGCCTGCCGCGCCACCGGATCTGGATCGGTCAGTGAGAGCTTGTCTTCTCCGAGCAGCGATGGCGCTCCAATGTCAGGCACGCTGAGGCCGTGCTGCGCAATCGTCCGAGCCATGCCCGCCTGGTCGAGTTCCCTCGGATTTCGGACCATCAACTCGATCCCGTCGTAGCCGAAGGCCACGAGCTGGGCGCAACTTCGGTCCAGATCCCCACGCAGTCCGAGGACCTTCTTCGCCCTGCAATCGGCGGTGGCGAACAGATAGCTCAGCTTCATTGCTCGTGTCCTTTCCAGAGGGCCCCCTCCCTGGAAGAACCGGCCGTCTCTTCTCCCACCTTGACTCGATTTGCGTCCCTTGCTCTGCCCGTCCCCTCCAGGTCGCCGCACCCCCGCCTCCGCTTCTGGCCAAAGATGATCCAGCGGACTCCGCGCATCGCGATGCCCGTCGCTTTCATCTCGCCTCACCGCCATCTGGGGCCGTTTCGGGACGCCTCGAAGCGGGCTAGGTCGTCCATCCCAGTCCCCGGAGCTTCTCCAGGCTCACCCGGTTGCTCTCGTCGGGCCTGCGCCGATCCACGATCTCCATGATGGTCGGACCAACGTAGCCGATCTTCTTTACCTTCTCGGTCACCGCGGCAAAATCAATGACTCCGGTGCCGATTCGGTCGTGCCCCCACACCTTGTCGTTGGTATCCGACAGATGCAGCAGGGCGAGATCCTTGGCCACCATCTCCAGTCCGTCCAGCGGCGATTCCACCATGGTGGCGTTGGCCACGTCATAGACGAGCTTCAACTTGGGGTGGGACAGCTCCCGGCACATCTGGACCATCAACTCGGCGGTGTGAGTCACGTTGTAGCCGTTCTCGAGGCCAAAGGTCACACCCAGCCGCTCGCAATCCGGCAACAGCGATTCGAGCCCTACTTTCACCAGTCCCCAGAGGTAGGACTGATCGGGGGCGATGAGCACGTGCTTCCTGCCGCCCGCGGCCACCACAATGCCGGCTCCGAGGTCGTGGGCGAGCTGGATGGTCTCCCGAAGCTGCCGGATCGTCTCTTCCCTGATCCCTGGGTTCGGGCTCGCCATGTTCAGGTCCAGGAACGTCGGATTGACCGACGAGAGGTGCAGGCCGAGCGACTCGTACAGTCTCCGGAAGGCCGTCCGGTCGGCTGCCGACCAATCGCGCGGCCAGCAGTGCGGCGGCGCGCTCATCAACTCGAAGTACTTGAACCCCATATCCGCGATACGGCGCACCGCCTCCTGGAGCGGGAGATCCCATAACCATGAGTACGTGCAGGCACCGACGGTCAGAGGCATGGCACTCGTCTCCTTCTGGGAAAACGATCAGGCCCAGTGGGGTGTGAACATAATCTTTAGACCCCGCTTGCTTTTCATCAGCTCAACCCCGCGGGCCGCGTCCTCCAGGGGCAACCGGTGCGTAATGAGGCTCTCCAGAGGAAACTGACGGCGGGCCAGCACATCGTAACTCCGATGCCAGACCTTCGGGTCGTAAGCACGGATCCCGATCAGCTCCACCTCCCGGAAGCATACGATGGCCGTGCTGAAGGACGAGTCGCCATGTCCCTGACCCAGGACGCCGATCCGTCCCCCTTTCCGCACGAGATTGAGCGCCTGTGGAACACCGCTGGGATGCCCAGCGCATTCGAAGACCACGTCCGCGCCCAGGCCGCGGGTCATCTCCCGGACCACCTCCGCCGGATCGGTCTCATCCACGACGATCGTGTGGGCACCCAACGAGGTCGCGACCTTCAGGCGGTCGGCGTCCACCCTCAGTCCGGTCATGACGAGCCGCGAGGCGCCGGCCGCACGCGCCGCTAGCAGGACCAGGAACCCCAAAGGGCCCGGGCCGACCACCACCACCGTGTCGCCAGGTCCCACCGAAATCCGGTCCAGCGCGTGCAGGGCCACGCAGAGGACCTCGCTCATGGCGGCAGCCTCGAAGGAAGCCTCCGGCGGCAGGAGATGCACATTCTCCTCGCGCACGGCGACGAACCGGGCGAAGCAGCCGTTCAGGCCCAGGCCCAGCTGGGGCCGGTTGTCGCAGATGCTCTGACGGCCGGTTTTGCAGTAGTAGCACTGCCCGCAGTACATGATCGGGTTCGCGGTCACCCGGTCCCCGACGCGCAGGCCGGTCACGCCCAGGCCAACCTGGCAGACGACCCCGGCAAACTCATGCCCCATAACCATGGGAGGTTTCGGCTTGAACTGCCGCACCATGGATTCCGCCCAGTCGTAGAGGCTGAGATCCGTCCCGCAGAGTCCCGTGGCTTGGACCTCGATCACGACCTGGCCGGGGTGGAGCTCTGGGTCCTTGAAGTCCGTGTAAGCCAAGTTGCCGGGCCCGGGAGCTGTCTTGACGATTGCTTTCATCACTCTTTCCTTTCCGCCGCTTCTCCGGCTGATGATTCTCAGGGCATGGCCCATCTGCCCTGCATCAGCGACGTTCCACCGGTGCCCTGGCGAAAATTCGCTTCTGCTTTCGAACGCTCCTCCGGCCACCAGCCAACTCAGAGGCCAAGGCTCGCCCCGTCGGTGCCCAGGCCCAAGGCCTCCAGCTTCGCCCGGGTGGGGATTCCATCCCCTGTCCAGCCCCGGTAGTCGTAGTACTCGTCCAGCATCGCCTCCAGGTCCGGAAGATAGTTGGCTGCGCCCCCATCCGGAAGGGCCTCGTTGAGAATCCGGTAAGGCAAGGTGTCGTCCTTCCGGCTCATCCCCAAGCGAACGTTGTAGAGCCGCTTCAGGTTGGACGCGCGTTCGCCTGCCCGCATGAACTCGCCGATATCCATGTCCCAGCCCGTGACGTAGTTCAGGCAGTCCACCACTTCCTGCACGGTAACTCCCCGCATGATGAACTGGCAGAGCTTGAGCGAGTTGTATAGCCCTCCGTAGTCCTGCATCACGGCGGCGGCGATCCCTTTCCGCTCTGTGGCGTGCCGGTCCAGGGGCTTCTCGAAGCCAAGCTCGGGCAAGGTATTTCGCTCCAGGTAATGGCTGTAGCTCCGGTGGCACGCGCCCCGGCTGTAGGTGGCGTACGCAGCTGCCAGGCTAGAAAGGGAACGGGGGTCGTGGTAGGCCAGCTCGAGCCCCTTAACCTCCAAGGCGAACTTGTAGGCCTCGCCCCCCAGCTTTTTTGCCACGAAGCGGACCCCATTGGCGAGGAGGTCCCCGACCCCTTCCCGCTTGCCAATCTTCTCCACCAGCGCAATGACGGTTGCGGCATTCCCCCAGGACAGGTCCAACCCGTCAACGTCGCTCAGACGGAGGAGGCCTCGCTCGAACGCCTCGATCGCAAAGGCGATGACTGCACCGGTGGACATGGTATCGATGCCATAGCGGTTGCAGAGTTCATTAGCCTTCGAGACCGCCTTGAGATCGTCCACCAAACACATGGAGCCGAGACCAGCAAGCGTTTCGTATTCCGGGCCCGCCCCTTTGACACCGGCGTAGGGTCCATCCTTGATCTCGATCTCCCGGCCCGACCCGATGGTGCACGCTTTGCAGAAGTACCTGCCCGTCAGGATGGTCTCGGCCATCGCCTGGCCGGAGAGCTTTTCGACTCCTTCCCGCCACGTACCCCGCCTCCAGTTCTGGATGGGCATGTCGCCTATTGCCGCTGAGGGCAGGACCCCGCCCGCCGTCCCGTAGTCCCGCAAGGATTGTGTCTTCTCCTTGATGTGCAACGTCATCTGTCTGACGAGGGGGCGCAGCTTGTCATCGTGGACCACCACGGGGCGCCGGGTGCCCGTGACGCCAATGGCCTTCAGCCGTTTCGATCCCATGACCGCCCCCAGGCCACCGCGCGCGGCTGGGCGAGCGTTGCGGCCATCATTCAAGATTGCGGCGATGGGTGCCAGCCGCTCCCCGCCAGGCCCGATGCAGGTCACCACCATCCGGTCGCCATGGCGCGCACGAAGGATGTCCTGGGTCTCGAAGGTGTCCCGGCCCCACAGCTCCCTCGCATCCTCCAAGGATGCGGCACCATCGGCGATCAGGAGGTACACCGGCTGATCGGCCTGCCCCTCGAAGATGATCCCATCGATCCCCGCTCGCTTGAGCTCGTATCCAAAGGTCCCCCCGCAATCCGCCTCCCCCCACATGCCGAGAGGAGATTTCGCCACAACCGCGTGGCGTCCCGAGGTGGGGATCGTTGTGCCCGTCAGGGGACCGGTGAGAAACAGAAGCCGGTTCTCCGGTCCGAGAGGATCGGTCGTGCGGGTGGTCTCATCGAAGAGCACTCGAGACCCCAGCCCACTTCCCCCGATGTACGCCCGGAGCGTTGCCTCGGGGATCGTCTCATCAGCGACCCGCCGTGTCGTCAGATCAACCCGCAAGAATCTGCCCATGTAACCACCAGGCATGCATGTCTCCTTGCTGAACTGATGTGCCCGTCAGACCGCCTATCCTTTGGCGGGCCGGCCCGCTGCACCATCCGGAAGGATCCCACACGAGTCCACCGGGCTGGCCATCCCGACCGAACTCAACCCCTTACCACCTTCCGTTTGCCGAAGACCGGCTCGCCGTAGGGCAACGGCGGCAGCTCCCAAGTCCCGATCCCAGGGGGCCGTATGTCCCGGTTCACATGAACATCGAGGACAAAGGGGGCATTCGCTTTGAGGGCTGTCTCGATGGCCCCCGGCAAGTCGGTCGGTCGTTCCACCCGGATGCCCTCGACCCCACACGCTCGGGCCAATGCCACGAAATCGGGGTTGTAGAACTCGCCGGTGGACTGCCGCACGAAGCTCGTGGCAATCTCCCTTTTGTCCAGGAGGCCGGTCTGGATGTCCCGGATGGCGCCATACGCAAAATTGTTCCAGATGAGCCAGACCGCCGGGATGTCGTACTCTACCGCGGTGCACAGGACGTCGGGCCGCATCATGAAGCCGCCGTCCCCGCACACCGCCACGCATGGCCGGTCCGGCGCCGCCAGCTTCGCGCCCAGGACGCCGCAGACGCCGAACCCCATGGCGGCGAAGCCCCAGGTGTTCAGCACGGTTTGGGGCCGGCGCGCCTTCCAGAACTGGACGATCCAGTTGTGGTGGATGCCCGAGTCCGGGAGGATGATGCCATCATCCGGCATGACCTTGCGCAGCGCCTCCACGACGCGTTGGGGGTGCATCGGCATCACGTCACTCGTCCAGCCGGGCCGGATGAAGTCCTCCCACTCGTTTCGCCACTTGGCCGTGTCTGCCAACCATGCCTTGCGCTCCTCCCCTGCTCCCGCAAACCGCTTGGCGCTCAGGACTGCCAGCATCTGGCGCAGGACGGCCCGCGCGTCCGCCACGATTCCAATGTGGACCGGATAGTTCCGGCCGATCTCCTCCACGTCGATGTCCACGTGGACCAGCTTCGTCGGGGGGATGTTGTAGGAATACCCGGGGATCCATGAGCTGCTCGAGCGGTCATCGAACCGCACGCCCAGAGCTAGGAGGACATCGCAGCTCCGCGCGGCCTCGTTCGACGCGTAGGTCCCGTTGCGCCCGATGAAACCCAGCGCCAGCGGGTCCGTCATATCCAGTGTCCCGAAGGCGTTTGGGAGGAAGAGAACGGGGATCTGCGCCCGCCGGGCAAAGGCGGTCAGTTCTTCGCCGGCTTCCGACAGGGCCACGCCGTGCCCCACAAGGATCAGCGGGCGCTTCGCCCTTAGCAGAAGATCGAGGGCCCGCGACACCACCTCCGGATCTCCCTCGCTGCGCGAGCTGATCCCCTGCCGCCACTCCTTCGGGTCTGGGATCTCGACGTCGTCCCGCTCCTTGAATACGTTGAACGGGACGTCCAGATTGACCGGCCCGGGTCGCCCCCCCAGCATGGTGCTGAAAGCCTGACGCAACGCCAAGGGGAGCATGTCCACGCGCGTCGGCTGCCAGCTCCGCTTGACGTACGGCTTGATCACCGATGGGAAATCGGCCTGATAGTGGCGGTAGGTTTCCTGGAAGGGCCCTCGATTGAATTGCGAGGTGGGCACGTTGGCGGTGATGGCCAGGAACGCGGAGGAATCCATGAAGGCGCAGGCCAGGGCGATGGGGATGTTGCACGAGCCCGGCCCGCACGAGGTCAGCGTCGCGACCGGCCGGTGGGCCACCCGGAAGTACGCATCTGCCATGTGCCCCGCCGTCTGCTCGTGCCGGGTGGAGATGGTTTTGATAACGTCCGCCCGGTCGTACAGGGCGTCCAGGAAGCCCACGTTGCCGTGGCCGCAGACCCCGAAAACATAGGGGACCTTCTCCCGAACGAGGTACTCAACAATAACCTCACCGCCAGAGATGGGTGCCATAGCTATCCTCCATTGCTTCCTCCTGGGACGCGAACAGGCTCACTCTGAGGATGCTGGCAGGCGGAGACCCTCCGGGTCGTGGGTCCTGTGGCGTTTCCCCGGTCGCGATCTCTCGGGCACATCGCGTCGGCACTCACCTCTGCAGCTCGGTGACAGTTTTCGAGGCCTCTGCCGCTTGGATCCCACGCCTGCCGAGGATCGTCCCTGCCACCCCACGCACCAAGAATCCAGGGGACGCCCGATATGCCGATCGTGACCTGGGTCAAACTGCCGGCTTGCGGGGGCCGTGGGCGACCGCGCGCGAGTCGCGGAAACAGGTGGTCCCCACCCAGCCTATGCTCGTCACGAACAAACCCCAGGAAGCCCCCATCAATCCGGGTGATGCAGCAAATACTCCACATACTCCGCCAAGCCCTTCCGGATATCGTACTGCGGGGTGTACCCGAGATCGTCCATGGCCCTGGAGATGCTCATCATCCCTTTAATGGGAAGCTTGATCCCGTCCACCTCCACAGGGCCGGGGCCGATGTGAAACTGTGCTGAGGGAAGGATTTCCCTGATGAACTCCGTTACCTGCGCGGTCGTGTAGGCTTTCCCTCCGGTCACGTTGTACACGCGATGCCTTGGCCGATCGGCATCCAGCGCCAGCAGGATCCCGCGAACAGCATCCAGGACGTATGTGTAGTCTGCCTTGTCGTCCCCGCCATTCGGCGCCCAGGTCGGCTTGCCCTGCAGCGCATTCTGGATGAGATTCTTCGGGACGCGCTCCCCCAGGAATCTCGGGCCGTACACCCGAGCCGTTCGGATGGAGAGGACGTCCACACCATGGAATTCGTGATAGTACGCGGCGAACCGCTCCCCGCACAGCTTGCTGATGCCGTAGGGGTGCCGGGGGACCAGCGGGTGATGCTCATCGGCCGGCTCGTACTGGAACTCGCCGTACACCTCATCCGAACTCAGCAGCACGCACCGCCGGACCGCGCATCTTTTCGCCACCTCCAGGACGTTCACCGTTCCCTGGATGTTGACGCTGATGATGAGGCTGGGGTCGAGGACCTCGCGGGAGGCGATGGCCGCGACATGGGCGATCTTCTCGATGTGGTGCTCGCGCACCGTTGTCTCGAGCGCCTCGAGGTCGACCACGCTGGCGTCCCGCAGCAGCACGCGGTCCCGGACGGTTGCCAGGTTCTTCGCCCGACCTTGGGCCAGAGTGTCATACACGACGACGGCGTCCCCCCTGACGACCAACGCATCCACGAGATGCGATCCGATGAAGCCCGCGCCTCCGGTGACGAGAATTCGCGTCACGACCCCTCGCTCCAGGCAGGCTCCAGCCTGCCACGCTATCCCGGATCTCCACCCTTCCTCACGAAAACTCTGTCCTTCAGATGCCCAGGTAGGCCTTGCGGACGTGCGCGTCCTGCGCCAGTTCCAAGGCCTTTCCTTAGAGGATCAACGCCACGTCCTCCAGGGCGTAGGCCCGGTGAGCCGGGCTCAGGGCCTGCTTGACATCCTGCTCGACTACCAGGGCGGTCATCCTCTGCGCGCCGATGTCCCGAATGGTGTGAAAGATCTCCTGCGCCAGAGTGGGAGCGAGCCCGAGGGAGGGCTCATCCGGCCCCTTCCCGGATTTCAGAGCTCTCGCCCGTCTGTCTCCAATTCAGGGACTCGGGGGCCCGACCCCATCGCCTCCGGCATCACCGGGGTGGCCTAGTTGCTGAGACAACCGGTGTCCCACGCCCTTCACTACCTCGATGAGCTGAGCCACTCGGTCCAGGCTGACGCGCCAAACGGGACCGGAGATCCCTATGGCGGCCACCACCTGGCCCGTGAAGTTCCGCACGGGTGCTGCAAGGCACCGGATCCCCTGGAGGTGCTCCTCGTCGTCGAAGGCGTACCCCTGGTTTCGCACCCGTACAAGCTCCTGCTCCAGGATGGGCACCGCGGTTATCGTCTTCGGAGTGAACGGCCGGAGTTCGTGCGCGTGCAGGAACGCCATCAGCTCGGCTTCTGGCAAGTGGGCCAGAAGCACCTTCCCGATAGCGGTACAATGGGCAGGACGGGGGTATCCGACGCGATCGGTCAGACGGACGGGGCTACTCCCATCAACCTTGTTGATCACGATGACCTCGCCGTGTTCGAAGACCGCTAGGTGCGAGGTTTCGCCAGTCTGCTGCGCCATCTCGGTCAGGAACGGCCCGGAGATATTGAAAATTTGAACTTCCGTCCAGGCTGAAGCGGCAAGGCGGAAAACCTTCGAGCCAAGTCGGTACTCCCTGGTTACCTCATCCTGGACCAGGTACCCGAGGCTGGTGAGAGTTCGAAGTAGGTGAAAGGTCGTGCTGGTGTGGAGACCAATTCTCCTGCTGACCTCTGCCATCGTGACCCCGCTCGTGTCCTTAGCAACGAGTTCGAGAATGGCGAGGCCCCGCTCGAGGGACTGGATCATCGTGCCCTTCTGCATGTGAGGGCGCAGCTCCTGCTTTTGCGTTTGCACAGATTCTCCTTTTCTCGCCAATTTAAATCGTATATCGCGATGTGAGATTGTACGAATGGATTATTGCCAGTATATGAATAACAATTTCATAATTTGATGTCAATGCCATACGTCAGTTTGGTTCAACAGAGGCTTGCATCGCTGAGAGGCCATGCAAGGTTCTCCAGGAATCCCCCCTGCATTTCCTGAAGCTCCACCCCAAGTCGCTCATCAACGAAGAGGTTCCAGTCTAGCCGCCGATGCCGGCCTCCTCGAATTCTTTCCCTCGATACTGAATCGAGGCCCGCGACTCAGGGATCCAGGCCGACAGGGGGATCGAAAGAACCGTCAGCCCCGGTCGCCAGTTCACTCAGGAAGGCTTGAGTGGCAGAGGGTATCTCCCTGGCGAGATTCCCGGGCTTCCCATTTTCCCGTGTGGAGACGGTCCCTTGTAACGCCTTGGACTGTAACCCAGAACAAAGCCAGACGGAGGAACTGGAACGCTTGACCAGCCTCAAGCCGTAGCGTTATCGTGCCGGCCGAGAAAACAGGTCCACCTGGAGAAATACACATGGGATTGCTCAGCCACCGGGAACGGGTGCTGACCGTCTTTGACCGCGAGGCAGCGGATCGGCCCCCCGTGGATTTCGGGGGCTCCCCCGCCAGCGGGATCAACCTGTACGCCTACCAGCGGCTCAAGCGCCACCTCGGCCTTCCCGGCCCGGTGAGAGTTTCAGAGGTTTCTACTCCTTGGATCCCACACCTGCCGAGGCTCTTCCGCGTCGACCCGCCCACGGAGAATCTCGCGGGCGCCGAAACACGCGGATCACGACCGGAATGCCACGGATGCCATTCGGGAGCCGTGGATGACCGAAGGCGAATCGCGCAAACACATGGGTCTCGTCCATCCGATGGTCGTCACGAGCCGCCCCGGGAAACCCACGTCAATCCGGGTGGCGCCGCAAATGCTCCGCATATTCCGCTAACCCCTTGCGAATGTCGTACCCCGGCGTGTACCCCGGATCGGTCATGGCCCCGGAGATATCCATCGCCCCCTTGATGGGAAGCTGTATTCCATCAACCTCCACAGGGCCGGGGCCGATCTGCAACTGCGAGGAGTCCGCCTCTCAGATGCCCAGATAGGCTTTGCACACATGCGGGTTCTGCGCCAGTTCCGAGGCCTTCCCCTGCAGGATCAGCGCGCCGTTCTCCAGGACGTAGGCCCGGTGGGCGAGGCTCAGGGCCTGCTTCACGTTCTGCTCCACCAGCAGCACGGTCACGCCTTGCCCATTGATGTTCCGGATCGTGTTGAAGATGTCCCGCGCCAGATTCGGGGCAAGGCCAAGGGAGGGCTCGTCCATCATCAGGAGCCGAGGGCACATGGCCAGGGCGCGGCCGATGGCGAGCATCTGTTGCTCGCCCCCCGAAAGCGTGCCGGCAAGCTGGTCCTGGCGATCCTTGAGCCAGGGGAAGAGCCCGAAAATGAAGCCGACGGTCTCGCCGAATCGGCGCTTGGCGTCGGAGGTACAGGCACCCACCAGCAGGTTCTCCCACACGGTCATCATGGGGAACAGACGCCGGCCTTCCGGAACATGCCCGAGGCCACGCTTGGCGATCTCATGGGGCGGGAGGCGGTCGATGGTGGTCCCCTCGAACCGGATGGTGCCCGTGCGAGGCCGCATCAGGCCGGAAATAGTCCTGAGGGTCGTAGTCTTTCCCGCGCCGTTGGAACCCAGGAGCGCAACGATTTCCCCCTCTCCGACCCGCAGCGTGACGTGTCGCAGGGCCGGCAGGTCCCCGTAGGCGACGTCGATGGCCTCAACCTCAAGCATCGTCGCCCCCCTCCGCCACGCCGAGGTACGCCTGGATGACCTCGGGGTTTCGAGCCACCTCGGCCGGTTTGCCCTCGGCCAGAACCTGGCCGTAGTTGAGAACCACAATATGGTCGGAGATGGACATGATCACCTGCATCACGTGCTCCACTGCCACGATTGAGATTCCGGTCTCCCTGATCCGCTCCAGGATAGCGACGACTCCCTTGGTCTCGGTGGGATTGAGACCCGCCGCCACCTCGTCCAGCAGCAGCAGCTTCGGGCTGGTGGCGAGGGCACGGGCCATCTCGAGGCGCTTCCGCTCCTCCAGGGTCAGGCTGGCCGCCAGCAGGTGGCGGCGATGAGACAACTCGAGGAACTGGAGAACCTGCTCCGCCTTCTCCCGGGCCTCACCCACGTGGACCGTGTTGGCCAGGGCCGCGGTCACCACGTTGTCCAGCACGGTCATTTTCTTGAGTGGCCGCACGATCTGGAAGGTGCGGGCCACGCCGAGGTGCGCAACCCGGTGGGGAGGCAGTCCGGTGATGTCGTGGGAGTCGAACCAGATCGAGCCCGCGGTCGGCCGCTCGAACCCAGAGATCACGGACAGCAGGGTGGTCTTTCCGGCCCCGTTGGGTCCGATCAGACCGAGGACCTCACCCGGGCGGACCTGGAAATCCACGCTCTGAAGCGCCAGGAGCCCGCCGAAGGATTTCGTGACCTTTTCTGTGCGCAGCAGCATGCCATCCGACCCGGGATCCGCTCCTGCCGCCGGGCGATCTGGCCCTGCCAGCCGGACGGCGGCCTGAGCCGTGGCACCCGGATGGTCCTCCAGGGCGCGCGCCGTCGTTCCGCGGCACGAGGCCGAGCCGGCCAGGAGCTGACCGAACCAGCCGACCAGCCCTTCCGGCAGGAACACGACGATGGCGATGATCACCGCAGAGTAGACAAGCAGGTGCGCCCCCCCCAGGGTGGTCCGCAGAATCTCGGAGAGCACCACGACGATGACCGCTCCGACCGGCGGACCCCAGAGGTTGCCCATGCCGCCCAGGACCGCCACGACGATCATGGCGATGGAGATGTCCACGATGGAAAAGACGACGTCGGGATCGATGTACCCTTGGTACGGCGCAAAGAACCCGCCCAGCAGGCCCGTCAGAAAGGCACTCAGCATGAGCGAGAAGAGCTTGTACCGGGTGGGATCGATCCCCAGGGCATTGGCGGCATCCTGGTCATCTCGGAGGGCACGGAAGTAATACCCGGCCTTGCTGCGCAGGGTGAGCCAGACCGCCCCCACGGTCAACACCGCAAGACCCAAGACCATGTAATAGAATGGGAGCTTGTCGCGGAAGATCGGCGGGAACAGGACCCCGACGGGCCCCTTGGTCACGGACCGCCAGTTGATGGCGATAATCCGGAGGATCTCGGCGAAGCCCAGGATGGTGAGAGCGAAGTACGGCCCGCGCAGCCGGAAGCAGACGAAGCCGATGGGAATGGAAAGCGCCGCCGCGAAGATTCCCCCCAGGAGCCCGGCCACCAGCAGGGGGACGCCCGGCCCGACGTACAGCAGGCTCGTGACATAGGCCGCGGTGCCGAAAAAGGCCGCATGGCCGAAGGAGACCTGGCCGGTGAAACCTCCCAGCAGGTTCCAGCTCTCGCCGAGACCCACCCACAACAGAAACAGGATCAGCAGGTGAAGGTAGTAGGGGCTGCGGACAAACAGCGGCAGGATGACAAAGGCCAGCAGGATGAGGCCAATACCGATGCCTCCTGGCGTGACGGCTTTCCGGAGCGGGAGGCCCGCTGTCGTCTCCGTCCGATCCATGGAATCCCTCGGTCCTCCCGCGCAGCCCTCAGAACCTGCTTCGGCCCACGAGGCCTGCGGGCCGCAGGCTCAGGACCAGGATGAAGACCAGGTATCCGATCACGTCACGGTAGGCCGTGGACACGTACACAGCGCCAAGCGACTCGGCGAGGCCCAGGGTGAGCCCGCCGACCAAGGCGCCCAGGACGCTTCCCATGCCGCCCAGCACGGTCACGATGAAGGCCTTCAGGGTGAACGCCCCGCCGACCGTCGGAGAGAGGTAGTAAATCGGGAGCAGGAGCGATCCGGCGGCTCCCGCCAAACCGCACCCGATCCCGAAGGCGAGGGTGTAAACCCGCTCCCCGTCGATTCCGTACAGCGACGCCGCGTCCTTGTCCTGGGCCGTGGCGCGCAGGGACCGCCCCATGTCGGTTCTCAGCAACACAAGGTAAAGCAGGATGGAGATCGCCAGAGCGATGCTACAGGCGGACAGCAGCGCCAGGCTGATCGACACGCCGAGCACCGTGGCCGTGGCTGTGGCGAAGGGTGTGCTGAAGGTCCGGTAGTTCGCCGTGAACAGGAGCCGGACCACCTCCGTGATGCCCAGGCCGACCCCCATGGTCAAGAGCAACTGGTTCTCCTCCGGCGCGTTCTTCCGGAGGAGCGGGCCGACGAGGAACCGCTGGATCACCGCCCCCAGGAGGCAGAGGGCGGGGAACGAGATCAGCACCGACACGTAGGGGTTCAAGTGGAACAGGGTGAACAGCCAGAACGTGATGTACATCCCGACCATGAGCATCTCGCCGTGGGCCAGGTTGATGACCCGTAGCACTCCGAAGATGAGGCTCATCCCCGCCCCGATGAGCGCGTAGAGCCCACCCAGGAGGAGGCCATTCAGCGTGGATTGCAGGAGGACTTGATTGCCCACTCTCTCTGTCTCCTTCGCGCAGCAGAAGCCGGCTGCTCGGGCGAGGCCCGCCCACGGGGAGGGGGTGCAGGACCCTCCCCTGTGGGCCGGCGGCTAGCTTTTCGGTCGGAGTTCCCCTGCGGCAGGCCGCAGATCAGCGGTTGGACCACGGGGGCGTCGGGAACACCGCCTGGCCGGTCGCCACATCCTTCGGCCACACCGTGACAAACTTGCCTTTCTGCACTTGGATCACAAAGGTCGGAAGTTTGGTCTGATTCTGGAACTTGCCGTAGCTCTCGAACCGGATCCGCCCGTACATGGTCATCATGTCCGTGCTGCTGAGCGCCTTAACGATGTCATCGGGCGTGAGAGACGCGGCGCGGTTCAGGACATCCGCCACGACGAAGACGGCGGCGTACCCTTGCGACCCGTGGTAGGACGGCAGGCTCTTGAAACGAGCTTCGTAGTTCTTGTAGTACGTCATGGCCCCGGGATATGGGACCGTCGCCTCCCACATCGTGGATGACAGCACATGCTCGGCCGCCTCGCCGGCGCCCTTGATGAAGGGGAGAATGCTGAACCCGGCGGCAGCCCCGGCGAAGGCTTGGGGGTTGACGTCCACTTCCTTCGACTGGCGCATCAGCAAGACCGCATCCAGAAGGTAGGAAACCATGTAAATGACGTCCGCCTTCTTCTCCTTGACCCGCAGGAGGAGCGGTCGATAGTCGGGGGAGCCGGCGTCGTAGGGTTCGTACATCATCACCTCGACGCGGCTCTTAGTAGCCCAGTCCTTCATCGCGGCCGCTGTGCTCGTCCCGAACAACGTATTCTCGTAGAGGATCGCGATGGACTTCGGCTTGGCGACCTTCTCAAAGAAGTCCTTCAGGCCGTTGTCAAATTCGCTCGCCGGCTGAACCATGCGGAAGATATACTTCCAGCCCTGCTGCGTGATTTCATCCGCCGCCGCCGTGGAGACCAGGAAGGGAATCCCGTACTGCTGGACGATCTGGGCGGTCGGGAAGGTCTCCACGCTGGAGTACTGCCCGGTCAGCATGACCACCTTGTCCTGATTGATCAGCTTTTCGGTCACGGTCCGCGACGTCTGCACATCACTGCGGGAATCCTCGAAGAGCAATTCGAGCTTGTAGCCCCCCCGGACGCCGCCCTTGGCATTCACCTCGTCCATGCCAAGAACGAAGGAGTTCTTGATGATCTCACCGAAGGGGGCGTGCCGGCCCGTGAGCGGGAGAGGAACGCCCACCTTGATGCTCCCCTTGAACTCGCCGGCCTGTGCCATGGTGCCGACCAGGAGCAGGGCGAGAACGCAGCAAGACGCCAGGAGCCAGGAACCGGGGCGCTGGGAACTGCGAGGGCATTGCTTACACTGCTTCATCGCTAGACCCTCCTCCGTTGGATGACAGCCAGGTTCGGCGCACGCTCGGATGCCCCTACGTCAGGTGGGTTCCGCGTTGCGTGGGATGGCAAAGGACGCCAGGAGCCCTGTGTCCCTACCTCACAAGAGCAACCGCGCGCGCCTTCGGCTCGCGGTGGCAGGCAGAACTAGCACCGATGACCGCGGTCAATTGCTGCCCACGTTTCCTGTTCACCGTGCCATTGGGACGCTGGAGGATGATCCCCGCTCTTCCCCAAGTTCCCCGGGGTATCCCAATTGTTGAGACAACCGGCTCCCTGCGGCCTTGACAAATTCCGTGAGCTGGGCTACCCGGTCCAGACTGACGCGCCAGACCGGTCCCGAGATCCCGATGGCGGCCACCACCTGGTCTGTGAAGTTCCGCACGGGTGCTGCGAGGCACCGGATCCCCTGGTTGAACTCCTCATCGTCAAAGGCATACCCCTGCTCTCGCACCCGCGCCAGCTCCTGCTCCAGAACGGGGACAGCACTAATGGTCCTCGGAGTGAGCGGCCTGAGTTCATGTTTGCTCAGGAACACCTTCAGTTCCGCTTCTGACAAATGAGCCAGAAGCACTTTCCCAATGGCAGTAGAGTGGGCGGGACGGGGGTATCCGACCCGATCTGACAGACGGATGGGGCTGCTCCCGTCAATCTTGTTTATCACAATCACCTCGCCGTGTTCGAAGACCGCTAGGTGCGAGGTTTCGCCAGTTTGCTCTGCCATCTCCGCCAGGAGCGGCGAGGAAACCTTCAGAAGCTCAACCTCTGTCGAGGCTGATGCAGCAAGGTGGAACACCTTTGAGCCGAGACGGTACCCCCTGGTCGTCTCATCCTGGGCCAGGTACCCGAGGCTCGTGAGTGTGCGAAGCAGGTGAAAGGTCGTGCTCGTGTGGAGACCAATTCTCCGGCTGACCTCCGCCATTGTGACCCCGTTCGCGTCCTTGGCAATGAGTTCGAGGATGCCGAGGCCCCGTTGCAGGGACTGGATCATGGTGCCCTTTGGGATGTGGGGGCTCGGCTTCTGTCTCTGTGGCCGCATCGATCCCGGGTTTACCATAGTCTTAAACTCGATTTCATAATATGGTGTTCAGAAAAATTCTACATATCACATTCCGAATGACATTTTCTTTATTTGAAGTCAATACAATACTTATGTTTGGTAAAGGTGAAAGACGTGCGACCGGAGACCGTGGTCGCGCATCCTGAGTTGGAGCTGGTGGACGCCAAGGTCGCTCTCATCCAGGCCCTGATCCCGGTGGCCCTCGCCGCGGTCGGGGAGCTGCTCACCACCGAGGTGACCCGCCTGGTTGGCCGGAAGCACAGCCGCACGGAAGGCACCCCGGGCTATGTCCGCTGGGGGCGGCAGCCGGGCTCCATCTACCTCGCCGACCAGAAGGTGCCGCTCACCTACCCGCGCGTCCGGGACCGCCTGCGCAATCACGAGGTCTCGCTGGCCCCCTCCCAGCAGCTCCAGACGCCGCGCGCCGCCGATGCCGGCCTCCTCGAATTCTTTCCCTCGATACTGAATCGAGGCCCGCGACTCAGGGATCCAGGCCGACAGGGGGATCGAAAGAACCGTCAGCCCCGGTCGCCAGTTCACTCAGGAAGGCTTGAGTGGCAGAGGGTATCTCCCTGGCGAGATTCCCGGGCTTCCCATTTTCCCGTGTGGAGACGGTCCCTTGTAACGCCTTGGACTGTAACCCAGAACAAAGCCAGACGGAGGAACTGGAACGCTTGACCAGCCTCAAGCCGTAGCGTTATCGTGCCGGCCGAGAAAACAGGTCCACCTGGAGAAATACACATGGGATTGCTCAGCCACCGGGAACGGGTGCTGGCCGTCATCAACCGCGAGGTGCCGGATCGGCCCCCCGTGGATTTCGGCGGCTCCCCCGCCAGCGGGATCAACCTGTACGCCTACCAGCGGCTCAAGCGCCACCTCGGCCTTCCCACCCCGGTGCAGGTGCAGAGCGAGCGCTCTCTCCTGGCGTGGCCAGACGACGCCATCCTGGAGCTGTTCGACGTGGACCTCCGCCTGGTGGTGGCACACACCGCAGAGGACTCGGGCGAGCGGGGGGTCTTCGACGAGGTAGCCTACGCCGCCCCGGCAGAGTACATGGACATCTGGGGCGTGGTGCGGCGGCGACCCCCCAAAGGCCATTACTACGTCGCCCATTCGCCGTTCGAGCAGGACGACCTCGGCCTCGCAGATCTGGACGCCTACCGGTGGCCCTCGCCGAAGCAGACGGACGTGGCGGGGCTCCGACAAGAGGCAGAACGCCTGCGGCGGGACACGGACTGCGCGCTGGTAGTCCACATCCCGGGACGGCTCTTCTCCCTCGGGCAGTTCATGTGCGGTTTCGCCAACTGGCTGATCCAGCTCAAGGTGAACCCGGAGTTCTGCGAGGCGCTGCTGGATCGCGGCCTCGACATCCAGCTCGCCATGGCCGAGGAAACCCTGAAGGCCGTCGGCGACGCGGTGGACATCCTCTACCTGGCCGACGATTACGGGATGCAGACCGGCCCCCTGATCTCGCCGGAGCTGTTCCGGCGGATCTTCAAGCCGCGGATGGCCCGCCTGATCCGGTTCCTCCGCGAGCGATCGCCCGCGCGGATCGCGTTCCACAGTTGCGGCTCGGTCTACGCCCTCATTCCCGACTTCATCGACGTCGGCATCGAAATCCTGAACCCGGTGCAGGTATCCGCCGCCGGTATGGACACGGCGCGACTGCAACGCGAGTTCGGCCACCGCCTGGCATTCTGGGGCGCGGTGGACAGCCAGCACGTCCTGCCCCACGGCACACCAGCCGAGGTGCGCGCCGAGGTTGGCCGGCGCGTCCAAGATTTGGGCCCTGGGTATATCCCCTTCAGCGTCCACAACATCCAGGCCGAGGTTCCTCCCGAGAACATCCTGGCCATGATGACCGCCATCCGGACCGCCCGCCACGCGTAGTCAGCATTTGGCTATAATCATGCATTATTAATAGGTTATGCAGAATATATAAACCAGGATAGCAAACACAGAACGTAGTTTGCCCTCCCGCTCCGGTGCCTCCCTGCGCGCCCCCGCTCTCCGTTTCCCCGCTTCTCCGTCTCTCCGATTCTCCTCGTCTCCCCTGCCCCCCTGCCCCCCTGCTCATCCGTCTCTCGGTTCTCGGCTCTCGGCGCTCGTTTCCCCCTTGCCAGAAAGAGCCAGACAGAGATATGCTCATGCCCACAACGGTGAACCCGGAGGAGTCCGGGGCGCTCAGAAGAGCGAAGGAGGGTGCCATGGCCGAGACGATTCAGCTGTTGGACTACTTCTACATCGAAGCACCGGACAAGCCGGGGGAGGGCGCCCGCGTCCTGGCCCAGCTCAAGGACGCGGCCGTCAATCTGTTGGCCTTCTCCGCCTTCCCGAAGGGGCGCCGCGCCCAACTGGATTTCATTCCCGCCGATCCTGCCGCGTTCAAAGCCGTCGCCAAGAAGAACAAGTGGAAGCTGGTGGGCCCCAAGAAGGGCTTCGTCATTCAGGGTGAGGATCGCGTGGGCGCCCTGGCAGATCTTTTGGCGAAGCTGGCCGGGGCGAAGATCAATGTCACGGCCACAGACGCGGTGTGCGCAGGCGCGGACCGGTACGGGGTGATCCTGTGGGTGAAGGCGCGCGACGTCAAGCGCGCCGCGAAAGCGCTCGGCATCGTGCAGGCAGCCTCAGTTGCAGCCGCAGATGTCCGCGCGACCACTTGAATCGATCTTGAGATTTGCCCTAGTCAAGTCGCGAATGTTCTCCTTTGGTGCAACATGACTCTTTGAGCGCGGCGGAACTGGCGGCTTCCACCGCGCCTCGCGTTTCCTCAGGGGAGGAACTCTCGCCCCGTTGTCATACCGGCATGGCAGGAGGGGCGGAGAGACAGGCTCGCGCAAAGGAGGCAGCCATGCCGAAGGCGTCGCGTGTGGCACCCCTTCCGGACATCGCCGTTCTTCCGGGTCGGCCGGCGCCGGATGATTACTTCATGGGAATCGCGTATGCCGTCCGGGAGCGGGCCAACTGTCGCGGGTACAAGGTCGGGGCGATCGTGGTCCTCCAGGGGCGGGTGATCTCGACCGGATACAACGGCACCCCGGCAAACATGCCGAATTGCGATGAGGGTGGGTGCGTCCGCTGCGCCGAGCGGGTTCGGTCCCCCTCCGCAAAGGCGAAGTACAAGTCGGGCACGGGTTACGATGTCTGCATCTGTGTCCACGCGGAGCAGAATGCGTTGCTTGCAGCCGCCCGCTTCGGGATCCCGATCGCCGGCGGATTGATCTACACCACGATCCAGCCGTGTTTCGGCTGCCTCAAGGAAATGGTCCAGGCCCGCATCGAAGGCGTCCGGTACCGCCACCCCTGGAGTCACCCGGACAAGAGCCTCACCGCGCAATACGACGTGCTGAAGGCCCAATTCCCGGGGGGCGTGAAGCAGATCTTCACCCCCGACCCCCGCGAGGACTGGGCCCTGGGGAAAGGCCCCGGGGGAAGCGACACGGGACACCCGATCCAGACGTAGCCACGGTTGGCCGCGGCGCCGGGGTCTTACAGAATGGCCGCATGGATGACCCGGCCGTCAAACACCAGGGCGGCTCCTCGCAGGGACTCCAGACGAAACTCGAAGAGTCGACCCACCCCCGGGTTGGGCCGCAATCCTCCTTCCGCCTTGGCCGCCGACCGAGGGATGTCCTCGATGCGGCCCCGGAGCGCCCCCTCGTCTGGATCGAGCTGGGCCTGCTGCAGATAGGCCTCCAGGGCGTGAGCCCGGAGCAGTTTTGGCCATTCGCGGGCAAACAGCCCGGGGTCGGCAAAGAGATCGAGACCGAGCATGGCCCGACCCACGAACGCGGCGGCGCCCATGGCCCCCGCGGGTGAGCCGTGGTTGAGGCTCTTGATTATTCCCTGGAGGAACTCTTTCACCTCCCTCTTCTCATAGATGTCCTGGTAACTCTGCGTGGGGGACGAGGCCCCGGCGCTCCGGGCATACTTCCTCACCTCGGCCCAGACCCTCCCCTGGTCCGCCCTCTCCATCAACCGTGACCGCAGGCTCGGAGCCGCGAAGCTTCCCCTGGCGTCGAATTCCTTCGTCCGTCCGGACCATCGTCCCTGCTCGACGCAGTAGACTCCCACGTTGCGCGGCCCGCTGCCGGGCGGGAGCAGGATGTCGTCGGTTAACACTCGGTTCTGCTTGCCCCCCAGCAGGATCTCGCCAGCCAGGAGGAGCACGTGGGACTTCCCGCGATTCTCCACGATCAGTTCGGGCACGCTTGCCTGATCCCGTTCGGTGATCAGAAGGTCCCCGCGGGATCGGGCCTCTTCCAGCGTGCCGATCGCCAGGGCTGCAGCCGGCAAGAGGCCATGAAGCCAGAACACGCGCAGGCCGCCGTGCGCACTCGCCTTGCCCACAGAAACGGCTGCCACGAACCGCTGGAAGTCAGGGCTGATCTGACCGACAGTGGGCGATGGGCCCTCGGATGCTCCCCCATCCCCGAGGATCCGAATCCGGTCGGCCCAGGCCGTCAACGGGACCGAGCAGATGGCCTCGACTGCGCTCAAGCCCACCAAACGTATGAAGCCCCGGCGGTTCGTCCTCATGGTTCGCCTCCTCGACCGGCCCATGCCCCGGCAACATGCCGGACAGTCTCGGCCGGCACTCTGTTCCCTTAGACCGCCGGGGAGCCAAGAAGTTTCCAGGAGGCCGCGGCCGACAGGAAGAGAAGCCTGCATCACACGTCAGGGCCTGAGCGCCGCCGCCGCTTCTTCCGCGAATTCGCGACCGACCCGATTGCGGGCTGCCAGAGAGGGTCCAACGTTCTCCGCGCATCTTCACAGGTTGCGCGGGCGGCGCCGATTGGCTATCCTTGGCCCGGTCAGCGGCATTGATGCTGCGCATCCTCTCGGCTCGTGGTTCTCGGCTCTCGACAGACTATGCGTCTCTTCCTGTTCGACATTGACGGCACGCTCGTCTGGGCCCACGGGGTCGGCCGCATCGCTCTCACCAGGGCGATGGTCGCCGTGTACGGCACTCCCCCGCTGTACGAAGCATACGACACCCGAGGTAAGACCGATCCGCAGATCGTGTTCGACGTGATGCATGCGGCCGGCGTGCCCGATGACGTGATTTACGCCCGGCTCTCGTCATGCTTCGAGGCATACGTTCGCCATCTGGACCTGCTGATTGACAACGGCCATCCGGTACAGGCAATGCCGGGCATTCCCGTGCTGGTCCGGGCCTTGAGCGGCCAAAGGGACTCGCTCGTCGGCCTCCTCACGGGCAACATCGAGCGGGGCGCCCACGCGAAACTACGTCCCACGGGGCTCCTGCCGCACTTTCGGGTCGGCGCCTACGGTTCGGACGACGCCGATCGCCGGCAGCTGCCGGCCATCGCTCGGGAGCGGGCACGGGCCCTCACCGGGCGCGATTTTCCCTTTCAGGAGATCTTGATCATCGGTGACACCCCGCTGGACGTGGACTGTGCCCGGGCGTGCGGGGCGCGGTCCGTAGCGGTCGCCACCGGCCAGCACACGTACGAGGAGCTCGCTGCCTGCGCGCCCGACATGCTCTTCGCCGACTTCTCGGACGTGGGCGCCGCCCTGCTCGCCCTCGCGCGAACATAGCGCAGCCCACACCACCTCCCCTCCGACCATGTTCTTGGAGGGCGGCTGGACGAATTTCGTGGCTTGACACCCGACCCAGGGAACGCTAACGTCTGCCTGGGGCTCTCCCCTGGCCGGGGAACGCTCTCGGTCGCGCCTCGGTATCGGCTGCGGTCGAGCGTGTCTCGCCCGAGCGGCAGCGGGCGACGCTTTCGCAGGAGGATCGCGTCTTGAACGGGCTAAACCAATCCAGAGCGTACTGTCCGAGCTGCGGGCAAACCGTGGACGCCTACTCCGTCGAGAAGGAGGGGGCCGTCGAGGTCCGGTGCAGCTTGTGTTCCTTCCCCATCGGGGTCATGAAGGGGGAATCGCTCCAGGGCCTTTCCTGCATCATGATTACGGACGATGACCGCTTCTTCCGAACGCTCCTGGCCGACATCCTGAAGGAACGGGGTCTGGCCCAAAAGATCATTCCCTGCGAGAGCGGCGCCGAGTTCCTGGCCCTGGCGGCCGAGCGGATCAGCCAGAATTTGCCGATCAAACTCGCCATCCTCGACATCGTCATGACGCATATGGATGGGGTAGCCACGGCCCTGGCCCTGCGGGCCTTCGAGAGGGGCCTGAAGACGGCCCAGCCTATCCCGGTCCTGTTCCTTTCGGCCGTGCCATCCGACGCCACGCTCAAGAGCATCATCAGCGAGCACCAACCGGCCCTGTACCTGAACAAGGGGTCGGACGCCTCCCCGGAAAAGCTCCTGCCGCGCCTCGAACAGGTGATCGGCTACCTGATCCAGCGGGAAAGTCGATAATCGCCGCGAGCGGAAAGGAGACCGACCGGCGCACCCGGGTGGGTGGAGGCCCGGTGAGGCGTGACGGCCTCGCTAAATCCGAGGCGAATGATGGGTCGAGTCCTCAGATGGGCGATTGACCAGCTCATTCCGGCCGCCCTGACGGCCGCCCTCGTCCTCGTGCAGCGCTTTGGGCTCCTGACGCTGCTTCCTCTCAACCTCGTCATCGAGAGAGAGTACGGGAATTACGCCCTGCTGCTGGGTGTGGGGGCCGCGCTGGTCTCCAGCGGCATCTTCGGCAGGGTCACCCGCCAGTTCGGAGTGGGGGCGTTCCTGGCGACCGCCCTAGCGGGCTTTGTGACGATCACGCCATTCGTGTCCGCCAGGTACGGCATCTCCTTCGGCCTTCCTCCGGCCCACTTCGCCATGGCGGCGACCTTTGCGTACCTGGGGCTCTACGTGGTCATCGGCGTGCTCATCGGTGGGTGCTGGTCCAACGTCGTGAAGGCCTTCCGGGAAGAGAGCCCCTTCCTGTAAGTCGCACTGCCATTCCCCGCCCGCCACCGGGCGCACATCAGGACAGATCCTGCGAGGGCTTCTCCGTCGCACGCCCTGGCTCTCAGGGGGCTCGACACCACAGTCTCGCGGCTCTTTCCGGAATACTCGCCCGTGCGTCCAGCCTATGGCGTGGCGGCCATCCGGCGGACGGCTTGGATGATCCCGTGGGCCGCCCAGGCGAACTCCCGCCTGTTGACTCTCTCCGGCAGGTCGCCAGGACTGTGGTACTCGGGGTAGCGGAAGGGGGCCGTATCCGTGAGCATCAGCGCGGGATAGCCCTCCTTCCAGAAGGACCAGTGATCGGACCAGTTGATCCCCGGGATCCATGAGAATGTGGCGACCCCCTCGACGGGGAAATCGCTCACCGACATGAACTGCCGCAGAAAGTCCACCACCAGTGCCCGTGAACGCATGTTCCCCACCACCGCCAGGAAGTTTCCGACCTTCGGATAGAAGGCCCCGAAGGGAGGGGGGTATCGCTGGCTCCCGGGAGCGTCGGAATAATACCCGAGGGTTTCCAGCGAGAGCATGGCCCGGATGTCCTCTCCCCGCTGCCGCGCCCGGCGGGCGTGTTCCCGGCTCCCCATCGCCTCGGTGAGGAAATAGGGCGGCTCCTCATTGACGAAGGCCGCGAACCGGACGGTCCTGGCCAGGTTATCCTGCATCAGGGCCCGCGACATCTCCAGGAGGATCGCCACCCCCGTGGCATTGTCGTTGGCGCCTGGGCTCCCGATCACGGAGTCGTAATGCGCCCCGACCAGCACGATGGCGCCGGGCTGCTCGGACCCCTTGTGCTCCACCACCAGGTTGGCACAGGGCTGGCCGAGGATCTCGAAACGCTCCTCGGTCACCTGGAATCCCTGCTTCCTCCACTCCTGGCGGATGTACTCCGCCGCCGCGCGCAAGGCCACCGGCTGGAGCAGGTTGCGCTCGCCGATGGTCCCCCCGAGGGTCCGCACATGCTGCATGAGCCGACCCTCCAGGGCCCGGATGTCCTCGCGGGCGGCTTCATCCATCGCGGGCCGGGCGAACCTCGGCTTCACTTCGATCATCGCGAAGTAGCCGGCGACTCCGACGATCAGCAGGCCCGCCAGGGCGACACCGTACCACCACATGCGCGCCGTCAACGGATGCCTGACCGCTACCGCCCCCCCGTGATGTAGTTCTCGAGCTGTTTGATCATGAAGTCCTTCTCGTCGATGCTGGCCTTGACCAGATCGCCGATGGATACGATGCCCGCAACTTGATCCCCCGCAAGGACGGGCAGGTGTCGGACGTGCTTCTCGGTCATCAACGCCATGCACTCTTCAACGGTCTGCTCGGGCCGCACGAACATCACCCGTTCGGTCATGATGTCCCGCACGGGAGTGTTCGGAGAGGATTTGCCCTTGAGGATCACCTTCCTGGCGTAGTCACGCTCGGAGATGATCCCGACAAGTCTCCCTTTATCGAGCACCAGCAGTGCGCCGACATCCTTCTCGGCCATCAGCTTGAGGGCATCATACGCCAGCGCATCCGGTTGTATCGACAGGACCCGGCTCCCCTTGTCTCTCAAGATCTGCTTGACGGTTTTCATCCCTCGTCCTTTCTTCCCCCGACCCGGGCAGACCCAGTGTTCATGTTCCTCTCAGGGACGGCAACACCCTTCGTGCCGACTGAAAACGCCCCCGACCCCTCACCCGCACCCCAGCAGGCGAGCCGCCCAAACACGAACGCCCTCCCCGGATCACCCCGGATCCGAGGAAGGCGTTCGGCATGCTCAACATGGCTCTTCCGGTCCATCGGCCTCCCCTCCCACGGCGCAGCCTCCGGAAGATCGTCGGAAAAGTCTTTCGTCGGTTGCTTCAGTGGAGCATGCTATCAAATGCCGCAACCGGTGCTCAAGCAAATTCTCCCCGCCCTCCTACGTCGTGAGAGCCGCGATGCTGGCGGCCGCCACCTCGGTGTCCTGATCTCCCGTTCCCCCGCTCACGCCCACGCCACCGACGCAATGGCCGTCCACCATGATCGGCAGACCTCCGGAGAAGGTCACATACATGTCCGTCCCGGCCGCCAGGGGAAGGGCAATCGCCATGTGGTCGCTGAACGGCTGCCCCGTCGTGCTGGTCTTGCCCGTGGGAAGCCTGCTTGAAGCCGCCGACCGCGCCTTTGCCTGCGCAATCCGGACCGTGTGCGGCTTTCCCTGGTCCGTCCGGGCAAAACCCAGCAGCTGGGCCCCATCGTCAACCACAGCAATGCTCATGGGGACGCCAAGCTCGTTGGCCTTCCGCACTGCGGCCTGGAGAATTCGGCTCGTTCCTTCCCAGTTCAGCTTGAGCGCCTGGCGAGTGATCATGGCTCCTCCTTTCATTCGGTGTCATCGGTCGAAGCGGGGCCTCTCTTACCGCCGATCCGACATTGCGCAACCGTCAAGGACGCCCACAGCCGGCGGTTCAAGGCATTTGCGACGAGGGTCAGCCGATCTCTTTGTACCGGAAGCACGTGACGAGATGGTCGTTGACCATGCCCACGGCCCGCATGAAGGCATAGCAGATCGTCGAGCCGACGAACTTGAAGCCCCGCCGCGAGAGGTCCGTGCTCAGCGCGTCGGATTCAGGAGTCCGGTCGGGAATCCGCCTCAGCGTCCGCCGGGCGTTCGGCTTGGGCCGGCCGCCGACGAACCGCCAGAGGTAGGTGTCGAAGCTGCCGAACTCCCTCTGAACGGCAAGAAACAACCTCGCGTTCTGAATGGCCGCGACGATCTTCAGCCGGTTGCGAATGATGCCGGGATCATTGAGAAGCGCATTCACCTTACGCCCATCGTATGCCGCCATGGCCCGCACGTCAAAGTTGTCGAAGGCCCGGCGGAAGTTGTCCCGCTTCTTCAGGATGGTTTCCCAGCTCAGCCCCGCCTGGGCGCCCTCCAGGATCAGGAACTCGAACAGGGCGCGGTCCTCGTGCAGCGGGACCCCCCATTCCCTGTCGTGGTAGACAATCGACAATTCCGCCCTGGCCCATCCACAACGGCGGACTTCGCCCTCATGCGTCCTCCCGATCGTCATCCCATTTCCTCCAGGGCGACATCGATGCGCACCGGCCCTGCTCCCGCCCGCATCGGGTGGATGACTATAGCCTTTTCCCATCCGCAGATCAATCCGTTTGCCACCGCTCGGGCCCCATCCGGGGGAGCCCCCTTGTCCTTGATTCCCTCCATCCCGATGTGGTACAAGCGATGTGTTCCCTCCGGACAACCGAGGTCTCGGATGCACGAGAAGCGAGTCCGCATCACCGGCACTGGTTCATATCTCCCCCGCAAGGTCCTACACAACCTGGACCTCGAGAAAGTCCTGGATACCAGCGATGACTGGATCCGCACCCGGACGGGCATCGTGGAGCGGCGGATCGCCGAAAAAGATCAGGCTGCCTCCGACCTGGCGCTCGAGGCGGCCCGGGCGGCGCTGGATCAGGCCGGAGCCACCGTGGCCGACCTGGATCTGATCCTCATGGCCAGCATCACGCCCGATACCGCCTGTCCCTCCGGGGCCTGCTGGCTGCAGGCAAGACTGGCTGCCCATCGCGCCGTTGCCTTCGATGTGGTGGCCGCCTGCTCCGGATTCATCTTCGGTCTGTCTGTGGCCGAGCAGTACCTCCGCTCGGGCGCGGCTCGCACGGTCCTGCTGGTGGCGGCCGAAGTGATGTCCCGCACGGTCAACTGGCGAGACCGTCAGACTTGCATCCTGTGGGGAGACGGGGCGGGAGCTGTGGTCCTTGGCCTCGAAGACGGCGAACGGGGCGTCCTCTCCATTCATTTGCATACGGACGGCAGCCAGGGAGACAAGCTGCAACTTCCCGGAGGCGGGTCTCGGACGACTCCCATCTCCCACGAGAGCGTGGATGCGGATCTGCATACGATCAAGATGGAGGGGCAGGAGGCCTTCAAGATCGCCGTCCGCTGCTTCACGGACGTATGCATCGAAGCATTGGAGGCACAACGGGATCTCGATGAAGGACGTGGCCCTCTTCGTGCCACACCAGGCCAACCTTCGCATCATGGAGGCGGCCACCCACCGGCTGGGCATCCCGCTCGAGCGGGTGGCTGTCACCATTCATAAGTATGGCAACATGTCCTCCGCCACCGTGCCTATCGCGCTGGACGAGGCGAACCGGGAGGGGCGGATACGACCGGGGGATGTCGTCCTCCTGGCGGCATTCGGCGGGGGCCTGGCCTGGGGGTCGGCCCTGATCCGCTGGTAGGGCGACATTTTTCTGGCCCGAACCATAATCCCCCCACGGGCTCTCCCCTCTTCTTGCGCACGGCACCCAGGTGGAGGTATCCTTTGCAGGAGCATCGCCGGGATCCAGCGTCCTGCAGCGATGCGGCGCCCTCACCCCCCCACAGGAAAGGAGGAAGACCATGGCTATCGTGCTGCCCCTGCTCCCGTACGCCGAAAACGCCCTGGAGCCGCACTATTCCGCCAAGACCATCGGTTTTCATTACGGGAAGCATCACAAAGCCTACGTGGACAACCTCAACAAACTGATCGCCGGCACGCCGATGGAGGCTAAGGCACTTGAAGAAATCATCATGTCAGCCGCAGGCGATTCCTCCAAGATTGGAATGTTCAACAATGCGGCCCAGGTCTGGAACCACACCTTCTTCTGGAACTGCATGCGACCCGGGGGCGGCGGGCGGCCCAAGGGGGACCTCGCCGCCAAGATCGGCCAGACTTTCGGGAGCTACGAGAAGTTCGCCGAGCAGTTCAAGGCCGCGGCCGTTGGTCGCTTCGGCAGCGGGTGGGGATGGTTGCTGCTCGACGGGGGCGCCCTGAAGATCACCAGCACGGCGAACGCCGACACGCCCATGACCAGCAAGCAGACGCCGCTCCTCACCGTGGACGTGTGGGAGCACGCCTACTACCTGGACTACCAGAACCGCCGGCCCGACTTCGTCCAGGCGTTCCTGGATCACCTGGTGAACTGGGACTTCGCCGCGGCCAACCTCGCCAAGGCGAAGTAATCACCATCCGATGAAATGACCAAGGCGCTGGGTGAGAATGCTCCCCAGCGCCTTGGCTCTCGCGGAAGTCTTTTTCTGCCACCCTCTTCTCCCGCCCGACGTACCAACCGGCCCCGTGGGAATAATCGGTTGAACGAGGCCCTGCCGGATCGAGAAGAGCAAGGTCGGCAGGTAGATGCTAGAGGTCAGAGAGCCGAGTGTGAAGGTCTGATGCCCTCGAGCAGCGGCGTTGATGATCAGGCGATGGGATCCGTCAGCAGCTCTGCCTCAAGAGTCGCTCGAATCAACCGGCGCTCCGCTGCGATCCCTAGGTGAGTGCCAAGGAGGTGCGGAGCCGGCGGGCAGATGCTGCCGAAACCAGTTGACGATACGCGGAATCGTGGCGAGATAGAGCGGGTGGCCAGGCTCGATCCAGTCCAGGTGATGCCCGTCCGGGATCTCGATGAGCTCCTTGGGCTCGCGGGCATGGGCGTACAGGCTAAACGCCTCATCGATCGGGTGCAAGGTGTTCCGAACACCGTGGACGATCAAGAGCGGCCGCGGGCTGATCCAATCCACCATCAGTTCGGGGCGGAATGCATAGTAAGCCTCCGCCGTCTGCAGTGTCACCTCCACACCGAAGGAGTCGAATCGCGCGTACATGTCATCGTCCACACGAACCCGTGTGAGAGGGTCGAGAGGGACCACGTCCCACGGACTGACCTTTTGAGACTGACCCGTCAGGACGCGACGGACGCGGTCCTCCGCAATGCGATCCTGAATGGACAGCCAATCGGCGTCGGTGCGCGAGTCACGAACGGCGCGGCCGGCATCGCCGACGCCGTTCAGGCAGGCCACGGCACGGACGCGCCCGTCCTCTGCCGCCGCCTGCACTGCAACCCCGCCCCCAAAGCCCCAGCCGACCAGGCCGATCCGTTCCCCGTACAACTCGGGCTGCTGCTGCAGGAACGTGACCGCATTCCCTATATCTTCGACCTGCTCCCGGGGCTGAACGCGACCGCGTTCACCGTCGCTGGTCCCGAATCCCCGGTAATCGAACGAGAAGCAGGCGTAGCCCGCGTCGGCGAAAGGTCCCCAGAGCTTCGCGGGGATCAATTCCTTCAACCCTTGGAAGCCGGAGCATAGGACGATGACGGCCCGACGCCCATCTCCAGTCGCACCCTCTGGCAGTTGGAGAATCCCGTCCAGCCGGATGCCATCGCTGTAAAACTCACATTGGCGCGTTCGCATAGGCCAAGACTCCACGTGATGGTGCATGGCCAACTGCTCCGGATAGGGCGCGCATATTCTGGATCAGTTGCCTCGGCATGTCAACGGACTTGGTGGTCCCGGAAATAGAGAGAAGGCGTGATGGAAGGGGCCAGGAGTACAAATACCGGCCGGGCGACGCGGCCACAGTTGAAACGATCACCTTTTCCTTGGACAACGGTTTCGACTATGATATCAGTACCCTCGGCAGCGGCGACCCTGCAGGCGGGCCGACGCGGGTTGCCCAACCGTTTGCCTCGTCAATGTCCAGGAACGCGGAAGCGTACAGCGGGGCCTTCTGGCCGCCGCATTCCTGACAGACGGGAAAGGGGCGATCCCGATATCTCCGGGTGAGCAGTGTATCGCAGATTTCATCTTCGGCCTCCGCTGGGGCGTGCTGCCCGAGGAGGTGCGCCAGCAGGCCCGGCGCTGTCTACTCGATCTCCTGGCGTGCGCCGTCGCCGGGACCTCGACGCGCGTGGCCGAGGTGGTGCGGCGCTTCGCCCTCCGGATGGGAGGGGCACCCGATGCCCTGGTCCTAGCAACTGACCAGCGGCTCCCGTTTCCCTGGGCGGTGCTGACCAACGCCTTCGCCACATCGGCGCTGGATGCGGATGACGGATACCGCCTGGTCAAGGGGCATCCGGGCGCTTTCGTCTTCCCCGCGGCCCTCGCCGGCGCACAGATGGCTGGCGCCAGCGGCCGGCAGTTCCTCGAAGCGCTGATCGTGGGCTACGAGATCGGGATGCGCGCCGGCCTCGCCTCGCACGCCCACTACCCGTACTACCACGGTTCCGGATCCTGGGGTGGGCTGGGGGCATGCGCCGCCGCAGCGCGCTTGCTCAAGACGGGACCGGAGGCCTTGACACACGCCCTGGGCATCGCGGGATACCATGGAGCCATCACCCCGATGATGCGGGGGATCGATGTGCCCGCGATGGTCAAGGATGGCATCGGCTGGGGCGCGATGACCGGCGTCACGGCGCTTCTCATGGCGGAAGAGGGATTCACGGGAACGCCGAGTCTCCTGGCCGAGCCGGCCGCGGCGCCCCTCGTGGAGACGCTGGGCCGAGACTTCCGGATCCTCGATCTCTATTTCAAGCGCTACGCCTGCTGTCGCTGGGCGCAGCCCGCCATCCGGGGCGCGCTCGCCCTCAGCCAAAAGCACCACATGCTGCCCTCCGCGATTGCGCGCGTGATCGTCCGGACATTCGCCGAGGCGACCCGCCTGGCCTTCCCCCACCCGCGTACGAGCGAAGAGGCGCAGTTCAGCCTGCCCTACCCGGTGGCGGCCGCTCTCGTCCTAGGCCGGTTCGGCCCGAGCGAGGTGCGGGACGACAACCTGACCAATGCGACCGTCCTCGACCTCGCGAGTCGCGTCGAAATGGTGGCCGAACCGCGCTCTCAGGAACAGTTCCCCGCCAAGGCGTTCGCCGACGTGGAGCTGGTCACGGTGGATGGGCGCCGCCTTCGCTCTGGCCCTGTCCAGGCCATCGGGGACCCGGACGATCCACTGCCGGAGTGTGAACTGGAGGCCAAGTTCATTGAGTTTTGCAGCCCGATTCTCCCGCCAGAGGACGTTCGGTGCCTCCGCGAGTTAGCTCTCAGTTGCGATGACCTCCCCACCCTTGAACCACTCCTGGATGTACTTCGCCGGGTGAGGAACCAATGATGTCCGCCCCTCCTGCCATCTTCCTAGATCACGTCTCAAAAATGTATTCGAGGGGATACGCTGCGGTTTCGGACTTAAGCCTGGCGATTGAACCGGGCGAGGTTCTGGTCCTCGTGGGCACGTCTGGATCCGGCAAAACGACCACGATGAAAATGATCAACCGTCTGGTTGAGCCGACCTCTGGAACCATCCGGATCGGCGGACGAGACATCCGCGAGATCGATCCGATCCAGCTCCGTCGAAGCATCGGCTACGTCATCCAGGAGATCGGACTGTTCCCTCACATGACCGTGGCCAAGAATATCGCGCTGGTCCCATCATTGAAGGGCTGGCCCAAAGCTCGCCAGGCTGAACGGGTGGCCGAGTTGCTCGAACTGGTCGGTCTTCCGTCCGGCGAGTACGCCGACAAGCATCCGCATCAGCTCAGTGGCGGACAGAAGCAGCGTGTGGGCGTCGCGCGCGCCCTGGCTGGGGACCCGGACATCCTGCTCATGGACGAACCCTTCGGGTCGCTGGATCCCATCACGCGCGGGCAGCTTCATGACGAGTTCCTCAAGCTCCAGGGTCGCCTCCGGAAAACCGTTGTCTTTGTAACCCACGACATGCTCGAGGCCATTCGCTTGGCAGATCGAATGGCGGTCATCGACGCCGGTCACCTCCTCCAGGTGGGGACCCCCCGCGAGATCCTCGCGCATCCCGCGGCCCTGAAGGTGGCGGATCTGGTGGGAGCGGATGTCACGTTCAAGCTCCTGGCGGTCTGTACTGTGGAGCAGGCACTGGAGCCCCTGCGTGACGAACCGCTGGAGCCAAAGATCCCGCCAATTCGGAGCGGCGACACTCTGAAGGATGCCCTTCTGGCCATGGTTGCTTTCGGGCAGCCGACTCTCCCTGTCGTCAACGGCGGAGGCATCCTGCGTGGGCAAATCAGCCTGCACGGATTGCAGCAGGTGGTGGCGAATCAGGCGCAAAGCCATCCGGTCGAGGAATCGAAGCCCAGCACGGCGTCCAAAGCGTAGGGTCGTGTCGTGAGCTACCCTCTGGCGAATGCTCTGCTGATCTGGCGTCTCACTCTCGAGCACCTCCAGATCTCCGCCGTCTCCTGCCTCCTGGCGATTCTCACCGCCTGTCCCCTGGGTGTTCTCGTGGGTCGGGTTCGCTGGCTCGCCCCCCCGGTGCTGGCTGCAGCCGGGATCTTCTACACCATCCCGAGCGTGGCCCTCTTCGCCATCCTGATCCCGGTGCTGGGGCTTGGCGTGAAGCCCACGGTTCTCGCCCTGGTCCTCTATTCTCAACTCGCCCTGATCCGGAACACGGCCGTGGGAATCAACGAGGTGGATGCCGCGCTCCTCCAGGCGGCTCAGGGCATGGGGATGACGAACACGCAGCGCTTCTGGCGGGTGGAAGTTCCGTTGGCCATCCCGGTGATCTTCGCCGGGGTCCGGACCGCCACGGTGATGGCCATCGGGCTTGCCAGCATCGCCGCCTACATCGGCGCGGGAGGCCTTGGCGTCCTGATCTTTCAGGGCATCTCGACGGGGAACACGGACCAGATCCTCACCGGGGCGGTGGCCGTCTCGATCCTGGCCCTCCTGGCGGACGCGATCCTGTCGAGCATTCAGCACGTGCTGCGATGGGCCATGGGAGTGCGCGCGTGAGCGTCCTGAGTTACCTGCTCGAACACCCCACTCAGGTTCTCGCCCTCGCGCGGGCGCACCTCTGGATCTCGCTCCTCGCCACGGGCATCGCCACGGCCGTGTCCGTCCCGCTGGGCATCGTGGTTCACCGGGTGCGGGCCGTGCGGGTGCTGGCCTTGGGCATGGTCAATGTCGGGCAGGCGATCCCCAGCCTCGCTTTACTGGGCCTGATGCTCCCCCTCCTCGGGATCGGATTCACACCCGCTCTGGTCGCCATCAGCGCCCGTGCGCTGCTGCCGATTCTCCTGAACACCTATGCAGGCCTGCTGTCCATCCCACAGCACATCATCGAGGCTGCACGCGGCATGGGGATGACGGACGCACAGATCTTGTGGCGCGTGGAGCTGCGTCTGGCATCGCCGGTGATCGTGGCCGGCATTCGAACGGCTCTGGTGGTCAGCATCGGGGTGGCGACCCTTGCCGCCTACATCGGGGCTGGAGGCCTGGGAGATCTGATCTTTCAGGGGATCGCTATGGTGGATACCCCGCTCCTGTTGGCGGGGGCGATTCCCGCGGCCGGATTGGCGTTCGCGGCGGATGGATTGTTCGGGATCCTCGAGCGCCAGTTGGTGCGGCCGTTGGGCTAGCCGTCGGCGCTCTACCACACAGAGGGAGGAAGAGAGATGAGGTTCCTGCGTGTAGTCTGCCCGGCACTCGCCCTGACACTGCTCCTGGTGGCTTCGCCCGTATTGGCCCAGAGACCCTCGGTGACCGTGGGGTCAAAGGCCTTCACGGAGCAACTGCTTGTCGGCCACATGCTCGCGCTGCTTCTCGAAGACGCTGGCCTCAAGGTGAACAGCAAGATTGGCCTCGGCGGCACGGCCCTGGTCCACCAGGCGCTGGTCAGTGGCGAGGTGGACGTGTATGTCGAGTACACCGGCACGGGGCTCATCACGATCCTGAAGGAGCCCGTTCAGGAGGATCCCGGCAAGGTGTACGACACCGTCCAGAGGCTTTACAAGGAACGGTTCAAGGCCACGTGGCTGAAACCTTGGGGGTTCAATAACACGTACGCCCTGGTCATTCGGAAGGAAGATGCCGACCGGCTTCGGGCGGCCAAAATCTCGGACCTGGCGCCCTCCGCCAACACCATGGTGTTCGGCGCCACGCAGGAATTCGTCGTCCGACCCGATGGCCTCCCCGGCCTGGCCAAGCATTATGGGGGCCTCACCTTCAAGGAGAGCAAATCCATGGCCCCGGATCTGATCTATGACGCCCTCAAGAACAAGCAGGTGGACGTGATCTCGGGTTTCGCCACCGAGGGGCGGATCCCCGCCAACAACTTCGTGGTCCTGCAGGATGACAAGCGATATTTCCCGCCCTACTTTGCCGCGCCAGTTGTGCGCGACGAGCTGCTGGCCAAGGCGCCCGAGGTGGCGGAGGTCCTCAACCGTCCGGCGGGCAAAGTGGATGACGGCACGATGGCCCGGTTGAACTACGAGGTGGCCGGCAACAAGTGCAGCCCGGAAGAGGTGGCGCGCGAATTCCTGAAGGCGAAAGGCTGGATCAAGTAGCTCGACCTGCCAGGCCGGAGGAAAGGCGGGCTCGCCCGTCCTTCTCGCTGCCTGGGAAGGAGCGCCGGATCACGTGGCCATCCGGCGCTCCTCCCGGCGGACCTCTCTGGCTTCCGCCCTCAAAGACGGATGTCAAACGCTTGTCGGATCTCCCGATCGATTTTCCTGTCGATACCTTTCGGGGAATGCGTCCGCAGGATCTCCTTCGCTCGCTGCCGTGCCCGCGTGCGGCCGTCCAGTGCGCCGGATTCCTCCCATGCCTCCCTGGTCTGGCGGTCCGCCAGCGTCTGCCGAAAATACTCCTGCCTCATAAACTTGACAGTGTGCAGGGAGGAGAGATAGTTCCCGGAGGGTCCCGCTTCACGAATCGCCTCAAAGGCGAGGGTCTCATCGTCCACCTGAATGCCCTTGAGAAGACGAAGGGCCATTCCGATGATCTCATTATCGATGACAAATTGCTCATAGGCCACAGCCCTCATCGATTCCAACATCCCGGCGGCATGATGGATATAGTTGGACCCTGCCATGGCGCAGAGGCAGATGGAATACGCCTTTTCGTACCCGGCTTGGATGTCAGGGATCTTGGAGTCGGTCAGGGCAGCAGAATTATAATTCGGGACGCCGACCGACTGGGCCATCTGAGAGATGGCTGCATTCATCAATCCAAATTCAATCCCCCCTCCCACGTAGGCCATCGTCCTCAAATCGGCCATGGAAGGAATCGCGCCATAGAGAACCGGAGAACCGGGGTTCGCCAGTTGCGTCAGAACGATCCCGGAGAGTTGTTCCGCATGGACCTGGGCCAATGTCCCCGCTAACGTGACGGGAGAGGTGGAGCCAGCCATCGGAGCCGAGGAGAGAGCCACCGGAATCTTGTTTCTTACGATCTCCAACAGAACCTGGGTCGTCTCGCTGGCACAATGTAACGGGCTGATCATCCAACTGGTGACGAAGGAGATCAAGGGCCTCTTCACCAGGGCCTCTCTCCCTCCTGCAACCATGCTGGCCATTGCGATCACGTCGCGTGCTGTGTGAACGGATTGAGCAGCCCCCATGATGTGTTTCGTCGTATGGGAAAGGGACGCATAGAACTGATTGATGTCCATCACTTCCTTGGGAATGTCCTGGGGGATACAGGGCCTGAGATAAAAATGGACGTTCTCCAATGCATCGACGAGGTGTGCAAGCCGGGCAAGATCCTGAAGCTTTCCTGGCCTTGCCTCTCCAGTTTCCAGATCGAGGACAGTGAGTGCAGCTCCTCCTGTGCCCAGATAGACCCGGTTACCTTCAAGGACCAGATCATTCTGCTCATCCCGGCCGGCCATCAAGAATGTATGGGGAACAAGTGTGAGGGCCTGCTCCACCGCGGAGGAAGGAATACGGACGATATTCCCATCAATCCTCCCCCCACCCTTTCGATAAATCTGGATCGCCTCCTCCAACTCCACCTTGACTCCAACCTCTTCAAGAATTCTCAGGGCAGTTTGATGTACCCTGTTGATCTGCGCTTCCCTCAGGGGCTTGAATTGGTCTCCGATTAGCCCTTTCACAGTCATCCCCCTTTGGATCAACGTAAGAATACGAATCCCCTTCAAGCTTTTGTATGAGAGGCCAAAGCGGGTTCTTTCTCTGTTCTTAATTAATGCGGTTTCCTCCTGGCTGCAACCGGGTTGCGTATGATTGCACCGGGTGCGGAAGTGAGAACCCGAAGGCGGATGAATCGAACTCTGCAGGGGGCTCGGTTCCCGCCGCATGTTCTCGACCTCCTCTCATACGGCTGGGCCGTGCTCGCAGTCGATGAAGATCGCATCGAAGCCCATCCGGCCGAGGTATAGCCGGGAGCAACCACGCCGATCGGCTTACCGGCCGCCAGTTTCTCCTTGGCACGGTTGTGTCGCATGCTTCACTCCTTGTGTCAGACCTCTCCACAAAAACACGTCGGCCGCGACTGTACCACAAAAGACCGCCCCACGCACCGCTCGGGTACGGAGCGGGCACGTTAGCACTCGCCACACTCAAGGGGTGGCGGCTGTCTCCCACCGGTGCCGAATATCATATCTGGAACCGACTCTTGCCGCATGCCCCCTCGGCGTCACATCGGCATCCCGGCGCCCTCTGAGCGCCAAAAGTTTGTCAGTCGTTGAATCCTTTCTTGCATTCCCGGACCGCACCAGACAGAACCGCTCCAAATGAAGCCGATCGAGCACGCGAGAAAGGAGGAATTCCGATGACTTCATGGCTAAGACGGGATGAATGGCCTTGGTGGCAGGCCGCAATCCTGCGCGGCCGATCGGCAAGTGATGTCTTGAACGCGTCGTCGGCCGGCGATATCCGCTTGACGAGGATCACGTTTGGTGCGTATACAGTGCCTGGCGTGGCTAGGAGAATCGTACGCCCACGAGCATGTCTTGCGGAGAACATCCCACACAAGGAGACGAAAGGATGGCGGACACCCGGCTGTTTTCAGGAAAGACGGCCTTCGTCACCGGCTCATCCCGGGGTATCGGCCGGGTCATCGCGACCCACTTCGCAACCCTCGGCGCCTCGGTGGCTATCCAGGGCACGACGCCGACCTCGGCCCGCGCTTTCGGCGAGGCCGACTCCCTCGAGGCTGTGGCCCGCGCGATCGAGGCCGAGTCCGGCAGCCGAGCTTTCCCCGTGTCCGGCAATCTCGCCGACCCGGAGACCGTCCGCGATTTGGTGCGGACCATCCGGGCAACACTCGGAAGGATTGATATCCTCGTGAATTGCGCCGGAGGAGACGTCGGCGCAGCCGGAACGTCCGCGCCCCTGGCCGGCAAGCCCAGCCGGAACGATGCCGTCTTCATCTCGGTCGAGGACCTCCGCTCGGTCCTCGACCGCAACCTCATGACCTGCCTCCTCGTCTGCCGCGAGGTGGTCCCCGAGATGATCAACCGCAAGAGCGGTCGCGTGATCAACATCGGCAGCATCGCGGGGCTCGTTGGGCTCGAGCAGGCCGCCATCTACGCCACGGCCAAGGCCGCCGTGCACGAGTACACTCGCTGCCTCGCTCTCCTCCTGCGCTCCCACAACGTGACCGCCAACGCCATCGCGCCCGGGGACATCGTCACGCCCCGCTTCATGGCGAGCCGACCGATCGAGGACGCCATGATGGCCGAGGCGGGGACGCTCGAGCGATATGGCCGGCCCATCGAGATCGCCCGCGCGGTGGCCTTTCTCGCCTCGGACGATGCGGGCTACATCACCGGCCAAGTTATCCGGGTGGACGGCGGCAAGCAATGCTTCGCGGGCTGATTTCGTCAGGTGGGTATCGCGACGTCGATCGACCATCCTCCTTCCGCTTCCCCGGAAAGAGGATGGTCGTCAGGGGTCGGAGGCCTCGCACGCAATCCGAGGCTTACGCCGCTTGAAGCAGTCGCCTGACCGCATCCGCCACGGCGGCTGCCGTCAGGCCGAAGTGCTGCAGGAGAATCTCGTAATTCTCCGCCGACTGGCCGAAGCTGTCCTGGACGCCCACGAACTCGACTGGCGCGTGCCGTACCCCCCGGAGAGCCTCGACCACCGACGATCCCATTCCGCCGACCAGGTTGTGCTCCTCGGCGGTGACGATGGCCCGCACGCCGTCCGCGAACGCCACCACGGCCTCACGGTCGATCGGCTTGATGGTACTCACGTTGAGGACCCGGACCGAGATACCGCCCTTGGCCAACACCTCGGCCGCTTCGAGTGCCTTCGACACCATCACGCCGCTGGCAAACACCGCGGCATCGGAGCCGTCGCGGAGCCTCCAGACCTTCCCGATGCGGTACGGTTCATTCTCCGGGCACACGAACGGCAGGTCGTTCCGGTTGATGCGGAGATACACGGGCCCCTTCCATTCGAGCACGCATTGCATCATCTTCGCCACCTCGATGGAGTCCGCGGGGCAGAGAACCGTCATCCCCGGCAGGGCCCGCATGATGGCCACGTCCTCGAGCGCCTGATGCGTCTTCCCGTCCCCGAAATCCGATAGGCCGCAGCTGGAACCGCAGATCCGCACCGAAAGCCCCGGGATGCAGATAGAGTTCCTGAGCTGGTCGTACGTTCGCCCCGAGACAAACACGGCGAAGGAGTGCATGAACGGAATCTTCCCCGCCAGGGCCAACCCCGCGGCAGTGGACGCCATATTCTGTTCGGCGATCCCCATTTCGAAGTAGCGATCGGGGAACTCGCCCTGGAACAGGATCGAGCGGGTGGATTTGCCCAGGTCTGCCTCCAGGGCGACCACATGCCGGTCCTGCTTCCCCAAGGCGACCAGCGCCTGTCCGTAGGCCTCCCGCAGGTTCTTGACCGGTGCCATGTCTCTCCTCCTATGCTCTCGCAAGCTCGGCCCGGCGCGCGTCGAGCTCGGCCATGGCCTGCCGGTACTGTTCCTCGGTCATGATGCCATTATGGAAGGCGGCATTGTGCTCGGCAAAGGAGATGCCTTTGCCCTTGACCGTGTCGGCTACGATGACCGCGGGCCGACCCTTCACCCGCTCGGCGGCGTCGAGCGCCTCGAGGACTTGCGCCACGTCATGACCGTTCACGGTTATCACGTGCCAGCCGCAGGCCTCCCACTTGCGCTCGATGTCCGGAATGTCGAAGACGTCCTTCGTGGGGCCGGTCGCTTGCACCCGATTCCGATCCACGATACCTGTGAGGTTATCCACATGGAACCGGCGGGAGGCCATGGCGGCCTCCCAGATCTGCCCCTCGGAAAGCTCGCCGTCACCCATAATGACGTAGACCCGACTCGGCCGGCCATCCAGCCGAAGGGCCAAGGCCATGCCGACCCCGATGGACAACCCCTGTCCGAGGGAACCGGTGACGGCTTCCATGCCCGGCGTCTTGACCATGTCCGGGTGCCCCTGCAGTAACCCGCCCAGGGTCTTCACCTGCTTCAGCTCGGCGCGTGGGATGACCCCATGCTCGATGAGGGCCGCGTACTGGATGAGGACCGCGTGGCCTTTGCTGAGCAGAAAGCGGTCGCGGTCTGGGTCCGTGACGTGCTTCGGGTCGAATCGCATCTTGTGGAAGTAGAGGGCAGCCACGATCTCCGCCAGCGAGAGCGAGCCACCCAGGTGCCCCGCCTTCCCTACGCCGATCATCTCCACGACATCGGCGCGGAGTTGCAGCGCGATCCTGCAAAGCCGCTTCACTGTGTCACTGGTTGCCATACGCACTCTCCCATGCTCTGAGTTCATCCCGCCGCCCACCCCCATCTTCTCCCCGTCGATCGGAGCCCGAAGGCAGGTGCGCGTCCGGCTCCGCTCGGTCCGCCACTACCGAACGGCGCGCCCCACTTCTCCCCTACTCGCTTCCTCCACCGCCTTCGTCGCGCGCCTCTCTACTTCTTCCTCGGCATCGCGCTCATCGCGCCGATACTGAAGCCACCATCCACGAAGAGGAGCTGCCCCGTAACGTACTCGGCGGCATCTGAGCTGAGGAACACCACCGCGCCGTCCATGTCGTTGGGCAGGCCCGTGCGGCCCGCGGGGATCTTCGCGACAACGTTGGTCACCCACTCCGGATCCTCGTAGAGGATCGCGGTTTGCGGCGTCTTGAACCAGCCCGGTGCCAGCACGTTCACCGTGATGCCGAACGGAGCCCATTCCGCCGCCAGGGCCTTCGTCATCTGCGTCATGCCGCCCCGCGCCGCGCAGTACGGCGAGATGCCGGGCATCCCGAAGAGCGAGGTGCCCGAGCCGATGTTCACGATGCGGCCCTGCTTCTGCAGGATCATCGCCGATCGCGCCACGGCCGTGGAAACGAAAAAGGCGCCCCGCAGGATCGTCCCCACCACGGTGTCCCAGTCCTCGGGCGTCATGTCCACCGCCGGCTTCCGGATATTGCAGCCCGCGTTGTTCACCAGGATGTCGATCCGCCCGAACCGGCGCAGGACCTGGTCCACCATCGGCTGGATCGTCTCGAGCTTCCGCGTGTCGAGCAGACACGGAAGGGCCTTCCGCCCCATGGCCTCGATCTCAGCCTTCGTCTGAGCCAACGACTCCAGGGTGCGGCTGGTGATGACGACGTCCGCGCCGGCTCGGGCCAGGGCCCGCGAAAAGTACTGACCCAGTCCCCGGCTGGCCCCCGTGACGATGGCTACCTTGCCACTCAGATCAAAACTCCCAGCCATGCTCGCCTCCTTCAAAGGACCGACAGGGATGGGCGACACGGACAGCGTCCGGATATTGCGATCCCTGCCGCTGTCATCATTAGGAGCTGGAGAAAGCCGGGGAGAGTATAGGGCGCGGAATCTTCATGGGTCAACGCGAGGTTGAAAGATGTCAGACCTCCCTGACCAGTGGGACCCGTCCGACAGCGACAGGGATAGGGACAGCGAGGCCGGAGAGATCAGAGGGTCGCGGTTCGCCATCGCCACTCGAGAGAGCTTGGCTATCGCGGTCCCGAGGGTCGCCAAACGTACTCACCGACCTTCAGACGGAGGCTGCGCGGGGGGAGGCACGCCGGGTCGCTCCGGGTCACGACGATCTGGCACCACTCCCCATCCAGCAGGGCCTGCAGGTACGTGTGGGTGCCGCTCCGTTCGCCTCGCCAACGGGTCACACGCCCCACGTTCTCGCGCGTGATGATCACGACGTTCATGCCTCGCTCCTGCCTGTCCGTGCAGCAGAAAGTAGGCGCCCGGCGATCCGCCTGAAATCCCATCCCTCCTGAAGCATCTCCTTGCAGATTTCCGCCGGTTGCGGTAAAAGGATGGGCGATCGAGCGGCCACCCCCTCCGGCGCAATCCAGGACCGCTCGGGGGACCCTCGCCGCTTCCGGTGACGAGGTGTCGGCTTCCCAAGATAGAGGAGCGCAATGGCCGAGCTACAGAGAGCAGTGGGGGTCAAGCCAGAACTCGTCGAAGCATTGGTAAAGAAACACTTCGGGCCGGCGTACACGTCGAAGGTCGCTTGGAATTTCATCAAGGGAAGATACGTTGCGTCCACGCTGCCCCGGCGCATCGCCGCCCCACAAAAGGTGTTCGGCTTCCAGATAGGATGGAAGGTGATCGGCGAGTTCTCCGACAATCTCGGCTTCCGTCTGGATCTGTGGGATCCTGCCTTCCTCCGTCAAGCCGAGGGCTTGGCCGAAGAATACAACAAGAAGGCTGACGGGACGAAGCTGGAATTCCACCCCTTCTTCGCGGACTGACCCTCCAGCCGGTCCGTCCGGCTGTGGCCCCCTCTTCCCTGCCCGGGAATACCTCTTATTTCCCGATCCACGCGTCGCGGTCTTGCCCGCATTTGTTCATCCGCCAGTGAAATTCGCTCCCAATCGGTAGCTGTCCTGCGGAAAACAGAGGGCTTCACGGACTGAAGATCCCGCGAGCCAGCTCAATATCATTCCGGCTGCAACATGACAAAAGTCACAGACGGATGTCTCGTTTTCCCGTATCGTCGCGTTGGTCAGGACAAAGAGACCCGAGGCGGGAACGAGAGACATGAAGGCCGCGTGGATTCTCCCTAGGTTCGTTCTGACAAGGAGGGATGAGACATGACGCACGAGCACCACCCCCATCACCACCACCATGCCGGGCCGCCGACCCAGGTTTTGAAGGACGAGCACGCGCTGATTCTCGAGGCCCTGGACGCCATCGAGCGCAAGGTCACCGCCCTGGAGGCCGGGGCGGCCCCGGACCGCGCCTACTTCGAGAAGGCGGTACAGTTCCTCCGCACCTTCGCCGATCAGTGCCACCACGGCAAAGAGGAGAACCTGCTGTTCAAGACCATGGTGGATCGGGGCTTCCCGCGGCAGGGTGGGCCCATTGCGGTCATGCTGCACGAGCACGAGACCGGGCGCTCCTTCATCCGTGGGCTCGCCGAAGGGGCGGCCGGCGTGGGGACCGATCCCGGCGCCGCCAAGCGGATCATCGAGAACGGGCGGGGCTACATCAGCCTGCTGCGCGCCCACATTGACAAAGAGAACAACGTCCTGTTCCCCATGGCCGATAACGCCCTCAGCCCCGAGGATCAGCAACACCTTGGACACGAATTCGAACGCTTCGAGGCGGAAGAGACGGGCGCCGGCGTCCACGAGGCCGTGCTGAAGCTGCTGGACGAATTGAAGGCCGGAGCGCGGTAGCCGGCCGGTTCAGGGCCCCATAACCATTATCCGTGTCCCAATGTCTCGCCACCTCCCCCTCCCTGGTCATTTCTGATCCGGGGAGGGGGAGGTCCCTTCCTCCTCGGTTCCATCAGTGACCCCCCGGAACTCCTGTGACGGGCCAGCGAAGGAGCGCATGCCGCTCCGCTACCGATCCACCTGCCCGACCCCGGCGATACCATGTTCATCGAGGTCGCCGTGGCGTCCATGGGAGACGCCCTGGTGACGGGAAACCTGAGGCAGTTTCCGCCGGGCCAACGCCATGGCATTCGCGTGCTCACCCCACGTGCCTGGCTGGACCTCTGGGCCGACAAGCGCGGGCATTGAGCCACCCACTTGCACTGTTGTTTGGACGGTCTGGAGTTCTCGGGGACACGGATCTTCGATTGGTATCCATGAGGTTCAGTCCACCTGAATCGCAAGACTGCTCCATCACCGCAAATCAGGCACCAAACGACGAATCCGCGTTCCACGGGACATCGCTTGCCGGATTGCCATCGACATGATCACCATGGCTCCCAGAGAGTCCCCCACCGTCCTGCCAAATGTCCACCCCAAACCCCGGTAGCGACTAGAACCGCGCCCCATAGAAGTTGTACAGGTCGCGTCCCCTCCTGCCGCAGACGAGCTGCATCACGCCGACCCACAAGCCACCTCCTGATCGAGCCCCGGTAGGTTTAGCCTCGGGCACAATCCGTGCACCACCGGGGATCCAACCCGCCGCGGCGGGCTTCTTGCTGGGTGCCTGTAGAAGGCTATGACACGTCGAAGGGATTTGGCGATGCCGCCGGCAGCCCGCATGCGAGGCTCCGCCGTTGCCCCGACCAGCCATCGCAATCTGTCCGCCATGTCCCCCTGCAGTTCCCACGCCGCAGAATGGCGTCTATCGATCGCGGAGGCCGGAGACATCGCCACTCTGGCAGATCGTCGCTCGCCATCTCGCCGAATTCCTGATCGTATACGACGATCGCTACGCCCCCACTCACGGCCCCTTACGTGCTGTCGTCCCCCGCGCCCTGGAGAGCTTCCACCGATGCGGGATTCTGGCGTATGGCTTTGCCCGCGTCCGGTGCCCCGACTGCCGCCACGAGTACCTGCTCGCGTTCTCGTGCAAGCAACGCTGCCTCTGTCCCTCGTGTCACGCCAAGCGCCAGTCCGCCTTCGGCGAATTCGTCACCGAAGAGATTCTTGAACCCGTCCCGCATCGTCACGTGGTCATCTCGCTGCCGCGGCGTCTCCGACCATTCTTCCGTCGCCGGAAGCGCCTCACCCGCCTCGCCCGCTTGGCCTATGAGACGATCAAGGGCCTTCTCCAGGCTACTACGGGAACGCGCGCCGCCGTCCCCGGAGCCGTGGCCTGCTTGCAGAGTGCCGGGAGTCTCCTGGACTGGCATCCCCACGTGCATCTTCTGGTGTCCTATGGGGTGTTCGGGCGAGATGGGTCCTTCATCCCAGTTGAGGGCGCCCCGGAGCCAGAGACGGTGGCGCGGCTCTTCCGGCACAAGGTCCTGCGGATGCTGCTGGAGGAGGGGGTGGTCCGGAATCTCCTGGCGTGGCCCCACACAGGATTCGGCACGCACGTGAGCCGGGCGATCCCCGCGAACGCCACCACGCCGGGGATCGTCGCCCGGTACATGACCCGGCCCCCGATCACGCCGGAGCGGATGCTCGGGGAGGCGAGCAGTGCACAGATCATCTACCGATCAGACATTGTCCACCCGCGCCACCAGGCGAACTTCCGAGTGTTCGATCCCCTGGGCTTCCTCGCCGAGGTGAGCGCCCACATCCCCGATCCCCACGAGAAGACCACCCTCTTCTACGGCTGGTACTCCAATCGCACGCGTGGCTATCGGAAGCAGCACGGGCTCCTCGGGAGCGCCCAGCCGCCGGACCCAGCCGCCGATGAAGGCACTCAGGCACCCCTGGAGCTACGCCGATCCTGGGCGCGCCTGATCTGCCAGGTCTATGAGGTAGATCCCCTCGTGTGTGCGCGGTGCGGCGGGACGATGCGGGTCATCGCCGTCATCGAGCGCCAGACGGTGGTCCGGCAGATCCTCGAGCATCTAGGCCTCCCCACCCGAGCGCCGAGCCTCCGTGCGCCTCCCGACCAGACCAACGGCCTGGGGCGGGTGACCACCCGCGTGAGTGGTCCTACGAACCGTTCTTGGACGACCTCCCTATCCCCGATCCGGCGACCGCGTAACCGGAGGGCGGACGACTTGGTCTGTCCCAGTCGGGGTCCCCGTCCCCCAGGTTTCACGAGATCCCGCTTGAATTCCGCTTGACAGACCCACCCGCCGTTGGTAACGTCCCCGCCGACGTTGGTTTTCCCCGGTTCTTGTCCCCGGCTCGCCCATCGCCCCGGTCGCCCGCCTCGCTTGGTGACCACGTGGTGGCGCGCCCTGTTTCCAGTTTCCTATCGGGTCCTATCGGGTTGTCCCCGGCTTGCCCATCGCCCCGGTCGCCCGCCTCGCTTGGTGACCACGTGGTGGCGCGCCCTGTTTCCAGTTTCCTATCGGGTGATGAGACGCGGAAGATTCGCATCCTGATTGCGAAGCCTGGTTTGGACGGTCACGACCGGGGGCCAAGGTGGTGGCCCGCGCCTTGCGCGACGCTGGCATGGAGGTGATCTACACGGGCCTGCGGCAAACTCCGGAGATGATCGTCAGCGCGGCGATCCAGGAAGACGTGGATGCCATCGGGATGAGCTGCCTCTCCGGAGCGCACATGCACCTCTTCCCGAAGGTCATGGAGCTTCTCAGGGAGCGGGGCGTCCAGGATATCGTGGTCTTCGGCGGCGGGACCATCCCGGACGAGGACATCCCAAAGCTCAAAGCCATCGGCATCGAGGCAGTCTTCACGCCGGGGGCCAATACGCAGGATGCCATCGTCTTCGTCCGCAGCCACCTCAAGCGGAAGTGATCCTCCCTTCAAGAAGGCCACCGAGATGTCATGGGTTGCGCAGACTGCATCCGCACCGGGGGATGTTCTCTTAACGGAGATGTACAGGTCATGGGAGACAGTGACCTGTGATCCTCACCAGAGGACCAGTGTGATCGTAGACGCGCAGGGAGGTTCACTGGACGAACGGGAAAGGGTTTGGGAATGACCAGAGTGTCTGTCGTCAAGGTCGCGGGGCGGGATCGCGCGCAGGTGGCCGCTGGCGTCCGGCAGGCCGTGGAGAATGCGGGGGGGGCTGGCTGACCTGATACGCCCGGGCATGCGGGTGATGATCAAACCCAACATGGTGGCGCCGCCCACCTCGGCTGAGGCCGGGGCCTGCACGAGCCCGCTGGTCTGCCAGGCGGTGGCGGACGTGGTGAGCGAACTGGGCGCCCGACCGGTCATCGCCGAGTCGTCGGCCAGGGGAGCGGACACCGAGGCCGCCTATCGGATCATGGGCTACGAGGCGCTCCGGCGTCAGGGCTACGAGGTCGTGGACCTGAAACAGGACGAGACGGTCCAGGTGCGGCTTGCCGGAGGGCGCATCCTGAGGGAGATCATCACGTTCGAGCTGGTCACCCGGATGGACGCGATCATCAGCGTGCCGGTGATGAAGACGCACGACCAGGGGCAAGTCACGCTGTCGCTGAAGAACCTGAAGGGCCTGGTGAGCGACGGGGACAAGCGGCGGATCCATCTGGAAGGCATGTTCGAAGGGGCCGTGGACCTGGTGAGCCATTTCAGGCCAGTCTTCACGGTGGTGGACGCCATCGTCGGTCAGGAAGGGATGGGGCCGCTCCTGGGGATGCCGGTGGAGATGGGGTTGGTCTTGGCGGGGCGCGATCTGGTGGCGGTGGATTCCATCGCCGGCCGCATCATGGGCTTCGCCCCGCAGGAGGTCCCGATCACGAAGGCGGCCGCGGATCGCGGCCTGGGAACGCTGGACGAGTCCCGGATCGAGGTGGTGGGGGAGCAGGTTGCCGATGTGCAGCGGCGATTCGTCCGCTGCGAGGAAGACGATCGCATCGACAGCGAGGGGATCGAGGTCGTTCACAGCGAGGGGACCTGCACCGGCTGCCGGAACGGCCTCTTGAGCTCCCTCTTTGATATGCGGGCAGATGGGACGCTCGAGCGCGCCCGGGCGGTGACGGTCATCGCCGGGCCGACGCCGGTCCCGGAGGGCGTTCCGCAGGAGATGCTGGTCAGCGTTGGCTCATGCAGCGTCCCCGAAGCCAAGCGTCTGCTGCGCTATGTCCGCGGGTGTCCTCCCAATAACGTGGACATCGTCCGGGCGCTTCTGGGGGGATAGCGAGAGGGACAGGGATGGGGATAGGGAGAGCGCCGGGCGCCGAGGGGGGCTAGTCCGAGGTCCAAGGTCCGGCTTGAGGCTGATAGCTGACGGCTGATGGTTGAAGTCACGACCACGATCACGAACACGGCATCTTCGGAGGATCGCATGAGTTCCAGTGAACCGCTGGCCCTGCTCCAGGGGGTCCGCATTCTCAGCTTTACGCAGTTTCTGCTTGGGCCAGCGGGGGTGCAGTACCTGGCCGACATGGGGGCGGAGGTCATCAAGATCGAGCCACCGGGCGGGAGACTCTTCGAGCGAACCTGGGCGGGCTGCGATCTCTTCCTCAACGGTGTGAGCGCCTTCTTCCTGTGCGCCCACCGAAACCAGCGCAGCCTCACGCTGGACCTCAAGCGGCCGGAGGGTGTGGCCGTTGCCAAGCGGCTGATCGCCGAGGCCGATGTCCTGGTGCAGAATTTCCGACCGGGAGTGATGGCGCGCCTCAGCCTGAGCTACGAGGAGGTTACGGCGCTGAACCCGCGGCTCATCTATGTCTCCGCCTCCGGTTACGGCGAGGCGAGCACCTACCGAGACCGCCCCGGACAGGACCTGTTGATCCAGGCGATCAGCGGGTTGGCGAGCATCTCGGGTCGGGAAGGCCAGCCCCCGACCGCGGTCGGGGGCCCGGTCGTGGACCAGCACGGGGCGGCCTTGCTTGCGATGGGGGTCCTGGCCGCGCTCTTCGATCGCGAGAGGACGGGACGAGGGCAGAAGCTCGAGGTGACCATGCTGCGCGCCGCGCTCGACCTGCAACTGGAGGTCGTGACTTACCACCTCAACGGGGCGCGGATGCGGAAGAGCCCGACCAGCCTAGCCAGCATGATTCATCCGGGACCGTACGGAATCTACGAAACGAAGGACGGCTGGATGGCGCTCTCGATGTCCCCCCTGCCGGTGCTCCAGGCGGCACTCCAGGTCCCCGAGCTGGCGCCGTTGGCCACCGAGCGGTTCAACCATCCGGCGCGCGAGCAGGTGGCGCGCATCCTGGAATCGGTGATGCGGACCCGGACGACGGCCGAATGGGTGGACTTGCTGGTCCCGAAAGGCGTCTGGGCGGCTCCGGTGCGGGGCTACGACGAGGTATTCGCCGATCCGGCCGTCCAGGAGGCGGAGGTCGCGGAAGAAGTGGAGCATCCGGAAGCCGGCCGCGTGCGGCTGCTCCGGTTCCCGCTGGAGTTTTCGAGCGGGCGGTCCTCTGTCCGGCGGCTCCCGCCGTCTTCCGGCCAGCACACCCGGGAGATCCTGGGGGAGTTGGGCTACAGTGATGCCGAGGTGAACGCCCTCGCCGAACACAAGGTCGTATAAGGCGAATGACCAATAACAGTGGGTAGGTAGAACACAAACCATTGCCGCGATCGCCAGCGGTGCAGTGCCTTCAGAAGAGAAGAGGCCGGCATGGATACCCGACGGACCCGGATTGAAGACTACCGCGTCGGAGACACGGCGCGATTCACGAAGACCATCACGGAAACGGATTCCGCCCTGTTTGCGGCGGTCTCGGGCGACTACTACCCGATCCATTTTAACGAGGAGCTGGCCAAGCGCACGCGATTCGGCGGGCGCATCGCCCACGGGGGCATCGCCATGGGGATGATCTCCACCGTGATCGGCTCGCCTTTGCAGGGGCCGGGCGTGTGCGCGGCGGTGATGCGGAACCTCACCTTCGACTTCACGGCTCCCGTGCGGTTCGGGGACACGCTGACGGCGGAAGCGATCGTGAATGACGTGAACATCGCGCGCAGGCTGGTGACCATGGATTTTGCCTGCCGGAACCAGCGCGACAAAGCGGTCTTGCGCGGCACCGCGGTGATCAAAGTCCTGAAGGAAGTCGTGACGGAATAGCCGGGCCGCGGCCCGGTCTACGAGCAGCGGGGAGGACACCATGAGCTGGATCGTCGAACCGGAACGGAAGACCCCGGTCATCCTTGAGGCCGACGTGCTGGTCTGCGGCGGCGGATTCGCAGGCGTGGCGGCGGCCGTTTGCGCCGCCCGCCAGGGCGTGCGGGTGCTGTTACTCGAGCGCTACGGATTCCTGGGCGGCCTTGTCACGGGCGGACTTGTGATCACGACACCACCTCTCGACAACGGCATCAATCGCGAGATCGCCGAGCGGCTGCGCAAACAGCAGGTCTATGCGCCGCTGCAGAAACCCGGGGCCGAGATGATCGCCCTCAAAATGCACGCGATCGATCCGGAGGTGGTGAAGCACGAGCTGGTTAAGATGCTGCGGCACGCGCGGGTCGAGCTGCTCCTGCACACCCTCATCGTCGGGAGCATCATTGAGGAGAGCGCCGTCAAGGGGGTGCTGATCGAAAACAAGGCGGGGCGGCAGGCGATCCTCGCCAAGACGGTGGTGGATTGCACGGGCGATGCCGATGTGGCGGCCTTTGCCCGCGCGCCGTTCCGGGTGGTGAAGAAGCCCATCACCATGATGTTCAACATGGCCGGCGTGGATGTGGACAAGGTGCTGAGCCGGGTCGGCAACTGGAGCAATCTCAAACAATTCGTCACCGAGGCGGTGGCGAGAGGCGAGCTGAAATTCGAGCTGGGCACGACCCTGGAGTGGGGGACGCCCGGCGTCCACGCGGAATGCCTGATCCACCCGGGCGAGATCAACGTTTGGTCGGGGAACCTGCGCGGGATGGATGCCTTGGACCCGAAGCAACTCACGGAAGCGGAGCTGATCACCCGGGATCACGTCATGCGGCTGGTCGCGTACCTGCGAACGTACGTCCCGGGATTCGAGGGGTCGTGGATCGAGCTGACCTCCCCGATCCTCGGCGTGCGGGCTACGCGCCAGATCCTGGGCGGCATCTCGCCGAACATGCAGGAGGTCCGGAATACCAGATTCGCCGATACGGTGGCGAAGCCGTATGCGGAGGACACGATTCGATTGCCTTACGGCACCCTGCTCCCGCAGGGCGTGGACAATTTACTCGTGGCGGGCCGCTGCATCTCGGCCGAGGAAGAGGCGATGGGGCAGCTCCGGCTCATTCCGGTATGCGCTGCCACGGGTCAGGCGGCCGGCACCGCCGCGGCGCTCGCCGTGCGGGAGGGCGTGACGCCCGGCAAGCTCGACGTGACGAACCTCCAGAGGGCGTTGAGCAGACAGGCGGTGGATCTGGGCCTCTAGGCGGGATCGGCTCCTCGGACGCTTCCAGGGGTGGGGTGGGGCGCCCTCAGGCCTGCAAGAAATGTCCGGAAGCCCTACCCCGGTCTCTCCTCGGGAGAAAAAGCGCTTCCGCCCTCTTGACATGGACCAAGAGTATGGTAGTTGTAGACGCCCAACCTTCCCTGTCTTAGCCGGGAGCAAGACTGTGCGGATTGCCAGCATCCGTCGATGGCCGGCCCCGATCAGGCGGACCCTCCTGCTCGTTGGTTTTCTGGCCATCAGTTCCTATATCAATTGCGAGATCTTGGACATCGACGGATCACGACTCACGACGTTCCTCCTCGCCGCCTGGACAGACTTCGAGGCTTCCGGCGATCAGGGCAAACAGTTCCTCCGGGCCGTAGTTCCAGCTGCCGATCCGCTCCCGACCGATTGGAGCACCTGCAGCGCCTGGACTCCGCCCCGGCCTGGTCTCCCGATCCAGCCGAGGAGCCGCCGCATCGTCTCGGGGGCCTCTCGCACACCAGGCGCTACCCGCATCACCTCTCCGTCTGCCGACCCCGTCTAACGCATCGGCCAATCTCGCACTTCTCTCTGTCACCCTCGGCGGTCCGACGGTGGGACTCGTGGCGTCTGGAGGGTGACAGCTCGTGTCGATCGTGTGTCGCACATCTGTAGTATCCGACTCGAAAGGAGGAACCTCATGTCGTTCCGGCGAGCAGTCCTGATCGGTGTGATGGCAGTCAGCATTGGCATGGCGGGGGCCTGGCTTGGGCACGACGCCTGGGCGGGTCAGGTCCGGACCTTCACCTTCGGCCATGACCAGCCGGCCGACACCGCCTATGGTTTTTGCGCGGAGCTCTTCGACAAGAAGCTGTCGGAGCTGAGCGGTGGCACGATGCGGGTCCGGCACTTCCCAAACGGCGCCCTTGGGCAAGAGCCCGAGATGGCCCAGAAGGTGCGACAGGGTGATATTGATTTCGCGATCAACTCAACCGCCAACACCTCGGCAACGGTGCCGCAGTCGGGGGTGTTCTCGCTCCACTTCATCTTCCAGGACGAGGCGCACCTTGCCAAGGCCGTGAGCGATCCCACGATCAATGCGACGTTCAAGAAAATGATCACGGATAACGTCACCGGCGCGTTTTCGCTCGGGCTGATGAGTCTGGGGATGCGCAACATGTATGCAAAGTTCACGATCTCCGGCCTCGTCGACGTGACCGGCAAGAAGGTGCGGGTCCAGGCGACGAACACAGAGGACGCCTTTTTCAGCCAAGCCTACAAGGCGATCCCGGTGCACATGCCTTTCGGCCAGGTGTTCACCTCGCTGCAAACCGGGCTGGTGCAGATCGCCGAGAATGGGAACGATAATTACCTCAAGGCGAAACACTACGAAGCTGCCCCGGTCCTGAACAAGACCGAGCACGAGGCGAACAACTTCCACCTCTGGATGAGCCAGAAGACCTGGGACAGTCTCACCGACCAGCAGCGGAAGTGGGTCGTGGAAACCGCCGAGTACGTTCGGCCGCTGACGACGCAAAAAGCCCTTGAGTTCTCGACACAGGCGGTGAAGACGCTTCAGGGCCTTGGCGTGAAGTGGAACGACCAGGTCGACAAGAAGAGCATGATGACGGTCGCGATCCCTCTGCAAGATTCGTTGGCAAAGGAACTGGGCCCGTATTCGGTCCAGCTCCTCAATCTGGTTCGGAACCTCAAGTAAGATGGCGAACGTCGAGAGGAGAGAAGTTTCTGGGGCGCCGAAGCCCCGGGTGACGGTCAAGGCGTTCCGGCACCTCAAGTGGCCGGCGCTCGATTATCTGGAGCGGGGACTCATGGCCCTGTGCGCCTTCCTGCTCCTCGGCTTCACTCTGGTCGAGCTGGCCGACGTCACGTTCCGCACCCTCGGGCGCCCGTGGCTGACTGCGGCCGAATTCGCCAGCGGCTTCTTCGTCTGGGGCGTGTTCCTCGGCATGGGGGTGGCTGTACGGCGGGACCAGCATTTCCGGCTGACCGCCGTCAGCCAGTCTTTCCGCGGGGTAAAACGGTTGCTGATCGAAACCGCGAATCGGTTGGTGATCTTGGGGGTGGCCATTTGCATGATGGTGTTCGGGTACAAGAATTACTTGGCCAGTTTCGGGACGTTCCTCATGCCCTCCATCACCCCCATTGCCGTCCTGACTGCCGCGATTCCCGTTGCAGGCGGGCTCATCACGCTGTTCGTCATCGAGGAGCTCATCAACGGGTGGCGCCGCGGCTTCGAATCTCCCGAGGGAGTCGAAGCCGGCCCGACACTTCCCCCGGTACTCTGAGAACGGGTCTGGCATGGACCAAAACTCAATTGCCCTGATTGTAATGGTCGTGGTCTTCCTCTACCTCGGGTACCAAGGGGTTCCCGTCGCCTTTGCCCTGAGCGGCGGTGCCCTGGTCGCGACAGCCTTCTTCACCAAGATCTCTCTGCCGTCCATCGTGGGCGAACTGTTCAACGGGATCAACAAGCTCGAGTTCCTGGCCATCCCCTTCTTCCTCCTGGCCGGGGATGTGATGACGCAGGCCAATGTCACCGAGAAGTTGATCCGGTTTGCGCAGGTGCTCGTCGGCCATTTCCGGAGCGGCCTCGCCCACGTGGTCAGCGTGTCGAGCATGATCTTCGCCGGCATTTCCGGCTCCATGACGGCGGACACCGCGGCCATCAGCACGGTCGTCATGCCCTACATGGAGCGAGAGGGGTACGATCCCGCGTTCTCTGCGGCACTCGTGGCAGCCGCTTCCACCATTGCGGCGATGGTCCCGCCCAGCATCATGGCCATCGTGTACGGCGCGGTCGGGAACGTCTCGATCACGGGCTTGTTTCTCGGAGGCGCCGTTCCGGGCTTCATGGTTGGAATCGGGTTAATGATCTACAGCTATTTTTTCGGCCCTCCGGGAATTCAAAAGCGGCGCGCCACCTTCGGAGAGATGGCCGGCGCGGCGCGGGCGGCGCTCCTGCCGCTGATGATTCCGATCATCATCGTGGGGGGCGTGGTCAGCGGGATCTTCACGCCGGCTGAGGCCGGCATGGTGGCGGTTACCTACATTCTCGTAGTGCTGCTCCCCCTGATGGCCCGCGGCCACATCCGGAATCTGCCGCGCGATTTCATGGAAGCTGCCATCCTGTACTCCCTGCCCATGTCAGCCGTTGCGAGTGCCTCGGCGGTCGGATGGATGATCGCCTACCTGGGGGGCCCGGACATCGTGGACGGATGGATCATGGCGATCTCGGGCGGAAACCGCATCATCATCATGTATCTCTTGGTGGCGCTCCTGACGATCGCCGGGGACTTCCTGGACGGCGTACCGGCGATCGCGATCTTCATGCCGATCATCACGTCGCTCGCAAAAGTCGCGCACATCCATCCGGTGCACATGGGCGTCCTCATCATCGTCAGCCTGGCGTTTGGCCTGATCACCCCTCCGTACGGACTCATCCTGTTGCTGGCTTCCACGCTGGCAGGCACGACCTTCCTCAAAGCGTTACGCCAGTCGGTGCCGCTGTACGGTGTCTACTTTCTGGTGATCACCCTGATCATCCTGTTCCCGAATGTCGTTCTCTGGCTGCCCCGGATGATCCTCCCCCAGTCGGTCGGCTGCTTCCCGAACCCAAGCGGAGCCGGATACATCTGCCCGGCGGGCTGAGCGGCGAGGATTCGGGCAGGTCCGGAGCGTGTTCTGTGCTCTCGGTCATGCACACAGCCGGCCGGCCTTTCTGGCCGCTGGCTGTGTCGTGGTGCGCCGGAGAGGGAGAGACTCGAGAGCGGGCGGGCCGCCCAGGCTTGTTCACTGGTGTAGAGCTGGGGACGTATGTAGACCCCCGGGTGGAGGGCGGGCGGGCCAACGGTGCGGCCAAAGCCGTCCTCTCTGAGGTGGTCCAGGTGGCGGGCCGAGAATGGCTCTTCTATCCCAGCGTGCCCGAGGACGTCGCCATTATTCGCGGCACACCGGCTGACCCCCAAGGAAACATCTCTGTGGAGCACGAGCCAGCCTCCTTGGGAATCTACACAGTGCCACCACGGCAAAGAGGAGAACCTGCTGTTCAAGACCATGGTGGATCGGGGCTTCCCGCGGCAGGGTGGGCCCATTGCGGTCATGCTGCACGAGCACGAGACCGGGCGCTCCTTCATCCGTGGGCTCGCCGAAGGGGCGGCCGGCGTGGGGACCGATCCCGGCGCCGCCAAGCGGATCATCGAGAACGGGCGGGGCTACATCAGCCTGCTGCGCGCCCACATTGACAAAGAGAACAACGTCCTGTTCCCCATGGCCGATAACGCCCTCAGCCCCGAGGATCAGCAACACCTTGGACACGAATTCGAACGCTTCGAGGCGGAAGAGACGGGCGCCGGCGTCCACGAGGCCGTGCTGAAGCTGCTGGACGAGCTGAAGGCAGGAGCGCGCTGACCCGGATCATTCGCGAACACCTTCGCGGATAATCCTGGCTAATGGCCACATCCCAATGATCCGGAGAATTCACAAACGCGGGAGGGGGGTCGGGGTCAGGGGGTGGGGCGCCCGCCCGGGCGGTAGCCCTCCAGGTCCAGGACCACGTACTGGTAACCTGCCGCTTTGACCCCCTCGACGGCGACCGCCGCGAGAGCCGCGTCCAGGAGGCGCGCGCGCTCCTCGGGAAGGAGTTCGATCCGGGCGATGGCCTCGTGATGCCGGACGCGCACCTGGCGGAATCCCAGAGCGCGAAGGGCCGCCTCCGCCCGCTCCACCTGCGTGAGCCGCTCGATGGTCACCGGGATCCCGTGGGGGATACGCGAGGCCAGGCAGGCCATGGCCGGCTTCTCCCAGGTGGGCAGGCTCAGCGCCCGGGAGAGCGCGCGGATGTCCGCCTTCCCGAGGCCAGCCTCCACCAGGGGGCTTCTGACCCCGTATTGGCGGGCCGCGTCGCGGCCCGGGCGGACGTCCCCCAGGTCGTCCACGTTGGCCCCGTCCAGCACCCACGCGCAGCCTTCGATCCGCGCCAGGGCCCCCAACCGTTCGAAGAGCTCCGTCTTGCAGAAGAAGCAGCGGTCCGGCGCGTTGGCCACGTACTCCGGCCGCAGGAGCTCCGCCGTCTCGATGAACCGGTGCCGCACCCCGAGCCGCTCCGCCAGGGCCGCCGCTTCTTCCCGCTCGGCGGCGGGGACGCTGGGCGACAGCCCGGTGACGGCCAGAACGTTCTCGCCCAGGCATTTCACCGCCGCCGCCAGGAGGAAGGTGCTGTCCACCCCTCCGGAGAAGGCGACCAGGACGCGGCCCATGTCGCGGAGCGACTCCTCCAGCGCCTCGTACCGGGATGCCAGAGCCGGCGGGAGCGGGGCCGCAAGCGATGGTGTCATGCGTCTTCCGATCTCTTCCCGGCCTCGGCCGGGCGCAGCATGGCCTCCAGAGACTCCATGTCTGGCAGCACGAAGAACCGTCCCTCGATCAACTGCTCCGGATCCTCGAAGAGCGCATGAACCACCAGGATCTCCGACGTATGCTCTGCGAGATCCGCCGTTACCTGCCCCATCAGTCCCTTGAGGTCGTCCAGGTGGATCTCGGGGGGCGAGGGTATCAGGGGCTTTCCCAAGAGGTCGCCGAGCCCGCTCAGGAACGACGAGGCCAAGATGTTCCCCACCTCCTGCACGGCCGACCGCTCCTGATCGGAGAGGGGCCGCGGCCCCTCGTGCGCCCCCAGGAGCACCCGCAGCATCCGAAAAACCGTCCCCAGAGGAAACAGGATGATGATCTGGCCTCCCGTCTCGCCCCCGATCTGGACCCGCAGGCCGGCCATGGCACCGGTGCCCGCTGCAGCCAGGAGCGCGGGCAGCTCTCCCAGGGATACGGTCGTGATCCCCGAGACCGCCAGTCGCACCGGATATCCCAAGAGCGCCGTCAGCGACTGGGCGGCGCGCCCCAGGCTGTGTTCGCTCAGGACGCGGAGCTTAACCAGCATCGCGTGCCTGATCCGTCTCTGGGGGGTCATCACGCTCTCCCTCCAGCCCGCGTCTCTGTCCTTGGAGTTTCAGTCGGCCGCCCGACGGGCCAGCGAGGCACACGGTCCACGCCGGCGGGAGGCGGGCTCACAGGGTGTTGATGTCCAGGATGAGGACCGTGCTCCCGTCCCCTAATATGGTCACACCGGCGAAGCCACGCAGACTCTTCAGGGCCTTGCCCAGCGACTTGACCACGACCTCACGATACCCCACCAAGCGATCCACCGCCAGTCCCACCAGGCGCCCCCGCATCTCGCACAGGACCAGCAGGAGGCGTGCGCTGGATTCCTCCTCGGGGCAGCCCAGGATCCGCCTCAGCCGCACCAGGGGAAGCAGCATGCCGTCGCGCGCCACCATCTCCTGCCCCTGGGAGCGCTGGATCTCCTCGGACTCCAACTCCAGGATCTCCTCCACATAGGAAACCGGCAGGGCATAGCGTTCGCTCCCCACCTCGACCAGGAGGACCGCCACCACCGCCAGCGTCAGGGGGAGTTTCAGGGTGAAGGTGCTTCCCTGACCCAGGACCGACTCGATGGCCAGGCTCCCGCGCAGGGACTCGACCGCATTCCGCACGACGTCCATGCCCACGCCTCGCCCCGAGACGTCCGTGACCTCCTTGGCCGTGGAGAAGCCCGGCACGGTGATGAGGTACAGGATCTCGCTGTCGGAGAGGCTGTCGTGCTGCTCCCGCGTGATGACCCCCCGCTCCAGCGCCAGCCGGCGCAAGAGGGCGGGGTCCATACCACGGCCGTCGTCGCTCACCCGGATGAGGACGCTCTCCCGCTCCTTGCTGGCCTCCAGGCGGATGGTGCCGGTGGGGGCTTTCCCGTTCCTGACGCGCTCCTCCGGCGGCTCGATGCCGTGGTCGATGGAATTCCGGAAGATGTGCAGGAGCGGGTCCGGCAGCTCCTCCAGGATCGCCCGGTCCAGTTCGATCTCCTTTCCCAGGATCTCGAAGTGGAGCTCCTTGCCCCGCTTGCGCGCCAGGTCCCGCACGGCCCGGGGAAACCGATCGGTGATCAGCTCCAGGGGCATCATGCGAAGTTTCATGGCCTGCTGCTGAAGGCTCTTCACCAAGGTGTCCAGCCGTCCGACGTTCTCGTGGAGTGCCCGGGACGGGATCGCCTGCGTTTCCTCCAGGAGGCTTCCCTTGGCCGTGACCAGCTCGCCCACTTGGTCCATCAGGTCATCCAACAGGCGCGTGTCCACCCGGACCATGGCGGCGGTCCGCGCGGACGGCACCACGGGCCCGCCGGGCGCGGGCGGCGGGACGGCGGGCGCCTGCGGCTCCACGACGGCAGGAGCGGTCGGGCCGACCTCGGCTGGCACGTCGCCCCCCCGGGTCCGAGGAGGTTGCTCGCGCGGCGGCGCTTGGGGACGGGCCCCCTCTTCCCCAGGCTCCACGGGACGCACGACGACGGACGCCACGTCCGGCAGGCTGGCGAGAAAGGCCTGGATCTCGGCGATGGACCGGGATGTCCCGAGCAGGATCGAGAGGCTCCCCGAGAATTCTCCCGCCTGGACCTGCTCCATCGAGGGCATGGAGCGGATCAGCTCTCCCAGGTCCCGCGTGCGTCGCAGCGTGATGTAGGCGCGCGCCGAGGGCAGGGGGGCGTCGGGCGCGATCTGGATTTCCGCGGCAAAGAGCGCCAGGCCTTTGGCCTCGGCTCGCTGTTGGGCGGCTGCGACCTCCGCCCGGTCGGCCGGCGCCGACCCCGCGGGCCCCGGGCCGGTCGTCAGAAGGGTTGCGACCTTCGCCACGTAGGGATCGGCGACGAGCGACGGCGCCTGGCCGGCGGCGATCTCCTCCACCGCGCGGCGCAACAGGTCCACCCCCTCGAAGAGCATGTCCACACCCGGGCGTTCCAGGGCACCCTTGCCGCCGCGGAACCGGTCCAGGTAATCCTCCATCCGGTGGGAGACCTTGGCCAGCGCCTCGTAGCCCATGGAGGCCGACATCCCCTTGAGGGAGTGGGCCTCGCGGAAAAGCGTGTCGATGGCCACGCGGTCGCTGCCATCCTGCTCCAGCGCCAGCAGGAGCCCGTCCATCTTCTGCAGGTGCTCCTGCGACTCGCTGACGAACATCTTGATGTACTTCGACATGTCCATGGGTCACCTACTCGCGAGTGGGCAAGGGCGCCGTCTCTGGAGCAGCCGCCATCTCCAGGCACACCTGCCGGATGGCGGCGGCCATTTCGTCGATAGGCACCATGCGATCCGCCAGCGCCGCCTCTGCCAGCGCCCGCGGCATCCCGTAGACCACGCAGCTCTCGGCGGACTCGGCGAGCACCACGCCGCCCCGGGCCTTGATGGCGCGCGCGCCGGCGAGCCCGTCACGCCCCATCCCGGTCAAGACCACCCCCACGGCCCGGGGGCCAAACACCTCCGCCACCGAGGTGAACAGGGTGTCCACCGAGGGACGGACGCCCTGGCGCAACGGATCGTCCGTAAGCCGCGTCTGATAGGCGGTCAGCCCCACGCGCTCCACGACCAGATGGCGCCCACCCGGGGCGAGATAGAGTTGTCCGGGATGGATGGTGCCCCCGTCCTCCGCCTCCTGGATCGGAACGGGCGAGACCTCGCCGAGTCGCCGGCCCAAGATCCGTGTGAACTTCGGGTGGATATGCTGGACCAGGAAAATGAAGGCGGTGACCGGCAGCGTGAGGCCTGCCACCAGCGTCAGCAAGGCCTTGGGGCCGCCGGTGGAGGCACCGATGGCCAGCCCCAAGGGCAGCCAGCCTTCCGATCGACGTTTGGCGCGCCGCGGGCGGCTGCCGTCGTCGGTCACCGGACCTCTCCGAACGCCTCGGGCTGCCCCAGGGGGAAGAACTGGTCGTTCAGCCCAAGCACGCTCTGCGCCACCTTCAACACGCGGCCCGGCTGGAAGGGTTTGACGATGAAGTCGCTGGCGCCGGCCTCGATGGCCTCGGCGATGAGCGCCTCCTGACCCAGGGCGCTGCACATCACCACCTTGGCGGCAGGGTCCAGGCGCACGATCTCCCGCAGGGCCGTGATGCCATCCATCTGGGGCATGACGATGTCCATGGTCGTGAGGTCCGGGTGGAGTTCCCGGTAGAGACGAATCCCCTCCACCCCGTTTTCCGCCTCGCCGGCGACGACCAAGGGCGTGCGGGCAAAGATGTCCCGGATCATGCTCCGCATGAAGCTCGCGTCGTCCACGACCAGCACCGTGAAAGGCACGCCTGTTTCCTATTCCGGCAGTCGGGTCAGCGACTCCCTCGCGGCCCCACCTTCACTCCCCACTCGGGCAGGGCGCGCGCGAAGACACGGCCGAGGTCCAGGAGGCCCACCACCTGGCCGTCGAGCTCAAAGACGCCCTCCAACACTCCCGCGCCCATCTCCCGCGCATCCGTCTGCACGGCCGAAACCGGAACCTCCCGCACCTGGGCAATTCGCTGCGCTGCGATCGCCACGGAGAACTCCGGGTCGGCAAAATCCAGCACCACCGCGTGCGTGCTCGGCTGCCTCCCGGAAGGGATCCCCAGGCAGCCGGCCAGATCAAATAGCGTGAGGACCCGCCCCCGCAGATTCAGGATGCCCAGGATCTCGGCGGGGGCGTTGGGGACCCGCGTCACGCGCTCCAGCGGCTGGATCTCCCGGACCCACTCGATGGGGAGGCTGAACCACTCGTCGCAGGCCCGGAACACGATGAGGCGTCGGAGCTCCTCCGGCGCCTCATCCGCTTCCCGCTCCCGGCCGATGGGGACCAGACCTGGCCCCTCAGTCTCCGACATTGAACCTCGCCACCAGTGTCTTCAGCTTGTCCGCCAGCCTGCTCAACTGCTGGGCGGCCTGGGCCATCTGTTCCATGGAGGCCGTCTGTTGCGTGGTGGCAGCCGAGGCTTCCTCCGTGGCGGCGGCGTTGTCCTCGGCAACCTTGGCGATCTCGTCGATGGTCTTGACCAGCTCCTGCGCGCCCTGTGTCTGCTGCTGGGTGAGGGCGGAGATCTCCTGCACTTTCTTGACCTCCTCCACCACCACCCGCACGATATCCTCCAGGGCGTCCCCGGTATAGGTCAACACCTCCCGCCCCGAGCTGATCTCCCGCGTGGCCACCTCGATGGAGGTCGCCACCTTGGTGTTCTCCCCCTGGATCTGCTTGATGATTTCCGCAATCTTCTCTGCGGAACTGGCGGCCTCGGTGGCCAGCTTGCGGACCTCCTCGGCCACGACGGCGAAACCGCGACCCGCCTCCCCGGCCCGCGCCGCCTCGATGGTGGCGTTCAGCGCGAGCAGGTGCGTCTGCTGCGCGATCTTGGTGATGACGTCCACGATGCTGCCGATCTGCTGGGTCTTGTCGCTGAAGCCCCTCACGCCGGTGGCGGCGCCCTCGATGATGCTGAAGACCCCCTTCATCTTGTCCATGGCCTCGCGCGCAGATTTGCCTCCGGTCTGGGCCGTGTAGCCCGCCTCGGCCGCCGCCTCGGCCGCGGACTTCGCGCGCGCGGCGATCTCGTTGATGGCGTTGGCCATCTCCCGCATGACCTTGGACGTCTGCTCCACCAGGCTGGCCTGATGCTCCGCGCCCTTGGCCATCTGCTCGACCGTGGCGGCGATCTCCTCGGTGGAGGCGTTCATCTCCTCGGCCGAGGCGGAGAGCGCCGCCGCCGAGGTGTTCACCGCTGTCGAGGTCGTCTTGACCTCGCGGGCGATGTCCCGCAGGCTCCCCACCATCTGGTTAAAGGCCGCGGCCAACTCCCCCACCTCGTCCGAGGTGGTCACCGGCACGTCCCGGGTGAGGTCCCCCTCCGCCACGACGCGGGCCGTCCCCGCCAGGGAGCGCAGCCCCGTCGTCAGGCCCTTGGACATGGCGAAGGCCAGGATCATGCCGGCCAAAATGGCCAACAGCCACGTGATGCCGAGGATGTAGTCCTGGGGCAGGAACCGTCGCAGGCCGATGGACAGCGCGCTGGAGATCACCGCGGTCGCACAAATCACCACGAGAAAGCCGGCGTACAGTTTCTTGCCGATCGTCGTTGCGGATGCCATGATCACTCCTCCCCGCAGGGACCAGGCCCGCTCTCAGCCCGCACCACCCCTGGGAGCATCGTCTGCCGATACGCGGGCCGTACCATACCGATCCCCCATGCCGAAGTCAAGCAGAAAGCCCCCGCAAGGCCAACGGGACCATCCGGGCGCCTCCAAGTTCAGCCGTGGGGGGCCGGGCGCGGCCCAGGTTTGCGGTAGATGCGCTCGGCGACATCCACCGGCTCCAAGAGATCCCGCGCCGCTCCCGTGAGCCCCTCCACTTTCCCCAGGATCAGGAATCCCCCAGGATTGAGGGCCTCGTGGACGGAGAGGAGCACGCGCTCTTGCAAGGCCTCGGTCATGTAGATCAGAACGTTGCGGCAGGTCACGAGGTCGATCCGGCGAAACGGCAGGGACTCCAGGATGTCGTGCACCTTGAAGAGGACCAGGCTGCGCACCTCGGGGACGACCTGGTAGCGACCGTCTGCCTGGGTGAAGTATCGCTGCCGCCAGCGGCCCGGGACATTGGCCAGGCTGCGAGCTTGGTACCGGGCCGCTTTGGCCTGGCTCAGGCTCTGCGGGTCGATGTCGGTGGCGTAAATCTTCGTGGAACGCTCACGGATGGCCTCCGCCCCCATCTCCAGGAGAAGGATGGCCAGGGAGTATGGCTCTTCGCCGCTGGCGCACCCCACGCTCCAGAAGCGCAGCGCCCGGCCGCTTTCCGCCCTCTTCGCCGCCAGGAGGGCAGGGAGGACGGACTCCCCGATGGCGCGGAAGGTGCTCGGATTGCGGAAGAACTGAGAGACGTGGATCGTGAGGGCGCTGACGAGCCGGCCGCGCTCCACCGGATTCCTGCGCACCAACTTGAGATAGGCCCGCAGGGTAGGCACGCCGCAGGAGCGCTGGCGAACGGTGATCCGGCGCAGGACGCACTTGTCCTTGTAGAGGCTGAGGTCGATCCCCCCGGCCTCGAGGACGAGGGTGCGCAGCCCGTCGAAAGCCTCCGCGTCCAACTTGCTCCGGAGGTCCGATCCGGCAGGACCGGCACTAACCTCGTGGACGTCGGCAGTGCCCAGGGACATCCCTCCGCCTCGAATCCGCGCCGGCGATGGTCAGCCGCCCTGCAGGCTGCAATCCCCTCCTCGACCCCCTACCGTTTCTTGGGCAACTCCTGCCTGGCTCCCCGCCCCTGGCCGGTGCCCACCATCGGCGCCGCCTGGGAGTCCAACCCGGAAACCACGCGGAGGTTCTGCTCGAACTCTTTCAGCCGCTCGACTTCCAGCCTCAGCCGGGACAGATGCTCCGCCTGCCCCTGCAGGAGCGAGGCGAGCGACCGGTTCTCCCGCTCCAGGTATGCGATCCGCGCCAGGTCTACCTGGCCTCGGAACAGGTTCAGGATAGAGATCGTGGAGCCCGCCACCAGGATGACGAAAGTCAGGGTGAAGATCGCCAGCACACGCTTGGGCAGGCGCAGCCGACGCATGCGTCCGGACTCGGTGAAGGCCAGAATGGTCACCGCGCCTTCCAGCGCGGCCGTCAGGCGCGCCCGACGGGCGCGCCAGCTACTCTGAAGACCCGCGCCCATAGCGTCCCTCCTTTTCAGCGGCCCGCTGCGGCCGAGGATCCGTTCTCCCCGAAGGGGACCCTCGTCCTATCCGGCGGGCTCGCGCAAGTGATCGAACCCCCCTGCCAGGGGCTCCTCCCGGCCGTCGGCCTGCACCAGCTTGGGAGTTGGCTCACCGGCCAGCACCTTGCCGATCCGTGTCACCCAAAGATCCGGCGCGGCCCCCGACAGAAGGCCCTTCGGATCGGTGGCGCTAGTGAACAGAAGCTCGTAGTCCTCCCCGCCCCGCAAGGCAAGCTCCACTGCATCCCGACCGGTGAGCCGCGCCACGACCCTCGCCCCGGGATGCATGGGGAGCTGGCTGGCCACGACCCGCGCGGCCACGCCACTCTCCGCGCAGAGATGGCCGACGTCCGAGGCCACGCCATCGCTGACATCGATCATAGCCGTGGCGCATCCGACCAGGACCTGCCCGGCGCGAAGTCGCGGCGTGGGGGTCAGATGCGCTGTCATGGCCGCCTGGATCGCGGCCTCCTCCTCGGTACCGAGCCACCCCGGCCTGTGAAGATCCGCGGGCCATTCGGCACCCGGGCGGAGGCCCAACTCCAAGGCCGCGAGGCCCGCCGCCGACCCGCCCAGCATCCCCGTCACCCAGAGGCCGTCGCCCGGCTTCGCCCCCGACCGGAGGAGAGCGGGCCCGACCGGCGCCAGGCCCACCAGCGTTACGGAGAGGACGAGGCCGCTCTGCGACCCGCACGTATCCCCGCCCACGAGGGTGACGCCGTAGGTCGCCGCCTCCTCCTCCATGCCGGTCAGCAGGACCTGCAGCTCCTCGAGCGTGGAGCCGTCCGGTGGAATGGCCAGCCCCAGTAGCGCGTAAAGTGGATGCCCCCCCATGGCGGCGATGTCACTGACGTTGACCGCCAGGGCTTTCCTGCCGAGATCCCGCGGGCGCCCCCATCGCCGCTGAAAGTGCACCCCTTCCAGCAGCATGTCGGTGGTCACCAGCAGGTTGCGGCCCTCGGGCACAGCCAGCAGCGCCGCGTCGTCGCCGATGCCGAGGAGGGTTCCGGGCGAACGATGCGCCACCTGCCGACGGATCAGGCCGATCAGGCCGAACTCGCCCAATGCCCTCAGTGCAGGGTCCATGCAGCCAATCACCGTTGAGAGTCGAAGGCTCGACGGCCAACCTGAAATGACCAATGAAAGGCACGATCATCCGTCATTGGTCATTCGTCATTTGTCATTGTTCTCAAAGTCCCACCTGTTCCAGGGCAGCCAGGACCTGTTGCCGGATGGCATGCACGTCCGGCAGCGCTCGCGCCAGGCGGCCATCCTCGATCAGCGGCTCCATGAGGGAGGTGAGCTCCCCCCCGCAGCAGCCAGGCGGCGGGGCCCCGGCGGGTGCCACCTGCACGCGCCCGCAGCGGGCGCACCGGTACACCGCCTTCCGGCCCGACATCTTCCCCCGCTTGGCGATGGGAACTCCGTCCACCTCGACGATGTCCATGGCGAAGTTCAGGACCGGGGCGTTGCTGATGGCGGTCCCGACGCCGTAGGCGTCCGCCACGGGATTCAACCGGAGAATCTCCTCTTCTTCCAGGCCGCCGCTGACGAAGAGCTTGACGTGACGGAACCCCCGCAGGTCCAGTTCCCAGCGGACCTCGCGGAGGATGCCTACCAGATCGCCCCGCCGGGACGCCGGGGTATCCAGCCGCACGGCGTACAGGTCGGGGCCGAGGGCCCGGGCCACCCGCACCGCCTCCATCTTCTCGTCGCTGAACGTGTCGATCAGGACTACCCGCTGAACGGACCGATCGATGATCTCGTTGAACGCCTTGGCCGCCTCCACCGAATCCCCCAGCATGAGGATGAGGGAATGGGGCATCGTCCCGCTTGGATCCGTCTTGATGAGTTCGGCGCTCTTCACGACCGCCACCCCATCGCAACCCCCCAGGAAGGCGTTCCGCTCGATCATGGGCGCCAGGGCCGGGTGCATCCGGCGGGCGCCGAAGCTCACCACCGGGCGTCCGGCTGCGGCCTTCTTGCACCGGGCGGCCTTGGTGGCCACCCCCGAGGCCTGGCAGAGGAGTCCCAGGAGCGCCGTCTCGTAGTGCGCGAAGTCCACGTAGCGCCCCTCGATGGTCAGCACCGGCTGCATCGTGCCGAAGAGGGTTCCCTCGGGGAACGCCTGGACCGTGACCGGCAGACCCGTGAGGAGCGTGGCCGCCTCTTCAACGCCAGCCAGGACCCCCCAGGCATACCCGGACGGAAAACTCTTCAAGACCACTTCCGCCACCACCCGCTTGGTGATCCCGCGCCGCTTGAGGATCTCCAACGTCCGCATGAAGTAGACATCGGTGACCTGGCCCGCCTTAATCTCTTCGTCCTTGGCCGTGTGGAATAGCGACTCACTCATCGAGTTCTCCGTTCTCGGTGCTCGGTGCTCGGTGCTGAGCTCTCGGGAAGCGCCTCGCTCAGCCGGGCGAATTCCTGAAGCGTCAGCGTCTCCCCCCGCCGCCTCCCGGTGATGCCGCAGGCCCCGAGGGCGGCATCCAGCGCGGCTGGCGGCCACCCCGCCTGGCGCAGGGCGTTCCACAGCATCTTGCGTCGCTGACCAAAGGCCGCCCGGATCACGTCGAAGAGCCGGGCAGGGCTGGTCACCGACACGCGGGGGGCATCCAGCAGATCGAAGCCCACCAACGTCGAGTCCACCTCGGGGATCGGGTAAAACGCCGCGCGGGGAATGGCCAGAGCCGGTCGCACCTCAGCATGATATTGGCAGTGAAGCGTCAGGGCGCCATAGGCCTTCGTCCCCGGTCCGGCGGTGATCCGTTCCGCCACCTCCCGCTGGACCGTCAGGTAGAGCGCCTTGAACAACTGCCGGCACGGTAAGAGACGGAGGATCAGGGGGCTCGTAATGTAGTACGGGATGTTCGCCACCACCCGGATCCACCCTCGCTCGGGATGCGCACCCAGGTGCGCTGCGAAGTCGAAGCGGAGGGCATCCGCGCTCAGCACGGTCAGCCGGGGATTACGGCCCAGCGTCTCACCCAGGGCGGCCGCCAGCCCCCGATCCAGTTCCACGGCCAGGACGCTGGCCCCGCGCTGGAGCAGCGCCTCGGTCAGGACGCCCGTGCCGGGCCCGATCTCCACCACGAGGCTTCCGGGGCCGACGCCAGCCGTCGCCACGATGGCGTCGCGCACCTGCGCATCCACCAGGAAATGCTGTCCACGCGCCGCGTTGGGCCGGAGGCCCCGGCTCGCCAAGAGCGCCCGGGTCCGGGACAGGAGCGAAGGCGGGGGCAGGGGCGCCCGGGTCACCTGGCGCCGGGTCCTGGGGTCGACGCCTGTTTGAGGTAGATACGGGCGAGCCGGTGCGTGGGGTCGAGTTGCAGGGCGCGTTCCCACGACTCCATCGCCTCCGTCAGGTTCCCAAGCTTCTGGTGAAGCACGCCGAGGTTCACGTGGGCCTCGGCGTAGTTCGGCTTGAGCTCGAGCGCTTTCAGGAGGGACGCCTTGGCCTCGGCGTACTGGCCAAGCTCACGACAGCTCACCGCGCGGCGGTTGTGGATATCGGGGAAGGTCGGGCACAGGTGCAGGGCCTTGTCGTATTCCGCGATTGCCTCGGCGTACAGGCCCAGCTCGTGGTACTTCTTGCCCAGGTCGGCGTGGGCATTGGCCAGCTTTCCCCGAACCCCCAGGCTCAGCCGCTGGGAGCCGGTCGGCTCACGCACTTCCAGCCTGGACGCCTCCGCCGCCGCCTGTTCGTATAGTCCCATCTCGGTCAGAATCAGGACCAGATTCAGCCGTGCCTCGGTGTAGTTGGGGTTCAGGCTGAGGGCCCGGCGAAAGAAGCCCACCGCTTTCTCCGGGGCATCGCGCTGGGTGGCGATGAACCCCAACATGTTGTAGACGTTGGCATAGGTGGGCGTCTTGTTTACGACCTGCAGCAAGAGGTCCTCCGCCCCCCCGTAGTCTCCCCCCTCGAAGGCGGCAGTGGCCTGTTGCAGCATCTGCCGGATGTCGATTGCCATCGTCCGCTGTTCTCGGCTGCTTTCCATCATAAGGAATCAACAGCGAGACCCGGATACCCTCGGAGCGGCGAAATCCGATCCTCTGTCGCTATCCCCACCGCTGCCATCGGTTTCCTCGTCGGGATGACGTTCCGCCCTCTACTGGAACCGGAAGATCTTGTAGTCCTTCATGGTATCCGCCAGCTCGTCCCAGGTTTTCTTGAGACCCTCCCACATCAGGTCGATGGCGCCAGGGCCTTTGGGTCTAGGCGGGCCGGTCCGCACCAGGGCCACCCCCAACCGTGCGGCCGCCAGCGCCGCCCATTCGGACTGGGAGTACTCCTCCACCACGCGTCCGAATGCAGCCCGGGCTTCGTCCTTCTGCTCCAGCCTCCAGAGGGACTCTCCGAGGTAGTACAGAGCCGCATCGTCCAAGCCGCCCCCCGGATACTGCGCCAGCAGACTGTTGAACCTGCCCACAGCGGCCGCGTAGTTGCCTTGATTGAAGTAGAAGATGCCTACGGACAGCTCCTTCTCGCCGAGCTTCCGCCGGCACTGCGTCCTCCGCTCGCGGGCGTCGGGTGTGTATTGGGAATCCGGCATCTGGCTGACAAGCAGATCGAACTCGTCCAGCCCCTTCCGGGTGTACGTCTGGTCCCGGTCCGCGGAGTCGGTCTGGCGGAAGTAAGACATTCCGAGGTAGTAGTGGGCCTCGTCCGCTCGCTCGTGCTGGGGGTGGAGGTCGAGGAAGCGCTGGTACTCGGCCACAGCCTCGTCATACTTCTTCCCCATGTAGAGCGCCTTGGCCGATGCCAGGCGGGCCGCGGTCACCAGCTCGCTGTCCGGGTATTGGTTCATCAGCCGCTGGAGGTCCTTGCGGGCATCCTCGTACTGGCGGCGGTCCATCGACGCCTCGGCCGATCGCAGCAGCTCCTGGTCGTTCCGCTGGGCCTCGCGCCGCGGGGGCCCCCCGTAGAAATAGTCGTAGATGCCGCATCCCGGGAGGAGCAGGCAGAGTCCGAGGAGGAGGACCCGCGCGCCACGAAGGCGGGGAGAGCGCCCCCTTTCACTGGCGTCGAATCGGCCTGGAGATTGACATGCGCACATGTGATCGCCCTCCGGTGTGCGGATGGCGGCCCCCCTCCGGGTCGTGCGACCCGGCCGGGCGCCGAACGGAATCGCCGCGGCGACCGGGGAGGCCCGCTGTGCGGTCAGGCGGACTCCGCCTTCTTCTTGTAGAGGATGATGGGGTGCGTCCGCTGGGTCACCACATCCCGGTTGATGATGCACTCGCTGATCCCCGACTGGGAGGGAAGCTCGTACATGATATCGAGCATGATGTCTTCGAGGATGGCGCGAAGCCCCCGTGCCCCGGTCTCCCGCCGGGCCGCCTCCTCGGCCACGGCCGCCACGGCATCGTCGGTGAAGGTCAGCTTGACGTGCTCGAAGTCGAAGAACTTCTGGTACTGGCGCAGGAGCGCGTTCTTGGGCTCCCTGAGGATGCGCACCAGCAGTTTCTCGTCCAGTTCGTGGACGGCGGCCACGACGGGGAGGCGCCCCACCAGCTCGGGGATGAGGCCGTAGCGCAGCAGGTCCTCGGGCTGGAGCTGGCTGAGCAGGTCGCTCACCTTGCGTTCCTTCCGCCCCTGGATCTGCGCACCGAAGCCGACGCGGCGCTCGCCCACTCGCGCCTGGATGATCTTGTCCAGACCCACGAAGGCCCCCCCGCAGATGAACAGGATGTTGGTGGTGTCCACCTGCAGGTATTCCTGCTGCGGGTGCTTGCGGCCACCCTGGGGCGGGACGTTAGCCACTGTCCCTTCCAGGATCTTCAGGAGGGCCTGCTGGACCCCCTCCCCCGAGACGTCCCGGGTGATGGAAGGATTCTCCGATTTGCGCGCGATCTTGTCGATCTCGTCGATATAGATGATGCCCCGCTCGGCCCGCTCCACGTCGTAATCAGACACCTGCAGGAGGCGCAGAATGATGTTTTCCACGTCCTCGCCCACGTAGCCAGCCTCGGTCAGCGTCGTGGCGTCGGCAATGGTGAAAGGGACGTCGAGGATCTTGGCCAGGGTCTCGGCCAGCAGGGTCTTTCCGCAGCCGGTGGGGCCGATCAGGAGGATGTTGGACTTGGTCAGCTCGACATCATCAAAGCTCTGCCGGGCGTTGATCCGCTTGTAGTGGTTGTGCACCGCCACCGAGAGCGTCTTCTTGGCCCGATCCTGGCCCACCACGTATTGGTCCAGGATGGCCTTGATCTCCGCCGGCTTGGGGAGTTGGCTGAGACCCTTGGATTTCTCCTCCTCCCACTCCTCGGCGATGATGTCGTTGCAGAGCTCGATGCACTCGTCGCAGATGTAGACGGTGGGGCCGGCGATCAGCTTGCGCACGTCGTCCTGACTCTTGCCGCAGAACGAGCACTGGAGCTTGCTGCCACCCTTGACCGCTTTCGCCATCCGCAGGCCTCCGTCGCGAAGTTGCCGGTTGACTCCGGAGCGCCGGGCCGACCCCCGGCCCGTCAGCGCGTCACGCTAGGACGTCGCCGGAACCGGGCTCACGCCCTCCGCCTGCCGCCTGGCCAGGTCCCGGTACAGGATCACCTCGTCCACCAGCCCGTACTCCTTCGCCTCCTCCGACGACATGAAGAAGTCTCTGTCGCTGTCCTTCTCCACCCGCTCCAGCGACTGTCCCGTGTGCTTGGCGATGATCCGGTTCAGCTCTTCGCGCATGCGCAGGATCTCCCTGGCCTGGATCTGGATATCCACCGCCTGGCCCTGCACCCCACCGTAAGGCTGGTGGATCATGATGCGGGAGTGCGGCAGCGTCATGCGCTTGCCCTTGGTCCCGGCCGCCAGGAGCAACGCGGCGCCGCTGGCCGCCTGGCCCATGCAGATCGTCTCGATGGCCGGCTTCACGAACTGCATGGTGTCGTAGATGGCCAGGCTGGCCGTCACCGACCCGCCGGGGGAGTTGATGTACAGATGAATGTCCTTTTCCGGGTCCTCGGCCTCCAGAAACAGGAGTTGGGCGATGACCAGGTTGGCCCCGGCGTCGTCGATGGGGGTGCCGATGAAGATGATCCGGTCCTTGAGCAGACGAGAGAAGATGTCATAGGCCCGCTCGCCGCGGCTCGTTTGCTCGACCACCATGGGAATGAGGTACATGCTCCCTCCCGCATCCGATGCGGCCCCACCCCGGCTGGGGCCGGCGCATCGCCTTGCGCACCGCCCGCGAGTTACGCAGGCGTGATGAGATTGTAACCTTCCGTGATCCTTGCCTCCTGGTACAGGAACTCCAGCGCCTTCCGCTCCAGGAGGCGCGCCTGGAGCCCCGCGCGGCGGCCCGGACCCTCCATGGCGCGCCGCACCGGCGCCCCGCCTTCGGCGGGGTACGCCGCCGCCATGGCCTCGATCTCCGCCTCCACCTCCGCATCGCTGACGGTCAGGTTCTCCTGCCGGGCCACGGCATCCAGAAGGAGCGATTCCTTGACCCGCCGCCGGGCCATCTCGAACGCCTTGGCCGAAAGCGCCTCGGCATTCTCGGCCAGCCCCTGCACCCGCCCGCCGGAGGCCCGAAGCGTGCCCAGCATCTCTTGGAGCAGCGAGGCCGCCTCCGCTTCCACCAGCGCCTCGGGAAGCTCCACCTCGTGGGTCGCGGCCAGCTTCTCCAAGAGCGTGCGCTTCAGCTCCGCCTCCTGCTCCCGGACCTTGCGCGCCTTGAGCCGCTCCCGCAGCTTGTCGCGGAGGGCCGCCACGGACTCCACGTCCCCCGCCGTCCGGGCGAATTCGTCGTTCAGCTCGGGCACGCGGCGCTTTTTCACCTCTTTGATCGCCACCCTGAACTCGGCCGCGCGTCCCGCCAGATCCTTCCGGGGGGAATCCGCGGGGAGGGTCAGGCGGAACTGCTTGCTGTCGCCCTTCTGCAGCCCGACGACCTGCTCCTCGAAGCCCGGCAGGTACCCGCCTCGCCCCAAGAGGAGGGTCAGATTCTTCCCGCTGCCGCCCTTGAATGGCTTCCCGTGGATGCTGCCCTCGTGGTCCAGGACGATCAGATCGTCTCGCATGGCGGGCCATCCCTCCATGGGCGCATATTCGGCAGCGTCCTCCCGGAGGAACTCCAGGGCCCGTTCCACCTCCTGGTCCGTCACCTCCACGACCTTCCGCTCCAGCGGGATGCCGCGGTAGTCTTTCATCGTGACCGGCGGCTTCACTTCCACGATGGCCCGGTAGCGCAACGGCTCCCCCGCGTGGAAGTGGACATCCTCCACCCGGGGCTGGCTGACCGGCGTCAACTCCACCTGCGTCAAGGCCTGGCGGTACGAGTCCGGGATCAGCTCCCGGAGGACCTCTTCCTGGATGTCCGACTGAAACCGGCGCTGGATGATCTCGGGAGGGACCTTGCCCTTTCGGAACCCGGGGACGTGAATCTTCCGGCTCAATTCCTTGAGGGTCGCCTCCATCGTCGCGGCGACCTGTTCCGGCGCGACCTCCACATTGAGTGCTCGCCTGGACGGACTCAACTCTTCAACGGTGACTTTCATGAACCCTCGCGTGGTCTTGGGTAGGTAACGGCCGGGTGGTGCGAGAGGGGGGAGTCGAACCCCCACGGGTCGCCCCATCCCGCCCTAAACGGGACGCGTCTGCCATTCCGCCACTCTCGCCATCGGCCGCAATGGCTCGCGGAGGTGCCGGGTCAAGGCGCTGGTCCCGGCCTGGCCTCCACGCCCAGAGGCAGACCCCGGTCCGTCAGGAAAACCGGGCGGAGGCCGCCGAGGATTCAGCCGGCGGGGGTCCCCGATGATTCCCCGGCCGACCGAGGTCGGAGAATAACACACAGGACCCATCGACGCAAGAATCAAACACTCGGAAACGCGGGATTGTCCTGCTCTTATCCCATCGAAAGCGTCAGGAGGCACTAGACAGAAAGCGGTGCGGACCGGAAAGAACGAAGAGAAAAAAGCGCCGGTCGGCGGACCGACCGGCGCTCCCAATTATCTAGACGGGCATGATTACTGGGCCTTCTTCTGAGCACCCTTGCTGACGTCCGGACCCTCGGTGGCCTTGGGGGCGACGGCCGGGGCGGTCTTCTTCCTTTTCTTCCGAACGTCCGGGGCCTCGGAGCCCTTGGAGAGCTGCGGCTTCACCTCCGGGGCCTCGGTGGCCTTGGGGGCGACGGCCGGGGCGGTCTTCTTCCTTTTCTTCCGAACGTCCGGGGCCTCGGGGCCCTTGGAGGGCTGCGGCTTCACCTCCGGGGCCTCGGTGGCCTTGGGGGCCTCCTGCTGTGCGAAGGTCGGCGCGACCACGGCAACCACCAGCAGCCCGGCGGAGAAAACGGCCACGAACTTCTTCACGAGCTCTCTCACACGGATTCTTCTTGGATATGCTTCGAGCCCACTTGCGGGCCGGGCAGCCCCCGTGCTGCCGACTCCGAACCGGGGCCGCGGTCCCCGGGGCAGGCGCGTGACTCGGACGGCTCCTCAGGCAAGCATGATCCATGCCACCCCGAACAATCCCCAGCGCCCTGTCCCAAGAAATCCGAGCAGCCTGCAAACACAGCCAGTTACAATCGAGGGCAGCCCTTGGATCACGCCGAACATCTCTTCGACCCGGTGAGGCGCGTACCCCAAAAGGGATTCTCCCACCCGAAAAGCTACGACGGTTTTCCTGCGGGGAGATCCTGGACTGGGAGGCGCCAACCTATTCCCTGATCTTCGCCTTCGAGAGGTCTGCCACGATTGACAGGGCATACCGGTTGGGATCGAGATATTTCTGGGCCACGCGCTGCACGTCGGCCGCGGTCACAGCATTGATCAGCCCCGGATATCGATCAACATAGTCCAGCCCAAGGCCGTAATACTCGATCGTCGCCAGCATGCCGACGATCTTCCTGCTGGTGTCCAGCCGCAGGGGGAAACTCCCGGTCAGATATGCCTTGGTATCTTTCAGCTCCTGCTCGCTCACCGGCTGCTCCCGCATCCGCCGGATCTCCGCCAGCGCGGCCTCGATGGCCTGCTCGGCCACCTCGTTCTTCGTTTGCATGCTGACGCTGAATTCCCCGGCATACTTCCCGGGACCGAAGGCGCTCCCCACGTCGTAGGCCCAGCCTTTCTCTTCCCGGATCTTGGCTACCAGATACGAGTTGAACCCACCCCCCAGAAGATAGTTCATCACCTGGATCGCGTAATAGTCCGGATTGTCCCGGGTGACACCCAGGTGCCCAAGCGTGATGTTGGCCTGGGTTACATCCCGCTGGATGGTGCGCACAGTCCTCTGCGTCAAAGGAGCGGGCTTCGGGGGGGGCGCGAAGGCCGCCCCGCCCTGTTTCCACCCGCCGAGCCTGGCATCCAGGCGCCGCTTCAGATCCGGCAGGGTCACATCACCCACCACGGCCAGGATCGCCTTGTTCGGTCGGTATTGTGCTTCGTGGAAGCGCACCAGATCCTCTCGGGTGATGGCTGGCACGGTAGCTTCGGCCCCCTCGACGGGATGCCCGTACGGATTCGTGCCGTAGATCATCTTCAGAAAGGCCTGCCAGGACACCGTCCCCGGATCTTCCTGATCGCGCTTGATTCCGGCGATGACCTCTTGCTTCTTCCGCTCGATCTCCGCCGGCGCAAAGGTTGGATTCTGTAGGATGTCGGCCAGCAGGTTCAGACCCAGATCCAAGTCCTTGCTCAACACGGAGAGCGAGATCGTGGTCAGCTCCTGCCCCGCATCCACACTCAGGGAGCCGCCCACAAACTCGATAGCTTCGCTGATCTGGGGTGCTGTGCGTGTCGTTGTGCCCTGGGTGATGAGCTCGGCGACCAAGTTGGCCACCCCGGGCTTGTCCGGGGGATCCAGGATGGAGCCAGCCCGGATCAGCATCGACACGGTGGCGATGGGCACGCCGTGCTTCTCCGAGACCAGCAGGACCATGCCGTTCGGAAGGACCTCCCGCTGGCCGACCCCCGCCGCCGGTGCCGGCGAGGAGGCTGGTGCTGCCGAGAGAGCGAGGCCAAGCGCCGCTACCAAGACGAGAATTCCCAAAGGAGTGCGGAGGTTTCGCGTCCTCATGTTGTGCCCCCTCTATTTGCCCGCGCCCGCGGGTGCGGCACCAGCCTTCATCGGGATCAGGATCGCCACGGTTCGGTTGTCCGGGACGAGGTATTTCCGAGCCACGCGTTGCACGTCCGCGGTCGTCACCTTGCTCACACCTTCCAGAAATCCGTCCAGCAATTTCCAGCTCGCCACCGATTCATATCTGCCCAGCATCTCGGCCAGTTGATGGACCGAATCCTGCGCGAAGATGAACTCGGACTCGATCTGGTTCTTGGCCTTCTGGAGCTCGCGGTCCACCACCGGCTCGCGCTGCACCCGCTCGACCTCGGCGTAGAGCGCCTGCTCGACCTCCTCGGCGGTCTTCCCGGGGAGCGGCCCGGCGCTGAACCCAAAGAGGAACGGGTCCACGTGCACGGGGTTGTAATCGGCGCCTGCGTAGGACGCGAGCTGCTTCTGGTACACGACCTTCTGGTGGAACCGCGCACTTTCGCCACCCCCCAGGATGTACGCCAGGACCTGGAGGGCAAAGCCGTCGGGATGCGCCAGGTTGGGCGCGTGATACACGACGAAGAGCAGGGGAAGCTCCGCCTCCTTCTGCACGGACACGCGCCGCTCGCCGGTCTGGGGCGGCTCTTGGGTGATCACCTTGGGCGGATCGGGCAGCCGGGGGATGGTCCCAAAGAGAGATTGAATCTTGGGGAGGAGGGCACCTTTCTTGACGTCCCCCGCGACGACCAGCGTTGCGTTGTTGGGCGCGTAATACGTTCGATAGTATCGGAGCAAGGCGTCGCGCGTATAGGCCTGCATATCGCTCGGCCAGCCGATGGTAGGCCACCTGTAGGCGTGTGCCAGGAACGCGGTCGCCCTCATCGTCTCCCCCAGGACGTTGGCGGGCTGGTCGTCGATCCGCAGGCGCCGCTCTTCGATGACGACCTGGTGTTCAGGTTCGAATTCCTTCTCATCGATGAGGAGATTCGCCATCCGGTCCGCCTCCAGCATGAGCCCCAGCTCTACCCGGTCGGCGGCGAAGTCCTCGTAGTACCCCGTGAAGTCCATCTGGGTCTCGGCATTGTCCACGCCGCCGTTTCGCGTCACGATCATATCGAACTGCTTGGGGCCGACCTTGGGCGTCCCCTTGAACATCATGTGTTCCAGCATGTGGGAGAGGCCGGTCCTGCCCGTTTCCTCGTTGCGCGAGCCAACCTTGTACCAGACCTGGACCGTCACCACCGGCGCCTTGGGCTCCTCCACGATGAGAACCTTGAGCCCGTTCCCCAGGGTCGTCTCGAAGACCCGCTCGGCCAGCGTGCCCGCCGAGGCTGATGCCGTCAGCCCGAGGAAAAGCCCAATCGTCAACACCACGACCCGCACCCGGAACACCCATGCCCTCCCCGTTCGCGATACCGCCCCCTCTCCCCGACCATGTCGAGCCATGCGATCCTCTCCAGGCACACAGACTTGAACAAGATGCCCGAGACAGCTTGTCCGGTGCAGGGGTCTATTCGGCCTCCGTCGTTCCGTCCTCGCCATCCAGGCTGAACCCTCGAGCGGGCCGGGGCAGACGCTCCGTTCAACCCGACAGGCCGCGTCGCCGCCGATCCCACGAGGGTGGAAGCACCCGGGAAACACATCCGTGCCGCAAATCTTGCCCTGCTGAGACCTGCCCCGCAACTGTTTTCTTTCTTCCTGCGGGATCGTTCCAGAGCGGCGGTTCACGTCGAGCCCTTTGCCCAGCCATTTGTGGAGCCGGTCCCAGGTCGGCGGATAAGGGCACGCTTTGCCAGGGCGACCGTGGCATTCCTTCCGGCCGGCAGCCCGTCAACCGAGAGGCAATGGCGTATGCTTCCTTCCCCCCGGTTCATGACGGACATCTGCGGCGCGGCAAGGATGGATCAGGAAAGCGGGCGGAGGTTGGTCGCAAGGAGCGCGGAAGGAGAAGGAGCGAGAGGATGGAGTCGACCAGCGCCCCAGGGGCGATTGTTCGTCTTTGATGGAATTTGGTGGGCCGCGTAGGACTCGAACCTACGACCCGCTGATTAAGAGTCAGCTGCTCTACCAACTGAGCTAGCGGCCCATTTCCAATGCGGAATGCGGAATTCGGAGTGCGGAATTGCAGACCGCTCGCCGGAATCCGCTTTGCCCATTATTCCGCAATCCGCATTCCCCACTCCGCATTCGTGGCTGGCGCGCCTGGGGCGACTCGAACGCCCGACCCTCTGCTTAGAAGGCAGATGCTCTATCCACTGAGCTACAGGCGCTCTTTCCAATGTGGAATCCGGAATGGCGAATGCGGAATATGAGGATCCGCCGTCCGGGTATTGCCATTCCGCATTCCAAATTTCGCATTCCGCATTCGTACGTGGCGCGCCCGGAGAGGATTGAACTCCCGACCTGCTGGTTCGAAGCCAGCCGCTCTATCCGACTGAGCTACGGGCGCCCCTCAACTCATTGCCGATTGAGGATTGACGATTGTTGATTTCCCGGAACGCCCCAGGTACCGGCCTCAGGGACATTCCACAATCACAAATCACCAATCGAAAATCCTCCGTGGGGTGAACGGAGGGACTCGAACCCTCAACCCCTGGAGCCACAGTCCAGTGCTCTGACCAGTTGAGCTACGCTCACCGTCCCGAATGTCGAATGCGAAATTCGGAATGCGGAATCATGGGCCGCTGACCCGGGCCCGGCCTCCCAGTCATTCCGCACTCCACATTCCGCAATCCGCATTCGTTGGCGCGCCTGGGGTGATTTGAACACCCGACACACGGCTCCGGAGGCCGTTGCTCTATCCGGGCTGAGCTACAGGCGCACTCGGATTTAAGATCTCAGATTGCAGATTGGAGATTGCCAAATCCAAAATCCTCAATCTGGGATCTGCAATACATTTCCCCGCTGGTCGGGGCGAGAGGATTTGAACCTCCGACCCCCTGCTCCCAAAGCAGGTGCGCTACCGGGCTGCGCCACGCCCCGAGACGTTGCCGTCGTTCCCCGAGGACCTCGCGAGGATCCAGGGCCCGCGTCCCTCGCATTCGATCGCGGGACCGAGTGGGTTCAGGTGCGACCCCTGAGAATTTCCCGCAGGATTGCCCGCGCGCCTTCCATGGCCTTGGCGCGGTGGCTGATCCGATTCTTGACCTCCGGGTTAAGCTCGGCGAAGGTCTTCCCCAGGGACGGGATCTCGAAGATGGAATCATACCCGAACCCGCGCGCGCCGCGCGGTGCCAGCGCGATCCGCCCCTCGCAGGTCCCTTCAGCAACCCGGCTGGCGCCCTGCGGTTCGGCGATGGCCACCACACAGCAGAAGCGGGCTGTGCGCCGCTCCGTCGGGATGCCCTGCAGCATTTCCAGGAGCAACCCGTTGCGATCCGCGTCGGTGGCCCTGGAACCACCCAACCGGGCGGAGCGCACGCCGGGCCGGCCGCCTAGCGCATCGACCTCCAGCCCGGAATCGTCTGCCAGCGCAAACTGTCCGGAGGCCCGGGCGACCGCCTCCGCCTTGCAGCGGGCGTTCTCCTGAAACGAGTCGCCGCTCTCCGGAGGTACCTCGATCGGTCCAGCCCGGTCGAGCGGCAGAGGCAGCACGCCGAGGCCATGCAGGAGCGCGGCGATCTCGCAGAATTTTCCAGCGTTGCTGGTTGCGATGACCAGCGCGATTCTAGGAAGGGGGCCCAGATTTGTCAAGGGACTATTTGCCGCCGCCGGAACGTTCCGCCAGCAGCTTTCGCTGGATGGCGATGAGTTCTCGGATGCCGCTCGCGGCCAGGTGCAGCATCGCATCGAGCTGGGAGCGATCGAAGGGGGCCTCCTCGGCCGTGCCCTGCACCTCGATGAACTTTCCCGCCCCCGTCATCACGATATTCATGTCCACCTCGGCAACGGCATCCTCGGCATAGCACAGGTCCAGCACCACTTGCCCCTCGACGACTCCCACGCTGGTGGCTGCCACGAAGTCCTTCAGCGGCAACGTGGCGATCCGGCCGTTCCCCCGCAGGGTGTGCAGCGCGTCGGCCAAGGCAATGAAGGCCCCACTAATCGCGGCCGTCCGCGTGCCTCCATCGGCCTGGATGACGTCGCAATCGATCCAGATGGTGCGTTCACCCAACGCCGAGAGGTCGGTGACACCCCGCAAGGACCGGCCGACCAAGCGCTGGATCTCGAACGTGCGGCCGCTCGGCCGGCCCGCCGACGTCTCTCGCGGGGTGCGGGTCTTGGTCGAACGGGGGAGCATGCCGTATTCCGCCGTCACCCAACCCTGCCCAGTCTCGCGCAGGAACGGGGGGACCCTGTCCTCGACGCTGGCCGTGCAGACCACCTTCGTATCTCCCACCGTGATCAGGACCGATCCTTCCGCATGCCGAAGGAAGTCCCGGGTGATGCTGACCGGCCGCATCTCGTCCGCTCGCCGTCCGTCTGGTCGCATCGGGCCTCCGATCTACTCCTGGAGTGGAGAACCGACAGGAAGATTCTCCTCGCCGGGGAAGCGCGGGTTGACGGGACGACGAAGGTCCCAGCGCCCAGCCATGCCCGCCATCTCCTTCCCCTCGACGAGAAACTGCACTCGCTTGACCTCGCTGAAGTTGGCCGCCAGGCTGTTGACCACGGCCGAGATGGCCAGCTCCGGCTCTTCGTCTGGCGCCTCCGCCACCGCCTGGATCTCTTTGTTGAAATCGAGGTAGAGGATCCCGAAAGCGTCCAGGAAGACCTGGCGGACTTCGGTCGCGGGCGGGATGGCAGGCCGGCCCCCGGGCTCGCCGTTGGCCAGTTCCCGAAGCACGGCCCGCACCTCCTCCGCCAGGCCGGGTCGGCGGGGGATCTCCCGCTCCACTTCCTTGAGCGCCTCGCCGGTCCCCTGCGGAAAGAACAGGCGTACCCGGCGTCGTTCGGTCGCCACCGTAGTGGGAGCGGGTTGCGGGGACGGAGATCGCAACCGAAGAGTCGGCAGGTCGGTGGCGGGCGGCAGGAGCTGCCACGCGATCGCCGCCGTCAGCCCCAGCGAGATGACCAGCAGGGCGAGCCACAGCCACACCCTGGCCTGGCGCACAGACTCGGGCATGGAATCACGAGCCCGCCGCCGCAGCGGCACCGGTCCTCATTCCGACGCGCCGTTCGTAGCGGACTTTGTACTTCGCAATCCCTGTGTAGAGGGCCTCGGCGACACGCTGCCGGTACGTCTCCCGTTGAAGCTTCCGCTCCTCCTTGGGGTTGGTAATGAAGGCGCTCTCCACTAGGATGGCCGGCATGGCCGCCGTGGCGAGGACATAAAAGGGCCCCGATTTGACGCCGCGGTTCTCCACCTTCAGCAGCGTATCCAGGGAGCTCAAGACGAACTCGGCCAGCTCGCTCGATTCCCGCATGTCGCGCGTCACCGCCATATCGGCCAGGGTGATCTTGAGCAGGGACTCGAGATCCTTCCCCGCCGCGCCGTTGCTCTCGATCACCAGGTTTTCGCGCTGCGCCGACGCGCGGGCATCGCTGTCCGAAGGTTCTCGGGTGAAGTAGTAGGTCTCGAATCCACCCGCCCCGCGCGTCGTGGCCCCGTTCATGTGAAGGCTCAGGAAGAAATCCGCTTTGGCCCGATTGGCGATGGCCGTGCGTTCCTGAAGCGGGACGAAGACATCCTCGGTCCGCGTCATGATGACCCGGATGCCCAGCCGCGTCGTGAGTAGCCGCCGCAGCCGCAACGCCAGATCCAAGACCACGTCCTTCTCCATCAGGCCCGAGGGGCCGACGGCTCCCGTATCGTGGCCTCCGTGCCCAGGATCCAAGACGACGGTCAGAACAACCGGGCCTCCCGCCGCACCGCCTGCGTTCCCGTCAACCGGCGGCGGGATCATTGGGGCCGTGACCCGCTGCCCCCCGGTTGCGGCGACATCCGGTTGTGCCGAGGCTTGGCTCACCCGGGGAAGAGGTTCCGCCACAGGCGGAGTCGCCCTAGCCTCCGGGGATGGAACGGGTTGGGTCGTGGGTGGAGAAGACCCGCTTGGGGGGTTGGCGCCCTCCCGGGCCGCCCGTTGGCCCGGCGCCTCTGGCGCCCGGGCCAGGATGTCAATCACGATCCGATCAGGATGCTTGAGCGTGAAAGTCCGGATGCCTGCATCCCGGCCCTCGCGGAAGACCGTGACTTCGGCTCCCCCCGCCCGTTGGGCTGGCTGAACGGCCCGCACGACTCCCGCCCGCAGCGTGAGTGGCTGGATGCCCTTCGCCAGCACGCCGCCGGGCAGCATGACCTTCAGGGCGTCGCCGTCTTCCTCTTTCTCGATGGACCACTCCTGCGGGCCAACCGTTTCCAGCACGACCCGGGTGTGCGTCGGGTACGCCCCCACGCGCAGTTGGGTGATCGTGGCCTCCCGGGAGCGCACCCGCGCGAGCCGCTGCTCCGGTTTCCACTCCACGGCCTCCGGCCCGAACCGCTCGGCCAGCACCACTGGCAAGAAATCCCATGGAACCAGGAGGCGACGGCCAGCCAGCCGGGGCGGAGATGAAAGAGAGACGGCCCGCTCCGCGATCCGAACCGTTGTGCTGCCGAGACGAAGCTTCATGGATCGGGCGCCCACACGGAGAGCGGCACGCCCTCGTGCGGCATCCACCTGCAGCTTCCCCGAGACCAATCCGGCGATTTCGCCGGTGTCAAGATAGGGTCGGCGACCGACCGTGAAGACGCGGAGCGCAGCAGAGCGATCCGGAAGGGTGACAGTAACCTGTGCAGCCAACACCGGGGAACCGAGGCATACGGAGACCCCAACGGCCAGAAGAGCGAGGCCGCTCAGGCAAGAACTCCGAGTCGCTCGCATGATGCTGGACCTTCTCATGCCTGCTTTTCCAAGAGGTTTTGAGGCCGTCTGTAACACATTCCTCCCAGGCTGTCAAGCAACCTCGTGAATTTGCAATGATTTCTATCTGCGACCTTCATTTCTTACGCTCGGACCGCCCTTTGGGGAAATCGATCGTGGCCGAAGGCATTCCTTGGTGCCTTCGGCAGGCCGTCGTCCAAAAACACGAGAGGCCTCATGCCATCTCGCATGAGGCCTCTCCGAAAAATTCCCGGCGGCGACCTACTTTCCCACCCAGTTGCCCAGGCAGTATCATCGGCGCTGGAGGGCTTAACTTCCGTGTTCGGGATGGGAACGGGTGTTTCCCCTCCGCCATTGCCACCGGAAACCCGTCAAGATAATGCCCTGTGTGCGACGCCTCATGGATTCCGAGGCTGAACCACAATGTATTCCCGAATCCTCGCAAACTGTTTCTTCCCCAAGACCTTCCGGGTGACGAGATCGTCCAGCTTGCGGTACGGCCGATGCTGGGCGATCCGCTCCGCAATGGCCGGCGTGATCCCCGGAAGCCTGGTCAATTCCTCCAGGCCTGCCTGGTTGATGTCCACCTTCGCCTGGGGGGACGCCTGCACGGAAACGGGCGTACTGTCCTGCGGCCGGGAATCCGTCTCCCGTTCCCCGAGCTGTGCCGCGGCAAGCCACGCCACCCCGGCCAGCACGAGCGCGACCCCCGCAGTGATCAAGAGGAATGTGCGTCGCATGGGCAAATGAGAATAGCGATCGGGGTATCCACCCTGCTTCCCGTATTATGATATCGACAAAGAAATATGGGGTCAAGCCGCACGGCCGATTAGTACCGGTAAGCTGAATCCCTCACGGGACTTACACCTCCGGCCTATCAACCTCGTGGTCTTCGAGGGGCCTTCAGGGGCTTGCGCCCGGGAGATCTCATCTTGGGGGGGGCTTCGCGCTTAGATGCCTTCAGCGCTTATCCCGGCCGAACATAGCTACCCAGCAATGCTCCTGGCGGAACAACTGGGACACTAGCGGTTCGTCCATCCCGGTCCTCTCGTACTAAGGACAGCTCCCCGCAAATCTCCTCCGCCCACCGTAGATAGGGACCGAACTGTCTCACGACGTTCTAAACCCAGCTCACGTACCGCTTTAATGGGCGAACAGCCCAACCCTTGGGACCTGCTTCAGCCCCAGGATGCGATGAGCCGACATCGAGGTGCCAAACCGCGTCGTCGATGTGGACTCTTGGACGCGATAAGCCTGTTATCCCCGGAGTACCTTTTATCCGTTGAGCGATGGCCCTTCCACGCGGGACCACCGGATCACTAAGCCCTGCTTTCGCACCTGCTTGACGTGTGGGTCTCGCAGTTAAGCTCCCTTATGCCTTTGCACTCGACGCACGATTACCGACCGTGCTGAGGGAACCTTTGGGCGCCTCCGTTACATTTTAGGAGGCGACCGCCCCAGTCAAACTGCCCACCTGGCACTGTCCCCCACCTGGATCACAGGCGTAGGTTAGAATTTCAGCGTAGCTAGGGTGGTATCTCAAGGTTGGCTCCCCCCACCCTGACGGGCGAGGTTCAGCGCCTCCCACCTATCCTGCACAAGCTGCACCAGAATCCCATACCAAGCTACAGTAAAGGTTCACGGGGTCTTTCCGTCTTACGGCGGGTATCCGGCATCTTCACCGGAACTACAGTTTCACCGAGCCACGCGTTGAGACAGCGGCCAACTCGTTACGCCATTCGTGCAGGTCGGAACTTACCCGACAAGGAATTTCGCTACCTTAGGACCGTTATAGTTACGGCCGCCGTTTACCGGGGCTTCGATTCAGGGCTTCGCCACGCCTCGCAGCGTGGCTAACCCCTCCTGTTAACCGTCCGGCACCGGGCAGGCGTCAGAGGGTATACAGCGCCTTGCGGCTTCGCACCCTCCTGTGTTTTTAGTAAACAGTCGGTTGGCCTGATTCTCTGCGACCGTCCACCGCTTCGCAGCGCGAGGCTACTAACAGTGGTCGGTTCCCCTTCTCCCGAAGTTACGGGGACATTTTGCCGAGTTCCTTAACGCGTGTTCTCTCGAGCGCCTTGGGATGCTCTCCCCGTCTACCTGTGTCGGTTTGCGGTACGGTCACCTGACGGCTCGCTAGAGGTTTTTCTTGGCAGCGTGGGCTTAGCCAGTTCTCCCGTCCCGAAGGACAGGATCCCCATCACCTCTCGGGGTAGCGCTCCGACGGATTTGCCTACCGGAGCCCCCTACCGGCTTGGACGCGCACGTCCGATCGCGCGCTGGCCTACCCTCCTGCGTCCCCCCATCGCGTCTTGGTCGCCGTCCGGTGGTACAGGAATGTTAACCTGTTGTCCATCGCCTACGCCTTTCGGCCTCGGCTTAGGTACCGACTAACCCTGGGCGGATTAACCTTCCCCAGGAAACCTTAGACTTACGGCGTCTCGGTTTTTCACCGAGATTATCGCTACTCGGGCCGGCATAATCGCTTCTGCAACCTCCACCGGTCCTTCCGGTCCGGCTTCACTGGCGGCAGAACGCTCCCTTACCATCCCGCCTTGCGGCGGGATTCGCAGCTTCGGTAGCAGGCTTGAGCCCCGTTACATTGTCGGCGCCACGTCACTTGACCAGTGAGCTGTTACGCACTCTTTAAAGGATGGCTGCCTCTAAGCCAACCTCCTGGTTGTCTCAGCGATGTGACAGCCTTTCCCACTTAGCCTGCATTTTGGGACCTTAGCTGGCGATCTGGGCTGTTTCCCTCTCGACCACGGAGCTTAGCCCCCGTAGTCTGACTCCCGGAGTATAGTCAGCGGCATTCGGAGTTTGGTTGAGGTCGGTACCCTGGTAAGAGCCCTAGCTCATCCAGTGCTCTACCACCGCTGCTGACCCTCCGAAGCTAGCCCTAGAGCTATTTCAGGGAGAACCAGCTATTTCCAGGTTTGATTGGCCTTTCACTCCTATCCTCAACTCATCCGATACGTTTTCAACCGTAATCAGTTCGGGCCTCCATGGCGTGTTACCGCCACTTCACCCTGGTCAAGGATAGCTCACCTGGCTTCGGGTCTACCGCACGCAACTCCACCCACCCCTTGCGGGGTGGGTATTCGCCCCGTTCGGACTCGCTTTCGCTACGGCTTCGCCTGATCGGCTTAACCTTGCTACGTACGGTAACTCGCCGGCTCATTAAGCAAAAGGCACGCCGTCACCCTGTTCCGCCTTGCGGCGGAACATAGGGCTTCGACTGCTTGTAGGTATACGGTTTCAGGTACTATTTCACTCCCCTCTCGGGGTGCTTTTCACCTTTCCCTCACGGTACTGGTTCACTATCGGTCACCAGCGAGTATTTAGCCTTGGAGGGTGGTCCCCCCGAATTCCCACAGGATTCCACGTGTCCCGTGGTACTTGGGAGCCCGACCCAGGGAGTCCCACGCATTTACCCTACAGGACTGTCACCCTCTGCGGTGCGCCTTTCCAGACGCTTCGGTTACGCGTGAGATTTGTCACTCCCCGTCCCGACCGCAATCGGAACCGGTCAGGCCCCGCGACCCCGGCGCCACAACGCTTGCGGGCTATCACATGGCGCCGGTTTGGGCTGTTCCCTGTTCGCTCGCCGCTACTGGGGGAATCGCGGTTGCTTTCTCTTCCTACGGGTACTGAGATGTTTCAGTTCCCCGCGTTGGCCTCCTGCCCCTATGGATTCAGGGCAGGATCTCCCAGGATTAGCCGGGAGGGGTTGCCCCATTCGGGAATCCCCGGATTGGCGTCTGTGTGCGACTACCCGGGGCTTATCGCAGCTTACCACGCCCTTCATCGCCTGCTGGTGCCAAGGCATCCACCGTATACCCTTAGTAGCTTGACCCCACTTTGCTTCGGTGAAACAGAGTGGATACCCGATCGCTATTCAGTTGTCAAAGAGCGAATTCCGCCCTGGGCGGAATACCGCTTCCGCGCGCTGCATCCACGCGAGACACGTGGTGGAGATGAGCGGAATCGAACCGCTGACCCCCTGCTTGCAAAGCAGGTGCTCTCCCGTCTGAGCTACATCCCCACAACCCAATTTCGGAATGCGGATTGCGGAATTCGAAATCCGCATTCGGCATTCTACATTCCGCAATGGGTGGTGGGCCTTCCTGGGATCGAACCAGGGACCTCACGCTTATCAAGCGTGCGCTCTAGCCAGCTGAGCTAAAGGCCCTCTCCAATCCGTCCAGCGGGCTCCCTGCTCGGCTGAGGGACTGCGGATCCTTCTCCCCCGACACACAATGGGGAGGGCCACCCTTCTGGCTACGTCTCCCGTCGGGTCCCTCCCCGCTGGCGTCGCTCTCTCAGCTCGGATGCGCGCGTCTATGAAGATATCATTGCTACCAGCTTGGGGTAAATCGACCTCGAAGCCTCTCGTCCGCCTCGCGGCGGGCGGGTCAGCTCCTTAGAAAGGAGGTGATCCAGCCGCACCTTCCGATACGGCTACCTTGTTACGACTTCACCCCAATCACCAGTCATACCTTCGGCACCTACCTCCCTTGCGGGTTAGCTCAGCGACTTCGAGTACAACTGGCTTTCGTGGTGTGACGGGCGGTGTGTACAAGGCCCGGGAACGTATTCACCGCGTCGTGCTGATACGCGATTACTAGCGATTCCTCCTTCATGGAGTCGAGTTGCAGACTCCAATCTGAACTTAGACCGGCTTTTTGGGTTTAGCTCCACCTCGCGGTCTTGCATCCCTTTGTACCGGCCATTGTAGCACGTGTGTAGCCCAGGGCGTAAGGGGCATGATGACTTGACGTCATCCCCGCCTTCCTCCCCGTTAACCGGGGCAGTTCCCCTAGAGTGCCCAGCCTGACCTGATGGCAACAAGGGGTGAGGGTTGCGCTCGTTGCGGGACTTAACCCAACATCTCACGACACGAGCTGACGACAGCCATGCACCACCTGTCTCCGCGCTCCCTTGCGGGCACTCCCTCCTTTCGGAGGGATTCGCGGGATGTCAAGCCCTGGTAAGGTTCTTCGCGTTGCGTCGAATTAAACCACATGCTCCACCGCTTGTGCGGGCCCCCGTCAATTCCTTTGAGTTTCAACCTTGCGGCCGTACTCCCCAGGCGGGGCACTTAATGCGTTAGCTGCGGCACGGAAGGGGTCGATACCTCCCACACCTAGTGCCCATCGTTTACGGCTAGGACTACCGGGGTATCTAATCCCGTTTGCTCCCCTAGCTTTCGCGCCTCAGTGTCAGTGGCAGTCCAGAGAGCCGCCTTCGCCACCGGTGTTCCTCCCAATATCTACGCATTTCACCGCTACACTGGGAATTCCGCTCTCCTCTCCTGCACTCAAGTTCGACAGTATCGGACGCGGATCCTCGGTTGAGCCGAGGGATTTCACCTCCGACTAATCGAACCACCTACGCGCTCTTTACGCCCAGTAAATCCGAACAACGCTCGCCCCCTACGTATTACCGCGGCTGCTGGCACGTAGTTAGCCGGGGCTTCCTTCGGTGGTACCGTCAACCCCGCGGGCTATTCACTCGCGGGGGATTCGTTCCACCCGACAGGGTTTTACGACCCGAAGGCCTTCATCACCCACGCGGCGTCGCTGCGTCAGGCTTTCGCCCATTGCGCAATATTCCCCACTGCTGCCTCCCGTAGGAGTCTGGGCCGTGTCTCAGTCCCAGTGTGGCCGGTCACCCTCTCAGGTCGGCTACTGATCGTCGCCTTGGTAGGCCGTTACCCCACCAACTAGCTAATCAGCCGCAGGCCCATCCCTCAGCGAGAGCCGCTTGCGCTCGCCCCCTTTGGTCCCCCGGAGATGCCCCCAGGGGGCGTCATCTGGTATTAGCCCCGCTTTCGCGGGGTTATTCCTGACTGAGGGGCAGGTTGCCCACGTGTTACTCACCCGTTCGCCGCTGTACTCATCCCCTTGCGGGGACTTTCTCGCTCGACTTGCATGTGTTAGGCACGCCGCCAGCGTTCGTTCTGAGCCAGGATCAAACTCTCCGAGTAATTGTGTTCTCTCTTGCGAGAGATCTCGGACCCCTCCGCCTCTGGCCGGCGGAGGTGGAATTGCGCGTGTGTCCACCCACAAGCCAGTAGCAATGATATTCTATTGTCAGAGAACAGAAGTGGCGGGCCGCGACACCTCCCGCCACAAGAAAATCTAGAACGCTTCGCCTGTCCGGTCAAGATCCTGACTGAAGGATCTACAGCCCGGCGGACCTTTATACTTACCCCACTCCCCCCGATCTGTCAAGCAATTCTTTCGCCGGAGTCCGAAATTTCTTGTTCGGCTATTTAGGCGGGAAGACCCTGAAGAATCGCCGCTTTCCGACCTGAAGCCGCCGTTCGGCATCCAACGTGACTCGGGCGTCCCGCTCCTGGATCACTTCGCCGTCGATCTCTACAGCCCCTTGCCTGACGAGCCTGCTAGCCTCCGAACTGGTTATTGTACCCTCCCCGCACCAGGTTAGGAGTCGGATGATCCAAATCTGGTTATCGCCCTCCATGAGACCTTTTTCCAGCCTCACAATCGGTGCATCCTCCGGAAAGACTCGCACGCTGAAGGTCTCGTTGAATCGCCGCGCCGCCTCCTCGGCGGCTTCGACCGAATGGTACTGAGCCACTAGGGCCTTCGCCAGCCGGATCTTGGCGTCCCTCGGGTGAATCGAACCACTGGCCATTCCCGCCTGGATCGTCGCGATCTCCTCCCGAGGGATGGCAGTCGCCAGCTCCATGTACCGCGCGATCAAATGATCGGGGATGGACATCGCCTTCCCGAAGATCGCCTCGGGAGACTCGTCGATGCCGATGTAGTTACCCAGACTCTTGCTCATCTTCTGGACGCCGTCCAGACCTTCCAGGATCGGCAGCGTCATGATGACCTGAGGCTCGAGCCCATTGTCCCGCATGAGCTCGCGTCCGACCAGCAGGTTGAATTTCTGGTCCGTCCCCCCCAGCTCGACGTCGGCGCGCAGCGCCACCGAATCGTATCCCTGCAGAAGCGGGTACAGGAACTCGTGGAGGTTGATGGGACGCCCCTCGGCAAAGCGCTTCTGGAAGTCGTCCCGCTCCAGCATCCGGGCCACCGTGTACCGCGCGGCCAGCTTGATCATCCCCTCGGACCCCAGCGCCTTCCCCCAGCGGCTGTTGTACTCGATAATCGTGCGCTCCCGGTCCAGGATCTTGAAGATCTGTCGCTTGTAGGTCTCGGCGTTTTGCTGGATCTCCTCGGTGGTGAGGGGCTTGCGGGTCTCGGACCGGCCGCTCGGATCTCCGATCATCCCGGTGAAGTCGCCGATGAGGAAGATGACGTCGTGCCCGAGGGTCTGGAACTCCCGCAGCTTGTGAATGACGACCGTGTGACCGATATGGAGGTCCGGCGCCGTGGGATCCAGGCCAAGCTTCACCCGGAGCGGCGTCCCCGTGGAGAGCGACCGCCGGAGCTTCTCGTACAGCTCCTCCTCCACCAGGAGATCCACCACCCTGGCCTTCAGCACGTCCAACTGTCGCCGAGCTTCCCGATCCACGTCCATGTCGCGTGCTCCGATTCGACTGCCCCGATCCGGATCCGGCGTGACAGATCCCCGCTGCGGGCCCCCGTGGTCCCTCGACTCCCTCGAGCATCCTGGATCGGGGCGGGCAGGCGCATCTTGTACCACAGCCACTGAGGCCTCGCAACCGAAAAGGCCGCCGCCTCCCCTGCTTGCCCCGCCTCGAGGCGAGGCGGGCGGCGGCGCCGAGCGTGCGCTTTTCTCCTCCACGTCCGTATGCTATAGTTCCGCCATCATGGCGTTCAGCAGACGTGGCGACCGAACCTACAGCAGCCGGCAGGCATACTTCCGTCGCCTTGTCTTCGCTGGCCTGTGGGGCCTGCTGATCCTCCTGGTGATGGCCTCGGGGGCAGCCGCCGGCATCTTCTTCGCGTTCCTCCGCGATCTCCCCAGTCTGGACGGCCTCGAGGACTACCAGCCCAGCATCGTGACCACTCTTTACACGGATCAGGATGAGCCCTTCGCCTCATTCTATGAGCAGCGGCGCATCCCGCTCCCCCTCACCAAGATCCCGCCCCAGTTCAAACAGGCAGTGCTTGCCGTCGAGGATTCCCGCTTCTACGAGCATCGCGGCCTCTCCCCTCGGGCCATCGCCCGCGCCATGATCATGAATCTCCTGACCCGGCGGAAATCCCAGGGGGGCAGCACCATCACCCAGCAACTGGCCCGCATCCTCTTCCTCACACCCGAGAAGAGCTTCACCCGCAAGATCAAAGAGGCCCTCCTGGCCGTCGAGGTCGAAAAACACTACTCCAAGGACAAGATCCTGGAGCTCTACTTCAACCAGGTCTACTTCGGCCACGGGGCCTACGGGGTGGAGGCGGCGGCCCAGACGTATTTCAAGAAGTCGGTGGGGGAACTCAACCTGGCCGAGGTCGCCATGTTGGCCGGGCTTCCCAGCGCCCCCAACCGGTTCTCCCCCATCCTGGACCCGGCGCGGGCCCGGCGCCGGCGCGACCACGTGCTGAACCGCATGGTGGAGATGAAGCTCATCAGCCGGGAACAGGCCGCGGCAGCCGGCCAGACCCCCTTCGACGAGACGCTCTTCACCCGAAGCCGAACAATCGCCCCCTACTTCGTCGAGCACGTCCGGCAGTCGCTGGAGGACACCTACGGCGCCTACGCCCTCTACAACAGCGGGCTGAAGGTCTACACCACGCTCAACCTGAAGATGCAGCGCGCCGCCGAGGAGGCCCTGGTCGGCGGCCTCCGCGACCTCGACAAGGCCCGGGGCTTCCGCCCCCGGAAAGAGCAGGGCACGGAGACGGCCCGGGCCCGCATCGGCCCATACACGCCGAGAGTTGGCGAGATCCTTCCCGGCACCGTCCTCAGGGTGAAGCCGAAGTCCCTGGAGGTCCAGCTCGGGCGCTACCGGGGGGAGATTTCTCTAGAGAGCATACAGTGGACGAAGATCAGGAACCTCGCCGAGGCGTTCCACGAAGGGGACCCCATCGTGGTCCAGGTGCTCTCGGTGGATGAGCGACGCAAAATCCTGGAGCTGTCCCTGGAGCAGGACCCGGAGCTCGAAGGGGCCCTGGTGGCGCTCGATCCCCGGGACGGGGCGATCAAGGCCATGATCGGAGGCTACGATTTCGAGCGGAGCAAGTTCAATCGCGCCGTACAGGCGCGACGGCAACCCGGCTCCGCCTTCAAGCCGTTCGTCTACGCCACCGCCTTCGACCGCGGGCTCACGCCCTCTACCGTCATCGAGGACTCTCCCATCACCTTCCACTTCCGGGTCGAGGGAAAGGTGGTCGAGTGGTCCCCGGAGAACTACGACCGCAAGTTCCACGGGCCCACGACGTTGCGCCGGGCGTTGGAGAACTCGATCAACGTCGTGACCGTGAAGCTGATTGAGCGGGTCGGAGTGGATCCGGTCATCCGGATGGCTCACCAGATGGGGATCGAGAGCGATTTGCGGCGCGAGGTTGCCCTGGCCCTGGGCGTCTCCGAGGTCACCCCGCTGGAGCTGGTCTCGGCGTACGGGGTCATCGCCAACGGGGGGGTCCGGGCGGAGCCGTTTGCCATCCGCAAGGTGACCGACAGCCAGGGGCGCATCCTGGAGGAACACATCGTCGAGCCGCAGGAGGTCATGCGGCCGGAGACCGCGTATGTCTTGACGAACGTAATGAAAGGCGTAGTGGAGCGAGGGACGGGTGCCCGTGCGCATGTCCTGAAACGGCCGCTGGCGGGAAAGACTGGAACCAGCTCCGAGGCGACCGACGTGTGGTTCGTCGGCTTCACCCCCAACCTGGTCGCCGGAGTCTGGATCGGCTACGACGTGAAGCGCTCCTTGGGCTCGGCGGAGACCGGAAGCCGGCTGGCCCTCCCTCCCTGGATCGCCTTCATGCAGAAGGCGCTGACAGATCTTCCGCCGGACGACTTTCCGGTGCCAGAGAACGTGGTCGCCATCCCCGTCAACTACATGACCGGTCTTCCCGCCCCGCAGGACGATAAGGGCGCCATCCTGGAATACTTCATCAAGGGCACGGAGCCCGCGCCGCTGCAGGCGAAAGCGCCATCCTCGGGTTCCCCACCCGGACCCGCCGAGGCCTCTTCTTCCCCGGCAGGCCCCCGGCCTCCTGCGGCGCCTGTCGCAGGAGTCGCCGGCGGCGGGCCCGCAGCTTCTCCTGGCCTGCTCCAGCCCGGCAATCGGTAGCCCCTCCGGTCCGGCCCGGCGGGCCAAGGAACCTGACACCATCAGCCCTCAGGCATCTATTTGCAGCCACGATGAAATTCGTGGTTGCCAAAGACCCTCCCACAGACTACCCTGAGGCCGCCTTGCCTTTCCCACGATGCACGACCTGTTGCCGCATCCGTCACCGCGTGCGGCGGACGCCTCCTTGTATCCCGGCTGCATGGCGAGAGCTACATGTGAGACATGGTCGTGGCGCAGGACCGGTCCTCCTCGGCAAGTCCAGTCGATTCCGGCAGAAATGAGCGGGTGGTCAGGCATGCCCGGGAAAGGATATCGTCCATGAGCGGTCGCCGTCCGCAGGCCTTGCGCATCGGGGATCTCACCGCCCCCCTTCCCATCATCCAGGGCGGAATGGGGGTTGGCGTGTCGCTGTCCGGGCTGGCATCGGCGGTCGCCAACGAGGGCGGGATCGGCGTCATCGCCTCTGCGGGGATCGGGATGCTCGAGACGGACCTCTATTCGCATTTCCTCGAAGCCAACATCCGGGCCCTGAGGCGGGAGATACGCAGGGCGAAGGAGCTGAGCCAGGGCATCCTCGGCGTCAATATTATGGTGGCGCTGTCGAATTTCGGGGACCTGGTGAAGACGGCCCTCGAGGAGGAGATCGCCATCATCTTCTCCGGCGCGGGCCTCCCGCTGGATCTCCCCCGCTACCTCACCGGGACGGGCCGGACGAAGCTGGTGCCCATCGTGTCTTCCGGGCGGGCGGCCAGGATCATCGCCAAGCGATGGACGGAGCGGTACGACTACCTTCCCGACGCCATCGTGGTCGAGGGGCCGCTGGCCGGCGGGCATCTCGGGTTCAAGCCGGAGCAGATCGGCGACCCTGCCTACGCCCTGGAACGATTGGTCGCGGAGGTCCTGGCCGAGCTCACGCCCTTCGAGGCAAAGCACCAGAAGGCGATTCCCGTGATCGTCGGCGGGGGCATCTACACCGGAGCGGACATTCACAGGTTTCTGCAGCTCGGCGCCGCCGGCGTCCAAATGGCGACGCGCTTCGTGACGACGCACGAGTGCGATGCCTCCCTCGCTTTCAAGGAGGTTTATATCCGGGCAAAGCTAGAGGACGTTATGATCATCAAGAGCCCGGTGGGCATGCCCGGCCGGGCCATCCGGAACCAGTTCATCGATGACGTCAACAACGACAAGAAGATTCCGTTCCAGTGCCCGTACCACTGCATCATCACCTGCGACTACACCAACAGCCCGTACTGCATCGCCCTGGCCCTCATCAACGCCCAGCGGGGCGACCTCAAGCACGGATTCGCCTTCGCGGGTCAGAACGCCTACCGCGCCACCAAGATCGTGTCTGTCAAAGAATTGATCGGGACGCTGCTGGAGGAGTACGCGGAGGCCTCGGCCTGACCTCCCACGCCGCCGGGAACCGGCGTGACGGCCGAGGCCCCGTCGGTTCGGCAAGAGGGCGCGGACTCCCCAGGGGTCGAGGATGGAAAACCTCTTGGAGAACGCTCCCTTGTGTGTTACAGTCCCTTCGCATTCCGCAACGGCAGCCGGACACGTCGAGGCTCTGAGGCGGGACGAGCAGGATAGGGCAGGTCTCAGAGCCTGAACGGCGGCCTCTCCGGCGATCCCTCCGTTACTCCCTCACACACAACCAAGCCGGACACAGCAGCGGTCACACGCGTCCCGTGCGCGGGCGTCGTGCGTCCGCGGAAAGCACAGGGACACGCATGTCGTTTGTTGACCTTGGACTCGATGCAGGACTCGTACAGGCCACGCAGCGGATGGGATTCGACCGTCCGACGCCGATCCAGCGGGCGGCGATCCCGCCGCTCCTCCTGGGCCGCGATGTGATGGCCACGGCCGTGACGGGCAGCGGGAAGACCGCCGCCTTCCTCTTGCCCATCCTCCACGATCTTTTGAACAAACGCCGCGGAACTACGCGGGCACTGGTGGTGGTCCCCACCCGTGAGCTGGCCGTCCAGATCGCCGAGCACCTCCGTGACCTGGCAGCCGGCACCGGCCTCACCGGCGCGGCGATCTACGGGGGCGTCGCCATGGGCCCTCAGGAGCAAGCCTTTCGAAGAGGCGTGGACGTTCTCATCGCCACACCCGGCCGCCTCCTCGATCACCTGCAGTATCCCTACGCGCGGCTGGACGGCATCGAGTGCCTGGTGCTGGACGAGGCGGATCGGATGCTCGACATGGGGTTCCTGCCGGACATCCGCCGCATCCTCCAGCAGCTTCCCGGGCGACGGCGGACGCTGCTATTCTCGGCGACGCTGCCAGCCCCCATCGTGGGCCTGGCCAGGGAGTTGCTGCAGGATCCCGTGTTCCTGAACATCGAGCGGAAGTCCGCCCCACCGGTCGGGATCACGCACCGGGCCTACCCGGTCCCGCACGAGTTGAAGTCCCATCTCCTGCTCGAACTCCTGCGGCAGGGATCGGCCAAGAGCGTCCTGGCCTTCACGCGGACCAAGCACCGGGCCAACCGGCTGGCCGACTTCCTGGCGAGACAGGGGGTGTCCTGCGCCCGCATCCACGGCAACCGCAGCCAAGCGCAGCGGATGGAGGCCCTGGTCGGGTTCAAGCGCGGGCAGTTCCGCGTCCTCGTTGCCACGGACATCGCGGCGCGCGGCATCGACGTGGAGGCCCTCGGCCTGGTCGTGAACTTCGATGTGCCGCGCCTTCCCGAGGACTACATCCACCGGGTTGGGCGCACGGCCCGGGCCGAGGCCACGGGCGAGGCTTACACCTTCGTTTCGCCCGATGAGGAGGGCGACCTCCGCGGCATCGAGCGCCATTTGGGAAAGCCCCTCCCGCGGCACCAGGTCTCCGGATTCGATTATGCGCGGAGGCCGGCGGAGAAACTGGAGGTCCCGCTCGCCCAGCGCATGGTGGCCATCCGCACGCGCAAGGCCGGGGAGCGGGCGCGGGCGGCGGCCAAGGGTGAGACCCGCTCTCCCCGGAGAGCCTCGGCGCCTCAGACCCCGCACGCATCAGCGACGAGGAGTCCTGCGAGGATCTCCCAGCGGCGCTCGGTGGGCCCCGACCGCGTCGGGGCGGGCCTGGCCTGGCTCCGGGAGGTGACGGAGCAGGGCGACCAGGGGTCCGCTCCCGGCCAATTCAGGCGGACACGGGGACGCGGCCCGACGTTCGGCAGGAGACCCGGCTTTCCCCGGTAAGCGACTGGTCTTCGACACCAGCGCGTACATCGCCGTCATCCAGGGTGGCCTCTTCAGTCCGGCCTTCCGGCTGCTGCAGGAGAAGCTGCCACGCACACATCTCGCCTCCGTCGTATCCGCCGAACTCCTCGCGGGTGCGACGAACCAAGCCGCAAGGCGAGCTGTTCTCGATTTCGTCCGATGGGCCCACAAGGTGCGCCGGGTCGTGACGCCCGACGCCAGTAGCTGGGAGCGCGCCGGAGAGATTCTCGGTGAGATGCGGGGGAAGGAACCTCAACTCCGATCCAAGATCCCCTCGCTATGGAATGACCTGTTGATCGTCCTGTGCGCCCGGCAGGTGGGGGCCATGGTCGTGACGCACAACGCGCGGGACTTCGACCTGCTCCGCCGGTACGTTCGCTTCAACCTCCATATCCTTTCCTGACCAAGCCCCCCCACCCCTCTTGTTTCCACCTACCTCACCTGGCCGACGCGACGGCTGTTCTCAGTAGGCCGCGTCAAGTTGACATACTTGGCAACGTCCTGTCTTACACGCCGGGGAGAGGTCAAAGACCGGAAATCGAAGGCGGACGCGGTTACGCCACGTCTGGGGCGAGAGACTGTTCGAAAGCTCGAAGAGTGTTCTTGAGGAGCATCGCCACGGTCATGGGGCCGACGCCGGCGGGGACGGGGGTGATGGCGGGCGCGGTTGGATCGTCTGGCGGCCTGGCGTTCAGCCGCGAGCGTCGTGAGCCCGGGGCAAGGTGTTGTTAGGCGGCGTACCGCAGCACCGCGATGAAGTGGCACGCGGTGCCTGCCAGGACGAAGAGGTGCCAAATGAAGTGGCTGTAGCGCATTCGCTCCGCCGCAAAGAATGCCACACCCCCCGTGTACGCGAGACCTCCCGCCAGCAGCCACAGGAGACCCGAGAGGGGCATGTGCAGCCACAACGGCCGTATCGCGATGATGACGAGCCACCCCATGCCGAGATACAGGCATGTCGAGAGCACGGGGTGGCGTACCCCGCCCAGCGCCTTCAAGATCACGCCTGCGGCGGCCAACCCCCATGTGAGGCCGAGCAGCATCCAGCCCCACGTGCCGCGGAGCACGCCGAGCGTGAACGGCGTGTAGGTGCCGGCGATCAGGAGAAAGATCGCACCGTGGTCAAGCACCCGGAATACCCGCTTCGCCCGGTTCCTTGGCAACGCGTGATAGAGCGTGGAGGAGAGGTACAGCAGAAGGATGGTCGCGGCGAAGACGCTTGCCCCCACGATGTCCGCAGCGCCGCCGCGGCGGACCGTCCTGAGCACGAGAACCGGGGCGGCACCCATCGCCGCCAGAAGACCGACACCGTGGCTGACGCCGTTCGCGATCTCCTCCCCGAACGACTGCGGGCGCTTTGGCAATCCGAGCGTTTCCACCACGGCCTCGCATCCCACGCGGCACGTAGAAATGGCACCGGACAGCTATTGAGGGGTACGTGTTTGCTATGCAGGCTTCACGCAAGCGATTGCTCGAATGCCTGCAGCGTGTTCTTGAGGAGCATGGCGACGGTCATGGGGCCGACGCCGCCGGGGACGGGGGTGATGGCGGACGCAACCGGGACGGCGGAATCAAAATCCACGTCGCCGACGAGTTTCCCCTCGATGCGGTTGATCCCGACGTCAATCACGACCGCGCCCGGTTTCACCATCGCGCCTGTGATCAGCCGGGGCCGTCCCACCGCCGCCACGAGGATGTCCGCGCGGCGCGTCTCGGCGCCAAGGTCTGCCGTGCGCGAGTGGCAGATGCTCACCGTCGCATGGCGATGCAGCAGGAGGAACGCCACCGGCTTCCCCACGATCTCACTCCGCCCCACGACCACCGCGTGCTTCCCCTTGACCTCGACGCCCTCCCGGTCGAGCAGCTCCATGATCCCGGCGGGCGTGCAGGGGACGAACCGGGGCTGATTCTCCACCAGGCGCCCGATGTTGGCGAAGGTGAATCCGTCCACGTCCTTGCCGGGATCCACCGCCTCCAAAACGGTTCGCTCGTCCAGATGCGCGGGCAGGGGCAGCTGGATCAGAATCCCATGGATCACGGGATCGTCGTTCAGCTCGCGGATGATCGCCAGCAGATCGGCCTGGGGGATATCGCCCGGCGGCGTGAGTTGCCGAGAGAAGATCCCGGCCTCCTGGCACGCTTTCGTCTTTGACCGGACGTAAGAGGCCGAGGCTGGGTTGTCGCCGACGAGGACGGCGGCCAGGCCAGGGACTCTGCCGGTGGCCTCCTTGAGCTGGAGGACCCGCAGGCGGACCTCCTCTCGCACCTCCGCGGCGATCTTCTTCCCGTCGATGATCCGCGCGCTCATGCCATGCTCTCCGATGAGCGACAGCAACATCCGTAGCCGTCCGACAGGGACAGCGACAGGGATCCGGGACGCATCACGTCACAACGGTGCGAGCTAGTCGTCGGAGATCTGGAGGCGCCGAATGGTTCGGGCCCGGCCGTCCTCTCCGACGTCCACCACCACCGCGCAGAGCTGCGCCGGTCCGTGGGCCAGGGTGAACTTCCGCGGCATCTGCGTAAGGAACTTCTGGATGGCCTCCTCCGGCTCGATCCCGATGACGGAGTTCCGGGGGCCCGTCATGCCCACATCCGTGATGTAGGCCGTCCGGCCGGGCAGGATCTGCTCGTCCGCCGTCTGGACGTGAGTGTGCGTGCCGATCACGGCCGAGACGCGCCCGTCCACGTACCAGCCGAACGCCTGCTTCTCGGCCGTCGCCTCGGCATGGAAATCCACCAGGATGGTGTCGGTGACCCGGCAGACTTGCGCCAGCTCCCGGTCCACCGCCTTGAAGGGGCAGTCGATCGACGGGAGAAATGCCCGCCCTTGGAGGTTCAGCACGCCCAGCATCCGGTCGTTCTTGCGAAGGATGTGGACGCCGACCCCGGGCGTCTCCTCCGGATAGTTGGCGGGCCGCAGCACCCGGCTCTCCTTCGCCAGGTAGCCTTCGGCCTCTTTCTTGTCCCAGACGTGATTGCCGGAGGTGAGCAGGTCGATCCCCAGACTGAGCAGCTCTTCCCCGACGGACGGCGTGATGCCGAAGCCCCCCGCGGCGTTCTCGGCGTTGGCCAGGACCATCTCAGCCCCATGATCCGCCACGAGCGCCTTGAGGTGGCGGGCCACCATCTGGCGTCCCGGCTGCCCGACGATGTCACCGATGAACAGGATGCGCATGCCACAAATTCGAATTGCGAAATTCGAATTGCGAAATTGCCTTTCGACTCCCGCCGTTAGCGCGCATACTCGACAGCGCGGGTCTCGCGGATGACCGTGACCTTGATCTGCCCCGGGTATTCCATCTCGTCCTCGATGCGCTTGGCGATATCCCGGGCCATCACGTAGGCGGCCTGGTCATTCACCTGCTCGCTCTCGACCACCACCCGGATCTCGCGCCCCGCCTGGATGGCGAAGCACTTCTCCACGCCCTTGAAGGAGGTCGCGATCTCCTCCAGCTTGGCCAGGCGCTTGACGTAGGTCTCCATGATCTCGCGCCGGGCGCCGGGCCGGGCGGCGGACAGGGTATCCGCTGCCTGGAGGATCACGGCCTCCGGGTACTGCGGGGCCACCTCCTCGTGGTGGGCGGCGATGATGTTCACCACCCGGGCATCCTCGTTATACTTCTTGGCCAGCTCCGCCGACAGGAGCGCGTGGGACGTTTCCGTCCCCTGATCCGCCGACTTGCCGATGTCGTGGAGCAGCGCCGCGCGCTTCAGCGCCTTCACGTCCAGGCCCAGCTCCGCCGCCAGGAGGCCGGCCAGCGTCGCCACCTCCTTGGTGTGGGCGAGCTGGTTCTGGGAGTAGCTGTACCGGTATTTCAGCCGCCCGACCATCCGGACGAGCTCGGGATGGAGGCCGGTGATCCCCAGCTCGAAGCAGGCCTGCTCCCCCGCCTCCCGGATGTCCTTCTCGAGCTCCTTGGTGACCTTCTCCACCGTCTCCTCGATGCGGCTCGGGTGGATCCGGCCGTCCTGGATCAGGCGTTGGATGGCCACGCGGGCGATCTCCCGGCGCACCGAATCGAATCCGGACAGGATGATGGTCTCGGGGGTGTCATCCACGATGATGTCGATCCCCGTGGCCTTCTCCAGGGCGCGGATGTTCCGCCCCTCGCGGCCGATGATGCGGCCTTTCATGTCGTCGCTGGGCAGATCCACCACCGACACCGCTGCCTCCGCCACGTACTCGGAGGCGATGCGGGAAAGGGCCCGCCCGATGATCAGCTTGGCCTTCTCCTCGGCCAGCTCGTTGGCCTCGTCCTCGAGGCGCTTGACCCGGGACGCGGCGTGGAGTTTGGCTTCGTCCTCCAGGGCCTGCATCAGCTTGGCCTTGGCCTCTTCCGAGCTCATGCCGGCGACTTGCTCCAACTTCCGCTGCGCCTCATCCACCAGGCGGTGCCAGTGTCCCTCCTCCTGGGTCACTGTCGACTCCCGGGTCCGGAGTTCCTGCTCCCGTCCCCCGAGATCGCGCTCGCGCCGATCCAGGACCTCCAGCTTGCGGTCCAGGATCTCCTCCCGTTGGTTGAGGCGTTTCTCCAGCCCCTGCAACTCCTCCCGGCGCGCGCGCGTCTCGTGCTCGAACTCGGTCCGCGCCTGGAGCGTCCGGCCCTTGGTCTCCAGATCGGCCTCTTTCCGGCGCGCCTCGATCTCGCGCTCCGCCTCCCGGAGCATGCGTTTGGCCTCATCCTCCGCCTGCTGCTTCAGCCGGTTTTGCCGTCGGCGTTCCAGGGCCCAGCCGATGGCCAGCGCCACCAGGCCCATCGCCAACACCAGCACGATGGTGACCCACATGTCCACGGGATTTCCTCCCTCCTCCGTGTCCTCTCACAGGGTCGCATTCCGCCTTGGCGGAACCGACCCGTTGCCATGCACCGAGTCCCGTCGAAATCCAGTCGAAGCGCGCGACCGCGCGGACCACCATGGGCGCAGGCCGCGAGGCCGCCAATGCCCGAATGTGCCCGGGGCGTCAGGAAAGCCGCTGCGAGGGGGAGAAGGCGGATGGGGTCAGGACAACCTGATGCCGGCGGAGCAGGGAAGGTCTTCTACCGGGCTGGAAAAGAAACAACCCCTACCATTGTGCCGTGTGCCGGTCCCTGTTTGAACCTGGATAACCAGGTGGGGATCCCGCAAACGCTTTAGGCTTCCCCTCCGCCGAGGCGGAGAGGCCTGCACACCGCATTCTTGGAGGGGTCCCCGTTCTAAGGGTGTTGGCTCAAAAAAAGTTACCGCATCACGCGCACGGTAGGGGTTCTCGGCATCCCTGATTTCCGCCAGAAACGCTAGCACAGGTCGTTCCCCGTTGCAAGCCCTTTCCACGCCCTGTCGCATCCTTCCGCGCGCCGCCCACGCCGCGACGCGCCGACGCAAACGCCGGGCTATCCCGCCACGCCTCCACGATGCAACAGTTGAAAGATCCCGTCGATCCGGGCCAACAGCTCCTTCTCGGCTTGATCCTTTGCCTCGTCCCGCTTGAGCAGATCGTCGGCGATGTTCAGTGACGCCAGCACCGCCACCTTGACAGGGGTGAGCGCCGGGCTTTCCTTGACCACCTCGTGGAACTTATCGTTCACATACTCCGCCACCCGGTTCAGGTACTCGGGGCTGTCGGTCGCCCGCAGCGTGTAGCGCTCACCGAAGAACTCAACCTCGATCACCCCTTCGCCGGCTGTCATCCGCTGACTCCTTCGGCTCAGACCCCAACCCCCTGCACGGTCGCCTCAAGACGGCCGATCTCGGAGAGGAGGCCCTCCACCCGCGCGCGCACCTCGTCGCGCTCGGCGCGCAGGTGCGCCACTTCGGCCCTGTCCCGATCGCGCTCCGCCAAAAGGGTCGCGGTCTCCTGCTCGCGGGAGCGGACGTCCGCCTCTAGGCTGCGGATCTCTGCCTGGAGGCCCTCCCGCTCCAGGCGGGCATCCTCCACCTGCGCCAGGGTCTCACGAACCTTCGTCTCGAGGGCGGCAAGCCGCTCCAATACCGTGTCCATCTGGTCCACTCCGCGACAACCGAGGAGAACCTACCAAAGCCCCGGACCTTTGTAAAGGGGGAATTCTCTGGCGGTGAGGATTCAGGGGAACCTACAAGGAGGGGCCCTCAGGCGCGCAGTCGGGCGCCCAGGCGCTTGGCCACCGCCCCGACGATGCGGCGCTTCTCCGCCTCCACCTCCGCATCGGTCAGCGTGCGATCCGTCGCCTGGAACACCAGGGAATAGGCCAGGCTCTTCTGGCCGGGGGGAAGCTGCGGTCCCCGGTACACGTCGAAGAGACGCACATCGTAAAGCAGCGGCCCGCCCGCAGAACGAACGACCGCCGTGAGGTCGGCCGCCGGCACCCCTTCGTCAACGACCAGGGCGATGTCCTGCAGCGCGGGCGGGAACCGGGGAACCGGCACCACGCGATACGTCAACGGGACGCGCGCAAGCAGCGCGTCCAGGTCGAGTTCCGTCAGGCAGACCGGTCCGCCCGGCAGATCGAACGCCGTTCGGACCTGCGGGTGGATCTCGCCCAGGACGCCTACCTCCCGGCTCTCCACGAGCACCCGGGCCGTGCGGCCCGGAGCGAACGTCGGATGAGTCGCCGGCTCGAAGGCGACGGCCGTGAGGTGGAGCCCCTCCAGGAGGGCTTCCACCACCCCCTTGAGATCGAAGAAATCGGTGCGGCACGGATCGACGTCCCGCCACGAGGCCGGCGCGATCCGCCCGGCGATCCCCATGGCCAGCCGCCGCGGTTCGGCCGGCAGGTCGGCCGCGCCGTTCGGGAGGTAGACCGGACCGACCTCGAAGAACCAGAGCCGCTCGCGAAGCCGCGCGTTCTGCGCCATGACCTCCAAGAGGCCGGGCAGGAGGCTCTGGCGCATCACCACCCGATCGGCGCTGACGGGATTGGCGAGCCGGACATAGGGCCGCTCCGCGGCCGGGGCGCCCTCGGGGGTCAGGGCGGCCTCGCGCTCGGGCGTCGTCAGGCGGTAGGTGATCACTTCCTGCAGGCCGGCGACAGCCAAAAGATCCCGCACCCGCTCCTCGAGATCCACGGACACCCGGTCCCGCTGCGGCGGAAGGGTGTCCGCCATCTCGGTGACGGGGATCCGGTCGTACCCGTAGATCCGCGCCACCTCCTCGATGAGGTCCGCGGCCCCCGTCACGCCCGTCCCGATGTCCAGCCGATGGTCGGGCGCGGTCACCCGCAACCCCGCCTCGCCCTCGGCCTCGCAGCGGAACTCGAGGGCCGTGAGGATCCGCTCGATCTCGGCCCGGGCAAGGTCCATGCCCAGGATGCGTTTCACCTCGCCGGTCGTCAGGAGCACCACCGAGGGCGCCTGGGGGGCCGGGTAGCAGTCGGCGACGCCCCGGGCGATCGTCCCCCCGGCCAGCGACCGCATCAACTCGGTGGCCCGCGTGGCGGCCGGGACCGCGGATGCCGGGGGAACTCCGCGGCCGAACCGGGCGCTGGCCTCGCTGGGCAGCTTCAGCGCCTGCGTCGTCTTGCGGATGGAGACGAAGTGGAAGTTGGCCGACTCGAGGAGGATGGTCCGCGTGCCGTCAGTGACCTCGGTCTCGGCCCCACCCATGATGCCCGCCACGGCGATGGGCCCCGCCGTGTCCGTGATCAGCAGCCGCTCGGGCGTGAGCGTGCGCGTCACCCCATCCAGCGTCGTGATCACTTCGCCCGCCCTGGCGGGGCGGACCGTAATCCGCGGGACCCCCTTGGCGCGGCGCACCAGGACGTCGTAGTCGAAGGCGTGCAACGGCTGGCCCCACTCCAGCATGATATAGTTGGTCACGTCCACGATGTTGCTAATGGGCCGGATGCCCGCCAAGCGCAGCCGGCGCCGCATCCATTCCGGCGATGGTCCGATGGTAACTCCGGCGATCAAGGTCGCCGTGTAGCGGGCCGACAGGGCGGGATCCTCGATGGCGACCTGCACGCGCCCCTCGATCGGCTCCCCCTCGGCCTGCATCTCGACCTTTGGATACCGCACGCGCCCGCCGGTCAGTGCCGCCACCTCCCGGGCCACCCCCAACACCGACATGCATCGCGCCATGTTCGGCGTGATCTCCAGGTCGAGGACCACGTCCCCGAGGTACTCGGCCAGGGGCGTTGCGACCGGCGCCTGCGCGTCCAAGACGAGGACGCCGGTGTGATCGTCCGAGAGACCCAGCTCTTTCTCCGACAGCACCATCCCGTCGGAGTGGATCCCCCGGACCTTGCGTCCCTTCAGGGTGGTGACCTCCAGCGCGGCGCTGTATCCATCCCAGTGGCGGGCCCCCTCCAGGGCGAAGGCCACTTTGTGCCCCTTCTCGCCCACGCGGAGGTTCGGTGCCCCCGTCACCACGGTCTTGGGCTGGCCGGCGCCGTATTCCACCGTCGCCAGGACGAGCCGGTCCGCATTGGGGTGCGGCCGGATCTCCCGCACCTCGCCCACCACGATCCGCTCCGGATCCCAGGGCAGCGCGGCGCCGGGCAGGCCGATGATCTCGACGCCGGCCACCTCCAGGCCGGCGAAGGTCAGCCGCTCGGCCAGCTCGGAGACCGGCAGGCTGATGTCCACGAACTCTTTCAGCCAGCTGATCGGCACGCGCATCGGTCGTGGGCCCGTCAGGAGTCCCCCGTCAGGGACGGGAGATCCCCGTCAGAACTGTTCGAGGAAGCGGAGGTCGTTCGCCCAGAAGTAGCGAATGTCCTCGATCCGGTGTCGCAGCATGGTGATGCGCTCGGGGCCCATCCCGAAGGCGAACCCCGAGTAGGCCGCCGGGTCATAGCCGCCGTTCCGCAGCACCGCGGGGTGGACCATGCCGCAGCCCAGGATTTCCAGCCACCCGGTTTGCTTGCACACGCCGCAGCCCTTCCCCTCGCAGAGCATGCACTCCACATCCATCTCGGCGCTGGGCTCGGTGAAGGGGAAGTGGCTGGCCCGGAAGCGCACCCGTCGCTCGGCGCCGAACATGCGGTGGGCAAAACTGATCAGCGTCCCCTTGAGGTCGGTCATGGTCACGTGGCGTCCGACGGCCAGCCCCTCGACCTGGTGGAACTGGATCTCCGACCGGGCGGTGATCTGCTCGTACCGGTAGCACATCCCCGGCAGGATGACGCGGATCGGCTCCGGACAGTACTCGCGCATGGCCCGGATCTGCCCCGGCGAGGTGTGCGTCCGGAGCAGGACGCCGTCCGTCGTGGTGTAGAACGTGTCCCACATGTCCCGGGCCGGGTGGTGGGCCGGGATGTTCAGCAACTCGAAGTTCATCTCATCGGTTTCGACGTCCCGGCTGCGATAGATCTGGAACCCCATGTCCGCCCAGATCTGGCAGATCCGCCGGAGGATCTGCGTGCTGGGGTGCAGGCGCCCCGTCGGGATCGGCCGGCCGGGCAGCGTGACGTCCACGCGCTCGGCCAGAAGGGCCGCCGTCCGGGCGGCCTCCTGCAGCGCCTGGCGCCGCGCCGTGAGAGCCGCCTCCAGCCGCTGCTTCACCTCGTTGGCCACCTTGCCGACGGCGGGGCGCTCGGCCGGATCCAGATCGCCGAGGCCGCGCAGGATCGCCGCCAGGGCCCCCTTGCGGCCGAGGCAGCGCACCCGCACCTGTTCCAGGGCGGCCTCATCGGCCGCGGCCTCCAGCGCTGCCTGCGCCTCCGCTTCCAGGGACAGGAGATCCCGTAAAATGTCTGTCATGCGCCCATAACCGAAGTCTGCCTCGCCCCTTGAATCCAGCGGGACCCGCCAGATGTGACCGGACTTCGTCTCCCGCTACCTGGGGGCGCCGCCACTCGCGTCAAGGGGATCGGCGTTCGGCAAAAAAAGCGCCCCGAGGGCATCGGGGCGCAGCAGGGTAAACTGACCCGCTAGCTAGGCGGCGGCCTGCCCCTTGGCCAGATCCGCCAGTGCGTTGAAGGCGGCTGCGTCCCGCACCGCCAGGTCCGCCAGGATCTTGCGATCCACGGTGACGCCCGCCTTGCGCAGACCGCCCATCAGGCGGCTGTAGGACAGGCCCGCCAGGCGCGCGGCCGCGTTGATGCGAATCACCCACAGGTTTCTGAATTCCCGCTTGCGGTTTCGCCGGTCCCGGTAGCTGTAGGCCAGCGCCCGATCCACCGCCTCCTGCGCGCTGCGGTAGCAGTTCTTCCGCTTCCCCCAGTACCCTTCCGCCTGTTTCAGGACGCGGTTCCGTCGCCGTCGTGTCTTGAACCCACCCTTTGTGCGTGGCATGATGCGTACTCCTCGCTCCCTTCTGGATCTAGCAGGCTGCGGAAAAACTTGATTCAAAGGTCACAACTGATGTTCGGAACACACTAGGGACGTCGGATGGAGTACCTAAGGGGTACCAAACTGCTGGCCACACCCCCGGTTGCAGGCTCCTCGGGGTCTCGCTCGACTTCCGCACGCCCCTCCGGCTGGACTTCATCCGAGAGCCTCCACCAGGTTCCGGATGCGAACCAGGTTGTAGACCGCCGTGGCAAAGGTGAGCATCCACCCGACCCGTCGCACGCCCCGGTAGCGCGTCTTCCGGAGACCCCCGACCGTCTTCAGCCAGCCGAAGATCTCCTCGACCCGTTTCCGGGCCCGCTGGCTCAGGGCATAGCCCGGATGGCAGGTGGTGCGGCGATCGATGGCACTCGCGTCCTTCCGCTGGGCCACATGCGGGGTGATCCGGAAGGTCCGGCAGGTGGTGACGAACGGCTGGGTATCGTACGCCTTGTCCCCGCCCACGGTGATGCGCCGGCGCCCGCCGCAGCTCGTGGTCATGTAGAGGGCCGCCTCCCGCTCGGCCATCCCGGTGGCACAGGTGGTCTGGGTCGCCACCGCCAGGCCATGCCGGTTCTCCATGAGGAGGTGGCCCTGGTAGCAGAGTTTCGCCTCCCGGCCCTGTGCCTTCTTGTAGAGCCGGGCCTCGGGGTCCGTCGTCGAGGCGTGGGTGGCGTTGGAGCGGCGCTCCCCCCGGAAGTCCACGCTGGGGTTGCCGGGGTCGTCGGGGGGTTGAGTGGGGCTGGCCTGCTTGGGCTGGAAGCTCTTCTGGCCCGCCCAGGCCTCGATCAAGGTCCCGTCCACGGTGAAATGCTCATCCGAGAGGAGGGCGTGGGCCCGCGCCTGGGCAAGGACCTGGTCGAAGAAGGCCTGGGCGATGTCGCCCTCCAGGAGGCGCTCCCGGTTCTTGGTGAAGACGGTGACGTCCCAGATCGGGTCGTCCAGGTTCAGGCCGACGAACCAGCGGAAGAGGAGGTTGTAGTCGAGCTGCTCCATCAGGAGTCGCTCGCTCCGCACGGTGTAGAGCACCTGCAGGAGCAGGGCCCGGAGGAGCTTCTCTGGGGGGATCGAGGGGCGGCCGGTGTGGGAGTACAGGTTTGTAAACTGCGGGGAGAGCCCCTTCAGGACCGTCTCGGCCATGGCCCGGATCGGCCGGAGCGGATGGTCCGGGGGCACCCGCTGCTCCGGGGAGAGGTAGCTGAACATCGCCGCCTGCTGGGTGTCAGTCCCTCGCATGCTGCGCCTCCTTTGCTGGGTTCATCGCTCGAGGCGCATCATACTCGATCAGTACCGATTGGGAAGAGGGAAAGAGCGAGTTTTTCCGCATCCTGCTAGAGCCTCAACACTGAACCTCTGAAATCAAATCCGCAATCCGAAATTCGAAATTCGAAATCCTGGTTATACGTACGGCGCCAGTATCCTCATGCGCTTGAGGTCCGCAGGGTCCACCAGCTTCCCCTTGCGGAGGGGACGCATGCGCCTCGCGGACTTCCCGGTCAGCAGGTGGCTCTTGGATGAACGGGCACGCCGCAGCTTCCCGGTCCCGGTTCGCTTGAATCGCTTGGCGGCGCCTTTGTTGCTCTTCATCTTCGGCATGGAACCCTACTCCTGTGGCTGCGATGCTTGGCCGCGCACTCCACCAGCCCAGCGGAGCCTCCGGCGGCCAATTGTCAGTGACTCACGAGAATGCCCAATGGCCAATGAAGGAACATACTCCCGACCGCCCATTGGTCATTGATTTCCTAGTGCTTCGGGGCCAGGATCATCGACATGTTCCGGCCCTCGACCTTGGGTGCCTGCTCGACGACTGCGACCTCCTTCAGCGCCTCCACGAACCGGTCAAGGACCGCCCTTCCCCGGTCCATGCGGATCACCTCGCGCCCCCGGAACATTATGGTGACCTTCGCCTTGTTCCCTTCCTTTAGGAAGCGCTCGGCGTTTCGCGCCTTGAAGTGGAAATCGTGCTCCTCCGTCTTTGGGCGGAGCTTGATCTCCTTGAGCTCGATGATCGTCTGCTTCTTCTTCGCCTCCCGGGCCTTCTTGCTCTGTTCGTACCTGTACTTGCCGTAATCCATGATCCGGCAGACAGGCGGCCTCGCCTCGGGCGCCACCTCGACCAGGTCCATGTGCTGGTCGAAGGCGGTCTGCAACGCCTGCTCGATCGGCAGGATGCCGAGCTGGGTCCCGTCCGGGCTGATCACCCGCACTTCCTTGATGCGGATCCGCTCGTTGACACGAAGGCCTTTACTTATGGGCCCCACCTCCAGCCGCAAAGGGCGGCCGCCGGATCAGGCGGCCTGCGGCTTGTTTTCACTGGCCAGCGTGGTGACGAAGTCCGCCAGGGGCATCACGCCGCGATCCTGGCCGCCCCGCAGGCGGACCGACACCGTCCCCGCTGCCGTTTCTTTGTCCCCCACCACCAGGATGTACGGAATCTTCTGGACCTCCGCCTCCCGGATCTTGAAGCCGATCTTCTCGTTGCGGGTGTCCACCTCGCCCCGCAGGCCGTCCGCCTGCAGGCGGGCCGCCACCTGCCCGGCGTACCCGTGATGGCGATCCGCCACCGGCAGCACCCGCGCCTGCACCGGGGCCAGCCATGCCGGGAACGCGCCCCCGTAGTGCTCGATCAGGACGCCCAGGAACCGCTCCATGGATCCCAGCAGGGCGCGATGGACCATGAAGGGCCGGTGCTGGCGGTTGTCCTCGCCCACGAAGGTGATCCCGAACCGTTCGGGAAGGTTGAAGTCGAACTGGACCGTGGTGCACTGCCACGGGCGCCCCAGGGCGTCCTTCACCTTGATGTCGATCTTGGGGCCGTAGAAGGCGCCGCCGCCCGGGTCCAACTCGTAGGACTGGTCGGCGCGCTCCACGGCGCGCTTCAGCGCCCCCGTGGCCACTTCCCAGTCCTTGGGATCCCCCACGAATTTCTCGGGAAGGGTGGCCACGTACACCTCGTATTCTTTGAACCCGAAGGTCCGGAGGAAGAACAGGCTGAACTTGACCGCCCGCGTGATCTCTTCGTCCATCTGCTCGGGCGTGCAGAAGATGTGGGCGTCGTCCTGGGTGAACCCCCGCACCCGCAGCAGGCCGTGCAGCACGCCGGCCCGCTCGAACCGGTACACCGTTCCCAGCTCGGCGAACCGGAGGGGCAGGTCACGGTAGCTCCGCACCTTGGACTGGTAGATCATGATGTGGAAGGGGCAGTTCATCGGCTTGACGTAATAGTCGTTCCCCTCCCCTTCCATCCGAGGGTACATGAGGTCCCGATAGAAATCCAGGTGGCCGCTCACCTGCCACAGCTTGGCCCGGCCCACGTGGGGGGTGTAGACGATATCGTAGCCGTTCTTCAAGTGCTCGTCCCGCCAGAAGTCCTCGATGAGCGTGCGAACGATTCCCCCCTTGGGGTGCCACAGGATCAGGCCGCCCCCCACCTCGTCCGCCACGCTGAACAGGTCCAGCTCTCGCCCCAGGCGGCGGTGGTCGCGCCGGCGCGCCTCCTCCAACTGGAACAGATACCGGTCTAGCGCCTCCTGCGTGGGGAAGGCGGTCCCGTAGATCCGCTGGAGCATGGGACGCCGCTCGTCCCCCCGCCAGTACGCCCCGGCGATGTGCGTGAGGCAGAACGCCGTCAGCCAGGAGGTGTCGGGAACGTGGGGGCCGCGGCAGAGATCCACGAACGCCCCGGTGTCGTAGAAGCTCACCGTCGACGCCCCCGCCGCGACCTCACTGGCCATCTCTTCGACGTTTTCTCGACTCGTCGGTCGCGGCTCTGGGCTCTCGGCTCTCGGCTCTCCAGTCCCGGCTCGCGGCTCGCGGCTCGCGGCTCGCGGCTCTCGGCTCTGCGCGATCGTCTCGAGGATCTCGACCTTGTAGTCCTGCCTGTGGGCGCGGGCCCAGGCCAATGCGTCCGGAAGCGACATCTCACGGCGCTCATAGGGCAGTCGTTGCGCCGCCAGCTCTCGCATCTTGGCCTCGACGGCCGCTAGGTCCTCCGGGACCAGGGGCCGCGGCAGCTCCATATCGTAGTAGAAGCCGTCCTCGATGGCCGGCCCGATGGCGAATTTCGCCTCGGGGAACAGGGCCTGGACCGCTGCCGCCATCAGGTGGGCCGCGCTGTGCCGGAGCACCCGCAACCCCTCGGCCGAGTCTGGCGCTATCAGCGTGAGAGAAGCGTCCGCGGGGACGGGCGTCATGAAGTCCAGGATCTGCCCGTTCCATGCGGCCGCGACGGCGGACTGCGCCGCCGACTCTCCCAGCGACCGGAGCGTCGCGAGGATCGGCTGTCCGGCGGGCACTCGGGCACGCCGGCCGTCGGTGAGCTGGAGTTCGGCGTCAGCCATCGGCATCCACAGAATAAAAGAGCATCACGACACCACCTGCATCGTGATGCTCAGGACGTCCACTATGCCGTCACGAGAGAAGAAGTGGTAGGGACGGTCGGCTTTGAACCGGCGCCCTCTTGCGTGTCAAGCGGACCCTGGCCCTGCATGGCCTTGTAGGATAGTATGACATGTTTCGTTTTGTCAAGCATTTACGCCCTTTCGTCCTTCAGTCTGTCCTGGGCGATTTCAGCCCCTTTTGGCCCCTCATGTTTGCCAAATGCTTGCCAGAAATCACGCCGGAGCGGGCCGCCCGGGCGCGCTTGACTATCTTCCTTCCTGGCTGGCCCTGTTCCTTCTGTTCTTCTGGATCCGATCAATGTGGGCCCTTGCCGCTTCCAGCGCACTCTCCTTGGATTGATACCCTCCCGGCACTCGCCCCTGGGAAGGGGCACGGATAATATCCGCCTCTCCCGAGGGAACCTCGACCACGGAGATTCCCCAGGTCCCACCCCGGATCTCCTCCGTGTAGATGTTGAATCCCCGATAGAGTTCGATTTTCTTTAAGCTCATTGCCTGCCTCTCCTACTGTGCGGTGCAGAAGATAGGCGACAGTCCGCCCGGGACCGCACAGTCCGGGGGAGAGTCCGAGGAGGGGCGGCGGCCCGCCCCTCTCGGAAGGGCCCGCGGGGAGGGCCGAGCACTTGCGACGCACCCTGTGCAATGGCGAGGGCCTTCCCCGCGAACGAAGCAGCGCGAGCGAATGTGTAGCCAAAATTCCGCGCTGCTGAGTAACTTGGTGGGTGGAGCTATCCGAGTCCGTTCATTCGAGCCACTCCGCCGCAATCACTTCTGAACAAGCGAGGGCGGGGACAAGCAACCCGGGGCCAGGCCGCCAGGGTCCGGCTCTTCGGGGGCGACCCGAGGCCGGGGAAAAGATGAGCGGCTTACTTCTTTTTCCTCGCCCCCCCTCGCGGCACCTTCTTCTTTGCATGCTTTACGGCAGAGGCCCCAGAGGTCGCCCTCTTCATATAGGCTAGCCCGGGCCCCGCCGAGGGAATCAACTCCACCTTCAGTCGGCGACCGAGGGCGCGGGCAGCTCTCGCCAGGGTCGCCAGGGTGTACCCCCGGTAGCCACCCTGCTCCAGTCTGGCAACGGCGGGTTGGGACGTACCCATGCGCTCGGCAAGGACTGTTTGGCTCAGCCCCGCCGCCTGCCGTGCCTGGGCGATCTGCTCGGCAATTCGAAGACGCTGGAGTTCGGCTTCATACTCCTGGGCGAATTCAGGGTCACGAAGTTCCTCCTTGAGGGTTCGACGAAACGGAGCGCTCCTCGCCATGACTCAATTCTCCTGCAACTCCCGCAACCGGGCACGTGCGGTCTTCAGTTCCCGGGCCGGGATGGATCGGGCCTTCTTCAAGAAGCCGTGCAGCAACACGATCCTTTGGCCGGGAAGGAAAGCATAAAAGAACCCGCACTTCATGCCGGCCCACACTCACTCGTAGCGCGAGCAAACCGGCGCCGATGGCTTCTGACATCGGGGCCGCTGCCCGGTTACCCACTGCCTCCAGGTGGGTGAGGTGAGCCCGCACCTTAGCCCGAACCTTGGTCGGGAGGTCATTGATAAAGTCCTCGACCGGGCTTTCACCGTCATCCCGCTCGTAACGTTCGAGGATCCAGGCCATCTCCCTTATACCACATTTGATATGGTAGCACAAGCCCTACTTCAGGCTTTCGCGGAAAAAGAAAAACCCTAGACCCACGGCAACCGCTCGGGAGGCGGCTTTCGGCTGGCCGGCCTAGCCGTGGGGATCTGGCCAATCCTAGCGAGCGTAGAGCTTCAAGACGTAAACCCTCTCACCACGGGAGCGACCCTAGGCTGGGACTCTCAAGCGTCTATCCCTGCGGCTTCGCCTTCTCCAGTATCTTGCGCCGTCTCGCCGTAGCCTCACGCGCGGCGCGGTAGAGGTCGGCGAGGTGGGCCTCCTCCACATTGCGAGCCCACTTCTCCGCCTCAGCAAGCTGCGACTCCCGCTTCGTGTATTCCGCGATGCGCTTGCGCGTTTCTGGCCATCGCTGAGACCCTGGAGACACCCGACACCTCCTCGCGATTAGTCGCGCTCAGCCCAGCGGCCCCTTCCCTCCTAGCCCTCGGTAGACCTCACGCCGGTGCCTGATCCGGGCGATCAGAACGGCGTGAGCTTTCCGCTCGATCTGGTAAAGGATCCGATACTCCCCGACTCGGAGCCTGAAGCAGTCCGGCTCACCCTTGAGGGCTTCCGCGCCGGCGGGCGTCGGGTCGGCTACGAGCGCATCGATCCGGAGCACGATCCGGCGCCGCACGTCCTGGGGGAGCTTCCGGAGGTCGCGGGCAGCCGCCGGCTTCAGATCGACAGCGTAGGCCACGGGCTAGATCCCGAGATCCTTCTTCACCTTCGCCCACGGGATCCGCCCGGGCTCCTTCAGCGCCTTCCGGGCAGCCGCCAGATCCAAGCGATCCTCCAGCTCCTGGAGCAACTCCAGGTCCTCCACGGGCACGAGCGCCGCGAGCGGCTTCCCGTGCCGTTCGAGGAGCACGCGCTCCTTGCTGAAAGCGACCCGGTTCAACGTTGTCGAGAAATCGCTCCGCGCATCCGTCGCGTTCAGGCGAGTCATGGCTCACTCCTTGGCAAATTGTACAAAATAGACAATACCTGGACGCTGGGCCTGTGTCAAGGGGCCTCCCGCGCCGGTGGTGGTACAAGTAGAAATTGTTTCTGAATTTGAGGTCATAGCGACATGTTTGCCAAGATAGAATATTACTTCGGAATGCTGGTCAATTCGCTCGGACTGCCTGGGTTCGTCCAAGACGTGGAGTACGAAGCTGGCATACATAAGGCAGGGATTACCGTCAAACGGGGAGGCTATTTTACTGTGGTGAGCGTAAACGGCCTCGACGTTTATTTCCGCAGGTTCAGCGGGAAAATTGACGGGGTAGGCTTCAGCCTAACTTCTGATTGCACGCTGGGGCCAGTTCCCGAATCAGGGCGTTCTGCCGTGCAACCCGAGAGCTGGCTTCCGCCAATTCGTAAATGAACCCAGTCGGAGCGTGGCGGCTAATACAGGTGCCAGACTCTGAGAGATGTTCTAGGAGCCGGCGTTGAATGTCGTCCGATTCGCCAACGTAAAACCATTGGGTTTGGGTGTACAGACCATAAACCCCAGATCGGTTCGGCGCGTTCGCCCTCACGTAAGAATCGTTGAAGAAGTGTCCGGTCGTCGAGGGGAATGGCATGTTATGCCTCCTTTCAGGCGATGAGGTCTTTCAACTCCCACACCCGATCCGTCACCCCCGCCGCCATCGCAGGCGTCACCCGAAGGGTCGGTCTGGTGAACTCGGCAGAAGTTGTAGTAGAACAGTTCCGAGGGTCAGGCCAGCAGGCTCCGCCTTTTCGGGGGCGACCCTAGGCCCGGGAAGCTGAACCTATCTCAATCTAACCATGATTCCGTTGGATCATCCCCGGCGAGCTAGCCCTGCTTCATCGGCAACAATCTCCAGCCTCCTCTTGCCGCCAAGTACTGGTACACTCTCCCGTCGCTCGCCAGACCGTACACATTGCCATCCCCTGCCGCTATCTGTATGAACCTAAGTTCCCCGCCTTGTACCTCCTCCAACCTTTTCGCCACTTCTGCCATCTCTCTCACCTCCTCCCCTTCCATGTCCACCTCTCGCGTCAAGCAATGCTGTGCCTCTGGAGCCGGTGGGGGGGTGGCATAGGCCGGCCCCCTCGCCCCCCTTGTGGCGCCCCTTGCCTCCTCCCGCACCGCCCTCATAGAGGACCCCCTCCTAGATTCCCGGGAGGGCCCTTCCCCCGTCGCGAACGGTAGGCCGGGGCTTCTGCGCAGCCTATCTCACGATGCGATGGTCCCCTGTCTGAAAACCCACGCTCCAGGATGCCCCTGGTTGAACGATCTCCACTCCACCCGTCCCCTCGTGAGGTCTCCTCCACACCCCGATCCGCCCCTAGCCCTGGTCCGGAGGAGGTTCCTTCCCGCGAAGGATGTTCATCGCGCGTTCGAGCCCGAGGGCGAACACGCAGAAAAGAAAGATTCCCCCCATGATCACACCGAAGGCGAGGAGGACGCCGAAGAATTTGACAACCGTGGCGGAGTCCGAGTACCCGAACATCCAGCAGATCGCCAGCAGGGGCACGATACCCAGCAGCGTCACCACGATTCCACCCGGAAACGTCGCAAGGAACCTTACCCAGTCCACTCGCATGGAACTATCCTCCCCGGGTGCCCCTCGTTTTCGCTACTCGTCCTCTGACGGTTCAAGTACCATCGTCGATCCGTTCTCGTCAAAGCCAGAGTCATAAATCCGGGTACACCTAACAAGCCCCGGGTCCTCCCAAGGTGGCAAATGGACACTCTGGTACGAACTCAACACATCCAGGTACTGGTTTAATTTCAACATCGCCATCCTCCGAGCCTCCCTCTCGTCCGGGGCCCTGACGATGACCCGCCCCTTGTACCATGGACTACGAGCCCAATATTCCGGGGCTGGATCCATAGGTTCCAGTTTCCAAATCCCCATCGCTATCCCCTTTCCCCCTTCCGAGCAGACCTCTCCCGTCTAGCCCAATCTCCCCGCCCTTGACCACGTACTTCGAGAAGTAGCCCCGCACGGCAGGCCGCTCCATCCTTCCCAGGCCCGGGCCACCTCGCAATTGGGCGTCACCGGCAGGCCACTCGGCGGGAGCATGATCGTGGGCATCCGTGCGCCGGGTGGGGCGATACGACGGGCAGGCGGCGGAGATAGCGGCGAGGACGTCCGGACGTCAGGAAGAGGCGCCGGCGCCGCGGTGGCCGCGGCAAGTAAGGGGAGAATGAACGATGCAGCCACCGCTCACCGCCTCCGGTAGATCTCGCGCCGGTGCCTGATCCGGGCGATCAGAACGGCGTCAGCTTTCCGCTCGATCTGGTAAAGGATCCGATACTCCCCGACGCGGAGCCTGAAGCAGTCCCGCTCGCCTTTGAGGGGCTCGATGCCGGCGGGCGTCGGATCGGTCGCGAGGGCATCGATCCGGACCGCGATCCGGCGCCGCACGTCCTCCGGCAGCTTCCGGAGGTCGCGGACGGCCGCCGGCTTCAAGACGACGGTGAAGGCCACGGGCTCAGAGCCCCAGGTCCTTCTTCACCTTCGCCCACGGGATCCGCCCCGGTTCCTTCAGCGCCTTCCGGACGGCCTCCAGGTCGATCCGGTCCTCCAGCTTTTGGAGCAGCTCCAGGTCCTCCACGGGCACGAGCGCCGCGAGGGGCTTCCCATGCCGCTCCAGCAGCACGCGCTCTTTAGTGAAGGCCACCTTGTTCAACGTCGTCGAGAAATCGCTCCGTGCCTCCGTTGCCCTCAGGCGAGTCATGTTTCACCCCTTGGCAATTTGTACAGAATAGACAATACCTGAACGCTGGGCCTGTGTCAAGCGGCCTCCCCGCTCCGGTACTGGTACATGCTCAAGGAGGAGTGAAATGAAGTCTATCTCAGTTGAGCATTCAGCGGAGGGTGATAGGCCCGAATCAGTTCCCCTTCCACTATGTCCCGCGTGGCCGCCAGCGGAACCACCATCGCATGGATGTGGGTGGCCCCCCGCCGCACCGCCGGGCTCCACTGCTCATGCGATGGGATGCGGTTGCGGAAACTGTCCGTCTGACCAACGTACAGAGCAACCCATTGATTCAGATTGTTCACGCCAGTGAATATGTACACGCCGGCCACATCGTTCCATGACGCGGTTGGTGTGTACACCGTGAAATCATATGAGAGCCATCGGACGGTGTTATCCATGGCGACTCCCCCCTTGTGGGTAGTATCCTAGTTTGAGTATAATTGGTTGAGAGAGTCAACCTTCTCTTTGGCCTCGTCCTGAGTCTCATAATAGTAGTACCGATCATTTCGATCCTTTACGTTGATGACCATGAATCGTTTTCCAAAGGGAAACATTCAATCTTCTGGCTGAACGGCGGTAACTTGATATTTCGGATTAGCGTCCATTGGTATTTCCTCCAGTCACCCGATCAGGTCACCCAGCTCCCACACCCGATCCGTCACTCCCGCCGCCATCGCAGGAGTCACCCGCAACGTCTGGTGAATCCGGCAGAAGTTGTAGTAGGCGAAGCGCAACGCCAGGGCCGCCTTGAATGCGGCCTGGAGTTCGGTGAGCAGATCCACCGAGACTTCGCCCGCCTCGACGGCCTGGGCCACGAGGCGGCGGAGCCAGGTCTCGAACGACTCCACCGGCTCAGGGACGGTGCAAGCCATGGGTCAGGCATTCTCGCTGTGGAACAGATCCAAGGCAAAATCGTCCCCGCGTGGTTCTCGGAAGGCAATGCCGTGGCTAATCTGGGTGCCCGGAGGATCGGCCCACGCGACCTCACCGTTGACTGCCAGGAACCCCCGGCGGGTCTGGAGGACGAGGGCCACGACGCTCCCCGGGACGATCCGGACGGGAAACTTGGCCATCAGCCCGCCCCCGCCGAGGTTCCACACCGTGCCGTGCACCTCGGTGTCGCCGAACTGCGCCGCCCGGCCGACGACCGGCACCGACACGGGCAGCCGCACGAAGCGACGGTGTCCCACCTCTTGGCTGCGCTGCCTCATCCCCTCCTCTCTCTCCGGGGGTTCCCAATCCCTTCCACCACCTTGCGGACCTTGGCCAGAAGTTCCGCGTGGTAGAAGGGCTTCGAGAGAAACCCCGCCACGGGCACGCCGGCCATCCCGACTTGGGCCAACGGCTCGTTCACAGCGGTCATGAGAATGATCCGCGTTCCTGGGTGCGTCCGGTAGATCGCCTCACAGACCGCCCTCCCCGACATCCCCGGCATCCACAGGTCCAGGAGGACGGCCCGGATCTTCGCCGCATGCTAGCGGAAGAGGGCGAGGGCCTCCGCCCAGGTCGTGGCGATGAGGACCTGAAAGCCCTCCGCGGCCAGGACCCCCTGGACGAGTTCACAGGTGAGCTGATCATCGTCCACCACCAGAATCGTCCCGCGAGCAGGCATCTAGCGCGCTCCCTGACCCTGTGCGGTCCGGTGGGCGCAGTAGCCCGCCACAGCAATCAGCAGGAGAGCTTCTGCGCCATGGACGATGCCCCCTGGCGTCAGCCGAAAGGGAAAGGGCAGGCTGAACACCATCAGAAACACTGCCAGTGCGAAGTAAGCAACGCCGAGCCAGAGCGCAGTGGGAATAAACGTGCGGTAGAAGTTGTCCATGGCTGACACCTCCCTGCTCCCAACATCTCGTCATCGGCCGTCCAGCCCCCAGGTGACTCCGTGCCCGCCGCGAACGGGAGGCTGGGGAAGCACCCCTCCAGGTTGCCCCAGGTTCAAGGATCTCCCTTCCACCCTGTGCCTGTTACCCCGCTTGCTTAGCCCCCAGTTCTCAGCGCTGCGTGGATTCGCCCATGAAGAGTTCCACGGCCAGCCCCGTAGCAACTGGGCCGGCGAACCGGATCCCGTGGGCAATCGGGGGAGCATTGGAACGGCGCTCGGCGTCGTTCCACACCACATCCCCCTCGAAGGCACGCCCCCCCTGGCGGGTCTGGAGTTCCAACCGGAGGTGTGTGGACGGAGGGAGAATCTCCCGGGTGACGAGGAGCAGCCCGCCGTCGCTCAGGTTCTTCACCTGCCCCCGGCCCTCTCTGCCTTCCGGCCCCCAGAAGCGCGCCGGGAGGCCGAAGGGAAGGCGCGGGTGCTGGCGGCGGGTCCGGCCCTCCGCTGGAAGGGGGCTGGACGGCGGGCGACAGAGTCAACGCTCGCTGGAGTGGCCTGGCCAAGCTCGTCCCGCACGTCGGGCAGCGGAGTGCTTCTCCGTTCCCTTGCTGGACGGCGGCGACCAGTGCTCCCACCTCGTGCTGGTCGAACGCCTTCGAGGCGCCGCACATGTCACGCGTCAGCGTGATTGCTGTCATGGTGCCGCTCACAAACAGCAAGGCCCTGGGCGCACGGCGGGCAGCCGAACCCAGGGCCTTGCATGCCGGAAGGCCGGAGCCTCCCGGATCCTATTCGATTGGTCCTCCGCCGTAGTTACCTACACACCCTTACGCGCAAGACCTGCCCGAAGTCAAGGGAAATACCTCTACACATGGTGGCCCTGTCGGGATTCGAACCCGAGTTATGGTTACGATCACGTCTTCGCCATTACTTGCGAATAGTTACAGGCTCGGAAGCAGCCGAAAAATGGGTACGACTAAAACCCGAGGGGTTATTTCGGTTGCTCAAGCTGAGGTGCCCAGTTCGAGGCCTGCACGGCTCCCCAAGAGGGGGCGAATCTTGGCATTGGGAAAAGAAGGTTTCGCTGATTTGCCGGTTATCGTTCGGCTCCAGAAGCTCGGCGATGCTCAGAAGGTGAAGATGAGTGCTTAGCTCTCCGAAGTGGTTACCGCTTGACCGTTAATCACGGATTGAGGGAAGCCACGGAAGCTACGACACCGTTGCGGAAGGTTCTCAAGGTTCACCTCGCTCGCCAACGTGCGAGCGACTTCTGGTGTATATGAGATTCCCTTCGCGCTCAATCTGTTCTCTAATTCGGTTTTTGGGTCAACGAGCCGCTCGGGATCAGCCATTTCGTTGGCCAAGAGCCATGCTTCAAGCTCCTGGACAATCACACAGTACTTGACGGGAAACGGATACTGCCTGGTCGCTATCTTGCTGGCGAGACGACCTATCTCTCCCTGGGCGTGCTTTTGATCTGCGTCACACACGACAAGTGCTTTGTCAACGTTGGAGCCCCCTTTGATGTGACAGAATTCCTCGAGGAATCCCGGAAATCTGCTGAACAATCTCTTCTTGCCACCACATGGTCGTGAAATAACAGTGGTCGCCACCACACTACATCTCTTCACCAATTCTTGGAGGGCTGCTTCATCTTTGGGGGATTCCACGATCAGTCCGATCATCCTCATTCGGTTCCTCCAAAGCCCCTGAGTAGTGGGCTAACGACCAGATCATGAGCAAAAGTCCGTGAGGAAAATGGGTGACACTCCGGAGCCGAGGTTCCCAGGAGGAACCGAAAGGAGTGTGACCCATGGAGAGGATCGGCAAGGCAGGAGGGAAGCGGAAGCAGAGCCGGGGGCCGCGGAAGGCAACGCGGCGGGCTGGTGGGGCGCACCCCCACGTCCACCCGTTCGAGGTCCGGCGCAAAGCGGTGCAGCTATGCCTGGAGGAAGGCTTCCCAGTCGAGCAGGTGGCCCGTGAACTCGGCGTCGGCTTTAGTACGCTAGGGGCGTGGGTGCGCAGGTATCGCGCCCAGGGGGAAGCGGGCCTGCAGGCGAAGCCGACACGTCGGGGCCGTCAGCGGCCGAAAGTGGCCCCGGTGGTGAAGACGCAAGTCGTCGAACTCAAGCGGCGCCATCCCGACTTGGGGATCCAGAAAATCAGCCAGTTCCTGCGGCGGGTGCTGTTTCTGCCGGTGAGCCGGGAGACGGTGCGCCGCACCCTGCACGAGGACCAGCTCCTCAAGCAACCTCGCCGCAAACCCCCGCGTAACCCGCCCCAGCCGCGCTTCTTCGAGCGCTCCACACCCAACCAGATGTGGCAGACCGACATCTTCACCTTCCGGCTGGGCGGCAAGAACGCCTACCTCATCGGGTTCCTCGACGACCACTCCCGCTACGTGGTGGGGCTGGACGTGTTTCGCAGCCAGACGGCGGAGCACGTGTTGGAGGTGTACCGCCGGGCGGTGGCGGAGTACGGCGTGCCCAAGGAGATGCTCTCCGATCAGGGCCGCCAGTACTCGAGCTGGCGCGGGGCCACCCGGTTCGAGGCGGAGTTGCGGAAGGATCGGGTGCACCACATCAAGAGCCGCCCGCACCACCCCATGACGCTGGGCAAGATCGAACGCTTCTGGAAGACCATCTGGGAGGAGTTCCTGGTGCGCGCGCAGTTCGACAGCTTCGAGTCGGCCGGCGAGCGGATCCGGCTGTGGGTGAAGCACTACAACCACCGGCGGCCCCATCAGGCCCTGGAGGGGCTGTGTCCCGCCGATCGCTTCTTTGCCATCGCCCAGGAGTTGCGGCAGGTCATCGAGCGCGGCCTGCAGGACAACGTGCTGGAGCTGGCGCTGCGGGGGCAACCGCGCAGCCCGTTCTACATGGTGGGACGGCTGGGCGAGCAGTCGGTGGTGATCCGGGCGGAGAAGGGCCGCGTGAAGATGCTCGTCGATGGCGAGGAATCGCGACCGCATCAGGAGGTCAGCTACGACCTGGAAGGAGGAAGCGATGCCCCCCGAAGTCCGAGCCAAGAAGGAGCCACTGCCTTGTACAGCCCAGCAGCGCGCACAGGCGGTGCTGTCGATCTGGACGGAGCGGCGGCGCCCGATGGAGGTCTCTCAGGAGCTGGCGATTCCCCTCAAGGTACTTTCCCAGTGGGAGACGCGGGCGCTCTCGGGTATGCTGAAGGCGCTGGAGGCGCCGACGCGGCGGGAACCCGGCCCCGCGCTGAGCCCGAAGCTGGAGCGCCTGCTCGCGCGGCAAGCCCTGCAGCAGAAGGGGCGGATGGCCCGATTGGAGAAGCGGCTCACCAAGCTCCAGGAATCGAAAGCCCCACCGCCGCCCACCAAGTAGAGAAGGCCCGCGGGGCGGGAGGACGCGATGAGCGATCCGACGGCCAGTCCCTCTCACTGCCGGTTGTAAACTCCCCGAATGTGCCGGTTGAAAATTCCTCACTGAACGGATGACGAGTGCCTGACGCATCGGGTACGGTTCCCTCCCGAGACTGCCCATGGTGGCAGCTCGGGAGGGCCGATGATCGCTCAGGAGGACTCCCTCGTGATCCACAAGCTCCATGCGCTCGGCTACACCATCACGCAGATCGCCCGGGAACTCGGGCTCGACCGGAAGACCGTGCGGGCCCACCTGCAGCGCGACAGACCACCCCAATACCAGCGGGAGGCGCGTCCCTCGAAACTGGACCCCTACCGGACGTGGATCCGGACCCGGCTGGAGGCGGCGCCCCTCACAGCGAAGCGGCTCCTCCGGGAACTGCGGCCCCTCGGGTACACCGGAGGCTACTCGATCTTGAAGAGCTTCGTCGCCCAGATCCGACCCCGGCCACCGGTCCCGGTCGTGGTGCGGTTCGAGACCCCGCCGGGGGATCAGGGGCAAGCCGACTTCGCCCGCTTCGAAGTGACCTGGGCAGCGACCGGCGTGACCCAGGTCGTGTGGCTCTTCCTGGTCACCTTGGGCTACTCCCGGCTCCTCACCGGGACCTGGAGTCTCCACGGCGATCTCGTCGCCGTCCTCCAAGGCCACGCGGCCGCGTTCGCCGCGTTCGGCGGGGTCCCGCGCCGTATGCTCTATGATCGGATGAAGACGGTGGTGACGGATCAAGACGCGCAGGGCCGGCCCGTCTTCCACCCGGCGCTCGTGGCTCTCGCCGCCCATTACGCCTTCACCCCGGAGGCGTGCCGGCCGCACCGGGCCCAGACCAAGGGGAAGATCGAGCGGCCTGTGGGGTACATCCGCGAGGACTTCTGGCTCGGCCGCATCTTCTGGGACCTTGCCGACCTCCTCGCCCAGTGGCAGGACTGGCTCACCACGATCGCCAACGTCCGGGTGCACGCGACCACCGGCGTGCGGCCGCTCGACCGTTGGGCCACTGAAGGCCTCCACCCGCTGCCCCCCCAGCCGCACGATCCGCTCCTCACGATCGAGCGGCAGCTGAGCCGCGACGGCTTCGTGTCGGTGCGGGGCAGCCGCTACGCGGTGCCGCTCGCCCACTACCGGAGCCCGATCGAGGTCCGCATCCGCGCCCTCACCTGTGAGCTGTACGTCGAGACGACCTGGCTGGCCACCTACGCCTTGGCGCCGGGACGCGGGGCTGTCTGCACCACCCCGCTCGCGCTCGCGCCCACCGCCGAATGGCCGCGGGTGCCCCGGCCATCCGTCCCGACGCCGGCCCTGCCGCTCCTCCTGCCCGCCCGCGCCTGGCTCACGCACGACGTCGAGCGGCGCGACCTCGCCGTGTACGAGACGGTCGGAGGTCGCCGATGAGCGCGCAGTTGCTCGAGCAGGTCACGGGGTACTGCACGCGGCTCCGGCTTCCCCGGGTCGCCGCCCAGCTCCCGGCCGTCCTCGCCCAGGCCGAGCGGGGGGAGACCAGTCTGCTGGAGGCGTTGGCCACGCTGCTCGGTACCGAGGCGACGGCGCGGGAGACCATCCGCCTGAAGACCGCCCTCAGCATGAGCCACCTGCCGGCGGTCAAGACGCTCGAGGACTTCGACTTCGCGTTCGCCCCCGGGATCGACCGGGCGCGCCTGCAGGCGCTCGCCAGCCTCGACTTCGTCCGCCGCAAGGAGAACGTGCTCTTCCTCGGGCCGCCCGGCGTGGGCAAGACGCACCTCGCCATCGCGCTCGCCGTGGCCGCCTGCCGGGGCGGACTCCAGACCTACTTCACCTCCGTGGCCGAGCTGGTCACCAGCCTCCTCGCCGCCCAGCAACGCGGCCAACTCGCCGCCCGGCTCCAGTTCTATACCAAGCACGCGCTCCTCATCCTGGACGAGGTGGGCTACCTGCCGCTCGCCCCCGGCGGGCCGAACCTCCTCTTCCAACTCGTGAGCGCCCGGTATGAGCGGGGCAGTCTCATCCTGACCTCGAACAAGCCGTTCCGCGACTGGGGGCAGGTCTTCGGGGACGAGGTGATCGCGAGCGCGCTCTTGGACCGGCTGCTCCACCATGCGGTCGTGATCAACATCCGCGGGGCGTCGTACCGGCTCCGGGACCAGGGTGCTGCGCTCGCGCCTGAGCCACTGCCGGTGCCGGCGAAGCGCCGGGGGCGTCCCCCGCGCGGGGCACCACCGGAAGGGAGGTGAGCCGCAGTCGGTCGAGTTCCCGGGCACCGTCAGGTGGGGAAAATCGACCGGCACATCTGGGGAATTTTAAACCGGCGTTGACAGTCCCCACCAGCAAGCCCTGGTCCGGCAGCGGGCGCAGCTCATCATGCAGGTGCGGAGCGGGGTGCTGACGGCCGAGGCAGCGGCCCGGCAGCTGGGCGTCTCCCGCAAGACGTACTACAAGTGGGAGCGCCGGGCCCTGGCGGCGATGGTCGAGGCCCTGGGGAATCGGGACCAGGGGCGCCCGCCGCGGCCCCTCGACCCGGAGAAGGAAGCCCTCCGACGCCAGACGGAGGAGCTCCAGGCGAAGCTCGCGGTGCTGGAGCAGACGGAGCGGCTCCGGCAGGTGCTCGCGCAGCCGGATAAAAAAAAACCCTGAGGTGGCCGCAATGCTGATCCCGACCTTCACCCAGCTGAAGCGAGAAGTGCGCTGGCCCTACGAGCGCCTCTGCCGCTTCCTGGGGGTGCCCTATGGGACCTTCCGGCGGTGGAAGCAGCGCCTGGAGCGCGGCCAGCCCGCCCGGTTCCGGCCGGGGCCAAAGAAGGTGGCCCCCCTGACCCTCGAGGAGCTGCGCGGGGAGGTAGCCCGCCTGCACCATGGCCAGCAGCGCAGCCGGGGAGTGGGGGCGCTCTACCGGCAGTACCACGCCCAGGTCTCAAGGCGCGATCTCGAGGCGCTCACGGAGGCGGCACGGCGGGCGCTCGCCCAGCAGTGCCAGGCGGCACTCTGCCACATCACCTGGCATGTGCCCGGGTTAGTCTGGTCGCTGGACGACGCGGAGCTGGCGAGAGGGAGTTCGCATCTCCTGCGCCTCCATCAGGTGCAGGATCTTGCCTCGCGCTACAAGTTCCCCCCTTGGGTGGGAGAGCGGATCTTAGGAGAGACCGTGGCGCTTCGCCTGGAACAGCTCTTCGTGCAGCATGGCCCGCCGCTCGTGCTCAAGCGGGACAACGGGGGCAATCTCAATCAGCACGCGATCGAGGAGGTGCTCGCGCGCTACCTGGTCATGCCACTCAACTCGCCCCCGCATTATCCGCCCTACAACGGCGGGATGGAACGCGCGGTGCGGGAACTGAAGACGCCGCTGGTGGCGAAGCTCCGCGCCAGCGGCCCGATCCCGGAGTCCCAAGTGCAGAGCTGGGCGGCACTCTTGGCGCATGACCTGAACCATCGCCGCCGTCGCTCTCTCCATGGGGACGTGGCCTGCAGGGTGTTTCAGGATGCCAGGCTAGCCCTGAAGGCGTATACTCGCCGCAAGCGAAGGGAGGTCTTCGATGAGATCAATGCCCTGACCCGGAAGCTCATGGAGGCCCAGACGGATTGCACCCCACGTCAAGCCGTAACGGCCCGTCGGCTGGCGGTGGAAGCCTGGTTACAAAAAAACGGGGTCATAAGCATCACTCAGAACCACAGAGTGTTACCCATTTCCCTCAAAGAAATCGCTCATAATTAGGTTGGCCCCACACGGATCGAGTGTGGGTAGCCCCAACATCTAGGGGTGACGGCTTGGACGCGGTAGCTGCAGCGGGCGACTACATGGTATCTTCCTGGCGCCGAAAGGAGACCACGCATGGAAGATACCGAGCTGTTCACCAAGCTTTTGGGGATCCAGCCCCCCTGGCGCGTGACGCGAGTCGAGGTGACCCTGGCAGCGGAACGGATTGACGTGTGGGTCGAGGAGGCGCCGGGGACGCTGTTCCCCTGTGCGGCGTGCGCCACCCCGGCACCGGTGTACGACCACACCGCCGAGCAGGTCTGGCGGCACTTGGATACCTGCCAGTGCCAGACCTACGTGCATGCCTGGCTGCCCCGGACGAGCTGCCCCGCGGATGGCGTGAAGCAGATCCCGGCCCCGTGGGCCGAGGCCCGCTCGCAGTTCACCCGGCCCTTCGAGATCCGGCTGATCGACATCCTGCGCGAATGCGATGTGACCGGCGGGACCCGCCTCATGGGCACGAGCTGGGACGAACTGTGGGGCGTCGTGGCCCGCGCCGTCGCCCGCGGACTCGCCCGGAAGGCGAAGCGCGTTCCCGCCCGGCTCGGGATCGACGAGAAGGCGCTCGGGAAGGGGCATCACTACGAGAGCCTCGTGTGCGACCTGGACCGAGGAACCGTCGAGTACGTGGTGGACGAGCGCACGCAGGAGAGTCTGGAGAGCTACTACCGGCAGTTCACCCCCGAGGAGCTGGCCACCATCGAGGCGATCGCCATGGACATGTGGGAGCCGTACATCAACGCGACCCAGGCGTGTGTCCCGGAGGCCGCCACGAAGATCGTGTTCGACCGGTACCATGCGACGACCCAGGTGACGAAGGCGGTGGACACGGTGCGGCGCCGGGAGCACAAGGCGCTCGCGGCGCAGGGGGATCTGCGGCTGCAGGGGACGCGGTACCTGTGGCTGTGGAACGAGGAGAAGGTCCCCGAGTGGCGCCGGGACGAGTTCCAGGGGGTGAAGGACGCGGAGCTCAAGACGAGCCGCGCGTGGGCGATCAAGGAGGCCCTCCGCCCCTTCTGGAACTACGTGTACCCGAAGTGGGCGGCGAAGTACTTCAGGGCGTGGTACTTCTGGGCGACCCACTCGCGGCTGCCCCCGATCATCGAAGCGGCCAAGACCCTCAAGCGGCACCTGGCCAACCTCCTGACCTACTTTACCCATCGCATCACCAACGCCACGGCGGAAGGCATCAACAGCAAGATCCAGACGATCAAGCTGATGGCCTGCGGGTACCGGAACCGCGAGCACTACAAGACCGCGATCTACTTCCACTGCGGTGGGCTCGACCTGTACCCACGCCCCGAGGCTGGCTAATCCATGGCATACGGACCGACCACAACCTATTGGGGGTACCCACACTGAACCCGGAAGCGGCAGAAAAATAAGCGGCCCCGAGGAAGTGGGTGAGACTTCCAGGGGGCCAGAGAGGGGGTGGGGATGGTGATCGGCTCACCAGACTCCCCACGTGAGACGGTGCTACGGGCGCGGTCCCACGTGGAGGAGCTGACAGGATTGCGCGCCGGTGTCTGCCTCCGCTCGTGTTATCCAGATGTTACCCAAGAGGCCCCATACAAGCCAAAGGCCCCGGAGGGCTAACCTCCGGGGCCTCTGTTTTCTATAAGTTGGATGGTAGGGACGGGCGGTCTTGAACCGCCGACCTCTTGCGTGTCAAGCAAGCGCTCTCCCCCTGAGCTACGTCCCTCCGTCTCACACACCGCTTTGACCGATACAGGCAGCGACGGAAATGTATCGCCCAAACCGCCAGAGTGTCAAGGGAAAACACCCACGGGGGGCGACAGGGAGATCCGGGTACCCACCGGGTGGGGATAGCGAAAAGGCGCACCTCGCTATCGGGTATCGCTGTCGCTGTCGGTTCTCAGAACTTCACCTGCGGCGCCTGGCGGGCAGGCGCGGGCACCTCGAAGAATGGATGCTCCTTGAACCCCAGCATGGGCGCGATCAGATTACTCGGGAACTGCCGGATGGTGGTGTTGTAGACCTGCACCGAGTCGTTGTACCGCTTCCGCTCCACAGACAGCCGGTTTTCCGTCCCCGCCAGCTCGTCCATCAGACGGTTGAACGTGATGTTGGACTTCAACTGAGGGTAGTTCTCGACCACGACGAGCAGACGGGAGAGAGCACTGGACAGCTCGTTGCTGGCCGCGATCCGATCCTGGACACTTCCACCCCCTGCCATCTTCGCTCGCGCATTGGCGATGGATTCCATAATGGACTTTTCTTGGCCGGCAAATCCCTTGACCGTCTCGACCAAATTGGGAATGAGATCATTCCGCCGCTGAAGCTGGTTATCCACCTGAGCCCACTTGGCCTTGATGTCTGTGTCCATGGTGACCAGTTGGTTCCACTTCGACACGAACGTGCCGCCCACAACGACCGCGGCCAGAATGATCACCCCGAGGATCACGCCGACGACGATCCATACAGGCTTCATGCCGTCTCGCTCCTTCCGTCGCGAGGCTGGAAGGCTTGGATGCTGGAATACTGGAAAGCTTCGGAGCTTCCAGGCATCTTAGCGTCAAAGCATCCTAGCGTTCTAGCGTCCCAGCCTACCAACCTCCCCCCGCGCCTCCGCCGCCCGTTGACCCACCGCCGAAGCCGCCGAAGCCTCCGGAGCTGAACCCGCCCCCGGACCAACCGCTGTATCCCCCTCCCGACCAGCCCCCGAATGCGCCGCCAGAGCCGGCGCCGAACCAGAACGGCCCCCAGAAGCCTCCGCGCCCCCGCCTCCCCCGAGCCCGAACATAGGTCCGACGATCCATCGCCGAAAGACCGGCAGAGAAAAGCACCAGCAAAATAAAGATGCCGAGGAGAATGCCCGTGGAGCCATTCGACAATGGGCTCCGGTGACGGGCTGGGCGCACAGCCGGCTGCCGTCCTTGGGCCGCTTCTCCGCCCTGCGCCAGGATAACGCCGGCCAACTCCTCGGTCCCGCGCAGGATCCCTTCGGCATACCTCCCCGCACGGAAGTACGGGACGATCGCCCGGTCCCGAATCTCTCCGATTTTTCCGTCGGGCAGGATTCCCTCCAGGCCGTAGCCCGTGGTGATCCACAGCCGCCGGTCCTGAACCGCCACCAGGAACAGCAGCCCGTTATCCTTGCCGCGCTCGCCGATCTTCCAGCGATCAAAGATGGCGACAGAGTAGTCCTCAATCGCCTCCGGCGCGGTGGTGGGAACCGTCAGGATGGCGATCTCGACCGTGGTGCGCTGCCGGACATCCAGGATGACCTGAACCAAACGCTCTTTGGTGCCGCTGTCGAGGATCCCGGCGAGGTCCGTCACTGGGCCCGCCGGCGAGGGAAGTTCGAGGACGGCTGCGGACGCAAGGCCCGGGAGAGCCAGGAGAACCAGCCACGTCCAGAGGCAGAGCCTACGCGCGCAGCCCATCCACGACCCTCACCAGACCCTGAACCTCTTCCAGCACCTCGCGGTACAGCCCCTCGAGGCCGGAGCCCGCCAGGCGGATATGTCCCCGTTTCAACTGGCACGCCTGCCTGAGGGCGGTCGTCGAAACGGCGAAGCGCGCCTGAGCCTTTTCCAGGACGGCGTCTGATCCGCCGCCCGGATCGCCGCCCCCCAGTCGCAACAGCGTGCGGGCCAGCACCACGATACTGCTCGCCGCCGCCATGAGGACGCGCTCCAGATCCGCCGGGGCGTGGGCGGACTCGACGTAGGACTGCCGGAGTTTCATCAGCTTGCCGCGCAGCTCCTGCTCGCACTGCAGGCGGAGATTCCCCCGCTCGATGTGGAGGCCGGCAAAGAGGTCCGGTCCCAAAAGCGTTCGATGCCGCTCCTGCATGTCCAGGAACTCGATGGGAAACACATCCAGGGAATCGTGCAGGCTCTCCGGATCAAAGAACAGGGGCGTGGCGAAGCCTTGGCGGTGCCATCTCCGGAGGTGGGACGCGGCATTGCGGAGAAGCGCGGGCGTCAGTTGCCGCAGCACCACCACGACATTGATGTCCGACCGACCGGGCACGTGCTCGCCCGCCGCCACACTCCCATAGAGAACAACGGCCACCAGGTCCCCGCCGTAGAGCCCCTGCACGTCCCGAACGAATTGCTGGAGGATCTGTTCCACCTCGCCTCCTCGGGTCATTGCGCCGCCCCCGACACCTCGGCCATCCCACCGTGCCGCTTGTCCCTGCGTGGCTTCAGCACGGTGCCCTAGTCATGTGTGTCGTAAGTCTGCCGACCTTCGCCCCGAGTCCCCTCCGCGACGCCTGGGGCCTTCACCCACCCTCTCAGGTGGGTACCCGGAACCGGCCGGCCTTGCTCCGCACCCGCCAAGCGGGTACCCGCACGCCGTGGGCGCTCCTCCGCGCCGCAGGTTTGCCGCTGGCAAGCCACGGCGACGACCCATTGCAGGGAGAAAAGCGCAATGGGTACCCCGCCGGCTGGCCGGGTACCCAATCCGCCAAGGCGGATTGGGTGTGGCCCGGCGTCTTGGAGCGGCCCCGGGGCTCGGCGTATGCGGGCGGATTTCGGACGCACATGACTAGCGCGCCTCGGCTAGGACACGGCTAAGAGTCATCTGGGCCGCATGGCTGATGTCTGTGAAATGAAATCCATGGCGGATGGGTTCGCCGGGCGTCTGGGCCTCCAGTGGCTCCGCGCGCACGATCATCCCTTCAGCGCTCAGATGTCCATGAGGGGTGTGCAGGGTGACCTCCAGCGATGTGCCGGGGGAATACGCCAGCGGAAGGCGGAGCAAGAGCCCGCGGCGGCTGACGTTCTCCGTTTGGCCTTGGTGCAGCGATCGTGGCTGACTCTTGAGCTGGTAGGTCACGGGAAGTTCCAGAGGAATCCGGACAACGGCTTGCCACACCATCCTCTTGCGGAGGAGCAAGTCCTGCACGGCCCGATGCTGGCCGGGGACCATCTGGGTGAAGGCGACGCCGTGGAGAACCCCTCCCGTCGGTAGTGGCCCTTCCGCCCAGATGACCTGCCCTTCGATCGAAATGCCTCCCTGATCCGTGCGAAGGAAAAGCTGAATGAGGGCCGAAACCTCGAGTCGGTCGGGCAACTCCAGACAAAGTCCCCCTTCGCTCAGATCGCGCGTCCACCCCGAACCCGCCATGGCGGGTTCGGCGCCGTTCAATCCATAGAGGGCCGGGATGACGATCGGGTATCGAGCGTGCTTTCGTCGGCCCAACCAGTCGGCCATGGACCGGCCTCCGATCTCGCTTCGTGGTGCGGGAGGGGGGAATCGAACACCCACGGACCGAGGCCCACAAGATTTTAAGTCCCTTCCCGCCGAAAGTGGAGAATACCGAACAGACGGGCACTTAGCAAGAAATACTAGAGGAGTTGAGGCTGTCCCGCTCTTTGGGTCTTAGGTGGGTCTGGTGGGGTCTTGTGTGGTCCCCGTGGGCACAGTTTCGGGCACAGTGGGCATCCGGGGGCGAGGCCGATTTCATTTGAGAGCCGATGACCGCGGCTGAACATACGAAGGCATCCCGACCTGCGTTTTCCCCCAAAAATCGCAGGGGGTGTGGCCACGTTAGCCACCCGCAGGAGATCGTGGAAAATTCCCGGCCTGGATGCTGCCCCACGAGGGGAAAACAGGGCATCCTGAGCCGGGCACGGAACTTGGAGCAACCCGACCGGCAACGGGGAAAAGGAGGGAACATGAGCGGCGATCAGGAAACCAAGGGTTCCCAGCGGGCGCGACGGGCGGCGGGGCACGGCTGGAACCTAGAGAACAGCTCTCGGGGCTCTGTCCGGCCTGTCAGGGGCCGAAGGCGGAGAAGCGCCGATCAAAGCCGAGGGAGCAAAATGCCTGACCTTCGCGCCGAGGGGGACACACGCTTCTGCACCCGCTGCCACCAGAGGCCCCGCGATCCCGGGCAGGGCTGGTGCCGCACGTGTCGAACGGAAGCGAAACGCCGGGAGCCAGCCCGGCGATGATGGGCTCGCCCTTCAGGTGCTGGGCGATGGTCTTGACCGCTTCGAAATCGTCGTCCGAGGCGATGGGAAAGCCCGCCTCCATCACGTCCACGCCCAGGCGGGCGAGTTGCCTTGCCATCTCCAGCTTTTCCTTGGTGTTCATGCTGTATCCGGGCGACTGCTCGCCGTCCCGGAGCGTGGTATCGAAGATCAGGATGCGCTCGGCCATGATGTGATTCCTCCAGCCAACCAGCCGCGCCCTAGTGTTTGCCGGGCGCCGACTGCTCGGGAATGTCTACGGGGTGTCGTTTCTGCCAGGCCGGCAACGATCGCACGATGCCGGACACCGCATACAGCGTGAAGAACAGGAACAGGAACAGGCTGGGATGCGACGCCACGACCAGGAACACCAGGAGCAGCGTCGTCATGATGGTGAACGGTCGCCGCTTCCGCATCTCCAGTCCCTTCAGGCTGCGGTAGCGGATCTTGCTCACCATCAGGAACCCCAGCCCGTACATCCCCAGCAAGACGCCGGCGGCAGTCCACTTGGCCGGGACCAACTCCCGCCCGAACACGACCACCGCCGAGGACTCCTTCATGAACAGCACGAACGCGGCCACCACCGCGGCCGCGGCCGAAATGGGTAACCCGACGAAGAAGCGCTTGTCCAGGGTGCGCGTCTGGACGTTGAACCGGGCCAGCCGGAATGCGCCGCAGGCGGCGAAAGCGAAGGCGGCCAGGCCGCCGATCCAGCCGAAGGGCTTGAGGGCGAAGACGTAGGCCAGAAGTCCCGGGGCCACACCGAAGGAGACCAGATCGGCCAGCGAATCCAGCTTGATGCCGAGATCGCTGATAGCGCCGGTCATCCGGGCCACCCCACCGTCCAGATAGTCGAAGACCAGCGCCAAAAGGACCGCCACGGCCGCCGCCATGTACTCGTCGTTGTACACCGCCACCAGCGCATAGAAGCCGCAGGAAAGGTTCCCCAGCGTGAGGATGCTGGGGAGCAGGTACACCCCCCGCCGCATCCGCCGCCGCATGGCCACCCGCCCTGCCTTCATGAAATCACCTCCGTCGCCTTCGGCGCTCGGGCAATTGAAAATAATAAATCACTTGACGGGTCAGAAAAAGCGAGAAGTTAAGCAGCGACGGGTTGCAGGACGTGACATCCGATGCCATTCAATAACAGAAACGCAACCCGCGCGCAACTGGAAATCGGAGAGGACACGCCGACGAGAACGCGAGAGTAAACGATCAGCATGGGGGAAGGTGCGCCGGGGGGGACCCCCCGCGCGCCGAGGAGAGAGGAGGGTACCCACGCAAGCGGGATCGTCGAAATTTGACGCCACAGCCACAGCGCCATGGGCATCAGAGAGACACGTGCAGACTGACGTGAGACCGCGTCAACTGGGGAGGAACCTCATCCATCTGGTACGGGGGGAGGAGTAGCCGTTCTCGCCGGGGGTGCCTCGCGAACGCGATGGCCTCCCGCGCCATCTCTCCCCGGGTGACTCCGGGGGGAGTCGCCCCGGTGGGACCGGCCCGAACCCTCTGGTGGAGATGCGGTGATGGGCAGCGCGGCGGGTCCGCAGCAGGCCCGCGTCCGGGGGGGAGACGCAGCCTCGCTTTACGGCTGCGGGGCGGGTGGGCTGCCGGGGCCAGACGGTGGCCGTGGCCCCGCCCGCTCCGGGCCGCCCGGGGGCGGCGTCCACTGCCCGATCGCTTCCAGCTTCTGCACCTGCTCCGGCGTGAGGAGCGCCTCCCCGGCCGCGAGCGTCTTGATCCCCGCGAAGCGCAGGTCCCCCTGCAGGGTGGCGAGTTGCTGCACCTTGGCCTCGATGGCCGTCAGATCCCACTGGTCCTTCTCGAGGAGCCCCTTCAGGTCAGCCTCCGCCGCCCGGATGGCCGCGCCCCGTGCGACCGCCTCCTTGTCGAAGGTGGTCCGCAACTCTTGGAGCTTCTGGAGCTGCTCCGGGGTGAGCCCCAATTCCTGACCGTGGGACAGGATGAGGGTGAGGAGCGGCACCTGGTAGGCGAAGACGCTGGGCCGCGTTTCCGGCGGCCCTGGCCGGCCTGCCCCCATGGGCGGGACCACGACCGGACCTGGACCTCCCGGAGGCTGGCTTTGTTGCGGCCCTGGCCGGCCTGCCCCCATGGGCGGGACCACGGTCAGCCAGCCTGCCGGGCAGTCTTTGATGTAGGGGTAGTAGCCCGGGGGATTCTGGCAATAGTACCAATACGCGGGCGGTGGCGCGGGCGGCGCGGCCTGCGCGTACACGGGCGGCGCCTCCGGGACCACCCCGGGTGGGGCGGCATAATAATAGGGGTCGGCATAGTACGGGTACGGGGCCCCCCACCACCCGGGCCCGCCCCACCAGCCCCCGGGACCGACGAAGACCCCGACCCCGCCATGCCCGTGGAAGCCCCCATGCCAAGCGGCGCGCCCTGCGCTGCCAGCAGGGTCTCCCGGGGGCCCCGCGCCCCTCTCGGCGGCCAGCCCTGGGTTGGCAGGGCCGAGACAGAGTGCCGTCGTCAGAATGACTGTCGCGACCCGCCCTGTTCGCATCGTTGGTTCCCTCCTTGCCCGGCCGCCGCGGGGCGCTGGACGGGGAGTCCTCGGCCCCCCCGGAATCCTCGTTTCCGCTCACGCGTTCCGCCGTGCCCCAGCCCACCCGACCTGAAGGCTCTCGCGCTGCTCCCCTGGACTTCGCAGTGCCTCCGGGAAATAATACCTGGGGTATCGGGTTGAGTCAAGTGACCACCAGATGGAGGATTCCGGCTCATGGACGAGGATTACCCGAGATCCCTCGAGGAGCTTCGCGCCTCGATTGCAGGCCAAGAGTTTGGCGAAAGTACGGTGGGCGCCTTCCTTCAAGAGGCTCTCCGCGTACTGGTGGCCTGCCCCCACTGAATCACATCCTCACGTTCGCCTATACGTTCGGCTGGCGCAAGTCGGAAGTCCTGGGCCTGACATGGGATCGGGTGGACTTCGGGGCCAGGACGGGTCGGCTTGATCCCGGCACTACCAAGAACCGCGAGGGGCGCACCATCGTCTTGACCGACAGTCTGCGGGCCACCCTGCGCCAATTGTGGGACGAGACCCGCTCCCTGGCACAGCAGCAGGGCCGCCCGATCCCGTGGGTCTTCCATCGGGACGGGGAGCCTGTCCGAGACTTTCGGGGGGCTTGGGAAACCGCGTGCGAGACGGCGGGGCTCTCGCGCCGGCTATTCCATGACCTCCGGCGCACGGCGGTCCGCAACATGGTCCGGGCCGGGATCCCGGAGCGCGTAGCCATGCAGATCCGCGGGCACAAGACCCGGAGCGTCTTTGACCGTTACGACATCCTGAGCGAGGGGGACCTGCAGCGGCAAAGAAACTCGGCGGGGAGACCGCCCCCGTGGACGCTACGGGCACAATTCCGGGCACAATCGGGAACAGTGGGGAACGGGCGGAAATCCTCTCGCGTGGTAACTATCGGGAAGGATTGGTGCGGGAGGGGGGAATCGAACCCCCACGGGCCGAGGCCCACAAGATTTTAAGTCTCGCGCGTCTGCCGGTTTCGCCACTCCCGCATGTGCTCTCTGGAGGATTCGTAACATCCGGTTCAATGCAAGTCAAGGATTTCACTCAAGAAGGCTGGAAAGCTGGAAGGCTGGAAGGCCAGGAGGCTCCAAAACCGCCAAGCTCTCAGCCGGGGATTTCAGGTCGGCTGCTGACGGCTGAAAACTGACGGCTGATGGCTGCTCTTGAGTGGAGGCGCGGGGCGGACTCGAACCGCCGAATCGAGGTTTTGCAGACCTCTCCCTTAGCCTCTTGGGTACCGCGCCGTGGGCTGCATAATAAGTCAACTCGCCAGGGCCGTCAACCCGAACTCGAAGATCTTACCGCCAGGCCGCCAAGATTCCGAGGGGCCGTCTCACCCCGCCAATCCCGATCAAAGATCCGGTCGGTTATGCTCGGCCTAGCCCCTCAGGGTTTCCCACCCGATGCCCCAGAAGAGTGGGAGCCTCTTATCCGCCTTTGGCGGATTGGCGCACCAACGGCGGTGCCGTTGGTACCAGCGGTTCCATCACACATGATTGCGGAGCATCAGCTCCTTGGGATGCGGGTTCAGGTAGACCTGGTCCTGCAGGTAGGGCACGGCCACCCGCGCCAGGTGGTGCGTGAGCAGCGTGAGGGGGACCACCAGCGGGACGAGTCCCCGATGGTAATCGGCCATGACGCTCAGCAGCTCCGTCTTGTCCCTGGCATCCAGGTCGCGCTTGAGGTACCCCAGGATGTGCTGCATGACGTTGGTGTGCTTCCTGGCCGTGGCCTTGACCGCGAGGCCCGCCATGAACAGCGCGCCGTAGAGGGTCTCAAGCCCCCTCGGGGACAGGCCCTTGGCGCCGGCCACCAGCCGGCCCAGCTCCGTGTAGTGCTTGGGGCTGTGGGCGAGCAGCAGCAGCTTATGGGCGGTGTGAAAGGCCACCAGCTTCCCTCGGGTGAGCCCGCCGGCAACCAGCTCCCGCCAGCGGCGATAGGAGAAGACGCGCTCGACGAAATTCTCCCGCAACGGCAGATCATGCAGCCGCCCTTCCTCCTCGACGGGCAGGAGCGGAAACCGGTCCATCAGGGCGCGGGCGAAGAGGCCCACCCCGTCCTTGCTGGGGGCCCCGGTTGCCCGGTACACGCGAACCCGCTCCATGCCGCAGCTCGGTGAGTCGCTCTTGAGGATGTACCCGGAAAGGTTTGCCGCAGCCAACGCCGCGAGGCGGGAGCCGGCCCAGGCCTTCATACCATCGATGATGTCGCCGTGTGTCTTGAGGAACACCAACTGCGGCTCCCCGGGATCTCCGACCAGCCTCAGCGTTTCCCGGCGCGTCCCCAGGCCCATCTCCACCTCGGGGCAGACCGGCACCCATTCGAAGAACTTGCCCAGGGTGTCCGTGATGTATCGGTCCCGCTTGTGTCCTCCGTCGAACCGGACCTCCTGCCCCAGGAGGCACGCGCTGATCCCGACGCGGATGGATGGGGGTGGCGTCGGCACCCGGCTCCCTGTGCTCTGTTCTCGGCTCTCGGTTCTCGGCACTCGGCTCTCTGTCCTACTTCAGCAGCTTCGCGTAGGTCGCCTCGTCAAAGCCGACGATCAGCGTGCGGCCCCTCCGAAGGGTCGGTGCCCGCAGATTGCCCGTCGGCCCGAGGAGGAGGCCCTTGAGCGTTGCCGCGTCGGGCTTGTCTGTCTTGAGGTCCAGGTGGACCACTTGCTTCCCCTTGCTGGCGTAGATCTCGTCCACCCCACGAGCCAGGGCTAAGGCCTCTTTCTCTTTCAGGGTCGCCTTCCTCGCATCCACCTGCGCTGCGGTCTCCACCTTATGCTTCGCAAGGAACCCCTGCGTCTTGGCGTAGGTCTTTCACCCGGGACGATGATAACTCCAGTCAACGCGTGCCATGGGTCCCTCCTTTCTTACTCGTCGCCCTACCGACCCAAGAGGTGTCGAAGGGCACCTGCGAGTTCTGGGTAGCGAAACCGGTAGCCCGAGGCTTGCAGGCGGCTCGGCACGACCCGTTGGCTCGCCAAGAGCAGGGCATCGGCCATCTCGCCGAATGCGAGTCGCATGGCGAATGCCGGCGTCGGGAAGATCGCCGGCCGGGACAGCACCCGCGCCAGGACCCGCGCGAATTCGGCATTGGCTACCGGTGCGGGCGAGACGGCATTGACTGGTCCATGCAGTGACTCGGTGCGGACCGCATGATGGATCGCCCCGATCGCATCGTCTATGGCGATCCAGCTCACGTACTGCGTCCCTCGCCCCATCCGGCCCCCCGCCCCCAGCTTGAAGGGAAGGAGCATCCTTCTCAATGCCCCCCCTGCCGCGCTCAGGATCATGCCGAAGCGGAGATGCACCACGCGGATGCCCGCGCGCGACGCGGGCTCCGTGGCCGCCTCCCACTCCTGGCAGATCCGGGCGAGGAAATCCCTCCCGGGCGCGCTGTCCTCGGCCAGAATCTCGTCCCCCCGGTCCCCGTAGAATCCGACGGCCGAGGCACTCACCAGGGCCTCGGGGCGGCGCGAGAGTCGTGTCAGCGACTCGCAAAGCTCCCGCGTGCCCTCGACGCGACTGCGATGGATTTCGCCTTTCCGCCGGGGCGTCCAACGGCCCGCGGCGATGTTCTCCCCGGCCAGATGGATTACGGCGTCAACCCCTTCCAGTCGCGAGAGGTCCCTGACACCCTCCGTCGGATCCCACTGGACTTCGTCCCCGCTCGGAGGCTTGCGGACAAGCCGAATCACAGGATGCCCATCCGCCGTGAGGAAGGAAACCAAAGCGGCGCCGACCAGACCGCTGGAGCCAGTGACGGCTATATGCACGGCCTCCCCCTACCGCCCCCTCGGCGAACGGCGCGGTTCAGTTCTCCCTCGACGCCCTGCCAGCCCTCGGCTTGCCGCCAGCGTCGCCTGACGACCTGAGAAGTCTACCACAGCAGCTTTGGATTTCACGCTCCTATTCGAATCTCTTCAAGGCGTCTCGAAACGTCGCGGTGCTGGGATGCAAACCAGGGCATCACAGCGAAATGGCTTGCGTTGACCAACTGGAACGGGTATAGAGATGGCTATGCGCTGACGGAGGACGTCATGGACCTCACACGCGAACTGAATGACATGGCAAGGGCGGCAGGGGCGAGCCTGGCAGGGGTAGCTCCGGTCGAGCGATTCGATGGCGCTCCCAAGAGTCACCACCCGCGCGAGTTGCTCCCGGGCGCAGAAGCGGTCTTCACCTTCGGGATCCGCATCCTGGACCGAGTCCTGGAGTGGCCGGATCTTCTGCAGGGCTCGCCGTTCTTCCCGGATGACCTGCGCCTGGAAGCGCTTGACTCACTCTTCTACAGGCGCTCCGGCTACGACATCATCAACGACCGGCTGAATGAGATCGCCCTCAGGCTTGCTAACCATCTGGAAGACCTGGGGTACCCTTCTCTCTTCTTCCCGGCCACCTATGGCGCCACGCCGGAGAAGATGGGCCAGCTGCCCGGGATGCTCTCCCAACGGCATGCGGCCGTGCGGGCCGGGCTGGGCGAATTCGGGCTCAACAACGTCGTCGTGACGGGCCGCTACGGCCCTCGCATCCGCTTCAACTCAGTGATCACCACTGCCCCCCTGGTCGGGTCTCCTCTCCTGCACACCAAGACGTGCCTCGGCGCCGACTGCAATCTCTGCGTGGAGGAGTGTCCGGCCGGCGCGTTCACGCTGCAGCCGGGGGCGAACTCCAAAGGCGTCTGGCTCGATCCCGTGTCGCGGACCGATTGGTCCCTCTGCCGGAAGAGCCGGGTCGCGGCGGCCTGCGTGGGCCGCTGCCTCCGCGTCTGCCCGGCCGGCCGCGACACTGCGAGTGTGACGTGAAAGGAGGCCTCACATGAGTGGTTGGGCGATCTACGCAATCGTATTGATCATTGTCGCTGTCGCCGTCTTTCTGTTTGCGAGAGGAGCCGCTTCAAGGAAGGCTTCGGATGCTCAGGTAATTGAGCAACTGACCAAGGGGGGCTCCAACCTGGCCCGTCCTCACAACATTGAGTTCCGCTTTTATTTTCCCTCACGCGAGCTTGCCGAAAGGGTGACCACGACCCTCAGGGCGGACGGTTTCCAGGTATCGGTTGAAGAAGTTGTCCAAGGCAATCAATATATTGTCCGAGCTACCCGCGCAATGGTTCCTCTCCTGTCCGAGCTGAAATCACTCCGCTCCAGATTTGATGAACTCGCCACGAGGGAAGGCGGGATTTATGACGGCTGGAGCGCAGGGGTGGTCAAGTAAAACCGCACGTTAAAGTTTAATAGTGGATGCTGGTCTCGCAGTTCCCGCCGGACCGTGGCACCGCAAATTGCACCGGTTCTCGCATAGACCTCAGGGAGCTGGATACATCGGGCCCTATAACCGGAGGAGGGTCAATCTCCGCCAGAATGCCCTTGCAGATATTCGCTTAATGAATTACAGAATGTGGCAGATATGTTCAGCCACATAGGCCTCTTATCCCCCAATTGGCTTTGCCCTCGCTGCTGAACGCATGCCTTTGCCGTTGATCCTGTTCCTCACCAATGCCAATGATTGATGAGGACGGCACCTTGGGAGCCGGGCGGCCGGTCAGTTGCCAGGCATTGGGCGTTCACGGAAGGACACGATGACGAACGAGCCTACCGACCTTCTCGCCGCCGTCACGGCGATCGGCCGTGCCGTGCAGGAAGCCTTCGATCCGGGACGCTTTCTCGCGGAGTTCTCCGCCCAGGTGCAGCGGCTGCTCCCCCACGATCGCTTGATCATTACATACCTTGAAGAAGGAGGGTCCCTCTCCATCTTTGCCGAGCATGCCCTGCGGGGCCCGCTACTCCACGAGGGCCGCTATACCATCGCCTTCGATCCGGGCGGCCGTTACACGCCGGCTGAACTGACCCTGGAGCCGGTGCTCGCCGGGGAGGCGATGTGGGTCCGAGACTTCCAGAACGACCCCCGGGTTGCCCAGCCGGGCGCCGGGCTGCTGAAGGTGCTGAAGATCGGCCTGCGGTCGCGGATCGCGGTCCCGCTCCACAGTGGCGGGCGGATCATCGGAGCCCTCCTCGTGGGAAGCTTCACGCCGGACGCCTACACGGAGGCCCACGTCGCCGCCGCCCGCCAGGTGGCCGACCTGATCGCGCCGTTCATCGAAAACGTCGTGCTCCTCCATCGGGAGCAGCGCCGCCGGAGCCGGCTGGCTGCCCTCACGGGTCTTGCCTGCGTCTTCGGCGCCAGCCTGAACTTCAAGGAGAGCTTTAAACAGGTGGCGGAGGCTGTGCGACCCATTCTGGACTTCGATGTGATGGGGGTGAGCCTCCTCGGCGAAAGCGGGCGGGATCTGGAAATCGTAGGCCAGGTGGACGACCGCCCCGGCCCAGCCGGGCCCTCGCGGATCCCGCTCGGCGATCTGTCCTTCTCGGCCACGGTCGAGGCGGGGAACCCGGTGCTGATCCGCGACGCCCGGGTCGAGCTCGATCCCGCCCGGCCGGGCGATCGCGACATCATTGAACGCGGGAACCGCGCCTGCCTGGCGGTGCCGCTCTGGTTCTGCGAGGAGGTCGGCGGGTCCCTCTTCTTCGCCAAACGGCAACCCGCATGGTATGACGGATCCGATGTGGAGGTCGCCTCCGCTATTGCGGCCCAGGTCGTGGTGGCGCTCCAGCACCAGCGGCTCGCCGAGGAGCAGCAGCACCGCGCCCGCCTCGAGGGGCGGGCGCGCCAACTGGAACAGCGGCTCACCACGCTCCGCCAGGAGCTGGACGACCGGTACGGCTTCGACCGGATTCTCGGCCGGGCCCCGGCCCTCCGGGAGGCCTTGGACCGCGCCGCCAAGGTGGCTCCCACCGAAACGACCGTGCTCCTCACGGGCGAGAGCGGGACCGGGAAGGAGTTGGTCGCCCGCGCCATCCATCACAGCAGCCCACGGGCTGAGGGCCCCTACGTCGCCATCAACTGCGCGGCCCTCCCCGAGACGCTGGTGGAGTCGGAGCTGTTCGGCCACGAGCGCGGGGCCTTCACCGGCGCCGACAAGCAGAAGCCCGGCCGGTTCGAGCTGGCGGCCGGGGGGACGCTCTTCCTGGATGAGGTCGCCGAGCTTCCCCCGAGCGTCCAAGCCAAGCTCCTCCGGGTTCTCCAGGAGCACGAGTTCCAGCGCGTGGGGGGGATCGCCACACTGCGGGCCGACGTCCGCCTCATCGCCGCCGTCAACCGGGATCTGGCGCTCGCGGTCGAGGCTGGGAAGTTTCGCGAAGATCTCTATTACCGACTGAACGTGTTCCAGGTGCATCTACCCCCGTTGCGGGAGCGCGGCGACGACGTCCTGCTCCTGGCGCACCACTTTATGCGGGAGCTGGGCGCGCGCCTGGGCACGGGCGAGCCGGGGCTCAGCCGCGACGCCCAGGACGTGCTGCGCGCCTATCGGTGGCCCGGCAACATTCGGGAGCTGGCGAACGCCATCGAGCGCGCCCTCATCCTGGCCGACGGAGGTCTCCTCACGGCGGGTCATTTGGGCGTCGGCGGGGCGGGGGAGCAACGGCCGGAGGGCGCGAGCGGCCAGGCAGCAGGTAATGGCAAAGAGACCGCTCCTGAATGCCTGGCCACCCTGGAACAGCGCGCCATTCTCGCCGCCCTGGAGTACACCCGAGGCAACAAGACGCAGGCCGCGGCTCTCCTCGGGATCACCCGGACGCAGCTCCACACCCGTTTGAAACGATTCGGGCTTGCCGCAGAGTCGGCCGTCTAATCCTGCACGATCCGTCCACCACTGCTCAGCCATCCGCGTACCCATACACACCCCGCCCCGTCTCGCCCTGCGGGCGTCGGCCCCGATGCCGGCTTTTCATTGAGTTGCGGCGCTGCCGGAAGTTGGCACCGGCCCTGCACTCCCCTTCTGCCGCAGCGAGGAGGAGAGTCCATGAGCCAGGTGGCAGTAGAGCGGCTCCTCGGGAAGCTGGTCACGGATGAGACCTTCCGGGTTCGGTTCTTCCGGGACCCAGCGGGGGCCAGCTTCTCCGCCGGGATCGACCTCTCCCGGTGCGAACTGGACGCGCTTTCGCGACTGCCTGTCGAAGCAATCGCTGAATTCAGCGCCCGTCTGGATGCTCGCATCTGCCGGCTTCCCCTCGATGAGGAAGGGCAGCCAACCTGACCATGGACGCGTCGGGTGCGCCGAGGGCGCACCGCTCTTGGAACCGAGCAGGCTTGCGACCCTGCTCAAGCCACAAAGGAGGACCACCGATGAAGAAGCTGTTTGCTGCAACCGTGATTGCCACCGTACTCGCCGCCTCAACGGCCTTCGCCTTTGCTTCTTTGAAGGCGACCGAGGGCATGGTCCAAAGCGTGGATCCCGCCGGCAAGACATTGACGCTCGTGAACGGGATGACGCTCACGATCCCCTCGAACCTCTCGACCGAATCGCTCACGCCGGGCGAAGAGGTTACCGTCTCCTATCAGGATGGGAAGGACGGGCAGAAGGAGCTGGTCGCGTTCTGGGTCGACGCGGGACCAGCTGGCGACAGCGGGAACTAAGCGCGTTCTGGATCGAGACGGGACCAGGAGGAATCCAGCCTCTGTGCCCGTAGGTCGAAGGCCCGGGGGATCCCCTCCGGGCCTTCGATTTTCCCCCGCAGCCGCCCCGATCCCTTATGGACACGCTTGCCTCTTTCTTTTCTCGGGGACGGGTCATCACACCGTGTAACCAACATGCCTACAGGAGCTGATTATGCCGACCATCGTTGAATACACGGACGTAAAGGCACCCCAGAATCTCTATCCTAAGCGAATCATTTCTCCATCTCATTCCAAGCCGTGCTGCTTCACCGACATGGAGGAAGTTGGACCCGCCCAGCAGGACGGTCACCGGAACTATCAGTACAAACGCTGCCGGACGTGCGGGTTCACCGTACGCATGATCCTGCAAGAGATCCCGGACGCGGCCCTGATTGGGGAGCTGCGGCGGATTTTGGAGACCTCGTTCCAGCGGAATGTGCCTGATTTGTAAAATCTTCGGATGTGGATGGGCGGTGGATTCCGCAAGAGAACAGTCACGAGGTAGGGCCGAGGCGCAACAACCGACGAGAAGGGAAGGGGGCCATGAAAGATCGACGCAAGTCGCGAAGCTTTTGCATCATCGTGGAATTTTTCCAAGATCTCGTTAAGCTCGTCGGAGGGTTCACCTTCCTCCCCCAGAGCATTGCTCTCGTCCCCGCCCCTGGACGACGCCAGTCGGCACCCGGTACAACCCGACGGACGCCTCCAGCCCGAACAAGCATCTGGCCGCTGCTGCTGGGGTTTGTCCTCGTGACCGCGATGCCGGCGTGGGCCGCTCGACCGACTCTGCCGGCCGGTGTCCCGAACATCTACGATCCCGAGGTGCAAGCGCACTTCCAGCCCGTGGAGGTGGGGAACCTGCGCGAAAATCCGGACTTCCCGGTGGTCCTTCTTGTGAACACCACCGGGGAACAGCCCCAGGCGCTCCTCCTCGGGCTGGATGCCCGCAACGGGACGGACACCTGGTCGCTGACCACCGATCCCATCATCCTGATCATGGTTTTTTCCGACGAGACCACGATCCAGGGATCGTATGTGGACACCGGGTTCATGGATGCGGGAAAGGCCTCGGGCGACTACGCGGCGGTGGATGCGGAGAGTCTCCCCGCACTCCCCGACCTGCTCAAGGAGGTCGCTGCACCAGTGGCGGGGACAGACGTTTGACGCTCTCCGAGGTCCTCTCTCGATCCAACGGACTGGAGAGCGGACACGTGAAGGCACTTCGGCCAGGACCAGTCGGGACGAGCGGATCAAGCTCATGCGGACCGCAGGAATCGGGGGACACTCAAGAAGGGAGGATCCTTAATGGCAAATGCTCTCGACAACAAGGCAATAGATCAATTGTTCACTCAGGCCCGAAGCCACAATGCGTGGCAGGCAAGAACTGTAGAGGCCGAGGTGCTGCGGCGGCTATACGACGTGGTGAAGATGGGTCCGACCAGCGCGAACGGTTCGCCGGCGCGGTTTGTCTTCGTCAAATCGCCGGAGGCCAAGGCGCGACTCAAAGCGTGCCTGGCGCCGACCAACGTGGAGAAGACTATGGCGGCGCCGGTTACGGTCATTGTGGGCTACGACACGGAGTTTTATGAGAAGCTGCCCAAGCTATTCCCGCATGCCGATGCCCGATCCTGGTTCGTCGGGAATCCCGAGCTGATCCAAAGTACCGCGTTTCGCAACAGCAGCTTGCAGGGGGCATACCTGATCCTGGCGGCGCGGGCGCTGGGCCTCGATTGCGGCCCCATGTCAGGCTTTGACAACGAGAAAGTGGACGCCGAATTCTTTCCTGATGGGCGGGTCGAATCCAACTTCCTTGTGAACCTGGGGTATGGGGATTCGAGCAAGCTCTTCCCGCGGGGGCCGCGCCTCGCATTTGAGGAGGCCTGCCAGATCGTGTAGGCCGCGGCACCTGAAGCAGGCAGGTGTCCGGATGGAGCAGGAGCAGAATCTGAACGCGCCGCGGGAATCCTAGGCCTTTGTCACTCGGGGGATCGAAACTGGTCAGTCATATTGCCAGCTGAAGTGACAGGAGAAATCCATGAACGTCCAACCGCATGAGCTTCCGCCGCATGAGTTTTATCGCATCCTTCTCAGTTCGATAGCTCCGCGACCGATCGCCTGGGCATCCACGCTCAGCAAGGATGGAATTCCCAACATAGCGCCCTTCTCGTTCTTCAACGCGATTTGTGTTAACCCGCCCCTGCTTGGTTTCTGTCCGTCAATCAGACAGGCCGAAGATCGGAAAGCACTCGGGACGGGGGTCAAGGACACATTGCGGAATATTCGCCAGACCGGGGAATTCGTTGTAAATACGGTTACGTTTCCTTCGGTCGAAGCCATGAACCTGACCAGCGGGGAGTATGAGCCCTCGGTAAACGAGTTCGAGTTGGCCAAGCTGAGGATCCGCCCGTCGCAACACGTGAGCCCTCCCCAGGTAGCCGAATCTCCCATCAGCTTTGAATGCAGGGTGTACCAGATTCTTGATTTTGGTACCGAGAGCTCCGGCGGAAGCCTCGTGATCGGTGAAATCGTTTCCGTCCACTTAAAAGAAGAAGTGTTGCGCGAGGGGCGTCTTGATCCGCAGTCGCTGGACTTGGTTGCCCGCATGGGCGGTTCGCAGTACAGCCGGACCACGGAACGGTTTGAACTCCCTAGACCGGAGCGGAAACCAAAGCAGCAAGAGGCCACACGACGGACGACGGTGATCGCGCTTGGACGAGAGCGATAGAACTGCGATGGGATGATGTGAGTTCAAGCGATATTGACGAAACGGAATAGACCTGGCGTACGCCTTGGCGGGCTCCTGGTGATCGTGCTCTTCCGCTCGTCTCTGCGTCGTGACTGATGTTCACCAGACGCGCTGCCGGCGAAATTCGAGCGCAGCCGAGGTTTCACAAATCCGCGCACAGGGGAAATCTCAATGGGAACAATGAAGGCAGTTCGAATGCACGTATATGGTGGTCCAGAGGTCCTGAAGTACGAGGACGCGCCACGCCCGAAGGCGGGGCCCGGCGAAGTCTTGATTCGGGTCCGCGCCGCCGGCGTCAACCCGGTGGACTGGAAGATTCGTGAAGGATACCTCAAACAGATCCTGGGCCACCCGCTCCCCTTGATCCTGGGGTGGGACCTTTCCGGCGTTGTTGAGGGCACCGGCCCCGGCGTTACCCGATTGAGGGTGGGAGATGAAGTCTACAGCCGCCCGGATATCTCGCGGGACGGTGCCTATGCGGAATACATTGCCGTCAAGGAATCGGAGGTGGCGCTGAAGCCGAGATCCATTGACCACACTCACGCTGCCGCAATACCGCTCGCGGGACTGACCGCGTGGCAATCACTCTTCGATGCGGCTCAACTCAACTCGGGTCAGACGGTCCTCATCCATGCTGCCGCGGGGGGCGTCGGAAGCTTTGCGGTGCAGCTCGCCAAGTGGAAAGGCGCGCGTGTAATCGGCACCGCGTCCAAACGCAATCACGACTTCCTGCGGACGTTGGGAGCCGACGAGACTATTGATTATACGGCCGCGCGCTTTGAAGACGTTGCCCACCATGTGGATGTCGTCCTTGACACGATGGCAGGCGACACTCAGACTCGATCCTGGAAGGTCCTCAAGAAGGGTGGAATCCTGGTTTCAATTCTGACCCCTCCCTCGCCGGAGGAGGCTGCAGCGCACGGCGTCCGGCAGGCATTTGTCTTCGTCCAGCCGAATGCGTCGCAGCTGGCGGAAATCGCGAAGCTGGTCGATTCTGGCAAGCTCAAGGCCATCCTGGAAACCCTCCTGCCGCTTTCCGAGGCGCGTCGCGCCCAGGAAATCAGCGCGGGCGGCCATGCGCGTGGCAAGATTGTCCTGACAACTCAAGCCGACGCGGAGGTGAGACTGAGACCATGACGTCGCCTACCCACCCCCTCGGCTCCGGCGGACCGGAAATCCGGGCTGTCGGCTTCGGCGTCCGTGTGTATTGAGAGACGTTGCCAGAAATAACAACTACCGGGAAAGGTGCAGGAAGGGCCAGCGCAATCTGAGCGGCCTGTTTTGCACCTGTGGGAGGCAGGCGATGGAGTCCGCTCGGTCGAGGTTCTCGCGGGAGGTGGAGGGCCTCACGGTCAGGGGCCATCCCGAAGCCCCGTCACCCAATCCTCAAACCTGTAATGCGACATCCCGCCGTCGGCTTCACCCGGGCTTCGTCGCGCAGACGACGGAATCCATCGCCTCACCCCGGCGGAGGAGCGTGGCGCCGAAGAATCCCGCGGCCGCCAGGTCGTCACGCAGTTGGGAGAACGTGAAGGTCCCGCCGCCGGGCGTGCCCACCAGCATGTTGACCGCAAAGAACGCCCCCATCGGCGGGCTCGTGCGGTCCTCGTCCATGACGATGTCGCGGATCAGGATGCGCCCGCCAGGCACCAGGGCCGCGAACACCTTGCCGAACATGGCCCGGTTCTGCTCCCGCGAGTTCTGATGCACGATGGCGCTCACCCAGGCCAAGTCGGCCCCGCCCGGAAGCTCGTCGGTGTAGAAGCTCCCCGGCACCAGCCGGACGCGGTCCGCCATGCCGACGTTGCTCAGCAGGCGCTCGGCCATCGGAATGACGTCCGGCAGGTCGAAGATCGTGGCTTTGACGGTCGGGTGGAGCCGCAGGAACGGAATCGTCCAGGTGCCCGAGCCGCCGCCGAGGTCCAACAGATGATTGAACTTCAGCGGCCCCAGGCTCTCAATCAGCGTGGACGCGACCGGGCCGGAGATTTCGTGCATCGCCCGGATGAACGAGGCCGAATCCTCCTGGGGGCCGCGGACGCTCACGTCTTCGGCGGGCCGGCCGCTCAAGGTCACCTTGGCCAGTTGAGCCCAGCGGCGCAGGCAGTTGCCCTGATGGCGGACCATGCCCAGCATGCAGTGGGCGCCGGTCTCGGTGAGCATGGCCGAAACGTCGGCCGGCACTCTATACACCCCATCCTGTTTGTGCAGCAGCCGCATCGCCGCCAGGGCGTCCAATAGGACGGCCGTGGCGCGCGGATCGCTCGTGAGCCGACCTGCCAGGCGCACCGCGTCCATCGGCTGGCCGTGTAGGATCGTGAACACGTCCAGCTCCGCCGCCGCGATCACGATGCAGGCCGGTTGAAACCCCCGAACCAGCTCCATCAACTCGTCCGTCGTCCATTGCTTGGCCATGGTCGCCTCCCTGTGTCTTGAGAGTATAGCTCAAGATGCGGCGCGGCGCCTATCCGGGAAATCGACCCTTCCCTGATGGACCCTTGCTGGGATCCGGTGATTCTCACGGGAGCTTAGCGGAGACAAACGGGAACGGAAGGAACGTTTGCGGCGAGTAGCTGTGACTGGCGGCGTTTCTCGGGCGGGTCGAGCGACACCCGCTTCCTCAGATGGAGAGGCTCCGCCGCAACGCGCGCCGTGGCGCCGTCGCGCTCGATCGAGCTGACAAGAGACGCCTACGGTAGGCCCACCCTCAGTTCGAGATAGATGTGGCGCACCGCGATTCCCAGGGCCCGCTGGTACTCCTCATGTAAGAACGAAATGTAAGAACGAAGCCTTTTGTGGCCCCCTTCATCGGGGAATGCGCGGCGTAACCTGGTCGCCCCCTGTCCAGGAAATCGGATCCGGCAAAGAAAACCGCACCCAGCCTGACCAGACGAAGGCCCCAGCAGCCCCCCCCACTGTGTTACCAGGTATCTCCCGGCTTCGCCGCCCACTCGATCCCCAGCTCGGCCAGCTTGGCGAAGGTCGGCCAGCCGGTCTCCGGGTCCCAGCCCTCCATCTGGTGGTAGAGCCGGAGGGCGCGCAGCGAATGTGTCCGGATCAACCCGAACGCCCTTCAGCGGGCCGCTGGTGAAGGCCTCGTGCAGCCGCTTGGGCAGCCGGTCGTCCTTCGGCGGTGAAGCCCTCGCGGCAGTTGAAGGCGCGGGCCAGGGCCTTGGCGCGCTCGCCCACCTTGATCAGCTCCCACAGGCTGGTGTCCCAGCCCGTGACGGCGCGCATGGCGTTCACCACCAGGGTGATGCCCACGACGTTCATCGGCGCCGCGGCCAGGTGACAGACCCCCACCCAGCTGCACAGGGCCCACCAGTGGCTGGCGTAGGTGAAGGCGCGCACCTTGCGCGGGGCTGAGCTCCAGCCGCTTCATGGCCTCGGCCAGGCCGAGCGGCTCCAGGGCGTGCGCCCCGCCGGGGTGGAAGCCCTCATAGACCGGATCGTGCGGGGCGCGCATGTGGTCCGCCCCGGCGGGCGCGGTGGCGTAGGCCAGGGAGAGCGCCCTGCTTCCCCCGCGGCTCGTGCATGGGCATCTCCTGCCTCTTGACCGTCAGGGCGAACTGCTCGGCCCCGCGGCCGATCCGCGCCGCCGCCCGCTCTGACCCCAGGGCCAGGAGGTCGCCGAGCCCTTCGCGCTTGCCGATCTTCTCGGCCAAGGCGAGCATCGCCTCGGCGTTGCCGAAGCGGAGCTCGATCCCGTCGGTGTCGGCCGTGGTGAGAATGCCCTTCTCGAAGCACTCCATGGCGAAGGCGATGGTCATCCCGACGGAGATGGTGTCCATCACGTACTCGCCGCAGATCTGGTGGAACTTGGCGATGGCCTTGAGGTCGCCGATCCCGCAGACGGAGCCGCTGGAGCCGATGGTCTCGTACTCGGGCCCGCCGTACTTGGAGCTCACGCCGAGGTCGGGCACGATCCACCTCCCGCTTGCAGGCGATGGCGCAGGCGAAACAGGTCCCCGTCGTCCGTCAGGATCGTCTCGGCCATGGTGCTGGCCGCTGATCTCCTTGGCATCCTCGAACTGCCCCTCGCGGAAGTTGCCGCGTGGGCAGGATGCCGTCGGCGTTCATGGCCATCACGTTCCGCGAGGTGCCGAACTTGTGCAGCATGTCGGCCTCCCGGTTGTAGTGCTCGCGGAACCACTTCAGGACCGCCTGCAGCCCGTCGCGGTCCTTGGGCTCGAGCTTGTCGTGGCCGCGTACGGCGATGGCCCGGAGCTTCTTGCTGCCCATCACCGCGCCCAGGCCGCTCCGGCCGTTGAAGTGCTTCAGCTCGTTCACGATGTTGGCCATGAGGTTGCCCCGCTCGCCGGCGATGCCGCACTGCAGGACGCGGGCGCGCGCTTGTCGGTCTCGGCCACCAGGAGGTCCTGGACCTCGCCCGACAGCTTGCCCCAGAGGTGGGACGGCATCCCGGATCTCCACCTTGCCGTCGCGTGATCCAGAGGTACACGGGCTTGGGGGCCTGTCCGGTCACGATGATCCCGTCGAAGCCAGCGAACTTCAGCTCCGGCCCCCACCAGCCGCCGGCCTCTCCCTCGCCGTAGCCGCCCGTCAGGGGTGACTTCGTGACCACGGTGAAGCGGCTCGTTCCGGAGAGCGGGATGCCGTTCAAGGGGCAGGTCGCGAACACGAGGATATTGTCGGGCCCGAGCGGATCCACCCCGGGCTTGAGCTCTCGCATCAGGATCGAGGCCGCCATGGCGATCCCGCCCATGAACATGCGGTAGGTCAGTTCGGGAAACTCGTCAACGGCGGTTGTCCCCTCGGTCAGGTTCACGCGCAGGTACTTACCGGTGAATGCACCTTGCATGGTTGCTGTCTCCTTTCTTTGGCCAGAGCTCACCCGGTCTCGCTGGATGCACCCATCCCCCTCCCTCAACGCGGATAAAACCTCCGCGGATTACAACTGACTCTACACGCGCGCCACGCCTCGCGGGCGAGGGGTGAGGAATTCGTTTCCCCGCTCCCCTACGTGTATCACGTCCGTCAGCCGTGGACGCTGGCACCTTTACGGTACATGGTCGGAACGAGCCTGTCCACAACCATTCGCGCCTCGATCACCTTTTAAACCGGAACGTTGCCAAGTACGGCAGCCTGGCCCGGCTTGCCTCCTGATCAGCTCATGATCCGCGCCTTCATCCACTCGTTGCTGTTGAAGAAGTCGGCGACGGCGTTGCCGGGATGCACGAGAGCGTCGAACAACGGACGGTCGGCGTCGTCCAGCTTCTTATCCAGAATGGCCAGAGCGTCCTCCAAGTGGGCCAGGGTGCGCGGCCCAATGATGGGAGAAGTCACCCCCGGCTGGTCTTTCACCCACAGCAGGCCAAGCTGGCTGGCGGTCATCCCGCGCTCCTGGGCCATCGCTGCCAGCTCGACCGCCACCTCTTTGCCCCGGTGCGAGATCCGGTCGGTGAACATCGCCCCCATGCGGGCCGCGCGCGAGCCTTCGGGAAACGTCTCGGAGGCCGAATAGCGCCCGGCCAGGATGCCTCCCCCCAGCGGTGACCAGGGCAGCACCGCCAGGCCGTGCTTCAGGCACAGCGGAATCATCTCGTTCTCCAATCGCCGGTCGAGGAGATTGTAGGGCGACTGTTCGCTGATGAAGCGCGCCAGCCCGTACCGGTCGGAGATGGCCAGCGCTTCCATCACCATCCAGGCCGGGAAGGTGGAGCTGCCGATGTAGCGCACTTTGCCCGAGCGCACCAGGTCGTCGAAGGCTCGCAGCGTCTCGTCCTGGGGGATGGTTAGCGACGGGCGGTGCTGCTGATACAGGTCGATGTGGTCGGTCTGCAGGGAGCGGAGGGAATCCTCACAGGCCTTGATAATGTGATAGCGGGACACACCAGCGTCGTTGGGCGAGGTACCTACACGGCCGTGGACCTTCGTCGCCAGTACCACCCGGGCACGCTTGCCGCCCTCCTTCAGGAACTTGCCGACGATGCGCTCACTTTCACCACCGGTGTACACGTTGGCGGTGTCGATGAAGTTGACGCCAGCCTCCAGGGCGCGGTTGAGGATGGCGAGAGAGTCTTCCTCGTTGGCGGGACCGCCGAAGTTCATCGCTCCCACGCACAACGGGCTGACCAGGACGCCGGTTCTCCCCAGGCTGCGGCATTCCATAGGTTCCTCCTGTCCAAGCAGTGGGCTTCTCAGATAATGGGTGAACTCATTGGCGAGGCGTTTCCTTCCTGCACAGTGGCATTCCGAACTGTCTGCCTATGGCGAGAGGGTGGCGGGCGGAAAAGAACGGGGGCTGTGGTCGGAATGTCCACAGCCCCTCTGGATGATCGCTGGAGCGGGAAACGGGATTCGAACCCGCGACCCCAACCTTGGCAAGGTTGTGCTCTACCAACTGAGCTATTCCCGCGACGCGTCTCAAGCTACCAAGAGCAACCTCCGAATTGTCAACGGAAAACCCCGCGGCGCCCGCCGCTCAGATCCCCATCGCCCTCAGCACCGGACCCATCTCGGCCTCGACGCTGGCTGGCTTGGGCGACCGCTTCACCGCCGTGTCGGGATCCTTCAGCCCGTGGCCGGTGAGGACGCAGACGACCCGGTCGGACGGCCGTGAACTTGCCGGCCTTCGCCCACCGGGCCAGTCCGGCCACCGATGCGGCCGAGGCCGCCTCGCAGAAGACCCCCTCCACCTGGGCCAGCAACCCATAGGCGTCCAGGATCTCCTCGTCCGACACCATGTCGATCGCGCCCCGGGATTCCTGGGCCGCCTCCTGCGCCCCCTGCCAACTCGCCGGGTTGCCGATCCGGATGGCCGAGGCGATCGTCTCCGGGCGCTCGACCACGTGGCCCCGGACGATGGGCGCCGCCCCCTCGGCCTGCCACCCGATCATCCGCGGGAGTTGGCTGACCTTGCCGGCTTTGTGATACTCGCGGTATCCGCGCCAGTAGGCCGTGATGTTGCCCGCGTTGCCCACGGGAATGAACAGGTGACTGGGCGATCCGCCCAGTTGGTCGCAGACCTCGAAGGCCCCGGTCTTCTGCCCCTCCAGACGGTCGGGGTTCAGCGAGTTCACCAGGACGATCGGGTACCTTTCCGAGATCTCCCGCACGAGCTTCAGCGCGTCGTCGAAGTTCCCCCGGATCTGGAGGACGCCCGCCCCATGGAACATGGCCTGGGCCAGCTTGCCCACGGCGATCTTTCCCTCGGGGATCAGGACGAAGGCCCTGAGGCCGGCGCGCGCCGCGTACGCCGCCGCCGAGGCCGAGGTGTTCCCGGTCGAGGCGCAGATCACGGCCTGGGCCCCCCGCTCCACCGCCTTGCTCATGGCCAGCGTCATCCCCCGGTCCTTGAACGACCCGGTGGGATTCGCGCCCTCGTACTTCAGGTGCACCTCGCACGGTATGCCGAAGCGCTGCCGCAGCCGATCCACCCGGATGAGCGGCGTGTTCCCTTCATTGAGCGTGACGATCGGCGTCGTCCCGCTCACCGGGAGAAATTCGCGGTATTGATGGATCAGGCCCTTCCAGGCCATGGTCTATCCCCAATTCGAAATCAGTAACCGCCAAAGGCACCCAGTGGCGGTGCCGGGCACCCGAAACGCCATGGGAAGGCGATCCGGCAATTCGGCACTCAGGGGTTCCGAGTTGCCCGATTGCCGGGTTGCCCAATTGCCACATGGTCTTCGCGGCTCTCGGCTCACTCCTCCGCCCCCTCGACTCGGATGCACACCGTTTCCTGCGCGACCACCTCGAGGTGGTTGATGCGTCTGAGGGCCTTCTGCATGTCGCCTTCCGTCGCCTCGTGGGTGAGCATCACCACGGGGACGGCGGCCTGCTCGGCCCGGCCCTTCTGGATCACCGAGGCGATGCTGATGTGGTGGTCTCCCAGGACACCCGAGACCATGGACAGGACGCCCGGCTTGTCCACCGCCATGACCCGCAGGTAGTACCGGCTTCGGATGCGCTCCATGGGCTTCAGGGCGATGCCCTCTCCCATCGTCCCGGTGGGGAGCAGCGACACGCGGGAGGGACGGTGGAAGACGATATTGTGGGCGATCTCCACGATGTCGGCCACCACCGACGAGGCCGTGGGCATCTGCCCGGCGCCCCGGCCCGAGAACATCAGCGACCCGGCGGAATCGCCGCGGATGTGCACGGCGTTGTAGACGCCGCCGACCGAAGCCAAGAGATGCCCCTCCGGGATCATGGTGGGATGGACCCGCACCTCCAACTCGCCGGATTCCTCCTTGGCGATCGCCAGGAGCTTGATGCGGCAGCCCAGCTCGCGCGCGAAGGCGATGTCGGTGGCCTCGATCCTCTGGATCCCCTCGATGTAGATGTCGGAGAACCGGATGTAGGCGTTGTAGGCCAGGGAGGCCAGGATCTGCAGCTTGTGAGCCGCATCCAGCCCGCTCACGTCCAGCGTCGGGTCCGCCTCGGCGTACCCCTTGGCCTGCGCCTCGGCCAGGACGTCGGCGAAGGCCTGCCCGGTCTCGGACATCTTGGTCAGGATGTAGTTCGTGGTCCCGTTGACGATTCCCATTATGGACTGGATCTGGTTCGCCACCAGGCCCTCGCGGACCGACCGGATGATGGGGATGGCGCCGCAGACGCTGCCCTCGAAGCCCAGGTCCACGCGCCTCGCCGCCGCGGCCTGATAGATCTCCAGGCCGTGCTCGGCCAGCAGGGCCTTGTTCGCGGTGACCAGGTGCTTCCCCTTGTTCACCGCTTCCAGGCAGAGGGTGCGGGCCGTGGTGGTCCCGCCGATCAACTCCACCACGATGTCCACCTCGGGATCGTTGATGACCTCCATGGCGTTGGTGGTGAGCAGCTTGGGATCCACGGGGATCCGTGGCGTGCCGATCTCGGCGATCTTGCGGATGCGCAGGCGCGCCCCCACCCTCCGGTCCAGGAGGGCGGCGTGGTCTTGGAGGAGCTTCACCACGCCCGACCCGATCGTTCCCATCCCCAGGACGCCGATGCTGATCGTCTTCATGCACACCTCTCTTCCAGGCAACGGAACGGCCGGCTCACTCCAGGGAGCGGGAGAGCCCCGTGCTCCAGGCCCAGTGGATCGCCTCCACCGGGACGCGAAGGCTGAATCCTTCCCCCCGGAGCGTCAGGTGATCCCCGCCTGCCACGCCCAGCTCCGCGCACGATGCGCCGTGGCGCCTCGCGATGGCGCGGAGCTCTTCTGCGTCCTCCGGTCGCACGCTCACCACGATGCGCGAGGCCGACTCGCCGAAGAGCAGCGCATCCGGCCGCATGTCGCCCGGCAGCGTGAGGTTCGCCCCCAGCCGCGCCCCCGGCGCGGCCAGGCAGCACTCGGCCAGGGTCACCGCCAGGCCCCCGTCGGCGCAGTCGTGGGCCGAGGACACGATGCCCGCCCGGATCGCCGCCAGGCAAGCCTGCTGCACCCCGCGCTCACGCTCGAGGTCCAGCCGGGGCGCCCGCCCCACCTCCATGTTGTGGATGACCTTGAGGTACTCGCTTCCGCCCAGCTCGTCGAAGGTCTCCCCCAGCAGGAAGACCACGTCCCCCTCGGCCTTGAACCACTGCGTGGTGGCGTGCAAGATGTCATCCAGCAGGCCGACCATCCCGACGATGGGCGTGGGGAAGATCGCGGTCCCCAGCGTCTCATTGTAGAAGCTGACGTTCCCCCCGGTCACGGGCGAGCCGAGGGCCCGGCAGGCGTCGGCCATCCCCCGCACCGCCTCGGCGAATTGCCACATGATCTCCGGGCGCTCCGGGCTGCCGAAGTTCAGACAGTTCGTGATGGCCAGGGGCCGGGCGCCGGCGCACACGACGTTTCTCGCCGCCTCGGCCACCGCCAGCTTCCCGCCCTCGTAGGGGTCCAGGTAGGTGTAGCGCCCGTTCCCGTCGGCCGAAAGCGCCAGCCCCTTGCGCGTGCCCTGCACCCGCAGGACGGCGGCATCCGAACCCGGCTCGACCACCGTGTTGCAGAACAGCATGTGGTCGTACTGCTGCCAGATCGCCTGCTTGGACGCGATGTTCGGCGAGCCGAGCAGGTCGAGGAGGACTCGATCCAACCTCTCCGGAAGGGGCAGCCCGGCCAGATCCGCCCGCTCCGTCTCATCCAGGTAGGCAGGGCGCTGCATGGGGCGGTGATACACCGGCCCCTCCTCCGCCAGGGAGCGGGCCGGGATCTCCGCCACCACCCGGTCCCCGTCCTTGACCCGCATCAACCCGTCCCCGGTCACCCGCCCGATGATCACTGCGTCCAGGTCCCACTTGTGGAAGATGTCCATCACCTGCTGCTCGGCCCCGCGCCGGACGATCAGGAGCATCCGCTCCTGGGACTCCGAGAGCATCACCTCGTACGGGATCATGCCCGTCTCGCGGCGCGGCACCTTGGCTAAGTCGATCTCGATCCCCGTCCCGCCGCGGCTGGCCATCTCGCACGTGGAGCAGGTGAGTCCCGCGCCCCCCATATCCTGGATCCCGACGACGGCGTCCCCGGCCATCAACTCCAGGCACGCCTCGATGAGCAGCTTTTCCTTGAAGGGATCCCCCACCTGGACCGTGGGCCGGCGCTCCTCCGAGCCCTCGTCGAACGTCTCCGAGGCCATGGTCACCCCGTGGATCCCGTCCCGGCCCGTCTTGGCCCCGACGTAGATGACCGGGTTTCCCTCGCCGCTGGCGCGGGCCAGGAACACCCGATCCTTCGGGGCAATGCCAAGGCAGAAGACGTTCACCAGGGGGTTCCCCGCATACGTCTCGGAGACGCACAGCTCGCCTCCAACGGTCGGGACCCCCACCGCGTTCCCGTAGGCCCCGATCCCCCCCACCACGCCGCCCACGAGGTATCGCGACTTGCCGCTGTTGAGCGTGCCGAACCGGAGGGGATCCAGGAGGGCGATGGGGCGCGCGCCCATGGTGAAGATGTCCCGGATGATGCCGCCCACGCCGGTGGCCGCGCCCTGGTGCGGCTCGATGAACGAGGGGTGGTTGTGGCTCTCCATCTTGAAGACGATGGCCAACCCGTCCCCGATGTCCACGACGCCGGCGTTCTCGCCCGGGCCCTGGAGGATGCATTCCCCCTGCGTCGGGAACCGCTTGAGGTGGACGCGCGAGCTCTTGTAGCTGCAGTGCTCCGACCACATCACCGAGAAGATTCCCAGCTCGGTGAAGTTCGGATCGCGCCCCAGGATGGCCCGGATCCGTTGGTACTCCTCGGGCGTGATGCCGTGCTGGGCGATGAGGTCGGGCGTGATGAGGCTGGGCTCGCGCATGGGGATTCCCCGGGGTGGAGTGGCTCAGCGCCTGAGGGCCGCGGTCAGCACGGATTCGAACAGCAATCGGCCGTCCTCGGAGCCCAGCAGGGCCTCGCTGGCCCGCTCCGGATGGGGCATGAGGCCGAGGACGTTTCTGCCCTCGTTGCAGACCCCGGCGATGTTCTCCAACGCCCCGTTGGGATTCGCCGCGTCGGTGATCTGCCCGTCGGGCGTGCTATAGCGGAAAACGATCTGGCCGTTTCGCCGGAGCCGGGCCAGCGTCTCGGGCGGCGCGAAATACCGGCCCTCGCCGTGCGAGATCGGGATCTTCAGGACCTGGCCCGGCCGCGCCGCGCGCGTGAAGGGTGTGTCGCAGCGCTCGGTGCGGATGTGGACCCACCGGCACCGGTACTGGAGCGACGTGTTCCGGAGCAGCGCCCCCGGCAGCAGCCCCGCCTCGCACAGGATCTGGAAGCCGTTGCAACTGCCCATGACCGGCCCGCCCTCTCTCGCGAACCGGATCACCGCGTCCATCACCGGCGAGAAGCGGGCGATGGCCCCGCAGCGCAGGTAGTCCCCGTGGGCGAACCCCCCCGGCAGGAACAGGCAGTCGTATCCCGCCACGGAGGTTTCCTTGTGCCAGATGTAGTCCCAGTCCACCTTCAGGACATCCTGGAAGACGTGGGCGAAGTCCTGGTGGCTCCAGGTCCCGGGGAAGATGAGGACGCCCCACTTCATTCGGCCGCCTCGGTGATCTGGAAGACGTAGTCCTCGATGACCGGATTGGCCAGGAGCTTCCGGCACATCTCGTCCAGCTGGGCCTTGGCCCTGGCCATATCCCGCTCGTCGAGGCGCAGGACCATGAACTTCCCGATCCGGCAATCGCTGACACCCTGGAATCCCAGGGATGCCAGGCCGCTCCGGACCGTGTCGCCTTGGGGGTCCAGGACACTCTTCTTCAGCGTGACGTGGATCCGGGCTTCGAACATGAATGGCCTCATCGCGAAAGGGTTCGGCAGTTCGAGAGTTCGACAGTTCGGTGGGTCTCGAACGCCCGAACAACCGAACAGTCGAACCGTCGAACGCATTTCGGGGTTTCAGGAACAGACGCGCCGGAAGATCTCCTGATAGGCCGTGGCCTCGCGGGTGGCGCTGCGCCGCATCCGATCCTTGCCCAGGTTCTCCCGGGTGGCCCGGTCCCAGAAGCGGCAGCCGTCCGGCGTCAGCTCGTCCCCCACCAAGAGCGCGCCCTTGTGCCGCCCGAACTCCAGCTTGAAGTCGGCCAGCAGGATCTCCCGCTCGACGAAGAACGGCAGCAACACCCCGTTGGCGCGGAACGTCGTCTCGCGGATGGCCTTGAGCTCCTGGGAGCTGGCCAGGCCCAGGGCCCGCACATGGTACTCGTTGAGGAGCGGATCGCCCAGCGCGTCGCTCTTGTAGTAGAACTCCAGGACCGGGGCGGGCAGCGTGGTCCCCACCTCCATCCCCAGCCGCTTGGCGAGCGTCCCGGCCGCGATGTTCCGCAGGACCACTTCCAGCCGGATCATCTCGAGCCGGCGCACCAGCACCTCCCGCTCGCCCAGCACCTCCACGAAGTGAGTGGGGATCCCGTTCTTCTGGAGCAGGCCGAAGAGCGCAGCCGAGATCTGGTTCTTCATGGCCCCCCGCCGGGGCACCTTCAGTCGCCGCGCGCCCGGGGGGAGCATGGGCACATCCTTGAATCGCAGGATGAGCAGGGCGGGATCGGATGTCTCATACAGGATCTTCCACTTCCCCTCGTAAATCTTCCGTTCCCGCTCCATCGGTCCTACCTGTCCCGGTATCAGGTCTCGTTTGTTCCACCGACAGCGAAACAGCACTTCAACCGATAGCGAGATCCGATAGCGATACCGCCGCCGCAGTTCGACGGTTCGGCTGTTCGACAGTTCGACTGTTCCATAGATCCCGTCTCGGTGCTCGGCACCCGGCGCTAGGCCCTCCCTCCCTGTCTCTATCCCTGTCGCCCTACCCCGCCGCGTCGCCCGAACCGCCGGTGAGCCCGACGCGACGGAAAATCTCCCCGACGTGGCGCAGATGATACCCCAGATCGAAGCAGCTTTCAATTGCGGCCTCGCCGAGGACCGCGCGCACCTCGGGGTCATTCAGGAGGAGCGCCTTGAACTCCTTGCCCTCTTCCCACGCCCGCATGGCGTTCCGCTGCACCATCCGATACGCCGCCTCGCGCGAAGCCCCGGCCTGGGCCAGCGCCAAGAGGACCTGCTGGGAGAAGACGACGCCGCGGGTGGCCTTCAGGTTCCGCTGCATATTCTCCGGATAGACCCGCATCCCCTCCAGGATCTCCCGGAAGCGGACCAGAAGATAGTCCAGCAGGATGGTGCTGTCGGGCAGAATGATCCGCTCCACGGAGGAGTGGCTGATGTCCCGCTCGTGCCAGAGCGCCACGTTCTCCAGGGCGGCCTGGACGTTGCTGCGGAGCAGGCGCGACAATCCCGAGATCTGCTCGCAGGCGACCGGGTTGCGCTTGTGCGGCATGGACGAGGACCCCTTCTGGCCCTCGGAGAACGGCTCCTCCACCTCGCGGACCTCGGTGCGCTGCAGGTGCCGGATCTCGGTGGCGAACTTGTCCAGGGACGCGCCCACGATGGCCAGCATCGCCAGGTACTCGGCATGGCGGTCGCGCTGGATGATTTGGGTGGAGATGGGCTCCGGCTTGAGTCCCAGCCGCTCGCAGACGTACTCCTCGACCCGGGGGGGGACGTTGGCGAACGTCCCCACGGCCCCGGAGAGCTTGCCGCAGCTCGCCACGTCCCGCGCCCGGACGAGGCGCTCGCGGGCCCGACGCACCTCCATCAGCCACATGGCCAGCTTGAGGCCGAAGGTCATGGGCTCGGCGTGGATCCCGTGGGTGCGGCCGATCATGACCGTGCCCTGGTGCTTCACCGCCAGGTCCGCCAGGACCCGCTCCACCCCGGCCACGTCCTCCAGCAGAAGCTCGGCCGCCTCCCGCATCTGGCAGGCCAGCGCGGTGTCCAGGATGTCGGACGAGGTGAGGCCGAGGTGGATGTGGCGGGACGCCGGCCCCACCCGCTCCGCCACCGCGGTGAGGAAGGCGATGACGTCGTGCTTGACCTCGCGCTCGATGGCGTCGATGCGGGCGACGTCGAAGCCGGCCTTGGCCTTGATCTCCTCGACGGCCTCCCGGGGCACCTTCCCCAGCTCGGCCCACCCCTCGCACGCCAGGATCTCGATCTTGAGCCAGATGGCGAAGCGGTTCTCGGCCGCCCAGATGCGGGCCATCTCCTTTCGGGAGTATCGCGGGATCATGGCGCCTCCTTTGGAGGAGTTCCAGCTTGGCCGGTTCGGGGTGCTGCGGTTCTCCAACCCCGAACCTTGAACCTCGAACGGGAGAACCGCCGAAGGCTTCTCCTTCGGAGGGGTTGCCGGCTTAGCGGTTCGAGGTGCGGCGGTTTTTCCAATCTGAACCTGGAACCTCGAACCGATGCACCGTCGCCAGCCTACCACAGACAGGGGGGAGAGACAACGCCGCGAGCGGAGTCGTAGCGACCGGGGTACAGGGCTAGTTCGAGGTCTTACTTAACCTTGAACCTCGAACCGGCAAACCGGCTCAGCTCAGGTGGCCGATGGTGGTCAGGGCGTAGCGTTCTGGCTCGAAGAGGGACCGGTTGAGTTCGGCGAAGGCTTCGGGCGACACCCCATCGATGCCCCGGATGATCTCGTCGAGATCGAAGTAGCGTCCGAAGTAGATCTCGGTCTTGGCCAGGCGGGTCATGCGGCTGCTGGTGCTCTCCAGTCCCAGGAGGAGGTTGCCCTTAAGCTGGGCCTTGGCCCGGTGGAACTCCGCGAGGTCCACCGGCCCCTGCCGCAGCCGCGCAAACTCGGCGCGGATCAGGTCCACCACCTGCGGGTACGTCTCGGCGCTGGTGCCGGCGTACACGGCCAGCAGCCCCGAATCCTGGTAGGACGCCTGGTACGAGTAGATCGAGTAGGCCAGCCCGCGCTTCTCGCGAATCTCCTGGAACAGCCGCGAGCTCATGGAGCTGCCCAGGATGGCGTTCAGCAGGTAGAAGGCGTACCGGTTTCCGTGGTTGTAGGGCAGGCCTTCCGCCCCCAGGACCAGATGGAGCTGCGCCGAGTCCCGCTCCTCGTGATGGACGGTGTGGTAGGAGACGGGCGACGACCCGTTGGCGGTCACGGCCTTCCCCTGCCGCGCGCCGAAGGCGGACCAGGTGAGCTCCGCCACGCGGCCGTGGTCCAGGTCGCCCGCGGCCGCCACGATGATCCCGTCCGGCTGGTAGAAATCGCGGAGGTGCTCCAGGATGTCCTGGCGGGTGAGCTGCTGCAAGGTCTGCCGGAAGCCCAAGACGGGCCGCCCCAGGGGATGGTCCCGCCAGAAGCTGCTGCGCGAAGATGTCGTGGATCAGGTCGTCGGGGTCGTCCTCGACCATCTTGATCTCTTCCAGGACGACGCGCCGCTCCTTCTCGATGTCCGCGGGGTCCAGGCGGGGGTGCAGCAAGAGGTCGCTGAGCAGGTCCATCGCCAGCGGCAGGTCCTCGCCCAGGACCTTGGCGTACAGGCAGGTGTTCTCCCGCGAGGTGAAGGCGTCCAGCGTCCCGCCGACGCTGTCGATGGCCTGGGCGATCTCCTCGGCGCTCCGGCTCTCCGTGCCCTTGAACAGCAGGTGCTCGATGAAGTGGGACACCCCCGCCCGTTCCGCGGGCTCGTTCCGGGATCCCACCTTCACCCACACCCCGATGGATACGGAGCGCACCTGGGGCATCCGCTCCGTCAGGACCACGATGCTGTTCCCGAGCACCTCCTTCTTGTAGAGGCTGCCTAGCGTCCCGATGGCCTTCTCCCGTGGGGCCGATCCTCAGCCTCGGCCTGCTTGGGCCCGGCAGGAGGCGCAGCGGGCGGCCCGCCCTTCTCGGCGGCTTCCCGCAGCAGCTCGCGGCGGCTCAGGCGGATCTTCCCTGCCTTGTCCACCTCGATCACCTTGACCATGATCTCCTCGCCCTCCTTGAGGACGTCTTCCACCCGCTTGATCCGCTCCTGCGCGATCTGCGAGATGTGCAGCAGCCCATCTGTGCCCGGCAGGATCTCCACGAAGGCGCCGAAGTCCGTGATCTTGACCACCTTGCCCAGGTAGACCTTGCCGACCTCGGGGACCTCGACGATCCGGCCGATGATCTCCATGGCCTTCTGCGCCGCCGCCTCGTCCACCGACGCGATGGCCACGGTCCCGTCGTCCTCGATGTCGATCTTGACGCCGGTCTGCTCTACGATCCCGCGGATGATCTTGCCGCCGGGGCCGATGACCTCGCGGATCTTGTCCACGGGGATCTTGAAGGAGATGATCCGCGGCGCATAGGGGCTCAACTCCTGCCGGGCCTTGGCCAGGGCCTGGTCCATGCTGTCCAGGACGTGGAGGCGCGCCTGCCGCGCCTGGCTCAGCGCCTGGCGCAGGACGGCCTCGGTGATCCCCTGGATCTTGATGTCCATCTGGATGGAGGTGACCCCCGCCCGCGTCCCCGCCACCTTGAAGTCCATGTCGCCCAGATGATCCTCCAGCCCCTGGATGTCGGTGAGGACCGCCGTCTTCTCGCCTTCCTTCACCAGCCCCATGGCCACCCCGGCCACCGCCGCCCGGACCGGGACGCCGGCGTCCATGAGGGACAGGCTGGCCCCGCACACCGTCGCCATGGAGGAGGAGCCGTTGGATTCCAGAATATCGGAGACGATGCGCACCGTGTAGGGGAACTCCTCCTTCCCCGGCAGCACGGGCTGGATGGCGCGCTCGGCCAGGGCGCCGTGGCCGATGTCCCGCCGGCTGGCGCCGCGCATGAACTTGACCTCCCCCACCGAGAAGGGAGGGAAGTTGTAGTGGAGCATGAAGCGCTTGAACGATTCCCCCTCCAGGTCGTCCAACCGCTGCTCGTCCTCCGAGGTGCCCAGGGTCGTCGTCACCAGCGCCTGGGTCTGCCCCCGGGTGAACAGGGCGGATCCGTGGGTGCGCGGCAGGACCCCGACCTCGCAGGTGATGGGGCGGACCTCTGTGACGCTCCGCCCGTCGGCGCGCCGTCCCTCCTCCAGGATCAGCCGGCGCATCTCCTGCTTCTCCAGCTCCTCGAAGACCTCCTTGACCTGGAGCGCGGTCGCCGGCGGCTCCCCCGCCACGGTCGCCAGGGCTTCGCCCAGCAGCACCCCGCGCCGGGCCTGCTGTTCCTCCTTCTCCGGGACGAAGGCCAGCTCGCGAATGCGGGGCCGGCACAGCTCCTCGACCCGGGCCCGGAGCGCCGGATCCACCGGCGCGGAGACGAACTCGGGCTTCACGCCGCCCATCTGCCGGGCCAGATCGCGCTGCATCTGGATGATGGACTGCAGCGCCCGGTGGCCGAACAGCAGCGCCTCCAGCAGCACCTCCTCCGTCGCCTCGCGGGACCCGCCCTCGACCATGACCACCGCCGGCTCCGTGCCCGCCAGGACCATGTCCATGTCGCTCTGCTCGAGCTGGGCGTAGGTCGGGTTCACGACGAAGCGGCCGTCCAGGCGCCCGATCCGCACGCAGCCGATGGGGCCCAGGAACGGAATGTTCGAGACGGTGAGTGCGGCCGAGGCCCCCACCACGGCTAGCACGTCGGGGTCGTTTTCCTGGTCGGCGGAGAGGACCGTCGCGATGATTTGCACATCCTGGTGATAGCCGTGGGGGAACAGGGGGCGGATGGGGCGGTCGATCAGGCGGGCGGCCAGGGTCTCCTTCTCGTGGGGCCGCCCCTCCCGTTTGAAGAAGCCCCCGGGGATCTTCCCGGCGGCGTAGGCCCGTTCCTGGTAATCCACCGTCAAGGGGAAGAAGTCGATCCCCTCCCGGGGCTGCTTGGAGGCCACTGCCGTGACCAGCACCACCGTATCCCCATAGCGCACCCACACCGCCCCGTCGGCGGCCCGGGCCACGCGCCCGGCCTCGATGCTGAGGGTCCTCCCCTCGAGACTGACCTCGCTCCGATACGTCATTTGCGAATGCCCAACCTTTCGATCACGCGCTTGTACCGCTCGATGTCTTTGACCTTCAGGTAATCGAGCAGCTTGCGGCGGCGCCCCACCAGCATCAGGAGGCCGCGCCGCGAATGGTGATCCTTCTTGTGCACCGTGAGATGTTCCGTCAGGTAGCCGATCCGGCCGCTGAGGAGCGCGATCTGCACCTCCGGCGAGCCCGTATCCTGCTCGTGCAGACGGTATTGCCCGATGATCCCACCCTTGTTCGCAAAATCCTTTGGCATGACCGCTCTCTCCTCTGTCGGGGGGCCCGCAGCGTCCCCCAGAATCTTGGGCACGTTACCACAGGCCCTCAGGAGTGTAAAGTCCATTCTGGCCAGGGAAGACCGCGCGCGGCCTCCCACGCCGCCTCCGCGGTCGCGCGGTCGCGATTGAGTTGCGCGATGAGCGCCTCGGCCGAGGCGAAGCGCTGCTCGTCGCGCAGGCGTCGCAGGAAGAACGCCGCCACCCCCTCACCGTACAGCGGCTCCTGCCAGCCCGGCACGTGGACCTCCAGCCGCCGCTCCCCCGGCCCGAAGGTCGGCGCCCGCCCCAGGTTCAGCATGGCGTCCTGAAAGCCGCCGCGCAGGAAGAGCCGGCCGGCATAGACCCCGTCCCGGAGCGGCGTCGGCTCAAGCAGCGGCAGGTTGGCCGTGGCGAAGCCCAGCTCGCGTCCGCGCCCTGCGCCCGCCTGGACCTCGCCCGCCAGGCAGTACGGCCGGCCGAGGAAGCGCTGCGCCTCCTCCACCCGACCCTCGGCCAGGAGGCCCCGGATCATGCGGCTGCTGACCACCAGGCCGTCCAGGCTCACGGGAGGAACCACCTCCAGCCAGAAGCCGGACCGCGGGGCTAGCGCACGGAGGAGATCGGCATTCCCCCGGCGGCCCTTCCCGAATCCGAAGTCATAGCCGACGCACAGGCCCACGACCCGGAGGCGCTCCACCAGCACCCGCTCGACGAACTCCTCCGCCTCCAGTGCCGCGATGGCGGGCGAGAAGTGGATGGCCACCGCGGCCGCCATGCCCAGCCGGTCGAGCAGCGCCAGCTTGACCGTGAGCGGCGTGATCAGAGGCGGCGCCTGTCCGCGCCGGACAACCTCCAGGGGGTGCCGCGCGAAGGTGAGCACCGCGGGCGTCCCGCCGACGGCCACGGCCCGCTCGCGCACGTGGCGCAGGATCTCCTGGTGGCCCAGGTGCACGCCGTCCAGGGTGCCCATGGCCAGCACCGGGACCGGCACGTCCCACTGGAGATCCTGGAGGATCGTGGCCTGGATCACGCGCATCGTCGCCCGATCCTCAGGCCGAGCCCGAGACGCCCGAAAAGACCCGCACGGGGTGCAACACCACGCGGGTCGGCTCGCACGCCGGGAAGTCCGGCGAGGCCACCGTCGTCTCCCCCAGCGACAGGAGCTGCTTGCGGTAGCCCAGCACGCGCACCAGCATCCCACGGGTGAGGCCGGAGGGAAACTGCACCACCAGGCCGGCCGCCACGTCGCTTCCGTGCGCGATGAGGCGTCCCGCCTCCGGCGCGACGCGGACCGCGGGCAGGTGGGCCAGGGCATCGGCAACGGGGATGAGGACCTCCCCCAGACGCCCCTCCCGCACCATCTGCTCCAGCCCTTCGAGCGTCAGGATCCCGTCCATGCCGAAGCGGCCCGACCGCGTCCGCGTCAGCGCGTGCAGGTGGCCCCCGCAGCCCAGGGCACGCCCGATGTCGTCGCACAGGCTGCGGGCGTAGGTGCCTTTGGAGCAGCTCATCTTGAGCGTGACGAAAGGCGGCGCGAACTCCAAGAGCTCCAACGCGTGGACCCGGACGGTGATCGGATGGCGCTCCACCTGCTCCCCCCGGCGCGCCAGGCGGTACAACCGCTCCCCGTGGTATTTCTTGGCCGAGAACAGGGGCGGCACTTGCTGGATCTCCCCGACGAAGCGGGGCAGGACGTCCAGGACATCCTCGCGCCGGACCCGGACCTCCTCCGCCCGACCCGTCTCCTTGCCGGCGGCATCCAGCGTGTCCGTGGTGACTCCCAGGCAGAGCGTCATCACGTACTCCTTGTCCGCCTGGGTGAGGTACTGGGCGATCCGCGTCGCCCGGCCCACGCACAGAGGGAGGACGCCCGTGGCCTGGGGGTCCAGCGTGCCGGTATGCCCTACCCGGCGAACGCCCAGGATCTTGCGCACGGCGTCCACCACGTCGTGGGAGGTCATCCCCGCCGGCTTGTTGATGTTCAGGACGCCATGCACTTCGGGCGCGATCATCATCGAACCGATTTTTGATTTTGGATTGAGGATTGCCGATTGCCGATCAATCCCAAATCCTCAATCACAGATCCTCAATCAAATTGGATTTGTGATTTTGGATTGAGGATTGCCGATTGGCCATCAATCGAAAATCCACAATCACAAATCCTAAATCAACAATGATTGTGCGGCCTCCAGCACCCGCGCCCGCGCCGCGGGCAGGGGCTCGAGGAGCGTGCATCCCGCCGCATTGCGGTGTCCGCCGCCGCCGAACTGCCGCGCCAGACGGGCCACGTCCAGGCTGCCGCGCGAGCGGAAGCTCACCCCCACCTCGCCGGTCGAGGCCTCCTTGAACATCATGGCGATCTGGACCCCGCCGACCGACCGGACGAAATCGATGAAGTTCTCCGTGGCTTCCAGGCCCAGCCCCGCGCGCTGCAGGGCGGCCGCGGTGACCTCGACCCAGGCCAGACGGCCGTCCGGGCTCAGCCTGAGGCTCGCCAGAACCTCGCTCAGCAGATGCCACTCGGAAGGATCGTGGTTTCCGTACATCCCCGCGGCAAGGTCCTCCACCGCCGCCCCGCGGGCCACGAGGTCGGCCGCCGCCCGCAGCGCCTCGGGGCTCGTGTTCCCATGCTGGAACGAGCCGGTGTCGGTCAGGATGGCGGCGTAGAGGTTCGTCGCCACCGCCCTGCCGATCGGGAAGCCCGCCCGCGTGAGGAGCCGGTACACCATCTCGCCGGCCGACGAGGCCCCGGGCTCCACCCAGTTCACGTCGCCGAAGCGGGTGTTGTCGGCGTGGTGATCCACGTTGAGGACCACCGCGTTTTCCGGCCGGCCGTCCAGCAGTCCGCCGGTCCGCGCCAGATCGCTGGTGTCCAGGATCAGGTAACAGGCGTACCGGCGGCCGATGGGCACTTCGCGCAAGAGGTCGGCCGCCCCCGGGAGGCAGGCGAGGCCCGGAGGCAGGGGATCGGCGTTATACGCCGCCGTGATCTTCCCGGCCTCGCCCAAGGCGAGGCTGGCCCCCAGCGTCGCCCCGATGGCGTCCCCGTCCGGGCGCACGTGGGCCAAGACCGCCACCGAGGGCGCACTCTTCAGGGCCCCGACGATACCATCCAGGTCACTCACCTTCGTCCTCGTCTTCGCGTGGGGCCACCTGCTTCAGGAGCGCGGCCACGCGCAGGCTGCGCTCCACGGACGTATCCGCCTCGAAGCTCAGCTCCGGCGCGTATCGGAGGCGCAGCGTTCGGCCCAGGTGTGCCCGGAGGAACCCGGCCGCCGATTGCAGGCCCGTAAGGACATCCTCCACGCCGCCTGGGCGGACGGACGCCGTGAAGAACACCCGGGCGTGGCGCAGGTCCGCGCTCACCCGCACGGCCGTGATGACCACCTCGCGCAGCCGGGGGTCCTTGACCTCGCGCAGGAGCACGCGGCTCAGTTCTTCCTGGATCAGACCGGCAACCCGGTCGGCCCGCTTGAACGGTAACGGCATTGGCGCAGGACGAGGGAACGTGAACCGAGAAAACTGGGGTCGGGAAACGGGGATCGGCGTGCAGCGGCGCCCCCGCAGGACGCGGGATCAGTGGGTGACCAGGTCGATCTCGTAGTCCACCACCAGGACGTCGCCGTTCGCCTCGATCCAGTTCACCACCTTGGAGAGGGTTTCATCCACCAGGCGCGAATCGTTGCTCACGGCCGCGACCCCCAGCGTGGCCCGCTGCCAGTCGTCCAGGCGATCCACCTCGGCGATGCCCACGTTGAATCGCGCCTGGACGCGATCCTTGATGCTCTTGACCGCCCGCCGCTTGTCCTTCAGCGACCGGCTGCCCGGGATCCTGAGCTCGATCTTGCAACTCCCGACCGTCATGGTGTCGAGCCCGGCCACGACCACCGCTCATTGGTCATTCGTCATTGGTCATTCGTTGTCGCTCATCGGTCATTCCCGCTAGAGCTTGGGCGCGACCTCCTCCAGCTCGTACACCTCCAGCACGTCCCCCTGGTGGATATCGTTGTAGTTCACGAGGCCGATGCCGCACTCCTGTCCGCTCAGGACTTCGCGGACGTCGTCCTTGAAGCGGCGGAGGGAGGCGATCTTCCCCTCGTGGACCACCCGCCCGTCGCGGACCACGCGCACCGAGGCGTCCCGCGCCACCTTGCCGTCCGCCACGAAGGAGCCGGCGATGGTCCCCACCTTGGAGATGGTGAAGATCTGGCGGACCTCCACGCGGCCCAGCGAATGCTCCACGTACTGCGGCTCCAGCAGGCCCTCCATGGCGGCCTTGATCTGGTTGATGGCGTCGTAGATGACGGTGTAGAGGCGGACATCCACCTTCTCCTGCTCTGCCAGTCGCTGCCCCTTCGGCTCGGGCCGGACGTTGAAGCCGACGATGATGGCGTTGGACGCCGCGGCCAGCATGACGTCGCTCTCGGTGATGGCGCCGACGGAGCTGTGGATGACCTTGACCATCACCTGCTCGGTGCCGAGGCGCTCCAGGGATTCGCGCAGCGGCTCGACGGAGCCCTGGACGTCTCCCTTGATGATCATGCGCAATTCCTTCACCGCGCCCTGCTGGATCTGCTGGTGCAGGGCGTCCAGGGTGATGCGCGGCTGGCTCACCATGGTTTCCTGACGGTGCATCTCCTGTCGCGCCAGGGCGATCTGGCGGGCCTTGCGCTCGTCCCCCAGGGCGGCGAAGGTGTCGCCGGCCAGCGGCACGCCCGACAGGCCCAGGATCTCCACCGGGGTGGCAGGCCCCGCCTCGTGAAGCTTCTTGCCCTTGTCGTTGATCATGGCCCGGACCCTGCCGTGGTGCAGTCCGGCCACCATGGCGTCCCCCACCTTGAGCGTCCCGGTCTGCACTAGGACCGTGGCCACGGGCCCGCGGCCCTTGTCCAGCTCGGCCTCGATGACGACGCCGCGGGCCGGCTTGTCGGGGTTGGCCTTCAGCTCCTGCACCTCGGCCAGCACCAGGAGGTTGTCCAGCAGGTTCTCGATCCCCTCGCGCCGCTTGGCGGAGACCGGGACGAAGATGGTCTCCCCGCCCCACTCCTCCGGCACCAGCCCGTACTCCGTGAGCTGCTGCTTGATTCGGTTGGGATCGGCGTTGGGCTTGTCGATCTTGTTGATCGCCACGAGGATCGGCACCTTGGCGTCCTTGGCGTGGTTGACGGCCTCGATGGTCTGGGGCATGACGCCGTCATCGGCAGCCACTACCAGCACCACGATGTCCGTCGCATGCGCCCCGCGGGCGCGCATGGCCGTGAAGGCCTCGTGGCCCGGGGTGTCCAGGAAGACGACGCGGCTGACGGCGTGGCCCGGGACCTCCACCTCGTATGCGCCGATGTGCTGGGTGATCCCGCCCGCCTCCGTCGCGGTCACGTTGGTGTGGCGGATGGCGTCCAAAAGCGAGGTCTTGCCGTGGTCCACGTGCCCCATCACCGTGACCACCGGCGCCCGCGGTCTGAGCAAGGCGGGGTCCTCGACCTCGCTGACCTCCTCCACCAGCTCCTCGGGTGAGGCCCGCTCCACGCGATAGCCGAACTGCTGGGCCACCTTGCCGATCGTCTCCAGGTCGATGGACGTGTTGATGGTGGCCAGCACCCCCAGTTTGATCAGCCGCTTGATCACGTCGCTGACCGTGGCGGACATCTTCCCCGCCAGATCCTTGGGCGTCAGGCCCTCCCCGACCTTCAGGATCTTGGGCACGGGGGGCGCCGCAGGCGTCGGGGGTTCCACCCTCGCCGCCCGGGGCGGCGCTGCCGGGATCACCGGCGCCTTGGGCTCGACGGGCAGCCCCAGCTCTGGCTCGATGGGCGGAAGGTAGGCCGGTGCCGCCGGCGCCTCCAGGGCGCCGATGTCGGGCGCCTGGGCCCCGGCCCGGAAAAGCCGCGGCGGCTCCACGGCCGGTCGCGGAGCTTCCCGGCGCGGCTTCGCCTCCGGGGCCGGGATCGGTTTGGGCTTGATCTCCTTGGCCGCCGCAGGCCCTGCGGCCGGGGCAGGCCGCTGCGGTTCACGCCGGTGGGGCGCGGGCGGCGCCGGAGCCTGGGGACGCACCGGTCGGGGCGGTTCAATTCTAGGCGGCTCGGCCGCCGGCCTGCTCGGTTCCACCGCGGGCTTCGGCGGCTCCACCGGCTTCGGAGCCTCGACAGGCCTTGTGGGCTCGATGGCCGGCGCCTCCGGCGGAGCGGCCGCCGGCGCCGCCAGGTCGGTCGGAACTTCAACCTTGGGCGGCCCGCTGGGTGGTGCCTCGATGACGGGGATCGCTGCCTCGAGGGTGGCACGTTCGCCGGGCATGGCTGCGATGGTTGCGCGCTCGACGGTGGGAGCATCCAATGTCACCACCAGCGGCTTCACTCCGGACGTCACCGTCGTTGGCGTTCGGCGGGTTCGAGGTTTCGGCTCGGCCGCAGCCTCCGCCTCGGCCGGCTTCTTCCGGACGCGCGGCTTAACCGCGGCCTCGGCGGTGGCGGCCGCCTTGGCCTTCGGGGCCGTCGCCTTGCCACGGGCCGTCCGGCGGGTCGTCGGCTTGGCCGTGGCCCCGCTCCCGGGGCGGATCGTCCGGACCGGGATCCTCGCCGCCGGCCGGGACAGGGCCTCCCGCGCCGACGCCTCGTCCACCGAGCTGCTGAACGTCGCCGCCTCGACGCCCGCCGCCTGAAGTCGCTCCAGGACCTCCTTGGTCGTCAGGCGAAATTTCGTCGCCAGGTCGTACACTCGGACCGTGCTCACGCGTCATTACCTCCAGCGGCCCCATCTTTTCGGACGGGACCCTGGCTCCAACCGCCCCACGACCATTCGCGGGACAGCGGCGCCGACCGCTTCATCTCGCTTTCCGGACGGGACGGCCCGCTCGGCCATCCCCGCGGCTGCCGCCGTTCCCTCTCCCGGCAAAGAACCGCCACTCCTATGCGGCCAGCCGGGGTACCCATTGCTGCATCATCCTGCAATGGCGGGCACCCATTGCTGCCTCATCTTGCAATGGGTCGTCGCAGCTCCGCCTCGAACCGCTCGCGAACCGCCGCCCCGTCGAGCCCCGGCGCATCCCGTCGGAAAGCCCGCGGGAATACCCGGCGATGCCAGGCCTTCTCCAGGCAGGCGATCGAGGGGCAGAGATACGCACCGCGACCCCGGGCCCGGAGGGGATTCATGATCAGGCCCTCCGCCGGATCGAACGCCAACCGAACCAGCTCGCGCCGGTCCCGGACGGTCCGGCAGCCTACACAGGTGCGGAGGACCGGGCGGCTCAGCATACGCGCTCCGTCCTTACGGCCGCGACCCGCCCCGCTTGGCGGGTCATCACTCCGACTCTTTCGCGGCTCCACCCGCTGCCGCGGCGGCCCCCGCGGGCGCCCCCTGGGCGCCGTCAGCCGCGCCGGCCTGGCCCAGCGCGTCCCGCGCCGCGAGCAGGATTTTCTCCGCGCTCTTCGGTCCGATCCCCTCCACCTCCTGCAGGGCCTCGGGGCTCGCATCGGCCAGGGCCGCCAGGCTGCCGAAGCCGGCCGCGACGAGGCGCGCCGCCAGCTTCTCCCCCACGCCGGGCAGGGCCGTGAGCTGTTGCACGGCCGCCCCTTCATCGAGGGGCGCCGCCGCCTCCGGCTTCGCCTCGGGCGCCATGAGGCTGGAGAGGGCAGCCTCCGCCTCGCGCTGGAGCTCCGAGGTGCTCCGGATGTCGACTTTCCAGCCCACCAGCTTGGCCGCCAGCCGCGCGTTCTGCCCCCGCCGGCCGATGGCCAGCGAGAGCTGGTCGTCGGCCACCACGACCTTGAGCGTGCGCGCCTCGGTGTCGGCGGCCACCTGCTGCACCTCGGCCGGCGCCAGGGCGGCTTTCACGAAGGCGGCCGAGTCCTCGCGCCACGGGATGATGTCGATCTTCTCCCCCTGAAGCTCCCGCACGATGGCCTGCACCCGCGCGCCCCGGTATCCCACGCAGGCGCCGACCGGATCCACGTTGCTGTCCTTGGAGAGCACGGCGATCTTGGCGCGCTCGCCCGCCTCCCGGGCCGCCGCGCGCACCTCGACGACCCCTTCGTAGATCTCGGGCACCTCCAGCTCGAACAGGCGCTTCAGGAAGCCCGGGTGGGTCCGCGACACGACGATCTGGGAGCCCCTGGAGGTCTTCTTCACGTCCAGGATGTAGGCCCGGATCCGGTCCCCCACCCGGAACTCCTCGCGGGGGAGCTGTTCGCGCACCGGCAGGATGGCCTCGGCCTTCCCGATGTTGAGGATGGCATTCCCCTTGATGACCCGCTGCACGACGCCGTGGACCAGCTCCCCCTCCTTTTCCTTGAAGGTCTGGTACACCGAGTCGCGCTCCGCCTCCCGGACCCGCTGGATGATGACCTGCTTGGCCGTCTGGGCGGCGATCCGGCCGAAGCTCTGCGCCGGCACCGGGACCGGGCTCTTCGTCTCGTCGCCGATCTGCGCCCCCGAGTTGATCTTCATCGCGTCTTCCAGGCTGATCTCGACCTTGGGATTGCTGGCGGTCTCGACCACCTTCTTCACCGCGTAGAGCATGAACTGGCCCGACTTCCCGTCGAAATCCACCCGGAGATCCAGGGCGGCCTGGGCGGGGGGAAGGCTCTTGCGGGACGCCGAGAGGATGGCCGCGCCCACGGCCTCGATCAGGATCCCCTTCTCGATCCCCTTCTCCCGCCCGATCTGATCAATGACCTGCATCAGGTCCATACGATCCCTCCCGCAGGGGGCCACGCGTCCCGCGTGCCGAGGTCCGCCGCCGGACCTGCACAAGACTTCGCGGACCCCGCGACCCAGTAGTGCCGTACTAGAGTTCGATCTCCAGGCGCGCCTTGGTGATGAGCCCCCGGGGGATTCGCACCTGCCGGCCGTCCGCCAGGGTGAGGAGCACCGCCTGATCCACCAGGCCCCCCAGGCGGCCGCGAAAGTTCCGCTGGCCTTCGATGGGCTCGCGCGTCACGATGCGGGCGGCCTTCCCGGCGAAGCCGATGAAGTCCGCGTCCCGCGTGAGCGGCCGATCCAGGCCGGGAGACGAGACCTCCAGGTGGTAGGGATACGCGATGACGTCCGCGACGTCCAGGTGGTCGCCCAGCTCCTCGCTCACCCTCTGGCAATCGTCCAACGTCACCCCACCCGGCCGGTCCATGTACAACCGGAGGATCCAGCCCCGGGTCTCCCGCTGAAACTCCACCGCTACGAGTTCCAGCCCCCGGTCCGTGAGAATCGGCTCTGCCAGGGCGCGGACGCGCTCGACGATCTCCGCCGTGCGCTGCCCAGGCCCTGACCCCGCGGCGCGCCGCATGGCCGCCTCCGAGTCACCTCGACCCACAATAAGGGACCGACGGCCCTCCTCCGGGGGCCGCGCGGCCCTCGAAAAACAAAGAGTGGGCAGTTGCCCACTCTTCGACGCGCGAACCATACCACGCCATTCCATGGCGTGCAAGGGAAAAATCGTCCCGTCGAAGTCCCGCCGGAGGCGGGGCTACTCCTCTTCCTCCTCCTCGGGGCGCTTCGCCTCGGCCACGATCTTCTCCTGGATGTGGGCCGGGGCTTCCTCGTAGTGGGAGAACTCCATGCTGTAGTCCCCCCGGTCGCCGGTGATGGACCGGAGCCGCGAGTCATACTCCAGCATCTCCGCCAGGGGGACGTTGGCCTTCACGGCCTGGTTGCGGCCCTTGGCCTCGATGCCCAGGACGCGTCCCCGCTTGCTGTTGAGGTCTCCCACGATGTCCCCCATGCACTCGCCGGGGGCGATCACCTCGACGGTCATGATGGGCTCGAGCAGCGTGGGCCTGGCCTGGGTCATCGCCTTCCGGAAGGCCAGCCGCCCCGCCAGCTTGAAAGCCAGCTCGGAGGAGTCCACGGGGTGGGTGGAGCCGTCGTACAGGATCACCTTGAAGTCCACCACCGGATAGCCGGCCATGGGCCCCCGCTCCATCCCCTCCAGGACGCCCTTCTCCACCGCCGGGATGAAGTTGCGGGGAATGGCGCCGCCCACGATCTGGTTCACGAATTCGAAGCCGCCGCCGCGCGGGACCGGCTCCATGTGGATCCAGCAGTCGCCGAACTGGCCGCGGCCGCCGGTCTGCTTCTTGTGGCGGCCCTGGATCTCGCGCGCCCTGGCCTTGATCGTTTCCTTGTACGGGACCCGCGGGGTCTTGAGGGTGACGTCCACCCCGAACTTGCGCTTGAGGCGCTCCGCCACGATCTCCACGTGGGCCCGGCCCATCCCCGAGACCACCGTCTCCTTGGTCTGAGGGTCGTAGCGGATTTGGATGGTCGGATCCTCCTCCCGCAGGCGGGTGAAGGCGGTGCTCATCCTGTCCTCGTCCCCCTTGGCCTTAGGCTCGACGGCGAAAGAGATGACCGGCGAGGGGAACGTGATCTCCGGCAGCCGGATGGGCGCCTTCTCGTCGCACAGGGTGTCGCCGGTGCCGGTCTCCTTCAGCTTGACCACGGCCCCCAGGTCGCCGGCGCCGATAGACTCCACCGGCGTCTGCTGCTTGCCCCGCAGGAGGAACAACTGCCCGATCCGCTCCTTCACGCCCTTGGTGGAATTCAGGACGCTGGAATCCGAGGTGATGGCCCCGGAATACACCCGGAACATGGTGACCTTGCCGGCGTAGGGATCCGCCACGGTCTTGAAGACCAGCGCGGAGAACGGCGCCTCGTCCTTGGCCTCGCGCTTGATGCTCCCGTTGCCCTTGGGGTCCGTCCCTTCCGGGGCCGGCCGCTCCGGGGGCGAGGGGAACGTCTCCACGAGGAGGTCCAGGAGCGGAGAGACCGCGATGTTCCGGGCCGGCGCGCCGCACAGGACCGGGAAGAGCTTCTGCTCCCGGATCCCGCGGGCCAGCCCATCCTTCAGCTCGGCCTCGGTCAGCTCGCCGCTCTCCAGGTACTTCTCCAGCAGCTTGTCATCGGCCTCGGCCACGGCCTCGACCAGAGCGGAGCGCTGCCTCTCGGCCAGGGACTTCACCTCGGTGGGAACGTCCCCTTCCGTGGCCTTTCCCGAGCCGTCGGTGGCAAACCGGATGGCCCGCATCCGGACGAGGTCCACCACGCCCACGAATCCCGCCTCCTGCCCGATGGGTACCTGGAGGGGGACCGCCTTGGGCGAGAGGTTCTTCTGGACGTCCTCCAGCGCGCGGGCGAACTCCGCCCGCTCGCGATCCATCTTGGACAGATAGATCACCCTGGGCAGCTCGTAGGCGGCGGCGTAGCTCCACACTTTCTCGGTCTGGACCTTCACCCCGTCCGGGGCGCCCACCACCACCACGGCGCCGTCCACCACCCGCAGGGCGTTCTTGGCATCGGTGAGGAACGCGGCGAAGCCCGGCGTGTCCACCAGGTTGAACTTGCGCCCCTTCCATTCGCACCAGGCCATGGCGGCGCTGATGCTGATCTTGCGGCGGATCTCGTCCTCATCGAAGTCGGTGGTGGTGGTGCCATCCTCCACCCGGCCCAGGCGGGTCATGGCCCCGGCGGTGAAGAGCATGGCCTCGGTCAGCGTCGTCTTGCCCGCGCTCCCATGGGCGACCAGGGCCACGTTTCGGATCTTGGCGGTTTCGGGTCGTTTCATCGTGCGCCTCGTTGGTCAGTGAAATGAATCGGAACCGGGTGCCGGGCCGCGGTCGCGCGGCCCGGAGGATTGACGGAATCTCTTAGGTAACACACCGGCATCCGGCCGCGCAAGGGAAAATGCCACTCGTGACGGCTCGGGTCGCCCTTCCGGACCATTCCCTCTGGTTGTGTCTGTCAGCCCTCCGCAACATGAATCGGCGCCTCCGGGGACACCCCGAAGGCAGCCGGCCGTGCGGTGGGGGGCACCCAATGATTTCGTTGGGTCCGCTCCGGTCGTCCCGTCACGCCCCTGGCGTGACGGCGGCGCGGAGGAGGCCGCAGGCTGCGGGGACCCGCACAGCGGGTGCGGAGCAAGACGGCCCCACCCCGCCGCGTACCATCTGGGCGTCGCGGGGTGCCGTCGCGGCCCGGCGTCCGAGGGCTGAACCCGGAGGCGCCGACTTTTTCCCCTACTCACAACGCGCCCAAGATCGCCGCCGTGACCTCTCTGGTCTTCGACCGGCCGCCGAGATCCGGCGTCCGCACCTTCCCCTCGGCCAGGACGGCCACCACCGCCTTCTGGATGCGCGCCGCGGCCCGCTTGGCCCCCAGGAAGTCCAGCATCATCGCCGCCGTCAGGATGGCGGCCATGGGATTGACGATCCCCTTGCCCGCGATGTCGGGGGCCGACCCATGCACCGGCTCGAACATCGAGGGGAACTTCCTCGTCGGGTTCAGGTTGGCCGCGGGGGCGAGGCCCATGCCTCCCACCACGGCCGCCGAGAGGTCCGTCAGGATGTCCCCGAACAGGTTGCTGGCCACCACCACGTCGAAGGCCTCGGGCCGGCGCACGAAGTTCATGCACGCCGCATCCACCAGCATCGAAACCGTCTTCACGTCGGGGTAGTCGCGGGCCACGCTGCGGAAGACGTCGTCCCAGAAAACCATGCTGTGGGCCAGGGCGTTGGACTTGGTGATGGAGGTCAAGTGCTTCCTTCGCAACCGCGCCTGCTCGAAGGCGTAGCGGATGATCCGTTCGGTCCCGTGCCGGGTGAAGACGTTGGCCTGGATGGCGACCTCGGCCTCGGGCCCGCGGAAGAGCCGGCCCCCGACGTCGGCGTATTCGCCCTCGGTGTTCTCCCGGATCACCAGCATGTCGATGCTGCCCGGGGCCTTGTCGGCGAGCGGCGTGGGAACCCCCGGGTACAGATAGGCGGGCCGCACGTTCACGTACTGGTCGAAGTTGCGGCGGATGGGGAAGAGCAACCCGTGAAGCGTCACGTGGTCCGGGACCTTCGGGTCCCCCACCGCACCGAGATAGATTGCGTCGAATTTCCGGAGGGTGTCCAGCCCATCGGCAGGCATCATCCGGCCGTGCTTCCGGTAGTAGGCGCTGCCCCAGCCGAAGGTCGCGAAGCGGAGCGTCAGGTTCCGCTCACGCCTGGCCACGGTCTCGAGAACGCGTCGGCCTTCCGCCACGACTTCGATCCCGACGCCGTCGCCGGGGATGACTGCGATCCTGAACGTGGGCATGTCCTCGCTCCTCGCTGTCCCCCACCCCTGGGTGTCACAACACGGCATCACCGACGCGGCGCGGCGGAGAAATGAAAGCACCTCCGCACGAACGCGTTCTTTTAGCACGAGTACGCGTGAGGATCAAGCGCGGTGAATTGAGAGAGGAAATCACCTCCGCCGCCAGCGCCCCCCATTACAAACAAGTTCGATAAGTCCACCGCGCCCCCTCGTGAAGAAGCTTAATAAGGTTGAGACGTCCCCCATCCTGTGTTGCCTCGATGGGGGAATCCTGATAGCGTTGGCTTTGGAGCAGCGAGGAACCCGGATTGGTCGGAACCTCCCGCGCTGGGCCAAGGATTCGAGGGAGACATGGGAGGTTGGATCGTCCCGCCGCCCAAACCGCCTGCGAAGGGCATCGAAGAATTCGCGCGGGAGCGCGAGGCCAAGGTCCGCTCACTGCTCTCCCGGGGCTATCTGCGATCCGACCGCATCAAGCGGGCCCTGCTGAAGGTGCCGCGGGAAAACTTCATCCCCCTGATGTACAGGGACTACGCCTACCAGGAAGTCCCGCTTCCTCTCCCGGGCGAGCGGGCGACGATCTCGTGTCCCCACAGCTACCCGCTCTTTTATGAGCCCTTGGGACTGGATGAAGGCCATAGGTTCCTCGAAGTCGGGCTGGGTTCGGGGTACGGGGCCGCCGTCGCGCGCGAGGTCGTCGGCCCGGATGGCTTGGTCATCTCCATGGAGATCGATCCCGTGACCTGCGAGTTCGCCAGGGCGAATCTCGAACGGGAGGGCTATCACAATGTCAAGGTCGTCCTCGGCGACGGAGGCCTCGGGTATCCAGAGATGGCGCCCTTTGACCGCATCTGCATCACGGCCGCCTGCAGGAAGATTCCCCCGCCCTTGGTGGACCAACTCGTGATGGGAGGTCGGTTGATCGGTCCCGTCGAGGAAGATGGAGTCCAGAATCTCGTCCTGCTGGAGAAGCGCGGGGACGGACTCGTGCGCAGGGTCATCTGCGAGGTGCTCTACGTTCCACTGCAAGGACGATTTGGATAGTCAGGGGACGTGAGGTCATCCCCAGAGAAGGGGGCGTAAGGGAAGGGATCGCCTGTGCTGCTTTACTATTGGGGTTCGAACCCGAGTTATGGTTACGATCACGTCTTCGCGATTGTTGGCGAATAGTTACAGGCTCGGAAGCAGTCGAAAAATGGGTACGACTAATACGAGAGGGCGGCGTGAGGACGTCGAGAGGAGGGATTTACCTTGACACCAAAGAAACGGCCGGGTCCCCTAATTTCGCGGTGGTCGTCTACTCACCGCCGCCTCCGGCCGTGATCTACCGCCCAGCACCAGTCGTGATCTCCCGCGGATATTGGCACGGCGGCTCCTGGCATCGCTAGCTGGCGAACGCAAAATGACCTCTCAGAGACCCATCCCGTGGCCGAGGAGGACGATAGCCGAGAAGAAGACGCAGTAATAGCCGAAGTATCTCCAGCGGCCCCGATCAAGCCAGGAGGAGAGCCACCACAGCGCCACCAGTCCCGCCAGGAAGCTGCCGAACATGCCGAGAAGCCCCGGAAGGGTCAGGGCCGTCAGTTGGGCGCCCGTGATCGCGTGCACGCCCGAGGCTTTGAGCAAACGGCGAAGCTCCAGCACGATCACGGGGGGTGTCAGGAGCACCGCCAGGGCGAAGCTGAAATCTTCGGCCAGGTCTCGGCGAATGCCACAAAACAACGCGGTGGAGATCGTGGCCCCGGAGCGCGAGAATCCCCGGAACGGAAGGCAGAGTCCCTGAATAGTTCCGATCAGGACGGATGACACCGTATTGAAACCGGAGGTCTTCTCTGCTTTCTCCCAGATCCCTGCCGCCATGATCAGGAGCCCCCCCGCGAGGAGCGCCACGGCGATCAACGGCAGATTCCGGAAGAGCTGCTCCACCTCTCCGTGCGGATACCCAAAAACTCCTTCCAGGATAAGCTGCTCGATGATGAACTTCAGAGCCAGCCCGAGGACTCCGGTGCAGGCGGTCGCGAGAATGATCATCTTCAGGAAAGGGCCCCCCGCCGATTTGCCTGCGGAGTTTACCATCGGTCCTGTGGGCGCCAGGAGGCGCCTCCAGCGTCGCCAGAAGTAGATCAGCACCGAGAACATCGTTCCCGTATGCAGCATGACGAGCAGGAAGGTCATCTCGGGCGACGCGGGGTCGAACCCCATGAGCCGCTCCGCCACGATGACGTGCGCCGAGCTGGAGACCGGTAACAGTTCCGTCAGCCCTTGAATCACCGCGAGAACCATGATCTGAAGGAAGTGCATCGTGCTATTCTCCGTGGTCGTTGATCGAATGGGAAGCGAACAGGATTGGAAACCTGAGGCCTCATGTCCAAAGCGGTGGCAGCCTACAGGAACAATGTGCCCGGGTCAATGGCGCACCGTCCATGCGAACTATTGAAGCTTGCACAAAGAATGGTACGCGGCCCTGTCCACAACCACCCATGAATCAATGAGATTCGCCTACGGACATGGCACATTACTTACGCAAGGATCAATAATAGTCCGGGAGGCAGCGGCACGGCCGGGGTGTACCCCATCGGGATTCGAACCCGAGTTATGGTTGCGATCACGTCTTCGCCACCATTCGCGAATGGTTGCGGGATCGGAAGCAGTCGAAAAATGGGCACGGCTAAGACACGAGAGGGTATTTGGGCTGGACGAATTGAGGTACGGGGTTCGAGTGCCGCATGGCTCCCCAAGCAGGGCGAATCTGGGCACTGGCAAGAGTGGCTTCTGATATGCTGAGGCAGGGTTGGTGGGACTCAGGCTGTTCGTGTGGGGGTCTGTTTACCTGCCGCGGCGGGGGATCACATCAAGGTCTCCCGAATCGCGCTCACCTGGAGCGGGAGACATGGTCGGTGCCGTATTACTTCATCTTTGGGGGACAGGTGATCGGCGTAATCTCCGCATCGGGATTGACGTAGACGGTACAACTGTCGAAGGAAGCTGGACCGCCGAACTGGATGGGAACCAACCCTGGCATCGGCGTGAAGGAATAAGCCGGGAGGCGATGTGACGCGGCGCCGCGCAACGCGGTGGACGGGGCCCGGATGGCCTCGGAGGGGGTGACTGGTGCGCGGAGGAGCTTCTCGCGTTGCGGCTGTAAGTACTCACATTCCTGGCGGGAGAGGGAACCGGCCAGGAATGCGTCGCAGGGATTTTCTGCAGCCGGGGTGGCGGTGGGGAAGAGACTCAGGACAAGGAGGAAAATGGCGAGTGGGGTTACGGGGGCCCTCCTGGTGAAGCGAACTGCCGGAGCTAGCGGCACCAAGGAATACATCGTAGCGAGAAGGAGAACTAGCTGTCGCAGCACGTGTATCCCCGTTTCGGTTGAACGGGAAGCAGCACGTTCGCTCACCCTCGCCGCGCTCCTCTCCTACCGATTTCTGAGGGCGGCTTGGAGTTCCGGAATCGTCAGGCCATAGGTCTGCGTGAAGGCCTGGGCGAACGGCACCCCATTGGCGATTCGTCCAAACAGTTTCGCAATCGACCCCATTCCCGCCCGGGCGATGAGATAGTCAATCGCCTGGTAACCATTTTCGTAGGGGTTCGCATCCAAGGGCGACAGGACCCGTTGAGGCGCGATCGCCGTTGGGAAGGGGGAGTTTCGTACGAAATGCCGCTCGCAATACCTCGCCAGCCCCTCCGCAAACCAAATGGGGCTCCCAGCGTAGGGCGGGAGGCCCGTCAGCGCGTGCTGGAAGGCATGAGCGGCCTCATGGATGACATAGGCCTCCATTCGAAGGTCGGTGGTCGAGCGCGGGGTCATGGCCACGTACCCGATATGAATCGCCCGTTCCTGGGGGGTGTAATGGGCGTCGCTCGCGTTTCCGAATCGGCTCCGGTACTCTGCGTATGGGTGGAGATATACCGGCAGCTTGGGCCACGGGAACGTTCCGAAGGCGCCCTCAAGATCGGAGAAGACACCGTCCAGGAGATTCGCCAGCGTATCGACATGCTCGCGGTCTTGCGCATTGTAAATGAAAAGAAACCGCCCCGTTTCGCGGGATTCTTGCTGTGCCGCTGCGAGATTCGGGATCATGAGTCCGGCCGTTGGTAGGACCAGGAGCAGGATGAAGGTCGCATGTCCTCGGTGGCGTGGTCGCACAGGCGGATCCTCTTCTTGTTGGAAGGCCCATTTCGGAAACAAAATGCCAGGTCGGATCAGCAGTCGCATATTGAGCCCGACGACCGGCGTAGGAACACGGTCTCCAACAAAGAGAGACATGAGTCAGGCACGAAAACGCTAACGAACCCCACTACAACTGTCAAGCGCCGTCGGAAGAGATGTTACGCTCTCGGGTCGAGTAATCGAGCCGTTCCCAAAGGATGTTAACGGGCGAAAACGGATCGGGTCCCTTCAAGAAGTTCGAGAAACGTGCACGCGGTCGGGGAAGTCCCTGAATTTGGGCGAGGGGTCACAAAACTCGTGAGGCGCGGGAGAGGCGGCTATCGGGAGAGAAGATCCGGGGGCGCCGAAGGGCAGCTTCTCTCGCGCCGAGGCACTCTCGTAGATGAGCTTGGTCCATTCAAGGGGGGTGATGGGCCGATCGGCTGCTCGCAGGATGAGGGTCAGCCTGCTCGGTGGGCCGCTGGCAGGCCCCCTCTGGCTCGTCGCGAGTCCCGCCCGAGGGGCGGAGACCATCTTTCACCGTCGCCAGGCACCGGTCCACCGGCCACGGACTGCCGGTCCTGCAGCCGGACAGTGCACGCATGCCCAGGGAGGCCACGGGCCTGGCGTTACGCCGGGTCTCCTCCTCCGGGTATACCTGCTGGCTCCCCCTTCTCGCCGCGACGGGCGAGTCTCGCCACGACGTAAAACGTCACCGGGATGAGGAAGATGGCGATCGCGGATGCCGCAGCCGTGCCGCCCAGGACGGCGGTCCCCATGATCTGCCGGGCGATGGCGCCGGCTCCGGTGGACAAGGCCAGGGGAAGCACACCCAGGATGAAGGCAAAGGAGGTCATGAGGATGGGCCGGAGGCGGAGGCGCGCCCCGGCCAGGGCGGCCTCGACGAGCGGCCGTCCCCCTTCGGATTCCCGCTTGGCGAACTCCACGACCAAGATGGCGTTTTTCGCGGAGAGGCCAATGAGCACGATGAGGCCGATCTGGGCATAGACGTTGTTGACCTGGCCTCGCAGCCAGATCGCGCCCAGGGCACCCAAGACGGCGACCGGCGTGGTGAGGAGGACGCTCAGGGGGAGGGACCAGCTTTCATAGAGCGCGGCCAGGATGAGGAAGACGCAGAGCAGGGAGAAGCCGAAGATCACGGTCACCGGCACGCCTTCCTGCGCCTTCTTCTCCTGGAAGCTCATGCCGAGGTAATCGAAGCCCATCTCGCGCGGCATGGTCTCGTGGAAGACCGCCTCCAGGGCGCGCATCGCCTGAGCAGAGCTGTACCCGGGCGCCCCCATGGCATTGATCTGCGCGGAGCGATAGAGATTGAACCGCATCGTGAAATCCGGACCCAGTCGGGACTCCACCGTCGTCACCGCCGAGAGCGGCACCGGATCGCCCCGATTGTTCTGGACCTGGAACTGCCCGACGTTCTCGGCCTTGGTCCGGTAGTCGCCCTCGGCCTGGACGTACACCTGCCACTGGCGGCCGAACCGGTTGAAGTAGTTGGTGAAGTACCCGCCCATGAAGGTCTGCAGCGTCTGGTACACCTGACCGAGGTCCACACCCTGCTTGAGGACCTTGTCCCGGTCCACCTTCACGAAGACCTGGGGGACCGCCGGTTGCAGGGTGGTGGCCACGCGGGCCAACTCGGGCCGCTTGCGTGCCGCCTCGAGGAACCGCTGGACGTTCTCGGATAGGAAGCCGATGTCCCTGCCGGCCCGATCCTCCAAAACAAGGGTGACGCCGCCCGAGGTGCCGATGCCCTGGATGGCCGGGGGGGGAGGGCAAACGCTGCGGCCTGGGGGACCTTGGCCAACTCCCGATTCAAATGCGCCAGGATGGCCGGGAGCTGCTCCTCGGGCCTCTTCCGGTCCTTCCATTCCTTCAGGGTCACGAAGTAGAAGGCGCTGGACGGATTCTGATTGAGGCTCACCAGGCTGAAGCCCACGGCCGTCTCGAAGTGCGCAACGCCCGGCGTCTTCCGGAGGACCTCGTCGATGATCCGGCAGGTCGCCTCCGTCCGCTGGAGCGAGGCCGCGTCGGGGAGGGAGACGTTCACGAAGAGGTACCCTTGGTCTTCCTCCGGCAGGAACCCCGTGGGGATGCCCTTGCCGAGCCAGCCCGCCAGGGCCGCGATGCCCACCAGGAAGAGCAGGCTGAGAGCGCTCGCGCGGATCAGGCGGCCGCAGAGCCCGACATACCCGTTCCTGGCATGGCCGAAGACCCGGTTGAACCCTGTGAAAAAGGCACCCAAGGGCCCCCGCGCCGCTTGCCGGGGCCGCAGGACCAGGGCGCAGAGTGCCGGACTCAAGGTCAAGGCATTGAAGGCCGAGATGAGGACCGAGATGGCGATGGTCACGGCGAACTGCTGATAGAGCCGGCCGGTAATCCCCGGGATGAAGATGGTGGGAATAAAGACCGCCGCGAGGATCAGGGCGATGGCTGCCACCGGTCCGGACACCTGCTCCATCGCCTTGAGCGTCGCCGCCTTCGGGTCCAGCCCCTGCTCGATGTGATGCTCCACCGCCTCCACGACGACAATGGCATCGTCGACCACCAAGCCGATGGCCAGCACCAAGCCGAAGAGGGACAGCGTGTTGATCGAGAAGCCGAGCAGGGGAAAGACGGCAAAGGTGCCAATGAGGGACACTGGCACGGCGCAGGTCGGAATGAGCGTCGCCCGCCAGCCCTGCAGGAAGACGAAGACCACGAGGATGACGAGGACCAGGGCGGCGACGAGCGTCTTGACGATCTCCCTGATGCCCTCCGTGATGGCCCGGGTTGTATCGAGGCCGATGACGTAGTCGAGATCGGAGGGAAATCGTCCCTTGGCCTCTCGCATCAGTCGCTTGACGGCGTTGGCCGCGTCGAGGGCATTCGAGCCCGGGGTCTGGTAGACGGCGATCACGGCCGCCGGCTCCCCCACATGCCGACCCTTGAGGGTGTAATCCTGGGTCCCCAGTTCGATGCGGGCCACGTCCTTGAGGCGGACGATGGAGCCGTCGGGGTTGGCGCGGACGACGATCTGGCCGAACTCCTCGGGGGAGGCGAGCCGACCCTGGGTGCGCACGGCGTACGTGAATTCCTGCCCGGGCGGGACGGGCTCGCTGCCGATCTGGCCGGCCGGGTTGACGGTGTTCTGCGTCTGGACGGCGGCGATGATGTCTGGGACCGTGAGGCGGAGCTTGGCCAGGGTGTCGGGCCGCACCCAGATGCGGATGGCATACTGGCCCGCGCCGAAGATGTTCACGTTGGAGATGCCGGGCAGCCGCAGGAGCTGGTCACTGAGATTGATGTAGGCGTAGTTCGCCAGGAAGGTGGCGTCGTGGGTCCCCCTGGGGGAGTACAGGGCCATGACCATGAGCGGGGCGGCCGGAGATTTCTTGACCGTGATCCCGTAATTCCGGACGTCCGCAGGGAGCTGGGACTGGGCCTGGGTCTGCCGCATCTGGGCGAAGACCATGTCGGTGTTCGGGTCAGTCTTCACGTCGAAGTTCACGAACATCCGCATGACGCCGTTGCTGGAGCTCAGCGTATACATGTAGTTCATGTTGTCCACCCCGCTCATCTGCTGCTCGATGGGGGTGGCGACGGACTGCTCGAGGGTCTCCGCATCGGCGCCGACGTAGGTGGTCTGGATCTGAATCTCCGGCGGGACGATGTCCGGGAACTGCGCCACCGGCAGCCGCGCCATCGCGGCCAGGCCCAGGATGACAAAGATCATGGAGATGACCATGGCGACGATGGGGCGACGGACGAAAAATTTGGACATGGGGCGCTCTGCCTCTCCTCAGCCTTGGATGGGATTAGCGAGCGATGGTTGATTCAGCGGGTACGCCAGCCCTGGGCGGAGGCGGGGCGCCGTACGGCGTGGGATTCACAAGGGTGCCCTGGGTGACCTTCTGAGCGCCTTCCGCCACGACCCGGTCCCCGGGCTTCAGCCCCTCCTCGATCACCCAGAGGCTGTCGACCCGTTCGGCGACTTTGACCGGCCGCACATCGATCTTGTTATCGGACCCCACCACGGCTACTTGATAGCTGCCCTGGAGTTCCGTGACCGCGCGCTGGGGCACCAGGAGGGCGCCGCGCTTGATGGCGCGCTGGGCGCGCACTCGGGCGAACTGGCCGGGGCGGAGGAGGTTGCGCGGATTGGAGAAGAGGACAGCGACCTTGATCGTGCCCGTCTGAACATCGACCTGCCGGTCGGCAAACGCGAAGCGCCCGGGGTACGGATGGACGCTCCCATCGGCGAGGATCAGTTCGACCGGCCCGTACGGCGTCCCCCCCTTCCCCTGCTGCGCCTGCTTCAGGTATTCCTGCTCGCTCAGCGGAATGTACACCTTGATCGGATCGACGGTGGACACGGTGGTCAGCTCCTCCTGGCTCCCGGGGCCGACCAAGTTGCCGATCTGGGCCTTGGCAATACCGGCGATGCCGTCGATGGGGGACAGGATCTTGGTGAAGCCCAGGTCCAGCTCGGCCTTGTTCACCGCGGCCTGCGCCGCGCCCACTGCGGCCTGATTGACGCCGATGGAAGCCTGGGCTGCGCCCACCGCGGCCTGGGCCGCGGCGACGGCAGCCCGGGTCGATTGCTCCGCGCCGGTCGCGTCATCCAGGTCCTTCTGGCTCACCACCCCCTCGTCTGTGAGCTGCTTGATCCGCGTGAACGTTGCCTTGGCGTTGGCCCACAGGGCCTCCTGCCGCGCCACCTCGGCCTGGGCTTGCTTCAGGGTGGCCCGGGATTGAGCCAGGGCGGCTTGGGCCTGGGTGAGGGTCGCGGTGGCCTGGTCCAGGGTGGCCTGGAAGGGCCGCGGGTCGATCTCGAAGAGGACCTGCCCCTTCTTGATGAAATCCCCCTCCTTGTAGTTCTGCCGGATGAGGTAGCCCTGGACCTGGGCGCGGATCGTCGCATTCACCATGCCATCCGTCGACGCGACCCATTCCGCATACACCGGAACGTCCTGCTGGATGACCTCCGCGACTTCGACGATGGGTGGCGACGGGGCTGCCCCCGTCTGCTTCTCCTTGCATCCCGCGAGCAACAGCAGCGGCGTGCCGACGAGCAGGACAACTCCCATGCGGCAGAACGCCCTCCTTCTCTGTCCACATGCCATTGCCGGACTCTCCTTCCCTCTGGGTCTGCCCTCTCGCAGGCGGAGGCCAAGCGGACGAGACCCACAGTGGCCGCCACCCACGTAACATTCGCGCGCAGAAGCCGCGGCGCATCGAGAAGCGAGACCACCTATGGGGGAGGTCTCAGGGATGCACGCACGCCCTCCAGGAACAGGCTCACGATCTCCTCGATGATTTGGTCGACCGTCAGGTGGGGCAGGGGCTTCTGCCCGAACAGCTCGCGGAGCAGGATGTGGTGGGTCACCATGCCGATGAAGTTCCAGGCGGCCTGGGTCGGGTCCACAGGCCGGAAGGCTCCGGCGGCCACGCGGTCGGCGATGTAGCGGCCCAGGAAGTCGTCGATCCGCTGCATGTGGGAGCGGAAGAACAGGTCGGAGAGCGAATGGCCTTCCAGGGCGCTGAAGAGGAGCAGACGCATGAGGGCCGGGTCCCGCTGGACCCGGGCGATCATCTGGCGGGCGAGGGAGCGCAGGAGCCCCGCGTCATCCTGCTGGCTGGCGACCGGTGTCACGCTGCCCAGGATCTCCTCCGTGTGGGCCTTGGCCTCGATGATGGCGGCGTAGAGCTCCTCTTTGCTCGCGAAGTGCTTGAAGATGGTCGTCTCGCTCACGCCGATTGCCTGGGCCACCTGCTTGGTGGTGGTCCCGCCGAAGCCCTTGCGCGAAAACAGGTCCGCCGCCACCTCGATGATCTGCTGACGGCGTGCGGCCCCCGAAAGGCGCACCCTCTTCACTTCGAGCACTCCCCGTTTGCAGGCGAACCCGGATCCCACGAGCCGTCCCACCACCAGTGTCGCTCCATCCTCTCAGGACTTGACCTAGGCATCGTGGCGGACGACTTCTTCAGGATGCATTCGGTAGAGACGATACAGCCAGATAGACTTGGATAGTGTGTATTTCCTAACTCAGATCGTGTTCCATGTCAACTCGAATCTGCAACCTGTTTGGTCAGACTGCGCTAACCGGGGTCCCTTCGTTCTCCAAGGTTCCCCAGGTTCCGTCGGAATGATGGAGGTCCCCAAATCGTGCAGGGATCATCCCAGATGTAGCACTCCCCACACGATCGCCGGTGGAGATCTTTCACGCGTGTCGCCCGAACCCGAAGTCGCGTCGCGTCTTCGGCAACTGGCCGGCAGGGACCCTTGGCTGGCATGTGGAATGCGCTAATTCCGTTGGGTAACCCCCCGGTTCTGCCGGAGGACTCCCAGAGTTTGACAGTTCCGGGAAGGCGTTTTTCAGATTTGGGCCGGTGTGCTCTCGAGGACATTGCCTGCACGAACGGAGTACAGGTCTTCGATGTGCCCGGTCCACCGTTTGCGGTCAGGCCCCGCCCTCCCTCGGCTACGGGCGAGACACCCACCCCTCAGGGCGGCCGACCGAGAGCCCATCAAGGCGGCCTCCACGCGGAGCCCGGGGCTCCACCTCTGCTAGGCCGAGCCGCCCCTCTTGGCGGCCGCGGACAAGGCGGCTATCCGGGAGCTCCTCGACGCCTCCGAGCGGACCTCCCTCACGCTCAAGCGCAAGCTCGCGGAAGCCGACTTCCCGCATACCCGGCGCTACCTCCTGGGCCTCATCGAGGACGGGCTGGCCTCGCTCCGTCACCTCCTCACCACTGTCCAGATGCTCCCGCTCTCTACTGACCGGCTGGAGAGCATCTGGAGTTGGATGGCCCTCCGCCTCAAGCAGATCGGCCTTCGGTGGTCCACACCCGGAGCGCTCAACATGCTCGCCCGCTTGCCTCGTCCATGCCCTGCACCCAAGGCGCTACGCGGAGGCTGAGGTCGTCCTTGGAGGCAAGAAGCTTTCCCAAATCTCGGTCTCGATCACCTCTCTGGACACGGTTGAGGGGCCAGCTCGATGACAGCTCTCCCGTTGGCGTCGCAAGTCCACGCGGTTTCCGCAAGGTTTGACGCGAAAGGGCCTTACCCTTTTCCGTGCACGAGAGTCATGAGGCCCGGTGAGACTCGTTCGTAGATCCACGGCTCGAGGCCGGGCGCCAGGTAGAATCGCGGCCGCAGAAGGTTGTCGTCTGGTGCTATGCGGCCTTCGACAGCAGCGCGTTGGGCCAGGGGCGTGCCCGGATAGATGCGGATGCCAATCGTGACGCGCAACTGGTCCAGGTCAAGCGACCGGGCAAACCGCAGACTCTCTTCGACGGAGTCGCGCGTCTCTCCGGGCCCCCCAAGGAGGAGGAAGCCGATTCGCCGAATGCCATGTCTGGCAAGGAGCCAGGAGGCTTGCCGGACGTCCTGCGCATGGAAGCGCTTGTTCATGGCTTGCAAGACCGGCGCCGAGCCGCTCTCAAATCCGAGGGCCGCCTCGACGCAGCCGGCGTCCGCCATGGCCCGCACGAGCTTGTCTTCCACCCGATGCGGATAGAGAATACAGCGCCACCTCACCTTGGGCTGGAGCGCGCACAGATGGTCGCAGAGTTCGAGCGCATGGGGCTCCGGGATATTGAAGGAGTTGTCCACGAAGTAGAACCGCTGAAACCCTCGCGCGGCCAGGCGAGCGATGTGCTCGGCGATCGCCCGGGGTGACCGCGAGCGGATCCGACGCCCCTGAATGCGAAAGGTCGCGCAGTAGGAGCAATCATTGGGGCAGCCGCGGCGGCTTTGGACGGGGACCCAGAGATCGGGCGCCGAGGGATCCAGGGCGGCCCACAAGCTCTCGTCGGGTGAAGGCAGCGCGTCGAGCGCCGCGGCAAACGTGGGTTCCAATGCCTGGGGGATTCCGGCCGCGTGAACCCCGGGAAGGGTGCGAGGATCCGCCTGGCGGGCCAGGCAATCGAGCAAGGCTGGAAAGACGTCCTCGCCATCGCCCGCGACCCCGTAGTCGGCCCGGAGATAGGCGAGCACGGCGTCGGGGAAGAGGCTGTAGCCCGCCCCACCCAGCACGATCGGCGCTGAGGAGGTTGCGCGGCATGTCTCGATGACTGTTCGCGTCTGGTCGAGGAGGAAGCGAGGATTTTGCATGTTCTGGTCGTCGATGTTGCGCACGGAGATGCCGATCACATCGGGACAGAAGGCGATGATGCGAGCTTGCACGGCGTCGCGCAGGCTTGCCTCCTGGAGGAGGTCGAGAAAGGAGCAGTCGTGACCGGCTCGTCTCGCGGCTGCAGCCACGCAAGCGAGCCCGAGGGGTATCGTCGGCATATTGAGCCGTTCAGTGTTGGCAGAGATCAAGAGGACTTTCATGCTGCTCTTCCCTCCCGAATAGGCCTCAGGTCGTAGTCTACCACCAGCACTATAACGGTACAACCGGCCACCCACTCCCATGGTGACCGACCGAACTGGCGACCGAAGAGCGAAAGTGGTGCGAGTTCTCGCTCCAGAACACCCGCAAGTGCCGATAAGTCGGCACAGGAGGTTGGGAGTTTCGGAAGCGTGAGGGTGCGGGTGTCAAATGTCAGCTTCGAGTCGAGGCACGCCTAGAATGGAGCAGGGCGGTCGCTTACGGAAATCGTGTGCCCCGTTCGAGTTTCCTCCGGCTCCCCAAGCAGACCGAATCTGGGCACTGTGATTAGGGAACCCGTTGGTTCTGAGACAACTTATGGTGTCGGGGCGCGCCGCCGGGTCTATCGGCTTCTCCTCCCGCCAGCCGGGCGACGGTCAGGGCACGAGGCACGGCCACTGGTACCGTAGACGAAGTGGATCTTCTGTCACGCCGTTTCCCGCTGGTCGTTGTCGGTGACCACGACCCCCTTGCGAACCGGCTGGCGGGGTTGAACAGGGGTGGCGGTTAGACCGATTCCCCCGCTCAGTGATAATTGCAGACTCACCGATCTCGTTCTCTTGGATGGCCGCTGTGAGTCGAATAGATAATCAGCGGGATGAGGCGAGGATGATCATTCAACCCGCCCTCAGAATCGTGTTGATAATTATGGGCCTGAATGATTATATTCTGCCATGAGCCGAACATTCCCAACCAGCAGACGGCAGAGTAAGCTCGTGCACGAGGGCGAGTACGTCGCCGAGGTGCAGGTTGAGCTGTTCCACTCGCCGGAAGGATGGGCACCCTACCTATCGGTCGAGCATGCCCAGAAGTTGGATGAGGTGCGCGAGGCGCTGCGACGAGGAGATCTCAAGGCAGCGGGAAAGCTCGGTCGTATCTTCCGCCTGACACCGATTGCGGGCTGACCTCACTGGCTGGCGAAATCCGCCCTCATAATCTTCGCCTGCTCATTTCCTAAACTCACCTCCCAGTCTGATCCCCCTCGGGGCCCTGTCGCTCATGGCGGCCCAGCCAAACGACTGGAAAACCAACAATAACCTGCTGTTGCCCGATCGTCGGTTAGAGATGAGGCAAGACCGTCGCGGTGAAAAGGTAGGTCCCTTCCGGACGAGGGGAATCGGCAAAGTGCACGCTGAGCCGGTCGGCCCCTTGCGCTATCGCCCCCCTTAGGGTCTCGATCACCTGGGCCGGCGTCCCGACCAGGTCGCCCTCGTCCACGGGCCGGACGTGGGGCTGTCCTTTCAGCCGCTCGGCCTCTCGCTCCGTCTCGGTGATCAGAATGCCGACGCGGACGATTTGCTTGATCTCGGCGTAGTCCCGGCCGACGTCCCGGCAGTGACGCTTGAGCACTTCCTGCTTGCGGGCATAGTCCTCCCGACCTCGGAAGTTGTAGTTCCACCAGTCGGCGTGCTGAGCCACCACCCGCAGGAGATACTTTTCGCCGGAGCCGCCGACCATGATCGGCGGAACCGGGTGGGGTCTGGGTTCGCAGTAGGCATTGACGAGCTGGTAGTGTTCCCCCCGGTAGTTCGCCGGGGCCTCGGTCCACATCGCCCTGATCAGTTGGATGGCCTCGGCCAGTTGCGCGATGCGCACCCTGGCCGAAGGAAACGGCCACCCGTACGCCCGGTACTCTTCCTCGTTCCACCCCGCGCCGATCCCCAGGATCACCCGCCCTCCCGAGAGGGCCTGGGCGGTGGCGACCATCTTGGCGAGATGCGCCGGATTGCGAAAGCTGTTGCACAGGACCTCGTGGCCGCACAGCTTGTCCGGATACCGGGCCAGGGCGTAGGCCAGAAGGGTCCAGCCCTCGGCCACCTTGTGGTCGCCGTACTGAAGGTGGTCGGGGAACCAGAGGGACTCGAAGGGGCCGGCGGTCAGGTCGAGATATGGAAACGTCTCCTCCACCAGCCGGGACCAGACATTGAGACCGACAGGGACGGACATCGTGCACCCCCTGAAGACAGTCGTGGAGAGATCCTGGCCTGGATCTCCAGCCTCAACGGAGCGTGCGACCGCTCGAAAGCAGGGCGTCGCCCTCCTCCTGGTCAACCCGTCAGATCGAAAAACAGGAACGCCCTCCCGCAGGTAACTGACGGGAGGGCGTCATCGCATCCATTCAAGGATTGCAGGATCAGCTTTCCGAGGCCGCGGCGGCCGGCGTCTCGGCGGGCGCGGCGCCCCCCTTCCCCCGGCGGCGGCGCCGGCGGCGCCCGGTCCTCGGGGCCTTCTCCCCCTTGGCCTCGGGAGCCGGCTCGGCCCCTAAAAGTTCGATGGCCGCCAGCGGCGCCCCGTCCCCCATGCGATAGTCCAGCTTGGTGATCCGGGTGTAGCCGCCGTTCCGATCCCGGTAGCGGGCCCCCAAGGTGTCGAAGAGCTTCTTCAGGGCCTTGTCGTCGTTCAACACCTCGGCCGCCTGGCGCCGCGCGTGCAGGTCCTCGCGCTTGGCCAGCGTGACCATCTTCTCGGCCACGCTCCTGAGCTCCTTGGCCTTGGCGGCCGTGGTGATGATCTTCTCGTACAGAACGAGGGACGTCACCAGGTTGCGCAGCATCATTTCCCGGTGCGCCGTCGTCCGACCCAGCTTGCGCCCCGCACGCCTGTGCCGCATCGCCGCTTGTCTCCCCGGACTCTTTGCGCCTGCCCGACTTGCACCTTAGCCCTTGGCCGCCTTCTTCTTGGCCGCTTCTCCGATGGGCACGCCCTCGAGCTTCATGCCCAGGCTGAGGCCCATCGCCGCCAGGATCTCCTTGATCTCGTTCAGCGACTTCCGGCCGAAGTTCTTGGTCTTGAGCATCTCGGCCTCGGTCTTCTCCACCAGCTCGCAGATGTGCCTGATGTTGGAGTTCTTCAGGCAGTTGGCCGAGCGCACCGACAGCTCCAGCTCGTCCACCGGACGGCTCAGGTTCTCGACCATGCGCTCCTTCGCCTCGTCCGCCACCTCCTCCTCTTCCTCCGGCTCCTCTTCGAAGTTGATGAAGATGCTCAGGTGGTCCTTCAGGATCTTGGCGGCGTAGGCGACCGCGTCCTGCGGGCAGCACCGAGCCGTCGGTCCACACCTCCAGGATCAGCTTGTCGTAGTCCGTGGCCTGGCCGACGCGCGTGTCATCCACCTGGAAGTTGATCTTCCGGATGGGGGAGAAGATGGAATCGACGGGGACGACGTCCACGGGCATTCCCTCGCGCTTGTTCCGCTCGGCGGGGACGTAGCCGCGGCCGTGCCGGACCTCCAGCTCCATGTCCAGCTTGCCGTCCTTGTCGAGCGCGCAGACGTACAGGTCCGGCGTGAGAACCTCCACGTCCGGATCGGGGGTGATCTGGGACGCCCGGACCTCCCCCTCCCCCGCCGCCTTGAGCGTCAGGGTCTTGGGATGGTCCACGTTGAGCTTGAGCCGGAGCTGCTTCAGGTTCAGGATGATGTCGGTCACATCCTCCTTGACGCCCGGGACCGAGGAGAACTCGTGCAGCACCCCCGCGATGCGGACCGACGTGATGGCCGCGCCCTCGATGGAGGACAGCATCACCCGCCGGAGCGAATTCCCCAGAGTCAGCCCGAACCCGCGCTCCAGCGGTTCCGCGAAGAACTTCCCGTAGGTGCTGGTGAGGCTCTCCAGCTCGCACTCCAGCCGCTTGGGCTTCTGGAATCCTTTGAACTTCTGTATCATGCGCCTCTCCCTCAGTCTCTCCCTGGCCGCCGCACTTACTTCGAGTACAGGGCGACCACCAATTGCTCCTGGACCGGGATGGCCATCTCTTCCTTGCTGGGCAGGTTGCGGACCGTGCCCTTGAAGTTGGCGGCGTCCAACTCCAGCCAGGACGGCACCCGCCGTTTCTTGGCCCCCTCCAGGGCGGCCTTGATCGCGTCCCGGTCGCGGCTCCGCGGCGCCACTTCCACCACGTCGCCGGCCCGCAGGAGATAGGAGGGGATGGTCACGCGACGGCCGTTGACCTGGATGTGGCCGTGGCCGATCAGCACCCGCGCCTGGGCGCGCGACGCGCCGAAGCCGAGGCGGTGCACCACGTTGTCCAGTCGCTGCTCTAGCAGGCGGAGGAGGTTCTCGCCGGTGACGCCCTTCTGCCGCGCGGCCATCTGGAAGTAGTTGCGGAACTGCCTCTCCAGGATTCCGTAGATCCGCTTCATCTTCTGCTTCTCGCGGAGCTGCAGGCCATAGTCGGACGGCTTGGACCGGCGCTGGCCATGTTCACCGGGCGGGTAGTTCCGCTTCTCGAGGGCGCACTTGACGCTGAAGCACCGATCGCCCTTCAGGAAGAGCTTCAGGGCTTCCCGTCGGCAGAGCTTGCAAACCGGTTCGGTGTGTCGTGCCACGAGAATCACTCCTCATGCTGCGGTGCTGCGGTGCTGCTGTTCCCCAACGGCAGCACGGCAGGACGGCAGCACCGTGTTAGACGCGCCTGCGCTTCCGGGGCCGGCAACCGTTATGAGGGATAGGGGTCACGTCCTTGATGGCCGTGATCTCCAACCCGGCCGCCTGGAGGGAACGGATGGCCGCCTCCCGCCCGGCGCCCGGCCCCTTCACGTAGACCTTCACCTCTTTCATCCCTTGTCCGATGGCCTTCTGGGCGGCGTTCTCGGCCGCCACCTGGGCGGCGAACGGGGTGCTCTTGCGCGAGCCCTTGAACCCCACGCTACCGGCGCTGGCCCACGTGACGACGTTGCCCGTCCCGTCCGTGATGGTGATGATCGTGTTGTTGAACGTCGCCTGGATGCAGGCCAGGCCATGGGTGACGCCCCGGCCCTCCTTCTTGGTGGGGCGTGCTGTCACAGGCCGCTTGGCTGGTGGTGTCGCCATCCGTTCCTCCCTATCCCCCTACGCCTTGCCAGTGGGGGTCGTCTTGGCGGCCGACCGCTTCACCCCCACGGTGCGGCGGCGGGGGCCCTTGCGGGTCCGGGCATTGGTGCTGGTGCGCTGCCCCCGGACGGGAAGCCCGCGCCGGTGGCGCAGGCCCCGGTAACAGCCGATGTCCATGAGCCGCTTGACGTTCATGGCCACCTGGCGCCGCAGATCGCCCTCGACCCGCTGGCCCCCTTCGATGACCCGCCGCAGCTTGTTGACCTGGTCCTCGGTGAGGTCCTTCACCCGGACCTCCGGCGGGACCTCGGCATCGGCGAGGATCTTCAAGGCCGAGGGCCGGCCGATCCCATAGATGTAGGTCAGGGCAACCTCCAGTCGCTTCTCTCTCGGCAGGTCCACCCCAGCGATTCTGGCCACCGTCGCCTCCTATCCCCGATTGTGGAATGCGGAATTCCGAGGAGGGATTTGGTCCATTCCGCATTCCGAATTCCGCATTCCGCAATCCGTAATCCGCATTGGGGTCACCCCTGGCGCTGCTTGTGCTTCGGGTTCTCGCAGACGATGCGGATGACTCCCTTCCGCTTGATGACCTTGCACTTCTCGCAGATCGCCTTCACCGACGCCCGAACCTTCATCGCGCTCCTCGCGCCATCCCGCTGCAAGCGGGATTACTTGTACCGGTAGATGATCCGTCCGCGGGTCAGGTCGTAGGGCGACAGCTCCACGATGACCTTGTCCCCCGGCAGGATCCGGATGAAGTGCATGCGCATCTTGCCCGAGATATGGGCCAGCACCTTGTGGCCCGTCTCGAGCTGGACGCGGAACATGGCGTTGGGGAGCGGCTCCACCACCGTCCCCTCGACCTCGACAGCCTCTTCCTTCGGCATGGGCCTGGGATTCCCCTTGGCGTCCTCGGGCCGCCCCCTTCAGGCGCAGGGCGCCTCCAGGGCGGTCAGGACCTCCGTCCCGTTCTCCGTGATGGCCACCGTATGCTCGAAATGGGCCGACAGCGACCCGTCCGAGGTCACGGCGGTCCACTTGTCCGGCGAGCACCCGGACGTCGGGGCCCCCGGCATTGATCATGGGCTCGATGGCCAGCACCATCCCTGGTTTGAGCACCGGCCCGCGGCCGCGCGATGGATCCACGAAGTTCGGGATCTGCGGCGCCTCGTGCAGCTCCTTCCCGATGCCATGCCCCACGAACACGCGCACCACCGAGTACCCGTTCCGCTCGGCGTGCCCCTGCACCGCGCTGCCGATGTCCGCCAGACGCGCCCCGTTCCGGGCGGCGGCCACGGCGTGATCCAGGCATTCCCGGGTCACCCGGAGCAGCCGCTCCGCCTCCGGCGAGATCCGCCCCACCGGAACCGTGATGGCCGCATCGCCGTAATACCCGTCCACCACGGCGCCCATGTCCAGGCTCAGGATGTCCCCCTCTTCGAGCCGTCGCGTGGACGGCAGCCCGTGAACCACCTGCTCGTTGATGGACGTGCAGAGGGTGAACGGGTAGTCCCGGTACCCCTTGAAGGCCGGCTTGGCCCCCTGCGCCAGCAGGTACGACTCGGCGAACCGATCCAGCTCCAGTGTCGTCACCCCGGGTTTCACCCGCCCGGCCAGCGCCTGAAGCGTCTCGGCCACCAGGTGATTGCTGCGGCGCAAGAGCTGCAGCTCCCAGGGCGCTTTCAGGACGATCTGATCGTTCATCGCTCAAGCGCCGAGGGCGGCGGTGATGCGCTGGAAGATCTCCGCGATCTCTCCCGTCCCCGGCACGCGCCGCAAGAGGCCCCGGGCCTCGTAGAAGCTGACCAGGGGCGCCGTCTGCTCCGCGTACACAGCGAGCCGCCGTCGGACCGTCTCTTCCCGATCGTCATCCCGCTGGTACGTCACCTCGCCGCAGCCGTCGCAGCGCCCATCCGCCTTGCTCGGCGAGAAGCGCACGTGGTACATGGCCCCGCAGCTCCTGCAGGTGCGACGGCCCGCCAGCCGCTCCACCAGCTCCCCCACGGGGACCTCCAGGCTCAGCACGTGATCCACGGCGAGCCCCAACGCCAGGAGCATCTCGCGGAGCGACTTTGCCTGGGCGACCGTTCGCGGGTACCCGTCCAGGATGTAGCCGCGCGCGCAATCGGGCTGCTGCACGCGCTCTCGCACCAGCTGGTTGATCACCTCGTCCGGGACCAGGGCCCCGCGGTCCATGTACTGCTTCGCCTCCTGGCCCAGCGGGGTGCCTGCCTTGGCCGCCGCCCGCAGCATATCTCCGGTGGAGATCTGCGGGATGCCGAGGCGCTCCACCAGCAACTTGGCCTGCGTCCCCTTCCCGGCGCCCGGCGGCCCCAGCAGCAGCAGTCGCATCCCCCCACCCTCGCCCCTCTCTCGGCTCAGGCTCGGCTCTCCGTTACGAGATCCGCCCCCGGACCTTCGCCTTCTTGAGGAAGCCCTCGTAGTGCCGCATCAGGAGGTGGGACTCCACCTGCTGAACCGTGTCCAGCGCCGACACCCACCACGATCAAAAGCGACGTGCCCCCGAAGTAGAACGGGACGTTCATCTGGGTGATCAGGATCTCCGGGAGGATCGAGATGCCGGCCAGGTACAGGGCGCCCACCAGCGTGATCCGGTCCAGGATCCGCTCGATGAACTCGGCGGTCTTGCTCCCCGGGCGGATGCCCGGGATGTAGCCGCCGTACTTCTTCATGTTGTCCGCCACGTCGGTCGGGTTGAAGATGATGGCAGTGTAAAAGTAGGTGAAGAAGATGATCCCGGCCCCATAGATGAGCGTGTAGGGCACCCCACCGAACCGGAGCCACGACTGGACAGTCTGGGCCCACGGGTGCTTGACGAACTGGGCGATGGTCGCCGGGAAGGCGATGATGGAGCAGCGAAAATGACCGGGATCACCCCCGCCGTGTTCACCCGCAGGGGGAGGTGGGTGCTCTGCCCGCCGTACACCCGCCGACCCACCACCCGCTTCGCGTACTGGACCGGGATCCGGCGCTGGCCCAGCGTCATGATGATGACCCCGGCCACCACCAGCCACCATCAAAGCCACGAGCGCCAGGAAGATGAGCGGATTCATCTCCCCCTGGGTGATGAGCGTCCAGGAGGCGACGATCGCCTCGGGCATCCGGACGATGATCCCCGCGAAAATCAGGAGCGAGATGCCGTTCCCGATGCCCCGCTCGCTGATCTGCTCCCCCAGCCACATGAGGAAGATCGTCCCGCCGGTGAGCGTGATCGTCGTCATCAGGCGGAAGGCCCAGCCGGGGTGCGGGACCACCGTGGCCCCGCTCGATCTGCATGCTCTCCAGGCCCACCGCGATCCCCAGCCCCTGGATGGCCGCGAGGCCCACCGTGCCGAACCGGGTGTACTGGGTGATCTTCTTCCGTCCCTGCCTCTCCCTCCTTCTGCAGCCTCTCCAGGGTGGGGACCACCACCGCCAAGAGCTGGAGGATGATGGAGGCGGAGATGTACGGCATGATGCCCAGGGCGAACACCGACAGGCGCCGCAGGGCCCCGCCCGAGAACAGATCGAAGAAGCCCAGGAGGTTGCCCTGCCTGCCGCTGGAAGAAGAGCGCCAGGGCGTGGGCATCGATGCCAGGCGTGGGAACGTGCGCCCCGATGCGATACACGATGAGCAGCAGGCAGGTGAAGAGTATCCGCCGCTTCAGCTCGGGGACGCGGAAGATATTGCGGAACTGCTCGATCACGCCGGCGATGACCTCGAGGGTGCCGCCCGCCGCCCGGATCTTCTCCGCTGCGCTCTTCGAGAATCGATGGGCCGACACCGTCAGGGCCTTGCTGAGACTCCCCTCTCCCAGGATCTTGACGGGGGTGCCCGCGGTCCGCACCAGGCCCGCTTCGGCCAAGGTGGCCGGGCTGACCGATGCACCCGCCTCGAAGCGTTCCAGGTCTTTCACGTTCAGGATCGACGTACTCCCTCCGGAAGAGGTTGGTGAAGCCGCGCTTGGGGATGCGGCGGTGCAGCGGCAGCTGGCCGCCCTCGAACCAGGGTTTGCTGCTTCCACCGGAGCGCGCCTTCTGCCCCTTCTCCCCGCGCCCCGAGGTCTGCCCGTGGCCCGAGCCGGGGCCGCGTCCCACGATCTTGCGTCGGGTGCGGGAATTCGCCGGCCGCCTCAACTCATGGAGCTTCATGGTCCTGTCCGCCTCACCCCTCATGCCTCCCGGCTCTCGCCGGGCACTTCCTCCACCTCTACCAGGTGGATCACCTTGGTCACCATGCCGCGGATGGCGGGATCGTCCGGTCGTAGGACGCTGGAATTGATGCGGCGGAGCCCGAGCCCGCGCAGCACCGCGCGCTGCCTGGGGCTGCTCCCGATCCGGCTGCGCCGGAGTGTGATCTTGAGCTGTCCGCTCACGACGCGGCTCCTTCAGTGACGGCCGCTACCACCGCGGCCGCGGCCGGTGTCGGTTCCGCCGGTCCGGCGGCCACGGGGACCCCGCCTTCTCGACCCCGAACCCGCGCCACCTCCTCGGAGGAGCGCAGCCCCTGCAGGCCCGCCAGGGTCGCCTTCACCACGTTGTGGGAATTGTCGGAGCCCAACGACTTGGACAGGACATCCCGCACGCCGACCACCTCAAGCACCTTCCGGGCTGCGCCGCCCGCCACGATGCCGGTCCCGGGCGAGGCGGGCTTGAGCAGGACGCGGCCGGCCCCGTAGACACCCAGGATCTCATGCGGGATGGTGCTCTCCCTGAGCGTCACCTTGATCAGGCTCTTCTTAGCCTCATCGATGCCCTTGCGGATGGCCTCGGGAACCTCATTGGCCTTTCCCAGACCCATCCCCACGTGGCCTGCCTGGTCGCCCACGACCACCAGAGCGCTGAAGCTGAACCGGCGCCCGCCCTTGACCACCTTGGCCACCCGGTTGATGTGGACCACGCGCTCCATGAGGCGCAGCCCCTCGGCATTGATGCGCTGGACCATTCGTGCGCCCATCAGAACTGTAACCCCCTGTCTCGGGCCGCGGTCGCCAGGGCCCTGACCCGCCCGTGGAACGGGTAGCCGCCCCGATCGAACACCACCGCCTGAATCCCGCTGGCCAGTGCCTTTTCCGCCACCAGGGTCCCCACAGCCTTGGCCGCCTCGGCCTTCTTGACGTGGTCACCCGATTTCGGCAACTCCTTGGACAGCGTCGAGGCGGCCACCAGCGTGCGGCCACCCTCGTCGTCGATGATCTGGGCATAGATGTGGCGGGCACTCTTGAAGACGCACAGGCGGGGGCGCTCGGCTGTTCCCCGCACCACCCGCCGAACCCGGATATGCCGCCGCTGCCGCGCTTCTCGTTTCTCCGAAACCGATGCCACGCCTGGATCCTATCCCGGCCCCGCCGCAGGCGGGGCCGCCGATCGTTGTGCTACTTGGCCCCGGTCTTCCCGGCCTTGCGCCGGATCCGCTCCTCGGCGTACTTCACGCCCTTGCCCTTGTAGGGTTCGGGTGGCCGGAAGCTCCGCAGCTTGGCGGCCACGGCGCCGACCAGCTGCTTGTCCATGCCGCTCACCGTGAGCTGGGTTTGGTCTTTGACCTCGATCTTGATGCCAGGCGGTACGGGGAAAACGATGGGGTGGGAGTACCCCAGGGACATGTTCACGTTCTGGCCCAGCAACGAAGCCCGGTACCCGACGCCCACCAGCTCCAGCTTCCGCTCGAACCCCTTGGTCACCCCCTCCACCATGTTGGCGATGAGGCTGCGGGTGAGACCGTGGAGGGCCTTGTGGGCCTTCGCGTCCGACGGCCGCCCGCAGATGACCTGCCGATCCTTCACCTGGACGTCGATGACGGGGTGCGCCGTCATGGTGAGCGTGCCCTTCGGCCCGTTCACCGTGACCGTGTGGTCGTGCACCTCCACGCTCACCTTGTCCGGGATCGTGATCGGGAGCTTGCCGATGCGTGACATAGCTTCTTCTCTTCCCTGCCCCGCGGCCGTCAGGCTCTTACCAGACGTAACACAGGACCTCGCCGCCCAGCGACCGCTGCCGGGCCGTCTTCCCGGTCATGAGGCCCTGGGACGTGGACATGATCGCCACCCCCATCCCGCTCATCACGTTGGGGATCTGGGCGGCCTTGCGGTAGACCCGGAGGCCCGGCCGGCTCACCCGTCGGAGGCCGAGGATGACCCGCTCGTTGCCCGGTCCGAGCTTCAAGTAGACGCGCAGGGTGCCCTGCTTGTTGTCGTCGATCAGCTTGTAGGCCCGGATGAACCCCTCGGCCTTCAGGATCTTGGCGATCTCGACCTTGAACCGGGAGGCCGGGATGTCCACCCTGTCCAGGAGCCCCTGGTTGGCGTTCCGGATCCGGGTCAGCATATCCGCGATCGGGTCCGTCATTGACATGCGCGACTCCACCGACGCCCCGCGGGCGTCGGATCTCGACCCGCCCTGGGATCACCCCGCACCGCGGGGCTACCAGGAGGCCTTGATGACGCCGGGAATCTCACCCCGCAGGGCCAGGTTGCGGAAGCAGATGCGGCACATCTGGAACTTCCGCAGGTAGCCGCGCGGGCGCCCGCAGATCCGGCACCGGTTGTAGCGGCGCGCCGAGAACTTGGGTGCCCGCTGCTGCTTGAGGATCAGACACGTTTTGGCCATGGCACCTCTCGCCTACTTGCGGAAGGGAAACCCGAGGTGCGTGAGCAGGGCCCGGGCCTCCTCGTCGGTCTGCGCCGAGGTCTCGATGCAGACGTCCATCCCCCGCGTCGCCTCCACCTTGTCGTAGCGGATCTCGGGAAAGATGAGCTGCTCCCGAATCCCCAGGGCGTAGTTGCCCCGGCCGTCGAAAGACTTGGTCGGCACCCCTCGGAAGTCACGGATGCGCGGCAGGGCCACGGAGAGCAGCCGGTCCAGGAACTCGTACATCCGCTCGCCCCGGAGGGTCACCTTGCAGCCGATGGGCATGCCCGCCCGGAGCTTGAAGGCGGCCTCGGACTTCCGGGCCCGGGTGACCACGGGCTTCTGGCCGGTGATGGCCGACAGCTCCTCCACGGCCGCGTCGATGACCTTGACGTTGCCCACCGCCTCCCCCAGGCCCATGTTGATGACGACCTTCGTGACCTCCGGGACCTGCATCCGGTTCCTGTAGCTGAACTCCTTCATTAGGCTCGAAACGATCTCGGTCCGGTAGCGTTCCCGGAGCCGCGCGGGGACGCGGGGGACCTGCGGCGCCGGGGCGGCTTCGGGCTTCCCCTTGGCCGCTCGCTCCCCCTTGCCCGCCTTGGCCGCCTGGGCCGCCCCTTCGGGTGCCCGCTGGGCGCGGGCCTTGCGCTCTGCCTTGTCCGCCATGGTTTAATCCATTGTCTCGCCGCACTCGCGGCAGACTCGCACCGTGCGCCCGTCCGCCAGTTCCGTGCGGCCGACCCGGACCGGCCGGTCGCACTTGCCGCACACCAGCTGAACGTTGCTGACGTGCAGCGGATTCTCCCGCTCCACGATGCCCCCCTGCTGGCCGATCCGGCCCGGCTTCGTGTGGCGCTTCACGAAGTTGATCTTCTCCACCAGGACCTTGTCCAGCTTGGGGAGCACGCGCAGGACCTTGCCCCGTTTCCCTTTGTCCTTGCCCGCGATCACCTCGATCTGATCGTTCTTCTTGACCGCCAGCCGGTGCCCGACACCCATGGAAAACCTCGTGAAACGTGAAAGGTGAAAAGTGAGAACCGCCCAGGCGTCGGTCAGATGACCTCGGGCGCCAGGGAGATGATCTTCATGAACCTGGCCTCGCGAAGCTCGCGGGCCACCGGCCCGAAGATGCGGGTCCCCACCGGATCGTTGTGCTCGTTGATGAGGACGGCGGCGTTCCGGTCGAACTTGATGTAGGTCCCGTCGGCGCGCCGCTGCTCCTTCACCGTCCGCACCACCACGGCCTTGACGACCGCCCCCTTCTTCACCGCGCCCTCGGGGATCGCCTCCTTCACGTTGGCGACGATGACATCCCCTATTCGGGCATACCGCTTGGCCGAGCCCCCCAGGACCTTGATCAGCGAGATGCGCTTGGCCCCGGAGTTGTCGGCGACATCCAGGATCGTTCGAAGGCCGATCATTGGTGAACCCTGCTCTTTCCCTGGCTGCCTCGCCCCGCGCTTCCCCGGGGAGGACGGACGGCCTGCGGGAGACCTAGTCCGCCCGCTCCAGCACCTCGACCACCCGCCACCGCTTGTCCTTGGAGAGGGGGCGGGTCTCCATCAGGCGGACCGTATCGCCCTCGCGGCTGGCGCTGGCTTCGTCATGGGCCTTCACCCGGGTCTTGCGCCGGACCATCTTGCTGTATCCGTGGTGGCGCACCAACCGGGCGATCTCGACCACCACGGTCTTCTGCATCTTGTCGCTCACGACGGTCCCGACGACCATCTGGCGCTGGTTGCGCTCGTCTGCCGGAGTGGGCGCCATCCTAGGATCCTCCCTTGGCGGGCGCGTGACTCGCCTCCGCGGCCGGCGTCGTCGCCGCGAGGGCGCGCTGCGCCGTCTGGATCCGCGCGATGTCGCGGCGGATCTCCCGGATCCGCATGGGATTCTCCAACTGCGTCGTGGCCTGGCGGAAGCGCAGCTTGAACAGCTCGTCCCGCAGCTCGGTCTCCTTCTGGCGCAGCTCCTCCCGGGTCAGGTCGTTCAGCTCGCTGTACTTCATCCGCCCGTCACCCCCAAGGCCTTCCGCGAGACGAAGCGCGTGGCGATGGGCAGCTTCATGGCCGCCAGGCGCATGGCCTCCTTCGCCTCCGCCTCCGGGATACCCTCCATCTCGTAGAGGATCCGCCCCGGCTTCACCACGGCAACCCAGCCCACCGGCGCGCCCTTCCCCTTGCCCATGCGGGTCTCGGCCGGCTTGGCCGTAATCGGCTTATCCGGGAAGATGCGGATCCAGACCTTGCCGCCCCGCTTGACGTAGTGGGTCATGGCCCGGCGGGCCGCCTCGATCTGCCGGTTCGTGATCCATGCGGTTTCCACGGCCTTGAGGCCGTACTGGCCGAAGGCCAGCGTGCTGCCGCGGGTGGCGATGCCCGCCCGACGGCCCCGCTGCTGCTTCCTGAACTTCACGCGCTTGGGAACTAGCATGCGTGGCTCCGCGTCCGGTCAGTTACCTTCGGGGCGCCGGGGCACCGGCCCCCCGGGGGCGGCGCGGGCGATCCGACGGGGTCCGAAGCTCCCGCAGGCGCTCCGGCGGCTTGCTCTCCACGCCCAACGTTTCCGGCAGCACCTCGCCGTGGCAGACCCAGGCCTTCACGCCGATGGCCCCGTAGGTGGTCCTGGCCGTGGTCATCCCGAAATCGATGTCCGCCCGCAGCGTGTGCAGCGGGACCCGGCCCTCCCGGTACCATTCGGAGCGCGCGATCTCGGCGCCGGCCAGCCGCCCGGCGCAGGCCACCTTGACCCCCTGGGCGCCGAGCCGGAGGGCGGACTGGACCGCCTTCTTCATGGCCCGGCGGAAGGCCACCCGCCGCTCAAGCTGCTGGGCGATCTGCTCGGCCACGAGCTGCGCATCCAGCTCAGCCTTGCGCACCTCCTCGATGTCCAAGCGGACCTCCTTCTTGGTCATCCGGGAGAGTTCTCCCCGCAGCTTCTCGACCTCGGACCCCTTCTTTCCGATGATGATCCCCGGTCGGGCGGTATGAATGATGACCCGCAGTTGGTCCGCCTTCCGCTCGATCTCGATCCGCGAGACCCCCGAGTGGTACAGCCGCTCCTTGATGTACCGGCGCAGCCGCAGGTCCTCGTGGAGCAGCTCGGCATAATTCTTCCCCGCGAACCACCGGGATCGCCACGTCTTGATGATCCCCAGGCGGAACCCTAGGGGGTGCGTCTTCTGTCCCACGCCGACCTCCTTATTCCCGCTCCCGCAGGACGATGGTGATGTGGCTCGTCCGCTTCCGGATCCGGAAGGCCCGCCCCATGGCCCGGGGCTGGATGCGCTTGGCCGTTGGACCCTCGTTCACGAAGGCCTCCGCCACCACCAGCCGATCCACGTCGTGCACCCCATGATTCTGGGTGGCGTTGGCCATGGCCGAGCGCAGCACCTTTTCCACCACCCGCGCCGCCTGCCGCTTGGCCACCTGCACCTGGACCAGGGCGCTGTTCACGTCCCGGCCCCGGATCAGGTCCGCCACCAGCCGCGCTTTGCGCGGCGGCACCCGGACGAACCGTGCGACTGCTCTCGCCTCTGCCATCTCTCAGCCTCGGCTGCGATCCCTCGAGCGCCGGAGCCCGCCTGGGCCTCCAGCCTCCGACTTCCGGCCCGCGGCACTACTTCAGCGCGGTGGACTTGGCGGTATGGGCCCCGTGCCCGCGGAACGTGCGGGTGGGGGAGAACTCACCCAGCTTGTGGCCGACCATGTTCTCCGTGATATACACCGGGATGAACTTCTTCCCGTTGTGGATCGCCAGGGTGTGGCCGATGAACTCGGGCACGATGGTGGACCGGCGAGACCAGGTCCTGAAGACCTTCTTCTCCCTCGCCCGGTTCAGGGCCTCGATCTTCTTCACGAGCTTCGGATCGACGTAGGGCCCCTTCTTCAGCGATCGCGACACGTGACCTCCCTGCCCTGTCCCGCTGCCAGCGGGACTACTTCCGCCGCTTGACGATGTAGCGGTCGGAGAGCTTACCCTTCGCCCGGGTCTTTCCCTCGAGCTTCCCCCAGGGACTGCAGGGGTGGCGGCCGCCGGAGCTCTTCCCCTCGCCGCCGCCCAGCGGATGATCGTGGGGGTTCATGGCCACACCCCGGACGGAGGGGCGGATCCCCAGCCAGCGAGAGCGCCCTGCTTTGCCGATGGAGACGTTCTCGTGGTCCAGGTTGCCCACCTGACCGATGGTGGCCATGCACGTGAGCCGCACCTTGCGCATCTCCCCCGAGGGCAACCGGAGGAGGCCGTGCTCCCCCTCCTTGGCCACGAACTGTGCCGTGGCGCCGGCCGTCCGCACGAGCTGGGCCCCCTTGCCCGGCTGGAGCTCGACATTGTGCACCGTCACGCCGACGGGGATGTTCCGAAGGGGCAACGCGTTGCCCACCCGGACCTCCGCATCGGGGCCGGACATCACCTGATCCCCCACGTTGAGTCCTAGGGGCGCCAGGATGTAGCGCTTCTCCCCGTCGGCGTAGTGCAGGAGCGCGATCCGCGAGGACCGGTTCGGATCGTACTCGATGGCGGCGACCCGGGCCGGGATGTTGTGCTTCTCCCGCCGGAAGTCGATCAGCCGGTACATCCGCTTGTGCCCGCCCCCGTGGTGCCGACAGGTGATGCGCCCCACGACGTTGCGCCCCCCGGTCTTTCGCAGCGGCACCAAGAGGGACTTCTCGGGGGTCCGCTTGGTGACCTCCTCGAAGGTGGAGACGCTCTGGAATCGGCGCCCCGGCGATGTGGGTCGGTATTTTCTTACCGGCATCGTTGCCCGTCCCTCAACAATCCACAATCATCAATCAGCAATCGTCAATCGGCTACGCGCCCTCGTACAGCTCGATCGAGTCCCCTTCCTTCAACGTGGCGATGGCCTTCTTCCAGTCCGGCCTCCGGCCCTGGAAGCGGCCCAGTCGCTTGACCTTCCCCCGCACCCGGGCCGTGCGGACCTCCAGGACGGTGACCTTGAAGAGTTGCTCGATGGCCTGCTTGATCTCCACCTTGTTGGCCGTCTTCGCCACCCGGAAGAGATACTGGTTCCCCTCCTCCTTCAGGCGCGTCCCCTTCTCGGTCAGGAGCGGCTTCAGCACCGCCTGGTGTGGTCCTCTCATGCTGCCAGCACCTCCCGGAGCGTGTGGATGCCCTCCGGCGTCATGATCAGGGTATCCGCCCTCAGGATGTCGTAGACGTTCAGCCCCTGGACGGTGAGGACGCGAACCTCGGGGAGGTTCCGCACCGACTTCTCCACCACCTCGTCCCGCCCGGGCAGGACCACCAGCGCCTTCCCCCGGGCTCCCACGCCCTGGAGCAGGCTCCGCATGGCCTTGGTGCTCGGCTTCTCGAGGCTGAGCGACTCCAGCAAGCGGATGGCGCCCGCTTGCGCCTTGGCGGTGAGGGCCCCGCACAGCGCCTGGCGGCGCACCGCCTTGGGGACCCGGAACCCGTACTCCCGCGGATGGGGCCCGAAGGTGGTCCCGCCGTGCCGCCACAGCGGCGAGCGGTTCGTCCCGGCCCGGGCCCGGCCCGTCCCCTTCTGCTTCCAGGGTTTTTTCCCGCCCCCGGAGACATCGGAGCGCCCCTTGGTGTCCGCGGTGCCCTGTCGGCGGTTCGCCAACTGCATCCGGACGACGTCGTGCAAGAGGTGCGACTTCAGCGGAGCGCCGAAGATCGCTTCGGGCAGCTCCAGGCTGTCCACCTTCTCATTGTTCGCGTTGACCACGTCCACGCTTGTCGCCATCGTTTTTGCCCCCCGCGTCCGGGGGATGCCTTATCCCCGCTGGTGCGGGGCTCTCATTTGCCCTTGCGGATCGTCAGCAGGCCGCCCGTCGGACCCGGGATCGCTCCCAGGACGAGCAGCAGATTCTTCTCTGGATCCACCGCAACCACGCGGAGGCCACGCACAGTCTGCTGGACCGCCCCCATGTGGCCCGGCATGTGATGTCCGCGGAAGACCCGCGAGGGGTAGGAGGATGCCCCGATGGAGCCAGGGGCCCGGTGGAACATGGACCCGTGGGTCGTGGGACCGCCTCGGTAGTTCCACCGCTTCACACCGCCCTGGAAGCCGCGGCCCTTAGTGATGCCCGTGACCCGCACCCGATCCCCCGCCGCGAACAGGGCCACCGTCAGGACCTGCCCGACCTGGAATTCCCCCTCGCCCCCGCGCAACCGGATCTCCCCGAGGTGGCGCTGGTAAGGCACCTGAACCTTGTCGAAGTGGCCCCGAACGGGGCGTGTGAGGCGCGCCGCCTTCGCCTCGGCGCCGAAGCCGATCTGGATCGCCTCGTACCCGTCCCGATCCGCGGTCTTCTTCTGGATCACGGGGCACGGTCCCGCCTGGATGACCGTGACGGCCACGGCCTTCCCGTCCCCCTCGAAGACCTGGGTCATCCCCACCTTGCGTCCCAACAGTCCGATCGCCATCGTCGTACTCGCCGGCTCAGAGTTTGATTTCCACGTCCACCCCGGCCGGCAGGTCCAGCCGCATGAGCTGGTCCACCGTCTGCGGGGTGGGCTGCACGATGTCCATCATGCGCACGTGGGTGCGGATCTCGAACTGCTCCCGGGATTTCTTATCCACGTGCGGCGAGCGGAGTACCGTGTACCGGCTGATCTTGGTGGGCAGGGGCACGGGGCCGGAGATCAGGGCGCCGGAGCGCTGCACCGTCCCCACGATATCCTTCACCGCCTGGTCCAGGAGCCGGTGATCGTACGCCTTGAGCTTGATGCGGATCTTCTGATTTTCCATTCCGGTATCCGGCAGCCGACCTGCCCGCTCGTCTCAGCCTGTTCCCGTCCAGAACGTCGCCCGCAGCTCCTCAGTCGTTCCCCGGCCGCCGGCGCGAGCTGCAAAGCGCCGGCCGTCCCGCTACGCCACCACCTCGCTCACCACGCCCGCGCCCACGGTGCGGCCGCCCTCCCGGATGGCGAAGCGGAGCTCCTTCTCCATGGCGATGGGCTGGATGAGCTCCACCGTGACGCGCACGTTGTCCCCGGGCATGACCATCTCGGTCCCCTCGGGGAGGCGGACCACCCCGGTGACGTCCGTGGTCCGGAAGTAGAACTGGGGGCGGTAGCCGTCGAAGAAGGGGGTGTGCCGGCCGCCCTCCTCCTTGGTGAGGACGTAGGCCTCGGCCTGGAACTTCGTGTGGGGGGTGATGGAGGCCGGCTTCGCCACGACCTGGCCCCGCTCCACCTCCTCGCGCTTGATCCCCCGCAGGAGCACCCCGATGTTGTCCCCGGCCTGCCCCTGGTCGAGGAGCTTCCGGAACATCTCCACCCCGGTGCAGACCGTCTTCTGGGTCTCCCGGAGGCCGATGATCTCCACCTCCTCGCCGACCTTGACCACGCCGCGCTCCACCCGGCCGGTGACCACGGTGCCCCGGCCGGAGATGGTGAAGACGTCCTCCACGGGCATGAGGAAGGGCTTGTCGATCTCCCGCTTGGGGGTGGGGAAGTACCGGTCCACGGCGTCCATGAGCTCGTAGATGCAGGCGTACTCGGGGGCCTTGGGGTCGGTGCTGGCCGACTGGAGGGCCTTCAGGGCGGAGCCCTTCACGATGGGGATCTGGTCCCCGGGGAACTTGTACTGGGTCAGGAGCTCCCGGATCTCCAGCTCGACCAGCTCCATGAGCTCGGGGTCGTCCACCATGTCCACCTTGTTCAGGAAGACCACCATGGAGGGGACCCCGACCTGGCGGGCCAGCAGGATGTGCTCCCGGGTCTGGGGCATGGGCCCTTCCGAGGCGGCCACCACCAGGATGGCCCCGTCCATCTGGGCCGCCCCGGTGATCATGTTCTTGATGTAGTCGGCGTGGCCCGGGCAGTCCACGTGGGCGTAGTGGCGCTTCTCCGTCTCGTACTCCACGTGGGCGATGGCGATGGTGATGCCCCGCTCCCGCTCCTCGGGGGCCTTGTCGATCTGGTCGAAGGGGACGAAGGTCACCTTCGGGTTCTTGAAGCCCAGGGCCTTGGTGATCGCCGCGGTGAGGGTGGTCTTCCCGTGGTCGATGTGGCCGATGGTCCCGATGTTCATGTGCTCCTTCGTCCGCTCGAACTTCGCTTTGGCCATGGAACTCTCCCTCTGACGGGGCCCCGCTAAGGCGGGCCCCCTGCTGGCCACCCCGCGCCCGCACCCAGCGTCTGTGCTGGGTACCCGGGCGGCGGGGCGTACCGGGTGCCTACGCTACTGCGCGACCGCCCATCCGGGCGATGATCTCCTCGGCGATCTGCACCGGCACCGCCTCGTACCGGGCGAACTGGAGTGGGGAATGGCTGGCCCGCCCCTGGGTGGCGGACCGGAGATCGGTGGCGTACCCGAACAGCTCCGCCAGCGGCACCTCGCACCGAATCACCTGCGCCGCCGGCCGGGCCTCGATCTCCAGGACGCGCCCGCGCCGCGAATTCAGGTCCCCGATCACCTGTCCCAGAAACTCCTCTGGAACGATGATGTCAAAGCGCATGAGGGGCTCCAGCAGGATCGGCTTGGCCCGCCGGGCCCCGTCCTTAAAGGCCATGGACCCGGCGATCTTGAAGGCCATCTCGGACGAGTCCACCTCATGGTAGGATCCGTCGGTGAGGATCACTCGGGCATCCACCAGCGGGTAGCCCGCCAGGACGCCGCCCTCCATGGCCTCCTTGACGCCCTTCTCCACGGCCGGGATGTAATCCTTGGGGATCGTCCCGCCCACGATCTTGTTGACGAACTCGAAGCCACCCCCGGGGAAGGGCTCGAGCTGGATCTTCACGTGTCCGTACTGGCCGCGGCCGCCCGTCTGGCGGATGAAGCGCCCCTCGGCCGACACCGACGCGGTGACCGTCTCCCGGTAGGCCACCTGGGGCTTGCCCACGTTGGCTTCCACCTTGAATTCCCGCAGGAGGCGGTCCACGATGATCTCCAGGTGCAACTCCCCCATGCCCGAGATGATGGTCTGCCCCATCTCCTCGTCGGTGGTCGTCCGGAAGGTGGGGTCCTCGTTGGCCAGGGCCGCCAGGGCCAGGGACAGCCGCTCCTGGCCCTCCTTGGTCTTGGGCTCGATGGCCACGGAGATCACCGGCTCGGGGAACTCGATGGCCTCCAGCACGAGGGACCGGCTCTCCAGGCACAAGGTGTCCCCCGTCTTGGCGTTGCGGAGGCCCACCGCGGCCACGATGTCGCCCGCCGCCACCCGCTTGATCTCCTCCCGCTTGTTGGCGTGCATCCGGAGGAGCCGGCCGATCCGCTCCTTGGCCCCCCGGGTCGAGTTGAAGATGTAGGACCCGGAGTCCATGGCCCCCGAGTAGACCCGGAAGTAGGCCAGCTGCCCCACGTACGGATCCGCCATGATCTTGAAGACCAGGGCGGAAAAGGGTTCCCGCTCATCCGCCCGGCGCTGTTCGGTCTGCCCCGTCTTGGGGTTCTTCCCCTCCACCGGGGGCAAATCCAGCGGGGAGGGGAGGTAGTCCACCACGGCGTCGAGGAGCGGCTGCACGCCCTTGTTCTTGAAGGAAGCCCCGCACAACACCGGCACGGCCGCGAGCCGAAGGGTGGCCCGCCGAAGCGCGGCCTGGATCTCCTCGGGTGTCAAGGCCTCCCCCTCCAGGTACTTGTGCATGAGCTGCTCGTCCTGCTCCGCCACGGCCTCCAGCAGCCTCTCCCGGGCGCGCCGGGCGGCCTCCCGCAGGGTGGCCGGGATCTCTTCCTCGTGGAAGGCGGCCCCCAGCGTCTCCTCCTCCCAGACGATGGCCTTCATCTTGATGACGTCGATGACGCCCTTCAGCCGGTCTTCCTTGCCGTAGGGGAGCTGGACGCAGACCGGGTTGGCCCCCAGCCGCTCGGCGATCATGGCCACCGACCGGTCGAAGTCGGCCCCCGTCCGGTCCATCTTGTTGATGAAGCAGAGGCGCGGGACGCGGTACTTGTCCGCCTGGCGCCAGACGGTCTCGGACTGCGGCTCCACCCCCGCCACGGCGTCGAAGACGGCGATGGCCCCGTCCAGGATCCGCAGGGAGCGCTCCACCTCTACGGTGAAGTCCACGTGCCCGGGGGTGTCGATGATGTTGATCCGGTGGTCGTTCCAGTAGCAGGTCGTGGCCGCAGCGGTGATGGTGATCCCGCGCTCCTTCTCCTGCTCCATCCAGTCCATCTCTGTGGAGCCCTCGTCCACCTCGCCGATCTTGTGCGTCTTCCCCGTGTAGTAGAGGATCCGCTCGGTCGTAGTGGTCTTGCCGGCATCGATGTGGGCCATGATGCCGATATTCCGAGTGCGCTCCAGCGAATACGTCTCAACCACGTCGCCTTACCCCACCCCGCCTTCGGCGGGGCCTACCATCGATAGTGCGCGAAGGCCTTATTCGCCTCGGCCATCTTGTGGGTGTCTTCCCGCTTCTTCACCGAGGCGCCCCGCCAGCGCCGAAGGTCCCCCAGCGTAGTTACCAGCGGTAGTGGGCGAAGGCCTTGTTGGCCTCCGCCATTTTATGCGTATCTTCCCGCTTCTTCACCGAGGCGCCCCGATTGTTGGCCGCCTCGATCAGCTCCGCCGCCAGTCGCTCCTCCATCGTCTTCTCGGTGCGGTTGTGGGCGAAGCCGATGATCCAGCGCAACGCCAGCGAGGTGCGGCGCTCCGCCCGCACCTCCACCGGGACCTGGTAGGTGGCGCCGCCCACACGGCGCGACTTCACCTCCAGCACCGGCTTCACGTTGTCCACCGCCTGCTTGAAGAGCTTCTGCGCGTCCATCTTGGTCCGCTCCTCGATGACGCGCATGGCCTCGTAGAAGATCCGCTCGGCGGTGCTCCGCTTGCCCTTCGCCATCATCGAGTTCACGAACTTGGTCACCAGCTTGTGCCCGTACACGGGGTCCGGCAGGACATCCCGTTTTTCGGCAACCTTGCGCCTCGGCATCCTCGACTCCTCGCTCTCGCCGCCCCGCCCCGCCACAGGCGGGGGCAGAGAAGAAAACCGGCACGGAAGCCCGGATGTGCCCCGGGCTTGCCCGTGCCGGTTCCTTTAGCTAGCCTTGGGTCGCTTGGCTCCGTACAGGGAGCGTCCCTGCCTCCGATCCGTCACCCCCGCGGTGTCCAGTGCGCCGCGGATTATATGGTAACGGACCCCCGGCAGATCCTTCACGCGGCCGCCCCGGATGAGCACGATGGAATGCTCCTGCAGGTTGTGGCCGACCCCGGGGATGTAGGTGGTGACCTCGATCCCGTTGGTCAGCCGGACGCGGGCGACTTTGCGCAGGGCCGAGTTGGGCTTCTTGGGCGTCGTGGTATAGACACGAACGCACACCCCCCGCTTCTGGGGGCAGGCCTGCAGGGCGGGGGCCTTCTCTTTCTTGTGAATCTGCTTCCGCCCGAGGCGGACGAGTTGTGTGATCGTCGGCATGTGTCCGTTTCCGTTTTGGCCAGCGAAACCCGGGCAGTCTAAGCGGTCGCCCCTTAATTGTCAAGGGGATTCTGGCACCCTTCGACCCTTACGACAGCGTGACATCCATGGCCTGCAGGATCTCGGCCGCCGCCTCCTGGTGCGCGGCCACCTCCGCCTCCTCCGGCCGCGGCGCCGGCACTTCGGGGGTGGCGATGCGGGTCTCACGGTACCACCGCATGCCCGTGCCCGCCGGGACCAGGCGGCCCATGATCACGTTCTCCTTCAGCCCGCGCAGCTCGTCCCGGGCGCCGTTGATGCTGGCCTCGGTGAGCACCTTCGTCGTCTCCTGGAACGAGGCTGCCGAGATGAAACTGTCGGTGCTGAGAGACGCCTTGGTGATCCCCAGGAGCATGGGCTCGGCCGTGGCCGCCTCGCGGCCGGCCGCGCGCACCCGCCGGTTCTCCTCCTCGAAGAGGACCTTGTCCACGTGCTCCCCTATCAGGAAGTTGGTGCCCCCCACGCCCTCGATCCGCACGCGCCGCAGCATCTGGCGGACGATGACCTCGATGTGCTTGTCATTGATGTTCACGCCCTGGAGACGGTAGACCTCCTGGACCTCGTTCACCAGGTACTTCTGCAGCTCCCCCACACCCTTGACGTGCAGGATGTCGTGCGGATCCCTCGGTCCGTCCATGAGAGGATCGCCCGCCTTGACCTCATCCCCTTCCAGGACGGTCACGTGCTTGCCCCGGGGGATCAGGTACTCCTTGGCGTCGCCCGCCTCGCCGCGGATGACGATCTTGCGCAGGCCCTTCACGGTGCCGGCGAACTCCACCCGGCCGTCGATCTCGGAGATGATGGCGGGGTCCTTGGGCTTCCGAGCCTCGAACAGCTCCGCCACCCGGGGGAGGCCGCCGGTGATGTCCTTGGTCTTGGTCGTCTCGCGCGGGATCTTGGCGAGCACGTCCCCCGCAGACACGGTCTGGCCGTCCGTCACCATGAGGTGCGCCCCCACCGGGAGCTGGGACTTGAACACCGTGGCCCCGCCGCCGTCCTTGATGGAGATGCGCGGCTGCAGCTCCTCCTTGCTCCCGTGCTCGACGATGACATTCTGGGAGAGCCCGGTGACCTCGTCCACCTCCTCCTTCATGGTCGTCCCGTCGATCACGTCCCGGAAATGGACCGTTCCCGTGTGCTCCGTCAGGATGGAGGTGGTGAAGGGATCCCACTCCACCAGCACCTGTCCCAATGCAATGTGTTGACCGTCCTCGACCTTCAGGCGGGCGCCGTAGACCGGCTGGTAGGTGTCCTTGCTCCGGCCCCTCTCGTCCACGATGGCGAGGGTGCCGTTCCGGTTCATGACCACCAGGTCGCCGCTGGCGACCTTGACCGTCCGGAGGTTCTGGAATCGGACGGTCCCGGGCGCCTTGCTCTCGTGCTGGGTCTGTTCCGTGCCCCGGAGCGTGGCCGTGCCGCCGATGTGGAAGGTGCGCATGGTGAGCTGCGTCCCGGGCTCGCCGATGGACTGGGCGGCGAGGACCCCCACCGCCTCCCCCAACTCCACCAGGCGCCCCGTGGCCAGGTTGCGGCCGTAGCACTTGACGCAGCACCCGCGTCGAGCCTCGCAGGTGAGCACCGAACGGATCCGCATCCGATCGATGCCGGCGTTCTCGATCTTGCTGGCCAGGAGTTCGACAATCTCCTCGTTGGCGCGGGCCATGGACTCTCCCGTGAAGGGATCCGTCACGTCCTCCAGCGGCACGCGCCCCAGGATGCGGTCCCGGAGGGGTTGGATGATCTCGCCTCCCTCGATGAGTGGCGTGACCCAAATGCCGTTGGGGGTGCCGCAGTCCAATTCGGTCACGATCATGTCCTGGGCCACGTCCACGAGCCGCCGCGTGAGGTACCCCGAGTCGGCGGTCTTGAGGGCCGTGTCCGCCAGACCCTTTCGCGCCCCGTGGGTCGAGATGAAGTACTGGAGGACGGTGAGCCCCTCCCGGAAGTTGGCAGTGATCGGGGTCTCGATGATCTCCCCCGAGGGCTTGGCCATGAGCCCGCGCATCCCGGCCAACTGCCGGATCTGCTGGCGGCTGCCCCGCGCCCCCGAGTCGGCCATCATGAACACCGGGTTGAATTCCCCCTGCTCATGCTTCTCGAACTCCTTGAACATCTCATCCGAGACCCGCTCCGTCACGTGGGTCCAGATGTCGATGATCTTGTTGTACCGCTCGCCCTTGGTGATCAGGCCGTCCTGGTACTCCTTCTCCACCTTGACCACCTCGCGGGTGGCCTCGCCGATGATCCCCTCCTTGCTGGCCGGGATGTGCAGGTCGTCCACCCCGATGGAGATCCCGGCCAGCGTGGCGTAGCGGAAGCCCAGGTCCTTCAGGGCGTCCAGGAGCTTCACCGCCTCGCTGTTGCCCTGCAGGTAGTAGCACTGGGAGACCAGCCGCGTCAGCTCGCGCTTGTTCATCTCCTGGTTGATGAAGCGCAGCCTGGGCCGGGAGGATCTCGTTGAAGAGGACACGGCCCACCGTGGTCTCGATCCGTTCCCCGTTCCAGCGCATCTTGATCTTGGCCAGGAGCCCCACCTCGTCGGCGTCGTAGGCGGCCCGGACCTCGTCCATGTCGGCGAAGGTCATCCCCTCGCCTTTCTGCCCGGGCTTCTCCCGGGTGAGGTAGTAGCAGCCGATGACGATGTCCTGGCTGGGGGCCGCCACGGGCGTCCCGTTGGCGGGCGACAGCACGTTGTAGGGCGCCCACATCAGGAGGCGCGCCTCGAGCTGCGCCTCGGGCGACAGGGGCACGTGCACCGCCATCTGGTCGCCGTCGAAGTCCGCGTTGAAGGCGGCGCAGACCAGCGGATGGATCTTGATCGCCTCGCCCTCCACCAGCATGGGCTCGAACGCCTGGATCCCCAGCCGGTGCAGCGTGGGCGCCCGGTTCAGCATCACCGGGTGCTCCTGGATCACGTGCTCCAGGGCATCCCAGACCTCGGGGCGGCCCCGCTCGACCATCTTCTTGGCGCTCTTGATGGTGGCGACGTGCTCGTCGTCCCGCAGGAGCTTGCGGAAGATGAAGGGCTTGAACAGCTCCAGGGCCATCTTCTTGGGCAGGCCGCACTGGTGGAACTTCAGCTCCGGCCCCACCACGATGACCGAGCGGCCCGAGTAGTCCACCCGCTTGCCCAGGAGGTTCTGGCGGAAGCGGCCCTGTTTCCCCTTGAGCATGTCGGAGAGCGACTTGAGCGGCCGGTTGTTCTGCCCCTTCAGCGCCCGGCCGCGGCGCCCGTTGTCGAAGAGGGCGTCCACCGCCTCCTGGAGCATCCGCTTCTCGTTCCGGATGATGATGTCGGGGGCGCGCAGCTCCATGAGGCGCTTCAGCCGGTTGTTCCGGTTGATCACCCGCCGGTACAGGTCGTTCAAGTCCGAGGTGGCGAAGCGGCCCCCATCCAGCGGGACCAGGGGGCGCAGTTCCGGCGGCAGGACCGGGACCACCTCCAGGATCATCCACTCCGGCTTGTTGCCCGAGTTGAGGAAGGCCTCCACGATCCTGAGGCGCTTGGTGATCTTCTTGCGGTTCTGCTGCGACGTCTCCTTGGTCATGCGCGCCCGCAGCTGGTTGGCCAGCTCCGGCACGTTGATCTTCTTCAGGATTTCCCGGATGGCCTCCGCCCCCATGCCGGCCCGGAAGGAATCGCCGTACTCCTCCGTCGCCTTCCGATACTGCTCCTCGGAGAGGACCTGCCTGACCGTGAGGGGCGTCTTGCCCGGGTCGAGGACCACGTACTCCTCGAAGTACAGGATCTTCTCCAGATCCCGCAGGGACATGTCCAGAAGGTAGCCGATCCGGCTCGGAATGGACTTGAAGAACCAGATGTGCACCACCGGCGAGGCCAGCTCGATGTGCCCCAGCCGCTGGCGCCGCGCCTTGGACCGGATGACCTCCACCCCGCACTTGTCGCAGATGACCCCGTTGTGCTTGATCCCCTTGTACTTGCCGCAGTTGCACTCCCAGTCCTTGGTCGGGCCGAAGATCTTGGCGCAGAACAGCCCGTCCCGCTCGGGCTTGAACGTCCGATAATTGATGGTCTCGGGCTTCTTCACCTCGCCGTGGGACCAGCCCCGGATCTTCTCCGGCGAGGCCAACCCGATGCGGATGGCCCGGAAGCTGGTAGGGTCGATGGGCTTCTCGTCGAAGAACCCGAAGAACTTCTCCAAGGTGCACTCCTTTATGCGAAAGCCGTTAGCGTTCAGCCATCAGCGATGAGCTATGAGCCGCTGAGGTCTTGCTGCTATTCCTTCACCAGCTCCACATCCAGGGCCAGGCTCTGCAGCTCCTTCACCAGCACGTTGAAGGACTCGGGCAGGCCGGGCTCCAGGGCGTTCTCGCCCTTGACGATGGATTCGTACATCTTGGTCCGGCCGATCACGTCGTCGGACTTGACGGTGAGGATCTCCTGCAGCGTGTGGGCGGCGCCGTAGGCCTCCAGGGCCCAGACCTCCATCTCCCCGAAGCGCTGGCCGCCGAACTGGGCCTTGCCGCCCAGGGGCTGTTGCGTCACCAGCGAGTAGGGGCCGATGGAGCGCGCGTGGATCTTGTCGTCTACCAGGTGGGCCAGCTTCATGAGATAGATGTAACCCACCGCCACCTCCTGGTGGAACGGCTTCCCCGTCCGCCCGTCGTAGAGGACCGTCTTCCCCGAGGCCGGGAGCTTGGCCCTTTTGAGCAGGGCCTTGATGTCCTTCTCGGCCGCCCCGTCGAAGACGGGCGATGCCACCCGGAGCCCCAGGGCGTGGGCCGCCCAGCCCAGGTGAGTCTCCAGGATCTGTCCCACGTTCATGCGCGAGGGAACACCCAGGGGGTTCAGGACCACCTCCACCGGCGTCCCGTCCGGGAGATAGGGCATGTCCTCCTCGGGCAGGGTCTTGGCGATGACCCCCTTGTTGCCGTGCCGCCCGGCGATCTTGTCGCCCACCGACAGCTTGCGCTTCATGGCCACGAAGACCTTGACCAGCTTGAAGACGCCGGGGGCCAGCTCGTCCCCCCGCTTCACGCGGCCGATGCGCTCGTCCAGAAGGGTCTCCAGGACGTGGATCTGGTTCTCGGCGGTTTCCGCCAGGCGCGAAACCTCGGTGGCCGCCTCCTCGTCCAGGTGAAGCGCCACCTCCACCATGTCCTCGGTGGACAGGTCCGCCAGGACCTCGGCCGTCAGCTTGTGGCGCTTGGGGACGATGACCTTGCGGCCCCCCTTCGCCCGCACGTCCTTGCCCACGATCCGGTCCTCGAGGAGGGCCCGGATCTTGGCGTCCCGCTCGGCGGCGATGATCTGGATCTCGTCCTCGAAGTCCTTGCGGAGGCGGGCCACCTCCTCGTCCTCGATGGTTTTGGCCCGCTCGTCCTTCTCCACCCCCCTGCGGGAGAGGACCTTGACGTCCACCACCGTCCCGCTGATGCCCGGCGGCACGGTGAGGGAGGCGTCCCGCACGTCCTCGGCCTTCTCGCCGAAGATGGCCCGCAGCAGCCGCTCCTCCGGGGTGAGCACGGTCTCCCCCTTGGGGGTCACCTTGCCCACCAGGATGTCGCCCGGCTTGACTTCGGCCCCGATGCGGATGATCCCGCTCTCGTCCAGGTCCTTCAGGGCCTCCTCGCCCACGTTGGGGATGTCGCGGGTGATCTCCTCCTTGCCCAGCTTGGTATCCCGGGCCTCGATCTCGAACTCCTCGATGTGGATCGAGGTGTACCGGTCGTCCTTCACCAGCCGCTCGCTGATGAGGATGGCGTCCTCGAAGTTGTAGCCGCCCCAGGGCATGAAGGCCACCAGGACGTTCTGGCCCAACGCCAGCTCGCCCTCCTGGGTGGCGGGGCCGTCGGCGATCACCTGGCCCTGGACCACCGTCTGGCCCTTCCTGACGATGGGCTTCTGCGTGATGCAGGTGTTCTGGTTGCTCCGCTTGAATTTCAACAGGGTGTAGATTTCCACCCCCGAGCCGTTGTCCTGCCCGTCGGAGCGCGATTCCTTGGGGTCGGCGCGCACGATGATCCGGTCGGCGGAGACCGCCTCCACGATACCGCCCCGCTTGGCCACCACCACGGCCCCCGAGTCCTTGGCTGCCACGAACTCCATGCCGGTCCCGACCAGCGGCGCCGTGGGCCGAAGCAGCGGCACCGCCTGGCGCTGCATGTTGGCCCCCATCAGGGCCCGGTTGGCGTCGTCGTGCTCCAGGAACGGAATGAGGGACGTGGAGATCCCCACCAACTGCTTGGGGGAGACGTCCATGTACTCGATCTGGTCGGGCGACACCATGACGAAGTTGCCCATCACCCGCGCCGAGACGCGCTCGCTCGCGAACCGGTTGCGCGCGTCCAGCTCGGCGTTGGCCTGCGCGATGGTGTGCCGCTCCTCCTCGTCGGCCGTGAGGTACTCGATCTCGTCCGACACGCGGCCGTCCCGCACCTTGCGGTAGGGGGTCTCGATGAACCCGAAGTCGTTCACCCGGGCGTAGGTGGACAGCGACGCGATGAGGCCCACGTTGGGGCCCTCCGGCGTCTCGATGGGGCACATGCGCCCGTAGTGCGTCGGATGCACGTCCCGGACCTCGAACCCGGCCCGCTCCCGCGAGAGGCCGCCTGGGCCCAGGGCCGACAGGCGCCGCTTGTGGGTGAGCTCGGCCAGGGGGTTGGTCTGGTCCATGAACTGGGAAAGCTGGGAGGAGCCGAAGAACTCTTTTAGGGCCGCCGACACCGGCTTGGCGTTCACCAGGTCGTGCGGCATGAGCGTCTCCAGTTCCTGGGTGCTCATCCGCTCGCGGACCGCCCGCTCCATCCGGGCCAGCCCGATGCGGAACTGGTCCTCCAGAAGCTCCCCCGCGGCCCGCACGCGCCGGTTCCCCAGATGGTCGATGTCGTCCACCTGGCCCTCGCCCCGCCTGGCCTTGACGAGGTAGCGGATTACCTCGACGATGTCCTCTTTGCGCAGGACCCGCTCCTCCAGGGGCACCTCCTGCGTGAGCTTCTTGTTCATCTTCAACCGGCCCACCTTGGACAGGTCATAGCGGCGGGGGTTGAAGAAGATGTTCTCCAGGAGGGCCTTGGTGCTCTCCAGGGTCGGGGGATCGCCAGGCCGCATGCGCCGGTAGATCTCCACCAGGGCCTCATCGGTCCCCCGCGTGGTGTCTTTCAGGAGCGTCTCGCGGATCTCGAACAGCTCGCGGTTGTCCGGACCCGAGAGGACTTGGAACGACTCCACCCCGCGCTCCTGCAGGCGGTCGAGCAGCTCGCTCGTCACCTCGCCGCCGCACTCGCCCAGGACCTCGCCCGTCCGCGGATTCACCACGTCGCGGGCCAAAAACCGTCCCGCCACGTCCTCGCGGTTGACCGCCACCTGCTTGATCTTGAGGGCCTGGCAGCGCTTCAGCCCGGTGCGGTGGAGGCGCTTGCCCGCCGCCAGGATCGTCTCCTTGCCCTCGGCGACCTCGCGAGCCGCCCTGTACCCCATGGCGCCGGGGGCGCTCACGTCGAGGAGGACGTCCCGCTTGGCGAGGTGCAGGGTATCCCGCTCGTAGAAGAGCCTCAGGATCTCCTCGTTGCTGTGGTAGCCGATGGCCCGGAGCAGGATCGTCACGAGGAGCTTCCGCCGGCGGTCCACCCGCACGTGGAGGACGTCGTTGGCGTCGAACTCGAACTCCAGCCACGACCCCCGGTAGGGGATGAGGCGGGCGGAGTAGAGGGTCTTACCGCTGCTGTGGGTGCTACCGCTGTCGTGATCGAAGAACACCCCCGGCGAGCGATGCAGCTGGCTCACCACGACCCGCTCGGTCCCGTTGATGATGAAGGTCCCGTGCTCGGTCATGAGGGGCATCTCGCCCAGGTAGACCTCCTGCTCCTTGATGTCGCGGATGCTCCGCGCCTCGCTGCCCGTTTGCTTGTCCCACACCACCAGCCGGAGGGTGACCTTGAGGGGCACCGAGTAGGTCATCCCCTTCTCGCGGCACTCCTCGGCGGTGTACTTGGGATCGCCGAACTCGTACCGGACGAACTCCAGGGAGGCGGAGTTGTTGTAATCGGCGATGGGGAAGATGCTGGTGAACACCCCCTGGAGCCCGGAGTCCCCGCGCTCCTGCGGCGGAGTCCGCGTCTGGAGGAACTGCTCGTAGGACCGCTGCTGGATCTCGATCAGGTTCGGAATCCCGATGATCTCGCGGATCTTGGCGAAACTGGTCCGATCCTCGACACCGGCTTTCTTCACGACGGCCATGCGCGCTATCCCTCGCTACTTGAGTTCAACGGTTGCCCCGGCCTGCTCAAGCTTCTTCTTGATTTCTTCCGCCTCGGACTTGGAGATGCCCTCCTTGACCGGGTTGGGGGCGCCATCCACCAGGTCCTTGGCCTCCTTGAGGCCGAGCCCCGTGATGGCCCGCACCTCCTTGATGACGTGGATCTTCTTCTCGCCCACGCCGGCCAGGACGACGGTGAATTCCGTCTGCTCTTCGGCCGGCTTCGCGGCCGCGCCAGTTCCGGCCGCCGGCGCTCCGACCGCCATGACCGCGGGCGCCGCCGCGGAAACCCCGTACTTCTCCTCGATCCCCTTGACGAGCTTGCTCAGATCCAAGACCGTCCAGGCATCGATGGAATCCAGCACGTCCTCTACCGTCACCTTGGCCATTGCGACCTCCTCATTCGGATGTGTTCACGCGGCATCAGGGAACAGCCACGAGGGCTTCCCACGGCTACTCGGACTTCTCCTTCTGTGCCCGCACCTGATCCAGGGCGCACGCCAGCGCCCGCACCGGCCCCGCCAGGACGTTCGCCAGGGCCTGCAGCGGCCCCTGGAACGCCCCGGCCACACGCGCCAGGAGCACCTCGCGGGGCGGCAGGTCGGCCAGGGCGGCGATGTCGGCCGGGCCCACGAGCTGCCCTTCGACGATGCCCCCCTTGACCGCGAAGGTCGGCCGGGTCCTGCTCCAGGTGGACAGGACCCGGGACGCGGCCACCGGGTCCCCCCGGCTGATGGCGATGGCCGTGGGGCCTTCGAGGTACGCTGCCAGTCCGGCCAGGTCCGTGTCCTTCACGGCGATCTTGGCCAGGGTGTTCTTGACGACCGTGTACTCCACCGCACTCTTGCGGAGGAGGGTCCGGAGTTCTGTGATCTCGGCGACGCTGAGGCCCCGGAAATCGGTGAACACCGCGCTGCGCGCGGCGCCCAGCTTCTCGCGGAGCTCCGCGATGGTGGTTGCCTTGTCCGTCCGCCCCACAGCTCCCTCCTGTTCGATTAGACCTTGACGGCTGCCTGGACCGCGTTGACATCTACGCGGACGCCGGGACCCATGGTGGACGAGATCGAGATCCCCTGCAGGTAGCGGCCCTTGCTGGCGGCGGGCTTGGCCCTGAGTAGAGCCTCCAGGATCACCATGGCATTTTCCGTGAGCTGCGAGACCCCGAAGGAGGCCTTGCCGAAGGGGACGTGGATGATGCCGGCCTTCTCCACCCGGAACTCGATCTTGCCTCCCTTGAACTCCCGCACGGCCTTCCCCACCTCGAAGGTGACGGTGCCGGTCTTCGGATTGGGCATGAGCCCGCGGGGTCCCAGGACCTTCCCCAGGCGGCCCACCTGGCCCATCACGTCCGGCGTGGCAATGGCGCGCTCGAAGTCCACCCAGCCGCCCTGAATCTTCTCCACTAGGTCCTCAGCCCCGACGAAATCGGCACCTGCCTCCCTGGCCTCCCGCTCCTTCTCCCCTTTGGCGAAGACCAGGACGCGCACCTTCTTCCCGGTCCCGTGGGGCAGCACCACGGTGCCCCGGACCATCTGGTCGGCGTGTTTGGGGTCCACCCCCAGGCGCACCGCCATCTCCATGGTCTCATCGAACTTGGCCGTGGCGGCCGCCTTGGCCACCTCGACAGCCTTGGCCAGTTCCAGCCCGCCGTTCTTTCCCGCGGCCTGGCCGACGGCCTCGGCGGCCTTCGCGTATCGCTTGCCGACTTTCGCCATAGTTGGCTCCCTCCTTCGCAGATGCCGGACGACGGGTGAGGTCAGCCGCCGTCCCCTCTCGGCTCTCGGCTCGCTAACCGGTGACCTCGATGCCCACGCTGCGGGCCGTCCCCTCGATGATCTTCATCGCCGCCTCCAGCGACGTGGCGTTCAGGTCGGGCATCTTGGTCCGGGCGATCTCCTCGACCTGCTTGCGAGTGACCTTGCCTACCTTGACCCGGTTCGGCTCCTTGGATCCCTGGGCAATGGCCGCCGCCTGCTTCAGGAGGATCGCCGCCGGCGGCGTCTTGGTGATGAAGGTGAAGGAGCGGTCTGAGTAGACGGTGATCACCACCGGGATCGTCAGCCCCTCCTGCGCCTGGGTCTGCGCGTTGAAGGTCTTGCAGAACTCCATGATGTTGACGCCGTGCTGCCCCAGGGCCGGCCCCACCGGCGGCGAGGGGTTCGCCTTCCCCGCCGGGACCTGCAGTTTCACCTGGGCGACAACCTTCTTGGCCATGGGCGCTCCTCACATCCCCCACCCGATGCAGCTGAAATCACAAAGGAATAACGAACGTCGAATTCCGAATGACGAATGGCAAAGGATTGCGGTTTGCGGAAGGCTCAGCCTCAACGTTCGTCATTCGACATTCCGTGTTCGACATTCGACATTTCGCGACCTTTCTCGGTCAGACCCGCTCCACCTGCAGGAACTCCAGGTCCACCGGCGTGGGGCGACCGAAGATGCTCACCATGACCTTGAGGCGTCCCTTGTCCGGCTTCACCTCGTCCACCACCCCGGTGAAGTTGGAGAACGGCCCGTCGACGACCCGGACGCTCTCCCCGCGGGTGAACAGCACCTTGTGCTTCGGCCGCTCCGCCCCGGTCACCACCTGCTGGATGATGGCCTTGACCTGGTCTTCGGGGATCGGCGTCGGCCGCACGCCGGGACCGACGAACCCGGTCACCTTCGGCGTGTTCTTGATCAGGTACCAGAGGTCGTCCGACATGTCCATGCGGACGAGCACGTACCCCGGGAAGAACTTGCGGGAGGTCTCCCGCCGCTTCCCCTTCTTCAGCTCCACCACCGTCTCGGTCGGGATCAGCACCTGGGAGACGACATCGCCCATCCCCAGCGCCGCAACCCGCTGCTCGATGCTCTGCTTCACCTTATTCTCGAACCCCGAGTAGGTGTGGATCACGTACCACTGGTGATAGGGTGGGAGCGGCTTCACCGCCTCCGGCGCCACCTCGGGCGCCGCGGCCTCACCCGTCTCCACAACCCCGGCGGCCTGGGCCTCGACGTCCAATGGGGCTGCGACTTCCTCCGGTTCCCCGGGAGGCGTCACCACGGCCTGTCTCTCTTCGTCACCCATGATTCGTCCTAACGTCCGCCAGCGGATGTCACTTGACGATGAATCCCAGCACTTTCTGCAGGATCAGGTCCACGGCCCCCAGGAAAAAGGACACCAGGAAGCTGGCCACGATGACAACGACCGTGGAGCCGATGATCTCTTTCCGTTGAGGCCAGGTCACCTTCTTCATCTCCACCCGGACCTCTCGGAGGAAACGGACCGTCGTCTCTTTCCACTCCTGCACCCGTTCCGCGACTGCCGTCATCTGCCCCATGTGCTCCGTCTCCGCACTCCGACAGGGACAGCAATATCCGACAGCGATTCCTGTCCCGATCCCAATCCGATTTCTTCCCTGTCCCTGTCGCTATCGCCGTCGGTTCTTCATGGCAGGCCTGGAGGGATTCGAACCCCCAACCCGCGGATTTGGAGTCCGCTGCTCTCCCGTTAGAGCTACAGGCCTAACTCCGAATTATTCGCGAGCATGTTCGCGAACAATTGCGGGAATCATCAAATTCCCAACAGGCCTATGTACTTGACGCCACCTATCCCAAGACCTTGTGGGCCACCTGCTGACTTGACCCCATGATGTTGGGGTTGGTTGAGTGAAGTGCATAGGCCTAATTCCCAATGACCAATGACGGCGGCGCGCCCCCCATTGGGAATTGGTCATTTCGTTTCCCGGTGGACCGTGTGTTTGCGGCACCAGCGACAGTACTTCGAGAGTTCCAGCCGATCGGTGGTGTTCCGTTTGTTCTTGGTGGTGGAGTAGTTCCGGCGCTTGCACTCCCCACACGCCAGGGTAATGATCTCTCTCATGGTCGCCTCGCTTCTCCTCGGCCCGCCCGCGGGGATTCTTGGGCTACGCCACCACCTCGCTCACCACGCCCGCGCCCACGGTGCGGCCGCCCTCCCGGATGGCGAAGCGGAGCTCCTTCTCCATGGCGATGGGCTGGATGAGCTCCACCGTGACGCGCACGTTGTCCCCGGGCATGACCATCTCGGTCCCCTCGGGGAGGCGGACCACCCCGGTGACGTCCGTGGTCCGGAAGTAGAACTGGGGGCGGTAGCCGTCGAAGAAGGGGGTGTGCCGGCCGCCCTCCTCCTTGGTGAGGACGTAGGCCTCGGCCTGGAACTTCGTGTGGGGGGTGATGGAGGCCGGCTTCGCCACGACCTGGCCCCGCTCCACCTCCTCGCGCTTGATCCCCCGCAGGAGCACCCCGATGTTGTCCCCGGCCTGCCCCTGGTCGAGGAGCTTCCGGAACATCTCCACCCCGGTGCAGACCGTCTTCTGGGTCTCCCGGAGGCCGATGATCTCCACCTCCTCGCCGACCTTGACCACGCCGCGCTCCACCCGGCCGGTGACCACGGTGCCCCGGCCGGAGATGGTGAAGACGTCCTCCACGGGCATGAGGAAGGGCTTGTCGATCTCCCGCTTGGGGGTGGGGAAGTACCGGTCCACGGCGTCCATGAGCTCGTAGATGCAGGCGTACTCGGGGGCCTTGGGGTCGGTGCTGGCCGACTGGAGGGCCTTCAGGGCGGAGCCCTTCACGATGGGGATCTGGTCCCCGGGGAACTTGTACTGGGTCAGGAGCTCCCGGATCTCCAGCTCGACCAGCTCCATGAGCTCGGGGTCGTCCACCATGTCCACCTTGTTCAGGAAGACCACCATGGAGGGGACCCCGACCTGGCGGGCCAGCAGGATGTGCTCCCGGGTCTGGGGCATGGGCCCTTCCGAGGCGGCCACCACCAGGATGGCCCCGTCCATCTGGGCCGCCCCGGTGATCATGTTCTTGATGTAGTCGGCGTGGCCCGGGCAGTCCACGTGGGCGTAGTGGCGCTTCTCCGTCTCGTACTCCACGTGGGCGATGGCGATGGTGATGCCCCGCTCCCGCTCCTCGGGGGCCTTGTCGATCTGGTCGAAGGGGACGAAGGTCACCTTCGGGTTCTTGAAGCCCAGGGCCTTGGTGATCGCCGCGGTGAGGGTGGTCTTCCCGTGGTCGATGTGGCCGATGGTCCCGATGTTCATGTGCTCCTTCGTCCGCTCGAACTTCGCTTTGGCCATGCCGGCGCCCTCCAGCCGTGTCTTCCCGGCGAATCCTGAATGTCGCTGGAGCCCACGACCAGGATTGAACTGGTGACCTCGTCCTTACCAAGGACGCGCTCTGCCAACTGAGCTACGTGGGCCGTCCGTCCTCTGGTATCAGTTGCCGCGGACCAAAAGGTCCCGGAGATTCTGCTGCAACGCGGCCACGTCCATCCGGAACGTCTCTTGGAACGCCTGGGCGAACGGTCGCCCCTCTCTCATCCGCCGCAGGAGCTGCTGGATCCCGCTCATCCCGTACCGGTCCATCACAGGTAGCCGATCGCCACCGATCCATGCGTATACGGCGACTGCTCCAGCGTCGGCAGGACCCCACCCCGCGTCCGCCGGATCGCCTCCTGCTTGAACTCGGGCGCTCGCTGCCGCTCCATCTGGACTGCCAGTCCCTCGTGCACCCAGCGCGGCGGGTTATTCCCGCGCGTGATGGCGTAGATCAGCGCGTGCGTGTACTCGTGGTACAGGACCGCCCTGAGCCACGGATCGCCCGGCGACAGGCCCTTCAGCGCGATCCGGATCTTCCCATCCAGCAGATGGGAGAATCCGCCGCCGACCAAGGCCGCCGGCAGCCCCGTGGCGTCCCGAAAGTCCGCGTCGGAGTAAAAAACCACTTGCACTTCGGAGGGTGGGTAGGCCCCCAGCTCGTACCCGACATCCGCGTACGCCCGTTCCAGGATCCGCAGAAGCTCCTGCCCGATGTCCTCGCGCCGCTGGCCCTCGTAGACGACCGTGAAGTGCTGGCTTTCCCGGGCACGATAGCCGCTCTGCACGCGGGCCTCGTTGCCGACCTCCTGGATCCGCTTGCGGAGCTCGGCATCGCCGGGCCGCAGGGTGAGGGCCCGCTCCCATTCCGAGAGGGCCGCCGTCAGGTCGCCCTGGTGATAGTACGCCTCCCCCAGCCGAACGTAGGCATCGGGATTCCCCGGATCCAGCCTCACGGCCCGGCGGTAGGTCTCCGCTGCCATCCGCGGCTCGCGCCGCCGGAGCTGGACATCCCCCAGGTCGAGCATGGCCGCCATCTCGTCCGGGTTGAGGTCCAGGGCGGCCTGGTACTGCCCTTGCGCCTGATCCAGCGAGCCCGCCCGCAGAAACTGATGCCCCCACCGGGTTCGCAACCCGGAGAAGTTCCGACGGATCACCCCGTCATTCGGGCTCAGCCGCAGGGCCTGCATGAAGAGCGCGGCCGCCTCTTCGTACTGGCCCTGACCGGTGAGGGCCACGGCCCTCTGGTTCAGATGGTCTGCCTCGGGGTTGGCAGCCTCGACAGGGATGGCTGCTCCCCACATGAGCACGACACACAGGACGAGTTGCCAGCACCCTGCTCCGCCAGGGCTCAGGGAAGGCATGGATCCTGCCAGACCCTCTTACGCGGATTATTGCCCGTCGAAGGGGAACACCCCGTGGAGCGGGAAACGGGATTCGAACCCGCGACCCCGAGCTTGGAAGGCTCGCGCTCTAGCCAGCTGAGCTATTCCCGCCTGCGTCATAGCCTGTGCCTTTCACCGGCCTCGGAGCCGGCGGAAGGCGAGGGGCGTCCGTGCCAGGGACAAGGCGACGTCGAGGCCGCCCCAGATGCCAAACACCCCAGCCGTGGCTGGTGGGGAGAGGAGGATTCGAACCTCCGAAGGCATGAGCCAACAGATTTACAGTCTGCCCCCTTTGGCCGCTTGGGTATCTCCCCGGACCTTTTCGGATCCACTCGCTGTTGATCGAAGCCGATGGACAAGCTTCCGCAGGCTGGAGCTGGCGGAGGGAATCGAACCCCCGACCGGCTGATTACAAATCAGCTGCTCTACCTGCTGAGCTACGCCAGCAGACAAACGAATATTATAATTTAGCCCGTCCCGGGGCACAAGAGAATTCTTTAGGCAGACTTACAACTCTCTGAACGACTAATCCAACTTCTGCTAACTACCCATTGTAACCACTGTATTCGATTTTTGTCAACCCGAACCCCTTCGTGCCATCTGTCGCTGCCGGATGACCTCGAAGATGCAGACCGCGGCGGCGCAGGACGCATTCAAAGAGGCCACCCCTCCCGACAGAGGAATTCGCACCTGGACATCGCACCGGCTCCTGACCAGGGGCCGCAATCCCCGCCCCTCTGCCCCGATCACCAGTGCCAGCGGTCCCGTCAACTCTGCGCTGTACAGGAGGCGTTCACCCGTAGGGTCGGCGCCCACGACCCACACGCCTTGCCCCTTGATCCACTCCAGGAAGGCTGCCAGGTTGGTGACTCGGGCCACCGGGAGATGTTCCGTGGCACCCGCCGAGGCCCGGACCGCCCCCGGCGTCACGCCGACCGCCCTGTCCCGCGGCAGGATCAGGCCGTGCGCACCCGCCGCCTCGGCGGTCCGAAGAATGGCCCCCAGATTCTGCGGATCCTGGATGCCGTCCAGGACGACGAGGAATGCTGCCTCGTGCGCGCCGACGGCCCTCGTCAGGATGTCCTCTGCCTCCACGTAGGGAAACGGCCCTGCCTCCGCCGCAACCCCTTGGTGGGGCACCCCTTTGACCAGGCGATCCAGGTCCGCTCGCAGTCGGACCTCCACTGGAACCCCGCGCTCCCGGGCGAGCCCCCGGATGACCTCGCTCATCCCGCCTCGCTCCGCCCGCGCCAACCACACCCGCCGGAGGCTCCGCCGACCGGCGCGCAACGCCTCCAGGACGACGTGGGGACCCGCCAGGATCTCCGTTTCGGGCACGGCGGCCGGTCGGCGCGTCAAGGCCTTCACTCTTTGACCAGCGTCACGGCGATGGCGGGGAGCCTCAGGGCCTCCGCGAACTCCGACACGACGTGGGTCGCGGTCTTGGTATCTTCCAGGCGGAAACCGCTTGCGGCGAGCACCTGGCGGATGCCGTCGGCCGCCGCCCAGGCCCTGGCCCTCCGCGCGGCCTCGCGGTGGGCCAGGAGTTCCTGGACCAGCGCCGTGAGCCGCCTCTCCAGATCGGGGGGGCGCGGCACTCCACCCGGCAGCAGGGACTCCAACTCCAGAACGGCCGCCGTCGCCTCCCGGGTGAGGCGCACGGAACCGTAGGACGCCACCACCGCACCGCCCTCACCCAGGCTGAGGCCCAGCACCCCCCCGAGGTCGCGCAGGAGCGCGGCCGTCTCCCGCAGGGCCAGGAGGACCGAAGTCGTCGCGCCCGCGCCCCGCTCCGCCTCGTGCAGGAGCCGGTTCCCCTCCCGCACAAGGTCGAACAGCACCCCGGTCGCCCGGGCCGTGTTGAAGTCATCATCCATGGCCGCGCGAAACGCCACCTCGGCGGGGTGGAGGTCCTCCCGGGCCGGCCCCGCGGCCGATGCCTCGTTGGGTTCGAGGGGAGAAACGCCCGCCTCAAGACGGCTCACGGCCCGCAGGAAATCCTGGATGCCGGTGAGGGCCCTGGCCTTCTCGTGCACGGCCGACTCGGAGTAGTCCAGCGGCCCGCGGTAATTCGTGGACAGCAGCAGGAGCTTCAGCGCCTCGGGGCTGACGCGGCCTAGGGCGTCCCGGATGGTGACGAAGTTTCCCAGGGACTTGGCCATCTTCTCCCCATTGACCGTGACGAACCCGTTGTGCAGCCAGTATCGGGCCAGTGGCTTGCCCGTGGCGCCCTCCGACTGGGCGATCTCATTCTCGTGATGGGGAAAGATCAGATCCTCTCCTCCCGCGTGGATGTCGAAGGACTCCCCGAGGTACTTAAACGCCATGGCCGAGCACTCGATGTGCCAGCCGGGCCGACCCGGCCCCCAGGGGCTGTCCCAGGTCGGCTCGCCCGGCCGCGATGCTTTCCACAGCGCGAAGTCCAAAGGATCCCGCTTGCGCTCGTCCACCTCGATCCGGGCTCCGGCTCGGAGGTCCTCGAGGCTGCGGTGGGAGAGTTTCCCGTATTCGGGGAATCGGCGGACGGAATAATAGACGTCACCCCCCACGGCGTAGGCCAACCCCCGCTGCTCCAGCAGTTGAATGATGCGAATCATGTCGGAGACGTGATCGGTGGCCTTGGGCTCGATGTCTCCCCGCCGGAGCCCCAGGGTGTCCATGTCCTGGTGAAACGCGTCGATGTAGCGGCGGGCCAGGTCATCCCACGGGATGCCGATGTCTCGGGCCCGGTCAATGATCTTGTCATCGACGTCGGTGAAGTTCCGGACGAAGGTCACCCGGTAGCCCGAGTACTCGAGGTATCGCCGGATCACGTCGAACACCAGCGCGGAGCGCGCGTGGCCGATGTGGCACAGGTCGTAGACGGTGACGCCGCACGTGTACATCCGCACCTGCCCCGGGATCAGGGGCTCGAACGGTTCCGGCGTCTGGGTCAGCGTGTTGTAGAGCCTGAGCACCATCGGGTTCCCTTATCGATCATCAACCGCCAATCCCGCCACCGGCGGGACAAGAACGCCAAGACCAAAGTAGCTCCTTGAGGAAGAAGAAGAATAAGACTTCTCAAGGCTCTGCGAACCGAGGTTTGCGTTCTTCGTTGCAGAGATCGGAACATCATACCCTTGGCGACCCGGGTACCCAGCGCTTACGCTGGGTGATCATGGCGGCTCAAGGCTTTCCTCGGAACGGGCCTTACCCGGCGGCAATGCGGGAGGCCCGGGGCCGGATCCGGCTACCGCCTCTCACGGACCCGTCGCGCCCGGTGGGACGAAACGGCCGGCCGGCCGGTGGGCGCAGGTGCCACGCAGGCGACCGCGATCGTCGCGATGCCATCGCCCGCTCCCAGCCATCCCAGGCCCTTCGCCGTCGTGCCCTTCACATTCACCCGGTCAGCCGCAATCTGCAGGACCGCGGCCAGGCGCTTTCGCATGGCCGGGATATGGGGGCCGATCCGTGGGGCCTCGGCGATCACGGTGGCATCCACGTTGCTCGGGTGATACCCCTTGGCGGCGATCAAGGTCACCACCTGTTCCAGGAGGACCAGGCTGGAAATGCCTTGCGTCTCGGGGCACCCCACCCCGAAATGCGTCCCGATGTCCCCCTCGCCGGCCGCGCCCAGGAGGGCATCCAGGATGGCGTGGGTCAGTACATCGGCGTCCGAATCTCCTTCCAGTCCCCGCTCGAAAGGAATGGCAACGCCCCCCAGGATCAGGGGGCGCCCCGGGACCAGCCGGTGCATGTCGAGGCCCACGCCCACCCGCATCACGGCAATGACCAGTGACCGATGACCGGTAACCGATGGATGAGACTCATCGCCGTTTCCTTCGTTGGGAATTGGTCATTTCTCGTTCTGTGAGGATCTGGTTCGCCAACAGGAGATCCGCCGTCGTGGTGATCTTGATGTTCTCGGAAGATCCGGGGACCAGTCGCACGGGATGGCCCAGTCGCTCCACCAGGGCGCTGTCGTCGGTGGCGCGGAATCCGTCCCGGAGGGCGTGGGCGTGGGCCTCCCGGAAGAGATCCGCTCGGAACGCCTGGGGCGTCTGGGCTGCCCAGAGCCGTCCGCGCTCCGGCGTCTCCACCAGCCAGCCGTCCCGGTCGGCCACCTTGATCGTGTCTGTGACTGGAACCGCCACCACGGCCCCGCCAGACTCGGCCGCCAGCCACCACCGCAGCCCGCACCACGGCCGGCGCAACGAAGGGGCGCGCGCCATCGTGTACCAGGAAAAGATCGGTCTCCGCGCGGGCGTGGAGGAGGCCCGCGTAGACCGAGGCCTGGCGATCCTCGCCCCCCGAGACCATGGCATCCACCGACAGACCGAAGGGGTCCAGGATCTCACGCCGGCAGCGCTCTTCGTGGCCCGGCGGAACCACCAGGATGAGGGCGTCCAGGCACTCCGCGGCCCGCAGGGCCTGCAGCGTGCGGGTGAGGAGTGGCACCCCTGCCAGGGGGAGATACTGCTTGGGCACTCCCCCCGCCATCCGGGCCCCACCCCCGGCCGCCGGCACGATGGCGGTGACGTGCATCCTCACGTCCCCCACAAGGAAAATCCCAAACCCCCCGCCCCCGGTCCGTTGCGACCGCAACCCTCCCACGCCTGCGCGCGGGCCCCGGGGACTGGGATTTGGGATTTCGGCTGGTTCAGGCGGCCTCCGCCTCTTCCTTCAGGCGCGAGAAGATCATGCGCCCGGCCGTGGTCTGCAGCACCGACGTGACGCACACGTCGATCGTCTGGCCGATGTGACGGCGTCCGTTGTCCACCACGACCATCGTCCCGTCGTCCAGGTAGGCAATCCCCTGGTTGTATTCCTTGCCCTCCTTGAGGACATAGACCCGCATGTCCTCCCCCGGCAGCACCACCGGTCGCAGGGCGTTGGTGAGCTCGTTGATGTTCAGGACGCCGACGCCGTGCAGCTCCGCCACCTTGTTCAGGTTGAAGTCGTTGGTGACGATCTTCGCGTTCAGCGCCTTGGCCATGGCCACCAGCTTGTTGTCCACCTCCCGGATTTCGGGGAAGTCCATGTCGCTGATCTCGACGCGGATTTCCACCTTCTTCTGGATCTTCTGGAGGATGTCCAGGCCGCGGCGGCCCCGGTTCCGCTTCAGCGGATCGGAGGAATCGGCGATATGCTGCAACTCGCGCAGGATGAACTGGGGGATGACCAATGTCCCTTCCAGGAAGCCAGTCTCCGTGATGTCCGCGATGCGGCCATCGATGATCACCGACGTGTCCAGCAGTTTATAGCCCTCGGACCGGGGCTCTTCCTTCAGCAGGCGAATGAAGCCGGCGAAGTTGAACTCGCGCCCTTTGTCCACGGCCACCAAGGCCCCCAGGTAGCCGCCGCCGATGACACAGAGTGTCTCCGCGAAATCCCCGATGAACGGGGGAAAGGCCACCAGGAACGCGGCCACAGCGGCATACACCACCCGGCCTACCAGGAGGCCGACGACGAGCCCCGACAGGGCGTGCAAGATCGCCTTTCCGGGGATCCGGCGCAGCCGCCACTCCAGCGCCACCACCAAGAGACCGAAGAGGAGGCCCGCCAGAACGCCGAAGATCCACTCCGCCTCGCTTCCGCGCCCAAGCGCCAGCGGGAGGAGCCCCGCGGCCCCGCAAAGCGCCACGAACAGCACGCGCAGCATCGGGTCCGACACGCGAAATCACCTCCTCCGGGCCCGGGAGGCACGAGGGGTCTGCAGAAAAGCGCCTGGGTACCTCAGGCTGGTCACAAGAATGTACGAACCTTCCCGTGGGGCAGGCGGCCGAGGGGAACGCGCAGTGGACGGCACCCGCCGCTCCGTCGCGGGTGGAGAAGCGAGGGTGACATCCGCTCCCGGCGTCGGCGAGGTCCGCCCCGCGCGGCTGCCCGACGGATGGCCGTGCCGACAGCCGCCTACGCCTTGGCGATCGTCCGATCCACCATCAAGCGGGCGTCGCCCTCGTCAATCCCGACGGCGTGGGAGATTTCGCTCACCAGGAGTTGCCGGACGGTCTCCAGCATTTTCTTTTCGCCGAAAGACAGGTTCCGCTCTTTCTGCAACAGGACCAGCTTGCGCAGCACGGTGGCGACTTCGTACAGGGATCCCGTCTTGATGCGCTCCAGATTATCCTTGAAGCGGCGGTTCCAGTTCGGGCAGATCTCCACATCCTTCTTGCGGAGGATCTCCATCACCTTGCGGACTTCCTTCCGCCCGATGAGCTGGCGCAAGCCTACCCGTTCGGCGTTCCCGGTGGGCACCATGATGGTCATATCATTGCCCAGGATGCGCAGGATGTAAAAGGCCTGCCGGCTGCCGGAAACCTCTTTCTGCTCGATCGCTTCGATCCGCCCCACGCCATGCGTTGGATAGACGACCTTTTGGCCGACGCTGAACATCGCTGCACCCCTTTGTGAGGGAAAAATCGATCTATATTAGCAAAAATTGACTAGTCAGTCAAAGCGCATTTTACCCCCCGGAACCATCAGGTCGGCCAATTCTCCGACGTGGGAGAGCCGCACGGCGGTGATGGGGATGCCCGTCGGCAACGACGTCGCACCCGCCGGCGCCGTGAAGGCCCGGGCAAAGCCGAGTCGCGCCAGCTCCTGAAGGCGCTTCTCCGTCTGGGCCACGCGCCGGACCTCGCCTCCCAGCCCGACCTCGCCAAAGAAGGCCCAGCTCGCCTCCACGGGCACATTCCGGACGCTGGAGAGGACGGCAGCGACCACCCCGAGGTCGGCCGCCGGCTCCTCGACGGCCATGCCGCCCGCGACGTTCAGGAACACATCCGAGGCGCCGAGCCCCACGCGGAGACGCTTCTCCAGAACCGCTAGGAGCATGGCCACGCGCTGGAAGTCGAGCCCGTTCGCCACCCGTCGGGGCATGGTCGCCCCCGTGGGAGTGACCAGGGCCTGCACTTCGACCAGGATGGGGCGCGTCCCCTCGACCGTCGCGACCACGACCGAGCCCGGGGCGCCATCCGCTCTCTCCGCCAGGAACACGGCGGAGGGGTTCTCCACCGGGGTGAGCCCCTCCGCTCGCATCTCGAAGACGCCGACCTCGTCGGTGGGGCCGAAGCGATTCTTGCTGGCCCGGAGGATCCGGTACGCCTGGTGGCGGTCGCCCTCGAAGGAGAGGACCGTGTCCACGATGTGCTCCAGGGCCTTGGGTCCCGCCAGGCTGCCCTCCTTGGTGACGTGGCCGATGAGCCAGACGCTCACTTCCTGGTGCTTGGCCACTTCCAGGAGTCGGCCCGCCACCTGGCGCACCTGGCTCAGGCTGCCGGCGGCGGATTCCAGGGCGGCGTCCCACGTCGTCTGGATCGAATCCACGACGACGGCCGTCGGCTTGATGGAGGCGATATGCTCCAGGATGGCGTCCAGGGAGGTTTCCGCGGCGACGTAGAGATCGGGGGCGTCGGCGCCGAGCCGGCGGCCCCGCTCGCTCACCTGGGCCAGGGATTCCTCGCCGGAGGCGTACAGGACGGTAAGCCCCTGCCGGGCCAGGGCGCCCGCGGCTTGGAGCAGGAGGGTCGACTTCCCGACCCCCGGATCGCCTCCGACCAGGATCATCGCGCCCGGGACCAGCCCTCCGCCCAGGACGCGGTCGAACTCGCTGATGCCGGTCCGAAGCCGCCGGTTCTCGACCCCGGCGACCTGGACGAGAGGCACGGGAGCCGTCGCCAGCGGCCGCCCGGCGCTCCTGAGCGCAGAGCGGGCCCCCTCGGGAGGCCCGCCGGCCCCGACGAGGACCTCGGTCAGGCTCCCCCAGGTGCCGCAGTCGGGGCACCGCCCCAGCCAGCGCGGCGACTGGCAGCCGCACTGCTGGCATTCATAGTAGCTGCGCTTGCCGGCCACGCCCGCCGAGGACTACCAGGCCCCGAGCGCCTGAATGCCGAGACCGATGACGGTGAGCGGCCCCTGCTCCTGGAGCTGGTCGGCCGCCTTTCCCATCTTCTTGAGGCTGTCCTTGGCCGTGAAGTACAGCGACTCGTCGTTCACCAGCTTGCCCAGGGTCCCCTCGCCCCGCTCGACCTTCTTCATGATGCCGTTCAGGCTGGAGACGGCACCCCGCATGTCGTCGTACAGCGACTCGTCGTTCACCAGCTTGCCCAGGGTGCCCTTTCCCTCCCCGATCCGCTTCGAGACGGTGCGCAGCCCGGTGAGCGCCTCCCGCATGTCGCTGAGGGTTCCCCGGGCCTCGTTATAGAGGCTGTCGTCCTTGACCAGCTTGCCCAGGCTCCCCTTGCCGCTCTCGATGTCCTTCATGACGCGGCCGAGGCTCCCCGTCGTCCCACGAAGATCTGCGGTGAGGCCTCGCATATCCTTGTACAGCGCATCATCGGCGAGCAGCTTGCCCAGGGTGCCCTGCCCCCTGGCGATCTGGTCGCTCACCTGATTCAGGTTGGCCGCCATCCCCCGGATTTCCCGGTAGAGGCTGTCGTCGGCGATCAACCGGCCCAGCGTGCCCTCGCCCTTCTCGATCTTCTTGGCGATCTTGTCCATGCTCTGGAAGGCCGAGCTGATCGGCTCGATGCTCTTGCCCAGCCCCTCGTTGACCTGCCGGGCCAGCGTCTGGATATCTCCGGCGGCGTCGTTCAGCCGGGCCAGGAGCGTGTTCAGGTCGGGGGGCTCGCTGCTCTGCAGCAGACTCCCGTCGGGCGCGACCTGCGCCACCGGCGAGCCGAACGTGAGGTCGACGAAGTTCGTGCCCAGGAGGCTCGTCAGTTTGATGGTGGCGATGGAGTCGGTCTTGACCGGCGTCCCGGACTTGACGCGCATCGCCACCTCCACCCGGGCGCCGACGACCCGGATGTCCCTCACGCTGCCGACGTCCACGCCGGCCAGGCGGACCGGATCTCCCAGCTTCAGGCCCGGAATGGACTTGAAGGAGGTGCGGTACTCGACCGTCCGCGCGAAGATCGTCTCCTTCCCCACCAGCTCGAAGAGCGCGATGAGGATGAGGAAGGCGACCACCAGGAAGAGACCGACCCTGACCTCCCGCGACATCGCCATGGCTACCTACCTCCTTCCAGGAGTTTCATCTGGCAAGGACCTTCATCTGGGTGCTGATGAACGCCTGGACGACTGGGTTCGTGGTGGCGCGGATGCTGGCCGGCGTGCCGACCTCGATCAGCCGCCCTTCGTGGATCATGCCCAGCCGATCCGCTACGGCGAATCCCAGGTTCAGGTCGTGGGTCACCACCAGGGACGTGATCTTGAGTTGCTTCAGGTCCACAATCACGTGGCCGATCTGCTCGGTCAGGACGGGATCCAGTCCCGCCGTGGGCTCGTCATACAGGATGAGGTGGGGGTTCACCGCCAGGGCCCGGGCGATGGAGACGCGCTTCTTCATGCCCCCGGAGAGCTCCGAGGGCATGGCGTGTTCTTGGCCTGCCAGGCCCACCAGCGCCAGCTTCTCCGCCACGATCCCGGCGATCTCCGTCGGGCCGCAGATGCGATGCTCCTTGAGCCACAGGCCGACGTTCTCCCCCACCGACAGCGAGTTGAACAGGGCCGAGGACTGAAAGACCATGGCCATGCGGAACCGACGGCGGCCCTCGGCATGGAGGTCGTCGCCGTCCACCAGGATGCGTCCCGAGTCCGGGGTGAGCAGGCCCGTGATGTGCTTGAGCAGGACCGACTTCCCGCATCCCGAGGGCCCGAAGATGACGAAGGTCTCGCCCGGCTCTACGTGGAGCTCCAAGTCGCGGAGGACGTGGTGGCTGCCGAAGAACTTGTTGAGCCGCTGGACCTCGATGCGGACGCCCGGTGTCTTGCGCTCTTCGGAGAGGGGCTCCACGCTCTCCGACAACTCCTGCGTGTCACCGATTAGACTCTGCCAAACCGACATGGGTCACCCGTCACATCAGGCTGCGAGTGATGAGGTAGTTCAGCACGAAGATGAACATGAAGGACAGGACCACCGATCGGGTCACGGCCCGGCCGATCTCCTCGGGGCCGCCCGTCGTCTTGAGCCCGACGTAGCAGCAGGTCACGGCGATCACCATCCCGAAGACCACCGACTTGATAATGCTGTCCATCACGTCGCCGAACTTGACCACTTCCTGGAAGTTCATCCGGAACAACCGCATGCTCACGCCGATCTTGGGGTTGACCGAGGACACCAGGGCGCCGCCGAGGAGGCCGACGACGTTGACGTACATGCACAGGGCCGGGACGGCAACCACGCTCGCCAGGAGGCGGGGCATCACCAGATAGCGGACCGGGTTGATGTCCAGGGTCTTGAGGGCGTCGATCTCCTCATAGACGTTCATGGCCCCGACCTCGGCGGCGATGGCCGAGCCCACCCGTCCCGCCACCAGGAGGGCGGTCATGACCGGGCCCAGCTCCTTCACCATGCTGAGCCCAACGATGCCGCCGATGTTTCCCTCCAGGCCGAACTGGGCCAGTCGCGAGCCGGTCTGCAGGGCCAGGACGCCCCCGATGAAGATGGCCATCAGGGAAGCGATGGGCAGCGTGGCGTTGCCGAACTCCAGCAGGTGGGCCAGGATCTTGTCGACATTTCGGGGCGCCGCCTTGCACCAGTAGAGGGATTGCAGGAACAGGCCCGTTCCCTCGCCGATGCTGGCCAGAAAGCGTTCCACGCGCGCGAGCAGGGCGTTCACCGGGTTCCTCCCGCAGGATCCAGGGCCGCCAGCCGTTGCGGCGTCCCTGTCCAGGTGAAGGCGACGTGTCCCAACAGACGCACCGACCGGGTGCCGTGGTTCACGTCGCATTCAAAGAGGCCTCCCAACAGCGAGAAACGGGCGTCCTCGCCCCTTTCCTGATACGCCAAGACCGGCCCCAGGACCTCGATGGAGCGCCCCGTGCTGGTCTCCTCATGGCGGAGCAGGTTCCAGAGGAACGCCCACACGGAATCCCCCTCGGGGTTCTGCCGGTAGGTGTAGAGGGCCCACAGCGGGGAGTAATTGCGTTCGATCTTCTCGTTGCCCGGCATGAAGGCTTCCACGAGGGCCAGGGTCTGGAACTGGATCCCCCCCTCCCGGTCCCGAGTATAGCGAAAGAAGGGCCACGCGTCCACCCGACGGGTCGAACCGTCCTTCCCAGTCTCGCGCTGGTCCGAATACAGCCACCACAGGATCCGATCCCGAACCTTGAGGCTCCCGATGAACGTGTCCTCGGTTCGGATGTACAGCGGGAACAGGACAAGGTAAGCGTCCCGCTGCATCTCGCGCAAGAACAACTGCTCGCGCACCACCCGGTGCTCCACCGAGAACAGGGGCAGGAACCGGTCGACGGTCCGCTCCTCCCCGCGGGCGATCTGGATCAGCGGCCAGGGGACATCCCACTGCTCGAACCGGTGCTCCCGATCCTCCGTGTAGCTAAAGAAGGGCCAGAGGACGCTGGTCCGCTCCTGGTTCTTGGATCGCTGGGAGACATAGAAGGGCAGGATCGACAGGGTCTCCTCCGGGCTGTCCCCATCCAGGCCGGTCCGTTGCTGGAGGAAGAGAGGCCAGAGGACGAATCGCTTCTCGAAGACGCCTTCTTTCACGTCCTGCCCGTACAGGGGGACGATGCGGAATCCCGAGCGCTTTTCTCCGCTGGTGACCGAGAGGATCGGCCACGGGAAGTACCGGGTCTCCGCGCCCTCCCTGACGAACCGGGCGTAGAGGGGGAACAGGACGAATTCCGCCTCGTCCTGGAACCACCAATTCGGGGCCGACCCCCCGAAGGGCAGGATGGCGAGATATTTCCTCCCGGTCTCCGTGGTCCCACTCGCGTAGACCGGGAACAACTCGTAGCGGTCCTCGCGCGCCTTGGGATCGGAGCCCTCGTGGCGGAAGTTCAGGAGCTGCAGGAATTGAAACTTGGAGTCCTCTTCCACCCGGCTGTAGGCCATGAGCGGATACAGGACCTCCCACTCCAGACGCTCTGGCTGCGTGTCCTTGCGCCAGTAAAAGAGCGGCCGGAAGGCTCTGTTCTCCACGACGTCGTTCGGCGACCGACCGAATGCCAGGAGCGGCCCCAGGCCACTCTGGACGTGCATCCGGTCCACCGGATCGTCCCGCTCGTCATAGACCGGCCACACGTTGATCCCGCCCCCGCCGCTGCCGGCAGCGTCGGGAGGCCCCACCGGGTCGGCGGCGCGCGCACTCGAAGCGAGGAGGAGCCACAGGAGGAAGAGCAGCCCCCACCCGCCACCTCGTCTCAACCCCTGCCGCCATACTGTGCTCATGCCACCCCCAGACGCTACGCGGGAAAGTCCCGCTCCCGTTCCTGATCCTCGAACCGCGTGTACTCCCGCAGGAATGCCAGCTGGACCGTGCCGGTCGGCCCATTCCGCTGCTTCCCGATGATCACCTCGGTGGTGTTGTCCTCGGGCTCGTCCAGTTCCTCGTCCTTTCGGGCCCGATAGAAGGCCGGACGATACAGAAAGGTCACGACGTCGGCATCCTGCTCGATGGCCCCCGACTCCCGGAGGTCCGAAAGCTGCGGCCGGGGCGGCTGGCGCGACTCCACCGCCCGCGACAGCTGGGAGAGGGCCACCACGGGGACTTCCAGCTCCTTGGCCATGGCCTTCAGGGACCGGGAGATCTCTGAGATCTCCTGCTGCCGGCTCTCGATGCGCCCGCGACCCGAGATGAGCTGCAGATAGTCGATGATCACCAGGCCGAGCCCCTGCTCCGACTTGAGGCGCCGCGCCTTGGCGCGCATCTCCAGCAGGGAGATGCCGGGCGTGTCATCGATGAAAATGGGGGACTCCGACAGGATGCCCGCCCCCGTGGTCAGCCGCGGCCAGTCCGCGTCGGAGAGATACCCGGTGCGGAGCTTGTGGGAGTCCACCTTGGCCACGGAGCACAGCATGCGCTGGACCAACTGCTCCTTGGACATCTCCAGGCTGAAGATGGCCACAATGATCCGCTCCTGGATGGCGGCGTGCTGGGCGATATTGAGGCAGAAGCTGGTCTTTCCCATGGACGGTCGGCCCGCCACCACCACGAGCTCCGAGGGCTGCAATCCGGCCGTCATCTCGTCGAATCTCCGGAAGCCCGTGGGGACGCCGGTGACGTGGCTCTTGCGGTCGTACAGCTTCTCGATGAGCTGGAAGGTGCCCTTCAGGACGCTCTTCACCGGGACGAAGGACCGGCTGACCTTGTCCTGGGAGATCTCGAAGATCTGCTGCTCGGCCCAGTCCAGGACCTCGTCCACCTCGTCCTTGTCCGTGTAGGCGCGGGAGACGACCGCCGTGGCCTTCTGGATCAGCGAGTACAGCAGGGCCTTGTCCTTCACGATCCGGGCGTGGTAGCCCACGTTGGCCGCGGTCGGCACGGCGTCCACGAGGGCGGAGAGGGCGCTGGTCCCGCCCACCTCCTCGAGCTGCTTCCGGCGCATCAGCTCGTTGCCCAGCGTCACCAGATCCACGGGCTCGTTCCGCTCGAAGAGGTCGATGCACGCGCCGAAGATCTTCCGGTGGGCCTCCTTGTAGAAGTCGGCGGGACGGAGCACCTCCATGGCCTTCAGGAGGGCGGCCGGATCCTGCAGCACGCCCCCCAGGACGGAGACCTCCGCCTCGATGTTTTGCGGGGGAATTCTGTCGAATGCGATGGCCGTGTCGGGCATGGGGATTGACAGTCAAACGCGGGGCCTCAGGCCTCGCGCTCGACCGTGACAGTCAGTTCCGTCGCCACCTCGGCATGCAGGCGCACCGGCACGCGGTGCACGCCGAGCGTCTTGATCGGCTCGGCCAGGAAGAATCTGCTTCTTGTCCACGGCGAGGCCTTGGGCCGCCAGCGCGTCGCTGAGATCCTGCGCCGTCACCGAGCCGAAGAGTCGCGCAGGACGCGCGGCCGGGGCCGGGGACTCCTCCGGGGACGCCGCGGAAGCGGCAGCGTCCGCCGGGCCGGGCGCCTCCTCCTCGCTGGCCCGCCGCTTCAGGCTGATCTGGACCGCGGCCAACCGCTCCGCCAGGGCGCTCGCCTCGCGCTTGGCCCGCTCCTCCCGGTTCTTGCTCTGCGCCGTGAGTTGTACCAGGGACCGCACGTGGCCGGCCGTGGCTGGAACGGCCAGCTGTTTCGGCAGGAGGAAGTTGCGGGCGTACCCGTCCGCCACCTCCACCTGCTGTCCAGGCTCCCCCAGGCGTTCGACCTTCTGCATCAGGATCACTTTCATGGACTCGCTCCGTCTCCCGTGGTACGCGCCATCCCGCCGTCATCGTTCTTCGTTCTTCACCCCTCGCCGCTCGGCGCTCGGCATTCGGTGCTCAGCGCCCGTCTCTCGGCTCTCCCCCCTCGGCTCTCAGCTCTACGTTCTCCCCGGCGTCTTGGGGAGACTCGAGCTGGCGGAAGGCAAACCAGACGTCGAAAAGCCCCAGGCCCGCCACGACCAGCGTGAGAAACGGCTGGAACAGCAGCAACAGGATCGACAGGGCCCCTAAGAATCTCGGAAGGTGGAACCGCTGGAACAGGAACGCGGCGATGCTCAGGCCCTGGAGGAAGTACAGGCCGATCAAGACAACGAGGACGTTCACCCCCACGGCCTGGAGCCACGGCAGACCTGTGATGTACGAGACCCCCGCCCCGATGAACACCCAGACCAGAGGCTCGGGGAGCTCCCACCGGAGCGGCTCCGGGCTCACCCCGCCGAGCTGCGCGGACCACCGGCGCATGAGCCCCCGCGCCAAAAACACATAGCCCGCGGCGGTCAGGAGACTCCCGGCGAAGAACATGCCGGGGAAAGCCATCAACAAGAATGTGCGGAGCTTCGCTCCCGTTCCGGTGAGCGGCCCCCCCCCATCGGCGGAGAGGCCAAGTCGCGCCGTGAAGGCCTCCATGTCCGCCAGCAGTCTCTCCACATGCTGCGATACCGCCGAGAGCGGCTGCCTCCACGCGTCCGAGGCGAGGACCAGCGCCGTGAGCCCACCCAGCGTGAGGAGCGCGGCCACGGCCGTCACGGCGAGCTCGGGACGGCTCCCCCGTCGCAACGCCTCCGCGAGGAGCATGGCCGGGAGCCCGAACTCCAGCAGGAAGACCACGGCTTCCTCCGGCGAGGAGAGTCCCGTCACGGCCAGGCTCGTGAGCGCGAGGGCCAGGACCAAGGCGAGGAAACCATGGCGCAGCCGGAGCAGCACGAAGGGCACGGGGGACAGGAGGCTGAGGAACACCCCCACAATCGGAAAGGCGCTCCCCGAGGCCAGGAGACCCACCACCACGAGGACGGCCAGGATCATCTCGACTGCCATGGCCAGCCATCGCGTATGCATCACGCGCCACCCCGCATGCTCTCCACCGGTCCGCCCCCGGCGGACTACGCCAGCTCCGCCGCAAAGGAGAGTAGCGCGATGCTCCGCGCCCGCTTGATCGCCGTGGTGAGCTGCCGCTGATGGCGGGCGCAGTTGCCGGAGATGCGCCGCGGGATGATCTTCCCGCGGTCGCTGACAAAATTGCGCAGCCGCTTCACATCCTTGAAGTCCACCTGCACGACCTTGTCCAGGCAGAACTTGCAGACCTTCTGGCGTCGGTAGGTTCGCCGCTTCTTCAGCACCCGTCTCGCTCCTTCCGCCCGCCGCGCGGGCGAGGGTTACTCGCGGTCGCCCTCCTCCGGCAATCCACGCGATCCTCTCACGTCAAGGCTCCGCCTCCGTCCGACTTCACGGCTCCCCGCAGGGAATTCGCCCGGGATCAGAAAGGCACCTCGTCCTGTTCGGGGGCCCGAGGGGGCTCCGCTTGGGGGGCCCGAGGGGGCTCCGCCTCTTCCTCGCCGACCGAGGGGCCACCGGCCCCCGCCTTGCGGGGGCCGAGGAATTGCACGCGCTCCGCCACCACCTCGTGCTTGGAGCGCTTCTGCCCCTCGGGCGTCTCCCAGGAGCGTTGCTGCAGGTGACCTTCGACCAGGACCGTCCGCCCCTTGCCCAGGTACTCCCCGCAACTCTCCGCCTGCTTGCCCCAAACGACCACCGTGATGTAACACACCTCGTCCCGCCGCTCCCCTCCTTGGGTGGTGTAGGACCGGTTCACGGCTAGGTCGAAGTTGCACACCGGCGCCCCGCTGGGCGTGTAGCGGAGCTCGGGATCCCGGGTCAGGTTCCCCATGAGGATGACTTTGTTGAAGCTGGCCACGCTCAGGCCTCCTGGACCTCCGCGCCGGTTTGCCGGGGACCCACATCGTGGGTGCCCACGGTCGAACCGTGGGTGCCTGCGGCTGCGCTGTGGGTGCCCGCAGCCGTGTTGTGGGTGTCCTGGACATCCCCGGGCGCATCCGCTCCGTGGGCAGCCACTCCGTGGGTCCCGGCTTCCTGCGGGGCGGTAGCGGGCATCTTCCCCTTGCCGACCTTGCGCTGGGGCGCTTGCGCGACCACCGTCAGGAACTTTAGCACCGGTTCGGCGATGTTCAGGTGTCGCTCCAGCTCACTCACGGCCTTCACCGGCGCCTGGAGGCGAAGGAAAACGTAGTGCCCCTCCCGTCGCTTCTTGATCTCGTAGGCCAGTCGCTTCTTCCCCCACTTCTGGACCTCGACGACCTCGCCCCCCTCCCTGGTCACCACGCCGGATGCAGCGGTGATGGCGGTGTCCACGCCGTCATCGCCCAGGGCAGGATCCAAAATGAAAATCACCTCGTACGAGCGCAATCTCCTACCTCCCTTCTTCCCTGTGCGGGTATTCCACCACGCGTTCCCTACGGCGAGGCTTCAGTCATTGGCGCTCGCACGTTGTATCGGTCCATGGCCGCGGCCAGCCCGGAGGCAATGAGGGTCTGGACGGCCAAGGCGGCTCGCCCGACCATCTCTTCGGCGACCGGAATCTCCTCTGGCGCGAACTCCTCCAGGACGCGCTCGACCGCGTCCTCGCCCTCCCGGGGGCGCCCGATTCCCATCCGCACCCGGGGGAAGGCCTGAGTGGCCAGCGCCTCCTGGATCGAGGCCACGCCCCGGTGTCCGCCCGACCCCGCGCTGCCCACCACGCGGAGCCGCCCCAGAGGCAGGTCCAGATCATCGTGGACCACGATCATCTGTGAGGCCGGAAGCTGAAGCGCTTCGAGCCAGCCCGCCACGGCCAGACCGCTCCGATTCATGAGCGTCTGGGGCTTGAGGAGCGCGATGAGGTTCCCCGCCATCTCGACCGTGGCCGCCTCGGCCTCGAAGCGCCTCACCGAAAACCGCGCCCCCGCCTCAGCCGCCAAGCGCTCCACCACCGCAAACCCCACGTTGTGGCGGGTCCGCGCGTACTCCGGGCCGGGATTCCCCAGCCCCACCACCAGTTGGCGGGCCTCCCGAATGGACGCCACCTACTTCGTCTTGGCCTCTGTTTTCGTCTTGGCCTCTGTTTTCGGCTTGGCCTCTGTTTTCGGCTTGGCCTCCAGCTTGGCCTCCGGCTCGGCCTCCGCCTCGGCCTCCGCCTTCTCCTTCTTGCCCACCAGCTCGGGCTCGGTTGGCTTCTCCTCCACGGGGGCCGCCACTTCCTCGGCCGCCGGCGCCACTACCGAGGCGACCACGCGGCCGGCGTCCTCCAGGATGCGCACCCCCTCGCCGACCGTCAGGTCACGGACGCGGATGGCGTCCCCGATGTCCAGGGCGGAGACGTCCACCGTGATCCGCTCCGGGATGTTCAGGGGGAGACACTCCACGAAAAGCTGGCGGAGGGGTTGTTCCAGGATACCCCCTTTGCCTTTCACCCCCACGGACTCCCCGGCTAGGACCAGGGGAACCTCCACCCGGATCTTCCGCTCCATGGAGACCTCCATGAAGTCGGCGTGGAGCGGTCGCCCCTTGACGGGATCCAACTGCAACTCTTTCAGGATCACCGTGCGGGTCTGGGCCCCCTCAGCCCCCCCTAGGGACAGATTGATGAGGACGTTCTCGCCGGCCGTGAGGGCCGAGAGGAGTTCGTGTGGGTTCACCACCACGGGAAGAGGCCCCTGCGGGCCGCCGTACACGATCCCGGGAATTCGCAGGGCCCGGCGCAATCGCTTCGCCTCCGCCTTCCCTACCGCCGTCCGGACATCACCTTTCAGGTCCACCGTTGCCATGCTTGCCTCCAACCGCCGATTGCCGAGTGCTCACTGCAGCCCTGGCCCCTCCGACCTCGGCCAGGCGCTGATCCAACCTGCTCGTCCCTGCTCTTGCCGCGGCGATTCCGGGCGTCGACTCGGGGGACCGGGCCGACCCGGTTCGCGGCGACCCCCGGCGCGCTGCTCAGACGAAGAGTGAACTGACAGAGGTCTCCGTATGGATGCGGTGGATCGCCTCGGCCAGGAGCGGGGCCACCGACATGACCGTGATCTTCTTGCTCTGCTGATCCTCCCGGAGTGGGATGGTGTTCGTGATCACCACCTCCTCGATGACCGACCGCTCCAACCGCGCGACCGCCTGCCCCGAGAGGACCGCATGGGTGCAGCTCGCCAAGACGCGCCGGGCCCCCTCCTCCTTCAGGGCCGACACGGCCTGGACGATCGTCCCGGCGGTGTCGATGATGTCGTCCAGCAGGATCACGTCGCGCTCCCGCACGTCGCCAATGACGTGCATGATCTTGGCCTCGTTGGCGCCGGTGCGGCGTTTGTCCATGATGGCCAGCGACGTCCCCAGCCGCTTGGCGAAGGCCCGGGCCCGCTCCACGCCCCCGGCGTCGGGGGCCACCACCACCAGGTCCTGCCAGGCGCCCTCGGCCAGCCGCTGCTGGAAGTACTCCAACAGCACCGGCGCCGCGAAGAGGTGATCCACGGGGATGTTGAAGAAGCCCTGGATCTGCCCGGCGTGCAGGTCCATGGTCAGCACCCGGTGCGTCCCCGCTGCGGCGATCAGGTCCGCCACCAGCTTGGCGCTGATGGGGACCCGGGGCTGGACCTTGCGATCCTGTCGCCCGTACCCGTAGTAGGGAATGACGGCCGTGATCCGGAACGCCGACGCCCTCCGCAGGGCGTCGACCATGATCAAGAGCTCCATGAGGTTGTGGTTGACCGGCGGGCAGGTGGGTTGGATGACGAAGACATCCGCGCCCCGGACGTTCTCGTTCACCTGCACGAACACCTCCCCGTCCGAAAATTGGGACACCTCCGCCTGGACCAGGCGCGTCCCGAGAGAACTCGCGATCTCCTGCGCCAGCGGCAGGTTCGCGTTCCCCGCGGTCAACACCAGTTCAGCGGTCATAGGGTTTCCCTTTCTTCAGAAGGGCTGCCTGATTCCGGTTGTATTGCGCGCGCCCAACCCCTGACCCTGGCGGCCAACTGGCTGGGGCGGGAGGATTCGAACCTCCGAATGCGGGATCCAAAGTCCCGAGCCTTACCGCTTGGCCACGCCCCAATCATGACGCAGGGGCCCCGCGCCGCATCACGCCATGGCGGTCAGGATGGGGTTCCTCACCAGTGTCGTGACGGCGGCCGCAAAAACCCCGGCGTCCCGCGCCCGCGCGGCTAGGGCCTGTCCGGTGGCGGCGTCCGGGACCACGGCAAACAAGGATGCGCCGCTGCCGGACATGAGGACCGGCGCGCCTCCGCCCTGTTCCAGGAGGGCCTTCAGAGACCGGACCTCCGCCCGGTGTGGCAGGACCACCGCTTCCAGGCGGTTGAACGCCCAAAGGGGTGGCCAGGGGAGCCGACGGTCGGTGACTAAAGTCCTGATACTAGCCTGTGGCTGCCACTCTGTCAATTTCGAACTGACCTCTCGGTACGCCCAGGCCGTCGAGACCGGCACTCCCGGATTCGCCAGCACCACCCACCGGGGTGGCCACGGCTCCAGGGGAGTCAGGATCTCGCCTCGCCCGGTGGCCAGGGCGAGGCCATCGCTCAGGAAGAAGGGCACGTCACTTCCCAGGCTGGCCCCGATTTCCGTGAGCTCCTCCCGGGAGCGCCCCAGGCCGTAGAGCCGGTTCAGCCCCGCCAAGACCGCCGCCGCATTGCTCGAGCCGCCCCCCAATCCACCGGCGACCGGAATGCGCTTCTCCAGGCGGATGTGGACGCCGTCGGAGAGTCCCGCCGTCTCCATGAGCAGTGCGGACGCCTTGTATGCCAGGTTGCCGCGACCGGACGGCAGCTCGGCCCCGGCGACACTTACCTGGATGCCCCGGGGTTTCCGCGCCAGGCGCACGCAGTCGCAGAGGTCCACGAGCTGCATCACGGACTCGATCTCGTGGTAGCCGTCGGGCCGACGGGCGATCACCTCCAGGAAGAGATTGATCTTGGCCGGCGAAGGGATCTCGATTTCCTCCACGGCGGCTCCTACGGGAGGGATCCGGCCCCCAGATCGATGATCCGGGTTGTCCCATCGGCTGGCCGGGGCAGCTCGAAGAGCCCGGCCTCCACCGGCTCGTTCAGCCGCACCGTCTCATACTGTATAGCCAGGTGCGTCCCGGCCGTCATCTCATCGAGCTGCACCGCAAAGGGAAAGGCCGCGCCGTCGAGCTGCCGGCGCTCGCCGAACTCAAACCTGAGCAGGAGGGTGCCCGCTTCTCCCAGTTCCCCCCGCACCGGCACCATCCCGTCCGGACTCGACCACACCCGCTGCCAGTATGGTCCATCAACTGACTCCACCCGGATCGCCGCGGCCTCCACGGCGATCTCTACCCGAGGATCGCCCGGCCTAATCGGGAGCGGCGGGAGCCCCACCAGCAGCCGCATCAGCGGACCAGGCGGCACGGGGACCCGCGCCAGCCGTCCCAGCGTCTCTCGCGTGGCCCGGCCCATTCCGTACTCGTGCCGGGCCGGGGCGTACACCGTGAGGTCATCCCCCCGGATGGTGAGAAGAAGGATAGCCGTCCCCAGCGGACTCAGGGCCTCCAGGCGCATCTGGTCGGGCAAAGCCACCACGATCACTTGCCTGGCCGATCCCTTCCCCGCCGGCCCCTCGAATCGGACGCTCGCCAGGCCCCGCACGGTCTTCACTGCGCCATCATCCGCCTCCAATCGGTCCAGGAAGACCTCCGGCCCCGCCCACTGGCGGGGCAGCGTGGGTGGAGGCCCGCCGGGCACCACCGCACAGGCCGCCAGGAGGAGCAGCCCCGCTGACAACGGAGCCGCCCTGAGAGGCGGGCGGACCGGATGCATCATTGAGCGTCGCGGGAGGTCTCGCGGGAAATGCGCTGGCGGGCGTCGTCGAGCTTCTTGCGGACGGCCTCGTTGCTGTTGTCCAGCTCCAGGGAGCGTTTCCACTCCCGGACGGCATCGCGGAGCATGCCCTTCTTGGAATAGGCGTCGCCCAGGTGCTCGCGAATGGTGGCGTCGTCCCGACCCGAGTACTTCACGGCGCGCAGCAGCTCGGAAAGGGCCTCGTCGATTCTGCCCAGCTTGAAGTAGGCCCAGCCCAGGCTGTCAATGAAGGCACCGTTCTCCGGCTCCAGCTCCAAGGCCTTCTTCACCAGGGCAATGGACTCCTCCAGCTTGATCCCCTCGTCGGCGAACATGTATCCGAGGTAGTTGTAGGCGTCGGCGTTCTTCGGATCCAGTTCCAGCACCTTGCGGAAGGCCGCCTCGGCTCGCTCCAGTTGGCGGTTTCGTTCCAGCGCGGCGCCCAACTGGTAATGATACTGCGCATTGTTGGGATCGAGGGCCACCCCTTTCTCGAACTGGAGGATCGCCTGCGGATAATCCTTCTTCTGCATGTAGGTGAGGCCCAAAAGGTAAGGCACGTTCCCTTCCTGCGGTTGCAGGCGCGCCGCCTCGCTGAACACGGCCGTGGCCTGGTCGAACTTCCCCTGCTGGCCGTAGATGTACCCGCGGTGCAGGAGGGCATCCACGTACCGGCCGTCCTGCGCGGCGATCTTCCCCAAAACGCTCAGGGCCTCGTCGTAGCGCTGGAGGTCCTCCAGGCTGAGGCCCAACGCGAACAGGGCCTCGCCGTTTCCCGGCTCCTTCTGGAGCACCTGCTGGAAGATGGCAATGGCCCGGTCGTGCTCCTTCTTCTCTGCGAGGATCTGCCCGATGCGCGTGAGCAGGAGGAGATTGCTCGGGTCGGCGCTCCGCAACCCCTCATAGACGGCCAGCGCCGCATCCAGGTCCCCTCGCCGGAGGTGCACCTGCGCCAGCCGCTCCTGGAATTCGCGGTTCTCGGGATCGCTCGCCAGAGCGCGCTGATACACCTGGACCGCGTCCTCGTAGCGGCCCTGGACCTCGTAACTCGTGGCCAGCCCTACCCAGGCCGGGTCGAAATCGTCATTCTTCTCGATGGCTTTCTCGAAATACTCCCGCGCCTTGGCAGGCTCCTTCAGCTCCAGAGAGATGCGGCCCAGGCTGTACCAGGCCAAGTGACTGTTGGGGTCCGCCTTGGCCAGGGCCTCAAACGCCTGGATGGCCTCCGGAAAGTTGCGGGCCTCGATGTACAGGTTGCCCAGGAGCATGTAGGCTTCGGTGCGGCGCGGGTCGAGGCGGATGACCTCCCGGTAGTGCTTCTCGGCCTCCCGCACGTTCCGCAGCCCTTGATACGCCGTCGCCATCAGGAGATGGGCCTCGATGGTGTCCGGGGCGCGGGCGAGGACCGCTTCCCCCCCTGAATGGCCCCCCGGAAATCACCCGCCTTCAGGAGGAGCCAGGCGAGGTTCGTTTGAAGATGGAGGGACGTCGGGTCGTAGCGCAGGGCCTCGCGCTCCCAGCGGACCGCCTCTTCCAGATTGCCCTGCAATTCCGCCCACACACTCCGCGAGTAGGCATAATAGGCCCCCTGGTCCACACGGGGGTCCGTCCGCACCTGCGAGGCGGTGAGGTTCAGCCCGCCAACCTCGGACACCCGCAGGCCGCCTGGTTGCCCTGCGTACCCCGCGCAGCCGGACAGAAGGCCGACCGCCAGAAGAATCGTCGCCACACCGACCAACCCAACGACCCCTCGCATGCTCCTGTGTCGCATCACGTCACAACCTCGTCAAGAGAAGCCAACGGCCGGGACGAGCCCGGCCGCGTTGTGGCTAAATCTAGCAGGTGACCCGGCCATCGTCAATGTGAATTTCGAATGGGAGGCGCCAAACGACGGGGACTCAGTGGGAGAAGGTCGGCAGAACAGAGCACGACGATGCGCAGCGACGCAACCCCCGCGCAACTGATTGCGCCGCGCGAAGGAGGGTATGGCGATGAGCACCTATTGCCTTGCGGACATCCCGCTCACTTGGACGGTCAACGGCGAGAAGCGATCCCTCTCCGGGAAGGACCTTGCCCTGGTGATCTTTGGTGGAGTGCGCGGTCCTCTTATTCTTTCAGGGCGCCGGTCAGGCCGGTCACGTAGTACTCGACGAAGAACGAGTAGACCAGTGCGACCGGGACCGATCCCAGGAGGGCGCCGGCCATGAGGGGCCCCCAGGAGTACACGTCGCCCCGGACGAGCTCCGTGGTGACCCCCACCGGCACGGTCTTCTGGAGCGTGTCCGAGAGGAACACCAGGGCGTAGAGGTACTCGTTCCAGGACAGGGTGAAGGAGAAGATGCCGCACGACAGGATCCCGGGGATGGAGAGGGGCACCACGATGCGAATCAGAACGCCGATGCGCGTGGCGCCATCGATCATGGCGCACTCCTCCAGCTCCTTTGGGAAGGTCTTGAAATAGCCCATGAGGAGCCAGGTGCAGAAGGGGATGAGGAACGTCGGGTAGGTGAGGATGAGAGACCAGGGGGTGTCCCAGAGCCGCAGCGAGAAGATGATGTGAGCCAGCGGGATGAAGAGGATCGTGGGCGGCACGAGGTAGCTGAGGAAGATGGCGACCCCCAGCGAGCCCGAGCCCCGGAACTGCAGGCGCTGGATCCCGTAGGCGGCCAGGAGGCTAGCGGCCAGGGAGATCAGCGTGGAGAAGACGGCGATGAACATCGTGTTGTACAGCCAGCGCAGGTAGTGGGTCTGCGAGAGTAGCTGGCGGATTTGGGCCAGGGTGGGGTGCTGGATCAGGAGGGGGTCCAGCCGCACGTCGTAGAGCTCCGGATCCGGCTTGAACGAGGTGATGAGCATCCAGTAGAAGGGGAAGAGCAGCAGGATCATGGCGACCCCGAGCGGGATGTTGAAGAGGGCGATCCGTTTCATCAGCTTGGTTCCTGACATGATGGCCTACTCCCGCCGGAGGTAGAGGTAGCAGATGGCCACGCTGAGGACGAGGACGGGGAGGATGAAGTTGGAGATGGCGGCGCCCTCGCCGAACCGCCCCCCCTGAATGGCCCGCTGGAAGGCGAGCGTCCCGTATAGGTGGGTCGCGTTGGCCGGCCCGCCGCGGGTCATGATCCACACCAGCTGAAAGTCGGCGAACGTCCAGATGGTGGAAAAGGTCGTGATGATGGCCAGGAGCGGCCCCAGGAGCGGCAGCGTGATGTGCCAGAACTGGCGCCACTGGGTTGCCCCGTCCACGGCGGCCGCCTCGTACAGCGTGGGGGTGATGGTCTGGAGGCCCGCCAGGAAGCCGATGGCAAAGAACGGGGTGCCGCGCCAGACGTTAGCGATGATAATGGAGCCCCGGGCGAGATTCGGCTCACCCAGGTAGGCAATCCGGTGGCTGATTATGCCCGCCTTGAGGAGAAGCCAGTCTGATCGGGCTGAACGTGGGGTCGAACATCCACCAGAAGACGAGGGCACTGAAGGCCGTGGGCACAATCCAGGGGAGGAGAACGCTGGCCCGGACGATTCCCTTCCAGCGGAAATCCCAGTTGAGAACGAGAGCCAGCGCGAGACCCAGCACCAGTTTGAACGAGACGGCCACGACCGTGTACATGATGGTGTTGAACGTGGCCAGGCGGAAGACTGAATCCTCGACGAGGGACAGGTAGTTGCGGAGGCCATTGAAGGCGCCCGTGCCGCCGATGAGCGTATCGGTGAAGCTAAGCCATATGCCCAGGACAAAGGGATAGGCCAGGAAGACCGCAAGGAGGAGCACCGCCGGGACGACGAATACAATCCCCAAGACCTGGCGGTTCTCCAGAACACGGACGACTGATGACCCACCTGGTCGGCGCGGGATCACCCGCTCTGCGGTGGCCGGTGTCGACTCCGCCACGGACCCCCTCCGAACGTCGATGCGGGTAGAGGGCCCAGGCTACCTGCGATAGATCCTCGCGAGGCGTTCCTCGGCCGTCCGGGCCGCTTCCTTGGGGGTTCTGCGGCCGGTGACGACCTCCTGGAACATGTCCACCACGATGTAGTCGGCCAGCGCCGCGGCCGACTGGGGGCCCGGCTGTCCCGCGTAGAAGTGGGGGAGCATCCTGGGGGGCTGATCCCGGAAGATCGTGAGCATGGGGTCGCTCGTCCAGACGGGCAGCGCCTCGTAGGCTTTCAGGGTCTGGGAGAGATACCCCAGCATGGCGTTGATCCAGGGGCCGTACTGCTCTTGCTCCATCATGAACAGCAGGTAGTGTCTGGCCGCGTTGGGGAATCGCGTGTGCTTGAAGATGAACCCCAGGGAAACGTTGTCGATCTGCGCCGGGCGCCCCAGGGGACCCATGGCCAAATTGGCATGGCCCATATCCTTGGCCACCTCGGGGAACTGCTCCCTGGCAGCATAATAAATGCTCACCGCGTTCCGCGTCAGCGAGATCTGACTGGAGAGAAATGCCTTGTTGTTGTCCGGATCGAGCCAGCCGATGACCCCGGGGACCAGTTGCTCGTAGAACTCGCGGCCGAATTCCAGAGCGTCCCAGGTCTCCTTCCGGTTGATGGCGATGGTCTTGTTATCCGCTTCGATCGTCTTGCCCTTGAAAGAGAAGAGGAGCCAATAGCAGCACCCGTTTCCATCGCCCACGGCGTGGCCGAAGCTGTACCCGGCGGGATGTCCGATGGCCTTCAACTTCTTGCAGCACTGCAGGAGCTCGTCCAGCTTCTCCGGCGGCTTTTCGTAGCCCGCCTCCTTGAACCAGCTCACCCGGTAATTCTGTACGCCGGCCGGCGCCCCGATGGGGATCCCGACCCACCGCCGGAGGGTGGGGCTGTACCCATAGGCGTGGAAAACGGGATACCAGCCGCCGTACTTCTTCCCCAAGTACTCGGCGATGTCGCTGACGTCGATGAGCTTGTTGGAGTAGAGGTGGGGATCGTCGTACCAGCCCATGACGATGTCCGGGCCAGCGCCCACGGAGGCCGCCATGGCTGCCTTGGCGCGGACGTCCTCCCAGGCGACGTATTCGATCAACATCTTGTTGCCGGTCAGTTCCTCCCACTTCTTGGTGTGGGCGTTCCAGACCTGCTCGTCGCTCTTGACGAAGCCCGACCAGCGAAGCAGCCGAAGCGAGGCACCCTTCTCCGGGGTGACGGCGGGGGCCTTGATCTCGGCAGCGCCGAGGGAGGACGGGATGGTCAGGCCGGCCAGGCTCACCCCGGCGAGGCCTATCCCTGTGGCTTTGAGGAATTCTCTCCGGTCCAGGTCCGATGAGTGGTCCTTCATTTTCCACCTCCTAAGGAAGAAGCGCCGCGAATAAATTGCCAGAGCAACGTCGTCAGCCTTCGGCAGAACCGGACCGGGCAGGGGGGACGGGAACTTTTGCTGCCCGTACACCACATCCTATGCGTCTCTGGGCTCACTGTCAAGCAGGACAGGCCTGCCTGATGGATCCCAATCTCCGTCGAAGAACACCATTGCGACCCTCTGACTGACGCCTTCGGGTTCAGAGCGAACAGGACGCTCGACGGAGCGGAGGGGCGACTACACGGAGCTGGCTAAGCGCGGTATTTGCGCTCGGCCCCGGGCAGAAGCGCCATCCCATGCCCCGGCCGGTCGGGGATCCGGAAGTGGCCGTCCTCGCAGTGCGGCATGCCCTCCAACAGATCTGCGGGCGCCCAGTCAATGAACTCCACAAGCGATCCGTTACTCAGCGCCCCCACCACGTGCAGCGAGAGCTCGTGGACGGCGTGCGGCGAGACGGCCACTTGATGGGCCGCAGCCAGGTGGCCGATCCGGAGGGTCTCGCTGAAGCCGTTGGCCCGGCAGACATCCGGCATGAGGTAGCGTGCGGCGCGCCGCTCGATCAGCTCGCGGAACTCGAAACGCGTCTGATTGTTTTCGCCGGTGGCCACCGGGATGCGGATGGAACGGGCCACCTCGGCGCAGGCGGCAGCGTCGTCCGCCAGCACCGGCTCCTCAAACCAGGCGAGTCCAAGGTCCTCGAGGAGCTCCGCCTGGCGAATAGCGCCCAGCACGTCGAGCCGCTGGTTGGCGTCCACCATGAGCTGCACCCCGTCGCCGAGCGCCCGTCGGACGGCCTCGACGCGCGCCCGGTTCGCGCGGGGATCGGGATGGTGGATCTTCATCTTGTAATAGCGGCATCCCATGGCGACGTAGCGCTGCGCCTCATTAACGAGATCGTCCGTCGAATACTTCGGCCAACCACCGCTGCCATAGGCGGGAACCCGGTCGGTGACGGCGCCCCAAAGCTTGTAAAGCGGGAGACCAGCGACCTTGCCGACCAGATCCCACAGCCCGATGTCGAGCGCGCCTACGGCGTAGCCCGCGATTCCCACGCGCCGGATCGCTCGGTCCGCGCGGTACATTCGCTCCCAGAGGCGCTCCACGAAGAGCGGGTCCTCGCCGAGGAGGAGCGGCTTGAGGCGTGTCTCTAGGTACGCTTGCACTGCCTCGGCGCCCCCGCCGCCGAAGACGAGGCTGTAGCCGAGCCCCGTGAGCCCATCGTCGGTCGTGATGGTCGCCACGACCAGTTTCTGCTCGCGAAACTCGAGAGCGATGGGTCGAGGCGTGGGGACGCAGAGAAGGAGACTTTCGATGCCGGTGATCTTCATGCGAGCGTCCGAATTGAGGGTAGTGAGCGAAGCTCGGCTGTAGGATCCCAAGTGCCGGCAACCAGCCGCCCCGGCCTTCAGGGCTCAGCCTTCCCCTTTGCCGGTCCCCACTGCCTCCTCGAGGCATAGCCTTCCAAGGCCAGCTTGACGTCCCAGAGCATCTTCCTTCCGGATCCCGATGTCAACGAGGATCACGCCGCGGCCTTCCCGCCGATGTTTCCACGATGCATCCGAGGGTGCGGGCCGGAGCCCGCAGGCGCTCCTCGATGGCCCGCCAGACCTCGGGGACCCCCTCACCCGTTTCGGCCGAGAAGAAGAGGGCCGTCTCGGAGGACGGCAGGGCCAGGCTGCTCGCGGCAACCTCTTGGGCTGCCGCCCGCCGGCCCGGGGAAACCTTGTCCGCCTTGGTCAGGACGACGAGGGACGGCACCGCGGCGGCGTGAAGGAACGCTTGCAGCTCCCGGTCCTGGACTGTCGGCGCGTGGCGCGCGTCCACGATGTGAATCACGCCACGCAGTTGCTCCCGCCCGGTGAGGTACCCCTCCACCAGTTCCCACCAGGCGTCCTTCAGGTCGCGCGAGACCTTGGCATAACCGTATCCGGGCAAATCCACGAACAGGAACCGGTCGTTCACCTGATAGAAATTGATGGTTCGGGTCCGGCCCGGAGTGGAGCTGGTGTGGGCGAGATCCCGGCGGGAGAGCAGCCGATTGATCATGGACGACTTGCCGACGTTGGACCGGCCCGCAAAGGCGATCTCGGGCCAATGGCCCCTCGGGAACTGGTCCGCCCGTCCCGCGCTCAGCACGAACTCCGCCGTCTGGACGTGCATGTTCCGCTCCACTCCGACGAGGTCACCCGCGGCGGATGAAACCAGAGGCGATGGGCCGGCCTGCCCGGGGTCAGACATTTGTAATTTTATATTTCTTTGCCCGGCCTCTGCGCAAAATGGACATCACACGATCTATCTTCGCTGCTAGCTGCGTATCCCTTTGAAGCCGCAGCCGGAGTCGTTGCACACCCAGGCTAATCGTGACCTGGTCGCGTCCGAAGGCACGCGCTGCCTCCACCAGACGGATCCCACCCACAATTTGAGCCACGTAAGCGGCCACTGCTCGCGCCACCGCAGCCCTCCGCTCCCGCGCAGGCGCACCCAGATCCCCGAGGGTCGTATTGAAGGCAGGGGCGACAACTTGGCACACCTCGTCCAAAGAAAGCGCAATCGTAGATCGCGGAACCTCCTGTTGACTCCGTCGTTCTATCTCCTCCACAAATTGCTCATCCCCAAGGAATCGCTGCTCTAGCGCCCGGTAGTACTCCGGATGATGATCGGCCGCCCCGCGTTCCTGCAGGAACTCCAGATACCGCCGGACCGCAAGGGTGTGTTGAGAATGAAACATTCGCAGGATCAGTTGCGTCGCCACGCGAGGCTCGCGTTCCTCTCCAAGGTAGTCGCGGTGACTGCTCCACCACCACGCCTTCGGACTCCGCGCAAGCTGACTCCGGACCGGATTCAAATGCAGGTATCGAACGAGAGCCAGCAGATACCGATCCCGGTCACAGAGGAGCGCTTTGTATCTTCCCTGGAAAACGTGACCCATGGTGTGATGGGTCCGGTTGAAGTAGCCTGCGTAGGATTGCTGGATTCCCTGCATGATCTTCGAGAGTGGAGCCTTGGTCGGTTCGAGGAGGAGATGCACATGATTCGGCATCAGGACATAGGCATAGAGCACGAACTGGTACCGGTCCTGGTACCGGTGGAGGCGCGCCAGGTATGCCTCATAATCAGCCTGACCCCGGAACACATGCCTACGCTGATTCCCACGAGCGATGACATGGTAAAGGACTCCTGGAAGCTCAATGCGGGGCGGACGAGCCATGCGAGGCTTATACCAGGACCACCCAAGATCGTCAATATAAATATATCAATGTCTGACCCCACTCTTTAGAAGCCAGCCCAGCCTTGCACGTGGTTCGGGAGCATCGGAATTGCCCTTGACCCTCGTTCGCCCTGCGTGTTAGCCTGCCTGCTACAAGATACGAGACCGCGCAGTCAAGCCACCAGAACGGATCCGCCCACTGCTCCGCCAATCGAGGAGATTCATGGCCACCATCGCCGTGTTACCGGGAGACGGGATCGGTCCGGAGGTAACCCAGGAGGCGGTGAAGGTCCTGCGGGCCGTCGCGACGCGCCACCAGTTGTCGCTCGACTTCCAGGAAGCCCCCATCGGCGGCGCCGCCTTCGAGGCTGCGGGCACGCCCCTCCCCGACCAGACGCTCGACGTGTGCCGACGGGCCGACGCCATCCTTTTCGGGGCCGTCGGCGGTCCGCGCTGGGACAGCCTGCCGCGCAAGGCCCGCCCCGAACAGGGGATCCTGACCCTGCGCAAGGTATTCGATCTGTATGCCAACCTTCGCCCGGCGAAACTGTTCCCGGCCCTGACGGACGCCTCGACCTTGAAACGAGAGGTCATTGAGGGCGTGGACATCCTGGTGGTCCGGGAACTGACCGGTGGCCTCTACTTCGGCCAGCCCAAGACCATCGAGAGAGTTCCTGAGGGCGAGCGCGCCGTGGACACCCTCGTCTACACGACGCCGGAGATCGAGCGAATCGCCTGGATCGCCTTCCAGGCGGCCCAGCGCCGGCGCAAACACCTCACCTCCGTAGACAAGGCCAACGTTTTGGTCAGCTCGGAGCTCTGGCGGCGCGTCGTGACCGAGGTCGGCAAGAAATTCCCCGAGGTCCGTTTGGACCACATGTACGTGGACAACGCGTCCATGCAACTCTTGCGGCAGCCCAAATTCTTCGACGTCATCGTCGCCGAGAACACCTTCGGCGACATCCTGAGTGACGAGGCGGCCATGCTCACCGGTTCCATCGGCCTCTTGCCTTCGGCCAGCCTGGGGAAGGAGGTCGGGCTGTACGAGCCCATTCATGGAAGCGCCCCGGACATCGCCGGCCAGGACAAGGCCAACCCCATCGCGGCCATCCTTTCGGCTGCCATGCTGCTGGAATACTCCCTGAAGGCTGGCACGGCCGCGGCCGCCATCGAGGCCGCGGTGAGTCGCGTCCTCGATCAGGGGTATCGGACTCCGGACATCCAACAGCCGGGCACCCGGCCTGTCGGCACCCGTCGGATGGGCGACCTCATCGCCGAGGCGGTCCTCGCCGCGTGAGGGCTGGAGGGCGCAGAGGATGGGAATACCTCTCAGCGTCAATTGAGGTGCGGCCATGGAAGCCCGGGGACCAGAGATCCTGGTCGAAGAGAGCGAAAGTTACGCCCGCGTCATCTTCAACCGGCCCCACGTCAGGAACGCCATCACCAGCCGGATGTGGGCGGATCTGCCCAAGATCATCCGTCGCCTGCAGGGGCATCGCCACATCCACGCCATCGTCCTGAGCGGTGCGGGCGGCAAGGCCTTCGCCTCGGGCGCCGATATCGGCGAGCTTCCGCGCTTCACCGAGCCCAAGGCGGCCCGCGCCTATGAGACCCTGGTCGTCCGGGCTCTGGACGGCCTGGTGCGCTGCCCGCTCCCGGTGGTGGCCATGATCCAGGGCTACGCGATGGGCGGGGGATGCCACATCGCGGCGGCCTGCGACCTCCGCATCGCCGGCGAATCGGCCCACCTCGGCATCCCCGCGGCCAAGCTGGGCGCGGCCGTCAATGCCGGCGCGGCGGCGCGCCTCGTGAGCCTGGTCGGGCCGGCCGTAGCCAAAGAGATCCTGTTCGGCGGCCAGCCCCTGGACGCGCGCCGGGCCCTGCAGGTCGGGCTCGTCAATCACGTCGTGCCCGACGCCGAGCTGGAGGGGTTCACCCTCGCCCTGGTCCGGGAGATCGCCGCCAACGCGCCCCTCACCATCCGCCACGCCAAGCAGGCGGTCAACTGGATCGCCATCGAGGGGCACCGCCGCCCACCGCGGGAGATCCAGCAGCACTTCGTCAAGGCCCTCGGCAGCCGGGACTTCAAAGAGGGCCTGGAGGCATTTCTCGCGAGACGGTCACCGAAATTCGTGGGGCGCTGAGAGGAGCCTCGTGAGCGAGCTGGCAGTCGGCCTGCGCGGAAGGGCAACCCTGAGGGTCGCACAGCAGCACACCGCCGGGGCCTGGGGGAGCGGCGACGTTCCCGTCTACGGAACGCCCAGCCTGGTGGCCTTGCTGGAGACGGCCGCGCTGAACGCCGTGGCTGGGAAGCTGGGCCCGGGCGAGACTACGGTCGGCACCTGGATCGAAGTCTCACACCTCGCGGCCACACCCGTCGGCGTGGAGGTTTTCGCCGAGGCGGAGCTGGTGGGGATCGAAGGCCGAAAGCTCGCCTTCGTCATCGTGGCCCACGACAACCGGAACAAGATCGGCGAGTGTCGCCACCATCGGATGATCGTGTCACGCGACCGCTTCCTGGCGAAGGTAGCCGGCAAGCGCTGATCGCAGACCAACCGGCTGGCTCATAGCCCATGGCTGAAAGCCGAAGGCGAGTCACGACGGGCTGCGGAGGTGAGCAAGAACTGCCAGGAACTCCCTCGGCGTGAGAATCTTGATCCCCTGGTACGTCGCCAATCGCAGGAGGTGTTGATCGCCGCTGACGATGTATTCGGCGCCCCCTTCCACAGCACACTCAAGGTACCGGTTATCTGAGGGATCTTCAGCAATCACGTTCAGCGTGCGTTCGCCCGGCGTCAGGATGGCAAGGTGCGCCAGATCTTCGATGAAAAGCCCGATTTTCTCCTCAGGCCAGCGGTGACGGAGGGCACTCTTCGGATAATGAAACACTCGGCTGATTTCTTCCAGGATTGCCGGGGAGATTACGAGGTGAAACCGCTCGGCGTGCCAAGCGGCGAGGATCTTTATTATCAGCAGGCAGCGCCAGCCCCCTTGTGATTCACGGGGCCGACCTTGCTCACGCGCGCCTCGAGGGGACGCCCGACGAGGTCCTGGGCGAGCTTCGCACACTCGATGAGCTTCGGGAGGTCCACCCCCGTCTCGATTCCCATTTCGTGCAGCATGTGGACGAGATCCTCGGTGGCGACGTTTCCCGTGGCCCCCTTCGCGTACGGGCAGCCGCCCAGGCCGCCTACGGAGCCGTCGTAGACGCTCACGCCCGCCTGGAGGCCGGCCAGAACGTTTGCCAGGCCGGCCCCCCGTGTGTCGTGAAAGTGGAGGCTCAGCTTTTCGAAGGGAATCCGGTCCGCCACCCGCGACAGGAGAGCATAAACCTGCCGCGGATTCGCCATCCCCGTGGTGTCCGAGATGCCGACTTCGTCTGCCCCCATGGCCACCAGCGCCTCCGCGATGCGGACGACGACCCCGGGATCCACGTCCCCCTCGTAGGGGCAGCCGAAGCAGGTCGAGAGCGCCGCCTTCAGCCGGAGGCCCGCCGCCTTGGCCCGCGCCCCCACCTCCCCGTACGTCTCCAGCGCCTGCGCGATGCTCTTGTTGATGTTCTTCTGATTGTGGCTCTCGCTGGCTGACATGAAGATGACGATCTCATCCACCTTAGCGGCCAACGCCCGCTCGAGGCCTTTGAGATTCGGAACGAGGGCGGCGTAGGTCACAGCCTCCCGTCGCTTGACGCCGGCCAGCACCTCCTCCGCGTCGGCCAGGTTGGGAACCCACTTCGGCGACACGAACGACGTCGCCTCCATCCGGCGGATGCCGGCCTCCGCCAGCGCCTCGATGAGCCGGATCTTCCCCGCCGTCGGGACCTTCACCCGCTCGTTCTGCAGCCCGTCCCGGGGCCCCACCTCGCAGATCGTGACCTTCTCAGGCAGGTGCATGTTTCTCCTCTCAGGAAAGAGGCCTCTGCTGGGTGCGCCATCGAACAGTAAGCCGCATCGCCGCTAAGATAACTCGACCCCGCCTCTGGGGGTGCCCCGAGCACACCCAGCCTTGCGGCTGGGTACCCGCCGTGCGGTGGGGGGGTACCCAACGCTTGCGTTGGGTCCGGCCCGGTCGCCGGACGGTGCGTGCGGTAGCCTCTCCGAGCCCCCTGGGCCGGCCAGTTCTCCGCGGGAGGGACAGGCGTTCGCCCCGGCGGGAGGCCCGCCCCACCGCGGGCCGACCCGGAGCAAGCCCGCCCCACCCCGTCCCCGCGGACGGGGCACCCAGCCCGCAACTTGACCGTCGAGGATGGCGGGCTGGGTCCCCGTCGCGGCCTCGCCGCCCGAGGGGGACCCCCAGGGGCGGGAGGCAAAAAATCCCGCGGCATCTGATCCTCTCTTCCTGATCCGGTCGAAGAGGGCGGCGGATCGGCTTCACGCGGGACGCCGAGGGGACTCACCGGGCCGATGGGCGGCTGCATCCGCGTGACGGGCCGCGCCGGTGTCACCCTAGCCCAGTGAATGAGTCAACTTAGTCAGTGGCCTCCCCCACTGCCGGCTGAAAAATCGCCGGCACGTACAGTCTCGGACCAGACAACTCCGTCTCCTGCAGCTCCTTGTTGTCGAACATCCCCGCCACGCGGAAGCCCCGCTCGCTGAGCAGGTGCTCAAGCTCCGCCGGGAAGAACATGCGATACTCGCAGAAATCCTCCGCCTCGCCCTGCCCGTCGATATGCCACGTGCGGCGCCTGACCAGGAGCTGCCGGCGGCGGTCAAAGCTGTGGCTGGAGTGTGCCTCGGCTGAGAAGCCCGGAGAACTGATGCGAAGCTCCGAGGTCGGCTGGAAGTGTTCGCCGCCGAGGTAGCTGGCCGCATTATTGATGTCGAGGATGAGCAACGTCCCGGCGTGCGAGTGGGCAGCGAACGTGTCCAGGGTGCGCCCCACGTCTGCGTTGGTGAGCGCATACATGAACGCCGATCCCATGCTCAGGATGACGTCGAACGTGCGCCCAAGCCGAACGCTACGCGCATCGCCGGGCTGCAGGTGCAGGTGCGGTCGGCGTCCCCGGGCGAACGCAATCATCTCGGGCAGATAATCCACGCCCCAGCAGTCGGGACAGTCTCTCGACAGAGAATCCAAGTCGCGAGCGGTCCCACAGCCGAGGTCGAGGATGGAACCAGGTGGCCTCGCCAGGTAGCGGGAGAACATCCGGCGACACATCATGGGCGTCGCGTCGTTCGGCTCCGGATAGACCAACTCGTAGAGCTGCGGGTTCCGGTAAAGGAAATTCCGGACGCTGGCATCCATAGAGCACCCAAGGGCGCCGAATGCGCCCGACACTCGCGGTCGGCGGCCGGTGGGGCGTCAGGGGACACGCTCGCGGCCGCCGCTTCACTCGTCCAACGTAGTCTTGGGCCTTGTTCCCCAGAGCATACTATATCGCGAAACGCACGCGATCGGGCCGCGTCGCAAGTCAGCCTCCATCTGCTGCACGCCACGTTGGAAGGCGTCCTCTGAGAGGAGTAGAAGAGAGGAGAAGACTCTGTGGCGATAGGGGGTGCTCTCGGTGAGTGTATATCGAAATTCCGCGAGATCCTCATGGATCGAGTTGAAACCGGCGACTGCCATCTCAGCCTCGAGAGTGCTGATGCTCGGGTATCTTTTGAGTTCGATGGGAACCGTGTCGGGAAAGTAGACAGACAGCGGCTCCCGATGCCGGATAACCCATTCCGAATCGGTGACGGTGCAGATCTGACCACCCGGTTGCAGCACGCGGAACGCCTCCCGCAGAGCCTGAGGGCGATCTTCGACATGATGGACAACGTCTACAGAGAACACGAAGTCGAAGGTTTGGGACGGGAAGTCCAGGAGTTCGGCGCGGCCACGCAAAACGCGAACGGAGGAGCTGTGCGCGGTGATTTTGGACAGCATCTTGGCCGACGGGTCCACGCCCCAGCATGCGTAGCCGACTGCTTGGTGCAGGGCAAGGATGTAGTTGCCGGTGCCGCAGCCGATTTCGAGCACGCGCGAGGTCCGCTGAAGCGCGCCAGCTAGGCGGGACAGCACGATCGGGTGGACGCTGCGATGCTGCGCATATTGTTCAGCGATGGCGTTGTAGTCGATCATCTCGGTGATGACCGGAGCTCGAGGCCTTTCCGGTCTGCCCAACGAGGCCCCGGATCAGACGCAGGCGGGACGGCGAGGGAGGTCGCCGGACCGGCTGCCCGCTCCATCCGCGTGATGGGCGGCAAGAACGTCAACCCAGCGAGTAAGCCAAGTTGGCCAATGACCTCCCCCAGTACGGGAGCATCCAACCTGGGCCCGCGGGGCATGGCGGCGCGAAGGTTAGCACAGCCGGAACCAGTGGCGCAACGCCCCCGGCGTTTCCCAACGAACGACGGGAAGGTGACAGAGGTGGCGGCGTCCCCTTTTACTCAGAGTCTCGTGCGTCTTCGACGTCGAGGGTGGGGGTAGCAACTCATAATTTCATGCCCGTCCCTTATTTACGAAGGCTGCGCCGAAAGGGGAAGCGGCAGGCTCCGAGCGTCTGGACCACCAGCTCGGTCGGCTCAGGCTTGTTCATGGCTTGTCCTCATCAGTCGCCTCCCGCGCTCTGGGGAGGCTCCGGGGATACCGGCCCTGCAGGAGCGCGATGAGCTCCTCGCGCACATGGCATCGCAGATCCCAGGCGTTGCCGGAATCCCGGGCGCTCATGAGCGCCCGGAGCTGCACGGTTTGTTCGGTGGCATCGGTCACCTGCAACCCCCACACCTTGCCGTCCCACATGCCCGACGCGAGCAGGAGGCGGTGCAGCTCCTGCCGCAGCGCTTCGACCGGGACGGTGTAGTCGGCGTAGAGGAAGACCGTGGCCAGGAGGTTGGTGGTCCGGCGGGTCCAGTTTTGGAAGGGCCGCTCGATGAAGTACGCCAGGGGCACCACCAGCCGGCGCAGATCCCAAATCCGCACGACCACATAGGTCATGTAGATCTCCTCGATCCAGCCCCATTCCCCCTCGACGACCACGACGTCTTCCAGCCGCATGGGCTGCGCGAGGGCAAGCTGCACGCCGGCGAGGAGGTTGGAGAGCACGGGCCGCGCGGCGATCCCCGCCACCAATCCGAGGAGGCCGGCCGACGCGAGGAGGCTGGTGCCCAGGTGCCGCACACTCGGAAAGGTCATCAGGATGGCCCCCATCGTGAGGACGCCGATGAGCACGGCGGCCACGCGACGGATCACGTGGACGCGCGTCTGGATCTCCCGCGCCGCGAGGTGGTCTCGGCCAGTCGCCTCGAACCCAGCGGACACCAGGTCCTCCAGCAGCCGGGTGAGCCCGATGGTCAGCCATCCGACCGACACGATCAGGGCGAGGCTGACGACGTGCTCCAGGGACCCGGCGACGTGCGGCGCGAGGGGCATCTCCGGCAGGACCAGCAGGATCGCCAGCAGCGGCAGGAGCGCGCGGGCCGGCCCGCGCGTGTGTCGGATCAGCGAGGCTTCCCCGGCATCGGCCGTCCGCGGGACGACCCGGCCGAGCACGAGGAAGAGGGCCGCGTGCCCGATGAGGGCGAGGATCACCGCCCCAACCAGGATTCCACCGGACACCAGCCAGGTCTGCTGGCTCTCCAGAAACTGTGTCATCTGTGCCCCCTTGTGCTCACCGCACTCGCGATGCCATTCGAGACGCGCCGTCAAGACCGCGCCGGGTGCCACCCAGGCCAGCGACCGAACGGCCGCAGTGCTCCCGGCCGTGCCGGTTAGTCGGTTCGGGCCGGCAGGCGATCGGTCAGGGCCTCGACCCCGGGGAGCCGGCGCCCCTCAAGGCATTCGAGCGTCGCCCCGCCGCCCGTAAACAGATGCGTGATCCGGCCGGCCAAGCCCGTCTGTTTGAGGGAACGTAGGTAGGTTATGATGTTTTCCTCTTCTTCCACACATACTAGGGCCGCGGCGCTCATATCCTCTCTAACCTACCTACGTCCCGTCCCTCATTACGGCGGATCGGCTTCACGCGGGACGCCGAGGGGAGTCGCCGGGCCGATGGGCGGCTGCATCCGCGTGATGGGCTACCCGGGCATCACCTAACCCGCCGGGTAGGTCAACTTGGTCAATGAGGTCCCGCATTGCGCAGGCTAGCACAGCCGGAACCAGTGGCGCAACGCTCCGGGCGTTTCCCAAGGAACGACCGGAAGCTGACAGAGGTGGCAGCGTCGCATTTTACTCAGGATCTCGTGCGTCTTCTACGTCGAGGGTGGGGGTAGCAACTCATAATTTCATGCCCGTCCCTTATTTACGCCGGAAATACGAAGCCGGCTCGGCAGGTTGTCGAGCGAACCTCCACGTTCCACGTTCAAGTCAAATGTGGGTATGGTGTAGTTTCCTCTTGACACTAAAGGGGGAAATTGGGAGGTTGTTGTGGCGAGTCCTCGCGTCCGCTTCGGATGCGCGGGGCGGAAGAAACGCGATGGCCGCAAGCGGGGCACACGATTCGTGATGGGATGGGGGCAGAGTATTCCTCGTCTTTCACTCGCACCGCCAGACACCTAGTCAGTCGAAACATCTTCGGACGAGTTCCACGGGAGCCGTCCGTCTTCGGTGGGCAGGGAGGTGCCCGTTTCGCACGAATGCTTGCATGAGATCGAAGAGCATTGAAGGGCAGGAGAGGTAGATCGCAGCCATAGCCTCAAGAAGGAGGAAGCACGATGGGAGCCGAGATGAAAAAGGGTCGGGGCCTTCGCAGGCGGGAGTTTCTCAAGACGGGTGGAGCCGCGGTCGCCGCAACGGCCCTCTCGGGCCTCTGGCCGGGCGTCAGACGAGGCCTGGCCGCGGCGGAGCCGGTCCGGATCGGAATCCTCGGACCGCTCACGGATTTCACGGGTCGCGATATCCAGCGGGCCGCGCAGATCGCCGCCGACGAAATCAACGCGGCGGGCGGGATCCTGGGCCGGCCCATCCAACTGTTCAGCGGCGACTCCGAGGGCGTGCCGGAAAAGGCCATCCAGGCCTTCCAGCAACTGGCTGTCCGCGACAAGGTCGATGTCGTTGTCGGGGGATTTCGCAGCGGCGCCATCCTCGCCCTGGTGCCATACGTCGGACGCCTCAAGATGCCGTTCATCATCACGGGCGCGGCCAGTCCAGACATCATGAAGCCGGTCGCCGAGAACTACGCCACCTACAAGTACCTCTTCCGGGCCTGGGTGAACTCCGAACGGCAGGCGCTCAGCCTGGCCTTCGTGTGCCGGGACATCCTGCGTGCGCAGGCTGGCTTCACGCGCTTCGCCATCGACGCGGAGAACCTCAAGTGGGCCCGGGATTATGCCGATATTCTCAAGGTGAAGCTGAAGGAGTACAACCTCGAGGTCGTGTACGAGACCTCTCACGATCCGGCCATCACGGACTTCACGCCGATCTTCAAGGCGGCGCAGGCGGCCAAGGCGCAGGTCCTCCTGGAGGTGATCTCAAACCAGGCGGGGTTCGTGATCGTGAAGCAGTGGCGTGACCAGCGGGTCCCCCTGGCGCTGGCCGGCAACAACAACCCCTCCTATCTGATCTCCTCGTTCTGGAAGGACACGGAAGGGAAGTGCAAGTACGAGCTGTCCGCCTATACCAAGGCGCCTCTTTCGAAGAAGTCGATTCCCTTCTGGGACAAGTTTGAGCAGCGGTACGGCGACACGCCCTTCTACACGGGGACCGGCGCCTACGACTCGGTCTACCTCGTGAAGGTGGCGGCCGAGGCGGCCAAGTCCCTCGATCGGGACGCCCTGGTGGCCGCGCTCGAGAAAGTGGATTACGAGGGGATCATCGGGCGCATCCGCTTCGACAAGGAACACGAGGCCATCACCGGCCCGGATGCCGTGCCCGTTTCCTACGGACAGTGGATCGGCGACAAGCAAAAGGTCGCTATCTGGCCGGAGAAGTTCTCCCACGGAAAGTACCAGCCACCCGACTGGATGAAGTAGGCGTGTGAGGCGCGAATCCCGCAGGGCGGAGGGATGCCACCCCTTCGCCCTGCCGGCGTCGAGGAGCGCATGGAGAAACTGCTGACGATCCTGGTCTTCGGTCTCGCCACCAGCGGGATCTACGCCCTGATGGCCGTCGGCGTCGCCCTCATCTACGGCGTCGGGCGGGTCATAAATTTCGCCCACGGGGCCTTCTACACGCTGGGGGCCTACTTCACCTATGTGTATGCGTCCCGCCTGGGCCTTGGCTGGTGGGCCGGCGCGGCCCTGGCGATCCTCACGGTGTCGCTCCTCGCGGCCGCCTTCGACCGGCTGCTGGTCGAGCCGCTACGCGAGCGCGAGATCATCGTGTGGATCATGACCTTCGCCTTCGCCTTCGCCGTGCGGGAACTGATCGTCATCGTCTTCGGGGCTCGACCGTACTCGATTCCCGCCTTCGCGCCCGGCAGCGTGTCGGTCCTCGGGCAGACGATCGCGGCCCAACGGCTCCTCATCGTGGGCACCTCGGGGCTCGCCATCGGCTTGCTGTGGGTGTTCCTCTACCGGACGAAGACCGGCAAGGCCTTGCGGGCCGTGGCGCTGAACCGCACCGGCGCGCACCTCGTGGGAATCCCGGTGCGATCGGCGCACGCGGCCGTGATGGCCATCTCCGCCGGACTCGCGGCCCTGGCCGGAATCGTCATCTCCCCCATCAACGTGGTGACTCCGGACATGGGGCTGGAGCCCCTGCTGATGGCGTTCACGATCGTGATCCTGGGCGGCATCGGCAGCCTGCGGGGGAGCCTGGTGGCCGCCCTGATCGTCGGGTACGCGGGGGCCCTGGTCAGCTTTCTCTGGGACCCCGAACTCGTGACCTTCATGGCGCTGGTTGTGGTGTTCAGCGTCCTCATCGTCCGCCCGACGGGCCTGTTCGGCATGGCGGTGGAGCGAGCCTGAATGGAGGGCATCCAGCCGCGGCGCCAGGCGCTGCGACGAGCCGGCGCCGGACAGCTCTCGCGCTACGGCCCGCTGCTGCTTCTGCCACTCCTCGCCCTCGTCGGCTGGTTCGGCAGCCAGCCGCTCATCATCACCCTCATCTATGGGGCCACCTGGGCGACCTACGCCGTCGGGTACGATATGTTCTCGGGCTTCTCCGGGCGGGTGAACCTCGGCTACGCCATGTTCCCCGCCACTGCCGCCTACACCTCCGCTGCTCTGAGCGCCCGGCTGGGAGTTCCCGTCTGGGCGAGCGTCCCGGCTGGGGTCGGCGTCGCGCTCCTGCTGGCCGCTGCCGTCGGGGCGCTCACGCTGCGCATCAAAGGCATCTACTTCGCGCTTTCTACCTCCATCGTGCCGTTGGCCTTGTTCCAGCTCACCCACGTCTTCGGCAAATTCTTCGGGGGCGAGGAGGGGATCTGGGGGGTCCCGGCCTTCTTCAGCGATCCGCGCTATGACCTGCTCGCCGTCCTCGCCGTCCTCGGCCTCTCCATGGCCTTCTCCCTCTGGTACGTCAATTCCAAGGCGGGGTTGGTGCTTCGAGCAATCCAAGGCGGGGACCTGACCGCGCAAGCCCTGGGCGTGGACACCTTCCGGTTCCTCTTCGTCAGCCTCCTGGTGTCGGCAGCGATCGGGGGTCTGGCGGGCGCCTACCTGGCACACTTCCAGATGCTGGTGGCGCCGGAAATCCTTCACATCATCACCACGTTGCAGATCATCACGTTCACCCAAGTGGGAGGGCCCGGGACCATCGTCGGGCCGGCGATCGGGAGCTTCCTCCTGGTCATCCTCAACGAGAATCTGCGCATTTGGACCGAGCTTCGGCTTTTCGCGTATTTCGCGGTACTGGTTCTCCTCCTGCGCTTCTCGCCGGAAGGCCTCCTCGTCCCGGCGGCGCGCGCCCTGAGGCGACTGGTCCGGCGCCGCGAGAACGGTCCATCGCAGTAGGGGAGCGCAGGGTGTCCAGCGACGATCCCGCCCACCGGCCCGCCCTTCAGGTCGAAGGCGTCACCAAGCGCTTCGGCGGTCTGGTGGCTCTGGACCGGGTCAGTTTCGTCATCCCGCGGGGAGAGGTCGTTGGCCTGATTGGCCCGAACGGCGCCGGGAAGACCACGCTCTTCAACGTCATCAGCGGCTTCGAGCCTCCCACGGCCGGTCGCGTGCTTTTCCAGGGCCAGTCGGTGACGGGCGTCCCGCCGCACGTCATCGCTCGCGGCGGCCTCGGGCGCACCTTCCAGATCGTCCGACCCTTCCCGGGTCTGGGCGTCCTGGAGAACCTCGCCGTCGGCGGGCTCAGCAATCGCGTGTTCGACGCCGGCCGCGAGCTCGCCCGGGCGCGGGAGAGGGCAAAGGAGGTTGCCACGCGGGTGGGCCTCTTCTCGTGGCTGGATCGCCAGGCGACCACGCTTCCCCACGGCAGCCTGAAGCGCCTGGAGATCGGCCGCGCCATCATGATGCAGCCCTCGGTCCTGCTCCTCGACGAGCCCTTCGCCGGTCTGGGAGGACACGAGGTCGAGGAGGTTGCCGGGGTGATCGCGGAGTTGGCCGCCAGCGGGATGACGCTGATCATCATCGAGCACAAGCTGCGGGCACTCATGCGCCTGGTCAGCCGCGTCATCGTGCTGAATTTCGGCCGCCTCATCGCCGAGGGGACCCCGAGGGAGATCGGGTCCAGCTCCATCGTGCGGGAGGCGTACCTCGGCGAGAAAGGAGCGGCGAGGCTTGCTTGAGGTCCGGGACCTCTCGGTCCACTACCAGGGAGCGCTGGCGCTGCAGGGAATCTCTCTGACCGTCACGGACGGCGAGTCCGTCTCCATCATCGGCCCCAATGGGGCGGGAAAGACCTCACTGCTCCGCGCGATCTCGGGGCTGGTTCCCTACGAAGGCGAGGTCAGGTACAACGGGGTCTCGCTGCGCAACCTGGCGCCCAACCGGATCGTGCGGGCGGGCGTCGTGCATTGTCCCGAGGCCGGTCAGATCTTCGGCGAGATGACGGTCGAGGAAAATCTCGAGCTGGGAGCCTACACCGTGAGCGACGCCCGCCTGGTTCGGGAGTCTCTCGACCGGGTGTACACCCTGTTTCCCCAGCTCCCCGAGCGCCGGCGGCAGATGGCGGGCACCCTGAGCGGCGGCGAACGCCAGATGCTCGCCCTCGGCCGCAGCCTGATGAGCCGCCCCCGCCTCTTGATGATGGACGAGCCGTCTCTGGGGCTCTCGCCCCTCATGCGTGACCGGATCCAGGAGAGCATTGCCCAGATCCATCAGGCCTGGAATCTTTCGGTGATCCTGGTGGAGCAGGATTCCGCCCTGGCCCTGGAGGTGGCCGAGCGCATCTATGTGCTGGATGGCGGTCGCATTGTGAAGGAGGGCTCTCCCTCGGCCATCTCCCAGGATCGGACCATCCGGGAGGTGTACCTGGGGGTAAGCTGATGTCCTTGCTCCAAGGGAGCCGGCAGGATATCCCGGCTTCCCCCTTCCCCCCAGCCCACCGATTCAGCCGGCCAGAACGGCCTTGGGGATCATCGCGTGGATCCCCCTGTTCCCATTCACCACCTGGGTGACCCGCAGGTCCACGGCCAGACTGGCCAAGGCATAGGCGTCGTCGGGGGACACCCCCCTGCTCCTGAGAAACGCGAGCGCGTCCCGGAGCGCGATCTTGGCCGCCTCGTCGAGATCCGGGTGAAACCCCATGGTGATCCAGTGGGTCGAGGTTTCGGCCATGGGCCGCTCCAGTCGCATGTCCTTGCGCACCACGAATTGCAGCGCCGCCTCCCGCAGCGCGGTTTCGGCGGCCGTGACGTTAACCTCCCCATCCCCCTGGGTCGCGTGGGCGTCCCCGGCGGAGAAGAGGGCCCCCCGAACATTCACGGGCAGGTACAAGGTCGTCCCCTCCACCAGCTCCTTGTTGTCGATGTTGCCGCCGAAGTAGTCGGGAACGCCCGAAGGCCGCCTCTCCCCGGGATGGGGCGCCACGCCCATGATGCCCAGAAATGGCCTCAGGGGAACCCGAATCCCGGGGGCCAGCGACGCGGTCATCGCCTCCAGGTCGAATTGCAGTGTCTTGATCCGGCCGTTCGGGAACTCCTCGGGCAAGCTCCCTGCTTTCAGGGTCCCGGGCAAGTGATAGTTGACCCCGCCATCGGCGAGCAGCAGCCTCTTAACCCGAACCTCCAGGACGTCCCCAGGCTCGGCCCCGCGGATGAAGATGGGTCCGGTGAGCGTGTGCGGGCCTATCCCGCGATCCACATAACCCTGTCGCAGGACCAGAAGATCCTCGAGCCTCATCCCGCACCGAAGCTGGCCGTCCATGAGCATCATGGTGCTGAGAACCACCGTATCCCCCGAGTCGATGCTCAAGACGGGGGGAAGCGTGCTGTCAAAATACCCGGTATGGACTGTTTGCGGGCCGGCGAGTAACATGTGCTCTCTTGCCCGAGCACCCATGGCTGCTCCCTCCACCACCTGCCGAGTTTCCGCAATAGGGGACGCTCCAGTCTATGTCGTCTTGCCAATCTTCGCCAAGAGCTTCTCCCACTCGCTGGCCTGGGCCGCCCCCCGCCGGGCGGCCTGATAAACGACGGCCGGGTGGAGGCCCAAAACGGGAGCGAGCGGCCGCCCGGGGCGGCCCAGGCGCTCCACCCAGAGGTAGGCAATCCCCGCCCGGGCGCGCGTGACTGCTGGCAACCGGCCGCCGCCTTGGAGAGCCTCGGGGGCGATGCCCACGTGGGCGCAGACGCGCGCGCGGAGCGTCTCGAGGGAACAGGCGCGAGGGGGTGGCTGTAGACGAGGCATGATCTCCCGCTGCAACCGCTCTACGAATTCACTGCTCCCCAAGACCCGGGCATCTCCCAGGTAGGCCTCCCGGCCGCGCCGGAGGGCGCTGAGGCCCCCCCAGCCGCCCAAACTGCGCAGCAGGCCGCCCCCCTGGAGGTCGGGTCGGCGCCCCTGGGCGATGCCCTCCGCCATGAAGGCCCGGTAGGCGCGCCGGGCCCGCGGAATGGTGGGGCCGAATTGGGCGAGGATGGCCCCGGTCGCCTGCCAGGATCGCGGCACGCTCCCCAGGAGGGCGCTGTGACCGGTCCACGGGGACCGATCGAGCGCCCGCAGGCTGGTCACCACCTTGGCCCGGAGGGGATTCAGATGGAGATAGCGGACCAACTCCAACAGGTAGGGCTCCTGCTCCACCACGATGGACCGGTACCGGTTCTGAAAGAGATGGCCCACCCGTTTGTGGCGGCGGTTGAAGGCGCCGGCGTACCCCGTGAGGAGGGAGCGCATACTTCGGGCAAGGGGGCGAAGCCCCGTGCGGAGGAGGATGTGGGCGTGATTCGGCAGGAGCGCCCAGGCGTAGACGGTGACCGCCCCTTGATCTGCGAGACGGCCGAGCCGGGCGATGAAGTCGGCCCGGTCTCTGTCGTCGCGGAACACGGTGGTCCGCTCGATCCCCCGCACCATCACGTGGTGGAGGGTCCCGGGGGCATCGAGACGCGCGTGACGCGGCATAACATGGTCAGGGTAGCACAAGGCGACGAAGACTGCAACGTCCCCTATTCACACTTCCGGTGATGTGACCGGCGGTGTTCCGAGACACCATTCGTTAACAAACGTATGCCACTGAGAACCGAAAGAGTCTGGAAGCACACTTGCCTCGGCCATGAGCCAGGCTACCTAACGTAGCCCTCACCTGCGGTGCCACGGGCCACTGCGGACTAACTCCGCGCCGAAACCGTCGCCGGCAGGTGCAGGGCGCAGTTAGCCCCACTTCGCGGATTCGAGGGGGTCGGGATGCCCAAGTCATTGAAAATAGGGTCAGGCGTTCCAAAAGTCTGCACTACACGGACATGACCGGCTGTGCAGCCGCTGTTGTAATCTGCGGCGGCGGTTGTGCTGGCAACTCCAGCTTCAGTTTCTCCAGCAGCACCCGCAGTTCCGGCTCCGGTTGCGTGTAGCGCCGCAGCCGCAGTTCCCGGCCGTCGGTGGTCGGCACATGGACGTCAATCATCTGGATCGCAGCGAACTTCTCCAACACGCTCCGCGGCGTGAGGCCGGGTGCCAGATCCCGCAGTCGTCGCCCGAGGGTCACGTGGAGGCAATACGCCAGGAAGCTCACGAAGATGTGGGCCTCGATCCGCTCCGCGTCCTGGTGGTAGATGGGCCGGAGGGCCAGGTCGCTCTTGAGGTTCCGAAACGCCTGCTCCACCGCCACCAGCTGCAGGTAGAACGTCCATAATGTCGCTGGATCCGTCTCCGTCAGGTTAGTCCGCAACAGGTACCGGCCCTCGCGCCGCCGCGCCTGCCGGAGCTTGTCCTTCCGGAGCCGAGCGGTGAGCGCCGCGCCTTCGTCCGCCACCACGACCTCGACCAGCCGCCAGGCGCTGGGGGCTTGCGCGCGCGCCGCCCCCAGCTTCATGAGCAGCGCCTCGCGCGTGAGCCGCATCCCCTGCAGGTCCCGGAGCCGTTTCCAGAGTCCCTTGCACTGCCGCCGACGCATCGCGCGTTCCTTGGCCACGCGATCCGCGCTCTCCGCCAGCACGTAGAGTTCTCCGTCCTGCGGCAACAGCTTCACCTGCACGCCTTGGCGAGCTGTGTGCCAGGGCTGATCCACCAACGCCTTCTCCAGGGCGCTCAACCGGCCCTTGGGCGTGCCCACCAGATACTGCACCGGCGGCTCGCGCCGGCGCATGATGTCCAGCACCTCCTCGGTGGGGATGCCGCGATCCATCACCCAGATCCGCCGCGCCTGCCCGTACTGCGTCTCGATCGTCTGCAGAAAGGCCCGGAGCGTGGTCTTGTCCGACGTGTTCCCGGCCAGGACCTCGTAGGCCAACGGGAAGCCTTCCGGCGTCACGATGAGGGCGATCACGACCTGCACGCAGTCCGATCGCTTGTCCCGACTGTGGCCGAACTTCCGCTTGTCCTCCTCGGGAAAGGGCGGCTCGCTCTCGAAGTAGGTGCTGGTGAGATCGTAGAGCAAGACGTCGAACTGCGCGTTGAACAGGTCTCGCCAGCGCGCGGTCAGGTGCTGGAAGAGGGCGGCTTTGTGGGGGAGCAGCAGATCGTGGCAGTCGTAGAGCCTGTGGCTCTCGGCCAGGGAAAAATCCGCCTGCAAGAGATCTGGTAGGGCACTGCGGTCAAACCATTCCCGATGCAGCCGCCACTCGCTGCCCGGGGCGAGCAGGCGATAGCACGCCAACACTGTCAACACCCAATCCCAGCGCGTGCCTTTGCGGGAGGGCGGGAGTCGCGCGGCCCAGAATCGATCCAGGCCGAGGTCGTGCCACAGCTGGAGCGCCAGCCAGCAGGCGCCCCATTGGCGCGGTCGGTGCAGCGACAGCTCGGACAACCGTAGCCGCACGATCGCGGCCTCCGAGGCAGCCTCCGCCCCCCGGGCCTCGATCCGGTCATCGGGAAACAGCGCGACGGTCTGCGGGCGTGGGTTCCCTTCCTGGAACACCTCGATGGAGGTGCGCCAGGTCCGTTCCTGCGCATCGTTGATCTCGCCCAGATAGAGCACGTGGCGTTGCACCACGCGGCCGTCGGCCAGCCGCCGGTTCTCCACCAGGCTCCAGTATCGATGGTCCTTGCCGTTCTTCTTGCGGGTGGTGCAGCGCAGAAACATGACGGGAGCTAATTATGCACATACTGCGCAGTCTGGGAAGAGGGTAGGTCTGCACCACAGCCACTTCTGGGCAAAAACGAAGGGCACCTCTCAAGGGAATCAATTAGCCCTAATCCGAAAATAATTCAGGCCGCTAACGCATGACTGACACGTTCATAGAGTGCCTGGGTCACCGGGTTCTGGGTCATCCGCAAGACGTGTCGCCCACCGATCCGGGCGAGCCGCCCCGCCCGAGCGATCAGGAGGAAGCGGAGCGTCCGCATGCTCCGGAGGGCGTAGGCGTAGGTGCGCTTCCGCGACCGGGGTTTGGGCGTGGCGAGGGTCTGGAGCTGGAAGCCCCGGAGCAAGTTGTGGGCGAGGACGCTGACCTGCTGCCAGGCGCTGTTCGCCCCGTAGTGGTTGGTCGGAACGACATCCAGCGCGAACTCCCCCTTGAGCTCGGCGAAAGTCTTCTCCTGGGCCCCGCGCCCGGCGATGAAGGCCCAAAGGGCGGCGGGACTGAGGGCCTTGTTGGTGGTGACCGCGGAGTACTCGCAGTGCCCATCGTCGGGGGAGAAGAGGTCGAGTTGGAAGTTCTTCCGCGTCGCATGGGCCACCCGCTTCCGGTAGACGACCACCCGGAGGGTCAGGCCCCACGGCGCCAGGGGCAGCCGCGTCTCGAAGGCGCTGACGTCGGCCGTGACGCGGTCCCAGGACCGCTGCGCGGCCACGAGGGGCTTCAGCCCGGTCCACTGCCAGAAGCCGACCTTGATGGCGTACTCGCAGCCGGCGCGGGCCAACAGGGTGAGGAGCGCGCGCTGGAAGAACGCCGCGTCCATGCGGAACTCCAGCGGGAGGGCCCGGCCGAACCGGGCGCGCAGCTCGCCGATCAGCTCCCGCAGGAAGCGGACGGCGCCCTGGCTGTCGTGGACGTTGCCGGGGCGGTTCCGGAGCCGGAGGATCTTCCCGGTCTGGGCGAGGTGCGCCAGCAGGGGGTAGTAGCTCGGGTCCTTCGGGTGGTGGGGGTTGAAGCCCCGGAAGGCCCAGGCCACCTGGCCCCCGGTGCGGATGACGGTCCCATCCACATCGATGGTGAGGCGGGGGAGGCCAAGGCGTTCGATCTGCTCGTAGAGGAGCTCGCTGTTCAGGGTGATCACGGCCTGGAGTGCCGCCTGCGTGAACTGCTTGAGCCAGTTCACCACCGTGCGCTCCGAGGGCATCCGGGCGAGCCCGCAGAGCCGCGCCACGAGCGGATCGTGCGCGAGGTAGCGGAGGTGCTCCAGCCGGCGCGCCCCGACGACGAAGAGCGTGATGAGCAGCAGCGCCAGGCGGCCGCCCCCGTAATCGCCGCCGAGCCCGTAGGCGCGGAACGCGTCGCGGAGCCGGCGGTGCAGGTCGAGCAGCCGGAAGTAGCGGCGGAGCAACTCCAAGCCGCCGTACGACGTGAGGTCCTGGCGCACGAACTCGATCCGCAAATCACCTTTGACTGCCCGACGGAGACTTGCTATTCTCAAGCGCACGATAGGGGCCTCCTGTGTGAGAGAGTTGCTTGGCGGCACTCTCTATACAATCTACACAGGAGGCCCTTTTGTTCCACCCTATTCAACGCGAGACACGCATTTTATTTTCGGATTGAGGTTAGTTGCCCTGCGAAGATTTTTTCATCCTACCCCGAATCCGCGAAAACGGGTTAGGCGTGGCTGTTTGTCTTGTTTCCGGCCTTTCACAAGACACGGCGGGTCCCTATTTGCTACCTGCCGCTACATCGACGACGAATATGCGACGCCAGAAATCCCCTTTGGCAGGCCCGATGAACGTCACCATCGCCACGTACAGGCCTGGCTCGAGGACAACGGCAGAACCGGCATGATTGACCTCACCCGGCTCCATCCAGAAGTCAGTGCATCCGCTGAGCTCATACCCTTCGAGCAAATCGACTTCGATGTCATCATGCCGCGGACTCCTGTCCGCACTATTTTCGAACCAGGCGACAGGTTTGCCGACGTCCAATGCAGAGGGGAGACGCCGAATGAGCAAGTCAGCAGCAGAGGCTGGCGGGCGCCTCCAAAGGGCCGTGGGAGTGTCACCGCAGCAGTGCAAGTCGGCCGGCATGACTGCCTCCCCTGGGACTGCCCTATAGAGGAGGGCGAAAGCTACAGGCACACTAGTCCCGGCCTGCAGGCGAAGTCAAGGTGAATTCCTGGATTCGGCTTTTGTTGCTCTTCAGGCTGGGCGCGCCCCTACCAGTCGGGATCTGGGGGGAAGAGGCTTACGTGTCGCACGCCCTGTCGGGGTACGGCCATCCAGGGCGCCACCGTCTCTTTCCACTTGAGGTAGTGCGGGGTCTGTTGGTGGCGGGCGAAGTCTTCCTTCTCGCGGTAGACCTCGTACAGGAAAAACTGCGCCGGGTCCGACTCGGCCTGCAACACGTCGAAGCGGACGTTGCCGGGCTCTCTCCGGCTTCCTCGCGCGTTCTCCAGCGTGGCCTCGATGAAGGCCTGAGCATTCTCCGGCTTGACGTGCACCGTCACACACACAGCGTACATAGAGGAACCTCCAGTGAGCAGTCAGCGGGCAGCAATCAGCCCTCAGCCCAGCCTCCTCACCGCCAAGACGCCAAGAACGCCATGACTGAAATAGTCCAACAGGAATACGAACCAAGTCCCCGAAGGCCCCATAGCTGCGGCCCCAGGTTCTTCGGTTCAGAGACCGAAAGGTCGTATCCTTGGCGCCTTGGCGGTAAAGAGTTCCGGCTGAGGGTCTCCCTTACGGCTTGAACGACATGCTGAATCCCTCGATCCGCTCGTCGGATCGGGCCGTCCAATTCAGCTTCCGGCTGACCCCGTAGCTGTCGATCTGCTGGTACAACGAGATGGCCGGCGCATCATCCAGGAAGAACCGGCCCGCCTTCGAGTAAAGCTCCAGGCGCTTCTTGGGATTCATGCTGGTCTGGGCCTCGTCCAGCAGAAGATTGAAGTCCGGGTTCCAGTAGTTCGCCAGGATCTGCCCCGTACGGAACATGGGGGCCCATGTGTAATCCGCGTCCCAGGTGGTGTTGCCCCAGCCGATGAGCCACATGGGCACCCCGCCGTGACGATAGGCAATGTTGTTCATGTAGGTGGTCCACTCGTACACCTTGAGCTGGGTGCGGATGCCCGCCTGCGTGAGCTGCCCCGCCAGCGCTTCTGCCACTTCTTTGTCCTTGGGGTAGCGGCCGTTGGGAGCGTTCAACACCAGGTCGATGCCGTTGGGATACCCGGCCTCCGCCAGCAGCTTCTTCGCCTTGGCGGGATCATACGGGAACGGCTTGATCTTGGGATCATAGCCGAAGTGCTTTGAGGTGAGCGTCGTGGCTGTCCGGATGGCCTGCCCCTCCAGGACGTTCTTGATGATGGCGTCCACGTCCACGGCGTAGTTGATGGCCTGGCGAACCTTGCGGTTGGCAACCGGGCTCTGAACGGGCTTGGTGCAATCGAAAGAGCCCTGGACCATCTCGCACTGGACGGTGTAGATGGGGATGAAGATCGTCCGCACGCTCGGGGCGGACGAGACGGTCACCTTGGGATGGTTCTTGATCTCCTTCACCAGATGCGGGGGGACGTTGGTCGCGATGTCCACCTCGCCCGTCTCGAGGGCCGACATCCGGGTGGTCTCCTCGGGGATCGGCCGGAAGATCAGCGTCTTGATCTTCGGGGCGCCATGCCACCACTGCTCGTTCGCCTCCAACTCGATCTGGTCGTCCTTGACCCACTTCACGAACTTGAACGGGCCCGTCCCCACGGGGTTCCGGGCCAGGAAGGCCTTGTCGTGTTCCTTGAAATACTTGGGCGGGATCATGGCCCCCCGCAGGGTCAAATGGGCAGTCCAGGACGGGGAAGGGTTTGCCGGTGACGATGTGGATGGTGTACTTGTCCTTCACCTCGACGTGGTCAATGACCCGGAGGGCCGTCATGCGGAGGTTGTTGGCCGGGTTGGCCATCCGCTCCAGGCTGAATTTCGCCACCTCGGCGTCGAACTCCTCGCCGTTGGTGAACTTCACCCCCTGGCGGAGCTTGAACTCCCAGGTGGTGGGATTGATCAGCTTGTACGAGGTCGCCAGCCAGGGCGTGATCTTCAGGTCCTTGTCCCGCACCAGCAGCGTGTCGTAGATGTTCAGGAGCACGTTGAAGGCCGGCGTCTCTTCGTGATCCTGGGGATCCAGCGTCGTGGGATCCACCCCCTGCGCCACCACCACCTTCCCGCTGGGCGCCGCCCAGGCTGCCGGCCCCAGCAGGACAAGGAATGCCGCCCCCCAGATCCACCTCTTCCAGCTTCGCATGGATGCTCCTCCTTCTTATTCGACCGCTAGGTTGACCACAATCCGAAATTCCCAACCGCCAAGATCACCCAGCCGGCCCCTGGGTACCCGAGTCACCAAGGATACAATCTTCCGCAATGCAGACCGAAGAACCTGGAGACGCCGTTATGGATCCTCCGGGAGTTTGGCTCGTTTCTTCTCAATGAACTATTCCGACCATGGCGAACTTGGCGCCTGGGAAAAAAGCCACGAGGGCCCTTCGTGGCCCCCAAGCTTCCAGTCGCGAGACCTCCGGGGGCGCCCCGAGCCGCCGGGCCCGCGGGCCAGCCGGGTTCGGTCGCCGGGGGGCACAGCGTCCAGAGGGAGATATAGGACAGCCTGTCCCCGGCGCGGCACGCCCGTTCTGCGGGCGGTGCCGCCGGAGCAAGGCTGGCCGGCTCTCGACGAGGCCCGGCGCACCGAGGGGCGGTCCCAGAGGCGAGCCCAGCGGAATCTCTTCCTCACTGGAAGTGCAGTGCTTTCATGCGCCATGGTGACGGTAGGCCGTCATGATCATTTGGCGGCTCAAGAATTTCAGCACGGGGCTACAGTTGCAGGCGGGGATCCAGCACGTCCCGGAGCCAGTCCCCCAACAGGTTGATCCCCAGGACGGTCAGCATGATAGAGAGCCCCGGGAATGTCGCCAGCCACCACGCCGTGGACAGGTAGGCACGCCCGTCGGCCAGCATGCCTCCCCACGTCGGCGTCGGCGGCTGCACACCCAAGCCCAGAAACGAGAGGGCGGACTCCAGGATGATCATCCGCGCCACCTCCAGCGTGGCGATCACAATGACCGGCGTGAGCACGTTGGGCAGGAGGTGCCGGAACACGATCCGCCCGCCCCCGCCGCCCAGGGCTTTGGCCGCCGCAACGAACTCCCGCGTGCGGAGGGTCAGCATCTCCGCCCGCACGACCCGGGCGTAGGAGACCCAACTGGTGATTCCGAGGACGAAGATGATGTTCCGCAGGCTGGGACCCAGGACCGCGATCACGGCCAGGGCCAGGAGGATGAAGGGCATGGCCAGCATCGTATCCGTCAGGCGCATGCAGAAGTCATCCACTCGCCCCCCTCGATAGCCGGCCACGAGGCCGACCAGCGTCCCCAGCGTGCCGGCCACCGCCACGGCGGACAGGCCGATGATGAGCGAGATCCGGGCCCCGAAAATGAGCCGGCTCAGGATGTCCCGTCCCAGATGGTCGGTGCCCAGGAGATGCATTCGGCTGCCCGGGTCGGTCCAGCCCGGCGGCTTCAGGCGGAGGGTGATTTCCTGAATGACCGGATCGTACGGGGTGATCACCGGAGCGAGGATGGCCGAGACCGCCACCCCCAAAAGGATCACCAGGCCGATCAGGGCCGCCCGGTTCCGGAAAAGCTCCCGAAGGACGCGGCGGACGTCCTGCCGCGCCTCCGGCCGCCCGACCGCCTGCCCCACCTCCAGGGCTATGGCGCGACTGTCACTCATGAGGGAACGTCCTAGGTCCAAGGTTCAACGTCCAAGGTCCCGGGTCCAAGGTCCGACGTCCAAGGTTCGCCGGACGACCGCGCGCAGCGCCCCTCCCAACCCCGAACCTGGCACTTTGGACCTTGGACCTGGCACTTTGGACCTTGGACATCGGACCTTGGACCTTGGACCCTACCTGTACGCCACCCTCGGATCCACATACGCGTAGAGGATGTCCACCAGGAAATTGATGATGATGAAGATGGAGGCCAGCGTGAATACGGCGGCTTGCACCACAGGGTAGTCGCGATTCACAATGGCCTGGACGGCCAGCCGCCCGACGCCGGGCCACGCAAAGACCGTTTCCGTGATGACCGCACCCCCCAGGAGGGTCCCCAGGTCGAGTCCGATCACCGTGATGATCGGGATGGCGGCGTTCTTCAGGCTGTGCTTGAGGATGACTCCCCTCTCGCTCAGTCCCCTGGCCCGCGCCGTCCGCACATAGTCCTGCCCCATCACCTCCAGCATGCCCGATCGCGTGAGGCGCGCGATCCGGGCCATGGAGAATGCACCCAGCGTCACCGCCGGCAGGATCAGATGCTGCCACCCCCCGGCCCCGAAGGCAGGGAGGAGATTCAGCCGAACCGCAAAGAGCAGAATGAACATGATCCCGAGCCAGTACACCGGCATGGACTGGCCCAACAACGCCAAAAGCATGCCTGCATGATCCATCACGCTGTTCCGCCGCACGGCCGAGAGGATGCCGACGGGAATGGCCACACACACCGCGATCACCATGGCAGCCAGGGTCAGCTCGATGGTGGCGGGCATCCGCTCCAGCACCAGACCGAGGGCCGGCTGCTGGTGGCGGAAGGACAGGCCGAAGTTCCCTCGAAGAACGCCCGTGAAGAAGCGCCCGTACTGCGTGTCCGTCACGAAGCGCCAGGGAGGATTCAGATACTGCCAGGGCGGCCACCGGATGAAGAGCGGATCGTTGAAGCCCATGATCTTCCGGAAGTTGTCGATGTCCTCCTTCGTGGCGTCCGGCGGCATGAGGAGGACGGCCGGGTCCCCGGTCAGGTGCAGGATGATGAAGATAATGATGGAGATCCCGAACAGGACCAGGAGGGATTGCCAGAGCCGACGCGCAAGGTACCGATTCATGTCAAGGCCTACTACGCAGCGCGGAATAATGGCTACACCGTTCCCCGCGCTGCTTCGTTCGCGGGGAAGGCCCTCGCCCTTGCACAGGACCCGCGGCAAGGGCTCAGCCCTCCCCACGGACCCTGCCGAGAGGGGCGGACCGCCGCCCCTCCTCGGACTCTCCCCCGGACTGTGCGGTCCGGGAGGGACGGCCGCCTATTTTACGCACCGCACAGTAAGAAAATGCGGCGCAGAAATGCAAAGCCCCTTCTCACCGTGAGGATGGGAAGGGGCCCACGCGATCTCTCCCCTTCTCATCTCTCCCCGCTGGCCCTTCCGTCACGCCTCTCGGCGGACAGGGCGCATGGGGCAGGAGTTGGCACCCCGGGTTCGGCCGCTGGAATGGGGTTGCCGTGGCTTCTTCGGGCCAGTCCCTCTGCCACTCTGGATGAGAAGCACGCCTCTTCTACTCGATCGCCCATCCGGTGTCAACAGCAAACAGAGGCCGGGACTGTCTCGACAGATGGAACCGGCCGCGGAGCCCGGATACTACGCAGCGCGGAATAGTGGCTACACCGTTCCCCGCGCTGCTTCGTTCGCGGGGAAGCCCCTCGCCCTTGCACAGGACCCGCGGCAAGGGGCTCAGCCCTCCCCACGGACCCTTCCGAGAGGGGCGGGCCGCCGCCCCTCGTCGGACTCTCCCCCGGACTGTGCGGTCCGGGAGGGACTGTCGCCTATTTTAGGCACCGCACAGTAAATGCGGGCATGCAATGACACTTGACCTGCACGGCGGGCTGTGTTAGACGAAATGGCATTGCCGGAATCCGCGCCGGTGAGGAAGGAGCGACCATGACGACCTCCAGCGGCAAGTCCCTGACCACCGAAGAAGTGATGCAGATCGCCCTGGATCTATCGGGGCTCCACGACGTGCCCGCCGACTCTGGGGTGCATGTGCGGGGCGACACCGTCAGCCGGGTGTTCGCCACGATCGACTGCGACGTGGCCGACCTGCTGATGGCGCGGGTCCTCCGATGCGACACGGTCCTGACCCATCACCCCGAGGGGCCGGCTTCGCTCAGCGGGTGGAAGCTGATCGCCCTCCAGATCGAGCAGATGATGGAGTGCGGGGTCCCGGCCGCCCGGGCAGAGGCCGCCATCCAGCGCCGCATGCAGTCGGTCGAGTTGAACAACCACCCCCGGAACTACGCCCGCGTCGCGCAGGCCGCGCAGCTCCTCAACCTCTCCTTCCTCAACGTGCACCTTCCCTGCGACGTCATCACCCGCCGGCTCATCACCGAGAAGATGGCCCCCTTCAACGCGCCCGAGAGCCGGGCCACGGTGGCCGAGGTGATTGCGGCGCTGCAGGAATTCCCCGAGCAAAGGCTGGCGGCCACGGAGCCCAAGGCGCGGCTCGGCGCTCCGGAACGCCTCGCCGGGCGAGTGGCCGTGGCCATGGCCGGATACACCAACGGCGGCGTGGACGTCTTGAAGGCCTACTTCGACGCCGGCGTCGGCACCGTCCTCATGATGCACTTCCTCGAGGCCGACCTCCGGGAGGCGCGGGAGCAGAAGCTGGCGGGGAACCTCATCGTCACCGGCCACATGGCCAGCGACTCCATCGGCATCAACGTCTACCTGGACGAGCTGGAGCGGCGCGGCCTGGGGGTGACCCGGGCGGGCGGCATTATCGCAGCGCGGTAGGCCATCCTTAGCGAATTTCGGATTGCGAATTTCGGATTGCGAATTTCACAACACGGTAGGCCGAGCGGGCTCGTTCGAATTTCGGATGGCGAATTTCGAAATTCGAATTTATCGAAAGCTAGTGTCCTGACTCAGGAATTCGCCGACCAATTCGGGGCTCCCGGGGCCGGCCCGAGAGGCCGGGGCCGCGGGCCAGCCGGCGGGGAACCCATTGCGCGATAGCCCTGCAATGGGTCGTCGCCGTGGCCTCGAAGGTGTCGAACTGGTTGTAATCCCACGCTCCACGGCGCGACGCGCCCGCACCCAGCGTCTGCGCTGGGTACCCGGGCGGCGGCGCCGGAGCAAGGCTGGCCGGTTCCGGGTACCCACCCGAGAGGGTGGGTGCAGCCCCAGGCCCCGGAGGGGCGGCTCCGGGAGCCTGGGGATTCCTCCGCGAACTTCGGACTCGGGACACTAGATTCTCACGTCGTCAACCCGTGTGCTCTTCACCCTTCGCCCTCATGTCCGGGAGGCTCACATGCACCCTGCCATCACCTACATTCAAGAGCGCCGCGATGCCTTCGTCGAGGAGCTGAAGGCGTTCTGCCGCATCCCAAGCGTCAGCACCAAGTCCGAGCACAAGGCCGACATGCAGCGGGCGGCCGAGTGGCTGACCGGCAGCATGCGGGCCATCGGCCTGGAGCACGTGGAGGTCATGCCCACCGCCGGGCACCCGGTGGTGTATGCCGACTGGCTGCACGCTCCGGGCGCACCCACGGCGCTCATCTACGGCCACTACGACGTCCAGCCTCCCGAGCCGCTGGACTTGTGGATCACCGGCCCCTTCGATCCGACGGTTCGGGGCGGGGAACTCTACGCGCGGGGCGCCGTGGACGACAAGGGGCAGGTCTTCATGCACCTGAAGGCCCTGGAGGCGCACCTCAAGACCCGGGGCAGACTGCCCGTGAACGTGAAACTCCTCATCGAGGGCGAGGAAGAGATCGGCAGCCCTAACCTCGATCCGTTCATCGTGAAGCACCAGGATCTCCTCAAGGCCGACGTGGTGGTCATCTCGGACACCGCCATGATCGCCAAGGGGGCCCCGGGCATCACCCATGGCCTCCGCGGCATGGTCTACTTTCAGCTCGACGTGGAGGGGACCAAGAGCGACCTCCACTCCGGAAGCTTCGGCGGCGCGGTGATCAACCCGGCCTTCGCTCTGGCTCGGATCCTGTCCCGGCTCAAGGACGGAAGCGGCCGCATCACCATCCCGGGATTCTACGATGACGTCCGGAAGCTCCCGGCGGAGGAGCGCCGCGCCCTGGCCCGACTGCCCTTCAGCGAGACGAAGTTCCGGAGAGAGATCGGCGCCCCGGCCCTCTTCGGCGAGAAGGGCTTCACCACGCTGGAGCGGCTGTGGGCCCGCCCCACCCTCGAGATCAACGGCTTGTACAGCGGCTTCATCGGCGAGGGCGCCAAGACGGTGCTGCCGGGCCGGGCCATGGCCAAGGTCAGCATGCGGCTGGTCCCCAACCAGGATCCCGCCAAGATCGCCCGCCTCTTCGCCCGGCACGTGAAGCGGCTCTGCCCCAAGACGGTCCGGCTGAAGATGACGGAGGTTTCCGGTCGCGCCATTCCCTGGCTGGCCCCCACGGATCATCCGGCCATGCAGGCCGTGGCGCAGGCCATCCAGAAGGGCTTCGGCAAGAAGCCGGTGTTCACCCGCACGGGGGGAACCATCGCGGTGGTGGCGACGTTCACCCGCCTGCTCAAGGCCCCCAGCCTGCTCATGGGCATCGGGCTCCCGGACGAGAACGCCCACGCCCCCAACGAAAAGTTGGACCTGGACAACCTCCACCACGGCATGCTCTCGGCCGTCCACCTCTGGAGCGAGCTAGCCGAGACGAGACTGAAGTAGCCTGCCGTCCGACACGCCCAGGTTTGACTTTACCAGGGCGGCGCAGATAAGATGGCCCCTGGGGGGGAATGAATATCGCTTCCTGCGACGGAGGAAACGGACATGTCTGCAAGCAGCGCAAAACAGAGAGTCTTGGAAGCAATCGAGAAGCTGCCACCCGACGCCACAGTCGAGGATGCCATCGAGCGGTTGGTTTTCCTCGCAAAGATTGAACGAGGGATCGCACAACTCGACACAGGAAAGGGCCTGCCGCATTCCCAAGCTAAGCAACAGCTCATCCGGTGATGCGCCTTATCTGGTCGCCTCAGGCAGTCGAGGACGTCGAGGCCATCCGATCCTACGTGGCGCGGGACTCGGAGCACTACGCGAGCCTGCTTGTTGAGCGCATCGTCGCTGCTGTGGATCGACTCGAGGCCTTCCCGCTTTCGGGACGGGTGGTTCCTGAGGTCGGCGATGAATCACTCCGCGAGATCGTTTACAGGAATTACCGGATCGTGTATCGCGTGAAGCCCGAGGCTGTCGAGATTATCACAGTCTTTCATGCGGCCCGTCTCCTTCAGTTGGAATGACATCCTGAGCATTCCCACCCGGCCGCTCAGGGCCCCCAGCACTTACTCCTTCTCGGCGCTCGCTTCCTCTCGGCTCTCGACGCTCGGCGCTAGGCTCTCAGTCTCCCTCTCGGCTCGTGGCTCTCGGTTCTGGTGTCCTGAGTCCGAAGTCCGACGATTAATCGGCGGGCTCGCCAGGACATCCCTCCGACGCCTGGCGCCTGCACCCACCCTCTCGGGTGGGTACCCGGAACCGGGCGGCCTTGCTCCGGCGTCGCTCCCCTTCGGGGCCGCCGCGCCGTGGGGAGTGTATCGGCCGTCCATTCGAGGGATGGGTCCCCACGGCGACGACCCATTGCAGGGAGAAAGACGCAATGGGTACCCCGCCGGCCGCCCCGCGGACCCGGCGTCTTCGGGGTGCCCGTGGGGGTGTCGATTTATGCGGCGGATCTCTGACTCAGGACACTAGGCTCTCAGCAGCTATTGCCGCAGGCGCGGGTCCAGGGTATCGCGCAGGCCGTCCCCGAACAGATTGAACCCGACCACCACGACCATGATCGCCACGCCGGGGATGGTGGCCACGTGCGGCGCCACGATGAGGTAGCTCCGGGAGTTGCTCAGCATGGCGCCCCACTCCGGCGTCGGCGGCTGGACGCCGAGACCCAGGAAGCTCAGGCCGGACGCCGTCAGCAAGACCGTCGCCATGCGCAGGGTGGATTGCACGATGATTGGGGCAAGGCAATTGGGCAGGAGATGGCGGAACATGATCCGGCTGCTGCCGCTTCCGAGCGCCAGGGCCGCCTCGACGAACTCACGCTCCTTGAGAGAGAGGATGGAGGCCCGAACGATCCGGGCGAACTGCGGGATGGAGCTGATCCCGGCCGCGAACATCAGGTTGACGAGGCCCGGCCCGAGCGCCGCGATGATCCCCAGCGCCAGGAAGATCCCGGGGAAGGCCAGCAGGATGTCCATGCACCGCATGATGAGGCTGTCCACGTACCCCCCGAGGTAGCCGGAGAGCGACCCCAACAGGACACCGACGATCAGGGCCAGGACGACGGCGACGATCTGGATCTGCAACGACACCCGCGCGCCGTAGAGAATCCGGCTCAAGAGATCGCGGCCCAATTCGTCCGTGCCGAGCCAGTGGGTCCCACTGAATGGTAGCAAGCGATCGTTGAGATTCCCCTGGATGGGATTGTACGGTACCAGGACCGGCGCCAGGACTGCCAGCAGTACAAAGACCAGCACGATGCCGGCCCCGACGACGGCCGCGCGGTTCCGTCGCAGACGCCGCCACAGGTCGGCCAGCTCGCCACCGGCCGCCACTCGTTCGTAACGTTCCCGCAATGTTTCCGTGGCGACAACGCTCATGTCGTGCGCTCGCAGCCCCTGGCCGCCTCAGTCATACCGGATCCGCGGATCGAAGAAGGCGTACGCCACATCCGTCAACAAGTTGACCAGGACGAAGGTGGTGCCGACCACCATCATGGCGCCCTGCACCACCGGGTAGTCACGCATGAAAATTCCTTCCACCAAGAGGCGCCCGATGCCCGGAAGTGAGAACACCGTCTCCGTCAATACCGCCCCGCCCAGCATGTACCCGAACTCCAACCCGAACACCGTGAGGACGGGGATCATAGCGTTCTTCAGGGCATGACGGAAGATCACCACCCTCTCGGCGTATCCTGTCGCCCGTGCCGTCCGGATGTAGTCCTGGCGTGCCACTTCCAGCATGGACGCCCGCGTCATCCGGGCGATGACGGCCGCCGAGGCGCTCCCGAGGGCAATCGCCGGCAGAACGAGATACCGCAGCGACCCGGTGCCCCCCGACGGGAGCCAGTGCAGCTTCACCGCGAACACCAGAATGAGCAGGATGCCCAGCCAGAAGATGGGCATGGAGATGCCGAAGAGCGCTCCCAGCATGCTGGCCGTGTCGAACACTGAGTACTGCCGCGTGGAGGAAATCATCCCCGCCAAAAGCCCAATCGTCGAGGCCACCAGGATGCTGGCGAGAGAGAGCTGAAGGGTGAAGGTGAGGCGCTGGAAGAGCAGTTCTTTGATCGGATGGCGGGATTGGATGGAAATGCCAAAGTCGCCGCGAGCGGCGTTCCAGACGAAGTGCCCAAACTGGACCACCAGCGGTTTGTCCAGTCCGTACTCCGCGCGAATGCGGGCGATGTCTTGCGCCGTGGCCACCTCCCCCGCCATGATCTGGGCCGGGTCCCCGGGAACCAGATGCAGCAGAGAGAAGGAGACGAGGACCACGCCGAACAGGACGGGTACCAGCATGAGGAGCCGGCGCAGGATGTAGGCGATCATGAAGGCATGTCCGCGGTCCGAAGTCCAACGTCCGAGGTTCAAAACCGCCGGAGTGATCCAGGCGGAGCATTGATGGCCACGACCGGGGCGTCGAGTGCAGCCCCGGTGCGCGCCTGGTGTCCAAGGCCCGACATCTCCCACTCGACATCGGACCTTGGACTGTGGACCTTGGACCTCGGACTTTGGACGGAACTATTTCTCCTTCCAGGTGTCCTTGTCCGCATACACCAACTCCAGCGGGGAGTTGATGATGTCGTGAAGCTTGAGCGACATGCCCACCGTTTCCTTCGTGGCGAGCAGGTAAATGGATGCCGCGTCCTGAACCAGGATCTCTTGCGCCTTCTGCAAGAAGCCGTCACGCTCTTTCATGTTCGTGGCAGCAACGGACTTGGCGATCATCTGATCCATTTCTTTGTTGCAGTAGAAGCCGGAATTGGATCCCGTGGGCGCCCACTGGTCGCAGGACATGATGGGATAAATCCCCCAGCGTGCCTCGCCGGTGGAGGGCGCCCAGCCGATGAGATACATCTCTTGCTTGGCCTCGTCGCGCGGCTTCCGGGTCAGGGCCATGTAGGCCCCCCACTCGAAGGTCTCCAGCTTGGCATCCACACCAACGGCCGCAAGCTGTTGCTGCACGGCCTGGGACAGCTCGAAGTCCTTCAGGTATCGTCCCTTGGGCGTCCAGAGCGTCGTCTTGAATCCGTTGGGGAAGCCCGCCTCTGCCAACAGCTTCTTGGCCTTGGCCGGGTCGTACCCGTATCCCTTGATTGGCGCGTAGCCGATGTTCAGAGGGCCGACCACATCCGGGACGACCGCACCCAGGCCCTGGTAGATGTTCTTCACGATGGATTCCTTGTCCACCGCATAGTTCAGGGCCTGTCGGACGCGGAGGTCGTCGAAGGGCTTCTTGGTCATGTTGAAGCCGATGCGCAGGGTGCGGTTGCTCTGCTCGGCGTCGATCCGGACCTTCCCCTCGCGCATCAGCCGCGGCACCTCTTCCGGCGGGATGCGAACGATGAGATCATAGTCGCCCGCCTCCAGGCCCAGGACCCGCGCGGAATCTTCGCGCACCGTCTTGACGATGATCTTCTCAAGGCGGGCCTTGCCCTCGTAGTAGTCGTCATTCCGCACGAGCGTGACATGGTCGCCCCGGATCCACTCCACGAACTTGAAGGGGCCCGTGCCCACCGGGTGGAGCGTCAGGTCCTTGCCCCACTTCTTGTGGGCCGCCGGGCTGACGATGCCCGTGGCGCTGTGGGCCAGGTTGTTCAGGAAGAAGGCGAAGGGCGCCTTCAGGTTGAACCGCACCGTGTATTCGTCCACGACATCCACGGACTTGATGATGACGTCGTGGAGGCCGGACTTCAACGGCTTCTCCGGCCCCAGGAACCGGTCGAAGTTGTACTTCACCGCCTCGGCGTTGAACGGCGTGCCGTCGTGGAACTTGACCCCCTTGCGCAGCTTGAAGGTCCAGGTCAACCCGTCCTTGGATTGGGTCCAGCTCGTCGCCAGGTCGGGATGGATCTTGACCTTGGCGTCGAACTTCACCAGGTAGTTGTTCATCATGTGGCCGAACGCTTCCCCGGTATTGCTGTCCGTGTTGGCCGGGTCCAGGCTGTCCGGGTCGGCCCCGGCGCCATAGACCAGCGTCCCCCCGCTGACGGGCTGCGTCGCCGCCCGGGCGCCGGGGACAAAAGCCATCGCCCCGACCATGAGTGCCAAAACAAGAGCCCACCATGTGCGTCTCATCGGAGCACCTCCTCTGCCATGTGATCGCAGCGATCCGATCGATCCAACACCGGAATCCATCTTTTGAGGATATCAGATACCGGCAGCGCGAGGCAACTCAATTTGGCGCGGCCCGGGGACGAACAAAAAGGCCCGGGGAGATTCCCGGCCATCTCCCCGGGCCTGGACAGTTCAACGGCGCTACGCCCTGGCCCACGCCTCCATCAGGGTGCGCTTGGCATTGGCGATGACCGCGCCGGAGGTCTCATCGCCGTACGGCTTGACCTCGAAGGCCACCACCGGGCGGGGGCCCTTCCCCTTGCTCAGGTATCCGATCTCGAACAGCGCCCGCAGAAATTCCACCACCTGCGGCACGTCATTCTCGCCGCCGGGGGTGCCGAACCTGGGGTGCAGGTCCCCGTAGAGGGAGTGGCCCTGCTGCTTCACGGCGTTGCCGATGTGGATGTGGGCGATGTTGGCCTTCTTCAGAGTGCCCAGGGCCTTCTTTGGACTCTCGTCCTGGATGGGCAGGTGGCTGAGGTCCACCATGATGCCGAAGTCGGGGAAGTCCTTCCGCAGCCCTCGGCACACCGCCAGGGCGTCCTTCGCCGGCCCGATGAGACACTTCTTGTCGTACTTGGAATCGAAGCTCTCGAGGATAAGCCGCAGGCCTCGCGCCTTGGCGTAGGCCGCCAGCTCGCGCATCGAGTCGAGGAGGAGCTTCATGGCCTCGTCGCGCCGCTCGCCGGGATCCTTCCCGCTCAGCACGGCGATGGCGCCGGCCCCCACCTCGGCTGCCTCGTCCGTGCACGCCTTCACCTGGTCCACCGCCTTCTTCCGCTCGGCCGGATCGAAGCTGTTCAGGTTCAGCTTCTGGCTGAGCAGGCACGGCTGGGCGCCATACCCGACGGTCAGGTGGCTGGCAGCCAGCAGGCTCTTGACCCGCCGGCGCTCGGCTGGATCCTTGATCCAGGTGATCTCGACGGCGGAGAAGAAGTCATCCTCGACGATCTTGGTCAGGCTGTCGTAGATCGGACCCTCACCCGTGCCGCACTGGGGAAACGCCATGAAATGCACGATACCGACCTTCATGTGGCTTTGAAGCGAGTCACGCATGGGTCCCTCCTTTGAGAAGCTTCGAGAAAAAAGAGGACGGCGGAGCCGTCGAACTGTCGAAACGCGGTCGTCGTGGAGGAGTATAGCAGGACGGGGTCCCCGCCGCCAGCCCTTGTGCGGTCCCCCGATCAATTCCCCAGAAGGCGCAGTCTCCTCCCAGGAAGATGAGGCGGAGCCGGCGGCTGCGCGGGGGGGTTGCTAAGCCCCTGCAGCCACGAGGAACCCCCAGAATGCACTGGTACGATGGTCCCTCCGCCAGGACACCAGAGGCCCGCCACAGCCGGCAGGGCGCCGACGATCGGACTGGGGACTTGGCGCCGATCCCCCCGGGGGGAACGCCGATCGTTGCGGATCCGGGCGGGTCGGCGACGCCGCTCGCCCCGCCGGCGATCGAGAATGACCCGAATGGCCGGGACCACCTTGAAGGCCCTCTCGATCTCGGAGAAAAGGAAGGAACGCTCGGAAGGGACGACCGCATGACGTACCCCGGTAGGGAAGAATCGCTGCGAGCACGGGGCGCAGATCCCGTGCGACACCCAGGTGTCTCCCGGGTCTCCCTCCACCACTGTTGTGCCGCACCACGCGCACACGACCCGCATATGGGGGTGGATGCTACCCCAGGTCCCCTCGATTCGCAAGGAACTTTCTGGTGTTTGTCCGAGTCATCCGGTTGGACTGCCGATGTGTTCAAGTCACTGGAATATCCGGGCGGCGTCCCGCCGAAAAGGCAGGCGTGGGAGCCGACAGGATGGGGGGGACCGGGCGAACCCTTCCGATGCCTTGTCCTTCGCGCGCTGCTCTGCTACCCTGGCGTAGCGAGACGCTCAGCTTGTGATCCTTCTCCTCGTGCATCTCCCAGGAAGGAGCCATCCATTGCGGCTGGATATCCGGCAACTCCCCGGCATATCGTCGCTGGTCTGTGACTACGTCCATGCCTTTTCTCGGCTCAGCACTTTTTTCGCCGGCGATCCCCACGCACCGGACGCCTATCGGGCGCAGGCCAAACAGCGTGACGCCTGCGCCTATCGGCGGGGCGAGCTGCGCGACGCGTTGCTGGTCCGGAATGACGCCTGGAACGCCCCGCCGATCGTCCGCGAGCGGATCGAGGAACTGGCCGACCCCCGGGCGCTGGCAGTGGTGACCGGGCAGCAGACCGGACTCTTCGGCGGCCCCCTGTTCACCCTTTACAAGGCTCTCACGACCGTCGAGCTGGCCGCACGCCTGCGGCGGGAACTCGGACGTCCGGTGATCCCCGTCTTCTGGATGGCCTCGGAGGATCACGATGTGGCCGAGGCCGATCACGTCCATCTCCTGGATCGTGCCGGGAGCCTGGTCGCATTGCGCCACGCCTCCTGGGCGTCCCCCAGCGGTTTCATGCCGGCGAACCTCCGGCTCGGTCCCGCGATCCAAGAGACCCTGGAGAAGCTCTGGGAATTGCTGCCTCCGACGGAGTTTGTCCCCAGCCTGCGAGAGGCCCTGGGCCGGGCCTTCGCGCCCGAGCGGACGTTAGCCGAAGCTTTCGCCCATTGGATGGTCCACCTTCTGGGCGGAAGCGGGTTGGTGCTTGCCGACGGCGCCGACCCCGCCCTGAAGCGGCTGGCGGCGCGGATCCTGCGCCAGGAGGTGGACGAGGCGCCCCGATCCTCGCAGTGTGTCCTGGCGGCCAGCGAGTCGCTCCGCGCGCTGGGCTATCCGGTGCAAATCGAGGCGCGCCCCGATGGCGTCAACTGCTTCCTCCTCCGGGAGGGACGCCGCAGTCTGGTCAGGGAGGGGGAGAGTTTCCGGCTGCGCGACAGTCGCCAGACCATCCCGGCGGCCGACGTCCGGCGGCTGGCGCAGGAGGAGCCGGAGCGGTTCAGCCCCAACGTCGTCCTCCGTCCCATCGTGCAGGACGTCATCTTTCCCACCGTCGCCTACGTCGCCGGGCCGGGTGAGCTGGCGTACTTCGCCCAGCTGCGTCCGGTGTACCAGGCTTTCGACGTGCCCATGCCGCTCATCGTGCCCCGGGCAACGCTCACCCTGGTGGAACCCCGGGTCGCCCAGTTGCTGGAGCGGTTTCACCTGACCCTTCCGGATCTCACCCGGGAGCCGGAGCAGTTGGCCAGCCGGGTGCTGCGAGCCCACCTCCCCCCCGACTTCGAGGCCACCCTGGGCAAAGCCCGCGACAGCGTGGGTGAGATCTTCCGCGGCGTGGCCGAGGCCATCGCGGCCGTGGACCCGACCCTCAGGGCAACGGTCGGGCAGACGTCCGGCCACATCCAGGGACACCTGGATCAACTGGAACGAAAGGCGGTGCAGGCCCTGAAGCGGCGCGAGGCGGAGACCCGGCAGCAGGCCCAACGCGTCCGCGAGGCCCTGATGCCCGGCGGCAAGCCGCAGGAGCGCGTGTTTCCCGTCCTGCCGTTTCTGGCCCGCTACGGCCCGCGGCTCATCGACACGATCCGGACGGCCATCGACGGACCCGGCTGGGAGCATCAACTGGTAACACTAAGAACCGACAGCGACAGCGATAGCCGACAGCGATAACGAGGGGCGACAACGATAGGAACGGGCGACAGCGAGTCGCTCACGGAGGGGAGGGGAAGCGATGTTCAAGTTCGAGAAACTCGACGTCTGGAAGGTCTCTCTGGAGCTGTACCGGAAGGCTGCAGCGGCGACCAGGCGGCTCCAGCGTAGGGATCAGCAGTTCTTGGCGGAACAAATCATGCGTGCAACTCTCTCAATCAGTGCCAACATCGCCGAGGGCACGGAGCGCGAAGGCATCCGGGAATCGAAGTAGTTCTTCAATATCGCCAAAGGATCCGTGTATGAGGTGGTCAGCATCGCCCATGTCCTTAACCAGGAGGGGCTGCTGCAATCCTCTGAGTTCTCCGACATCTATCGCCTGAGTGATCGCGTCGCCGGCATGTTGTCCGGTTTGATCGCCAAGGGCTGATTCCTTCTCCCTGTCGGATCTTGACTGTCGGCGATCGCTGTCGGATCTCGCTGTCGGCTTTGTCGCTGTCCCTGTCCCTGTCGCTGTCAGCTCTTGGAGTTTCGTGAGATGAAGATCGGCATCACATGCTATCCCACGTATGGCGGCAGCGGGGTCGTGGCCACCGAGCTGGGCAAGGCCCTGGCCCAGCGCGGACACGAGATCCATTTCATCAGCTACTCGCTCCCCTTCCGGCTGACGCACTACCACGAGCGGCTCTTCTTCCACGAGGTGGCCATGGTGGATTATCCCCTCCTGGAGCACCCACCATACGCCATCGCGCTGGCCGCCAAGATGTCCGAAGTGGCCGCGCAGGCAAACCTGGACATCTTTCACGTCCACTACGCCATGCCCCACGCGGTCTCCGCCTACCTGGCCCGGGCCATCTTGGGGGCAGGGCGCCCCAAGATCATTACGACCTTGCACGGCACCGATATCACCCTGGTGGGGAATGACCGTTCCCTCTTCCCCATGACCCGATTCGCGCTGGAGCAGTCCGACGGGATCACGTGCGTGTCCCGCTATCTCCGGGCCAGGACCTACCAGGTCTTCGACATCGCCAAGCCCCTCAAGGTCATCCCCAACTTCGTGGACACCAAGCGGTTCACGCCGGAGGGCCGCCCCTATCTGCGAGAAGCATCTGGCGCCGCGCGGGGAACACATCCTCGCCCACCTCTCCAACTTCCGCGCCGTGAAGCGGGTGCCCGACGTGGTCCGCATCTTCGCCACAGTCCGCGCCGCAGTTCCCGCCAAGCTCCTTCTCATCGGGGACGGCCAGGACCGGTCGGTGGCCATGGAGCTCGCCGAGACGCTGGGGGTCGAGCGCCACGTCGTCTTCCTGGGGAAGCAAGACGATGTGGAGAGCCTCCTGGCCGCCGCCGACCTGTTCCTGCTGCCCAGCGACGAAGAGGCCTTCGGGCTGGCCGCGCTGGAGGCCATGAGCTGCGGCGTGCCGGTGATCGCCACCACGGCGGGGGGGGTGCCCGAGGTCGTGGAAGACGGGAAGACCGGATTCCTCCTCGCGCCAGGGGACGTGGACGGCATGGCCCGCGCCACCCTCGCCCTGCTGACCGATGGTCCGCGCCTGGCGGAATTCCGGGAGGCGGCCCGCCGCCGCGCCGTGGAGCAGTTCGACACCAGCCTGATCGTCCCCCAGTACGAGGCCTACTACCGGAAGATCGCCGGAGAATAGCCGAACAGCGACAGCGGTATTCGATAGCGAGGAAAGCCTAAGGCGTTTTCAGGCCGCTGTCGGTCTCACCGCTGTCCCTGTCTCTGTCGCTGTCGCTCCCGGCCCTCGACTCTCGGCGCTCTTTTCGCCTTCCCCCTTGACACCCACAGAGCGGAGCGATAGAAGTCTCACCAGCCCCCCTTGGCTGTCGGTCTGTCGTGCTTGAAGAGGAAATTAGATGAGCAGGTTGTCGGGCGCCCTCGTGCTCCTCCTGGCCCTGACGGGCTGCGCCACAACCGAAGACCGCCGCTTCCCCCTGACCTACCTCGCGGGCCAGGAGGCGGCGCTGCAGACCGAGACCGCCCGCGAGGCGCTTCCTTACTATATAGGACGTCATAAGTAATACAGCATAATTCTGTTGAATTCTCGTCGTCCCTCGCGTATTTTAGGCTTGAGGAGGGACACGAGATGAGACGTTTGGAGATCACCGATCGCGAGATGATGCAAATCGCCTTGCAGAACGAAATCCTCCGGTCCGAAGAGGCACGGTATGATCACCGGCTCCACGGAGTGTTGCTCGTCTCTCACGGCATGTCCTGTTATGAAGTCGGCGGGGTGTTCGGACATGATCCGACCACCATTCAGCGATGGGTCCGGAGTTTCGAGACGAGAGGGTTCAGCGGCTTGCAGGACCAGGAGCGACCGGGGCGTCCGCAGCGGCTGACGCCCGAGCAGTTGCCGCGCGTGAATCGGGCTCTTCGGACCTCGCCGCGCGCGTTCGGATACGCCCAGAACCTCTGGGATGGGAAGCTGTTGTCGCACCACCTCGCCCAGGCCGAGCAGGTGGTGTTGGGCGTGCGCCAGTGTCAACGGTTGTTTCATCACCTGGAGTTCCGGCTGCGAAAACCGCGGCCGGTCATTGCCCGGGCGAATCCGGAGGCGCAGCAGGCTTTTAAAAAAACGCCGCCGGCTGGCCCGAAGAGACGACGTGGATCTGTGGAGTCTGGATGAATGCCACTTCCAGCAGCATGGATCCCGAGCCACCATGTGGGTGCCCCCAGAGGATAAGGATCCCATTCTCCTGCTGGCGCCGACCCGCAAGTCGGCGGCCTTATTCGGTGCGGTCAACGTCAGCACGGGGAAACTGGTGACTCAATTTGACCCGAAGTTCAATGCCGTGACGTTTCAAGGCTTCCTTGGCCGGCTGCTCCGACACCGACGTAGGGCACGGGAGATGGTGATCCTCCTCGACAATGCGAAGTACCACCACGCGGTCGTGCTCCAACCGTTCCTCCGGCACCACCGCCACGAGCTGGCCTTGGAGTTTCTCCCGGCCTATAGTCCCGAATTGAACCCGATCGAGCGGGTCTGGAAGCTGACCCGAAGGCTCTGCACGCACAATACCTATTTTGAAAGGCTTGAAGCTCTAGTCGATGCGGTGGCCAAACAGCATATGATCTGGAATGCTCCCAATGATACATTGCGGAAATTGTGCTGTATTATTTAAGACGCCGTGTATAGCAGCGGGTCGCGGGGGAGCTGGAGCGGCAGGGAAGGTTCGACGAGGCCACCATCGCCTATGCGAACGCCGCGGTCACCGCGCGGGCCTTGGGTCGCCTTCAGGAATCGCTGGACGCCGCCCTGAAGGCGGTGGAGGTCCTCAGCGTAGTCCTCCAGCGCGCCAGCGCCGAGGCGGGCCGCCCCAAGGGAGAGTCGCTCCGGCAGGCCCAACTCGCCGCGCTGCAGAAGCACCCCCATCCGTACTATTGGGCGGCGTATCAGTTGACCGGGGAGCCACGCTAATGCTGCCATGCCGCGTGGTCCAAGTAGTGAACAGCCGAATGCGCCAGGGGCGCAAACGACCGAATCCTCTGCAAGGTCGCTGAGAGGCTCTCGTGCGCATCGGCCTTCCGGTGCTCCGGACGCGCCACCGGCGCTTCCTGCTGGGTCTGCTGCTGGGATTCGCCGCCAGCGCCCTGGTCGCGGCCGCCACGTCCCTGGGGTACTTCACGGGCTACCAGGGGACGGCGCTGGATCTGTATTTCTGGGCTCAGGGCAAGGCGCGCGCGCCGGAGATCGCCCTCGTGGCAATTGATGAAGCCGCCTTCCGTCACCTCAACGAACGCCAGCCCATCCCCCGCGAGTATCTTGCTGGCCTGATCCGCGGCCTCCGGAAAAGCGGGGCCCACCTGATCGGCCTGGATGTGGACCTGCGGCAGCCCACGCTGCCGGTCGATGACCGTGCGCTGCGGGGAGCCATCCGCGGCAGTCCTGGCGACCCGGTCATCCCCGTTGTCGTGGCCCGAACCCTCACCACCGTTCGCGCCCCAGGAGGGGAAATCCGCTTCCGCCCCCGGCAACTGTACGACGCCTCGCTGGAAAAGGATTCCGGCTTTGCCGAGGTCCCCAAGGACGATGATGGTTTCTTCCGGCGCATCCCCCTGGCCGTCCCCCTGCCAGACGGCCAGTTCTTCCCATCGCTGTCGCTGGCTCTCCTGGCACGCCTGGGGGGCCAGGATGCGGCGGCGCTGGCTCGAGAGCTGGGTGGGCCGGAGCCGATCGAACTCTCCCTGCCGGCGTGGGAGGAGGCGCGAGGCAAGCTTCTCGAACACTCGCCGCTCCGGTTCTTCCGGGACGAGGACTGGAAGATCAATTTCATCGGGCCTGCCGGAAGCTTCCTCACCATCGGCAGCGACGCCGTGTACCAGATCGGCGTTTCCAATCAGGAAATCGCCCGGGACAACCCGCTCCGGGACCGGATCGTCCTGATCGGGGCCACCTTTGAGGAGAGTCGGGACGCCTATCCGACGCCGCGCGGGATCATGTCCGGGATGGAGATCCACGCGAACATCCTGCACACGCTGCTCACCCGAGGTCAGATTCAGCCGATCGCCTGGGGCACCAGCCTGCTCCTCCAGTTCCTCCTGTGCCTCCTCTTGAGCGCCCTCTTCGCCGTGGTTCGCCCGAACCGCGCCTTGGTCATCTCGCTCGCGGGCGCAGCCCTCGTGACCGCCGGGTCCGGCGCCTGGGCCGTCGCGCAGCACAGCTACTGGTTCGACTTTCTCACGCCGATCCTGGCCATGCGCCTGAGCGTCAGTCTGCACGACGCTATGGAGCGGCGCCGGATCCGCCATTCCTTTCACCAGTACGTCGGGCGGGAAGTGGCGGACCGGGTCTATCTCGACGACCCTGCCTTGGCGGGACAGCGCCGGATCGTCTCGATCATGTTCACCGACCTGCGCGACTTCACCACCATGTCCGAGGCCATGACCGCAGACCGGGTGGCCCGGCAACTCAACGAGTACTTCCCCATGATGGTGGAGGCGGTCCAGGCCCACCGGGGGATCGTCAACGACTTTATCGGCGATGCCGTCATGGCGATCTATGGCGCGCCCCTCGAAAATCCGCAGCACGCCCTGGACGCCGTGCGGACCGCCCGGAGGATGCAGGCGGGACTGGAATCGCTGAATGCGGAGTGGCAGGCGCGGGGGCTCCCCATTTTGAAGATGGGGATCGGCATCCACACCGGGACCGTCTTCGCCGGCAACGTGGGGTCGCCGAAGCGGAAGAAATACACGGTCGTGGGCGATGCGGTGAACGTGGCCGCGCGGGTGGAGGGCTTGAACAAGGAGCTTCACACCACGCTCCTCATCACCGCTGACACCTACGCGGAGGTCAAGGATCGGGTAGAGGTCAAAGACTGCGGCGAGATGAAGGTCAAGGGCCGCCGCCAGGCGGTCAACGTGTACGAGGTCCTGGCCCTCCACGAGGGGGCCGGGGGCCCGCAAAGGAGGCGTCCATGGGTGCGCGATGGCAAATCATCCTGGGGGTCCTGGCTGTTCTGGCGCCGGCAGGAAGCCTCGCCGCGCCCGCCGGAGACCCCATCGCCGTCCTGACCGAGATCCGGATCGGACAGGGCGAGGTGCGGGTCAAGGCGTCAGCCGAGGCGGATTGGAAACTCCCGTTGCCGCTTCTCTCCCTGCGACCAGGCGATCAGGTCCGGGCCACCCGGAACGCCACCGCTGTCCTGATGTTCACCGGCGGCCAGGGGACGGTGACGATCTCGGCGGCGAACTCGCCCTTCACGGTGCAGCCGCCTGCGGCCGGGCCGGCCGCCGGCAAGTCCACGGACCTCGTGGCGAATCTCGGCCGATTCCTGATGGGGAAGAAGAAGGATCTGAGCTACGTTCCCCTGACGACCCGCAGCGTCAAGCAACCGCCGCTCTTGCTCTCGCCGCGGGAGGGCAAGCTGCTGGGATCGCCCATCCTGGAGTGGGGCGGCTCCAACCGGTTGCGCTACACGGTCCGACTCTTCAGCCCCCAAGGGAAGGTCTGGGAGCAGGACAACCTGCCTCGGGCGCCGCTCCCCTACCCCGCGAGCGCGCCACCTCTCGCTCCCGGGGTCCCCTACCGCTGGGAGCTGGAGGCCAGGGACTTCCCCGTCCAGCAAGGGCTGTTCACGATCCTGCCGCCGGCCGAGAGCGCATCCATCCGGGAGAGCCTGGCGGCGCTCGAACCGGCCGCCCTGCCGGGCTATCCAAAGAACACCGTGAGCCTGATGCGGGCGGGCCTTCTCTTCGAGCAGGGACTCTACGCCGAGGCCCGCCAGGAGCTGCTGGCGGCCATCGCCGCCGATCCGGACGAGCCGAGCCTGCACCTGCTCCTGGGTCACGTCTACGAGCGGACCGGCCTCCGGGAACTTGCCGCCGAGGAATTCGACGAGGCCGATTTCCTGTCGACGCGAACGCCGTAAAGACCGATCTCGGATAGCGATAGCGAAAGAACGGAAGAGCTTGCCCCTCGCTGTCGGATCTCGCTATCACTATCGGATTTCGCTATCGCTATCGGTTGTTGGTCGTTCAGGCGACGCGCTTCTTGAAGCTCAGGACGGCCCAGTACAGGAAGACCAGGAAGAACCCCCCGAGGATGGCCAAGTCCTTCCACACCAAGAGCAAGCCGGCTCCCCGCAAGGTGACCGCCCGGACCGCGCGACAGAAATACATCAGCGGGAAGAGGTACGAGATGGGCCGGATGGCTTGGGGGATGGCCTCGATGGGGGCGTACGCCCCGGAGAGCATGAAGACCGGCAGGATATAGAAGACGGCGATCTGGATCGCCTGGAACTGGGACCGGGAGACCGCCGAGATCAAGAGGCCCGTCGCCAGTGAGGTGAGGACGAACAGGACGCAAAAGGCGAGGAGTAGCGGCAGCCGCTCCCGCACCGGGACGTTGAACCAGCGATCCGCCACGAACAGGATCGTGACCACGTTGAGCAGGGAGATGCCGAAATACGGGAGCAGCTTCCCCAGGATCAGCTCCGACCGGGTGATGGGGGAGGCCATGAGCTGGTCCAGCGTCCCTTTCTCCCGCTCGCGGGTGATGCTGACGGCCATGAGCATGACGGTGAGCAGTTGCAGGGTGAGGCCGATGACGCCGGGCATCACGTAGCTCAGGTATCGGAGCCCGGGGTTGTACCGGATCTCCGTCTGGACGAAGACGGGCTGGATGAGCCGTTGCCCCCGGTCCGGGCGCACGCCGCGCGCCCACAGGCCCTTCACGGCCCGCTCCGCATTGTAGCGCTGGATGACCTGCTGCGCCACGCCCTCCACGATGGGCGCCGAGTTGTTGTCCGTCCCGTCCAAGAGGAGCTGGAGCTGGGCCTCCTCCCCCGTCTCGATCTGCTTCATGAAACCCCGGGGAATGACGATGGCCGCCTTGATCTTCCCCTGGGCCAAGAGGTCCTGCGCCTCCTGGAGCGTCCCCACCTCGCGCTCAATTTGCACCTCGTCGTACGTGCTGAAGGCGGTGACGATGGCGTTGCTCTCCGGCGAGCCGTCCTGATTGAAGATGACCGACGGGATCTGGCGCAGCCCCCCCGTCTCCAGGGCTTTCCCGAACAGGAAGGTGAGGACGATCGGCATCACCAGGAGGAGGACGAAGGTCCGCCGATCCCGCAAAATCTGTCGCGCCTCTTTGCGCGCCACGTGCCCGATGACCGCCAGCATGACCTATCGGCCCCCGTTCCCGTCCGAGGCGTCCCGGGTGAGAGACATGAAGACGTCTTCGAGGGTGGGCGCCACCGCCCGGATGCTCTTCACCGCGATCCCGCGCGCGGTGAGGATCTCGTGGAGGTGTTGGCGGAGATGCGCGGCCGACTTGGAGAAGACCCGGAGGGTGTGCCCATAGATGCTCACCCCGGTCACCCCCTCCAGGCCTCGCGCGACTGCGGCGGCTTCCATCACCGGCAGGGCGTCCACCTCCAGGAGGTCCTCGGCCATGTCCGCCTTGCATTGCTCCGGCGAGCCGGCACCGATGAAGCGGCCCCTGTGCATGAAGCCGATGGTCTGGCAGCGCTCCGCCTCCTCCACGTAGTGGGTCGTCACCAGGATCGTGCGCCCCTCGGCCGCCGCCTCGTAGAGGAGATCCCAGATCCGCTGGCGCGAGGGCGGATCGGCGCCGGCCGTGGGCTCGTCGAGGAACAGGATCGCCGGCGAGTGCACCATGGCGCAGCCCAGGGCCAGCCGCTGCTTGAGCCCTCCCGACAGGTGATCGGTGAGATCCCGGCGCCGCTCCGTGAGGCGCACGCGCGCGAGCGTCTCTGGAACCTGCCGCCGTCGCTCCTGCCCCGACAACCGGTACACGCCGGCAAAGAAGTCCAGGTTCTCCTCCACCGTCAGATCACCGTAGAGGCTGAACCGCTGGGGCATGTACCCGACCAGCCGCTTGATGGACTCCGCTTCGGTCGCCACGTCCAGACCCGCCACGCGCGCGCTGCCCTCGCTGGGCAAAAGCAGGCCGCAGAGCATCCGGATGGTCGTGGTCTTGCCGGCGCCGTTGGGGCCCAGGAAGCCGAAGATCTCCCCCGTCCGCACGGTCAGGTTCAGGCCCGCGACGGCTGTCACGGGTCCGAAGCGGCGGCTGAGGTTCGTCGTCTCGATCGCAAGAGTCATGTCGGGAAGGTCCCTCCGGCGGGGCCCACAGGCCGCATCACATCGCGGAGAAGCTGATATCGCCTTTATACGGGAGCTATGCGAGGGGTGTCAATCTGAAAAAGCCGATAGGCATAGCGATAGGGACAGCGAAGAGGTTTCCCTCTCTGTCGCTGTCTCTCTCGGTCCTCCGCTGTCGATTCTTCGGGACAAAAGCGGTTGACAACCCCGGGCAAAATGACTAGTGTGCCTGGCATCCCTATGCTGCTCACACACGAACGCCTCGAGGGGGCAACCATGTCAGTCAAGAAGCTGCTCCTGGCGAAGCCGCGAGGCTTTTGCGCCGGAGTGGATCGCGCGATAGATGTCGTCAACCTGGCCCTGGATCTCTATCCCGGCCCCGTGTACGTCCGCAAGGAGATCGTCCACAACGTCCACGTCGTGAACGAGCTGCGGAGCAAGGGCGCCATTTTCGTGGACGAGCTGGACGAGGTGCCCGACGGGGCCACGGTCATCTTCAGCGCCCACGGGGTCTCGCCCGAGGTGCGCGCGCGGGCCGTGGCGCGCGGGCTCAAGGTGATCGATGCCACCTGCCCCCTGGTTACCAAGGTCCACCACGAGGCCATCCGGTTCGCGGAGGAAGGCCGGCCCATCGTCCTGGTGGGCCATGAGGGGCACGACGAGGTCATCGGGACCATGGGCCACGCGCCCCAGCACATCCGCCTGATCGGCTCGGTGGACGAGGCCCGGGCCCTCCAGGTATCCGACCCGGACCGCATCGCCGTCATCACCCAGACCACCCTGAGCCTGGATGACACCTCGGCCATCGTCGGCGCCTTGCGGGAGCGCTTCCCCAAGGTCAGTGCGCCGGCCCGGGATGACATCTGCTACGCCACCCAGAACCGCCAGATGGCCGTGAAGGCCATCGCGGCGCGCGCGCAGGCGATCCTGGTGATCGGATCGCGGAACAGCTCCAACACCAACCGCCTGGCCGAGGTGGCGCGGGACGCGGGCGCCCGGGCCTACCTGATCGACGACATCTCCCAGATCGACCCGGCCTGGCTTCAGGGGGTCGAGTGCCTGGGGATCACGGCGGGGGCCTCGGCCCCCGAGCATCTGGTGGAAGAGGTCGTGGACTACTTCCGGGCGCGGGGCGTATCGCAGATCGAAGAAATCCAGGCCGTGACCGAGGAGGTGAACTTCGCCCTCCCGCCCGAACTCGCGCGCGACCGCGCCGCGCGGGAGGCGGCTCAGCCCGCCTGAGGATCCGCGCGCCCCGCGCGGCTGTCGGGCGGGCGCGGCGCCTCCGGCTGTGGAGCGGCTGCCAGCGCGAACAGGCTGCGATGTCCTACACCGGTTCCGGCGCGTCAGCGACGCGGAAGATCAGTCGGACCCTCACCAAGGCCAGCCGGTCCAACTTCTACTACGCCTTCCTGTTCCTCCCCCGGCGGAAGCGCGACGCCCTGTACGCCGTCTACGCGTTCTGCCGGGTCACGGACGACCTCGTGGACGAGTCCCTCACGCTCACCGCCGGCGCCGAGCGGGATGGCGCGCCCCCTTCCGCAGGCACACCGCTGGAACGCCTGAAGTCCTGGCGGGCGGAACTGGAGTCCTGCTTCCGCGGCGAGGCCACCCACCCCGTGACCCAGCGCCTGGCCGAGGTCATCCGTGACTTCCGGATTCCGCACGGCTACTTCGAGGAGCTGCTGAACGGCGTCGAGATGGACCTGACCAAGTCGCGCTACGCCACCTTTGCGGAATTGCAGCAGTACTGCTACCGGGTGGCCGGCGTCGTGGGCCTGATGTGCATCGAGATCTTCGGCTATCGCCGGCCGGCCACCCGCGCCTATGCCGAGCACCTGGGAACGGCCTTCCAGTTGACCAACATCCTGCGCGACCTGGCCGCCGACGCGGAGCGCGGACGCATCTACCTGCCGCAGGAGGATCTCCGGCGCTTCGGGTACTCGGACCAGGATCTGCTGGGACGGCGGATGACTCCGGCGTTTTACGATCTGATGCGATTCGAGGTGGAGCGGGCCGGGCAGTTCTACGCGGCCGCCCGGGCGATCCTGCCCGCGGAGGACCGTCGGACGATGCTGGCCGCCGAGATCATGGGCGCCATCTACAGCCGCATCCTGGGCCGGATCGAGGCGGCCGGCTACGATGTCTTCTCCAGCCGCATTCGCCTTTCAGACGCGCATCGCTTCTGGCTGGCCCTCGCCTGCTGGGCCAGACACCGGCTGCGGCTAGCCTGATCGACCTGCCCGCCGGCGCGGTCCGATCCGCTACCGGTTCCGGCCTTCGTTCCCGCCCGCCTCCTCGCCGCGCAGGTCGGTCATCTGCATGCCAGGAATGTACTCGACGGTTCGGTCCTCCCGCAGGCCCTCCAGGCGCCGGACGATGTCGCGGATGCGGATGCAGGCCCGGTGGATGGCCTCCAGGTTCTTTTGCACGTCGGGGGGCAGGCCCTCGCGCTGGCGCAGCAAGAGCTCGGCATACCCCATGATCGTCCCCAGCGGATTGTTCACCTCGTGCCGGATGGCCAGGCCGACCTCTCCGATGGCCGCCAGCCGCTCGGCCCGCACCAAGCGGGCCTGGGTCGCCACCAACTCCTGGTTCTTCTGCTCGACCTCCTCGGCCTTCTGTCGCAGCGCCCGCTGGAGCGCCCGGGTCCGCAGGCAGCCGTAAATCCGCGCCAGCAGTTCCTCCTTGGGGTAGGGCTTGGGGATGTAATCGTCGGCGCCGCCCAGGAGCCCTTCCACGCGCTCCTCGACCCGATCCCGCGCGGTCACCAGGATGACCGGGATCTCCTGGGTGGACGGGTCGGCCTTCAACTCCCGGCACAGCGCGCTTCCGTCCCCGTCGGGCAGGCCGCGGTCCAGCAGCAAGAGATCCGGCGGCGCGGTCCGGATCCGCTCCTGCGCCTCGCGGATCGTCGTCGTCCAGGCGGCCCGATAGCCCTGCTCTTCGAGCAGGTCGCAGGCCAGGGCCGCCTGCACGGGGCTGTCCTCCACGACCAGGATGTGCTCCGGGTTGGCGGGACCGGGCGGGTTCATGGCGCTACTCCTCTCCCTGGGCTCTCCGGGTCAACCCAGGATCCGCTGCACATGCGGCTTCACGCGCTGCACGACGTACTCGGCGCTGTACATGGCGCGGGTTGCGTCTTCCTCCCGGTAGTCGCGCGAGGGGACCCAGAGGGGGAGATCGCGCCGCTGGAAGAGGGGAAATCGGGGGCGGGCCCCGTGGCGCTCCAGGTCCTCGATGTGCTTGACCAGCTCGTCCATGTCCGGGAGGTCGGCCTGGTAGAGCGCCCGGAACAGGGACGACAGGTTGTGCTCCAGCGTCACGACGCCCCGCAGGGCCAGGCAGGCCTTGACCAGCTTCTCCACCGCCTGTTGGGCGAAGGCGATGGTGCGGCTGTGGAACTCCGTCCCGCGCAGAAGCTGCGCCACGCGGTAATCCACGTCGCTCTCGCTGAGGAAGGCGCGGGCGATCTCTCCCGGCTCGTGCATGGAACGCCTCCGTGGGTCTCCGCCCCAGGCGGACCCGCAGGGAACTGGAAGTGCATGACCGGTGTCAGGCGGCCCGACGCTCGTCGAAGAGGCGGGCCACTTCGTCCCGGGCGAATCGGGGGAGCGGCCCCCGCCGTCCCGCCTCCAGCAGCGTCAGGCCCGTCTCCGGCGGCGTGACGGCCCCGATGATCCGTCCCGCGATGCCCTCGGCCTCCCAGGCCGCCACCAGCCGATCCGCCTCCCCGGATGGGCAGGTGAGAAGCAGCGCTCCGGACGCGATCACCCCCAAGGGGTCCAATCCCAGGGCCTGGCATACGGTCTGGCATTCGGGCAGCACGGGGATCGCCGCCCGCTCGATGGCGAGGCCCACGCCGGCCGCCATCGCCAACTCCAGCAGGCCGGTGGCGAGGCCTCCCTCGGTGGGATCGTGCATGGCGTGAACGGACACCGCGCCAAGGGCGACGCGGGCGTCGCGGAGGACCGAGATTCCGGGCCGGTGCAGGAACTCCCGGGCGCGCCGCCGCACCTCCGGCGCGACGCCCCGCTCCTCCAGGAGCCGGTCGCACTCCCGCGCCAGGATGGAGGCGCCCTCCAGGGCGATCCCTTTGGTGAGGAGCACGGCGTCGCCGACCCGCGCCCCGGCCGTGGTCACCAGGCGGTCCTTCTCCACCTCCCCGAGCATGGTGCCCGCCAGGATGGGGCGATCCAGGCCCTGGGTCACCTCGGTATGCCCGCCCACCAGCGTCGCCCCGATGGCGCGGCAGGCATCCTGGACCTGGGCGAAGATGCTCTCCAGAAGCTTCTCGTCCGCGCGACCCTCGGGGAGCAAGAGCGTCATGAGGAACCAGCAGGGACGCGCCCCCCGAACCGCCAGGTCGTTGGCATTGATGTGGACCGCATACCAGCCGATCTCTTCGGCGACGAAGGTGATGGGGTCCACCTTGGCCACCAGGTAGCGGTCCGTGAGGTCCAGCACCGCCGCATCCTCCCCCACCCGCGGCCCGACGATGACGCGAGGGTCCCGGATGTCGCAGGTGCGGAACAGGCGCGCCAGGACGTCCAGGGGCGGCTTCCCCAGGCGGAGTCGTCCGACCGTGCCGGGGCGAGGCGCGTCAGAACTCATAGACGGCGAACGGAAGCGGCGTAATCAGCACGACGAGCAGCACCAGGGCGATGACGGCCAGCACCCGGCGCGGCGGATCCAGCGGGGTCAGATCGTCCAGCGGGGGCGGGTGGCGCAAACCCAGGCCGACGGCTAGGGCCACCCACACCAGCCAGCCCTGCCAGTGCGTGATCAGGAACAGCGCCAGCATGACCCCGAGAAACAACCAGACGATCTTCCGGTGCCCCCGGCCAAAAACGGCATAGACGATGTGCCCGCCGTCGAGCTGTGAGAGGGGCATGAGATTCAGGGCCGTCACGAAGAATCCCAGCCACCCCGCCAGGGCCATGGGATGCAGGATCACGTCGAAGCCTTCCGGAATCGGCCCCTTGACCAACCACTTCAGGAACAGGTAGGCGAGGGAATTCCCCTCCTGCAGGACCACGCCCGACGGCGGCTTCACGGGGGAGAGCGCGAGGCCGATGAGGAGGACGGGCACGGCCAGCGCGAGCCCCAGCAAGGGCCCGGCGATTCCGATGTCGAAGAGGACCTTGCGGTTCGGGATGGGCGAGCGCATGCGGATGATGGCGCCCATTGTTCCCATGGGAGGCAGCGGCAGCGGGACGAAGTACGGCAGGCTCACCTGGACACCATACGCCCGCGCCGTGAGATAGTGGCCCAGCTCGTGGAATCCCAGGATGAGCAGCAGGCTGGCCGAGAAGGGCACCCCCCAAAGGAGCGTCCACGGATCCGAAAGCGGCTGCGCCCCCTCCATCAGCGCCCCGACGAAGAGCGTCGTGAGAAGCGTTGCCAGAAACAAGGCCAGATTCAGCGGCCAGCCCCGCCAATGCGGGGCGGCCCTAAGGCCTGCCGAGGTGGGGCGGAGCCGGATGAGGGTGATCTCCTCCGGGCTCCGGATCATGGGAACGTAGCCGTAGGGCTCGATCCGCGGCGTGAGGATGGACATCGCGGTCTCGGGCTCGACCAGGAGGCGACCGCGGAACCGGACCATGCCGTCTCCGCCCACGGCCGACGATTCTTGGATGGCGAAGACCCCAACCAGCTCCCGCCCCAGAACGAACGGCCACGGCTCGATGATTCTGGTCCAACCGCTCATGACTCCCTACCCGAGTCCCTTCGGTGCTTCGGCAGCTTGGCGGCCCCGACCGTGAGGGGGGATCAGGCCGTTTATAACATGCAAGCAGTGCCGACGCAATCGTGTCATGCCTTCCCCGTTTCTCCGTTTCTCTACAAACACCCCGCATTTCCCGGCAGCAGGCGCAGGACGTCCCCACGTCGGGCGTCGGCCAGGGGCCGGAGTCGCATGGGGCGGTATTCCCCTCGCAGCCAGAACTCGATCTGATCGGCATAGTGGGGAGACCGGGGGTCCCCCGAGACCCCGCCCGCGATGATCCAGCGCGACGCCTCGGGGTCCCCCAGGTCTACGATCTGCCGGTAGCCCGGTCCCACCATGACTTCAAAGGAGCCGGTCAGCGGGAACGCCCCCAGGTTCACCGTCATGCCGTCGCCCGGCCGCGCGTAGGGACCCCGGTTGAGGTGCAGGAGCCAGCCGAGCGCGCGGACCACGAGCCCTCGCCCCCGCCCAAAGGTGTGAGAGAACGTGAGCCGGTGCAGCGACCCCCATCTCCATGCCGCAGGATCCGGTCCCAGCCTGGCCGCCGCGGCATCCCATGCCGCACGGAGGCAGGTCTCCACCGCCACGCGCGGCCCGTTCGGGAACCAGGTCCCGTCGGATGTGAGCAGGGCCGCGTCCGCGGCCGGCACCGCCAGGTGGAGCATCGAGAAGTACCGCGTGAAGGACCCCGCTGCCTGCTGCTCCATGACCGGCCGGAAGCACTGCTGCAGCAGCTCCCGGTAAAAGAAGTGGTAGAGGGCGGCCGGCGCGGAATCCGCCAGCATTTGGCAGTCCCACTCCAAGAGGAGTGCCGCCGCCCGCCGGGCGCGGGGATCCTCCAGGACATGGGCGAGCGGCCGCACCAGGTGCGCCAGGATACCGGCGGCCTGCACGGAGACGACATCGGCCTGGATCCGGATCATGTCTTCGACGTCAGTCCGGCGAGACGCGCTGAGGAGGTCCGCGATCCGCGCGGCGCGGTACGGGGGCTCCCAGAACCCGCCGGCCAGCGCGAGGGGCAACTCGGACGCAACCCGGTTGTTGGCCGTCACCACGAAGCCCGGTGACGGATCGATGCTCTTGGGCTGCTCCGCCCACGTGAGGTAACCCTGCCACGCATCCTTCGGCGAGGCCCCGTCCAGGATCGCAGGGGTATCGGCACCCCGACGGCGCCGGGGAAACTTGCCGGCGCAGAAAAAGGCGATGGCCCCCTGCCGATCGGCCACCACGACGTTTTGGGCCGGGAGGGCGAAGCGTTGCAGCGCGGCCCCGAACTCGGCGACGTCCCTGGCCCGGTTCATCCCCAGCAGGGCCTCCAGCCCCCGCCACGCCTCCAGCCCGATCCAGCGGAAGGATGTTGGGGGCGCCCCGTCCGGCTGAGGCAGGAGTGGGCACAGGATCCCGCCGTGCCGGACGTAGCGGAGCGCCCGGCGGATCGCGCGTCGCGCGCCGCGGATCCGGAACTCCTCCTCCACCATCTCCACCGGATGCCATGTCCCGTCGCGCAGATAACGCGCGCCCGACGCATCCAGCGTCTCCCGGTAATAGTCGCCATCGTCCGCCATCACGGCAGTGAGGCCCCAGGCCACATGGTCGTTCCGCCCGATCAGGATGGCCGGGACCCCCGGCATGGTGGCGCCGATCACCCGGTGGTCGGGACCGTGGAGCGCGACGGGATACCAGAGGGCCGGCAACCCGAAGAAAAGGTGCGGATCGTTGCACAGGAGAGGCTTCCCCGACACCGTCCGCTGGCCGCCCACCACCCAACTGTTGCTCCCCATCCCCGGCCCCGCGAGGCCCAGAGCGACCCGCGCGAGAAGGTCCAGCCTGCCCGGAGCAGCAGGCTCGCCATCCCCGACGATGCACCGCCCCGAGGAGAGATCCGGCGGAAGGAGGGGGCGGAGCCTTGGATCGCCCGCCAGGGTTGCCAGGATGGGCTTGGCCGGGAATGCGAGCGACAAGAGCCAGCCGATCAGCTTGCCGACGACGAAAGAGTCCTCGGGCGTCCACGCCTCGGGACGGATCCTGGCGAGGAGAAACTCGGGCGGCAGGTCGCGGGGACGACATTGGGCGAGCCAGGCGTTCACCCCCGCGGCGAAGCCTTCGATAGCGGCTCGCCCGCCTTCGGACAGCAGGGATCGCTCCTCCCGTCCCACCGCCTGCATCCGGAGGCTCCGGTAGAGCTGATCCACTGCCAGGATTGTCCGCCCGGGAAGATGCAGGCTCTCCGCGCCGAGTGGGCGATCCCCCGTGAGTTCCGCCAGCCGGCCGCCCGCCAGCCGACGCAGCGTCTCCATCTGCCAGAGGCGATCCTGCGCCACGGCCAGGCCCAGGCCGAAGGCCAGGTCCCTGGACGTCTCGGCGTAGACCTGGGGAAGACCGAACTCGTCGCGGCAGATCCACACCTCGCCCGCGAGCCCCGCCACGCGGAGCGTCCGGAGCCCGTCCCGCTGCGCCGACGGGCCGCCCCGGAGCCTTCGCCACAGGGCCGAGGTCAGAAGCCCGGTGCACGCCAGAAGAGATCGAAGCATGGGGGCGTCAGTTCCTGCGGAAACGGCGTGGCAGGTCGTAGTGGAATGTCCCCCGGATGTTCAGCGGCTCGTCACCCATCTGGGGGAGGAACGGTTCGAACGGCGCGGAGGCCTTCACCGCCCGGATCGCCTCCTCGTCCAGGATGGGAAATCCCGAACTCTGGACGAGGCGCATGTAGATCAGGCTGCCTCCGCTGTTGAGCGTGAAGATGATCTGCAGTTCCCCGCTGATGCCTTCCTTCGTGGCCTCCTCGGGGTACTCCCACACGCGCTGGACGCGCTGCTTGAGCCGGGACAGGTACTCGATAAAGTCCTTCTCCCGGCTGTCGAGGCTGATCGTCCGCTTGGCGGGTCCGCCGAGGTCGGCCGTGAGGCCGGAGCCGAGACTCGCAATCTGCTCCCGGATGGAGGGACGCACCGCGCCGCCGGAAGGCGGCGCCCCCATGGTCCCGGGAAGGGGCGGGGCCACGGGGCGCGGACCGCCCAGGCTCAGGCCGCCTCGCTCCGGCGCCGCGGGGGCCGATGTCTGGCGAGGGGCCTCGGGGACCCGCTCCGGGCGGGGTGCGCCCGGCTCCGGCAACGGTAGAGAGGCCACCTGGGGGAGCGGGGCCGGCGTCACAGGTTTCTCAAGAACTGGCGGCCCCTCGGGAGCCGGGATCGGGCGAGGAGCCACCTTCTCTGTTACCGCGGGCCCTTGCGGCACGGCCGGCTCAACGCTCGAGCGCGGAACCTCAGCCGGTCGGCTCCCCGCTCTTTGACGGGCTTCCGCGGCGGGTGGCGCCTGGGGTGGAGCTGGTGCCGTTTCCTCGGACCCCGGCGACCCCAGAATCCGCACGCGCAATGGTGCGTCGGAAAAGATTGGCCGCCTTGAGGCCTCGAGCGCCAGAAGGCCGATGAGCCCGGCATGCAGCGCGAGCGAGACCGTGAAGGCTCTGGTCAGGACGGATTGCCGCATCGCAAGTCAAGTGCTGGCATGGGGAAAGGCGCTCCTTAACGGCAGCGCGCCACGCCACAGCGGGATTATAGGCAAGGGAAGAGCAAGGAACAAGGAGTTTTGCCGCGTTGACCCCTGCGGGACGCATAAGCCCCGGTCCACGTCGAAAGCGAACGCATGTGCCGTCGGGGACCTGAGGGTCGCGCTTGAACGCCAGAATTTGTTTTGAAGCCGGCGGCTGGCAGTGGTGGGTGATTCTACTGATCGAGGCGATAGGCGAGGGGCAGACGGATCCAGCCTCGGACGAGAGGATACGGGCCGGCGCGGCGGATCGTTTCCTGCGAGGCTTCGTCCAGGATCCCGGATCCGGACGAGCGCACGATCTCCACCGCCTCGACCGATCCGTCTGCGGCGATCCGGAAGCGAAGCTCCACCGTTCCCTGGACCCCCTCGCGGCGGGCCGCCTCCGGGTAGATTTTGGCCCGTTCGATTCGGGCTCGGATGGACTGAAGCAGGCCGGCACCAGCGCCCGCGCCCATCCCGGTACCCGATCCGCCCCCCCCACGGACAGAGGCGCCGGTCCAGTCTCCCGCCGGGCCTGCCCCTGACCCGTCCCCCCGCGCGGCCATACCGCCCCCAGTGTGGCCGCTCCCTGACTCATCACGCTTCGACAGGAAGGCGATTCCCACTTGCCCTGCGTGGGATGGAGACCCAGTCCCGCCGTGATCCCCGACCGCCGGGCCTTCATCGCCGGTACCCGGGGAGGAAGGCGCAGCCAAGGCCTGCTCCTCCCGGCGCCTGGCCTCCCCTCCTGAATCTGGACCGATCGTCTCATGGCTGGAGCTGGACGACTCCACGGGCCTGGGGGCTATCGAGACCTGGGAGGCGGCGACGGGCGGACCGGCAGTCAGCTCACCTCGACCGATCACGGGCGACGTCGATTCCACTGACGGCGCTCTGGGCGGCGCCTGCCATGCCGGAGGAGGCGACGGTGGGCGGGTGGGCCGGGGCGCTTGGGGGGCAGGCTGGGCAGCGGCATGCTCGCTCTGCGCGTCCACCAGCCGGACCCGAAGGTTCGATACGGTGACTAGGCGCTCGGCACCACCCAAAGAGATAATCCAAACCAAGGCAAGGCCGTGCAGGGAGAGGGAGGCAGCGGCCCACCAGACAAACCGCGCCCCGGCCCCCGGTCTCGGGCTGGGGAAAGCCTTCGCTGCCTTCACCCTTCGATGCTCCAGGCCTAGAATTCTCCCGACAGGCCGATCAGATAACTCCGCCCGAGCGCCGGAAAGCCGAGGGCTTCCTGGTACCGGACGCCCAGGATGTTCGCCAGCTTGCCGTAGGCGGTGAGCTTGCGGAGGATACCGATCTGATTAAGCACCGTGACCGACACTCCCGCGTCCCACTTGACATATTTGAAATTCGCGGTCCGCGCGAAGGTCACAGGATCGATGTCATCCCGCTTGCCCACGTACAGGAGGGTGGAGTTTAGGTTCACACGATTCCACGGGACATAATTCACGGCCAGATTCCACGTGTTCGCCGGCCGACGCAGGAGGGCATTCCCATCCTGATCCCGCGTATCCAGATACGTATAGCCTCCCACGACGTCCAGGCCGTAGCCGGGGTGGAGCGCCAGCGTCGCCTCCACACCCTGCGTCCGGGCATGGGCCACGTTCTCCGCGACGAAGTTTCCAGTGCTGGGCTGGAACTCGGCCTGAATGAGATCGCGAAAGCGGCTCTGAAACCAAGTGAGACCCGCCTGGATGCGATCCCCCCAGAGGTTCTGGTTCACGCCGAACTCCAGGCTTCGGTTCGTCTCCGGCTTCAGATTGGGATTGCCCGATTCCGGATACGCCAGGTCGTTGATGCTGGGCGCTCGGAATCCTTCCCCGTAGCTCGTCCGGAGCTTGGTTCCGGTCTCCTTGACGAGATAGGCGGCCGAGAATTTCGGGGTGGTGTGCGTCCCGAAGGCGCTGTTCTCGTCGGTCCGCACGCCTGCGGTGAGGATCAACCGCTCCCACAGCGTCGCCTGGTCCTGGCCATAGAAGGCGTAGTCCGTGAGGGTCTTGTGCAGCACCGTGGCCCCGGAGACATCCGTCTGATCCCCCTTGGCCTGATCGACCTGGAAGCCCAGGGTCAGCGTGTCCCACGGGACCGGCCGCAGGTTGTGCTGCCAGTCCGCCGCCAGGCGGGTCGTCACGGTGTCGGAGGTCGAGGTGGGCTGCTGGGGATCGCGGAAGTCCACCTCGTCCTCCACCAGGGACAGCTGCAGGCGATGATCCCACCAGGATGTCGGCGTGTGGGTGGCCCCCAGGCTCACCGTGCCGAAGTCCTCCCGGCTGCTCTGCGTGGGATCCGGGAGTCCGGTGAGAAAGTCCGTCCGCCCCGGTACCGGCGGGAGATTCTTGAAGCCATGGGTGTACCGGCCGGTAAGATCAAGGGTCAGGTCCTGCGCCACCTGAGCATCCAGGCGCACGGCCCCGCTGGTGTTGTCGGACTCATCGTGGGCAAACTTCCCGCTGCTGTCCTCCCGTGCCACATCCACCGAGTACCGGACGGGACCCAGCCCCCCGCTGCTCTCCGCGCGCTCCCGGAAGGTTTGGTACGATCCGAACTCTGTCCAAACGCTGCCCCGCGGCGTCCCGTCTCCCTTCCTCGAGATGATGTTGATCACGGCCGTGAGTCCATCGGATCCGTAGAGGGCGCTGGCGGGTCCCAGGACGATCTCAATTCGCTCCACCCCCTCCGTCGTGAGGTTGGCGAAGTCGAAGATGCCGTTGGTCGGGCTGTTGACCCGCACCCCGTCGATCAGGACGAGGGTGTGGTCGGAATTCCCGCCCCGCGCGAAGACGCTCGTCACCGAGCCCGGCGTGCCCGACTGCACCACGCTGAGCGCCGGCACGGAGCGGAGCGCCTCGCCCACCGTGTGCACCCCGAGCCGCTCCAGGTCCTGCCGGGTGATTACGGTCACATCCGCCGCCGTCTTGGAGACATCCTCCGGGATCCGAGAGGCGGTGACGACCACCTCCTCCAGCGTCTGCTCCGGCTCGGCCGGCGCCTGCTGGCCGGCCGCCCAGGGTGCCCAGAGGATGAGGCTCAGGACGATCAGGAGTGCCCATCCGGATTGTCGTGTCCGCATAACCCACCTTCCTTTCCGCGAGGTGGTGAGAGTTGCTCCCCGGAGAGGTCTCCTGACTCGTGGATCGTCGCTCCCCCGCGCCTTCCCATTCCGACGAGGGCAATCAGGGCACCCATTGCATATCGCCCGTTCGGGCGGCAATGGGTCCCAGGCAATTCGGCGATCAGGAAGAACGTGCGTCGGTTCTGCCTGATTGTCTGGGTGCCGGAGTGCCGGATCGCCCCCCCCGGGACAGTGGCCATCTGCGGGATCGCTCCCCACTCACAGTGGCGGGACCGTGCTGGATTTCTCCCGCTCCCGTCGGAGCCGACGGGAACTCAGGAGCGACCAGCTTCCCTTACCTCCGGAGAGTGTTGCGATGCCGTGCCGTGTGCGTCGCGCTGGTTCAGGATGCCCTGGACACGGGGCCGACCCGAGGCCGGGTGCCGCTCCACCGTGACCGGGCAGCCGTAGGCCGGTTCCAGATGTTCCGGGGTGATCACCTCCTCAGGACGGCCGACGGCCCGGACCCGCCCCCCCGCCAGAAGGAGGAGCCGGTCGCAGTGCTCGGCCGCCAGGTTCAAATCGTGGGAGACCAGGATGGTGGTGCCGCGGCCCTCCCGGTGATGGGCGAGCAGGATGCTGAGGACGATCCCCTGGTGCCGGAGGTCCAGGTGGGCCGTGGGCTCGTCCAGCAGAAGGATCGGCGCCTCCTGCGCCAGGGCCCGCGCGAGGGAAACGAGCTGCCGCTCGCCTCCCGACAGCTCGTCCACGCGGCGACTCGCCAGGTGGGCCGTGCCCGTGGCCTTTAGGGCGGCCTGCGCCATAGTCCGGTCCCGGGCATCGTCGTTCGTGGCCCCCCAGGCACCGCCCGCAGCGTGAGGGTAGCGGCCCATCAGGACGACCTCGGCCACGCGGAAGGGGAAGGCCACGTGAAACTCCTGCGGTACGACCGCCACCCGTCGCGCCAGCGCCATGCGGGAGAGCGCGGCGACGTCGCGGCCCTCGATCAGGATCCGGCCCTGCTGGGGCAGGAGCACCTTGCTCAGCAGACGAAGGAGCGTGCTCTTCCCCGCGCTGTTGGGCCCCACGACTCCGAGGAGTTCTCCCGGCGACGCCCGGAAAGTGACATCCTCCACGCCCCGGCCCGTCCGGTACCGGAAACTGACGCCCTCGACCTGCAGCGTGTTCATCCGATTCCCCCGCTGCGACCCCTATCTCTGTCTCTGTCCCTGTCGCCCCGAACCTCCACCCCGCTCATAATGATGTCTCGACTCCCCGCCGGCTCCGCAGCAGGCACACGAAGAGCGGCGCCCCGCAGAACGACGTGATGACCCCGACCGGCAGTTCTGCGGGGGCCATGACGGTGCGGGCGGCAAGGTCGGCCAGCATCAGGAAGGCCGCCCCCAGGAGGCCGACGGCCGGAACCAAGCGCCGATTATCCGGGCCCAGCAGCAGCCGGGCCGCGTGGGGAACGATCAGGCCCACGAACCCGATGGAGCCGGCGGTCGAGATCGCCGCCCCGGTGACGAGCGCGGCGGCCACGAACGCGGATCGCTTGACCCGCTCCACCTCGACGCCGAGCTGAAGCGCCTGTTCCTCCCCCAGGGCCAGGAGGTTCAACCGGGCCGCCTGCCGGGCGAAGACGATGACGCCGATGGCGAGGACCAGCGCCAGGACCGCCAGGGTGCGCCCGCCGGCTGGCATGAGGTTGCCCATGAGCCAGAAGACCACGCCCTGAAGTTCGGCCGCGGCCAGGAAGGCCGTGATCAGCATGACGCATGAGGTGAAGAACAGGCCGGTGATCACGCCCGAGAGGAGCAGCGTGGTGATGGGAAGGCGTCCATCCACCTGGGCGATCGCGTAGACGCTCACCGCGGCCAGGAGGGCCCCGGCGAAGGCGAAGAGCGTGACCACGGCCGGGTTGCCGAAGGGGCCCGCCAGCCCCAGCACCGTGGCGATGGTGACGCCGAAGGAAGCGCCGCTGCTCACTCCCAGGACGGTCGGATCAGCCAGCGGGTTCCTGGAGATGGCCTGGAAGCCCAGGCCTGCCAAAGCCAAAGCGGCCCCCACCATCCCGGCCAGGATGGCCCGGGGGAGGCGAATCTGGCGGACCACCGCCACGATCGGATCCTGCGCATCCGCTCCGCCCGCGAAGAGGGCCCGCATCACCTCGCGCGGCGCGATCGGGACGCTTCCAACCATCAGGGAGAGCAGGAGCCCGATGAGGAGGGCGCCCACCAGGCAGAGGATAGGGAGCGCTCGCCGCCCGGTTGCCTCGGGAAACGATGCCCGCGCCATCATCGCGCCCCTATCCGCGTGAAGACCTCGGGATGGATGGCCCGCGCCAGCCGCTCCACTCCCTCGGCCACCCGCGGGCCCGGCCGGTGGATCGTGTCGCCCGGGACGGCAATGATGCGGCCGGACCGGACGGCCGGGACGCTTGGCCAACCCCTCCACACCTCTCCGATCGAGGGGCGATCCGGACCGTCACGATGACTGGCGACGAGGATCACCTCCGGCGCCGCGCCCACGACCTCTTCCCAGTTCAGCCGGGGATAGGGCACCGATCGCTCCCGCACGACGTTCTCGCCGCCCGCCATCTCGATCAGGTCGTGGATGTAGGTGGCCGGGCCGGCCGCGATCAACGGATCCGTCCACACGAGGTACAGCACGCGCGGGCGAACGCGATGGGCGACGGCGCGGCGGATCGCGGCGACGCGATCCTGGATGTCCTGCACCAGGGCGGCGGCCTCCCGCTCTGCCCGCAGGGCGCGGCCCACCGCCTCTGCCGAGCCGAGGATCCCGGCGTACCCTTCGGCTTTGACGGCGAAGACCGGGATGTGGAGGCGCGCGAGCTGCGCCAGCGTCTCGCGGGGATTGCCGTCAGCCGTGGCCAGCGCGAGATCCGGCCGAGCCCGCACGACGCGCTCCAGGTCCGGCGTCATGGGGCCGCCGACTCTTGGCTTGGATCGCGCTTCCGGCGGATAGTCGCAGAAGTCCGTCACGCCCACCAGCCAGTCGCCCCGGCCCAGGGCGAACACGATCTCGGTGAGACTCGGAGCGAGCGACACCACACGCAAGGGCCCGTCGGGGACCGTCACCGGCCTGCCCAGCATGTCGGTGATGGTGGCTGCCTGGGCGGGAGCCACCGCCAGAAGCAGCCAAAGGATGCATGTGGCGAGCGCGCGCCGCCTCATCGTCCACCTGCCAGACTCGGAATACGCGCCACGTCCGGGCGCGTCTCGATCGCGGTCCCGCTCACGCTGCAGCCTCGGTCGGAAGGAGATCCACGAACACGAACCCATCGCGCAGGACGACCTCTCCCGTTTGGATGCCGATGGGCCGGAGGAGCATCGGCCCGTCCCAGGCGAAGGAGTGGAACTCGCCGTTCTCCCCGCACGGATCCGCGTGCGCCGGCAGCTCGCGGAGAAGCCTGAGATCGAATTCCCGTCCGGCGAAGGAGGCCGGAATCGCCCGGGGGTCCACGCAGGTCAGCCGCGCCCGCAATCCAGCGGCGATCATCTCCTCGGCAAGCGCCCGGGTCGGTCGGCCCCAGAGCGGAAACAAGGCGCGCATCCCGACGCGAGCCAACCGCTCCTCCCGGTACCGGCGGACCTCCGCGAGGAACAGATCGCCAAAGGCGACAGCCTCGACCCCCTCGGCGCGGGCCTGGGTCATCGCCTGCTGCATGGCCGCGTCGTACGTCGCGTTCGAACAGGGGGAGGGGAGCTTGACGACCATGAGTGGAAGGCCGACGGCCCGCGCCTGCGCCGCCAGCAGTTCATGCCGGACGGCGTGCATTGCGACGCGGTCGTGCGCCTCGTTGACTGTCGCGAGCAGGCCCACGACCTCCACATCCGCCACCCTGCAGAGCGTTTGGAGACACCACGCACTGTCCTTTCCCGTCCTCCAAGATACGAGGACCCTCACAGCCCGCCTCCTGGAAAGAGAAAGCCCCATTCCGCCTTCGGCGAAATGGGGCTCCAGAATCCAACAGTCCGGATGTTCTTAGGGGGGACCGATAGATGATGGGGCGCCCTTCCCCGCGGAAGGATCAGCACACCCGAAAGGCTGAGCAGGTTTCCTGGCTCGCGGCTCGGCTTACTCTCTGCGCCTTCCCGTCCCTGTCGGGGCAATCAGGCACTCAGGCGGTCAGGCAATCAGGAAGAACGCAGGCCGTTCTGCCGGATTGCCCGGTTGCCAGAGTGCCGGAGTGCCCTCGAGGCGGAACAGTGGCTTGTGCAGATTTCAACGCCGCTCACAGTTGCGGGGCAGCAATGGACTTTCCCTCGCCTCCCGCTCCATGAAACGGGTGCGAGGAATCACCATTTTCCCTTGGGGGTCCCCCGATCGGGGACCACTCAGCCTCGCCTATTCAGTTGTCCGAGACCATCCTCCTCGAGCGCAACGGCTGCTCGATCACGTTCGTTGCGACAGCAGCGCCATATCTATTCGAACCGCCCTCGAAAGTCAAGCCCTTTCGCCGGTTTGAGCCGCCGGCGCCCCTCCGGCGCTGGCGTGGCCTTTCGGCCTCACAAAAACAACGAGGGCATCTCGGCGTCAGATGCCCTCGTGCTGGCACAGTATGCCTGGTGGAGAAGAACTACTTCTTCTCCTCCTCCTTCTTCTCGGCCTTCTTCGCAGGGGCCTTCTTCGCGGCCTTCTTCGCAGGGGCCTTCTTCACGGCCTTCTTCACGGCCTTCTTTTCCGCCTTCTTCTCAGGCGCGGCCGGGGCAGCCGGAGCCGCCGAGGGCGTCGGGGCCTGCGCGAACGCGTAACCGGAGAAGGACACCGCGACAATAGCTGCCAGAAGCAGCGTGGCAAACTTCTTCATCTCTGATTCACCCCCCTTCATATCGACGTTGAGAACCGTGCACAGCTAACGGGAAGGGAAAAAGTCGATATAAGAATAAGCAATGTATGTGCCATAATGAACATAGTCTTTGAGAATTTCTAGCCCTGTCTTTTCAAGTAATTAAGAAGATATCGGACCTGCCTGTCCTCGGTGGAGCAGCGTCCCCCCTCGTCGAATGCGTCCTTTGGGTTGACCATACACCATTTCGGGCACCGCACGCCTCCGTTTGATCACCCCGTCGATTGCGTTCCCTTCATCCGCTTCTTCTTCTTCAGACGGTTTGCCGCCTCCAGTAATTCAGTCGCATGCTGAACCGGAGTCTCCGACCGGCTGAGGCCTCCGAGCATGCGCGCGAGTTCCCGGGCCCGTTCTGCGGTCGGAAGGATCTGCGCCGTGGTTTGCGTCCGATCCCGCAGGCTCCGTTTCGAGAGGACCACATGGTGATCGGCAAAGCAGGCGATCTGCGGCAGGTGGGTGACGCACAGCACCTGGCGCTGCCGCGAGACGGCCGTCAGCTTCCGCCCGACTATCTCCGCCGTGTTGCCGCCGATCCCCGCATCCACCTCGTCGAAGATGAGGGACGGTGTCTGGTCTGCGGCGGCCAGGATCACTCGGATCGCCAGCATGGTCCGGGACAGCTCGCCGCCCGAAGCGATCTTGTGCAGGGGCTTCAGGGGTTCGCCGGGATTCGGGGAAATCAGGAACTCCACCTCATCCACCCCATGGGGGCCAAGCGCCTCCTCTCCCGCGGCCGCGGACCTCACGGCCACCTCGAAGGTCGCCTTGGCCATGCCCAGCTCGTGGATCTCCGCCAGGATCGCCTCTTGCAGCTTGGGCGCGGCGCGCCGGCGGGCAGCCGAGAGCCGCTCGGCCCGGCCCGCCAGATCCTGCTGGGCCGTCGTCAGCATCTGCTCCAGCTCGCCCAGCCGGGTCTCCGAGCGCTCCAGCGCCGCGAGGTCCGCGCGCACGCGCGTCAGATGCTCCAGGACCTCGCCGACCGTCGCGCCGTACTTCCGCTTGAGCTTGCCGATCTCGTGAAGCCGGGTCTGGATGGCCTCCAGCCGCTCCGGGTCGAACTCGATCCGAGCCCGGTAGTCGCGCAACCCCCGGGCCGCCTCCCGCAAGTGCACGGCCCCGGTCTCCAGGGCCTCAAGGACCTCGCGCAGGCGCTGGTCGATGCCCGAGGCCTCGCGCACCCGCGCCGCCGCCGCGGAAAGGCGCGCGAGCAGCGCTTCGTCGGACTCCTCCAGCATGACGTAGGCCTGCTCCACCGCGGCGAAGAGGCGCTCGTGATTGCTGAGGATGGCGTCTTCGGCGACGAGCGCCTCCTCCTCGCCGATCGTGAGGCGCGCCGCCTCGATCTCGCGCCGCTGAAACTCCAGGAGATCCTGGCGCTGGGCCCGCTCGCGCTCGGCCGAAAGCAGGGCCTCCCGCTCGCGCCGCAATGCCTGCCAGGCTCCGTAGCGCTCGCGGTAGGCCCGGGCCTCCTCGGCCGCGCCGGCGTAGCCGTCCAGAAGCTCCCGGTGGCGGCGGGGATCCAGGAGCAGCTGCCCGGGATGCTGCCCGTGAATGTCCACCAGGCACTCGCCCAGGGCCCGGAGCGTGGCGACCGACGTCAGCCGCCCGCCGGCATACGCCTTGGTCCGTCCGTCCCGGAAGAGCTGGCGGCGCAGGACAATGGGCTCGCCCGGCTCGACGGCGATCCCCTCGGCTTCCAAGAGCTCCATCGCCCTTGATCCCGGTCCGGCGTCGAACGCGGCCTCCACCGCCGCCTCCTCTGCCCCGGACCGCAGGAGGCTCTCGCTCCCCCGGGCGCCCAGGACCAGTTGCAGGGCATCGATCAGGATGGACTTGCCCGCCCCGGTCTCGCCCGTCAGCACATTCAGGCCCGGGACGAGGGTGACCGTGAGTTCCTCAATCACGGCGACGTTTCTGATCGTCAGTTCGCGGAGCATCCTGGCGGTGAGGGCCGCAGCCGCGGCCCTGTCGCGAGCATCAACGCTCGCCCCATTTGAGCTTGGTGCGGAGCAGCTCGAAGTAGTTCAGCTTGGGGGACTTGATGAGGGTGATGGTGCGGCCCGAGCGCTTGAGCGAAACAACGTCGCGGCAGCGGAGGCCCACGCCCACCTGGCCGTCCACAGTGAGGTGGACGTCCTCGCCGGCCGAGCCCTGGATGATCTCGACCACGGCCGAGTCAGGGACGACCAGGGGCCGGTTGGTCAGGGTATGCGGGCAGATGGGGATGATGACCACGGCCGGCAGGGTGGGGTAGATGATCGGACCGCCGGCCGCGAGGCAATAGGCGGTGGACCCGGTGGGCGTGGACACGATGAGGCCGTCGGCCCGGAAGGTGGCCACGTACTCGCCGTTGACGTGGGTCTCGAGGTCCACGATGCGCGACAGGGCCGTCTTGGTGATCACGGCGTCGTTCAGCGCCTCGAAGCTGGCAATGGGCGCCCCGCCCCGCAGCACCTGGGCGGTCAGGGCGAGGCGCCGGCTCACGGCGAACTCGTTCCGCAGGACCGCCTCCAGCGTGGAGATGAGCTCGTCGAGGGTGATCTCCGTGAGAAAGCCCAGCCCGCCCAGGTTGACTCCCAGGATGGGTACCTCGTGGGATTCGATCAGCCGGGCGACGGATAGGATCGTCCCGTCCCCGCCCAGGACGACGACGAGGTCCGACCACGCCACCACCTCGGCGCGCGGCAGGCCGGTCCCGGTCCCCGGGAAGATGGCCGCCGCCTCCTGGTCCAGCGCCACCTCGCAGCCCCGCTCGGTGAGCCAGGCGACGAGCATTCGAAGGACGGGTTCGGCCTCCGGTTTGTTCGGTTTCACGACGACGCCGATGCGCTGCACAGCAATCCCTCACGCCGTGGCGGGAACCTCGGCCGACTCCAGCGCCCCCGCGATCAGGGCGGACGCGTCCGCCTGGATCCCTTCGGTTGTCAGATGCATCAGGAACTCCCGGTTTCCCATGGGCCCCAAGAGCGGGGACGCCACGATCCCCGAGACGCGGAGCGACAGCTCTGCGGCCACGTGCGCCAGGCGCGTGAGCACCGCGCGATGCTTCTCCGGATCCCTCACGACGCCCCGCTTCCCCACCTGGCCCTTGCCCACCTCGAACTGGGGTTTCACCAGGGCCACCATCTCGCGGGGGGGATCCAGGAGGGGGGCGACGACCGGCAGCACCAACCCCAGGGAGATGAAGGAGACATCGATCGTTGCGAGGTCGGGCCGGGCCGGGAGCCGGGACGCCTCCAGGTATCGGATGTTGGTGCGCTCCAGCAGGTGGACCCGCGGGTCCTTTTGCAGCCGAGCGGCCAATTGCCCGTAGCCGACGTCCACGGCGATCACCAGGCGTGCCCCCGCCTGGAGCAGGCAGTCCGTGAATCCTCCCGTGGAGGCCCCGACGTCCAGGCACACCCGCCCGCAGGGATCCAGGTGGAAGACATCCAGCGCATGACGCAACTTCACTCCGCCGCGGCTCACAAAGGCATGAGGCGGTGCCGCGATCTCAAGCGGCGCCTCCGCGGGCACGAACGTCCCGGGCTTCTCGATCCGCCCTCCCGCCGTGCGGACCTTGCCCGCCAGGATCAGACGGGACGCCTCCTGCCGGCTGGCGCACAGCCCCCGCTCCACCAGGAGGAGGTCGGCGCGCGCCCGGCTCTTGGCTCTCGGCTCTCGGCCCACGGCGCTCTGTTTTTCGTTCTCGGCGCTTGGCGCTCGGCGCTTGGCGCTCGGCTCTCGGCTCTCTGTCCTTCGTTCCCGGCGCTCGGCGCTCCGTGCTCGGCTCATCGGTCATTCGTCAGTGTCTGCGCTGCCCCACGAAATCGGCCAGAACCGCCAGGGTCGCCCCCTTCTCCCCGAGAGGGCGCAGGGCCTCCTTGGCCTCCCCGAGTAGATAGGCGGCCTGACGCCGGGACTCCTCCAGGCCCATGACCGCCGGGTAGGTGGCCTTCTTGCGGCGGAGATCGCTGCCGACTGTCTTCCCCATCTCCGCCGTGGCCCCCTCGATGTCCAGGATGTCATCCACGATCTGGAACGCCAAGCCGACCCGCTCGGCGTACCGGGTGAGGGCCTCCAACTGCTCCTCCTCCGCCCCGCCGGCGATCCCGCCGACCCGGACCGAGGCGCGGATGAGGGCCCCGGTCTTGTGGGTGTGCAGGTACAGAAGGGTCGGATGGTCGATCTCATGACCCTCGGCCAGGATGTCCATCGCCTGCCCGCCCACCATCCCGCAGCTCGCCGGCCGCCTCGGCGATCTCGGCGATCACGCGGAGGCGGCGCTCGGGCAAGAGGCGCGTCGGCCCCGCGTCGGCCAGGACCTGGAACGCATGGGTGAGCAGCGCGTCCCCCGCCAGAATGGCGATCGCCTCGCCGTACACCCGGTGGCAGGTGCGGCGCCCCCGGCGGTAGTCGTCGTCGTCCATGGCCGGGAGGTCGTCGTGGATCAGCGAGTAGGTGTGGATCATCTCCAGGGCCGCGGCCGCGGGCATGGCGTCTTCAGGGTTACCCCCGACGGCCTCGCAGGCCAAGAGCGCCAGGATCGGCCGCAGGCGCTTGCCGCCCGCGAAGACGCTGTAGCGCATCGCCTCGTGGATCTGGGGGGGATGGTCCCCCTGCAGCGGGAGCCAGTGCTCCAGCGCCTCGTCCACCTGCTGTCGCCGCTCGGCCAGGATGGCCTCCAGGCTTCCGGGAAGTGCCGCCTCACCCATGGGTTTGTCCCTCGTTCCCGAGGTCAAACGGGACCTCCTGCTGCGTCCCCTCCGGGGTCCGCATCAAGAGGTGGACGCGCCGCTCCGCATCCTCCAGCCGCTCTGCGCAGAGGCGCGTGAGGCGCACGCCCTCCTCGAAGGCGCGCAGCGCCTCTTCCAGGGGAAGATCGCCCCCCTCCAGCCGGGCCACCAGGGCCTCCAACTGGCTCAAGGCCTCCTCGAACGTCAGCTCTGCCACCGAAGATTCTCCCGTCTATCCTCCCGCCGGCGCCACCGAGTCGGCCCCCTGCACCACGCAGGTGAGCTCGCCGCGGTGGAGGCGAACCGCCACCTCCGAGCCGATCCGGACCTCACTGGCCGCTTTCACAACGTGGCGGCCGGGCAAGCTCCAGCAGATGCTATACCCTCGCGCCAGGATCGCCAGGGGGCTGAGGGTCTCCAGCTTCCCCACCAGGACCTTCATGCGTTCCTGCCGCTGCATGCGCGTCATGCCCCACCAGGCGTGCAGGCGCTGCCTGAGGCCCCGCAACCGCTCCGCCTGGCGCCGCACCTGCGCCTCCGGGCTCAGGAGTCCGAGGTGCCGTCCCAGCATCTCCGTGCGGGCGCGCCGGACGGCCAGGCCATTCTCCACGGCGGCCAGGGCCCGCGCCGTGAGGTCGTCCACGCGCTGCCGGAGCTCGTCCCGTTGAGCCACCACCAGCTCCGCGGCCGCGGAAGGCGTCGGCGCCCGCAGGTCCGCCACGAAGTCCGCAATGGTGACGTCGGTCTCGTGTCCCACGGCCGAGATCACGGGGATGGGGCTTCCCGCGATGGCGCGCGCGACCATCTCCTCGTTGAACGCCCACAGATCCTCGAGCGAGCCGCCCCCCCTGGCCACGATCAGGACGTCCAGGTCGGAGCGGCGTCCCATGGCGGCGACCGCCGCGGCGATCTCGGGCGCCGCCGCCTCGCCCTGGACCTGCACCGGATAGATCAGGATGGCCAGGCCGGGAAAGCGCCGCCCGATAATCGTCAGCATGTCCCGGATCACGGCCCCCGTCGGCGAGGTGATGATGCCGATCTTCCGGGGCAGCCGGGGGAGCGGACGCTTGCGCGCCGCCTCGAAGAGGCCCTCGGCCTCCAGCTTGGCCTTGAGCTGCTCGAAGGCGAGCTGGAGGGCGCCGACCCCCTTCGGCTCCATGAATTCCACGTTGATCTGGTACTCACCCCGCCGCTCGTAGACCGTGACCGTCCCGAGGGCAAGGACGGCCATCCCGTCCTTGGGCTGGAATTTCAGCAGGCGGTTGCTCCCGCGAAACATCACCGCCCGGATCTGGGCGTCGGCATCCTTCAGGGTGAAGTACATGTGGCCGGAGGTGTGATGCTTGAAGTTGGACACCTCCCCTTCCACCCAGACGGCAGAAAAGCCGTCCTCCAGGACGGCTTTCACCTCCGCAGTGAGGGCACTGACGGTGTAAATATGACGCGTGAGTTCTGTGGCCATCGCGACCTTGTAGCACGCGCCCTTCGAAATTGTCAAACCCTTTCCCCGCGTCCAAATGCGGAATGCGGAGTGCGAAATGCGGAATGTCCCAGGCCCAGGCCGTTGCCACTCCCCATTCACCCCCGTCCCACTCCCCGGAGACGCCCCGAGGCACACCCACCCTCGCGGGTGGGTACCCGCCGCGCGGGAAGAAGCCGGCCGGACCCAGTTGCCGGTTCAGGTCGACCCCGGGTACCCAGCCGAAGGCTGGGTGCAGCCGGCCTCACCTCGGCGACCGCCGAGGTGCCGTCGCGGCCCCGCGTCCGCAGGGGTGGTTCCGGGGGGTGGGGCTCTCGACTCTCGACACTGAATGTGCTAGCGTCCCCTGGGCCTCGCGGAGGGACGCATGACGCGCGACGGGCGGCTCGGGGTCATCCAGGCAGTGGGGGCGGCCGGCTTCTTCTCCACGGGCGCCATCCTGGTTCGCTTCGCGCAAGATCTCCGGCCGGTCGAGGTGACGAGCCTCCGCTTGCTTCTGGGCGGCCTCTTCGTGGCCGCGGCCGCGTGGGCCTCGGGCGACCGGGTGAGGCTCTCCGGGGCCGAATTCCGGCGCCTCTTCCCCATCGGGCTGATCGCCGCCGCGCACTTCCTGGCGTTCATTGCGTCCCTGTACTTCACGACCGTGGCCCACTGCCTGACACTGACGTACACGGCCCCGCTCTTCATCGCCGCGCTGTCGCGCGCATTCCTGTGGGAGAGGCTGCCGCGACGGGCCCTCATCGGCATGATCGTCGGGCTCGCCGGCGTGGCGGTCCTGGCTGGCTTCGAGCCGCATCTCACCCGCCGGATGCTGACGGGGGATCTGCTGGCCCTGGCGGCGGGCTTGGCGTTCGCCCTCTATTCCCTCTTCGGCCGCCGCGAGCGGGCGCGCCTCCCCCTGCTGACCTACGCGAGCTGGGTCTATCTTACCGCCGGGGTGGCCACGGCTCCCTTCGCCGTCGGCGTCCTCGGGCGCCCGGCGAACGGCCGCGCCATCGCCGCCGTGGCGGCCATGGCGCTCTTGCCGTCGGCCCTCGGCCACACGCTGTACAACGCCGCCCTGAGACGCCTCCACCCCAGTATCCCGAACCTCATTGCCACGCAGGAAGTGACGGGCGGCATCCTGCTCGCCTGGCTGCTCCTCCGGGAAGTGCCACCGTGGAACGCCCTCGCCGGTGCTGCCATCACACTCATTGGCGTCGGCCTGGTTCTCCTCTGAGAGCCGGCAACTTGGCGACTTGGCAATCTGGCGACCAGGAGTTCCCCGTAACCAGGTTTCCAGATCACCTGATCCCCCGATAGCCCGATTGCCAGGCTGCCCGATTGCCATCCTTGGCCTTGCCTATTCGAGATCTCTCGAGTATAACAAGGAGGGAGCTGATAAGGAGGGACCATGCCCAAGCTCTACACGATCCACTGCCCCGCGGTGCCAGAGCATCGAGTGGGTTGGACCCCGATCCCCGCGCCGTACCAGGCGCTTCCCCTCATGGCGCCGGGCAAGCCCGGGAAAAACCCGGAGCTCGTGCAGATCCTGCAACGCTGCCCAAGTTGCATCGTCCGCTTGCTGTTCGCACGCTGAGTTCGGCCGGATGACGGCCGATCCTTGGAGGCTCAGCCGACGCCAGTGGAGACGCACAGGAACCCCGCAGGAGACACAAGGGAGAGATTCATGAGATACCGATTGGTGCTGCTGGGACTCTGGCTGACTGTGGTTGTCAGCGGGTGTGCTGGCGGTCCGAGCCTGGAAACCTACAAGCCGAAGAACCAGGACGAGGCCTTCATTATCTCCATGCTCATGCGAATCCCGAACGGGATCAAGGCCAGGTCCCTGGACATGATAATGAAGCCGTATGCCGAAGACGTATACGTCGGGAACTTCCAGAAATACCTGGGCGTAGCCGGCCAAACCGCTTCCCTGAGCATCTCGAAGCCGGATCTTCGCGAGACCTACCACCAGGTCTTCCGCGCGGCCAAGGACGTCTCGATGGATGTGAAGAACGTCCGGCTGACGGTGAGCGGGGACCGCGCCGTGGCCGAAGCTCGGGTGGAGCTTCTCTTCAAGCGTGAGGCGGCCCGAATGGAGCAGCGGGAGGAGACCTTCCGGAACGACGTCACCTGGCGCATGCGTCGCACCCCCAATGGATGGAGCATCGTGGAAGAGATCTGGGAGTAGGTCAAGCCGCTCACGGCTCGTGGCCGATGGCGCATGGTTCGACCCGCTCGGCGCCCAGCCGCGAGCCATCAGCCAACCGCTATGAGCCCCGCCGCCCCCACGCCCGCATTCCGTCCGCGGTCATCTCCACGCTGATCGCCCCATCCAGATCCGTCCGCAGCAGCCGGATCCCGGAGGCTTCATATCGCTCCACGACCTCCAGGTGCGGATGGTGGAAGCGATTCTGGTAGCCCGCCGATATGAGGGCCACTTCCGGTCGGACCGCGGCGACGAAAGCGGCCCCGCTCGAAGACCGGGACCCGTGGTGGGGCACCTTCAACACTTGGGCCCGGAGGGCCTCCGGACGACGGAGGAGGGACGCCTCTGCTTTCCTTTGGATGTCACCGGTGAGGAGGGCCGCCTGATCCCCGATGCTGATCCTGACCACGAGCGAGGCGTCGTCGGCCCCAAGCGGTGGGGCCATCTCGCTCTGCGACCCGGGCCTGGCCCGCGCCATAGGGTTCAAGATGTGAAGGGTTGCCTCTCCCCATTGAACCGGCGGGGACTCCGCCGAGACAATCCGAAGGGGAATCCGCTGGTGGCGGAGGTACTCTTGGATCCACAGGAAGGTGGTGGAGCGGTTGGGCGCATCGGCACTCCACACCTCCCCGACGGTGAAATTCCGGAGGATGGCGGGAACCCCGCCGATGTGATCCTCCTGCGCGTGGGTCAAAGCGAGGACATCCAGGCGCCCAATCCATTCGTGCAGGAGGAACGGCGCCACGACCTGCGCGCCGACGTCGAATCGACCGCCCGGGAGGCCCCCGGCATCCACGAGCATCCGCCGCTTGCCCGGCAGCGTGAGGAAGACCGCTTCCCCCTGTCCCACGTCAAGAAGCGTCAACCGCACCCTGCCTGTCCCCTCGGGCGGATGGAGCCGCAGCGGCACTTGGATCAGCAGGAGGACACCGCAGGAGAGCGCCAGCCAGCGGCGCCATCGGTCACGACCGGGTCCGCGACCCACGGCTGGCGCAGGGGATCTGCCCAGGATCCAGGCCGCCACGATGCCATAGTACGCCATGAGCATCCCCGGTGTGGGCGTGTACACTCTGAACGTCCTCCACGGCCAGGCGGCAAACCACCGGGCTGTCCAGAACAGCAGATCCACCAGCCAGCCGTTCACCCAGTTCAACCAGGAGAGCCCGCCGGGCATCACGATGAAAAAGGCGCTGGCGGCCGTCCCCAGCCCGGTGATCACGCCGCTCAGGGGGACGATGGGCAGGTTGGCCAGGATGCCCACCGGCGCCATCCGATTGAAGGCACTCGCCAGAACCGGCAGGGTCATGGCCGTGGCTGCCAGGGTGATCACCACCGATTCCAGCGCCCAGCGGATCGGCCGGGCAACTCGGGCCAGCGCCGACTCGCAGCGCGGAAGCACCAGGACGATGCCCAGGGTCGCGAGATAGGTGAGCTGGAACCCGACGTCGAAGAGGAAGCGCGGATTCCACCAGAGGAGGGCCAGGCCGGAAAGAGCCAGGGTGTTCAACAGGTCGCCGCGCCGATCCAGGATCACCGCCAAAAGGTACGTGTCCGCCATCACCGCGGCGCGGATCACCGAGGCGCTGGCTCCGGCCAGGGCGGCATACAGGGTCACCAAGAGGGCCGAGGCGAACGCGGCGAGCCGGGGGGATATCCGGAGCAGCCGGAACAGGCCGAAGAGGACGCCGGCCAGAATACTCACGTTCAAACCGGAGATCGCCAGGATATGATACGTTCCCGAGTCCAGGAAGGCCTGGTTCATCTCGGGCGAGAGCCCGGACCGATCCCCCAGGACCGTGGCCTTGAGCAGCCCCGCCTCGGGGGACGGCATGGCGGCGCTGAGTCGCCGAAGGAGCAGGGAGCGCAAGCGGAACACGAACGCGAGGATGGTGGAGCCTCGGGAGGCCCTAACTGTCTCCACCGGTTCCCGCGTCCATCCCTCCAGGAAGATGCCCTGCGTCGCGAGGTACGCCGGGTAGTCAAAGGCCCCCGGATTGTCGAAGCGCCGCGGGTGGCGCAGCCGGAAAGTCCCCCGGACCTCGTCCCCGTATGCCACGTCCGGCGGCTCGCCCACCACTGTGAGGCGCGCCTGCCCGGCCGTCGCGACCCACGTCTCCCCGAGGCGGAGCCGGGTGATTTCCACGACGAAACGCATGCGCTCGGGATCGGCCGTATCCCGTGCCTCGGCCGGGCGCGGGTCCGGAGGCGCCACGACCCATCCCTCCAGCGGGACGGGGGAGGATAGGTAGGGGTCGGGGACGCGGCTCACATAGTTGGCCGGCTGCCCGAAGAGCGCCTGGCCCATGGCCTGGCCGCCCAGACAGGCGAAGGTCAAGGTCAGGGCAGGAAGCAGCAGGCGGCGTGCGCCGAGCCACCAGACGCCGCCGGCCACGAGGAGCGTGACCGGGACGAGGAGCGTCCAGAGGAGCGGTCGGAGTTGAAAGGCGCTCTCCACCGCGATCCCCAAACACAGGGCCGCGGCCAGCGGCACGAGCGGCCGGTCGGGCGCGCGCTCCGACAGGTCCGCGGGCGGAAGGTCCCGGCCGTCGGCCCGCGAGACGATGTCAGGCCCCATGAGGCCTCACCCCCTCGGAAAAACTGTTGGCCCGGCTCCGACTCCCGGAGTAGAATGCTCGCACGTTCCTTGCCCGACTACGCGGAGCCCTCATGACGCTCGTGGATCGCGCGACCCTCAAGGAGATGGCTGCAGCCTTTGGCCTGGGCCTCATGATCTTCACCTTCGTCCTCCTGACGAACAAGATCCTGCGCCTGGTCGAGCTGATCGTGAACAAGGGCGTCGGGATCCTGACGGTCCTCCAGCTCTTCCTGTACATTCTGCCCTACTCGCTGGTGGTGACCATCCCCATGTCGGTCCTCCTCGCGACCCTGACGACCTTCACGCGTCTCGGCGCCGACGGGGAGATCCTGGCGCTGCGCGGGGCCGGTCTGAGCCTCGTTCGCCTCACCCGGCCGGCCGTCTGGTTCGGCCTGCTGGCCTCGGCCCTCACCCTCCTCATCACCATCTGGATCCTGCCGTTCAGCAACCACGCCTTCAAGAACCTGGTCTTCCAGATGACGCAGCGGCAGGCCGCCCTCGGAATCCAGGAGGGCGTCTTCAACAGCGACTTCGAGGGGCTGATCCTGTACGTGGAGCACGTGGACCCGAAGACCTCGCGCCTGGAGGGCATCTTTCTGGTGGACAACCGCAATCCTGCGGAACGCAGGATCATTGTCGCCCGAGACGGCCGGTTCACCTCGGATCCAAAGAGCCTGAGCATGGGGCTCAGCCTGAACCAGGGGACCATTCACCTGTCCGCCTCCGATCCGCTGTCCGCCTCCGAGCTCTCCGGCCGCTACCGCCTGATCACCTTCTCGGATTACAGTCTGACGCTGGACATGAACCGAAACCTGGCCGATCCCGTGCAGCGCCCCATGGGAGAGCAGGAGCTGACGCTGACCGAGCTGCGGGAGCGCGCGGCGACCCTCCGGTCGCAGGGGCAAAACTACCATCCTCCCCTGGTGGAGTTCCACAAGAAGTTGGCCATCCCCGTCTCCTGCGTGCTGTTCACCCTGGTGGGGGTCCCCCTGGGCAGCCGCTTCCGGAAGGGAGGCCGGGGGCTCAGCTTGGCCATCTCGGTGGCCTTCGCCCTGGGCTACTACATGCTGATCGTCGCGGGGGAAGGCATGGCGAACCGTGGGCTGGTGCCCGAAGTCTTCCTCATGTGGCTGCCCAACCTCCTGATCGCCTTGGGGGGAAGCCTGCTGCTGGTTCGGGCAGACAGTTTCCCCGCCACCCTTCGTCAGGCCCTCACCTCGCTGGCGCAAAGCGCCCCGGCGATCGGCCAGGGGGCTTGAACGCCATGCGCCTGCTGGATCGCTACATCGCCCGCGAGTGCCTGAAGATCATCCTGCTGTGCGTGGTGGTCTTCATGGGGATCTACGTGATCGTGGACCTCTTCGAGAAGTTTTCCCGCTTCCTCGAGGCGCGCGTCCCGCCGGCCCTGATCCTGCAATACTACCTCTTCAGCCTTCCCAACATCTTCACCCAGGTCCTGCCCGTCGCCGTGCTGCTGGCCAGCCTGCTCAGCCTGGGTGGCATGGCCCGGCACAACGAGGTCCTGGCCATGAAGATGGGCCAGGTCAGCACCCTGCGGATCGCCCTGCCCTGCATCGGCGTGGGCCTCGCCGCCAGCCTAGCCGCCTGGATCGCGACGGAGAGCGTGGCGCCGTGGACCAACGAGCGGGCGCTGAACATCTGGCAGACGCAGGTCCGGCACCTCCCCGCTCACCGGATCACCCAGGACAGCGACATCTGGTATCGCGCCCGCGGGGATCGCTTCGTCCACATCTCCCTGATCGAGACGCAATCGAACCTCATCCGGGGCATGAGCATCTTCGAGCTGTCGCCGGACTCCGATCTGGTGCGCCGGCTGGACGCGCGCGAGGCGACATGGGCCGCGGGCGGGTGGACGCTCCATGGGGGGTATCGGCTGGAACTGGACCGGCAGCCCGTCCGGATCGAACCCTTCCGGGAGATGGGTGTCGCGCTGAGCGAGGGACCCGAGGAGTTCGCCCGGGTGGCGCGCTCGCCGCAGGAGATGAGCTACGTCCAGCTTCGCGACTACATCGAACGATTGGTCAGCAGCGGGGTGAACGCCGCGCGCTACCGCGTGGACCTATACGCCAAGGTGGCCACGACGCTGGTCAGTCTGGTCATGGCCCTGATCGGCGTGAGCTTCGGCCTGCGGACGGCAAAGGCGGACCTCATGCTGTGGGTGGGGGCCTGCATTCCCATGGGCTTTCTCTACTGGATGCTCCTCTCGCTGGGCTTCGCCCTGGGCCGGGGCGGCGTCCTGCCCCCGCTGGTCGCCGCCTGGCTCCCCAACCTCGTCTTCGGGACGGCCGGCCTGATCTCCCTCCTCCGCCTGCGCGGGTGACCTCGCCTATCACACGCCTGCCATCTTGCGGGCCTGTTCCCATTGCGCCTGGAGCACGAGTTGTGTCACCCAATGCTCCACATAGCGCCGGTCGAGCTCGTCCCAGTGGGCGCGGATGATGTTCCCGCAGTCTTCAAGCTGGCGCAGTGATCGTCCGGTCTTCGCCCACTCCAACTTCGCCAGCAGCACATCCTCTGCGCTGGCGATGAACACCTGAAGCCCGAAGAGGTCAACCGCCGATCGTCGCTCGAATTCTGTGTGACTGAACGGGCGGGACTTGCGGATGATGAGGTCAATCTTCCACCCTGTTTCGAAATCGATGACGTTGAACTGGCCCTCGCGCGCGAGCGCCTCCAGCGCCGCCTCCTCGCTGATGTAAAACTCGGTGTCCGGAAGGAGCCGGACGAGCTGCCGGATCTGGATCGCGGTCGGTGCGATCACGATGTCAATGTCCTGCGTCGCGCGAGGGACCCCGTGGTACGAGGCGGCGAAGGAACCCGTCAGCATGTACGGGACCCCCGCCCCTCTCAGGGCCTCGAGAATGCGACGGAAAATGTCCTCGGTAGTCATCGGAGCGGTGGCGGAAGGTCGTCGGCCGCGAAGGCCAAGCGCAAGAGTGCCTTCTTCAAGTCGCGCTCTGAGTAGTCCGGATGCCGACGCCGCAGTCGCGCCAGCGTGAAGGCGCGCGCGGCCACGCTCATGTCAAGCGCCAGCAGCAGCCGCGACGGGCCGCCCAACCGCCGGACAATCTCCCTCTGTCGCGCGTCCGCCTCTCTGGTTGTGTCGAGCGCGCGCATCCAACTCCTCCACCCCTGATTTCAGCCTCGCAAATGTGGCGGGCGCTTCCCCGTCTCAGTCCTTTCATCAGAACATCCGGCGCCGTTCGATCCCGCGGACGCTGACGCACCGGGGGTCCCCCAGGCGTCATTCCGCGCGCCCCCCGGCGTGAGAAGAGGCTACCAGCAATCCACACGCAGCGAAAGCTATTTTCGTGCACCCCCCAACTCCCTGGCCCAGCCACGAAGTCCTCGGAGTTCCCGGCCGGCGGAAGATCGTCATCCGCTCGATCCCCCGGCCGATGCCGTGGTGGAAGGTTCCGCGGGCGTCCCGACGCGCATGGCGAGGCATAACACGGTGAGGATGGCACAAGGCGACCACAACTGCAACGGCCCTGTTCCCTTCCCAGGTGGGCCGGCTAGGTCTCAGCCGAGATATCGGACTTTTCGCGCAACGTCCCCGAAGACGTTCTGGTGTCACCTTAGAATTCATGCGTGAAGAACATCACTCGGTAGTCATTCGCAGAGCGCCAAGCTCCCGGATGGTGTCGGAAACCTTCCTTGAGGCTGGTTGAACTGGCGTTCCTGGCTCCAGCCTGGATGATCTGAGGGCCCTCGTGCTGAATGAGGGTCTCGGACTTATCAGAGGGCCGAACCAAGGCCACGTGGCCGGGCTTGTTGGGGGTGGGATTGGCGTAGACCGCGACCACGATCTTTCCCTCGTCGGCGAGGCGCTGGGCTTCATAGGGGGAATTTACCGGCTTCCACCCCTGAGTCTTCCCCTCCTTCAGCAACCAATCCTGTTGGGCATTGGCGAGATCCACTTGCCCGTGTTGGGGAGGGCGAAGGATATAGATCCCGAGGCGTTCACAAGCGGCAGCCACAAAGGCGCTGCAGTGAGTCTTGCCCGGCTTACCGCTGTCTGGATCCCCAGTCCACCAGTCAATGCGGCGCCCCGGCAACCAGTGGTGCTCGACATCCATGGAGTCATAGCGCTCCGCAAGCCGGAGCCCAGCAGGCGCGATCTCGCTAGATTCGAGCGAAGTGGTCAACGCAAGAACAATTGCAAGCGGAAGCATTATTGGTCGCATGCATACACCATTATCGAAAGCCGAACGGGGCGGCGGATCAGCCGCAGGCTCAGAGGCGACGGGTCTCGCCGGATCGACTGCTAAGCATCCGGGCAGACTTTCTGGTGGCGCCCTGTCGAAAACAAAATGGCCCTCGGCGAATCAATTCCCAGAGGGCCGTGCGTATCCCGCGCATGGTGCTGCGGTTTCGCTAGTCTTTGCCTGCCCTTCGTCCCCGGCCGAGATCACCCGATCGCCCTCCTGCTCGCGTCACGGGGAACCGCCGAAGTCGGTCAACCGTACCGCAGGTCTCAACATTCTGTCAAGCCATGCGAGCGAAGCCCGCGTCTCCCCCGCTCTCCGAGTCTCCCCCTCCTCCGCCCCCCGAAAACACGAAGGCTGGGAGGCGCCCTGCGCCTCCCAGCCCCCTCGGCTCTTCGTTCTCGGCGCTCGGCACTCGGCTCTCTTCGTTACGTCCCCATCTCCCACGACTCCAGGTACTTCCGCTGCTCGTCGGTCAGGGTGTCGATCTTGACGCCCATGGACTCGAGCTTGAGCCGGGCGATCTCGGCGTCTATGACGTGGGGGACCCTGTAGACCTTCTTCTCCAGCTTGCCCCGGTTCTTCACCGCGTACTCCGATCCCAGCGCCTGGTTGGCGAAGGACATGTCCATGACGCTGGCGGGATGTCCCTCGGCCGCCACCAGGTTGATGAGACGCCCTTCGCCCAACAGGTAGATCCGCCGCCCGTCCTTCAGGCGGTACTCTTCGACCTGGTCGCGGATGGGCGAGTGCTCCGACGCCAGGGATTCCAGGGCCGGGATGTCGATCTCCACGTTGAAGTGGCCGGAGTTGCAGACCACCGCCCCGTCCGGCATCGCCTCAAAGTGTTCCTTCCGAATGATGTGGATGTTCCCCGTCACGGTGACGAAGACTTCCCCGACCCGCGCCGCCTCCAGCATGGGCAGGACCGTGTAGCCGTCCATCACGGCCTCCAGGGCCTTCAGGGCATCCGTCTCCACCACGATGACGTTGGCCCCGCCGCCGCGCGCCCGCATGGCCACCCCGCGCCCGCACCAGCCGTAGCCGCACACGACGAAGCGCTTGCCAGCCAGGAGCAGGTTGGTGGCCCGCAGGATCCCGTCCACGGTGCTCTGGCCCGTGCCGTACCGGTTGTCGAACAGGTGCTTGGTGTCCGCGTCGTTCACGGCGATGATGGGGTATTTCAGGATGCCCGCCTTCTCCATGCTCTTCAGCCGGATGACGCCGGTGGTGGTCTCCTCGGTCCCCGCGATGACGTCCGCAGCGAGGTCCGTCCGGTGGCTGTGGATGACGCCGATGGTGTCCGCGCCGTCGTCCATGGTCAGATTCGGCTTGAGATCCAGCGCCGCGTTGACGTGGCGGTAGTAGGTGTCCGTGTCCTCGCCCTTGATGGCGAAGACCGGGACGCCGAAGTTCTTCACCAGCGAGGCGGCCACGTCGTCCTGGGTGCTCAGCGGATTGCTGGCGCACAGCCGGATCTCGGCCCCGCCGGCCTGGAGCGCCCGCATCAGGTTCGCGGTCTCGGACGTCACGTGCAGGCACGCGGAGACTCGGATCCCCTGGAGGGGCCGCTCCCGGCTGAACCGCTCTTCGATGAGGCGGAGGACCGGCATGGCGCTCCGCGCCCATTCGATCCGCCGCCGCCCCTTCTCCGCCAGCCCCACATCCTTCACATCGTATTGCATCGCCCCGTCCTTTCAAGCCAAGGGCCAGGAGACCGCATCGTCCCCTGGCCCTGTCAACTGTGAGGTCTCCGCGTCTTCCCCGACCCCCGGCCCCTGTTCCAGTCAGGCCCCCAGCTGTCCCGCCTCCTTCTTCAGCGCGTCGGCCTTGTCGGTGCGCTCCCACGTGAAGTCCGGGTCGTTCCGGCCGAAGTGCCCGTACGCCGCCGTCTTCCGGTAGATGGGGCGCCGCAGGTCCAGGCTCTTGATGATCCCCGCCGGGGTCAGCTCGAAGTTGCGGCGCACCAGATCCTGCAGCGCCTCGTCGGGGATGCGGGCGGTGCCCTTGCTGTCCACCATGACCGAGACCGGCTCCGCCACGCCGATGGCATAGGCCAACTGGACCTCGCACTTGCCGCACAGGTCCGCCGCCACCAGGTTCTTGGCGATGTAGCGGGCCATGTACGAGGCCGAGCGGTCCACCTTCGTCGGGTCCTTGCCCGAGTAGCAGCCGCCGCCGTGACTCCCCACGCCGCCGTAGGTGTCCACGATGATCTTTCGGCCGGTGAGGCCCGTGTCGCCGTGGGGGCCGCCGATGACGAAGCGGCCGGTCGGATTGATGTGATACGTGATCCGCTCCGGGTTCAGCAGCTCCCGCGGCAGCACCGGCAGGATGACCGTCTCGATGATGTCTTCCCGGATCTGCTTCAAGCTGACCTCGGGGCTGTGCTGGGCCGAGATCACCACGGTGTCCACGCGGGTCGGCTTCCCGTCCGTGTACTCCACGGTGACCTGCGACTTCCCGTCGGGCCGGAGGTACTCCAGGATCTCCTTGCGCCGGACCTCGGTGAGGCGCATGCACAGTTTGTGGGCCAGCATGATGGGCATGGGCATCAACTCGGCCGTCTCGGTGGTGGCGTAACCGAACATGAGACCCTGATCCCCCGCCCCCTGGATGTCCACCCCCAGGGCGATGTCCGAGGACTGCTCCTGGATGGCGGTGATCACCGCGCAGGTCTCGAAGTCAAAGCCGTACTTGGCCCGGGTGTAGCCCACGTCCCGGATGACCTCGCGGGCCACCTTGGGGATGTCCACGTAGCACCTGGTGGTGATCTCCCCCGCGATGAACGCCAACCCGGTGGTGACCAGGGTCTCGCAGGCCACGCGCCCGTAGGGGTCCTGGGCAAACACCGCATCCAGGACGGCATCCGAGATCTGATCGGCGATCTTGTCGGGGTGCCCCTCGGTGACTGACTCCGATGTGAAGAGATACTGTCTGGATGGCACGATCACGTCCTCCCGCCCAAAGGCCTGTTCACTGATTCCGACAATTCCTCAGGTACAAAAGCGGCGAGACTCTAACATAGGGCGGGCGATTGTCAAGAGAAACCCGGTCGCCCCGCCGGGAGGCAATCAGGCAATTCGGCAACTGGGCAACTCGGAGATTGGCAATTGGGCTGAATGGTGTGTTTTCCCAATTGCCGGGTACCCTCTGGGTGCGCCAAGTTGCCAAGTCGCCTAGCACGGATTGGGGCTACGCAAGCGCGTCGCCCGCGAAGTACTCGGGAAAGCGCGCGCGCATCTCCTGCCGGAGCAGGCCCTCCACCTCCGAGGCCGTGGCGCAGCCGAAGACGCGGTGCGCCACCTCGGCCGCCTGGCCGTAGGTGACGCTCCGGATGATTCGCTTCATCAGGGGGATGGCCGCCGGCGTCATGGACAGCTCGTCGAAACCCAACCCCACCAGGAACAGGGCATGTAGCGGATCCGCCGCCATCTCCCCACACATGGAGATCCAGATCCCCTCGTTGTGGGCCGCGCTCACCACGCTCCAAATCAGTCGCAAGACGGCCGGGTGCAGGGGCTCGTACAGGTAGGCCACCTGCTCGTTGATCCGGTCGATGGCCAGCGCGTACTGGATCAGGTCGTTGGTGCCGACGCTGAAGAAGTCCACCTCCCGCGCCAAGAGGTCGGCGATCATGGCCGCCGAGGGGATCTCGATCATGGCCCCCACCTGGATCTCGGGATCGAAGGCGACCCCCTCGCGCCGGAGTTCCGCCTTGACATCCTCCAGGATGGCGTTGGCGGCCCTGATCTCGGCCACCCCCGAGATCATCGGATACATGATCCGGAGCGTGCCGAACGCGCTGGCCCGCAGGATGGCGCGGAGCTGCGCCCGGAACATGTCCGGCCGGTGCAGGCACAGCCGGATGGCGCGCAGGCCGAGCGACGGGTTCTCCTCCGCGGCGAGCTGGATGGCCGAGGCCAGCTTGTCCCCGCCGAAGTCCAGGGTCCGGATGACGGTGGGGCGGGGATGCATCTGCGCGGCGACCGCACAGTAGACAGAAAAGTGCTCTTCCTCGTTGGGCAGGTCGGGCCGGTTCAGATAGAGGAACTCCGTGCGGTACAGTCCCACGCCCTCTGCGCCGTGGTCCCGGACCGCCGGCAGCTCCTCGGGAAACTCGATGTTGGCGGTGACCCGCACCCGGTACCCATCCTGCGTCTCAGCCGGCAGGCCCCCCAGCTTGTGCAGCGCCAGGCCCACGTACTCGAACTGCTGTTTGCGCGCGTGGTAGCGGGTCAGCGTCTCCACGTCCGGGGAGAGGATGACCACCCCTTCCATGCCGTCCAGGATCACCGTCTCGTGGTTCTGCACCTCTGCGCAGATCTGCTCCACGCCCACCACGGCAGGGATCTCCAGCGATCGCGCCATGATGGCGCTGTGGGAGGTGCGCCCGCCCGTCTCCGTCGCCAGCCCCAGCACCGCGTCCCGGTGAAGCTGAGCGGTGTCCGAGGGACTCAGGTCGCGGGCGAAGACAATGGCCTCTCCCCGCATCCCCTCCACGTGGAAGCTCCCGCGTTGTCCCATGAGATTGCGCACCAGCCGGTCGCCCACGTCGTCTACGTCCGTCCGCCGCTCCCGGAGGTAGCCGTCCTCGACGCGGGACAGCGCCTGCCGGACGGGATCCAGCACCTCCTGCACGGCGAACTCCGCGTTCACCCGCTGCTTCTGGATGAGGGTGGCGGCCTGTTCCGCCAGCCAGCGATCCTCCAGGATCAAGAGGTGAGCGTCGAAGATCCGCGCGTACTGCGGTCCGACCTCCTTGGCGATGCGTTCCTGGATCTCCTGAATCTGGCGCCGGGAAACCTCCAGCGCCTGCCGCAGGCGCGAGATCTCCAGGGGGATCCGCCCCGGATCCAAAGACTCCCGCTTGACTCTCGGGCGGCGGGACTCGACGACCAGGGCTTTCCCCACGGCGATCCCCGGCGAAACACCGATGCCTCGAAAGATACGTGGGCTCATCGCTGGTACCGCTCCAGGACGGCGGGCCAGTGGTTCTGGGACTTCAACAGCAATTCGACGGCCTCGCGGACCGCGCCCTGGCCGCCCGGCCGGCGTGTCACGTAGTGGGCGGCGGCCCGTACCTCGCCCACCGCGTCCGGCACACTGATCGCCAGCCCGGCCCGCCGGAGCAGGGGCAGGTCCAGCAGGTCATCCCCCATGCACGCCACCTGCGATGCGTCGAGGCCGCCTTTCGCCAGGAGGTCCTCAAAGACGGGCAGTTTGTCTACGGCCTTCTGGTGGATCTCCACGATGCCGAGTTCCCGCGCCCGGCGCGCCACCGCCTCGGACTCCCGTCCGGTGATGACCGCCAACGAGAGGCCGGACCGGATGGCCATCTTGATCCCGTGTCCGTCCTGGATGTGAAAGGCCGCGAACGCCTCCCCTCCCGGTCCGTAGAACAGGCGGCCGTCGGTCAAGATCCCGTCCACGTCGAGGACGAGCATCCGGACCGCCTTGGCCCGCCGGATCACGGACGCCGGAACCTTCCGGGCGCCCTTCACATTCCCCATTTCGCGTTCCGCATTTCGCACTCCCTTCACGGCTCTCGGCTCTCGGCCTTCCGCCCCCGGCGCTCGGCGCTAGGCGCTCGGCTCCCGGCTCGCCGTCCGCTCGAACACCTCCCGATAGAACTTTGCCAACCCCCGGATCTGGTTGTCAACGGAGAACACGCGCTCGGCCTTCTTCCGGGCATTCTCGCTCAGGCGATCCATCGCTGCCGGGTCCAGGTCCAGGAACCACCCGATGGCCTCGGCGACGCCCTCCACGTCCCCACACTCCACCAGCCGGCCGTTCAGCCCGTCGTCCACGTTCTCCACCAGGCCCGCATAGTTGGAGCTGATGAGGGGCTTGCCCATGGCCATCAGCTCCCGCGCCGCGAACGAGATGGCCTCGATGGATTCGCTGAGGATGAAGCCCACGTCGATCAGCGAAAGATAGGCTCGCGGATCCGGCTCGTGCTGGACATACAGGACGTTCCCCAGGCCGAGTTCGCCCGCCAGCCGCCGGCTCTCCCGGATCTCGTGTTCCCTGCCCCGCAGGAGGATCTTGAACGGTCGGGCCCCCCGCCGAAGCTGCAGCGCGGCGGCCCTGAGGAACAGGTCAGTGCGCTTGTGCCCGTCCATCCCGGCATGGCTCCCGAACACGAACTCCGTGGCTGCCAGCCCGAGCTTTTCCAGGTATGCCGCGTGCTTCGGCACGGGCATCCAGAACTGCACGTCCACCCCGTTGGGGATCACGCGCGCGTGGGGCGGCTTCAAGCATCGCCCGGCCCAGGAGATGTTCCGGGCGCTGTGCCCGACGTAGATGTGCCCCTGCACCATCTTCCCGTAGGCCCAGCGGTTGTAGAGGTTATCGGGGATGTTCCGAACCGCATGGTGCGTGCGCACGCAGGGAACGGCCCGGCGGCAGATCGCCTTCCACAGCACGACGATGGCCTGATCTCGAGAGCCGTTCACGTGGAGGAGGTGGGGCCCCCACTCCCGATAGATCCCTTCGAACCGGCGGATCGCCCGGATCATCCGCGGGATCTCCTTCAGGTTGCCGGGGAAGTCGCAGGCGAAGGTGGGCGCGCCGAGGTCGCGCCCGGCCGTCCACACCGGCGACCCCTCCGGCGCCGCGACGCCGAACTCGAACTCCTTCCGCAGCCGGCTCTGCAGGATGGTTCGGACATAGCGCATGTGTCCGCCTCCCCCCTCCTGCTGCGGATGAAAGTTCGTGAGCAGAATTCTTCTCATGATCCGCCCATACGCTCCCGATCCCCGGACGTCAGACGACGCGCGCCCGCAGCAGGTCGTGCAGATGAATCACCCCTTCGGGCCGCCCCCCGCCGTCCACGATCAGAAGCGAGGTGATGGCGTGCCGCTCCATGACCTGCACCGCCTTGGCCGCCAGCTCGCCCCTCCCGATGCACTTGGGCTGGCGGGTCATGACGTCGGCCACCCGGCGCTCCAGGAGATCCGGCCACCGCTGCAACGCGCGGCGGAGGTCTCCGTCCGTGATGATCCCGGTGAGGCGCCCATCGGCATCCGTCACCGCGGTCATCCCCAGGCGCCTCCCGTTGATGACCGGGATGGCCTCGCGCATCGTCACGTCCTGGCTCACGCGCGGCACCTCCTCCCCCCGGTGCATGAGATCCTCGACCCGCAGCAGGAGCCTCCGCCCCAGCGCCCCGCCGGGATGGATCAGGGAGAAGTCCTCCGCCTGGAATCCCCGCCGCTCCAGCAGGGCCACGGCCAGGGCGTCCCCCATGGCCAACGCCGCGGTCGTGCTCGCGGTCGGGGCGAGGTTCATGGGGCAGGCCTCCTCCGCTACGCCGACGTCCAGGACGACATCGCTCTGCCGGGCCAGGGTGGATCAGGGATTCCCCACCAGGGAGATCAGGCCCACCCCCAGACGCTTGAAGGCGGGCAGGAGCTGGATCAGCTCAGCCGTCTCCCCGCTGTTGGACACGGCCACGACTACATCGCCGCGGACCAGCATGCCCAGGTCGCCGTGCACCCCCTCGGCCGGATGCAGAAACAGCGCCGGGCTCCCCGTGCTGGCGAGCGTGGCCGCGATCTTCCTGGCGATGAAGCCGGACTTCCCCATGCCCGTGAGGACGACCCGCCCCCGGCACGCCAGGAGGATATCCGGCGCCCGAACGAAGGACTGATCCAGCCGGCCGGCGAGCGCCCGGATCGTCTCGACCTCGATCGTCAGGACCCGCCGCGCACTCTCCAGGCTCATCCCTCCCCCTTTGGGACCGCCTGCATCGTGTCGGGGAACCTCGCGGCCGAAGGCGCCCGCATCCCGCCCGACCTGGACAGCACGGCCTCGGTCGCCTTCATGACCTCCTCAACCGATATGCGATCCACCCGGCCTTGCCCGAAAAGGATCGCGCTCCTCTGGCTCACCGGGGCCCACTGAACCGGATCCGTCCCCCCGAACAGGACGACCTGAGGAATGTCCAGCGCTGCGGCGATGTGCATCGGTCCTCCGTCGGTGGACAGGAGAAAGTCGCTCAGGCTCACCGCGGCGATGAGCTCCTCCAGCGTCGGCGTCCGGAGCAGGATGGGCCGGCTCCGCATGCGCCCCGCCACCTCTTCGGCCTTGCCATCGTCCCCTGGGAAGAGGGGATTCGCCGCATCCCCCGGCGCCCAGGACAGGACGACCCGCAGGCCCATCCGCTCCCGGAGGAAATCCGCCGCCTCGGCGAACGCGGGAAGGGGCCAGCGGCTCGTTTCCCTCCGGTTGCTGATGTGGACGATGGCCAGCGGCTCTCCCCCCCGTACCCCTGCCGCTGCCAGCCGCCCCCACACGGCGCTTCGCACCGCCGGGTTCGGGATGAGGCTGAGCTCGCGACCCGCCGGACGGACCGCGAGAGCGGCCAGAAGGTTCAGGCAGCCGTCCACCTCGTGGGAGAGGGTTGCTTCACACTCGCGGCCCAGATTCAGGAAGAAGGGAAACGGGTGAAGTCCCGCTGAGCGATACCCAAGCCGCCACCGCGCCCCCGTGGCGTAGGCCAGCCAGGCCGTGGACCGCCTGCACGGGCGCCCCATGCCGATGGCGAGGTCGAAGCGCCGGGTCCGGAGCTCCTGGATCAGCCGGGCCAAGGCGGCGAGCGCGGACAGCCCCCGCAGGCCGCCCCGGTGTTTCGGCTTGGCGTACGTCAGGACCTCGTCCACGTCCGGATTCCCCGTCACGGCCGCCCGGCAGTGCTCCGCCACGAGGATGGCTAGGTGCGCGGTCGGAAAGGCTCGCCGCAGGGCGCGGAGCGCCGGCGTCGTGCACAGGACGTCCCCGATGTTGTCCTTGCGGACGACGAGGATGCGCTGAACTCGGTCCGGTGCGAAGGCTGGCATGGCCCCGGGCCGACGGCGCTGCAGGCCGATCTCCAGAACGCGTTCCAGCCCCCGCGCGATCCCGCTCACGCCCGCGCCCCTTTGAGCACTTCCTCGTAGGTGGCCAGCATCTGCTTGAGGTGCTCCTCGGCGGGGAATCCCTCGGCGCAGGCGCGCGCCGCTGCTGACCGTTCCTCCCGCCGTACCGGATCCAGGAGCTCCGCCATGCGGTCCACCAGGCCCGCCACGTCGCGCGGATCGGCGAGGATCGCCCCGGTGCGCCATTCCTCCATGATCTCGGCGACCCCGTTCGCCTTCGTGGTGGCGACCGGCAGCCCGCAGGCCATAGCCTCCAGGCATGCATTCGAGAACGGATCGTAGATGGTCGGCAGGACGAAGAGATCGGCGGCCGCCATCCATCGTTCCGGGTCCGTCACGACTCCCGGGAAGTGGACGCGATCCACGATGCCCAGGCGTTCAGCCTGGAGCCGCGCCCGCCCTACGTTTCCTTTCCCCAGCACCCAGAGGCGGAGCCCCGAGACCAGCCGGAGCCGGCCCATCGCCTCCAGCAGGAAACGAAGTCCCTTGCGCTCGAAGCCACTGCCCGCGAAGAGGACCATCGGACCTTCCGTGGCGATCCCCAGCGCGCGCCGCGCTTCCGTCCGTTCCCCGGGCGAGTGGGCCGGGCGGAAGCGCGCAAGGTCCACACCGGTGTAGAGAACCCGGATCCTTGCCCCGGGCGTCCCATAATACCGCCGAATCTCTTCTTGTACCATCCGGGAATTAGCGATGACGCACCGGCAGCCGCCCTGGAAAAGGCGCCGCTCCAAAAAAAGCAGGCTCCGGTGCATCGGGTTCACCCCATCCAGGAGCCTGAGGGGATTCCCTTCCACGGCGCGCCGCCGGTCCAGCCACGCCCGGTGGCATCCGTCCCCCGCCCGGTAGATGTCCGGGGACAGCGTCCGGTCGAGGCTGTGGACGAGATCGAAACCGCCGCGCCGGGTCATCCGGCGCGTTGCCCAGGCGAAGCTCAGGATGCGGAGGAATGCCGGAGCGGGTACAACCGGAACGCGGTGGATGCTGACTCCGGGAGGCACGCCGGTCCAGCGGTGCGCGAACAGATGCACCTCGTGGCCGGCCGCCGATAGGCTTTCCAGGAGCCGGGCCACGTACCCTTCCGCGCCGCCCCCGGCCGCGTACCGCTGGCGGACCAGGGCAATTCTCATGGCTGCCCCCGTGCCGCGGTCATATCCGGAAGGATGTCACGCTGCCCCAGCCTTCCCGCAAAGAGGCTCGGCGAATCATCCGGGCTGTCTTCCAGGGGAGCGTAGGTAATAGTACCCCCCCTCCTTCTCATAGAATTCCTGAATGGCGGCGGCCACGCTCCCGTCGGAATCCGACTCCCGGAGGTACCGGAGGAGGAATTTCTCCTCGATGGCCTGGGCGCGCCGGGAAAGGATCAGCCGCTTCGCCTGCGGGGCGTTCATGAAATTCCCGGCGCGCGCCTCCTCGTCCGACACGTCGGGCCGATACGTATCCACGCGGTATTCCAGGCCGTGGGCCAGCTCGCGGCGAGCCAGGTAGGGGACGATGGGCGTCAGGCCGAGGATCTCGGCCCCCCGGGGGGAGGTGCGGCGGGCCAGGATGTCTGCCTCGGCGTAATAGGCGGGAAGGGTCGAAGGGATCTGAAACGCATCCTTCTTGAAAAATCCATACCGGACGCCCGTGAAGATCGTGAGGGCCGCCAGAAAAAGACTCAGATACGAAAATGCAAGAACGCGATTCCTTCGCCGCGCCTCTTCGGCGAGCCCGCGGAATGCCTGCGCGGCCAGGATCGCGACCAGACCAAGATAGTTGACGTGGTAGTCCTCATGCACATGTCCCACATAGAAGTGCACGATGAATAGCGTCAACGACACGGCGGCCAAGAAGGCCATCGGCGAGGGGGCGCTCCATGCCGAGCGAATCCGGTCCCGCCACTGTGGCGCGATCTGGCGGAGACTCAGGAGAAGGAGGATGGCCATGGAGGGGATACGAAAAATGACCAAGCCGCGGAACACCCGGAGCTGCCACGTGAAGTATCGATAGAGACCGCGCCGCTCATAGTTGGACAAAGCGAGCCCAAGCGTTCCGTAAAGCATCTGGGACAACGGCACGAAGAGGCCGTACGCGAAGATCAGGGCCAGGGAACAGACAAAGGTCGCCCACGTGAGCCGGATCGCAGCGGGGTCCTCGCGTTCCCGTCGCAGAAGATAGGCGCACGCGATGAAAACCACGGGCAGGGTGCTGATCCGGGTGCTGGCCGCCAGCGCGAACGCCAGGAGAGTCCCCACGATCTTGACGCTTTTGCGCCCGCTGTAGGCAAGGAGGAAGAAGGTACCCAGGGAGAGGAGAAATGCCGTCAAGGCATAATGCTTCACCCGGACCAGATTGGAGATGGCCCAGAAATTCAGGCCGAAGAGGATGGCGTAGGCGGCTGCCCCTCCCTTGCCCGCCACGGCTCGGGCGACAGGCAGGAGGAGCAGGAAGGCGGAGACGCTGAGGACGACGGAAAGCAAACGGCCCAGGTAGAGGCCTCCCCCCAGCGGTTCCAGCATGGAGCCGTAGAAGTAAGGCATGAGGGGATACTGATGAAAGAACGTATCCCGGTAGAGGAGCTTGCCCTCCATCACGAGCCGGCTGGCGTACAGGTAGATCCCCTCGTCACCGTTATAGGGGGCATAGATCCACGAAATGAGGTGGGCCGCCACAACGACGCACACCATCAGGGTCACGAGAACCCTTGCGTGCTCATCGAGAAACTCCCAAGGATCTCTCATCTCGCCATCATCCGCCGACCCTCCACGACTCACATTCGGAGAACGCAGACCCGCCGCGCACTCTCCAGGCTCATCCCTCCCCCTTTGGGACCGCCTGCATCGTGTCGGGGAACCTCGCGGCCGAAGGCGCCCGCATCCCGCCCGACCTGGACAGCACGGCCTCGGTCGCCTTCATGACCTCCTCAACCGATATGCGATCCACCCGGCCTTGCCCGAAAAGGATCGCGCTCCTCTGGCTCACCGGGGCCCACTGAACCGGATCCGTCCCCCCGAACAGGACGACCTGAGGAATGTCCAGCGCTGCGGCGATGTGCATCGGTCCTCCGTCGGTGGACAGGAGAAAGTCGCTCAGGCTCACCGCGGCGATGAGCTCCTCCAGCGTCGGCGTCCGGAGCAGGATGGGCCGGCTCCGCATGCGCCCCGCCACCTCTTCGGCCTTGCCATCGTCCCCTGGGAAGAGGGGATTCGCCGCATCCCCCGGCGCCCAGGACAGGACGACCCGCAGGCCCATCCGCTCCCGGAGGAAATCCGCCGCCTCGGCGAACGCGGGAAGGGGCCAGCGGCTCGTTTCCCTCCGGTTGCTGATGTGGACGATGGCCAGCGGCTCTCCCCCCCGTACCCCTGCCGCTGCCAGCCGCCCCCACACGGCGCTTCGCACCGCCGGGTTCGGGATGAGGCTGAGCTCGCGACCCGCCGGACGGACCGCGAGAGCGGCCAGAAGGTTCAGGCAGCCGTCCACCTCGTGGGAGAGGGTTGCTTCACACTCGCGGCCCAGATTCAGGAAGAAGGGAAACGGGTGAAGTCCCGCTGAGCGATACCCAAGCCGCCACCGCGCCCCCGTGGCGTAGGCCAGCCAGGCCGTGGACCGCCTGCACGGGCGCCCCATGCCGATGGCGAGGTCGAAGCGCCGGGTCCGGAGCTCCTGGATCAGCCGGGCCAAGGCGGCGAGCGCGGACAGCCCCCGCAGGCCGCCCCGGTGTTTCGGCTTGGCGTACGTCAGGACCTCGTCCACGTCCGGATTCCCCGTCACGGCCGCCCGGCAGTGCGCGGACAGATGCACCTTGTGGCCGGCCGCCTATAGGCTTTCCAGGAGGCGGGCCACGTACCCCTTCCGCGCCGCCCCCGGTCGCGTACCGCTGGCGGACCACCGCGATCCTCACGCCTGCCCCCTGCGCGCGGTCCCTACCCCGCGCATGGACTCCCACACAAGCGGGCCGCCGCTCCCCCTACGGGCCAGCGGAGCGCAGGAAATAATATCCCATCTTCTTCTCAACGCGACCCATCTTCTGCAGGACAACGGCGCCTTCTAGTGTGCTGTAACAGAAATAGCTTGACAATCAGGTGCTGTATGTGTACAAGGGCTCATGTTTACTCCAGCGCGGGCGCTCACGATCGACGAGAATCAGCGGAAGCGACTCCGGTTCCTGGCGAACTCGGGCAAGACACCGCAGAAGGTGGCCCTGCGGGCCCGGATCGTCCTGCTGGCCAGCGAGGGCGTCCCCAACAACGCCATCGCGGCGCGGCTGGGCACCAGTCGCCCGACGGTGCTGCTGTGGCGGAGCCGGTTTCAGGCCCGGGGGGCGCCCGGGCTGCTGAAGGATGCGCCGCGGCCGGGCCGCAAGAAGGCTCTCTCGCCTGCGGTCGTGAAGCGGGTGGTCGAGGCGACCTTGCGCAGTACCCCGCGGGGGGCGACGCACTGGAGCACCCGCACCCTGGCCAAGGCCCAGGGCCTCTCCCACATGACGGTCCAGCGGATCTGGAAGCAGCATGGGCTGCAGCCGCACCGGGTGGAGACTTTCAAGCTCTCCCGCGATCCCCACTTTGTCGAGAAGCTGCGCGACGTGGTGGGGCTGTACCTCGATCCGCCGGACCGGGCCGTGGTCCTGTCGGTGGACGAGAAGAGCCAAATCCAGGCCCTCGACCGGACCCAACCGGGGCTGCCGATGAAGCGGGGCCGCTGCGGCACGATGACCCACGACTACAAGCGCCACGGGACCACCACCCTCTACGCGGCCCTCTGCCTGCTCGATGGCAAGGTCATCGGCCAGTGTCTGCCCCGGCACCGCAGCCAGGAGTTCCTCCGCTTCCTCCGTACCCTCGATCAGCAGACGCCGGCGGCCCTGGACCTGCATCTCATCGTGGACAACTACGGCACCCACAAGAGCCCCCCGGTCCAGCGCTGGCTCCACCGCCACCCGCGCTTCCATCTCCACTTCACGCCCACGGGCAGCTCCTGGCTCAACCTGGTCGAGCGCTGGTTCCGCGAGATCACCCAGAAGCGCATCCGTCGCGGCAGCTTCGCCAGCGTCAAGGAGCTCCTGGCCGCGATCCAGGAGTACCTCGATGAGTACAACCGCGCTCCCAAACGCTTCGTCTGGACCAAGAGCGCTGACATGATCATGGCGAAGGTCGATCGTTGTAAAGCAGCGTTAGTTACACAACACTAGCTCATACGACTCCCGGATGGCGGCCGCCACGGCCCCGTCGGAATCCGATTCCCGGAGGTACCGGACGAGGAATTTCTCCTCGACGGCTTGCGCCCGTCGAGAGACGATCAGCCGCTCCGCCTGGGCGGCGTTCATGAAATTCCCGGCGCGCGCGTCCTCGTCCGACACGTCGGGCCGATACGTATCCACGCGGTATTCCAGGCCGTGGGCCAGCTCGCGGTGAGCCAGATAGGGAACGATGGGCGTCAGGCTGAGGATCTCGGCCCCCCGGGGGGAGGTGCGGCGGGCCAGGATGTCTGCCTCGGCGTAATAGGCGGGAAGGGTCGAAGGGATCTGAAACGCATCCTTCTTGAAAAATCCATACCGGACGCCCGTGAAGATCGTGAGGGCCGCCAGAAAAAGACTCAGATACGAAAATGCAAGAACGCGATTCCTTCGCCGCGCCTCTTCGGCGAGCTTGCGCAACGCCTGCGTGCCAAGGATCGCCATCAGGGGAAGATAGATGACATGGTACTCCTCATGCAGATGCCCCACATAAAAGTGGACAATGAAGAGCGTGACCGATACGACCGCAAGGAAGACCACCGGCGAAGGGGCGCTCCATGCCGAACGAATCCGGTCCCGCCACTGTGGCGCGATCTGGCGAAGACGCAGGAGCAAGATGATAGCTATGGAGGGGATCCGGAAAATGACCAAGCCGCGGAAGACCCGAAGCTGCGACCTGAAGTATCGGTAAAGGCCGAGCCGCTCATAATTGGATAGAGTAAATCCAAAGGCGTCGTAGATGAATCGAACGAATGGAACGAACATGGCATATGAAAAAACCAGCGCCAGGCTACAGGCAAAGGTCACGTGCGTAATCCACGCGGCGCGCGGGAGCTTTCGTTCCCCTCGGAGGAGATATAGCCAAGCGAGGACAAGGACAGGGAGCGTGCTAATCCGAGTGCAGACCGCAAGCGCGAAGGCGAGCAGTGCCCCCACAATCCTGATACGTGTCCGGCCCGTGTAAGCCAGGAGGAAGAAGACGCCGAGGGAGAGGAGAAATGTCGTGAGGGCGTAGGTTTTCACCCAGACCAAGTCGGAGATGGCCCAGAAATTCAGGCCGAAGAGGAGGGCGTAGGCGGCTGCCCCGCCGTTCCCCGCCACGGCTCGGGCGACAGGCAGGAGGAGCAGGAAGGCGGAGACGCTGAGGACGACGGAAAGCAAACGGCCGAGGTAGAGGCCGCCCCCCAGCGGTTCCAGCACGGCACCGTAGAAGTAGGGCAGGAGGGGAAACTGGTGAAAGAACGTGTCCCGGTAGAGGAATTTCCCCTCCATGACCAGGCGGCTGGCGTACAGGTAGATCCCTTCGTCACCGTTGTAGGGGGTATAGATCCACGAAATGAGGTGAGCCCCCACGACGACGCACACCATCAGGGTCACGAGAACCTTTGCGTGCTGATCGAGAAACTCCCAGGGATCTCTCATCTCGCCATCATCCGCCGACTTTCTGCGACTCACATTCTGGGAACGACTCCTGGAGGTACCAGAGGAGGAATTTCTCCTCGACGGCTTGCGCGCCTCGGGACAGGATCAGCCGTTTCGCCTGGGCGGCGTTCATGAAATTCCCGGCGCGCGCCTCCTCATCCGAAACCGCGGGCCGATAGGTATCCACCCCGTATTCCATAACCCTGAGCCCATAACAAGTATCTTCATCCTTCCTCAATATCATCCTGTCGGGACTTATCAATTTCCGCTGCATATAGATTGATATACTCCCGCGCCATCCTTCGATAGTTGAACTCTTCTCTTATTCTATTCAAGCAATCCATCGGTCTGATGCTGTCAACATGTTTTGCCGCGTTTGCCATCTCCTCCACATCTTTGCAGAGAAATCCGGTCTTCCCATGTTCCAGAATCTCCGGCATCGCGCCGTTGTGGGTTGTAATAACGGGCGTTCCACTCGCCAGCGCTTCTATGGTAACTATCCCGAACGGCTCGCACCATTGCGTTGGAAATATGAGCGCCTTTGCCTTTGCCAAAAGCATGGCCTTCAGCTCTCCGCCTACAGGCCCGACATATTGAATCTTGTCGCTCAGTCTCTTCTTGAGATAGCCCCTCCAGTAGGAGTTTACAAATGTTTTCCTGTGCGCATTACCGGCGATTATGAGACGCACCCCTGTCCTCACGGCCACCTCAATTGCCCAGTTAACGCCTTTCACATCCCAGTCAACCCTTGAAAGAAAAAGAAAATAGTCGTCTTTTGCCTCTCTGTAGATATACTCATCCTGGTCAAGGCCGATATGAACCACAGGGTTCTGAGCATAGCCCCAGTAGCGTCGCTGGGCATACGAGATGAAACAATATCGCTGATTCAATCCCCGAAAGTCTTTTAAAGCTCCATAGACAGTAACAAGAAACGGGATTCCGTAGTTATGTTCAAAAAGGCTGTCATTATTGAAATGCATTATGTCCGCATTCTCTGGAATGAAGCCCTTTATTTGTTCCGGTGGTGGAACCTTGACATCAACACATGGGAAAGAGACGTTCTTGCAATGGGGCACTGCGCTACCATGCGGCCCGATAAACGTCACCGTATGGCCAAGCTCCTGAAGGCCCTTGATGAGCCAAACTACCGCCCTCTCAACACCGCCGTATTCCTTTACCGGAAGCTTCTTGGGATAATAGAAAACTATGTGCATGCCCTCAGCCCCCCTGATGGATGCTGGCTGCTGCTGATAATCTGGACAGCAGTGAGACTTCGCATACTTTCAACCTTCCTCCCTTCGCTCCTTTGGGGTGAATTCACGACAGCTTTCAGCCTCCCGGAAAGATGCTCGCTACCGTTCTTGATCTTGCCGGCCCCTGGACGGCCCGGACGGCCTGCTCAGGCACAGGCACCCCCAGCCCCGCCCCGCGAAAATTGAGAAAATGAAATCTTCCACCCCATCCACCCTGGCGGAAATTATCAGGGGCTTCAGATCAGTCGATGGCATGCGTGCGGACTCGTAAATCTCATTTCCCGACATGTTGCACCGGAGCTTCTCTTCCGGCCTTCGAACTGAGGACCCCGTGATAGGCACTGCTTATCTCATCCACCATTGCGTCGTATGTATGATTGGCGACCACATGCTTGAAGCCACCCATAGCGATTTGCTCGCGGTCTGCCTGGCTCCGAATGTAGAGGTCCAGTTTCTTTCCGAAATCATCTACGCCTTCGTAGACTACCACGTGCTCCCCGGGAGTGACCACCTTCTCCAGATCCCTGGAGTCGTCCGTCAAGAGGCAGGCCTTGCAGGCGGGCACCTCAAGGACACGCATGGTCAGCCCACTCCTCTGTTTCCCCCCGCCCGGACCCCAGCGCGTAATGTTCAACACGACCCGACTTTCGTTGTACAGCCTGACTAGGTCCTCCCCCGCTATATAGCGCCCCTTTACTATGTCGTGTAGCATCATGTTGAAGAAATTCTTCTTAAGCCACTTGGGTCCATATATCACACCATTTCTCGAAACCTGGAAGGCCCGTTCTATATAAGCCATCCTTCCTGGGGACCAACCTCCGACAAAGCACCAGTCGTACTTCTTTTCGAACTCGACCGGGTGGAAGGCCTTTGTGCTCACCGAATGGTGGAGAAGGCTAATGTTCCGGAACCCTCTCCTCTGGCCCTCCTCAACGCAGGCGGAGCTCATGAAGAAGTAATGGGCAAACAGGTCGAGCTCCCTGAAGGCTTCTTCCATCCTCTCTTCGCCCTCAATCCACCAGCCCATGAGAACTGACGTCTTCCCGATCTCCTTCAGCACCGTATCAGAGAACCTCCGCCCCCTAATTATGAGCACCGCGTCAGGCGAGACCTCCCGAACCTTCCCTAAGAGCATCCTGCTCCTATAGTGGAGGTGCGATAAGGGGTGGTCCCTGAAAAGAATCCTGCTCTTCGGGAGAATTCTAAGATTATGGGCCGTTTTGTTCACGTAATGGATGAAATACCTGTCAAACCAGTTGTTGACGTCCGAATAGAAGCCGTGGGCCTCAATGTCTTTTCTCTCGAACGCCTCCTTCAGATACGCTATTATCGGAGGCCTAGGGAAGTAAGCGACAAGGATCTTTCCGAGGTGCGTCATATCGCGTCTCCCGCCAATAAAACTCCTTCTCCCGCCTCCATTGAGAATGTGAGGTCAGATCCCAGTATCCTCTGCCCAGAGATCCGTGCGCGTCCTTCGGCGCGTTGAACCACCGCTGAAAGGCATCCATGCCCGCCAGCCGCGCCGTCCGGATGGCCTCCTCGAACTTGCGTTGATCCTCTCCATCCGACCCGATCTGGTTTCTCATGGCAGCCTTCCCTGACGGGCCGGGTCGCCTCCGTTGCTCCCCTCCAACTTCTGCAGCATCGTCCTGACCGCGGCCCAGACCTCTGCCACCGTGGTGTCCTCGATGCATCGATGGTGCTGGAGCGGGCAGGTGTAGGGCGCGGCAAAGGCTGAGACGCAGGGAACGCAAGGGAGGTCCGGCTGCACCAGGATGTGCTCCGTCCTGAGGTCCCGCTCGCTTAGGTCCGCCGGTCCGCCGATGATGACGGCCGGCACCCCCACGGCCTCGGCGATGTGGAGCGGCCCGCTGTCGGCGCTGATCAGGAGGGTCAGACGGGAGAGGAGGCCCGGTAGATCCTGGAGGCCAAACGCCCCCGCGGCGTCAATGGAGGCAGCGCGAGACGACGCCGCCATGCGCTCCAGGATTGCGCCCACCAATCCCCGGTCTGCCTCGGAGCCGATGAACACCACTCGCGCGCCTCCATCCGCCACGATGCGATCGGCCAGGGCGGCCACCCGCTCCGGCAGCCACTGCTTCACCGGGTTGCCCGCCGCGGGCGCGATGCCCACCAGGACCGCTCCCCGCGGCACGCGCCGGGCCTCCAGAAACTCCTGGACCCTTTCCCGGGCCCCCTGAGGCGGAAGCAATGTGCGACACCGCATGTCCCCCGCCACGCCGGCCGCGGCGGCCAGGCGTGCATAGGTCTGGGCCAGGGGCTCCCCCCGTCGGTGGCTCACCTGTACGGCGAGGCGGGCCAGCGCCCGGAACGTGCCTCCGGCCACATCGGGCACCAGCAAGATGACCCGGGGGACCAGGCCCCAGAGCAGGGCCACGGCCAGTCCCAGGCTGGGTGTGAGGCACAACGCCACGTCATACCGGCCGCGTCGAATCAGGCTGGTAAGACGCCATTTCCCAGCCAAACCCCGCAGCGCTACCGCCTCCACCGTGTGAATCTCATCCAGTTGGCCGTCGGTCGCTACCAGCGGCGCCGCCGCGGGATTCGCCAACAGGGTCACCCGCGCATCCGGACGCGTCGTCTTGATGACACGCCAGAGGGGCGTGGTATACACCAGATCCCCGATCTTAGCCGTCTGGACAACCAGAAAGCGTGTCGCGCTCCCCGGCCTGCGGGCCGCACGACGGCACACCAGGGCCCGGAGGATCGGCCAGAGCAGCCAGGTCAGCAGTACATACAGCAAGGAGAAATCCCTTCTCCCCTACGCGGAGGGAGACGCGAGGACTCGCGCAAGCATCGCCTCGACTCCGGCGACGTACCGCTCGAGGGAAAACATGTCCACGACCCGTTGCCGTCCAGCGGCGCCCATTTGCTTTCGCAGCACCCCATCCGTTGCCAGGCGTCGCAACGCATCCAGCCAGGCCCCGGAGTCCCCAACAGGCAGGAGAAAGCCGGTCACCCCGTCTACGACAAGCTCGGACGGCCCAGTCACAGCCGACGCGACGACCGGCTTCGCCATGAGCATGGCCTCCAGGATCACCCGCGGCAGCCCTTCCCGCTCGGAAGGCAAGGCAAACACGTCAAAGGCATTGATATACGAAATGGCATCGGGTTGAAAGCCCGTAAAGATGACCTTGTCCGCGAGCCCGCAGCGCCCCGCGTGCGCGGACAGATCTTCTCGCTCCGGCCCCTCGCCGACAATCACGCACTTGATTGACGGATGGCCACAGGCAATCAGGGCCGCGACAACGTGGATGAGATCGGCGATGCGCTTGCGGCGAACCAGAGAGCCCGCCGTCCCGATGAGGACCTCGCCCTCTGCGATTCCCCATCGGGCCCGGACGACCGCGGGCGGGAGGAGAGGTGCCGTATCGATCGCAATCCCGTTATGGATGACCACACACCTGGATGGCTCGATCCCCTGCTCCACTAACCCGCGCCTGACCCCGTCGGAGACGGCGATGATTCCGCGCAGCCCCTCATTGGCGGCCCGCACCTCGAAAGGATTCAACCTCGCCTCGATGCGCGCATGCTGCAGGGCGGGGATGCCGAGTGCCTGCGTCGCTAGAATGCCTTCCAGGTTGGAAGATGGCTGATTGTTCAAATACACCAGCCGCGGCGAACGGGCACGGAGTGTCTCCGCGAGACGCCTCGCATCCGGCCGGATGCGGAACCAGTAGTCGACGAAAAAGATCCCGAGCCGTTTGAGCCTCTCGTTGAAGAACAGGAGCCCGCGGAGGAATTCTTTCAGCAGCTTCCCCGGCAGCGACGGCGACCGGCGCGGCATCTGCTCGAAAGACACCCCCAGTCGCGCCAGTGTCTCGCTGATCCTCGGGCCGTCCTTCCCCTGGCGGTAGTCGTCATAGAAGACACAGGTGAACCGGTACTTGGCCCGATCCATCCTCCTGAGCAGCTCCAGAAGGCTGTTGGTCCCTCCCCCCCACTCCTTCCCGGTATCCAGGATCACAACGTGCGCCTGATCCATCGATCCGCTCAGCCTCGGTCCTGGAGCCCTGTCTGCATGCCCGGGTCCGTTAGGGGCGGCGGGCAATGAAGTACATCTGCCGTCCGCCCCGTGGCCAGAGGCTGCTGAACAGGCTTGGCCAGGTCCGCAATCTGCCGCTCACCAAACGCACCTTGTCGATGAGGAAACCGGCTTCGCCCAAAAGGCGGGTCAATTCCCGCTCCGTGGGCTCGCCGGTCCGCTCTCCGTTCCCCGGCTTCCCCATGAGCAGCGTGGATCGGTCCCGCGACCAGGCCATCCGGTTGCGCTTCCGCAGGGAAATCCCGCGCCCGAACTCAGCCACGTGCGTCGTGCCCAGGACCAGCCTGCCGCCGGACGTCAAGACTCGCCGGCATTCCGCCAGGGCCTGGGGCAGACCCGATCGGAGATGTTCCCGCACCCGAGGCAACAGGATCCCCGTGAACGCACCGTCCTTCTCCGGAATGGGATCCCGATCCACTCGACACGGAATGATCCGGATGTCGAAGGCGGCCAATCGGCGAGTCAACCCCGGCGATGGACTGCTTGAAATCCCGGCCATGGATTCGAATCCGTACTCCCGCTTGAGCAGCATCTCAAGGAGGCCGGACTCGCACTCGACGCTGAGAAGGCGGCCATTCTTCGGACAGACAGACTCAAGATACCCGCAGAGGTTGAGGTAGTTCGGGACGCGCTGCTGGAGTTCCCGCGCCTCCGTCGGGCATTCGGGCAATGGATAGTCCCGGATCAGCCCAGCCAGGACGTCTCGGGCGGATGAGACGGTCATAATTTTCGGCGCGCCGGCCTCGGGATCATCCTGACCTGACACGGGATCCTATCCTCTGATCACCGGCAACCGCAGAGGCCTCCAACGCCTCCCACACGGCGGCCTCCACCTCATCCACCGTGATGTTTTCCATGCAGATGGGGAATGGGCAGGCCTTCCCGTAGCAGGGATCGCAGGTCCTCCACTTCTGAATGATCCGATAGCGGGGGTCCGCGGGATCGGGGCCCGTCATCCGCGAGTGCGCCATGGCGTACAGGGCGACCGCGGGCCGCCCGAGGGCCACGGCCATGTGGAGCGTCCCCGTGTCGGCCGCGACCAGCACCGACAGCCGATCCACCAGGGCCGCCACCTGGGGAAGGGTGAGATGTCCCGCGGTCACCAGGACGCGATGACTCTCTCCGATCGCCTGGGCCACCATCCGGCAGTACTCCCGTTCCCCGGGGGAGCCGGTGATGGCGATGCGCAAGTCCGGGTGTCGTTCCAGAAGGCGGCGACCCAGCTCGGCGAACTTGTCCCCGAACCACATGCGGCTCGGCGTGGACGCCCCCACCTGGAAGCCCACGAGAGGATCCTCCGTCCGGACTCCCCTCCCCTCCAGGAATGTGGCCACGGTCCCGGCCGCCTCCGGATCGACCCGCAAGATCATCCCCCGATCGTCGCCCCTCGCGCCCAGGAGCCGCGCCACGCGCAGGCGCCCCTCCAGGGCGTGTTGACCCGGAATGGGACCGCTCGCCGGTGTCAAGTCTGAGTTAGACAGCAAGAACCGGAACCGGGTGGATTCGTTCGGGATGCGTACCACGAACCGGGCACCCGAAACGTATGCCAGGGGAATGATGTCCGGATCGTTGCCGTGAGCGATGGCCACCACGTCGAATCGCCCCCGCCGGAGCGCCGCGACGGTACTCAACAGTCGCCGATACTTCCCGTAGTATGGGATCACGGCATCCAGGTGCGGGTTGGTGCGGAAAAGGTCCGCGTGCCGATAGCGGAGCATGCCCGCGATGTAGGCATGAGGATAGGCCTCGCGCACCGCCCGGATGGCGGGCGTGGAGAAGAGGGTGTCTCCGATTCCCGTGGAAGAGATCACCAGGATCCGACGCACCTGGGCTGGGACGAGATCGGTCAGGTCCGTCCGCCGCCGATCGCACGCCTTCGCCACCCTGAGGATCCCTACCAGCACGCCCTCAAGCAAATCCATGATGGCCATCTACCCTCAGCGCTCGTCCACCCAGCCGGCCCTCGCTCAGTGGAGGACCCCTCAAAGGGGTTCCTCGTCACGCCCGCACGACCTGTTGGTACACGTCATAGAGGCCGTCGGCATTCCGGGACGGATCGAAGAGGGCCTCGGCCCGCACTCGCGCCTTCCCTCCCAAATCTTCCCGGAGTGCCCGGTCTGTAATGAGGCGCCGCAGCAGGCCTGCCAGCGCGTCGAAGTCGCCCGCGGGGAAGAGGAGCCCCGCGTCTCCCACCACCTCTCCGATCGCCCCCGAGTTGCTGGCAATCACCGCCTTGCCCGAGGCCATGGCCTCTACCAGGACGAAGCCGAACTGCTCTTGCCATGTCAATGTCGGATAGCTCGGCAGGACGAAGACGTCAGCAATGCTGTGGACTCGGTGGACCTCCTGGTATCCCAGGAAGTCGAGGAAGTGAAATCGGTCGGTGAGGCCCCAGAGGCCGATCAGCTTCTCCAGCGTGGCGCGCTGGGCGCCCCGCCCGGCGAGCACCATGTGCACCTTCGTCATGCCGGCGTCGGCAAGGAGCTTCAATGCGTAGGGCAGGACGTGCACACCCTTGTGCGATGCGAGCTTGCCCACGAACGTGACGACGAAGGCGTCCTCGGGAATGTGGAGCAGGCGAAGCAGCGCCTCGTCCTTGGATCCCGGCCTGAACCGCTTCAGATCCACCCCCGGACGCACCACGTGGATTTTCTTCGTCGGGATACCCTCCATGAGGAGCGCCTGGGCCGCCGCCTCCGTGTACGGAACGAAAGCATCCGCTTGCGGGATCACGCGATCGTGGTAGAAGCCGCCCCGCTCATCCAACACGGTCCAGTACGGGATGTTCTGCCACCAGCTCAGCACCAGGCGGAACCCCAACTCCTCCTTCAGGTCAGCCAGGGTGTAGGCCGAACGCAGGAAATCGGCCGAGTGCACGAGGTCAAACCCCCGCAGGTGCTTGCGCAGGGAGTGGTAGTAGTAATCCGCACGGCGGAACGGCGCCCGGCGAAGCCGCGCCCAGGCCACCGCCGGGCTGCGGGCAGCCAACAGGATCTCTTCGCGGTGCGTGAGGAGTTGCTTCGGGATGCGGATCTGGCTGACATCATAGTCGTTTCGCTCACCGACGAAGAGCGTGACATCCAGCCGGCCGGTCAAGCATTCCTCCCGCTGGAGCGTCCACTGATTGATCTTGTTGTCACGGACGAGGCCGAGTTTCAGCACGCCGCACCCTTTCCGTCCGCCCTAAAGGACCATCCCATCTACCACTGTCGCGGCACGTGCTGCCCTCTCCCCTTGAGCCGCAGGTACACGCTCGCCAGCCATGCCGCCCCACCCCGCCGCACGTCAATTCTCCGCAGAGCCCCCAGGTCCGGCCGGGGACCATTGGCGCCGGGGATGGTGCTGAAACAGGCCTCGTATCCCTCTTCTCGCGCGAGGCGGATGGCGGCGTCGTTGAACCACCCCCGGGGCCAACACAAGTAGCGACAGGAGGTGCCCAGGTGCCCCTCGATCACTTCCAGTGATCGGCGCAGCTCCTCTCGGAACTTCGCCTCGTCAATCTCCTGGCCAACCCGGCAGAGCGGATGCGTGTGGGTATTGACGTCTTCCTCCCGGATGACGCGCAAGATCGAGCGGACCGCCTGCCAGTCCAGGTTGTTCCGCATCGGAATGCTGCGGACTGCGACGGCCGGCTCCGCCGCCCGCTCTCCCAGCCGGCTGCCGGGCTGGCAGAGAACGATGACGCGCGCGCCCAAGGAGCGGAGACCGATGGATTCGTCCAGCGTCCGGTTTTCCTGGCCTCCCCAGCCGGTGGATGATTCGGTGTGAAGAATGACGAGTGGATCAGCCATGGCCGCCCGCGCGCGTGCGCTCCCACAGCTTGGCATACTTGCTGAAAGCGTAGCCCGCATACAGGCCGGACAGCACCAGGCCGCGCCACCCCTCGCGCCAGCCGCCCTGCAGAAGGAACATCCGGAGGAATGTCCACGCCGGGCGACCCACCAGGTCCCAGGCATGCGGCGACCGCCCGGCTCGCTCCAGCTCCTCGGCCGCCAGCGTCGAATACCGATCCATCCGCCGGAGGAACGCGCTGATGGAGTCGTAGGTGAAGTCCTCCAGGGGAGCCGTGAGGCGCCCCGGGGGGCCGTCGAGCACCACCGCCTCGTGGACGGCGCGCTCGGCAAAGCGGCCGCGGCCTCGCCGGAACAGGCGGATCGTCTCGTCGGGGTACCAACCGCATCGCCGGATCCACTGTCCCAGGAAGTAGCTCCGCCGTGGGATCAGGTACCCGTCCCTCGCCGCCGGATCGACGAGGACCGCCTCGATCTCCTGATGAAGAGTCGGTGTGACCCGCTCGTCGGTATCCAGGACGAGGACCCACGGATGACTGCAGCGCTCCACCGCCAGGTTCTTGTGGGCGGCGAATCCCCGCCAGGCATCCTGGAAGGTGCATGCGCCGTACTCGCTCGCAATAACCAGCGTCCGGTCGGTGCTCCCCGAGTCGCAGATGACGATCTCGTCGGCCCACTTCACGCTCTCGAGACACGCGCGAATATTCCCCTCTTCGTTCAGCGTGATGATCGCGACGGAGATCGGTGATCGCATCTGTCGTCCTGCCCCCTCACCTTTGTCCTCTCCCCTCCTGGGGGAGAGGTGAAACCTTAGATCCCCTCTCCCCTAGCGGGAGAAGGGACGGGTGAGGGGGAAAAGGCGCACCGAGGACTCGACTCAGGACAGGCTCCAACGCCTCCCATACCATCTGGGAAGCGATCGCCTCCAGGCAGTCGCTTCGCTTGCTGCCGAGGCACCCGTCCTGTCCGCAGGGGCGGCAGAGGTACGGGCTGGTGACGACCACGTGTCCGTCCCCCCACGGCCCCCAGTTGTGTTCCCCCGACGGCCCGAACAGCGCCACTACCGGAACCCCCAACGCCGCCGCCATGTGCATGGGGGCCGAGTCCACGCCGAGAAAGACCGCGGCCCGCTCCAGGACCGCGCCCAGCTCCGCGAGGCTCGTCTGGCCGATGAGATTGATGACCGCCCCTCCGGCCGCTGACGCGTCCGCCCGCGACAGGATCCGATTGGCCGCTTGCACCTCCGCCGGTCCGGGTCCGCTGGTCACGGCGACGGCAACTCCCGCGTGCCGGGCGAGACGGGAGATCACCTCGGCGCAACTCGCCTCCGGCCATGCCTTGAACAGCCAGCGCGAGACGGGATGGACGACGACCAAGGGGGCACCGGGCGGAAGTCCCGCCGACGCGAGCCGCGCCGCCATCCGCTCGCGCATCTCCGACCGGACGACCAGCACCGGCCGGCAGGCCTCGGCAGGGATCCCGCAGGCGCGCACGAGATCCAGGTTCGTCTCGACGACGTGCTGCGTCCCGTTCCAGGGCACCGCCTGGGTGAGGAGCGCGCGCCGCCACCCGCCGGACCCTCCCGGGGCGTAGCCCACGCGCCGGCGCGCCCCCGACAGCCAGCCGAGGACCGCTTCCCGATCCCCCTGCCCCATTTCCAAGACGAGATCCGGCGCGAAGCGTCGCAGGGCGCGGACGATCCCCCAGCTTCCCGGCCCCCCCGCCTCCCGCTCGAGGGTGAAGACCGCGGCGAAATCCGGATTGCCGGCCAGGACCTCCTCGGTCCCGCGGGGCACCAGCGCCGCGATGCCGCTCCCGGGCCACGCCTGGCGCAGGGCCCGGATGGCCGGAGTCACGAGCAGCACGTCGCCGATGTGCTTGAGCTTGATGCAGAGGATCCGCTGCGGCGGGCGCCCGTGGAGCATGGGCTCACGCCTCTTGAAGCTGGTTCTGGTAGAGGCGGGAGTAGGTGCCGCGGGCGGCCATCAGCTCGGGGTGGGTGCCGATCTCGACCAGGCGTCCGTCCTCCAGGACCACGATCTTGTCCGCCTGGATCACCGTGGAGAGCCGGTGGGCGATGACGAAGGTCGTCCGGTTCCGCATCAGCCGCTCCAGGGCCTCCTGCACCAGGCGCTCCGCCTCGGCGTCCAACGCCGAGGTCGCCTCGTCCAGGATGAGGATGGGCGGGTCCTTGAGGATGGCCCGGGCGATGGCGATCCGCTGCTTCTGGCCGCCGGAGATCCGGACGCCCTTTTCGCCGATCCGCGCCGCGTACCCACCGGTCAGGTCGCGGATGAACTCGTCGGCGTTGGCCAGGCGCGCCGCCTCGCGCACCCGCGCGGGGTCGCATTGCGCCGCCTGTCCGTAGGCGATGTTGTTGGCGACGGTGTCGTCGAAGAGGATGGTGTCCTGCGTCACCATGCCGATCTGCGCCCGAAGAGACGCCAGCGTGACCTCGCGCAGGTCCACGCCGTCCAGCAATATCCGGCCCTCCGTGGGATCGAAGAATCGCGGCAGCAGGTTCACCAGCGTACTCTTCCCCGCGCCGCTGGCCCCCACGATGGCGACGATCTCCCCCACCTTCGCCTGGAAGTGGATGTCCCGCAGGATGAAGCGGCCCGGCTCGTAGGCGAAGCCGACATGCTCGAAGGTGACCGTCTCCTCCACCGGCGGCAGGGCCCGGGCCCCGGGCCGGTCCGCCACCTCGGGCCGCTGGTCCATCACCTCGAAGACCCGCTGCGCCCCGCTCATTCCCCGCTGCATGTTGTTGTTCAGCGCGCTCAAGCGCTTGATGGGCACGTACAGCGAGGCCAGGGCGCCCAGGAAGCCGATGAAGGCCCCGGGGGTCAGCTCCCCGCGAACGACGAGGAAACCGCCCAGCCACACCGCCACCACGATCCCCACCGACTCCAGGATCTCCATCACGGGGTTCGATAGGGCGTCCACCCGCATGATGCGCATGATGGCCTGGAACAGCTCCCGGTTCTTGGCGCGGAACCGCTGGCTCTCGTATTGCTCCATGCCGAAGGCCTGCACGATGCGGACGCCGGTGATCCCCTCCTGGAGGATGGTGGACAGCTCCGCCCGCCGCTCCAGCACCCGCCTCCCCCGGCGGCGGATCTTCTGGCCGAACTTGACGATGGGGATCACCGTCATGGGGAAGATGACCAGCGAGGCCAGCGCCAGTTGCCAGTGGATCAGGAACAGGATTGAGATGAGCCCCACGATGGTGAACGGCTCCCGCAGCGCGTTCCGGAAGAGGTCGGTCACCGTGCCACTCACAGCGTCCACGTCCGCCGTGACCCGGGAGACGATCTCGCCCGTGTTCTTCCGCATGAAAAACCCTAGGGACAGGGTGTGCAGGTGGGCGTACAGATCGTCCCGCACGTCCGTCATGATCCGCTCGGAGACATAGCGCATCAGGTAGACGCTGACGTAGTTCACCAGGGCCTTCACGACCAGGACGACGAGGAGGAACCACGCCAGGAAGGTGAGGACCGTCATCTGGTGTGCCCGCATGAACTGCTGGGCCTGAGCCGCCCAGTTCCCCAGGAGGGGCTGGAGGGCCCGCGGCAGGCTGAGCATCTGCCGGTTTCCCTCGCCCCCGAACAGGCCGTCGAAGGCGGGCTGGAGGGAGGCCACCGACACCGCATTGAGCAGCGAGGCGAGCAGGAGGCACCCGATCGAGATGGCGATCCGGGCGCGATAGGGGCTGGCGTACCGCAGGAGGCGCAGATACTTCTGTCATGGTAGCTCGGGCGCCAGGGCGCGGGCGATCGCCGTCACCTCGGCTAGGAGCGTCGGAACCGCTTCCAACGGTAACATGGTCGGGCCGTCCGACGGCGCCCGGTCCGGATTCGGGTGCACCTCGAGGAACAGGCCATCGCAACCGGCCGCGACCGCGGCGCGGACCAGCGGGGCCACGAATTCCCGCTCGCCCGACGACGCCGCGCCGGCCCCGCCGGGCAACTGGACGCTGTGGGTGCCGTCGAAAATCACCGGCACCCCCAGACCACGCATGATGGGCAGGGACCGCATGTCCACCACCAGGTTGTGATAGCCGAAACTGGAGCCGCGCTCCGTCAGGAGGACCTGCTCGTTTCCCACGGACCGGATCTTCTCCACCGCGTTCCGCATGTCGCCCGGCGCGAGGAACTGCCCCTTCTTCACGTTGACGGGCTTGCCCGCCCGCCCCGCCGCCAGCAAAAGATCCGTCTGGCGGCACAAGAGCGCCGGGATCTGCAGGACATCCAGAACCTCGGCCGCCGCCTCGACCTGGGCGCTCTCGTGTACGTCCGAAAGGACCGGTACCCCCAGCTTCCTCTTGACCGTGCCGAGGATGCGAAGCCCTTCCGCCAGGCCGGGCCCGCGGTAGGAGCGGTGCGACGTGCGATTGGCCTTGTCGAAGGACGCCTTCAGGATCAGCGGGACCCCGGCCGTGCCGCAGAACTCCAACAGCCGCTCGCCCACGCGGAGGAGGTGGGATTCATCCTCGATGACGCAGGGCCCGGCGATGAGGGCCAGCGGGTTCCCGCCCCCGATCCGGACTGAGCCGACCCGCACCTCAGCGGTCATTCAAATCCCAATGACCAATGTCCAATGGCCAATGTCGGATAACGCATTCCTGGTGGCGATTCCGCATTCGCTTCAGGCCTGGGCCCTTCGTTCCCGGCCGGTCGTCTCCTGGTACGCCAGCGCCGCCGTTATGAACTCGCGAAACAGGGGGTGGGGACGCCTCGGCCGCGACTTGAACTCGGGGTGGAACTGGCCGCTCACGAACCACGGATGGTGAGGCAGCTCGACCATCTCCACCAGGCTGCCGTCCGGCGAGAATCCGCTCAACAGGAGGCCGTGGTCCTCCAGGATGTCGCGGTACTCGTTGTTCACCTCGTACCGGTGGCGGTGCCGCTCCGAGATCTCCTGAGCGTCGTAAGCGTCGCTCGCCCTGGAGGGCTTCACCAACCGGCAGGGGTACGCCCCCAGCCGCATTGTCCCACCCAGGTTGGTCACCCCCCGCTGATCCGGCAGAAGGTCGATCACGGGGTGGGGCGTGTGCGGGTCGAACTCGCGGCTGTTGGCGCCGCTCAGGCCGCACACGTGTCGCGCAAACTCGATCACCGCGCACTGCATCCCCAGGCAGATCCCGAAGAACGGGACCAGCTCCTCCCGGGCATAATTGATGGCCGCGATCTTCCCCTCGATGCCGCGGGAGCCGAAGCCCCCGGGCACCAGGACGCCCGCCACGTCGTACAGGTAGTCCTTGGGGCCGTCCCGCTCGATCTTCTCCGCGTCCACCGGCTTGATGGTCACCTGGCAGTCGTTGGCGATCCCCCCATGGGCGATGGCCTCGTTCAGGCTCTTGTACGCGTCCCGCAGATCCAGGTACTTCCCCACCACCGCGATGGTGACTTGGCGGGACGGGTGCGTGATGGTGTGGACTACCCGCTCCCACGCCGTGAGATCCTGGGGCCTTCCGGCAGGCCCAGCATCCGGACCACGTTCTCGTCCAGCCCCTCGCGATGGAAGGCCAGGGGCACCTCGTAGATCGTGCTCACGTCCTTGGCGGTGATGACGGCCCGCTCCGACACGTTGCAGAAGAGGGCGATCTTCTTCTTCAGCTCCTTGGGCAGGTCCCGGTCCGCCCGGCACAGCAGGATGTCGGGCTGGATCCCGATCTCCAGGAGCTCCTTGACCGAGTGCTGCGTCGGCTTGGACTTCAGCTCCCCTGCGGCGGTGATGAAGGGCACCAGACTCAGGTGCACGTACAGGGTGTTCTCGCGCCCCAGGTCCGCCTTGAGCTGGCGGATGGCCTCCAGAAACGGCAGGCCCTCGATGTCGCCCACGGTGCCGCCGATCTCCACGATGACCACATCCACGTCCTTGCCGACCCGCAGGATGCCGCGCTTGATCTCGTCGGTGATGTGGGGGATGACCTGGACGGTGCCTCCCAGGTAGTCGCCCCGCCGCTCCTTGGTGATCACCGAGAAGTAGATCTGCCCGGTGGTGATGTTGTTGTCCTTGGTCAGCCGGGCCTCCGTGAACCGCTCGTAGTGGCCCAGGTCCAGGTCCGTCTCCGCCCCGTCGTCGGTCACGAAGACCTCCCCGTGCTGGAAGGGGCTCATGGTCCCGGGGTCCACGTTGACGTACGGGTCGCACTTGAGCAGCGTGACCCGCAATCCCCGGCTCTCCAGCAGGCATCCGATGGACGCCGAGGCCAAGCCCTTCCCCAGGGACGAAAGCACCCCTCCGGTCACGAAGATGAACTTGGTGTCCATGCACCCTCCATCTCAAATGCGGAACACCCAGGGGGTACCCGAATTCGGAATGTGGAATGTTTGGTCAAGCCCGAGCCGTTGCTGCGCTTCTTCATTCCGCATTTCGCATTCGCCATTCCGCATTCGTCTATCCGGTCATCATCCGCCGCACGTACTCCAGATCCTCGGGCGTGTCCACACCGAGACTGGGATGGTCGGTCATCACCACTCGGATCCGGATCCCGTGCTCCAGGGCCCGCAACTGCTCCAGCCGCTCCCGCTCCTCCAGCGGCGTGGGGGGCAGGCTGGCCAGCCGCAGCAGCACGTCCCGCCGGTACACGTAGAGGCCGATGTGAAGGAGATAGGGGCTCGGGCCGCCGGCGTGCCCGTCCCGGAGATAGGGGATGGGGGATCGGGAGAAGTAGAGGGCGAACCCGTTCGCCCCGACGACCACCTTGACCGCGTTGGGATCCCCCGCCTGCTCCACTGGCAGCGGGCAGGCCAGCGTTCCCATCGGGATCGCGGGATCGGCGAGCAGCGGGGCCACGGCCGCGTCGATCTCGGCCGGCACGATCAGCGGTTCGTCCCCTTGGATGTTTACCACCAGATCGCAGTCGAGATTCCGGGCCACCTCGGCGATGCGATCCGTGCCCGACGGGTGGCTGGCGGACGTCATCTCGACCTTGCCGCCGAACCTCCGGACCACGTCGGCGATCCGGGCATCGTCGGTGGCCACCACCACCTCGGACAGGCTGCGGGCCTGGGCCGACCGCTCCACCACGTGCTGCAGGAGCGGCTTGCCGCAGAGGTCCGCCAGGGCCTTGCCCGGGAAGCGTTTGGATGCCCAGCGCGCCGGGATGAGACCCACGACCCGCGGGCGAACGCCGTGCGCCTCGTGACTCATGGCGTTCGCCCAATGCGGAGAATGCGGAATGCGGAAGGCGAAATGCGGAATCCCCGAGGGATGATCGACCCGCTCGTCCGCGGTGCGCGTTCTCTATTCCGCATGCCCATATTCCGCATTCCCAATTCCGCATTCCGCATTATATCCGTCCGTCCCGCAGGGCCTGCTCCAGTTCCGCCCGGGTCACCGTTGCGGTGCCGCGCTTCCCCACGACGACCCCGGCCGCAAAATTGGCGATCACCGCCGCCTCGCCCATGGTCGCCCCCGCCGCCAGGGCGAGGCTGAGCGCCCCCATCACCGTGTCCCCCGCTCCCGTCACGTCGTACACCTCCCGCGCCACGGTCGGGATGTGGACCACCGGCTTTCCCGCCTCGAACAAAGACATCCCCTGTTCGCCCCGCGTGACGAGCACCCCGCGCGCCTTCAGCCGCCGCAATAACACCTGGCCGACCCGCAGCAGGTCCGCCTCGCTCCGGATCGTGAGGTGGGCCGCGGCGGCGGCCTCGTGATGGTTCGGCGCCACCACCATGACCCCTTTGAACAGCGGCAGATTTTGCACCTTGGGATCCACCGCCACCATGCGGTGGTACCGCGCCGCCAGGGCCAGGACCTCGCGCACCAGCCCGGGGCTCACCAGACCCTTGGCGTAGTCCGAGATCAAGAGCACGTCCGCCTCCGGCAACCGCTGCCGAACCGCCGCGATGACCTGTGCGCGGACCACCCGCGACACCGGGGCGTCGCTTTCCCGGTCGAATCGGACCACGTGCTGGCTCCCCGCCACGACGCGACTCTTGATGGTGGTGGGACGGGAGCGATCCTCGACCAAGCCGTCGCCTTTCACCCCGTGAAGTTCCAGCTCGTGGCTCAGCCGCTCTGCCGCCGCGTCGTTGCCGACCAGCCCGACGAGGGTGGCCCGGCCTCCCAGGGCGGCCACGTTGGTCGCCACGTTGCCGGCGCCCCCGACCTTCACGCTCTCGGACTGCACGGCCACCACGGGCACGGGCGCCTCGGGCGAGATGCGGGACACCGCCCCCCACATGTATTCGTCCAGCATCACGTCCCCCAGGATCAGGACGCGACATCGCGAGAACCGCGCCACATGGTGCAGCAGGGAGGTCCGAGACATCTCTCGCCCCGCTTCAGGATACTGATGGAGGGAAAATCCGCGTCAGATCGGCGCCTACGCTACCCGATTTCTGCCGCGAATTCAACCCGCTTCTTCCAACGAACCGCGTCCGACGATGCTTATCACAAATGACAATGCGCCGGGGGCCCGGGGGGCCCGCCGGCGCCGGAACGATCGGCCGGAGGGGCATCGCGACCGCGACGGCGCGTCTCCTGCCGCCGCGCCGCTCCGAGGTGCGCGTCGACGCGCATTACTTGGAGAGCCCAGGCCAAGGCGAGGTCATGCGCCTACCCCCTTCTCCCGGAAATAGGCGATCGTCTCCCGCAGGCCGGCCTCCAGATCCACCTTGGGCTCCCAGCCCAGGCATTCGCGCGCCTGCGTGATGTCGGGCTGGCGCACCCGGGGGTCATCCTGAGGCAGCGGGTGATAGGTGACCTCCAGCGCGCGGCCCAGGATGGCCTCGATCGCCGCCACGAGGTCGCGGATCGTGCGCTCGGCCGGGTTGCCCAGGTTGACCGGCTCCACCTCCGAGGACATGAGGAGGCGGAACAGCCCGTCCACCATGTCCGAGACGAAGCAGAAGCTCCGCGTCTGCCGCCCGTCCCCGTAGATCGTGAGGGGGCGCGCCGCCATGGCCTGGATGAGGAAGTTCGACACCACGCGGCCGTCGTTCGGCCGCATGCGGGGCCCGTACGTGTTGAAGATGCGGGCGATGCGCGTCTCCACGCCGTGGTACCGGTGGTAGGCCATGGTCATGGCCTCGGCGAAACGCTTGGCCTCGTCGTACACCCCGCGCGGGCCGACCGGGTTCACGTGGCCCCAGTAGCTCTCCGGCTGGGGGTGGACCTGCGGGTCCCCGTACACCTCCGAGGTCGAGGCCAGAAGCAGCCGGGCCCCCTTGGCCTTGGCCAGGCCCAGCGCCTTGTGGGTGCCCAGCGACCCCACCTTCAGGGTCTGGATGGGCAACCGCTGGTAGTCCACGGGGCTAGCGGGCGAGGCGAAGTGCAGGATGTGGTCCAGCCGGCCCTCCACGTACAGGTATTCGGTCACGTCGTGCTTGATGAACCGGAAGGCCTCGTTCCCGAAGAGGTGGGCCACGTTCCTCACATCGCCGGTGACCAGGTTGTCCACGCAGATCACCTCGTGGCCTTCCCGGATCAGCCGGTCGCACAGGTGCGATCCCAGGAAGCCGGCCCCGCCCGTGACGAGCGTTCGTGGCCTGTCGCTCATCGGTCCCCTCTCCCCTCTCGGCCACCCACCCGACGGGCCGTTGGCCCACGGTCGGCTGGGCTCCCGGCTCTCGTCTCCCAGCCCCGTTGCCTGCCCACCCCGATGTACTCGAACCCGAGCGCCATGAGCTGCTCCCCGTCCAGCGCGTTCCGGCCGTCCAGGATGAGGGGGCGGACCATCTGCGCCTTCACCCGCGCCCAGTCCAGTTCGCGGAACTCGGCCCACTCGGTGCAGAGGACCACCGCCTCGGCCCGCGCGGCCGCCTCGTAGGGATCCGCGCAGACCACGAGCGCGGGCAGCGCCTGGGCCGCTTTGTGGCCTGCCTGGGGATCGTAGCCGCGCACCTCGGCCCCTTCCTCCAACAAGCGGCGCGCGATGGCGAGCGCCGGCGCTTGCCGGACGTCGTCCGTCTCCGGCTTGAACGCCAGCCCGAACAGCCCGATCCGCTTCCCCCGCAGGATCCAGAGGGCCCTCTTCAGCTTCTCCAGCACCATCTCGCGGCGCCGGTCGTTGATCCGCTCCACCTCTTTGAGGAGGGCGAAGTCGTAGCCGCTCTTCTCCGCGATCTTGACGAAGGCTTTGAGGTCCTTGGGGAAGCAGGAGCCCCCGAACCCGATCCCCGCGTTCAGAAACGCGCGCCCGATGCGCTTGTCCAGGCCCACCCCCTTCGTCACCTGGAGGATGTCGCCCCCCGCCAGCTCGCACACGTCCGCCAGGGCGTTGGCGAAGGAGACCTTCAGGGCCAGGAAGGAATTGGAGGCGTGCTTGATCAGCTCGGCGCTGCGGATGTCCGTGACCAGGAACGGCACGGCCCGATCCTGGCGGCAGTCGGCGTGGACGGGGCACCGGAACCGTCCCTCCACGATGGGGGCGTACAGCTCCCGCAGGATCTCTTCGGCCCGCGCCTTCCCGACCCCCACGACGATCCGGTCCGGGTGCAGGAAGTCCTCCACCGCCATCCCCTCCCGGGTGAATTCCGGATTGGAGGCCACGTCGAATTCCACGCCGGGCCGCTTGCCGTAGACGGCCAGCGTCTTTTCGATCCAGGCCCCGGTCTGGACGGGCACCGTGGACTTCTCGATGATGAGGGGGCTGCGGGTGGCGTGCTCCGCGATCCGTCGCGTGGCCAGTTCGACGGAGGAGAGGTCCGCCTCCCCATCGGGAAGCGGGGGCGTGTTCACACAGATGAAGATCGCCGCGGCGTCCCGGACCGCCTCCGCCACCTCGGCGGTGAAGTGGAGGCGGCCGGCGGCGACCGTCCGCTTCACGATCCCCTCCAGGTGCGGCTCGTAGATCGGCATGCCGCCGTCCCGGAGCACCCGGATCTTGCCGGCGTCATCGTCCATGCAGATCACCTGGTGCCCGACCTCCGCCAGGCAGGCGCCGGTCACCAGCCCCACGTAGCCTGTTCCCACCACGCATACCTTCATTGTCCGTTCCGTCCTGAACGATTTACGATTGGTGATTGCCGATTTTCGATTGCCCCGCAATCCTCAATCACCAATCGTCATGAGCCGGCGTAGCGCGCCATGTCCGCGTCCACCATCATCTCGATGAGCTGGCGGAAGGAGACCCGGGGCAGCCACCCCAGCACTCGCTTGGCCTTGGCCGCGTCGCCCTGGAGGAGGTCCACCTCGGCCGGGCGCACCAGCTTGGGATCGACCACGACGTGCTCCTCCCAGTCGAGGCCGACCCGGGCGAAGGCGATCTCGCACAGGTCCCGGACGCTGTGGGTCTCGCCGGTAGCGATGACGTAGTCGTCGGGGGTCGGCTGCTGGAGCATCCGCCACATGGCCTCCACGTAGTCCCCGGCGTAGCCCCAGTCCCGGCGGGCCTCCAGGTTCCCGAGGGAAAGCTGCTGGGCCAGCCCGCGTTTGATCCGGGCGGCGCCATCGGTCACCTTCCGGGTGACGAACTCCTTGCCCCGGCGGGGGGATTCATGGTTGAACAGGATTCCCGAGCAGGCGAACAGGCCGTAGCTCTCCCGGTAGTTCACGGTGATCCAGTGGCCGTAGACCTTGGCCACGCCGTAGGGGCTCCGGGGGTGGAGGGGGGTCCGCTCGGTCTGAGGGACCTCGTGGGCCTTCCCGAACATCTCGCTGCTGCTGGCCTGGTAGAACCGGATCTCCCGGTCCACCAGCCGCACCGCCTCCAGCATCCGGGTGACCCCCAGGGCCGTGAACTCTCCCGTGAGGACCGGCTGCTCGAAGGAGGTGGGGACGAAGGACTGGGAGGCCAGGTTGTAGACCTCCCGGGGGCGGACGGCCCGCAGCAGGTTGATGAGCGAGAGCTGGTCCAGCAGGTCCGCCTGGCAGATCTCGACCTGGCCCCGCAGGTGCTCGATGCGCTCGAAGTTTTCGGTGCTGCTCCGGCGCACCATCCCCACCACCCGGTAGCCCTGGGTGAGGAGGAAGTCAGCCAGGTAGGAGCCGTCCTGCCCCGTGATGCCGGTGATCAGCGCTGTTGGCGGACTCATGTCCCTGCCTCCCGCATCATGCGCACCAAGTCTTTCACCTCCTGGGCCCGCTCCTTGGGGCACACCAGGATCCCCTCGGGGGTCTCCACTACCACGAGGTCGCACAGGCCGATCGTGCCGATGGGCCGGCTGGTGCCATAGACCACGCACCCGTGGCTGTCGCGGCCGACGTGGCGCCCTACCACGGCGTTGCCGTGCTCATCCGGCGTGAGGATGCGACCCAGGGCGCTCCACGTGCCGACATCGTCCCACGTGAAGGTGGCGGGGATCATGTAGACGCCGTCCGCCCGCTCCAGGATCCCCACGTCCACGGAGACGCGCGACATGCGGGGGAAGGTCACCTCCAGGGCATGCCCCTCTTCCGGCGTTCCCAGGGCGGCCCGGATCGTTTCCAGACAGCTCCAGTGCTCGGGGAGGTGCCGCGCCATGGCCTTGAGGATCGTCGCCGCGCTCCACAGGAAGATGCCGCTGTTCCAGTAGTACCGGCCGTCCGCCAGGAAGCGCTCGGCCGTCGTGCGGTCCGGCTTTTCGGTGAAGCGCTCACACCGCCGGGCCGCGGCGTGCTCCGGCGCCGCCTCGCCGGCCAGGATGTAGCCGTATCCGGTCTCGGGGCGGGTCGGAGGGATCCCCAGGGTCACCAGCCCATCCACCCGATCCAGGAGGGCCAGCCCGTGCCGGATCGTTTCTCCGAAGGCATGGAACGGCGTGATGTAGTGATCCGAGGGGGCGACCAGCATGCGGGCGCCCGGCGTGCGCCGTTCGATGACGAGGGCGGCCAGACCGATGCACGCGGCCGTGTCCCGGCCGACGGGCTCCAGGACGCAGTTCTCCGCGGGGAAGCCGGGCAACTGCTCCTGCACGACGGGGAGGAGATCGCACCGCGTCGCCACCAGCACCTGCGCCTCACCCACCAGCCGCGTGGCCCGCTCCACGGTGTGCTGGAAGAAGCTGCGACCCTCGAGAAGCGGGGGGAACTGCTTGGGGTGCGCCGGCGTGGAGAGCGGCCAGAACCGCTCTCCGCTGCCCCCCGCCATCACCACCACGTACAACCCGTTCACCTGCCGCCTCCTCCCGTCCAGGCTGTCCTCGGCGTACGGCCACCCGCGCTGTCACGCGGGGACCCGGCTCTCGGCTCGCGGCTCGCGGCTCTTTTTCTGGGTTCTACCCGCCCGTAATCGTCCTGCTTGCGGATGATGTCGTCCTCCCCGAGATACGTCCCGTGCTGCACCTCGATGATCACCACCGGCTGCCGCCCATGGTTCTCGATCCGATGCCAGGCCTGCCGCGGGATCACCGTGCAGCTCCGTCGAGGCAGCGTGAGGACCCGCGTCCCGTTGACGACCGTCGCGGTTCCGGAAACCACGACCCAGTGCTCGGCTCGTCGCCGGTGCTTTTGCAGGCTCAATCGTTGCCCCGGAAGGACCACCAGACGCTTGACTTTGTACCCCGGTCCCTCCTCAAGCGTGTGGAAGCTTCCCCAGGGTCTCTGTTCCTCTTCGATCGGCCGGCTCCTCACGCGGGCGGAGTCCGGCGCCTTCGCGCGCACTTTCGCCTTCGACATGCCGGCCTCATCCCTCCCCGGCGGCGACAGCCTGCCCCCATGCCAAAAGCGCCTGCACCTCGTCCTCTGTGGGGGCCTCGGCGTAGATTCGGAGGAGCGGTTCCGTGCCCGAGGCGCGCAGCATGATCCAGCTCTGGTCCGCGCGGGTGAGCTTGACCCCGTCCATCGTCTCCACGTGGCGGACCGGCACGGCCAGGATCCGGTCGGGCGGGGAGGCGACGACGGACGCGACGACTCGGTCCCGGGCCGAAAGCGATGCCAGCCGAAGGTCGAGGCGGCCGTAGCGGCGGGGGCCGCGCTGCGCTTCCATCTCGCGCACCAGGGCTCCCAGAGGCTTCCCCGTCATGGCCATGCATTCCAGAAGCAGCAGGCTGACCAGGGCCCCGTCGCGCTCCGGGATGTGGCCCCGCACGGCGAAGCCCCCGCTCTCCTCGCCGCCCACCACGGCGTCGTGCTGCCGCATGGCCTCGGCGATATGCTTGAATCCCACGGGCGTCACCACCAGGGGGAGGCCCAAGGCCTCGGCCTCCGCGTCCACCATGTACCCGATGTTCACGGACTTCACCACCGCCCCGCGTTGCCCCCGGTTCGACACGAGGTGCCGCAGGAGCAGCGCCAGGGTCTGGTGCGGCGAGAGGACGTTCCCGTCTTCATCCACCGGCGAGACGCGGTCGCAGTCCCCGTCGAAGGCGAATCCGACGCGCGCTCCCGCCCCCTCCCAGCCCTCCACGCAGTCCATGAGGGCGCCCATGTGGGCGGGGATGGGCTCCGGCTGCAGGCCGCCGAAGCCGGGATTGAGTTCCGCGTGCAACTCACGCACGGTGGCACCTGCTCGCCGCAGGCGCTCCGACAGGAGGCCCTGGCCCGCCCCGTACATGACGTCCAGCGCGACGCGGATGCCGCTCCGCCCGATGCGCGAGACATCCGCCAACTCTTCGAGCCGATCCAGCCAGGGCCCGCGGGCATCAAATGTCCCGATTTCGCATTCCGCATTCCGCATTCCGCATTCGTCGTGGCTCTCGGCTCTCAGTCGGCAAATCTCTTCCTCTACCTCCTGCGTGAACGCGATGGAGGCCGAGCCGCCGAAGCTCGTCTTGAACTTGACCCCGCTGTACTCCGCCGGGTTGTGACTCGCCGTGATGACCACCGCCCCGGCGGCCCCTAATCGGACCACGGCGTAAGAAAACGCCGGCGTCGGCGCGAAGGCGGAGGCCAGACTCACCCGGGCGCCCTCCCCCGCCATGGCCTCTGCCACCGCCTGGGCGAACTCCCGGGACAGGAATCGGGTATCGTGACCCACCAGGATGTGGGGGCTCGACCGGTCATTCCCGTCGCGCCGGAGGCGCCGGGCGATGGCCCGTCCCGCCAGCCGGACGTTGGCGAAGGTGACATCCTCCGCGATGATCCCCCGCCAGCCGTCCGTCCCGAATCGAATGTCAGCCATGCAGAATACCCACCCAAAAGGCGTTCGAGCGTTCGACCGTTCGGCAGGTCGGTTGTTCTCGTGCCCCGAGAACCCCCACGTGCACCACAGGCGGAACCCCCGAACTGCCGAACGCTCCCAAGTTGGCGCGTATTCTGCGTGAACCGTCTGTGCCCGTCAAGAAAAAACCCGCCGCAGACGGCGGGTTCCTATCGAAGTATTGGGTTGCGCGCTCCTGGCGGCGCCACAGCCTATTTTCTCAAGCGGTGGAACTGATCTTCCGAAATCCCGAGCTACTTCAAGATCTCGTGGAACAGCCAGCCCCCAACTTCAAACGAGGGATGGACGGGGATCGTGGTTGATCGACCATCGGGGTGTTTCCAGCGTGCGTGACTCCCCTTTTGGCGGGCCTTGAGGAATCCGAGGATTTTCGCAACGCGCTCGAGATCGCCCGCCTTAGCCGGCACGGGCGACGAGCTCCCGGACATCGGGTGGCAAAGCTCGCCCTTCCTCTGCGTACTCTTCCGCGATCATCGAAAAGACATTGGCCAGCTCAGTCCTGGCCTCCTCCGGGGTCCTTCCCACGGCATGGCATCCCGGGATGGCAGGCACATACGCAACAAACGTCCCATTGTCATCGGGCCTGGTCACGACGGTGTACCGGCTCAAATCGGGCATACTCTTGTTCTCCGTCATCGAATGAACAGCCTAACTTCCCGAACCGCGTGGCATCCTCCGATGCTTTCCTAGCATGCAGGCCCAATGCAGTCAAGCAACAATGCGCCAACCGCCTTCTTCCTTCATCGGCAACGGACCGCTTTCGCCCACGACAGCTTCTCCGGATGGAATCCAAAGAAATTATGTTAGCAGCAAGCTGTCGGGGGAATCAAGACGCATCCCCGCCCTGTACTGCTCTCGGTTCGCGCACAGCGCTTTACTCTTTCGCAGGGTTGTGCCAGAATAAAAGGACATTGGGCGGCTCCAGGCCGAACCCTCGAGGGACGCGTCGGGGAGAGGGGTGCCGGGGGGCGGGCAGGTCAACCGCCTCTCGTCCACGGGTCGTACAGACAAGGAGTCAAGGAAGGGGGCGCGACCATGACGAAGCCCGAGGCTGGTGGACCCGCACGGATCCTGATCGTTGACGACGAAGCCCAAAACCTGGAACTGATGGAGGCGATGCTGGCCTCCGCGGGGTACGAGATCTTTCTGGCGCACGAAGGCGAGGAGGCGCTGCGGCTGGCACGCGAGAGGAGACCGGATCTCATCCTCCTCGATCTCATGATGCCAGGCCTCTCCGGATTCGAGATATGCGCCCGCGTCAAGACCGACCCCCAGACCGGGGGCATCCCGGTCCTGTTCGTGACGGCCCTGAACCAGATCTCCGACAAGGAGCGGGCCATGGCGGCGGGGGGCGACGACTTCCTCACGAAGCCCTTTCAGCGGACGGAGCTGCTCACCCGCGTCGAGGCCCTGCTGAGGGTGCGGCACCTGAATCGGGACCTGGACCGCGCCCTGGCCTACCTGCACGAGCTGGAGCTGACCCGTCATGCCCAGCAGCCCAAGAAACCCGCCGCACCCACGCCCCCTGCGGAGGGCGCCGGCACCATCCTGGTGGTGGACGATGAACTGCTCGCCCGGCAACTGTTCGCCGACGTGCTTCGAGAAGCCGGCTACATCACCCACGAGGCCGAGAATGGAGAGCGGGCGCTGGAGATCGCCAGGCAAGAGACCATTGACGTCGTCCTGCTGGACATTATGATGCCCGGCATGTCCGGTCTGGAGGTGCTGGCGCAGTTGGGGGAGCTCGCCCCGGACTCCCCGGTGGTCATCGCCACGGCCAACCCGACGTCCGACAACGCCATCGCCGCCCTTCGCCTGGGCGCTTTCGACTTCATCGTGAAGGGATTCAAGAACGAGGTGATGCTGACGACGGTCGCCCGCGCCATGGATCGCCGGCGGCTGGCCATCCGGAACCAGGGCTTGATCCGCCAGCTCGAAGCCAAGATCCAGGAACTGCTGGCGATCCTCGCGGAACATTCCCAGAAGAACGAGCCGCCGTCTCACCTGCCCTCTCGCGCCTGACGCATGGCGCGCGGCGCATAGCCGATGGCTCATGGCCATCGCCAATGCGGAATGAGAATGGCTGATAGTTGATGGCCGATGGCGAAGAGTAGATTGCAGTTGCCATGAGCCAAGAGCTCTTTCGGTTCAGAGTGTGTGAAAATATCGGTGAATCGGCGCCAAGTGCATTTCTCACCTGCGGAGAATCAACGGGTTGCAGTCGAGCTCTCGGCCCGGCGACGATTTCTTCACACACTCTCAGCGTCCTGCCTTGACGAAGCCCACCACCACGTAGGTGCCGCTGGTCGGGTCGGTCCGCAATTCAATGAAGCCGTGCTTCCGGGCGTCCTCCAGGAGATCGCTGAACGTCCGGTATCCGTGCGCCCGTTCGGAGAAGGCCGGCCGCTTCCGCTTCATGGTGTCCTTCACCATCGAGGACCAGAGGATTTCTTTGTTCTCACGGATGAGGCCCGCAATGGTGTCGAAGAGCAGTTCGAAGACCTCCCGCTTCTCCTTGGGGATGTCCCGAACGCCCGGCGTGGTGATCCGGTCCGGCTTCCCGAGGGACTCGTAGAAGATGAACTCGTCGCAGTTGTCGCTGAGCAGCGTGGACGTCGACTCCTTGATCCCCAACCCGATGACGCGCTTGCCGTTGGCCTTCAGCTTGCCCACCAGAGGGGAGAAGTCGCTATCCCCGGAGACGATCACGAACGTGTCGATGTGCGCCTTCGAGTAACACAGGTCCATGGCGTCCACGCACAACCGGATATCGGCGGAGTTCTTGCCGGTCATGGATCGCTTGGGGATCTCGATCAGCTCGATGGCGGCCTCGTGGAGCTGCTGCTTGTACTTCGCATAGCGGGTCCAGTCGGCGTACGCGACCTTGACGATCACCTTGCCCTTCTCCACGAGGCGCTCCAGGACCCGGAGGATGTCAAAGTCTTCCTTGCTGTGCTTGAACCCCTGTGCCAGGTTCTCGAAATCGATGAAGACCGCCAGCGTGTTCTCCACCTCAATCATCGTCCTCTCCTCGCTCTTGGCTCTTAGCTCATGGCGCATGGTGCTCTCCTCGAATCATGAGCGATCAGCTATGAGCCATCCGCCATTCCGCATTCAGTTCACCTTCGGCACCAGACTGAGCGCCTCGTCAATGGCCGATTGCGGCAGCTCGTAGTCCTCCAGTTTCCCCGCCAAGTACCGCTGGTACGAGCCCAGGTCGAAGTGACCGTGGCCGCAGAGGACGAAGGCGATGGTCTTGGCCTGATCCCGCTCCCGGCACCGGATGGCCTCGTCGATCACCACGCGGATGGCGTGGGACGGCTCCGGGGCGGGCACGATCCCCTCGGCGCGGGCGAACTGCACGGCCGCCTCGAAAATAGGGTTCTGGTGTACGGCCACGGCCTCGATGATCTTGGCGTCGTACAGCGCGCAGACCAGTGGGGCCATGCCGTGGTAGCGAAGCCCCCCGGCGTGGATGGGTGCCGGGATGAAGGAATGCCCCAGGGTGTACATCTTGATCAGCGGGGTCGAGCCGGCCGTGTCGCCGAAGTCGTAGAGGTACTTCCCCTTGGTCAAGCTCGGACAGGCCGTGGGCTCGACCGCGACGATGCGCAGCCTCTTCGCCTTTCCCGACAGCTTGTCCTGGACGAAGGGGAACGCGAACCCGGCGAAGGAGCTGCCGCCGCCGACGCAACCCACCAGGACGTCCGGGTACTCTCCGAGGAGTTCGAACTGCTTCTTGGTCTCCAGGCCGATGACCGTCTGGTGCATCAGGACGTGATTCAGGACGCTGCCCAGCGAGTACTTGGTGTCATCCCGGCCGGCGGCGTCCTCCACCGCCTCGCTGATGGCGATCCCCAGGCTGCCCGGTGAATCGGGATCCCTGGCCAGGATCGCCCGGCCGGCCCGTGTCTCGGTGCTGGGACTCGGCACCACCTTGGCTCCCCACGTCTCCATCATGATGCGCCGGTAAGGCTTTTGATCGTAGCTCACCCGCACCATGTACACCTTCGACTCCAGCCCGAAGGCGTTGCAGGCGAAGGCCAGGGCGCTCCCCCACTGCCCGGCGCCGGTCTCGGTCGTGATGCGCTTCACGCCCTCCTGCCGACCGTAGAAGGCCTGAGCCACGGCCGTGTTCGGCTTGTGGCTGCCGGCGGGGCTCACCCCTTCCCACTTGTAGTAGATCCTCGCGGGAGTCTGGAGCGCCCGTTCCAGCCGGTGGGCCCGATACAGCGGGGACGGCCGCCAGAGTCGGTAGATGTCCCGGACCGGCTCCGGGATCTCCACCCACCGCTCCTTGCTCACCTCCTGCTTGATGAGTTCCATCGGAAACAGCGGGGCTAGGTCGGCCGGGCCGATGGGCTGCTTCGTCCCCGGATGGATCACCGGTGGCAGCGGAAAGGGGAGGTCCGCTTGCAGGTTGTACCAGTGCGTCGGCAGATCCTTCTCCGTCAGCACCACCTTGGTCTCAGGCATCAAATGGCTCCTTCCCTTCTACACCTGCTTTGCCAGTCCGAGGAATCGCTCATAGGGGATGAGTGTCCAGCTCTCCGCCGTAGCTGCGCCCCCGGCCATACTGATCAGAGAGACCTTGGCAGCCGTCTCGGCGTCCGGTGCCTCGTAGATGTCTAGAAAGTCGTAGGGCCCCAGCATGGCAAAGTGACAGAGGAACTTCACGCCCGGGCAGCGCTTGTGGATGGCCTGGATCCATTTCTTTCCCTTGGCCGCGCGGAGCTTGGGACGCTTTCGCTCGGCCTCCCCCAGCCTGGTTAGCAGCACGAATGTTGGCATGGCTCATCCTCCCCTCGGCTCTCGTCTCTCGGTTCTCCGCTCCCCTCCCTGTCCCTCCGTTTCACGTTTTACGTTTCACGTCTCACGGTTGTCCGTGCCCTCGTAAGCAAACGTGGGCGCCTGCCCGCCGCGGCAGAGAGTGCAACCCTCGACAGGCCTCCCGTCCCTCCTCGAATGCCGAATGATGAATCCGCATTCCACAGTCGCCAGTCCTGCGTATCTCAGATCGTTCTCCTGGTCAAGACTTTTTCGAACCGGGAAGCCGAAGCACCGTCTGAGGGCCCAAGCGGATGTCCGAGGAGCCTGAATGTCGGATCCGAAATCCGGCAATGCGGATTCCTCAGAGAGTGGCATCCCGGATTGGGGGGGGAGGCAAGAAAGGAAATGGGTTCCGGGGCGTCCGGCACGCGCAGATCCAAGAGTACAATTGGAGGGACGATCTACAGGGCGGGAAGGTCTGAGACGGCTGGCTCTGCCCACGAGTCTACCGCGCGGCGCATAAAGATCCGAGCCAGCTTGGGGTGCCGGAGTAGAAACACGACCAGCTCCCGGTGCCAGTCGAAGCTGACCTTCCCTGTGATCCGGGCGAGGAGGCCGTTCGCATGCAGCGTGCGAAACAGGTCGTCAATATCCCGGTCCGCCATCCGGGCGAACAGGCGGCGGAAGAGCGTCCCGACCCTCAGGTCGAATCCAAGCCGAGCCCGCCACCGCTTCTCATAACTCGACAGGCCCTGAGCAGAGAATGTCCCCCGTCTGAAGGCCTCGCACACCGTCTCGGCGGCTTCCTTGGCGCTGAGCATCCCGTAGTAGATGCCTCCGCCCGACGTCGGCTTCACCTGGCCGGCGGCATCCCCGACTGCCAGAACGCGGTCCCCATACGTGTTGGACAGCGGCAGGACCGGCACAACCCAGGATCGGTACGGCAGCGGGCCATCGCCCGGCAGAAGGTAAGGGAACTTTTCCTCGCAGAGCTTTCGAAGGTATCGCGGCGCATCGTGGTGGCTGTTCACCCCGATGCGCACGTAGGGCATCCCGCCGCGCGTGACGGGAACCGCCCAACCGAAGGCGCCCGGGGCCACGTCCCGCCCGAGATACACCTGGGCGTGCCCCAGGGTATTGCCCGGAAGTTCGGCGTGGGCGCTCCGCCACAACAGGGAAGACGCCGCGAGCCCCAAGCGTTCGTGGAACGCGAAGCGGGGCCCACCCGCCAGGACCAATACGCTGGCCGACACCTTTCGCGTTTCGCCCTCGGGGCGTTGGCACGTCACTTCGACCGACCGGTCGCTCCGGGCCACATCCACCGCCTGCGTGCTGAGCAGGAAGGTGGCGCCGGCGTCCCTGGCTCGTGCCGCCAGGGTCCGATCCAGCTCGGCACGATCCACGATATAGGCCAGCGGGTCGGTCCCACGATAGGTGGCAGGGATCCCCCCGGGCGAGTGGATGGTTATCGCATCCACGGCGCCGACAACGATCTCCCGGGGGAGGTCGAAGACCTCGAAGGCCTCAATCCCGACGACCCCGGTGCAGTCCACCGGCTCGCCGATGACCGCGTGCTCCTCGAGCACCGCCACGTCATATCCGGCGGTTGCCAGTCGCTCTGCGGTCGTGGACCCCGCCGGCCCCGCACCGATCACCAGCACGTCGTAGGTTCTTTTCATGCCATGGAAGCTCTCAGCCTGGGAGGTCAGGTGACCCGTCGTTCTGCCAACCTGATACAACCAGACAGAATGAGAGGGAGGTGAAAGAATTCGTACGCCTCATGAAACGAAAAAAGGATGCATTCTATACCACATGACCTGCCACATCGTCAAACACTTCTTCTTCATTCGGCTTTTATTGCTCTCGGCCCTTGGCGCCCACGTTTCACGTTTCACGTTTCACTCGTTCCGCCCGCCCTCGTTCCCGAAACCACTGAAACGTGAAGCCCAATCCCGCCCGGAGGTCCGTCGTGGCCTGCCAACCCAGGACCCGCTTGGCCAGCGAGGCGTCGAGGACGCTCCGGCGCTGCTCCCCGGTTCGGGGAGGGCCGTGCCGCCAGCGGACGTCCATCCCGGCGATCTCGCGAAACAGCCTGACCAGGTCGCTCACCGACGTCTCGATCCCGGTCCCGACGTTGAGGATCGGGAACTCCTGCTGACCCAGCGCCATCTCCGTGGCCAGCATGTTGGCGCGCACGACATCCCCGACGTACACGTAATCGCGGGTCTGCCCGCCGTCGCCGTGTACCGTCAACTCGCGTCCCTCGAGGATCCCCCGGGAGAAGATAGCCACGACGCCCGCTTCACCGTGCGGGCTTTGACGCGGGCCATACACATTGCTGTATCGAAGCGCCACCGCCCGCAGGCTATGCATTGCCTCGTACGCGTACAGGTACCTTTCCACTGCGAGCTTCGCGACCGCGTACGGGCTCACCGGCTGAGGAACGGCCGCCTCATCCGTCGGCACGGCAACCAAGTCCCCGTAAACCGCGCCCCCAGTCGAGGCGAAGATCACGCGGCGCACCCCGTGCCGGACGGCCGCCTCCAGCAGGTTGAGTGTGCCCAGGATGTTGATGTCCGCGTCGTGCCCTGGATCCTGCGCGGAGGCCGAAACGCTCATTTGTGCGGCATGGTGGCTGATCACGTCGGGCCGGAAGTCGGCCACGACCCGAGGAAGCTCGGCGCTTCGGATGTCCACCTGCCAGAACCGGACACGCGGGTCGAGATTCTCCCTGAAGCCGGTGGAGAGATCGTCCACGACGGTCACCTCGTGCCCGGCCAGAAGGTAGGCGTCCGCCACGTGCGATCCGATGAACCCGGCACCACCCGTAACGAGAATCCTGTTCGTGGTCAGAGTAGCCAACGCCAGACTCCGCCAGACTATTGAAGGTGAAACGTGAAAGGTGAAACGTGAAAGGCCAAGAACGAGAAGAAACGAACGCTGGACCTCATCTCTTCCGGCCAACTTTTAGGTCGGTTCGCAGGGAGCGAATCAGTCCGGAGATAAGACTATCAATACGCTCAAGCGTGTGTACAAGGCTCGTGTGCAAATCATCCGGCAAGAAGCCTAGGCGGTTCGCCAACTCTAGCTCGGCATCAACTTCACTGACTGACCCCTGTGAAATGTGAAGGGAATTCAGGAATTCCTTCTTGGTTTGCCTCGCAGCGCCCTCCGCGATATTGCTGGGAATGCTGACCGCGCTCCGGCGCAGTTGTGAGGTGAGACCGAAACGCTCCTCGTGCGGAAAGGCCTCAGTAGCCTTATAGATCTGGACGGCAAACTCCATGGACAGACTCCACGCGTCGAGCCGCTTGTGCGGCTTGTTCAATCCCTTACCCATGTCTGGTCTCCCTCCCCGCCCCCACGTTTCACCCCTCACGTCTCACCTTTCACCTTTCACGCCCCGGTTCTCAGCGCGGCCGAGCAAAGTGGTCAAGCAGGAAGCGGGCGATGCTCAGCTTTGGCGGCAGATCCGGCAACTCGTGGACGGAGAACCACCGCGCGTCTTCCAGCTCGTCCGGGTTGACCGTGAGGTCGCCGTGCGCATACGCGGCCGTGAAGCCCACCATGAGCTGGCTGGGAAACGGCCAGTACTGGCTCCCGGCGTAGCGGAGGTCGCGAATCTCGACCCCGACCTCCTCGCGCACCTCGCGGGCCGCCGCCCCCTCCAGCGACTCGCCCGCGTCCACGAATCCCGCCACCAGGCCGTAGCGCCCCTTGGGCCAGAATGCTTTCCGAGTCAGGAGGACGCGGTCCCCATCCCGCACGAGCACGATCACCGCCGGATGTAGGTGCGGGTAGTGCTCGTAGTCACAATCGGGGCAGCGCTTGCCCCACTCCCCCCGAATCTGGGAGGTGGCGGCTCCGCATCGGGGGCAGTGCAGGCTCGTCTGCTCCCAGTGGACGGCCTGAAGGGCCAAGCCGCCTAGGGAAAGGGCGTCGTCGGTCAGCCGCGTCTCGCGGGGCTGGAGGCTCTCCCGACGAAAGCCGGCGGGCAAGTCGGTGCCCGCCGGGACGGCGGCAGCCCAGCAGGGCTCGCCCCGGTACGTGCCAAGATGAACGATCGGGTCCAGCGTCCGAGCGAAATCTTCCGGGAGCGGTCCCTGGGGCAGGCGCCACCCGGGCTCTCCAGCCGCCTCGTGGATCAGCAGGGCAACCCCCTGCACGAGCAGCCACGTCCCGTGGCGGTCCTCCGGCGGGTCGCCATTCTTGGCCGGAACGAACTGCTCGGCTAGGCTCTCTCGGTTGAAGGGAAGATATGCGGCAAGCGGATACATCACAGGCTCGCTGACTACCTGGGGAACATGATCACCTGCCGTCACGTCGTGCAAGATCCGGGCACGCTTGGGCCTTCTCGCTTACAGGCGGGGCTATTTCACCTTACACCCTCGCTCTGGAAACCGCGAGGCAAAACTCCCGGAGGCTCAAAAGAAAGCGCCCGCCCTCCGACGGAATACGTCCCGAAGTCTGTACCATCGGATCCCGCGTTTGTCTAGGCGGGCACACAGCGGCCAAGCCCGGTTGTCAGGCCAGACCTATGGATCGGCCTGAGGAGCCGAACTTGTACGAGGAGAATGCAACGGCTACGCCGATTCGTCCGTCGAACCGGGTCACGCGCACGATCCGCCCCTCGCACTCGAGGCGGACCGGCCGACCGGGAGACACACGTTCCAGGAGCAGCGCAAGACTGATCTCCTCGCCGGGGGCAAACGATTGCTCCGTTTCGAAAAAGACCCCCGAGAGGCTGACGTCCCGGGTAGTGCCCGTCCCCCCTTCCAGCTCCACGGGGATGGCAATCTGGAAACGTGCCGCCCGGCGTCGGTCGCTGCGGTCCGGTCCGGTTCCTGGTGTCATCATCATTATCTAGTCTAGCGACTTCTCCCGGGACACACAATTTAGCCAAAGATACATTTTTCTATAACTTTCGATATATATCTAGGAAGCTGCAAAGCGGGAGGGAATGGTCTATCCGCCTGAAATGGGAGGTGAAATTCGGACAACCGAGACGGAAGACGGCCGGGGTGCCACGCCGACCGGACGGGGTGGGGCCGACGCCGTTCAGATGAGCCCTTTCTCCCCGGCGTACGCGGCCAGTTCCAGGCGGCCGTTCAGGTGGAGCTTTTCGTAGATGTGGTGCAGGTGAATTTTCACTGTGCCCTCGCTGATGGACAGCTTGTCGGCGATCTCTTTGTTGCGGAGGCCAGCGGCCACCATGCGCACGATCTCGATCTCGCGCGGCGTCAGGACCCCGGCCACCTCGCGCGCGCCCGCTTCTCGCCAGAGCAGTTTCTCCAGGGCGCGGCCCACGGAGCGCCGCTCCAGCCACTGCTCACCGGCGTGCACCTTGCGCACGCACTGCACCAACATCTGCGGCGCCATCTCCTTGAGGACCACCCCCCGCACGCCCAGACGCAGCGCCTCCAGCGCCTCCTCCTCGTCCAGCCCCACCGTCAAGAGCACGACCTTCGTGGGCAGATCGTCGCCCTTCATTTCCCGTAGGACCGTCAGCCCATCCTTCCCGGGCATCCGGATGTCCAGGATCAGGATGTCCGGCCGGTGCTGGCGGACCGCCTGCAGGGCCTCCTCACCGTTCACGCAGCGGGCCACCACCTGGATGTCCCGCTCCATCCGAAACAGGAGCTCCAGCCCGTCCAGGATGATGGGATGGTCATCGGCCAGGACCACACGAATGGCCATCTCAATCTCCCGGCGGCGCGAGCGGCAGGGTAATCTCCAGCCGCGCGCCCCCCTCGCCCGAGTCGATGGCAAGCGACCCGCGCAGGGCCACAATTCGCTCCTTCACGGTCACGGGCCCCAGCTTCATCCCAGTCAACGCCGCCTGATCATAGTGCCCGCGGAAGCGGAAGCCGCGGCCGTCATCCGCCACGCTGATCCGCACCGTGTTCGCCTGCACGGCCACCCCCACGCGCGCGGTCGAGGCCTGGGCGTGCCGGGCGGCGTTGACCAGCGCCTCGTGAACGATCAGGTAGATTTCCCGAAGCAAGCCCTCGGAGATCCGCGCCGCGGGGCGCTCCATGGTGAGCTCCACGCGCAGGCCCCAGTGACGCTCGATCCGCTCGGCGAGGTCCTTCAGGCGGGCGGCCAGGCCGGAATCCATCCCGGGCAGGCCGAGCGGCGCCGGCTTCAGCTCCTGGATGAAGAACCGGAGGTCGCGCTGCTCCTCGGCCAGCAGGCGCTGGATCAGAAGCAGGCGGTCCTGGGCGGCCTGCCGGTCCGTCTCCAGCAGGGGCCCGACCGTCTGCAGTTGCAGGGCGGCCCCCGTCAGGGATTGGAGCACGCCGTCGTGCAGCTGCCGGGCCAGGTGGATGCGCTCCTCCGTGGCCGCCGCCTGCTGCAGCCGCTGCAGCAGATAGAAGTGGTCCATGCGCGTGGCCACCTGGCGCGCCACGATCTCGCCCAGAACCAGATCATCCGCCGTCAGGCCCGGTTTGTCGAGGCAGAACAGGCGCCCCTTCACGACCTCCCCCTGCAGCCGCAGAGACAGGACGGAACCGACGGCGAACCGCGCCTGCAGGTCGGGATGCAGGGGCGTCCCCTGCACGCGTCGCAGTCCCGCAGCGGACGTGTGCAGGCACGTGGGGGCCGCGGCGCGGGCGTCCGGGCAGAGGAAATCGGCCCCGGTGAGTGGCTCCGCGACGAGTGGCTCGTAGGTGCCGGGGGGCTGACGGTTCCAATGGAACTCGCCCCGGGACCACGACGCCAGATGGAACCAAGGCTCTTCCGGCTCCTCCCAGCTCATCAGCACGCGCGGAGAGCCGAGGAGTTCGGCCGTGTGCCCCAGCAGGTCACGTACCAGCCCCAGGGCTTCCCGCGGCAGCGTGCGCGGCCACGACGCCAGCCGGAGGATCTCCTCGCGCGCCCGCTCTTCGTAGGCGCCCAGACCGCCCAGCAGGGTCGCCATCAATGCCAGGTACAGACTGCGGACGATGAGGGTGGCGGGCTCGATAGCGGGGCCCGCCACGATGTGCGCCGCAGCCATGCCCAGCCCATCGTAGGCCGCCAGGACCGCCACGGCGGTCCACAGCGTCCCGCGCCACAGCCACCGCAGCGTGGCGGATGCCAGGAGGAACGCGGCCGAGGCAAAAAAGGGGCCGGTGGCGCCTCGGGCGAAGACCACGACGAGGCAAAACGCGGCCAGGTCAACGGTGTGGATGATGAATGGCAGGCGGCCCAGGGGCGCGGGCGAGCGCCAGACCCGCAGGAGGACCAGCAGGGCGCATACCAGATAGCCGCCAACCAAGCCGAAGGCAATCCGCGGGGAGCCCGCCAGGCCGGCAGGCTCCGCCCAGATCGCCACCAGCGCGATCGCCGCCAACCCGACCCGCCCCGTGCCGATGAGCCGTTCCGCGCGTCGTTGTGGGGAGTAGTGCGCAGTCATCCTCGTCCGTACCCCGGCCGGTCCTTCACGAGACGGGGGCGACGTCGAGCGCATCCAGCTCGACGGAGGCGCCCTGGTGGATCAAGCTGACACCGATGACCAGCCGCGCGCGGGCACCCTTGCGCAGCAGCAGGCCCCGCAGCCCCGCCAAGGGACCGCGGATCACTTCCACCTGCATCCCCACCGTAAGGTATGGATGCGGATCATAGGGCAGGGTGCTTTCAACGAGACGGCGGACGGCCTCCACTTCCGCGTCGGGGACGGGGACCGGCCCGTCCTGGTTCCCCAGGACCTGGACCACGCCTTGGGTGGTCAGGACGGCGACCCGCTGGGACAGCGGGAATCGGGCGAAGCAGTAGCCGGGGAAGAGCGGAAAGGCGACTCGCTTCCGCCGGTCCTTCCAGTGCCGCCACCGCTCCACCAGGGGAAGGAACGGCTCGATCCCCCGGGTCTCGAGTTGCTCCCGCACACGCTTCTCGTGACGGGAACGGGTACGGAGCGCATACCAGTGGAGGGGCATGGGGGCCGTCTCTGCCCGCCCTCACCCGGCGTGAGGCCGGAGATCACTCCCGGTGGGGCTTGGCCCACGGAATGAACCCTCCCGGACTCCTCGTCGCAGGGGCGGGGCCGCTGGTGCCCGTGGCTCACATCTCTTTCGGATTAGAGTTAGCATGCGCGCCCTCGGGCGTCAACACGATTTCCCCGCCGGGGAGGGGGAGCCGTCCCAAATTCGGAATGCGGATTGCGGAATGCGGAATGACGCATCGCTAGCAAGCTTGAATGCTGGAAGGCTAGAAGGCCTCTGCAAATGCGGAACGCCCAGAGGGTACCCGAGTGCGGAATGACTCCTCATGTCGAATGTCACAATCGTGCACTGGCCTCCCCGCGTTCCAGCGTGCCCGCTTGCCTGCCTTCCAGCCAGGGGACCGAGAGGGACTGCAACCTCTGGCTATGCTTCAATACTCTCATATTGACAATGGTTAAATTTTCGCATATTAGTATTGCCACCTATCTGGAGCCTCAGGACCTATGCGCGTGCGGCGGACGAAGAAGGGGACAGAGGCAGCGACAGCCGAGCGGCTGCTCCAGGCCAAGCTGCCGGCTCGCCTGGTGAAGGCGCTCCGCATCCAGGCGCTGGAACAGGACACGACGGTGAAGCGGCTGCTGACCCGGCTGGTCGAGGACTACGTGGCGCAGCAACGCCGCGCCTCAGGGGGGAGGGGATGAGGTCGCCGGGAATGCGGTGGGGAGATGGCCTGGTTGGGATCGGCCTCGCCTTGCTGATCCTCCTGCCGGGCCTGGGCTGCGGGCCGGCAGCCTTCTGGCTGGTGACGGCGGGGGGCGGGGCAGTGGCCGCCAGCGGAGAACCCCAGCGAATGGTGAACACCGAGGGTCAGGACTTTGACGAGCAGCGCATCCGCCTGATCCAATCCGGCACCCACACCCAGGAAGACATAGTGCATCTCTTCGGGTATCCCCAGACCAAGGTCTTCACGCAGACCGACGAGGAGTGGGCCTACCGCTATCACGTCCCGGCCTCCCTCCTGCGGGCGGGCTTCGACAAGGTCCTGACCATCCGTTTTCGGGACGGCAAAGTGCAGGAGGTCCGCTACTCGGTCAGCGCCTTGTAGCTCACGGTTCATAGTTGATGGCAGCCAGCATGAACTATGAGCTATGACCCATGAGCTATTGGGAGAAGACCTTCTTGATGCCGCCCCCCAGCGACTGGATGTCCTCTCCCATCCCCCGCATGGTCGCACACGCGGCCGTCCAGAAGAGCAGTACACCCAGAAGCAGCCACGCCGCTCCCCGGACGTACTGAGATCGCATCCTGTCCAACCTCCTGGGACTCTCCGGCTACCGCGCCCCGGATCCCTGGAATTCCTCCTGCCCCCGGACCAGCCCTGGCGTGATGAAGTAGGTCCCGGTGCAGCCAACCCGCAGCAGGTATTCGGCCGTGTCCTTGTTGCCCCCCGTCACCGCCAGGCTGGCGCCGGATGCCAGCGCCATCCCCGGACAGATCGCCCCCACCTTGAACGGGATGTAGAAGAAGCTCCCGATGGCGCCTGCCAGGGCGGCCATGGCGGTGAGCCCCGGCGAGTCGCTTGCGGGAGGTGGTGTCGCCCCGGGCGGCGGGGCCGATGCAACTGTCTGTTGCGCCCAGGCGGTTCCCGCGGCAGCGACTCCGACCGCGAACGCCAGCACCCCCGCCATCACGACCCGGAGCATCCCCCGGTATCTCATGCGCGCCTCCTTCGGTTGATGGCTCACGGCTCATGGCTGATGGTCCTTGCCGTGAGCTATGAGCGAAGAGCCATGATCGATCAGCGATGCGCGGTTCGGGGTCTTCGGGCAGCCGCCCTCACGTTGGCGACGATGACCTCCATGGCACGCCCGGCGTTCTCGAAGACCCTGGCGAGATCCGCCGCGCCGGCGCGACGCATGTGCACCCCCGCGATGACGACCGTCGTACGATCCAGCGTCCGCGCCAGCTCGGCGGCCAACGGCCGGGCGATCTCATCCTCCTTGTGGCCCACCAGGGTGAAGACCGACGTGGTGGCGCTCCGCCGCCGCGCATCCCTGCGGCTGGGGCGGGGGATGCTGACCGCCACCGCCCCGATGTGGGGCACCTCACCGCCCACGAGCGTCACGGCCAATCCCCCGTGCGAGAGGAGGGCCGTGCCCCAGACGCGATGGCGCCCCCGGCCGGCGCCGAAGTCGAAGTGCGCGGGCCTCCCCGCCTCGCGGCGACTCGGCCAGCGGGAAGAGGGCCGGGACGTCATAGCGTCTGGCATCGCGGGAGACGCGTCCCCGTCCACTCGGTGGTGAGTGTGTGCGGGATCCCGAAGCGATCCAGGACGCGGCCCACGGTATGGTTCACGATGTCCTCCACAGTCTTGGGGTGCTGGTAGAACGCCGGCACGGGAGGCAGGATCACGGCCCCCAGCTCCGCCAGGTGGAGCAGCTGCCGGAGGTGGCCGGCGTGGAGCGGCGTCTCCCGGACCACCACGACCAGGGGGTGCCCCTCCTTCAGGCTGACGTCGCCCGCGCGGCAGATCAGCGTGTCCGCGTAGGAGTTGGCCAGGGCCGACACCGTCTTGATGCTGCAGGGGGCGATGACCATCCCGCCCGTCCGGAACGACCCGCTGGCCAGCGCCGCGCCCATATCCCGGTTGTCATGGACGTGGGTCGCCAGCGCCTCCACGTCCTTGACGGTGTAATCCGTCTCCTCCAGGATGGTCCGCTTGGCCGCGGCGCTGATGATGAGGTGGGTCTCCAGGTCAGGAACGCCCTGCAGCACTTCCAGCAACCGGATCCCGTAGATGGACCCGCTGGAGCCCGAGATGCCGACGACCAGCCTCATGCCCTCCTCCCCCGTTCCCGCGCCACCGCCGACTCACTTCCGCCGGGCCATCAGGAAAAGGCCCACGCCCGAGGCAACGACCAGGAGGAGGCTCACGACCTGGGCCGCGCGGAAGCTGCCCAGCATCAGGCTGTCGATCCGCAGCCCCTCCACGAAGAAGCGGCCAATCGAGTACAGGCCCAGGTAGCAGAGCGTCAGGGCGCCCCGCCTCTCCTGCAGCCGCTTCCGGAGTCCGAACCACAGGATGCCGAAGACCAGGAGGTTCCACAGGGACTCGTACAGGAACGTCGGGTGGAAATACTCGAAGGCGGCCAGGTGCGGCGGCCGGTGGGCGGGGTCGATGTACAGCCCCCACGGCAGGTTCGTCTGGACCCCGAAGGCTTCCTGGTTGAAGAAGTTCCCCCAGCGGCCGATGGCCTGTCCGATGGCCACGCAGGGGGCCATGATGTCCAGCGTGAGCGGCAAGGACAGCTTCGCATGCCGACAATACAGGATGGTCGCCAGCAACCCCGCGATCAGTCCGCCGTGGATGGCCAGGCCCCCCTCCCACACGGCAAGGATCTTGGCCGGGTTGGCCGCGTAGTAATCCCAGTTGAACAGCACATAGTACAGTCGCGCCCCGAGCAGCGCGACGAGGACCGCAACGACGATGGCATTCAGCAGCCTGTCCGGGTCTATTCCCCGCCGGATGGCCTCACGGTGCGCCAGCGTGGTTCCCAAGAGAACCCCGGTGGCGATCAGCAAGCCGTACCATCGGATGGCCAGCGGCCCGATTTGCAGCGCAATGGCTCCAGGCGAGGAGAACATCAGCACTCCTTCAAAGGACCGCCCTGCCGCCTACCGCCGATCGCGGGTTCGCGATCCCCGGGCCACCCCGGACGGCGGCCCCGACGCCGCCATCTCGCTCCGGGGCAGGATGTGGTAGGCCACCCCCTCGATCAGGGGCATCGGCTGAAACCCGAAGCTCCGCTTGACCGCATCGAGAGCGGTGATGGTTCCCACCTCGAGCAGCTCCAGGTGCCGGTACCCCAGGAACGGATTCAGGCCCAGGCTCTCCAGCAGTCGGGTCATCCAGGCCACGGCCCGCCGGGACAGGTGGACCTTCACCCGGGGGATGTTCAACATCTTGCCCACCTGGTCGGCGATCTCCTCGTAGCTGAGGTGCTGCGGACCCCCAATCGGGATGGTGCGGTCGAGCGCCTCCTCATCCTGAAGCGCCCGCACCAGGCACGAGACTACGTCGCCCACCCAGATCGGCTGCAGCATAGTCTTCCCGGTTCCTGGGATCAAGAGCAGCCCCGTCCGTTGCAGCAGCCGGATCATGCCGCTGATCAGCCGATCCCCGAGACCGAACATCAGGGAGGATTGAAGGATCACGAAGGGAACGCCGCTCTCTCGCAGTTGATCCTCGGCCCACCCCCGGCTCCGCAGGAACGACAGGCCGGAGGATGACCCCGTCCCGAGCGGGCTCACCATCAGGAATCGCTCGACGCGCGCCGCCCGAGCGCCCTCCAGAAGGAGCGCCATGCCCTCACGGTGGACCCGCTCCACCATCGCGTCCCGGCCCTCGTGGATCGGCGCCGCCAGGTGGATGATCCGTCGGGCTCGCTGGCACGCCGCGGCCAGGGCGTCCGCGTCCAGCAGGTGGCCCATCACCACCTCAACCGGATGCGAGTCCAGCCACTCGAGCCCTGGGGAGCCGGGCCGCACGAGACACCGCACCGCCTCCCCCGCGGCGCAGAGCCGCCGGACCAGATGCCGCCCCACAAACCCGGTGCCCCCGGTAACCAGAATCATGAGCTGCCCATCCGCCGACCCCTCGCCGCCTCGGGACGAGCCCGCCCGATCCGCAGGCCGCGATCACTCTGCGCGCCCCGGCCCCCCCTCCCCGCCCAGGCCGGAGCAGACCACTAGCTCTTGCGTGATGTCTTGGCAAAGAAAGAAGAAAAAACCGGTTCGGCCTTGCTGGACCCGCACTTCGGACACTTGATGCGCTTACGGCCCCGCTCGGAGATGGACATGGTCAGCGTGTACTTCTTCCGGCACCCGCCACAGCGGAAATCATACGTCGGCATCGGCACCCCCCGCGAGGATTTGAGATTTTGGATTCCGGGTTCTGGATTTAAGATTGACCAGCGAATGCGTGATCCGACATTCGCAATCGGAAATGTCTCAGGACACCTCCCGCAGCTTCCTGAGCCGCCGCTTCATCCGCTTGATCTTAAGTCGAGCCGTCGCCAGGCCTGCCCGATCCTTCGCCTGCAGCGCCGAGTCGCGGGTCTGCCTGAGGGTGCGAATGCCGGCCTTCAGCTGGGTGGCGCCCATGTCGGCCGTGGCCCGCCGTTCCTCCTCCTTGGGGCGGAGGCCGAGGCGCACTTCCTCGGCGATGATGGCTTCCACCAAGTCTTCCTTCTTCATCCCCGAGACGCCCGTCAGGTTCGGGTACTTCTCCAGCGCCAGCTCGCGAAGCTTCGGCGTTGTCAGCTTTTCCAACTGGGCGCGGCTCGTGGCCATCCGGCTTCCTCCAGATGCGGGTGATTGAAGTGGGGTCGTAATCTTGCTAAGGTTCAGCAGGGCTCGTCGTCCGCAGGAACACGCGGACACCGTCATTATATCGTGGGGCGCCAAGGAAGATCAAGAGGCTTCAGCCGTGCACGCATTCCCGAGTCACCGGGCGAGCCTTCCCATCCTTCTGACAATCCTCGCCATCAGCGGCTGCGCGGGCCCTCACCTGGAGGTTGCCGGCGCGCCCACTCGACCCAGCGTCAGCCTGGCGGAGGCTGATATCCAACTGACCATCCTGCCAAACGCCTGGAATGGCTATCCCAGCGATCTCACACGACAGTACACGCCCGTACAGGTTCAGATCGAAAACGATCGGACGGACGAGATCCGGGTCCGCTACAGCGACTTTCTCGCCGTGGACGATGTCCACAATCAGTACCGGGCCGTGGAGCCCGCCGAGGTGGCGCGGGCCCTCTTCGGCGCCCGCCCTCCGGACGGCGATCCGCCCGCTCAGGACGGCCGACGCCTGCCGCCCCGCCCCCCGCTCCTCGCCGGGCCTGGACCCTGGTGGCCATCCGGCGACTGGCCGTATCGCCCCTGGTACCCGTACTATGGCCCGTTCTACCCGGAGCCCTTCTATTCCGACTACCCCTACTGGTGGTACCGGCCGACCGGCTACGACATCTTGACGCGGGGCCTCCGCGAGGGGCGGGTCCTGCCCGGTGCTCGCGTCCAGGGGTTCCTTTATTTCCAGCGCGCCACACAAACGGGCAGTCTTCTCACGCTGACCTGGACCCCTGTCTCCGCCGACGGCAAGTCTCTCGCCCCGTTCAGTGCCCTGTTCCGGATCGTCCGCTGACTGCTCGTGAAACGTAAAACGTGAAAGGTGAAACGGAAAGCGCAGGTCACGTCTCACGTTTCACGCCTCACGCCTCACGTTTCACGCTCAAACCGCCTGCTCCACCGGCAGGACGAAGGCCTTGACCCCCCCGTGCCGCTTGGCCCGATCGGCGAGCCCCCGCTTGAATTGCGCGAGCTCTTCGAGGAGGACCGACAGTTGCTCCTCCGGCACCACGGTGAGGAGCATCGTGTCGTGGCCCGGGAAGGCGTGGGTGCCGAATCGCTTCCCGGACTCCCCGGTGCCGAAGACCTTGGGCACCTCCGTGAATCCGGGGATCCGGAGCCGCTCGATCATGGCCCGGATCGGTTCGTCGTAGATGAAGTTGAAGACGATCAGGACGAGTTTCATGGCGGCCCCCCGAGAGAGACAGTCTCCCCGCGACCGAGGGATGGCACGGGCGACGGAAGAGCGGTTCGATGCCGAGTCCAAGGCGCCGGCGATCCCCCGCGCGTTGTTTTTGGCGCGGCGGATCAGTCGGCAGCCGTGGGGCGCTCGAACGGCGGGCTGGCCGGGGCCTCCGCCGACGGTCGCGCGACCCGGCCGGGTATCCAGCGCAGCCGTTCCCAGAACCAGTCGGGCAGCTTGAGGAGCTTCCCGACCCGGAGGGACTGCCGGTCGTCAAAATAGGTGTAGAGGACGGGAGTCACGATGAGAGTGAGCAGCATGATCGAGATCGTCGTCATCAGGATCGGGCGATACTCGTCCGGAGTGTGTTGGAGTGGGCTACGGACGCGATGAGTCCGGCGCCGGCACATGGCCCTTTGACGCCGAGAAGGGCCGCCAGCGCCACGTGCGTACCCAGTGACCGAAAGAGTCCAGATAGATATAAGTCACCGGCGTGATATACAGCGTGAGGAGCTGGGAGACCACCAGGCCGCCGACCACGGCGAGACCCAAGGGGCGCCGCGACTCGGCTCCCTGCCCAGTTCCGAGCGCGATGGGCAGCGTCGCCATCAGGGCCGCCATGGTGGTCATCATGATGGGGCGGAATCGGATGAGGCACCCTCCGAAAATCGCTTCCGCGGCGCTCTGCCCCTGCCGCTGGGCGGACAGGGCGAAGTCAATCATCATGATGGCATTCTTCTTCACGAGGCCCACCAACATGATGATCCCGACGAAGGCGTAGATGTTCAGGTCCTGGCGGAAGAGCAGCAACGTGATGAGGGCACCCACCCCCGCCGAGGGCAGACCCGACAAGATGGTCAGGGGGTGGACGAAACTCTCGTAGAGGATTCCCAGGACGATGTAGATGACCAGAATCGCCAGGGCCAGGAGAAGCCCCAGGCCCCGCACCGAGGATTGAAACTCTTGGGCGCTCCCCTGGAAGGTGGCGCTGATCGTGGCGGGTAAGCTCGCCCGCCCAATTCGCTGAATCTGGGCAACGGCGTCACCCAACGCGACCCCGGGCTTGAGGTCAAAGGAGATCGTGACGGAGGGAAGCTGGCCGAGGTGATTCACGGTGAGCGGCGCGATTCCCGGGATTAACGTGGCCACGGCGTTCAACGGGACGAGCTGGCCGTTGGCGGACCGGACGTAGAGCATGGAGAGAGCTACCGGGTCCTCTTGGTAGAGGGGGTCCAGTTCTAGAATGACCCAGTATTCGTTCGTCGGCGTGTAGATGGTCGAGAGCTGCCGCTCCCCATAGGCGTCGTACAGGGCGTCCTCGACCTGGTTCGCGGTGATCCCGAGGGCAGACGCCTTGTCCCGGTCGATCTCCACATGCACCTTCGGGCTCGTGATTTGTAGGTCGCTGGTCACGTCCTGCAGGCCGGGGAGGGCCGCGATTTTCCCCTCGAGGTCCTGCGCCACCCGGTAGAGTTCCCGCGTGTCCGTCCCTTGCAGGGTGTACTGATAGAGGCTCTTGGTCATCTGCCCCCCCACCCGAATGAGGGGAGGGCTCTGCAGGAACACCCGGATCCCGGGCACGCTCGCCAGCTTCGGGCGCAAGTCCTGAATGATCTCGTCGGCGGAGAGTTTCCGCTGAGAGCGCGGCTTCAGCATGAGACCGAGGCGCCCCGTGTTCCCCGTGGGGGTGGCGCCGCCGATGGCGACGCTGGACATGAAGGACTCAAGGTTCGGGTTCCCGCGAAGGATGGCCGCCACCTGCTGCTGGTGCCGCACCATGCTATCGAAAGAGATGTCCTGGGAGGCCTCGGTGAAGCCGACGATCTGCCCGATGTCCTCACTCGGAATGAACCCATACGGGGCCACCCAGAAAAGCACGATCGTCATGACGAGGAGCAGGGCGGAGACCCCCATGACGGCGGGGCGGTGCTCCAGGCAGCGTTCCAGCGTCCAGCGGTAGGTGCCCAGCATGCCTTTGAAGAAGCCCTCGGTGAGGGCGTAGAGGCGGCCGTGGTGTGCTTCGGCGGGCGGGCGCAGGAAGCGGGAGCAGAGCATGGGGGTCAGAGTCAGCGAGACGAAGCCGGAGACCAGAATGGCCGAGGTGACCGTCACGGCGAACTCATGAAACAGCCGACCGACGATCCCGCCCATAAACAGGACAGGAATGAACACCGCAGCCAGCGAGAGAGTCATAGACAGGATGGTGAAGCCAATCTCGCGCGAGCCGATCAGCGCAGCCGCATGGGCCGCTTCTCCCGCCTCCATGTGGCGGACGATGTTCTCCAACATGACGATGGCGTCGTCCACCACGAAGCCCACAGACAGCGTCAGGGCCATGAGCGAGAGATTATCCAGGCTATAGCCCAGCAGGTACATGACCGCGAACGTGCCCACGACGGACATGGGCAAGGCCAGGCTGGGGATAATGGTGGCGGAAAGGTTTCGCAGAAAGAGGAAGATCACCAGGACCACCAGGCAAATGGTGAGCAGCAGGGTGAACTTCACGTCGGCGACGGAGGCCCGGATGGTCTGCGATCGGTCGTACAGCGTGTCCAAGGCGACCGCCGCCGGCAGTTGGGCGCGGAACGTGGGCAGGAGGGCGCGGATGGCGTCTACCACTTCCACCGTGTTCGTGCCCGGCTGCCGCTGGATGGCCAGGACGACGGCGCGGCTGTCATTGCGCCAGCCCGCGACCTTGTCATTCTCCACGCTGTCGATGACGCGGCCGAGTTCCTCCAGGCGCACGGGGGAGCCGTTGCGGTAGGTGACGATCAGCGGGCGGTAGGCCGCGGCATCGAAGAGCTGCCCGTTGGCCTCGATCAAAAATGTCTGATGGCGCCCGTCCAGGTTCCCCGTGGGCAGATTGATATTGCCCTGCAGGATGGCGTTTTCGACTTCGTCGATCCCGATCCCACGCGAGGCCAGAGCGGTTGGATCGACCTGGATCCGGACCGCGTACTTCTGGGCACCCCAGACCAAGACCTGCGAGACGCCGCTCACCATCGAGATGCGCTGGGCCATGAGGGTCTCTGCGTACTCGTCCACGGTGGAGAGGGGGAGCGTGGGCGAGCTCAGGGCCAGGAAGAGGATGGGGGAATCGGCGGGGTTGACCTTGCGGACGGTGGGCGGGCTGGGCATGTTCGGCGGCAATTGGCGCTGGGCCGCAGCGATGGCCGCCTGGACGTCCTGGGACGCGGCGTCGATGTTCCGTTCCAGGGCGAACTGGAGGGTGACCCGCACGGCCCCTTGCACGCTGCTGGACGTCATGTTGTCGATGCCGGCGATGGTGGAGAACTGCTTCTCGAGGGGCGTGGCCACGGAAGAGGCCATGGTCTCCGGGCTGGCCCCGGGCAGACTGCCGGACACCTGGATGGTTGGGAAGTCCACGTTCGGCAGATCGCTCACGGGCAGGACCCGGTAGCCCATGAAGCCGAAGATCAGGATGGCCGCCATGACGAGGGTGGTCATGACCGGCCGGCGGATGAAGAGCTCGGGGATGTTCATTGCGCCCGCCCCGAATCCGTGGCCGCCGCCGGCTTCGCCTCCACGCGGGCGCCAGGGACGAGCCGGAGCTGTCCGTCGGTCACCACCTTCTCCCCCGGCGCGATGCCTTTCGCCACCACGGTCTCGGCGCCGAGCGTCATGCCCACGGTGATGGGGCGCGACTCCACCGTGAGGTCCGATCGCATCACGTAGACATACTGGCCCTGCTGGCCGTTTTGAATGGCCTGGGAGGGGATGACCACCACGTCAGGCTGGACGGTGAGCGTCAGGATCACGGTGACGAACTGCCCCGGCCAAAGGATCCCCCGCTGATTCGGGAAGGTGGCCTTGAGCTGGATGGTTCCCGTGGTGGCGTCCACCGTGTTGTTCACGAACGTGAGCTCTCCCGCTGCCGGCGAGTCGTCCTGGCCCCGCGGGAACGCCTGGACGCGAACGCTGCCGGCCGCCAGATACTTTTTGACGTCCGGGAGATATTGCTCGGGGATGGAGAAGCTGACATAGATCGGATGAATTTGGTTCAGGACGAGCATTTGTGCGGTATCGTCTCGGGCCTTGACGGCACTGCCCACGCGCACCAGGAGGTTCCCCGCGCGCGCATCCATCGGAGCGCGGATGGTCGTGTACCCGAGTTGCACCTGCGCGTTCTCCACCACCGCCTGATCGGCCTTGATGACCGCCTTGATGTTCTCCACCGTGGCCTGGGCGGCCCGGATCGAAGCCCTGGCGTTCGTCACCGCGGCCTGGTCCGCCTGGATCGTCGCCTCCAGGGCGGCGGCGGTGGTGCGGACCTGATCGTAGAGTTCCTGTCGAGATGGCCCCGTCGTCGATCAGCCCCTTGTAGCGGCGGACTTGAGTCGTCGCATTCTCGAGCTGCGCCGCGTCGCGTGCGAGGTTCGCCTCCGCCTGCTCTTCCGCCGCCATGCTCTGCGCCACCGCGGCTTCCGCCTGCTGGAGCTGCGCCGTATCGCGCCCCAGGTTGGCCTCGGCTTGGCGGAGAGCCGCCTCCAAGGGGCGCTGGTCCAGCGTGAAGAGCAGATCGCCCTTTTTGACCTCCTGGCCCTCCAGGATGTGGATGCGGGCGACCTCTCCATCCAGCTGGCTCTTGAGCGTCACGCTCGCATACGCCTGTACCGTGCCGACCGCGCGGATCTGGACCGGGGCGGGCTTGCGGACCGCGGTATCTATGGTCACCGGGACAGCCTCCCCCGCCGCGGGCCCCTTGGCCTGGGCTTTCTCGGAGGCCCCGTCGGAACAGGCCACGAGGAGGGCGGCGACTAGCAGCAAGGCTGCCCCGGATAGTGCGCGAGGCCTCAGGAGAGCAGTCGGCTGGCGGTACGCCCCGGCATTACTATCGGCAAGACTCAAGAGGTTCCCAATGTCCATCCACGTTCTCCGTATTGACTATTGACCTGACAGCCCGGCTCGGTCCCCCTCGCCCTGCCCCCAGTTGTGCGTTCAGATGGGTTGCCCTCTTCATCTTGGCCACGCACGATCAGGGACGGCATGATCGGCTCGAAGTTGTCCTGAGGAATAAAACACCTAATTATCCCTACAATTCCACTATCCTGTCAATGGTCATTGCTGTCCGAAATGTCCAGTGGCTCACAGCACACAATGGATGAACACTCGTTCAGCGTAGCGGCGCCCACGGGGAGGGTCAAGCGAAATCTCGGACATCCGCACCGGTTCAGTACATTATGGTCGTCTCAATCCGAAATCCCCAATCCTCAATCGCTGTCAGGGGCTACGGCGTGACCTTCAGGACGCTGTCCCCCTTTCGTACCCGTTCCTTGACTCGGATCCCTACGGTCTGTCCCGGCTCTCCACGCTGCACGCCCTGGTGTTCGAGCTGGATGGACTCCACCACTTGAGTGACGTCCGTGGTGTGCCCCTTGATGCGGATGGTGTCGCCGACACTCAAGAAGCCCGCGGTCACCTGGACTCCCGCCACGCCGATCTTTCCGAAATAGTCCATGACCCTGCCAATGACCTCTTCGCCCATGGCTGCACCTCCCGATCGCATGCGAAGTGTGAGTGCGACCGCGCATTCCCGCGCCGTCAGCCATGGACGTTACCACCGGCCGGGAGATGGGGGCAAGGGATTTCTCCCGCGCGCGGCGGCGCAGCGATTCTGTGCGATTGACAGCCTCTGCCGCATCGGCTATAAGGCATTGTCTATCTCCCGTCGTCCCCGAGGAGACCCCGATGCTACCGCAATCCTTGATCGGCCCCATCCTGATCGTGTTCGTCATCCTGGGCGTACTGGGGCAGGCCCTTCCCCTCTACACCGACTACCTCTGGTTCCAGGAGGTGAAGCTGGCGTCGGTCTTCACCACCATCCTTTGGACCAAGCTTGCTTTGGCCCTCGCGGCCGGCCTCGCCTTTGCCGCCCTCGTCTACGTGAATGTCTACCTAGCGGCCCGCTCCACAGCCAGCGACGTCCTGGTGGAGCTGGACGATCCCTTCGGCCTGCCCAGCCGCCTGGTCATCGAGCCGCTCTTCCGGAAGTTCTTGCTGCCCGGTGCCTTGGTCCTGGGCTTCCTCGCCGGGTCCCAGGCCACCGGGCAGTGGGAGACCTTCCTGAAGTTCTTCAATGCGCAGCCGTTCAACATGCAGGATCCCCTTTTCGGCCGCGACATCGGCTTCTACGTGTTCCGCCTGCCGGTCCTGGAGACGCTCTACGCCTGGGCCATGACGGCCCTCGGCCTCACGTTCCTCTTGGTCGTGGCCACGACCCTCCTCCACCGCGGCATCCAGATCACCCCCCGCGGGCCGCGGGTGGCCGCCCACGCCCGGGCCCACCTCCTAGCCCTGGGCGCCCTGATCCTCCTGGTGAAGGCGGGCGGCTATTACCTGGACACCTACGATCTTCTGTTCTCGCCCCGGGGCGTGGTCTTCGGCGCCAGCTACACCGACATCAACGCGCAGTTGCCGGCCCTCCGCATCCTCACCATTCTGTCCCTGGTCTGCGCGGCGATTTGCATCTGGCAGATCGGCCGCCGCGGCATCCGCCCCCTCTTCATCGCCCTGGCGGTGCTGCTGGCCGCCAACGTGGTGGGGCTGGGGATCTATCCCAGCCTCCTCCAGCGGTTCCGGGTGGTGCCGAACGAGATTGCGGCCGAACGGCCGTACATCGAGCAGAACATCAAGTTCACGCGCATGGCGTACGCCCTGGACCGCATCCAGGAGCAGGAGTTCCCCGCCGAGGAGACCTTGACCGCCGACGACCTGCGGAAGAACGACGCCACCATCAAGAACATCCGCCTCTGGGACCACCGGCCGCTCTTGGCGACATACGCCCAGCTCCAGGAGATCCGGACCTACTACCGCTTCGTGGACGTGGACAACGACCGCTACATGGTGGACGGCCAGCTCCGCCAGGTCATGCTCTCGGCGCGCGAGCTGTCCTACCAGAACCTCCCCAGCCGGATCTGGATCAACGAGCGCCTCACCTACACCCACGGCTTCGGCGTCGTCCTGGGGCCGGTGAACCGGATCACCCCCGAAGGCCTTCCGGAGTTCTGGACCAAGGACATCCCCCCGGCCACCACCGGCCCGCTCAAAGTCACGCGTCCCGAGGTGTACTACGGTGAGATCGGCAACGACTACGTGTTCGTCAAGACGCGCGCCCAGGAGTTGGACTACCCGGCCGGCGACAAGAACGTCTACAGCAACTACGCCGGGGAGGGAGGGGTCCCGGTTCAGTCTTACCTGCGAAAGCTCCTCTTCGCACTGCGCTTTGGGGACGTGAAGATCGTCCTGTCCAACGACATCATCGGCGAGAGCCGGGTGATGTACTACCGGGAGATCGGGGAGCGGGTGAAGAAGGCCGCCCCCTTCCTCCAGTTCGAGCGCGACCCCTACCTGGTCATCGGGCAGGACGGACGCCTGTTCTGGATCATCGACGCCTACACCACCAGCGACCAGTTCCCGTACTCGGAGCCGGTCCGGGGTATGGGGAACTACATCCGGAATTCAGTCAAGGCCGTAGTGGACGCCTACAACGGCAGCCTGGCCTTCTACCTCAGCGAGCCGGATGATCCGGTGGTCAAGGCCTACGCCCGGGCCTTCCCCGGTCTCTTCCAGCCGCTCTCGGCCATGCGGGCCGATCTCCGGCCCCATATCCGGTACCCGCAAGGGCTCTTCGCCATCCAGGCCCGGATGTACGCAACGTACCACATGCGGGATCCGCAGGTCTTCTACAACAAGGAGGACCTGTGGAGCATCCCGAAGCAAGACGGTGGACGGGCAGGAGCGCGAGATGGAGTCCTATTACACCATCATGCGGCTTCCTGGGCGAGAAGACCGAGGAGTTCATCCTGCTGACCCCATTCAACCCCAGCAAGAAGGACAACATGATCGCCTGGTTGGCGGCGCGAAGCGACGGGCCGCATTACGGGAAGCTGATCGCCTACATCTTCCCCAAGCAGAAGCTGATCTACGGCCCGCGCCAGATCGATGCCCGCATCGACCAGGACGCCGTTCATCTCCCAACAGCTCAGCCTGTGGAGCCAGCGCGGCTCCCAGGTTATCCGGGGGAGCATGCTGGCCATCCCCATCGAGCAGTCCCTCCTCTACGTCCAGCCCCTCTACCTAGCCGCCGAGAAGGGCTCGCTTCCCGAACTGAAGCGGGTCATCGTGGCCGATCGGGAAATCAGATCGCCATGGAGGAGAATCTGGAGGCCTCCCTGGCCCAGATCTTCGGCGGGCCCGGGAAACAGCGCGTCGTGGCCCGGGCAGAGGCGCCCCCGGCGGCGGGATCCGCCCCGGGACCCCCGGAAAACGTCCGCGGGCTGGTGGACCAGGCCTGGCAACAGTACACTCGCGCCCAGGATATGCTGCGTCAGGGGAATTTCGCGGGCTATGGAGATGAGGTCAAACGGCTGGAAGGAACGTTGAAGGCGCTCCGTGAGCGCGCCCGGTAGTGGCTCTTGGCTCATAGCTCATGGTACTTGCCATCAGTCACGCGCTATGAGCTATTCGCAGTCCGGTCGGCCTCACGGCTCCGCTCGGCGTACTCATCCACGGTGGATCCGATCCACTCGGCCCCATCCGTCCAGACTTCTTTCTTCCAGATCGGGACGATCTCTTTTACCCGCTCGATGGCATAGGCGCACGCCTCGAGCGCTTCGCGCCGATGGGGCGAGGAGATGGCGATGGCGATGCTCGCCTCCCCGATCCTGAGCCGGCCGATCCGGTGCACCATGGCAATGTTGTCCACCGGCCACCGATTCCGGATCTCGTCGCCGATCTGGCGCATGCTGGCCGTGGCCATCTCGGGATAGGCATCGTACTCCAGATAGCTCACCCGGCGACCCCGAGCGAATTCCCGCACGACCCCCAGGAAGCTGGCCACGGCCCCGGACGTGTTCTGCGCGACGGTCGCGACCAGGGCGTCCACGGACAGCGGCCCCTCGGTAATCTCGTAGAGTTCGATCCCGCCGCTCACCGGCGGGATGAAGGCCACCTCGTCGCCGTCCTTGAGTGCCCGGGTGGCCTCGACGTACTCTCGATTGACCGCCAGGAGGAGCGACGGCAGGAGCGGCTGCAGGCGCGGATGATCCGCGGCGACTCGCTGCAGCAATTCCGATGCCGTCGCTCCCTCAGGAAGCTCCAGCACCACCTCCCGCCGGCCGACAATATCCTTGACCGAGGCGAAGAGCCGCACCCGAATCTTCATCCCTCACCCACTCTTCCCAGTGCCTCAGCTTTCTCCTTGCGGATTTCTGATTCGACGTCGTCGAAGCCACGCTTTCTCATGTCAGACAAATAGTTCGAAGGGTCTGCAACAACATTCCAACCAGAACCAGGACTTCACAAGTCCTTATGGATTGCAATGTCTCTGCAGCATCGAGTGCGGGCCCATTCTTTCGGTGTGAAATCACTGTAACTCTCGGTAGATACGTGAGAAACTGACCGCACGGTATCACGGATGGGATATCTTGTCAACACGCTTCCGTGGCCGCAACCCCATATTTTTCTGTGAGTTTTCGGGTTTCGGACGCGACTTCTGCCTTGACGCCCCCTTCTCTACCGTGTTACTAAACGCATGAAGGAACGGGGCTATCTTGTTGCCGTTGCAATTGAAAATGGCAGCATACATCTCCCGAGCGTCCATAATTTTATTTTCGTTGGGCCCTCACCTTGGCCCTGACCTTCGAGACGGCGTGGCGTTGACGCGCACGATCACCACGGTGCGCATGCGCCTCGTGATAGGCAATAGTTGATCCCTGCTTCGCCTGTATGTGGTGAGCGGGACGGTCCCGGCGTTCACAGCGCGGAAACAGCGAGAACGCGAGCGCGTAACGTCTCGAACCACATCGTGAACGCGCTCCTGGCATGAGAGCGAGTATGCCGCCTCGGGAAGGCCTGGACTAGGAAATGAAGGCTCGCGCGACGAACCGACCGGTCCTCGGGGCGGATGCCCGGCGCCTTGGGAACCGGCGCCGGCGGCGTGTCAGTCGTTCGGAGGCTGCATGACCATCAAGGTGCTCGCCGCGTCCCCCAAGGACAAGGGCCGACTGGTGGACCAGCTTGTCAAACGGTTGCTTGATGAGTTGGGGTACGACGATTTCCGCGTCCGGAGCGCCGGGGCGGGAACCGATCTCGAGGTCAAGGCCAGGCACCGCGCCACCCAGGCCCCCATCCTCTGCCGGGCGCGCGCCCTCCCGCGTGAGATCGGCCCGGACGAGCTGAAGCGGTTTCTTGTGAGCTACACGCGAGACAAGAAAAATGACCGGCGCCTCGTTGGCCTGTTCCTGGCCTTCTCGGGCTTGAGCCGGCCCGCCCGCGAGTGGTACGCGCGCATGGAGGAGAAGGGGAAGGGGGAATTTCACGTCTTCCCGCCCGAAAAGATCTTGACGCTGCTGCGCCGGGCCCGCCTCATCGGCCCGCCCGAGGTCGTCGAACCGGCCATCAAGTCGCGCATCCGGACGGATGTCGGCCCCCGCTTCCTGGCCTATCACGAGGGCCACATGTACTGGATCCAGATGACCCTCACGGGACGGAAGCCGACGGGATATGCGGCCTTGGCCTCCCACGGGGATCTGGTATCCCGCGTCGTAGCCCGGGAGCTGAAGCGGCTCGACCCAGCCCTCCAGGGCAAGCGGCTGGTGGACGTGTACCTCCGCGACAAGGTGTTTCTCACGCTGCTCGATCTGGTCCCCCGCAACCTCGAGGCCATCGCCAAGGAGGTGCGGGAGCCGCTCGCCGACGTTCGCGAGGTCATGCAGGACCTCGTGCGGGAGACCGTGGTCGTGGTCGAGCCCGGCGGTCAGCCCCGGTGGAAGAATGACCGGTACAGCCTGCGGGGCGACCTGGGATTGTTTCTCTCCCTGGCGCGACAGTATCTAGAGAGCGGAAACAAGTTCCGCTTCCTGGGCTCGGCCTTTGCGATGCGTCTCCTGGCCACCGACGTCCCCGGCTACCTGGAGGCCCGGTGGAAGTTCCGCGGGCCCGAACAGGATCGGGCGGGCCTGTACCGGTTCCTGGCCCTCACGCCCAGCGGGCTGAACCACGCCCTGTTTACACCCACGGACCGCTACGCCGGAAGCGACGGCGAGGCGCGCGCGGGCTTCGCCGAGCGCGAGCGGGGCCGCGGCCCCCAGATGTCCCGGCTGCTGGCGGACCTTTTGGTGCGGATGGCCGACGACATGGATCACCCGCAGTTCCAAGAGCTCCTGGCCGCCAAGGGGATCAAGGTCCATCTGTACCGGGCCGCGGCCAAGGCGGCCACTGTCCAAGACTTGGCTTTCAGTCTCCAGGCCGACAGCCAGCTTTCGCTGGGTCGTCCAACCACGGCACCCCGGTCAGCCCAGCCTGCCCGAGGCGAGCCGGAGATGAACATCGAACTGGGAGCGGCGCTCTTGCACATGGAAGAGTACGAGCAGGCGGTGGCCCAGTTCGACCGCGGGATCAAGGACCTCAGGGATCCCAGCCGCCTGCTGACCGCGTGGAACCAGCGGGGCATCTGCCTGCTGCACCTGAAAAAGTTCACCGATGCCACGACCTGCTTCAACGAGGCGCTGCGCTACAACGGGAACTCCAAGCAGGCCTGGTATTACAAGGCCGTCTGCCTGAAGGAGCTGGGGGACCTGAACGGCGCGCAACGCTGCTGCAAACGCGCCCTGGAGATCGACCCGAGTTACGCCGAGGCGCGCGAGCTGATGCAGGTCCTCTGACCGCCCGTGTCCCCCACGCTGGTCTGTGCCGCCTGCCAGCAGGCGGCGCCCCCCGACACGGTACGCTGGCGTTGCGCCTGCGGCGGCCCGTACGACCTGGTCGCCCCGGCGTCCTTTCCCCGCGACGCCATCCGGAGCCGGTTGCAGACCCTCTGGCGCTATCGTGAGGCGCTCCCCCTCCCGCCAGCGCGCGACGTGGTGTCCCTGGGGGAGCCCCTGACGCCCCTCCTCCCCTGGCCGGCTCTTCCGGGGTCTCACCTCAAGCTGGAGTTCCTGCTCCCCACCGGCTCGTTCAAGGATCGCGGCGCCTGCGTGATGCTGAGCCACATGAAGGGCCTGGGCGTCCGGGCGGCGGTGGAGGATTCCTCGGGGAACGCGGCCGCGGCCGTAGCCGCATACTCCGCGCGGGCCGGCATTGCGTGTCGGATCTTCGTCCCCGCCTCGACTTCCAGTGGCAAGCTGGCCCAGATCGCGACCTACGGCGCCGACCTGGTCCCCGTCCCCGGGACGCGCGAGGACGTGGCTGCCGCCGCCCGCCGGGAGGCGGAGCAGACCTATTATGCCAGCCATGTCTTCAACCCGTACTTCTTCCACGGAACCAAGACCTTCGCCTTCGAGGTGTGGGAGCAGTTGGGTTTCCGCGCGCCGGATCAGGTGATCCTCCCCGTGGGGCATGGGACGCTGTACCTGGGGGCCTATCTCGGGTTCCGCGACCTGTTGCAGGCCGGGGAGATCGCACGGCTGCCGCGCCTGATCGGCGTCCAGGCGGAGCCGTGCGCCCCCCTCGCCGCCGCCTGGCGGGGCGAGGTCGCCGCCGCGCCCAGGACGACGGTCGCCGAGGGCATCCGCATCGCCGCACCCGACCGCGCGGGGGCGATCCTCCAGGCGTGCCGCGAAAGCCAGGGAGAGTTTCTTACCGTGTCCGAGGACGAAATCGTCTCGACCCTCTTCCGGTTGGGTCGCGCCGGCCTGTATGTCGAGCCGACCGCGGCCGTGGCGCCCGCGGGCGCCTTGCGGCTGGCCGCGGCCGGTCGCCTTTCCGCCGGGGAAACCACCGTGATCCCCCTCACCGGCTCAGGTCTGAAGGCCGGCTATACCATCGCAGAACTGCTCAAGCAGGAGCCGCAGTAGCGCGCGTTGGACTCCCTTAATCGCGTCCCCTCTTCAGCGCGCTTCACCCCCGTGACCGATGCGTCAGAGATGGCGCCGACCCTCAAACGCACACAGGCCGGAGGCGACTGCCTCCGGTCCCGGTTGGCAATCGATCCCGCCTTCTCGTTTACGCCGTCTTGCGGATCTTGAGAAACATCTGAGCCATGCCCGCCTGGTCCAGGTCCGAGACCAAGAGACAGGCGAGATTTCGCTGCTTCCACAAGAGCAGCTCGCGGCCCGAGGTCACCCGGTGGTATGGCTTGAACGTTTCAATGGGCATCCACCCCTCGTCAGGAATGACGATCCCGGCCTCCGGCATGAGAAACAGCGTCGTGTAGCGACCCGAATCGTCGCGATAGACGAAGGTGGCAGCGCGCCTTCCGCGGAGATGGGTGACCATGCCGGCGACCAACGCTACCTGGGAGTCGCCGGGAAAGATCGGCTCGAAGGCAAAGCCGACCCGGTCTCTCACCTCGCGCATCACGGCCAGCGGGTCGGCCGCCGGACGGGTCATTGTGGCCTTGACGTACTCTACGTGCTCGGCCACGGCCCCATCGGCCAGCAGGGGCACGGGGTCCCTCGTCAACCAGAGCCAGCCCGCCCACACCACGAGGAGGAGGGCCACCGCGCCCGCCAGGCCCCCGGCGGTCCAGGGAATGCGAGGGAAACGCGTGTCAACGAGTTTTTGGCTTGCGTGACCCCGTCGTTTTGGGTACCGTATCTCCGGGCGTCGGAGCACCGACGCGGGCGCGCGTCCGGGGGGTGATGTCCCTTGGCTGCATGCCCGAAGGCAACGGAACGGAACCCGGGCAGCAGGAGGAGAAACCGATGGCCGCTGCGTATGTCCTCATCGAGGCGGCACCCAAGAAGGCGCTGCGGGCCTGCGCCAAGATCGCAAAGATCTCCGGCGTGAAGTCGGCCCATCTGGTCACGGGGCCCTACGATATCATTGCCTTCGTCGAGGCGAAAGACCCTGGCGCCATCGGCAAGCTGGTGATGGCAAGAATCCAGGCGGTGCCCGGCGTGGGGAAGACCATCACCTGCGTCGTGGTCTAGCCCTTCAGGCAACCTGGCGATCTGGCAACCAGGCAATCTGCAGTTCCGCGTTGCCGGCTACCTTCAGCATGCGCCCAGTTGCCGGGTCGCCTGATTGCCTACCCTGAAAGGAGTTCCACGGCCAGGTTCACCAGCGTCCGCACCATGACGCCCGTGGCCCCCTTCGGCTGGTACCCCTTCTCCTTGTCCGTCTCGAACGTCCCGGCGATGTCCAGGTGCACCCACGGGGTGTCGCCCACGAAGTGCTGAAGAAACTTCGCCCCCGTGATGGCGCCGCCCTTCCGACCGCCCGTGTTCTTGATCTCCGCGACGTCGCTCTTGATCAGCTCGTCGTACTCCGGGTCCATAGGCAGGGGCCAGATCTTCTCCCCCGCGGCCCGGCCGGCCGCCAGGACCTTGTCCAGCAATCCTTGGTTGTTGGTGAAGGCCCCGCTGTTCAGCGTCCCCAGGGCCACCACGCAGGCCCCGGTCAGGGTCGCCACGTCCACGAGGTGGCTGGCCTTCCGAGTGCGGGCGTAGTGCAGGGCATCGGCCAGCACCAGCCGGCCCTCGGCGTCGGTGTTGATCACCTCGATAGTCTTCCCGCTCATGGCCCGGAGGATGTCCCCGGGCTTCAGCGCCGAGCCGCTGGGGAGGTTCTCCGTCGCGGGCACGACGGCCGTCACGTGGATGGGGAGGTTCAGGCGCGCGATGGCGGAGGTGGCGGCGATGACTGCGGCCGCTCCGGCCATGTCCCCTTTCATGGCCTCCATGTTCTCGGCCGGCTTGATGGAGATGCCCCCCGAATCGAAGGTGATGCCTTTACCGATCAAGCCGAGGTGCGGACCGCCCCGGCGACCCCCCCGGTATTCGAGAACAATGAGGCGTGGTGGCTCCTGACTCCCTCGGGCGACGCCCAGCAGGGCCCGGGCCCCAAGGCGCCGGAGCTCCTGGAGGCCTCGCACCCGGCAGCGGATTCCGGACCGCCGGGCCGCCTCCTTCGCGCGCCGGCCCAGCTCCGTGGGGGTCAGCGTGTTCCCGGGCTCATTCACCAGGTCTCGCGCCGCATTCGTCGCCTCAGCGAGGAGGCGGCCGCGACGGACGGCCTCGGTCATGGCCCGCAGCTTCTGCCGGTCCCGCTCGACGATTGTGAGGGTCTCGATCTCCCTCTTCCCTTCCTCGTTGTTCCGCTTGTATCGGGTGAATCGATACAGGCCCAGGAGCGCCCCCTCGGAAAGCGCCTGGGCCGCCTGCGCGGCGCTGAAGCCCCGGGTGCCCATCCGGGCGCCGGCCCCGTGGACGATGGTGCCCACCCGCCGGGCCCCGATCTTGCGCAGGTGCTTGAGTGCTTCGGCCGACACGATCCGTGCGCGGTCCAGGGTGAAATCCTCCCGCTTCCCCAGGCCCATCACCAGGATCCGGTCCACCGGCAGTTTCTCCAGGGCGTGGACCAACGTCTGCTCTCCCCACTTCCCCGTCACCTCGCCCATCTGAACCAACTTCCGGATCGCGCCGCCCAGCGCCGCATCCACCGCCGCCGTGGCCCCACCCGGGGCCTTGACCCCCTCGTAGAGGTTCACCACCATGGCGTCGCCCCGGAACCTCGTCACGTCTCCGATCACGAGTCGGATGTCCAAGGCCTGCTCCTTTCGCAAGATAGATGCCTTCCAGCAGGATGGAAGATGGCTGGATAATCGCACCCCCAGCGGTCAGCAATCAGCGATCAGGACAGAATGACCACAGGCTAGCGGCTAGAGCTTGCCCGACCCCGGAGCTGAATCCTGACGGCTGAAGGCCGACCGCTTCCGTGAAGACTTATAGCGCACGAAGTCAAACCATTCCAAGCCGAATCGCCAGGAGGACTGGACATACGGAGCAAGGTCGGGCTAGTATGAGCGTCGTTCGGCCACACCTTCGCGTGGACCGGTTCGAAGAAGATCCGCTCACCGAGACACCTGCAGGAGGGAACCCGTCATGGCCAACTGGGACGTCCCCGCGCTGCTCAGCGAGGATCGGCAACATCTCCTCCATCCCCTGTGGCACCCTGCAGACCATGCGGAACCGCACGTCTGGGTCCGGGGCCAGGGGGCCGTCCTGACCGATGCCTCCGGGCGCGAGTTCCTCGACGGCCTGTCCTGCCTCTGGAACGTGAACGTCGGCCACGGTCGCCGCGAGCTGGCCGAGGCGGCCGCCCTGCAGATGGAATCTCTCGCCTTCGCGACCAACTATGCCGGGTCCGCCAATGTCCCGGCCATCCAACTGGCGCGCCGACTGACCGAGATCGCCTATCCGAACCTCAGCGCCGTATTCTTCACCAGCGGGGGCGCGGAGTCCAACGAGAGTGCCTTCAAGACGGCGCGCTTTTATTGGAAGGCCAAGGGCCGCCCGGAGAAGGTGAAGGTCATCGCCCGGGAGTTCGGCTATCACGGCGTGACGCTGGCGGCCATGAGCGCCACCGGCGTCGCCGGCTACGCCAAGATGTTCGAGCCCCGCGTGCCCAACTTCGTCCACACGGCGACTCCCTACGCCTATCGCCTCGCCGGTGTGAAGCCCGGGGAGACCGTGGGGCAGGCCGCCGCCCGGATGCTGGAGGAGACCGTCCTCCGCGAGGGCCCCGACACGGTGGCGGCCTTCATCGCGGAGCCTGTGCAGGGCGCGGGCGGGATCATCGTCCCGCCGGACGATTACTTCCCCCGGGTGCGGGAGATCTGCGCCAAGCACGACGTGCTCTTCATCGCCGACGAGGTCATTACCGGCTTCGGCCGTACCGGCCGGTGGTTCGCCCTAGAGCGCTGGGGGGTGCAGCCCGACATCCTTGCCTTCGCCAAGGGGATCACCAGCGGCTACCTCCCCCTCGGGGGCATCATGGTCTCCGAGCCCATCCGCGAGGCGATGCTGTCGGTCCCCTATGCCGACCGCTGGATGCACGCCTACACCTACTCGGGACACCCGACCTGCTGCGCCGTGGCCTTGCGGAACCTGGAGATCCTAGAGAAGGAGGGGCTGGTGGGAACGGGCGGAGAAGATGGGCCAGCGCCTGCTGGACGGGGCGCGGAGCCTGCTCGACCTCCCGGCCGTCGGCGAGGTTCGCGGACTCGGATTGATGGTCGCCGTGGAACTCGTGGCGGACCGTGCCACCAAGGCGGCCTTCGATCCCGCCAAGAACGTCATCGGCCGGGTGCGGAAAGAGTTGGAGGCGCGTGGGCTCTTCACGCGGGTCGTGCGCGACATCATCCTGCTGGCGCCGCCCCTGGTCATCACCGAGGCCCAGGTGGATCGGATCGTGCAGATCCTGCGCGAGGGCATCCGTGCGGTGCTCCCCGACCGCGCGTAAAATCAACAGCCCGCCGGTACCAACGGTGCAACCGTTGGTGCCAACGGCAGCGCGTTGGTGCGCCATGATCGCCAACATTACGTGGCAATTGGGCAACCAGGCGCACCCAGGGGGCCGGCAACCTGGAACCCCTGATTGCCAGATTGCCGGGTTGGCCGATTGCCTTCCCATGGTGGTCTTGGCGCCTTGGCGGTTGAAACCTCGGATTGAATCGTGCGACGCCTATCGGCCTTTCGCCTCCGGCGCTTCTTGACGGTGACCGAGCGCGAACAGATCGCGGCCGCCCTGGCCGAGGCGGGACGCCACACCCGGGCGAGGATCGGACTCTCCATCGACGAGCAGGCGACCAGGGACCCCCGGGCCCGCGCCCGCACCCTGTTCCAGGAGTGGCAGCTCCCCGAGGGCGAGCGACCCACCGCCGTCCTGGTCTACGTCTCCGCTCCCAGCCGGACCTACGCCATCGTCGGCGGCGAGGATGTGCACCGTATCGCGCCCCAGACCTTCTGGGAGCTGTTGGACCGGGATCTCCACCACCACTTCGAGGAGGGCCGCTACTGCGACGGGATCTTCAAGGCGATCGCCCAGGTGGCCATCCAACTCGATCGCCACTTCCCCCGGGAGCCGGAGACAAGGCCTGAGGCACCTTCCGACCCCTGAGGAAATCCCATCCGGACCTCCGATCAAACACGCCTGCCCGGATAATTGAGGGCAGAGACCACACCCTCCAGCTTGGGCGCAAGGATCCAAGGCCGCACGGTTCCACTCTGTCCCGTTCCCTTCCAGACTCTTTTCCGAGCGTTTTGACAGACTGTTCTGCTGAGTCGGGCGGGACGGGCGGGGCGGAATCCCTCAGTACGAGTTGATCATCTCCTCGACGCGGGGGTCGGTGGGCTTGAAGGGGTCCTTACACAGGATGGTGCGCTGGTAGCGGTCGTTGAGTTTGAGGTAGGACCAGCCCACGTCGTAGGACTTGTTCCGCTCGTTGGCGAACTTGATGAAGTCGGAGCGGATCTTGGCCCGCGTGGTCTGGGGGGACGTCAGCGTGGCCTCGTCGATCTCCTCGTCGGTGAACAGCCGCTCCACGTGCCCCTGCCGGCAGAGGGCGTTGTACAGGCCCCGGTCCCGGCGGATGTCGTGGTACTGCAGGTCCAGCATGCTGATGCGCTGGTCGTCGAAGCCGATGCCCTTCCTCCCCATGTAGGAGGCGATGAGCTCCTTCTTGATGACCCAGTCCAGCTCCCGGGCGCAGGCCAGGGGGTCCTCGCTCAACCGGTCCAGGACGGCCTGCCACCGCTCTAAAAGGTCGCTCACCTGGGGGGAGAGCTCGGCCGTGGCGTAGTACTCCAGGGCCAGCTCCAGGTACTCCCGCTGCAGCTCGATGGCGGAGAACTCCTTCCCCCGCTTCAGGCGGACCTTGCGCCGGCAGGTGGTGTCGTGGGAGATCTCCTTGATGGCCCGCACCGGGTCCTCCAGCCCGAGGTCCTTCCGGATGACGCCGTCCTCCACCATGGCCAGCACGATGGCCGTGGTCCCCACCTTGAGGTAGGTCGTCACCTCGGACATGTTGGAGTCCCCGACGATGACGTGGAGCCGCCGGTACTTCTCCTCGTCGGCGTGGGGCTCGTCGCGGGTGTTGATGATACCCCGGGAGCTGGTGGTGGCCCCCGAGATCTCCTGGTAGATGTGCTGGGCCCGCTGCGAGATGTAGTAGTGGTTCCCCAGCCGCGTCTTCAGGACCTTGCCGGCCCCGGCGAAGATCTGGCGGGTGACGAAGAAGGGGATGAGCTGCTCCGCCAGCTTGTGGAAGTTGACCCCTCGCTCCACCAGGTAGTTCTCGTGGCAACCGTAGGTGTTGCCTACCGAGTCCGTGTTGTTCTTGAAGATGAAGATGTCGCAGTCGATCCCGTTCTCGTGGAGCTTCCGCTCCGCGGTGAGCAGGAGCTCCTCGATGATCCGCTCCCCGGCCTTGTCGTGGATGGTGAGGTCCAGGGCGTTGTCGCACTCGGGGGTGGCGTACTCGGGGTGGCAACCGGTGTCCTGGTACAGGCGGGCCCCGTTCCTGAGGAAATCGTTGGTGCCGCGCTGGCGGGAGACGACCTTCTCGAAGAGATAGCCGAGGGCGCTCTCCACCGAGAGGTTCACGCGCCCGCCGGCCGAGGATGAGATCAGGCCGTATTCGTTCTCGAGGCCGAAGATGCGCCGCTGCATGGCGGCCGGGACCGGCCGAGATCAGGCGGCCCCCTCCCCCTCCTTCTCCATCAGCTCCCGGAGCTCGGCCAGGGGGATGCGGCGGAATTTCCGCCCCACCCGCTCCCGCTCCAGGACTGCGACCTCCATGTTGACCGCCTTGACCTTCTGGCTGGCGGCCGCCTCCAGGCCGCGCCCGGCCAGCCGCAACGCTTCTTCCAGGCTGAGGCTGTCCCGGTACTTGTCCCGCAGGAACAGCTTCAATTCCTCGGCCTGCCCGCCGATGGTGGCGTAGCCCTTCTCGTCGGCGATGCTCCCGTCGAAGGTGATGCGATACAGCTCGTTCCCGGCCGTCCCCTCACCCACCTCCAGGACCAGGATCTCCACCTCCAGCGGCTTGATCTCCATGCTGAAGATGTTCCCGATCGCCTGGGAGTAGGCATTCGCCAGCGACTTGGCCGTGACGTCCTCGCGGCCGTAGGCGTAGCCTTTGAGGTCGGCGTACCGGATCCCTTCCTTCCGCAGCCGCTCGAACTCGCTGTACTTGCCGGCCCCCGCGAAGGCGATCCGGTCGTAGATCTCCGAGATCTTGTTCAGGGCGGCGCTGGGATTCTCGGCCAGGATCAGGACGCCGTCCCGGTATTCCAGCGCGATGATGGACCGCCCCTTGGCGATGCCCTTGCGGGCGTACTCCGCCTTGTCCTGCATCATCTGCTCGGGAGAGACGTAGTAGGGAAGCGGCATCGCCCTCTCCTCGACCTCAGCCGGCCCGGCGCGCGTTGGCGATCGCCTCGCACAACGAGGCGACGCGGTCGTCGGGAACGTCCTGGATCCCGGCCCGCGTCACCAGCTTGACGCTGGGAAAGATCCTCCGGACGAAATCCGGCCCGCCGGTCCCGGTGTCCTCATCGGCGGCGTCGTACAGCGCCTCCACCGCCAGGTGGATCGCGTCGGCCTCGGGCATGGCCGGCCGGTACAACTTCTTCATGGTGGCGCGGGCGTCCTTCCCGCCGGAGCCGATAGCGTAATATTCCGCCTCGTCGTAGCGGCCACCGGCCAGGTCGTACTTGTATATCCGCCCCTCGTCCCGCCGGAGATCGTAGCCGACGAAAATCGGGATCACCACCAGCCCCTGGATCGCCAGCGGCAGATTGGCCCGAACCATCTGGGCCAGCTTGTTGGCCTTCCCCTCCAGGCTTAGGACCATCCCCTCGAGCTTCTCGTAATGGGCCAGCTCCGTCTGGAAGAGCCGGGCCATCTCGAGGCACGGGCCCGCCGCCCCGGCGATGGCGATGGCCGAGTGGTCATCGGCCGCGTACACCTTCTCGATCCGCCGCGAGGCGACCTGGTACCCCTCGGTGGCCTGCCGGTCGCCGGCGACGACCACCCCCTCCTGGCAGCGGAGCGCCAGCACGGTGGTGCCGATGGGGACCGGCAACACCGTCTCGCGCGGCTCGGGCCCCTCGGCGGCGAACTGGGGTAGGTGCGCCGGCTCCCGCTGCCGCAGCAGGTCGAAGAAGCTGGATCCGGCATCGGACTGGCTGAAGGACAGATTCACGGGCCGCGCACCTCCTAGCCTGCCAGCCGCTCCAAGAGGTCGGCCACGCTGTCCGATCGCTCCAGGATCTCCCCCACGAGCTTCCGAGTGCCCCGGGCGGGCTCGGCCATGGGAATCTTCTTCACCGTGGCCTCGCCCGTGTCCAGGAGGATCGAACTCCAGCTGGCCCCGTAGATGTGATCGGGGAATTTCTTGAGACAGGTCCCGCGAAAGTAGGCGCGCGTGTCCGCGGGCGGGCTGCCCATCGCCTCCCGGATTTCGGCGTCGGTCAGGATCCGCTCCACGTAGCCCTCGCGCTCCAGGCGGTAGTAGAGCCCCTTGTCCGCCCGCAGGTCGTGGTACTGCAGGTCCAGCATGCTGATGCGCTGGTCGTCGAAGCCGATGCCCTTCCTCCCCATGTAGGAGGCGATGAGCTCCTTCTTGATGACCCAGTCCAGCTCCCGGGCGCAGGCCAGGGGGTCCTCGCTCAACCGGTCCAGGACGGCCTGCCACCGCTCTAAAAGGTCGCTCACCTGGGGGGAGAGCTCGGCCGTGGCGTAGTACTCCAGGGCCAGCTCCAGGTACTCCCGCTGCAGCTCGATGGCGGAGAACTCCTTCCCCCGCTTCAGGCGGACCTTGCGCCGGCAGGTGGTGTCGTGGGAGATCTCCTTGATGGCCCGCACCGGGTCCTCCAGGCCGAGGTCCTTCCGGATGACGCCGTCCTCCACCATGGCCAGCACGATGGCCGTGGTCCCCACCTTGAGGTAGGTCGTCACCTCGGACATGTTGGAGTCGCCCGACGATGACGTGGAGCCGCCGGTACTTCTCCTCGTCGGCGTGGGGCTCGTCGCGGGTGTTGATGATCGGCCGCTTGGCCATGGTGTCCAGGCCGATCAGGGTCTCGAAGAAATCGGCCCGCTGGGAGATCTGGTAGTCGCAGGGATCCGTCCCGTTCTCCGCCCCCACCTTGCCGGCGCCGCAGAAGATGATCCGCGAGACCAGAAACGGGGTCAGGCCCTCCACCAGCTGCTCGAAGGGGAGCCGGCGGGCGACCAGGTAGTTCTCGTGGTAGCCGTAGCTGTTCCCCTTGCCGTCCGTGTTGTTCTTGTAGACGACCAGCTGCTGGGGGGGCGGGAGCTTCCGGTTGGCCGCCTCGCGGCACCCGTCGAAGATCCGCTCCCCCGCCTTCTCGAAGAGCACCAGGTCGCGGGCGTTAGTGGTCTCGGGCGTGGAGTACTCGGGGTGGGCGCCATCCACGTACAGGCGACCGCCGTTCGGCAGCACCTTGTTGATGGCGCGGTTGTCCTGCTGGCTGGGCCGCTCCCGTTCGCCGCTGACCTCGAATCCCCGGGCGTCCAGCAGCGGATTCTCGCCCGCGTAGTCCCACATGGCCCTGAGGGGCTCGCCCATGGGCAGCGCGTTGATGAGGAAGATGGAGCTGCCGACGGGATCGAAGCCGGAGGTGTCCCGGGCCGTGATTCCGACCTCCGTCTCGCTCCCCATGATCTTCTCGATGGCCATCAATGTGTCCTTTTACGGCGACGCCCCGCTCCCGGGGAGGCGCCCCGACCGCTTTCGCCTCTGTGCCTGCTGTCACACCTGGCAAACGCCACGGCCCGGGGACGGGCCGCGGATGCCGACGAATCGATGAGGCGGGCGGGTCCTCAGAGGTAATGACCCGTGCTGATGGTCTCGACCTTGCGTGGCTTTTTGCCTTCCCGGTCGAACACCGGCCGGACGTGCACGATGCGCTCGGTCCGGCGGGCGGCGATCTTGGCCCAGTCGTCGGGGTTGGTGGTGTTGGGGAGGTCCTCGTTCTCCCGGAACTCGGTCTTCACCGCCTCCACCAGGTCGGCCGCGGTGAGGCCCTTCACCCCGGTGGCGATCATGCGCTTGACGGCGGCCTTCTTGGCCCGGGTGCAGACGCTCTCGATGAGGGCCCCGCTGACGAAGTCCTTGAAGTAGAGCGTCTCCTTCTCCCCGGAGGCGTAGGTGACCTCCAGGAAGCGGTGGGCCTCGTCGGCGGCGAACATCTCGGCCGTGGCGGCCTCGAGGGCCCCCTCGGGGGTCTCGCCGGGGCGCCAGGGGAGCTCGGCCGTGCAGTACTTCCCGAAGATCTCCCGGGCGGCCTCCCGGGCGGGCCGGTCGATCCGGATCTTCACGTCGAAGCGGCCGGGGCGCAGCACGGCCGGGTCGATCAAGTCCTGCCGGTTGCTCGCCCCGATGACGATGACGTTGCGTGAGCCCCTCCACCCCGTCCAGCTCGGCCAAGAACTGGGGGACGATGGTCGACTCCACGTCCGAGGAGATGCCGCTGCCCCGGGTGCGGAAGAGGGAGTCCATCTCGTCGAAGAAGATGACCACGGGGGCCCCGGCGCTGGCCTTCTCCTTGGCCCGGGCGAAGATCTCCCGGAGCTTCCGCTCCGTCTCCCCCACGTACTTGTTCAGGAGCTCGGGGCCCTTCACGTTCAGGAAGTAGGCGGGGCTCGGCGTCCCGGTCTGTCTCGGAGAGCTGCTGGGCCAACGCGTTGGCCACGGCCTTGGCGATGAGGGTCTTCCCGCAGCCCGGGGGGCCGTAGAGCAGGACCCCCTTGGGGGGCGTGAGCTTGTGGGCGGCGAAGTGCTCGGCGTAGAGCACGGGGAGCTCGATGGCGTCCCGGATCTGCTCGATCTGGGGCCCGAGGCCCCCCACGTCGGCGTAGGTGATGTTGGGGACCTCCTCCAGGACCAGCTCCTCCACCTCGGCCTTGGGGAGCCGCTCCAGGACGACCCCGGCCCGGGCGTCCAGGCGGAGGAGGTCGCCCACCTGGAGGCCCGTGTCCTGGAGGGCCGCGCTGAGCTCCACCACCCGCTCCTCGTCGGCGCGTAGGGCCACCACCACCCGGGCGGCATCCAGCCGGTCCTTCAGGCGGACCACCTCCCCCTGGGGGTCGGCCGTGCCGGCCGCCACGACGTTCAAGGCCTCGTTCAGGACCACCTCCTGGCCCCGGGAGAGCTGCGCGGCCTCCACCCCGGGGGCCACGGTCACCTTGAGCTTCCGGCCGGCTGTCCAGACGTCCACGGTCCCCTCGGGGTGGGTGGTGAGCACCGTCCCGTAGCTATTCGGGGGGGCGGCCAGCTTGTCCACCTCGGCCCGCAGGGCGGCGAGCTGCTCCTTGGCCTGTTGGAGGGCAGCCACCAGGCGCTCGTTCTGCTGGTGGGCGTGCTCGAGTTGTTCCCGCGACTGGCTCAACTTGGTCCGGAGGAACTCGAATTCCTTCGGCGTCTGCTCCAGGCGCCGGCGCAGGTGGAACATCTCCTCTTCCAGCGCCTTGACCTGCGCCTGCAGACCATCGATGTCCGTTTCGTATTGGTCGATCTGCCGCTGAGACAAAGCGTCGCCCTTGGGCAGTTGCCCCGAGAGCTTCCGCATCGTCTTGCGCAGAGAGTTCAGCTTGGTTTCGGAATCACCCATCCTCGTCCGGCCTCCGCCAGCGACACAACCACATCCCGCCCCAGGCACGCGCTGGTGCGGCAAGTCGCGGCATCACGTCGAGCGCTGTCACGATGATGCAAGGTATCTTAAACGGCTTTCGGGGGGTGTCAAGTCTTTTTGTCCCTCGGAAATCGCGCCTCGGGACGTTCGCATCGCCCTCGGCGCGTCGCGTTTCCCGGGAGGCCGCCGCGGAGATCCTCCGGCCGCGGCCGGTCCACAAACGAGAATGGCTGGGGTGCCCCCAGCCATCCCAACGCGCGGGTCGTCGTTTCGGTTCCCCCGGCACGCGGGGGATCAGTGGCTGCACGTCCCTCACCCGCTGCTGGTGCAGCCGCCGCAACTTCCGCCGCGGGATCCGACGAACCGCCCTTCGCCCTTGAAGGCGAACGCGGAGAACTGCTTGGTGACCTTCGGGCTCTCGCACTTCGGGCAGGCGACCCGGCTCCGGCTGGAGGCGACGCGCTTCTCGAAGGCGTGAGCGCACTCGTCACAGATGAATTCGTAGATCGGCATCCGCTCTCTCCACGCCCCGCGAACCGCTCGCGGGGCTACTCGCCGCCGCGCTGGACGTAGCTCTTCACGAACTCCTCGGCGTTCTCCTCCAGCACGTCGTCGATCTCATCCACCAGCTTGTCCATGTCCTCCTTCAGCTTCTTGCCCTTCTCCGTGACCTTGGCGCTCGGCTGCCCGCCCTCGCCCGACGGCGGCCCCTCCGTCCGTTTCTGTTTCCGCTCCTGCTCCGCCATCGCGTTCCTCCTTCTTCCCCGCCAGGGCGGGGAGTGTTTCCCTCGCTGGCCTCTTACCGGCTGACCACCCAGATGAGATGGGGCAACTCCGGAAGGAGCAGCTTGCTGAGGCCCAGGCGCACCGCTGCCTCGGAACCCGGCAGGCAGCAGATCACGCGCCCCTGACTCACGCCGCAGATGGCCCGGCTGAGGGCGGCCGCGGCGCCGATCTCTCCATAGCTCAACCAGCGAAACAGCTCGCCGAACCCTGGCAGGACTTTCTCCAGGAGGGGCGTCACTGTCTCGACGGTCAGATCGCGTCGGCCCGCCCCTGTGCCGCCGGTCACCACCAGGCACTGGCCGGGGCCCTGCAGGAACCGGCGCAGCGCGGCCTGGATTCGCCAGGGCTCGTTCTTCACCGCCTCGTAGTCCACCAGGCGGTGGCCGGCCTCGTTGAAGAGCCGCTGGATGAGTCGCCCCGACTCATCGGTGGCCTCGGTCCGGCTGTCGCTGACCGTGAGGACCGCGTACGCGACTGATCCGATTGTCCGGGCACTGGCCCGGTGATCCGGGACACCCATCGCGCCACCTCGGGAGAGAGACAATGAGACGCGGACAATCCGGCCGCGTCCTCTGTGTGACCAGCGGGTTCTCCTCCGTCGCGCCCCCGCCGGCGATCACTACGACAGCTCTTGCTGGATCCGGAGGACGGTGGAATAGTCGATCCCGGTCTGGGCCGAAAGCCGCAGGAGATCCCGCTCCGTGATCTTGCTCCCCCGCTTCATGATGGCTTGCAGTTCCCGCCGGATGACCTCCGCTGCCTCCTCACCCTTCACTCGCATGCACGGCTCCTTGCCGCAGATTCACTCACCCATCCGGATCACGGGCCTGGACGGCGCGTCCTCCCTGACCCGGTCCGCCCGGCATGCCGGGACCGACAGGATGTGCCCCCATGAACTCTCCGTTCCATCACGACCGCAGGGCGGGCTCACTCGACGGACGCGGCCCACCGCGAATCCCCGTTCGCCACCGGGCCGCCGGAGCGCTCCCGGAACACCGGACAGGCGCTGCACTGCAGCTCCTGCGGCAGCCCGATGATTTCCCAGCAGGGCGCGAAGCGGAGCAGGCGCTTGACCCCCTCGATGCTCACCTTCTCCGTGTGGATCAGGCGCCGCAGACACTCCAGCCACTGGACGTCCCCGGCGCAGTAGTACCGTTCCCGGTTCCGTCGGGCGGGCTTCACCAGGCCGTGGGATTCGTACAGGCGAAGGGTTTGTTCCGTGACACCGAGGAGATCGGCGGCGACTCCGATGGGGAAGCAAGCCCCAGGGTCTCCGTGCGCTTCCATCAGAACCGGCGCCGCGCGGCGTGCTTCGGCGGGCCTTTTCATAATCTCAAGCCGGCGCTTTACCTCCGTTGCTAACCGTGGCTTTAGATACCAGAGCAATGCGGGACTGTCAAGGTCCGATCCCCGGGAAAAAGTCACAGCCTGCGCTTCGGAGATCACCGGACGACACGATGGCGAGACATCCAGGGATGGAATCGGCCACGGCCATCCCGGTCAGAGTGTGTGAAAATATCGGCGGCTCGGCGCCAAGGGCAATTTTCGCCCACGGAGAATCAACGGGTTATGGTTGGGCTGTTGCCCCGGCGACGATTTCTTCACACACTCTCAACCTTGGTGCGGCCGGATCAGGTGAAGGAATTCCTCGCGGGTCTCTCGGCAATCGCGGAACGCGCCCAGCATGCACGAGGTGATGGCCTGGCTGTTCTGCTTCTCCACACCGCGCATCATCATGCAAAAGTGACAGGCCTCGATGACGACCCCCACCCCGGCCGGCTGTAGCACCTCCTGCAGCGCCTCGGCGATCTGGGTGGTGAGCCGCTCCTGCACCTGGAGGCGCCGCGCGAACATGTCCACCAGGCGCGCCAGCTTGCTGAGGCCGACGATCTTTCCCGCAGGCAGGTAGGCGATGTGCGCCTTCCCGAAGAAGGGCAGCAGATGGTGCTCGCAGAGCGAGTACACCTCGATGTCCTTGACCACCACCATCTCGTCGTAGGGCTCGGTGAAGATCGCCCCGTTCAGGATCTCGGCGACGGTCTTCCCATATCCAGACGTGAGATAGCCGAATGACTTCGCCACCCGCTCCGGGGTCTTGTCCAGGCCCTCCCGGTAGGGGTCTTCGCCGAGTTCCTTCAACAGGTCCTTGATCAGATGTTCGATCATGCCGGGCTCACTTTCTGGCCCCGATCCGCCGGGATCGGGAAAATCGTTCGGGCCGACCGCTTCACGCCCTCGCGATCCAGCTCGAAGAAGTTGTTGGGGGTCTCCTCCAGCCGCAGGCGCCACAGGCGACCGGGCGGCAGCGCCCCGTCCAGGATCCGCCAGAGCAATGCCGCCAACACCTCCGTGGTGCTGGTGGGCCCATCCGCCGGGGCGATCAGGGCGTCCAGGTCCCTCCGGTCGAAGCGCTGGACGACCTCTCTCTGGACGATCTCATTCAGGCGCTGCCCGTCTGCGATCTCGCCGGTCGCCCGGGACACCGGCCCGCGGATCGTCACCTCCAGCCGGTAGCTGTGGCCGTGGCCGTTCATGTTATTGCACCGCCCGTAGATGCGGGCATTCTCGGACGCGCTGAACCGGGCGCTGTGCAACCGGTGGGCCGCCGAGAACTGACAGCCGCGCGTGACCTCGACCACCGGCGTGTCCGGCGCCCCGCCCGGTCGCGGCTCACTCATTGCTGGCGCTCCGCTCCCCATAGTAGTCCACAAAGAAAGAGGTGTCCTCGTGCAGGCGGACCCGATGCAGTTGGAGCCCCGGGTGCCCCTCCAGCCGCGGCTCCAAGAGCTCCCAAATCAGCACGGCGAGGTTCTCGGGCGTCGGAACCTTCTCCTTGAAGTAGGGGACGTCCTGGTTGAGATGCTTGTGATCGAACCGATCCACGACCGCCTCGACGATGAGGTCTTTGAGGGCCTTGAGGTCCATCACCATCCCGGTCTCCGGTGACGGCTCTCCCTGGATCGTGACTTCGAGGACGTAGTTATGCCCGTGGAGGTTGCCGTCCCGTCCGAACACCCGCTGGTTCTCCTCCGCGCTCCAGGCGGGGCTGGCGTAGTAGTGGGCGGCGCAGAACTCCACCCGCTTTGTGAGTTGGATCATCGCATCCCTCGTACGCCTGCCGTGTCCGCGTCACGCCCACCGGGTGCCAGGGAGACCTCCGGCGCCAGATGCGTCCGGCGCTGGGACTCCGGTGGGCCATCCAGGCCGGCCTGCACCCTCCGCAGGAAGGACTCGGCGATCCGGTCCGCGCGATATTGCTCGACCCGGCGGCGACCCGCCTCTCCCGCCGCACGGCGGCGGTCGGGGTCCGAGAGGAGAGCGAAGAGCGCCTGCGCCAGGGCCTCCGGGTCGTCCCGATCCACGAGGAGCCCCGTCTCGCCGTCCACCACTGTCTCGGGAACCGCAGCCGCGCGGACTGCAACCACGGGCTTGCCGCACGCCATGGCCTCGAGGAAGACGATGCCGAAGCCCTCCTGCCGGCTGGGCAGACAGAAGATGGCGGCGCGCCGGTATCGGTCCACCAGCTCCCGACGGGGGATCGTCCCCAGGAACGTCACCCAGTCTCCGAGATCGAGAGAATCCTTGAGGCGCTCCCACGTATTCCGGCAGGGCCCCTCACCCACCACCCAACCCTGGAAGGGGACACCCGCATCCCGCAGGCGCGCGTAGGCCTCCATGAGTACGCCGAGATTCTTCCGCGGATACATGTGGGCCACGGTCAGGATCGCCGGCGGACTCGCCAGCGCCCTGGCAGCCTCCCCGACTCCCTCTTCCCACGAACGGAGGTCGATCGGCTCGGGGACGATCACGATCTTCCCCGCCGGGATGCCGTAGGCCCCGACGATCCGGTTGCGGGAATACTGGCTGGTCGCCACGACGACGTCGGCCCGGCGGACAGCCAATCGCTCGAAGGCCGCCTGGACGGAGAGGAGCGCGCGGACGGCCCCGCGCTCGTTGGTGAGTTCGTCGGCGATGACTCCCTTGATGCTGGCGATGTACGGGGCGGTCTTCACCCGGCCGTAGTGAAAGCCGTCCAGGTCGAAGCCGACGACCCAGTCGTATCGGCCTCGCCGAAGGCGGGGGGCAGCGGAAAAATTGAAGAGGATGCGTTTGAGGGTGAAGCTGGGTGACCACCAGGCCGGAAACTGCATCTCCACCCGAATATTCCGCTCACCGAGGGCCCGGGCGAGCTGGCTGATCGCAACGTAGGTGCCGCTTCCGCCCGCGACGTTCATCGGGGTGGAGGTCACGAACGCTATCCGTGACGGCGGGTTTCGGAGCCGTCCCAGAGGTCGGCCGGCCGGAGAAGGCGCAAGGCTCGTCATGGCGCTGGAATGAATTCCTGCGGGGGAGTCTCCTGGAAAGGGCGAACGCCACCCGGAGCGTTCAAGGAGACCGCAGCCCGATCTTCGATCAATGCTGCGACGCTAGTATGCTAACGACGAAAGTGTCAAGCGAAAAGCCGGGAGGGAACCTGAACATTCCTTCTCCGAAAGACCGTGTTCGCCAGTTCCCGAGAGCCTCGAGCGGCAAACTGGACGCTACCGGCGAAAGTCTCGACCTGTTCGGCCGGCGCGTATAGAAGCCTGACACATTGCCGGATTTACGGCACCGCAAGCCTGCAATGCGACTTTTTTCGCCGGCATGGGGAGCATCGTGAAACGCCTCACCGGTCCGAGCTTCCTCCAGGGTCAGGCCCTATGATATTGATTTTGCCTAGCAGGAACATGCACCTGGGCTCAAAGGGGTCAGCCTCGTTCTCACGGACTGGACATTGGCACGCCGCCTGCAATGAAACTAAATTGCACTCCAAGCCGTCTTAAGAGATGACGGTTCTGCTGTGCGGGCACAATTCGAGGAAGCAATGATAAAGCCTCCGGGGTCAAAACAACACCTCATCGCAGGCATGGTCCAGGTTGCGGTCAGTCCGGACCGCTCCCAGCTGGTTGGAAACTGCCCGACGTGCAGTTCGCGCCTCAGCGTCGAGGTTCGGAGTGACGGCACCTTTGGCAGCCTGGTCGCCTGCATGCGCTGCAAGCAGATTTACCGGGTCCAGCCACAAGAGGGCTCCGACTCACCGGGGGAGAATCCTCGCGGCTTCGGCGTCTCCTATGTGGTAATGGGTGTCTGGGATGTCACTGCCATCATGGAATACCTGTTCGATAACATGGGACCTGTCAACCCGGTGGCGGGCGGATTTGTCTGCCAGCCGGACGAGTACCACGCCGATTATCCCTTCATCACAGTAAACCAGGGGGCCCGTACGATTCGGTTCAGCCTCTTTGGACAGTACCAGGAGCGCGAGGCAGCCCCCATCATCAATCAGGTGGTCTCGGAATTCGGGAACAGGTTCCAGCTGAACCTGTACCCCCTCGCCCTGGAGCGGTGGGAGTACCGGGACGAGGCCAAGGGATTCGCCCTGGTCGAGCGGCGGCCCCTCGGGACACTCCTGCGGGAACGGGCCAAGCGGCAGGCGCACGCCTGAGGCCTCGACACAACCCCGTCTCTTCTCCCCGCCAAGCTCTCGATCAGGCGCACCGGCGTCACGCCCCACCCTTCGCAAATGGCCCCTCGAAATGCAGGAGCCCCCGCTCCCGAAGCGGGTTGCCCACCGTCTCGATGAACTGCTTCAAGATCCTCGCGGTCAGCCCCCAGACGGTGTCCCCCTCGTGATCATAGAAGAAGACGGTGACGGGCCCACCCTCCCGCTCCCAGGTCTCCTCCCGGAACGGCGCGCCGGATAGCAAGGCTGAGATCGGGAGATGGATCAACCGTTCGATCTCGAATGGATCCAGGCGGTAGGGGTATGGATGGGGAACGATCCCCACGAAGGGTCGGACCACGTGCCGCGACGTCACGGTCACCGTGTCGTCCAGCGTTCCGACGATCTCCACGTCCTCTGGGCGGAGCCCGATCTCTTCCCGGGCCTCTCGCAGCGCCGTGGTCAGCAGATCGCCATCCGCCTCTTCGAAGCCACCGCCGGGAAAGCTGATCTGCCGCTTGTGGGTTGGAACCAGCTCCGTCCGTTTGGTGAGGACGAGATGCGGCCCCGCCTCGCTTTGGTAGAGGGGCAGGAGGACCGCCGCCTGCCGAAAGCCCGGCCGGTCGGCTGTCCGCGCGACGCGTCGGCGGAGGATGCCGGCGATTGCGTCCGTGAAACTTCCGCGCTCCTCTCTCACGGGTCCCCCGTCACCCCTCCGCCCTGGCCATCGGGACCTCGTCCGGGGATCCGGCCCGCGCGACCGGCGCCATTGCCGAGCGTCCCCCGGAAACACGACGAGGGGCTTCGGTGTGCCGCGAAGCCCCTCTCGGGATCCGTGGAGCGGGTAGCGGGGATCGAACCCGCATCCCAGGCTTGGGAAGCCTGTGCCCTACCATTGGACGATACCCGCGTGCCGCTCTTCCTACCAGATTGACCGACCTGTGTCAACTCCGTTCCGAAAGCGCGGCCCAGCCACGGGCCGACGGGGAATCGCTCCCTGGACGCCGGTGATCCCCGCGCGAGCCTTCGAGAGCCGAATACGTGCGCTCCGCCCGGCGTCCAACGGTATGAGCGTGATCAGAGAGGCGGTGCGGTCCCGCGGCTCACGCGCGCACGGAGGCGCACACGCGGGCCAGCACACATTCGGCGCACAGGGGGCGCTGGGCTTTGCAGACCTGGCGCCCGTGCTGGACCAGGTGCAGGTGGAGAGCGTGGCGATCGTCGGGTGGGATGCGCGATTCCAGGAACTCTTGCGCCCTCTCGGGGGTCTGCCGGCCATCCACGAGTCCGAGGCGGCGGGAGACGCGAAACACGTGGGTGTCCACCGGGAATGCCGGCCGCCCCATGCCGAATAGCAGGACGCAGGCGATGGTCTTGCTGCCGATACCCTTGAAGCGCGCGAGGTAGGCCTGCACTTCATCGTCCGACAGGTCGCGGAGAAAGCTGAGGTCGAAGTGCCCCTGCTCCCCCCAGATCTCCTCCAGGAGCGCCTTGATCCGGACCGCCTTGATGTTGGCCAGCCCGCCCGAACGAATGGTCGAGATCAGCGTCCGCAGCGGCGTCCGGTGCACGTCCTGCCAGTCGGGGAAGCGCTGGCGCAGCGCCGCATACGCCCGATCGCTGTTCGTGTCGCTGGTGTTCTGCGACAGGATCGTGTGGATCAGCGCGTTCAGCGGATTGTCGCGGCGGCGCAGCGGGCGGCGGGGGCCGTAGGCCTGGCGGAGCAGCGAGGCGACGCGAGCAAGCTTGACTGCGGGACGCATGAGGCCCTCGGGCGGGAAACGAACGTTACGCTAGCCCACGCGCCCGGGAAAGTCAATGCGAAAATCATGACGCGAAATGGGCCGGCGTCAACGGTCAGCACAGAATCGCCGCGGCCGTGAGCCTTTACTTCGCCCTGCCGGGTGTGTATAGTGTGCATGACGCCACGGAGGAACGCGAACAAGAGGAGAGATGACATGCGCACGCGACTGGTCGTGGGAATCGTACTCCTTCTGGCCCTCGGATGCTTGCCCGGTGTGGCCGCGGCCCAGTCAGCCCGTATGATCCTCGCCCTGGGCAGAACCGGCTTCCTGGATCCCAGGAGCATCCAGGCCGCCACGGGCGCCGAGGTGAAGGCGACGCTGGACACGTTCAAGCTCAAGGACTTCTCCGTCATCGTGTTGGCCAACATCGCCTTTTCTGCGCTGCCCGACCCAGTCCAGCAGGGCCTGGTGCAGTACGTGTCGGCGGGTGGGGCGGTCCTCATCACCGGAGGATCCCAATCCTTCGGGAGCGGCGGGTACCAGGCCGTGGCCTCCATCCTCCCATTCCAGATCCGCTCCGCCGGCGATTGGCGGTTCACACCGTTCCGGCCGCCGGTGCCCATCCAGCCCGGCCACCCGATCCTGGCGGGCGTGAGCTTCATCACCGTCGGGAATCTCAACGACATGAACCCGCGCGCGGACGCCACGGAGATCTTGCAGGCTGCCGGCGGCGGGTCTGCGGCGGGCCGCGTCACGGGAGGGACTGGCGCAGGCGGTGTGCCCGGGACCGGCGCCAGCGGCGGCGGCTCCTACCCCTATCCCCTGATCGCCGAGCTGAGCGTGGGCGCCGGCCGCGTCATCGGCATCGCCCTCGATCTGAACGAGTTCGCCGGGATGCCGGACCGCGATCTCTTCGTCAAGAACACCATCGGATACCTGTTGAATGCTTCCCGGATCGGGCCGCCGACCCGCTGAGGGGGCGCACGTCCATACCCATTGGAGGCCACAAGCTCCTGCCCTTCGCCCCGGGCGCGGCGCGATCCGCCACTCCTGACCCAGAGGAGCGGTACGATGCAGATCACCAAAGACATGACGATCGAGGAGGTCGTCCAGCAGTTCCCGGAGACAGTCCAGGTCTTCAGCCGGTACGGCGTGGGTTGCGTGGGATGCTCGGCGGCCCAGTACGACAACGTCGAGCGGGGCGTGGTCCTTCACGGCCTGGATACCGACCAGCTGGTGCAGGAGTTGAACGCCTGCATCACCGCCCATTCGTAGGACGGCCCGCGCTCAGGGTGGGAGAGGGGAATGTTCAACACACTCCGTCGTGACATCCGCGCAGTCTTCGAACGCGACCCGGCCGCCCGCAGCCTGGCGGAAGTCCTGTTGTGCTACCCAGGTCTGCACGCCGTCTGGATCTACCGCCTGGCCCACGCCTGCTGGCAGCATCACCTGAAATTCATCGGCCGTTTCCTCTCTCACCTCAACCGGTTCCTCACCGGGATCGAGATCCACCCCGGCGCTCGTCTAGGACCCGGTCTGTTCATCGATCACGGCATGGGCGTGGTCATCGGCGAGACGGCCGAGGTCGGCGAGAACGTGACAATCTACCAGGGAGTCACCCTGGGCGGCACCAGCCTGGAGAAAGTCAAGCGCCATCCCACCATCGGCGACAACGTGGTGATCGGCTCGGGGGCCAAGGTGCTGGGCCCCTTCACCGTGGGAGACAACAGCCGGATCGGATCCGGGTCGGTGGTGGTGAAGGCGGTCCCGCCCAACTCGGTGGTGGTCGGCATCCCCGGCCGCATCACGCACCGGGACGGGAAGAGGGTGGAGCACGGCGTGGACCTCAACATGACCGACCTGCCTGACCCGGTGGCCAAGGCCCTCCAGTTCCTGACCCACCGCCTGGCGGAACTCGAGCGCGCGATCGAGGAGCTGAGGAGATTGCGGCCCTCCGCTCCCCACGCTCAGGCTGGTGGTCCGGACGACGCCGCCCGGGCACCCGACGATGCGCCAGGCAAGCATGCCCCCGGCGAGGTGCGGGGCGCCGTGCGACGAGGGCCTCAGGAGTGACGGTGGTCGGGCGGGTCGAGCGGATTGATCACCAACCCGCTCAAGACCTTGGGATAGAAGAAGGTGGATTTCTGGGGCATCCGCTCGCCGCCCAGGGCCACGGCTTGGACCTGCTCCACCCGCGGCGGATTCTGGAACAACGCGAGGTGCGCCTCCCCCGACGCGACCGCGGTCAGGGCGACCGTCTCGTCCCGGGTGTAGGAGATGCTGTCATCCGCCTGCCCCGTCGGCCGGATCCCTAGGACCCCCTCGATCACCACGCGATGCAGGACGGCCACGTCCAGCCGCGCAAACTCTGGCGAGTGGCCGGCCGTCACCAGATCCTGAACGACGGTCGGGTCGGCCAGCTCCAGCACGAAAAGCTCGTGGTCCCCGGCATACAGGCCGAAGAGGACGGCGTCGCGACGCCGCCGGTGAATGCCCGCCAGGGCGATGCGAAGGGACATCACCGGATTTCCCGGATCCAGCGGGAAGGCCTCCGTCCGGAAGTGTCGCTCCAGGGCCCGCCGCAACCCTTCCCGCGCCACCACCGGGCGCTGCCGGATCACCCGATGCGTCGGCAGGATGACGAGGCCCGGGTCATCCGCACTCACCAGATACATGAGGACGAAATCATGCAGGCGGGGCGGGGCGGCCTGGGAGGCTCCCGTTTCCTTCGCCCGGCGCTCGTCTCGAAAACTCAGGGCCGTCTCGTACCGGTGATGGCCGTCGGCGATGACGATCGGCTTATCCCGGAACGCCTGGATCAGCCCTGCCACGCTGGCCGGCTCCCGGAGGATCCACATCCGGTGGCGGATGTCATCCTCGTCGAGGAGCTGGACCTGGGGGTCCGCCTCCATGCAGCGGTCGAGGATGGCCTGGATGGGCCCGTCGGGGCCCGGGTAGAAGCCGAAGACGGGATCCAGATTGGCGGGGCAGGCGCGCATGAGCCGCAGCCGGTCCTCCCGGTACTTGGCGAAGGTCCGCTCGTGCGGGAACACGATCTTCTCGTCGTAGCGCGCCAGGCGCACCAGTGCCATGAAGCCGCGCCGCCGGACGCGATGCCCCTCGCCGAGCGAGAATTCCTGCTCCGAGACGTAGATGCCTGGCGCCGGGTCGCGGGCCAGGATCTCTTCTGCCTGCCAGGCAAGGAGGGTCCGGGCGGCCCGGGCGTACCGGTCATGCTCCGGCCCCCCGGCCTCGCCTTCTTTGGACAGGATCAACCGGACGACGTTGTGGGGATGCCTGGCGTGATAGCGCTCCTGCGCCTCCGGAGAGATCACGTCGTATGGCGGCGCCACCACGAGCTTCAGGTCGGGGACGAACCGCGGGGTGTAGCGTAGGGCGCAAAACGGAATGATCTCGGCCATGCGTCTTGTCCAGGGCAGGAAGACTGGTCAGCCCGGCGGCGGAGCATCCAGCCGCAACGCGCCGGGTCCGGAGGCCTCCACGGCGGCGACGAACCTACTCGGGCGCCTCTTTCGTGTCAAGGGAAAAGCCGGAGGTCGCCCAGCGCTGTTCGCGCTTCCGCTACTCTTTCTCATGGCGGCCTGTGCCGGCCCGACCCTTCGCCCAGAGACGCGCACCGGAACCGGCGCCATCGTGCAAGAGATGCCGTCCCTCCGCGTCTCCGTCGAGGCCGAGGCATGGAACGGGCGGCCTCGGAACCTCCCGGATTACGTCCTCCCCTTCCTGATCATGCTCACGAACACCGGGACGGCCCCGGTTGCCGTCACGCGGGCGGACTTCGTCTTGCTGGACGACGCGAACCGGCAGTACCTCCCCTTGGCGCCGTCCGAGGTGGTCACCCTGCTGGGGGGACGGTCTTCGGGCGTGGGCGTATCGCCCTCGGTGGGAGTCTCGGGCCCCACGGGCGGCTCGACCTCGGCCGGGGTGGGGCTGGGGATCCTCCTCGGCGGCTACGGCGCCGACACCCGAGACGTCATTCCCCAGGCGCTGCCGGAGGGCCCCATCCTGCCGGGTGCAGAGGTGAAGGGCTTCCTATACTTCCTCCGCCCGGCCCCCGGATACAAGAGCCTCCGCGTCGTCGTGGCCCCCCAGGGGCTTCCCGAGAAGCCCCGCCTCGACTTCGAATTCCGCCGGACCGGCTCCTAGCCCGAATCCGAAATTCTCAACCGCCAAGTCGCCAATTCTTTCCCTCAGCGTCATGGCGGTTCAAGGTTTCTCTCGGAGCAGGGCTAGGGTGGGCTGACCTGTTGCTGCGACTCCTCGGCGAATCGAAGCAAGGCCAGGACGAGGGCGATCACGACCGGCCCTAGGACCATGCCGATGGGACCGAAGGCCGCGACCCCGCCCACGAGGCCCAGCAGGACCGGGAGCGTCGAGATCTGGGCCCGACCCGCGATGAAGCGGGGCCGGATGAGATTGTCTGCGGATGTGACCACGGCCAGACCCCAGACCGCCAGGAACAACCCCGCCGCCCAGCGGCCCTGCACCCCAAGCACCACGGCGGCAGGCACCCACACCAGCGACGCCCCGACCAGAGGCACGAGCGAGGCGACCGCGCCCAGGGCTCCGAACACCAGGGGCGACGGCAGGCGAACGAGGGCGAAGGCGATCCCGACGAGCGTGCCCTGGACGGTGGCCGTCAGCAGCGCGCCCAGCAGCACCGCCCGGGTGACGGCGGCGAGATGCTCGACGAGGCGCGCCTTCCGCTCCGCATCCAGCGGGATCAGCAGCAACACCCTCTGTGCCATCCCCTCCCCATCCCGCAGGAAGAAAAAGAGGAGGAGGAGCGTCATGGCCACGCCGACGGCCGCGCCCAGGGCTCCGACGAAGAACGATCCGCCAATCGAGGCCAGCAGTTGCAGCAGGCTCTTCGCTCCCTCCAGCATCCCCCCCTGAATCTGATCCGCCGTGACTGGCACCAACGCCTTGATCCAGCGGATGATCCGGTCCAGGATCGGCGCTCGAAGGAGGTCGCTCGGCCGGGCGATCCAGTACTGCACGGCAGCCCTTTGCACCTGGCCAACCAAGTCGGAGGTCTGGCGTGCGAAGGCAACGGCCAGCAGCACGGCCGGGCCTACCAAGAGAAGGATTACGGCGAGGGTGAGGACGATGGCCGCGGCGCTCCGGCGCCCACCCAGGGCACGCCGCAGTTTCACGTTCACCGGGAACAGGAGGAAGGCCAGCAGGAGCCCCCAGAGGATGGACCCGATGAACGGTTGGAGGATCCTGAAGAGTGCAAAGGCGAGAAGGCCCGCGACGGCGAGGGCGAACACCCGGGGGTAGAACGAACCGTCGGTCTGATTCATCGGATGTGTGCCCCCCTCGCCTGAGGGCCCATCGTGGCTCGCCCCGTACGCCCCACACGCCGTCCCGCCGGCGCCCCGCTCCCCCAAGGGAGAGAGCCCTTCACCGCTGGCACGCGCCCCACTCCGGCAACATGTCTTCGCTCCGACAGGTTACTGCCGCGCGGCTACCTTGGCGATCGCCTGGATGAGCTCGGCAGACTGCGGGTTCGTCACCGCCCCCCGAATGAGGATGTCCATGGGGGTGACGTCCTTGCCGTAGTAGGCCTTGTTCAATGCGCCCCGGGTCGCCACCACCGCCCCATCGAGCGAGATGCCGGCGTACAGTCCCTTGGCCCGCGTGTAGGCGATGATGTCCGCGCTCAGGTTGGCGGTGGACGCCGACGCGCCCGCCCCGACGGGCCCCACGGCGATCCCGACGTCCGCGCCGAGCTTCACGCTGCTGGCTTGCAGGGCCGCGATGCCCCGCTCGCTCATCACCAGTAGGATCACCTCCGACGCATCGCCGCCGGCCTGCAGGCCGAGGCTCGCCGCCCCGATGGTGTAGAAGGCCGGCCCGCTCCACTGGCTCGTCTTCTCATCGCGCGCCAGCAAGACCCCGCTCCCGCCGGACACGCCGATGATGAAGGCCCCCCGGAGGACCTGCGGGGCGATATACACGCCCTTGGCTTCCTTGATCAGACGGCGAAACGCATCCATGTCCGGATCCGCAACGAAGCTTTCGACCGTGAGTCGGGCCTTGTCCACCAGCTGCCTGGCCTCCTGCAGGTCGTCGGCATACGCCGGCACCGGGCCGCCGGTCAGCGTGGCGACAGCCAGCACGCCGGCGAGGACGCCCGCACCCATCCACGACAGCCTATGCATTCTTCTCTCTCCTTTCATCATCCCTACCTTTCGTGTGTGCGGCCCGGCCGACCTCAGGGCTTGGCCGCCCCGAGGACCTCCGGACCATGCAAGAGCCCGATCCTCCCGACTGCCCGTCCGATCCGCTGCGGGACGGGACGCGCATCCGGCGCTGCCACGCGCCTCCCCAGGACGAGAACTATAAACCATAATACCCCTCGCGCCAAGTCACATGCGACGGGGCGGGCTCGGGGCGAAGGTCGGCAGGCTTACGACACACATGACTAGCATCTCCGGCGGGTCTTTGATAAGCTCCCGCCGGGCAATCATCGACTCCTCTCTCTGCCAGGAGGAACGGAATCATGACGCTCGCAGCCAACAAGACCAAGATCGTGTGCACGATCGGGCCGGCGTCCGAGTCCCCGGCGGTCATGGAACAGATGATCCGGGCGGGCATGAACGTCGCCCGGCTCAACTTCTCGCACGGGGATTTCGCTGGCCACAAGAAAGTGATCCAGAGCCTCCGGGCCGCGGCGCAAGCGACCGGGCGACGGGTGGCCATCATGGGCGACCTCCCCGGCCCCAAGATCCGGATCGGCCAATTGGCCGAGGAGCCGGTGGAGCTGAAACCGGGGGACACCTTCGTCCTGACGACGCAGGAGGTGATCGGGGATGCCGGCCGGGCCTCGGTGACCTTCGCCCACCTCCCGCAGGTAGTGAAGCCCACGGACACGATCTATCTGAACGACGGCATCATCCAGCTCGAGGTCGTGAGGGTGCAGGGGGCGGAGGTCGCCTGCCAGGTGGTCGTAGGCGGCGAGCTGCGCTCCCACAAGGGCCTCAATCTGCCAGGAATTGATCTGGGCATCAGTGCCTTCACGGATCACGACCACGCGTGCCTGCAGTTCGCGATGGAGCAGGGGCTGGACGCGGTCAGCCAGTCCTTCGTCGAGTCCGGCGACGATATTACGGCCGTGCGCAAGGCCGCAGCCGACCTCGGGTACCGCCCCTTCGTCATCGCCAAGATCGAGCGTGCCCGGGCGCGTGACCACATCGAGGCCATTCTCGACGCGGCGGACGGCATCATGGTCGCCCGCGGAGATCTGGGCGTGGAGATCCCCATCCAGCAGATCCCGATCGTCCAGAAGTCGCTCGTGCGCCAGGCTAACCTGCGGGGGAAGCCGGTCATCACGGCCACCCAGATGCTGGAGTCCATGACCACCAACCGACGGCCCACCCGGGCCGAGGCGACGGACGTGGCCAACGCCATCCTGGACGGCACCGACTGCGTGATGCTGTCGGGCGAGTCGGCCATGGGCAAGTACCCCGTGGAAGCCGTGGCCATGCTGGCAAGCATCGCCGAGGCCATCGAGCCGTGCCGACCCAGCCATTCCGCCCGGGAGACGCTGAAGGCGATCGATCAGAGAGACCAGGTGAGCCTCACCGATCTGATCTCCCTGAGCGTCGAGACGACCCTGGAGCACATCGCGCCGGCTGCCGTGTTCGTCCCCACCCACAGCGGGGAAACCGCCAGGCGCATCACCCGGTTCAGGCTTCCGGTGTGGATCGTGGCCGTGAGTTCCCAGGAAGCGACGTGCCAGCGGCTTCAGTTCTCCTATGGGGTGTTCCCGGTGTACGAGCCCGATCATCCGGACGACTGGAACGCCTACGTCCGGGAGTGGCTGCGGGCGCATGAGGTCGAGGGGAACCTCGTGGTGCTGACCGAGGGGCCGTCGGCGAAGCGCCCCGAGACGAACAACCGGGTGGAGATCATCGATCTCGGCCGGACCCCCGCCCCTCCGGGGTCCCGCGGCGGCGCCAGGACCTGATGCTGCCACGCCCCCAGCCGCCGCGCGGGGGATCCTCTCAGGTCAGTGCTCTGCGGTCAGCTCGCTTTTTCCTTCTTTCCGAGCTTGGCCTGGACGCTGGCCACCTTGTCGGCCATGCCTTGATCCCGGTCGGTCCGCGTTCCGAGCTTGATGATGGTCGAGATGCGCGGGGCCCCCATCGCGTGAACCACCTCGTGGCAGCGCTTGATCGCCGTGAACACCGTATCCCATTCCCCCTCGATGTTGGTCCCGTAGGCGTGGAGCTGGGTCTTCAGACCGGCCTCTGAGAGAATCTGTTCGCAGGCCGCGACGTAACTGGATACGGAGACCCCGACCCCGAGGGGTACGAGGCAGAAATCGACGATGGCCTTCATGGCGTCCTCCTTACAGGGCGATTCCGGTGGCCGGACCGTCCGGCCCGGGGTCATTTAGCCCAAACGTTTCAGCCTTACCGCAGAGCCCGCCGAGGCCGCAGAGGAAGACGAGATATTCGCTCAGGATCCAGGAACAACGGATCTTCAGAGTCGGAACGCTTTTCCCCAGCCTGCCCGAAGAAAGGACTCATCGTGTCTGTCTCTGCGATCTTGGCGATCTCTGCGGTGAAAAATCCGGGCTTAGGCTTTCCCGGGCACGATCCCCGACCACGTGGTGAGCTCATCGGCGGGAACCCGCGTCCGCGCGAACCGGTTCACGGGCGCATCGGTGACCGGGTAGCCGACGGGGATGGCGAGCATGACCCGCTTGGTCTCCGGAATCCCCAGCACCTCGTGGAAGAGCCAAGGATAGCGGAGCGGGGCCGCCTGGGGGCAGGTCCCGAGGCCCTTCCCGTGTGCCAGGAGCATCAGTGCCAGGGCTACCGCCCCCAAATCCAGCACTCCCAGCTCCGTAAAGCACCGCTCCATGGTGAGAACGATGACCTGGGGGGCGTCGAAGAATCCGATCCCGAAAAGGGTCCACTCGTCCTTCCTTGCCTTGTCGTCGGCCGCGATGCCGAGTGCCTCGGTCACGGTGTTCCCCACCGCCACGCGGCGTTCCTTGAATCGCTCGGGAAGATTCGGGGGCCAGCTCATCTCGGGCTTACCGACTGGGTCGGCCTTGGCCGCCTCGCGAAGCCGACGTCGGAGCGTCTGGAGACGCTCGCCGCCGACGACCGTGAACTCCCACGGCTGGGTGTTGGCGGCCGACGGCGTCCACCGGGCCGCCTCCACGATCTGCCGCAGGACGGCGGGTGGCACCGGGTCAGGACGGAACGCCCGAATACTCCGACGGCCGAGGATCGCGTCTTCGATTTGCATGCGGGGTCTCCTTTCGTCCTCAAGGTAAGTGCGGCAATCCGGAAAACACGTGCGCGCCGCCGGAATCCAAGAGAGCCGGACGGCAGGACATATCCTACCCCAATCCCCCGGCGGTATCCATCAACTTGCGGCAATTGTCTCCAGTTGCAGCCAGGTCGTCCCGGGCTCGGCAACCCCCTGCTTGTCAACCGGGGCCGTGGTCGCTGCGAACAAGTTGCGCAATGCATAGCGCGAATCGAACAACCTGTCGTAAACTGCCTCCGGCGCGCGGGGCGAACTCGCCAGCTTAAGGGTGCGCTGGGCGAACACCCCCGGCCGGCGCTTGGACACGCCGGGGAGTTGCGGGCCGTATCGCTCGGGAGTGATGGAGGACCGTCGAGAGGAGGGATCCACCTTGGCAGCGCACAAACGGCTGGGTCCCCCTTTACACAGATGTGACGGAGCTGATGACAGGAGGGATGCCGATGCCTACTGTACCAGGTGTTGCCATCGTAACCGGCGCATCCCGCGGGATCGGCCGGGCCATCGCTGCCGCCCTGGCCGCGTCGGGCCATCGCATCGTCCTGAGTTACCGGGATCGCGAGGACCAGGCGGCCGGCCTCGTGGAGAGGATCCGCGCGGCCGGCGGCGAGGCCGTCGCTGTCCGGGCGGATGTGGGCCAGCCCACGGAGGCGGACGCGCTGGTGCGCACCGCGCTCGACACCTTCGGCCGGGTTGACGTCCTGGTGAACAATGCGGGCGTCCACCTCCCAGGGGTGCCCTTGGCCGCTGTGCGGTGGGAGGAGTGGGAGCGGCTCCTCCGGGTGAACCTGAGCGGTCCCCTCCGGCTCATCCAGGCGGTGATTCCCCAGATGCGGGAGCGCCGCCGCGGCCACATCGTCAACATCTCCTCCAACGTGAGCCACGACTCCCGGCCGGCAACGGTCCCTACACCGTGTCTAAGGTGGGCCTGGAAGTATTGACGCGAATTCTCGCCAAGGAAGAGGGGCCGCATGGGATCCGCGTGAACGCCATCGCCCCCGGACCCATCCGGACGGACATGCTCGAGGAGTCCCTGAAAGTAATGGGCCCGGAGCGAGCCGAAGCCTTCATCCGCTCGGTCCCGCTGGGACGGACGGGCCAGCCGGAGGAGATTGCCAGCGTCGTCGTGTTCCTGGTCTCCGACGCGGCGAGCTTCATCACGGGCCAGATCATCTACGTGAACGGCGGCGGCCCCGGGGGATAGGCCTCGGCAAACCAACTCCGGCAGGCCTTCCGTCAAACTGGAGGGGACGTCGCATTACAGGTATTATTTCCTACCGACACCACCAGTCGATCAGTTTCCTCCACGGACGGGCAGCTTCTTCCGCTCCGCATGGCCTGAGGGCAGTACAATTCCACCTATAATGCCACGTCCCCTTCTTAGGAGTGCATCCAAGAAGGGTCAGGGTTTCATACCTCTGGCCCTTTTTTCTTGTTTTCCGCCCGCACTGCGCTACCCTTTCGTTTTGTTTGTGATGCGTTACATGTGATCTGGGCCCGCGACGCTCAGTGCTCGGCGCTCAGCTCGTGGCTCTCGGCTCTTTAATCCCCCACGGAGGATGCGATGATCCTGGAGAACCAAGTGAAGAAGACCCTGAAGGCCGGCGGCGTCGTCCTCGGTACCATGATCACCCACCTGCGGCAGCCCGCGGTCGCCGTCCTGATGAAGAACGCGGGCTGGGACTACGTCTTCCTGGATGCCGAACACGGCAGCTTCACCCCCCCGGACCTGGCCGACTTCTGCATTGCGGCCCGCGGCGTCAACCTCCCGACCATCGTGCGCGTACCCGCCTGCACCGAGGCCCAGCGCCTATACCAGACCCTCGACCTGGGCGCCACCGGCCTCCTCTGCCCTCTCACCGAGACCAAGGAGCGGGCGGAGTTCATCATCCATTCCACCAAATACTTCCCCATGGGGCAGCGCGGGATGAACCTCCGCAACGTCCACACCTCCTGGGGGAAGTACAAAGGCTCCGAGCTGACCCCCAAGCTGAACCAGGAGACCATGATCGTCCTGCAGATCGAATCCAAGAAGGGGGTGGAGAATCTCGAGAGCATACTCGAGGTGCCCGGCCCGGATGCCGTCTTCATCGGCCCGAACGACATGTCCCAGACCCTGGGCATCCCCGGCGACATCGGCCACCCCGAGGTGGTGAAGCATGTGGACAAGGTCCTCGAGATCTGCCAGAAGAAAAACATCCCCTGCGGTCTACACACCTACGACGTGGAGACGGCCAAGAAGTGGATCGGCCGCGGCTGCCGCTTCATGTGCATCGGCGGCGACACCGCCTGGCTCCAGGATAGTTGTCAAGCGGCCTACAAGGCGGTGATGGAAGGCGTGAAGAAGTAGGGAGAGGTAGAGAGAGACTACAGCAGGTCTCGGTAGATCCCCGGTCGCCGATCCTGGAGGTGGGTCCAGTCCTCGCGGACGCGTGCGACCCGGTCCAGGTCCAGGTCCGCCAAGATCACCCCCTCATCGGCGCCGGCCGGCCCCGTGACGAAGTCGCCGTTGGGGTCCACACAGAAGCTTCTCCCGTGGAAGGTCATCGTCCCCTCGGTGCCGACCCGATTCACCCGCATCGCGTATAGGCAGTTGTACACGGCGTGGCCCATGATCGCGCGTTCCCACCGGGGCACACCCCCCGAGGTGGAGCAGGCCGTCGGGCACAGGATGACCTCGGCCCCCTTCAGCGCCAGGGCCCGCGCCCCTTCCGGGAAGAAGTTGTCCCAGCAGATCTGCACGCCGATGGTCGCGAAGCGCGTCCGGAACACGGGGAACCCCAGATTCCCCGGCCGGAAATAGAACCGCTCCTGATAGTTGGGGAGATCGGGGATGTGGTTCTTGCGATAGGTGCCGAGGATGGCGCCGCTGGCGTCGATCACCAGGCTGGTGTTGTAGTGGCCGGCATCGTCCGCCGCCTCGAAGATGGGCGCGACCAGGGCCACCTGGGCCTCCTCGGCGAACAGTTGCAGCGAGCGGGTCATGGGCCCGGGGATGGGCACCGCCAACTGGCGATTCGCCTCCGCCGCCTTGCGCGGGAACCAGGGCCAGGCGAAGCACTCGGCGAAGCAGAGGATCTTGGCGCCGCGCTCGACGGCGATCTTGGCGAGATCCAGCGCCTTGGAGAAGTTCTCGTCCCGATCCATCCCGCAGGCCATTTGAATTCCCGCAACCGTCAGCATGCTGCCTCCCGCGCCGTTTCGCCGGCTACGCCCCGCAGCACTTCTTGTACTTCTTGCCGCTGCCGCAGGGGCAGGGATCGTTCCGCCCGACCTTCGCGCGGGGGGCGGTAATCGCCGAGGCGGCGGCCGGCTTGAGGCTCCGGCCGGGCGTGGCCTCGCGCTCGCGGCGGCGCCGGCCGTCCCCGGGCGGCGTGAGCGGCAGCCCCGAGAGATCCATGGCCTGCGCCACCCGCTCGGGCTCCACGGCCACCTGGACCTTCATCAGACGCTCGACCGTCTCCTTGGCGATGCGCGCCTCCATGCCCTCGAACAGCTCGAAGCCCTCGCGCTTGTACTCGACGAGCGGATCCTTCTGGCCGTAGCCCCGGAGACCGATCCCCTCTTTCAGGTGGTCCATGCCCAGCAGGTGGTCCTTCCACTGCGAGTCCACCACCTGGAGCAGCATCATGCGCTCCAGATAGCGCATCATGTCGGCGCCAACCTGGCCCTCCTTGGCCCGGTAGGCGCCCTGGGTCTTCTGAAGCAGATCATCCTTGAGGAGGGCCCGCGTGAGGGGCTCGGTCTCCTCCTTGGTCCAGGAGACCTGGAGGTCGAACTGGCGCTTCATGGCCTCCGCCAGGCCGACCATGTCCCACTCTTCCGGGTAGGTGTCCTCGCTCGCGTACAGGTCCAGGATCTCGTCCAGGGCCTCCTCCAACATCCCCTCGACGACCTCCCGAATGTCCTCGCCCTCCAGGAGCTGCTTGCGCTCGCCGTAGATGATCTTGCGCTGGGTGTTCATCACGTCGTCGTACTCGAGGAGGTGCTTGCGGATCTCGAAGTTGTGGGCCTCCACCCGCTTCTGGGCGGTCTCGATGGCGCGGGTCACCCAGGGGTGCTCGATCGGCTCCCCCTCCGGCATGCCCAGCTTGTCCATGATCTTGGCGATGCGCTCCTGGGCGAAGAGGCGCAGCAGGTCATCCTCCAGCGAGAGGTAGAACCGGGAGGACCCGGGGTCGCCCTGGCGGCCGGCGCGCCCGCGGAGCTGGTTGTCGATGCGCCGGGCCTCGTGCCGCTCCGTCCCCAGGATGTGCAGCCCGCCCAGCTCGACGACCTTCTGGTGCTCCGCCTCGGCCTGCTTTCGCGCCCGCAGGAGCGCCGCGGCGTAACTCTCGGGGTCGTCGGTCTCGAGGAGGCCGTAGCGCTGCATGTCCCTGACCTCGGCCAGGATCTTCTCGTACTCGGCCGGATCCAGCCCCTCCCGGCTCGCCTGCCCCCGGCGCACGAGGTCGTCCGCCAGGAACTTCGGAGTGCCCCCCAGGAGGATGTCCGTCCCGCGCCCCGCCATGTTGGTGGAGATGGTCACCGCCTGGAGGCGCCCGGCCTGGGCCACGACCTCCGCTTCGCGCTCGGCGTACATCGGCTTGGCGTTCAGGACCTGGTGGGGGATGCCCCGCCGCTTCAGCAGCGCCGACAGCGCCTCCGACTTCTCGATGGACGTCGTGCCCACCAGGACCGGCCGGCCGATCTTGTACAGCTCCGCGATCTCGTCGGCGGCGGCGTTCAGCTTCTCCTTCTGGGTCTTGTAGACGACGTCGTTTTGGTTCAGGCGGACCAGCGGCCGGTTGGTGGGGATGACCATGACGTCCAGGTTGTAGATTTGGGCGAACTCCGCCGCCTCGGTGTCGGCCGTCCCGGTCATGCCCGCCAGCTTGCCGTACATGCGGAAGTAGTTCTGGATCGTGATGGAGGCCAGGGTCTGGTTCTCCCGCTCGATCTTCACCTTCTCCTTGGCCTCCACCGCCTGGTGCAGCCCGTCGCTCCACCGCCGGCCGGCCATCAGGCGGCCGGTGAACTCGTCCACGATGATGACCTCGCCGTCCTTCACCACGTAGTCCACGTCCCGCTTGTACAGCGTGTGGGCCCGGAGCCCCTGCTGGACGTGGTGGACGATATCGATGTTGGCCGGGTCGTAGAGGTTCTTCACCCCCAAGAGCTTCTCCACGGTGAAGACGCCGGCCTCGGTCAGGGCGACGGTCCGCGCCTTCTCGTCGACGATGTAGTCGCCGCTGACGGTGGCCTCGATCTCGTGCAGCTTGCCGGTGGTGATGGTGGCCGCGCGCTTCAGGCGGGGGATGATCCGGTCGATGCTGTAGTACTTGTCCGTGGACTCCTCCGAGGGGCCCGAGATGATCAGCGGGGTCCGGGCCTCGTCGATGAGGATGTTATCCACCTCGTCCACGATGCCGTAGTTGACCTCGCGCTGGACGAACTCCGCCGCCCCGAACTTCATGTTGTCCCGCAGGTAATCGAACCCGAACTCGCTGTTGGTCCCGTACGTGACGTCGGCCCGGTAGGCCTCCTGCCGCGTGCAGGGCCGGAGGTTCGCCATGCGCATGTCCGACGCGCGCACCGCAGGGTCGAACAGGTAGGACGCTTCATGCTGGAGGACGCCCACCGAGAGCCCCAGGGCGTGGTAGATGGGTCCCATCCACTGGGTGTCCCGCTTGGCCAGATAGTCGTTGACCGTGATGACGTGGACTCCCTTGCACGTGAGGGCGTTGAGGTACACCGGCAGGGTCGCCACCAGGGTCTTGCCCTCGCCCGTGGCCATCTCGGCGATCTTCCCCTCGTGCAGGACCATGCCGCCGACCAACTGCACGTCGAAGTGGCGCATGTTCAGGACCCGTCGGGCCACCTCCCGGCAGAGGGCAAAGGCCTCGGGCAGGATCTCGTCCAGGACGGCCTTGACGTCCCCGTTCCCTTCGGCCGCCACCTTGGCCACGTGCTCGCGAAGGCGGGCCGTCCGGGCCTTGAAATCCTTCTCGTGGAGAAGCTGCACCTCGGGCTCGAGGGCGTTGATGGCCTCGACCCTCGGGTGGAGGCGCGCCAGTTCCCGTTCGTTCTTGGTGCCGACGATCTTCTGGATCAGGTTCTTGAGCATCAATATCCTTCCATGCGTTTGGACCTATCGAGACAGGCCGACGTATGGTAACAGACAAACCGGAGGGCAGCAATTCAATTCCGGGAGCTTGGAGCGCCCGATCGGGCCCCGGCCTCCCCTTCCGAGGAGGAGGCGATTCCTCACCGTTCCACCTCGAAGGAGCCGGAGGGGATCTGAGGCGATCAGAGAAGAAAAAAGAAGCCCCGGGGCGCGGCCCCGGGGCTCCTGCGAGGATTCCGATTGAGTGCCTACGACTGCCCGCCGACCTCACCCTCGTTGGCATACTTCACCCCTGACTGGTCGACGATGTACCTCAGGGGGTTCACCGCAGCGCCGTTGACTTGGACCTCGTAATGGACGTGCGGCCCGGTCGTCCGGCCCGAGGTACCAATGAAGGCGATGACCTGCCCCCGCTTCACCTGTTGGCCTTCCTTCACGGGGATGGTGCTGGTGTGCGCGTAGAACGTCGTGAACCCGTGCCCGTGGTTGATGAAGACCACGTTGCCAAAGGCGGCCAGGGGCCCGACGAAGGAGACGACCCCATCGGCCGTGGCCATGATGGGGGTGCCGTATTGGGCGGCGATGTCTAGCCCTTCGTGCATCTCCCGCTGCCCTGTGAAGGGCGACACGCGGTAGCCGTACCCGGCCGTGAGCAGGCCCCGGACCGGCCAGATGGTCGGCGTCGAGGCCAGCACCGAGCGCTTCGCCTCCAGGAGGTCCTTCAGCTCGCGGAAGCTCTTCTCGCGCGAGATGATCTCGTTCCCCAGGGCCTCCAGATCCTGCCCCACCCAGTCCGCCAGGTGGCCGGTGCCCTTCCGCACCGCATCCAGGAGCGCGGCCTGGCTGAGCCTCTCGGATCCGCCCTGCGCCGTCCTGGCGGCCTGGTCGTCCCCGGCCTCCAGCCCGGCCACCACGCGAAGCTTGCGATCCAGATCGCGCAGCCGCGTCAGCTCCCCCTCGAGCTGGCCCACCTTGGCGGCCAGGAAGTTCCGGTCGCCCGCCTCCTGGCGGAGTTGCTTCAGCTCCAGCATGCGGACGTTCAGGTTCACGTACTGGTACAGGAAGAAGGCCAAGGCGAGGACGGAGACCGCCGTGACGGACGACACCACCGTGATGATGGTCTTGTTGATGTGGAACTTCCTTGCCGGTGAGGTCGCATCGGGTAGGATGAGGACCGTGTAAAAGCGCTTGGCCATCACCGCCTCCTTGCGCTCCCCAAGAGATTCCCGAAGGAAGCTGAACACCCCCTGGACGCGGACACGATGGCCCCCGTCAAAGAAGTCGCACGAGGGCACGCTGAAACGGGTGAGAAAGCCAAGGGGCACTTGTGAATTCTTCGCTGAGGGCCAACGGACCGTACCACGGGTCCGGAAAGTGTGTCAAGCGGAAATTCCCCCGCCGGCAAGACTTCAGCCATACCCTCAGGCTTTGATCGAAGCGATCTCACGGCGTGGATGGCGCTGGCCTCCATCGGGCATACGCGGGGACTGAAACCGCACCGGCATGAGCCACGAGCGGGACGGGATGCGTATGGCGTGCCTACCCTCAAGGGCCGCACCATCCCGGAGAATCTCCAGCGGTCGTCTCGAACCCAGGACAGAAGATTCGGCAGGTTGCGCCATCACGGAAGGAACAGGGCAGACGAGGGGCGCAGGGGCCTGACCTCAACTGATCAGGATGGGTTCCCGACATGCGCCGAACGTGCACGCTCGACCATCCGCGGCCGGCCAGCAGTATGCCGATTCTGCACACCCTGTACCGCCCAGGGCCGCATCCCGCAACGGCACCCCGACGCTGAGGCTTATTCCGGATTCGAATACCCTCTGGGTGCTCCGCAATCCGCATTCGGGCTACCGGTCCCGCTCCATGATCACGACGCTGAGGCCGCGGGACGCCAGCCGCTCGGCCAAGGCCATGGCCTCCGACCGGCCGGCGAAGTTGCCGACCCGGACGCGGAAGTAGGTATCGCCGCCGATGGCGCGGCGCACCACCTCCACGTCTGGAAAACTGCCGGCCAGGTCCCGTTCCAGGCTCCTGGCATTCGCCTCGGAGACGAAGGAACCCGCCTGGACCGTGTACCGGACCCTCGCTCCGACCGGCTCGGTCCCATCCCCGGCCGAAAGGCGGGTCACGACCACCCGGACAGGGATGACGCCGGGGCCGATCATCCCCAGGAGGCGCCCTGCCGCGTACGAGACGTCCAGGATTCGATCCGGGACGAACGGGCCGCGATCGTTCACGCGCACCTCCACCGATCGCCCGTTGTCCAGGTTGGTCACCATGACCCACGTCCCCAGGGGCAGCTCCCGGTGGGCGGCGGTGAGCTGGTACATGTCATAGATCTCCCCGCTGGATGTGCGCCGCCCGTGGAATTCCGGTCCGTACCACGATGCCCGCCCGATCTCGCCCCCTCCGAGACTCACCGGGCGGACCGGGGGGCGGGCGCAGGAGGCGACGAGCAGGCATCCCACCACGAGGAAGAACACCTCTCTGCAATTTCGAATTTCGAAATTCGAATTCCGAATTGGCATCAGCAGCTTGGCCGGATTCCCCGCACCGGCCACCCCTCCTGTCAGCCTCCGATCCGGCTCGTGCCCTGGATCTCGGCCAGCTTCCCGGCCAGGGCCCACGCCGCCTGGAGGCGCACCGGCCGCGCGGCATCCGACACCGCCCGTCGGAGCGCCGGGATCCCGGCGCCATCCTGCATCTGCCCCAGCGTCCAGCTCGGCCTGCATGCGGACCTGCGGCTCCCCGTGGCGGAGGAGCTCCTCCAGGACCAGCTCGCCGCGCAGGTCGCCTAACCGCGCCAGCGTCCAGGCAGCGTAGAGGCGGGCGGAGAGATCATCGCCGGACGTCAGCGTCTCGATCAATCGCGGGGCGCCGGTGGCATCCCCCAGGTTCGCGAAGGCCTCCGCCGCGTACAGGGCCACGGATCGGTTGGGATGCCGCAGGGCCCTGCGCAGCGCCTCGCGCCCGCTGGCGTCATCTAGGCGGGCCAGGGCTTCGGCCGCGGACACCTGCACGTACGGGTTCGTGTCCGAGAGGAGCGCGCGAAGGTCGGGCGCGGCCTTCGGGTTCCCGAGATGGCCCAGGGCCTCCGCCGCCTGCATCCGGATCGAATCCTCGGGATCCCGCAGACGCTGGCGAAGCAGCGCGAATGCCGACGCCTCTCCCGACCGGGCCAGCGCCGCGACGGCCCGGACCGCGACCTCAGGACTGGGGTCATGGATTGCCCGCTCCAATGCCGCTTTTGTCTGGGCATCGTCCCGACCCGTCAACGTCTTGGCAGCCACAGCACGGACCAGGGCTTCCTGATCGGGCAGCCTCTCCCGCACGAGCCGGCCGGCCTCCTCGCCCGGAATGGTTCCTGCCCCCTGCACAGCCAGGGCGCGGACCGAGGGATCCGGATTCCTCAGGGCCGCCTGGAAGACGGGCAAGAGGTCGGGAGACGCGAAGCCTCCCAACGCCGCGGCCGCGCGGGTGCGCAACAGGCCGTCCTCGCCCTCCAGCGCCTCTCTCAAGAGCGCGATGGCGACGTGGCGGAACAGGGCGGGGGACTCGGGACCGCCGGAAGACCAGCGGGCCGCATAGGCCGAGAGCGCCTCGTCCGGCCGCCCGGCCGCGAGGAGCACGCGGACGCGGAGGTCGTGGACCGGCCAGGCCTCGGGCTCCTTCTGGAGCGCCGCCACGACCAGATCGAGGGCCCGCGCGCTCTCCTTCTGCGCGAGCAGGCGATCCACCTGCGCATCCAGCGGGACCCCGCGACCGCAGGCCGACGCCAGGGCAACTCCCACCGCGAGCGCCAGGCCCCAGCGACACCGGCTACGGAGCCAGCTCATCATATTTCTTCGCCGTCCCTCTGGCGCGCTCCACCGGATATTTCAACGCATTCTGCCGCAGCTTGGCCCTGGCCGCCTCCAAAAGATCCAGGCCCGCGGCATCCGCCAGGGAGATCAGGAGAATCAACACGTCCGCCATCTCCTCCCCCAGGCGTTTTCGATTCTCCTCCGTCGCCAGGAACGCCTCCACCTCGCCGGGACTCTTCCACTGGAAATGTTCCAACAGCTCGGCCGCCTCCAGCGTGATGGAGATCGCCAAGTCCTTGGGGTTGTGGAATGGCTTCCACTCCCGCTCATCGCGAAAGGCCAGGACCGCCTTCACCAGATCGTCCATGCCAATGTCTCCCCCAAGCCTAACCCGCCGTGGCCCCGTGAGACGTGAAACGTAAAACGTGAGAGACCCCCAACCAGGAACGTCTCTTCACGTTTCACGGTTCACGTTCCAGACCACCCACGACCCGGGCAGCCCCTTGATGCGCTGCTCCTGGGCGATCCGTCCCTCCCCCTCCAAGGATCGGAGCGCGGCCTCGACCTCGCCTGCGGCGAGGCTGAACAGGCCCGCCACGAAGCGCGTTTGAGATGCGGCCGCGCTCCGGAGGTAGGCCGCCACGAGCCGCGTCACGGCTTCCTCCCGTGGAAGATCCAGGGACGCCCCAACCGGCTCCGGCAGCCAATTGTCCAGGAGGTCCCACCGGTAGTAGAAATCCGGATCGTAGATTTCCTCCACCTTGACGATCCAGAGACCCCGTTGCAGTTCGGCCATGGCCCGGTCAAAGTCGGCCGTCCGGTCCGGGTCCCGCATCGCCACGGCCTTGCGAAGCCCCGGCGTGACCAGGGGACCCCTATCGTGCAGGGCTTCCAGGATGGCCACGGCCGCACGGGTCATCCGCCCATGGCGGTAGTCCACGATGTAATCGCCACTGCCCTTGCCATCCCGGATCAACGCGCAGAACGCCGGCAAGAGGTCGAGCGACACCAGCGTCGGCTTTCCCTTGACCAGCTTCCCGTAATAGGTCAGGCGCTTGGCCGGCAGGCGATCCTTCAGATCCCAGGTCAGGCCGATCTCGGGATCGTGGTGGGTGTGCTTCGGCCGGCGAGGGTGGCGGCGCCCGCAGACCGCCACGTACAGACTGGCCACCGGCAGGTCGAAGTCACTCAGGGTGAAACAGAAGCCGACCTCGTTGACGAACTGGAGCGCGGTCTTCTCTCCGCGGACCTTGAGCTGCGGCAGGCGGCGGAAGGCGCGGTCGCGCCAGGCTTCGACCTCCTGGCGGTTGGCAACGGGACGGGCGGGACGCCGCCAGGGCGACCCATCGGTCATCGGCGCCCTCCCCCGGGTGCCTCCAGCAGGCGGATGGCGCAGGTGGGATTGAAGATGCCGCACGAGCAGAACCGGCCCAGGTAGGCCGCGGCCTGCTCGGGCGTCCGGCGCCCCTCACGGACCAGGTCCAGCATCTTGCGGGCCAGATTCGGCGACACCATGCTGTGGCCGCACATGGTGGACAATTCCAGCACCGGCCGCTCCGGCAGCCGGTCCAGCGCCCCCTGAAATCCCAGCGAGTACTCCACGCTGTGCCGGCAGATGCCCGCGCGCTTGGCGCAGGCGTGCGTCTCGCCCGTCAGGCCCGCCACGTTCACCGAGAGGCCCCAGTCGGCCGCCTTGACCTCGCGCAGGAAGGCCTCCATCGCCTCCGCGGTGTCGAAGATGGCGGCCACGGTGTGGTCCTCGGTGATCGCCTCGATGATTTGCTCGGGCGTCAGGTCCTGGACCGGCCGCCGCCAGTGCACGCTCGGGTTCAGATTCTCGGAGGGCCGGACCGTGGAGCCGCGCCGGTATTGCGAGATCGTCACCGGCCGGTGCCGCAGCGCGGTCTGGAGAAACGCCTTGAGCTTGGGAACGGACTCGATCTCGTTCCGGCCCTTCGAGCTTCGCATGAACACGATGAAGTCATCCTGGAAACTTTCCGGGCTGCCGTATCGGTGGAGGGTGTTGGTCATCTAGGGCTCCTCATCGCCAGCGGACCGGGGGCAGGATCAGGCGCGCGCCGTCTCCAGGTTTGTGAGGCGGCCGAGGCCCAGGTTGGTCTTCCCACGGAACGCACGAACGCCCTCGGCCGCCAGCACCGCCTCCACGGAATTCTCGCCCTCGCCGTCGCAGCGGACGGCGACCCCCACGCTGACCACGGTGTCCAGGGTGGCCGAAACCTCCTTCACCGTCCGGAGCACGAGGGGCAGCATGGCCTGCGGCGTCCGCACCTCCACAATGGCCGAGAGCACCTTCTCCTCCAGGACCTCGGGGTTGATCGCCCCACTGGCGGGATCCGCCATCAGCGCCGTGACCGGATTGTTCTTCTCGAAGACGGCGCCGATCCGGGCGAGGGCCATCGTCATCGCCTGCACCTCCCGGAAGCGCGTTCCCACGGCCGGCCGCCCGAACTCCACCGTGAAACCCACCTCGCCGGATCCCACGCGGTTGGTGACGTCGTTGGTCTTCACCTCCTCCGTCCCGCGACCATAGACCCCCGTGCTCTCGTGCGGGATGCAGGGGTCGCTGAAGGCGCGGCGGAGGCTGCGCGGCCACTGGAGCTCCTCGGGCGCGAACGCAGAGGTGGGGCACACATCCGGCTCCGGGTCGAAGCGGATGCGGAGAAGCTTCAGGAACCCCCGGACGGCGCGAACCAGGGTCGGGTTGAGATGTTCCTTGCTCATCCGGTTCTCACAGGCATAACACTCCACGCACTCATCCCGGTCCACGGTGGCCCGCCGGATAGCGGGGTCAATGGAAATGGCGCTGACGGGGCAGACAGCCAGGCAATTCCCGCAGGCCACACACTTCCGGGGATCAATGCGCATGCAACCTCCTCGGCTTCAGAATGTCAGGCCGACGGCCTCACGGGGTCTGCAGCGACTTCGCCCGGAGCCGCTCCAGCTCGGCCTCGCGGCCCATCCCGGCCCGGTCGTAGAGGGCGGCCAGCTCGTCGGCCATCTCGGATTCCAGTTTCCGCGACAACGCGCCGGCCGCGACCACCCCGTCCCGGAGAGCCACGATGGCGAGATCCAGACGGCCTTGGCCCTCGTACAGGCGGGCCAGCACCCGGTAGTAGATCGGATTGCCGGGATCCAACTGCATGGCCTGCAGGAAGCGCTCCACGGCTGCGTCTGCCTGGCCCACCTTGGCATACGCGGATCCCAGCCCGGCCTGCGCCGCCGCCGAAGACGGGGCCAGGGCGACGGCCTTTTGATACTCCTGGATGGCGGCGTCAACCTCTCCGTTCAAGAGGAGGGCATCCCCCAGCACCATGAAGCCTTCGTGGCCGGGCCGAAACGGCTTCAGCTTCCGCGCGGCCGCCACGGCTGTGGGGCCGTCCTGCGCCTGCATGGCCGTCCGGAAAAGGCCCCCGACGAGCACCGGGTCGTCGGAATCAAGAAGGGCGATCGCCCGCCGATACGCGCCCACCGCTGCGCGGGTCCTCCCGGCGGCCTCATAGCTCCGCGCCAGCCCCACCCAGGCCTCCCGGGAATCCATGCGCAGGGTCGCCGCCCGCTCGTACTCACCGCAGGACTCCCCATACTGGCCCCGCTCGAACAGCCAGGCGCCGAGCCGCAGGTGGGCGTCGAAGTCTTCGGGGTGCAACTGGATCACGCGCTTCATTGCCGTAATGGCCGCATCCGGTTGCTGCCGCCTCCGGTATATAATGGCCAGGTTGTAGTGCGCGTCCGTGAGGTCCGGGTTCAGCTCCGTGGCCCGCCGGAGAGCGGCTTCGGCCGCCTCCAGATCTCCCGCCCGACCGAGATCCGTTCCCCGCTTGAGAAGCTCCTTCGCCTCGGGCTCCTGGCGGATCCTCGCCTCCAATTCCTGCTCTTCCTGGCTCGTCAACACCTGGATCAGCGCGAACCCGTCCTCCGTCGGAAAGATCGGGCTGACCCGCCCGGGCGGGGTCTTCGCCAGGGCCGCCCGGACCGCTGGCGACAAGCTGTCCGGACTCACCCGGCCGAGATAGCCTCCTCGCTCCTTCTCCGGGCCGATCGAGCGCTCGCGGACGAGGCGTTCGAAGGCCGACCCCGCATTGAGGTCAGCGACCGCGGCCCGCGCCTCGGTCTCGGTCCTGACCACCAGGATCCGGATCGCCGCACTCTGAGGTGGTGTGGTCCCGGCCCAGGTCACCGACAGGCGGAACGCCAGGGCCAGGGCGGTGAAGATGAGGAGCCGGTGCCTTCCGGCCCCCCTCGGAGTGATCTGCTGTAATCCCACGCTGTTCAGGCCCCCTTCCCAAAGCCCGTGCATTTCCCGGGGTCATCCCGCTCCGGCCGCCAGCGGTCGGCACGGGAAGGTTGTGATACCCTGCCACAAGTAGCGCCCGGAAATCAAGCCTGACTTGCCTGGCAAAAAAGTAAAGGGCGGGTCCCGACGTCGGGGCCCGCCCCTACTGTGTCAGCCTGTGCTTCCACCCGGCTACTCGGCCCGCAGCACCGCCCCCTGACTCCCCGAGGTGACCATCTTCGAATAGCGATGCAGCCACCCTGTCTTGGCCCGTGGCTCCGGCGCCTTCCAGGCGGCGCGTCGCGCCTTCAGTTCGGCCTCCGTGAGGTCCACTTCCAGGAGTCGCTTGTCGATGTCGATCCGGATCCGATCGCCCGGCCGGAGCAGGCCGATGGGGCCGCCTGCGGCCGCCTCCGGCGAGACGTGGCCGATGCACGCGCCGCGCGTCCCGCCCGAGAACCGGCCGTCCGTGATGAGCGACACCGAGTTCCCCAGACCCCGCCCCACGATCGCCGAGGTGGGCGAGAGCATCTCCTGCATGCCCGGGCCCCCTCGCGGACCTTCGTAGCGGATCACCACCACGTCGCCGGCCTTCACCTTGCCGGCGAGGATCCCGGCCAGGGCCTCGTCCTGCGACTCGAAGATCACGGCCGGCCCCTCGTGCCGCATCATCTCGGGGGCCACGCCGCCCGCCTTGATCACCGCGCCCTCCGGGGCCAGGTTCCCGAAGAGGACGGCCAGTCCCCCGGTCGTGCGATAGGGGCTGTCCAGGGGGCGGATGACATCCGCATCCTTGACGGCCGCCCCCCGGATGTTCTGGGAAAGCGTCTGGCCCGTCACCGTGGGCCGGTCCAGCTTCAAGAGATCCCCCCGCTCCGACAGCCTTTTAAGAATAGCACTGATCCCACCTGCCCTGTCCACGTCCTCCACGTGATGATGGCCCGCCGGGCTCACCTTGCACACATAGGGAACCCGGTCGGAGAGCTGGTTGATCCGATCCAGGGAATACGGCACCCCCGCCTCGTGAGCGATGGCCAGCGTGTGGAGAACCGTGTTGGTCGAGCCGCCCATGGCCATGTCGAGGCAGAAGGCGTTGTCGATGCTCTCGCGGTTCACGATGTCTCGCGGCTTGAGATCCATCTCCACCAGCTTCATGATCTGCCGCGCCGCAGCGCGATAGAGTTCCTTGCGCTTCTCGTCCACCGCCAGGATGGTGCCGTTGCCGGGGAGGGCCATGCCCAGCGCCTCGGCCAGACAGTTCATGGAATTGGCCGTGAACATCCCGGAGCAGGAGCCGCAGGTGGGGCAGCCCTTCCGCTCCAGCTCGAGGAGGGCGGCCTCGTCGATCTTGCCGGCCGAGAACTCCCCCACCGCCTCGAAAACGGAGATCAGGTCCACCACCCTGCCATCGGCCATCTTCCCCGCGGCCATGGGCCCGCCGCTGACGTAGATGGCGGGGATGTTCACCCGCATGGCGGCCATCAGCATGCCGGGGACGATCTTGTCGCAGTTGCCGATCAGGACCAATCCATCGAAGCAATGGGCCTGGGCCATCGTCTCCACGGCGTCGGCGATCAGCTCGCGGCTGGGCAGGGAGAAGCGCATCCCGGCGTGTCCCATGGCGATCCCGTCGTCCACGCCGATGGTGTTGAACTCGAAGGGGACACCGCCGGCCTCCCGGATGGCCTCCCGGACGATCCGGCCGACCTCTTGCAGGTGGACGTGGCCCGGGATGATTCCCACATAGGAGTTGGCCACCCCGATGAATGGCTTGCTGAAATCCGCGTCGGAGAGACCGACCGCGCGGAGCAGGCTCCGGTGGCCGGCCCTCTCATATCCTTTCTTGACCGTATCGCTGCGCATCGCTTTCTCCCTATTCGCCCTCGGCGCTCGGCTCTCGGCGCTCCGGGCTCGGCCCTCGGCTCTTCGAGTGGCGCACCTTACCACGTTTGATCACCCAGGGCAAGATTCCCCGCCCTCAAGGACGGCAATCAGGCAACCCGGCAATCCGGCAACCAGGATCCCCAGATTGCCAGACTGCCGGAGCGCCCGGTTGCCATCTCGGCTCTCGGCTCTCCGTGCATTCACGCGCCCTGCAGGTGGTGGATCTTCCGGGGATCCAGGCCAAGGAAGACCCGCCCCTCCAAAATCCCCCTTTCCCGGGGATCGGGAACGTCCACGACGAACTCGTATGGGACAGCCTCCGGTTGGAGCGTGACATCAACCCAGTAGCGAACCCATTGCCCGACGAAGGTGTGCGTCCGGACCACACCTTCCAGGACGTTCGACCCCGGATCGGCCGGCGGCATGCTGGCGATCTGGATCGCCTCCGGCCGGATATTCAGGACCGCCTCCTCCCCAGGCCGGAGGCCTTGCCCCGGCGACTCCACCCGGATCACCCTGCCTCCGAACTCCAGCGTGAACCACTGTGCCTCGGCTTCACGGATCCGTCCCCGGAGGAAATTAGCCGTCCCGACGAAATCGGCCACGAAGACGCTCTGGGGGGTGTAGTAGATCTCCCAGGGCGTCCCGTACTGGACCACTTCCCCCTGGTGCATCACGGCGATCCGGTCGGAGATGGCTAACGCCTCCTCCTGGTCGTGGGTGACGTAGACGGTGGTGATGCCGACCCGCCGCTGGATCTGGCGCAGCTCGGCCCGGATCGTGACGCGCAGCTTGGCATCCAGGTTGGAGAGCGGCTCGTCCAGCAGCAGGATCTCCGGCTCCATGACCAGCGCCCGCGCCAGGGCCACGCGCTGCTGCTGGCCGCCGCTGATCATCCCCGGCATCCGGTCCCCCAGGCCGGCCAGTCCCATGTCGTCCAGGACCCGCTCCACTCTCTTGCGAAGTTCTTCTCCTCGCACGCCGCCGATCTTCAGCCCATAGGCCACGTTCTCGAACACCGTCATGTGCGGGAACAGGGCGTAGTCCTGGAACACCATGGCGGCATGCCGGTGATGCGATGGGACGTCGTTCATCCGGCGCTCGCCGAAGAAGATGTCGCCTTGATCGGCCTCGTAGAAGCCGGCCAGCGTCCGGAGGATCGTCGTCTTGCCGCAGCCGCTGGGGCCGAGCAGCGTCGTGAAGCTGCCCCGGATGATCTCCAGCGAGACGTCCCGCACCGCCGTGACCGCTCCGAACCGCTTGGTCAGGTGCCGGATGGCGATATGCACCAATGCGTCGTTCATATCCGGAAAAGCTCCACGTTTCGGCCGAACAGCAGCCGGGAGAGCGCCAGGACGATGCACGTCAGGATCAAGAGCGCCGTGGTCAGCGCCGCGGCTGCGCCCCGATAGCCATCATTGGCCAGGTTCAGGATGGTGAACGTGGCCACCGCGTTCCGGTTCGTCACCAGGAAAACGATCACGGAGAGCGTGGTGACGGCCCGGATGAAGGACACCACGAACGCCGAGACCAGCGAGGACTTGAGAAGAGGGAGCTCGACATCCCAGAAGGTCTTCAGGGATCCCGCGCCCAGGTTGGAGGCCGCCTCGCCGAGGGAGGGGGCAATCTGCTTGAGCCGCCCGATCCCCGTCTGGTACCCCATGGGGATATTCCAGAACATCAGGCTAAGGATGATGATCGCCGCCGTCCCGTACAGGTCCAGCGGCGGCGCGTTGAAGGCCAGGGAGTAGCCGATGCCGAAGACGACGCCGGGGATGGCCGCCGGCAGGATGGCCACGAAATCCAGGAGGGCCCGGCCGGGAAACGTTTTTCGCGACACCAGGTAGGACGCCAGGATGGCCAGGAGCGAGCTGACGGTCGCGGCGACCGCGGCGAAGACCAGGCTGTTGATCAGGGCGCGGCCATTGGCCAGGACATCCTGCCAGTGCTTCAGCGTCGGCGTGTAGTCGAAGCCCCAGCCCCGGCTGAATGCGCCCGCCAGAAGGCCGAGGAAGACACACAGGATCAGGAGCGAGACCAGCGTGCAGAAGGCGAAGAGGGGCCAGCGGACGTACCAGGGGGTCGGGGGCGGGGTGAGAAGGACCACCTTGCCCGTGATGGTGATGTACTGCCGGCGCCCGACCCAGTACCGCTGGGCGAGGAACAGACCGAAGGCCGGGATCAGCATGACGGAGGAGAGGACCGCCGCCCCGGTTACGTCTCCCCAGCCCGAAATGCGGGCCCAGGCCTCGGTCGGTAGGACCGTGTAGTGGCCGGCGATCATGACCGGATTGCCAAAGTCAGCCAGGACGTAGATCGCCACCAGGAGCGCCGCCCCGGCCACCCCCGGGCGGGCCAGGGGGAGGATCACGGTCCGGAAGAGTCGCCAGCCGCTGGCGCCGAGATTCCGGGCCGCATATTCCAGCGAGGGAGCGATGGACTGCAGCACCCCCTCCATCACCAGGGCAGCGATGGGGAAGAAGGCGATGGTCTGCGAGAGCCACAGGCCGTGCCACCCGATGATGTTGTACCGCGTCCCCAGCAGGGTGTAGGTGACGAGACCATTGCGCCCGAACATCAGGATGTAGCTGAAGGCGATCATGAAGGGGGGAGAGAAGAGGGGGAGGATGGCGATGCCCCGGAACAGGCCCTTCCACGGCACGGTGGTTCGGGTGAAGGTGTACGCGAACAGGAATCCAACCGCTGTCGCGCTGGACGTGGAGAGGATCACGATGACGCACGTGTGCAACGTTGCGGTGACGTACCGCTCGTTGCCTGGCAGCGCGAGGAAATCTCGCAGGCCGGGATAGAAGAGAACCCGCAGGACCGGATAGATGACAAACAGACCCAGGGCGGCGAAGATGGTGAGGATGGTAGCGAGGAGCAAGGGCTCCCGCAGCAGCCGTTTCATCGGCCGATCCCGCACGAGCGAAAGGCCCGGGGATTACCCCCGGGCCCTTCGCGCAGACGATTCTCCATCGGTCGAACTATTTGCCAGTGATCTGGGTCCAGCGCTCCAACCAGGCGTGCAGGTTGGCGTTCACCTTGGCCTGATCGTAGTTCACGAACTGGAGATTCTCGAAGGGCGGCACGCCCTCGGGCATCGTGACGCCGCCGCGCACCGGGTAGCGCAGGCCATTCCGGGCGTTGATCTCCATGGGCTTGGGCGTCAGGATGAAGTCCACGAACTTCTGCGCCGCGGAAAGATGCGGCGCCCCCTTGATGATGGAGACGGCGCCGATCTCGTACCCGTCGTCCTTGGGGAAGATGACGGCCACCGGCAGGTTCTCGGCCTTCTTCTGCCGGATCAGGTCATGGCCCCAGGCGATGCCGGCGATGGCCTGTCCCTGCGCGACCAGGGGGATCGACCCATTCGCGCCGGGCGTATACTGGGTCACATTCTTGTGCAGGTCCGCGATGTACTGGAACCCCTTCTCCTCGCTCCCCAGGCGGAAGATCTGGGTCGCCACGAAGATCACCGCGCCTCCCGTGGTGGCGGGGTTCGCCCCGATGATCTCTCCCTTGTAGGCCGGGTTCAAAAGGTCATCCCAGGTGGCAGGCAGCTTGAGACCCTTGGGCGCCAGCTCGGCCTGGAACCGCTTCTCGTTCACCGGGATGGCCAGGGCGCCCAGGTACCAGCCGCTCCAGAAGCCATTGGGATCCATGTACTTCGGTTCGATCTTGGCCCGCGCCACCTCCGGCGAGACGTACTTGGCCAGGAAACCACTCTGGGCCACACCGTCGTGGATGGAGGTGTTGCCCCCGATGAAGATGTCCGCCCGGGGGTTCGACGCTTCGGTCTGGATCCGGGAGGCGATCGTCCCCGCTTGCTCGATCTGCAGGGCAATCTCCGCGGTCAGGCCTGTGGCCTGCTTGAAGGCATCGGCGATCTCCTCGATGGTTTTCTTGTCGAGCGCGGCATAGATCGTGAGGTCAGCGGCCGATGCAACCCCCGCGCCCAGGATCGTCACCGCCAAGGCGAGCCCCAGTACCAGCATGCGTCTCATGGCGTTCCTCCTGCCCTCTCCCGTCCAAAGGGTCCCGGATGACTGTCGCACGCCCACAGCAAGATTCTGACCGTTGCACACCCCTCTTCCACAGCGCCCAACTCCCTCGCCCACGGCCTCGCCGTACACGGCGCGGACCGCGAGACCCCTGGTAACGCTAACGCCAATTAGTTTTCTCCAATCCGTCATCGCTGTCAAGCAGAAATCGCCCCGCAAATCCGCCTCAGGCGCGGCTGGCGGTTCTCGGCTCGTGGCTCTCAGCTCTAGGCTCTGCCGCTCACCACCGGCGGGATGCACTCCTCCCATGGGGCTGCGGCCTCGAACGCCGCCGCCGCGGTGAGGACCGCCGCCTCTTGCCGCCGCCGACCGACGATCTGCAGTCCGACCGGCAGGCCTCCTTGCGTGAAACCGCAGGGAACGGAAATCGCCGGGAGGCCCGTCACACTGACGCCGTACGTGAGGAAAAACCACTGCGTGTAATTGTCCAGCGGCTTCCCGTTGATCTCGGTGGGGTACGGCTGCTCCACCGGAAATGGCGGCACCGCCACCGTCGGCAGGATCAAGAGGTCGCGTGTCTCCATGAATGTCCGCACCCGGTGCCAGAGCGCCGTGCGCAGCTTTTCTCCTCGAGCAATCTCCTGGGGCGTGAGCCGCAGGCCCTGCTCGATGTTCCAGACCAGCCCCTTCTGCATCTCACCTTTCCATTGGGCAAGCTTGTCGGCGTGCAGCGCCACCATGGAAAGCCCGCGGGTCGCCAGGACAATCTCGTTCACCTCGCTGAAGTCCGGGCAGGCGGCCTCGACCTTGGCGCCGAGCGACCTGAAGACCCTTATGGCATCCTCCGCGACGTTGGCCACCTGCGCATCCACCGGGATCAGGCCGTTCAGATCCGGCGTCCACGCCACCCGCCAGCCTTTCACCGACGGATTCCTGACGGCCTTCAGGAACTCCCGGGTATCTACGGCGTACGAGAGTGGCGCCATATCGTCGGGACCCGCCATTACCGAAAGCATCAACGCCGTGTCCACGACTGTCCTCGCCATGGGACCGACGACGGACAGGGAGTCCCAGGCCAACTCCTTCGGGTAATCCGGCACAAGCCCGGGCGTCGTTCGGAAGCCGACGACGCCGCAGAAGGCAGCGGGAATTCGCAACGAACCGCCAAGATCGGAGCCCTGGGCGATCGGTCCCATCCCCGTCGCCAGGGCGACGGCCGCGCCGCCGCTCGACCCGCCGCAGGTGAGGGCCAAGTTCCAGGGATTGCGGGTGGCACCGAAGACCGCGTTGAACGTGTTGGCGCCCGCGCCGAACTCGGGCGTGTTGGTTTTGCCCACCACGATGGCTCCGGCTGCCTTCAGGCGCTCCACGATCAGCGCGTCCTCCTCCGGGACATGGTGCTCGAAGATCTTCGAGCCCCAGGTCGTCCGGATGCCCTTGGTGGGCTCGAGGTCCTTGATGGAGACCGGCACACCGTGAAGCGGCGGGAGCTTCGCCCCCCGCCTGAGCGCCCTGGTCGCCGCCCGCGCCGCCTTGAGCGCAGATTCCCGCGCGATCGTCACGTAGGCGTTGACCTGGGGATTAACCTGATCAACCCGCGCCAGGACGGCCTGCGTCACCTCCAAGGGCGACACCTTCCGCGCCCGGTACAGCTTTACCAGTTCGGTTGCCGGCGTGAAGCACAGATCTCGCTCAGGCATTGAAACCCTCCACGAGGTGTTGGGTCGCGGCATGCTATCACAGATTCCGAACGATTGTCACACACTGGCCGGCTTCGCGCCGCAGGCCGAACGGCGGGATGACGTATGCAGAGGAATTGCTTGACACCGGGCCTAGTGGGTCAGGGGACTAGAGAAGAGGAGGCAGTGCATCCCTTGCCGAGGGGACGTTGCTTCCTTGTTCTCTTTATCGAAAAATACATACGATGCGACGTCCCCTGTCCAGGCGAGGCCGAGGCGCCCCTTGGCAAGAACGAAATCAATCGGTTAACTTCCAGGGGCCCTCCGGTACCTTTCTAGCTGCCGGCTAGGCTGCCCCGATCCAGGAGGCACGGGCCGGACGAAAGGCCGCGGCAGCCTTGAGAAATGCAAGGAAGAGAGGATGCGACGCCCCCGGATGGGACGAAAGCTGAGGCAAGAACAGCGTGGCCACAAAGAACGGGTGACCCCGGAGTTCCACAATCCGCACCTCCCCGTTTTCATCAAGACCCGTCACCTGAAGGCCGCCGTTCTCAACTTGTTCCCGGTATTCCGGGTTCAAGCCGAAGTTACAGCGGAACTCTTCGGCAGATTCTTGGCTGCCATAGCCTCTGGCGGTGATCGTTCCCGGGAGAAGTCGCACGCTACGCCTCTGCCCTGCAACTGCGCACTCCAGGCGGCTGATCAGAAGAAGTAATGCCTCTGGCGATGTTTCCCCGTGCTCCGCGTCGGGGATTCCAAGGACGTTTCGCGCATACTCTACCAGAGTATGTTGAAACCCGCCTCACGTTGCAAAGAACGGCCGTCCGTGCTGCCTGGCGAAAGTGATACCGGCGAGGGCGCCAGTCATGCTCCGGTAGGGGCTCCCCGGTGAACACAAAACCCCGTGGAACGGACTGAGCCGTACCGGGGCCGAGTCTTGATCGAGTTCCGGTGTCGGCACCCACTGCACGTTCAACGTCAAGCCCAGCGTCGCGGCTGCATGGTGGAGCGCGGCATTCGTCGAAACGTGGGAGACAAATTGAGGATCGAAGTCGCCGATCACACCGATACCCACCGACTGTTCCATTGCAAGCCTCCGTCGTTTTCTCTCGAAGCAGCCCAACTGCGCTTACATGGTTTCCGCATAACACCCCTGGGTTCCTCGGGGCGGAATCGGGAGAGACCCGGCGTGCGGTTCCGGTGAGCCGGCTGACTCAAAAGCCCGAGGGCCTATTCTGTTCGGTAGGAGATCTGACGGGACGGAGCTCCCGGGGAATCGAAATAAGGCACCGGGAGGATCGAGCGGGAGCTTAGCCAAGGGGCTGACACGTGTCAACGGTAAATGGGCCGTCGAGCAAAAGCGTCTTGACCGGCCTGGCGGCTGCTGGTATTGTCCCCGTCGCCACAGTCGAGTCGGCGAGGTCCTGCTGTTCCGCGGCCGGCGCAGGAGGTGACATCTCGGGTCTCCCCCTGGGCAGTCGTGGGGGATCGAAGGAGGAAGGGCAGCATCCAATCATGAAATACACCGGTGCCGAAGTCCTTTGGGAATGCGTCATCCGCGAGGGGGTGGACGTCATCTGGGGCTTTCCGGGCGGCGCCGCCCTGCCGATGTTCGACGCCCTCGGCAAATACCCGCAGATCCACCACGTCCTGGTGCGGCACGAGCAGGCCGCCGCCCACGCGGCGGACGGCTATGCCCGCGCCACCGGCAAGGTCGGGGTCTGCGTCGCCACCTCCGGGCCGGGCGCCACCAATCTGGTCACCGGGATCGCCACAGCCATCATGGACTCCGTCCCGATCGTGGCCCTGACGGCGCAGGTCGCCGACTCGGTGATCGGCACCGATGCCTTCCAGGAGATCAACATCACCGGCATCACCCTGCCCATCACCAAGCACAACTACCTCGTGCGGCAGGGCCGGGACCTGGCGCGGATCCTGCGCGAGGCCTTCTTCCTGGCCCGGACCGGCCGCCCGGGTCCGGTACTGGTGGACGTTCCCCGGGACATCCTCACCGCCCCCTGCGAGTTCCACTACCCGGAGCGGGTCTCACGCCCGGGCTACCGCCCGGTCGTGCGCTCCGCGCCCTACCAGATCCAGCGTGCCGCGCAATTGATCGCCGACGCCAAGCGTCCCGTGGTGCTCGCCGGACACGGCATCCACGTCGCCACGGCTTGGGAGGAGTTGCGGCTTTTCGCCGAGCGGATCAACGCCCCGGTGGTGAGCACCCTCCTCGGCCTGAGCGCACTGTCGGCGGACCATCCCCTCTGCCTCGGCATGGCGGGGATGCACGGCGTGGCCTGGGCCAACCTGGCCGTGCAGAACGCTGACCTGCTCATCGCCCTGGGCATGCGCATGGACGATCGGTTCACCGGAAGCCTGCCGCATTTTGCGCCCCAGGCCAAGCTGCTCCACGTGGACATAGACCCCGCCGAGATCGGCAAGCGCGTCCCTGCGTACCAGCCGATGGTCGGCGACGTCCGCCTCGTCCTGGAGGCCCTGACGGCGGCGCTACCCGAGCTGGACCATCGGGACTGGCTGGCCCAGATCGAGACGTATCGCGAGCGCCATCCCCTGGAGGTCCACGGCCAGGGCCCCCTTCCCCCGCAGGAGGTCATCCGGGCACTCCACCAGGCCACGGGGGGAGACGCCATCGTCGTGAGCGACGTCGGCCAGCACCAGATGTGGGTGGCCCAATACTACCGCTTCCGGCGCCTGAACAGCTTCTTCACGTCCGGCGGCCTGGGGACAATGGGCTACTCGCTGCCGGCCTCCCTGGGTGTGCAGGTCGCCCATCCCAAGGAGCCGGTCTGGGTTGTCGTCGGCGACGGCAGCTTCCAGATGAACCTGCAGGAGCTGGCCACCGTCACCCAGGAGCGGCTTCCCATCAAGATGGTGATCATGAACAACGGCTACCTGGGCATGGTCCGCCAGTGGCAGGAACTTTTCCACGGGGCCCGCTACATCGGCACGCCCATCACCGGCCCTGACTATGTCCAGCTCGCCGCCAGCTTCGGCATCCCGGGCCGGCGCGTGGAACGTACGGCCGAGCTCCCAGCCGCCTTCGCCGCCGCGCGGGAGGCCGACGGCCCGTACCTTTTGGACTGCAAGGTGGACGGGGACGAGAACGTCTATCCCATGGTCCGGCCGGGGACCAGCAACGCCGACTTCATGGTGGATCCGAGGGGGAGGACCCGGGAGTCATGAGACACGTCTTGGTGGCGCTGGTGCAGGACGAGCCCGGCATGCTGGCCCGGATGGGGAACCTTTTCGCCCGACGCGGCTACAACGTGGAGAGCTTCACGGCCGGCGCGTCCGAGCTGCCGGGGCTCACCCGCATCACCATCGTCGTGGAGGGCCAGACCACGGCGCTGGATCAGGTGGCCAAGCAGTTCCGCAAGCTCATCGGCGCGGTGAAGGTGGCGGACGTGACCGCGGATGCGGAACAGCTCGCCCACGAGATGTTGCTGGTCAAGGTGGGGGTGACCGCCAAGACGCGGCAGGAAGTGGTCAGCCTCGCCGACCTGTTCAAGGCGCGCATCGTGGATGTCTCCACGACCACCCTGATGCTGGAGGCGACGGGCGAGCCGGACAAGCTGGACAAGCTACTCGAGGTGCTCCGCCCCTTCGGCATCAAGGAGCAGGCCCGCACCGGCGCCGTCTTCATCAGTCGCGGCGCCAAACTCCTCAACCAGCGCCCCGGTGTGGCCTCGGACCGCAAATACCTGGCCGAGTGACGCGGGGCACGGGCCCCGCCGGGCCCGTGCCCTGATCCTCGCCATCCGGTCACATTCGAAATCGCGGAATCCGCCATCGCCTTCCCCGCCCGCTAGTGTCCCGAGTCCGAAGTCCGTTGAGGAATTCGAGCGGCCCTCGGGGTCACCCCTCCGGGCGCCAGGCCTCGTCGAGAACCGGCCAGCCTTGCTCCGGCGCCGCGGCCGTGGTACCCAGCGCAGATGCTGGGTGCGGGCGCGTCGCGCCGGGGCGCGCGAGCATCGCCACCACTTGCAGCCAGTATCCCCACGGCGATGACCCATTGCAGGGCTCCAGCGCAATGGGTGCCCCGCCGGCTGGCCGGGTACCCAGCCGCAAGGCTGGGTGTGGCCGGGCGCGCTCGGGGCACCCCGAGGCCCGCTGATTTATGCTGCGAATCTCTGACTCAGGACACTAGAAGCCCAGCACTCTTTTGGGCCGGTAGGGTTCTTCGAGAGAGGCCATGTCCTCCTGGCCCAGCTTGACGCCAACGGCGGCGACCGCCTCCTCCAGGTGCTGGACCTTCGACATCCCGACGATGGGGCAGGTGAGCCCGGGCTTGTGCAGCATCCACGCCAGGGCCAGCGTCGCCTGCGGGATGGCCAGGCGGCCCGCCAGTGTACCGACGCGGCCTGCGATCTCGAAGTCCACGTCCTGATAGTACATGCTGTGGGCGAAGCCGTCAGACTTTGACCGCGTTGTCTCGCCACCCTTTTCGCGGGTCCGATTGCCCATCAGGAATCCCCGGGCCAGCGGGCTCCACGGGATGACCCCGATCCCCTGGTCCACGCAGAACGGGATCATCTCCCGCTCCTCTTCCCGATAGATCAGGTTATAGTGGTTCTGCATCGAGACGAAGCGCGTCCAGCCGTGCAGGTCCGCGGTGAAGAGGGCCTTGGCGAATTGCCAGGCGTACATGCTGGAGGCGCCGATGTAGCGCGCCTTGCCCGCCCGGATCACGTCGTGCAGGGCCTGCATCGTTTCCTCGATGGGCGTGTGGGGATCCCAGCGGTGGGTCTGGTACAGGTCCACATGATCCAGGCCGAGCCGGCGGAGCGATGCGTCTATCCCGTCCAGGATGTGCTTCCGCGAGAGGCCCTGCTGGTTGGGCTTGTCCCCCATGGGTTGGTGGACCTTCGTGGCCACCACGAACTCGTCACGACTCCCGAACAGCTCCTTGAGGGCCCGGCCCGTGATTTGCTCGCTGACTCCACCTGAATACACGTCGGCCGTGTCGAAGAAATTGATGCCCAGCTCTACCGCGCGCCGGAAGATGGGACGGGCCTCCTCCTCGTCCAGGACCCAGTCGCGCCACTTCCGCGAGCCGAAAGTCATCGTGCCCAAGCAAATGCGGGATACCTTGAGTCCGGCCTTGCCGAGATTGACGTATTCCATCCCTGGTCTCCCCTGTCGTGGCAGCGGGGGCTGTCCGGAGAACGCAGGTGCGGCCTGCCGATGGCAGGCACGGGGACCCTGCCGCACCCCCAAACCGACGGTGTCGGTTTATCACAACCGCTCCCGCTCCGGCAAGTGCAGCATTCGTGAGGTTGAAAGCGCCATACATTCCCCGGTCTTGGCCTATTCCCATCGAGATGCGATGCTGCAGCCCGGATTACCGCATCGAGGACGAAGAATGGCTGATGCCGCCTGCGCGCAGCCAGGGGAGCCCGGAGGACTGTTCCCGGCAGTAGTGGGGGGAGAAGAGGAAACGGGGGTCGCGCCTCAGCCCGACCTCGGAACCAAGGCGGACGTCCCTGCGGCGTGCGCGTCCCGGCGCCTCCGCAGAGCGCGGTGGAGCGCGTCCCAGACCCGGATGCCCAGGAGCATCGCCAGGATGGCAGCATAGAGGTACTGATCGGTCCGGCCCTTCTTGGCCAGCCAGAGGAAATGCAGTGCCGCCAGCATGCCGATGACGTACACCAGCCGGTGCAGGCGGCGCCAGTTCGTGCCACCCAGACGTTTCACCATCCTGCTCGTCGAGGTGACGGCGAGAGGCACGAGCAGCGCCAGCGCCAGCATGCCGACGGTGATGTACCGCCGCTTCACGATGTCGGCAAGCATCTGATCCCAGTTAAAGAAATGATCCAGCAGGATCCAGACGGAGAAATGCAGGCTCGCGTAGAAGAAGGCGAACAGCCCCAGCAGGCGCCGCAGGCTGATCTGCCACGAGATCCCGAACAGCACGCGGAGGGGCGTGAGCGCCAGGCTGGCCAGGAGGAGCCGAAATGTCCACTGCCCCAGCCAGTTGGTGACGAAGCTGATGGGGTTGGCGCTCAGGTCCCCCATGGCTGCCCGGTAGGCGAGGACCGCCAGCGGAAGCAGGCAGAGGATCCAGACGACGGTCTTGAGGGCGAATCGGGTGCGTCGGCTCATCGGGAATCACACAGAGACACCGAGAGAGGATGCGGAATGGCAAATGCGGAATGCGGAATCTTTACGCCGACCTGCGACAGCCCATTCCCCATTCCGCACTCCGCATTCTGCATTGTCTTAGTAGTACTTCCGCAGGTCCATCCCCGCGTAGAGTGAGGCGACCTGGTCGCCGAAGTCGTTGAACTTCAGCGTCTTTCGCCGCAGGAACTCGCCGATCCGGCGCTCGGTGGCCTGGCTCCAGCGGGGATGATCCACCTCGGGGTTGACATTGGAGTAAAAACCGTACTCGTCCGGCGCGGCCTTCTCCCAAGTCGTCTTGGGCTCCTGGCTCACCAGGCGGATGCGCACGATGGACTTTGCGCTCTTGAACCCGTACTTCCACGGCACGACCACGCGGATGGGTGCGCCGTTCTGGTTGGGCAGGACCTGTCCGTACATCCCGAAGGTGAGGAGCGTGAGCGGGTGCATCGCCTCATCCAGCCGCAGCCCCTCGATGTACGGCCATTCGATGCCCGAGAGGCCGAACAGGCTCGGCTTCTGCCCCGGGAACTGCTCGGGATCGAGGAGCGTCGTAAACTCGACGAACTTGGCTTGCCCGGTGGGTTCGACCCGCTTGAGCAGCGAGTTGAGCGGGAACCCGATCCAGGGGATCACCATGGACCAGCCTTCCACGCAGCGAAGGGGATAGACCCGCTCCTCCGGCGGGGAGAGTTTGAGCAGTTCGTCGATGTCGTACGTCTTCGGCTTGGCCACGTGGCCGTCCACTTGGACCGTCCACGGCCGCAGCCTGAGGGTGCGGGCGAGGCGGGCCGGATCTTCCTTGTTCGGGCCGAACTCGTAGAAGTTGTTGTAGGTGGTGGCACTCTCGAACTTCGTCGCCGCTTCCTTGACGCTGAACGTCTCGTTCCGGGTCGCCTTGAGAGGCGGGCCGGCAGGCGCCGCGGCTGCCTCGCGCCCCCCACGGCAGGAGCGCCAGCGCCGCCGCCCCGGCGATGAACTCTCTTCGGTTGAAATAGAGCTTGGGGTCGGTTATCTCGGACGCCTTGAACATCGGCGCACGCTTGATCAGCATGTCTCCCCCTCCATATTCGTGAGTCCCCTTACGTTTCACGCCTCACGTTTCACGCTCTTTGGCTCTCGCCTCTCAATAAGAAAGATGAGATTCATCATGCGGCCGGTTCGCGGTTTCTCTGCCCGATGCGAGAAAAAGAGGTCCCTCCGGCAGGCCGTGCACAATCCCACATCAGCGATTCGGTCCGGGCGGACGCCCGCCCGCATGAGGATGGCCCGATTCACCCCGGCAAGATCCAGGTGAAAATGGTCGGGCCGCGTCGCTACGGTGTGCTCTGTCCAGGTAGGCAGGGCGGCCCTCATGGCATCCGTGACCGCTGCGTCCACCTCGTAGCAGCACCGCCGGATGCCGGGACCGATGGCCACCCGGCAATCCCCAGGGTCCGTCCCGTAGGCGGCGGCCATGGTCTCGATCGCCCGAGCCGCGATGCCTTTCGCCGTGCTCCGCCATCCCGCGTGCACGGCCGCGATCGCGCCGCGAACCGGGTCGTGGATCAGGAGCGGCAGGCAGTCGGCGGTGGTGACCACCAGGGCCAAGTTGGGCAGGTTCGTGACCAGGCCATCGTACTTGTATGCCTCGTCCAGGAGAAGGCGAGGGAATCCCTCGCGGGAAACCAGCGATTCGTCCACGATCAACACCCCGTCGCCGTGCACCTGCTTGACCCGGACCACCTGCGAGGGTTCAAGGTCGAACATCCCGAAGAATCGGCGGCGGTTCTCCTCGACCGCCTGGGGATCGTCGCCGACGCTCATCCCAAGATTGAGGGTTGCGTAGGGGGCCCGGCTCACCCCGCCCCGCCGGGTGCCGAAGGCGTGGATGACCCGAATCGAGTCCCCGAAAATGTCGGCATGAACGAGCATCGGTGAATCGGTGAACCGGGGAATCGGTGAACTGGTCATGCGAGTGAGGCCTTCCACTTCACCACCCGCTCGGGCAATTCGCCCATGGCGCGACGATACTCGGTCTCCAGGCGCTCACGCTTGGTGCCCACCTGGAAGTGGTCCCACGGGAACCGCTCTGAAAGCGGCCGCTCCCGGCAGGCATAGAAGTCGGGGTTCCGCGGCCACTCCCTGAAGGCGCGCTTCCAGTCGCCCCGGTGCTTGAGGGCCGACTGCAAGAGGTCGGCGACGTGGCGGTCGCCCCTCGACAGCACCGCCTGGAGGTAGGCCCACTTGGGCACGTCGTGGGTGAAGTGGATGCCGACCGGCCGCAGCTCTCGGCGGAGACGATCGATCTTCTCGTCCAGCGCCCGCACCTCGGCCATGGCGCGCCACTGGAAGGCGGTCCAAGGCTTGGGGACGAAGCTGCTCACCCCCACCGTCAGCTCCGCCAGGCTTTTGGGATCGTGTCGCTTCTGCAGGATGCGGTGCCGGGCCGTCTTGGCCAGGCGGATGATGCCCTCGACATCCTCGGGCGTCTCCGTCGGCTGGCCAATCATGAAGTACATTTTCACGCTGGGGACGCCGGACTCGGCAATGAGGTCCACCGCCTCAAACAGGCGATGGTCGCTCAGGCTCTTCTGGATCACGGTGCGCAGCCGCTCCGTCCCGGCCTCGGGAGCAATGGTCAGCGTGCGCGTGCCGCTCTCCAGGAGCCCCTTGACCAAGCCGGGGCTGAGGCTATCGGCGCGGACCGACGAGAGCGAGACCTCGACCCCCCTGGCCCGCAGGGCTGCCATCAAGTCGTCGATCCAGGGATAGTCGGAGACGCATGCACCCACCAGGCCGATCCGCCGGCCATGTTGGAGGGCCGTCTCCGCGGCACGCAGGATGGCGTCCATGTGCCGGTGCCTGACCGGGCGGTAGATCTCGCCTTCCATGCAGAAGCGGCAGCCCCGGCCGCACCCCTTCCCCACCTCCAGGAGGGCCATCTCGCCGAACTCGGTGTTGGCCGTCCGGACCATGGACACGGTGTCGTAATCGTCGGCCCGAGGCAGGCGCCGCTTTCGCACGGGGAGCGGCGCCCCCTCATACGCCACGACATCCGCCACGGTCCCATCCTCGTGATACTTCACGTCGTAGCACCGCGGGACGTAGATCCCCTCGATCCCGCAGAGTGCCCGAAGAAATTGCTCGCGCGCTTCCGCCGGCTGCCGCTCTGCCTCGCGCACCCGCTGCAGCAGCTCGAAGACCTCGTGGCCGGACTCCTCCCCCTCGCCCAGGAAGAACCAGTCCACGAAGGCCGCCAGGGGCTCCGGATTGGACCAGGCGCACACACCCCCCATGGTGACGAGGGGATCGGCCGGTCCCCGGTCGGCCGCCCCGACCGGGATGCCAGACAGCTCGAGGATCCGGAGCATGTTGAGGTAGTCGTTCTCATACGTCGTGGAGAAGGCCACGCAATCGAACTCGGACAGGGGCCGCTGCGATTCCAGACTGAGGATGGGGACGCGCAGCCGCTCGTGCTTCGGGAGATCTTCGGGATCGGGGAAGAATGCCCGCTCGCAGACGATGTCCGAGCGCCGGTTCAGGTGCCAGTAGATGGTCTGAAACCCGAGGTTGGACATCCCGACGTAGTAGGTGTTGGGAAACACCAGGGCGATGCGGACGCGGCCACCCCAGTCCTTGAGGACCGTCCCCGTCTCCTCGGCCAGGCGCTGGCGCGCTTTTTCCTTGAATTGCCAGGTCATGATTCCATCGTGGAAAGGTTGTCCGACTCCCCGCGCCGGACATCGACAGCATGCTACCAGCGCAACCGGGGGACTTCAAGGAGTTTGTCCCCTTGTGCCGGGCGGACTGCAGGGGGGCCGGAGAGGAGAGGTGCGGAGGTGAATGGGAGGCTGGGTGCACTATCTACCTCTGCCTCTGGCCCGTCCGTCGCAGAGCTTTTGGCTTGACAGCGCTCCTCGGCCTATGGGAGCCTTCCCGCATTGCGGCTCAGCCCCTAAGCTGTCCGGGTTTCAGGCGCTCCCGGCTGCCCCAGGCCGAACGCGATTCCCTCTCACCCCCCTCCGCCTCGGCGGACGGATCAAAGATGGATTGCCGACGGACGTCCGACCAGAAGCCGAGGTGGCTGACCGCGATGCTCTTGGAGATGGAACGGCGCCTCCGCCGGATCGGCGGGTATGGGGGCTTTCCCTTGTTCCGGCAGGCGTTGCTGGCAGAGATACCAGGAGAGGACAGCGCCCGGGATGTCCAGGCTGCGTAACCTCATCGCCGGGAGGCCGTTTCGCGACGCTCAACTAAACGAACTTTGGGATTGGCGCGAACAGGGAGGTGAACCATGAAACGGCTCAAACTCTTGGGTATCTTGCTCCTGGGATCGTTCCTGGTGGCCGTAGGTTTTTCATCCCGCGGCCTCGCGGCCCAGGCGGAGAAGGTCATCACCATCGCCCAGTACGCCGATGCGATAAGCCTGGATCCTCAGGACACCAACGACAATGCCTCGTACAGTATCGAGAAACCCATGATCGAGGGTCTCATCGGCTTCAACGAGAGGATGGAGCAGATCCCTCAGCTCGCTGAAAAATGGGATGCCTCCCCCGACGCCCGCGTGTACACCTTCTACCTGCGGAAAGGCGTCAAGTTCCATGATGGCACCCCCTTCAATGCCGCTGCGGTCAAGAGTAACTTTGACCGGGTCCGCAACCCCGACAACAAGCTGAAGCGGTACACCCTCTACAAGATCATCAGCCAGATCGACGTGATCAACGACTCCACGGTCCGCTTCACCCTCTCCGAGCCGTTCGGGGCCATGATCGCCACCTTCGCCCACCCGGCCGGGGGCATCAGCAGCCCCGCCGCCGTGGAGAAGTACGGCAAGGACTACGGCAAGAACCCCGTGGGCACGGGCCCCTACAAGTTCGTGGAGTGGGTGCCCAACGACCACATCACCATGGTCAAGAACCCGGACTACTGGGACAAGAATACCGCGGCCAAGGTAGACAAGATCATCGTCAAGCCGGTTCCAGAGGACGGGACGCGCATTGCCATGCTCCAGAAAGGTGATGCCCAATTCATCAACCCCGTCCCCTATATCCAAGCCGAGGTCGTAAAGGGGGACAGGAACCTCAGCCTGGCGTCCACCGAGGCCGTCTACACCTGGTGGGTGGCCTTGAATGTCCACAAGAAGCCCTTCAATGACCTCAGGGTGCGCCAGGCCATGAACTACGCCATAAACAAGGAGGCCATCATCAAGGCGGTGCTGCGGGGCCAGGGGAAGCTGGCCGATTCTCCCCTGGCTCCTCGGGTCTGGGGCTACACCCCGGTGAAGACGTACCCGTACGATCCGGCCAAGGCCAAGGCCCTCCTGGCTGAGGCGGGGTACGCCAACGGGTTCAAGGCACTCCTGCGTGGGGTCGCCCAAACGGATGCCAAGGAAATTATGGTGGCGATCCAGGGCCAGCTCAAGCAGGTGGGCGTGGACGTCGAGATCCTCTCCCTGCCCTCGGCCACCCTCACGGCGGAGCGATTCCAACCCCTGGCCGAAAACAATGGGGAGATGGACTTCGCCGGCTGGTCCCCTTCCACCGGCGATGCCGACTGGGGTATTCGCCCCTTGCTGACAAAAGACAATTGGCCGCCCAGCAACTTTACGATTGGCTTCTATACCAACCCCAAGCTGGAAGAGTTGGTGAAGGCCGCCCTCCAGACTTCGGATGGGGCCAAGCGCAAGGCCGCGTACGCCGAGGCCCAGCGGATTATCATGGACGATTGTCCTTGGATCTTCCTCTGGGTGAACAACCTGCTCGGCGGAACCCGCGCCAACGTGGGCGGAATCTCATTGCAGCCTGATGCGATCGGGTTCTACAGGTCCGTGTACTACAAGTAGTGGATGCACCCATAGACGAGGAAAAAGCAGACAGCTAGGCAAACAGCCAGGGCTCAGGAACCGGAGCCCTGGCTGATTCCTGCGCCTCTGCTCCTCTCCTATGACACGCTACATCATCCGTCGCCTGCTCTACATGACCCCCATCCTTTTCGGGGTCTCCATTGTGATCTTTCTCATCCTCCACCTGGTCCCAGGCGATCCGGCGCGCCTGGTGGCCGGGCCCGATGCCACGCTGGAGGATGTGAAGATCATCCGCTCCAGCTTGGGTCTGGATCGCCCGCTGCCGGTGCAGTACCTTTCCTGGCTGGGCAACCTCCTCCGTGGCGATCTGGGACGCTCGGCGAGGACGCACCGATCGGTGACGCACGAGCTGCAACTCACCGTTCCGGCAACCGCAGAGCTGACCCTAAGCGCCATTGCCATTGCCGTCCTCCTCGGCGCGGGGGCGGGGACGATCGCGGCCGTGCGGCGCAACTCCGTCTTCGATTACACCAGCATGATGGTGGCCCTGCTGGGAGTTTGCACGCCTTCCTTCTGGTTGGGCCTCATGCTCATGCTCGTCTTCGCCGTGAAACTCGACCTCCTCCCCACCACCGGTCGTGATGGCCTGGATCATCTGGTTCTGCCGGCCGTGACCCTGGGCGTTGGCGCGGCCGCGATCATCGCGAGGGTGACCCGCTCCTCCATGCTGGAAGTGCTCGGCACGGACTACATCCGCACGGCACACGCCAAGGGCCTCTCGGCGCAGGCAGTGGTGCTGCGCCATGCAGTGAAGAACGCCTTCATCCCTGTGATCACCGTCATTGGCCTGGAGTTCGGCTACCTGCTGGCCGGGGCGGTGGTCACGGAGACCGTCTTTGCCTATCCCGGTGTGGGGTGGCTCCTGGTGGAGGCGATCGGTTTTCGCGACTACCCGGTGATTCAGGGTGCACTGCTCTTGTTTGCCCTGCAGTTTGCCCTGGTGAATTTGGTCGTGGATGTGCTCTATGCCTTCTTTGATCCGCGCATCTCCTATGGATGAAGATCAGGAATCACAGAATCGGGGACCAGGGAATCGGGCGACTGCAGATTCGCCGCCTGCCGAGCTCGGTCTCGCTCGCGAGCCGCGGAGCCTGTGGACTGACGCCCGGTCTAGACTGCTACGCAACCCTGTGGCCGTAGCTGGTGGCGTCGTCGCGATCCTGTTGGTAGTCGTGGCCATAGCAGCACCTTCCATCGCCCCCTACGATCCCGCAGCGCAGGATTTGGCCAACTCGCTGGCCGGACCCTCGATGGCCCACCTGGCCGGGACGGACGTGCACGGGCGAGATATTTTCAGCCGGATTATCTACGGGACACGGATCTCGCTGCGGATCGGCTTTCTGGGGATGCTCTTGGGGTGCGTGGTGGGGGTGATTCTGGGGCTGGTCGCCGGGTATTATGGCGGCTGGGCGGACACGATCATCATGCGCCTCCTGGACGTGCAACTGGCCTTCCCTGGGCTGCTCGTGGCCATTTGCATCATCGCCATCATCGGGCCGGGGCTGGAGAACGTCATCCTGGCCGTGGGCATCTTCTCTGTGCCCCTGTTCGCCCGGGTGACGCGTGGGCAGGTGCTCTCACTGAAGGAGCAGGAATTTATCCTGGCGGCGCGAATGATGGGCGCTCAGGATGGTCGCATCATGCTGACTCACCTGCTGCCTAACGCCGTGGCGCCCATCCTGGTTCTCTGCACCCTGCGCATCGCCACGGCCATCCTCACGGCGGCCAGCCTCAGCTTCCTGGGACTGGGGGCGCAACCGCCCACCCCCGAGTGGGGCGCCATGTTGAGCGACGGCCGAGCCTACTTGACCATCGCTCCACACGTGGCCACGATCCCGGGCCTGGCCATCCTGATCACGGTCCTCTCCTTCAACCTGTTGGGCGACGGCCTGCGCGACGCCCTGGATCCCCGGCTGAGAGTGTGAGAGAGATCTGAAAGTTGTTCGGAGTACGCAGGTCACTGCGTCCTTCAGCCAACAAGCGCTGAAGCACTCACTGCAAACGCCAAACCCGCTTCCACTTGCATTGAATCCTCCGCTAGGGTGCAAGGACTGACGAAATCTGAAGGGTCAAGCTGGGGTACGTAGGTGGCAGGAAGGATCAAGAAGCCGTCGAAACGCGTATCAACGAGGGCCAGGACATCCCGGCGGAGGTTTCGAACCTCTACGCTCACCGGAAGGAGGGGATACTACTGGCTTCCAATCACCCCGTTTTCTCCAGTAGCCGAGCGTTCGGTTCAATCTCCAACAAACATTCCCCGATCGGTGTGGCTGCGATCATGCGGCCACGTCGCCGAGTCGTGAGAGCATCTCGCGATAGTAGAAAGCCTGCCGATGGCAAAACTCTTCGTACTCTTTCAGGGTGCAAACCTCGAACTGAATTCGTTCCGCCTCGTCGGCCGCAAAGAGCACCCGCCCATGTCGAATCGCCTCGAAGCGCAGTAAGGCCGATGCCCCATTCAGGGGGATGACATGGGCCGCGCACCTCAGGGTCTTAGCCACCACCGACTCAAGGTCGGCCACAGCCTGACAGAGATCTTCCAGGACATGCGGCTCGCGCAACACGATCGCCACGTCGGTGTCACTCTGCTCCGCCAGTCGTCCGGCTGCCAGCGGCCCGAAGAGATACGCGAGCCGGATTCCTAACGACCTGAAGATCTCTGGGGAAATCCCTGGTACTGGCACCACTGCTCTGCCCTCTCCATCGGAGCGCGCCGGCATTGCCCGCAGTTCTTGCCGTCCGTCAATCGCCGGCGCCGGCGGCAACGGCCGTATCGCGTCAGTCGGCCTGGCGGCGGAGGAACGTCGGGATGTCCAAGACCTCCTCGTTGATTTCCTCGATCACCAGCTGAGATCCGACGGCCTTCTTCCCCTTGCGCAGGAAGACCCCGCGATCCGCCCCGGATGCGACCGCGGATGCTGCTGCCGCGGCCTTCGGCGCATAGGCCCGAAGCTCCGTGACCCGCGGCGCCTCCTCCGCCGACGCGGCGTCCGTCTCGTCGAAGCCCGTGGCGATGACCGTCACGCGGACCGCCTCGCCCATCTCGTCCTCCAGGACGTCCCCGAAGATGATGTTGGCGTCCTGGTCCACCATGTCGTGGACGATCTTGGAGGCCTCGTTCAACTGATAGATCGGCATCGTCGAGGCGTGGGCGAAATTCAGGAGCACCCCGCGCGCTCCCTTGATGGAGACGTTCTCCAAGAGCGGGCTGTTGATCGCCTTCTGGACCGCGTCCACGGCGGCATTGTCCCCCGTGGCCTCGCCAATTCCCATCATGGCCATCCCCCGCTCCGACATCACGGTCCGGACGTCCGCAAAGTCCACGTTGATGTAGCCGGGCTTCACGATGATATCGGCGATGCCCTGCACCGCCTGGCGGAGGACGTTGTCCGCCATGGCGAAGGCCTCCTTCACGCCGGTGTTCTTGGAGGCGTGGTTGATCAGCCGCTGGTTCGGGATGATGATCAGGCTGTCCACGGAGACCCTGAGTTCTTCCAGGCTTCGCTCCGCCTGCTCGGCCCGCCGCTTCCCCTCGAAGACGAAGGGCTTCGTGACGACGCCCACCGTCAGGATCTCCATCTCCTTCGCCAGGTTGGCGATGATGGGCGCCGCGCCTCCGCCGGTGCCACCTCCCAGGCCGGCCGTGATGAAGACCATGTCGGCCCCCTGCAGGTGCTGGAGGATCTTGTCGGTGTCCTCGATGGCCGCCTTGCGGCCCTTCTCCGGGTCCGCGCCCACGCCCAGCCCCTTCGTCAGCTTCTCCCCGATCTGGAGCTTGACCTCAATCGGCGAATGGCGCAGCGCCTGGACGTCGGTGTTCGCGACGATGAACTCCACCCCCGTCATGGTGGAGGTCGCCATGCGGCTCACCGCGTTGGATCCACCGCCGCCGACGCCGATCACCTTGATGTTCGCCATCGGATCGGAATCCACCTCCAGCTTGATCGTCATGCGCCGTCCTCCCTTCTCAAGACCACACCCATCATCCATGCGGGATCCGGATCGCATCCAACACCCGCTCCCGACTCCAGACTTCTCGTCTCTGATCTCCGACAGCGATCCCCGTTCCTGTCGGCCACTCGGCCACCCACGCTCACGCGTGGGTACCCAACTCGCCGCGCTCGGCACTGCATCCCTAGCCCAGGGGTCCCGCGCTAGAAGATCTCCCCGAACCACTCCTTCATCCGCGCGACCACCTTGTCGAAGATGTTCCGGTCTGTGACCTGCCGGAACTTGCGCCGGTCCCGGTGGGCGGCGCCGTAGATCCCCAGCCCAACCCCGGTGGCATACATCGGGCTGCTGATTACGTCCGTGAGGCCCCCCACCCCTCGCGGGACGCCGCGGCGCACCGGCATGTCAAAGATCTGTTCCGCCAGTTCGGGCACGCCCTCCATGATGGAGGAGCCACCCGTCACCACCACGCCCCCGTTCACCCGCCCGGTGTACCCGGCCCGCCGCACCTCGCAGTCCACCAGCATGAACAACTCCTCCAGGCGCGGCTGGATGATCTCGCACAGGGTCTGGCGCGTCAGGACCCGGGGGCGGCGGCCGCCCACGCTGGGGACCTCGATCTTCTGCTCCGGCCGGGTCATGCTGACGAGGGCGCAGCCGTACTTCCGTTTGAGGGACTCGGCCTCGGGGTGCGGCGTCCGGAGGCCAATGGCGATGTCGTTGGTGAGCATGTCCCCGCCCACCGCCAGGACCGCCGTGTGGTAGATGCTCCCCTCCACGAACACCGCCACGTCCGTGGTGCCGCCGCCCACGTCCACCAGGATGCAGCCCAGCTCCTTCTCCTCGGGGGTGAGGGTAGCCTCGGAGCTGGCCAGCTGCTGCAGCACGATGTCCTGGACCTCGAGCCCGGCCTTGTTGGCGCACTTGATGATGTTCTGGGCCGAGGCCACGGCGCCGGTCACGATGTGTACCTCCGCCTCCAGGCGGATCCCGCACATCCCCAGCGGCTCCTTGATGCCGCCCTGGTCGTCGATCATGAACTCCTGCGGCAGGACGTGGATCACCTCGCGATCCACCGGCAGGGCGACCGCCTTGGCCGCGTCGATGACCCGGTCGATGTCCTGCTGGGTGACCTCGCGGTTCTTGCCCGAGACGGCGATGACGCCGCGGCTGTTGATCCCCTTGATGTGCCCGCCGGCGATCCCGACGAAGGCCGACCGGATCTCCACGCCGGCCATCATCTCGGCGTCCTCCACGGCCCGCCGGATCGAATCCACGGTGGCCTCGATGTTGACCACCACGCCCTTGCGAAGGCCCCGGGACGGGCTGTGGCCGACGCCGATGACGTCCACGACGCCGTCCCCGTTCATCTCGGCCACGATGCCGCACACCTTCGTCGTGCCGATATCCAGGCCAACAACCAGGCTACTTTCCTTGGCCATCCGTGCCACCTCCTTTGTCAATCCATCCGAACGACCGGCCCCCCGTTGTGGCCCCGGGTCCGCCGGAATTACGGACGACCCGGGGTCGTCGCGGCCAGCCTGAAGACCACCCGCTCGCGGAAACGGAGATCCACGTCGGCGAACCGGTCCAGGTTTTGATGGCTGGCCGCCAGGGCCTCTCCCAGCCGCCGCAGTTGTCCCTCCAGCTCTTTGGCATGGAGCCGGATGGCCGGCATCCCCTGCCCCAGGTTCACCACGTAGCTCCCGTCATTCGCCATGACGATCTCGTGCGCCCGCTCCTCCCCCTGCAGGGCATTGGCCAGCTGAAACTGGCGCCAGACGGACAGTCCCTGAACCATCTCCGAAGTGAGGATGCGCTCGCCGACGCCGACGTGGCGCGGCGCGGCCGCGCGGAGCACCGGCAGCGAGGGCAGCTCGCCCTCTCCCAGCTCCGCCAGGATCACCCCGTCGGCGCTCAGCAGGTAGCGCCGGTCCGCGATGAAGACCGCCTCCGGCATCCGCTCCACGACCTGGATCGTGAGGGAGAGCGGCAGCCGGCGTTGCACCGTCGCCTCCTTGATCCAGGGATTCTCCAGCACGCGTCGGGCCAGGGCCTTGAGATCCACCTGCAGGATGCTAGTCTCTGGGGCGAGCCCCAGGCTGGTGATAATGTCTTGGGCCGCCACCTGCAGGTTGCCCTCAACCTGGACCTCGGTCACCCGGAAATACGGCAGGCGCACCATCGCCCGGTATGCTTCCCAGAGACCCACGCCGGTCCCCCCGAGGACGAGCAACACGCTCAGGATCTTGAGCAGGCGCATGAGACGCGGTAACCGCTCGCGGCGTCGCGCCACCATGCCTGCCCGCCATCTGGGCGTCTTGTAGTCGTGGATCACCCGCTTCCCTCCGAGGCTCCGCATCGAGGGCGGCGGTCAGGGGCTTCCCCAGCCCCGGCCCCCGACCTCCGCTCCGTGCCTCTCAGCCTTCGCCGACGACCCGAATCTCCAGCTCCAACTCGATCCCCGCCGTCGCCCGGACGCGCTCGCGCGCCAGCTCGACCAGCGCCAGGACATCGGCCGCCTGGGCCTCGCCCAGGTTCACGAAGAAGTTCCCGTGCTTCTCCGAGATCTTGGCGCCGCCGATCCGGGTGCCCTTCACACCCGCCGCATCCACCAGCCGTCCCGCATACTCGCCGGGCGGATTCTTGAAGATGGAGCCCGCCGACCGGAACTCCACCGGCTGGCTGGCATTCCGCTGGACCAGCCATCGGGAGATCCGTTGCCGGATGGCGGTCGGATCCCCAGGCTTCAGGGCGAAGGTCGCCCGGACGATCACCGCGCCCTTGGGGAAACCGGAGAACCGGTACGCAAAGGGAATCACGTCGCGCCCGAGGAAAAGATCGTCCCCCTCCTCCGTGACCAGCTCCACGCGGGCCAGGCGCTCGGCCGTCGCCCCGCCCCACGCCCCGGCGTTGCCCCAGACGGCGCCGCCGACGGTCCCGGGGACGCCGCTGAGAAACTCGAGGCCGGCGAGGCCCTGCTTGCAGCAGAAGGCCAGCAGGCGGCTGATCCGGACCCCGGCCCCGGCCGTCACCTCATCGCCCTCGCGCGAGAGGTCCTGGAATTTCTCGGGCAGGATCACCATCCCCCGGATCCCCCCGTCTCGCACCAGGGTGTTGCTGCCGCTGCCCAGGACGAACACGGGGAGTCCTCTGGATCGGGCGAAGTGGAGCGCCGCCTTCAGGTCGTCCGCATCCTCGGGGACCACCGCCAGGTCGGCGGGCCCCCCGATCTTGAAGGTCGTGTGCCGCGCCATCGGCTCGCGGGTGAGCACCGTCCCCCGCATCCGGGCGCAGAGCTCCTTGGCCAGATCCTCGCTCGCCACCACGGCCATCTCACCGGCCTTCCATCTCGAGCCGCCGGACGATCTCCTCCCCGATCCTCCAGATATCTCCCGCCCCCATGATCAGCACGATGTCGCCGGGTCGCGCGACCGCGGCCACGGCGTCCACCAAGTCTTCCTTCACCGGAACATAGGTGACGTTCTTGTGGCCGTGTTCCTTGACCCCGTCGGCGATCTGGCCGCCGTGGACTCCCGGGATCGGCCGCTCGCTCGCAGGGTAGATCTCGGTGACAAACAGCCGGTCCGCCTGGTAGAAGGCCGTGGCGAACTCGTGGAGCCAGGGCCTGGGTCCGCGTGTACCGGTGCGGCTGGAAGACGGCGATGACATTCCGCCCGAATCCGGACTTGGCGGCGTTCAACGTGGCTTGGATCTCCGCCGGGTGGTGCGCGTAGTCGTCCACCACCAGGATGCCGTTCGGCTCTCCCAGGATCTGGAACCGCCGGGCGACTCCCGCGAACTCGGCCAGGGCCTCCTGGATGGTGGCGAAGTCGATCTGCAGGTCCAACCCCACGGCCGTGGCCGCCAGGGCGTTGTAGACGTTGTGCAGCCCCGGCACCCGCAACTGGATGCGGCCGAGGGACCGGCCCTTCCAGGACACCCGGAACTCCGACGCCATCCCCTTGAACGCGATGTCCTGGGCCAGGAAGTCCGCTTGGGTCCGCAGGCCATAGGTCACGTACCGCTTCTCCACCCGGGGAAGGAGGCTCTGGATGTTCTCCTGATCCAGGCACAGGACCGCCAGGCCGTAGAACGGGACCTTGTTGATGAACTCGACGAAGGTGTCCTGGATGTGGGTGAGGTCCCGGTAGTAGTCCAGATGCTCGGCGTCGATGGTCGTCACCACCGCGATCGTGGGCGACAGCTTGAGGAACGACCCGTCGCTCTCGTCCGCCTCCGCCACCAGGAAGTCCCCCTGGCCGAGCTTGGCGTTGGTCCCCAGGGCGTTCAGGCGCCCGCCGATGACGATGGTGGGGTCCAGCCCGCCCCGCGCCAGGACGCTCGCCACCATGGAGGTGGTGGTCGTCTTCCCGTGGGTCCCGGCCACGGCCACGCCGTACTTCATCCGCATGAGTTCGGCCAGCATCTCGCGCCCGCTGGATCACGGGGATGAGGCGCTGCCGGGCCGCCACCAGCTCCACATTGTCCGGGGCCACCGCCGACGAGCGGACCACCACGTCGGCCTCGCCCACGTTCTCGGCAGAGTGGCCGATGGCCACCCGGATCCCCAGCGACACGAGACGCCGCGTGTTCTCGGACTCCCGGCTGTCGGAGCCACTGACCGCATAGCCCAGGTTGTGCAAGACCTCGGCGATGCCGCTCATCCCGATGCCGCCGATGCCCACGAAATGAATCCGCCGGATCCGCTTGAACATGACTTCGCCTTACCCCCGCCCGACCTGTCAGTTACCCTCGCAAGGCCACCTGCTCCAGCAGGTCCACGATTTTTTCGGCGGCGTCCGGCCGCGCCAGGCTCCGGGCCTGCTCTCCCATGCGCGCCAGGAGCTCCGGCTTCTCCAGGGCCGCCTGCACGCTGGCGGCGATGCGCTGGCCGTCGCAGTACGCGTCCGGGACGGTCCAGGCTCCGCCCGCCCTGACCATGACGTCGGCGTTCAGCCGCTGGTGGTCGTTGGCCGCGTAGGGGTAGGGCACCAGAAGCGCTGGCTTCCCCACGGCCGCCAGCTCGAAGATCGTGCTGGCCCCCGCCCGCGCAATGACGAAGTCGGACGCCGCATACGCCATGGCCATGTCCTGAAAGAACGCCTCCACTCGTGCTTGAAAGCCGCCCTCCTCGTACGCCTGCCGCACCCGGGCGAGGTCACGCTCTCCGGTGCCGTGCAGGAACTGAATGTGACCCCGCTGCCCTGCCAGGCGAGGCAGCGCCTCCGTGGTTCCCACGTTGATGCGGTGGGCCCCCTGGCTCCCTCCGAAGATCAGGACCGTGAACCGCTCGGACAAGAGGTGCAACCGCCGGCGCGCCTCGGCCCCGTCGCCAGGACGGATCTCGGGCCGCACCGGATTGCCCGTGACGCTGACCCGGCCGGCCGGGAAGAACGCCGCCGCCGCCTCGAAGGAAACCGCCACGGCCGAGGCCATCCTGCCCAGCCAGCGGTTGGCCAGCCCCGGGTACGCATTCTGCTCGTGGATGACGGCCGGGATGCCGATGAGCCGCGCCGCCAAGACCGCGGGAAACGAGGCGTAGCCCCCCACCCCCAGGACGACCTGGGCACCAGATTCCCGCAAGAGACGGGCGGCCTGGCGCACGGCCGTGGGCAGCAGGAGCAGCGCCGCCGCCTGGCCGCGCCATCCCTTCCCCTTGATCTGACGCACCTCGAGGCCGCGGAAGGCGTGCCCCAGGCGAGGCAGGACGCTGGACTCCACCCCTTCCGCCGCCCCTACGAACAGGATCTGCGCCTCCGGCCGTCGCGCCGCCAGCGCGGCCCGCACCGAGAGCGCCGGGAAGAGGTGGCCCCCCGTTCCCCCGCCGGTGATCACAAGACGCACCGTATCTCCTCATCCGGGCCGCTACTCCGTCCGCGAAGGCCGCTCAGCACGGACCGGAGCCCACGCCGGCGACGCCGGCGCGGAGCCGCGCGACACATTCAACAGGATACCCACCCCAAAAAGCGTCAGGGTAAGCGACGACCCGCCGAAACTCACGAACGGCAGCGGGACCCCCGTCGTCGGCAGCAGGCCGCTCACCACCGCCATGTTGAGCGCCGCCTGGCCGACGATCAGGGCGGTGATCCCCATGGCGAGGTAGCTGGCGTACGCATCGCCCGCCCGCGCGGCCGCGCGCGTCCCGCGCCACAGGAACAGCCCAAAGAGCACCACCACCAGCATGGCGCCCACGAAGCCCATCTCCTCCCCCACGATGGCAAAAATGAAGTCGGTGTGAGGTTCCGGCAGGAAGAAGAGCTTCTGCATCGAATCGCCCAGGCCGCGGCCGAGCAGTCCCCCCGGTCCCAGGGCGTTGAATGATTGATCCAACTGGTACGTCGCCTTGGCCGAGACCCGGGCCGGATCCAGAAGCGCCAGCAATCGCGTCTTCCCGTGGGCGGATCGCATGATCAGGAACGCGAGGACAGGGAGGGCCGCCCCGGCCGTGGCCAAGAGGTGCTTGATCCGCGCCCCGCCCACGAAGAAGAGCGACCCCGCCGCGAAGAGCAGGATCGCGGCCGTCCCGAAGTTCGGCTGGAGGATGATCAGTCCCGCCATCAGGCCGATCATGCAGAGCGGGGGGACAAACCCGTCCAGGAAATCGTTCAGGCGATCCTGCCGCCGGGCGAAGTAACTCGCCAGGAACAGGATCACCGCAAGCTTCGCCATCTCGGCCGGCTGGAAGGAGAAGCCGAACAACCGGATCCATCGGCGCGCGCCGTTGACGCGGATGCCGACGTGGGGAACCAGGACCAGGAGCAGCAGCAACAGGCTGCCCAGGAAGAGAATCGGTGTCAGTCGCTGGAACGTTCTGAGGTCCCGCCCCACGGCCCACGCCATGGCCAGGAGGCCGACGCAGGCGTACACCAGCTGCTTCTTCAGGAAGAACGTCGGGTCGCCGAATCGTTCCTGGGCGCGGATGGCGCTGGCGCTGTAGATCATTACGATCCCCAGCCCGACCAGGCAGAGCGTCACCAAGAGCAGGAACCGGTCCGAGGGGGCTCGATCGGCCCTCCTTCCCCGGCGCGTGAGGAACGCCCTCCAGCCCCGGGCGGACCCGACCGGTTCAGCCGCCTGCGGCCGGTCGCCCTCGGCGGGCCCCTGGGGGGACGGGGACGCCCCCGCCCTCGGCCACTGCTCAGCCGCGACGTCCACTGCCTTCTCTCCCGGACTGAAGCGCATGCACCGCGCGTCGGAACATCTCGCCGCGCTCTTCTGCATTCCGAAACATGTCGAAGCTCGTGCAGCCCGGCGACAGAAGAACCATATCCCCGGGAACGGCTCGACGGGCTGCTCTCGCCACGGCGTCGGCCATCCCTTCGGCCGTCTCGGCCGGAGAGCAGCCGCCGATCGCCTCCAGGATTTTCGCCCGCGCCTCGCCGATCGCGATGACGGCTCGGGCGCGCCCGTGAAGCAGGGGCGCCAGCGAGCGGAAATCCTCCCGCTTGTCTCGGCCGCCAATGATGAGGACGACCGGATCCTCTGACGCCTCCAGGGCGCGGCGGACGGCAAAGACGTTGGTGGCCTTCGAGTCGTTGACGTACCGGACGCCGTCTATCTCGGCGATTGTTTCCATGCAGTGCGGCCTGCCAGAAAAAGCCCGGAGGGTCTCAGCCATAGGTGCGGGTGCGATCCCCAGTGCGCCGGCGGCGGCGCAGGCGGCCAGGCTGTCCTCGAGGTAGTGCGCCCCCTGCACCCGGATCGCGGACGCCTCGCAGATCGGCTCGGTGCGCCCGCCTCGACGCACGATCAGGCGATCCCCCCACAGGAAGGTGCCGTCCCCGACGGTCCGCGTTCGACTGAACAGATGGAGCCGGGAGCGAATCCCCTGCGCATATTCCAGGACCAGTGGATCGTCGGCATTGAGGACGGCGAAATCCTCGGCCGTCTGAGACACGAAGATCCGCGCCTTGGCCGCGTAGTAGTCCTGCAGTGTGGCATATCGGTCCAGGTGATCCGGCGCCAGATTGAGAAGGACCGCCACGTGGGGCCGGAACGTGACAATCGCCTCAAGTTGAAAACTGGACAGCTCCGCCACGACCCAGGCGTCATGGGACAGGGTTGGAACCACATCGCACAACGGCCGCCCGATGTTTCCCGCGACCACAACGTCATGGCCCGCCCTCTGGAGGATGTCCCCCGTCAGGGTGGCGGTCGTCCCCTTGCCTTTGGTCCCAGTGATGCCGATGAACCGTGCCGTCGTCAGCCGGTAAGCCAGCTCGACCTCGCCCCACACGGGAATCCCGAGCGAGATCGCCCGGGCCAAAGGAGGCAGCCGGAGGTCCACGCCAGGGCTGACGACGATCAGATCCGCCTCCGCGAAGCTCTGCGGGGTGTGCCCGCCGGTTTCGAGGCGGACGCCCCACCGGGTAAGTTCCGCCAGGTCCACGCGCAGCTTTTCCGCCGGGCTTTCATCGGTGGCCAGAACGCTCGCGCCGCGCTCCGCCAACACCCTGCAGGCGGCATAGCCGCTTCGCGCCAGGCCCACCACCGTTACCCGCTTTCCGCAAAGATCCAGTTCACTCACTTACCGTCCGCCTTCTACCTCACGTTTCACGTCTCACGGCCGTCGTCTGTCTCCACCCCTGTCGCTGTCCCTGTCCCTGTCGGCTTCTAACGTAGCTTGAGCGTCGTCAGCGCGATCACCTGCAGCACCAACGAGACGATCCAGAACCGGACGATGATCTTCGACTCCGGCAAGCCGTTCAGCTCGTAGTGGTGGTGGATGGGCGCCATCCGGAAGATCCGGCGACCGGTCCGTTTGAACCAGAACACCTGGATGATTACCGACAGGGCCTCCACCACGAAGCAGCCGCCGGCCACCACCAGGACCAGCTCGTTCTTCGTCACGAGGGCCACAGTAGCCAGCGCGCCCCCCAGGGCCAGCGATCCCGTGTCGCCCATGAAGACCTGGGCCGGGTACGCATTGAACCAGAGGAAGCCCAAGCTGGCCCCCACCAGCGCCGCCGCGAAGATGGGCAGCTCGCTCGCGCCTTTCACGAAGATCACCTGCAGGTAACGGGCGAGGGCGGCGTGGCCTGCGACGTAGGCGAAGAATGTGAACGTCGCCGAGGCCATGAGGGTGGGGCCGATGGCCAGGCCGTCGAGGCCATCCGTCAGGTTCACCGCGTTGGAGCAGCCCACGATGACCAGCATGGCAAAGGGGATGTACCAGAGGCCCAGCTCGGGCATCCAGCGTTTCAGGAAGGGGATGGCCAGCTTGGTCGTGAACATGTCGGTCGGAAACAGGTACAGGTATCCCCCCACCAAGAGGCCGACGAGGATCTGCCAGAAGAACTTCTGTCGCGCACGCAGGCCCGTGCTGGTCCCCCGCTTGAGCTTCAGGTAGTCGTCCGCGAACCCGACCGCCCCCATGGCCAGCGTGCTGAACAGAGCCAGCCAGACGAAGTGGTTGGTGAGCTGCGCCCACAGGAGCGTCGCCGAGACGACCGCCAGGAGGATCAGGACACCGCCCATGGTGGGCGTGCCCGCCTTCTTCAGATGGCTCTGGGGGCCGTCGTCCCTGACCACCTGTCGGGCGCGCATCTCCGAGAGCTTCCGGATGATGGGTGCACCCAGGATCATGGACACGACGAGGGCCGTGAGAAACGCCCCCGCCGTCCGGAAGGTGACATACCGGAAAACGTTGAACGGCCCAAAGATCGTGTGTAACGGGAACAGCAGGTGATAGAGCACGTCTCTTCCTCAGACCGGCCTTCAGCGGTCAGCCATCTGCGAGCTCATGGCTGATGGCTCATGGTAATTGCCATCAGCTATCAGCTATGAGCCAGCAGCTACTTCCTCGGGCTCATCAGGTGCTTCTTGTCCACCATGGCCCGGCCCTCTTCGGACTCGAAGCGCGTGGCGGTCTTCTCCGCATGGGCCTCCACGGCCAATTCCAAGAGGCGTCGGACGACCTGGACCGGTGTCAGCCCGCTCGCCTCCCACAGGCGCAGGCACAGCGATCCCGGCAGCGTGTTCACCTCGTTCACGTAGGCCCGCATGCTGGGCCGGTCCACCAGGAAATCCACCCGCGCGATCCCCCGGGCGTCCAGGGCGCGGAAGGCGCCGGCCGCCAGTTCCTTCACCTGACGCGCCAGATCCCCCGGGATCCGGGCCGGAATACGGCTGGGAGCAAGGTCGGCCTCTTCCACCCGCTCCGCCCGTCCCAGATACTTGTCCTCGAAGCTGACGATCCCGACCGCCCGGAGCAGCTCTTCGCACTCGGAGACGGTCAGATCGTGATTCCCCAAGACCGCGCACTGGACCTCCAGCCGGTCCTCCACCGCCAGTTCTACCAGGACGCGGGCGCTGAACTGGATGGCCTGGCGCACGGCGCGCGCGAGTTCCTGGCGGCTCGCCGCCTTGCTGATTCCGACGCTGGAACCCGCCACGGCGGGCTTGACGACCACGGGATACGCGAGGGCGGATTCCACACGAGCGGAGACGGCCGCCTCATCCTGTAGCCACTGCCGCCGCGTGAACCAGGTGGCGTCCACGGTTGGCAGGCCGGCCCCGCGGAAGATCAGCTTGGACAGGATCTTGTCCATGCCCGCGCCCGAGGCCGCGACGCCCGGGCCCGCGTACGGGATGTTGGCCAGCTCGAACAGGCCCTGCAGCGTCCCGTCCTCGCCGTGGGTCCCGTGCACCACCGGGAATGCGATGTCCACGGCCTCCTGCACCTGCTTGCGGAACCATCCCGCCCGGGCCGGATTTCCACACAGGCTGCGGATCGTCGGATCCGGAGCGAGGAAGTGTTGCGCCGTCTCTCCGTAGGGTTCGCTCCCCTGCAGCCCCTCCAGCGCCTCCTTGAATGCCTGCTGCAGGCTCTTCCGGCGCGCGGGCTCCTGCGCGCTCCGGCCCTCGGCCTCGATCTCCAGCAGGCGAACCACGGCACGGCCGGTGAGCCACGCCCCGGCCTTGTTGAGATAGAGCAGGACCGTCTCGTATTCACTAGTCAATTGCCGCAGGGCCTCGTACGCCTTGCTGGCGGTGGTGACGGAGATCTCGTGTTCGACCGACCGGCTGCCGAACACGAGGCCGACGCGCTTCATGGCAGGCTCACGTCCCGACCTCGAGATAGGTGTCGGGCAAACGGTTCTCGAACAACAACGTGTCTCCCGGCCGCACGATCCCGGCGAGGCGATCCGCCACCTCGTCGGCATGCCGGGCCGTCAGGATCCGATCCGCCGGGAAGCCCCGCTCCGCGAGGCCCTCGCGGATGGGGCGAGTCTGCTCCGGCCCCACCAGGACCACATAATCGCATACGGAGGCAGCGGCCTGGCCGAAGCGGCGATTCTCCTCGGCCTCGATGGGGCCGAGCTCGACCATCCCCGGCGTGATCAGGATCCGCGAGCCTCCTGCGAACTGCGAGAGCACCTCCAGGGCCATCTGCGCCCCCCGGGGATTCGCGTTCGCCACATCCAGGATCTTGACGATGCCACCCTCCTCCAGGATCTCCAGGCGTCTGGGCGCGGGCGAGAGCTCCGCCACCGCCTCGCGCATCGCCGGAAGCGGCACGCCACACTCCCGGCCGGCCGCGAGAGCCGCCAGGATGTTGGCGACGTTCCAGCGGCCAAGGAGCCGCGTCTCGAACGTCTCGGTCTCTCCCGCGTCTGTCACCACCCGGAACCGGGTGCCCCGCGCGCTGACCGTGAGATCCGTCCCCCGAACCGCGAGGCCTCGTTGTGTTTCATCGAACCCGTACCGCACCACCCGCTTGCCGTCGGATGCGGCCCGCTCGGCCAGCTTCAGACACATCGGATCGTCGGCGTTCACCACGGCCGTCCCGCCCGGCGGCAGCGAGGCCAGGAGCTCGTACTTCGCCTCCGCGATCGCCTCCGGCGTACCGAATCGCTCCAGATGCTGCACCCCAACGGCGGTCAGGATCCCCAGGCAGGGATGGATGATGTCGCACACTTCGCGGATCTCCCCCGGGCCGTAGGCCGAGACCTCCACCACGAAGTACTCGTGCTCGTCCTTGAGCTCCTCCCGGATGGCCCGGGTGATCCCCATGCTCGTGTTGACCCCGACCGCGGTATTCAGGACGCGGTATCGCGACGCGAAAAGGTCCGCCACGATGAGCTTCGTCGTCGTCTTGCCGTAGCTCCCCGTGATGCCGATCACCCGGCCCGGATAGGCCCGCATGCGCCGCTCGGCCTCGTCCAGGAACTTGCGGGCGACGCCCCGCTCCCAAGGAGCTGTGGCGTACGCGGCCATGAGCACGATCCAGGGCGTGAGGACGCCCACCAGCGCCAGCGCCACGATGCCCCACACGACCAACTGGGCCGCCAGGATCGAAAAAACGGGGCCGACCAGCATCAACACCGCGGCGGCTGCGAGGACGCCGATCGCGAGGGTCACTACCCCTACCCGGACTGCCCGGGCCGTCCACTGGAGGCGCTGGCTCACCTGAAGCGAGCGGTAGCGCCGGACAAGAAGGTAGCCGGTAAGCATCCAAACCAGCATTGGCCCACGCCAGTCGTAACCTTCCTTCGCGATCACCGTGGCCACGGTCATGGTCAGAAGCTGCAGGGCGAACTCCAGTCCCGGCACCAAGACCCGCCGATGCCTCGCCACCCATCCGCGGTACCTGTCCGGCTTGTAGCGCTCGAGCTGCAAAATGTAGAGACAATCCAGTCCCCGCAGGACGACCAGCCGCGCGTAGGGGAACACGATTAGGGCGCCCCTCGCAAGCCATGCGCGAAGCGCCTTCACGCCCGATCCTCCCCGCGCAGAAACCCCGTCAGGCTCCGTGCGAACTCCTCGGGGGCATCCAGGAATGGAAAGTGACCCGCCCCCTCGAACACGTGGAGTCGCGCCCGCGGGATCCCTGCCGCCATGATCTCCACCGCGCTCCGCGGCACCTCCTGATCCCGGTCTCCCCACAGGATCAACGTGGGCGCCTGGACGGCCGGCAGGACCGGCGTCAGATCCTCGTTGACCACCTTCACCAGCGTAGGGCGCATCTTTCCCGCCGTGCGGTAGTCTTGCGAGCCGAACCGATCGTACATTTTCGAAATCATGCGCCGACCGGCGGCCCCCCAGCCGGGCAGGGAAAAGAACCGTCGCGCCAGCTTGACGGCGCCCACGCGGACGTAATAGCCAGCCCGCCTTCGCGGCCGGATCCCCGCGCAGGCCACCAGGACCAGACGCGAGACTCGCGCTGGTTGCTTCGCCGCCAACGTGATCGCGATCCGCCCCCCGAAGGAATGGCCGACGAGGGCCGCCCCGGTCACCCGGGTCTCTTGCATGAGCCGTTCGACGTGGGCGGCGTAGTCGGCAGTTCCCCACGCCACGGGCGGTGCCTGACTCCAACCAAAACCGGGAAGGTCCACGGCCAGGACGCGGAACGAATCGGCCAGCGCCTCGCACAGCGGGACCAGACTCTCGCTCGATGTTCTCCACCCGTGCAGCAGGACCACCGGATCGCCTCGGCCCGCCTCCGTGAAATACGTCTCCAGCCCATTGATCCGAATCAGCACGGACGTGTCCCATCAGCGGTCCCCGGGCGTCTTCCCGGGGCCGGGTCCGGCGCCGGTGCCGGCGCTGTCTTTTGCGCTGGCGCCGGCGATCGGTCCGCCGCCGCTAGCGCCACCTGTGGCGCTGGTATGCCCGTACCCCAGGGCTGCCAGCGCCTCCCGCGCTACGACTCGATCATCGAAGGGGATCGTGCGGTCACGCAGGATCTGGTAGGTTTCGTGCCCTTTGCCCGCGATCACCACGAGATCACCGGGCTGCGCTCGGGCCAGGGCAGAGGCAATGGCCTCCCGGCGATCCCAAATTGTATCATGCCTCTCCCACCCTCCGGACACCTTTTTCACTCCGGCTTCGATTTCCGCGATGATGGCCAGCGGGTCCTCGCTGCGCGGATTGTCCGACGTGACGATCACGAAATCCGAGAGGCGGGCCGCCGCCTCACCCATCAGGGGGCGTTTCCCCCGGTCCCGATCCCCGCCACAGCCGAAGATGGCGATGACCCGGCCCGCCGCGAACTCTCGGGCGAACGCGAGGACGCGCTCCAGGGCGTCCGGCGTGTGGGCGTAATCCACGACGACGCCGAAGGGCTGGCCGGCCTCTACTTTCTCGAAGCGGCCCGGCACGGCACGAAGGTTCCGGATTCCCGCCTCGACACGGTCCCGTGCCACACCCAGGTGGAGACACCCGCCCGCCGCCCCCAGGATGTTGGCCAGGTTGTGCTGGCCGACCAGAGGCGACTCGACCGTGAGCCCCCCCCGGGGCGACTCCACCGTCGCCCGGATGCCGGCCAGTGTGAGCGACATCTCGCGGACCCGGAGGTCTGCCTCGGCAGTGATCCCGTAGCGGATCACGCGGGCTCGCGTCGCGGCCGCCATGAACGGTGTCCACGGATCGTCGGCGTTCAGCACGGCCGCGGCCTCGCCCGGCTTCCGCCGGCCGGTTCCCAGCATCCGGAAGAGGAGCGCCTTCGCCTCGGCATACGCCTGCATGGTCCCGTGGAAGTCCAGGTGATCCTGGGTGAGGTTGGTGAAGATCCCCACGTCGAACTCGCAGCCGTCCACGCGATGCAGACTGAGCGAGTGGGAGGAGACCTCCATGACCGCCCCCCACGCACCGAGCGCGCGCATCCGGGAGAGGAGTGATTGCAGGTCGCTGGACTCGGGCGTGGTCCGCTCGCCCGGGAACGTGACCGTCCCGCAGCGGTACTCGATGGTGCCCAGCAGGCCCACGCTGCGCCCGGCGGCAGCCAGGATGGCCTCGGTGAGATAGGCGCTCGTCGTCTTCCCGTTGGTGCCGGTGACGCCGATGAGGCGGAGGGAGGCGCTTGGATTGTCAAAGAACCGGTCGGCCGCGGCGGCCAACGCCACCCGGGACTCGGGCACCCGGATCACTGTCATCCCCGCCGGGATGGCGAGCGTGGCCGGATTCCGCTCCACCATGACGGCCACGGCGCCCCGGGCGGCCGCGTCCGCGATGTAGGCGTGTCCATCCTGGTGGAAGCCCCGGATGCACACGAACAGGGACCCGGGGACGACCGCCCGCGAATCGTGCCCCACGGCCGTGATCTCCACGGCCGAGGGACCGGTGACCTGTACGCCAGCCCAGCCCGAGAGGAGCTGGTCCAGGCGCATGGCTAGCTCGAGCGGACCAGCCGCACGTCGCGCGACGGCGACGGCGGCACCTGGAGATACTGCAGCGCGTCCCGGGCGATTTCCCGGAACGTGGGGGCGGCGATGGAGCCCCCCCAGCGCAGTGCCTCGGGCTCGTCGATCAGCACCAGGATCACCAGGCGGGGCGATTCGGCCGGGACCGCGCCGACGAACGAGGCTACGATCTTCTGGTGCGAATACCGGCCGGTGGCCGGGTCCATCTTCTGGGCCGTCCCGGTCTTGCCCGCCACGGTGTATTCCTCCAGGGCCGCCTCCTTCCCCGTCCCATCCTCCACCACCCCGCGTAACATCTCGAGTAGCGTCTGGGCCGTCTCGGCGGAGATGACCCGGCGGATCACCCCCGGGTCAACCTCGCGCGACAGCGAACCGTCCTGCGCCTTGAGGGCGTGGACCACATGGGGGCGGACGAGGTTCCCGCCGTTGGCGACGGCGGAAAAGGCCGTGGCGATCTGCACCGGCGTCACCGAGATCTCCTGCCCCATGGAGAGGACCGACAGCGACAGCGCCGACCAGCTCTTGGGGCGCCGCATGAGACCCGGCGTCTCTCCGGGGAGATCCAGCCCCGTGAGGCTCCCGAAGCCGAAGCTGCTGATGTAATGGTAGTAGAGGCTCTTGCCCAGCTTCTGCCCGATCTTGATGGCGCCCACGTTGCTGGACTGCGTCAGGATCTCCCGGACCGTGAGCCACCCGTGCTTCTCGTGATCCCGGATGGTGACGCCGCTCACCTCGATGGCGCCGTTCTCTCCGAAGAAGCGGTCCCCGGGCCGGATCACCCCCTCCTCCAGGCCGCCGGCCGCGAGGATCACCTTGAAGACGGAGCCGGGCTCGAAGGCGTCGGTGACGGCGCGGTCGCGGCGGGCGGCCGCGCCGGATTTTTGGTAGTTGTTGGGATCGTAGGTCGGCTGGTTGGCCAGGGCCAGGATCTCGCCGGTCCAGGGGTCCATCACGATGGCGGTGCCGGCCTTGGCCCGGGAGCGCTCCACCGCCCGTTGCAGTTCCCGCTCGGCGATATACTGGATGACCTCGTCGATGGTCAGGATGAGATCAAAGACGGGGGCGCGCCGTTCCGGCTCCTCCTGCCGGAAGATGACCCGTCCCAGGGCATCCTGCTGCGCCGCCACGAACTGAGGCTGGCCGCCCAGGAGATCATCGTACTGGTCCTCCAGCCCTTCGAGGCCGCGGTCGTCCACGCCCATCATCCCCAGGACGTGTGCCGCCAGCTCCTGCCGCGGGTAGTACCGGCGGCTTTCCGGATACAGGCCGATGCCCTTGAGATTCAGGTCGGTGATGGCCTCCCCCTTGGCCGGATCCATCTGGCGCTGCATCCAGACGAACGGCTTGTCGGCGGTGAGCCGGGCCAGGATGTCCCGGGCGGGCTGTTCCAGGATGGGGGCCAGCGCCTTCGCCGTCTCGGCCGGGTCTTCCACGGCCGCCGGCTGGGCGAAGACGGAGGGGACCTTCAGGCTCACCGCCAACTCGCGGCCGGCCCGGTCGTAGATCGTGCCCCGGCGGGAGACGATGGGCAGGCGACGCTGGTACTGCTTGGTGGCGCGTTCCGCCAGGCGGTCCCGCTGCTGGATCTGGAGGAAGAAGAGCTTGGCTGCGACGCCGCCGAGGGAGAGCAGCAGGAGGAGGAAGATCGAGATGATGCGACGCCGCATGTCGGTCAGGCCTCTCCCGTGGGCGCGCGGAGGACGCCGCGGGCGTTCGGCCGCTCAGTGATTCGGCTCGGCATCAGGGAAGGAGCATCCGGCTGCTCATTCACGTCGGCCCGTCCATCGACGGCGCGGCGCGACGGCGATCACTGGACCGCCGAGTCGGGGATCAGGACGACCTGTCCCGGCTTCGGCGTGACCATCCCCAGGCGCTGGCGGGCGATCTCCTCCACGCGCTTGAGCGAGCGGAGCTGCCCCATCTCGAGCTTCAGCGCCTTGTTCTCCTGCACGAGGGCCGCCTGCTCTTCCCGCAGGCGCTCGATCTCGTAACCCAGGCGGACGACGTGGATGTGCTGCCAGACGTACAAGAGCGCCCCCACCAGGATCAGGGCCCCCAGGGCAACGGTGAAGACGAACTCCAGGGATTCCCACCGGATCCCCGACGGCCGTGCCGCCGGCCGGGGCGCCACCTGGATCTCCGATCGCGTACCGCCGATCGCCTGCGTCATGTCAGGCCGCCTCCGGGACTCGCAGGAGGGCGCGGAGCTTTGCGCTGCGGGCCCGCGGATTGGCGGCCGCCTCGGCCTCTCCGGGGGTGATCGGCCGCTTCGTCAGGATGCGCGTCCCCCCGGCCGCCCCCAGGCGCCGCCACGTTTGCTTGACGATGCGGTCCTCCAGCGAGTGAAAGCTGATGGCGGCAATGCAGCCCCCGGGACGGAGGAGACCGGCCGCCCCTTCCAGGGCGCGGCCGAGTCCCGTCAGCTCATCGTTCACCGTGATGCGAAGCGCCTGGAACGTCCGCGTCGCCGGGTGGATGTGCCGCGGCCAGGCGGCGCGGGGAATGGCCCGGGCCACCACCTCCGCCAGAGCGGTGGTCATACGAATCGGCGATCGGTGCCGCGCCTCCACGATGGCCCGGGCGATCCGGCGGGACCGTCGCTCTTCCCCCCAGCGGAAGATCAGGTCGGCCAGCTCCCGCTCCGACAGCCGGCTCACGAGATCGGCTGCCGTCTCCCCCACACTCTGGTCCATGCGCATGTCCAGGGGCCCCTCGTGCCCGAAGGAAAATCCCCGGGCTGCCGTGTCCAGATGCAGCGACGACGCACCGAGGTCAAACAGGATTCCGTCGAACTGCCTTCCGGCTTCCACCAGGTCGGCCAGGCCCTCGTACCGGCCGTGGACCAGGATGACCCGGTCGCCGAACGGCGCCAGTCGCTGGCGCGCCAGCGCCAGGGCCTCTCCGTCCCGATCGATTCCCAGGAGCGCCCCGGTCGGCTCGCTCGCCCGGAGGATGGCCTCGGCGTGTCCTCCCAGCCCGACCGTCGCATCCAGGTACCACCCCCCGGGCCTGGGCCGGAGGGTCGCCAGAACCTCCCCCACCAGGACCGGGACGTGATCGGTCACTACGCGGCCAGGGCTGCCGCCGCCTCGGCGTGCATCTCCACCAGGGCATTCAGGGCGGCCTGGACCGAGTCGAAGGCCTGGAACAGGGAATCCACCCGGAGTTCCCGCAAGCGTCCGGCGAACTCAGGGCCGAGGTTGGTCAGCGCCAGCGTCCCGCCCAGTTCGCGGGCGCGGCACAGGCGCTCCAGCAGGACGCCCAGGCCCATCGCCTCCACCCGCTGCACCCCGCGACAATCCACGATGAGTGTCCGGCAGCCATCGCGCAGGAGCGCGCCGACGGTGTTCTTCATCTCCACCATGGTGCGGATGCCGAGGTCCCCCTGCGGGTCGATCACCGCCACCTTGTGGGCTTCCGACCAGCGGACCTGCATGTGTCTCCTCCTAGAGGTACGCGATGCGGCGGATCCGGTTCGAATCTCCCTCCGACAACTTCGGCACTTCCCTGGAGCGTTCCGTCCAGACGCGGCGGAACCAGCCTGGCGCCGTGGCCATCAGGGTCCAGCGTCTCGTGGGCCGGGCACTGCTCGGTGCTGGCTGCGCCTCTCGCGGCTGTGCCATGTCTCCTCCTTTCGAATCCCCGCACGGCCGTCCGTGGTCGCTCGCACCGTCACCGTCCGGGGATGGCCGCCTCGGTTCGCGTGTCACTCGACTACACCCCCAGTTCGCCCAGCCTGGCCGACAGCTCCTCGGGCGAGGGGGCCGCGCTCACCTTGGCCTGCCAGCGGGCCTTGTCCCAGATCTCGATCTGATCCATGACGCCGAGGATCACCACCTCGCGCGTGATCCCGGCGCGCTGGCGCAGCGCCTGCGAGATCAGGATCCGCCCCTGCGGATCGATCTCCACGTCCTCCGCCGACGAGTAGACCACGCGGAGGAAGTCGCGCATGTCCCGCTTGAACGTCGGGTTGGAGCGGATACGATCCTCGATGACCCGCCAGGCCTTCATGGGAAAGGCGGTGATGTACGAGTCGAAGCTGGTGAGGACCAGCGTCCTCTCCTTCTTGAGTGCCTCGCGGAGCTTCGCCGGGATGCTCAGGCGCCCCTTGTCATCGATGGAATGCTCGTACTGGCCTCGGAACATGCCCAACCCTCACGACCCACTGGATGGACATAGCATGGGATATTACTCCATGATATCCCACTTTATCCCACCCCGCGCGCACAATATACCTGGCCGAAATACCGTGTCAAGAGAATTTATTCAGATTTATCGAAGGGTTTCGAATGGAGAGAGATGTCGGACAAATCCGGGCCCCATTCCTGGTGCGGCCCCACTCCGCACCACACTAGCCCTAGGCTCCTGCCCATCAGGCGGCGGGGTACTGTCGCTGAGCGAAAAACTGCCGCCAAGCGGCGTCTCGGAGAGGCGGGCCAGCGTTAGAACAAGAAACGGGCGGAATCCTGCAGCGTCCTCCCATTGGGAAGACAAGGACTGATCGTGGCGACAGGTGCCAGCTCGCCTGACCCCCCTCAAGGAGCGCCGAGATCCTCGACGGCCGCGCGGGCGGCAGCCAGGTTGGCCTCGGGCACACGGAGGTCCACGACGCAGCCGGGCCCCACGATGAGGCGGCGGCCGCGACACTGGGAGACCGCGTCTCGAACCTGGGCGCGGACTGCCTCTGGCGAGTTCGTGATCATCGAACCGCACTCGTCCAGCCCGCCCACGAGGGCCTGGGACACCTGGGCCCGGGCCTCGGCCAGGGCCGCGTCCACGCGCTCTCGCTTGGTCATCCGTCCACCCGTTGCCCTCTCACGGCGAGCCGGCAGCTAAGGCTCGAGGGTCACGTTGTCGATGAGGCGGGTCGAGCCGAAGCTGGCGGCGGCGACGGCCACCGCCTTCCCGGCGATCGCGCAGAGCGGCTGCAGCGTCTCGGGATCGCACACCCCGACGTAATCCAGCCGGGCCAGCGGCGCGCTCCGGATGCGCTCCTCGATGGCGGCCGCCAAACGACTGGCATCCCGCTCGCCCGACCGGACGGCCTTCTGCGCATCAAACAGCGCCTGGGAGAGCACCGCGGCCTGCCGCCGCTCCTCGGGCGAGAGGAGGGCGTTGCGCGAGCTCAAGGCCAATCCGTCCGCCTCGCGAACCGTGGGAAGCACCACGATCTCGAGGCCCAGATTGAGGTCGGCCGCGAGGCGCCGGACCACCAGCGATTGCTGGTAATCCTTCTGGCCGAAATAGGCCCGGTGGGGGCGGCAGATGGTAAACAGCTTGGCGCAGACCGTGGCCACGCCGCGGAAGTGGCCGGGGCGCGAGGCGCCCTCCCATCGTTCGGTGAGCCGCTCCACCGTGACGTGGGTCGTGTACCCGTCCGGGTACATGCCCTCCACGGTCGGGGCGAAGATGATGTCCACACCGGCCGCGCGGGCCATCCGGCTGTCTCCCTCGAGATCCCGCGGGTACCTCCCCAGATCATCACGGCGATTGAATTGGGCCGGGTTCACGAACAGGCTCATGATCGCGAGGTCGTTCTCCGCCCGGCACCGCCGGATCAGGCTGAGGTGCCCATCGTGCAGCGCCCCCATGGTCGGCACGAGGCCGAGGGATTTGCCCTCGTGCCGTTCGCCCTCGGCGATCCGCTGCATCTCCGCTGGATCCTGGATGATCCGCATGCGCCGCCCTCCGCTGGTCACAGGCGGCCAGGCGCGTCCGGCGACGTCGGGGGGTCAACGTCATAGGTGTGTTCGGCAGCCGGGAATGCGCCGGCGCGCACCTCGTCCCCGTATCGCCGCATGGCCTCGACGAAGAGCTGCCGCCCCTGGGCGTATCGCTTGACGAACTTTGGTGACAGGTCCTCCTGGAGACCCAGCATGTCGTGGGTGACGAGGACCTGCCCGTCGCAAAACGGCCCGGCTCCGATGCCGATGGTGGGCACCGCCAGGGTCTCGGTGACGCGCCGGGCGACCCCGGCCGGGATGCCTTCCAGGACCAGGGCGAAGATTCCCGCCCGCTCCAAGGCCGCGGCGTCCTTCAAGAGCCGATCGGCCCCTTCCGCGTTCCGGGCCTGGATTCGGTATCCGCCCATCCGATGGTACGCCTGGGGGGTGAGACCCAGGTGGCCCATGACCGGGATTCCGGCCGCCACCAGGGCCTCCACCGACTCCAGCACCTCCTGCCCCCCTTCCATCTTGACCGCCTCTGCTCCCCCCTCTTTCACCAGCCGTCCCGCATTCCGCAGCGCATCCTCGCGGCCGACCTGGTACGACATGAAGGGCAGGTCCACGACCACCTGGGCCCGCGCGACCCCGCGCACCACCGCCTTGCTGTGGTGCACCATGTCGTCCATGGTGACCGGCAGTGTCGTCGGGTGGCCGAGGACCACCATCCCCACCGAGTCTCCGACGAGGATGACGTCGATCCCCGCCTCATCCACGGCGCGCGCCATCGGGTAGTCGTAGGCGGTCAGCATCGTGATCTTCTCGCCCCGCTCCTTCATCCGGCGGAGCGTCCGAACCGTTACCTTGTCTCGCGTCATGGGGTCCCCTCCTTGCCCGGTCAGGGCCCGTAAAAAAGAAAGGCCTCCCGGACCGATCCGGAAGGCCAATGATCCCGGCGCGCCCCCTCCCCGGCCCTCTCCGGGCTCCCGGTCCCCTGTGGGCTCCGATGCCTCCGGACGGGAAGCTGGCACGCCCAGTTCAGCTGCCGTCTCGGTCCCTGCGGTGCTACCTGCGGGATCCAAGCGGTACGTAGTAGTGCATCCCCGCGCGGGTCTCGCCGATCTTTTTGATCAGATCCTCGAAGTCCTCCCTGTGGTTGACGAAGTCAATGTCGCTGGTGTTGACCACCAAGAGCGGTGACGCTGCGTAATGGAAGAAGAAATGGGTGTAGGCCTCGTTCAGCTCCGCCAGGTACGTGCGGTCGATCTCGCGCTCGTAGGCCTTGCCCCGGATGGCGATGCGCTCGAGGAGCGCCTCGGTGCTGGCCTGGAGGAAGATCACCAGGTCCGGCGTGGGTACCCGCACCTGGAGCAGCGCGTGCACCCGCTCATACAGGGAGAGCTCGTGATCCTCCAGCGTGAGATAGGCGAAGATCTTGTCCTTCGCGAACAGGTAATCGGCCACCAGCGTCTGGCGGAACAGGTCGAACTGCAGGAGGTCCTGCTGCTGGCGAAACCGGTTCAGGAGGAACCAGAGCTGGGTCTGGAAGGCGTAGCGCCGCGTGTCCTTGTAGAAGTTCGGGAGGAACGGGTTGTCCTCCGCCACCTCCAGGAGTTTGCGCGCCCCCAACCGCTCGGACAAAAGATCCACCAGGCTCGTCTTGCCCACGCCGATGGGACCTTCCACCACGATGTAGCGGGGCAGCGTCGGGCTCTCGTTCATCGCGGGACCCCTTCGGAGACGAGGGACTCTTCAGGCCCCAGCCGCCGGAGCAGTTCGCCCACCGTCACCCGCAGCACGGGATGACAGAGCGCGGGCGCCAGGGCGACCAGGGGCGCCAGCACGAATCGCCGCTCCGCCATGCGGGGGTGCGGGATCGTGAGGTCGGCCTCGCGGATGACGGCATCGCCATACAGCAAGAGGTCCAGGTCCATGGTGCGCGCGGTCCCGGGCGGGTGGTCCGCGGGGCGACCCAGCGCCACCTCGATCTCCCGCAGGTGACCGAGAAGTTGGCGGGGGGGAAGGGTCGTGGCGATCTCCGCCACCGCGTTCAGAAAAGACCCGCCCTCGACCCCCTCCTGGGGCGCCGATTCGAAGGTGGGGGACGCCTGCAGGAGAGTGGTGCCGGGCAGGAGGCCGAGCCGGTCCACGGCCGCGCGGCAGTGCGCCAGGCGGTCTCCCAAATTAGAGCCGATCCCAATGAACGCCTGAATCTTCACGGTCGCGTGATCTCCACGGACACGCCGCCAACGACGCCGGGGAGCGGGGGGGCTGGTTTCGTGGCCCGCACCGTGACCTGCCGGACCGGACATTGCTCCAGGATGGCCGAGGCGATCCGCGCCGCCAGGGCCTCCAGCAGCCTGAACTGCTGGCGCGTTCCGATCTCCACGACGAGGGCGTGCACCCGCTCGTAATCCGCACTGGCCGCGAGGTCGTCCCGCCGGCCCGCCTCCGTGAGGTCCAGGCTGAGCTCCACGTCCACGAGGAAGCGCTGGCCGAGCTTCCGCTCGTCCTCGCGCACGCCGTGGTATCCGTGGAACTGGATGCCGTGGATCAGGATGCGATCACTCATCTTGTCAATTGGTCGATTGGTCAATCCGCCGCTACCGATTGACTATTTGACTTGTCGACGAATCGACCCTCCCGGCTCCCGCCTCTCCGTCAAGACCCTCGGATCCCCAGCTTCTTGATCCGCTCGACCGCCTCGCGAATCCGCTCCACGCCGACCGTGAAGGCGGCGCGAACGTAGCCTTCGCCGGCCGCCCCGAAGCCGCTCCCAGGCGTGACCACGACGCCGGCCTTCGCCAGGATCTCGATGCTGAAGCTCTTGGATGTAAACCCCTTCGGCACGGGCACCCAGAGGTAGAACGTCGCCTTCGGCGCCTCGACGTCGAATCCCATCTCCCGGAGCGCCCCCACCAGGACATCCCGCCGCTCCTGGTAGATCCGGCAGTTGTCGGCGATGCACTGCTGGGGCCCGGTCAGGGCGGCGATGCCGGCATACTGGACCGCCTGGAAGACACCCGAGTCCAGGTTCGTCTTGATCCGCCCCAGGCCCTTCAGGATCTCCGCGTTCCCCACGGCGAACCCCACACGCCATCCGGTCATGTTGTACGTCTTGGAGAGCGAGTGGAATTCGACCGCGACCTCCTTCGCGCCCGGGACGCCCAGGATGCTCTCGGGCCGGTAACCGTCATACGCCATCTCGGAGTAGGGCGCGTCGTGGGCCAGGATCAGCCGGTGCCGGCGCGCGAATTCCACCGCCTTGACCAGGAACTCCCGCGGGGCCACCGCCCCCGTGGGGTTGTTGGGGTAATTCAGCCAGAGGATCTTCGCCCGCTTCAGGACATCGCCCGGGATGGCATCCAAGTCGGGCAGGAAGCCGCGGGCGCGCGCGAGGGGCATCGGGTAGGCTTCGCCGTCGGCGAAGGCGGTGCCGGCCTGGTAGACCGGATACGCCGGGTCGGGGACCAGGACCACGTCCCCGGGGTTCACGAAGGCCAGCGGAAAGTGGCCGATCCCTTCTTTGGACCCGATGAGGCTCAGGACCTCCGTGGCCGGGTCGAGCGTCAGGCCGAAGCGGGACCGGTACCAGTCGGCCGCCGCCTTCCGGAAGGCCAGCATCCCCTCGTAGGACGGGTACTGGTGGTTCGCCGGATCGGCCGCGGCCTCGGCCAGCGCCAGGATGATGTGCGGGGGCGTCGGCAGGTCCGGATCCCCGATCCCCAGGCTGATGATGTCCACTCCCTTCTTCACCTGCTCCTGCTTCATCCGGTCGATCTCGGCGAACAGGTACGGGGGGAGCCCCTGCAACCGCTTCGCCTGCGTATGCTCACCCATTCCCGATCCTCTCTAATCCCGACAGGGATATCCGACAGCGACAGCGAATCAGAAAACGGCAATCAGGCGACTGGGCAATCAGGCAATCGGGGGAAACCTGGTTGCCGGATTGCCAGGTTGCCCGATTGCCCTCCCTGTCGTGGCTCTCGGCCCCCGCCTCTCGGCGCTCGGTTATTTCTTCAACCCCAAGACATCCAGCATGTCGTACAGCCCCGGGGGCCTGCCCACCACCCACTTGGCCGCCCGCAGGGCACCAAACGCAAAGTTATCCCGGCTGTGGGCCCGGTGGGTGATCTCGATGCGCTCGCCCATTCCCCCGAAGAGAATCATATGCTCTCCCACAATGTCGCCGGCCCGGATGGCGTGGACAGCGATCTCTTCCTTCGGGCGCTCGCCCACCATCCCGTGGCGTCCGTACACGCCGACCTTGCGCAGGTCGCGCCCCAGGGCCTCGGCCAGCACCTGTGCCATCTTCTCCGCGGTGCCGCTGGGAGAATCCTTCTTGAAGTGATGGTGGGCCTCGATCACCTCGACGTCGTACCCGTCTCCCAGCGATCGCGCGACTTGGGCCAGGACCCCGTACAGGACGTTCACCCCCACGCTCATGTTCGGCGACTGCACGCACGGGATCTTGGCGGACAGTTCCCGCGCCCGCTTGAGGTCCGCCTCGCTCAGCCCCGTCGTCCCGACGACGACTCCGACCCCGGCCTGGCTGGCGGCCTCCAGGTGCTGCATGGCCGCTCCGGGCGCCGTGAAGTCCAGGAGGACCTGCGCCCCGGGCAACGCCTTGTTGATGGCATCCACGATGGGGACGCCCAGCGGCCCGACCCCGGCGACCTCGCCCGCGTCCCGCCCCACGTCCACATGGTCCTTGCGCTCGACCGCTCCCAGGACTTGGAAGTCCGCGCTCTCACGGAGCAAGGCGATCAGGCGCCTCCCCATCCGTCCCGAGGCCCCAGCGACGACAGCCTTAATCACGGCATTCCTCCCCTCTCCCCTACCGGGTTCCGGCAAAAACGCCAGGGTTCGCGCGAGGGGGCCCCCGCCCGCACCCTGGGGAAACGCGCTCAGCGCTAGGAGAGGAGCCCGTAGTTCCGGAGGGCGGTCTCCAGTTTCTTCCGGTTGGCCTCCGTCATCGGGCACAGGGGCAGGCGGAACTCCTCCTTGATCTTGCCCATCATGGCCAGCGAGGTCTTCACCGGAATGGGATTGGTCTCGATGAACATGGCTTGGCAGAGCGGGAAGAGCTTGAGGTGCAGCTCACGCGCCCGCTTCCAGTCCCCGTTGAGGAAGGCGCGCGTCATGTCGGCCACATCCTTGGGCACGATGTTGGCCACGACGGAGATGATCCCGCGCCCCCCGACCGACATGAGGGGCAGCGTCAGGGTGTCGTCGCCCGACAGGAAGCTCAGCTTGTCGCCGCACAGGACGATGTCCTGGGTCATCTGCTCCAGGTTCCCCGTGGCCTCTTTCATCCCGACGATGTTGGGATGATCGGCGAGCTGCGCCACCGTCTCGGGCAGCATGTTCACGCTGGTCCGCCCCGGGATGTTATAGAGGATCAGGGGAAGATCCACGGCATCCGCGATGGCCCGGCAATGCTCGATCAATCCCTTCTGCGTCGGCTTGTTGTAATAGGGGAGAACGATGAGGGCCCCGTCCGCCCCGGACCGCTTGGCGTGCTTGGTGAGGCTGATGGCCTCGGCCGTGCTGTTGCTGCCGGTGCCGGCGATGACCGGGACCCGCCTGCCCACCGCGGCGATCACGACGTCCACGACCCGATTGTGCTCGTCGTGGTCCAGGGTCGGGGACTCGCCCGTGGTCCCGCACGGGACGATGCCGTCGGTCTCACCCTTGATCTGAAATTCCACCAGCTCCTTCAGCGTGGCCTCGTCGACCTTCCCATCCCGGAAGGGAGTGACCAGCGCCACAATGGAGCCTTGAAACACTCGCTTCGCCATGTCCGCACCTCCCCACCATGCCTGCATTGCCCCGCGTTATCCCAAGCCGCCCTACGTCAACTCGTCCAGCGTCCGCTCCCCTCGGACGAGGTCGTCGAAGGTCTCCCGCTCGCGCACCACGTAAAAGCGGTCCCCGCGGACCATGACCTCGGGCACCCGCGGCCGCGCGTTGTAGTTGGAGGACATCGTGTGGCCGTAGGCCCCGGCCGACATCACCGCCAACAGCTCCCCCGGCTCCACGCGGGGGAGGCCCCGGTCCTTGGCCAGGAAGTCGCCCGACTCGCAGATCGGCCCGACCACGTCCGCGATAACCTCGGGCCGGCCCGGGCTCTGCCGCACGGGGTGAATCGCGTGATACGAGCCGTACAGGCTCGGCCGGGCTAGGTCGTTCATGCCGGCGTCCACCACGAGGAAGTTCTTGGCCGGGGTCTGCTTTGTGTAGAGCACCCGCGCGACCAGGATCCCGGCGTTGCCCACCAGAACCCGCCCCGGCTCCAGGACGACCGTCACGTCCAGATCGCGGATCACCCCGATCAGCGCCTCCGCGAACTCGCCGGGCAGGGGCGGCTCCTCGTCCTTGTACGTGATACCCAGGCCGCCCCCGACGTCGAGGTACCGGATCGCCGTTCCCCGCCCCTTTAGCGTCCGGACGAGGGCCGCCGTCTTTTCCAGCGCATCCACGAAGGGACCGACCTCCGTGATCTGCGAGCCGATGTGGTGGTGGATCCCCACCACATCCAGGGAAGAAAGCGCCATGGCCGCCTCGTACTCCTCCAGGGCTCGCCCGATGTCGATGCCGAACTTGCTCTTCTTGAGACCCGTGGCGATGTATGGGTGGGTCTTGGGATCCACGTCCGGATTCACCCGCAGGCCCACCCGCGCCTTGGCTCCCATCCCCGAGGCCACCTCGTGGATCAGCCGAAGCTCTTGCCCCGACTCCACGTTGAACATCAGGATATCCGCCTTCAGCGCGTAGGCGATCTCGTCCCGGGACTTGCCGACGCCGGCGTACACGATGCGCTCCGGCGGCACCCCGGCCTTGAGGCCGCGGAACAGTTCGCCCCCCGACACCACGTCCAGTCCGCCCCCCAGATCCGAGAAGAGCTTCAACACGGCCAGGTTTGCGTTCGCCTTCAGGGCGAAGCAGACGAGGTGGGGAACGGCGGCGAAGGCCTGGTCGAACACCCGGAAGTGCCGCGTCAGCGTGGCGTGGCTGTAGATGTACGCTGGCGTGCCGACCTCGGAGGCGATCCGGGAGACCGGGACGTCCTCGCAGTAGAGGTCGTCACCGCGGTAGTGGAAATGGTGCATGCACCTGTGCCTTTCTTCGAGACGAAACGGAGGGCGGCGGCATCCCTGCGGGCCGGTGACCTCGGAAAATGGGTACCACAGGTGGCCCTGCCTGTCAAAACCAAAATGACTGAGGTGGGCAAGAAGGACGCGGGCTTAGAGGGAGCAGGTCGGCAGACCATAGCACACCGATGCACGGCGACGCAACCCCCGCGCAACTGAAAACGGAGACCGGATGAACTACGGTGGGAACTCGCAGGACGAGATGGAAGTCCCGATCCGGCTCGATCGCGAGGCTCGGCACGCGCATCTCTGCTCCATCTGGCCGGAGTGGAGCCGGAAGCTCGACCGGCTGGATGGGTCCCCGAAGCAGGTCACGGAGCGCGACGGGAAAGCGACCTCGGCCTTCGGGGTGGGTCCCCTCACCGCGATCCGAGTGCGCCGGCCAGGGCCCGGCCGGGCGTGGACGGGGGAGCAACGGCGGGCGGCTGCGGACCGCCGCCAGACAGCCCGTTCTGCCCGAGGCCGCCCAGCAACCACTGTGGCCTGACGAGCGATCCCCCCGGGGCGGCTACTGGGGGGGAGCCACTCCGGGTGTCCCGGGCAAGGATCTCCGCGCCGGCCCGCGGCAGGAGGCGGTTGGGCCAGAGGCGATGCGAGGAGATGCCGCCATGCCTACCACGCAGCACAAGATCCACTCCCTCACCGCCGAGGAACTGATCCGCCTCCGGCGATCTGCCGAGGCCCGGGCCCTCCACGCGAAGGAGAGCGGCACCGTGACGGCCATTCGGTCCTGGGCCTTACTTGACACGCTGCTCTCCTCTGGCCTCCGCGCCTCCGAGGTGGCCGGCCTCCGGCTCGGGGATTGCCGCTTGGGCTACGGCCAAGCTTCGCTGGTGGTCCGCCAGGGCAAGGGGGGCAGGCAACGGGAGGGGTCTTCATCCCCCAGGAACTGAAAGCCCACCGGAAGGCCTTCCTGGGGTGGAAGAAGGGTCAGGGGGAGGATGGCTCACACGGCGCCCCGGTCTTCAGGGGCCAGCGGGGGCCGCTTACCCACAACGGGGTCTGGCGGGTAGTCAAGGGCCTCATGGCTGCTGTCGGCCTGGATCCCCGGGACGCCACGCACACGTGTCGCCACTATCCCGGGTCCCGGACTATGCCGGGCAGAGCGAGGATGGGACGGCCAAGTGCCTGCTAATGAAGGATGTCAGCTATCTCGGTCCGCACTCCCACCCGGCATAGGTTTCTCGGGATTACAGACTGGTTGAGGAACGCCAGCAACTCGTCGCCAGCCCTATAGCGACCGGGCGTTCCGCCGGGTGGCGTGGTCTTGGCGAGAATTTCCTCCTTGAGGGCGAGGTTGGCCTCGAGGTAGATCTGCGTGGTTTCGACCGACTCGTGCCCCAGCCAGAGCGCGATGACCGCGCGATCCACCCCGGCCTGCAACAACTCCATGGCCATCGTGTGTCGAAGGACATGCGGGGTGACGCGCTTGCTGCGAAGCGACGGACACGTGTGAGCGGCGCGGGCCACGTGCTTGGCGAGTAAGTCCGCCACGCTGTCGGGGCTGAGCCGACCGCCCTGGGCGCTGGGGAATAGCGTGGCGGTATTCCGTCGCGCCGGCTCCCGCAGCCACGCCATCAAGACGGCCACGGTCGTCTTGGTCAGCGGTGTGCAGCGCTCTTTGCGTCCTTTGCCGAGACAGCGCACGTGGGCGCCCACCCCCAACGCCACGTCCGCGCGCTGGAGGCCCGTCAGCTCGGAGACGCGCAAGCCGGTTTGCACGGCCACCAGCAGCAAGGCGTGGTCGCGGCGCCCGAACCAGGTGCGTGGGTCGGGGGCCGCGAGCAAGGCGTCGATCTCCGGGCGCGTCAGGAAGGAGATCAACGCCCGCGGGTGGCGCTTCCCGGGGATGGCCAGCACGCGTTGGATCTGGGCGGCATGGGACGGCTCCTCGTAGGCGGCATAGTGGAAGAAGGAGCGGATCGCGGTCAACCGGAGGTTGCGACTGCGGGCCATGATCCCGCGGCGCGCTTCCAAGTCATCCAGGAAGGCCGCGATCAGCGGGGCATCGAGCTCCGCGAACGCTAAGCGGGCCGGCGGCGTGTGCAGCTGCTGGTGCGCGAAGCGGAGCAGCAGCCGGAAGGTGTCCCGGTAGGAATGGATCGTGTGCGGGCTCACCTGCCGCTGCCGCAGGAGGCGCTGAGTGAAGAAGCCTTCCAGTAACCTGGCCAGAGTCGCGCGGGGCTTCATGCTCGTCCCTCCCAGCGCGCTTCGAGCCGCTGCACGGCCCAGTCCATCAGTTCGGGGCAGGCCGTTAAATACCAGTACGTATCGGCCACATGCACATGCCCCAGGTACGTCGACAGGAGGGGCAGCCGCCGCTCGACGTCCTGCCCCGCCCGGGACCACTGCACCAGCGTCTGGACCGCAAACCGGTGGCGGAAGTCGTGGAGCCGGGGACCATGGCTGGCGGTCGCCCCGCGGAGGCCGACTTGCCGGGACAGCGCGTAGAAGGTGCGCCGGACCGTGCCGCCGTCCAGCCGCGTGCCGCGGCGGGAGATGAAGAAGTAGGCGGCGGGCCGGCCGGCCAGAACCCGATCCCGTCGCGCCGCGTACGCGGCGAGCACCTGCTGGGTCGAGGCATGGATGGGCACCAGACGAGACTTGCCAAACTTCGTGCCGCGAATGGTGAGCAGGCCGGCCCCCAGGTCAACATCGGCGGCCTGCAGGTTGCGCACCTCGCTGATGCGCAAGCCGGCCACCGCCAACAGCCCCAGCAGACAGTGGTACGTGGGCCCGCGCAGACCGTGCGCCGGCGGGAGCTGCTGGGCGGCCTGGAGCAATCGTTGGATCTCGTCGTCACTGTAGAGGTACGGCCGCGGCCGGCCGGGGCGGTGCGGGAGCAAGCCCCACGGCGGCACCTCGGTGTGCGGGTCCTGTGCACTCCAGTGCCGGGCAAACCCACGGACGAAACTGAGCCGCCGGGCCCATTCTGCCGGGCGGGCCGCCGGATTTTCCTGCGCCCACTGCAGGGCCAGCGCAATGGTGAGGTGGGCCGCGCCGCGCGCTTCGAGAAACACGGCGAAGCGCAAGAGGGCGACCTTCGCTTCGCAGAGCTTGAACCCCAAGCTGCGGCGCAGCTGGATATGGTCCTCGACCGCTTGACGCCATGTACTCATCGGACACCTCCCGGCCACGCCAGGGCCAGGGGCGCCAGCGCCGCGACGTCCACCTTGGCGTAGAGGGCGGTCGTCTGGGGACTCCGATGGCGCAGAAGTTCTCCAATCTCCGCCAGCGATGCGCCTTGCCGCAGCAGCTGGCAGGCGAGGCTATGACGGAACTGGTGGGCTCCCTTCCGCGGCGACTCAATCCCGGCGCGGGTCAGCGCATGCTTCACAATGGAGCCGATCGCCGGCGAGCCCTTGAAGCTTACCGCGGGTGCCCGCCCCCGGAGAAACACGCAGCGGCTGGCGGCGCGGGGCCGCCCGGTTTGCACATAGGCGGCGATCGCCTCGCCGACCTCCACGGGGAGAGGCAGCTGGGAAGCGCGGCCCCCCTTGTCGCGCACCGTGATCCACCCGGCTTGCCAATCCAGGTCCTCCAGCGTGAGCGCGGCGACCTCTCCGGCCCGCAACCCCAGGCGCGCCAGGAGCAACAGAATCGCGTAATCGCGGCGGCCCACTGCCGTCTGCCGGTTGCAGGCGGCCAACACCCGTTCCACCTGGCTGGGCGGCAGGGCGCGGGGCACCGTCGAGAGCGACCAGTTCGCCACGGCGGGCACACACGCGGCCAGGTCCGTGGGGAGATCCCCGCGATAGCGGGCGAAGCGCAGAAACGCCCGCAGTGCCGTGGTCATCAGGTGCACTCGTTTACTGCGAAGCGTCGCCGCGCGACGCTGGACAAATCCCGTGACGTCCGCGGCGCAGAGCGAGGACAGGTCGACCGGGCCAGCCCCGAACCGCTCGGTCAGAAACTCGCTAACGAATCTCAGGTAGGGGATCAGCGTCGCCGGGGCGAGGGCGCGTTCTTGCTGCAAATAGCGCCGAAAGGTGGCTTGCAGTTGGTCCGCGGGCGTGGGCGCCGGCACCGACGGTTCCGGAATCACCCCCTGCCGACGCAGCAGGTTCCAGAGCCGCTTCAACCCTGCCTGGTCGCTTCGTCCCGGGCGGCGATAGTGCGCGCGGGCGCGCAGGTAGAGGGGAAAATGTTGGGCGGTGATCTCCGGTGCGGGGATCTGACGTTTGGCCAGCCAATGGCTGAAGTCAGCCACCAAGCGAATCTGGAACTCCGCCGACTGCTGGGCATAGCCTTCCGCGTACATCTCAGCCGCAAAGACATCAATGTACGGACCCAGCGGGCCCTCATGCAGGCGCTGAACTGTGCAGGGATCTCGAAACAAGTGATGGGCCATGTCTCCTCCTTTGCAAGTGGGATAGTGGGAGGAGACACCGAACTATGCCGGGCGCGCAACTCTGAAGCAGGCCATAGATGGGATCGCGCTCACTCGACCCGGCATAGTCCGGGACCCGGGATAGTGGCGGCTATTCCGGCCCCGGAATAGTCGCCATACCTATGCGACCCACCTGTATCGGGCCAGCGGCGCCGACCTGGAGGTCATCCAGAAGCAACTCGGCCACGCCAGCATCAAGACCACCACGATCTACGCGAAGGTCACCAAGGAGGACAAGGCCCGGGCTGCGGACGCCCTGGCGAAGGCCTACCGGGACTCGCAACGGAACGGGAAAAGTGTCGGCGGTTCCTCCCGGCGATCCCCCGGAAGTGCGGGAAAAGGGGCACGAACTGTTGCGATTTTCTGAGACGATCTCAAGCCGCCTGCAACCATAGGCGCGCCGAGCGGCCAGTCTCGGGCCAGGCAAGGTCTAAACTGGTTGCCTCGGCTAGAAGCTGGGGCGAGGCTGGCTGTCACATCGGGAGTTCATGAGGATTGGTGCCGGGGGGACGGACCCATAATGGAGCGAACCATCCGATGCGTCACCGGCAGGCAATGGAAGGTGATCCGCATTGGTTAGGGTGCCGGGGATACGGACCCATAACGGTTGGTGGATCAGCGGCGAGCCCAGCGAGTCCGCTGGAACGCCGGGTTCCGGATTTTGTCTCGGCTCCGCGCGACAAGAATCCTTAATTTGTTGGGCGGCGTTCGGCGACCGGCCGTTGCCCCCGGGATATGTTGAGTGGCGCGCGGGTGCTGACCTGTCACGGCTCCGTTCGGTCAGGCTTCTGGTCACCCGGGGGAGAGGGGCCGACCTCAGGCGGCAGGGGGGTCGAGGCGACCCAGAAGAAGAGCAGAAGCAGCAACGTCAGACAGACCACAGTGACTGCGAGGCGCCGGCCGTGCCAGAGGCTGTCAACCCACTGGCGAAACGCACTCGCGAGCAGGTTGGCCTTGCCGCCGTAGACTTCCATCTCGCGGAGATACTGCTTGGAGTCCTCGGGGTCATAACCCAAGGGGTTGGCGGGAACGGGTGTGGCGGTGACATAGATCACGAGCGCGCTACCAAAGCCCGCTACCAAAATGGCTATGGCAATGAACCTGCGGCGAGCTTGTAGCCGTACCGAGCTCAGCGTCATGTCGTACGAATCGGCGGGGGCTGCGGCAAGGACCAGTGCTGGTGGCACTCGGCCGTGCCGCCTATCCCTATATGGTTTCCCGATACCGACCTATCTCTGGCAGAGCGTCCGCATAAGCACCCAGGGCATTGACGAGCAGTTGGCCTCGGATTCCCAGGCAGTTACGGAAGCATGAGCGATACGCTCGGCATTATATACGGAATCCGCATAACATCCCCCGCCTGGTGTCATGGTCCCAAGGCGTCCACGGGGCTGCGGACTCCTTTGCCCCCGCGATTCAGCACATGGGTATAAATCATCGTCGTCTTCACGTCTTTATGACCGAGGAGCTCTTGAATGGTTCGGATGTCGTACCCCTCCTCCAAGAGGTGGGTGGCGAAGGAGTGGGAATGGGGGTGGCGGTTAGAAAACAGGACGGCGGAAGCAAGATACAGAGGCGGACGCGTGGCTTGCGCCGGGCACGAAGAGCCGCTCGCCCGAATCGGGTCCGGAGAGCGGCGTCTGGTCGATCCCATGGAGGCTCCTCCTTCGGTCGATCCGGGAGGTGGGATACCTGCGAGATTACTCTTGACCCGGCGCGCCTGTCAAGCAACGCGGAAATGACCCCTCGGTAGTTTATGACCTGAATTATCCCACCCGTTGTTTATGCCCAGCCGATGACCTTGCTTCGGTCCGAATTTTCTCGCCGCCCCCCTTTCATAAGGACGGGGGGAGAATTAAATAACGCAATGGGCCTATGCAGTTCAGTCTCCCAGCCTCAGCATCTTGGGGTAGGCACTGGATTGAGGTCTCATAGCCTGGGGTCACGAGAGTCAACTGCATAGCCCGATAACACGAAATTGGCGTTTACAGCCTTCGGAAATCGGCAGCGCTATTTCCATTTCCCTTACACTCGTCCGACAGATCCTCGCCCACCTGGGCCTCCCCACCGCAACGCCCAGCCTCCGCGCGCTGCCCGACCCACCCGACGGCCTGGTGGCTGACCCGCCGCGCGCGTGGTCCTCCGAACCCCTCCTCGACGACCTCCCTGCCTCCGATCGGGTGATGGCGTAGCGAGAGCGTGGGCGGCCTGGTGCGTCTCGGCCGAGAGCCCAGGCGCCCAGGGGTTGCGAGGTCCCGATTGACACGTCTGTCCGCTGGTGGTAGCGCCCCCGTCAACGTCGGATTCGCCCTGGTGTTCTGTCCCTGGATGGGTCTTTCTGTTCCTGGCTCGGCTGTCCCGGCGGCCATGACTTCCGTGTCCTGGCCTTTGCCAGTCACGCTCAGTTTCCAACTTCCTATCGGGTTATCGGGTAAGGGACCGAGCATGGCCGCCCGATCAGAGATGTTGCAAGGGACATAGCTTCACGTTGTCAACGATGTCTTGGCCTAGACAACCGTCAACGATGTCTTGGCCTTTGACACCTACACGGTAGTCCGCGCTGTCGGAAAGGGGGGATGCCCTGAAGGCAAGAACGACGAGAGGCTATCTGCAGCTCCGCAGTGGCCGGGTTTCTGAGTGATGCTCATCCTTCCTGCGAAAGGAGGGTGGAGGGTCTCGCAATGCTCAAGGGTAAAGGTCTTGCACTCGTGCTGGTGATGCTCTGCCTCGCCCTACTGCCCCAGGCGGCGGGGGCCGCCAAGCTCAACATGAACATTGGATCCGTCTACGGTCCGGACGCTCCCGTCCACTTCGGATTGGAGAAATTCAAAGAACTGGTCGAGCAGCGCAGCAAAGGGGACATGGAAGTCCAGTTGCATATCGGCGGGGCGATGAGGGGCGAACGAGAGGTCTTCGAGGCGATGAGTTCGGGTGGCCTGGAGATGGGCGCGATAGGCTCGGGCGATGTGTCCATCTTCTATCCCAAGTGGATGGTGTACGAAGTTCCCTATGCCCTCCGGGATGCGGATCACTTCTGGAAATTCTGGAATGGGCCCTTGGGGAAAGAAGTGAATGACATGATCCTCAAGGAACGCGGCGTGCTGACGGTCGGGATTGTGTACCGTGGCGCCAGGTGGCTCACGGCCAACCGGCCGATCAAGACACCCGCAGATCTGAAGGGGATAAAGCTCCGGCTCCCTGAGATCAATTCCTGAGTGGAAATCTGGAAGAGCGTGGGGGCGGTCCCGGTCGTCGTGACCTTCCCCGAAGTCTATATGGCGCTGAAGACCGGTGTGGCGGAAGCGCAAGAGAACCCACTGGAATCCATCTGGAGTTACAAATACTATGAAGCTCAGAAATACCTGATTGGCACGCGCCACGTGTACGCCGCCGCTAAGTACCAGGTTTCCAAGAAATGGCTTGATACCTTGAAGCCCGACCAGCAGCAACTTATTCTCACGGCCTGGAAGGATGCGACGGAGTACGCGAACAAGCTGGCCGTGGATTTCGATAAGAAGCTGGTGGGGGACTTGCAAGCGAAGGAGATGACCTTGATCGAGCCGGATATGGCCGCTTTCCAGAAGGCGGTGCAGCCGTCCATGGCAGAGCTGAACAAGACCTTGTGGATCCCCGGTCTGTACGAGAGACTTCAGGCCATAAAGTAAGGCGCTGCTCGGCATCGGGGAAGGCTGGCCGCTTTTCTGCCAGTTTTCAGCCTCCCCCAGGGCTGTTTCCCACCGTCTTCCCGAACGTTACGCCCGTGATGAGGAGGGGATGGAATGGACCGCTCGGGGGGCTCTCAACCCCCGACGCCGACGGCGTCCCTGGCAGGACTGGAGGAGAAACCGCGACTGGCCGGTGAGGAGGTCTCTCGCCGTCCTCTGCCGGGGCTGATCGACGCATCGCTGAGGGTTATTCTTGCCGCTGCGCTGTTCACGGAGCTTGGCGTGGTCTTTCTCAGCACTCTCAGCCGCTCGCTCCTCGGCATTCCGTGGGTCTGGACCAATGAAGCGGCGGAGATGTCCCTCACCACAATCGCCTTCCTCGGCGGGGCGTTCGCGTATCGGCGGGGCGAACACGCGTATATTCGGACGCTGCTGGATGCGCTGCCGATGAGGTGGCACCGCGCGTGCCTTGCGCTGATCCAATTTCTGGTCCTCATCGTCGCGATCACGATGGGAATGAGTGGCTACTCGTTCTTCCTCGAGCGCTGGAACGACCTGACCCCCGTCCTGGAAATGCATACCGGCTGGTTCGTGCTCCCGCTCATCCTGTGTATGCTTGTGCTCGTGATTACGGCGATTGAGCGCCTCCTTGCCCAGCACCGGCCCACTGTCCTGGCGGTGGGATGCGGACTTGCGGTCCTGATTCTCATCCTCGTGTTGAGCCGGGAGATCTGGCGGCCATGGCTCGCCGGCGATGCCACCCTCAGCCTAGCCCTGGGGATCTTTTTTGCCACCGTCCTGATTGGGCTCCCCGTGGGCTTCGCGCTGCTGCTGAGCGCGCTTTGCTATTTGCATACGGTGGGCACGATGCCCACCATCATGCTGTCGCAGACGACGATGACACGTGGGATCAACGGATTCGTGCTCCTGGCCGTTCCGTTTTTCATCCTCGCCGGCACGATAATGAACGAGGGCGGGATTAGCCGACGTCTCGTCCACATGGTGCACGCATTTGTAGGTCATGTCCGCGGCGGGCTGTTCCAGGTCATGGTCGTGAGCATGTACATTGTGTCCGGCCTCTCGGGCTCCAAGGCCGCCGACGTGGCCGCCGTGGGATTAGTGATGCGGGACATGCTCCGTCAGGAAGGATACAGCCTCGAAAAGGCCACGGCCGTGCTCGCGTCCGGGGCCGTCATGGGGGAGACGGTCCCTCCCAGCATTCCAATACTCGTGCTCGGGGCTGTGACAATGATCTCCATCGGTACCCTGTTCGTTGGCGGGCTGATTCCCGCAGCCGTGGTCGGGGTCTGCCTGATGGTGCTGATTTATTTTCAATTTCGAAGATCCACCATGGCACGGCCGCCCCGGGCAACCTTTCGCCAGCTCGCCAAGGCAACTCTGCGGGGATTGCTACCCTTGCTCATGCCAGTGATCCTCTTCGGGGGCATCCTCGCCGGGGTGGCCACCGCGACGGAGGTCTCGTCCTTCGCCGTGGTGTACGGGCTCGTTCTCGCCTGCATCATTTACCGGGAGCCGGGGCTCCGAACGTTCATACGGGGGCTGGTTGATTGTGCATCCGTCTCCGGCATGATCTTGTTTATCTTGGGAGGTGCATCCAGCTTTGCGTGGGCGCTCACCGTGGCCAACTTGCCGCACCGCCTCGTGGGGCTCTTGAGCGGGGTCCATCAGAGCCAGTGGGTATTCATGCTGGCGTCCATCGTGCTGCTCATCGTAACCGGGCTCATCCTGGAAGGCCTGCCGGCTCTGCTTATTCTGGCGCCGATCCTCCTGCCTATCGCAGGGAGGGTCGGCATAAGCCAACTCCACTATGGGATTGTCCTACTGATCGCAATGGGGATTGGGGCCTTCATGCCACCGGTCGGGGTTGGATTCTACTTCGCCTGTGCAGTGTGCGAGACGACGATCGAGAAATCCTCCCGCGAGATGATTCCGTTTGTGATCGTGCTTTGCCTCGGGCTCATCATCGTTGCTCTCGTGCCTTGGTTCACTCTGTTCCTGCCTGCAAGATTCGGTTTGAGCGGGTAAAAAAGCAGAGTGATTTGCGCTGGGGTTCGGGGCATGCTCGCATGAGGGTCCGGAGTGCCGGGGGAACGATCCTAAGAGGCTTGCCGACCATAAGCGGGTGAAATCCTATGGTAGGCACCTGCCGCCCGATCCTTCCAACCCTAGGGTTTTCCACTGGGATCATGGTCCGCTGGGGAAAATTCTCGCCCCTGGACGCCCTCGCGCTGGCGACGCGGGAAGCCGCGCGGGCCTTGAATCTCGAAAAGGAGATTGACACCGTGGAGGCAGGGAAGCGCGCTGACCTTGTCCTCCTTTCGGAGGACCCCTTGGCGGACCTCCGCGGGCTGCGGCAAGCGGAGCTCGTCTTTCGGGATGGGCGCCTTGTCGCTCGCCGGGCACAGATCGTCCTGCATGAAGCGCATGCGATCCAGGAGTCCCTCCGCAACTGAGCACCATCTTTCGCCAGGAGCGGGCCATGAAATCGCAGCAGCTCTTCGAGGCAGCCCAACAACACCTGATCGGCGGTGCGGGAGCGGGCGGGCGCTACCACCCGCTGCTGAAGCGCCCGCTGTACCCGGCCCGCGGCAAAGGCTCCCGCTTCTGGGATGTGGACGGCAAGGAGTACATGGTCCCCCACGAGGAAGAGGCCCTGGAGGGCGGCCAAGTGGCACTTCCGGAAGTCGCTGATCGTCCGGAAGTCGGGAGTGTTGTTCCCCGTGAGCACTCGGAAGGCGACGTCCTCCTGACAGCGCTGGGCGATCTTCCGGGAGGAGGGAACCCCGAGGGTATAGGCGTAGAGGAGGAGCTTTACCATCATCCGGGGATGGTACGGCGGATAGCCTCGGGCCTCCTGTTCGTAGACGGCGGTGATGGTGGAGAGATCGAGCTCGTCCACGAGATCCGAGAGAAAGTGGACGAGGTGATCCTCGGGCAACCAGTCCCGCAACGACGGCGGGAGCAAGAAGAGTTGCTCTGGATCGTAGGGACGATAGGTCTTATCCATGCGGCCTCCCGTGTGAGAGCGTCACACGGAATATAGGCGGCATCGGCGAAACCGCAAGAGGGAAACTTCCTCGGACAGACTCCTAGTACTACTACGTTAAGTATTGACAGATCATCTCGCGAGTGCTACTGTCGCGAGTATGACCAACGCCCAGCTCGAGAAGTGCCGCAAGCGCTTGGAGCAATTCTTGACGGATCTGGTGGAGCCGCTCGGCCGCAGTGAGCGCAGGCACTGGAGCGACGTGTACGTCCGGGGCCTGTTGCTCGACGGCGAGCGCAAGTCGATTGAACCGCTGGCCGCCCGCCTGCCGGACGGGAACGTGCAGGCCCTCCAGCAGTTGGTCGGCCAGAGCCCGTGGGACTGGCTGCCGGTGTGGGAGCGCCTCGCCAAGCGCATGACCGCGGAACTCGAACCGGACCCCGCCTGGGTGGTGGATGACACCGGCTTCCCGAAACAAGGGGAGCATTCGGTGGGGGTGGAGCGGCAGTACTCCGGGACCTTGGGCAAGATCGGCAACTGCCAAGTGGCCGTCAGCCTGCACCAGGTCGGCGAACAGGGCCACGTGATTCTGGGCTGGCGGCTCTATCTGCCGGAACGCTGGGTGACGGATCGCGACCGGCGCCAGGCCGCGGGCATTCCGGAGACGGTGACCTTCCGAACCAAGTGGCAACTGGGCCTGGACCTGATTGATCACGCCCGGGCCTGGGGCTTGCCCGATCGCCTCGTGGTCGCCGATGCGGGGTACGGGGACGCCACCGAGTTCCGCGACGGTCTGGAAGCGCGCCGCCTGGCGTATGTCGTGGGGATCTCCTCGACGGTGGGCGTGTGGACCCGGCCGCCGAAAACGGCCATTCCCCCCTACCGGGGCCGTGGGGGACCCCCCACACGCTACGCCTACGGCAAGCAGCGGCCGCTCTCGGTGCAGGAGGCGGCTTCGAAGGCCAAGGGCTGGAAGGTGATTCGTTGGCGGCAAGGCACGAAGGGCTGGTTGGCGTCGCGCTTCGTGGCCCTGCGGGTCCAGCCCTCGCATGGGTTCGTCCACGGGGAGCCGCCGCACAACGCGGTGTGGTTGCTGGTGGAATGGCCGGCGGTGGAGAAAGCCCCCACCAAGTACTGGCTGTGCGCTCTGCCGGCGAGTACCACCCTGCGCCGCTTGGTGCGCGTGGCCAAGTGCCGCTGGACGATTGAGCAGGACTACCAGCAGTTGAAGGAAGAACTCGGCCTGGATCATTATGAGGGGCGCGGCTGGATCGGCTGGCATCACCACATCACGCTCGTCATGCTGGCGCACGCCTTTCTCACGCTGGAAACGCTGCGGCGAAAAAAAAACTTCTGGGTGGACCCTGCCACAGACGCGCCGTGAGCTGCAGTATCTGCTCCTCACGTGGACCGGCATCTGTGCCTATTGCCGGGCAAAGATCCCGCGCTTCCGTGGATCGTAATTACTTAACGTAGTAGTACTAGGGGACAGGTGACGGTGGTGGCCCGCCATCGTCTCCCGCCAGATCACCGGGTCGCAGCCCGACCGATTCTGGCTGGACTGCATCACGAATACCGCTTGGAGAAGGTTGCAGCGTGAGGAGCGCGGTTCTTGCGGAACACAGCCATCAGTAGGGAACACGTGAAGGGGGTAGATTGTACCAAATATTTGGATTGCCAGAGAAAGCTCTTGATCCTTCACAAGCGTACGAGGTAAGTTAAACGTTGACCCAAATTGCGTGGCTCTCTTCTGCTTGGGAGGTGTTCGATGGGTTCGAAGAGCGGCCGTCATTTCCTCCAGATCCCGGGGCCGACGAACGTGCCCGACCGCGTCTTGCGGGTGCTCTCCCGGCCCACCATTGATCATCGCGGACCGGAGTTCGCCCGACTGGCTCGCGAGGCGATCGCGGGCCTCCAACAGGTGTGCAAGACTTCAGGCGCGGTGGTGATCTATCCCTCGTCCGGAACGGGGGCGTGGGAGGCGGCGCTGGTGAATACCCTGTCGCCGGGGGACAAGGTATTGATGTTCGAGACCGGGCACTTCGCCACGCTGTGGCGGAATATGGCGGTGCGACTCGGGCTCCAGGCGGATTTCGTCCCCGGCGACTGGCGCCACGGTGTGGACCCCGACGGGGTCGAGGCGAAGCTCGCCGAGGATCGCAGCCACGCCATCAAGGCCGTGGCCATCGTGCACAACGAAACCTCGACCGGCGTGACCAGCCAGGTGGCGGAGGTGCGCAGGCGGATAGACACGGTCAGCCACCCGGCGCTGCTCATGGTGGATACCATTTCGTCGCTGGCGTCCATCGATTACCGGCACGATGAATGGGGCGTGGACGTGACGGTGAGCTGTTCCCAGAAGGGCCTGATGCTCCCGCCCGGCCTCGGTCTCAACGCCATCAGCGAGAAGGCCCTGATGGCATCGAAGTCGGCCCGGATGCCCCGGTCGTACTGGGACTGGGAGCCGATGCTCAAGGACAGCCAGGCCGGCTTCTTCCCCTACACCCCAGCGACGAACCTGCTCTACGGCCTGCGGGAGGCCCTCCACATGCTCTTCGAGGAGGGATTGGAGAACGTGTTTGCCCGGCACACCCGGCACGCCGACGCCACCCGTCGCGCCGTGCAGGCCTGGGGGCTGGAGCTGGTCTGCCGGAATCCCGCGGAATACAGCAGCTCTTTGACTGCGGTGATGATGCCAGAGGGATACGACGCCGACGCCCTCCGCAAGGTCATCCTGGATCGATTCGATCTGTCCCTCGGCACCGGTTTGGGGAAGCTGAAGGGCAAGATCTTCCGCATCGGCCATCTCGGCGACTTCAACGATTTGATGCTCACCGGGACCTTGGGCGGGGTCGAGATGGGCCTGGCCATGGCCGGCGTGCCGTTCAAGACCGGAGGGGTAGCGGCGGCACTCGAGTATCTGTCCAGCCAATGACGGTGGCGGAGCGAAGCGGAGGAGGTTCTCTTCTCGTATGCCGAGGGAAGCGCTGTGCGCTCTCTTCGAGGAGGGCGGGGACGGGGCACAATGGCGTGTCGGCGGGCGGAAGGCAACGACGGGAACAAACCATTGGGAGGGACCACGATGCGAGAGGAAGGTTCTGGCCGAACGGGTTCCGTACGCTGGTATGTGCTGTTTCTTCTCTCCTTGATGTACCTCGTCACGTACATGGATCGGGTGAACATCTCAACGACGGCGCCCCTCATCAGCAAAGAGTTCGGGTTCAACAGGATCACAATGGGGATCATCTTCAGCGCCTTCACCTGGGCCTATGCCATGTTCCAGGTCCCCGGTGGGTGGATGGGGGACCGCTTCGGGCCCCGGGGGGTCCTGGGGAGCATTGTCACGTACTGGTCGGCAATGACTGCCCTCACCGCACACGCGTTCAACGCGGTGTCCTTCACCGTTGTCCGTTTCCTCTTCGGTGCGGGGGAGGCGGGGGCGTTCCCGACGGCCACCCGAGCCATGCAGCTCTGGTTCACACGGGAAGAGCGCGGACTCTGCCAGGGGATCACCCATAGCGCCAGCCGGCTCGGGGCGGCTATCGTGCCCCCCCTTACCGTTGCGATCATGGTGCCGTATGGGTGGCGGATGGTTTTTTACGTCTTCGGCGGCATCGGATTGGTCTGGAGCCTGCTGTACTTCTTCACCTACCGGAACACCCCCGAGGAACACCGCTGGGTGAGCAAGGCCGAGCTGGCTCACATCCGAGGCGTGGATACGAAGGGAAACATCCGGCAGATCGATTTCAAGAAAAGACCGACGGTCCCCTGGGGCGTGCTGCTCAAGCATCCCAACATGTGGGCCATCATGTGCGCGTATTTCACCTACGTGTACTGCCTCTGGATCTTCCTGTCGTGGCTCCCGTCCTACCTGGTGGATTACCGGCACTTCACGATCCTGAAGATGGGGTACCTGGCATCCCTGCCGCTCCTCGCCGGCGTCGTGGGCGACACGCTGGGTGGTTGGCTCACCGACTACCTTTTGGTCAAGACCGGGAGAACAAATTTCTCTCGTCGCATCGTGGCCATCATCGGGATGCTTGGAACCGTGGTGTTTATCGTGCCGGCGGCCCTCACCGCGAATCCTTACACGGCAGTGTACTGTCTCACCGGCGCGATGCTGTTTCTGGAGTGCACCATCGGGCCCTCCTGGGCCGTGCCGATGGATGTGGGGGGTGAGTACTCCGGGACCGTGTCCGGGATGATGAACATGGCGGGAAACATCGGCGGCGCCCTCTCGCCAACGGTCTTCGGCATCCTGGTGCAGCTCGGCTCGTGGGTCGCCCCGTTCATCGTAGCCGCTGCCCTGCTCGTCATCGGGGCGGGCATCTGGGCCTTCTGGCTGAACCCGGAGGTTTCCGTCATCGACAAGGGAAGCGTCGTGGCCAAGCACGCCTAACCGTGGAGCAGACCGAACGGAACGGGCCCTAATCGTCCGATGCCAGGGTTGCAGGGGGACGGAGTATGCTCTCGACAGAGCTCTTGGAAAAGGTTCGCAGGGTCGTTGGTCCGGAGAACTTTTTCCCCAGCGACACGGACCGGCTGTGCTATGCCACGGATTCCTCCCTGCTCTCGCAGATCAACAACTGGGTTCCCGACCTGGTCATCCGGGTCATGACCACCGAGCAGGTCTCGGAGATACTCAAGCTGGCGAATGAATTCAAGGTGCCGGTGGTCCCCCGCGGCGCCGGGACGGGGCAGTGCTGCGGCTCGGTCGCCCATCGTGGCGGTATCACGATGGATCTCACCGGCATGAACCAGATCGTGTCGCTGGACCTGGAGAACCTCCAGGTCGTCGTCCAGCCGGGCATCGTGCACGCCGACCTGAACAACGCGCTGGCGCCGCATGGGTTTTTCTTCCCCCCGGATCCGGGGAGTACCAAGATGTGCACCTTGGGTGGGATGGTGTCGTTCAACTCCAGCGGCCAGCGGTCTGTCAAGTATGGGACCACGAAACAATATATCCTTGGGCTCGAGGTGGTCTTGCCGACCGGCGAGGTCATCGTGACCGGCGGCGTTTGCTCGCGCGCGCTGAAATCGGTTGCCGGATATGACCTGACGGGGCTCATGATCGGGTCGGAGGGCACCCTCGGCGTCATCACCAAGATTCGCCTCAAGGTGCTTCCCATCCCGGAGAAACGCGGCCTGGTGGTGGCCTTCTTCGATCAGCTCGAGGCCACCGGCCAATCCGTGGTCCAGGTGTTCCGCCGACGCCTCTTGCCCTCTGCGATCGAGATCATGGATCGGACGGCCATGAAGGCGGCGGCCCTCTACAAGCCGGACCTGGTCCTGCCCGATGTCGAGGCGATGCTCCTCTTCGAGGTGGATGGGTCGCCCGCGGATGTGGCGTATCAGGCCAAGGCCATCTCTGAGATCTGCCAGCAGTTTGCGCAGACGGTGGAGTGGACCGACGATCCCAAACGGTTGGCCGAACTGTGGACCGCGCGAAGCGTCGTCGGGGCCGCCGCCGGGCGGGTCAAGCCGGGGGCGACGCGCGTCTACATCGGGGAGGACATCTGCGTGCCGGTGACCAAGGTGGCGCAGGCGCTCCGGATCATCCAGCAGACCAGCGCGAAGTACAACATCCCCATCGTGACCTACGGCCACATCGGCGACGGGAATCTCCACGCGGCCCCGGTCATCAATACCTATGACCCCAACGAGATCGAAAATGTGAAGAAGATCGGTGACGAGATCCACCGCATGGCGCTCACGCTGGAAGGGACGACCACCGGCGAGCACGGGGTGGGCTTGACGCGTGCAGGCTATATGGAAGAGGAACTCGGATTCTCTCTGCAGGTGATGCGGAAGATCAAACGCGTCCTCGACCCGCTCAATATCCTGAATCCGGGCAAGATGGCCCTGGATGCGGCGTGAGTGAAGGAAGATCCGATGGATACGACTCACGGTGAGCTGGCCAGCGAGTTGATGCCCTGCGTGCGCTGCGGGCAGTGTCGGTCCGTCTGCCCGGTGTTCTTGGCCAAGGGCATGGAAAGCGATTCCCCCCGGGGAAGGGTCGCCCTGGTCAGGGCACTCCTTGAAGGGAGGATAGAGGCAAACGACCTTCTCGCCGAAAAGATCGAGCAGTGCGCTCTGTGCCGTGCATGTTTCCAGGAATGCCCAAGCGGCGTCCATGTCGAGCGCATCATCCTTGCCGCACGGGAAAAGCTGGCCAGCCTGAGAGGCATTCCACTACAAAAGAAGGTCCTCACGCGGTGGCTCCTGCCCAATGTGAACCGGCTCCGGCCGCTCATTCCCCTGGCGTCGAGAGTGCAGGGTCTCATTGGAGACGAGGTGGGGAACGGCGAGTACCGGCTGCCATATTACCGATTGCCTCTGGTGGGCAAGCGCCTGGTGCCGAACCTCACGGGCGAGACGATTTACAGTGTCTCGTCCAGAGCAACAGTCCCCGGCGCAGGCCAACGAAAAGTCATCCTGTTTGCCGGATGCATGATTGCGTACGCCTATCCGAAGGTTGGACGAGCGGTCCTGGAGGTTCTTCATCACCACGGGGTCGAGGTCACCGTTCCGAAAGGCCAGGCGTGTTGTGGCTTGCCGGCCCTGGCATCCGGCGACAAGGACGCTTTTGAGCGGGCAAAGCGACAGAACCTCGACATCCTGCGGGCGACGAATGGCGGGGCGATCGTGACGGCGTGTGCGAGCTGCGGTTCCACGCTGAAGGAGTATTACCAGCAGGACCTCCCGGTCAAGGTGTACGACTTCTCCGAGTTCCTCGTAGATCAGGTCGAGTTCAGGCCCCCCCGGCGGGCATCCGAAGGTCGGGTCACCTATCATGATCCGTGTCACCTGCGCAAGGCCCAGGGCATCACAGGTCAGCCTCGACGCCTGTTGAAGAGCCTGCCGGGAGTGGCTTTTCAGGAGGTCAGCAACCCCGACCGGTGTTGCGGCTTTGGCGGAACCTTCAGCCTGAGCTACCAGTCCCTCTCCGACGAGATCGGCGGAACGAAGGTGGACGCCCTGATGCGAACCGGGGCCGGGACGGTCGTGACGGCGTGCCCGGGGTGTATGCTGCACCTGTCGAATGGACTGCATCAGAGACAGAGTACGGCTCGGGTGCTGCACCTGGCGGAAGTGTTGGCAACATCGTATCGCGAAGACTAGCACACTCAGTAACGGGGAACGTGGACAGGGACCGGTCAGCGTCAACAGCACTCCAGAGAATCGAATCGCATTCGCCAGCCCGAGTATGACGAGTCTTTGAAAAGGGAGGACTCGGATGAAAACGAGAGCAGCTCAACTGAGGAGGCCGGGAGAAGTGGCCCTGGTGGAAAGAGAGCTGACGCTGGCCGATGACGAGGTCCTTGTCAAATGCCATCTATCCGGGATCTGCGGGTCCGACAAGTCGATGTACCGCGGGGACATCCCCCCCAAGATCACGCTGCCATTCTTCATCGGCCACGAAAGTGGAGGCACGATCGTTGAGGTGGGGTCGAAAGTCCGGGAGTACAAGCCAGGCGATCAGGTCATGGTGTTCAATTGGTGCAATACCTTTGCGGACTATTTCAAGGTGCCGGTCTCCGGCCTGCAGCCGGTTCCTGAGGGACTGGATCTCGATCTGGCCGCTTTGGGCGAGCCCATCGCCTGCGCTACGTACTCAGGACTCACATGCGGGGCCCAACTGGGAGACGTGGTGGTTGTGTACGGGATGGGATTTGCCGGTCAGATCATCGCCCAGATTGTCAAGAAAATGGGGGCCTTTCAGGTCGTGGCTGTCGACGTGGCCCAAGATAAACTCCAGACCGCCAAGCGTCTGGGAAGCGACATCGCAATCAATGGCAAGAGCGAAGATCCCGTTCAGGCAGTCCTGGAACTCACGAAGGGGCGCGGCGCCGACGTCGTGGTAGAAGCCGCCGGAAGCGAGAAGAGCATGAATCAAGCGACAGCCATGCTGAAGCACAATGGAATTCTGGCATTGTATAGCTGGATCGCGCAGCCCATCACCCTGAATATCGGCCGCTGGCACGACGACGGATTGGAAATCCGGACGACCTGTCTGGTCCACCATACTGAGCAGCAGCGGTTCATCTGGACGCCATGGGCCTTGCGGCCGGTGGTGCAGGGGCAGATTGATGTCCTTTCTCTCATCACACATGAATTTCCCTTGACGCGTGTGGCTGAGGCCTTTGACGTGGCGGACAAGGATCCCACGGCCATCAAGGTTGTGGTGAGGGCCTGACTCGTTGCGGAGAGCAAGAGGAAACCGCGTCAGTCTCATCAAGAGGTGCAAGGGGGAAGGTCTGCAAAAGGGAGGGGGTATACCCACCGCTCCTTTCTCTTTTCTCTTTCAGGCCACGCAATCACAAGCGACGCAGAAAAGCTCCACGAGAACCGGACCCAACGCTCTTCAGGGTGTCCATGGCAATGCTCGTCGTCAGTCGCGTCCCGCCCGGGCGGGCCCCCGGCGGGCAGCTCAGGGGTGCCGAGTGCCATCGGCACAGTGCCCCGGGAATGATTCCAGACCCACCCAGGCCCCCAAACACCCCGAGCGCCGAGGGGGATTCCGACGCCCGGAGTGCTGACAGTGCGTGATAACTCGTTTCCGCGGTGCCGTCGCTCAGCCGGACCACCAGACTTGGCAGATTCTCTCGCCAAGCCGATGGCGACCGGCTCGCCTACTTGTGTTCGGCTTCCGCGCGCCGGGCCTGCCGCCGGTCACGTCGGTCGGCCCGCACATCCTTCCGATCCTGATGGAGATCCCGCCGGTCGTGCCGGACGTCCCGGGTATCCTTGTGGAGGCCCGCGCGATCCTGGCGGAGCGCCTGCCGGTCTTTGGAGCGGGTGGCGCGGTCCTGCCGGAGCGCCTGCCGGTCTTGCTGGAGGGCCGCCCGATCGGCGGTGACGGCGGTCTGGTTCCCGGCTTTACGATCCGCCTGGAGCTTCTGCCAGTCCTGCCGGTCCTGCTGCCGGGCCTGCCGGATGGTCTGGTCATCCTTCTTGAGAGTCTGGGCATCCTGCCGGAGGTTCTGCCGATCCTGTTGGACGCCCTACCGGTCCTGCCGGAGGTCCCGGCGGTCCTGCCGGATGTCCTTCTGGTCCTGCGCCACGTCTTGCGCCCGGGCCGCCGGCCCCCACAGGGTCAGGGCCAGGAAACATCCTACTGCCACTCCCATCAGTCGTCGCATGGCGTTGCCTCCTTTCATCGGTGACCGGTTCTACTTCCTTGGACACTTGAAGCGGGTAAAGCGTTTAAGCGGCGTCGCAGATGTCCAGGATTCCGGAATGCTCTGTCAAGCAGTGTGGGACTGGAGATTCAATCGACACCGAGCAATTCCGGATGCCGCGCCGGACCATCCCCCGCCGGGCAGCGTGATGTGGTCTCCCCTCCGCCCGAGAACCGTGCGTGGAACTTGGTCAGCCTGGGTTGGATTGCAACCCTTGTAGCACGGGGCGCCCACCGGTCTCGGAGCGGGGGCCAGTAGAAACTCGATTCCAGGGAATTCACTGGCTTCCCATCGTGACCGAATCAAGGGCCCGTCAAGGTGGGCTGGAGTCCTTGGGCAGTGGATCGACTGAAACCCGTTCAACGTTAGCAATAGCGTCAGGGGCCAACCAGAATTTGCCATCTGCACCATCGCCCTGGAGGCCTCCGGCCCGACGGCCTTCCGGTGTGGAGCCGCGCCGTGTTGGCGTTCGGCGGTCTTCGCCTCCGAGCGGGAATCCTTGTTGACACGGCGTGAGGACAAGGGATACGCTCCCGCCTGAGCCTCCCGGCCTCATCCCCGTCTCGCGGGAGTGCTCGCCCACACCATTTGCTACCGCACACTATGGGCCGTTGGCGCTTTTTCTTCTTGCAGGTCACTTCCGTCTCAGAAGGGCTGCGGTCCAGGTTGAATGCCCATTGCAGTCGTGCCATGGAGGTCGCGATGCGTCTTCTTGGTCTGCTGGTGCTTTCCGTTGCCTTTCTGACCGCCTGTGCGATGTCCAAGAACGATCCGGAGGCGAAAATCATCCCCCGCGCCGACCTCAAAGCCTTAACCGAGCAGTTCAACAATGCTGTTGCCAAGGACCCACAGCTGGCGGCGATCTTCGGGCCGTTCCGGTCGACCGGGACGAAGCGCCCGGATACGGAACCCTTCGGGACTATGGCGGTCAATCGCAAAGCCTGGGACGACCTGAGCGCGGCCCAGCGGGACAGCGTCGTGAAGAAGGTGGCGGCTACGTTTTCCGCGCTCTTTCTGAACTCGCCGGTCCGTCGGGCCGACGTGGCCACCGTGTATTTGGTCGAGGGGGGCTCGGACGTGGGCTGGTTCCATGTCCGCGCGGCGGAGGGCGATTATTTCTACCGCCTGGCCGGCCAGTAGAGGTAGGCCTCCAGTTGTCGCGCTCGCCGACCGGGCCGCGCCCCCACTCCTCACAGCACTTTTCCCTGCAATGCTGGATAGAGTAAGGGGATAGACAGACACAAAAGGGGAGAGGCCGGTCCCGAGTAGAAACCGTCTCTGGGCATCAGCCTCGGCGTCTTCGTCATGGTGCCCATCCATGACGTGATGAACCAGGGCTGGCCCGCAATGGTTCATCGCCAGTTGCAGGGACTCGCCCCGCCGGGCTCTGCTCGCATCCCGCCTCGCCTACCGCCTCCGCTGCCTGCGCGAGGACGCCACGGACCCGGAGCTGACCAGCCTGGAGCGGCTGGCCCTGGTCCGGGATCGGGCGGCACGGATTCGGGAGATTCGGTGGGAACTGGAAGGCGTGAAGCTGGTGATTGCGGATGGGGGCATCACCTCGGAGACGGAGTGACCAGGCTTATTCGCTGTCCGGGGAACCGGGCGTGGGACACTGAGCCTGTCCAGAAAGGGCAGAGATCGGGACCATGAACCAATATCACGGGCTCCGTATCCTCGTGTTCGCTCCGTACCGGGAGGTAACCGGAGAAACGATCCGTTTCAATCAACTTCTCGGACTCCTCAGCCAGATCAAGATTGACCGGGCTCTTTTCGCCGCAGCACAGATCAATTGGCTCCTCCAAAAGCGTGGGATGAATCCGGACACGCAGAAGGCTCTCGCGCAGAAGTATGTTGAACTCTCCTTACGACAGGGCATCGATGGGTGGACTGCAAGGCAATGGCCGAAGCCTGTCCCTCTGCCCATCATCTTTCACCGCCAGCAACTCCTCGCCGTTATGCGTTGGGCAGGGACCGTCTGCTCTGATGTTGGCCAAGACCTTGACCCCCTGTCAAAACCAAAATGCCCGCCGCCTCCTTCTCTTCCTCAGGTCTCCTGTGCATTTGGGGCTTTGCTGTTGACAGTGCCGACCGAGTCACGATAGCGTCCGATCTCGTTACGAGCCAATGGCGGAGCAGTCGGGCCTTGCGGGAGAAGGAGGCGAACGTGCGCACCAACACGCTTAAGCGGAAGCTCCTGGCGGGGCAGCGGGTGTGCGGGGTCCTGGTGGAGTTTCACAACCCGGAGCTGGTCGAGCTCTGCGGGCAACTGGGGTTTGACTTCGTCTTCCTGGACGGTCAGCACTGCGGGCTGAATGTGGATGTCGCCCGCGGGCTGATCCGGGCGGCCGACCTCACCGGCATGACCAGTCTCGTCCGGGTGCCCAGAAACGACGCCTCGATAATCCTGGAGTACCTCGACGCCGGGGCCGGGGGCATCATCGTCCCAAACATCACGACGCGGGCCGAGGTCCAGGCGGCCGTGGCCGCCATGCGGTACCCGCCGGTGGGGACCCGGGGCGGCTTCGGCCGCTCGCGGGCGGCCAACTACGGCATTACCCAGACCCAGGTGGAGTACTTCACGAAGATGAACGACGAGGTTCTCTTCCTGCCCCTGATCGAGGACCAGTCGGCCCTGCCGCACCTGGCGGCCATCTGCTCCACCCCCGGTGTGGACATCGTCCTGATCGGCCCGGGGGACATGGCGCTCTCCATGGGGATCCCGGGCGGCTGGAAGGACGCCCGGGTGCAGGCCGCGGTCGAACAGATCCGCGCGGCGGCGAGCTGCGGCCGGGAAGCCGGCCATGATCTTGGCGCTCGACCCTGCCGACGGCCGGGCGCTCTACGCCCAGGGGTTCCAGGTGCTCATCGTCAGCACCTGCGGCCTGATCACCAACGCGGCGCGCGGCTTCCTGAAGGAACTGAGAGGGGCATGACGCCCGCGCGAGTTGCACAGAGAGAGCAAAGTATGCCAAGCATCAGAGGAATTCCGGCTCGGAGTTCGCCCGCGGCTTAGGAAAAGCTCACCTCGGATGGGGGCGGCCATCAACCTGCGGGGATGACGCTGGCACGACTTTCGAGTAAGATAGAAACTCTTAACATCGCCCGCCGAGACCACACCTGATGAGACACTGGTCGCTTCGCTTCAAGATGACGGCGCTCGTCGTCGTCCTCACCGCAGGGAGTAGCCTGGCCGCCAGCGCGATCCACGCCTGGTACGACTTCCGCACCCTGAAGGACGACGTCAGGGCGCGGGCCGCCGCCACGGTCACCGACATCGCCATCGGCATCGCGACGCCTCGGGAGCTGGCTGACCACGATCTGCTAACCTTGGAGATCCGGGACATCATAACCGCCCGGCCGACGCTTCGATGGCTCGACGTGTACGCGCACGGTCCGAACGGGCTCCTGCCGGTCGCGTCCAGTCGCACGGACTTGCCGGCGCGGCCACCTGCACTCGTCGCGCAGGTCTTCGCTGAAGGCCGCACGCTCACCGCTGCCGGCGCGGCCGGCGGTCGCGAGGCGTGGCTCGCCAGCCGCCCCGATCCGCTTCGGCGGGAACACGGCCGGGGTGGTCTCCCTCGCGATTTCTCTGGAGGGAGCCAACCGGCTCGCCCTCAGTTTGGGCCAGCAGCTCCTCTTCGTCCTCGTCCTGGCCAGCCTGGCGATCGTCCTGGGCCTCACCTTATTCACGGAGTGGAGCATCAACCGGCCGATTCGCGCGTTGCTCGACACCATGGCCGCGGTGGAGCAGGGGGATCTGTCGGCGTCTCCTCATCTCGCGCAACGGGATGAGATGGGGCGGCTCGCCGACGGTCTGGCGAACATGCTCCGGCGAATCCGGGATAGCCATGAGGAGAACGCGCGGCTCCTGGAGAAAATCAACCGCTTCGACCAGGAACTCCAGCTTCGGGTGGCCGAGGCCACGCAGGAGCTGGCCAAGCGGAACGAGGCGCTGCGCCGGGCCAACGAACTGCTCTTCGACCTTCAACGGGAGCTCGGTCGCGCCCAGCGCCTGGCAACCATGGGGCAGATGGCCGCAACCATCGCCCACGAGATCGGGACGCCGCTCAACTCCATCGCCGTCCACCTCCAGCTTTTGGCACGGAGTCCCGCCCTCACCGGCCAGGACCGACAGCGTCTCGTCACCATCGATGGCCAGATCCGCCGCCTCGTGCAGACGGTGCAGCAACGCCTGGCTCTCACACGGGGCAAGGCGTGCCGTCCGGAGCCGACCGACTTGAACGAGCTCGTTCGGAGCGTAACCGACCTCATGGCACCCGTCCTCGCTGCCAAGGGGATCGCTTGCCGCGTCACCACGGACGGCGCGCTGCCCAAGGTCCGGGTCGACGGAAACCAGATCCAACAGCTGCTGCTCAACCTCGTGACCAACGCCGTGGATGCCATGCCGGCCGGCGGGTCGCTCGGTGTCGACACAGGCGTGGCCGGCAGCACGGTCCTGCTGCGGGTCGCCGACTCCGGACCCGGGATCCCCCCCGAGGCTCACGAGCAGATTTTCGCACCGTTCTTCACCACCAAAGAGCAAGGGAAAGGGGTCGGCCTGGGCCTCACCATCTGCCGGCAGATCGTCGAGGCCCACCGGGGGACCATCGAGGTGGCCGATACCCCGGGAGGTGGGTCGACCTTCGAGATCCGCCTTCCGTTCGAATCCGGCGAGGGGCATGGATGATCCGACCGCGGCTGCTGGTCGTGGATGACGACGCGGAGTCTTGCCAGGTCGTGGCCGAGGCCTTCCGAACCGAGGGCTACACCGTGGTAACCGCGCAGGGCGGGCGCGCCGCGCTGACGCTTGCCACAGAGCAGGTTTTCGATGTCGTCGTGTCGGACATCCGAATGCCCGACCTGGACGGCCTTGAGTTGCTGCGCGGACTTCACGAGGCGACGCCGGACGCGAGCGTGATCCTGATGACCGCCTTTGGCACGGTCGAGGCGGCGCTGGAGGCCATCAAGGAAGGCGCCTACGATTATGTCAGCAAGCCACTCCATGTCGAGGAGCTGCTCCTCACGGTCCGGCGAGCCATCCAGCAGCGCCGACTCGTCCACGAGAACCAGCAATTCCGCCAGACGCTTCAGGGCCGGTATCATCTCGGCAACATCGTTGGCGTCAGCCCAGGCATGCTGGATGTCTTCAAGCTCATCGGCCGGGTGGCGGCGACCCGGAGCACCGTCCTGATCACCGGCGAGAGCGGAACCGGCAAGGAGGTCGTCGCCCGCGCTCTGCACTACAACGGCCCGCGCGCCGCCGGCCCTTTCGTGACCATCGACTGTGCCGGGCTGGCGGAAAGCCTTCTCGAAAGCGAGCTCTTCGGCCACGTCCGTGGGGCGTTCACCGGCGCCGTCACGGCGCGACGCGGGCTCTTCGAAATGGGGCACGGAGGGACCGTCTTCCTGGACGAGGTCGGCGAGATCGGTCCCAACGTGCAGGCCAAGCTCCTCCGCGTCCTCGAACTCCAGGAGATCAAGCCCGTCGGCGGCAACGAGAGCATCCGAATCGATGTCCGGCTGATCGCCGCGACGAACCGGGACCTCCAGGGGGAGGTTCGCGAAGGCCGCTTCCGCCAGGATCTCTTCTACAGGCTCAACGTGGTGAGTATCCACCTCCCGCCGCTCCGCGAGCGCCGGGAGGACATCCCGGCGCTGGCTCACCACTTCCTGCGGAAGTATGGCGAGGCCAATGGGAAGGCCATCGGCGGGATTGCCCCTGAGACCATGGCTCGCCTGGAAGCCTACGCGTGGCCGGGCAACGTCCGGGAGCTGGAGAACGCCATCGAGCGGGCCGTTGCGGTCAGCAGCCATCCAATTTTGCTCCCGGACGATCTGCCTCTGCACCTTGCTCCGCCTGCCGCGGCCGCGGCCGAGGCGGAGACGCCCGGCCCCATCGAGTTCCTGTCCCTCGACGCAGTCACCCGGCGGCACATCGGGCGCGTCCTGGCCTCCACCGGGGGAAACAAGAAGCGGGCAGCCGAGATCCTCGGTGTGGATCGACGGACCTTGTATCGGATGCTCGAACGCTACGCGATGCTCACTCCCGAAGCCTCCCCCGAGGTCTGAGGCCCTTCTCGCATCAGGGTTCCACCAATCCGCCACACCCCTGCTCAGTTTCGTGTGGCGTGCCGCCACACAGCAGCGATTTCCTCCCGGCTCTCCCGGGGAGTTCCCCGGATCTCTAACTCCAAATGACTGCGGAGCCTCCGGCCGCTCGAGGCCCTGGCGGAGGTCATGGCACGATCGCTGCTTTGTGTACCTGCGGGTCAGGACAGAACGATATGGGTGCTGGAGAAATGAAGCCGAAGATCCTGGTGGTTGATGACGACGCGGAAAATTGCCGCGCGTTGACCGAGCTTCTCACTGTCGAGGGCTTCGATCCTCTGGCGTTTGAAAGCGCCGAGGCGGCGTGGTCGGCTATGGCGCGGGAGGAATTTCTACCGGCGGTTGTGGTCGCCGATGTGCGCATGCCGGGGCTGGACGGCGTGGCCCTGCTCCGGCGAATCAAGGCCCGATTCCCTGCGATCCCTGTTGTCTTAGTATCAGCTTTCCCGGACGAGCAAGTGTGGGCGGAAGGTCTGGAGGCAGGTGCGGCAGATGTGTTTCCCAAACCGATCCATGGTGCCTCGCTCGTGCGCGCACTGCGAGAGACGGTGAACGGGAGCCAAGCGCACGGGTTCCCGGCTGGTGAGAATTCCGACCCCAGGGGACCGGGGGTCACAACGAGAAAGAGAGATAAATGAAGAAGATTGCGGCGTTGGTCCTGGCAGCCACCTTCGTATTCGTCGGCATTGCGGTGGCCGCGGAGATGGAAGGCACGATCCAGTCCATCGATACGGCGGGCAAGGAGATCGTGCTCTCCGACGGCACGATGCTCGTCTGCGATGACAGCACGAACATCATGGTCGAGGGCAAGGAGGGAAAGCTCGACGACCTAAAGGAAGGTGCAAAGGTCAAGGCCAGCTACGAGGAGAAGGATGGGAAGAACATGGCGGCCACGCTGGAGGTGAGCGAATAGGCGTGCAGGGATGGACGGAGCGGCCCCGGGAGGGGGGCTGCTGCGTCAGTCTTTCCGATCTTCGTCCCTCTTCCCCTCTCCCGATTCACCGCCCAGGCCCGCCTCATCCAGGAAGTGCCGAATCCGCGTCACAGGAACGACGAAGGTTTCGCCCGGCATCGGGACCTTCACCGAATAAGTCTGGGCGCGGTCCTTCACGGCAATGGATGCGGTCTGGTAGCCCTCGACAATGCCGACGAGACTGCCGCTCGCCTCGCGGAATACCCCTCCCCCGCTGACGCCTTTGGCCGATGTTGCATCCACAACAATCGTGTGCTCGGGCCCCTCGTCCGCCGGCAGATTCCCGTCGGCATCGGTGGGCACCTGGCTCACAATGCCGCTGAAGAGTCCCAGCCGCTTCCCCCAGGGGAACTCGACGACCAGGATCTCTTCCCCGATACGCACGTGATCGTCAGCGGGGAAAACGGCCGCCGGGACAGAGATCCCTGGCACCTTGAGGAGGGCGAGATCGAGGGTCTCGGCGTTTCCCCGCCGGATCACGGTCGCGGCAAACTTCTCTTTGCCGGCAACAGCTCCCGCGAAGCGAACGAAGACGTCGGCGTCATCCTTGCCTTCCAAGACGTGCGCGGCGGTCAATACGTACGAGACCCCCGCCCTCGACGCGACCACGACGCCCGAGCCGGAGGCGAGGCGGTGACCACTTTGCTCGACGACGACCTTCGCGCTCGCCGCCACGATCTGATCTATGATGGTTTGGCGCTCCAGCGAGGCGCGTGTGCGAACGGCGGCGCATCCGGCCACCGCCAGGCAGACGATGGCAATTAAAGCGGCCACAACGGCCTGGCCAGCACGGAACGTGGCATTGCCGTCACCCGGATGGTGGGTGCCCCTCGCTGTGCCGAATATCCCGACCCTTCCCTCGTTTGTCATCTCTGCCCTAGTACTACTACGTTAAGTAATTACGATCCACGGAAGCGCGGGATCTTTGCCCGGCAATAGGCACAGATGCCGGTCCACGTGAGGAGCAGATACTGCAGCTCACGGCGCGTCTGTGGCAGGGTCCACCCAGAAGTTTTTTTTTCGCCGCAGCGTTTCCAGCGTGAGAAAGGCGTGCGCCAGCATGACGAGCGTGATGTGGTGATGCCAGCCGATCCAGCCGCGCCCCTCATAATGATCCAGGCCGAGTTCTTCCTTCAACTGCTGGTAGTCCTGCTCAATCGTCCAGCGGCACTTGGCCACGCGCACCAAGCGGCGCAGGGTGGTACTCGCCGGCAGAGCGCACAGCCAGTACTTGGTGGGGGCTTTCTCCACCGCCGGCCATTCCACCAGCAACCACACCGCGTTGTGCGGCGGCTCCCCGTGGACGAACCCATGCGAGGGCTGGACCCGCAGGGCCACGAAGCGCGACGCCAACCAGCCCTTCGTGCCTTGCCGCCAACGAATCACCTTCCAGCCCTTGGCCTTCGAAGCCGCCTCCTGCACCGAGAGCGGCCGCTGCTTGCCGTAGGCGTAGCGTGTGGGGGGTCCCCCACGGCCCCGGTAGGGGGGAATGGCCGTTTTCGGCGGCCGGGTCCACACGCCCACCGTCGAGGAGATCCCCACGACATACGCCAGGCGGCGCGCTTCCAGACCGTCGCGGAACTCGGTGGCGTCCCCGTACCCCGCATCGGCGACCACGAGGCGATCGGGCAAGCCCCAGGCCCGGGCGTGATCAATCAGGTCCAGGCCCAGTTGCCACTTGGTTCGGAAGGTCACCGTCTCCGGAATGCCCGCGGCCTGGCGCCGGTCGCGATCCGTCACCCAGCGTTCCGGCAGATAGAGCCGCCAGCCCAGAATCACGTGGCCCTGTTCGCCGACCTGGTGCAGGCTGACGGCCACTTGGCAGTTGCCGATCTTGCCCAAGGTCCCGGAGTACTGCCGCTCCACCCCCACCGAATGCTCCCCTTGTTTCGGGAAGCCGGTGTCATCCACCACCCAGGCGGGGTCCGGTTCGAGTTCCGCGGTCATGCGCTTGGCGAGGCGCTCCCACACCGGCAGCCAGTCCCACGGGCTCTGGCCGACCAACTGCTGGAGGGCCTGCACGTTCCCGTCCGGCAGGCGGGCGGCCAGCGGTTCAATCGACTTGCGCTCGCCGTCGAGCAACAGGCCCCGGACGTACACGTCGCTCCAGTGCCTGCGCTCACTGCGGCCGAGCGGCTCCACCAGATCCGTCAAGAATTGCTCCAAGCGCTTGCGGCACTTCTCGAGCTGGGCGTTGGTCATACTCGCGACAGTAGCACTCGCGAGATGATCTGTCAATACTTAACGTAGTAGTACTAGGGCCTCGATCCGTTTTTCGTCCGTCGCACCATAAAGAACACTCGCGCTCGAAGCCGCGATGGCATCTGCTCCATAGGCGTCCGCGCCCGGACCGCAAGCATAACTTAACCACGCCAGCCGGAGCTGCAGAAAGCAAGAGCCGTGTCACTCTTCGCCAAGCCATGCTCTGTTGTCCAGACACCTGAGCGCGCTGGCTCCCATCAAAAGGGCCAGAAGTGAAAGTTGGCCGACGGCGGCAGACAATCGGCCCGTGTTCGAGATCCTGTCATGGAAGGCTCACGGCTGCCTCCTGGGACGGGGCGCTCTCGTTCCGGTGGGAGGAGCGGTCCACGGCGGTCACGGTGTAGATGTAGGCCGCCCCCGCGCGAATCGCGCGGTCCGTGAAGGTCGTGGTTTGGAGCGGAGCCTCGGTGAGGCGCACCGGGTTCAGGGCAGGCGGCTCCCGCCGGTAGACCAGGTATCCGAGGAGGTCCGGCTCGGTATTGGCGCTCCAGGAGAGCGAGACGACGCCTGGCGCGGGGATGGCGGTCAGCGCCTGGGGCGGCGCCGGGGGCGTGAGGTCGACGGGCGTCGCGGAGACCTCGGCGGAGTTCCCGCTCTCGCGCCAGGGCGGCCGTTCGCCTCCCACGCTGCGGACCACGTAGTAATAGGTGGTCTCGTTCGCCACCAGCGCATCCCGGAATTGCGTCTCGACGATCGGCCCGGCGTTGACCCGCCCGGACCCGTACACGCCTGGCTGGACGCCGCGATAGATATTGTAACCCCCCGGCGGCGCCGGGCCGGCTTGCCCCGCAGGCGGCTGCCAGGTCAGGTTGACCACACCGTCTCCCGCCACCGCAACCAGGCCCACCGGCGGCGGCGGAGGCAGGGCGAAATCCACAGAAACCTCCGCCGACTGCGCGCCCACCACGCCACGGCGGTTCACGGCCTGCATTCGGTAGCTGTACCGGAGGCCGGGCGTGAGCCCCGCACTCCCCCCGTCATCCAGGAACGCGTACTGGTCGCCGCGGACAACGGCGTTCTCGGGCTGGTCGGCCCGCACCGTCGCCAGCAAGGAGAAGGTGGGACGCCCTCTGGCCTCTCGGGCCGCCGCGGCGCCGACGGCGCGGAAGAGCCGGAACTCGGAAAGATCCGTGAGGGGCGATCCGTCCTCGTTCCGGGTGGGTCGGGTCCAGCTTATGAGGATGGCGGAATCGCGCAGGTCCGCGCGGAAGACGCCCACCGCGGCCGGGGCCGCGGGCCGAGGGGGCACCGGGCTGCCCCGTCGCCCGCAGCCCAGGAGGCCCGCGACGAGCAGGGCGGATCCGAAGAGCAGCCGCGCAGCGGGGGAATGCAGATGGGGGATCCTCATGGCAGGCGCAGGGTCTTTTTGGCCCGACGGATGGCCTCGCCGACCAAGCGAGAGCTGGTGCCCCCGGCCGACCGCCGCCGCTCCACGCACGCCTCCAGCCTGATGTACTTGGCGACATCCGGCTCGAAGGCCCGGGAGAAATGCCGCAGACGCGCCAACGGCACATCCTCCAGCCGCTGCCCCGACTCCAGGCATTCCCGGACGATGCGGCCCACCGTCTCGTGCGCCTCGCGGAACGGGACGCCCTTGGTGACCAGGTACTCGGCCAGGTCCGTGGCATTCAGGAAGCCGTCGGCCGCGGCGGCGCGCATCCGCTCGGGGCGGAACTTGATGGCCTTGAGCATCGGGGGCAAAACGTCCAGCGTCTGGCGGATGGTGTCCACGGCGTCGAAGAGCGGCTCCTTGTCCTCCTGGAGGTCGCGGTTGTAGCTCAGGGGCAGGCCCTTGAGGATGGTGAGCAGGGCCAGGAGCGCGCCGTACACCCGTCCCGCCTTGCCCCGGGCCAGCTCGGCCACGTCCGGGTTCTTCTTCTGCGGCATCATGCTGGAGCCGGTGGCGAAGGCGTCGGGCAGCTCGATGAAGCCGAACTCGGCGCTGGCCCACAGGATGAGTTCCTCCGCCAGCCGGGAGATGTGCATGGCCAGGATGGCGCAGCAGGCCAGGAACTCGACGGCGAAGTCGCGGTCGGCCACCGCGTCCTCGCTGTTCGCCGGCGATCTTGGGGAAGCTCGAGGAGCTTGGCCACGTAGGCCCGGTCGATGGGCAGCGTCGTCCCCGCCAGCGCCCCCGCGCCCAGCGGCAGGACGTTCACTCGGATGAGGCAGTCGGCAGAGCCGGTCCCGGTCGCGCTGGAACATCTCGAAGTAGGCCAGGAGGTGGTGCGCCAGCAGGATCGGCTGGGCCCGCTGGAGGTGGGTGTAGCCCGGCATGATGGTTCCCAGGTGGACCTCGGCCTTGGCCACCAGCTCGTCCTGCAGCCTGCGGATCCGCCCGCGGATCTGGCCGATAGCCTCCCGCAGGAAGAGGCGCAGGTCCAGCGCCACCTGGTCGTTCCGGCTGCGCGCGGTGTGGAGCTTGCCGGCTGCCTCCCCGATCTTGTCCCGCAGGCGCTGCTCGATGTGCATGTGGATGTCTTCCAGGGCCGGATCGGCGCGCAGCTCCCCCCGCTCGATCTCCCCGCGGATCTCTTCGAGGCCGGTCACGATGGCGTCCGCCTCGCCCTTGTTGATGATGCCGCACTTCCCCAGCATCCGGGCGTGGGCGATGCTGCCCGCGATGTCGTGCGCGGCCAGCCGCCGATCGAAATGGATCGAGGCCGTGAAGGCCTCGACCTGCCCGTGCGTCTCCCCCTCGAACCGGCCGCCCCAAGGCTTTTTGCGTCTCATGCCCTCGCTCCCGCCGTCAATCCAGCTCCTCCCGCGTGCCTGCCCCTCTGTTGCGCCCTGCCGCCTCCAGCCCCCGCCACGCTGCGGCCGAGCCTTCACCCCTTCTTCCGCGCCTGGGTCAGCGCCCGGATCCGCAACCGGAGGGCGTTCAGCCGGATGAAACCGGTGGCGTCCGCCTGCTGGTACACCTGGTCCGCCTCGAAGGTGGCGAACTCGGGATCGTACAGAGACACAGGGGATTTACGCCCGACCACGTCGCAGTTCCCCTTGTACAGCCTCAGGCGGGCGGTGCCCGTCACGGTTTTCTGCGACTCGTCGATCGTCGCCCGGAGCAGCTCCATCTCCGGCGAGTACCAGTAGCCATAGTAGACCAGCTCGGCAAAGCGCGGGATCAAGGAATCGCGGAGGTGCATCACCTCGCGGTCCATGGTGATGGATTCCACCGCCCGGTGCGCCGCCTGGAGGATGGTGCCGCCCGGGGTCTCGTACACCCCGCGCGACTTCATCCCGACGTACCGGTTCTCCACCATATCCACCCGGCCGATCCCATTCTCGCCCCCCAGCCGGTTGAGATGGGCCAGGAGCTGCCGCGGCTCCATGCGCGTCCCGTCCACGGCCACGGGAAGGCCGCGCTCGAAGTCGATCTCGACGTAGGTCGGCCGGTTGGGGGCCACCTCGGGTGAGACCGAGAGGACGAACATCTTCTCCGGCGGCTCGGCCCAGGGATCCTCCAGGATGCCCCCCTCGAAGCTGATGTGGAACAGGTTCCGGTCGCTGCTGTAGGGCCGTTCGGCCGTCACCGGGGTGGGGATCCCATGCTGCTTGGCATACTCCACGAGGTCCGTGCGCGAGCGGAAGGTCCACTCGCGCCACGGGGCGATGATGCGGATGTGGGGGTCGATGGCGTAGTAGGTCAGCTCGAACCGAACCTGATCGTTGCCCTTGCCGGTGGCCCCGTGAGAGACGGCGTCCGCACCTTCCTTCTTGGCGACGGCCATCTGGCCCTTGGCGATGAGGGGCCGCGCCATCGAGGTCCCCAAGAGATACCGCCCCTCGTACAGGGCGTTGGCCTTGAGGCAGGGGAAGACGAAGTCCCCGACGAACTCGTCCCGCAGATCCTCGACGTAGCATTTGCTGGCGCCGGTCCGGATGGCCTTCTCGCGGACCGGCCCCACCTCTTCGCCCTGGCCGATGTCGGCCACGAACGCCACCACCTCGCACCGGTAGGTCTCGATCAGCCACCGCAGGATGACCGACGTGTCCAGCCCGCCCGAGTACGCCAGCACGATCTTCTTCACCGTCCCCGCCATGCCCACCGTCCTTATCCCCTCCCGCCCTTCGACCTCGAACCGTTCGATGATTCGGCAGTTCGGCTGTTCGGTGGTTCTCGAACCCCCGAACCATCGAACCATCGAACTGTCGTTCGTCACATCGCCGCCCCGCCGTCCACCATCAGGGCCTGGCCCGTGATGTTCCGCGCCTCCTCCGAGGCCAGGAAGACGGCCGCCTGCCCGATGTCCTCCGGCGTCTGCTCGCGCCGGAGCGGCACCCACTCCTGCACCCGCCGCTCGAACATCTGGCGGGGCGTAAGCTCGGCATAGGCGGGATTCGTCTCCCGGATCCCCTCGCCGATGCCCTTCCACATGTCAGTGTAGAGGAGGCCGGGGCAGATGGCGTTCGCGTTTACGTTGTACGCCGCCAGCTCCTTGGCTACGATCCTGGTGAAGGTAATCACCCCCATCTTGGCCACGCTGTAGGACGGCATGGTCTGGCTGGACAGCGGCCCCGCGATGGAAGCGATATTGATGATCTTCCCCGAGCGCCGCTCCATGAAGTGGGGGGCGATGACCTTGCACGTGAAGAAAACGGACTTCACGTTGACGTCGAAGACCCTGTCCCAGTCGGCCTCTTCCTGGCGCGTGAAGGGCAGCCCCAGCCGGGGGGTCACCCCGGCGTTATTCACCAGGATGTCTATTCGCCCGAACTGCCGGATGCCGTCGGCGATGGCCTGCTGCACCTGGGCCTCCCGGCTGACGTCCACCGGCAGGGCCACCGCCCTCCGCCCGAGGTCCCGCACCTCTTTCGCCACGCCCTCGGCTGCACCCAGATGGATGTCGGCCACCAGAAGGTCGGCACCCTCACGCGCCATGGCCAGGCCAATGGCGCGGCCGATCCCCACCCCCCCGCCGGTGACCATGGCCACCTTCTGTGCCAGTCGCATGCGCTCCCCTGGTTTCCACCCCTCGCTTCAGGCCTTCGGCCCCAAGAGCTTCACCAGGATCGCCTTCTGCACGTGCAGGCGGTTCTCCGCCTGGTCGAAGACGATGCTCCGGGGACCGTCCATGACGTCGTCGGTGATCTCCTCCCCGCGATGCGCCGGCAGACAGTGCATCACCAGGACGTCGGGGCCGGCCTGCTCCACCAGGGTGCGGTCGAGCTGGAATCCCTCGAAGTCGCGGAGGCGCCGCGCATGTTCCTCCTCCTGGCCCATGCTGGCCCAGACGTCGGTGTAGAGCACGTCCGCGCCCTTTGCAGCGGCACCAGGGTCGTGGGTCACCGCCAGGCGGGCCCCGCTCGTCTTGGCCTCCTCCAGGGCCCGCATCATCACGGCCGAGTCGGGCTCGTACCCAGGGGGACAGGCTACCGTGAAGTGCACTCCCACCTTGGCCGCCCCCTGCAGCCAAGAGTGGCACACATTGTTCCCGTCCCCAACGAACGCAACGCGCAGGCCGGCGAGCGGCCCCCGCTTCTCCCACAAGGTAAACAAGTCGCACAGGATCTGGACCGGGTGGTGGCTGTCGCTCAGGCCGTTGATCACCGGCACGCGCGAGTAGAGGGCCAGGCGCTCCGCCATCTGGTGGCTGAAGGTGCGGGCGACGATTCCGTCCACCCACCGCTCCAGGTTGCGGGCCGCATCCTGCACCGTCTCCCGATGGCCCAGGCGGATGTCCCCCGGCGCCAGATAGATGGCGTGGCCGCCGAGCTGGGTCATCCCGGCCTCGAAGGTCACCCGCGTCCGCAGCGAGGGTTTCTCGAAGACCATGGCCAGGGTCTTGCCCTGGAGGAGCGCGTGAGGGATCCCCTGCCGCTGCTTAGCCTTGAGGGACGCGGCCAGGTCGAAGAGTTCTTGGATATCGCCCGCCGTGACATCATCCAGCGTGAGCAGATGCCGGTTCATGATCGACCTCACATCGGACAACTGACCATTAACCACTGACCACCCGTTGAATCTCGGGGTCTGTTGTCAGTAGTCAGTGGTCCCTTGGTTGTTGCACCTTACCGGGTGATGCCGCCCAGCACCTCTCCGACAATTCCGACCGCCCGATCCACATCCGCCTCGGTGACGATCAGGGGCGGCACGAACCGCAGGACGTTGTCGCCGGCCGTGATGGTGAGAAGCCCCCGCTCCATGCACCCGGAGACGATGACCCGGGCCGGCACCGAGACCTCCACCCCCAGGATCAGCCCCTTGCCCCGCACCGCCGTCACCACGCGGTGCTTCTCCTTCAGGGACCCCAGGCGATCCAGGAAATATTTCCCCACGCGCGCCGCGTTGCCCGGCAGGTCCTCCTGGATGATGGTGGTCACCACCGCGTGGGCCACGGCCGACACGAATGGCGTCCCCCCGAAGGTCGAGGCGTGACTGCCGGGGACGAAGCTCGCCGCCACGTGCTCCCGGGCCAGCATGGCCCCCATGGGGATGCCCCCCGCCAGCGCCTTGGCCAGCGTCATAATGTCCGGCTCCACACCCCAGTGCTCATACGCAAAGAGCTTCCCCGTGCGGCCCATCCCCGTCTGGACCTCGTCCAGGATCAGGAGGACGCCGGCCTGATCGCACAGCCGCCGCAGGCCGGGCAAGTAGTCGTCCCCGGGGACGTTCACCCCGCCCTCCCCCTGCACCGGCTCCACCATGACTGCGCACGTGCGCGAGTCGATGGCCCGCTCCACCGCGGGGAGATCGTTGTACGGGACGTGCTTGAACCCGGGCACGAGTGGCTCGAACCCGTGCCAGTACTTCTCGTTGCCCGTGGCCGTCACCGTGGCCAGCGTCCGGCCGTGGAAGGAATGGCGCATCACGATGATCTCGAACCGGTCGGTGCTCCAATGGTCTTTGGCGTGCTTGCGCGCCAGCTTGATGGCGGCCTCGTTGGCCTCCGCGCCGCTGTTGCAGAAAAACGCCCGGTCGGCGAAGGAGTGCTCGCACAAGACCTTCCCCAGGCGGATCTGCGGCTCGATGTGGTACAGGTTGCTCACGTGGATCAAAGTCTCGGCCTGGGCCCGGATGGCCTCGACCATGCGCGGGTGGCAGTGGCCCAGCGCATCCACGGCGATGCCGCCCACGAAGTCCAGGTACTCCTTCCCGTCCGAATCCCAGAGCCGCACCCCCTGCCCCTTCACCAGGACGATGGGGAAGCGCGCGTAGGTGTTGGCCAGGTACTTCGCCGATGCCGCGATCAGATCCTGGGTGGTCGTCATCATTGCACCTCGGATGAATTCCTGTAATTCCCCGACTGCGCCGGCTTACGAGGCCTTCTCGAAGAGCGGTCGCAGCAGCGAGGTGAACTCCAGGGGGAAGACGATCTTGGTGGCCGGGCTGGCCCCCAGGGCCTTCAGGGTATCCAGGTACTGCAGGCTCATGGTCTTGGCATCCACCGTGCTGGCCACCTCGAACACCTTCTGCAGCGCCAGCGAGAAGCCCTCGGCCCGGAGAATCGCCGCCTGCTTCTCGCCCTCGGCCACCTTGACCGCGGCCTCACGCCGGCCGTCGGCCTCGGTCACCATGGCCCGCCGATTGCGCTCGGCCGCCATCTGCTTGTTCATCGCCTCCTGGACCTCTTTGGGCGGGACGATCTCCCGGATCTCCACCGTTGTGACCTTCACACCCCAGCGCTCCGTCACCTCGTCTAGCTTGGTGCGGAGGACCTGGTTGATCTGCTCGCGCTTCGCCAGGACATCGTCCAGCGGGATATCGCCGACCACCGCCCGCAGCGTGGTCGTGGCGATCCCCTGGGAGGCGCCGGCGAAGTCCCGCACCTTGACCACGCTCAGAGCCGGATCCACCACCTTCCAGTAGACCAGGAAGTCGATGGCGATGGGCGCATTGTCCTTGGTGATGCACGTCTGGTGGGGGATCTCCAAGAACAGCTCTCGCAGGTCCACCCGGACCGGGCGGTCGATGAGGGGGATGATGATCACCAGCCCGGGTCCCTTCTGCCCGATGCAGCGCCCCAGGCGGAAAATCACCAGCCGTTGGTACTCGGGCACGACCCGGATCGCGTTGGCCAGGAACAGGACCACAAGGACGAGGATGACCACTAGCAGAGCGATAGAAATCTCCATGGCCGGATTCCCTTGCCCGCTGCGGGAACAGATGGGCCCTCAGGCCACGATCTCGGTCCCGACGCCCTCGGGGGTCAGCAGTTCCTCGATGAGCCCGTGCTGACGCGTCCCGTTGATGATGTGGGTCTTGTGCACCCCGGCCCTCAAGGCGGTGAGGCACGCCTGCACCTTGGGCAGCATGCCCCGGCTGATGGTCCCTTCGGCGATCAGGCGTTCCACGTCCCGGCGGGCCAGCGTGGACAGGACCCGCCCCTCCGCGTCCAGGATCCCGTCGGTGTCGGTGAGGAGCACCAGCTTCTCGGCAACCAGGGCCGCCGCCACTTCGCCCGCCACCAGGTCGGCGTTGATGTTGTACGTGGCGCCCGCCTCATCGCCGGCCGTGGGCGCCACCACGGGAATGTATCCCGCCTCCTGCAGCGCCCGGATGGGCCGGGGTTCCACGCGGACCACGTCCCCCACCAGGCCCAGGTCCACCACCTGTCCGTCGGGTGTCCTGGCCGGCGCCGCCTTCCTCGCCTGGATCAATCCCCCGTCCTTCCCCGAGAGGCCGATGGCGGCGCCGCCCAGCCGCTGGATCCACGCCACGATCTCTTGGTTGATCTCGCCCACCAGCACGCGCTCGACGATGCGCACCGTCTCCGCGTCGGTGACGCGCAGGCCCTGGACGAAATGCGGCTTGAGCCCTGCGGCCTTCATTGCCTGGTCGATCTGGGGCCCGCCCCCGTGGACCACCACCGGCTGCATCCCCACCAGTCGCATCAGGATGAGATCCTGGATGACCGCCGTGGTGAGGGCCTGGTCCACCATGGCGTTGCCCCCGTACTTCACTACCACTGTCTTGCCGCTGAACGCGCGGATGAACGGCAGCGCCCCGATGATAATCTCGGCCTTGCTGGGAAGCGTGCCCATGCCCTCTCCTCAGGCCTGCGTCCCCGGGCCCCGCAGCGCCTGCAGCTCCCGCACCCGTGCCTCCAGGTCGGCGTTCACCCGGGCTACGCGGGCGTTGGTCCTGGCCAACTCGTCCACCGAGAAGGCGAGGCGCTGGAAGAGCTGGGTCGTGGCAAAGCTCAAGGAGACCAGGCAGGAGAAGGTGGTGAACAGGGCCAGGTCGTTCCCGTCGAACGGCTTCCCGGTCACCTTGTTGTTGGCATTTAAGACCCCGATGGTCTTCCCGTTGACTTTCAGGGGGACGCACATCAGGGAATTGGTCCGATAGCGGGGGTGCAGGCTGCCCTTCCCGTAGACGGGATCCTGGGACAGGTCCCGGATCAGCAGGGGCTCCCCCGTCTTGGCCACGCGCCCCGAGATCCCCTCGCCCACGCGGCAGACGGCCTCGCGCTGCACCGCCGGGTCCAAGCCCTTGGCGTGGGCGATGCGGAGGATCCCCTCCGGCTCTTTTATCAGCATGAGGGAGACGATCTCCACCTCCAGGGCGTCGGCGATGAGGTCGATCACCCGTTGGAAGAGCGACGCGTTGTCCTTCAGGAACTCCCCCAAGGTGTCCCACCGGATCATGTTGGAGAGTTCGATGGCATTCTGCTGGAGCCGCGTCAGTTGAGGCAGCTCTTCCCTCTCGGCGGGCAGGTCGGCCTTCTGGCGGATGGCGTCGCCGATGATCCGGACCATCTCCTCGACGTTGAGCGGTTTGCGCAGGCATTCCACCGCGCCTAGGCGCTTGGCCTCCACCTCGGTGCGCGGGGCGTCCCGCCCGCTCACCACCAGCACGGGGACATCGGGATACTTCGAGCGGATCCCGGCCAGCAGCCCCAGCCCGTCCACGTCGGGCATCACCACATCCAGGATGACCGCGCGGACCGGCTCCCGCTCCAGGATCTGCAGGGCCTGCGCCGCGCTGTCCGCCACCTGGACCGCGAAACCCGCCTTCTTCAGCCCGTCCCGGGCCAGCGTCAGAAACAGCCGTTCGTCCTCGATCATCAAGATAGTGTCCATGGCTCAGCCCGATGTCAGCTACGGGTTGGTGGAACCCAACCGGTCAGCGGCCGGGGATGATCCGTCGGCCGCCGGAAACGGGGACGCGCCGGACCCGGGTCGGTGGTCCCGGCACGCGCGCCGTGCATCCGGATGCGGAGGGCCGACCGCTGCTGGCTGGCCGCTTCGTCCTCAGAGAATGTACCGGCTGAGATCCTGATCCTTGACAATCGTCGCCAGCTTCTTCCGCACGTCCTCGGCGGCGATCGTCACCTTGGCGCCTCCCATGTGCGGGGCTTCGAACGAGATCTCGTCCAGCAGCCGCTCCATGATGGTGTACAGGCGCCGCGCTCCGATGTTCTCCGTCGCCTGGTTGACCGCGGTGGCGATGGCCGCGATCTCCTCGATGGCGTCCCGCGTGAACGTGAGGTCCACCTCCTCGGTCGCCAGCAGGGCCGTGTACTGCTTGGTCAGGGCGTTCTCTGGTTCGGTCAAAATGCGCACGAAATCGTCTCGCGTCAGGCTCTGCAGCTCCACCCGGAGGGGGAACCGTCCCTGCATCTCCGGGATGAGGTCCGACGGCTTGGAGACGTGGAAGGCGCCGGCGGCGATGAACAGGATGTGGTCCGTCCGGACCAGCCCGTACTTGGTGCTGACCGTGCAGCCCTCCACGATGGGAAGCAGGTCGCGCTGCACCCCTTCCCGGGAGACGTCCGGCCCGTGGGTCCGCTCGCGCCCGGCGATCTTGTCCACCTCGTCCAGGAACACGATGCCCGAATTCTCCACGCGGGCGATGGCCTCGCTGACCACCTCCTCCTTCTCCACCAGCTTGTCCGCCTCCTCCTGGCCGAGGATGCGGCGCGCGTCCGTGACTTTGACCTTGCGGCGTTTGCTTCGCTGGGGCAGGAGGTTGCCGAGCATGTCTTTGAGATTCTCCTGGATCTCCTCCATGCCCTGCCCGCCGAGGATCTCGACCATGGGCAGGCCCCGGGTGGTGACCTCGATCTCGACCGTCCGATCGTCGAGGGCCCCCTCGCGCAGCCGCTGGCGCAGTTTCTCCCGGGTTTCCTGGGCGCTGCTCATCTCCGGGGCCACGGCCTGGCCGAAGGCCCCCATCCGGGACGAGGGCAGCAAGAGATCCAGCAGTCGCTCCTCCGCCAGCTCCTGCGCGCGCCCCTCCACCTGGCGGGTCTTCTCGCCGCGGACCATGCCCACCGCCAGCTCCACCAGGTCCCGGATCATGGACTCGACGTCCCGACCCACGTACCCGACCTCGGTGTACTTGGAGGCCTCCACCTTGATGAAGGGCGCCTCGGCCAGCCGGGCCAGCCGGCGGGCGATCTCGGTCTTGCCCACGCCGGTCGGGCCGATCATGATGATGTTCTTCGGCGCCACCTCGTCCCGCAGCCCCGGGGACAGCTTCTGCCGGCGCCAGCGGTTCCGCAGGGCGATGGCCACGGCCCGCTTCGCGTCGTGCTGGCCGATGATGTACTTGTCGAGCTCCGCCACGATCTGGCGGGGGGTCAGTCGGTCCATCAGAAGCTACACCTCAATTTCAAATTGAAAACTGACAACCGACAACCGAAAACCGGGCATGGAGCTAGGCCCCGAAGACCCGCTGGGACTCACGGATGAAGAACGCCTCCACCTCGTCCCAACGGCACGGCCAGAGCATGGCCGGCATCGGTTCTTTCTCTGCGTCCACGAAATACACCAGGCTCTTAGCCAGGTGGTACGGATCGTAGGAAATCCCGCGGTACTTCTGCTCGAACCAGCCGTGGACTTCATCCATCTTGTACCCATGCTGGCACACTGCGTACAGGTCGACGAAATCCCGTCGGGATCCGCGGCCCACGATGGCCGCGAGCTTCATGCTCGCGATGTCCCGGATCCCCGCGACCCGTGGCCCAAAGTCGGGCTTGATCGGCGGGTCCAACAAGGGATACTCGTATCGGATGAAGCTGATCTGCACGCCAGCAAGTTGTCCTCGAAATGCTCCCGGTTCGCTTCGCTCAATTCGGATATCCCCGATCTGCCGAAGCAATGCCGCAAGGCCTTCGCTCTCGAGGGCCTCCTGCGAAAAGAAATCAAGATCCACGGAGCGCCGATGTCCGAGATGCAGCGCCAGGGCCGTTCCACCGGCCAAGTAGATTCCCGGAGAAATCGGCACCCGCTCTAATAGGGCCAGAGCGGACTTCTGGGGCCCGTCAAGAATCTCTGGATGCATTCCTCATCCTGGAGGTCCAGGCGCATCGCCCAGTAGTTCACCGTCCTTCGCGACAGGACCCGAAGCCCCCGCCCCAGGATAAACTCCCGGATCTTTGCCTCCCCGTAGGTCTCCATTGCCCAGCATACGGAACCCGTCGTACCGTACTCTAGGACCCGTCCCAGGATATAATCCCGGTGGGCGGAGACATCCAGGGTGCTGGCATCCACCTCCCAGAAAAGGGACTGCACATCCTTCGCCAAGTTGGCGGGCAATCCGGCCTGCGCTCGATCCATCACTCACAGCTCCTCGACCGTGATCTGGTCGTTGGTATAGACGCAGAGAGAGGCGGCGATGTGCATCGCCTCTTCCGTGATCTGTCGGGCGGACAGGCTCGAGTGCTTCACCAGGGCGCGGGCGGCGGCGGCCGCATAGCCCCCGCCGGAGCCGATCCCGATGATCCCGTCATCCGGCTCGATCACATCGCCGGTCCCGGAGATGATGAGCGAGTGCTCGCGGTCCACCACGGCCAGGAGGGCCTCCAGCCGCCGCAGCGCACGGTCCATCCGCCAGTCCTTGGCCAGCTCCACGGCCGCCCGGGGGAGATTGCCGCTGAACTCGTCCAGTTTCGCCTCGAACTTGGCGAACAGGGCGAACGCATCCGCCGCCGCGCCGGCGAATCCGGCGATCACCGTGTCGTTGTACATCCGCCGGACCTTCCGGGCGGTGTGTTTCATCACCACGTCGCCGAAGGAGACCTGCCCGTCCCCGGCGATGGCCACCTGTCCCCGGTGCCGGACGGACACGATCGTCGTGCCCCGCACGCTGGGTGTCTCCGATGTCCGCATCATGTCCTCGTGCCGGGGGCCGCCGCTGCCCGACCCGCCCGCGCCCTCGGATGGGCGCGGTCGTACACCTCGAGCACTTTGTCCAGCCCCACGTGGGTATAGCGCTGCGTGGTGCGGAGGTGCGCGTGGCCCAGAAGCTCTTGGATGGCGCGGAGGTCCGCCCCGGCGTTCAAGAGGTGCGTGGCGAAACTGTGCCGCAGGCCGTGGGGGGTGATCTTCTTTCCCAAGCCGCTCGCCATCAGATGCCTCAGCACGATCCGCGAGACGCTCCGGTCCGTGATGCGGCTCCCCCGGTGGTTCAGGAAGACGGCCTCGGAGTCCTTTGGCGCCTTGGCCGCCCGCGGGTGAAACTCGTCGCGGACATCCAGATAGGCGCGGAGGGCCTCCCGGGCCGGCCGGCCCACGGGGACGATCCGCTCCTTCCGGCCTTTGCCCCGGACCCGGGCGAGGCCCTCATGAAGATCCACATCGGGAAGATTGAGTCCGACCAATTCCCCGATCCGGAGGCCCGCGGCATAAAACACCTCCAGGATCGCCCGGTCGCGTAGTGTGAGGCTCTCGGCGTCCCTCCGTGGGGACTCCTCACCCTCGGCGTTCCGGGGTGACGCCATCAATTGGAAGGCTTCGTCCACAGAAAGGTGAGGCGTCGTCCGCACCGGGAGGCGAGGACCCTGCACCAGCTTCGCCGGATTCGCGCGGAGCCGCCCCTGCCGGCAGAGGAAGCGGAAGAACGAGCGCAGCGTCGCCAGCTTCCGGCCCACGCTGGATTTCGCCAGATGCGCCCCGTGAAGCCGCGCCAAAAATCCCCGGATGGCCAGATGATCCACCGCCTCGGGACGCGAGCCGCCTCCGGATGCTCTACGCTCCTGGAGATAGGCCAGGAACTGCTCGAGGTCCACCCGGTAGTTCCGCAGCGTGTGGACCGACGCGTCGCGCTCCCCCCGGAGGTAGGTCAGGTACTCCTCGATGGCTGCCCGCATCGCTCCCCCAAAAAGGCGAAACGGCCAGCCGCCAGTCCACCAGGAGGCGGACCTGGCAACCGGCCACCTCGTGCGAAATCTACGCCGGATGCCCTGAAAGATCAAGCGAAAAGGCTACTTGGCAGCCAGTGCAGCGCCATCCCGCAAGCGGGAAGCGTTGCAGGATGCCGAATGGGCCATGCAGAGTGAGGAATGAATGGGAGAGTGGAGAGCGGGATTACAGGGTCTGCTGCCAGATGCGGAACTCGGCCAAAGCGCGGTCGGTGAGGTGCCGGTTGCGCTCGCGGCGGTCCCGGATGAGCTGCGACAGCCGCGGCAGCACGCCGAAATTTGCGTTGATGGGTTGGAAGGTCTCCGGCGCTGACTGGGTGACGTATCGCAGGAGGGCGCCCAGCATCGTCGTGGCCGGCGGGCTGAGGCGCTCCTCCTCTCGTACCAGGCGCGCGGCATTGATCCCGGCCAGGAGGCCGGTCGCCGCTGATTCCAGATACCCCTCGACGCCAATCAGCTGGCCAGCAATGAACACGCCGGCCTCCCCCGGAACTCGAGTGTCTCGCGAAGAAGCAGGGGCGCCATGATGAACGTGTTCCGGTGGACGCTTCCGTAGCGAAGCACCTCGGCTTGCTGCAATCCCGGGATCAGGCGGAGCGCCTTGAGCTGATCGCCGCGCCGCAGGCGGGTCTGGAAGCCCACGAGGTTGTACATGGCGGGCTGCCCGTCGGGTCCCCGGTTCTCTTGCCGGAGCTGCACTACCGCATACGGTCGCTTCCCTGTGCGTGGATCCGTCAGGCCCACGGGGCGCATGGGGCCGAAGCGCAGCGCGTCCTCCCCCCGCTCCGCCAGCTCTTCGATGGGAAGACACCCCTCGAAGTACCTCGGCTCCTCGAACTCGTGGAGGGGGTAGCGCTCGCCCTTGAGCAAGGCCTCGCGGAACGCGAGGTACTCGGCCCGCGTCAGCGGGCAGTTCACGTAGTCGTCGCCGCCCTTCCCGTAGCGCGAGGCGACGAAAGCGATGCCGGAGTCAATCGAGTCAGCCGAGACGATGGGCGAGACGGCGTCGTAGAAGTACAGGAGGTTCGATGTTCGAGGCGCTGCCGTTCCAGGCTCGAGACAGGCGGCGAAGAGGGCGGTGAGATCGGCGGCCAGGCGGTCGGAGGTGAGAGGGCCGGTGGCCACGATGACCGGCCGCTCTGCGGGGAGTCCCGGGACCTCTTGCCGGGCGACCTGTATCCGCGGGTGCGCGGTGATAGCCTCGGTGACTGCGGCGGCGAATCGCTCCCGGTCCACGGCCAACGCCGATCCGGCTGGGACCCGGGTCGCCTCGGCACACTCCAGGATGATCGAGCCGAGGGTCCGCATCTCTGCCTTGAGCAGGCCGCTGGCATCCTCCAGGGATTCCGACTTCAGGGAGTTGCTGCAGACCAGCTCCGCGAGGTGATCGGTCGCGTGCGCCGGCGTCGGGACCGTCGGGCGCATCTCGAACAGGCGGACGGTGCAGCCGCGCCCTGCCGCCTGCCAGGCCGCCTCGCAGCCCGCCAGGCCCCCGCCGATGATCGTTACAACGGGCTCAGTCATGCCGTTAGATTACAACATGCATAGCCTGGGGACCAGCGCAGAGTTGGAACGGAATGCGGAATGGGGAATGCGGAGTGCGGAATGAGGACCAGAGCCGAGAGCCGAGCACCTCAGGAGGTGGCGGTGGCCGCGGCGGCAGCGGCTTTGGCCGCCTCGCGCTTGTACTCGCAGCCCTCGCTGTCGCACTGGATCCTGAGGCCTCCCTTCAGCCGCTTCTCCACGAGGAACTTGGCGCCGCACGCCGGACAGGGTTCGGGGATGGGGCGATCCCAGAGGGTGAAATCGCACTTGGGGTAGGCGCTGCAGCCGTAAAACGTCCGCCCCCGCTTGGAGCGGCGCGCCGTGAGCGGCGACCCGCAGCGCGGGCAGTCTACGCCGATGGGGATCGGTTTGATGTTCTTGCACGTGGGGTACGTGCTGCACGAGAGGAACCGGCCGTACCGCCCCGCGCGGATGACCATGGGCGCCCCGCACTTGTCGCACACTTGGTCCGTCGGCTCCGGTGGCGGGAGCGCGGCCTTTCCAATCCGGACGACGGTGCGGCAGTCCGGATAGCCAGAGCAGGCCAGGAACGGGCCGAAGCGCCCGCGCTTCAGGACCATGGGCTTCCCGCAGTTCTCGCAGGGCTGCCCCTCGCCCACCGTCTCGCCCCGACCATTCTCCCCCGCGGCCGGCTTGCCGTTGCCGGGCAACTCCTTCGTGTTCTTGCACTCCGGGTACCCGGAGCAGGCCAGGAATTTCCCGAAGCGGCCCCATTTGATGACCATGGAGCGCCCGCACTTCTCGCAGACGATGTCCGTAGGCTCCTCCATGGCCTTCACGTTCCGCATCTTCTGCTTGGCCTTTTCCAGCCACTTGGTGAAGGCGCCGTAGAACTTGTGCATGACATCCAGCCAGTCCGTCTTCCCCTCCTCGATCTCGTCCAGCGTCGTCTCCATCCGGGCGGTGAACCCGGGATCGAGGATGCGCGGAAAACTCTCCACCAAGAGATCCACCACGATCTCGCCCAGCTCCGTGGGCTTGAACCTGCCGGTCTCCTTCACCACATAGTCCCGGTTCTGGATCACGCTGAGGATGGCGGCGTAGGTGCTGGGCCGGCCGATCCCCCGCTCCTCCAACTCCTTGACCAGAGTGGCCTCGTTGTACCGGGGCGGCGGCTGGGTGAAATGCTGCTCGGGTGTCACGCCCTGGCAGAGGAGGGCCAGGCCTTCCTCGAGCGGCGGCAGACTTCGCTCCTCGTCTCCCTCCGACTCGGCCTCGCCGCTCTCTGCGCGGGCTCGTCCCGTCCCTCCACGTACACCTGCATGAATCCCGGGAACGTCATGTGCTGCCCGCTGGCCCGGAAGGTGTACCGTCCGGCCGCGATGTCGGCCGTCGTGGTGTCGAACAGGGCGGGGCGCATCTGGGAGGCCACGAAGCGGTTCCAGATCAGCGTGTAGATGGCAAGCTGCTCACGGGTGAGGAAGGACGCCACCTGGCCCGGCTCGCGCAGGACCGAGGTCGGCCGGATGGCCTCGTGCGCCTCCTGCGCGCCCTTGCCGCTTCGGTACTTGGGCGGCTTCTCCGGCAGGAACTGCGCGCCGTACCGCTGGGTGATGAATCTCCGGGCCTCCGCCTGCGCCTCGGCGGAGATCCGGGTCGAGTCGGTGCGCATGTAGGTGATGAGGCCCACCGCCCCCTCGTCCCCGACCTCGATCCCCTCGTAGCAGCTGCTGGGCCACCTGCATCGTCCTTCGGGCCGTGAAGCGGAGTTTGCGCGCGGCCTCTTGCTGCAGCTTGCTGGTGGTGAAGGGCGGGACGGGATTCCGGCGCTTCTCCTTCCGCACCACGCTGGCCACCCGGAATTCGCCGGAGAGCGGCGTGAGCTCTGCCAGGATCCGATCCGCTTCCTGCTGGGAGGTCATGCTGGCCTTCGCCCCGTTGACCCGGGCGAGCCTGGCTGGGAACGCGGGCCCGACCGCGTCCTGCCGGGTGAGCTGCGCCGTGATCGTCCAGTACTCCTCCGGCGATGAAGGCCCGGATCTCTTTCTCCCGATCCACCACCAGGCGTAACGCCACCGACTGGACGCGGCCGGCCGAGATGCCGCGGCGGACCTTCTCCCACAATAGCGGGCTGATCTGGTACCCCACCAGCCGGTCCAGGATCCGCCGCGCCTGCTGCGCATCCACTTTGCGCGGATCGATCCGGCCGGGATGGGCGAAGGCTTCCTGAACCGCCCGCTTCGTGATCTCGTTGAACATCACCCGATGTATGGGCTTCCGGAGGCGCTTCAGCTCTTCGGCGAGATGCCAGCAGATGGCCTCACCCTCGCGGTCGGGATCGGCTGCCAGGTAGATGGCCTCCGAGGTCTTGGCCGTCTTCTTGATCTCCCCCAGGACCTTCTCCCGGCCCCGGACGACCTCGAATTTCGGCGCAAAGTTCTTCTTCACGTCCACGGCCAGGGTTTTCACGGGCAGATCGCGCACGTGTCCCATGGACGCCTTGACCACATAATTCCGGCCCAGGAACTTATTGATGGTCTTGGCCTTGGCCGGGGATTCGACGATCACCAGCGACTTCGCCACGCCTTCAGACTCCCTTCCGTGAAGCTTTCAGCTCTCAGCGGTCAGCCGTCAGCCTCTGATCAAAGGCCTGCGGCCATCAGAGCGATGACCGAGCTTCGGCGCATCCGCGCCCTCCAGGCCTAACTGCTGAGAGCTGATGGCTGAACGCCATTCCATACCAAGACGCGAAAACCCAAGGCGCGCATCGGCCTTGGGTCCCTCGACCTCCCGATGATGCGGGCCGCAGCCTTAACTGCTGTCGTGCCGCTCGAACACCTTGCCACTGAGCTGCCGCACGAGGCCTTTCATCTCCAGGCCGACTAGGGCCGAGGCCACCCGCCCCCCGGGTAGGCCCGCCTGAACGATGAGGGCATCGATGTGCAGCGGGCCCCCGGCCAAGATGTCAAAGACCTGCTGTTCGGCCGCAGTCAGCGCGGGCGGCGGAGGGCTCGCCGCCCGTCGGGAGGAGCGCCGGCGAAGATGTGGGACCAGCTCGCTCAGCACGTCCTCCCAGGTTTCCACCAGCTTGGCCCCGGCCTTGATGAGCCGGTTGCACCCCTCGCTGTACCGGGCGTGGACCCGCCCGGGAACGGCGAAGACCTCGCGCCCCTGCTCCAGCGCATGATGGGCGGTGATGAGAGCGCCACTTCCCACGCCGGCCTCCACCACGATGACCCCCAGGCTCAGGCCGCTGATGATCCGGTTGCGCCGGGGAAAATGCAGCCGGAGCGGTGGGGTGCCCAGGGGGAACTCACTGAGGAGGGCCCCCTGCGCCGCGACCTCGCCCGCCAACCCCCCATGTTCCGGCGGATAGATCTGGTCCAGCCCGCTCCCCAGCACCACCAGCGTCCGGCCGCCCGCTTCCAGCGCGCCGCGATGGGCCGCGGCGTCGATGCCCCGCGCCAGGCCGCTCACAATGGTGAGGCCGCGGCGGGAGAGCTCACCCGCCAATTCGTGGGCCACGGTCTCCCCATAGGCTGTGGCGTGCCTGGCCCCCACGATGGCGATGGCGGCGTCATCCTCCCGTTCCAGCGTGCCCCGGAGATACAGGACCGGAGGCGCTGACGGGATCTCCTGGAGGCGCGCGGGGTAATCCGGATCTCCCCAGATGATCACGCGCACCCCGGCTCGCGCCACACGCGCCTGATCATCCCGGAGCGCCCGGGCCCACGGGAAACGGCGCATAGCCTGCGCCGCCCCCCGACTGATCCCCGGCACGGCCAGGAGCGCCTGCGGGGTCGCCCCCCAGGCCTTGACGGCGGAGCCGAAGACCGAGAGCAATGCCTGGAGCGCCACGCCCCCGAGTTGGGGGACGAGGCCGAGAGCCCAGCGTGCTTCCCGCTCTTCCGCCTCCGTTGCGGGACTTCCCGCCGCGCTCCGGGGCCGGGCGTCGCTTGTCACGGTCCGACCCCACTTTCCCAAAAGCGTGATCCACCGGAATGCCGAGTCCTCCGCTCCATCCGGCCCCGCCCCCTGAAAAGTGCGGAGGGTTGACCCCCGCCTTTAGGGACCTCGCTGCTCCCCTGCCTGGAGCCCCGACCGGATCAGCGGACCTTTCTCAGGGTTGAATCTGCCGGCTCAAGACCACCCGATCGCCGGCGCGGATCTCCTTCCCGCTCGCCGTGATGACCGCCGTGCTATTGGTGTCGGTGACGCGGATCACCGTGGCCTCACCCAGGCGGTCCGGCATGATGGGAAATAGCTGACCCGTCCCAGGATTCGCAGCCGGCAGGCTCGGCCGGTAGATGGCGAACACGTCGCCCGGGTTGATCCCCTTGTCCTTGCCGACATCCAGATACACCGTGCTCTGCAGACTCAGGTGCTGCAGCGAGCGCGGGCTGTCCACGATAAACCCCTCGACCTGCCGGGATGCGGGTTGGGGGATCTTGTCCTCCGGGAACGGCGCCAGAACGAGTGGACCGACCCGGTCCCCGATTGCCATGGCCTCGCAACTATACGCGATGCGTGCGCGGACCGTCTTGTCCCGGACCTCCGTGACCTCCAGGACGCCCAAGGTGTTGAGGGTTCGCCCCACGGCGGTCCTCTGCCACGGATGGGATACGCGCGCGCCCAGGCGAATGACCGCCAGGCGATCCCCCACCTTCGGGACTTGATCCCTGTCCAGGCCGACGTACACGGAATCTTCCATGGAGAGCATCAGGCGGTTGTCCGTGCTCCTGATGATGCTGCCGATGCCCGCGGCCTCCACGGACCCCTCGTCCAGGAGAACCGGGGAGCAGGCAATAGCCATCTGGGTGGCCGGCGGGACCGGCGGCAACGGGGCCAAGATCGCCTCGGGGGCTGCCGGCGGGGGCGCCGGGGCGGGGGCCTTGACTTCTTCCTTCGGTTCCTTCGGCGCCTCCTTGGGTGGCTCTGGCTTTGGCGCCTCTGCCACAGGGACCTGCGCCTGTGGCGCGGGCTCCCCTCCGGGAATGGCCAGCGTGTCGCCGGGGAAAATCCGGTTGGGATCGGTAATGAAGGGATTGCGCTCCCGGATCTGGGGCCAGAGGACCGGATCATTGAGAAGGTTCTTGGCGATCCCCCAGAGCGTATCTCCCTTCTTCACGACATACGTGCCCTCGCTCTCCGCGGGCCCGGTCGTCGCCGACGTCGCCGACGGGGACGGCATCCCGGCCCCCGGTGCCTGGGTCTGCGCCTCGGCTGTCGCCAGGAGAACGACCAGGCAGAGCACGATCAGCCCGAGCTTGCCGAGGTAGCCACCGCGTCTTCGTTTCATGGGGACTCCTCCGTGAGGGCCGGGGCTCAGCCCCGGCTGCCCCCAGTGCCTGCCGCCCGCCACGGGCCGCCGGTGGGCCGGCCTTCCCCGCCGGCAGCCTCAAATCCGAACTCCAAAAGCGTGGCGGCATCCGTCCATCGCTGCGGGTCCTTCAGCAGCACCGCGATCATCCGCTGGCCGCCCCGGCTGGCCGACGCGACCAGGCACCGCCCCGCCGCATCCGTGTATCCGGTCTTGACCCCATCTGCGCCCTCCAGACGACCGAGCAGCTTGTTGTGGGTCTGGATCGTGCGCGCCCGCTGCAACAGACCCCGGGGCCCGGGCTGCCAGATCTTGACCGTGGTCTCTCGGGTCCGCACCAGTTGCGCAAAGGCCGCATGCTCCATGGCCGCCCGCGTGAGGACGGCCATATCCCGGGCGGTGGTATAGTGGCCCGGCTCATCCAGGCCGTGGGGGTTCTCGAAGTGGCTGTGGTGCATGCCCAACTCCTGCGCCTTGGCGTTCATCAGCGCCACAAACCCAGGCACCCCGCGGCCCACATGCTCGGCCGCGGCCTCCGAGGCGTCGTTGGCGGATCGGATCAGGATGGCCGCCAAGAGGTCTCGCAACAAAATCCGCTGCCCGCGCCGGAGTCCCAGCCGGTACCCGCCGACGCTGGCTGCTTCCTGGCTGACAACCACCGTATCCTCGAGTTGCCCGCGCTCGAGGATCACCAGCGCGGTCAGGATCTTGGTGATGCTCGCGGGTGGACGCGGGGCGTCCGCGTTCTGCTCGAAGAGCACCTCTCCCGTCGCGGCGTCCATCAGGATGGCTGAGGCCGCGCTGACCTGTGTCGGGCCTGGCTGAGACGCAGGCCGCGGGAGGTCCAGGAATTCCAGGAGCGGGGGCGACGCGCGGTGTCGATGCCGCGCCAGAACACTCACCCGGACGCTCCGGCCCCCCGGCGAGCTGAGGATGCCCGAGCGATTGGGCGCCGCGGGCGCCGAGCCGGCCAACCCGGAAACCAGGAATGCCAACAATCCGCCGCACAGAATTTGTCGTTTCACGCTCCCCCCAGGTCAAAGGATCCTTGGAGGCCGGGCATCACACCCCTCCGCAGGCCCTGAAACGGAAGGGGCAGGCCTGCATGTCACCCGACCCCGCCATCCTGGCATTTCCACTCTTGCGCCGTGTTCCCCGGCCCGAGTCAGCCATCCGTCATCAGCCTCGCCGGATCGCCGGCCGATAGCAGGATCTCGTCAACCGTGGCGCACAAGGCATGGCCCAGCGTGATATGCGTCTCCTGGATCCGAGGCGTTTCGGAACTGGGGACCACGAAGGCCTCATCGACGGTCGCTGCCAGCAGGCCCCCAGACCCCCCCGTCATCCCCACGGTGGTGCAGCCCAGCCGCCGCGCAGCCTCAACACCCCGAAGCACGTTGGGAGAATTCCCGCTGGTGCTGATCGCCACCACGACATCGCCCGGGCGCGCCAGCGCTTCCACCTGGCGCGCGAACACCTGGTCGAATCCCAGGTCGTTCCCGATGCTGGTGAGGGCGGATGTGTCCGTGGTCAGGGCCACCGCGGCCAGGGCACCGCGGTCCCGCAGGAACTTGTTCACGAACTCCGCCGCCAAGTGCTGGGCATCCGCTGCGCTTCCCCCGTTCCCGAAGAACAGGAGTTTTCCCCCCCGCCGGAGAGCGTCGGCCATGCGCCGGGCTACGGCCTCGATCCGGGGGGCGTATTGCTCGGCGAAGCGGAGCTTCACCGCCGCGCTCTCCCGGAACATCTGATGGATGCCAGCCTGCATCGTGTCGTGTCGAATTCTCAGCCGGGAGGAAATCCCGCCCGACCGGGATGGGTCCAAAACCTCAGACCGGCCCTCCGGTCCATCGCGGAACACCGCGTCCCCGCTGAGGTTTTCCGTTCGGGTAAGTACACTGCCGTTCCGGCCTTGTCAAGAAAAAAGCATCCTGACTATCTGTTGGGAGTGTGTGAAAGCACCAGCGAATCGGCGCCAGGCGCGTTTTTCATCCACGGAGAATCAACAGGTTACAGTCGGGCTCTCGGCCCGGCGACGATTTCTTCACACACTCTTGGGCGGTCGTGTGAGCCCCCAGCCGGGCTGGAATCCCCCTCGCCGGCCGCCGTCTCTAGAGCCCTCGGGGCCCGGCCGTCCCGCCGCCTAGTGTACCGTTTCCAAAATGGCTTTACAGCGCCCCACCTTTTCCAGGATGGCCTCCGCTGACTTCGTCCAGACGAAGGGCTTCGGGTGAGCGTTGTGCACCTGGATGTACTCCTCGATGGCGGCGATGAGGTCGGGGACGCTCTTGAAGACCCCCCGGCGAATGCGCTTGGTGGTGAGCTCCCGGAACCACCGTTCGACGAGGTTCAGCCACGACGAGCTGGTCGGGGTGAAGTGGAGGTGAAACCGGGGATGCGTGGCCAGCCACTGCTGCACCTTGGGATGGTTGTGCGTCCCATAGTTGTCCACGATCAGGTGCAGAGCCAGCCCGGGCGGCGTCGTGCGATCCAGCTGCTGCAGGAACGCCCGAAACTCTCCGTTTCGATGCCGGGGAACGCAGGAGCCGATCACGGTCCCTTCGAGCACGTTCAAAGCCGCAAAGAGGGTCGTGGTGCCGTGCCGTTTGTAGTCGTGGGTCAGTGTCCCGCAACGCCCCTTCTTGATCGGCAGGCCCGGCTGGGTCCGGTCGAGCGCCTGGATCTGACTCTTCTCGTCCACGCAGAGGACCAGCGCTTTCTCCGGCGGGTGGAGGTACAAGCCGACCACGTCGGTGAGCTTCTCGGCGAAGCGCGTGTCCCGGGAGAGCTGGACGGGGCGCACCCGGTGCGGCCGGAGGCCATGGGCCTGCCAGAGGCGGGCCACGGTGGCGTTGCTGACGCCGAAGGCCTGGGCCATCGTCCGGGTGCTCCAGGGGGTCGCGCCCTTGGGTGTGGTCTGGGTGGTCGCCCGCACGATGGCCTGCACCGTGGCGGTCGGGATGCTCCGCCGCCGGCCCCGCCCGGGGGCATCCTGCTGGAGTGCGGCCAGGCCCCCCCCGTGAAACCGCGCACGCCACAGATTGACGGTGGGGCGCGTCGTGCCGAGGCGCTGCGCGATCTGGCTCGGCGGGACCCCCTGCGCGGCCAAGAGCACGATCCGCGCGCGGAGGTGCAACCGCCGGGGGGTGGTCCGCGCGCGCACCCACCCCTCCACGACCGTTCGGTCGGCGTCGCTGATCGCCAATGCCGCCGCTCGCTTCGCCATGGCCTCCTCCCTCCTGTCCAGAGGCAAGATACCATGGCGGGATCAGGATGTCAAGGTATTTATGTAACACTACACTAGCGGCCGATCGGCCGGGTGCTCCCCGCTGCCTTCCAGGAGGTGCAAATCCTTCACGCGGAGCTGGAGAATTTCCCGGTCGTTCCACACATTTCGCTCGGGAACGAAGAGGAGGTCTATCCACGGTGAGGGAGCCCGATTCAGGATTTCGACGTAGGACCCCAGATTGAATCCGATGGTCTCCACCACCTGGCCGCTTTTCCCGGATTGTCTCACCTTCATCTTCAGGTGATTCTGCCCCACCCGCCGGGGCGACGCCATGACCTGCAGGTTGCGGGCGACCAGAAGGGGCTCCGGATTTCCCATGCCGTGGGGGGCGAGCCGCGCCACGCTGTTGGCCAGCGCGAGGTCCACCCTGTCCAGGGAAACCTCGGCGTCGGCAGTGAGTGTGGGAACCAGATCGTCCTCCGACAATTCCTGGGCGGCCAGGGACAGGAAGCGCTCCCGGAACTCCTCGATTCGATCCGGTCGGAGGGAGAAGCCGGCCGCCGCCCGGTGCCCTCCGTAATGCAAGAGGAGGTCGGCGCAGCGGCCCAGGGCGTCGGCGATGTGCCAGCCTGCAGCGCTCCGCGCCGAGCCCCGAGCCTCCGGGCCGCCGGTCCCGATCAGGGCAGTCGGTCGCCCGAAGTGTTCCGCCACACGGGCGGCCACGATGCCGATCACGCCCGGGTGCCACGCCGGCGATGCCAGGACGATGGCGCGATCCCGTCGGGGGTCGTGCGTCGCATCGGCTTGGGCCAAGGCCTCCGCCAGGATGGAGCCCTCCAGTTCCTGGCGCTCCCGGTTCTGACGGTCCAGGTCCGCGGCCAACTGCCGGGCCTCGCCCGGATCGTGGGTGAGCAGCAGACGGACCGCCGTGCTCGCATCATCCAGGCGGCCGGCGGCATTGATCCGGGGGGCCAGGCCGAAGGCCACGCGTCCCGCCCCCAGGCCACCCGGGGCGGACAGCGGAACCCCCGCCACGTCGGCCAGCGCCCGAAGGCCGGGACGGGTCGTCCCGGCAAGCTGGATGAGACCATGCTTCACCAGGATCCGGTTCTCGCCCAGCAGGGGGACCAGGTCGGCGATGGTGCCCAGTGCGACGAGATCCAGGAAGGGCCACAGCTCCTCTCCTGCCTCCCACCCGAAAAGCGCCTGCAGCAGCTTGAACGCAATCCCCACCCCGCACAGGTCCTTGAACGGGTAAGCGCAGTCCTGCTGAGCGGGATTGAGGATCGCGGTGGCGGGGGGTAACGTCGGCGGGGGCAGGTGGTGGTCGCAGATGATCACGTCCATCCCCCGCGTGCGCGCCAGGGCCACGGCCTCGTACGCCGAGATGCCGTGATCCACCGTGACCAGGACCCGGACGCCCGCAGTCGCCGCCTGCTCGGCGATGCTCACATGGAGTCCATACCCGTGCTCCAATCGCCGGGGCACGACATACTCGGCCTCGCACCCCGCCCGGCGCAGGCCGGCCACCAGCAGGGCCGCCCCGCTGACGCCATCCACGTCGTAGTCCCCGCAGATGAGGACCGGCTCACGTCGTGCGACGGCCGCCCGCAGCCGGTCCACGGCCGCATGCATGCCGAGCATCTGCCAGGGGTCGTGCAGGGCGGTGAGGGGAGCATCCAGGAAGGTGCGTGCGGTCTCGGGCGTGTCGCAGCCCCGGCGGACGAGGAGGCCCGCCACGAGGGGGGACACCCCCAGCGCTCGAGCCAGGGCCGTGGCGTTCGCCTCCGGCGGACCCTCGGCGATCCGCCAGCGCTTGCTCTTGCCCGGGCCCCCTGACACTGCGGGAAGCGTCCCTGGCCTCAGCGCCGGGCGCGCCGGGCGGCTTCGACCCGCATCCGCCACTCGTAGATGATGGGCGAGGCCACGAACCAGGAGGAGTAGGTCCCGACGAGGATCCCGATCAGGAGGGCGAAGGCGAAGTCGTGCAGCACCTGCCCGCCCAGGAGGAAGAGGGCGAGGCCTGCCAGCAGCGTGGTCAGCGACGTCATGGCCGTCCGGCTCAGTACCTGGTTGATGCTGGCGTTGATGATGTCGCCCAGGGGCTCCTTGCGGCGCGCCCGGAGATTCTCCCGGATCCGGTCATAGACCACCACCGTATCCGTCAAGGAGTACCCGGCGATGGTGAGGAGGGCCGTGACGATGAGGAGCGTGATCTCTTTGTTCAGGATGAACACGACGCCCAAAACGGCCAGGACATCGTGGAAGGTGGCGACGGTTGCGGCCACGCCGAAGCGGAACTCGAAGCGCCAGGCGATGTACACGATGATGCCGGCTAACGACATGGCAATAGCGATCAAGGCTTTCTGCTGAAGTTCCTTGCCGATGGCCGGCCCCACCTCGGTGGAGGCCTCCACCGTGAAGGGATTGGCGCCGAACTCTTTGCGCAGCGCGTTCTGGATCAGCTCGGCCGTCCCGGCGACCTCTCCCGTGCCCCGCTTCAGCCGGATCATCACGGTGCGCCCGTCGGCGAATTGCTGCGGCTCGCTGTCCTTGATCCCGTTCTTGGAGAGCGCCTCACGCACCGCGCCCAGATCCACGGGCCGCTCGAACTTCACCTGGGTGCCGGTGCCGCCCGCGAAGTCGATCCCCATGTTGGCCGTGCCCCGGGAGATCTGGATCAGCGCCACGATCCCCAGGAGGACCAGGACGGTCGAGACGGCGTACGCGATGTAGCGCTTGCCGATGAAATCGACGTTTGTCTTGCCCAGGATTTCCACGTTTCTCTCTTTGGCAATCCGGCAATCTGGCACCCAGGGGTTTCCAGGTCCCCAGTCCCCGGATTGCCCCGCCGATGGCGGGGTTGCCAGGTCGCCTAAATGCTCAGCCGCTTCAGATCGCGACGGGACGTCATCCAGTCATAGACCACGCGCGTGCCGACCAGGGCGGAGAACAAGTTGATCGCCACGCCCAGGGAGAGCGTCACGGCGAAGCCCTTGACGGGCCCCGTGCCGAACAGGAACAGGGCGGCGGCCGTGATCAGCGTGGTCACGTGGGAGTCCACGATCGTGACGAACGCTTTGTCGTACCCGCCGTCGATGGAGGACCGGACCGTCTTGCCCAGCTTCAGCTCCTCCCGAATCCGCTCCAGGATCAGGACGTTGCTGTCCACCGCCATCCCGATGCCCAGCGCGATCCCGGCGATGCCCGGAAGCGTCAGGGTCGCCCGGATCGCCACCAGGACGCCCACGAGCATGATGGAGTTCAGAACCAAGGCGAAGTCGGCGATGACGCCCGACAGCTTGTAGTAGAAGGCCATGAGCAGGACGACCAGGATGGCCGCCAGCATCGCGGCGCGGACCCCCTTCTGGATCGAGTCCTGTCCCAGGGACGGCCCGACGGTGAGGTTGGCGATGATCTTCACTGGCGCCGGCAGGGCGCCGGCCCGGAGGACGATGGCCAGGTCCCGCGCCGAATCGGCGGTGAAGCTCCCTTCGATTTGCCCCCGCCCTTCGCCGATCTTGCTGCGGATGACCGGCGCGCTGTAGACCGTGTCGTCCAGGACGATGGCCAGGTACCGGCCGATGTTGGCGCCCGTGAAGTCGCCGAAAGTCCGTGCTCCTTGACTGTCCAGGGTGAAAGCGACCAGCCAGCCTCCCTGGTCATCGGGCCGGACTTCGGCCGAGGTGAGAGACGAGCCGGTGATGATGGGCTGGCGCTGCATGATGATCGGTCGTCGGCTCACCACCTGCTTGTTCTCGTCCACCTCGCGCTGGTAGAGCAGCTGCAGGTCGGGCGGCAGCTTGACCTTCCCCTGCTCCACGTCTACGGGATTGAGCGTGGTGTCCACCGCCTTCAGTTCCAGCAGGGCCGTCTTCCCGATCAGGTTGATGGCGCGCTGCGGGTCCTTGATCCCGGGCAGCTGCACTACGATCCGCTGGTCTCCCTCGGGCACGATGTGCGGCTCCGTGACACCGAACTGGTCCACGCGATTCCGGATCGTCTCCAGGCTCTGCCGGACGGCGAGCTCTTCGATCCGCTTGACCTCCCGCGCCTGGAGCGTCAGGCGGAGCTCGTCCGGCGTCGCCCCGGGGAGTTTATCCAGCGTCACCAGCTCTCCCAGGGCCCGCAGGGCCTTGTCCCGCTCATCTGCCTTGGCCACTCTCAGCGAGATCTCCGCCTTGCCCTCGCGGGTGAGACGTGAGACGCCGATCTTCTCCTTATCCAGAATGCGCCGGGCCTCCTCCATGAGGCGGTCCGTCGCATTTTCCACCGCCTTTTCCACCTGCACCTCCAGGACGAGGTGCATCCCCCCCTGCAGATCCAGCCCGAGATTTATCCGGTCAGCCCGCGGAAGAAGCCCGGGAAAGAGGGAGGGCAAGCTTCCCACGGGGGCCACGTTGGGGAGGAGGTAATACCCCGTGACCAGCGTGGCGATTACCAAGAGGATCACGCGACCACGGATCCGTTTACGCACTGACCCATCTCCCAGAACGACGCACGGGCTAAAGAACCGGGCCTGAGCCGGCCCCGTCCCTTAGGACCTATCCTAAAACCCCTGCGCGGCGCCAGCAGATGATTGCGCAGGCGAACGTTAGCAGCGCCGTGTAGTTGGCGGCCTTCTTCTCGAAGCGCACGAGGAGCTTCCGGAACCGATTGAGCCAAGAATGACACGCTTCGACCACCCACCGCCGAGCGCGCTCCCGGGGGTCTCGGCGTTTCGCGGCGGCCTCCTCCCCGCGATACTTGATGTGGGCCACATAGCCCTGTGCGGCCAGCGTGGCACGGGCCACGGGGTAGTCATAACCCTTATCCGCGCAGAGGTGCTGGGAGTCACCGGGTACGGGCCGGGGCCGCGGGACGACGGGCGCCTGGAGAACCGCGGAGAGGCGGAGGTGATCATTCACGTTCGCCCCGCTGACGACGAGGGAGAGCGGGATGCCAGTCCCGTCCACGAGGAGGTGGCGCTTGGTCCCTTTTTTTCCCCCGGTCGGTCGGATTCGGCCCGGTGGCTTCGCCCCCGAGGGGGGCTTTCGTCAGGGCGCCATCCACCGCCTGCCAGCGCCAGGCGATCCCCTCCAGGTCGTCATATTCGGCCAGACCGGTCCGCCACATGCGTCGGAAAACGCCGGCCCGCTCCCACTGCTGGAAGCGGAGGTGCACGGTGCTCCCACTGCCATACTCGCGCGGGACGGCCTTCCACTGACAGCCGGTCCGCAGCACGTACAGGATGCCCGCCAGCACGGTCCGGTCGGGCACCCGTGGGCGCCCGCCCACCTTCTGCCGCGCCCGCCCGCGGCCACGCGTCCTGGGGACGATCTGAGGGAGCAACGGGGCAACGTGCGTCCACAACTCGTCCGATAACTCCCAGGGCAGTGTCTTGGTGCTGGTCGGCATGGGCGCACCTCCTGGGAAAGGTAGGATGAACCCATGCTGGGTCGCTGTCAAGAGGTTTTAGGATAAGTCCTTAGCCCGCCTTGACGGCTCCACCCCACTCCCGCTCTCGATCGGCCGTGCCAAACCGCCGCGCACTATAGCAGGGCTCAGAAAAAATGCAACGCAATTCCGCAAAGAGTTGATTCATTGAACATTCGAGGCTGTACGGTCGCCGCAAGGCAAACGCCCAGCGGCTGTGGGGGGGGCTGGGGTCCGGGTTCCGCCAGGACGGGCGAAGCGAGGACCGGTCACTGGGCCAAAACGCGGATCCCGGGTTCCGGCAGCTCGATCACGCCGTCGATCCGGGCGCCATGCTGGGCCAGGAACTGGAGATACTCCACGGCGTGAGGGGAGATCTCTTCCCCCGGGGTCAGGATCGGGACCCCCGGCGGATAGATGGTCACGATGTCGCACGTGATCCGCCCCGCCGCCTGGCGGAGCGGGACGTACACGTACTTGCCGAAGTAGGCTTCCCGGGGCGAGCAGGCCAGGCGGATTTCATGGATGGGTGGGGTCGGCAGGATCTCGGGGACGAACGCCGGCCCATGCGCCCGGCGCGCCAGGGCCTCCAGGGCCCGGACCAGGCGGTCGAGGTCATCCCGACGATCCCCGATGCTGACGATCACCAGCAGGTTGAACAAATCGGCCATCTCCACCTGGATGTCGAACTCCGCATTGAGGAGCGCGGAGGCAGTGTAGCCCGTCAGGCCCAGCTCTTTCACCGAAATGGTGAGCTTGGTCACGTCCAGGCTCAGGTCGCCCCACTCTTTCACCTGGCGGCTATCCAGGCAGCGAAGACCCGGGATGCGGTTGATCCGTGAACGGGCGTCCTCGGCCAGCTCGATGGCCTTCCCCAAGAGCTTGCGTCCCTCCGTAGCCATCTGCATCCGCGCCAGGTCCAGGGAGGCCATCAGGATGTAGGACGGGCTGGTGCTCTGGAGGATTTGAAGGATGCCGGCCACCCGCCCCGCGTCCACGGCTGTGCCCTTCACGTGGAGCATGGAGGCCTGGGTCATCCCCCCGACGATCTTGTGCGTGCTCTGCACCGTGAGGTCGGCCCCGGCGTCCACGGCCGAGGGGGGCAGGGCCGGGTGAAAGTGCAGATGGGGCCCGTGCGCCTCGTCCACAATCACCACCTTCCCCTGGCGGTGAGCGGCGGCGACGATGGCGGGCATGTCGATGGCGATTCCATAGTAATTGGGGCTGGTCAGGGCCACCACCCGCGCCGCCGGGTGGGCCCGCATGGCGTCCTCGACCGCGGAGGCGCTGACGTTGATGGCGATCCCCAGGTCCGGATCGAAACTGGGCAGAAAGAACCGGGGCGTGGCCCCGCTCAGAATGATCCCGGCCAGGATGGACTTGTGAGCGTTCCGCGCGACCAGCACCTCCTCTCCGGGGAGGACCGTGGACAGGATCATGGCGTGGTTGCCCACGGTGGTCCCGTTCACCAGGAAGAAGGAGCGGTCGGCCCCGTGCGCCTCGGCGGCCAGCTCCTGCGCCTCGCGGATGACCCCCACCGGTTTCTGGAGGCAGTCCACTTCGTCCAGGGTGGTGAGATCAATGGTGAAGATCTTGCTGCCGACGAACTTCCGGAAGCGCGTGGAGATGCCCTTGCCGCTCTTGTGGCCGGGCGTATGGAACGAGACCTTCCTCGCCTCTGCGAGGGCGACCATGGCATCGAAGAGGGGCGTGCGGTACTGCCGTTCGGGTATCATGGGCATGGGCGGCGGGCAGGGGAAAGACAGCCGGGGGCGGACAGGACCCCCGCGTGACCCCGTGACGTCGCCCTCATTCCGCGCGGTCCTGGTCCAGAAGCGATCGGTCAGCTCCAGGTAAACAAGGGGTGGTTGTCTTCGATGATGCGCGTCTGGCTGGCCAGCCGCATCCGGATATGCTTGGGCAACAAGAAGGTCAACTGGTGGGTGATGCCATCGTAGTGGCGGAGGTCGCCCGCGATGCGATCGGCCACCAGCTTGTCCACATCATCCGGCGTCAGGTGCCGGGGATCCTGCTGCTTGGAGGCCACGGAGAACCCCCAGGGCAAGGCAAAGGAGGGGATGGAGGCCCAGCACGGGGCCACCACGGGAAAGACACCCTCCAGCGTCTTCTGGATGGCCGCGTAACACTCCAGATCGTTCAGGCTCACCGTCCCGGCCTGGAGCGAGATGACGCCGGCCGGGGACAGCCGCTCGCGCACGATCTCGTAAAACTCCCGGGTGAAGAGGAGATAGGCCGGGCCTTCCTCAATCGGCTCCGAGATGTCGATGATGACCACGTCGAAGCTTTCCGACGTCTCCTCCAGGTACTTGCGCGCGTCGAGATAGCGGAGCTCCGTGCGGGGATCCTCGAAGGCCCCCTGGTGCCACTCGGGTAAAAGCTCCCGGCAGCGGGCCACGACCTCTTCGTCGATGTCCACCATCAGGACGCGCTGGACGCTGCGGTGCCGGAGGACCTCGCGCAGCGTGGCCCCCTCCCCGCCCCCCACGATAAAGACCTGCCGCGGTTCGGGGTGCGCCAACATGGCGGGGTGAACCAGCATCTCGTGGTAGATGAACTCATCGCGGCTGCTGGACTGGATCCGCCCATCCAACACCAGGGCCTTGCCGTAGGACCCGAGATCCAGGATATCCATGGATTGGAACGGGGTCTCCTTGGAGAACAGGACCTGGCGGATGCCGTGGAGGTGGCCCTCCTCGGCACTGAAGTACTCAATGAACCAGCGATAGTTCTTCAGGGACATCGGGGACCCTCTGGGTGACCCGCTGGGTGATCTTGCCTGCGGAGTCGGAAACCTTGTGGGCAACCTTCCCCGAGACGCCGGGGATCAAGCCGCGCTTCATCTCGACGATGGACGGATTCTTGCATCGGAAACGGGAGGCGATGTAGTCGGCGGCGAACTCGGGCTTGATCACATCGCCACAGGTGAAGATGTCCACCGCGGCATAGCGGTACTCGGGCCAGGTGTGAATCGAGAGGTGGGATTCTGCGATGACCACGACGCCGCTCACCCCGAAGGGGTTGAACTCGTGAAAGGCGACGTCGACGATGGTGGCCCCGCAGGCTCGGGCGGCGCCGACGAGGATGTCTTTGACCACGTCCACTTTCTTGAGTGAGTCTGGGTGACAACCGTGGAGTTCTACCAACAGGTGTCTGCCCAATGCGTGCAATTAACTACCCCCTTTCGCCCCGGGCCCGCGGCCGGCCCCGGGAAATTTTTTTAGTTGTCTTATAGTGTGTTTTCTGGCGAATGCAAGAAAAAAATAGCGCCGGGGCAGATTTTTTGCTGACGGCACTGCGGCGGCTCCTCCGCGACACCGCACGGACGGAGCAGCCAGGACCCTTTCCCTCGTCCGCTGAGGCAATCCAGCGTCGGCCGCCGGGAAGCGAAAGCCCCCGGCCAGTAGTTTGATCGAGGTCAAGAGGCGGCCCATCTTGCCTTGTGGGGTATCACCAGGTTTGTTAGAGTCCCGTCGAGCCCTGCGTCTCTTTGAGGAGGGGCGAGACCGAATGGGGCGACCCCGGAGAGGAGCGGTGTCAATCCACCAGGAGACAGGGGGTCCCTCCGCGTCAGCTAATTTATGGCGGCACGGAGGGACGGACGGGAGGGGTGGAGGCGTGCCCAATTCTCGCGTGGGTGGCGGCGTCTGGCCTGCCGGGTCCACGGCTGATGTCGCGACCCCCTTCGTAGTCGAACTGCTCGCCCGCCATGGGGCAGTCTGGGTGCGGGAGGCGTCGCGGAGCATGTCCCCGCTCATCCGGGAGGGTGACGAAGTCCGCCTGGTCCCCCTGGAGCCGCGGCGGATCACCCAGGGCGCGCTGATCGCGTACCGGCAGGGGGAGGGGCTCGTCCTCCATCGCGTCTTGGCCAGCAACGAGGCCGGGGTGATTACGAAGGGTGATGCGCTCGCCTCCCCGGATCCTCCGGTCGGATGGGAGGACGTCGTGGCGCGGATGGACGGGCTCCGCAGGGCGGGGATGCCATCGGCCGACCTGGACACTTTCCCCTGGCCGCTGGTCAATCGTCTCCTGGGTGCGCTTTCCGCCATCGCCGGCCGCCTCCGCGTCGAGGAGGACATCGGCGGGATGCCGCCCCTCCTTCCGCGCCTGGCCTGGAAAGCGCTTCGGGTGCCGTTTCACCTGGCCCGGTGCCTGGTCCCATGATTCCAACCCGAAAGACTACGAACCGTCATGACGCCAAGGCCGCCAAGGAAGGATATGAAGCTTCAGTCCCTGGATCCGAGAACGGAAAACCTGGTTCATAGGGGTTTCAGAGTTTCCATTTATTTCCTTAAATGGCATATTCCGACCTTGGCATTCCGGGTACCCAGCGCCAGCGCTGGGTGTCTTTGGCGGTTAGTGACTTTGGATCGGGAATGATTGTCGCGAAGAACCCGAAGACCGCGTGGCGCATCATCGAGGGGGAGGCCGTCATCCTCTCCCTTGATACGAAGGTCCTGCGGGGCCTCAATCCCGTCGGAAGCCGCATCTGAGAGCTGATTGACGGGCGCCGCGGCCTCGAGGAGATCATCGAGGCCATCGTCCACGAATTCGACGTGGCACCCGGGGATGCGGCCCAGGACGTGCGTGCCTTCATCCAAGAACTCCTGGATCGGGGCCTCGTGACCCCGGTGCCATGACCCGTCTCATCATCCTGGAGCGCGGAGAGGAACTGACTGAGGCCGCGTGGCGGGCGCTCGCCTCCCAGGGACGGCCGGTCAGGCTGAAGCCCCTAGTCATGTGTGTCGTAAGTCTGCCGACCTTCGCCCCGAGTCCGCTCCGCGACGCCTGGGGCCTCGTCGAGAACCGGCCGGCCTTGCTCCGGGTCGTCGCGCCGTCGGCGCTCCTCCGCGCCGCAGTCACGCCACGGGCGTGACACGGCGACCGAACCCGGCCGGCCCGCGGGCCCGGCGTCTTGGAGCGGCCCCGGGGCTCGGCTTATGCGGGGGGATTTCGGACACACATGACTAGAGCCGGCTCCTCCCTTCCTGGCTGCAGACATCGTCCAGGTCGCCTCTCTGGATGCAGAGCATCCGCGGCCAGGTGATCTCCTTTTCTTCCGTTCCGGCAGCGGCTTTGGCGTCGGCACCGTCCCGGGTGGGCCGGCTGCGCAGACCGAGGTCCCCCTCGGCCGGGTCATTGCCGTCGAGCGGCGCGCAGCCATCTTTTCCCTTGAGAAAGGCGTCCTTTCTTGCGTGCCGCGCCGTTGGCTCTGCCGGGCGGTGGACGTTCTCGAACTCCTCTGGAGATTCCGGCATCCGTTCACCCCACCGCTCTACCTGGGCAGCGTCGGAGCGTGCCTCGCAGGCGTGCGGGAGAAGTACAACCGGCCGGCTGAAGCTCACGAGTACGCACGTCTCGTCCACACCGACCTGGATCCGTTCGAGCGCGAGATCCTGCCGCGCTACATCCGGCCCGACGGCCGCGTCCTGGACATCGGTTGTGGCGCCGGGCGCGAGGCCCTGGGCTTGGCCGTCACCTTCCGGGTCCAGAGCGTCACGGAACTCGACGAGCCGCCAGACTCCTTCGATGGCGCGTACTGGGCCGGCTCTTACCACCACATTCCCGGACGCTCGCTTCGGATCGAGACACTGCGGCGGATCATGCGGGCCCTCACCCCGGACGGGGTCCTGGTTCTCATGGTGGTGTACCGGGGGGAGCGCGGTCTCGTGTCCCGGAGGCGCCTGGTGGATCTCTTCCGTAGCGCCCTGCAGAGGATCGTGGGACCCCGATGGCTGTCCGAGCCCGGGGATGGGTACATGCGGGAAATCTCCGAGGCCAGCGACCCCCAGGAGCAAGTATTCTTTCACGACTTCTCGACTCCCGGCGAGGTGCGGGCCGAGATCGAGGCCGCCGGGCTTAGTGCCGAAGAGGTCGCACCGGGCTGGTGGATCTGCCGGAAGCCTCTGCCCTGACCCCCGCCCCCCCCAAGAACCGTCGTTGCTCCTTCGCGCAGATCCTCCTGGCGGGAGCGCGGGACTCTCCACGCGGCACGTCATCTCAAACCCGCGCGGGCGCCGAGCCAACTCTTGGGCCCAGGCCGCTGGACCCGATACACCCCAAAGTGCCCTTTTCCGCCACTATGATGCCCAGGCGATTTGGGGTCCGAGACTGCGGCCTTCCGTCCCATCGGAGACTGCTCTTGTCCCACCGAATGAATTCTAGCCGATGGCCATGCCCGGAGTCGGGGCACGGCTCTCCTCGGTCATTCCAACCCCTTGAGTTTCAAGGCTGTTCCTGGTTCGGGAGTCTTGGCACCCCACTCGCGTATCCCAGGGGTATGCTCAAGAACCGGTCATCGGGTCTTGCAACCGTCTCTTCTGCCTCCACGCCGACATGGCGGTCGGCGATGCTGAAATTGCTGCAAGGAACGCCCTCTCCGGCTCAGCTCTCCCGGGGACCTCGGAAGGACATCAGGGGACGCGCACCGATCAGCTCACCGTCTCACCTACAGAAGTGCGCCATCCTCTGTCACGGGGTCCTGATCACTGCGCTGCTGGTCCTTGTCATGGTGGGCCGCTCCTGGGCGGCCGTCACGTACCAGAACACGGCCGAGACTTATGCCAACAACAGAGCTGGCACCACTGGCATTACACTCTCGAACTTCAACCCTGGCACCGGGTCGAACCGCCTCCTCGTCGTCGGGCTCTCGTTCGGGCTGGCAGTCCCGAGCGGCGTGACCGTCACATTTGGCGGTACGTCGCTCACCCAAGTGCCAGGGACGTCCTCCACGAGGGGAACCCAACATGTCGAGATGTGGTATGTCGTCAATCCCACGGGCACGGGAAATATCGTCGCCAAATGGAGCGGCACCTGTGACGTCGTGATCGGGGCCGTCGCGTTCAACGGCGTCGACCAGACGACGCCGGTCAGAAACGGCACGTTCAGCACGGGGACGGCGACCGCCGTTTCAGTGACGATCACGAGCGCGACCGGTGACATGACGATGGATACGGTGTCGTCCGTTGGAGCTAGGATTGGATCGCCGACGCAAACCCAGCGGTGGGTTGACTTGAATGGGAACCATTTGAATGGGGCCGGGAGTACGGGCGCGGCGACGGTAACGCACGGCTGGACCCAGAGCGAGACGAACAACTGGGTCTCGGCCGGCGTCGACATTGTGGCGGCGTGCGCGGCGGTCAGCGACGCGACCTACGTCGCGGTCAATGCCCAGCCGACGCAGGCCATCGTCTACTGGGCGAGCAGTAACCCGGCGATCATCCTCCAGAAGGCCGGGGCGTTCATCACCGACGCCCCCGTCAACAATACCGCCTACAGCGTCGGCAACACGATCGGCACTTCCACGGTGGTCTACAACGGGTCAGTGGCCGAGACCAGCTTCACCAAGACCGGCCTCACGAATGGGACCACCTACTATTACAAGGTCTTCGCGAAGTCCAGCACCTGCTATTCGCCCGGCACCAGCACTCAGGTGATTGTCCGACCGGTGGCCGGGCCCGACCCCGCCTGGTCCTACATGCTGGCCAACGGGTCGATGCTGGTGGCCGGGAGCGCGGGGCAGGGCACGATCTACACCGGCTCCAACGCGAGCCAGATCATCGCCCTCAACACGGCCACCGGCACCCAGAGCTGGACGCCCGTGGCCACCACGCAGCCGATCCAGGCCTGGTTGACCTGGCTGCCGACCTATGGCGGGTGGCCGTACCGGAAGCCCATCACCATCGACCACACCAAAGTCACCACGGCGCTGACCTATTTCCCGGTCCTGATCAGCCTCACGGATGCCAATCTCCAGACCTACGCGCAAGCCAGCGGCAACGACATTTTCGAAACGAGGAAGGCTGGATTTCAGCTTGGAAGGTCAAGTCCCATCTTCGGTGTAAAAACGCTCAGGCGTAGGGCCGCATGTTAGGCCGCAGCTTGCTCCTTGTTGTGCATCGCTCCTTCCCGGCGCAGGGCATCCAGAGCCCGGAGGATCTTCGGGGTCATCCGGATCCCGCGCCACCCGTGGGAAGCGGTGATCAAGCTGGCGAAGACGAGCGCCAGGCACGACCGCTCGGTGGGGAACCGGGGGATGACCTTCGTGCGCCGGCGGCTCTCTTCGAACGTCCGCTCCAAGAGGTTCGTGGTCCGGATCCGCTTGCGATGCTCGACGGGGAACAGGAGATACGTGCAGCACTCCTCCAGATCCTTCTCCAGGCACTCCATGGCCGCGGGGTACCGGCTCCGGAAGCGGGCGATCAAGGCCCGGCCCCGACGGAGGGCCGTGGTGTGATCCGGGGCGAGGAAGACCTGCTGGACCAACGGCTTCAGCTGGGTGGCGGCGAGCCGCGGGAGCTTCGCGAGGATGTTCCGGAGCTTATGGACCTGGCACCGCTACCGCCGGACGCCCGGGAAGACCTGGCGCACGGCCTTCGCCAGACCGGGGTTGCCGTCGAGGATGATGAGCAAGGGCTCGCTGAGGCCCCGGACCGTCAGGTCGTGCAGGAAGGCCACCCAGGCATCCGTGCTCTCCCGCGGCCCCAGGCCGAGGTGGAGCAAGACCATCCGGCCGTCTTCACAGAGGGCGTAGGCGGCCAGGATGCCTTCTTTCTCCGTGCTCGCGGAGCGCACCGCATGGAACTGGCCATCGAGGAACAGGTAGCGCACCTTCAGCTCGCTGAGGTCGCGCGTCCGCCACGTGTCGAAGTCGGCCTGGAGGGTCGCCGTGGCGCGACTGGCGGCGCTCTTCGAGAACGAGCCGCCGAACACCTCGGCATACAGGCCCGCGACATCCCGGACCGAGAGCCCGCGGACGTAGGCGCGCGTCGCCAGGGCGGTGAGTTCGGGGGTGACCCCCCGCAGGTCCGCGGGGAGCTGCGGGGCGAACGGGGCGGCCGTCTGGCGGACCTTGGGCGGACGCAAGGAGAGCGGACCCGCTTCGGTCTTCACGGTCCGCTCCCCGTAGCCGTTCCGGTAGCCGGGCCGGGCCCCTTCGTTTCGCTCGTAGTGGCCTCGGCCGAGGAAGGCCTCCAGTTGCTCCTCCAACCCGACCTGGAGGAGGCACTCGGCCGCGCGCCGGACGAACTGCCGGAGCGGGTGGCCGGCGAATCCGGCCTGGAGATCCTGGGTCAGCGCTTGCCGCATCTGGATGCTCGGTGCTACTCTGTTCATGGCGTAGGGGCTCCTTTCTCCGTCCCCTGGGGACGGTCCGGTGTGGCTACCGGAAGGATACCCTACGCCTTCCCGTTTTTACACCGAGTATAAGACGTCACCCGCTTGGAATTCGGAAGGGTATACTGAAGGGCCGGACGGTTCCTGGTGCAGCTATCATTGGCATTGATTCTGTTCGCATTGTGCCGCCAAAGTCAAAGTGGCGAATGGCGCAGATGGATTGCGCGTCCGAGGGTCAGCGAAAATGTTTCACGGCAAGATAGAAAACGCGGAATGGATGAAGCGCCTGGTGGAGACTGATCTTCCAGGGGGACGTCAACCCATAGTGGAATTTCACCCAGGCCCGCGGGGGAAAGAGGCTCCACCACAGAACTCGGAAGACGTGGCGTAGGCGGTCCATCATCAACGCTTCCCCCAGGTAGATTCTACTGTCGCTCACCTGCCCTGAAAGGTTCGGCGGGCAGCTTGTCCCGATACAGGCATTCAGCAGGGCCAGCCGGGATTGCCCTGGCAGGAGCCTTGGCAAGACCACAGCCGGTATCGGTGTCCCGAACGACTCCTGACAGATTCGGAGCGTGAATCCAAGAAGTACCTTGACCCGCCAGTGCGTTGCCTTCTCGATCACTCGTTCCCAATTCAAACTGGGCCCGAATGTCAGCAAGACGGCGTGAATATCCGTAAACCAGATCAGACGCCCGAACTCCGAGCCTAACGTCACATGGAGCGCCAGGTGGAGGAGCAAGTCTTCCGGAGAAAGCATCAGGCCCTGCGCCTCGCCGACCGCCATGCGACGGGCACACTTCCACAGGTCATCGTGATCGACGCGGACGATTCCTTCGAAGCGAGAATAGTGGGCTAGCTCCCAATGCAGGTCGATGATGGTGGAGTCGCGGACGAAGTCGAGGTAGCCACGAAAGGCCTCTTCGGCCTCCATCGACTCTCCCGGGGTTCGATAGCCGGCCGCCCGCAACGTCCGCTCGACTGTGGGCAACTCTCCTGGGCGGATCAAGAGATCGATGTCGGCCATGGGCCGAAGACCCATGTCCGGATACACCGTATGGATCAGGGCCATTCCTTTGTGGGTGATAACATCCATCCCAGCGCGCGTGAGCAATGCCATCAGCTCGGCCCATCGCTCGGTCAGCAGGACGTTTCTGGCCCAATTCCCTCGGTAGCTAGCTTCCAGGTGCGCCAGGATGGCCGTCGGGACCCGGGCCCTGACATCCTCTAGGCCCTTGAGGTGCGTGTACAGCAGGGCATGAATCCCTTCCGCCCGACTCCGCTCCAGGATCACATCCCAATTGACGCCGTCCCCGACGATCCCCTCAACTTCCTGACGGGTTTGTTCATCCAGCCGGAGGCGGGCACAGAGGAGGAGCAGACGCCGTTCACGGCTCAGCAGTGTCTGCCTTGCTGATGGTCGTACCATCCCGATCATCCGCGCGTCTTGATGATCCATGCCCCCTCCGGGTCCTTCTCCCCGGCCAGACCGGCCGCCTCGATCTCCTGCCGGATTTCGTCCGCACCCTGGAAGGTGTGGTAGAAGCACGGCATCTCTGCGTCACTGGCCAGGCTCAGATGCCGGACGAGGCGATCTCCGGGCTCCGTGGTGAAGCGCTCGCCGAGAAGTTTCCGGAGGAGCCACCTGAGACCGTCAACCAGGGCCAGGCGCGGTCCGCGGGTTGGGTCCCAGCCGGCGGTAAGAATAATGATGCCCTGCGGTCTCACGAGGCTCTGAAAGAGCCGGAGCATCTCGATCCGACGGCGCCGGGTCGGGATGTGCTCGTAACATGAGCACAGGATGGCGTCGAATGACTCAAGGGAACCGTCCAGGTCACCGGCGGATTTCACCTCAAAGGTTACCTCTACCCCGTGGGGCTCGGCATGGCGTCGGGCCGCTTCGATGAGGGCGGGGACAGGATCGATGCCCACCACCCTGAAACCTCGCTTGGCCAGGGGGACGGCTTCCCGTCCGGCGCTGCATCCGACGATGAGAAGGCGGCCCCCGGGAGGTACCACACGGCGGAAGAGGTCCTCTTCCCATTCCTCCAGTCCTCGATCGAAGAGCTTCGTTTGGTGCTTGACTTCGCCGGGGTGGGAGTACTTTTCGATGACCCCTCTGGCGAGCGCTTCCGGCGGGCCGAGGCTGATCGGACAGGGAAACGGGTGGAGCAGCTTCCTCACGAACGATGAGAAGCGGTGCCAGCATTCATAGGCCCGGGGGAAGCTGGGGACCCCGGCCAGGAGGAAGCCGAGGAGCTGCCACCGCCACGAGTCCAGCCGGATCACCACCCCCGGACGCTCGACCTCAACTACCTTGGCGACCAGTTCATCAACATCGGCGGGCGCGTGGGCGCATGAGGATAGGCGGAGGAACTCGAAGCCCTCGGCGCCGCCCCGGAGGACCAGCGTGCCGCGGGGCAGCTCTGACCGCCTGGAGGGAATCAGGCGAACGAGATCCAGCTCTTCGAGCGGGGGAGGGAGTCCGCGGTAATCCACCTTCAGGGCAAAGGGCACCGACCGCTCGATCAGCTCCCCAAAGGCAAGCGCGGTCAACCCCTCCAGCCGCTGGAGGAGAAAGAGGCCTTCGGGCTCGAGCTTCACGCATGCCCTCGACGGGATACCGCCTATGAGGTGGTAGAAGTCTGCGCTTTATTCGCGTCGGTGGTCGTGCGCTTGGTGTTGCGCGCAGTGGTGCTGCACGTCCCCGTCGTCCTGCGGCAGCACGAGCCGCTCATCGCCTCGGCCCCGAAGATCTCGCTGGGTTCGAGCCGCGGCCGCTCGTACGGCCGCTTGGATTGGCCGCGGGCTTCCTTGGCTTCCTTACTCATGGCTGGCTCCTTGCATCTCTCGGATGCGGATCTGGTAGAGTTTGTGCTCGGCGCTCGCGACCATGCGGGCGCGCAGGTGGCACGACCTCCAGTCGGCGCCGCGCTCGAGGAGGTTGTCGCCGTGGCAGCGGCGGCAGAATTCCACGAGATCGCACGAGCGGCACTCGGGGAGATCGGCGTAGGTCTGGAGGGCCAGAAACTGCTGAATGGACGGCGGCGGCGAGTGCCACAGTTCTCCGAAGGGCCGTTCCCGGATGTTGCCCATGGGCACCCGGAGGGCGACGCAGGGAAAGACAGTCCCGTACGGATCCACACAGCAACCGTTGATCCCCGGAGCGCACGCCAGGCGCTGCCGCGCCGCCTCCTCGGGTGGGCCATCCGAGATCGGCGTGAGTTGCTTGCGCCAGACAGGGCTCGCAAGGTAGTCGAGCAGCTCGGCCTCGTCGAGCTGGTACCGGTCGGGGCTGTGGATATCGCCGTTGATCCTCGGGCTCACCTCGCAGGCGTACATGTGGAGGAAGACGTCGAGCTCCTTCCCCAGGCGGTGGAGCGGCTCGAGCCCGGAGAGATTGGGTTTCATCACAACGCTTTTCAGATAGATCCTGAGGCCGAGCGCCTTGAGCCGCGAGACGTTCTCGAGCAACCGGTCGAAGGAGCCGGGGACGCGGGTGATGCTGTCGTGGACCGCCGGATCGGCGGAGAAGATGGACAGCTCCACCGTCAACGGCTCGAGCGCAGCCAGGCGCTCGATGCGCTCCGGGGTGAGGCCGATCCCGTTGGTGAAGATCCGGAAGGCGAAGCCGCGCCGCTTGGCATGCGCGGCGATGTCGAAGAAATCCTGCCGAACCAGAACCTCCCCGCCCGAGAAGATGAGATAGAGGGCCCCCAGCTCCGCCAGCTCATCCAGCAAGCGAGTGATCTCGTCGGTTGCCAATTCACGCCGCTCCGCCGGCTCCTCCAATCCGCGGGGTACGACGCAGTAGCAGTGGACACACTGCGCGTTGCAGCGGTAGGTCAACTCGAGGTGGACTTCCAGAGGCACACGATTCTTTTCGGCTTTGAGTGAGATAGATCTCAGCAGAGAATTGCCAGCATGCTCCGCATCGTGCGCAGCGTCCTCCATGAACACAGCCCTGGCCCCCTCTCATCGGGCCCCAGTCTCCGGGTCAATCGGCTGGGGGTGGGTGCGGCTTGTCGTCCAAAGAGATCAATTCTCGCTGGCGCAACTCTCGAAGGAAGTCGGCAGCGTCTTGCCGGATGGTCTTCTCGTCGGCATCGAATTCGGCGGCGATGGATTGGACGATCTCATCCACGGTCCGCTGGCCATCAGAAAGCTGCCAGATCCGGGCCCCGACGCTGTTCAAGGGGTAGAGGAGGCCGGCCTTGACATCCACGACGAGGGCCTCGGTGTCAAGCACCCTCCAGGGGACCCGTTTCCGGCACGGATAGGTCCTATGGGATTCCATCGAGATACTCCCAGAGGTCCGGGTGTGCCCGGAAAAAGAGGTCGTAGCAAGGCACCCGCCCCGCGAAGTCTGCCAGGGCCTCCAGGATACCGGCGACCACCGTATCGTCCCTCTTGGGAAGAAAGACCTGGGAGAAGGCCCGCCCGACTGCTTGGCAGGCCGTGAGCCGCTGATGGGCGAAGTGTTTGGCCTTGTGGAGGAAGCACATTCCTTTCAGCGATGCTCGGGCCTGGACCTCGGCCATCACCGGCCCCCCTTCGCCGAAGAACGGCGTGGCGCAGGCCACGTAGCCCCGGCCGCGCTTCACGATGGCCACGGTCTCGTCATTCAAGACCCGCCGTGCTCCCGCCAGTCGGGCGATGGTGGTCTTGCCGGCGTCGGATGGCCCGCAGAAAACCCACGCGCCACGGTGCTGGATCACTCCCGACGCATGGAGCATGAGCCCTCCCTCTCCGAGGAGGAAAAGCGAGCAGAGGAGACGCAAAAGACTCGGACTGAGCGCCGTCGGCACCGGTGGAACGGAGAGCCGGATGCGTTTGCCAGCAATGCTCCCTTGCGCCCGGCACGCCGGCATCTTGATCTCGAAGTTGCCATTCTCCCAGTCCACGCGGGGCTGAGGTGGTCGCCCGGCCGGCCAGACGCGCTGGATTTCCATGTCCAGGCAGATCTGCGAGGGCTTCTCGCAGAGAAAGGGTCGGTACCGCTCCTTGATCCAGGCGAGGGACGGTCCGGTGGCCCCGACAACCCGGAACACGAGCCCGGCAATCTCGATGCGGACGCTTCGGTCACGCGGGGCGACTGGCATGGTTCGAGAACTCCGGCCCCAACGTCTGGGCGAGTTGACGACAGGAGAGCGTCTTGCCGAGTTCTGTCGCGCTGTCTAACACCCATTCGAGCAGCGATCGGCCCCCGCCTAGAACACAAGTATGGGGTAACAGGTGTGTAGCCCGCGGCACACAAGTCACCACGTGACCCCTTCCCCTGGCGTCTGGCCGGAAAAGATCGAGCGCGATCACGGGCGCCTCAGTTGGACCGATAGGCGTTGCTTTCCCTGCCTCAAGACTATGATGGTTCCGGCTACGACAAACGAGAGCACGGCAGCGACCACCGCCTGCAGCCGGCGCAGGGGGGTGTCGAGCCGCAAGATGCTCCCGTTGCGGTCAATGGCGATTACTTTCCCGACGAGCTGTTTGGCACAGATCCAAGGGTCCGTCATCCGCCAGCCATCGCCTTTCGTCAGAAAGGCAGGGCTGAACCCGTGAGGACGCCGCCGCAACACCCGGTGGCAGATCATCCTCCCCTCGTCCTCGTAGACTATCAGGTCTCCACAAGCAATCCGGTCAGGTGCCGTCCGAGAGAGCAGCACCTTTGATCCCCTGGGGAGGAAGGGGGCCATGCTGTCTCCGATCACGGGCAGCCATGCCGGCTCCCCGGCCTCAATCCACTCTCTGAGGAGCTGTGTGTACACTGGTTCCCACATTGCCTGCTTACACTCATCGCCGCTAAGTTAATTCGCAACCCATGGAATTCATTAAGAGCTTCAGCCTCGCTTTGCCTCCCGGCCCCGGGGGTCCCCCTCGGACGGCGAGGCCGCGACGGCACCCCGTCCGCGGGGACGGGGTGGGGCGGGCTTGCTCCGGGTCGGCCCGCCACAGGGCGGGCCTCCCGCCGGGGCGAACGCCTGTTCCTCCCGCGGAGAACTGGCCGGCCCAGGGGGCTCGGAGAGGCTGCCGCACGCACCGTCCGGCGACCGGACCCGCCGCCCCCGCACGGCCTGCCTGCTCGGGGCACCCCCCGGGCGGGGTCGAGACCCAATTATCTTAGCGGCGATGCCAGTTAGAGGTCAATCTCCTCCAGGAAGTCGTTGCCCGGCAGCGAGGGATTGGTGACCAGGACCACGTCATACTTCTCCTCCGCCAGTTGGAGGATGAGCGCCCGACTCAGGGTAGTCTTGCCGCAACCCACGTCACCGATCAGCAGGGCTGCGCCCTTGTTGTGCCTGACGGTGTACAGGAGCCGGGCGAGTGCCTCGCGATGCTGGGCGGAGAGAAAGAAGAAGTTCGGATCGGGCACGTTCTGGAAGGGAGCGGTCGTCAGGCCCCAGTACTCTTCGTACAATCTCGGCTCCTCATCCAGCGGTCGGGGCGCAGCGTTTCCAGCGGGCCCAACTTGCCATCGCCGAGACATCCCGCCGGTCGGTGCGGGCACACCGATTTATTCTGCCCGATCCACGGATCCAGAAGGTCGGCACACCGTCGCACAAATTGCACGTAGTTATCAACCAAATTTTATTAAATGAGTAGCATAGCGCGCTAAAGTCCGCAAGAAAAAAGAGGTCCCCTTTGCGATCTTTGCGAGCTTTGCGGTTAAAATTTTCGGGGTCAATCGAGGCAGTGCTGTCCAGATCTTCCACGGACCGATCCTTTGAGCAGTCGCTGCTGACGGCGGCCGCGCGCGCCTTCCTGGCAGGAGAGGCCACTCCCGAACTGGCGGCGCTTACTGGCCGGCCCATTGACTGGGACTGGATTGTCAGGCGGGCGGAGGCCGAGCGTCTCGGCGCGGTTCTTTACGCGGTCGTGTCCCGCCTCTCCATTCCTCCCGCCGGCATTCGCGATCATTTTGGAGTCGCCCGGGCGAGCGGGCGCCGCCAGTACCTGCTCGGCGCCCAGCAGATCACCAAGGTCCTTTCCGAGTTCGAGCGCGATGGCGTCCCCATGATCCCATTGCGGGGCCCGGCGCTCGCGGAACTTCTCTACCGGGATCCGAGCCTGCGCCCCTTCACCGATCTCGACCTGCTCGTCCGCGAGGCCGACCTACCCCGGGCGCTTCATCTTCTCGCACGACTCGGGTATCGCCATTTGGAGGGCGGGCGCTCCCTCTCCCACGAACTCGCCTGGAGGCACGCAGCCTCCTTCATGCCCGGGAGGCCCGATGAGCTTCCCATCGACCTTCATTGGGGATTGGTTGACTACCCGGGGATCGCGCCGACGACGGCGGTTCATCACCAGGAGCTGTGGGACCGGGCGGTGCGAGTTGAGACGTCGGGAGGCGCCTACCTGGGGCCCTGTCCGGAGGACCTCCTGATCTACCTAGCCCTCCACTGGGCAATCCACCACGCCCTCGCGGGTCTCGGCTGGCAGCTCGACCTGGTCCTGCTCATTCGCCGCGGAGGCGATGCCTGGAACTGGGAGGTCCTGGCCGAGCGTGCCCGCCGGTGGCAGATCCGGAGAGCCATCTTCTATGCCCTCCGGGAGGTTCAGGAGCGATTCGAGGTGGCCATTCCTCCCTGGTTTTTGGCCCGCCTCAGACCAGCCGGGCCGCGATGCATCCTCCTCGACTGGCTTCGCCATCGAGGGGAGGAGTGCATGGAACGGCTCGACTACCTCATCCCCTTGCTCGTCATGGACAGGGCGTGCGACATCCTCCGGGCGCTTTCCGGCGCGGTATAGCCGCCGGCGAGCTGGCTCCGCTGCCGGTACGGAAAGCCGTCGGCCTTCAGCGCCTACCTGACACACTGGGCGAGGATTGGCAGCGCGTGCGCGAGGACGGCTCGGCCAAGCCTTGGACGCGCTCACCGATAGTGTTCCGTGGGGTGCTTCACCTGCGGCTCCCCGCTTCTCAGTTTTCACGGCTTCTCACCTCTCTCTTGTTCGGGGGGGTGAATGCATCCCATGGATGCTGTCATCTCGGCGCGCTCCTTGTCGGTCGGCGGCGGACCGAACATTCCCCTTTCCCGCCCTTTTTTGGGGAAAGCGACTGGATTGGCCTTTTTGCTTGCAGAGTTCCGGCGGCTTTGTTATATAGCACCCAAAAGAGTTGACAGAGGAGGGATTGCGCACGACCGACCTGGACCCATCGGCAATCGCTCGGGGAGAGAGGTCTGACACGACCTCGGGGAAGCAGTCGTTGTGCACGGATTGCCTGTGATCTGACTCTTGAGCTGGCCGGGGAGTCGGGAGTGTACGAACAATACTGGGGACTAACAGCGCGTCCATTCCAAAACGTGCCCGACCCGAATTTCCTTTTCATGTCTCCCCGGCACCGGGAGGCTCTCGCCCGCCTCCTGTATGCTGTCAAGTACAACAAAGGCGCGGCCCTGCTGGTCGGTGATGTGGGGTGCGGGAAAACCACGCTGAGCCGGGCGCTCATCCTTCAGCTCGCAGAAGACAAGTACGACATCGGTTTGATCACCAATCCCTCGCTGCCGGGCAACGATTTTCTGGAGGAGATCGACACGCAGTTGGGCGTCCAGCCCCCCAGTGGGGGCAAGGCGGCCTTGCTGCGGGGGCTCAACGATCGCCTGCTCGCCAACGCGGGAGAGGGCAAGGAAACGGTCCTGATCGTGGACGAGGCCCACAGCATCCGAGACCCGGCGGTGTTCGAGGAACTCCGAATGCTCTTGAACTTCCAGCTGAATGACCGTTTTCTCCTGACCCTCATCATGTTGGCGCAGCCGGAGATCAATGAGATCATCGCTCGCCTCAAACAGTTCGAGCAGCGGATCGCGATCCGATACCACCTGACGCCACTCGACGAGGCCGAGACTGGGCGGTATATTACCTACCGGCTGCAGAAGGCCGGGGCCAAACGGGCCTTGTTCTCTCAGGAGGCGCTGCAACTCGTGTGGCAGCATGCCCAGGGCGTCCCGCGCATCATCAACACCCTGTGCGACCTGTGCCTGCTGGAGGGGTTCGCCAGCCGCGTCCAGGACGTGGATGCCGCACTCGTGAAGCGAGTGGCGGCGAGCTTGGCATGAGGACATCTCGGATTTCAGTCCTCGGAATTGGTGAGACCATCCGGTACCCTAAGAGCGAGGTAGGATCATCGCCCGCCTGAGTGATCTGGTCCGAAAATGGCGTCCCGGCAAGGAGCCGGAGCCGGGGAAGGACAAGGCCCTTTCCTTTTCCGACATGAGTTCGCTTTTGGGGAAGCCGCATCCCCCCGCCTCCCCCGAAGCCCTCTACCAGACGGCCCGGCAAGAGGTCGCCCGCCTCGTGGCGGCGGTCAGCTCCGGGAAGCCGTGCGAGCTGGGCGCGCTGCAACGGGTGGTCGCCGACCTGATCGCGTCCCTGACGCGCGAGGACGGGCTCGTCGCGCTGGCCCTGAAAGAGGGTGAGACGCATCTCGACCTGCCCCGGCACCTGGTCAACGTGGCCATCTTGGCCATCAAGATCGGGCAGGGCATCGGCTATGGCGAGGAGGACCTGCGGCGCCTGGCCCTGGCCGCCTGCCTGCACGATGTCGGCATGACGAGCATCCCCCGGCGCATCCTGGAGAAGCCCGGGGTTCTCGCCCCCGAGGAACTCGCCCTCATCCGCCAGCACCCCGAGCAGGGCTTCCGGATGTTGCAGGCCCTCGGCCCGGAGTTCGAGTGGGTGGCCATCGTCGCGCTGCATGAACAGGAGCGCGAGGACGGCAGCGGCTATCCCCAGGGCCTCAAGGGCGATCAGATCCACGAGTACGCCAAGGTCGTCGGTCTGGCCGACGTGTACGAGTCCTTGACGCATGCGCGATCGTTCCGGAGCAAGCGGGCCGCCTACGACGCGCCGGAGATCGCACGGCAGCACGGGCGGGTGTTCCCGGACCGGCTCCTCCAGGCGATGCTCCGCAACCTCTCCACGTCCCCCGCAACCAGCCCGCCCCCTCAGGCCGCCAGCGCCGAGCCCACGCAAGAGGGCCAACAGGCAGCGGCAGCCGCCGCCGCGAGCGCCGCGGCCGGTACGCTCCCCAAGGCCCTCTACCAGACGGCCCGGCAAGAGGTCGCCCCCATCGTGGCGGCGGTCAGCTCCGGGAAGCCGTGCGAGCTGGGCCCCCTCCAGACGGCGGTCGGGGGCCTTCTCGAGTCCCTGGCGCGCGGGGATGAGCTGCTGGCCTTGGCTCTCGAGGGGAGCGAGACGCTTCTCGACCTGCCCCGGCACCTCGTCAACGTGGCCATCTTGGCCATCAAGATCGGACAGGGCATCGGCTATGGCGAGGAGGAGTTGCAGCGTCTGGCCCTGGCCGCCTGCCTGCACGATGTCGGCATGACGAGCGTCCCCCGGCGCATCCTGGAGAAGTCCGGGGCTCTCACCCCCGAGGAACTCCCCCTCATCCGCCAGCACCCCGAGCAAGGCTTCCGGATGTTGCAGGCCCTCGGCCCGGAGTTCGAGTGGGTGGCCATCGTCGCGCGGCATGAGCACGAGCGCGAGGACGGCAGCGGCTATCCCCAGGACCTCAAGGGCGATCAGATCCACGAGTACGCCAAGATCGTCGGCGTGGCCGACGCGTACGAGGCCTTGACCCATGGACGACCGTACCAGAAGATCCGCGTCCCCCTGGATGCTGTGAAAGAGATCGTCACCACGAACCGCCACATGTTCCCAACCCGAATCTTGAAGGGCCTGATCCAGGGGTTGTCCACGTTCCCGGTGGGCAGCCTCGTTCGGTTGAACTCCAAAGAGATCGTTCGGGTCGTGGCCACGAATCCGGCGTTCCCCATGCGGCCAGTGGTCGAGATCATCGCAGGACCCAGGGGAGAACGGCTGGCATCGCCGCGCCGGGTGGACCTGGCGCAGAATAGCCTTGTGTACATCACGGACTCGGCTACCCACGACGTGGTCGACCATTCGGGACAACAGCCCAACGAATCCCCCTGACGCTTTCCTGTGCAGGCGCCGCGCAGGCCTCGGTGCTTCGGCGCTCGTCTACCTGCTTTTTTCTCACCCCGCCCACCGCGGGATTTCGGGCCTCGGATTTCGCAGGCTCAATGTCTTCTGCGACCGGCGCGGATCGCGGTGCGTTTCGCCGGGTCATTGCGAAACCGAGCATGAGGAATCCCCGTGGTGGCGAGGGACCCGCATTGCGGAGGCCCCGCTAGCCCAGTTCATCGGGCGCCAGTCGACTCCTGAGGAGCGCCCAGAAGACTTGGGCCCGAACCGATCCTCCTGGTCGGGCCGAAACTGGCTCCTGAGGTAAACTCTAATGGAAACGGGGCTAATCCCTTGACACGCTTGGAGGGGGTATATATGATCCAGCGTAGCAACGCTGGGAGGAATCCAGGTGTTGGAGTCGAATCGGCCGGATAGAGTTCGTATCGCCCCTTGGCGGGACCCGGGGCCCCGCGTTGCTGTGGCGTGCATGGTGACCGCCATGCTGGTCATCCAGGCTCTGGTCTCCTGCGCTCGAATGGCTCCGCCCACCGCCACTGTTGTGAACCCCGAGACCTTCCCGCAGGTCGTTCCACCAAGCCTGCCGCTCGTTCCTTCCGAGCTTCCACCCCCGGTCACGGAGAACCGTACCTTCGTCACCGTTGACGGCATCCCACAGTATAAGATCGGTCCCGGGGATGTCCTGGAGATATTCATCACGAGGGGTCCAACGCAGGAGAAGATCCAGACGCCTGTCCGAGCCAACGGCCGCATCTCCGTGAGCTTCGCCGAGGTCCAGGTGGATGGCCTGACCGCAGACCAGGCCGCCGGAGAACTCGCGCGCGCGCTTTCCATCTACTTCCGCAATCCGCAGGTCGAAGTCCAGGTCAAGGAGTACAACAGCAAGAAAGTTTCCGTCCTCGGTGCCGTCGGGGGAGCACCGCGGGGTGGCCTTGGAACGATTCCCCTGACCGGACGCATGACCCTACTGGAATTGATCGCCAAGGCGGGGGGGCTCGCCCCGAACGCAAGCCTGGAGCGGGTCCGGGTCACTCGGGAATCCGGCAAGTCGTACACCGTCAACATGTTCCGGTATGTCCAGGAGGGCGATTTCTCGCAAGAGTTCATCCTGGACTCCGGAGACGTCGTCTTCGTCCCGGAGCGGGTGCCCGGCGAAGAACGCCGGGTCTTCCTGCTAGGCGAGGTGAAGACCCCCGGACCGGTCCCGTACTTCCCCTCGATGACCCTGGCTCAGTTGGTGGCTCAGGTTGGCGGATGGAACGACGGGGCCTTGTTCGAGGAGGCGCGGATCATTCGAGGCGACCTGGAGAAACCCGATATCATCGCCGTCGACCTGGGCCGCCTGATCCTCGATGGGGATCGCCGGATCGACCAGTTCCTGCAACCCAACGACGTCGTCTTCATCCCGCGGACCCGGATCGCGAATTGGAACGCGTTCCTGGCGCAGCTCCGGCCTACCCTCGACTTCCTTGTCCTCGGAGCTCAGCCCTACGTTATCGAAAGGACTATAAAGTAGCAGCAGGGAAGCGAGAGGGGCTCTCGATGGCGCAGTACGATCTGAACCTCCGCGATTACTGGCGCATCCTCCGGAGGCGCAAGGGAGTCGTGGTGGTGGTCGCCCTGGCCTTCGGGGCAATGGCCTACGTCTTTGCCGAGGTGCAGAAGCCCCCGCCGATCTACCAGGCCACTGCCGTGGTGAAGTTCGAGCGGACGACCACCCTGGTCGGACTGCTGGTGGAAACCATCTCGGTGTCCTCCGGCGACAACCTCGCCACGCAGGCCGCCGTGGTCCGAAGCTTCCCGGTACTGGAGCGCGCGGCCAAGACGCTACGGCTGATCCCACCTGACTTGGACTCCGACACGATCAAGCGGACCCCGCGATATATCCAGTTCCTCAGCGACCTCCGGGGCCAAGTCGCCGCCGCCCCCGAGGAAAACACAAACCTGATCGATGTCACCGTGACCTCAGCGGATGCCGCTCAGGCCACCCGGATCGCGAACGCCGTGGCCCAGGCCTACCGCGAGGAGAACATCCTCACGCGGAATCGGCAGATCCGAGAGGCACGCCGTTTCATCGAGGAGCAACTGGCGGAAGTCGGCGGGCGGCTGCAGGAAGCCGAGGACGGAATCCGTGCCTTGAAGGAACGCCGCGGCTTCATCTCCCTCGCGGAGGAGACCACCACATCCCTGGGCCGGCTCAGTACCCTGGAGAATGAGTACGAAAAGGTCCGCCAGATCCAGCAGGAGACGGTGAACCAGATTCAGGCGCTCCAGGATCCCCAGGTCGTCTCCGGGTCGGTGCCCCCCCGGATCTTCACGGACGCCGGCGACCCCACGATCGCGAAGCTGAACGCCGGCCTCCTCGATCTCGGCGTGGAGCGCGAGAACCTCCTTGCCACGCTCACGCCCGAGCACCCCCAGATCCGCGAGCTGAATGCCCGCATCGCCACCACGCGAGAGAACCTGGTGCGGGAGCTGGGCCTCAAGGTTCAGACGTTCCAGGGGCGGGGTGCGGATCTGCAGCGGCAGATCCGACAGCTCCGGCAGGAACAGCGCACCCTGCCCGACGTGGCCCGGCAATACGCGCAACTGCAGCGGGACACAACGATCAACGAGAATCTCCTCTCCCAGCTCCGGTCGAAGCTGCAGGAGGTGCAGATCAAAGAGAAGGAGCAGGTCGAGGAGGTCGCCCTGGTGCGGCCGGCCACCGAGCCGAGCGGCCCCACCAATCCGCCACAGACCGCCGGCAAGGGGATCGTCGGCCTCCTGATCGGCCTGACCATCGGTCTCGTCCTCGCCTTTGTTCTGGAGTCGATGGATACCTCCATCGGGACCATCCAGGACGTGGAGGGCTTTCTCGGGATTCCGGTCCTGGGCTTGATCCCCAACATCGACCCGGCGAAGGATCCGTCCCTGGAGCCCCCTGAGGGCGAGGAGGGAGACTCGGCCCTCGGCAAGATGCGGCCGTTCCTGATCTGCCTGCTGAGCCCAAAGTCCACTATCTCCGAGGCCTACCGCTCCCTCCGGACCAACGTGGAGTTCCTGTCCCTGGAGAAGCACCTCAAGACCCTGTGCCTGACCAGCGCCTCGCTGATGGAAGGCAAGACGACCACGGCCATCAACCTCGCCATCGCTTCGGCCCAGATGGGCAAGAAGGTTCTCCTGGTGGAGGCGGATCTGCGCCGGCCGTTCGTCCACCACGCCTTCGGCATTCCGCGCGATCCCGGCCTGGCCGAGGTCATCGTGGGCAACAAGGAGTGGCGGGAGTGTCTCCGAACCGTCGCCGACCTGATGCTGGGACCCCTCGGCATGGAGAAGTTGATGGCCGCGCCGAACATTGACAACCTCTCCATCCTGACGAGCGGCGCCCCGCCGCCCAATCCGGCCGAGTTCCTGAACTCCCAGCGCATGACCGATCTCACCGCGGCGTTTCGGCAGGAATTCGACCTCGTCATCTTCGACTGTTCCCCGATCCTGCCGGTGACCGATGCCACCATCCTGGCCTCCAAGATGGACGGCACGCTGATCGTGTACCGCGTAGGCCGGACTGCGCGCGTGGCGTTGAAGCGCGCAAAATCGCTCCTGGAGAACGTACGCAGCAAGGTCCTGGGGGTCGTCCTGACGGGTGTGCGGGCCGAGGTCAGCCCCGACTACGCGGAACTGGAATACTATCGCTACGCCTATGGCCAGGAGCCAGGTCAACGCAACGCGGAGCGGCCGACGAGCCGGAGGCGCGAATCCATCCCCCGCCGAGTTGCCGGCTTTCTCACGAGGCTCAGTTTCCCCGTCAAGGTCGTCCTGCTGATCGTTCTCGTCCTCCTGCTGGTCGGCGCCTTGGCCGTGTGGTTCGGCCTCGTGCCGACGGATTGGATGGGGACCCTGGCCCCGGTTCCTGACAAGGCGCGCCCGGTCTCCCAGGTCCTGAACAAGGAGGGGCGCGCGGCATCGGCGCAAACCTCAGGAGCCGTAGAGGCGCCCGCCGCTCGCGTGGAGGCAACCCCCTCCCCACCACAGCCGACGGCAGGGGCCGCGTCCGGCGCGAGCCCCGTCGTGGCTTCACCCTCGGTGGAGCCGCAGCGCCAAGAGGGCCCCGATTCCTCCGAGTCACCACGCCCCTTCTCCCTTCAGGTCGCCTCCCGGTCGGACCGGGCAGTATCCATGGCCCGCGCCGAAGCGCTGAGGAAAGCAGGCCTGCACGCCTTCACCGTCCCCGCCGAGATTCCCGGCAGGGGTCTCTGGTACCGAGTCCTCGTCGGAGGCTTCGATTCCGCCGCCAAGGCGGTCGAATCCGGGGAGGAGATGCGCGCCAAGGGCCTGATCCGGGAGGCCCTGGTGTTGTCACTTCCCTACGCTGTGGAAGCCAAATTGGCCGCCGCTGATCGCCCGGCCGACGCCGTGGCGCTGGCCCGCCGCTCTGGATATCTCCCCGTCCTCCATTCGGACGGCGGGAACCCATCGGCTGGCGCGACACAGATTCTCCGGATCGATGCCTTCCGCACCGATGAGGAGGCAGAGCGCATGGCGGACATCCTTCGCGCCGCGGGCCTCAGTCCGCGGGTGTTCCGACGGTAGTCAGGGGCGGAGGATGGCCAACCGTTCACAGGAGTTTCTGGCCGGTCCCATCCCACAGATCGCTTTGGTCTTAGTCCTGGCAGCCGGCGGAGGCCTGATTGTGGCCCAGACCACGATTGGACTCAGCCTGGGCGCCGCCCTCCTGCTCATCGCCCTCCTCGCGAGCTTCCTGAACACCGAGCTGGCCCTGCACATCATCCTCCTGTCCATGCTGCTCTCGCCGGAGATCGTGGTGGGTGGCGTCGGGGGCATCTCCATCGGCAAGCCCGGAACGAAAGGCGACGTGCTGGTGCTCCGCATGGAGGACCTGGTCCTCGCGGCCGTGGCCCTGGCCTGGTTCGCCCGGACAGCGATTTTCAAGGAGCTGGGGTTGATCCGGAAGACCCCTCTGAACCGGGCCATCCTTACCTACGTCGTTTCCCTGGTCCTGGCCACGCTCCTGGGTGTGCTCCTGGGGAATGTGCGTCCGGTGCGAGGATTCTTCTTCACCCTGAAGTACGTCGAGTATTTCGTGGTCTATTTCATGGCGGTGAATTACATCCAGGAGGAACGCCAGGTCTGGCGGTTGCTGGCGACGGCCTTCCTGACCTGCGCAATCTCTGCCGTCATAGGGATCGCCCAGATCCCGTCGGGCGAACGGGTGGGGGCACCCTTCGAGGGGAAATTTGGAGAGCCGAACACCTTCGGCGGGTACCTGGTTTTCATGCTGGCGCTGATCCTGGGACAGGCCCTCTCGGCCTCGACCATGCCCTCAGGGTTGGGATGGCTGGCCTTTTCGGGTCTCGTGACGCTCCCCCTCCTCTATACGCTCTCTCGCAGCTCGTGGCTGGCGGCGATCCCGATGCTCCTCACTCTGATCATCCTCAGCCCGCGTCGTCTGCTTTTGATAATGGGACTCGGCGTGCTAGTGGTCCTGGGCCCGCTCGCCTTTCCCAAGCAAGTCGTGGACCGGTACAACTATACTCTCAACGAAAAGGTGGACCGCGGCGAGTATAGCATCGGCGGCGCTCGGTTCGACGCGTCAACCAGTGCCAGGTTCGACAGCTGGAAGGCCGCAGTGAAGGGCTGGACCGACCGACCGCTCTTCGGGTACGGCGTAACGGGCTTCGCCTTCATGGATGCCCAGTTCATGCGGGTGCTGGTGGAGGCGGGATTGGTGGGGCTCGCGGCTTTTCTCTGGCTGCTGTGGCGGGTTGTGGGCGTGGCGTGGGACGTTCACCGACGGGCCGCCGGCACAAGGTTCGAGGGGCTCACCCTGGGTTACCTGGCTGGCCTGGTCGCCATGATCATCCACGGCATCGGTGCCAACACCTTCATTATCGTCCGGATCATGGAGCCGTTCTGGTTCGTCACCAGCGTAATCGTTGTCCTCCCCGGCTTCATCGCAGAATCCGCGCAGGAGGAGCCCGTCACGTCGCACGGCCGAGAGCGTGCTGGATTGAACGCATCCACTGACCGGCCCCGTGCCATCCCCTGAAGGGCAACACCCTGAAGAGCTCGGACCGACCGTGAGGCTCGACATGAGATGCGGGATCTTGCGCGACGGTTCCGGACGAAGACCATGCGAGGGCGGCGGCTCGCCGGGATGCGCCCTCGCGAGAGGGCGTCTTGACAGCCGAGCGGGCCGCTCCTTCACACCGGTGGGGGCGGCCGGACCAGCACTCCGCCATACCGGATTCCCATCGCATCCCATGGCGTCGATCGCCTCATGAGCGGCATCTCGCTCGGCCGCGTGACAACACTGCTTCTCTTCGGCCGCACAGTCGGGTACGGCTTGAGCTTGGTCAATTCCGTCATCCTGGCTCGCGTCCTCGGCGTCGAGCGGCTCGGGGCCTACGCCTATGCCATGGGGGTGGCGGCACTCTTCGGGTTGCTGCCCAATCTCGGGATCAGCACGGTCGTCACCCGCAGCATCGCCCGCGAGCCGGACGCTGCGGGGGGGGTGGTGCGGGCGGCCATCCACGCTCAGATTCTCCTCGCAGGGGGCGTCCTGGTGCTCATCCCGGCCTTTGCCGCAGTCCTCCCCGAGCAACCGGTCCCACTCGGGTATGTAATCCTGGCGGCGGCCCAGCTGGCCGTCGGGACACTCAGCCTGGCCCTACCTTGCCGTGTTGGGGGGGCGGGCACGCTTCGACCGACTGGCGGCCGCGGAGCTGGCCAGCGGGTGCGCCGGAACGGTGGGCACTCTTGCAGCCGCGGCAGTCCACGGCGGAATCGTGGCTTTCCTCTTCGCGCATCTCCTGGCGGCCGGTTTTGCGGTGCTGGTGGCGCGCCACATGGGCCTTCCGTTCTTTCCCACGGACGACCGCGGACGCATCGGCCTGGGAGCTCTCATTCGCCAGGCGGCTCCCCTGGGCGCCACCGCGGTCGTGCAGAGTCTGTACACGCGGCTCGATATCGTGATGCTGGGACAGCTGGCCTCCCGGACGGCTTTGGGACTGTACAGTGCCGCCTACAAGCCCATCAATATGGCCGTCTACTTCGGCAACAGCATCTCCGGACCGCTCCTCCCGCTGATGGCGCAAGGACCGCCGCAGGGTGCCCCGACTGCCTTCCAGCGGGCCATGCGCGGCCTGGGCGTGACCGCCCCGGCGTTCGGCCTCGCGTGCAGCGGGCTGGCCGCCCCACTCCTCCGCTTGCTCTTCGGGGCCGAATACCTCCCGGCAGCACCGATCATGATCATTCTGGCATGGTCGGCGGCAGCGAATTGGCTGTATGCCCCTCTCGGCATCTCGTTGCAGGCCCGGGGCCATGAGCGGGTCTGGTTGCTCGGCGTCATCGCCGGGTTGGTCATGAACGCCGGAGCCAACTTCTGGGCCATCCCACGGTGGGAGGGCATTGGAGCCGCGGCGGCAACGTTGGCCTCGGAGGCGGTCCTGCTGGTCCTGGGGACGGCCTTTGTCTGGCACAGGCTTTCGATTGTCCCGTCGTCCCGCCCGCTCTTGCCCATTGTGGCCGCAACAGCAGCCGGTGCCGCGGTCCTGCTCGCCGCACAGGGGCTGGGTCCCCTTCCGGCCACCGCGGCGGCCCTCGCTGTCTACGGCGGGCTCGCTTTTGCTTTTCGAATCGTGACAGGAGAAGATGTCACTTTGGTGGTCGAGTGGGTGCGGCAGGCCGCGGCGGCATGGTCCCGCGGATGAATGTGGATGCCTCGGCTCCATAGCTTTCGGAGAGGCCGGAGGAATGCGGATCGGAATTGATGCGGGCCCGTTGCTCGGCCAAGGCGGGATCAGCGGGTACGTCGCTCCCCTCGTCCGCACCCTGCTCTCGGCGGATGCCGCCTCCGAGTATCGCCTCGTGCTCCGACAGGGCTGGAGGAGGCAGGATGCCCCCTGCGGGTTGGAGGCGCTCGCCCCCGTCGTAAAGGTGCGCGTCCCCGACCGGATGCTCTCGTTCTGGTGGGACCGCTTGGCTCGAACCCTTCCTGTGTACCGCGCCCTCTGGCGCAACCTGGATCTGTTCCTGGCAACCTGTCTCATGGCGCCGGTGCTTCCCGCAGGACGGGTGGTGTCGATCGTGTATGACCTCATCCCGCTCCGACTTCCCGAGTTCTTCCCGGAGCGGGACCGGTTCCGGCATCGGCTGGAGAGCCTGATCGAGCGCTCTGCTGTCCTGGTCGCGATCTCACACCACACCAGGACGGACCTGATCGAGTTGTTGGGGGTGGACCCGCTGCGCGTCCGAGTGATCTATCCGGGCCGAGGCGGGTCGCTCCATCCGGCCCCCCCGGATGCGACCGCCGAGGTCGCCGCGCGATACGGGATCCAAGGTCAGTACATCCTGTATGTCGGTTCGCTGGGCCCGCACAAGAACGTCTCCACCTTGCTCCGGGCCTACGAGCGCGCCAAGCTGCAGGACGGCTTGGCGGCCAAACTGGTCCTGGTCGGCAGCCGGCGTTGGGGTGAAGCCACATTGTCCGCCCTGGAATCCCTCCGCGTCCGGAGCGACATCGTCCTGACAGGAGCCGTTCCGGCGGCGGACCTCCCCCCGCTCTACAGCGGCGCCGCGTGTTTCGTCTTCCCCTCCCGGTATGAGGGATTCGGCCTGCCCGTGCTGGAGGCCATGGCCTGCGGGACGCCGGTCATCGCCTCAAACGCCGGAGCCTTGCCGGAAGTTGTCGGCGGTGCGGGCCTGCTCGTGGATCCGGAGGATCCCGAAAGGCTGGCTGCGGCCATGTGTCAGCTCGTGACCGATCAACAGCTTCGAGCCGACCTTGCCACCCGCGGCCTCTCCCGCGCGGCGGACTTCTCCTGGGCACGCAGCGCTCACGACCTGCTCACTCTCCTGCGGGAGGTGGGCGAAGGCGGACACTCCCGTGCCTGAGACCAAGGGTCGCGACTTTTACGATCGGGACTATTTCGAGGCGCGAACGCGGGAGAGCGTTCCCCACATCCGCGAGGTCATCTACCCGCTCAGCGCGCGGACCGCCAAGTTTCTCCGCAGTCGTTGTGCACCCAAGCGCGCCCTGGACATCGGCTGCGCCAAGGGCTTTTTGGTAGAGGCTCTCCTGGCGCACGGCATCCCCACGGTGTTCGGGCTGGACATCAGCCTGTACGCGATGAGCGAGGCGGGGGCAGCCGTCCGCGGTCGCCTCCTAGTGGCCGATGCCCTGGCAGGGCTGCCACTGCGATCTGCATCATGCGACCTGGTCACGGCCCTGGATATCTTCGAGCATATCCCCGATCCTGCACCTGTCCTGCAGGAGATTCGCCGGCTGCTTCGCGCCGACGGCGTGGCCTACCTCAAGATCTGTCATCCTGCCCACTCGAATGCCCGGCGCGATCCTTCGCATGTCAACGTGCAGCCGCTGGCCTACTGGCGGCGGGCGTTCCGGGAGGCGGGATTCGCGGCAGAGCGCATCTATGAGGCGGAGTTCACCCCACCTGAGGTGTGGTGGGGATTCTTGAAGACGTGGGTCCGACGCTGGCGGGAGTGGGTGGTGATCGGGATCCCCGCGGATTACAAGTTTCTCTTGCGGAAGCCACGCCATGGATGAGCGCGCGCGCGTGTTCTGGGACCGATACTGGCCAGACCAGCCTCCTACCACGACGGCTGCAACCATGAGCCAACTCCTCGACCGCATTAAGCTGGAACACCTCCGCGGTATCCTGCCGGGACACGGGAGCAGCCTGGAGGTCGGCTGCGGCTCGGCCCGACTCTCTTGCTTCCTGGCTCAGCAAGGATACCGCACGGTCTGCCTGGACTTTTCGTGGCCCGCCCTGGCGGCGGCACGGGCGAACTATGCGGTGGGCTCCACCCCCGGTCATTTCGTGGGGGGGGACGGCTTTGCCCTGCCGTTTCCCGGCGAGCGGTTTGATGTCGTCCTGTCCACAGGGTTGCTGGAACACTTTCAAGACCCCTCGCCTATCGTAGGCGAAATGACTCGTGTCCTCAAGGCGGGAGGTCTGTTCTACTCGGATATCGTGCCGAGGAAATTCTCCCTTTTCCGCTCCCTGGACTGGACCCGCCAGATCAAGCGATTCCTTGGTGGCGGCGTGGAAAGACCAGGGACGTTTTACGAGCGTCCCTTCACCCAAGAAGAGATCCGGAGCCTCCTGGAAGGAGCCGGTCTGAGGGAGGCGCGGGTTTTTGCCGCCGGAGTGATGCCGCCGTATCTCCCTGTCCTGTCCCGGTCGCCACGATTGCGCGAGGCGCAGGTCCGCATCGTGGAACGGACTCGGACGTTTTGGAAGCGGCTGGACGACACCCGCCTAGCCGAGTGGCTGGGCTTCTACTACTTCGCTTGGGGGCGAAAGCCATTCCCCCATTCCTGACGTAGGCTGGATCATCCTTCTTGCATCGGCCTGGAGCGCGCATGTCTGGTAACGAGATCGAGCCCGTAGGAACGTTCCGCCCCCAGTACCGTCTCCGATGGCGCGGCCTGGTTCGTCTGCTGGACCGTTTCCCCCGCGTGAAAGCCCGTCTGGCCGATCTGGTCCGCCGCGTCTTGACGAAGGTGTTCGACCCGGGCATCGTCACCACCGAGCGCGTTGTGGAATACCCGTTCGTTTACCAGAACCTGACAGGTCTGACCGGGCCCATCCTCGACATCGGCTGCGTCCACAGCAGGCTTCCCATCGCGCTGGCCTCGCGCGGGTACCGGGTGGTGGGCATCGATTTTCTTCCGTATCCCTACCGGCATCCGAACCTCAAGGCCGTCCGCGGAGATGCTGCGCACGCCCCCTTCCGCACAACCAGCTTCGACGCGCTGGTGGCGATCTCCGTGATCGAGCACATCGGCATCGGCCACTACGGGGACCCCAGCGCCGAGGGCGGCGATCGCGAAGCGGTGCGGGAGATCGCCCGCATCCTCAAACCCGGAGGCCGAAGCCTGATCACGCTTCCCTTCGGTCGCCCCCTGACCGACGATTCCAAGCGGGTCTACGACGCCCCGCGCCTCCAGTGGCTGCTCGCCCCCCTCCGGCTCCTTCACGTTGAATACGCCTGGAGTCGACACGGGCTGTGGATGCCCTGCACGCAGGCCGAAGCGGCCATGGTTGACTGGAACGGTCCGAACCGTGCCGTGGTCCTGGTGGTCGCCACGCGTCCGGAGGAGCCGGCGGCATGAGCCGGCTCCTGTTCCTGGCCCCCGCTCCCCCTTCGCCGACGGGAGGAGGCGGGTCCCTTCGGATGTTTCACATCCTCCGTTTCCTGGCAGAACGATTCGCAGTGGATCTGGTCGCACCCGCGCTTGACGGAATGGACGACACGGACAGACTGCTCCGCGCCCACTGCGCCGACATGGAGTTCGTCCCCCCGGCTCCGAGGGGGAGGATGCGATGCGCCCCGCGCCTCGGCCCCTACGAGAGGGATCCGGCGCTGGCCGCCGTCGTCAGTCGCCGCCTTCGGTCAGGCGCGTACGGGGCGCTGCACGTCGAAAAGCCAGCCATGCTGCCATACGTGCCGGCCGGCACCCGGACTCCGATCATCCTGGACACGTTCGCCTATGGCCTCACCGGCGCGCTACGCGCCCTCCGGCACGAGGCCGGACTGCTCACCCGCGCCCGGAACCTGGTCCGCCTGATCCGGTTCGCGGCCTTCGACACCTTCTGTTGGCCGGCCACTCACTGCATTCTGGTCGTCTCGGAGGTGGACCGGCAGCGTTGCCTTCGCGAACGCCCGGGCCGCAACGTCTTGGTTGTCCCCAATGGTGTGGATTGCGGGGCGGTGCGACCAGCCCCGTCCCGAGACGCCAACCGCGCCGTCCTGGTCTTCACTGGTGATATGGCCTTTGATCCGAATGTCCAGGCTGCATGCTCCCTGGCCTCTCACGTCTTCCCAGCGGTTCGCCGTCTGTACCCGGACGCAGAGTTGCGCTTGGTGGGCCGAAACCCGAGTCCCCGAGTCCTCGCCCTTCGCGGACCGGGTGTCACCGTGACCGGGGAGGTACCCGACATGGTTCCCCACCTGCGCGCGGCCAGCGTGTACGTGGCACCCATTGCCACCGGCGCGGGCACGCGCACGAAGCTGCTAGAGGCAATGGCGGCTGGTCTGCCCATCGTGACCACCCGCGTTGGCCTCGAAGGCATTGAAGCGACAGACGGCATCCACGTGATGGTCGCCGACGATCCTGGTGCGACTGCCGCTGCCGTCTTCCGCCTCCTGGCGGACCCGGGGAAGCGACGTGACCTCGGCTGTGCAGCGCGGCGCTTGGTAGAAGACCGGTATGACTGGGCGCGCTGCCTCGCGCCTCTCGAGGCCCTCTACGCGGAACTCCTGCCTCCAAAGGCTTCACGATGCTGAGCTTCTCGGTAGTGGTTCCCGTTCGGAATGCGGCCCGAACCCTGCCGGACTGCCTCAGCGCACTGGCACGGCTGGACCCCGCACCGACGGAGGCTCTGCTGGTCGATAACGGCTCAACGGACAGGAGCCTCGAACTTCTTCACGCCTTCGCCAGGAACTGGAGAACAGAAGACGTGCAGGTTCTTACGGAGCCACGGCGGGGTCCTGCGGCCGCTCGCAACGCCGGTGTTCGAGGAGCGAAGGGCGATGTCATCGCATTTACCGACGCCGACTGCGTCCCCGAGGTAGGCTGGCTGCATCACTTGGCCGAGCCTTTCAAGGATCCCATCGTGGGCGCCGTGGCCGGCCGAGTGGTCGCGGCCCCCGCATCCTCGATTCCGGAACTCTTCAGCGCCCTCTATACTCTCAAGTTACCGGATAAGCCTGCGAGGCAGCACCAGTGGACGCCGTGGGAGGGTGGGTACCCGACTGCGAACCTTGCGGTCCGACGCCGCCTCCTGGAAGACGTGGGCGCCTTCGACGAGCGACTCCGGATAGGGGAGGATTACGACCTATGCGCCCGGCTCTACGGTCGGGGGGCCGAGATCGCCTACGTGCCAGCGGCGCGGGTGGCTCATCATCACAGGACGACCCTTTTGGGCATGCTGCGCCAGTCCTTCGATTTCGGCCGAGCCCACCCCTGTCTACTCCAACGTCACGCTGCCAAAGGCCTTTGGATCGACCTTCCTGGTCGTTCCTTCCTGTACCGCAGATGGCCTGGGCGAGCCTGGGTAGACCTTGCCTCGGCCGACAAGAAGATGCTCGCCATTCTGGCTCTGGGAGGGGCTTACCACCCAGCGCTGTTATTGCTTCCGCTGTACGCCATATGGCTAGTCATGTCTACTAGCCGCCGGGCTCGGGAAGCCGGAACCCCGGTCTCGGCGGCAGCGATCGGCCTCGCGGTGCTGCTGGTGCTCAAATCGACGGCCATGACCGCAGGTCGATGGTGGGGATCACTCAGGTACCGCGCCTTCTGCTTCTAGACGCTGGGCGACCGGCCAGCTCCGCAGAGGATGGGCCATGAAGCACAGCCTGTTCCGCATGGTGATGCGGATCTATCGGGCGCTGTTTGCCCGGAAGCGCCTCTATGCGGTGAACAGGCTCCTGTTCAACTTGAGCCTGCGGGGGATCGGAGTGCTAAATGACGAGGACAGGAATTGGGCCTACACCGGGGAGGAACATCTGCTCCGCCGCGTGGCCCGGAGCTGGAGGACGCGCCCCACGGTCCTGGATGTCGGCGCGAACGTTGGAGAATACGCCAGGCGGGTCATGCGGCTGGCGCCCGACTCGTCCCTCTATGCCTTTGAGCCGCACCCGAAGACCTTCGTCGAGCTTCAACGCCAGGCGAATCTCTACGGGTACACGGCGCTCAACGTCGCCTGTGGAGAGCGGAAAGGCACTGTCCTCCTGTATGACTATCAGGCTCATGACGGATCGCCTCATGCGTCCCTGCACCAGGGGGTCATTGAGGCCCTTCACAGGGCGCCTTCCACATCGACTGCCGTGGAGATGATCACGCTCGACGATTTCTTACGCGAGCGCGGCATTTCAAAAGTGGATCTCGTGAAGATCGACACCGAGGGAAACGAGTTGAAGGTGCTAGTGTGCTGTAACAGAAATAGCTTGACAATCAGGTGCTGTATGTGTACAAGGGCTCATGTTTACTCCAGCGCGGGCGCTCACGATCGACGAGAATCAGCGGAAGCGACTCCGGTTCCTGGCGAACTCGGGCAAGACACCGCAGAAGGTGGCCCTGCGGGCCCGGATCGTCCTGCTGGCCAGCGAGGGCGTCCCCAACAACGCCATCGCGGCGCGGCTGGGCACCAGTCGCCCGACGGTGCTGCTGTGGCGGAGCCGGTTTCAGGCCCGGGGGGCGCCCGGGCTGCTGAAGGATGCGCCGCGGCCGGGCCGCAAGAAGGCTCTCTCGCCTGCGGTCGTGAAGCGGGTGGTCGAGGCGACCTTGCGCAGTACCCCGCGGGGGGCGACGCACTGGAGCACCCGCACCCTGGCCAAGGCCCAGGGCCTCTCCCACATGACGGTCCAGCGGATCTGGAAGCAGCATGGGCTGCAGCCGCACCGGGTGGAGACTTTCAAGCTCTCCCGCGATCCCCACTTTGTCGAGAAGCTGCGCGACGTGGTGGGGCTGTACCTCGATCCGCCGGACCGGGCCGTGGTCCTGTCGGTGGACGAGAAGAGCCAAATCCAGGCCCTCGACCGGACCCAACCGGGGCTGCCGATGAAGCGGGGCCGCTGCGGCACGATGACCCACGACTACAAGCGCCACGGGACCACCACCCTCTACGCGGCCCTCTGCCTGCTCGATGGCAAGGTCATCGGCCAGTGTCTGCCCCGGCACCGCAGCCAGGAGTTCCTCCGCTTCCTCCGTACCCTCGATCAGCAGACGCCGGCGGCCCTGGACCTGCATCTCATCGTGGACAACTACGGCACCCACAAGAGCCCCCCGGTCCAGCGCTGGCTCCACCGCCACCCGCGCTTCCATCTCCACTTCACGCCCACGGGCAGCTCCTGGCTCAACCTGGTCGAGCGCTGGTTCCGCGAGATCACCCAGAAGCGCATCCGTCGCGGCAGCTTCGCCAGCGTCAAGGAGCTCCTGGCCGCGATCCAGGAGTACCTCGATGAGTACAACCGCGCTCCCAAACGCTTCGTCTGGACCAAGAGCGCTGACATGATCATGGCGAAGGTCGATCGTTGTAAAGCAGCGTTAGTTACACAACACTAGAGGGACTCCGGGCGTCGATCACGGGTGAGATGGTGGATATGATCCAGTTCGAGTTCAACGCGATGAACGTCTTCAGCCGGGCGTTCTTCAGGGATTTCTGGGCGTTTTTGCCGCACTACGACTTTTACCGGCTCCTCCCGGACGGTCCGGTATCGCTCGGCGAGTACAGCCCGATATTCTGGGAACTGTTCGCATCCCAAAATATTGTCGCCGTCCGGAGGGGATGTAGGGTTCGGCTATGATCGCGGCTGGTCGGTTGTGGACCCCGTGACGCCTACCGGCGGCCTGACGTGCATGGACGAGCCAACATGAGCAGGCAGGTTTTCGGTCCCGCTCGTCGTTCCCTTGGGGGGGTGGGCGCCGCTTCAGCGGACGGAAAGGCGCCGGTCACGTCCGTGGTGATCTGCACGAAGGATCGGCCGACCGACCTCGCGCGGGCCATCGCGTCCGTCCGGGCATCCGGCGAGGCCGGCCGTAGCGCCGAGATTGTCGTCGTGGAGGAGGCTGACACTCCCCGGCAGATCACGGGCGTTCAATACGTTCACCTCCCGCGCGGAGGACGCGGTTTCGGCCACGCACGAAACGTGGGTATCCGTGCCGCAGGTGGCGACATCGTCCTCTTCATGGATGATGACTGTGAGGCCGCGCCAGCGTGGCTGAACTCTCTGCTGGCCCCCCTGCTCAGCGATCCGGAGGTCCTGGGCGTTGCCGGTGCTGTCCTCGTCCGCGACTGCACACTAGTTGGATATGCGGAAAACATTCTGGGATTTCCAGGGGGCGGACTGCGATACCTTCATGCGGCGAAAGGAAAGATCGTCCCCACCCGCTATCTTTCCACCTGCAATTGCGCGTACCGGCGAGACGCCGTGATCCGCGCCGGCGGCTTTCCGGAGGAAGCGAGGTTTGGGGGCGAAGATTTCCTTTTGGCCGAGTGGGTGGCGACTCTGGGACGGTGCCTTTACGCGCCAGGCGCCGTTGTATATCATCGGCCCCGGGGGCGCCTCCGCGCCGTCTTCCACTGGTTCATGCGTCGTGGCGAGAGCGAGATCATGCTCCTCCATGCCACGACGCCTCGAAGGAGCTTTGGGCGGTACCTGCTCCGGAGCTCTTGGGCCATGCGGTTGCTGCTGCTCATGGCAGTGCTGGGACGGTGGCCGCAGCTCGCCATCTTGCTCCCACCCGCCGGGATTCTGTACTACGGGCTGATCCTCCGGCGATTCCGATTCGCGCGGGCCTACCCGTCGCACCGGCAGGCATGGTGGCTGGTTCCGATCGTGAAACTCACCATGGATCTCGGCATGGAGCTGGGTCGGTGGAAAGGCCTGCTGTCGAGGGGACGCCGGTGATGAAAACCTCGCCTGCCGTTCTCGTGATTTCAAACCACGGCGAGATCCTCGGGGGCGGGGAGATCAGCCTCCTCGGCCTGCTCGAAGGTCTCGACCGATCCCGCTGGATGCCCATCGTGGTGGTCCCCGTTGAGGGGGCAGTCGCCTCCCGCTGCCGCGCCCTGGGCCTTCCCATCCATGTCGTCCCTCTCCCGACGATCCACCGGCCGGGGTCTGCCCTGCTCCGATCCGTGATGGCCCTGCGGGCCCTGATCCGGAGCACCGGGGCCGGCCTCTTGCACGCGAACGGATCGCGAGCCATGTTCTACGCCGGCCTGGCAGGGCGCCTCAGCGGGCGGCCGGTCATCTGGCACGTGCGCGTTGCCGACCGCGACAGCCTGCTCGACCCGTTGCTGACTCGCCTGGCCTCGGCAGTCATCGTCAACTCGAAAGCCGTGGGGCGGCGGTTTTCGGGGGCGCCCGGCGGCAAGGTGCGCTGCATCTATAACGGCGTGGACCTCAAACGGTTCAGCCCGCGCCAGCCTCCCGCGGGCCTCCGGGCGTCCCTCGGCCTCCCGGATGGCCCACCCGTGGTTGGGAGCATCGGCCGCTTCGTCCCCTACAAAGGCTACGCGTACCTCCTGGAGGCGGCGCGACTCGTCCGAGATGTCAAGCCAGCCGTCCACTGGGTTCTGGTCGGCGACGGCGAGCTGCGCGGGGAGCTGGAGAGTCAGCGGCGCAGCCTCGGCCTGGAAACCCAGGTGCACCTTCCCGGCTGGCGCGAGGACGTTCCTGACGTCCTGGCTCTCTGTGACCTGTTCGTCTTGCCTTCTGTGGTGGAACATTTCGGACGGGTTCTCATCGAGGCGATGGCCATGGGCAAAGCCGTCGTGGCCACCGACGCGGGTGGCGTCCCCGAGATCGTGATTCAGGGTGAGACGGGCCTGCTGGTGCCGCCCGCGCAGCCGAAAGACCTTGCCGAGGCCGTGCTAACGCTTCTGGAGGATGCTCCTCGCGCCCTCCGTTTCGGCGCGGCCGGCCGCCGACGGGCCGAAACCACGTTCAGTCTCGCGCGCCACGTGGAGGCCGTCGAGACACTCTACCGAGAGGTCCTGGGCACGCAGCATGGAAGCCTGTAATCTCTGCGGCGGGACGCGCTGGCAGACCCTGGAGGAGATGGGTGGGACCCGGATCGTCCGGTGTAGTTGCGGCCTTGTCTTTCTTTGGCCGCAGCCACCCAGATCCTCGCTGAAACAGGCATACGACGCGGCCTACTATCGGCCCTGGGAGGATCAAGCCCACCTCCGGGAGATCATCTGGCGGCAACGGATGGACCGGGTTGCCACCCTCGGTCCCCCGGGCAGGCTGCTGGACGTGGGGTGCGGAACGGGGATCTTCCTGCGATTGGCCAAGAGGCATGGATGGGAGGTGGCAGGCACGGAGATCTCCCATGCCGGGGCGGAAGCGGCGAAGGCGGAGGAGGCGACTGTCCGCGAAGGGGAGATATGGGAGGCAGAGTTCCCCGCGGCCTCGTTCGATCTGGTGACGTGCTGGCATGTCATCGAGCACGTGTCTGATCCCCGGCGATTCCTGGAGGAGATCTACCGCATTCTCCGGCCAGGGGGTTGGCTCGTTCTTGCAACCCCGAACTTGCACGACTATGTCTTCCGCGCCGCATACACTGCGGCACGGGGACGGCCTCCCCGATTCTACGAGCCCAATGAACGGGAGGTGCACTTGTTCGTATTCTCGGCTGAGACTCTCCAGCGGCTCGTCGCGTCCGTGGGCTTCACAGGTGTCCGTGTTGGCTTTGATCGAGGCGCAGCGGCGACCTGGGGAAAGCGCGTCGTGGACGAGGTAGCGTACGCCTGGTTTCGCCTCACCGGGCTCCACTGGGGTATGGCCTTGGATCTGGTGGCGCGGAAGGCACGTGACCCCGGAGGGCTGCATGACTAGGGACGTATTACCACCCCCTGACCGGCCTTCTCGGACGCGATCCTGGCTCCCGATAGACGGGACGTCCTGTGGTGTGTTCCTACTCCTCGTGATCGGCTTTAGCATAGCGCGGTACTCCCACGACGCTGTGAAGCTCCTGACCGACTCTCGCTTCATCGACTTCGGCCACTATTACACCTATGCTATGGTCGTACGTCTTGGGCACAATCCTTTTGACCCACAGGCAGTTAGCCAGACCGACGCAATACTGAACATTCGCCGGGCAAGCGCCGCCGCCAACTACCCTCCTCTCTTCTATCTCCTCATGCAACCTTGGACTCTCCTCCCATTTCGCACGGCAGCCGTGGTTTGGTTCTTCAGTTCCCAGGGGTTTCTTGCCATTACAATGGTGCTCTGTGCGCGCCGCTTCTGGCCTCTGGCCCCTGTCGAGTTGGCAACGCTGCTCTTCATAACACTTAACTACCAACCCCTGATCGAGGATCTGGCTCTGGGGCAAACAAATACCCTTCTTCTCCTCCTCGTAACCCTGGCTTGGTGGGGCCTCCGGATCGGACGCCCATGGGTTGCCGCCGTTGCGGTCGCGCTTTGTCCTTTTATTAAGGTGCAGTACGTTTTGCTTCTTCCCCTACTTTGGTACATGAAACAACGACGTGTTCTGGGCCGAGGCTTAGTCCTCATGGCGATCGGGTCCGCCCTAGGTCTCCTCGGCCTCGGATTGGCCCACCACTTCCAATACCTTCGATACTTGGCGACGGGAACAGAACCCCTGAGCGACTGGACCATGAATCTCTCGTTGCTCGGCACGCTGCACCGGTTGCTCCGTGGGGTCGGCGAGTCGTGGCACTTCGCGTCCGTACTGACGCTCACGGCCGACGGACTGATTATCGTGACGCTCGGCCGCACCATTCCGCGGCAAGTGCCCCCTTCCTCGCCCGGGATGGACTGGATCTGGGGTCTCGGGGTGACTGCCATCCCTCTTCTGTCTCCACTGACTGAAGAACATCACCTCGTGCTCCTTCTCTTCCCGCTCTTCCTCTTGGTGCTGCGCGATCCTGGTCCTCAGAGGCAGTTCGCGGACACGGGACTCCTGATCCTGAGCATTCTGCTCCTAGGGAGCCGATACTCCCTCGAACGCTTCCCGGAATTCCATGCGGGACTCTTGTCACTGCTGAGTACCGGGAAACTCCTGGGCGTCGTTGGATTGGCCTGGGTACTCAGCCGACGGTTGCGGAAAACATCCGAGAGGGGCCAAGTGGCGTGATTGTTGGGCGCAGTCTCATGCTACACGCCAATCGTGCTGGAGACTTACTGAAAGGCCACCTCGACGGTTCGGGTAGAAACAGTGAGCAATAGGCCAAAGGACGATCTCAGGTTCGAACCGGAGCTGCAGACGCGTCGTCGCACCTTCCGTATGCAGCGCGTCATGCCACGCCAGATTCTACTGCTCCTTGCCGGGCTCCTACTCTTCTACCACACCGCTTTGGTGGTACGATTCCTCCATTCAAACCAGTTCGTCGACTTCGCCCATTATTATTTATATGCTCGGAATGTGGTAACAGGTCGTGCCCTTTACGATCTGAACTCGCCGGCGGCAGAAGCGCAGCACCTTGGAATTCGGTACGCTGATAGCCCTCCAAATTACCCGCCCCCGTTTTATCTTGGAATGAGTCTCTTTGCTATTCTCCCTTACCGGATCGCCTCCGTCACTTGGCTCCTCCTCAACGAGTTGCTCCTGCTTAGCGCCCTCCTGTGGCGCGGGGCTGCCCGTCTAAGGCATAATCCCGTCCGCCTGGCGACGCTCGGCATCATCGTCCTGGCCTTCCAGCCACTGTACAGCACATTGGCTTTGGGGCAGGCCAATATCCTCCTCCTGGCTGGGCTCGCGCTGACCTTACGGCTTTGGAAGTTGGGATCAGCGTGGTGCGGGGTATGCTTAGGTTTTGTCGCATTGATTAAGCCCCAATTCGCCCTCCTTGGAGGGTTGTGGCTTCGTCAGCACGATCGTCGCCACTTGGGTGTAACAGCGATCACCCTGTTAGCGGTCTCTCTGGGCACCACGGCGCTGCTTGGTCTTGATGCCTGGCGAGGCTATGTGACATATCTTCGCAATTTCCCATGTGCAATCAGCGCGTGGAGCCATAATATCTCTTTGCGGGGTATCCTTTTTCGCTTACGGGGCGCGTGTACGACAGATGGATTCGGAGACTCGCTGGCGCTCGTCGCGACCGGCCTGGGCATTCTGGTGATTGCTGTGGTCTTGTTTTCGCTCCCGCGCGAAACCCGGAGTTGGTCCGTCTCGCCCTGGGGCCCTGCCAGCCTCTTGCTCTGCGCTGCTCTACTCTGCTCACCCTACACACAGGAACATCACCTCCTGGTTCTCCTGTTAGCTTTCACGGGCCTAGCCTTGGATCACCGGCGACCGACGCGAGTGATAGGGCAGGGGGCATGGCTAGCAGCATATGCGCTCCTGGCTACTCCATACTTCCTCGGATTCTTCTCTGCCCTTGGCGTCGCTCTCTTGGGAGTCTTGCTGACGAGAGGATCGGAGAAGGGCACGTACACCGGTGTGTCACTTTCTCCTAGCCTCGCCGTACTTGCAGTCGGTGTAAGGCTGATGCCACACGCGCTGAAGGCCATCTTCCCCATTCCAACGCCTTTGATTGACCCTGTGGTCCTGTGTAGTGCGATCCTCATGTGGGGAATTCTCTTCATACTTCTGATTCAATACCATCATGCCTCAGAATTGAGGCGAGGGTAGCCAGATGGGTTACATCTTTCTCGCGTTTTCTCTCGCACCGCCGAGCCCGCGCATCATCCACAGAATAGAATTGGCTCGACAGGACCCATACCAAATCGCTCCAGCGATGACTCAACCACCAGGACATGTTGTTCAGAAAGCCATCGAGCAGCCCGAGACCGGGGTCGAGGCTGAGTTTCTCGCCGCGGGCATCTCCTGGATGATTTCATGATCCTCGGAATCGATTGTCGGGAATTCGTCGTAGGCCGGGTGACCGGGATCGGGCGCTTCCTGCGCGGGCTGCTGGAGGAGATTGCTCGCAGCCGACCGCGTCTCATGATCGTGACTCTTGCGGGACCAGGGACACGACTTCTTCCTGGCGGACCATGTCTTCCGGGATTGCCGGTCTGCCAGCGCAGGGGTTTGTGCCGGCGGTTTGTACCACTTCCCCCGGGATCCAGTACACCGCCGAGAAACGTACAGATCCGCACATCGTTTCGAACGACCGACAGATGGGCAGGCAGACCGGGCGCCGTCCAGGAGGCGCTGGAGACATGACGACGATGCCCACGGGACACAGGCAAGGTCGGTTCCCTGAAGGACCGACAGGTCGCCGGACGCTCTCCGTCATCATACCGGTGTACAACGAGCGAGCCACGATCGAAGAGCTCTTGCGGCGGATACAGGCTGTGGACATCGACAAGGAGATCGTGATCGTTGACGATGCGTCGACAGATGGCACTCGGACCTTCCTCCAAGAGCTTCACCAGAGCATCGGGTGCAATCCCCCGGTCCTCGCCCTGGAACATGCCGGATGTGTGATCCCCACGGGGAACATCCGGGTATTCTTTCAGGAAAAGAACCGCGGGAAGGGCGCCGGGCTACGCCTCGGCTTCGCCAACGCCCAAGGCGATATTGTCCTGGTGCAGGACGCTGACTTGGAGTACGACCCGCAGGACTACCGGAGGCTCCTGGAACCCATCGAGCGAGGCGTCGCAGATGTCGTCAACGGATCTCGATTCCTGGGTGGACCACACCGCGTTCTGCTCTATTGGCACTCTGTGGGAAATTGGCTCCTGCCAACGCTGTCGAACATGTTCTCCGATCTCAACCTTTCCGATGTCTGGACGTGCTACAAGGTCTTCCGAAGAGAAGTTCTGCAACAAATACGCCTGAGAGAGGACCGCTTCGGGTTCGAGCCGGAGGTCACGGCCAAAGTAGCCAAGGAACACTGGCGGATCTACGAGGTGCCCATCGCCTATTACGGGCGAACCTACGCCGAGGGGAAGAAGATCACCTGGGAGGACGGCCTCTGGGGCATGTGGTGCGTCTTCCGCTATAATCTCTGGAGCTAACGCAAGGGCACGAACCGTGTCCTGTGAGGGGGGCTTGGCGTTTCGGGGCGGTTGTCAGGTTCCAGTCGCTGGGCGGGAGGGAAAGCCCGCTCAAGGAAGGAACGGCGAAAGGACGTGATCTGCCGCAAGACATCCCCGCACGCAAGGGTCACGAGGAGTCGGAAGTGATCCTCGCCGTGCACTGCCGGGAGTTCGTGCCGGGGGATGTGAGCGGAATCAGAGGACCGACGCTATCGAATCTTGGAGAGTTGGAGAGGAAGATGGATGCAGACTCACACGATGCCAATCCCTGCGCGAGAAGACGAGGGCCAACGGTTGGTCTGGTCTCAGAGCGATGTGGTAGCCATAGATCTTGAGTCAAGTATTTGGAGGGGACGGAACCGGACGTGATTCTTCACGAGGGCCATAGCGATGCGGACCCAAAGAGTTGAAAGCCCACGCAAGACGCCCCGGATCCCCGTTGCCTGTCCGGACCTGGGTGCTCCCGAGCGCCGTTACGTCCTCCAATGCTTGGAGTCGGGATGGATCTCCTCTGCCGGCCCCTTCGTTCCCCGGTTCGAGGCAACATTCGCCCGACGCTGTGGGGTACCGTACGGGGTGGCGACCAACTCTGGGACGGGAGCACTTCACCTGGCCCTTGCGGGAAGTGGAATCGGACCAGGCGATGAGGTCCTCGTCCCGGCCTGGACCTTCGTGGCTACGGCAAACGCCGTGGTCCATGTGGGAGCAACACCGGTCTTCGTCGATGTCTCTCCGGCAGATTGGGGGATTGACCCCGAATCCGCCGCCAGGCAAATCACCCGTCGGACAAAGGCCATCATTGCCGCACACCTGTTCGGCCAGCCGGCAGACATGACTGCGTTGCGTCGCTTGGCCCGGCAGGCCGGCCTCGTGCTGGTGGAGGACGCGAGCGAATCTTTTGGCGCCGAAATTGAGGGACATCCCGTTGGCGGCCTCGGCGACGTCGCGTGTTTCAGCCTGTTTGCCAATAAGGTCCCCACGACCGGCGAAGGAGGAATTCTGGTCACGCGAAACCGACAGCTCGCCGAACGGGCCCGTCGACTTCGGGATCACGGTATGGGCCGCCGAAGGTACTGGCATCCGGTCATTGGATACAACTACGCCATGAGCAATCTACAAGCCGCCGTGGGGCTGGGGCAATTGGAACGAATCGATGAACTCCTGGCCCACAAGGAAGTCATCAGGCGGCACTATACCCAAGGCCTGCGGGGGATGCCAGGAGTCCGGCTCCAGACCATCCGGGCCGGCGTCCGGCCCGTATGCTGGCTCTTCCCTATACTCGTGGAGCCCGGGCAGTTCGGCATGCGGCGCGGGGGTCTCATGCGTCTTCTCTCCCAATTCGGGGTCGAGACTCGCCCGTTCTTTCCCGTTCTCCACCACCTTCCCCCCTACCGAAAGGGCGCCCATTTTCCTGTCGCCGAGGGAATCGCTCCCAACGGGCTCGCATTGCCATCCGGTCCGGCCATCACCCCTGCGGCTATTAGATTTGTCATCACGACGCTTTGGCGGATCCAACGAGCGAGACAACACCCCGGGAAACCGACCACCAAGTTGAATCGCTCCTCACACAACAGGATCAGACCATGATCCTAGCGTTGGACTGTCGTGAATTCACACCCGGACGCATCACCGGGATCGGACGTTTCCTCCAGAACGTGCTCGAGGAGATCGCTAGGAATCGCCCCCACCTGTCAACGGTGGCCGTGGCCGAACCCGACTCGTCAATTCCGGTGAGCGCCCCCCATATACGAGTTGTGAGGTTGTCGGCCCCTTTTACGCTCTATTATGACCAAGTACTTCTCCCGCGCGCCCTCCGGAGCGTTGGCTCCACCGCGTTCTTTTCCCCCTATTACAAGGCGCCCTTGGCCTCTTCATGCCCTGTCGTGATCACCATCCACGACTTGATTCTCCTCCAGGTAAGCGAATACACGAGAGGGTTAGGCCGCCTGTACGCCGCGGCATTTCGGCGATGGGCCTCGCTCCTGGCCAATCGGGCCGTTGCCGTCATTACTGACTCTGAATTCAGCAAGAAGCAGATCATAACCGAGATCGGCCTCGCAGCGGATAAGGTGCACGTGTTCTATCTCGGCGTTGGCGATGAATTCCGCCCTGCTCACGATCCTGGGAGGATCGCCCTCCTTGCTTCTCGATACGGGATCACCGGTGCCTACTTCCTTGCCCTGGGAAATTTCCTTCCCCACAAGAACTTTGCTCGACTCGTGGAGGCCTACTCTGCCTTGCCCGAGACCACACAGGCCCAGGTCAAGCTGGTCCTCGCTGGTTCAGGGAGTGGCCATAGATTGACCAGCCCGGTGAGTCTCGAGACCTTGAATCTTCCTGGTGTCCTCCTTCCGGGCTTCATTGCCGCTGAGGATCTTCCGACGCTTTACTCGAACGCCCTGGCTGTGGTGTGCCCCTCCCTGATGGAGGGTTTTGGGTACGCACCACTGGAAGCGATGGCCTGCGGAACTCCGGTCGTCTGCTCCAAGGCAGGGCCGTACCCTGAAGTGGCCGGCGATGCTGTGCTGTATGTGGATCCACTGAACGTGTCCGAAATGGCCTCCGCACTTTCCCGGATCATCGCCGATGAGTCTCTCCGACGAGAACTGAGCATTCGAGGCCTCGAGCGCGCACGCCTGTATGATTCGCACCAAACCACGAAGCGCTTGGTGGACTTCCTCGAGGGGATCGCCAGCGGGCGGAAGAAAGCCTGAGCCATGTGCGGCATCGCCGGCTTCGTCGGACCAGGCAACCGGGACCAGCTGGAAGGGATGGTCAAGCTTCTCGTCCATCGCGGTCCCGATGACGAGGGGCTCTTCGTTGCCCCGGGCATCGGCCTGGGCATGCGCCGCCTGGCCATCATCGACCTTCCCGGCGGGCGACAGCCCATGGCCAACGAGGACGAGGGTCTCCGCGTCGTGTTCAACGGCGAGATCTACAACTTCCGGGAACTCCGGTCGGCTCTCATCCAACGGGGCCATCGCTTCCGGACCCAGAGCGATACCGAGGTCCTGCTCCACCTCTACGAGGAGGAAGGCCCGGCCCTCGTTGAGCGTCTTCGGGGCATGTTCGCCTTCGCCCTGTGGGATGCGCCACGGAGGCGCCTGTTCCTGGCCCGGGACCGCCTGGGGAAGAAGCCCCTGTATTACTGGCATCGCGACGGTCTGTTCCTCTTCGCCTCAGAGATCAAGGCCCTGCTGGTCCATCCGGCCGTCTCGCGGGAGGTGGACTGGGAGGCCTTCCACCACTATCTGGCCTTCGGCTACACGCCGGCCGACCGATCCATTTTCGACGGGATTGCCAAGCTTCCTCCCGCGCACATCGCGACGCTCTCCGAGGGCACACTGACACTCCAGCGGTATTGGGCCCTCCCCCGGGGGAGTTCCATGCCCGAATCACGGGCCTCGATCCACGAGATGACGGCCCGTGTGCGCACGGTGCTCCGCGAGGCGGTCCGGCTCCGCCTGGAGAGCGATGTCCCCCTGGGGGTGTTTCTCAGCGGCGGCATCGATTCCAGCGCGGTGGTGGCGAGCATGCGCGAGGTGACGAGCCAGCGCATCGCCACCTTCTCCATCGGCTTCGGCCGGGCGGCGTCCTCCTTCGACGAGCTGCCCTATGCCCGCATGGTGGCACAGCGCTTTGAGACGGATCACACTGAGGAGATCTTGGAACCCAAGGTGGTCGACCTCCTGCCCTCGATCATTCATCACTTCGACGAGCCGTTTGCGGACTCCTCTGCCATCCCAACGTTCGTCGTGGCCCAGGCCACGGCCCGTCACGTGAAGGTCGCGCTCTCGGGCATCGGCGGCGACGAGACCTTTGCGGGGTACCCCCGGTACCTGGGTCTCCGCCTGTCGGAGCGATACGCGAAGCTCCCCCGTTGGCTCCGGTCCATCCCCGGCACCCTACTGCCTCGTCTCATTCCAGAATCCGAAGCCAGCCGGAACCTGGGGGATTGGGCCCGGCGGTTCATCGTCGGCGTGGAGCAACCCCTGCCCGACCGGTACCTCGGCTGGACGCGCTTCTTCAGCGAGGCGGATCTGGGACATCTCACGACGCCGGCCCTGCGGCGGCATTGGCAACGGAGCGTGGAGGCGTCCCAGCGCGCGGCTTTTGCCGGCCGCGCCCACGACGATCCGGTGGACGGCGCCTTTCGCATCGACCTCGACGCCTACCTGCCCGACGATCTCCTGGTGATGGCCGACCGAATGAGCATGGCCCATTCCCTGGAGCTGCGGGCGCCGTTCTGCGATCACGAGGTCATCGAGGAGAGCCTGCGCATCCCGTCCGGCGTGAAGATCCCCGGATTCCGCCTCAAGGGCCTGCTCAAGGCGGCCTTTGCCGACGTGTTGCCCCCTCGAGTCCTCTCGCACCGGAAGCAGGGCTTCATGATTCCGCTGGGTCGCTGGCTTCGCACGGACCTGCGCGGGATGATGGAGGAGTGCCTTTCACCCGACCGGATCCGGCTCCGCGGCCTCTTCGCTCCGGACACCGTCGAGGCCCTCAAGAAGGAACACCTCGGCGGGAGCCGGAGCCACAGCGACCGCCTGTGGACGCTCATGATGGCCGAGCTGTGGATGCGCCATTACCTCGACACTGGCGGGTCCTGGACCCTTCGGTGAGACACGCATGACCTCGACGCTTCGAGTCCTCATGGTGTCCGACGTCTCCCCGCTCTGCATTCTCGGCGGCGCGGAGCGGATCCTGTGGGAGCAAGCCTCCCGCCTGGCCAAGCGCGGCCACCGGGTCCGCATCGTGAGCCGGCACCCGGCCGAAGCCGTCGCCGAGACTGCCGAGCGGGAGGGCGTGCGCATCCGCCATTATCCCGCAGACCGGCGCTCGCCCCTCCGCTTCCTGTTCAGCTCGATCCTGGGGGCCCGGCGGGCCGTCACCGCCGCCCTGGCGGAGGAGGGATGCGACATCCTGGAACTCTACCAGCCCTCCTCCGGCTACGGCGCGCTACGGTCGGATCGCGCCAGGGACCTCCCGTGCCTCTACACGTTCCTGTCGCCTGCTCCGCTGGAATACGCCTCCCGCAGCGGAATGACCGGCCATCATCGCCGCGGCCTGATCGGGCGCATGGCCCAACTCATGCTCTGGAGCATCGAAGGGGCCTGTCTCCGGCGTGCGGCCCGTATTCAGGTCCTGAGCGACTTCTCGGCCGGCCAGCTCTGGAAGCTGTACCGCATCCCGTCGGATCGGATCGTGAAGATCCCCGGAGGCGTCGACATCGATCGGTTTCGGCCGGCCGCGGATCGCTCTCTGCTCCGCAAGACGCTTGGCCTTCCCATCGAATCGCCGCTGCTCTTGACCGTCCGGAACCTCGAGGCGCGCATGGGTCTGGATACCCTGATCCACGCCATGGCGATTCTGCGCCGGGGCGTCCCCGACGTGACGCTCGTGATCGGTGGTGCCGGATCCCTGCGGGACAATCTGGAATCGCTCACTGCCTCCCTGGAGCTTCAGCACCACGTCCGGTTCCTGGGCTATGTCCCGGAGTCGGACCTGTCCCTGTACTATCAGGCGGCCGATGCCTTCGTGCTCCCCACACGGGAACTCGAGGGCTTCGGTCTGGTCACGGTGGAGGCGTTGTCCTGCGGCACGCCCGTTCTGGGAACGGCGGTGGGTGCGATCCCGGAAGTCCTTCTGGATCTGGATTCCTCCTTGCTCCTGCGGGATACGACTCCCCAGGCTATGGCTGACGACCTGGCGCGCTTCTTCGAGGGGGACCGGCGTGCGCCCGCAGCGAGCCAGTCTCTTCGGTACGCCTGCCGGCGGCACGCGGAGCTTCACTATAACTGGGACGGGTCGGTCGCGCGCCTGGAGGAGACGCTGAGTCACGTGGCCCGGGATCGGCGCGAGCCGTCGATGGTCGCACGCGCCTGCCCGGCGTGCGGTGGCCTGACCCGGGAGCCGGACCTGGTCTATCTCGGCATGCCGTACCTCTGCTGCCCACGCTGTCGAACGGGCGCGGCGAAGACGCTGCCGACCGCGGCGTCGTTGCGGCGGCAGTACGAGCTCGAGTATCCGCGCCGCTTCTCCCACGAGCACGTTCCTCAGCCCCGAGCCAGACTCTTCGACCTGCTCCTGGTTCGTCTCGCGGCCCTGGGATCGAGGGGCCGCCTCCTGGATGTGGGATGCGGCGGCGGCCATCTGCCGGCGTCAGCCAACCAGCGGGGCTGGCGTGGACTGGGCACCGACCTCTCGCATCAGGCCTGTGCCGCCGCGAGCGGAGCCGGCGTCCCCGTGGTTCAGGCCGAAAGCTCGGCCCTGCCCTTCCGCGACGCGGGCATGGACGCCGTGTCTCTTATCAACGTCCTGGATCACACCCCCGACCCCCTAGCCGCTCTCCGCGAAGCCCACCGGGTCCTGCGGCCCGGGGGGCATCTTGTGATCCGGATTCCCAATGCGGCCTTTCACCGGCCGTGTGTCCGGCTGCTTCGCTTTCTCGGACCCCTCGCCCGGTCGCGCGGATGGGATCGGTACCCCATCCTCCACCTGTTCGCGCTGACGCCGGGCGGGTTGCGCTCTTTGGTCAATCGGGCCGGTTTTCACGTGTGCAGGATCCGGAACTCGTCTTTGACGGCCGAAGAGTTCCTTTCGAGGGAGAGAGGGCTGCGCGGGGCGGCGCTCCGATTGCTTCATGGAGTCATCGCCGCCGGCAGTGCCGGCGTGCAGCTCCTGTCACAGGAACGCTGGCTGGTGGGGCCCTCGATCGAGCTGTACGCGGAGCGGCCTCCCATCGGGGGCGCAGGGAAACCGTGATTCACGTGCTTCACATCATCACGCGGCTGGACGTGGGAGGATCCACGGAGAACACCGTGATCTCCGTCACCCGGATGCCGCGCCCAGAGTTCGCGTGCAGCTTGATCTCGGGACAGACGACAGACCCTCCTCCAGGCCTCGCCGCGAGCCTGTCCCGCGCCGGCGTACCCTGGGTCCAGTTACGACACCTCGTCCGTCCCGTGCGTCCCATGGCGGACTGCCGGGCCCTGTGGCAATTGCGCTGCGCGATCCGGCGGATGGGGCCGGACATCGTCCATACCCATTCGTCCAAGGCCGGGTTCCTGGGACGGCTGGCGGCACGGGCCGTCGGCGTCCCTCACATCGTGCACACACCACACGGACACGTCTTCGAGGGGTACTTCTCCCCGGTGGCGACGCGCGCCTTCACCGCACTGGAGCGGCTGGCGGCCCGGTGGACAGACCGGATCATCACCCTGAGCGACGGCGAGGCGCAGGACCATCTCAGATTGCGAATCGGCCGTCCCGAGCAGTTCGTCACGATTCCCAGCGGCGTGGACCTTGACACGCTGCGCGCCGCGTCCCCGGCGTCCCTCCTGTCCGGGCGTCCGGTGATCGGCGCAGTCGCGCGTCTGGTCCCCATCAAGGGCCTCCAGTACCTGATCGACGCCGCGCCGGAGATTCTCCGGCGATGCCCCGATGCCCGGTTCCTCCTGGTGGGGGACGGGGAGATGCGACCGGCACTGGAAGCCCAGGCGGACGCCCTCGGTCTTTCCGACCGGATCGTCTTCACCGGCTTTCGAGAGGACATCCCCGCGCTCATCGCCGGCATGGATGTCTTCGTCCTTCCGTCGATCAACGAGGGCATGGGTCGGGTCCTGGTCATGGCCATGGCCCTGGGAAAACCGATCGTGGCGACCAGGGTGGGTGGGGTGGCCGAGCTGCTGGGTGACGGGGAGGCGGGGTTGCTCGTGCCGCCTCGTGATCCCGCGGCCCTGGCTGAGGCCACGACCACACTGCTTCGAGACGCGACCCGAGCTTCCGCCCTGGCGGAGGCGGGACGCCGGCGCGCCCCCCGCTACAGTGCCGAGGCGATGCTGGGGGCGCTGGCCAAGGTGTACCACGAGGTGCTCTCGCATGGCCGGCCACGGTAGCCCTGCCGCCGGTGAGCACAGGCCCCGGCAACTCCCGAGGCAGATCCTCGGGTGCAGGGCCGGGTGCCTCACGCTGGCACTGGTTGCCTTCCTCCTGGGGCTCTCGCCGGCCCAGGCAGCCGGGCCGCTGCGTCAATTCCCTGCGGCGGTGCACGTTCACTCGACATGGAGCAGCGGAACCCAGACGCTGGATGAGCTGATCGCCCGGGCGCGCGCAGTAGGCGTCGAGGCCATCTTCCTGACGGAGAATCACCTGCTGCGATATGAATACGGGTTGCCCCCCCTGCGGAACATTCTCCGGTACCGCGTGGAGTTTCCGTCGCTGCTCAGCCGGGGGCCCGAGGCGTTCCTGCAGGCGGTCCAGGAGGTGAATGCTCGCCAGAAAGATGTCCTGGTTATTCCAGGCGCGCAGGTCATCCCCCACTACTATTGGACCGGCAGCCTCCTCCAGCGAACGCTGACCATGCACGACACACAGAAGGACATCCTGGCCTTGGGCCTGTACCGCGCCGAGGATTACCGGAACCTCCCCGCGGTCGGAAACCTCGGCGCAGCCCGCTGGGGTCCGGCAAGCCTCTGGCTCCTCTGGCCAGCGGCCCTCGTGGCGCCAGGAGCCTGGCTGCTCCGAGCGAGACGGCGCAGTCCCGTTCGCCTCCAATACTTCACAGTCACTGTGGAGCGTCGATACACAGGCTATGGAATTCTCTGCCTCGCGATCGCGGCGCTGTTTCTGGCGAACAACTTCCCCTTCACGACCCCCCCCGTCTCCCCATATGACCCGCTCGCCGGGTTGCGGCCGCACCAGGCAGCCATCGACTACGTGAACTCCCGCGGGGGCGCCTCGGTCTGGTCGCTGCCCGAGGCGCGCGATCACCAGGTGGTCGCCGTGGCAGGGTTGCAGGCCACCATCAACACGGACCCCTACCCATCAGCCCTGCTGGCGACGGATCGTTTCACAGCCTTCGGCGGGATCTACGAGGACACCACCACGTTCACGCAGCCCGGCGGGGGATGGGACCGCCTCCTGGCCGATTACCTCGGCGGCCGCCGAGCCGCTCCCGCCTGGGCCATCGGAGAGGCGGCATACCATGAGGAGGGGCAAGCCGGTAAGCGGTTCGGCACAGTCCTGACGGTCTTCCTGGTGGATCGGAAGGATCCTCCCGCCCTCATGGAGGCCCTGCGCGCCGGACGCTTCTACGCCCTGCAGCGCAGGCCGGAGGCCGGCCTCGTCCTCGACCAGTTCCAGGTCCTCCTCCCCGAACGCCCGCCCGCTGAAGCGGGTGACCGGGTCATGCTCCACGCCGGCGATCGGCCCGAGGTCCGCGCCGCGATCCATGCCGTGGGGAACCCACGGATCGCCATCCAGGTCCAGCTGGTCCGTAACGGGCTGGTCGTGCATTCGCTCCGCGCCGAAGCGCCGGTCACCCTGCGCTGGACCGAGCCTGCGCCGCCTGCGGAGGCCGGCCTGTTCTATCGCCTGGAAGTTCGCGGGCCGGGCGAGCACCAGATTCTGAGCAACCCCATTTTCGTCCAGAGCGCGGGAGGATAGACGGTGAAGATCGCCATCCACCAACCGCAGTACCTCCCATGGTTGGGATACTTCGACAAGCTCGATTCCGCCGACGTCTTTATCTTTCTGGACACGGTGCAGTTCAAGAAGCACGAATGGCAGAACCGCAACCGCATCCGGACCAAGGATGGCTGGCAATGGCTGACCGTCCCCATCATCGACCGCTTCCCCGAGCAGATCGATCGGGTGGAGGTCAACGCCAAGACGGACTGGCAACGCAAGCACTGCCAGGCCCTTCGCCTTCACTACGGCCGCGCCCCCTTCTGGGATCCCCTCGGCCCGGAACTCGTCGCCCTGCTGGAGAGCCCATGGACCCGGCTCAGCGACCTGAACATCGCGGCCACTGACCTGCTCTGTCGGTACCTCGGCATCCGGACGCCCCGCCTCCTGGCTTCAGGCCTCTCGGCCCGGGAGGAGCCGACCGACCGCCTGATCGACCTCTGCCGGGCGGCGGGGGGCACGGCGTACCTGGCCGGCCAATCCGGCCCCTCCTACATGGATGTCGGCCGCTTCTCCAAGGCAGGGATTGCCGTCCAGGTCCAGTCCTACACGCATCCCCAGTACCCGCAGCGACATCAGCCTTTCATTTCACACCTGGCGGTGGTAGATTTACTGTTCAATTGCGGCCCCGAGAGCCTCAACGTCCTCCGGTCGGGTCGGTGCTGGTCACCCATCCCGTCGTGAGGCGCGCCCAAGGGACAGAACCCGAAGACTGCACCGCCCGGAGGGAGAGCCCATGCGCATCCTCGCCATTGGTGCCCACCCTGACGACATCGAGTTCGGCTGCGGCGGAACCCTGATCAAGTACGCGCGGCAGGGACACGACGTCTTTCTGCTGGTCATGACCGACGGGAGTGGGGGCGGCGACGGCGCGGTTCGCCGCCAAGAGCAAGAGGACTCGGCCCGGATCATTCGGGCGTACAAGCTGTTTTGGGGGGGCTACCAGGATACCGCCATTCCTTTGGACCGCGCGCTCATCCAGCGCCTCGAGAAGGTGATCAAAGAAGTTCAGCCTGATTTCATTTTTGTCCACTATCACGACGACACCCACCAGGACCATCGACACCTGGCCACCTCCACCATCACCGCCACCCGCTACACCCGAAACGTCCTCTTCTACGAAGGTCCCACCACCCAGAACTTTTCGCCGAGCGTCTTCGTGGACGTGGATAGCGTCCTGGCGGACAAGGTCGCAACCCTCCAGGCCCATGCCTCCCAGGTCAGCAAGACCAACATCGAGGGGCTCTCCATCGTGGACATCGCCCGGTCCTCCGCCCACTTCCGCGGGATCCAGGGCCGCGTCAAGAACGGCGAAGGCTTCGTCCCCCTCCGGCTGTTCATCAACATCAGCCCCTGAGGGGTTGGCAATCGGGCAACCGGGACAGAGCGGGGGAAGGGGGGGCGCTATGGCTGAAGGTCTACGGGGGTTGAGGATCTACCAATTGGCTGAGGATCTTTCCGATGAAATCTGGGCAGAGGTATTAACCTGGAAGCCATTTGCACGCGACACGGTAGGCCGCCAGCTTGTCGAAGCCGCAGACTCGATCGGAGGGAATAGCGCAGAGGGGTAGGGTCGGTATCATTACAAGGACAATCGCCAGTTCCAATTCTATGCTCGCGGGTCTCTCGAAGAGGCAGGGCACTGGCTGCGCCGAGCCCTCCGACGTGGACTCGTCTCCGAAGGACGATATGAGGGTCTAGCGGGGAGGGTCGTGGAATTGGCCCCTCAATTGAACGCGTACATTCGAACCCTTGAGCGGAAGGCAAAGGTTGAACGGGCCAAGCCCTGACAACTCCTTGATGCGGGATCGCCAGATTGCCTGACCGCCGGATTGCCCAATTGCCCATTCTATACATGACGACCTAAATAATGCCGCATAATCTGGCGAGCAGTGGATTGGGTTTTCTCCACAGATTCAGTTGAGCCGAGACGGCGGCTACCAGGTCCGTGAGCAGCGGAAAGTATTGGTTGTGGGTACACAGCTTTCGGGCGAGCTTCCAGACGCGTTCGATCGGGTTCAACTCCGGGCTGTAGGGCGGTAGGAAGGCACACGAGAGCACCTGGTGCTTCTCCCGCAGAAACGGCCGCACCAGCGTGGCGTGATGGTACCGCGCGTTGTCCAACATCAGGACGAGCCGCCGCTGCGGGCGGCGATGCCGCAGCAGGACGCGGAGAAAGGCGCCGAACGTGACCGCATCGAACGTCGGGCAGAGCTGGGTCACGAGCTGCCCGGTGCGGAGGTTGACCGCGCCGAAGAGGGCCACGGACTTCCGGGTCGGGGCGTGGAACAGCACGGGATCGGTGTCTTCCGGGGGCACCCACATGCGACACCGGGTGCCATGCTGCTGGAAATGGCATTCGTCGAGGCTCCAGAGGTCAAGGCCGTCGGCGCGGGCGAGCCGGCGGAGTTTTTTTATATGCCGCCTGCGCCGCCGGATCGGCGTGCGCGATCAGCGGGCGCGGCTTCCGCAGCCGGAAGGCCAGGCTGGCGGAACAGGCGCTGGCACTGGCGCACCCCGAGGGGGACGCCGTGCACCTGCGCCAGGTGATGGGCGAGGAGCTTCCCGTCCCAGAGATTCTGGGCGTAGCCGAAGTCCCGCGGGTTCCGGCGCAGCTCCCGGTTGACCGCGTCCCACTGCGCCGGCTCGAGCCGCCGGGGCCGGCCGCTCCGTTCGCCCTCGTGCAGCCCGGCGAAGCCCCGCGCTTCAAATCGCTGCACCCAGCGTTCGATGGTCCGGGGGTCCTGGCCGAGGAGGCCGGCCACGTCATAGCAACTGAGGCCGTGGGTCACCAACAGGACCCCGTGCAGGCGATGGTCATAGCGCGCTTCCTCGGAACGGAAGATTTCTTGCTGCAACGCGAACTGCATGATCTCGGCATCGGCGATCGCCAATTTGCGCATGGTCATGCCCTCCTTGTCGCTATCATGACAGGAAAGGCATGAACATGGCAAGATAATTATGCGGCATTACTTATGACGCTATGTATAGTACCGCATTCGAGACCCTGGATCACGGCCGCCGACGTGCGCGCGGTATCCCGCGTGCTGCGAAGCGGCGCCCTGGCGCAGGGGGCCGAAGTGGCCAGTTTGGAGGCCGAGGTCGGTGGGTGGCTGGGGCTCCCGCCCGGCGTGGCGGTCAACTCGGGAACCGCGGCCCTGCACCTGGCGCTGCTGGGGTTGGACATCGGCCAGGGGGATGAGGTGATCCTGCCCAGCTACGTGTGCGTTGCCCCCTTGCACGCCGTGGAGTACGTCGGGGCGACGCCCCGCCTGGCCGATGTGGATCCGGACACGTATAACCTCGATCCCGCGGATGTCCGGCGTCGCCTGACGCGCCGCACCCGCGCGATCATTGTCCCGCATCAATTTGGCCTCCCTGCGGACCTGGACGGCCTGCTGGCGGTCGGCATCCCCGTGATCGAGGATTGCGCACAGGCGATTGGCGCCCGCTATTCCGGACGGCCCGTGGGGACGCTCGGGACCGCGGCCATCGTCTCTTTCTACGCCACCAAACTCTTGACCACCGGCGAGGGAGGCATGCTGCTTAGTCGGGACCGCCGGCTGCTCGCCCGCATGCGGGACCGGCGCGACTACGATGAGCGCCGCCGGCACGCGCTGCGGTTCAACTACAAGCTCACTGACTTCCAGGCCGCCCTGGGGCGGAGCCAGTTGCGGCGCCTGCCCGCCATGCTCTCCCGGCGGGCAGCCATCGCCCGACGCTACCGGCGCGGCTGGGCGGGTCTCCCCATTGCGCTCCCGCCCCCGGCCCACGGGCGGAGCCACGTCTACCATCGCTTCGTCATCGGCGCGCCGAACACGGCCGGGACCGTGGCGCGCCGGCTGGCCGGATTGGGTGTCACCGCTCGACCGCCCGTGTACCGGCCCATTCACCTGACGCTAGGACTGGAAGGGTTCCCAGGGGCGACTCATGCCTTTCGGCACGCGCTATCTGTGCCGCTGTATCCCGCGCTCACCTCCCGTGAAGAATCCATCGTCATTCGCGCCGTCCAGCGGGTCTTTGCATGAACGAGACAGGGAACCGGGAGGCACAGAGAAACTCTGCCCCCCCTGCGGCGGGCGACATCGGGCGGTGTGCTTGGTGGATCAGCTTCCTGGTCCTAGCCCTGGCGGGTACCCTCTTGCTCCCCGGCGTCCGGACGACCTGGCACACCGTGTACGGTGCCCGCTGGGCGTACATCCTCGTGGTCTCGTGCCTCATCTCGTTTGGCCTCACGCCCATCGTGATCCGCTTCGCACGCTTCCTGGAGGTCCTTGACCTCCCGGCAACGCGCAAGCTGCACGCAGAGCCCACACCTCTCCTGGGGGGGCTGGCAATCTACACGGCCTTCGGGGTGTCCATCCTGGCCAACTCGATCCTGGATAATCAGGTCGTGGCCATCATGGTGGGGGCCAGTCTCCTCGTCGTCGTCGGAATCCTGGATGACGTGCGGAGCGTGCCCGCTGGGGTCAAGCTCCTGGCACAACTCATCGCAGTGGCCGTCGTGATCAACTCCGGCGTGGTCCTGACCCTCTTCCCGCGATCGGCGGTTGGCAGTGTGGCAAACGCAGGCCTGACGCTCATCTGGCTTCTGGGAATCACCAACGCCATGAACTTCTTTGACGGGATGGACGGCCTGGCCACCGGCCTCAGCATTATCACGGCGGGCTTCCTGGGGGTTTTCGCGGCGCTGACCTTTCAGCCATTCATGGGCTGGTTGGCAGCCGCCATCGTGGGAGGCTGTCTGGGATTCCTGCCCTTCAATCTCCGTCCCAAGCGGCCGGCGGCGATCTTTCTGGGGGACGCGGGCAGCATGTTCTTGGGCTTCGTCCTGGCCGCCCTGGCGGTCAAGGGAGAATGGGCCGAGGACAATATCATTGACGTCGCCGCCCCGGTGCTCATCTTCTGGATATTCATCTTCGACATGACGCACATCACGGTGGCCAGGATCGCCACGGGCAAGGTGCGGTCATTCCGGGAGTGGATCGCGTACGTCGGGAAGGATCATTTGCACCACCGGCTGGAAGCGCTTCTGGGCAGCCGGCGGAAGACCGTAATCCTGATATTCTCCCTCTCCGTCTCCATGGGCCTGGCAGCCATGGCCCTCCGGAACGCTCGCCCCCTGGAGGCCGTCCTCCTGATCCTCCAGGCCGCCATCATCGTCGTGATCGTCTCCATCTTGGAGTACGCCGGGAACCGATGAGTTCGCCTTGCGGGAGTCTGACGTCCGATGAACCCTTGACGGGCGGTCCTGGCGGGATGCCGTTCGGATCAATCAATTGGTCAAAGGGTCGATTCGCCAACTGATTTTCACGCGCCGGACCAATCGCGCACTTGACTATTCGACCGGTCGACGCTCTTCGAGAAATCAGGCCTCGGGAAGGTCAGGATAGGATTCTCGGTAGGCTTGCAGCAGGGTCTTAACCCAGCGGGCGGGATCGCGGAAGGCCCGCTCCCTGGCAGCCCCGATCGCCGTACGCCAGTCCTGCTCCCCCTTCAGGTACTCCTGGATGTCCTCCTGGTGCACCGTCAGATACCCTTCCAGCCCGTCCCATTGCGCCCGGATCTCCTCCCGCTTGGCGATGTAGGCCGCGCGGTATTCCTCGAACATCCGCCGGAGGAGCACCCGCCCCTGGGCCGGATCGGAAGGGCGCAGCTTCTGCCACAGGGAGAGGAAGATCGGCTCCACGAACCCGAAGCGGTACCCGCCGATATCGTGAAACAGCTCGTAGTCGTGAATGGAGACGACCTCACCGGCCTTGGTCAGGATTTGATGGGGATCGCGCAGGATCGTCCCCAGGACATCCCCCAGCGCGTCATGGCGGGCCACGCCCCGGATGGCCAGCGGCCAGACGCGGGCCAGCTCCCGTCGGGGCAGCTCTTCGGCGTCGAGACGCGTCCCGTGCAGGGGAACCTCCAAGAGGACCTGGCCACCGCCGGCAGCCTGTGGATGTACGTGGTGGCCGTCCGGAGGTGAAACAGCCGCGCGGCACCGGCGTACAGCGCCTCGGCCGCGGGCGCGAAGTGGGACACCTCGAACTGGCAGGTGCGCCCCTCGGCGGTCCGCACGGTGACGGCCGCCTCGGCGTGGACCTTGGAGAGGGCCGCGAGGTCCACGACCTCGAACGCGTGCGTGGACAGGCCCGCGGCATCCAAGAGGGCCAGGATCGGCCCCCGGAGGCCATTCGCTTCGATCTTCATAGCGAAGAGTCGCGCACGCCCCGTGGCCGGCAGGCCGTTGAACGCCTCCAGGGCCCACTTGAAGTGAAAGTCGGCGGCCTCCAGGGGCCGGGCCCGGGCGTTGCCCGGATCCAGGAGGCGGTCAATGGCCCCCTCCCACTGGCTGGTCCACACCTCCTCGATGAAGCGCGAAGGGTGTGGCACCCCCAGGGCCCGGAGGACCTCCTCGCGCCGTTCGCGGGTGCCGCCCTCTTTGGGCAGCGACAGGACGTACTCGGTTGGACCGAGGGGCACGCCGTCCCAGCGGCGCTCGTAGAGATCCAGGACCCGCCCTGCCTTGGTGGCGAAGGCGGGGTCGCGGGGGAAGCGCCAGCTCCGGACCCGCCAGGGCCGGAGCGCGTCGGCGGCGAGCCAGCGCCAGATCGTCGTCCCGCTGCTCTCCGCCACGAGGCCCTGGGCGAGGACGGCCCGCGGGAGGTCGGTCCGTGACCACGGCGCCAGCGGCACGCCGCACCGGGCCGACAACTCACACGCCAGGGCCTTGACGGCGACCATGCCGCTGGGGGGACACGCGGGGCGGCCGGCCGCCGCGGCGCTAGGCCCCCCATCCGACCCCTTGCAACAGGAGCATCAGCAGGAACGCCACCGAGATCTTCCTTCCGGCCACGTCCTCTCGATCTGCCGTTCCTCCCCCACGACACTCCCGCTGATCGTGCCAGCGACTCCCCGCATCGAGACTTGGTCCCCAGCCGCCTGCCCCCGTTCCCTGTCGATCCCCTTGACTTTCCCCGCGCCAATGGTAGCGTTGCCGTCGCACGACAGCCGCGGGGCGAATCCAAATGCTTGAACACACCTTTGTCCATATTCCAGGGATCGGAAAGACGACCGAGCAGGGCCTCTGGCAGCAAGGGGTCCGCACCTGGGCTGATGCGGACGGTCTGGAGCCGGCCTCTCGGACGGTGCGGCCCCGGGTGCTGGCGCAGCTCAGAAGTTATCTCCCCGAGTCTCATCGCGCCCTCCGGGAGAAGAACGCCGGCTTCTTCTCGCGGCTCTGCGGCCTCGGCGAGGCGTGGCGCACCTTCAGCCGGTTTGCCCAGGACTGCGTCTATCTCGACATCGAGACCACGGGGCTCTCGCCCGGCTATGATGAGATCACCCTGGTGGGGGTCTACGACGGTGAGGCCTACAAGGTCTTCATCGCCGGCGCCGATCTCGCCGCCCTCCCCGAGTACCTCCGGCGGTTCCGCCTCCTCAGCACCTTCAACGGGGCCGGCTTCGACCTCCGGTTCCTCCGGGCCAGGTTTCCTCGTCTCGCGCTCCCCCCGATCCACATCGATCTCCGGCGCATGACGAAGAAGCTGGGGTTGGCGGGCGGGCTGAAAGCCATCGAGGCGTCGCTCGGCCTCCAGCGGGATCTCGCCGTGCGCGACCTGTCCGGGTTTGACGCCGTCCTCCTGTGGCGGAGATACCTCCGGGGAGACCGGCAGGCCCTCGACCTGCTGGTGCAGTACAACCGCGCGGACGTCGTCCACCTGAGGACGATCATGGAGATCTGCTACGACCGGCTCGCCACTGAGACGCGGACGCTCTTCCGCGCACCCCGCTCGCGTACTGATGTCCTGGCAAACGAGGGGGTGGGGTGCTGAAGCAAACGGAGGCAGAATTCACCGTCCGCAACACGCTGAGCACGCCTGACCGTCATTGCACCGCTGGGCTGGCCCGGCGTCGGAGCAGGGCCTGTCCCGGTCGATCAGCCTGGATGTCACAGAATCCAAGGATTCTGTGACATCCTCGAAAAAGCCAGCTATATAGGACGTCATAAGTAATACAGCATAATTCTGTTGAATTCTCGTCGTCCCTCGCGTATTTTAGGCTTGAGGAGGGACACGAGATGAGACGTTTGGAGATCACCGATCGCGAGATGATGCAAATCGCCTTGCAGAACGAAATCCTCCGGTCCGAAGAGGCACGGTATGATCACCGGCTCCACGGAGTGTTGCTCGTCTCTCACGGCATGTCCTGTTATGAAGTCGGCGGGGTGTTCGGACATGATCCGACCACCATTCAGCGATGGGTCCGGAGTTTCGAGACGAGAGGGTTCAGCGGCTTGCAGGACCAGGAGCGACCGGGGCGTCCGCAGCGGCTGACGCCCGAGCAGTTGCCGCGCGTGAATCGGGCTCTTCGGACCTCGCCGCGCGCGTTCGGATACGCCCAGAACCTCTGGGATGGGAAGCTGTTGTCGCACCACCTCGCCCAGGCCGAGCAGGTGGTGTTGGGCGTGCGCCAGTGTCAACGGTTGTTTCATCACCTGGAGTTCCGGCTGCGAAAACCGCGGCCGGTCATTGCCCGGGCGAATCCGGAGGCGCAGCAGGCTTTTAAAAAAACGCCGCCGGCTGGCCCGAAGAGACGACGTGGATCTGTGGAGTCTGGATGAATGCCACTTCCAGCAGCATGGATCCCGAGCCACCATGTGGGTGCCCCCAGAGGATAAGGATCCCATTCTCCTGCTGGCGCCGACCCGCAAGTCGGCGGCCTTATTCGGTGCGGTCAACGTCAGCACGGGGAAACTGGTGACTCAATTTGACCCGAAGTTCAATGCCGTGACGTTTCAAGGCTTCCTTGGCCGGCTGCTCCGACACCGACGTAGGGCACGGGAGATGGTGATCCTCCTCGACAATGCGAAGTACCACCACGCGGTCGTGCTCCAACCGTTCCTCCGGCACCACCGCCACGAGCTGGCCTTGGAGTTTCTCCCGGCCTATAGTCCCGAATTGAACCCGATCGAGCGGGTCTGGAAGCTGACCCGAAGGCTCTGCACGCACAATACCTATTTTGAAAGGCTTGAAGCTCTAGTCGATGCGGTGGCCAAACAGCATATGATCTGGAATGCTCCCAATGATACATTGCGGAAATTGTGCTGTATTATTTAAGACGCCGTGTATAACCGCGTGCGCTGGTCCGTGAACAACCCGCCAACGAGATCCCCGAGTGCATCCCACCGCTCGACTGAAGGAGAGGACCGAAACATGTCCAACCTGCAACCTTGACCCGAGAGGTTGCTACCAGCACCCGGCGGGCTGCTGCCCAAATGAACCGCTCAGCCGTCGATTTCGCACGTGCCCTCCCTCCGCCCGGTGTACCCAGCCAGCGATAAACATATCTTGCGGGCCATCGATATGCCGGCAGAAACGTGCCCGAAAACGTGCCCGCGAGTAGGTGTAGAGCCCCCCAAAATACCCCCCGGGAGCCGATCTGCAAAAGAGAAACCCCTCGGTAAGTGCTCAACTTACCGGGGGGTTCTTTGTTGGTCCGCAGCCCTTCAAGCCGATAACGCGGGTTCGAATCCCGCTGGGGACACCCGCCTTGATTTCAGATAGTTACAACATCGGGTTCGAGGAACATCCGTTTGTTCCTCGAACCACGTTCGCCCGCCGTCGTTACTCTCCCAACATTTTCACCGCCCGCTCTTCGTAAAACGTGACGGCCTGCTTGAGTTGCGGTGGCCGGATCATGGTGTAGATCTGCGTGGTGTCGATCCGGGCGTGGCCCAGGAGGGCGCGCACCTCTTCGAGGTTGTTCCGCTGCGCCAGGACTTCCATCGCGACGCCGTGCCGCAGGTCGTGGGGCTTCATCCCGGGATAGCCGATCCTGGCCCCGTACACCTTACACAGGCGCCAGATGTTCTTCCCCGTCATCGGTTGCCGGATCTTCCCCACGGCCTTCCGCCCCCAGGATGACCAGAACAGCGGAGTCTCGACGGTGACGGTCCCACACTCCACCGTGAGCACGCGCTCGACGTACAGGTAAAGGAACCGCATCACCACCGCCGGCACCGGGATGTCCCGGACCTTCTGGCCTTTGTTGAGGACCCCCCGCAGTCCCCACTCGCCGTCGAGGTGCCCGACGCGCAGGGTGGCCACCGCCTCCCGCCGCATGCCCGTGTACCGCAGGAGGAGGAAGATCGCCACATCCCGGGGGCGCCCCCGCTCCTTGGCTGCCCGGACCAAGGCGTCCATGATGTCCGGCCCCGGCACCGCAGGCGGGACCCGCTGGTGCGGCGGACGGTCCATCTGGGCCACGGGGTTCGTCGGGACCACCTGGCGCTTGACCAGCCAATTACAGAAGCTCGACACGCTCGCCTGCCGGCAACGCAAGGTATTGATCGAGAGATCCAACCCCGCCATCTCATCCATCCACGCCTGGATCATCATTACTGTGAGATCCGTGATCCGCGCGAGCCGCCGCTCCCGGGCCTGCACGAACTTGCAGAAGTGCTCCAGGGTCCACCGGTATGTGGCGACGCCCCGCGCGGCCTTGCCCCGCTGTTTCAACTGATACTGACAGAACTGTTCGACGAGCTCGACTAACCGTTGGGTCATAGCTTCGGTCCTCCGGCCCGGGCCACGACCACGTCTTCGCTCGCCCAGAGTATGCGGAGGAATGACCCAGCCGTCAAGGGCCGCCATTGGTCCAACGGCCTTCAGTGCTTCCCGTCCTTCGGACTCGTCTACGGCCACCTTCTCGCCTCACTCCCGCGGTCTGTTCTCTTCCCTAGGGCAGGCCCACGCGCGCGCCGGAGTCCGGGCGCACGACGTACGCAGTCCGCCGCTCGTGGCCTTCCACCTCATCATGGACGCTCGCCCACTCCCACGCGACCGATTCGCACCACGCATGATCAATGAACTCAGGACAGACGGGACACTCAATCACGTACGGCTCGGATGAATGCGGACGCCCAACGGGACCTTCCGTCCCTCGCTTGGGCACAAGGTCCGGTCCCCTCTTCACAAGCCCCAAAGCGGCCCTCCAGGAGGGCCCAGGTTCGCAGATCTCTTCCGCTCCCATATCTGGATACCTCCCAATCTTGGCTCAGTCCTCCCACGCTCCGGACCATGCCCAATCCACTACGCGCGCACCGGTCGACTCCCGCAAGTAGCACGTCAGCCCCGTCCATCGCCCTGCATGCTTCAGCTTCCGCCCCGAGGCCCGCTCGATGTACTTCCGCAGCACGCGACGCACGGCGAAGAAGCGATCATCCGGGATCTCGTCCGAGACGAGCTTGATGGGCAGGAGTTCCCTGTTCCACACCCCCCAGGCCCGCCCCGGCTCCAGCACCTCGGGGAACTCCTCCAGCTTCGCCACGTACTTCGAGACGTAGCAGAGCAGGTGGGGCCAATTCTCGATGGGCTCCCATCGGGTCCCGGCCCCCAGATGCTTCTCGTCTCCACTTGCCACGATCTTGAACCACGTGAGCGATACCCACGCGAGATCTTCCCCCGTCGGCTGCATCCCCCACTCCAACAGGTGAAAGTGCGGCGCCCATTCCCCCTTGTGGCTCCCCGACTTCCGCTCCTTGAATTCCTGGCGCCAGATGATCGGCTTTTTCCCATACTTTCTCAGGAAGGCGAGAGAGAACCGGTGCAGCATGTACTTGACCTGCTGCCCATCCTCCGGGAACTTATCCGGGAACGTCAGGGTAATCATCCAGGGCAGGCCCAGGGCTTCCATGTTGATCATCGCCAAGAGATTCATCAGCCTCCGGCGACTTGCCCGACCGAATGCCTTGATCTTTCCGCGCTTCGGGATCTCCCGCTCTCGGTCCCTGTCTCTGGGATCTCCCCCCACCACGAAGAAACGCCCGCCCACGGCTCTTGTGCAAATATGGACTGTAGACAAGCCCCCCGGCCCATGCCCGCGCTGGGGGCCCGGGCTAGAAGCAGAAAGAGGGAAGTCCTCCCGACCGGGGAAGCTTCCCTCTTGACTGAGCCCAGAGTCTGGTCTAGGCTCATCCCCGTGGGACGGTGCCTCGAACACTGTCTCACACTCGGTGAGTGTGATGAGCTCATCACCACACCCACCCCCTTGCGGCCCCCTGGAGGTCTAAGCCACTTCCTCGGGGCCGCCTAGTTTTTTGCTACGGGCATTCTCGCGTCTGCGAGAGTCCGCTCAGCCCTTTGACGGTCGGCGGCGGCCTCGCCGCTTGCGATCCGGTTGGTCGCCTCGGGAAGTCGCCGCCGGCCTCGCCTGCGTGGTCGGGCGCGCGCTCGCGCCTGGCCCGCCCGGCGCTCGCTTGCCCTTGGCCTTCGGGAAATCTGGATGTCCCGGTCCTTTCCTTTCCACGAATTCGAACAACTCTCCTGTTTCGCTGGGCTCAAGGCCTTCTTCCTTCTCGACATCCTTCAGGCAACGTCGCCACATAAACTCGTACATCCCCCGGGGCCCGTGGAAGGTGCCATCCGTACACTCGAATGAATCTCTCCCCGGTCCTGCCTCATTCGGCAACCCCTCCGCGAACCGATCCAATGCGGCGGACAGCAAATCCCCAATGTAGGTCGTTCGCGTCTTTCCAGGGAACATCGCACCCAGGGCACGAATCTTTGCTATCACATGCACCGGCAGCCGGATCGAGATTTGCCTTGCTGTGACCCGCGCCCGATCAGCGCCAATCCACATTTGGGCCAGTTCTTTTGGGTCCATCCCTGCTCCTCATCATTCCCGAATAATTTGTTTGAATTATAGTTTAATCTTAGCCCGCCCTCCTGTCAAGAGGCTTTTTCGGCTTTTCTCTCTTCGTGTATTTTCAGCCCCCCGTGTTACCGAGACGGGCGGGATTGTGGTTGACAGCATCCAAACCTTTCGATACGCTCCCACCAACGATCTTCCCCCTTTCCTCCTGCGATCCAGGATTCCTTATCCGCATGAAGATGAGGCTAAATGAGCGACACCATTGACATCCGGAAGGTCCTACAGCAAGTCCAGGACTTCCTCGTTCCTCGCCTGGACTGCTATGAGCAGATGATCTACCACTACCTCTTCCGGCATACGCGGCTCGACGGCAAACCAGGTACCACTCTCGGTACGAGGGCCATCCAATCCAAGATCGGTGGTGGTATGGGCAAGCAGGGGAGGCCCCCTTCTCAGCGTGTAATCTCCGACAAGCTCCGCACGCTCGAGCGTAAGGGTTGCATCAAGATCCTGGGTCGATCCGCTAAGGGCACGGCTCTTGAGGTCTTGCTTCCTCACGAGATTCCAGGTGTCGTTCTGGACACCCCGCAATTATCTCAAGAGGACATTGACACGCTCGACTTCTTCAATGACCCGCAGCGGCGCCTTGCCATCCTTCGGCGCGAGGGCGGGCGTTGCTTCTGGTGCCTCCGTAAGATCACGGAATCGAACTACTCGCTCGATCACGTAAGTCCGCGGTCTGGCCCGGTTGAGGATCACACTTTCAGAAACGTCGTCGCCTGTTGCTGGGAGTGCAACAGTAGCAAACAGACAACGGGAGCCGACGAGTTTCTTCGGAGGCTGTACAGGGATGGTCTCCTCAGTGCTGATGACCATCGAAGCCGAATCGAGGCCCTCGAAGCTCTCAGTGCAGGCAAACGCGTACCCGAGATTGACGTGACAAGCAGAACCAGCGGATAACAACGGCATCCATCGGACGGCGCCCCGCACCGCCGCTGATGCCGTTAAACCCATTGCCTCCATGTGCGAAACACGAGCCGAAGAAGTAATCCTCAAGCCTCGACAGATGCCGACGCCCGGCGGTTTCAGCCAACCGCACCGTGAGCTATACGACGACATTCAGCGACTGCTCGGGCAAATGCGGAATGCTATCCAAGCTGCTGAGGAGCGGAGCGCTACCCTCCGCGCGTCGGGGGACGAGATTCGAGCCCAACTTGCGCTGGCTGACTTAGAAGCGCAAATGTATTCTCGAGCCATCCAGGTGTTCGCAGCCATGGCGGCTGAGGCAGCGCTAAACGTTTATGGCCTGATGTGGTTCGGTGAAACGGATTTCGAACGGCATTTCGAAAGGAAGAATCCCACCAAGAAACTCAAGGCTCTCACGCGATCGGTCTTAGGGCGTGAACTGTCGAGGGCCGATGAAATTGTACGATTGCTTGACAGTCTTAGTAGGAAACGGAATGCTCACGTCCATCCACAGGCTGAGGAATCAGCTTTCGATACACAAGGCGTTGTTCGAACCGTCACGAAAGGCCATCGGCCGAAACTCCACCCGTCGGCCGGGTGTGAAGCTGCCCAGGAAGTGCACCGCTTTCTGGAATTATTCGCAGCGCTGGACGCTCGCACGACCTTCTTCTTCGCGCCTCGCGCAACCCTCTAACGATGCACTCCCGCTGACGACGCAGAGTGATTGCGGGTGCCCTGCTCTGCTTGGTCGTCGCAACTACTATCGAGCGGCGCAGCAGAGCGCTCAGCGCTAACTTTCACGCCACCGAAATCCTTTCCATCCAGTGCCCAGATTCGCCCCGCACGGGGAGCCAAGTACTACTCGAACTGGCCACCTCAGCTTGCCCGCCCAAAACCACCTCTCGTGTTTTAGTCGCACTGAGGTTTGCACTACTTCCAGCCGCGTAACTACTTGAACATACTGGCGAAGACGTGATCGCAGCCTAAACGCGGGTTCGAATCCCGCTGGGGACACCACGTCGCGTTTCTTCGCGCTCTGCATTTGCCCTGTGCTCTCCAGCCCTGGCTCGCCCGACACGGACCATCAAGAGAATCAATAGAAATGACCGGAAGGAATATCGGGTTGACCGTTCGGTCTTGGGAAGCAGCACATGCAGCCCAGGGAACATTGCCCGAGGGTCCGAATTGACGGTGTTGGCCACGTCCCTTCTCTGAGGCGATACGTCCCTTCAGGCATCCGGCGCGTCAGCCTGCTCCTGCAATCTGACCCGATCGAACTGATCGCCGGCACGGCGTAACTCATACCGCTCTTCGCGCGCGGCATCTTCGACGGTGACCCTGCCTCCGTCCGGCCAAATCAGGAGCAATTGCTGTCCGTTGCGCACCTGGCCCTTCGCGAGGAGGACGACCCCCTTCTGAGGGATAACGGACACCCCTTCAGGGAAGCGGCTCGAGGCGGCGAGCAGGATGAGGACCCGGGCATCATGCACGTCCGCGGCCTGCTCAACGCCGAGGACGATCCGGCCGGTCTTGGGGTCCCGATACGCCCCCGCGCGACAGATCAGCGACGACCCTTGGGTGAATGACGCCATCAGGCGGGACGTCAGCGGAATCCGCACGCCCTTTCCGGGCGTGGCGGGATCGCCGACGGACACGTGAGGACGGGGGAGGGTCTCCGCACGGATCCCGTCCGTGATGTGCAGAGGGCTGAGCTGTGCTGGGGCGAACTCGACCTCGTACGCTTGCATCTGTGTTCTCCGTTTCTCGCGGCCCCTCAGGTGCAGGAGCGACCTAGGGAAGGACCGGCGAGGCTGTGGCGTCGAGACAGAGGCCGCACGGGGGCGTGAGCGACCAGAGGGCGCGCGTTCGCATCGGGATCCACGGAAGGGAAGGCGGCACCGGAAGGATGTCGCGTGATGACGCCTGTCAGTGTGAAGCACGGAATGAAGTTTGGCAACACCGAAAGCACGGGACAGCAGAAAAAGAGAATCGGATGCGGTCCGGCGGATTCGACTTGCGCTCTGTTGCCGCCCGGATAGAATCCCGACCATCTGGGGAGGTTGCCGGGTCGCGGGTTCCCGGCCGAAGGCAAGGAGCGGGTACGGGTGGAGAACATCCGGCAAACCGTGAATCGCGTGTGGGGCTACGACGCACTCCTCCCGCTGCAGGCAGAGGCCATCGGGGCGGTGCTGGCCCGGCGGGACTCCATCGTCATCCTGCCGACGGGGGCCGGGAAGTCGCTCTGCTATCAGGCGCCGGCGGCGGCGATGGGGCGGTTGGCCGTGGTGGTGTCGCCCCTCATTTCCCTGATGAAGGACCAGGTGGACGGTCTCACCGCCGCCGGGGTGCCGGCCGCGTTCCTGAACAGCAGTCTGACGGCCGAGGAGCGCCGCGCGGTGGAGGCCGGTGTCTTCCGCGGGCGGTACCATCTCCTCTACGTGGCCCCGGAGCGGCTGGTGCTCCCCACCTGCCTGGGGTTGCTCAAGCAAGCCGGGGTCGCGTTTTTCGCCATCGACGAGGCGCACTGCATCAGCCAGTGGGGGCACGACTTCCGGCCGGAGTATCGCCAGCTCACGGTGGTGCGGGAAGTCTTCCCGGACGTGGCCATCCATGCCTTCACGGCCACGGCCACGCCGCGGGTGCGGACCGACATCGCCACGGAGTTGACGCTCCGCAATCCCGTGATTCTGGTGGGGAGCTTCGACCGCCCGAACCTGGTGTACCGGGTGCGCCCGCGCACGGATCGGCTGCGGCAGGTCACGGAGGCGCTGGCGCGGCACCGGGGAGCGGCCGGGATCATCTACTGCATCCGCCGGGCGGAGGTGGATCAGCTCGCCGAGGCGCTGCGACGGCGGGGGTACCGGGCCGTGGCGTATCACGCCGGGTTGGCCGATGCCGAGCGACGGCGCGCTCAGGACGACTTCATCGCGGAACGGGCGGATGTGGTGGTGGCCACGGTGGCGTTCGGGATGGGCATCGACCGGTCCGACGTGCGGTACGTGATCCACACCGGAATGCCCAAATCCATCGAGCACTACCAGCAGGAGGCGGGCCGGGCCGGGCGCGACGGCCTGACGGCGGAGTGCCTGCTGCTCTACTCCGGCGGCGACTTCGGCCTGTGGCGGTCCATCCTGATGGCGGAGGGGCTGCCGGCGCCGGGCGCCCTCCCGAAGCTCGGGGAGATGTACGACTACTGCCAGGGGGCCGCCTGCCGGCACCGGTTCCTGGTGGAGTACTTCGGCCAAGCATACGGCGCGGACCCGTGCGGCGCCTGCGACGTCTGCCTCGGCGAGATTGCCGTCGAGGACGGCTCGGCGGGGCTGGCGGGGCAGATCCTCGCGTGCGTCGCAGAGATGGGGGAACGGTTCGGCGCCGACTACGTGGCGGCCGTCCTGCGCGGGGCCGAAACCGCCCGGATTGCGAGGATGCACCACGACCGGCTGGACGCCTACGGCGCGCTGCGACAGCACCCAAAGACGGCCGTGCGGAGCTGGATCGCGCAGCTCGAGGGGCAGGGATGCCTGGCCCGTGACGACGGCGAGTACCCGACGCTCGACGTGACCGCACGAGGCCATCGGGTCCTTCGAGGCGAGGAGGCGGTGCCGCTCCTCCGGACGGTCGCCCGACCCGCGCGCGGGGCGTTGTCCCGGCCTGCGCGCCCGGCCGTGCCGCCGGGCCCGGGCCGGACGAGCGACGAGGATCTGTTCGAGACGCTCCGCGCCCTCCGCCGGACCCTGGCCGAAGAGCGGGGCATCCCACCCTACCTCATCTTCAGCGACGCCAGCCTGCGCGAGATGGCGCGAGAGCGCCCCACGACCGGGGAAGCGTTCCTGCAGATCAAGGGAGTGGGCCTGCGCAAGCTCCAGGAGCTGGGCCCGCGGTTTCTGGCCTGCATCCGCGAATACGGAGACAGCGCCGCGGGCGACACGCCGCCCGTGCCCTGAACCGCCCGTTCATCCCATCCCCCTTCTCGCCCATTGCGGTTTGGGGATTGGTCATTTGGTCCGGTGCGCGTGGAGGAGAACGTTGCTGTGACGAAGGATGGCGTAGATGATGTTGACGGTCTATGCGAGGGAAATCCGCTCGTTCTGACCTGGGACTGACGTACTCCTGGGGAGAATGCGGAAGGCGACGAAAGCTGGAACGTCCCACATTACCTCTTGGGAAAAAGCGTCCCCGATTACTCGTCCGGGCGGGAGCCTACACCCCTTCGGGAAGGCTGTCACCATATTTCTGATACGGTTATTCATTGGACATCCCACGCACTCCTCCTGTCCTGGGGGTGTCCCAGTGGATGTCCCAGAGGGTGTCCAGGGGGGTGTCCTCCCCGGGCAGTCCGGGTCTGCGTGGTCGCCGGGAGCCTCGCCCGGCGGCCCAGTGCGGGTGCCATGGGCCTGGCCACTGTGCTATCTCCTTAGATTCATTGACCGCGCGGCCGGCGTGCCCCACTGGAGCTCGGGCCGGGGCTCCCCGCTCCCGGCGCGGCCGTGGCCGGGACTGCGGAGCGGTATGGGTACCGTGGGCGATCCCCGAACCCCCGATGCACGATTTCAATGGAAAATCGCCCGCGAAACTGGTCGGGTGGGGGGCGATGTGGGGAGCCTGGGCGCCCGTTCCGACGTCCCGGCAGGCTGACCGGGGTGAGGGCTCCCAGCCGCCCGTCGGGACCGGGCCGAGCGCTGTCGCGGGGCTTCTCGGGCGGGGGCATGCCCCCGATGCGCCGCGCCGCGGGCCCTGGTCCACTGGCGGCCCCGACCCGAAGCCTGGGGAAGGCGACGCCCCGGCGGGGGACGCGAACGCGGCAGGGCTGAGTCCGTGGCGGGGCCGCCGCCGTCCGTGGGGGATCGCTCCGCAGCGTGGTCGCACGATTTCGGGCGGTCGCCTTGTGGCCGAGATCCGAGCCGCCGCCCGCGCCATGCTCCAGAGGTCCTCACCGAAGTAGACCAGGACGGCCGCCAGCGTCCCGAGCTGGAGGACTGCGGAGAATGCGGCCCCGGGGTCCGGCCACCCGAGCAGGGCGGGGATCACCCGCAGGTGGGCGATGCTGCTGATCGGCAGGAACTCGGTGAGCCCCTGCACCAGACCGGGGGTCAGCGCCTGGATAGCGGTCATTCTCCCTTCTCGTCGCGTCTCGGGCTCATCGCCGGACGCCGGTCATCGGACCTCGACGATGACGGTCCGCTCGCGGGGGCCGTCCAGCTCGACCAGCATCAGGCTTTGCCAGGTGCCCAGGCGAAGCCGTCCCCCGCGGACGGGCACGGCCTCGCTAGGTCCGAGGATCGTGGCCTTGATGTGAGCAGCCGCATTGTTGTCAACCCGATCGTGTCGCCACTTCCCATCCGGGACCAGGCCGGCGAGGGCTTCCAGGATGTCGTCACACACGTTCGGGTCGGCATTCTCGTTGATGGCCACGGCCGCCGTGGCATGCGGGACGTAGACCAGACAGATCCCGTCGCTCACCCCGGACTGCTTCACCAGGTCCCCCACCTTCCCGGTGATGTCCACCATCTCCTGCCGCTTCTTCGTCCGCACGCTGAACTCAGCCATTCCGGGACTCCGGATGTCCGTGGACCTTGGACGCTCGCACGAAAACACCCCCGGCCGAGAATACCTCCCGACGCGGGCGCGGCCCCTGTGGTAGAATGTGCCGGTCCGCCTCAGCGGCGGCAAATATACCGGTGGACGCTGCCCCTGTCACGGAAAAATCCAGCCGGCGACGCCCGGCTCGCGGGGAGGTCTCATGGATGCCGACGTTCGGGAAACCGTAGAGGCGGCCGTCCAGGCCCTGGACGAGGCGCTGGGAGGCCTGATCAACTTCATGATGACGCTCCGGCCGACGCTGCGGAACAAGATCCTGCAGATCTGCGGGCAGCACCTCGAGCGGGCCCGGCAGGCCAAGGAGCGCCTGCGGGCGTTGCTTCAAGAATGAGCCCAGAGGTGGATGGATTCTCTCTGGTATTGAATTGGGTAAGCACCTGTGGTAGCGTCTTGCCCCACCACGGAACATTCGCGTATGGGCGTGGGCTGGGAGGCTGTGCACGATGGCGCGACTGGTGAAGGGGGCCCAGGTCGATGAGCTGGCACCCGGGCAGGGCAAACTGGTGCAGGTGGACGGGCGAGACATCGCTCTATTCAACGTGAATGGCGCCTATTACGCCATGGATGCCGTCTGCCCGCACGAAGAGGGGCCGCTTAACGAGGGGGAGGTGGACGGCGAGACCATCGTCTGCCCGTGGCACGGGTACGACTTCAGCGTCCAGACCGGCGAGTGCTCTGTGGATCCCGAACTCCGGGTCATGGTCTACATCGTCAAGGCCGAGGGGAGCGAAATCTTCATCGAGGTGGGGTGACGGCGCCACCCCCGGGGAACCCCGATCGTGGCGAAGTTCGTCAAGGTGGGAAGGGCGGACGATCTGGCGGAGGGCCAAGCGATGCTGGCCCAGGTAGATGGCCAGCGGATCGCCCTCTTCCACGTGGGGGAACGCTACTACGCGCTGGAGGCCTCGTGTCCGCATGAGGGCGGGCCGCTGGCCGACGGCACGATCGAGGCGCTGCGCATCATCTGCCCGTGGCACGGGTATGACTTCCATCTCAAGACCGGGGAGTGCGGCTTGGACCCCGGCCTCCGCGCCCTCACCTATCCCGTCAAGGTCCAGGATGGCGATCTCCTGATCGAGATGGCCTGACCGATCCCTCCGGGCCCGGCTCCCTTGCGCCGGCGCGGAACGCGCCCCGCTCCTTCGTTCTACGATCCTTCGGCAGAGGGCCCTTCTGCGGAGAACCCTGCGCCATCCGCGGTTGAATGAATGCTGCCGTCTCACTGCTTCAGCAGCCGCGCCAGATTTCCGCCGAAGATCAGCCGGGGCTGCTGCGTGGTCACCGCCAAGGCCTTGACCGCCTGCATCTGCGCATCAAAGATGTCCCGCCGCCACCCCCGGGGGAAGAACGTCGAGTCGGTGCCGAAGAGGATGCGCTCGACTCCGACCACCCGCTCCGCCGCCCGAAACACGTCCACGAGGCTGAACGGGGCGGGCATGGTGTTCACCCAGGCATTGGAGCTGGAGGTGTCCACATAGACGTTCGGGCACTGGTCCCCCACGATCAGGGCTTCCCGCAGGAAGCCGCAGCCGAAGTGGGGCATGACGAAGGTCACCGTGGGGAAGTCCTTGGCGATCCGATGGAGGTCGATGGGATTCGAGAACCGCATGTCGAACCGGCTGGGCAACCCCAGCTTGTCCCGCACGCCGATCTTGAGGATGCCGAAGTGGATGAAGACGACCGCGCCGGCGTTCTGCGCCGCCTCATACACGGGGTAGCACCGCTCCTCCCACGCGTGGAAATGGTGCATGGCGGGAAACAGGCAGACGCCCCTCAACCCGCCCGCCAGGGCTTTCCTCGTCCGTCCCCCCCGCCGCCCGGTCTCGTGGGGTCGAGCATGAAGTACCCGATGCTGCGATGCGGATATGCGTGCACCGCGGCCAGGATGGAGTCTTCGTCCCCCGGGAGGCTGGCGATCAGCACCAGCCGGTCCAGGCCGTGCCTGTCCATCTCCCTGACCCAGCGCTTCCCCAGGGCCGCGTGATCGGATGTCGGCAGTTCCCATCCCAGGCGCTCCGCCAACCCCCGGTAGGGATCGTCGCTGGGCCGCTCCTTCTTGAGCGGCTCCACGAATTGCAGGAAGAACGGCTGCGAGAAGAAATGCGCGTGGGCGTCGATGGCCCGCATCTCGCCGAGTTCGGTCTTCATGGCCCCTCCCCCCGTTGAAAGCCCGGCAGCACCCACCGAGAACACCCGATTGCCGCAGCCAGCCACCCGACCCGCCCGGCATCGCCCGCCGTCGGACGGGTCTCCGGCCAGCATAACCCGAAAGGCCGGACCCGGCGATCAGTCGCGCCCGACGGGGTCGATCGCGGCCTGAATCTCCTCGAGGACCATCGCATCCGTTTCCCGGACGCGAGCCTCGGAAAGAGCCTGCTCGGCGTCTCGGGCTGGCATCTGCCCCAGGGCCCAGGCGGCGTGTCCCCGCACCAGGGGGTCGGGGTCTTTCTCGAGCGTGGCGATGAGCGCGGGAACGGCCTCACTCCGTTTCACGTTCCCCAACGCCACACAGACGTTGCGCAGGAAGCCCCGGCGCTTGGCGCGCAGGATCGGGCTTCCCGCGAATGTCGCTTTGAACTCCGCCTCGGTCAGCGATAGCAACGGGATGAGGTCCGGCGCGTGCCGCCCCTGGCGGGGATGGAAGGCCGGCTCCCTCGTCGCCTTCACCTTGGTATTGTAGGGACAGACGTCCTGGCAGATGTCGCATCCGAAGATGTGGGCCCCCATCAGCGGGCGCAGCTCTCTGGGGATGGCCCCCTTCAACTCGATGGTGAGATACGAGATGCATGTGCGGGCGTCCAAGACGTAGGGACCCACGAAGGCGTTCGTCGGACAGGCGTCCAGGCACAGCCGGCACTGGCCGCACCGATCTCGGATCGGGCGATCCCATTCCAGCGGAAGGCTCAGGAACAACTCCCCTAGGAAGAAGAACGAGCCGATCTGCACGGAAAGCAGGTTGGTGTTTTTGCCGTACCAGCCGATCCCGGCCCGCGCGCCGGCGTCGCGCTCCAGAACCGGTCCGGCATCCACGAACACTTGCCCCTGCACCTCCGGCCCCGCCTCTTCTCGGACGTACTCCAGCAACCGCATGAGCTTCGCCTGCATCACGTCGTGGTAGTCCCCACCCCAGGCGTACCTGGAGATCCAGCCACGCATCCTCTGCGTCTCCACCCTCCGGTCATACGGCGTGTTGTAGTTCACGGCGACGGAAACGATCGATCTGGCCCAGGGCAAGAATGCTTCCGGACGCATGCGCATTTCCGCCGTCCGAGACAGGTACTCCATCTCACCGTGGTACCGCCGGCGGAGCCAATCGGCAAAGGACTCGCTGTGCGCGGGGGCCTGCACCGGCGAGACCCCGGTGAGGTCAAAGCCCAGGGCCGTCCCCCGGGCTTTGATTCGTTGGGTCAGCATCTGCGTTTGCTCGCAAGCGTTGGCGCGACCGTAGGGACTGTCCATCCACGCTCTCCGAGCCGGCTGACGGATTCGACGGGCCGCCCACGAACCCACAGGGAGGCCCACTGCTCAAGTGCAGTTCCCTAGCGGGCGGCGGCCCCTCTCCCGTGGCGGCTGGCCGATTCTACATCCGGAAGGGCAAGTGTGAAACGGGCACTCGACGCTCCGGGTTTTCGGGGTTCTTTTAGCGTGCTATCTTGTCCCACCCTGGAACCCTTCCCGCCGCACGAGTGTTCTCCATGCCAGATACAATGCCTTCACGCACCACTCTCATATCTCATAGAGGCCGGCCTGCGAGCCGACCTTATCGGCGGGATCGTCCTGGTTTGTTGGGCCCGTCCATTGCTTCCCTCGCTCACCGAGGGTGCGACGACCCCGATGCCGGACCTCGCGGCCCGAGGGAAGTACATCTGGTGCGGGCCGTGGGTCACTGCGGGGAATGCCACACGCCCCGCGGTATGACCCAGGCTACGGACAACTCGCGCTTCCTGGCCGGTGACCCGAAGGGCCCGGATGGGGACCCAGTTCCGAACACCACACCAGACAAGGACACGGGGCTTAAGTGGTCCCCTGCTTTCGGCAGACACAGCAGAGTGCTTCCGCCGAGAGGACAGCGAGCACAGCCAGGAGCGGACAGAAGCTTCTTCATCTGGGGGTTCAGGGGCGTCGCGGCCTTCATGGGCGGGGTGGGAATCCCGGCACCCATGCTGGCGGCCGTCGTCGTCACCCTGGTGGAATTCGTGGGCGGACTGGGCCTTGTCCTCGGGCTATTCACTTGCTGGCTTGCCATTCCGCTGGCCATCGACATGCTGGTCGCGATCTTTGCAGTGCACCTGCGGGGCGGGTTCTTCCTGCCGAACGGGTATGAATTCGCCCTGACGCTCCTCGCCGCGAATGTGACATTGGCATGCCTGGGCTCGGGAGGAAAGTCGGTGGACAATCTTCTGGCTGGTCGTCAGGCCTGACTCAGGCACTAGCGACCCCGTCGCGCTCAGCGGCGCCCCCAGACATGGGAGGCCATCGCCCCGACGACGACCGCCACCGCCCCCAGGGCAAAGATCCCCTGGTACCCGAGAGCCTCGGCTGCCAGGCCAAGTCCCATGGCGCCCAGGACATTCCCGAAGTCGAAGGCGGCTGCCAGGAGCGCCACGGACCACCCCCGCCGGTCCCGCGGGATGCCGAACAGCAGGAGTGCGTAGAGGACGGGCATCAGGACGCCATGGCTGGCCCCGCAGACCACTCCGACCCCCACCAGCACGATGGAACGAATCCCCCAGGGCGAGCGCGGCCAGACCGGCGGCCAACATTCCGTAGGCAGGTAACAAGGCGGTCGGTTGCGCCAGCCACATGAGACCGAGCCCTCCCGCCAGCCGCACGCCAATCAGCCCGGCGAAGTAGGCGAAGAAGAAGAGTCCCGCTCGCCCGGGGGCCGCCGCGATTCGAGCCACCGGAACGAAGACCGTGAGGATGCTGTAGGCCAGGCCAACCACGACCCCGCCGAGCAAGAGCGGGGCCGCTCCCTTGAGCAGCCCCGGAACGGGCCTCCCCTCTTCCTGTCTCGGCCGCCATGTCTCCGGGAGCCGTCCCAGGGTCACGAGCCCGCCGGCCACGGCGAGGGCTGCCGCCCCGAACAGGGGGAGAAAGCCACCTCGCCGGGCGATCGCTTCCCCGAGGCCGGGCATCAGCGCGCCAGCAAGGTTCAGCCAGACGGTGTAGATCGCGAAGACCTGTGCCCGGGCGGCGGGTGGACTCAGATCGGCCACCAGCGTCCCGAGGCCGGAATCCACCAGGGAGGTCCCGATCCCCTGCACGACGCGCATGGCCAGGAAGGACATGCCCACCTGCGGGAAGAGGAACAATGAGAGAATGGCGGTGATGGCCAGACAGCCACCAACCCCAATCACGGAACGCCGACCGAAGTAGTCGAGGAGGCGACCCCCTAACGGTCGCGCCAGCAGGGAGCTGGCCCGGAGGAGGCCTGCCACCAGGCCGATCTGGACGGGAGAGCTGCCGTTCTGGTGCAGATAAATGGGCAGCAGGAGGAAGAACGCCTAGGACGTGCTGAACAGGAAGGCCGCCGCGTTCGCCGTTCGGAATGCCGCACGGAAGCCATGGGATCCAGGTGGCCTCATGGCAACGGTGCTCGCCTGACCCCGTCTCCCGTCGGATGAGCGACATCGCCGCCCTGCACCCGGCCCCGGGCGCAATGACGAGCCGGAAGAAGCGCACGGCGGACTGACACGCTATGGTTTCTGGATGGTGGAGGAGCCCACGCCAACGACGGAAGGCCGGCCGCGTCCGGCTCACTTGAACCGGGTGATCGTAACATCCAGGCGGCGCACCTGATCGTCGGGCCGCTTCCACTGGATGAGAATCGGGCTCTGGTACGTCCCCTGAACGATCCGCGCCTTCCCATCGCCCTCGGCGTCGGAGACGAGCAGGCTGATGCTCCGCTTCACGCGGAGGAACCGGGACGCCGGCACACGCATGAAGGCCGCCACGATCTGCTCGACCACCGACTCGCTCACCCGGAACGCGTCCATCAGCTCGTTCAGAACGTGAACGAGGTCGTATTTGGCGTGGTCCATCGTCTTGGCGGGAATGGCCATGGGGTGGCGGAGCATGTGCTTGCCGTGGATGGCTATCAACCGGAGGGGGTCGTGCAACACCTCCGCGAGGTCGTGGCGCATGAGCAAGGTTTCATACTCGTTGACGGTCAGGCCCACGTGGCGCTCTGCGGGCGCCAGGGCGATGTCCACCCTGCCCTTGTCAATATCGCCACGCTCCAACCAGGCAGCCAGCTCGTCCATGAACCCGTTCCGCGGGTCCCTGAGGTTCACCGAATCGATGGGGTGCCTGGAGACGGGAACCGCGATCTGGCCCCGGTGCACGACCTCCTCTTCGTTGTAGGCCAGCACCGTTGTCCGGCGCGTGCGGCGTCCTTTCTCGTGGATGCCGTCAAGGTCGATGAAATAGACGGGCGTCCCGGGACGATTGACGTAGGTGACGCAGTTCCTCAGGCCGGAGCCGATGAAGGTCAGGTGGGAATCGGCATTCCTGGGCTCGCGCTGGCGCTCTTCCTCGGTCAGCTCGTTGCGGAACTGGAGCTGGTCGTGGCGATAATCGGCCCCCGGAGGAAAGAGCTTCTGAAAGGCCCGAATGAAGGGGGCGACACGCTCCCGGCTGTACCGCAGCCGGGCGCACAGGCTCTGCTCCAGGTAGCCGGCCGTTGTGTGATACGAGCAATAGAGGGCCTTGCGATACCGGGACAGCAGGTCGCCAGGCTCCAGGGCGATTCGTTGCGCCACATCAATGACATCAAAGCGGGCGCGCGGTACCAGTGCCAGAGAGACTTCCTTGGGATGCATCCCGATTCTCCCGTTCGTGGTGTGACCCTCGAGCGCTGTCGGGTCGGGGCTTCACCGGCTCCGAGGGCCCTGGGGAACAAATGGCGAGTTATCGTAACTGCCTTCCGACTGGTTGTCAACAGAAGCAGGGGCTTTGCGCTTGACAACCCCCGCCGTTTAGGCTAGTTAGCCCGTAGATCGAATCCGCCGAGATAGAAACACAATGGCTCGGACGCCCTCCGGGCGGTGGCGGGATTCGATGGACGGTTGAACGGTCTGCAGGAGCGCAGCATGGCAAGGGCCGAGACCTATCCGGTTCGGGCGAGCATCTTGGTGGTGGATGACGATGTCGGCGTTCAGGAATCGTTCGAAGCCGTGCTCGCCAAGGATTACGATCTGCATTTTGCGACCCAGGGCCCCGAGGCGCTGCGCGTCCTGAGCACCCAAGACGTCAACTTGGTGCTGCTGGATATCCGCATGCCGGGCATGGACGGGATGGAGGTCTTGCGCCGGATCAGGGAGCTGAACGAGCAGACCGACGTCATCGTCGTGACGGCAGTGAAATCGCTCAAGACGGCGGTCGAGGCCATCAAGCTGGGCGCCTACGACTATATCACCAAGCCCTTCGACATCCACGAAATCCTTGCACTGATCAAGCGCGTGGTGGAAAAGCAGGAACTGATGAAGGAGGTCCTGTACCTCCGGGACGAGGTGGCGCGGGATCACCGCTTCGAGAACCTGGTCGGGCGCAACTCTCGGATGGAGGAGATTTATACCCTGGTCACGCGGATCGCCGATAACAACGCTACGGTGCTGTTGAACGGCGAGAGCGGCACCGGGAAAGAGGTCCTGGCCCGCGTCATCCACCAACAGAGCAATCGGGGCCATCGTCCTTTCGTCGCCGTCAACTGCGCCGCCATCCCCTCGGAGCTGCTGGAGTCGGAGCTCTTCGGCCACGAGAAGGGGTCTTTCACCGGAGCCATCGCCACCAAGGTGGGGAAGTTCGAGCTGGCCACCGGGGGAAGCCTGTTCCTGGACGAGGTGGGCTCCATGCGCCTGGATCTCCAGGCGAAGATCCTCCGCGCCCTCCAGGAGCGGGAGATCGAGCGGGTGGGGGGCACCCGGACCATCAAGATCGACGTCCGGGTCATCGCCGCCACCAACCGGGACCTCAAGAAGGCCGTGGAGGAGGGGACCTTCCGGGAGGATCTGTACTACCGCCTGGACGTGGTCCCGATCACGCTGCCCCCGTTGCGCCAGCGGCGGGATGACATCCCCCTCTTGGTGGAGCACTTCATCGCGAAGTACAACCGCGAGTTCAACCGCAGGGTCAAAGGGTTCTCTGCTGGGGCCACGGCGGCACTGTACCAGTACGATTGGCCCGGCAACGTCCGGGAGCTGGAGAACGTCATCGAGCGCGCAGTGGCCCTTGCCCAGAGCGAGACCATCTCCTTACGGGAGCTGCCCCTGGACATCTCCATCCTGGGGCGGGACATGATCGAGGATATCCAGAAGGCCGGCCTGAGCCTGCGTGAGGCCCGGAGTCACTTCGAAAAACAATACATCCTCAATATTCTCGAGAAGGTCCAGTGGAATCAAACTGAAGCGGCCCGGCTCCTCGGTCTCCACCGGAACACCCTGCTCTGGAAACTTCAGCGCCTTGGCATTGAATCCCGCCCACACGCGCTTTCCGCCTGACGGGAATTTCTGCCCTGTTTTTCATGCATAGTGCACAAGAAATTGTGATTAGCTATAACTCAATATGCTTATACTGTTTTCAGGAATTCAATCCATAAAACTACTCACATAGATGGCGAATCCTGCTCAATAAATTGGGCACATCAAAAGCAGAGTCGTTCAGTCAGGCTAGCCGCAAGTATCTCTGAAACATGCTATTCCGCTAGCGTGAATCTCTTTGCCCCCCGATGGCACAAGCCCTGCTATATCAGTCGGTCAGAGTCATCACCGAGAGAATTGTCTAAACGAACCGTGGCGAACTTTGCGTTAAACAAGGAAGGTTGATGGAGGTGTCGTCATGAAGAAGCTCATCCTGTTGGTGCTGGTGGTGCTTGGCATGCTGGCAATCATCCCGGCGATGGAAGTCGACTCCTCGACCCAGGTGTTCAGCCGCGTGGGTCTCGCTGACGGAGGTAACTAGCAGCCTTCTGACTGCCTAAACGCGATCGTGGTCACGAGGGGATGAGGCAACTGCCTCGTCCCCTATTTTTTTTGGATAGTTCGGATATGTGAAACGCCCTTGGATTTGCCTTGACAACCGTTCCGCGGGTCGCTAGTTCTTATTCCTGACTTACCTGACTTACCTGCTGCTTGTGCTTTCGAAATTATCGCGACACAAGCCACGAGTGGGGAGAAGAGAACTGGTGGTTTTCAGAAGAATCCCCATTGGCGTCTGGCGCTGGAGGATTGTCCTCGTAGCAGCGATCCTCGGGATTTCAGGAGTCTCTTCTGGGTCCGCTGCCGGGGAGGAAGCGCCTAGCCGCATCGGAACCGACCACCCGGGAGGTGTCTACCGTCGTCCTTTGACAGGCAACCCTGTCACCCTAGATCCCGCCCGCATCAACGATATCTACAGCCGCACCATCGCCAACCAGCTCTTCGATGGGCTCGTCCAGTACGATGGCGTTCTTGCCATACGGCCTGCCATCGCCGAGACCTGGACCGCTTCCCGTGACGGGCTGGTGTGGACCTTCACCCTGAAAAAGGGTGTGAAGTTCCACCACGGCCGCGAGGTGACCGCGGACGACTTCGTCTACTCCTTCACCCGGATCGTCGATCCCAGGACGAAATCTGGCGGCGCGGCTCTTTTCATGAAGATCAAGGGGGCGCGCGAGTTCGCAGAGGGACGCGCCAGCCGGGTCGAGGGGTTGGTGGCCCTCGACCCGTATACCCTTCGGATCACCCTGGCGGAGTCTCAGACTCCCTTCGTGTCGTCGTTGGCCGTGGGTGTTGCCAAGGTAGTCCCGCGGGAAGTCGTGGAGAAGCTCGGCGAGGATTTCGGCCGCCAGCCCGTCGGGACCGGGCCCTTCAAACTCGTCGAATGGGTTCGGGACAAGCACATCATACTAGCCGCCAACCCTGACTATTTCGAGGGACGCCCGCACCTTGACCGGCTGGAATACCGGATCTTCGACGGCGAAGCCCTCGATGAGACATTCGCAGAGTTCGAGCGTGGGAACCTGGAGGACTCGGGGATTCTCGCACGCGAGCGCCCGAGGCTCCTCATTGGGCGGAAGTACCAGTTCATCCGGCGGCCCGTTCTCGGCATCTCTTTCCTGGGGATCAACACAACTCAGAAGCCCCTCGATGATCCGCGCATCCGCCAGGCGATCAACTACGCCATCGATCGCCGCACCATCATGCACGAGATCTACCAGGACCGGTATCTCCCCGGTGCAGGGATTCTTCCGCCGGGCACCTACGGGTACGACCCCAAACTCGCCGGCTACCCCTATAACCCCAGAAAGGCAGCCGACCTCCTTATCGCTGCCCGCTATCCGGGTGGAAAGGGTCTGCCGGTTCTCCACATCTGGTCCGCCCGGAAAAACGATGAGGCCGTGGCCGAACACGAAGCCATCGTCAAGTATCTTGCCGCCGTGGGGGTGCGGGCAGAGGTCCATTACAACACCAACTGGCCCGAGTACAAGGCCCAGGTCTACGAGGGGAAGCTGCCAATTTTCCGATACAGTTGGTATGCCGACACTCCGGATCCCGAAACGTTCCTCGGGCAACTTTTCGACTCGCGAAGCCCCGACAACATTACCAAGTTCCACAATGCCACCTTCGACACCCTCTTGCAGCGGGCCCGCCTCCAGAGCGACGCACAACGGAAGCTCCAGCTCTATCAGGAAGTGGAGCGACAGATTGTGGGCTACGCGCCGCTGGTGGTCCTGAGCTACTACTCCTATGAGCGGGTCTTCCAGCCGTACGTGAAGGGGATCCAGGTAAGTGCCATGGGGGACCCCTACATCCCCATGAAGAAGATCTGGCTCGAGCGGGGGAAGGAGAAGTAGGCGCACCCCTGCGGGGCGCCGGCGCCATGGGTAAGCACCTCACCCTCCGAACGAAGTTCATCCTGACCACCAACCTCATGGTGGTGTTACTCGTCGCCAGCGCCGCTATCCTGGCAGAGATCCAGCAACGCAACGCCATCATCGAGGAGGTGAAGAAACGGGCCCTGATCCTGGCACGCGGCCTGGCCGATGCCAGCACCAACTCCCTCGTCACATACAATTACGTGGGAGTGGAGCAGAGCCTGGCGGTGGCGACTGGAAGCCCCGATGTGGTGTACGCCGTGGTTCTGGACAAGGAGGGGAACGTCGCGGCGAGCAGCATTCGGGACACCCCGAGCCGCCGGATCCTTCTGGAGGAGAAGGAACCGGCTCCCGCCGGAACCGATCCGCTGATTCGTCAGCGGCGCATCCCCGGCTCCCCCGCTGAGACCGTGTACGACGTGGCGGTCCCGGTCATGGTCGAGGGCTCCGAGCAACGCTGGGGGATGGTGCGCCTGGGCATCTCCCTGGAGAGCATGAACCGGCAGATCTCTCGAACCCGATCGCTGATCTTCGCCTTCGGTCTCATGGCACTCGCCGTCGGCAGCCTAGGCTCCGTGATCCTGGCCCAGCGGATCACCAAGCCCCTTCAGGCCCTCACCCGCGGAGTGGCGGCCGTAGGCCGTGGAGACCTCACCCAGCAGATCAGCATCCAGACCAAGGATGAGCTGGGCGAATTGGCCCAGGCCTTCAATGAGATGGCCGCACAGCTCGCCCACATGCGCGAACTGGAGGAGCGCCTGCGCCGGGCCGATCGGCTGGCCGCCCTGGGGACCATGGCCGCCGGAATCGCTCACGACATCCGCAATCCCCTGACGTCCATTCTCATCTTCTCCCAGTTGATGTCCCTGCACCACGACGATCCCGACGTCCGGGCGAAATTCGATCGGGTGGTGCCGCGGGAACTGGAGCGCGTCCAGGCCGTCATCGAGGACATGATGGAGCTGGCCCGTCCCAGCTCGCTGCACCTCGAGCCGACCAACATGAACGAGGTCCTGACCCAGGTGCTGGAACTCTATGAGAACCAAGCCGCAACCCTGAATGTGAAGTTGTCCCGGGAGCTCACCCCCGACCTCCCCTTTTTCATGGCCGACAGGAAGCGGCTTCATCGCTGCTTCAGCAATATCATTGCCAACGGGATTCAAGCCCTGGCCAGCGGGGGGGATCTGGCTGTCCGAAGCAGCCTGGTGCCGGCTGCCGAATTCTCCGGTCTACAGGGTAATACCTCAGCGGTGGGCGCCCCCGGCGGCTCGGCGATTCGCGTGGTCATCTCTGATACGGGTCAAGGTATCCCGTCCGACCGCTTGTCGCGGATCTTCGACCCCTTCTACACGACGAAGGAAAAGGGCCTGGGTCTGGGCATGGCCATCACCCACCGCATCATCGAGGACCACAAGGGCAGCATCGACGTGCAGAGCCAGGTGGGCCTCGGCACCACCTTCACGATCCACCTCCCTGTCAGCGTGTAGGAACCGCCGGAAATTCGCCTTGCGACTCCGGCCGGGGTCCGCCTTCGACCTCAGATAACCCGCAGGCCTTCCCGGTCAATCGCTAGCAGCTCGGCGCGCGCACTCACATTTGCGCGAGCCTTCCAGCACGCCGCCATGCGCTCGCCGATGCTTCGTCCGTCCCCAGTGGTGAGGGCCAGCAGTGTCGGCCCCGCCCCGCTCAGGAAGCACGCCAGGGCGCCAGCTCGCTCCCCTTCCACCAGCACCTCCTCCATGCCAGGCACGAGCGGCGCGCGATAAGGCTGGTGCAGACGATCCCGTGCCGCCTCGCGCAGGAGGTCCAGGCGTCCCGCCTGCATGGCGGCCAGGAAGAGGGCCACCCGTCCCACGTTGAAGACCGCATCCGCGCGGGGCACCGTGTGGGGAAGCGCCTTCCGGGCTTTGGCCGTGGACAGGTGGAACTCGGGAATCACCGCGATCGCCTGTAGGCCGTCTGGCACCGGCAGCTTCACGCATCGCACCTTGCCCTCGACCACAGTGGAAACGGTAAGGCCGCCGAGGAGGGCCGGCGTGATGTTGTCCGGATGGCCCTCGAACGGTAGCGCGAGGTCCAGCATCTCCTCGGGCTCCAGCACCGCGCCGGCGAGGGCCACGGCCGCCGCCACCCCTCCCATCGCGGCGGCCGAACTGCTGCCCAGGCCTCGACTCAACGGGATGCGGTTCACCATGTGGACCCGGACCCCATCCGGACGGATGCCCAACCGCTCCAACGTCGATGTCACGCTGCGCGCGACGAGATTCCGTTCGCCCAACGCCTGGAGCTTGTCTGCGCCTTCCCCCTCGACCGTGAGGGCGAGGCCGGTGCCCGCGAGCTCCACCTCGATCTCGTTGTACAGGCCGAGGGCCATCCCCAGAGCATCGAAGCCCGGGCCCAGGTTGGCCGTGGATGCCGGCACCCGCACGCGAACCGTTCGCCGATCGCTCACGAAATCCTCCCTCTCCCCTGCTCCCCAACGCCGCTCTTCAGCAGCCTCCACACCGCGACCTGTATACCTCAGGCCCAGGATATCCCGCAAGTCCTCTCACCACTGATATGGCGATTCCCACCCTCCCTGCTGACCGCGCGTCGCCCCCGAATGGGCTCCTCGCCTCCAGGGAATCCGCGGCATCCGACCCCAGAGGCCCGGAGCAACAGATGGATCCCAGGCGACGGACAGACTTGACTTCCAGGGGTCCGGGGGGCTATAAAGCCCCGACGGAGGTGCGCATGCTCAACGGCAAGCGTCTCGCATTCGTCGGCGGCGGCAACATGGCGGAGGCCATGGTCCGGGGCCTTCTGGCAGCCAAGCTCATGGCGCCGGACGACATCCTGGTCTCCGACGTCCGGGAGGACCGGCTCGCCTATCTCCAGGAGACCTACCGGGTCCACACCACGACCAGTAACTCCGAGGTGGCAAGCAAGGCCGAGATCGTGCTGCTGGCGGTCAAGCCCCAGATCATGAGCCAGGTCCTGGACGGCCTGATTGACGTGGTCAACGCCGACAAGCTGATCGTCTCCATCGCCGCGGGGGTCACGACCACCTTCATCGCCGACAAGTTCCCCAGCCCGGTCCGGGTGATCCGGGTCATGCCCAACACGCCCGCCCTGGTCCTGGAGGCGGCCAGCGCCCTCACCCGAGGGAGCCACGCCACCCCCGAGGATCTCGAGATCGCCAAACGGCTCTTCCGGGCGGTGGGCAAGGTAGTGATCGTGGACGAATCGCTCATGGACGCCATCACCGGCTTGTCGGGGAGCGGCCCGGCCTACATCTTTCTCATCATTGACGCCCTCTCCGATGCGGGGGTGAAGGTCGGTTTGTCCCGGGATGTGGCGCAGCTTCTCGCTGCCCAGACGGTCTTGGGGGCGGCCCGGATGATCCTGGAGACGAAGAAGCACCCGGGGGAGCTGAAGGATATGGTCACCTCTCCCGGCGGGACGGCCATCGCCGGCCTGCACACACTGGAGCAGGGCGGGCTGCGAACCACCCTCATGAACGCCGTGGAGGCGGCCACGCTCCGCTCGCGGGAACTCGGCCAGCGATGAACTCCACGTCCCGGTCCGGCCGATTCCCAAAGGACGCCTGATGTTCGTCGCCGGCAATTTCCTCAGCGCCCTCGCCACGGTATTGAACATGGGGCTTTGGGCGTACATGTGGATCATCATTGCCCGAGCCCTCATTTCCTGGGTGAATCCAGACCCGTGGAATCCCATCGTCCAGTTCCTGCACCGTGCGACAGAGCCGGTCCTGGCCCCCATCCGGCGCGTTTTGCCCACCTGGCGGATGGGCATTGATTTCTCGCCTTTGGTGGCCATCCTTGTCATCTACTTCGTGCAGGGGTTTGTGGTGTCCTCTCTCAGGGATCTGGCCTGGAGGTTGCGCTGATGGAACTGTCTCCGCTGGAGATCACGCAACGGGAGTTCGGCAGGAAGTTCCGCGGGCTGGACCCGGAGGAGGTGCACACCTTCCTGGAGCAGATCGCGGAAGAGATGACCCGCCTCGTACAGGAGACCACCGATCGGGCCGCGCAGATCCAACGACTGGAGGCCCAGTTGCGGGTCCACCAAGAGCGGGAGGATTCGCTACGCAACACCCTCGTCACCGCGCAGAAGATGACCGACGAGATCAAGGCCAATGCGACGCGCGAGGCGGACCTCGCCCTTAAGGAGGCGGAGCTGAAGGCGGAGCGGCTGCTGGAGCAGGCGCATCGGAAGCTGGCCCAGATCCAGGCGGAGATCGCCGAGCTGGTGCGACAGCGCGATTCGTTCGCTGCGAAGCTGCGAGGCCTCCTCAAGACGCACCTGGAGTTGCTGGACTTCCAGCCCGATCAACCCGGGCCTCGCGCGGAGGCGTCGAAGGCGGGGACCCCTGGGGTGCCCCCTGCCGAGCCGGCCAAGCCGGCGCCCCCCTCCAAGTGACGGCCGGCCGACCGCCGATCGTTCAGGACGGCCCGGACGTTCTCTTGGCCGTTCGCATCCAACCTCGCGCCTCACGCAATCAGGTCGTGGCGGCGGGTGGTGAATCCGACCGCCAAGGCCCCGAGAGCATTACCATCCGCCTGACCGTTCCGCCTGTGGAGGGGGCCGCCAACGCGGCCTGTCGGACCCTCCTAGCCGATCGGCTGGGAATCGCTCAGTCCCGTATTCGCATTGTCCGGGGCGAGACGTCCCGCAACAAACTCCTGCGCATCCGCGACGCCGAAGTCTCCACCATCCTTGCCCGGCTCCGATCCACAGACTAACGCCCGGACCCTATGATGATCCACAGATTACGCAGATTCCGCAGATTTCCCTGGGGAGAGGACAAGACGTTTGTGTTGAAGTGATCGCGCGCCGAAATTCAGGAGAAGGCCAATGGAGTAACCGCTGGCCTTGAGGTAGTTGATCACTTGGGACTCCTCGACCCCTGTGAGCTGTCCCAGCGCCTTGATCTCGACCATGATTGAATCGAAGCACACAAGGTCCGCTCGGTACGAGGTCGATAGCTGCTCGCCCTTGTAGAAAACGGGCTATTCCACCTCGGCCCGGAATGAAATGCCCCGCTTAACCGATTCCCTGGCGAAGGCTTCCTGATAGACGGCTTCCAGGAATCCCGGCCCAAGCTCTCGGTGAACTTCCATTGCTGCGCCAATGATGGCGAACGTCCGCTCGTCCTTCCCCACTATCTTCCCGTCTTTCTGAATCGGCGTAATCTGCGGAATCTGCGGATGAAAAATCCCCTCGGGAACTTCCCCGGAATCTGCCGTTGGCTATTTCGTCTGCTGGCGGAGGACCTGAAACTCGAAGAGGCCGGGGACGACGCGACCACCGACATAGAAGGAGGCAAACTCCAGAAGCAGGTGCTTGGCCTCGGGGCCGAGGGCGGGAAACACCAACAAGCCCTCGCGCTGGCTGCCCGGTGGGATCACCACGAACCGGCTGAGGAGGGTCGCCTGGAGGCTCTGAAGGCGTGCGCCCGCTCCCTCCGCTCCCTCCAGGCGCTGATACATCTCCTCGTAGGAAACGGGGCGCTCGCGTCGGCCGTCCTGGGTCACCAGGGCGGCTAACGTGGGGTCGAACTGGATCTCCTCCGGCGTCTGATTGCGGACACGAAGAAAAAAGACCGTGGGCGGCGCGAGCTTCCAGATTTCCCTCGGCCACGGATAGACGAGCCCTGGCTTGCTTTCGAAATACTGCTCGACCCCCGCGGCAGCGAGCCACCGGACCGTCACGGCCGCACCCCCGAGGGAAGCGACGATGGATTCCCCGACCACTTGGTGGGTGGCCTGTCTTTGGGGACTCGGCAGGATCGACACCTCGCCCTTGGGGGCAGAGGCGCAGCCCGTCAAGAGAAGGACCGCCGCGAAAAAGAAACCGCGGGCAACATGCCCGCGCCCTTGCTGTTCCAGGACTCGTGGTATCACGTCAGGCGATCCGCATGGCCCGCAGGCGCGCCACCCGTTCCTCGACCGGCGGGTGCGTGGAGAACAGATTCAGGATGCTCATGCCGCGTAGCGGGTTCACGATGAAGAGGTGAGCCGTGGCCGGGTTGGCATCCAGGGGAAGGGCCGTGGCCGCCCGCTCCAGCTTTTCCAGAGCGTCCGCCAGCGCCCGGGGTTTCCGGCTGATCTGGGCCCCGGTCGCATCAGCCTGGTATTCTCGAGCCCGGGAGATCGCCATCTGAATCAGCATCGCCGCCAGCGGGGCCAGGATGGCCAGGACCACCATTCCGACGATCCCGGCCGCCCCACCCTCCTCATCCTCGCTGCTGCGGCCGCCTCCGAAGATGGCGGCCCACTGCGCCATCCGCGCCAGCATCATGATGGCGCCGGCCATGGTTGCCGCGACGGTGGAGATCAGGATGTCCCGGTTCCGGACGTGGCCCAACTCGTGACCGATGACCCCTTCAAGCTCGTCAGGGGTTAGGATCCGGAGGATACCCTGGGTGGCGGCCACCGCCGCATGGTCCGGGTTCCGTCCCGTGGCGAAGGCATTGGGGGTATCCGTCGGGATGATGTAGACCCGCGGCATGGGCAGACCCGCCCGCTGGGCCAGGCGCCGGACCAAGGCGTGAAACTCCGGCGCGTCCGCCTCGGTCACCTCCTGGGCCCCGTACATCCACAGTACGATCCGGTCGGACCACCAATACGAGGCAAAGTTCATCAGGCCGGCAAACAGGAATGCCACAACCATGCCCTGCTCGCCCCCCACCATCCCGCCGATCAGGACGAACAGGACGGTGAGCGCCGCCAACAGGGCCGTTGTCTTGAGCGTGTTGGACATCGGTCGGAACTCCTTCCGTGAAGCCTTTTCACACTGCGTCGCGGCCAGTCGGACCTCGCAGCCGCGATGTGGGGCAGGATACGGGGGATATCACGCCCTGTCAAGCCCCCTCGCCCCAGGTGGCAATCCGGCACTCGGGCAATCAGGCAATCTGGGTTTCCGGTTGCCTAGTTGCCAGATTGCCTAGTTACCCCGTCTCAGCCCTGCTCGATGGGGACGTGCCGGACGATCCCTTTCCGGCCCACCGGCACCAGCCCCTCCGCGCTCTTCTGCTCCTGTTCCAGATGCTTGAATTCCGCTTCCATCCGGCGGAGCATTTCCTGGAACATCTCGTTCATGCGCTGCTGCGTCTCGTTCATGCGCTCGCGCATGTTGAGGACGACCTCGACACCCGCGAGGTTGACGCCCAGATCCTTGGTCAACCGCAAGATCAATTCGATCCGCTCGAGGTCTTCCTGGGAATAGAGTCGCGTGTTCCCGTCGGTTCGGGCCGGGCGGAGCAGACCCTCCCGCTCGTAGGCGCGGAGTGTCTGCGGATGGATGTCGAACATATCCGCCACTACGCTGATCATGTACAGGGCACGCTTCTGCTTAGGCATATTCCCTCAGTCGCGGTCGCGCCGCGGATCGCTGGAGTTCAGCCGGGCGAATTCCCGCAGCAGCTCCTGCGACCGTGCATCCAGATTCCGCGGAGCCACGATCTTGACCGTCACGAACTGGTCACCCTGCCCGCCGCCCTTGAGGTGAGGCACCCCCTTCCCTCGCAGGCGAAAGACCTGGCCACTGCTGGTCTCCGGGGGGATGCGCATCGCGGTCGTCCCGTCAATCGTCGGCACCTGGACCCGGGCGCCCAGAGCGGCCTCGGTGATCGTGATCGGCACCTCCATATAGAGGTTGTCTCCCTTGCGTTCCAGCACCGGGTGCGGCCGGACCCGGGTGATGATGTACAAGTCACCCGGCGGGCCACCGTTGCGGCCGGGTTCTCCCTTGCCCTGGAGGCGCACCCGCGAACCGGTGTCCACCCCCGGAGGAATCTTCACGCCAATGCGCTCGGTCCCGAAGGCCAGCCCGCGGCCACCACACGCCGGGCAGGCCTCACGGCTGACCTTGCCGTTGCCCCCGCAGCGTGGACAGGCCCGGCTCGCCCGCAAAAGGCCGCGGCTGCGCAGTCGCCCGCTGCCCCCGCAGTCAGGACACGTGTCCAACGGGCTGCCTGGTCGCGCCCCCGAGCCACCGCACCGGTCACACCGGGAGTGCTTCTGGAGGTTGATCTCCGTGGACAGGCCACGAACAGCGTCCTCGAAGTTGATGTCCAGGCTGTAGTGGAGATCCTCTCCCTTGCCGGGTCCTGACGCCCGGGCGTGCGCCTGCTGGCCAAAGAAGTCCGAGAGGACATCGCCCAGGTCGCCGAATCCGCCGGACCCGAAATCGAACCCCCCGAACCCGCTGCCCGGCTGGGGCCCCTGTGCTCCGGCCGCAAATGGCTCGTGGCCGAACTGATCGTACCGGCGGCGCTTCTCCGGATCGCTGAGGACCCCGTAGGCCTCGCTGATCTCCTTGAACTTCGCCTCGGCTGCCTTGTTCCCCGGATTGACATCCGGATGGTGCTTCCGCGCCAGCTTCCGATAGGCGCGCTTGATGTCCTGCTCAGAGGCGCCCCGTGCCACGCCCAGGACACTGTAGAAGTCCCGTGTCGCCATCCCTTACACCCGTGGGCAGCCGGTCGGCTGGTTCATCAGGCCGTCTCCACGGAGATGATCCGAGCGGTCGCCTCCGGTCGCTTGGGTAGCCGGATCTCCAAGACGCCGCTTCGATAAGTCGCCCGGACGCCCTCCGCATCTACGATGGAGGGGAGATTCAGGCTCCGGGAAAATGGTCCGTAGCGCCGTTCCATGCGGATCAACTGGTCCTGCCGGAACGCCGGATCGGGGTGCCGCCCACCCTGGATTATCAGGACGCCTTCCCCGATCTCGATCTGGATCTGATTCTGCGGTATCCCCGGCAGTTCAACCAGGACGCGAAGGTCCGTCGGGGTCTCGCACACATCCATGGGCGGCGCCCAAGCCCTCTCCACCGGCTGGACGCACGCGGAACCCTGGCCCAGAAAGCTCTCGAACAGCCGGTTCATTTCTTGCTGGATGGCCGTCAGGTCCCCGGACGGATTCCATCCCGGGCCCAGCCACGACTGCGTCCCCACACGCCGCCCCTTTCTTCCTCAGTCCTAACCGACCCGCCAGCGATCAGCCGTGAACCGCCAAGCGGGGTCACCGAACCTCGATGGCAATCTTCTTCGATTTGGCCTCCTCAGCCTTCGGCAGCGTCAGCTCCAGGACGCCATCCCGGAAGACGGCGCGAATCTTGTCCTGTTGGATGGTCGCGGGCAGCGTGAAGCTTCGCTGGAAGGCTCCGTAGGCCCGTTCGATCCGAAGGTAGTTCTCCTGCTGCGCGTCCTTGGCGAAGCGCCGCTCGCCCTTGAGGGTGAGCGCGTTGTCCCGGATCTGGATCTCGATGTCCTCCCGGGACAAACCGGGCAACTCCGCCTTCAGAACAATCGTCTCCGGCGTTTCGTAGATGTCCACGGTCGGCGTCCAGGTGGAAGCGGCGATCCCCTCCTCCGACCGCGAGCGGGAGAGCGTCTGCTCGAAGAGCCGGTTCATCCGATCCTGGATGGACAACAGGTCGCGAAACGGGTCCCACTTCACCACGGCCATGCGCGTTCCCCTCTCTGACGCCGCCAGGCGCCGCGATCCGCGTCCGGCTGGATGCGCGGCCGCCGGCTCATTTCTTGTTCTTGCCGATGTCTTCGAACTCCGCGTCTACGACCTCGCCCTCGGGGGCGGCCCCACCTTTGGCCTCGGACTCCTTGTCCTCCCCGGACGCGGTCGGCCCCTGCTTCTCCCGGGCTTGCTTGTACATCACCTCGGCCAGGCGGTGCGAGGCCTTGGTCAGCGTCTCCATGGCCCGGCGGATCTTATCCATCTCCTCGCTCTTGAGCGCTTCCTTGGCCTCCGCCAGGGCGTCCTCGATCGGCTTGATATCCGCGACCGGGATCTTCTCCCGGTTCTCGCTCAGCATCTTCTCGGTGTTGTACACGAGATTGTCGGCCTGGTTCCGGGTCTCGATGTCGGCCCGGCGCTTCTTGTCCTCCTCGGCGTGGCGGTCGGCATCTTTGACCATCTTCTGGATATCGTCCTTCGACAGGCCGGAGGAGGCGGTGATGGTGATGGCCTGCTCTTTCCCGGTGGCCATGTCCTTGGCCGATACGTTGACGATTCCGTTGGCGTCAATGTCGAACGTGACCTCGATCTGTGGCACGCCCCGCGGGGCCGCCATGATGCCGACCAGGTGAAACTTGCCCAAGGTCCGGTTGTCCCTGGCCATCTCCCGCTCGCCTTGCAGGACGTGGATCTCCACGCTCGTCTGGTTGTCCGCCGCGGTCGTGAAGATCTCGCTCTTCCGCGTGGGGATGGTGGTGTTCCGCTCGATCAGCCGAGTCATGACCCCGCCCAGCGTCTCGATCCCCAGGCTGAGGGGCGTGACGTCCAGGAGGACCACGTCCTTGACGTCCCCCACCAGGACCCCGGCCTGAATGGCGGCCCCGATGGCCACCACCTCGTCCGGGTTCACGCCCTTGTCAGGCTCCTTGCCGAAGAACTCCTTCACCAGCTGCTGGACCCGGGGCATCCGGGTCTGGCCGCCCACCAGGACCACCTCGTCGATCTGGTTTGGCTCCAGCCCCGCATCCTTCAGCGCCTGGCGGCAGGGGCCGACGGTCCGCTGGACCAGATCCTCCACGAGCTGCTCCAGCTTCGCCCGGGTGAGCTTGATGTTCAGGTGCTTGGGGCCCGAGGCGTCGGCCGTGATGAAGGGCAGGTTGATCTCCGTCTCCAACGTCGTGGAGAGTTCGCACTTGGCCTTCTCGGCGGTCTCTTTCAGGCGCTGAAGGGCCATCCGATCCTTGCTGAGATCAATCCCCTGGTCCTTCTTGAACTCGTCCACGAGCCAGCGCATGACGCGCTCGTCGAAGTCGTCGCCGCCCAGGTGGGTATCCCCGTTGGTGGACTTCACCTCGAAGACGCCCTCGCCCAGTTCCAGGATGGAGATATCGAAGGTGCCGCCGCCCAGGTCGAAGACGGCGATCTTCTCGTCCTTCTTCTTCTCCAGCCCATAGGCGAGCGACGCCGCCGTCGGCTCGTTCACGATCCGGAGAACCTCGAGGCCGGCGATCTTGCCCGCGTCTTTGGTGGCCTGGCGCTGGCTGTCGTTGAAATAGGCCGGCACCGTGATCACGGCCTGGGTGACCTTCTCGCCCAGATACGCTTCCGCCGACTCCTTGAGCTTTTGGAGGATCATGGCCGAGATCTCGGGTGGCGAGTACTGCTTCCCACGGGCCTCCACCCGCACGTCCCCGTTGTCGGCCTTGACCACCTTGTAGGGAACCAGCTTGATCTCCTGGCTGACCTCCTCATACCGCCGGCCCATGAACCGCTTGATCGAGAAGATGGTATTCTCCGGGTTGGTGATGGCCTGGCGCCTGGCCACCTGACCAACCGGGCGCTCACCATCCTTGGTGAACGCGACCACGGAGGGGGTGAGCCGACCACCCTCGGCATTGGTAATAACTACGGGGTCGCCGCCTTCCATAACGGCCACCACAGAGAAAGTTGTTCCCAGGTCAATTCCGATGACTTTTCCCACGGTTACCCTCCTGGCTGAGTGACGTCCTTTCAGGAACTAACGACCATTGTGTGCTGTTAATCCTCCAAACTCATACGGCGGATAATATAAAACCTGAGCCGGATCCTGTCAAGGCCATTTCAGAAGCCATTTCAGAAGCAGACGCGCATTCGGTGGAGCTATCTGGCCATTCAGCCCAGTCTCATTCTCATGCTTTCATCCAGGGATAAAATGTCTCCCGGCGATGAGCCATGGCCGTGCATTATCTTGACACTTCCGGCTACCTGTCCTTTAATGTGGTCAACCTCCTTCTTGAGGAAGGCCTCGCATGTCCAACAGCCGATGGTTCAAAGTCCTGACCCTGGCACTGTATGCACTCGCCTTCTTCAGCCTGGGGATCTATGTCCACGGAGCCCTGACCAGACCGTCCACGACAGGATCGAGCCGCGCCGGGAGCGTCCCTATCCCCTCGCCCCCGCCGACCTCCAAAGGGGGAGGCGCTCCGCCCGAGAATCCTTTCGTCCGCGTGGCGGAGATGGTGACTCCCGCCGTGGTGAACATCAGCACGGTCACGACCGGCAAGGGCAGGACCCCAACCGAGCAGTTCCGCCCCTTCGGCAACGATCCATTCTTCCGGGAGTTCTTCGATCGTTTCTTCGAAGGCATGCCGCGCCAGCGTCGGCAGACCAGCCTCGGCTCCGGGCTGATCATCGACAAGAGCGGGCTGATCCTGACGAACAACCACGTGATCAAGGACGCCGATGAGATCACCGTGAAATTTGCCAATAACAAAGAGGCCAAGGGCACAATCGTGGGCACCGATCCGAAGACCGACCTGGCCGTGATCCGCGTCTCAACCACGGAAGACCTGCCGGTGGTCGTCCTCGGAAACTCGGACGCGCTCCACGTGGGAGAATGGGCCATCGCCATCGGGAACCCCTTTGGCCTGGACCATACGCTGACGGTCGGAGTGATCAGCGCCACCGGTCGCTCCGAGGTCGGAATCGCCGCCTATGAAAACTTCATTCAAACGGACGCCTCAATTAATCCGGGGAACAGCGGCGGACCGCTCCTGAACATCCGGGGTGAAGTTATTGGGATCAATACGGCCATCGTGGCCTCGGGCCATGGCATCGGATTTGCCATTCCTGTCAACATGGCCCGCAAGGTGATGGAGGACCTCGTCAAGAAGGGAAAGGTGACGCGAGGGTGGCTCGGCGTCGGCATCCAGTCGCTCACTCCTGAACTGGCCAAGAGCTTCGGCGTGGGCGCCGACGAGGGCATCCTCGTGAATCAAGTGATGCCCAAGAGTCCCGCGGAAGCCGCGGGACTGAAGACCGGGGACTTGATCCTGAGCCTGGACGGGAAACCGGTGAAGGATCCTCGAGAACTGCAGCGACTCATCGGGGACGCAGAGATCGGCAAGAGCATCGAGTTCACGATCCTGCGCGACAAGGCCAGGCAGACAGTGAAAGTGCAGGTGGGCGAGATGCCCGCGTCCTGATGCACACGATTCCAACGCCGACCTGGGAGGCGAGGCATGCCGGTACGTTCACGAGGCGGCGGGACCATGGTGGTTCTGGTGACCTGCCCCCGTCAGACGGTGGGAGAAAAGCTCGCCCGCGCCCTGGTGCAGGAGCGACTGGCCGCTTGCGTGAACGTGATCCCGGGAGTCAGCTCGATTTACCGCTGGGAAGGAAGAATCTGCCGCGACGCCGAGGTCCTGTTGGTGATCAAGACCCGCCGGTTGCGCTTGGCCGCCTTGATTCGACGGGTTAAGGCGCTCCACCCGTATTCCGTTCCTGAGGTCATCGCCCTCCCCCTCGTGGGAGGATCAGCCTCCTACCTCTCCTGGGTGCGTGACTCGACGACATAATCGGAGAATCGAGCAGGGCATCCTGCGCCGCCGGCTCTATCCCTCTGCTGGCCTTTGGCTGAAGACCCGGCGTTTCCGCCACCCCAGGCTTGAGGCGCGCCATTTCTGTCCGGTGGGCCCGTTGGAGGGGAGCTTCGTACGCCCGTATCCCCCTATCCGCAAGTCTCATGCGATCGAAATGAGATTGAAGAAGGGCCCTCTACCAGGCCAAATCGCTCGAATAACTTGACAAAGACGGACGCAAACGGTAAAAGAAATGCGATTTTCGCGCCCGCTTGTTCAGGGGCCGCCAAGGACGCCCGATAGAATTCATCAACCCTCGTCGATCTGCCGGCGGCAGGTCGTCGCGGAGGAAATTGATGGGGCTTCGGCAACATCCTGGACCCCTGACCATCTCCGGCTTCTGCCTCCTCATCTCACTCATCGGCGGCTGCACGCTGGCTCCCATACCGGGCAGTTCTTTTTCCAGCCACCAGGGTGAGGTTCTGGTTAATTTTCCCACCGGGCTGAAGCTTCCCGCAGGGGAATCGCCGTCTTTCGCGGCCCCCGCCTCATCCACCCGGCCGACCCCCGTCCAGACCCCAACCCCCTCGCCTCTCGTTCTGGCCATGCAGCGCGCCGACTCGCACTACGAGCGGGGGCTCCAGGCCATGCGCCGCGGGAACCCGGACCAGGCTGAGTGGGAATTCGATGCCGCCTTCGAAACGCTCCTGGACGTAAACCTCGATGGCCAGCAGGGGACGGGGCTCCTGGAGACGACGCGACTGCCGGCATATCCTCCCTCGCCGTGGCTTGGCGCCCTGGTGAACCCGACGCGGACGCTCACCCCCGAACCGGTCGCGTCCGGGAACGTCGAGGAGCCGCCCTTGGAGGCACCGGCCCTCCTGACCCCAGAGGACGTGCAGGCCGTGACCGGGCCCCAACCGGAGGAGGTCAGACCCCTGCCGGAGCCGGATACTGGCAAGCATGATATCTCCGTCGTCTTCAACGACCAGGTCAAGATCTTCGTTCACTACTTCCAGACCCAGAAGTGGGGGGTGATCACGCGCGCTTTCGAGCGGGCCAGCCGCTACCTCCCCATGATGCGGAAGATCTTCCGCGAGAAGGGCTTGCCGGAGGACCTGCTGAATCTGGCCTTCATCGAGAGCGCGGTCAACCCCCGGGCGACCTCGCGCGCGAAAGCCGCAGGGATCTGGCAGTTCGTGCCGTCCACGGGACGATTGTACGGTATGGGAAGCTCCCGGTGGCTGGACGAACGGCGGGATCCCGAGAAATCCACCCGCGGCGCGGCTGAGTACTTGAAGAACCTGTACAACATCTTCGAGTCCTGGCCGCTGGCCCTGGCCGCCTACAACGCCGGGGAGGGAAAGATCCAGGCCGCGATCCAGCGCCAAAGGACCCGGGATTTTTGGTCCCTGCGCCTTCCCAAGGAGACGCGACTGTTCGTCCCGGCCTTCATGGCCATGACCATCATCTCCCGGGAACCGGAGCGCTACGGCTTTTCACCGCCCCCGGAAGAGCCGCTCGAAGTGGAGACGGTCTCCCTGCGGCACCAGACCGACCTCGCCCTCATCGCCCGAACTGCCGGGACGACGGTCGAAGAGATCCGCGACCTGAATCCCGAAATGATCCGTTGGGCCACCCCACCCAACCTGTCCAGTTACACGGTTCGCATCCCGGCCGGTCGCCGCGACGCATTCCTAGAAGCGCTCGAGCAAATTCCGCCCTCCCAGCGGATCACCTGGATCCGCCACCAGGTCCGGAAGGGCGAGACTCCGGCGGGCATCGCCAAGCGGTACGGAATGGATGTCCAGGTCGTCCTGGAAGCGAGCGGGCTCCGCAAGCGGCAGGCCTTCCTCAGGCAGGGCGCGACGATCCTCCTTCCCGCCTCCGCGGTGGGGAGCAGCCTCGCGCACGCGACGGAGGCGAAGCGGGCCAGCCGTTCCACTGCTCGCCCTACGCCGGCAAATCGCTACACCGTGAAGAAGGGCGACACGTTGGCCGGGATCGCCCGGGCCCATGCCGTGTCCCCGGAGGACCTCCGCCGCTGGAACAACCTGTCGCGGGACGCGGGGCTCCGGCCGGGGCAAACCCTGACCATCCGCCGGGCACAGCAGGCCCGTGCGGCCAGCATCCCTGGAGCCAGGCCCGCCGCGGGTTCTCCGACGCCGGCTGCTTCGGGGGGAAGCGCTACATCGTCAAACCGGGGGACACCCTGTGGACTATCGCCCGGGCCCATGCCGTGTCCCCGGAGGACCTCCGCCGCTGGAACAACCTGTCGCGGGACGCGGGGCTCCGGCCGGGGCAAGAGCTGGAGATCAGGAGTCCCGCATCATAGGTTATGGCCGACCCAATCCGCCGACTCCTCTGCCACGGGCCTGGCCTGCCCATCGCATCTCGATCATCTCACACCCGATCGAAGTAACGGGCACGCATGCCGCACCTGGAACCATGACCGCACAGGAGGACATCCGATGACCAAGATCGAGCGAGTGCGGGCGGCCCTGGCAGGCAACCCGGTGGACCGGCCGCCCTCCAGCATCTGGTATCACTTCGGAAACCAGCACGCCTCGCCGGAGCGGACGGCCCAGGTGCACCTGGAGTTCTTCGAGGCCTACGACCTCGATCTCCTGAAGGTGATGAACGATTACGACTACCCCATGCCGGAGGGCATGGAGGTCATGGCCACGCCGGAGGACCTGAAACGTCTCGCCCCATTCGACGTGACCCGGACGCCCCTGGGCCAGCAGCTCAAGGCGATCGAGCTGATCGCCAAGTCGCTCGAGGGCAAGGCCCTCTTCGTGGACACGGTTTTCAACGCCTGGAACACTGTGTGCCGCAATCTGGTCAAGGAGGCGATGGAGCCCCTGATGACCGCGCATCCGGAGGCGCTGGAGGCCGCTCTCCACGTCGTAAACGACAACCTCATCCAGTACGCCCTGGCCAGCCTGGAGCAGGGGGCCGCCGGGATCTTCCTGGCGGTGCCGGCCTCCGCCGAGAGCGTCACCCTCGAGCAGTACGTCCGGTTCATGCGGCCGTTCGATCTGAAACTGTTAGACGCCATCCGCAACAAGGGGGAGTGCCATATCCTCCATGCCCACGGCGAGAGACCCTACCTTGATCAGGTTCTGGATTATCCCGTCCACGCCTTATCCTGGGCCGACCTGAACGGTGGCCCATCCATTGCCGAGGTCCGTCGGCGGACCACCCTCAGCCTGATGGCCGGCCTGGACCACATCAAGTTTCCATACGTCTCGGCCCGAGCGATTCGCGACCAGGTCAAGGCGGCCCGCGCCCAGGCGGGCAACACCAAGTTCATCTTGGCACCGGGATGCTCGGTCCCGACCTACAGCTTCCCGCCCCTGATCAGGACTGTGCGGGACGCCGTTCGGGCGTGAGTCGGAAGGATCCCCTGCGGATGGGGTCCCCGGCGGGCCATCTGCGGCGGCGGGCCGCCGTACTCCTCCATACTGAGCATGCCCTCCTCTTGCCTCTCCGGACCCATGGCAAAGCCCCCGCGGGGGCGGATAAGCCTCTTCCTTTCACTTGACCGGCCTTTCCATGTCAGGAATCTGCGTTTCGGGGCGTGCAGCCCCGGCCCACACGGCTTCGGCGCACGGCCGGGCACCCGGCGATAGGGATGCATGCCGCGGCCCGTGCAGTGGTGTCAAGCCAAGAATGCCCTGGACGGACGTGGTAAGAACGACGGACGGTCCAGGTGGTTAGAGGAGGGATACCCTCTGCGGACTAGGTGGTGAACCGCTTGATGATGAATCGCCGGATAGCGTTGCGCTGCTCCTGATCCATCCAGACGAAACGGAGACCGTGGCGGAAAACCTGACCCACGCCGGCCACCATCTCGGGTGGGCCGGTCCAGACGACCTCCGAGACGGCACGCAGTCTGGAGTCGCCGGTCCGGAGGCTGATCTCGAGCAGGTTTCCCTTTCCGCACGGCTGGGGCAGTTCCAGCATGACACCGCCCTCGCTGAGATTCCGGATGAGTCCTACAATCCTCCCCGTGCCGGCCTGGCTGCCACGGCTGCGCAATCGGCAGATCGCTCCGATCTCGACGTTGAAGCGGGGGTAGCGTCGCTTGGGGTGATCATCGGCCGGGGCCGTCGCCTTCCCAGGTTTCGTCTTGGGACGGCCGACCCGCAGAAAGAGAGCCACGTTTTGGGCGAGCCGCTCCAGGCCGACAGGCTTGGGGATATACCCGATGCAGTGCCGGAACACCTCTTCCGCTCGCGTGCCCGAGATCTCCTCCGCGGTAAGCGCCGCCACCACGATGCCGGCTGTCTTGCGCTGCTCGCGCAGTTTCTTGGCGACCGATAAGCCGTCCACGTCCGGCAACCCGAGGTCCAGGAGGATGAGATCCGGAGGCTGCTGGACGGCCAGCGCATAGGCTTCAGTGCCGGTGCCGGCTTCGATGACCTCGTAGCCCAGGCGGCTCAGGGTATCGGCCAGGGCCACCCGCAGAGAGTCATCGTCCTCTACGATCAGCACCGTCTCCCCGGACATGCCGGCCTCCGTGCGGAACAAACTGGACACTAGCGATCAGCCGAGGGCGAGTCAAGGCTTTTCGCAATACCCCGGACCCGGCAGGAGAGAACGCAGGATTGCAATGGCGGTTTAGTCGAGTATAATTCCTCGACCCGCGGTGGCGACGCGGATTACCAACCGGAGCGAAAGGAGGAGGATCCCATGGGAACCATGAAAGAGTTTGCGGGGGTATTCTATCGCGAGGGAGCGTTGGACCCGAAGACCGCACAGTTGGTCGCCCTGGCCGCCATGGCCGCAGCCGGCTGTACCAGCTGAACGCCGGCTCGCTTCGCGGCCGCGAAGCAAGCCGGCGCTACGGAAGACGAGCTCATGGAGACCCTGTACTACGCCATGCGGGGGGCCGCCCGGGCCGCCTGGAGCACCATCAAGTACATTGACGGGATCGAGGATCTGAACAAGAAGTGGAAAGAGAAGTACGAGCGCGCACCCGGGAAGTAACTCTCATCGGCCAGGAAATCGGCACGGCCCCTCCATCACTCGGAGGGGCCGTGGCTTTTCTGTCAAGTCAACTTCCCGACGCGGCAGCCGCGGCGACCTTGGCCTCCGCCGCCAGGATCCTGGCATGCGCGTCCTCGACGGCCTGGGTGAAGAGCTTTTGCGCCACCACCTCGTCGAGCGCGTGGGTGCCGATCATCAGCGAAAGGCTGTTGGGGCTGCGCCCCGTCTCTGCGACGAGCTTGGCTGCCCCGAGGACGACCTGGCAGGCCGCGGGCAGAGCGACGTTCGGAGGCAGATCGTGCGCGATGGCAGCATCGGCGAGGGCGGTGATCACCGGGAACACGTAAGTCGGCCCTACCGCCGTCAGGGCCGTAGCGATCGCCATTTGCTCCTCGGGGATCTCTTTCGCCTCGCCGAATACCTTCAGCAGTTCTCGGACCTCGCCCGCCTCCATTCGGCCGACATGACTTCCGAAGCAAAACGGATTCATGCCCTCCCCGATCCAGGATGGTGTATTGGGAATCAGGCGCACCACGGGTACTGGCTTGCCGATAGCCTGTTCCATGAGTTCGGTAGAGACAGCGGCGGCCAACGAAAGGACCATGTGGTTAACTCGCAACGCAGCCGCGACCTCTCTCAGGACCGGCACGGCGGCCAGGGGTGGCACGGCCAGGAACACCAGATCGGTTCCCGCCGCGACCTCGCTGTTGCTCTGGGCGGCCCGGACACCAAACGTGGTGGCCAGACGTTCTAGGATTGGTGTCTTGATGTCATAGGCCAGGATGTCTTCTGCCTTGGCCATTCCACTGCCGAGAAGACGGCGGATAAAGACCTCGGCGATGGCCCCCGCACCCAAGAAACCGAATCGTTTACCCGCGAGTGCGTTCATGAACGATCTCCCAGCCCCCCCCGCTTTCAGGTGTCGTGCGCCTACCGGAGAGGCGTTGGCACGCTCCCGTTCAGTTGGCGCTTCCGGTCTCGGACAGAATCGCTTTCAACTCTCCAACGGTGGGGACCCTGCCCGACATCACAATTTTTCCGTCCACGATGACAGCAGGAGTGGCCATGACCCCCAACTTCGCAATCTCCTTCACGTCATAGATGTGCGAGATGTCGGCAGCCAAGTCCAGTTGTGCGCACGCATTGATGACGTTCTGCTCCGTCGTCCGGCATCGCGGACATCCGGGTCCAGCAATCTGGATCTTCATGATTCCTGCCTCCGGTCATAATGTTGGGTGGAGCGATGATGTTCCTCGAAGCTCTTGAGGCTGCTTGCCTCGGGCGCACTCGGAACTGGAACACGTAATCGTCGTCAGGAGTATGCCCTTGCAGAAGGGACAACTCATCGATCGGCTCGGGTCGTCAGGGAAAGGAGTGTCCCGCCGTGACGATGTCGTGCAGCGGCAACAGATTAAACAGGTACCCGACGATCAGGATGCCGGCGGTGACCACCCCGATGAACACGGCGATCAGGCGGGGCTTGAGGACCTGCCGCAGGATGATTGCCTCCGGGGTGGAGATGGAGATCACCGCCATCATGAAGGCCAGGACCGTGCCAAGCGCCGCGCCCTTGGCCAGCAAGGCCTCTACCACGGGGATCATGCCGGCCGCATTGGAGTACATGGGTACGCCGATGAGGACAACGAGGGGCACGGACCACCACGCGCTCTTCCCCATGATCCCTGCCAGGAAATTCTCCGGGACATACCCGTGGATGCCCGCGCCGACCGCTATACCCAGGACGACGTAGAACCACACCTTACCTACGATCTCCCGAACCACACCGAGGGCGTAGCGGATTCGCGCGACCCAGTCGAGGCGCCGCTCGGGCCCCCCGTCTCCCATCCGGGCTTCGTACACCCACTCCTCCACGTGCTTTTCCATGTGCAGGCGGCCGATCGTCCACCCCGACACCATGGCGATGGCCAGGCCGGTGGTCATATAGATCACCGCGACCTTCCACCCGAGCATCCCGTAGAGGAGCACCAGGGCGACCTCGTTCACCATGGGAGCCGAGATCAGGAACGTGAGGCTCACACCCAGCGGTACACCGGCGGTCACGAACCCCAGGAAGAGCGGCACGGCCGAGCAGGAGCAGAACGGGGTGACGATGCCGAGCAGCCCGGCCAGCACGGTGCCCACCGACTCCCGCTTCCCGGCGAGGATCCTGCGCGTGCGCTCGGGGGTGAAGAAGGAGCGGACAATCCCCACCCCGAAGACTACCAGCAGGAGCAACATGAGGACCTTCGGGGTGTCGAACAAGAAGAACTCCACGGCGCCGGCCAGATGGGTGCCCTGATCCAGGCCCAGCAGCGCGTAGGTGGCCCAGCGGGCCATGGGCGCCAACTGGCCGTAGATCAGCCACCAGGCCGCCAACGCGACGCCAAGGACCGCCAGATATCGGCCGGTGAGATTGTTCCGCACGGCCGCGGCCTGTCCTATTTCGCTCACCCCCTGCTCCGCAACCGCCATTACCTCTCCCCCTCGCCAGGCCCGTCGGCGGCCTGGTACTGGAGCCTATAAGCAGAGACTCCTCAGGTCCCTCGAATCGGCCCGGCCCTTCGACCACCTCAGCAGACGAACTTACGAGCCTACGGGGGCAGGAACGAGCCGGCGCACAAGCTCCGTAACCCTCACCTCGATCTCGTCCCGGACCTCTCGGAACGTCGCCAGAATCTGGTCGTCGCTGCCCGTCGCCGCGGCTGGATCTTCGAGCGGCCAGTGCAGCCGTTTCACCACCGGCGGCAGGACCGGGCATCGCTCGTCTGCGTTTCCGCAGACAGTGACCACCAGATCCATGCTTCGGGCCAGCGCCTCGTCAAACCCTTTCGACCGCTGGCCCGAGATGTCAACCCCCTTCTCCTGCATGATGGCCACGGCAAACGGGTTCAACTGGCTTGGCTCCATCCCCGCACTGCACGCCTCTATCCGGCCCCGGCCGATATGGCGGGCAAACCCCTCGGCCATCTGGCTGCGCGCAGAATTGCCGGTGCAAACGAACATCACCCTGACCGGACCTGGCATACTCCCCTCCCCGATGCGCGGCGCTCACCAGGGCGAGCGTCAGCGAGAGGCCACTGCCCTTTGAACTTTCGGCGCGAGCGCGAAGTACTTCCGCTGGAACCAGAAGGCCACATTGACAAGACTGATGAGTACCGGCACCTCCACCAGCGGACCGATGACGGCGGCAAAGGCAGCCCCGGAATTCAGCCCAAACACGCCGACCGCCACCGCAATGGCCAGTTCGAAGTTGTTGCTGGCGGCCGTGAAGGATAAAGACGCGCTCTTCGCGTAGTCCGCCCCAAACCTCCGGCTGATGTAGAACGAGGCCAGAAACATCACCACGAAGTAGATCAGCAAGGGAAGGGCAACCCGCAGAACATCCAAGGGCAGACGGACGATGTATTCCCCCTTCAAGCTGAACATCACGACGATCGTGAACAGAAGCGCGATCAGCGTGAGGGGGGAGATGCGCGGGATGAACTGCGTCGTGTACCACGCTTTTCCCTTGAGTCCGATCAGGCTGAATCGGGTGATCACTCCCGCGATGAAGGGAATGCCGAGGTAAATGAACACGCTCTCCGCAATCTGGCGGATGGAGATGTCTACCACCGCACCCCGCAGCCCGAGCCAGGTGGGCAGCACGGTGATGAAGACATAGGCATACACGGAGAAGAACAACACCTGGAAAATGGCGTTGAAGGCCACGAGGGCGGCGCAGTACTCGGTGTCGCCTTTCGCCAGATCGTTCCAGACGATGACCATGGCGATGCAGCGCGCCAAACCGATCAGGATGAGCCCGACCATGTACTCTGGGTAGTCGCGGAGAAACGTGATTGCCAGGAGAAACATCAGGATCGGGCCGATGATCCAATTCTGGACGAGAGAAAGCGCAAGGACCCGGACATCCTTGAAAACCCGCCCGATCTCCTCGTACTTCACCTTGGCGAGCGGTGGGTACATCATGAGGATGAGGCCGAGCGCGATCGGGATCGAGGTCGTCCCCACCTGGAACGCCGAGATCCAGGTAATGCTGTCGGGCAAGAGATATCCCTGGCCCACGCCGACAAACATGGCGAGGAAGATCCACAGGGTCAGGTACCGGTCGAGGAACGAGAGCCTCTTGGCAACCCCTTGGGTCATCCGGAACCTCCTTCGTTGAGAGAAAGGATGGGGCTTCGCGTGCCTCACTGCCGGGACGTCCGTACCGGGATGCCGACGGCCAGGCTTCGACAAACGCCAGAGTTACCTCTGCCCCACGACGCACCGCCCCGCCTGGCGGAGCGCCAGGCGCCGCCGCAGGCGCGCGTTATCCCGCTTCGCGTCCGGCAGATCCCTCAGGTGCGCGCCCAGGACCTTCAGCAGGGCCTGGTGGACGCCGCTCGGGGCCGCGACCCCGCCGATCCGGTAGTGCATCCACCGACCGCGCCGCCTCGCCTCGACCAGCCCGATGGCCCGCATCTGGCGCAGGTGGCGTGACACCTTGTACTGGGGCATGCGTAGTGCGTCCACCAACTCACAGACACACAACTCCTGGCGGAGCAGCAAGCGGACGAGGCGCAGCCGGGTGGGGTCCGCCAGAACAGCCAAGAGTCGGCACATGGTTTTCATCGGAGTCGAGCCTCACAACATATGCGGATCAGCGCATATATTAATCCCGGCTATCCACGCTGTCAACCCGAGTTGTGAATATGTAGGGGGATGTGAACCCGGAGTGAACGGCACGCATAACCTGGCCAAGCCCGTAGGCGGAGGCCGCGGTCGTCCTCTCGTCCCCTCAGGCCGGGCGGCGGGACAGACGCTTGCGCACGTCAACATGCTTTTTGAGCGGGAGTGTGACCCCCACCCAAGAGCTTGAAGATTTGAAGTGCCGGACGCGGCGCTGGAAGTCGTCTTGCCTTTCCGGCAAAGCTTTGAGAATATCTGGGGGCCCGGCTTTGCCGACGGCAAGGCACGACGATGCAACTCAACACGATGACCGACCTGGCGGGAGGGGATCGTAGGATGCGGAGGAAGAACATCGCCACCGGAACGCCCTGGGAACCCATCGTGGGATACTCGCGGGCCGTCCGCATCGGATCCATGGTGTACGTCTCCGGCACCACCGCCACGGATGCAACCGGCAAGATCGTGGGCCGCGGGGACGCCTACGCCCAGGCGGTCCAGGCCCTGAGGAACATCGAGGCGGCGCTGCACGCGGCCGGGGCCAGCCTGAACGACGTCGTGCGCACGCGGATGTACGTCACGAACATTGACGACTGAGAGAAGGTGGGCAGAGCGCATGGCGAGGTCTTCGGAAAGATCCGGCCGGCCACCAGCATGGTCGAGGTGAATCGCTTGATCGCCCCCGAGATCCTGGTGGAGATCGAGGCGAACGCCGTGATCGCTGATTCGGGCGACGAAGAGACGCGGGCGTGATCGCCGAGGTCGCCGGGGGTCGAGAGGAGCTGCCGTGAAGATTGAGCGGATCGATCACCTGGTTCTGACCGTGCGCGATATCGCGGCGACCTGTGATTACTACTCGCGCGTTCTCGGGATGCAGGTTGTCACCTTCGGCGGCGAGCGGAAGGCGCTGCAATTCGGCCGGCAGAAGATCAACCTGCACGAGCGCGGGAAGGAGTTTGAGCCGAAGGCCCTGCGGCCCACCCCCGGCTCGGGCGACCTGTGCTTCGTCACGGAAGTCCCCCTGCCGCAGGTCGTAAATCACATCCGGTCCTGCGGCGTTCAGGTCATCGAAGGGCCGGTGAGGCGATCGGGGGCCGTGGGGCCCATCGAATCCATCTACATCCGGGATCCCGACGGCAATTTGATCGAAGTCTCGAACTATCCGGACCGCGCCTCCTGACCGTGCATCCCGGCCGTTCCAACAGGCGACAGGAGAATCTATGGCTCTGGATGCCCCGAAGATCCACGATGCAGTGCCGAGCGATGCCGCGGCCATCGCCGCAATCTACAACCAGGGAATCATCGACCGGATCGCCACGCTCGAGACCGAGGAACGCACTCCGGAGGAGCGGCTGCAGTGGCTCGCCGCCCGGGGGCCGCGCCGCCCGGTGCTGGTGGCGGAACGGGACGGGGCAATCGTGGGCTGGGGCAGCCTGAACCAGTTCAACCCGCGGAAGGCCTACGATTTTGTCGCCGACTTCTCAGTGTATGTGGAGCGCGCCTGGCGCGGGAAGGGTGTGGGCGGCGCCCTCCTCCGCGCCCTGATCGCCCGGGCGAAACAGCTCGGGTATCACAAGTTGGTCCTCGCCGCCTTTCCCTGGAACGCGGGAGGGATGGCTCTCTACCAGAAGTGCGGCTTCCGTACGGTCGGGATATACAAAGAGCAGGGGCTCCTGGATGGGAAGTGGGTGGACACCATCATCATGGAGAAGATCCTGTAGTCTCCCGTCCAAGCAATTCGCAGAGTATCTCGCCGCCCCTGGGGTCACCCCTCGGGACGCTACGAGACAGGGGGCGATATGCGGGTCCTGGTCCAGCGCGTTGCCCGGGCGGCGGTTCATATTGACGGGGAGACGGTGGCATCCATAGGGCCCGGCCTGTTGTTGTTCGTCGCCTTCAAGGCCGGGGACGATGACGCCGACCTGACATGGATGGCCGAGAAGGTCGCCTACCTTCGGATCTTCGAGGACGACGCGGGAAAGATGAACCGTTCGCTGCTGGATGTCGGGGGGCAAGCTTTGGCCGTTTCCCAGTTCACCCTGTACGGCGATGCCCGGAAAGGCCGGCGGCCCAGCTTCGATGCGTCCGCACCTGCGGGTCAAGCCCGTCCGTTGTTCGAGAAATTCGTTGACATTCTCGCCTCCTATGGAATAATGATTGTCATTGGCCGATTCCAAGCCGTCATGCAGGTGGAACTGGTCAACGATGGGCCGGTGACAATCATGCTTGATTCACCCGGGAGGGAAGCCCCCCGGGGATAGTGGAGTATGGCCATGGGTGCGACCATCGCCGAGGCCGAGGGGGCCTCGGACGCTTCCACCATGGCTCGCCCGACGCAGCCGGAGGAGAACGGGCGGGCCTTTTTTTGCGTCCGGCGCTGGTACCAGCGGTTCCAGAATTCAGTCCTCCAGCCGGGCATCGATCGTCTGCTGGAGGTCGCCCCATTCCTTACCACCCTCTTGCTCCTGTCGGTATACCCCCTCCTGCGGTATCTCCTGCGGGATCCCTTCCCGGCCGAGGTGTTCCGCTTCGCCTTCATCTCGTTCTGGATCGGCTTCCTGATCGTGAACATGGTCCGGGCCCACAAAACCCGGCAGGCCATCCTCCAGAATCTCGAAGTGGACTGGCTGGGCCGACTCCGCTCCCAGGGGGTCCCCCTCAGCCATTACGTCATTTTCATGCCCCTCAAGCACGAGAGCAACCGGCATGTCCTGTTCCAGTCATTCCTGTCGGTGGAACGGCTGAACTACCCGAAGTCCCTGGTGACGCTCGTCCCCATCGTGGAGGCGGAAGATCGCATCACGTTAGAAAAGCTGGAGGACGTGGTCGCGATCTTCGAGCGCCGCATGCGGGTCGAGCCCTTCATCTACCCCACGGAAGGCCTGCCGGTGAAGTGCAAGGCGACGTCCGTAACCACGGCCGGGCGCCATCTGGCGGGACGCATCGCCGACGGGACATTCCCGGTGCCTATGGGCGGCGTCAAGATCCTCATCATCGACGCCGACACCATCCTGCACCCGCAGGACTTGCCCTTCCGCGAGTGGACGCATCGTGAGGAAGACGCCCAGGCGCCGGCGCGCGGCATCCGGGGTGTGGTCTTGCAGTCCCTGACTACCTACACCGCGAATTACTGGAAGGTCCCCATGCTTCCCCGGCTGCACAACACCGGCTTCGTGCTCTACCAGATGGGGAAGATGCAGACCAAGGGCGACTACCTGGTCCTGGGTCCGGGGACTAGCATGGACTTCGAGGCGTTCCGGGCCGTGGATTATTTCGAGCCCAACCGCCACAACGAGGACATGCAGTTCCGGTACAAGGTCGTGATGGAGGGCTACCGTGTCGCGCCGATGAAGATGCCGACCTGGGGCCAGGCGCCGCTCACCACCCGGGAGTCCTGGGGGCAGATCGCCCGCTGGGCACGCGGGGCCGTCGACTTCAAGTTCGTCGTCCGATACCAGCGGAAATTCTGCGCGCCGGGCATGCCTCTCCTCAGAGCCAAGGCGTTCCAGGCACTCCGAGCGCTTCTCGCCAATGCCATGCCGCCGCTCACTGTGCTCTTGCCGGCCCAGCTCATCCTGATCTCCTGGATCAGCCCGTGCGTGCGCGATCTTTGGCCGGTGCCGGTGTTCCTGTCGCCGGACGTCCTGGCCCTGAAGTTGGCTGGGAAGAGCCTGTGCGTGAGTCCCATGGCGGCCTTCAACCTCATTTTCCAGACCATTGTCCTCACCTCGTCCATGCTCCTCGGCATGGTGGTGGTTCCCCACACGCTGAAGCCGATCATCCATCATCAGGCACCCCGGCGCTGGCGCTCAACGCGCAAATTCATGGAGTGGTTCCGCCTGGTATTCACGCCCATCAACCTGCACAACTACTTCCTCATGGCCACGGCCCAGTTGTACACGCAGGGCAAGCTGGCCCTGGGTCTTCCCATCACACATACGCCGGTCACCAGGAAATGACCTGGCAAGCCTTCAGCCGTCAGCCCTCAGCCCTCAGCCAAAAGCTGAACGCTGACTGCTGACAGCTGACTGCTGGACGATGCGGATCGGGCTCTTCACGAATAACTACCGCCCGCTGGTCAACGGCTTGGCGACCTCGGTGGAAACGTTTGCCCAGGCATTCCGCCGGGCAGGCCACGCTGTGACCGTCGTGGCGCCGCGATACCCCCGCGTGCCTGGTCGCGAGGAGGGCGTCCTCCGCGTGCCGGGAATCCGTGCCCTGACCCATCACGCCTACGTCCTTCCCGTGGCCTGGTGGCCGGGCGTGGCGAGCGCGGTGGCGGATCTCCAGTTGGATGTCTTTCACGCCCAGCACCCGCTGCTCCTCGGAGCGGCGGCGGCCCGGTGGGCCCGCCGGTCGAAGCGGCCGCTCGTCTTCACCTACCACACCCATTACGACCGTTACGCCCACTATGTCCCCGGCCCCACCCGCCTCGTGGCTCGACTGGCAATCCGGCAGGCCGCAGCCTTCGCCGATCGCGCCGACCTGGTGGTGGCACCCGGGCCCGCTGTCGTTGGCGCCCTCCGCGCCCAGGGGGTGCAGACCCGGATCGCGATCGTCCCCACGGGCGTCCCCCTTCCCATGACTTCTACGGCCCCACGTCGGATGACCTGCCGCCAAGACCTCGGCCTCGACGAGGGAACCCCACTCTGCCTCGCTGTCGGTCGTCTGGCGAAGGAGAAGAATCAAGGGTTCCTGCTCTCGGCATTCGCCCACATCCTCCCGGATCTCCCGAATGCCCGGCTGGTCCTGGTGGGCGAGGGCGATGACCGTCAGCGCCTCGAACGGCTGGCCCATTCCTTGGGCATCAGAGGTCGCGTTCGGTTCGTGGGCGCTGTTCCTCACGAGGCGGTGGGCGACTACTACCAGGCGGCCGATCTGTTCTTGTTCCCCTCGACCTCCGAGACACAGGGGATTGTCGTGCTTGAGGCCCTGGCCGCCGGCCTGCCGGTGGTGGCGGTGACCTCCGACGCGGCCGCGGATTTGCTCGGCGATGGCCAGGGCGGCGTCCTTACGCCCGAGGACCCGGTGGCGTTTGCAGAGAGCGCTCTGGCCCTTTGGGAACAGCCGGAGCGAAGGCAGGGCGTAGCTGAGGCGGGAAGGCGGATTGCGGCACGGTACGCCCCGGATGCCTGCGCCGCCACGATGCTTGACCTGTATGAGGAGCTGGTCCGATCTTGGCAGGCCGCTCGGGTCGGCGCCTGTGCCGCCAGCCCTACGGAAGCCCGGACGTGATGGAAGCTCACATTGACCGCTTCCTCGAACACCTGGTGGTGGAACGCGGCCTGGCTCAGAACAGTCTGGAGGCCTACCGCCGCGACCTCGCGCGGTACGCGAGCTATCTGAAAGGCCGGCGGAAGCGCGTCACCGCCTTGGATCGGACCGAGGTGCCGCGATACCTTCTCGCCCTCCGCGAATCGGGGTTGAGCCCCCGCTCCGTGGCGCGCCACCTGTCGGCCATCCGCCAGTTCCACCGCTTTCTGGTCCGCGAGGGCCATGCGACCGAGGACCCGACGGCCCACCTGGAATCGCCTCACCCTTGGCGGCGGCTCCCCACGGTCCTGAGCAGCGAGGAGGTGGAACGACTCCTGGCTCCTCGCGAACTGAAGACCCCGCGGGAGCTTCGCGACCGGGCCATGCTGGAAGTGTTGTATGCGTCCGGCTTGCGCGTGTCAGAGCTGGTGGGCCTGCGACTGGCCGATCCCGACCTGGCCGTCGGGGTCGTTCGCGTCCTGGGGAAAGGTGACAAGGAACGGTTGGTGCCGCTGGGGGACGCCGCGGTGGCAAGCCTGCGCGCCTATCTCGCCCACGGGCGACCACGCCTGGAGAAGCGCCGCACCAGCCCCCACCTGTTTCTCGGACGGCACGGTCACGGGCTGACGCGCCAGATGTTCTGGCAGCTCCTGAAGCGGTACGTCCGGGCCGCGGGGATCACGAAGCGCGTGACGCCCCACACGCTGCGGCACTCCTTCGCCACCCACCTGCTGGAGCGGGGGGCGGACCTGCGCTCGGTCCAGCTCATGCTCGGCCACGCCGACATCGGCACGACCCAGATCTACACCCACCTCTCCCGCGCCCACCTGAAGGCCATCTACGACAAGCACCACCCCCGCGCCTGAGCGCCTGTCCACATAGGATTATCAGTCTCTGCCCCCGCCCGGCTATTCCTCCTGCGGGCCCACAGACATTCAAAACGCATCTCAGAAAGCGCCCGCACTCGACGTGCAGCAGTGCAAGGGCGAGATAAGCATTCGACTGGCGGTCATAGGCGGAGGAGGCCGGACCTCCCGGGGAATTTTCGGCAATCCAAAGGTGGGTGGGAAATGGCAGGCTTCAAAGAGCGACGGATTTCGCAGGGATGCCGCCCAGTCGAACGCGGCGGCCATGTCTATGCCGAGAACCGCCTCTCGACAATACCGACGGGTCCTGCAATGCTTTGGTCTTGTCCCCCCTTTGCACCATAACCCCGAAGGTCTGTGCGCGGACCTCAATGATTTCTTGGATTTCGTAACACGCACATTCTCTGCAGCCAATCCTCAAGAGGGGTCAACCGGGACGCTGGGCACCTTATCGTCGGAAAACTTCTTAGGCGAGCAACGCTTCTGCCCGCTCCCGTATCGTGGCCTCGATCTTCCCCTTGAAGAAAGCTGCGGCGAGAGGGAGATCGACGGAGAGCTCCACTTCCGACGGCCTCACGGCCAGCGTCCCGGAAACGGGGAATCCCATGGCAGAGAAACTGAAAGTGCCACTGCTCCCGCTCCAGTCTTCGTGGAGGTTGCTGATCTTGCCAGCGAATTGAGTCTTGACTTCCCCCCGCAGGCCTTGGATACGCCTCAAGGCCTCGTCTTGTGAGAGACGGTGCGGGACACTCATGTTGAGCTCCGGCATCGGTGTCCTCCGGCCAAGGTTCAAATTGCCACGACGCCCTCATGGCGGGGACTACCGGGATTTCGTAACACGCACATTCTGCGCAATCAAGCTTCTCAACTCCGCGGGACGAAGGAGGGTATGGAAATGACTGGTCGTCGGGATAATCCTCAATCGGCTCGCCAGAGAGAAGCACATCCAATGCGTCGGATCGTCGGATATCTCGCTCCATCATGCGTTCGAGCGCGTGGCGCTGCTATTCTAAGCGCGAGGCGCGAACAGCAGTCCTCATGCGATCCACATCGAGGCTGATTGCCATTCTCTGGTTCCTTGACCTCGGACGCGAGGACAAACGCAGTGCACATTCTTGCGCCGATCGTATTTAGGAATTCCTCGCAGCGCAAGAGGATTGTTTGCAGACCTCCCCACCCTCAGCCTCACCTTGGAGAGAACCAGACACCGAGCTCAAGCAGCATTAGCACGGGGACGATGGGGACACGGAAAGCGTGAACTTGGTTCGATATAGCAGAGGCACCACGGACCCCGGAACCCTGCGGCGCTCGGAGGCCATGGAGGGATTCGCAGGGTCAGGCGAGGTCCAGCTTGATGTGGAGTTCCTTGAGCTGGGCCGGGTCCACCGGCGAGGGGGCCTGGCACATCAAATCCTGCGCCCGCTGCGTCTTGGGGAAGGCGATCACGTCGCGGATGGATTGCGCCCCCGTCAGGATCATCACCAGCCGATCCAGGCCAAAGGCGATCCCGCCGTGAGGCGGCGTCCCGTACTCCAGGGCGTCGAGGAGGAAGCCGAACCGCGCCCGCGCCTCGTCCGGGCCGATCCCCAGGGCCTGGAACATCTTGTTCTGGACCTCCCGCCGGTGGATCCGGATGCTGCCCCCGCCGACCTCCGCCCCGTTCAGGACCAGGTCGTAGGCCTTGGCGCGGATCTTCCCGGGATCGGTGTCGAACAGCGGGATGTCCTCGTCCACGGGGGACGTGAACGGATGGTGCATGGCCGACCAGCGCTTTTCCTTCTCGTCCCACTCCAGCAAGGGGAAGTCGGTGATCCATGTGATCGCCAGCGCCTCGGGATCGATCGGCTTCAGCTCCTGACCGAAGCGGAGGCGGAGCCGCCCCATGACGTCCGCGGCGGGCTTGGGCCGATCCACGCAGAGGAGCAAGAGGTCCCCCTCTTCGCCGCCCATTCGCTCGCGGAAGCGCTGCACGACGTCTAGCCCCAGGAACTTGGCGATGGGCGACTGGACACCGTCGGGGCCGATCTTGAACCAGGCGAGGCCCTTCGCGCCGAACCCCTTGGCGAACTCCTCGAGTTGATCGAGCTGACTCCGGGAATAGTCGCCGCACCCCTTGGCATTCAGGGCCATGGCCCGCCCCCCGGCATCGAGCGGCTGGGCGAAGGCGCGGAACGAGGTCCCTGCGAAGAGGTCTCCCACGTCTTGGAGCTCCAGGCCGAACCGGGTGTCCGGCGCATCCAGGCCGAAGCGCCGGATCGCCTCATGGTACGTGAGCCGCGGGAACGGTCGGGGGAGATCCACTCCCTTGATCTCTTTGAAGATCTCGACGACCAGCCCCTCCATGGTGGAGAGGACCGCCTCCCGATCCACGAAGGACATCTCGATGTCAATCTGCGTGAACTCGGGCTGGCGATCGGCGCGAAGATCCTCGTCCCGGAAGCACTTCACGAGCTGGAAGTACCGGTCGAAGCCGGAGATCATGAGCAGTTGTTTGAAGATCTGCGGAGACTGGGGCAGCGCAAAGAACTCGCCCGGGTTCACACGGCTCGGCACCAGGTAGTCGCGGGCCCCCTCGGGTGTGCTCTTGGTGAGGACGGGGGTCTCCACCTCGACGAACCCCTGGGAGTCCAGGTAGCGGCGCGTCACCTGGTAGAACCGGTGCCGCAGCCGCAGGTTCCGCTGGAGCGGCGCCCGCCGCAGGTCCAGGTACCGGTAGGTCAGGCGGATGTCCTCGGCGACGTCGGTCTCGTCCTCGATGGGGAAGACGGGCGTCTTGGCGTCGTTGAGGATGATCGCCTCGTGCGCCACCACCTCCACCTCGCCTGTGGCGAGGTCCGTGTTCTCGGTGCCCGGCGGTCGGCGGCAGACCTCGCCGCGGACGGCCACGACATACTCCGGGCGCATGGCCTTCGCGCATTCGTGGGCGGCGGCGAACCGCTCGGGATTGAAGACGACCTGGCCGACCCCCTCCCGGTCGCGGAGGTGCACGAAGATGAGCCCCCCCAGGTCGCGGCGGCGGTCCACCCAGCCGTTCAAGGTAACCGCCTGGCCCACGTGGGCGGCCCGCAGTTCGCCGCAATACAGGCTCCGCGCCCAGTCCGTCATCAGACGAACTCCCGCTCCGGCAGCCTGGTCAGGCGATCCACCACCTCGCCGAGGGGGACGGCCCGCTGTTCCCCGGAGACCATGTCCTTCAGCGTCGCCTCGCCCCGGGCGAGCTCGTCACTTCCCAGGATCACCGAGTACCGGCATCGATCCTTGTTGGCCTGCCGCAACTGGCCCTTCAGGCTTCGCCCCTCGAGGTCCACGGCAGCGCGCAGCCCGTGTCTCCGCAGCGTCTGGACGAGATCGAAGGCGGCGGGAAAGGCCTCTGCTCCGGCCGTGGCCACATACACGCCCGTATAGCTCGGCGCTTCTTGCCGGGCCTGCCCTGCCGCCAGCGAGGCGAGAATCCGCTCTTCCCCGATGGCAAAGCCGATGGCCGGCGTCGGCGGGCCCCCGATCTCCTCCACCAAGCCGTCATAACGCCCGCCGCCCGCCACGGCGTTCTGCGAACCCAATGCCGGGTTCAGGAACTCGAAGGTCGTCCGGGTATAGTAGTCGAGCCCTCGCACCAGACGTTCGTTCACCGTGTGCCCGATCTTGAGCCCATCCAGCAGGCGCCGCACCGTGGCGAAGTGATCGCGGCAGGGCGCGCACAGATAGGCCGCGATCGTGGGCGCGCCGGCCACGATCTGCTGGCAGGCCTGCACCTTGCAGTCCAGGATTCGCAGGGGGTTCTTCGTGAGGCGCACGTGGCAGTCCGGGCACAGCCCGCTCCGGTGAGCCTCGGCATAATCCACAAACGCCTGCCGGTAGGCCGGCCGGCAGTTGGGATCCCCGATGCTGTTGAGATGCAAGGAAATACCCTGGAGCCCCCAGGCGTCCAGCAGGTGGTGGAGCAAGGCCACCACCTCGGCGTCCACGGCCGGTCCCGGGGATCCCACGGCCTCCGCGTCGATCTGGTGGAACTGGCGAAAGCGGCCGGATTGGGGTCGCTCGTGCCGGAACATGGGCCCGATGAGGTAGAACTTCACCAGGCTGTTCTTGGCGCCCAGGTTGTGCTCCATGTAGGCCCGCATGAGCGATGCGGTGGCCTCGGGCCTTAGCGTGAGGCTTTCCCCGCCCCGATCTTCGAAGGTATACATCTCCTTCTCGACGATGTCCGTCCCTTCGCCGATCCCGCGGACGAAGAGTTCGGTGTGCTCGAAGGCCGGGGTGCGGATCTCGCCGTAGCCGTAGCGGTCAAGCACGTCGCGGGCGACCGCCTCCAGCGCCTGCCATTTCCCCGACTCCTCGGGGAGGATATCCGGTGCGCCCTTCACCCCTTTGATCACCGTGTCACGCCTCGCGAATTACGAATTTCGAACTTCGAACTTGGAATTTCGATCCGCATTCCGAATTCCGCAATCCGCATTCGGCATTCCGCATTCGGCATTCGTCTAGTATTCCGGCCTTCGGTCGAACCGGTGCGTGGCCTCGATGAATCGGACGGTCCCCGACCGGTACCGCATGACGACGGAGTGGGTTCGCGCCCCGCCACCGAAGAACCGGACCCCGCGAAGCAGGTCCCCGTCGGTCACCCCCGTGGCGGCGAACATGATGTCGGCGCCCCTGGCGAGGTCCCCGATGCCGTAGACCTGGTCCACGTCCTTGATACCTATCCGCCGCGCTCGCTCGACCTCCTCTTCGTTGCGCGGCCGCAGGCGCCCCTGCATGTCGCCGCCCAGGCACTGGAGCGCCGCGGCGGCCAGCACCCCTTCGGCCGCGCCGCCGGTCCCCATGAGGACGTCCACCCCTGTATCCGGGAACCCGGTGGCGATGGCCGCGGAGACATCCCCGTCCTGGATCACCTTGATGCGCGCCCCCACCTCGCGGACCGAGCGGATCAGCTCCGCATGCCGCGGTCGGTCCAGGACCACCACGGTGAGGTCCTCGACGTAACACTTCATGGCATCGGCGATGTTCTGAAGGTTCTGCTCGGGGCTCAGGTTCAAGTCCACGGCGCCCTTGGCCTTCATGCCCACGGCGATCTTCTCCATGTGGGTATCCGGCACGTGCAGGAAGCCGCCCTGCTCGGCGATGGCCACTACCGCCATGGCGTTGGCCCGACCCTGGGCCACAATCTTCGTTCCCTCCAGGGGGTCCAGGGCCACGTCCAGTGCCTGGCCGTCGCCGCTGCCGATGCGCTCGCCGATGAAGAGCATCGGCGCCACGTCCCGATCGCCTTCGCCGATCACGATGGTTCCGCAGAACGGCACCGCATCCAGGGCCAGCCGCATGGCGTCCACCGCCGCCTGCCGGGCTGCTTTTTCGTTCCCCAGCCCCATCCACCTGGCTGAAGACAAGGCGGCCGCCTCGGTCACCCGGACCACATCCATGGCCAGATTTCGTTCCACGCCCTTCCCTCCATCGCGCGGGTGCTGCCGAGAGCAAAAGGGCGACACGGACCACCACAGCGGGGATCCGGCCGCCCCACAGCCGTCGCAGTATACTGCCCGCTGCGAAAGGGTGTCAACGGAAACATCACGAGGGATACCCAGAGTGGCGCGGACTTAGACGGTGAGAGTGACAGACCATAGCACGGCGGTGCAAGCCCCACGTAACCGGAAACGCGAGGGGTGAGATCATTCGAATGCGCGAGTTGCTGTGGGGCGCGCCAGGATCCGGCTCGCTGGGTGGTGCCCTCCGCTGGCGAGCCTAGTGCCTCTATCCCGCGTGCGTTCATCGTCGCCTCAAGAACCCCCCACCTGTGGTGCTGACCGCAGAGAATTCTAACACTCTCGCGGAACCAGACAGTGCATGGCAACCTGGGTGGCCACCCTTCGGAGATCGTGGCTTCCAGCCCGTAGAAATGCGCTCCCACGGGGAGAATACAGGGTATCCTGAGCCGATCACGGACCCGGACTGGTGTTTCCGCGAGGATTGCTATACCTTATCTGTGGGAAGATTGCCGGGCCATGCCTCTGAAATCATCATGCGAGACTCCATACCTGATTGGGCAGGAAACTGTGGCCTTCGGTGACCAGAGCAGCGAGGTCGGCTGGGCGTGAGACCCTCCCAGTGGGGCCATCGGACACGGGGGCGGAGAAGGGGACTTGGGGGACAGCAGCCAAGGGTGTGGAGGAGGGAGCGTGAAACTCTTTGATCCGCGCGAGGGTACTATAAGATAGGCGATCCGTCACAGTCGCCCGGAATGTTCCAGTCTCGGCGGCTCGGTGCGCAGGGGAGTGCGGCACGAGGCATGTGATGCCATGGAGGAAAGTGGGCAGACCGACGCCGTGCCCGCCGAGGCCGAAGAAGGGGGAAGCAAGATGCGAAGAGGGCTTGTCTCTGCAGTCGTTCTGACGACGGCCCTCCTCCTCGGGGCTGCGGGGCCTGGTTTCGCAGGAAGAGGCGGCGCGGGGCCTCAGGGAGGGCATGGAGCGGTCCAACCGGGGGGCTCCTGGCATACAGGTTTCCGCGGGAATCCGAGGGGCAGACCGCATCCCGCCTGGCATGGGCATTTCCGCGGGTACCCCGGGGTCGGGACGGGGGTTTTCATCGGTTCCGGCTTTTGGTGGGGGGAACCCTGGTGGTGGGGACCTGCCTACCCGTATTACGCTACCCCGCCGATGCTCGTCCCGGAGGCGCCGCCCGTGTACATCGAACAGGAGCCTCCAGCGCAACAGCCCTATTACTGGTACTACTGCCCCAACCCGGCGGGCTACTACCCTTACGTCAAAGAGTGCCCACCGGGCTGGATGACGGTCGTCCCGCCCGTAAACCCGCCAGCCCCGTGAGTGGGGGTTGGACATGCGCCTGATCTGGAGGGTGCTTCCCCTCCTCGCCGTGGTCGGGCTGAGCGCCTGCGCCACGATCCCGACCGGTCCGAGCGTGATGATCCTGCCGGGCCAGGGGAAGACCTTCGAGCAGTTCCAGACGGATGACGCCGCGTAATGCGGGACTGGCTCTAAGGCGCGTTGAGCTATGTCCTGCCCGTTGAAGGTTCTTCGGAAATCCTCGCTCAAGAAGCCCGCCTCCTCCGCACGCAGCCGCTCGATGAATGCGCCCCTCCCCAGCATCCCGGCATCCAGCGCCGCCGGGACGGAAATATGCCCTCCGAGGCGCCGGAGCCTTGACAGATACAGGGCGGGCGCATAGGCTCAGGCGGGCTTTTTGGGCACCCGTCACTGCATTCCGAGGAGACCCACCATGAAACGGATCGCCGTCCTGACCAGCGGAGGGGACGCGCCGGGGATGAACGCCGCCATTCGCGCGGTCGTGCGCACAGGGCTCGATCGGGGATGGGAGGTCTTCGGTGTCCGCAACGGCTACGCCGGCCTGATCTCGGGGGTGATGGAGTCGCTCACGGCGCGCGACGTGGGCGGCATCCTCCAGCGGGGCGGCACCATGCTGGGGAGCGCGAGGAGCCAGGAATTCGAGACGGAGGCTGGACGGCGAACCGCCATCCGCCACCTGAGGGAGCGGGCGATCGAGGCCCTCGTCGTCATCGGAGGGAACGGGTCCCAGACCGGCTCCGATTGCCTCTTCCAGATGGGCTTCCCGGTGGTCGGAGTCGCCTCGACGATCGACAACGATCTGTTCGGCTCGGACATCACCATCGGCGTGGATACCGCCCTGAACATCGCCCTGGAGGCCATTGATCGGCTGAAGACGACCGCCTCCTCGCACCAGCGGGCCTTCCTGGTGGAGGTCATGGGCCGGGATTGCGGGTATCTCGCCTTGATGGCCGGGATCGCCGGCGGCGCCGAGGCCGTGGTGATCCCGGAGCTCGAGACGGATCCAGATGCGGTGGCGAAAGAGCTTCGCACGGCCTACGAGCGGGGAAAGCCGCACGGCCTGATCGTGGTGGCCGAGGGGGCGAAGTACAACGCCGAGGCGATGGCCGCCCACTTCCGCGATCACCGGGAGGAACTCGGCTTCGACCTGCGGGTCACCACCCTGGGCCACGTCCAGCGGGGCGGCGCGCCCGGGGCGTTCGACCGGATCCTGGCCACCCGGCTCGGTGCGGGCGCGACCGAGGCCCTCGCCCGCGGGGAATCCGGGGTCCTCGTCGGCCTCGTCAAGGGCGACGTGATCACCACCCCCCTCCGCGAGATCGTCGGAAAGAAGAAGCCCCTGGACCTCCACCTCCTCGAACTCTCGCGGGTGCTGGCGAAATAGCCGTTCCCTTTTTCCGCGGACGGGAGCCCCTGGGCTGACGTCCGGTTCGGCCTTGTTCGCGGCGAGGACTCTTCGGACCTTTCCCCTTTACCGGTTTTTCGTCAGCATGCTAGTATCAGTCGAACGCAGGTGCCTCTGGCGCCGGCGGGCTCACTCTCGGATCCACAGCGAAGGGGGCTCAGGAGGATCGGATGAAACTGCAAGGGAAGGTCTTGGTCGCCCAGGGCGGCGGCCCCACCGCCGTCATCAACCAGTCCATGGTCGGCGTCGTCCTGGAGGGGCGGAAGTTCACGCAGGTAACCAGCGTCTATGGGGCCATCCACGGCGTCCGCGGGATCGTCAACGAGGACTTTCTGGACCTCACCCAGGAGACGACCCATAACCTCGAGCAGGTGGGCATGACCCCGGCCTCGGCGCTGTTCTCCACCCGGGACAAGCCGGACGAGAAGTACTGCCTGGAGATGTTCCGGGTCATGCGGGCCCACGACGTGCGCTACTTTTTCTACATCGGGGGCAACGACTCGGCGGACACCGTGCGGATCGTGAACCAGCAGGCCGAGAAGGCCGGGTACGAGTTCCGCGCCGTCCATATCCCCAAGACGATCGACAACGACCTGGTGGTGAACGACCACACGCCGGGGTATGGCTCGGCGGCCCGGTTCGTCGCCCAGGCCTTTATCGGGGCCAACCTCGACAACGCCGCCCTGCCGGGCGTGTACATCGCGGTGGTCATGGGCCGGAACGCCGGCTTCCTCACCGCCGCCTCGGCCGTGGCCCGGAAGTACCCCGACGACGGGCCGCACCTGATCTACCTGCCGGAGCGCCCGTTCAGCGTGGACAAGTTCCTCAAGGACGTGAAGGCCGTTTACGACCGGTTCGGCCGTTGCGTCCTGGCGGTGTCCGAGGGGATCGTGGACGCGCAGGGCAACCCGATGATCGCCAAGCTGCTGGACCGCGTCGAGAAGGACGCCCACGGCAACGTCCAGCTCTCCGGGACGGGGGCCCTGGGGGATCTCCTGGCCGAGCAGGTAAAGCAACATCTCAGCATCAAGCGGATCCGGTCGGACACGTTCGGGTATCTGCAGCGATCGTTCTTCGGCTGCGTGTCGGACGTGGATCAGCACGAGTCCCGCGAGGTGGGAGAGCGGGCGGTCCAGTTCGCCCTCTGGCACAACATGGACGGCTCGGTCACCATCCACCGGACCGGCAACTACTCCGTGGATTACCGCATGACCCCCCTGGACGAGATCGCCGCCAAGACGCGGACCATGCCGGACGAGTTTATCAACGACGAGGGCAACGACGTGACCGGTGCCTTCCTGTTCTACGTCCGGCCCCTGCTCGGCTCGGGGCTGCAGTCACCGCACCGGCTCAGGGCTCCAGAGGTGCCCAAGGTCCTGAAGAAGGAAGAATAGGCAGCTCGCTTGGCGGGAAGGATTATGGCCGGCGTTATCGCCGCAACGAACGATCTGTTCTTCGGCGCCAAGATCAGCGAGACGGCGCGCCAGCTCAACGTACCGCTGGCGCTGGTCGGATCATCGGAGGATCTGATTGCCAAGGCCCGGACCATGCGCCCGGGCCTTCTGATTTTGGACCTGAATGCCGAGAGCTGTCGGCCCCTGGAGGCGATTCGCCAAGTGAGGGCGGATCCCGAGTTCAACGACACCGTCCTTCTCGGCTTCTGCTCTCACGTCCAGCACGACCTCAAGGCCGCCGCTGCCGTGGCCGGGTGCAACCGGGTCATGGCCCGCTCGGCCTTCACGGCCGAGCTTCCCAAGATCCTGCGCCCCTACGCCACCGGCTAATCCGAGAGAAAGAGCGAACCGCCAAGGCGCCAAGGCCGCTAAGAACCGTCAACTCCTGACAATCCAAGACAAGACCTCGAACCAAGAAGTCCTCACCCCGCCTCGGCAATTCCTCCTGAGAATCCGAATGTAAATGTCTTCTTGGCGCCTTGGCGGTTCAAGGTCTTTATCACATCAAGGCTAGTGTCCCAAGTCCGAAGTCCGTTGAGGAATTCGAGCGGCCCTCGGGGCCACCCCTGCGGGCGCCAGGCCTCGTCGAGAACTGGCCAGCCTTGCTCCGGCGCCGCCGCCCGGGTACCCAGCGCAGACGCTGGGTGCGGGCGCGTCGCGCCGTGGCGCGCAAGCATCGCGACCAGTTGCAGCCGCTATCCCCACGGCGACCGAACCCGGCTGGCCCGCGGGCCCGGCGCGCTCGGGGCGCCCCCGAGGCCCGCTGACTTATGTTGCGAATCTCTGACTCAGGACACTAGGTGGTCGGAATCGCCACCCCCAGCTCCCCCGCAACCTCCCGGATTTGGTCCCAGGTCTGATCCTCGACGAAAATGCCCGTCCGTCGGCGCTCTGCCTCTGTGATCGCCTCCGGCTCTCCCGGTGTGAGGATCTGGTCCGTGCCCGGCACCGTGGGACTGGTCTTGAGGTATCGCAACAGGTCGTCCACCTCGGCGCGGAAGGTGCCGGGCGGGATGAAGCGCGCGATATCCACGACGATCATGAAGACCCCATTCAGGATGGGTCCGGGATGCTCCGTCGAGTACCCGCCCCGGGCCATGATTCCTCCCAGGACCTCGATCATCAGCGCCAGGCAGTATCCCTTGTGGCCACCGGCCGGGAGGATGGTGCCCGGCGGGCTGCCGTAGAGGGCGTTCGGGTCCGTCGTGGGGCGTCCCTCCGCGTCCAGGACCCACCCGAGGGGGATCTGTTCCTTCCGGTTCCGCTTCACCCGGACCTTCCCCTCCGCGGCGACGGTGGTCGCGATGTCAAAGCTGATGGGCGCCGCATTCCCCGCCGGGCAGGCGAAGGCGATGGGGTTGGTGCTCAGGCGCGGGGCGCGACCTCTCCAGGGCGCCATGCGTTGTCCGGCGCCCCCGGCGTTCACGGCCAGGATGGCCAGCATGTCGCGCTCGAGCGCCATCTCCGTATAATCCGCCAGGCGGCCGATGTGGTTGCTGTTGAAGATGCCGACGGTCGCGACGCCCACCGCCGCCGCCTTCTCCATGGCCACCTCCATCCCGCGACGCGCCACGATCTGGCCGAAGCCCAGCTTGCCGTCCACCAGGGCCGTGGCCGGTCCTTCCTGGACGATCTGGGGCTCGGCTGTCGGATTGGCCTCGCCCTTGCGCCACGAGGCGATGTACTGGGGGACGCGGATGACTCCATGGGAATCATGCCCGCGCAGGTTAGACCGCACCAGAAGCTGGGCCATCCACGCGGCCCCGGCGGGGGGGACGCGGATAGCCTGAAAGATGTCCTTGGCGAGCCCTTCGAGGGAGTCAGGCTGTAGAATTGGCATGGAATTGGGTCTCCTGTGAATGTGGTGAGAGATTCAAGAGGAAGCTGTCAGCCGTCAGCGGTCAGCCTTCAGCCTCTTTCCCCTGCACGTTCCAAGGCTGACGGCTGAAAGCTGATCGCCGAGCGCATGTTTCACAACATCAGGGTGATCGTCTCCAGCGTCTCTTTGGACGGAACCACGGGAACGATCTCGAACTCGACGAGGTCCTGCCACTTGAGCATCCACTGCTGGAGCAGGCGCGCATCGTCGCATTCCATGAGCTGGAAGCAGCGGTCGAAGTTCGCCTCGATCCAGCTCCCCACATAGGTCAATCCCTCGGGCGCCATGCGGCCCCGCTCCCTGAAGCGTCGGTACACCGCCAGGGCGTCGCGGTTCTTGAAGCGCTCGATCATCATGAAGAGCATGGACACTCCTTTCGCTCCACCCTCCGCTGCTGCCGCGGGGTGCATGGGCGCCCGCTACCTCCCACCCCGCCCATCCCGTAGGCACAGGATTGGGAAAAGAGGAGAGGCGCCCGGACACCGCCTGGGCGCCTCACACGCACGCGCGACCGGTCGTGCTCAACCTTCCTCAAAGACACCCATCCGCCGGAACTTCTGGTACCGCTGGTCCAGCAATGTGTCCAGCGGAAGTTGACGCAGCCGATCGAACGCCTTCAGCAGGGACCCCTTGAGCGTGGTGGCCATCTCCTGGTGATTGCGATGCGCCCCGCCCGTGGGTTCGGGCACGATCTCGTCAATCACGTCCAGGCGCATGAGCGTCTGGGCCGTGATCCCCATGGCCGCGGCCGCCTCGGGCGCCTTGGCCGGATCGCGCCAAAGGATGGAGGCGCACCCCTCGGGGGAGATCACCGAGTAGATGGCATACTCCAGCATCAGCACGGTGTCCCCCACCGCGATCCCCAGGGCGCCGCCCGAGCCTCCCTCCCCGGTGATCACCACCACGATGGGCACCCGCAGCTCCGACATCTCGCGCAGGTTCCGGGCGATGGCCTCGGCCTGCCCCCGCTCTTCGGCGCCGATCCCGGGATATGCCCCCGGGGTGTCCACCAGGGTCAGGACCGGCTTGTCGAACTTCTCCGCCAGCTTCATGAGGCGAAGCGCCTTGCGATACCCCTCGGGGTTGGCCATGGCGAAGTTGCGCGCCAGCTTCTCCTTGGTGTCCCGCCCCTTCTGATGCCCGATGACCATGAGGGGCATCCCCTCCAGCCGCGCGAACCCTCCGACGATCGCCTTATCGTCGGAGAACGCGCGGTCCCCGTGCAGCTCGACGAAGTCCGCCAGCATCAGCCGGATGTAATCCATGGTGTAGGGGCGGGTGGGATGTCGGGCGATCTGCGTGCGCTGCCAGGGGGTCAGATTGGCAAAGACCTCCTCCTGCAGCCGGGCGACCTTCCGCTCCAGGCGCGCGATCTCGGTGGAGACGTCGACCTTCTCCGCTTCGGCGAACTGCTTCAACTCCTGGATCTTGACCTCCAGCTCCAGGATCGGCCTCTCGAATTCCAGGGTGTAGGTCGGCATTGAACATCCTCAGAACCGACAGGGATTGAGACAGGGACAGGGAAGAACCCAGAACCAAAAACGCGTCTCCCTGTCGCTATCCCTGTCTCTGTCGTCCCGTCATCAGCTCACGGTGAAGCACCCAGGGCCGAACGCCTCCTCCAGCTCCTGGCGGAGGTTGTCGTCCGCCGCCACGGTCAGCCCGGGCGCCGGGGCAATGGTGACCTGACCTCCCTCGGGAAGCTGAAGGTGCAGACGCAAGGGGGAACTTCCGGGATGCATTTCGAGGAGCGCCTTCAGCCGCCGCAACCCTTCAGAGCTTGCGGACGCTCCGGCCAACGTCACCTCGACCAAGGGGAGGCTGCTGTTTCCCGACAGAACCAGGGGCTGCACCTCGCTCAGCAAGAGCTTGACCGTCTCTTCCCCGATGTCCACCTGCCCCTTCACCAGGACCACCGAGTCTTTCGCCAGGTGGAACATACTGGACCGGTACAGGTCAGGGAACACCACCGCCTCGACCGATCCCTGCATGTCCTCCAGCGTGACAAAGGCCATCCGGTCCCCGTTCTTGGTGCTGATCTCCTTGACCGCGGTGACGATGGCCCCCAGCTTGACCGTGGACTTGTCCGGAAGCGAGGCAAGGTCCTCCGTCGTCACGCTCGTGTGCTTGGCGATGAGCCCCCGGTGCTCCGCCAGCGGGTGGCCCGTGATGTAGAAGCCCAGCGTCTCCTTCTCCCCGGCCAAGAGCTGCGGCCGGTCCCACTCCGGCACATCGGGCAAGGCCAGCGCCTCCTTTCGCGCCGCCCCCTTCGAGGACAGCATGTCCAGGAGCGACACCTGCCCGTGCGCCCGGTCCCGCTGAGCCGCTGAAGCGCCTTCCATGGCCTTGTCCACCACGGCCATGAGCTGGGCCCGCCGCGCCCCCAGCGAGTCGAAGGCGCCGCACTTGATCAGGCTCTCGATCACCCGCTTGTTCACCAGGCGCAGGTCCGCCCGCTCGCAGAAGTCGAAGAGGTCGCGGAACCGCCCCTGGTCCCGCCGCGCGTTCAGGATCGAGTGGATGGCGGCCTCCCCCACGTTCTTCACCGCCACCAGGCCGAAGCGGATCTTGTCCCCCACCACCGCGAAGTCGTTGCTGGACTCGTTCACGTCCGGCGGCAGGACCTCGATCCCCATGGCCCGACACTCTTCGATGTACTTCACGATCTTGTCCGTGTCGGCCATTTCGGACGTGAGCAGCGCGGCCATGAACTCCACCGGGTAGTTGGCCTTGAGGTAGGCGGTCTGGTAGGCGATGATGGCGTACGCCGCCGAGTGGGACTTGTTGAAGCCGTACCCGGCGAACTGCTCCATGAGGCCGAAGATCCGCTCCGCCTTCTTCTCCGGGACCCCGCGCGCCACGGCGCCGTCCACGAACTTCTTCCGCTGCTCGGCCATGAGTTCCGGGTTCTTCTTGCCCATGGCGCGGCGCAGGATGTCCGCCTCGCCCATGCTGAAGCCGGCCAGGTCCGAGGCGATCCGCATCACCTGCTCCTGGTAGACCATGATCCCGTAGGTGTCCTTGAGGATCTCCTCCATCAAGGGATGGTCGTACGTCACCTTGGTCCGGCCGTGCTTCCGCTCGATGAAGTCCGGGATGAGCTGCATCGGGCCCGGCCGGTACAGGGCTACCAGGGCGATGATGTCCTCGATCCGGCTGGGGCGGAGCTGGCGCAAGAGATCCCGCATGCCCGAGGATTCCAGCTGGAACACCCCGAAGGTCTTGGCCTCGCCCAGGAGGTGGTAGGTGGCGGCGTCGTCCAGGGGGATCCGGTCCATGTCCAGGTTGACGCCCCGGCTCTTCTGGATGAGCTTCGCCGTGTTGGCGATCACCGTGAGCGTCCGGAGGCCCAGGAAGTCCATCTTGAGGAGGCCGATCTTCTCGATGGCCCCCATGGCGTACTGGGTCGTGATTTCTCCCTTGGCCCCCTTGTACAGCGGCACGTGCTCAATGAGGGGCTCGTTACTGATGACCACGCCCGCGGCGTGGGTCGAAGCGTGGCGCGTCAGCCCCTCCAGCACCTTGGCCGTCTCCATCAGGTCGGCCACCTCGGGCCGATTTTCCGCCGCCTCGCGGAGCGGCGCTGAATCGCGGAGGGCATCCTCCAGGGTGATGTTGAGGGTGTTGGGCACCATCTTGGCGATCTTGTCCCCATCGGCGTACGTCATGCCCATGGCCCGGGCCACGTCCCGGATGACCGCCTTGGCCCCCAGCGTCCCGAAGGTGATGATCTGGGAGACGTTCTCCTCCCCATACTTCTTGGTCACGTACTCGATGACCTCGCCCCGGCGCTCGTAGCAGAAGTCGATGTCCATGTCCGGCATGCTGATCCGCTCGGGATTCAGGAAGCGCTCGAAGAGCAGGCCGTAGCGCAGGGGGTCAATGTTGGTGATGCCGAGGCTGTACGCCACCAGCGATCCGGCCGCCGACCCGCGGCCGGGTCCCACCGGGATGCCCCGGGACCGGGCGAAGCTGATGAAGTCCCAGACCACCAGGAAGTACCCGGCGAAGCCCATCTTCTCGATGACGCCGAGCTCGCGATTCAGACGCTGGATCATCTCCGGCGCGGGATTCTCGAAGCGCTTGCGCAGCCCCTCTTCCGCCAGCTTCCCGAGATACGAGTCCAGCGTGTATCCCTCGGGGACCGTGTACTTGGGCAGCAGGATCTGGCCGAATTCCAGTTCCAGGTTGCACCGCTCCGCCACGGCAACGGTGTTCTTCAACACCTCCGGCAGCTCGCCGAACAGGGCTTGCATCTCGGCCGGGGATTTGAAGTAGAACTGCGGCGAGCTGAAGCGCCAGCGGTCCGCGTCCTTCATGGTCTTGCCGGTTTGAATGCAGAGGAGCACTTCGTGCGGCTTGTGGTCGCCGGCATTGAGATAGTGGACATCGTTCGTCGCCACCACGGGCAGGCCCAGCCGCTTGGCCACCGCCAGCGTTCCCTGGGCCGCGATCCGCTGATCATCGAGCCCGTGATCCTGGATCTCCAGGTAAAAGTTCTCGCGACCCAGCGCGTCCATGTACCAGCCGGCGATCTCTTCCGCCTTGGCTTGGTCCTTGTCCAGGAGGGCGTGGCAGAACTCGCTGTTGAGGCAGCCCGAGAGGGCCAGGAGGCCTTGGGCGTGCTGGGCGAACAGCTCCCGATCGATGCGCGGCTTGTAGTAGAACCCCTCCACGTAACCGGCCGTGACCAGCTTGATCAGGTTCTTGTAGCCGGCCATGTCCCGGGCCAGGAGCGTCAGGTGGTTCGCCCCTTCGTACTGGCCGTCCTGGGGCGACCGTTCGAACCGGCTGGCGGGCGCCACGTACACCTCGCAGCCGACGATGGGCTTGATCCCTTCCTTTATGGCCAGGGCGTAGAAGTCCACCGCGCCGAACAGGTTGCCGTGATCGGTCATGGCCAGGGCCGGCATCCGGTACTCCTTGGCCTTGGCCATGAGCTTCTCGAGTTGGCAGGCCCCATCCAGCAGCGAGTACTGCGTGTGCAGGTGCAGGTGCACGAAATCCGCGTGCGGCATTTCTAGCCCTCAGCCTCTTCGCCTGCTGCCTACTGCTTTCTGCCTTCTGCTTTCTGTGCTACGCCTTCCGGTTCCACAGAATTTGACATCACGTCATGCACGGCCGCCTCCGTCAGGCGGATGATATCAGCGGACTTGATCTTCACCAGGAACTCCGGCTGCCCGCCCCCAGCGTATCCCCATTCCTGTGCGGCGACCCGTGTATCCACGATCACCGGAAACTTCTCGCGATGACCCACCGCCGGCGTCCCGCCCGCCGGGTATCCCGTCTTGGCGAACACCACGTCCGGCTTCGCCAGCTTCAATCCTTGAAGCCCGGTGATCGCCTTGACGCGTTCGAGGTCCACCCGGCCATTCCCGCAGGCCACCACCATCACGCAGCGGCCATCTTTCCCCTGAAACAGGATGGACTTGAAGATCTGCTCGGGCGCCACCTTCATCGCCGCGGCGGCCGCGTCCACCGTTGGCATGTGGGGACCGGGTGCGACGATTTCCGCTTGCAGGTCGTGCTCCAGAATGAAATCCGCTAGGTCCAGCGCCTCCTCTTTCATAGCGATCACTGGACCCCGGCCCACAGACCCGCACGCGCGTCAGCCAGCTCAGATTGCATAGAGTCCGGAGTCAGTCCCCACAGGACCATCGGAACGCCGTGGAATGCTGACTGCCCGTAGGCTCGAAGCAATCGCCGCGCTTGTTCATAGCAAGAAGGTCGACCGGTGACGTGTGCTTTGAAGTCGCTGGTCATCAGCGCCAGAATAGCACAATCCGCAATTCCTCGCCGCACCGCCTCCGAGATGAGCATGAGCTGACGGACAAGGAATTCGGAACTTCCAAAATGGCAGATGAGCCCGAGCGCGCTGCCCCTTCCGGTCCTCTTGATGGCGTCAAGGCGATAATTGCCACGCTGAAACATGGCTGGCGCCGACGCAGGGAATATGCTCGCACCGATTTCCCATCCACGCTCGGCAAGGTGTCTCAGTACATCTTCGCAAATGGCCCGCGGCCTGTTCTCCGCTCTATCCGGCGCCAGCTTGACTCGTGTCCCCAGCATCGTCTCCCGCGCCTCAGCATATACCTCACTGAGGTTTTTCTCAAAAAGGACGGATTCACCTCGCTCGTGGGACCGGATGTGCGATAGCTTCATTCACGCCTCACCGCACCTCGATCTCGGCCACCTGACTCTCGTCCGGATGAGCGTCCAGGACACCCTCGAACAGTCGTACGTCATCCTCTTGCAGGTTGCGCCCCGCTCGAAGTCGCGCCATGCACTTTCGTGCATCCTCCAGGCGTTGGAAACTATACGCACCTACAGCAATCCCCCGCCATACGTCAACAACCGTGTAGATTCGTGCTTCCGCATCAGTCCGGGTCATGCGTCTCCCCCCTTGGCCAGTCGTTCGTGCCAGTCGAGCACGTTGGCGTACTCAAGGAAGCTCACACGCTCGGCCAGACCGCTCCTCATGAAGGTCGGCCGGAACACCTGCCGGGAGAACACGCCGCGCCTAGTGTCGTTCGAGACAATGGAGAACCTCGAAACCTTGGGCTCGGTTAAGAGCACATCATTGAAGCGGAGAAGCCCGGAGTAAATCGGCGTGGAGTGCTCGACCTCAAACAGGCCCTCGATCGCATTCTTACCGCTTGCGATCCAGACCACGTCAATCTCGGAAAGGATGCCCCTAATGCGATCAAAACCGGCTGGGATATCGCCGCGGAGCCCAAATCGCGCCGTGCGGGCCCAATCAAGCTTACCCACATCACTTTCCGGCACGCATACATCGAAGCCTTTGATATAGCCGATGCCGGCAAGGAGCGTTTGCACTTGGGAATGCGAGAGGTCGGCCGCCTGACGGAGCCGCCTGGCGTCGAGAGTGTGCGCAAGTGCTTCCAGCCCGACGTACCCTTCAACGTTAAAGCGTCCCCGGCGCGCGACGTACAGCTCCAGCGCATCACTTTGGGTGAAGAGCTGTACCTTGTACTGACCGTCTTTCGCCGCCTGGGCGCCACGGAACACTTCCTCGAAGTCGGTATAGGGAACGAACAGGGGTGGCGAGCCATCGTTGAGCAGGAAACAAAGGAAGGCATTATGACCTTCGAGCTGGTGCAGATCTGTCTCCCGGAGACCGAAGAACGTTCGACCCTTGGGGTGAATCTTGGAGTAACGGATATAGATTCGCGCCGCGTCGTCCCCTAATGCAAACAGGGATTCGCTGCCACCGAGCTTGCGGACCTCACCGAACCGGGCGCGCAGTGTTGCGAGAAGATTCGCCTTGTGGACGTTCGGCATGGCGTTCAGTGATCCAGATTAGACGGCTTGAACCTGCCTGAGTCTCTGGGCAGGGGCTCCACCTGACCCCCCGTTCCTATCGGTTCTCGACCGTAGCACCTCGAACCGCAGCACCGTTATTCACTCCCACTCGATCGTGCTCGGGGGCTTGCTGCTCACGTCGTAGACGACGCGGTTGACGCCCTTCACCTCGTTGGCGATCCGGCTGCTGATGGTGGCCAGGACGTCGTAGGGCAACCGCACCCAGTCGGCCGTCATGCCGTCCTGGCTGTGAACGGCGCGGAGGGCAACGACGTGCTCGTACGTCCGCTCGTCCCCCATCACGCCCACGGTCCGGATGGGGAGAAGCACGGCGAAGGCTTGCCAGATGTCCCGGTACAGCCCGGCCTTCCGGATCTCCTCCTCCACGATCACGTCGGCCTTCCGCAGGAGGTCCAGCCGCTCCCGCGTGATGTCCCCCAGACAACGGACCGCCAGGCCGGGCCCCGGGAACGGCTGCCGCCAGAGGATCGTATCGGGCAGCCCCAGCTCCCGCCCCACCTCGCGCACCTCATCCTTGAACAATTCCCGCAACGGCTCCACCAGCTTGAAGCCCATCTTCTCGGGGAGACCCCCGACGTTGTGGTGCGTCTTGATCGTGACCGACGGTCCCTTCACGGAGACGCTCTCGATCACGTCAGGATACAGCGTCCCCTGGGCCAGGAAATCAATCCTGCCGAGGCGCTTCGCCTCTTTCTCGAAGACGCCGATGAACTCGGCCCCGATGATCTTCCGCTTCCGCTCGGGATCGGCCACGCCGGCCAGCGCCCTCAGGAACCGGTCGCTGGCGTCCACCGGGATGAGGTTCAGGCCCAGATGCGTCCCGAAGGTGTCCACCACCTGTGCCGCCTCGTCCATCCGAAGGAGACCGTTGTCCACGAACACGCAGGTGAGGCGCTCCCCGATAGCCCGGTGCACGAGGAGCGCCGCCACGGACGAGTCCACCCCGCCGCTCAGGGCGCAGATCACGCGGCTGCTCCCCACCTGCTCCCGGATCCTCTCCACGCTGCTCACCACGAACGAGCGCATATCCCAGGTCGGCTCACACTTGGCGATCCTGAACAAGAAGTTCGCCAGGATCTCCTTCCCCTGCGGGGTGTGCACGACCTCGGGATGGAACTGCACCCCGAAGAACGGGCGCTCCTTGTGGCGAAAGGCGGCGTAGGGGGAATTGTGAGTATGGGCCAGCACCTGAAACACGGAGGGCAGGACGTCCACCTTGTCCCCATGGCTCATCCAGACCTTGGGGCTCGGAGGCAGGTCAGCAAACAGACCCCCCGCCTGGTCCACCAACAGGTCGGCCGGGCCGTACTCCCGCCGGGCCGCCCGCGACACCTCACCTCCGCAGAAGTCCGTCAGGACGCACAGCCCATAACAGATCCCCAGGACCGGGAGACCCAGGTCGAGGATTCCGGGGTCGGGTTTAGGCGCATTGGCCTGGTAGATGCTGGCGGGACTGCCGGAGAGGATCAGGGCCTTGGGCCGGAAGGACTGGATGTCGGCCACCGGCATGTGGAACGGATGGATCTCGGAATAGACCCGGAGCTCCCGCACCCGCCGGGCGATCAACTGGGTGTACTGGCTCCCAAAGTCAAGAATCAGAACTTTGTCCATGACCAGAGCCGTGAGTCGTGAGCCGCGAGCCGCGAAACAGCCAGACGAAGCGGCGAACAGGGATTTGAAAATAAACCGACGCTACCCACTCGTCGGCGCCCGCTTGAGACCGGTCAGCATCCGGGCGACGTCCTCGGCCCGGCCATATATTCCTTGGTACTGGTCGACGGTTATGAGCCCGCGACGTTGGCAGACGGATGCGACGCTGACAACCTCATAGGTCGAGGCCTTGGCGACTGTGAAAAAATGGGCCGAATCCTTGGAGGTCTCCCGTCCGGAACCTTCGGCGATGTTCGCGGATACCGAAAGCGCGGCACGCCTCAATTGGTCCGCCAAGGCAAATGCAGTCCTTGTCGGCAGCTTGCATGCGACGTTATCGACGATGTCATACAATTCCACTGCCTTGTGCCAAACCCGGAGCCGCTCGAACCGGAACATATCTTCGCCCCCTTCTCCAGGCGTGCGTTTGAGGTGCGCAACCCTCAACTGGCGTCTTGTCGCCTCCTTTCGCAGCTCACGGCTCGCGGCTCTCGGCTCTAGCCTCTCGTCGCTTTTCCACCGGCGTCAGTTCGTTTTCTCGGCGCTCGGTGCTCGGCGCTAGTCCCGGGCTCTCCCCTCGCGGCTCTAGGCTCGCGGCTCTCGGCTCTCAGCGCTCCAGTTGGTAGTTGGGCGCTTCCTTGGTGATGATGACGTCGTGGACGTGGCTCTCCCGCAGCCCGGCGTTGGTGATCCGGACGAACTTGGCCTTCGTCCGGAGTTCCTCGATGTTCCGGCAACCGCAGTAGCCCATCCCGGACCGCAGCCCGCCCACGAGCTGGTAGACCAGCGCCGACAGGGCCCCCTTGTACGGCACCCGTCCCTCGATGCCCTCCGGGACCAGCTTGTCCGGGTCCGCTTGCGGATCCTGGAAGTACCGCTCGCGTCCCGCCCGGGACTCCATCGCGCCCAAGGAGCCCATGCCGCGATAGACCTTGTACGTCCGCCCCTGGAACAGGACCGTCTCTCCCGGGCTCTCCTCGGTCCCCGCGAAGAGTCCCCCCAGCATCACCGAGTGGGCGCCAGCCGCAATGGCCTTGGTGATGTCTCCGGAATTCTTGATGCCCCCGTCAGAGATCACGGGCACGTTGGATCGGGCCGCCACCCGCGCGCACTCCATGACCGCGCTGATCTGGGGAACGCCCGCACCCGCCACAACGCGCGTGGTGCAGATGGAGCCGGGGCCGATCCCGACCTTGATGGCGTCAGCCCCGGCCTGGATGAGTTCCTCGGCCGCCTCGGCCGTGGCGATGTTGCCCGCCACGACCTGCGCCTCGGGAAATCGCCGCTTGATGGTCCGCACGGTGTTCAGGACGGCGACGGAATGCCCGTGCGCGGTGTCCACCACCAGCACGTCCACGCCCACCCTGAGGAGTGCCGGCACCCGGTCCAGCTCGTCCGGACCGACCCCCACCGCGGCCCCGACCCGCAGACGGCCCAGGACATCCTTGCACGCATCCGGGTACTTGATCCGCTTCTCGATGTCCTTGATGGTGATCAGGCCTTTCAGGTTGAACTCCTCGTCCACCACCGGCAGCTTCTCGATCCGGTGCCGGTGCAGGATCTCCTTGGCCTCCTCCAGGCTGGTCCCGATCGGCGCGGTGACCAGTTTCTCCTTGGTCATCACGTCGGCGATCTTGAGGTCCAGCTTGGTCTCGAAGCGGAGGTCCCGGTTGGTCAGGATCCCCACCAGCTTCCCGTTCTTGGTCACCGGCACCCCGGAGATGCGGTACTTCTCCATCACCTCCAGCGCCTCGTACAGGCGCTGATCGGGCGCCATGGTGATGGGATCCACCACCATCCCGTACTCCGACTTCTTGACCTTGTCCACCTCCGCCACCTGCCGGTCAGCCTCGAAGGCACGATGCATGATCCCGATCCCGCCCTCCCGGGCCAGGGCAATGGCGAGGCGGGCCTCGGTCACGGTGTCCATGGCGGAGCTGATGATCGGGATGTTGATCCGGATGTTGCGGGTCAGGTACGTGGAGACGTCCGCATCCTTGGGGAGGACGTCGGACCTCCCCGGACGCAGGGACACGTCATCAAAGGTCAGGGCCTCTTCGATGGAACCCTCACGATTCTCCATCCGTCACTCCCTCATCTGTCGCCCCGCAGGGCTTCCGCCTGTTTCAACCGGAGCGGCATCCTCAGATCTGCATCGCCGCCTTGGCTTCATCGAGGGTCTCGCCCGCCACCTTCTTGGCCCGGAACGTCCCGTCCTCCAGAATGTCCATGACCGTGCCCGGGTCGCGGGCCAGCTCGGCCCGGCGTCGCGAGATCGGCGCGAGCACCGGAAGCATGTGCTTCAAGAGCACGTCCTTGCAGTCCAGGCAGCCGATCCCGGCCGCGGTGCAGCCCGGAACGATATAGGACTCCCGTTCCTCCTTGGGCGTGAAGACCTTGTGCAGATCGTACACCGGGCAGACCTCGGGGTTGCCGGGGTCGCTCCGCCGCTTGCGCGCCGGGTCGGTGACCATGGGCTTGATCTTGTCCGTGATCTCTTCGGGAGTATCGGACAGGAAGATGGCGTTGTCGTAACTCTTGCTCATCTTCCGTCCGTCGGTCCCCGGGATCTTGGGAAATTCCGTGAGCAGCGCCTCGGGCTCGACCAGGACCGGCTTGTACAGGAAGTTGAATCGGCGGGCCACTTCCCTCGTCAGCTCGACGTGGGGCACCTGGTCCACGCCCACGGGGACGTAGTGCGCCTTGTAGATGAGGATGTCGGCCGCCTGCAGCAGAGGATATCCCAGGAACCCATAGGTGCCCAGGTCCTTGTCGGTGATCTGCTCCCGCTGTTCCTTGTACGTGGGCACCCGCTCCAGCCAGGCCAGCGGCGTGAACATCGAGAACAGCAGGTGCAGCTCGGCATGCTCTGGCAGGCGCGACTGGACGAAGAACGTGGCCTTCTTGGGGTCGAGGCCGGCGGCCAGCCAGTCTTGCACCACCTCGATGGTGTACGCCTTGATCTGCGATGGCTCCGCGTACTCCGTCGTCAGGGCGTGCCAGTCAGCGATGAAGAAGAAGCAGTCATAGTCTTCCTGGAGCTTCTTCCAGTTGTCCAACGCCCCGAGGAGATGCCCCAGATGCAATCGCCCGGTCGGGCGCATGCCGCTCAACACCCGCTTTCGGCTCATTCCCTCTCCGTTGGTAGGTAAACTCCCGTCTCTCGGCTCTCCGCTCTCGACTCTCCCGCTCCGCCCGCGCAACGGGCCGGAATCGGCTCTCGACTCACGGCTCTCGGCTCTCCCCTACCCCCACATACGGAATAGGGCGAGCGTCAGCGTGCGCACCGCGGGGCCGAATACCGGGTCCATGATCCCCGTGTAGAACAGCAGGAGGATGATTATGAATCCGTAGGGCTCCAGCCGGCTGTAACTGATGGCCTGTCGCGCGGGCAGAAGGCCCGAGACGACCCGGCTGCCGTCCAGGGGCGGGATGGGCAGGAGGTTGAACACCGCCAGCACCACGTTGACCCACACCCCCGTGCGGAGCATAGTCCGCACCGGCAGGAGCAGCCATGCCCATTCAGGGCCCCCCGCCATCCAGGGCATCATGCGGTAGCAGAAGGCGCAGGCCGCTCCCAGAACAAGGTTGCTGATGGGCCCGGCTGCTGCGACCAGCATCATGTCCCGGCGAGGCCGCTTGAAGTATCGGTAGTCCACCGGCACCGGCTTGGCCCAGCCAAAACGAATGAACACGATGGCCAGCGTTCCGATGGGATCCAGGTGAGCCAGTGGATTCAGTGTCAAGCGGCCCTGAAGTCGCGCGGTCGGGTCGCCGAGGCGGTTGGCCACCCAGCCGTGCGCAAACTCGTGAATCGTCAGGGCCAGGAGGAAAACAGGAATGACAACGACGAGTTCCTGAATCTTCGCGAAGAGATCGAACATGGAGGCCCTTCTCGTCCTTCGGAGATTACGACAACCTACCCGATCCCCTCCGGTTTGTCAATTGTCGAGAGCCCGCTTCCGTTTCACCCCTGGCCAGGACCTTGGCGAACCGGCGACGGACGAACCGCAACTCATCGTCCCGGCTCTGGACGTGGCCGTCCAGTCGCGCGTAGAGAAGCGAATTCAGGATGTCGCGGTAGATGGGCCCCGGCCGGATGCCCAGCCCCTGGAGGTCCTCGCCGCGAAGGAACGGCCGCACCTGTCGCCCCGTGGTGAGGAAGTCGCCGATGGCCTTGCGCACTTCGGTCTGTTCCATCCGGGCCATGAGGGCCAGGGTGCTCTCCAGGGAGGCGTCGATCAGCCACCGGTAGACGCGGCTGGAGGGAAGCTCGCGAGCCTGCTGGAACTGCCGCGCCAGCGTCCGGAGTCGGGTCAGATCGCGGCTGAGCGTGGCCGCGATCCGGGGGGGCGGGCTCAGGCGCCGCAGGATGGCGCGGGCCTCGGCTCTGGTCCGCTCCCCCAGAAGCGTCAGGAGGTAGACGATCCAGGCGGCGGGTGAGGTCTCTTGGTACAGGAGCCCGTGCCAGGTCAGGACCTCCCCGACGCGCCCGAACCGTTGCTCCATGGCCGGCGGAAGCGTCAGTCGGGGATGGATGGCCGCCAGGGCGCCCAACTGGTTCAGCCGCTGCAGGATTGCGAATGGCCGGGCCTCCTGCAGGATCAGTTGCAGCTCGGTGGTGAGTCGGACGCCCGCCAGCTTCTCCAGCAGCCCCATCTGCACGGCGTTTATGGCCAACTGCTCCGCGTGTCGAGCCAGGCGGAAGCCGAAGCGCACCTCGAACCGCGCCGCGCGCAGGATACGGGTCGGGTCCTCCACGAAGCTCAGGTTGTGGATGATCCGGAGCGTCTTGTCCCGGAGGTCCTGCTGCGCGCCGAAGAAGTCCAACAGCTCCCCGTACCGCTCGGCGTTCAGGCACACGGCCAGCGTGTTGATGGTGAAGTCCCGGCGGTACAGGTCCATCTTGATGGAGCCGTGCTCCACCGTCGGCAGGGCCGCCGGGTACTCGTAGTACTCGGTGCGTGCCGTGGCCACATCCATCTTGAAGCCGTCCGGCATGGTCACAATGGCCGTACCGAAGGTCCGGTGGCTCGTGACCTTGGCCCCGAGGCGGCGGGCCAACGCCTCGGCGAAGGCGATCCCGTCCCCCTCCACGACCAAGTCGATGTCCAGATTCTCCTGGCGGAGCAGCAGATCCCGGACGAAGCCGCCCACGGCGTACACTCTGGTCCCGACTTCGTCCCCCACCGTCCCGGCCAGCCGCAACAGCTGCTGGATCCGAGGGGGCAGGCGGTTCGCCAAGAGCGGGGCTGCATTCCGGACCACCGGCTCGCCCAGCTCCCGCTCGCCGGCCGACGGGAAGGTCGGCCGCTTGAGGAGGTCCTGGTACGTGTGGCGGAGCAAATCGGCCCGCGTCACCGCACCGTGAAGCCGCCCCCCCTCCACCACGGGGAGAAAACCCAGGTTCCGCTCGACCATGAGTCGCTGCACCTGCGAAAGCGGGGCGTCGGGCGCGACGCGGGGGAATTCCCCCGACATGTAATCCCGAACCGGGGCGTCGCCCAGGCCATGGAAGATGCCTTTGTCCACCACCTCGCGGGTGATCAGGCCGACCATCTCACCGCGCCTCACGACGGGGAGGTAGGCCAGGTTGAACCGGTTCATGATCTCGGCGGCTCCGCGCAGCGTGAAGCGCTCCGGGACCGCCTTCACGGGCGCCGTCATGATGTCCCGCGCCTGCTGAAGCGGGCGGACCCGCTCTTTCAGGAGGTGGAGCAATCGCTCCTTCACCTGGAAGAGCGTGAGGTCCTTGATCGTGGCGGAAGCGGCAGTCGCATGGCCGCCCCCGCCGAACGCGTCCGCAATCTCCCCCACGTCCACCGCCTCCAGGCGGCTGCGCGCCACCATGTGGACTCGGTTGTCCATGCGCACCAGGGTGAACAGGACGTTGATGTTCTCCATATCCCGGAGCTTGTGGGTCAGCATGGCCAGATCGCCCACGTACCGGTCCAACGAGGCGGTGCTGATGATGACCCGGACGCCATTGACGGTGTAGGTTTCGGCCGACTTGATCAGCTCGTTGAGCAAGCCCACCTGGTCGGCCGTGAGCTCCCGGCGGATGAAGTCGGAGACCAGGCTGAGGTTCGCCCCCCGGGACAGACAGTAGGCCGCCGCCTGGAGGTCCGCCTCGGTCGTATTGGTGAACGTGAGGAGTCCGGTCTCCTCGTAGATGCCCAGGGCGAAAAGCGTGGCCTCCTGGGGAGTGAGGGGCGGTTCCTGCTGCCGGAGGAGGTCCAAGAGGATGGTGGTGGTCGCGCCGACCTCGCGCAGCACCTCCAGGCTGCCCGCGATATCCTTGGGGTGGGCCGGGTGGTGATCGTAGATGTGGATCTCCAATCCCCGGCGGCCCACGATGTCGCGCATCGGACCGATCCGGGTGATCCGCTTCACGTCCACCAGGATGAGGCGGTCCACCTGGTCCAGGGGAAACCCCTTGAGGCGCTCGGCGTGGAGGGGGAACCGGGTCTCGCGCAGGAAGTCGCGCACGTTGCGCTCCTGGGAGCCCGGGAACAGCAGGCGGGCCTTGGGGTACAGCCGGCTCGCCGCCACCATGGAGGCTAGGGCGTCAAAGTCGGCGTTGATGTGGGTGCTGATCAGCTCCACCACGGGAGAAGGCTAGCATGGGCCGCCCTCGCCCGCAACCCCGCGGCGCGGGGGGGCCGGGTAAAGCGGGGGAACGCTCACTGGCTGGACTTCGCGAGGCGGCCGCCCCGGTCCAGGACGTCGGCGAGCAGCCCACCAAACAACAGGATGATGGCCGTGTAAAAGATCCAGAGGACCAGGCCGATGGACCCGCCCAGGATCCCGTACAGGATGCTGTGGCGAGCATAGTGGGTGAGGTACCAGTTGAACACCACCTTGGCTTGGTGCCACAGAATCGCGGCAATGGCCGCGCCGGTCGTGGCGGCAGGCCAACCGATGTCTCGCAGCGGGGCCACTCGGTACACCACGGTCAGGAGGATCCCCATGAGGATCGACGTGAAGTAGCGCCGGAAGGCAGGATCCGTCAGGAACCCCGGGAGCGCAAGGCGCACCCCCAGGAGATCCTCCACGTTGGGCCATGCCGTCAAAACCCATCCCCCCAGGAGGGTGACGAAAAAGAGGAAGCCGACGGTACACATCAAGACCAGGGCGACCAGCTTTCGTCGCAGATACGAGCGGGTCTCCTTCCCACCGGTCAGGGTCGTGAGCGAATTGGCGATCATTTCAAAGACGCCCATGGACACCCACAGCAGGAACCCGACCCCCAGGACACCGGTGATGTGGCGGCTCTGAATGAGGCTGCGGAGAAAGACCTCCACGTCCCGGGCGGTGGCCCGGGGGATCAACCGCCGCGCCGTTCCCATGACCTCATCCACCGCGCGGTCGGAGGATCCCAACAGGAACCCGACCGCCGATGTGCCGAGGAGTAGGAGCGGGATGAGGGCCAGCAGCCAGTAGAAGGCGATGGCCGCCGCCATCATCATCAGGTCGTGCTGCCGAAGGCAGTGGACGATCTCCGTGCAGACGCGCCGCAGCCATCCCTTTTGGGATCCCATCTGGCACCTCCAACCCCGTGGCCTCTTGACTTACCATAAACCTGTTTCTCCGTTCACGGCAAGGAAAACCGCCAGGCACGCGGATGGGCACCTCACCAACCGGATCCCGCATGCGACAAGGCGACGCTGTCTTGAGGGAGAGGCTCGAAGGGAGCACTCAAGACCAGACCATTGCCAGGGTCCCGAAGGAGCCCGCCGGATGTCGCTTCCCCCTCCCCGGCCTGCTGTCTCAAGTCGCGCTTGCCACCAGTCGCCTTGCCCGGCTTTCTCCGACGCCGGTCAGTTCATCCGGTGAGGCAGCGTTGGAGTGTTGATCGAGTGCCCGCCAGAACTGCATGAGCAAGGGCAGACGCAGCTTGACACCTGCAACAGGTGTTGATAGCGTTCTCCCGGGAGCCGCGTTCTTGGCAGCGGATTCCGCTCCGATCATTTCGGAGTCCGCGCGACGTTTCTCGCGGCAACCCTGATGACACCCGGGGCCCGGGGAGGTCATGCGCCCCGGAGTGGTTCCTCTTCCGCATCGGAGACGGTAACCGGGATCTGCCGGGCCTTCCCCGAAGGCGGAGGAAGCACTATTCCATGCGTGGCTCGGAGATGCTCGAACGGATCGCCATATTCCTAGGGATCACACTCGCCAGCCACCGCACGCACGCGGCGCTCGTGGAGCGCGTGAAGGAGCTGACGTGCCTCCACGGCGTCGCGCGCGCCCTGGGCCAGCACGAGGCGGAGCTTTCGGCCATTCTACACGAGGTCGTCGCGCTTCTCCCGCCGGCATGGCAGTTCCCCGAAGCGGCCTGCGCACGAATCGTGCTGGATGGAAGGACCTACGCGACGCCGGGTTTCGAGCAGCCGAGGTCCTGTCAGTCCGCGGACATCATCGTGCGCGGGCAGGCCCGCGGGAAGGTGGAGGTCGCCTACGTGGATTCGCGTCCTCCCGCGGATGAGGGGCCTTTCCTGGCAGAGGAGCGGGCGCTCATCAACTCGGTCGCCCAGGAGCTCAGCTCGCTCGTGGAGCGACAGGCCATCGGGGAAGAGCGTGCCCGGCTCCAGGAGCAACTCCGGCACGCCGACCGGCTCGCGACCATCGGACAGTTCTCGGCCGGCGTAGCCCACGAACTGAACGAGCCTCTCGTTACGATCCTGGGCTTTGCCCAGCTCTGCCGTAGGCAAGAGGGACTTCCCGCGGCGGCCGTCGCGGACCTCGACAAGATCGTGGCGGCCACCCTGCACGCGCGCGAGATCGTCAGGAAGCTCATGTTGTTCGCCCGCCCGCGGCCGCCGGTGCGGGAGCAGGTGAACCTGGCGCGGATTGTGGAGGAGGGAATCCCCCTGCTGGAGTCCCGCGCGAGGAAGGCGGGTATCGAGATCCATCGGAGGGTGGAGGCCGATCTCCCCGAGATTCCGGCCGATCCAAACCAGCTCCGCCAGGTGCTGGCGAACCTGCTGGCGAATGCCATCCACGCCATGCCCAACGGTGGCCTGCTTTCCCTCGAGGCGTACAGCGAGGCCGGCAGTGTCATCCTCGCCGTGGAGGACCGGGGCGTGGGCATGAGCGCCGAGGTTCTGCAGCGGATCTTCGAGCCCTTCTTCACCACGAAAGACGTGGAAGAGGGCACGGGCCTCGGCCTCCCGATCGTCCACGGGATCGTGACCTCCCACGGCGGGACCATGCGGGTCCGGAGTGAGCCCGGGAAAGGCAGCCGGTTCGAGGTCCGCCTGCCGATCTCGTCGCCGGACACAGCGAACGCAGCCCCCTCCGGATGAGGGTGATGACGAACAAGGAATCCGTTCTGGTCGTGGACGATGCCCCCGAGACGCTGGAGGTGCTTCGGCGCAACTTGGAGTCGGCGGGGTACCGCGTCTTCACTGCCCCCAGAGTCGCCGAGGCCCTGGCGGTGCTCGAGACCACTCCCATCGACCTCGTCATCACCGACTACAAGATGCCACAGGTGAGCGGCCTGGACCTGGTGCGCCACGTGCGCGAGAACCTCAAGGACACGGAGGTGGTCATGATCACCGGCTACGCCTCCGTCGAGGGGGCTATCCAGGCGATCAAGACCGGCGCCGAAGAGTACCTGGCCAAGCCATTCACGGATGAGGAGCTCTTCGAAGCGGTGCGCCGCGCCCTGGAGAAGCGGGCGCGTCGGAGGGCCGCCGCGCCCGTGACTCCACCGGAGCCGGGGACGCTGCACGGCCTGATCGGCCAGTCCGAGACGATGCGGCAGGTCTATACCGCCATCCGGAAGGCGGCGCAGACATCGGCGACGGTCCTCATCTCGGGCGAGAGTGGGACCGGGAAGGAACTGGTGGCGCGGGCGATCCACTACGGGAGCCGCCGCGCGTCCGCCCCCTTCGTACCGGTGAACTGCGGCGGGATTCCCGAGGGTCTGATGGAAAGCGAGCTGTTCGGGCACGTCAAGGGGGCCTTCACGGGGGCCGTGACATCCCGGGCGGGCTTCTTCCTCACGGCCGACGGCGGGACGATCTTCCTCGACGAGATCAGCGAGCTGGGCCTGCCGCTTCAGGTGAAGCTCCTCCGGGTGCTGCAGGACAAGGAAGTCTTCCTGGTCGGCGCCACGCACCCCCGGCGCGTGGACCTGCAGATCCTGGCGGCGACCAATAAGGACCTGCATCGCCTGGTAGAGCGCCAGGCGTTCCGCGAGGATCTGTACTTCCGCCTGAACGTGATCACTATGGAGGTTCCGCCGCTCCGCGAGCGGGGCAACGACGTGCTCCTCTTGGCCCGCCATTTCGCCGAGAAGTACGGACGCGAGATGGGGCGGCCCGCGCCCCGCTTCTCCGATGCAGTCCTCGAGAGCTTCCTCTCCTACCCCTGGCCAGGAAACGTGCGGGAGCTGGAGAACATCGTGCAGCGCCTCGTAGTCATGACCGAGGGTGAGGAGATCGACGTCGCGGGTCTGCCGTCCATGCTGCGCTTCTCGGTGGCCAAACCGGGCGGGCTCCACCGCACGCTCGCCGAGGTCGAGGCCGAGCACATCCGGGCCGTGCTGGCCAGTGTCGAGGAGAACAAGACCCTGGCGGCGAAAATTCTCGGCATCGACCGCAAGACCTTGCGCGAGAAGCTGAAGCGCCTAGGCATCGAGGAATCCTGAGGTCCGCCCGGGGAGAATCGCCCCGGCGGAGCGGATCTCCCCGATCCGTCCCGGCCTCCCCGCCTGGCCAGGCCCCCGCATCGGAACCCAGCTCTTCAGCAACAACCCCCAGCAAATCAAGCACGTTACACCGATAGCCTCATAGGGAACGCCAGGCCGGCTGTCGGATCGCCTCCTGGCATCCCTGTTGCTCATACACTGGGTGGCTGACGAGGCGGGGAAACGGCCTCCCATCAGGATGCCCGCCTCGGAAGGGAGGTTGGGACGATGTTCCAGGTGACGGGGGTCATTCAGGAGGCAGAGCACGTGGTCAGACACCAAAGACCGTCGGTCGGGGGACTCTGCCGCGACTGCTCGAAGGCAGCCACGTGTACCTTCCCGCGCGACCCGTCCCGCCCGGTGTGGTCGTGCGACGAGTTCGGTGGGTTCGACCTCGCCCCAACCCACCCTCCCGCGCCCGCGGTCCGCACGGTCACAGAAGAGCTGGGCGAGGCCACGGAGCTCAAGGGGTTGTGCAGGGAGTGCACCAATCGGTTCACGTGCTGTTACCCCAAGCCCTTGGGAGGCGTCTGGCACTGCGATGAGCTGGCGTAAAGCGAGCGAGGCGGATCGCAGCCGGCGTGATTTCATGGCAAATCTTCAGTTTCGCCAATTGTTCCAGCGAATGAGCCGCCCCTGCACGGAGGGGATATGAGTCCTGAAAACGTGGTGGACACCGTGGAGAGACACAGCGGCGGTCGGGATGGACTTATCTCCATTCTTCAAGAGGTCCAGGGCAGCTACGGCTACCTTCCTGCAGATGCCCTGAGGGCGGTCGCCGCAAGAACAGGTCGCTCCCTCGTTGACGTCTACGGAGTCGCGACATTCTACCGGTCTTTCAGCCTGAAACCGCGCGGCAAGCATGTCTGCTCGGTCTGCCTGGGAACGGCCTGCCACGTTCGAGGCGGAGCGGTGATTGCTGAAGAGTTCGGACGCCAGTTGGGGATCGGGGCCGGCGAGACCACGGCGGACGGCGAGTTCACCCTCGCCACGGTGAACTGCCTCGGGGCCTGCGCCCTGGGGCCGATCGTGGTCGTAGACGGGCGCTATTTCTCCAACGTGAGCCCGGCTGAGGTCAAACGGATCGTGGACCAGGCCCGGACCGGGCTGGATAAGGTTGAACTCAAGGATGACCAGCGGATCTTCCCCGTCGAAGTTAGTTGTCCACGCTGCAACCTCAGCCTGATGGACCCGGACCATCCGGTCGACGGCTACCCGTCGATCCGAGTGACGCTGTCGTTCGGGAGCGAACACGGCTGGCTCAGACTGTCGTGTCTCTACGGCAGCTACACCGTGGAATCCGAATACAAGATCCCACAGGACACACTGGTGAACTTCTTCTGCCCGCATTGCCATGCGGAACTGAATGGCACGTCGAGTTGTCCGGAGTGCGGCGCGCGGATGATTCCCCTGATTGTGCGTCGTGGCGGCGTCGTGCAGATCTGCTCGCGCCGAGGCTGCAAGGGCCACATGCTGGATCTGAGCGGCGGTGAGTTCTGACCGACGAGAGGGACGCACCGATGCCAGTCCTCGTGACATCGAGTAGATCAGGAACGGGACAGGGGCATGGAGAGACTGAAGTCAATCGATGATTTCAACGCCCTGCAAGCCCGCATGGTGGCCGACCGAGATCCTAATATCCCTGTCATCGTTATCCCAGCGGGTACCTGCGGGCAGGCGAGCGGCGCCAACGACCTGATCCGCATGTCGAAACGCGAACTCCTGGCCCGGGGGCTGACGGACAAGATCCACCTCCGCATCACCGGCTGCCACGGATTCTGTCAGGCGGAGCCGTCGGTCCTCATCGAGCCGCACGGGACGTTCTATCCGAGGGTAAGGCCCAGCGAGATGGCCCGGATCGTGGGTGCCGTGGCGTGCGGAGGGGTCCTCAACGATCTGCTATGGGAGGATCCGAAAACGCACAAGCGGGCGGAGAGGCAGAGGGACATTCCCTTCTTCCGTGGCCAGACGCGCAGCATTCTCTCGCAGAATGAGAAGGTCGACCCGATTCGCATCTACAACTATGTCGAGCAGGGCGGCTATGCCGCCTTCATCAAGGTGCTCACACAGGGAAACCCCCAGTGGGTGGTGGAAGAGGTCAAGGCATCCGGGCTCCGGGGCCGCGGCGGCGCCGGCTTCCCCACGGGGCTGAAGTGGGAGCTGCTGGCGAAGCAGCCGAATGGCCGGGGCAAGTTCCTGGTGTGTAACGCGGACGAGGGTGATCCCGGCGCCTACATGGACCGCAGCGTGCTGGAAGGCAACCCCCACAGCATCATCGAGGGAATGTTGATCGGCGCATTCGCATCCGGGGCGACCGATGGGGTGGTGTATGTGCGCACCGAGTACCCCCTGGCTATCAAGCACCTCGTCATCGCCCTGCGCCAAGCCCGCGAACTCGGCCTGCTAGGCGAAGACATTCTGGCAACGGGGTTTTCCTTTAACATTCGAATGGTCAAGGGGGCCGGTGCGTTTGTGTGCGGCGAGGAGACCGCATTGATCCGATCCATCGAGGGGAAGATGGGCGAGCCTCGCCAACGCCCCCCCTTTCCCGTGGAAAAGGGCATCGCGGGCAGGCCGACGGCCATCAACAACGTCGAGACCTGGGCCAACATCCCGATCATCATTACGCGTGGCGCTCGCGAGTTCGCCAAGGTTGGCACGCCGCGGAACACCGGAACCAAGATATTCAGCCTGGTCGGCAAGGTGAAGAACACCGGTCTGGTGGAAGTGCCTATGGGCATCACCATCGGCGAGATCGTCCACGACATCGGCGGTGGTCCTTCCGGGCGGGCCGAGATCAAGGCCGTGCAGACCGGCGGACCGAGCGGAGGCTGCATCCCCTCCTGGATGTTCGATCTGCCCATTGACTACGAGAGCTTGACCGAGGCGGGATCGATCATGGGCTCCGGCGGCATGATCATCATGGACGAGAACACGTGCATGGTGGACGTCGCCAAGTACTTCATGAACTTCCTCAAAGATGAGTCGTGCGGCAAGTGCTTCACGTGCCGAAAGGGCACGCAGCGGATGTGGGAGATCCTGGACGACATCTCGAAGGGAAAGGGCACGCACGGACACCTCGACCTTCTGGAGGAATTGGCGCTCGTCGTGAAGGACACCTCGATGTGCGGCCTGGGGCAGACCGCCTCCAATCCGGTCCTCACCACCCTTAAGTATTTCCGCGACGAATATCTCACTCATCTGGAGCGCAGGTTCTGTCCGGCCACCGTGTGCCGCGAGCTCTTTACGTATCGCGTCATGGCCGAAAAATGCACGGGATGCGCCCTTTGCGTGAAGGTGTGTCCCAGTGGCGCCATTTCCGGGCCGAGGAAGGAGCCGCACAGCCTCGATCAATCCAAATGTATCAAGTGCCGGGCATGCTTTGAGGTCTGCAAATTCGATGCGATCGCCGGCGACGCCATCATCAGCGTTCCAACGGCATAATTCACTCGAGGGATAGGCTCGATGATCACACTGACCATAAACGGGCTGACCACATCGGTGGACGAGGGAACGACCCTGCTCGAAGCCGCCCGATTCCTCGGATTCCCAATCCCCACCCTGTGTCACATGGACGGGCTTACGCCCTACGGCGCCTGTCGGCTCTGCGTGGTGGAGATTGGCGCGGGCCCGAAGGCGAAGCTGGTCTCCGCGTGCACGTACCCGGCCGAGAACGGGCTCACGGTACGGACGGCGTCATCGCGCGTCATCCGGGCACGCAAGATGATCCTGGAGCTTCTGCTCGCCTCGTGCCCGCAATCAAAGACGATCCAGGACCTTGCCTCTGCATATCAGATCCGTCGGCAGCGTTTCCGCCAGGAGTACGAGGACTGCATCCTGTGCGGCCTCTGCGTGCGCATGTGCGCGGAGCAGATGAGGGCCAAGGCCATCGGCTTTCGCGGGCGAGGCGAGACACGGAGCATCGGCACACCCTTCGACCTCACGTCCGAGGTCTGCCAATTGTGCGGCGGCTGCATGTACGTCTGCCCTGCTTGCCAGCTCCGCTGCACCTACACGGAGCCGGAAAAGGCGATCTGCGGCGGCTGCGCAAACCTGAGCCCGCCCTGCCTCGAGAAAAAGCCGTTCGAGGACATGATGTGCTCCTTGGCTCCATGTGTCGCCTGCGAGATCCAACAAGCGTGAAGAGCTCAAAGGAGGGCCCCACGGTGTCATTCTCAAAGACAAATGCCTCGGCCGCAACGCTGACCAAGAACCGGACCGAAGGTTCGGTCGTGCCCGCCTCCGGCATGTGCGTGACCTGCGTCGACGGCTGCATCGGGATGTGTGAGATCGGCAAGTCCGCCTACAGGGGTCACGAGGTGATCTACCCGCAGCCCTTCGGGGTCATCACCACCGCCGCCGAGAAGGCCTACCCGGTTGACTATTCCCACTTTAACATCATGGGGACAGCCGTCGGCGCGCACGGCATTGAAGCCGACAGCGATAAGGCGATCTTTCCAGCCGTCAATCTGGAGGTTGCCGTCGGCCACGATGGGGGCATCAAGTTTCGTTATCCGTGGATCATCTCCGCCATCGGCTCCACCAATATCGCCAAGAATAATTGGGAAGGGCTGGCCATCGGATCTGCGCTTTCCGGGACCGGCCTGACCATCGGTGAGAATGTCGCCGGGATGGATCCCGAAGTGGAGATCAGGAACGGCCGGGTGATCGACACGGTGGACCTGCAGCACCGGGTGAGCCTTTACAGAGAGTACCAGCGCGACGGCTACGGCGCCATCGTTGTTCAGGCGAATGTTGAGGATACCCGCCTGGGCGTCCACGAGTACGCCATTGGAAAGCTCGGGGTGGAGTGTGTGGAACTGAAGTGGGGGCAGGGAGCGAAGAACATCGGCGGTGAGGTCAAGATTATATAGGACGTCATAAGTAATACAGCATAATTCTGTTGAATTCTCGTCGTCCCTCGCGTATTTTAGGCTTGAGGAGGGACACGAGATGAGACGTTTGGAGATCACCGATCGCGAGATGATGCAAATCGCCTTGCAGAACGAAATCCTCCGGTCCGAAGAGGCACGGTATGATCACCGGCTCCACGGAGTGTTGCTCGTCTCTCACGGCATGTCCTGTTATGAAGTCGGCGGGGTGTTCGGACATGATCCGACCACCATTCAGCGATGGGTCCGGAGTTTCGAGACGAGAGGGTTCAGCGGCTTGCAGGACCAGGAGCGACCGGGGCGTCCGCAGCGGCTGACGCCCGAGCAGTTGCCGCGCGTGAATCGGGCTCTTCGGACCTCGCCGCGCGCGTTCGGATACGCCCAGAACCTCTGGGATGGGAAGCTGTTGTCGCACCACCTCGCCCAGGCCGAGCAGGTGGTGTTGGGCGTGCGCCAGTGTCAACGGTTGTTTCATCACCTGGAGTTCCGGCTGCGAAAACCGCGGCCGGTCATTGCCCGGGCGAATCCGGAGGCGCAGCAGGCTTTTAAAAAAACGCCGCCGGCTGGCCCGAAGAGACGACGTGGATCTGTGGAGTCTGGATGAATGCCACTTCCAGCAGCATGGATCCCGAGCCACCATGTGGGTGCCCCCAGAGGATAAGGATCCCATTCTCCTGCTGGCGCCGACCCGCAAGTCGGCGGCCTTATTCGGTGCGGTCAACGTCAGCACGGGGAAACTGGTGACTCAATTTGACCCGAAGTTCAATGCCGTGACGTTTCAAGGCTTCCTTGGCCGGCTGCTCCGACACCGACGTAGGGCACGGGAGATGGTGATCCTCCTCGACAATGCGAAGTACCACCACGCGGTCGTGCTCCAACCGTTCCTCCGGCACCACCGCCACGAGCTGGCCTTGGAGTTTCTCCCGGCCTATAGTCCCGAATTGAACCCGATCGAGCGGGTCTGGAAGCTGACCCGAAGGCTCTGCACGCACAATACCTATTTTGAAAGGCTTGAAGCTCTAGTCGATGCGGTGGCCAAACAGCATATGATCTGGAATGCTCCCAATGATACATTGCGGAAATTGTGCTGTATTATTTAAGACGCCGTGTATAACAACCTGAAGAAGGCTCAGATGCTGCACCAGCGCGGCTACATCGTCCTTCCCGACCCCACCCATCCCGCCGTGATCAGAGCATTCGAGCGCGGAGCATTCAAAGAATTCGAGCGACATTCTCGGGTCGGCATGGTCACCGAAGAAGCCTTCGCCAGGCGGGTCGAGGAACTGCGTCAGGCAGGGGCCAGGTACATCTTCCTCAAGACCGGCGCCTATCGTCCCGCCGACTTGGCGAGGGCCATCGTCTTCGCCTCCAAGTACGCCCTGGACCTTCTGACCGTCGACGGTGCCGGCGGCGGCACGGGCATGAGCCCTTGGAGGATGATGAATGAATGGGGCGTGCCTCCAGTGGAGCTCCATTCGCTCCTGTACCAGTATGCCAAGCGGCTTGCCGACGCGGGGAGGCATGTGCCCACACTGGCAGTCAATGGTGGCTTCACCTTCGAGGATCAAATCTTCAAGGGTCTTGCCCTGGGCGCCCCGTTTGTGAAGCTCATCGGTATGGCGCGGAGCCCAATCGCAGCCGCCATGGTCGGCAAGACCATCGGCCGAGCTATCGAAGAGAACCAGCTCCCCGTCTACGTCGAGCGCTTCGGTGATTCGAAGGATGAGATTTTCGTCACAGCAAGTTCGCTTCGTCAGGAGTTGGGAGATGAGGCGTTTGAGAGGGTCCCCACGGGCGCTCTCGGTCTGTATACCTATTACGAGCGGCTGGCTCAAGGTCTCCGCCAGCTCATGGCCGGCAGCCGGAAGTTCTCCCTAACGCACATCACGCGAGATGACATCGTGGCTCTCACCCGCGACGCCGCCCAAACCAGCGGCATTTCGTACGTGATGGAGGTCGACAGGGAGCAAGTCGAAGAGCTTCTCAACTCCTAGAAGTCCGTCCGAGTGATCCCACGCGGGAAATCTCCGGGGGGACTCAGATGGTGGCGCGAGGTGAGATCCTTGATTCCAAGGCAAATGTGCGCGCCGAATGCTGCCGGCAGCCCGCACAACCTCATTGTCCGGACGGACTCCTCGCACGCTACCGACGCAGGTCACGCGACGTGTGCCGTGCCCTCGAACGAATCGCGGCGAGCACGCCGTTGAAATCAGCGGCCCCAAGCGGCGAATCCTAGCCCCCAACCGTTGTTCCTTTTCGTCTGCCCGCTTTTCCCCTGACACGCGCGCTCGCCCTCGGGCACGCTGGCGCATCTTTTGGAACCGGTTTCAAAACCTCTTCCGGGACAGCACCCCGTGCCCGCACCTCGAACCCGAGTCCGCCCTCCGACCGTAGGCGAAGTGGCCCGGCGCGCCCACGTGTCCCGGGCCACCGTCTCCCGCGTCCTCAACCGCTACCCCCACGTGCGGTCCCGCGTGCGGTCGGCGGTCCAGGAGGCCATGCGAAGATCACCGCCGCCTACGGCCGGGTGCGCGACCTCGCCCGACTCAAGGGCGTGGACTGGCGCACGGCCGCCTACATGGTCGCCCTGTCGCACCTCGAAGCCGTCTACAAGGAGCGGGGCATCTTCCCGTAAGCCCCCGGCTCCCCTCCTACGGCGCTTTGCACCCTCCCCCGCGAACAAGGATGATTCCCGGGTGTGACGTCCGTCTCGCGCCTCTATCCGCTCGACCGGTTGAACACAGACCCGGCACTTCAAGCAGGTGTAGGCTCTGCCCGGCCCTCTGGCTGGGGGTCTGCTTTCCACTACCGAGGCGCTCGCATGAAAGAGCCACATGTCCTCCTGGACCCAATGGAGCCGGAGAGACGGGCGCAGGGCAGGCGTCTTCCCTGGACACTTGTCAACCTGGACACTTGTCAAGCTTGCCTCGTGTCTGACGCCTGTGGTAGCCTAGCGGCGAAAAATCTCTCGCAGAGGAGCATCTCATGGGACAGGCGGCACTGATAGTTTCCTTCATCCTGGCGGTCCTAGTGGCTCTGTTTGCCGTCCAGAATGCCGGCCCCGTGACGCTTCGATTCGGACTCTGGTCGGTCGAGACGTCCTTGGTGGTCGTGATTCTCGTGGCCGCAGCGGCCGGAGCGGCCATGGCCTCGCTGGCGGGCCTCCCCGGATGGATCAAGAACCGCCGTCGGCTTCGCGCGCAGGCGCGGGAACTTGAGGCCCTGCGCGCCGGCCATCCTTCCGCGGCTCCCTCGCCGCCAGATTCCTCGCCCCATCCCCCGGCCTGAGCCCCTTCCCAATTGCGGCCGCTCGCTCTTCTTTCTGGCCTGAGCCGCACGCCCGCTCCTTCCGGTCTGAGCGGACCTCTCCCGAACCGCAGTTCCCCTACCGGGAGCGGATATCCCAGGGGCGGCGAGCTTTCAGAAAGCAACGAGGGCCGGCGGATGAGTTGCAGGACAGGCAGGCCGAGGGCAGAAGGGGTTCAAGCGAGCGACTGGATTGCAGGCAAGACGTGAAGGGTGGCGCGGCAGATTGATAAGGATCGTCTTCGGCTATCAGGAGGAGGAAATCGCAATGACAGCGATCACCTTACGGCCGTTGTGGCTTTTCCCCCCACGAGGCGGTCGTTGACGCGGATCCCGAACCGGCCCTCGAACTCGTCGACGGGAAGCATCTCGATGGCGTTCAGGCTGAGCTCCTCACACACCTTGGCGCAGACCTGGCAGCCGATGCATTCCTCCACCTGGATCTGGATCGGCGGGATGCTCGCCCCGGGGAATTCGACAGGGGGGGCATCGTCGATGCAATCCACCGGGCAGAAGTCCACGCAGACCTCACACCCCGTGCAGGACGGATTGACGACGGCGATCAGTACGGGCCGGCGTTTCTTCCCGGCGCTGTTCGGGATATCCTTGACGCTTGTGTCGCTCATTGCCTGCTCAGAGTTCGACCTCGACATCCTGGCCATTCACGCGCGTCGGATACGATCGCACAGGACCCCGGCCGGGCGGGCCAAGAAGCGCGCCCGTAATGATGCTGAACTTGGCCCCGTGCCACGGACAAACCACCGCCTCCTCTTCGACTTGCCCTTCCGACAGCGGCCCGCCCCGGTGATTGCAGGCGTCATCAATGGCGTGGTAACGGCCGTCCAGGTTGAAGATGGCAAGGCTCCGACCCGCGATATCTATGCGCTTGGCCTGGCCAGGGGCTAAGTCGCCGGCCCGGGCCACTTTGAGAAACGTCGGCACGGGCTCCTCTGTCCTCCGATTCGTACTTCCCCCATCCTCCGGCCTCCGAGGTAACGGATCTCAGGGCTACAGCATGCCGAGCTGAAGCCTGGCCGCCTCGGACATCCGGCTCGGGTCCCAGGGGGGATCCCAGGTGATCTCGACTTTGGCGGCCGTCACGCCGGGGAGGGCCCGCAGCTTGTCTTCCACCTCCACCGGCAGCGATGCCGCGACGGGGCAAAGCGGGGAGGTCAGGGTCATCCGGATGTCGACCTGGCCGGAGGAATCAACCTTCACGTCGTAGACGAGCCCTAGCTCGTAGATGTTGACCGGAATCTCCGGATCGAAACAGGTCCGGAGGGCCTCCACGATCTTGCTCTCGATCTCTTCGACGTTGACGGGCATCATGCGCGCGCCTTCCGCTCAGTCAACTGGTCGAGAAGTCAATTCGTCGATTGGCACGAGCACTCTGACCGCTCGACGAATCGACCAACGAACCAATCGACTTTATTCTGTGGAAATCGTTTCGCCCTTCCCGTCCAGCGCCGCATTCAGCGTGTGCCAGGCCAGGCTGGCGCACTTGACCCGCACGGGGAACTCGGACACGCCGCAAAAGACCTGCAGCTTCCCCAGCCCGATCGGGTCGGATGCGCCCTCGCGATTGCCGGTGACCATCTTGTGGAACTTGTCGAACAAGAGCTTCGCCTCGGCCTTGGTCTTTCCCTTCAGGGCGGCGGTCATCATGGAGGCCGAGGCCTTGGAGATGGCGCACCCCGCCCCCTCGAAGCTGATGTCCGTGATCACGTCCCCGTCCAGGTGGAGGTACACGGTGAGCTCGTCGCCGCACAGCGGATTGTGTCCCTCCGCCCTGCAGTTCGCGTTCGGCAGCTTCTGAAAGTTCCGCGGGTGCTTGTAGTGGTCGAGAATGACCTGCTGGTACAGTTCGTTCAGGTCGGACATCAGGCGAACACCTCGATGGCTTTCTGGATCCCCTTGGCCAGCGCCTCCAGCTCTTCCCGGGTGTTGTAGAACGCCAGCGAGGCCCGGGCGGTGGCCGGGACTCCGAAGCGCTTCATCACCGGCATGGCGCAGTGATGGCCCGCCCGGATCGCGATCCCCTCGTGATCCAGGATGGTGCCGACGTCGTGCGCATGGATGTCCCGGAGCACGAACGACAGGACGCCGGCCTTTTCCTTGGCCGTGCCGATCATGGTGAGGCCGGGGATGGCCGACAAGAGATCGGTGCCATAGGCGAGCAGCTCGTTCTCGTAAGCCGCGATCTGGTTCAGCCCGATCCGCTCCACATACTCGATGGCCGCCGCCAGGCCGACGACCCCGGCGATGTGGGGCGTCCCCGCCTCGAACTTGTGGGGCAGCGAGTTGTAGATGGTCTTCTCGAAGGTAACCGCGCTGATCATCTCCCCGCCGCCCTGGTAGGGGGGCATGGCCTCCAAGAGGTCCGTCTTGCCGTACAGGATGCCGATGCCGGTGGGGCCGAATACCTTGTGACCGGAGAAGGCGTAGAAGTCGCAGTCGAGGTCCTGGACATTCACGGCCATGTGTGGCGTCGCCTGCGCCCCGTCCACCAGCACCGGGATCCCGCGCCGATGCGCCATGGCGACGACCTGCCTGACCGGGTTGACGGTGCCCAGCGCGTTCGAGACGTAGGTGATCGCGACCAGCTTCGTCCGGTCGCTGAGAAGCCGCTCGTATTCCTCCAGCAGCAATTCCCCGGCATCATTGATGGGGATGACCCGCAGGGTCGCGCCCTTTTCCTCGCACACCATCTGCCAGGGGACGATGTTACTGTGGTGCTCCATGGCGGAGATGAGGATTTCGTCGCCCGCCTTGATGCGGCTCCGGCCGTAGCTCGCGGCCACGAGGTTGATGCCCTCGGTGGTCCCGCGGGTGAAGATGATCTCTCGATCGTGGGCCGCATTGAGGAACTGCCGCACCCGGGTGCGTGCAGTCTCGTAGGCCTGGGTGGCCACGTCGCTCAGGAAGTGGACGCCCCGGTGGACGTTCGAGTTCTCCGACAGGTAGTAGTGGGCGATTGTGTCGATGACCACCTGCGGCTTCTGGGTGGTGGCGGCGTTGTCGAGATAGACCAGCGGCTTCCCGTGGACCTTCTGCTGCAGGACGGGGAAGTCCTGACGGATCTTCTCGATCCCGAAGCCCACCAGACAGCCTTGGCAAGGCTCCTCACTGACCCGGCGGTGCGTAGCGTTCATCGGACGGCCTCCAACAGCGCCCCTTGGGGCAGCCAGCGCTCCACCAGACCCTCCAGGTGCTTGCGAATGGGCTCGACCTTCATGCGCTGCAGGCTCTCCTCGGCGAAGGCGAAGAGCAGCAGCGCGCGGGCCGCCTCCTTCGCGATGCCCCGGGAGCGCAGGTAGAAGATCGCTTCCTCGTTGACCTGGCCGATGGTCGCCCCGTGGGTGCATTTCACGTCATCCGCATAGATCTCCAGTTGCGGCTTGGTGTCGATCTGGGCATCCTCCGACAGCAGCAGGTTCCGGTTGGTCTGCTTGGCGTCCGTCTTCTGCGCGTCCTTGTGGACGACGATCCGGCCGTGGAACACGCCCCGCGAGGAGCCATCCAGGATCCCGTGGTAGAACTGCCGGCTGTCGCAGTGCGGGCTGGCATGCTCCACCCGCATGTAATTGTCCATGTGCTGCCGGCCGGTGGCCATGAACAGGCCGTTGATCAGGCACTCCCCGCCCTCACCGGCCAGGACCGGGTGCACGTTGTTGCGCACCAGGGCGCCGCCCACCAGGACCGAGTGGGAGGCTACGCTGCTGCTGCGGTCCTGCTGGATGCGGAGGGTGGAGACGTTGAAGGCCTGCGGGCTCTCCCGCTCGATCAAATAGTGGCTCAAGACCCCGCTCTGCCCCACCACGACTTCCGTGACCCCGTTGGAGAAATAGACCTCAGCCCCGAGCGAGACGTAGTCCTCCACGATGGTCGCCTGGCTGTCCTCGCCCGCTACGATCAGGTTGCGGGGGTGGGTGATCACCGGGGCGGCCGTCCTCGTGGAGAGGTACAGCAGGTGGATCGGCTCCTGGAGCACCGTCCCCCGGCGGATATGGACGAACGCCCCGTCTTCCATGAACGCGGTATTGAGGGCGGTAAAGGCATCGCCCTGATAATCGGCGTACCGGGCGAGGTGCGCCTCCAAAAGATCCGGATACATCGTGAGGGCGTTGGCCAGGCTGCTCACCGCCACGCCGGCCGGGAGCGAGCGGAGCGACGACAATGTCGGCGAGTACCGCCCGTTCACGAAAACCAGTTGGCTGCAGTCGAGCCCCGCGAAGGTAAACGGCGTGAGGTCCCGCCGTGCCGGATCGACGCCGCCATCGGCGGAGAAAGCAAAGGCGGTCTTGGCGATCGGCGCCACGCTGGTGAACCGCCAGTCCTCATCCTGGGTGGTCGGGAACCCGAGTTCGGCGAACCGCGCCAGGGCGGCGCGGCGAACCGGTTGGAACGGGGCCCAGTCGCGCCCTGCGACGTGTGGCTCGAAGCGCGAGAAGCGCTCCAGATAACTGTCCGTTCCCTGCATCACAGCGGTCACCGTCGTCCCCCTCCTCACGCGGTGGCCGCGGTGGCAGCCTGGGCCTCGGCTTCGACCCAGGCATAGCCCCTGGCCTCGAGTTCCAAAGCCAGCTCCTTGCCGCCCGACTTGACGATCCGGCCGTCCACCAGCACGTGCACGTAGTCGGGAACGATGTAGTTCAGCAGCCGCTGGTAATGGGTCACGACGAGGATGGCTCGCTCGGGACTCCGGAGCGCGTTGACGCCGTTGGCGACGATGCGCAGGGCGTCGATGTCCAGGCCCGAGTCCGTCTCGTCCAGGATGGCGAGCCTGGGCTCCAGCACCGCCATCTGGAAGATCTCGTTGCGCTTCTTCTCCCCGCCCGAGAAGCCTTCGTTCACCGAGCGGGTCAGGAGGCGATCATCCATCTCCAAGAGCTTCATCTTCTCCTTGGCCAGAGTGAGGAAGTCCATGGCGTCCAGTTCCTCGAGGCCGCGGTGCTTGCGGATGGCGTTCAGAGCCGCCTTGAGGAAGTAGGTGTTGCCAACGCCGGGGATCTCCACCGGGTACTGGAAGGCCAGGAAGACGCCCTCGCAGGCCCGCTCCTCCGGCGCCATCTCCAGCAGATTCCTCCCCTGGTAGATCACCTCGCCGCCGGTCACAGCGTAAGCCTCCCGACCGGCCAGGACCTGGGCCAGCGTGCTCTTGCCCGAGCCGTTGGGCCCCATGATGGCGTGGACCTCGCCGGCCTTGACCGTGAGGTTCACCCCCTTGAGGATCTCGTGGTTGCCGACCTTGACGTGCAGATTCTTGATTTCCAGCATGAGTCGTCCTCGTCTGAATGAGTCCTGCGGATGTTAGCCGACGCTCCCCTCGAGGCTGACGCTCAAGAGCTTCTGCGCCTCGACGGCGAACTCCATGGGGAGCTCGCGGAAGACCTGCTTGCAGAAGCCGCTGACGATCAGGCTCACCGCGTCTTCCTTGGAGATCCCCCGCTGGTTGCAGTAGAAGATCTGGTCCTCGCCGATCTTGGACGTGGAGGCCTCGTGCTCCATCTGGGCCGTGGCGTTCCGCACCTCGATGTAGGGGAAGGTGTGGGCCCCGCACTTGTCGCCGATGAGCAGCGAGTCGCACTGGGTGTAGTTGCGCGCCCCCCTGGCGCCCTTCAGGATCTTGACCATCCCGCGGTAGGTGTTCTGCCCGTGCCCCGCCGAGATGCCCTTGGACACGATGGTGCTCTTGGTGTTCTTGCCGATGTGGATCATCTTGGTGCCGGTGTCGGCCTGCTGGTAGTTGTTGGTCAGGGCCACCGAGTAGAACTCCCCCACGGAGTTGTCGCCCTGGAGGATGCAGCCGGGATACTTCCAGGTGATGGCCGAGCCGGTCTCGACCTGCGTCCAGGAGATGTGGGAGTTCTTGCCCAGGCACTTGCCCCGCTTGGTCACGAAGTTGTAGATGCCGCCCTTCCCCTCCTTGTCGCCGGGGTACCAGTTCTGGATGGTCGAGTACTTGATGGTGGCGTCGTCGTGGGCAACCAGCTCGACCACGGCCGCGTGCAGCTGGTTGCTGTCCCGCATGGGGGCCGTGCAGCCCTCCAGGTAGCTCACGTACGCCGCCTCATCGGCGATGATCAGCGTGCGCTCGAACTGGCCGGTGTCGGCGGCGTTGATGCGGAAGTAGGTGGACAGCTCCATGGGGCAGCGCACGCCTTTCGGGACGTAACAGAACGATCCGTCGCTGAAGACGGCGGAGTTCAGCGCGGCGAAGAAGTTGTCGGTGTAGGGGACCACCGAGCCCAGGTACTTCTGGACCAGGTCGGGATGGTTCTGCACCGCCTCGGAGAAGGAGCAGAAGATGATCCCCAGCTCGGCCAGCTTCTCCTTGAAGGTCGTGGCCACCGAGACGCTGTCGAAGACCGCGTCCACGGCGACCCCCGTCAGGACGCTTCTGCTCTTCCAGTGGGATGCCGAGCTTCTCGAAGGTCTGCAGCACCGCCGGGTCCACCTCGTCCAGGCTGTTCAGCTTTTTCTTCGGCTTCGGCGCCGAGTAGTAGACGATGTCCTGGTAGTCGATGGGGGGATACGTGAGGTTCGCCCACGTGGGCTCCGCCTCGGCCGTCTCCAGCTTGGCCCAGTGCCGGTAGGCCCGCAGCCGCCACTCCAGCATGAACTCGGGCTCCTTCTTCTTCGCCGAGATCATCCGGATGACGTCCTCGTTCAACCCGCGAGGAATTGTGTCGGCATCGACCTCGGTCACGAAGCCGTACTTATATTCTTGGTTGGCCAGGGCCTCAATCGCGTTGGTCGAAGTGCTCATCCTATCTCCTCGGGAGGGGGGTCTCCGCCGCTTCCCCGGCAGGGATCACTGGATCACCAGCACCGGTTCATTCGCCGGCGCACCAGGGCCGGCGTTGGTCGCTGCGATTCGGGCGGCGAGCTGGCCCGCCACCTCGTGGAATGACCGGCTGATCGCATCGGTGGATTCCAGGGCGACCGGCCGGCCCGCATCGCTGTTGGCGCGGATCGCGGCCGCCAGGGGGATCTCTCCCAGGAACGGAATGCCGGCCCGGTCGCTGGCCTCCCGGGCCCCCCCGTGGCCGAAGATATCATCCCGCTGGCCGCAGTGAGAACATGCATAATAGCTCATATTCTCGACAATTCCCAGGATCGGAACGTTCAGCTTCCGGAACATCAGGATGGCCTTGGAGGCGACCTCCAGCGCCACGTCCTGGGGGGTCGAGACGATCACCGCCCCGGTGAGGGGAATCGTCTGGCACAGACTGAGCTGCACGTCGCCCGTGCCCGGCGGCAGGTCGATCACCAGGTAGTCCAGTTCACCCCACTCCACGCGGCCCAGAAATTCCTGGATCATCTTGTGCAGCATCGGGCCGCGCCAGATCACCGCCTCGTTCGCTGGCAGGAAGAACCCCATGGACATGATCTTCACGCCGTGCTGGACGGGGGGCAGTACCTTGCCATCCTCCACGTGCTGCACGGCGCCCATGGCGCCCATCAACCTGGGGATGCACGGGCCGTAGACGTCCGCGTCCATGAGGCCGACCGCGGCGCCGGTCTTTCGCAGCGCGACCGCCAGGTTCGCGGCCACCGTGGACTTGCCCACGCCGCCCTTCCCGCTGGCCACGGCGATGGTATTGCGCACCCCCGGCAGGTAACTCGATCGCCGGTCGGGGGAGGTGGTCACGCGCGAGGTCATGCTGACGCTCACCTCGTGGACCCCCGGGAGCGCCCCCACGGCAGCCCGCGCGGCTTCCTCCATTTGCTGTCGCACCGGGCAGGCCGGCGTCGTGAGTTCGATGGTGAAGGCTACCTTCCCGTCGTCAACGTGCAGTCCCTTGATGAAGCCGAGGGAGACGATATCGCGATGGAGGTCCGGGTCCTGGATCGTCGCCAGGGCCGCCAACACCGCCTGCTCTGTCACCATGTTTGTAGCCCCTGTCTGCGTGGAGTTGATCGAGCCATTGGTCTATGATGCCTTACCAGCGCCCTTCGGGCAAGCCCGCGAGGTCCACTCGTGGGTTTTGCTTTCGTTCCCCCCTCCCCGAGCCGGATCCGGATTGCCGCTTCTTGGAAGAATCCCCAGCCCCGTCATCGGGAACCCCCGTCGGAGGACAAACCGATTGCACTCATCTCGCCGACCTGGGCCAGCGCGGCCGCCAGCCCCTGGGCATCCGCTCCGGACCCTGACAGGACCCTCGCAAACGATACCCCCTTGTGGGAGAAGGCACGAGCGTCCTCCCCGGCCTTCGCGGACACGGCCAGGATCGGGAGACTGGGGGCGAGCTCCCGAATGGCCGAGATGATCAGCAGAGCGTTGAGCCCGGGGGTCTGCGTATCCAAGACGACCAGGTCGGCATCCACGACCTCGACCGCCCCCAGGACCTCCAGGCCGGACTCGCAAATCGTCAACCGGGGTCGGCGGGCCTCAAGGGCCACGGTGACAGCGTCAACGATCATTGGGTTACCGGAACAGACCAGAATATGCATGGGTGATTGCGGTGCCCTCTCGGAAGTGGCGCGGCCGTCAAACCGTCATTCTGATCGCCCCATGATTAAGTGGGCAAGCTATGTGCCAGCCCGGCCTCGAATATCCAGGGGTGATCCCATCAATCCAACCCCTCGCCAATGTTGATTCATGGAGAGGCCAGGGCCCCACGGGAGGGAAAAGGCGCAACGTGCAAGTGCGGGAGTTTTTCCGGGGGGTGGGAGTTTCTCCGAAGGGATGGAATGATACCCGGTCCTCGAGTGTGTTGGCGAAGATTCACGGACGCCGGAGAGCTGCCGGTTTCCCGGGCTACCTGGCGGACGCTCCGGCCCCCTGCGCGGAGGTGGCCCCCGTCGCGCGCGCGCGCTGCGCCGCCGCCCTGCGTTCCCAACAGCGCACGACAAACCCCCAGATCCCGACCGGCATGAAGATCGTGAAGACGACCAGCAGGATCCCGTAGATGGTGTTCGCCGCGCCGATGAACCGCGTGCCGAACAGGATGCGCAGGGACTCCATGAGGATGATGGTCAGCGCGGAGCCCATCGTCGGTCCGAGCGCGGTGTACATGCCGCCGACGACCGCCGCGAACAGCATCTGCAGCGTCACCATCACGCCGGAGAGCGTCCCCGGGTTGACGTACATGAGGTACTGCCCCAGCATCGATCCGCCCAGCGAGGTCAGCGCGGCCGAAACCAGCAGGATCTTCAGCTTTTCGCGCGGCACGTTGATGCCGACGGCCGCGGCCGCGTCCTGTTCGACGCTCGCCGTCATCGACAGCCGCGTCATCGAGCCGTCGATCATGTGCCACACCCACAGCCCGACGAGCCAGACCACGAGAGCGATGACGAAGAAGTGGCGCTTGTCCGGGAACTGTAGGGCGAAGAGCGAGGTCCCGGACACTGTGTTGGGGGTCAGGCCGAGCGAACCCCCGGTGATGTCGCGGGCAGCGACGATGCCGCGCTCCGTCACCTCCGAGAGGGCCAGCGTCACCAAGGCGAAATAGTGGCCGACCACGCGCAAGTGGAAGCACGGGAAGCCGATCGCCACCGCGACCAGCACCGCGAGCGCAACCCCGAGCGGAATGCCGATCCAGGGCGTGATGCCGTAATAGTTCCAGAGCAGCGCCGGCACGTAGGCGCCGATCCCGAGGAAGCCGCCGTGGCCGAGTGACATCATGCCGAAGCGCCCCATCAGGGCCCATGCCGTATACACCGTTCCCCAGAGGAGGATCTGGACGGCGATGTGCAGCAGGTACACGGGCATTCCGAGGAAGGGGAGCGCCGCCAAGCCCGCGATCGCCACGAGCCAGACGACCAGATTGCGCTTCATCGCGTGAAGACCCCCCGGGGCCGCCAGAACATGAGGCCGATGAAGACCACGAACGCGAACACGTATGAGAGGTCGATGGAGACGTAGAACCCGCCCACCGCGATGATCTCGGAGACGATGAACGCCGCCGCGAGGCCGCCCAGCATGTTGCCCAGCCCGCCGAGGACGCAGATCATGAAGAGGATTGGCCCGAACGACAGGCCGATGAACGGGTGCACGTCGTACTGCAGGACCAGGAGGCAGCCGGCCAGCCCGGCGAGCGCGCCGCCGATAGCCGAGGTCATGCCGTAGACGCGCCGCTGGTCGATCCCCATGAGCCCGATGATCTGGCGGTCCTGCGCGATGGCGCGGATCGCCACCCCCCAGTAGGTCCGCTTCAAGAATGCATACAGGCAGCCGACGCCGATCAGCGAGACGCCGAACGCCAGCAGCCGGGCCACGCTGATGAACATGCCGGCAACCTCCAGCGTGGGCAGCCGGACGCCGATGTTCCGGAACTCGGTGCTGAACAGGAGCGTGGCGAAGCTCTGCAGGAAGAACAGCAGCCCGCCGGTGGCGAGGAGCTGATTGATCGGCGGCGCATCCAGGATGGGGCCGATGATGAGGAAGTGTGTCAGCAAACCCAGGACCGCCACCACTGCGATCGCCGCGGCGGCGGCGGCGAGGAAGGGCCAGTGGTACTTGGCGTACAGCCAGAACATCGCGTACATGCCGGCCATCATCAGCTCGGTGTACGCGATCCAGACGACGTCGATGACGCCGAAGATGAGGTTCAGGCCCAGCGCGAGGAGCGCGAACACGCCGCCCAAGAGCAGCCCGTTCACCATCGCCTCCACGAGGAAGATGTCCATTGCCCCTCTCACATGCCGAGATAGGCCTGGCGCACGAACTGGTGCTCGCGCAGCTCGGCCGCGGCGCCCGTCAGCTTGATCGTGCCGACCTCCAGGAGGTAGGCGCGGTCCACCACGTCGAGCACGCCCTGCACGTTCTGCTCCACGATCAACACCGTGAAGCCCTCCGTCCGGATGCGCTGCACCAGGTCGAACACCTGGTCCACCACGACGGGCGCGAGGCCCGCCGACGGCTCGTCCATGAGCAGGAGTTTCGGCCCGGACATCAGGGCGCGCGCGATGGCGCACATCTGCTGCTCGCCGCCCGACAGCGTTCCGGCGAGCTGGTTGCGGCGCTCCTTGAGCGGTGGGAACAGTTCGTACATCGAGGCCAAGCGGGACGCAAGCTGCGCCCGCGCGGCCGGCACGAAGGCGCCGATCTTGAAGTTCTCCTCGACGGAGAGCCGCGGGAACAGCCGCCGGTTCTCCGGCACGTGGGCGATGCCGGTGGCCACCACCTGATGGGCGCGCTTGCCGCCGATGCTCTGGCCGTCGAAGGTGATGGAGCCGGACCGGGGCCGGATCAGGCCAGAGATCACGCGCATGAGCGTGGTCTTGCCCGCGCCGTTCGGCCCGATGACGCCCACGGCTTCACCGGCCCTCACCGACATGTCGATATCGAACAGCGCCCGGAAGGCGCCGTAGCCCGCCGAGACCTTGGCCAGCTCAAGCACCAGGCACCGCCTTGGCATGCCGGCGCCCGAGGTAGACCTCGGCGAGGCGCGCGTCGGTCGCGCAGGCCGCCGGGGAGCCCTCGAAGATCTTCTCGCCGTGGTCGAGGACCACCACCCGGTCCACCACCCGCATCAGCACCCCCATGATGTGCTCCACCCAGATGATCGTGATACCCATTTCCTTGCGGATACGCCCCAGTAACTCCGCGGCCTGATTCATCTCCGCGACATCCAGCCCGCCGAGCGATTCGTCGGCCAGCAGGAGCTTGGGCCTGGTTGCGAGCGCCTTCGCCAGCTCGAGCTTCTTCAGCCCGGCCGCGCCCAGCCCGTCGATCAGTGCGTGCGGGTCGGTCGGCAGGCCCACCAGGGCGAGCGCCGCGAGCGCGCGCTCGTGCGCCGCGCTCGCGGTGGGCCGCTCGGCGGGGCCATAGAAGGCCGCCGCCACCACGTTCTCCACGATCGTGAGCTTTGGAAACGGGCGCGGGATCTGGAAGGTGCGCCCGATGCCGAGCCGGCACACCTGGTGGGCGGGCAGGCCCCCGATCTCGGCCCCCTGGAAGCGGACCGACCCGGCGGTCGGTTTGTACATCCCGGCCACGACGTTGAAGATGGTGCTCTTGCCGGAGCCGTTCGGGCCGATCAGCCCCAGGATCTCGCCGGGCTCGAGTCGGAACGAGACCCGATTCACGGCGAGGAACCCGTCGAAGCTCTTGGTAAGTGCGCTGACCTCGAGCATGGACCTCACCGGGCCGCGTACGGAGAGCTCGCCGGCAGTGGCAGGACCGGCGCGGTCGCCGCGATGTGGCTCGGATAGACCAGGCTTGCCTTGCCGCCCTTGTACTGCATTATCACCGGGAAGGCCCGGAGGTTCTGTCCCGACATGGGGTCCCCGGGCGGGAGGAACTTCACCCCGAAGCCGGAGATCGTCCCCCCATCGGGAATGTCCAGGTCGAGGGCCGCCTTGCGCATCGACTCCGAGCTCCAATCGCCGTACTTCTGCACCGCGTTTGGCACTACCTGGGTGAGGAAGATCCAGGTGAAGCTGAAGCCGGAGGTGGCCTGCGGCGACACCTCGGAGATCCCGGTCTTTTTCACGTAGCGCCCGATGAATTCCTGTATCAGGTCGCCCAGGCCGGGCGCGAGCTTTTTCGGATCCATCAACTGCGCCGACGGCGGGTCGATATTCAAGAAGTAGTCGGAGTCGGTTTTGAACGTGTCCCAGAGCTTGTCGATCTGCGAGTAGCCGGCGCCGTGGCCGATCAGGGCCTTGAAGCGCAGCCCCTGCTCGCGGGCCTGGCGCAGGAACAGCGTGATGTCGGGGTTGTAGCCGGTGTGCAAGATCACGTCGGGCTGCGCCCGGCGAAGCTTGGTCACGAGCGCCGAGAGGTCCGGGGCCGTGGCCGCATACCCCTCTTTGAACACGAGCTTCAAGCCCTGCCTCTGGACACCCCGCTCGTTGCCCGCGGCCGCGCCGGAACCGTATGGGCCGTCCTCGTAGATGATGGCGACCTTGAGATCCTTCGGCTCGATGCCGAACTTCGCCTTCGAGTTCTCGGCCAGGAACTGGGGCGACAGTTCACCGAACTGGTCCGAGTGCGGCAGGCAGCGGAACACATAGCGCAGGTTCCGGTCCTTGATGACTCCCGTCGCGCTCGGCACCCCGAGCCACAAGATCTTCTGCTGCTGGTCGACCTTTCCCACCAGCGGCACCGCTTCGGCGCTCGCGTAGATGCCGACCAGCGCGTCCACCTTTTCGGCGCTCAGCAGCCGTTCCGCCTCGTTGATGGCGATGTCGGCCTTCGACTGGGCATCGGCAATGATGGCCTCGACTTTATGCCGGCCCAGGATGCCGCCCTTCTCGTTCACCATCTCGATGGCGACCTCCGTCCCCTTGGCCGCGGCCACGGAGCCGCCGGCGGCGAAGGGTCCGGAGTAGTCGTAGATCACGCCGATGCGGAAGGGTTTGGCCTGAGCATGTGCGACCGTCATGGGGACGAGGAGGAACATTGCGGCGGCGATGGAGCAGGCGAGGGCCGCCAGTACGGCACGCCAGGCAGGATGTCTTGTACACATCGTCATTGCCCTCCTCTTTTCTTGCTGTTGCAAGATCACCTTCTCACGCGGCTATCGGTCACATGACATCTCCGGGCATCCGGTCGCCCAACTGTCCATCGATCCGTGTCCCAGCCGCCCCGAGAGCGCGGCGGCCACGGCGGCGAGCGACTTGCGGAGTTCCGCGAGGCGCCGCTGCGGCAGGCGGCTTTTCGGACCGAGCACGCAGAGCGAGGCGCGGACCTCCCCGGAATGGTCCCGCACGGGGGTGGCGATGCAGCGGATGCCCTCGATGTGCTCCTCGTTATCGAGGGCAAAGCCGGTGGCCCGGATGCGCGCCAGCTCGCGCCGGAAGGCAGCGGGGGTGGTGATGGTCTTGGCCGTCTTCTGCTTGAAAACGGTGTGGCCGATGATGCTGTCGATCTCCTGTTCGGGCAGCCACGCCGCGAGGGCTTTGCCGACGGCCGAACAGTAGATCGGCCGCGTCGCCCCGACCTCTTGGACAACACGCACGGGATCCTCGGGATCGCACTTGGCCACGATGGTCACGACGCCGTCGCGGAGCATCGCCAGGCTCGTGCCTTCGCCCGTGCGGCGACTCAACTCCTCAAGAAACGGCATCGAGATCTCGGCCACTTGCTCCTTCGTCCAAGAGCGCCCGGTAAGCCGAAACAGCTTGGGCGCGAGCTTGTAGGCCCGCGCGTGCCCGTCCTGGACGAGATAGCCGCAGTCGACCAGCGCCCGCAGCAGGTGGTGGGCGGTGCTCCGCGGCAACGCCGTCTTGCGCGCAATCTCGGCGAGCGTGGCGGAGCCGCCGACGGCCGCGGTCGCCTCGATGATCCGGAGCCCGCGTTCGAGGGATTGGTGGGTCGGGGACTGGCTGGATCGCATGCGGCGGTTCCTCTGTTTCATACTCTGAAACAGCGCGGATGAGAATATCTCACACACTTGAAAGATGTCAAGAAGGAATTCCTCCGGCGGACAGAATTCCTCCGGCGGTCCGAGCCGTGCCAGTCGTGTTGCCGACCCCGTCAGTCATGCCTGATGGGGAGCGGCAAATGCGTTCGTAAATGCGGCGCCCAGCGGGGGGGCAAGCCTCCGGCTGGGGTCGACCAGCGGCGGGACGACGCCGTCCCCGAGCGTGGCGTGGGCGATCAGCAGGCGGCCGATCGCCTCATGACGCCGGAGGCCGCGGCAGCTCGATGCGGTAATCCTTGATCTTCTTATTCAGGGTCTTGATGTCGATCTCGAGCAGGCGGGCCGCCTGGAGCTTCCGTCCCCCTGTCTCGGCGAGGATTCGGGCGACGTGGGCGCGCTCCATCTCGGCGAGCGACACCGGCCCCCGGGGCGGGAGCGGTGGCGCACCCTGCGAGGCCCGGAAGGCGGGCGGGAGGTCCTCCGGTCCGATGAGATCCCCGGGCGTCAGGATGACCAGCCGCTCGACCAGATTGCCCAACTCCCGCACGTTCCCGGGCCAGGCGTAATCCGTGAGGAGCTGGAGGGCTTCCGGCGAAAGGGTCTTTCTCGTGTAGCTGGTCCCGAACTGTTTCAGGAAGTGCTCGATCAGGAGCGGGATGTCCTCCTTGCGCTCGCGGAGCGGCGGGATCGCAAGGCTCACGACGTTCAGCCGGTAGTAGAGGTCCTCGCGGAAGCGGGCCGCCTGCACCTCCTGGGCAAGGTCCTTGTTGGTCGCCGCGATGATCCGCACGTCCGCGCGGTGCACGCGCGTCCCGCCTACGCGTCGGAAGTCGCGAGAGTCGAGGACCTGGAGGAGCTTGGCCTGCATGGCCGGGCTCATCTCGGCCACCTCGTCCAGGAACAGCGTGCCCTGGCCCGCCACCTCGAACAACCCCTGCTTCAGGCCGGTCGCCCCCGTGAAGGCCCCCCGCTCGTGGCCGAACAGCTCGCTCTCCAGGAGCTGGTCCTGGAAGCCGCTACAGTTGATCGCCAGGAAGGGCCCGCGGGCCCGGGGGCTTTGCTGGTGGATGGCCTGTGCCATGAGTCCCTTGCCGGTCCCGCTCTCGCCCTCGATGAGGACGTTGGCCTCGCTCCCCGCAATCCGCTCGACCGTGCGGAGGACGGCGAGCATGCCCGGGCTCCGGCCGAGGACGAGCGGGGGCGCCGACTGCTGCGCCACCATGCGGCGAAGGGCCGTGTTCTCCCGAGCCAACCGCTGCCGCTCGGCCGCCCGGCGGAGGACGACCTCCACCTCGGCCAGCTTGAACGGCTTCGTCAGGTAGTCGTAGGCCCCCAGCTTCATCGCCTCGATGGCGGTCGCCACGTCCGGATGGCCCGTCAGGACCACCACCTCGGCGGAGGACCCCGAGTCCCGGATCCGCCGCAGGGCCTCCATCCCGCCGATGCCCGGCATCTTCAGGTCCAGGAGGATCACGTCGAATTCCTGGGCCTGCACCTTCTCCAGCGCCTCCTCTCCGCTCTCCGCCGTCCCGATCACGCAGCCCGCCCGGGGAAGCTCCTTTTCCATGAGCAGGCGCGTGGGTCGCTCGTCATCGACCACAAGCACGCGGATGGATCCGGTCCGTTCCTGATCCTGCGCCATGTCGGCCATTCCCTCTTGCGATCCAGGGGCGCCAATTTGCCGAGTGGTCAATTCGTCAATCTGGAAAAGCCCGCTGGGGTCGAAGCGTTCCGCCAGATTGACCGATCGACCATGTGACCTATGGACTTCACGGCGCGAGGGGCAGGCTCACGGTGACGAGCGTTCCTTTCCCCACCCCTTCGCTCTGCACCTCGATGGTTCCGCGGTGCTGGTCGACGATGCTCTGGCAGATGGCGAGACCCAGCCCCGTCCCCTTCCCGACCTCCTTGGTGGTGAAGAAGGGGTCGAAGAGCCTCGAGAGGTCTTCCCCCGAGATCCCCGTCCCCGTGTCCGACACCATCACGTCCAGCCAAGCCTTTTCCGGCCCGCGGCTCGCGCCATCCCGCCGCTGGCGCGCGGTGATGCGCACCTCGCCGCCGCCCTCGATGGCATCCAGTGCGTTCGTCAGGAGGTTGAGGAAGACCTGCTGCAGCATCTGCGCGTCCGCGAACACGCGGCTCCCCTCGGGGAATGGGGTCACGACGATCCGCTGATTCGCCAGGCGAGCCTGCCGCTGCACGAACGACACCGCCTTCGTCACGACGCCCTCGAGGTCCACCACGTCGAAGGTGGGTTCGCGCTGTCGGGCGAAATCCAGCAGCCGACGGACGATGGTGGCCGCGCGCGCCACCTCCTCCTGGATGAGGGTCAGGTACTCCTGAACATCGCTTGCGCCGGGCTGGCGCGCCGTCTCCCCCTCCGCCGCGCGCCGCTGGAGGGCCTCGGCGAAGCCGGCCACGGAGGACAGCGGGTTGTTCAGCTCGTGGGCCAGTCCGGCGGCCAGGCGGCCGAGGGAGGCTAGCTTCTCCTGCCGCACCAGCAGGCGCTGGGATCGCTTCAGCTCCTCGTATGAGCGCTGGACCTCCTCGTACAAGCTCGCGTTCTCGATGGCCACGGCCGCCTGGGCGGCCAGCGTGACCGCCAGCTTCTCGTCCTCCTTGCTGAATTCTTCTTCTCCCTGCTTCTCCGTGACGTACAGGTTTCCGAACAGCCTCCCCTTCGAGATGATGGGAACGCCGAGGAACGAATGCATCGGCGGATGATTCGCGGGGAAACCGTGGGCCCGCGGGTCCTGGGCGATGTCCCGGATGCGAAGCGGCTTCCCCTCCTGCGCCAGAAGGCCGAGGATCCCCGTACCCACGGGCAGCGGCCCGATTCGCGCCCGGGCCGCCTGGTCGATCCCCGTGGTGACGAACTGATCCAGCCGCCCCTCGCCGTCCAGGACGCCCAGCGCCCCGTATTTCGCCTGGAGCAGCCGGCAGGCGACCTCGACGATCCGCTGCAGGACCGGCAGGAGCGACCGCTCGGCCGTGAGAATCATCCCGGCCTCCACGAGGGCCGCCAGCTGTTCGCGTCCGCGTCCGACCGCTCTCTCCCGCTCTTGAAGGAAGGCCATGACCACGATGGTGAGAATCCGATTGACCACCGGTTCGTACAGATCCAGCGTCCGGCGAAGCTCGCGCCGCCGCCCCTGGTGCTTTGTCTGGAGGAACCAGCCGCACGCGTCCCGGAGGACCAGCAATCTGCCGATCACCTGCTTCGCCCCGATCCCGCGGAAGACATCCCGCTCCGCCATGTCCTGGGCATAGGCCTGGGCGCTGTGGTAGCGCCCGCTCTCCAGGCACGCGACCAGCGCGTCGTAGACGGTGGCGGATTCGGCTTCGGCCTCTTCCGGGCTGAGGCCCTTGAAGAGTCCCCGCCTGCCCATCTCGGCCATCCACGCCCGGCAGACGGTCTTGCGTTCTGCCCGCAGAAGCCTGGCCAGGTCGGATGCCTGTCCGGCAGAGAGTGCAGGCCGGGGGCCGGCCGAGGCGGGACGCCCCTTCCCCTGTTTCCGCGCCTTAGTCATGCGACACCATCCGCGCGCGCCTCACCTCTCGCAGGAATCAGGTGGACGCGAGGAGGCAGCCGTCGCGGAACAGCCTACAACCGGGCCAGCGACCCGTCAATGTCAATCGCGGCTCATCCGCGGCTTATCGAGGGAGACGCGCCCGGGCGTCCGTCTGAAGACTGCGTCACCGGATGCTCGGATTCTCGGGAGGTGAGAGCATGGAGGGATGAGGTGGGATGGGAGGTCATGGCCCGCCGTGCGGACCATCATTTCACGGACAGCACCGGAGGAGGCCCGGCCATTCAGGACGGCGAACGGCCCTTTTCCGGGTTCCCCGAGGCTCCTGGATTACCGGCCCTCCAAGAGCCTCGTGAGGCGCGGATCGTTCTTGAGGCCCGCCAGGGCCGGATCGTTCCGCAAGAAGCCGATGTCATCAAAGCCCAGATCCAGGGCCTTGGACAGCCACTCGAGCGCCTGCTCCTTCATGTCGAGTGCGGCATACACGCGGGCAAGATTGTAGGCGGCTCGGGGATCTTTGGGTCGTGCCTCGGCTTCCTTCCGGGCGTCGGCGATCCGGGCCTCGCGCTCCTGAATGGTGGCCTTGTCCGTTCTGGCGTTCGCCAGGTTTCCCTGCACCGTCGCGTTTGACGGGTCGATCTGCAGGGCCTGCTCGAAGGTGGCAATGGCTTCGTCATACAGGCCCTTCTTGCTGTAGAGGACGCCCAGGTTGTTCAGCCCCAGGACGTTCCCCGGCTCGAGCTGGATCGCCTTCTTGTACTGGGCGATGGCGTCGTCGATCCGGTCCCGGCGTTCGTAGGCGTATCCCAGGTTGAACTGGGCGGCGGCATAACTGGGATCCACCTCCACGGCCCGCTGGAACTCCGTGATGGCCTCATCCAGCCGGCCCTGTTTCAGCAGGTCCGCCCCGAAGTTATTTCGCTTGATCGCCTCGTCCGAGCTGGCGTGCGCGTGGCCGACCGCCAACACGACCACGAGCAACGCCAGGACGGCCAGAGCCCGTTTCGGCATCTAGAACACCTCCCGCCAGTACAGCACCTGCCGCATGGCGCTGGGGGGCGGCGCCGGGTTGCTGGTGAGCTGTTGGCTGGTCGTGGCCGTGATGACGGACGCGCTGATGCTGGTCCCGGAGGCGGTGATCATGATGACCGGCTTGGAAGGGATCCCGGTCCCGATATTCGTCGACCGGGTCACACTGGCGTTTGTGGTCGTGAGCGGCGCGCCACTGTTGCTCCAAGCGAGGGCGGCGTAGCCCGTCACCATCTGGACGGCGTAGAGGTTGGCATTCCCCCCGCCAGAGCCACAGGTGGTGGCGCTCGTCGGCGTGAAGGTGGAGAAGTACACGATGTAGTTGAAGATGTTGGCAGTCGACAGCACTTTTTCGTTCGTCCCGAGTGTCATGTACCAGCCCTGGATGGGCGTGCCATTATTGGAGGTGACGTTCACCAGATTCGCTACGGTGATGGCGCTCCCGTTGGTCATGTCGGTCGCCTTGCTGATGTCAACGGGGTCCTTGATGCCGTAGAACTCGTTGAGGACGGGGTCGGGGTAGTCCGGGTGGTCCCGGTCCCCCGTCCCGAAGTAGATCCAGACATTGTTCTGCTGGTCATAGGCTGGGACGATGGCGTCCCAGATGCCCTGCGTGGGGTAGTACTCCCCGGCGGCGGGGGGATTCGCCTCGGAGCTGTCCGCCTGGAACAGGCGCTTCCCCAGCCAGTTGGTGACCTGGCCGCCGGTGAGAGGGTTGTCACCCCCGCCGGAGAGGGTTGTCCCCGTCGGATTCCCCGACGCGTCCCGCCCCACCACGTCAAATGTCCAGACCTGCCCGCCCACGTCGCCGATGTAGAGCCGATCGATGAACCCGTTGTTGTTGAAGTCGACGGCGGTTATGTCCGCGGGGATGCTGAAGTTCATGTACTTCCGGTCGTCGGTGGCGCCGCTGGCGTTCTTGTACTCCCAGAGCTTACTTCCCGTGGCGATGTCGATGGCGAAGACGGCCTTGCCGACGGTGTTGTCAGCCCCCTCGTCGTAGCCACCCCCCATGAAGGCCACGTACTTTGTGGTCCCATCGGCCATCATGACGGTGCCGATGCTCGGCGTGGAATACGTCTCCCCCATGTCCGGGTCGGTGAAGCTCCAGAGCAGCGTGGGGGCACTCCCGGTATTCGTGATGTCCAGGGCATAGTAGTAGTTCCCGCCCCGGCGCTCCCCGACAATCACGATGGTCCGCCATGTGGCTGCGGTATCCGTGACGTAGGCGCTCTGCATCTGGACCTTGACATCGGCGGCGACGGGGTTCCCGTCCACGAACCACTGGTGCCCCCCTCCCACGACGGTGAGTTGCTGCAGGGAGGGGAGGAGATTCGGCGGGATGAAGGCCCAGAGTTCCGTCCCGTCGCTCTCCCGGAAGGCGTGGAGCATCCCGTCATTCGCCCCGGCCAGCAGGATGGTGGTCCGGCCGGCGTTGGCGGCCGCGAAGGTGGCATACGTGCTGTCCGTCGAGGCCAAGAAAGGCGGAGAGACCAGGACGGGAGTGGAATGGAAGATGTCCCCGAGGATCCAGGGCCGGTCCACGGTGGTGCCGTTCCCGAACCAATTGTAGGAGTCCTTCCCCCAGAGGAAGTTGATGAGGTTGTTCTGATCGGTGGTATCAGTGCTCGCAAATCCCAGCGTGGCGGGGGTGATATTACTGGTGGTGAAGCTCGTCAGGCTCCCGCTGCTCCCTCCGACGTAGGTGTAGATGTTCCGGCCCGACGAGCCCAGATTGTGGAGTACCGCCCCGGCCTCCCAGGCCAGGGCCGAGGCCAGCGGCACGCCATTGCTGTCCACCGGGACGTTGCCCGTGCTGTTGAGGTTGTAGGCCTTGAGGTACCCATCCCAGAACGGGAGGGAGAGATTGGACTCGAAGGCGGCCAGGTAGACTCTGTTGGTGCTAGAAGTTTGGGTCGTGGGGATGACGGGCGTGGCGAAGGTGAAGGTGGCGACCATGACCTGGGAGATGGCGGCCTCGAGGGCGGCCTCCAGCGTCGCCTGGTTATTGGTGGAGTAAAACGTGCCACCGCCATTGGTCGCCGTCGTCTGCAAGACGTCGTTCGCTCCCGCCGACGCGTCGGCTGCCTCCACGGCGAAGCCGACGGTATCCACAATGATCGTCTGCGCCGACGTGTGGAGCGCCGTGGCCACGGTCCGCATGTCCAAAACGCCGTTCTGCAGGCCGTCCGACATGAGAATGACGAAGTTTGGCTGGCAGCTCAGTTGGACGGGGCTCGTCGCGTACTTCCCATAGTAGTCCCCTTTGCCCGCGTAATAGGTCCCGGCATTGTTGAGCATCTCCCCATCCGGGGTAAAGCCAGTCGGCGTGAGGCTGTTGATGGCGGTGGTGATCGTCGCCGTGCTGCTCCCGATGGGCGCCAGGATCTGGCCGCCCCCCTTGCCTTGCTGGCTATTGTTGGCGAAGGTCATCAGTCCGAAGCGGACCCCCTGGGTACTGTTCACGATGTTGGTGAGGACCTGCTGGGCCACGGTCATCTTCACCACCAGCGTCGCGCCGGGGCTGGCCTGCCAGTTCAGGTAATCCCCCAGGTAGAGGCTATAGCTCGTGCCCCCGATCTGCCCGGACCAGTAGCCGGTCGTGGAGAGGGCCGTCCGGGCGCTCGAACTATTTACCGCGGAGATGCTGGTTGCGTAGACGGTGTAGGTCGTGGTCGTCTGTCCGCGCCTCGTTGTGGTCGACGTTTGCTTGTACACCGTCGTGGCGACGCACGCGGGTGAACATGTGGAACTCCCCGCATAGGTCTGAGTCGGATCGTAGGGCGCCGAATAGATCTGGTCGCCCATGCTCCCCGAGTTGTCAATGGCGATCAGCACGTTGGGCTGGACATTCGTCCCGAAGATGTCGGTGTCATCCGCCCGGACCACGGGGAACGGGAGCCCGATCAGGGCGACGATAAGGCTGAGGGCCAGCAGCTTCTTTGTCATGACGCACCTCACTGGGCCACAGGCCCATATTCGGCCAGCACCTCGATCTCCCGCTGGGCGTTGCGGGGCCCCGAGCCTGTCGCGTTGATTTGGTAACTATTGAAGGCGTAGCCGGAGGGGTTGTACCCCGTCCCGATGGCGAGGGAGTATCCCGTCGCGATCCGCGACCCCTTGAAGACGAGGGGCTGGGGGCCGGGATCGGCCCGGTGGCCGCTCCGGAACTGGTACGTGTAAGTGCCCGTGCCGATGGCTGTCACAGGGATCGCCAGCGGTGGAGGTCGTGGAGTTCGGCGAGAGCTGGTTCAGCCCGGTCTGGATCCCCGCGTCGGCGGCCGCGAAGGCCCCCTCGGACCACAGGGCGTTGTAGGCGATGTTGTGCTCGGTGCCCGAGAGGGTCAGGAGGGCCACCCCGAGGAGGGAGAGAACGATCATGACCAACAGGGCGATCATCAGGACCGAGCCGCGTTGATTGCGGTATCGCGCGTGGCGTCTGCCGGGCATGACTACTCCTCCGTCAGTTGATGTTCCGCAACCGTATGCTGGAGGTCAGGGTGAAGCTCTGCGGCTGCTGACCCGGACCGGGGACACTCTCCGTGGCCGTCAGCGTGATGACCACGACCCGCGCGGCCCCCCGTTGGGCAGTGGACGTGAAAGGGGGGACCTTTCCCATCCCCTCATTGTCGAGGGTATATGGCGCGGTCGGCGGATTCGGGATCGGCGTATTGGTCCCGTCGTAATAGGTGAACGTGAGCGTCGCGATGTTCGCGGCCAGGGTGTCCCCATTGCTGCACGTATAGGCGGCCGCGGGGCCGGTGACCGCGCCGCCGGTGACCGTAGTCTTCACCCGCATCACAGTGGTCCCGCTCAGGCAGTAGAGGAAAATGCTGCTCGCCCCGCTTCCATCCGCATCCCCGAAGATGGCCAGGCCGTTGTTCTGAGCCACCTGGATCGGCTGTGGATTGACCAGGTCGTTGGCCGGGTTGGCGCCGAAGTTCTCCGGGAAGTAGCCGGCCATGCGAATCTCTCGGGCGATTTCATCCGAGGCCACCCTGGCGTTCTGCTGGACGTCCACCTTTCGCGTGCCGCTCACATAATTTTGTCGGTTCGTGTCGAACATCTCATAGATTCCCAGGAGGACGAGGAGGAAGATGCTCATCGCGACCAAGAGTTCGATGAGAGTGAATCCCCGGGCTCGCTGAAAGACTTTGCGGCGCATGGTCATAAGCTGCTGATGAGGGTGGCCAGTTGCACGGTCGCCCCTCGTCCTGACGCGGTGCGAACGGTGACGGTAACCAACCGCAGGGTCGCCGTCTGGCTGGCCACGGCGATCGTTCCTTCGGCGCCGAACAGGGCGTTGCCTACACCCAGGTTGTGCCACATGGCCGTCTCCGCCGCCGTGAAATTCCATCCGGTCCCGGCACCCGCCAAAGCGTATCGCCACTTCCGCGCAATCCCCCGTTCCGGGTTGTTGGCGGGCTGCGTCCCCGAAGCGTTGGTATCGAAGCCGTTCAGGTTGAGGAGGTTGGCGAACGGGATCGTGCGAATGTCTTCGAGCATCTGGCGTGCGGCCGTGACGGCCATCGTCATCCTAGCCCCCTCGCCGACGTTGATATAGCCCGTGCCGAACATGCTCGTGACCCCCAGGATGCCGACGACCAGGACAGTCATACCGATGAGGATCTCTATCAGGGTGAACCCCCGGCCGCCCACCCGACGCCCTCGGTCTTGCCGGGCAAGGTCGCATCGCTCTGGCGATAGCTTCATTGACGACCTCACTGGATCGTTACGCCCCCGACCGACGTGACGGTCACCTGTCTCGACCCGCCCGACTGGAGCGTGAATGTCAGCGGGAAGTTCATGCTCTCGAAAGCCACCCCTTGCGAATTGAAGGACACGTAGAAGCTTTGGGTCGAAACCGAGGGGTTCAGACTCACGCCCTGGTAGAGTTGGTTAAAGTTGATCCACGGCCCGGCCATCTGAGTGGCACCGGCTGGGGGCGTGGGGAAATTAAAGTTGAGTCCCGTGTTGGCCGGCCAGGCCACTGCGGAAGAACTCCGGCCCAGCATCCGGTACTGGTTCCTGTACGTGGAGCCCCCTCCCACATTGAAGCCAACAATCTGGTACTGCCAGCCGGTCTGGGTGGCGAGCGAGCGAGCACCTCGCACATCGCCAGCGAGCTGCCGGGTCGCCGCATCCAACCGGGAATTCTGCATCATGGCGCTGAAAAACGGCAAGCCGATCGCCGTCAAAGAAATGAAAATGCCGACGACCACGAGGAGTTCGGCGAGGGTGTAACCCCCCCGCCCAATCTCTCTGAATTGCCCAATCCTACCGCCCATAGGGGACCCTCTCGTCCCTTTGTCGTTGCCGGTCTTATCGGAAAGCGACGCCGCCCTCCTCGGGGCTGACGTGTGACGAAAATCGGCCGACGCCTGACGTGGAATGGGTACGCCGTTTCTCTTTACTGACAACCTGTAGTCCAAGCAAGATCAACTAAACTCCTGAGCACTGAAGGATTGGCGGCCAATCGAAGACCCTGTGCCCCGTTTCCGGGCGGATATATGCTCTCCGCTAATAGAGCAAGTCTCATGCCCGCACCTCGATCTCGCTCTCTTTTCTCACCGTCTGATAGTGCTGTGGCAGCATGCACCTCCTAATCGCCAGAGGCGGGCTCTCCGAGCGCTTTCATGGATCGAGGCGGAAGGCCGTGGATGAACAGCCAGGCCGCCCAATAAGCATTGGCGCCAAGTGCAAGCGCCCACAAGAACCACGTCGGGCGGTCGAGAAGGATCGCGAACCACAATGCCAGACAAAAGCCATCCCGGTTGGCGAGGACTGCAAGCGCTCGGGCCACGAGCCGCGCCCGAAGCGTCGTCCGCACCACCAGGTGCTGGCCGGAAACCGAGCACCAAAACACCACAAAAAATGCAATCGTGATGCCTAACGCTGCGGCCCCCCCGAGGGCCAGGAAATGGGTGCCGGCGCCATTGCCGGCCACACGCCAGGTGAGGAACCCGATGACTGCCAAATCCACCGCGTGGTCGCTGACGTTGTCCAGCCACTTGCCCAGTGGGGAGGAAAGGAACTTCAGCCGCGCCACCTCACCGTCCACATGGTCCAGGATCACGGAGAGCTGAAACAGCACGAGACCCCACAGGGATTTGAGCATTCCCCCGCCGCCGAGAAGCCAGGCACCACCGAGACCGGTGACCAGGCTGGCACAGGTAATCTGATTGGGGGTCACGTGCGACCTGATCAGCCATCGGGTGAGGCGCGCGGACACAGTGCGGTTCACGAAGCGGTCCACGATCGGGCCGTCCTCGGGGATCCTAAGGGCGGTGAGCATCGCTTGCTCGATGGCCGCTACCTCGCCCAGCGATCGAACTGGCTCGTGCCGTGCCCCCTCCCAAGGGACCCGCTCCAGCCGGTGCTGCCTGCGAAGCTCTTCCACGAATCCCATCAGGCCCTTCTGGCCATCGAGAGCCGCCTCGATACATGGGGAGAGGAGCGCGGACGGGACGGCCAGCGGTCCGATCCACCCGCCATCGGGGACCGTCACCCCTCCGCCGTTGGCCACCCGCACGAGCCACGCGCGCAGGGCCCCTGCGTCGACGATGACCGACGGAGGGAGAACCAGGCTGTAAGACAATTGCGGGGCCGGGTCCTGTGTCGGTTCGAACCAGCGGATCCGCCCGCGAAGGCGCGGCTCGCGCTCGAGTTGGATCCGCAGTGCGGCCTGCTGAGCGCCTGTCGCGACAATCGCGAACTTCTCAATGCCTGCGCGTTGGGCGGTCAGGAGCGTGCGGGTGAGCAGGGGTATGCCGCCGACCCGCACCCCCAGGAGCCCGGCCTCCTGCAGCTCGGGTCGCGGACAGACGACGACAGCCGTCTCAACAGCACCGGACGTTGGAGGGGCCCCCTGCCAGCTCAGTGGCAACATTCGAGACACAGTCCGCTGGCGTCGTTTCTGCTTGATTTCGGCGCTATTTTAAACCAGACTTGCAGCCAGACGCAACTGGGAATCCGGAGGCCCACCTCCTTGGTGTGGCCTCCGTGCCCCCCAACGGAGACGCCTCATGCCTCAGGCCACCTTCTGGTTCGCCAGCCCGTTTAGGGAGTGGATCGGACAGCGCACCTTGACCCTGTCCTGGGAAGGGAAGCTCACCGTCCGCGGACTCTGGGAGCGCCTGGCAGCCGATCACCCGAAGATCCCCCCAAATCTGCCGCGGGAGGGGTTCCAAGAGGAAGCCATGGCTCAGATGGTCGCCGTCATCGTAGATGGGGATATCCTGACCCTGGATTCGGTCATCAGGGACGGAGCGAGCGTGGACGTCCTGACGCCCCTGTCGGGCGGCACCGATCCTGGGGCCATGTAATCCCCGAGACGCCCCGTGGACTCGAACTCGATCGCTCGGGTCCCCTGCGATTCCTGAACCACGCTCCGGGTCTGCACCGAGACCCGACCCCCTCCGCGAGCGGGGCTCACCTTCGGCAGACCAGAGAACGGGAGGAACATCATGGAACACATCCGCAGTGCGATCCGGATACTTGCCGTCGGACTTCTGGTGGGGTGGGGAGTTGGATCAGCCCGGGCGGCAGAGGAAGTTCGCATCTACACCTACATGCTGCCCATTCAGGAGGGCCTCACGAAAGTCCTGTCCGAAAACACCGGCGTCCAGGTGAAGACCTTGGGGCTGTCCGGAGGTGAACTGTGGGCGCGAATCCAGGCGGAGAAGCCGAACATCGGCGCCGACGTCATCTTCGGGTTCGGACCGGGGCCGGCCATCCTGGGCAAGCGGGAAGGCCTGTGGGCGCCGTACGCCGATCCCCCGGCCTGGCGCGACATTCACGCGCGGTACAAGGACAAGGACTGGACGTGGTTCGACGTGGGCACGTCATGCTTCGTCCTGGTCGGGAACAAGGACCTCCTGGCCAAGAAGGGCTACAAGATGCCCGAGTCCTGGTTCGACCTGCTCGACCCGAAATGGAAGGGCGAGATCGTAATGCCCTCGCCGGTGACATCCGGGACGGCCTTCATGATCAACGCGACGTTCGTGCAGCTTCTGGGCTGGGAGAAGGGGTGGGAATTCCTCGAGAAGCTCGACAAGAACGTGGCCCAGTACACGAAGAGCGGCAACGCCCCCCTGGAGCAGGTCGGGCGCGGCGAGTACATGCTGGGCCTTGCCTCGGACGAGAACGTCCCGCAGCGACTCCAGCAGGGATTCCCCATCTATTGGACCGCGCCCAAGGAAGGCCTCGGCTATGAAGGCAACATCGTCACCATCGTCAAGGGGACCAGGCAGCTCGAGGCCGCCAAGAAGATCGTGAACTTCGCGGGGACGGAAAAGTTCCAGCGGTGGCTGGCCCAGTTCGGGTATCTCACGGCTCGTGACGCCCCCAATCCCCTCTATCCGACAAAGCCCAAGCTCATCGATTATTCCTACGAGTGGGCGGCAGACAACCACGCCCGCGTGATCGAGACCTGGAAAGAAAAGTTCTTGAGAAAGTGAGCCCGGGACGGTCCGCCCGGGTCTTCTTCTGACGGATTCACCTCATATGCCCACAGAACTCCTTCTGGACCGTCCAGCCAGGTTGCGAGACCTTCGAGCGCGGGTGAGGGTCGGGGCCCTCCCGACCGCCCTGACGCTCCTGCTCGTGGCGTGGTTGCTCACCTTCATCGCCGTCCCGGTGGTGATGGTCCTCGCCCGCAGCGTCGCCGCCAGGGACGGAGGAATCACTCTCGCCCACTTCGCCGCGTTTTTCGGGAAGGCGTATTTCCTGCGGTCGCTCACCAACACGCTGATCCTGGGGACCAGCGTCACCGCCCTGGTGATGGGCCTGGGCTTTGCCCTCGCCTACCTGGTCACCCGAGGCCCCCGCGTTCTCCGTTGGCCCCTGCGGGTCCTGACCGTCGCGCCGCTGGTGGCGCCCCCGTATCTCTTTGGCCTGGCCCTGATCATCCTGGGCGGGCGCCGAGGGTTCATTGCCCAGCTTCTCAACACCCAGATCCCTCTTTACGGCTGGCCCGGCGTGATCGTCTCCCAGGTGCTGTCGTTCCTTCCCCTGGCGTTCCTGATGATCGAGAACGTTCTGGAGTCGCTGGACCCAAACCTGGAGGATTCTGCCTGCGATCTGGGCGCCGGGGAGATGGATCTGCTCCGAACCATCATCGTCCCGCTGGCCGCGCCGGGGGTCCTCAAGGCTGCCCTGCTCACCTTCGGCCTGGCCATCGCCGATTTCGGCAACCCGGCGCTCCTCGGCGGCAGCCTCTCCTTCTTGGCGCCGGATGCCTTCCTCATGATCACCGGCGAGTGGAACACCGAGATGGCCAGCGTGATCTCCGTGGTGCTCCTGGTCCCCAGCCTGGCCATCTTTCTCGCGCAGCACTACTGGCTGAAGGGCAAGACCTACACCACGGTGAGCGGGTCGCCGGCCGCGAGCGAGGAACGCCGCATCGGGCCCTGGCTGCTGATCGCCCTGGTTGTCCCCTGCCTGGCCTACGTCGCGGCCGTCGTGGCGTCTTACGGGGTCATCATCCTGGGGGCCTTCACCAAGCTGGTGGGCATTGACAACACCCCGACCCTGGAGCACCTGGTCAGGGACGTGGGGCTGGATGCGATCTGGACCAGCGTCAAGGTCTCCATGGCGGCGGGCGTGGTCGCCGCCCTTCTGGGGACCGGACTGGCATATCTCTGCACGCGGACCGAGATCCGGCTGCGCGGGTTCCTCGAGTTCATCACGCTCATCGGGTTCGCCCTCCCCGGCACGGTCATGGGGATCGGGTACCTGCTGGCCTTCAATCGCCCGCCCCTCCTCCTCACCGGGACCGTGGGCATCCTGGCCCTCAACATGATCGCGCGCTTCCTGGCGGTCGGCGTGGAGGCCGGCGTGAGCAAACTGCACCAGATCGATGTGAGCCTCGAGGAGGCCTCGGCCGACCTGGGGGCCGGAGTCCTGACCACCCTGCGCCGGATCGTCCTGCCCTTGATGTCTTCGGCCTTCGCCGCCGGGTTCCTCTTCACCTTCATGCAGTCCATGATCAGCCTGAGCGCCGCCATCTTCCTGGTGGCCCCCGGGCGGCTCCTGGCCTCCGTGTATATCTTCAACCGCGCCCGCGAAGGGGACATGGGGATCGCCTGCGCCATGTCTGTCATCCTGATCGCCAGCGTGGCCGTCTGTTTGTGGGGCCTGTCCCTCCTGGCCAGACGGACGGGCCTGAGGATTTTTGCCGCCCGCACCTGATTGCCACCGGAGAATTCGAATGCCCGAACCTGCCCTGTTGAGCCTGGACGGCCTCACCAAACGCTACGGCGCCGTGATCGCCGTCGAGGGGGTGTGCGCCGCCATCCAGCGCGGTGAGCTGGTGTCTTTCGTGGGCCCGAGCGGGTGCGGCAAGACCACCTTGCTCCGTCTCATCGGAGGATTCCTTCGGCCCGATACCGGGAGGATCGTCCTGGAAGGTGAAGACATCACCGCGACGCCCCCCAACCGCCGGCCCACGGCCATGGTCTTTCAGAACTACGCCCTGTTTCCGCACCTGACCGTCGCCGAGAACATCGGCTATGCCCTGACCATCCGGAGACGTCCCAAGGCAGAGGTCGCCCGGCGCGTCGAGGAGCTGCTCACCCTGGTGCAGCTTCAAGATCTCGGCCCGCGTTTTCCGGCCCAGCTCAGCGGCGGCCAGCAGCAGCGCGTGGCGCTGGCTCGGTCCCTGAGCCTGCAACCCAAGGTGCTCCTCCTGGATGAGCCGCTGTCAAACTTGGACGCCGACCTCCGGGTGCAGATGCGGGCGGAGATCAAGCGTCTCCAGCGTGAGCTCCACCAGACGGTGGTCTTCGTCACGCATGACCAGGAGGAGGCCATGAGCATCTCCGATCGGATCATGGTGATGGATCGGGGGCGGATCCTGCAGTGGGGAACCCCCAGCGAGATTTACGAACGACCTGCGACCCCGTTCATCGCCCGTTCCGTGGGGGCCGTCAATTTCCTGGAGGGTGTCCTGACGAACGGGACCCCCGGCCGCGCCACCGTCACGACCCCGCTGGGGATCCTGGCGATCCGGTCGGCGGTGGGAGGAGTGCGATCGGGAGAGCGCGTCTGCCTGGTGGTTCGACCCGAGGCCATCCGCCTCGGCCCTCCCGACAACGGGACGGGCCCAAACCGGGTGCGTGGAAGGATCGAGAGCAGCATGTACACCGGCGCCCTCATCCGCTACTCGGTGGGCGTCGGGGCCACCCGGCTCACGGTGGACCTGTATGACCCCCGCCACACCGCCATCTTCCACGAAGGCGATCAGGTCATGCTGATCCTGCCGGAAGACCCGCACCTGCTCCCCGCGTAGAGGCAATCAGGCAATTTGGCAGTTGGGCGATCTGGACGGAACACCAGAACACCCTGCCTCGTTTGGACCATCGGGCCGAAATCGGAGCGCGTCCCGGTTGCCGAATTGCCAGATTGCCGAGTTGCCCGATTAGGGCGAGGGGAGGGGTTGGCCGCGATCGATGCGGTCCACCTCTGGCAGCACCTGCTCCCGAGCGCGCGCGAGATCCTCTTCGAAGTCGATCTCGATCCAGGGGAGATCCCCGATCTCGACCAAACCGATGGGGACCTCCGCGGCCAGTTCGCGGAAGGCGTCCTCGTACTCCAAAGAGTCCTTGCCCGTCTCGATGAACTCCTCCAGGATGCCACGCAGGACCTCGGCCGCGTCGGCCGACAGGCGCAGGATCCCCACCGCCTCGCCCCGCACCTGCGGGTCGCCGGTAGTCTTCTTGGTGACCTCGACCACCCACCCGTCCTCGCAGACCACCTTCTGCTCCTCCCCCGTGTCCTGAAACCGTTCGTCCACGGCGATGGCATTGGCATGGGGGGAGGCGATCACGCGCGCCAGCAGTTCCCGCGGGAAGAGGACGTCACCGTCCATGACGAGGAGATCATCATCGAACTCGTGTCGCGCGTGCCAGAGGGAGAGGATGTTGCCGCGCGTGAACTGCTCGTTCACGACAAACCGCACATCGACGTCGGCGGGGCCGCGCTCCGCCTCGGCCATGACCTGCTCCTTCAGATGGCCCACTACCAGGACCACCTCGGGCAGGCCCAGCGCCGCAAAGGTCTCCAGGTAGCGCCGGAGGAGCGACTTCCCCCCGATTTCCAGGAGGCACTTCGGCGTGGTCTCGGTGTGCAGCTTGAGCCGCCAGCCGGCGCCGGCAACGAGGATGATGGCGCGCACGCTGATTCCTCAGACGGTTCGGGCCTCCCGGAGGCGAGATGACCGCGCGATGCTACGCGAGGAGAAACCAGGGTGTCAAGCGGAATCCCGAGCGACCCGTACCGCCTTTTCCTCTTGCGGTGGATGTGTTAGATTACCGCGACCCTGCCACGCAGGACGAGGCAGGACCACGGCCGCGATCCTACCGCGCCCGCCCAAGGCCCTGTGCCGGAGGACGGTTGCCCACCATCGGGAGAAAAGCCATGGCCTACAGTGACCTGCGGGATTTCCTGACTACCCTGGAGCGGGCCGGGGAGCTCCGCCGCATCCCGGTCGAGGTGGATCCGATCCTGGAGGTGGCCGAGATCACCGACCGCGTGAGCAAGCGGGGTGGACCGGCGCTTCTCTTCGAGCGGGTGAAGGGCGCCTCCATGCCCCTCCTCATCAATGCCTTCGGCAGCGCCCGACGGATGGCGCTGGCCCTCCAGGTGAACGCTCTGGATGATCTGGCGGCGGAGCTCCAGGACCTCCTGGACCTGAAGGCGCCGGAGGGCCTCCTGGACAAGCTGCGGATGCTGCCGAAACTCCAGGACCTGGCCAGCGTCTTCCCCCGGATCGTCAAGGATGGGCCCTGTAAGGAGGTCACCCTCCGCGACAATCCCTCGCTCGCCGGCATTCCCATCATTCAGTGCTGGCCCCAGGACGCCGGGCGCTACATCACGTTTCCCCTGGTCTTCACCAAGGACCCCGAGACGGGCGTGAGAAACTGCGGCGCCTATCGGATGCAGGTCTTCGACGAGCGCACCACGGCGATGCACTGGCACATCCAGAAGGGCGGGGCGGCGCACTACCGGAAGGCCAAGCGCCGGGGACGCCGGGTCGAGGTGGGCGTGGCCATCGGCGCCGATCCCGCCGTCTGCTTCGCCGCGGCGCTCCCCCTGCCCGAGGGGTTCGACGAGATGCTGGTCGCCGGCTTCATCCGCAAGAAACCGGTGGAGCTGGTCAAGTGCGAGACCGTGGATGTCGAGGTCCCGGCCAACGCCGAGATCGTCCTCGAGGGGTACGTGGACACCGAGGAGTTGCGACGCGAGGGCCCTTTCGGCGACCACACCGGATTTTACTCCCTGGCCGACGACTACCCGGTCTTCCACCTCACCTGCATCACGCATCGGCGCCAGCCCATCTATCACACCACCATCGTCGGCCGGCCGCCCATGGAGGACTGCCACATGGCGGCCGCCATCGAGCGACTGTTCCTGCCCGTGGTGAGGAAGCAGCTTCCCGAGATCGTGGACTTCCACATGCCCTTCGAGGGCATCTTCCACAACCTGGTCCTGGTGAGCATCGACAAACAGTATCCCGGCCAAGCCCGCAAGGTGATGCATGCCCTGTGGGGGCTGGGCCAGGCCATGGTCACCAAGGTCATCGTGGTGTTGGATGGGGACGTTAACGTCCGCAACTACCCCGAGGTGGCCTGGAAGACGCTGAACCACATCGATCCCCAGCGGGACATCGAGTTCGTCCTGGGCCCGGTGGAGACACTGGACCACGCCAGCCGCCTGCCCAAGTACGGCTCCAAGATGGGCGTGGATGCGACGCGAAAGTGGCCCGAAGAGGGCTTCACGCGCCCGTGGCCGGACGAGATCGTGATGGACGAGTCCACCAAGCGCCTGGTGGACCGCCGCTGGAAAGAGTACGGGCTGGAGTGAGAAGACGTGAGACGCGACGTGCGGTTGGGGGATTCACTGTCGGAGGCGGCTGCGCGGGCAGAGCAGGCCGAGGCCATGGGCTTCGACGGGGCCTGGACCTTGGAGACGCAGCACGATGCCTTCCTGCCCTTGATCCTGGCGGCCGAGCACACGACGCGCCTCACGCTGGGGACGAGCATCGCCGTCGCTTTCCCCCGGAGCCCCGTGACCATGGCTCACATCGCTTGGGATCTCCAGCGCTTCTCCGGGGGACGATTCATCCTGGGCCTCGGGACCCAGGTCAAGGGCCACATCGAGCGGCGCTACGGCCTCACGTGGGATTCTCCGGGCCCTCGCCTCCGCGACTATATCCAAGCCCTGCGGGCCATCTGGGACTGCTGGCAGCACGGCACGCCGTTGAATTACCGCGGCGAGTTTTACTCTCACACCCTGATGACCCCCTTTTTCAATCCCGGCCCCATCGCCCATCCCCGCATCCCCATCCACATCGCCGGCGTCCAACCGTACATGTGCCGCCTGGCGGGTGAACTGTGCGACAGCTTCCACATCCATCCGTTCCATTCGGTCAAGTACCTACGTGATGTCGCGCTCCCCAAGGTGGAGGAGGGCCTTCAGGCCGGCGGGCGCACGCGGGCGGACATCTGCCTGGCCAGCTCCGTCTTCGTCGTGACCGGGACCGACGCATCCCAGATGGAAGCGGCCGGGCGAAGCGTCAAGTCCCAGATCGGCTTCTATGCGTCCACGCCGAATTATCGCGTCATCCTGGAGTGCCACGGGTGGGAGCGCGCGGCGAGAGAACTCAGGCGCAAGTCCATCCAGGGGGATTGGGAGGGGATGGCCGCCCTCATCACCGACGAGATGCTGGAGGCCTTCGCCATCGTGGGAAGGCCCGACGAACTGCCCGAGAAGCTCCGCCGGCGCTACACCGGCCTCCTGGATCGGCTGTCGGTCTACGAGGCCTTTCAGCCCGAGGCCGACCTTACCGCCCAGCGGGCCCTCCTCGCAGCCTTCCGGGACTGAGCCCGCCACGAACGATCCGGGCTCGCCAACCCGGCCTACTTCAGCGCCTCTCGGTTGACCGGGAATTTCGGCCGCTCACCCCGCAGGACCCGCAGGATGTCGTCGGCGGCATCCTGGGCCATGTGCATCATCGCCTCTTCAGTGACCCCGGCCACGTGCGGGGTGAGGATCACGTTCGGCAGGCCGTTGAGCGGATGGTCGGGCCGGAGCGGCTCGTCCTCCACCACGTCCAGCCCCGCCCCGGCCAGGCGGCCCGCCTTGACGGCCTCGGCCAGTGCCGCCTCGTCCACGATCCCTCCACGCGAGGTGTTGACCAGGACGCAGGTCGGCTTCAGCTTGGGCAGCGACTCTCTCCCGATGAGGTGTCGCGTCTCTTTGGTGAGCGGCACGTGGATCGAGATGAAGTCCGCCTCCCCCAAGAGTGGATCCAGCTCCCGGCACCGCTCCACGCCCTCCGGCCAGGGCTCCTTGTATGGATCGAAGCCGATAACCCGCATCCCGAAGCCCCGTCCCGCCATCCGGGCCAGGCGAAATCCGGCGCTCCCCAGGCCGATGACGCCCAGCACCTTTCCCGACAGCTCGATGCCCTGGTAGACCTTCTGGGGCCGCATCTGCTTCAGCGTGAGGTCGCGGTCCGACTCCCCGATCCGGCGCGCGATCGCGAGCAGAAGCGCCAGCGCGTGCTCCGCCACCGAGGTCGAGTTCGCCAGGGGCGTGTTGGTGACAATGACGCCAGAGGCGGTCGCCGCGGGGACGCTGATATTGTCGTAGCCGACCCCGTGCTTGGCGATGATCTTCAATCGCCTGGCGGCCTGGATCACTTCGGGCGGGAACTTCACGACCCGGACCAGGATCGCCTGGACATCCGCCACCGCTTCGATCAGCGGCTGCTTCTCCTGCCCGGGCCAGGCAACGGCGTCGGTCGCCGAAGCCAAGACGTCCCATCCAACCCGATGGATGGTTTCAGTGACCAGCACCTTGGGTTTCATGGATCGCTCCGCTCCTCTCTTCTGGGATCTCTTTCTCATTCCTCGACGACGTTCAGCCCCTTCAAGACGTCGCCCGGCCTCAGCATGTCGAAGAGGTACTCCCCCTGCTGAATCCGCTCGCGGACCTGGTGCTCTTTGGCCATGCCCGCCCGCGCCTTGGCGAGGACCTCGGCGGCGAGGTAATCCCCCGGCAACTCACAGCAGCGCGATTGGGCCGGCCGCCGCTCTCCGATGACTCCCTCTCCGATACGCCTGTCTCGAGAAACGCGCAACGGGAATATCCCGCCGGAATCCCAAAGGACCGCAAGGCCAGACTTTTCGATCGGGGATCGGCCGGGAGCAAAGCTTGCGGCCCCCGCGCTCCGCGATGCCCGCCGTGGAGGACGGCCCCGGCTCCTACTTCTTGACACCGGAAAAGGCCAGGGCGTAGGATGCCCCCACGGCTGCTGCCAATGGCGAGACCTTAACCGCGGGAGGGGAATGCCACAGGGGGGTGAGCCATGGATCTGGTGGAACGCGCCAAGAGGATCCTGCTTCAGCCCGGCCAGGAATGGCAGGCCATCAACACGGAAACCGTCACGACTGCGGACCTGTACCGGAGCTACATCGTTCCCCTGGCGGCCATCGGGCCGGTGGCCTCGATCATCGGTATGTCGGTGGTGGGCGTATCCGGTCCTTTCTTTGGAACCTACCGCGCGCCCTTCGCCACGGCCGTCGGCCACGCTGTGGTCAGTTACGTGCTGACTCTGGTGGGGGTCTACGTCCTCGCCCTGATCATCAACGCCCTCGCGCCCACCTTCGCGGCCGAGAAGAACGACGCGCAGGCCTTGAAGGTGGCTGCCTACGCCAGCACGGCCGCGTGGTTGGCCGGTGTTTTCAGACTGATCCCCGTGTTGAGTGTCCTCGGAATCCTTGGCCTCTATAGCCTTTACTTGCTCTATCTGGGCCTGCCGATCCTGATGAAGCCCCCCCAGGAAAAGGCCTTGGGCTACACCGCCGTGGTGGTCGTCGCGGCCATCGCGCTGTTCGCGGTGATCGGCGCCGTAAGCGGGGCGTTCATCACATACCCCAGCCCGACCATGCGAATGCCGGGAATGAAATAGAAAGAATGCCGAGTTGGCTCTGTGACATGGCGGCCGGCATCACCTCCCCTTCGGCCTTGGTGCGACACCCGGCGAGTCCCGCGGCCTATCTCGAGAGGCAAAGGAACGAACCTGGCACTCATCCTGCTTCCTACATGGCAGTAGTCTCATGCCCTGCAGCATTTCCGACCATTCGGAAAGGAGGGCAGACGCCATGTCCTGGACCTGGATGGCCATTGCCGGTGCGTTCCTCCTGGGCATGAACCTCGGAGTCTTGCTGATGGGGATGCTGGCGGCGGGGCGGCGCGAGTGAAAAAAGGCCCCCGCATCCCATCACCGAGTCGCCTTCTCGGGCAGTGCCCCCATCCTCGGTGGGGACGAAGCTTCCGTGGGGACTTGCCCGCCTGTCTTCTTTTTTTCATCCGGTAGCCTATCGCCTTCGTCCGCCGGGCCCCCCGCATGCCTCCATCCCTATGGGCAAAGCCAGGATCGATCTAGCCGGGAAGCTTTCGCAACCATTGGACCTCGAGATTCGCCTTGCAGATCTCGCCAGGACCGACGTATCCTCTAGTGTCTTTTGGAGGCCTGGCATGACTGAAGAGCCGGGGCGACGGCGATTCCCCAGGTTCGCAATTCACCTTCCCCTTATCTATGCCCCACAAACGCCTTGGCCCACCAGCCTCGGAGCCGGTTGGACCCGCTCCCTGAGCGAAGGCGGCGCCACCGTGGAACTCTCCGGGCGCCTTCGCCCCCGGACGCTGCTTCGATTGCTCCTCAAGACAGGCCAAGCGCCCATCGAGGTGGAGGCGTTGGTCGTCTGGACCGGGGGGCGCGTTCCGGAAGGGGGCGGCTTGGTTCACGGCCTGGCCTTCACAGAAATCGGTCCGGACCAAGTCGTGGCTCTCCGGGAGATGTTCCCGGGACCGTCCATCATCCGGAACGCCGGGGTTCGGATCCCTTTGGATGCCCCCGTCACGTGTCATCCGAGGAACCCGGATGGGCCACCACTCCAGGGACGCACGGGGAATGTGAGTCGAGGCGGCCTCTTCATTCGCTTTCCACGGCTCCTGTCTCCGGGAACGGCGATGGAAGTCACGCTCCATGCGTCCAAAGAACCGCTGACGCTGGACACGTCCGTGGTCTGGGTGGAGCCGCCGGAGATCTGGAATCCCGGAGAGTCAATCGGCCACGGCCTTCGATTTACCGATCTCGACTGGTCCACCCTATTCTCCCTCGCGCTTCTCCTGGTGGAACTGTCTTAGTTCCACGATGTAGCTTCGAGCACGTCGGTCCCCAGGTCAGCGGTGTGGAGGAACGGGACCTTCGCCAGCCCTTCGATCTCTCGCATACGCTCCCACACCACGGGACGCACTCCAACCCGGAAAAAGAAAGGCAAGCCCAGGAAAACCTGAGCTTGCCTGTCTGGTGGCGGAGGCGTGTGGGAATCGAACCCACCTAGCACGGGTTAGGCGCCACGCTGGTTTTGAAGACCAGGAGGGCCACCAGGCCCAATCCGCCTCCGGAATCGTCCGGGGATGCAAAACGCATCGGCGGCGGGCCGGGGGTGCTCCACCGCCGATGGCATCCGAAAGATACGCAAACGCCCTGCCGATGTCCAGCCTATTTCGATGGCGCTCGCCGCCGGGGAACTTCCGCCGCTGATATTCCGGATGTACGCGGCCGTGAACTCCTCCGCCGTGCGATAGTGGGCCTCCAGTTCGACATCGGCTCGCAGATCCGCACGCCGGTCAGGCCTCTGCGTGCCCTGCCCTCCCCATCGCTCCGCGAGCGCCCGTCACGGGCTTCATTGGGCCTTCCCGGAACCGGGGGCGATGGATTTCGCCTTGATGAATCCGGCAAGAAGCTGCTTGGAGTGCGGGTCGAGATCCACGAGTTTGATGCCCATCCCGGGCGGGAGGGAACTGCGGCTGGACCCGGGATTGGACCAGACCACGATGCCGTTCACCTCGAAGCGGTGGGAAATGCCGGGGAGCATGAACCGGAGCCGAACAGGATGGTTCAGAGGGAGCGGCTCTGGTGTCCGCACGAAGATCCCGCCCCCGCTGATATTCAGCGAGTAGGCGGACAGGAACTCCTGGGCCGTCCGGTAGCGCACCTCAATCTCAGCTTCGACCCTCGGTTCCTCGCGTCGTTCCTGCATCCCCGTGGCCTCCCCCGGAATCCTGGCCGGGCTGGCTCGCATGCGACCATAGCAAATGGCTCGCCAGATGACAATCCAAAAGCGGATGCCCTGTCTGCATTGCGCCGCCGGAGCCTGTCGGGTATGATGCACCCGCCTGGAACCTGGAGGAAGGATGATGACGCGAATCCCCGGCTTCCTGGTCGGCCATGCCAGCGACAACGTGGGCTGCACCGGTTGCACCGTGATCCTCTGCCCCGAGGGCACTGTGGGCGGCGTGGATGTCCGCGGCTCTGCGGCCGGGACGCGGGAGCTCGACGCGCTCTCCCCGCTCCATCTCGTGCCTCACGTCCACGGAGTCCTCCTGGCCGGCGGGTCTGCCTTCGGCCTGGACGCCGCAGCCGGGGTGATGCAATACCTGGAAGAGCGGGGCATCGGCTTCGACGTCCAGGTCACCCGGGTTCCCATCGTTCCCACCGCCATCCTCTTCGATTTGCGCCTCGGCGATGCCCGGGCCCGCCCGGATGCGCGCATGGCCTACGCCGCCTGCCAGCAGGCCGCCGACGGTCCGATCGCAGAGGGCTCCGTCGGTGCCGGCACCGGAGCCACGGTGGGAAAACTGTACGGAATCGGCCGGGCCATGAAGGCCGGCCTGGGCGCGGCCGGACTGGACCTGCCGGGCGGCGTGCAGGTGGCGGCCCTCGCCGTGGTCAACGCCTTCGGGGATGTCCGTGATCCGTCCACCGGAAGGCTTCTGGCCGGGGCGCGGGAGGCGCCCGAAAGCCTTCGCCTCGTGGACACGGCGGCCGCAATGCGGCGGGGCGTCGCTCGCAAAGGATACACGGCAGAGAGCACAACCCTGGCCGTCGTGGCCACCAATGCTCGCCTGACCAAAGCCCAGGCGACCAAGATGGCCCAGGTGGCGCATCAGGGCCTGGTGCGGACCATTGTCCCGGTTCACACCACGCTGGATGGCGACCTGGTGATCGGTCTTGCGACCGGCATGCTCGAGGCGGACGTCGATGTCCTCGGTCTCGCCGCCGCCGACGCCGTGGCGGAGGCCATCCTCCGGGCCGCCACGAAGGCAACGGCCCTCGGGGGCCTCCCCGCCTTGGCAGACCTCCAGGGAAGGCCCAGCGACTAGTCCCGCATCCCTGATCTTCTCCCCTCGCACGTCGGAGCCCCAGCACACCCGTCGGTGCCCGATGGCCCTCGGGGATCTGGCGTGTGCCGCAGAGTTCCGAGTCATCCCCCCAGGGAGAAAAGGTCGGAGGAAGGATCCGGAGGCTTCATCATAGTCGAAGCAGGTGAGGCTCTTCCTGTGGATCCAGTGGGTCGTTTGAGATGCAGAGGGCGGAAGCGCGGCAGTCTCACCGCCTGCCAGATCCGGACCGGAGGGAATCCCGAACCTGGGCACAGGCGCGGGGTGGGGACCGTCAACGGGATCGCCCTGGGCGAGCGCCCAGGGACGTCTCAGCCCTTGCCTTGCTTGGGGTCGGTGTCCTTCTTCGGCGTGACGTCAATGGCATCCTTGCCTGCCACAGAGTCCTTGAATCCGCGGATGGCCTTCCCGAGGCCGCTGCCGATGTCCCCCAGGCGACCCGTGCCGAAGATCAGCAGGATGATCACCAGGATGACGACCAGTTCCGGCAACCCCAATCCGAACATGCCCATTCTCCTTCTCTTTCACCAAGAGTGGGGCGTAGCATCTCCCACCGGCCCGGAGATGTCAACCGAAAAGCCCAGCCAGAGCGGTGAGCGGTCGGTCATCAGCCCTCGCCGACTCTGAGGACCGGAGGATATCTTCTGCTTCTGCTCCCCTGCTCAGTCATACGGCACCCGTTCGTCCCCCTGCCGCCGCGTGATCCGGGCATCATCCAGGTGTTCGAGGAACGGGATGGCGTATTTCCGGGAGACGCCGAAGAGGTCCTTCAGCGTCCCCACGTTCATGCTCGGCTGCGTCCTGAAATGACCCAGCACCCGTTCCCGCATCTCCTGGTATCGCTCTCGATGCAGGAAGATCTCCGCCTTGACCCTGACCAGGATCCCGTCGTCCACCATCCGGCGAAAAACCGCCTGGAAGAGCTTCCGCTCGGCACCCAGGCTGGTGAGCACGCCGTCGGGCGTGGCTGGCTGGAACCCCGCCGTGCGGTACGCCGCCTCGATCTCTGCCTTCAGCTCTTCCTCGGTCGCCGTGAGCGTCGGACGATGCCCGGCCAGGCGGACTTTGTCGCGCTCGACGCCGATCTTCCCCGCATCCGTCAGGCGCAGGAGCATCCAGCCGAAGGTCGCGGCAGTGAGTTCCGCTGGCAGCTTGGTGCGCAGCTCCTCCTTGGCCAGGCCGTCCTTCAGCGGCTCTTTGGAATGAAACTCCGCGAGGCGCGCCAGCACCTCCTTCTCGAGCTGGGCGACCCGCTCGGCGTGCAGCGCCCCGCCCTCCCCCTTGGCGCCCACCAGGATGGCGGAGCCTTTCGCCGCAAGCTCCTGCAGACTCTCCGCCACGGCGCCCGGATCCAGATCGCCCCGCACGCGCAGCTCCTCCGGGGTCATCGGCGTAAAGCTGGCGGCCAAAAGATGCCGTTCCACCCGGTCCGTGGCGCTCCCCCGCTCCAGGATGCGCAGGTGCTCGATCATGGTGGCCCGCGCACGCCGCTCGCGGGGGGGGTTCGGATCGAGGATGCTTCCCCCGCCGATGGTGACCGCCGGCGAATAGCTCCGGATGACGTACCGGTCGTGCGGCAGGGCGGCCGAGGGCGACTCGAGCCGGACGTGCACGTAGGTCTCCTCCCCCGGCTGCAGTTGCTCCCGGTCCAGCAGAACCACGCGCGCCAGGCGCTCGCTGGTCCCCAGGTGGAAGCGGATCCGGGCCCGATTCGCGAGCGGCCGCGGCGCATCCGGCAAAAGCGACAGCGTCGCGTCGAAGGCCTCGGAGGCGCGAAGCGTCCCCGGCACGCACAAGAGGTCCCCCCGCTGGATCTGGGAGACTTCCAGGCCGGGCAGGTTGACGGCCGTCCGCTGCCCCGCCACCGCCTGCTCCACCGTCTGGCTATGCACCTGCAGGCGCCGCACGCGGGAGCGCAGATCCATCGGGAGGATCGCCACCTCATCCCCGATCCTGAGCGTCCCCGACCACAGCGTTCCCGTCACGACGGTCCCGAACCCTCTGATGGTAAAGACCCGATCGATGGGAAGCCGGAGGACCCCTTCCGTCCGCTTGGGCTCCACCGCCACGGCTTGGGCCTGGATGGCCTGCAAGAGGTCCGGCAGCCCCCGGCCCGTCGTGGCCGAGCACGGCACCACCGGGCAGCCCTCCAAGAAGGTGCCCTTCAGCACCTGGGCGACGTCCGACCGGACCATCTCCAGCCACTCCCCATCCACCAGGTCCGCCTTGGTCAGGGCCACCAGGCCACGTTTCACCCGCAGCAGCTCGCAGATGTGCAGGTGCTCCCGCGTCTGGGGCATCACGGCTTCGTCCGCGGCGATCACGAGGATCACCAGGTCGATGCCGCCCACGCCGGCCAGCATGGTCTTCACGAACCGCTCGTGTCCCGGCACGTCCACGATCCCGGCCTGCGTCCCGTCGGGCAGCGTGAGGAAGGCAAAGCCCAGCTCGATGGAGATCCCCCGCTCCTTCTCTTCCTTGAGGCGATCGGTGTCGATGCCGGTGAGGGCCTTGACCAGCGTGGTCTTGCCGTGGTCGATGTGGCCGGCCGTCCCGATGATCAGGTGGCGCATGGATCTTGTCTCCCGTGCAGGCCCAACTATACCCCGTGACCCGTGGGGAGACAAGCGCCCCCGTGCACCCCAAACCCTCGAGGAGAACGGGCGGCGACGGCGACCGCAGAACAATCGGGCCGGGCAGGTGTTGCCGCAACCTGCCCGGGCAGTATCCGCCGGGCCAATTGCTGATTGACATGTTCCATCGTGCGAGATATGCTGGTTAAAAGTGTTGCATTATATGAAACAAGGGAAATTCCCCGTGCGATCCAGCCAGTCCCCCACCCACCAATCTCTCGAACGCGGGCTCCGGATCATGGAGGCGACGGCGGCCGTGGGCGGCTCCGCCACCCTCGCCGAGATCGCCCGCAAGACGGCGTTGCCGCGGAGCACCGCCCACCACCTCCTACGGGCGCTGGTCGACTGCGGCTATCTCATCCAGGACGGGCAGGCCCGGTCTTACGAACTCGCCCCCAAGCTGTTTCGGCTCACCGGACGCACCTGGACCAAAGAGCAGCTCGCCGAGCTCGCGATGCCCTTCCTGGAGGAGTTGAGCCGCCGCACGGGCGAAGGCACGAGCCTCGCCATCCTCCGCGACGGCGTGGTGACCATCGTGGCCAAGTGCGATCCTGACGGGCCCGTGCGCGTCGTCCAGGAGGTTGGGGCCACCCGGCCGCTCCACTGTACGGCCGTCGGCAAGGCCCTGGCGGCGTGGTTGCCCGCCGGGGAGCTCGCGGGCCTCCTCGGGCGCCTCACCCTCCGGCGGCAGACGCCCCGGACGCTCACCACGCGGGCGGCCTTCCGGCGCGAACTGGCGCGCATCCGGGCGAGCGGCTTTGCCATCGACAACGAGGAGCATATCGAGGGCATCCGCTGCATCGCCACCCCCGTCCGTGACCATTCCGGCGAGGTCCGCGCCTCCCTCTGCATCGTGGGCCCGAAGAGCCGCCTGCCCCAGCGGCGCCTCGCCGTCCTCCGCAAGCCGCTCGCCGCCGCGGCCGCCGCGCTCTCGGCGCGGCTCGGTCACGGATCGAGGGAGGGCTGGGGCCTAACCGCGGGAAGACGCCGGACGACCGGTGACCTGAGTCCGGCATGAATGGCGTTGCGGCGCAAGCGTTGGGCCGTTTCGAACGGCCCGAAGCCTACAATCATCGGGCAGACCGGAGGCAGGATGGTCTCGGTCGTGACGGTTTCGAGGTGGCCCGTCGCAAGCGGGTCTCGTTCGGGATTCACCCGCGCCCGCTTGGTTCCGAACTGCATGATGACGCCGGATTCGGGAGAGCGCGGACACGGGGAAGCCAACTCGGCCGCCGCGAAAGCGAGGGCGGGGCAAGGCTGCGTTTCCTTGGCCTGAGGTTGATCCGGTTTCCCTTGACGGCCAGATTAGGCTCGATCTATGTTTTTTTGACGAGCGGGCCGACCATCCAAATCGGGGGGGATTCATGACGGCATCCAAACCGCACCGCGTCATCATCACTGACTGCGACCACGGCAGCATTGCCCCCGAACAGGAGATCCTGGGCGGCATCGCCGAAATCGAGCTGCACCAGCAAAACGACGAGGCGGGCCTGCTGAGTTTCTCCCTCGATGCCGACGGCATCATCACTCAGTACGGGCGGTTTTCGCGCCGCGTCCTGAAGGCGCTGCGCCGGTGCAAGGTCATCTGCCGCTACGGCGTCGGCGTGGACACCGTGGACCTCGCCGCGGCCACCGAGTGCGGGGTCATCGTGGCCTTCGTCCCCGACTACTGCACCGACGAGGTGAGTAACCACGCGGCCGCCCTGACCCTGGCGCTCCACAGGCACCTCTTCCCCCTGGACCGCGGCGTCAAGGCCGGGAACTGGAACTTCCGGCTGGCCGTACCGACCGCGCGCCTCACGGAACAAACCGTGGGTATCGTCGGCCTGGGGCGGATCGGAGGAATGCTAGCGGCGAAGCTGCGAGGGTTCCGCATGGCCCTTCAAGCCACCGATCCCTACCTGCGGGATTGGCCGGACTGGGTCCGCTGCGTGTCCTTGGATGAACTGCTGGCAACATCCGACATCGTTTCCCTCCATTGCCCTCTGACGGACAAGACCTACCACCTGATCGACGCGGCGGCCCTGCGCAAGATGAAACCCTCGGCCTATCTCGTGAACACCGCCCGCGGGGGCGTGGTGGACCCGGAGGCGATTCTCCAGGCCCTCCGGGAGAAGTGGATCGCCGGCGCCGCCCTCGACGTCCAAGAGGTGGAGCCAATGCCCGGCGGCCATCCGCTGGCGGGCCTCGACAATGTCATCCTGGCCCCGCACGCCGGCTGGTACTCCGAGGGCTCCATCGTGGAGCTGAAGCGGAAGGTGGCCACGTCGGTTCGCCGGGCGCTGGAAGGACAGATTCCGGCGGCCGTGGCAAACCCCGAGGTCCTGAATCGGGCGCCGTGGGCGGGGGTCCGCTGAGCGGCTGTCCCGAGGCCGCGCGGTGCCGGTCCACGCTAAGGAGGTGATGCCAGGGAGGAACCCGAAGACGACGGCAGCGTTGACGAGGCGGAGGGGGAAGTGGCCTGACAGCAGGAGGTACAGCATGAGGCACAAGAGAACGCTGTGGACGGGGCTGGCGATCGCGGCGATCGCCGTCACCTTCCTGGCCTTCGCCGTGGCCCCGGCCAGCGCGCAGGTGAAGATCCGATTCCAGACCTGGCACTGGGGCGAGAAGCCGGTGTTCTATGCCCTTGAAGAATTCAAGAACGAATTCAACAAGAACAACCCGGGCATCGAGGTCGTCACCGACGAGAGCCGCTACGGCGACAAGGAGACGGTCTACATCGCCCAGTCGCAGGCCAAGGCCGCGGCCGACATCGCGCACTTCATGCACCGCGCCATCCCGCTCTTCGCCGAGCGCGGCTACATCATGGACCTCACGCCGTTCATCGAGCGGGAGGGCGGGCAGAAGTTGCTGGCCCAGTGGGATCAGCATGCCCTGGAGGTCTGCAAGTACAAAGGGAAGATCTACTGCCTCAATGACTATGTGAACCCGCTGGCGCTGCTCTACAACACGCAGCACTTCAAGGAGGCCGGCCTGGATCCGAACAAGCCGCCGACGAACCCGGACTGAGCTGGCAGAGATGGCCAAAAAGCTCACCCGGGAGGGCCGGTACGGCATCGGGCTCATCGGATCGCGTCAGGAAGGCCTGTTCATGCGTTTCAACCCGTTTCTCTGGGGCGCCGGCGCGGAGTATCTCACCCCAGATAACAAGCGCTCCGCCCTGGATACGCCGGAGGCCTTGGAGGGCTTCAAGGTCTACGTGGAGTTGTTCACCAAGCACAAGGTGGTGCCGCCGGGCGTGATCGAGCAGGGCGCGCAGGAGGTCCGGACGCAGGTCGCGCTCGAGAAGGTCTCCATGGAGATCGGCGTCATCCAGGCACCGCTGATCTTACAAGGCGATCAACCCCAACTTCAAGGTCGATGAGGTGATGGCCGCCGCGCCGATCCCGTCCGGCAAGAAGCGGGTCAGCTCGGTCGAGTACGGCATGCGGGTCATCAGCGCCTTCACCAAGCATCCGGAGGAAGCCTGGAAGGTCTACAAGTCCTGGATCAGCAAGGAGGTCCAGCTGCGGAACTTCAAGATCTACGGCGTCATGTCGGCGCGTCTGGATGTGAAGAACTCGCCCGACATCCAGAACCACAAGTTCGCCAAGGTCTTCGCCGCGCAGGGCCCGTACGGCAAGATCGAGCCGATGATTCCCGAGTGGCCGAAGATCGGCGATGCCATGATCACGGCTGTGCAGGAGGCGTTCGCCGGCACGAAGACCTCCGAGCAGGCGCTGAAGGACGCCCACATCGCGACGAACCGGGCGCTGGGCGTTCAGTAGTCAGTTGTTCCTGGTCACTATCCAACGAGCCAGGGGGAATCTCCTGCCCCCTGGCTCGTTTTCCGCTATCGGGGGTCCGTGATGGGCACAGGCCGGACCTGGCATGATCGCCATCTTGGATATCTTTTCGTCCTGCCTGCCACGCTGATGCTGGTGGCGGTCCTGGTCTTTCCCGCTTTCATCACGCTGAAGCTCTAGCCGTCACCCCCGAGGGCGGCAGCGGCTGGAACCTCACCCTTATCCATTACCAGAACGCCTTTCGCGACCCGGTCCTGCTTCGGACCTTCAAGAACACCTTCGCCTTCGTCGCCTGGAGCCTGGTCGGCCACTTCGTCCTGGGCCTGGGCCTCGCCCTGGCCCTGAACCAGGCCCTCCCCGGCCAGACGTTCTTCCGTCTCATCGCGTTGGTCCCATGGACCATTCCTGACGTTATCGCCGGCATCATCTTCCGCTGGGTGTTGAACCCGATCAACGGAAGCCTGAACCCGCTGATCCGGATGGTCTTCCCCGGTTTCCCCGCCGAGTTCCAGTGGCTCTCCAGTCCGACCCTGGCCTTCCCGGCCGTGATCTTTGCCAATGTCTGGCGCGGCTATCCGCTGGTCATGGTCATGCTCCTGGCGGGCCTCATGGCCATCCCGCGCGAGCTGTACGAGGCCGCCGCCGTGGACGGGGCGGGCCGCCTCAAGCGGTTCCTGCACGTTACCCTGCCCGGGCTGAGCACCATCATCCTGATCGCCTTGCCCTGGACATGGTGTGGGAGTTCCGGCGGTTCGCCCTGGTCGTCGCCATGACCGGCGGCGGTCCGGGGACCCTCACCGAGGTGCTCTCCACCCTCGTGTACAAGACCTACTTCCAGTTCTTCACCTTCGAATACGCCTCGGCCATGGCCATCCTCATGAGCGTGGTCCTGTTCGTCCTCAGCCTGCCGTACATCATCCTGGTGGGGAGGAAGCAATGAACGGCGCGGCGGCCGCCTCCGCACGGCGAGAACGGCGGCTCGAGGCCGTGGTGTCGTATTCGCTGCTCGTCCTCGCGGCGCTCTTCGCTCTCTTCCCCATCGCCTGGATGCTCTCCACCTCGTTCAAGAGCGAGGCCGAGGCCTTGAGCCTGCCCGTGCGCTGGATCCCCGAGCACCCGACCTTGGCGGCCTACGTCGAGATGTGGACGCTGAAGCCGTTCGGGACCTACTTCTACAACAGCATCGTGGTCTCGGGCGTGACCGCGCTGCTCTCGACGGTGGTGGGCGCGCTGGCCGGCTACGGCTTCTCGCGCTTCCAATTCCGCGGCCGGACCAGCCTACTCGCGTTCTTTCTTGCGACCCAGATGATCTCTGGCGTCCTGGTGATCGGCCCCTACTTCCAGATCCTCGCGGCGGTCGAGCTGTACAACACGCCTCACCGGCCTCATCATCGCCTACGTGACGATCTGCCTGCCGTTCGCCGCGTGGATGTCCAAGGGCTACTTCGACTCCATCCCCACGCGAGCTGGACGAGGCCGGCCTGGTGGATGGCGCCTCGCGCCTCCAGATCTTCCTCCGGATCATCTGCCCGATCGCCGTGCCTGGCACCGTCTCCACGCTTCTCTTCGCCTTCCTGCTCGCCTGGCAGGACCTCCTCTGGGCGCTGTGCTTGATCTCCATCGACGAGAAGCGCACGGTGACGCTGGGGGTCGCGTTCACCGTGGGCGAGTTCATCATCAAGTGGCCCATGCTCACGGCCGCTTCCCTCATCGGCAGCCTCCCCACCATCCTCCTCTACCTCTTCCTGCAGAGGTTCTACGTAGAAGGTCTGGCCCGGGGAGCTGTCAAAGGCTGATCAAGAATTCCCAATAACCAATGTGCGCACAGACGCATTCGCACTCTCCCTTCCCTATGCGTCATTGGTCATTTGCCATTAGTCATTTTCTCCCTGGCCCCTGACTCCCTACCCCGCTGGCTAGTCCATGAACGCCCCGCCGTTGATGTCGAGGGTCGCCCCGGTGATGAAGCCCGCCTCATCCGAGGCGAGAAAGGCCACGAGCGCGGCCACCTCTTCCGGGCGCCCCAATCGTCCGAGCGGAATCGAGCGGACAATTCGCTGCCGCATTTCCTCCGACCACTGGCCGCTCATTTCCGTTTCAATCGCGTGCGGTGCCACGGCATTCACGGTGATCCCGTAGGGGGCCAGCTCGCGCGCCAGGGTCTTCGTCAGGTTCACCATGCCGGCCTTGGATGGGCCGTACCCGGGGGCAGAGGTGATGTCTCCCATCTTGGCGGAGATGGAGGCCACGTTGATAATTCGTCCGGATCGCTGCGCGATCATGAACGGGGCAGCGTGCTTGCAGCAGTTGAAGGTCCCCTTGAGATTCACGGCGATGACGACGTCCCAATCCTTCTCGGTCACGCTCAGCAAATTCCCGCGCCGGATGATGCCCGCATTGTTCACGAGGACATCAATGGCGCCGTGCTCCCCATGGATTCCCCCCATGAGGCTCTCCATGCGCCCGTAGTCCGAGACGTCCAATTCTGCCGCCACGGCTTTGCCACCCTCATTTCGGATCTCGGCGACGGCCCGGTCCACAGCCGCCCCATCCAGATCCACGATGACCACCAGGTCCTCCGCCGCCGCCAGCCGCCGCGCAATTGCCTTGCCGATTCCCCGGGCGGCCCCGGTTACGACAGCAACTCGATTCCTGCCCACGTTGGCTCTCCTCCCTGTAGGAAATGACTCCAGTGTTGCGAGGGGACGGATGATGATCGTCCGCGCTGCGATCACAATGGTCAGACTTGTGGCGACTCCTGTGCCGGGCCCAGCGCGACTCCCTCGCTGCCCCGCGTCCCCGCAAAGGAAGCACCGCGCCGAATCACCGAACAGGGAGTCTCAGCCAAGTCTCGCCCGCACCGTCGCCAGCACCTTGTCGCGAAGCGCCTGCCCCTGAGCCTGCGCCGAGCGTGTTTGCTCCGCCTGGGTGTTTCGGAATCCCTCGTCCTTGATGGAGCCCAGGTTGATCTGCACGTTCAGCGCGCCGCCCTCCAGGGCCGTCGCCGCCAAGAGCGCAGCGACACCTGCATCCGAGGCCGCACTGGGATTGCCCTGCTCTGCGACCTGCAACGCCAGCTCCAGCACCCGGAGCGATCGCGTGCAGACCCGCATGGGGGGCTCGACCGCCGCCCTGTATGCCTGCTGAATCGCCTGCGATCGGGCCGCCTGTTGTTCCGGCATTTCCTTCGGCATCCGGAACGCCGCCATGACCTGGTCGAAGGCCCTGGCGTCCTCGTCCACGAGGGCGAGGAATTCGCCCCGGAGCCGGTCCGCCTCGGTCGCCGCCTGGTTCATCTGCCCGGCCCGGTCGGCGAACTTCTTGCTCGCCGCCGTGGTCCGGGCTACCATCGCCGCGAGACCGGCCGCCAGAGCGCCCGACAGCGCCGAGGCAGACCCGCCGCCCGGCGTCGGCGCACCCGAGGCCAGCACCTCAATGAAGTTCGTCAGCGACATCTCCTGGAAACCCATCGCGCCACTCCTCGGCCATTGCGGATTTCGAATCGGTCCCGCGCTATTTATTCCGCAATCCGCAATCCGCAATCTGCCCGACCTCAGTCGGGCAGAAGGTGGTATTCGATGACCTGCTTCGCGTTGAACCCCGGGATCTGGAGGTAGTAGCTCACGACCTCTTCCAGGGCCTCGATGGGGACCATCCCCACCAGCTCGCATTCCTTCACCAGGACGCCGTATCGCGCCGCCTCGGCCTTGATCAGCTCCACCGCCCGGTGGATCGGCGTCTTCTGATAGTTGACGAGGTTCATCGACACCTGGACGATCCCCTTGTCTTCCAGGCTGAGGCCCATGGCCTTCACATAGCGGAGGCCGCCCCCCATGTGGCGGACCGCGTTGGCGATCTTCTTGGCGACCTCCAGGTCATTCGTGTGCAGGTTCACGTTGAAAGCGATGAGCGGCATCCGGGCCCCCACCGCGGTAACACCCGATTTCTCGTTGAGCACCTGGGGACCCGCATCCACCTTCCAGGCGGGATCCTGAAGCTTCTTCGGCATCCCCTCGTATTCACCCTTGCGGATGTCGGCGAGGTTCCGCCGCGCTTCGCTGGTGCAGGCGTCCTCGTAGTAGAACACCGGGACCTGGTGCTTCTCGGCAAATGCTCTCCCGAACCGGCGGGCGATCGCCACCGCCTCGGCCATCGTCATGCCCCGGATCGGGATGAAGGGCACCACGTCCACCGCCCCCATGCGCGGGTGGCTGCCCTTGTGGTGCCGCATGTCGATCAGCTCGATGGCCCGCGACGTCGCCGCCATGGCGCAGGCCTCGACCGCATCGGGCGCCCCGAGAAACGTCGAGTCCGCCCGGTGGTGGTCCTTGTCCATGGAGAGGTCCAGAATCTTGACGGGGAACTCCTTCAACACACCCTCCAGCTCCCTCAGGAAATTGGGATCCCTTCCCTCGCTGAAGTTCGGGACACACTGCAGGATCTTCATGCCCGGACGACCTCCTCTCCCACACGAACCGATTCGCCCCTCCCCCAGGGAAACACGGCCGGCAAAATATCACGCCTTTCCCCCGGCGGCAACCCCGGGAACCGCGCGCCCTTGCCAGAAATCCCCGTGGTCACGCCCCGATGTCCTCGTTCCACAGGTGTGGGTTGGCCTTGATGAAATCCGACATCAGGCGGATGCAGGCGGCGTCCTGGAGAACCGCGACCTTCACCCCCCGCGCCCGCAGCAGCACCTCGTCTCCCATGAAGGTCCGGTTTTCTCCGATGACGACGCGCGGAATCCCGTAGAGCAGGATCGCCCCCGTGCACATCGGGCAAGGCGACAGGGTCGTGTACAGCGTGCGCTCTCGATAGACCGACGCGGGCCGGCGTCCCGCGTTTTCCAGCGCGTCCATCTCCCCGTGCAGAATGACGCTGCCCTTCTGCACGCGTCGGTTGCGCCCGCGACCGATGATTTTCGCTCCATGCACTAGAACCGATCCGATCGGAATGCCGCCCTCCCTCGCGCCGGTTTCCGCCTCCTGGATGGCCGCTTGCATGAACACATCCATCCGTCGTCTCCTCGGTGGAATCCGGCCCCCCCAAGTCCGCCCCGCGCCGGCCGGGGGACCCTACACCTTGTTCGCCTTCAGCTCGGCCAGGGGGTAGCGCGTGCCGCGCCAGTCTATCCCGCCGTGAAAGAGCGCCGCCAGCATGGACCGCCACAGGATATAGATGAAGAGCAACGTGGCCACCGGAAACGCGACCCCGAACCACGGGGCGACCGTGAGAAATCGTGCGCTATCCCGGCATAGGGCCAGGATCGCCAGGACCACGACGCCATTGATAACCCGTGTCGATCCATGCGTGAGGAAGATCCCGAGGAATGGCCACACACTCGTGAGCAACTGCGCGATCGAGGCGCCAACGATCGCTGAAATCCTGTAGTCAACCCCCGCAAAGGCGTTCTTCGTCAGCCCCTCAACCAGCTCTCGCACCGAGGCATACCATTCGACGTGCAGCATGTGCGTGCCAAACAGAAACTCCTGCCGGTAGCCGTGCTTCTTGATGAGCTTCCCCAGTTTGATGTCGTCGTCTGGCCGCATGGCGATCCTTTGATGCGTGCCCACGGCGCCATACACATCTCTGCGCACCAGATTGAACGCTCCGATGCCGATGCATCGCCTGCTCTTCGGGTCCCTGGCCTTCCATGGCCGCGCGTACAGCGAGAAGAAGATGCCGAACGCCCCGACGAAGAGTTGCAGGAGAACCCCGGGCATCCTGACGTCGGGAGCTATGGCGACATGATCCAGTTGGTGCCCAAGCATGTACCCCACGGCCCTGCTCACCGCGGACGGATGCATCACGACATCCGCGTCCGTAAAGAGCAGGAGATCCCCGCTCGCCTCTTGCGCCCCGCGATAGAGGGCGTGGTTCTTCCCCAACCAGCCTCGGGGCAACTCCTGCAAGTGGACAATGCGGAACGTGGGATACGCTCTCCCCATCTCGTCCAGGATGGAGCCGGTCCGGTCGGTTGACCGGTCGTTGACGACGATGACTTCCAGGTCTTCGTAGTCTTGCTCTAGAACAGATTTTAGCGCCTCCTCGACGTTCCGTTCCTCATTCCGAGCCGGAATGATGATGGACACCCTATGGGAGGGGAACTTCGCCGGCAGACGAAGGTCTTTCAGGAATTGAATCGAGCGGTTTCCGAAGAACAGATCGATTCCAAAGGCGACCCAGAACAGCAGGGTGGCCATGGCGAGATATAAGAGGAAGCTGTCCATGGGCTGCCGATTCAGGGAGTGTTAGTGGAGACCGAGGCCGCGGACGATTTTCGCCGTCGTGATGACCTGTCCCGTGTGCCGCTGTGTGTGTTCGGCAACGTGGCACAGGAGGCCGAAGACGTTTGTCGGCAAGGCCGCGCGGCCGACGCTTCGCGGATCGTATAGCGACGCCTTCGGGACAGCTCGAAGAGCGGTCAGCGCACGCTCAATGGCCGCCCGCGCCTCGCGGATAAGGGTCGTCGCGTCTGCCGGAGGGTCGCCAGGCTCCTGTTCCAGGGCGACAGCCTGACGCCGGGCCTCGGTCAGTCGCTCCCCAGGGGCGTAGGTGAGCAGCCGATCGGTGCTCCCGGCGATGTGGCGCAGGTGAAAGCCCACCGAGGCCGCGCCTCCCGGTTTCACCCACAGCTCCGCGACCGTCAATTCCGACGCGGCGCGCTCGAGATCCTCGGACGCCTGCACAAGCGCGTGCGCGGCCGGCATGAACACCGGGTCGACGCCCTCAAGGGGTCCACGCAGCCAGGCCTCAGGTTGCGACATGGCCGACCAAGCTCCCAACACCCTGCCTGGGGATCTCACGCATCGCGAACGAAATGTGGCATCTGAACGGGAATCTCCAGGGACAGCTCGACGAAGCCGCAGTACTTCCCATCCTTGTGCCAGGGCGCCTGGTAGATCAGCTTCTTGATGCCGGCCTTCTCAATCGTATACACGTTCGTTTGCCGCGCCTCCATGAGCCGCTGGAGCTTTGTGCGCGCCGGCTCGGGATGGCAGTCGAGCAGGTTGGTGCCGATCAGCTTCTCGCCGCCCTGGTCTTGAAAAGCCCGCACGGCTCTGGCGTTCATCTCCAGAATGATTCCGTTGGGATCGCACACCGTGATTCCCCCGGGGAATTCACCCACCCAGAAATGATTCGCCATCCTCTCCTCCATAACGCGCCTACCGCGCGTTCGTTGATCCCGCTCTGCCTCTGGCTCGAAGGCAATGCCGAGTGATCACCTCACTACCCGCCCGTGGTATGCCGAGAAGGGGACGTTGCTTCTTTAGTCGCATTACTGCCTGCCCGACCGGCGGCGTCACCCCTTCATCTGTTCGAACACGTCCCCAAACCTCGCCCAGGGGATCAGCAGGTCAACCCAGTAGTCCATACGCCCGATGTACAGGCACAGCTCTCCGGTCAGTGCCGCGTACTCCTGCAGGGTCTCTACGCCCTGGAGGGCCGCCTTGGCCCGGCGGACGACGGCCGCGGTGTCGGTCATCTGATAGAAGCCACCATAGGTGCCGGCATAGAATTCCAACACCGGAGCGGCAAGGCATCGCCCCTTGGCGACCCTGGGGCCCCACCGGCGCTTCACACCGTAGACGCGGCGGCAGGCGTATCGGCGAAACGCGAGAGGCGGAACTCGTGCAGGGGAAGCGATGGCCCGCCGTCCACGATCAGCTCGCTCAGGAGCTTGCCGGCAATCGGCCCCAGGCAAAAGCCGTGCCCGCTGAACCCGGAGGCCAAGATGTACCCCGGGATCCCGTCCACTGGGCTGATGATCGGCACCTTGTCTGGCGTATTCTCTAGGGTCCCCGCCCACGTGCGCAGGACATTGGCGCCCTGCAAGGCCGGGAGCATCTGCGCCGCGCGCCTGGCCAGGAGCCCGATCGACACCATGGGCATGGTCTGATCAAACGTCTTGGCGGGTGCGCCGACGCCGCCGATATGGACGTGGCCTTCCCGCGCCTGCCTGCAGTAGGCACCCAGATCGTGGGAAGAGATGAACTCTTTGAACAGGAAGGGCAGGCGCTGCGTGATGGCGATGACCGACCGGGCTGGCTCGATCGGCACCTGAATGCCTACCGTACGGCTGAGCTGGGGCGTCCACGGCCCGCCGGCGTGGATCAGCCACGGCGCCTCGACGAGGAGATCTGCGTCCTGGTCTCTGGCCGTTACAGAGGTGACCCGCCCGCCCTGGGTGCCGATACTCACCGCCTCGGTCCGCGTGAGCAGCGTGACGCCTGCCCGTCTGGCTGCCCAGCCAAAGGCTCGAGACGCCAGGATCGGGTTGGCCGTTCCGTCGGTCGGGCAGCATTTTGCGCCGATGAAGACATCGCTCAAGTACGGAGCGCGCCGGCGTAGCTCGTCCCGGTCCCACATCTGGACCTCGAGACCGTCCGCAAGCTCCTCCTCGCCTTCGCGCCGCAATAGCGCCATGCGATCTTCGTTGGTCGCCATGCGGATATTGCCGCCCTGGATATATTCCACGTCGAAGCCCAGCTCGGCCTCCAGTCCCACCCACAGCTTGACGCTGGCCATCGCCAGGGGCCGCTCTCGCCGGTCCCGGCACTGCGCCCTCACCCCGCCGCCGTTCCGCCCGGAGGCCTCTCCGCCGATCACCGACTTTTCCAGGAGCACGACCTTTCTTCCGCGCCGCGCCAGGTAATAGGCGGCAGCACATCCGACAATGCCCCCACCCACGATCACCAGCTCCGCGCCGAGCTTACGCGTCGCGCTCATCCTCGATCCGTCTCCGACATGGCACCGCTGGTGATCTCTTCCGCCTCCACCTCCCGGCCAAGGGCCACAATCGGCACCGGGAAGATGGGTGGGCGCGGCCGGAGGAATCCGACCTCCGCGATCGGCCGCCCGGTTTCCCGGGCGATGCAGTGGGCCACCAGGTGACCACACATGCGTCCCTGACAGTCGCCCATCCCGCACCGGACGACCGCCTTGACCTCGTTGGTCGAGTCGGTGCCGAGCGAGACAGCCCTGCGCACCTCAGCCTGGGTGACTTCCTCACACCGGCAGAGGACGGTATCGTCCCGGCTCCACTCGTAAAGGCCGGGGCCGGGCGTGAACAGGGCGGCATACATCCGCTGGAATCGTCGCTCGCGCGTGAGCGCCCCGGCGAGATGCTGAATCCTTCGCTCGGCATCGACCGCGCCGTGGCCCAATGCTGCCGCGGCGGCGGTCCCCGCGATCCGGCCCTCCAGCATCGCCAGCGGCCCCCCGCCGATCCCCGCCCCGTCGCCCGCGGCAAAAATCCCGGGCACGCTGGTCTGCATGTGCCGGTCCCGCTGGGGGATTTCGCCTCCCAGGTCGGGGCGCCACTCGTGTCTTGGCCCCAGCAGGCGGGACAAGGTGCTGGAGGGGATGAAGCCGTAGCCCAAGCACAGCGTGTCGCAGTGGAGGGTCTCTTCGCTGCCCCGGATGTGTCGCCATTGCGGGTCCAGTCGAGCGATGGTCACGGATTCCACCTGGTCCGTGCCGTGGGCGGCGACGATGCCCCAGCCCGGGCGATAGGGGACGCCCGCACGCAGGATGGCCAGCCGGTTGCTCAGCCCTTCGGCCAGCCGCCCCCACTGCCCCCAGAGTGCCCCGGCGTGGCTGAGGGCCTTCGCGTAGAACCGGCTCCCCTCCAGGACTGCCACCACATTCGCCCCGGCGCGCACCAACTCCCCCGCCAGGACGATCTGCAACGGACCCGTCCCGGCGAGCAGGACCCGCCTGCCTGCCAGGATGCGCTGCTGCTTCAGGAGGGCCTGGGCGGCCCCCGCGGTCATCACACCGGGCAGCGTCCAGCCGGGGAACGCGACAGGCCGGTCGTAGGCGCCGGTGGCCAGGATGATTGCCCGCGCCTGCACAAAGACCGCCCCCTGGGGTCCGTGCAGCCCCAGGAGGTTCTCCTCGAACGCCCCCCAGACGACGGTCTCAGCGAAGAGTCGCACCCCGCTCGCCGACACGCGCTCCCAGAGCGCCCGGCCTTCAGACTGGTGGCGCATCGGCCGGCCGACATGGAGTTCCGTCGCCGCCTGCCGGAAGTACTGCCCCCCGGGCTGGCTGTAGTCGTCAATCAGCCCGACCTGCGCCCCGGCTTGCGCCGCCGCCAGCGCCGCAGAGAGCCCGCCTGGCCCCGCCCCGACGACTGCGATCTCTACCTGGTCTGTCTGGTCTGTCACGGCCTCACGGTGTCCCTTGGGTGTCCACAACCATCCCGGCAGCCACAGGAGTCTGGCAGGCCCGGACATTGGGCGTGCCGTTCACCGTCACGAGGCAATCATAGCAGAGCCCGATGCCGCAAAAGAGGCCGCGGGGCTGGCCGTGACGCGTGTGGCGCCAGGCGCGCCGTCCCGACGCCAGCAGCGCCCCCGCAATGGTCTCTCCCGCGTACGCCGGCACTGGATGCCCATTCACCGTGATCGTGATGGCTTGGCCGCGTTCAATCTCGGCTGACGCTCCGACTCGAGTCATGGCAGTCTACTTCCGCTCCTTCCACTCCGCGAATTCGAACAGCCGGCACGCATGCCCCGCCAGCGTGAGATCCCCGGCGATGGCGGTCCCGCCGCTGCCGGCCCCGACAACTGCGATCGACTTGCCCATGCCCTGCCGCCTCCTCCCCTACGCGGCACACTGAGGCGGGATCATCCCATGAAATGCAGATACTTCTTTCGTAACTGGTCCACGATCGCCGGGTCCACGGGAAGCGGCTTGTGCTCGCGCAGGATCTTCTTGGCCACCTCGTTGGCGCGCCGGGACGCATCCTTGGCGCCCTCCGCCTCCCACCGCTCCCGCTTCTCACGATCACTGATGAGATAGGGCCCGAATTCAGACCGCATATACTTCACCGTATGCTCTTGGCCCAGATAGTCGTTGCCCGGCCCGACCTCAAGCATCAGATCGAGGGCAATCGTGTCGTCGTTGACCTCGATGCCGCGCAGCACCCGATGGGTCCGGGCCAGAATCTCATTATCGATCACGAGCTTTTCATAGGACGCCGTGAGGTCGAATTCCATCAACCCTGCGGCATCGTGGATGAAGTTCGCGCCCGATAACGCAACCAGCAGGCTCCCCATCCCGCTCTCATACCCAGCCTGGCAATCGACCAGTTTGGAGTCGGACATACCAGCGGTCGAATAGTAGGGTAAGCGATAATACTGGGCCATCTGGCTGCATCCTGCATGGATCATGGCCCGCTCGACCGCCCCACTGAGATGCGCCAGTGTGCGCATGTCCGCAATTGATCCGACGCTGCCGCAGATTACCGGAGTTCCCTTATTGACGGCCTGGGTCAGCACGACCCCCGCCAGCGTTTCCGCCATATGCATCACGACGTTTGCCGCCAGAGTGACAGGCGACGTCAAGCCGCCCAGGGGCTCCGTCGGGACGACGACCGGAAGCCCCTTTTCGGCGATGTAACAGGTGAAATCCCCGTACCGGTCATCAATCTTGAAGGGGCTGATCATCAGGGTGATGAAGCTGACGAAGGGTCGTGCCCGGAGTTGTTCCGCACCCCCGGCAATCTTTTCCGCCATATCCACGACTTCACGAAGACCTTGCGACCCGTACATCCCGCCTTGGACATGCTTGCTGGTATTGCTGATGGCGCTATAGAATCGGTTGAGGTCCACATGCTCGACCTCAGGAATGTCGTTCGGATAGACGTTGATCAGAAAGAAATGCACCCAATCGCACGCATCGACCAGCCGTGCCATGTCCCGCACATCGGCCAGCGTGGAGGGGCGCCGCGCGCCGGTTTCAATATCAAGGACATTGATCGCCGTCCCTCCCGTCCCGAGGTACACGTTCGAACCCTCAAGGACGATATCGTGCCGAGGATCACGACCGCACAGAGTGACGCTGTGCGGGGCGGACGCGATGGCATCCTCAATCATGCCGCGCGGCATTCTTACAACGCAGGAGGATTCATCGACGGTCGCTCCCGCTCGCTTGAAGCACTCCCGCCCCGTGCGGGTGAACACCTTGACACCCCCCTTCTCCAGGAGTGTCATCGCCGCATGGTTGATTTTCTGGACATCGACGTCGGAAAACGGTTTGTACTGCCCGCCCTTTGAAGGCATAAGAAGGACCTCCCCTGATCATTAGTCTCCGGGAGACCTGTCGCCCCTCGTCCGCGTGGCCGCTCTGTGCCCTCCCGCCGACGATGGGGCAGGCCGCCGCTCCCCGCCTCGATGCCGGCGCGCACCTGCCCACGATCTACCAGTCTCCCTCATCACGCTGCACCATGATGCCGCGCTGGCGCAGTTCTGTGAAAAACACGTCGGTGGGGATGTCAGTGAGGGGCGAGAGGAGCCCTCGCTTCTCGATGTCCCCGCGGAGGATCATCTGGGCCCCGATGCTGGCCGTGTAGCCGACCGTGCGGTTCATGGCCAGCAGGCCGCTCGCAAGATCGCGCAGATCAATCACCTGGTAGAGCAGGCGGCGCTTCCGGCCGTCTTTGATCCCGCGGACATCAACCCGGATCACCGCCACGTCCCGCTCGTCTTCCGCATACTGAAGCTGAGGCTCCAGCAGGCGTCGCACAAAATCCCTCGGGACGATCGAACCATTCCCCACCGGGATCGGCGCTTGGTCCAGGAAGCCCAACTGGACCAGCGCATACCAGAAGGCGCAATGGCCCGGCCAGCGCATGGCGAAGCGGCCTGCGTTCTTCACCGTGGCGGTGACGCCCATGGCGTCCAGGTACTGGACCACGTTCCCGTTGGGATACGCCTCCAGGTCCCCATAGCTTTCCATGTTCACCATGTGGATGTTGGACGGCGCGAAGATCTCCCGACCGGGAACCGCCACGGCCTTCCCCTCGCGAATGACCAGGGCGTCCCGCACGTACGATTTCAACACGCCCTCGAACGTCCAGGAAATCTTGTAGCGCAGGGGGGCCCCGGCGGCCTTGGGCTCCGGGAAGCCCGCGCCGTAGGAATAGAACTCGTGGACTTCGTCGAGCTCCCTCAGCGCCTGTCCGGCCACGACCAGATCGATGCCCGGATCGAATCCGAATTCCGGAAGGATGGCTAGGCCGCGCGCGGCTGCCTCTTGTCCCAGCTCGTGGAACTCCGGCGGGACATAGGAGGAGTTGACCAGGTGAATGCCGTTCTGGACGGCCAGCCGGGTGATGGGCACGTGGAACGTGACCGGCAGCAGGACGATGACCGCCTCCGCCTTTCGCATGAGCCCCGCGACCCGGTCGAGGTCATGGGCGTCCAGCGCTACCGGCTCGATCTTGGTCGTCTTCAGGCGGTCGAGGTACCGGGTCAGCCCGGCCAGATCGGCATCGGCGGCGACGACATGGGACACAGTCGGGACCCGCGCCAGATCGTGCAGGGTCGCTCGTCCTTGCAGGCCCGTACCGAGGACGAGGATTCTCAAGGTTCTGTCTCCTGTGTCAGAAGGCCAGCCACTCAGTGAGCGATCTCACGTCCCGCGCCTGCGGCAGATCAAAAATCGCGGCGAAAAGCCTCTCGCAGGCCATCTCACCCACGATCTTCGTCGTCAACGACCGGAACTTGGCCTTCAGGTCGTCATCACTCAACGGATTCTCTGGGTTGCCCCGGGGGTATTCGACGGTGGTCTGGAATTGCCCGCGAGCGGTGTGCATCGTCACGCGAGCGATCGTTTTGGCGGGGAACTGGCTGTTGATCTCCGGGTCCACGACGACCTCGACCTTCCGGGCCAGGTCCAGGATCGCGGGCTTCTGCAAATTTTCCTCGCTCACGTCCTCCGGCTCGATCCGCTTGTAGAGCAAGGCCACCGCCAGGGCAAAGGGGATGCTGAACTGGGCGGCGATGGCATTCCGCGGCGCATAGTTGACCAGCCGGGTGACCTCGTAAAAGGTCTCGACCAGGACCTTCTGGATCTCCTCGGGCCGGAGAGCGTGTCGCGCGATCAGGTCCAACGCGGCATCCACCGAGGAATGCGCCCAGCGGCACACGGCGTAGGGCTTGAAGTACGTGCCCAGGATCGCATACCGGTCGGGATCCCCCAGCCCATCCACCAGCACCCCCGCATCCCACCGGCCGGAGTAGTCCATCACGTCCTCCGGGCCCACGAAGCCCTGTTGCGCCAGCAAGGCCGCGGCGCACCCCGTCATGCCCGCCCAGCCGATCACCTCTTTGACCATGCTGTAGTTCGCCTGCAGGCCGCCGGGCGGAAAGGATCCGTGAGAGGCGGCGTTGCCGATGGCAGATTGCAGGGTGGCCTCGTCCAGTCCCAGCAGCTTGCCGGCGGCCGCGGCCGCGCCGAAGACACCCCAGATACCACTCGAGTACATGCGGTCCCTGTACCAGGGCACCCGCGCCACGCTGGCCCGGACGGCCACCTCGTACCCCGCCGCGATGGCGGCCAGAAACTCCCGCCCGGTGGCGCCGGTCGTCTCGGCGACGGCCAGGGCGGCCGGGATCACCGCCGCGCCGGGATGTCCCATGGCCAAGCGGTGACCGTCATCCAGGTCCAGGGCGCTGGCGGCGTTGCAGTTGACCCAAGCGGCCCCCGTGACGCAGAGCGGCCTGCGAGAGCCGATGACCGTGCACGTCCCGGAGGCGAAGTGGTCGTAGCCAAAGCGGGCGCTGATCTGCGTCATCGGGGTATGCGTGCCGGCAATGGCGACCCCCAAGAGGTCCAGGAGACAGCGGCAGGCCTGGCGCAACACCCGATCGGACAGATGGGCGGGATCAAGGCGGCGCACGAATGATACCAATTCTCCCGTTGCGGACACGAGGTTCCCCTTCTCGCTACTCCCGGAGGTGCGGATCGAGCACGTCGCGGAGGCCGTCCCCGAGCAGGTTGAAGCCCAGCACGGCCACCAGGATGGCAAGGCCGGGGAAGACGGACAGCCAAGGTGCGTTGAGCAGGTGCGGCGTGCCGTCCCGGATCATGTTGCCCCAGGTCGGTGTGGGCGGTGAGACCCCCAATCCGATGAAGCTGAGGTTCGCCTCGATCCGAATGGCGGAAGCGGTCCACAGGCTGCCGAGCACGACGACCTCTCCCATCACGTTGGGCAGGATGTGCAGGCCCACGATGCGGGCAGGGCTGGCCCCGACGGATCGGGCTCCCTCCACGAACTCGCGCTTCTTCAGGGACAGCGCCGCACCATGCAGCACTCGTGCGAACGCGGGAGACAGCATGATGCCGATAGCCAGGACCATCTTGAACAGCCCTGGACCCAGAACGGCCAGCACCAGGAGCCCAAGGAGCAGGCTCGGAAAGGCCATCAGGATGTCCACGAACCGCATGATCACGTTTTCGACTTTGCCGCCTGTGTAGCCGGCGACCAGGCCTAGGGTGGAGCCGATCACCCCTCCCAGCATGACGGAACAGACCCCCACCAGGAGCGAGATCCGACCGGCGAAGAGCACGCGGGCGAAGACGTCGCGGCCGAAGGGATCCCGCCCCAGGATATGCATCTGATCCGGGGGCTGCAGGCGGGATCTGGCGTCCTGGACCATCGGATCGTGCGACGCGAAGAACGGCGCGGCCACGGACAGAATGGTGACCAGAATGGCCAGAACCAATCCGACCACCGCCGCCCGATTCTGGAGGAATGTCCTCCACAACCGCTGGCGCTCACCGCCCGTCTTGCTCGGGGCCGCTTCTCCGGCCATCCGTCCCACCCACCCTAGTGCCTGATCCGGGGATCCACCCATCCGTAGATCAGGTCGATCAACAGGTTGATGGCCACCACAAAGCCCGTGTAGACGACCATGATGGACTGCAACGCCGTATAGTCGCGCTGAAGGATGGCCCCCACCATCATCTTACCCAGCCCCGGCCGGGCGAAGACCACCTCCACGGTGACGGAGTCGCCGATCAAGCTGACCGCCCAGATGCCCGTCACGGAGACGATGGGGATCAGGGCGGAGCGCAGGGCGTGGCGGAGGTGAACCACCCGCTCCTTCAGGCCCTTGGCGCGCGCGGTGCGCACGTAGTCCTGGCGGAGGACGTTCAGCATCGCGGAGCGCGCCAGCCGGGCGACAGACGCCGTCATGACCAACCCCAAGGTGAACGCCGGCAGGATCAAGTGGCTGACATTCTCCCTGAGATCATCCATGCCGCCGCCGCCGACCGCCGGCAGCCACTGGAGATAGATGGCCAGCAGCAGGATCAGCAGGATCCCCAGGTAGAACGCCGGAACGGAAAGGCCGGTCAGGGACAGGACGCGCCCGATGTAGTCCGCCAGTTGGTTGCGCCGGATCGCCGTATAGACGCCGATAGGGATCCCCAGGATGGTTCCGATGATGATCGCCAGGACAGTCAGCTCGAGGGTATACGGAAGGGCGTGGCCTATCTCGTGACGGATAGGCGATGCCGTGATCATGGACTTGCCAAGATCACCACGCACGAGATTGCCCAGGAAGTGGACATACTGAAGGGCCAGCGGCTCGTTAAGGCCCATCTGTTGCCGCAGGGCCTCCACCGCTTCCTTGGACGCATAGTCGCCCAGGGCGGCCACGGCGGGATCACCGGGGATGACTCGGACCACGAGGAAGACAATGGTGACCACGCCCAGGAACACGGGAATCGAAAAGACGAGCCGTTGCAAGATGTATCTGAGCACGGTCGTTGAATGGCGAGAGGCCAGGCGCGGTGGGCGCACCCGCCTGTCGGCACGCCCACCGCGCTGATGAGGTTCAGGTTACTTCGTCAGGCGGGTCTTCTCGTCGATGCCGGGATAGAGCGCCAGGACCGAGATCAGCTCGTGCCCATAGTCCACGGCGGTCGAGCGGGCATAGACCTGGTTCTGGTACTGGATGGGATAGACGACCATGTCATCCAGGACCTTGATCTGCGCCTCTTTCCACAGGGCCACCTGCTTGGCCTGATCGGTCTCGTTCCGAGCCTGCTCGATGAGCCCGTCAATCTTGTTGTAGTGGGAGAAGTTCGTGTTGGGTTTCTTCCCAGTAACTACGATCGAATCGGAGTGGAGGAACTGTGTCAGGTAGACATCCGCGTTCGGGCGCCAGGCGATGTAGATCGCCAGCGGGTTGGCGTCCTTGCGGATCATGCTGTGCATGGTGGCGTGGTCCGCAAGCTTCAGGTCCACCTTGATCCCCACCTTGGCGAGCTGGGCCTGCATGGACTCATACAGCACCCGGTACCCGGTCTGCTCGGAGGTGATCAAGTCCATGGAGAACCCGTTGGGGTATCCGGCTTGGGCCAGGAGCCTCTTGGCCTTTTGCAGGTCGGTCTTGTAGTCGAGGCCCTTGGCGGCCAACTCTGCCTGGGTCAGGCCGCCCGCCAGGAACTTCGCCGGGACAGGCGAGTAGACGTTCTCCGCGATCCCGGGACCGATGAGAGCCAGGAACTCATCGCGGTCCAGGCCATAGGCGATGGCCTTTCGCACCTCCACCTTGTCGAGCGGGGCGACAGTCATATTAAGGTTGAGCGTCACCACCTCTCCCACCCCGAAGACATCCACCTTGACGCCGGACACACCCTTCATCTTATCCACCCACGCCTTGTCCGGGGCCCCGTTGATCACCTCCAACTGGCCATTACGCAGGGCCAGCTCACGGCTGCTGATATCGGGCATGAACCGATAATCCACCCCATCCAGTTGCGGCCGTCCCCGGAAGTAGGCGGGGTTCGCCACCAGTTGCACTCGCTCCTGGGCGCTATAGCTCTTGAACATGAAGGGGCCGGTACCCACGGGCTGCGTCTTCATGCCGTCCGGCCCGAGCTTCTCGGTGGCCTTCTTGCAGACGATGAAGCCCCCGGAGTAGTTGGCCACATTGGCGAAGAACAGAATCGGGGAGACCGGTTTGTCCAGGGTGATCTTCACCGTGTAGGCGTCCGGGGCCTCAACGGTCATCCCTCCGTAATCGGCGGCGTAGGCGGAGCGATTCTTGTCCGCCGACTTCTTCAGCGAGTAGACCACGTCCTCGCTCGTCAACTCATAGGAGGGCACGCCGGGGCTCGGATGGCACATGACCCCCTTTCGGAGCTGGAACGTCCACGCCTGCTTGCCGCCCTCCATTCTGGGCGTCGGCAGACTTGTGGCCAAGTCCGGCTCGAAGACCGAGCCGTCACCGGGCTTGTAGCGGACCAGTCCATTGAAGATCATGTCCACCAGGCTCCGATCCTGCGTTGTGGTGGCAAAGTGTGGATCCATGCTTCGGAGATCCGAGGTGTTCTGGGCGATCCGGAGAATACCGGCCGCATCCGCCGGATGCGGCGCGACAAGCAGGCAGAGCACCGCGAGGGCCATTCCCAGTGCAAGCATGGTTCTCATGGATTCTCCCCCTTTGAGATCATTAGAGTTCACGCGGCGTGCGGCTATCGCCACACCCATCACTCACAGACTGATCTCGTCCCTCTATTGCGTACTCGCCCTGCCCCACCTCACCGAGCCACTGAGGCGCCATTCAGTCCTCGGGGTCACCCGACAGGCTCGGACGCGCATTGCGGGCTCCAGGCTGGCGTTCGAGACACGTGGGACGGGCAGGAACGGAAGGACAAGTTCCTGGGGACCTCCTCCTTGTTTCAGACGTGATCCTGTTAGAAACGAGGCGCCGAAGCGTCAGACCGCGCCGCGAATCCATGACCAGCAAGGAAAGACAACCATGGGCCAATCGGCCCGCGGGAAACGGTGGGTGGTGTCAGGCGTCCCGTCTCGACATCGAACGACAGGGAGATGCATCCGGCGGCAACATATTCAAACCCCCGCCCCTTGTCAAGAAAGAACTCCTTCCCTGGAGGCGCATTGGGGGCGGCTCATCCTTTTTCCAGGAGCTGCTCGGCAACGAGGACGTCAGGCGCGCGCCCGCCCCAGCAGGCCTTCCAGGCGGCGCTTGACCCCTGGCCACTCGCTCTCGATGACGCTGTAGTAAACCGTGTCCCGAATGAAGCCGTCCCACTGTACCATGTGCTTCCGCAGGACGCCTTCGCGGACGGCGCCCAGGCGCTCGATCGCTCGCTGGGAGCGCGCATTGCGCAGGTCCGTCTTCAGCCTGCACCCGCACCGCGCCGAGGTCCTCAAAGGCATGGCGCAGCAAGAGGTACTTGCATTCTGTGTTCATCGCGGTTCGCTGGAACGCCGTGCCGATCCACGTCCACCCGATCTCCAGCCCGCGGTCATTGCGCCGGATGTCCATGTACCGGGTAGACCCGATCGCCTTGCCGCTGGCGCGCTCGATGATCGCAAAGGGGATCTGGGTGTCAGTCGCCGTCACCTCCAACGCCTGGTCAATCCAGGCTCGCGCGTCCTCGACACTCTTCAAGGGCGGGCGCGACATGTACGGCCAGATCGTTTCGTCCTGGCCGACCTCGAAGAGGTCCTCGGCGTGCCGGCGCGCCAGCGGCTCCAGTCGAACATGGCTGCCTTCCAGTGTGACCGGCTTCGGATCGAATTGCCGCGTCATCACCCCCTCACTCCGCGTAGCCCTCTCGAAAGATCAAGGTCAGCGGGTACAATCCGAGTGCTGCTCCCGCTCTGTCAGCCCCATGCCTATTTCTTCGGATACCCCACCGTCTGGACAAGGGTGATCTTCTGATCCGGCCGCAGCCCCATCGCTTTTGCCAGGGCAGGCCGGTCCATTGATGCACGGACAACCGTCGCCAGCCCCTCGGAAGCACAGAACAGGTACACGTTCTGGCTGATGAAGCCGGTGTGCGCCGCCGCGTAGAACTCCCTGTCCCCGGGGGCGGCCCGGGTCATCTTCGCGAGATCGGACACATAGATCAGGGTCACTGGCGCTTCCTTGACGAATGGCTGACGCCCCGTCAGTGCCCGGATATCCTCAGCCAGAACGGGCTTCAACAGGGCCGCCTTGGCATCATACAAGTAAAGACCGTCCGACGTGGCGACGTAAATGTCCATCTCCTGTGAATTGCTCGCGGAGGGGGCGGTCCTCCCGCCCGATTCCGGGCGATTCACACCGAACGCCGCCCACAACATGTTCGACATCATTTGGACCGGCAACTTCTCGGGATTGAAGTTCCTGGACGATACCCTGTCCTTCAGGACCTGCATCAGCGGCCTGCCTCCGTCCGTCTGCGGCGCCGGAAGCTGAATCGCTTTGAGCTCCTGAGCCAGGCTGACCGAGGGGCAAATGAGCAGAACGGCCAAGGCGAGCTGTGCAACGCGAAGAGCTGACTTGTTCATGATCGTCTTACCTCCTGGCTGAGACACTGCAAGGAGGGAATAAGCCTTTCGAGGGTTCATCCGACAGAGAACCCTCAGGCAAGCGACCTCCACAGGAGAATGCTGGGGGGTCAGACAGCCGAGGACCCGCCGGGCGTCAATAACTCATCGTGTCGAGCTTCACCTTGCCCCGGAAGATGTAGTAGATGCTGCTGGTGTAGGCCAGAACGATTGGAACGCCGATCCCCGCGATGATGAGCATGATTGTCAGCGTCTTGGGCGAGGAGGCGGCGTTGTAGATGGTCAGGCTCAACTCGGGATTCGGGCGGGAGAGGACCAAGTTGGGGAAGATGCCGATAGCCACCAAGGCCATCAGTCCCACCATGGTGGCGCCGGAGGAGAGGAAGGCCAGGAAATCGCGACTGAAGTGAATCTCCCGGGGGATGTTGGCGACGGCCAGCATGGTCAGCACGGGGACTGCGAAGAACACCGGATAATCCCGCATGTGCTGGCTCATGTGCGGGACGTAAAGCAAGGTCGCCATGGTGGTCAGCCCGTAACAGACCGTGAAAAAGATGATGGTGTTGTTGATCCAGCCTCGAGCTATTTCGTGCAGCTCACCTTCCGTCTTCAGCGCGACATAGATCGCCCCGTGCATCATGAAGAGGGCGACCGTCGTGACCCCGACCAGGAGCGCGTACGGGTTGAGCAGGCCCAGGAAGGACCCCGCGAACTCACGCTGCGCGTCCAGCGGTACCCCCCAGATAACGTTGCCGAAGGCCACCCCCAGGAGCAGGCTGCATCCGATGCTGGCCAGCGAGAAGCTGGCATCCCACACCTGCCGCCACCGCCGTCCGGGCAGCTTGCTGCGGAACTCGATGGCCACGGCCCGGAAGATCAGCATGCAGAACAGCAGCATGAAGGCCAGGTAAAACCCGGAGAAGATCGTCGCGTACACCTCGGGGAACGCCGCGAAGAGGGCGCCGCCGGCCGTCACCAGCCACACCTCGTTCCCGTCCCACACGGGACCGATGGCGTTGATCATCAGCCGGCGGTGCTCATCCTTCCGCGTCAGCAGGTGCAGCGCGCCGACCCCGAGGTCAAAGCCATCCAGGATGGCGTAGCCGGTCAGCAGGATTCCGACCAGGCCGAACCAGATCACGTGGAGATCGAGTCCCATCGTCATCTGCGGTGATAGGCCACTTCCAGGTCATCGGCCAGCGGGCCGTGACGGATCTTCTGGTCCAAGAGGTAGATGAACAGGACGAACAGCAACAGATAGATCAGCGTGAAGAGCACCAGGGACGCGACCACATGCCCGGCGGTGACGGAAGGCGACACCCCGGCCGCCGTCCGCATCAGGCCGTAGACAATCCAGGGTTGCCGCCCGACCTCGGCCGTGAACCAGCCGAGCTGGTTGCCCACCTGCGGCAGGAGGACAGCGAAAACGTAGATCCAGAGCAACCACCGGGCCTCGAACAAGCTCCCCCGCCACCAGAGAAACGCCCCCAGCAGGCTGAGCCCGATCAGGATCGTGCCGACGCCCACCATCACATGAAAGGCCTGGAAGACCGGATTCACGGGCGGCCGATCCTGCGGCGGGAAGGCGGTGAGGCCGGTGACCGGCTTCGTCGTGTCGCCGTGGACCAGGAAGCTCAGCATCCCCGGGACGCCGATTCCGGTGACGCGCTGCTCCGCCTCGCTCACCCATCCGAAGAGGTACATCCCGGCGGGAGCGGACGCCGGGAAATGCCCCTCCATGGCCGCCAGCTTGGCCGGCTGGTAGCGGGCGACCACCCGGCCGCTGAAATCGCCGGTCACGAGGGATAGGAGGGATGCCACGACCGCCACGATGAGGCCGATCTTCATCGAGGTCCGGGCGAACTCGACGTGCCGGCGCTTGAGCAGGTAGAAGGCGCTCACGCTGAGGACGAGGAAGGCCGCCGCCTGCCACGCCCCCAGGACGGTATGCGTGAGGCGGACCATCGTCGACGGGTTGAACACCACGGCCCAGAAGTCCACGACCTCGGCGCGGGAGCGGAGCACCGACTGCACCACGTGGTAGCCGGCCGGCGTCTGCATCCACGAGTCCGCCACGATGATCCAGATGGCGCTGAAGTGGGCCCCCAGGGCCACCATGCACGTGGAGAGCATGTGGATGCGCGGACTGACCTTGTCCCAGCCGAAGAGGAGGATGGCCAGGAAGCCCGATTCCAGGAAGAAGGCGAAGATCCCCTCGGCCGCCAGGGCGCTGCCGAACACGTCGCCGACGAAGCGCGAGTACGCCGCCCAGTTCGTGCCGAACTGGAACTCCATCACCACGCCGCTGGCCACGCCCAGGGCGAAGGTCAGGCCGAAGATCCGCACCCAGAACCGGGTCATCTGCTGGAACAGCGGGTTCCGGGTCTTGAGGTACAGCGCCTCCATGAGGACCAGGATGACGCCGAGGCCGATGCTGAGCGGCGGGAAGATATAGTGGAAGGAGATGGTCAGGCCGAACTGGATGCGAGACAGCAACACTGGATCCATGGCGGGATCATATCCTCGGGCACGACCATATATCAGAACGCAAGAAAACTCAACGCCTTACAGCGGGCCGGGTAAGGTCGCGCGTCCCAGCGCCCGCCGTCCTCGCCGTCTTCCCCCCCTCGGCCGGTCCCCCTCGTCCCCGTCGGCGGTCCCTACCTCGCCAAGAGCCTCCACTACCATCAATAGACCGAGGCGAGCCTCCGGCTCCCGGCGCGACAGCGAGGATTCCCTGGCAACTTGACTATAGTCGGCAGCTCAACTCGACGTCCCCAGTTCCATGGAACGGGACGCTAGACGAGATCGCACGCTTCCGGCGGCATCCAGTGCTCGTCCTGGCTCTCCCACTTGACATTGCAGCCGATGGGATTGGTCAGCGGCACACTCACACGCTTCCCCGCCAGATACTCCTCTAGTGCCCGGTCAAGATTATTGACGGTCATCTCGGCCGTATTGCGCGGATTATCCACGCCACGGCCCGTGTACACGAGCTTTCGGTCTTGGTCGAACACGTAGAAATGCGGCGTTCTGAGCGCCCCGTACGCCTTCGCCACTTGCTGGGACTTGTCTCGGGCATAGACCCACGGAAAGTGATGCGTCTTCATCCGCTCCACCATGTGGGCAAAGTCGTCGGTCGGGTAGGTATTCTCACTGTTGGAGTTGATGCCGATAAAGGCCACGCCCTTGCCCCGGAAGCGCTCGACGGTCGCCCGGGTCACTTCATCCGAGCCCAGCACGTACGGGCAGTGGTTGCAGGTAAAGAACACCACCAGCACTTTGGCCCCGGCAAAGTGCGCCAGGCTGTAGGTTCTTCCGTCTGTTGCCGGCAACTTGAAATCCGGAGCCTTATCCCCGATCTGCAGTGTGAACGCCATGATCATCCTCCTGTACAGTGTGTCCAACGGATCGGCGGCTCAACCGCGCGACGTGTCCTCCGCAACAACCCACAAGGTCACCCCTCTTGGCGCCTGCCTCTTATATTAGAGGCACAAGGCAACGGCGGATAGAATATTTTCGGAGCATAGCCAGGCCGGTGGCCAACCAACGACACCGGGGCGCCCGCTGGAGTCGCATCCTTCTCCTTCATCCCGACAGGAACCCCTCCGGTCGCGGTACCGTGACTGAACGGCACGGCACGGGCGATCACCCGTCTCTCAGGCTGCCGGCTCTGCTATGATCCGCCCCGTACACCGCTTTCTCCGCCTTCCACATCGGGCAGTAATCCGCGTGCAGCTTGTAGTGGAGCATTCTGCCAAGGATGGATTCCGGGTTTGCCCTCCCATAACGGCAGAGGGGGCAGTGGTGGCACATCACGGCCAGTGCTCTTCTCACGGGGCCCAGTGTGTTTTCACCCATGTCGGCTCCCCCGCCGCTCACGCGGCTGGCCCGGATGCGGAATCGGTCGAACCGCGTGGATGACTCCAAGTGCATCGCATCCTACGGATACTGCCGGCCGCGAGTCAAGGCCATTCTCTCGGCGAAATCCTCCGACGGGACGCGGCCCTGCTGCAGCAGGTCTGGATCGGGACCGTTTCCGGTTGACGGGCGATTCCACGAGGGGCTATCCTCGAAAGGAAAGTCGGGAGAGGATTCCATGTCGCCCCTACTGCTGGATGGTGAGCGTCTCACGCTGAACGATGTGGAGCGGGTGGCCAGGCGCGGCGAGGCCGTGGCCCTGGATCCTGCGGCCCGCCCCAAGGTCGATGCCGCCCGTCACGTGATCGAGGACGCGTTGGCCGCCGAGCGGCCCATCTACGGGGTCAGCACCGGCTTCGGCCCCCTGAGCGACGTCTTCGTCGGCGCGGCCGACCGCGAGGCCTTACAGCGCAACCTCCTCCGCAGCCACGCCATCGGCATCGGCGATCCCATCGGCGAGGCGGAGACGCGGGCCACCATCCTCCTGCGGGCCAATGTCCTCGCCAAGGGATACTCGGGCGTCCGGCCGGAAATCATTGATCTGCTCTGTGAGCTGCTGAACCGCGGGGTGCACCCGATCATCCCCGAGCGCGGCTCCGTCGGGGCGAGCGGGGACCTCGCCCCGCTGGCGCACCTGGCCCTGGTCCTGATCGGCGAGGGCGAGGCCCGCCGTGGCGGGGAGCGGCTGCCCGGGGGCCGAGGCGCTGCGTCGCGCCAACCTGGTCCCGATCACCCTCAAGGCCAAGGAGGGGCTGGCCCTCATCAATGGCACGTGCGGCATGACCGGGATCGGCGCCCTGGCCCTCGCCCGGGCCGATCGCCTCGTCACACTTGCCGACGTGGCGGGGGCCATGACGCTGGAGGCCCTCCGCGGTTCCCAGGTCCCCTTCGACGAGCGGATCCAGGCGATGCGCCCCCATCCGGGCCAGGCAGCCTCGGCCCGGAACCTCCGCACCCTGCTCCAGGACTCCGAGGTCATGGTCTCGCACAAGGACTGCGGAAAGATCCAGGACAGCTATACCCTCCGCTGCATGCCCCAGGTCCACGGCGGGGTCCGCGACGCAATGGCGTTCGCCCGGGAGACACTCTCCCGCGAGCTGAACGCGGCCGCCGACAATCCCCTGATCTTCGCTGATTCGGGAGACATCCTGCCGGGTGGGAACTTTCACGGGCATCCCGTATCCCTGGCCCTCGATTTTCTGGCGGTGGCCCTTGCCGGTCTCTGCGGAATCTCGGAGCGCCGGATCGAGCGACTGGTGAATCCCCAGTTGAGCGAACTTCCCCCGTTTCTCGTCAAGTCGAGCGGCCTCCACTCAGGATTCATGGTGACGCAGATCTCCGCCGCCTCCCTCGTCTCAGAGGTGAAGATCCTCGCCTCCCCTGCCTCCGTGGATTCGATCCCCACCTCTGGCAGCAAGGAAGATTTCGTCAGCATGGGCTGGCTGGCCGCCGTCAAGGCGAGCCAGATCGTCGAGCGCCTGGCCGCAATCCTGACGCTGGAGTTCCTGTGCGCCGCCCAGGGCCTGGATTTCCTCCTCCCGCTCCGGCCGGGACGCGGCGTCCTCCCCGCCTACGAGTTGATTCGCAATCACGTACCTCACCTGGATCAGGACCGCGTCCTGCGGCAGGATTTCGATCGGCTGCTCCCCCTGCTTTTGGACGGCACCCTCCTCGATGCCGTGGAGGCCGCCGTCGGCCCGCTTGCCTGAATCAAGCGACGATCCCCGTGGGTTCTTGACGAGCCGGCACGATCCGTGGCCTACCTCAGATTTCACAGATGGTACAGAGGGAAATCTGTGGGGAAAGAAACCCGTGCTGCCATAACCGTCCTGATCGGTGCGACACTCTTGGGCTCCATGGGCGCCTGGGGCCGGACCATCTACCGTTATGAACCAAACCCGATGAGCGTCGTCACCTGGCGGGCGCTCATCGGGGCGGTGACCCTGGCCGCTGTCCTGGCCATCGTCCGACCGCAACTTCTCCGCATCCGCCCCCGCGACCTTCCCTTCTTCGCCCTGTACGGTTTCATCGGAGTCACGATGAACTTCTGGGCCTACTTCTCGGCCGTGAAGTTCACCACGCTGGCGGTCGCCATCACCCTCCTCTACACCTACCCGGCCTTCGTTGCCCTCCTGTCTGCCATCTTCCTGGGCGAACGCCTCACGGGCACGAAGGTCGGGGCCATCGCTGTCACCCTGCTCGGGTCGGCGTTGGTGGCCCAGGTGCACCAGTCCCAATGGTTCCTGCTCAACCTGCGCGGGATACTCTTCGGGCTCGTGTCCGGCCTCAGCATGGCGACCTACAGCATCTTCGGCAAGCGCGCCCTCGCCCGCTACGATCCCTGGACCGTGGTCCTCTACGCCTTTGCCGCAGGCAGCCTCTGCCTGGCGGCGATGAGCGGACCGCGCCTGCTGCAAGCGACAAGCTACCCGGCCGTCGCCTGGCTCTGGATCCTTGGCCTGGCCCTGGTCCCGAGCCTGGGCGGCTATGCCCTCTACACCATCGGCCTTCGCGATCTGCCGGCAAGCCAGGCAAGCGTCATCGCCACCTGGGAGGTCGTGACGGCCGCCTTCCTCGGCTGGTTGATCTTCAGCGAGCATCTGGCCGCCGTCCAGTACGTCGGCGCTGCCCTCGTCTGCTTCGGCATCGGCTGGGTCCAGCGCGCCGAGGCCTAATGACAGAGCCTAGAGCGGCGAGCCGAGAGCCAAGACAATTGCACCTGCTGCCGGTCAGGGTTATACTCTTGGTGGCTTTCGCTGGCTTGGAATCCGCGAAATCCGCGTAATCTGTGGTCCGCGCAGGAGGTCTTGTTATGATCCGGAACCAGGCGCCCAATGATCCCATCCGCGCGCCGCGGGGCACCGCCCTGTCGTGCAAAGGCTGGCACCAGGAAGCGGCCATGCGCATGCTCATGAACAACCTCGATCCCGAGGTGGGCGAGCGGCCGCAGGATCTGGTGGTGTACGGCGGCGCCGGCAAGGCGGCCCGGAACTGGGAGTGCTATTACCGCATCGTCGAGAGCTTGAAGGCCCTGGAAAACGACGAGACCCTCCTGGTCCAGTCCGGCAAGCCCGTCGGGATCTTCCGGACCCACGCCTTCGCGCCCCGCGTCCTGATCAGCAACGCCATGCTGGTCCCCGCCTGGGGCAACTGGGAGAAGTTCCGCGAGCTGGAGGAGCTGGGCCTCACCATGTACGGCCAGATGACGGCCGGGAGCTGGATCTACATCGGCACCCAGGGCATCCTCCAGGGGACGTACGAGACCTTCGCCGCCGCGGCCCGGAAGCACTTCAGTGGGAGCCTCCGGGGCCGCCTCGATTCTCACCGCGGGCCTGGGCGGGATGGGCGGCGCCCAGCCGCTCTCCGTCACCATGAACGACGGCGTGACCCTCGCCGTCGAGGTGGACCCGAAGCGGATCGAGAAGCGGGTCAAGACCGGCTATTGCGAGGTCATGACGGCGAACCTGGACGAGGCGCTGGATCTCGCACTCACCGCCAAGCGCCAGGGCATCCCCAAATCCATCGGCCTGGTCGGCAACGCCGCCGAGGTCCACCCCGAAATCCTCAAGCGGGGCATCCTGCCCGACCTCATGACCGACCAGACCTCGGCCCACGACGCACTGAACGGCTACGTCCCCGCGGGCCTGACCCTGGAGGAGGCACGGGCGCTTCGCGCCAAGGACCCCCAGGAGTACATCGACCGCGCCATGGATTCCATGGCCCTGCACGTCCGGACCATGCTGGAGTTCCAGAAGCGCGGGACCATCGTGTTCGACTACGGCAATAACATCCGGGCCCAGGCCGTGGCCCGCGGCGTGAAGAACGCCTTCGACTTTCCTGGGTTCGTCCCCGCCTTCATCCGGCCGCTCTTCTGCACGGGACATGGCCCCTTCCGCTGGGCCGCCCTGTCGGGCGACCCGGCCGACATCGCCCGCATCGATGAGGTCGTCCTGCGCGAGTTCAAGGACAACGCCTCCCTCACCCGCTGGATCGGTTTGGCGCGGGAGAAGGTCCACTTCCAGGGCCTCCCCGCGCGGATCTGCTGGCTGGGGTACGGCGAGCGGGACCGCCTCGGCGTCCTGGTGAACCGCATGGTGCGATCCGGTGAACTCAAGGCCCCGGTGGTCTTCGGCCGCGACCACCTGGACGCGGGGTCGGTGGCCTCGCCCAATCGCGAGACCGAGGCCATGCGGGACGGAAGCGATGCCATCGCCGACTGGCCCATCCTGAACGCTCTGCTCAACACGGCCGCCGGCGCGTCCTGGATCTCCGTCCACCACGGCGGCGGCGTGGGCATCGGCTACTCGATCCATGCGGGCATGGTGGTGGTGGCCGACGGCACGCCCGAGACCGAGGCGCGCCTCCAGCGGGTGCTGACCACCGACCCCGGCACGGGCATCATGCGGCACGCGGATGCCGGCTATCCCGAGGCCATCGCGGCGGCAAAGGAGAAGGGGGTGAAGGTCCCGGGCCTCCCGACCTAAAGGAAGAATCTTCACGCTGCTGTCACGGGATCTCAACGCTGCCCAGGCGTTCGGGCGGCCACGGGGTTCTTTTTCGTGGTTGGCCACGCGCTTTCATGCGGGTCGAGACTCTCTCCTGCGCTTGGCTCCGGACCCTCCGGAGATGATCGGCGTTTTGTTCTAGGCCAACGCTCGTACTTCTCGGGCATGATCGCTGCCATGCCGTATCTGGACTCTCCGTTCTGTCTCCGCCACCCTCGCCAAGGCGATCCTCCTTCATTCTCTCTTCAGGCTGGAGAAAAGCCATGATCCACTACGGGCAGTTCCTCATGCGTCACCGCAGGAAGATCCTCATCTGGACAGTAGCCTGCCTCGCAATCTTCGCCATTGTAGGATTCTTCGTCGTTCCTCCGATCCTCAAGTCGGTCCTGACGAAACAACTAACCGCGGCGCTGCACCGGGACGTGACCATCCGAGAGGTGCGCGTGAATCCATTCACGCTCTCCGCCACCCTGAGGGGCTTCACGGTCAAAGAGCCGAAGGGCCCCGAGACCTTTGTCTCGTTCGAAGAACTCTATGTCAACCTGGAGAGCACGTCCCTCTTCCGCTGGGGAGTCGTCGCCAAGGAGTTCCGCCTGACCAAACCCTTCGTCCGCCTCGTTCGTCGCCAGGACGAATCGTACAACTTTTCCGATCTCCTGGAAGGCCAGACGGCCCAGCAGGGCCCCCCGGCGAAGCCGCTGCGGTTCTCCGTCAACAACATCAGGATCGTCGACGGGGGAGCGGATTTCCAGGACGACCCGGCGCAGAAGAAGCATACTGTCCGGGAGCTGAATGTCGGCGTCCCGTTTATCTCGAACATCCCCTCCTACATACAGACATTTGTCCAGCCGGGCCTCTCGGCGGTGATTAACGGGACGCGGTATACCCTCGAAGGAAAGACCAAGCCCTTTGCCGAGTCCCAGGAAACAACCCTGGATATCAACATTGCTGACCTGGACCTTCCCTACTATCTCGCCTATGTCCCCAAAGACCTGTTGACGTTTGCCCTGCCCTCGGGACGATTGGACGCAAAGCTCGCCATCATCTTCGTTCGGCAAAAGACGACAGGACAAACCCTCAGCGTGAAGGGTGACGTGGGCCTGCGGGACCTGGCCGTGGATGACAAGGGAGGCAAACCGGTCGTCAGGATTCCCAGCTTCGACCTCGGGCTCGCCTCGGTTGAGCCGCTCGTCAGGAAGGTGCATCTCGCCAAGGTGTCCCTCCAGTCCCCCGAACTCACGGTCCGCCGAGAGAAATCGGGAACCACCAATCTTGAGACGCTCCTGCCCAAGCCAGCGCCGGCGCAGCCCTCGGCCGAAAAGACGCCCGAGCCGGCGGGCGAGGATCTCCTCCTGGACGTGGACGAGATCAGCATTGCCGGAGCGAGAGTGCTCTTCTCGGATCTGTTCACCAGGTTGCCCTTCAAGACCACGCTCGACCCGATTGACGTCAAGGTCCTCCAATTCAGCAATCGCCCGGGCACCAAGGGCAGCTATAGCCTCACCGTGAAGACCGAGGCGAAAGAGGAGGTCGCCCTCGAAGGGGAGATGTCCCTCACCCCTCTCTCGACGGAGGGCAAGGTCGAGATAAAGTCCGTCCCCCTCAAGAAGTATGCTCCCTATTACCGCGACAACATCCTCTTCGACATCGAGAGCGGAAAGCTCGACTTCTCCAGCAAGTATCGGTATGTCCAGGGCGAGGGGGAGCCGCAAATCGAGGCCTCCGAGGCAGCGGTGTCGGTGAGCGCCCTCCGGTTGAAGCGGCCCGAGGAGGCGCAAGATTTCTTGCGTATTCCCGTTCTCGCCATCAAAGACACCGTGGTTGACCTCTCCCAGAGGCGCCTCACCGTCGGCTTGCTGTCCACGAAGAACGGGGTGCTCAGCGTCAAGCGTCTCCAGGGTGGAAAGGTGGACCTCCAGAAGCTCACTCCACCTGTGCCGCCCGGTGATGCACAGCCGGCACCGGCCCCCGCCAACCCGGAACAGAGGCCGTGGGTCCTCGCGCTGGCCCGTCTGGTTCTGGATCAGTACGCGGTGACCCTTGAAGATCGGACCCCGTCCGAGCCCATCACGCTGACCGCCGAGAAGATCCGCGTGAACGCCGAGAACCTCTCGACGGCGAAGAACACCACCGGAAAGCTGAGCCTCACCCTGCTCCTCGATCAGACCTCCACCATTTCCACTAATGCCGTCGTCGGCCTGGATCCGGTGCGCGCCGATGGACATGTGCAGGTCGCCGGGATCGTATTGAAGCGCTACGCACCCTACTACAAGAATCTCGTCGCGTTCGACGTACAGGACGGCACGCTTGACGTCGCCACCAACTACCGCCTCAGCCAGGGGAAGAACGCCCTCGACATCAAGCTGGCGGGATTGTCCTCCGCCCTGCGAACCCTCCGGCTGGCGACGCGAGACACCTCTCGGGAGTTTCTGAACATTCCCAGCCTGACGGTCAGGAATACCGGGCTGGACCTTTCGCAGAGGGAAGTGTCGGTCGGCGACCTGTCCACAGAGGGGGGAGCCGTCCTGGTCTCACGGTCGCATCAGAGCGAGATCAACCTCACGAAGTTACTCCCCCGCGCCTCCACCGCCGCTTCCGACCCTGTGGAAGGGGCGACGACGGCGCCAGGCGCCGCGGCTCCTGCCGAACCCGAGCGCCCGTGGCTGGTCAGGGCCGGCGGCATATCCGTGAGTCAGTATCGTATCCAGATCGAAGATCAGGTACCCTACGAGCCGGTCCGCCTGGTCGTCGAGGATGTGAACCTCAAGGCCGAGAATCTTTCGACGGCGGAGAACCAGACGGGGAAGTTTGCCCTGGCGTTGCGTCTCGATAAGGGCACCTTCTCGTCCGAAGGCTCCGTAGGCCTGACCCCTGTCGTTGCCAATCTCCAGATGGCCCTGAAGGAGCTGGATGTTCGCCCCTTCCAGCCCTATTTCACCGACAGGGTGAAGATCATCGTCACAGACGGCCGCATCTCGACGGAGGGCCGGCTCGCTCTCAGCATCAAGGAGCCGGCAGGACTCCAGGCGAGCTACACGGGAGACACCACCTTCGGGAAGTTCGCCGCCATCGACAAGGTCGGCGCCGAGGATGTCCTGAAGTGGGAGTCCCTGGCTCTTCACGATCTCTCCGTGGGCTACAATCCGCTCAAAGTCCGCGCCAAGCGAGTTGCCCTGGCCGATTTCTTTGCGCGGGTACTCATCCAACCCGATGGAAGGTTGAACCTGCAGGAGATCCTCGAGTCGCCGCAGGGGTCCAAGCCATCCGAGCAGAAAGAACCCGCGGAGCAACCGAAACCGGCGCCGTCACCCAGCCAGGCCTCCAAGACTGGACCATCCCCCGCGATGACGCCAGGGGCCCCCACGGACATCCAGATCGAGGAGGTCACGCTCGAGGGCGGGCGCATCCAGTTCGCGGATCGTTCCCTCAGGCCGAACTACTCCGCGGACCTGACCGAGGTCGGGGGCCGGGTGTCCGGGCTCTCCTCCGAGGACACCACCTTGGCGGACCTGGAGTTTCGGGGCAAGATGAACAACTCGGCCCCGCTGGAGATCATCGGGAAGATCAACCCCCTCACGCGGGATCTCTTCGTGGACTTGCGAGTGCGATTCACGGGGATGGATCTCAGCCCGACATCACCCTATTCTGGGAAATACGTCGGCTATGCCATTGAGAAGGGCAAGCTCTCTTTCGATTTGAAGTACCACATTAAAGGAAGAAAACTTGACTCGGAAAACAAGGTCTTCGTCGACCAGTTCACCTTCGGGGAGAAGGTGGACAGCCCGACGGCCACCAACCTTCCGGTACGGTTGGCGGTGGCCCTCCTCAAGGACCGGAATGGAGAAATTCACCTCGACCTTCCCGTCACGGGAAGTCTCGACGACCCGAAGTTCAGCCTCTGGGGAATCATCCTCCAGATTCTGGGGAATCTGATCACCAAGGCCGTGACCTCGCCCTTCGCGCTTCTGGGTGCGGCCTTCGGCGGAGGGGAAGAGCTCCAGCAAGTGGAATTCGATTACGGTCTCGCCACCATCCCCCCCGAAGGCGCGAAGAAGCTCGATGCCCTGGCCGAGGCCTTGGCGGAGAAGCCCTCGCTGAAGCTCGAAATCACCGGCTATGTTGACAAGGAAGCCGACCGGGAAGGGCTCAAGCAGTACCTGTTGCAGCGGAAGGTCAAGGCCCAGAAGCTGAATGATCTCGTGAAGAAGGGTTCGCCCGCCACCTCCGTGGACGAGGTGTCCGTGACTCCTGAGGAATACGAGAAGTACCTCACCCAAGCGTACCGGGCCGAGCGATTCCCCAAGCCCCGAAACTTCATCGGGATGTTGAAGAGCCTGCCGGTGCCCGAGATGGAAAAGCTCATCTTGACCCACATCGAGATGGGCGACGAAGAACTGCGCGCGCTGGCTGCCCGGCGGGCGAATGCCGCGAAGGAGGCCATCCTGCACTCGGGGCAAATTGGCGCGGAGCGGTTGTTCATCGTCGAGCCGAAAACCCTCGCGCCGGAGAAGAAGGAAAAGCTCAAGGACAGCCGCGTGGAGTTCAAGATCGGGTAGCTTGGGAATTGCCCAGGTCGTGCGGGGCATGACCGGCCCCCACTCGGGAACAGGAAAAACCATCCAGAGCGAACCCGACCAGCGAGGCTCGAAGAGGAGATGCGTCATGATCCAGGCAGACCTGGTCATTGAAGGGGCGGCCGAGCTGCTTACGCTGCGCGGACACTCCGCCCGGCCACGGCGGGGCGAGGAGATGCGGGACCTCGGGATCATCCGGCAGGGGGCCCTGGCCGCCCGCCGAGGGAAGATCGTCTGGGTGGGGACGACCGCCGATCTCCTGACCTCGGTGAGGCCCATGGCCTTTGCCAAGCTCATCGACGCCTACGGCAAGACGGTCATGCCCGGGCTCGTGGACCCGCACACGCACGTCGTCTTCGCGGGCAGCCGCGAGAACGAGTTTGCCATGCGGATCCAGGGCAAGACGTACCAGGAGATCGCCGCCGCGGGCGGCGGGATCAACGCCACCGTGGCCGCCACCCGCAAGGCCGGCCGGCAGGAGTTGAAGGCGGCGGCCAAGAAGTCGCTCGACCGGATGCTCACACTGGGGACCACCAGCGTCGAGGCCAAGAGCGGCTACGGCCTGGAACTCACGACCGAGCTGAAGATGCTGGAGGTCATCCGGGAGTTGACCGAGGAAGGGCCGATGACGATCGTCCCAACGTTCATGGGGGCCCACGAGATCCCCCCGGAGTTCCGCCAGAACCCCGAGGCCTACGTGGACCTCGTCATCACCCGCATGATCCCAGAGGTTGCGGCGCGGAAGCTGGCCCGGTTCTGCGACGTCTTCTGCGAGGCAGGGGTGTTCTCCGTGGAGCAATCAGAGCGGATCTTCCGCGCGGCAGCGGCCGCCGGCCTGGAGGCGCGGGTTCACGCCGACGAGCTGACCGATCTGGGCGGCGCCGCCATGGCCGCGCGGATCAAGGCCCGGACCGCCGATCACCTGCTCTACGCCAGCGACGACGGCATCCGCCAGATGGCGGCGGCCGGCGTCATCGCCGTCCTCCTCCCCGGCACCGCCTACTTCCTGAACCTCCAGCGGTATGCCCGGGCCCGGGACATGATCGCCGCCGGGGTCCCGGTGGCCCTGGCCACGGACTTCAACCCCGGCTCGTGCATGACCGAGTCCATGCCCCTGATCATGAACATCGCCTGCACGCAGATGCGGATGCTTCCCGCCGAGGCGATCACCGCCGCGACCATCAATGCCACCTGGGCCATTGGTCAGGAGGACTGCGCCGGCAGCCTGGAGGTAGGCAAGCAGGCGGACGTCCTGATCCTGGACGCCCCGAGCCACGAGCACCTGTGCTACCACTTCGGGGTCAATCTCGTGGAGACAGTGGTCAAGAACGGCAAGGTCGTCGTCGAGGGCGGCCAAGCTCCTCCTCGGTGAAGATGTTTCCCCAGTACGGCATCCCGCTGCCCATCCCGCCGCGACGGATCTTCGCCGTGTAGAGGCTTCCCGTTCCTGCCAACATGGTTCGGGCGTTGGTGAAGTCCGCCGGCCACTTCTGTTGGCTCTTGCCGCCAGGACCGTCGCCGGACCCGCGCTCGCCGTGGCAGGCGGCGCAATTCCTCGAGAAGAGGCGCCGCCCGCGTCACGAAGGAGGCCGGCGCAAACCTGTCCCTTCTGAACACGAAGCTCGGTACCACCAGCGGGCCCGACGCCTACCTCGTCACCACGGAGGCCAAAGTGACCGCGCTGGTCCAAGCATTGAGGTGATCCGATGGCCAGCGATCTTTTCTCTCTGATGTGGGTCCCGTTTCTCATGTGTCTGGTCCTCACCGGGATCCACGCCTACCTCGGGCTCCACGTCATCGCCCGCGAGGTGGTCTTCGTGGACATCGCCCTGGCCCAGATCGCCGCCCTGGGTGCCACGGCGGCCATCCTGGTGGGCTTCGACGTCGACTCGAGGGTCTCCTACATGTTCGCGCTAGGGGCGACCATCCTCGGGGCGCTGGTCTTGTCCCTCACGCGCAGCCGCGAACGGCGTCTGTCCCAGGAGGCCGTGATCGGCGTCGTGTACGCGGTCTCCGCCGCCGGAGCGGTCCTGCTCACGGATCGGGCTCCCCACGGGGCGGAACACCTCCGCAGCATGCTCGTCGGGAACATCCTGACAGCCAGCGGAGAACACGTCGCGAAAGTGGCGGTGCTGTACGGCGCGATCGGCCTCCTCCACTGGTGGTGCCGGCGCCCGTTCTTCCTCATCTCTACGGATCCAGACGAGGCCTTCCGTCAAGGATGGTGTGTGCGGTTCTGGGACTTCCTCTTCTACGCGACCTTCGGGGTGGTCGTCACCACCTCGGTGCGCATCGCCGGCGTTCTCCTGGTCTTTTCCTACCTCATTGTCCCTGCCCTCGCCGGGATCGCGGTGAGCGGATCCATGACCCGGCGGCTCCTCATCGGGTGGGGATTCGGGACGCTGGTGAGCGTGATCGGCATGGTGGCGTCGGCGGTGTTGGATTTGCCCACCGGGGCGACCGTGGTCTGCGCCTTCGGCCTCACGCTCTTCGCCTGGTGGGCGCTGACACGCCCCAGCGCACGCCGATCCGCCTGATGGAGAGGTGTCCGATGACCTTGCAGATTGGTTTCCTCTTGGCCTTCCTTTCTTAGCCGGTTACCCTGCAGACCGAATCACGGGGGCCCCCTCGGGTGAGCCTCCACCGAGCGACCAAGGACAGCGATCACGGCAAGCAAGTTCCTGAAAGCCCGAGAGAATCCACCGTTGCTCTCTGGAGGAAATCTATGGTGGGGTACGGACCTTTGCTGTTGCTTTCTCTGCTCTTCGCAACCCTCGCCGGGTCGTTCACGCCGGTTTGGGCCGACCAGCCGGCGATGGCCGTCGCCCCCACACCGCTGATTCCTCGCGACGTTCTCTTCGGGAATCCGGACCGGGCGGCCCTCCGGGTCAGTCCGGACGGCCGGCACCTCTCCTTTCTGGCGCCAGTGAACGGCGTGCTGAATGTCTGGGTGGCCCCTGTGGAGAACATCGGGGCCGCCAAACCGGTAACGATGGACACCGGGCGGGGTATCCACATCTACTTCTGGGCCTACACAAGTCGGAATCTCCTCTACCTCCAAGACCAAGGCGGCGACGAGAATTGGAAGGTCTTCGTGGTCGACCTGGTGAGTGGACAGGCCAAGGACCTCACGCCCGTCGAGAGCATCCCCGGCCCCGACGGCAAGCCGATGATACTCCCCAGCGGCAAGCCGATGCGCCCAAAAGCCCGCATCGAGCAGGTGAGCCCGAGGTCCCCCGACACGATCCTGGTCGGGCTCAATGCGCGGGACCCCCGGTATCATGACCTCTATCGGGTGAACATCCAGACGGGCGAGCGGACCCTAGTCCAGCAGAACCCGAGGTTCGAGGGTTTCGTCACCGACGACGACTACCGGGTGCGGTTCGCGGTCCGGACGACGAGCGATGGCGGCACGGAGATCCTCCGACCGGTCAACACTTCCGGTGGTTCGCCCTCCGCCGCTTCGGGCGTGAGCAGGCTGGGAACCGTTCCAGACGATTGCCATGGAAGACGCGCTGACCACACACCCCATGGGGTTCGATCAGTCCGGGGAGTTGCTCTACATGACCGACAGCCGGGGGCGGGACACGTCGGCACTGACGTCGCTTGACCTCCGGACCGGCAAAACGAGCCTGCTGGCCGAGGACCCGCGGACCGATGTTGCGGAAGTCCTGGAGCATCCGACGTCACACACCATCCAGGCCGTGGCATTCAATTACACGCGGCCCGAGTGGAAGGTGCTCGACCCGTCCGTCCAAGGCGATATGGCTTATCTCAAATCGGCAGTGCCGGGAGACCTCTTGGTCACGAGCCGGACCCTCGATGACCGCCTCTGGACGGTCGCCACCATCGTGGATGACGGTCCGGCTCGCTTCTACCTGTACGATCGCACCGCGAAGAAGGCGACACTGCTCTTCACCAGTCGCCAAGCCCTGGAGGGGCTTCCCCTCGCAAAGATGCACCCGGAGGTGATCACGAGCCGCGACGGGTTGGACCTAGTGTCCTATCTGACACTCCCCATGGGATCTGACACGAAGCAACCCGGGCGGCCCGATCGACCCCTGCCCATGGTCCTCCTCGTCCACGGGGGTCCGTGGGCCCGAGATGTGTGGGGATTGAACGGGGAGGACCAGTGGCTGGTCAACCGTGGCTACGCCGTCCTGAACGTGAACTTCCGGGGGTCCACGGGCTTCGGGAAGCGTTTCCTCAACGCCGGCAACCGCGAGTGGGCGGGCAAGATGCACGACGACTTGATCGACGCCGTGAACTGGGCGATCCGGGAAGGGATCGCCGACCAAGGAAAGGTGGCCATCCTGGGCGGCTCCTACGGCGGGTACGCGGCCCTAGTGGGCCTCACCTTCACCCCGGATGTCTTCGCCTGCGCCGTGGATATCGTCGGCCCCTCGAACCTCGTGACGCTCCTGAACACCATCCCACCGTACTGGGAGCCCGGGGTCGCGATGTTCACGACGCGGGTGGGAGACTATCGGACGGCGGAGGGGCAACGCTTCCTGGAGAGCCGCTCTCCCCTGACCTTCGTGGATCGCATCCGGCGCCCGCTCCTCATCGGCCAGGGGGCCAACGACCCACGCGTCAAGCAGAGCGAAGCGGATCAGATCGTGGCCGCCATGCAGCGGCGGGGGATTCCCGTGACGTATGTGCTCTACCCCGACGAGGGGCACGGTTTCGCCCGGCCGGAGAACCGCCAGTCATTCAACGCTGTGGTCGAGGCCTTCCTCGGCCGCCACCTGGGCGGCCGCGTCGAGCCTATCGGGAGGGACTTCGAAGGCTCGACGATCACTGTCCCGACGGGGGCCGAGGACGTACCGGGCCTGCGGGCCGCCCTCGCGGCGCGATGAGGAAGCGCGCAGCCGGCCGAATGGCTGTCTCATCCGGGGGAGGGTTTGGATTCCCTCCATGGCTCGGTGTGAAGAATGGACTCCGTCTTTCAGCGGAGGAGGTGGCCTCATGATCCGAGGGGCAATTGCCGCACTCCTGCTCTTGGCGCTCCCCTGCGCGGCCGCCGAGAGTCCGTTTCGGACTGGGGTCCTCGAGCCGCCCTCGCCCGCCCCGGACTTTACCCTGCGCACCGATGAGGGCAAGGTCGTCCGGCTCCACGACTGGCGGGGCAACGTGATCCTCCTCTACTTCGGATACACCTCGTGCCCGGATGTGTGCCCCACGACGCTCGCCGAGTTTGCCCAGGTCAAGAAGCAGCTCGGCCCGGCGGCCCAGCGGCTTCGGGTCGCGCTGGTAACTGTCGACCCCGAGCGTGACACCCCCAAGCGGCTCCGCACCTACACCCGGACCTTCGACTCCACTTTCCTCGGATTGACCGGGAGTCGGGACACTCTCGCCTCCGTGTGGAAGGCCTACGGAGTGTACGTCCAGAGCCACCGGGTCCCCGGCTCCTCGGCCGGATACGTCGTGGGACCATTCGGCCACAACGTTCGTGATCGACGCAAATGGAAACCTGCGCCTGGCCATCCCGTTCGGGACGTCCGTTGAGGATGTCCGCCACGATCTCCAACTCTTGCTGATGAGGTGACCGATGCGTCCCCACGTCCAGCTCTGGTTCAGCCTCGCAGCTTGCCTGCTGACCGTTGGTCCTCTCGCTCATGGTGCCGAGATGAACCGGCCCGTGTCCATGCAGGTGGTGGACGCGTGGGCCCGAAAGGCCCCGATGATGCCCCGATGGGCCAGATGGGCGCTTCCACAGGCAATGGGGCCATCTACGTGACCCTCCGCAACGAAGGGTCCGGTGCGGACGCCCTGCTCGGCGCCACCAGCACCGCCGCGGAGCACGTCGAGCTACACGAAACAATCCGGGACGGGGACGTGATTCGGATGCGGCCCGTGGCCAAGTTGGAGATCCCCGCCGGAGCCGCCCTGGAGATGAAGCCGGGAGGCATTCACATCATGTTGATCAACCTGAGGCGCGAGTTGCGCCTGGGGGATCGGGTCCCAGTGACGCTCACGTTTGAGCATGCGGCCCCTGTGTCGCTGGAAGTCCAGGTCCAATAACAAAGCGAGGTGGAATCCTGTGACCCTCCGCCGGATCACCCTGATCGGCGGGCCCCTGCTCCTCCTGGGCGGGGGTCTCGTGGCGCTGGGCTGGGCGGCGCTGGCGCCGATGACACCTCTCGCCCCCTCCGCACGGGAGGTGGTGTACGTCATCCCGAAAGGCACCGCGGCCCGAAGCGCAGGCGGAGAGATCCCATCCGGCTTGCCATCCGAGATTCATCTCCGGCTTGGGGTCCGGGACATCTTGGTTCTCCGGAACGACGACGAGCAGGCGCAACAATTCGGTCCGGTCCAGTTGACGCCGGGCCAAACCTACCGCCACGCCTTCGACCAGCCTGGGGTGCTCCAACTGGCATGCTCGTTCCATCAGGGGATCGGCTTCGTGATCTTCGTGGACCCGCCGCCCAGCCGCGGCTGGGAGCGGTTGCAGTGGCGGCTGGGACTGGTCCGCGAGTAGCGCCGGAGTTGGCGTCGACCATGGTGCCTATTCGAACAGCCGGAATTTTGGGTGCCAGCCTCGGCCCATGCCGCAACGTGGAGGGAGACGATGTGGAGAGGCCTTTCATTGATGGGAGGGCCACCAGGCCTGCTGACCTCCCTCGAGGTGTGACAGGCTTGACAAGCACTGGTAGGGAGAAAATACTACCAACAGCTCGGACAGTCATTCCCGCATTTCTCCGATGAGTCTGTAGGCATCGGCACCGGCATTCGCCCTCCGTGTTCGTGGGGGCGTCTGAGGGACAGGAGGGCTGAGGTCTCTCGCCCAGTGTAGGGTCCGTCCAGGTGAATGGTCGCAGGGGCTTAGGGAAGAAGGGCGCCCGAGTGTGGCGCTCCGGAACGGCAAGGTTTCCAATCAACCAGGAGCAAAAGGGAGGGGTACAGACAATGAAGCGAATGCGATCGAATGGGATGGGCGTGCAGGTGGTGGCGGTGGCGCTGGCCTTCGTCGGAACCTGGGCCTTCGCTCAATCCGCCGGCAACCCGGAGACAGAACTGAAGACGGCCATGGCGCACGCCGGGTATGCCGCCAAGGCCGACGCGTTGAACGGGGTCCATCTCCATCTCCACCATGTCCTAAACTGCATGCTGGGGCCGCAGGATAAGCTCTTCGACGCCGCGGCGGGGAACCCCTGCAAGGATCAGGGCACTGGCGTCGTGCCGGAGCTCAAGGGGAAAATGGACCAACAGTACTACGAGGCCGCGCTCGTAGCGCAGATCGCCACCCTGGGCATCGCCTCCAACAGCCTCCAGGAGGCAAAGACCGATGCGCACGTGGCAGGCCTAATCCTCCAGGATGCGGCGACGGCAAAGTAGGCGGCCGGGGAGCCTGCGAGGAGGGGACCAGTTATGCTGATCCACCCCCTCGTGGTCCACTTCCCCATCGCCCTCTGGCTGGCGAGCACCTTCCTCGACCTCATGGCCTGGTGGCGCCGGGATCCGCTCTTCTCGGACGCTGCCCGCTGGCTCGTGGGGCTCGGCCTCCTCGGCGCGGTCGTTAGCATCGCGTTCGGGTGGAGCGATCTCCTGGCACAAGAAACCCAGGGAGTGGGGACAGCACTCCTCGCCCGCCACCGGGTGCACAGCCTCTTCGCCTACGGGGCCACCCTCTGCGCCCTGGCTAACTTCGGCTGGCGGTGGCGGACGCACAATCGCCTCAGTAAGCCCCTCCTGGGTCTCTCCCTCCTGGCGGCCATCCTCGTCGCCGTTGCCGGCTACCTCGGGGGTGAGATGCGGAGCGTGATGTAGACCCCAGCCCCTTCCACCCAGGAGCATCCCCACGCAAGAAGTCCTCGTGGTTGTGAAGATCCCTGACACCGTCGCAAAGATCCGTTGCCAAGTTACACAATTTCCGCCCCCACCCCGGGCCCCCAGGATCGGCAACTTTAGATACTTGGCAACGGAATCACGCGAAGGGGGCCACGACCTGCCAGTCTTCACGGAATGCTATGTGGCGAGACTTGTGCCCGAGACGCAGGGGGATGAGGCCAATGCTCCTCGGCCTCACCCCCTCTGAATTCTGCGATGCGCGAGCCGCTTGGCCCGCGACCCAACCTGTAAGGATTATAGCTCAGCCGGGGCGCACAGGCTACTCGCCTTGGCCGCCGCGCGCCCGCACTCCTTGCAGATGAATTTGGCATTTTTCACCAGGGGTCGCAACTCCTTCACGTCGGTCCGGCATTCGCAACAGGCCATCGCGCACAGCTTGTTCTCGTGCCATTCCTTCCCCTTCGCCTTGACCATTTTCGCTCCTCCTTTGTGGTGATACCGCAATGTTGAACAGGAATTACCAGACCCCGACCTGGCAGGAGCATCTCGCCATTTGCGTTCGAGGTCAAGATGGCTTCCAGATCAAGACCATGAGCAGGTCGGCCAGCGTTACTGCACACTGATCCTCCCGGCTCGCCCGACCCCGCGCCCCCTCGCGGCTGCCCCGAGCGGTGATCCCGGCCTCAGCCGGTGGCAGCCAGCACCGGGCTGTCCTCGATCGACCGGGTCTCGGGGTGAAGCATCAGTCGCCGCCGGTGGAATTTCGCCACGACTGCTCGGTGAGCGACCGAGATCAAGGTGATTCCGGGGAGGCGCTCTTGCACCAAGGCATAGAGCACCTGCTCGGTTTCCTCGTCCAGGGCCGATGTGGCCTCATCCATGAACAACCAGTCGGGCCGAGACAGGAACACCCGCGCGAAGCCGATCCGTTGCTGTTCACCGCCGGAGAGCTCAAGGGACCAATTGGCCTCCTCGTCCAGGCGACCGATCAGGTGTGGCAACCGGGCGTCGGTGAGGGCCTGCCGAAGGGCGGCGTCGCTGTGCCCATCTGGTCGGTCCGGATAGCTGAGCACCTCCCGGAGGCTGGCGATCGGCAGGTACGGCCGCTGCGGCAGGAACAGCACCCGACGTCCCGCCGGGATCTCCACCGTCCCCGTGCCGTACGGCCAGATGCCGGCCAGCGCGCGGAACAGCGTGCTCTTGCCGGAACCCGACGGGCCGCTCACCAGCACGCGCTCTCCGGCGTCGATCCGCACGGAAACCGCGTCGAGGAGGCTCCGCCGATCGGGCAGGCGCAGGTTCAGACCCTCGACTGTCAGGACAGGGCCGGGCGTCGAACGCACCTGGAGCGCTTCGGTGGTGGTGGGCAGCCGTTTCGCGCGGGCCAGCGCCTCACTGAATCCGGTCAGGCGGTTGACGCTCGCCGACCATTGGGCAATGCGCGGATAGGCGTCCACGAACCAGCTGAGCGCCGACTGGACCTGCCCAAAGGCGAGGGCGGTCTGCGTCAGGCCGCCGAGGGGGATCGCCCCCGAGAAGTAGCGTGGCGCCGCCACGAGGATGGGGAAGACGACCGCCGCCTGGCCATAGCCCGCCGTGAAAAAGGTCAGCCGCATCTGCGTCGTCATCAACCGCCACCACGTTCGCCAGATGTGACCGAACGAGGTCTTGAGCTGCGCCTCTTCGTCTGCCTCGCCCCCGTAGAGGGCCACGCTCTCGGCGTATTCGCGGATGCGGATCATGCGGAAGCGAAAGTCGGCGTTGGCGCGCTCGAGGTCGTAGTTGATGCCGATCAGCGCCCGGCCAACGAGGTGGGTGCCGATCGACCCCAGGCTCGCATAGACGAGCGCCACCCACACCATGTAGCCCGGGATCCCCAGGGTGAATCCCGCCAGATGCAGCGAGAGCATGCCGGACAGGGTCCACAGCATCACCAGGAAGGACGCCAGGGTCACGATAGCGTTGAGCATCCCGGTCAGGAGGTCCAGGCTTAGATTGGCCACGAGTCCGATGTCATCCTGGATGCGTTGCTCCGGGTTCTCGACGTGCGACGGCTCGAGTTGCAGCAGGTAGTAGGCCCGCCCCGTGAGCCAGTCCCGGCAGTACTGGTCGGTGAGCCAGCGCCGCCAGCGGATTTGCAGCATCTGGTTGAAGTACAAGGCGAAGACCGCGACCACGATGTAGCCGGCCGCCAGTAGGGCGAACCACCCCAGGAGCCTGAGGAAGGTCGGGTAGTCCTTCACCTGCAACGCATCGAAGAACTGCCGGTTCCAGTAGGCGAGGAGCACCGTCAGGAAGACGCTCGCAAGGTTGAGGCCGATGACCAGGGCCAGCAACCCACGCCCTGCCCAGCGGTCGTCGGAAAACCAGTAGGGGCGCAGCAGCGCCCACAGCCTGGTGGGAGCAATTCTCTGCCGGGGAGTTTGCTGGAAAGACGTCACGTTGGGCTCAGTGGCCATTGATGTCCTCCTGTCCTCCGGACCAAAGATCGGTCACGCGGGCTTGCCGAAGCGACCCCGCGAGAACAGGTCGCTCGGTTCGACTTGTAGGAAACAGACGTGTGAGGCGAGTCCGAGGACCCGATGCATGATCGGCCTCTTCCCATTTGATTCTATGCACAGTCCGTGCCCCCGATTCAGAAGCACCATAGTTCTATCAACTTGGGGGACGGGTTCGACGAATCGGGAAAGGGTACGACCAGACAGCAAGGACGTCAAGGGCGCTTACCGCCGTGGTCAATGGGTTGGGTCGCCGGGTGCCTTGACGGCCAGGCGACTAATCGGGATAGGGGGGAGCCTCGCGGCTCCTCTCCTCCCACACCCTCGAAAATCACTGTCCCGGTCGCGACTCACGCGATCGCGTTGGGGGTCAGTGGTGTGAGTGCTACCTGATAGCCCAAACTGCGGAGCTGGGCCACAAGGCGTTGGCGCCGTCGCTTTAGCATGAGCGGAGTGGGCGCGAGACCTTGCTCCACGTACCGGACTCCCTGGTGTAGAATCTTCCAAATGAGTCGGCACAGGCGATGGGCGATAGCCCAAATGGCTTTGTTGTACTCCATGCGGGTGGACAACCGGCGAAAGACGATCTGCAGATGCGTACCCTCTTTTCGAACGGCAGCGTGGGCGAGTTGGTCGAGGAGTCGGCGCATGGAGCGGTTGCCCTTGGCGGAGCGATTGCTGCTCGATACTCCGGCACTCTCGTTCCGCCCTGGACACACGCCGACCCACGAGGCGAGCTGAGCGGCGGACGGGAAGGCGGCGGCCTGCGGGCCGATTTCCGCGAGGATCTGCTGGGCGGAGTCAACGCCGAAGCCGGGCACCTCCGCGAGTCTGGCGATCGTCTCGTGGTGGGCCGTCATCGCCTGGGCGATCAGCTGCTCCAGCTGGTTCACCTGGGATTCGATCAGCTCCAACCGCGCCAAGTACAGCCCGAGGATCTGCCGGTGCAGCGGTTGCACCTGCCCACTCAACGCATCCGTCAACTCCGCCTGGCTGGCCCGGAGCCGCTTGTCGCCGAGTGCGGCTAACCGGGCGGGATTCGTCTCACCGTCGGCGAGGGCGTGCAGGATTCGCCGCCCGCTGGCCCCCAGCAGATCGCTGACCAGACTGGAGAGCTTGATCTGGCACTCTTCGAGCACGCTTTCCAGGCTGACTCTGGAGCCGCACCCGATCCCGCGTCAGTTGGTGCTTCGTGCGCGTCAGCGTGCGCCAACCGCGCTGCTCCGCATCCGGCACAAAGCTCAGAATCAGATCCCCCGAGAGCAAACGACTCACCACGCGCATCGCGTCCCGAAAATCCGTCTTGCGCCCCCGCGGGCCCCGGTTCGACCGCGCTTGGGCCAGGTGCAACCGGCACTGCCCCTCGAGGGCCAGCCACACGGGTTTCCAATACTGCGCGGTCGACTCCATCGCCAGCTCCTGCACCCCATGCTCCTGCAGCCACGCCCCCAACTGCCGGAGGTCACCCACGGTCGTGCCGAAGCGCCGGCATTCGAATTGGAGCTCTGACTCTCGGGCGTTGGTGATCACCACCGCGACCATTCTCTTGTGGACGTCGATGCCCGCTACGTTGTATGCGCTGTCCATGCGGCCTCCTCCTGGCATGGACGCGGAGAACGCACGCACAACTCCCTACGCACCCTCACGTGCTGCCCACTGCTCGCCCGCAAGCGAGCCGGCGCACACTTATTGGTTCCCCCGTGCGTTCCAGATCAAACACCACCACGGCCTCAACTCATCCAGTGTGACACCGACCATTGCCGCTCCATGCCGGGTCTATTGTACGGCGGATCGGGGGCATTTTCATCTCGATTGGTGGGCCGACACGGCCCATGGGAACACCACCGTACATACGGATCACGTATACGGCGGTTCGGCGGATTTAGTGGAGAGGTCCGGCCTCGACCAGGCTCGGCAACCCCAGGGCGGCAAAGTACCGCCAGGGGAGCGCGATGACCAGGGCTGGGCTCTGACTCAAGCGCCATGGGCCGTGGGCGGACTTGCACGTATTCCAGGCCAAGTCCCGGCTCACGCCCCGCTTCCGGAGCTCACGGTAGCCGCGACGCCCCCACTGCTTCCAGTGGTAGCTCCGCAGCCGACGACGGATCCATTTGTCGAGGTCCCGCAACGGCGAGGGCACTTCGGTGAAACCGAAGTACGCGCGCCAACCCAGGACCAGCGTCCTGAGCTCGGCCACGGTCTGGCGCATGGTCCGTCCCCGCGTCCGACCCGTCACCGTCCGGACGTTCACCTTGAAGGCCTGTAGGGCCTTCTCGCTCACCTTCCGGCGGGTCGGCCGCGTTCGGGTGAAGGTGAACCCCAGGAACTTCCGGTGCCACGGTCGGGCGACCGCACTCTTCGCTGCATTGACTGTGAGCTTGAGCTTTCGTTCCAGGAAGCGGGTCACGCTGGCCATCACCCGCTCCCCTGCTTGCCGACTCCGGACGTAGATGTTCCCGTCATCGGCATAGCGGACGAAGCGGTGCCCTCGCTTCTCCAGTTCGCGATCGAGGTCGTCCAAGAGCAAGTTGGCCAGCAGCGGGGAGCGCGGGCCGCCCTGCGGCGTGCCCTCCCCCGTGGGCTCCACCATCCCCTCCAAGGTGAACACCCCAGCTTTCAGGAACCGGTGGATCAGCGTCACCACGCGCCGGTCCGGCACCCGCTTCCGCACCCGGTGCATCAGGACGTCGTGGTTGACCCGGTCGAAGAACTTCTCCAGGTCGAGATCTACCACCCACGTGTGGCCCTGCCGGATGTAGGTCTGCGCCTGCGCCACCGCCTGGTGGGCACTGCGCTTCGGGCGAAAGCCGTAGCTCCCCGCAGAGAATGTCGGGTCCCAGTCTGCTTGCAACACCTGCAGCAAGGCCTGCTCGACGAACCGGCCGAGGACGACCGGTACCCCCAGGTTTCGGGTCCCGCCCCCCGGCTTCGGGATCGCCACACGGCGCACGGGCTGGGGGGTGTAGGTCCCATCCACCAACGAGGCCCGGATCGTCGGCCAGTGGGTCTTGAGGTGCGGCCCCAGTTGATCCACGCTCATCCCGTCGATCCCCGGCGCACCCTTGTTGCGTCGGACCTGGCGCAGCGCGCGCCGGAGGTTCTCCGGGTCCAGCACGCGCGCTAAGAGGTCCTGCCCTTCCACCGGAGCGTCTGCTCTCCGCGTCCCAGCCCCGGGTTCATCCCCGTGGACCGCGTGGCCCAGGGGCAGCGTGAGCTGCCTATCGGATGCGCTCCCGCGGCTCGACATGAAGCGACCGCTCCTCTCCTTCACTCCCCTCGCGGGGTACCGTTCGGGCCTTCGGTTCGAGGCGGTGCGGCGCGGCCTATCTGTTGCCCCGCCTTTCGGCATTGGGGTGCCTCACTAGCCTTGCCTGCCTCGGACCTAGTATGCCCTCTGCTGACTTCTGCCGACCGGTCAAGTCGGGTTCCCCCGGCCTCAGTCCGCTGCTCCGGACAGTCGACAGATCTCCCAGGGTAAGGCACAGAACGTTTGGCGCGTAGGCGCCGGATTTATAAAGCACACCCCGATGCGGATGGAGGACTTCACTGTCACGTGCCCGCTCGTCCCGGGTGTACCACACCTCGTATCCGGTTCCTGTGCGTCGCCCCGCGCGTTTGGATTGGGCTTCCTCCGGACCCCACCTCGCGGTGACGCCCTTGCCCTTCTCCTAGCCTTCGGCTCCGCGAGAACCTGGCGCGAGGACTTTCACCTCGCTCGTTCTGTGTCATGCCTGGCACACACGTGTTACAGAAACGCAGCAGCGCTCCAGGGAAACCCAGAATGAGGGTCTGTCGAATCGAGCCAGAAAGACCCCAGTTGCGCATCTGGTTTCCCGCGATCCTGATGGGAGCCGTTCTCTTCGCCGTTTCTCCGGGTGAACGGCCTGCCTCTGGAGTCCTTTCTTCGCATCACGCTGGCCGACCTGGCGGTGACCCGGGACATCCGGGAATCGAGCGAGCTGGCCGAGCTGGTACTTGCCTCTCTGGGTGGGATCATGCGGGTGGAGAATCGCGGGGTGAAGTCCGGTCCCTTCAATGTGCTGGCTACGGCGGCCATGCCGGCCATCCTGGTGGAAAGCGCCTTTATCACCAACCCCGAGGAGGAGCGGAAGCAGCGACGAGACGAGTACCGCCAGCGCATCGCCGAGGCACTCTGCGAAGGGATCGGGAAATTCATGACCCGGTACGAACGGCGCGTCGGGATCCGAAACGGCACCTCGGTCGCACCAGGGTCATAGCCGGATGGCCCGGGGGTCCGTTTCCGGGCGGAATGAGCCGAATAAGCCTCCTGTTGGCCAGCCTCGCGGTGATCGGGACGCGCCCGGTGTCTCGTCATCCCGCTCTTTCTAGGGAGTAGAGTGAAAGACGAGAAAGGGAGGCTTTGCGGGCAAGAAGGAGCGCCCGTCAAGGAACTCAGTGCTTCCGGTCCGACGGAGTCCACCAATCGGACGGAGAGAACATCCTCGCCTCACACCCCAACGGGCTTACCGCAGCGTTGCCTCGAACCTCATGGTCTTGGCGGGAAGAAACCAGAATCGGCGCTTAACCTCTACCTTGACGAGGTTGCCGGGCTGCTTGTCCCACATGATCAGCTCCACGTCCGTCATTTCCCGCACCGGTTCATCGTTCAGGGAGACGATCCGGTCCCCGCGCCGGAGTCCCGCCGCCCGCCCGGCACTGTCGGTCGCGAACGCTGCGATCCGGAGTCCTTCATGGTCGGGTTCAAGCACGACACCGAGTCTGCCTGCTGGGGGTAAGGGCGCCGCTTTGGCCAGCAGAACAAAATCTGCCATGTTGGGCTCGAAGGGACCGTCCAGGCCGTTGAGCACGATCGCGCGGCTGACCTGGACGCGGCGAGTGAGGCGATCGGGAATGCCGAAGCCGTATTGCACATGGTCCATACCTGCAAGGACCACCAGCGTCCGGGTGGGATGTTCCTCAAGGTAGCGCGCAGCGCGGGCGGCCATGCCTTCGTCCCAGAGGAGTTGTACCTCGTAGAAGGAGTCGAAGCTTGCGCCTGTGGCGTGCGGGTGGTCCTTGTACACTGACCGGAGAAAGTCGCGATAGGTGGAACTCGAACGATCGAGGTCCTGCGGGATCTCGGTGCGCTCCTGCTCTGTCAGGCTGGCCAAGCCCGACCGGGCGACTTTCTGGACGATTTCCGAAGGGACGTTGAGCGCGACCACCGGAATGCCGCTGTCCCTTGCGTACTTCAGGATAGGTTCATACAAGCGGAAATCGTACCCCCAACGCTTGAAGTACTGGGTCTTCGCCAGCAGTTCTGTCTCGGTGAGCTTGCCCGCGCCATACTCGTCGAGGTACTCCTGAAAGGGCTGTTGGAAGTATTCCATGCCGATGGCGAGATCGGGTCGTCTTTCGTGCAACCCTCGGATGATCGCTAACTGATTGAGGTGATGCGCATAGTCAGTGTGCGCTTCGCCGACAAAGACAACCCGGTTTTCGGCTAGTTGTGGGATGATCGCGGCGAGATCAGGTAGGGTGTGGAGATCCACCGCCTTCGAGGAAACCGCTGGATTGGAGGGGGGCACCTCGGACCTCGGAGTCAACGCACGTTCCGCCGTCTCGGTGACAGATTGAGGCGCAGGCGAGAATGGGGTGACTTGACAGGCCGGAGCAAACGCCAGGACAAGGATCAAGCTCAGGTACCCAACGCGCGAAGGACGTGTCCTGTCCATGGGATCATGACAATCCGGCGTCTGCTACCCGCGACCCTCGAAAGCGGCAACACAAGCGTGGAGTGCGTTGTCGTCGAGTCCAGGCCCCCGGAAGGGGCCGACCTATACTCGTCAGTCCTCAGGGTCGGGATCTTGGGTCTCCGCCGTCCCCGCCGCAGCGGGCGCCTGGTGTGGCCCGAAGGCGGCCTCGTACACGGCCTTGGCCACGGGGGCGGCCACCTGCCCGCCAAAGCCTCCGTTCTCGACCAAGACCACCACGGCGATCTGAGGATTGTCCACCGGGGCAAACGAGACGAACCACCCGTGGTCTTTGAGCGTCGCGTGGCCTTTCTCCTCACCCTTCTTCACGACCTGGGCCGTGCCGGTCTTCCCCGCGATCAGAATGCCGGGCACCTTGGCTTTGGCTCCGGTCCCGCTCTCCACGACTGCGAGCATGGCCTGGCGAATGAACGCTAGGGTCTCGGGTTTCACGGGGACCTGGCGGACGGCCTCCGGCTCGTACTCCTCCAGAACTTCGCCGGCGAGGGACACGACCTTTTTGACCACCCAGGGTCGGTAAATCGTCCCGCCATTCGCGATCGCCGATACCATATCCAGGAGTTGCATGGGCGACGTCACGACCAACCCTTGGCCGATGCTGGTAATCACGGTGTTGCCGGGTGTCCATCCTGGTTGCCTGCCCCGCCCGGGTTGCGGGTTGGGGAGATTTCCCTTGGCCTCGTCCCCCAGGCCGAGCCCTGGGGGCTCGTTCAGGCCAAAGGCCTTGGCGACGCGCACGATCTGGTCGATGCCGACCCGCAGGCCGGCCTGGTAGAAGTAGACGTTGGCGGAGTGAGTAATGGCGCTCTTGAGGTCCAGGACGCCGAAGCCTCCCTTCTTCCAGTCGTCGAACTTCGCGGTCCCCAGGTAGAAGTGTTCCGGACAGTTGAACTTTGTCTCGGGCGTCAGGGCGCCACTCTCCAGGCCGGCGATGGCCACCATCAGCTTGAAGATCGAGCCGGGAGGATACTGGGCCTGGAAGGCCCGGTTCTGCATGGGGTGCGTCGGGTCGGTGGCGAGCTTCTGCCACTCCTCCCCGGTGAGGCGCTGGGCGAAGAGGTTCGGGTCGTAGGACGGGCGACTCACCATGGCCAGAATCTCGCCCGTCGTGGGGTTCATGGCGACCACGGCCCCCTTCTTGCCGGTAAAGGCCGTCTCTGCGGCCTCTTGGATGCGCTTGTCAATGGTCAGGTAGATGTTCGCCCCGGAGTGCGGTTCAATCCGGCTCATGAGACGCAAGGCGCGACCCCGGGCATCTACCTCGATCTCCTCGCCGCCGTCCAGGCCCCGGATGAACCCGTCGAACCGCCCTTCCACGCCCGCCTGCCCCAGGCTCTCGCCCGGGTGGAAGTCCTGGAAGTCCTCCCGCTGGAGTTCCGCCCGATTCACCTCGCTCACATAGCCCAGAAGGTTGGCCGCCATCCCGCCGCCGGGATAGGCGCGGATGGGACGAATCCGCAGGCTGATCCCGGGGAGATCGAGCTGCCGTTCCTCGACCGCCACCATCATGGGCTCGTCCAGGTCCTTGCGCAGGAGAAGCGGCTGGTAGGGCCGGGCGCGCCCCTCGGCGAACTGGGCCTCGATTTCGTTTGGTGTGGTGCCGAGGATCGTGGCCAGGATGCCCACGACCTCCGCCGGGTTGGTCACGTCCTCCGGCGTGGCGTACAGGTCGAATGTCGGGCGGTTCTCCACCAGAATCTTGCCGTAGCGATCCAGGATGACCCCGCGGGGGGCCTCCACCGGCCGCAGCCGCAGATGGTTGTTGGCGGACAGGGTGAAGTAGTAGCCGCCCTCCAGGATCTGGAGGTACCACAGGCGCAGCAGGAGCACGAGGAAGCCGATCCCGACACATACGACCATCTTGCGGATGCGGATGGCCAGGGCCTGGGACGGCGGGAGGGACAGAGGCTTCATTGGCATTCCACGCTCATATGGGGCGGGTAAGGACCGGACGGGGCCACGGGGCCCCGCTCAGCGCGGGTCGCGGCAACATCCCAAAACCTGCCCATGCTCCTGATTGGTTGGGCCCCGCCCACGAGGGGGAGGCGCTTCCTCTGACCTGCAGAGAACCGGTCGGTCTCGGTCGCCGGGATCGCCGGGGGATCCGAGCTCTGGCAGGCGATTCGGACTCTGCACAGCAGCGAGCCGAGTAGCCCCGGGGACTTTCACCCCGAGGCCCTCACAGATCCGTACGTGACTGTCTCCAGTCATACGGCTCGTGCCACTCATCGAAGGCTGCCGCCTTCTGCCGATCCCGGCGAGCTCCTCCCGTTACCGGTTGGCCCGGGGGAATCGGTGGAGTGACCTGCCCCCTTCGCTCCCCAGGCGTTACCCTGGTTCAACGCTACTCCGGGGCAGTCCGCCCCTTGCCAGCGCATCGGTACTTTCGGCCTCGCGGGTCCGCCGCTTGGGCCTTTTCCCTTGGCATCACCGGCAAGGTTCTCACGTTCCATACAGGAGCCCAGATTGGGGTCACGCCACCTATACACCGGACACCACATGGCCAGTAACCAGGTTCCCGCCATGCTGCTCCCAGACCGAGGGTGCGAGTCTGGTTTTGATGTCGTCTAAAGGCTTTCGATGCGTCAGCAGTGGTTCGCTTGCGCTCGTCTCCCCAACCCCCACCTGACATGATCACCGTCACGCCTTTTCCCCTGACGCTCACCACCACAGCTTTTGGCTGCAGCAGCTCAGGGTGGTTTGGAGCCTCTGCCTGTACAGCGGCTCCGAAGGGCCCTCCTTCATCTCCTGTACAGCAGGCACCCCATGGTGCGTCGTGACGCAAGCCGAGTAGCCCCGGGGACTTTCACCCCGAGGCCCTCACAGATCCGTACGTGACTGTCTCCAGTCATACGGCTCGTGCCACTCATCGAAGGCTGCCGCCTTCTGCCGATCCCGGCGAGCTCCTCCCGTTACCGGTTGGCCCGGGGGAATCGGTGGAGTGACCTGCCCCCTTCGCTCCCCAGGCGTTACCCTGGTTCAACGCTACTCCGGGGCAGTCCGCCCCTTGCCAGCGCATCGGTACTTTCGGCCTCGCGGGTCCGCCGCTTGGGCCTTTTCCCTTGGCATCACCGGCAAGGTTCTCACGTTCCATACAGGAGCCCAGATTGGGGTCACGCCACCTATACACCGGACACCACATGGCCAGTAACCAGGTTCCCGCCATGCTGCTCCCAGACCGAGGGTGCGAGTCTGGTTTTGATGTCGTCTAAAGGCTTTCGATGCGTCAGCAGTGGTTCGCTTGCGCTCGTCTCCCCAACCCCCACCTGACATGATCACCGTCACGCCTTTTCCCCTGACGCTCACCACCACAGCTTTTGGCTGCAGCAGCTCAGGGTGGTTTGGAGCCTCTGCCTGTACAGCGGCTCCGAAGGGCCCTCCTTCATCTCCTGTACAGCAGGCACCCCATGGTGCGTCGTGACGCAACACCCTCCTCCCTCCAGACGAGGCCCACCCGCTTCTGCTTCAAAAAGTACGTGCAGTGCGAAGCGATGTCAAGGCCGAACCTCCTGCGTTCCATGTGAACGGAGCGGCCGGACCCGCTTCCCTTGAGAAGGGACCACGATGGGATCCCCTGTCGCGAGCCACCTGAAGCGGAGTTGGCGGCGTCCAGACAAGATTGCAGCTAGGTCTGCCTGAACTCCATCCAAATCCCCCGACGAACAGGAAGAGCCGTTCCACAGGAGAGAAAATGCAAGGATCTTCCCATCCGTCGATTTTCCATAACCGGACAAGGCTGTAACCCCCTGCAGGGACCCCGTCTTCCCCCGCAAGAGGCCTCGTGCCGGCGAAGCGGAAAAGCCCCGTTCAACGACGCCATCCAACCCCAACAGTCCCAGGGAGGCCATGAACTCGGCCTGCCACGGGAAGTTGTGCACCGCCGCTTCCAAGACAGACACCAGCTCCGCTGCCGAGAGACGATTTTCCCGAGACAGACCCGATCCGTCCTGCAGCTGGTACGAATCCGCCTCGATCTCGAGAATGCCAAGGACCGACATTGTCACGGCCAATCCCGCTGCGATGGCGGCGACCATCACCGTGCCAGTGAAGACTGGGCTAACGACCAGATCATGAGCAAAAGTCCGTGAGGAAAATGGGTGACACTCCGGAGCCGAGGTTCCCAGGAGGAACCGAAAGGAGTGTGACCCATGGAGAGGATCGGCAAGGCAGGAGGGAAGCGGAAGCAGAGCCGGGGGCCGCGGAAGGCAACGCGGCGGGCTGGTGGGGCGCACCCCCACGTCCACCCGTTCGAGGTCCGGCGCAAAGCGGTGCAGCTATGCCTGGAGGAAGGCTTCCCAGTCGAGCAGGTGGCCCGTGAACTCGGCGTCGGCTTTAGTACGCTAGGGGCGTGGGTGCGCAGGTATCGCGCCCAGGGGGAAGCAGGCCTGCAGGCGAAGCCGACACGTCGGGGCCGTCAGCGGCCGAAAGTGGCCCCGGTGGTGAAGACGCAAGTCGTCGACCTCAAGCGGCGCCATCCCGACTTGGGGATCCAGAAAATCAGCCAGTTCCTGCGGCGGGTGCTGTTTCTGCCGGTGAGCCGGGAGACGGTGCGCCGCACCCTGCACGAGCACCAGCTCCTCAAGCAACCTCGCCGCAAACCCCCGCGTAACCCGCCCCAGCCGCGCTTCTTCGAGCGCTCCACACCCAACCAGATGTGGCAGACCGACATCTTCACCTTCCGGCTGGGCGGCAAGAACGCCTACCTCATCGGGTTCCTCGACGACCACTCCCGCTACGTGGTGGGGCTGGACGTGTTTCGCAGCCAGACGGCGGAGCACGTGTTGGAGGTGTACCGCCGGGCGGTGGCGGAGTACGGCGTGCCCAAGGAGATGCTCTCCGATCAGGGCCGCCAGTACTCGAGCTGGCGCGGGGCCACCCGGTTCGAGGCGGAGTTGCGGAAGGATCGGGTGCACCACATCAAGAGCCGCCCGCACCACCCCATGACGCTGGGCAAGATCGAACGCTTCTGGAAGACCATCTGGGAGGAGTTCCTGGTGCGCGCGCAGTTCGACAGCTTCGAGTCGGCCGGCGAGCGGATCCGGCTGTGGGTGAAGCACTACAACCACCGGCGGCCCCATCAGGCCCTGGAGGGGCTGTGTCCCGCCGATCGCTTCTTTGCCATCGCCCAGGAGTTGCGGCAGGTCATCGAGCGCGGCCTGCAGGACAACGTGCTGGAGCTGGCGCTGCGGGGGCAACCGCGCAGCCCGTTCTACATGGTGGGACGGCTGGGCGAGCAGTCGGTGGTGATCCGGGCGGAGAAGGGCCGCGTGAAGATGCTCGTCGATGGCGAGGAATCGCGACCGCATCAGGAGGTCAGCTACGACCTGGAAGGAGGAAGCGATGCCCCCCGAAGTCCGAGCCAAGAAGGAGCCACTGCCTTGTACAGCCCAGCAGCGCGCACAGGCGGTGCTGTCGATCTGGACGGAGCGGCGGCGCCCGATGGAGGTCTCTCAGGAGCTGGCGATTCCCCTCAAGGTACTTTCCCAGTGGGAGACGCGGGCGCTCTCGGGTATGCTGAAGGCGCTGGAGGCGCCGACGCGGCGGGAACCCGGCCCCGCGCTGAGCCCGAAGCTGGAGCGCCTGCTCGCGCGGCAAGCCCTGCAGCAGAAGGGGCGGATGGCCCGATTGGAGAAGCGGCTCACCAAGCTCCAGGAATCGAAAGCCCCACCGCCGCCCACCAAGTAGAGAAGGCCCGCGGGGCGGGAGGACGCGATGAGCGATCCGACGGCCAGTCCCCACCAGCAAGCCCTGGTCCGGCAGCGGGCGCAGCTCATCATGCAGGTGCGGAGCGGGGTGCTGACGGCCGAGGCAGCGGCCCGGCAGCTGGGCGTCTCCCGCAAGACGTACTACAAGTGGGAGCGCCGGGCCCTGGCGGCGATGGTCGAGGCCCTGGGGAATCGGGACCAGGGGCGCCCGCCGCGGCCCCTCGACCCGGAGAAGGAAGCCCTCCGACGCCAGACGGAGGAGCTCCAGGCGAAGCTCGCGGTGCTGGAGCAGACGGAGCGGCTCCGGCAGGTGCTCGCGCAGCCGGATAAAAAAAAACCCTGAGGTGGCCGCAATGCTGATCCCGACCTTCACCCAGCTGAAGCGAGAAGTGCGCTGGCCCTACGAGCGCCTCTGCCGCTTCCTGGGGGTGCCCTATGGGACCTTCCGGCGGTGGAAGCAGCGCCTGGAGCGCGGCCAGCCCGCCCGGTTCCGGCCGGGGCCAAAGAAGGTGGCCCCCCTGACCCTCGAGGAGCTGCGCGGGGAGGTAGCCCGCCTGCACCATGGCCAGCAGCGCAGCCGGGGAGTGGGGGCGCTCTACCGGCAGTACCACGCCCAGGTCTCAAGGCGCGATCTCGAGGCGCTCACGGAGGCGGCACGGCGGGCGCTCGCCCAGCAGTGCCAGGCGGCACTCTGCCACATCACCTGGCATGTGCCCGGGTTAGTCTGGTCGCTGGACGACGCGGAGCTGGCGAGAGGGAGTTCGCATCTCCTGCGCCTCCATCAGGTGCAGGATCTCGCCTCGCGCTACAAGTTCCCCCCTTGGGTGGGAGAGCGGATCTTAGGAGAGACCGTGGCGCTTCGCCTGGAACAGCTCTTCGTGCAGCATGGCCCGCCGCTCGTGCTCAAGCGGGACAACGGGGGCAATCTCAATCAGCACGCGATCGAGGAGGTGCTCGCGCGCTACCTGGTCATGCCACTCAACTCGCCCCCGCATTATCCGCCCTACAACGGCGGGATGGAACGCGCGGTGCGGGAACTGAAGACGCCGCTGGTGGCGAAGCTCCGCGCCAGCGGCCCGATCCCGGAGTCCCAAGTGCAGAGCTGGGCGGCACTCTTGGCGCATGACCTGAACCATCGCCGCCGTCGCTCTCTCCATGGGGACGTGGCCTGCAGGGTGTTTCAGGATGCCAGGCTAGCCCTGAAGGCGTATACTCGCCGCAAGCGAAGGGAGGTCTTCGATGAGATCAATGCCCTGACCCGGAAGCTCATGGAGGCCCAGACGGATTGCACCCCACGTCAAGCCGTAACGGCCCGTCGGCTGGCGGTGGAAGCCTGGTTACAAAAAAACGGGGTCATAAGCATCACTCAGAACCACAGAGTGTTACCCATTTCCCTCAAAGAAATCGCTCATAATTAGGTTGGCCCCACAACTGCTTTCTCGTCAAACCGACCTTTCTTTTTCGGGTCGAAAGTGTCGATGAGCGATTCACTGAAGAACTCGTCAAAGGTCCACTCCAGCTTGATGCCGACCACCTTGCCCCGGTCGAAGACAAACGTCGCCACCGTTTCGATCCAGACCTGGGGATGCGCATCGGTGTTCGCGGCAGCACTCATGGGGGCAACGAGGGCCAGGATGCCCGCCCCTAGGCGGCTGCGGATTGACCCCCCGCCCGAGGGCCTGCGCCGTAACGGGGGCGTAGGAAGACGGATAATAGAGCAGAAGGAGAGGGATTCCCCCCGCTCGCCGGCGCGTGCGACATCCCCTGGGTCTCGGAAGGACTCGCTCTCTTCAGCCGGCGACCCATGCGTTCCACGCTGGGAGTGCGCTTGCCGCTCACTAGAGCTTTCAGGCAAGCAGGCCTTCTCTCCCAGGGGATTGCACAGGGGAAAGGCGGATGTGGAAAGCCGAGAAGCGCGACCGGGCTTGCCGGGGAAGAGGGCGGGGGGCCACTCAGGCAAGCAGATGCAAAAGCAAGATGCGAAGCCCGATGAGCGTCAGGATAGCTCCGCCGACGATCTCCATCCGCTTGCCGAACCTTGCGCCGAGGCGAGTCCCCATACGTAACCCGAACAGGGACAGCCCGCTCGTCACTAGGCCGATGACGGCGCTGGGATACCAGATCTTGATCCGCAACATGGCCAGGCTCAGCCCGATCGCGAGAGCATCTATGCTCGTGGCAATCGCCAGCACCACCAAGGCGAGACCCCGGCTCGGATCGGTGGCGAACGTCTCTGCGCGGTCGTCGAAGCCCGAGCGGATCATCCGGACGCCGACGAACACGAGCAGCGCGAAGGCGATCCAATGGTCAAAGGAGGAGATCTGTGGGGCAATCGCGGCACCCAGGAACCAGCCGATGACGGGCATCATGAACTGGAACAGGCCGAAGTGAAACGACAGCCGAAAGGCCGCCCGTCTCCCGATCGCCCGACCGGACGTCCCCGCGGCCAGGGACACGGCGAAGGCGTCCATCGCCAGGCCGACGGCAATCATCAGGGTTTCAATAAAGCCCATGTCTGCGCCGATCCGTCTCTGCCGCGCACGATCACCAAGGGCTGCTGGATTCCTTCAGATGGCCCCTGGATGGATCAAAACGAACGTCGTGGGACGACGGGAGAGCGCGCGCGGAAGGCCAAGAGCGCGCCGGCCATCGGCATGAACGAGCCGGCCAGCAGCATCAGGGAAAAGTCCGTAACCTCCAGGAGCAGTCCCGCCCCCGTAGAGCCCGTCATGATGCCCAGCTCCCAGGCGGTGTAGAATGTCCCCATGGCCTTGCCCCGCTCCTCGGGCGGCACCCGGTCGGCCGTCAGGGCCATGAGGGCCGGCTGGACGCTGCCGAACCCGAAACCGTAGATCGCTGCTCCCACCAGCACCCAGATCCGGCCGGACGTCAACGCCAGGATTGCCAAGGCGACGCCGGCCACCAGCAGCCCCGGGATGATGACTGCGGGCCGACCACGCCGGTCGGACACGTGGCCGGCCCTGGACCGGATCACGAGGACGGCCAGGGCCAAGGCGGTGTAAAACGTGCCCGGGTTCCCCAGGCCGCGATCGGCGGCGACGATCGGGATGAACGCGAGCATCGCCCCGTACGGCACATACAGGAACAGGAGCAGGACCGAAGGCAGGACGGCGGCTGGGCTGAAAAAATCTTGCGGGCGGGGGGGCCGAGCAATCTGGGCGGGCACCCGTCCGATTCGGGGAAGCATCCCGATGCACACCAGCCCCATCAGGGCCACCCCGCCGGCGACCAGAAACAGGGTCCGGAACCCCGCTCCGGCGGCGATGGGCATTCCCACTGCCGGGCCGAGAATCAATCCCACGCTGTTGGCGATGCCGAACCAGCCCATGGCCTCCCCCCGGCGGGCGGGGGGCGCCAGCTCGGCCACGACCACGGTCGCCGCGGTCGGGAACAATCCCATCCCCATCCCGTGAAACAGGCGGAGCGCCAGGACCGCCCCGACCGAGTGGGCGATGACGTAACCGAGAGAGGCCAGCAGGAAGATGGCCATCCCCGCCACCAGGACCACGCGGCACCCTCGCGTGTCGATGATCCAGCCGGTCGGCGGACGGAGCACCATGGCCATCATCGCGAAGAGCCCGATGATCAGGCCGATCTGAAAGGAGGTGGCACCCATCGCCGCCACATAGAGCGGCATCACCGATAGGATCAGGTAGAAGCTCGCGTAGAAGAAGAAGGTAGCGAGGCAGATGACGGTGAAGGATCGGGTGAAGAGCGGCGGGTCGGCCGGCATGCTCGGGCTTTCGTCCTGACAATCGTCTTCCCGTCAACCCGGGCGGAGCGCGCGGCTACGATGCCCGCCCCGGTCGGCCCGGTGAGAACCACGCCCCCGATCCGGCGGAGCGATGATGTGGCGGAACCTCGATCCCTGGCAGGCGCGCCTCCCGTCAATCGACATCGCGATCCGGAAGCAACTCGGGCGGGAAGAGCGGCACCTGGTCGAGGAGGTCGCCCGCGTCCGAGAACCGGAACTCCCACGGGCCGTCCACGATCTCGAGATCAGCCCGCCCCTCGACCTCGGACAGGAGGGCCTCGGAGGCCTGGAGATACTCCACGGCCAGCGTGTTCCGGATCCGGGCCACCTTGGCGTCCGGCGGCTCGGTGAGGCCGATGGTCTTCAGGGCCCCCTGGATGGCGTCCCGGTCCGTCTCGAAGATGATGGGCATCTTGCTTCGCATGGGGGCGAGGCCGGTGAGGGCGTTGGTGTAGGTGTAATGGAAGTTGACCTTGTTCGCCAGCCGCCGCGTCCCGAAATCCGCCAGGCCCATGCCCACGGCGTTCCCGGACGTCTTCTTCGTGAGATCGCGCACCAGGATGCGGACGTAGCGGGGGCTCTTGGGCTCCTCGTTGGGGTAGAAGTACATCCGGCCGATGACGTTGGGATCCATGCCGGTCCCGCTGATTTCCTTCCCGATCTCGTCCACGATGAGCAGGTGGAGGAAGTCGAAGGGGATCCGGCCCAGGAGCCGCCACGCCTCCTGCAGCATCTGGGCCTCTCCCCGCTCCAGCTCCTCGGGCAGCATCGCCCGGACCAGCGCCGTCTGATGGCGGGCGTTCTCCACGCTGCCGATCCCGAACAGGATGGGGAGCTTCGCCAGCGAGAACCGGCCCACCTCGGGGACCATCCGATCCAGCCCGACGTCCACGGCCGCGCGATGCGCCAGGAGCGCCCCCTGGTGCTTCCCCAGGCCGATGACCAGCATCTTCATCAGGCCGCTCTCGACGTGGCAGCGGAAGTTGGTGTGCGGCTTCACCCGGTTCACCAGGACGATGTGATCCGCCTCGGAGGCGTGCCGGTCCACCAGCACCGGCAGCCCCCAGCCCATCCGCCCGATCTCCACGGTCTCCATGGAGGACAGGATCGGGACGCCCATGCTCTCGGGCGTGACGCCGTAGCGGGCCAGGACGGCCAGTTGCCCTTCGGCGGTGGCGCCCCCGTGGCTGCCCATGGCGGGCACGATGAAGGGCTTCGCCCCCAACTCCTTGAGGCTGTCGCAGGTCGCGCGCAGGATCGTGGCGATGTTGGCCACCCCGCGGCTTCCCCCCGTGACGGCGACTCGCGCCCCGGGCTTCAGCCGACCGCGCAGGTCCAGCGTGCCGATCTCGGCCCGGACCGCCGCGGCCACGTCAGGCACGACCGGCGGGTCGAGCTTCTGCCGGATCCGGTACATCTTGGGCAGGGTCATGGCAGGCTCCCGCGACGTGCTGAGGTTCGAGGTGCTGCCGTTCTTTTCTCAACCGCGAACTGCAGCACCTCGAACGTAGAACGGTTCGCCTATTTCTCCAGGGCCTTCACCAGCTCGCGACAGAAGGCCGGCAGGTCGTCCGGCTTGCGCGACGTGATCAGGTTGCCGTCCACCACCACCTCCTGATCCACGTACCTCGCCCCGGCGTTGATCACGTCGTCCTTGATGGAGAAGAAGCACGTGGCCGTCTTCCCCTTGAGGATGCCGGCCGAGGCCGGCACCCAGCCCGCGTGGCAGATGGCCGCCACCGGCTTGCCCTGCTCGAAGCAGCCCTTCACCAGGTCCAGCATGGCCTTGTGCCGCCGCATCATATCCGGGGCATAGCCGCCCGGGATCACCACCCCGTCGAAGTCCTTGGCGGACACCTCGGAGGCGGCCACGTCCGCGTTCACGGGATACCCCAGCTTGCTCTTGTAGGTCTTCTTCTCGGGGGCCACCACCTTCACGTCAGCCCCCTCCTCCTTGAGCCGGTAGTAAGGCACCCACAGCTCCATCTCCTGGTACATCTCCTCGGCCAGAACCGCAACCTTCTTGCCCTTCAAGCTCATGTCGTTCCCTCCTCTTCGGGATCCTTGGGGTCCCTGTGGTTAGCGCCGTGTGAGTGCAGGATCTCCGCGGCGTTTTCGGCGGTCTCGATCCCCAACTCATGATCGGCCGTCCCCGCGTAGGAACCATAATGCGGGATGAAGGCGACGTTGTCCAGTGCCAGGATGGGATCGTGCGGATTGGGCGGCCCCTTCTCCAGGAAGGCCAGGCCGGCGCCCCGCCTACTTGTAGTCCTCCCGATGCGGAGAGAAGATGTCGAGAGCCGAGGCCCCCGCCTCCAGCGCCCGCACCGAATGCGGCACCCCGCCGGGAATCATCCAGCCCTCGCCCTTGCGGACGATCCGGGTCTCGCCACCGATGGTGAACTCCATGGCCCCGTCCAGGCAGATGCCCCCCTGCTCGTGGGGATGGCTGTGCATGGGCACCACCCCGCCCGCCTTGATCTCCACGAAGGACAGCATGATCCTGTCGCCGTAGGCCACCCGGATCTCGGTCCCCGGGGCAATCTCTCTCCCCTTGAGCCCCTTCGGATCGATGAAGTATTTGGACATCACATCCTCCCCCATCCTGGCAACTGGGCAACCCGGCAATCAGGCAACCAGGAACCGCTTCCGCCCAATTGCCTGGTTGCCAAGTCGCCTGATTGCCTCGCAGTTTGTCAGAATGGCGGCAGGTTCCCCTTGCCGTCGAAGGCGAGGGGCGCCGGCCCGCTGGCGACGCTCAGACGATCATCGGCCTTTACCTGAGGCAGCATCGCCTCCGATACGTCGATCTCTGCAAGATGCAGCGTGTCCTTGATGCGCACGACCGACGCCTGCTCGGGCGGCGTGAGTCCAATCATCCCCAGGGCCACCTGGATCGCCTCCCGATCCGCGTCGAAGGCCATGGGCACCTTGGCCCCCTCGGGAACGCCCGAGGTGATGGCGTTCATGTGCATGGCCTTGTAGTTGATCTTCTCCACCAGCCAGCGCGTGGTGAAGTCGGCCATCCCGACCCCGACTGCGTTTCCCTCGCTCTCGGGGGTGAGGTCGCGGACAAAGATCCGGCGGATCTTCGGGCGAGCCAGCACCTTCTGCACGAAGGGGCGGCCGACGACGTTCGTGTCCATGCCGGCCCCGCTGATGTTCTTGCCCATCTCATCCACGATGAGGAGGTCGATGGCGTCGAAGGGCAGTTTGGCCATCCAGGCTTTGGCGTCTCTCAGCAGGGCCTTCTCCCCCTCCCAAAAATCCTTGGGATCCAGGGCCTGGACCTTAGCCGTCTCATCGTAGCCGTTCTCGACAATCCCCAGCCCGAACAGGATGTGCCCCGTCTCCAGCACCGCGTTGCCCACCGAGGGGAAGATCTCCGCATAGCTGAACTGATGGCCCGCCCGGTGATAATGCTCGGCCCCGTGCTGCTTGCCCAGGCCGATGGCCATCATCTTGAACAGGCCGCTCTCGATCTCCCCGTCGAAGTCGGTGTGAGCCTTGATCCGCCCCACCACCGCGATGTGATCCGCCTCCCAGGCGTTCTTGTCGCAGAAGACCGGGAGGCCCTTCGTCTCGCCGATGCGCACGACCTCCATGCTGGACTTGATCGTGCAACCCATGGCGGCCTCGATGATCCCATAGTGCTCCAGGACCTTGCGCTGTCCGTCGGCCGTGGCCTCGCCGTGGCTGCCCATCGTTGGGACGATGAAGGGCTTGAGGCCCAAGGCCTTGAGCGCGTCCACCACGGCCCGGGTGATCCGGTCGATGTTCGCGATCCCCCGGCTGCCCGCGGTGATGGCCGCCGTCTGGCCCGGCTTCACCCGGTCGCCGAGGTGCAGGCTGGCGATGGTCTCCCGAACAGCCGACGGGATGTTGTGGAGCGTCGGACCTTCAAACCGCTGCTTGACCCGAAACATGCGTGGAAAACTCATCAGGCGCCTCCTGTCATCAAACGGCCCCAGTTTGGCCAGAAGCTTCCATGAGGGAAAACGTCTCCGCGAACCGTTCCGCCACGATGCGTCGTACCTCGTCCATGGACACCGGCCTCTGCAGGATGGCAGCCATGGACGTCATAATGCCTGGATCCTCTCCGCACGGCCGGATCACCTGGAAGCCGGCGAGATCCGTGGTGACGTTCAGCGCAAACCCATGGAACGTGATCCAGCGGCGAACCGAGATCCCCAGCGAGGCGATTTTTTTCCCGTGCACCCAGACGCCCGCTCTTCCAGGGACCGCCTCGCCCGCGATCCCGAACTCCGCCAGCGTGGCGATCAGGGCCGCTTCCATCCCCCGGCAGAATCGGAGCACATCGCGCCCGTGCTGCCGCAGGTCAAAGATGGGGTAGCCCACGAGCTGCCCCGGAGCATGGTAGGTGGCATCGCCGCCCCGCGTGATCTCGAAGAACTCGACCCCCTGCGCCGCCAGCATGGCCGGATCGAGCAGCAGGTTCCCGCGCGGCTTGGCCCGTCCCAACGTCACGACGGGCGGATGCTCCACCAGGATCAGGGTATCCGGGACGATCCCCAGCAGGCGCTGGTGGACCAGTTCCTCCTGCCGGCGGAGCGTCACGCCGAACGGCTCGAGACCCAGATTCAGGACCTGCCACGCCGTTCCCGGGCGCGACTCGATCCTCACCGTCCCCATGGCAAGCATCGCGCCCTCAGCCGATCCACCCAGGCTGCTCCAGCAGTTCCTTCACCTTCGCCAGGAACTTCGCCGCCGGGGCGCCATCGATCAACCGATGGTCGAAGACCAGGGAGAGCGTCATCATGGATCGGATGTGGATGTCCCCGCCCAGGACCACCGGCTTCTCCATGATCCTGCCGATGCCCAGGATTCCCGCCTGCGGCGGATTGATGATCGGCGTGAAGCTTTCGACCCCGAGCCCCCCGAGGTTCGTCACGGTAAACGTGCCATCCGCCACGTCGTCGGGCGCCAGCCGTCCGGATCGGGCCCGCCCGGCCAACTCCTGGGCCGCCTTGGCCAGATCGCCCACGGATTTCTTGTCGGCGTTCTTGATCACGGCCGCCACGAGCCCCTCCCCGAGATCCACGGCAAAGGCGAGGTTGACCTCTTTGCGGATGCGCACTCCTTGTCCGTCCAGCCGGCAGTTGATCCGGGGCGCTTCCCGGAGGGCCCGCGCGACGGCCATGTGAATGAGGTCGCTGTAGGACGGCTTGATCCCAAAGCGCCGCTCCCACTCGGCGCCCTTCGCCTGGCGGAGTCGGACCACCTCGGTCATGTCGGCGTCCGCGAACAGGGTGACCTGCACGGCCTCGCGCCACGACTGCCCCATCCGGTCGAAGATCACCTTGCGGATGCCGGAAAGCGGGATGACCTCTGGCGCCGCGGTCGTAGGGGCGGCGCCGCCTGCGGCGATCACCCGCTCGACGTCCTCGCGGACGATGCGTCTTTCGGGCCCCGTTCCCGCGATCGTGGCGATGTCGATGCCGTGCTCTTGCGCCAGCTTCTTCGCCACCGGCGAGATTTTGATCCGCTCGCCCGGCTGGCGCGGGGTCCCCGCGCCCGGCTCTTGGCTGGTGGCTCGTGGCTCGTGGTTATCCTTGCTCGGGGCGGGACCCGCGGCTCGTGGCTCCGCCGCCGATGCCGCCAGCAGGGCGCTCACGTCCTCCCCCGGCTGCCCGAGGATTCCCATGAGCCCCCCGACCGGCAATTCTTCTCCTTCCTTGGCGACGACCTTGAGCAGCGTCCCGGCCGCGGGCGCCTCCACCTCGTATTCCACCTTCTCGGTCTGAATGAGGACGACCGGCTGCCCTTTCGTGACCTGCTCCCCCTCCGCCCTGATCCATTGAAGGATCGCCCCCTTCTCCATCGTCAGGCCCAACTGCGGCATGTCAATCCGGGTTGCCACGGAAGCTCCTTGCGGGAAGTCTGCCGGTGAGGAGACGGAGGAAAGATATCGCAGCGATTGCCAGGCGCCCCCGATCATCCCATCGCCGGGGAGAACCGTCTAGCTGCCCACAGGCAGGGCCAGAGTGCTGCGGGGGTCTCCGCTCGCGATAGCTCGCTTGAACTCGCGCGATTCGCTTGGGAATTATCGTTCCCTACGCCTGACCGTGTCAAGGTCTACCCATTCCCTCTCCCGCGCCGCCGGCCATTTGTCTGACAGTCGGCACATCGCGGTGCTCTGCTTCTGGTCACCTGAAAAAGCGAGGGCCGGCACGCCTGTATTCGACTGCCGGCCCTGAGGGGGAAGCGAACGGTGACCGATCGCGGGCCGTCCTACCCCACGATCCTCTTGACCGCCGCGATGATCTTGTCCTCGCTGGGGGTGACGAACTTCTCCAGTTTGGGGGCAAACGGCGTAGGGGTGTGCAGGGAGGTCACGCGCTGGATGGGGGCGTCCAGGAGATCGAAGCCCTTCTCGGCCACGACCGCCGCCACCTCCGAGGCAAAGCTGCACCGGGGCGTGGCCTCGCACACCACCACCAGCTTGTTGGTCTTCCCCACCGAATTGAGGATCGTCTCCTCATCCAGGGGAGAGAGGGTCCGCGGATCCACGACCTCGCATTGGATGCCCTCGGTCGCCAGCCGGTCGGCCGCCGCCAGGGAGAAGTGCACCATGCGCGAGGTGGCCACGATGGTCACATCCGACCCCTCGCGCTTCACGTCCGCTTTGCCCAGAGGAATCGTGTAATCCTCATCGGGGATCTCGCTGGTGGTCGTATAGAGCAGCTTGTGCTCGATGAAGAATACGGGGTTGTCGTCCCGGATGGCCGCCTTCAGCAGGCCCTTGCAATCGTAGGCGGTGGAGGGCTGGACCACCTTCAGGCCGGGAACGTGCACGAACCAGGCCTCCAGGCTCTGGGCGTGCTGGGCCGCCGACGACCGGCCGGTCCCACCCTGGGTCCGAATGACCATCGGGACCTTGGCCTTGCCGCCGAACATGTACTTGACCTTGGCCGTTTGGTTTACGATCTGGTCCATGGCGATGCCGGCGAAGTCAATGTACATGATCTCGGCCACCGGGCGCATCCCCAGCAGGGCCGACCCCAGCGCCGCGCCGATGATCGCCGCCTCGGAAATGGGCGTGTTGCGCACCCGCTCCCTGCCGAATTCCTGCAGCAGGCCCTGGGTGGTTTTGTAGCTGCCCCCGAACTCCGCGATGTCCTCTCCCAGGAGATAGACGCGCTCGTCCCGCCGCATCTCCTCCCGCAGGGCTTCAAGCACCGCCTCGCGGTACGTAATCTTGCGCATCAGACCCCCTTAAGCGAATTCCCATGGGAATTGGTCATTGGTCATTTCATTCGTCATTCCGTAAAGATGTCCTGCAGTGCGGTTTCGACCTCCGGCTCCGGGCTCGTGCGGCCGAACTCCACGGCCGCCTCTATCTCTTTCTTGATGGCGGCGTCGATGGCGTCCAGCTCCGCCGCACCGATCTTCCCCTCGCCGAGCATCCGTCGCCGGAACAGGAGAATCGGGTCCCGCTGCTTCCACTCCTCCACTTCCTCTTTCGTCCGGTAGGGCTGCGGGTCTCCGATGAAGTGACCCATGAACCGGTACGTCCTGGCCTCCAGCAAGGTCGGTCCCTTGCCCGCCCGGGCGCGATCAATGGCCTCTCCAGCTTTCTGATACACCTCGAAGACGTCCATCCCGTCCATGGTCTCGCCGGGGATGTTGAAGGCGGCAGCGCGGTCGGAGACGTACTTGACCTTCTGATGCATCGCCCTCGGGGTGGACTCGGCGTACTGATTGTTCTCGCAGACGAACACGACGGGGAGGTTCCATACCGCGGCCAAGTTCACCCCCTCGTAGAACGCCCCGGTATTGCTGCCGCCGTCCCCAAAGAAGCACACCGTCACGCGGTCGGTCCCCTTCATCTTCAGCGCCAGGCCTGCACCGGTCGCGATGGGCACGCCGCCGCCCACGATCCCGTTGGCGCCCAGCATGCCCAGGTCAAGGTCGGCGATGTGCATGGACCCGCCCTTGCCGTGGCAGTAGCCGGTCTTCTTGGCGAACAACTCCGCCATCATCATGTCGAAACGGGCACCCTTGGCGACGGCGTGGCCATGGCCCCGGTGCGTACTGGTGATCATATCCTGCGGGGTCAGGTGCGCCATCACGCCGGCCGCCACCGCTTCTTCGCCGATGTACACGTGCAGGAAGCCGGGGAGCTGTCCCTTGAGGTACAGGTCTGCCGCCGTTTCCTCGAAGGTCCGGACAGCGACCATCTTCCGGTAAATGTCAAGAAGCCCGGGTTTGTCCAACGCCTTCATTCGTCACCTCATTCTTCTCGATCCCCTCGGTTGGGTTTCACTTCCCTGGAGGCATTATCCGCCTGCTTTGCGCAGACTCCACGCATGATATGAATGTGGCGTCCCCACTGTCAAGGATTCACTGGCAATAGGTCAGACTGCCTTCCTTTTCGGCGGGAATCAGCGCAACGAGAGGGATTCTATGTCTTTTTCGAGAAAGGCGTCGATGGCGTCCAGGGGGAAATTCCCTTGACGCCAAAACGAAGGCCTGGCGCTTCACTCCGGATGAAGCTGGGCTCAGGAGCTTCTTTCCCCTGACGGGCCTTCCTGCCTTGTGATGATGGGAAGACGGCGAATTCGGTACCTTGCCTCTTCGACAATAACGACGGCACCTTGTTCCAGTTCCTGGCTCCTCTCCGAGAGGATCTCCAACAATCGAGGCGTTACAGAGGCTGGCGTTTGGTTGCGCAGCCGGAAGATGATTACACTGGGGTGGTCATAGAGCCCGCAGCCAGAAGATCTCCAAAGTCCAGGTCGAAGGTCAAAACTATACGACCCTGCCGCCTCGCCTGTTCCAGAATGGCTGTGTCGGGAAGACGTCCCAACCCTCCTTCCCGAAGGTGAACAGCATCATCGCCACGGGCTCGCAGGGCCTGAACCGTACTCCCCGCGACACCCATATCGGCCAGGAATTTCACGCACGAGTCCCTGTCAACGGATGGATCTCTTCGCCAGCCAGCGAGGCGGCGTACTGGAGGGCTTGCCGGATATCTTCGGGTTGAAGATCTGGGTATTCTTTCTGGATCTCCTCGGCGGTCATCCCGTTGGCAACGAGATTCACCACGAGAGAGACAGTGATCCGCATCCCTCGGATACAGGCGCGCCCCCCCATGATCTGCGGGTTGGACGTGAGCCGGTCAAACATGGCCGCACGCTCCTCTTTCCTCAATGTCACCTGCCGTCGCCAGCATGTCCGACCCCCGATTCCCGTGTCTTTCCAGCCTCGGCAGGGCCCTCGTACAGAATACCCTTGTTGCCCCGCAGAAGGCAAGGCAAAGAATTCTCAGCTATTCCATCAACCTGACCCCTGAGAGCCAAACGGGGGTCGGGTTCTTTCAATAACCTTCATAACCTCCCTACGTCCCTTTTCATAACCGCGGAGCTCCTTCCAGGTGTAGTTGCTGTAGAAGTACGGCTCGTCCCCCGTCTCGTGCATCCCATGGCTGTCCATGGAATCTTTTCTCCTTGTCCCCCGTCTCCTTGCCCCTTTGTGCCGTCGCCGCTGTGGCCTTCACGCCTGGGCCGCGCTGACCTCGCGCATGACCCGCTGGATGACCTTCTCCAGCGCAGCCACGAGCTGCTCCACGTTGGCCTCGGTGAAAATGTAGGGCGGGCTGATCTGGATGTGATCCCCGGCCACGCCGTCGATCAGACCGCTCATCCCGGGCACCACGACCACCCCTTCCTCCAGCGTGGCCTCCACGATGCGTCGCGTGACCTCGGCGCTCGGCGGGAACGGCCGCTTGGTGGCCTGGTCGGCGACGAACTCCACGCCTAGGATCAGCCCCGTCCCTCGCACATCGCCCACAACGGGGTATTTCTTCAGGGTCGTAAGCCGCTCGAGGAGCACGCGCCCGATCCGCGCGGCGTTTCCCACTAGGTCGTGCGCCGTGAGATAGCGGAGCACCGCGAGGCCAACGGCCGCGCTCAGGGGATGGCCCGAGTAGGTGAAACCCTGGGTGGTCCGGGCCGAGCCTTTGGCCATGGCATCGTACACCTTGTCATGCAGGATCACAGCCGCCAGAGGCGAATAGCCGCTGCTCAGGGCCTTGGCGGTGGTGATCATGTCGGGGATCACGCCCCAGTGCTCGATCCCGAAGTTCTTCCCAGTGCGCCCGATGCCCGTGATCACCTCGTCGGCGATGAACAGGACGTCGTACTTGTCGCAGATCTCGCGGATCCGTGGGTAGTACTCGGGGGGCGGGGTGACGCCCGTGGCCGAGGTCCCGATCACCGGCTCGGCGATGAAGGCGGCGATGCTGTCCGGCCCCTCCAGCGTGATCACCCGCTCCAGGTCGTCGGCGCAGGCCACCTGGCAGCTGGGGTAGATCTTGCCGTACGGGCACCGGTAACAGTAGGGGGGATAGATCTTCGGGAAATTCTGCAGGTACGGCACGAACTCCCCCCGCCAGGCGGTCCGGCCCGACATGGACAGGGCGCCGATGGTGTTGCCGTGGTAGCTGATCCAGCGGGAGATCACGCGGTACTTGGTGGCCCGGCCACGCTCCAGGTGGTACTGGCGCGCCAGCTTCATGGCCGTCTCGGTCGCCTCGGACCCACCCGAGAGCAGCAGGACGTGCCGGAGGCCGGGGGGCGTCCAGGTGGCCAGCTCTTCACAGAGCGCCATGGCCGGCTCGTTGGCGAAGGACCCGCCGTGGACGAAGGCCACCCGCTGGGCCTGCTCGGTCATGGCTGCGATGATCTCGGGGACGGCGTGCCCCACGTTCACCACGGCGATCCCCCCGACGGCGTCGAGGTACTCGCGCCCCGCCTGGTCGTAGAGGAAAACCCCCTTGCCCCACGTGATGACCGGGTAGATCTTTTGGAAGTCACGGAAGACCTGGGCACCCATGATGGCCTCCTCAAACCAATTTCAAATTTCGAACTGACAACCGACAACCGACAAGTAAATATCGGGAAGGCCAGGATGGCCAACCGCCGCTCCGTGTCTTTCTCCGTGGTCGGTTGTCAGTTGTCGGTTTTTCATTTTCAATGAAGGCGCGCCGCGCGCCTACCCTCGCAATTCCGCAGGCAACGCTCGCTCGACGGCGGCGATCGCGTCGTCCAGGATCCCTACCAGATCGTCCACCTGGCTCGCCGTGATGATGAAGGGCGGCGCCAGGAGGATATGGTCCCCGGCCACCCCGTCCACCGTGCCGCTGGCCGGGAACACGACGAGCCCACGGGCGAAGGCTTCCTCGAAGAGCCGCTTGCCGAATTTGTACTCCACCGGGAACGGCTCCTTCGTCTGCTTGTTCCGCACGAACTCCACCCCGGCCATGAGGCCCTTGCCCCGCACGTCGCCGACCGTCGGGTGGTCCAGCAGCTTCCTGAGCCCTTCCAACAGGCGCAGCCCCATGTGGTGGCAGTTCTCGATCAGGTTCTGCTCCTGGATGATGTTCAGCACCTCGATCCCGACCCGCGCCGACAGGGGGTTGGCGCAGTAGGTGTGGCCGCCCCGGAAGTTGCTGTGCTTCTCCCGCAGCAGGTTCATGATCTTGTCCCGCAGGATGACAGCAGCCAGCGGCGTGTAGCCGCCCGAGATCCCCTTGGCCGTTGCGATGATGTCGGGGATCACGTGCCAGTGATCCAGACCGAAGTTGGCTCCCGTCCGGCCGAAACCGGTCATGACCTCGTCGGCGATGAAGAGGATGGCGAACTCATCGCAGATCTCGCGGACCAGGGGGAAGTACTCCGGCACCGCGGGCACGCCGCCCAACGCCGCGCCCACCACCGGCTCGGCGATGAAGGCCAGCACATTCTCCGGCCCCTCCTGGCGGATGGCCTTCTTCAGGGACTGGGCGCACTCCAGGTTGCAGTTGCCGTAGGTCAGCCCCCAGTCGCACCGGTAGCAGAAGCACGGCGGGATCTTCACCGAGTGGCCCAGCATGGGCCCGTAGATCCGGCGGCGGTAGGTGATCCCGCTCACCGTCATGGCGCCGAAGGTGTTCCCATGGAATCCCTGCCAGCGGCCGATGACCGTGAACTTGCCCCGGTTGTTCCGCTCGAACTCGTACTGCCGGGCGAACTTCACGGCGTTCTCGGTGGCCTCGGACCCGCCGGAGAGCAAGAAGCTGTGCTGCATCCCTTCCGGCGCGATCTCGGCGATCCTCTGGCACAGCTCGATGTGCGGCTTGTTCGCGAAGCAATGGGCCGGGCTGAAGGCGATCGTCTCCGCCTGCTCCCCCATCACCGCCGCCACCCGCTTGTTGCCGTGGCCGATGGAGGTCACGACGGACGAACCGCCCGATCCGTCGATGTACTTCCGCCCCCTGGTGTCGTAGAGGTAGATCCCCTCCCCCCGCTCGACCACCGGATAGTCCCGCTCCAGGTCACGGAAGACCACCCGACTGAGGTCCCAACCCACCACCGCCTGTTTCATCCTGCCGTCGAGTTCCATCGCATCTCCCCCATGGGCCTCCCGGTCGCACCAGCGGTGCGGGCCCCGGGAGACCGACCTACAGAATCTTGCCGAGAAACTCCTTCGTGCGCTGATTCTGCGGCCGATCGAAAAGCTCGGCCGCCGTCCCTTGCTCGATGGTCCGTCCCTCATCCATGAAGATCACCCGGTCGGCGACCTCTCGGGCGAAGCCCATCTCATGCGTGACGACGATCATCGTCATCCCGTCCCGGGCGAGCTGCTTCATAACGTCCAGCACCTCCCGCACCAGCTCCGGGTCCAGGGCCGAGGTGACCTCGTCGAAGAGCATCAGCTTCGGCTGCATGGCCAACGCGCGGGCGATGGCCACCCGCTGCTGCTGGCCGCCCGAGAGCTGCGACGGGTAGGCGTCGATCTTGTCCTGGAGCCCCACCTTGGTCAGCATGGCCACCGCTGCCTGCCGGACCTCGGCTTCCGGCCGCTTGCGCACCACCCGCGGCGCCAACATGAGGTTCCGGAGGGCGGTGAGGTGGGGAAACAGGTTGAAGGACTGGAAGACGATGCCGACCTCGGCCCGGACGGCGCGGATGTTGGTCTTGTGGTGGTCCAGGCGGATGCCGTCGATCCAGATCTCGCCGGATTGCACCGGCTCGAGGTAGTTCAAACAGCGGAGCAGCGTGCTCTTGCCTGACCCGCTGGGGCCGATGATCACCACGACCTCGCCCTTGCTGACGTCCAGGCTCAAGTCCTTGAGGACGTGCAGGTGCCCGAAGTACTTGTTGACGTTCTTGACCTTAACCACCGACCTTCAACCTCTGTTCCACGTACAGGGCCAGGCGGGACAGCGGATAGCACATGATGAAGTACAGGGCGGCCACGATGCCGAAGACCTGGAACGAGAGGAACGTCTTCTCCGTGAGGATCTGGCCCACCCGGGTCAGCTCCATGTAGCTGATGACCGAGATGATCGAGGAGTCCTTGATTAGCCCGATGAGCAAGCCGACGCCGGGCGGGATCATCACGCGGAACGCCTGGGGCATGACCACCCAGCGCATCACCTGGGGGTATCCCATGCCCAGCCCCCGGGCCGCGTCCCACTGGTCCCTGCCCACGGACTGGATCCCCGCCCGGACGATCTCGGCCATGAAGGCGCTGGCGTTGACCATCAGGGTGGCGACTCCGGCCACGAAGATAGGAACATCCAGGCCGAGGAGCGGCAGCGCGAAGAAGACGAGGTAGAGCTGCATCAGGAGGGGCGAGTCGCGGATCACCTCGATGTACAGGCCGGCCGGCCAGGAGAGCCAGCGACAATGCGACGCCCGGGCCAGGCCCACGAACAGGGCGATCAAGGTGCCCAGGCCCAGGCCGATCAGGCACAGGGCGACGGTGTTCCCGAGCCCTTGGAGAAAGAGGACGGCGTCGTAGAGGTTCAGCGAATCCTGAACGTATTGGGGCATTGCCGTTCGTCGCCGACGAGCCCGGCATCGGGCCCGACTCGTCGGGCAATCTTATGCGGGGCGGCGGAAAAATCGCCGACCCAGGACTTTCAGAACACCAGAGATGGTCAGCGTCATGACCACGTAGACCAGCGTCACGACCGCATACGTCTCGAAGCAACGGAACGTTGTGGAAGCCAGCTCCTTCCCCCGCAGCGCTAGGTCCTCGACGGCGATCGTGGACACCAGCGAAGACCACAGGATGATGCCGATGAACTGGTTGCACAGCGGCGGGTAGATGACCCGGAACGCCTGGGGGAAGACCACGTACCGCATGAGCTGGGGAAAGCTGAGCCCCAGGGACAGGCCCGCCTCGAACTGCCCCTTGTGGATGGCCTCGATCCCCGCCCGGACGATCTCGGTAAGATAGGCCCCGTTGTTCACTACGAGACCGATGAGCCCGGCCAGATAATTTGGCACCTCGATGTTGATCTGGCTGAAGCCGAAATAGATGAAGAAGAGCTGGACGAGCAGGGGAGTATTCCGGATGAACTCGACATACCATTTGGCCGCGACGTTCAGCCACCGGAAGCGCGACAGGCGGCACAACGCCCCGATCGTGCCGACGATGAAGCTGAAGAACAGCGTCAGGATCGAGATGTGAATGGTCACCAGGGCCCCGCTGAGCAGCAGCGGAAGCTCCTGGAAGATGGGCCGGAATTGAAAGACGTATCCGTGCATGCCGTGTCAGCCCCGGCAGGACAGGGCGCCCCCCGGAAAGACCGGGGGGCGCCCCTCGGGTTGGCTACCAGATCGGCGAGACGCGGAACGGCTCCGCGTTGAACCACTTCTTGTACAGCTCCTTCATCTTCCCGCTCTGCTGCAGCCGGTAGATGAAGAAGTTGACGTAGTTCAGCCACTCCTGATCGAACTTCCGCACCCCGAAGCAGTACGGCTGGAAGGCGAGCGGCTTGTCGATGTAGCCGAGGCTCTTCTTGGGATCCCGCCCCGCATGGTACACGGTGTAGGTGTAGTCCTCGATCTGGGCGTCCGCCTTGCCCTGCTGAACCGCCAGGAGGGCCGTGGAGGCCTGGTCGAAGCGCAGCAGGGTCGCCTTGGGGGCCTGCTCTTTCACCAGGATCTCCCCGGTCGAGCCCGTCGTCACCGCCACCTTCTTCCCGTTGAGGTCGGCCCACGTCTTGATCTTGGCCCCTTTCCGGAAGATCGCCCCGATCCCGTCAATCACGTACGGATTGCTGAAGGTGATGGCTTTGGACCGCGGCAGCGTCGCCGTGAAGTTCGAGATAGCAACGTCGATCTTGCCCGACAGCAGGAAGTTGATCCGGTCCTGCGTCGTCGGCACCGGCACCAGCGTCAACTTCACCTTCAGCACGTCGTCCCCTGCCAATTCCTTGGCGATGTCCACGTCCATGCCCACGATGTTGTTCTGGGCATCGCGGAACCCCCAGGGCGGGAAGAAGTCGAAGGTCCCGACGATCACCTCGCCCCGCTTGATGACCGTGTTCAGGGTGTCTTGCATCACCGGCCCCGCCTCGCCCGCCTTCGCCGCATGGGGCCAGAGCAACAGGGCCAGCACTCCGATCAAGATCCCGACTCCCACAGATCTCCACGTGATCTTCATCGCTCCTCCTCCTTGCGGCCTGCGCTCGCCGCGCGACCGCGTCGCCTGCGGTCGGCCGCCCCGGGGTCATCCCCGGCTCGCGGCCTCCGCCCACCTGTGGTGTCTGCTCCGCCTCCGGATCAGCCGCTCCCGTCGCTTCTGCGCTTTCGCCTCCCGGCTCTCGGCTCACGGCTCCCCGTTCTCGGCTCGCGGCTCACGGCTCTCGGCTCTCTTAGCTGTGCGAGCCGCTCCACCGCGAGGCGCCGCGCCTGCTTCGCTTGTCGCAACGCTTTCAACCGGTTTCCATCCTGCCGGTGTTCTTTCCCCAGGACCTTGGTCAGGAACAGGTCCAGCACCTCGCCCATGTGCTCTGCCATGACCCGGCCGGCGCGCTGTGGATCACGCCGCCGGAGGGCCTGCAAGATCGGCAGGTGCCCGTGCACCACCGCCTTCATGTCCGCGTACATGAGGTTGGTGGCTGAGAGATAGACCCGGATCTTGCGGTCCATGCCCACCCACGTCTCGTACAGCAGGCGGTGCCCCGACGCGCGCATGATGTATTCGTGGAACTGGTAGTCCCGCTCGACCATGTGGGGGAAGTCCCCCCGGCGCGCCACCGCCAGCATTTCCTTGAGGATCGTCTCCAACCGCTCGAAATCCTCTCGCGTCATGCGCTTCACGGCCAGGCTGGCGGCGAACCCCTCCAGGATGCCGCGCAGGCTGGCCAACTCGCGGACCAGATCCTCCGTGAGGTCGGCGACGAACGTCCCCCGGTTCGGCCGCCGCACCACTAGCCCCTCCCGCTCGAGCTGGATGAGCGCCTCCCGTAGCGGGGCCCGGCTGGTCCCCATCTCGCGAGCAATCTGCACTTCCAGCAGGCGGGCGGCCGGACGGAGCTTCCCGTTGGCAATGGCCTGACGGAGGGCCGTGGCGATCTGCTCGGCCATGTTGCGATAGCGGACGGGTGTCAGGGCAAGGTCTTGGTCCCGGAGGGATGGGGAATTCGCGTCAGCGCTGCGATGACCCTGCGGGGCGCGGGGCATGGTACGACTCCGATGGAGGATCGGGTTATCTTGTCGAGTGTCGACATCCAACCACAGATGGGGGCGGCGAGTCAACCAAAAATCACGCCCTCACATCGGACCCGAGGATAGCGCGAAATCCCCTCGGCCTTCAGACCATCCCACGAGAAGGTTCGAGACTCCACGTGCCGGTGGTCGGGGATTCGTCTTGGCGGTCGGTCCTAGCGGCGGTATACTGCCATTTAATTGGGAAGACTCGAGGTGCGAGCGTAGTCGGATGCCCATCGCCAGGAGCGCTGGCGCACGCTATCCAACAGCGGGGGTGCGACGGCCCAAAGCATAAAGAGTAGCCGCCCATTGTCCCATCGCTCACACCTGTCGAGAAGTACGGAATCGATCGGGAGCGGCGTAATGAAGAAGATTCACCTCTGACCCTCCACCTGGTTGCTGCTCCTGGTAGGAGCAGGACTGCTGATCTATCGCTGGCTCTTTTGAGCCCAAACAGTTCGATTCAACCGCCAAGTGGTCATGACGGCCTGCCGTCACCACGACACATGAAAACGCTGCGCGTGCTCGCCAGGTGGACGTTCCGCGGGCCTCGCCTCCGGGACCGCCCCTCCGCCCGCCGGGCCTCGTCGATGCCGGGCCAGCCTTGCTCCGGCGGCACCGCCCACAGAACGGGCGTGCCGCGCCGGGGACAGGTTGTTCGGTATCTCTCTGGGCCGCGACGCTCCCCGGCGACGACCCGTTGCAGGATGACGCGCAACGGGTGCCCCGCCGGCTGGCCCCGCGGCCCCGGCGCCTCGGGGCGCCCCCGAAGGCTCCGCGGTCTAGCAGGCTGCGGAAAAACCCAGCTTTATGATCGGAACTGACCCCACAGAGGTGTTTGGGGCATACGATGCGGAACACAAGGCGAGTTGACAATCCTCCGAGGACCCCCTTCGAGGGGCCCCCGTGGTATCAAACCCCGCCCGCACCGCCACCACGACGCCCCTCATCCGACAGCCGGGGCCAGGTTCCGTATCCGGACCAAGTTGTACACCGCCGTGGCGAACGTGAACATCCACCCGACCCGACGCTGTCCCCGGTGGCGCGTCTTCCGGAGACCCCCGACCGTCTTCAGCCACCCGAAGATCTCCTCAACCCGTTTCCGCGCCCGTTGACTCACAGCGTACCCAGGATGGCGGGTCGTGCGCCCATCGATGGCACTCGCGCGCCTCGTGGTGGATTGCGCGACATGGGGGGTGATGCGGAAGGTCCGGAGCGTGTCCACCACCCCTCGGGTGTCATAGGCCTTATCCCCACCCACGGTCACCCGGCGCCGGCCGGGGAGGCTCGTGGTCATGCAGAGGGCCGCCTCGGCCTCCGCCGTCCCCGTAGCCTGGGTGACCTGGGTGCTGACCGCCAGGCCATGCCGGTTCTCCATGAGGAGGTGCCCGAGGTAGCAGAGTTTCGCCTCCTGGCCCGGCGCCTTCTTGTAGAGCCGGGCCTCGGGGTCCGTCGTCGAGGCGTGGGTGGCGTTGGACCGGCGCTCCCCCCGGAAGTCCACGGTGGGGTTCCCGGGATCGTCCGGGGGCGCGGGCGGGCTCCCCGCCTTCGGCTTGAAGCTCTTCTGCCCCGCCCAGGCCTCGATGAGGGTGCCATCGACCGTGAAGTGCTCCTCGGACAGGAGCTTCCGCTCCCGGGCCTGGGTGAGCACCGCGTCGAAGAAGGCCTGGGCGATCTCGCCCGCGAGGAGCCGGTCCCGGTTCTTCGTGAACACAGTCACGTCCCAGATGGGGTCATCCAGGTTCAGGCCCACGAACCAGCGGAAGAGGAGGTTGTAGTCGAGCTGCTCCATGAGGAGTCGCTCGCTACGCACGGAATACAGGACCTGGAGGAGCAGGGCGCGGAGCAGCTTCTCCGGCGGAATGGAGGGCCGGCCGGTCCAGGAGTACAGGGCATCGAAGCGGGGGCCCAGCGCCTTCAGTACGGGTTCCACCAAGGCGCGGATGGACCGCAGCGGATGATCTTGTGGGACCCGCTGCTCCGGGGAGAGGTAGCTGAACATCGCCGCCTGCTGGGTGTCAGTGCCTCGCATTCTGCGCCTCCTCTATTCCCACGATTGTTCGAGGCGCATCATACTCAATCTTCACGTCTTGGGAAGAGGGAAAATTGAGTTTTTCCGCATCCTGCTAGAGCCTGAGACCCCGGACGGCTTTCACGCGCATTTTCTTCGCAGACGCCAAGGATACGATGTTCCGACCTCTCCAACGAAGAACACGAAACCCGGTTCATGGGGCCTTCGGGAGTCTCGTTTGCTCCCCTGAAGGGGGCATTTCAGTCTTGGCGTCTTGGCGGTGAAATCTTTGAAATGAAGGCGACGCTCTCAACACGGCGCATGTTCGGATCGGGCCTGCTGATCCTCGTTCTGGCCGGCATCCTCGGCACCGCCATGTGGATCTGGCAGGACCTCCGGTTCGAACTCTGGAACCGGGGGGAACGCGGTCTCGAGGGCTTGCAGGTCTTCGGCACGCTTCCCGACTTCTCATTCGTCGAGCGGAGCGGACGGACGGTCACCCTGGCGGATTTCCGGGGAAAGGTCTGGATCGCCAACTTCATCTACACCCATTGCACCGACACCTGTCCCCTGCAGAGTGCCCGGCTGGCCACGCTGCAAGACGATTTCGCCGGCGAACGCGACCTCCGCCTCGTGTCCATCACGGTCGATCCGGCACGGGACACCCCCAAAGTGCTGGCCAGGTACGCGGCCCGATTCGGGGCCGATCCCGACCGCTGGTTATTCCTCACCGGCGAGAAGCAGGCGATCTACGCTCTGGCGCAGCAGGGATTTTATCTGAGTGTGGAGGAACCTGAGAGCCCGGGGCAGCCCGGCCGGCCTGGTGCTCGCCGGCGACCGATGGACCGGGCAGCCTGGCGCGAGGAAACCCCCGGCCGGAGGCTCGACCGCTTTCTTTTGGGACTGCTCGGGCCCGTCCCGGCCTTTGCCCACTCCGATTTCCTGGTCCCCCCGTTCATCCACAGCTCGTGGTTCGTCCTGGTGGATCGGCAGGCACGGATTCGGGGATATTACCGAAGCGACGATGAGGAAGCTCTCCGACGCCTCCGGCGGGACACGCGAGCCCTCCTCCAAGAGGCCCGTTCCTGATCGAGATCCAGGGCGCGGCGGGGCGACACCGCTGTTCCTCTCTCGGCTCGCGGCTCTCGGTTCTCGGCTCGCGCTTACTCCTTCACGGCCTCGACCACGAACCACATCGGATGCTGCTCTACCACGGGCTGGAGGCCGATCTCTCGCACCATGTCGCCTACCGCATGCCCGGTGAAGAAGTCCTCGGCCCGGTGCTCGATGGCGAACGGCAGAAGATGCGCCGTCGGTCCCCAGTCCACCACCAGGAGCTTCCCCCCTGGTCGGGTCACGCGGGCCATCTCCCGCAGGGCCGGCGGCACCTCGACCAGGTGGTGGAAGAGCATGACCCCCATGGCGAGGTGAAAGTCGTCGTCGGCGAATGGCAGCCGCTCCGCCGTCCCGGGAAGCAGGGAGACCTGGGACGCCAGCCCCGCCTTCAGGACGGCCTCTTCTCCCATCTTCAGCGAATCCGCCGAGGGATCCACGGACCAGACGTGGCTCCCCTGCGGAAGGTGGTGCGCGAGAAACACCGCATTCCGACCAAAGCCCGTGCCCACGTCCAGGGCCCGAACGGTCCGCCGGGGCAGGTGGCGGATCAACGACGCCCGAATGGCGTCGCCGTATCCGAAGAAATCATGTTGGCCGCGCCGCCGCCCCTGGCCGGAATCCTGAAGGTGCTCCCCCTTGCGGATCATGACTGCCGACTCATCTCCCTCGTGAAAGGTGAAACGTAAGACGTGAAACGTGAATACCGATCACAATTCGCCGCATTACGTTTCACTTTCCACCTTTCACGCTTCACGTTTCACGCTTCACGTTCCTAGCCGAAGACGCCTCCCATCTTGGAGCCGGCCATGCGGTTGATGATGAACAGGCAAGCGGCGCCGAGGATCAGCAGAATGAATCCGAGGGCGGCCGCCTCGTTGACGGACCCGCCGATGTAGAAGTTGAAGATGCCCACCGTCATCATCTCATGGCCGGGTATGACCAGAAGCAAGGTAGCCGAGGCCTCCTGGAGGGCCAGGATGAAGGAGTAGAGGGATCCCACCAAGACCCCCTTCCAGATCAGGGGGAGCGTGACGTCCTTGAAGGTCTTCACCTTGGTGGCGCCGACGCTCTCGGCCGCCTCCTCGAAGGAGCGATGGACGATCAAAAGCGACGCGAAGGTCCCCCGCACCGTGTAGGGGAGCCGCCGGACCGCCAGGACGAGGGGGATGATGATCCACATGCCGATAAGGGCCGCGCTCATGAAGGGTAAAGGATCCCGGAAGGCGCGCATGTAGGCGATGCCGATGCCGGTCCCCGGCAGGGCCAGGATCAGCGTGGTCAGCGAATCGAGGACATCCCGCCCAGGAAGTTTGGTCCGGGACATCACCCAGGCCACGGGCACCCCCACGGCGATGCAGATCACGACCGATATCCCCGAAAAGAGCAGGCTGTTGATGATAAACTTGGGCGTTTCGATGGCCACCCGTTCGAAATACTGGAGCGTGTACTTCACCGGAATGGGGGTCAGCGCCCACCCCCTGCCGAAGGAATCCAGTGCGAGCCCCAGATAGGGGATAAAGGCCAAAATCAGGATGGAGATCAGGAAGGCAGTCGCCCCCGCCTGCGCCAGGGGGGAGAGCTTCTTCCTCTCGATCACCGAATAGGAGAGGGAGCTGTAATCCTTGATCGACACGTATTTCTTGGCGATGATCAGAAACAGGATGGCCAGGATCACCATGATGGCCGAAATGACGATTCCCATCTTGAAGAGCCGCCGGTCCACGAACTGGACGATATTCAGATAGGCCTGGGAGGCGAGCAGGTCGGAGATTCCAACCACCAACGGCGTGACGAAATCGGCGAAGGTCCAGATGAAGACCAGAAGCGCCCCGGAAACGTAACCGGGGGTGGTCAGCGGGAAGGTGATGTCCCAGAACTTGCGGATCCCCCGGGACCCGACGCTCTCGGCCGCCTCGTCCAGCGAGGGGGATATCTTCCCCATGGCATCGACGATGGAGAGCGTCATCAGCGGAAACAGGTGCAGCGTTTCCACCAGGAGCACCCCGTGGAGCCCATACATGAAGTTAATCGGATGCTGGAATCCGAAATAGTCCTGAAGGGTGATGTTGACGGTTCCGGCGCGGCCAAGGATGAAGACGAAACCCATGACGCCGACCAGGGGGGGCATGATCATCGGGATGATCGTCAGATACGAGAAGAGCCCCCGGCCAGGAAAATCGTACCGGAGTAGAAGAAACGCGATGGCGATGCCGATGATCGAGGTGGTGATCACGGTGGCAACACCCAGGATCATGGAGTTCAACAGGGACTTCAGGTAGAAGGCGTCGGTGAAGAAATCCTGGAAATTTGCGATGGTGAAGATCCCGGCCTCGGTCGTGAAGCTATCATAGAAGAGCCGGATCAAAGGATAGATCAGGAAGATGATGAAAAAGGCCCAGATGGCGGCATAACCCAGAAGGCCGCTGATCTTTATATCCGACAAGACACTAGGCTTGGGCAGGGCAACGGCGTTTTCTGCATTCACGTCGGCGGACCTCTCCTCTTAAACGGGAATCCCCAGGGTGATCTGGATCGGAAAACGCACATGCACCTTCTCGCCAATGGGGAACGGATGCTGGTTCCAGGGATTCTGCACGTCCACCTTGAAGATGGTCTCCGGATCCAGTTCGATGTCATAGCGGATGGTGTTGCCTATATAGGAGGCGAAGCTGACCTTCCCCGCGAGCAGGTTCATGTCGTCCTTCGTTTCGTCGGAGTTGCAGATGGAGGCGACCTCGGGGCGGACGGTGACCTTGCAGGCATCCCCGGTCTTGAACCGGCCCTCATAGAGGCATTTGATGAGGCCGAAGCGGGTTTCCACGGCCATCCAGCCCTTTGCTTCCCGGATTTCCTTCACTTCGCCTGCGATCAGGTTGTTGATGCCGATGAAATCGGCCACGAAGGGGTTCCCCGGTCTCTGGTAAAGATCGCGGGGGGAGCCGAGCTGCTGGAGCTTCCCGTGATCGAGGACGGCGATGCGGTCAGAGAGGGTCAGGGCCTCTTCCTGATCATGGGTCACATAGATGGCGGTGATGGCCAGATCCTTCTGGAGCTTCCGGATTTCGGTGCGCACCTGCTGGCGGATCTTGGCATCCAGGTTGGAGAGGGGCTCGTCGAGCAGAAGCACGTCCGGATTGAGAACCAGGGCGCGCGCCAGAGCCACACGCTGCTGCTGACCGCCCGAGAGCTGACCGGGATACCGCTTTTCGAGGCCCGTCAGATTGACCAGCGAGAGGGCGCGGTTTACCTTCTTTTCCATTTCCGCGTGGGCCGTTTTTTTGATCTTGAGGCCGTAGGCCACATTGTCGAAGATGGTCATGTGCGGCCAGAGGGCATAGTTCTGAAAGACCATGCCAATGTTCCGTTCATAGGGGGGGATGGCCGAAACCTCTCGGTCGCCGAAGTAGATCTCCCCGCAATCGGGCTTGTGAAAGCCGCCGATGAGACGGAGGATCGTCGTTTTGCCGCAACCCGAAGGCCCCAGCAGGGTAAAAAGTTCGCCGTCCTGGATATCAAGGGATACATGACTCACGGCCTCCAGGGCGCCGAATCTTTTCACCATGTCTTTGAGTTGGATATTCATAGTTTTGCCCGATGACCCTGCGAATTCTCCATCCCTTCACCTCTCCCCGCGGAGGGAGGAGAGAGGGATGGGTGGGTGTCCCTTGTGCACCGGGGAGTCTGAGAACTCCCCGGTGCAGGGGAAGCATGAGGTTTCCTTAAAGAACGCACCCATGGAACCTTCAGAGAGGATGATGGGGGCGTTTTCCGGCCGCGTCGGTCACCCGACGTTATTTCTTAATGAGCTCCTTGTACTTCTCGGCAATCTCCTTCCGGAAGTAGGAGTTGACCTCCTCGTTCCGCTTCTTCTCGCCGGCGACGTTGGGATCGTAGACGTTGCCGACCTGGATGTCATAGAAGGAGCGGATTCCGGCCGTGAACTGGACCGCCTTCTCCGCGTCGGAGCCGGCTGCCCCCTGCACCTTGTACTTGGCGGTGATGGGGTAGACACCGCGACTCATGAAGATCCTCTGCCCTTCCTCGGTCAGGAGGAACTCGATAAAGGCGTGGGCCGCCTTGGGATGGGGAGCGCCCTTGAGCACCGCCATGGGTTCGGGGGTCACGTAGGCGTTCTTGGGGTAAACGAACATCAGGTCATAGCCGCCGAGCACCTCGGCGAAGGCCATGTAGCTGGGGACCGCCATGCCGACGGCGAACTCGCCTTTGGCCACCACGCTCGGCACGTCGCGGGAGCGGGCCGTGAAGATTCCCGTGTTGGCCGCCAGTTTGGTCAGCCAGTCCCACCCCTTTTCCCAGCCGTACATGGCCAGGATGACTTCGTAGCTCGCATGGCTCGAGCTCGACCGGTCCGGCGTACACTGGGCGATCTGGCCCTTGAGCTTGGGGTTGAGCAGATCGTTCCAGTCCTTGATCTCGACGCCGAGCCGTGTGAGCAGCTTCGGCTGGTAGATCAGGCCGTAGGGCTCGAGCATCGTTCCCACCCAGAACCCCTTGGGGTCCTTCAGGGGAAGCCCGACGGGCTTGCCGATGGTGGCCGGGATCTCATCCCACATCGCCTTGGGAATGGTCACCTTGTCCAGGAGACCCTGATCGGCCAGCAGGTCGAACAGCGTTCCCTCTCCGCCCCAGAAAACGTCCGCCTGGGGCTTTCCCTTCCACTCGACGATCTGGCCGTAGGCGACCGGCGTGCCCTGCGGCATGGCGCTGGTCTTGAGATCCACATTGTACTTCTTCTTCACGAAGTCCGCGAAGGCCTTCAGGGCCGGATCATGGACGTCCTTGGAAACCGGGGTGATGAGATAAAACTCATTCTCGATCGCCTGGGCGAAACTGATCCCTGTCAGACAAAAGAAACTCATGACCGTTAGGGCAATGACCACTGCAAAACGTTTCATGATATCCACCTCCTTGTTTATGGTTGCTGCCTTGAACGTCACTTTCCCCTCCCAGGTTGAGGGGTTCTCATAGAAATTCGAATATTTCACTTTTTTACTGTCCGGTTGTCGCCAAAACGACATAAAGCCAAAAATAAAAAATGTCAAGCTAAACCGGTCCAGACGATGTGATGTCCGTCGTCTTCCTCGGCGCTTCAAAATTCGCGACGCGGCTCTTCGACAATTATCTCCAATGGCCGGTGCTTGGGCTAATCCCCCTCATCGCGGTTGCGGCGCTGATCGCCTGTTTGATCGCCTTCTGCACGTTCGTTTCATGCAGATGGTATCGCCGGTATCCCCCCGTCATAATCTCGTGGGTCAGTTGTTTGGCCGGGAAGAACCCGTTTGGGAGGAAAATGATACTTTTGGCAAACGTCCAGATAATAGCGTAGCCACTTTTGATACGGCCCATGCAGATTGTCAGGGATTGACCTGATCCGTAAACGCTCATCAAACTTTGGCTGTAATGCAGAAGGGACCGCCAGCATGTGGAGTTCTCCATCTTCCTTATAATCTTAATTTTGACATGACATGATATGAGGAAAAGAAAAATTAATGGTTGCGTTATGCTTGTCAAGAGATTTATTGTAGTACAGGATTGCCGTCGAAGAGTTGAATGGCATCGAGTTGAGCTTCCCGCCGACCGTGTAGTAGTTCATGATCGGCTGGAAGTAGTCGTCCCAGTTGATCTCACCCGGTTTCACCACCTCTGTCACAGGGATGATCGCCCCGCTGTCGATCATGGTTTCCGTGCCGACCTCGTACACCTGGAGGATGTGCGGAGGATCGCCTGCCCGGAAGGCCGCGATCGCCGCCACCATGGTCTCGGGGTAGCTCCCCTTGAACGTGGCGTTCACCTGGTACTTGCTCTGCGAGGCGTTGAAGTCCTGGGCGACCTTCTCCAGGATGCCCCCCAGCGGTTGGGTCAGTCCGTGCCAGAACTCGACCTGAACTCGTTGCTGCGCCTCAGTTGCCGCAGGAATCAGAGCCGTCATCACCCAAAGCCCGATGGCGAGCATCGCCGTCTTCCGGAACCGGAGCGTTCTTAGCATGTCTGCCTTCTTCTCTGCAGGAGTGATGACCTGCATTACTGGTGGGTCTTCAGCAGATTCAAGAGCCGATCGGGAAAGTCCGTGGCGATTCCATCGCCCGCAAGAGCCCCGATCCCCACGGCCATCAGCCGCCCCATCTCCGCTTCCGCGTTGACGGTCCAGGGCACGATCGGGATACGCGCTTGGTGCAGAGCCGCCACCATCGCGGCCGTCACCTGCCGGAATCTCGGGGAATAATAGTCCGCCTGATATTGCCGCACCAGCCCCACTGGGTCCTGAGGGGGCTGCTGGCCTCCCTCCAGCAGGCCGGTCCGCATCTTTGGCTCCAGCGCCTTCGTCTTGACGAGGGACGGGTGGTGGAAAGAGATGACATTGACCCGTCCGATGAAAGCGGTCTGGCGCAAGACCTCCAGGACGCGCTCCTCGAAGTCCTCGGGCGTCCCTTCCTCCCCCCGGCCGAACTTGATCTCGAGATCCAGCCGGATCCGGGTGTTCCCGCTCGCCTTGACCAATTCGATGACTTCCCGCAGGGCCGGGATCCGCTCTCCCCGGAAGGCCGGCGCAAACTTCCCCCCGGCGTCCCTGCGCTTCACCTCATCCAGGGTGAGATCGGCGATGCTGCCTCGGCCGTCCGTAGTCCGGTCCAGGGTCTCGTCGTGGATGACGACCACTTCCCCGTCCCGGGTGACGTGGAGATCCATCTCCAGGGCATCCACGCCGAGCTCGATGGCCTTCCGGAAGGCGGCCAGCGTGTTCTCGGGCGCCAGGCCGGCCGCACCGCGATGGCCATGGACGTCAAGGAGTCGCGGCGTGTGCTCCACTGGGCTTGCTGCCATGCCAGAGCCCTCGGCTCCAACCATTCCTACGACGCAGAAGAACAGCCATGCCAGGCGAGGGGAAACCACTCGGGAGCGGAGGGGCTGCATGCCTGTCACCATAGCACAGGCGCGCCCCCCTCCGCCCTCGAAAACCCGCTAGCGCTTGATCACCGCCTCCACTTGCTTCTGCACCGTGACCATCGCCTCCTTCGGGCTCACTTTGCCGTCCACGGCGTCGTCCAACTGCTTCTTCAGAATCTCCCGGATCTTCTGGAAGTTGGGCGCCATCATCTTGCCAGCGGCGTACCGGAGCTGGTCGCGCGCCACCAGATAGCGCGGATCCTTGGCGACGAACTCCTTCATGGCCGGGATCTCGTACGCAGACTTCCGGGTGGCGATGTAGCCGGAGGCGATGCTCCACTGGGCGGCGTTCTCGCTGCTGGTCATCCACTCGATGAACTTCCAGGCGGCGTCCTGCCGCTCTTTGGGGATTTTGCGGGAGATGGCCAGGTTCCCGCCGCCCACCTCGGCACCGAAGGTCTTGTTCTTGGGCATGAAAGCCACGCCGAAGTCGAACTTGGCCGAGGTGCGCAGGAAGGTCAGGATCCCGGTGGAGTGGTACAGCATGGCCGTGCGCTGGGCCACGAAGTCGGGCGGCGTGAAGCCCCACGTGGAATGCGGGGGGCCCACCTTCTCCTTGTACATCAGGTCCACCCAGAACTCCAGGGCCTCCACCGCCTCCTTGGAGTCGAAGTTGACCTTGGTCCCCTCGGGGTTGATCAGCCAGCTCCCGTTCTGCCGCACGAACCCCTCAAACTCCCAGTCGTTCCAGCCGCCCGAGATGGTCACGCCCCACTGCTTGACTTCATTGCCTTCCCGCACGGTGAGCTTCTTGGCCGTCTCCCTCAGCTCCCCCCAGGTCTGCGGGGGCCGCTCGGGATCCAGGCCCGCCTTCTTGAACAGCTCCTTGTTCCAGTAGAAGACCGGCGTGCTTCGCTGGAACGGGATCCACCAGATCTTCCCCTTGACCATGCTGTTCTCGCGGAAGGCGGGGAAGAAATCGTCCCAGTACTTGCCCCCTTCCGCCTTCTTCACGTAGTCGTCCAGGGGGATGACGGCGTTCATGGCCAAGAGGGTCGGCAGCTCCGAAATCTCCACGATGAAAATGTCTGGCGGGTTTCCGGCCATCACCGACGTCTGGACCTTCTGGAGCGTGGGATCGTAGTCGCCGGAGTACACCGGAACGACCTCGATCCCGGGGTTGTCCTTGTTGAACGCGTCGGTCATGTCCCCGATGACCTTGGCCAGCGGCCCGGCCACCCCGACCGGATAATAGAAGGTGAGCCGGATCAGCTTGCCGGCCGCGTCCGCCGGCCCCACCGCCGCGAGCATGACCACCATCAGCGCCAGCACCCCCACAACCCATCCCCGCCTCATGACGTCCCTCCTCTCTCGCCTCTCGGCTCTCGCTTTCACCCTTTCAGTCCCGTGAACATGAAGCTCTCGATGAACTTCCGCTGAAACACCAGGAAGATGCCCATCAGGGGCGCCGTGACGAAGGCCGTAGCCGCCATGAGGAGTGTCCAGTCGGCCCCGCTCTCCTGCTGGACGAACATCCCGAGCCCGATGGTGAGCGTCCGGACGTCCGGTGTGTCCGTCACGATCAGCGGCCACAGATAGTCGTTCCAGTGACTCACCAGGCTGATCAGGCCGAAGGCCACCAGGGTCGGCTTGGCGAGCGGGATCAGGACGTGCCACAAGAAGTGGAGTCCGCCGCAGCCGTCAATCACCGCCGCATCCTCCAGGTCCCGCGGTATCTGCTTGAAGGCCTGCCGCAGGAGGAACGTGCCGTACCCGCTGGCGAAGAAAGGCAGCATCATGGCCATCCGGGTGTTGAGCAGGTCCAGGCTTTTGAGCGTGAGAAAGTTGGGCAAAAACGTGGTGTGGATGGGGATCATCATCTGGATGAGGAAGAGCAGGAAGAGGATGTCCGCCCCCCGGAACTTCCGCCGGGCGAACACGTAGGCGGCCAGCGTGACGGTGAGGAGCTGCACCGCCAGGATGCCGCATACGACAATGATCGTGTTGACCAGGAACGTTCCGAAGGGAGCCCGGTCGAAGACCTCGGCGTAGTTGCCGAAGTTGATGGGCCACGGGATCCACTTGGGTGTGGGGGTGAAGACCTCGGTGCGGAGCTTCAGGGATGTGGACAGTAGCCACAGGTACGGCGTCACCGTCACCAGGGCGAAGAGGCCCAGGGTGAGATGGGTGGCCAGGTGATCCAGCCTCCAGCGATGGTTCAGGATTCGCACCCGCTCCCCGATCGTCATGCCCGCCCCGGCCTTAGTCCGCCTCGTAATAGACGCGACGACCCACGTACCGGAATACCACCACGATGAGAACCAGCAGGAGGCAGATGAAGATCGTCGTCAGCGTCGCCCCCATCCCAATGTCCCAGAAACGGAAGGCGTTCTGGTAGATGTAGAAGGTGAGGACGTTGGTCTGGTCCGCCGGCCCCCCCTGGGTCATCACGAACACCTGGTCGAACACCTGGAACGAAGAGATGATGGCCACCACGAAGACGAACAGGCTGGCCGGAGTGAGCAGAGGGAACGTGACCCCCCAGAAGCGCCGCCAGGGTCCTGCACCCTCGATGCTGGCCGCCTCGTACAGATCGGCCGGGACCCCCTGCAGCGCCGCCAGGTAGATGAGCATGAAGTAGCCGAAGTTCTTCCAGATGCTCATGATGATGATGGCCGGCAGCGCCCAGTGCCGGTCGTACAGCCACTCGATGCGCGGCACCCCGAGAAAGCCGGAGTAGTAATTGAAGAGGCCGATCCCCGGATTGAAGATCCAGACCCACAACATGGCGGCCGCCACCATGGGAACCATGGTGGGATAGAACAGTGCCACCCGATAGACGCTCCGCACCCGGCCCAGGTTCTGATTGACCAGGACGGCCAGAAACAGCGCCAGGGCCATCGTCGTGGGGATGGTGCCCAGCGCATAGAAGAGATTGTTACGCAGAACCAGCCAGAAGAGGGGTTCCCGCCACAGGCTCAGATAGTTCTCGAAGCCGACGAAGATTCGCTCGGGGTTGAGCACGTTCCAGCGGAACAGGCTGAGGTAGGCCGAGAAACCCATGGGGTAGTACGTGAAGAGGGCCAGGAGAGCGAGCGAGGGGAGCAGGTAGACGTAGACCCCTCCCCCTTGGAGGCGGAAGCGCCAAGTCGCCACCCGCGCCCGGTCCTGGGCGGAGAGACGCCCCTCACCCACCACGGCGGTCGAATCCCGCATTAGGCTATTTTCCACGTCGTGTGTTCCGGCACTTCCCGGATTGCGCCGGTGAGGTGAGAGAGCCTCTCTCCCGAAGATGACAGCACCATGAACCCAGGGTGACGAGTTGAAGTCGGAAGTTACTTTATCCGAAACCGCTGCCCCAGGGCAACCTCGTCGAGATACTCCTGGATCTCCCGATCGATCCGCCGGCGATCCCAGCCACGGATCTCTCCCATCCAGACCGCGATCTGTTCGCAGCAATCCTCGCCCAGACACGGACCGGTGCCGATCCCCGTCCGGTGGATCAGAAAGTCTCGGAGCGTCTCGGTCAACTCGTGCTCCATGGCGTAGACGAGCTGGGCGCGGATATCAGGGTTCTGCTTGCAGAGGCGCTCCTTGAGCTCCGGGGCTCCGCCGGCGATCTCCAGCACGGCCGTGTACCGGCGTCCATACGTCTCCACCAGGTTCTGGATCTGCTCCGGATCCAGGCCGGTCCGCCGGGAGAGGTCGCCCACGTCCGCCCAGAGCCGCGCCTCGATCGTCCCATCCCCGTCGGAGCCGTCCAGGGCCAGTCCATGCGTCCGGCACGGAACCGGGCGGCCCAGCAGACGCCCCACCCGGTTCACGGCCTCTTCCGCCAAGCTTCGATAGCAGGTCAGCTTCGTCCCGGTGATGGAGAGGAAGGTGCCGTCCTCACCTTCGGGGATCACCCTGTGCTCGCGCGAGACGGCCGAGGCGGACTTGCCCTCTTCGAACGCCAGGGGGCGCACGCCCGCATAGGTGTAGGAAATCTCATCCTCCCGGACGCGGGCAGTCGGGAACACCCGCTGGGTCTCCGTGAGGAGATACTGGACCTCCTCGCGGGTGGCCGCCAGGCGATCCAAGTCTCCATCGAAGTCGGTGTCGGTGGTGCCCACCAGCGAGAAGGTCCGCCAGGGGATGACGAAGAACATCCGTTCATCCCGCTTGGCGGCGATGTAGACCGCGTGGTCGCTGATGTGGGGGAGCAGGAGGTGGATCCCCTTCGTCGTCCGGATGCACCGCCGCCCCTGGTCGACCCCGGCCATCCGGCGGACACGGTCCACCCAGGGACCGGCCGCATTCACCACCACCCGCGCCGTCACCCGGGCGACGGCCCCGCCCAGCCCATCCCTGGCCTCGATCTCCCATGCCGGTCTCCGCTCTCCCCTCTCGGCTCTCGGCTCTCGGCTCTTTATCGCCGTGACCTCAGCATAATTGAATGCCGAGGCGCCCCACCGCCCGGCCGACAAGACGTTCTCCAGGCAGAGCCGCTCCGGGAAAAGCAACAGGTCATCGAAGTAATACCCCGCTCCCACCAGGTCGCGGGGTTCGAGGTGAGGCTCGCGCCGCAGGGTTTCCCCTCGCGACATCGTCCGGTAGGGCTCGGTCCGCTTTCCCGGCGTGAGCAGGTCGTACAGCTTCATGCCCACGCGGATCATGATCATGCCGCGCTTGGCCCCCCGGTACACGGGGATGACGAACGGCAGCGGCCGGACCAGGTGGGGGGCCAGGCGTTGGAGGCGCTCCCGCTCTCGCAGGGACTCCCTTACCAGGCCGAAGTCGTAGAGCTCCAGATAGCGGAGGCCGCCGTGGATCAGCTTCGAGGAGCGGCTGGTCGTCCCGAAGGCGAAGTCTTTCCGCTCCAGGAGCAGCGTGCGGTATCCGCGCAGGGCGGCATCCCTCGCGATCCCTGCGCCCGCCATGCCGCCGCCGATGATGACGACGTCAAAGCTCTGGCCGTGGATGTTTCCGAGTCGCCCGTTCATCCAGTCTTTCGCCCTCTTCCGGAAGGAGGCGCCCCACCCCTGCGGTATCCCCACAGGCTCACCTGGCTCGTCGAGACCGCCACCGCGCCTGCGGCCAGGACAGCCTCCACCTGGGTGGCAGTCCGGATCAGTCCTCCGGCGATCAACGGGGGCAGGGCCCCACGCGCCGCCAACTCCTGAGCGATGGTCGGCAGGATCACGCCCGGCAACACCTCTACCGCGTCGGGGGCGGCCTTCTCCACCGTGGGAAGCCCCGCCGCCATGGACTCGGAGTCGAGGACGAAGAGCCGCTGGACCGCGATCAGCCCTTCCCGCTTCGCGGGACTGATCAGATTGGAACGCGTCGTCAGGATGCCGTCCACGCCCACGTACTTGGCCAGGAACCGGACGCCTGCCTCGTCCCGGCCGACGCCCTTGATCAGATCCATGTGCGCGAAGATCAGCCGCCGCTCCGCGTGCGCCTTGGTCACACTGTTCTGGAGGGCAAAGATATCTTCGCCCAGGATGAACAGCACCCCCACCCCGTGTCGGATCGCCGCCTCGACTTGCGCTGAGTCCCGCAAGCCGGCGATCACCGGTCGGCTCTTCAAGCCCTCGAAAAAGCGTGTCCGAATGTTTTCCATGCGCACCCCACAAACAAAAAGCCCTAACAAAAGACGATCACGCGGATCGTCCCTCGTTAGGACTTTCTCACATTTTCTCCGCCCTGGCGAGGACCCCGATCGACTCCGGCCCCTCTCTTTCTGGAGTCTTTATATGCCCGCCCCCTCCCCATGTCAAGGCCAATCGCCGGGCCTGAGGAGGGGTGTCCAAAAGGGATACCGGCCTCTTTTCGCCAGGAGTTTTTCCTTGGCAAGCTTCGCGCGGCTATGGTACTTTTCGTCCAATCTCCAGGGGGTGCCATCATGTCTGGACATAGCAAGTGGGCCGGCATCAAGCACAAGAAGGCCAAGGTGGATGCGCAACGCGGCCGCGTATTCACCAAACTCATCCGCGAGATCACCGTCGCCGCCCGCGTGGGCGGCGGGGACCCTGGGGGGAACCCGCGCCTCCGCACCGCCATCCAGGCCGCCAAGGCGGTGAACATGCCCGCCGACAACATCGAACGGGCCGTCAAGAAAGGCACGGGCGAGCTGGAAGGCGTGACCTACGAAGAGATCACCTACGAGGGCTACGGGCCCGGCGGCGTGGCCGTGCTGGTCGCGGTGTTGACCGACAACAAGAACCGGACCGTGGGCGAGATCCGGAAGACCTTCTCCCGACACGGCGGGAACCTCGGGGAATCCGGCTGCGTGGCCTTTCTGTTCGAAAAGAAGGGCTACATCCAGGTCGATGCCGCCAAGGTGGACGAGGACAAGTTGATGACGATCGCCCTGGACGCCGGCGCCGAGGATCTGCTGCGCGAAGAGAGCATCTTCGCCGTCACGTCGGTGCCCAAGGACTTCGAGAAGGTGCGGGATAGGATCGCGAAGAGCGGGATCCAGCCTCTCTCGGCCGAGATCACCATGCTGCCCAAGAGTAGCGTGAAGCTCGAGGGCAAGCACGCCGAGCAGATGCTTCGCCTGATGGAAGAGCTGGAAGAGCACGACGACGTCCAGCACGTCTACGCGAACTTCGACATCCCCGAGGAGATCATGGCGGCCCTGACCGCCTAGCCTCGACGCCCCATGCCCGACGCCAGAGGCCCCATGGGCCGGAGTTGCCGGTTGGCTGCCGCACGTCCTGCATGCGAGTCTTAGGCATTGATCCAGGGACGGTGACCACGGGTTATGGCCTCGTGGAGCAGCGGGGCGACACCCTCCAGGCCGTCACCTTCGGCGCCATCACCACCCGGGCCGGCCTCCCCTTCGCCCAGCGCCTGCTCCGCATCCACCAGGAGCTTCGCACGCTCGTGAGCCGCACCCGCCCCGATTGCGCCGCCGTCGAGGGGGTGTTCTTCGCCAAGAACGTCCAGAGCGCCTTGCGGCTGGGACAGGCCCGAGGCGTCGCCCTGCTGGCCCTGGCCGAGGAGTCGGTGGAGATCCACGAGTACTCGGCCCTGGAGGTCAAGCAGGCCATCACCAGCTACGGCCAGGCGGGCAAGAGCCAGGTGCAGGAGATGGTCCGCCTGCTCCTGGGCCTTCCGGAGGCGCCCACCCCCGTGGACGCCGCCGACGCGCTGGCCGTCGCCATCTGCCACCATCATGCCGCCGCGCTGAAAGCGCGGCTGCGGGAACGCTGAGATGATCGCCCAGATCCGGGGCCGCCTGGCCAGCAAGGAACCCCATCGGGTGGTGGTGGACGTGAACGGCGTGGGGTACCAGATCTTCATCCCCCTGTCCACCTACTACCAGCTACCCGAGGTCCCGGCGGAGGTCTCCCTCCACACCCACACCCACGTCCGCGAGGACGCGCTCCAGCTCTTCGGGTTCCACACCCAGGACGAGCAGACCCTCTTCGAACTCCTCCAGGGGGTGTCGGGGATCGGACCGCGTCTGGCGACGAATATCCTGTCCGGCATCTCCGTTGACGAGCTGGTGCCGGCCCTCTCCGAGGGCGACGTCAGGCGGCTCCGCGCCGTCCCCGGTGTGGGGAAGAAGCTGGCCGAACGGCTGGTGGTCGAGCTGCGGGAGAAGGTGGGCACCGCCCGCCTGGCGCAGTCGCCCGCGGCCCTTGCCGGCCCCGCGCCCGCCGTCGACCGCGCCCTCGACGACGTGGTCTCGGCCCTGGTGAACCTGGGCTGCAACCGGAAGGAAGCCATCAGGGCCGCCGAGGTCGCCCGGCAGAACCTGGGGCCCGCGGCCGACTTCGAGAAGCTGATCAAGGTCGCCCTCCGCGCCCTGAGCGGCTGAAGGTTCACAGCCCATGGTTCCTGGCTCGCGGCTCTTGGCTCATGGCTCTTGGCTCGCGGCTCTTGGCTCGCGGCTCTCAACATGACCGACCCCATCACGACCCGCCAACGCCTTGCCGAAGATCAACAGGTCGAGCAGACCCTCCGCCCGACCCGGTGGGACGATTACGTCGGCCAGCAGAAGGTGAAGGACAACCTCCAGGTCTTCATCCAGGGAGCCCGCGCGCGGAACGAGGCCCTGGACCACGTCCTGTTCTACGGCCCGCCGGGCCTGGGCAAGACGACGCTGGCCTACATCATCGCCTCGGAGCTGGGCGTGAACATCCGCCCCACCTCCGGTCCCGTGATCGAACGGCCCAAGGATCTGGCGGCCATCCTCTCCAACCTGCGGGAGCGCGACGTCCTGTTCATCGACGAGATCCACCGCCTCAACCCCACAGTGGAGGAGACCCTCTATCCCGCCATGGAGGACTACAAGCTGGACCTCATCATCGGCCAGGGGCCCAGCGCCCAGACGTACAAGCTGACCCTGCCCCACTTCACCCTGATCGGGGCCACCACGCGGGCGGGCCTGCTCACCTCGCCGCTCCGGGACCGCTTCGGCGTGGTCCAGCGGCTCGATTTTTACGGCGAGGACGACCTGCTGAAGATCGTCACCCGCTCGGCGACGATCCTGAATGTCTCCGTCACCCCGGAAGGCGCAGCGGAGCTTGCCAAGCGCTCGCGGGGCACCCCGCGGGTGGCCAACCGGCTGCTGCGCAGGGTGCGAGACTTCGCCCAGGTGCTGGGGGACGGCACCATCGACCTGCGCGTGGCCCGCGACGCATTGAACCGCCTGGACGTAGACGAGCGGGGATTCGACGAGATGGACCGCCGGATCCTGCAGACCATCATCCAGAAGTTCTCCGGCGGCCCGGTGGGGATCGAGACCCTGGCGGTGGCCGTGGGCGAGGAAAAAGACACTATCGAGGACATGTACGAGCCGTTCCTGATCCAGCTCGGCTTCCTGGCGCGGACCCCCCGCGGGCGGACGGCCACGCCGCTGGCCTACGCGCACTTCCAGATCCCGCCGCCGGCGGGGCCCCAGGGCGAGTTGTGGTCCGGCCCGCCGAAGTAACCCGATACGTTCCCTGTAACCGCAGCGTATGCCGATTCCTTCAGAGGGTAGAGACATGATTCCCGGAATGGATTCGCTGGGCAAGGCGCTGATCCTATTCGGAGTGATCCTGGCCCTGCTGGGTGGGCTGCTCCTTCTGGCCGGCAAGATCCCCTTCCTCGGACGACTGCCCGGGGATATCGTCATCCGCCGCGAACGCTGGAGCTTCTACTTCCCCCTGACCACGAGTATCGTGATCAGCATCCTCCTGACCCTGCTCTTCTCATTGTTCAGCCGCCGATGAGAAGACGGCGCGGGTCTCGACCAGGGCGGGCCCTCGCGCTGGCGGCGCTGGCGATCTGCTTCGCGGGGATGCCGGGCCGAGCCTTCGCCGGGGCCCCGGCTGTCCGCGTGCTGGTCGCGGAGGGACGGACGAACCTCGCGGTTTCGAGCAGCGGGGGCCTCACGATCACCGATGCCTCGGGACGGCGCATCCTGGCCCAGCGGGGAGGCGGCGAGGCCTTCCGCCTCCTCCTCAAGGGCCAGGGGGTCGTGATCCGGGAAACTGGGACGTCGGCCTCCGTGCTGCTCGTCTGGCCGGGCCGCCTCCCCACGGTGGCCCTCGAGGGGCAAGCCTTCCGCGGCCGCCTGGAGGTGCGGCGATTCAATGGAAGCCTGGCGGCCGTGAACGTGGTGGACCTGGAGGACTACCTCCAGGGTGTTCTGAAGGACGAGATCCCACCGGGCTGGCCCGCCGAGGCGGCCAAGGCCATGGCCATCGCGGCTCGAACCTATGCGGTCTACCAAATGGAGCAGAACCTCGGGGAATTCTTCCATCTCCGGGCGACGACAGCGTCCCAGGTGTACGGGGGCGCCTCAGGAGAGGATCCCCGCACCAACGCGGCGGTGCAGGCGACCCGGGGGCAGATCCTGACCTTCGGCGGGCAACCCATTCCGGCCTTCCATCATTCCTGCTCGGGGGGGGCGACGGAGGATGCCCTGGACGTGTTCGGCCCGAACTTCGATACCGTGGTCGGGGTGAAGGACGATTTCAGCCTCAGTTGCCCCTATGATTTCTGGGTCGAGCGGTTCTCCTCCGCGGAGGTCGAGCGCGCCCTCCAGCGGGCCGGCTACGCCGTCGGTCGCGTCCTGCGCATCGAGGTCTTGACGCGCAGCCGGACGGGGCGAATCCTCCGCCTCGCCGTCCAGCACACCCGGGGAACCCTGACCCTGGAAGGTAAGCTCTTCCGCGAGGCGCTGGGGAACGACGTCATCCGCAGCACGGACTTCGAGGTCCGCGCCGACGCCGGGGGATTCACGTTCGTCGGCCGGGGGTGGGGGCATGGCGTCGGTCTGAGCCAGTGGGGCGCCAAGGAGATGGCCGATCTGGCCTACCAGCACAAGGAGATCCTGAAATTCTATTACCCGCTGGCAGAGATCGGCAGCCTGAAGGAGCCGGGCGCGTCCAGGCGAGTCTCGGCGCACTAGCGACCAACACGGAGGCAACCGGGCAATCAGGCGATCAGGCAATCTGGAGATCCGTAGTGCCTGGTTGCCAGAGTGCCCAGTTGCCAGATTGCCAGTAAGAGAGAGATGCAGCTCAGCGATTTCGATTACGAACTGCCGCCCGAACTCATCGCGCAGCAGCCCGCGAGCGAGCGAGATGCCTCGCGCCTCCTGGTCCTGCACCGGCGGTCCAATCGGATAGACCACCGCCGATTCTCCGATCTCACCGAGTACCTCCGGGCCGGCGACATCCTGATCGTGAACGACACCAAGGTGATCCCCGCCCGGCTCTTCGGGACGTTCGAGGACGGAAAATCGGTCGAGGTCCTGCTGGTGCGCCCCGTCGAAGAGCAGTGCTGGGAGGCGCTGGTCAAGCCCGCGAAGCCGGCCCGGCAGGGACGCCGACTGACCCTGGCCTGCGGCCATCTCGCGGTGACGGTCGCCGCGCAAGGGATCCACGGGCGCCGGGTCCTGCGCCTTCCCCCGGACGCGGACCTGCGGGTGATCCTGTACTCGTACGGGGTGATGCCGCTGCCGCCCTACATCAAACGCAGAGTCGAGAATCGAGAGCCGAGAGTCGAGAACCTCGCTAAACCTCTCGGCTCTAGGCTCTCGGCCCTAGGCTCTGACTTTGAGCGATACCAGACCGTCTACGCGCAAGAAGAGGGAGCGGTGGCCGCGCCGACGGCGGGCCTGCACTTCACGACGGCGCTCCTCGACCGGATCCGCGAGCTGGGCGCTCTGATACATCCGGTGACCCTGCACGTCGGGCCCGGCACCTTCCAGCCGGTGCGGGTCGAAGACGTATCCCTGCATCGGATGGAGATGGAGCGGTACACCATCCCCGAGGAGACCGCCCGCGCTATCAAGGCGGCCAAGGCCGAGGGCCGGCAGGTGATCGCCGTGGGGACGACCAGCGTCCGCGCGCTGGAGCACTCCGCCAACGAGACGGGCACGGCTGGGGCCGGTGAGGCCGAAGCGGACCTGTTTATCATCCCGGGCTACCGCTTCCAGACCGTGGATGCGCTCCTCACCAATTTCCACCTGCCCCGGTCCACGCTCCTCATGCTGGTGTGCGCCTTCGCCGGCCTGGAACCCATCCGGCGGGCCTACGCCGAGGCCATCACGGAGCGCTACCGCTTCTACAGCTACGGCGACGCCATGCTGATCCTCTGAGGGACGCGCCGTGTCCCGCGAACGGTTCCGGCCGGCCCATGCGCTTCGAACTCCTCGCAACCGATAGGGGGACCGGCGCCCGCAGGGGGCGATTGACCACCCCGCATGGCGTGGTGGAGACCCCCGTCTTCATGCCCTGCGGGACGCAGGCCACGGTCAAGACCCTGGACCCGCGAGACTTGCACGAGGAAGACTGCGCGCTGATCCTGTGCAACACCTATCACCTCTACCTGCGGCCCGGACATGAGGTCATCCAGGCGCTCGGCGGCCTGCACCGGTTCATGGGATGGGACCGGGCCATCCTGACGGACAGCGGCGGCTACCAGGTGCTGAGTCTGGCCGGTCTCAGGAACATCGCGGAAGACGGGGTCACGTTCCAGTCGCATCTGGATGGGTCCCGGCACCTCCTGACCCCCGAGAGGGCCGTCGAGATCCAGCTCGCCCTGGGGGCCGACATCCTCATGGCCCTGGACGAGTGCCCGCCCCACTCCGCGGAGTACGAGTACCATCGGTCCTCCATGGAGCGCACCGCCCGCTGGGCGGAGCGCTCCCGGATCGCTCATCAGGGGGCCGAGCCGGCGCTCTTCGGGATCATCCAGGGCGGGACGCATCTCGACCTGCGGAGCCGGTCGGCCGAGGCGACGGTGCGGGCCGGCTTCTCGGGCTACGCCCTGGGCGGCCTGGGGATCGGCGAGGGAGCGGCGCAGATGTACGGGGTTGTGGAGGACACGACTGCGCTGTTGCCCCCCGAATCGCCCCGTTACCTCATGGGTGTCGGCACACCGCAGGACCTCCTGGAGGCGGTCGCCCGCGGCGTGGACATGTTCGATTGCGTCCTGCCCACCCGGAACGCCAGGAATGGCGGCCTCTTCACCGGCACGGGCCGCCTGAACATCAAGGGGGCCGCCTACGCCCGGGACGAGCGCCCGGTGGACCCGGCCTGTTCCTGCTACACCTGCCGGCATTTTTCCCGGGCCTACCTGCGGCACCTGTACGTGGCGGACGAAATCCTCGGTCTTCGCTTGAATACCATCCACAACTTGCACTATTATGCGGAGTTGATGCGCCAGGCGCGGCAGGCCATCCAGGTCGGGACCTTCCCCGCGTGGAAGGCGGAATGCCTGGCACAGATGGCCTCCGATCCGTCAACCTCGAAGCAGGCACAGGAGACACGCACCGATGACTGACGTTGCGTACGCCATGGGGCCGACCCCGGGCGGCGGATCGCCCGGGGGGATCTCTGTCTTCATCCCGCTGCTCCTGATGTTCGCCGTCTTCTACTTCCTGCTGATCCGGCCGCAGCAGAAGAAGACGCGGCAACACCAGGACCTGCTGAAGAGCCTGAAGGTCGGCGACCGGGTGGTCACCACCGGGGGACTCTTCGGCACCATCGTGGCCGGCGGCGACCACGTCGTCAAGCTGGAGATCGCCGACAAGGTCCGGGTAGAGGTGGGCCGGAGCTACATCGCGGGCAAGGTGGAATCCAAGGAGATCACAGCAGCCAAGGAGACCAAGTAGCGCCCGGCCGGCTGTGGCCTGACGCCCCGACGGAGAGGGTTTGCCGGTGGAATACCTCGGCCGCTACGAACTCCTGGGGGAACTGGGTCGCGGCACCATGGGTGTGGTGTACAAGGCCCGCGACCCGAAGATCGACCGGCTGGTTGCCCTCAAGGTCATCGCCCCGGCCGAAGGTCTCCACCCGACGCAGATCCGCCAGCGCCGGGAACGCTTCCAACGCGAGGCCCGCGCGGCCGGCCGTCTGGCCCACCCCAATATCGTCACGGTGTACGATGTGGGCGAGGACCAGGGCCGGGACTACCTGGTCATGGAGTTCATCGAGGGCCAGTCCCTCGATCAGATCCTGCGCACGCGCCGTCCCCTTCCCCTGGATGAGGCCCTGACCATCGGGGAGCACGTTGCCCAGGCCCTCGACTACGCTCATGGGCACGGGATCATCCACCGGGATGTCAAGCCCGCCAATATCCTCCTGACCCGGGACGGCGTCGCCAAGGTCACCGACTTCGGCATTGCCCGCATTACCGGGACAGACACCACCCAGACCGGCCAGTCCCTGGGGACGCCCAGCTACATGTCCCCCGAGCAGATCTCCGGTCTCACGCTGGACGGTCGCTCGGACATCTTCTCCCTGGGGGCCGTCCTCTACGAACTGCTGAGCGGGGAAAGGGCCTTCCCCGGGGAGACGATCAGCACTGTCATTTACCGCATCATTCACGAGGAGCCGACCCCCCTCCGACGTTTGAACCCCGCCTTTCCCGCCGGCCTGGATATCTGCCTGAGGAAAGCCCTGGTCAAGGATCCCTCCCGCCGTTATCCGCGGGCCGCCGATCTGGCCCGGGACCTTCGCAGGGCGGCGGAAGGCGTCCCCCTCTCTGCGGAGTCAGCGCTGACTGCGACCGCCAAGATCCCCACGCCTTCGAGGGTCCGCCCTCAAAAGCGCGCCCGCAGGCCGCTGTGGCCCTGGCTCCTCGCCGCTGGCGCGGCCGTAGCAGGGCTCGCGCTCTTTCCGGCCTTGCGCCTGCGCACGCCCGAGCAGCCGCCTGCTCCCTCCTCTGCCCCTCCCGTCTCACGGGCCGTGGACGATGCCGCGGCGAAAGCCAGGGCTGCGGCCGAGGAGGCGGCGCGCCAGAAGGCCGTCGAGGAAGGCGCCCAGCGCAAGGCGGAGGCAGACCAATTGGCGGCCGAGAAGAAGCGGATCGAAGAGGCGAAGGCCCTGCTCGCCCGGCAACAGTCCGCCATCGAGGCGCAGCAGAGAAAAGCGGACGAGGAGGCCGTCAGGCGGAAGGCGGCACAACAGGAGGAAGCCCGCCGACCGAGACCGGGCACCATCCAGCGACGGGGCGGGGACAACGCGGAAATGGTGTATATCCCCGCCGGCACCTTCACCATGGGGGACACGCACGGGGAGGGGTTGCCGAACGAGAGGCCCGGACATCCGGTGAGTCTGCCAGCCTTGTGGGTGGACCGGACCGAGGTCACGAACACGCAGTTCGTCCAGTTCGCCAGGGCGGCTGGATTCAGACCCCGGCCGGCGCTGCTGATGGCGGCGCAGGGCAAGGAGGACCACCCCGTGGTCCACGTCACCTGGGAGGACGCAGTGGCCTACTGCCGCTGGGCCGGAAAGCGCCTCCCCACGGAGGCGGAGTGGGAGTACGCCGCCCGTGGGACGGATGGTCGCAGGTACCCCTGGGGTGATACCTGGGACCCGAGCCGGGCTCGCTTCGAGGGGAACAACGGGGGGCAGACCACAGCGCCCGTGGGCTCATATCCGGCCGGCGCGTCGCCCTTTGGCGTCCTGGATCTGGCCGGTAACGTCTGGGGGTGGACCAGCAGCCTCGAGAGGCCATACCCCTACGTCGCCACCGACGGGCGAGAGGACCCCGCGGCGCCGGGGCTGCGTGTTGTCCGTGGCGGCGGCTGGCGATTCAGGCCGGGCGCCCTGCGCACCACCGTCCGGTGGGGGCTTGAACCCACCACCCAGAGGCCAGTCATCGGCTTCCGCTGCGCGCAGAGTTGATCGCTGCAGCGATTGAAACGCGCCCCCAAAGTCCGGCTCCTCACCTTCGAGGGCGGCGACACCCCTCGCTCGGCCCCCTGCGAGGGCCTGCCTTATCACGGCTTCCTCGGTCTTGAGCCGGCGGTCGTTGACCCCATCGCCCGCTGGACAAGAACCACTTCGGGAGGTGGGTGAAGTCATGCTGCTTAAAAAATGCATTGGGCGGGCTGGAATGTCCTCCCTTGCGCGGCGGTGGGTCGTTCGAGTCTTCGCCGGCTTGTTGATCCTGGTGGCGGGGCGTCCCGCCAAGGCCTTCGAGCTTCAAAGCACCGCCTTCTCGCCGGGCGGAGAGATCCCGATGAAGTACACGTGCGACGGCCCGGACGTCTCCCCGGCCCTCGGCTGGACCGATCCACCGGCAGGGACCAAGGAATTCGCACTCATCACCGACGATCCCGATGCACCGGGAGGGACCTGGGTCCATTGGGTGTTATATGGGATGCCGCCAACGCTGCGGAAGCTCTCTGAAGGTCTGCCAGCCACGGACACCGTTGCTGACATCGGGAGGCAGGGGGTGAACGACTTCAGGCGGGTTGGGTACAGAGGCCCGTGCCCACCCAGGGGGCCGGCACACCGCTATTTCTTCAGGCTCTACGCCCTCGATGCGCAGATCACCCTTCCGCCACGCAAGGTCAAGGTGGATCTGCTGAAGGCAATTGAGGGGCACGTGCTGGGACGGGCAGAACTCCTGGGGCGCTATCAGCGCAGATGAACGACCTCCTCCCCCTCCTCACGCCGGCACGGGCGTGACGACCGTGCTCCTCTTCCTCGCGAAGATGCGCGCCACCCAGATGCTCACCTCGTACATGAAATAGAGCGGGAGCCACACCACGAACATCGTCACCAGATCGGCATGAAAGGCCGCCACGATGGCGCTCGCCAGGACGGCGAACTTCCGCTGCTTTGCCAAAAACTGGGCCGTGATGAGACCGACGCGGGCCAGGATTGCGGCGACGATCGGCAGCTCGAAGACCAGGCCGAAGATCAGGATGAGCCGGAGGCAGAAGTTGATGTACATAGTGAGGTTGAACCAGCTTCGGAGCCCCTCCTGCTCGTACGAGAGGGAAAAATTGATGATGACCGGCCAGATGATTAGCAGGAAGAACAGGGCCCCGATGCAGAAGCTGACCGTCCCCGCCGTCACAAAGGGAAGGACCATTTGCTTTTCCTTCCGCGTCAGGCCTGGGGCAATGAAGAGCCAGAGCTGGTGAAGGATCACCGGGAGCGCTAGGACCGCTCCGGCGATCATGGAGATCTTGATCTGCACGAAGAAAGGCTCGAGCGGGGCGCTGTAATTCAGCTTCCGGTCTTCCTTGGGCGCCGGGGTGAGGTCATTCCCCAGTCTGTAGCGGTCATAGACATTCGGGTAGCGCTTCTTCACCGTTTCATACACCTTGGCCTTTATCTCGACGAGATAGGTATGCCCGGTCAGGGGCCTTTCAACAAAGGTCAAGAGGTCGGTGGAAAAATGCCAGGCCACCCCCATCCCGATGATGAGCGCGAAGAAACACCTGATCAGCCGCGTCCGGAGCTCCGTCAGGTGCTCAATGAGCGACATTACCTTCGTTTTTTCCATTCACATCCACCCGCGCCTAGATGCCGATGTCCCCCGTGCCAGAGGACTCTCCCGGCAGGAACTCACTGCAGGGAGGAGGATCACCCGGGTGGCCGGGCTTTCCGAGGGACCCATGCCATCCCGCTGCCCGGCCCGATCGCGTCGGACAGCCATGCGATTTGGGTCTATGCGGCCCGGCTCTGCTGGGCGCCCGCCAAGGCACGCCCACAGTGGATACAGAACGGTGCATCCCCTTCGACGGGCTTTCCACAGCCCGGGCAGCTTGCATGGGCCTGGATGGCTTTTGCGTCGGCCTGGGGCTCGTCCTTTCCTTCCATGCTCGCCTTGAACCCCCGGATCGCCTGGCCCAGCGCCTTCCCTGCGTCGGGCAACTTCTTCGGGCCAAAGACCAGCAGTGCGATGATGCAGATCACAATCAATTCAGGAAATCCCAAGCCTCCCATCAGATGCCTCCTTTCTACCGCGTCGGATGACGCGCCCGGAATCTCCTCGCCGGAGTCAACGGAAACATGCCGGTTGCCGAACAGAATAGCACGGCCGAATTTCAGGGTAGATGAACGGAGAAAAACGAGATCAGCCCACCCGATCCAGCCCGGATGGACAGCGCAAGGCAGGGTCCCCGATCAGGGAACCTGCGGAGGAAGTATCGCGGGAGAGGTGTGCGCGCGGGCGGATCCCGCCGCGCCGGGCGATTGCGCCGTCGAGGGATCCATGGAACGAAGGCTGAGGGAGGTCACCGGTGAGTAAGGACTCCGGATGGATTGCGATAGGGTCCTGGGCCCCTCCAGTCGATAATCTATGGGAGAGAAGCCGGTCCGTCTCGGCCGATGGTGACTCTGCCGCAATTGCGGCGCCGCCGCCCCGATCGCGCAGGTTCGTCCCGTCCAGGTCCAGCAGATCAAAGGCAATGTAGATAGCCATTGCTAGACAGGCGAAGAGGAAGACCGCCCACCAGCCTGTCGATCGCTGCCTTGTATTTCGCATCTCTCTCTCGAAAAGGCTCCCGCGGCGAAGGATCATATCTTATCATGCCATGTTAGACGTACTGCTTCCCCCTGTCAACTTCGTATCGCGGGTTTGCGTGCCTGCGCGCTTTGCCACGGCCCTGTCGGGTGGAATTTCCCCTTGACTTCGCCTCCGGCTTATTGGTATTGCCTTCATGCCGCTGCGAGGCCGCGTATGGCCGACCTGACAGTGCCTGGTGTGATTCACATGCGTAAGCATTTCGAGGATGTCTCAGACTCTCCACACGTTTCGTCTTGGCGTAGAGGCTGAAGACGGGGAGCCTCTGGTCCCCCTCGGCGAGCTGACCGAAAGGATCAGGCATCCGATAACCCTCACATGACAAGGAGAGAAAAGTGATGGCTTCCAAGGACGTTCGCGTTGCCTGGGATGCGTTGAAGCAATTCAGCCAGGAAGTGTTCGCCCGCGTGGGCTTTACCCCCGAAGGGGCTGAGGCGCAGGCGGATGTCCTCGTGTGGGCCAATCTGCGCGGGGTGGACTCCCACGGCGTCCTGCGGATTCCCTGGTATGTGCAGCTCGTGGACAAAGGCCAGATGAAGCCCAAGCCGAACATCCAGATCCAGAAGGAAACGCCGGCCACCCTGCTCATCGACGCCGACTTTGCCCCCGGCCCCGTGGTCACGGTGCTGGCCATGAAGCGGGTGATGGAGAAGGCAAGGCAGGTTGGTATCGGCTGGGCCATCATCCGAAACACCATGCACCAGGGGGCCATGGGGTATTACTCGCTGATGGCGGCCAAGGAGGGCATGGCGGGCATCGCCTTGGTCTGCAACCCTCCCAACATGGCACCGCATGGCGCCCGGGCCGTGGGGGTCCACAACAGCCCCATCGCCATCGCCGTGCCGGGGAACCGGCACCGCCCGCTCATCCTGGATATGGCCACCAGCGTCGCGGCGGGCGGGAAGATCAATCTGGCGATCGACAAAGGTGCTCCAATTCCGGAGGGTTGGGCCCTGGACAAGGAAGGAAAACCCACCACCGATCCCAAGCTGGCGGCCATCCTGATGCCCGCAGGGGGATACAAGGGATCGGGGCTGGCCCTGATGTTCGAATGCCTTTCCAGCCTCTTTGTGGGAAATCCCCTGCTGACCCCTGCGCTCCAGGGCAAACCGGGCGCGAGGGATCACCGCCAGAACAGCGTCGTGGCGGCCGTGGACGTCGGGACCTTCACTGACCTTGAAGCCTATAAGGCACACGTGGACACCCTCATCGACGGACTGAAGGGTCTCCCGCCGGCCGAGGGCGTGAAGGAGGTGCTGGTCCCGGGAGAGCCGGAAGACAAGGTGCACGCAGAGCGGTTGCGCGGCGGCATTCCCCTGCCCGAGGGAACAGTCCGGAATCTCCGGACCGTGGCCGAGCGGTTCGGCGTGAAGTTGCCGGCCGGGATATAGGACGACAGGGACAGGGATAGCGACAGGGAGTGAACCGTTCGTTGTGATCTCGTTGCCGGTCCCTCGGGGGAAGGGGCAGCAACAGCGACGAAAGCCGATAGCCAAGGAGACAGAGACCGGTCGAAGGGGACCGCTCAGAGGCCGACCCCCGGCCAGGTGAAAATCGGGTCGGTCGACCGCACCACGTGCATCCCCGCGCCGGCGAACCGCCGAAAGGCCGCGTTCGATTGGTCGGTGAAGTCCACGACACCGGGAACGACGACCGGCGACGTGCAATCCTCCAGCAGGTAGACCTTCTCGACCAGCTTCGGATCCTGGGCCCGGACCTCCGTGAGCAAGTCATCGATGGTCCAGGCCACGCAGTGGCTCTTGGCCTGGCCCGCGACGATCACCAAGTCAGCGCCCAACAGTCGCTGGAGAAAGCCGGCGCTCCTTTCGGCGATCGGCTCGCCGTCCGGGCCTTCTCGGACCTCCGGGTGGAGCACCGAGTAGTGCTCGGTCAGTGGATTGCCGCCCTTGATCTGAAAGTGGGTCTGGCTGCCCCGCCCCACACAGTGGAAAAAGAGCGCCTCCTCGACGGCCGAGACGAGCGCGTGGCCGATCCCGCCGAGCATGGAATGGTACGGCCACACCATGAGCGGGTACTTTCCCCGCTCAGTCAACTTCGTCACGTAGTGCACCGCATGGCGCCGCAGCCTCTGGACATCACCCCCCATCACGCTGGGGGCCACAGCCGGGTTGGGTTTCCAGACCCCTCTCTCGACGTCCGCCAGAGAGATGACCGTGTTTGGGCTCGGGTGCTTTCCCGCGTCGTTGATCCAGAATATGGGATGGAAGATCTGGATGCCGGTGTGCGTGTCCATGGTTGGAACGATCTCGGTGATGAGACCTAGATTCTGATAGATGAACCGGCACAGCCGGACGTTATCCTCCACCGCGCCTGTGCCCGACCGGCCGCCCACAAAGAGCTCGAAGTCGGGGATGCAAAACGTATTCTGGCAGTCGACGATCACAAGACACACGCATTTCCTGTCGGATGCGGCGGGCGGCACGTCGTAACGCTTGGCCCACGCCGCCGCTTCCTCGGCCCGCTGCTGGTAAGGTACGCGCCAGACTTTCCCGACCGTGTCGGGATTAAAGTGCGGTGGGATGGGAAGTTGCCGGACGCTCACGACCGATCACCCCCTCTCCCCTTGCCGATATCACCAGACAGCCCAGGCATTGGCGCCAGCGACACCACGATGGGCAAGGCCCGCGCCCAGGCGGCGCGCCGCTACGCGACCTGCCCCCGCATCTTCTTGATGGCGGCCCGCGGGTCGGGCGCGCCGAAGATGGCCGACCCCGCCACCAGGATCGTCGCTCCGGCATCGGCGACGGCCCGGCAGTTCTCGATCTTGATCCCGCCGTCCACCTCCAGCTCCGGCCGCGGCTCGGTCTGCCGCAGCCGCTGCGCCAGCTCTTCGATCTTCTGGAGGACGAAGGGGATGAAGGACTGCCCCCCGAAGCCGGGGTTCACCGACATGAGGAGGACCAGGTCCACCTGGTCCAGAACGTGCTCCACCGTGTGGAGCGAGGTGGAGGGATTCAGGGCCACACCGGGTTTCGCGCCGGCCTCGCGGATCTGCTGAATGGTCCGGTGCAGATGCGGGCAGACCTCGACATGCACGGTGAGATAGCCGGCCCCCGCCTGGGCGAACGCGGCGATGTACCGCTCGGGGTTCTGGATCATCAGGTGCACGTCCAGCGGCACCCGCGTCCGCCGGCGGACCGCTTCCACCACCAGCGGGCCGATGGTGAGGTTGGGGACGAAGTGCCCGTCCATCACGTCCACGTGCAACAGATCCGCCTCGGCCTCGACCTTGGCGATGTCCTCGGCCAGGGCTCCAAAATCCGCCGACAGGATCGACGGCGCGATCTTGACCATGATGCCTCCTCCTCCCAATGTGGAATGTCTCGTGATTCCGCGCAGCACGACCCATCGCTCTTCGTCAGATTTCCATTCCGCATTCCGAATTCCGCATTCCTCAATCCCCCACGGTGATCCTCACCCACCCGCCGACCTTCACCCGGGCCCCCGGCGGCGGATCCTGCGCGATGACCTGGCCCTGGCGCGAGACCGAGCTCTCGAAGCTCACGCGGGCCTCCACCTGGAGCTCGCGCAGCAGGTTCACGGCCGTGACCATCTCGCGGCCGCGCAGGTCCGGCATCGTCACCATCTCTTCCCACGGGCCGAGGCTCTGCAAAAGTCTCACGGTCGTGCCGCGAATGGCCGGCGCGCCGGCGGGCGGGTCCTGAGCGATGATCGTCTCCCGGGCGTGGGCATCCGAGTGAATCGCCGTGACCTTTCCGAGGGTCAAGCCGGCCTCGGCCAAGCTTCGCTGGGCCTGGGGCAGCGTGCCGCCTGCCACGTTGGGGACCTCCAGTCTGATCCGTCCCCCGGCTGAGGAACAGGCGCACCTCGCTGCCGATCTTGGCCCAGGCGCCGCCGCTCGGGCGTTGGGTGGCGACGTGGCCCTTGGGAACCTTGTCACTGAATTCCTCGGCGACCACGCGCGGCGTGAGCCCCGCCTCTCTGATCAGTTGGCCGGCGGCGACGGAATCCACGCCCACCACGCGCGGAACCTCGACGCGATCCTTTTCCATGACCAGCTGCATGGCCACGTATGCCGAAACCAGCCCCAGGGCGAACAGGCCGGCGAGGATGGCCGCAGCCTTCACCAGGCTGACGGTGAAACGATACAATCGTGACGGCGCACGGCGGTAACGGGGCATCAGCGTATCCGGCGAAGTCGCGCGACGAAGAACCCATCCGTCCCGTGGCGATGGGGCCAGGTCCGCAGGTACCCCTGGCCGTCCACGAGATCGCCTGCCTGCGGCAGGGTCGTCCGAGGATCATCCAACCGAAACTCTGGATGGGCGGCCAGGAATGCGGCGACCACGTGGTCCGTCTCCTCCGGTTCCAGACTGCACGTACTGTAAACCAGGAGGCCATCCGCCGCCACTGCTCCAGCGAGTCCTTCGAGCAATTCGCGCTGGAGCGTCGCCGCCCGGAGCAGATCCTGCGCCCGGCGCCGCCACCGGATCTCCGGCCGGCGGCGGATCGTCCCCAGGCCGGTGCACGGCGCATCCAGCAGGACCCGGGGGAACTGGCCGGGCCACTCGGTCCCCGCCGTCCGCGCATCGGCCAGGCGCGGCCGCACCGCAGCGAGTCCCAGCCGCCGGATCGCCCTTTCCAGGCGCCGCACGGCTCGCGGGCTCCGATCCAGAGCCACGACCTCGCCGGCAGATCCGACCCGCGCGGCGATCAGCGCACTCTTGCTCCCGCCCCCGGCGCAGGCATCCAGCACCCGCTGTCCCGGCAAGGGGTCCAGGGCCAGCACCGGCAGGGCCCCCGCCTCGTCCATGGGGATCAACCAACCCGAGGCGAAGCCCGGCAGGTCGGACGGACTTCCCGCTCGCCGCATCGAGAACGCCCCGGGAACCCACCGGCCGGGGACGACGTCGGAAACGGCCTCCGTCAGGACGCGGCGGATATCTTCGATCTTCGCCTTGAGCGGATTCGCCAGGACCGTCACCGCCGGCGCCGCATTGTTGGCCTCCATGAATCGTCCCGCATCCTCGGGGCCCAGCCGCGCCACCCATCGCTCCACCAGCCAGCGCGGATGCGATCCCGCCGTTTCCCAGTAGCCCCGCGGGTCTGCCGACGGGTCGGGCGCGGGCCAGTCGCGCCGCCGGGCCACCGAGCGCAGGACCGCATTCACGTAGCCCGCGCTCCTTCCCGCACCCGCCCGGCGCGCCAGGCGCACCGCCTGATCCACCGCAGCAAAGCCGGGGATGCGCGTGAGACAGCAGAGCTGGTACGCCCCGAGCCGAAGGACCTCGCGGACGGGAGGATCCAGCGCCGTGACCGGCCGGTCCGAGACCTGAGACAGGATCCAGTCCAGCTTGCCCCGCCAGCGGAGAACGCCGTAGGTGAGCTCGGTGACCAGAGCGCGGTCCGCTCCCGCAAGCCCGCTCTTGCCGAGGCGCGCATCCAGGAGGAGGTTGGCGTAGGCGTCGGTCGCTTCCACCCGCAGGAGGATCTCCAGCGCCAGCGCCCGGGGGTCCTCCCCCTCCGGTCGGGGAACCGGGGAACCGGCGAACCGGGGAATCGGGGCAACGCCCCTCGGTTTCCGTTTCTTCGTTTCCCCGATTCTCCGCCTCACCGATTCGCCGGTTCTCCCGCTCGCCGCCTCGAGCCTAGGCAAGCCGATCTCCCACCCGGAGGCGCTGGCCCCGCGCAAACTCGGCCCCCGTCATTCGACGCTTCCCCTCCGGCTGAACCTCGCAGAGCGCCACCGCGCCGGCCCCCGTTCCGCACACGAGGGTCCGGCCCTCGATGCGAAGGATCGCGCCCGGCGGTCCAGCCTCCGGTCGCTTCTCCGCCCGCAGGACCTTGAGTCGCTGCCCGCTCCACAAAAGATAGGCGCCCGGGGCCGGCGACAGGCCGCGCACCCCGTTCACGAAAGCCGCGGGGTCTCTGGCGAGGTCCAGCCGGCAGTCCTCGTCGCGGATCTTGGGCGCCTGGGTCGCCTCGGCCTCGTTCTGGGGCGTCCAGACCGCCTCGCCTCGCGCCAGCATCTGCAGGGCCGCGGCCAGGGCCGCGGCCCCGAGGTCGGCCAGGCGGTCGTGCAGCGTCCCGGCGTCGTCCTCGGGCGCGATCGGGATGGCCCGCTGGAGCAGCATGGCCCCCGTGTCCATTCCCTCCTCGACCCGCATGATGGTCACGCCCGTCTCGGCCTCCCCCGCCATCAGCGCCCAGTTGATGGGCGCAGCGCCTCGGTATTTCGGGAGCAGGGAAGCGTGCACGTTCACGCAGCCGAGCAGCGGCAGTTCGCGCACCGCCCGCGGTAAAAACTGCCCGAAGGCAACCACCGCGATCACGTCGGGCCGCGCGGCGCCGAGCTGCTGCACGACAGTCGGGTCATTCAGTTTTTCGGGTTGGAGGAGAGGAAGGCCGCGCCGCTCTGCCGCCACCTTCACCGGTGGCGGGCGCAGTTCTTGCCCCCGGCCGGCCGGCCGATCCGGCTGCGTCACCACGAGTGCAAGCGTGTGCCCTTCGTCCAGGAGCCTCGTGAGCGATGGCACGGCAAACGCCGGACTTCCCATGAAGACCACACGGAACGGCTTCGGCATCCTGTTATATCCGCTCAAAGGCGTTCGGCTGTTCCTGAACTCCCGAACAGCCGAACCGTTCTCACCGGCACAGGGCCTTGATCGCTTCCTCCATCCGCTGGCGATGGGTGCCGGCCCAGTAGATCCGCTGGCAGCGCGGGCAGGCCCAGAACGCCTGGTGGTGGCTCCACACGAACTCGGGGACCCGACCGACCACTTCGGCCTTGTCGCGTGGCTCCAGCACCGCGTTGCAGCAGGAGCAGCGGCGCGCGGGCGGGGCCGCGGGATTCAGACGGAGTGCCGCCACCACCTGGCGAAGCTGCTCCATCACGTGATCGCTCTCGATGAAAAGGTGCGGCAGCGGGTCCGTACCCGCCGGAGGCGGACGGACTCCTGCGGAATAGCGCTGGAGGAGGCGGGTGTCCCGGGTCAAGAGGACACGGCCCTCGTGCCGCGCCCGGCGGATGAGCTCGTCGTCCTCGCCGGGAAAGTACTCGGCATCATACCCCAGGATGCGCAGCCACCGCGCCAGCCGGCCGAGCATCGCATCGGCCAGGAACCGCGGCGGCACGCCGTCCTCGTGCGGCGACCGAGGGCCACCTTCCATGAATTCACTCTAGCATACTCGCCGGGTTTTTTCACTCGCGTGGCGTGGCACGGCACTCCCGCGGGCTGAAACATTCCACCCTCCCGCGAGCCCGGGCCAAGAGCGGAGGCAAGCGCAACTCGACTCTGCCGGTTCATGCGTGTCCCTTGACGTGACAGCCCGTTAGCGATAGGCTCCTTTCCGAGCCTCCCGGCCTCATCCCCGTCTCGCGGGAATGCTCGCCCACGGCATTTCCTACCGCGCATAACGGGCCGCGACGGCCCTTGTTCCTCTTCCGCTCCAGCAGTCCATCTTGACAGGCGCAAGGCAGGGGCATAGCATTCGCGCATCGCCAACGTCCGGCCCACAGGGAAGGCAGCCATCCCCCTGGATCGGGTCCCTGGGCAATAATTGAAAGCCCGCCTTGACCAGGCAGTCGGCCGGCGGGAGCTATGCGCAGGAAAACCGCGGTGAGCTTCTTACTTGGACGCCGGGGGATAATAGCGGCGGCCACAGTTGGGCTTTGGTTGGCGGCTGCCGGAATCTCAGAGGCTGCGGCGGCGGACGAGATTCCTCGAGCTGTCTCCCAGCGCGTCGCGACGGTTCTCGCCGAGCGGCACGTCGATCCGTCTGCCAAGTGGCCCAGGGAACCCTCTCGCAGCCTTCGAGACCTCTTTCGCGAGACTGTATCGGCGGTCCCGCTGGTGATAACCCAGGATGGCATCGGGAGCTCAGTGGTCCTTCGCACCAACCAGCAAACCGGCGCCGCCCTGCTCGTGACCAATCACCACGTTGTTACCTCTCCATTCATCAATGAAGAGAAGAACACTCGCTTCGCTGTGCTGGTATTTTACGAGCCTGGCCTGGCAACCACCAAATTTGACGCGTCGCGAGTCTTTCAGTGCTTGACGACGGCCGAGAGATCAGTGTGGTGCTCAACTCTTCGGAACGTCACCCGGCTAGGGGTTATTATCGCGAGCGATCCAAGTCGCGACCTCGCGCTCCTTGTGTTTCGAGATGTGCCTGAAGCAGTGCGGCCAATTGCGTTGGGGTCAGTAGATGCCGTTAGGCCGGGCGATGACGCAGTCGTCATTGGCCATCCCTTAGGGTTGTTGTGGAGCATCACGACGGGGATCGTCAGTGGGGTTAGATCCAATTTTCGACTTTCGGATTCAGCAGTCGAGAGCACTGTCGTCCAAACTCAAACGCCGGTAAACCCTGGTAACTCTGGCGGTCCGCTACTTACGTCGGACGGCCACTTGATCGGAGTCATCGTCGGCTCGTCAACCGTGAGCACCTTGAGTCAGAATCCCAGCGCGGATTTACAAGTGGCCGCGCCTGGACTGAATCTTGCGATCGGAGTGAATGAAGTTCAAGGGTTCATTTCGAGACATATGTCGGCGCCCCGATGAGGCGTGTCGGAACTCCATGAGCTCGCTAAAATCGCTTGAAACGCACCGGCTGCAGGCAGGTCTCAGAAGGATCGTCCTGAAGAGAGCTGTTGCCGTAACCGTATGGATCGCCCTGCTGCTGAGCGCCCTTCAGCCAGCTTTCTCCCAAGACCGTGAGTCGGTGGCGGGCGAGAGCCGGCTCGCGTTGGTGATCGGAAACAGCCGATACTCCTCCGCCCCGCTGCGGAACCCTGTGAACGACGCGCGCGCGATGGCCACGACACTCCGGTCATTTGGGTTCGATGTGCTCCTCTACGAAGATGTCTCCTACAGGGACCTGCGACGAGCGATTATCGAGTTTGGCAATCAGCTGCGAGATGGGGGTGTCGGTGTCTTTTACTATGCCGGGCACGGTGTCCAGGTGAACGGACGGAACTACATGGTGCCGGTGGATGCAGTCATCCAGGGAGACGCCGAGGTCGCGGTCGAGGCACTGGATGTTGACTACGTGCTCTCTCGCATGGACACCGCGCGAAACCGGCTCAACATCGTGATTCTCGACGCCTGTCGTGATGACCCATTCAGCCGTAGCTTTCGGAGCCCGACTCACGGCCTCGCCTCCATCGACGCCCCGATCGGGACGCTTATCGCGTACGCGACTGCGCCCGGCAAGGTGGCCCAGGACGGTGAAGGGCCCAACGGACTCTACACGTCTGAACTGTTGAAGGCGATGAAGGTCCCTGGGCTCAAGATCGAGGATGTCTTCAAGCGAGTACGACAATCGGTCTCGAAACAGACTAACGGCCAGCAGGTGCCGTGGGAGGCGTCGTCACTAATCGGCGACTTCTCGTTCACTACGCTCCCAGGTGGTGCATCCACCGCGAGCCGCGGTGACCGTCCCGTTACGCCTCAGCTGGAAGTGCCCGAGAAACCTGAACGGACAGAGGGGTCACAGACACCGAGCGCCCCCAGGGACGAACTCGAACGGGCGAAGGAGTACATCAGTGCGTCCAATTGGGCCTCCGCATTACCCTTATTGCGGGAGGCAGCTCGGAAGGGCCCGGCCGAGGCGATGTGGCGTCTTGGCACTTTCTACGGGGGCGGGTTGGGCGTGCCCAGGGACCAAGCCGAGGCGGTGCGGTGGAATCTGAAGGGCGCGGAGGCCGGGAGCTTTTCCGCGATGAGGGATCTGGGCCTGATGTACCAGAACGGCTGGGGCGTCACCAAGGACCAGGCGGAAGCGCTGCGGTGGTACCGGAAGAGTGCTGACGGAGGAAACACCGATGCGATGAACGATCTGGGCTTGGCGTACGCGAACGGTTGGGGTGTCCCGAAGAGCGACGCTGAGGCCGAGCGATGGGTCCGGAAGAGCGCTGACGCGGGAAACATGGTGGCACTCCGGAATGTGGGCCTGGCGTTCCACAATGGCTCATACGGCCTCACTAAGGACGACGCCGAGGCGGCTCGTTGGTTTCGGAAGGCCGCTGAGGCCGGCAACACCTTGGCGATGAGGGATCTGGGCCTGATGTACCAGAACGGCTGGGGCGTCACCAAGGACCAGGCGGAAGCGCTGCGGTGGTACCGGAAGAGTGCTGACGGAGGAAACACCGATGCGATGAACGATCTGGGCTTGGCGTACGCGAACGGTTGGGGTGTCCCGAAGGATGAAGCGGAAGCGCTGCGGTGGTACCGGAAGGCCGCCGACGGGGGGAAGGGCCTGGCCATGCACAATCTGGGTCTTGCGTATCTGCACGGCCTCGGCGTTCCAAAGGATGAGGCCGGGGCTGTGGTCTGGTTCCGTAAGGGCGCTGAGGCTGGAAACGACGTTGCGATGAACGATCTCGGCTTCGCATACGCGAACGGCGTAGGGGTTGGCAAGGACGAGGCCGAGGGGGTGGGTTGGTATCGCAAGAGCGCCGAGGCCGGCAACACCTTGGCGATGAGGAATCTGGGCATCATGTACGCGAGTGGCTGGGGCGTGGCGAAGGACGAAGCCGAGGCGGTCCTCTGGATACGTAAGAGCGCAGAAGCCGGAGACGTTGACTCGATGAGAATCCTCGGCACGATGTATCAGAACGGTATTGGGGTGGCCGCGGACCAAGCGGAGGCCATAAAATGGTTCAAGAAAGCGGCATCGCTCGGAGACAAAGCGGCGATCGAGCGCCTGAATGCCCTATCTAAAGAGCGCTGAGGCGTTCTCTTCCGTCCAGACGCTCTCCACTGCCGTTCGTCCTCATTCACACTGGGGTCTGGGCGTAGATCCAGGCTGGAGCGCCACGGTTCGGTCCTCGGGGGGAAGCGGGATAGTATGGGCCCGGGAATAAGCCCCGCCGACCCCCCCTGCATTTCGGTGCCGGGGGGAAGATTCCCGGGATGCCCGGAGATCCCCTCGCCGCGATCTCCCTTGCGCTCCCACGCTGGACGCATGACTCCCAACCTGGCCACATTCCACCAGAACATCAGTGAACGCGGCCAGTCAGTCGGTTGAGCCATCGGGCGGCCGCAGCGAGCAGCACGCCCAACAGGGTGGTGCAGCGAGCGCGGCGGCGGGCGGCGCTATCCCGGGACCCAGGGCAAGGGGGCGATCACTCGCCACCTCACCTGGCGACCGCCGCAGGCGCTTGGACACCGGGCCGAGGCGGCGCAGCGGAGGATGACGCGACCCCCCCAGCGCATTCCCGCGCATACGGCCTTTCTTCCTTCTTGACAATCATGGAACCAAACGCTAGGAACGAACGAAAGCCCTTCACCCTGGATGCTCCGTCGTGGTCGCCGACCATGGGGAATTGAGCATGAGGCAGCCCGGCTTCTCGGCTCATCGCGACTGGCCTCTCGGGTCCTCGCTGGACTCAGGCACCCCCTCGATCCCTGCCCTGGTTCTGCTTGTCGGAGCAGCCCTCTTGGCGCTCGCCGGCTGCGCGACCACCGACGAGCAGCGGTTCCCGCTTGAATACATATCCGGCCAAGAGGCCGCGTACCGGATCGAGACTGCCCGCGAGGCCCTGCCCGCCTATCTCCGGATGGGCGCTGACCTCGAACAGCGGGGGCAGTTCGCCAACGCGGCCGTGGCATACAGCAATGCCGTCATGTCGGCGTTTGCCCTCGGTCGCCTCCAGGACGCGCTGGATGCCAGCCAGAAGGCCGTGGGGGTGGCTGAGCGATCCGGAAACGCTCACCACCTGGGCAACGCCCTCGCCCGGCTTGGCTCGGCGTACCTGCAACTCGGCGCGCTCGATAAGGCCATCCCAGCCTTCGAGAGCGGTGCGCGAGCCGGCCATCGTGCGGGTGACTTCATGGTCGAGGCGGGATGCAACAACGGCCTCAGCAACATCCATCGCCGTCTCGGGAACCCGGCCAAGGCGCTGGAGCACTCCAAGAAATCTGTCGAAGATCCTGGCCAACGCAATCCAGATCAAGACCGTCGACTGGGGCCGGTTCGGCAGCCAAGGTCGGCGCTGGCTTGCGAATCTGGAACGGGGGTATGGGGACGCGCTGAATGCTCTGGGCTGGAATCACGCTGCCCTCCGGGAATGGGCCCCAGCGGAGGCCGCGTTTCAGAAGGCGCTGGAGGTCGGGCAGCAGAATCGGATCCCGTACATCATTGCACAGGCCCACCAAGGGCTGGGGACGGTCGCCGCGCGCCAGCGAGACTTTCAGACCGCTGTGACCCACCTCCAGGAGGCCCTGCGAGCCGGCCCACGGCCGATGGTCGCCTCCGCGACCCAGGGCACCCTCGGCCGCGTCTACCGGGGGATGGGCCAGCTCCCGGAGGCGGAGGACGCCCTGCGCAAGGCGATGGCCGGCATCGAGGATCTCCGGAGCCTCCTCCAGTCCGAAGAGCTCCGGGAGTCCTTCTTCGAGGACAAGGTCGGGATCTACGAGGACCTGATCCTCACCCTGCTCGCGCGCGGGAAGGGCCCCGAGGCCTTCGACGTGAGCGAGCGGGCCCGGGCGCGGGCCTTCCTGGACCTGCTGGGGAACCGGGTGACCTTGAGTCGGGGGCGGAGCGAATCCCTCCTCGCCGAGGAACAGGCGCTCCAGCAGCGGATCAGCGCCCTCAAGGCGTTGCCCGAGGATTCCCCGGCCCTGGGCCGGGAACTGGAGCTGGCCCGGGAGGCGTACCAGGCCTTCCTCCAGCGGGTCCGGAAGTTGGACCGCGAGCAGGCCTCCCTCATGACTGTGGAACCCCTCACCCTCCCGCAGGTGCAGGCCTTCCTGCCGGTCGGCACGGTCCTGCTAGAGTACTTCGTGACGGGACAGGGTAAGACGCTCCTGTGGACGGTCGAGCGCGAGGGGATCGCCGTGGTCACCCTCCCCTTCGGCCGCGGCCGGGTGACCGAACGTGTCCAGGCCTTCCGGGACCTGATCGCGGCGCGCGACCGCCAGCCCGACATGGAGCGGATGGCCCGGGCGCTCTTCGACGAGCTCGTCCGGCCCGGCCTCCAGGGCCGCACCCCCAAGGAACTGCTCATCGTCCCCCACGATGCCCTGCACTACCTCCCGTTCCAGGCCCTGATGCCCGCCCCCGGCCGCTACCTCCTCCAGGAGGTCCCGCTCCACTACTACAGCAGCGCCAGCCTCATGCAGTTCACCCGGGCCAAGGAGCAGGCGGGGGCGCCCAGTCTCTTCGCCCTGGGCAATCCGGACTTCCAGGATGAAACCCTCTCCCTCCCCTACGCCGCGCGGGAGGCCCGGGGGATCGCCGCCCTCTTCCCGGACACGGCCCTCCTCACCGGGAAGGCGGCCACCAAGGCCACGAGCCGTGAGGAGATCCGCCGCCACAACGTGCTCCACTTCGCCACCCATGCGGAGTTCGACGAGGCGGACCCCCTGGGGTCCTCGCTCCTGCTCGCCGGGAGCCCCGGCGAGGAGAGCCGCCTGGAGGTGCAGGAGATCTTCGGCCTCGATCTCCATGCCTCTCTCGTGGTCCTCTCCGCCTGCGAGACCGCCCTGGGGAAACTCACCCGCGGGGATGAACTCACCGGGCTCACCCGGGCCTTCATCTACGCCGGCACCCCCAGCGTCATCACGACCCTCTGGCAGGTGAATGACCGGGCGGCCTTCGAACTCATGCGGGAATTCTACCGCCAGCTCAAGGCCGGGGCGAACAAGGCGGAGGCCCTCCGCCAGGCCCAGCTCGCCATGCTGGAGCGGCACCCGCATCCCTACTACTGGGCGGCGTATGAGCTCATCGGGGAAGCCCGGTAGAGCGAGCCAGCGGGATGGTGGGGAAATGAAAAGCGTTCTGTCGTGCGGTGGTTCGGGTGTTCGAGGGTCGCCGGAACAACCGAACTGCCGAACAGCCGAACGCTCCTAGCCAGGTATTTCTAGCCCCCCGTGTTCCCGTGTTACTGCACGGGGAGGCCTTTGCCCTTGACACCCGGTGCGCCCCTCGATACGCTGGCGATTGAGCCTCTCGATAACAATCCGCATTTCGCGACAGCTGGCCTCAGGGTCCTGGGCGGCCAGCGGGGTAGCGCATAGGCCGAGAGTTCGGTGGCCAGCCTCCGATCGTCGCGGTGGCCTCCAGGGCGTAAGGGGGTTACAACAGGGCGCGCGGTCGATTCTAAGCTGGTCACCAAGGAGGGCTGCGATGGCAATTATCGCCGTTTCCCGAGGGACATTCAGCGGTGGCGAGGCCCTGGCCAGGCATTTGGCCGAGCGGTTGGGATATCAGTGGATCAGCCGGGAGGTGATCCTCCAGGCGGCATGGGGGTATGGGGTCCCCGCAGAGGACCGCACAGCGGCAATGGAGAAGCCGCCCTGGCTCTGGGAGCACCTACTCGGCGAACGCGCCGCCTACCTCACGTTCATGCGGGCGGCCCTGTGCGAGCATGCCCGCGGGGGCCAGGTCGTTTATCACGGCCACCTCGGGCATCTCCTGCTGCCAGGCATCTCCCACGTCATTGGCGTTCGGGTGATCGCAGATATGGAGTTCCGCATCAAGGCGGTCATGCAGCAGCAGAACCTCATGCGCCCGGACGCGATCACCTACATTGAGAAGATGGATAGGGAGCGGCGGCAGTGGACCCGGCTCCTGTATGACGTCGAATGGGATGACCCCTCCCTGTACCACGTCGTCCTGAACCTGGGCTGCATGCGCCTGGCCACCGCGTGCGCGATGGTGGCCCACATGACCGAGCAGGAAGAGTTCCAGCCGACCCCCGCATCGGTGAAGGCTCTGGAGGATCTCACTCTGCACAGCCGGGTCTCGGTTGCGCTGGTCAAGGATTTCCGCACCAGGGCCGCCGACCTGAGGGTCATAGCCGATGACGGAATCGTTACCCTCAGCGGCCGGACCCAGTTGCCGGCAGTCGCGGATCTCGCCCCCTCGGTGGTTCGCCAGGTGGACGGCGTGAAGGAGGTTCATTCTGAGGTAGTGTTGGTTCCTATTCCCCCGGCAACTTAGCCCAACCCCCCAGACAAATTGGGCGAGGCCGTAACACGAGGGCGGGGCCGAGTTGCATTGTCTCCACTGCGAGGAGGGAAAAGTAACTGGAGAGATGCATTCCGAGGCAAAACGAGCTAAGCCAAACCCGCCTCAGCGGATTGGAAGCCTATCCTTTCATCAGTGCCCAGATTCGCCCTGCCCGAGGAGCCAACCAGGTCCAGTTCTGGCACCGCACGAGGGGTGCCCAGGTCTTTTTCGGCCACCGCCCGAGCCAGGGCAGCCAGCTGCCGGATCGCCTCGGTGATCTTCATCGCCACCCTCCCGGGGTTTAACACGGTTAAAACTGGCGCTAGATGGGCACGGGGTTATTTCCGAGCTTGGCCTCGTCGCCCATCAGCGCGCCCTCCTGTCGCCCCGGTTTCGGTTTAAGCACTCCCAGGGACCATATATCTGGAAAAGTTCCCCCTCGGGATTTGTAAGACCCGGTCGGGGACACCGGATGCTGCCGGGCGCGGATCGTCTCCTGCTTGGCGGTTTGGAGTGTGCAGAGCGACGCTGAGAGGCTATACTCCCGTGACATGCGGTCAGAGCACACAGACCTGGGGAGGGAATGAGGAATCATCATGGCGGACACGCGAGACACCCTGCGAGCCCTGGAGCAAAGCTGGCACCACGAAATGCAGGCGGCCGCGACGTACCGCACCCTGGCCGAGCGGGAGGCGGATCCCCGGCGGCGCGGCATCCTGAACAAGCTGGTGAAGGCGGAGCTGGAACACGCCGCCAAGTGGGAGGCGCGAATTCGAGAATTGGGCGGGACGCCTCCGGATCCCTCCACGGTGAAGCCTGCGCTCGGCCTCACGTTGCAGATGGCCAGCCCGGAGGTGATCTATCGAAAGCTGGAGGCCAGTGAGGAAAAGGGGCTGGCCGCCGACCAGGCCCTGGCCTCGGCCCTGGACGAAAAGAGCCGCGCGCTCCTCCACGAGATTTCCCATGACGACAAGGACCACGCCAAGATCCTGCGCGTGCTGGCTGGCCCCCAGAACCCCCGCACCGCCCTCGATCTGATCCTTAAGAAAGAGCGCCACGTCACCGGGGCCAACTGGGTGAGCGACTCGATCTACGGGATCAACGACGGTCTGGGCGCCGTCTTTGGCATCGTCTCCGGGATGGCTGGATACACCGGGGGCAGCCAGATCGTCCTCATCACGGGCTTGGCGGGCGCGCTGGCCAGCTCGCTGTCCATGGGCTCCAGCGCATACCTTGCGGCCAAGTCCCAGCGCGAGGTCTACGAGGGGGAGATCGCACGCGAGAAGGCGGAGATCGAGGGGAACCCCGAGGAAGAGCGGGAAGAGCTGGAGCTGTTCTATCAACTCAAGGGCTTCACGGAGGATGAGGCCCGCACCCTCGTCGCCCGCATCCGGGAGAAGCCGGATCACTTCCTGAAGACGCTGGTGCAGGAGGAGCTCGGATTGTCCGAGACGACCTTCCCCAACCAGTGGAAGGCGTGCCTGTCTGCCACGGCCTCCACGGCGGTGGGAGGCCTCATTCCCGTTCTCCCGTTCTTCTTCACCCGCGGCACCCCCGCCGTCATCTGGGCGGCCGCCCTGAGCATCCTGGCGCACTTCGGCGTGGGCGTGGCGAAGAGCTTGGTCACCACGCGCCCCTGGTGGATCAGCGGACTCGAGATGACCCTCGTTGCCGTCATCGCCGGTGGCATCACTTACGGCCTGGGCCTCGCCTTTGCCATCCACTGAGGCACCTCACACCTCCATCCGTTCTTCTCCCCACGCCCGAGGAGGACGCCAGAACGAGTCGGCCTGTGAAGGGACACGCCGCAGCTCTCTCACCTCTTCAGCCTAGCTGATCCGGAAATACGCGCTCCATTACCTCCAGCGCGAAACGGGCAGACACCGTCGCAGGGCCGCCACCCATCTCGATTCCGACCTCCACCGCCTCGAGGACCTCTCGCATGGTGGCGCCCGCAGCCGCGGCTTGCTCGATGTGCCATTGCATGCACGACTCGCAGTCGATTGTCACGGAGATGCCGACCGCGATGAGCTCCTTCGCCTTCTTCGGGAGGGCCCCGTCCGAGAAGGCAGCTTCCTCCATCTGGAGAAAGGCTTCGTAGACCTTCGACTTCAGGGACCGGAGCTTCGCGTGCGCCTCCTTCCTCTTTCGGGAGATCTCCTGAAGTTTGTCCATAGCTCCTCCACTCACCACCCAGCCCTCGGTCGCTGGGCGCTCTTCCGGATCAGGCCGTGAGTGCTCGTCGGCAGTCTCTAGGGGAAGGACAGGGAACGAATCAGGGGCATTACTGTGCGGTGCGCAAGAAAGGCGACAGTGTACCTGGAACCGCACAGTTCGGGGGGAGAGTCCGAGGAGGGGCGGCGGCCCGCCCCTCTCGGTAGGGTGCGCGGGGAGGGCAGAGACCTTGCGGCGTGCCCTGCAAGGGCGAGGGCCTTCTCCGCGAACGAAGCGGCGCGAGCCAATGTGTAGCCAAGATTCCGCGCTGCTGAGTATATGGAGCCGCCCGGGGTCCCCCGAATGGATCGGCGCCACGGCCGCGCGCGTCGGCGCATCGATGGCGCGTCAGTTGCCGGCGGGCCGCGCAGCGGCGCAGCCGGTCAACTGCACGCGCGGGTTGGGCGCGCTTTTGCGACTTCACAGTCAGTACCCTAGACTTTCCGCCGCTATGCGCTGGAAATAGGCCCTCATCTCCGGAGTGATGCTTGTGTCTGAATACAGATTCCCGACTGGACTTCGCGCAAAGATCGTACCGTAGAGCATACACGCGGTCAGATACATCCCGTAGATGGTGGGATGCCCATCCTGGCTGTACAGCAAAAGATCGGGTCTTTCGTGGAGTGACCGTGCAAAGGCTAGACCGGCTGGGGCTACTTTGGCTCCCAGTTCTGTCCCGATAGCGTTGTAGGCCGCCGCTAGGTTTGCCGTGGTCACTCCATAAGCGATGCTATCAGGCCGTTCCCAAGTCATGAGAAGAATGGTCTGAGCTCCGCCGGCCCTGATTTCTCGATCAAACTCTCTGGCAAACTGATAGAACTTCTGCTGGTCAAAGACTGGTGTTTGGCTTTGCTCCTGCAAAACGACGTAGCTCCATCCACCGCGACGAATTGCTCGAAGTGCATCCCCCTCATTCCAGTGCCGTTCCAATGTGTAGCCGGCAGCCGTCTGTCGGGACGTCGCGATTGAACGGGCTACGCCTTCCAGTTGTTTGTCGATGCCGCCGTTTACATATGTATAACTGTTACCGATGAATAGGATGCGTGTTGATGCTTGATTGCTGCACGAAGCAAGGACCAACAAAGCCAAACAAAGTACGAAGACGTGTCGTACAAAGCGCTTTGTTCTCACGGCATCACCACATTCGAGAAGAGAATCTCAAGCTGCGCGACAGATCTGCGACGGCCTCATGATCTGGCCGCATGCGCCCAACGAGGGCGGTGAACCTCGCCGCGTTTCGCGGCGTAGTGTTCCACCGCTTTGTTAGAACAAGTCATGTACCTTCCTCTGTACTTCCGCAATCTTGGCCTGTGCGTTTTCTGCGTGTGCTGCTGCCTCAGTCATACGCGATGTCTTTATGGCCGCCTGCCACTTCGCGAGTTCGCCCTGTTGTGCGTTCAAGGCCTGTTGGAGGTCCCGAATACTGGCTACTGTCGAGCGGGCATGTGTCAACTCAGATCGTGTCGTTCCCAGCTCCGCGGTCAAGCTCTCGATCATCTTGTCCTTCTCTAGAAATGCTACTGTGACATTCGGGTCCTTGTACTTGGGCAAAGCGTAAACAGCCGCAAAACCCCAGAGAAAGGACGTCACCATTACGAGCGCGCCAAGAGACCCGACTGCGGCCTTAAACCCAAGAAGCTCCACCGAACTCTCTTCCTTGGATCTCCCTCTGCCGCTCAGAATGAGTTTGAAACCCCGATTGAGCGCATAGATGCCGGCGGCCACGAGGGCTACTGCCACGAACCCGTAAGTGAGCAAGGCCAGAGTTGCATTCATTGCTTTGTTCCTCCTGTTCTAACGGGGCACGCGGAGGTCTATCCGCCGCCCCGATGCGCCGACGGCCTAGCGCCCGCGCGGTCCGCGGCCAACCTTCTGTCAGTCGCCGGGGTGCAACGTATGGGGCCGCCCGGGGTCCCCCGACTGGATCGGCGCCACGGCCGCGCGCGTCGGCGCATCGCTCGCGCTCACCTGCGGGCGGCGCGATCATTCTCTTGATCAATGCGCCGCCCGTCAGGTGCAGCGCGTTGTTGGCCGGCTTCATGGCTCCATTCCGCCTACTCAAACTCCCGCCGTGGAGCCGCCTGATCTGGGCCCACACGCCCCGCACTGATCTCTGCCTTGAAATAGTTCTCGCCCCGTACTGCGGAACCGGCCAGACGCCGCAGCATCGCCAGCTGCCCAATGTGCGTGAATGCGTCGGCTATCGGCCCTTGAAAGAGCCGTGTCCACGGACACCCCAGGGAGCTCGGCCCGGCAAGATGTTCGTCAAGCATGCCAAGCGTGGTGAAGAAACGTTGCACATCACTGTCCCACGGGCCCGGCGAGGAATCGCGCCATACCTCCTGTCCCCGAACCAGCGACAAAGCCCACTCGAAAAGATCACATACGTGAGCCAGGATTTCCGAGGCCGTGCGGCTGGTGCCGCCAATCTTGAACGAGCCGAAGCCTGGAGGCGCCCCTCGCAACACCTTTCCGCCTCGGTAGGCCAAGGTCGCAAGGCTGTGGCGCAGGTAGTGGCGCGCATCCACTTGCAGGTCTTCATCCACCTCTATCGCCCTTAGTCCGGCTAACTATTGAGTATATGGGTCCGCGTAAGAACGAAACGTCTGAATCCCTGTCAGGATAACACGCACATTCTAAAGCGCAGGTACTTGCACTCAGATCGCGAATTCTCGGACCTGTGTCTCGGTCGGAATCATTTTACCGGGGCATCTTATACGGGTTGGTATAAGACATACAGGAGTCCGCGTCATCACAGTGTGTCGGCCGGACTGCGGACGCCCTTGCCGCGGCGATTCAGGACATGGGTGTAAATCATGGTCATCCGGATCTTGGAAGAGACCGGGCACTACCGAGTAGATCGCATGTTGCGCGCATCGTGAAGCCAGATGGATGCCAAGGGATCAGAAAACGCCGCGGCGGCTTCCGCCATGCGATCGGGCGCGCCACGGGGCGATGTCAATCGAGAGGAAAGGTGGTGGGGTATATTGGATCGAGGAGCCTCCGCCACGCCCTCGATCGTCGTTCGGATGCTATCTCCGATGCGGCACGGGAATCAAGAGCTTCTTGCCGGCGATCAGCGGTGTTGACTCCCGAGGCGCAAGATGTGGTCGCCGAACTGAGCGTCAGTCCGCGCACGGCAGTCCGCTGCCATGCACTGCCGGCATCGGACCGTGGTCTCGCTGAATTGTCAGGGGCCCTTTCCGCGGGACCTGGCGCAAAACGGGTGTTGGCATCTCATCCCAGGAGCGGCCGTCCAGTATCCGACCAGTTCTTTTCTTCCTGGTTCCACCCCACTGCTTGAAGAAGAAGGGGACCCCTTGCGCCAGGCAAACGTCCCGAATCTCCCGCACCCAGTCTGGTGACATCGGTCGCGCGCCTGGGCCGGACTCCCCGCCGACGATTACCCAGTCAATCCCACCTAGCGGCAGCGATGGGATGCGAGCGAGCAGTGGCTCGACAGACAGGAAACGAACGGCCGCCGGGACGGCCCGGAGGCGTTCGATTCGGTGGACGTAGCGCGGCGACTCGACACTCACGCCCATCCAGACGTTGACCGGCCAGGGAAGGCGCGGACCGAGTTCGGCCAGGTGGTCGGCACGCTTGGTGAGGATCTGGAAAGTGTGCCAGTGGGCGGAGACCATGGTGTCAAAGACATCCGCGATGAATCCCTCCGGAATGTCCTCGTGGAAGAGGTCACTCATGGAATTGACAAAAATCACCCGGGGTTGGCGCCAGCGAATGGGTAGTCGGACCAAGTCAGGCTGCAGGGTAACTTCGAATCCATTGCGGTACCGAGGCTGGTTCATCCCCACAAGGCGATTCGCCATCCGCTCGGCATAGCAGTGCTTGCACCCGGGACTGACTTTTGTGCATCCAGTGACCGGGTTCCACGTGGAGTTTGTCCATTCGATAGAGCTGTCCCGCGCCATGGGGGTCAGGACTGTTCGTATGCTCGAATGAATTCTTCTCGCTGGATACCGGCCTGGGTGCAGATGGTTCTCAGTGTCGAGCCTTTGAGATGAGGACGGTTGGGTAGTGTCAGGGGGGTGCGAGTCCCATCGGGGTTCTCTCGCAGCATCGCAATATGTTCCCGTTCGCGAACGAGGCGAAACCCGAGCACCTCAAGGGTCTTGATGACCCTCGGCCTGGGGGCATCCGCAGGAAACTTGGATATCAGATTGCTACCCCTGTTTCGGCGACAAAGGCTTCTAACACGGGAGATTCCACTTCGAGAGCGTCTTGCCCAAAGGTCTCAAGGTGAAATCGGATGGCAGACTTTACATCAGCCAACGCGTCTTCGTATGTATCGCCTTGGCCGACAACGACGCCCTTAAGCCCGAGCGGATAGGCGACATAACCGTCGCTGTGCTTCTCGACGACTACCTTGAAGTGTTTCATCGCTACGCTCTCCTCAAGCTTCCGCCACAGCGCAGTGAGACTGCTTACCGGGCCCACCTTTCGGATCGGTGACCCTGATCGGGTCTTTCAAGCATGGTTCACTATACCCCATAGGCTGTAATTGTCCAGTATTCGACCGACGGTTACCTCTGGGGGCCGATGGGACGCCGACGCAGGGCGTTGCCCTCGGGGCGGATTCGATGTGCAGGAGAGGGAGTTGCGCTGCCTCCTCGTGGAGGGCCGTCGGCATGTCGAACGCGGGCCTGTCGGAAAAGCCGTGCTTCTGTTTCAGGTCGGCGACCAGGCGAGAGATGCGATCTTTGTAGGCGCGGTCCAGGAAGGCGGAACGGGCGAAGCGGGCGGCATATCGCTTCGCGAGTTGCGGGAAGTGTCGCTCCAGGAACGGGAAGAAGGCCTGCTGGGCGGATGGCTTCAGGAAGAGGACGTTGGCGAAGACGTGGGCAGCGTCGTGTGCTCGCGCGGCGGCGATCACGGCCTCCAGGTTGGCCGGGTGATCGGTGATGTCGGGTAGGATGGGGGAGAGGGTCACGCCGGCCGCTATGCCGGCTTTCCGCAGGGCGCGCAGGGCCTTTAGGCGCAGCTCCGGCGTCGGCGCGCGAAACTCCAGAATGCGGGCCAGCCGCCGGTTCAGCGTGGTCACGGTCATGTTGACCTGCACGCTGCTCCGTTCGGCGATCCGGCGGAGCAAGTCAACGTCGCGGGTGACCAGATCGCTCTTGGTCGTGATGGACAGTTGCAGGCCGCGGGCGGCAGCCAGGATGGCCAGCAGGCTCCGCGTCACGCGGTAGCGCCGCTCCGCCGGCTGGTACGGATCGGTGGCGGTGCCGAGGGCGATGCTCTGGCCGGCAAGACGCTCGGGAGTCAGCTCGCGGGCGAGGGTCCGTGCCGCGTCTCGCTTCACGTAAATCTTCTCCTCGAAGTCCTCCCAGCGGCTCAGCCCCATGAACTCGTGGGTGTAGCGGGCGTAACAGTACCGGCAGCCGAACTCGCAGCCGCGATAGGGATTGATGGTCCAGGTGAAGGGCATGCGCGGGCTCACGCAGCGGTTCAGGACGGAGCGCACCTGGATGCTCAGGTACTCGGCCTCGCGCTTTTCAAGCAGGGGAGCGGCGTCCCGCGCCAGCCGCTCGATGCCTGTAACGCTTGGCAACTCGGCATCCTGGCAATCAGGCAGTCCGGCGAAAGGGAGGAACGTATTGGTATCCATCAGCTATTGTCCCCAGTTGAAAGTTCGGTTACTAATTCGGCGGCCTGCGACAGCACCCCTGCGGACGCCGGGCTCCGTCGAGAGCCGGCCAGCCTTGCTCCGGCGCCGCCGCCCGGGTACCCAGCGCAGACGCGGGGTGCGGGCGCGTCGCGCCGTGGAACGTGGATCGGCAAGCACTTCGCAGGTTTCTCGCCACGGCGTCCCGAACCCGGCTGGCCCGCGGGCCCGGCGTGCTCGGGGTGCCGTCACAGGTCTTGGATTTGTTCGCGGATTTCCAAGTCGGGACACTATGCGCCATCAGCAGCCGTCAGCGTGAGTGGCGGCTGGATGGCCGCCTCCAGCTCGCGGACCCGTCCCGTGAGCTGCGCGATGGCCTTCTGGTGCTCCACCAGGATGCCCATGAGGATGGCCTCCAGGGGGGTCAGACGCGAGGCGTAGACCATGGGGGCCACGTGGTACTTGGCGGCGGCGAAGAGGCCGTCGAAGGCCTCCTGGTCCTCGCGGCGCAGGGCGCGGCGGAACTTGCTCCAGCTTTCGAACTCCGCCTCCAGGATCCGGCTGAACGGTGCGACGGTTCTGCCCATGGCGAACCTCGTGAGGCGTGAAACGGGAAACGTGAACCTCGTGAAACGAAGGGCAAGTGCCACAACCTTAGTGCCACCTGAATGCCACCACCTCGGTGCCAGGAATATCTGGAAAAAGGCCCCGATCGTGGATGGAACGAAGTGAGTGGGAAGAGGACAGTAAAGGAGGGTACCGGGATAAGTCCAGGCAGTACGCGCCCTCGGACTGATCCTGGTTTCCCTGGGGATGTCCGCATATGCCCACTGGCGGCCGATCGGTCTGCTGGCACCGATGTTCTGACACTGTCATGATCTTAACTTGGGCAATAATATACTTGACTCAGCGGCTCTCTTGCCCTATATTAATACGTAGAGAGGAGAGAGCCATGAGCGAGCCACGGACCCTTCAAGAAGCCATCCGGTACTTCTCCGATCCAGCCGTCTGCCTGGACTACGTCGCCAAGCTCCGCTGGCCGAACGGGATCGCCTGCCCGACCTGTGGGAGCGCCGACGTGCGCTTCCTGGCCACCCGCCGCCTTTGGGAGTGCAAAGCCAAGCACCCCCGGCGGCAATTCTCGGTCAAGGTCGGGACGATCTTCGAGGACAGCCCCATCGGCTTGGACAAGTGGCTGGCCGCCATGTGGATCATCGCCAACGCCAAAAACGGCGTGAGCTCTCACGAAATGCACCGGACCCTTGGCGTCACCCAGAAAACCGCCTGGTTCATGCTCCACCGGATTCGCCTGGCGATGCAGACCAAGACCTTCGCCAAGTTCGGCGGGGAAGTCGAAGCGGACGAGACCTTCATCGGGGGCAAGGCGCGGTTCATGCACAAGGCCCAACGCGCCAAGAAGATTCGGGGCACCGGCGGCAAGGACAAGACCCCCGTCATGGGGCTGCTGGAGCGGCACGGGCCGGATGGCCACAGCGCCGTCAAGGCGAAGGTAGTACCGAACGTCCGAAAGCGCACCCTGGTCGAGGAAGTCCGAGAGCATGTTGCGCCCGGAGCCGAGGTTTTCACCGACGCGCTGGCTTCGTATGCTGGATTGAGCGAGGACTTCGCGCATCAAGTCATCGACCACGCCGAAGCTTACGCCGAGGGCAAGGTCCACACCAACGGGCTCGAAAACTTCTGGAGCCTGCTCAAGCGGGCCATCAAGGGGAGCTATATCAACGTTGAGCCGTTTCACCTGTTCCGCTACCTGGACGAGGAATCGTTCCGGTTCAACAGCCGCAAGGCGGACGATGCCAGCCGGTTCCATGAGGTCGCCAGCATGGTGACCGGGAAGCGGCTCACCTATAAGGACCTGACCGGCGCGGGCGCTGTGTCTACGACGCCTGCGTAGGCAAGGACGGGGGAAGCGGAAACCATGAATACCCTCTACTACGGGGACAACCTGGACATCCTCCGACGCTACATCGCTGATGGGTCCATTGACCTCGTCTACCTCGATCCACCCTTCAAGAGCATGCAGGATTACAACGTCCTCTTCGCCGAGCAGAACGGCTCCCGGTCCAAGGCGCAGATCAAGGCGTTTGAGGATACCTGGCGATGGGATCAAGGAGCGGCGGAGGCATATCAAGAGATCGTGGAGGCCGGGGGCAAGGTCTCTCAGGTGATGCAGGCGTTCCGGACCTTCCTCGGCGACAACGACATGATGGCCTATTTGGCCATGATGGCCCCGCGCCTCATGGAATTGCGCCGCGTGCTGAAATCCACAGGGAGCATATACCTTCACTGCGACCCGACGGCAAGTCACTACTTGAAGATGCTGATGGACGCGGCATCCGGCACTGAATGCTTTGCGAACGAAATTGTGTGGGTTCGTTCTCTTCCGCATGGCAACATCTTGCGAAAGTTTGGCGGCTCGCACGACATCATCTTGTTCTATCGCCGTAGCGATGGAGCCACATGGAACGGATCGTTTCAACCGCATAGACAAGAATACCTGGATCAGTTCTACCGTTTTCGTGAAGCTGACGGGCGGGTGTACCGACTTATCTCCTGCATCAATCCCAACCCAAACAGGCCGAACCTCACGTATGACTGGAAGGGAGTTACCAAGGTTTGGAAGTACACCCGCGAACGTATGAAGCGAATGCACGACGCCGGCTTGCTCGTCTATTCCAAGGGTGGAATCCCATCGTACAAGGGGTATCTCGATTCGATGAAAGGCAATCCGACGCAGGATGTGTGGACGGACATTCCTCCGCTTATGGGCGGCGCACAGGAACGTCTTGGCTACCCTACCCAGAAGCCCGAAGCTCTCCTGGAGCGCGTCATCGAGGCCAGCAGCAACGAAGGGGACACCGTGCTCGACCCCTTCTGCGGCTGCGGGACGGCCATCGCCGTGGCTCAGCGGCTTGGCCGTAGCTGGATCGGAATTGACATTACCCACCTTGCCATTGGTCTGATTAAACATCGGCTGCGGGATGCCTTCGGGGATAAAATCGCCTTCAAGGTCATCGGCGAGCCCGTGTCTCTTCCTGACGCCGAGGCGCTGGCCGCTCAGGACCCGTATCAGTTCCAGTGGTGGGCACTTGGCCTTGTGGGTGCCCGGCCCGTGGAGCAGAAGAAAGGAGCCGACAAGGGCATCGACGGCCGGCTGTACTTCCACGACGAGGCCGAAGGGAAAAAGACCAAACAGATTGTCCTCTCCGTGAAGGCCGGCCATATGACCGTGGCGCATGTGCGGGACCTGCGGGGCGTTCTCGACCGAGAGAAAGCCGAGATTGGCGTCCTGGTGAGCCTGGAGCCAGCGACCGCGCCGATGCACCGGGAGGCAGCCTCCGCCGGGTTCTACGAATCGCCGGGATGGCGGAAGAAATACCCTCGGCTGCAACTGCTCACCGTGGGAGAAATCTTGGACGGGAAGGGGATCGCCTATCCGCCCGCGCAACATACCAATGTCACCTTTCGGAAAGCGCCCAAGGCCAAAGCCCCGACCGGGGGCGATCCAGGGCTTCCGTTTGATGGGGCGAACTAAACACGGCCTTCAAGGAGGTTGTCATGGCAAAGGTCCCGCCGTATCACACGAACTCTCCGGAGTATCCACCATCGCATCGGAACGTGTATCACGATCACGATGACTGTCCTTATGGCAAGCGCATCATGTCCCAACATCGTTTGAGTGGAACGGGGGGCAAGCCTCGCTGCGACGAGTGCATAAAGCTCGGCTAGCGCAGCCGCTTCCAGAACGTGATTTCCCAGTACGGGCCGGTCGGCTCGTTCGATTCAAGTACGTTCCATATCCGCCTCAGACAGCCGACCGGGAGGCCGTAAGCGAGGCAGATACTTAAGGCGCGCCATCCCGCCTCGGGCGTGCCGTAGAACCTTACAGTAGGTTCCGGATAGGAATGACCCGGGCCGCCCTCGCATGATTCGAATGTCTCGATGCCGGAGGATTGCAGCCGTTCCACGGCCTTCCGGATGCCAGGGTCAAGATTCTCGTAATCTAAACGCTCTCCTAGGCGAGGTGATGTTCGAGATGATGGTTTGTGGAATCCGCGTCCGGAATCGGGATCGCTACGTTTCATGTTTCTCTTATCTCGCCATTGAGATGAGGTGACCAACCATGAAAACACCAGGGCCGACGTTCACGCCATTCCAACGTCTCACGAGCCTCACGAAGCGGATCGTCGCGGTTTCCAAGACCGAGGTAAAACTCCAGAAAAATCTGCCACGAAAGAAAGTGGCGAATCGGGTCTAGCTGTGCAAGCGATCCTCGGTGTCACTCGGCAAGCCAGTAGCTAGTCGCCCCATAAAGGCCCGTGATGCAAAAAGGATTTCCTCTGCCACATCAGAAGAGAAATCCGCCGTCATCAAAACTAGTCTTCCCTGCACGTGGCTTATTTTATTCCTCCACGCATTTTTCAAGGCTTCCACCGTCGCGTGGACCTGCTCGAAAAACTCACAATGTTCCTTCTCGAAATCGTTTCGCTCCGAATATTTTTTCGCCACGAGTTTCTGAAGCTGATTCGTTGTAGCACTCCAACCGGCTTTCGAATCTTGAACCCCGATGAATTTGCCCAACTCCACCACACCGGATTCTACTATCTGAAGACTGTGAAAGACTGCCGCAGCGTACCTCTTAAAGGCAAAACATTTCGTTGCTTCCTCAATGTCCACCTGGATCTGTGGGAAGCGATCAAGGACCCTTTCCCATCCTTTCATTGGATGCTTGTAATGTTCGGCTTCGTTGCTATCCAGGATAAAGAAAAACTTTGTTTCCATTTCGTCAATCAATCTGCTGTGGAGATCGGACACCAGCAGATTTAGCTGCGCATAGGTCGTCTCAGGATTTTCTAGCATCCGACGCAACCGGGAAATCATCTTCCCGGACAAGGAGAATCCGTATTTCGTAAAGAATTGCTCATCGCACATTGTGAGACGGAGTAATGCTTCATCTCTATAGTGCTCGTCTATCTTCGCTTCAAGTCCAACCCCTTCTGGAGCAACCAAAGACTCCAGGAGCATTTCATACACCCTTAGTACGAGATCAAGTCGAAAGCGCTTCATAATCTCCAGCAGGGTAACGACCTTGGACGGGCTCTGCCCCAAGTCCTCCGAAGAGCCCATCCGGAGGTCAGGATATAGGCTTCGCAGGAGGACAGTCATATCCTAATCCTCCCGCCCTGCTGAGTCAAGTATATTATTGCCTTAACTTGTACCTGGCACTGAGGTGGTGGCACCTGGCCCGTGAAACGTGAGAGAGCTGAGAGCCCAGAGCCGAGAGCCATCCAGCCTCGAACCTTGAACCTCGAACCGTGAACCTCACCGGCCGGTCCATGGGTATGCCGCCGGCAGCTCCTGACGATGGTGGCCGCGGACCCAGGGCCGGCAGTCCTCCTGCGACATCACCAGGGAGCGAGTACCATACGGGTCCGACGGCTTCTCGGGGACGATCAGGATCAGGCCCTCTTCCTCGCGGAACCGGGCGACGGCGTCGGCGGCGCGCGTCAGGATCTCGCGAAGAGGCTTCAGCCTGGGCGTCACCGGCTCCTCGGGATGGGTGGCCAGGATGGGCTGGCCGGCCTCGGCCAGCGCGCGGATCCGCCGCGCCGTGTTCTGGAGGAGGCGGAACGCCTCGCGAGCGGGGACGTTCTCGTCGTGGAACAGGTGGCTCCAGCCGGAGATCACCACCAGGCCCGGATGGTAGCGGGCAATGGCCGAGGGCAGGCGCTCCATGATCAGGGTCTCCAGTTGATGGCACGTGAAGGCGCGGGTGAGATGCAGGCGCTGCATGACCGCCTTGGGAGGTTGCCCGGCATCTTTCGCCAGGGCGGAGAGAATGTAGGGATCGAAGGCGTTGGCCCCGTCCACGTACAGGACCGTGCGCCCGGTGAGGATCACCCGGCCAGCCAGGGTCGTCCCGAGGTCCAGGACGAAGGACGGTCCGGTGAGCAGGGAAAGACCTGCCCGGGTCGCCGGGACATCGTTCGGTGCCCTGCCGGGGCGCCCCGAAAGGGGCGGATGCGGCCGGTCGCCCTCGGCAAGGCAATTCAGGAGGGCCAGGAGGCCATTGTCCTCCTGGCGGGTGACGGCACTCACCCGGATCATGGGCAACAAATACCAAACAAGTGTTTGGGTGTCAATAAAATTCGCCGGTGGGTTCTGGCTCCGTAACGTTTCGCGTAACCCCCGGAAGCACCCCACTGAACGCCGGCCCGCGACGGCACCCAGCCGCACCCATAGGGTACCCGGCTGGGTGGGGCCGTCTTGCTCCGGGTTGTCCCGCTTCTAGCGGGACTCCGGGCCGGACCTGACCCGCCCGTTGGGCGGGTACCCCCCCACCGCGCGGTCCAGCGTCTCGGAGTACCTCCGGGGGTTGCGACGTATCGTGTAAATTCCTGACCCTCCATACTCGAATCCTTGTACGGACAGCAGCCGCGTGGTATCTTCCTTCGGCTTCCCTCGCGTTTTCGAGGGGTTTCCCATGGCCCAGGATCCTGTTGCCACGTGACCTAGCCCCAATCCGAAATTCTTAACCGCCAAGGACACCCAGCTGGGGCTGGGTACCCGGAACGCCAAGACTGAATGGCTCATCAGGGGAAACGAAAGAAACTTCTGAAGGCCCCACGAACGGGTTTTGGCGTTCTTGGATCGGGAGATCCAAACATGGCGGCCTTGGCGTCATGGCGGTTAGAGTTTTTCTCGGATCAAGGCTAGAAGGCCCGGATCACGACCGGGGAGACGACTCGTGACGAATCGAGATGATGTACAGTCCCTCAAGCAGCATGTCCAGGCGGAGGTAGACCGGCTGACCCCGGACCTGCTCGCCGCCAGTCAGTTTCTGCATGCGAACCCCGAGCTGGCCTACGAGGAGCACAAGGCGGCCGAGCTCCTGACAGCCATCCTGGAGGAGCACGGCTTTGCGGTCACGCGCAGAGCGGCCGGCCTGCCCACGGCGTTTCTGGCCCGCGCCGGGTCGGGGCGTCCGCGGATCGCTTTCCTCGCCGAGTACGATGCGCTGCCCGGCCTGGGCCACGCCTGCGGCCACAACCTGATCGGGACCGCGTCGGTCGGGGCAGCCCTGGCGGTGAAGGCGATCCTGGATAAAACGTCGGGGGAGGCCTTGGTGGTCGGCTGCCCGGCCGAGGAGAAGGGTGGAGGAAAGATCGACCTCGTCGAGTCCGGCCTCTTCGCGGGCGTGGATGCGGCCATGCTGGTCCACCCGAGCAACCGGACCGAGATGGTGAAGCTGGCGCTGGGCATGCGTGAACTGACGGTGGAGTACTTCGGCAAGGCCAGCCACGCCGCCGCCTCGCCGGAGGAGGGAATCAACGCTTTGGACGCCGTGGTCCTGGGGTACACCGCAGTGAGCACCCTGCGCCAGCAGGTGCGCTCCGACGCCCGCATCCACGGAATCATCACCCACGGAGGCCAGGCCCCCAACATCATCCCGGACTACGCCGCGGCCCGCTTCTACGTCCGGGCTCTGGACCTCGCGTACATGCACGAGCTGTTCCGCCGGGTGGTCGCCTGCTTCGAGGCGGCGGCCCAGGCGACAGGCTGCCGCGTGAAGGTTACCCCTGCGGACAAGGAGTATCATCCCTACAAGCCGGTCTATACCATGGCCGAGCTGTTCCAGGGCAACCTGGAATCGCTCGGGGAGACCGTGGACCAAGGCCCGGTGGATCGGGAGTTGGGCTCGACCGATGTGGGGAATGTGAGCCAAGTTGTTCCCACGATCCAGCCGATGCTCCAGATCTCGCCCCGCGAGGTCACCTGCCACATGGCGGCCTTCGCTGAGGTGGCCATCTCGGATGCGGGACACCGGGGAATGCTCTTGGCGGCCAAGGCCATGGCCATGACGGCGGTGGATCTCCTGGCAGAGCCAGCCACGCTCGCCCGTGTGTCGGCAGAGTTTCGCGGCCGGCCGCCATCCTAGGATTCACTTCGAGCAATCATGCGCTCACCTCGATGGCTCGCCACCCTGGTCTTGCTCCTACTCGTGGGCAGCATGCGGTCCGCCGCCGCCGCGGGCATCGCCGTCTGGGTGTACGACCTTCCCCGCTGGACCGAGGGCCAGCGGGAGGCCAAGTTGGCGGCGTTACCGCCGGGGACGCGGCATCTGTACGCCAGCGTCGAGGACGGCCCGCGATTCCTCCTCGACGACGAGTTCCGGGCGGCGGACATCCAGCGCGTTGTGGGTGACCTGCGTGAGCGCCCCGGGATCCTGACTCACGCCATGATTCTGCAGGATACCCGCTGGCTCGACGATGTCGAGGGCGCTCGGGAACGCCTGGCCAGGGTTCTCGCGCTGAACCGGATGCGCCCGGATCAGGCATTCGCCGGCGTGCACGTGGACGTGGAGCCCCAGACGCTGGAAGGCTGGGAATGCGGCGGCATCCCGGAGCGCCGCATCCTGGTGCAGAAGCTTCAAGACCTCCTCGGCCGCCTCGCGTCCGCGGTCCCGCCGGCGGGGAAGGAGCGGAGCGGCCGCCTGCCTCTGTCGGCGGCGCTGCCCTGGTGGATCGGCGCCCTCTCGACCGACATCCCGGAGGCCTCGCCTCGCCGGTTCTTCGAGAGCCTGGACGAGATCGTCCTCATGGCCTACGGGGATCCGGGTGGGCCCCGCGTCGGCGGGTCGCTTCAGGCGCTGCTCCGCCGACTGGAAGATGCCCGCCTCTGGCGGGACGTTCCTCCCGGCAAGGGGATCCGGATCGGCCTGGCGACCTACGAGTACGCCAGCGCCGCCGACCTCCTGACCACCGCCAGGGAGCTGGACAGGGCTTTCGACAGCCAGAAGGCCTATCGCGGCACGGCAATCTTTCATTCGACCGGGAACTACGGTGCGCCGCTCAGCGCATCCGTCCGCGGCCTGGTGCAGGATGCGGCGGGGCGGCCCGTGGCCCGCGCCAGCGTGAGAGTCGGCGAACGCCAGACCGCCACCAATGGCTGCGGCCGCTTCGTCATTCGCGACCTGCCGACGGCAGGGGTCGCCCTGGAGGTGAAGGCGTCCGGGTTCCAGGGCGTCGCGGTGCCGGTGGCAGGCGTGACGGCGGGAGAGGAACTCGAGGTCGCGCCGATCGTCCTGAATCGCAACCCGTAGTCACGCCAGAGACGTGGCGCGGATCGAATGACTGGGGGTCGGATGAAGGTCATCGGTCTGATGTCCGGCACCTCCGCCGACGGCGTGGATGCCGCCCTGGTAGAGATCGGCGAGGAGGGGGATCGGCCCGCCCTCCGCCTCGTCGCGTGGGACACCCTCACCTATCCTCCTGGCCTGCGCGAGCGGATCCTGGCCGCGGCCACGGGCGGCAGCACGGAAGAGGTCTGCCACCTGGATGCCTATCTCGGCGAGCTGTTCGCCGAGGCGGCGGCGCGGGTGGCGCAGCAGGCCGGCACGGAGCTGGCCGACGTGGACCTGATCGGCTCCCACGGCCAGACGATTCACCATCTGCCGGTTGCGAGGCGGGAGGGCGCGCACGCCGTGCGATCCAGCCTGCAGATCGGGGAGCCGGCGGTCATCGCGGAGCGGACGGGGGTCACGACCATCGCCGACTTTCGGCCGCGGGACCTGGCCGCCGGCGGCGAGGGGGCGCCGCTCACCCCCATCGTCCACCACGCCCTGTTCGCGCGTAGGGATCGGGGCCGCGTGATCCTGAACCTGGGGGGGATCGCGAACGTCACGGTCCTGCCGGCGGGGGCTCCATCCTCGGCCGTGACGGGCTTCGACACGGGGCCCGGAAATGTCCTGCTGGACGAGTTCGTCCGGGCCACGGGCCTGTCGGATCGTGGCTACGACGAGGACGGGCGCTTAGCGGCGGCGGGGCAGGTGCAGCCGGACCTCCTGAGTGATCTGCTGGCGCATCCCTTCGTCGGTCGACGGCCGCCCAAGTCCACGGGGCGCGAGGCCTTCGGGCCGGTTTTCGTGGAGCAGTTTCGCACGCGGCTTCGCGCCGCGGGCGTCGGCGATCTGGACGGTCTGACCACCCTGGCCGCCTTCACCATTGAGGCTGTCGTGCAGAACCTGCGGGACTTCGTCTTTCCAAAGATCGCGGTGCACGAGGTCGTGGTCACGGGCGGAGGCGCTTGCAATACCTTCCTGGTGCGCCGTCTCACCGATGCTTTGCCGGAGTGCACGGTGGCATCATCGGATGACCTCGGGTTTCCCGGCCGGGCCCTGGAGGCCGCGGCCTTCGCCTGGCTGGCGTACTTGACAGCCACGGGACAGCCAGGCAGTCTGCCGGCTGTCACGGGCGCCAGCGGGCCCCGCGTCCTGGGCTGCATCGTGCCCGGGAAGCGTTTCCGGGGGCTCGGGGGGTGACGTCGCCATGACACCGTACCACCAACCCGCCATGCGGCTGATCGAGGCGATCGCGCGCTCACAAGGTGAGAATTTTGAGCGGGCGGCCCAGGCCGTCTTCGCCTCGCTCCGGGCCGGCGGCGTGTTCCACGTCTTCGGCAGCGGGCACTCTCACGCCCTGGCCGAGGAAGCGTACCACCGGGCGGGTGGGCTGGTCCCGGTCAACGCGATCCAGGAGGTGTTCCTCACGCCGCTGACGTCCCCCCGCACGAGCAGCCAGCTGGAGCGGATCCCTGGCCTGGCCAGGATCATCCTGGAGGACCACGACCTCCGCCGGGGAGAGGCCCTGATGGTCATCTCCAACTCCGGGATCAATGCTGTTCCGGTCGAGGTGGCCCTGGAGGGCAGATCCCGCGGCCTCACGGTCATCGCCCTGACGTCGCTCGCCCATTCCAACGGGGTGGGCAGCCGCCATCCGAGCGGCAAGCGACTGTTCGAGGTTGCAGACATCATCCTGGACAACTGCGGGGAGCCTGGGGACGCCGTCGTCCGTTTCGAAGGATTCGGGGGACGGGTGGGACCCACGTCGCTTCTCGCCGGCGCGTACCTCATCAATTCCCTGGCGTGCCGCGTCGTGGAGCTGTTCCTGGCCCAGGGCCTCACGCCGCCGGTGTATCTCAGCGCCAACGTCCCGGGTGGCGACGAACACAACCAGAAGCTGGAGGCGAGGTATCGCGGCCGCATCCGCGGTCTGTGAAGCGGCAACCCGGCAATCGGGCGACTTGGCAATCCGGGGAATCGCGAACTCCAGATTGCCAGATTGCCCAGTTACCAAATTGCCTTAGGGACAGGAAGGATATGGCGTGACGGAGGACGGCACGAGGGCACGGCTACTCGAGGGGATCCGGGTGCTAGATCTCAGCCGGATCATTGCCGGGCCGTTCTGCTCGCAGATCCTGGGCGACATGGGGGCCGAGGTGATCAAGGTCGAGCAGCCCGGCGTGGGCGACGACAGCCGCACCTGGGGGCCGCCCTTCATTCAGGAAGAATCGGTCTACTTCTTCAGCATCAACCGGAACAAGAAGAGCGTCACGGTGAGCATGAAGGACCCCCGGGGCAAGGCGATCATCCGCGAGCTGGCCAGGCGGTCGGATCTCCTGCTGGAGAACTTCAAGCCGGGCACGCTGGCGGAGCTGGGGCTGGACTGGGAGGATCTGCGCCGGGACAATCCCCGCCTCGTCTTCTGCTCGATCTCGGGATTCGGCCGGACCGGGCCGTCGGCCGAGCGCGGCGGCTACGATGTGATCGTCCAGGCGGTGGGCGGCCTCATGGGCATCACGGGGGACCCCGAGGGTCCGCCGGTCAAGGTGGGCGTGGCCATGACCGACATCTGCACGGCCCTCTATGCCCACGGGGCGATCCTGGCGGCGCTGTACGCTCGCGACCGGACCGGGGAGGGGCAGCGGATCGACGTGTCCCTCCTGGAGACGCAGATCGCGGCCCTCATCAATATCGCCAGCTCGTACCTGAACGCCGGAGAGATCCCGGAGAAGTGGGGCACGGCCCACGTGAACATCGTCCCCTACCAGGCGTTCAAGATGCACGACGGTTACATGATCATCGGGGCGGGCAACGACCGCCTGTGGGTCAACCTGTGCGAGGCCATCGGGCTTGCCGAGGTGGGCCGCGATCCCAAGTACGCCACGAATGCCCAGCGCGTGGAGCACCGCGAGGAGATCGTCCGCCTCCTCGAGGCCCGGTTGACAACCAAGACCCGCAAGGAATGGGAGAGCATCCTAGCCCCTCTCGGAATCCCCTGCGGGCCGATCAACCGGATGGACGAGGTCTTCGCCGATCCACAGGTTCAGCACCTCCAGATGGTGCTCCAGGCGCGCCATTCCCACGTCGGGACGATCCGTATGGTCAGGAATCCGGTGACCTTCTCCGGCACTCCCGTGGATCTCCGCCACGCGCCGCCGAGGCTGGGAGAGCATACGGAGGACGTCCTCCGGGATCTCCTGGGCTACTCCGCGACGGAGGTCGCGGCGCTCAAGGCGGCGGGTGTGATATGATTCTGGAATTCAGGTCGCAGGTCCGATCGGAAGGAGGGCCAGCATGCACCGGTCATGGTTCCTCGCTCTCGGCATCCTGGTGCTGGTGGCATTGGGCCTGGCGGGCTGTGGTCCGCAGGTGTCCCAACATGTTGAGGAGTCGCGCGCGGCTGTCGAGGCGGCCCGCGCCGCCGGGGCGCCGTCGCGGGCGCCCGAGGAGTTTCAGGCGGCGGAAAGCATGCTGAAGGAGAGTCAGGCGCTCCTGGCGGCCGGCAGCGCGGCCAGCTTGCTCGAGGCCGATTATCGCGCGGCCGTCACCGTGGCCATGGCGAAATCGGCCACGGCCTCCGCCAGGCTCTCGGCGGATCTGATGAAGGTGCAGTCCGAAGCCCAGGCGGCGAAGCAGGAAGCGGAGCGGGCCCGGGCAGAGACGGGGAGCCTGCAGCCCCAGGTGCGGACGGCCGAGGAAGCGGCACGGGTGGCTCAGGCGCGGGCGGAACGGGCCGAGGCTCAAGTGGCGGAGCTGAAGCGACAGGTGACAGCGGCCAGCCAGCCGGCATCCCCGTTGGCGAGCTACACCCGGTACGTCGTGAAGAAGGGGGACACGCTGCGGAAGGTCGCCGCCCGGCCGGAGATCTACGGAGACGCCGGCCGATGGCAGCGCATCTACGAGGCCAACCGGGACATCATCGGGCGGGACCGCAAGCTGAAAATGGGCCAGGTCCTGATGATTCCGAAGCCTTGAGCCGTTAACGCACGGGTGATCGCATGACGGCGGAGGTCCTGATCCGCGGGGCGCAGGTCTTTGACGGGGGCGGCGGTCCCCCGATGGGAGCCGATATCGCCATCACCGGCGATCGGATCGTCGCCGTGGGACGCGGTCTGTCCTCCCAGGGGGCGCGACGGGTGATCGACGCCCGGGGGCTGGCGGCGGCCCCGGGCTTCGTGGACATCCACGGCCACTCCGATTACCACCTCCTCCTCACAGGGACGGCCGAAAGCGCCGTGCTCCAGGGGGTGACCTGCGAGATCGGGGGAAACTGCGGCTATGCGGCCGCGCCCATCTGGGGGCCCTGGTGGGAGGATCGCGCCAAGTCATATCGCGAGATCTACGGTTTGGACCACGCCTGGCACGATGTGAGGAGTTACTTTCGCCGGCTCCTGGATCAGGGAATCTCGATCAACTTCGGCCTGCTGGTCGGCCACAACACCCTCCGCGGCTCCGCCCTGGGGGGCGCCGATCGCGCCGCCACGGCGGAGGAGTTGCAGGCCATGATCGCGGCCCTGGAGCGCGGCATGGACGAGGGAGCCCTGGGCCTGTCCACGGGGCTGGTCTATTCTCCGGCCTGCTTCTCGCCATCGGAGGAACTGGCGACCCTCACGGCCGTGGCGGGGCGCAAGGGCGGGATCCTCACGACCCACATGCGGAGCGAGGGCGACGGCCTCTTGGAGGCGATCCGAGAGGTCATCGCCGCCGCCGAGACGGGACGGACGCCGCTCCATATCTCCCATCTCAAGACGTACGGGGAGCAAAACTGGGGGAAGCTGCCGCAGGTGTTCGACCTGATCGAGGCCGCGCAGCGGCGCGGCGTGGACGTCACCGCCGACCGGTACCCCTATACGGCGGCCAACACGGGCCTCCAGGCGGCGCTCCCGCGCTGGGCCATCGAGGGGGGCAAGGCGGAGCAGACGGCACGCCTCGGGGACCCCGCCGTCCGCGCCCGCATCCGGCAGGAGATCGGCGAGGGGCCGAACGCCCGCGACTGGAGCCAGGTGATGATCTCCGAGGTCACGCTTCGGGAGAATCGCCGCTACCAGGGGCTCCGTGTGGACGCCGCCGCGCGGCTGGCGGGGAAGGAGACGCTCACCTTCGTCCTGGATCTGCTCCAGGAGGAGAAGACCCAGGTCGACGCCATCTACTTCGTGATGAGCGAGGAGAATCTGCAGGCGATCCTGCGCAAGTCCTATGTGATGGTCGGGTCCGACTCGGGCTGCCGCGCCCATTACGGCCCGCTGTCCACGGGCCGCCCCCACCCCCGGACCTTCGGGACGTTCGCCCGCGTCCTGGGTCACTATGTGCGGGAGGTGAGCCTGTTCGATCTGGCCACCGCCATCCGCAAGACGACCTCCGATCCCTGCCGCCGCCTGGGCCTCGGGGATCGCGGGTGGCTTCGACCGGGGTACGCGGCCGACGTCGTCCTCTTCGACCCCGAGCGGGTGCGGGACGTCGCGACCTACGAGGAACCGATCCGGTATCCGGTCGGGGTGCACACGGTCCTGGTGAATGGGATGGTGACGGTCGAGGCGGGGGAGCACACCGGCACCAGGGCGGGGCAGATCGTCCGCCGGACACCCGCAACTTCCTGAGGAAGGAAGTTGCGGATCTTCAAATTTCAAACTGACAACTGATAGCCGACCGAGGTCGGGCGCTACGGAAGATGTCCGGTTGTCAGTTGTCGGTTGTCGGCTTTCCATTGGCTCTGTCGCGTAGGGAGAGCACATGCGTCCACGCGTCGGCATCACATCCTGGCACCGGAATGACAAGGACGGGCTGGAACGCTGGGAGGCGATCCGCGACACGTACACGGGGGCCATCCACGCGGCGGGCGGCGTGCCGCTGATCCTCCCGATCGCGGACGATGAGCCCGACCTCATCGCGAGCTACCTGGGCGCGGTCGATGGCGTCCTCTTCACGGGAGGGGAGGACGTGGCCCCGGCCTACTACGGCGAGGCGCAAGACGAACGCTGCCAGGAACCAGACCGGGAGCGGGACTTCTTCGAGATCCACCTTGCGCGCGCGGCGCTCTCGAAACGGACGCCGGTCCTGGGGATCTGTCGCGGCCTCCAAGTGCTGAACGTGGCGGCCGGAGGCACACTGTACCAGGACATCGAGTGCCGCCCCGGCACCATGCGGTACCATGCGGCGGACTCAGCCAATCGCCAGAAGTTAGTCCACGCCGTCCACATCCTGGCGGGCACCCGGCTGCACTCGATCATGGGTGTCGCCGAGTCGCGGGTGACCAGCACGCACCACCAGTTCGTCAAGGACCTGGCCCCGGGTTTCCGCGTCTCAGCCGAAAGCCAGGAGGACGGCATCGTGGAGGGCATCGAGCGGCCGGACCATCCGTTCCTGGTGGCCGTGCAGTGGCACCCGGAGCGGATGTACCGGGATCACGCGGAACACCTGGCGCTGTTTCAATCGTTGGTCGCGGCTGCCAGGGCGGCGCGGGCTTGAAGCGCGACCCCCCGCCCGCCGGCAGGGGGAATGAGCAATGTCCAATGACCGTTGGTCATTGGACTCGGATCATTTACACGTGTCTTGGTGATTTATCCGGGCGAGGCGAGCCGCGCGGCCGCCCCCTGGATGGCTTGCAGCAGTCGTTGATGCTCGACGCTGCCCACGATGGATCGCGCCGCGTCCACGTCCACCGCGCTGTGCCTCGCCTTGAGCCACCTCCGCAATCGAGCGATCCGATCCAGGGAATCCGCCAGCCGCGCCTCGGAGAGCCGGCGGCTCCTGACCGCGGCCTCCACCGCTGCCATGGCCACCCGCTGCCGCTCGGGGTCGTGGCAGATGAGGATCAGGTCCCCCCCGGCCTCCAGGAAGCGGACGGAGGCCTCGCCGAGATCGAGGCGGGCGGCGATGGCCTCCATCGTGAGGTCATCGCTCACCACCGCGCCGTCGAACCCCAACTCCTCCCGCAGGATTCCCGTGATGATGGGCCGGGACAGGCTGCTCGGGGATGCGGGGTCCAGCGCCGGGCAGGAGAGGTGGGCCACCATCACGGCCGGCACGCCGGCCCGGATCGCCTGGCGGAACGGGACGAACTCCACCCTGCGCCAGCGCGCCGAGGACTGCGGGCTTTCCGGCAGCGTGAGGTGGGAGTCCGCCGCCGTCTCGCCATGTCCCGGGAAGTGTTTGGCCGTGGCCAAAATGCCAGCGTCGGCAAACCCGTGGATGGCGGCCGCGCCGAGGCGGGCCACGCGATCCGGATCGCGGCTGAAGGCCCGGTCGCCGATGACGGGATTGTCCGGGTTGGTGTGGACGTCCAAGACGGGGGCGAGATTCCACGTGAACCCGGCGGCGCACAGTTCACGACCGACGGCGTGGGCCAGATCACGCGCGAGCGCCTCGTCGCCGATGGCCCCGAGGGTCGCGGCGGCGGGCGGGGCGAGAAACGGCGCGGGCAGCCGAATGACCCGGCCTCCCTCCTGATCCACCCCGACCAGGAGGGGGGCGGCGGCTGCGGTGTGCAGCGCGGCCGTCAGGGAGCAGATCTGCGAGAGGTCCTGAAGGTTCCGGCGGAACAGGATCACCCCGCCGAGGCCGGATGCCAAGAGCGGGAGGAGATGGTCGGGGACCGCGACCCCGTCGAAACCGAGGCAGAACAGCGACGGGATCGGGCGGGGCGTCATCCTCCCTCCCTGGCACCGTCCCGCGCGATGTGGAAGGCCTGCCGGAATTCCTCCAGGTCGTCCGTCCGGACGTCAGGCCACGTCCGGATCTCCTGGTAGAGCCCCTGGGGATCTTTGGTCAAGCGCCGGCTGACGATCTGGGCCGCGTCCGTCAGGTTCGCGACGCGGCGGTCGATGATCCCGTGGAGGAGCGGGGCCAGGATCTTCAAGATGCCGTGCGCGACAATGCTGTTCAGGCGGAGGAAAAGCTGCGGCTCCACCTCCACGTAGGATTCGTTGCCGTCCCAGCGCTCCCGGTACTCCAGAGTGAACACCATGTTCCCCGACAGCTTCAGAAGGTGGGCCAGGGACTGGAACTCGCCCTCGACGAAGTAGATCCGCCGCTCCGGCGCCCGGGCCACCAGCCGGAGACTGCCGCGGAGCGACCCCATGTCATCCACGGCGTAGATCCCGTTGCCCCTGTCGGTGATCCGGTAACGCTCCAGGGGCGGGTGGAGGTGCCGCGCCACCGTGGCGGCGAAGGGGGGCCGGTCCATGATCCACTCGGTGTTCTTGAGGGTTCCGATGAATCGCACCGTTTTCAACTGGCGCGCGAGGGTGTACTGTTCCACCACCTCACGCGTGGGCGCATCGTCGATGGTGAGACCCATGAGGGTGGAGGCCCCCTGCACCTGGGTCGCCAGAAGCAGGGTCAGGCCGACGACCCATTGCAGCATGCAAGACGCAATGGGTGCCCCGCCGGCCCAGCGACTCTGCCTCCGCCATCTTGCCGGCGCCCTGGGGCCTTGCGTCCCCCGACGATTTGACACGCGTGCGCCGCACGCACTATAAGGGGCCTGCGACTGGCCGGTCATGGACGAGGAATCTCCCCGAATGGTGACGGCGCGCACGACTGAGGGCGCATGAGGACCAGGACCAAGCTGACCTGGGTGGCCATCCTGTATTTCGCCGAGGGATTTCCCTTCGGCATCGTGAATGACGCCCTGCCCATCTTCTTCCGGATCCACGGCATCCGTTTGGCCGACATCGGCCTGCTGAGCCTGGTGGGGCTGCCCTGGACGCTCAAGTTCCTCTGGGCTCCCGCCGTCGACCTCTGGGGCCGACGCCGCACCTGGGTGGTGGCATGTCAGCTCTTCCTCGTCCCCGGCCTGCTGGCCATCCTGGCGGTGGACCCCTCGCGCGTCAGCGCCTTCTTCTGGGCGGTCGTCCTGGGTCTGGCCTTCTTCTCGGCTACTCAGGATATTGCCATTGACGCCTACACCATCGAGCTCCTGGACGAGAAAGAGATGGGGCCGGCGAACGGCGTGCGGGTGACCGCCTACCGGATCGCTCTCATTGCGGCCGGCGGACTGTTCGTGGCGGCGGCCGGTCTGATCGGCTGGCCGGCGGCATTCGTCGGAGCGGCCGCGGTCATGGCCCTCTTCTGCCTCCTGTCCTCCCGCCTGCCTCACGCCAGGCCTGACCCTGTCACCCCCATGCCAGCCACCCCGGCGAGCGGGGCCATCGGGCGGGCCATCTGGACGCCCCTTCGACAATTCTTCGGGTATCCCGGGTTCGTCTTCGTCATGCTCTTCGTGCTGACCTTCAAGCTCGGAGACATGGCACTGGGCCCGATGGTCCGCCCGTTCTGGGTGGATCGGCATTTCACCCCGCTCCAGATCGGCGCGGTGCCAGGCACGCTGGGGGTGGTGAGCACGATCCTGGGGGCGCTCCTGGGGGGCGGCCTCACTGCCCGCTGGGGGATCTTCCGCGCGCTCTGGCTCCTGGGGATCGCCCAGGCGGCCTCGAACCTGGTGTACGCCGCCGCCGCCGCCCTCCCCCCCTCGTTGCCGCTCATGTACGCGGCCTCGATCGTCGAGTCGTTCTGCGGGGGGCTGGGCACGGCGCCTTTCCTGGCCTTCCTCATGAGCATCTGTGACAAGGCCCACGCCGCGACGCAGTATGCCCTCCTCAGCGCTCTCTTCGGTCTCACGCGGGTGATGGCCGGGGCGCTCTCGGGCTGGGCGACCGAAGAGATCGGCTACGCCGCCTACTTCACCCTGACCTTCTTCCTGGCCTGGCCGGCCCTGGCCTTGCTCCCCTGGGTCCGGCGCTGGACCGTCACGCGCGCGGCGGGGGGCCAGACCTCAGGCCCGAGCGCGTGAACCGCTCCTGACAACCCCCATCCCTCTCCGACGCGGAGTGGAGGCACGCGGCCCGGGCGGCTGGGAGCGGAGCCGGCGCCGCCCGACGGTTCCGCATCCGGCAGCTCCCCTGCCTACCAGAGGTGTTCCCCCCGGTCGAAGAACCGGCGAAAGCCATCGCGGTCGCGGGCCGCCGCCGCGAATCGGGCCATGCCCTCTTTGAGGGACTGCATGTCCGTCGCGATGGAGATCCGAAGATAGTGGAGGTTCTCCGACCCGAACCGCCCGAAGGATTTGCGGTCCAGCGTGGCCACCTGATGCTCGAAGAGCAGGAACATCTGGAAGAGCGTCGAGGGGCTGGTCCTGGCCTGCTTGTCCGCGGAGAGGCTCCGGTAGGCGTCCAGAATGCCGAGGGTCTTGCACACGCCGCCGATGTTGGGGAACACGTAGAAGGCCCCCTTGGGTGTCTGGCAGCGCACCCCGTCGATAGCGTTCAGGGCGGACACGACCAGGTCGCGCCGCTCTTGGAAGGCGGTGACCATCACGCGGATGGCCGCCTGGCTCTGGGGGGACTCCAGCGCAACGCGCGCTCCTTCCTGGTTGTACGCCGGGACGCACGAAAAGTAGTTGATGTTCAAATTGCGAAAGACGTCGGCTTCCTCCACGGTGGGAAAGAGGGCCCAGCCGATCCGCCCGCCCGTCCAAGAATAGCTCTTCGAGGCGCCGCTCACGAGGATCGTGAGCTTTTCCATTCCCGGGCAGGAGATGATGCTGTGGTGTCGGTGGCCATCGAACAGGATGTGTTCGTACACCTCATCGGAGTAGACTCGGATGTCCCGGGATCCCCGCCCGAGGATGACGTCCGCGATCTCCTGCAATTCCTCCTTCGTGGCCACACCTCCCGTGGGATTGGACGGGAAGTTGAGGTAGATGAGCTTCGACCGATCCGTCAGGAGCGCCGCCAGCTCCTTGCCGGAAAAACTGAAATTCTTCGCCTCCTCCAGGTGAATGGGCACGGGCCTGGAGCCGAGGTAGGTAATGAACGACTCGTAGATGGGAAACCCCGGGCTGGGGTACAGCACCTCATCGCCAGGGTCGCAATAGGTTTGCTGGCAGAAGCCAATGGGCGGCTTCGCGCCGGGAAAGACGACGACCCGATCGGGGGTCGCCCGGATGCCTCGCGTCTCGCTGAGATGCTTCGCAATCGCCTTGCGGAGCGGGAGGATCCCCTGGGGGTCGCAGTAGTGCGTGTTGTCGAGATCGATCTGACGCTTGACCTCTTCCTTGACGAATTGCGGGATGGGAAAATCGGGCTCGCCCAGATTGCACTTGATGACCCGCTTTCCCTGTTCCTCGATGGCCCGGATGTAGGGGCCGACCTTGAACGCGTTCTCGGTATCGATGAGCTCGGATCGCTTCGCAAACAGTGCCATGGTCGCTACCTCTCGGGGGCGTCGAGCCCCACCGGGGGCGGTGGACCCCCGGACTGTGGGGGTGACAACCAGAAGGACGGGAACAGATGACGGTGGGGAAACGGCATTCCCACGACCAGCGCATCAGGCGGACGACTTGCCCTTCTCCAATGTGATACGGAGCATGTTGAGCAGCCGCTCCCCGGCCACGCTCTTCAGCACGATGACTTCGGCGCCGACCCTGAAGGCTTTCTCGTTCAGCTTGATGTCCTGCGTCGCGGTGAGGATGATGACCGGGATGTGCTTGAGCTCTCCGTCCTGCTTCAGCTTCTCGCAGACAGTGAAGCCGTCCATCTCCGGCATCTCGATGTCCAGCAGGATGAGGTCCGGTTTGTACTGCTTGGCCCGGGCCAGCCCTTCGGCGCCGTTGGCCGCGGCCACCACGCGATACCCCTGCCGCTTCAGCAGGTTCTGCTGCAGGGTCACGAAGAACGGTTGATCGTCGATGATCAGGATCGTCTTCTGGGAACTCGGCGTCGGGGTGGCCATGCCTTCCGCTCCTCTCCCTCCCTAATGGGCTATGGAGACAGCCCGAGAACTTTGGCGGGCGGGACGACAGCCATCGGCCCGGCCTACGGGTTCCCCCCGTAGGTCGGGATGGGGCTCACGACAGGTACGCTCGCAGGATCCCGGCGGCGACCTCGGCGCCGTTGGCCGGCAGATCGGGCCACGTCCGGGGCAGGCGCAGCAGGGCGTCCAGGCTGCCTCGCCAGTTCCCCGCCAGCAGGTCCTCGTTTCCGATGAACGCCGCCACCCCGAACCGCTCCAGCCCCGCCACCAGGGCGCCGTACTCGGCGAACCGGCCCCGGGGCGTGTACAGCACGGGCGTCCGGTTCGCCAGGCAATCCGACACGATCCCGTAGCCCGGCTTCGTGATCACCGCGTCCGCGTGAGCGACCAGATCTTCGTACATGAATCCGTTCAACATCACGGCCCGCACATTCCGGAGCGGCCGGGGCGTTGGCTGGGTGGTGAGAAAGCAATACTCACCGAGCCCTTCCACGCGATCGAAGTCGACGCCCTGGATCTCGAAGCCGCCGAAGGACAGCAGGATCACCGGGCGGGAACCGTCGAGGCGAAGCAGTCGCCGGACCTCCTCCCGCGAGCGGCGGGCCCGTCGCGCGATCATGGGGATGTCCTGGATCGCCGTGAAGGCCTCGCAGTCCCCGTGAAAGGGCAGACGCAGGAACAGGTCAGCCCGCCCATAGCCCTCGCGGATCTGTTCCAGGATCGGCGCGTGATTCGGGAGCGCCCGGACGTAATCGGCGTAGATCCAATCCCACGAGAAGTTGCTGATTCCGACGGCCGGGATCCCGGCCCGCTCTGCCACCAGGAACGCCGCCGGCGGGATGTCGGCGACGACCAGGTTCACGTCATCGCGACGCAGGATCTCGCTCTCCTCTTCCACGACGGCCGGTTGGGACTCAAGGAGCCGGGCATACGCCAAAAGCGTCGCGGCCGGGTCCAGGCGGATGGAGTCAACCTGGATGACCCCGACATCGAGGGCCCGTCGTCGGAGCCGGAAGTCGCACGGGATGTTCATGCGAAACAGCCACTCCGGCGCCGTGGAGATCAGGCTGATCTTTAGCCCCGATGTCTGCCAAGCCAGAGCTGAGGCCACGGCCGCCATGCGGGTGGCGTGTCCGAAGCCGTGACCGGTGATGTAAAAGGCGACGTGCGGCATTCCGACCTCATCGTCGTACTAAGTATATTGAAACCGGGCTGCATTGCAAGGCAATTGCCTCACATGAAGATAAAGGAAAGACGGTCGGCTGGGATGCCCCAGGCATTGCGAGGGGGGCGAGGTCAACGGTCCTTGTCCTGAAGGATCTCGTAGGCCTGCTGGATTGCGAGCAATTTCTTGTGGGCCAGCTCCTGGAATTCCTTCCCGAGATGCGCGACCTTGTCGGGATGGTACCGCGCCACAGCGCGCTTGTAGGCGGCCTTGATCTCGTAAGCCGAAGCGTGTGGGGACACCTCCAGCAGGGTGTACGGATCCATTTGGCTGAAATCTGCGGAGAGGTCGTCGGGAGGCGGGGAACTCCCGCGGCGCGCCCACGGTCCCCCCGGTCGCCCCCGGAAGACGTCCCAGGGAAATTGCCCGCGCCCCCGAGTCAGGTACCAGGCCAGGAGACCGAGGACAAGGAGGTCATCCAGCCACCCCAGCCCCGGGATGAAATCGGGGACCACGTCCACCGGGCTGACGACATAGAGGAGTGCAGCCGAGATGGCGAGAACGCGTCGCAGGTTCAGCATGCCGGTCATCCACCTGTGGTAATCTTTCTATCACATTTCGGCCTGCCGCTCAAAGGCCGCCAACGCCGACGATCGGTTCAGCACTTGCCGGATCGTCGGTCGGGTAGCGAAGGGTCTGGGCAGGAATAGAGGAGGGAGGGTCGGAATGCGCGGCCAGTTTACGAAGCAAGACTTGTTCCCGGCTCAGCGACTGTCGGCATCCCAACCCGCGTCTCCGTCCCTCGCAGCGCCATCTGACCGATTGAGTTCCCTCCTGAAAGTGGGGGGCTCAGGAGTAATTCCGGGCGGTATTCTCCCCACCATGGACTGTTGGCGTCTCCAAAGAGGAAGCCTGAAGAGCCATGCACCTCGCCGGTTCGTCCTGTGCGGGATATTCAGACCAAAGTGAAGCGTTCCATGGGCACCATTGACGATCGGGGGTTCACACGCCCGATGACCACTCTCGTCGCTCAGGGGCCTTGCCGAAGGGAGAAGGCCGAGCTCCAGATCGACTTGACCGCCGCTGACTTTTGGGCCGCGGGTCTCAAGGGCGCTCTCGAGTCCGCCGGGCCACTCGTGAGGGTGCCCGAAGGGGTCAATGGGAGGGCGTATGAGGCGGGGAGCCGTGAGTTTCAAGCATAACCCAGCTCTAACCATGAATTGACTTGACAATACCGGACTAATACGGTATACATACACCCGATAGTGATCTTCATTCTGGCCGGAACCGAATAAGAATAAGAAAAAACGAGCGTAAAACGTAAGAGGAGATGACAATGAGAAAGATTCCGAGTTACATGATTGCCATAGGCGCCATGGTAATTGCCCTGGTCTGGTCGGTTATGCAAGAGCCCCCGCGCTTCGAGGAAGGTGCCCGCCCGTTGCCGACGATGGCCAGCACGGTCGGGACGGGGTCGGTCCAGAATTAGGAATCCTCGCCTGCCTCGCCCACCGTACTGTCCAGAATGAGGTACGCCGGGGGCGAGGCAATTTTCCTCAAGGTAATCCTCGAAGCAGGCCATCCATCCTCTTTGAACCCAAACGTTGCAGTTGACCTCATGGGATGACCTCCTCTCCGAACGCACCCGCATTGCAGTTGGGAGTCCAGGTAAGGAGACGCTGGAGTTGGGCCAAGAACCGCTGCTGCCAGGAGGTCGGCCGAGACAAACGGAGCACGAGCTGCCGCCCCACCCCCCCGAGGATCGCGCCACAGGCGAACACGGTGGTGCGGAGCGTGGCCAGCGTCCGGCGCACCGGGGCCGCGAGGGCCCCCTGGAACTCCTCGACGAGGTTGTAAAGCACGCAGATACTCCGGAGGGCCGCCTCGGTGGCCCAGAACCGGTGCGAGCAGAACCCGTCGGCGCCGAAGGCGTGCTTCAACTCCTTGAGCCGGTTTTCGGTATCGGCCCGGCCGTTGTAGGTGCGCCAGACGTCTTCCGGGGGGAGCGCGAGGGTCGTCACCACGGCGTGGAAGCGGTAGCCGGGGGCGTAGAACAACTCCCGGCCGCGCGCGGAGGGCCGCCGGGCGAGTTCCTCCCGGATCACGATTAGCCGGCGGGCGGTCGTCCAGCGATGCGCCCGGTAGACGAGTTCCCCGACCTCCAGCCCCGGCGCGAAGGGGCGGAAGCCCAGGCGGTACACGGCCGCTTGGAGCGGGTTCGTAAACCGGGCGGCGACGATGTAGGGGAGGTGAAGCGCCTCTAGGGCGAGGAGAATCGCCTCCTCAAAGAAGCCGCTGTCGGCCCGGACAAGCGTGAGCCGGAGGGCGGCCGGGAGGAGCGCGCACAGTTCCGTCAGGAACGCCGTGGCTCCTCGGGCACTCCCCGTGTTCCCGCTCCGGAGCCAGACATGGGCGATGCAGCGGGCCTCGGCGAGGACGGCGAACAGGGGGTGGTGCGAGGGTCGGCCCCGCTTCTTGGGGTTGTAACCCTTCAGGGCGCCGTCCTGCGCCCCGTAGCGTTCAAAGACACTCGAGTCGAGGTCGAGAGTGTAGCCCTCGGGCCGCTCGGGGAGCCGGGCCAAGCACCAGCGGAAGAGTGCCTCAAAGGTCTCGGTCACCGTTCGCGCCGTGAACCGCCGGAAGAAGCGGGTGAAGGTGGCGGTGCTCGGGTAGCGCCGGAGGCCGAAGAGCAGGCGGATGGGCTCGTCCACGCGCAGGACGGCGAGTTGCGCGAACCGCCGGGCGCCTGCGAGCACGCCGGCGTAGAAGGCGAGGAGAATGTGGGCGGGGGGCGTGGCGTTCGGGGAGGTCACCGGAAACGGGAGGATCTCCGTCAGCGTCGCGGCCAGGCCGAGCCGCTCGGCGAAGGCGACGAAGAGGGCCAGCCCGCCCCAGGCCGTCACCGGCTTGTCCGTGAACGTGATCCCGATTGCCTTCTGGCCGTCTAAAGGGGTAAGCTCCGCCTGCATCGTTTTGTCCCTCCTCGGCTAGAGTGTTTGGTGTGGCAACCTCACACTAGCAAAGGTTCGTGGGCAAAACGATGCGTTTTTATCTGAAACGTTTGGGTTGAATTCAGAAACGCAACGTTAAGGCTGTCCGAAGTTGGCGCAGGAGTGACTGCCGGGCATTGCCATTCGCATGGCTCCCCAGCACCTCCCTATCGAATGGATTGCGGACGGACGGGCGAATCACAGACGGGCGAATCCAGATTGACGGCGTCCAGCTTCTTCGCTAGGATGCCGCCCATGCGAACCCGGCTTTCCCTCGACCAGTTCGTCAAGTCGCATGGCTTGGGAAACGACTACATCGTTTTGGATGGAAGCCGGCTCTCGCGTCCGCTCACGCCCGAGGCGGTACGCCGGATCTGCGACATCCACTACGGGATCGGCTCGGACGGGATCCTGCTCCTGACGCCTGGCGTCGAGGCCGATTTCGGAGTGCGCATCTTCAATCCGGATGGCGGCGAGGCGGAAAAGAGCGGGAACGGTCTGCGTATCCTGGCCAAGTTCCTGTACGATCACGGCTACACGGACAAGTCTGAGTTCACGGTGTCCACGCCGGGTGGCCCGGTGCGGGCCAGGCTGCACCTCCAGGCAGGTCGGGTCGCCGCCATCACCATGGACATGGGCCGGGCCACCTTCGTGAGTTCCGAGATTCCAGTGGCGGGCCCCCGCCGCGAGGTGGTGCGAGAGCCTCTGGAGGTGGAGGGCCGGCGGCTTCCCGTGACCTGTGTTTCAGTCGGCAATCCGCATTGTGTGATCTTTACGGACGTGCTGGACGAGGAGGAGGTTCGCCGCCTCGGCCCCGCGATCGAGCATCATGCGAGCTTCCCCAACCGGATCAATGTCCAGTTCGCCAAGGTGCTGGCGCGCGACCGCGTCTCCATCCTGATCTGGGAGCGGGGGGCCGGCTACACGCTCGCCTCGGGGACTAGCTCGTGCGCGGTGGCCGCGGCCGGCGTGAAAAGCGGCCTGACGGACCGCCGGGTGACGATCATCAGCCCTGGGGGCGAACTCGCCATCAGTGTGGCCGAAACCTGGGACCTGACGCTCACCGGGCCCGCCTCGGAGATCGCCCGCGGGACGTTGAGCCAGGATCTGCTGCAGGATCTGCCAGCGTGAAACCGAACGAGGAGCGGGCCCACCTTCGTCGGAGCTTCCTGTTCGTTCCAGGGAGCGAAGAGAAGAAGGTCGCCAAAGCGGCGAGTCTGGGCGCGGACGCCGTGATCCTCGACCTGGAGGACGCCGTGGCGCCGGCGCGCAAGGCGGAGGCGCGCACGCAGGTCCGGACCTTTCTCCAGGGGCAGGACAGCCAGACCATCGAGTGGCTCATCCGGCTGAACGGGATCAGCACCCCGTACTTCGAGGCGGACCTGGAGGCCTGCGTCCGCGCCGGCCCCGATGCCCTGGTGATCCCCAAGGTGGACTCGCCCGAGGTGCTCCAGCTCGCGGATGCCCACCTCACCGAGGCCGAACACGCATCGTCCCGTCCCGCCGGTTCGCTCAGGTTCTTCGCCCTCATCGAGAGTGCCCGCGGCATCCTGAATGCCCACGCCATCGCCACGGCGACGCCACGCCTCCTGGGCCTGATGCTGGGTCACGTGGACCTGTCCACCGATCTCGGCATTCCCGCGGGGCGGGCCGGGGAGGGCATCGTGCACCACGCCCGCTGCCAGTTGGTGCTGGCGGCGCGGGCGGCGGCCGTGGACGTGGTGGACACGATCTACCCGAATATCCACGACCACGAGGGCCTGCGGGCCGAGGCGGCCCAGGCCGCCGCCATGGGCTTTGCAGGGAAGCTGGCGATCCACCCGGGCCAGATTCCGATCATCCACGAGGCGTTCACGCCGTCCGCGGACCGCGTCCAGCGGGCAAAGCGGGTTCTGGAGGTCTGGCGGCAGGCGGAGATGGAAGGCCGCGGGGTCTGCGCGCTGGATGGGGAGTTGATCGAGAAACCCGTGGTGGAGGCGGAACGGCGGGTTCTGGAGCGGGCCCGGATGGCCGGGATCGTCTGAATCGCCGAGTGAGTCCGGTGACTTCAGGGCCATCCCCCGGTGAGGGATGCGAGGGAGGGCTAGGCCGGACTCCGATTGATTAGGAAGAAAGTTACCGGACACCTTTCGGAGGCTAACCGATTGGTTTCCTTCGGGCGGCTTCGGAATTCTTCGGGAGCAAGATTCGAGGCGTTAGCCCCATGAAACTACACCCAACTGCAGGAGATCTCCTCCGCCCCGTCTTGCTGGCGGCCGTGCCCCGCAAAGCGAGTCGGTCGCGCCATTGCAGCTTGCTCTCGCCGAGCGCTGATCCCCGGCTGTATCGGCACGACTGCGCCGAGTAGCCCCGGGGACTTTCACCCCGAGGCCCTCACAGATCCGTACGTGACTGTCTCCAGTCATACGGCTCGTGCCACTCATCGAAGGCTGCCGCCTTCTGCCGATCCCGGCGAGCTCCTCCCGTTACCGGTTGGCCCGGGGGAATCGGTGGAGTGACCTGCCCCCTTCGCTCCCCAGGCGTTACCCTGGTTCAACGCTACTCCGGGGCAGTCCGCCCCTTGCCAGCGCATCGGTACTTTCGGCCTCGCGGGTCCGCCGCTTGGGCCTTTTCCCTTGGCATCACCGGCAAGGTTCTCACGTTCCATACAGGAGCCCAGATTGGGGTCACGCCACCTATACACCGGACACCACATGGCCAGTAACCAGGTTCCCGCCATGCTGCTCCCAGACCGAGGGTGCGAGTCTGGTTTTGATGTCGTCTAAAGGCTTTCGATGCGTCAGCAGTGGTTCGCTTGCGCTCGTCTCCCCAACCCCCACCTGACATGATCACCGTCACGCCTTTTCCCCTGACGCTCACCACCACAGCTTTTGGCTGCAGCAGCTCAGGGTGGTTTGGAGCCTCTGCCTGTACAGCGGCTCCGAAGGGCCCTCCTTCATCTCCTGTACAGCAGGCACCCCATGGTGCGTCGTGACGCAACACCCTCGGCGTACCACGCAGCGCACAGTGGGGATCGCCGAGTTCCTGACCCGCTGTCTCCCCCCATGCGGCAGACGAAGAATCATCCCCGTGCCTCCACGAATTCAAGCACTTGAAGGCTGAAAGTTATCCAGTACCTTTTTCAATCGAAGAGAGGGAGGCCGAAGAGATGCCTCTTGACCAGTGTTATGTCTCGCAGGAGTTTCCTGACTGGTGGCCAGACCTGATGCATGAATGGGGACATCTGATGGACCGGTACTGCAGGCTAAACGAGACAGATGTGCCGTACTGGTATGGCGAGCAAGCGCTTACCGGTGTCCTGGCTGCAGCCGCATGGCGGCTTCCAGAGGGATGGAGCCTTGTAGAATTCGCGGCCTATCGCGGATCGGGCGATGAACTCACGTCTGGGCGGGGCGATGCTTGGATCGGTCGGGGTAGCGATTGGTGGGCACCTATCGAGAGCAAACTGCAATGGATTTCGACTACCCACGAGCCCGGTGCCACCATCCAGAAAACGGAGGCAGAGTTGGACGCAGCAAGCGAGCAGCTAGCGCGTCTCAGCCCTGAGTTTCGAGGAGTTCGAGGTATCGTCCTTTGCTATCTGGTGCCTGAATTAGCTGTACACGCGCGCTCACGCGGCGCCGGCCCCGGTATCGAAGAAGCTCCGCGCGCTCTTCACGGAATGCAACCGACCGCAGCTCCGTCACTTCAGCCGAGAGCTGGAGCAGACTTTACCGCTCGAGGTGGACAGGCTGCTGGTGAAGGACCTGGAACGGCGGTACCGCCGATCGCCAGCCTTTCTCCGGCGCTACGCCCTGGTGGCCACGACCTTCTGGCACATCCACGAGGTGCAGAAGCTCCTCCGCAAGGCGAACATCGAGGTCGTGGGCCTGATGGCCGATGCCAGCCTGGAGAGCCTGATGCGCCTCACCGCTCTGCCCGAGGGGACCAAGGTGGGGGTGGCCTGCCACGAGTGGACGGGGAGCGAAAACCTGAGACTCTCGATCGAGAACGCGGGCCTCAAACACGTCCAACCCGTCATGGGATGCGGCGCCGAGCCTGAGAGCCTGAAGCGGATGGTGAAGGAGGCGCGGGTCGTGGTGTGCACCAGCCTCGTGGCGAAGAAGGTGCGGGCCGTGGCCCCCAAGGGAGTGGAGGTCATTGTGGACGATCGCACCTTGAACAGGGGCGGCTTGGAGATGCTGCGGCAGCGCCTGGCCCAGTTGGCGGCCGGGATCGAGAATCGGGGGGTGAGCCGTGGCGGGCGCTGAGGGCCGGCAGATCGCCATCCCGCTGGCCCGGATCTATCTGCTGCTGCTCCTGACCATTGTGTTCTGGGGCGGGTCGCCGGTGGCCGGGAAGCTCGCGGTCAAGGAGCTTCCCCCCGTCACCATCGGCGTCCTCCGGTACGGCGCGGCATCCCTCGTTCTGTTCGCTTTGTTCGGCAGCCGCCTGCCCGCCCTGGGGGAGATAGGCTGCAGGGACCGTTGGCTTCTCGTGAGCGTGGGAGTCCTGGGGACATTTCTCAACCATATCGTGTTTTATGTGGGCCTCGTCCTTGCACCGGCCTCGCACGGGGCGATCCTCTCGCCGACGACCAGCCCGATTTGGACCATGCTCCTGGCGGCGCGGTTCGGAGGAGAGAGGATCACGCGGGCGCAGATACTTCGGGATGATGCTTTGCATGATGGGAGTCGTCCTCGTCGCCCGGCCTGGCAGCTCGGCTGTCACGGTGACCGGGATGGTCCTCCTGGGGGATGGGCTCCTTCTCGTGAGCGGCTTGGCCTGGGGGGCCTACTCATTCCTCACCAAGGTCGCCATGCGGCGCCTGAGTGCCATGGCCACGCTGGCCTACGGGATGGCGATCGGGTGTGTCCTCCTGGTTCCGGTGGCGCTCCTGGAGCGGCCGTGGGGAGCCATTGCCAGAGCGTCGTGGGGGGCTTGGGCCGCCGTCCTCTACGTCACCGTGGCGGCCACGCTGCTGGCGTCCTTCTGGTGGAGCCTGGCGATCCAGCGCGTGGGAGCGGGGCGGACGGCCGTGTTCGGAAACCTGACACCGATGTTCGGAGTGCTGCTGTCCTGGGGGGTGCTGGGAGAGCGCCTGACGCCCCCCAGCTTCTCGGTGGCCTCCTGACCGTGGCCGGGGTGTGGGTGTGCCAGGGGCCGGCCGCGGTGCGAGCCGCCTGGCGACAGGCCAGAGTTCGACTCGGGGGGGCGCAGGGGGTTGAGCCGGAGAAACGGTGAGCGGACGGGAGAAGTCAAAGGGGAGGAGATGACCGTGGCGGATTACTCGGAGTTTCCGATTCACGATCAGGACGGGGAGACGAGACGCACCCTGGACCTGCTGCAGGGATGGGGATCGACCGGGCGAGGATCGCTCCGGTCGCGTCTAGCCGGGCGCAGGCGGTCGGCCTGAACCGACACATTGGCCCGGCAGGCTTGGAGTGGCTTCGGATAGCCCTGGGTCGGGGACTCGTCGCTGGGATACTGTCGTGGATTGAGTCTCAAAACCCGGGTGCCTTCACGCCTTGGGCTTTGGCCCCCACAAGTCCGTAGCCCCCCGACTCCATCGCCGCATAGCCATCCCGCGCAGCCGCAGCGAAGGGCAGCGTTCGTCTGGGGCCGCCTTGGGTCACCCCGCGCCAGCCTCCGGATCGCGGCGGCCCCCCATCTCTCCCCTGACCGTTTTTGGCTTGACACTGCTCCCCTCGCTTCGAGATGCTTGTGTGGCTCTCGGCAGGCCCCTGGCCTGCGTCTCGATTGTGAGGCCGCTCGGCCCAAAAGCAAATTTGGATCACTACCTCGCGCGTCCGTGTCCATCCGTGCCCGTCTATGGTGTCAAATGGGAGGAGGGTGCAGTGCAACCCCACAACGAGTTCCGGATCCATCCGCAGGTTGTCCAGATCGGCTGCTACTGGGGGGAGGGGGGCCATACCGAGCTGTACCTGCTGGAGGGCGACACCCTCGCCATTGTCGACACGGGCGTGAACGACACGCCGTCTCAGTACATCGCCCCGGCGCTGGAGGCCCAGGGGCGCATGCTCGGCGATATTGACCTCATCCTGAACACCCACGGCCACCACGACCACGCGGGCGGGAACGCCGAGCTGGTGGCCGCCTCCGGGGCGAAGGTCTGGATCCACGAGGCGGACGCCTGGGTGGCGGAGGATCCCGACTACCAGTTCGACACCTATTTTGCCAGCCGCGATGTCCTCGTTGGCCGGCCGGACCGGCTGGACGCCTCCAGGGCGGCGCTGAAGGTCACGGCCGGGCAGCCGGCGAAGGTGGACCGGAAGCTGACGGATGGCGACCTGCTCGACCTTGGGAAGGGCTTCAACCTCCGGGTTGTCCACACGCCAGGGCACACGCGGGGCTCGGTCTGCTACTATTGGGAGTCGGAGGGGCTGGCCTTCTGCGGCGACTCGGTGATGGGCCAGGGCAGCCGGCCCGGTGGTTTCCCGCTCATCTACTTTCCAGCCGACTACGAGCTCGCCATAGAGCGGTTGCTGAGGATGGAGATCGCCGCCCTCGGCCACCATTACCGGACACGTGCGGTGCCCCGAGACTCGGTCCACTTCGGGCCGAACGTCAAGGCGTACCTGAGGGCCAGCCGGGAGATTGCCGACACCATCGGGGATTCGCTACGCAGTGCCAGGGCGGTCCGACCGCAAGCAGGCTTCCTGGAGGTGGCCCAGGCTGCCACGAACCTCGCTGCCGAGCGGCTCCCCATCACGAAGGGCGAGGACGGGCTGCCACTGACCGCGGGCGTGGAGGCCTTCTACGGCTACTGGCAACTGCTGAGGTGACTCCCCAACCCCTTTCCTCGACAGGGAGAGAGTCGGCCCATGACCCAACCCTTCCCGCGCACCACGCGTTTCAGGGGTTGTCCGACGTGCCCATGACGCCTCATGTGTTGGGCTGGACCGACCTGTGAGCTGCTCGGGCCCCATGACAGACTGGTGCCGGCCCCGGGCCTTCTCGTGGTCAATGGCCGGATGGCGGATCGCGGGCAGGGGCTCCACGAAGGCGACGAAGTGCATTTGACCCCTCCCATCTCGGGCGGAGCCCTGGCACTCGTCTCCGCCTCTCACGAGGCCCCGTGGCTGGCAGACGCCAGCCAGTGGGCCTGCGCAGAGGTCAAGGAGGTGATGCCGAAGTGAAGACAGGTCCCATCACCTGCCCGGGGACAAGTGTCTGACAGTCATCTCGTAGGTTGCGGGGTGCGGTCCGCACGGCGGGAATCAGGCCACCAGTCTCCCCAGGTACGGGAGGGGGTCTGAGAATTTCGCCGTTGATGGTCGCCCTTGTGTGGCGGAAAAGAACTCATGATCGAGGAGGGTTGGAGAACATGCGATTCAACACGACGAAGCGGCTGTTGAAAGCGGGCAAGCCTGCCATCGGCGTCTGGCTGAACCTCCCCTGTGTCAATTCGGCGGAGATCATGGCCCACGCGGGGTGGGACTGGGTCACCGTGGATGCCGAGCACGGTCCCATGACGATCGAAATGATTAACAATATGTTCGTCGCCATCGGGACCACCGAGAGCATGCCCCTGTGCAGGATCCCTGACAACGATCCCGTCTGGATCAAGCGGATCCTGGACGTCGGGGCCATGGGCATCGTGGTCCCCATGGTGTGCTCGGCCGAAGAGGCGGAACTGGCCGTGAAGTCCACTAGCCTGACTTTCGCTACTGGACTTCAGAATCCGCGATTTTCATCGCGGCGGTTCCCATAAGTCGTTGCCGGATAAGCAGCGTATCCTGAAAAACGCGCCGGGGGCAGACCTACCCCCTTTGCGTGGCGCCGGGAGTGCGGTAGGCTCCGGCCGCCATGTACCTCAGGTGTCACCGCCGGCTCAAGGACGGCAAAGAGCATCGTTACTGGAGCATCGAGGAGAAGTACCGCTGCGCCGACGGGCGGCCGGTCGATCGGCACGTGCTCTACCTCGGGGAGATCAACGACAGCCAGCAGGCGAGCTGGCTGCGCTGCATCGAGGCCATCGAGGAGGGCAGCCAGCGGCAGCTGCGGCTGGCCCTCTTCCCCGCGGACCAGGCGATCCCGGCGCACGCCGCGGCCATCGGCGTCCAAGTGCGCCTCAGCGAGTTCACGCTGTACCAACCACGGCAGTGGGGGGCCTGCTGGGTCGTCTGCCAGCTCTGGGCCGCGCTGCAGCTCGACCAGTTCTGGCGCGAGCGGCTGCCCCCGAGTCGCGAAGGGACCTCCTGGTACCACGTGCTGCTGGTCCTGGTCGCCTACCGCTTCCTGGCGCCGGGGAGCGAGTGGTGCCTCCACCGGGAGTGGTTCACGCACAGCGCGATGGGCGATCTCCTGGGCGAGGACGTCGCGGTGGTGGCCAAGGACACGCTGTACCGGTGCCTGGACAAGGTGGTCGCCCACAAGGATGCGCTGTTCACCTTCCTCACTGCGCGCTGGCAGGATCTCTTCGGGGTGACCTACGATCTCCTGCTCTACGATCTGACCAGCACCTACTTCGAGAGCGACCCACCCTTCCCCGAGAGGGATCCCCGCCGCCACGGCTACAGCCGCGACCACCGGCCGGACTGCGTGCAGGTGGTGCTCGCGCTCGTCGTGACCCCCGAGGGCTTCCCCCTGGCCTACGAGGTGCTGCCGGGCAACACGACCGACAACACCACGCTCCCCCTCTTCCTCGCCCAGATCGAAGCCCGCTACGGGGCGGCCCGGCGGATCTGGGTGATGGACCGGGGCATTCCCACCGAGGCGCACCTCGCCCAGCTGCGCGCCCGCGGGGCCCAGTACATCGTCGGCACGCCGAAGGGCCGGCTGACGGCACTGGAGCAAGGTCTCCTGCAGCGGCCCTGGCAGGCCGTCCGGCCCAGCGTCCAGGTGAAGCTGCTGCCGCAGGACGCCGACCTGTACGTCTGGGTGCAGAGCGCGGCGCGCGTGCAGAAGGAGCGGGCCATGCGCCGGCGGCGCCTCAAGCGGCTGTGGGCGCGCCTGCACACCTTGCAGCGGCAGCGGCCCACCTACGAGACGCTCCTGCTGAAGCTGGGCGCGGCGAAGAAGGATGCGGGCCGCGCGTGGGGGCTGGTCCAGATGGAGTTGCCGGCACCGCCGCCGAAGGGGGAGCGCGCGCGGCGGGTCGATTTCACGTTCACCCTGGACAGGGCCAAGCTCCGCCGGGTCCGCCGGCACGAGGGGCGGTACCTCCTGCGCTCGAACCTGACCGAGACCGATCCGGCCCGGCTCTGGGAGTGCTACCTGCAACTCGTCGAGGTGGAGGCGGCCTTCAAGACTCTGAAGGGGGACCTCGCCGTGCGCCCGATCTACCACCAGCGCCCCGCGCGGATCGAGGCCCATATCTTCGTCGCCTTCCTCGCCTACTGCCTGCACGTCACGCTCCGAGCGCACCTGCGGCCCCACGCGCCCGGGCTCACCGTGCGGCAGGTCCTGGACAAGTTCGCCGCGATGCAGCCTGCTCGATGTGCACTTCCCCACGACCGACGGCCGGGAGTTGATCTTCACACGCCACACGGAGCCGGCACCCGACCAGCAACTGCTCCTCACGCAACTCGGGTGGACGCTGCCCGCGCAGCCGCCGCCCCGCATCACTGCAAAAAGAGTCGTGCAAATGTAGGGCAGACCTGTGGAGGGGAGCGGCCGGAATATCAACGAGTTAGGTCGGCACACACCCTCCAGTGGCGAAAGTGAGGCTAGGTGCGCCCCCGAGGGAATCCGCAGCGCCGGCGGCGGCCGGTGGCGCTTCTGGGCTGGGAACGACTATCCCATGTACGCCAACGATGAGATCCTTGTGGTGGTCATGATCGAGCATATCGATGCCGTCAAGCGGGTCGAGGAGATCCTCTCGGTGCCGGGCGTGGACGCCTGCTTCATCGGCCCCAACGACCTGGCTTGGTCCATGGGGCTGGGCAAGGGGCCGGGCGCCAAGGACCCGGCCCACGTCGAGGCGGTGAACAAGGTTCTGGCGGGGGCCAAGAAGGTGGGGGTGCCGGCCGGGATCCACTGCCGCAGCGTCGAAGAGGTATGGCAGAGGGCGGAGCAGGGCTTCCAGTTCCTGGCGTGCCTGAGCGATGTGAACCTCTTGTCCGGCGTCGTCAACCAGGGCGTGAAGCAGATCCGGGAGAAGATAGGCCGGCCCAAAGTGGGGCAGTAGCACGCCGCCACGGGGCGCCTCCCTGCGCCTTCCGGCCCGGGGAGTTCTTCGAGCGGCACTTCGGCCAGATGAGGCCCCTGGCGGCCGGGGGTTTGAAGGAATAGTCGGGAATTCCTGTTCCCTATAGGCGGCGGCCGGCGGCCTGGACGAAGGGCGCGATTTCCCGCATTAATTCCCGGAACAACGTCGGCTTGAGGGACTGGATCCCGTCGCTGAACGCAATCTCGGGTCGCACGTGGACCTCGATCATCAGCCCGTCCGCACCACAGGCGACGGCGGCCTTGGCCATGGAGGTCACGTACTCCCAGTGGCCGGTCCCGTGGCTCGGATCCACCACCACGGGCAGATGGCTGAGCTTCCTGATCACCGGCACGGCGTTCAGGTCCAGCGTGAAGCGGGTGGCGGTCTCGAACGTGCGGATGCCCCGCTCGCAGAGCACGACGTCGTAGTTACCCTCCGAGAGGATGTACTCCGCGGCCATCAGGAATTCCTGGATGGTCGACGAGATGCCGCGCTTGAGAAGAACCGGCTTCCTGGCTTCACCCACCCGTTTGAGCAGGGCAAAATTCTGCATATTCCGGGCGCCGACCTGGAGCATGTCGGCGGTCCCGGCCACGAGATCCACATCCTCCGGCTTCAGGACCTCGGTCACGATGGCCAATCCCGTTTCCTCGCGTGCCGCCGCCAGGAGCCGGAGGCCTTCCTCCCCGAGGCCCTGGAACGCATACGGTGATGTCCGGGGCTTGAAGGCCCCGCCGCGCAGGATGCTGGCCCCCGCCTCTTTGACCGCCTTGGCCGTCTCCAGGATCTGATCCTCGCTTTCCACAGAGCAGGGGCCCGCCACGACGGGAAGCCGGTCGCCGCCGATCTCGACATCCCGAACCCTGACAATCGTCTTCGTCGGCTTGAACTCGCGGCCGGCCAGCTTGAATGGCTGGAGAATGGGGACCACGCTTTCCACGCCCGGCAGCGCCTCCAGCGACTGGAGACGGGCCTTGCCCCGCTCGTCCCCGACGGCCCCGACGACGCTCCGCTGGGTGCCGCGGATGACGTGGGACTGGTAGCCCAGTTCCTCGATGGTGTGGATGACGCGTTGCAGGTCCTCTTCGGTGGCTGCACCTTTCATCACGATGATCATCTCCCACCCACCTCCTTGTGTGGAACGGGCAGCGGCGCTCCGGGCCCGATAAAACGAAAGGGCCACGGAGCATCCTCTGCCCCGTGGCCCTGAGTTGTCGAACTGATGTGGTCTAGCTCATCCGACGCCTCGAGCCGTGCGGGCAGACGCCCGAAAAGCTAAACCAAAAGTAATCGGCGACTGTCTGTCGGCTCGACATCCTGATCCTCTCTGAATCGGAACGGGCACTGTGTACCATCCTGGCCGTCCGGCTGTCAAGGTGTTTCTAGCCGGCCTAAAGCCAGGGGCATCCTGCCGGCTACTTCTTCGCGTAGTTCGTGGCCCCGTGCCAGTCCACGACGACAACAGGCTCGTTCCCGACGACCCACGCATCGTGTCCCGAGAGCAGCGTCACGACCTGTCCAGGCCCGGTGTCGAACTCCGTCCCGTCGGACATGACGACATGCATTCGCCCTGACACCTGGTACTGGAAGTGGGGGGCCTCGCACCGCTGCGTCTTCGCGATGGGCTTCACGTGCTGCGACCAGCGCCAGCCGGGTTCCAGGGTGAGCCGGCCGACCACGCCGCCACCAATGTTCACCAACTCCGCCTTGCCCTTCTCGAAAGTCCGAACCTCGTCTGGCGACTTGAAGTCCTTCCGCTCTGTTTTCATCATCCCCTCCCCCTTTCGATAACAAACAGGAGCGCGGCAGTGCACATTAGGACATTTGCCTGAGACTGTCAACGCACAAATCAGTTGTGGAGCGTACGCTGCATTCGGTCCCCAGTGCATGCGTCTCCTGGATTCTCTTTCGATCCAACGGACAATCGGCGACTTCGACGCGGCGTTTTTGCGCATGTCCTGTCAAAGCCCGGGCGAGCCAGTTTTCGATTTGCATCCCCGGGGGATCATGTTACGCTAAACTCAAACAAGTTCGCGCTCTCGAGGGTTGGGGAATGGCTGACGATTTCGTCACGGTTGCATGGACCCCTTCGGGCACGGTCCGCCTGATTGACCAGACCCGCCTGCCGACCGAGGAGATCCATATCGAGTGCCGGACGATCGAGGAGGTGGCAGACGCCATCCGGACGATGCGCGTTCGGGGTGCCCCGGCCATTGGCGTGACGGCGGCCATGGGCCTGGCCCTGGGCGCCCAGACCATCCGGGCGGGAACCTTTGCGGAGTTCTCCGAGGCGCTGGAGGGCATGGCGTCGCTTCTCATCCGAACGCGGCCGACGGCTGTCAACCTGGCCTGGGCCGTGCGGCGGCTCGTGAACCTGGCTCGAAAGTCCCGAGATCTATCCCTGCCGGAGATCAAAGCCGCCCTGGTGGCCGAGGCGCGGGCCATGCAGGAAGAGGATATCCGGATCAACCGCGCCCTAGCGCGACACGGGCAAAGCCTGGTTCCCAATTCGGCCCGCGTGCTCACGCACTGCAACGCCGGGGGCCTGGCCACGGCCGGGTACGGGACGGCCGTGGGCGTGATCCGCGCGGCGGCCGAGGCGGGCAAACGGATCATGGTGTGGGTGGATGAGACGCGCCCGCTGCTCCAGGGGGCGCGGCTGACGGCGTGGGAACTGCAGCGGGCAGGCATTCCCGCCACCCTCATCACCGACAACATGGCGGCCCACTTCATGGGTCGGGGCCAGGTCGACCTGGTGGTGGTGGGGGCCGACCGGATCGCCCGGAACGGGGACGTGGCCAACAAGATCGGCACGTACGGGGTAGCCGTCCTGGCGCGGGTCCACGGGATCCCGTTCTACGTGGCGGCGCCGATGTCGACGCTGGATCTCAGCCTGACCGATGGCTCCCAGATCCCCATCGAAGAGCGGGCACCTGAAGAGGTGACCCACATTGGCGGACGCCAACTGGCGCCGGCCGGGATCCGCGTGGCCAACCCGGCCTTCGACGTCACGCCGGCGAGCTTAGTGGACGCCATCATCACCGAGCGCGGCATTGCCCGCCCGCCCTACGACGTGAGCCTTCCCGCCTTGGCGGGTGAGGCGTGAGGCGGACGTGCGCACCGGCGGGCAAGGGACAATCTCTCGCCAGCGACCCAAGGTGGCTCGGCCCAAGCGACGCCGCACGTGGGCCATCCGTCCCGTGGCGCGGCCGCATTCCACCCCGAAGGGCAAGAAAGGATATGACCGCCCGCGTGACCGCAGGATGGTCCGGGACGAGACGGATGATGTGTAGATGGCTCGCCGCCGGCGCGTTGCTGGCGTGTCTTTCCGCCGTGGCCAGTGCCGCCGAGACGCCGCGCGCGTCGCCGGAGGCGGTTCTGGCCGACGCGGTTCGGGAGGTCGCGGCAGGGAATCCGGCGGCCGCCATCGCGGCGCTGCAGGCGCTGGACGGTAGGAGTGTCCCCCTGCCTGCTCGACGCCAGGCGGACCTGCTTTTGGGAATCCTCCTGCTGCGCCAGGGGCATCAGCAGGATGCCATTCCGCCGCTCGAGCGGGCAGCCACGACGTATCCGCTCCTCGCCGATTACGCCCTGTGGCACCTGGCCGGGGCCTACCGCACCATGGGGCAACGCGCGGAGGCGGCGGCGACGCTGCGACGCCTCATCGACAAGCACCCGGACAGCCTGCTCGTCGAGCGGGCGAGCCGGGACCTCCCCCGGGACTTCCTGGAGGCGGGCGATCTGCCGCGCGCCGAGGAGGCGGCGGGGCAGTACCTCGCGGCCTTCCCCCAAGGGCCAGGGCGCGCAGAGGTGTGGACGACACTCGGTGAGGTTCTGCTGAAATCCGACCGTCCCGACAAGGCCGAGGAGGTCTTGCGCCGGGTCTGGATCGAATTGCCGGGCAGCGCGGAGAGCCAGCGGGCCAAGGACCTTCTGGCCACGATTCCCGGCGCCCGACCCCTCACGCCGGAGGAACAGTTCCAGCGTGCGGCGACCCTCTCTCAACTCGGGCGCTACGGGCAGGCGGTGCAAGAGCTTGCGCCCTTTGCCACGCCCGGCAATCCCAGGGAGGCTCAGGCGCGTTTGCTCCTGGGGAGGAGCGCGTTCAGGCTGCGACAGCACGCCCAGGCTGTTTCCTGGCTGGAGCCGTTGCGCGACGTGACGGGTCCGGATCGAGCGGAAGCGATCTTCTGGCTGGCGCGCGCATACGGCCGGTCGGGAGATGCCCCGCGGTTCACGGAAACGATGATCCTGGTGGCTGATGTCGCCCCGCTGTCGCCCCGGGCGGGGGAGGCGCTGTTCCTCTTGGCCCAGGCGGCCGCGGACAACGGCGACCCGGCCCAGGCCCGAAGCTTCCTGGCCCGCCTGTTGAAGGAGTACCCCAAGAGCACCTGGGCAGACGACGCGCTGTGGCTTCAAGGCTGGCTAGCCTATAAGGAGCGGGACCTCCAGGGGGCCGTCGCCGCGTGGGATCGGCTGCTCGCCGACGAGCAAGGGTCGCCCTTCCGGATCCAGGCGCTCTACTGGCGCGGTCGCGCGCTGGAGGCGATGCAAGACCCTCGGCGGGCGGCCGAGGCGTACCGGACGATCCTGCGGACCGCCCCCGATCAGCACTACTACTGGTTCCGCGCCAGGGAGCATCTCGGACGTCTGAGCAAGAAGGGGTTGCCTCCCCTGCCCGCCGTGGATGGCGTCAGCCGGCCGGTCACCGGAAGCAACACGCTCCGCGCCAGGAAGGCGCGCGCGCTTCATGCTCTCGGGCTTGACGACGACGCGGTCGAGGAATACAGCCAAGAGATCCGGACACACCCCGAGGATCGCAGGGCGCTGGCCGAGACCTGCCGCGCGTTCCTCGATCTCGAGCGGTACGACAAGGCGGTGTGGCTGGCGGGGCAGATCCTTCGCCCCCTCTTCGTCCAAGAGAACGGGAAGCTACCCGTCCGCGACTTCTGGCGGTGCCTGTACCCGCGCGGTCCCTGGTCGCTCGTCCGCGAACAGGCCACGCGGCAAAGCCTGGACCCTTTCCTGGTGACGGCCCTGATCCGCGAGGAGAGCGCCTTCGCCCCCCGGGCCGTCTCCCGGGCGGGCGCGCGCGGGCTGATGCAGCTCATGCCGCAGACGGCCCAGCAGGTGGCCCGCGACCACAACCTGGCGCCCGGCCCCGCGCCGCTGGAGTCGCCCGATGTGAACATCCAACTGGGGACGATCCACCTGGCGGACCTGATTCGGGACAACGGGGGCAGCCTCAGCCTGGCCGTGGCGGGGTACAATGCGGGCCAGCAGCAGGTGCGGCGGTGGCGGGACCGCTTCGGGGTGACCGACGAGGAAGAGTTCACCGAGGATATCCCGTACGCCGAGACCAGGAACTACGTGAAGCGGGTTCTGGGCAGCTATGTGCGGTACACGAGCCTCTACGCGACCAGGAGAGCCGCGAGCCAAGAGCCGCGAGCCGGGCACTGAGCACCGAGAGCCGAGCGCCCAGAGTCGAGAGCCGTGAAGCACTAGTGTGCTGATCCAGAAGTCCGCGGCTCATGTCGGAGCCCCTGGGGGTACCCCGACGCGCTGGAGCGTGCGGGGGCCGCGGGTCCGGCACGGAGGCCACCGCAGGTGGCCGACCCGGAGCAAGACGGCCCCACTCCGCCCCAGGCGGGGCGCCGTCGCGGGCCAGCGTCCCGAGGGGTAGCCCCAGGGGCGACGGAGGAAACAGGGGGAGCGGATGCGCACAGCATTGACGATTGCCGGTTCGGATTCCGGCGGTGGGGCGGGAATCCAGGCCGACCTGAAGACATTCACGGCGTTCAAGGTGTTCGGCCTTTCGGCCGTCACCGGGCTCACGGCCCAGAACACGCGAGGCGTCCAGGCCGTGGAACTGCCGACCACCGATTTCATCACGGCGCAGCTTCGGGCCGTAATGGAGGACATCGGGGCTGACGCGGCTAAGACGGGGATGCTGGCCACAGGCGAGATCATCCGCACGGTGGCGGCTGCGGTCCGGGACTTCGGCATTCGGAACTTGGTGGTGGATCCAGTGATGATCGCCGCCAGTGGCGACGCCTTGATGCAGCACGAGGCGGCCCCGGTGATGCGGGAACATTTGTTCCCGCTGGCCACCGTGGTGACGCCCAACCTGGATGAGGCGACCATCCTGTGCCAGCGAAAGATCCGAACGGTGGAGGACATGCGGGAGGCGGCCCGGGCCATCCAGGCCATGGGCCCGAAGTTCGTCCTGATCAAGGGTGGACATCTTCCGGGAGAGCGGGTGATCGACCTCCTCTACGACGGGCGTGAGTTCATCGCGCGTGAGAGCGAGCGCATCCCGGGAGAATTCCACGGGACCGGCTGCACGCTCTCCTCGGCGATCGCCGCCGGGTTGGCCAAGGGGCTCCCGGCAATGGAGGCGGTGGCGACGGCCCAGGCATACGTGGCCCTCGCCTTGCGGAGCGCGCCGGCCGTCGGGCGCGGCCGGCGGCCTTTGAATCACTTCCCCGACGGCTTCGTCCCGCCAAAGGAGCGAGGATGAGGACCACGCCCACCTGTCTCACCTGCATCCTGGGGGACGTCTATGCGGCGGCCCAGCAAGTCACGCCGGACGTCTCGACGCAGCTCAAGGTGGCAAAGGACGCCATGGAGTTTTTGGCACGGACCTTCGGCCACGAGCAGGTGCCGTCGTACTACATCACCGAGGTCCACCGCATCCTGAAGAGGGATACGGGCGTACCCGTCCCCTTCGAGAAGAGCCGTCGGCAGTTGAACCAGGTGGGACTCGCCATCGCGGCGCGCCTCCAGGGAGAGGCGGAACGGCTGGAGGGAGAGGCCCGGTTTCGGTTCCTGGCGCGCTGGGCGCTGGCAGGGAACAGCCTGGACTCCCGCACGGTCGGCATCGGCTACGCCTTCGACCCTGAGAAGACGCTCCAGCACCTCCAGGCCTACGTGGATCGGGGGCTCACCCTTGACCATCTGGACCGTCTGTATCAGCGCGTGCTGGCCAAAACGCCGATCCTGTACATCCACGACAACGTGGGTGAGATCGCCCTGGACAAGCTCTTGGTCCAGGAGCTGCGCCGGTTGGGCTGTCACGTCACCTCGGCGCTGCGCGGCGGGCCCATCACCTCCGACGCCACGATGGAGGACGGCCGCATGGTCGGGTTGGATTCCGCCGCGGATCGGCTGATCGTCGCGGGACCGGACACCCTGGGGATCTCGTGGGAAGAGGCGTCTGCCGATCTCAAGGAAGCCATGCAGTCGGCTCGGCTGATCATCGCCAAGGGGCAGGCCAACTACTATGTCCTCTCCGAGCGCCGCGCAAAACTGCCCGGCGAGGTTTTCTGCCTCTTCACCATCAAGTGCCAGCCGGTGGCGGACGTCCTCGGCGTCCAGCCCGGGCAGGCCGTGGGGATTTTCCTGTGACGGCTCCGGGGGGAAGCCGGGGAGGTGCCAGCGTGTTGAACGGCAGACGCATTTTGTTGGGCGTGACCGGGAGCATCGCGGCGTACAAGGCGGTGGAGCTCCTGCGCGAGCTGACGAAGCGGGGAGCCGAGGTCCAAGTGGTCATGACCGAGGCGGCGACGAAGTTCGTGGCGCCGCTCACGTTCGAGACGCTTTCCAGGCAGCCGGTCCTTTTGGACATGTTCACCCTGGCCTATGGCTCGCACATCGGGCACATCGAGGCGACGGCGCGCGCCGATCTGTTCGTCATTGCCCCGGCCACAGCGCGCACAATCGCCCGGCTGGCGCTGGGATTGGCCGACGACTTCCTGAGCTGCATCTACCTAGCCAGTCGCTGCCCCATCCTCGTCGCGCCGGCCATGGACAGCGACATGTACCAGCACGTCGCGGTTCAGGAGAATCTCAATCGGTTGCGCGACCGGGGCGTCCACATCGTGGGCCCGGCCAGCGGCGAGCTGGCATCGGGCTCGGTGGGACCCGGCCGCCTCGTCGAGCCGCCGGAGATCGTCGAGGCCATCGAGCGGATCCTTGCGACCGCTCGCGATCTCGCCGACGAGGTGGTGCTGGTCACGGCCGGGCCCACGCGGGAACCCCTGGACCCCGTTCGGTACCTCTCGAACCGCTCCTCGGGCAAGATGGGCTATGCCATGGCCGAGGCGGCCGCGGCGCGCGGCGCGCGGGTGATCCTCGTCAGCGGGCCCACGGCGCTTACCCCGCCGCAGGGCGTGGATGTGATCCACGTGGAGACGGCCCAGCAGATGCACGACGCGGTTCTGGCGAAGCTCACGGCCGCCACGGTGGTGATCAAGGCGGCCGCGGTGGCGGACTACCGGCCGAAGCAGGTGGCGGCACGGAAGATGAAGAAGGACGAGGCGGTCCACGAGGTGACGCTGGAGTCCACGCCGGACATCCTGGCCGAGGTGGGGAAGCGAAAGGGACGGCGGATCCTGGTTGGCTTTGCGGCCGAGACGGAGGACTTGGTGGAGAACGCCCGGAAGAAGCTCCAGCGGAAGAACCTGGACCTGATGGTGGCCAACGATGTCAGCCAGCCCGACGCGGGCTTTGACGCCGACACCAATGCGGTGAAGATCCTGGACGCCCAGGGAAAGGTGGAGGAGCTTCCCGTGCAGAGCAAGCGGTCGGTGGCCGACCGGGTCCTGGATCGCGTGGTGGAACTCCTGAGGCAACGAGGCTGAGGGCGGAAACGCAGGAGGAACTGTGACGAGTGATCCTCGGGCTGAGTTGCGTGAGATCGTGGGGGAGATCCGGGCCTATCTCGAGGCGCAACGGGAGATGGGCGTGGAGCAGGTCGACGTTCAGTGGCCCGAATCGCCGGTCGCCTCTCCGCCTCTGACGTTGCGCGAGGTTCGCGAGGAGCTGGGGGAGTGCACGCGGTGCAAGCTGCACCCCCACCGGACTCAGATCGTCTTCGGCGTGGGCGACCCGAAGGCCCGCCTGGTCTTCGTGGGCGAGGCGCCGGGCGCCGACGAGGACGCCCAGGGGGAGCCGTTCGTGGGCCGGGCCGGGCAGCTCCTCACCAAGATCATTCTGGCCATGGGGATGCAGCGGGAGGACGTCTACATCTGCAACATCATCAAGTGCCGGCCGCCGGGCAACCGGACGCCGGAGAGCGAAGAAGATCCTGGCCTGCTCGCCGTTCCTGCGGAAGCAGCTCCAGGCCATCCGGCCGCAGTTCATCTGCGCCCTGGGCGGCCCCGCGACCCAGACGCTGCTTCAGACCAAGGAGCCCATCTCGCGCCTCCGTGGGAAGTTCTACGACTTCCAGGGGATCCCCTTGCTGCCCACCTACCACCCGGCGTTCCTGCTGCGCAACCCGTACGAGAAGAAGACCGTCTGGGAGGACATGAAGCTCCTCCTGCGCGAGATGGGGCTCGCCACCCCGCGGGACATGGCAATCCGGCAACCAGGCAACCAGGCAACCGGGCACTGAGACGGCTCGGAACTCCAAGTTGCCTGATTGCTGGATTGCCCAGTTGCCCATAGCAAGCGTGCCGCACCATGACTAGTGTAGCGTGTCCGAAATCCGCCCGCATAAGCCGAGCCCCGGTCCGCTCCAAGGCGCCGGGCCACACCCACCCTTTGGGTGGGTCCCCGGCGGCCGGCGGGGCACCCATTGCGGCTTCTCCCTGCAATGGGTCGTCGCCGTGGCCTTCCCACGGGCGAATTCAGCGGTAACCCCGCCCACGGCGCGACGCGCCCCGAGACGGGGCGGCGGCGCCCGGAGCAAGGCCGCCCGGTTCTCGACGAGGCCCCAGGCGCCGCGAGCGGGCTGGGGGCGAAAGTCGGCGGATTTTGGACACACATGACTAGCACCCCGGCCGCCTATGTTGACGTCGTCTTTCCCACCTCGGTGGAGACGCCCCTGACTTACCGCGTGCCCGAGGAGTGGCGCGGTCTCGCCACCCCGGGGAAGCGCGTCCTCGTCCCTCTCGGCGGGCGCCAGGTGACCGGGTATCTCGTGGGGGCCAGGGAGCGCCCGCCGGTCTCGAGCACCAAGGACCTGCGCGAGATCCTGGACGCCGAGCCCCTCCTGGACGCCCACCTCCTCGAACTCACACGCTGGGCGGCGGAGTACTACGTCTGCCCGTGGGGCGAGGTGATCCGGACCGCGCTGCCGCCCGGGATCGACAGCCTCGCGCGCCAGGTGGTCCGGGTCACGACCGCCGGCGCGGCCGCCATGGATGGGGACGGCTTCCTGCGTCCGGGCGAGCGGGAGCTCCTGGCCTTCCTGCGGGTGCGAGGGGAAGCGCCGCTCCCGGCCCTCACGCGACGGTGGCGGCGCGCGCGGGCCATGGCGCACAGCCTGGCCCGTCGCGGCCTGGTGGAGCTTGCGGGAGAGGTGCGGCCGCCGCGCATCCGACCGCTGACCGTCCCGCACTGTCTCCTCGCTCCCGGGGTGGATGCGCAGACGACCCCTCTGCCGGCGCGGGCCACGAAGCAGCGCGCAATCCTGCAGGCGCTGGCCGCGGCACCGAAGGGCCTGCCGAGATCCGAGGCGGCGGCGGGCAATCCGGCCGCCCTGGCGGCGTTGATCCGGCGGGGCCTGGTGCAGGTGCGCGAGGTGGAGGTCACGCGCGATCCCTTCGCGCGCCCCGAGGGGCTGGCGCCGTCGGAGTCGCCGCGCGAGGCCACGGCCGCCCAGGGCGAAGCCATCGCGCTGGTTCAGGCCGCTCTCGCCGAGCGCCGCTTTCTGCCCGTGCTGCTTTACGGGGTGACCGGCTCCGGCAAGACCGAGGTCTATCTCCAGGCCATCGAGATCGCCCTGGCGCAGGCCCGCCAGGCCCTGGTCCTGGTCCCGGAGATCGCGCTCACGCCGCTCACCGTGCGGCGCTTCCTGGCGCGGTTCGGGGGCCGGGTGGCGGTCCTGCACAGCGGCCTCAGGGGCGGGGAGCGCTACGACGCCTGGCGGCGGATCCGCCGCGGCGAGGCGGACATCGTCGTGGGCGCGCGCTCGGCCGTCTTCGCGCCGCTTCCCCGCCTGGGCATCGTGGTGGTGGACGAGGAGCACGATCCGTCCTACAAGCAGGCGGAGGGGCCGCGCTACCACGGGCGGGACGTGGCCATCATGCGGGCCAAGCTGCTCCAGGCGCCGGTGATCCTGGGATCGGCCACGCCGTCGCTGGAGAGCTTCGAGCGGGCCCAGGCAGGGCGATACCACTTGGTCCGGCTGCCGCAAAGGATCGAGGCCCGGCCGCTCCCCCGGGTGGAGATCGTGGATCTGCGGCGCGTCGAGGCTGGCAAGCGGCTGCTCACGCCGCCCCTCGTGACCGCCCTCCGCGAGTGCCTGGCGCGGGGCGAGCAGGCCCTGCTCTTCCTCAATCGCCGGGGATTCTCCACGCTGCTCCTGTGCGAGGAGTGCGGCGAAGCGGCGGGCTGCCCCCGCTGCAGCGTGGCCCTCACCTATCATGCGGGCCGCGGCCGCCTGCGCTGCCACACCTGTGATTTCGAGCGGCGCCCGCCGGAGCGGTGCCCAGAGTGCCAGGGCAGCCGGCTGCGCTATCTCGGCTTCGGGACGCAGCAGCTCGAGGCGGCCGTGCGGGAGCGGTTCCCCCGGGCCCGGGTGGCCCGCATGGACCGGGATGTGGCCCAGAACTGGCAGGCGGCTGCGCGCATCCTGGACGGCCTGGAGCAGGGGACGATCGACATCCTGGTGGGGACGCAAATGATCGGGAAGGGACACGACGTGCCCAACGTGACTCTGGTCGGCGTGGTGTCGGCCGACATGGCGCTGCACCTGCCGGATTTCCGCGCGGGGGAACACACCTTCGCTCTCCTGACGCAGGTGGTGGGACGCGCCGGGCGGGGCGACCGGCCCGGCTTGGCCGTTATCCAGACCTACAACCCGGAGCACTACATCCTGCGCGCGGTGCAGGCGCAGGACTACGCGGCCCTGTGGGAGGCCGAGAGTTCCCTGCGGCGCGAGCACGGACTGCCCCCGTTCGCCCGGGCCGTCCTGGCGGTGCTCAGCAGTCCCGAGGCGGCGGCCGCCGAGCGGGCCGCGCTGGAGTTCGCGCGCCTGCTGCGCGAGGCGGGGATCCGCGGGGACGCCGTGAGCGGCCCGGCGCCGGCGCCGCTCTACCGGGTCCGGGGGCGCCACCGGTGGCATCTTCTGGCGCGCGGTCGGGACGCCGGCGCGCTCCACGCCAAGGTCCTCGAGGCGACACGGCGCCTGCAGAGGTCCCCGCTGGCGCGAGGCGTCCGCGTCGATCTGGACGTGGATCCAGCCTCCCTCTGCTGACTCGTCGGATTCTTTCCGGTCCCCGATCCGGGAATTCCTTTGACTTCGAGTGGTTGGTTGCTATATTTGCGGCCATCGGGCCTCAGCGGGCGCGGAGGATGCGAGACCCAAGGGCCATAGTTAGAAGGCGTTGTCATGGATAGGCAGGGGCAAGCAGCCGCAGCGGCCCCTGGGACTCCCGGGCCGCCCATCCTCAAGGCCTTGGAGGGACTCCTGATCGCGCTCCGGAAATCCTCCAAGGATCTGGCCTTCTATCCCGCGGGACATCCCATGCTCAACCGATCGCTGGAGCGGGCAGCCGAGCGGCTCCAGTCCGCGGTGGCCACCCGCGCCCCGCTGTCCCTCGTCGTGAGCCGGCTTGGCTTCAGCTTCGAGGGACAGCCCGTGGGGAAGGAGAACCGACAACTCGCCAGCATGGCGGCCGAGCTGTTCGTGCGGCGCATCCAGAAGATCTTTTTCACGGAAGAGATCGGGCCGGAGGAGCTGGCGGGCTTCCTGCGGGTGATCACCGGTGACCCGAAGTACCTCGTGCAGCAAGGGGGACCGGCAAAGGTTCTGGCGGCGCACGGGGTCGGCCACATCCAGTCTGAACGAGTTCGATTTCCGGCGCGTGGCCGCGGCGGCGGGCGCCGCGGGTCGGGGCACGGGCGGGCCCGGGACCGCCGGATCGGGTCAGGGGGTCGGTCCCGGCGGGAAAGGGACGGGGACCGGCGCGCGCGGGACGGCGGGTGGGGCGGAGGCCACGACGGCTTCGGCCGGCGCGGGGAAGGCGGGCCAGGGCGTGGAAGCGGGAAGAGAGGGTCCGACGACGCCGGAGTCCTCGGTGGCCGCCCTCGGCTCCCAGCAGGAGCTGAGCGTCGCGGCTCTCATCCAGCGGCTGGAGAAAGAGGCGGCCTCAGGTGGGATGGCGGGATACGAGTGGGCGGCCTCGCGGCTGGAGAAGGCTGCCGTGCATGCGGTCCACGACGATTGGCCGCAGGACCTTCTGGCCATCCTCGGGGTCTTCCTCCGGCACCAGCGCGCCGAGAACCTCCAGACGCCGCTAAGGGAGCGCGCGGCGAAGGCGCTGGAGTTGGTCGCAGGCGGCAACACGGTGGCCTACCTCTTGGAGCATCTGCGGACCGGGGCGGACGAGTCGGTCGAGGCGCTGTCGGCGATGCTGGTAGAGCTGGGGAGGGGCGCGATTCTGCCGCTCCTCAACCGGCTGGCCACGGAGGATCGGGATACGGCCAAGCAGCGGCTGGTGGCGATCCTGGCGCGGTTCTGCCAGGTGGCCCAGCCCGACCTCACAGGGATCCTGCAGGAACTCGATCGAGACCGGGCCTGCCAACTGGTTCCGATCCTGGCGGGATTCGGCGGGGAGATCGGCGGGATCCTGCTGACCTCCCTGTTTCGGCATCGGGACCCACAGGTCCGCAGCGGGGTGCTCCGGGAGCGCGGACGGTTCGGCGAGCCGGCCGTGCAGCGGCTGGTCCTGCAGGCGTTACGCGATCCCGACCCGGATGTCCTTGAGGTGGCCGTCGGCCTCGCCGGGGCGGCGAGACTGAGGCTGGCCACGCCGACGCTCCTGCGGCTGGCGGGGCAGCGCGTCCTGTCAGGCAAGCCCTTTGCGGTGCGGAAGGCTGCCGTGACCGCCCTGGGGGCCATGGGGGATGCGGGGGCCATCCCGATGCTGAAGCGGGTGCTCTACACCCGGGCGTGGTTCCAGCGGGCGGCCGGCGACGAGCTGCGTCAGGCCGCGGCCCTGGCCCTCCTTTCCATGGGCCGCCCCGAGGCGGGCGAGGTGGTCGTGGGCGGGGCACGCTCCGGCCGGGGGGGCGTGCGCCGGGTGTGCACCGCGGCCCTGCGGATTACGCCCGCCGAGGAACACGATCTGCACCCCCGGGCAACGGGTTGACCTTGATGGTTCCTTCCGCCACGGGGCGGGAGTGACGGCGGGATGCCGATTATGGATGTCCTCACCGAGCTGGATACACTGCTTCGCGATGTGCAGGCCGGGGTGAAGAGCATGGGCATGTATCCGCCCACCCATCCGACGGCCGCCCGATTCCTGGCCCGCATCGTGGCGGATCTGGACACCATTCTGAGCGCGCAGGAGTCCCTGGTGTTCGGCGTGGTGGACCACGCGCTGGTCGCCGTGGGTCTCCCCTTCACGGGGACCGAGGCCATCGCCCAGGCGTTCGCGACGCGGTTGGAGCAGCGGGGGATCGGCAGCGTCGAGTTCCTGCGCGGGTGCTCCCCGCAGGATGTGTCCCAGTGCGTCCAGGTCCTGGCCATGTCGCCCGAGGCGTTGGCCCGCCTGGGCGCCGTGGATGAGGTCCTGAGCCGACGGGATGTCCGGGCCATCCGGCTGTCCCAGCAGGCCCCGACGACGGCCGCGGGGGAACAGGGGGCCGAGGGGAAGGAGCCGACGGGAGCGGACAGGGAAGGTGGAGGGGGCGAAGGGGAGGCCGGTCTGGGCCGAAGCTTGGCCGTCTACCGCGAGGCGGTCGGATCGGCCAAGAGGATCTTGACCGAAGCCCGTCTGGGGAAGATCCCCTCCCTGGCGGAGGCTCAGTCGGCGGTCTCGGAGCTGGTGGATGGGGTGCTCCAGGACCAGAACGCCATGCTGGCTCTCACCCTGATCAAGAGCTACGATGAGTATCTCTTCAACCACTCGGTGAACGTGAGCGTCCTGTGCATCGCCCTGGGCCGGGCCTTGGACCTGGACGCCGAGACGATCCGGGAACTGGGCCTGGGCGCCCTCCTCCACGACATCGGGAAGGTGCACTGGCCGGAGAGCCTCTACCAGAAGCCGCGGGGCCTGAGCGACGAGGAGTGGGCGCTGGTCCAGCGGCATCCCCTGGACGGGGCCGGGATCGTGGAGAAGATGGGCACCGCGAGCCCGACGGCCATGGAAGTCATCCAGGAGCACCATCTGCGCTACGACCGGAAGGGATATCCCATCGTGGATTCCGACAAACAGCCGGGGTTCTTCGGGATGATCGCGCAGCTCGCGGACGCCTACGATGCCATCACGACCTCGCGCATCTACCAGAACGCCTTCGAGCCGTCCAAGGCGATGGCGCGGCTGCAGGGCTTGGCCGGGACAGTCTTCGATCCGAAGCTGCTGGAGGTGTTCGTCCGGATGGTGGGGATCTACCCGGTGGGGAGTTTGGTGCGGCTGAGCACCGGCGAGATGGCGCTGGTGGTGAAGGCGAACCCGACCGACAGCTCCCGCCCGTTCGTCCGGCTCCTCTTCGACCGGTCAGGTCGGCGGCTGGCCGACGAAGAGGGCGTGGACCTCACGGAACGGGACCCGGGCACGGGCCAGTTCCGCCGCACCATCATCATGGCCGTGGATCCTGCCAGTAAGAACTTCGACGTGGCCAAGTACCTGCAGGAGCAAGGAGAAGCGACCGGCTCCCCCTCAGCCGGATAGGGTATCCTTCACTTCCAGCACTTCCAGACGCCCCAGCGCGCTCGCCGCCCGGCATCTTACACCCGGATGCGGATCCTCCAGGAGGGCGGTCAGCGCGCCCGTGGCCCTGGGGTCCCCCAATCGCTCCAGGGCCTCCACCGCCTTCCCCCGGATCTCCGGATCGGGGTCCCGCAATTGCGCCACGAAGGTCCCGGTCAGGCGCCGATCCTCGAAGCTCGCCAGCGACTCGATGGCCAGGACCCGGACGTCGTGACTCGGATCATTCAGCATTTGCGCGAGCGGCTTGATGGTCCGCGGATCGCGTCGCGGACCGAGCAGGCGCACGGCGATGCCGCGGAGATCCGGGCGTGGGTGGCGGAACATCCGGACGAGGCCGACCAGCGCCTGATCGTGGCGCAGGTCGGCGAGGACGTGGAGGGTTCGCACCACCGCGGCCGGGTCCGAAGAATCGAGGGCGGCCAGGAGATCATCCAGCAAGCGATAGGTGTCCAGCCGCTCCAGACTTCTCGGCCGCGGCTTGGCGGACGGCGGGATCCTCGTCGTCCAGGTGGCGGCTCAACGCTTCCAGGACCGCCTGGTTTACCTCAGCCATGGGCTTGCCCTCCCGAGCGCACTCCGGGCGCTCCGTGGCCGTGCGGTTGAGTTGCGGCGGGAAGTGTAGTAGGATGCAGCAGTCACTGTCAAGCCGGCGGGCCTCGTCGATCCGAAGGCGTGCGATGCACGCGGCGTCGGCTGACAATGCCTTCAGGGGATCGGACGGCGGCGCCGGCCCCCGAGGGTTGGTCGGGAGAGTCTGTCCCGACCACTGCGAGTGTGTGAAGAAATCGTCGCCGGGCCGAGAACCCCATTGCAAGCCGTTGATTCTCCGTGGGTGAAGAATGCACTTGGCGCCGATTCTTGGATAGTTTCACACACTCTGAGGAGTGGCATGCGGCGGTTCCGCCTGGCAGTGGCCCAGATCGCACCCGTCCTCGGCGACGTGGAAAAGAATCTTGCCCTCCATGAGAAGGTGGCTCGCGAGGCCATCTCCCAGTCGGTCAATCTGCTGGTCTTTCCCGAGCTCTCCCTCACCGGGTACTTCCTGAAGGACCAGGTCACCTCGGTCGCCTTGGCCGGGGAAGAGCCGGCGCTGGCGGCCCTGCGGAACCTGAGCCAACGGGTGGCCATGGTGGTGGGCTTCGTGGAGGAGGCGCCCGGCCATCGCTTCCACAACGCCGCCGCCTACCTCGAAGGGGGCGAGATCCGCCACATCCACCGCAAGGTCTACCTGCCCACCTACGGCATCTTCGACGAGCAGCGCTACCTGGCCGCGGGCGGACGCGTCCGCGCCTTCGACACCGCCTTGGGTCGGATGGCCATCCTGATCTGCGAGGATATGTGGCACCCCGCCACGGTCGGGATCGCGGCCTGGGATGGCGCCGAGATCCTCCTGTGTCCGTCGGCCAGCCCGGGGCGCGGTTTGGGCCAGGCGGAGCCGTTCCAGAACAGCAGCACGTGGGAGCGCGTCATCCGCGCCTACGGGGACCTGTTCACCTGCTTCGTGGTGTACGCCAACCGCGTGGGCTACGAAGACGGGGCCTGCTTCTGGGGGGGATCGGAAGTGGTCGGCCCCACGGGGGCATCGCTGGCCAAGGCGCGCTATCTGGAGGAAGACCTCCTGGTGGCGGCGGTGGATGCGGGAACGTTGCGGCGGGCGCGGATCGCCAATCCCCTCCTGCGGGACGAGCGGCTGGACCTCACCCTGCGGGAAGTCGAGCGGATCCTCCGGGGGCAGGCGGGCGAGGGGCCGGGCGGCTAGGCCATGGTGGATCTCCGGCTGGAGTGCGAGACAGTCCGCAAGATCCTGACCGGCTTCATCGACAACGAGGTGAGGAAGGCGGGCTTCGAGCGCGTCGTCGTCGGACTGTCGGGCGGGGTCGACTCGGCCCTCTCGGCGTTCCTGGCGACGGAGGCGCTGGGGCCCCAGAACGTCTGGGCCATCCTGATGCCCTATCGGACGTCCAGCCCCGAGAGTGCCGCCCACGCGGCACTGGTCGTGAACACCTTGGGCATCCACAGCCTGACCGTGGACATCACGCCCATGGTGGACGCCTACTTCGCCGGCTTCCCGGATGCGGATCACGTGCGGCGCGGGAACAAGATGGCCCGCGAGCGGATGACCATCCTCTTCGACCACTCGGCGCGGCTGGGCGGCTTGGTCCTCGGGACCAGCAACAAGACGGAACTGCTGCTGGGCTACGGCACGCTCTACGGCGATATGGCCTCGGCCGTCAACCCCCTGGGCGATCTGTACAAGACCCAGGTGCGGCAGCTCGCCCGACACGTCAAGGTTCCGACCGTGATCGTGGAGAAGCAGCCGAGCGCCGACCTGTGGGCCGGGCAGACGGACGAGGCAGAGCTGGGGTTCACCTACGAAGAGGTGGACAAGGTCCTGTCCCTCCTGGTAGATCAGCGGTGCGAGGTGCCGGATCTTATCGCCGAGGGTTTCGACGAGAAATTCGTGCGCGCGGTCTACCACAAGGTCCAGGCCTCGCAGTACAAACGGCGACTCCCCGTGATCGCCAAGGTGTCGTCCCGGACCATCGACCGGGATTTCCGGTACCCGCGGGATTGGGGTCGCTAGTGTGCCGTCCCAGCTAATTCTTTACAACGCCGGACCTTGTCAAGGATGACCTCTGCGGTCGCGGTCCAGACGAACGCTTTGGGTTCGTTGTTCCAGTTCGCGAGCCACTGGTAGATGGCGCGTTCCAACTCGGCGACGCTGCGGAAGGTGCCCCGCCGGATCATCCGGTCGGTGATCAGGCCGAACCAGCGTTCCACCTGGTTGAGCCAGGAACTGCTGGTCGGCGTGAAGTGGGTGTGAAAGCGGCGGCGTTTCGCGGGCTTCAGCCAGCGTTGCACCGTGGCGCTCTTGTGGGTGCTGTAGTTGTCGACGACAAGGTGAATCTCCAAATCCGAGGGGACTTCCTGCTCCAGGTGTTGGAGGAACTTCACAAACTCCCGGCCCCGGTGGCGCCCCTGGCAGGTCCCGATGACCTTGCCGGTCAGGATGTTGAAGGCGGCGAACAGTGTCGTCGTGCCATAGCGCCGGTAATCGTGCGTCTGCCGCTCCGGGCAGCCGGGGCGCAGCGGCAGGAGGGGGGCGGTCCGATCCAGCGCCTGGATTTGGCTCTTCTCGTCCACGCACAGCACCAAGGCGCGCGCTGGTGGATCGAGGTAGAGGCCCACGATGTCGCGCACTTTCTCTTCGAACCGGGGGTCCTTGGACAGCTTGAACTTCTCGACCCGATGGGGCTGAACCTCGTGGCGCTGCCAGACCCGCTGGACCCTCATGCGCGAGACGCCCAGGTGCTTGGCCAGGGTCCGGACGCTCCAGTGGGTCCCGGCGAGGGGGCGCGTCTTCAGGGTGGTCTCCAGGATGCGCTGCTCCCCCTCTGGGGTGAGGACGCGACCGCCGCGCTTGCGCCGGGGCCGCTGGCGCAAGGCCTCGACGCCCCCTCGGAGGAAGGCCGCCCGCGTGGCGAGCACCGTCGGCCGGGACAGCCCCGTGTGCTGGGCGATCGCGTGGTTCGCAATCCCTTGGCTGGCCAGGAGGATCACCTGACAGCGCCGGGCAATCCGCTGCGGGGTGGTCCCGGCCCGGGCCAAGGTCTCCAGTTGCTGCCGCTGACCGGCAACGACCGCCAGCGGGGCCGCTTTGCTGAACATGCCTCATAGAAACACGCATGAGATTCATTGTCAAGTATTAAATGGGACGGGACACTAGAACTGTCAACTCGTCAATTGGCCGAATGGTCAATTCGAAAGAGCGCGGTATCGGTGGCTATTTGATCATTTGACTTCTCGACCATTCGACAGAGAAATGATCGTCGGGGTTCCGAAAGAGATCAAGGATAACGAGAACCGGGTGGCGGCGATTCCCGCCGGGATCCAGGCCCTGGTGTCGCGCGGGCACAAGGTGCTGGTCCAGAAGGGGGCCGGCGCCGGCTCCGGCATCAGCGACCAGGCCTTCAAGGCCGTCGGCGCCAAGATCGTGGGCACGGCGCGCCAGGTCTGGAAGGGGGCCGAGCTGATCCTGAAGGTCAAGGAGCCGCTGCCCCCGGAGTACGATCTCCTTCGGCCGGACCAGATCCTCTTCACCTACCTGCACCTCGCGCCCGACCTGGAGCAGACCCAGGCCCTCCTGCGGCGCAAGATCGTCGGGATCGCGTACGAGACAGTGGAGACCGCGGACGGCCGCCTCCCCCTCCTTGAGCCCATGAGCGAGGTCGCGGGCAAGATGGCGGCGCACATCGCGGCCTACTACCTCGCCAGGCCGCTGGGCGGCCGCGGCGTCCTCCTGGGCGGCGTGCCCGGGGTGCCGCCGGGCACGGTGGTCGTGCTCGGCGGAGGCATCGTGGGTTACAACGCGGCGCGCGTGGCGGCGGGCATGGGCGCGTGGGTCTACCTGCTGGACGTGAGCCCGCTCCGGCTCCGCTACCTGGACGAGGTGCTGCCCGACAACGTCGTCACGCTCATGTCCAACCGGATGAGCCTGGAGGAGTGCCTGCGCCGCGCCGACGCCCTGATCGGGGCCGTCCTGATCCACGGGGCCAAAGCCCCCCGGCTGGTGACGCGGGAAATGCTGAAGCTCATGCGGCCCGGCGCCGTGATCGTGGACGTGGCGGTGGACCAGGGCGGCTGCTGCGAGACGACGCGCCCCACCACCCATAGCGATCCCGTGTACGCGGTGGACGGGATCATCCACTACTGCGTGGCCAACATGCCGGGCGCCTTCGCCCGGACTTCGACCTTCGCCCTCACCAACGTCACCTTTCCCTACGTCCAGCAGCTCGCCGACAAGGGCTGGATCCGGGCCGCCCGGGAGAATCCCGAGATCGCCAAGGGGCTGAACATCATCCGCGGCCACGTCACCAACCGGCCCGTGGCGATCGCCCATCACCTGCCCTACGTGCCGTGGGCCAAGGTGACGGCGTAACGTCGGGGCGACATTTATGGCGGCCACCTTACAACTGCAAGAGCGGCTCGCCGAGGCACGGCGGGTGGCGGTTCTGACCGGCGCCGGGGTGTCGGCCGAGAGCGGGGTGCCGACGTTTCGGGGGGCCGGCGGCCTGTGGCGGAAGTATCGGGCCGAGGACCTGGCGACCCCCGAGGCGTTCCACCGAAATCCCAAACTGGTGTGGGAGTGGTACGATTCCCGGCGGCAACTCATCGCCAGGTGCCGGCCCAACGCGGCGCACCGGGCCATCGCCCTCCTGGAGCGTGGCGCGCCCGAGTTCCTGCTGATCACGCAGAATGTGGATGGACTGCACTGCCTCGCGGGGAACGTCCGGCTGGTGGAGCTGCACGGAAACCTGTGGCGCGTGCGCTGCCTCGACGACGGGCAAGTCACGGAGAACCTCGAGGTGCCCCTGCAGGCCATTCCGCCCCGATGCGGGTGCGGCGGGCTGCTCCGGCCCGACGTGGTCTGGTTCGGCGAGGCGCTGCCGCCGGAGGCCCTGCAGGAGGCATCCGATTTTGCGGAGAGTTGCGACGTGTTCCTCGTGGTCGGCACCTCGGTGGTGGTTCAGCCCGCGGCCTCTCTGCCCACGATTGCCAGGCGGCGGGGGGCCTACGTGGTCGAGGTGAACCTCGAGCCCACGCCCTTGACCTCGCTCGCCCACGAATCTCACCACGGCAAGGCAGCCGAGATCCTGCCTGCTCTTCTCGGACTTGATTCCGCATTCCGCATTCCGCATTCTACATTTGAAGGTCCAGGTCGGCCGTGTTCACCCTAACGTTGGCCAGTGGCAAGCAGGCACGGATCCTGGCCGGGCATCCGTGGATCTACCGGAGCGAGATCGCCCGGGTGGAGGACGAGGGCGAATCAGGCGCCATCGCCCATGTCCGGGACGGACGCAACCGGTTCCTGGGCCAGGCCATGGTGAACCTGAAGTCCCAGATCGCCGGCCGCCTGCTCACTCGCGGAAGGGATCCCGTGGATGGCGCCTTCTTCGCGCGCCGCGTCCGCGAGGCGGTGGAGCGCTGCGGCCGTTCGGTGAGCGGACCGGGGGCCTCACGCCTGATTTTCGGCGAGGCGGATCATCTCCCCGGCCTGATCGTGGACCGGTACGGCGACCTTCTGGTCATCCAGGTCCTCACGGCCGGGATGGAGCGGGTCCGAGAGGCAATCCTGGCGGCCTTGCGCGACGCGGTCGGCCCTCGGGCGATCTACGAGCGGAACGATGCCTCGCCGCGGAAGCTGGAGGGACTGGAACTCCGGAAGGGTTTCGCCTTTGGCGAGGGGGAGACGGGACTCTGGATCCAGGAGGAAGGGCTGCAGTTTTTCGTGGAGGTGGCCGACGGACAAAAGACCGGCTTCTTCCTGGATCAACGGGGAAATCGTCAGGTGGTCAAAGGGCTGGCGGCGGGCCGGGACGTTCTGGACTCCTTTTGCTACTCGGGAGGGTTCAGCCTCAGCGCTGCGCTGGGCGGGGCGACCTCGGTCACGGGGATCGACCTGTCGGCCGAGGCGATCGCCTGGGCCGAGCGGTCGGCGGAGCGGAATGGGCTGTCCTCCCGATGCACCTTCCAGACGGCGAATGCCTTCGATGCGCTGCGGGCGTTCGGCCGGGAGGAGCGACGCTTCGGCCTGGTGATCCTGGATCCCCCGGCCTTCACCAAGGGGAGGGAAGCGGTGGCGGGGGCGCTGCGGGGGTACAAAGAGATCAATCTTCGCGCCATGAAGCTGCTCGCTCCCGGTGGAATCCTGGTGACGTGCTCGTGTTCCTATCATGTGGACACCCCGGCGTTCCTGGAGATGCTCAGGGGGGCGGCCGCGGACGCCCACCGCGAGTTTCGCCTGCGCGAGCTGCGCACGCAGGCGGCCGACCACCCGGTCCTGCTGGCCGCCAAGGAGACACAGTACCTCAAGTGCGCGATCCTGGAGGCCCTGGATTGACGGGGAAGCCTTCAGCCGTCAGCTTTCAACTTCGAAAAGCGATTCTGATTTGACGGCCATGTTGTTCCAAGGCTGAAGGCTGATGGCTGAGCGTGATGGTTTTCTGAGAGGCAGATTGGAATGCGGGTTGCGAGCATTCTCTGGCGGTGCGGCGTTTGCCGGAAGGAACTGAGGGGGATGTGGGCGGTCCTCACCCGGAAGCCGTTCCCGGTCTGCTCGAAGTGCCGTTTGATGGTCCATCACGGATGTCTGAGCCGGCACGAGCCGCCCGTCTGCTTCCGCTGTGCGGGGCGACCGGGGGGAACGGCCTGAGATCACAGCACGGGAGAGAAAGGTATTGAGAATCGGACCTGAGATCTTGTCCAATCGTTCTTGGCCTGATACCGTGGCAGGCGTGTGGTACCCTGCGCTGACCGTGTGACGGGATCACCCGGAGGAGGCTGCGATGAGTAGACCGCTCTCGATGGCCGGCATCTTTCCCCCCATTCCCACCTCCTTCGACGCGGCGGGCGAACTGGACCTGAAGGCCCTGGCCCGCAACTTCGAACGATGGAACCGCTATCCCCTCGCGGGCTACGTGGTCCTGGGCAGCAACGGGGAATTTCCCTATCTCAGCGAGGCCGAGAAGCTGAAGTATTTCGAGGCCGCGCGGAAACACATCCCCCAGGGCAAGCTCTTCATGGCGGGGACGGCCTGCGAATCCACCCACAGCACCATCGCCCTGACCAGGGAGGCGGCGTCCTTGGGCGCCGACGTGGCCATCCTGATCACGCCCAGCTACTACAAGTCCCGGATGGACGCGGCGGGGCTCTCGCACTATTTCCAATCCGTCGCCGACGCCTCGCCCATGCCGGTGAGCATGTACAACATGCCGGCCAACACCAACGTGGACATGGCGGCGGATCTGATCGTCAAGCTGTCCCAGCATCCCAACATCGTGGGGTTGAAGGACAGCGGCGGCAACTTGGCCAAGCTGGGCGAGGTAGTCCGGGGCGCGCGGCCCGGCTTCCAGGTGCTGGCCGGATCGGCGGGCTTCCTATACCCGGCCTTGTGCGTGGGTGCCGTGGGCGGCGTCCTGGCCCTGGCCAATATTGCGCCCCAGCCGTGCTGCGACATCGTGAGCTACTTCAATCACGGCAAGCACGAGGATGCCAGGGAGCTGCAATTGCGGATGATCGCCCCCAACACCGCCGTGACCGCGCGATTCGGCGTGCCGGGCCTGAAGGCTGCCCTGGACATGCTGGGGTACTACGGCGGCAATCCGCGGAGCCCCATGCTGCCGCTTCCCGACGGGCAGAAGGAGACGCTCCGCAGTATCCTGGTCGAGGCCGGGATCCTTCAGGCCTGACCGCCATCCCCTGCAGTATCCGGGCTAAACCTTTGCGGCGCGACGCTGTCCACAGGGTGCGGAGGTGATTTCCACCTGGGGAGGCAAAAGTATGAAGACCGGCCGAATCCTCGCCTTGATCCTCGCCGCCGGCGTCGCCGCTCCCGCTGTGGGGTGGGCCCAGGCCGGCCCGCCGCCCGCGTCGCCCTCTCAGGAGCGCCCGATGAAGCGGGAACTTCCCCCCGAGGCGAGAGAACTCTTGGAGCGACAGCGGGGAGAGATGAAGGCGCTCCGAGAAAAGTACCGAGCGGAAATGCAGACATTGCGGCAAAAACACCGGGCGGAGCGCCGCGCGCTCATGGAGAAGCTTCGGCAGGAGCGCGGCCCGGTTGGCCCGCCCGAGAAGAAGTCCCCCTGATCTTGCGGAAGCCCCGCCTCCCCGGATCGGCCCTTATCCTCGGGAGGCCGGGCCCCTCATACCTTCGCACACCGAGCATAGGACGTCATCTCCGATCGCTTTCTCGGCGGGTGCGTAATGTGGAGGAGGTTGCCGTGTATGTCACTCTGTGATATGAGACGCAGACCGGGAGGGCGCTGATCGACACGACTTGCTAGACTTGACAACGTCCTGCTTTCCGGGCACCTTTTCCAGCCGTGAAGCCTGCGATGCTCGAGCAACCGCTCAGGGTCCTTTTCGAGAGCCGGTTCCACGAGCCGGTGGAGCGCGTCGGGCCCCTCAAGAGCGACGCCTCGGACCGGAAACTCTTCCGGCTCTCGGCGGCGTCGCGGACCGCCATCGGCGTCGCCAATCCGGACGCCCAGGAGAACCGCGCCTTCCTCGAATTCTCCCGCCACTTCAAGAAGTGCGGCCTGCCGGTCCCCGAGATTTACGCCGAAGACCTCGACCGGGGGATGTACCTGGAAGAGGACTTGGGTGACACGACGCTCTTCCAGTTCCTCTCGGCGAATCGCGCCGAAGGCGGACTCTCACGCGAGACGCTCGACCTGTACCGGAAGGTGGTCGAGCTTTTGCCGCGGTTCCAGATCGAGGCCGGTCGGACGCTGAACTACGACGTGTGCTACCCGAGGTTCAGCTTCGACCAGCAGTCGATGATGTGGGACCTCAACTACTTCAAGTACTACTTCCTTCGCCTGGCGAAGATGCCTTTCAGCGAGCAGGCGCTGGAGGACGATTTCGAGCGGTTCAGCGGGTTCCTGCTCCAGGCCGAGCGGCGCTTCTTCCTCTACCGCGACTTCCAGTCCCGCAACATCATGGTCCGGGACGGGGGGCCTTGCTTCATCGATTACCAGGGCGGGAGGCGCGGGGCGCTGCAGTACGATGTCGCGTCCCTGCTGTACGACGCCAAGGCCGACCTCCCGTTCGAGGTCCGCGACGAGTTAGTCGAGCGGTACCTCGAAGCCGCCGCGACGCTCGAGCCGATCGACCGCACAGCCTTTCTGGCCTACTACCCCGGCTTCGTCTACATCCGGATCATGCAGGCGATGGGCGCCTACGGCCTCAGAGGCTTCTACGAGCGGAAGCAGCACTTCCTGGCCAGCATCCCGTACGCGATCCGGAACCTCGAGTACCTGCTGCGGACAGCCGACCTTCCCGTCGAACTGCCCGAGTTGACGCAGGTATGGCGCCGCCTGGTCGCGTCCTCCGCCCTGCGGCAGTTCGGCACCGCCTCGCTCAAGCTCACGGTCCGGATCCAGAGCTTCTCGTACACGGACGGCGTGCCGGCCGACGAGAAGGGGCACGGCGGCGGCTACGTGTTCGACTGCCGAGCCCTGCCCAACCCCGGCAAGTTCGAGCAGTACGCAAAGCTGACGGGCCGCGACGATGCCGTGATCGCCTTCCTTGAGAACGAGCCTGCCGTGCGCGACTTCATCGGCCACGTCCTCGCGTTGATCGACCAGACCGTCGAGAACTACCAGCAGCGCAACTTCACCGACCTCCTCGTGGGGTTCGGCTGCACCGGCGGCCAGCACCGCTCGTTGTATTGTGCCGAGCGGCTCGCCAAGCACTTGCGTGAGCAGTTCCAGGTGAACGTCGAGGTGCGCCATCTGGCGCAGGAAAGCAGCGCCCGATGAAGGCCATGGTCCTGGCGGCCGGCGTGGGCAGCCGCCTCAAGCCGCTCACCGACCGGATCCCCAAGGCCCTGCTCGACGTCGGCGGCGCTCCGATGATCGAGCGGGTGATCCGGCGTCTCAAGGCAGCCGGCGTCACCGAGCTGGTCGTGAACCTCTTCCACCTGGGCGACCGCATCGTCGAGTTCCTGTCCTCGCAGGGCGACTTCGGCCTTCGCATCGAGTTCACGCGCGAGGCCGAGCTGCTCGACACTGGCGGGGGGCTGAAGAACGCGGCATGGTTCTTCGACGACGGCCGGCCGTTCTTCCTCCACAACGTGGACGTCCTGAGCGACATCGACCTCGAAAAGCTGCTCCGGTTCCACCACACGGTCGGGGCGCTGGCGACGCTGGCGGTCCAGAGCCGGCCCGGCTCGCGTCAGCTCTTGTTCGACCGCGACGGGCGGCTGTGCGGCCGGGAGTCACCAGAGGGCGTGGAGTGGGCGAAGGGGCCGCGGAACGACATCGAGCGGCTCGCGTTCACCGGGATCCACGTGATCGACCCCGCGATCTTCCCCAGGATGACCGAGACGGGAGCCTTCCCGATCACCCGGACTTACCTGCGGCTCGCCGGGGAGGGGGAACGGATCGCCGCCTACCGAGCCGACGGGAGGTACTGGCAGGATATCGGCTCGCCGGAGAAGCTGGAGGCGGCGCGCAAGCGCGCGGCCGGGCCGCCCGGCTGATCACCGCCTGGGATCAAATGACCAATGACCAAGTCCCAATGACCTATTCGTGAGGTGTGCTCCACCGATCCACGAATCCACCGCACACGCCGATCCCCAGCCCCCGTCCGCCGTTCTAGCTGAGTTGGTACTGCAGTTGGTGCAGGCGGTAGTAGAGGCCCTGCCTGGCCAGGAGTTCGTCGTGGGTGCCCTCCTCCCGGATGCGGCCCTTGTGGATCACGAGGATTCGGTCCACGAACTGTATCGTGGAGAGGCGGTGGGCCACGATGATGGCGGTCCGGTCCTGGAGCAGGACGCGCAGCGCATCCTGGATGAGCCGCTCCGTCTCCGTGTCCACGGAGCTGGTGGCCTCGTCCAGGATCAGGATGGTGGGATCGAAGGCTAACGCCCGGGCAAAGGAGAGGAGCTGGCGCTCGCCCTGGGACAGCGTGGAGCCGCGCTCTTGCACCTCCTCCTGGTAGCGAAGGGGAAGGCGTTCGATGAAGCGGCTGGCGTGGACGCGACCTGCGGCCTCCTGGATCCGATCCGGCGTGATCCAGGGGTCGCCCAGGCTGATATTATCCCCGATGGTTCCCGAGAACAGGAACGCGTCCTGTAACACCAGCCCGATCCGCTTGCGGAGCAGCGTCTTGTCCCATTCCCGCACGTCTAGGCCATCCACCAGGATCCGCCCGCGCTCTACGTCATAGAACCGGCAGAGGGCCGAGATGATGGACGTCTTGCCGTGGCCGGTGGGGCCCACCAGGGCGATCTTCTCCCCGGGTTTTACGCGGAACGAAATGCCCCGCAGGACCGGCTCCCCCGGGACATAGGACAGCCAGACGTCCTCGAACTCGATGGCGCCCCGAGCTGGACGCGGCCCTTGGGGCTTGGCGGGCGTGAGGATCTTCGGCGGCTCGTCCAGGAGACGGAAGATCCGCTCGCTGCTGGCCATGGCCGCCTGGAAGACATTGTATTTCTCCGCCAGGTCGCGGATGGGCTGGAACATTCGCTGGACGTACTGGATGAACGCCACCACCACGCCCGCCAGCAGCGTCCCGTGCAGGATCATGCTCCCGCCCCGCCACAGGATGAGGCCGACGGTCACGGCGCTGCTGACTTCCACCAGGGGGAAGAAGAGCGCGTTGTAATGGATGCTCCGGAGCAGCGCGTCCCGGTTCTGGGTGTTGATGTCCTTGAACTTGAGGTAATTCCGCCGCTCCTGGCCGAAGGCCTGGACCGTGGCCATGCCGGAGATGTTCTCGTTGAGGTACGCATTCAGCCGCGCCAGGATGCGCCGGCTCTCCCGGTAATTCTCCCGCGCCTTCCGGCGGTAGGCGTTCGTGGCCAGGACCACCACGGGAAGCAAGGCGAGGGCCACGAAACCCAGGCGCCAGTCCAGGAGGAGCATGGCGCCGGCGATCCCGGCGATCATCAGCGTGTCGCCGAGGAAGGCGACGACGCCGGAGCTCAGCAGCTCGTTCAGGTTCTCGACGTCGTTGATGACGCGGGTCATCAGGCGGCCGACGGGGTTCCGGTCGAAGAAGGCGAGGTCGTGCCGCTGGAGGTGGCCGAAGAGCTGCTGGCGGATGTCGTGCATCACCCGCTGGCCGACGTACTGGGTGGTGTAGGAGTGGGCGAACTGGCAGAGGAAGCTCAGGACGACCGCGGCCAGATAGAAGAGGGCCACGCGGTTGAGCCCGGCGAGGTCGCGCGCCGCGATGTACCGGTCGATGGCGACCTTGACGAGGTAGGGGCCCAGGAGCTGGAATCCCGTGTACCCGGCGAGGAACACGAGGGCCAGGAGGACCAGGAACGAGTACGGCCCGAGGTACGTCAGCAGGCGGAGAACCAGCCGGGCGTCGTACGCCTTCCCCAGCACCTCGTCGTCAATGTGAACGCTCGGTCCGTGCATGGCTAGTGTCCCGTCCTCGAGGTCCGCCGAGAGAGTGTCGGCCCCCGGCGGCACCCCGGCGGGGCCGGTCCGCGACGAAACCCCGCACTCGCGGTGCGGGGTAGGGCCGCTTGCTCCGGGTCACCCCGCCTAACGCCGGGGCTCCGGGCCGGATCCGCGGCCCATCGCACGGCCCGGCGCCTTGGGGCGCTGCCGGCGGCTCCTTCTTTCCACGAATCATTGCGATCAGACACTACCCGTTCTCCCGTTCGGCCAAGGCCTCCAGCTCGCTGGCCAGGAGTTGCTTCTGGTACAGCCGGTAGTAGTGGCCTTCGCGCGCCATCAGCTCCTGGTGAGTGCCCTGCTCCACGATCCGCCCGTCCTTCAGGTACACGATCCGGTCCGCGCCCTTGACCGTGGAGATGCGGTGGGAGATGAGGATGGTCGTCCGCCCTTCCATGGACGCCTTCAGCTCTCGGAGGATCCGCTCCTCCGTCTGGACGTCCACGCTGGAGAAGGCGTCGTCCAGGATCAGGATGGGCGGATTCTTGATCAGGGCGCGGGCCAGGGCCGTCCGCTGCTTCTGGCCGCCGGAGAGGCGGACGCCCCGCTCGCCTAGCAGGGTGTCGAATCGGTCGGGGAATTCCTGGATGCTCACCAGGAGCGCCGCGATTCGCGCGGCCTCTTCCACGTCCTCCACGCTGGCGTCGTGTCGTCCGAAGAGGATGTTTTCCCGAATGGTCTCGGAGAAGAGGAAGATGTCCTGCGACACGAGGCCGATGGAGGCCTTGAGGGTCGGGAGGGAGATAGTCCGGATGTCCCGCTCGTCCAGCAAGAGGCTGCCCTCGGGCGCCTCGAACAGGCGCGAGACCAAGTGGACCAGGGTGCTCTTGCCCGCGCCCACCTCGCCCAGGATGGCGCAGCGGGTTCCGGCCGGGATCGTGAGGGACAGGTCCCGCAGGACCCAGGGGCCGTCGGGCGTGTAGCGGAACGACAGGCGACTGAACTCGATGTCGCCGCGGAGCCGCCGGGGCGGGCCGTCCTCGGGCGTGAGGTACCCGGAGGCCACGGGCGATTCCAGGATCTCCGCCAGCCGGGTGAGGGCGGAGGTGCCCCGCTGGTAGAGGTTCACCACGTACCCGATGGCCATCACCGGCCACGTCAGCATGGCGAGGTAGCCGTTGAATTGGACGAACTGGCCGATGGTGAGCTGTCCCAGGAGGACGCGCCGTCCGCCCAGCCACAGGACGATGGCGGACGCCAGGCCGGAGAAGACGGCCATGAGCGGCCACAGGACGCCACTCAGGCGCGCCACGACCAGGTTCTTGCGCATGTACTCTGCGCTTAGGTCGCTGAATCGCCGCGCTTGGTTCTCCTCTTGCGCATAGGCCTGAACGACGCGGATCCCGGCCAGGTTCTCCTGGACGAAGATGCTCACGCGCCCCAGGAACTGCTGCACCTCGCGATAGCCCCGGTGGATGCGATTGCCGAAGGTGAGGACCAAGAGCGTGATCCCCGGCAGCGTGAGGAGCGACCAGAGGGTAAGCCAGGGATCAATCCCGATCATCAGGGGGAGCGCCGCGAGGATCAGGAGGGCTCCGTCCAGGGCCGCGACGGCACCGATGCCCAGCATCTCGCGCACCGAAGCCAGGTCGTTGGTGAGACGGGACATCAGGTCGCCGGTCTTCGTGTGCTGGAAGTACGACAGGGGCAGCCGCTGGAGGTGGGCGAAGAGGGCGTTCCTGAGGTCCCACTCGATGTTCCGGGAGAAACCGAAGACGTTGGTCCGCCAGAAGTACCGGCAGACGCCCTGGGCGAGGGCGGCGCCCGCGATCAGGGCCGGATAGTAGAGCAGGCTCCAGCCGTCATCCGCGATCGTGTGGAGGCCGTCCAGCGCCAGGCGGGTGAACCAGGGGATGAGGAGATGCACGGCATCCGTGCCCAGCAGGGCCAGGATGCCCACAAAGAAAAGCCGCCGATGCCGGCGGAGAAATGGCCGGACATGCTGCCAGAGCCTGGCGATGGCGTCCCTCGCAAATCAAGCGATCACGGACGACGGGAAACGCATTCTGCAATGCGACGGTCAAGTTTGCAAGGATTTCGTGACCGCTGAGAGCGGCCGCTGGGGGAAGCTTGCACACGCGCCTTGACACCACCCGGCTCCAGAGGATCGGAACGTGTCAACAAGAATGAAACACTTCTGGAAAGAATTTAGTGTCGAACCTCTCGCTTGAATCCTCCCCGGTTCTCGGCTTGTTAATCCACACCTCCCCCGGCAGGGCCGGCGGGGTGGGCACGCCTCGGACGAACCGCTCTGGGGTGGTCTCGAAGGCCTTCCGCAAGACCGCCTCCCGCTCCGCGAGTCGGGTCTTGGCCATGCCGTGATGCACATCCCACGGGGTCAGCCAGCCCAGGCCGCTGTGGTGGTGCATTGTGTTGGTCCCACTGGAAGAAGTCGAGCAGGAAGCTTCGGACGTCCTGCAGGGAGCCGAACCGGTCGGGGAACTCGGGGCTGTACTTCAAGGTCTTGAACTGGCTCTCCGAATACGGGTTGTCGTTGGAGACGTGCGGCCGCCCGTGCGTTTTCGTCACCCCCAGATCCGCCAGCAAGAGGGCCACCGACTTGGCGATCATCGCCGGGCCCCGGTCCGCATGAATCGTGAGTTTCCCCTGGGCGATGCCCTGCCGTTCACAGGTGTGCGCGATCAGGCGCTGGGCCAGGGTGGCCGAGTCCCGGTAGGCCGCCATCCAGCCGACGACGTAGCGGGAGAAGACGTCCAGGATCACGTAGAGGGAGAAGTACGTCCACTTGGCCGGGCCCTTCAGCTGGGGGTGAGTAGGCCGGGGCATTTCAGCCCCAGCCCCTCGCAGAACCGGACGTGAACCTCTCGGCTCATCCGGCTCCCATCATCCAGCCGTCAGGACATCACTCCCAACTCCCAATGCACGAACGCGCTCGGTGTAGCCGAGGCCAGACGGGCTATTTCGCGAAACGCCTGGGTGCGACGCCGCGCGAGATGCTTGTACTTCCGCATCAGCCACCTGGCAAGATAGTGATTCACGTTCTGCCACAGCGGCCGCAGCGCGGAGCCGTAGAATCGCCCGTAGTAGTTCGCCCAGCCGCGCAGCACTGGGTTGAACATGCGCGAGAGGTCCTCCAGCGACTGGTCGCACTTCAGTTGAAGGTGCGAGCCCCGTACCGTCTGCCGCATGGCCGTCAGGTCCTCACGGCTCACGGCCGGAGCGAAGTTCACGTAGATGCGGCCATACTTGTCCCGCGCCTTGCGCGGACGGAACGTGTAGCCCAGGAACGTGAACTGCGTGACCGGATACGCCTCCGGCCGGTTGATGTCCCGGCAGTAGACAATCCGGCTCTTCTCCGGGTGCATCTCGAGTGCGCACTCGCGAAGCCTCGCCTTGATCTTGCGCAGCACCAACTGTGCCTGTGCCTCGCTCTTGCAGTGGATGACCGCGTCGTCGGCGTAGCGGCAGATGCGCACGCTCCGCATGGTGCGGGTCACCCACACATCAAGGACGTAGTGGAGGAAGAGGTTCGCCAGCAGCGGACTCACACATCCGCCTTGCGGAGTGCCACGCGTCCGCGCCACGAGGGTTCCATCTTCCATCTCCATCGGCGCCTTCAGCCATCGGTCGATGTACAGAAGGACCCACGGAGTCAGGCAGTGCTTGCGCACGGCTTTCAGCAGCAGCGCATGGTCGATATTGTCGAAGAGGCCCTGGATGTCAAACTCCACCACCCAGTTGTACTCCCAGTTCCGCCGCCGCACCAACGCCACCGCGTCAAGCGCCGAGCGCCCGGGGCGGTACCCGAAGGAGTCGCGATGGAAGAGGGGCTCCAGCACGGGTTCCAGGACCATCTTGACCACCGTTTGTGCCACCCGATCTGCCACCGTCGGCACACCCAGCATCCGCACGCCCCCTGCCTTCTTCGGAATGGGCACGCCCCTGACGGGCGGCGGGAAGTAGCTGCCCGAGCAGAGCCGGTTCCAAAGCTTGTACAGGTTGTCGCTGAGCTTCCTTTCGAACATCTCGATCGATTCCGCGTCGACTCCGACTGCACCTCCATTGGCTTTGACCCGTTTGAATGCCTCCCAAACGAGCGCCTTGGGAATGGGAAACGGCTTCGTCATCAGAGCGCGCTCCTCCTGCTTGCGCAGTTGGCGTACCCCTCCGACCGGATAACGCGACCCCTTCGCTCCATCGCCATTACGGCGACTTCCCCGCTACTACGGGTCGCTCCGCCCCTTGGCTGCGCCTCGGTACTGTCGGCCTCGTGTTGTGCACTTGTGCCTTTCCCTTTGCATCGCAGCCGAAGGTTCCCGCAGTTCGACGTCGGAGCCCGAACCACGCTGGCGCTGCCTCTATGCCGGACGCCGCATGGCCAGTCGGCAGGCTCCCGCCATGCTTGTCCCGGGGTAACATCAAGTCCCGGTTTCGGCGTCATCTGATCTGTTTCGACACTTGAACGGCAGTTCACGGGTGTTCGCCTTCGTTGGCTCTCACCTGATGCCTTCTGGCACCTTTTCCGCAATGCTCACGACCGGGGCTTTTGACCCAAGCCGCTTGCGGTGGTTTGCAATCTGCTCCTGCAAGCCGATTGCGAGGGGTCATCCCTCATCTCCTACGCCGCTTGCTGCGGCACACTGATATCCCAGGACCAGAGCTGGTTGGGCCCCGTGGCCAACAGCTCCGGCGCCTGGTACCGGGGATGCTGCAGTTGCCGCCGGCGCTCCTTCACCTGCGCGCTCTCCTGGAGCACCCGATACATCGTGCGGATCGAGCAGACGTATTTCCCTTCGTCCAGCAACGTGGCGTACACTTCGGCGGGCGGCCGGTCCGCAAACCGGTCGTCATTCAGCACGGCCAGGATCTGCTGCCGTTCTTCCGGTGGCAAGGCCCGGGGCACCCGGCGCGCCGGCGCCGGGATCTGCTCCTTGGGCTGCTGCCACCGGTAGTAGGTAGCCCGCGGCACGGCCAGCGCCCGGCACACCGGGGCGACCCCCAGGGTCGCCCTTTGCTCCGTGACGATCGCCATCAGCCCTTCCCGCCGTTCCGCTGGAGTTCGACCCCCAGGAACTCCGCAACTTTTTTTTGGAGCTCCACCAGGCTCTCGGCCCGCGCGGCCCGGGCTTTGTACCGGGTCACCTCCCGCTCCAGGGCCGCCACCTTGGTCGCCAGGGGGTTCTTGGCCTGGGGCACGGGCCCGCGCTTCTTCGGAGCCAACCCCCCGAGTTCACCGGCCTGCCGCTGCGTCCGCCAGGTCGTCAAGTTCGAGGAATACAACCCCTCCCGGCGCAGTAGGGCGCCGATCGCGCCCGGCTGTGTGCACGCCTCCGCTTCCCGTAGAATCTTGAGCTTGTACTCGGCCGAGAACCGCCGCCGGGATGCTTTCACCATTACCTCGACCTCTTTGGAACTCGCTCCTGCGGCCACTCCGTTCGAGGAACTCATCCCCCAATCCCTTCTCGCCCTCTACTCTAAACTCCTTAGGGATGAGTGTCTCACTCATATTGGCACAGAGGGCAACCCGCGCGTGCAGTTGACCGGCTCCGCCGTTGCGCGGCCCGCCGGCAACTGACGCGCCATCGATGCGCCGACGCGCGAGGCAGTCGCTGCGGTCCAGGTGGCTGACCCCGGGTGGCTCCATATACTCAGCAGCGCGGAATCTTGGCTACACATTGGCTCGCGCTGCTTCGTTCGCGGGGAAGGCCCTCGCACTCGCACAAGGCGCGCCGCAAGTACTCGGCCCTCCCCGCGGGCCCCACCGAGAGGGGCGGGCCGCCGCCCCTCCTCGGACTCTCCCCCGGACTGTGCGGTCCCGGGCGGACTGTCCCCTATGTTATGCACCGCACAGTAATGGGGGACGGGGTTGCCTAGGTTAACTAACCCTGCTGCGCTCTGGGCTTGACGGAGAGGGTTAAGAAAGGGAGCGGAGCCGCCGCGCGATTCGGGGAACTCGACTGCGGCTCAGCCCCGCCCCGCTAGGCCCTGGATGGAGCTTCGGAGGAACGGCCAATGGACGTTGACCTCGAGAAGATCGACGAGGCTGTTCTTGCGCTGCTGTATCTGACGCTGCACGATGAGGCTCGGGTGTGGAAATCCTTTGACTGGGACGCCCTGAATCGCCTCCATGAGAAGGGCTACGTCTCCAACCCGGTTGGTAAAGCGAAGTCTGTGCTGCTTACTGAAGAGGGGTTGCGAGAGTCCGAGCGTCTCTTCCACAAGCTCTTCGCGAAGAAGTAGGAACGGGAACGCCAGTTCCGAAGTTGACTTGTTGACTCAACCGTGGCGACCCTCGGTCACCGCCACGGGGCTCACCGCCCGCCCCTTGGCCCTCCTGCCCAACCACGCCCACGCGTTGCTCCGCACTGGCCCCCGCCTCCTCGTGCGTCGGTGCGCCACCCCGCTCTAAAGCGGGTCACGAGGCGATCCTTGGCCAATCACGCTCCATAGGGTATAGTCAGCGGTGCGGTGCCTGAGTCTGGATAGTATCGCTACAGCCGTTGGCCCGGAAGGCGGTCCGCCTCCCGATCCGCCGTGGCCTGATGTCACCTGGGTTCACAGGCTCTTTAAGGACTATGTGAGACCGCCGGGTGATGTGAAAGGCGGTTCCGTGAAACTACCTCGCGTGCTGGACAGCTCTCTGCGAACCCGGCTCATCCTGGGCATGGGGGTGATGCTCCTGCCGCTGGTCGTCCTCGCGGTGGGCGCATTTTTCTCGCTCCAGGGCGTCATGGGCACCTTCGACGAGGTCATCCACGAGGCCTCGGATGAGATCGGTCAAGTCGTCCGGCTGCATTTCCTCATGCGAAAGACAAGGATCGTGGTCCGCGACCACTTCATTCCCGGTATCGGCGATCCAGACAAACGACAGCGCTTCATCGCGTTGGGCGACGAGGTGGACAAGGCGTTCCGGGATGCTGTTCCGGGACCCTTCCGCCTGGAGGAAGAGCGGGCCCTGGTGCGGTCTGCCCAGGGGGAGTGGCAGCAAGCTCGAGCGATCGGAGAGGCCATCCTGGCCACGCCCCATCCCATTGGGAATCTGACCGCGATGCAGGATCTTCGAGCGTTTTGATGCCCACTTTGAGAGGGCGCTGAACATGCTGGATCAGGTTCACAACCTGGCCCAAGGGGAGCTGACTGAATACATGGCCCTGGCCCATGCCGTCTGGCGGCGCGCGCTGGTGACCATTGTTTTCGTCTTCGTGGTCGGATTAGGGATTGCCATCGTCGTCGGCAGCGCTTTGGCCCGCTCCATCCTGCGTCCACTTCACCTGCTCGAGGAGGGCGCGGACCGGCTTGGCACGGGTGATCTCTCCCATCGTGTATCCCTGGCCACACAGGATGAGCTAGGGCACCTGGGAGGGACGCTCAATGCCATGGCGGAAAAGCTGGCAAATAGCCAGAAGGCCCTCGAGGATCTCTCCGCTCACGATGGCCTTACGGGTCTGTACAATTACCGCGAATTCCACCGTCGCCTGACAGAGGAGGTGCAGCGCTCCCTGCGCTACGATCATCCCTTCTCCCTGCTGATCCTGGACATCGATGACTTCAAGGCCGTGAACGACACGTACGGACATCTGGCCGGCGACGAGGCCCTGCGGGGGCTCGCTGCGCTGATCCGCCGGGCAGTGCGGCCGGTGGATGAGGTCGCCCGCTACGGGGGGGAGGAGTTCGCCATCCTCCTGCCGGAGACGCCGGGCCCCGGGGCCTTTGCCACGGCGGAACGCATCCGCGACATCATCGCCACGCATCCGATTGCCATTTCCCCGGGGCAGACGGTCGGCCTCACCGTGAGCATTGGGGTAGCCATTTACCCCCAGGATGCACAGTCCGAAGAGAAACTCATTGGCGCAGCGGATCAGGCACTGTACACCGCCAAGAACGGTGGCCGCAACCGGGTGTGCCGGTGGGCCAGAACATAGAGGAGAAGTCGTGCCTCTTCGCAACCAGAACGCTGGAGCGAATCAGACGGGGGTTGCGCCTGAGCAGGAGCCCGGCTTGACCATACGGCCAGGCGTCGCAGTCGTGATCCTGGATGCGCAAGGCCGCGTCCTCTTGCATTGCAGGCGGGCGGGCGGGGGCTGGGCCCCGCCCAGTGGCGCCGTGGAGCCCGGCGAGGACGTCCGTTCCGCCCTTCTCCGTGAGCTTTGCGAAGAGACGGCCCTCATGGTGGAAGTTGAGCGGCTGGTCGGGGTGTACTCCGATCCGGCCTATCAGATCGTTCACTACCCTGACGGCCGCATCATTCAGTTCGTCACCTGCCTCTTCGCCTGCCATCTTCGCGGCGGCAATCTGCAAGGGTCTGAGGAGGGTACGGCGTGGGATTGGTTCTCGCCGACCTCGCTGCCGGAGGACCTCACGCCGTATGCGCGGGTCTGGCTCCGGGACGCACTCTCTAGCGAAGCGCAAGTCATCGTGCGCTGAGCGCCGGCCGAATGGTTCCCCCCCACGGGCCGGACAGCCCACGCCGGAACGGAAAGCAGGCCCCGATCCGTATATGTCAGGCCGGTACCGGAGTGGGAGACGGCGGGGAGCAAGGGAGCACGGGAACATGATGGCGGGCGAGATCGGACTTCTTCTCCAGATTGTGGATGAGGCGTACGAAAGGGAGGCCTGGCACGGTCCCAATCTGCGCGGCTCGATCCGGGGGCTTGACGCGGCGAGGTTCGACCAACTCCGTTAGCCAGAGGTGCATTGTTGAATCATATCGGTGTTGATGGCTGCAAGTCGGGATGGTTCTGGGTCACCCTGACGCACCCACGCAAGTGGGAGGCGGGTATCGAACCCAACTTCAATCAAGTCTGGAACAGATGGCGGCAGGCCGAGTCTATCCTCGTTGATATCCCAATCGGTCTGCGGGATTCGGGCTATGAGGAACGGCTGTGCGACCGGGAAGCCAGGAAGACCCTTGGTCGTCCGAGAAGATCGAGCGTGTTCCCGGTCCCCTGCCGTGCCGCGCTGTACGCCGAGGGGTATCGTGGAGCATGCGACATCAACGAGCGGCACACTGGAAGGCGCCTGAGCCGGCAGACCTGGAACATCGCCGGGAAGATCCGAGAGGGGGATGACCTGCTCCGGTCCCGTCCTCCGGCGAGAGATGTAGTCCGGGAAATCCATCCCGAAGTGCTCTTCTGGGCGCTGAATGGCGGCAAGAGCATGAAGTCCAATAAGCGAACGGACGATGGCTTCAAGGAACGCGTGCAACTGCTGGAACTGCGCTACCCCGGCAGTCAAGCCATCGTCGCCTCTGTGCTGAACGAGTTTGCACGGAAGGACGTTGAAAGGGACGACATTCTGGACGCCCTGGCAGCGGCCGCCACCGGGAAACTCAGCAGGGGGTCTCTCCGGTCCCTCCCCGAGCATCCCGACCGGGATTCGACCGGCTTGCCCATGCAGATCGTTTACTGGCGGCCTTGACGTTGCGTGAACGCCGTTGGGCAGGTGCCGATTACGGAAAAGCGGGGGCTGGCAATGATCTGTGACGTGAGGAGAGCGAATTGGGGCTGGCGCTGACGCACGGTGTGGTCCGAAGCTGGAGGTCGGACGATGTCGCATCCCTGGTCCGGCACGCGAACAATCGCCGGGTCTGGCGGAACTTGCGGGACCGGTTCCCCCACCCGTACGCGGTATCCGACGCCGAGCAGTGGATCCGCCACGCGACCACGGCAATGCCCCAGACCCACTTCGCCATCGCGATTGGCGGTGAGGCGGTCGGGGGCGTCGGCCTCGACCTCCAGACGGACGTCTTCCACCGGTCGGCGGAAATCGGCATCTGGCTGGGCGAGGCCTACTGGGGGCGCGGCATTGGAACCGAGGCCGTGCGCGCCGTGACGGCGTTCGCCTTCGCTACCTTCGGCGTGTGCCGGGTGTACGCGGGGGTATTCGAATGGAACCCGGCCTCCATGCGGATGCTCGAGAAGGCCGGCTACTCGTGTGAGGGGCGCTTGAGGAAGAGCGTCACCAAGGATGCCCAGACGATCGACCAGGTGTTGTACGCGATCGTCCGAGAGTGAGGATTGGTCAACGCCCAGGATGGTTGGGCTAGCGTATGCTCGTTGACGCCCACGCGCACGTGGACACGTACGGGGACGCCCTGGCAGATGGGATTGAGGTTCATGCGATGAAAGTCGGATTCATCATCTACGATGGAATGACCGCCCTGGATTTCGTTGGCGCATACGACCCGGTGACGCGGCTGAACACGATGGGTTTTTTACCGGACCTTCAATGGGAAGTGTGCGCCCGATCTATGACCGTCGAGGATGGCGCCGGGCTTGCTTTCATCCCGACCAAAGTCGGCGAGCCGCTTCACACCTATGACATGATCATCGTGCCCGGAGGATACGGCTCCCGGAGGCTGGTTGAGGACGGCACGTTCATCCAATGGTTGAGGACGGCCGGCCCGTGCAGGCTCAAGGTGTCCGTGTGCACGGGCGCCTTGCTCCTGGGCGCGGCGGGATTCCTGAAGGGCAAGACCGCGACGACCCATCGGAGCGCATTCGACGATCTCCGGCCGTTCTGTGCCTCCGTCGTGGATCGACGAATCGTCGATGAGGGGGATGTCATCACGGCAAGAGGCGTAAGCGCCTCGATTGACCTGGGGCTCTATCTCTGCGAGAAGTTGGCAGGCCGTGAGGCCAAGGAACGCATCCGTCAGCAGATGGATTACGAGCACGTCGCCGCTCTCTAGCCGCGCCGGAAAGGAGGCATCTTCCCATGGCCACCCCCACCACCCCGCAGAGCCAGTTGCCCCCGGCCGAGCCGATGGCGCTCGCCGAAGGGGTGCAGTACGCGCCCGGCTCCATCGTCAGCCGGACGCTGCTCAAGACTGACACCGGGACCCTCACCCTGTTCGCCTTTGACGAGGGGCAGGAACTCAGCGAGCACACCGCTCCGTTCAACGCCCTGGTTCAGGTGCTGGACGGCGCCGCCACCCTGGTCATCGGAGGCAGGCCGGTCACTGTCCAGACGGGCGAGCTGGTTCTGATGCCGGCGAACGTCCCCCACGCCGTCCGGGCGGGCGGGCGCTTCAAGATGCTGCTGACGATGTTCCGGACGCCGCAGAAGTAAGAGAGATGGGAAATTCCGTGACTGAACCTAAGATCCTGGCCCTCGATTTCGACGGCGTCATCTGCAACAGCGCCTACGAGGGATTGCAGTCCGCCTGGCGCGTGTACCGGGAGATCTGGGGAGGAACCGGCGACGGCCCGCCGGCCGAGGCGGCCGCGGCTTACATCCGCCTGCGGCCCACCCTGGAGATCGGCTGGGAGTTCCCGGTGATGCTCCGCGCCATCATCGAGGGCGTGCCGGAGGACGCACTTCTCCGGGAGTTTCAGACGAAATGGCGGTCGCGGATCCTGGAGGAACACCACCTGATCCCGGCGGATCTCACGGCGCGCTTCGACGCCACGCGGGATGCCTGGATCCAGAAGGACCTTGGGAGCTGGCTCGGCTGCCAGCATCTCTATCCCGGCATCGCGGAGCGCCTGCAGGCCCTCCTGCAAAGCGGCACACAGGTCTTTGTCATCACGACCAAGGAGTGGCGTTACGCTCACCTGATCATGGAGAAAGGCGGCGTGCCCTTCTCGGCCGATCGGGTCTGGGGGAAGGAGCGCGCCCGGCCCAAGGCGGATCTCCTCCGCGTCCTGCGCCAGGAGCGCGGCGTGGACTTCGGCGACCTCTGGTTCGTCGAGGACCGCCTCAAGACCCTGCGGTCGGTCGAGGCGCAGGCGGACCTGGGCGCGGTCGGCCTGTTCCTTGCCACCTGGGGCTACACCACGCCGGCCGAACAGGCCGAGGCTGCGACGGACCCCCGCATCATCCCGCTCACGCTGGAGCAGTTCTGTAGGGACTTTTCCGCTTGGACGCAGAAGGCCGTTTCGCGAGGAGGCGCCGCATGAAGGTGGGCATCTATCTCACCAACCAGCATCCGCCCGGGACCGATATGGTCTCAGCCCTGGAAGAGCAGATCCTCATGCTCCGCGCGGCCCGCGACCGGGGCTGGGATGCGGTGGGAACCGGGCAGCACTATCTCAGCGAGGGCATGGTGCAGTTGCAGCTCGTCCCCTTCCTGTCACGGCTGTCCGCCGAGGCGGGAGACATGACAGGCATCGCGGGCGTGCTGCTTCTCCCCCTTCACAACCCGGTGGAGGTGGCTGAGCAGATCGCCTCCCTGGACATCATCTGGAAGGGGAACTTTGTCTTCGGCGTCGGCCTGGGGTATCGCGATGCCGAGTTCGACGCATTCCGGGTGCCCCGCGACCGGCGCGTGCGCCGCCTGGAAGAGTGCCTGGCCCTGGTCAAGCGCCTCTGGACCGAGGAGGCAGTGAGCGTCGAGAGCGACGTGTGCGGGCTGGACAAGGTCACCATGTCCATCCGCCCGGTCCAGCGACCTCACCCGCCCATCTGGTTCGCCGCCACGACGGACCAGGCGGTCCGGCGGGCGGCCAGGCTAGGAGACACCTGGTTCATCAGCCCCCACGCCACCTGGCCCACCCTGGCGCATCAACTGTCGCTGTACCGCGCGGAGCTTTCGCACCTGGGACGTCCCTTCCCTCGATGTCTGCCCATGTTCCGCGAAATCTTCTGCGCCAAGGACCGGCGGACGGCCCTGGAGATCGCCGGACCTTGCCTCGCAGAGAAGTACGGGGCCTATGCGCGTTGGGGCCAGGACGGCGCTCTGCCGGCGCAAGAGTCCTTCCAGCGCCCCTTCGAAGAGCTGGTGAAGGATCGCTTCATCCTGGGCTCGCCGGAGGAATGTTACGAGCAGCTCCGCCCTTCTTGGGAGACGCTGGGTGTGAACTATCTGCTCCTTCGCACCCATTGGAGCGGCCTGCCCGCGAGCGCCGCCCTCCAGAGCATGCGGCTGATCAGCGACGAGCTGCTGCCGGCCCTCCGCCGCGTGCCCGATGCCGGCGCTGGGTCAGGCCCCCGGGCGGCAATTGGCGACTGATCACGCCGCAGGCCGCTCGCGCCACTGGGCCGCCAGCACGGCCGCACGGCATTTCGATATCACCTTTAGAGGCATCGCCGCTAAGATAATTGGGTCTCGACCCCGCCCCGGGGGTGCCCCGAGCAGGCAGGCCGTGCGGGGGCGGCGGGTCCGGTCGCCGGACGGTGCGTGCGGCAGCCTCTCCGAGCCCCCTGGGCCGGCCAGTTCTCCGCGGGAGGGACAGGCGTTCGCCCCCGGCGGGAGGCCCGCCCTGTGGCGGGCCGACCCGGAGCAAGCCCGCCCCACCCCGTCCCCGCGGACGGGGTGCCGTCGCGGCCTCGCCGTCCGAGGGGGACCCCCGGGGCCGGGAGGCAAAGCGAGGCTGAAGCTCTTAATGAATTCCATGGGTTGCGAATTAACTTAGCAGCGATGACCTTTAGAGGGAGGCAGCATGCAGTACAGACAGCTCGGCCGTACCGGTCTTAAGGTTTCCGAACTGGGGTTCGGTTGTGGCAGCATTGGCGGACTGCTCGTGCGGGGCGAGTATCCCACAATGCGCCGCGCGGTGGCGCGCGCCCTCGAGCTGGGGATCACCTACTTCGACACCGCATCTCAGTATGGGGATGGGCAGTCCGAGGTCAACCTCGGGGCGGTCCTGCGTGAGCTGCGCGCCGACCCGGTCGTGGGGACGAAGGTGCGCCTGAAACCCCCGGACCTGGACCGCGTCGAGGCGGCGATCACCGAGTCCGTCGAAGCCAGCCTGCGACGGCTCGGCCGGGAGCGCGTGGATCTCATCCAGCTCCACAATCATTTTGACGCCCACGGTCAAGCCCAGGGGGCCTCGGTGACCACCCGGGACGTTGAATCGGTGTTGCGGGCGTTCCAGTCGCTCGAGGGGCAGGGCAAGGTGCGCTTCTGGGGGATCACCGGCCTGGGCGAGACCGAGGTGCTGCACCAGGTGGTCGAGGGTGGAGGGTTCCATACGGTCCAGGCCGTCTACAACCTGCTCAACCCCAGCGCCGGGATGCAGGCGCCGGCTGGCTTCCCGTACCAGGATTACCGGCAACTCATCGACCGGGCGGCGGGCAAACAAATGGGCGTCATCGTGATCCGCGCCCTGGCGGGTGGTGCGCTCAGCGGCACGCCCGACCGGCACCCGGTCGCCGCCCGCTCGGTCGCGCCCATCGCCACCGAACGTGACTACGCGGCCGACGTCGCCCGGGCCCGGCGGTTCGCGTTTCTCGTCGAGAATGGTACCGTCAGCAGTCTCGTAGAGGCTGCCATTCGCTTTGCCATCAGCAAACCCGAGGTCTCGACCGCACTGGTCGGCATCTCAAGCCTGGAGCAACTCGAGCACGCTGTAGAGTGCGCCAACCGCGGCCCATTGCCCGCCGAACCGCTTGGACGTTTGTATGGAGGCTAAGAAGGGGGATCGGACCGCTGGAGGATAGCAGGCAGACGTAGGAGGCAACATCTCTTCTCTCTACGGGAGGGACCATGGAAGGAGATATCTCGGCCAATCTTGAACGTTTCACCGGCCTGGCCGGGGTTTACGACGCGCATCGGCCCCGCCCGCCGGCGGTCATTCCGGACATGCTCACCCAGTTGGCCCGGACGCGCCGGCCCCGGCTGGTTGTGGACCTGGGGAGCGGCACCGGGCTCTCCACCTTCCTCTGGGCGGATCGCGCCGCGGCCGTGGTCGGCGTCGAGCCGAACGCGGACATGCGCGCTGTGGCCGAAGCCCGCAAGGCGGCCCATGCCAATGCCACGAACGTCCGTTTTCAGGAGGGCATCGCGGCGCAGACCGGCCTTCCCGACGGCTCTGCGGATATCGTCACGTGCTCCCAATCGCTGCACTGGATGGAGCCCGAGTCCACGCTTGCCGAGGTGGCGCGCGTCCTGCGGAGCGGCGGGGTCTTTGCCGCCTATGACTACCACAGGTTGCCCACGATGGACTGGGAGGCCGAGGAGGCCCTCGTCACTTTTCGCGCGCGAGTGGACGCCGTGGAAGAAGCGCGCGGGCTGCCCCGGAAACGGCGCTGGTCGAAGGAGGAGCATCTGCATCGGATGCGGGCCAGCGGACATTTCCGCTACGTGAGGGAGACGTGGGTGCACAGCATCGAGATGGGAAACGCCGAACGGTTGGTCGGCCTCGCGCGGAGCCACGGGAGCATCGGGGTGCTGCTCCGCCAGGGTGTCGGCGAGGCGGAGCTCGGTCTGGGTGATCTCCGCGTGGCGGCGGAGCGGACGCTCGGGGATGAGCCTCGCCCGTGGCTCTTGAGCTATACGGTCCGAATCGGCGTCAAGTAGGCGGCCAAGCGCGCAACCACAATGGCATCTGACAACTATTCGCGGACAGCACTGGTCGGCCGTGATCACGTATCGGGAAGATCGGGTCAGGATTACTGTGCGGTGCGCAAAATAGGCGACAGTCCCTCCCGGACCGCACAGTCCGGGGGAGAGTCCGAGGAGGGGCGGCGGTCCGCCCCTCTCGATAGGGTCCGTGGGGAGGGCTGAGCCCTTGCCGCGGGTCCTGTGCAAGGGCGAGGGCCTTCCCCGCGAACGAAGCAGCGCGGGGAACAGTGTAGCCATTATTCCGCGCTGCGTAGTATATCGGTGCGGCGCTCCCGGAGAGAGGAGATCGAGATCTATGAAGGCGAAGGAATTTGACAAGCGATTCGACCGGGGCGAGGACGTCACCCGCCTCTTGGACCGAGCGAAGGCCCGGCGTCCCGAACAGGAACAGCGGCGGGTCAACGTGGACTTTCCGACCTGGATGGTTGAATCCCTGGACCGGGAAGCGAAGCGGCTGGGAGTCACTCGCCAGTCCATCATCAAAATGTGGCTGGCCGAGAAGTTAAAAGAGGTCCTTGCGTAGAGACATCGGGATCCGGAACGAGTACGGGGGACTTCTTTCAGCGGTGTGACGATCCGCGCCTGGTGTCCCGCCGCTTCCAGATTTCGATTGACAACTAAACGCATGTATGGTATCCATCTCTCATGATCCGAATGAGGGATTGTCCTTGATCCGCCTCCAGCACTACGCGTAGGATTCCGGCCGTGGACTACAAGACAACCGCCCAGCGACCGAGCTATCCCCTCGGGCCTCCCAAGCCGAAGCTCCTCGACCGCGTCCTGACGCCCGCCCCGCATGTCCCGGAAATAGACTGCACGATCTCGCAGCCAATTTCGCTGCGATCGGACGTGGCTCTCACAAGCCGGACCGAGTGCGATCAACCAGTTACATCCCGAACCGAGATGCAGGCTCACGGAAATAGGCTGCAGCCCTTGCAGCGTTTGCGGTATTAGACAGGTCTGTCTACTTGTAGATGCGCCGACGCGCGCGGCGGGGTGCGGCTGAGCCGCCGCCCCGTTAGGCTTCAGTGGGAGAAACTGTGCCGCTGGACGAGCGCCGACGGTGGAGAGGGATGCGCCCAGGAGCCGCGCGCGGCCCTCACCGTGAACATTAGGCGTTCAGAACACAGGGCACGCAGAAACCAGATGCCTCACCGCCGGCTTCGTTTTGAAGAGCAACTGGACATGCGGGATCTGTCCATTCGGCTCGACGACTGCGTCTGCGTTGTCCCGGGACCGGTCGATGCCGATATTGTGAACGCCCTCGACGAGAATCGATTTGACCAGGCAGCGGTGTTTGACCGCGAAACGCGCCGGCTCTGGGGCCTCGTCGCAACGAAGCACTTGAAGGCTCTTCTTGATGGGCAAGTTGAACTCGCTGCCGACGACCCTAAGATCATGCGGGAAGAGATCGAGTTCCGGGTGGGTTGTTTTGTGAGTATCTACGAACTAATTGAACGGATGACCCAACATCGAGCGGTGATCGTCATCGGAGAATCGGACGCGACGGAATACGGCCATGCGGAGTTCCTCCACGGCCTCTTCACTATCTCGGACCTCAACCGGCATGCCGTTCGTGGAATCCTTTACGTCTTGCTCTCTCAGATCGAGGCCGGCCTCGCGGTTCTTGTGGAGCGAGTCCTTCCGGAACCATGGTCCTGGTTGTCCTTCCTGAACGAGGAGGCACAGGTCCGAGCGCTCGGCTATTAGGAGCTATCCAAGCGTCGCGGCGTCGATGTGGGCCCCATCGCTGCGACCTCGCTTGCCCAACTCCTCACGGTCGCGGCACGGTCCGACAGGGTGCGTAATGCGCTGGGGTATTCGTCGGGGAATAGCTTCTCGAGGGACACGGGTAGGATCCCGGAGTTCCGGAATCGAGTGATGCATCCGGTCCGACCACTTGTTCTCGGCCTCGAAGACGTTCAAGATATTCATCGTACGCTCACCGTACTGGAGCAACTTCGTGATCGAGTGGAAGCGTTTCTCGGCTCAAGCTCAGATTCCTTCCGGCGGAGGGCCGCCCCAACCGGCGAGGTTGAAGCCTAGCAAGCGCGGCGGATAGACCGCCGCCCCGTTAGGCGGGTAAAAGAATAACGTATGACTGCGAAGAGACGAACCGAACGCTACCGCCGCATTGAGCGACAAATTGTAGAAATGCGAGAGCTTGCCTTCGGGCGTCAGCAAAACTCGCGATATCCCGATGCAGACTACCTCGAGATTGAACGAGACAGCATCGTCCGTGCCCGAGTTCTTCTTGATTGCGCATTGGTCGAGGAGATGAGCGCGTTAATCATCATGAATCACGTGTTAGCATCGGACTCAAAGTTCAACGAGATAACGTACTTTGGCCGTATAAAGAGATATCACGTCTTATATGACCAGGTCCTTGGCCGACTACCCGCTAGATTCAAAATGTCAGTGGTCAGGAAGTTCATACGTGTCCCCAGACAGGTATCCCAGACCGTGGAACGAATGCTCGCTTTGAGGGATGTTTTCGCTCATGTCTGCACACTGGATTACAACCAACGACGAAACCTTGAGTACAAAGGCCAAAACATTCTCTCGACAGCAGGATTCGCTGCATACGTTCATGATTCTAGAGACGGAACGGCATTTCTCATAGGCCGTTCCCGCGTTCTGGAACCGCCAACAAATCGCTCCAGCCTATCGCGGGTCCGCCAGCGACCCCGAGAAGGCTGAGTGCCAACACCAGGTGCGGACGGGGGGAACGGCTGACTGTCCTGGGGTCGGGGGAGGTGGGCAGCTCGGAACCGAGGACCGACAGGGATAGCGACAGCCACAGGGGTAGGGTTAGCCTGAATCCGGCGTGATCGAGCCACACCCTTGGTGCGCGAAGCCACATGAAAGCTGATCAGAATGGGCATGGGGGCGCTTGCATCCAAACCTCACTTTTAGTATGGTTTGGATGTAATGGCCCGCGGCCCCCGAAATTTGCCGGTCTCGTTCTCGGCGGCGAGTCTCACCCACTTTGGCGGCCTCGTTCTGCTCCACCAGTTCGTGCAGCGGTTGGGCCTCCGGTCCCACTTGGCGCAGGCGGTGCGCTTCCCACAGCGGAACAACCGGTACAGCAGCACCGAGGCCATCCTCGCCTTGGTGTACCCGATCATCCTCGGACTCGGGCGGATCGAGACGACGCAGCTCCTGCGCCGCAACGGCGTGTTCCAGTACCTCACGGGCCTGCCGGCTTACCCGGACCCTCAGACGCTGCGCCGCTTCCTGGGCCGCTTCGCCGAGGCGGGGGTCACGGACTTTCTCGCGCTGCACGATCGGTTGCGCCAGCAGTTGGTAGGGTATCCGGAGACGCCCTCCACGGTGATCTTCGACTTCGATTCGACGGTGCTCACCGTGTACGGGCACCAGGACCAGGCGGTGTTGGGTTTCAACCCCAAGAAGCGCGGGCGGCCGAGCTATCTTCCCCTGCTCTGTCTGGAGGGCCAGACCGGGGACTGCTGGGCGGCCGAGTACCACCCCGGGAATACCCACGTGGCCACGGTCACCATCCCACTCTGGGAAGCCGCGCGTGCAAAGGTGCCACGGACGGTGCGCACGGTGCGCGTGCGCGGGGACAGCGCCTTCTACGCGCGCGAGATCGTGGAGGCGCTGGAGGCGCGCCGGGCCGGGTACACGATCGTGGCCCGAATGACCCGCCCGCTCCAGCAGCGCGTGGCGGCTGCCCGGTACCAGCCGGTGGGCGGCGGGGTGAGCCTCGCTGAGTTCGCGTACCAGCCGCAGGGCTGGCCCGGGCCGCGGCGGTTCGTCGCGGTGCGTCGGCCCGTGCCCGAGGAACCCTCGTGGCAGCTGTCCCTGTTCCGGATGGGGGCGTACGTCTACCGCGTGATCGTCACCAACCTCGACCTGACGCCCCTGCACATCTGGCGGTTCTACAACGCACGAGCCGAGGCCGAACTGGTCATCCGGGAGATGAAGGAGGCCTACACCTTGGGGAAGATCCCCACGGGCGACTGGGCGGCCAACCGCGCCTACTTCCAGCTCGTGGTCTTCGCCTACAATCTGCTGAACTGGTTCCGTCGGTTCTGTCTCCCTGAGCCCTGGCAGCGGCTCACACTGCCGACGATCCGCCAACGGCTCTTGGTCATCCCTGGCGAGCTGGTTCGCCCGCAGGGCAGGCCGGTGCTGAAGCTGCCGCAGAGTTTCCCTTATCAGGAGGAGTTCTTCGCAACACAGACACAGATCGAGCATCTGAGATTCCAGTAATGCAGCTTTTTCACGCCGGATTCAGGTTAGAGCAAAGAGATGCGCCGACGCGCACGGCGGGGTGCGGCTGAGCCGCCGCCCCGTTGGGCAGCGCAAATCGAGGAGGCACGATGCAGCTGAACCCGAGACCAGTGCGTGGCTTCTGGGACGACGGCCGCACCCTCGACCTTCACATCCGCAGCAGCGAGTTTGTCGGCTACAATGAGTACGGCCACGCTCAGTTTGAAAGCACCCGGACAGAGCTCGGCGAGCTGCTCTACAGGCTCAAGTACAAAGGCGATCAGTCTGCCATCGCGCCGATCGCGCAGGCCGCGTTTGACTTCGTCTGCGGGTGGAACCCGGGCATCGATGTGATCGTTCCCACTCCGCCCAGCAAGAGTCGAGCAGTTCAGCCGCTGTTCCAGATCGCCGACGAAGTCGGAAGGCTCCTGAGTCTTCCAGTGGACAAGACGAGTGTGCGCAAGACCAAGGCGACACCGGAACTCAAGAACGTCGATCACGCGAAGCGTCTTGATCTGCTTGGAGAAGCACACTCCATCCAGGGTGAGGCCTTGAGGGGCCGGCGCGTCCTGCTTCTCGATGATCTCTATCAGTCTGGCGCTACTCTCAATGCAATCGCACGTCTTCTAAAGGAAGCAGGGGGCGTCTCTGCGGTCTTTGCATTGGCGCTGACCCGAGCTCGGAGTTGACCATGGAAGCGGTTTTCCTCGGTGGGTCGCGCCGGATCGCTCGCCTAAACGAGAGCATTCGGTCAAAGCTTGATGAACTCCTCGACCGTGGCCTCTGGATGTTCATCGGCGACGCGAATGGCGCCGATCGCGCACTCCAACAGCACTTGGCCGATCGAGGGTACGAGCGAGTCGTGGTCTATGCGGTGACCGGAATGCTCCGCAACAATGTGGGGCATTGGAAGGTCCGCTCTGTGGATGCCCCAAGGAGAGCCCGGGGCTTTGATCTCTATTCCGTGAAAGACACCCAGATGGCCAACGACGCTTCCTATGGCTTCATGCTTTGGGATGGGAAGAGCCGCGGGACACTGGCGAACGTCCGCAGTCTGTTGGCGCGTGGGAAGCCGGTGGCGGTGCATCTTGGCCCGGCGCGCCGCCTCGTCAGCCTGAGGTCGCCAGACGATCTCCACAAGTTGGGCATAGCATCAACGGCAGAGTTGAGCGGTCAGCATGACCTCCCCTTCGGTGCGACCGCGGGCGCTGCCCAACAAGCCGCTGCAGCTGACGGCCGCGGGCCTTTGAATTCTGGTCGGGCTCAGCCAAAGAGGCGGCGTACAGCTAGCGCGCGCAGCCGCAGCTGAGCGGCGAGCCGATGCACCGACGCGCGCGGCCGTCGCTGCGCTCCAGTCGGGGGACCCCGGGTGCCTCCATCCCCCCGAGCCCAGCGGCTCACAATAGGTCGGCCCCGGACCGCGCTGGCGCTCCGCAGTCGGCGCATCGGGGCGGGCACAGTGACGTATGAACCACTTCTATTTTGACGAAAGCATCCACCAGCGTGGAGGTTTCATCTTGGGGGCGTACGTCTTTGGTCCAGACGGAGACTTGAGTGTCTCCGATGCGTTGCAGCGTTGCGGCCTGAGGCCGGGCATTGACGAGTTCAAGAGTTCCGCTCGTATGCACGAGCATCCCGAACAGGTCGCGCTGCGTGCCGAGCTGCAACGAGTCCTTCAGGAGTACCGGATCGCCGCCTTGGTCATGCCAAGCACGGAGAGAGACTCGCTCGGGCGAGAGGCCCTTCGCGGTCTGGATCAGATCGCGCGGGCGAATGGCCTCGCTTCGGCGAGGCTCGACGCTTCGTTCGACGAGGGCGTCTTTGCATCAGTGCGACAGGCATTGGAGATGAGTGCCGCGCTTAGGATCGATGACTATTGCGAAGTTCGATCGGAGCAGGATTCGCGCCTCGTCAAGGGCATTCAGCTGGCAGACCTCGTCGCCCATACCTGCGCGACGATGCTGCTTGAGACGCTTGGCTTGGTGAAGAAGCAGGTCAAGGCGGGGCCGAACTCCGGCTACGACCCCGACATCGAGCTTGAACTCGGATTCGAGCTTTGGGCTGGTCTGCGCTACCAGTTCTTTCATGGTGGTCCGGTCGAAGGTCAAGAAGAGGTATACCAGGGTGCTCTCATGCGGGTGGGGGTGCACGGCCTCTATATTGCCGACACCTGTTCGCGCGAACTTCGCGACGCCGCTGACAACCGGTTTGGCGAATGCTATTTGGGCTGCATTCATTGACATCCGAGGGCGCCGCCCAAGAAGGCGCTGCACCCGACGGCCGCGGTCTGTCGGTGAGCGGCCGCGGGTGAACGCCAAGCCGTTAGAGCTCATCAAAATGGACAGGGTCGGCAATCTGAAGGCTGCAGAGAAAAAGGTTCTCGACGACGTAGATGCGTTGCTGATGAAGGTTCGCAGCACCGTCGCCGCCACCCCAAAGTCTGCGACCGAGGGCGTTGCGCTTCTATCCCAGCTCCGCGATATCGGGTACGAAGACCTTAACCAGATTCAACATGAGTATCTCATCCTCGCTGCGGCGATCTGGCTTGTGGAGAAAGGTCTTGCCCCGTCTGACACCGAGTGGTATTGGCACCCACGCCAAACGGGAGGCTCGGACGAACCGGACCTGTGTGGGAAGCACAAGGGAAAGACCCTTCTCTCTGCTGAAATCACAACCTCGCCTCGGCCGATTGGCACTATCCTCGATCGAATGCGCGCGACCCTCGGCAAGCTCAAAGGATTTCAGGGAAAGAAGTACTACTTCGTTCGCACTGAGAGCATGAGTTCCAAGGCCAAGAAGATCGTCTCGAGCGAGGGCTGGAAGATCGACGTGGTTTGTTTGCCGCATGTTGCCGATGAGCTCTAACCTCTGCGTCAACCGGAGCGCCCAACAGCGTCGCTGTCGGGTTCCCGCCGCGCTTCGCGCGTCGGCGCCCGGTTACGCAGGTCGTTAGCGAGGGCGCCCCAGCAGAGGGACCACCGAGTATGACAGCCGAGGTTTCGCTTCAAGACATCGTCGCGGCGATGGATCTGCCCAATGCCGAGTGGGCCTCGTATCTCGATCCCGAGACGGGCGAGATCATGACCGTCACGGACGAGGACCGCCGGTTGCTGGAAGAAGAGCGTTCCTGATCCCCTAGCGTATTTTCCTTCCGGAGTCTCCGATGCACTCCCCCGCGCTCTCCCTGACGGGTTGGATTTTCGATGTGTACCCGACACCCGGCGGGATGGTGGTGTGGATCGTGGACGCCGAGGGGAAGAGCCACCGCCTGGTGGACCCGTTCCAGCCCAGCTTCTACGCGGCCGGCCCGATCAAGGCTCTCCGGCAACTGGCCGCCGATCTTTCCAGGCTGCGGCTGGCGGAACCGGTCGGGATGACCCGGCGCCAGGAGTTCTGGACCGGGGAGCCCCGCGACGTCCTGGAATTCCTGCTGGTCGATCCCGAGCGGCAACCGGCCCTCCTGCGGCACCTCGCGGTCCCCCGGCCGGGGATCACCCTGTACGACTGCGACCTGGCACCCGCGCTCACCTACTGTCACGCCAGGGGGATCTTTCCACTCGCCAAAGTAACCGTCTCGCGGGAGGTGACCAATGACCAATGGGAGAGGAGAGCCGAGAGCCGCGAGCCGCGAGCCGCGAATGGAGGCGGCGAACTGCGCTACGAGGTGGAGGGCTCGGCGTGGGACCTGGATTATCCGGAGCCGCCACTCATCATGATGGCCCTGACCAGCCAGGGGGACGAGCAGGGGCGCGGCGCCCCCCTCGGCAAACTGCGATCCCTCACCATCACCTGCGAGGGCGAGGAGACCATTCTCGAAGAGGGCGACCCCGAGACGCTCCTCAGTGAACTCAACCGGCTGATCCGCCGCTTTGATCCCCACGCCATCATCACGGATTGGGGCGACGCCTTCCTCGTCCCGGCCCTCCTCGACCTCGCGCGCCGCGCCGGCATCCCGCTGGAGTTCGACCGCGAGGTGGTGCGCCGCCGCATCCGGACCGCGGGGCGCTCGTATTTCTCCTACGGCCGCGTCGTGTACCAGGCGCCGTCCTATCCGTTCTTCGGACGCTGGCACCTGGACTCGCGGAACTCCTTCATCCTGAAGGAGACCGAGGTGGCGGGCCTCCTGGAGTTGAGCCGCCTCTCCAAGGTCCCCGTCCAGAAGATGGCCCGCACCTCGCCCGGCTCGGCGATCAGCATGATGCAACTGGACCGGGCGCTTACCGATGGGATCCTCATCCCCTGGAAGAAGGGCGAGCCGGAGCGGTGGAAGACGGCCTGGGACCTCTTGGTCGCGGACAAGGGCGGCCTGGTCTATCAGCCCATCACCGGCCTGTACGAGAGCGTGGCCGAGATCGACTTCGCCTCCATGTACCCGGCCATGATGGTCCACCACAACATCTCGCCCGAGACGGTGGACTGCGCCTGCTGCCCGGACAACGCCGCGCCCGAGATCGGCTACTCGACGTGCCGGCGGCGCGACGGCTTGGTCACCCGGACGCTTCGCCCGATCCTCGCGCGCCGGCAGGCGCTGAAGCGCCTGCGCAATAGCGCCTCAGGCGCCGCCCGGGCGCGCTACGACCACCGCCAGACCGCCCTCAAGTGGATCCTGGTGACCTGCTTCGGCTACCTCGGGTACAAGAACGCCCGGTTCGGGCGCATCGAGGCCCACGAGACGGTGACCGCCTACGCCCGGGAGAAGCTGCTCACCGCCCGCGCCCTGGCCGAGGAACGCGGCTTCCGCGTCCTCCACGCCATCGTGGACTCCATGTGGATCGTCAAGGTGGGGGCGACCGAGGCCGAGGTCCTGGACCTCTGCCGGGCCATCCGTGAGGCCGTGGGGATCGACATCAACCTGGAGGGCATCTACAAGTGGGTGAGCTTCCTGCCCTCGCGGGTGGACCCGGCGGTCTCTGTGGCCAACCGCTACCTGGGGGCCTTCCGATCCGGCGAGCTGAAGCTGCGAGGCATTGACCTGCGCCGGTCCGACACGCCGCCGCTGGTCGCCGAGGCACAGCAGCGCATGGTGGAGGTCCTGGCGCGGGCGGAGGATCTCGCCGGGTTCGCGGCGCGCATCCCCGAGGTGCTGGAGATCTTCGTGGAGTATGCCTGGCGGCTGCGCGAGGGGCAGGTGCGCATGGCGGACCTCACCATCCGGCGCACCGCGTCGAAGGAGGCGGGCGAGTACAAGGGGAACAGCCAGGTCGGCCTGGCCAGCCGCCAGATGGCCGACCGCGGCGTCCCCGTCCACCCGGGGGAGCGGGTGCGCTACATCATCAGCGACGCCGATGCCGGAAACGCCGAGGCGCGGGTGCGGGCCATCCCCTTCCTCGCGCCCGACACCCCCTATGACACCGGGACGTATCTCACGCTGCTCTGCCGGGCCGTCGAGACGCTCCTCTGGCACCATGGCTACGACTGCCGCCGGCTGCTCCGCATTCTGGCCGAGCGGAGAGTGATCCCCACGGGGTGAATAGACCAATCTGGCCATGCGTCGCGTCCCGCCCCCGAGGGGCCCCCTCGGACGGCGAGGCCGCGACGGCACCCCACCTCGGGGGTGGGGCGGGGCGGTCTTGCTCCGGGTCGTCGGCCTTCGGCCTCCTCCACGCCGTGGGTCCGCCCCCGGCGGACGACGGCGACCGGACCCGCCGCCCACCGCACGGCCTGCCTGCTCGGGGGACCCCCGGGGGCGGGGTCGAGACCGAATTATCTTAGCGGTGATGGGCGCGAGCGATCAACGGCTTGAGGTTGCTGGTCGCCAAACACCCAGGGGGAAGCCTGCATCAGGCTTCCCCCTGGACCTTGCGCCGGAAGAAAATACCGCCGGCTACTGGATCGGCTGCACCCGGACCACTTCGCCCCACCACTTGCACGTCTGATTCGGCAGACACTGGTCGCCCTGGGACTTCTCGATGTCCCGCTTGGTGGTCGTTTCGGGCGTTCCGCGGTTGATCGAATAGCCCATGTGCCGCCACGTGGCGAAGTGCGCCCCGTTCTTCTGCTCCTCATCCAGGGCCGCCATGGTGCGGGCTGAACACGCGGAAAACGTCAGTAACATTGCGACCGCCACAAGCCCCACCCATACGTCCTTGCGCATAGCACCATCCTCCTTTCCGTCGGCAGAATACTCCGCCAAATCATCGAGTGTCAAGCGATTCCCGCCCTTGCCCCGCGAAGGTCACCAACCGGTCGGCCAGGCGCGAGCAACGGCGGAGCGTCGCGTCGTTTCTAATCGCAATCGCCAGCGCCTTCTTCATCCCCACCAGAACCAGGAGACGTTTGGCCCTCGTCAGCGCCGTGTACAGGAGGTTGCGCTGGAGCATGGGGTAGTGCGTGGTGTGCATGGGCAGGATGACGGCCGGATACTCGCTCCCCTGGCTCTTGTGCACGGTGGCGGCGTACGCCAGCATCAACTCGTCCAGCTCGCTGAAGTCGTAGGTCACCGGCCGGCCATCCACGCGGACGACCACCTCCTGTTCCTCCAGGTCGATCCGGGCGATCCGCCCGATGTCGCCGTTGTACACTTCCTTGTCGTAGTTGTTCCGGACCTGCATCACCCGGTCGCCCACCCGGAAGATCCGGCCGCCCCGCATGACCTCCACGACACCGGCACGGGCGGGATTCAGGGCGGCCTGGAGCGCGGCATTCAGTTGCGTGGCCCCGATCACGCCTCGGTGCATGGGGGTGAGCACCTGGATGTCCTCGACAGGATCGAACCGGAGGCGCGCGGGGAGGCGGCGCGAGGCCAACTCTACAATGAGCTGCTGGAGGCGCTCCGGCTCCTCCTCCGGCAGGAAGTGGAAGTCGCTGTCCCCGCCTCCGGCGGGGCGGGAGAGGTCCGGGAACTCCCCCCGGTTCACCCGGTGGGCATTCAGCACGATCCGACTCTGCTCGGCCTGCCGGAAGATCTCGGTGAGGCGCACGGACGGCACCCGGCCGGACTCCAGGATGTCCCTGAGGATGGTGCCCGGACCCACCGACGGCAGTTGATCCGCATCCCCCACCAGGACAAGCGTGGCCATCAGGGGGACGGCCCGAAGCAGGCCGTTCATGAGGACGACATCAATCATGGACGCCTCGTCCACGATGACCAGATCCGTCTCGAGGGGGCGGTGCGCATTCCGCTGGAATCCCGCTGCGGCGGGACTCCACTCCAGCAGGCGGTGGATCGTCAGAGCCTGATGGCCCGTGGCCTCGGCCATCCGCTTGGCCGCCCGGCCCGTGGGCGAGGCCAGGTGGATGCGGACGCCCTTCTTCTCTAGGATCTGGATGATGCACCGCAGGATGGTGGTCTTCCCCGTGCCGGGCCCGCCCGTGATCACGAGGGCCTTGTGGGTGAGCGCCATCCGGATCGCTTCCCGCTGCTGGGGGGCGAGCTGCAGTCCTGTGACTCCCTCGACCCACACCAGCGCCTTCTCCACGTCAACCCGCACAGGAAGCCGGGGCGCGCGGAGGAGATCGGCCAGGCGCCGGGCCACCTGCTCCTCCGCCACGTGGAGGGGGGTCAGGTAGATGGCCCGGCCGCCGCCCGGCAATTCCTCCGCCACCACCAGGCCTTCCCGGGCGAGGTCGGCCATCGCATCCGCCAGCAAAGGCCGGGGGATCTCCAGGGTTGTCTCGGCCTCCCTGAGGAGATCGGCCTCCGGCGCGTACACGTGGCCCTCGTCGGATAACGCCTGCAGGACGTGAATGATGCCCGCTTGGGCGCGCAGGGGCGAGTCGGGCGGCACGCCCAGGTTCCGGGCGATGCCATCGGCGGTCTTGAACCCGATCCCGTAAATGTCCTGGGCCAGGCGATAGGGGTTGGCCTTCACGGTAGCGATGGCCGCCTGGCCGTACGCCTTGAATATCTTCACCGCATAGGTCGAGGAGACCCCGTGGCCCTGCAGGAACAGCATGACCTCCCGGATTTCCTTCTGCTCCGCCCAGGCCGTGGTGATGCGTTGGACGCGCAGGGGACCGATCCCCTCCACGGTCCGGAGGCGGTCCGGCTCCTCCTCGATCACCCGCAGCGTGTCGAGGCCGAAGGCGTCAACCAGCCGCTTGGCGAAAACGGGGCCGATCCCCTTGATCAGGCCGGAGCCGAGGTACCGCTGGACGCCGGTGAGGGTGGCGGGGGCGACCGTCTCGTACTGCTGCACGTGAAATTGGTCGCCGTACTTCTTGTGGTGGGTCCAGGTGCCCTGGAGGCGGAGGGTCTCGCCGGGCGTCAGCGAGGGAAGGTTCCCGACGATGGTGGCCAGGTCCCGCGATCCGGGAACGTCCAGGCGGGCCACCACGTACTGGGTCTCTTCGTTGACGTAGGTGATCCTCTCCACCGTCCCCTGGAGGGTGCTGTAGGACCGACTCATCGTGGCCGTGCCGTCCGACGCGGGCCTATGGCAAAGACTTCAACGAGGTCGCCGCCCGGAATCCAGCACACGGGGTGAAGGGCGGCCGAGACGCCAGGCCCATGGAAGCATCCGGGCTCACTCGGAGGGAGTACGGGTCGCCGGACGAAGCCGCAGGAACCGGAGGAGGCCCTTGCGCCCCTCGGGTTTGCCAAACACGGCGCGCCAGCGTCCCTGGGCATATTTCCGGAGGTAGTACTCGGGGTTATTCAAGAAGCTCTCGAAGTCCACGCCGGCTTCCCTGATCTGGCACTCAACGTAGAGGTTGCCGTAGAACTCCAGCTCCTCATCCGACAAGTGTGGGAACGATCGCTCGCTCTGCCGACGCTCCATAGCCTTCCTTTGCGTTTCGTTTCGAGACATGCACCGCAACGCTGGGCAGAATATAGCACTCTGCCCGAGGACCGACAACCTCTTTCCCCGGAATGTTGTGCTTCCCTTCGCGACGGCGGGAGCAAACGCGAGAGGGAGTTGCCGCTTGCCCGCTTTGGCGATATACTCCACCCGTCATTGATCCCACGTCGCAGCCCAAGTTCTCGCTGATGACGCAGTTTCCCCGCGATGAATTCTCGTCATGAAATCTGCGGACTCTGTGGTTGAGTAGTCGATGAGTTCTTCTTTCTCGTCTTGAGGAGGTTTCTGAGGTCTCCGCGAATGGACTGCCGATGCCGCAACTGATCGTCGCAGATTCCAAAGGCCAGATCCTGGACCACCCATCCCTCGGGATGGCGGGCCGTTCGGGGCCCGATGTCGTCGAGGTCCCCGCCGAGGACCTGCTCCGTGTCCCCGAAGGGACCAAGCTGTTCAGCATGCCCGGGAGCCGTCCGGTCGCCTGGGACGGCCGGCGGCATGAATTCCGGCCTCTGTCCCGCGTCCGGATCGGGAGGCGCACGTTCGCGTGCACCACCGTAGCGGCCTTTCTGCCCCCGGGCTACACCCGGACCCTGCTCCCGGCCGCATCGTATCCCGCCCCCCAGCCGTCCCTCCCGCTCTGGCCCTATGGGGCGGTGGGCTGGGACGGGGAAGCATTCGTCGCTGCCGCCATCCGCACCGATCCCATGGACCACTCGGCGGCCCGCCACTACGACGATCGGGAACTCCTGCCTCTGATCGAGAATCGCCTGAGCCAAGCGCCCGGCAACCCGATCCTGCGCCAGCTCGTTCGCTGCGCCACCGAGTATCACTGTCTGGCCGCCAAGAACCTCTTCCTGGGCCGATGGGAGGCCCCTCTCCCGGTAGCCAATGCCTGCAACTCCGCCTGCGTGGGATGCATCTCGTGGCAGCCATCCACCGCCTCGCCCGCCTCGCACGAGCGCATCCGCTATGCGCCCAGCGCCCAGGACATCGTCGAGGTGGCCCTGCCGTTTCTCACCGCCGTCCCCGAGGCCATCGCCAGCTTCGGCCAGGGCTGCGAGGGGGAGCCGCTCCTCCTGGCGGACGTGATCGCCGAGGCCATCCGCCGGATCCGGGCGGCGACGGATCGCGGCACCCTGAACTGCAACACCAACGGCAGCCTGCCCCAGCGCGTCGAGCAGATCGCGCGGGCCGGCCTGGACAGCATCCGGATCAGCGCCAACAGCGCCCAGGGTCCGGCCTACACCGCCTACTACCAGCCCCGCTACTACCGGTGGGAGGATGTCTGCGAATCCATCCACAGGGCCAAGGCCCTGGGCCTCTACACCACCATCAACTACCTGGTGTTCCCCGGCGTGACCGACCGGGAGGAGGAATTGGAGGCGCTGCTCGACCTTGTCCGCGAGAGCGGCCTGGACATGATCCAGATGCGGAACCTCAGCATCGATCCCGAGCTATACCTGAAGACCGTGCCGCCGGCCCGGGGGAAATGTGTGGGTATGCGGACGGTCCTCCAGACCATCCGCCGGGAATTCCCCCGCGTGGAGATCGGCTACTTCAACCGGCCCAAGGAACTCTTCGACACCCTCCTCTGCGAGAGCCTGATCTTCTGAGGGTCCGGCGCTCGGTGCCCGGCGCTCGGCGCTTCGTCCTTGACCCGGCGGGGTAGCCCCTGTACACTGCGTGGCGGTTCTGACGGGATTGGACGGACACCTGATGCCGCGAGGACCATGCCCCCTCGCGGCGTTTTGCTTTCTCTGATCCGCCACCCGTCATCGTCGCCTGGACTCACGCGTATCGTCCTGGAGGCACGGATTCATGCGGCAGGAGACCCGGAACGACGTCCGCAACCTGGCCATCATCGCCCACGTGGACCACGGCAAGACCACGCTGGTGGACGCCATGCTGTGGCAGAGCGGCATCTTCCGCGCGAACGAGTACGTTGTGGAGCGGGTCATGGACTCCATCGACCTGGAGCGGGAGAAGGGCATCACCATCATGGCCAAGAACACCGCTATCTCCTACCGCGGGACCCGCATCAACATCGTGGACACCCCGGGGCACGCCGACTTCGGCGGCGAGGTGGAGCGGACCCTCAAGATGGTGGACGGGGTCATGCTGCTCGTCGACGCCAGCGAGGGCCCGCTGCCCCAGACTCGCTTCGTCCTGCGCAAGGCCCTGGAGCAGAACCTGCCGCCCATCGTGGTCATCAACAAGATCGACCGGTCGGACGCGCGGCCCAAGGAGGTGCTGGACGAGGTCTACGACCTGTTCATAGACCTCGACGCCACCGAGGAGCAGCTCGATTTTCCGGTGTTCTACTGCAACGCCCGCAGGGGGCTCTGCCGCGTGAGCTTGGACGGCCCGGACGAGCCGCTCATCCCCCTGTTCGAGGAGATCCTGCGGACGGTCCCTCCACCAACGTACGTGCCGTCGCATCCGCTGCAACTCCTGGTGACCACCCTCGACTACGACGACTATGTCGGCCGCCTGCTGATCGGGCGGCTCTTCAACGGGCAGGTCAAGAAGGGGCAGGAGGTAACGTTGTGCCGCCTGGACGGGAGCCGGGTCACGGCCAAGGTCACGAACCTCTACGGGTACCAGGGTCTGCGCCGGATCGAGATTGACGAGGCGGGGCCGGGCGACATCGTGGCGGTGGCGGGTCTGGATGCGGCGAGCATCGGCGAGACCCTCTCCGACACGGAAGATCCCCGGCCGCTCCCGCCGATCACGGTGGACGAGCCGACCATCGCCATGATGTTCTCCGTCAACAATTCCCCCATGTCCGGGCGCGAGGGGCAGCACGTCACTTCGTCCAAGCTCAAGGATAGGCTGGCCAAGGAGGTCCTCACCAACGTCTCCATCCGTGTGGAGCCGACCGACTCGCCCGATACCTCCAAGGTCTCCGGGCGCGGTGAGCTGCAGCTCGCCATCCTGATCGAGATGATGCGGCGCGAGGGCTATGAGATGGCGGTGGGCAAGCCCGAGGTCCTCACCCGGGAGGTCGAAGGGCAGCGGCACGAGCCCATGGAGTCGTTGGTGGTGGACTGCCCCGAGGAGTTCATCGGGGTGATCACCCAGAAGCTCGGGGTGCGCCGCGGGCGGATGACCAGGATGATCAACCATGGGACCGGCCGGGTTCGTCTGGAGTTCCGCCTGCCTTCCCGCGGCCTCATCGGGTTCCGCACCGAATTCCTGACCGATACCCGGGGGATGGGCATCATGAACCACCTGTTCGATGGATACGAACCTTGGCAGGGGGACATTCCGCACCGCGCCACCGGGGCGCTGGTGGCGGATCGGCCCGGGCGCGCCACGGCCTACGCCATCGGGCATCTGCAGCCCCGCGGCATCCTGTTCGCGGTACCAGGTGACGAGGTGTACGAGGGGATGATCGTGGGGGAGAACTCTCGCGAGAAAGACATCGACGTCAACATCACCAAGGAGAAGAAGCTCACCAATATGCGGGCCTCGACGGACGAGGCCTCGGTTCAGCTCGTCCCGCCGCGGGTCATGAGCCTGGAACAGGCCCTGGAGTTCCTCCGGGAGGACGAGCTGTTGGAGGTCACCCCCAAGGCCTTCCGCCTGCGCAAGAAGATCCTCCCCGCCCTGAAGCGGAAGACCGCCCGATTTGACTGATCCCTCCCTGCCGTTCCCCTCGGCTCGCGGCCACCCACGCTGTCGCACCCACCCGCCGCGTGGGTACCAGGCTCCGGGCTCTCCCCGCATCAGGTGGTTGTTAGTTCGAGCCCTGCCCGGGTAGCCGATCGGAACTGGAACGGAACCCCCCCGGGGATAGCTAGTCTTCTCGGGCAGAGTGCGCTCCCAACCGGCCCCCCCAACCGCAACGGTTGGCATCCTGCTCGGTTCTGCCCGGCGCCCGCACGTCTAGAAGTGTTTGAGGAAAAGGCCGACCCCGGCGTGGATCATATAAGCGCTTGGGACATCCAATCCCATGCCCGCCATTTCGGCCCGAAGGACACTTTGGGCTTCGGTGACCCCCGGGGCTGCGGGATTACTGAAGAGTGAGCCAGAAAGCCGCTTGAATCGCGCGAGCCACTTGCGCCAGGCGGGAATCGTGCCCATTCGAGCACGAACCTCCTCGGCAAGAGCAGGGAGTTCACGCCTGAACAGGCTCACTACCTGATAGATGTAGGCCATGTCTTTCGGTCGCTTGTCCTGGCGGTTTGCTTCCTCGGAGATGAGGATCTTCTGAACGATGAAGAAGCCGGGATGTGGTAGCCGGACTTCAATCGTCCCGGCCTCCTCGGGGATTCCCGGAAGTCCTGCAAGCGAGACGCACAACGGGTTCTCGAGGAGCAGATCGAGGTAACGCAGGCGTTGGGCAGTGACCCCTGCCTGGATATCGCTCGTTACGAGTCCCCTCCCGCTACGGCTAACCGAAGCCCCAGTCATTGGGATCAGGAACTCGACCGTGTACTGGTCCACTCCAACTGGTTCAACGAAGGCGCGCTTGGGGACAAACTTCATGACTGGGGGGATATTGTCGCCGCGAAAGTCCGGCTGAAAGCCGCCAGCGTCGGCCAGTTCGACCAGACTCTTTTCGGCGATGGGGATTCGAGTGATCGGCGTGGCAAGGTCGGCGTCGAAGGTCCGGAGCACGCGAGCCACCGAGGGGGTGGCGCGAGGATGGAGCTCATACAGGCGTACCGCGAATCCGCCCACGAGGACAAACGTGTTGAGGTATGGGCGGAAGGTCTTCAGGACATGGGCTAGGAAATCATCCGGTGAGTCAAAAGTCATTCTGCGGCTCCGCGGCATTGCGAAGCAGGGGTCCAAGCATCCGCTCATGCACAAAGTCCGCCTGCTCGCGACCCCGGTCTGGGAGGTGGTAGAGGTCGAGGTAGACCTGGAGGATATCGCACACGGGCATCCCATCCAAGCGCGAGACGCCGCCGAATACACTCCGCGGATGTCTCGGGCGGAGGAGGACGATCGGCGCCCCGGGATCGGCGCTCGGGGCCAACTGAAGCTTCTCTATCAGCGCCAAAGGTTCCCCCAGGACGTAGAGGTGGATCGAGCGAGCCTCTGAATGCTTGAGACGGTAGAACCGGCATGCCTGGTGTCCCGTAAGCGCACAGGGAGGCGCGTTTCCCGACAGACGGCGAAGGCCGTCCAGGAATTCTTCGTGGAAGCGCTCATCCACCCGCTCGCCAAAGACCGCGCGACACGGCATTGGGTCGTTGTCGCTCACGCGGTACCGGCCGCGCCATTCCCCAAGGAGGGCATCCAGGTTTTCGAGGACGGGCACTCTTCCCATCCTTTTCATCAGGTAGTCGCTACGCTCCATCGCGGCCGCCCAACGGTAAACCAGGGGTGGAGATACGGCTGCAAGTTTGGCGAGTTGAGCTAGATTCCTGATCGAGCCGCGCGGCCCACCCCACCCGGCGGCCTTCGATCGCGCGAAGAGCAGCACCTTGAGCAACCACTGGTCAAGATCGCCAAACGAAAGCTTTGCCGAAGCGTAGCCGGACCGGGGCGAATGGAGAATCGAGCGCGAGGGCACCTCCGAATCGGATCGCCAGGCAAACCCGCGTCTGCGTCCCCGGGAGTCACCGATCACCTCTTCGTCGCCACCCGGGAGGTGTGCAACAAGGCTGCCGTGCGTATCGGCCATCAACCACCATAGGTCCGGTACGTAGAGAGCGATCTGGCGCTTGAATCGCCGAACAATCCGCAGGTCTATGGAATCCACAGAGATGGCCAGGAGCGGCTCCCAGCCCTTGAGTCGTCGGCCCGCCTGGAGCGCGAGGATGGGGTGCGCCATCCAGTGAAACAACCAGTCTGCCAGCTTTCGAGCGACCTTTACCTCTACACCGAAACTTCGGCCCTCTCGACCCATGAGGAAGTCAAGCTGTAGTCCGCGACGCAGGCCTTCGGCCGGGACACGAACCTCCGCCTTATGCACCCGAAATCCTCGCTTCTTCAAGAGATGGAGGATGCGGTTGACTCCATGGACTGAAGAGTTTTGGCTGAACTGTCCTGAAGAATCGCCTTTCGACAGCAAATTTGTCCTCCGGGTTACTGCTGTGATAATGGATTGTTACACTGTGTAATTAACATGTCAAGTCATTTTTAACATTTCATGTTATTATTACTTGAAAGGAGAATACCGGCCGGGGTTTGCACTCCTTTCCCGCAAACCGTCCAAGGAAAAGGCTGATCTCCTCTGCTGTCGAGTCCGCAATCTGGCGCGGACGCGAACAGCCGTGCGGCCTGAGGAATACTGTCGCGCGCCCGGAGCTCCCGGTTTACTCCAGGAGTAACAGGAGTGACATTTGCTCCTCAAACAGGTATATATACCTGATTGAGGAGCACATCCGCGTGGAGGAGATATGACGCACTCCGCCGGGTTGCAGGACATCATCGCACAAGCCTCTTCTCGAGTTCTCCGGCCCAACCAGCTCGAGTCGTTGATCGACCGTTTTCAGAGACAAAGGGAGGCATCAATGCGCGAACCGCGCGAGACGGTGAAGCAACGGCTTATGGAGCAAGGGCTTGTCCGATCGATCATCCTCAGATCGAGATACGGTAATCTGCGCCTCTTCGTCCACGGAAAAGTCTCCCCGTACCAGTTGGCTCTCTCCATCGCGCCGCATGCGTATCTCTCACATGGAACAGCCGCGTCCATACATGGCTTGGTGAAGCGAGCGGTGAATCCGATCTATGTGAACAAGGAGCAATCGTCCAAGCATATAACCCAACAAGACCTGAGCCAGGGGGCCATAGATCGCGCTTTCGCTCGGCCTCAGCGGGTCTCGAACTACGAACTTCGCTACGCGGCATGGCGATTCGTGCTTCTCAGCGGTAAGGATACTGGCCGCCTCGGTGTCGTTCGCCTTTCCTCCGACACGGGTGAATCCTTGGAGGTGGCGGGGCTTGAACGGACACTCGTCGACATAGTGGTGCGCCCGGTCTATGCAGGAGGAGTGCTCCAAGTCCTGACTGCCTTCAAGCGCGCTCGCAGCCGAGTCCGACTTGACATCCTCCTCGATACTCTCGACTCTCTCGAACATGTGTACCCGTACCATCAAGCCGTTGGTTTCTACATGGAAAAAGCGAACTACCCCACGCCTTGGCTGAACGATTTCCAGGGCATGGGTCTCAGCTACAACTTCTATCTAGCTCATGGAATGGAGCAAAAGGCTTTTGACTCGCGCTGGCGCATATTCTATCCGGCGGGCCTCGTCTGATCGGCGGGTGCTGTCCAAAGCCGGGTCGGGCAACCGCTTGACGCGGGTTTCCCGCTCAGGTAGCTTCTCCGAATACAGACCCATCGGTTGTTCCTATTGCAGGTCCGCCGCCCTACACCTGAAGGGCCGGTTGGCCGGCGCATTCCGGCAACCATCTTCTGGAGGAGACGGATGCTACCGTGGAATGATTTTGGGGTGCTGAGCTTCGATTGTTATGGCACGTTGATCGACTGGGAGACCGGGATCCTGGAATCCTTGCGGCCTATTTTCGCCGCTCATCAGACCGAGCTGATCCCCGACAAAACCCTGGAGTCGTACGGAGAACTGGAATCCGCGGCCGAACACGGAGAGTACCGCGAATACAAGACCGTCCTCCGATTGGTCCTGGAGGGGGTGGGTGCACGGTTCGGGTTTGTGCCCACGGCAGAGGAGCTACAGCGGTTCTCGACGTCGGTGAAGGACTGGCCGGCGTTTCCGGATTCCCCCCCGGCGCTGCAGGCGCTGCACCGGAAATACCGCCTCGCCATCATTTCCAATATCGACGACGACCTCTTCGCCTTTTCGGCTGAGCGGCTCCAGACCAAATTCGATTGGATCATCACGGCCCAGCAGGCGAGATCCTACAAGCCCTCGTTGAACAACTTCCGGCTGGCGTTCGACCGCATCGGGGTGCCCCGGCAGCGGATCCTCCATGTCGCCCAAAGCCTCTTTCACGACATCGCGCCGGCGAATGTGCTGGGGCTGTCAACCGTGTGGGTCAACAGACGCCATGATAAGGAAGGATGTGGGGCGACGCCCGTCGCCCATGCCCACCCAGACTTGGAAGTGCCGGACTTGCGGACCCTCGCTGCCAAGATAGGTTTGATGTAATCTGCCGCCGGCCCCGTGGCGCGCCGGCAACGAGTGCCTCGGCGGCGGGAATCCGACCGTGAGCCAGCCGCGGGACCGTCCTCAGGTATCGGAAGGCTCTCTTCTCAGTGTCCAGATTCGCCCTGCATGGGGAACCACATTGGACTCGAACCATGCACTTCAGTGGTCGAGCGCGCCTGCCAAAGAATCTGGTCTATTCTTCCTTCTTCTTGTTGTCCTTGCCCTTTTCCGACCAATCAATCTTCGCGTAGCCCTTCTGATAGTTCTCCTGGGCCGTCTTGCTGGCCTCGCCCGTCACGGTGAATCGGCTCTTTAGATACTGCATGGTCTCTCTGCCTAGGATCGTGCTTACGTGTTGCCGTGATTCTTTGTGTCCGACGATCCCGCGTCTGTCATTCCCCCTGACACCTGGATCCATTTACTACGCAGCGCGGAATAATGGCTACACTGTTCCCCGCGCTGCTTCGTTCGCGGGGAAGGCCCTCGCCCTTGCACAGGACCCGCGGCAAGGGCTCAGCCCTCCCCACGGACCCTACCGAGAGGGGCGGACCGCCGCCCCTCCTCGGACTCTCCCCCGGACTGTGCGGGCCGCGAGGGACTGTCGCCTATTTTGCGCACCGCACAGTATCTTCGTAGTGTACACCCGTCCCCTGGGGTCCGCGACATGTCCGTGAATGTGAAAGTGCCGCTTCCATTTCATCGCCGCGACCCCCCGCGGCGGTGTGGTACCGGTCTTGGTACAACAGCCGGGCAGAGAGAGAAGGAACCGGATCGAGGGGATGGGGCCGAGGCCCACACCGTCTCAGGGGATGCGATTGAGAGATCATGGCCTTTCAGGCGGCGGCTTTGGTGTCCCTTGACCATCGCACCGCGGGCTGGTCTGCGCGGGATTCCTGCGCCTCGAGGGCAGGGGCTTGCTGCGGGATGAGCACTATCTCGTAGCGACCGAGCTTCATCCGGTCAGCCACGGAGAGTGCCTCCTGCGCTGCCACGAGGACCTTGTGGACCGCGCCAGGTCGGACTGCAAACTGGATCTGCCGCGGGCCCCACAGCGACTTCTTCACTACCGGCGAGGCGATCGGTCCAAACCGCTCGTAGATCGCATCGGTGAGCACGATCTGCTGCCGGACCATCTCCTGACGGCGGCCCCCCCACCAGTCGCTCAGGAGCACTAGGGCTCCGATCACCAGCCCCGTAGACAGCAGGAATATCACGGCACCGGGCACCCGAGTAAGCCATCCCAAAGCGATTTCCATGTGGTCTCCTTCCCCATTTGGCGAGAAACCGCCAGAGGATTCCGGATCGGCGGTCATCTTGCGGTGTTTGTTCTACCCCTCCATCAGTGTCCAATGGGCTCTTCTCCAACCCCGATCCCGCACAGTGAACAGGACCATCCAGGGCTGATGTGCTTTCCCCGGATCCCGTAGCCTCCTCAGCGCATCATCTCCAGCGCCCAGCCGAGCCGGATCGCGAAAGCGAAGCTGAAGATCAAGATCAGGGTGATCAGGTCGGCCACGCTCGACTTCATGTGATGCAGCATGACAAATCCTCCTCTTTCTCTTTTGGCGGTGGGCAACAAGCGGCCTGCACTCCAACCGACTTCGTTGAGCCCCACCCCCTTCGTAGCTCCCTGCTGGCCTTGTTTCTCAATCCGCGTAGAGGGCGTACCCCGTCTCTGTCCATCCCGGGAGGGATGCCGGCGCGCCATCAACGTGATTCTGGGTTGTGGCTGCACCTGCTGCGATCTCCGCCGAATAGGCATAGCTGAGGAGCGCACCAACCAAGCACACCAGAAGAACGACAATTCGTAATTTCATGAGTTATTCCTCCATGTGATAATGTGTCTGCCACGTTCTGGCACCATCCCACCTCCAGCGGGGTGCCTCCACGGGAAGAGTATTGCAGTGCCGATGCCACTTGCCGGCAGCAGCCTAACTCATTGAAACGACTCCCTCGAGGAGGAGGGCCGCAGAATGAGAACGCGCGAGGTGCGTATGGGTGTGCGGCTGGCTGCGTAACGGTGGACGGACGCGTGCAGAATTAGACGGCCGACTCTGCAGTGATCCCGAAGCCTTTCAAGCGGGTGTGGAGCTTGGTTCGAGTGATCCTGAGGAGCCCTGCGGCTGGTGTATTGTTGGCGTGCGTGGATTCCAGGGCGGCGAGGATGGCACGCTTTTCGATGTCGGCGATCCGGGCAGGGCTCGAACTCCGAACTTTACCTGAGAGGTCCGCGCCCCCCCCCTGGCGGAAGGAACTGTGCCTCTCTCCTCCAGCCGCATCCTTCCTCCCACACCAGCCCTTCGAGCCGATACCGAGCCACTATCCTTTGCTATTGCCCTTGCGGCAGAGGGAGGGGTAGCACTAAATTATATGTAGGTCCCGGGAGGTAATCCTCGGATACCATCCCGGGAGTAGCAAAATATCCACGGGCCGAATTGCCTGAATACCACTCGGTCCGGAGGGAGGGCATATGGCAGTCGAAAGCGGGTCGCCGAAACCACAGCCCACAGGGATAATGCGAGCCCTGGTAGTCGTGGCGCGAGACCAGCCGGAACTTTGGCAATCTCTGACGCGACATTTCTCGGCCAACGAGGATGTGCAGGTCCTCCTGGACCGACGCCAGGGGGAGCGGCGGCAGCGGGTCCAGGCGTACGAGCGGGACCGACGTGGACCGGACCGGCGCCGCCCGCCGAGCATCGAGAGTGATGTCTCCCACCCGCGCTACGTGATGGCGCGCCCACAGCACTGAGCGCTCGTGAGCTGACTGTCCACGCCCGATTGGCCTCGCCAGCTTGTGGAATCGGGGACCCGAATTCCAGCGCGGGTTGTCCGTTTCCCCGGTTTACCGCCTCTCCGCTTTCCCGGTTCCCCCTATCCCCCTCTCGCCTTGTCCCCGATTCCCCGATTCGCCGTTTCTTCATTTCTCTCCTGCTTCCCTGCCCCTCTGCCCCGCCCCTTCCTCGCTTCGCTGTCGCCTTGACACGATAAATGAAAGGGGCTATCGTCCGCCCACGCTGGCCTGGCAGGACTCGCTTACCACCGCCGTTCGCGGATTAGACAAGCAATGAAAAAGGATCTGCGATATTTCCTGAAGACCGTGGAGGAGAGAACGCCGGAGCTTTTCCTCCGGATCAAGAAAGAGGTCAGCCCCCGGTGGGAGCTGTCGTCTGTGCAGAAGAAGCTCGAAGCGGAAGACCGGCTACCCATCGTGGTCTTCGAGAAGATCCAGGGCTACGACATGCCCGTCGTCACGAATCTCTTCGCTTCGAAGCGTCATCTTGCCTTGGCCCTGGAAACATCCCCCCAGAACGTCGTGACCAGATTCGCCGAGGCGCAGAAGAACCGCATCAAGCCCAGGGGAGTGAAATCCGGCCCGGTCAAGGACATCATCCTCACGGGTGACAAGGCGGACCTGCGGACGCTTCCCATCGTGACACACTGCGAGAAGGACGCCGGACCCTACATCTCGTCCGGAGTGACGATCATCCGGGACCCGGTCTCAGGATGCCTGAACGCCGGCATCTATCGCAGCCTTTACCTTTCCCCCAAAACGGTCACGATGAACATGGCGCCGCTGTGCCATGCCTCGCAGGTGGCGGCCCAGGCCGAGGCCCACCAGCAGCACGTGGACGGGGCCATCGTCATCGGGCACCACCCTGCGATGGCGATCGCTTCCCAGCAGCGCGGCCAGCTCTCCGAGTTCGAACTCGAGACGATGGGCGGCCTGCTGGGGGAGCCTGTGGACGTGGTTCCCTGCGAAACGGTGGACGTGCTCGTCCCCGCCGACGCCGAGATCGTGGTCGAGGGAAGGATCCGGACCGACCGATGGGAGGACGACGGTCCCTTCGGGGATTACTGGCTGTACTACGCGCCGCCGAAGAAGGCCCGCGTATTCGAAGTCACGGCGATCACACGCAGGCGCGACGCCATCTATCACGACATTTTCAACGTGGGCCCCGAACACTTGGTCCTCTTCTCCCTGGGGATGGAGGGAGTCGTCCTCTCTCAGCTCCAGCAGCTCGTCCCACAGGTGACGGCTATTAACGTTCCCGTTTCCGGCTCGGGCAACTTGGTGTACGTTCAGATCAAGAAAGACTTCGAGGGCCTGGGGATCAATACGGCCCTGGCGGCCCTGGGGGCCTACCGGTTCAAATGCGCGGTCGTGGTGGACGATGACATCGACATCTACGACGACCGGAAGGTCCTCTGGGCGATGATGACCCGGACCCAGGCAGACCGGTCTTTCTTCGCCGTCCCCGGCTCTTACATCTCGCGGGTTGATCCCACCGGATACGCCCCCTGGCAATCCGGCGGGACGGGGGACCGCCTGCTCAGCACGCGGCTCGGGGTGGACGCCACCAAGCCCCTGGACCCCTCCTTCCCCGAGGTGGCAGAACCGCCCAGGAGCCTGTGGACCCATCTCGACTTGCGTGAGTACCTCGGGTAGAAGTGCGTCCTGGAGTCACTCGACAGGCCGGCGATGTGCAAGGTCTTAGCGGAGCCGTCACCGGCCGGAACGCCCAGACGGAGGATCTCTGCAAGGGGCATCACCACTAAGCTAAGCTGTAATCTATTGAGGCAATTGATTCCGGTCGAACGTCGCATCGCCCGCCCCCGGGGGCGGGCTGTGGTGAATTAACCTAGCAGCGATGTCTGCAAGAGGGAGAATGAAAATGAAGCGGAAACTCGTCTCGGTAGGGTTGCTGGCGCTCGCGTTCGTCCTAGCCGTCGGCGTCGCCGTTACGGCGGCCGGAGCCGCCGCCTCCGACAAACCGCTGAAGAAGGTCGTCTTCCTGACCAACTACGTCTTCCATGGAAGGCATTCGCCCTTCTTCGTGGGCATGGACAAAGGCTTTTACCAGGAGGCGGGATTCGACATTCACATCGCCCCCGCCACGGGAAGCGGCTTCGTCATCGCGGCGTTGGAAGGAGGGAAGGCCGACTACGGGATGGCGGAGTCCACGTCCGTCGTCCAGGCCGTCGCCAAGGGGGCCAAGGCCAGGGGGTTCGGGGTCTTCATGGACATCACGACCAGCGGGCTGGGGTCGCTCGCGCCCTTCCCCACGCCTGAATCCGTCGTCGGGAAGACCGTTGCGGCTTCGCAGACCGATAGCGCCCGGGTGATCCTGCCGATCATCTTCAACCTGAAAGGCCTGGATCCCTCGGCCATCAAATGGCAGGCCGCCGACCCCGGGGTCTACTTCCCCCTGATTTTGGAAGGAAAGGTGGATCTCTTCACCGCCTCCATCGACGGCGACGTCCCGGCGCTGATGAGGGTGGCCGGCCCGCAGGGGAAGACCGTCTACTTCTCCTCGTTCGCCGACTGGGGGTACGATGTCTTCGGCTACTTCCTGGTGACGACCGGGGACCAGATCGCCAAGAACCCCGATGAGGTGAAGGCCTTCGCCGCGGCCACAGTCAAGGCCGTGAAGTACTCCATCGAGCATCCCGAGGAGACGGCGCAGATCATGGTGAAGTACAACCCCACCCTGGACTACAACACGACCCTCGCCCAGTGGAGCCAGTCCATCAAGGCGATCAACACGCCATACGTGGCCAGGAACGGGTATGGGATTGCGACGCCGGATCGGCTGCAGCGGACCGTGGATCTGGTGAGCCGAGCGTTCAAGCTGGACGTGAAGCTGACGCCGAACGACATCTACGCCAGCGGACTCGTCGCCCGCTGATTCCGACGGAATGCATGGAGCCGCTGGGACAGCCGACCTGATCGGCGGCCGTCCCGCGGCTCTATTTCCCTCTTATCCTCATCGCGGCTAAGTTAACTACCAATCCATTGAGTTCATTGGGAGCCTCTGCCTCGCTTTGAGTCCCGCCCTCGGGGGTCCCTCTCGGACGGCAAGGCCGCGACGGCACCCCACCTCGGCGCTGGGGTGGGGCGGTCTTGCTCCGGGTCGGCCCGCGGCGGGCCTCCCGCCGTGGCGAGGGTCCATCTTGTCCGCGGAGGGCTTGTCAGCCCGGGCGCCGGGTCGCAGCTACCGCACGCACCGTCCGGCGACCGGACCGGACCCAACGCAAGCGTTGGGTACCCCCCCACCGCACGGCGGGTACCCAGCCGCAAGGCTGGGTGTGCTCGGGCACCCCCGGGGGCGGGATCGAGATCGAACTATGTTAGCGGGGATGTCGCTTGTGCTACCGCTTCCGCCGAGAAGGACGCCACTTCAGGAAGATCCTCTCCACCAGAGCCACCATGCCTATCGCCAGCCCTGTAAACAATGTGATCGACACCAGGCAGGCAAAGACCAGCGGCGTATCCAGGTTGAACTGCCCTGACAGGATCAGATAGCCCACGCCGCTGTTTCCGCCAATGAACTCGCCCACGATGGAGCCGACCAGGGCCAGTGGGAAGGCCACCTTCAAGGCGTCGGTGATGTACGGAACGGCATGCATCAGCCTCACTTTCGTGAACATTCGCCACTGGGTTCCACCAGCCAGCCTGGCCAAGTCCAGGACGTCCGGTTCGATCTCCCCGAGCCCCGTGACGGAGTTGACGAAGATCGGGAACAGCCCCAGGAGGAAGGCCAGCAACACCTTGGGCTCCAGACCCAAGCCGAACCAGATCACGAAGAGCGGGGCGATGGCGATCTTCGGGATGCTGTTGAAGGCCGCCAGGACGGGCAGGACGATCGCCTGCAAGGGTTTGATGTAGATGACGGACAGCGCCAGCAGGACCCCCACGATGAGAGACATGGCGAGCCCGACCGTCGTGGTCGTGGCGGTCACGCCCAGATGGTGCGCCTGGATGGCAAGGGTCTGCCAGAACCTGACCGCAATGACGGTGGGGACGGGAAGGATGTATTCCGGCAGGCGAGTGAAGCGGGCGCCGAACTGCCAGACGACGAGGATGGCCGCAAAGCCCGAGAGCGTTGCCGCCATCCTCCGAGCCCGCTCCATGCGTTCCGAACGTTCCTCTGTCATCTGCGACCCACCTTCACTCCACCCACTGGGCCTCGATGTTATCCCGAACAGCCCCGGCGAGTTCCAGGAATCGCGGGTCCCTCAGCGTCTTCACATCCCGCGGCCGCGGAAGGTCCACACTGATTACCGCCTTCGCCTTCCCCGGCCGGGCCGTCATCACGATGATGGTATCCGACAGCAGGACCGCCTCGGTGATGCTGTGCGTGACGAACAGGACCGTGGTCTTGTTCGCACTCCAGATCTTCAGTAGCTCGAAGCCCATCTTCTCCCGGGTCATGATGTCGAGGGCGCCGAACGGCTCGTCCATGAGAAGCAGGGACGGGTTGAGCAAGAGCGCCCGGCAGATCGCCACCCGTTGCTGCATCCCGCCGGAGAGCTCGTGCGGATACCTCTGCTCAAAGCCCTCGAGGCTGGCCAGTTTGATCAGATGGAGAGCACGCTCGCGGTATGCGCTCGGGCTTTCCCCCCGCATCTCCGCCGTGAAGAGCACGTTGCTGACGGTGTTCCTCCACGGCAGGAGGACGGGGGACTGAAATACCATGCCGACATCCCCGATCGGTGCGTCGACCTGCTTTCCCCGGATGGAGACATTCCCTTGCGTGGGCGGGACGAGCCCCGATACGATCCGCAACGTGGTGGACTTGCCGCAACCGCTCGGCCCGACGATGGTGACGAACTCGTTCTCCCTGACCTCGAACGAGAGGTCCTCGACCGCCGCCCCCGTCCCGAACGTCTTGGTCAGACCGTCCACTTTGACCGCCACTGGAGTCATGGTCATGATGATGTCATTACACCACTGGTTAGGTGATCCACCGCACAAGGCGAAGAGTCGCAGACGCGTCTATTACGCGAATTCCCTCGAAGCGTCAAGCCAAAAGCCCCAGCGTCCGATGCTGCGGTGGACTATGCGCGGGATCTTCCAGGGCCCAACCCCCTTCGCGGCAGCCGATACAAGGCGCCAATAGCGTGTTTCCCGGCCCGCCGCGCCCCACTTTGCCATTGACAGCCCGAGCGGTAGTGATACCATCCGCGCGCCTAGGCAGCCTTTGTCAAAGGCCTTATACGCGTCCCGGAGGCAGGGCAAACTCACAGGAGGGAAGAGGCATGAAAAAGGCTTGGGTCGTGGGGACGATGGTCTTGGCGCTCCTCATCGGGGGGGCCGCCTTTGCCGGCGAGCCGATCAAGCTGGGGATGTCCACCTGGCTCGGCTATGCTCCGTTGTATCTGGCGAAGGAGAAGGGCTTCTTCCAGAAGCGGGGCATCGAGGTGGAGGTCGTCGTGATCGAAAGCCCGGCGGATCGGCGGGCCGCCTTTGCGGCCGACAAGATCCAGGGCATGGCGACGACCGTGGACACCCACGTGATGACGGCGGCTGCGGAGAACCCGATCCCCGTCAAGCAGGTCCTTGCCCTTGACGATTCCCACGGCGGCGACGGGATCGTGGCCAAGAAGGAGATCAAGACGATCAAGGACCTCAAGGGGAAGACGGTGGCCGCCCAGCTCGGCGCGGGGGCCAGCTATTTCTGGCTCAACTACGTCCTGAACCAGAACGGCCTCAAGCTCAGCGACCTTAAGGCCGTCGACATGAAGGCGGGCGATGCGGGCGCAGCCTTCGTCGCAGGCAAAGTGGATGCCGCCGTGACGTGGGAGCCCTGGCTCTCCAAGGCCAAGGAGACGCCCTTCGGCAGCGTCCTGCTTGCCAGCGACAAGACGCCCGGGATCATCGTGGACTCGCTGGCCTTCAAGCCGGCCTTCCTGAAGGCCCGCGGCGCCGACGTGAAGATGATCGTTGCCGCCTGGAACGAGGCGGTGAAGTTCGCCGCGGAGAATCCGAAAGAGGCCGATGCCATCATGGCAAAGTTCACGGGACAGAAGCCCGAAGAGTTCACCAAGGAGAAGGGCGGGGTGAGGTTCTACGGTGACAAAGAGAACAAGGAGTACTTCGGCACCGCGCAGAAACCCGGCCTGCTTTACACCGTGACTCAACGCGCCGCCGACCTCTGGTTCAACCTGAAGTTCATCAAGACCAAGCCCAAGGCGGCCGATTTGATCGACGGGTCGTTCCTCTAGTCGCCTGGGTCGCCGGGCGGCGATCCCCGGCGACGTGAAACGCGTTGCGTTGCCGGCACGTACGGCGGCCGCGGAAGGCGCTGGCCGAGGGCCGATCGGTGCTCCCTCGACTCGCGGCGTCCGTACGTGCCGGCAACTCGTCTCGCTGACACGTTGGACACCAATGGCCGCCAAGGACCAAGAGCAGTCCGAGAGAGCCCCCTGGAGATTTGGCGATCTCTTCAATCCGAAAGAGCCCATCCCCCCGGGCCTCTACCTCGTCCTCAGTCTCAGCAGTTTCGTCTTCTTCCTCGTCATCTGGTCGGTCCTGACGTACGGCGGGTTCGTCGACGCCCTCTTCCTCCCTTCGCCAGGACGGGTCTTCCGGGCCGGGGTTGACCTGTTCCTCGAATTCAGCTTCACCACCGACATCTTCAACAGCACCTACCGCGTGATGGTGGGGTTCATCATTGCGGCCATCATCGGCGTTCCCCTGGGACTGATCATGGGGACGTTCCAGGTCGCAGAGGCCCTGACCGAGCCGGTGGTCGGCTTCATCCGCTACATGCCGGCCTCTGCGTTCATCCCGCTGTTCATCCTCTGGCTGGGGATCGGCGACGTCGAGAAGATCGCCATCATCTTCGTCGGGAGCTTTTTCCAGTTGGTCCTGATGGTCGCGGTCGTCGCCAAGAACGTGCACACGGATATGCTGGAGACGGCCTATACCCTGGGGGCCAGGCGCTTCCAGGTCATCCGGAAGGTCCTGCTTCCGGCCAGCCTCCCCGGCATCCTGGACACCCTGCGGATCATCATCGGGTGGGCCTGGACCTATATCATCGTCGCCGAGCTGGTCGCCTCCGCGTCGGGTATCGGCTACATGATCATCAGCGCGCAGCGCATGCTGCGCACGGGAAGCATCATCTTCGGAATCCTCACCATCGGGATGATGGGCCTCATCACGGACTACTTCTTCAAGTGGCTCTACAAGAAGCTGTTCCCGTGGGTGGAGTGAGCGCGTGGAAGAACTGACCAAACTCCACATCCAGAATCTCTCGAAGGTCTACCGGTCGGACGGCCGCGAGGTGGTGGCCATCGCCGAGATCAACCTCGCGATCCGGAACAAGGAGTTCGCCACCATCCTCGGCCCCTCGGGCTGCGGGAAGAGCACGCTCCTTCGGATCGTGGCGGGGCTGATGAGGCCCACGCGCGGCGTGGTGCGGCTCGACGGGAGCGCCATCGGCGGTCCCGGCCGGGATCGAGGGATGGTGTTCCAGAGCTACACGCTCTTCCCCTGGCTCACCGTGATGGAGAACATCCAGTTCGGCCTCGGCCTCTCCGGAGTGTCAAAGGCGGAGCAGGAGCAGATCGCGAAAGAATTCGTCGAGAAGGTCGGCTTGCGGGGGTTCGAAGGGGCCTACCCCAAGGCGCTGTCCGGAGGGATGAAGCAGCGGGTGGCCCTCGCGCGGGCCCTGGCCAACAACCCGGCCATCCTCCTCCTGGATGAGCCCTTCGGGGCCCTCGACGCCCAGACGCGGTCCCTCATGCAGGAGCTCCTCACCCAGGTGTGGGAGGAGCTGCACAAGACCATCCTCTTCGTGACCCACGACGTGGAAGAGGCCGTCTTCCTCTCGGACCGGGTCTTCATCATGACGGCCCGACCCGGGCGGATCAAGGCGGAGATCGGGATCCCCCTGGAGCGCCCCCGCAGCTACGAACTCAAGGCGTCGGAGACCTTCCTCACGTTGAAGCGACAGGCCCTCACCCTCATCCGGGAAGAAGCGATCAAAGCCACGCAGCACCAAGAGTAATCCCGCACCCCCCCTGCTTCCCGTCGCCGTTTGTCCGTTTCCCCGTTTCCCCAATGTCCCTCCGCCGCCTCTCTCTCGAGCCCTTTTGGCTTGACACCGCGCCCCCCGGCTGCTGTATGCTCAAGCTGCCTTCGAGACGTGCCCGGCCCTATGCCAAGAGGGGTAGCCAAGAGGCGGACCGCGGCAGGGCAACGCCCAAGAGGGACCAGGATCTTTTCGGTGCGGGCGGGCCCCTTGTTGCCGGTGACGCTGCCCATGGAGTCGCTGTCTGCTGGTCAAGACACGAGTCGGCCCTGCAGACCTGCCGCCACCCTCCGGGGCCGGGGCTATAGGAGATCATGAAACGCAAGAAGGTACGCAAGGCCATCCTTCTCGCCCTGCTCGGTATCCTTGCTTGCTGTGGTGTTGTCCTCGCTGTTCTGTTTCTCCTTCTCCATTCCCCCTCACTCCTGAATCGTCTCGCCAACACGCTCGGCTACGAACTCAGCGCCCAGTCGATCTCGCTTTCGCCTAACCTCTCGGGCTCCATTTCCGGCCTCAGCATCAAGAGCCTCGGCGATGACCGCATGACGTTGGTCGCCTCGAACGTCACGGCCAAAAACTCGCTCGACATGATCCTGCAGGGTGAGGTTGACAGCCTCGTCCTCCAGAACCCGAAGCTCACCTTCCGGATCGGCAAGCAGAAAGGGGGGCCATCTGACCTTTCCTTCCTCAAGAGATTACCCGGCATCCGCCTGCTCGACATCCGGAATGCGGAGGCGCGGTTCCCGTTCGAGGGGGGGCAGCAGCAAGTGGAGTTGACTGGCATTAATCTCACGATCAAGGACTTTTCGTCCAAGACAGGCGGCAGCATCGCGTTCCAGGCGCACTTCGCCTTTCAATCCGCCGGCGACCCGGAAATCGCGGCAAGCGGCAACATCAACGGGAATTTCCGACTCGCGGGCGTATATCCGAGGCCGTATGGCAAGGGGACTGTCGAGGTCGCCGTCGATTCCGGGAAGTATGCCAGCGGCGGCCGGACCATCTCTCTGAGCGGCCTTACCCTTGCAGCCGATATGGCGTATGACCAGCCAACAGAGAGTTTTGCGATCACCGCGCTGCGCGGAGCCAGCAAGAACTTCGGGAGCATCCAAGGTACGGCAAAGGCAGTATTGCGCGGAGAGGTGCCATGGAGCGCGGCGTGTTCGCTGGCCTCGATTGATTTCGCACAGGTGTTTGACGTCATCAAGCCGCTCCTCCCGGAGGAGTATCACGCCTGGACGTTGCAGGGAACGGGAGCGGTCGAAACGCGGTTGCAGGGAACGTATGCGAGTGACCGGCCTTCGCTCAACGGCAGCGTGACGTTTTCGTTCAATCAAGGAGGATTCAGCTCCCCTGACAGCACGAAAGCGGCTCAGGGCGTGAGTGGTAGGATCATCCTGAAACTGCAGTATGCGCCGGAGCAAAAGCTCACGTTCAATATCCGTTCGGAGCAGGCCGACGGCGAGTATCTTTGGGGGAAGTTTTACAGCAACCTCTCCGGCCAAAAGGCATCATTGGCGGCGGACGGCACCCTTTTTTTCGGCCGCGACCCGCGCTTTGACCTGAACGGGTCGCTGGATGTCTTCCAGACCGGCGAGTACTCGTTCAGCGCCGACGGGACAACCCACGACTGGGGCGCCCGGATCACCGTCGCCGGCGTCTCGCATGAGGCACTCCTCCAAAAACTCTTGAAAGACTACCTCAAGGAGCTGTCGCCCGGCCTCGCGACTCTTTCCATCACCGGAACCTCTTCCCTCGAGACCGTTATTCGGCATGACCGCGCCGCAACGTCAATCGCCGGAACGTACCTGATGGCCGGCGCGACCCTCAAAGCTCCGGACATGCCCCTGGACATTCAGGAGATCGCGGTGGACCTGCCCTTTGATCTCGTTTCCCCGTCATCCGGCAGGAGCGCTCCGTCCTCTCCCGCGCGGCCAGGCTTCATTCGATTCAAGACCATCCAAAGGAAAAGACTCTCCATAGACGATCTCCAGATTCCTCTGACCATCGCCCAGAACACGCTGGACATCCCGGAGCCGGTCGTTGTGCCCTTCTTCGGCGGACACATTCGCCTGTACGGCGTGCAGGTGGACGATGTGCTCTCGCCTGTGCGCAACCGCTTCGGTGTGAAGATAGAAAACGTAGACCTCGGCCGCATGACCCGAAGGCTGATGGGAACGGAATACCCGGGCACGATCAACGCGGATCTCGGTGTGATGCACTACGAGAACAACCGGATCGCGTCCGAGGGAAGGGCGGTGATCCATGTCTTTGGTGGTGAGATTGAGGCGACCAACTTTTTTGCGGAAAACATTACCGCATCCTCACGAAGGTTCGGGGGCGACATCACATTCAGGAATATCAACCTCGAAGAAGTGACGAGGAAGATCGCAATCGGCAAGATGGCGGGGATCATCCAGGGATCGCTCAAGAATCTTGTGGTGGAATACGGCCAGCCGGCGAGCTTCACCCTGGAGGTCGAATCGGTGGAGGCACGGGGGATCACACAGCAGATCAGCATGGATGCGATCCAGAACATCTCGATCCTCGGTACCGGCGCAGGCAGCGCGTTGAACAGGGGGATCACCCAGTTCTTCAAGGAATATCCGTACAGCAAGATCGGCTTTCGGTGCGTCCTGAACAACGATCAGTTCTCAGTCAACGGCACAATCCACGAAGACGGGAAGGAGTATCTGGTGCGGCGCGGATTCCTCCGCGGGGTTGATGTCGTGAACCAGAACCCAAATAATGTCATAAGCTTCAAGGATATGGAGGAGCGCACGGAGCGGATCTTCCGGTCGCCCCAGGCGGAACCCGTCGGGGTCGAGTTCAAATAGGGAACCGATGGGCCGGAGAGACAACCGAGGAGCGTCTTATCTTTGGTTCACTCGAGGAATGTGGGCCGTCTGCAATGTCTTACGGAGGTTCCCATGACACGGAAAAAGCGGTGGTTTGTCTGGGCGTTGATGGTCTTTCTCGTTTCGTGCGTCACCGTGAACATCTATTTCCCGGCAGCAGCCATCCAGAAAGCCGCTGACCAGATCGTCGATGACGTTCGCAAGACACCGGAGCAGAAACCCGAACAGAAGCAGGAGCAGAAGCAGGACAAGACGAGCTTCTTGGAACGGCTCCGGTTCGTAAGCTTCGGCCCGACCAAGGCGCATGCCGCGGCTGCCGTAGATGTCAATGTCTCGACCCCGGCGATCCGCAACCTCAAGGCAGCGATGGCCAACCGGTTCCCGCAGCTCCAGCCGCTGTACGGTAAAGGCGCGCTGGGCGAGACGAACAACGGACTCGTGACGATCCGCGACACCGGCGCCCTCTCCCTCAAGGAAAAGGCGGACCTGAACCGGCTTGTGGAGCAGGAAAACGCGGACCGCCAGGCGCTCTACACCGAGATCATCAGGGCAAACAATCTCGACATGGGTAAGATGGGCGAACTGCAGAGGCTGTTTGCGAATAGCTGGCGCGGCAGGTCGAGCCCCGGTTGGTGGATCCAGCTTGACAACGGCCAGTGGTCCAAGAAATAGGCGGTGCTGGCGACGGGGCTCGCCGAAACGGATGGGCTGCGGCCCGGGCCCCGTGGGTCCTCGGGGCGGTCGTCATACTGGCTGGCTATCTCTGGCTGTTTCCCGGAGCGGCAGGGTTGCAGGAACGGGTCCAGATGGTGGCTTGCATCGGTACCAGACACCTGTGCGAGGCCGAGGGAATGATTTGACCGGGCATATCGCTGCATGCTGTTGCTCGGCTCACGGGAGGGGAGGATACACAGCTAGGGAAGAGGGGGCCTGCAGAGAGTCAGTCGAGATCAGAGTGAAGGCAGCAAGGGTTGAGGGGGGTTCTATGCCCGATGGTCCGGAATTCCCGTTCTGAGACGCAGGTGAAAACGAAGCGCTGGTGTCCCGAGTTGGAATTTCGCTTACTAATTCGGCGGCCTACGGCGCCACCCCTGCGGGCGCCGGGCTCCGTCGAGAACCAGCCAGCCTTGCTCCGGCGCCGCCGCCAGGCTACCCAGCGCAGACGCTGGGTACGGGCGCGTCGCGCCGTGGAGTGTAGGGCTAGCCGGCAACGGTGTCCATTTTCCCCACGGCGTCCCGAAGCCGGCTGGCCGGGTACCCAGCCCAACGGGTTGGGTGTGGCCCGGTCGTGCTCGGGGTGCCTCCGCAGGCCTTGGATTTGTTCGCAGATTTCTAACTCGGGACACTAGAGATTAATCGTCCGCCTCGCCATGGCCCGCTCCCACTTCTTCTCGTACTGCTCATCGAACACGAGCGCCTCGTCGGCCGGGACGACCACCCACGCCCCGGCCTTGATTTCCCCTTCGAGCTGGCCGGAAGACCAGCCGGCATAGCCCAGGGCGAAGAGGCTTTTGCGTGGGCCGGTCCCGGTCCCGATGGCCCGGAGAATCTCGGGCTGCGATGTGACGGCTATGCCGTCTTTCACGACTTGGGTCCCCTCGATCGCGTAGTCGGTTGTATGCAGGACGAACCCCTGCGCCGGCTCCACCGGGCCCCCGTAGTGGATGAGGATCTCTCCGTTGACCCCCTTGCCATCCAACCCGAGGCCCCCCAAGAGATCGGCGACAGAGGTTTCTCCCATCGGCCGGTTCACGATGAGCCCCATCGCCCCGCCCGCGTCATGGTGGATTACGTAGACAACAGTCCGGACGAAACGTGGGTCGGTGAGCTCGTCCGTCGCGACGAGGAATTGCCCGGTGAGGCCGGCAGGCGGCTCGGATGCACCCCGGACGCTTCCTGGGACGGCTGACGCGCCCCCCACTCCCGCCGCAATCAACAAGACGAGGGCGCCGAGGACTCCCCTCCGATATCCCGCGCCATCCATGCGATTACCCGTCCGCTCGCTCGAGAGCCGCTGGCCCGGTCCGGGGATCATCCCCACATCCTGTGAACAGAGGCAAGGAACCGAAGCGGATCCCGGCGCCGGTACTCGCAGAACTCGTATCGCAGCCTTGGAATCCCTCCCCACTTCTTTTTGAATCGCCGGATGCCGTCGTTCACCCCCAGGCCGAGGTGAATGTAGCTCTTCCCGTGCTCCCGGGCCAGTGCGACCATGTCGGCAAACAGCAGGTCCGACGCGCCCGCGGCGTACCGCCACTTGGAGTGGCAGCCCGCCACGTACGTGGCGAACTGCGCCGCCGCAAGCTCGACCACGTACAGGGCGACCGAGGCCCCCTCCCTGTCCCTGGCGGTCAGCACGACCGCCGTCTCGGATGACGCCACGTATCCCGCCATGCTGAGGAACAGCCGTTCGATGCGCGGCCCCGGCTTTTCCCGGTCCAGAAATTCCGAGAGGAGCTCCCCGTGGTCTCTGGTGATCTCCCTGCCCCGCTCCACCGTCAGGGCCCTGGACGCCTTTTGCACGATCCGCCGCAGGCGGGCCTTGGGCTCGAACCCCTGAAGCGCCAGCGTGTAGTAATCGTCGCTCTCTCTCGCCTGGCAGAGCTGCGCCACGGAGGCTGGGACATCGGGCGCGACGAACCATAGATGCTCGGGGCGGAAGGACGTGATGGTCCCGGCGATCACCCGGCCGAATCCCTCGTGATCGAAACTGCGGGCCAAAGGATAGCCGACGAGAAGCACCGAATTGTCCTTGCTGAATCCCACATAGCCATCAATGAGAAACGGCTCCCCCTGCGAGATGCCGGTCATGAGACCCACGATGTGCTCCGGCACGTAGGCATGCGCGAGGATGTACCGCTCGTCGTCGGGCGAAATCATGGCCTCGGCAACAAGGGGGAGGTTCCGTGTATCCCAAGGCTGCCAGATGCCGCGCGCCCGCGGCTCATCGTGGGCGCCTGGCGCGGAGCACACAGGGGCCAGGCCAGCAGTCAGTTCCTCCTCCGAAGCGGTCCGGAGTTCTACGAGCCCGGTGCCCGACGGGGACCCATTGCAGAATCTCGCGGCGCCCGGCCGCCGGCCTCAGCCCTTGAGCATCTTCCGGAGGACCGTCTGGAGGATCCCGCCGTTTCGGTAGTAGTTGATGTCCACGGGGGTGTCCAGCCGGGCCGTGGCCACGAACGAGCCCTTCGTCCCGTCAGGTCGCTCCACCTGCACGGTGACGTCCTGGCGAGGCGTGAGCGTCCCGCTGATTCCCAGAATGGTCAGCCGTTCCTTGCCGGTGAGCCCCAGGGATTCGGCGTTCTGGCCCGGCTTGAACTGCAGCGGCAGGATACCCATCCCCACCAGGTTGCTCCGGTGGATCCGCTCGAAGCTCTCGGCGATGACCGCCCGGACTCCGAGAAGGAGCGGCCCCTTGGCGGCCCAGTCCCGCGATGAGCCGCTGCCGTACTCCTTCCCGGCGATGACCGCCAGGGGCGTCCCCTCGCTCCGGTACCGCTCGGCCGCATCGAAGATGTCCATGCGCTCGCCGGAGAGGACGTGGATCGTGACGCCCCCTTCCACGCCCGGGACCATGAGGTTCTTGAGGCGGATGTTGGCGAAGGTCCCCCGGGCCATGATCCGGTCGTTGCCGCGCCGGGCCCCGTAGGTGTTGAAATCGGGCTTCGTGATGCCTCGGGAGATCAGGTACCGGCCGGCCGGGCTCTTCTCGGCGATGTCGCTCGCGGGCGAGATGTGGTCCGTGGTAACTGAGTCGCCCAGGACGGCGAGCATGCGCGCCCCCTGGATGTCGGTGAGCGGCGCCGGCTCCTTCGTCAGGCCCTGGAAGAAGGGCGGATCCTGAATGTACGTGGACGCGTCTTTCCACTCGTACAGATCGCCCTCACCTGCCCGGATGGCATTCCAGGCGGGGTTCCCATCGAAGACGTTGCCGTACGTGGCCGCGAACATCTCTCCGCTGATCGTGGCCTCCAGGTCGGCAACCTCCTTCTCGCTGGGCCAGATGTCCGACAGGAAGACCGGCTTGCCGTTCCGATCCGTGCCGATCGGCTCGGAGGTGAGGTCCACGTCCGCCCGACCGGCCAGGGCGAACGCAACGACCAGGGGCGGTGACGCCAGGTAGTTGGCCTTGACGTGCGGGCTGATGCGCCCCTCGAAGTTCCGGTTGCCCGAGAGCACCGCGGCGGCCACCAGCTTCCCCTCGTTCACCGCCTTGACCACCGGCTCGGCCAGGGGGCCGGTGTTGCCGATGCACGTGGTACACCCATAGCCCACCACATGGAATCCCAAGGCTTCCAGGTCCTTCAGGAGCCCTGTCTTCCTGAGGTACTCCGTCACGACCTTGGAGCCCGGGGCCAGGCTGGTCTTCACGTAGGGCGGCACCGCGAGCCCGCGCGCCACCGCCTTCTTGGCCAGAAGCCCCGCCCCCAGCAACACCGAGGGATTCGACGTGTTGGTGCAGCTCGTGATGGCCGCGATGACCACGGCCCCGTGACCGATCTCTGCCTTCTGCCCGTTGATTTGGATCGCCACCTTCTTGGAGGCGTCCTCGGCGGCGAGGCCGAAGCCCCGCTCCTTCACGGGAGCGGTCAGCACCTGGCGGAAGCCGGCCTTCATCTGGGCGAGCGGCACGCGGTCCTGCGGGCGCTTGGGGCCGGCCAGGCTGGGCTCGATCGTGCCGAGGTCGAGCTCCAGCGTCTCGGTGAACTCCGGATCCGGCGTCCCGTCCGTGCGGAAGAGGCCCTGCTCCTTGGTATAGCGCTCTACCAGGTCCACCTGGGCCCCGCGCCCCGTCCGGCGCAGATAGTCGAGGGTCTCCCGGTCCACCGGGAAGAAGCCCATTGTCGCCCCATACTCCGGCGACATATTGGCAAGCGTGGCCCGATTGGGGAGGCTCAACTGGCTGAGGCCGGCGCCATAGAATTCCACAAACTTCTCGACGACCCCCTTCTTCCGAAGGATCTGGGTCACGGTCAACGCGACGTCTGTGGCCGTCACGCCCTCCCGCAGGCGTCCCACGAGCTTGACCCCCACAACCGGGGGCGCTCCCATGTAGAGCGGCTGGCCGAGCATGGCGGCCTCGGCCTCGATCCCGCCGACGCCCCACCCCAGGACCCCCAGGCCGTTGATCATGGTGGTGTGCGAGTCGGCCCCCACCATCGTGTCGGGGAACGCCACGACCGCCCCATTCTGCTTTCGCGTCAGCACCACCTTCGCCAGGAACTCCAGGTTCACCTGGTGGCAAATGCCCGTGGCCGGCGGGACCACGCGTAAGTTGGCGAAGGCCTTCTGGCCCCAGCGGAGGAACTCGAACCGCTCCCGGTTCCGCTCGAACTCGATCTCGCCGTTTCGCCTCAGCGCGTCGGGAGTGCCCGTCACGTCCACCTGCACGGAGTGATCGATCACCAGATCCACAGGGACGAGCGGGTTGATCTTGCGCGGATCCCCGCCGAGGCGCTTGACCGCCGTGCGCATGGAGGCCAGGTCCACCACGGCCGGCACGCCGGTGAGATCCTGGAGGAGCACGCGCGCGGGCATGAACGGCACCTCCACGGCTGTGGGCGTGGACGCGCGCCAGCCCGCCAAGCTGCGGACATCATCCGCCGTGACCAGCTCGCCGTCCACCGAGTGGAGCACCGCCTCCAGGAGGATCTTGATGGAGAACGGCATGCGATTGAGGCCGGGGGCGAGGCCCGCCCTCGCGAGGGCACTCAGGCGGTACAGGGTGACCGAGCCATGACCGGTGTCGAGGGTGCCGCGGGCGCCGAAGATGTCGGATTGCATGATCATCCCCCGTGTGCGGGAGCGCGACGGCTCCCAGCACTCTTGAGCCTGGGTCCACTCGCCGGGAGGCGGGGACGGCCCCGCGAATCATCCGCGAGGCAACCCATGGCCGTGTTAATCCATCATAGCCCAGAAGTTCCGGGGGAACAAGTCGGCTCCCCCCTGGCGATTCCTGCCGCGCGTCGCGCCCGGATTGCCCTGCCGCTCACGGGCGGGCCAACGGGCGTGCCGTCTCCTCCTGGAGCAGGAACCGAATGATGCGGACGAGAAGGTCCGAGTCCTGAACATAGGCGGTGTGACCCATGCAAGTGGTCAATACGGTCAACGTAGGGGATGCTGGGAGGCCGGTGGCGCTCTCGGCCGTCACCACCCCGTCGCCTGGAGCGGTCGCCTCGGCGAAGAGGGGATGATCGGTCTGGCCGCGCGTCAGGAACTGCACGCCGTCCGCCGTGGCGATGGCGCGCGTGGGGGTCGGGCGGCACCCGCCGCCCACGACAAGACGGGGCACCGCCTCCTCCGCAGGGTGGCGGCCGGCCGAGCTTCCCTGAAGGGCGAGCGACCGGGCCAGCATGGCCTCCACGAACCGGAGGCGGCCGGCATCCTGCCCTCCGTCGGGGAGCCAGCCGCGATCGACCCAGGTGCGGAGGGTGTACAGCGGGACGCGCCCGTCGCCACTCACGCCGACGAGGAGCGGGACCCGCCCGTCCGGCTCGGCCTGCGGCAGAAGCTGCCACGCCATAGGCATGGTGAAGACGGCGTCGCGCAGCCCGAGGCTCAGAAGCCCGAAGAGGTTGAAATCCTCGAGCAGAGTCCGGAACGCCAGCACCGACCCGTGAAGGGGCGCCCCCAGCAGGACCGCGTGATCGGTCCCCTGCCCGCCGGGCGCATTGACGGCCGCCGCCAGCGTTTCGTCCGCGACGGGGCAGTCCCGATTGCGCACGACGTCGCGCCCTCCGTAGAGGAGGTAGTACCTGGCCACGACCCCCCCGAAGCTGTGGGCAACCAGGTGAACGCGCGACGCCCCGGTGGCGGCCCGTATCCGCGCAATCCGATCCGCCAGGACGCACGCGCTCTCGGCAAGGTCGCGGCGCCAGTCATAATAGACGACGAACAGCGAGGCGACCCGCATTCGGTCTTCCCGCTCGGCCGCGGGATTGTCTGGATAGTTCTTGTCACGGGGTTGATCGGGATTGCCCCGGACGTACCCCTCCTCGCGGACAAGGTGGTCAACCAGCCCCTGCAGCCCCCGGACATCCGTCCTGCGAAGCGCGCGATCGAGCAACGCCGGGGCGTCCATCGCCCCGATCCGGTCCGCCGGGACGCGGGGATCGCCGAGGTGCGCCACGGCCTCGGCATCGGTCCGGAGGGCCAGGGCGGAGAAGGGTGCCAGGCTGCCGCCCCGGAGCACGCCGGCGACCTCCCGGCTGATCCCGGGAACCAGGACGATCGGGACCCGGTCGCGGACGGGTCGCTGCGGGAATTCGGCCTGAATCCCTTGGGAGCCCCGACCGCAGCCCGCCAGGCACACGACGAGCGCGAGGAGCGCCGGAGCCACCCGTGCTCCGCACCCGCGTTTGGGGTCAGACATTGGTAATTTGCTTTCTTGCATCCGGGTCATGTTGGTCAGAACCACCCGAGCCTTCTTCGTCCTCGGGCCCCCAGGATAGAGCTTTACGTGCCATTCGTTCAAGAGGTAAAGTAGCGTGCCAATCTGATCCGTCCCTCACAGCGCTTCAGTCACCTGCCCGCGGATGGGGGCCAACGACATGCCGCAGGTCGACCAGATCGAAGTGATCGCTGCCATCGGGGCCGGCGTAATGGGAAGCGGCATCGCCCAGACCTTCGCCCAGACGGGCTATGCCGTGCATCTCCAGGCCAGGCGCGAGGAGACACTGCAGGCCGCACGCGACCGGATCACGAAGAACCAGGAGGCCATGGTGCGGGCCGGCCTTCTCACGGAAGCGGTCGCCCGGGACGGCCTGGCCCGTATCCGCACCACCACCGACCTGGCCGAGGCGGTGCGGGGCTGCCAATTCGTCATCGAGAGCGTGCCCGAGGACCTCGCCGTCAAGCGGGAGGTCTTCGCCGCACTGGATCGCGAGGCCCCGCGGGAGGCCGTCCTCACCACGGACACCTCGGGCCTCTCCGTGAGCGCCATCGCCTCGGCCACCACGCGTCCCGAGGTTGTGGTGGGGTTTCACTGGATGAACCCGCCGCACCTGATGCCGCCGGTCGAGGTGATCCGCGGCCAGCGCACGGCCGACGCGGCCATGGACCTCACCTGCGACCTGGCACGGCGCATCGGGCGCATCCCCATCCGGGTCGAGAAGGACGTGCCGGGCTTCCTCTGGAACCGGCTGCAACTGGCGCTGGTTCGGGAGGCGCTCCACGTCGTGGAACAGGGAATCGCCTCTCCCGAGGCGGTGGATCAGGCCATCAGGGCCGGCTTGGGCCTCCGCTGGGCCGCCGTGGGACCCCTCCGCCTCATGGACCTGGGGGGTCTGGCCACCTTCCATGCCATCGCGGGTTATCTCTACCGGGATCTGTCCGCGGCCCAGACGCCCCAGGGGATCCTGGCGGACAAAGTGGCCTCGGGCGAGGCGGGAGCGCGGGCCGGCCGCGGATTCTACCAGTACCCGGCCGGATGCGCCGACGCCGCCATCGCCGCGCGGGACGCCAGGCTCTTCGAGCTGCTGAAGCTCTTGCGCCTGCCGGCCTTTCAGGACACGGCATTCACAGACGCGCACCGAACTGTAGAACCCTGACCAACTAGCCTGTCGACCGCTTGACACACAGGGAGGGAAACCATGAACCCCATTGACGCGATTCTGATGGAGATGTCCCAGGAGGCTGCAACAACCCGCCGGCTGCTGGAGCGCGTGCCGGCGCAGCACCTTGCCTGGAAGCCCCACACGAAGTCCATGACCATGGGTCGCCTCGCCACCCACATCGTCGAGATCCCGGGCTGGGTCTCGACCATCCTGGACCAGGACGGCTTCGACATCGGAGCCGGCGACCACACGCCCCAGACCGCCGGCAGCGTCGCCGAGGTCCTGGAGATGTTCGATCGGAACATGGCCATGGTGGAGGCGGCCATCCGACGCCAAACCATGGACCGGCTCTCGGCCACCTGGCGAATCACCAAGCACGGCCAGGTGATCCTCGAGATGCCCCGCATGGGCGTGATCCGCTCGCTCTTTCTCAACCACCTCATCCACCACCGCGGTCAGCTCTCCGTGTACCTGCGGCTCAAGGACGTGCCGCTGCCCTCCATCTACGGGCCGACGGCCGACACGCCCATGTAACGACTGCGGAGTTTCCATTTCGGACCGAGGGCATTCCGACAGAGCAAAGGGGGGAGACACGCGGGTAAAGGATTGGAGTTCCTTGCCGGACGGCATAGGTCACGCCCCGAATCGGCAGCCTTCGATTCTCAGCCCTTGGCCCGCCTTGGCTCACCACCCCATGGCGTAGCCGTCCCGGCGCGGGTCGGCGCCGCCCGCCAGGGCCCCCGTGGCCGGATCCACGAAGACTGCCTGTCCGCCTCCGACCACCCACGACCACTCCGGCAGTTCGCGGATCGCGTGGCCGCGCAGCGCGAGCGCGGCGCGTACCTCGGCTGGGATCCGGGTCTCGGCGTCCACGGCGCGATCCCGGTACACGCGGACCCGAGGCGCCTCGATGGCCGCCTGGATGTTCATCCCGTACTCCAGGACGTTTAGGAGCATCTGTGTCGTGGTCTGGGGGATTCCATAGCTGCCGGGCGTCCCGATGGCCACAAGCACACGGCCGTTGCGGAACACCTGCGTCGGGGCCATCCGGGTCTCGACCGTTCGATGGGGCGCCAGCACGTTCGGGCTCCGCGGATCCAGGTCATTCCACATCAAGAGGTTGTTAAGCAGGATGCCCGTTTCCCCGGCGAGAAAGCCGGAGCCGAAGGGACTGCCGAGCGTCTGGGTAATGGAGGCCGCATTCCCCTCGGCATCCACCACGCTGAAGTGCGTCGTGTGCTCCCGCCCGTAGCCGTAGGGGTCGCCGGGCGTGACTTCCCCCGGCAGGCTTTCAGGAAGGAACCGCTCACCCCCGCTGATGGCTGCTTGCTCCCGGTCAATGCGGGCCCGTTGGGTTGCGGCGTACCCCTTGCTCACCAGGCCGGCCGCCGGAGGATCGGGGAGCGCCTGGTAAGCCACGCGGTCCGCCATCGCCAGCTTGACCGCCTCGATGATCAGGTGTAGCGCTTCAGCGCTATTGTAGCCGAGGGCCTTGAGGTCGAAGCCCTCCAGAATATTCAGCGTCTCCAACACTTGTGTTCCGGCGGCCGGCGGGGGGACACTAACGACCTCATCGCCGCGAAAGGTCGAGACAACGGGATCGATCCATTCCACACGAAACGCCGCGAGATCCTCGGCCGTGAGCCAGCCGCCTGCCGCCTGGACCGCCTCGCACACCCGCCGGCCGATGTCCCCCCTGTACAGCGGATCCGGCCCCTCCGCCGCCAGCCGCCGTAACGTCTTGGCGAGCGCCTTGTGGCTGAGCACCGTCCCAGGGCAAGGCACCTCTCCACCGGGGCAGAACACAGCCAACGCCGCCGACGTCAGGCGCGCGCGATGCTCGGTGAAGAATGCGGTTCCGCGATGCGTGAGGGGGAATCCCTCCTCGGCGAGGCGAATCGCCGGAGCGAAGACGACGTCGGGTGTCAGGCGGCCGTAGGCCCGCAAGGCCTCCCACCAGCCCGCGAAGTTTCCCGGGACCAGACAGGACTTGGGGCCTTTCTGCATGTCCGCCTCGCTGCATGCCTCCGGCCGGGCCGCATACGGGGTCCGGCCCATGAAGTTGAGCACCTTCCGCTCTCGCGACCGGCCCAGGAAGAGCAAGAGCATGCCGTCCCCGCCGATGCCGGACATGAACGGCTCCACGACGTTCAGCGTCGCCGCAGCGGCCACGGCGGCGTCCACGGCATTGCCGCCGCGCCAGAACATCTCCAGCCCCGCCGCGCTGGCCAGCGGGTGCGCCGTGGCCACCATCCCCCGCGTCCCCATGACCGCCGGACGATACGTCTGATGTGGATTCATAATTACCGAGTCTCCCTTCCTTGGGTCTGCCCGCGGCCCCCCACCGCTATCCTCATGCCGCGCCCGTCGCTCCTCACTCGGTCATTGATCCCGGCGCCGTCCCCGGAAGGCCAGCCTATACAGACCCCGGGCCCAGCCCAGACTCCTGCTGAAGCGCAGGCAGTCACAGACTGACAGCGGGCTGCGCCAATAGACGGCCCCGGCGATCGAGATCCCGGGGCCAGGGATGCGAGGATCGCGCCGCGGCTAGGCCCCCTCCGCGGCCATGAGCTTCGAGAGCAGCAGGCGCTCCACCGGCTTGCCGCCCACGAGGTGCTGGTCCACGATCTCCTCGACGTCCTTCGCGGTGACCCGACCGTACCAGACGCCCTCCGGGTAGACCACCACTGACGCCCCGAAGTTGCACGGTCCGAGGCAGGTGGTCCCGTTCACGGCCACCTTTTCCCAGAGCTGGCGCTTCTCGATCTCCTCTTGAAACTTCTGGAAGACGTCCCGCGACCCCTTGGAGGCGCAGTCCCCCTTGGGATGGCCCGGCGGCCGCTGATTGATGCACACGAAGACATGATGGCTGTAGTTGAACACGGGAGGACTCCTTTCAGCAAGTGTCGCGCCCCGGTCGTGGCGGCGGGGCGCGGGCGGGCCTAGCGGGCGGCCGATTGCCGGAGGCGCGAGACCTCCTCCGACACACGAGCACAGGCGTAATCCACCTCTTCCTCGGTGTTGCCGCGCCCGAGGCCGAAGCGGAGGCTGCTCAAGGCAAGCTCGTGACGGAGGCCGAGCGCGCGGAGGACATGACTGGGCTCGATAGAGCCGGTGCTGCACGCCGAGCTGGAAGAGACCGCCACCTCCTTCAAGGCCAGCATGAGGGTCCCTGCGTCCACACCCTCGAAGCTCACGTTCAGATTGCTGGGCAGCCGGAGCGTAGGATGGCCGTTCAGGTGGACGCGGTCCAATCGGGCCTGGATCCCGGCCCACAGCCGTTCGCGCATGGCGGTGAGGCGCTCGGCCTCGGCGGCCATGACCTCACCGGACAGCTCGCAGGCCTTGCCCAGCCCCACGATGCCCGGGACGTTGAGGGTGCCGCTCCGCCGTCCCCTCTCGTGGCCTCCCCCGTCCATCTGCGCCACCAGCTTGACGCGCGGCTTCCCCATCCGGACGTGCAGCGCGCCCACGCCCTTGGGCCCGTACATCTTGTGCGCGGTCAACGACAACAGGTCCACCCCGAGGTCATCCACATTGACGGGGATCCTCCCCACCCCCTGCACGGCGTCGCTGTGCAGCAGAACCCCGCGTTCCCTGCAGATGCGTCCGATCTCCGCCAGGGGCTGGATCGTCCCGATCTCATTGTTCGCCAGAATGATGGACACCAGGATGGTCTTGGGGGTAACGGCCTTGGCCACGTCCTCCGGGTCCACCAGGCCGCATCCGGTCACCGGAAGATAGGTGACCTCGAAGCCCTCCTTCTCGAGGCGCTTGCACGGGTCCAGGACGGCGTGGTGCTCGATCTGGGAGGTGATGAGGTGGTTTCCCTTCTCCCGGTAGGCGTACGCCACTCCCTTGATGGCCAGATTATCCGACTCGGTGGCTCCCGAGGTGAAGACCACCTCCATCGGCTTGCAGCCGATGAGCTGGGCGATCTGGGATCGTGCGGTCTCCACCGCGGCCTCGGCCGCCCAGCCGAAGCGGTGGCTCCGCGAGGCGGCGTTGCCGAACTGTTCCATGAAGTACGGCCGCATGGCCTCGAAGACCTCCGGCGCCACCGGGGTCGTCGCGTGATGATCCATGTAGATGGGAAGCTTCAGTGCCATGTGCTCTCCTGCAATCCAACAAGGCGGCGATGAGCCAATCCGACTGATACCCGTCCGTCCCGATAGATCTTTAATGTGGAGAGTCTTTCCGCTGGCAAAGTGGAGCGTAACTGAACAGGAACGATGAATCAACCCTCAAGTGATTCCCGGGTCAAGAGAGGCAGGGGGTACTTATGAAAGTTGTTTCAGCATGCCAGCCCGCGACTTGATCCGAGACGGGATCGCCTGCCGCGCGATCGCTGCGGGAGATGGCACGACGAATAGAGAGGTCCTGGCCCGTTCTCCCGACTGCGTGACCCCGCCCGGCATCAGTATCGGGAGGCAAGCAGGATCCTGCCGGTTGTGGCTCAACCGAGCAGACGTCCCTTCACCGCCTGGAAGCGGGGATCGCGGAGGCGGTCCAGGTCGGCCCGGACGTACCCCAACCCGTAGACGCACAATTCGAAGTTCTCGGAGAGCTTGCGGAACAGGGGCGCCGAGTCCCCGTAGGGGCCGTACGTGAACTCGGCGACGATCCGGTACGAGCGCTTGCCCACCTGGACGTAGTCCAGGAGAGCGTCGGGCGAGATGATCACCTTGGAGGTCTTCAGTCGTCGGAGGAACTCGGGGAAGATCCCGGTCATGAACAGCGTATAGTCACCGATGTGCCGGTGCACCTCGCGCTCGCGGTTTATGCTTTCCGCTCGGTGCAGCAGATCCCCCTCGGCGAGCATCTCCGCGACCTCCTCCACCCGCCGTCCCTGGGCGTTCCGGATCTTGAAGAGCCGATCCACGTGGACGAAGTCGGTGAGCACGTCGGTCAGATATCCGATCACCTCGGCATCCGGCCAGCCCAGGTGGCCGGCGAAATTCTCTTCGGTCAAGCTGGCGAACAATCGAGTTAGCGGATGCCCTTTTGGAACTCTTGGTCCCATCCCTTAGCCCCCTCCGGAACTCTGTATTCATTCGCAGATTTCGCAGATTACACAGATTATTCCGAAACGCCCCCCTATGAAATCTGCGGAATCTGCGTAATCTGCGGATCTTCGTGAGTCGTTGCAACCGGTCTTTCTCGTTTTCATCTTCGGGTTACTACGAAGACGAATCTTTGAAGCTTGATCTTCGTCCCTTTCGAGCAGGTGCGGGGCCGACGAGCGAAGCCCGCGCGATGGCCCCGGCCCCGAACCGGTCCCGGATCGCGTCCACCGTCCGAGCCAACTGTTGCCGGGGATCGGCTGCGGGCCGAAACAGGTCGAGCTGGCCCCGCAGGGGCCTGGTCGCCGGCGTGAGGTGCGTCGCCGTCACCCCCAGCAGGCGGACGCGCTTGCCCGTCCATCTCACCCGCTCCAGTTGTTTCCATGCCTCGCGGAACAGGTCGTCGCTCACATCCGTCGGATGGTCCAGAACGGCGGCGCGCGTCACGGTGTGGAAAAGGTGATCGCGAAACTTCAGCGTCACCCCGCCGGCGAGGTATCCATCGTGCCGAAGACGGCGGCCCACCCGATCCGACAGCTCCAGGATGGTCCGCCGGATGTCGTCGCGGTCATCCGTATCCTGGTCGAAGGTAGTTTCAGCCCCGATGGATTTGGCCTCCTGCTCCGGCACGACCTCGCGGTCGTCTATGCCATTCGCCAGTTCCCACAACCCGTGGCCGGCATTCCCCAGGATCGTTTCCACCTGCTCGGGACGCATCCGCGCAATCTGGCCGATCGTTTTCAGGCCCACCCGGCGCAGGCGGGCTTCGGTCTTCGGTCCCACGCCCCACAGGCGCGAGGTCGGCAGGGAATCCAGGAACCCGCGCTCGTCGCCCGGGGAAACGACGACGAATCCGTCCGGCTTTCCCAGGTCCGAGGCGACCTTGGCCAGAAACTTGTTGGGGGCGAGGCCGATGGAGGCGACGAGGCCCAGCTCCGCGCGGATGCGGGCTTTCAGGGTCCGGCCGATGGCCTCGGCGGGGCCGTACAGGCGCTGGCTGGCCGTGACATCCAGGAAGGCCTCATCTATGGAGAGCGGCTCCACCAAGTCGGTGTAGTCGCGCAGGAGGGCGAAGATGCGATCCGACATCTCGACGTATCGGGCCATCCGGGGCCGGACGTAGATGGCCTGGGGGCACAACCGGTAGGCCTGCGAGATGGGCATGGCCGAGTGGACACCGAAGGGTCGCGCCTCGTACGAACACGCCGCAACGACCCCCCGGCCCTTGCCGCCCCGAGGGTCGGCGCCCACGATGACCGGCTTCCCTCGATACGCCGGATGGTCGAGCTGCTCCACCGACGCATAGAAGGCGTCCATGTCGAGGTGAATGATGGACCGGATCGGAGGCATGGCTTACCGACAATGAAAAATGAAAAACCGACAACCGAAAATGATCAATTGGAAGACCGCATTGGTCGGTTGTCCGTTGTCGGTTTTTCATTAGCACCTTCCGCCAGCTCCTCGAGACGCGCCCGCAATGCATCCATCTTGGGCGGAATGGGCCGGCTGACGAAGCGGCCCGGGTCCAGGACCCCGATCTGCTTGAGGCCGTGGCCGCTCACGGTGCAGACCACCAGATCGTCGGCCTTGATGACGCCCCGCTCCTTGAGTTTCAGCGCGGCGGCCGCGGACACCACGCCGCCCGGCTCGCCGAAGATCCCGGTTGTCCGGGCGAGGAGCGACTGGGCCGACCGGATCTCATCGTCGGTCACACCGACCGCAACGCCGCCGGAGGCGCGGACGTCGAGGAGGGCGCGCGTGGCCAGGGCTGACGGCTTCCCGACGCGGATGCTCTCGGCGATGGTCTCCCCCGCCTCGACCGGTGTGACCTCGTCCGCGCCGCGCTCAAAGGCGCGAACCACGGGGGCACAGGCATCCGCCTGGGCCGCCACCATGCGCGGCAGCTTCTCCACCCAACCCAGGCCCTTGAGCTCGCGGAATCCCTTGTAGGCCGCCACCACGCCCGCCCCGCCGGCGGTACAGTGACACATCCAGTCGGGAACCTCGCCGTCCAGTTGCTCCCACGTCTCGAAGGCATACGACTTCTTCCCCTCCAGTCGGTACGGATTGCTGGAGAGGCAGTCGTACCAGCCGAACTCCTCCACGGCAGTCCGGTAGATGCTTGCCACCTGGTCGAACGACCCCTCCACCGGAATGATCCTGGCCCCATAGATAGCTGCCTGGGCCACCTTCTGCGGGGACGTGTTCGCCGAGATGATCACCACGGCCTGCATGCCCGCCACGGAGGCGTAGGCCGCCACCGAGACCGCCGCGTTCCCCGTCGAGACCACGGCTGCAGTGGTTATCCCGAACTCCTTGCCCTTGGAGATGCCCACCGTGTTGCTCCGGTCCTTCAAGGAGCCCGTCGGCAGCAGCGTGTCATTCTTGATGAAGAGCCGCTCGAGGCCCGTAGCACGGGCCAACCCCTCGGTGTGCAGGAGGGGCGTATAGCCTTCCCCCAGGCTCACGATGCAGGAGAGATCCTCCACCGGGAGGAACTCGTGCCACTTCCAGATCGTGGAATCCTGCCGCCGGAGCACCCTGTCCTGGAAGTCCACCGACAGGTGACTCAAATCCACCTGGACGTCCAAGGCCATCCGGCACTCGGGACAAGCAAACTGGCGGTCTGCGGGCGAGACCTCGCGGTGGCACTTCGGACACGCAAGCGTTTGAACTTTTCCCATAGTCTCCTCGGCTTTCGTCTCAAAAAGATGTCGGCGCTCCTCTTACCCTCTCCCCTCCTCTTTCATCCTATTCTACGCCAGCCGACCGCCTTTCCAAAGGGCGATCCGCTCCTGCGGAACCATTCGAGACCATTTGTCCGAAAAGGTATGGACACCCTTCGGCCCAAGAATTCCAGAGCTGCATCAGCAAAACCAGCCCGTTTGCCACAAGAAGGTATTCGGCGCCTCTTCCGCAGGAGTAGCGGAAGGCAGGGCGTGCCCGTCGCGCAACGCCTGGCCTGCCACGGCTACCGCCGCTGGGACAAATCGCGAACCAGATCGTCGATCGTGGCGGGCAGGTAGTCCTCCGGGTTCACGGCGGTGCCGTTCTTGCGCACCTCGAAGTGCAGGTGCGGCCCGGTAGCCCGCCCCGTGTTGCCGACGCCGCCGATGGCCTGCCCCTGCCGGACCGTGTCGCCCTCGTGCGCGACGATGATGGACAGGTGCGCGTACACCGTCCGCAGACCATGCGCGTGCTGGAGGACGACGGCCTCGCCCAGCGGCCCCTTGGTCGCGTTGGCATAGATCACCTCCCCATCCAGGGCGGCGACGACTTCCTGATAGGAGGGCGAGCCGATGTCAATTCCCGCATGGAACTTTCCCCAGCGGGGCCCGAACGGGGAATTGATAGGCCCCACGATGGGCCAGACGAGGTCGGCATCCGTCTTCACGCGCGGGCGCGGCGGCTCCGTGGGAGGGGGCGGGGACACGACTTCCTCGCTGAGGGATTGCTCCAGCACCTCGCGCTCTTGAGTCGTCAGCGGCCGATAGGCTTCGACCTTCCTCACCGACTTCGCCCCGGGGATGAAGAGCCGCTGCCCAACCTTCAGGGTGGTGGAGGGCTTGAGGTGGTTCGCCTCCATCAGGACGGCCACCTTCACCTGGTAGGCCTGGCTGATCCGGAAGAGCGTCTGGCCGGCCTCCACGACGTGCGTGACGCCTTTCGGCTCCGCAGGAGGTCTAGCGCGTTTCTGGGCTGCGACGGCTGCGGTGGAGGTGAGAAGGCCGAGAAGGATCAGCAGGGAAAGGTAAACCAGAATCCGTCGGAAGTAGAGCGGCTTGATTCCTCGCGCAGGAGTCCGGCGCCAGGCCGGTGATCGCATCGCGGTCATCGCCCCCGAATATACCGGGAGGATGTCGAGCCGTCAATAGGATGCTGGCGCGCTTGCCCCTTGGGGTTTGGCGTCAGGCGTCCGTGCCGCCCGTGCAGGCGAGCGCCGGTGGATCGTCGAACGCCCTGGGCGGAACCGCGCGGGGCGGGCGCGAGAATTCAGGCAGGGGGAAGTCCTCGCCCCTCGCCTTCACCGCGGCCTTCTTGTCGTCGGTGAAGCCGATCTCATCGTCGGTGAGGTAGCACGCGGGCTCCGGCGCCCAGGGGTCGTTATATACGAGGTCGGCGCGGACCCTGAGGGCGCCGCCGCAGGCATCGAACCACTTGCAGATCCCCGGCGCGCAGCGTCCCTTGATCTTGGCCCGCCGGTTTTTCAATCCCGCCATCAGTGGATCCGAGGTGTCCGTCCATATCCGGCTGAACGGCCGCTGCCGCACGTTGCCGAAGGAGTAGTGCATCCAGAACTGGTCGGCGTGGACGTTCCCCTGAAAGTCGATGTCCGCGATCCCGACGCCCGAGCTGTGCAGCCCGCCCCCGTTCCAGGTGAGAAGCTTCAACACCTGCTCCGCCCGCGCCGGGTCCTTCTTCGAGAGCTTGAGGTAGAGGTAGATCCCGTCCACGTGGTTGTCCACGGTCAGGATCTCTTTGCTCAGGCCGCGCCTGTGGAAGTCCTCGGTCCGCTCCAGGATGATGTCAATGGCCTGCCGCGTCTCCTCCCGCGACAGGTCGTCCCCGGCGATCTGGCCGCCGCGGCCGGAATAGACCAGGTGGTAGAAGCAGGCCCGGTCGATCTGCTCCCGCTCGATGAAGTCGAATATCCCGTGCAGGTTCTGGAAGTTGTGCCGCGTCAGGGTGAGGCGTAGCCCCACGCGCTGCCCGACGGCGACGGACGACTTGAAGCCGCGCACGGCCCGGTCGAAGGCCCCGCCCACCCCGCGGAACTTGTCATTGATCTCGCCGATTCCATCCAGGCTGATCCCGACGTAGGTGAAGCCGGCCTCCTTGATCTTCCGCGCCGCGTCCTCGGTGATCAGCGTGCCGTTGGTGGACAGCGTGGGCCGGATGCCGAGCGACCGCGCGTAGCCGACCAGCTCGAACAGATCGGCCCGCGCCAGGGGCTCGCCTCCCGAGAAGAGCAGCGCCGGGATCTGGAATCCCGCCAGATCCTGGATGAGTGCCTTGCCCTCCTCGGTCGTCAGCTCGCCGCTGTACTTCCGCGCGTCGGAGTCGGTGTAGCAGTGGATGCAGCGCAGGTTGCACGTCCGCGTGACGTTCCAGACCGTCACGGGCCGCCGCTCGGCCGCGGTCCTGGAGGCGGGCGGCGCGTCCGCGCTCAAGACGGGACCCTGCCCGCCATGCCCGTAGCGCAGGCCGTCGCTTTCCGCCGTCCCGCCGCAGTACAGCTTGCTGACACTGATCATTGGTCCCCCTCAAGGCCACCCTGCTGGACCATGGATGACGAATGGGGAAAGGCTAACCCGGGCAAACCAGACGCAAATCCTATTCCACCAAGCCGGGAAGGGCAACTTCTTTGGAATCAAGTAACTACAGGCGATGCCACGCACCTTTCACCGAGGTCCCAAGTGCTCTACGCACTTGTGTCCCGAGTTAGAAGCTCGCTGACAAATTGAGGCCTTCGGGGCCGCCCGGAGCCCGCCGGGCCCGCGGGTCAGCCGGCTTCGGGACGCCGTGGCCTCGTGAGGGTTGAATCTCACACCAATCCTCCGCCCACGGCGCGACGCGCCCCGGAGGGGCGGCGGCGCCGGAGCAAGGCTGGCCGGTTCCGGGTACCCACCCGAGAGGGTGGGTGCAGGCCCCAGGTGGGGGAGGGGCGGTCCCGGAGGCCGTGGATTCGTCGCTGGACTTCTGACTCGGCACACTAGCACCGGTTCAACTTCCCGCTACGAAAGCTTCAGACTCACCGAGACCCCGTCGCGGATGGGGAGGATCGTGGTGTAGAGGTCGGGCGACTGGAACAGGAGGCGGGTCAACTCCACCACCCCTTTCGTCGTCGGGTGGGAGTGATCCCGCACGACGCGTCTCCCCCAGAGCATGTTGTCGGTGATGAAGTACCCGCCACGGCGGACCTGCGGGACCGCCTTATGAAACGCCGTCGGGTACTGCTCCTTGTCCACGTCGTTGAAGATGATGTCGAATTCGCCGGGCAGCCGATCCAGGATCTCGAATGCGTCCCCGACCTCGAACCGCGCTCGGCAGCGCACGCCGCCCTGCCGGAAGAACTCGCGCGCCTGGGCCATGTTTTTTGCTGAGCCCTCGGTGAGGATCAATTCGCCATCCTCCGGCAGGGCTCGGGCGAACCAGTAGCCGGAATAGCCGAACCCGGACCCCAGCTCCATGATCCGCTTTGCACCGATGCTCTTGGCTAACAGGCAAAGCAGTCGCCCAACGAGGGGACCCACGATGGGAAAATCTCCTGCTCGCGCCTGCCGCTCCATCTCGGCCAGGACGGCGTCCCGGGTGGTCTCCAGGCCCTCGAGATACTTCTCGATATGCGGGAAGACGATATCGCCGCCGCGTCCGCGCGGCTCCGCCTCATCTCTCTTGTTAGAAGATCTTGGCGCCAAGGGGCACCTCCTTTTCCAGGAAGAATGAACCGCCATGATCACCCAGCCCCCCCGTGGCGTTCTTGTCCGCCATAGGCGGCTTGGCGGTTCGCGTTTTCCCTCGAATGCCTCAGGCCCGCATGTTATATTGGCGCGAACTCCCTGATCGCCCTTGGCTCCGCGAAGGGGACCCCGTGACGGCAAAGACCCGACGAATGCTGGAGATGACACTGCTGGCCTTGGGCCTGGGCCTGGTCGGGGTCGCGGTCATGACCTACCTGACGTGGCCAGCTAACACGCTCGGCAACTACGTTCGGGACCGGCGGAACCGTGAGGCGAACATCCGTGCCATCACAATGCGGATCGGAAGCGAGGCCGATCCTTTCGAGCGACGATTCTACCAGGCCATGCTGGCCGAGGAAAGGGGCGACTTGGGCGAGGCCATCCGGGGCTTCCAGTCCCTTCGCGACGACGCGCAGCCAGGAACGAAGCTCCATCTCAGGAGCGCCCTCCGGCTGGGACTCGCCTACAGTCAGAACCGTCAGCCGGACCAGGAGCTGGCTACGTACCAAGCCCTGATGGACCAGTATCCAGGCCCGAGCCGATTGAGCCAGGCGGCCTTTTACCTGCGCCAGGGCGACAGGGACCGGGCCCGAGCCCTGCTCGACGAGGCGTTGGCCCAGGATGAGAAGGACGGCAGTCTGGGCTCCGATCGCCAATTCGCCCAACGTCTCCGAGCCATAGCGGAATCCAAGAAACGCGAGGGCTCCTCCCCCTCGCGGTGAACCACGGAGCCGAATGTTCTGTCCGGTGTGCGGCAGCGAGTACGTGGCGGGCATCCAGACCTGTGCAGACTGCGATGTGCCGCTGGTCCCGGATCCCCCGCTGGGCCAGGACGAGGACGAGATGATCTTTGACGATCCCGTCGTCCCCGCCATCGAGGTATGGAATCCCGCCGAGGCCGAGATCGTCTGCTCTCTTCTCCAGGCGCATGGGATCCCCTGCATCCTGAAGGCGGAGAACCAGTACGCCGTTGACGCGACGTACACGGTCGGGCCGCTGGCCCGCCGGCGCATCCTGGTCCGCGAGAGCGATCTCCCTCGCGCGCAAGACATCCTCCAGGCCGCGCCGTCGGCTGACTCCCAGCCGGAAGGCCCGGGCGGCGGCGAGCCCGCCGCCCTCCCGGAAAAGACGGAACCGCTGCCCGCTGACAGACTGAAGGCTTTTTCCATGATCTGCAATGCGCCGGCCTTCCACGAGAACGCCGCCCTCTTCGGGCACGATGCGACGCCGCGCCTCCTCGCCTTCGAGCAGGAGGGTGACGACACGATCCGCGTCTTCGCGCGCACCGAGGACGGGCGGACGGCCTCCGAGGTCCGCCCCTTCCGCCCCTTCGTCCTTCTGGCCAGCACCGATCTTCTCGCGGGATGGGCCAGCGGCCATGACGTGGAAGGGCTTCGGGGTGACGGCCTCTACCGGTTCCTGGTCCTGTTCCACGACTGGGGCGACGCCCTCCGGGCCCGGACCCATCTTCAGAAGGTCACGGGGAAGGCCCAGACAGCGCCGGATGCACCTTACCTGTTCTTCAACGACCCCATCCAGCAGCACCTGATGCTGATGGGGCAGACCCACTTCCTGACCCTGTCTTTCGGGGAGCTGCGCCGGATGCAGTTGGACATCGAGACCTACTGCGCTGCCGGCTACGAGTTTCCCAACGCGGCGCGGGCCGAGGACCGGATCAGCGCCATCGCCTTGACCGACAGCACGGGGTGGGAGCGCGTGATCTCGGGCAGGGCGCTCGCCGAGCCGGACATGCTGAAGGAGCTGGTGCGCGTCGTCCAGGAGCGGGACCCGGACGTCATCGAGGGCCACAACCTGTTCCGGTTCGACCTGGAGTACATCGAGGCCCGCGCGCGGCGGCACAAGCTGAAGCTCGCCCTGGGCCGGGGCGGGGGCCTCATGCAGGGGCACCCCTCGCGCATGCAGATCGCCGAGCGCGCCATCACCTACCGCAAGTACGAGATCTTCGGCCGCCACATCATCGATACCTGGATCCTGGCCCAGCATTACGACGTGACCGCCCGCGAGCTGGAAGGGTTCGGCCTCAAGGAGATCGCCAAGCATTTCGGCCTGGCCACCCAGGACCGGACCTATATCCTGCCCGAGAAGGTCTCGTGGTACTTCGATCACGAGCCGGACACCCTGTTTCAATACGCCCTGGACGACGTGCGGGAGACGCGCGCCCTGAGCGAGATCCTGAGCCAGAGCTACTTCGTCCAGGCGCAGATCTTCCCCCTCTCGTACCAGAACGTGGCCCTGCGCGGGAACGCTACGAAGATCGACGCCCTCCTGATCCGGGAGTACCTGCGCCAGCGGCGCGCCATCCCCGCCCCGGAGCCGCCGCAGGAAGTCCTGGGCGGCCACACCGAGATCGCCTACCAGGGCGTGGCCCGCCGCGTCCTGCACTGCGACGTGACCTCGCTCTACCCCTCGGTGATGCTGGCCTTCGGCTACTTCCCGCGGCGCGACAGCCTGGGCGCCTTCGCCTCGCTCCTCGCGGACCTGCGGGCCTTCCGGGTGCAGGCCAAGCACCTAGCCCGGACGGCCGACACGGAGGAGGGCCGCGCCTACTACGAGGCCCTGCAGGGCACGTTCAAGATCCTGATCAACTCCTTCTATGGGTACCTCGGCTTCACCATGGGGCACTTCAACGACTACCAGGCGGCCAACCAGGTGACGGCCAAGGGCCGGGAGTTGATCCACGCCGTCATGGCGTGGTTGAAGGAGCGCGGCGCGCGGCTGATCGAGATCGACACCGACGGCCTCTACTTCGTGGCGCCCCCGGATGTCCGGACGTCCGAGGACGAGGACCGCCTCCTTGCCGAGATGGGCGCGATCTTGCCCGAGGGCATCAGCCTGGAGCTGGATGGGCGCTACCAGGCCATGTTCAGCTACAAGATGAAGAACTACGCGCTGCTGGACGAGGCCGGGCGCCTCAGCATCACGGGCTCGGGCCTGCGGTCGCGCGGGCTGGAGTTGTTCCAGCGCGAGTGGATGGAGGAGATGTTCCTGCACCTTTTGCGGGGCGAGCCGCGGAAGATCCGGGAACTCACCCGGCGCTACGCCGAGGCCTTCGAACAGCACACCTTGGACGTCCGCAAGTTCATGAAGACGGAGACGCTGCAGGATTCCCTGGAGACCTACCGGGACAAGATCAAGGGCAGCCGGCGCAACCCGGCCGCGGCCTACGAGCTGGCCCTGCGCTCGGGCCGCCCGTACCAGCCCGGCGACCAGATCTCCTACTACGTCTCCGGCGCCTCGAAAAAGGTGAAGGTGCACGAGGCGGCCAAGCTGGCCGGCGAGTGGGACCCCCAGAACCCCGACGAGAACGTCGAGTATTACAAGGCCAAGCTGGTCGAGCTCTCCGAGAAGTTCCGGCCGTTTTTTGAGACGGGCTAGAAAGCGAGCATGCTGGAAAGCTGGCACGCTTTACCGCCCCGGGGCTTCGCGGTCTGGCCACCGGCATGGTGTTCCTGATCGCGGCGCGCGCCCTTCAGGGCATCGGGGCCGGCGGCACCTTCGCCCTGGCCCTCGGCGTCCCGCTGAGCCCGATGGTCCCCGACCTCTCGCCGATCCAGCAGCTCGCGCGGGCCGAGGCCGGAGCGGTGCCCTCGGCCGCCCCGCCAGGGGAGTTCTCGTGACACGCCGCGCCCGCCGCGGCCCGGTCCCGCAGGAAGGCTTGACCAACGAGGCTTGTCTGGCTAGGCTTGTTGAACTGTGTGGTCGACGATCCCTCCCCCTGTGAGGAGCTTACGATGAATTCAAACCTTCTCGAGACCCGCGTGGAGAAGCTGACGGCGCTCCTCGAGGTGGGCAAGGCCATGGCCTCGGAGCGGAACCTGGATCGCCTCCTCCAGTTGATCCTGAGCGATGTCACCAAGGTCATGGAGGCCGACCGGAGTTCCCTCTTCCTCGTGGACCGGGAGCGGAATGAGCTCTGGTCCAAAATCGCCCAGGGATTGGAGGTTCGCGAGATCCGCATCAAGATCGGCATGGGCATCTCCGGTTACGTCGCCCAGACGGGAAAGACAGTCAACATCCAGGACGCCTACAATGATCCCCGCTTCAATCAGGAGACGGACCGCCGCACGGGCTACCGGACGGAGACCATCCTCTGCGTCCCCATGCAGAACAAGATGGACGAGGTCATCGGCGTCCTCCAGGTCCTGAACAAGCGGGACGGCGCGTTCACCAAGGAGGACGAGGACCTGCTGTTGGCCCTGTCCAGCCAGGCGGCGGTGGCCATCGAGAATGCCATCCTGTACGAGGATATCCAGAAACTCTTCGAGGGCTTCATCAAGGCCTCGGTGTACGCCATCGAGTCGCGGGATCCCACGACCTCCGGTCATTCGGAGCGGGTGGCCATCCTGACCGCCGGATTGGCCGAGCACGTGGACCGGGTGGACTCCGGTCCGTACGCCGACATCACCTTCTCCGCCGAGGACATGCGGGAGCTGCGCTACGCCTCGCTCCTGCACGACTTCGGTAAGGTCGGCGTGCGCGAGCCGGTGCTGGTGAAGGCCAACAAGCTGTACCCGCATCATCTGGATATTGTGGCGGCCCGCTTCAAGTTCATCAAGAAGACGCTGGAGACCGCCTACCTCCAGAAGAAATTGGGGCTGGCGCTGACCCTGGGGCCGCGGTGCCAACGGGAACTGGCGGCCCTGGATGAAGAGCTCCAGCGGAAAGTGGCCGAGGTGGACGACGAGTTCAGGTTCATCCTGGAGGCAAATAAGCCCACCGTTCTTCCCCAGGGGGGATTCGAGCGCATTCAGGAGATCGCCGCGAACATCTTCGTGGACATGGACGGCGCCAAGGTTCCCTTCCTCACCACCAAGGACGCGGAGAACCTCTGCATCGGCAAGGGCAGCCTGAATCTTCAGGAGCGGCTGGAGATCGAGTCCCACGTCACCCACAGCTACCGCTTCCTGCGCCAGATCCCCTGGACCAAGGATCTCCGGCGCATCCCCACCATCGCCTACGCCCACCACGAGAAACTGAACGGCCGGGGCTATCCCAACGCCCTGCGCGGCGATGACATCCCGCTCCAGGCCAAGATGATGGCGATCTGCGACGTCTACGACGCCCTGACGGCGGCGGACCGCCCTTACAAGCGCGCCCTTTCCCCGGAGCAGGCCCTGGACGTCCTCGGGATGGAGGTGAAGGACGGCACCCTGGACGGCGAGCTGGTGCGCATCTTCGCCGAGGGCAAGGTCTGGTCCCTCACGGTCGGCATGCGCCCTGGCGCGTGATCCGGTGCGCACCTAGTCGAGACTGTCCGCTTCCGCCATTTCGCTGGACGATCCGCCTTTCTCTCATTGGGTCTGTCTCCGCAGCGGACCATTCCCTTCCAGATGCCCTGGGCGCGTGACGTGGGGCCGACCACCTTCTCTGCCTTCCCCGCCCCCTCCGTGCCGGCTTTGTCCGGCTTTGCCCGCCTTGACGCGCCAATCCGCTGGTGGTAGCCTCCTCGTGAACGTCGGGTTTCCGGCCGGAATGCCCCGCTCGGCTGGCCGGGCGGTCCCCAGGTTCCTGTCGTTTGCCGGTCTCGGGCGTGTCCGGTCTCCAACTTCCTATCCGGTCTATTCGATTGAGATGGCGTACGGCCCAGAGTTTCAAGAGATCGCTCATTGCGGCGGCAAAGTCATCGTGACCGTCTCCACTGACGCGAATGGGCGACGTGGCGTGAGCTTCGGCGTGCAGCACTCCACGCCGCGCCCCGCGGCGTGGTTCGCGGTCTACGCCCTCCCGCAGGGCATCCCGGTGGCCATGATCCAGCTAGGAGGCATCGGCCAGCGGTGGAACCCCGCCCCGTACCCGGACTGCCTGCCCGTGTTCATCGGGTCCGACTCGCTGGGGCTGTTCGGTCACCAGTGCCCGGCGTGCAAAGGATACTGGCGGTCGCAGGCAGTGCCGGCGCTGTGGAACCTCACGTGCCCTTACTGCGGGACAAGCGCGGAGACCCACCAGTTCTTGACGCTCGGCCAGCGGCGATTCGTGGAGGCCGTGTGTGAGCTCAGCATGAAGGCGGTCCACGCCGACGCGGATGGGGAGCACACGATCGACATGGATCAGGTCGCGGACGAGGTAGCGAGGGCCAGCGAGCGGCCGAGCTTCTACTACACCGAGGAGACCCAGCAGAACCATTACACCTGCGCGGCGTGCGGGGGGGCCGACGACATCCTGGGGCGGTACGGCTACTGCTCCTGCTGCGGGACGCGCAACGACCTGCAGGAGCTGACGCTGACGATCGAGACCGTCAACGCGAAGTCCCGGGAGCGCATCAAGGCGGGCAAGCCGCTGGAAACGGCGGTGCCTGACGCCGTCAGCGCCTTCGACAGCGCGGCTCGGCAGTACGCGAAGCAGTTGGCCAAGTGGGTGCCTATGAGGCCCGAGCGGCGCGCGTCGCTCGAAAACGCTCTTTTCCACAACTTGAAGAGGGCCGAGGACCTCAAGGCCTGGTTCGGCATCGACCTCCTCCAAGGCCTGGACGCCGACGACGTGGCGTTCATCCGTCTGATGTTCCATCGGCGCCACGTATACGAGCACAACGGCGGCGAGGTCGACCAGAAGTACCTCGACGACAGCGGGGACACATCGGTGCGACTGAAGCAAGCGCTCCGCGAGACTCCGGACACCGTCTTCCGGATGACGAGGCTCATCCTGCGCATGGCCCGCAATCTCCACGAGGGGTTTCACGAGCTGTTCCCACCGATGGAGGAGCCGATCGAGAGCCACAAGCAACAACAGCAGCAACTGAACAGGTTTCGCCAGGGTCCATGACGAATCTCGCCGGGGCCATAAGAATGCCTGGCGGCCCGCCTAACGTCTATGGTGGCGGACCCGTTGGTTCTCAAACAACTTGTGATATGAGGCCCAAGGGCAGCGTTTTGGATTCTTCGGAGGCGGGGCGGTGAGCAAGGACAAGATGAAGCCGTGTCCGCTGGTGGATGATCCCCTCCGCCCTATCCTGCGGGTGGCGATGCCCCGGCCCCTGCGCCTGCGGCTCAGCCGCTACCTCGTTAGCCCGCCACCTTTGAGCTGAGGATCTACCGATGGTGAATCCAAGAGTGCCGGCGAATCTTTAGGCCTGGATCGAGGCTCGACAGCGTTACCACCTCTCGCATGCGCATGTTCAGATGGCCCGTGAGCTCGGCATGAATCCGAAAAAACTTGGTGGCTTGGCAAACCACAGGCAGGAGCCGTGGAAGCGGCCCTTGCCGCAGTTCATCGGTCATCCGGCAGATCGTCGCTCACCTGGGCCTCCACACCGGAGTCCAACCCTCGGTTCGCCGCCCGTTTCGGCTGGGAGACTGGTCTGCCGCGTCCTGCCTCCCCCCCACCATGAATTCGGCCTGATGCCGCTTGACACTCCCAGCCGCCACTGGTAACGTCCCCACCGATGTCGGTACCCGGCTGTGGGTTGTTGCTCCCCGGTAGGTCATCGCCGGGGTCGCCCGTCCCGTTGGCCTCCCCTGGTCGCGCCGAGTTTCCAGTTTTCTATCGGGTCCAAAGCAAGCCGAAGGGTAGCGCGGCGGGGGAGGTGTATCTCACGAGCCACCTGGGGGGCATCCGCAAGATCGAATTCCTGACGGGCTTGAGCCTCTTCCCTAAATTGGGCGCCGAGGGTCTCAAACAGGCGGCGGCCGAGTTCTTGCCGAGGAATTGGCTGTGGGGACTATCGACCTCGGAGGAGTACCGCTTCCACAGCGTGAGACAGTAGTCGTTTAGGGGAGCAAAACCGAATGGGAACTTGGGGGTCCGAGGTAGACATCACCGAAACGATCGTTTCGAGACTGCCGGCCTACCTCTGCAATGTCCTTCAGGAGATTGAAGCAGCCTTGGGTCGGCGAGTTCGCTTCATACGTGTCGATCGCCTCCCCCGATCAGGCGGGGCGATGGCTCATATTGACGATGGACAGCCCTTTGTTAGGCTGAAATCAGGTGTGGAAACCAACGAGTCAGTGTTAGCTGAGGAATTGTTTCATCTGAAACGCAGGACCGATGGGCACCCAGGGGTCAAGGCAACATACTCAGGAGAATTGCAGGAGTATGGAATAGTCTGTGATGGCCTCACCGGCTTGCTGGACGAGCATTCCTTTTTCCCATGTCTTGAGTCCTTGGGCTACGACCCGTATTCCGAAAATGAACATGTACTCCAAAAGTACATTGGGAAATTTTCCAGTGGGTTTCTTACCAGGCTACCAAGGGTGCGCCGCCAGAGCGGTGAAACGAGTCTGGAACATCACTGGGTCTGCAAGTTTGCACTGGAGTATGCTCGTATGTATCTGCTCACCAAGGATTCAAATGCGCGAAAAGAGTTTCTGCGCTTCTATGACCATCCCGATCTACACGTTGCAAGAGATCGCGGGAGGCAGATTGCGGAACCAATCCGGAGCAATCCGGATCAGTCTTCCAGTGGCACCTCATGCCTGCTTGAGACTATCTTACGGTGTGTCCTAGAATTGCCTGGTGGCACGTACGAGATTATGGCCCATTGAAGATACAGAGCCGAGGCGGGAGCTGTTGTGCCAGATGACACTGGTGCAGTGCGCTCCGATGGGATGATCCAGGCCCGGGCGGTCGAGTGCCGGCCCTATCGGCCATGCGAGAGTGACGCCGTCCGAACACCCAAGAAGAATGAGGTGGATCCGCTCATGCGTCCCGGCTGCGGCGGGACGATGAAGATCCTTGCCGTGATCGAACGCCCGGCAATCATCCGGCAAATCCTCGCCCACCTGGGCCTGGCCGCCGTCGCGCCCAGCCTCCGTGCGCCGCCCGATCCGCCAGTGAACCTGGCGGGTGACCACCCCCGCGAGTGGTCCTACGAACCCTTTCTTGACGACCTCCCCGTCCCCGATCCGATGCTTGGGTAGCCGGGGCCAGGGGCGGATCTGTCCGGCCTGGCATGCCCTTCCCTCAGGACCGCCGTGTTACGCAACTGATGTCGCCGCCACTGCGGGGATAGCGGCGGCATTCTGGTTATAGGCACGCCGCTCAGCCAGGCACTGGGCCCTCAGGGCGGCGCGTTCAGCCAAGACAGTCGTGTGAATCCCTGCATGCCGCTGACTCGGAGTCACGTACCCCAGGCTCCGATGGTGATGCCCATCGTTATACCACCGGAAGAACTCCGCGCACCACGCTCGGGCCTCCTCCAGGCTGGCGAACCGGCCGGGGTAGTGGAGCCGGCCCTTCAGGGTCGAGAAGAACGCTTCGATCTCGGGGTTATCATTCGGGGTCCGCGGCCGGGCGTAGAGGGCCTCGACCCCGGTCCGGGCGAAGAACCGCCGGGTGAGCCGCGACCGCATCTGCGTCCCCCGATCAGAGAGGGAGCGGGGGTAGACGTGCGTCGGCAGCTCCAAGAGGCCTTCCTTCTGGAGGCCCTGATCCCACAGTGTGAGGACCTCGCGGGATTCCAGCGTCTCCGCGAGGTGCCAGGCGATCACCTTTCGGCTCACCCAATCCAAGAGCACGTAGAGGTACAGGAACACCCAGGGCTGCGTTGTCCGGAGGTGGGTGATATCCCAACACCAGAGGCTGTTCGGCTGCTGGGCGAAGCGGATGTCGGGTTTGGCCCCCACCGGCTCCCCTCGGCGACGTCCCCGGGCGGTCGAGGCCCCATGGGCCTGCAGGTAGCGCCACACCGCCACGTGGGAGATGGCCCGCCCCGCGTGCTCCAGGAGCCAGAACGCCAGCATCCGACACGAGCCATCGGCCAACTCCCGCCGGGCCACCACCGCCACGAGGAGGCCCTGCTCCTCGGGCAGGAGTGCGTTCCAGGGCCGGGGATTCCCCCGGCGACGTTGGGACGGCACCGGCCCGCACTGCCAGCGTTGGAGGGTTCGGGCGCTGAGGCCCAGGGCCCGGGCCGCTTGCTCCTGACTCAGGCCGCTCTGCTGGGCTTCTCTCACGGCCATCAGGCTCGCCTCGCGCGCTTCCGAGGCAAGGGGGGCTCGTCCGCGCCGCTCGGCGAGCCCCAGCGCTCGTTTTTTTTGAGCAGGGTGTACTCCACGGTGAGCTCGGCCAAGGCCCGCTCCTTCTCCCGGAGTTCTCGGCAGATCCGAGCGTACTCCTCCGGGGTCTCTGGCGTGGCGTGGTTCCGATGGCCGGCCCGAACCTTGAGCCCGGCAATCGCCGAGCTCTCCACGGCCTCCTCAATGGCCCGGAGGTCTTCTAAGGTGAGTCCGTACCGCCGGAGGATCTCCCCGACAGGCGCGTCCGGATTCCGAGTCTCCAGGAAGATCCGGAACTTCCGTTCGGCGGTTAACCGCTGCCACTGCTTCCCTTCGGCCATGCTCCACCTCCTCGGAGTTGGCCGCTATCATAACCGCAAATACGGCGACATGCTGTTGTGTAACACAACGAGGGCTACGTCGTCATTGGATTTTCACAGCACGACGAAGTGCAACAGCCGCACGAAAAACTGCTCTCGGACCTGCGGCAATTTGGATCAATCCTGAGAGAGGCGACCGCACTGAGTCGCGATATCAGCGTTCTAACAAATGGAATCCACTATGTGGTGGTCGATGAGGGCGGAAATGTAACCGCTGCGTACGGGCGAATTCCACTTCAGACGAATCCGCTGCTCATTGGGGGGCTGCCAGAAGTACCATTTCAGCGTGCGGCCCTTGGCAAAACGTACGCGTTGCTTCGGGAAGGGCTCATCGACAAGACCGGGCACGAAGGCGGGACGGTCCTCACCTGGGAGGATATCAGCCCGGAAGAGGAGGTTCTGACTCATCAATTGTTCTATGGCGCTGGGTTTGCCGTGTTCTCGTGGCTCGTATTCTTCGCGTTCGCTATGTGGTACTGGCGGAGAACCGGGGCTGAACGACGGAACATCCGTCAAGCGTTTCAGAATTACTTCTCGCCTCAAATCATGGAAGCGATTCTCAAGGAGCCGGAGAAGCTTGGACTCGGCGGTCAGCGACGCGAGGTCACAATCCTCTTCGCTGACATTCGATCGTTCACGGCGCTCAGCGAAAAGCTGCCGCCACAGAGACTGACGAAGATGCTTCAGGACTACTTCACAGAAATGACAGACGAAGTAGTCGCCAATGAGGGCATCGTAGACAAGTATATCGGGGATGCGATTATGGCGTTCTGGGGCGCTCCGATTGATCAGCACGACCAGGCTGACCGTGCGGTACGCACGGCGATGAACATGATTGGGCGGCTGAAGAAGTTGCAAGAGAGGTGGGCGCGAGAAGGCCATCCCATCTTCGATGTAGGCATCGGCATTAATCTCGGAATCGCGACTATCGGCAACTTTGGGTCGGCGAAGCGGTTTGACTACACGCTGATCGGCGATGCGGTCAACGCGGCAGCACGCCTTGAAGGGCTGAATAAGCGGTTCAACACGCACATCATTATTTCTGATTCAACCAGGCGGCAACTCACCATCCCGGTGAGCGTTCGCGATCTTGGCGAAGTGGAGGTGGTAGGAAGGGAAGAGCCGATACGCGTCTATCAGGTCGAGCCTTGATGATCGCGTTGGGGGAGGGTTGTTCCACCGAAGGATCACCGAGCCCGCGTGATGCTGGCCGCATTGGCCTTCCTTCGCCTTCAAGGCCAGCTACTGCCTGTGCTTCGCGCCCTTCGTTCCCCTCCCCTGTCCACGCTGCGGGAGTACAAAGAAGGTGATCGCCGTGATTGAGCGCCCGGCGGTCATCCGGCAGATCCTCGTTCACCTGGGCCTCCCTACCGTAGCGCCTAGCCTCCGCACGCCACCCGACCCGCCCGATGGCTCGCGTTGTGTTACACAACAGCATGTCGCCGTATTTGCGGTTATGATAGCGGCCAACTCCGAGGAGGTGGAGCATGGCCGAAGGGAAGCAGTGGCAGCGGTTAACCGCCGAACGGAAGTTCCGGATCTTCCTGGAGACTCGGAATCCGGACGCGCCTGTCGGGGAGATCCTCCGGCGGTACGGACTCACCTTAGAAGACCTCCGGGCCATTGAGGAGGCCGTGGAGAGCTCGGCGATTGCCGGGCTCAAGGTTCGGGCCGGCCATCGGAACCACGCCACGCCAGAGACCCCGGAGGAGTACGCTCGGATCTGCCGAGAACTCCGGGAGAAGGAGCGGGCCTTGGCCGAGCTCACCGTGGAGTACACCCTGCTCAAAAAAAACGAGCGCTGGGGCTCGCCGAGCGGCGCGGACGAGCCCCCCTTGCCTCGGAAGCGCGCGAGGCGAGCCTGATGGCCGTGAGAGAAGCCCAGCAGAGCGGCCTGAGTCAGGAGCAAGCGGCCCGGGCCCTGGGCCTCAGCGCCCGAACCCTCCAACGCTGGCAGTGCGGGCCGGTGCCGTCCCAACGTCGCCGGGGGAATCCCCGGCCCTGGAACGCACTCCTGCCCGAGGAGCAGGGCCTCCTCGTGGCGGTGGTGGCCCGGCGGGAGTTGGCCGATGGCTCGTGTCGGATGCTGGCGTTCTGGCTCCTGGAGCACGCGGGGCGGGCCATCTCCCACGTGGCGGTGTGGCGCTACCTGCAGGCCCATGGGGCCTCGACCGCCCGGGGACGTCGCCGAGGGGAGCCGGTGGGGGCCAAACCCGACATCCGCTTCGCCCAGCAGCCGAACAGCCTCTGGTGTTGGGATATCACCCACCTCCGGACAAGGCAGCCCTGGGTGTTCCTGTACCTCTACGTGCTCTTGGATTGGGTGAGCCGAAAGGTGATCGCCTGGCACCTCGCGGAGACGCTGGAATCCCGCGAGGTCCTCACACTGTGGGATCAGGGCCTCCAGAAGGAAGGCCTCTTGGAGCTGCCGACGCACGTCTACCCCCGCTCCCTCTCTGATCGGGGGACGCAGATGCGGTCGCGGCTCACCCGGCGGTTCTTCGCCCGGACCGGGGTCGAGGCCCTCTACGCCCGGCCGCGGACCCCGAATGATAACCCCGAGATCGAAGCGTTCTTCTCGACCCTGAAGGGCCGGCTCCACTACCCCGGCCGGTTCGCCAGCCTGGAGGAGGCCCGAGCGTGGTGCGCGGAGTTCTTCCGGTGGTATAACGATGGGCATCACCATCGGAGCCTGGGGTACGTGACTCCGAGTCAGCGGCATGCAGGGATTCACACGACTGTCTTGGCTGAACGCGCCGCCCTGAGGGCCCAGTGCCTGGCTGAGCGGCGTGCCTATAACCAGAATGCCGCCGCTATCCCCGCAGTGGCGGCGACATCAGTTGCGTAACACGGCGCTCGGAGGCAGAGCCGCCCCGCGAGTGGCCCTACGAACCTCTCCTAGATGCCCTCCCTCCCCCCTGCAGTTACGAGCCCCGGGCAAGGAATCAGCCGATTGTATGTCAGACAACACCACTTTTGCCCGATTCAAGATTTCCTTGAAAAAATCGATTGATCGTCCCATACTGCAGCCAGGGAGATACTTGCCCACGACCCCGTGGCAGAACAAGGAGAAAGGCCGTGGCACAGACCGCTCGGCAACTGGGTGATCGGATCCGAGCCCGGCGAAACGCCTTGGGGCTGAACCAGAAAGCTCTTGCGGAACTTACTGGATTCTCGGCGCTGCAGACGATCTCTCAGATTGAGAAAGGCCAGCGGGATGTCAAGGCGTGGGAGCTTGTCCGGCTGGCAAAAGCTCTCCGGATGTCCATGACGGACCTCCTCGCGGACACGGCACCCGGCCCTGACCCAGTGGTAATGTGGCGGAACCAGCCCGTCGAGGCCAACGAGGACCGGGAGGGAACGTTCCTTGAACACTGTCGACGATACGCCCACGTGGCGAATGCAGTAGGTACGGAATCCCACCTTCCTCTCCCGAAAGTCCAAGCGGATCCGACATCATTTGATTGGGGCCACGCTCAGGGTCTAGCCCATGAAGTCTGGCAGCAGCTTGGCCTAGGGGCTCGGCCCGCTGCCGCTTTGATCCCAATCCTCGAGGAACGGTACGGCATCCAGGTATGGTACATGGATCTGGGGAGAGAAGGATCTGCCGCCTGTGTCGTTGGAGACTTCGGAGCCGCCATTTTGATGAATTCGTCGGAAGCGCCATGGCGCCGGAATTTTAACTTTGGCCATGAGCTCTTCCACATCATCACTTGGGGCTCATTCCCACCAGACAAGGTCCAGAAAGATCCTGGTCTGGAGAAGCAGATGGACAGGCTTGCAAATGCGTTCTCGTCTAGCCTGCTCCTCCCGGCCGAACTGGTCATACCGGAACTCGATAAGCGGGTTTCCAAACGGAAGATCAGCTATGCTGACCTCATTGGTCTCGCCAGGGAGTTTGACGTATCCACAGAGGCGCTGCTCTGGAGGCTGTATACGTTAAAGCGCCTTGAGAAGGACATCGTGGAGAAGTTGCTCGAAAACGACGAGTTTCGCGACCTCGACCGCGCATCCATGCGTGGAAGGTGGTGGGATCCGTCGCCGCTGCCTGAGCGGTTTGTGCGGCTAGCGTTCCTCGCGTACCAGAAGGGAAGGCTGTCCAGATCCAGGCTAGCTCAGTACCTGGAGACCAGCTTGCCGGGGCTTCCGGCTCACCTCATGGAATACGGCCTTGACGAGACCGCGGACTACAGCACCGCTGTTCATACTGCTTGATGCGAATGTCATCTTTGAGGCCCACCGGCAGGGGATCTGGCAGCCACTCCTGCAGAAGGTCCGCATCGCGGTCCCCTCGATAATCGCCCGGGACGAGGCTCTCTTCGTCGAAATCGGCAAGAGTACTCTCCCACTGAACCTCCGGGAGGACATTGACTCGGGCAGACTGGAGGAGCTGAGCGCAGAGGCCTCCGAGATGCGTGGTGTGCAGCGAGTGTTCGATCGGGCGTTTGTTGATGGCCTCCATGAGGGTGAGTTAGAGGCCTTGGCGATCACTCGTAGGAGTGAAGAGGAGATTCTCTTCTGTTCGGCTGACCAAATGGCCATCCAGGCGCTGGCCATGATGGACCACGCGGACCGAGGGCTCTCCTTCGAGGCGCTTCTTCGCAAAGCCGGCCTATGGAGAAAGATGGAACGCCACTTTACAGAGGCGTTCTTTCGGGGACACATCGAGAAGGGAAGAACGAAGCGCATCAAGGGAGAGGGGATCCGCAAGTAGGCTGCCTGCATCGCTCGGACATCTCTGGGGCCGCTTTGGGCGACCCCCAGCGATCCATGTACCCCCGTTCTCCGAGCCCGATCCCGTGTAGACCTGATGAAGGAGAAGGAATCCGCCCCCAGGCGCTTCACCTGCCTTCCCGGCGATGATAAGATGGTCGTACTGCGAAGAGAGTCCCGGGTTAGCCGCGCCAGCCGGCGACCTGGATGACCTCGCGGGAAGGGAGCTTCAGGCAGGTGAGTTTCCCGCCGTACACGCAGCCGGTGTCAATGCCGATCCGGTCGGGCGCGAGCAGCACCTGGCGCAGGGGCGTGTGCCCGAACACGACCGGCTTGGGGAACCGGCCGATGAAATTGAAGAACTCCTGCCGGATCCACACCAGGTCGTCCAGCTTCTGCTTGTCCAGCGCCAGCATGGGGCGGATGCCCGCGTGGACGAAGAGGAACTCGGGCGTCTCGTACATCGGTCGCAGGGCGCGGAAGAAGCTGATGTGGGCCGGAGGGATGCTGGTGAAGTCGCCCCCATAGCTTCGCAGCGTGGCGAGGCCCCCGTTGGGCAGGTAGATCCCACCGTCGTTGCCGGACAGGTAATCCAGCAGCATCTTCTCGTGGTTTCCCAGCAGAAAGACGCAGGGGTACGGGAGCGTGAGCAGGTACTCCACCACTTCGCGGGACTGGGGGCCCCGGTCGATGTAGTCGCCGATGAAGATTACCTCGTCGCCGGGCCGGGGCGCGATCTTGGCCAGCAGGCGCTTGAGCGGCCGCAGGCACCCGTGGATGTCCCCGATCACATACGTCACCGACTCATCCGAGATGGAAACCGGTTCCTTGGATCGCTTCGGCATCAGCCGATATCCCTCGCCAGCTTGCCTATTCACCTCTCCGCCCTAGGACATGAAGCTCCCGCCGTTCACATCGATCGTCACCCCCGTCACGTACGCCGCATCATCCGAGGCCAGGAAGGCGATCACCGTCGCCACCTCCTCGGGCTTCCCCAGGCGCCCCAGCGGGATGTTGGCCAGGATGCGGGCCCGATCGTCGTCGGGTCGGAGCGCCCACTTCTTGGCTACGCGGTCCACCAGGGTGGGGCCGGGCGCGACGGCGTTCACCGTGATGCCGAACGGCCCCAGGTCCTGCGCCAGGTGTCGGGTGAGGCCCAGCAGTCCCGCTTTGGCGCTACTGTACTGGGGACCCGACAGCCGGCTCACGTTGCGGCCCGCCACCGACGAGACGTTCACGATCTGGCCGGACCGCTGCCGCTGCATCGCCGGTGCCACGGCCTTGCAGCACAGGAACGCGCTCTTCAGGTTGGAGCCCACCGTGTAGTCCCAGTCCTCCTCGGTCACCTCTTCGAGGAAGCGGAGGTTGGTGCCGCCCCCGGCGTTGTTGACCAGGATGTCGATCCGTCCGAACTGCCGGAGCGTCTCGCCGGCGAGCCGCTCCACCACGGCTGGATCGGTGACGGTTCCCGCCACGACGACGGGCGGCTTCCCCACCGCTTGGACTGCGGCCTGCGCCGTCTCGAGACGTTCCATCCCGCGGGCGTTCAGGACTACCTGCCCGCCCTCGCGGGCGAAGAGCAGCGCCGCCGCCTTCCCGATCCCATCCGAGGACCCCGTGACGATGGCCACCTTCCCGTCGAAGCGCATGGCACCTCCAGGTCCCCTTCCTCTTTTACCCGCCCCCGGCCTCAAGCCGGGGGTTGCCGGTCCGGACGCCTCGATCCACCGGCTACGGCTTCCCTCGGTCGCGCCCCTCGACGGCCGCCCACAGGATCGCCAGCTTGGTGAGGCCGCAGGAGATCCGATCGTCCTGCGCCATGGCCAGGGCCTCGTCGGAGGGGAATGCGCGGATCTCCAGCTCCTCGTCCTGGTCGGCCGGCAGCGGGTCGGCGACCAGCCTGTCGGCCACGAAGATGTAAATGACCTCGTCCAGGTACGCGTTGTTCGGCCAGAATCCCCCCAGGCGTCGCAGGCGGCCGGCGCGGTAGCCCGCCTCCTCTCGGAGTTCCCGCTGCGCCGCCTCTTCTGGCGGCTCCCCCGGCAGGATCCCTCCGCCGGGGATCTCCCACGAGAAGTCTTGGGTGACGTGGCGGTATTGCCGGACGAGGATCACGCGGTCATCCGGGAGAAAGGGCAGGATGCCGACGCTGGCCCCCAGGGCCATGACCGGATAGACCTTCTCACGCCCGTCGGGCAGCTCGAGCGCGTCCTCCCTCACCACGATGTGAGCCTGCCGATACAGCGCCCGCGTTCCCAGCCGCTTCCACGCTCTCAGTTCCCTCACAACCATTCCCCCGGCGAAGCCGTCTGCGAAACCCTGAGTCTGGATCTTCTCCAAGTCGACGCATCCACCAGTTGACCAATCGACTGCCTCTATCCCTTGGCCAGCACCTCCCGCAACGCCTCCACCTGCCCCGGCTCGCCGCAGACGATCAGGAAATCTCCAGCGTTGAGAGGTGAGGAGGGCCTCGGGTTGTATTCGAAATCCCCGTCGGGTCCCTGCCGCTTCGCGATGACCACCAACCCCACCCGGTTGATGAGATCGAGCTCGGCCAACGTCTTGCCCACCACCGGGGAGCCGGCGACCACCTCGGCCTCCTCCACCCGCAGGACGCGGTGGGGATCCCTGAGCATCGAGTCCAGGAAAGAGACCACCCGGGGTCGAATCATTTCGGAGACCATCCGCAGGCCGCCGATCTGGTTCGAGGAGACCGCGGCATCCGCCCCCGCCTTCCGCAGCTTCGGAAGACTCTCGTCCTCGATGAGTCGGCTGACGATGCGGATGTTCGGATTCAATTCTCGCCCCGTCAGGATCACGAAGAGGTTGTCCTTGTCCGAGGGCAGCGTGGCGATCAATCCCCGCGCCTGCCCGATGCGGGCCCGGGTCAAGACCACCCCGTCGGTCGCATCCCCCTCAATGACGGGGATCGGGCCAAACCGTTCCAGATGCTTGCACCGGGCGAGGTTCTGTTCGATCACCACACAAGGGGTCCCGGTCTTCAGAAGTTCCTCGACGACGTGCTTCCCCGTCTCGCCCGCTCCGCAAACGATCACGTGCCCGTTTAGCCGTGCCAGCGCCTTTTCCATTCGTCGCTTCCCCAGAATATCCTTCAGCTCGCCTTCAACGATGAACGCGGTCACCACGCTCAGCCCGTAGGCGAGCGAGCCGGTGCCGCCCAGGATCAGCGCCATGGCCACCAGGCGGCCGCCCGTGCTGAGGGGATGCACCTCCTGGAAGCCCACCGTGGATAGAGTGATAGTGGTCATGTAGAGGGCGTCCATCAAGGACCAGCCCTCGACCAGGATGAAGCCGATGGTGCCGGCCGTGAAGACCGCCAGAAACAGGACTCCGATCTGCGCCAACCGCTTTTGCAGACGCATGCTGGAATGCCGCCTCGGGCGGCCGGAGGACCCCGCCGGCCCGTCGGGTGTGAAGTCGGCGCGCCTCAGGCGAAGAGCGACAGCGGATCCTCGATCTTCAGGGGATCCTGAACGTAAAAGGCTTGACCGAACCTCGCCCCGATTTGCGCCCCCAGGTAGCCCGCATTGGCCTCCAGCCGGGTGGGGAAAAACTTGGGCCGATCCGGCCGGTCGAACTGCGACTTATGGTTGGCCAGGGCCTGAATGGCCTGGGGAAACTCGTCGTCCACGGGGACAATGAGGGTCGGCTTCAGAAACGGCGGGAGGAAGTAGTACAGGATCTTCTTCACCGCATGGGGGCGGCCCTCGGCCGGGAACTTCTCCAGGTGGGCGAAGTTGACCCCGTGCGTCACCAGGTGCCCGCAGGTGATGTGATCCGAATGGCCGCGGCCGCGGCCCGGCTCGATGCCGTAGTAGGGGGCCAGCACGATCTCCGGCCGGTACTTCCGGACGATGGACGCGACGGTGACGCGATTCGGATGCGAGTCCTCGAGGCGCGTGTCCCCCATGTCGAGGACCTCCATAGCGTCCAGCTTGAGGTCCTGCGCCGCCCGGCGCGTCTCCTCGCGCCGGATATCAGGAGTGCCGCTCCCCATCTCACCCTCGGTCAGGATGACCATGCCGGTGCGGTACCCGCGGTTCTTCATCTTCAGCAGAAACGCCCCCGTCCCGATCTCGGCGTCGTCGGGATGCGGGCCGAACGTCAGAAAGTGCAATGGCTCTGTCATGCGATGTCCTCTTGTGAGATACGGGTTGGTCCGGACGTCGGATCGAGTCCGAGCCAGGGCCGGCGTCTCCGGATTCTGATCGACAGGTTTGCGATGGACCGTGATGCATGCCGACGAACGGGGCTGCCCCGCGTCGCCGCGGCGGGCCCACGGGCAGGGACGCCGCAGGAAGATTATGAGGGAAGGAGGAAAAAGTCAATCCGGGAGAGGGGGTCGCGGCCTGCGCACCTCAGAGTGTGTGAAAATATCGGCGAATCGGCGCCAAGTGCATTTTTCACCCACGGAGAATCAACAGGTTACAGTCGGGCTCTCGGCCCGGCAACGATCTCTTCACACACTCTCAGACCCGGGCGAACCCGCCCAGCATCGGCGCCTGGACGCCGGGATCCCCATCGCCGTCAGGCGCTGGCCCAGGGGTGTCATCTGCTCTTCTTCCCCGTGGACCAGGAAGAGCTTCCGCAGCGACAACCGGCATCCCTGCACGAAATCCAGCAGGTCGTCCCGGTCCGCGTGGGCGCTGAAGGCGTCCAGCACCACCACCTCCGCCTCCAGCGAGTGCTCCACGCCGAAGATCCGCACCGCCGGGGCCCGGTCGGCGATCTTCCGCCCCAGGGTGTTCTTGGCCTGGAACCCGATGATCAGGATGGTGTTCCGCGCGTCCTCGATGCCGTTCCGCAAATGGTGGAGGATGCGCCCCGCCTCGCACATCCCCGAGGCCGCCATGATGATCATGGGGCCCTCCCGGTCGTTCAGGGCCTTGGAGTCCTCCAGGGTGCTGATGTAGGTCAGGTTCTCGAATCCGAAGGGATCGCCGTTTGACCGCATGAAAGCATGCATCTCCTCGTCGAAGCACTCCGGGTGCAGCTTGAACATCTCGGTGATCCGGACCGACAGGGGGCTGTCCACGTACATCGGGATGGGCGGGATCGCCTTCCGCAGCGCGAGCCGGTGCAGGGCGTAGACGAACTCCTGGGTGCGTTCCAGGGAGAAGCTGGGGACCAGGATCTTCCCCTTGCGGGCGACCGTCCGGTTGATCACGTCCGCCAGCTGCGCCTCCATCCCGGCCATGGGCGCGTGCAGACGGTCGCCGTACGTGCTCTCCATGATCAGGACGTCGGGCGGCTCCGGGATCTCCGGATCGCGCAGGATGGCCATGTTCCGCCGGCCCAGGTCCCCGCTGAACACCAGGCGCAGCCGGTCCGGCGCCCGGTCGATGTCCAACTGGACGATGGCCGACCCGAGGACGTGCCCCGCGTCCAGCAGGGTGCAGAGGACGCCGGGCAGCACCAGAGCCGGCTGGTGGTAGGCCAGGGTGCGGAACTGCTTCAGCGCCTTCAGGACGTCGGCCTCGTCGTAGAGGGGGACCACCGGCTCCTCCAGTTGGTCCGCGTGCTTCCGGTTCATGAAGTCGGCGTCCGCCTCCTGGATGTGGGCCGCGTCCCGCAGCATGACGCTGCATAGGTCGCGGGTGGCCGGCGTGCAGGTGATGGTCCCCCGGAACCCCTGCTTCACCAGCGTGGGGATATTGCCAGAGTGATCGATGTGGGCGTGCGACAGGACCATGGCGTCCACCTGGCGCGGATCGAAGGGCAGGTGCCGGTTGCGCTCGCTGGCCTCCTTGCGCCGGCCCTGGTACAGCCCGCAGTCAAGCAGAAGGCGCGTCCCGTCGAACTCCAGCACGTGTTGCGACCCGGTCACGCCGCGCGCCGCCCCCGCGAAGAAGATTCGCATCGGTCACCGTCCTCCTGCATTCTCGTGATATAATGGTGACCCTTCAGCCGCACCCGCTCGCCCCATCCGGAGCAGAGAGACATGGCCAGGACCGCTGGCGACATTGATCGGATCGTCCGGACGCTCACGCGCACCAGCCGGCAGTGGAACCCCACGGCCGTCGGCGCCGTGGCGCAGGATTCCCGCGATCCGTTCCGCGTCCTGATCGCGTGCCTCATCAGCCTGCGGACCAAGGACGAGGTGACCGCCGAGGCATCCGCCCGCCTGTTCCGCCTGGCCAGGACGCCGCGCGCCATGGTGAGGCTGCCCGCGGCCCGCATCGCCCGGGCCATCTACCCGGCTGGGTTTTACCGCACCAAGGCCCGGACGATCAAGGGACTGTGCCGCACCCTGCTCGCGGAGCACGGCGGCAAGGTCCCGGACGATCTGGAGAGGCTCCTCGGCCTGAAGGGCGTGGGCCGGAAGACGGCCAATCTCGTCATCACCATCGGCTACGGCAAGCCCGGCATCTGCGTGGACACTCACGTCCACCGGATCAGCAACCGCCTCGGAATCGTGAGTACCAAGATCCCGGAGGAGACCGAGTTCGCCCTCCGCAAGCTCCTGCCGCGCCGCCACTGGATTCCCTACAACGACCTCTTGGCCACCTTCGGGCAGAACCTCTGCAAGCCCATCTCCCCGCTCTGCAGCACCTGTCCTGTACAGGTCATCTGCCCCCGGCTCGGCGTAACGAAGCATCGGTAGATTCGAGGCGAAAGATCCCGAGGGGCTTTCCGAGAGGGTAGGCGAGTACACTCCGCGGGTCAATCCGAAACTCGAAGGCGCCCCCTTCCATCACCCGGAGTCGCGCGTGACGAAACGCATCAACGCCCTTACGGCTGCGGCTCGAACAGGTCCTTGGTGCCTGCAGGTTCGGCGCCCGATTCACGCAGGCGATTCACCAAGGCGTGCGCCCGGCGGGCCGGCTCCGGGATCCGATATCCGGCCGTGCACGCTAAAATGGTGGCCACGGCCCTCGCCAGACTGATCCGGTGTCCGACCGAGACGAAGACGGGCTCCGCGCCCTCCCGGGTCCGGACGGCCGCCCCGATCATCTCGCCCGCATCCACGAGGTCGCTCACGCTCCCCCGGCCGGCTCCGGGCGGATCAAAGCGTCCCACGAGGACGCTCTTGGCGAACCCGATGGTCGGCAGGTCCACGAGCAGGCCGAAGTGACAGGCAAAGCCGAACCGCCGCGGATGGGCGTAGCCGTGGCCGTCGCAGATCAGACAGTCGGGCCGGGTGGTGAGCCGCTCCCACGCCTGAAGGCCGGCCGGCGATTCCCTGAAGGACAGAAGCCCCGGGATGTAGGGGAACCGCGCCTGGGCGCGGACGCCGGCCGTCTCCACGACCTGGAAACCGGGGAGCCGCATGATCACGACGGCGGCGAACAGCCACGGCGACCGCTTATCGTAGGAGACGTCCATGGCCGCGATGGTTCGAAACGGAGCCGAAGCCTCATCGCGGACGATGAGCCGCGCGCGAAGGTCCTGCTGGATCCGGACCGCTTCCTGCGGTGAGACGTCCCAATCGTGCAGCCGCCGATAATCCATCGACGTGTTCCGGAAGAGGATATGGCGCCGCCCGACTTCACCGGCGCCAGGCTGACAGGGAGGTGCCGACCGGCGCCTTGGGCGGGTCCACGATGACGCGACCGTGGAGGAACGAGTAGTACCGGAATCGGGCCGGCATGTGCGATCCGACCGAGCTGATCAGGACCGCGAGCAGCAGGAGCACGACCCGATGCTCCCACCAGACACCGGTCGCGATCACGACCGCCAGCTTCAGGATCACCATGACGCCCTTGCCCAGGTAGATCCAGCGGCAGGAATTGTACAGCTCCAAGAGGATCAGGCCGATGCCGCTGGCAATGGTGAGGTAGAGGAACAGGATCAGTTGGTACGCGGGGATCTCGAAAACGTGCCCCCCCAGCAGGATGCCGGAGGTCATGAGGTGCGCGGTCCGCAGGGCGATGTTGATCCCCCGCTCGCCGGGGATGTGCCGGGTCGTCGGTGGAAACAGGATGGCGAGAAGCGTCGAGGCCATTGGCGTTTTCCAGTCACGGGCTCGCCCGTATCCGCGCGCCGATCAGCTCTTGGGGAACTTGGGATGCGACTTGATCCGGCGGATCTGGGCCAGGTGCTTCGACTCGTGGGCCCCCTCCAGGGCCAGCCATTGATAGAAGTGCAGGTCGCCGAGCTGGAAGTGGCGGATCGTGACGTTCCCGACCACCCGGCCATCCGCACGGCTGCTGACCTCCAAGAGGCGCTCCCGGCTCTCCCCGAGGCTGGAGAGGAGGTGCGTGATCGGCCGTCCCGGCGAGGGAAGGACGGACTCGGGCGCGGCGGCTGGCGCATCGAACATCTCTCGGTCGAGCCGGTGCGGCGGTGGCTCCATGCTGCCCGGCTCACCGATGAGGCCGCGGCCCGCCGCCTGCTGCAGGATCCGGGAGGCCACACGCGCGATGCTCCGTTCCGCTAACGACAGGTGATCCAGGATCTCGCCGATGGACCACTTGCGGGGCGCGGGCTGAAACGCGAGCTGCGCTTCGGACAATCCGCGGACCTCGGCCAACAGCGCCTCGCGAGCCGCGGCGTTCTCCTTCCAGATCTCCTGGAGCATCGTTGACGCCCACTGCATGGCACCCCCATCTGCACCCATGAATCCTCCCATCCGCAGCCGGTCACGAGGAAGCTGTCGAACCGTATGTCACAATCCAGAACGTACCTTCTTCCAGTACGCCGCCAGGATGCGATCCACCAGCCCCGGCCACACGGCGTTCAGGACCACCATCAGGCGCACCGGCGGATAGACCATCACCTCGGCCCGGGGCCGGCGGGCGCAGCGCAGGATGATCTCCGCCACCTGCTCCGCCGAGTAGACCGGGCTGGTCGGATCATGCTTCACGGGCGAGCGGGCTCTTGCGACCGTAAAGAACTCGGTCGTGGTCGAGACCGGACAGATGACGCTCACGTCGATGCCCGCGTCGGCGACCTCCAGACGGAGCGACTCGGACAGGGCCACCTGGGCGAACTTCGTGGCGGAATACACCCCGCTGCCGGGCGTCGCCCGCTTCCCCACGACAGAGGAAATATTGATGATGTGTCCTGAACCCTGCGATCGCATGATGGGCACGGCGGCCTGGATGCCATAGATCGTGCCCATGACATTCACCTCGAAGAGGTGCCGGACTTCCTCCACGGACATGGATTCCAGCCGACCAAAGTATCCCAGCCCCGCGTTGTTCACCAGGATGTCCAGTCGGCCGAAAGCCGCCACCGCCTCGCCGACCAGGCGCCGGACGTCCTCCGGCCGGGTCACGTCGGTCTGAAGGGCGCGAGCCTTCCCTCCCGCCCGCTGGATGGCCTCGGCCGCCTCGTGCAGCCGGTCCGTGCGCCGGGCGCCCAAGACGACCCGCACGCCCTCTCGCGCAAAGGCCAGCGCCGCCGCCCGCCCGATTCCGCTGGAGGCGCCCGTGATCACGGCCACCCGATCCTTCAGATCGCGGCGCATTGCCTGGCGTTCTCCACTCGTCCCGGCGACGCTACAACAGCCGCACCACAGCGTGGTCGCCGTCAATCTCTACGAGGGCGCCGCGGCCGCCGTTGCCCACGGTGCAGTTCACCACAGTGGTCCCCTCGTGGATCACTATGCCGGGGGCCTCGTGGCAGTGGCCGCATAACAAGACCTTCGGCCGGATTCGCTGCAGCGCGTCCAGATGCTCGCGGAAGCCGATGTGCCGCCCCCCGCCCACGTCATCAAGCATCCCCCACGGCGGCTCGTGGAGGACCAGGACGTCACACGGCGTGGCCTGCGGGACGGCGCGGCTCGACAGACCGACAATACTCACGCCGTTAATCTCGATGCGCTTTCCGGGCAGGCTCTCGGCATGACTCTTGGCGATGCCCGCCTCGAACGCCTGCGCCACATCCAGGTTTCCCGGGATCGCCAGGATCCGGCCCGGCAGGCTGTCCAGCACCCGCCGAACCTCGGCCGCGTCCCCGTAGGTCGTCAGGTCGCCGGCGACAATGATGGCATCCGGGGCGTGCCGGCCCGCCTCGTCGCAGATGGCCCGGATCGCCGCCCGGCCACTATGAATATCCGCCACCGCCAGAAACCGCACCATTGAACCACCGGATCCACAGATTACACAGATTCACGCAGATTCTTTTCGGAGTCCCTTCCGGAATGAAATCTGCGTAATTTGCGAAATCTGCGGATTGCTTTGAGTCCTCCTCCGGGCCTTTCACGCCCCGAACTTGGTCAGCCGCTCGGCGTGCGCCATGACGAGCGGCATCAGCTCCGCCGCGCGGACGTGGCCGATGCTGCCGGTGCGGCACTCCCGCTCGGTGAAGCGCGGCGCGCCATCCGGCCTGCACCACTTCGAGTGAAGCAGCACCGGCACCGGATGCCAGACTGTGCGCCTTGAAGGCCGCCGGCGTCGAGTGATCGCCCGTCACCACCAGGACGTCGGGCTTGAGCCCGAGAAGCCGCGGGATCTGTGCATCCGCCTCCTCGATGACGGACACCTTCCTGTCGAAGTTTCCGTCCTCGCCGGCGCTGTCGGTCTTCTTCACGTGGACAAAGAAGAAATCGAAGTCGGCATACACCGATTCCAGGGCCGCCATCTCATCGGCGGCGGTGTCCCCGGTCTTCACGGCCTGCATCCCCACCAGCTTGGCCAGGCCCCGGTACATGGGATACACCGCGATGACAGCCGCCCGCACACCGTAGATGTCCGTAAGCTTCGGGAGGCGGGGATACTTGGAGAAGCCGCGCAGGAGGACCATGTTGGCCGGATGCTCGGAAGCCAGCACCCGCTTGGCCTCGGCCACAAATTGGTTGGCGATGTCGGCTGCGGGCTTGGCCTGTGGCACCTCCGCGTGGACCGGCAGCGGCGCCTTGCCGACCTGTTGCGGGTCCGTCTCCGACAGGCCCTCCTTCAAGCCTTCGCCTCGGAACAACACCACGAAGCGATGCTCCCGCACCGGCCGCACGATCAACTCCACGCCCGGGACCCTGATCTTCTCCAGCAGTTGCGCGAGGCGGGCGCACACATCGGTCGGAATGCGACCCGCCCGCCGGTCGGTGATCAGGCCGGCCGCATCCACGCTGCAAAAATTGCCGCGGGCGGCCAGGTCGCGTTCGGTCAACGTGAGGTCAATGCCGACCGCCTCCAGGACGCCGCGCCCGATCCGGTACTGGAGCGGGTCGTAGCCGAAGAGGCCGAGGTGGCCGGGTCCGCTACCCGGCGTGATGCCGGGGGCCACGGGATCGGCCAGCCCCAGGTTGCCCGTGGCCGCCAGCGCATCCAGGTTCGGAGTGCGGGCCGCCTCCAGCTCCGTCTTGCTGTCGCCCGCGCGCGGCAACCCACCGAGACCATCCAGGACCAGCAGGACGATCTTTGTCTGGGCGGGAATGGCCAGAGCCTTCAGGTCCTCGAGGGAGACCATCGGGAATCCTCCTGTGAATCGAAAAAACGCTGGCATGCTGGCAGGCTAGGATGCTGGAACGCCTCGAACTGCCCTGCCTCCTCGCCTCCACGCGTCCCAGCCTTTTGGGGGGGCATCATACCAACACTGACAGGATAACGTCCAGCCCGCAAGATCGTCCTCCCGGACATTGTCCGGTGCCCCTTACCGGCTGCCGTGGCCCGCCATCCGGCGCGCGGCGCGGGCCTTGCGCCGCCGCTCCGCCGCAGCCATCCGCCGCCGATCCTCGGCCGTCGTCGTGACGAGGGGAGGAACGCGGAGGGGCTTCCCCCGCCGATCCACTGCCACATACACGAGGTATGCGGAGGCGGTGTGGGCCACCTTCCCGGTCAGAAGATCCTCCGCCTCCACCCGCACCCCGACCTCTATCGAGGTCCTGCCTACCGAGTTGGCCGAGGCCTTGGCCGTGACGAGATTCCCGACGTACACGGGCGCCAGGAAGCTCATGCTGTCAATGGCCGCGGTGACCACGGGTTTCCTCGCGTGGCGGAAGGCGGCCATACCGCCCGCCTCGTCGAGCATGCGCAGGATGACCCCGCCGTGCACCGTCCCCATGAAGCTGGCGTCGTTTGGATGCATGACACGCGAGAGGATCACGTTCGAGGCGCTCACCGGCTGTCCGCGCATGCAAAGACCTCCTCTGCTCAACCGCTAAGACGCCAAGGCCTAAGGAAGAATGCACTGGACGCTATGATGAAAACAGAAACCACGGCCGGAGTACAGGCCGTGGTGTTCTTGGGAATACAGACAGGGAGAATGCGGCGCGTGCGTCCCTCACTTGTGCGAACAGAACTCGGCCACCTTGGGCCGGACCAGGCGGGCGAAGTCGGCGTAGTCCATGGTCACCAATTCTTGGTGGTTCCCCGCCTGGAAGACGATCCGGGGGACCTTGGCCAGCTCCTCGTCTACGTACACCTCGAGGCCGTAGAGATTCCCGAAGGCCGGCATCGCCCCCGTGTCACAGTCGGGGAACAGCCCGGCGAACTCCTGCTCGCGGGCGATGGTGATTCCCGGCATGCCGAAGATTTTCTCGAGACAATCCACACCCACCCTGCATGCGGCCGGCAGGACCGCCATCAGCATCCCCGTGCCACGCTTGACGATGACCACCTTGGCCATGGCCCTGCCGGAGACGTGACTGGCAGCGGCGATCTCCTGGCTGGTGAATGCTTCCCGGTGCGGGCTGACTTCGTATTTGACGCCGCGGGAATCGAGGAACTCCTGCAACCGCTTCACCATCGCCATGACGCACCTCCCCCAGGCATCCGCCTCGCCCCGGTTTCACTGCTGGTTAGGTCACCGCATCCTCTCTCGCCTCTTGGTTCAGATTGCTCCCCCCGCGTCGAATCGGCCGAGAGATCCCCCCACTCCACCAGCGTCTTTCCTCTCTCGGCTCTCAGACTCTACCACCTTCCTTCGCCGAGTCAAGCTCCAGCCCACAGGCGCCTCCCCGAGCTCAGGCCGAAGGCGACATCAGGGGGACGTGGTAGAGTAATTCAACTTCTTTTCGTTTCTCCCGAACGACCTTTTTGATCGTTGCGACCCTAGCGTAACCGAGCATACCGTACCAAAATACAGCAGGGGCTCCCGGTAAAGGGCCATCAACCGTGCGCGGTATTACGCCACCCAGGACGCCCTATCGCCCCCTGCCTGCTGGGATGGGAGTTGATCCCTCGTAAAGTCTCTTGAGTCTACTCCGCCCCCTTGGCGTGCCTATCGGCCGCTTTTCCGAGCCCTCCGTGCCCCGGTGGCTACTCCTCTTGCCTCTCGGCCAGGTCCGTGGCCATGAGGACGGCAGCCTCGTCCGGGTCGCGGTAGTAGCCGGTGAATTTGCCGCGCTGGTCGAAGCCCGTGCTGCGATAGAACCGCTGGGCGGATCGGTTGGACGCCCGCACGCGAAGCCACAGGAGCTCGATTCCGCTCCGCCGGCAGCGGCGGATGATCCATTCCAGGAGGGCTCGGCCCACCCCTCGGCGCCGATGCTGTGCCGCCACGGCAATGTTGATGATATCCGCCTCACCCCAGAGGGCGCTCACCTCGATCCCGACGTAGCCCAGCACCTCTCCGCTGCCGGAATCCTCGGCGACCCACAGGCCGCCCCGGGTTGGCCCGCCCTGGCCGAATACCCGCAGCAGCTCCCTGAAGGCTTGCTGCGGCCACGCGTCGGCGCCGAAGCAAGCGGCTTCCATGGCGACGGCCTGCTTTAAATCGCGCGTCGTCATCGGTCGGATGTGGACGCGCGCTTGCGACCGCCTGGCGGTCATAGGCACCCCCCCTTACGCCGACCAGGCCACGCCGAATTCCACCCCCACCGCGCGCACCTCGTCCCCCGCCACGCCGCTCGCCGAGAAGCCGTCCTGGATGCCGGGCGGAGGGTTCACATGCCTTGCGCGGCGTTTTTTGCCGTGCGAGGCAAGATTGCCGAACATGAATGAACCGGGCTAAGTGGCGACCGGCAGATGGAACCGGAAGGTCGAGCCCTTCCCCGGCTCGCTCTCCACCAGCACACGGCTGCCGTGGGCCTCGACGATCTGCTTGACCGCGGCCAGGCCGATGCCCACGCCCCCGAACTGCCGCGTGGTCGAACTGTCCACCTGGTAAAACCGCTCGAAGATCTTGGCGTGGAGCTCGGCCGGGATGCCGATGCCGGTGTCTTGCACGGCGATCTCCACGAGCATGCTTCCATCCTCGGCGGCCACCGGCCGCGCCCTCACCGTCACTCGCCCGCCGGCCAGCGTGAACTTGGTCGCGTTGTCCACCAGGTGCGTGAGGGCCATGATCAGCTCTTGCCGGTCCGCCATGACCGCAGGAACGCCCCCCGCCACTTCGTTGGTGAGGCTCAGCTTACGCTCGACGGCTTTGACTTGGAACGGTTCCATCACCAGGGCGACCAGGGGGGGGAGGTCCACGGGTTCCCGGTTCAGCGCCATCTCCCCCTCGTCCAGACGGACGAAGAGCAGCAGGCTCTCGACGAGAGATAGCAACCGCTTGGCGCTGGTCGAGATCGCCTGCACGGCCCGGACGCAGTTCGGCGGCAAAAGTCCCATGCTGCCGGAGAGCAGGATGTCGCTGTACCCAAGGATGGGGGCCAGGGGAGTGCGCAGCTCGTGGGAGATGCTGTTGAGGAAGTCCGACTTCATCCTGTCCAGGGTCTGAAGCTGCGTGTAAGCCCGCTGGACCTCATCATAGAGCTGGGCGTTCTCCACGGCCACGGCCGCCTGGGAGGACAGGCTCGCCAGGAGCTGCTCGTCCAGCGCAGAGAAATCCCCGCCCCGCTTGTTCAGGACCTGGAAGACCCCGATCACCTGCCCCCGGGCGTTCCGCATTGGCGCGCACAGGATATTGCGGGTGCGGTAGCCCGTGCGCTTGTCCACTTCGGGGTTGAAGCGCGGGTCGGTGTAGGCATCGCTGATCCGGATCGGGGTTCCCGAGCTGGCCACCGTCCCCGCGATGCCCGCGGCGAGGGGGATGCGGATCTCCTGCCGGTCCAGCCCCTCGGCCACCCGTGACCACAGTTCGTTCCGGGACCGATCCACCAGGAACACGGTGCTCCGTTCCGCGCCGAGGAGGTGGGACGTCGTCTGCGAAATGGTCCGGAGGAGGGCGTCCAGGTCCAGCTCGGAACTGATGGCGGCCCCGACCTTCATCAGGCGGGAGAGCCGGTCCACACTGGTGCGGAGCCCGTCGTAGAGCCGGGCGTTGGCCAGGGCGACGCCCAGTTGGGGGGCGAGGAGGAGGAGCGTTTCCTCGTCCTCCGGCGTGAAGTTGCCGGTGCGCTTGTTCAGAAGTTCCAGCACCCCCAGCACATCCCCGCGTTGGCTCTTGATGGGGACGCACAGGATCGTGCGGGTGCGATAGCCGGTCGCCTCGTCAACGCCCCGGTAGAAGCGGGGGTCGGCGTAGGCGTCGTCCACCACGATGGATTCGCCGGCGGCCGCCACCAGGCCGGCCACGCCCTGATGCAGCTTCAGGCGGATGGCCTTGCCCGGAAGCCCCATGGCCATGGTTGTGTGCAGGTCGCCCGCCTCCCTGTCCAACACGTACAGCGACCCCCGCTCCGCCTCCAGCAGGGAACACGTCTGCCGCGTGACCAAGTCGATCAGGCCTCCGAGATCCGTCTCGGCGTTGGCCAACCGGCCGATGTCCAGGATTCCCCGCAGCCGTTCCGCTGAGATCGCAGATGGCATGCCCGCCCTCCGCCCTTCCGCACGGCGACCCGGGCCGGAGACATCCTGCCCGGGCCGACGGCCCGATCTACCGGTAGAATTCCGCGCGATCCGTCGCAATTACCTCGACAGTGGTGCGCCGGCCCTCGCGCAGGATGCTGAAGGAGAGCGGCGCCCCCGCCTCGTGCTTCCACATCTCCTGGTACAGCTCCGGCCGCGTCTCCACCTCGCGCAAGTTGACCGCCACGATCACGTCCCCCTCGCGGATCCCAAAGCGGGAGGCCGGCGCCTCCGGGACCACCCCCGCCACCAGGATCCCCGACTCCGTCGGCTGGGCGAAGAATCCGACCCAGGCTCGCCGCGTGCGCCCCGGCACACCCCCGAAACGAAGCAGGTCCTCCCGGTGCTCGGTGAACAGGTGAACCGGGATCGCCAGGCTGAAGCGACCCACCTGGCCCAGATTGAGCGACGTGACGCCCAGCATGCGTCCGCGGGTATCGAACAGGGGCCCGCCGCCCAGGCCGGGATTGAAGGCCGAGGTCTGGATGGCCGAATCCAGCATATACTCCCAGTAGGCGTCGAAGGGCCCCAGGTCCGTGACGACCCCGCTGCCCACGCGACGGGCCGTGGGATCCGCGCTCGCCAGGATGAACACATCCTGCCCCACGGCTAGGCCTCGCGAATCCCCCAGGCTTGCCGTGGGCCGGTCGCGGACCGGGATGGAGAGCACGGCGATCCCGCTCTCGAAATCCTGCGCCACGATCTCCGCCGGGAATTTGCGGCCGTCGGGGAACGTGGCCTCGATCTCCCGGCCCCCCATGACCACATAGGTCACCGTCAGGAGGAGCCCCTGTGGGTCCACCAGGGTGGCGGTGCCCATGCGCTCGTCCCCCAGGACGGGGACCGAGGCATGCTGGCTGGGGACGCGGACGTGGAGCGTGAGGGTCACCGGGACCAAGGCTCGGACCAGGCCGATGAGGGCGTTCATGAGTAGTGGGGCGTGCGGGTGTACGCGATTCGGAACCCCGCCGGAAGCGGGGGCAGCGGCCGGATCAGTGGGGGCGCCCGCGGGAGCGCTCGCCGCTGGCCAGGGCCATGTCCACGGTGTTCGCCAGCGTGCTCTTCCCGTAGGGCTTCGTGAGGCAGGCCACGGCCCCCGCGTCGAAGGCCTTCCGGTTGAGGTGGGGATCGCCGCTGGCGGTGAGCATGATCACGGGGATGTCCTGCGTCGTCGGATCCGCCTTCAACAGCCGGCACACCTCGTATCCATCCATCTTGGGCATCATGACGTCGAGGATGATGACGGCCGGCTGCTCGGCCTGGGTCCGCCGGATGCCCGACGGGCCGTCTTTGGCGCTGATGACCTCCAGGTCGCTCCGGTCCAGCGTGAGGGCGTGCGTCGCCAGGACGCACAAGTCCTCGTCGTCGTCGATGATCAGGATCTTCTTCTTCGCAGGTTTCTTGGTCTCGCCCATGTCACCACACTCTAGGCCACTGAGGCCCTGGACGCTTCTTCCGGCGGCGGCGGATCAGGACGCCAGCGATGCTCTCCGCATCCTCGCGATCGGCATGCTCGGCGGCCTGCCATTCATCAGAATGCCGCGGCAACTTCGGCGCCTGTGTCCGCGGGCCCCCACCGGAACCCCTGCCATCCCCCGCGCCGCGGCCGTCCAGAGATCGGAATCGGCCTCAGTGTCCCGCATGCTCCAGGAACCGCTCGGCATCGATGGCGGCCATGCAGCCGGACCCGGCTGCGGTGATCGCCTGCCGGTACACCCGGTCCTGCACATCGCCGGCCGCGTACACGCCTGGGGCGCTGGTCCTGGTCCCCTCGTACGTCTTGATGTAGCCGACCTCGTCCATCTCCAGGAGGCCTCGGAAGATCTGCGTGTTGGGGGTGTGCCCGATGGCGATGAAGACCCCGTCCACCGGCCGCTCCGTGAGGGCCGAGGTCTTGAGGTTCCTGATCCGGACGCCCGTCACCTTCCCCTGGTTCACATCCAGGATCTCGTCCGGGATCGAGTCCCAGGTGAAGTCGATCTTGGGGTTCTTGAAGGCCTTGTCCTGCATGACCTTGGAGGCCCGCAGCTTGTCCCGGCGGTGCACCACGGTCACGCGCTTGGCGAACTTGGTCAGGAAGATCGCCTCCTCCATGGCCGAGTCGCCGCCGCCGACGACGAGGATCTCCTGGTCCTGGAAGAAGAAGCCGTCGCACGTGGCACAGGTGGAGACCCCGTGGCCCATCAGTTTCCGCTCCGACTCCAGGCCCAAGAGCCTGGCCGAGGCCCCCGTGGCGATGATGAGCGTCTGGCACTCCTCCACGGTCTCGTCGATGGTGATCCGGAACGGCCGCCGGCTGAGGTCCGCCGCCGTGGCGCTGCCGCCCCGGAAGCCGGCGCCGAAGCGCTCTGCCTGCTTCCGCATGGAAGCGATCAGGTCCGGACCCATGAGCCCATCGGGGAAGCCGGGGAAGTTCTCCACCATGGTGGTCAGGGTGAGCTGTCCGCCGGCCTCGTGCCCGTCCACCACCAGCGGTTGGAGATGGGCCCGGGCCGAGTAGAGCGCCGCCGTCAGTCCCGCCGGCCCGGATCCGAGGATGATGATCGGGTGCATCGTTCAAAACTCCTTCCGGGTGCCCATGCATCCTTCGCCATCCCGCCGGGCGCTAGTATATCTCACGAATCCTTCCCCAGCGCTCTTTCAATGTCTCCAGGGTGAAGTCGGGCGACTGGCACAATTCGACGATCTGCCGATCCTGCCGCTCCAGCCGCGCCGCGGCCGACGCGACCTCCGCGGCGATGGCTGACGGGATGGTGGTGACCCCGTGCTTGTCCCCGTGGAGCAGGTCCCCCGGGCTGACCGTGAGGCCCCCCACCCGCACCGGGATCCCGAAATCCACCAGGTGGACGTAGGCGCGCGACACCAGCAGGTGGGCCGCGAACGCGTGCAGTCCGAGATCATGCATGGTGTCCAGGTCCCGCACGCCGCCGTCGGTGACCACCCCCGCGCATCCCAGCGCCTTCTGGATGTTGGCGGTCTGCTCGTCCCAGTACGCGCCCTTCACCACGCGGTCCAGGTCCTGGAAGACGATTACGCGCGGCTTCGGGATCTCCTGCAGGTAATCCCACCAATCCAGGCGGGAGACCTGGTGTCCCTCGACGGGAGGCTCGTCCGTCACGATCCGGGCCGTCGCCGCGTAGCCGACCATGACCCCCAGGTCCGGAAAGAGGCAGCGGATGTCCGAGGTCATGAATCCCTCGTTCCGCGGTCGCACGTTGAAGGTCTCGATGGCGTTGCAGACGCCGGGCGTGCTAATCTTCCGCAGCGCCTCCAGCTCCTTGGCCAACAGGCTGATGGCCATGTGGTACCTCCCCGATGCTGTGAGGCAAAGGGCCGCTTCCCCGTCCCCGATGGGCCCCAATCCGCCTGTGGCGGACCGGCCTAGGGTCGCGCGTCCCGGAGCGCCGCCGCCGTCTTCGACACCGCCTCGTCCAACGCCGCCCGCAGGCCGCGGCTCAGCGCCTCGACCGTCCCCTCCGGGTTGCGGACCTCGACCCGGACACGCTGGCTCGCCACCTCGCGCAACAGGCTCCGCCCGTCCCGGTCCAGGAGCTCATACTCCAGCTCCACCAGGCCGTACCAGGCGTCCCCCTCGTCCAGCTCTTCGAAGCGCCGCAGCCGCGGCTCCAGCCGGTAGGCTGGCACCTCTCCCTGGCGCCACGACACCACGCGCTGGAAGCGCCCGCTCCTCGCGAACTGGTCGAAGAGCCGGTCGTTCACCATGTCCACGGGCGGCGACTCCCATCGCTCACGGACGTAATACTGCACCTGGTACGGCGAGGTCCGATAGATGATCCGCTCCTGATGGTACGGCTCGGGGGCACGAAGGCGCATGATCCCCAGTGTCAGGGGCAAAGGACTGTTGGCCGAGGGCCCGGGCAGCGGATACTCCACCCGGAAGTAGCGGATCTCGGGGGCCGCGGCGCAGGCCGCCAGGAGGAGTACGCCCACCACGACTCCACCGAAGACCAGCAGTCCTCGGACAGCCTTGCCAAGTCCATCGCGCGTGGCAGTCCGCATCACTTCCGTGTCTCCTTCGAGGGGCGCGAATCCATCCCGGGCTTCTCAGGGAGATCGGCCGGGAAAAACGCGCTCCAGGGCCGCTCCTTCAATGACTGGGTCAGTTCGCGGAGATTCTGGCTGCTGCGCCTGAGGTTCGCCAGCGTCTCTTCCAGGGCGTCGCTGTTGTCCAGGACGGTGCGATCCACGTGGCCCAGGGTCTGGTCCACGCCCTGGAGCGTCCGCTCCATGCTGGTGAGCAGGCTGCCCGCTCCCTCCAGGTCCCCCTTGAGCAGTCGCACCGCCTCGCGGAGATCCTCCCGGTTCTCCCCCACCAGCCCCTGCACCGTCTCCATGGTCGTGTCCATCCGGCGGGAGGTCGCGGTCAGGTTCTCCAGCACCGCCCGGACCGATCCGCTGCTGTCCCGGACCGCCTGGTCGAGGTTGGCCAGGATCTTTTCTACGCGTTCACGGTTGGCCGGGGCCACGAAGGCGTCGATGTGTTCCACGGTCACCTGGGTAACCTTGGCGACCTCGTTCAACCGCCGCCCCAGATCCACCACGTCCTGTTTCAAGATCCCGGCCGCATCGGCCAAGAAGGAATCCGCGCTCTCGGCGACCTTCTGCAGGCGCTGCAACAGCTCTGCAATCTGAGCGGCGTCGCGCCCCGGGATCTGGCTGCCCGGCGGGATGCGTTGGGTGTTGTGCGCCTCGGTCGAAAGCTGCAGGAACGGATCCCCCAAAAGCCCCATGGTCGCGATCGTGGCCCAGGTGCCCTGCGGGATAGCGATCCCCTGCCGGACGCCCAGCGTGATCTCCACGCGGGCCGTGTCCTCCGGCGGAATGCGCAGGCTGAGCACCTTGCCCACCTTCAAGCCGCCCAGGCGCACCGGCGTCCCCGGCTCCAGTCCGGTCGCGGAACGCAGGCGGACGGTGTAGTGGTCGTAGCGATCCCACAGGCTCACACCGCTCACCCCGATGATCAGCCCTGCCAGGACGACCAGCGAGACGGCGATCAGGATGCCGGCTTTGAGTTCGTCACGTCCGCGAGTAACCATGTCTATGTCCCCACCAGGGACTGCAGGTACGCCTCGGCGTTCTCGTGCTCCGGAGCCGGGCGCCTGGCCAGGAAATCCTGCACCCGCGGGTCGGCCGAGCCCTTGAGATCATCCAGGCCGCCCTCCACCAGGACCTTGCCGGTCATCAGCATGACCACGTGGTCCGCGATGCCGAACAGGCTGGGCAGTTCGTGAGTGACCACCAGGATGGTCATGCGAAACGTCTGTTTGAGCTTCAGGATCAACTCGTCCAGCCCCGCCGCCGTCACCGGATCCAAGCCCGCCGAGGGCTCGTCGAAGAACAGGATCTCGGGATCCATGGCGATGGCCCGGGCCAGGCCCGCACGCTTCCGCATACCGCCCGACAGCTGGGCCGGCATGAAGTCCTCGAAGCCGGCCAAGCCCACGAGCTGCAGCTTGATGCGGGTCATGATCTGGATGGTGGAGGGCTCCAGTTGAGTGTGCTCCAGGAGCGGAAGGGCCACGTTCTCCCCCACCGTCATCGAGTTGAACAGGGCCCCGCTCTGGAACAGGATGCCCATGCGCCTCCGGATCTCGACCAGCTCCTCGTCTGAGAGGCGGGTGATGTCCCGGCCCTTGATGAGGATCTGGCCCACGCTCGGTCGCTCCAGGCCGATGATATGGCGGAGCAGCGTGCTCTTCCCCGAGCCGCTGCCACCCAGGATGACCGTGACCTGTCCTTCCGGAACCCGGAAGCTCACGCCGTCCAGGATGCGCCGGGTCCCGTAGTGGGTCACCAGGTCCCGGATCTCAATGATCGCGTTCGGAGCTGGCATAGAGTATCGTGCGCTCGCCCCCGCGGACGAGCCCGAGGGTCATCGCGCTAACCCAGCACGTAAAAAATCAAGGTGAAGACCAGGTCGGTCGCGATGATCAGAAAGATCGAAGCGACGACCGAGGCTGTGGTCCGCCGGCCGACGCCCTCCGCGCCCCCCTCCACGCGGAAGCCTTGGTAGCATCCGACGCCGGCGATGATCCCGGCGAAGACCCAGCTCTTGATCAGGCCGCTGAAGATGTCCTTGAGGAGCAGGGCGTGGAGTGTCTGCTCCAGGTAGTTCGCCACGGGAATCCCCAGGCTTAGCCAAGCCACCGCCACCCCACCCAAGATGCCGATGACATCCGCCAGCGTCGTGAGGCAGGGGAGCATGATGGCCATGGCCACGATGCGGGGCAGGGCCAGGAATTCCACCGGGTCCAACCCCATGGCGGTGAGCGCGTCCACCTCCTCCGAGACCTTCATCGTGCCCAGTTCGGCGGCGATGGCCGACCCGCTGCGGCCCGCGATGATGATGGCCGTCATCAGCGGCCCCAGTTCCCGGGTGAGCGAAACGCCCACGAGGTCCGCCACGTAGATGGTGGCGCCCACCCGTCTGAGCTGCGTGGCCGCCTGCAGCGCCACGATCATCCCCACGGATCCCGCGATGAGGAAGACGATGGGGAGCGACTCCACCCCGATCCGGACCATCTGGCGAGACGTCACGGGCCAGCGGAAGCCCTTGGCGGTGAAGGGGGCCGAGGCCAGCCGTGCCGCCACCCGGATCAGCAGGCGGTATGCAGCGGCGAGGTCGTCGCGGACCGAGAGCGCCCGCCGCCCCATCCCCGCCAGAAGCTCAGCCATGACCCCCATTCTTCACATGCATTGGACTCGCCACCGGCCCGAAGGCCCCGCATAGAGCTCTCAACGTTCAACGGCCAGAAAGCCGGGCTCAGGACCAGAGGCGGGGATCGGCGTCGACTCCGAAGGCTGACCGCTGACAGCTAGACGCCGTTTCTAGCCCTGGGGACCGGCCAGCGCCCGGGCCGCATCCGGGTAGACCTCGAAGACCTTCTCCAGCTTGGCGAACTTGAAGACCTCCCGGACCGCGCCCCCGAGGCCCGCCAGCCGGAAGGTCCCACCGTAGCCCCGGGAGAGCTGGAGGCCCTCCACCAGCGTGGCGACCCCCGAGCTGTCCATGTACGCCACACCGGAGAGGTCCACCACGACCGTCGGCGCCTTGGCCGACGTCGTCTCCACGATCGCCTCCCGCATCCGCGGAGACGTGTACAGGTCCACCTCGCCCCGGACCTCGATGATCGCGGCGCGCTCGTGGTTACGGACGTGGACTTCCACCAGGCCCCTCCGCGCCTTCCCGCAGGTACTTCACCAGCCGCAGCACCATCCCCTCCCCCTCGGCCGACTCGTACACCACCTCGTCCATGCACGCGTGGATCAGGTGCACGCCCAGGCCCCCGGGGCGGGAGGCATCCGGCTCCTGGGGGCGGATCGAATCCGGCGGCACCTTCTTCCCGAAGTCCCGCAGCCGCACCTCCAGCCGGTCCGGGTACAGGTAGAGCGTCGCCACGATGGGCTGCCCGCGCTTTCCCTCGTAGCCGTGGACGATGATATTGGCGCAGGCCTCATCCACGGCGAGCTTCAGGTGATCCACGGCTTGCGGCGTGAGGCCCGCCAGGTGGCCCACCTGGCCCACCGCGGCCCGCAAGACCCGCAGCCAGCGCGGGTCGCTCGTCAGGCGAATCTCGAGGCTCTCCGTCTCTGCCATGCTCAGCACCAGGTGACCTGCACGAGGGTCAGGTCGTCGTGGCGCCGCCCCTCGGCGGTGAACGCGTCCACCGCGCGGAGGATCGGCTGGACCAGCGCGGGCCCGGCGGGGGCGGAGGCCTCCACCACCTCCACCAGCCGGGGGAAGCCGAAGGCCTCGCCGGACGCGTTGGTGCATTCCACCAGGCCGTCCGTCAGCAGGATCAGGCCGTCCCCGTGCTCCAGGGACAGCGCGGTCTCGGGATAGGTGGCGTCCGGCAGGATCCCCAGGGGGGGACCGCCTTCCAGGTCCACCACCTCGGCCTCGCCCGTCCGGCGATGGTACCAGAGGAACGGCACATGGCCCCCGTTACTCACCCGTACCTCGCCCGTCCTCACGTCCAGCAACAGGTACTGGGCGCTGACGAACATCCCGCGCCGCGCCTGGGTCGCGAGACCCAGGTTGATGTCGTTCAGGATCGCCTCGGGCGAGCCCAGTTTCTGCCCGGCGAAGCGCAGGTCGCTGATGAGCTTGGCCATGAACAGGGCCGCCGGCACCCCTTTCCCCGAGACGTCCCCGATGGCGGCCGTCAGCCGGTCGGGGTCCAGGGACAGGAAATCGTAGAAATCGCCGCCGACCGCCGAGGCCGGGATGCTCTTGGCGTCCACCTGGAAGCGCTGGCGCGGGCAGGTGGGGAAGCTGGTCGGGAGGAAGCTCTGCTGGACGATTGTCGCGAACTCGAGCTGTTGCTTCTCGCGCTCGCGCTCCAGGAGGACCTTGTGCAGGCGCGCGTTCTCGATGGCCACGGCGACCAGCTGGCAGAAGGCCGCGAAGATGTCCAGCTCGTCGGGGCCGCACCGTTCCGGATGGGCCAGGTTCATCACCTCGGCCACGCCCACCAGCCGGTCCCGGACCACGAGGGGGCCGCACAGCAGGTTCCTGGTGACGAACCCGGTGGTGGCGTCCACGCTCCTGGCCACCCGCGGGTCCGTGGCCGCCTCCCGCACCCACTCCACCCGGCGGGTCTGCGCGACGGTCCCGGCAATCCCCTGCCCCAGCTCCAGCGTGATCTTGGGACGCAGGGACTGGATCAGGCCGCCCTTCTCGCCCAGGGCGACCTCGAACTCCAACTTGTTCGTCGCCGGATTGTAGAGGAGGATGGCGCTGGCCTCGGCGTTGGCGACGCCCTGTGCCTTCTCCAGCACCAAGCGCAGCACCTCATCCAGGTCTAGGCTGGAGGTGAGGATGGCGCTGGTCTCAATGAGGGCGCGGAGTCGCTGGACCTTCTCTTGCAGCCGCGCGATATCCGAATGATCGCTCATGGCTCCGTCCCGGAGAGGGCCGCCCCACCGAATGCCGGGGTGAGGCGCGAGAAGCGACGCCCACGCTAGCAAACATCGCCCGGCCCGTCAAGCAAAGGCGAAGGCTCGGTCGGGCGTCGGGGACCCGGGGCCCGGGGAAGTCCGCGGTGCCCGGCGTCGCTGGCCTTTGGGGTGGCGCCCCATGCCATGGCTGGCTATAATATCGCCTCCCGGGCAGCATCCAGAGGGGTTGCCCCGGCGGAGGCGTTGATGGCCGCTGCACCGCTCACGATCGAACTCATCGGCGAACTGAAGAGAGAGGTTGCCGATGACCTGACGCACCGGGCGCGCCGGCTTGGATGCAGGTACGCCGACCTGCGCCTGGAGGTCGTCGAGTCCCAGTTCGCGTGGGCCGAGAACGGGAGCTGCAAACAGAGCGGTCGCGACGACGCCCTGGCCCTGGGCATCCGGGTCATCGCGGGGGACAGCATCGCCGCGCCCGGCTACTACGGCCAGAGCCTCGGCGCGGCCGATCGCGCCCGCCTTGGCAGGGTGATCCGGGACGGCCTCGCCCGTGCGCACGCGCGGGCGCTCGCCAATGCCCGGGGGAAATCCGCCTCCCTGGCCGCGTTCCCCGATCTCACCGCCGCCCTCTGGGACACCCGGCTCGCCCCCGTCCCCGCGGGCCGGGACACGGTGCCGGCCGTCTACGACGTGGATCCCCGCTCGGTCCCGCTGGCGGACATCGTCGCCCTCGCCAACGAGGTCGGGAGCGCGCTGCGGGCCATGACCTCGGTCACCTACAGCTCGGTCGGCGCCCTCACCCAGATCAGCCGGGAACTGTTCGTCAGCACCGAGGGCGCCGTCATCGATCAGACCTTCGCCCTCACCCAGGGAACCTGCTACGTCGTGGCCCAGGAGGGCCCGGTCAGCCAGGAACTGTTCGATTGCATGGGGCACCAGCGCGGGTGGGAGGTCCTCACCCGCGGCGTGGAGGATCCCCCCGGCAGCCCCTTGCTGTCCTTCCCGGACTTCCGCACCTTCGCCACGGACCTGGCCAAAGATGCCGTCGCGCTCACCCGGGCCACGCCGGCGCCCACGACCGACGACGGGGTCGCCGTGGTGCTGGACCCGCACTTCACGGCCCTCCTCGCCCACGAGATCATCGGCCACCCCACCGAGCTGGACCGCGCCCTGAAGATGGAGACGGGATACGCCGGACGCTCCTGGCTGCTCCGATCCCTGGATGACACCCAGATCGGAAAGCAAGTTGCCTCTCCCCTCCTCACCGCGTTCTCCGATCCGTCGCTCCCCGGCTTTGGCCACTACCGCTACGATCACGAGGGCGTGCCGGGGAGGCGCGTCGTGCACATCGACCGGGGCGTCTTCCGCGGATTCATGAACAGCCGGCAGACCGCCGCCATCCAGGGCGGTGAGCCGAACGGACACTGCAAGGCCACGGACCCTTCGCTGGTCCCCCTCATCCGGATGTCCAATACCGTCTTCGCCCCGGGGGACCGGGACCCCCGCGACATCATCCAGGAGGTCGATCACGGCTACTACCTGGTCGGCCACAAGACGCCCTCCATCGCGGAGTCGCGGGAGAACTTCCGCATCTCGGCGATGAAGGTTTACGAGATCCGGCGGGGGGAACTCGGCCAGCTCTTCCGCGACGGCGGGATCATGGCGGACAGCCGGGCGTTCCTGATGCAGGTGGATGCCGTGGGCAGCGATTTCCGCCTGATCCCCATCCCCAACTGCGGAAAGGGACAGCCCATGCAGACGAAGCGCGTGGGCAACGGCGGTCCCACCTTGCGCAGTCGCGCCATCCTCACGGGGGGCGCCGCATGATCCCCACGCGGACGCTGGGGGAGGCCGCCGCGGAGGCGCTCCAGATCCTCCGAGGGCAGGAGGATCTCTTGGAGGGCGAGGCTTTCGTCGCCGCCAACACGTCCCTGGTGGCCCGGGTGCACTTCACCTCCCACATCCCGTGCAACGGCGTCGAGGAGCCCAAGTCCCTCGAATCCATCGGCATCGGAATCCAGGCGGCCTTCCGCGGCGCCGACGGCCCGCGCATCGGATTCGGCAGCGAGGGAAACGACCTCACCCCGGAGGGGATCCATCGGGCGCTCCTCAAGGCCCGCCAGTCGGCGGTCGTGGACCCCGAGTTCGTGTCCCTCCCCCGCGCGACGGGCGAGCGTCGCCGGCTCCGGCGATACCACGATCCCGCCCTCCTCCGCCTCTCGGACGATGCCCTGGTGGAGGCGGGGTGGAAGGTGATCACGCGCGGCCTGGACGTCTTTGCCCGCTCGCCGGAGCTCACGCGCCTGGCCGGATCCCGGGAGGCCATCCCGCGCCTGGGCCTCATCCTGAGCGGCGACGTGACTATCCTGCAGGAGCGGATCGCCATCGCCTCCAGCTCCATGCCCGACGTCCAGACCGACGAATCCACGCTCATCCTGAGCGGCCTCACCGCCATGGTCGAGGCGGCGGACGCCAAGGGGAGCGGCTGGAGCACGGGGACCCGCCTCGACGACTTCACAGGCGATGCCGGCGCCGAGGCGGCCGACAACGCCATCCGGGCCATGGGGGGAGTAGGCGTCCCGGGCGGCCGCTACGCCGTGGTCTTCGGCCGGCAACCGGTCGCCGACCTCCTCAACAACCTGGTGCTCCCCTGCCTGTCCCTGGGGAGCTTTTACAGCGAGACATCGGCCTTCCAGGGGCGGTTGGGAAAGCGGGTCGCGAGCCCGCTCCTCACCCTCTACGATCACGGGGCCCTCCGGGGCGCCACGGCCAGCAAAGGGATCACCTGCGAGGGGCTCCCCACGGGGAAGACCCGGCTGATCCAGCGGGGGAAACTCGTGGGTCTTCTGGCCAACTTCTACGAACAGCAGCGGATCTTGAAGGATCCGCAGGCCGCCGCCAAGCTGGGGAAGGATCCCCGGACCGCCCCCAAGGCCCTGGTGCCAAGGAACGGCTTTCGCTTCGGCGAGGGCGGCGGCCGCCGCTTCGAGGGTCCGCCCGGCATCTCGCCCACCAACATCCTGGTGGAGAGCAGCCAGCCGGTCTCGCAGGACGAACTGCTGGCCAGGGTGGGGGACGGACTGTACGTCGGCCGCATCTGGTACACGTACCCGATCAACGGCCTGCGGGGGGGGGATTTCACCTGCACGGTGGTGGGCGACTCGTTCCTCATCCAGGACGGGCGGCTGGGTTCTCCCGTCCGGGCGAACGCCATCCGGATCAACGACAACATCCAGCGAGTCCTGCGCGCCATCCTCGGGATCACGGCCGACCGCCGCGAGACCACGGTGTGGGCCGCCGACGAGGTGATCCACGCCCCCGAGATCGCCGTGACCGACGTCCGCGTGGACGCCATCGCCGAGCCGCAGGGACCCGCATCCTGAGAGAATCTGCGCGTGAAATAATCCTTGACACCGGAGGCGTTGCCCGCTATCCTCCGCCCCGTTGCAGGTCAACGTTCCGTTGGTTGCTTTGGAGAGAAGGACCGTAGGAGCAGAGGCCGCTCCTGCGGTTTTTGCGTTTCAAGGGACCGAGCGCCCCGCTGCGGGGCGTCGTAGCGAAAGCAGGAAAGGAGGTGTGGTAGATTGCGAAGCAAAGGAACTGTGAAGTGGTTCAACGATGCGAAGGGCTTTGGCTTCATCGAACGACCTGACGGTGAGGATGTGTTTGTGCACTATTCCGCCATCCAGGCCAACGGCTTCAAGACCCTGAACGAGGGGCAGGCCGTGGAGTTCGACGTGGTGCAGGGTCCCAAGGGCCTGCAGGCCTCGAACGTCACCAGGGCGGCCTAACACAGCATCGCCACAACCAAAAGGCCCCCGGGGCAATCCCCGGGGGCCTTTTTGCTTTTGGGAGGATCGGGTCAGATAGACTCTGGAAGCTTCTTCCCGCAGCCGGGACAGAACGCGGCGTCGGCCTGAGCCGCGTGTCCGCAAGCCGGGCACGTTTTCCCCTCAGAGGCTTTCACCTCACCCTTTGGCTCCGGCGGCTCCGGCTCCCGCTTGTCCGACGCCTCCTTGAATCCTTTGATCGCCCTGCCCAGCGAACTTCCGATCTCCGGCAGCCGCCCCGCCCCGAAGACCAGCAGGGCGATCACCAGGATCACTATCAGTTCCGGCATTCCCAGTCCGAACATGGACGCCCCTTTCGCCCCGCCGTGGACGGGCGCTTCAATGATGGCTCATCCTACCATTTCTGGCACGAGCCTTGTCAAGGAAATAGCGGGGGGACCTCAGGCGCTGAGCGTCATCTCGCGGTAGATGGCGGCCGCCTTCACCACCTGCTGGATCTCGACGTCCTCCGTGCCAGTGCGCCCCTCCGGCGCCTTCCCATCAGAGAAGGTGCTGCCCGCCGTCGATCCTGAGGACCTCGCCCGTGATGAAGTCGCTCTCGACGAGGTACACGACCGCCCGGGCGATATCCTCGGGCGAACCGAGCCGGTCCAGGGGAACGCGGCGGACGGCGCGCCCCCGCTCCTCGGGGGAGGTCCCATCCGGCAGGAGAACCGTGCCGGGGGCAATCGCATTCACCTGGACATGGGGAGCCAGCGCCTTGGCCAGCCCGGCGGTGAGGGCGATCACCCCCGCCTTCGAGACCGAGTAGGGGAGGTACTCGGCCCAGACCTTCTGCCCGGCGATGTCCGTCAGGTTGACGATCTTCCCCTGACCCTGGCGGAGCATGATGGCCCCGATCTTCCGGCACAGCAGGAACGGCCCCTTCAGGTTCACGTCCAGGAACCGATCCCAGTCCGCTTCGGTCAATTCCTCGAAAGGCGTGCGGTAGAAGATGGCGGCGTTGTTCACCAGGATCTCGATCCGGCCGAAGGCTTGCATGGCGGTCTCGACGATGCGGTCCACGTCCGCGGCGACCGACACGTCGCCCTGCACCGCCACGGGCTTTCCCCCCGCCCTCTTGAGCAGGGCCAGGGCCTCCTGTGCCTCGCGGTCCGAGCCGCGGTAGTGCAGAACCAGCTCGGCGCCCCGCTCGGCCAGCGCCAGGGCGATGCTCCGCCCCACGCGTTTGGCCCCGCCCGTCACCAAGGCAACCTTCCCCTCGATGTCCATCGAGCTCCAAAAAAGGACCGCATCATCCGCAGATTACACAGAATAGGGTAGAGCCGAGAGCCAAGAGGGAAATCTGCGAAATCTGCGAAATCTGTGGATAGAGCCAGTCTCGATCTGCGGTTCCGCTTGAACGGACAGGGCTCATCAAGGCTGGGCGCTTCTGCGAGCCCGCTCCAGCGCCTCCGCGATCGCCCGCCGGGCCAGCCCCCTCACCAGTTCGAAACGCCCTCCCGTCGAGCCGGAAGCGGCGAGGGCGCACCGGGCCGCCAGGTCCCCCGCCTCGTCCAGGACGGCGTCCTCCAGAACTTTGCCCGACAGGAACCGCTCCGCCTCCAGGGCTCGCAGCGGGGTCGGGGCCACACCGCAAAGGGCCAGGCGTGCCCCGCAGCAGGTGGCGCAGTCCTGCTCCAGGACCAGGAACGCCCCGATCCCGGTGACGGCATCCGGCTGTTTCCGGGGGATTGTCCGGAGGTAGGCGCCGTTGGATCGCGGCGGGGGGGGCGGGAAGCGCAGATCCACCACGAACTCCCCCGGCTGCAGAATGATCCTCCCTGCGCCCGCGAGCAACGCCTCCACGCCGAGCTCTGACCAGCCATAGGGGCCGAAGACGGCGGCGGAGGCCCGCAGGCAGATGAGCGGAGGCGCCATGTCCGCCGCCGAGATCGCGTGGCCCAGATTCCCCCCGAGGGTGGCGCTGTCCGGTAGCTCGCCCGGAGCCACGGGGACGGAGCCATCGGCCAGCATGGGGTAGAGATGGCGGACGGGCGGGAATTCAAGGATGGTCCGGAACGGGACGGCCGCGCCGATCCGGAGGCCGCTCCGTTCGTCGTAGTCGAGACGGTTGAGCTCGGGGATCCGCGTGAGATCGAGGACCATGGACAGCGTGCGATGGCCCTCGGTCACCTCGGCGATGAGATCGGTGCCGTCGGCCAGCGGCCGGGCCTGGTCGCCCGCCGCCAGGAGCAGGGCCGCCGCCTCATCCAGTGTCTCAGGCGAGAAATGCTCGACGTCCGTCATGCCAAGTCCGCTCTCTCGCAGGTAGCGGGAGGAGGTCTGCGTACCACGTTTCGAAGAAGCCGGCCAGCAGCGCCGCGCGTCGATCCGCTGTGGATGCCGCAGTTCCGCGTAGGCTAGCACGACCCGACGGGACCGTCAACGCAGCCACCCTGCGAAGAAGCCGGGGACGGCATCCGGCGGCGCCGGTTATCGAAAGCCGGCCAGATACTCCGCCAGGGTTCCGGTCTCACGCTCGCGGAACGCCACGGCGATCCGGAGCTGCTCCAGATACTGCTCCAGCGTCTTGCCTCCCAGGGAGATGTTTCTCGACGTGAAGAACCGCCGCACATCCTCCTCCAGCGCTGGTGTGGCGAGGGCTGTGATCCCCTCGCACATTCGCCGTAGGCCGCCCGAGGGGTACTGGCCCTCCATGGTCTCCCAGTTGTCCTTGACGAATCGCCAGGCGAACTCCCGCGCATCCACACTCATCAGGAGGCTTCGCACGAGGTAGGGTGCGTCCTGGGTGCGCACCTCGCCGCTCATCGTGAGGGCGAGCGTCCGCCGCAGGAGCCCGGCGTCGCGAAACCCGGCCAGGGAGTACAGATATCGCTGTTCCTGCTGGGGCGTTTGCGCGGTCTTGAACTTGTCCAGAAACCCGGCGTACTCCGCCTCGCCACCGCCGTGGGCCAAGACGGCGATCACGGCGGCAATGACGTCCGGGTCCACGGATGACGGATCCCGGCGATGCGCGGCGTACAGGTCGCGCGCCCGCGCCTGGATTGCCTGGTCGTTCCCCAGCGTCCCGATCGCCCGCAGCAGCTCGCCGCGGAGCTGGCGGATGGTCTCGTCCTCGCCCGGCGCAGGGGCAAAGCCGAGCCGCTCAGCCGCCGGGCCCAGCCGATCCCGCACGAACGCCTCCATCCGCGAGCGATCGCCCGGCTCGATGACCCGGTAAAGGTAGGCGAAGGATGCGAGGAGCGCCGTCCAGACGTTCCGGTCGGCCTCCTCCCGAAACCCTGCCGTGAGATCCAGGTACTGGGCGGCAAGGGTCAGGCCGGCGAGCGTCAACGCCCAGGCATCATTGATCAGGTTGAATCGTTCGACGGGCGTCAAGACTTCAAAAGGCGCATCGACCAGTCGCCGGAGCAGCTCCGGCGCGTACCGCACCCGGTAGAAGCCGTGGCCGCCTTCGTTCACCACGACCCAGTCGGGCCGGCCGGGCAGCTCCACGCGTTCTTCGGCGGAGGTGAGGAGCAGCCGCCTGCTCTGCACATCGCCCTTCACCCGCACCGTGAAATTGATGGGCACCTGCCAGAGCTCCGAGGCCTCCGACCCGTTCCCAAGATACGTGAAGCGCCGCTGGGAGAAGCGGAGCGCATTCCCCGAATCGTCGGTCGTGACCGTCACGAGGGGATAGCCGGGGCGGAAGATCCATCCGTCCATGACGGCCGGAATATTCTCGCGGGAGGCCTCGCCGAGGGCCCTCCAGAGATCATCGGTTTCCGCATTCCCGAATCGGTGGTCGGCGAGGTAGCGGCCCACCCCCTCCCGGAAAACGGAGGGACCGAGATATTGCTCGACCATGCGCAGGACCGCCCCGCCCTTCTCGTAGGTGAGGACGTCGAACATGGCATCCGCGTCCTTGGGGGCCACCACCGGAAACTCGATCGGCCGGCTCGAGGCGAGCCCGTCCACGAGCAGGGCCGCGGCCCGGGACACGCCGAAGGCGACCCAGCGCCGCCAGGCCGGCCTCCAGGCATCCACTGCCAGCATCTCCATGAACGTCGCGAAGGCCTCGTTGAGCCACAGGCCGTTCCACCACGCCATGGTCACCAGGTCGCCGAACCACATGTGGGCAATCTCGTGCGCCACGACGTCGGCCACGCGCGTGAGCTCCCCATGGGTGGCGGCTCCCTCGTCCACCAGGAGGGCGGTCTCGCGAAACGTGATGGCCCCCAGGTTCTCCATGGCCCCGAAGGCGAAGTCCGGGATGGCAACCAAGTCCAGCTTGTCCCCGGGATACGGCATCCCGTAGTACTCCTGGAAAAAGCGGAGCGAGAACGCGGCGATCTCCTGGGCGAACCGGGCCAGGCGCGCCTTCCCCGGCGCGCACCAGATGCGGATCGGCGTGCCGTCCACCCGGACCGCCTCGGTCGCCTCCAGCCTCCCCACGATCCAGGCGACCAGGTAGGTGGACATCCTGATGGTGGGGGCGAAGCCCACGGCCTTCTTCCCGGTCCCGGGGATGCGGTCCTCGCCGATGACCCGGGTATTCGAGACCGCCGTGAGGCCTTCTTCGATGACGAGCGTCAGCCGGAAGACGGCCTTGAACGCCGGCTCGTCCCAGCACGGGAACGCCCGGCGCGCGTCCGTGGCCTCGAACTGGGTGACGGCCAGCACGCTCTCGGCCGTTCCGTCGTCCGCCGCGGCGAGCTTCATCATGCTCCGGTAAAACCCGCGGAGCTTCTCGCTCAGGACGCCGGCGAAGGTGAGCGAGAGCCGCCACGATCCGGGCTCAAGCGTCTGGGGAAAAACGAGGCGGGCCCGCTCGGTTCCCTCCTCCAGCGTCGCCGCCCCGCGAAGGGTCGTGCCGCGGCCGTTCCGGATGGTGACCTCGCGCAGCGCGAGGTCGGCCACGTTGAGCACGATCTCGCTCACCGGCTCCTGCACCGTCACCCCGACCGTCTCGGCACCGGTGAAGGTCCCCGCACGCAGGTCGGGCTCGATCCGGATCTCGTAGTGGCTCGGCACCACGCTCCGCGGCAGTCTGTGGGAGTTCATCTCCACCTCGTGCAGTTTCGATGGCGAGGAAGATGGATCAGTGCTTGAGCGCGCGCATGAAGGCCTCGACCTCGGCCCGCCGGGGGAACGAGGTCTGGGCGCCGCGCTTCGTGCAGGCCAACGCGGCGGCCGCGTTGGCCAGCGGGAGGGCCTCTTCCCACGTGCCGCCGGCCGCCAGGCCCACCGCCAGGGCCCCGTTGAAGGCATCGCCCGCCCCCGTCGTGTCCACGGCATCCACCGGGAACGCCGGGAAGTGCAGGGCCGACGTCCCGTCGCAGGAGAGGACGCCCTGCGCCCCAAGGGTGACGATCACCCGTCGCACCCCGCGGGTCAAAGATGCTGGGCCGCCCGGGTCGCCGTCTCCGGCCCCTTCACGGCGACGCCCGTCAGGATCTCCGCCTCGACGGCGTTGGGGGTCAGGCAATCCACCAGGGGAAGCAGCCTGTCAGGGAGTTGCTGCGCCGGGGCCGGGTTGAGGATCGTGAGGACCCCGCGCTCCCGGCCGGCGGCGAGGGCCCACTCCACGGTGGAGATGGGAATCTCGAGCTGGCAAAGCAGGACTTGCGCCCAGGCCAGCAGGGAAACGTGTTCCCGGGCCTGATCGGGCAGCAGGTGGAGGTTGGCCCCTGAGGCCACGGCGATCTGGTTCCGCCCCTCGGCATCCACCATGATCAGGGCGACCCCGGTGGCCGCATCCTCGACGTGAATCAGTCCCTCCGTCGGAATCCCCTCTGCGCGAAGTTGATCGGTGACCTGGTCGCCCTGGGGGTCCTGGCCGATGCACCCGACGAAGCGGACCTCCGCCCCCAGCCGCCGCGCGGCCACGGCCTGATTGGCGCCCTTGCCTCCGTGGCTCATGTAGAATCGTCCGCCCGTGATGGTCTCCCCCTCCGACGGAAGCCTCGGCGCCGCCACGGTGAAATCCATGTTCGCCGAGCCGATCACCAGAACACGAGCCGCTTTGGTCATACCTCACACCCCGAGGGAAACGGTCCCGCACTCGAGGGCGTCTAACCCTCGTATATTAACCGGACATCCAGGCTATTGCACGATTGGATCTTGCGTGGTGGCGTCGCGATCCTCGCTGGTGGCGTGGATCACTCCCGTAGCGTCCATGTAGAAGCTCCGCTCACGGGGCGCGACTCGATCGACGCGCCTCGCGGTAACGGAATATGCGGGAATCTTGCCGCCGGCCTCCGGCGGGGACGGCGCGTAGGTGAAGACGTATCCTGCCTTCTCCCCGGTGGGCGGGAGCGGCTCAAGACATTTCGTTGCGTCTGGACCCAAGGGGTCGAGGCGCGCCGGAAAGCCCTGCCCCGGGTGGCCGGCGGCGTATGTCGTCGCACACGCGTGGAGTTGCTTCAACCAGGCCGCGGCCTCTCCTGCGTAGTGACGCAGGCGCTGCTTATACAAGACGGGACCGCTAGCTGAAATGATAAGCGCCATCACCGCGAAATAGACCAAGGGGTCCACGACACCCCGCGTGAGCAGCGTCCAATCCCCCTTCGCATATCCGAGGGCCCTATACGTTGCAACAGCGCCGCCCACCAGGATCGCCTGCACCGCAGCAAACAGCGCAAAGAAGCCAACCCAGTTCCAGTTCGGCCTCACATCACTCAACGTGGTGAAGACACCCAGCCCGGCTAACAGGAATAACACACCGCCCACCGCGCCGGACGTTCCACGAAGATCGACGAATAGCGGTTACATTCAGGGAACGACAACCCGCAAGATATGGTCTGGGCCCGGGCTGGATGGCCCCGGTTCTTCCTCCGACCCTTGTTCCCTCATGCTCGAGGCTACTTCCCTCGGGGGGCGCCCGGCGCCGGGATCTCGCCACGGACCTTGTCGGTCATCTGGGGCGTCACGTCGCGGTAGACCTCGGCCGGTGGGGGGCTGGTGGGCGAGCTGGTCGGGGGGGTGACGGGATGAATCGAGAGCACGTCCGATCGGGGGATCTCGATCGTCTCGGCCGGCTTCTGGATGCGAATCCGGTCGCCGATGGTCTCCGTCTTGTCCGCCCGGATCGTGCGGCCGTCTTGCAGGAAGATGATCTCCTCCGCAGGCGCGGTGGCTGCTAATGGTCCGGATGCGGTCACCAGGACAAGCAGGCCGATCGGCAGAAGAAAGCCCCTGCCCGTCTCGGCTCTCGACTCTCGGTTCACGGCTCTCCCCTCAGATATTCGACCGCGACTGGGCCCCGTCCACGTTGAGGCACGCGCCGGCCACCCAGCTCGCCCGCTCGGAACAGAGGAAGACCACGACGTCCGCAACCTCTTCGGGCCTGCCGAAGCGGCCGGAGGGAATCTCCCCTTTCATGAACGCGGTGATGCCTTCCGGATCGGCCCGGAGGCGCCGGTCCCAGGACCCCCCGGGAAAGAAGATGGAGCCGGGCGCGACACTGTTCACCCGGATGTTCAACGGCGCTAACTCCCGCGCCAGCGATTTGGCCAAGCTGATTTCGGCCGCCTTCACCGCATTGTAGGTTGCAGTCCCGCCCGTCTCCCGCCCCCAGATGGACGAGATGTTGATGATCACCCCTCCGCCGACCTTCCGCATCTCGGGTACGACGAGGCGGCTGAACCGAACGGCCGCCATGACGTTCAGGTCTACCGCGGTCTGCCAGGCGGGATCCGCCGTCTCCAGGAACGGCCCCGCCGTTCGCGCCCCCCCCGCGTTGTTGACCAGGATGTCGATGCGACCGAAGGTCCGTACAGTCTCTTCGACGACCCGGTTCGGATCCTCGGGCTTTCCGATGTCCGCGGCGATCGCCAAGACCTTGGCCCCCGTGGCTCGCAGCTCGACCGCCGTTTGCTCCAGAACCTCGGCATCCCGTGCGCACAGAGTCACCCGGCAGCCCTCGGCGACGAGGCCCGTCGCAATGGCCTTCCCAATTCCCCGGCTGGAGCCCGTGACGATTGCCGCCTTGCCCGTCAGGCGCAGGTCCACACTGCCTCCCTCTGCGGATCGTGGATGGAACCTCAGTAATCTATTATGCCACGTCTAGGCCAATAACTCGTAGGATTCCTTCCCGTCCACCTCTATCCGGTGGACGCGATTCGCTCCTTCGAGCTTGACCAGGTGGCTCCAGACCGACTCCCCCGCCAGACCGTGCAGCACGTTCGGTACATCGGTGTAGATCCGCGCCACCATCCCCCGGACGGGCCTCTCGACGGCCATCACGCCGCCTGCGGCGCGAGCACGTCGGCGAACATGGGCTGGGCAGCCGCCCAGGCAGCCTCCATGGATTTCAGGGCTTCTTGGAATCCTTCAACGGCGGCCGGCTCTGGCTGATAGACCCCTCGCACCGCCTCCCAGCGCGACTTGACGATCTCCTTGGCCCGGAACACCTCGGTGAAGGTCGGATGATAGTGGTCATGCACGGAATCGGGCGCACGGGCCAGCACAACCCGCACCTGTTCCAGCTCGTGCTCCCATCCCTTGATCTTCGCGTCGATCTCCTCGCGCTTCCCGCCTGTCGCCATGAGCCGTCCTTTTCCGTTGGAGGATCAGTACACGCCTGTCCCGGCCTCGCCCGCCGTGCCGCCCCTGATCTATAGCATGCGTGGCATCGACTCGTCGAGCCCGGGCGCGTGAGACCCAGCGCGGGGTGGGGCGCCCCGCCCCCTGCGAGGAACCACTTGCGGCCCTACCGAGTGTGATCTACCCTGTAGAGAAAGGAGGCCAGCGCACACCATGCGGAAGCCTGTCAAGCGCGCAAGATCAGCGACGAGCCAGCCGATTGTGCCCACCAAGGAGATCAGGATGCGTAACCGGTACGAGATCAACCAGTTGGAGAAGGAAGAATCCTGGCGGATGTTCCGGATCATCGGGGAGTTGGTCGAGGGCTTCGACGCCCTGTCCCAGATCACGCCGGCCGTCACGGTGTTCGGCAGCGCCCGGGCGCGTCCCGGCGACTCCGTCTACGACATGGCCGAGGCCATCGGGCGCGCCATCGCCAAGGCCGACTTCACGCTGGTCACCGGCGGCGGCCCGGGCGTGATGGAGGCGGCGTGCAAGGGCGCCTTCCAGGCGGGCGGCCGGACGGTCGGGCTGAATATCGAGTTGCCGGAGGAGCAGAAGCCGAACCCGTACGTCACCACCGCGCTGCACTTCCACTATTTCTTCGTCCGGAAGGTCATGCTGGTGAAATACGCCACCGCCTTCGTGTTGCTGCCCGGCGGATTCGGCACGCTGGATGAATTGTTCGAGACAGTGACCCTGATTCAGACCCACAAGATCCGGCCGTTCCCCATGATCCTGGTGGGTCGCGACTACTGGGGCGGACTGGTGGACTGGCTGCGGAAATTGACCGTTGGCCGGGGCTATATGTCCAAAGACGACCTGAATCTCTTGGAGGTCACGGATGACCCGGCCGAGGCCGTGGATTACATCGTCCGGTTCTACCGGGGCCAGGCCGTCGACCTTAGCGCGCCCGAGTGACAGGCAGACTGAGATCTTTCGGAACAGCCGAACGGGTCTCCCCGAACTATTCGACGCGAACGATGGCCTGCGGCGGGAGGCGGTCCAAGAGGGACCGGAGGGCCTGCTCGACGTACTCGGGGCTTTTCGATTCCAGCGTCAGCTCGACATTGTGATCCACACTATGGAGGATGGGATATGAGCCGAGCTGAAGCTCAGGGAATCGGCTCATCACGCCGTTGAGGTCGCCGGCGATCTGCCCCTCGTCGCAGCGGAGGAGGACCCGCCGCAGGATGAACGGCTGGTCTCGAAACCGCTCGCGGATGCGCTCGAACTTGCGACGGACGGCCTCCGGAATGCCGGGGAAGATGTACACGTTCCGGAAGAGCACCACCGGAAAGGCCATGTTTCCCACCTCGATCAACTCGCCACCCTCCGGCATCTCGGCCATCCTCAGTTGGGCGGGAGTGATCCCGTCCCCGTAGTGCCGCCGGAGCAGGTTTTCCAGGAGCGGATGGCGGACGACGCTCCGCCCGAAGGCGGTCGAGATGGCGGCGATGGTCACGTCGTCGTGGGTCGGGCCGATTCCCCCAGTGGTGAAGACGAGGTCGTACTGCTCTGCGAAGGCGCGCACCTCGTGGATGATGACGGGCACGTCGTCGGGGATGGTGGTGATCCGCTTGACCTCGACGCCCAGCGCTCGAAGCTCCCGCACCAGGTAGGGCGAATTCTGGTCCACGACCTTCCCGCTCAGGACCTCGTTGCCGATGATCAGGATACCCGCCGTCTTGGTCATTTTTCTAAGCCCGCCGACATCGTCCGTTCTGATCGAAGCTGACGGCCGCCTCAGAAATACCGCTCCATCAACCGGTGGATCCACTCCGGCACGCGGGGGGAGTCCACGGCGTCGAACGCCGGCACGTACGGTTTCACGTCCACGACGGGCGTCCCGTTGATGGCGTCCAGTCCCTGGACGAAGAGGCGGTTCTTCTCCCGGCGGAGCAGCTTGACCGCGGTGACGCCGATGGGATTCGGGCGGTGGCGCGCCCGCTGCGCGAAGATGCCGACCTCCGGCATGTCCGGCCGTCCCTGCGGGCGGCGCCGCATCCGGACGGGCTCGGCCTCGGGCGCCCGGTGCATCCAGAAGAGGATGAGGAGGTGGGAGAACTCCTCGATCCCGTCCAGTCCATCGGCGAGCGTTTCGTCCAGGACGACTTCCGAGACGACCCCGTCCCAGCCCTCATCCGTGGGTTCCTTGACGTCGTTGTACACCACACCGATCCATTCCACGGAAGCCGCTCCTTTCACCTGCGCCACAAAGGCGCGGAGCATCCACCGAACGCTGTCAACTATCAGCGGGCCAGCCTCGGCCGTCCCCGGCGGGCTGATCGGCGACGGCCGACCGCTGCAATTTGGACTGACTCTAACGGAGGGGCCTTCTCGCAGTCAATGGGCAACCCGCTGGAGGGCAGGCCGGCGAAATCCACGTGGAGAGGGGGGGCGGATCGCCCCTCCCAGCCGCCTCGCCTCCCAACCTCCCAGCCGTTGGCGCGGCCCAAACCCACCGCGCCAGCGAACCCTACTGCAGCAGACCGATCCGATTCAACGGCCAATAGCGCGCGAACGCCTTGGCCTTCAGATTGCTGCGGGGTACGAACCCCCAGACGTGGGAGTCGTAGCTGGCGTTCCGGTTGTCGCCCAGGACAAACAGCGTGCCCTGGGGGACCCGGGTTGGAGGCAGGATGTACTGCGGCCGTTCCTTGATGTAGGGTTCGATGACGGACTTACCGTTGACGAAGACCTGGTCGTCCCGAACCTCCACCACGTCGCCCTCCACCGCGATCACCCGTTTGATCAATGCGCCCGCCGCCAGCTCCGCGCTGGTTGGCGGCGAGAAGATCACGATGTCCCGGCGGTGGGGCTCCGCGAACCAGAACCAGAACTTGTTCCCTAGGACTCGATCTCCGATTTCGAGCGTCGGCTCCATGGAGCCCGAGGGGATGACGAAGGCCTCGACCACGGCCGTGCGGATGCCGATTGCCAAAAGCAGGGCCAGGCCGATACTCTTCACCCATTCCCAAACGCGTTCCCGACTCCCTGGGATGGGGTTTGCTACTTTGCCTTCCATCACTATTTGACCTCCGCCGGGAGAGGAATCCCCGCGCGCTCCAGGACCACTTCACAGATCTTGGGATGAAGGCCCAACGGCTCCGTCACGCAAAACGCGATGCCCGGGAATGCCTTGGCCGCATCCTCCACCATCCGGGGAATGTCGCTCATGGGATGGCGCCCCGGCGAGAGGAAGTACGGATGGACGACCACGGCCGTCGCGCCGCCCCGCACGCACGTCTCGAAACCCTGTTGGATCGTCGGCTCCGCCAACTCCATGTGGGCATAGTGGACACAATCCCGCCCCGAGAGGCGCCTCACCATGGCCGCCACGTCGGCCAGCATATCGTTGGCCGCCTGAAACCGGCTCCCGTGATCCACCAGGAGCAGCCCGATCTTCTCCCCAGACTTTGGCACGGAATTCACCTCTTCTTCCAGAGGTTGGGGGCCGGGGGCCAAGGGATCGGGGCAATGTCCGTCGGACACCCGAACCCCAGAATTCCCGAACACCCGAACGCTCTTAAGCGATGATGCCCGCTCCCGCCAGCCGCGCCCGGATGTCCGCCACGCGAGCCCCATATTCCGCATCCGAAAGGACGGGGGTGCAGCCCTCCGTCGCCAGGGCCTCGTCAAGATCCACCCAGGAGATGCACCCGTCATAGGCCGGCGTGTTCTGTACCGTGATCACGGCGGGGCGCCGATAGACACGCACGGTGATCACGTGCACCCCAGGCTTGTTCCGATAGTGGAACTGGGATGCGACGCAGTCCCAGGACAGGATGTGGCAGCCCTCCAGGGACCGCAGCCGCTCGAGGTCCATCACCTTCCCCACGTCTTCCACTGTGGCCAAGAGCTGCAATGCGATGGCGCCGGCAGGCGGCTGGGCCGCCTGGACCTCCCTGAATTCCGCGTGGACCGCCGGGACCAGATCCGCGGCCTTCTGATGCGCGTAGGTCGGGAACAGCCAGAAGTCCCGGCGAATTACCTGGAAGCCGGCTTTGATCTCGTCGATGCCGCCCTTCCGGATGAGAAGCGTCTGGCGGCCGTCCGCCAGCGCCCGGCAGACGATGGCCCACTCTTTCAACGCCGCGTTGGTGCGAGGCGCTATCATCGCTTCTCCCTCAGGCCGAATCCCCACCGACATGCCCCGATCTTCATGTTCAGAGGCTCAAAGCTGATCGCTGACTGCTAGTGGATTATAGACGAGCAATTCCAGGAGAGCAAACGCTTGCCGCACCCCATGCGGATTCCTTCACGCCGTGATGGGGGATGTCCTTCCCCTGGGATATTCCTGCTGCGGGTCACCTTCGCCGAGGCTCTTACCTCACACACGCAAGCCGGCCAAGCCCTCCTGTCCGAATGAATCACGGAGGCCTCCTGCGTCCCTTCATATCATACAATCTCGGCTCGCGGCTCTCGGCTCTCAAGTCTCAGTGGCGCATTCCGGTTGCGTTCCTGCCCCTTGGCCGAGTAGAATGCCGCGCGTTTCCGGAGTTGGCTGTCCTGCCCCTTGCAACAAGAAGGAGTCACGATTTGAAAGGGCAGACGACACGGCTTCACGGCTGGGCGCTGGTCCTGGGAGCCTCCAGCGGGTTCGGCGAGGCGACCGCTCTCACCCTGGCCCGGGAGGGAATGCACGTCTTCGGCGTGCACCTGGACCGCAAGGCCACGCTTGAGAACGTGGACCGGATCATGGCCGAGATCAAGGCCCTGGGCCGCGAGGCGGCATTCTTCAACGTGAATGCGGCCGATGCCGAGAAGCGGCAGGAGGTACTGGATCAGGCAGAAAAACTCCTGGCGGACCGGGGCGAGCCGGGATCGGTGAAAGTCCTCCTGCATTCCCTCGCCTTCGGGGCACTCCGACCCTACATCACCGAGAATCCCAAGGACGCCCTGACCCAATCCCAGATGGAGATGACCCTGGACGTCATGGCGAACAGCCTGGTCTACTGGGCCCAGGATGTGGTCCGGCGCAAGTTGATGGGTCCCGGTGGCAAGATCTTCGCCATGACCAGCTCAGGCGGGAACCACGTCTGGCCCACTTATGGGGCCGTGTCCGCGGCCAAGGCCGCGCTGGAGGCCCACGTTCGCCAGCTCGCCTACGAGCTGGCGCCCTTCCGGATCACCGCCAACTGCATCCGTGCCGGCGTCACCGACACCCCCGCCCTGCGCAAGATCCCCGGCAACGAGACGTTGGTCCAGGGGGCCCTCGCCAAGAATCCCCACGCCCGTCTGACCACTCCGGCCGATGTGGCCGCCGCCATCGCCGCCCTGTGCATCGAAGGAACCCACTGGATCACGGGGAACATCATCGGCGTAGACGGCGGCGAGGACCTGACGGGATAATCGGCATCCGAACTTTCTAACCGACAAGACGCCAAGAGCGCCAAGGATGTGATGTTCCGATCTTCCTACGGAAGAATCCAAGAACCGATTCCCGGTGCCTTCAGAAGTTTCGCTGCTTCCCTCCGTAGATCCATTTCTTCTTGGCGACCTTGGCGCCTTGGCGGTTCGTAGTTCTCAAGAAGTTCACAGCCGCACGACGGATGTGAGGTGGCGCGGGCGGTCGGGGTCGAGGCCAGCGCCGATCGCCCGGTGATAAGCGAGTGCCTGCGCAAACGGGAGATAGAGCAGGCAGCGCGCCTCATCCTCCAGGCGGACGCCCAGCGCCACGTCCACGTCCAATTCTTCGGCGCCCCGCCACTCGTCGCGCAAGCTGACCACAGTGGCGCCATGCCGCCGGAGGTCCGTGGCGAGATCCGCCTCCAGCCGGGCGCCGGCCCTGGTCCCGAAAAAAACCACCACCATGCTCGGCCCGACCATGGCGATCGGCCCGTGGCGGAACTCCAGCGGGTGATACGCGACGGCGGGCCGCTGCGCCATCTCCGTCATCTTCAGCATGGCCTCCCAGGCAATCCCATGAGACGGGCCTCCCCCCAGGAAGACGAAGCGGGCTGAATCGGCCCCCAGATCCCCAGTGAGGCTCAGGGCCACCTTGACGATGCGCTTCCCTAGGGCCGGGAGGCGGCGGAGGTCCCGCCGCAGCGCCATGCTCTGGGTGTGATTCGCCGCCAGGAGCAGCGCAAGGAGGAGCAGGCTGCTGAAGGACTTGGTCATCACCACGCTCTCCTCGTGGCCCTTGGGCGAAATGATGCAGAAGTCTGCGCCTCGCGCCAGGGGGCTCCGGGGCGCGCAGGTGAGGCTCAGCGTCGCGCTCCCTCGGCGGCGTGCGATCTCCAGCGCGCGCAGCGTCTCGGTGGTCATGCCGGAACGCGACGAGGCGACGAGGAGGGGACGGCTTCCGGGGACGAAGACGCCCCGGGGGAACTGGAGGATCTCCGAGGCGGGCACCGCCCTCGACCGGAGACCGGCCACCCTCTGGAGGGCCGCAGCCGCCGTCATGGAGAGATAATAGGACGAGCCGCAGCCGGTGAAGATCACCTCATCCGGGGAACCCTCGCGGAAGAGACGAGCGACCTCCGGGGCGGCGGCATCAAAGCTCCGGATAGCCGCAGCCCATGCTTCTGGCTGCTCCACGATTTCATGCAGCGTCCTCGCTTCCAGCATTCGCCTGTTCCTTTCTCAAGGAAGCGCATTCGGCGCATGGGCCTCTGAGGTTTCAGGACCCCTGGCGAGACCGGATAAACGCCTCGACATCTTCACGATGACAGAAGGCGCCGCTCCCGCCCGGATGGGCGGCCGTCAGCGCCCCGCAGGCGTTTCCCCACGTCAGGCAGTCATGCATCGGCCAGCCGGAAAGCCATCCGAACAGGAACCCCGCATTGAAGGCATCCCCTGCCCCCGTCGGGTCCATGGCCTCGACGGAGAACCCGGCGCGATCGAACCACGCCCCCTGCTGGATCGCGCTCGCCCCTTCTCGCCCGTGTTTGACCACCACCGCGGAAACGCGGCCCGCGAGATCCGCGGCCGCGTCCCGCCACTCCGCTTGTCGTCCCAGCGCCACGGCCTCCCCCTCGTTGACGAACAGGACATCCAGCCACGGGTACAGCCTCTCGATCCCGGCGTCCCATTGCTCTTTCGGATCCCAGCCGGGATCCATGGAGACGGTCAGGCCCCGCTCTTTCGCCTCGCGGAGAAGGGTCGCGCAGCCGGGTCGCAGGCCCTCCTGAAGGAACGGGGATGACAGGTGCAGATGCCGCGCCTGGCGGACATATTCCCAGTCCACCTCCTCTGCCCGCAGGCTGGCCATGGCGCCCGGAAATGTCACCATCGCCCGGTCCTGCGGACAGGCCAGCGAGACCGTGACTCCCGTCCGGACCGTGGGATCGCGGATCACCCGACTGGCATCAATGCGCCGTTCGTGAAGCGATCGCAGGATGAATTCGCCGAAGAGGTCGTCGCCGACTTTCCCTACGAACCCGACCCGGAGCCCCAAGGCGGCCAGGTTCGCCGCGCAGAGCGCCGTCGAGCTTCCCAGCGTGAACGTACACCGGCCCGCCAGGATCTTCTCGTCCAAGCCGCGGCAGGCCCGGAAGACCACCCAGGATCAGGTCCGGGTTCAGCTCGCCCACGGCGACGACGTCGAGGTTACTCATGCGTTCAAGCCAAAGCTTCTACCGTCAAGGCGGCGGAGGTCAGACGCGCCCGAGCCGGTGTTCCCACCTCCCCGCCCGGAATGTTTCGCTCCTGCTGTCGGACATGTCGCCTCTCCCGGCCGTGCAATCGGCGGATTCCTAGGCGTGCTTGGCGCACCAACGGCGGTGCCGTTGGTACCGGCGGTTCACATCCTCACCCTGGGGCCGTCATGGAATGACGACCCCCAGGCGTGCCAGCCCGTCCGCACACTGGGCCGGGGACTCGAACTGCACGGCGCGGATCCCCACGCGCAAGGCGCCGACGACGTTGCCTGGCCGGTCATCCACGAAGACGCACGCCGACGCGGGCAGGCCCGACCGCCGGAGCGCCTCCTGGTAGATGCGCGGGTCCGGCTTCATCACCCCGATGCGGTAGGAGACGATGCACTCGTCGAATACGGAGAGCGTGGCCACCGTCTTCCGCACGTAGCCGAAGTGAATTTCATTGGTGTCCGAGAGAAGATAGAGGGAATACCAGGTGTGCAGCCGGCGGAGGAGATCACCGGTGCCCGGGACCTCGGTGAAGATGTCCCCGTACATGGGATAGAACTCATCGTAGGGGACTTCCGCGTCGAGGCGGGTCATCACTGTCTGGTGGTACGCTCGGCCCGAGAGCCTTCCGGTCTCGAAATCCGTCTGGAGGTGGTCGTCGAAGACCGCGGCAAAAACCTGATCGGCCGTCCGATGGATCCGGTGGGCCAGCCGCTCGCAGAAGATCCGGTAATCGAAGGTGCAGACGACGCCGCCGAAGTCACTGATGATCAGGCGAATCCCCGACGGGTCCTCTCCGGCCGTCATCGGACGGGCTTCAGCCATCGATCGAACCAGGCATAGGCTGCCTCCCGCATGGGGACGGCGAAGGCGTGGCCGCTCGGGAAGACCTCCAGCCGCAGGCGGTCTTTGGCCTTGCCATAGGCGCGCCGCGCCTCTCGTATGGTGGCCTGGACGCCCTCCAGGGGGAAAAGCGGATCCCCGCTCCCGGCCAGCACGAGAAACGGTCGGGGGGCCACCAGGCCCAGCACTTTGTCCAGATCGCCGTACCGCAGGATGCCGGGCACGTAGAGGGCAAAGTTGTGGACGATGGCCGCATCGAAGACGGCGCGGTAGCTGCTGAAACCGCAACTGCTCACGCCCACCGCGATCCGCCGCTCCACGGCGCTGAGGAACAGGACCTCCTGCCCCCCCAGGGAGTGGCCCAGGCATCCGATCCGGCGCCCGTCAACTTCGCGCCGCGTGAGCAGGTAATCCAGCGCCCGCGTGAGGTCCCAGAGCATCTTGGCCTGCAGGCACGAGCCCCCGGCGAGGCGCCGGGTTGCCTCGAAGCGTTCGTACTCCATCCCTCGCAGGCTCGAGTGCTGTCGCTCCTCGAAGCAAATCGCATCCGGGGCCAACGTCACGTACCCGCGCTTGGCCAGTTCCAGCGCGTAGAACTGCTCCGGGTTCCCGCTGAGCCCCGCCGGTTCGCTCTTGCCCAGGTGGTACTCGCGGTTGTGCTGGTGGATGCAGAGGACCGCGGGCTGCCGGCCTTCGGCGGCCGGCAGGAAGAGGTACGCGCTCACGCGTTGGCCGGGCTCGGCCATGTAGCTCACTTTCTCGCGGGTGCACCCGGTCAGGGCCACGCGCTCCAGGACCTTGGGTTGGAGCGAGGAGCGGGCCGGGGTCCGTCCCAACAGCCGAACCAGCGTCTTCCGAAACCCGTCTGCCATATCCCCTCCTCACATGCCGAGCGCTGCGCGCTCTCCCAGGACACGGCGGTATACCTGCAACAGGGAAACCTGGATGGCCGTGATCAGGATCGCGGGTGAAGCGCTGCCAACGTGCGCAGAGGATCGCCCACGGAAGATAATTGGGGATCGACGAAAACAAGAACAGGCGTGAAGAGGGACCGGAGGACCCGGGTATGGAATTGATGGTCTGACCGGTTCCTGCTCAAAGAGCTGGAACAGAAGCGTGAGGGATCTTGTTACCTTCAGCAGTGTCCGGAAGGTCTGGTCTTCCAGACTCACTGAGGTGCCTCCTCGATCTGCGGGTCACCCCGCCGGTCTATGGTGCCTCGTTGAACCGGCTGTGATTTCACACCGGGAAACGAAACCGGCGCGGATCAGGACCTTCGGCGACACGGAAAGCCGGCCTGAAGGCTCGTCCGCCCCAGACCTCATTCGTTCGAAAGTCCCCGGACCACCTGGATGAGTTGCTCCGGATCGGGAAGTTGACCCGGGCCGTACGCCTCCTTGAACCGCAGGACGCCTTGCTTGTCGATGATGAAGACCGAACGCCTGGCGCAGTTCCGCTCAACATTGTGGACCCCGTACGCCTGGCAAGCCGTCCGGTGGATGTCGCTGAGGAGCGGGTAGGATAGACTATGGTGCCTCGCCCAAGCAGCATGGGAGTAGACGCTGTCAACGCTGATCCCCAGGATAACCGCTCCCGCCGCCTCGAACTCCTTGAGCCGCGCCTCCAGCGCCGGCATCTCATTGGTTCAGCCGGGCGACCAGTCGAAGGGGTAAAAAGCCAGGACGACGTGACGCTTGCCACGAAAGTCCGACAGGCCGAAGTGCGTGTTCCCGGGCGCCGGCAACCGGAAATCCGGCGCCAGATCGCCGACGTTGACCTCGGGCAAAGCTCCCTCCCGGCGCGGCTACAGCAGCCGCCCGACCTCCACAAAGCTCCTCACGGTGTGCGTGGGCGGCGGGCACCCGGGCGGCAGGGCCTTGGTGCCGTCGTCGACCCAGATGACGTCCATGCCGACCGCCTGCGCGCCCAGCACGTCCACCTCAGGCGTGTCCCCGACGAAGATCGCGTCCGCCGGGCGGATCCCCATCCGCCGGAATGCCTCCAGGAAGATCTCGGGCTTGGGCTTCCGCCAGCCGATGTCGGCCGAGACCACAACGGCCTCGAACCGGTCCCGGATGCCATGCGCCGTCAGGGCCGCCTCCACCGTGGGGCCATGGTCGAAGTTGGAGATGACGGCCATGCGGTACCGCGGCTTCAGGCGATCCAGGAGGACGCGATGAGATTCGGGAAACTCCATGGCCCGGATGAGTTGCCGCATGTGCTCGGCCATCCCGGCCTCCATGACCTCGGCAACATTCGGCCCCTCGGGAATCCGGAGTCGCGCGAACAACATCTGAAACCGCTCGCGGGCTGTGACCTCGCGGTGCTCTCTGTTCCGGATCTCCTCTGCGGCTCGGTAGCTTCCCACGAAGGCGTGAAAGAAATCCTCGAAGGGGACGGCGGCGCACAGCGGCTTCAGCGCGTCATACACAAAGGGGGTGGTGGATCGGACCTCGCGGCCGTTCACTCTGACCAACGGCAGGTGAACGTTCCTGAAGTTCACCAGCGTGTCAAACATGTCGAAGATCACTGCTGTGTATGCGTGCATCAGATCCCTGTCTATTGCGGACCCTTCACCTTCTCCCCACCCGAATCACGTGGCGGAGAATACTTCTCACGAGAATCGCCGTCAAGCCGCGAAGTTGGCGGCATTTCGTCCGAGAGAATGTTTGCCGAAACGGGACCGCAGGCCGGAGCCGGGTTCTCAGCAATGCGTCCAGCCATTGCCAGACAACTCCGGTCCCAGAGCCCAGCATATTGAGGGGGGCCTCCTGCCCAGCCCTATATCTTGGGCCTTACATGCGAAAAAAGGTTGACATGCTCCGCGGACTTGATATTGTTATGGTGCTTCCGCCCGATGGGGGGCGGATATTCTGCTGGGCGGCCACATGGCGCCGGCCCGGAAAGGAGAGGGTGAATGGCGACAAAGAAGGCGGCATTCGGCGGCTACGCCATCAATTTCAAGGGATGCACCGACACGATGGAGGCCGTCTTCGGTACCAAGCCGGTGAGCCCGAGCGACATGACCAAGAAGCTCTGGGCGTACGTGAAGAGGCACAGACTGGCAAAGAAGTAGGTCGCCGTCCACTCCGAACGCGCGCGTTCTTCATCAACGGATGCCTGGCCCGTTCGGGTAGATCCGAGGGTGGGGGTGTCACCCAGAAACACTGCGGCCCTGCCATCCAGCAGGGCCGCAGTGTTTCAAAGGCCGTAACCGCCCCGCGTACCTCGTCTCAGGCTGCTACCTCCCGCCTGCCCCCGCCGCCGTCTGCTCCGCTTTTCTGATCGCTGCCGCGGATCAGGCCGACCAGCATCTTGGAGAGCCCCTCCAACTCGCCCTTGAGCGACTCGTGCATCTCGACGGGGAGGAGGCTGGCGCGCCGCGCGAGCTCAAGCAGCGGGACCATCTCGAGGACGATGCCCCGGGCCGCCGAGTAAGCCCCGCGCTGCTCCGCGCGTGGCCAACGTCCGGTCCCCTCTGCGATCTGCTGGCAGATGCGGTAGCTGCCTCGGCGGAGTTCGTCGGCCAGAAGGTAATGTCCCCGGCCGAATGCCGCAGCCATGCCGCTGACTGTTTCCGCAACCTTCAGTGCTCGCTGGTACACGTTCAGCCCTTCGAATGAGAATCCCATGACGATACCCTCCTTGACGACAGACCACGGGACCGGACCGGCCCACCCATGGGTTGGGTCACCCCGACGATGGCTTCTCACATGGTTAAACCCAAACGTTTCAGATAAAAACGCATCGTTTTGCCCACGAACCTTTGCTAGTGTGAGGTTGCCACACCAAACACTCTAGCCGAGGAGGGACAAAACGATGCAGGCGGAGCTCACCCCTTTAGACGGCCAGAAGGCAATCGGGATCACGTTCACGGACAAGCCGGTGACGGCCTGGGGCGGGCTGGCCCTCTTCGTCGCCTTCGCCGAGCGGCTCGGCCTGGCCGCGACGCTGACGGAGATCCTCCCGTTTCCGGTGACCTCCCCGAACGCCACGCCCCCCGCCCACATTCTCCTCGCCTTCTACGCCGGCGTGCTCGCAGGCGCCCGGCGGTTCGCGCAACTCGCCGTCCTGCGCGTGGACGAGCCCATCCGCCTGCTCTTCGGCCTCCGGCGCTACCCGAGCACCGCCACCTTCACCCGCTTCTTCCGGCGGTTCACGGCGCGAACGGTGACCGAGACCTTTGAGGCACTCTTCCGCTGGTGCTTGGCCCGGCTCCCCGAGCGGCCCGAGGGCTACACTCTCGACCTCGACTCGAGTGTCTTTGAACGCTACGGGGCGCAGGACGGCGCCCTGAAGGGTTACAACCCCAAGAAGCGGGGCCGACCCTCGCACCACCCCCTGTTCGCCGTCCTCGCCGAGGCCCGCTGCATCGCCCATGTCTGGCTCCGGAGCGGGAACACGGGGAGTGCCCGAGGAGCCACGGCGTTCCTGACGGAACTGTGCGCGCTCCTCCCGGCCGCCCTCCGGCTCACGCTTGTCCGGGCCGACAGCGGCTTCTTTGAGGAGGCGATTCTCCTCGCCCTAGAGGCGCTTCACCTCCCCTACATCGTCGCCGCCCGGTTTACGAACCCGCTCCAAGCGGCCGTGTACCGCCTGGGCTTCCGCCCCTTCGCGCCGGGGCTGGAGGTCGGGGAACTCGTCTACCGGGCGCATCGCTGGACGACCGCCCGCCGGCTAATCGTGATCCGGGAGGAACTCGCCCGGCGGCCCTCCGCGCGCGGCCGGGAGTTGTTCTACGCCCCCGGCTACCGCTTCCACGCCGTGGTGACGACCCTCGCGCTCCCCCCGGAAGACGTCTGGCGCACCTACAACGGCCGGGCCGATACCGAAAACCGGCTCAAGGAGTTGAAGCACGCCTTCGGCGCCGACGGGTTCTGCTCGCACCGGTTCTGGGCCACCGAGGCGGCCCTCCGGAAGTATCTGCGTGCTTTACAACCTCGTCGAGGAGTTCCAGGGGGCCCTCGCGGCCCCGGTGCGCCGGACGCTGGCCACGCTCCGCACCACCGTGTTCGCCTGTGGCGCGATCCTCGGGGGGGTGGGGCGGCAGCTCGTGCTCCGTTTGTCTCGGCCGACCTCCTGGCAGCAGCGGTTCTTGGCCCAACTCCAGCGTCTCCTTACCTGGACTCCCAACTGCAATGCGGGTGCGTTCGGAGAGGAGGTCATCCCATGAGGTCAACTGCAACGTTTGGGTTAAAGCAATCCAAGGGCCAATGGGCTGCCGATCCGTCCGCCCGCCTCTAACCTCCCGCCACGCGAGGGAATTTCCTCCTTCCGGGATCTCTGGACAGGGGAAACCGGCGAGCACAAATATCCAAATATCTACGCGGCCGTCGTCAGCCCCCTCCCGTTTGGTGCATGGGGTGGGTAGAATCGCACTCCTCTTGACCTCCATGCCCGACAGTGGCATCCTGTTAGCTTCAACCCAGCCTCGCACGGCTGGGGCAATGGCGGAAGAAACTGGTTCCACCGGACACGCGTCTGCGGTACGCTCTAGGCCGCCAGGCCGACAGAGGCAAGCAAAACACCGACGCGCCACTGGTGCTCATGATGTTCTGCAGCCCGGCTGTTAGCATGGTGCCCGGTCGCGTGCGCAAGCCACTGGTGACACCCAGGCGCTTCTCGCGCCTGACGGCGATCCCGCTTAGAAGAGTACCTGCTCTCCCGCACGACCGGGGCCGCCTGCCGGCCATGGCCTTCACCCTCACGGAGGAGACCGCCATGCCCAGAGGCCGCAGACAGACGACGCGAGCTGCCACGCCCCCGGTCCTGAACCCGAACGCCGCGGGGATCGACATCGGGGCGACCGAGATCTACGTGTGCGTGCCGCTCGAGCGGGATCCCCAGCCCATCCGGCGGTTCGGCACGTTCACGCAGGATCTGCTCGCGGTCGCCACCTGGCTCACGCAGTGCGGGGTCACCTCCGTGGCGATGGAGTCCACCGGCGTGTACTGGATCCCCCTGTACCAGATCTTGGAAGCCCGCGGCCTCGAGGTCTGCTTGGTGAACGCGCGCCACGTGAAGAACGTCCCGGGCCGGAAGACCGACGTGCAGGACTGCCAGTGGCTCCAGTACCTCCACGCCGTGGGGCTCCTCCGGGCCTCCTTCCGGCCGCCGGAGACGGTCTGCGCCGTGCGCAGCCTCTTGCGGCACCGAGACAACCTCGTGCGCCTGGCGGCCGTGCACACGCAGCACCTCCAGAAGGCTCTCAACCAGATGAACCTCCAGCTCCATCACGTGCTGAGCGACATCACCGGCGTCACCGGCCTCGCCATCCTCGATGCCCTCCTGGCGGGCGAACGGGACCCCCACGTGCTGGCCGGGCACCGGGATCACCGCATCAAGGCCTCCGCGGAGACGATCGCCAAGGCCCTCGTGGGCGATTACCGGCGGGAGCATCTCTTCACCCTCCGCCAGTCCCTTGGGGCGTACCGGCACTACCAGCAATTGATCAGCGAGTGCGACCGGGAGGTCCAGGGGCTGCTCGCCACCTTCGAGTCCGTGAGCGACCCCGCCGTGTCTCCGCTCTCGCCGGCGACCACCACCCATCGCAAACCCCAGGGCAACGCCCCGCGGTTCGATCTCCGGACGGAGCTCTACCGGATCCTTGGGATCGATCTCACCCAAGTGGCGGGCCTCAACACCGCCACTGTCTACACGCTCTTCGCGGAGCTCGGCAGCAATCTGGGGAAGTTCCCCAGCGCCAAGCACTTCGCCTCCTGGCTGGGCCTCTGCCCCGACAACCGCATCTCGGGCGGGAAAGTCCTCTCGGTCCAGACCCGCCACGTGAAGCACCGGGTCGCCCAGGCCCTCCGGATGGCGGCCCAGAGTCTGTACCGGAGCCACTCCGCGCTCGGCGCCTTCTTTCGGCGGATGCGCGCCAAGCTCGGCGCCCCGAAGGCGATCACCGCCACCGCGCACAATCCTCTGTGCCAATATGAGTGAGACACTCATCCCTAAGGAGTTTAGAGTAGAGGGCGAGAAGGGATTGGGGGATGAGTTCCTCGAACGGAGTGGCCGCAGGAGCGAGTTCCAAAGAGGTCGAGGTAATGGTGAAAGCATCCCGGCGGCGGTTCTCGGCCGAGTACAAGCTCAAGATTCTACGGGAAGCGGAGGCGTGCACACAGCCGGGCGCGATCGGCGCCCTACTGCGCCGGGAGGGGTTGTATTCCTCGAACTTGACGACCTGGCGGACGCAGCGGCAGGCCGGTGAACTCGGGGGGTTGGCTCCGAAGAAGCGCGGGCCCGTGCCCCAGGCCAAGAACCCCCTGGCGACCAAGGTGGCGGCCCTGGAGCGGGAGGTGACCCGGTACAAAGCCCGGGCCGCGCGGGCCGAGAGCCTGGTGGAGCTCCAAAAAAAAGTTGCGGAGTTCCTGGGGGTCGAACTCCAGCGGAACGGCGGGAAGGGCTGATGGCGATCGTCACGGAGCAAAGGGCGACCCTGGGGGTCGCCCCGGTGTGCCGGGCGCTGGCCGTGCCGCGGGCTACCTACTACCGGTGGCAGCAGCCCAAGGAGCAGATCCCGGCGCCGGCGCGCCGGGTGCCCCGGGCCTTGCCACCGGAAGAACGGCAGCAGATCCTGGCCGTGCTGAATGACGACCGGTTTGCGGACCGGCCGCCCGCCGAAGTGTACGCCACGTTGCTGGACGAAGGGAAATACGTCTGCTCGATCCGCACGATGTATCGGGTGCTCCAGGAGAGCGCGCAGGTGAAGGAGCGCCGGCGGCAACTGCAGCATCCCCGGTACCAGGCGCCGGAGCTGTTGGCCACGGGGCCCAACCAGCTCTGGTCGTGGGACATCACCCAGCTGAAGGGCCCGGCCAAGTGGACGTACTTCTCCCTCTACGTGATCCTGGACGTCTTCTCCCGCTACGTCGTCGGCTGGATGGCGGCCTACCGGGACTCGGCCACCCTGGCCCAGCGCCTGATCGCGCACACCTGTGAACGGCAGGGCATCGCCCAGGGGAAACTCACGATTCATGCGGACCGGGGCCCGGCGATGATCGCCAAGTCGGTGGCCCTCTTGCTGGCGGATCTGGGGGTGACGAAAACGCACGGGCGGCCGCACGTCTCCAACGACAACCCGTATTCGGAGAGCCAGTTCAAGACCTTGAAGTACAGCCCCGAGTTCCCCGACCGGTTCGGCTCCCTGCAGGACGTCCGAAGCTTCCTGCTCGACTTCTTCCAGTGGGACCAACACAATGCACCACCACAGCGGCCTGGGCTGGCTGACCCCGTGGGATGTGCATCACGGCATGGCCAAGACCCGACTCGCGGAGCGGGAGGCGGTCTTGCGGAAGGCCTTCGAGACCACCCCAGAGCGGTTCGTCCGAGGCGTGCCCACCCCGCCGGCCCTGCCGGGGGAGGTGTGGATTAACAAGCCGAGAACCGGGGAGGATTCAAGCGAGAGGTTCGACACTAAATTCTTTCCAGAAGTGTCTCATTCTTGTTGACACGTTCCGCAAGCTCGCCCGGATCGTCTACCACCTGCTCACCACGCGCGAGCCGTACGCGGAGAGCCAGCTCGCGAAGCACGAGGGCATGTATCGCAAGCGCCTGGAATCCCGTCTGTATGCTCAGGCCCGGGCGCTCGGATTCCAACTGGTGCCTGCCGCCGGGCAGTCAGTTTCTTAGAAGAAGAAGTGGCCAGCCAAAACCGTCCGGCATGTCATAAACCAATTGCCGAGAGACTAGGACAAGCCCGCTAGGGATTCGCCATGACCACAGGCAGCCAATTCATCGCCATCACCCTGCACCGCATTCCCCGGAAAGAAGTCTGCGGAGTCGTCGTCCTGGCGCGACAGGCGGACGAATCCTGGGCGGGGAAGTGCAGCAAGTGTGGTGGCGATTTCCGACTGGAGCGTGACCCCAAGTTCGAGGCGCAGGTGTGGGCCATGCGAAATTGAGTCGCCCCATGCCTCGGCATATCCGTCTCCGGGATCCGGTTCAGGGCAGGACACTCGTCCCCTCGGACCAAGAGAGAGGCATTCCGCCACGCCTCTGTCTGTGATAGCATGCCGCTGCACCCCCCTTGGCGGGCGGAAAGCAGGAGGGGGGCCTTGGCCGTCGTGATTGCACCGGATCTGCGGACCGGAATGATCGTGGAGGTCGTAGGCCAGCTGCACCGAGTCCTGTCGAAGAAAGAGGAACTGATTCGGATCGAGGTGGCCACCGGAAAGTATCTGGAACGCGTCAAGGAGTCCGGAAAGCGGTAGCGGGCCCGTTCGTCCTCGGTCCCCGGGCGGAGAGGCCATGACGTCCCTCTTGCTCGGACTGGCCTCCTGGCGGACGACGGGTCTCATCTCCCAACCACGAGAGGAGGAGCCATGGCGCGACGCAGCAGGAGCAAGAATCTAGCGGACCTGGAGGGGAAGCTGGGGGTCATCCGGCGGGAAGTGCTGAAGGTCCTGCGCAGTCTGAAGCGAGAGATCACCAAGCGGGAAGAGGAGTTGGCCGGCCTGAAGGCGGAATACGCGAAGGGCGAGGGTCTCCTCCGTGGCCGGGCACAGCCCGGACCTGCCCGCGTCCGGCGCCGGGCCAAACGGTCCCGGCAGATCAACTGGAAGGAGGTGTTCCGGTCGCTCCCGGCGCGCTTCACCCTGAAGACGCTGACCCGCCATTCCGTGGCGGGTCGACGGCCCAAGGCTCACCTGTACGCGATCCTCTCAAGATGGAAGAAGGAGGGGCTGCTGGCTAGGGATCCTGCCGGCGGCTATCGCAAGGTGACCGCGCAACCGAAACCGAAGCGGAGGCCGCGCCGCGCGAAGCCGGCACCGGCCCGCACGCCGGCGCGGGCTCAGAAGCCGGCTCAGCGGCCCGAGGGTCAGAGCACTTGAGCGATCCCGGTGTCATATCGGCCCATGCGACGGAGGAATCGCAGGGCGACCCGGGGATGGCGCCTCGCCTCAGCGACGCTGGGCCAGATCGAACAGCAGAAAAACGATGGCATACAGGAGGGCGATGGCGGCACCGCCGGCATACGCGCGGGGGCTCAATCCGGCGGTCGGCGACTGGAGCAGCCACGAGAGATTGGCGATGCCCAGGCTGACCAGTGACGCCACCAAACTCAGGTACGCCAGGCTGATCCACACCCGCATGGCATCCCTCCTTGGAAAGGGGTACCCCCCTCATCCCCGGCGATCGGGCCGCCGGTCGCCGGGATGAGGGGCCTTCTCTCCCCGGCGCATTTCGAATGCTCTCGCGTCGTCACCCCTCACGTGATGCGGAAACGCTGCGGACTCAGGTGCTCGTTCTTGCACCGGGGGCAACGGGACGGATCGGAGAATCGCGCGCGGTCCCTGAATCGGAACCCGCATTCCTCGCACACCGGCGGGAGAATTTCCAGGCGCTGGCGCGGCGCTACGGAGCGCGCGATATGCTCCAGGTCCTCGACGATGACTTTCTTGGCCACCACGCAGCGCGCCACCAGCCCATCCAGGCTCCACGTGCCCTCGGAGAGTAGCTCGCGGATTTCCTGCCGTCGGGTTTTTTCCACCCCGGTTCCCCCATTTCGAAATTCGAAATAGTCTTCAGGCCCTCTCGCCGCCCACCTGGATTCCGGTCCATTCCTCCCACAACGTAATGAGCACCGGCTGGGCCTTCGGTCCCTTTCCCTGGGCCTTGGCCATGCGGAAGAGCTCGTGGACCAGCGCCGTCATGGGGACCGGCAGATCCAGCGTCCTGGCCATGTTTAAGGCATAGCCCACGTCCTTGGTCATGATGTCCACGGTGCCGCCGGGAAGGAAGTTCCGCTTGAGGAGGCGAGGGATCGTCTCCTCCATCACGCGCGAGCCGGCCCAGCCCCCCTTGATCGCCTCGTGCAGCGTAGCGGGATCCAGGCCGGCCTTGACCGCCAGGGCCCAGCCCTCGCAGACGGCGGCGAAGCCGGCCGCGACGATCAGATTGTTGACGAGCTTGGCCGCCTGCCCCATGCCACTGCCGCCCATGTGGACGACCGACCGTCCCATGACCGAGAGGATCGGCTGGCAGCGCGCGAAGGCCGCGGCTTCCCCGCCCGCCATGATGGACAGGCTGGCGTCGATGGCCCCTTGCTCGCCCCCGCTCACGGGCGCATCCAAGAAGGCGATGCCGCGCGGCGCACACACGGCGGCCGCGTCCTGGGCGATCTTGGCCTCCGTCGTACTGAGATCAACGATGACCGTCCCGGATTTCATGACCGCGGTGAGGCCGCCCTCCCCCGCCACCACCTGCCGGACCACGTCTCCAGTGGGGAGAGACAGGAATGCGATCTCGCTGGCCTTGCCGACCTCGGCCGCCGAGGACGCTGCCTTCCCCCCGGCGGCGGCGAACCGGCCCAGCCGCCCGCGATCCGTGTCGAAGCCGGTGACTGCATACCCCGCCTTGATCAGATTCCGGGCCATGGGCCCGCCCATGACCCCAAGCCCGATGAAGCCGAGCGACGTATCAGGCATGATCTGGTCCCTCTCTCCCTCCGCCCAAGCGGAATCGACCGGATGCTGTCGGTTCAGCCTAATAAGACTGGCGCCCTGTCCCGCCACGCACCGCTCAGGCGCGTGCGAACCCGGTTCGAGGGCCCCGGCACCTGCCTGTCAACTCGCCCCGACACCGACTGAGACCCTCAGTGGTCCGGGATGAGGACGCTCCGCAGCGTCGTCCTCTCGCCGACCATCTGGAGCGCCCTGCGCAATTCGGAGAGTGGAAGGCGCGCCGTGATCAGGCGCTCGACCGGGACCTCGCCTGCCACGAGCTGCCGCACCGCCTCCGCCACGTCGGGCGGGGTGTGGTGGTAGATCGGCAGGATGCTGATCTCCTCGTAGTGCACCCGGCCGATGTCCACCGGCAAAGTCTGCCCCGCGGCCACGCCCCCAAACGAGACGAGGGTCCCGCCGCGCCCGGTGAGCCCCAGCGCCTCGCGGTGCGCCGGGAGCGAGCCGACCGACTCGATGACCACGTCGGCATCCGGCCGGCCGATGGCCGCCCGGAGCAACTCACGGGCGTTGCCCCCCTTCGAGTTCAGTCCGTGACTGGCCCCCATGACCTTGGCCACCGCCAGACGATCGTCCTGGTAATCCAGCGAGACGATGACAAGCTCTGGGCCGTACCGCCGGCGAAGGGTGTTGACCCAGAAGAGGCCCATGGGCCCCGCCCCCAGGATGACAACGGTGTCGAGCGGCTGAAGGGGGACACGCCGCACGGCGTGGATCACGCAGGCCAACGGTTCGGTCAAGACGACCCGCTCGGCCGGGACGTCCGCAGGGACCTCGTGCATGTTGATCCGGACCAGCCGGGACGGCACCAGGATGTATGGTGCAAAAGCGCCATTGTTGTACTGGATGGTCTCGCACATGCTCGGCCGGCCGCGCCGGCACTGGCGACAGACGGGATTCTCGTCCGGAAGACAGGGAGCCGAGTTGGCGGCCACCACCCGTTGGCCGGCCCGCCAGCGCGCCTCGGCACCAGGGCCAACCTCGACGATCGTTCCCGCCCACTCGTGACCGAACAGCCCCGGGATCTTGATCATCGGGTGCTGGCCGCGGAGATACACCTTGCGGTCCGTGAAGTCTATGGACGCGACGTCCACGCGGGCCAGGACCTCGCCCGGGCCGGGGACCGGGATGGGGACATCCTCCATGCGCACGTCCTCGGCGCCGTGCAGGACGGCCGCCCGCATCAAGCGATGGGAGCCGAAACCGATCGAGGCAGTCATGGGTGGAAGATCACCTTGGTGGCCTGGCCGCTCTTCTGAAGCTCGACCCCCTCCTCGAAAGCCGTGAGGGGGAGCCGGTGGCTGATCAGGGGCCCGACCCGGACCCGGTTGCCCGCCAGCAGGTCGAACGCCTCGGCCAAGGCGGCGGGCGTCGAGGAATAGGTGGAGAACACGGACAGCTCGCGCTGATACAGATCGGCGAAGTCCAGGCAAAGCTGCGCCCCATCCGACGGCCCGGCGAAGATGTTGATGCGGCCGCCTGGCCGGAGGACGCGCTGCATCTCGGCCAGGATCGCTTCGCTCACGACCGTAAGGATGACGCCGTCCAGGCCCACGCCGCCCGTTGCCTCGGCCACGGCCGCTCTGACGTTCTCGCGCGTGGGATTGATCGTGGCCTGCACCCCCAAGGCGCGGGCCAGCGAGATCCGCGCCTCGGACACGTCCAGGACGATGGGAACTGCGCCCCGGACGGCCAGGGTCTGGGCAATGAGCAGGCCCATGCCGCCGCCGCCAACCACGGCGATGCGGTCGCCGGGCAGGACGTGCGACCGCTCTACGGCGCGGACGGCGCAGGCCAGCGGCTCGGTGAACGACGCCACGTCGAACGGCATCTCTGCCGGCAGCGGAATGGTCACCCGCTCCACGTGCAGCCGGGGGATGCGGATCAGCTCGGCAAAGCCGCAGGGATCGATGTTCGTTGCCTTGAACTGCGGGCACATAGACTCGTTGCCGTGCCGGCAGGCCCAGCACTCTCCACAGGGAACGTGATGGGCGGCCATGACGCGGTCCCCCGGCGCGAAGCGGATCACCCCCGGGCCGACCTCGCGAACCACGCCGGCCAGCTCGTGGCCGAGGGAAACATGCCCGGAATTCCGCGGCTTGGCCAGCTTCGCCAGGTCCGTTCCGCAGAGGCCGCAGGCCCGCATCTCCACCAGGATCTCGCCGGGCCCGATCGCGGGCGGTTCGACCTCGCACAAGCCGAAGCCGCCCGAAGGGCGCGCCAGGATCGCTTTCATCGCCCGTCACATCCCCTACGCCTCGTCTGGCTGCGCATTCCCGTGCGTCATGCTTTCTGGCTTCTACCGTCCGGCTCAGCCTTGTGCTTCCCGCCGGAGGCTCGAGGCCGATGCTCGGGCTTCACGTCCCGCCCCGTGGCCTCGGACCTGTCCCGAACCTCCTCGGGGTCAGGCTTGCGCTTGCGCAACCCCTTGAACGGGAGCGACCGCGCCATCACCTTCTCTTTGCACTGGGAGCAGCGCCACCCCAGACACAGGCCGTACTGCTGCCAGATCCAATCCGCCGGATACATCCGCCCGCCGCATTTCCGGCAGACCTTGGGACGCGACTCCTTGCTCCAGCGCGGGCTCGTGGGCTCGACCCGCGGCCGTGGCTTCTCGTGCCGGCGCTCCCGTCCCCGCCGATGCCGGTGCCCCGGCTCGTTTCCTCCCCCTCCCGCTTGACTCATGCTCACCTCACTCGTCAGTTGTCCTGCCTGCACCCTCGCTTCGCTCCCTTCACCCTTCAGAACTGGGCGCTCCCCTCCTGAATAATAGCGGCCCCTGAGGCGGGGTCCACCCGGGGCCCGCCCGGCCTGCCCGTCAATGCGTACTCCACGGCGCGCTTCAGATCGGCGTACGGGACGGCGCCCACGATGGGCGCCTGTCCCGGGATCAAGATCGCAGGGACACCATGGATCCCCTGGTTCGTCGCCTCCAGGTACTCTTGCAGGACAATGGGGCGATAACGCCCCATGGAGAGGGCCATGCGCAGGGCCGAGGGCTCGAGTCCAACCGACGCGACAAGGCGCTCCAGCACCTCGTGATGGCTGATATCCTCCGTCCGGCCGAAGAACGCTTCGAAGAGTGCCAGGTCGAACGCCGGGAATATCTCGGCGTGAACCTCTCGGACCCAGGTGGCCGCCTCGAGGGCCGGGAGACTCCCGCGTGGATACCGATCCCCCACGGCGGGGATGTGAAATGTCGGCGAATCCGTGTCCTGCGCCCCCGCGGCGAGCCGGTGCGCGCGGTGGTACTCGGTAAAGGTCCGGTCTGCCCGATCCTCCGGCCTGAGGATGAAATTCCGGTTTCGCACGTCCAGGCGATCGCCGAATTCTTCTTTCAGGCGCCGCAGGCGGACCGCCGCGCTGTAGCACCAGGGTCAGAGGTAGTCGGAATACACGGTGATGGCGAGCCCCATGGATTCCCCCGTCCTCTCACGCGTCCCCGCGACAGGTCGGGCACGGGCACGCCTGTCGCAGAAAGCCGTAGAAATAGATCCCGATGTCGTGGCCATCACTCCACACCAAGTTGATGGCATAGCGCCCGACCGTCTTGACCTCCGTCACCTGGATCTCCCCCGCCTTGAAGACCGGCCCGCTCAGCACCGTGAGACTCGGGCCGCCGGCCGCGGACTGCTTGGCCCGCTGGTCGCTGCACAGAGCGCACGGACACTCCCGGCGGAGGAGATCGAAGCCGTACACGCTCTCGTGTCCGTCCTGCCACTGGATGCGCACTTCCCGCTTCTCTCGGCTGACGGTGATCTCCTTGGGATTTGCGGATGTCGGATCCATGGACAGTCCCTACGCATACGTCACGAGGGCCGAGGATCTCACCAGGTCGAATGCTACCGCCTCTGCCACAATTGCACAAGGGACGACCGGGCGGCTGCCGGAGAGCCGGCGTGCCGCAAACTCCCCCTTGGGGTGCTCAGTACCCGCGCTGGAGCTGGAAGGAGATGGCCATCTCCTCCTCGGCGTCGGGGATCCTCCCCATGTCCCGGTACACGGTGGAGAGGCTGGTGTGATTCATGGGGTCTTGGGGGTTGATCTCGATCGCTTTCTGGATGGCCTCGGCCGCCTGGGGAAGCCGCTTGAGCTTGTGCAGGGCGTGCCCCATCGCCAGGTAGGCATCGGCGAAAGACGGGTCCAACTCCAGCGCTTTCTTCAGTTCCGCCACGGCCTCTTCATGCTTGTTCTGGCCGTACAGGCTCAGGCCCCTGCCGAAATATTCTTCCTTCGTCGCCATGCCTCGTTTCCTCAGGTCCCTCGGATGGTTGGGATCCCTTCTCACTGTTCGCCGATCGGTGGCAGCGGCGTCCCGGCCGGCATCCGCGGTTTCCGCCTCCGCCGGCGCCGCTTCCTCCCTGGTTCGGTGCCCCCGGCGGGAGGCCCCGCAGCCGCGGCGGGCGCGCGATGCCGGTCCCCTTCCGCCTTGGGCGGACGCCCGGCTCCGGAATGCCGCCGAGCCGCCAGGGGCTCGGCCGGACGCGGAACCGGTTTCAGGAAGAGGGCATCGTCGGCCCATTCGACGGGGATCTTGTGGCCGATGAATTCCTCGATGGCCTCCAGGGACAGCACGTACTGCTCGTCCGCCAGGCTGATCGCCTTGCCCGAGGCCCCGGCGCGGGCGGTGCGGCCGATCCGGTGGACATAGTCCTCTGCATCCTGCGGCAGGTCGTAGTTGATCACATGGGTGACCCCCTCGATGTGAAGCCCGCGCGAGGCGACGTCGGTGGCCACCAGGATGTGCAGGCCGCCCTCCTTGAACGCCTGCATGATCTTCAACCGCTTCTTCTGGTCCACGTCCCCGGTGATGGCCCGGGCGTGATAGCCGACGCGGACCAGCCGCTCCGCCAGCCGCTCGGCCTCATGCTTCATGTTGGCGAACATCAGGATCCGCTTGCCCTTCTCTCGCGCCAGCAGCCCGAGGAGGAGGGGCAACTTCTCTTCCCTCGTGATGTGGTAGAGGACCTCCTCCACCTTCTCGGCAGTGACCTGCTCCGGAGCTACCGACACCATGGTGGGATTGTTCATGCTTTCGTAGGCCAGCTCCAACACCCGGGTCCCCAGCGTGGCGGAGAAGAGGAAGGACTGCCGCCGCTCCGGCGGGGGCAACTGGCGCACCAGATACCGGATGTCTTTGATGAACCCCATGTCGAACATCCGGTCCGCCTCGTCGATGACCAACACCTCGACTGCCTTCAGGGCATACACGCCTTGCTGGAAGTAATCGATGAGGCGACCAGGCGTCCCGACGAGCACGTCCACTCCGCCGCGGAGCGTCTCCCGCTGCTTGAGGTAGTCCACGCCGCCATAGACCACCTGCATGTCCAGGCCCGTCGCCTGGCCGAGCAGGCGAGCGTCTTGATGGATCTGCACGGCCAGTTCCCGCGTGGGCGCGACCACCAGGGCGCGTGGGCCGGCGAGCCCCTTTGGCCGCCGGTCGGGTTCCCGCAGGAGCCGGGTGAAGATGGAGATCAGGAAGACCGCCGTCTTCCCCGTTCCGGTCTGCGCCTGACCGGCCACATCCCTCCCCCGGAGGGCGATGGGAAGCACCTCCTCTTGGATCGGTGTGCAGACAGTGAAGCCGGCGGCCTGAATGCCCCGCATCACGGGCTGAGGCAGATCGAAGGAGAGGAAATCCACGCTCATGGGTCGGAGGTGACCCCGGCCACCTTGGCCAGAAGCGCTCTGGTCGTGGCAGGGCCGTGTCCCTGGAAGCGGTTGTTGGCGAGCACGAATACCGTGAGGCCGCGCCCCAGGTCCTCGCGGATGCGCCCGGCCCACAGGGCGAGCGTGGGCTCCCGGTCCAGACGTACGCAGCTGAAATCATCCGGCATGGCGCTCGACGCCGGGGGACCGACGTAACGTCGTAGATCAGCCATCCATCATCTCCCGCCCATCCTCCTGTGGTCCACTCGGGCTAGAGAGTACACTTCTATCCGTTGGCATGTCGAGAGCTTTTGCACTTCGCGGAAGGACGCTGCAATCGCAGGGTACGAATCGCCGCGCCTGGGCGCAGGCCTCAACAGCGATGGAGCACGCGATCTCGTGGAGGACGTGGAGTGGAGCGGCGGGAGGTCAGAGCTGACTCGGGCAGTGGAAAACCGAGAGAACGGAGAAACCCGACCGCCCCCTGGAGAGGCGAGGATCTGGATCAGGCTGCCTGGCGGAGCTCCTCCAGGTGGGAGACATACCGGCGAAGCCCTTCGAAGAAGAGCCGCTCGTACGCCAGAAGGGCCTCAAGGGATTCGCGCTGATCCAGCGCCTCGAGCTCGGCCCACAGGTCCGGCTCGTGCTCGCGGAGGTATGGAATGGCGCCGTCTATATACTCCACCTGAAGGCGCTTGCCCATGGCAAGGACAAGTTCATCCAAGGACTCTGGGCTCATCTCGCTCTTATCAACATTTCTATTGCTGCAATTCGTACCGCGTGGTTCCTTCAATAGTGCAGGCATCGCGCCCCCCTTTCTCTTCTTGCGACATGTTGCTTCCTCTTTCAACTCCATGAGTTAGCTCCTAAATACCATACATACGTTTGGATGTCAACTGCTTTCTTCCCTTCGCCCAAAGTAGGCACATGCAATATGCGGACCTGACTTACCATATCTTGGGATGATAGTTCATGAGAACCCAAGATATCGGGTCCGACGGATGGATATTCCAGGTTAGGAGGGCACCGTAGCAAAACCGTGGAGTCCGCCCCCATCAATAATACAAGTAATACAAGTGCGAATCTGGGGCTAGGCCGCCATCTTGCGAAGTGCAGCCAAGCGAGGACGGTCGATCAGAATACTCAGCACAAGGATTAGGAGTAATCAATCCATGCGCCTGGCGCCGAGACAATGCAAAGACAAAGCAGTCGGATTCCTTTGGAGGCCCTCCTTGCACTAAAGGTTCGCTCGCGACTCCGTCGCTTCCAGGGTGTTACGCCAGGTTGAAGCAGACCATCCGAAGGTTGGTCATCTCCTCGATGGCGAACCGCACGCCCTCGCGGCCGATCCCGCTCATCTTGTTGCCGCCGTATGGCATGTGGTCCACGCGGAAAATCGACGTGTCGTTGATCATCATGCCGCCCACGTCCACCCGCCTGATCGCCTTGAACGCCTTGCTGATGTCCCTGGTGTAGAGGCCTGCTTGAAGACCGTACGGACTGTCAGCCAGAAGCTCCAGCGCCTCGTCGAAATCCTTGTAGGTCACGAGCGAGACCAGCGGCGCGAAGGTCTCCTGGCAGATGACCTTCATGTCGTGCCGGACGTTGTCCAGAACGGTGGGCCACAGGATGCGCCCCTCGCGTTTGCCGCCCACCAGGACCTTGGCGCCTTGGGCCACTGCCTCGTTGATCCAGGCCTCGGCCCGCATGGCCTCCTTCTCATCGATCATGGGGCCAACGTCACAGTCCTTATCCAAGGGGTTCCCCACTTTCAGCTCGGCCGTGGCCTCCACGAATTTCCGGGTGAACTCTGTGGCGATAGCCTGGTGGAGATACAGCCGCTGCAGGCTGATGCAGATCTGCCCCGAGTTGGCAAAGGCGGACACGACGCAGCGGGGCACGGCCGCGTCGATGTCCCCGTCCGCCTCGATGATGGTGCCCGAGTTGTTGCCCAGCTCCAGCGTCACCTTCTTGAGGCCGGCGCGGCTCATGATGTGCTGCCCCACCGGCGGGCTACCCGTGAACGACACCTTGGCCGGGCGCGGGTCGGTCACCAGCCAATCCCCGACGGTACCACCTTCGCCGTAGACGAGATTGTAAACCCCGCCGGGCAACCCAGCCTCCATCAGGATCTCTCCCAGGCGGATGGCCGTGATCGGCGTGGTCGTGGCCGGCTTCAGCACCACGGTATTTCCGGCGGCGATCGCCGGGGCCACCTTGTGGGCCACGAGGTTCAGCGGGAAGTTGAATGGCGAGATGGCCACCACCACCCCCACGGGCGTCCGGAAGTAGAAGCCGAACCGCTTCTCCGCCCCGACCGAGGCGTCCATGGGAACGGTCTCACCATGGATGCGCTTCCCCTCCTCGGCCGCGAACTTGAACGTTTCCACGGCGCGGGCGACCTCGCCCACGGAGTACTTCCAGGCCTTCCCGGCCTCGCGACAGATGATCGTCGCAACGTCGTCCTGGTACTTGGTCAAGAGCTCCGACGTCTTTTCCAGGATTTTGGAGCGCCGATGTGCCGGCATTTCGGCAAACCCGCCGAAAGCGGACTGGGCCGCCCCGATCGCCCGATCCACGTCCATCTTGGTGGCGCGGGGAATCGTGCCGATGGTCTCGCCGCTGAACTTGTCAATGACCGGGATCGTATCCGCCCCGGCCTCCCACTTGCCACCGATTAGCATCCCGTAAGCTTTGCCCATTCTCCTATCCTCCACTGCGCCATTACACCCCTGACACGCTTCCCGTCCCGCGGATCAGCCGAAGCCAACTCGGCTCCGCTCGTACAGAAACAGGGCGGCGGCTCCCAGCGCGCCGGATTCCTTGCTGAGGGTTGAGATCAGAGTCGCCACCCCTGCGCCTACGGCCTGCGCCGCCCTGGCCAGCGTGGTCACGGCCGCCGGGTCTTCTCTCGCGGCGGCCGCAAAGACCAGGGGTGCGCCGATGCGATCAGCGTCGCCCGCCGCCAGCTCCACGAGGACCGACGGCTGACCCGCTCGAAGGAGGTTGCTCGCCTGGCACGCGGTCAGTGGCCGCTCGCTAGGACGACGGCAAGATCCCCGTAGGTAATGCACCGGGCGCCGGCCGCCGCCAGCGCATCCTTCGCGCGGGGGTCGCAGAGCGAGCGCAACTCGACCTCCCGTTGCGCACAATAGCTGCTGGCAGAGAGCGCGTCGTCAACGTAGCCCGGATGGCACATCAGCTCAGTGACGCCGCCCACGAGTCCACGGAGGAAATCCACCAGGCGTGCGGGTTGCCAGAAGGCCGCCGGCCCCACGTCTCCTACCGTCTCATCCACGGCCGGCAGGCGGCTCGCTCGAATGCGCTGCGCCATCTCCGGGGTCAGCGCCCGCAACGGGACATCCACTGTCTCGGCGAGATCGAGCGCCATCTCCAGAATTCGGGGATGCCGGTGCACATGATGGTGGCTGTCCAGATGGGTGGGACGCCGCCCGAAAATGGTTTCAAACCGCTCGGCCTGGGCGGCCCACTCGGCCCGGATCTCCGCGGGGGCGCCGGCCGTTCTGACCCGGGCCGGGTCCCGGACGAAGCGGCCACCGTCATCAACGAGCGAAGGCACACGTCCGGGGGGCAGGATGGGCGGGCCGAAAGTGAGGTTAAGGTGCAGCCCCAGCCCCAGGCGCGGGAACTCTCGCGCCAGGTCCCGGCTCCGTCCCAGGCCGGGGAGATTGACCATGACCGTTGTGCTGGTCACGATTCCATCCCGGTGGGCGTCCAAAATGCCTCGGCTGACACCCTCCGTCAGATTGAAGTCATCCGCATTGACGATGAGGAACGGCGGCACTGACTATCCTTACCTGCCCACAGAGATCGAGGCGCGCCCAGGTTGCCGAGCCCCCCGCCGGCAGGATTCTACCCATATCCAGCGCTCGGGTGTACTCAGCCGCCCCCGCGCAATTCGAGGGAACGATTGCTCCCCAGGCCAGGATGCGCGGCTCCAGGCCGACACCGCGCAACCGTTTCAGTGCTCGTTCCACCCCGAGAAACCCGAAGAGGCCGAACACCAGTCAGCCCTGGGGCTTGAGATATTTCGGGGCCTCTGGGATAATCCGATCCATGACAACCCAGCCATGCGGGGCTCCTGGCGGGAGAAGGAGTTGACTGAGGCCATGGAACCCTAGCAGAGAAAGCGAGAGGCGTCAACGAATCGCGCGGGGGGCGTGTGGCCTTCAGGCAAGGGGAAAGGTGCGGGGCCGCGAGAAGTGGGGAGGAGCCATGAGAACGCGATGGATCTTTGGAATGCTGATTGGCCTCTTGGTCCTGGTTGGAACGTCCGTTCATGCCGCGACGTGGAGCCGCCATTACATCCGGCAGCTTCCGGATTCCGCCTTCGCGGCGATCGAGACGATGCCCGACGGAAAGACGCTACGGCATCTCCCGCATCACGATGCAGATGGGGATATCGATATCCCGCACTTGTGCAATGCGCTGTCCCGATTCGATCAGGTCAAATGGCGCAACGCTGCCAACGCTGAGGCAGCCCGGCGTCACCTGAGCGCGCATCTGGAACAGGTGGGCCGGAATTCGTGTCGCCCGGCTCGCAAGAGTGGGCCCTGATCGACGACGCGTGAATCGGAACCCAAGCCAACGAAGGCCCCGCTGATTCTGTAGCCCCCCCTCTGGCGACGGAATCTCCACTCGGAAATAAAAAGGGGAAGGAGGCGAACCTCCTTCCCCGTATGTGAACAGCTTCCTCCGGCCAAGGCGTGGGAGGTCAGGCCACTTCGACCTTGATCTCCTTTGGCTTCGCCTCCTCCTTCTTCGGAAGCTGGATCTCCAGGACGCCGTCCCGGTACGTGGCCTTCACCCGACTGGGATCCACCACCGAGGGCAGCACAATGCTCCGCTCGAAGCGGCCATAGCTCCGCTCGACGCGATGGTACTGGTCCTCGTTCACTTCGGCCTCGCGCTTCCGCTCGCCCTTCAGGGTCAGCGTCTCACCCTCGACGGAGACCTGGATGTCCTCCTGCTTGACACCGGGGAGCTCGGCCATGAGCTGGAAACCCTCTTTGGTCTCATGGATATCCACCAGCGGGCTCCAGATCGCCTCCGTCGCGGCCATGTTGGACGGGGTTCGACCGAAGAAGTCCCCGAAGACTTGGTCCATCTCTCTTCGCAGATCCGCCGTCTCCGTGAACGGCTCCCATCGGGTAAGCGTATGCACACGTGGCTGCCATCTTTCCAGAAGCATTTCGTCCTCCTCCTTCGGCTGAGTCGGACTGCCTGCCGTATGATCTTCTCGGAGGTTATCCGACCGCCATTGTCTTGGTTTCTCCGGTTTATCCTCAAGATCTAACCATGAATATTTATAAAACATGAGCCTATGTCTGTCAAGAACAAATTCAACACGAATGTGTTGGATATTATTTAATTAAAATCAACTAGTTATAAAACTTTATGGCTTCTCGGAGGCATCGAATAGGAAGATTTGGAGGCCAGACGATCGGAGTCTATTCCCCTGACTCGAGGCTGAGGATTCCGGAGGTGAGGTCGAGATTCACCCGGAAGCGCTCCAGGAAACTCAGGCCGAGGAGTCCGACGACATTGGGAGGCACATTTGGCAGATCGTGGATCACGGCCGCGACATGGCGCGCGACGGCCCCACCGATTTCCAATTCGTCCACGAGCGCAAGCGGAGCTAGGATCGTCCCACTGGCGGTGGTCAATCTGACGGTACTCCCGCTGGCCGAGATTCCCAACTGGTCGGCAACCAGCCGACTGACCGAGGTGAATGTGGCACCGGTGTCGAGGATGAAATACCCGATTAGTTGGCCGTTCACCTTCCCGGGAACGAGCACCGATGGCCCGCGCCTCTCGAACGCGACCTGGAACGTGGTGAGGCTCGGTTCACCCAGGGCATCGAGGGCGCGGCGGGCAGCCGCCGCTTGCGGCGATTGCGGGGCCAGCTGAAGGATCCGGCGATAGGCTTGGGCGGCGGCGGTGCTGTCACCGAGGAGCCCGTACGATTCCGCCAGGTACCATTGGCGCTCCGGGTCCCGGGGCGCCCGGTCAACGGCCTCGACGAACTTCTCCAGGGCCCAACGGTAGTGGCCCCCCTGGAAGAAGTCCACGCCCTCCTCGAAGGCTGCCGCGTCTGCCGGCGTTGCCGGCCGCGCCAGCAGGAGGCTCACCACGCCAGCCAGGATCAGCAGCAGCCGGCGCCGCGATCCAAACGCATATGCCATGAGAGCCCTCTCGCCCTTTCGCCGGGCGGCAACCATCGCATCCGACTCCTGACAGCTCAAGCAACTGACCTTCTCGGCCATGGCCACGGACGCACCGGTGGGAGCACCGAGCGACCCGATCCCGCTCAGGCCCCGGAGAATCGGTCTCAAGCAGCCCTGGCCCGCTCGATCGCGTCCCGAACCGCGGGCAGCAGGAACACGTCCTCGAAATCAAACTGGGCCAGGCCGGCGGCCAGCAGGTGGGCCTTCTCGCGAGTCGTCAAGCTCCGCTCGATGATAATTCGCCGCTCCCCGTGAATGACGCACATGCCTCCCCGCCCGGGCAGTTCCTCGGTCGCCAGCGCGGCATAGGTCACGGGGATCTGAAGCTGCTCCGCCAGCCCCTCGAGCGCTGTCAGCAATCCTTCGTCCTGCATCTGTCCCGTGACTTTCCCGGATTCAAGAATTAGTCAACCCCACGGGAGGCAATCTGGCGATCCGGCAATCCGGAATTCCGAGTTGCCGGATTGCCTAGTTGCCTGATTGCCAGATGTTCCTGGCGTCCTTGGCGCCTTGGCGGTTCCCTAGCGGGGCCGGAGCGCTTCTGCCATTCGCACCGCCTCGCGGGTGGCTCCGACATCGTGGGTCCGGACCAGATGAGCGCCGTTCACGACGGCAATCGCCGTCGCCGCCAACGAACCAGCCAGACGATCCCGGGGATCTGCCTGTCCGAGGATCTTCCCGATGAACGACTTGCGCGAGACCCCCACGAGCAATGGGCGGCCGAGCGCCCGCAGTTCCGCCAGCCTCTGCAGCACCTCGCAGTCCCACGCATGCCAGGGGATGGCGGTCTGGCGGAAGAACCCGATTCCCGGATCCAACACCACCCGGTGGTCGGGCACGCCCGCTTTCCAGACGATCCGCAGGCTTTCCTCCAGAAGGCCCCGCACCGTCTCGATCGGATCCCGCGCCTTCGGATCGGTCTCGGACGCCATGAGGATCACGCCCTGGGCCCGACGGGCCACGACGTCCGCCATGCCGGGATCGTGGCGGAGGCCGCTGACATCGTTGAGGACGTCCGCCCCGGCCTCCAGCGCAGCCAGCGCCACCCGGCCCCGCTTCGTGTCGGCCGAGATGGGAACGGCCACCGCCTTGCGCACGATGCCGATCGCCCAGGTGAGGCGCTGGCCCTCTTCTGCCTCCGTGATCTCCGTCCTGAGGTAGGGCGCGGTGGACATGGCCCCGATGTCCAGCATGTCCGCCCCCTCAGCCGCCATCTGTTCCGCCTTCGCCCGCAGCGAATCCTCCCCTGTCGCGACCGATCCCTGATGGAACGACTCGGGGCTCACGTTGATGGCGCCCACCAGGCGAACGGGCAGTCCGTCGCCGACCTCCACTCCCGCCAGATTGGCATAGGCCTTCATCGTGCGGTCCCCCTGCCGCCTACCTGGTCGCGCCACCCGCGCGACTCGTCGCCACCCTTCCCGCAAAAAACGAACGGCGCCAGGGCACAGCGCCTGACGCCGTCGCGATCTACAAGCCGCCCCCCGTCGTCACGCAGGCTTCTTGTCCCCCATCAGGGCCCGCAGCATATCAATGGGCAGCGGGAAGATGATGGTGGAGTTCTTCTCGGTCCCGATCTCAGTCAGCGTCTGGAGGTAACGGAGCTGGATGGTGACGGGCTCCGAGGCGATGATGTGCGCCGCCTGGGCCAGCTTCTCCGAGGCCAGCAGTTCGCCCTCGGCGTGGATGATCTTGGCGCGCTTCTCCCGTTCCGCCTCGGCCTGCTTGGCCATGGCCCGCTGCATCTCCTGGGGCAGGTCAATGAACTTGACCTCCACGGCGCTGACCTTGATCCCCCACGGCTCGGTGTGCTCGTCGATGATCCGCTGGAGCTTCTGGTTGATCTTGTCCCGCTCGGAGAGCAGCTCGTCCAGCTCCGACTGGCCCAGGACGCTGCGCAAGGTGGTCTGGGCCATCTGCGAGGTCGCGAACAGGTAATCCTCCACCGCCACCACGGCCCGCTCTGGATCCATCACCCGGAAGTAGATGACGGCGTTCACCTTGAGCGAAACGTTGTCTTTGGTGATGGTGTCTTGGGAGGGGACGTCCATGGCCACGGTGCGGAGGCTGACCTTCACCATCTTGTCGATGACCGGGATCAGCAGGATCAGGCCGGGGCCGTTGCCGCTGCCCCCCGGATTGATCAGCGCCTTGGACAGCCGGCCCAGGCGGAAGATGACCGCCCGCTCGTACTCTCGCAGGACCTTCACTGCGCTGGTGAGGATGTACAGAAGGACGATGATGATGAACAGCGTCGGGACCACGGCAAACGGCAGTAGGTTCATGCTGACCTCCCCGGAGCGACGGGTTCGGATGCCGCCGTCGCACGCTGAACATGGATAACCCGCAGCGTGAGACCGTCCATTCCCGTGACCCGGACCGATTCGCCCACTTCCACCTCGCCCTCGCTCTCGGCGTTCCACAGCTCTCCCCGGAGGAAGATCTGCCCCCGCGGCGCCAGGCGGCTTCGCACCACGCCGATCTCGCCGATCAGGCCCTCCACGCCGGTGGTCGTCCGGCTGCGCAGCGCCCTCACCCCGGCCCCCACGACAAACAGGAAGAAGGCAGCGGTGCCCACGGCGGTCCCGATGATGGCCCCCACGGAGATGCGCATGTAGGGGGCCGGGGTGTTGATGAGCATCATGGAGCCCAGAATCATGGCGGCAATGCCCCCGAGGGTCAGGACCCCGTGGGAGACGACCTTGATCTCCGCGATGAACATCACGATGGCCAGGAGAATGAGCAGGACCCCGGCATAGTTGATGGGCAACTGCTGAAACGCATAGAGGGCCAGGATCAGACTGATCCCCCCCAGGACCCCGGGCAGGATGGCCCCCGGCGTGCTGAACTCGAAGTAGAGGCCGGCCAGCCCCAGGATCAAAAGGAGGTAGGCGATGGTCGGGTCGGTAATGATCTTCAGGATCTTCTCGCGGAGGTTCATCTCCTCGCGGTGCACGACCGCGTTCTTCGTCTCGAGCTTGACCTTCCCCGCGGCCGTGGTGACCACCCGGCCGTCGATGGCCTCGAGGAGATCCGCCAGCTTCGGACTCACCACGTCGATGAGCTTAGCCTTGAGCGCCTCGGTCTCCGTCTTGGCCGTGGCCTTCCGCACCCACTCTTCGGCCAGGTCGATCGGTCGCCCACGCTTCTCCGCGATGGTCCGCATGTAGGCCGAGGCGTCGTTGGTGACCTTCCGCTCCATGGTCTTGTCCATCTGCCCGCCCATGGCGACGGGCGACGCGGCGCCGATGTTGGTCCCGGGCGCCATGGCCGCGATGTTGGCGGCCATGGTGATGAAAGCCCCGGCCGAAGCCGCCCGCGCCCCGCTGGGCGCCACATAGACGACGACGGGCGTCTTGGCCGCCAGCATCTCCTTGATGATGGCGCGCATGGAGGTGTCCAGGCCGCCGGGCGTGTCCAGCTCGATCACCAGGGCGGCCACCTCCTCCTTGTCGGCCTCCTGGATGGCGCTCACGATGTAGTCCGCCGAGCTGGGAGAAATCACGCTCTCGACCCGGATCACATTCACCTGGCGAGCCAACGCCTCCCCTGGCCACACGAGAAGGCAGACGGCGATCACTGCCAGGAAGGCTCTGGCGACGGCTGGGGTGGCGGGCACGGGAGTAAGGCGCATGGATGATTGGGGGGCCGGGATGGCCCCACGACTCGAAGCCATTATACCACACCCAGGTGCCGCAAGATAGCCGGGGCGATGTCGGCAATCGTCCGGACCGCGGCCGAGGCCTCGCTCGCCCCCGCGCCCCAGAAAACCGCCGGGACCGGGTTCCGGGTGTGCCGCTTGGTGGAGAGATCCTCCAGGTTTCCGTGGTCACTGGCCAGGACAACCAAGTGGGCGGAGAGGTCCATCGCGGACAGGACCGCATCCAGGAACTCCTCCAGCTCTTCCAGAATCTCCACCCCGCGCGCCATGTCCCGGGCGTGGCCCGCCCGGTCCGTCAGGAAGTGCTCGTACATGGTGAAGGTGTGCCGCTCCCCCAGACGCGCGAGCCGCGCCCCCGCCTCGCGGGGCCTGACGATTGGCAGCGAGTATCCCCGCTCGGGAAGGAGCCGGTTGGTGAAATCGTGGAAGAGGGCTTCGCCCCGGGCGAGGTGGTCGAGCGTCCGAAATGTGAGCCCCGCCCGCATGGAGGCCACCGTGCTGACCGAGAGGAACCGGGGCAGATTCTCCAGGAATGCGGGGGTGTAGGCGTTGGCGAAGGTGACCTCGCCCCCGCCGGCCTTCACCCGGCTGAACAGCGAGCGGCCGTCCAGGAGGGCGGCCAGCGACTTCGTGCAGTAGCCGTTGATATGCCGCCCGACGGCCGCGGGCGCATTGACCCCCGCCAGGATGGATGTCTGCCCCGTGGCGCTCTGGGGCAGCCCGGGGACGCCCAGACACGCATCCGCGGGAACCAGGGTGGCCGTCGGGTCTGGCGCCGCACGATCTCGCAGGAGGCGCAGCCGCTTGACCCGTGCGCGGGCCACCGGGTTCTTGTCCGGGTCGTCCTCGCCCAGCCCCAGCCCATCCACGAAAAGCAAAAGGACGCCCATGACCCGCCCCTCACGCCGCCGGCGCGCCCTCACGCAGGAAGAACCGGCGCACATCCTCGCGCAGGCTCGTCACCGGGCAGGGCGGCAGGCTCTCCAGGAACGCCCTCCCGTAGGCGCGGGAGAGGAGCCGATTGTCCAGAATGCAGAGGGCCCCGCAGTCCTGCCCGCTCCGGATCAATCGTCCCAAGCCCTGCCGCAGCGTGATGATCGCCGACGGGACTTGGTACTCCCAGAATGGGTCGCCGCCTTGCCGCTGGATGTACTCCAGACGGGCCTCCAGGACCGGATCCCCCGGGAATCCGAAGGGAAGCTTGTGGATGATGACACAGGAGAGCGCCTCGCCGACGACATCCACCCCCTGCCAGAAGCTTCGCGTGGCAAAGAGGACCGACGCCACATCCTCGCGGAATCTGTCCAGCAATTCTGTCCGGGGCGCCTGGCCCTGAACCATGAGCGGGAACGGCACGCGGCCGTCCATCAGCCGGTGGGTCGTCTCCATGGCCTCCAGGCTGGTGAAAAGGACCAGGGCCCGGCCGCGGGTGATCTCGAGAATGCCGCGAATCTCCTCGACCGCGGCGTCGACGAACCGCGGGCTCCTGGGATCGGGCAGGTGGCGCGGAACGTACAGGATGGCCTGGCGGGCATAATCGAAGGGCGACGCGGCCTGGAACTCCCGCGCCTCGCGAATGCCCAGCCGGCTGCGGAGGAAGTCGAAGCGGCCCGCGGCCGACAGCGTGGCCGAGGTGAGGATGACGGCCTCCGCCGACTCCAGGATCGTCCGGTGGAATTCCTCCGAGACATCCAGGGGTGAGACGCGGAGGAAGATGCCTCGACCTCGTCGCTCGGCCCAGCGCACCATGGCCGGCCCGGCAGCAGCATCCGATGCTTCCCCCGGCGCATCCAGGAGGCCGACGAGGATCCCTGCCTGCTCCCGTGCCCGCCGCGCGCAGGCCAGAAGGCCCTCCGGCTTCCCCGTCGCCGCCTGGACGAGGTCGTGGAGCAGGACGAGGTCCTGGATGAGCGCCTGCCCCGCCTCTCGACAGATGCCCTCCAGGGAGTCCGGTCGAAGGCGCCGGGTTCCCTCGGGAAGGTCCAGGATCTGGAAGAAGCGCGCCGAGGCTTCCGCCAGGCGACTGAGTTGGCTCGGGATGGTTGGGTCGGCCGCGCCGGTGGCGCGGGCGCTCACCCACTCGCGGTGCGTATCCCGAACCAGGCGCTCGACGCGGAGGTTGCTGATCTCGACGCCGAAGAAGTCGGTGGCGACATCCTCCAAGAGGTGCGCCTCGTCCATCAGCAGCACGTCATACGAGGGGAGAATCTGGAACTGGCTGCGGTCGCGCAGGACGGCGTCGGCCAGGAGCAGGTGATGATTCACGATCACCACGTCGGCCGCGGCCGCCTCCTGCCGCATCCGGGTGAGAAAGCAGTCCTCGTAGTCCTCGCACGAGGTGCCGAGGCAGCTCTCGGACCAGGCGGCAATATCGTCCCAGAGGGGATCGGGCTCGGGGAGGAACGCCAGTTCCGCCCGGTCGCCGCGCGCCGTCTTGGCGGACCAGGCCTGGATCTTGAGCAGCGCCTGGCGCTGGGACCGAGTGTGCGTCTCCTCGAGTGCCCGGCGCAGGTTCCGGCGGCACAGGTAGTTGCCCCGCCCCTTCATGAGGCTGGGCACGAACTTCCGGGGGAGCGCCGAGGCCAGGAGCGGCATGTCCTTGAAGAAGAGCTGGTCCTGAAGGGTCTTCGTCCCGGTGGCGATGAGGGTCTTCCGGCCGCTCAGGATAGCGGGGGTGAGATAGGCTAGGGTCTTGCCGGTTCCGGTGCCCGCCTCGGCCAGGAGGGTCTCACCGAGCGCGATGGCCTGCTCGACCGCCTCGGCCATCTGGAGCTGGGCCACCCGGTACTCGAACTCGGGCAGCACCCCGCAAAGCCAGCCCCGAGGGCCAAGGGCGGTTGCCAGGCCCGACGCGGCTTCTCCTTCAATGCGACGGGGATTACGCCTCATGCATCGAACCCGCAGATCGCCGGCACGGACGGCTGGCACGTCCTGGAAGGAGCGAGGGAGACTTACCGACCCTGGGCCTTGGCCTCGGCCCACAGCGCGTCCATCTCTTCGAGGCTGGCCTGTCGCAAGGAGCGGCCCCGTCGCGCCAGCTCCTCTTCGATGTACCGGAAGCGCGCGATGAAGCGGGCGATGGTCTTGCGTAACGCCTCCTCCGGGTTCACCGCCAGGAACCGGCTGAGGTTCACCAGGGCGAAGAGGAGATCGCCCAGTTCCGCCTCCACCCGCTCCGCCGCCTGGCCCTGCATCGCCGCCCGCAGCTCGGCGAGTTCCTCCTCCACCTTCCGGAAGACCTCCTGCGCCTCTTTCCAGTCGAAGCCGACGCGCGACGCTTTCTCCTGCAGGCGGTGGGCGCGGAGCAGCGCGGGCAGTTCTCGGGGCACCCCGTCCAAGAGGGAGGCCTGGCCTTTCTCGCGGCGGCGCTCGGTCTGCTTGATCTGTTCCCAGTTGAACAGGACCTCTTGCGCCGTGTCCGCCTTCACATCGCCGAAGACGTGGGGGTGGCGCCGGACCAGCTTGTCGTTGATGGCGGCCAGGACGTCGCTGACGCTGAAGGCACCGGTCTCCTCCGCCATCTGGGCGTGAAAGACGATCTGGAGCATGAGGTCGCCCAATTCCTCTTTGAGCTTCGCTGGATCCTGCTCGTCAATGGCCTCGAGGACCTCATAGGCCTCCTCGACGAGGTAGGGCTTGATGCTCTCCGAGGTCTGCTCCCGGTCCCAGGGGCAACCGTTCTCCCCCCGCAGCCGGGCCATGATCTCCACCAACTCTGTGAACTTCTCAGCTGCGGATTCAGCCACGATGATCGGTCTCCGAACTTGTCATCCGTTTCAACGCGTTAGCCATCAACCGTCAGCGTTCAACAATCGGCTTCGGAACCGGGGCGGCCGCAGAAGTGTCTGCGCAATGGCCGACCGCTGAAAGCTGATAGCTGTTCCCAGGTACCATACGGGGAAAGGCCGGGACGGGCAAGTGGAATTGTTCCCGGCGCCAAGGTCAGCTCAGGAGCGACCGCTGTCCCAGGGCCTTCTTCTTCGAGGAGGGTAGGCCCAACCAGATACGGGTATGTATCTGTAAGGGTTCAAAATCGATCTCTCTCGCGTGGACCTCACTCCGCCAGAACGCCAGCATTTTTAGGGGATTAGAAAATTTCCAGCCGATGGCATGCCGCCTGCTTCATGCACGGGTAAGACGTGGGGCGAGACTGATACGGGCGGTGGAGGTGAAATGGCAGACGGCGGGACCCAGAGCAGAGAGGAGGACGCATCCCCGTGAAAGAGCGAACGGCCCTCTTGGCCGCCTTCGCCGAGGCTGTGTCAACCCGGCAAGCGCACGAGTTTGTGTGGCTGGTCAAGGCGGCTTACGGGGCGGGGGCCAGCCAGGAGGACCTCCTCGTCGCTCTGGAAACCGGCTGGCGTCTCGGCGACCCGCCCGAACCCATCACGGCTGAAGCCTACGCCGCCGTGCACGCCTGGCAATGGATGGCAAACCGCCGAGCGGTCCACTGCGATGAATCGGCGCCGCGTGCCGACCGGAGACGCAGCGAACGAAGGAAGGCCTGGCTCCCATGTATTATAAAGTGATGGCGGGCATCCTCCTGTTCCCCTGGTCCATCCTAGCGGCCATGATCGCGGGACATCTCCGCGCTCGCTGGATTCGGAAGGCATGACCCGCGTCGTCCCGCCCATCCCTGCACCCCGGCGACCCGAGCAGTGGGCATCCACTGCCAGTTTCGCCTTGCCAGGCGGGAGGGGGTCTGGTATAGGTACCGGCCGATGGGTCCGAGGCTGCTCGTCTGGTTTGTCGGGGGCCTGCTGTGGCTGGCCCCGGTCGCTTCTCTTGAGGCGGAGATCTACGTCTACGTGGACGAGGCCGGCACCGCGCACTTCACCGATGCGCCCACCAAGCCGTACTTCCGGCCCCTCCCCGCCTTTGGGCTTCCGCGCGACGTCAACCTGGTGCAGGGCCAGTACGCCGATCTCATCAACCAGATCGCCATGGAGGAAGGGATCAATCCCGATCTCATCCGCGCCATCATCAAGGCCGAATCGAACTTCGACCCGCGCGCCGTGTCCCGCAAGGGGGCCCAGGGCCTGATGCAGCTCATGCCCGGCACGGCTGGACGATACGCCGTGACGGACGCCCTTGACCCCGAGGGAAACATCCGCGGCGGCGTGCGATACCTTCGCTTCCTGCACGACCTATTTCCCGGCCAGCTCACCCTGGCGCTGGCCGCATACAATGCCGGTGAGAACGTGGTCCTCCGGTACAACGGGATCCCGCCCTATCCGGAGACGCGGCAGTACGTCAAGCGTGTCCTCCGGTTCTATGGGCGCCCCGATACCCCCCCACCGGCCGCCGCCAACAGAGCGCCCGTACGAAAGGTCCGGACGGAGGTCATTCGGGCGGCTCCCTCCACCCCGGACGTGTACCGGTGGGTTGACGCCAACGGGATCCCCTTCTACACGAACGTGCCGCCCCTGGTTCGGACCCCCTCGGCTCCTGCCCGCTGACGCCGCGGGCGCGACCGCCTGCACGGCTCGATCTTTCCCGCGGACCCGCTGTCTTCGCAGCACCCCCCCGGCCATCCCCGGTCGATCGTGCCTGATCCGGCCGACCTGACATTTGCGCTTTCCACCTTGACCAATCGAAGGCGCTATCCGTAGGATAGCTTGGTGGGGGGCACGTCCCGCGCGGCGGCCGATCCGATACCGCGGGGCCGGCGGAAGGCGATAACCACACAGCGAGGTCATCCATGATTGAGCCTGCCAGGGACATCCGGGAAATCTGCAGGACCCACGGGAATGACCCCACGCGCCTGATGGACATTGCCCGCGCGGTGCAGGGCAAGCACGGCTGCGTCTCCAGCCAGGCCCTCGATCTCATCGCCCAGGCCGTCGGCATCCCCCGCGTCGAGGTGGAAAGCCTCGTCTCGTTCTACACCTTCCTGTCCGTGAAGCCCAAAGGGAAGGTGGTGATCCGCCTCTGCAACGACGTCATCGATGAGATGTTTGGCGCGGAGCAGGTGGCCCGGGCGTTCACCGAGGAGTTGGGCATCCGGTTCGGCGAGACCACGCCCGACGGCAAGATCAGCCTGGAGTACACTCCGTGCATCGGGATGTGCGACCAGGCGCCGGCCGCCCTGATCAACGATGTCGTCGTCACCTACCTGTCCAGCGACAGGGCGCGCGAGATCGTGCGGGTGCTGCGGGAGACCGGCGATCCCCGGCGGCTGGTGCGCCGGCTGGGCGACGGCAACAACGCCCATCCGCTGGTGTACTCCATGGTCCACAACAACATCCGCCGCGAGGGACCCGTGGTGCTGGCGCCCCTCGCCCCGGGGGCGGCGCTCAAGAAGGCCCTGGCCATGAGCCCGGTCGAGGTTATCAACGGAATCAAGACGTCGCGCCTGCGCGGTCGGGGCGGAGCGGGTTTCCCCACCGGGATGAAGTGGGAGTTCACCCGGGCGGCGGACGGGGATCAGAAGTGCGTCCTGTGCAACGCCGACGAGGGCGAGCCGGGCACTTTCAAGGACCGGGTGATCCTCACCGAGAACCCGGACATTATCTTCGAGGGCATGACCATCGCCGGCTACGCCATCGGCGCGGAGCTCGGGATCGTGTACCTGCGCGGCGAGTACGCCTACCTGCGGGCCTTCCTGGAGAGCGTCCTGCAGGCCCGGCGCGCCCGGAACCTGCTCGGCCGGAACATCCTGGGCAAGCCGGGTTTCCACTTCGACATCCGCATCCAGATGGGCGCCGGGGCCTACGTCTGCGGCGAGGAGACGGCCCTGATCAGCTCCTGCGAGGGGCAGCGCGGCGACCCGAAGAACCGACCGCCCTTCCCGGCCCAGAAGGGCTACCTGGGGATGCCGACCACCGTCAACAACGTGGAGACCTTCTGCTGCGTGGCCCGCATCCTGGACAACGGCCCTGGCTGGTTTGCCGAGATCGGCTCCCGGGGCAGCACCGGCACCAAGCTGCTGAGCGTGTCCGGCGACTGCTCCAGCCCCGGCGTGTACGAGGTGCCCTTCGGGATCAAGCTGAGCGAGCTGCTCACCATGGTCGGCGCCGAGGACGCCCTGGCCGTGCAGGTGGGCGGCGCCGCGGGGCAGATGGTGTCGCCGGCCGAGTTCCAGCGGACGATCTGTTACGACGACCTGGCCACCGGCGGCTCCGTGATGGTCTTCGGGCCGAACCGGAATATCCTCAAGGTCGCCCTCAAGTTCATGGAGTTCTTCGTCGAGGAGAGCTGCGGCTACTGCACGCCCTGCCGGGTCGGCAACGTGCTGCTGCAGGCGGAAGCTCGAGCGAGATCATCGACGGGCCGCGGGCAGATCGGGGACCTGGAGTACCTGCAGGAGCTGGGCAGCACCATGATGCTGGCCAGCCGGTGCGGGCTGGGGCAGACCTCGGCCAACCCGGTGCTCACCACGCTCCAGGCGTTCCGCCCCGCCTACGAGGCGTTGCTGCGGAAGAAGACCGCCGAGCCCTGTCTGGCCTCCTTCGACATCCGCGCGGCCCTGCAGGATGCCGAGCGGCTGGCAGGACGGTCATCCGAAATCTTCGCTGGCTAAGCAAAGGACTCACGCTATGAGCGAGAGCTTCCTCTTCACCATCGACGGGATCAAGATCGAAGGCAAGCCGGGCCAGACGATCCTGCAGGCCGCCGACGAGGCCGGCGTCTACATCCCGCGCCTGTGCGCCCACAAGGACCTGCGCGCCCTTCGGCGCGCTGCCGCGTCTGCACGGTGATGGTCAACGGCCGGCCGCAGGCGGCCTGCACCACAGCCCGTCGGCCAAGGGCATGGTGGTGGAGAACGAGACCGAGGCCCTCAAGAAGCACCGCTGCAGCCTCGTCGAGATGCTGTTCGTCGAAGGCAACCACTACTGCATGTTCTGCGAGAAGAGCGGCAACTGCGAGCTGCAGGCCATGGCCTACCGCCTCGGCATCCTGGCCCCGCGCTACCCGTACCAGTTCCCTCGGCAAGACGTCGACGCCACCCATCCGGACGTGTTGATCGACCGCAACCGCTGCATCCTCTGCGGCCGCTGCGTGCGGGCCTCGCGCGAACTGGACGGCAAGCACGTCTTCCAGTTCGTGGGCCGCGGGCACGCGACAAGAAGATCGGCGGTCAACGCCGAGGCGCACCTGGCGGACACGAATCTGGGCGGCGCCGACAAGGCGGTGGACATCTGCCCGGTCGGGGCGATCCTCAAGAAGCGCGTGGGCTACGCGGTGCCCGTCGGCCAGCGGCTGTACGACACAGCCGATCGGGTCGGACATCGAGGCCAGGCGGCCGGCCGCCCCTGGCCGATAACGGAGAGGTACCGAGCCATGGCGAAACCCAAGGTCGCGACGGCGTCTCTGGCAGGATGTTTCGGCTGCCACATGTCGCTTCTGGACATCGACGAGCGCATCCTGAAGCTCATCGAGCTGGTGGACTTCGACAAGTCGCCCATCGACGACATCAAGAAGTTCACCGGCCGCTGCGCCGTCGGCCTGATCGAGGGCGGCTGCTGCAACGAGGAGAACGTGCGCGTGCTGCGCGAGTTCCGCAAGCACTGCGACGTCCTGATCTCGGTGGGCGAGTGCGCCATCATGGGCGGCATCCCCGCCATGCGCAACGCCATCCCGCTCAAGGAGTGCCTGGACGAGGCCTACCTGAACGGGCCGACGGTGCACAATCCCGCGGGCCAGATTCCCGAACGACCCGGAGCTGCCGCTGCTGCTCGACAAGGTCTACCCCTGCCACGAGGTGGTGAAGATCGACTACCACCTCCCGGGCTGCCCGCCGCCGGCGGACGCCATCTGGGCGGCGCTGACGGCCCTGCTGAAGCAGCAGCCCATCACGCTTCCGTACGAACTGATCAAGTACGATTGAGCGCGGAGACACCGCCATGGGAACTGCGGCCCCATCCACCACGGAAGATCGTCATCGAGCCGGTCACCCGCGTCGAGGGACACGGCAAGGTCACCATCCTGCTGGACGAGGAGCAACAAGGTGAAGCAGGCCCGCCTGCACATCGTGGAGTTCCGCGGCTTCGAGCGCTTCATCCAGGGCCGGCCCTTCTGGGAGGTGCCGGTGCTGGTGCAGCGGCTGTGCGGCATCTGCCCGGTCAGCCACCACCTGGCGGCGGCCAAGGCCATGGACCGGATCGTGGGCGGCGAGAAGCTCACGCCCACCGCCGAGAAGATGCGCCGGCTGATGCACTACGGCCAGATCTTCCAGTCGCCACGCCCTGCATTTCTTCCACCTCGTCTCGCCGGACCTGCTGTTCGGCTTCGACGCCGACCCGGCCATCCGCAACGTGATCGGCGTGGCGCAGAAGTACCCGGAGCTGGCCGTGCAGGGCGTGATGATGCGCAAGTACGGCCAGGAGATCATCAAGGCCACCGCCGGCAAGAAGATCCACGGCACCGGCGCCATTCCCGGCGGCATCAACAAGAACCTGTCCATCGCCGAGCGCGACGGCTTCCTCAAGGACATCGACCAGATGCTGACCTGGTCGCGCGGCGCGCTGGAGATCGCCAAGGACTACACGGCCGAGCACCTCACGGAGCTCGCGCCGATTTCGGCTCGTTCGACTCCAACCACCTGTCGCTGGTCCGAGCCGACGGCGCCATGGACCTCTACCACGGCAACCTGCGCGCCATCGACGCCGACGGGCAGCAAGATCTTCGACCAGGTCGACTACCAGAAGCTACCTCGACTACATCGCCGAGGAGGTGCGCCCTGGTCGTACATGAAGTTCCCCTTCATCAAGTCGCTCGGCCCCGAGAAGGGCTGGTACCGCGTGGGGCCGCTGGCGCGGCGTCAACACCTGCGACTTCATCGACACGCCCGAGGCCGAGGCCGCGCGCAAGGAGTTCATGGCCCTCACGGAGGGCAAGCCGAACAACATCACCATGGCCTACCACTGGGCGCGGATGATCGAGCTGCTGCACGCGGTCGAGAAGATCCAGGCTGCTCCTGCACGATCCGGACCTGCAGGGCACCGACCTCGTGGTCAAGGGCGAGCGCCGCGAGGAGGCGGTCGGCCTGATCGAGGCCCCGCGCGGCACGCTGTTCCACCACTACCAGGTGGACAGAGAACGACCAGGTGGTCGATGGCAACCTGATCGTCTCCACCACCAACAACAACGAGCCCATGAACCGGGCCGTGCGAAGGCGTCGCCCGCGACTACCTGTCGGGGACGGAGATCACCGAGGGCCTGCTCAACCGCATCGAGGTGGCCATCCGCGCCTACGATCCGTGCCTGTCCTGCGCCACGCACGCCCTGGGGCAGATGCCGCTCACCGTCGAGATCCTGGACTGCGACGGGCGGCTCGTGGACCGGAAGGACCGGGGGGATCCGGGGGATGGCCGATAGTGTCCTGCTGATCGGGTACGGCAACCCCGGCCGCTGCGACGACGGCCTGGGCCCGGCCCTGGCCGAGGCAGTCGAACGGCTCCACCTGCCCGGGGTGACGGTGGAGGCCGATTACCAACTGACCGTCGAGGACGCCGCGGCGGCGGCGGCGCACCGCTATGTGGTGTTCGCCGATGCCTCCGTGGGGGGTGGCGAACCCTTTTTCTTCAGGGCCGTGCACCCCGCGGGGGGCACCAGCTTCAGCACCCACAGCGTCGAGCCGGAGGCCGTCCTGGCCCTGGCCCGCGATCTCTTCCAGGCCGACACCCGAGGGTACGCGCTGGGGATCCGGGGCTACCGCTTCCACGAGTTCGGCGAGACCCTCTCCGACGAGGCCCGGGGGAATCTGGCGGCGGCCCTCCGCTTCATCGTGCCCGTGCTGACGGAACGCACGTTCGATTCGGCTGCCGGCACAGCCGAGGGGATCCACTCCCCCGCCCAGGTGAGGACGCACCCATGAGAAACGGCAGGTACGTGATCCTCTGCATCGATGACGATCAGGACTTCCTCGACTGCATCCGGTTGATCCTGGAAGCCAACAGCTACATCATGGAAGAGGCCCTCTCGGCCGAGGCCGGCCTCAGGAAGTACAAGGTGGCCGCGCCGGACCTCGTCATCGTGGACCTCATGATGGAGGAGATCGATTCCGGCACGAGCTTCGTCAAGGAGCTCCGCTTGCTCGGCAACACCGCCCCAGTCTACATGCTGAGCTCCACCGGCGATCAACTCTTCATGGCCACCGACTACACCGAGCTCGGGCTGGACGGAGTCTTCCAGAAGCCGATACAGCCGGACATCCTGCTGTCCACGCTTCGGGAAAAGCTCAAGTAGGGCCCGCCGTTTCCCGCGCCGCGGGTCAGGGGGTGCCTCCCGCACGCGAGGCGTGGCGGCTGACCGACGGGGAGACGCGGCGTCGCGCTGGGGGGAGGGGGGCCGTTGCGTGGTCGCGCCGCCACCCGCCTCCGCGTCCCGACGCCATCCATGCCTTTGGCCGTCCGAGGCGGTGCCGAGGGGGGAATTCGTGTCTGAGAAGGACGAGGCGACGCGGCCCGGGGCGGAGACCGCGCCCTACCGCCTCCCCCTGGAAGCAGAACTCATCGCCCGGGTTTCCTGGCTCATCCTGCTGCGCTGGGTGGCCGCGGCTGCGGTCATCGTCCTCACCCTGATCGCGAAACACCTGCTGTCGCTCACCATCCCCTGGGTGGAGCTCTGCCTCATCGGGGCCGCCATCCTGGCCTACAACGTCCTCTTCACGTGGCGCCTCAGGGTCCTGCGCGCCGATCACAGCACCTCCATCCAGACCTTCAGCCACTTCGCGGCGCTCCAGATCCTCCTGGACTGGCTCGCCCTGACCCTGGTGGTCCACTACACGGGCGGGCTGGAGAGCCCCGCCCTGGTGTACTTCATCTTCAACGCCATCGTCGCCAGCATCCTGCTGCCGGCGAGGGTCGCCTTCCTGCTCGCCGGCTTCGGCGTTCTGCTGGTGATGGGCCTGGCCCTGCTGGAATTCCGGGGGATCCTCCCCCACCTGGCCATCCCGGAGTTCCACGATCCACAGTTGCAGGGCCTGCTATTCCTGGTGGCGGCGCTGGGCTTCTTTGTCAGCGCCATCCTGGTCTCCATCTACCTGGCCACCTCCATCACCCGGGAGATGGTGCGTCGCACGCGCGAGCTGGCCGAGCTGAAGCAGCACCTGGAGGACGCGTACCACAAGATGCGGACCCTGTACGAGACGTCCCGGGCGGTCAATTCCTCCCTCAACCTGTCGCAGGTGCTCTCCACCATCGTCCGGCAGGCCGCCGAGGCCATGGGGGTGAAAGCCAGCTCCATTCGGCTGCTGGACGAGGAGGCCCGCTTCCTGGAGGTCAGCGCCGCCTGCGGGCTCAGCGACGCCTACCTCACCAAGGGCAAGGTGGACCCGCAGCGCGGCGAGATGGATCGCCTGGCCCTCCAGGGGAAGCCGGTGGCCCTGCTGGACGCCACCGCGGATCCCCGCTTCCAGTACCCCGAGGAGGCACGCAAGGAAGGGATTCGCTCCGTCCTGAGCGTGCCCATGATGGTGCTCGACCGGACCATCGGGGTGCTCCGAGTGTACACCGGCGAGGTGCGCCAGTTCACCCCGGAGGAGACGGAGTTCCTCATGGCCCTGGCCGGCCAAGGGGCCGCCGCCATCCAGAACGCCCGCGCCTTCCGGCAGCTGCAGGAGCTGGAGGAGGCCAAGTCGCGCTTCGTCTTCGCGGTGACGCACGAACTGAAGGCCCCGGTGGCCGCGCTGCAGTCGCAGTTCGCCGTCCTGCAGGGAGGCTATGCGGGGACCCTGACGGAACAGCAGCAGGTCCTCATCGATCGCGCCGCCCACCGGATGGCCCGGCTCCAGGAGCTGCTGCGCGACCTGCTGGCGCTGGGCGCGCTGAAGGATCGCCTGCCGCAGCACAAGAAGACGGAGCTGAACCTGGTCGAGCTGGTGCGGCGGGTGGTCGAGATCATCCAGGCCGAGGCCGAGGCTCGCGGCGTGACCGTGACCCCGAGCCTGCCGGACGCGCCGATTCCCTTCCGCGCCACCGAGGAGGACATGCACCGGATCGTCGGGAACCTCCTCGAGAACGCCGTCAAGTACACCCCGTCCAGCGGGACGGTGTCGGTTGCGCTGCGGGCCGAGGATTCTCGAGTCACCCTGGTCGTCTCGGACAGCGGGATCGGCATCGCCCCCGAGGCACTGCCCCACATCTTCGAGGAGTTCTACCGGGCCGCCAACGTCAAGGCGATGGGAACCGAGGGGACCGGCCTGGGACTCTCCCTGGTCAAGCGGATCGTGGATCTCTATCAGGGAGAGGTCCGCGTGGAAAGCGAGCTGGAAAAGGGCACCACCTTCACGGTGACCCTTCCCCGGGACCCGGGCATGGTCCTCGAGGGGCCGGCCTCCGGCCAGAAGCCCTGACCCCCGCCGCGAATTTTCCCTGGACAGCCTGGCGCGCCCGTGGACCTCGGGGGTCCCGGGCCCTTCACCTCGCGCCAGCGGCGCCGGCCTTTTCCTTGACAGGCACTGACCCCAGGGCTAGACTCCGTTGATCTTGCGGAGGCCCCGAAAACCTCGCAGGCCGTATGGAGGGGAGGATCCATGAAGCGATTGATTGACGTGGATCCGGAGATCGCAGAGGCCATCCGCCTCGAGACGGAGCGCCAGGCGACCAAGCTGGAGCTGATCGCCTCGGAAAACTTTGTCAGCGAGGCGGTGCTGGAGGCGATGGGATCGCCCTTGACCAACAAATACGCCGAGGGGTACCCGGGCAAGCGCTACTACGGGGGCTGCGAGTTCGTGGACGTGGCCGAGACGCTGGCCATCGAGCGGGCCAAGCAGCTCTTCGGGGCGGAGCACGTCAACGTCCAGCCGCACTCCGGGGCCCAGGCCAACATGGCCGCCTACTTCTCGGTCTTGGAGCACGGCGATACCATCCTCGGCTTGAACCTGGCCCATGGCGGGCATCTCACCCACGGGAGCCCGGTCAACTTCTCGGGCCGCTTCTTCAAGGTGATCGCCTACGGCGTGGACAAGGCCACCGAGCAGATCGACATGGCCGAGGTCCGGCGGCTCGCCACGGAGCACCGTCCCAAGCTCATCGTGACGGGCGGAAGCGCCTATCCCCGCACGCTGGACTTCGCCGCGTTCAGGGAGGTGGCAGCCGAGATCGGCGCCTACCTCATGGCGGACATCGCGCATCCGGCCGGGATCATTGCGGCGGGGCTGCATCCCTCGCCCATCCCCCATTGCGACCTGGTCACGACCACCACGCACAAGACGCTGCGCGGGCCCCGCGGCGGCATGATCATGTGCAAGGCCGCCCTCGCCCCGGCCGTCAACAAGACGATGTTCCCAGGGATGCAGGGGGGGCCGCTGATGCACGTCATCGCGGCCAAAGCCGTAGCCTTCAAGGAGGCCCTGAGCCCGGAGTTCCGGGAGTACCAGCGCCAGATCGTGGCCAACGCCAGGGCCCTGGCCGAGGCGCTCATCGCCCAGGGCTTCCGCCTCGTCTCGGGTGGCACCGACACCCACGTCATGCTGGTGGACGTGGCGTCCAAGGGCCTCACGGGGAAGGTGGCCGAAGCGGCCCTGGACAAGGCTGGCCTCACCGTGAACAAGAACGCCATCCCCTTCGACACCAAGCCGCCCACGGTCACCTCGGGCATCCGGCTGGGCACCCCGGCCCTGACGACCCGGGGCATGCGCGAGCCCGAGATGCGGAAGATCGCGGGCCTCATCGCCGAGGTCCTGGCGGACGTCGAGGATGCCGGCCGGCAGGCACGCGTGGCGGGCCAGGTGCGGGAGCTCAGCGCCGGCTTCCCGCTGTACCGGGAGCGGCTGCTCTCATGATCGGCGACTGAGCGCGGCCCATCCGCGCGGAGCGATCGCGGTGCGCTGCCCCTATTGCAATCACATGTCGGAGAAGGTGGTGGATTCCCGCGAGGGGAAGGACGGCGAGGTCATCCGCCGCCGCCGGGAGTGCCTGCAGTGCCACCGCCGCTTCACCACCTACGAGCGGATCGAGGAGATCCATTTCATGGTGGTGAAGAAGGACGGTCGCCGCGAGCCCTTCGATCGCCACAAGTTGTTGAGCGGCCTGCTGAAGGCCACGCAGAAGCGGCCGGTCAGCGTGGCGCAGCTCGAGGCGATCGTGGACGACATCGAGGCGCGGCTGGCGGAGAAGCCGGACCGCGAGATCGGAAGCAGCGAAGTGGGCGAGCTCATCATGCGCCGCCTCCACGACCTGGACGAGGTGGCCTACGTCCGGTTCGCATCCGTCTATCGCCAGTTCAAGGATGTCCACCAGTTCGTGGAGGAGGTCAAGGGCCTCCTCAATTCGGGCAAGAAAGGCAAGGAGTAGGAGGGGGCACCTCGCCAGCGGCACCCCTGACGGGCGACCACGGACGGGCCCGCCGTCCGCCCCGTAAAGGCGGGCGGATCACCCTGGGGGCCCAGCGCATCCCGAGACATGCGAAAGTTCTATCCGATGATGGTGGACCTGACGGGGAAACGCTGCCTCGTCGTCGGGGGCGGGGTGGTGGCGGAGCGCAAGGTCGGCTTGCTCGTGGAGTGCGGTGCGAAGGTCGAGGTGGTGAGCCCGAAGGCGACCGCCCGCCTCACGGCGCTGGCCTCCTCGGGGCGGATCCGCCTGCGACGCCGGCCGGTGCGGGCGGCGGACCTCCCCGGCGCCTTCCTGGTGGTGGTGGCCACGGACGATCCCCGGGTGAACCGGGAGGTGGCGGAGCGGGTGAGAAACGCCGGCGGCCTCGTGAACGTGGCGGACGACCCCGCGGCCTGCAGCTTCCTCGTCCCCTCGGTCATCCGCCGCGGCGACCTGACCGTCGCCATCTCCACCGGCGGCGGCAGCCCGGCCCTGGCCAGGAAACTCCGCCAGCGGCTGGAACAGACCGTCGGCCCGGAGTACGAGGCGTTCGTGGCCGTCCTGCGCCTCCTCCGAGAGCGGGCCAGGCGGGCCATTGCCGACCCGGAGGACCGGCAGGCGATCTACCGCCGGGCCGTGGACTCGGACCTCTTCGAGGCGGCGGCCCGCGGGGACTCGGCGAGAGTGGCGGCGCGGATCGAAGAGCTCGTGACGGGTCTCCCGCGGCCGGGGGCCGGGTAAGTCAACCATAGCCATGGATCATTTCCTTTTCTATCTGGCCCTCCTCGGGTACCTGCTCGGGACGCTGCACTACCTCTTGTACATCGCCAGCCAGCGCGCGATCGTGGGCCGGGTCGCCACCTACGCCACGGTCGCCGGGTTCGGCGCCCACACGCTCTCCTACATCTTCCGGATTTACGCCCTGGGCCGGCCGCCTCTGGGCAGCGTGTATGAGAGCCTGTCCTTCCTGGCCTGGGCCATCGTCCTCGTCTACCTGGTCACCGAGTTCCGCTACGGCAACCGCGTCATCGGCGCGTTCGTCCTGCCCATGGTCGCTCCTGGCCGGATCGGTGGCGGCGGCCCTCCCCCGCCGCATCGCGGACCTGGGCCCGGCCCTCCAGGGCGCGGGATTGTGGGTGCACGTGGCCCTAGCCATTCTCGGCAACGCCGCCTTCGCCCTGACCTTCTGCGCGGGGCTCATGTACATCCTGCAAGAGCGCCAGCTCAAGTCCCGTCACATTGGACGCATGCACTTCCGGCTGCCCTCGCTGGAACTCTTGGATGACGTCAGCCTGAAATCGCTCCTCTTCGGCTTCCCGTTGCTCACGCTGGCGCTCATCACCGGCTCCATCTGGGCCGAGCACACGCGCGGCTCTTTCCTGCCCCTGTACGGGCGGGAGACCTGGTCCATCCTGAGCTGGGTGATCTTCGGCGGCTTGCTGTACGCCCGGCTGTCCGCAGGCTGGCGCGGGCGCAAAGCGGCCATCCTGGCGATCATCGGATTCTGCCTGGTCCTGTTCACGCTGATCGGTATCAGCCTGCTCAGGACGGGGCGGGTCCTGTAGGCGCTTCCGGTTATCCGGCCATGGAAATCCTGGTTGTCGGTTTGAATCACAAGACGGCGCCGATCGAACTCCGTGAGCGACTCAACGTACCGGGGGAGGATCTCCCCAAGCCGCTCGAGATGATGGGGGAGTCGCCGGACCTCGTGGAGCGGATGCTGGTGGCCACCTGCAACCGGGTCGAGGTCTACGCGATCACGGAGGGTCGCGCCGAGGCGGCGGCCGAGACGATCACCGACTGCCTGGCCGCGTACCGGAACGTTGCCAAGACGGAGTTCGTGCACACGCTGTACATCTACACCGCCGCGGACGCGGTGCGGCACGTGTTCCGCGTCGCCTCCAGCCTCGATTCCATGGTGGTGGGGGAGCCGCAGATCCTCGGCCAAGTCAAGGCCGCCTACTCCATCGCCCAGGCCCGGGAGGCCACCGGCATCATCCTGAACAATCTCATGGAACAGGCGTTCCATGTGGCCAAGCGGGTGCGAAGCGAGACGGGCATCGCCGCCTCGGCCGTGTCCGTGTCCTCGGCCGCGGTCGAGTTGGCGCGGAAGATCTTCGGCGATCTCACCGGCCGGTCCGTGCTCATCCTCGGCGCCGGCGAGATGGCGGAACTGGCGCTGCGCCACCTGGTGGATGACGGCGTCCGCTCGGTCCTGGTGGCGAACCGGAGCTACGATCGGGCGGTCACCCTGGCGCGGCAGTTCGACGGCCGGGCCGTGACCTTCGAGGGCTTCCGCCAGGAGATGGTGGGGGCCGACATCGTGATCAGCGCCACCAGCGCGCCGCACGTGATCCTCAAGAAGGAGGACATGCAGGCCATCATCCTGCAGCGCCGCCACCGGCCGATCTTCCTGATCGACATCGCCGACCCGCGCGACATCGACCCCGGCTGCAACGAGGTGGACAACGTCTATCTCTACAACATCGACGACCTGCAGTCGGTGGTGGCGGCCAACCTGAAGGAGCGGCGGCGGGAGGCGGAGCGGGCCGAGGTGATCATCGACCGGGAGGTCGGGGTGTACCTGAACTGGCTGCGCTCGCTGGACGTGGTGCCGACCATCGTCTCGCTCCGGCAGCGGGTGGAGGAGATCCGCGGCGCCGAATTGCAGAAGGCCCTGGGCCGGATGGGCGATCTCACGTCCGAGCAACGCGAGGCCGTCACGGCCATGAGCCAGGCCATGGTGAACAAGATCCTCCACCAGCCGATGACGGAACTGAAACGACGTGCGGCCCTCCAGGATGGCCACCTATACTACCAGCGTGTTGCGCCGCCTGTTCGGACTGGAGGAGAGACAGAAGTGACCCGGGCAGAAGGGCCGAGGGCCGCGAGCCGAGAGCCGAGGCCCGACCCCCGGTCTCCGGTCCCCGGTCCCCGGTCCCTGGTGATCGGGACGCGGGGGTCTCAGCTCGCCCTGTGGCAGGCGAATCACGTGGCGGAACGGCTGCGCGCGGCCTTTCCCGATCTCACGGTCGAGCTCCAGACGATCAAGACGACGGGCGACAAGATCCTGGACGTGCCGCTGGCCCAGGTCGGGGGCAAGGCCCTCTTCGTCAAGGAGATCGAGGAGGCCCTGCTGGGACGCCGGGTGGACCTGGCGGTCCACAGCATGAAGGATGTTCCGACCGACCTGCCCGCCGGCCTCGACATCGTGGCCATCACCGAACGCGAGGACCCTCTCGACGTCCTGATCTCGCGGACGGGCGCCCGGTTCACGGATCTCCCTCGGGGAGGCGCGGGTGGGCACCAGCAGCCTGCGGCGCCAGGCCCAGCTGCTCCACCATCGGCCCGACCTGACCATCGTTCCCCTGCGGGGGAACCTGGACACCCGCCTTCGCAAGCTCGACACCGAAGGGCTGGATGCCATCGTCCTGGCGGCGGCCGGCGTGAAGCGGTTGGGTTGGACGGATCGGATCACCGAGGCCCTTGCACCTGAGGTGTGCCTTCCGGCCATCGGCCAGGGGGCCCTGGGGATCGAGATGAAAGCGCCGAGCGCCGGGTACCCGCCAGAGGCGGGTGGCCGAGAGCCAAGCATTCTGCGGATCGTGCACAGCCTTGACCATTTCGAGACCCATATGGCGGTCCTAGCGGAGCGGGCTTTCCTGCGGCGCCTGGAAGGCGGCTGCCAGGTCCCCTTCGCGGCCCACGCCAGGATCTCGAGGGACCGCGTTCTCATCCGAGGCCTGGTCGCGATGCCGGACGGCAAGCAATTGGTTGCAGGCGAACATCATGGACTCCTCCGCGAGGCCGAGGCCGTGGGGATCGCCCTGGCGGAGGATCTGCTCGGTCGCGGGGCCGCCGAGATCCTGCGCGCCGTTCTCGGACGGGCCTGACCCCTGGCGGTGATATGAGGGTGGGAAGCGTGGGCGAGACACCCGGAAAGGTCTATCTCATCGGGGCGGGGCCGGGGGACCCGGGCCTCTTCACGCTCAAGGGGAAGCGCTGCCTGGAAGAGGCAGACGTGGTGGTGTACGACTACCTCGCCAATCCCCGGCTGCTCCGCTACGCGAAGCCCGGCGCCGAGCTGATCTACGTGGGCAAGCAGGCGGGCCAGCATACTCTCCCCCAGGAGGAGATCGGCCGCCTCCTGGTGGCGCGAGCCAGCGAGGGGAAGGTGATCGCTCGCCTCAAGGGAGGTGATCCCTTTATCTTCGGCCGCGGGGCGGAGGAGGCCGAGGAACTGGCGACCGCCGGCATCCCCTTCGAGGTGGTGCCCGGCGTGACCGCGGCCGTGGCGGCGCCCGCCTACGCCGGGATCCCCCTCACGCACCGGGATTTCAGCTCGACGGTGGCCTTCATTACGGGCCACGAGGACCCCGCGAAGGAAGAGACCGACATCGCCTGGGACAAGATCGCCACCGGGATCGGGACGCTGGTCTTCTTCATGGGGGTCGGCCAGCTCCCCGAGATCGTGGCGAAGCTCACGCGGCATGGCCGCTCGCCGTTGACACCGGCGGCCGTCATCCGCTGGGGGACACGGGCCGAGCAGGAGGTGGTGACGGGCACGCTGGCCGATCTCCCGGAGAAGTGCCGGGGGATGAAACCGCCGGCCCTCATCGTGGTGGGCGAGGTGGTGGCGCTCCGGGAGAAGCTCCGCTGGCTCGACGCACTGCCCCTGGCGGGAAAACGAATCCTGATCACGCGGGCGCGGGAGCAGGCCAGCAGCCTGGCCCAGGCCCTCGAGGCGGCCGGGGCCGAGGTCGTCGAGTTCCCCACCATCGCCATCGCGGCGCCGGAGAGCTGGGCGCCCCTGGACGCGGCCATCCAACGGCTGCGCGAGTACCGGTGGGTCATCTTCACGAGCGTGAACGGGGTGCGGTTCTTCTGGGAGCGGCTGAAGATGGCCGGCCGCGATGCCCGCGACCTCTCCGGGATCACGGTCTGCGCCATCGGTCCCGCGACAGCGGGAGCGGTCCAGTCGCTGGGCATCCGGGCCGACATCGTTCCCACCGAGTTCAAGGCCGAGTCCCTGGTCGAGGCCATCGGCACCATCTCCGGGGCCAAGGGTCTGCGCGGCTCCCGGGTCCTCCTCGTGCGGGCCGCAAAAGCCAGAGAGGTCGTGCCGGAAGAACTCAGGCGGCGCGGCGCCCGGGTGGACGTCGTGCCGGCCTATCGCACGGTGAAAGGCGCCGCGGACGCCGAGGGCGTCCGGGGCATGCTCCGGGAGGGGAAGATCCACGTCGTTACGTTCACCAGCTCATCGACGGTGAAGCATTTCCTGGACCTCGTGGGCGACGACGCGAGGGAACTCCTGAAGGGCGTCGCCGTCGCCAGCATCGGCCCCATCACCGCCGAGACCGCCGCCCGGCACGGAATCGCCAGCCACGTCGTGCCCGAAAACTACACGATCCCGGCCCTGACCGACGCGCTGGTGAAACACTTCCGGAGTCACCGCCCCTGACCAGTATCCCCTACCGCGAATCCCTCTGCCCCTTTTCCCTTGACAAGTGCTGAATTTTACAGGTATTCCTGAGCCCCGCAGAGTCTTTTTTCCGGTGCTGCGGGCAGGCCCAGCGCCGGTTTTCGTTTCTGGAATAGATTCTGCACTAGTTAAGATTCTTGCGTATTCATTCGGAAAGGACGCAGCCGTGGCGGTTCCCGTCCTCGACCTGAAGGCCCAATACCAGCACATCCGGCAGGCGATAGACGACGCAGTCCGTTCTGTCCTGGAGAGCGGGCAATTCGTCCTGGGGCCCAACGTCCGGGCGCTGGAGGCAGACCTGGCCGCATGCCTCGGAGTTACCCGGGCCATCGCGCTCGCCTCCGGAACGGACGCCCTGCACCTGGCGCTCCGCGCCCTGGAGATCGGGGCGGGAGACCTTGTGCTGACCTCTCCCTTCACCTTCGTGGCCACCGCGACGGCCATCTCTTACACGGGGGCCCGACCGGTCTTCGCCGACATCCACCCCGGGTCCTTCGCGCTGCACCCCGATCGGGCGGCGGAATACCTCGCGGGCAAGGGCCCCGGCGTAAAGCCCGAGGGACGCGTGAAGGCCGTCCTGCCCGTCCACCTGTACGGTCTCCCCGCCGACATGGATCCCCTGCTCCGAATCGCCCGGGAACACCGGCTGCGTGTGGTGGAGGATGCGGCGCAGGCGATCGGCGCGGAGTACCGCGGGCGGCGGGTGGGCGGTCTGGGGGACGTGGGCTGCTTCAGCTTCTACCCGACGAAGAATCTCGGCGCCTTCGGCGACGGAGGGCTGGCTACGACGCAGGATCCCGCCCTCGCCGAGCGCATCCTCCGGCTGCGGGTCTACGGCGGGCGGGACCGGTACGTCCATGAGGAACTGGGGTTCAACAGTCGCCTGGACGAGATCCAGGCTGCCATCTTGCGGGTCAAGCTCCGATTCCTCCCGGAGTGGAACGCCCGGCGGCGCGCCATCGCCGCCCGGTACCGGGAAGGCTTGGCGGGCCTCCCGATGGGCTTGCCGGCCGAATCGCCGGACTCTCTCCACGTCTATCACCAGTTCACGATCCGCGTCCCGGATCGCGACACGGTGCAGCGGCGTCTTCACGAGTTGGGCGTCCGGACGGCGGTCTACTACCCCATTTCCCTTCACCTGCAGCCCATGTATCGCCACCTGGGTTACCGGGCGGGCGATTTCCCCGAGGCGGAGCGGGCGGCCCGGGAGGTCCTCTCTCTCCCCATCTACCCGGAGCTGACGGACGCCCAGGTGGACGAGGTGGTGGAGGCGTGCAAGCGATCCGTCTGAGCCAGTGCAAGAGCAAAGGGGTGCATCCATGAGCGAGCTGGCGGGGACGATCCTGGTCACGGGCGGCATGGGCTTCATCGGGTCGAACTTTATCCGCCACATCCTCTCCGCCCATCCGACCGTCCGGATCGTGAACCTCGACAAGCTGACCTATGCCGGAAACCCCCACAATCTGGTCGATCTCGCGGGCGACCGGCGGTACGTCTTCGTCCGCGGGGACATCTGCGACGAGAAGGCGGTGGGCGACGTCCTGGAGACTCAGCGGGCGGAGATTATCGTCCACTTCGCCGCCGAGTCTCACGTGGATCGTTCCATCCACCAGGCCGACGATTTCATCCGGACGAACGTCCAGGGCACGCGGGTCCTCCTGGATGCGGCCCGGAAATCCAAGGTCCGACGCTTCCTCCACATCTCCACGGATGAGGTCTACGGCAGCCTCCCCGCAACGGGCGCCTTCACCGAGGAATCGCCCCTGCTCCCCAACAGTCCCTACGCCGCGAGCAAGGCTGGGGGCGACGTGCTCGCCCGGGCGTATCATGTGACGTACGGCCTGCCGGTCATCATCACCCGAACGTGCAACAACTACGGCCCCTACCAGTTTCCCGAGAAGTTCATCCCACTGATGATCGTGAACGCCCTGCGGGAGGTGCCGCTCCCCATCTACGGCGACGGCCTGTACGTGCGGGAGTGGCTGCACGTGGAAGATCACTGTCGTGCTCTGGCGCGAATCCTGGCGATCGGCCAGCCCGGAGAGGTGTACAATATCGGGAGCGGAGCCGAGCGGGTCAACCTGGACGTCGCCCGGCAGATCCTGGTCCTCACTGGACGAGCCGAGTCTCTCCTTCGGCACGTGAAGGATCGGCTCGGTCATGACCGGCGCTACGCCCTGGACTGGACCAAGATCCGCCGGCAACTGGACTGGACGCCGGCCATCCCCTTTGCCGAAGGACTCCGCCAGACGGTGGAGTGGTACCACGCCCATGCGGCGTGGTGGCAGGAGATCCTGACCGGCGAGTATCGCGCGTATTACGCGCGACAATACGGCGAGCGCACCCCATGAGTGATTCGCAACGGAGGACCGGCGCAGGGGACACCTTGGCCCTGCTGGGCGGGCGACCGGTGCGGGAGCGAGTGCTTCCCTACGGCCGTCCGGAGGTGGACGAGACCGACATCCAGTCCGTCGTGGACGTCCTGCGCGGGGACTGGCTCACCAACGGGCCCGCCGTCTCCAGGTTCGAGGAGACCTTTGCAGAGGTGGTGGGCGCCCGGTTCGCCGTGGCCGTGAGTTCGGGCACAGCCGCGCTGCACGCCGCCGCATATGCGGCCGGAATCGGGCCCGGGGATGAAGTCATCACCTCGCCCCTCACGTTCCTGGCGTCGGCGAACTGCATCCTGTACTGCGGGGGGAAGCCGGTCTTCGCCGACGTGGATGCCGGGACGTTGAACCTGGATCCGGCCGCGGTGGAAGCGGCCCTCACGCCCCGGACGAAGGCCATCCTGCCGATCCACTTCGCCGGCCTTCCCTGCGACATGGCGGCCATCCACGCCATCGCCCGCGCCCGCAACCTCGTCGTCATCGAGGATGCCGCCCACGCCCTGGGGGCAGAGATCGCCGGCCGGCGGATCGGCGGCCTGAGCCCTCTCACCACCTTCAGCTTTCACCCGGTGAAGCACATCACGACCGGCGAGGGCGGGATGGTGGCGGGGAACGAGCCGGCGCTGGCCGATCGGCTCCGGCGATTCCGCAACCATGGAATCGATCGCGAGGTCAGGGAGCGGCAGGCAACCACGCCTGCGGCGTGGCGCCAGGACATGGTGACCTTCGGGTTCAACTACCGCCTCAGCGACGTCCACAGCGCTCTGGGCCTCTCCCAGTTGCGCCGGCTGGATGCCCGGCTCAAGCGCCGCGAGGAGATCGCGGGCCGATACCAGGAGGCCTTTGCCGCCCTCCCGGAGGTGACCGTGGCCCCCACGCGCCCGGGGATGCGCCATGCCTGGCACATCTATCCCCTCCAGGTGAACCGGGAGCGGCTGCGCCAGGACCGCGAGGCGATCTTCCAGGCGCTGCGGGCCGAGAACATCGGGGTGAGCGTGCACTACCGGCCGGTCCACCTGCACCCGTACTACCGGGAGCACCTGGGGACCGGCCCCGGGGACTGCCCGGCGGCCGAGGCGGCCTTCGAGCGCCTCCTCACCCTGCCCCTTTTTCCGGGGATGACCGACGCCGATGTGGCGGACGTCATCGCCGCGGTGGAGAAAGTGATCCGATGGGCACGGCGCTGACTCGCAACCTGCTGCCGGAGATACCCCGTGTCCATGCCGTGGTCTGAGTTCCTTGAAGAACTGCAGGGCCGGTATCCAAGCACGCTCGCGTTCGCGTTCGCCTGGTGGCACTACAATGTGCCACTGTTCGAGAAGATCCGGCGGATCGTAGCGGCACCGGCAAGCATCCTCGAGGTGGGGACAGGGACTGGCGCCCTCGCAGTTTTCCTGGCGGCGCACGGCTATGAGGTTGTCGGTATTGACAATGACCCGCAGGTAATCGAGAGGGCCAGAAAACTCGCCGAATACTTCCGCGTGCCCTGCCGATTTGAGTTGGGCGACGCCTTCGACCTGGGCGCATATGCAGCCAAGTTTGACCTGGCGTTTTCCTCTGGGGTCATCGAGCATTTTTCCGTCGAGGATGCCACGCGGATGCTTCGGGAACAGGGCAAGACGGCACGCTATGTGCTTGTGGCAGTGCCGACATGGTTCGCACTGAAGAATGATCCCCTGACCGAAGAGTCGGGTGCACGACCGATCCGCCTCAAAGAACTCAAGCGCATCTGCCGACGGGCCGGACTGGATGTCATCAAAGGGTTCGGGTACGGGAAACCCGATGGAATGTTCTCAGCCATCTATTGGTATCTTTTTCCTCGCATCATTCAATGGGTCTTGCAGAACCATCTCTCGTACGCCTGCACAGTCGGTTGCATCGCGCGCTTCCGACAAAACGAGACTTCTCAGGGGAAGTAGGGTGATCTTCTCACAGAAGACCAAGGGTGGAGGCTCCATCCTCTCAGATAGCGCCGAAACGTTCTTCCTGAGACTCCTCCTGTCAGCCGTCGGCCTCGGTGCCAGCGTGCTGATCTCCCGGGGGCTGGGCGTGGAAGGGCGGGGTGAGTATTACCTTCCGGTGGTGGCAGCTGGGACCCTTGTCACCTTCTGCAAATTGGGCCTGGAACAGGCCAACGTCTTTCTCCTGGGCACCTGGCGTCTCTCCATCGATCGTCTGTCCGGTCAAAACGGACTGGTGGCCATTGCCATGGGCGGCCTCGGGGTGCTCGGGTTGCTGCTGGTACCCCGAGTGCTCCCTGCCCTCTTTGCAGATACGCCCCTGGTCTTCTTGCTCCTGGCGGGCCTGACGATCCCTTTTGCTCTTCATGCACAATTCTCTGCCGGACTGCTCACACTTCAGGGTGAGGTCACGTGGCAGTTTCGTGCGGCTCTCCTGGCCAGTGTGGTGCAGGTTGCTCTTCTTGGCGGCTTCTTCTTTTCCCGGTGGTTTGATGTAAGGTTGGTCCTAGGGGTGAACCTGGCGACGGCGGTTGTGACCTGGGGATTAATGGTGCGGGCGCTTAACGCAGGGAAAAAGGCGTGGGTCCGCTGGGACGCGGGGTTGCTCTGGAAGACCTTGAGGCAGTCGCTAGTGCTCCATCTCGGGATGGTCCTCTTCTTTCTGCACCTCCGGCTGGATATGTTCATGGTCAAAGGGATCGTAGGGACGGCCGCCCTGGGACAGTATTCTCTTTCTGTAATGCTCGCCGAAACCGTGCTCTTGCTGACCGACTCGTTGGGGATTGCGGTTCTTCCCCGCCAAATGGGGAATACTGTCGAAGAGGCTGCATTGTTGGCTCTTCGGGGTGCCAGAGCAAGCGCCCTCCTGGGCATTGGCCTGGCTTCTCTCTGGGCTGCCGGAGGGATGGTGGTGATCAGAGTCTTCTTTGGCTCACAGTTCACGCCTGCGTATTTGCCGCTCCTGGCCCTGCTGCCCGGAATGGTTTTCCTCGGCATGCAACGCATGTCTGGCGCGCCAGCCCTGCGGACAGGCAGACCGGAGATCATCACAGCTATCTACGCCGTGTCCCTACTGTGCAATGGCACGTTGAACCTCTGGTGGATCCCGACCTGGGGCCCCCTCGGGGCCGCGGTGGCATCGAGCGTGTCCTATGGTCTAGGGGCAGTGTTATTTCTGGTGTGGATGGCCCGGTTGGCGGGAGTACCGGTTTCGGAGGGCATGGTTCCAAAAAAGTCTGATCTGGTGTCCCTCTGGCATGCTCTCGGAGAGAGTCTACGGGTTGTCCAGCAAACCTATTTTGTGAAGAACGAAGTGCCGTAGATGACGGAGCGGTGGGAGGACTACATTACAAAGGGAGTCCAGGTGGACGGAGGACCCATCCCCTTCGCCCTCAAGCAGTGGACGTTTCTTCTCCCGATCGTCTCGGCCATCCAGAGGACCCTCCCTTCAGGTGGGAAGATCCTGGACGTGGGCTGCGGAGCCGGGATCTTCACTGCGCTTCTGGCTCACCATGGATTCCAGATGGTTGGCGTTGACGAGGATCCAGAGATCGTGGCTTATGCCAAGGAGATGGTTGACTACTTCCGGTCGTCTGCCAGGGTGGAACAGGGGAGTGGCTTCGACCTTTCCCGCCACTATGATCAGTATGACCTTGTCTACTCATTGGGGGTTGTTGAGCACTTCGAACCTGCGGAGACCATCCGGCTAATCCAAGAGCAGGCGCGATGCGGTCGATTCGTCCTGGTCGTCGTGCCCACGCGCTTTACACGGTACACCGGGCCGATCACGGACGAACGACTCTATCGGCGCAGGCAAGTAAGCGCTTTGGTCCGCAAGGCTGGAGTCCGTGTAAAGGAGTCGTTTGTCTATGGAGAAGTTCCGTCGAGACTCGCGAGAAATATGGGGATACTTCTCCCCAAGGTCATTTACCGGGGCATGCAGCATATGTGCACCTACGCAATGGGCATATGCTGCCTCGGCGAGCGCAGATGAAGCAGCAGATAATCCCTGCCTACCGCGACCCTTTCGCAGGGGTGGGCCCACACGCTGACAGCTCCGGCCGGATGGAAACCTGATGTCCACAGTCGCGCTCCCTCGCGTCTTGCGCTTCCGGCCCACGGTGCGACGTGCGGTGGATCAGACGCGATGCCTCCGGGCTGCCACATCCCTGCAGCCATCCCATCGCCTACAGTGCGCGATGGTCGGGGCCCGGCTGCGATTCTTAGTCGGAGACCATCTCTGCCTGCGGGCTCGGGCCTCGCGGCGGCACGACCATTCCCCGGACGCCGCCCCTGGATCCCTCCGACTGCTGCACTGCTGCGGGCAGTTCGCCGCAACCCAGGGCGGCACGGAGCGGCAGGCACGTGCGGTGTGTGCCGCCTTGGCGGCACGGGGCCATTCCGTTTCGGTCCTCGCCCGGAAGACATCGGAGGTCGGCCAGGCGGTGCCGGGCGTCACGCTGCACGCGAGGATCCGGGCCATCGACCGCGGCCGGTTCTTCGGGCTCGCGAATGCGGCCAGCGACGTTTCGCAACTGGCCCGCGAGGTACGTCAAACCGATGTACTTGCGCCCACCAGCTGTACATGGACGGCATGGTCGCCCTCGTCACCGGACGGATCACGAGCGGGCCGAGAGCGGGCAAGTTGGCCAAGGCCGGCCGGCGACCTGGACCTGCTCCGCCAGACAGCAGGAGGAGCCCTCCGAGTGCGACTCCTACTCGGTCTGGATACCATGATCGCCAGCGAGCCCGACCTGCCGGTTGGAGCGGTTGGGGGCGGGGTTTCCGGCGGAGTGGATTCGCGTCATCGTGAACGGCGTGGATATCTCCCAGTTCAGCCCCAATCGAGCGCTGAAGTCCACGATCCCATCTGCTGCCCCTGGCTGGTCGGGGACTCCTCACGGGGGAGGTCTGGGGTCCCCCCTATCTCCGTGCGGCCGCCGCCTTTGTCTTCCCCTCGTGGGGAGATGGGCTTCCCAACGTCCTCTTGGAGGCGATGGCAACGGGACTGCCGTCTGCGGCGACCTCCGTGGAGACGGTGTCCGAATTGCTGGATGGCGGGGCAGCCGCCTGGCTGGTCCCGCCGGGCGACCCTGCTGCCCTGGCGTCTGCGCTACCGGCGCTGCTAGACGGCTGGAGCGCAACCACATGATTCGGTATGGCAGCGTGAGCCCACGCTGAGGCCTGCTATACACTCGACGAGATGCCCAGGCGATACGAATTGCTCTACGAAGAACTGATCTACCGGACGGCGGGTTAGGGGATACCTGTGAAGATCTTGATGGCGATCTCGCACTATTATCCGACACCTGGGGGGACGGAACGCCAGGCGCATCAGCTAGCCCGGGCTCTGATCGGCCGCGGGCACGAGGTACGTGTGCTAACGATGCGGCATGGTCCGGGACCGGCTGTGACCAATATCGAGGGAGTTCCCATTTACCGCGCAATCCACGGCGTTCAGCGAGGCGCGCTATTCGGCCTTTCCTATCTTCTCACCGCGACTGTGGCAATCCTTCGGCTCGGTCGCGACGCCGACGTACTGCACAGCCACCACCTCTACCTCGACGCCGTCGCCGCCGTCAGCGCAGGGAAAATACTGCGAGTGCCAATGCTGGCGAAGGTGGCTTGCGGCGGAGCGGTGGGAGATCTCGCTCGGCTCCGTCGGACAGCTGGCACCAGGGTGCTCTTCCGGATTCTGCGTGGACTCGACCGGATCGTCGTACCGAGCCGACAGACGGCTGCTGAGGTTCGAGCAGCCGGATTTTTGGAGGACAGGATCGTCCGCATCCCGAACGGGGTGGACATCGCCCGCTTTACCCCTGCGGGACCAATCCGATCCGACAGTCCAGCCCATACGGTCCTCTTTCTGGGCCGGCTGGACGGCCAGAAGGGTGTGGAGACGCTGCTCACCGCCTGGGGTGAGGTGGCAGCGCGCCTCCCGGAGGCCATCCTGGTCATTGCTGGGCAGGGCCCCCAGGAGGCCGCCCTCCGCGCCGCGGTGACGCAAGCCGGGATGGCCGGCCGTGTCCGTTTTCTGGGACCAGTCTCAGACCCGGAAGCGCACCTGCGGGTTGCCAGTGCGTTCGTCCTGCCATCGCACCACGAGGGCTTGCCCAACGTCTTGCTTGAGGCGATGGCGACAGGCCTGCCGTGCGTGGCTACGGCGATCGGGGGCACGATGGACGCGGCGACGGATGGGTGCGATGCGCTGCTCGTCCCGCCCGGCGATGCTGCCGCCTTGGCCAAGGGCTTGCTTTGCATCCTGACCGACGGCGACTTAGCGGAGCGCCTGGGCGCTGCGGCACGTCGCCGTGTCGTGGCCGATTTTTCCCTGGATAACATGGTGGTTCGCTATGAGGAATTGTACCGAGGCATGCGAGATGCTGCTTGACCTGGACGGCATGCTGATCTGCCCTCACTGCGGTTCGGACTTGCCCGGACTTGGCCGGTGGGAGGCGGATGGCCACGCGTGCCCGGGGTGCGGAGTCGCCTTCCCCATTGTACGCGGCATCCCGCGATTCGTGACGCGGGACGCCTACACCGCGTCCTTCAGCTTCGAGTGGAACCGGCACAAGCGGACGCAATTGGACGGCGCCGCCAGCCGGGAATCGGAGGACACCTTCCGGGAGAAGACCGGCCTCACGCCGGAGCAGGTCGCGGGCCGTCGGGTTCTGGATGTGGGGTGCGGGATGGGCCGCTTTGCGGACGTCGTCAGCCGCTGGGGCGGGAACGTGGTCGGGATCGACCTCAGCCTGGCGGTCGAGGCCGCGCACGCCAATCTGGGCGGACGGGAGAACGTGCGCATCCTGCAGGCAGATCTCTTCCATCTCCCCTTTCGACCGGGGATGTTCGACATCGTGTACAGCCTCGGGGTCCTGCACCACACCCCGGATTGCGAGAAGGCCTTCCGCCAGCTCGTTCCCTTCGTTCGACCCGGCGGACGGCTGTGCCTGTGGGTGTACGGGACGATGGGTACCTGGGAGCGCTTCGCTCGGCTGTATCGCCGGGTGACCGTCCGGATGCCCCGCCGGCTGCTCCACGCGCTGTGTCACTTGGCGATCCCGTGGCATCACGTCTGCCGCCTGCCCGTCATCGGGCCGCTCCTCTGGACCGTGTTGCCCGTGAGCCGGCACCCCGACCCCGACTGGCGCGTCCTCGACACCTTCGATTGGTACTCGCCCCGGTACCAGTCGCTTCACACCTTCCCGGAAGTCTACCGCTGGTTCAGGTCGGAGGGTCTGGTGGACATCGCCCTGCTCGATTTCCCGGTCGCCGTCGCCGGCACCCGATCGGCACAGGAGTAACCCGATGGCGGGGCCTGCGGTCTGCATGCTCAGCGCCTCATTCCCCCCATCCCTCGGAGGGGCGGAGCGGCAGTGCTGGCTTCTCAGTGAGTGGCTGACCGGCGCCGGCGTGTCCGTGGCCGTCCTAACCCGCGCGGGAGGGAGAGGGCTCACGGTACCGCCGGCCCCCTTTGCTGTGCACCGCCTGCCCGTGGGCGGCGGCGGCGTAGTGGCCGGCCTCGGCTACGTCCTCGCGAGCGCGTGCTGGTTGGCGGCCCGCGGGGGCCGGTTCAGCGTGCTGCACGCGCATCAGGCGCTCTCGCCTGCGCTCGCCGCCGTCCTCGCCAAGCGGCTACGGCCGCGACTTCGGGTGGTGGTCAAACTGACGAGCAGCGGTCGGTCCGGCGATCTTCGCCTGGCCCAGGGACGTCCCTTCTACCGACGCCGTATGGCCTTGCTCCGCGCGGTGGATCGGTTTGTTGTGCTCAACTCCGAAAGCGCGGCGGAGCAGGAGGCGGTGGGACTGGGGGCCGGACGGACCTGTCTCATCCCGAACGGGGTCGACGTCCGGCGTTTCGTGCCTGCGGAACCGGCCGAAAGGACCGGCCTGCGTGCACGCCTCGGCATCCCGCAAGGTGTTCCGGTTGCCCTGTTCGTCGGGCGGCTGGAGCGGCGCAAGGGCCTGGACATCCTTCTGGCGGCTTGGGCCGATCTCCTCCGGCGCGGGACGCCCCCCCACCTCCTCATCGCGGGGCCCGGCGATGCGGCGGCATGGGGCCGCGAGGCAAACGCGCTGGGCGTGAGAGATCGCATCACGTTTCTGGGCGGGCGGGAAGATGTGGCCGACTTGTACCGGGCCGCCGACCTCTTTGTCTTTCCTTCCCGTGGCGAAGGCTGCTCAAACGCCGTCCTGGAGGCGATGGCGATGGGCCTGCCGTGCGTCTCGACTGACATCGGGCCGATCGCCGACGCAGTGACCGACGAGGAAGAGGCGCTGCTGGTTCCGCTGCGATCCCCACGGGCCCTCGCCGCCGCCTTGGCGAGAATCCTGACCCAGCCCGATCTCGCGGCCCGCCTGAGTCGCCCAGCCCGAAAGCGGGTGGAAGCCGAGTTCTCGCTAGATCGCGAGGTGGACTCCCTGGAGACCCTGTATCGCGAACTCACATTGTGCCGAGGCCGAGGGACTCGCCATGCGTGAGCCGGCCGTGGCCGCGTCGGACCTCGCCCGACCTCAAGCTGGGATCGTGGGCGCGCCGCGAGGGAATGTGAAGCGGCCCGGTGTTCTAATGCTCATCTCCCACTTCCCGCCTGCTGTCGGTGGGACGGAGAGGCAGGCGTACGAGTTGGCCGCGGGACTCGCCGGCGCGGGACATCGGGTGACCGTCCTTACCCTCGCCCGTCCCGGCGCGCCCGCCCGCGAGGTGCGGGATGGCATCGCGATCGAACGCGCCCTCACGGCCCGGGGGCGGGGCGCCCTGTACGCAGCAACCTATGGACTCTCACTCCTCCGCCACGCGCGACGGTTCCGAGCTGGACACGCGGTCTTGCACGCCCACCACCTGTACCTGGAGGCTATGGCGGCGGCGTATCGTTCGCTGCAGTCCGGGCTCCCGGCCATCGCCAAGGTGGCGTGCGGTGGGCCCGACGGCGACTTCGCGCGCCTCAAGCAAACCAGGCTCACCTCTGCCCTGCCGCTTCTCCGGCGCCTCAACCGGGTGGTCGCCATCAGCAGCGAGACGCAGGCGGAACTCTTGGCCCATAATTTCGCGGCCGACCGGATCGCGCGGATCCCGAACGGTGTCGACCCGATTCGGTTCGCTCCCGCCCCCGATCCCGAGGCAGCCAGGCAGCAGGTGAACTTCGCCCCAGATACGGTTCTCTTCCTGGGTCGCCTGGATCCGCAGAAGGGGTTGGACGTGGCCCTGCATGCCTGGGCGCACGTGGCCGCCCGGCGACCCGCCGCCGGTCTGCTCCTCGCCGGAGACGGCCCGGCGCGCCCTGCATTGGAGGCTCGGGCACAAGAGCTGGGTGTTGCCGGGCGCGTCCGCTTCCTCGGCGCGCGACCGGATCCGGAGCGACTGCTCCAGGCCAGCCGGATCTTTGTCCTCCCCTCCCGCTCGGAGGGGATGTCGAACGCCCTTCTGGAGGCCATGGCCACGGGCCTTCCCTGCGTGGCCAGCCGAATCGGAGGCAACACCGACCTCGTGGAACACGGGATCACAGGTCTCCTCACGCCGCCAGAGGATGCAGCCAGCCTGGCGGACGCGCTGTGCGTCCTCCTGGAGGACGACGACCTCTGCCATCGGCTGGGAACCGCGGCGCGCGCCGCGGTCGTCGAGCGGTACGGGATGGACCGCGTGGTCCGGCAATACATGGAGCTGTATGCGACACTCACGGGAGGCGTGACCTGATGACGTTTGACCTGTCCGGGATTCTGGTCTGTGCGCGCTGCGGGGCTGCCCTGCCGCCGGAGAAATCGTGGGAGAGCACCGGCACGCGTTGCGCCGGCTGCGGGACCGCCGTGCCGGTCATCCGGGGCATCCCTCGGTTCGTGGCCTCGGATGCCTACACCGCGTCCTTCAGTTTCGAGTGGAACCGCCACCGGAAGACCCAGCTCGACGACGCCGCCAGCCGGGAATCGGAGGAGACGTTCCGGGCAAAGACCGGGGTTTCCCCCGAGGAGGTCTCGGGTCGCCTCGTCCTCGATGTGGGGTGCGGGATGGGCCGCTTCGCGGACGTCGTCAGCGGCTGGGGCGGGAACGTGGTCGGGATCGACCTCAGCCTGGCGGCCGAGGCCGCGCACGCCAATCTGGGCGGACGGGAGAACGTGCGCATCCTGCAGGCAGATCTCTTCCATCTCCCCTTTCGACCGGGGATGTTCGACATCGTGTACAGCCTCGGGGTCCTGCACCACACCCCGGATTGCGAGAAGGCCTTCCGCCAGCTCGTTCCCTTCGTTCGACCCGGCGGACGGCTGTGCCTGTGGGTGTACGGGCCCACGGGGCCTTGGGTGCGGGTCGCCCGCTCTTACCGGCAGGTGGCCGTCCGGATGCCCCGCCGACTGGCATTTAGGCTGTGAAGCCAGAACGGGATCACTCTGGGGGCGAAATGCGCTACATGTGAGCGGAGTGGCGGCTCGAGTTCGGGGAGCCCTTTGGCCCGGCGTCAGGAAAGCGCGACGAGGACCTTCCACCGAGCACAGGCTAGCATGCCAGCGCCCGGATAACACTCCAGGCCACCTGGGTGTCGGTTTGGATCGAGCGGGCCCGGGATCTCACGCCGGATCCTGTAAACAGCATCCGTCCGGCATCAGTCATTCCACTGCTCGTGAGCTGACGTCGGCCGCTCGGTGCAACCCATTTGCCCAGCGATCGGACCACCAGAAAATGCGTGCAAAGATCCTCTATGTCATTGGTAGCCTGGACATTGGAGGCGCAGAGGTACAGCTTACACACCTCGTCTCCAGACTGGATCTGTGCAGGTTCGAGCCCACCGTTTGTTGCCTCACTCACGAAGGCATGTTAAGCAAGGACTTGCGGCTGCGTGGTGTAAGGATTCATAGCCTTGGTCTCCACAGGTGCGGGGTATACGCGCGCGATATCCTTAGGGTATTGCGTGCTTTCACCGGCCTCACCCAGCTATTAAAGACGGAACGACCGGTCATCATTCATGCGTACATGTTCCATGCTCACATCCTCGCGGCCTTCGCAGCGCGGGCGGCGAGGGCTCCTTGTCTGATCAACGGGCTTCACAATACTGGTAAGTTCCTCCCTGGGTTCGCGGCTCGGATCCTCGAAGGGGCGGCGAACCGCCTCACCGACATCACCCTGGCGTGTTCAAACGTGGTTGCCGAGAGTGCTCGAAGGCGTATGCACATTCCCCCGGAAAGGTTGCGGATTATTCACAACGGGGTTGAGATTCCCCCGATTCTCGATTCTTCGGAGCGGAAAGTCGGACGTGAGGCTCTGGGGCTTAAGACCGCAGAACCTACTTTGATATGCGTGGCAAACTTCCATGCGTATAAAGGCCACTCGCATCTCCTTCGTGCACTTCACTCCGTGCGTGAGGCGGAGCCCAGAGTCCAACTGCTTCTCCTGGGTGATGGACCTCTTGCGAAGGCTCTGGAAGTGCTTGCCAGCAAGTATTCTCTTACGGATTGCATTCACTTTCTTGGGCACAGAAGGGATGTGACCCGCATGCTTCAACTTGCCGACATCTTCGTTCTGGCGTCTGAACGCGAGGCGTTTCCCGTGTGCATTCTTGAGTCCATGGCAGCCGGCAGGCCGGTAGTCGCAACAGAGGTTGGCGGCATTCCCGAGGCAGTTGTCCATGGGGAGACGGGTCTCCTCGTCCCGCCGGGAGACTCAGGGGCCTTGGCCGAGGCTATTCTCACGCTTCTTCGTGATCCGGCTCGAGCTCAGGCTATGGGGTGGGCGGGCCGGGATCGGGCGATCAAGGCCTTCGGTCTAGATCGAATGGTCACGGAAACACAGCAGCTCTATGATGAACTCCTCGCAATGAAGCGCACGCAATGGAAATGATGCAGTGTTGCCTCTCAGCGAATGTTGACAGGATGAGCTGACATGTGCGGCATCGGCGGCAAGCTCTATTTCGATCCGGCACGCCCTGTGGAGCGCGAGGTCCTGGAGCGGATGAACGCCGTTCTGGCCCATCGCGGCCCCGACGATGCCGGGATCTACTGCGAAGGGGCGGTGGGCCTCGCGCACCGGCGTCTCAGCATCATCGATCTCAGCCCCGCCGGCCACCAGCCGATGTCGAACGAGGACGGCACGATCTGGATCGTCTTCAACGGGGAGATCTACAATTTCCAGGACCTCCGGCCCGACCTGGTGCGACGCGGCCACCGGTTCCGCTCCCGCACCGACACGGAAGTGATTCTCCATCTGTACGAGGAACATGGGGTTGGCTGCCTGGAGTTCCTCCGGGGCATGTTCGCCTTCGCCATCTGGGATGCCCCCCGGCGCCAGCTCTTCCTGGCGCGCGATCGCCTGGGGAAGAAACCCCTGTGCTACCAGCAGGACGCCGAGGCCTTCCGCTTCGCGTCGGAGGCCAAGGCCATTCTCCAGGATCCGGGGGTCGAGGCGCGGCCGGACCCGGCCGGGATTTCCCACTACCTGACCTACGGGTACGTGCCCAGCCCGGGCTCGGCCTTCCAGGGGATGCGGAAGCTCCCGCCGGCCCACTACCTCCTCTGCCGCGACGGGAGGGTGGAGGTGACCCGCTACTGGCGGCTTCGCCGCGACCGGAAGCTCGTGCATTCCGAAGAGGAGTGGTGCCGGCAGATCCGGAGCCGACTCGAGGAGGCGGTGCGCCTCCGTCTCATCAGCGATGTCCCGCTGGGCGCGTTCCTGAGCGGGGGGATCGACAGCAGCGCCGTCGTGGCCATGATGAGTCACGCCGCTGGCGTGGTCAAGACGTTCTCCATCGGCTTCGACGAGCCGGAGTACGACGAGCTCCGCTACGCGCGTCTCGTGGCCAAACGATTCGGCACCGAGCATCACGAGCTGGTGGTCCAGCCGGATGCGGCGGCCGTCCTCCCCAAGATCACCTGGCACTACGACGAGCCCTTCGGGGACTCGTCCGCGGTGCCCACGTATTACGTGGCGCAGATGACGCGGCGGTACGTGACCGTGGCGCTGAACGGGGACGCGGGGGACGAGAACTTCGGCGGCTACGACCGGTACGTGGCGAACCTCCTGGCGGCGTCTTTCGACCGCTGGCCCGGTGCGGGGCTCTTCCGGCGCGCGATCCGGTGGGGGCTCCACCTCTGGCCGCCGAGCGGCCGCCGCACGAGCCTCCTCTCCCGCGGCCGCCGCTTCCTGGATGGCCTGACCGAGGTGCCGGAGCGCCGGTACGCCCGCTGGTTCTGCCACTTCTACGGCGACCGGAAGGACGAACTGTTGAGCCCCGAGTTTCGCGCCAGCCTGGATGGGGCCGACGCCCTGGACCTCTTGCTGGCGGCCTACCGGGAGAGCGACGCCCCCGACTTCGTGGATGCCACGCTGGGCGTGGACGCGGCCCTCTACCTGCCGGATGATCTGCTGGTCAAGGTGGATATCGCCAGCATGGCCCATTCCCTGGAGGCCCGCTCCCCCTTCCTGGATCACGAGTTCATGGAGTTCGCGGCCACCATCCCCGCGGACCTCAAGGTGCGGGGTCGCACGAAGAAATACATCCTGAAGCGCGCCCTCTCGGATCTTTTGCCCGAGGAGATCCTCCACCGGCCGAAGATGGGATTCGGCGTCCCCATCGACCACTGGTTGCGCCACGAGCTCCGCGAGCTGGCCTACGATACCCTCCTCGGGCCGCGCTGTCTCGGCCGGGGGTACTTCCGGCCGGGGACCGTAGAGCGGCTTCTGGACGAACATACCCGCGGGAGAGCCAACTGGCACTACCTGCTCTGGACGCTCTTGATGTTGGAGTTGTGGCATCGGACCTACGTGGACGGAGATGGGGCGCTGGCCGCGTCGCGGCGGGCCGGGTGAGACGCCATGCCCGTAACGAGGGGAGGATGAGATGCCGCGCTATTTGATCACGGGAGGGGCCGGATTCATCGGCGCGAACCTGGCCCACGCTCTCGTGGCGCGGGGCGAGTCGGTCCGCATCCTGGACGACTTCTCCACGGGACGGCCCGAAAATCTTGGCGGGATCGAGGACCGGATCGAGATCCTGCGGGGCGACCTCCGTGATCCCGCGGCCGTGGCCCGAGCCGTCCGTGGGACCCAGGTCATCCTCCACCAGGCGGCCCTCAATTCCAACCCCCGGTCCATCCAGGAGCCGGGGCCGACCAACGCCGTGAACGTGGGCGGAACCCTCCTCCTGTTGGAGGCGGCGCGGGCGGCGGGCGTCCGGCGGGTGGTGTACGCCTCCTCCTCCTCGGTGTACGGGGACACGCCGGGTCTGCCCAAGACCGAGGAGATGCCTCTCTCGCCCAAGGCCCCCTACGGGGTCTCGAAGCTCGCGGCCGAGTACTACTGCCGCGTCTTCACTGAGGTGTATGGGCTCGAGACGGTGAGCCTCCGCTACTTCAACGTCTTCGGCCCCCGCCAGCATCCGGACTCGGAGTACGCGGCCGTCATCCCCCGCTTCCTTCGGCGGATGCTGGCGGGGGAGCGGCCCGTAATCTTCGGGGACGGAGAGCAGTCCCGGGACTTCACGGCCGTGGAAAACGTCGTGGCGGCGAACCTCCTGGCGGCCGGAACGACGCAGGGGATCGGCGAGGCCTTCAACATCGCCTGCGGACAGACGAGCACCTTGAACCAGCTCGTGGCCTGGCTCAATCAATTACTGGGGACCGATCTTTCGCCGATCTACGAACCGCCACGCCCGGCTGACATCCGCCATTCCTACGCTTCCATCCGGAAGGCAGAAGCACTGCTCGGCTACCGGCCGACCCTGGAAGTGCAGGAGGGCTTGCGACGGACTCTCGAATGGTTCAAGCAACACGAGTGCTGACCCCGGCCCAACCCATTCCGCTGCTCTTTCTCGCGACGACCTTCGATCGGGGCGGGGCCGAGAAGATCCTGGCCCGCTACGCCATTGGGCTGCCACGGGAGAAATACGCCGTCCATGCCGCCGCCCTGCAGGGCCGCTCGCGGGTGATAGCCGACGGCCTTGCCCGCGCGGGCATCCCCACCCACGATCTGGGCATGGCCTGGAAGGGGGACCTTCGGATCCTCGGACGCCTGGCGAGGCTCCTGCGACAAGAGCGCATCCGGATCCTCTTCACCTTTATGTTTCACTCCACCCTCATTGGCCGCCTCGTGGGCTGGCTCTCTTGCGTCCCCGTGCGCATCTCGTCGGAGCATACCATGGCGGCCGAGGGCTTGGGGCGGCGCCTGCTGAACCGATGGACGGTCGGGTTAGCGACCCACGTGGTCGCGGTCTCCGATCGGGTGGCGGCCTATGCCGCCCGAGAGTTTCGGATCCCGGCAGATCGGTTGACCACAATCCGCAATGGCGTGGACTTGGACCGCTTTCGACCGCTCCGGCGACGAGGTCCGGCCGCGGGTCATGTGATCGGATGCAGTGCGCGGCTCCACAAGGAGAACGATCATGCGACGCTTCTACGCGCCTTCGCACAGGTAAGCAGGCACCGGGCCGAGGCCGAACTCCTCCTCCTGGGCCGCGGCCGGGAGGAGGCGCGGTTGAAGGCGCTGGCGCGTGAGCTGGGAATCTCCTCCAACGTCCGCTTTGTCGGGGAGCAGGAAGATGTGGCCCCATACCTCCAGTCCATGGACGTCTATGTCCATCCCTCCGGGGCTGCGGGAATGCCTGTGTCCGTTGTCGAGGCGATGGCCACCGGCCTTCCTGTCGTGGCCACGTCCGTAGGGGGAACGCCAGAGGTCGTAGCAGACGGCGAGACCGGTTTCCTGGTGGCGCCCGGCGATCCGTCCGCCCTGGCCGATGCCATCGCCAGGCTCCTGGCGGATCCGCGCCTGGCAGAGGCCTTCGGGCAGGCGGGTCGGGCTCGCGTCGAGGCACACTTTGGAGAAAAGTTGATGCTCCAACGAGTGGAAGCCCTCTTGGATCGGCTGGTGGAGCGTCACCTCGGCCTGACGTTCCAGCCCTCCGTGGGATGGGTGCCATGCTGACCGGCGCGGCACAACCGCTGGGAACATCCGCGGAGACCCCCTCGTTGGGCCGGCCAATCCGGATCGCCCGGGTGATCGCCCGACTGAACGTCGGCGGGCCGGCGCAGCACGCGATCCTGCTCACGGCCGGCCTGGACAGGACGCGCTTTCTCAGCACCCTCATCACGGGGATCGCCGGAAGGCAGGAGGGAGATCTTCTCTCCGCCGCCCGCGCCCGGGGCGTGGAGCCGGTCGTTATTCGAGAACTGGGCCCGGCGATCCGCCCGCTGCACGACCTGGTGGCCCTGGGGAGACTCGTGCGGCTCTTCCGGCGGCTTCGACCCGATATCGTGCACACCCACACAGCCAAGGCGGGGACCTTGGGCCGCCTGGCGGCGCGACTCGCGGGCGTGCCGAGGAGCGTGCATACCTTCCACGGCCATGTCCTGGAAGGCTACTTCTCCCCCGCCGCCACGTCCTTCTTCCTGCGGATCGAGCGCGTCCTGGCCCGCGCCACGGACCGGATCATCACGCTGAGCCCCCGGCTGCGCCTCGCTCTGCTCGCCATGGGGATCGGCCGGCCGGAGCAGGTGGAGGTGGTCCCGCTCGGGCTGGATCTGGACCGCTTCCTCTGGAGGCCGACGGGCCAGGCGGATCTTCGTCCATCGCTTCGCGTCCCGGCCGGGGCGCCCCTCCTGGGAATCGTGGGGCGCCTCGTGCCGATCAAGGATCACCCCACGCTTTTCCAGGCGCTGACCCTGCTTCCCGACGGGGACCAGGCGCCGCACCTCCTCGTCGTAGGGGACGGGGAGCGGCGGGAGGAGCTGCAGCAACTCGCCCACCGCCTGGGCCTGGGATCGCGCGTCCACTTCCTGGGATGGCGGGACGATCTGGAGACTATCCTGGGTGGGCTGGACGTGGTAATCTGTAGCTCGCGGAACGAGGGCACGCCGGTGGTGCTGATCGAGGCCATGGCCGCGGGGGTGCCGGTGCTCTCCACCGACGTGGGCGGGGTGGGAGACCTCGTGACGCACGGGGAGACCGGCTGGCTGGTGCCACCTGGCGATCCATCCGCTCTGGCGCGAGGAATCGAGAGACTGCTGGGAGATCCGGCCCTGCGCCGCCGCTTGGCGGGCGCGGCCCGGCCCGTGGCCCTGGAGAGGCACCACGTGAAGGGACTGATCCATCGCATGGAAACGCTGTATGCGGACGTCCTGGCGGGCAGGCAAAGCCAATGAAGAATTTCAAACTGACAACCGACAATGCAAAACCGGGAACGACAGTTGGCCGGTTGTCAGTTGTCGGTTGTCGGTTTTTCATTGAAGCAGTGAGAGGAGGAGAGTCGTGCGTGTCCTGGTGACGGGCGGCGCCGGCTACATCGGCTCGCATCTCGTGGATGCCCTGATCAAGCGGGGCGACGAGGCGCTGGTCATCGACAACCTGTCCACGGGGAAGATCGAGAACATCCGGCACCTCTTGGGCCATCCCGCCTTTCATTTCATCAACGACTCCATCCTGAACGAGTCGCTCCTGGAGCGGTTCATCCCCTCCATGGACCTGATCTTCCATCTGGCCGCCGCCGTGGGCGTCCGGAACATCCTGCAGGATCCGCTGGCGGCGATCAACACGAACGTCCGGGGGACCGAGGTGGTCCTGGGCCTGGCCTTCAAGTACTGGAAGCGGCTGGTCCTGGCCTCGAGCTCGGAGATCTACGGCAAGGCGAGCCATCTTCCCTTCCGCGAGGACGACGACCGGGTGCTGGGGTCCACCGCGGTGGCGCGCTGGTCCTATTCCATGTCCAAGGCGATCGACGAGCACTTCGCCTTCGCCTACGCCGCCAAAGGGCTGCCGGTGTCCATCCTGCGCTACTTCAATTCGTACGGCCCGCGCCTGGACGAGCGGGGCTACGGCAGCGTGGTGGCCAACTTCACCCGGCAGGCCCTGCGGGGCGAGCCCATCACGGTCCTCGGCGATGGGAAGCAGACCCGCTGCTTCACCTACATCGAGGATACGGTCGCCGGGACGCTCCTGGCCGGCGAGGTCAAGGAGGCCATCGGTGAGGCCTTCAACATCGGCAGCCCCACCGAGACCCGCATCCTGGACCTGGCGAGGCTGGTCAAGCGCCTCACCCGATCCAAGTCCCCCATCGAATTCCAGCCGTACGAGGCGTACTACGGGGAGGGATTCGAGGACACGCGGCGGCGCGTTCCGTCGGGGGAGAAGGCCAAGCGCCTGCTGGGTTTCACGCCCAGGGTGGACCTGGAGGCCGGCCTGAAGAAGACCATCGCCTGGTGCCGGGAACACTTCACCCACTGAGCACGGTGACGTTGCCAAAGGGAGCGGACGCATGAGTGGACCGCGCGTCGATTTCCCGGAGAAGGCTCGAACCAAGAACCTGACCGTGGCCGTCATCGGCCTGGGCTACGTGGGGCTGCCGCTGGCGGTCGAGTTCGCCCGCGCCGGGGTGGCCGTGCGGGGGATCGACGTCAACGGGGAGCGCGTGCAGGCCATCAACCGAGGCCAGAGCCACATCCCGGACGTCCCCAGTGCCACCCTGGCGCCCGTGGTGCACGCCGGGCGCCTCGTGGCCAGCACCGCGTACCGGGACTGCGCGGCCGCGGACGCGGCCGTGATCTGCGTGCCGACGCCCTTCACGCGCATGAAGGCGCCGGACCTCTCCTACATCGAGGCGGCCTGCACCGCCCTCGCCCCCCACGTCGGTCCAGGCAGTCTGGTGGTCCTCCAGTCCACCACGTACCCCGGCACCACCGAGGAGCTGGTGCGCCCCATCCTGGAGACGCCCGGGCGGCAGGCGGGCCGCGACTTCCTCCTGGCCTTCTCGCCGGAGCGGATCGACCCGGGCAACAAGCAGTTCGGCGCCCACAACACCCCCAAGGTCGTGGGGGGCCTCGATGCCGCCTCCACCGAGGCCGCGGCCGCCCTGTTCGGGCTCCTCGTCCCGCCCGAGCAGATCCACCGGGTCTCGGGCCCCCGGGTGGCGGAGATGTGCAAGCTCCTGGAGAATATCTTCCGCAGCGTCAACATCGCCCTGGTGAACGAGCTGGCCAAGCTCTGCGACCGCATGCGGATCGACATCTGGGAGGTCATCGACGCCGCCGCCACCAAGCCCTTCGGCTTCATGCCCTTCTACCCCGGCCCCGGCGTGGGCGGCCACTGCATCCCCGTGGACCCCTATTACCTGTCCTGGAAGGCGCGGGAGTACGACTTCTACACCAAGTTCATCGAACTGGCAGCCGAGGTCAACTCCAGCATGCCCTTCTTCACCGTGAACCGGATCGCGGAGGCGCTGAACCGCCAGGGGAAGCCCCTTTTGGGCGCCCGCATCCTGGTGCTGGGCGCCGCCTTCAAGAAAGACATCGACGATCCCCGAAACGCCCCCGCCCTGGAGGTGATGAAGGTGCTCCTCGCCCGGGGGGCCGAGGTCAGCTACCACGACCCCTACGTGCCCGAGGTCTCCCTGGACGCCGGCGCCGCCCCGGCCCGCCAGCTCGCCTCGGTGCCGCTCGCCGAGGGCACCCTGGCCGCCCAGGACTGCGTCTGCCTGGCCGTGGCCCACAGCGCCTTCGACATCCCCTGGCTCATCGAGCACAGCCGGCTGCTGATAGACGCCACCGGCGTCACGCGACGATTCCCCCAGGATCGCGGGACGGTGATCCGCCTCTAGGGCCATGAGCTATCTCGCGCCGCTTCTCCTCCCCTTGTCGGTGGCGTTCGGATCGGCCTTGATCCTCACGCCCTTGTGCCGCCGGGTGGCCCTCGCTCTCGGGGTCCTGGACCGGCCGGGCGGGAAGAAGATCCACGCACAGCCGACGCCCCTCCTCGGCGGGCCGGCCATCGCCGTGGCTCACACGGCCGGCGTCCTGTCCGCCGGGCCCGTGGACCAGGTCTCGGCCACCATCCTGGTGGCCGGAGGGCTCATCCTCCTCCTGGGCATCCACGACGACCTGGATCCCCACGCCGAGGGAGTCCGCTGGTGGCTCCGCCTGCTCTTCCAGGGGTTCCTGGCGGTCTTCGTGATCTACCCGGGGATCACGCTCGGCTTCCTTCGCACCCCCTGGCTCAGCATCCCGATTATCCTGCTGTGGATCGTGGGGATCACCAACGCCTTCAACCTCCTCGACAACATGAACGGCCTGTCGGCGGGCGTGGCGGCCATCGCCGGCTTGACCTTTGCGGTCCTGGCCGCGCGCTACATCGAGGTCGGCCCCGAGCAGTTGCCCACAGCCCGCGCCGCAGCGTCGCTCGCCGGCGCGTGCCTGGGATTTTTGCCCTGGAACTTTCGATCCCGCATCTTCATGGGCGACGCGGGGAGCCTGTTCATCGGCTTTAGCCTCGCCTGCCTGGCCGCCCTGGGCAGTTGGCGGAGCCCCACCGCCCCCACGTCCGTCATCATCCCGCTGCTGGTCCTGGCCTATCCCATCTTCGACACGACACTGGTGGTGGTGCTGCGCTTGCGGCGCGGGCAATCGCCAGTGGTGGGCGGCCGCGACCACTCCTCCCACCGGCTGGTCAACCTCGGGCTGGGCCGGGTGGAGGTCGTCCTGCTCATCTACCTTTTCTCCCTGTCGCACGCTCTCACGGCCCTCCTGGTCTCTTCGGTGACGCTCCGTCTCTCGCTGCTGGCGCTGGCCGGGAGCGCCAGCGTCCTTTTCATCTTCGGCATGGTCTTGCGCAAGGCGCCCGCCTGGGGGACCGGGGCCTCGAAGGAGGGGCCGAACCGTGGCCAAGAAGCTGGATAGCGTCGTCGTCCTGCTGGTAATCGTGATCCTCGGGGCGCTGATCGGCAGCGTGATCGGTGAGGTCATCGGCACCCTGGCTCCAGGCGGCTATCTGGAAAAGGTCTTCTCCAAGGGGGTGAACCCGGGCATCACGCCGCCGGCGATTCTGGATCTCAAGGTCATTACGCTGACCTTCGGCCTCACGATGAAGATCAACCTGGCGAGCTTGCTCGGAATCGCCCTCGCCCTCCTGATCTACCGGAAGCTGTAGCCGTGAGAGCCGAGCGCCGCACCCCGCCCTGCGGGCCGGGTACCCGGAGCGCCGAGAAACCGACTGCGGAGATTATCCTCGCGTCCGCGTCGCCCAGGCGAGCCGCCCTCCTGGCACAGATCGGCTTTCCCTTTCGTGTGCATCCCAGCGCCTTGAACGAGGCGGGTGGTCCGGTGCACCTCGGCGACAAGGCCCCCGAGGCGCTTGCCTGCCGCCTCGCCCGGGCCAAGGCCGAGGAGGTCGCCGCCCGGGTCGGGCGCGGCCTCGTCATCGGAGCGGACACGATTGTGGTATGCGACGGCATCGCCTACGGGAAGCCCCGCGATGCCGAGGAGGCCCAGGCCGTCCTCCTGCGCCTGGCGGGCCGGACCCACCAGGTGATCACGGGCGTGGCGGTCGTGGAGGCGGAGACGGGGCGGGCCGAGGTCGCGGTGGCCGTGACCCAGGTGCGAATGCGGGCGTTCGATGCGGCGGAGGCGGCCGCCTACGTGGCCACCGGCGAGCCGCTGGACAAGGCGGGGGCCTACGCCATTCAGGGGTGCGGGGCCCTCCTGGTGGAGGGGATCGAGGGGGACTACTCCAATGTCGTCGGCCTCCCCCTCATCATGCTGGCGACGCTCCTCAGGCGCTTCGGCCTCGACGTCTGGGATCCCGCCCGGGCGCAACTGTGAAGTCTGCTGCCGGTGCTTTCATTCAGGGGTGTGCGCTCGATTACTCGGCCCGATTTTCCCTTGACACCCCCGGGGGAAGTGTGGGAATTTACCGCCGCTCCCTGACGGTGTCATTTCCGGCCCGGCCGGGGCGTTCCGGCGTCTCAAAGCCGAGCGTTCCGGGGGCCCTGAGGAGTGCCTGACGATGTCCACGTTCCTGTCTCGGTGGACCGGCCGTCCGGAGCGGGAAGACACCCTCCTTGGCGACGTCGAGCAAAGCCAACCGGATTCGCTGCCCGCTCCCAAACGGCGAAGTCAAAGTCTGACCTGGGCTGCCTCGCCCTCCCTGGAACGCATCCACGGCGAACTCGACGAGCAGATTCGCACCATCGAGGAGGCCAAGCGCCTGCTCGAGGAGCGGCTGAGCCCGTTCCAGCGGCACCTCTGGGAGCAGCGGCGCAACGTGGACCAGGCCTTGAAGCAGCTCGAGGCTCGCATCAAACCCCTGCGCCAGTACCTCGAAGGGCAGGAGAACAACCTCGAGCGGGTCGGCATGCACCTGAAGACGGAGCTGACGGACCAGTTCGAGACCTTCGAGAAGTTCCTGGCCGAGCAGCGCCAGATCCTCGAGCGGGCCCAGCGTTACCTGGAGGAGCAGCCCCGCCCTATGGCCCAATACCTGGAGGATCAGCAGAGGGCCATCGAGCATGTCTTCCGGGACCTGGAGGAGAAGCTGGAGCCCTTCGGGCGATACCTCAAGGAGCAGCAGAGGCTCTTGGAGGGCCTGGCCGAGCCCCGGGTAACGGAAGAGTTCGACGCCCTGGCGAGTTACTGCGGTGAGCGCCAGGCGGCGATGGAGCGCTACGCCAGTGCGGCCGAGTACCGCCCTCAGAACCTCTTCGTCGAGCTGGACGGGATCTACCAGAAGTACAAGGCGCTGGACGGCGGCAAAAGCAAGTTGCTCAGCCGGGTGCTGGAGCAGACCCGGCAGGCCGACCTTCGCCTGCAAGATGCGCTGAAGCCGTTGCCCCGGGAACACGAGGAACCCCGCCCGCCACGGGTCGAGGCGGCGCCCTAGTTGCCTCTCTCTATCCGCAAGCCCTGCGTCCTCCGGCGTCACTTCCTGCTCGCGGACCTTCCGGGTCGGAATGCTTCCGGGCCCGGCCGTCTTTCCGGACGGCCGCGCGTCCGGCGGGCGCGGGCCCTGAGACGAGGTCGCCTAGCGGGTCTTGTCGGCCTTGCGACTCCGCAGATATTCCGTGATGAGCTGATCGAGGCTCTTGTCGGCGGGGGGAAGCGAAGCCTTCGGCGCTTCGGGGGCTGCCTGCGAGGGAGACGGCTCCCGCTCCTTCGATGCGGCGAGCGCCTGGGGCTGACCGGCCAGAATGCCCTGGATGATCCGTTGGTGCTGCTGGTCCATGAACTGCTTGATCTCGCCCTCGGCGGCCGCCTCGCCCAAGGCCTTCTGGTAGTTGACTTTCTCCCGGGCGATGATGGCCCCGGCCCGGAAGACCAGGGTCAGGACGTACGCGTTTCCGCGGCCCAGATCCTCGGTCTGGACGTGATACTCGATCCCGCCGTGGGTGACGTTCGTATTCAGGCCAGGAATCATCGGTGGGCGCACGGATTAACCTAGTGCACCATAGCAGACCCCGGATATTCGGGCAAGGGATTTGTGTTTGCCCTGGCAGCCTTCGTGTGGGAATGGTATAGTATTGGCTTAGTCGCCTGGGCACTCTGTCCCTGACCCGGAGCGCTGGATCCGACCCCATGCTGGACCGAGTCCTCATCCCGATCATGATGCAGGCTGGCGGCCTCCTGGTGTCGTTCACCCTGACGACCTTGGTTTTGTTCTCAGCCTATTCGCTAGCCGTGATCGGCGAGCGGTGGTGGACCTTCCGGCGGACCCGTCTAGCCTCGGCTGGCCTGGTGCCTCGGGTGCTGGCCTCTGTGGAGCAGGGCAACCTGCAGGAGGCGCTGGATCTGTGTGGGCGAGCGAAGGGCGGCCATGTGAACTCGGTCCTGGCGGTCGGCCTGCGGGAGTTCTTGCCCCTCGCGTCGAAGAACCCGGGTCTTTACGCCGGCCCTGGCATCGATCAGGCCGCGGCCACGGCCCGGGAGGCGATGCAGCGGGTCACCTCCACAGAGATCGGGCGGCTGGAGCGCCACCTCGTCGCCCTGGCGACGCTCGGGAACATCAGTCCGTTCGTGGGACTTTTCGGAACGGTCATCGGCGTGATGCGCGCCTTCGAGGCGATCTCGCGGACGGGCAGTGGCGGGCTGGGTACCGTCTCGGCGGGCATCGCCGAAGCGTTGGTGGCCACAGCGGCCGGCCTGTTCGTCGCCATTCCGGCCGTGACCGCCTACAACCATTTCGTGTCGCGGGTCAAGAACTGCGCAACCGAAATGGACGCCGCCGGATCCGAGCTCCTCACCTGGGCCCAACGTGCCGCGAGCGTCGCGTCCGCCGCGCTGCGGACCGGTGTCTGAACGGTCCAGGTAGATGCGTCCGTCCAGATCGCGCCGGGGGTCTGACCCCGCGGCGCATTGTCGGTAGTCGCCCCCATGGCCATGACCCTGCCATCGCGCGCCGGCGATCGGCGCATGCTCTCGGAAATCAACGTCACCCCGCTGGTGGACGTGATGCTGGTCCTGCTGATCATCTTCATGGTGACCACGCCGATGCTCCAGCGGGGGACCGACGTGCAACTCCCCCAGGCGGAGCAATCCGAGCCGAAGGAGGAAGAGCGCATCACACTCACCCTCACCCACGAGGGTCGGCTGTACCTGAACAACCAGGAGATCCCCCGGGTCAGCCTGCGGGATCGCCTGATCGCCCTGACTCGCAACCGCGAACGCGTCGTCCACTTCCGGGGGGATGCCCAGGTGCCTTACGGCCTGGTGATAGAGGTGTTGGATGCGCTCAAGGCGGCGGGCATTGAGACCGTGGGGATGATCACCGAGCGTCCGCCCGGCGCGGCGCGGCCGTAGGATCGCGTCGGCCACACACCCGGCTCTCCCGGGATCCGCAACCTTTGGCGTCTGACGTTCAGGTGTGCATGGACCTCTTCTACAGGCTCCTCGTCCTGCTCTCCACCTTCGTCATCTGGGTCATCAGCAGCTTGGGCTACGCGGGGATCGTCGTGGCCATGGCCGTCGAGAGCGCCTGCATCCCGCTCCCCAGCGAGGTCATCATGCCCTTCTCGGGCTACCTGGTGAGCCAGGGACGCTTCAGCCTGTGGGGGGTCTCGCTGGCGGGGGCCCTGGGGTGCACCCTCGGGTCCGCGCTCGCCTACGCCGCCGGCGCCTACGGGGGGCGCCCCTTCATTCTGAAGTACGGCCGGTACTTCCTGGTCACCGCGCACGAGGTCGAACGCGCCGATCGCTGGTTCGCGCGCTACGGCATGGCGGCGACCTTCCTCAGCCGCCTGCTGCCGGTCATCCGGACTTTCATCTCGCTCCCGGCCGGCGTCGCGCGGGTCCCCTTCGCCCGATTCCTGGTCTATGCCTTCCTGGGCTCCCTGTCGTGGAGCTGGGCGCTGGCCTACGTGGGCATGCTCTTGGGAGAACACTGGGACCGGGTGGGCGGCGTGCTGCACTCCCTGGATGTCGTGATCGTGCTCGGGTTGGCGGCAGGCGCGGGCTGGTTCCTCTGGCGCCACTGGCCGCGGCGGGCCCTGCAGCCGGAAAAGGAGTAGGGTGAGGCCATGTTCCGACTTCGTCTCTTTCCGCGCAACGAGAAGTTCTTCGACATGTTCATCGAGGCGGCGCGCAACATCCACCAGGGGGCGCGGGCCTTCCAGCAGATGCTGGAGGACTTCCGCGGCACCGACGAGCAGTGGCGCGCCGTGGAGGAGTACGAGCACGAGGGAGACAAGATCACCCATCGGATCCTGCGCACGCTCCACCAGACCTTCATCACCCCGATAGACCGGGAGGACATCCACAAGCTCACCTCGGCGCTGGACGACGTCATCGACCTCATCGAGGCCTCGGCCGCGCGGATGGCGATGTACCGGATCACCAAGCCCACCCCCGCCGCCCAGCGGCTGGCCGAGATCATCGTCCGCTGCACCGACCAGGTCGTCCGCGGGGTGACCGCCCTCCCCCGCTTCGAATTCCTCCAGGAGCACTGCATCGAGATCAACCGCCTGGAGAACGAAGCGGACGACGTCTCGCGCGAGGGCATCGCGGCCCTGTTCGTGGAGGAGGCCCCGCCCCTCGAGGTCATCAAGTGGAAGGAGATCTACGAAACGATGGAGACGGCCACGGACCGATGCGAGGACGTCGCCAACATCCTCGAAGAGATCGCCCTGAAGCATTCCTAACCTGGCATGGCAGCGGGGCGCCAGGGCGGGGCCCCGCGCCCACGAGAGACCGGAACCATGTCGCCCGCTCCTGAGTCCGCCGAGCGCTTCGCCGCACCAGAGACATCGGGCACGGCGATCACCCTGCGGGCCCTGACCGCACCCGACGACCTGGACAGGCTGACCCCGGGCGAGGGCCTCGGGGCCTACTGCCGCTATCGCGCCGGGGAGACGCCGGCGATACTTCGCCGGGTTCTTCGAGCGCCGCAGGGCCGCGTGCTCGCAGGCGTCGCGGGGGGCAGGCTCGTCGGCTACCTCGCCCTCTTCCAGCCGGGCCCGGAGGAGCGCTGGGGACAGCCGCCGATCCCCGATCTCTTGGAGCTGGGCGCGCTGGAGGTGGACCGCGCCTGGCGCCGGCGGGGCCTGGCCCGGCTCCTGCTTCAGGCTGCGTTCGCCGGATGGGCGCTGGACGACGCCATCGTGATCGCCCCCCAGTTTGCGGCCGACTGGGACCTCGAGGCTTCCGGCCTCACCTGGCGCGAGTACCGGCAGCTGATCTTCCGCCTCTTTCGCCGGCATGGGTTCGCGGACTTCGTGACCGACGAGCCCTTGGTGGCGGCCGACCCCAGGAACTGCCTGCTGGTGCGAGTGGGAGAGGCGGCGTCGCCGGGTCTGTACCGAGCCTTCCGCGCCCTCCTGACCGAGGGATCGCCCGGCGCGAGCGCGGCGGAAGCCGACCGGCGCCAGCAGTACCTGGGGATCGGAGTCACCTCCATCCAGCAGATCAACCAACTGCCCACGGAGGAGCGCGAGGCGATCTACCGCCGCCTCATCCCGCCGCGGGTGATCGCACTTCTGGATCTCGACCCCGCCACGGGCCGGGACCCGCGGGGGAATCGCCTCGTCACGTACATCTGCCCCCCGGATCAGGGCTTCGTCCGGATCGAGGTGCGTGCCCACCCGCCGAACCGGGACTGCGTGTACCTGCTGAAACTCACCCAGCCCACGGAAGAGTTTTTGGAGATCGCCTTCATCATGGCGAACGACCCGCAGGCGGAGCGGTTCGACGTGGACTGCGATCCCTCCGGCAATCCCGTGGGGATCCTGTCCGGCATCCGCAATCCCGCCGAGGAAGAGCGGGCCATGCGGGCGGGGTTGGCGCCCGGACAAGTGCGCCGCGGCCTGCGGATGTTCCGCCAGGTCCTCCCGCGGGTGGAGTCTTTCGCCGCTGAACTGGGCAGGGAACAGATGTCCATCGAGGGACTTTTCTACCACCACGCCATCCTGTACGAGCGCTACGGCTTCGGCTACCTCACCGGGCGGGATCGGTTGGAGGAGATCCACCGGGGATTCCAGCCCGGCAAGGTGCTGCACCGGCGCCTGGACGGCTCCAATCCGTTCCGCATGCCCGAAGCCGCCGCTACGGTCCGCGGGCGGAGCTGGGCCATCCGCGATGGCGTGCTGGAGGAACCCTGGCGGGTTCCGCGACTCTACAAGATCGTGGGGCGGGCCATGGGCATGCCCACGTTTCCGGACTGCGTCTACTGACTCGGAGGCGTTCCGTTCCCCTTCCCCTGGTCTTTCCCCAGGGAACCGGCGGGAAGGCGGACACCGCGACTGAGGAGAATCCCTACCCCACAGGACAGGCTTTGATCTCACTGCGCCGCTGGGGACACGGGGCCTGGGGCGGGGATTTTCCAGGGAGGCAATCATGCTGGTCGGCCGACGGATGCGGACGTCCCTGATCACGCTGACCAAGGATGCGACGCTGGCCCAGGCGCGCGAGCTCCTTCACGCCCATCGGATCCGCCACCTGCCGATCGTGGAGGGCGATCGCTTGTTGGGCATCCTGACGGATCGCGACCTCCGGCAGGCTTCCCCCAGCAGCGCCGCCGGAATCAGCCCGGATCGGACGGCGGCCTTCCTGGGCCAGATCGCCGTGACCGAAGCCATGGTCAAGAACGTTCTCACCGTGAGCCCGTATACGACCATCGAGGAGGCGGCGCGCCTGATGATCGAGCACAAGATCGGCTGCCTGCCGGTGACGGAGGCCGGTCGCCTGGCAGGCATCATCACCGAGACCGACATCCTGAGCGTCCTGGTGGACGTGATGGGCATCCGCGAGCCGAGCGCGCGGATCGAACTCACGCTCCCGGACCGCGCGGGGGCCCTGGCCGACGTGACCCGGATCATCAAGACGCACGGGGTGAACATCTCCAGCATCGTCACCCTGCCTCACTGGGAAACCGGAGCGCGGCTGGTGATCATCCGGCTCAAGACCATGAACCCGCAGCCCGTCCTGAAGGATCTGGCGGCCGAAGGCTACGAGCAGCCTCTCCTGCAGCCATAGCGCCTGTCGGGAAAGGCTCCTCGTGTTCCGGCAAACCGATTTCACCCCGACGCCATGGCCGGCGTTCGCCCGGTCACACCGATCCTCCCTGGCATGGCTTCGTGTGAGAGCGAAGATCCCTCGACAGCCCTCGAAGCCGAGCCAGCGCGCCGTCCCAGATTCGGAAACCACCTGTCTCAAAAATCCCCAAGAGTGCCCACCACGCCACGCCGATCCTCTCGCCCTGGGACCCCAAGGCCCCGAAAGACGCGCCCGCGAATTCGCGCCCGCGTCATAATTCCACTGCCTTAGCAGCGACAGAAAATTGGCGTCTTCAAATTCGCATCGCAGCACAATTTGGTATAGATATTGCTGAGTTTTCATCACAGCCCAACCACCGCTGGTGGCATTTCGACCAAACGGCCTCAATGGCACGGGTAGTCCCATGGGTCTCAGCTGGACCGACGTTGGCCTGATCACACTCCTGATCAGCCTTGCCGCTGTCCTCACAGCCCAGAGCGTGGTGTACCTGAACCGACGCGATGCGCAGGAGGTCCTCCGGAATCGCCAGGCCGGGTGCAAGCCTCATGAATGGGTGAGGCGTGAACCCACCGGTTTGATCTGTCGCCTCTGCGGAAAGATCCCCGGCTAGCCCACAAGGCGACCGCCCGAAATCGTGCGACCACGCTGCGGAGCGATCCCCCCCCCCTCCCCCCGGACGGCGGCGGCCCCGCCACGGACTCAGCCCTGCCGCGGTCGCGTCACCCGCCGGGGCGTCGCCTTCCCCAGGCTTCGGGTCGGGGCCGCCAGTGGACCAGGGCCCGCGGCGCGGCGCATCGGAGGCACGCCCCCACCCGACCAGTTTCGCGGGCGATTTCCCTTCAAATCGTGCATCTGGTGCTCGGTGATCGCCCACGGTACCCATGCCGCTCCGCAGTCCCGGCCACGGCAGCGCCGGGAGCGGGGAGCCCCGGCCCGAGCTCTCGGGGGGCACGCCGGCCGCGCGGTCAATGAATCTAAAGAGTTAGCGCAGTTGCCAGGCCCATGGCACCTGCACTGGGCCGCCCGGGCGCGGCCCCCGGGGACCGCGCAGACCCGGACCGCCCTGGGAGTTCGCCCCGTAGTTCACCCCCCAGTTCAGGGGGGGTTCAGTGGGTGTTCAGTGGGGGCTCAGTGGGGGCGAACATGAAAATCCGTATCAGAAATATGGTGACATCCATCCCGAAGGGGTGTAGGCTCCCGCCCGATGGCCACCCACCCTGTCCACGTCGCCCTCCCGATTGTCCTGACCGCCGCCGAGCGCGCCACCCTGGAGCGCTCCAAGGGACTGCAGGGAGTACGGCGGTCAGCTTTTGCTTCACGCCGTGAGACCACAGGAGGTGACTCGCCGAAGAACCCGGGCTGGGCTGTCCTCGGGCTGGCGCTCTTGGCTGCCAGTGGCCTCACGGGCGTCCTGGCGTCGCTCCTCCCATAGCGCTGACGGAGTGAGGGAGTCAAAACGGTTCGATTCCATCAATTCGGGAGGCCGGAGGTTTTGCGGCTGCAAGAGGTCTCGAACCCGGTCCCCATGACCGGTGAAATCCTCGTGCGAGTACGGGCCTGCGGGCGCAATCACCTGGATGTGGATTGCCGGGCCCGCGTCTCTCGTCTGCCGCTCGTCCTTCCGCAAACGCTTGGGCCCGAGATCGCCGGTGAGGTGGTGGCCCTCGGGCCGGTGCGCGGATCATCGCCACGGCCGGGAGTCAGGCCAAGCTTGCCAAGGCCAGAGCCCTGGGCGCCCACGAGACCATCAAATACCGCCAGGAGGACTGGTGGCGGCCGTCCGGAAACACACGGATGGGCCCGGCGTGGACCTGATCTTCGAGGACATCAGGGGAGCGGTATTCGCCAAGAGCCTCGCCTGCCTGAGGCATGGCGGCCGCATGGCCGTCTGCGGCGGTCACGCCGGCGAGGTCGTGCCCTTCGACATCATCGAGTTCTTCCGTCGGGAAATCGACCTACTGGGATCCCTCCGGGCAACCTCGGCCGAGCCACAGCAGGTATTCAATCTGGTGGTCGAAGGACGGCTCCGCCCGGTGATCCACGCGGCTTTCCCCCTCGCTGAGGCCGCCGAGGCCCACCGACCGATGGAGAGCCGCGAGCACTTTGGCAAGCTGGTGCTCGTCCCGTAAGACGGCTCTCTACGATTAGCCATGAGCCATCAGCCCCACGGCCGCTTGGCCAGCCGTGGGGCTTTCAGTTGAGGGCGTCGAGGCGAAGGAGCAATCCCAGGAGGGCGCGGGTGCCTGCGGCGATGTCGGTGATGTCGGTGAACTCCTCGGGACAGTGGCTGCGACCGCCGACGCTCGGCACGAAGAGCATGGCGACGGGCGCGATCTCGGCGATGTGGTTGGCGTCGTGAGAGGCCCCGCTGGGGAGCTTCCGGAAGGGGATGCCCAACTCTTGACAAACGGCCGCCGCCAGCTCCACGATCTCTGGCGGAATCTGGAGGGGCCGCTCCTCCATCGTGAACTCCCACGAGACCGTGAGACCCCGTCGTCGGGCAATCTCCTGCATCGCCTCCAGGAGGCGCGCCCGCACAAGGCCGATTCGCTCGGGCAGGATGCTGCGGAATTCCACCGTCATCTCAACGTGACCCGGCACCACGTTGGCGTGGTTCGGGTGGTTGACCAGACGTCCAGTGGTGCCAACCGAGTCCCCCACATCCGCGGCGATGCTCTCCAGCGCGAGGACGATCTCGGCCGCGCCGGCCAGCGCGTCCTGGCGCATTCCCATGGGGGTGGTGCCCGCGTGATCGGGGCGACCGCCCACGTGAACGCGCAGCCGCGTGGGTGCGGCAATCCCCGTGACCACGCCGACCGGAATCCGCTCCCGATCCAGCACCGGCCCCTGCTCAATGTGTAACTCCAAGTAGTAAGCGATAGCCCCGCGCGGCCGGCGTGCCTCGTCCAGGTGGACGGCATCCCCACCCAGGAAATCAATGGCCTCCGCTAACGTCCGTCCGCCGGGGTCGCGCAACTCCCTGGCGCGCGCCGCGGTGAGCTTGCCGGCCATGGCGCGGCTCCCTACGGTGGAGATGCCGAAGGCGTTGGGCTCCTCGTTGGTAAAGGCGATGACCTCCAGCGGGTGTCGCAGACGCCTGCCCATCTCGTGGAATACCCGCGCGATCTCCAGGCCCGCCACCACACCCGCGATCCCGTCGAAGCGACCGCCGTTCGGCACCGTGTCCATGTGGGAGCCCACGACGAGGACGGCGCCCTCCGACTCTCCCGGGCGGCGGCCAATGACGTTTGCCGCCGCATCCAATCGCACCATCAGGTCGGCTGCCTCCATCCGGTGGCGCAACCAGACCCGGGCCTGCCGGTCCTCCTCGGAATACGCCAGGCGCGTGTAGCCCGGTTGGTCCCGACGGGTCATTTCCGCCAATGCGCCGAGGTCCGCCGCCATCCGCTCTCCGTTCACCCGGTCCGTGATCCGGTCCATCAGTTCCATCCTCACTGGGTCCCCGAGCCAGGCCCCTCCCCGTGATAGCCCCCGACCGCCTCCGCCACGGTGAGGAAGAGGCGCGGCAGCCCGACCGCCAGGCTCCACCGGGTGATTTGGGGTGGGGCCAGGGCGGTACGCCTGAGCGTGTCCACCTCCCTGAACACATCATGGGGCGTGCCGTCCAAGAGGATCTTCCCCTGGAACATGACCAGCGCCCGGTCGGCGCATTCAGCCAGGAGTTCGAGGTCGTGAGTCACGAGCACGATGGTATGCCCCTCGACGTTGAGCTGGCGTAACGTCGCGATCAGCCGGCTCACCTGCTGGCGGTCCTGTCCCCCCGTCGGCTCGTCCAGGATCAGGATGCGCGGCCGCATGGCCAGGATGGAGGCGATGGCCAGTCGCTGTCGCTCGCCTCGGCTCAGTCGGAACGGATGACGCTCCTCCAGCCCCTGGAGATCCAGCAGCTCCATCACGTGGCGCAGGCTGGACTCGATCTCGGACGCCGGCATCCCCGTGTTGCGCGGGCCGAAGGCGATCTCCTCGCGAACGGTGTTGCAGAAGATCTGGTGGTCCGGGTTCTGGAAGACGTAGCCGGCCAGCTTGGCCAGCTTAGCCACTCCCTGGGTCCGTGTATCCACACCCAGCACCTTGAGGACGCCACGGGTGGGCTTGAGGAGCCCATTGAAGTGTTTCACCAGCGTGGTCTTGCCCGACCCGTTCTGGCCGATGACCCCCACGAACTCCCCGGCGCGGATGGTGAGGTTCACACCCCGCAGGGCCTCCACCCCGGAGGAGTACGCAAAGCGGAGGTCGACGGCCTCAATGGCGAGCGGGCTGGTAGAGGGGACCAAGGATGGCGATTCCTTCTTCCAGGGTGATAGGGATTTGTCCCTCGAGCCCCGCCCGCTGCTGCAGGGCGAGGTACAGGTCGGTCACCTGCGGGAACCGGATCTTCGGATCGTCGCGGACGGCGGCGTAGAATTCCCGCGGGGGGACCAGGACCGCCAGCCGCCCCTGGCGCAGCAGGAGCATCCGGTCGGCGAGCGGAGCCACGTGCTCCGGATCGTTCTCCACGATCACGATGGTGGTGCCGCGCTCCTTCAGGGACGCCAGGAGGTCGAAGACCTCTTCCGTTCCCAGCGGGTCCAACTCGCGGGTCGGCTCGTCCAGGATCAGGATGCTGGGGCGCATCGCCAGGACGGCGGCGACGGAGGCCCGCTGCTTCTGCCCGCCCGAGAGCTCCTGGGACATCCGGCCGTGAAGCCCGCTCAGGCCCACGAGCGCCAGGGCCTCTTCCAGGCGAGCGGTCATCTCCTCCCGGGGGGTACCCAGGTTCTCCATGCCGAAGACCACGTCCCCTTCCAGGGTGAGGTTGAAGAGGGTATTCTCGGGGTCCTGGAGCACCATGCCCACCTTGGTGGCGAGCTCCGGCAGGCGGACCGCACGGGTGGAGACGCCGTCCACGATCACCTCTCCCTCCATCCGCCCCGAGATCAGGTGCGGGATCGCCCCCGCCAGGCACAGGCACAGGGTGCTCTTGGCCGCGCCGAATATCGCCAGGCACTCCCCGCGCTCCACGTCGAAGGAGACGCCGGCCAGGGTCGGCTCGGTCAAGCCCGGATAGGTGAAGGTGAGATCCCGCACGCTCAGGATGGGCATGGCGGTCCTCAGATCCAGCCCGCGATGGCCGCGATCAACACCACGGCCGCGGCGCTAAGCCCGACCGCCCGCAGGCCGAGGTCGAGCGGGCCTCGTTTCACGTCCACGAAAAACGTCCGGTCCGGACGGGCACCGAAGGCCCGCAGGTCCAGCGCCAGGGCGATGGTGGAGGCGCGGCGGAGGGCGATGAGGACCAGGGGAACCATCAAAGGAAAGATGCGGAAGACCCGCAGGAAAGGGTTCCGCTGGTCAATATCGTACCCCCGGGACTGCTGGGCGTTCTTGATGGTCGCCAGCTCCTCCAGCATCAGGGGGAGGAACCGCAGGGCCAGGGTGAAACTGTAGGCGTACTTGAACGGGACCCTGAGGTCGCATAGGGCCTTGGTGAACTTGGCCGGATGGACCACCGTGAAGAAGATCGTGAGGACCACCGCCAAGAGGACCACCCGGAGGGTGATCCGCAGGCCCAAGATGAAGCCCACGGCCGAGATCGTGATCTCGCGGCCGGCCACGCTCCAGGATGCCACGATGCCCTCGGGCCGGGCGAGGGTCTGGATCAGCGTGATGAAGAAGCAGAGCGGGAGGATGAGAACCAGGGGTGCCAGGGTGCTCCGGGCAGGGAGACGCCCCACGGCCATGAAGAGCAGCAGCGCGGCGAGCGTCGCTCCCATGACCCCCAGATGCAATGTGGAGAACGCGATGATGGCCACGCTCAGGGCCAGCGTGGCCATCGTCATCGGGTGGAGGTGCGTGGCCCAGGAGCGATCCTCCAGGGCGAAGGTGTACAGAAAACGGGCCATGTCCGACCTGCGACTGCCTTACTCCTCCACGAATCCGGCGTTGCGGATCACGCTCAGTAGCCCCCGCAGGAAGATGGCCGGGACCGGGATGGAGAGCAGCGTCTGGAACGCATAGAGGGTCAACATCTTCTGCCACGGCATCTTGAAGTAGAAGACGTGGAGCGGAATGTACATGGCCACCAGTACCAGCGAGGCCGCCACGGTGTACGCCACGACACAGGGCCAGGAGATGACGTTCTTGAACCGCGCCCCCACCAGCCACGCGCAGACCGCCTGGGCCGCGTTGGTGAGCAGCCAGAAGGGGGCAATGGGGCTCGTCCCGGTCGCCGTGGCAATCAGGGGATTGATATCCGCCACGATGATCCCGCCCACCAAGCCGTAGAGCATGGTCCCCAGCCCGATCATGGTGATGGAGATGATCCGACCCGAGACGGGGAAGAGGCCCCCGAAGAAGAAGGTGTCCAGCCGCTCTCCGAACTGGAGGAGCCCGATCATGGCCAGAGACAGGAAGATCGAGCTGACGACTCCCTTGGAGTCCACCCGCCCCGGCACGGGCTTGATCGACATCTTGGCCAGCGGAATGGTAAATTCACCCGCCTTTGCCGCCATGGCTCTACCCTCCTCGGCATTGAGGTTAGCCCCTCCCTCGATGCCCGCGGATCTCACGTGCGACGTCCGGGAGCTCGCCTCGCCTCACCTCCTCCTCTTGGACTTCGACCGGGTGCGACCTATCGCACCCGCCGGCCCCGGCGGATCGGCCCACACGCCTCCGCGAGCTTCACTGCAGCCACCACCGGATCCACCACCGGGACACCCAGGTCCCGTTCGAGTTCCTCGGCAATTCCGACCATCCCGGCGCAACCAAGGATAAGGCAATCGGCACCATCTTCTTGGATCGCCGCCCGCCCCTCGGCCCGGTACCGGTCCATCAGCCGATCCCGGCCCTCGTAGCTCTCCACTGCGCCAACGCCCAGCGCCCGGACGGACGCCAGGCGATCCAGGAGACCGGCGCGCCGGACCTGCTCGCGCTTCTTCGGGATGAGGCGCGGCAGAAGCGAGAGAACGGAGAACCGGCGCCCAACCGCGCAAGCGGCCAGGAAGGAGGCCTCCCCGATCCCGATCACGGGGGTCAACAGCCGTTCCCGCAGGGCCTCCAGGCCCGGGTCGCCATGGCAGGCGATGAGGATCGCGTCCCAGTGATCTGCCTCGGCCTCGGCCAGCGCCAGGACGGCTGGCACGGCCAGCGCGTCGTCGGCATAGCCCTCGATGGCCGGCGGCGTCCCCTCGGGATTCACGGCCTTGACCACCGTCTCGGCGCGCGCAACCGCGCGCGCCGCCTTCTCGATCCCGGCTGTCATGGAGGCGGTGGAGTTCGGGTTGATCAGGAGGATGTGCATTGCTCTTTCCGGAAAACGTTCGGTGGTTTCCGCCTGTGGCGCATTCGGCAGGTCGGCTGTTCCATCGGATCGAGGCGCCCTCATAGCTCTGAACGTCCTGCGAACTGTCGAACGCTGTTACTTCATGGCGGGCACGAAGCGGCCGTCGCCGGGCTTGGCCAGCACCTGTCCATCCCGGTACACGAAGCGCCCCCGGACCATGGTGGCGACCACTTGCCCCTGCACCTTCATACCGGCGAACGGCGTCCAGCGCGCATTGGACAACATCTGGTCGTCGCGCACGACCCATTCCTTCTTGGGGTCCAAGAGCACCAGATCGGCGTCGGCGCCCGGGCGAAGCTCTCCCTTGCCCGGGGGGAGGTCGAAGGTCCGGGCGACATTGCGGCTGAGGAGCTCGACGAAGCGCCCGAGGGTGATGCGTCCTTTTGCCACGCCCTCGCTGTACAGGAGGGGAACCAGCGTCTGCACGCCTGGGGCGCCCGACCCGTTGTCGAAGATGTCAGGCTTGTTCTTGTTCTCCGGCGGCCAGGGCGCGTGGTCGGAGGCCACGAGGTCGATCCGTCCCGCCGCCAGGTCCGCCCACAGGGCCTCGACGTCCGCGCGCTCCCGCAGCGGAGGATTGATCTTGCCCAGGGCCTTGAGGCGGTCCATGTCGTCGATGGTGAGCAGCAGGTAATGCGGACACGTCTCCGTGGTGACCCGCACCCCTTCGCGGCGATACCGTTGGACCAGCTCGATGCACCGAGGATGCGAGACGTGATGGATGTGCAGCCGGACGCCCGTCTCGCGCGCGAACTCGCAGGCGCGGAGGGTGGCCTCGATTTCCGCGATGGGGGGCCGGCTGAGACAGTGGTCGCGCGGCGCGGTTCGACCGGCGGCGCGAAGCCGGCGGACCGATTCCTGGACGATGAGATCGTTCTCCGCATGGACGCCCGCGTGCAACCCGGTTTGCGCCACGCGACGGAAGGCTTCCAGCAGGAACGGATCCGGCAGGATGGGGAAGCGCACCGGGTCCGTATCGTACAAAGACATCTTGTAGCCGCAGGCCCCGGCAGGCTGCCAGACCGGGAATCTGATCCAGGGTCTCCTTTTTCACGGCCGCCAGCATGGCGCAGTCCACGCGGGTCTGCTCTCGGATCCGTGTCAGCTTGGTGGTAAACTGCTCCACGGTGGAGATTCCCGCCGGGGCGTCGAAGGGCATGTCCACGATGGTCGTGACGCCGCCCGCGGCTGCCGCCGCAGTCGCAGCAGGCACGCCCTCAAATGGCGTACTGGCGCAGTGGACGTGGGCGTCGACGAACCCCGGGAAGATCAGGAGGCCTGCGGCATCCAGGCATTCCCGGGCGGGCGGGGCGTACCCCGGCTCGAACCAGCCCGCGAGGCGTCCATCGCGCACCCCGAGACCCACTCCAGGGATCACCCGGCCATCCCACACGGCATCGCCCGTGATGAGAAGATCAAGCATGGCAGGCTCTCCATTTCCGGCTCACACTTGCTGGTAGTACATCACAAGCTCCTTCGGAGTGTCAAGGCCGCCACGCATGCAGCCCCCCTCCTTGCCAGAACGTCGAGCTGGCCGGCCTCATCTGCGAGGGAGACTGGTCCACCCTCAGTCCTCCGGATTCCTTTCGCGACCCCTTCCCTGCCGGATGCTCCTCGCAAGGAGAGGGTCCCCATGACAGGCCTCCGGCGCCTCCTTACCGGGGCCCATTTGCCTTGACTTTGCCTGGCCCCGATTGTACGCTCACGTTCGCTTCCGTTCGGAAGCCAAGCACCAATCGAGCCGTAGGAGCTGAATGAATGTTTGGCATCGGCATGCCGGAACTCATGCTGATCTTCGTGATCGCCCTCTTGGTCTTCGGGCCAAAGGAGCTGCCCAGGATCGCCCGAACGCTGGGGAAGGCCATGGCGGAACTCCGGCGGGCCTCGGACGAGTTGCGCGACGGGATCCAGCACGAGATCGAACTCGCAGAACGGCAGGAGACCCCAGCCTCTCCCCCGGAGGCAGCGCCCTCCACCACGCCCACCGAGGCGACCCCGCCTGCTCCGGAGACGCTCCCCAGCCAGGCCGCGGCGGTCGCCCCAGCCGAGGGCAGCGAACCCCCACCCGGGAGTGTCGCGGCCGAGATACCGACGGAGCCGGCCACCCCCGCTTCGGGGGAGCAGGTCGGCGAAACGCCGGCCAAGGAAGTGGTCGAGCCCACCGTGACCTCGGCCCCATCCGAAACCGACAAGGCGAAGAAGGCTCAGGAGGCGCCTGCGGAGCACCAACCGCAGGCCGAGGCCGCGTCCCCCGCCCCCAGCCAGCCCGGTTGAGACCCGGAATGCCTGACGACGCCAAGATGCCCTTCCTGGCCCACCTGGCAGAGCTCAGGAAGCGGCTGATCATCGCCCTCTCCGCCATCGGCGTTGCCTTCATCCTTGCCTTCAATTTCCGGGACAGCCTTCTTCGGATTCTCCAGTGGCCCCTCACCACTGACGTTCTCATGGGGCGACGCTTTCCCTTCATTGGATTCGCCCACAAGCCCCCGATCGCCAAGCTCACCGCCCTCGGCCCCGCCGAGACGCTGTGGGTCCATTTCAAGGTCGCCTTCATGGGCGGGGCCATCCTGGCCCTTCCCATCATCCTCTACCAGATCTGGAAGTTCGTCGCGCCGGGCCTCTCCGCCACAGAGCGGCGGTTCGTCCTCCCCTTCGTGATTTTGTCCACGGTCAGCTTCCTTGTCGGGCTGCTCTTCTGCCTGTTCATCGTCCTCCCGCTGGCCATGCAGTTCCTCCTGACCTTCGATCCCACGATCCAGCAGATGCCCCGGTTCGGCGAATACGTGGATTTCACCGTGAAGTTCCTCCTGGCTTTCGGGGTGATCTTCGAGCTGCCTCTGGCCATGACCATCGCGGCGCGTTTTGGGCTGGTCACCCCGCAGTTCCTGGCCCGAAACCGGAAGTACGCCATCCTGATCAACTTCATCATCGCCGCGATCCTCACCCCCACCCCGGACGTCTTCAACCAGAGCATGATGGCCCTTCCCATGTGCCTGCTCTACGAGGTCGGGATCGTGGCCGCGCGGATCGCGGCCCGGCGCAAGAAACCCGCCGAAGGCTAGTGTACCGTTTCCAAAATGGCTTTACAGCGCCCCACCTTTTCCAGGATGGCCTCCGCTGACTTCGTCCAGACGAAAGGCTTCGGGTGAGCGTTGTGCACCTGGATGTACTCCTCGATGGCGGCGATGAGGTCGGGGACGCTCTTGAAGACCCCCCGGCGAATGCGCTTGGTGGTGAGCTCCCGGAACCACCGTTCGACGAGGTTCAGCCACGACGAGCTGGTCGGGGTGAAGTGGAGGTGAAACCGGGGATGCTTGGCCAGCCACTGCTGCACCTTGGGATGGTTGTGCGTCCCATAGTTGTCCACGATCAGGTGCAGAGCCAGCCCGGGCGGCGTCGTGCGATCCAGCTGCTGCAGGAACGCCCGAAACTCTCCGTTTCGATGCCGGGGAACGCAGGAGCCGATCACGGTCCCTTCGAGCACGTTCAAAGCCGCAAAGAGGGTCGTGGTGCCGTGCCGTTTGTAGTCGTGGGTCAGTGTCCCGCAACGCCCCTTCTTGATCGGCAGGCCCGGCTGGGTCCGGTCGAGCGCCTGGATCTGACTCTTCTCGTCCACGCAGAGGACCAGCGCTTTCTCCGGCGGGTGGAGGTACAAGCCGACCACGTCGGTGAGCTTCTCGGCGAAGCGCGTGTCCCGGGAGAGCTGGACGGGGCGCACCCGGTGCGGCCGGAGGCCATGGGCCTGCCAGAGGCGGGCCACGGTGGCGTTGCTGACGCCGAAGGCCTGGGCCATCGTCCGGGTGCTCCAGGGGGTCGCGCCCTTGGGTGTGGTCTGGGTGGTCGCCCGCACGATGGCCTGCACCGTGGCGGTCGGGATGCTCCGCCGCCGGCCCCGCCCGGGGGCATCCTGCTGGATTGCGGCCAGGCCCCCCCCGTGAAACCGCGCACGCCACAGATTGACGGTGGGGCGCGTCGTGCCGAGGCGCTGCGCGATCTGGCTCGGCGGGACCCCCTGCGCGGCCAAGAGCACGATCCGCGCGCGGAGGTGCAACCGCCGGGGGGTGGTCCGCGCGCGCACCCACCCCTCCACGATCGTTCGGTCGGCGTCGCTGATCGCCAATGCCGCCGCTCGCTTCGCCATGGCCTCCTCCCTCCTGTCCAGAGGCAAGATACCATGGCGGGATCAGGATGTAAAGGTATTTATGTAACACTACACTAGTCTCCGCTCAGATCCAGGGATCGCGACAGGTTTTGGCAGGGGCATACAGACGCTGCGCAATCCTCCCGGGCGTGGGCAGTGCTCGAGGGACAACTCGCGCTACGCTTGGCGCGCGACCTCGTGGAGGAAATACCGATGGAATCGGTCGTCAGGGGTGAGTTCAGGGTGGAAGGCGGTGGCAAGGAGCCGGCCCTGGCGGGCCGCCACGGGGGCGCCGTCCGGAAGGCGGGCCAGCACCTCGACCGCGGGGCCGACGTCCTCGATGATGGGAGCTCGAATGAAGATCGCCCGGTACGGAGGATCTCCCAGGGCGGGAACCTGCAAATCGGCCTCGAAGCTGTCGACCTGGCGGCCGAAGGCGTTCCGGCGGACGGCGATGTCCATGGCCTGCAGCGCGGGGATGCCCGTCCCGTCCAGCCGCTTGGCCAGGAGAATCAACCCCGCGCACGTTCCCCAGATGGGAAAGCCGTCGTCGGCCAGCTTGCGGAGCGGTTCGAGCAGGTGTGACGTCCGCATGAGCCGGACGATGGCCGTGCTTTCTCCTCCTGGGATGATCAGGCCAACCAGACCCTCCAGGTCCTTCGGAAGCCGCACTTCGGGAGCGGTCGCTCCCAGGCGCTCCAGCACCTCGCGGTGCTCACGGAAATCCCCCTGCAAAGCCAACACGCCAATGGTCGCCATGGTGAATGACACATGACCAATGACCCAATCCCAATGAATTCCCAGAACGCATTGGTCATTGGCTCATTGGTCATCGGGAATTGAGTTACCAGCCCCGCGTTGCCAGGTGTTCCTCGGGCTTCAGCGTGCCCAGCTCGATGCCCCGCATGGCCTCCCCCAGGCCCTGAGACACTTCCGCCAAGACCTTGGGGTCCTTGAAGTGCGTCGTCGCCTGGACGATGGCCTTGGCGCGGGCCGCCGGATCGGTCGACTTGAAGATGCCGGAGCCGACGAACACCCCGTCCACCCCAAGCTGCATCATCAGGGCGGCGTCGGCCGGCGTCGCGATTCCGCCGGCGGCGAAGTTGACGACGGGAAGGCGCCCGGTTCGCGCCACCTCCGCAACCAGTTCGTAGGGCGCCCTTAGGTTCTTGGCCTCCGCCATCAATTCATCCTGGCTGAGCCCCTGGAGCCGATGAACGGCCCCCAGGACCGCGCGGGCGTGGCGGACCGCTTCGACGACGTTGCCCGTTCCCGCCTCGCCCTTGGTCCGGATCATGGCCGCGCCCTCGCCGATCCGCCGAAGCGCCTCGCCCAAGTCGCGGCAGCCGCACACGAACGGGACCGTGAACGGATGCTTGTAGATGTGATGCTCTTCGTCGGCCGGGGTGAGCACCTCGGACTCGTCAATGTAGTCCACCCCCAAGGCCTCGAGGATCTGCGCTTCCACGAAGTGCCCGATCCGGCACTTGGCCATCACCGGGACGGTCACTGCCTGTTTGATCCGCTCGATCACGGTGGGATCGGCCATCCGGGCCACGCCGCCGGCGGCCCGGATGTCGGCCGGCACCCGTTCCAACGCCATGACGGCGCAGGCCCCGGCATCCTCGGCGATCCTGGCCTGCTCCGGCGTGACCACGTCCATGATCACCCCGCCCTTCAGCATCTGCGCGAGGCCGACTTTCACTGTCCAGGTTCCCTTCTCCATGCTCCTCCTCCTGAATGCGCTGCTCTCCGAGGGTTTGAACCTTCATTATATCAGGGTGGGACCATAATGCAACTACCCGCCAGAGCATTCAAAGGGCGTGTCGAGGACGGGCGAGACGGAATGGCGGACCGGAGATCGCATCCGGAGGTGCGGACCGCCTAGGCCTCCGGAGGGGGGACGTGGCGGATGTTCTTCCCTTCGACGAGGAAGACGACCATCTCGGCGATGTTGGTCGCGTGGTCGGCGATCCGTTCCAGGTGGCGGGAGACGAGGATCAGCCGGATGGCCCGGGGGATCGTCCGCGGGTCCTCCATCATGAAGGTCAGGAGTTCCCGAAAGATCTGATCCTTCAGCGCATCCACCTTGTTATCTTCGGGAATGACCTGGCGGGCCAGCTCGGCATCCCGGCGCACGAAGGCATCCAGGGCCTCCCGCATCATCTTCTGGGAGAGCTGGCTCATGATCGGGATGTCGATGTACGGCTTGAGCTGGGGCTCCTCGTTCAGCTCGATGGCCCGCTCGCAGATGTTCACTGCCTGGTCCGCCATGCGCTCCAGGTCGGTGGTGATCTTCATGGCCGTCGTGATGAAGCGGAGGTCCTTGGCCGCCGGCTGGTGCAGGGCCAGCAGGCGCAGGCAGTCCTCGTCGATCTCGACATCCAGAACGTCCACTTTCTGGTCGGAGGCGATGACCTCGTCTGCCAGGCGGGAATCCCGGTCCACCAGGGAGGCCACAGCCCGCTCCACCATGGTCTCCACCAGGCTGCCGAGCTTCAGCGTCTTCTCTTTGACCAGTTCCAGTTCCTCGTGAAAGTGCCGCTGCATCGGGTCCTCGCTGGTGCATTCCGCCAAGCGTGAAACGTGAGGCGAAAGATTCTCGATCAGCCAAACCGCCCGGTGATGTAATCCTCCGTCCGCTTGTCGCGGGGGTTGGTGAAGATCCGGGGAGTCTTGTCGAACTCCACCATCTCTCCCAACAGGAAAAAGGCCGTCGCCTCGGACACCCTCGCCGCCTGCTGCATGTTATGGGTGACGATGACGATGGTCAAGTCCTTCTTCAGTTCGACGATCAGCTCCTCGATCTTGGCCGTAGCGATCGGGTCGAGGGCCGAGCAGGGCTCGTCCATGAGCAAGACTTCGGGCCTGACGGCCAGCGCCCGGGCGATGCAGAGCCGTTGCTGCTGCCCGCCGGAAAGGCTGGCGCCCGATTTCCCGAGCTCATCCTTCACCTCGTCCCAGAGCGCCGCGTGGCGAAGGGCGCGCTCCACCCACTCGTCGAGATGGGCGTGATTCCTGACGCCGTCCAGCTTGAGGCCCGCCGCCACGTTGTCGAACACAGACATCGTCGGAAATGGATTCGGCTTCTGGAACACCATGCCGATGCGCCGCCGGATCTGGACCGGATCCACCCCCGGGCCGTAAAGATCGTCCCCGTTCAGGAGGACCTGGCCCTGCGCCCGGGCCCCCGGGACGACCTCGTGCATGCGGTTCAGGCACCGGATGAAGGTGGACTTGCCACAACCCGAGGGGCCGATGATGGCCGTCACGCCGCCGGGGTCGATTGCCATGTCAATGTCCCGCAGGACGTGAAGGGCGCCGAACCAGGCGTTCAGTTGCCTTACAATAATGCCGTCCGCCATGCTCACCTCAACCCGCTGTAGCGACCCCTGGTCACGATCCGAGCGACCAAGCTCGACAAGAAAATCATCATGATCAAGACGAGGGCGCCGGCCCAGGCCTGCCGGTGCCAGTCGTCATAAGGCGCGATGGCGTATGCGAAGATCTGGAGCGGCAGGGCGGCAATAGGCTGCAGGAGGCCGTGATGCCAGAAGCGGTTCCCGAAGGCCGTGAAGAGCAGGGGCGCCGTTTCTCCCGCGATCCGGGCGACCGAGACCATGACGCCAGTGATGATCCCCGCCCGAGCCGTCGGCAGCACCACGCGGAGGATGACCTTCCACTCGGGAATGCCCAGGGCCAGCGCCGCCTCGCGGAGCGAGGCGGGGACGAGGCGCACCAGCTCCTCCGTCGTCCGGAGCACGATGGGAAGCATGATGACGGCCAACGCGAACCCCCCGGCCAGCGCGGAGAAGCGCCGCATGGGCAGGACCACGATCGTATAGGCGAAGATCCCGATCACGATGGACGGGACGCCGTTCAGGACATCGGCCAGGAAGCGGATCGTCCAGGGAAGGCGCCGGTCCCGCGACTCCGCCAAGTATATCCCCCCAAGGATTCCCAGGGGAAGGCCGAGGCACGACGCGAGTCCGATCAGCGTCAGGGTCCCTACAATGGCATTGGCCATGCCGCCTCCCGGCTCGCCCACCGGCTTGGGGAGCTGGGTAAAGAAGTCGAGGTTGACCGCCGAGGCCCCCTGGTACACCAGGAAGGCCAGAATCAGGAGCAGGGGCAGGATCACCAGGAACGCCGCGAAGGCGGTGAGACCTGCCATCATGGCGTTGACCCCGCGGCGGAACCCGGCCTTCACTCCCGTACCTCCTTCACCGCCCCACCCACGCTCCAGACGAGAAGCCGGGCCAAGGCATTTACGATCACCGTCACCACGAAAAGGAGCAGGCCGACCTCGATGAGGGCGGAGAGGTAGAGATCGGACGTGGCCTCGGCAAACTCGTTGGCGATCATGCTCGCCATCGTGTAGCCCGGCGCGAAAAGCGACGCGGAGATCTCTGCGCGGTTGCCGATGACCATGGTGACGGCCATCGTCTCCCCCAGCGCGCGGCCCAGGCCGAGGAGGACCGCCCCGATGAGGCCGGACCTCGCATAGCGGAGGACGGCGAGCCGCGTCGTCTCCCAACGGGTGGCGCCCAGGGCCAGGGCGGCTTCTCGCTGCGTGTCGGGAACGGCCAGGAGGACCTCCCGGCTCACGGCGATGATGAAGGGAACGACCATGATGGCCAGAATCAGGCCCGCGGCAAGCATTCCCACCCCATAGGGCGGCCCCTGAAAGAGTGGCAGGAATCCCAGCGCCGATCCCAGCGCCGGCTGGACGTGCGTCCGGAGCCAGGGGGCAAGGACAAAAATCCCCCAGAGACCATAGACGACGCTGGGGACGGCTGCCAAGAGCTCGATGAGAAACGAGATCGCCGGACTGATCCAGGCGGGCGCCAGCTCAGAGAGAAACACCGCGGCGCCAATCCCCAGAGGCACGGCGATCAGGAGCGCCAGCAGCGAGGACACGATCGTGCCATAGATGAGCGGGAGGGCCCCGAAATGCTGGGCGACGGGGTCCCATGTGGAGGTGAAGAGGAACCGCCACCCGAAGGCCTTGATCGAGGGGAAGGCCGCCCTGACCATGACGACGACCATGCCCGACACAATGAGGAGCAAGGCCAACGCGGAGGCGCGGATGAGGAGGCGAAACAGTTGGTCGCCCCATCTCCCCGCCGTTCTCGTCGAGAGAGCAAGCCGGGGAAGGGACAGCCCTTCGGCTGTCCCTTCCTCCTGCACCATGATTCTGGACATTGGATGGTCAGCGAGCCGCCAGAAGCGGCTTCCCCTCGTACGTGATCTGCTTGAGCTTCGCCTCGACCCGGCTGACCACCTGCGGCGGGAGCGGCGCGTAGAGGAGATCCGACGTGTACTTCTGGCCGTCACGGGTCGCCCACCAGAGGAACTTGACCAGCGCCTGGCCCTTCGCCTGATCGGCCTGGTTCTTGTAGACCAGGAGCCACGTGAAGCTGGCGACGGGGTAGGCGTCCTCGCCCGGTGGGTTGGTGAGGGACACGCGGAAATCCGAAGGCATGTTCTTGGCCGCGCCTGCGGCGGCCGCCGTCGTGCTCTGGATGCTCGGCTGGACGAACTTCCCGGCCTGATTCCGGACCATCGGCGCCGGAAGGTTGTTCTTGATGGCGTAGGCCAACTCGACGTAGCCGATGGCGCCCGGCGTGCTCTTGACCTGGCCGGACACACCCTCGTTGCCCTTCCCGCCGAGGCCCACCGGCCAGTTCACCGAGGTCCCGCGTCCGACCTTCTGCTCCCACTCCTTGCTCACCTTCGACAGGTAGTCCACCCAGATGTAGGTCGTCCCGCTCCCGTCGGAGCGGTGAACCACGAGGATCGGCTGATCCGGCAGCGAGACTCCGGGATTCACGTCCTTGATGCGCGGATCGTTCCACTTGGTGATCTTCCCGAGGAAGATGTCGGCCAGAAGATCGGGCGTGAAGCGGAGCTTGGGGTCGCCAGGGAGGTTGTACGTGGCCACGACGGCCCCCATCACGGTCGGGATGTGGAAGAGTTCGCCCGGGGCGCTCTTGAGTTGCTCGTCCGTCATGGGGCCATCCGACGCGCCGAAGTCCACTGTCCTCTCGGTGATCTGCCGGATCCCGCCGCCGCTCCCGATGGACTGGTAGTTGAACCGGACGCTCGGATCCACCTTGATGTACTCATCGAACCACTTCGAATAGATCGGATAGGGGAACGTCGCCCCGGCCCCGTTCATCAGCATCTGGGCCGAAACCGACCCGCCGGTATACCCAACCGCCAACAGGAGAACGGCAACGATCACACCCAGCCGCTTATACAGACCCTGAACCTCCTTCATTCAACCCCTCCTTTTCCTTTCCTGAGGATTTGACGCCCACTCGGCTCTCGCCGGACCCGCGCCTGGCGCCGAGTCCAACGGCTGCTTGAACGAGTTTCCAGCAAGACCGTCTGAAGCGTGGGATATCCACGATCAGAGGAACTACCTCAGAGGAACTGACTGACCCCCCTGGTCGTAACATAGGCCAGGAAGAACAACAGGACACCGAGAACAAAGACGGCGAGCCACAAGGTGATGTCCTTGTCGGCCCGGTAATCGCTCCGTCCTGTTGGCCCTAGGGCGTGGACCCTTGACTTGCGGTAGCGGCTGACCCAGGAGATTCCAGCCAGGTACACTGACACCCACGCGAGGAATAGGACGGTATCCAGCAGCGATTTCATATGTGGCGATCCCATGGTTCCTTTCTCACGCGCCGCAGTATCGGCCGTGATTGTTACAGCTTCGTGACGGCGGGGTGAATTCTCCAAGAAGGGCGGAAGGGGGGGCTCAGGCCGCCACGGCCCGGCGATGGAGGAAATCCCCCAGGATCCCCTGGGGCGGGTGCCGGAACACCCGAACCGGCGGCAGCGTCGGCTCGACCTGGCCGCCTTTGACCAGATACCCGTCGGCTCCGGCCCGATAAGCAGCTTCGCCCTTCAGGGTGAGGAGGACCACCTTGACATTCTCCATATCGGGAGAGTGCTTCAATCGCCGGCAGACCTCCCAGCCGTTCAACTGGACAAGGTCGGGGTCCAGGAGGAGCAGGTCCGGCCGCCGCATCCGGGCCTGGTACAAGGCGTCTACCCCCGTGCGCGCCTGCAGGACGTGGTATCCCTCCGCCTCCAGGAGCCGAGCCATGGAATTGACCCAGATCGTGTCCCCATCCGCAATCAGGACGGTTGGGCAAACCCGGTGCATATCCCCTCCCTCCCCATGCCATTTGTTCGTTCCGCCCGACGCAACACGGCGCGGGCCCGGGCGACGACCTCTTTCACGCTGCACGGCTTCACGATGAAGTCGTCCACTCCCATCTCCAAAAGCGCGATGCGGTCCTCCGGACTTCCAACGGCGGATACGATGATGACGGGGATGTCGCGGGTGGCCAGGTTGGCCTTGAGGGAACGACAGACCTCCCACCCGTTCACTCCCGGCAAGAGCAAGTCGAGGAGGATGAGGTCGGGACGATCCAGATGAACGGCGTGGAGCCCAGCCTGACCGTCGGTAGCCGTGGCCACGCGGAAGCCTTCTGAGGCAAAGCGACGCGCCAGGAGGTTGGCGATATCCGGCTCGTCCTCGATGATAACGACGTGGCGCATAACCCCTCGTGATCGGTGGAAAGGGCGGAAAAGTTGGCCGGAGGATAGGGCGCTGGGATGACAAGCGGATGACAGGCGGGTGAAATCTGGATGAATTCCTGCGGGCTGGCTAACGGCTTGAAATGGTGGGAGTTGCTGTCGTGACAGATTCGGCGGTTGCGCCAGGGTTGCGGCGGGTTGCGTCTAGAACGCTATCCAAACCCTCCACATACCGGCGATGATCACCCTCGAACAGGTGGCCGTACAGGTCCAGGGTGATCCGGATGCTGCTATGCCCAAGCTGTTCTTGGATGTACTTCGGGTGCGCCCCCTGAGCGATCAGCAGAGAGGCATACGTGTGCCGAAGCTGGTGAGGCCCTCGGCGGCGGAGACCCGCCCGATCCAGGGCAGGATACCACACCCGCCAGATCAGGTAACTGAGGGTCATCGGTTCCCCATTCGGCATGGGAAAGAGCCACGGGGAGGGCTCCTTGCCAGCCAAGACAGCCTCAGCGTGCCGCCGTGTGAGATAGTCTCGGAGCACTTTGCAGGTCTGGGCGCTCAAGTCTATCCGCCGTGCCTTCCCATTCTTCGGTGTACTGAGCCGCCCTTTGCTGATCCCTCGGCGTATCCAAAGGGCTTCCCGCGCGAAATCCGGATCGTCGCGCTGCAACCCGAACAGTTCACTTTCTCGGATACCCCCTTTGGCCATCGTCAGGATTGGTGGGTAGGCGTCCCGAACCTCCCGTTCGGCCACAGCCAGCAGGTGGGTCAGCTCCTCACGGGTGAACACATCCAGCCGGTCATCCGCCGTGGCACCCTTCCGTTTCACAAACTTCCCCAGTCGGACCGCAGGATTCCTGGCGAGCAAGCCGTCATCTGCGGCATGGTTGAGAATGGCCCGGAGGACCATGAGGATGTTCCCGACCGATCCTGCCGTCAGTCCCTTCCCCTCCTGGCGGGCCGATCCCCTCGCCAGCTTCTCGGCCAAGAACAGTTTTACTTGCTCGCGGGTGATGTCTTGGAGGGGCAACTTCCCAAGGGCGGGCACCAAGTGCAGGCGAATAATCTTGCTGTATTCCTCTACGCTGGACGGTTTGCAATTCACCTCGGCGTAGACCCTCAGCCAGCTTTCAGCATATTCGGCAAAGGTGACGGGGTCCTGCTCCTTGGCAAGCAGCGAGAGATCCCCCAAGGCCAGCTTCGCCGCAATCTTCGTCGCGGCTTCCTTGGCGGCCTTCTTCCCTGGCTCGCCTGGCGCGATGCGTTTTGCCTTACGCTTCCCTCTGTGATTGACGAATATCCACCATGCACCATCCCGCTCTCGAATCTTGACGCCCATGCTTACGTCCCTCCTTTCCGGGACAGGTACTCCGCGATTAGCCGTTGCACGATCCCCTTGACGCTTGCCCGTCCGGTCCGTTCTTGGTTCCGTTCCCGCTCCGCGATGTCCCGGAGCTTCCGCCACGTGCCCTCGTCCACGTCCACGCTCAGTCTCACTAGCCTCACCTCCCCGCGTTGCGCCTTCGCCATGAGGGCTCCCTTTCCTTGCATCTGTACACCATTATATACTCATGTACTCACGTGTCAAGGGAAATCGGCAGGCTACCGCTGGATTTCCGCAACCACCTCGTCCACGAGCTTGTCCAAGTCGGGCGTGTATCTGAACTGCTGCATCCAGGCGTCGAATTCACTCCGACGAACAAGGATCTTCCCGGTGACGGTCTGCCGCTTCCCCGCCTTGGTGACAATGACGTGAGGATCGCGCAGCCGGTAGCAGGGCAGGGGGTGAGCCGGGTCGGCCAGGCAGGCGCGGAGGGACCGGACCGAGAGCCCGGAATACTGGCTCAGCGCCTCCAGACTGAGCCAGGGGTCCGCTGGGGTTTCCAGGATGACGGCCTCTACAATTCGCATCGTGGCTTACGACGTTGCCCTACGTTTCGTGTTTTCCGGTTGGCCTATACTTGTTTGGGAGGCCCCTCCCGGATCGTGTTCTGGCAGGCCGGCACAGCCCCGCCAGCTGGTCTCTCGGGGCCAGAACGTACCCCCCTTTTTCGCCATGCCTCAATCCATCGCACCTGGTCCAGGACCCGGGCGACGACCGAGCGGACGTGCTCCATTCAGAGGTTCACCTTCTTCTTGAGGGACTCCAGCTCTTCCTCCACCTATAGCCGATGGTCCAGGCAAAGCCCGTGCGTCTCGGTGGGATCGTCCAACGGTTCCCGCTCACGCATGACGGCGGGCTTTCCTTCCTTCAGGCACCAGGCACAGATGATCTTCACGATACCCCCCTTTTGCCTGCTGGACTGTGGGCCATGCCCCCGGTCAGGTGATGCTGACGCGGGGGTTCTTCATCCCAGTAGAGCGCCCGACTTCACCTTATGGCTTTTAAGACCGTCTTCTTGGTCGCTGCAACGAAAGCGTTGTCCTCTTTTTCCTTCGCCAACTCTGCCCGGAATACATCCATATCAAGACAGCCCTCGATAGCGTCCCGAAGCTTCCCTTGGAGCAGGGCAACCGGCGCCGCGTCCAGTTCGGCAACGTGGACACCATGTCGCGCCACAAACTTTCGATAGTTCGGCGACGAAACCTTGGCCTCCATATCTGACGGCAGACCGTGCTCCTGAACATCGGCCCCCGAGATAACAACCTTATGCGCCAGCACGTTTGACAGCCCGAAGTCGTCCCGTAATGATCGGGGAAAACTGGCGGCAATCTCTTCACCGTCCGGGTCAAAGTCGGAAAGGATCAGGAGGATCAACTGCTCCTTGCCGGATCCGTGAAACCGCTGGACCATCTTCAACCGTGGCGTCAGACTGGAAAACCCGCGCCCCGTGGTGCAGGGAACACAATACTCATCAGCGACCAGCTCAACATGCTTCCTGATAGCGTTCTTCTCCACAAGGATCTCCACATGGGCCGCCTGCCCCCGAAGACGATCCCGGGCGTAATGCCGGAGAAAGCCCTCGGTCTCTTCCTTGATATAATCCGCCGGGTTCTGATAGGTCGCCAGAACCCTGACAGGTCTTGTTTCGTCTTCAATGGCTGCGTGGGGGATGTCGCCGGTCAGTCTGGCCCGGAGCAGTAGGTTCGTTAATGCCTTGTAGCTGCCCAGGTCGTTTTTGTATGTCGATCCCGGCTTCCTATCGTGGCGTAACGGGGGATTGTTCAGGAGCAGGTAGTGGACGCGGCGCACAGTCAACGGCCAGTATTCTCTTTCCGATAGAACCGCATCCTGGGCCGCCACAAGGAAGGCCCTGGTGGTGATCCGCGCCCGCCTCTTGTAATCGCCCAAGTCGATATTATCTTCAATCGGGTACCTGTGATTGTTTCGATCCTGCAGGAGGCGTTCGTAGGCTTCCTCCGGGTCAATTTCCAACAGGGCCTCCCGGAGGCGTTCGGCGTGGCTCTTGTCGCGTTGCTTGTTGTACGTGGACAGGACTCCCAAGCGTTCATCGTCTGATAGGTCGCCGAAAACAATATCATCGGCAACGACACACGGCACCTCCTCCAGCCCTAACAAACGAGCAGCAGCATGGCGCCGATGGCCAGAGAGAAGAAAATTGTCTGCCGATACGTGGAGAGGTTCGCGGATGCCTTCCGCCTCGATCGATGAGTACAGTTTGAAATCGTCCTCATCGGCACTAGGGGCAAAACTGTCATAGAGAAGTTTGTTCTCCGGCGCCGGTCGGATCTCGTTCAGTGAAAAATAGGATATGTCCTGTTTTTTTACTTCGTGTGTTCCCATCATCCCCCCCATGGTGTCTACTCCAGCAGTTTCCGCACCTTTACCTTGCCGGCCTCACCGCGCAGCCGCCGAGCCCTACGTTTCGCGTTCTCCGGTCGGCCTATGCTTGGGTAGAGGCCCCTCCCGGATCGTGTTCTGGCAGGCCGGGCACCTCGGCGCCGCCTCCCGGGTCACGGCTTCTCCCCTAGCGCCAGCGCCGCAGCCAGGCTACACAACCCGCAGCGCAGCTCATGCTCCCGAATGTCACCACCGCATGACGGGCAGCCTTCGGCGGTCCACTTCGGGTCGCGAAATCTGACAAACGGGTCCGGGCTCGCCGTCGCCAGTTGTCGGGAGAAGACCGCCGCACGCCGCAGGACCGCTCCGATCGTGTTGTGATCGTACTTCCACGACTCGGAGAACTCCGGAGGGATTGCGCGGAGTGCGGGGACGCCGTTGTCCCACGCCAGCAAGCCACGTGCGGCCAGCGTCGCCACGGTTGCTAGACCACGGGCACGCATGCTGCCTCCTGTCGCTGGTGTCGCTTGCAGAACGGCGAACCGACCAAAGGCCGACCGACGCAGACCAGGCCGGACCGGGTCGTGGCCTCGCAGCGCCGGTCGGGATCGGTCTTGACCAGGGGGGCCGCGTCTTGCACCACCGCTTCTCGCAATGACTCCGGCGGGGTCCAGTTCAACCAGTCCTGCACGTCACCTTCAAAGACCAGCTTTCGGCTTCCATCGGCTTGAACCTGGTAAACCCTCTTCCAACCTTCCGGGCTCATCTCGGAGTCCAGGCGCATGCTGGCGCCCGCGTTCGCCCCGGTCCCGGCTTCAACGCCTCCCGACACCGGAGAACGGCCCGGAGAGAGACGCGGACCCGAACCCCTTCTCCATTCATGATCAGAGAGCACATGTTCCGACCCTACTGCGGAGTGGTGGCCGTTGACATGCTCCGACCTTTCTGCCGGCGGAGTGGCCTTGGCGCCGCAAGTGATTGGAATTGCGTCAGGAGGCTGGACGGGAGCCGGTTCCTGTTCGCCGTCTCCCCCGCCTGCCAGTTGGAGATTTCCCACCCCGACATGTTCCGACCCTACTGCGGAGGATGTCGGCGGCGGCGGCGTCATCTGCAGCCAGATATTCCACCGGCCTCCCGGTGCTCGTGCTTTGCAGATAATGCCTACCTCGGCTAGCTCGTCGGTGGTTTGGCCCATGTGGTCCACGCTCACCTTCGCCTCAGCCGCTAGCCTCCCCATTGAAACTCGCACAATGAACGATGGGCGTTCGGCACGTACTACCAGGACGGGTAGCACCGCCTTGGCCCGCCGTGAGAGACGCGCCCACGTCCCGGAGGTCACCACCCACGCGGGAAACTGACCATACCCCCCCTGCGGTCGGCGCCGCGTTCCGACGCTGGCAAACGCTCGCTCCACGGTGCGGCGCACATATTCGGGCGTCCGGCCACCATCCACCGGATACGGCGCGGTGCGGAGGATGGTCGCCACTTCCTCCGGCGTGAAGTCATACCGTCTCGCAAAGTGTGCCAGGCGCATATCGTGCCCGCTGCCGGTCCGGTCGGGATGGTCCGTTGTCCGGCCTTCCCACACAGCCCGGACCGAGGGATACCGGGCCACGAGGTCAAGCCAGCGTTGCGGGGGTCCCCCGCTCGCTTGCATCGAAGGTGTCGGCGTCCTGGGGAACAGGTCCAGGACGGCTTGAGGTAGCTCCGCAAGCGGTGCCTCCGGGTCCTCGGAGTGATAGGTCGGCCCGGAGGGATGCACGCTCGGCGGCGCCAGGACGCACTCCCCGTCCGCCCGAAGCTCAATTGCATCCCCACCGGGCAGGCGCAGAGAACGTGAAGCCAGTGGCCCAGCATGGTGAAAATAGCGGTGGCGTCCTCGCATGCTCTGCACGGTGAGGGTCATCGGCAAGTTCAGCCGTTCAACCAGCGCCTCGGCTTCTCGCCCATCCGTCTCGAGAACCGCAAGGCTAGACACCTCTCCGCAGACAACGGCCACGTTCGGGTTTCCGACCTCAGCGGCAAAGTCGGCTCGCAACTCTCTGGGTGTGCCCCGGCGCCGTTGCCACTTCTTCCAGGGGCGCACACGCTTCTTACTCTCCTGGGGAGTCGCCATGACCGACCAGCCGCGTGCCAAGTACTCAAGGCCCGCCCGGAACGTCGGGCTGTCGGTCGCTCTCGCGGTCACCGTGGGCTGACGTCGCTCTTCGTCGGCGTCTTCGCCTTGCTGTCGTTTGTGTTGGTCTCGGGTCATGACCCGCACCCCCTAGCGCAGTACCTCGTGCCTCTCGCGAACGGCGTCGCGTCCGATCGTGTACAACCTTTTAGCACGCCGAAAGAGGAGGTCGTCCGGACCGAAACTCGCGCTTTTGGGTCACGCGGGTGATGGAGGAAGTACTGGATTTCTCAGGGGTTTCGGGAAGGAGGGGGGAAAGCGCTTCAGCGGATGCCTAGCAGGCGGTCGTAGAGGGCAAAGAGGCACTCCGCCTCTTCACCTCGATTTTTTGCAATGAGGGCGCGATACGCCATGGTGAGCTGATAGGCAATCGGATCGCATTCCTTAGGCTGTTCCACATCGCCCTTGAGGTTTCGCACGAACCGATCGTAGCGACTGACGGTCTTGCGTACGCGGGTCAGGCCCTTCGACTCCGAACCGCGGGCGCGTCGAAGTACTCGGTCGGATACCTCTTTGCCGTAGCGACTGAGCTCCGGGGTACGGTATTGCGTCATCCATTCTCGCTCCTTCTCTTCAGGGAGACGGCGGAACGCCTCCTCCGGCGTGAGGCGGCGAAGGTCCTGCTTCCGCAGCCCCCACAGCTCAGCGGCGATGTCGGCCCGAGAGATCGGGCGGCCCTGCGCATCGGTCTGCTCTTCTAGCCACCTGACGATCTCCGCCTTGCGACGTGCGGCATAGGTGTCACCATGCGCTTTCTTGCGTGCGGCGGTGTCCCGACGACCCTTCATGATCTCGGCCTGAATCCGCTGCTTGGCGGCGCCGACCTCCTTGTCCGCCGTCCACTCGTACACCGGGATGAGGCCCCACCTCCCGGACTGAATTGCGCGACCAATCTGGTTTCCTCGCTCCTCACCAAACAAATACTCAGTAGATACCGGCGGGAGCACCCCCCACTTTTGGACGAAGTGCCCAACCAAGGCTCTCAAGCACAGCTGATTCTCCTGCTTGGTACCGCCGAACTGGGAGGGATCGGCAATTAAGTCGCGAAGGTTCCGGGCCTGTAGGCGGAAGTCGGGGTTGTCCGGGAGGGCGATGGCTTGCTTGAGGGTGAGTCCACTGCGGAGGGTTGTGGGTGGCGTGGGCTTGCGGGGCATCGCGCTTCCTCCCGGCGCCTGACGACCAAAGCGGACCCACCACCGCCAACTTTCAGCGTGGGTCAGATTCGCCCGATTCGTGAGGAGCCAGAGTTCAAATCACGTCCAGGTGGACAGCTCGTCGGGCATGTGCCTTCGGTCATCTGCCTCCCACAGGGGGTGGAATGCGCGAGCCCTCCGGCGAGGCCGAGGATCGGCCCGGAAGGCTAGAGAGAACCGTACTGAACCGTCGCCGCCGCGTCAAGGGTGCCCCGCGCGAACACCCGAACCGGCGGTAGTGGGTCAGTTTGGCGAACTCTCAAGAAAACGCTCCTAGTCGGCGTCGTTGTACTCGGATTTTGCCTCCCGTGGAAAAGTGAAGCCTCCCTGCCCGTTATTCCCACTTGGATCATATACTTGACAGAATCGGGTCATATGCCGCTGCCCGAACACGTCATCATAGACGATGTGGCCATAGATATCAAAGAGCAACCGTCCATGGTTTGCCTCAGTAACCTCGGTTTGGGTGAAGGGAATATCGACGAGTCCATCAAAAGTTAGCATGTCTCCAGGGAAAATCACCGAGAGGTTCGGAATATCCCCACTTGGTTTCGGTTCGAGCGTCCTCAACGGAATGGCGCCGGAGTCCCACTTACTAACTAGTTCAGAATATAGGCTACACTGGGCGCGGCGAAGAAGGATCGTACAAGATGCGGATCGGCTTTGATCGCTGCGAGATCGGCTTCCACGCGCAGTCGCAAGGACTCGTCCTGGTACAGGGGGCGCTTGGTCACCCCCTGCTGCCGCAGGTGGTTCCAGACGAACTCGTCGGGATTGAGGTCGGGGGCATAGCCCGGCAGGAAGTGGAGCTCGAGCCGGCCGCGCTGCGCCTGGACGAACTCGGCGATCAGGTGGGCCCGGTGCGCCGGATGGCCGTCGACCACGAGGAAGACCGGCTGCCGGCGCCCTCGAAGGAACGCCTGGAGGAACGTCCGAAAGGTGGTCGCGTTCAGCCGGCCGGTGAACACCTTGTACCAGAAAGCCCCGAGCGGGCTCACGGCGGAGATCGCATTCACCGCTTGCCGCTGGCCGCTGGTCGGGACGACGGGCGTCTGCCCGCGCGGCGCCCAGGTCCGCCCCAGCGGGGCATCCGACCGGACCCCGGCCTCGTCGAGGAAGAAGATCGCCGCCCCGCGCTGCTGGGCCCGGCGGCGGAGCACTGGGTACGTCTCCTGCTCCCAGCGGGCGACGGCCGCGGGGTCCCGCTCGTAGGCCCGCCGCAGCGGCTTCTGCGGCGTAATACCGAGCTCGGCCAGGAGCCGCCCCACGGCGGTCACCCCGAGCGTCACCCCGAACCGCTCTTGGACGAGGGTCGCGACGAGCAGCCGGGTCCACAGGCCGAAGTCGAAGCCGTACTGCCGGGGATCCTTGCCGTTGAGCCAGCGGAAGACCTGAACTTTCTGCTTGGGCGTGAGGCGCGGCGGCCGCCCGGTGGGCTTCACCGAGAGCAGCACATCTCCGCCGCGCTCCCGCAACTTCCGCTGCCACTTGTAGACGGTGGTGCGGCAGAGGCCGTAGCTCTGCATGACCGCGGTGACTGCCTCGCCACCGGCAATGCGCTGCAGCGCCAGGGCGCGGATTGCATCCAGGGCTTTCCGATGGAGCTGCCGGCCGTCGGTTTTCATGCAGAGATAGTAACATATTCCACTAGGAATGTGTAGCCATTATTACGGACTAATTAGTAATGGCATTCAGGCGCTTCTCTTTCACCAGAGCGGGTGTCTGTCCGATGTTCCTCACCCTGAATTGAATTGGGCTCACGGCTTCTGGCCTTGGACGAAAAGCACAGTCGAATGCAATCGACAGCCACGCACGTTGGGCGATTCTCAGGCTAGATTTCGCCACGTTGGCACTGTCCCCAGCCGCCTCGGCAGAGATTTTGGAAACGGCCACGCCTTCGGTGGCGATCCTCGCTTGGCGTCGAATTGCCTTCCATTGGGCAATCGAGACGAAAACGTAGACGATTGTAGCAAGAGCGGAGACGCCCGCTACGTAAACTGCCGCCCATCCGGGCGATGGTGGCCACATCCGATCCTGTTTGCCTTCGGGTGCCTGTTCCTTGCTTACATCTCTGGCGGGGTGGGCTTCGCTGCTTTCTTGTGGAGAAGGTACTGCATTGCTCTCCGTCTGTTCCTTGGGTCGCTGTTTGGCGGAGCGTGTCTTGCTCTTGTTTTCCTCTCCTCCTCGGTTGGCATTCTTGGATACTGGTGGGTTCGATGATGGCGGTGCAGCTGCGAGCAACAAGAGGGCGAGGAAAAGCGTCACCGGCAACCATAAATGCCGCATCGGGCAGCCTCCTTGCCTTACGCCTCCAGCCTATAATTTTTGCGGGAAATCGAAGCAGAGCGTACCACAAACGGAACGTTGATTATAGTGGACCTCTCGAAGGCATCGGGCGACTAAGGTGCGAGCAAGTTGACGATCTCTTCGAGGGACCAGACGTGATCCGTGAGCCCTGCTTCCATCGCCGGGGTGACGCGAAGGGTCTGGTGTACCCTGGCGAAATTATAGTGCATGAAATGGAGGGCTACCGCTGCCTCCAAGTTTTGGATCTTCTTCGAGAAGGCATTGGTCAGGCGGGTGAAACGGCGCATGCTCATTCTGATGGTCAAGTTCTGCCGCTCAATGAACGAGGTGGAAATGTACAGGCGATCTGGAAATCCAGTGATTCGCTCACGACGCGCCCCAAGGCATTGAGGGGGGCTGTATCTGGCTTCAGTCTGCGGAGGCTCTCCGTACAGCTTGACCAACATCGCGTAATCCACATCCGCGCCGAATGCCCCCTCGACTGCCGTCAAGTACGCCCGGAAACCATCCGTGGTCAGTTGAATGCGACTCGCCACACGGAAGGCCAGATCGTTGATGAACTCCGTTGCGTAGCCAGCGTCCCTCTCTCCTACGAGCCACGATACCATGAGTTTGGTGTCCGCGTGCATCGCCGTCCAGGTCCATATATCGCCAACGCCAGGAAGGCCCCGCATGCTCTCTGGAACATTCCGTTCCTTGGCGTAGCAGGATGCCCATATCTCGCCACATTGAATTCTTCGGCACTTCAGATTCACGAGTGTTTCTCTCTGATATCGCTCGCATGCCTTGCCCAGATCAACCAAGAGCTTCAGTACGGTTCCGTTGGCAGCGCCGGTCATCCGGCACGTTGCCCCCGAATCAAGGACCGCTGCGAAGCGAGTCCGCCAATCCGACCGACTGCCTACTTGGTGGCGTTTGGTTTGTATAGCTGGAGCTCGAGCAGGGGATCATGGCCGCCCTTCCGGCATTCGCCCGGCTTAAAGTTGGCAAGGGCAAGGCAGGCGATCCCCACCTTGAATTGCCCTGGAGACAAATGCCAGACGGGATGTTCGGGCAGGGCTCGCCAGAGCTTGAGCCAGCCGTTCATCGGCGCCGCTCCTCGCCTTCCGCCTCCAGGGCCGAAAGCAACCGCCGCACCACGCTTCCGATCGCCAGCCGATCACGAGACTGAAAGTCCTTGCTATCGCACCACCACATGAAGGCACTGTCGGGATCCACGGATGGATCTAGCCGGGAGAGTAAGGCGACGAAAGCCTCGGCCTGGTAGATCACGTCGCGCATATGAGTCGGACGCGACACCGGGGCCTTCATCGCGTGCCCCCTTGGGCCAGCAGACCCTTGAGGTCCCGCGTGATCCGGAGCTCGTACGTCCCCAGCGCCTCATTCAGTCGCTCCATCACGTCCAGCCATGCGGTGCGCTGCGCCAAGTGTTCCACCTCCCCTCCTCCGGCTCATCCTGTGCGTGCTCGCCCCGTGTCCGCCTGCGCCGCACTCGCCCGCATAAGCCGATGATAAAGCGTTTGATAGCTCAGCCCTAGGAGCTCGGCCGCCTTGGCTATGACCCCTCCCGCCATCTCCATGGCCTGGAGGATGAACTCCCGCTTCACCTCCTCCAAATTGATTCCCTGGGCCGGAAGGCTGTACCGATGCGGGGCCGCCTCAGCTGCTTCGCGAGGGGGCAGAGACGAGAAGCGGACTTCGATGGGCAGGTCCATGTAGTCGATAACGCGGCCGCCCGAGAGTAAAACGGCCCGCTGCAGGACCGTGTCGAGCTGGCGAACATTGCCAGGCCAGGGGTAGCCCAAGAGGAGCCGCAGGGCCTCGGCGGTGATGGGCATGGGTGACCGCCCCGCTTCCTTGCAGGCCCGGGCTATAAAGTATTCGGCCAGCTGCGGGATGTCTGTGCTTCGTTCCCGCAGAGGGGGGAGGTTGATGCTCACCACGTTGAGCCGGTAGTAGAGGTCCTCACGAAACGCGCCGGACTCGACCAGCTGCTTCGGGTCCCGGTTGGTGGCCGCCAGGATCCGGACATCGACCTTGACGGGGGTGGTAGCCCCGACGCGCCGGATCTCCCGCTCCTGCAGTGCCCGGAGCAGCTTCACTTGAATCGCCGGCGGGGTCTCGGCGATCTCGTCGAGGAGCAAGGTCCCATGATTCGCCTCCTCGAAGAGTCCTTTCTTGTCGCTCACGGCCCCCGTGAAGGATCCCCGCACGTGCCCGAACAGCTCGCTCTCGATCAGGGTTTCGGGGATGGCTGGGCAGCTGATGGCCACGAAGGGTCGGTCCCTGCGCGGGCTGTGGCGATGGATGGCGCGGGCGATCAACTCCTTCCCGGTGCCGCTTTCCCCCTGGATGAGGACAGTGGCATGGCTGCCGGAGACCTTGTGGAGCTTGTCAAAGACCTCTAGCATCCGGTAGTGGTTGCCGACGATCCCCTCGACGCGGAAGCGCTCCAAATCGTCCACGACCAGGACCTGCCCCTTCTTCATGATGCGGCCACCTCCAAGTTTTGAGAACCTACGGCCGCGAGTCCGTCCCCGGAGGGATGCCCCCCCACTCCTCAGTCAGCCGGGCCCTTTCCTCCGCTTCCTCCAGCGCCGCCGCGATCGTGTCGAAGTCCAGGACCCCTTTGAGAAATGCCTCGTACCCCTGGCGATGGAGCTCGTCCACGAGCTCCTTGTCCGCCGAGAGCAGGACCGCCGGGATCCCCCACCGCTCGGCGATCCGCAGTAGCTCCGGCCCGTACCGCCCCGGCGGGCTCCCCGCCACTCCAGGAAGGTTGCCGTCGGTGAGCAGGGCCTCCACCTCGCCGCGTTCCAGCTGCTCCTCGGCCGCCGCCGCCGTCCCGACCCCGACCACGTGATGCTGGCGGAGCTGGAAGGCCGTCACCAGCAGGTCCAGCAGGGCCTCGTCGTCTTCCACGATCAGGATCCGCATCGCGCCTCCAAGTTTTTGCCAGCCCGTAGAGAATGGATTAATAGAAGCAGGATGTGGACCGACCCCCCTCGCCCAAATACTGGATTTGATTTGGACGGGTAGTGAAGCGGAAAACGTCAGATTGCCCTGGGAGAGCCACCCGATGCTGGAAAAGGATCATCCTGTAACCGAAAGGGAAACGACGGGGTGTGGTGTTTGTGCAACCGGCGGGAAGTTCCGATTCCACCCGTAGAGGATAGGGGCGCCCGGCCCACGACCCAGGAAGGTCCACCCAGTGCCCTGAGGACAACAAGTGCCGGTGCCCAACGGAGAGAGATTGACGACCCGATCTGCGCAGAAAAGAGGCAGGAAGTAGGGTGCCGGAAAAGAGAACAGGGGCTGGATAACCCAGCCCCTGCCCAAGTTATGGTGGAAGCATCAGTTACGCGGAATCGTTGCCGGCTACCGGCCCTCGTTCATACGTCCCCACCTCTGGTGGCTCAGTATCGTCCTCGTGCGCCGCGCTTCTCGACATCGAACCACGGCTGCGCCGCATCAAGGGCTTCCAGGCCCTGCCGCTCCTCCGCCAGGCGTTGCAAGCGCAACTCCGGGGGGAGGTGAGAACGACTGGGACCCAGGCTGCATAGCCTCATGACCGGGAGGCCGCTTCGCGAAGTTCAACTAACTTTGGGATTAACTCCGTGACAGTACTACTACGAATGACTTCGCAAATGAGGGCACCTTTTCTGCTGGCATCGAGAAACGGAACTGATAGATGTGTCGCGGGAGGAAGCCTTCAGGATCTGGGGCAACGAGCGCCCCCGTCTCCGACGCCACTTGGTAGACCACCTCATTCTTGTTATTTAGGAAGAGGACCTCCAGGATGGCTCGCTTCGTTGGTTTGTCTGATGAACTCACGACACGACCGTTCACAAAGATCCGATTGCCCTTAATGAGCACCGACTGGTCCAACACCCTCAGTCCGTGCTCCGCGTTCTTGCGATTCTCTTTTGCCTGGATTTCAATATCCACTGCAGACGGGACAACGCCTGCCGCCTCCATCCTCTTAGCCCACGTGAGCAACGCTGAATGCATCTCCACATTGTCCTTCGCATCGTCAATATCCATCATAGTAATATAAATTGATGTGGCGTACGCCCTCCGTAAGTACCAATAGTAACCCCAAGCTTGGTTCAGCATATCCTCGCAATTCTCAACGAGCGAACGCCCGCGCAGTTCGACTCGCGGCTTCCTATCCACCAATTGACCCGGTTCGATGTCAAAGGTTGCAGAATTTCCCGCTTCTTGCCAGGCGGCTGCCCAGATTCGGGCAGTTTCCGAGACGGCCACCGCGTATAAGAAAGGATCGAGCAAGTCCCGTTGCTGATGGTTCAATTCCTCGGTCCACATTCCTAGTTTGACGAGATCCGCTCTCAGGTCGGTTGGCATCTGGTGTTCCATCCGACTCAGCAACGCTGCCGATGACCCAATCTCGCCCTGCACGGCGTTGGCGGCGCCACGATACCGCATCGGTTGAACGATCGAAGCGACGTAGAATGACAACATGCCGAATCGGCGAGCGACCGTCGAAGGCGTCGTCAGTTTCCGATCTCGCAGACCTTCAACTACATCCCGGTACGTCTCCACAGCTCTTTCAGCGGCAAATCTCTCGGGCATGTGGGGCCAAAAGCTATGGTCCTCGAAATTCCAAAGAGTTCTAATTGGCCAGCTTGCGCCATCGGTAGTCATCGTAATATTCGCATTCAAGTACTCGCGTAATTCTTTTGGGGATAGCATTAAAGCATCAAGCGCAATGGATTCGGAATCGTCAACCGACCAAGAAGCAGCGAACGTTGGGAAGAGGAGTAAACAAGAAAAGGCGAAGAAAGGTGCCACCCAGGCCATCTTGTTCCTAAGCATCAGACCCTCCGGTGATGAATCCGTAGTCAGTGCCAACCGACTGGAACAGGAGATCGGGGGGCTGGCCGAGCGGTCGGGAGCCCCTTCTTTCAGAGGAAGTATATATCCCATTTTGGGATATGCAAGAGAAATAAAATAGAATCCGCCGTATGGCCAGACGGTCGGCGGGGTATCGGCTCTTCCTTACGCGGCTCCGGGAGGCCCGGCGTGAGGCTGGACTAACCCAGGCGGTCGTAGCGGCGAAGCTCCATCGGCCGCAGAGCTTCGTTTCGAAATGCGAGTCCGGCGAGCGGCGGGTGGACGTGGTGGAGTTGATCGAATTTGCTCGGCTCTACGGGAAGGAGCTGACCTTCTTCGTACGATGACCCCGGCGCGACCACTACCAAGAAAGGGAACCGCCCGGCAGGGTAGAAAACGCTTCTCGCCGTCACGCCTCCGCCGCGTCCTGTTCTGCCCGATACGCCCTTCGCTGCCCCTCCAACCACGCCTCCACGAAGCGGCGCATCAGCAGTTCCCGCGTCACCGTCGGCACGCGGACCTGGAGGTCGGGCAGGAGGTGAATCTGAATGGCCTGCCACTCCTCCGCGAGGCTGAGGGTGGCTTGAGCATCGTATCGTTCGCGCTCGACCTCGGGGACCTGCTGCCCTTGCAGACCTCGTCCAGGACTGAGGCCGGGAGCAGCAGGGGTAGCCCGAGGACACCGAGAAGAACAGTTTTCGTCCGTCCCATTGCGTGACTCTCCACCATGATCAGCAGCTCACCGCGGAGTACGGAGTTTTCGAGGGTCCAGGCCGCGAACTCGCACCGAACGTAGCCTTTTCGCAGAGAGCGAGGGATCTTCTCGATCAGCCGCCTCCAAGAACTCCCTGAACTCAGCCTCTATCCTTACTATCCTCGCTGCGATAGACACCCCGGTCTTGTTCTTCATCGCCTGGGTCCTTGCCATTACAGTCTCCAAGGTGCAGTTCTTTTGCCCCTTGGACAGGTCTTGAAGCACCGAACGAAAACTGTGCTGCAAGTGATCTGGAAGTCGCAACGCAGCGACCTGAGCCAGGTAGAAAAAGCAATCCCGAAGCCGTGACCGTATGTCTCCAGGGGCTGTGGCTAGAATGTAGACCGCCCCGCTCAGTTTGCCCAAGGCATACCAGTACAGCCGTCGCTGATCAGGTGTCATGCGTTGTTCGGCCATTGAATTCCCCGCTTCTTCACGCCGCCCTGCGGAACAACTCGAACCGCTCCTCCAGGTACTCCCGCCTGGGCCGCAGCCGCTCCGTGTGGGGCACGAGGATCTTGCTTCCCTGGAAACCCTGCAGCCCGTGCTTCAGCATCGGTCCATTCACCTCCCGCAGGATGTCCATGCGCACCTCCACGATGAGATCGGGTCCCACGCCGAGGACGTGCCGGTCAAAGGCCGCATGGTGCAGCTTGCAGAGGGCAAGTGACCGGCCCCCCTGGAGGAGCGTATTCACGAGCTTGGACTTAGGAAGGCTTTTGACAGCACAGGATGCCTCGTTCTTATCCCCTCAGCATAGAGCATTTCCAAGACCTGCTTCCGATTCGGGATTTCCGTCAGAATACCGGCCTTTACCTTCTCGGCGAGTTGATTCAAAAGATCCAGCATTCGGACAGCTACCGTGCAGGCAAGTTCGCGCCCCCTCCATAGATGACTGCTATCGGTGTGCTTTTCAAAGGGTCGCCCGTGCACGTAAGGGATTGTTAAATAATAAAGTTTACAATAGCGGTTCGGCGGCGAGGGATGCCATGCTGACCGTTACCCCGTCGGGCGCGGCTCGAGGGTGTAGTTCCAATCGCCATGAAAGGTGTGCGGTTTCAGCTTCAAGGCTCGCATCTCGTCGTCCGCGATCTTCTGTCCGGGTTCGTACTCCGTGGTATCCAGGAGCGCTTTGACCTTGAGCCCACTCTTGGTCGTGGTGCCCCCAATAAGGTTGACGACGGCCTCGAAAGTGAGGAGCGGGCGGCCCCGCCAGTTCATGCTGATGAAGGAAAACAGGCGATGCTCCACCTTGTTCCACTTGCTCGTCCCGGGCGGGTAGTGGCAGACGGTCACCGGGATCCCGAGCCGATCCGCGAGGGCTTGCAGGTGCAGCTTCCACGCGCGGAGGCGCGTCCCATTGCTGCCGCCGGCATCGGCGCAGATCAGCAGGCGCCGGGCCTGGGGGTATGCCTTCCGCCCCAGGAGGCGCCACCACCGGCGAATGCTCTCGACCGCGAATTCCGCCGTCTCGTGCGTCATGCCCACGTTGACCACCGCTTCGTCGCGGGCCACGTCGTACGTCCCGTACGGAATGGCCTTCCCCACGCCCGTCCCCGGAAAGTCATGGACCGAGACGGCCTCGGGCTGCCCTGTCGGCTGCCAGCGGCGGCCGCGATTCTCGAAGGTTCCGACCAATTCCTTCTTCTTGGTGTCCACGCTGATGACCGGGTCGTGGCTCCCCACAAAGCGCCGGATCTGGTCATTGAGGTACCGAAACTGGGCGTCCCGATCGCCATGCTGGGGGCCGTCGAGCGTCTTCACATTCGCCTGCAGCGAGTAGCCCATCTCGCGCAGACAGCGCGCGACCGTGACATGCGACACCGCGTACCCGTGGCGTCGGAGCTCCTCGGCGAGTGTGCGGGTGGACTTGTTCGTCCACAGCAAGTAACTCATCGGATCGCCCGCGGTGCTGGCCTCCACCAAGCGCGTCAGCACGCGCTTGACCCGCGGGGCGGCCTCCTCGACCCGCTTGCGCCCTGCACCCCCCGCGCGGATCCGCCCGGCCTCCGCCGGGGCCGGCAACCGGTCACTCGCCAACTCCGCCATGCCCTTCAGAATGGTCGGCCGCGACATCCCGGTCAGTCGGCACAGGCGACTGATCGCCCCCCGACCCTCTTCGAGGGCCTTCTGGGCCACAAACACCCGGGCCTGCGCCTCATTCAACGTGCCCAGCACACGCAGCCACTGCCGTTCGGTCTCCGGGACCCGTGCTCGCGTCGCCATCTGCGTATAGTCTCGCATGGGCGACAGGATACTCGCGGATTCCCACTTTGTAAACTTTATTATTTACCGAGCCCTAACTGGAACGCATCTCGTATAGCATCTTGAAGTCGTGGGCCGCAGCGACGCTCTTCTCCGGGTCTCCTGAGTGTAATGCGGCCACCCGCGTAGAAATCCGTTCGCCAATCTCTGTGTGCTCTAAACCTAGGAAAGCTTCCAGAGCAACTATATGCCATATGAGCTGCTCAATGCCCTCCGAAAAATACCCCTTGACGAGATAGTTCAAGCCCAAATCAACGAATTGCCACTGCTCTCCCAGCGACAGAATCCTCTCCAGCTGAGTATTGACGGTGCGAATGAACTGTTCGAATTGTGGTGTCACCATTGCGTTCAGGTGAATGACGTTATCGGGTTCCTCTCCGATCTCTTCCCCATTCGCATCAAATGCTGGTCGATAGGAAAGCTCTTCAATCGGAGGCGCAGGGGGAGGGGCCGCCAAAGGATTCTTATCGGCCTTGATTGTGAAGGGAACGGAAATCTTCAACCATCCGTCAGGGTGAAACTCTTCTCTCGGGCCGAGCAGGTCGCAGAGGACTAGTCTCTTCAGCGCAGATTCGATCATCGGGTGAAACTTGGTATACGTCGGGCGAATTGGACCCGCAAATATCCCCGGATCATAGATCATCTTGCCCGGTCTTGGTCGCGGCTCGCGTGTTTCAAAGCAAAGGTACCAGTGGTTGGTCAGGCGTTCCGTGGAGCATACGGCTTGGGGATAGAATATGCGATTTATCGGGATGCCGAGGAGCGATTCCAGATTCTTGGTGGGCGGGCGGAGGATCTGAAAATCCCCGAAGTCCATTGCTTGGGCTTCTTTTCCTCTGAAATACACTCCTTCCAAGAGAGCCAAGTAGACGACGGGTCCCTCTGCGGCATCAACAACGCCAGCAAGGGACTCGACTGCTTTGGCAGGGTCTGGGCGCTTTCCGTCAAGAACGGTCCCGTATGTCCCTCCGCGACGCATCCAATGCTTCAAGGCGGTCTGCCATCTTGCGGTGCGTCTGCCATCCTTACCCAAGACCTGTGCGCAGGTCGTGACGAGCCTGTCCCACCTTTCATCGTGCTCACACTCTTCGAACCAGGCCCGAACGGCCGGTGGAACAGGGCTGACCTTTATGGTGGGGTCAAACTCCCCCCGTGTGCGACCAAGCCGATCCATTATCCTGACCCACACGTAGCCGAGATACGCAGCAAAGGCTTCAGCGAGTTCGTTCATATCACCTCCTCGCACGGAGCCCGGGTCCGACGACAAGGGCACCCTGGCGATGGGTACGGCATTTCGTGGGGATCGCAGGTTTGAAGATGCCCTGCGGGCCCATTAGGGGGACGCGGACTCGGCCGAAGGTGAAGCCGGTGGCGACGATGGTCCGTGGGAGGACTTCGCCGTGAAGCTGGGTCTGCTCGCTGAGGAAGCGGAACGCCGCCAGCCGGACGCGCCGGTCCAGATCTACTGCGCTTGGGTTCACTCCAGCCCCTTCGCCGGAGGAGGACAGGCGTTCTCCGGGGCGTGAAGCGAGAAGTGCAAGGGCCGGGTTGGCCCAATAAGCGCGGTAGGAAGTGGTCTGGGCGAGCCCTCCCGCCAGATGGGGAGGTGAACCGGGAGGCTCAGACGGAAGCGTATCGCTCCCCCTATAGCCTGTCAACAGGAATCCGGGTCTCGGGCGGACCCTCGGAGGCAACTCGGTGTGCCGGCCCTGGAAGCCCTCACCCCCTGAACGACGAAAGCTCCCAACCATGGCTGACGCTCTTTTACCTTGTCACCAACCCGCGATCAGGGTATAGGAGAGCTGCCAGTCCGAGCTTTCCTTTCTTCACCCGCATTCATGGAGGACTGACCAATGCTCCCGAAGGTAACGGCACCCCTCCGTAAGGCCCTCGGCCAACTGGAAACGGAGAAACAGCGCATCAATCGTGAAATCACGGCGGTCCGCGCTGCTCTTGAGGCATTGGGAGACAGAGGCCGAAGGACTGCTGCTCCCCCCACTCGCGCGAAGGTCATTAGGCGCCGACGAATGAGTGCCGCGGCCCGGCGGGCCGTCAGTCAGCGGATGAAGGCGTACTGGGCGAAGCGGAGGGCAGCGTCGGCGAAGGGCAAAGCGCGGGGGAGGCAAAAGGCCGAGTAAGGCACGCACGCAAGTTGCTCCTCCTCATTGAGGACACAAGCCGGGACACCCCGATAGCAAAGCCGCCACCCATTTCACTGAATGCCGCCACCCATTCCGGCGGGGAAACCAGCCCGGCGCCTTGGGGTGGTAGCAGGAAGGAGCATTGCTGGAAAAGGAGGTGGCGGTTAGGAAGGACCGTTCCCTGAATAGAGCCTCCCAGGCAAGGTGGCCGGGTTCGAGTCCTGCCCGGCTCCCCAACAAGGGCGAATCTGGGGACTGGAAAGAGAGACTGTCGTTGTTGGAAAACAAGACCAGGAAGAACCCGGAGGGGTGAGCTCGCCTCAAGCGCCCAGCTGCGGGACTACCCTAGAGACGTGCATAGCAATTGTGGCGGCTATTTGAGTCCGCGTCTGCTTCGGCGTGCCTGCCTGGAGGATTAGACTGCCATGATAGGGGTTGCATTCTTGAGCTTGGCGCTCATAGCTGAGACGACCAGCAAGGGCAGGCCGGCTCCTTAGCCTGTCGAGTTCCGAACGCGGGACTACGGCAACGCCGAAGGGAAACTGAAGGGAGACGCCGTCCTTTCGCTTCTGGGCCAGCGTGAAGGGTAGCGCTTCTGCGTCGTCTTCCCAGTTAATAGATTGTTCGAATGACCCATCCGATTTCGTGTCCTTAAAGTAGAAGATGTGAGAAGCCACCGTGCCGTCCTCAAGCATCCCTTCCTTTGTAGGAATCCCTTTGAGGCAATTGTCGGGATAAGGCATGGTGCCGGAGCTACGAATTCCTAGCCACGAACTGCAGAAGGCAGGGAATAAGCTTTGGATCGTAGCCAGAGAGTTGGCCGGAAGCCCCGAGTTGCCCTAGGTCGGGTGTCGAGACCAAGTACCACCCGGAGTCGGATGGGTTCCTTTCGACCGAGAACCCGACCCTGAATTTGGGCGTTATCCATTCAAAGACCAATGAGTCGTCTTCGGGGGAGAACGCGTGCAGGCGGGGCAGGGTGTCGGTATCGTACCCGGTCCATGCTAGTCGTTCGATGGCGGCCTCGATATCTTCGAGCAGGGTCTCGGCATTCGCTGCCAGTTGTGTGTTGGGAGTGTTGACAACCGTCGTCCAAGCGTCACTCGTAGGGCGAGTTGATCGGCCAATAGAAATATACTCCCGCGGCGGCTTCCCACCTATAGTATAGTCGCCCTGCGAAAATGGGAGAGTGAAGCCGAAGCTAGCCTTGGGTGAGAGTTCCAGACCCGAAGACGTTGTCGTGTAAGAAGAGAAATTCTTCATATAGCCTGTGGCTCCATGGCCGCGTGAAGGCGGTCTGTAACGGACCAGCGTATCAGCCGGGACGATCTTTGATTGAAGTAGTCGAGCTGTGCGACCTCGTGGGTTACTGGAATCTTCTTGGTGGTGAAGAAGTCGCTATCTATCATATAGCAGACTTCTACGTCGGTTCCGGTCGTGACAAGTCTCGTCACAATTCTCACCTCGCTTGATCCGTCGTCAAGGGCGAGAATGTACGTTGATTCGACTCCGCGTACATTTGGACCGACCTCGGGAGAACCCAGGAGACCTGACAGGTGTGGAACGATAAGCTTGTGCCAAGGGACCTCATTCAACCCCAAGGTGGAGCGGCGGATTATGTCCACATAGCGAAGGCCGACTCTAGAAAAATATTCGGGCTTGTAGACATCGGTGAGGGCCTTGAGTGGTTGTTCGAGGTGATTCTTAAAGAGCTCCCACCTTTCATAGTGCGTTGTGGTGAGTGATAGAGAGGTGCGAGTCAAGTTGACTTTCCAGACACGGTCTTCCGAGGCAAACTCGTAATTCTTCGTCGTTGGCACTGGCCCTTGAACTAATTGGCTTACGACCTCGGAAGGAAGTTGTTGAACCAGGCCGGGTGGTAACTCCAGTTTGAGCTGTGGCCCTTCAGCGAAGTTTGGATACTGCGATCTTATGGCTTCCTGAAAGTCGGCCGGGACATTGGTTTCGATCCGAAGAATGGGAGGGAAGCGCAATTGGCAGAGGACCCGATCGAGGGGATTCTTCCGATAGAGGATTCTCTCCGTGGCCGGAAATGGCATCTCGCTATCCCTGAGGAAAATGGTGTATCAGTTTAGTCGAGCAAGCCAATCTTGCCAAGGTGCTCAGGCCGGAATTCGCGGGCGGAGTCTATCGAACCCGGTTCTCCGTGTCAAGGCCCCATTCGGCTGGCCCCCCGTTGCAGTAAACACGTGAAACACGGGGGCTAGAAATACGAGACCCTTGTCGTCCTGGTTGAACCGGAGAGGCGGGACGGGTGGGGTGCGGTTCGCCGCTAAATCCCGAGTTATGGTTACGATCACGTCTTCGCGATTGTTGGCGAATAGTTACAGGCTCGGAAGCACTCGAAAAATGGGTACGACTAAAACCCGAGGGGTGATTTCGGCTGCTCAAACTGAGGTGCCCAGTTCGAGTCCGGCATGGCTCGCGGGGCGGGGCGAATCTGGGGACTGGATGGAAAGGATTTCGGTGGCGTGAAGGCTTAACGGGCCATATAACCGGCTGCCAACGAAGCGAAGCATCGTTGGTAGGCCGAGTTGATGCGATAGTTAGGCGTCACGCTGCCTAGCTCAGCCGGTTCTTGTTGCATACCACACGACAAAGCCGGCCACCAAACTGACTGCCAAGCCTACAATACCCACCCAGAACAGATTGCTGCGGAAACGCTGCCGTCGGTCGAACGCCTGCTTCTGCTTCCCAAAAATGAACTGGTTGCTCGGAAAAAAGTACTCCCCGATCCTCTGAAAGCTGTGGGTGATCATCAAAACCAAGACAGCCAGCATCCCGAGGATGCCAAAAAATCCCATTCGGCCCAGATCCTGCCTTCTGGCGCTTTCGATTAGAAAATTGAGTTTCGGAATTGTGTCAGCTGACCGGAGCAACGACTTGTATTCCTCCGGACTCCGTCCACGCGACTGATACGCCAGGGGTCCAAGGAATATTAGCACCAACAACGTTATCGCGATTACGGTTACGAGGGCGCCAAAACCTTCGGGGACGGCCCGAACCACTGCAACCTCGTTCTGGATATAGTCACGCAAATCCGAAAACAGTAAATATACCTCGTCGCGATCATCACCGATGATGTTGAGATCGACGCCTTTCGCGCCGAAAGTAAGCTTCAGTTCGAGCTTGTCCTTTTCATCGGCGGTTACATCAAGGCGGGTAATTCGCCGCCAATCCTCGTTGTCCTCGCGAGTGACGTCATCTATCAGCTGCGTCGTGTAGGAGTAGCCATCACCGCGATAGACTTTGTAGGTTGGAGAAATAGGATTGGGACGTTTCGAGAGCCGAGACTCTAATGTGTCCTTTATTCTGCGGACCCTTTCTTCGTCCAGAATGAATCCGCGTGGGAAGGAATGATCAACATACGCTCCCATCGGCCCTCCTTCCTCATTGCGGTCGCCGCTGATTACGGCTAACTGCGCATAAGAACTATATCTGGTATCGGGTCGGCATAATACCCCATGTACTGAATGGGAATGGGTGATGATAAATTAAGGAGTTAGAGAAGAGCACCGAAGTGCTCGGGATGTTATATGGTTTCCGCATAACACCCCCTGGATTGCGGGAGAGAAATCGGGCAAAGCATCGGTGGAAAGGTATCGCAACGCTCACGGGCTGTCAACCAAAACCCCCCCCGGTTGCAGTAACACGGGGGCGGGAAATACTGTATACGCTGCCTCCCTTTGCGGTCCCCCGCGAAATCCCGAGTTATGGTTACGATCACGTCTTCGCCTTTAGTTGCGAATAGTTACAGGCTCGGAAGGAGTCGAAAAATGGGTGCGACTAAAACCCGAAGGGTGATTTTGGCCGCCCAAGGCGAGGTGGACAGTTCGAGGTCTCCTTGGTTCAGCAGGTTCTAGTTCTAGTCGTCTGGTCCTAGCAAGCCGAGCTTGCGCCTCCATCGATAGAACAGGCGAGTGCCGGCCTTAAAGTATCGAAAGTGGGCCTCTTGGGTCTCGTCTAATTCATAGTAGTTCTTACCTCCACAATGTAAGCAGCGGACAAACGTGCCGTCCGCATCAGTGTTACCCTCGTAAAGCTGCTCGATTTCGCCTGTCTCCCAATTCTGGGAGGGCGACCCAAGGGAAAGACCACATCCTTTGCACAGCCAACCGGTTAACCACTCGTTGCCCATCTCGCTTTCCCTTCGGCCTCCTGGGGATCGTCGCGGGAGTCTCCCGGGGGGCGGGCGTTTAGAGAGGCTTCAGCGCGGACTCGCTGACGCGATGTGTTTCTTAAGTTTCTCGTGCGCCTGTGTTATCGACCAACTCCAATCATGAGGGGATGTTCGGAATTTTCCGTCAACAACAGGGCCGCCGATAATATCACAACCGACGACGAATCTATCATCCTTCCATCCGGGGGTCATGAAGATCGAAATCTGTTTCGTATACTCATTGTCGTCCTTACGAGAATCTGTGTAGGCGGTGTGTGCAGCAACTTTGTCTCGCCACTTCTTCTCGCTTGAGAATTCCTTTAGCCAATCCTGGCCTGGTGAATATGCCCTATCAAACAGCTTTAGGAAAACAATTAGGGAGCACGCATACCAGACAAAGTAATTCATTATCATGTGATGTTCTGGAATACCACTGAGTTCTTGAAATACTAGGGCGTGTACTGTGCCAGAAGGTGTCCTACAGAGTTTTCGCCTCTGGCATTGTTGTAGCTGGCCTATTTGTCCGTGGATGTATTCGAGGCCACTCCATAAACTTTCAAGATAGTACTTTTCGTCGCAGTCTTTGAAGTTCATCTGATGACCTCTGCTGCCCAAAGGCAGAGGCATTCCGTAAGGAAAGAGGCGTCCCTTTAGGGACACCTATCTGGTCAAGCGATCGGGACGCGACCAGCACTTGGCATACGCTGACGCTCAGACGATGGAATTCGACCTCTCTGGAATGAAGGCTCAAGGAAAAGTGTATCCACGCGCTTGGGGGATGTCAAGGTAAACCGGCCTGGCGCAGTGACAAGGGGGGGCTAGAAATACGTTCCTGGAGCACGAGTGTAAGCTCGGGTCACGTCTTCCCCATTCTTATCATGTAGTTACGCTATGGGGAATGGTAGAAAACCGAGTACGACTAAAACACGAGGGGTGATTTAGGCTGCCCAATCTGATGTGCCCAGTTCGAGGGGTGCACGGCTCGCCAAGGGGGCGCAACTGGGCACTGGCGGGAAAGGGTTTGGTTGCTGACGCGTTTTACTCAACAGCACCCACAGACTTCTCCGCGAAGCGCCCGCCTCCCTTCAAGGCAGATGATTGGTACCGCTACGAGGGCTGTGGCTGGATCGATCCAGGGGATGTAAAAAGCAGCATTGAGCGCGAGGCCGAAAAGGGTAATGGCCGCGAGATATGCGCAGGTAGCCGACTGCACGGCATCAGCGGCCAAGGCACTGTTGCGGAGTCGCCGTGCAACTCGCCGCTTCGCGCCGCTCAATAGCGGCATGGCGATGAGCGCGGCGACCGTTACCCCGATCCCAAGCCAACTCGGATCTGGTTCAACGCCACTGATCAGCGCTACTACCGACGTGACCGTGACCCCGCCTGCAAGAACGAACAGGAGAATTCCGGCCAAGCGAGCGGTCCGTGGTTTGCTGAGGCTGATCGCGGGCACGAACTGTAACAGCACAACCGTGGCCGACAACAGCTCCACAAAGCTGTCAGCACCGAAGGCCAGGAGCGCAGGACTATGAGCCCGCCAGGCTGAGACCAGGGCGATGCCGCACTCGACCAGCATCCAGGCGAGGGTGACCACCTGCAGCCAGATAACTTGGCGGGAAGGCGTATGGTCTTGGGACGCGTCACCACAGAGCGGGATTTGTGCTTCGATGTGGAAGAGGCGCGTCATACTTAAACAGTATCACTGGAACCGATCGTTGGCAACAGCGGGTGCCCGCTCTAAGTTTGAAAGCCAGGCCCGCCGTCTCGGTGACACGGGGGGCGGAAAATACTGTATGGGCTGCCGCCCTTTGCGGTCCGCCGCCAAATCCCAAGTATTGGTTACGATCACCCCCTGGCCAAGGTCCCTTCCCGACTCGCAACGGAAGCGACGAAGTGGTGCGAGCTGGCCTTGCGGGGCATTCGTAAGTGCCCAATGACTGGTACACAAGGTGGCGAGTTTCGAAGAGCATTCCCGAGGGGGATCGCCGCCCGGAGCTTGTCCTCATTGAGGATCTTCACCGGATCCCGTTCCAGGGGAAGTGCCGGCCCCGGGCTTACGGGAGCTTTCGTCCTGATGCCAGCCGGCCCCTGAGGGTCCCTCGGATCTCTCTCATCCGTCGTGCGCGATCGCGGATTAAGGCTAACCGCTCCAGGCTGGTCAGCGCCGGGTCCGTGGCGTCCTCCCGCAGGCAGCGGAGATGGTAGGCGAGGCGGGATTCGAGGAGAGTTCTTTTCGTGGCAGATCGCTTTCTTCGGGTGCTCATTTTCCTCGACCCACGTATGGCTCAGAATGGGCGGCGTGGGCCTCCCAGTTCCGGGTGTACTGGGCAGCCAGGTCCCTGCTCTGAATGACGAGGAGGTTCTCGGCGTTCTCGTGCTCGGCCCCCTTGGTGAAGTTGAAGGAGCCGGTGATCACGACCGCGCCGTCGATCACCATGACCTTGTTGTGGGCGATCCGATGCTGGGCGTCAATCCGGGTCGGGATGCCGGCGTGGGCCAAGAAGTCGGCGGCCGAGTATTTCTCGGTCCGCTGGCTCTTATCGAGGAGGACCTCCACCCGTACCCCCCGCTTGTGGGCGTCCACCAGGGCCTTGGCGATGGGAGCGGAGGTGAAGGAATACGCCTGGACCTTGACCGTGATCTTGGCCTGCCCCAGGGCCTCGACCACGGCCTCGGTGCAGCCGCCGTTGGGGGAGAAGTAGGCGTGGATAGTAGCACCGGTGACGTTGGGGGCCTCCAGTCCGGTCCCGCCCCAGCCGAGGGTAGCCCACAGGACAACGGGCAGGATCACAATGGCGAGACGCTTCACCGGAACCCCTATCCAGATTAGTGCTGCTTGCCTTCGTCCCGTTGGCGCTCTCGATGGGTCCATGTTGGGGAGCCGGGCGCAATGCTTGAGGGGTCGGAGGGGGCTGCCCTAGCAACTCCCTCCCCACCATTGGTGCAGTCTCCCCCCGAAGCATCTGCCCGGCCAGAAACGCCATGGCGAGGACTGGGACCGTGGAGAGGCGCCATCCCAGTCCCGCCAGCACGCGCAACCCGACGACGAGAGGAACGGGGGCGTGGACCGCCAGGAACCACGGCAGGGTGAACCGCCGCACGCCCGCCCGCCAATAGCCAAAAGGCAGAGTGACGATGAGAACTGCCAGGGCGACTTCCCCGAGCCTCAGCATCGGCTACCATTTTCTCCGCGCACCCACTGCGGCCTCGTCTCGTGCCCACGCTCCGGGGCGTCAATCCCGAGGAGGCGGACGCGGAGCTTCGTGCCATCCCCGGCGAGAGACGTGAGCGTATCGCCGTCAGACACATGCTGGACGGTAACGACGAGAGACCGCGGGGAAGCGGAGAGGAGGGGGACAGCGAGAGTAAAGAAGACGGGCGCAACTAGCCATGGGAGGAGCCTGCGTTCAGTGAGCACAATTCCCCCTTTCGATGTTCGCCGGGATAGAGACGACAGAAGCCTTACCACGAACCAGGGGGAGGAGGCAAGGGGATCGCCGGGACGAGATCAGAGGGACGAGGCTTCCGGCTCTCCAGCGAGTCCACAAAGGGGGGCAACGAAGCGGCTTGCCTAGGGTTGTCTGAACGGGGATACCAAGAAGGTGCCAGGAGGAATTTCCGCCCGGCGCGGAACAGGATGGGCTCCAGATGAGGGGGGAAATTCCGGGCCAGGGCACCCGTAAACAACTGCTGGGGCGAAGGGGGCCGTAAACAACGGAGGGGTTGTATATGGGTAACGCCTTGGTAAGGCGCGATCAAGTTGCGGGACGTGACGTGCCGTGGGTCGGAATCCCGCTCGAATTCAGAGCGATCACGATATCGAGACCTTGGATAGCGCCACGTCCAATTTCGATCGAAAACCATCGAGGTCGTTGTCGCGTAGTTTCTGAAAAAACTGGTTGTAGTCTTTGGGGGTCAGGAAGTTGAATTGATAGCGCACGGGCGGACCTTCTTTCTTTAGCCACTTATTAAGCCGGTCGAAGTGAGCGACGGCATATTCGTGCTTTTTCACGTTGTCCGGCGATGGCTCGGCGATCTCTTCGTCACCCTTGATCTCAATGACATGGATCACGTTGCCCTTCTTGATGAAGAAGTCCGGATTGAACTCGCCGCGCTTCGGGTGTTCCCCTTTTTTCCATGCAAATTCGATGGGATAGAAGCGTTGTGAGGCGTTCTTCAGCCATGAGTCAACCGCGTTGGCGTTCTGCGTCTCGGTAAGCAGGCGCACGAATTTCCGTTCGTTGCCGGCGTCAGCAATGACGAGATTCAGTGGCGTCTTGAAGTCGAAGGTCTTGGCAACCGGAACGGCCGCCCCGCTGAAATCGCCGTCCTCGTCTATGACCTCGTTGAAGAACTCCACTTGTTCGTCCAACAGGGTTTTCTCGCACCCCGCTCCAAAGAAGATCGCTTTGTCCTTCCGTCTCAACTCAGCGGCGCTGCAACTCTCGCCCTGCCGCTCTGCTGTGTTTAGGGTTACCAACGCCTTGGCTTTCTGGCGATAGACCACGCGCTTGGCCGACCTTCGCATCAGCGTGCCCAAAGCCTGCAGGAACTTCTGACGGTTTTCCTCAGTAACCCTTCCGGATTTGATCTTCGTACGTTTCAGCGACGCTTCCACAATTTCCTGACACTTCTCCAGTGGGAATTTCCTCGCGTAGCTCGTCCTGTCTTTCGGGTCGTCGGCGTCTTTCGATTCCTCGTCAATGGACTTCAATCGCTGGTACATCTGCTCCGCGATTTCTTCATCGCTGTAGGTTTTGTGCTGCAATCGCGTGGTGAACTTGCTGTGCTCGCCGGTGACCGCGCGTTCAAACTCGATGGAAATGTCCTCGGCTTCAACTTGCGACGGCAAATCCACATACCCCTCTTTCAGGAGGTCGTACTCGCCTTTCTTCGTGTACTCCGTCACGTTCTCTTCGCGAGTGTAATCCAGATTGTGCAACTCGAAATGGTACGGCGAACCCGGTATCACCGACGATGACAGACGCCTCTCGATCTCCAACACCTCGTTGACCAGATGCTTGATTCGCCCCGACCACGCGTCGTGGTTGAAGACGGTGACCACTGGATCTTCGCCTGTCCAACCGTCGGGCCGCCGCAATCCGCGCCCGAGAACCTGCGCGATGAGCAGCTTGCTGTTGAAAGCCCGTTCCTCATGCGGCACGATTTGGAAGACGTTTTTCACGTCCCAGCCTTCGTTGAGCATCGCGACGGACACGATCCACTCAACTTTGCTGGTCGGGCTATCCACGAGCTTGAGCCGAGCGACATTCGGCTGGTGCTTAGGAGAAGATGTAACCGGCAACACCTTCTTGACCGCCTGCTCCGCCGAGAGTTTCTCCCAGTCTTTGAGGAAGTCGCTCAACTCCTCGGCCACCTGCTCGCATGCCCGGATGTCTTTGGTCACGATGATGGTCAGCGGACGGATACCGCGCTTTTTGAGTTTCCGCCTCCACTCCTCGTGCCGCTTGTAAATCAATTGCCATTTCTCCTCAGCTTGCTCAACCTCAACCGGCATCTGCGAAACGTAATCCACGCTCTTGACGAAGCGCTGCTCAATCGCCTCGCGCAATGAGTACCGGGAAACCACGTCCGCGAAGTAGTCGTCTCCCACGTAGCACGTGCCGGAGACGCCGACGACGATCCGGAAGCCGTACTCCGGATTCAGCAAGAACTCCTTCCACTTCTTGGCGTTGGAAGCGGTTTCGTTGGCGACGTGATGCGCCTCGTCATTGAGCACGGCCACCCGGCTGCCTTTGCCTTTGAGACTGTCACGGATGGACGACTTCACATGCTCCAGAATGGCGTGGTAGTTCTCCACGCAAATCGCCCCATCCACGATGCTCTCGGATGCGTTGATAATCTTAGGGGTGCTGATCTTCGCGCCTTTGGGTAGCAAATCCCGCAAGTCGGCGTTGCCGGCCAGTGCCCGGAACTTCTCCATCAGGCCGGATTCGATGGTGTTGGAAGGACACAGTACCAAGACGCGGTCAACGACTCCCTCCGCCAGGAGGATCTCCGCGATGCCGTACAGCACCCAACTCTTGCCGGTCGCCGTGGCCAGATCAATCGAACAGGAAAGCTGATCCGGCAGTTGGAGATGTCTCTCCATGTTGGCCCACGAACCGTACCGGTGCTGAAGTTCGTCGTTGTCATCAAAGTTCTCTTTGGCAAGTTCCCGGAGATTGGCGCACTTGCCGCCGAGCAAATAACGCGACGTCACACGGATGGCGTCCTTCTGGTACTCCCGCGTCCCGCACAATTCACCGAGAAATGCCTCGTACCTGGTCTCGTCCCACACCTTCGGGTCAATGTCTGTGCTGACCTTCAGCACGAGGTCTTCGTTTTGGAACGTCCGCCGGTCGCCACGCGTCGTCATTTTGCCACTGCTTTTCCGGCTTTCGCACCGGCCTTCACGCCGAACTCACTCGCGTCGAGCACGACCCGCGCCTCGTTGCCGTAGATGTCAATGAACACCGCCATGAGCTGTGCTCCCAACGACTCCAGCGGGAAACGCACCTTCCAGTCGGCCTTGGCCAACGCGTCAGCGTAAGAAACTGCATTAAGGCCGAACACCTCACCGTCGTAATCATAGTCTAGCATCACCATCGAGAGCGTCTCCAGGTTGCCCTTCCTGCGCAATGGTTCGCGCACCACCGCCTCGCTCTTGAAGGTCTGAATCTGGATGACCCCCTCCTGCAACAGCTCGCCCTTGCGCTTGCCGACCCCGCACTTGAACTTGAGGTCCGGCGTGCGTATGAAATCGAAGCCGACCGCCTCGACCGTGTCGTTAACCGCCATTTCATCCGCCGGCTGTTTCAAGGCGGTAAACTCGCGCTGATGCAGTTCGTTGATAATCGAATACGGGATCCTCAGCGCGTAGTAGCGGACGCCGTCCATGTCAATGTAGTCCTGCTGGAAACCGAACGTCAGCGCCGGTGCGATGATGAAGAGCTTGTTGCCGACGCGTGACCCCACTGCCTCGTGGATTTCCTCTAGCGTTTCCTCGGTGAACCGTGCGCCCGGATTCTTTGTGTGATTGAACACCAGTACGCTCGCGCCCTTCAGATAGCCGTCGAACTGCACGCCTCCAATCTTGTGCGGCTCATCGCGGCACTGAAACAGTTGCAGCGCAAAGAACCGCCACGACTCCCACCGCAATTCCTTCAGCTTCGAGAAATCGTACAGGCCAGCGTTGTACAGCGTGAATGGTTTACATGGAAGTCTTGGCCCTTTCTCACCAATGTCCTTATGAAGGGTCAACATTCGTTTCTGAATCGTGTAGGTCGCCAATTTGCCGCAATCGATTGCGATCCAGCGGCGGCCAAGTTTTTCTGCGACTGCGCAGGTCGTTCCGGAACCGGCAAATGCGTCAAGAACTATGTCTCCTTCATTGCAGGAGGCAGTAATAATTCTCTCAATCAACAGCTCGGGCTTCTGTGTTGGGTAGTTCTGTTTTTCCGCCGCTTGGGCTTGCAGTGGTGGAATTCCGGTCCAAACATCCGGCACTGCTTTATTGCCGAGCGTGTCTTTTAGGTACTGCTTTGGTTGGATACGCCCTTCTTTGGTTTTTGGAAAATGAAGCAGACCTTGCCTATCCATCTCTTTCATCCGATGTATGTCAACCTTCCAGCCGTTCTCCGGTGGCTTGTATCCTTTGTATTCATACATCAGGTTAGGCCGAGGATGCGGGCTCGCGAAGTTGCCGAGCCTATATCGCTCCCAGCCTTTGGGTGGCTCTTCGCCATTCTTTAGACGTATCCATCGTTTCTTGTCCGGAGACTCCGCATAAACGAAAAAGGTCTCGATATACTCTTCGGATTGCTCCATCTTCGGCTCGTTCCACAAGTAGTCCGACCCGCTCTTGTAGAACAGGAGGGTGTCGTGAACAGAACCGTATCGTCCTGGATCGTTGTGCGAAGCGGTACGCTGCCAAATGACTTCATTAACGAACTTTTGCTCACCTAGGATTTCGTCCATGGCGATCTTCAGGTAATGCATCTTCCGATAATCAAGATGCACGTATATCGATGCGTCGTATGCCATGAGCTCTCGCAGAAGAACCAATCTCCTGCGCAGGAACTCAACGAATTGCGCACCTGCAATCTTGTCCTGATACGCCTTTTGATCTTGTGTGCCGCGAAAGTCCTGTTTGGTTGCAAAGGGCGGATCGATATACACAAGCCGCACGCCGGGCGTGCCATCGGCATTGCAGAGCCTGCCGGCCGTCTTCATTTCGAGTAGCGATTTCATCACCTGCAGGTTATCGCCGAAAATGAGCATGTTGTGCCAAGCTTGCCCTGAGCCTGCCGAAGGACCACCATTCTTGCCGAAGGTGCGGACGGGCTGGAGCGGCACGGCCAGCGTGTCGGCGAGGATGTCCTCCTCGCGTTCCTTGCCGTGATAGACGAGTTCGTACTCGCGTTTCTCCGGCGGGAACAAGAATCGCGCCCACTCCGCCGGCAGGTCCTCGCCTTTCTGGAGTTTCTCAATCACTCGTTGTCTGAGTTCGTCTTCCATGACTCCTACCCCGTCACTTGAAATTTGAGTTCGTCGAGCAATCCCGAATCGGCAGAAGCTGTAGTATGCTTCCTCGGTCGCGATCAGATGATCCAAGTTCTGCCCCGTAACCGACATTGGTGCCGGTGTTGCTATTCTTGTTTGCTTTAGCCATTTCTCCCATCCAGCCTTTCAACCGTCACGTGAAGAATTGGAATGCAGGCTATCGCACATCACCGGTCCGGTCAAGACAAACTGTGGCGTGGGACAAAGCCGAGCGGTGGCGGCGTGTGCGTGTAAACAAAGCCGGGTTCACCAAGCCCGAGAACGATTTTTCGCCTAATAATGGCCATAAACGACCGGCGGCGGCTAAACGACCGTCCGCTTGTTTACGCCTGCCGCGGCCAGGCAGGCGGCCACCAGTCGGGGTCGCCCCGCGCCCCAGACCTCTCAGAGGCGCTGCTCCAGGTCCAGGAGGAACAGGTCGGCCACCCGGCGGGGAGCTGGACGTTGACGGTCCCGTATTCCGAGAGGGCGATACTCACCCCGAGGCTCGGGAGGATGCCGCCCAGGGGCTGCTGTCGTCCTCAGAATCTCCGTCCAGGCCCGCATACTCTCCTGCAACGGGTTGGAATCCAGGGTCTTAGGGGTGCCCCCCGCCTGAAGTAGGTGCGTCCGATCAGCCCTGCCGGGCAGACTGTCTGGCGGTAGGTCCTCTTGACAGGCCGAGGAAGCCGGGAGTACCCTTTAACTATTACCCCTCCCCGTGATGATCGACGGAGGAGGCCCCATGGGGTCGGGTTAGGGAGAGCGCTCCGGACGCGAGTCAAGCCAGCGGCGCGGCCCGCCTGCCGCGGCCAGCCCGGGTGTGGCTCCGTCTCCTCTCCAGCAGTGAGGCCCGCGTCTCCTCCGGGTCCCGGGGTGACTCGCCAAGGTCGCGCGATACACTCCCGGCCTCGATGCCTCCCTCCATGGCGTCGCCGCCAGCCGACCGGCATCCCGACGCCTACCACTTGCCCCACGGTCCGGCATTGCTTCGCCACCCAGCTCCTGGCATCTGGCTACGACATCCGTGCCGGGCTCGTCTCCAGGGCAAGCGCCTGGGGCTCCCGCCGCGGGTCTTCCACCGAGATCGCGTCCTGCCGCTCCGGCAGGCCGGGAAAACCATCCGGGCTATCGCCCAGGAGCTGGGCATTTCCCGCCGAGCGGTCCAGCGAGTCTTGAGGGCGGCGCAAAAACCCCTTGCCGAGTTCTGCCCCAACGGGGCCATATCTCAGGTTCCACCGCCCGCCTGACCTGTGGGGCAGAATCACCTGATTTTGGGAGAGTCAGCGTACTTGACGCCATCATCCGCCGTGAGTATAGTCGTACCTGACCAGGCAAAGGCCTGGGGGCAGCGTGGCGGGAGAAATGAAGCAGTTTTGCTCAATACTAATCGTTTGCTTACTTGTTCTTCTTGCGGCTTTGTTCCTATGCCTATGGTGGGCAGGAGGATGTCTTTGCGAGTGCCCTCTGTGCCAATATGAGTGAGACACTCACCCCCAAGGAGTTTAGAGTAGAGGGCGAGAAGGGATTGGGGGATGAGTTCCTTAACGGGAAGAGTCCTCCTGCCGATAGGCTGCCCACCGCTCCGGGCCGCGTGGGTTGGACCGCTCTCGCCACGTGCGCCCCCGACTATACCTTAGGCGTACCCGGGTGTCAGGATTCGGCGGACGCCCGGCGGGCACGGCCAGTGAGGCCCGTCGTTCCGTCCGCCTGGGTCTGCAACGCGATTACGTGATCAACTGGCAATGCGCTGATCGCACGGCACACAACATAAGGAGGGGGGAATCATGCGCGCCATCCGAGTTCTCGTGGTCCTCGGAGTCGTCTTGGCCCTCGCGGCCGTGGGCGCCTACGGCCAAGACTGGCTGAAGGGCAGCACCGACGAGAAGCTCAAGACACTGGCCGACATCCAGCCGGGGCTGGGGACGGTCATGATCGAGTACGCCAATCGGCTTACGAACACCTACTACGCCGCCAAGGGCGGCAACTGGGACCTCGCCGCCTACATGGTGAAGGAGATGCGGGAGATCCAGGAGGTGGGCGAGACGACGCGGCCGGCCCGCGCCGATGCCCTGAAGGCCTTCGAGAAGTCCTACCTCGACACCCTAGACGCGGCCATCAAGGCCAAGGACTTCAAGAAATTCGCCACGGGATTCAAGGACACGGTCCAGGGCTGCAACGGCTGCCACGCGGGGCAAGGCTTTCCGTACATCAAGTACCAGCTCCCCAAGGCCCCGCCCTCCCCGCTGGTCATGAAGCCCTGATGCAGCATCCCGCTTCGGCTGGAGCGGGCGGGTCATACCAGACGGCCTGCTCGCTCCAGGCTCTTTCCGCCAGTCAACCCGTCTAACCGTGGCGTCCAGCGGCCGGGCCAGAGCGTGCCGCTGACACCCGGCAGTGTGCCTCCCTCGCGATGATGGGCGGCGGCTGCGTGGCCTGTCACGGATCCGATGGCCGCGGAGGGCGACCCGTGATTGATGGGCACCGCCGTTCCCGTCGACATCCGGTACGAGGCGCTGATCACCGGCGCCTACGAGCCGGGGGAGCAGGCCACCCCATACACCGATGCGTTGATCCAGCGGGCGGTCACGCAGGGCCTGGATGCCGACGGGAAGCCGCTGGACAGGACCATGCCCCGCTGGCAGATGGCCGATGCCGACTTCGCGGACCTGCTTGCCTATCTGGGGACGCTGCGCTGACAGAACACGGGAGGAACCATCATGCTGTACGTCGTCGACACCCAGAAGGACGTGGACACGGCCGCGCACGATCTCGAAGAAGCGGTCAAGCGGAACAAGTTCGGGGTGTTGCACGTTCACAACCTCCAGCAGACCCTGAAGGAGAAAGGGATCGACTTCCCCAACGCGTGTCGGATTCTCGAGGTCTGTAACCCGCAGCGTGCCACCCAGGTGTTGACGGCCAACATGGCCGTCAACATGGCCCTCCCCTGCCGGATCTCCGTCTACCAGGAGGGCGGCCGGACGAAGATCGGGATGATCCGCCCCACGGCCCTGCTCGCCCTGTTCCCCCAGGCGGCCGCGCTGAAGGCCGTTGCCGAGGAGGTCGAGACAGAGACCATGCGGATGATCGAGGAGGCAAGGTAACCGTGCGGTCAGCCCCGTGGAGGCGGACGGAAAGGGGCGAGGCGTCATGTATCCGGGAATGATGGGGGGGTGGGGCCGGATATGACATGGGCCCGCTGGGCGGCCTGTTCATGCGGCTCTTCTGGGGGCTGATCGTTGGCGCTCTCGTCCTGGTGGTGCATCGACTGTGGCGCCACGGGGAATCCGGGGCCGCTGAGGTGCCCCTGGACATCCTCAAGCCCCCCTACGCCCGCGGCGAGATCACCAAGGACGAGTTCGATCGGATGAAGCAGGACCTGGCGGAGACGCCGGGGGGGGTCGGCCATGTCGAGTTTTGTGCTGGGTCCGGTTCGCGAGCGGCTGATGCGAGTGGTCTTGGCGGCGCATGCCGATCCACCCACGGTGCCAGGGAAGGCCAAGCTGTGCCGCGGGCTGGTTGATCCCACGCGGCTGACGATCCTGCAGCTGCTGGCGCAGCCGCCCATGTCGGTGCGACACGCGGGAGGGCAAGCGGCGCTACGCGGGGCGCGAGAGCGTCACGTATCTCGTCTGGGCCGCTGACGCGGTCCTCGCGGCCGCGGGAGCGGCATACGGGCGTGCTCCCGCTAGTCGGGATGAGACGGCGATGACTGTCCGCCTCCCCAGCGGCCCACCCCGGTTTGCCTTTCCCACCGTGACCGGTTCGGCGATTTTCCCTCCCGCCGCGGGAGCTCTGATTCGACCATTTGGTCGAAGTGCGACGCGGGCGGGCAGAACCGGTGGGGCCCGTTCGTCGCCCAATCTCACGGACTTGCCCGCTCCGCTCCCATGCCGCTCGACCGAATCGTCGACAGAGGCGACGGTGCGTCACGGACGCCAGGGAGCGACCTCCCACGGAAGACTCCCGCAATTCTGCAGGCTTACAATTCCAATGCAGGGTGCGGGCAGAGCCTGGCACCCTGATTGCTCCTCTCCTCCAGCGTGCGGATGCTGTGGCCGCCAAGGAGCGGCCGCGGATCCCGGTAACGGGAACAACAAGACACACGGAGGTGGGCATCATGAAGCGATTTGCGATTGGCGTGCTGGCAGCGGTTCTCGTGATCGGTGTGGGGAGCTTCGCCATGGCCGGGCCCTATGGGCCGTCCGTTCAGCAGGCGCAGGCTTACGGGGGCGGCTGGGGCTACGGTCCGATGATGGGCGGGGGCTACGGGGGATACGGCATGGGGCGAGGGATGATGGGCTGGGGGTATGGGCCGGGATGCTGGGGCTGGCGGGGTGCGGGGTACGCGCCGGCCGGGCAGCCGCTCACCAAGGAGAGCGCCACCCAGATTCTTCCAGAACTACATCGCCCGCACGGGCAATCCGAACCTCAAGCTGGGCGAGGTCACAGAGACGCCCAACACCGTCGAAGGGAAGATCGTGACCAAGGACGGGTCGCTGGTCGAGAAGATCGTGGTGGACAAAGCGACCGGGCGGATGAATCCCGTATTCTAGTAACGTGACCGAACGCCGGACGAACGACCCCCTGGAGGAGGCGTCGCGCCAGAGGGTCGCCCGTCTGTTCGGCGACCGGAGCCGGGTCGCGCGGCATGGGCCTGGGCGACGGGGCGAGGGATGGAGGGATGCAGGAGATGATGGGGAAACGACCGGGACGCGTGCGTGACGGCGTCGAGAGGAGGACGCACGCCCCGAAGGGACCCATCTCGCCGCGCCACCTCATCCTCACCGTGCTGCTCCTCGTGGCGCTCGTCGGGATCTACATGTTTCTGGATGCGCGGCGGATCCAGCACGATCTCGAGCGCGAGCTCCGGGAGCGCAGCACGGCGCTCCTGAACGTCCTGGACACCAGCGGGCGGAACGCCGTCGCGGGGAACGCCCTGGTGGAAGAGCTCATCGGCCAGCGGCTGCTGGACAACGCCTCGCTCATCGACCAGCTTCTCGCCGCCCGGGGATTCGACGCCGGCCAGGTGGCGCAGATAGTGGCCCGCAATCATCTCCGCAAGATCGAGTTCCTGGACCGCGCCGGCCGCAGGCTGTCGCGTCCGCCCGTCTCGCCGCCCGCGGCGCCGTCTTCCCCAAGAGCATGGGGGATGGGCACGGGCATGATGGATCCCGCCACGCCCCAGCGGATGCAGGAGCACATGGGGCGGTGGATGGGACCGGAGGGAGGCCAGCCGGGGCGGGAAGAGCCGTCGATGATGATGCCCTTCATGTGGGGATGGCGCTGGCGGAGCCCGCAGCCGTCCCCGCCGCAAGCGCCGGCCGTGCCACCCGCCCTCCAGGAACGGAAGTTCTGGGAGGGGAGCGACTACGGCGTGGCGGTCCCCGCCGCGAGTTTCCCGGGCATCATCGCCGTCCACGCCGACGCGCGAATGCTTCTCGAGTTCCGCGACCAAGTCGGCGTCCAGCAGCTGCTCGAGCAGCTCGGCCGGCAGGCGGACGTGGCGTACGTGGCGCTCGTCGATCCTGCCGGCCAGATCGTGGCCGACTCCGACCCCGCCCGCGTCGGGACCCGGGAGGCGGCCGAGGTGACGCCCGTCGGAACTCGGGGGGTGGCCGCGCGCACGCTGGTCCGGCCCGGCGTCGGGGAGGTCTACGAAGTGGCCCGGGCTTTTCCCCTCGCGCCTGATCGGATGGGCGTCCTCCGACTTGGGTTGTCCGTGGCCCCCATACGGGCGGTCTGGGCCCAAGACCGCCGCAACATGGTCGTGTATGCCGGGAGCCTCCTCGCCGTCGGCGTCCTCGGGGTCCTCGCCATCTTCCTCAACCAGCGGCGCTCGCTCGAGAGCATCCAGGCATGGCAAGAACAGGCCCAGCGCAACCGCCGGCTGGCGGCGCTCGGCAACCTCGCCGCCGGGGTGGCGCACGAGATCCGGAACCCACTGAACGCGCTGGGGATGGGCCTCCAGCGCCTCCTCCGCGAGTGGCGCCTGGCTCCCGACGAGGACCAGGCCGAGTTCACACGGTTCGGCGGGGTCCTGCAGGGTGAGGTGCACCGGCTGAACGACATCGTGGAGCGGTTCCTCCAGCTCGCCCGGCCCCCCCGTCTCACGCGCGCCCCCTCTCCTGTCGGCCAGCACCTCGAGGAGTTGCTGGCGCTCCTCCAGGAGGAGGCGCAGGCGAAGGGGATCGCGATCGAGCGGGACCTGGCGCTGGACGGGGTCACGGCGGACCTTGATGCCGCGCAGGTCCGGCAGGCCCTCCTCAACATCCTAATGAACGCCTTCCAGGCAATGCCGCAGGGCGGCACCGTGTGGGTGAGCGCGGCCGTCGAGGACGGGCAGCTTGACCTCCGCGTGCGCGACACCGGCCCGGGCATCCCCGCGGACCAGCTCGACCGGATCTTCGAGCCCTACTTCACCACAAAAGAGGGGGGCACCGGCCTCGGCCTTCCTCTGGCCCAGCGGATCATCGAGGCCCACGGGGGACGGATCCGGGTGGACAGCCGGGTCGGGGCCGGCACGACCGTCCGCATCCGGCTCCCGCTGGCCGGACCAGCGGAGGGGACCGATGGCTGAGCCCCGGGTCCTGGTCGTCGACGACGAAATTGCGCAGCGCGACATCTTGGGCGGCTTCCTGCGGAAGCACGGGTTCGTGGTCCGGGAGGCGGCCTCGGCGCCGGCGGCCCTCGCCGTGCTGCGCGCGGAGCCCATCGATCTCGTCCTCACCGATGTCCGGATGCCCGGGATGTCCGGCCTGGATCTCCTCCGGGAGATCCACGCCCTGAACCCCGAGATCCCGGTGCTCGTCTTGACCGCCTACGGGAACGTCGCCGATGCCGTGGCCGCCATGCGGGACGGCGCCGTGGACTACCTGACGAAACCCGTGGACCTCGACGCGGTCTTGCACCGGACGCGGAAGGCGTTGGAAGCACAGCAGCTCCTTGCCGAGAACCGCGCGCTGCGTGAGGCGCTGCGCGGGCGCTACCGCTTGGCGGGGATCGTTGCCGAGAGCGGGAAGATGCAGGAGGTGCTGAGCATCGTGCACCGGGTGGCGGCCAGTACGGCCACCGTGCTGATCCGCGGCGAAAGCGGGACGGGCAAGGAACTCCTGGCCCAGGCCATTCACTACCAGGGCCCCCGGAGCGCCAAGCCCTTGATCACGGTGAACTGCGCGGTGCTGCCCGAGGCGCTCCTCGAGAGCGAGTTGTTCGGGCACGTCCGGGGCGCCTTCACGGGCGCGGTCGCGGACCGGGCGGGCCGGTTCGAAGCGGCCAACGGCGGGACGATCTTCTTGGATGAGATCGGGGAGATCTCCGCCGCCGTGCAGGCGAAGCTCCTCCGGGTGCTTCAGGAGCGGGAGTTCGAGCGGGTGGGCTCGAGCCGCACGGTGAAAGTTGACGTGCGCGTGATCGCCGCGACCAACCGGGACCTGGAGCGGGCTGTGCGGGAGCAGCGCTTCCGCGAGGACCTCTACTATCGCCTGAACGTGGTTGCCCTCCTCGTTCCGCCGTTGCGCGAGCGCCGCGAGGACATCCTGCCCTTGCTCGACCACTTCCTGAAGATGTTCGCTGGCGAGAACGCGAAGACGATCCGCGGCCTCACCCGCGCGGCACGCGACGCGCTGCTCACGTACGAGTACCCCGGCAATATCCGGGAGCTGGAGAACTTGGTGGAGCGGGCAGTGGTGCTCACGCGCAGCGACGTGATCGATCTAGAAGACCTGCCCGTGGCCTTGCAAGAGGCGGCTCCGGCCGTCACCCCCGCGCCCCCCGGCTCTCTCCCCAGCGAGCTAGGGGCGCTGGAGCGGCGGATGATCGAAGACGCTCTGGCCCGCGCCGCCGGCGTGCAGACCCGCGCGGCCGAGCTGCTCGGCATCAGCGAGCGGGCGCTGCGGTACAAGCTGCGCAAGCTAGGCTTCAAGGATGGGGAGGCGACGCGGGGCGATGATAATGCTTGACCAGAGCCTCAAGTAACCTCGAAGACGCACATGTGGTCATGTCGGTGGTAGGATGCAGCCGAGTATGGTCGGGCGCATGCCTCGGCGACTACACTACGCCGCGACCCACCGGGAATCAGACTAGGCCAGGAATCTGAAGTCCCCCCTTCGCCCCCGCCGTAAACAACGGGTAGCCTCTCCGCAGCCGTATTCAACGGTTCGGTCATTTATTGGCAGGCAGCAATGTCTTTCACGGAGGAGCAGATGCTCCTGATTGGGATAGACTATTTTGCTCAATTGTCGGTCCGCTCCCCCGACACCTTAACCAATACCCATCACCTTCCATTGCCTGCCGGTGACGGATCGGGTGGTTCGCTCCATCGGCATCAGCGTCGCTGGGAGTCGCTCCTCCGACCCTTCGCCGCCAATTCGAATGCCGGCCTGCATCGAGCCCAGATCCCCGGTGCGGAGGCACTCTCTCCATGAGCTACACGGCGGCGGTTAACGTGATTCTCCAATGTCGGTCGGCGGGAGAGGTGATCTACTGTTCCATTCGGGGACCGGTCCGGCGGCACCCTGAATGTACAATGGTTGTGATGCGGGTCGTGCATAGCCGACGGGGAAGACGGCAATCTGGTGGTGACCGACTGCAGCGATCAATGCTGGCCTTGCTGAATTACGACAGTACCCACCCACCTTGCTTTCCGCTTGACACGGCTATTCTGCAGCCGGATACTTGAGGCCGGTTGAGGGGGTCAACGGCGACCGTTGCCCGTGGGCGAGTTCGTAAACCTCTCACTCGGAGAGAGATCATGAGACGAATTGGCTATCAGTTCACCTATCCAGTCGCACGCGTTGTTGCAGCGGCGCTCCTCGCCACTATCGCACTCGCAACTCCTTCGCGCGCGGCCTCGGCCAACCTCTCCCAAGCAGCAACGGCTGGGACGCTCCCAGCGCGTGTAATGTTGGCGCAGGCGACCACGACGCAAGCTCCGGCCGCGACAGGGCAAGGTCCAGGTCCGGCGACCGCTCCTAAGGCCCCCAGAGCCGACCGCGTCGAGGCACGCATCAAAGATCTTCATACCAAGCTCGGAATCACGCCGGCACAGGAAGACCTCTGAAAGAACGTCGCCCAAGTGATGCGGGACAATGCGAAAACGATGGAGGCGCTCACGAAGGCGAGGACCGAAAACGCAAAGGCCATGACCGCCATCGAGGATCTCAAATCCTATGGCGCGATCGCCGAGGCCCATGCAGATGGCATCAGGAAATTCACCCCCGTCTTCGAGGCTCTCTACAACAGTATGTCGGACGAGCAGAAGAAAAATGCTGACACCGTATTCCGCGGCCACGGTCGCAGCCGGACGGCTCCAAAGAAGACGACGAGTAAGTGATCGCGAGTACAGCTACGCCACGACAGGAAACCCTCCCTTGCGATAGGGAATCGCTCAAAGAACGGAAGGTCGCCATGAGAACATCGACAACGCAGGCCAAGTATTTTGGCTCGACAGTCGGCAAGATCGTGGTGGCGCTCGCCTTCGCCCTGGTGCTCGTCGGTGTATACACGGGGCCGGCGCTCGCCGAAGAGCGGCATGGGCCCCCTGAAGGCAGCAGGCCCAAGGGTGAAAGGCATGACGAGCGGAACCGGCGTGAGCATTGGCGCCACCGACCTGTGCGTGTGTATCAGCCCCCGCCTCCTCCGGTTGTCTATGCGCCCCCGCCGGTCGTCTACGCACCCCCGCCCCCATCGCCGGGCATCAGCATCATCTTCCCGATCCACATCCGTTAACCTAGATTATTCGGCGCGCCGTGAAAAGGCGCTGGTCTCTGGCGGGAGGAGGACGTTCTGCGCCAGGCCGCCAAGCACGCTGCCGAGGCTCACGACATTAAGGAGGTCACGCCGGACCTCGCCGCGAAGGTCAAGAGCAAGATTCGGACAGAGTAGTTATAGTAGGGAGGCCCACGCCGGGTTCCATCCTCGGTGTGGGCTTCCCCTGACGCGTGACAAGGCCCTGTCCCCTCAGCCTAGCCGGACGATCCCCCTGATCTCGACCTTCCAAAGGCCATCGAATCCCCTGGAGGCTCACGAAGGGTCGCGGGAGATGTGCAGAACTGCCCGCGAGCACCGGAGCCCTCAAGATCCCCACAATGGTGACCCAAGCGAAAAGAGAACCCCCCGATAAGTGGCCGACTTACCAGGGGGAACTGTCTCGCCTCGGCGTTCCTGACGGCTACTGGCCTGGCGAGGGCGGCTGCGGAACGACTGTCATCCACCCGCGCGAGCACTGTTGGACGTAAGGATAGTAGCCCTGTGGGTCTTGGCAGTAATACCAGTAATTCGGCGGCTGGGGCTGAGATTGCGACTGCTGGAGATAAACCGACGGATCCTGCTGGACGGCCACAGGAGGTGCTGCATAGTACGGATCGGAGTAGTAAGGGTATGGATAGTAGGGGTATCCGCCGTCATACCACCACGGCCCCCAGAATCCTGGACCGACAATGACTCCGCCGCCGCCACCATGCCAACCACCGCGTCCACCGTGGTACCCGCCGCCGCCACCATGCCAACCACCGCCTCCACCGTGGTACCCGCCGCCGCCACCATGCCAACCACCGCCTCCACCGTGATACCCGCCGCCGCCGGAGTAGCCCCCGCCCCCGCCGTGGAACCCACCGCGTCCGCCCGCCGCCTCGACAGGGAGGGTGGAGCCCGCCACCAGCAACCCCACCACCACGATCGCCCAGGTCATGTGCTTCATGGCCAGTCCCCCTGTGCCGTGCCCGAGCGCTGTATCGGGCTCCTGTCGTTTTCTGCGGCCCCGTCGATAGCAGCAAGCCCCGCGTGTCGGCGCCCCTCTCCCAGCCGGTGCAGGACGGCCCCCCTTGGGCCGTGTCTTTTGGTCTCTCTGTGCTATTATACTCCCTTCGGGCCCGGACCGTTTCAAGTTTTCGGGTCTCCTGTCGGCGCCGCCTGTTGTATCGCAGGGGTGCGTTGGAGGCGCCGTCGGCGCGCAGGGGACTTACGGGCGTTCATCCGCTACCGTCCCGCGCCCTTTGACTTTCCAAAGGCCCTCGAATTCCACTGGGAAGGGAAGTACTCACTGGCGATGACCCTTCGCCACAAGGACCATCCCCCGGATGTTGAAGGCGAGAGCCGCTGCCACCACCGGGCGTATCCTGCTGGGGAATGAACCCCAGATTCCCGTTTGCTCAATTGGCGGTCCATCCCCCCGGAAGAGAGGCCATCAGAAGTTGAACTGCTCAGCAGAGGGGGAATGTTCTTATGCAGCCCACTGCCCGGTAAAGGGCATCAGCAGCTCTGCCTGGCCCGTAAAAATACCCTTGGTGCCGGTCCTCCGGCACCATAGTTGTGCAAAACACCCCTCCGACCCAAGGAGTCCGTCCGGCTCTACTTCGGCAGTGCCCCACCCGGTCGGAAAAACTGTTAGTCCGGCTCGGCCTCCCAGAGTACAATGCCCCCAGGTCTGTTCCCCGATCACTGGGAGTCGTGATGACGCTTGTAGATCGCGCGGTGCTCAAGGAGATGGCTGCGGCCTTCGGCTTGGGTCTCATGATCTTCACCTTCGTCCTCCTGACGAATAGGATCCTGCGTTTGGTCGAGTTGATCGTGAACAAGGGCGTCGGGATTCTGACGGTCCTCCAGCTCTTCCTGTACATTCTGCCCTACTCGCTGGTGGTGACCATCCCCATGTCGGTTCTCCTCGCGACCCTCACCACCTTCACCCGTCTCGGCGCCGACGGAGAGATCTTAGCCCTGCGCGGGGCTGGCCTGAGTCTCTTTCGTCTGACCCGGCCGGCCGTGTGGTTCGGCCTGGTGGCGTCAGCCTTGACCCTCCTCATTACCGTCTGGATCCTACCGTTTAGCAACCAAGCCTTCAAGAACCTGGTGTTCCAGATAACCCAGCGCCAGGCCGCCGTCGGGATCCAAGAGGGCGTCTTCAACAGCGACTTCGAAGGACTCATCCTCTACGTGGAGCACGTGGACCCGAAGACCTCGCGCCTAGAGGGGGTCCTCGTCGTCGACAACTGGATACCCGCGGAACGCAGGGTCATCGTCGCCAGAGACGGCCGGGTCACTCCGGACCCGCAGAACCGGCAAATGAAGCTCAGCCTGAGCCAGGGAACCATTTACCTGCCCGCCTCCGAACCCACCGGTGCTTATCGTTGGTCCAGTTTCGAGGAATTCACCCTGAACCTGGACTTGAATCGAAACCTGGCCGATCCCGTCCAGCGCCCCATGGGGGAGGAGGAGTTGACGCTGACCGAGCTGCGGGAGCGCGCGGCGACCCTGCGGTCGCAGGGGCAAAACTACCATCCTCCCCTGGTGCAATTCCACAAGAAGTTGGCCATCCCCGTCTCCTGCGTCCTGTTCACCCTGGTGGGGGTTCCCCTGGGGAGTCGATTCCGGAAGGGGGGGCGGGGTCTCAGCCTGGTCATCTCGGCGGCCTTCGCCCTGGGCTACTACATGCTGATCGTCGCCGGGGAGGCCACGGCGAACCGCGGACTCGTTCCCGAAGCGATCGCCATGTGGTTGCCCAACCTCCTGATCGCCTTAGGGGGGGGCCTGTTACTCGTGCGAGCCGACTTCTTCCCCGCCACCCTTCGCCAGGCGCTCTCCGCGCCGACGCGACGTGTCCCGGCACTCGGTCAGCGGAGCTGAATGTCGTGCGCTTGCTCGATCGGTACATCGCCCGCGAGTGCCTGAAGATCCTCCTGCTGTGCCTGGTGGTCTTCATGGGCATCTACGTGATCGTGGATCTCTTCGAGAAGTTTTCTCGCTTTCTGGAGGCGAACGTCCCGCCGGCCCTAATCCTGCGCTACTACCTCTTCAGCCTTCCCAACATCTTCACCCAGGTCCTGCCCGTCGCCGTCCTGCTGGCCAGCCTGCTCAGCCTGGGGGGCATGGCTGGGCACAATGAAGTCCTGGCCATGAAGATGGGCCAGGTGAGCACGCTGCGGATCGCGCTGCCCTGCATCGGTGTGGGCCTCGCCGCCAGTCTGGCCGCCTGGACTGCGACGGAATACGTGGCGCCGCGGACCAACGAGTGGGCGCTGAATATCTGGCAGACAGAGGTGCGGCACCTCCCCGCTCACCGGACCACGCAGGACAGCGACATCTGGTACCGCGCCCGCGGGAATCGCTTCGTGCACATTGCCTTGATCGAGACGCAATCGAACCTCATCCGGGGCATGAGCATCTTCGAGCTGTCGCCGAACTTCGATCTGCTGCGACGAGTGGACGCGAGCGAGGCAACGTGGGCCGCCGGCGCGTGGACGCTCCATGACGGGTATCGGATGGAGCTGGACCAGCAGCCCGTGCGGATCGAACCTTTCCGCAGGATGAGCTTCGCACTGGACGAGAGGCCGGAAGAATTCGCCCGGGTGGCGCGCTCGCCGCAGGAGATGAGCTATGGACAGCTCCGTGACTACATCCAGCGATTGGTCAGCAGCGGGGTGAACGCCACGCGCTACCGCGTGGACCTGTATGCCAAGGTCGCCACGGCCCTGGTCAGTCTGGTCATGGCCCTCATCGGTGTCAGCTTCGGCCTGCGAACCGGCAGGGCAGGGGTTATGTTATGGGTGGGGGCCTGCGTTCCCACAGGATTCGTGTACTACGTACTCCTCGTCTTGGGAATTCAACTGGGCCGGGCTGGCGCCCTCCCTCCGCTGGTCGCCGCCTGGCTGCCCAATCTCGTCTTCGGGGCAGCCGGTTTGCTCTCCCTCTGGCGCCTGCGGGGCTAAGGCCGGCTCCCCCCTTCCCGCGATTACCGGTCTGCCGCGACTCATCGGCAAAAAACGACGCACAGTACTCTCTCGCCGAATTGCGAGGAAGGGGGCGGGCAGACTCTTCCACGGCACGGACGGACACCACCGGACGTGGCAGCGATTGTTGTCTTGAACGGATGGCGTTCGCCCCGCAGGAAGACGGCGGGACTTCACCGAATCAGCCGCGGGCGGGAGCGGAACCCGTCGAGCAACCGCGCGTCCCAGCACGAGTATCGGTGCGCTGGAGCAGGAAGATGCGGAATCGATTCCTGGGTCGGCCGCCATCTTGCGACCAGAAATCGTCCACCAGCAAACACTCGCTGAACTGGTCGAGGAGTGATTGTGGCGGAGCCTTCAGGGAGTCCGTAACATACAGGGCGCGCGTTTCCGCGGTCACCCGGTAGCCTGGCCAGAGGGTGAACTGTGTACTCCCGTATGGCTCGGGAGGCAAGTAGGTAGGAGGGCGGTCCGGCAGATAAAACTGCATCATGCTCGCCTGGGAGTAGTGATTGCCGATCAACAGAGTGGCCTTGTGCTGTACACGCGCCCGCTGCACATGTGCCGCAAAATCCACCCAGCCCTGGGCGCGGACCAGTGGATCCAACTTCCGTGGGAGGTGCAGGATCGCCGTGTCGTGGAGGAAGGCAGTCATCAGGAAAGCAAGGCCAAGGGCGGCGCCCACCGCCCACCGCCATCGAGGTCTTTGGGCGATAAGCTCTCTCCAAAACACCACCAGCAGAATGATGCCGGTAATCAATGCGGGAGCAACCCAGTTGCTCTTGCCTGCTTTGTTCAGACTGAAAAAGATAAACACTGCCTGGACGGGAACACACTGGCTCAGCAGCAAACGCACCCGCACCTCGTGAGACCGGTTCCACCACATCCCCACCACCGCCACGACCATACCGACCATGAGCAAAGGTGAGACCACGCCCGCCTGTTCGCCCAGGAAGCGGAACAGCTCCTTGGGATGGACCCGGAAGGAATCCTCGACCCCACTCCGCGAGTGGAGCGCCGCGGCGTGAACCCAGCCCACCTCAACATTCCAGTAGATAATGGGCAGGATGGTGATGACAAACGCAGCGACCAGCGCGAGACTCTGTCGGCTAAACAGGAAGTGCCGGTGCGGCCGCGACCAGCCGAGAAGCCACGCAATACATACCAGCTGGACTCCGTTGGTGAACTTCGAAAGAAACCCGCACCCGATGATCACCCCCAGCGCGATCCAATGGCGGATCTTTCCGCTTTCGAGCGAAGTCCAGAGCACGTTGATTGCCCAGGCCCAAAAGAACACGCTCAAGGAGTCAGGGATCATCACGACGGACCCGACGGCGAGCAGCGGCATCACCGCCGCCACCGCCAGGCAGCAGAGGGCCGTTCGATCGTCGTAGAGCCGGCGTGCCAGCACGAACAGCTGCCACCCGGTGGCGGCGCTGAGGAGGACGCCCAGGGCCCGAATCCCGAACACAGTGTCCCCAAACAGGCGGGTCCCTAGCGCGATCGTCCAAGCGATACCCGGGCCTTTGTCGCGGTAGGAGGCGGCCAGATGCTTGGACCACAGCCAGAAGTAGGCCTCGTCGGGCACCAGCTCCAGCCGCGTCGAATACCAGAGTCGGAACAGGGTCAGTGCCACCAGCCCGACCAAAGCCACCTGCGCCGGGCGAACGGCGCGCCAAGCCGGCGGTCCGACATGAGCCTCCGAAACAAGGACAGTCATATGACGTCTCTCCCCACGGAAGAACCCACACCCAATTCCGGGCCAGCCGCAAGGAGGGACGGCCGCGGTCCCTCGTCGGCGAGCCGCAGCCGTCTCACTTCCTGCACAACGTAGGGCGGCCGCTGCTTGACCTGCGCATAGATGCGTCCAATGAACTCGCCGAGCACCCCGAGATGCAGCGGCTGAATCGTGCCGAATATCGCGATCGCTGACATGGGCGAGGTCCACCCCGGAACGGGGTCGCTTCCGACGAGGAGATGCCGCAGCGAGACATAGACCACGTAGCCGACGAAGACGCCAAAGAGGAGCAGCGAGAGGACGTAGGCCAGCCGGAGCGGCAGTACGGGCATCGAGGCAATCCCGTCGAACGTCAGACGGATCATCTTGTGCCAAAGGTAGTGCGTCCGGCCTGCCACCTGCTCGCCGCGGTCGTACGTTATTTGCGTCTGCGGAAAGCCGATCCACGGCACTAAGCCCCGCAAGAACCGGTGTGACTCCCGCAGCTTGGCCAATTCGGTCAAGGCCCGGGGGCTCAGCAGCCGGAAGTCCCTGGTGTTCCGGGGGATCGGGACACCGCCCATCTTCTCTATATTGAAGTGAATCAGGTCAGCCATGTTGCGGGGCCGGAAGGGCTCAAAGAGTGACGAACAAAGTTCATGGCGTACCCTGCCCCTTGGACATAGTAGAGATCAGTTAGTATGCACCATTAGTATGCACCATGGCGAAGATGCTGAAAATAACCGTCACGGGAGATCGCTTTATTTCGCATTCTCCAACCTGCATGGCGTCCGATAGCCGGGGATTTCCAGAAGTCAAATGGTGTCGCAATCGATGCTGGAGCGAGCGATAGTGATGTGAGGCCTCTCTTAGATCCGGGCGCAAGGGAACCGAACCGCGCCGTCTGCGCAAGGTAGTCGAATCAAAGGCTTCGGATACCGGGCGGAGGCTCCGCGCTGTCGGGAATTAGGAAGGCAGCCACCTCTCACGCCACAGTTGAAAGGTCAGCAGTGTCCACAATAGCTTTCGATTGTCGCCACGTCGCGCCAGATGATCATCTAATAATCGCTTTACGAAGACTGGATTGAAAATACCTTCGCGCCGGATGCGCGCTTCCCCCAAATACTCTTGGAACAGCTCGCGAAGGTCACCAAGAATCCATCTTCCCACTGGAATCCCGAACCCCTTCTTACGCCGGTGGGTGATCTCTCGGGGAAGCAGCGAAGTCGCAGCCCTTTTCAACAAGTACTTGGTCGTCAGCCTTCGCAGCTTTAGGAGTGTAGGTAGTTGAACTGCAAACTCCACAAAAGTATAATCTAGGAAGGGTGCGCGGACCTCGAGTGAGTTGGCCATGCTCGCTCGATCAACTTTCACCAAGACATCATCTTGGAGGTAGAGTTTCATCACGAGGTACAAGGCCCGTTCAATTTCGTTCTTGAGATTGCTTCCTTTGATGTAGTCAAAGAGATCTTCGAAAGTATTCTGTGTCTTGATCTGATTCCAGATTTCCTCGGTCAATAGATCGCGCTTCTCGCGCTCATTGAAAGAACCCATCCAGAGGAAGAACATAATCTCGCGAGACACACCGGCCCCGCGCAGGAGTTGCTTGAGCTTAAAATCAAATGAGAAATTCCGGTGCGAAACCGGCATTGCCTGCGCAATCTTAAGAATATACCCGCGGATCTCGTGGGGAAGGATGTCGTAGTATCGAATCAGCTTTAGGGCTTGGAACGTTGGGTAACCTGCAAATAGTTCGTCCCCTCCATCGCCTCCCATTACCACTTTGACATGACGGGCAGCGAACTCAGAAAGCAGGTAAGTAGGCAGAATCGACGCGTCTCCCAATGGCTCGTCCATGGTGTCTGCGACGCGCGGAAGGATCTCGCACATCTTTCGGGAATTGAAGGTCTCGATTCTGTGGTCCACACCAAGGGTCCGCCCAACGAGGGTCGCATACGCTGATTCGTCAAATGACTTGTCGTCGAATGCGATGGTGAACGCAATAATGGGTGAACCATGATGCTTGTTGGCAAAGGCCGCAACAGTGCTGGAATCAATCCCGCCGCTCAAAAAGATCCCGATCGGGACGTCGCTGACGAGCCGGAGCCGCACCGACTCTTCCAAACGGTACAGTAATTCCTCCGTGTAGTCGTCTTCCCGCTTGTATCCGAGATTGTCATCGAAGAGTGGGATGTCCCAATACCTCCGCTTCGTCAGGCTGCCCTGGGTAATGTCAAGCAGGAGCAAGTGGCCTGGTTCGAAGCTTCTGAATGACTCGAAAGATCGAATGTGGAGCCGGGACATATTCGTAAGTGAGGTATTTACTCAGGGAAAGAGGATCCAGCTCTCTGGAAACACTGGGATCCCGTAGCAACGCCTTAATCTCCGAGGCAAACATGAATCGCTGGCTATCCCAGATGTAGTGCAGAGGCTTCACGCCTATCCGATCACGCGCTATGAAGAGCTGTCGAGCGTTCTTGTCATAGAGCGCGAACGCAAACATTCCATTAAAGCGGTCAAGGCAGTCGAGGCCCTCTTCCTCGTACGCATGAAGAATGACCTCTGTATCGCTATTCGTCCTAAATGTGTGCCCACGGGCCTGTAGGAAATGCCGCACATCCTTGAAGTTATAGATCTCTCCATTGAAAACGACCCAAACGGATCCGTCCTCGTTGGCCATAGGTTGATGACCTTCGGCCAGGTCGATGATGCTGAGCCGCCTGGAGGCAAGACCCACGTTCCCATCAAGGTATAGCCCGGCCTCATCGGGGCCCCGGGGAGCCAGCGTATCCCGCATAGCCACGAGAACTTCCTCATCAACTCGCTGGTCCGGATCTAGGAGTGCGACACCGCAGATCCCGCACATTCTGCTTTTCCCCAACTCAAAGGTTCATCAACTCGTCGTACGTCCCGGGTCGCCAAACACACTCAGCCGAGTCTAACTTGCGCGGATCGAGAAGCTAGCGCAGGCAGTCTGAATTGGCGCTTCGCCGGATCGATGTAAACGCGTGGGAGTCTCCATATTCATCACAAAATTGGTCCCGAGCGCAATGGTGCAGGCGATGCCCGGACCCTTGTCGCGGTAGGAGGCAGCAAGATGCTTGGACCATTGCGCTCGGCACGGCACCCCCCAGTCCCTCCTCCCCAGGTGGGCAGGACGGTACCCTGTGGTCCCATCCGCAGCCATCCGCGAAGCGGGAGAATCTCAAACGACACGAAAGGCAAACAAATAGGGCACAGGACAAGAGGCGAACGCGTTCGGGGCGCTTCGCCAAGCGTGCGCAACTGTATTTTGAAGGGTGGCGTCTATGCAGGATCGGCCGGGGAACTACTGTCGGCCTTCTCGTGGAGGAGGTTCACCCGAGGGAGCAGAGAATTACGCCGGACACAAACGGGATCCCTCCGGGGAGGGTTGTCGAGTGGTTCGGTTTGGAGGAACGCCAATAGGGAAACGGGAACGAGGCCAGACGAATCCGCGGGGGAAGATCCCGGCCGAAGAAGGGGCTGATATGATCCTCGACCGTCGTCTTTCCCACGAAGGTCACATCATCGTCAGGGAACCCGAACACCTCAAGGTCGTCCACGTTCAAGGCGTCGAACACAACGTCAGAAACGACGAAGCCGGCAAATCCGAACAAGGCGACAAAAAACGCCGCCCTCCACACCTTCCGTCGTCCTCTCCGGCCTATCGCGAGTCGCACCCACTCGCTCCCGTGGGTCCCTTGACCAGTCCCGCTTCGAGGTACACGCCTACATGCCCGCTGCCCTGCACTCTTCTCAAGCCTTCGCTGATGATCGAAGGGCGATCAAAGCTACAAATACAACGCGGTGTGGACCACGGGACCGAAGGGAGTCTATGCTTGCCGTGGTAGCCTGTCAACGGCAATCCCTGTGGCAATCCCAAAGGTCAATCCCAAAGGCCCGGCCGGCCGGAACATCGTGATTTCCAGGGTGGCGATGCCCGCGTCCTGCAGCGCCTGTGCATAGAAGGCGCCCCGACCGTCAACGCCGCCGCTGCCGTGCAGAATCAGCACCGCCGGGACCTTGGGCGGCGCACCGGCCGGACCACCAAAGCGGGCCGGCACCTCGCCGACGCAGGCAACCCGCCGGACTCCTGCCAAATGGGGGACATGTGGCTGGGCGACTTCTGCCGGGACCAGGCGCATGGAAGGGGCGGGTCTGCTTGAGGGCAACCAGAGTGGCAGCCGACTCCCCAGCATTCGAGCTGGCAGCGCTCAGCCCGTTGTGGGAGCGCAAAGCGGCCTCACGCTGGCCGGAGTCCTGGGCGAGCGCCTACCAGCACAGGGGACGTTCACGTGCAGGCGGCTGCACCATACATGTGTATGGTACTGAGCTTTGGGAAGCGTCACCCAGCCTCTACTCGAGCAAAGTCATAGCCCACCTTTTGTTTTCAAGACGTTAGGTCTGGTTCACCCTACCACGATACGCCTCATGCCGTCTGCCGACCTCCTGACGAACCGATGGTCTGGCCGACAGCAGGGTGGACTGTCGCAAGAACGGAGCCGGTCCAGGTCCGGCGAGATCGGGCCGTACGTGAGCATCCAGGCGACGCGGTGGGCTTTTTCAGCCCGGCCGCTGAACCAAACGTTCCCATAACCTTCACCGGTTCTGGCTCCGCTTCTGCCTCTCGTCCATAACCAGCATCCGTCACCAACCATGACGTTTTGCCAAAACTGTTCCTCGGTCATGGCTCTGCCTTCTTCTCACCCCCACCTGTCGGTGGCGGGAGTGCCGCCGCTCGTTCTGCAAGTATGGACTTGATCTTTCTGTACGCGAGAACCACTCTCATGGCCTCCGCTGGCTCATGGATCGGGATGCCTGGAATATCCAACTTCACCTGCTGCGGGGCGGCTTTGACCTCACCGGTCTTGAGCTGAATCGCAAGCTCCTTGTCCAGCAGGTCACTCATCAATTTTATGTCGTCAGCCGTCGTCGCCAGGTTCATACCGCCCAGCTGTCCCTCCAGTTTCAGCCCTTTCCTCACCCTGGCGTGCTGAATTCGCGTTAACCAGCGCAACCGCTTGAGCGCCGGCTCGCCTTCGATCGGCTCATCGGGTTCGTCTTCTTTCGCAGCCGGTTCCGGTGCCTCAATCTGCTCGCTGTACTTCGGCCAGCCCATGGCATCACGAAACTTTGTCAACCTCGTACGCACCGTGATCGGAGAGAGGTGGGCACCGTAGCCCTCTTCTATAAGGCTGCGGGCTATAGACGAGATCGACAGCGGAACCCTCAAATCCTCAACCACACGGTTGAACCGGTCATCCGGGACATCGTGGAATTTTTCACGCCATCTCGCGAAAACAGACGCAAGCCATTCTTCGTAGGGGTTTACCCTCACTTCGGTGTTCTGGACACCCTCTTCCACTTCCTCTGTCCGCACCTGTCCAGAAGGGTGTCCGGAAGACTGTCCCGAAGACTGTCCGGAACTGTCCGCAAGACCGTCCCGATGTATGTCCGCGCCTAATCCGGACCCAGGCAGTACTCCGTCTCCAGGTTCCCTTGCCCGACCATTATCCGCGTCTATGTTGTAGACCATCGGCCTTGCCTCCTCCCTCGTATCCACCGGGTGTAGAGGTGTCCCTGTCTGCACAGGGGGCTCTTGTCCCGGTGGGACTTCCCGATCGCATTCCCCGGCGCTTACATGCTTCGCCATGTTGTGCACCTCGCTCTGGTCTCGTTCCCCCAAGGTTTCCCTGCCATTCCTCGTGGGGTCCTGCTTTGAAGACCCCTGCACGGCCCCTGCCCCCCTCGCGTTGACTCTCACGGCAACCCGGGTTCACTGGCGCATCGCCCCTTGCGTCTCTCCTGCCGAGGTCGGCACCATCCCAGCGCCGGCGTCACTGTCCCAGGACTTCCCGCTCAGCCGATTGCCACATGCCCGCTTTCGGCCCCTGTCGCTGCGTCTGTGGCGTCTATTTGCCCCGATCTCCCCAGGAGGCACCCTTGGTATGGATCTCGAGGGGAGATAGCCTCAGTGAAGGGTGCCACTCTCGTTTCCTCATTCGGTGAATCCTTGGCCCTGGACACGTCCCCCCGTTTTCAGTTGCGCGGGGGTTGCGTCCTATGGTATCCATTGCCGTGTTCTGCAACCCCAACCCCTCTAACTTCAAGCCCCGTAAGCCTTCCGCGCAATCTGGATGAATTCCCCGGCGGGATCTCTGAAAGGGCGGCTACGCTGTCGAAGCCTGCGGGGAGGGGGCGGCCGGGAGGGTGATCCGGACGCGCGTCCCCTTCCCCAGCTCGCTCTCGATAACGAGGCTGCCGCCGTGCGTCTGGACGAGGTGCTTCACGATGGCCAGCCCCAGGCCGGTCCCACCCATCTCGCGGGAGCGGGCCTTGTCCACGCGGTAGAAGCGCTCGGTGATCCGGGGCAGGTCCTTCTCGGGGATCCCGATGCCGGTATCCTCGACGGCGATCTCGACGACGTGCTGCAGTTCGGAAACGGCAGCACTTTCGGACGGCAGCACAGCAGCACTGACCTTCACCGTGCCACCCTCGGCAGTGTACTTGACCGCGTTGTCAATGAGGTTCACCAGGATCTGAACCAGGCGGTCCCGGTCAGCCAGGACGGGTGGAAGATCATCAGGAACTGCGTTGACGAGACGGATGGCTTTCTGCTCGGCCTGGGGCAAAAGCATCGCCGCAGCGTGGCGGGTAACCTCGGCTAAGGAGAGCGGCCGGATGGACAGCGGGCTCCGCTCCAGCTCGATGTTGGAGAGGTCCAGAAGCTCGTTCAGCAGGCGCCCCAGTCGCTCGGCGTGCCGGTGGATGATCTCCAGGAACTTCCGGGCCTCCTCCTGGTCCTCGAGGCCGTGGTCGAGGAGTGTCTCGGCATAGCCCCGGATGGCCGTGAGAGGAGTGCGGAGTTCGTGGGACACGTTGACCACGAACTCCATCCGCGCTTCCTCCAGGCGCTTGAGCTGCGTGATGTCGCGAAGGGCGACGACCGTTCCTTGGAGCGCGCCCGTCGCGTCCCGGATGGCCACCGCCGTTCCCGCCAGGATGCGACGGCGCGGATAGGTCAAGGTGATCTCGGCGCTGGCGGCACCCTCTCGCTTGGCCGCCGCCTTGAACAGGTCGTCCAGCTCGTGGCTCCGCACGGCCTCCAGGGGCGTTTGACCTAAGGCTGCCCCTCTCTTCAGGCCCAACAACGCTTCCGCCGCAGGGTTGACGAGGGAGATGTGGCCGCGCGCGTCAATGACGAGGAGGCCCTCGGCCATGCTCTCCATGATCGCGCGGATGCGCTGCCCCTCGGCTTCCAGGCGGCCCAGCGTCCCGTCGAGGTCGGCCGCCATGGCGTTCAGGGCCCCGGCCAGCTCGCCTAGTTCATCGCGCGTGCGGACGGGGAGTCGCCGGGCCAGCTCCCCCTGCGCCACGCTCTTGGCGAACCCGGCCATCTGCCGCAGGGGCAGCGTGATCCGGCGGGCCCAGAGGTAGGCGATCCCGACCGTCAGGGCAAGGGAGATCACTGCGCCCGCCAGGAAATCGCGCCGAAACCGGCTGAAGCCGAGGATGACCTCTTGGATGGGAACGGCGAGGCGAAGGACCACGAAACCCGCATCGGGCTGCGGAATGGCCTGGGCGAAGTACAAGAGGTCCCGCTTCACCGTCTGGCTGTACCGGAGCGCATGCCCGCTCCCCCTCGCCAGAGCCTCTGCCACCTCGGGGCGGGTGGCGTGGTTCTCCATCTGGATCGAGGGTTCCTGAGAATCGGCCAGGACCCGTCCATCGGAGGCGATCACCGTGACCCGAGCCTTTGCTCGTCCCCCGGCCTCGCGCGCCCAGAGATCACCCTGCAAGACCGCGGCCCCGACCTCGCGAGACAAGAGTGAGGCCTCGGCCTCGAGCCGGGCAACCACCTGCGCCACGACAACAGCCCGCTGCTGCCTCTCCAGATACAGGCCCACCAGCGTCAGGCTGAAGACGATCAGCGCGGCGATGGGAAGAATCGCCTTCGTTGCAACCCCGAACCTCATGGCTCAAAGACCAATGACCAAGGGGCCAATGACCAATGGAACCAAGCACTCAGAGCGATTGGGATTTGGTCATTGGTGATCGGTCATTCCTCTTCGCGGCACTTGTACCCCAGGCCGCGGATGGTCAGGATCAGGGTAGGCTTCCGCGGGTCATCCTCGATCTTCTCGCGCAGGCGACGAATGTGCACGTCCACGGTCCGCGGTTCCACGAACCGGTCCTGCCCCCAGACCTGATCCAGAAGTTGCGCCCGGCTGTACACGCGGCCGCGATGGCGCAGGAAGAATTCCAGGAGGCGAAACTCCATGGCGGACAGGGAGACAGGCTGACGATCCTTCGTCACCTCGTGGCGTGCGGGATCGAGACGCAGATCCCCCACCGTCACCGGCGCCTCGCTGGGTTCCGGGGGCGCGGCCGCCCGCCGGAGGACCGCCTTGACCCGGGCGACCAGCTCGCGCGGACTGAAGGGCTTGGGGACGTAATCATCCGCGCCCATCTCCAGCCCCACGATCCGATCCACCTCCTCGGCCTTGGCGGTGAGCATGATCACCGGGATCCCCCGGGTGGCCGGGCTCCCGCGGAGGCGCCGGCAGACCTCCATGCCGTCCAAGCCGGGAAGCATCAGGTCCAGCACGACGAGGGCGGGCTGCTCGCGCACGATGAGGTCCAGGGCCTGCTTCCCGTCGCCGACCACCCGGGCCGGCAGGCCCGCCTTCTCCAGATGGTACTTGACCAGCTCCGCGATGTCCGGCTCGTCCTCGACAACCAGGATCGTTCCCATGCGCCTCCTCGACGGTCGAGAGTGACCGCTACCCTGCTCCTCTGTGGGGCGACTCGGCGGATGATTCGGCCCCACCCGAGCACTCACACTATGTCATCATAGAAAGGGACCGCTATGCAGGGCAAGGAAATTCCCCGGCGATCAGTGGATCTTGCGACCGCCTCGGGCATCCTGCCTGCGGCCACAGGTATCACAGCGGCATCACGGCAGGCGAGCATTCGGGGCGATCGGGTGTTCTAGCGCGCGGGCCGAAGGCCCGATGGACGCTGGGATATGACAGAGGGCGGGAGCGAGGGTTGCCGCGCCGAGGCCCCCACCCGGGCCCTTTCCGCAGCCGGAGGGTACCCGAGAAAGGGGACAACGAGCGAGGGCGCGGACACAACCTATCACCGTAATCCAGAGAGGGAGGACGTAGCTGGATCCCGACGCGGCTGGGGGCCCTCAACACTCGGCCGCGGGGATGGAGCATCACTCCTGGGCGTCCACCGGGCGCAAAGGTGGAGGGTGGGTCGCAGCTCAGTGCCCCCCGGCCCGTACCTGCAACAGGAACATGAGCAGGACACCAAGGGTCAACCCGAAAAGTAAGGCCGCCACGATTGCGATATACGGCCAGATCATTGCCCTCTCCCTTCCGGCATGGCCGGGAGGCTGTCCTGCGCGCTCCTGAACCACGGACATGCGGCGAATCCTGATCCCGAACAGAACTCGCGGAACTCCGCGATGCTCGGAATCATGAAGCCGCCCGGGGAGCAGCCGAGAGCGCAGTAACCTTGGACGGGGTACATCGGCCTGGCTCGCACAGACCGCAACATGGGACACGCAGGCGCGGAAACCGTTTGAAGGCCTTCACCCGGGACTTCGACACAGCCACTGCTCATGATCGCCTCCCGGGATCGTCCACCCCTTACCGCCGTCGTGTGCATCTCCGCCATCTGACCGCGCACTGGCAGGCCGGCAGTCCCGACCGAAGAAGAGGGGTTCCGCACCTCGGTGTGTGGGGGGGTCCGCAGACACAGGCAGCTCATGCCAGAGGCTTGTTACCGGCGCGCGTCCATTGGATGATGATTCGATGAATTCTTGAGGAGCTATGAAATGCAGTGAAATCCAGTGCCAGGCACTTGATTAGGCACTCGATTAAAGCCGGCCCCGACCCCATGTGCACCTTTCGGACGATCTAACTCCAATCCGAAATAATCAACCGCCAAGGCGCCAAGAACGCCAAGACCAGAAAGACTCATTGTGGGAAAAAGACGAAGCCTCTGAAGGCCCCAAGAGCGCGCTTTCGCATGCTCGGGTGGAGAGGTGCGAACATCGTGTTCTTGGCAACCCGGGTACCCAGCGCTGGGGCTGGGTGGCCTTGGCGGTTCAAGAATTTCTGATTGAGGCTAATTTACTCGGCTCGTCCTGTCAGGAACCCATTCCGAGGCCGCGGCGTAGTTCGGCTGCGGTAAGGGCCTTCCCGTAGACCGGCGTTCCGGTATCGAATTCTTTGGCGCGGGCGAGCGGGCCGACCACGACCGGCTCGAACCCGGCGTCCTGTACCAGTTGTATGGCGATCTTGAGGGCCGCTTCGTCGTCGGCGGCCAGCGGGACTGCCACCTTATCCCCTGCGCGGTGCGCTTCGCTGCGGAGAGCACCGGAGCCCACCGTATTGAAGGCGCGGACAAGGCGCACGCCGGGCAGATATTCAGCCGAGGCCACGCCCGTCCCCTTGGCCCGCGCCGCCACGGCCATGTCCCCGTCGCGCCCGGGGTTTGGGTTGCACGTGTCGAGGACCACCTTGCCTTTGAGGTCGGCCGCCAGATCCCGGCCCAATTGCGGAAGCGCGCCGTAGGGCACCGAGATGAGGATCACGTCGCCGAAAACCGCCGCCTCCTTCGGCGTTCCGGCGTGCGCCATCGGCCCGAGGCCTGCGATCAGCTTCTGCACCGGGTCGAGATTGCGCGCGGAGAACAATACCTCATGGCCGGCTTTCACCCAGAGCCCGCCGAGCGTGCCACCGATTCTGCCCGAGCCGATGACGCCGATCTTCATGCTGGGCCCGTTCGCACTGGCCGCTACCCGCGCCCCGAGCGGTATACCAGCCAGAGCCACGCTCGCCGCGACGGCCCCGGCAGTTTCGAGGAACTCGCGGCGGCTTCTTTTCTTCACGTCATTCGCATCCATCGGAATCCTCCTCAATCAAATCACCCACGCGAAAACCGAGCATTGACTCCACCGAATTGAGTCCCCCCCCCTTCCGGTCCTGTCGGCCATGAGAAAACCATCGGCGCCGCTGTGGCCCTCGTGGCCCGTCTTGATGCGAATCGTTCCCATGGCTGGGAAGGGTCCTAAACGGACATTCGTGATAGGAGCTCTTGCGCCGCCCCCATCGTTTCCTGCTCACGACCCAGCCAGAAGCCATTCAGCAGCCACGCGGCCGAGAGTGGGACCGCCGCCAGCGCGATCCCGGTCAGGCTCAAGCCCAGTGCCGACAACAGCGCATACGACCAGGCGCCAATTTGATCGCCACTGCGATAGATGACCGTGTCGATAAAGCTTTTCGCCTTGTACTTGTCCTCGCGTGGGATGACGGTGAACAGGACCTCGCGCGTTGGCCGGGCGACGGCAAAATTGCTCGTGCGCCGCAGCACCTGGAACATCACAATGATCGCAACCGTCGGTGTCAGACCGAGCGTGACAAAGCCCAACACGCTGAGGGCCGGAAGCAGCGTCAGCGTCAGGGCCATGCCAAGTCCCCGCAGAAGGCGCTCCGTCAGGAAGAGCTGGGCTCCCAGCGTGAGAACGTCGACCACCAGATCCACCTGCGCAAAGAACGTGGTGCGCGCCGCCCGATCGGCGAAGTTGCGATTGACGATGGTGGCTTGTTCAAAGTAGAGGAAGGTGGACGTGATGGAGTACAGCAGCATGTACACGCTGATATTCAGAAGGTAGCGCGAGCGAAAGGCGTGCGTAAAGCCCGACAGGACGTTGCCCCCGATCGGCGCTTCCACGCCGCGCGCGGCCGGCCGCAGGCGCAACGCTTCCGACAGACGGGACAGACGCCGGACGCTGAACACCGCAATCTCGAGCAGGAATGCCGACCCGAGCAGCAGATAGGTGGATCCCACATGGCGCGCAAGTGTGGCGGTCAGGCTCGAGCCCAGGATGCTTCCGAGCGTCGCCCCGGCCGAGATCACGCCAAAGAGCCGCTTCCCCTGCCCGGCATCGAAGACGTCCACCATGAGGGCCCAGAAGACGGAGACCACGAACAGGTTGAAGACGGAGGTCCAGATGAAGAAGATGCGGCCCACCCAGATGTTCTGCTCCGGGGTCGCAACCTTGAGCAGCAGGAAGAACAGCAGGAGATTCGCCATGAAGAAGCGGTACGCGACGGAGATGAAACGCACGCGTGGCAGCCTCGCGACGAGCGCCGCGAACGGGGGGTTCACCAGCATCATGCCAAGGAGCGTTCCGGTGAAAAGCCACGGCAGGGATTCAACCCCGCTTGCGACCCCCATCTCGTCGCGGATCGGCCGCATGATGTAATAGGAGGAGAGCACGGAGAAGATGTACAGCCATGACCAGACAAGCCCCCGCACCTCGTCAGGCCGCAGGTCAATGGCCCGGCGGAGCAGCCGGTACGCCGCGCCATCTGTGCTGGACCTACCGCCGATAGGCTGGCAGGTCATCTCCCACCCCCGCGCTCAGTCCGGTTGGGAACGCCCCCATCCCGACATGCGGTCACCACTGCACCTTACAGCCCATCGATGAAGCTCTCCATGCGGCGGCGCATCGCCGCGCCGGGCAGGCGCCCACGCGCCGCGCCAAGATTGTCGGCGACGTACTCGCTCTTCGCAGTCCCTGGCACGGTGCAGGTGACGGCCGGGTGCGACACGATATACTTCAGGAAGAATTGAGCCCAGCTCGTGCAATCGAACTCCCCGGCCCATGGCGGCAGACTCTGGCCCTGCACCGCCGTAAAGAGCCGGCCCCGTCCGAACGGCAGATTGATCATCACTCCCATCCCGCGATCGGCCGCCAAGGGCAAGATCCGTTGATCTGCCTTCCGGTTGTCGAGCGCATAGTCCACCTGGATGAAGTCGAGCGCTTCAGCCTTCATCGTTTGCTCGAACTCCGCGTGCTGCCGCTCGAAAGACGTCGTGATCCCGACGTATCGGACGCGGCCGGCCTGCTTCCATTGGCGAAGGGTGCGGAGCTGCGTCTGGGTGTCCTGCAGGTTGTGCACCGCGATCAGATCGATCCTGGGCGTGCGCAGGTGCTTGAACGACTGCTCCAACTGCTCGATCCCGGCATCGCGGCCGTGGGCCCCCAGCTTCGTCGCGATGAAGAGCGACTCTCGAATGTTGAGCTCCGCCACAAGATCGCCGACCACCATCTCTGCGGTTCCGTACGACGGCGCGGTGTCGATGACTCTCCCCCCCATCTCTTTGAACTGGCGCAGCACCTCTCTGAGGGGCGCCCGTTCCGCCTCCGTCGTAATCGCCTCGTAGCGCCGGGCCGTCCCGATCCCGATGATCGGCAGGCTCTCGCCGGTCGATGGAATCTTCCGTTGTATCAGGGGGGCCGCCTGGGCGAGCAGTCTGGCAGAGGGCAGGAAGATCGAGGCCCCCACACCGATGCCGGCTTTGAGCAGCTCGCGACGACTCCGTTGCATGATCACGCCTTTCGCCTCCTACAAAAACAACAGTCTTCACATGTGCAGAGCATCCCAACGTTTTGGCGAGGATTATCAAGAGGGGCGCACTGCGAATCAGCCCGTGGCTCATGGGCTTACTCCTGGTTGGGGCAGGGGGAGACAAAGAAACAGTCGGCGGCGCACGGAAAAAATTCTCTCAGTATAGTGGGTGGCCGTCAACAGGTTTCTCGGGGCTCTTGGAGTGACCGCAAGGTGAGCCGACCACCCCCGCCCCTCTGATCCCTCGGGCTGTAGTCCGAAAAACTCCGCCCGGCCTCTTGAATTGCCAAGTGCTTCTGGCCGAAATTACGGTGACGCATTCGTCATCACGATAAATGACCGCTGGCCATTGGGCTCCCCGCCACGCCCCTCCGGAGCCCGGCCGCCCGGAGGCCCTCTCGAATCACCCATGGCGTGGACCCTTCCATTTCAATGTGGAGTTGGGATAGACTCGCCTCGCGTCATCGCAGGACCCTTCTCTTCTTTTCGGAGGCAGCGTCATGAAGCCCAAACTGCGCGTCTGGGTGGTTTTCCTCGACCGGGTGAAGATCGGAGCCGGGCGGGCGGAACTCTTGCAGGCGATTGAGGACCGAGGCTCCATCAAGGCGGCCGCCGAGCAGTTCAGCATGTCCTACCGGCACGTCTGGGGGTACCTGCGGGATCTGGAGGAGGCCGCCGGCTTCCGGTTCATCGAACGGCAACGGGGTGGCGGCCCGACCGGAGGGGCCGCCCTCACGGCGCGGGGAAAGCGGTTCCTCGCGCAATACTGGAAGTTCCAGCAGCGCCTCGACGCGGCCGCCGCGCGCGAGTTCAAGCGCATCTTCAGGTAACTCACATGCATTTTCAGACAAGGTGGATGTTTTGCCTTGAATATGCTTCTTAAAGCATATATGCTCCCCCACGCAGGAAGCACCGATCCCGCTCCCACCGGAGTCGCCAGAGCTGCCAGGCCGGTGGAAGTGGGTAACCGGCCGCATCCGGTGGATCACCGCGCACGCTGCCATGACCCCCTACACCCCACAAGGAGGATCGACACCTTGGAACAGGCCACGACGTACACAGCGGATATGTACATCCACGGTGCATGGATCGCCGCTCGCAGCGGCAAGCGTTTCGTCGTCCGGAACCCGGCCACACTGGAGCCGATCGCGGAGGTCGCCGACGGAGGGCAGGAGGAGACCCGAGCGGCAATCGAGGCTGCCCATGCGGCGTTTCCCGCCTGGGCGGAGACCCCGCCCCAGGAGCGGGCCAAGCTGCTGCAGAAAATTGCAGGCTTGATCACCGCGCGCCGGGAGGAGCTGGCGGTCACCCTGACGAAGGAGAACGGCAAGCCTCTAGCACTGGCCCGCACCGAAGTGGACAGCATGGCCGAGCAGAGCGTCTGGTTCGCCGAGGAGGCACGCCGGATCATGGGCCGCATCATTCCCCCTGAGGCCCCTACCCGCCGGATCCTGACGCTCCGGCAGCCCGTCGGCGTCGTGGCGGCCATCGCCCCGTTCAACTTTCCGGGGACTCTGTTGGTCCGCAAGCTGGCGCCGGCCCTGGCGGCCGGCTGCACGGTGGTGGCCCGGCCGGCCCGCGTGACACCCCTCATCGCCGTGGAGTTCTTCAAGATCCTGTCCGAGGCGGGCGCTCCCAAGGGCGTCGCCAACCTCGTCACCGGCACCGACTCAGCCGGGATGGGGAAAGAGCTTGCCACCAACCCCCTCGTGCGGAAGGTGACTTTCACCGGCTCCACGGAAATCGGCAAGGTGCTGTTGGCGCACGCGGCCGGCACCGTCAAGCGCGTGTCCATGGAGCTCGGCGGTCACGCCCCCTTCCTCGTCTTCGAGGACGCCGATCTCGACAAAGCCGCCGCGGCCGCGGTGGTGTCGGGCTTCCGCAACTCGGGACAGGTCTGCACCAGCACGAACCGCGTGCTCGTCCAGCAGAAAGTCGCCGCGGCCTTCACCGAGCGGCTCGCCGCCATCACACGGAAACTGCGCGTCGGCAACGGGCTGGAGCCCGGCGTGGAGGTGGGGCCGTTGATCAACAAGGCCGGCTTCGACAAGGTGGCGGAGCACGTCGAGGACGCGCGGGCTAAAGGCGCGACGGCGGTGGTCGGCGGCCGGCCCGTGCAGCCCGATGGTCTCAAGGGCTACTTCTACGAGCCGACGGTCCTCACCGGGGTGAACCTGGACATGCGCGTGATGCACGAGGAGACCTTCGGCCCGGTCCTGCCCGTCATGGCGTTCGATACCGAGGAGGAAGCGATGCGGATCGCCAACGACACGCCGTACGGGCTCGCCGCCTACTTTTTCACCCGCGACGTCGGTCGCGTGTTCCGCGTGGCCGAGCGCCTGGAGTACGGGATCATCGGGGCGAATGACCCGCGCCCCGTCGGCACACACATCCCGTTCGGCGGGATGAAAGAGAGCGGACTGGGCCGGGAGTGCGGCGCCGAGGGGATTGAGGCCTTCCTGGAGGTGAAGTCGGTCGTGATCGGACTCTGACGCGTGTCCGGCCTCCGGCCGAAGGCCGACCCGCGCGCCGGCCGACCCCTTGTTTCAGGCGTCAGTGAAGCGGCCTGCCGCCATTCACTGCCGCCGCCAATGCCTCCGGAGTGAGCCCTGGACAACAGAGAGAAGGTGGAACCACGATGACGAGCAAGCTCACGAAGCGCCCCGGGAAGACGGACGCCGCTCGCATCCCGATGCTGATCGGCGGGGAGTGGCGGGTCGGCCAAGCGGAATTCGAGGACGTCGATCCCTGCCGGCGCGAGGCGGTCGCCCGGGCCCCCGAGGCGACCCTTACTACGCAGCGCGGAATAATGGTTACACCGCTCCCCGCGCTGCTTCGTTCGCGAGGAGGCCATGAGAGTGATGGCAACGAACCAGTACATTAATGGCAGGTGTGTCGAAGGCGAGGGTCGGCCCTTTGATGTCGTGAATCCGGCAATCGATGAGGTGATTGCGACTGTCCGTGCCGCCGATGAGGCTCAGACGATCGATGCGCTCGAAGCTGCGCAGACGGCGTTCAAGACCTGGTCAAAGACTTCCATTAACGAACGGTTGGCCTGGATTGCCAAGCTGCGCGATGCCTGCCTTGCTGAGCGGGACACGCTCGTCGATCTACTGGCCCGCGAAGTGGGTAAGTCCTACCCGGAAGCCGAGGCTGAATGCAATGGAATGGCGGCTACCCTCAACTTCTATTCCGAGGAGGTCAAGCAGATTTATGGCACGGCCCTAACGGACTACGTCTCGAGGCCCGGCGAAGCTTTCCACGTTGTCCGGAAATACCCCGTGGGGGTGACCGTTGGCCATCTTGCGTGGAACTTCCCCATGCAAAACGCTGCTCTTAAGCTCGGGCCCGCCCTGGCGTCGGGCTGCACCTGCGTGCTCAAGCCATCCAGCAGCACACCCTTGGCCACGCTCTACTTGGGTATCATCGGCGAGAAGATCGGCTTTCCCAAGGGAGTATTCAATATCCTCGCTGGTCCTTCCGGGGTAGTCGGTAAGACGCTTAACGAGAGCAAGATCCCGCGATTGGTCACCCTGATCGGCTCGTCCGAGACGGGCCGCCAGGTCATGTTGGAGGCGGCCACGTCGATCAAGCGCTTCTCGCTGGAGCTGGGCGGCAACGCGCCGGCCCTCGTCATGCCTGATGCGGATCTGGAGACCACCGCGGCGTTCATGGCCACTCGCAAGACCCGTTGCTGCGGCCAAGGCTGCGCCAATATCAACCGCATCTATGTGCACAAGAGCGTACATGACCAGTTCGTCGGTCTTCTCCACAAGTATGTCGAGAAAGTCACGGTTGGCTGGGGCAAAGAAATGGGCGATGCCATGGGCCCGCTGATCAATGGCGCTGCGCGGGCGCGGGTGTTCGATCTGATCAAGGACGCTACCGATAAAGGCGGGCAGCTCCTGTACGGCGGAGAGGTTCCAGAGGGACTGTCCGCGGGGTCGTTTATCATGCCCACCCTGCTGGATCATGCGCAGGACAACATGCGCCTACGCCACGAAGAAATCTTCGGGCCTGTGCTGCCGGTCTACACCTTCAGCGATCTGAGTGAGGCGATCGCGGCCGCCAACGATACCGACTACGGCCTCTGTTCGTATTTGTTTACGCACGATTCCCGGGTCATCGCCCGGGTTTCCGAGGAATTCGAGTTCGGTGAAGTCCTGGTCAATAACCCGCCCGGCGGCACCTTCATTCCTCTGCCGCACATCGGCATCAAAGAGAGCGGGGTGGGCTGCGATGGATCCTTGTGGGCGTTGGACCCGTACTTCTGGATGCGCCGCGTCTCCATCCGCCCGTAGCAGGGGACAGGGAACTGCAATAGACCTTCGCCTGCGGAGCTGGTAGGGGTTGGCAGCTCGCCCCATTCGTGAGGGGCCCGCATTACGCCATCCGGGAGATGACCGAGGAACGGCTCGTCGTCTTCAATCTGTAGGGCAGGAAAGGGGGCCGGTGGCGCGCCGTCGTACACGATTGCAGCCGTGGTCGGAATGCTGACCCCCGACAACATGGAAGGAGAGGATTCTCGATGAAACGGTATCAGATATTCATCAACGGGAAGTTCGTGTCCCACTCCAGCAGCAGAATGATCTCTGTGGTAAACCCTGCGACGGAACAAGTGATCTCCGAGGTCCCGGCGGGCACGGCCGCGGATGTGGAGCTGGCCGTCACCGCGGCCGAAGCGGCGCAAGGGGCCTGGGCGAAACTCCCGGCTATCGAACGGGCCGGATATCTGCGGGAGATTGCCCAGGGCATTCGGAAACATGGCCCGGACCTGGCCCGGACCATTTCTGAGGAACAGGGCAAGATCTTGCCGCTGGCGCAGCGCGAAGTGGCCAACGCGGCCGACTACTTTGACTACATGGCGGAATTTGCCCGCCGGTACGAAGGCGAGATCATCCAGAGCGACCGCCCGAACGAGGCACATCTTCCTGTTCAAACTTCCGATCGGTGTGACGGCAGGAATCTTGCCTTGGAACTTCCCCTTTTTCCTGATCGCCCGCAAGATGGCGCCCGCGTTGGTCACCGGCAATACCATCGTCATCAAACCGAGCTGTGAAACCCCCAACAATGCATTCGAGTTCGCGCAGATCGTCGCGGAATCGTCGCTGCCCAAAGGGGTATTCAACGTGGTCTCCGGGTCCGGCGCGACCGTGGGGACCGCCCTGGCGGGCCATCCCAAGGTCGGCCTGGTCAGCCTCACTGGCAGCGTCGAGGGCGGGATCGCGGCAATGCGGGCCGCGGCGGACAACGTCACGAAGGTCTCCCTGGAACTGGGGGGCAAGGCCCCGGCGATCGTCATGCCCGATGCGGATATGGATTTGGCCGCTCGGTGTATTCGGGATTCGCGAATCAGAAATAGCGGGCAGGTCTGCAACTGTGCCGAACGGGTCTACGTGCACGAGGCCGTCGCCGATACCTTCATTGCGAGGGTGACGGCGGCGATGAAGAACACCAAATTCGGCGACCCGCTCGCCGAGGCCGATCTGGACATGGGGCCGCTGGTCAGCCAACAGCAGCTCGAGCAGGTGGACGCCGCGGTGCGGCAGGCCGTGAAGGACGGGGCCAAACTCGTCCTCGGCGGCCAGCGGGCCGATCGGAAAGTCGGGTACTACTATCCCCCCACGGTCTTGACCCACTGCGACCACAAGAGCGCCATCATGCAGAAGGAGGTCTTCGGACCGGTTCTCCCGATAACCACCTTCAAAGATCTTGATCAGGCGATCGAGTTCGCCAACGACTGTGAGTACGGCCTGACCTCCTCGATCTATACCCAGAATCTCGACGTGGCCATGCGGGTGTGCAGGGAGATCAAGTTCGGGGAGACCTATATCAACCGCGAGAACGGTGAGGCCAAGCAGGGCTTCCACGCGGGCTGGCGCAAGTCCGGGATCGGCGGAGCCGATGGAAAGCATGGTCTGGAGGAGTACCTCCAGACCCACGTCGTGTATCTCCAATATGACCACGAGAAGAAGTAACGACCTTCAGATGTCAACCCCGGAATGACCTCCCCCGCAGGCGTGCCTGCGGGGGAGGATCCCCGTCTGCCTCACTGTGATGCTCTTGCAGGCACCTTAACCGCTCTGATGTCCCACCGCCCGCGTCCGGGGCGATCCCACGCAGGCGCCGGGGCCGGCATTCGATTGGCCTGCCCCTGCAGACACCCTCGTGCGCTGCCCCTCCACACTGACTCCAAGCCGCGGCGCCGGGCGCATAGCCGGCGGGATTCGGGTGCGAAGAAAGGCTGGGACCATTTGCCCTTGACTATGTCCATCAAAGCATATAGAAACAGCCCAATGCCGAATGGTGTCCTGAGCGGAACCTCGGAGCGCGCCAGCCGCTTCATCCTCTGCCCGAGACTCTCCGGCGATTCATCCGGCGGCACCGATGCGGCAAGACCGCGGCTGACCGAAAGAACCCTTTCGTCTCCCCAGACCATACAGGAGGGTGGTGGATGAGCCATTCGGGAAAAAGGGCCCCGGCGATTGGAATGTGGTTCGTGCTGGCGACAGTCGCCCTGGGAGGCTGCAGCGCGCTCTCCCCCCGGATGGGGCGATCCCCGGCGGAACCGAAGGACGTCTTGCTCATGGCCAGCACCATCGGACCCATCGATGCCGGGATCGTCGGTGCGTTGGAGGACGCTTACTTCGCAAGGACCGGCGTGCTGGTGCGTCACGCGGGCGCGGGCACCGGGGCGGCCCTGGAGATGACGAAGCGCGGAGGCTTCGACCTCGTGATGGTCCACGCCCGGGCCCTGGAGGACAAGTTCGTGGCGGATGGCTTCGGCGTGGATCGCCGGGACGTCATGTACAACGACTTCGTGGTCCTCGGGCCGGCCGCCGACCCGGCCGGGATCCGGGGGGAGAGGCGGGCGACGGCGGCCCTGGCGCGGATCGCCGCGCAGCGCGCCCCCTTCGTCACCCGCGGCGACAACTCCGGCACCCATGTGAAAGAGAAAGAACTGTGGGAGGCGGCCGGGATCAAGCCGGGGGGGCCGTGGTACGTGGTGTACGAGAAGGGGGCCTCGGGGAACGCGCCCACCACCCGCTACGCCAACGAGCGCCAAGCCTACGTCTTGATGGATCGGGCTACATACCTTACCCTGAGGAGAGAGGTCACGCTGCAAGTGCTGGTGGAGAAGGATCCCGATCTCCTGAACTACATCGCCGTCATCCGCATGAGCCCCGTCAGGTTCCCCCGGGCCAACGCGGCCGGCGCGAAGGCGTTCGTGGACTGGCTGGTCTCGGAGGAGGCGCAACGGCTGATCAAGGCCTTTGGCGTGGGGACGTACGGCGAGTCGTTGTTCTTCCCTAATTCGAACGAGTGGCGGAGCAAGCACCCGCAGGGCTGATCGGGAGATCATCCCCTCTCCTCTGAAGTCCAAACCTGAAACAGGAGGATGAAATGCGACGCGTACACGGGAAGGCTGTCCTACATGCGGCCTGGATGATGTTCTCGCTGGCGTTGATGGTGGTTGGCTTGGTCTTGCCCGCCCCGGCCGCGGCCGGGCAGGCGGTCATCCTGTCCACCACCACCAGCACGCAGGACTCCGGGTTGCTGGACGTCCTGGTCCCCATGTTCGAGAAGAAGACCGGCTACACAGTGAAGACGATCTCGGTCGGCACGGGGCAGGCCCTGGCCCTGGGGGCCAAGGGCGAGGCGGACGTGTGCCTGGTTCACGCGCCGGACTCCGAGAAAAAGTACGTGGCCGACGGGCTCTTGCTCAACCGGCGACTCGTCATGCACAACGATTTCATCATCGTGGGTCCGGCCGACGACCCGGCGAGGATCAAGGGCCTGGCCAGCGCCGTGGACGCCCTGAAGCGCATCGCCGAGTCCAAAGCGACCTTCGTCTCTCGTGGGGATAACTCGGGCACCCACCAGCTGGAGCAAAAGCTGTGGAGGGAGGCCAGGGTGAATCCCAGCGGGAGCTGGTACCTCCAGTCCGGGCAGGGGATGGGCGCAACGCTCGGCATTGCGTCGGAGAAGCGGGCCTACGCGGTGACCGACCGGGGGACCTTCCTGGCCTTCCAGAAGCGGGTGCAACTCGTGAACCTCGTAGAGCGGGATCGGATCCTCCTAAACATCTACTCGGTCATGGAAACCAACGCCGCCAAGTTCCCCCGGGTGAATGCCGCCGGAGGGAAGGCCTTCGCCGACTTCATGGTCTCCCCAGAGGTCCAGGAGGTCATCAAGACGTTTGGCGTGGACAAGTACGGCGAGCCCCTGTTCTTCCCCGACGCGGGCAAGCGCGAGGAAGCCCTCTGAGAGCCGAGCCGCGAGAGGATGAGCCGCGACGTCTGAATCTCAGACGTTGAACCTCGAACCGCGAACGGGAAACCTGACCCATGGAGCTGATCTGGCAGGGCATCGTCCAGGCGGTCCGACTGATCCTCTCGGGGGATTCCCAGGTCCTCCAGATCACCTGGCTTTCGCTCAAGGTCTCGGCGGCCGCCACATTCCTGAGCCTGATCGCGGGAATCCCGGCCGGGATGGTCCTGGCCCTGACCCGCTTCCTTGGCCGCGGCCTCCTGGTCGCGCTGGTGAACACCGGCATGGGCCTCCCGCCGGTGGTGGTGGGCCTGTTCGTCAGCATCTTTCTGTGGCGGAGCGGCCCACTGGGATTTCTGGAGCTCCTGTACACCCCCACGGCCATCGTCATCGCCCAGTTCGTCATCGCCGCCCCTATCGTGACCGGCCTCACCATCGCCGCCATCCAGCAGCTCAACCCGAAACTCCGGCTCCAGCTCCTCGGACTCGGCGCCTCCCGGGGCCAGCTCCTCTGGCTGCTCATGCGCGAGGCGCGGCTCCCCCTCCTGGCGGCCGTGATGGCCGGATTCGGGGGGGTCATCTCGGAGGTGGGGGCGTCCATGATGGTCGGTGGCAACATCCTCGGGCAGACCCGCGTCCTCACCACCGCAACGGTCCTCGAGACGGGCAAGGGGAACTTCGACGTCGCCATCGCGCTTAGCGTGATCCTCCTCGTCCTCGTCTTCGGGGTGAACTACCTCCTCACCTGGATCCAGCAGCGGGGACGGGCGCGGTGACCGGGCCGATCCTGGAGGGACGCGACCTCCGGATGGACTACGGCGGGGTCACCGTCCTGGACGTCCCCGCCGTGGCCGTCGGGCCGGGGGAGATCTTCGCCCTCATCGGGCCCAACGGGGCGGGGAAATCCACCCTGCTCCGAATCCTCGGCCTCCTGGAACGCCCCGCCGCCGGGATCGTCCGTTTCCGCGGACAGCCTGTCCCCCGGGGCGGGCGGGATCTCCTGGATACTCGCCGCCAGTTCGCCTGCGTCTTTCAGGAGCCCCTCCTGTGCGATGCCACCGTCGAGGCCAACGTGGCTCTGGGGCTCCGCCTTCGCCACCGGCCGGCGGAAGAGGTGGCGGCCCAGACGCGGACGTGGCTCGCGCGGCTGGGGATCGCCCACCTCGCGGGACGCGAGGCCCGCACGCTCTCCGGCGGTGAGGCGCAGCGCACGAGCCTCGCGCGGGCCTTTGCCCTCCGCCCGGACGTCCTCCTGCTGGACGAGCCGTTTGCAGCCCTGGACCCGCCGACGCGCGCCGAGCTCCTCGCGCAGCTCCAGTCCCTGCTCCGGCAGGAGGGGTGCACGACCGTCTTCGTGACCCACGACCGGGAGGAGGCGCTGCGCCTCGGCGATCGGATCGCCGTTGTCATGGGCGGTCGGGTGTGCCAGGTCGATACCCCGGCCGAGGTATTCGGTCGGCCCGCCTCAGAGGAGGTCGCCCGCTTCGTCGGCATGGAGACGATCCTCCCCGGCCGCATCCTCGCCAACCGCGACGGGCTGCTCACGGTGGGCATGGAAGGGGCGTGTCTCGCGGCCCTGGGGAAGGTCGCGGTGGGGGACGCCGTCCTCGCCTGCCTGCGTCCCGAGGACATCACGCTGCGCCCGGCCGAGGGACATGCCATCGTGGAGAGCGCCCGGAACCGCCTGGCGGGCCGCGTGGAGTCCGCCATCCGGCTGGAGGCGCAATACCGGGTCGAGATCGCCTGCGGCCCGCGTCTCGTGGCCCTGGTGACCATACAGTCCTACGACGAACTCGGCCTCGGACCCGGGAGCGCGGTGGTGGCGACGTTCAAGGCCTCTGCCGTCCACCTCATCCCCCGCTGATCTCTCCTCCCATCCGGCGCCATGGCCGGGTCGCGCCTTGTGAAACCATGCTTGATGGGGCATACTGCCTCCTGACATCTGAAGCGAGCGCGCAAGAGTCCCGGCGGTGCGGCGACCGGCCCGGCGGTCATGTTCTCGTCGGACAAAGGAGGATGGGCGGTGAAGATCAGCGCGCGGAACACCCTGAAGGGCGTGGTGAAGCGGATCGAGCCAGGGGCCGTGAACGCGGAGGTGACCGTGGAGCTGCCCGGCGGCCTCGAGGTCGTGTCGATCATCACGAAGAAGTCGGTCTCGGATCTGGGCCTCTCCGTCGGCAAGCCGGCCTATGCGGTCATCAAGGCCTCCAGCGTGATGCTGGCGGTCGATCACTAGCCGGCGGGTGCCGGACACAGGCCGTGCGTGTGAGCGTGAATGGGGGACGCCCATGAAATTATTCGTTTCTCTCGCCGCGCCGGTTGCGTAATCGGGGGCACGGGGGTTCTTCCGGCGTCGCGGCGGATCCCTCCCTCGGCGGCACATCGCCCCTGTGGATGAAAGGATTCGGCTCGAGCCCGCAAGCCATCGGACCGCGGGGACCGAGAGAGGGCGGGCGCGAACCCTCCATGAAGTTCAGGGGTCTTCCCTTCCGGCGCACCCCTCGGGGCAATCCTCCCTCCTCGTTTCGTCTTTCCATACTCGGCCTCATTGGCTATAATCCCCGCCGGCACATCGGTCGAGAGGCCCGCCCACTCCCCGCTCCCGGAGGAGCCAGCATGCCAAAGCGTTCCAGCAACTCGCCCGTTGAGGCGGCCTCCGACATCGTGAGGAAGCCGGCGATGGACAAGAAGGTCATGATGGATCTGCTCTACCAGATGCTCCTCATCCGCCGCTTCGAGGAGAAGGCGGCCGAGATGTACGCCCAGGGAAAGATCGGGGGGTTCCTCCACCTGGATGTCGGCATGGAGGCCTCCTGCGTGGGGGCCATCTCCGTCCTGCGTCCGGATGATTACGTGGTGGCCGGCTACCGGGAACACGGCCACGCCCTGGCCAAAGGCGCCGATCCCCGGCGGGCCATGGCCGAGCTGTTCGGCCGCCTGGACGGATTGTGCAAGGGAAAAGGCGGCTCCATGCACTTCTTCGACAAAGAGTGCAACTTCATGGGCGGGACCGGGATCGTGGGAGGACAACTGCCCATCGGGACCGGGATCGGCTTCGCCATCAATTACCAGGGGGGCGACCAGGTTTGCCTGTGCTTCTTCGGCGACGGGTCGGCCGCCCAGGGCGTCTTCCACGAGTCCCTGAACATGGCCGCCCTGTGGAAGCTGCCGGTGGTCTTCATCTGCGAGAACAACCTGTACGCCATGGGGACCGCCCTCGCGCGGACGCAATCCGTCACCGACATCTACAGGAAGGCCGCGGGCTACGGGATTCCGGGCGAGCAGGTGGACGGCATGGACGTCCTGGCCGTCCGCGAGGCGGCGGGGAAGGCGGTGGAGCGCGCCCGCCGCGAGAAGATCCCGACCCTCATCGAGACGCGCACCTACCGGTTCCGCGGCCACTCCATGCGCGACCCCGCGGCGGCACTCTACCGGACGCGGGAAGAAGTGGAGGAATGGAAGAAGTCGGATCCCATCGTCCTGCTGTGGGATCGGACGAGCAGCGAGGGGATCATCAGCGACGCCGAGTACAAAGAGATGGACAAGGAGATCGCCCAGGTCATCGAGGAGGCGGTCCGCTTCGCGGAGGCCTCGCCGGAGCCACCCCTGGAAGAGCTCCTCACCGATGTGTACGTCTGAGAGAGCCGAGAGCGGAGTGCCGAGCGTCTAGCGCCGAGCGCCGAGACGGAGGACAGAGACTGGGAAAGGCGAGCCGAGAGCTGCGAGCCAAGAATGGCTCAGAGAAACGGGCCATCCGAAATGAGTCATAAATCCCAAATCCGCAATCCGAAATCCGAAATGCAGGAAGGCGGAGCCTGACATGGCCATCATCACATATCGCGAGGCGTTGAACCAGGCCCTCCGGGAGGAGATGCGGCGCGATCCCCGCGTCTTCCTCATCGGGGAAGAGGTCGGGATCTACCAGGGCGCCTACAAGGTCAGCCAGGGCCTGCTGGAGGAATTCGGGCCCAAGCGGGTGGTGGATACCCCCATCTGCGAGGCGGGGTTCGCCGGCGTGGGGATCGGCGCCGCCATGGTGGGCCTGCGTCCGGTGGTGGAGATCATGACGTTCAACTTCGCCATCGTGGCCCTGGACCAGATCGTGAACCACGCGGCCAAGATCCTGTACATGTCGGGCGGCCAGTTCAGGGTGCCCATGGTCATCCGGGGCCCCGGCGGCCCGGCCGTGCAGCTCGCCGCCCAGCACTCCCAGAGCATGGAGTCCTACTTCTACCACGTCCCGGGCCTCATGGTGGTGCGCCCCTCGACCCCCAAGGACGCCAAGGGACTCTTGAAGAGCGCCATCCGCGACGACAACCCGGTCATCTTCATCGAGTCGGAGACGCTGTACGGGGTGAAGGGCGAGGTGCCGGACGAGGAATACACCATTCCCCTCGGCGTCGCCGAGGTGGTGCGCGAGGGGACCGACGTCACGGTGATCGGCTGGACGGGGATGGTGCACCGCGGCCTGGAGGCCGCCCAGGACCTGGAGAAGGACGGCATCTCCGTCGAGGTGGTGGACCCCCGCACGCTGCGGCCCATGGACAAGACCACCATCCTCAACTCCGTGAAGAAGACGCACCGCGCCGTGGTCCTGGAGGCCGGCGCGGGCTTCGCCGGGTTGGGCGCCGAGATCGCCACCCTCATCACCGAGGAGGCGTTCGACTACCTGGACTCCCCGGTGGTGCGGGTGACCGGCGCCAACGCCCCCATGCCCTACGCCCGGAACCTGGAGCGCGCCAAGACCCCGGACAAGGCGCGCATCATCGCCGGGATCAAACAGGCCCTGGCCCTATAGGCCAATTGAAAATTTCGCATCGACAGTGAAACACTGACACCGGTGGATCCGGTTGTCAGTTGTGGGTCGTCAGTTTGGCATTTTCAATCGCAGCGGAGCCGACCATGCCATTCCAAGTCATCATGCCGAAGCTCAGCGACGCCATGACGGAGGGACGGGTCATCCAGTGGCTGAAGAAGGAAGGGGACCGCGTCCAGGGGGGCGACGTCCTGGCCTCCATCGAGACCGACAAGGCCGAGATCGAGCTGGAGGCGTTCGGCAGCGGCGTCCTGAGGAAGGTCCTGGCCGAGGACGGACAGACGGTGCCGGTGGGCCAGCTCATCGGCGTCATCGCCGAGCCGGACGAGGACATCTCCGGCCTGGTGCGCGCGGCGCCCGCGGCCCCCAAGGTCGAGGCCAAACCGGAGGCTCCGCCGGCTCCGGCCGCGGCGGCCCCCGCGCCTGCCCCGCCGGCGGCCCCGCCTGAGGCGGGGTGGGTGCCCGCCTCGCCCATCGCCAGGCGTATGGCGCGCGAGGCCGGGATCGACCTGGCCCACGTGAAGGGAAGCGGCCCGGGCGGGCGCATCCTGGAGCGGGACGTGGAGGCCTACGTGGCCGCCCAGGCCCAGCGGCTGGGCGGGGCCGAGGTGCCTCCTGGCGAGCGGGAGTTCGAGGACAAGGAACTCAGCATCATCCGCAAGACCGTCGCGGCCCGCATGATCCAGAGCAAGGCGCCCATCCCCCACTTCACCGTGACCGTCGAGGCGGACATGGGGGCGGCCCTGGAGCTCCGCAAGTCGCTCAACGCCATGGACGCCCAGACGGAGAAGCTGAGCGTCAACGACATCATCATCAAGGCGACGGCCCTGGCGCTCCAGCGGCACCCGGCCATCAACGCCACGTACACCGACGGCCGGATCCGCCTGTTCAAGCGGGTCCACATGGGCGTGGCGGTCGCGCTGGAGGACGGCCTGATCGTGCCCGTCATCCGCGAGTGCGACCGCAAGAGCCTGGGCGAGATCGCCCGGGAGGCGAAGAGCCTGATCGAGCGGGCCCGCGGCCGGAGGCTTCGACCCGAGGAATATTCGGGCGGCACCTTCGCCATCTCGAATCTGGGCATGTACGATGTGGTGGAGTTCACGGCCGTGATCGATCCCGCCCACGGGGCCATCCTGGCGGTGGGGGCCATCGAGGAGAAGCCGGTGGTCCTGAACGGCCAGGTGACCGTGCGGCAGAGGATGCGCCTCACCGGCGCCTTCGACCACCGCATCATCGACGGCGCCATGGGCGCCCGCTTCCTCCAGGAGCTGAAGAAGATCCTGGAGAACCCGGTGCAGCTCTTGCTGTAGTCCTCGAGGCGCCGCTCGCGCACTTCCCCCCTCCCGGCATTCCAGCCGAGCTGGCGGCGCGTTGCTGCACGCAAGTGTTGGCCACCCTCTTGCCAGCCTACGCCCGGATCGCATCGCACCATCTTTTTTCCATTTGGTCCGCGCATATTTCAGATACAGGTTGGTATCCAGACGTGCACGAAATAACGTCTGTCTGGCATGCCTCACAGGCAATCACCGCTTGTGTTGTCACGGAGTTACGGCGATCCACGCTTATGGCACGTCCCCTGCTAAATTCCTGTCGAGGAAGCTCCGGGCATCGGGGTTCCCAGCACTCCGCTGGGGCCCCGTGCACAAGTGCGATACCCTGCCCCGGATCGGGAGGGCGAGGCGAGGCCCTGGGATCTGCCGGTTGTCCCGGTGATTCCATGGCAAGAGTTGATGTGAGCGTTGGTGGGATTACGCGATGCGTGAATCCGTCCCGCACATCCTCGTGGTGGACGATGACGCCTCCGTCCGAGAGGCGCTCGCCGCGGCGCTCGACCGCACCTATGTCGTCCACAGTGCGTCGACCGGGGACCAAGCGTGCGCGGCCCTGCGCAAGCACCCCATCGCGGCCATCATCCTGGACGCCATCCTCGAGGACGAGCACGGCCTCGACCTCATCGGCCGCTTCCGGACCCTCTCCCGGGCGCCGATCCTGATCCTGACCGGGCACGGCACCGAAGAGCTGGCCGTCCGGGCCCTCCGGGCGAGGGCAAGCGATTACCTGAAGAAACCGGTGAACATTCGAGAGCTGCACGCCACGCTTGCCCGGCTGATCCAGCCAGACCATTCCCGCCTCGATCCCGCCGCCCAGGCGCGCCACCTTATGACCGAGCATCCAGAACGCCCGCACACGACGGCCAGCCTGGCCAAGGACATCGGCCTCAGCGACCGGCAGCTCCGCCGCCGATTCCGCCACGTGTACGGCAAGACGCCCCGGCGCTACCTCGTGGAGGCGCGCTTGCAGCGCGCGGAAGAGCTCCTCCGGACCACCGACCTCGGCATCGAGCAGATCGCCCAGGCCGTGGGATACCAGAACGTGGCGGCCTTCGACCGGACCTTCAAGCGGGCCTTTGGTGTCACCCCCTCCGAGCTACGGGACCATCTCAATCGGGTATCTGGCGGGAAGCGACCCAACTAAGCCTTGCGAGAGAGGATATATATCGAAAGTTTACCTCCGTGTCCGGAACGGCAAAGATTTTGTCCGGAACGGCAAAAACTTTGCCGTTGACGCCGCGCCGGCCCTCGGATAGAAAAGGCAGCGTCGCATTTCTTCCCGGCTCCTGTGTCCCGGTCGCGCGATCCCCACGGAGCCACCCATGCCGCCGCATCGTCGGGACCTCTCGCGCTGGCTACTGCCGCTCTTCGGCTTCGCTGTCCTCCTCTGGCTCCTGCTCCCTGCCTCCTCGGTAGCTGCCCCGCACCAGGGCATCCAGGCCTACGCCCCGTTCGAGATCGTCGCCACCCACTTGCACGAGCCCACCGGCCTAGCGCTCGACCCCACCACCGGGGATCTCTTCATCGCCGAAGCGGAGACAGGCGTGATCCTTCGCCTAGATTCCCGAGGCTCCCTCCATACCCATGCCACGGGCTTCAGACGTCCCCGGGGAATCGCGTGGGATCCAGGGGATCGAACCCTCTTGGTGGTGGATGAACGGGCTGGCACACTGAGCCGCGTTTCCGGAAATGGTTCGATCACCCTTCTCCGCGACGACCTCAAGAACCCCCACCGGGTGGCCGTCGGGGAGGACGGTGTACTCTACGTGACTGCCGAAGAAGGCACCGGCTACAAGCTCCCAAGCCGTGATGAAGGCATCCTGCTCCAACTCGCCCCCGATGGCTCGCATCCTCAGGTTCTGGTGCGGGGGCTCGTGAGGTCCGACGGGCTTCGAGTGCTTCCGGAGGGCAACATCCGATTCGTGGCGGAGCGCCTGCGGTCGGAGCCGGAGCGGGATGGAGGGACCGTATTCGAGTTCACCTCCGGGGAGGACCTGGAGATCCTGGTTCGTTCGGGCTTCCGGCGGCCCCACGACCTCACCCTCGACGTCCTCAACGCTACATACCTGAGCGCCAATGCGCAGTTCGATGAATGGGACTGGGAGCGTGGGGTGATAGGCAAAGCCTTCGATGAGGAGGGGGTGGACCTTTTTGCAAGAGGTCTCCGCGAGCCGCAAGGCCTCGTTCTCGATCCCCAGGGGAACCTCTACGTGGCCGAGGCGGACGCCGGGCGGATTATCAAGTTCGTTGCCCCGCGGTCTCCGACCTTTGACCAGCAGCCCCCGGCCTTTACCCGAGAAATCACCCTTGCCCTCAAGGGAACGGCCGAGCCTAACTCACTCCTCACTGTCCGAGGGGCGCGGGTCGTTTACCCTTCGCAGACCGATGTCTCCGGCCAGACTGCAGTTCACCGCTCCGCGCTCTGGTTTGATCGCCGCACACAGCTCTTTATGCAGGCTGTGACCATCACCAATACGGGCCCAAGGCCCCTGGCCGCGCCCCTGGCCGTCGCTATCGCGACCATCTCGCCGTCAGGCGTGAACTTGGCCAATGCTACCACGACGGTGAACGATCTGCCTGCCGTCGAGGTTCCACTGGTGGAGGGCCTCCTCCGACCAAGGGAAACAGCACGCACGACTCTGAAGTTCCAGGGCTTGTCTCCTCACCGCAAGCTCACCTACACACATCAGATTTGGGCCCTCCGGCCCCTGGCCGTCAGCGATGCCGAGGGCCGTTTCTCCATTCCTGTGACCTTAAGCCCGAATACTGAGAATCGCCTGGAACTCTTCGCTACGGCCGCCTTTGGCCTGGGCCTCACATCGACCCCGGCCAAAGCCACAGTGACCCATGATGACACGCCGCCGGAGGTGACGATCACAGCAGGCCCTAGAGGAGAGATCGGCATTCCCGAGGCCACCTTCACCTTCACGGGCCTGGACAATCTGACCGCACCTGAGGCCCTCCAGTATGCCTGGGCCCTGGACGCCGGACCCTTTACAGACTTCCAGGTTGCCTCGCCGGTCTTGCTTACGAGCCTGGCTCAGGGGACCCATCTCTTCCGCGTCAAAGCCCGGGACCTGGCTGGAAACGAGACGCCGATTCCGGCACAATGGATGTTCACGGTTCGCATGCTCCGGGTGACGATAACTGAGCCCGTCGCTGGTGGAAGCGTGGGGCAAGGCCAGCTTCTCGTGCGCGGCACAGTGGAGGCTGGTGGTCTTGAGGCGGGAGTGACCATCAACGGTATCCCTGCCTCCATCCAAGGCACCCTTTTCGCGGCGCTCGTGCCCATTACACCAGACACCACTACGCTCACTGCAGTGGCTTCCACCACGTCCGGGGCTACCACGAGCAGCAGCGTCCGCGTGAACGTCCTTCCCGCGCCGTCGCCCGCCGTGATCCTGGAAGCTTTCCCGGCCGGCGGCCCTGCTCCGCTCGCGGTCACATTCCACCTCCAGGACAACACGGGGCGCCCCCTCAAATTGTTCGAGCTGGATTTTGACGGCAATGGGAGCACGGACTTTACCGCGACAACCTTCGGTGAGCCCCAAACCACCTACACCAGCCAGGGCTTTTTCCTGGCCAGGCTCCAGGCCACGGACGACCAGAATCAGGTGTACACGGCGACCGCCCTTGTGAATGTGGGCGGCATACCGGCGCTGGAGCCCAAGTGGAACGGGATGAAGGATGCCCTTCGCCAAGGCGACATTCCGCAGGCCCTGACCTTCATCCATTCCCAGGCACGGGAGCGTTACGAGGCGGTCTTCCGACACCTGACCCCATCCCAGCTTTCGATAATCGATCAGTACCTGACGACCATCGTGCCAGTGGAGATCGGGCACAATGGCGCCGAGTACGCGATGCGCCGGACCCGAGGGGGCGAACTCCTGTCGTTCCCGGTCTGGTTCAAGATGGACTCGGATGGGATCTGGCGGCTGTGGAGGTTTTAGAGTAAAAAGGGGGCACGAAGGGATACCCGATGATCCTGGCTGCGGTCGGCCTGTGGGCGGCTCTCCAAGCGCCCCCGGAGTTTCCCCTGCCCCCCTCGCCGGAGGACACACCATCGCTCGTGGAAGTGGAGGGCACCTACCGGGCCACGGTCGAAGCACTGCGGACGGGAGATCGGCGCGCCCTCCTCCACCTCACCCACAGTTCTCGGCGTTATCTCGTGCCGAACCCCCTGGCGCCTATGCCAGCAGAGGAGGCCCGGCAGTTTGATTACTGCCGGCCCACGCAGCCCCTGTTCCGGATTCGGGAGGAGGAGATCGCCTACCTCCTCGTGTGCGAGGCGGCCGGGGAACGGGCGGAGGACTTGTTCCTCCTCCGCCGGGATCGGGACGGCGTCTGGCGGATCATCCCCTGAGGAGACGTGCCCATGCGATCGCGATGGTATGGCGGCGCTGTCGGGCTGATCCTCATCGCGCTGCTTTGGATTGGGGGCCTCGCCCCGGCCGCCGCAGAGGAGAAGTGGGGGCCGTTTCGGGGGCGCATGGTGGACGTGGAGACGGGGCAGGGCATCCCCGGAGCCGTGGTCCTGGCCATCTGGCTGGAGAAGGTGCCCACCCCCATCGAGATGCACACCCGGTTCTATGACGCGCGGGAGGTTCTGACTGGTCCCGATGGGACCTTCGAGATCCCCCGCCGCTCGCCCCCCTTCTTCACCTTCCGGATCCTCGAGCCCACGTTCAAGGTCTTCGCCCCCGGCTACGCCGAGGACCGCTGGGTGGTCACCCCCCCAACCGGCCAAGCGTTGGTCGATCCCACGACGATCGAGATGCGGCGGTTGAGGACGAGGGAGGACCTGCTCAAGAAGAGCCGGGGCTATCCAAGCGAAGTGCCTGAAGACCGGATGCCTGAGCTCATCCGCGCGATAAACATCGAGCGAAAAATGTTAGGCCTGGATCCGATCGGTGGATGGGAGAAGCCGAAGAGATGAAGCAAGTATCGGTGATCGCAATCACGAGCTGCATCGTTATGGGCATGGGCGGCCCCTGGTCGTACGCCCTGAATGAGCCGAGCCACCAAATAATCAACGAGCAAGCTACCAGACGATCACAGCTCGATGAGGTCCTAAAGCAACAACTGGGTGTGCGTGGCGGGGTTGAGGAGTCGATTAAGGGGCAAGCGGTATTCCAGTGGATTCGCCTTGGCGGTGCCCGGGAAGACGAGAGCACGACTTTTGAGTACCTCACGGGCAAGGCCCGCTCCTTCCGCCACTTCCACGATCCCCTGTTGGCCTGGGACCGGTCGGGTCTGTTTTATCCGCTCACGATTCCTCCCCGAATAACAAGGTTCGAGTCCTCCATCCGCTGGGCGCAGCGCTCGGATCAGGATCGGGAAAGCGGCCACGGCAACTTCTCCTGGCGCGACGCCCGCCGCTACTTCCGGACCGCTTTGACGGATCCCGACCCGACGTTACGAGAGCAAGCCTTCGCCGATACCTTCCGTGCCCTCGGTCAGGTGATGCATTTGATCGCTGATGCCTCAGTGCCCGAGGACGTCCGCAACGACCCCCACCCGATGGCCACAGTCCAGGACAAGTTCGGCCAGGTAGGCAACTACGAGTACTGGGTCCAGGCCCAGCACCTGAAGTCTGGAACAGAGCCAGCCTTCATAGGGGACTATCTTTCTATGCCCGTCACCCTCGATCCTGAACTCCTCCAGATTGTAGTCCCGGCGACTGAGACCATTGCCCGAGTCCCCATCGCCCGCCTCTTCGACAGCGACCGGTACACGGGCAGCAATCCCGACGTGACCGCTGACTCCCGCATCGGCATCGCCGAAGTCGCGAATGCGAATTTCGTGAGCGAGGACACGAGCTACGGAGAATATCCCCACCCGGCGCTCGCTAACCTGCCGAAATACCTTGGGACCTACTCGAAGGTGGGCGAGAAGCGGAGCTACTACCGAAAAGAGGGGGCGGGCCTTCACGTGGATCCGGTCGCGGCGGAGTGCGCGCTCGACGAAGCGACGGGCGTCGTGACCTTCTGTAAGGACGATAATGTCTGGCGCGAGACAGCCAGACACATGCTCCCCCGTGCCGTGCGCTATAGTCAGGAAGTACTGGACTACTTCTTCCGGGGCAAGCTGGATTTCGAGGTCTACCCCAGTTTTGAAAACGCGGGTCAGGTGAACCTGACCTTTTACAACATGTCTGCGGACACGATGATTGGCTCCTTCACCCTCTACACCGAAGATAAGCAGGGGAAGCGCGTTCCCGTCCCCGGCGCGTCCGTCGAAGGCATAACCCTCTCAGGAACTGGGATGCCCGACAACCCGGGGCCGCCAGAGAACGCCATGTCGAACACCTATACGATTACGTTCACTCCCAACCCTGATGTCAAGCTTCGCGGACTGACGCTCGTCTTCTCCGGCACCCTTGGTGCAGAGGAGGCGGCGGTCGTGGGCAAGGTCAAACCCTGGGAGCCCCCGATCTTCGCGATCCAGGAATTCGCAGAGTTCACAAGCCAGGAGCAGGTAGAGACGCATGACTGGTGTCTTGACCCGGAGACAGGAGAATTATGCTGGTGGAATGGTGGTAATTGGGCTACCAATACTCGATCCAAGGATCCTCGGATGCAACGGGCGCGCGGACACTTCCTGGCTCTAGACGGATCGGACCCAGGCGACTTCATCAAACGCATCTGGCTTGAGACCGGGGCCCCTCCTCCTACGGACCAAGGTATTTCTCTCCGACTGAATGGGGGCACTGAGGTTGGTCGAGAGTGGTCGCGTGATAAGGGACCGGCGCTGGTACCGAAGACCTGGGAGATCGTAGTCGACCTGACTCAATTACCCAACTCATCTGTTCTAATTGGGCTTCCGACTCTATACGTCGAGACACAGAGTGGGAGACAGGAGTGGGCCGACCTCGTCTGGTGGAGCAAGAATATATCCATCGGGCAGACATGGTATGATTATTGTTATGGTTGTTGTCTCGGGCCGCGCTCCGTTGTAGTCAGTTCCAGCACCGACACCACTAATCAGGTAGAAGTATCCTTTTGGACGGAATTCATCCCTGTCGAAGGAATCGTTGGCTTCGAGGTAGGGACGTATATCTTTGAGAACGGCAACTTCTCTGATGATTCCTGCACCGAGGGAAGTATTACTGAACGGTATGTCTCGCTCTTTTGGGATGGGTTCTATAACAGGCCGACCAATCGTGCCACTGTATCCCAGGGGCAGAGCACGCGTCGGCGGGTAGATGAGTCCGACCGTAATGCTTACGCGAGGCCGCCCGGACCGCCCCCAGATGCGCCTCAATTAGTGCACGAGCTCAGATTCAGGCGGCAGTACTTGTCTTATGAGCTGCTGCGGTACGAGCAACTAGGTATCACTCTACCAGTGTATGAGATCGAACTGAGGTGACGCAAACGGAAAAAGGGGAGTGCTCTAGGAAGCGTCACCGCTAACTTGCTTTGAGGAACTCATGACTGCCTCGCACGTGCGGCAGAGACCAGCCGCGCCATGATACGTTGGTCCCGAGGCAACTTAGCGATCTAATGCGGGGCCCGGCCGTTTGTCCGCTGTGAAGATGAATCGCCCCTCTTAACGTCGGCGCGTCGCCCTGCCCCTCGGCCTCCTTGCGCGCCGTGCCTAGGTATGGAGTTCCGGACCGCAACCAGAGCCGAATTCCCCGCCTGACCCGACCTCGTCTCCCTCTAGCGCTCTTCCCTCGCAGCCCTGCCCATTCGGCTCTTATTGCTCCCCCCATCTCGCCTCTCGGCTCGCGGCTCTAGGCTCTCATCTCTCCCTCTGTTTCCCCTTGACTTCCGCGATCCGTTGGCGCACCGTTCGCACTGGTGACCTGTCCCCGGCATGGAAGTGGAGGGGACCCATGGCCGTCACCAGCAAGCATCTCTAGTAAGAATCCGCGGCCCTTCGGGGACTCGTCCCTGAGGGGCTGTTCGTGCCTTCATGAACCGCATCGTGCGAGGAGAGAGCCAGGGGGCCGGCTCAGACCGCCGGCGGGCGGATCGGGTACTCGCGCATGAGCGCGTGCTCGGGAGCGGGGGGTTCGTCGCGCGCCTGCTGGCCGCCGGCGCCGGTTCCTCCCCGACCTTCAGGAACCGTAGGGTGCCATGTCCTGCGGTATGCGAGATTGAGGGGCGTTGGGTCGCGACGATAGAGGCCGAACGGGCGATGAACGCCGTGCCGGTAAAGGTGAGTGGTCCCTCTCCCGTCCTACCGTAGGTGGCGGGAAAAGGCTCTCCGGACTTTGTTCAGAGCAAGAGGTGGCTATGCTTAAAATATTCGATAAGCGGCGGAAAGATGAGGACAGGCGACAGAGGAAATTGTCTGAAATCCGCGGGACTAAATCGACACTTGAGGCGATGGTAAAGCGTGCGGAGATCAACGGAAGCGTTCCAGACGAGTACGTGAGGGATATCCAGAGACGCCTGGAGGCCGTCGAGGGGAAGGCAACCAGGGCCGGCTTGGATGAGCTTGACGACCTAGTTGATGAAGCGGATTCACTCGGTCAACTCCGCGCGTACTTTTGCCCGGACACGGAGATCCCAGCTGAGGCACGACTACTGATCAATGTTGTGGAGGAGTGGGGTGCCCCTAGGCCTGCCATTGCGAAACTGCGCGACTTACTTGACCGGAAATTTGACGACCCGGACCCTAAAGTCCGCCGGGGAGCACTTCGCGCCCTTTACGAGGAGTACGACGACTGGGCGGAGTACACCGACGACTACAACGAGACGATGAACCGCTATACTCAATATCTGCTGTGGGCAATAGGTGGCCTACTGCTGCTCGCGATTCTCTTTTTGAACTTCCCCCGAACGGTGCTCCTGGGGCTTCTCCTGGCTGGTGGGGTGGGCGGTTGTGTCAGTGTGGTTTCGAAATTGCCAGCGTTGGGCCTCTCAGGAGAATTCGATGCCTACGGACGGCACGTTTTGGGCCGAATTGGCACCGGGGTCGTGTCAAGCTTGGTCGGCTGCGCGCTCCTCGGATGGGGTGTGCTCCCGATTTCCATCCAGAATCAGAGCTTCGCTGATGTGTTGAACGCATGCGCGGTGGCGAACAGCGCAGCATGCACCGGCGCAAGGATCCTTGTTCTCCTGGGTGTCGCCATCCTGTTCGGATTCAGCGAGCGTGCCCTGATGTCATTTGAGGGGCCGCTCTTGGGCAATTCGGACCGCACCAAATTCAGACGGCCCCTCGTGCGTGGGGATGATGCTGACCGCGGAAAAAATGTACCGGACACCTTTCGAAGGCCAACGCCTTGATTTGCTTGGTGCGCGATCCGAAGCCTTCCTGAGTGGTCGGCCACGTAGAGACGCCGTGAAAAAAGGTACCGGACACCGTTTGGAGGCTAATTGCTTGATAGACACTTCCAATTCTAGGCGGTCAGCGCGCGGAGCGCGGTCGCCGTGATACCCTCGGCGGTAACGGCGGAAGGGGTGCAGCCTCTGCGCCCGGCGGGCAGGACGTGAAGCCGGGTCCGCTGGCTCGAGATCTCGTTTGCCGAGTCGCGCGCGGGCCCATGCCGCGTGCGACGGGGCTCTCGGCCTCCGGGCAGATTAGTTCACGGTACCGACCGCCTGTGAATCGTTGCCCGCGCGCCCAGTTCGCGTCCGCGAAGGGTGAATAAAGCGGCCGCGCCCCCACTACTAGTGCGAGGGGCCGGCTGCACTTAGGCCTCAGCGCAATCTCTCAGGCCTAGCGACGCGGAGGACGAGATGATCGCTATTTCAATGACGGACTTTGTAGACTTCGTGATCAGTTCAGGCAGCCCCAAGTTGACCAAGGTCAAGCAAGTAAAGGGGCGCGGCGAGTACAGTCCTGCGACGGACTTTTGGAAGCCTCTTCGGGACGCCGTGATCGAGTTCCACCAGGAGGGTAGCCAGAAGAAGTCGAAGCTGGATTTGATCCTCACCAAAGCCGATCCGAAGAAGCTTGATCGCTATCAAGATTGCATAAGGGGCTACAAACGGTTCCTCGGCAGGAGGAATGTGCAGTGGTTCACTCCAGCCATTGGGATGTTTTCCCTGCCCAATATTGAGATCCGGGTTAATCCAGAACTTGGGCTGGAGATTAACGGCGACGAGCAGGTCGTGAAGCTCTACTTCAAGGCCGAGCCGCTATCAAAGCGTAAAGTGGACATTCTGCACGTACTCATGCACAAGGCGCTGAAGCAAAAGTATGCATCCGGGATTACGTTCAGTGTGCTCGACGTGCCACGGGGAAAAGCTTACGCAACTGAAATGCCAGATCTAACCCTTCTCCCATTGCTATACATGACGACCTAAATAATGCCGCATAATCTGGCGAGCAGTGGATTGGGTTTTCTCCACAGATTCAGTTGAGCCGAGACGGCGGCTACCAGGTCCGTGAGCAGCGGAAAGTATTGGTTGTGGGTACACAGCTTTCGGGCGAGCTTCCAGACGCGTTCGATCGGGTTCAACTCCGGGCTGTAGGGCGGTAGGAAGGCACACGAGAGCACCTGGTGCTTCTCCCGCAGAAACGGCCGCACCAGCGTGGCGTGATGGTACCGCGCGTTGTCCAACATCAGGACGAGCCGCCGCTGCGGGCGGCGATGCCGCAGCAGGACGCGGAGAAAGGCGCCGAACGTGACCGCATCGAACGTCGGGCAGAGCTGGGTCACGAGCTGCCCGGTGCGGAGGTTGACCGCGCCGAAGAGGGCCACGGACTTCCGGGTCGGGGCGTGGAACAGCACGGGATCGGTGTCTTCCGGGGGCACCCACATGCGACACCGGGTGCCATGCTGCTGGAAATGGCATTCGTCGAGGCTCCAGAGGTCAAGGCCGTCGGCGCGGGCGAGCCGGCGGAGTTTTTTTATATGCCACCTGCGCCGCCGGATCGGCGTGCGCGATCAGCGGGCGCGGCTTCCGCAGCCGGAAGGCCAGGCTGGCGGAACAGGCGCTGGCACTGGCGCACCCCGAGGGGGACGCCGTGCACCTGCGCCAGGTGATGGGCGAGGAGCTTCCCGTCCCAGAGATTCTGGGCGTAGCCGAAGTCCCGCGGGTTCCGGCGCAGCTCCCGGTTGACCGCGTCCCACTGCGCCGCATCGAGCCGCCGGGGCCGGCCGCTCCGTTCGCCCTCGTGCAGCCCGGCGAAGCCCCGCGCTTCAAATCGCTGCACCCAGCGTTCGATGGTCCGGGGGTCCTGGCCGAGGAGGCCGGCCACGTCATAGCAACTGAGGCCGTGGGTCACCAACAGGACCCCGTGCAGGCGATGGTCATAGCGCGCTTCCTCGGAACGGAAGATTTCTTGCTGCAACGCGAACTGCATGATCTCGGCATCGGCGATCGCCAATTTGCGCATGGTCATGCCCTCCTTGTCGCTATCATGACAGGAAAGGCATGAACATGGCAAGATAATTATGCGGCATTACTTATGACGCTATGTATAATAGGTGAAGCCACTAGCTTTGCCATGATCTATCAATCGGTTTAGAAGATCGGCGAACAAATAGGTACCGGATACCTTCTGAAGGCCAACTGCTTGATTTGCTTGATGCACGATTCGAGGTCTTGGCGGTCGGTGCGCCAGCTCGGGACGCCGTGAAGCCGTATCGCTTGGTCGATGAGATCATCCGCCCGGTGTTGCGGGTCGGGATGCCACGCGCGCCGAGGCTGAATGCACCCGGGGGCACCATGCACGTGGTCGCCCGCTGGAGGGCCCAGCCCGCCGTGGGCAGCCCGGCCTTCGTGGCACCCTACGTCCCCCGGCGGGGACGCCGAAGAATTGGAACCATGCCCCCGCAGAATCACCAGGTTAGGGCCTAAATGGTGTCCGGTACCTTTTTCCGTATATTTGAGTGTGTTATAATAGAACATGCCGCCATGCGCGAAGCGATGCGGAGAGGCGCGGTCTTTTAGTTCCGGCCAGGGAGGGGGTAAAATTATGAAAGAGGAAAAAACGCCGGGCGGATACGATCCGGAAGCGGAGCTCGCGAAAGGCGCGGATCTGTCCGCCGCGTCTTACGATAAGACGCAGAAAATTTCAGTGACCGCCGGGAAAGTCACCGTCGGCGGCCAGCCCGGTACCGCGGAGCTCTCCGGTATTGCTGCCGGCAAACAGGACACCGGCATAGACGGCACTATGAATTTGTGGCTCTCCATATTCCGCTACAAGCGGCCTGACGGCACGACCAACCACGTCGCGGGCTGGAATATCCCTTTGTCCCTGAAAGCCGGGCAGACGCCCATTGAAACCGCAAACGCCTTCGCCGCTTATATCAATTCCGGCGCCAGGCCCTACAAGGCGAGCGCCGCGGGCAACGAAGCCAAAGCGGCTGTAACGATCGTCTTCACGGAAAAATAAATGGGGGACGGGCATGAAAATATGCCTTGCCTTTCTCGCTCGTAATCCGTGATGCGGGGCCCAGCCGTCTCTTCGGTGTCAAGGCAGATCGCTCCCCTCAACGTCGGCGTGTCACCCTGCCCTCGTGTTCGCTCGCTTCCCGGAATAGGTTGTTGACTCAGTGAAATAGTCCCGGTAGGCTCCACCCCATCCCAGGAGGGGCGTGGGACCAGCGAGGCCACGACAGGTGCGGCTGCTCGGGGTCTCCACGTCCGGGATGGCGAAAGCGGTCGCGAGAGGGGAGCGACCATCAGTCCACTGAGTCAACAACGTCCCGCACTACCGCATTGCGGTACCTTTTTTAAGACGTCATGAGAGCCTCGTGGAGGTGATTCTAGATGATCGTCGAATGCTCGTATTGTCAGGCCCGGGTTGACGCGAAGGTCATCGCACAACACATCGATCCACCCGACGACGAAGTCGGGCTCATCTACAGAGTTACGCTCCTGTCGTGTCCGACCTGCCACAACTCGCTCGTGGCCGGCCAGTACAAGGACCCGGACGATCAGGATTGGAACTTGCCAACTCGCATCTGGCCATCGCCAGAGGAGCACTTATCGCTGTACATTCCATCCGTGGTGCGCTCGTCAATGGAGGAGGCCAGAAAGTGCTTCAAGGCGGGTGCTTACAGTGCCTGTGCCGTCATGTGCGGGCGGGCCCTAGAGGGCATCTGTAGGCACTACAAGACTAAGAGCGAGTATTTGTCTGGGGGGCTCAAGGACTTGCTCGACCAAGGGGTGATAGATGGACGTTTATTCAAGTGGTCGGAAGCCCTTCGGGCGTCACGAAACGTGGCTGCCCACGTGACTGGCGGAACCATGACGGAAGATGATGCTCGAGACCTCCTACTCTTTGCGACCGCGATATGCGAGTACGTGTTCGTCCTGAGCACCCAGTTCGACGAGTTTATGAAACGTGAATCGGAACGTCATAAGAAGTCATGACGTCTAGGGAAAAAGGTACCGGACACCCTTTGAAGGCTAACGCCTTGAGTCGCTTGGTGCACGATTCGAATTCTTGGCGATCCGTGCGCCAGGTGGAGATGCCGTGAAGCCGTATCCCTTGGTCGATGAGGTCATCCCCCCGGTGTTGCGGGTCGGGATGCCGCGCGCGCCGAGGCTAGTGGAGCCGAGGACGGCGAAGAGAAGAACTGGATCCATGCCCTCGCAGAATCACGAGGTTAGGGCCTAAATGGCGTCCGGTACCTTTTTCGGTACATTTATGCGAAGAAGGAGCGGCACCGCAGCCAGAGTCAAGAGTCCCACGATGCAAATGGCGCCGGAGAAGGAGAAGGCCTCGGCGAAGTAGCCTATCCCGCTCGGGATTAGCCCCGCACCGACCAGAAAGCCTACCACCATAACGAGCGACACAGCCAGAGTTCGCAAGTGCGGGGCAAAGAGATGCGACACCATGGAAAGCCCAGCCGGAAAGAAGCACACCGAAGCCATCGACTGGAAGAAGACGAGGATCGGCGTGATGACCGGACCGCGGAGAAGTCCCAAGGCGAGCGTCAGCACACCGGTGGCCGTGAGGTACACAACCAGCGCCTGTCGGCGGCCGATGCGGTCCGTGATGAAACCGGAGAGGAAGACCGCGGCGAGCCCGGACACTCTAGAGAGCCCGATGATCGTATTGGCCAGCTCCCGGTGCATCTGAATCTCATTCACCAGGAACAGGGGCATCATCAGATAGATGCCCACGGTCGTCCCGGTCGCGACCCCGAAGAGCGCTGCCACAATCCGGAGCGACGGATTGCATGTGAGATGGCACATGGTCTCGAAGCCGGGCGGCTCACCTCGACGAGTACCCCCACAGCCCCACACCCAGAAGAGCATCCCCAGGAAGATGGCCAGCATTCCCAGCACGGCCAGGACTCCGCGCCAGGAAACGAAACGTAAGAGGGCCTCGGCCAGGAGGGGTGCCGTGATGTATCCAAGGTTGGGCGCGAACTCGTGGATGGCGAGGGCCTTCCCCCAGTGCGGCTCGCTCACCTGATCCGTCAGCGTCGCAACTCCGGAGGGCAGGTAGAGCCCCGCCGACAGTCCCAGGATGACCAGGCCCGCCCGCAGGCCCGCAACCGAGCTGGAGCCGGCGATGCAGAGCAGGGTCACCCCCACCGCGAGGGCGGACAAAGCGATCGTGCGCCGATGGTTCAGCCGCGCGGAAATGAAGCCCGATCCCAGGAGCCCCCCGGCGTATCCGACGGCGATGGCGAGGAACAAGGAGCCCGCCTCGCCGTGCCCCAATCCGAGTTCGAGTTCCAGGAGGGGCAGGAGCGGTGCTAGGACCAGCCGGGAGACAAAGGTCAAATAGAAGAGCGCGACGAGGAAAAGGATTGGCGGCAGCGAAAATGGAAGGGCCGGTATGGACGTCAGGCCGATCCGGGCATTCGGTCGCGGGTTCGAACGCAAGCGCCGCCCCTCAGGGAAGGATCGCATGCCGCCGACCCTATGGCCGATCCTCGCTTTGGGCAAGGGATTTTTCACGCCCGGCTCGTCCTCGGTAAAAGGGTGCCTTTCTTCTGCGGCAGGCATCCGGCAGACTCATCTTTCCCTCGCGAGATGCGCCCCGAGGCCACGAAGTCCGGGTGATCGCCGGCGTGCCAGAAGATGTGCCACCAGACGATGGTCTCGCCCCTGACCAGGAATAGTGCCGGCATGGTTCAGTGATCGCCGACCGACGTCCCGTCTCCGCTCTTTTTGAACACCGCCCTGAGGGCGCGAGCCCACACGGCGGGGCCGAACCGCCCCCGCACGTGCACCGTCCGATCCTGAACGCCGAGTAGAACCGTTTGTAGGGGTCGGCCACATAGCTCGCACCTCTGGCCCGTGTCTGCCGAAGAGGGTCTTACCGTCCGCAACGCACCCCACAAAGAAGATCAGGATCGCAGGATAGGTAAGTTCAGCCTGGGCACACCGCGTCAGTCTATTACGCTCATCGCCGCTAAGTCAATTTGAGGATCTTACGCGCACCTCGCACATGAGGCAACGATTTCCATGGACGTCGCGCCCCGCAGGATCGCCGTTCGCAGCGCGATCCTTTGCGTCAGCCCCAGAACACGACCGAAGCCAAGCGGGATGGGGTCATAGTCCCTCCTCTCCTGGAAAGGTCTATTGATGCAGCATTCGATGCTATATCGGTAGCAACCCAGATAAGACCAGCGCTTGATGGATCCGTGCGCGTTCTTCATCACTTATAGGCTGCAGCGGGGGACGAACTACTGCTTGGTTCAGGCGGCCTAACATGACCAAGGCTTCCTTCATTCGATTGTGCTGGTCCAAATACGGTTGCGAATAGAAAACGTCCGCCAGGGGGCGGAGGCGGGCATTGAGTTTCTTCGCTGTCTCCAAATCACCCCGCTGAACGGCCTCAAAGAGATTGGCCTGGAGGTCGGCCACGACGCTGCCCATCCCGGAAATGGCTCCATCTGCCCCCAGGACGAAACTGGCAAAGAGAGAGGCGCTATAGGAGCTAAGCATCGCCACGGTGCGCCCGGTTGCTCGGATTGCCCAGAGGTTTTGTTCGAAGGCCACAATGTCGTTACTGTAGTCTTTGACGCCCACGACCTGTGAGATTTCGGTGAGTTTCGCGAGCGTTTCCGGACTGTACCCGATGCCGCTCGCTGGGGGATACTGGAACACGACGATGGGCAGGTCCACCGCTTCGGCAATTGTGGCGAAATGGCGGAATACTATTTCTGGGCGGCGCTCTGCTCCCCACATGAACAGGATCGGCGGAAATACCAGGATGGCGGTGGCACCTTCCGCCTTGGCATCACGGGCAAGCGCGATAGCTTGCATAGTGCCGTCGGCAAGAATCCCGGCAATCAGCGGCACGCGATTGCCCACTTGCTCCAGAGCGATGGCGAGGGCGTGCTGGAGCTCCTCCCGGGTAAGCGAGGACACCTCTGCCGCGTGCCCGTTACAAGTGATAGCCGTTACTCCCCGGACGTTGGCCAACCAGGATAAGTGTCGGCGGTATTCCGTCACGTCGATAGAGTAGTCCCGCTTGAACGGCAACAGATTGGCCGGAATAATTCCATGGAGTCTCAATGCCTGTCCCATGTCTGCCTTCTCCTTTATGTCCTCAGCTATCTCCGGCAAAGCCGGAGACCTGCCGTTTGCGGGCTCCTCAAAGGGGCCTCTCGCAAACCGATCAATGACAAGATCGCAAGACCTATCGCTTTCCGCGTCCCAGGTGACTTCAGGAACTGCATCAGATCGGAACTGTCAAACTCTCGGAGCCGCCCCGGCAGAGCCGGGAGTTCACCTGCGAGAATTACCCCAGCCATCGCGGGATCGGCTCGGTCATTATGCTCCTACCTCAACCTGTGTCGGCACTCACCGGCTAATGCCGTTGAAATTCCGTAAGGAGCTTCGACCGCCGAGAGCTTCAGCAGCCGAGGCTTCCATATTGTCACCGAGTTTCAGTGTGGTGCACTTGAAGCACCAGTTCGGCATCGTCCTGAAGGTCCCACAGGCCCAACCCTGGCTTCGCCAATTAGTCGGGCGAGCCACGACTGCCTCCATGCCCGGACCAGCGAGGCGGGCCGGTTCCAGTGGCAGCCAAAAACACTCCAGGCCTTGGGGCCTAACGCGACTATGGTCCTTCAGGACGAGACCTCCAGATGCTTCTCGGGGAAGGTCGCACCCGACCATGACGACCTGCGTACCACTCGAACCAGGACATCAGCACGATCGTCCAATGGCTCAAACGACAAAAGGTACCGGACACCTTTTGAAGGCCAACGCCTTGATGTGCTTGGTGCGCGATTCAAATTGTTGGCGATCGGTGCGCCAGGTCGAGATGCCGTGAAGCCGTATCCCTTGGTCGATGAGATCATCCGCCCGGTGTTGCGGATCAGGATGCCGCGCGCGCCGAGGCTGAATGCACTCGGGGCACCATGCACCTCGTCGCCCGCTGGGGGGCCCAGCGCGCCGTGGGCAGACCGGCCTTCGTGGCGCCCTACGGTCCCCCGGCGGGGACGCCGAAGAATTGGAACCATGCCCTCGCAGAACCACGAGGCTAGGGCCTAAATGGTGTCCGATACCTTCTTCCACTAACAGCAGCTGACGTGCCAACTGAGGTACCTGGGAGATATCTCCCCTCCCGATCCCGAAATGGATTCTACTTTCCGCCCTCCACAAGCGCATCGTACTTCTCAGCCAACTGATTCAGAGCGGCCTCGATGGGTGTTTGGCGCAGCAGGATCGGTTGTATCGTGTCCGCTAGGAGGCGCATGAACTGCTGCCACTGCTCGGGATGTCGAAACGAGTGGCCATATTTCACCATGTAGTCCCGCCATACAAACATCTCTTTGGCGTCAATTCCTTTGATTGACTTGAAGCCGGGATCCTCGTATGTCATCTTCCGACTCGGTACCTCACCCCCCTTAACTCGCACAAGTTCTGCCTCACGGTTAGTCATGAATTCGATGAACTTCCAAGCTTCCTCCTTGTGCTTGCTATAACGACCCATGCTTAGGACAAAGTAGATCATGTAGCCCGGTGCCGGTTTGTCCGGGGAAAACCCAGGGAGGGGCATGCTCAGGAATCGATCACCGAAGTTCCCCTGGGCTCTGATCGTGGCCACGCGATGAGTTCCCAAGGTCCCCATGGCGATCGTTCCGGCTCGGAGTCCATTTTGGACATCATTGTACCCGTAACCGAGTGAGGCCAGGGTCATTCCCTTGCACTTGTGCATGATGTCATAGATAGCCTGAACAGCCTGCACGCCGGCCTTGCTGTTAAAGGCTGCCTTGCCCTTCGCGTCCAGTATTTCTCCTCCGGCGGCCCATACCAAGGGAAGGAAGGTCTCCATCAAGTTGCTGGCGAGGTCGGCTTTTGACAGCCCCATCTCAAATCCCACGACATTGCCCTTGGTCAACGCCCCCGCCACGTGGCAAACCTCCTCCCATGTACGGGGAACCTTCAGGCCCGCCTGTTTGATGAGATCATCGCGGTACTCGAGGACGATAGTTCGCACGTCATACGGGATACCGATCTTATTGCCATCAAACACGGTGTCGTTCCATGGTACGACGAAAGCGTCGTTGTCCCAGTTCTTGACGTACGTGTTGAGAGGCTCAAGCGTCCCGGCCTTCGCATGCAGCTGGAAGAAATAGTTAGTGATCCGAATCACGTCGGGCGTATCTTTTGCTGCCGCCGCCTGCACGAGCTGTGTGTCGATCAGTTGCCACGGCACAACCTGCACCTGGACCTTAATCCCCGGATTCTTGGCCTCGAACCGAGCGATATTCTCGGCCAAGGCCTTCCCCCGCGGATCATCACCCTTGGGCGAGATGAAGTCCCAGTAGGTGATCGTCACGGCGTCTGCTGCCGCCTTGGCACTCTGGGCCGTTCCCCCCAAAATCGCTGCCAGAACCAAGATCAGCCCGATGCTCGCCCGCACACATGACCTTTGCATGGCTTTAACCTCCTTGTTGAATCTTCCAGAATGAGTTTCTCCTGCGGTAGACACTGGAGCGCGAAGCCTGAGTGTCTGCCCGCATTGCACCAGTCGTGCTCGATCTCACCGACTCGGCGGTGATCTTTGTACTGACGAAACCTTTGCCGCTGCTTTCAGCACATCCTCGACCAACGCGGTTGCCCGCCTCCCGGTAGGGTGCCGTCTCGGCGAGCGTGGCAATCTCCCGGTCCAGGTCCGCGACGCGGGCGAGGAGCTGCTCGACCGTGAAGCGGTACTCCGCGTAAGTACGCTCCAACACCGGCTCGGCAAACCGCTGGCCGCGGAGCCAGGTCCAGTGCCGCTGGGTCCAGTTGCGCCCGTCGCCGTAGATCCGCCGTGGCGCGCGAGGAACTTCCCGAGGCGATGCCGCCGCCGAAGCAGATCCTCTTGCAGATCCTCCCGACACCGGAGGAGGTCCCGCAGCGCCTCTGCGGCCTCGTCGGGGACATGGATCGGGGTGAGCTCTTTGGCCCGGAAGAGGCGCACCAGCTTGGCGGCGTCCCGCCGGTCCGTCTTGATCCGCTCGCCCGGCTTACGGGGGGTGAGGGCCGGCGCGATGACCTGGCAGGGCACGCCGAGGGCGGTGAGCTGTCGATGGAGGTCATAGCCCGAAGGCCCGGCCTCATCGCAAGCCAACACGGGCCCCTCGCGCTTGAGCCGTTCGAACAGGCGTCGAAGGTGACGGGGCTCATTGGGGATCTGGCGCAGCTCCGGCTCGTCGACGCCAGGCCGCAGGATCCCGGCGATGATCGTGCGCTTGCTGTCATCCAAGGCCACGTGTGTGATATGCTTCTTCATGACCGGCCTCCTTTCGCATGTGGCTCTGTTCCTGCCCTGGAACAACCCACGCTATTCTGCGATAGGTGAGGCCGGTCTTTCCATATGGTCTAGTGATGTGCATCACTCTCCGGTCCGCCCAGTCGAAGCTTACCGTCTCTGATCATGCCGGTCCCGTAAGGCATCCCATTGAGGATCACCTCCACTACCTTGTCTTGAGCGCTCAGAATGGTGACCACGGGCTTCCGTGCTTCGCCCACCTTATCCTCCACGACGAGATCGATTCGGGAGCCTTCCACGCGGCAAGACCGCACCACTACTCCGTCCACTCCCAATACCTGATCATTATCTAGGTTTACGGCCAGCGTCCCGTATTCCCGAAGCAAAAACCCGAGTGAGGTCAGGCAATTCCCCAATGAAAAGTCGTAACTACCAGTCACGGTCACGCACTTGTCCTGACCGCGGTGCGAATAGTTCTCCATGCACCACCCCTGTGGCCCATCCTTGTAGCAAGGAGACACGCGTTGATTTTCTGGCATAAAGATCAGCGGCAGGTTTGCCCGGATTGCCGCAAGACCCCGGCTAAAGTACATAGCGTCATGCGTGAGATTGTAATACCGGAGAAACAGGCGACCGAATAGTTGTTGGCGAGCATCGTTCCAAGCAGGATGGCCGTTCCCTACTGCGAATCCGCCGAAGCAATACATCGACAGAAAGTGGGGGGACCAAACGGCCTGAAACAGCGAGAGATAATCGGTCACCCGGGCACCCTCGATGAGCCAGGACTTTTCCTCTGTCGTCTCGAAGAGGATCCGCAGGAGCTCACTTGTCCAGTAAATCCCTCCGCTCGTTTGGGGGTATTGGTTTGTATGATGATCGTAAAGGTCAAATGGTTTCGCGAGAGAGTCAAAAAAAGTCTCGTAGTCCTGCCATTGCCGGATAGGCCGGATCCGTTCCAGGATAAAGGCTGCCACCCGCTGTGCCGCGGTTAGGTACTTGGGGTCGCGGGTCACCCTGTACAGCTCAGCAAGGAACATCCCTGAGCAGGCGGAGTTCACGTTGTCCTTCAATAGCGCCTCGACCTCGAAGGAATCCCGGTATATCCAAGATGGAATGGCGCCAGACTGCTGCTGGATAGCGAGCAGGTAATCGCCGTAGGCTCGGCAACGTTCTACCAGGTGGGGGTCGGCCTCCACTTCCTGGTACCAGACCAACATTGTGTGAGCGGCGGTAGAGCAGGAGACCGTGTGATACACCATGTCCCAGTCGATCAGTCGCGACAACGACTGGCGTGACATCATCCCGTATGCCGCAGCGAGGTCGGGGGACACCCAGTGACTGCTAGAGATCCACTGGGGACGCAGGACCCCGAACCGGATATTGGCGGTGAAGACCGTCGAAAAGAGACCACGGTCTTGCGGACTCGTGAGGATGAGGTTCTTCACGCACTCCGCTTTTCGCCGTAGCTCTGCATCATTCCATAGCTCCCCGAAGTAATGTAGGGCCAGCGCGCTGTCTAGGTTGTTGTGCTGATACTGAAACCAGATATCGTTCGGGAATCTGAGGCCGCTTCGGATCCCGCCGCACGGCTTTCCCTGCAGATCGAATTCTTGCCAAAGCGTAGGGATCGCGTAGTCCAGCCCCCGGCGGGCGTAGGTTTCAAGGGGAACAAGCTGGGGAAGAGTGCTGGCAGAGTAGGAGGTAGCCAGCGACTGCCAGAGGAAGCGGGATACCACGCCCGCGGCATCCTCAGGTTGCACTTCCTCCTCGACAACCAGGTAATAACCGTAGGACAGCTCTCCTGGTCCAAACTGGACGGTCTCCCCTGCGCGGTGGCGGAAGTACAGGATCTCGGAAAATGCGTGAGTAATCAGCCCATATCCCATCCTCGGTTCATCTAACTCCGCATCGAAATCGAGATAGGCGGGGATGGGGGGCTTTACAGCGTTGAGTTGATCGGTGTCGGCGACCAAGAGGAGCAGGGTTCCTCCGGCTAACCACGCAATTACTGGACTCTTGAACGCCGACTGACCGATCACGGTGTCATCGAAGGGTCGGATGTAGGGAGCAAAGACGAAGTCGGGGTTGGTTCTGACTACCCGGTACGTGGAGGCGATCCCTTCCAGTTGAACCGGTTGCGCAAGCCGGTCCTTGACCACGATGTGGATCCACTTCTCCGCCTCCCTGACCGTGATCGTGCAGCCGAAACGATGAACCCCGCTTGCCCCCTGGAGTTCGAGTCGTACCGCCTGCCGGTCGTCCACCACTTTGAGCGTATCGAACGACGGAATGATCCTCCCCTTCTCTCCGACCAAACCTGGCTCGGAGCGAAGGAGGGGCGGCGCACCTCCCCGGCGCGAGTGCATGTATTGCGTATAGGACCCCTCCTGCTTACGCAGCGCGAGCATCAGGTGGCCGGTTTCCACGACGACATCGTTTCGCTCTCGTGAAATACGTAGCATGATGTACCCGCCTTGTCTGATAGGCTATACTCGAATCAACCAAAGCTTTCACACACCCCTTCATGTAAGGGAGCTCGAGGGCTCGCATCGTTTACGACAAGTAATGTGACGCGCCACGTGGCGTTCCCCGGCGGGCCGGGAGCAGGTCGAGTCCAAGCGGACCCGACTCCTGTAGTTGAAGAACCCCGAGAACCTGCGTCCGGAGGAACGGACGCGCCTCTTGGACCTGCTCCGCCTCAATGCTCCCATCGTCAAGGCCTACCTCCTCAAGGAGGATCTCCGGCGATTCTGGGACTATCGCTCTACCGCCTGGGCGACCAGCCACTTGCGGCAGTGGCTGTGGCGGGCATCGCATTCCCGGCTGGAGCCCTTCCACCAGTTCGCCAAGATGCTCCGTACCCACTTGGCCGGCGTGCTCACCTGGACGCGCGTCCGGGTGACTATACACGGCGTCTTAAATAATACAGCACAATTTCCGCAATGTATCATTGGGAGCATTCCAGATCATATGCTGTTTGGCCACCGCATCGACTAGAGCTTCAAGCCTTTCAAAATAGGTATTGTGCGTGCAGAGCCTTCGGGTCAGCTTCCAGACCCGCTCGATCGGGTTCAATTCGGGACTATAGGCCGGGAGAAACTCCAAGGCCAGCTCGTGGCGGTGGTGCCGGAGGAACGGTTGGAGCACGACCGCGTGGTGGTACTTCGCATTGTCGAGGAGGATCACCATCTCCCGTGCCCTACGTCGGTGTCGGAGCAGCCGGCCAAGGAAGCCTTGAAACGTCACGGCATTGAACTTCGGGTCAAATTGAGTCACCAGTTTCCCCGTGCTGACGTTGACCGCACCGAATAAGGCCGCCGACTTGCGGGTCGGCGCCAGCAGGAGAATGGGATCCTTATCCTCTGGGGGCACCCACATGGTGGCTCGGGATCCATGCTGCTGGAAGTGGCATTCATCCAGACTCCACAGATCCACGTCGTCTCTTCGGGCCAGCCGGCGGCGTTTTTTTAAAAGCCTGCTGCGCCTCCGGATTCGCCCGGGCAATGACCGGCCGCGGTTTTCGCAGCCGGAACTCCAGGTGATGAAACAACCGTTGACACTGGCGCACGCCCAACACCACCTGCTCGGCCTGGGCGAGGTGGTGCGACAACAGCTTCCCATCCCAGAGGTTCTGGGCGTATCCGAACGCGCGCGGCGAGGTCCGAAGAGCCCGATTCACGCGCGGCAACTGCTCGGGCGTCAGCCGCTGCGGACGCCCCGGTCGCTCCTGGTCCTGCAAGCCGCTGAACCCTCTCGTCTCGAAACTCCGGACCCATCGCTGAATGGTGGTCGGATCATGTCCGAACACCCCGCCGACTTCATAACAGGACATGCCGTGAGAGACGAGCAACACTCCGTGGAGCCGGTGATCATACCGTGCCTCTTCGGACCGGAGGATTTCGTTCTGCAAGGCGATTTGCATCATCTCGCGATCGGTGATCTCCAAACGTCTCATCTCGTGTCCCTCCTCAAGCCTAAAATACGCGAGGGACGACGAGAATTCAACAGAATTATGCTGTATTACTTATGACGTCCTATATAACGGGGCCCTGGAGGGGATAAACACCAAAGTGAAGGCGATCAGTCATCGGACCTTTGGGTATTGCACGACCTGGGCCTACATCGCGACCATCTACCAATGCCGTGCGGGGCTCCCACTGCCCTGACATTTCTGGGAGAACAGCCGAAAAAAGCAGGCAACGCCCCGCCTTCTTTCGGCCGCGGGCTCGTTCGATACTCGCAGTAAGGAACGAGCTACCCCTTCAAGCTCCCACGAACCATACCCTCAATGAACCGGCGCCTGAGGCCCGAGAAGGCTGCGATGATGGGCAGGCTCGCGAGCATAGTGTAGGCGATAAAACGACCCCAGAGAATCCCCGTTGTATCCGAGTAGTACCGGTAGAGACCGACCTGTAGCAACCTGTGCTCTTCGCTACTTGTCAGGCTTACCCCGATAAGGAAATCGTTCCATACATAGACGAAGATCATGATGGCGGCTGCGACGAGACCTGGTCGCATCAGCGGGAGGACAATGCGGTAGATCACTCCGAACCGGGAGCACCCATCTAACGCCGCTGCCTCCTCCAGCTCTCGTGGGACTGCCTCAACGAAGCCCCGCAACAGCCACAGCGTGAGGGGGACCTGCCACGAGCTGTACACCAGGATGAGCACCAGATAGCTATCGTAGAGGCCGACGCGTTTTGCCACCAGATACAACGGTATCAGAATGGAGATGCCCGGAATCATCGCGGTGGACAGGATCCCAAACATGAGAATCGCTTTTCCCCGGAAGCTGAAGCGAGCCACCGCGTATGCACTGTGAAAGGCGACAAAAGTTGTCAGGAGAACAGACGAGAGGGTGACGAACAAGCTGTTCATAAAGAACCGCGGCATGCTCGTTTGAAATAGAACACCTTGATAATGGATGAACGTGACTGAGCTGGGGAACAACTGAGGAGGGTAGGCGATGATCGCGTGCTCGTCTTTTAGGGAACTCAGGAATCCCCAAATCAGCGGAAACAGAGCAACCGCCGAGATCGTTACGAGGAAGGCATAGGCTAATACCCTCCCCACGCTCCCACGTAGTCGCTTATGTCGTCGTCGTTCGCGCATCAGAAGGCTGCCTCCCGCTTGATAATGCTCAGGTAGGCGATGCTGAATATCCCATTGCAGAAGAGGATCGTCACCCCGAGGGCGGTGGCGTGACCCATTCGAAAGTTCGAGAAAGCTTCATAATACGCCCGGAGACTCACGACCTCTGTCATCTGGAGGGGGCCACCGCCTGTGAGGACGAGAATGAGCGTCACCATGTTGAAGTAGAAAAGCGTCAATGTAATCATCGCCACCAGGAAGGTTGACAAGATCAATGGCAGCGTAATGCGGGTAAAGCACTGCCATGCGTTGGCTCCGTCTATCCGGGCTGCCTCGTAAAGCTCCGGCGGAACGGTCTGGAGAGCTGCCAGCAATAAAACGGTCGGAAGCGGGAAAGACATCCACACGTTCGTCCCTATGAGCGTCAGCGGCGCCATGTTCGGCAAGGCAAGGAAAAAGACCTTCCCCAAACCTACCTCTCTCAAGATGTAGTTGACCGGCCCAAACGAGGGCTCGAGAACCCAGGCCCATAGCATGGCGACCACCACCTGAGAGAGAATCCAGGGAAGCAAGACAAGGGTACGAAATACCGAAATGAACCGGAGAGGACGGTTCAGAATCGTGGCCAAAAGCATTCCGAGGGAAAGGGCTAGGGTCAGCGATCCGAGCACGTACTTCAATGTTACGATCACACCTTGAACTGTGCTCGGGTCACGGGAAAGAGCCACGAAGTTTCCCAGGCCGATAAATGAACCAATCTCCAGATAACGGGTCGCATGGAGGCTTACATAGATCGCGTAGGCCATCGGGAACAGCGAGACTGCCCCCACGAGGATTATGGTTGGTGACATTAAGAGGGCAATGAAGCGCGCGTCTCTTATGCTCCTTCTGTGCATATTGACCGGCTGTGCCTGGAGATCGCTTGACATGTCGTCAGGCTCCTAGTATTACCAGGTTAGGTTATGACATATCATACTTCAACCGAGATCCACACCACGGACACCGCTCACCTAGATAGAGCAGCATGCGCTGGAGGGCCCGCCGTGTCTGCGGCAAGGTCCACCGCGAGGTTTTTTTTGGTGCGGAGCATCTCCAGGGTCAAGAACGCATAAGCCATGCTAACGAGGGTGACATGGTAATACCACCCGAGGTAGGAACGCCCCTCGAAGTGATCGAGGCCCAGCTCGTCCTTGAGCTGCAAGTAGTCCTGCTCGATCCGCCAGCGGCCCTTGGCGAGGCGGACGAAGCGGCGGAGGCCGAGCGTTTCCCTCCGGAGATCGGCCAGCCATTACTTCGTGGGGGCAGGCTTGTCCGGGGGCCACTCGACGAGGCAGGTCTCCTCCCGGAACACCGAGCGGCGCCCGGTGGTCCAGCGGTGGGCGCACCAGACGGGGAACCGGGCGAAGCGGGAGGTGAGGGGCCCCTTGCTCCCTTGGCGCCAGGTTATTCTCTGCCAGGCACTCGGAGGGAGTGCCTGGGCGAGCACCGCGCGCAAGAAGGGTCCGGTTGTCCATCGGTAGCAACTGGGATTCAACAACTGAGAAGCTCTTCCGGAGATTAACCGGAACTGGGCCGGTACGTCAGTACAGGAGCGCTTCCGCTTCATCGGTCGTGCTCGATCAAACCGACTCGTCGGTGATCTTCATATTGGCGAAGGCCTCGCCGCTGCTCTCAGCACGTTCTCCACCAATGCGGTTGCCCGCAGCCCATCGTCCAGCGTGATCGGCATCCGTTCGCGCACAGCCACTGCAGACAAGAACGCTTGGACCTCAAGCCTAAAGACGTCAGGAACTCCGAAGTTCCGGGTGGGCGCTTCCCCTTGTAATCCGTACTCGTACATCTTCTGGTTCCGCCACTCGATACGGCCATCGCGAGCTACAACCTCGATACTGAAATCCCAGCCGCCCTCGAACGTGTCACTGTTCTTCCGAAAAGGTGACCAGTAACTCTCTACCCGGAAGATGGTCCCATCCGGAAACCGCAGCAATGCTTGCATGTAGTCCTCTGAGTCTTGACCGTGCAGCGGATTGCCGACGGTAGCGGCGATGACCTGCGGCGTACTACCTAACAAGGAGGACACGGCGTCAAGCGGGTGCACGGCGTTGACTAGACAGACACCACCGATAGCATTGCGTGCCCGCCATCCACCCACTGACGATCTGTGGACAACAGAACGTGCGTTGACAGCTATGGGCTGATGCGCTCGGACCCAATCCCGGATTACGGAGAACCCGGGATGGAACCGAAGTTGAAAACCCACCATCATCCGGTCTTGTGGAATATCTGGTTTGAGCAAGGGTGCAGCTTCAGCTATGGTCGTTGCGACGGGTTTCTCGCATAGAACTGGAAGCCCACGCTTTAGGAGCTCGGCACAGATGGATGGATGCAGGGTAGGCGGGAGCGCCACAAGCACCGCGTCGACGTCATCTGGAATGAGACGGTAATCATGCAGGGGCATGGCACCGTGTTGAGCCGCAAGATCCTCGACAGCAGAACTTGGGTCGACCATGTAAGAGATTTGCACCCGCTCGGCACGGATCGCAGCTACGTGGTGCCGACCGGCCCAACCGCACGCACCAATGACCGCGACGCGCATTGTCAAGGCATGTCCTCCTCGAAGAGAGATACCGTTCGTCTAGCCACGATGAACTTTGCCGATGACCTTATCCGACACATTTCTCCAAGGGAGCTACACGACTGAAGCCAGCCATAACTTCGTAGAGATTATACGAGGAGTTCAACAAATCATGTCATGCTCAGCCAAACAGCACTGCCCTCAAAGCGGATTTGGCAACGATGTTGTTCTTTTACTATTCATCCGATGGCCTTGTCAAGAGGAAATTGAAGGTCTTTCGAAAGTCTTCCCCCGGCTATCGTAGGGCAAATACCGCAGGCTCTTGGGCCGCCCATTTGCCGATCTTCTTGAGGAAGCCGTGAGTCCGGAGGCGTTTGAGCGCCGGGAGAGCTGCGCGCCGGAGAGGCCGTCCCGGTCGGCTTCCGGCCCAGGCGGTGCCACGTTGCGTCAACTCCACCGTGTGGAGGGCCGTGCGCGTAAGCGCGTCATAGGGTCTGGAAGTCCTTCTGCCGGGTGAACACGAAGTCGGTGGCGTAGTTTTGCCTGCATGCAGCTCGAGTGGGCCCCCGGTGGGAAGCGGCGCAGCACCGGGCAGTAGGTGGCCGCGAGTTGGTTCGGCTGCCGGTGGACCTGGTGTGGACACTCGCCTCGGCCAGTGCTTGGGCGGGCGCCCGGGCGGTGATATCCACGAAGGCGTTGTCCAGCAGGGTGTACGTGATCCCCCGTTTCGCCAATTCCTCCAGGCCCAGGACATGAGCCCGTCGCGGCAGAACGGGGCTCGGAAAGGCACCCAGGTGGGCACCGGCAGACAGAAGAGTCCCGGGGCGGAGCCGAGGAGGTAGAGTTAGCCCTGTGACGAAAAATGAATCTTTCGGCTGTCCACCTGGGCAGTCTTGGGGAGCGGTTCGACGGTGACCCGCAGTGCGAGGAATTCCGGGCGGCCGATGAGGCACCGCTGGAGCTGGACGGCGTCGCGCTTGTCCAAGCAGTCCGACCCCGAGTCCCGATAGGTGGTGCCGTCCTTGTGGTACCGTCCTTTAGGATATGGTACGCAATCACCAGGAGGCGGTGGGCCACCGCACCGGCCGCCTTCTTCTTCCCGCGGCGCCGGGCGAGGCGCTGATACTGCGCTCCGAGGTAGTCCTTGATACGGCTGGCCGCCCGGGCCGCCTCGGCGAGGATAGCCCGGAGCCACTTGTTTCCCTTTCGGGGCTTCCCCGACTTTGGCTTGCCGGGGCTCTCGTGATTCCCGGGACGGAGGCCGGCCCAGGAGCCACAGTGGCGATCCGAGGGGAGCACGGTCAGTCCACCCCGACCTCGGCGGTGGGGGCCTCCGCTGTGGCCGGTCGATCCTGCTGGTGGTAGAGGGAGGCTCCGCCTTTGGAGCCTCCTCCCGTCAGCTAGATTTGGCTTGACATGCCCAGAAATACGAGGTATTAACAACGAAGTTGCTGAAAAGCCTGTCTAGCGAACTGGAATTTGTAGGAGCAACTCGTTGGATTAGTGCTATGATCCTCGAAAGTTAAGAGGGCATTCACCGCTGTCCGTGACATTGGGTCCGCAGTCCTTACTCAGAATGGCGATAGAGCGGGCTTTACATGTGATTCGTGGTCCCGCCAGAGACGCACCGTGTTTTTCCACAACCCAGCAAATCCAGCACAGGAGGGTTGACGAATGAGGCCACGAGTTGCGATACTAGAAGTTTCGCATTGGCACGTCCCCATCTACTTGGGCGCCTTAGCCGAATGCGCTCAGGTGGTTGCGGTATCCGACCGGGATCCTGGGGTGGCCAGTAAGGTGGCTACTACCTTTGGCGCACGGCCTTACGCGGATTGGCGTGCTCTACTCGAGGGACAGAACCTTGACCTTGTTTTCGCCTTTGGCCGACACTGCGAAATGGCGGAGATTGCCCGTAACCTCATTGAGCGCCGACTCCCATTCATGATCGAGAAGCCGGCCGGAATATCACTTACAGAGGTGTCGCAGATCGCGACACTATCACAGCAATACGGGGTGCCTGCTACGACCGCGATTGTGCAACGAATTGGGCCACTGCCTGAGTGGTTCAGCCGAGTGGGCGAACTTGATTACGCAGCGTTCCGCTACGTGGCCGGTCTTCCGTCCCGCTACCCCCGGGCGGGATGTGCATGGATGCTTGATCCTGCCGAGTCCGGTGGTGGTTGCTTGATTAACCTGAGCCCGCACTATATCGACATCTTTCGACGCCTTGCAAACGAGCCTGTGACAAAAGTGGTCGGGCGCATGCATCGACGCGCCCATGGGCTTCCTATAGAAGACCACGCGGTCATTGTGCTCGAGACGAGTTCAGGCCGATCGGCGTTGATCGAGGTCGGCTATATCTTTCCGGACTCACCACGGACACGTGAGATGTCGTACTGTGCCTCGGGTGCAAACGGATTTGTCTCCATCGCGGACGACGGCAGAGCTGTCTTCACGAAGGCAACCGGAGGCTCCATCGTGGACCATATTGACATTAATCCCGAGCCTCTTTACGCCGAATTCACGCGACGCGTCGTTGCCAGCTTCAAAACCGGATTCGCGGGGTTACCAACCCTTAGCGACCTAGAAGCTACGATAGCCATAATTGAGCGGGCCTATGCCTCCGCAGGCACTGGGTAATCCTTTAACTCAAGATCAATCTGGTGCGCCACAGTTTGTCCCTGTCGGCTCATTTATCCAATGACCCACAAGCGCCATCGTGCCAAACCTATTGCAAACAGTGCTGCTCCACGGGCGATCATGTCCGTCGGGAGGGCTCTTGAAATCCTGGAACTACTGGCTGGGAATCGAGAAGGGCTCCGGCTTGCTGAGCTTGCGGCAAGATTGAGAGCTGACCGCGCCAACGTACTACGAATCCTAACCCAAATGGAAAGCAAGGGGTTCGTACTCAAAGACCCGGTTTCTGATCGCTATAGGCTCACATTCCTTCTCACCGCTCTCGGATTTCGACACATTGAAGCAAGCGGTGTCAATCGCTTGGTCCAACCGATTCTCAATCATCTTGCAGAGGTAACGCGAGAGCTCGTCCGCATGACCGTCCTTCAGAATGGCACCCTTCGCTGGGTTGCTCAGGCCCAGGGCGCAAACAGTCAATTGATCGTGGACCCGATCATGGGCAAGGAGGTTGTCTTTCATGCGACTGCGACGGGCAAGGTCTGGCTGGCCACCTTACCAGAAGAAGAAGCCGTGCGGCTTGTGCGGAGACAAGGGTTTTTGCCGCAGACGCCAGCCACTATTAAGACGACCGAGAGCCTCGTCGCCGAGCTCGCACGGGTTCGCGCGCGGGGCTACGGCACTGTCGTTGATGAAGCAGAAGTCGGTATACTCGCGGTGGCTGCCGCGATCTGGGCGCCTCGGACCGATGGCACCCGCTCGGTTGTAGGAACTGTTAGTGTCGCCGGGCCTGCTCCGCGCGTGACAGCGGGTCGGCTCGACGAGTGGGCCAACGAGGTAATTCGCGCCGCCACTGTGATTGGTGAGACCTGGGGTCCATACGTCGCTAACAGCTTCGTCGCTTCTTAAAGAGCCATGGGTGGTGCGGGACCCGGCCGTTTCTCCGCTACGAGGATAAATCCCTCCTGTCGACATCGGCGCGGCGCCCTGCCCCTCGGCCTCCTCGCGCGCCGTGGCTATGTATGGAGTTCCGGACCGCAACCAGAGCCGAATTTCCCGCCTGACCCGACCTCGTCTCCCTCTAGCGCTCTTCCTGCGGGTACCGCCCCATCGTGAACGCTCAGATCACTCCATCGTGAACACCAAGATCACTCCATCGTGAACGCCAAGATCGGCATCGTGAACGCGCGGATCGGGATGGTGAACAGCAGGATCGGTCATCGTGAACACCCCGAGTGGCCGGCCTGAACCCCCTCGACTGCGCCGCCCCGACCGAGGAGAATCGGCCCCCGCGGAAGCGGGGGCGAGCAGCGCGAGCGTCGCTGGATAGTCCAGTGCGCCCCCCGCTTCGGAAAGGAGCGGGATGGCGACCGAGCGACTGTCCATGCGCAAGCTTCGTGAGATCCTCCGCCTGAAGTGGACCCTGGCCTGTAGCCACCGGGACGTGGCGGCGAGCCTGCAGGTCAGCCTCGGCACGGTGACCGCCGTTCTCCGGCGCGCGACCCTTGCCGGCCTGGACTGGGCCGAGGTCCAGCCCCTCACGGACGACGCCCTGGAGGCCCGGCTCTACGGGGTGGCCCGCCCCGGCGGGCGCGGGCGGCCCGTCCCCGAGTGGGCCTGGATCCACGCCGAGCGGAAGCAGCCCGGCGTGACGTTGGAACTCCTCCACCTCGAGTACCTCGAGCGACACCCCGACGGCTACTGCTACACCCGCTTCTGCGACCTGTACCGGGAGTGGCTCGGCCGCCACCGCCTGTCGATGCGTCAGGAGCACCGGGCGGGCGAGAAGGTCTTCGTCGACTACGCCGGGCAGCAGCCTCACTTGGTTGATCCCCGCACCGGCGAAGTGATCGCGGTCGAGCTCTTCGTCGGCGTCCTCGGCGCGAGCAACTACACCTACGCGGAAGCCACCCGCACCCAGCAGCTCCCCGACTGGCTCGGGAGCCACGAGCGGATGTTCCGCTTCTTGGGCGGGGTCACCACTGCCATCGTCTGCGACCAGTTGAAGAGTGGGGTCACGATCCCCTGCCGCTACGAGCCGGGGCTCCAGAAGACCTACGAGGAGTTCGCGCAGCACATGGGCACGACGATCCTGCCCGCGCGGCCGAAGATGCCCCGCGACAAGGCCAAGGTCGAAGTCGCTGTGCAAGTGGCCGAACGGTGGATCCTCGCGCGGCTCCGGCACGAGAGGTTCTTCGGGCTGGGGCCCCTCAATGCCCGGATCGCGGAGCTGCTCGACGACCTGAACCACCGCCGCATGCGCCACTACGAGGCGAGCCGGACAGAGCTCTTCGAGCGGCTCGATCGGCCGGCCCTCCGGCCCCTGCCCGCGAGCCCCTTCGTCTACGGCGAGTGGAAGCGGGCCACGGTCAACGTGGATTACCATATCGAAGTCGACCACCACTACTACTCCGTGCCCCACACCTTGGTCGCGCTCCGGCAGCCGGTGGACGTCCGGGTGAGCGCCCTCACGGTGGAGATCTTCCACCGCGGCCAGCGGGTGGCGGCCCACCTCCGGAGCCACGCCCGGGGGCAGCACACGACCGATCCCGCCCACATGCCGAAGGCCCACCAGGCACACCGGGAGTGGTCGCCCTCCCGGCTCATCGCCTGGGCGCAGACTGTCGGCCCCCAGACGGCCGCCTTGGTGGAGGCGATCCTGGCCAGCCGGCCCCACCCCGAGCAGGGCTACCGCTCCTGCCTCGGGATCCTGCGGCTCGCCAAGCGGCACGGGGCCAGCCGGCTGGAAGCGGCCTGTGCCCGGGCCCTGGCCGTCGGGGCCCGCTCGTACCGGCACGTGGAGGCGATCCTGACGCACGGGCTCGACCGGTGCCCGCTGCCGGAGACCGGTCCCCCCGCCCGCCCGGTCGTCCACGACCAGGTGCGCGGGCCGGCCTACTACCAGTAACCGGAGCAAAGAGAGAGGAGCGACGCGATGCTCAGTCCCCCGACGATGGAGCAGCTCCAGGTTTTGAAACTCAGCGCGATGGCGGCCACCTGGACGGCGCAGCAGCAGGATGCGAGCTGCACTCAGCTCGGCTTCGACGAGCGCTTCGGCCTGCTCGTGCAAGCCGAGTGGCTGGCCCGGGAGAACCTGCGGCTCACGCGCACCCTGAAGGCCGCCAAGCTGAAGCTCAGCCAGGCGTGTGTGGAGGCGATCGACTACCCGGCCCGGCGCGAGCTGGACAAGGCGCTCATCCGCCAGCTCGCCACCGGCCGGTGGATCGCCGAGCACCAGGCCGTCCTCATCAGCGGCGCCACGGGCACCGGCAAGTCCTTCGTGGCCTGCGCCCTCGCCCAGCAGGCGTGCCGCCAGGGGTACCGCGCCCTCTACTGGCGGGTGCCGCGGCTGTTCCAGGCCTGCGCGCTCGCGCGGGCCGATGGGACCTACGGCCGGCTCCTCGGGCAGCTCGCCCGGATGGACGTCCTCGCCCTGGACGACTTCGCGCTGACGCCCCTGCAGGACGCGGAACGGCGCGATCTCCTCGAGATCCTGGAAGACCGGTACGGGACCCGGTCGACGATCGTCACCAGCCAGCTCGCCCCCAACCACTGGCACGAGGCCATCGGGGAGCCGACGCTCGCGGATGCGATCTGCGACCGGCTGCTTCACAACAGCCACCGACTTATGCTAAAAGGACCGTCACGCCGAAAGGAGGAAACGCTCGAGAGCTGACGACCGCCCCAGCGTCGCTTCGCTCCGTTCACGATGACCGATCCTCGTGTTCATGATGGAGCGATCTGGATGTTCACGATGGGTGAAATGCGCACTCTTCCCTCGCAGCCCTGCCCATTCGGCTCTTATTGCTCCCCCCATCTCGCCTCTCGGCTCGCGGCTCTAGGCTCTCATCTCTCCCTCTGATTCCCCTTGACTTCTCCGATCCGTTGGCGATACGTTGGCAGCGGTGACCTGTCCCCGGCATGGAAGTGGAGGGGACCCATGGCCGTCACCAGCAAGCATCTCTAGTAAGAATCCGCGGCCCTTCGGGGACTCGTCCCTGAGGGGCCGCTGTGCTTTCATGAACCGCATCGTGCGAGGAGCAGAGCCTGGGCCTCGGCTCAGACCGCCGGCGGCGGGGAAGGGCAAGCCAGCGTAGGCGGCAACCTCCCTGATTACCGTGGACCATCCGCATTCTTTCTCGAAGCGAGAGGGGAGGCGCATGGCGGGCGTCGGCACGGACCCGGTCGGTGAGGTGCACGCATACCGGATCCAAGGCCTGGAGGTCAGGACCGGCGATCTCATTTGTACCACCGACGGAGGCCGCAGCATCGGGCCGGGGCAGTTCTGGCGGCTGGTGGGCAAATTGATCCCCGGGGACGTGGACCACATCGCCGTCTACGTGGGGCCGCGGGGACGCTGCGTGGAGGCTGGGGCCAAGGGCCGGGTCGCGGCCTTTGAGGTGCCCGGGGGAACTTGGGACGCGGCGGCGATGCTCCCGGACAGGGGATTAGAGGACGTCCTCTACGGCCTTGCCTACCCCCTGGCCGGCCGCGGCTTCTCCCACCAGCGCGAGGTTGAAATCCGGCTGGCTGCGGCGAACTTCTGCCTGGCACACGCGGCCAGGGGCACGCCCTACAACCTGAACTTCCTTGACTCGGATACAGAGCAGGCTTTCTATTGCAGCCAGCTCGCCTACCGGGCCTATCTCCCCCACGGCATAGACCTCAACACGGACCGCGAGGTCCCAGGAGTGCCGTTCACCCGGAGCATCGTCTTTCCGCAAGAGGTGTGGGCAGCGTGCCGGGAAAGGCAGAGGGCGCACCAGCCATCATAAAGGGGGGAGACGTCATGGATATCGAGTTCCATTACTGGATCACCGGCATCATCGCCAATCGAGCGCGCTTCACCGACGAGGATGCACAAGTCATCGCCTACTCCTGCCAGTACACCGACGACAACGACGAGATACGCACCGTCAAGGACCCGGGCACGAAGGAGGAATACAGCAACTACATCAGTCAGACCATGGACATCCTGAAGCCCAAGCGCACGCTCATGCGCATCTACCCCGTCTTCCACTTCCTGCCCGGCGATCCCTCGGCCGTCTCGGCGCGCAGGCGAGACGGCAAGATGCACGTGCTCGTCACGACGCCCGATAATGAGCGGGCCGGGACCGTGCTCAGCAGCGCGCTACGGATGGATAAGCAGGATCCCCAGCGGCTCTACCGCATCGGCATCGCGAGCCATGCCTATGCGGACACCTGGGCGCACCAGAACTTTGTGGGATGGTACGACGGCTTCAACGGAGAACTCCTGAACCCTCTGCCCGATGTCGGCCACGCGGACTTCATGCACCATCCGGATTGGCCAGGGCACCGATGGCAGGATCCACGCATCCTGCAGGGCGACATCAATAACAACCACCGCTTTTTGGACGCGGCCAAGCGGCTCTATGAGGAGTATTCCAATGCCAACGGCACCTACGATCTGGCGGCCTGCCAGCAGCTAGTGAACGATCTGGCCGCGGCGATGGGCCCGGTCGCGAGCGGCGACGATAATGTGGGGCTGGATGAGCGCCTGGCGCGCTACCACAGTCTAGCCTCGTGGCTGCCCGGATACGATCAGCACGGCTGGTTCAGCGATGCCGTGGACACCAAGGTGCGAGGATTGCCCGACACGATCCTTCCCAGCCTGACTATCTTCAAGGACGAGCACACCTGGAAGGGCCCCAAGGAGACGACCCACTGGTATCGCTTCCAGGAGGCGGTGAAGGCCCACCAGGACTTCTGCATGGGCCTGCTCAAGGATATCTTCGACCAGATGGGAGTGGACCTGCACCAGCACTAGGAAAGGGAGACGCGGTCCAAAAGCAACCTGCTGAGGGATGGGCGGGAGAGGAAGGCACAGGCTAGGCGGTGCCGAAAAGAGGTACCGGCCGCTTTTCGAAGGCCGACGCCTTGATTTGCTTGGTGCGCGATTCGAAGTCTTGGCGATCGGTGCGCCAGGTGGAGATCCCGTGAAGCCGTAACCCTCGGTTGATGATCTCGCGGGCCCTGTGCTGCGGGTCGGGACGCCGCGCGCCCCGCGCCTGGTGGCGCCGGGGACGGCGAGGGATTGCAATTATGCCCTCGCAGAATCGCAGGGTTAGGCCGTACATGGTGTCCGGTACCTTTTTAGCGAAGAACGGATCGTCTGTAGCCTGGTCCAGGGTTTCATCGCTTTGTCATCAATTGGCAATAGCCGCTCTCCGGGCATGCTTTTCGAGCTGGGCGCGAAGGCTTGAAGGCATTTTTCCGTCGGTGATAACTGCGGTGAATGCTCTGAGCGGCGCAACGATTGCCACCCCCGCTCGCCCAAACTTGGTATGGTCGGCAAGGAGGTAGCTGTCTCGGGCCACAGAAAGGATATGCCGCTGGAGCGCAGCGCGGTCCAGGTCGCTGTTGGAGGCCTCCCAGTGCGTCGTCACGCCAATCGTGCCGAGGAAAGCTCTGTCCACCCGGATCTCCTGCAGGAACTTTATTGCCAGGGCACCTGTGAGAGAACTGCTTGTCCGTTGAACGACGCCGCCCAGTGCCACCATGCGAAGCCCGGGCCGATTCCATAACTCAGAAAGGACCTGGATCGAGTTTGTGACCACGGTCAAATTGGGAACCGACCTGACTGCCTTGGCCATGGCAAACACCGTGGTACCAGCATCCAGGAAGATAGTCTCCCCTGGCTGAACCAGCGTTGCTGCGAGGCGACCGATAGCGGTCTTTGCCTGTAGCTCCAGTCGTTCGCGCCTCTGGAGTGGCAGGTCTTTTGAAGCTGAGAGAGCCATGGCTCCGCCTCGAAACCGACGGAGAAGACTCTTGGCATCCAGGAGACTCAGGTCTCGACGGATGGTCATCAACGATGTCTGGACGAGACGGGCAAGTTCAGCAACCGTGAGGACGCCTCTGGAGTTTACGAGGTGGAGGATTCTGGCGTGTCTGTGTTCGGATAGTTGTATCATGTTCAAATAAATTATAGCCCAATTGATAAGGATTTACTATGTATAATGTTCGTTCTTTGGAAATTAAGTTTATATCGACCATTTTGGCTTGACACCAAATAATGGGAAAAAGTATAATTTTTTACTTTAGAGGGTTAGCACATCTCCTTTCGTTCTCTGGGAAAGAGGCGTTGCTTCTGCATGCCCCGGTGCCAAACGATTCAACGGCGGGAATGGAGGGAAAGGCAGATGATTACACGATCCAGAATCAGCGCTCTATTGCTCGGTGTGGTGCTTGGGATGATTTTCGCTTGGCCTGCGCTTGCGGCGGTGGAGATCAGCTTTTACTACTCCGTGTCGGTAGGGGGACCGATCGCCCAGACCTACGAAAAGCTGGTAGCAGACTTCAACAAGAGCCATCCCGATATTCGCGTGAAAACCGTGTACTCGGGCAATCAGGTGGATACGCTGATCAAGGTCCAAACAGCTATCCGCGGTGGCACGCCGCCTGCGATAGCCCTCCTCGATTCGGTGAACGTGTACACACTCATTGACGACGATATGCTGGTGCCCATCAGCAATTTCCTGAAGGATGAGGACCGAAACATGCTGGAGGACTTGTTTCCAGCTTTCCTGGCACGCTCGAAGGTCGGCGGGAAGATCTGGACCCTTGCCTTTAAACGGTCGATGATGATCATGTACTACAACAAGAATGCGTTTCGCGAGGTGGGCTTGAATCCGGAAAAAGGCCCCGCGACGTGGACAGAACTCCATGAAGCGGCCCTGAAGCTCACGAAGAAGGACGCAGCAGGAGCAGTTGTGCGCTATGGAATCGAGATTCCGTCCACGCAACCAGATGCGTACTGGCCGTTGCAAGCCCTGGTCACGGAAGCGGGCGGCACAATGAATAGTGACGATGGCACCAAGACCTTCTTTGATTCGCCGGAGCACCAGAAGGCTCTTGAATTTTGGGTGAAATTGACTGACACGGGTGCTATGGCGAAAGGCATCCTCCAGTGGGCCACGACACCCTCGAACTTCCTGGCCGAGAAGACGGCGATCATGTGGCACACCACAGGCAATCTCGTTCGAGTCAAGAACGAGGCGAAGTTCGACGTTGGCGTGGCCATGCTGCCTGCGGATGTACGGCGCGGGGCGCCTATCGGTGGCGATGATTTCCACATCTTCAAGGCAGCGCCGGCAGAGCAGAAGCAGGCCGCATGGACCTTTGTCAAATGGATGTTGAGTCCGGAGCGGACGGCCGAGTTCTCGCAGAAGACGGGTTATATTGCGGTTCGTAAAGCGGCCTACAACACCCCAGAGATGACGCAGTATCTCAAAGACTATCCATCGGCTGCCGTCGCTCGCGATCAACTGGCATACGCTGCCCCGATCTTTGCGACTCACGAGAACCCGCGCGTGCACAAAGCCATCATGGATGGCATCCAGGCAGCGCTCACTGGAAAGGCTACGACGCCAGCGGCGCTCAAGGCAGCGCAAGAGGAGGCGGAGCGGATCCTCCGGCCTTTCCGCAAGTGACTCTGTTGTCAAGCCGGGGGCCCTCGGGCAGGGCCCCCGGCTCCCAGTTGCGCCGCGCCCGTCGTACTGAACGGACTGACCCCCTGCTGCTTTCGAGACTGCCATGATGAGACCGTCCCGGCGGGCGACTTTTCTGTACCTGCTCCCCGCGTTATCCCTGATCTTCATCTTCTGCTATGCCCCGATGATCCTGACGTTCTATTGGAGCCTCTATCCCACCCGGAATCCGGCGAAGCTCGGGGCAGGCCCAATCAATTATGAGACGCTCATTCACTCTCCCCAATTCCTCCTGGTCCTCCTGAATAACCTCTGGTACGTGGCGATCACAGTTCCTGTGAGCATGGCCCTCGCGCTCCTGATGGCTGCTCTCGTAGATGCGCAGCTTCCTGGCCGCATGTGGGTGCGGGCGTTGTGTTACACAACAGCATGTCGCCGTATTTGCGGTTATGATAGCGGCCAACTCCGAGGAGGTGGAGCATGGCCGAAGGGAAGCAGTGGCAGCGGTTAACCGCCGAACGGAAGTTCCGGATCTTCCTGGAGACTCGGAATCCGGACGCGCCTGTCGGGGAGATCCTCCGGCGGTACGGACTCACCTTAGAAGACCTCCGGGCCATTGAGGAGGCCGTGGAGAGCTCGGCGATTGCCGGGCTCAAGGTTCGGGCCGGCCATCGGAACCACGCCACGCCAGAGACCCCGGAGGAGTACGCTCGGATCTGCCGAGAACTCCGGGAGAAGGAGCGGGCCTTGGCCGAGCTCACCGTGGAGTACACCCTGCTCAAAAAAAACGAGCGCTGGGGCTCGCCGAGCGGCGCGGACGAGCCCCCCTTGCCTCGGAAGCGCGCGAGGCGAGCCTGATGGCCGTGAGAGAAGCCCAGCAGAGCGGCCTGAGTCAGGAGCAAGCGGCCCGGGCCCTGGGCCTCAGCGCCCGAACCCTCCAACGCTGGCAGTGCGGGCCGGTGCCGTCCCAACGTCGCCGGGGGAATCCCCGGCCCTGGAACGCACTCCTGCCCGAGGAGCAGGGCCTCCTCGTGGCGGTGGTGGCCCGGCGGGAGTTGGCCGATGGCTCGTGTCGGATGCTGGCGTTCTGGCTCCTGGAGCACGCGGGGCGGGCCATCTCCCACGTGGCGGTGTGGCGCTACCTGCAGGCCCATGGGGCCTCGACCGCCCGGGGACGTCGCCGAGGGGAGCCGGTGGGGGCCAAACCCGACATCCGCTTCGCCCAGCAGCCGAACAGCCTCTGGTGTTGGGATATCACCCACCTCCGGACAAGGCAGCCCTGGGTGTTCCTGTACCTCTACGTGCTCTTGGATTGGGTGAGCCGAAAGGTGATCGCCTGGCACCTCGCGGAGACGCTGGAATCCCGCGAGGTCCTCACACTGTGGGATCAGGGCCTCCAGAAGGAAGGCCTCTTGGAGCTGCCGACGCACGTCTACCCCCGCTCCCTCTCTGATCGGGGGACGCAGATGCGGTCGCGGCTCACCCGGCGGTTCTTCGCCCGGACCGGGGTCGAGGCCCTCTACGCCCGGCCGCGGACCCCGAATGATAACCCCGAGATCGAAGCGTTCTTCTCGACCCTGAAGGGCCGGCTCCACTACCCCGGCCGGTTCGCCAGCCTGGAGGAGGCCCGAGCGTGGTGCGCGGAGTTCTTCCGGTGGTATAACGATGGGCATCACCATCGGAGCCTGGGGTACGTGACTCCGAGTCAGCGGCATGCAGGGATTCACACGACTGTCTTGGCTGAACGCGCCGCCCTGAGGGCCCAGTGCCTGGCTGAGCGGCGTGCCTATAACCAGAATGCCGCCGCTATCCCCGCAGTGGCGGCGACATCAGTTGCGTAACACGGCGCGGGCAGCGTTCTTCTGTCCCACGATCCTGCCAATGATCGCCGTCGCCAACATCTGGCTCTTTTTCTACACGCCGGAGGTCGGGTTGTTCGACCGGGCGCTGTCCATCCTCGGGGTCGGCGCGACGAATTGGCTTGGAGAGCCCAGGACCGCCTTGGGGGCCGTGATGGCTGTGACGATCTGGAAGGAGGCGGGCTTCTTCATGATCTTTTACCTGGCCGCTTTTCAGAGCGTGCCACCGGAGCTCCATGAAGCCGCCAAGATTGACGGGGCCGGCCGGTGGATGACGTTCGTGCGGGTTACATTACCCCTCGTAGGCCCAACCTCCCTTTTTGTGTTTGTCATTGCGGTCATCAACGCATTCCGAATCGTGGACCACATTGTCATCCTGACGCACGGCGGGCCGGACAATGCAACTTCCCTGCTTCTCTATTATCTGTACGAGACTGGATTTATATTTTGGGATACCGGCTTGGCGGCTGCCATCACTGTGATTCTCTTAATCCTCTTGCTCTCCGTTGCGGTGTTCCAGATTCGCACCCTTGACCCGAGGATTCATTATCGATGAGGCGCCTGGAAGCTCTCGGCACGTGGATATTTGCTTTGGTATGGTCCACGCCACTTCTCTGGACAGTCTGGGCGGCATTCCATGAAGGGCTGGCGACCTTCCGGGGGGAGCTCAGCGCTCCCTGGATGATCCAGAACTTCATCTCGGCTCTATCTGCCGCTCCGTTCGGGCGCTACTATGTGAACACTATTTTCCTCGTCACGTTTACACTCGTCTTTCAACTCATCGTGGCGACCCTGGCGGCCTACGTCTTTGCCCGTTGCACCTTCCGCGGAAGCCAGGTTCTCTTTTATCTTGTCCTGGCACAGCTCACGATCACGCCGGAAGTCCTGCTGGTCGAGAACTATCGCACCCTCAACCGTCTCCATCTCGTTGACACAGTCATCGGCATCGGGCTGCCCTACATCGGCAGTGCCTTTGCAATATTCCTGCTCCGCCAGGCCTTCCGCAGCATCCCGAAGGAGTTCGAGGAAGCTGCGGCCGTCGAGGGGTGTAGCTTCTTCGGAACACTCTGGCGAATCTACGTGCCGCTCGTCCGTCCGATCTATGTGGCTTTCGCCCTGGTCTCTGTTTCCCACCACTGGAACAACTTCCTCTGGCCACTCATCGTCACGAGCTCTATTGAGTCACGCCCTCTTACCGTTGGTTTAGCCATCTTTGCGCTAAGCAATGAGAATGGGGCGCAGTGGGGCGTTGTCTCGGCGGCTACTCTCATCATTGTCGCTCCCCTCCTGGTCGGATTTCTCATCTTTCAACGGCAGTTTATCCAATCGTTTGTACACACGGGGATCAAGTGACCCGGAATCGAATGGGTAAAGCGATTCCTAGACCCCCGAACCTCTCATCCGCGGCCCGAGTGGCCAAAGGTACCTCCAGGGAGGCAGGGTATATTCAGATGGATCCGGATGGTCGTGCCCGAACCTCTTGGAAGCGGCCTGGAATCCCTGTCACTCTCTCCCACCAGCGAGACAAGCGTGACGTGCGGGCGATCCTCTTCAGGAGCTTCCCGGGACACGCCATCCCCGGTGAGAAGGCGGGGGGTTCGGATCCTCGGCCGATCGAGAATTGATAGGCCCCGTAGACGACACGATCAATTACACACACAGCGTTTCCCAGTTCGGAGTCGCCATCACCCTCGAACACTGGAGCATGACGCAAGCAGGGGTCGTCACCAAGCCAATGCTGGGTGAGTTGTTCGCAGTGGGACTCGGACGCGGAGCGTGGGGGCGTGGGAGACCCCCCTTTCTCCGCCAAGCAAGAGCCCGGCACCCTTTGTGGCATCATCGATCCCAGAACTCGCCCGTGCATTCTTCAAGAAGCACAGTATCAATTCGTTCGTCATCACAGGAATGAGGGGTCAATACAGCGGGAGGCAGTGATGCTCTTCGAGGGAAAGACGCACCGGATCAGTGACAATGTCATCCGCTTTGGGGACCAGCTGGCCTCTGTGGATCTGGTGCGGACCAGCCGGGGCTGGGTTCGGGTCGGCGCGATGCCGGAGATCGCCAAGTTCTTGCGGCAAGCCAAGACCCCGCCGCACTACGTGATCGTGCTCCCGTCAGTCGCAACGCAGGTGGGGGACTCGATAACCGGCGAGGAGTTCATTTGCTGGTCCTCGCTGGACTCGGGAAAGTTCGCCGGTACGTACGTCGGCACTCCGGAGGCTTTGGATATCTTACGCCGGTACCTTGAGCCAGCTGTGCCGTACACCCTGAATGCCGATCAAACAGCTATCGAGCGGCGCGATTGGCTGGACACCCTGTATTGTCCGGAACCCACGCCTGCGGGCGGGGTGGTGCGGATCGGGGGGGTGGAGATCCGTGTGGAGCCAGCTCGTGTAGTGATCCGGGATGGGCGCCAGCTCCTATATGACGGCTGCCCCGTGAGCTCCCCGGACCTCGACGACCGGATTGATCGCTTTCTCGACGCAGTGCCGCGTCGCGGATCCGTGGACGCTCTTCGGGTCCTGGCGGTCGGCACAGGCAATGGACTCGGCGGGAACACGAGCAGTTTCTTAGTGGAAGTCCCGGGGCACCGCGTCTGGGTGGATCCAGCGCCGCGCCCGCACGAGACCCTCGCGCGGCATGGGATTCACTGGGGGGACATTACCGGTGTCCTGGTGACGCATATTCATGAGGACCACCTCGGCGGGCTGACAGCTTGCCTGGCCCGCGCGCGAGCGAAAAACCAACGCCTGAGTCTGTGGATCACTCGGCCATCCCTGGTGGTTCTCGAGCAGCGCCTTGCGGACATTGTTCCAGATTTCGCCCGGCTGATCGACGTTCGGGAGATCCAACCGGGAACGCCGATCTGCCTCGGCGATGCCACCCTCGTTTCACGGCTGAATCATCACGTGCTCCCCTACGGGACGCTCGGGCTGAAGTTCGCCTGGAACGGCCGCCGGGTCGGGATTTCGGGCGACACAAAATACGACGAGGCGATCCTTCGCCAATTGAGCCGCCCAGAATTGACAGCGGAGTGGTTCGCCGATTGCCAGCTAGTCTTCCACGAGGTCGATCCCGTCCAGCCGGACTCTGTTCACAGTCACTACCTGGAGGTGCTAAAACTCGCCGAGCAACTTCCCGGCAGGCTCGTTGTCTACCACAGCGTCGGCAACACTGCCCCCCTGGAGATGGCCGTGGAAGGGCAGTGGTACGAGCCGTAGAGTTGACGCGACGCCGGAGAGTTCCCCAAGACACTCCACCCCTGTAAAGAGGGACCCGGCCACTTTCGTCGCCTTGCGCTAACGCGCCACCACGCCTCGTGGCGCTGGCGGCGGACGGGGCCGTCACGGTCCACACCTGGGCCTTCCTTCCGAATCACGCTGACCTGCTCCTTCCGGGTGCACCACACGGGCTGCACCGGTCGCCGAGGCAGAGCTAAAATAATTCCACTGCGTCAACAACCATTACCGTGGTTTCAATCACTAGCGCGCCGCGGCGATGAGCCCTTTCACCTTCTCCAGCAGCTCACGCGAATAGTCTTTGCCCGCGAGGGCGTCCCAGGTAGCCTTCCCCTCGCTTTCGCGAAAAAGGTACCGGACACCTTTTGAAGGCTAACGCCTTGATTTGCTTGGTGCGCGATTCGAATTCTTGGCGATCGGTGCGCCAGGTGGAGATGCCGTGAACCCGTATCCCTCGGTCGATGAGATCATCCGCCCGGTGCTGCGGGTCGGGATGCCGCGCGCGCCCCGCGCTTGGTGGCGCCGAGGCCGCCGAAGAATTGGAACCATGCCCTCGCAGAATCACGAGGTTAGGGCCTGTCAACGGCCGGCCATTGAGAGCCACCCAGGGTCGCCCCATGGTGAGCCAGCGAAGGACGTGGCCGGGTCCCTCGCAAGTGGGTTGTCCGGACCTTTACTCTGGTCGTGCCTCCTGCTTCGGTGACAGCTTACTGCGCCGCTGGGCCGCGAGCTGCTGCTTGGTCTGCTCGGCCCGGTAGCTGGCCCCCGTGATCTCCACGAAGTGGGCCCGGTGGGTCAGCCGATCCAAGGCGGCGGAGGCCAGGAGTGGCTCGCCGAAGATGTCCGGCCACTCGCTCACGGCCCGGTTGCTCGTGAGCACGATGGACGCGCGCTCGTACCGCTCGTGGATGATGTCGTAGAGGTCCTCGGGGCCGGGGGCCCGGAGGGCCTTCAGCCCGAAGTCATCCAGGACGAGCACGTCGGGCCGCAGGTACTTGGCCAGCCGGTGGGCGAGCGTGCCGTCGGCCCGGCCGCCGGCCAGGTGGGCCAGCAGCTTCCCCGTGGACACAAAGAGGACCTCGTACCCGCGGCGGCACGCCTCGTGCGCCAGGGCTTGCGACAGGTGGCTCTTGCCCACGCCGGTCGGGCCGTAGATCAACACGTTCTCGTGCCGCTCGACGAACTGGCAGGTGGCCAGATCGAAGACCTGGGCCTTGTTCAACTTCGGGTTGAAGCCGAAGTCGAAGCCCTCGAGCGTCTTGCCGGGATCGAAGGCCGCGCGGCGGAGGCGGAGCCGGAGAGTGGACTGGGCCCGCCGCTCCACCTCGTCCTGCAGGAGCAGGGTCAGGAACTCGACGAACGAGGCGCGGCTCTCGATCGCCTGGTGGTTGCGCACCTCCAGCGTCTCCAGGATCCCGGAGAGCCGGAGCGTGCGGAGCATGGGGGTGAGCTGGTGCGTCAGTTCCATGGCGGACCTCCCTCGCCACCGGGGTCGGGGAAGAAGTCGGTCCAGGGGCGCGCATGGCGCGGGGCGGGGAGGGCCGCGGGTCGCGGCGCCAGGTCGAGGAGCGGCTGCCGATCGAGGCCCGCGGCGAGGATGGTCTTCACCGTGGCATACCGGTACTCGCCGACCGCGAGCGCGCGGGCACAGGCCGCCTCGAGGCGGGCCGCGCCGTAGCGCTGCGCCAACCGGAGGATGCCCTGGGCGCTCCGCAGCCGATCGAGGGGCCGGTCGCCCAAGAGGGCGGCGATGAACGCGGCGCAGTGCGGGCCGATCTCGGCGGCCCGCTGCTGGCACCACACCGGCGTCTGCATCAGGAAGTGGACCTTGTCCGGGGGGAGGTGGTCGTGCAGGGTCCGCCGCTGGCCGGGCCGCGCCGCGAGGTGGGTCGCCACCAGGGCGTGGTCGGCGAAGCACTGGACCTGGGTCGCCGTCCCCCGCACCCAGAGCCGCCGGCCGATCAGCCGGTACGGGGCCGAGTAGTAGGCGGCGTTGAAGACCACGTGGCAGTCCGGGTGGAGTTTCGCCTGCTTCCAGGTCACCGGCTCCCACGGGGTCGCGGGTAACGAGAGGAGCGCGGCCCGCTCGACCGTCTCGAAGGCCACCAGGGGCTGTTGCTTGATCGTGCCGTGGAGGCGCATCCCGGCGGTCTCCACGCACCAGCGGAGGCCGTGCTGGTTCGCGTGGTGGAGGTCGCGGAAGGCCCGGCCGGCGAGGCAGTTGCGCTTCACGTAGTGGACGCCCCCCTGCTCGACCTTGCCCTTGTGCTCGGGGGTCCGCACCCGACAGGGCGCGATGAGGAAGCCGTAGTGCTCGGCGCACTCCCGGTAGACGCGCTGGACCTCCGGGTCGTAGAGGACCGCGTGGACGATGGCGGCCTTCAGATTATCGAGCACGACCCGGCGCGGCACCCCCTGGAACCACTCGAAGGCGGCGCGGTGGCAGCGGCACCAGGTGGCGACGGTCTGGTCGAAGACGAACTCGACGTACTGGTGGCGGCTGAACGACAGCGTCATCACGAAGGCCCAGGCCCGGCGGAGGCGCTCACCGTCGGGATCGAACATGAGGCCGGCCGACCCGAAGTCCACCTGGGCTTCCTCCCCCGGGACCGTCTCCACGCGGATCGTGGCTCGCGGCGTGGGCGGTTCCAACCGTCGCAGGAACCGTTTCACCGCGGAGTAGCTCCCCGTGAAGCCGTGCTGCTCGACGAGGAGTTGGAAGATCGCCTGGCCCTCCACGCCCTGCTGCCGCCACGCCACGACCTGCTCCCGGAACGGGGCCACGCTGGACTGGTCGGGCCCGGGCTGGGCACGCTCCGGCGGGTGGAGCAGCGTGGCCAGCGTGGCCGGGTCGGGCAGTTCGCCGGTGAGCAGCCCGTGCTGCCGCGCCCAGCGGTGGTAGCTGGCCACCGTGTTCCGGCTCAGCTCGAGCTCGCGGGCGATCCGGCGGGCCGGCTCCCCGACGCGGAGCCGGCGGAGCACTTCGCGTACATCGGTCACCTCGCACCTCCGTGCAGCCATCGGGCACCTCCGGGTTGGGGTTCCCGGAGAGCAATCCCCGATGTGGCTGCGAAGCGCAAGGGACCCGGCCGCCACCCCGTTGGGGTGGCTCACTATGGGCGACCTTGCTGGCTCAGTTTGGGCGACCCTGGGTGGCTCAGTATCCCCGACCCCGGTGGCTCAGTATAGGGTGAGCCGTCCCCATGGGCCTGCGAAGCGCAAGGGACCCGGCCGCCACCCCGTTGGGGTGGCTCACTATGGGCGACCTTGCTGGCTCGAGTTTGGGCGACCCTGGGTCGGCTCAGAATCCCCGACCCCGGTGGCTCAGTATAGGGTGACCGCTGACAGCAGGAGAGTATGCAGACCTGAACGGAGTTTTTACGGACCGCCGGAGCCCACAGAGTGCCACGCCAGTGCCAGGCCAGTCCTCGATCCTACCAGACTGTTCCGCATGGAGGGGACCCTGCTCTGGCTGGGGGAAAGGAACCATGTCTCCATTAGGGTGCCGGGGGACGGACCCATAATTGTGCAATTGCCTATGGATTTAGCTCCTAATATCCGCTATCCTCTGACCAGCACTGGGAGGGGCCATGGCCAGAGGGTATGCGGAACGCAGCCTGAGCGAGTTCCAGCGGACGTTCGCCTCCGAGGAAGCCTGTGCGGAGCACTTGGCACGGCACCGGTGGCCCGAGGGGTTCGTTTGCCCGCAGTGTGGGCACCGGATCGGGTGGTACCTCCCGAGACGGCACCTGTTCGACTGTCGGCGTTGCCGACACCAGACCAGCCTGACGGCGGGGACGGTTTTCCACAAGACCCGGACCCCCTTGGTCAAGTGGTACTGGCTGATCTACCACCTGGCGATGGACCAGGGGGGGTGTCGGTCGCTCAACTCCAGCGCGCGCTGGAGATCCCCGACTACAAGACCGCCTGGCTCATGGCGCACAAGGTCCGGAAGGCCAGGGCGGACCGGGATGCCGGGTATCGGCTGGTTGGCCTCGTGGAGCTGGAGGAAGCCTTCTTCGGTCCCCCGGGCAAGACGCACGGCCGCGGCTCCGAGGCCAAGACCACCGTCTTGTGCGCGGTATCCCTGTACCGGGATCAGGCCGGGCGGGAACGCCCCGGGTTCGCGCACCTGACCCTCGTGGCAGATGCCTCCACCCCGAGCATCGTGGGGGTCTTGGAGCGGCTGGGGTGCGGGCCCGCGACGGCCGAGGGGCGTCGGCTGTTGGCCGCGATCCGCACCGACGGCTGGCGGGCCTATGGGAGCGCCGCCAGGGCCAAAGGGCTTCAGCATTGTCGCGTCGTCCTCCGGCATGCCGCCGATGCTGGCAGGCTCTTGCCATGGGTACATCGGGTCATCTCCAACGCGAAGGCGGTCATCCGGGGGGCACACCGCGGGGTGTCCTCCCAACACCTCCAGAGCTATCTCGGCGAAATCTGCTACCGCTTCAACCGACGCTTCTGGGAGAAGGAGTTGTTCGACCGCCTCATCCGAGCCTGTGTCTCAACCGGGACTATCACCTATGACGAACTCACCCATGACAGCGGACCAGCTAGCAAGATTAGGAGCTAAATCCATAGGCAAAAGTGATAAATAGACCTTATGCAATTTGTACTCACTGCGTCATGGACACCACCGATGAAGAAATTACATTTGATTTAGTTGGTGTCTGCAATCAGTGACGTGACTTCGACGAGATAACGAGGAAGGGTTGGTTTTTAAATGAGGAGGGTGCAAGGCGGCTATCCGGGCTTATTGATGAGATTCGAATGGTGCCAAGAGAGCAGGAATACGACTGCATAATAAGATTGAGTGAAGGGATCGATAGCTCATTCATGGCCATGAAAGCCCATGAATGGAGTTTAAGACGGCTAGTAGATCATATTGATTCGGGTTGGGACAGCGAACTGGCTGTGGACATCCAAAAAAGCGTTACATCGTGGAGCAGTACTTCAGGTTAAGCCACCTGCATAGCCATGCGTTTGGCGCGCGGTGTAACAGGATTCTCCAAAACGTCCTGGATGCTCTTTTCCAACAGATGGTCTTCAATCTGCTCCGAGGGGCTAGAATCCTCGGTACGGTGTGAATATAGGGAGATGTCTGCGCGGACGCGGAACAGCGGGCGGATGAACCATGAAAGAGCTCCCATAACTGAGTATTTTGAGGTGAACGGTGTCAGCATAACGGAAAAGTTGATCAACATCTGCCGTGATATCCTCCACCAAGTCCTGATTTTTTTGAAAAGTCGGGTAAAAAATGAAACCCTAACCAAATCATGGAAAATTCAACGTATCGAGTAAAAAAGTCATGTGTGGGATAGCTGGTATTATTTATAAAGATGGCAGAGAGGCGTTGGTGAATAGCCATATCCTGAAAGTGATGCTGGGGGCCATAGCTCACCGTGGTCCGGATGACGAAGGAATGTTTTTCGAGGGGGATATTGCGCTCGGCCACCGGCGTTTAGCGATTCTGGATACATCTGAAGCCGGACACCAGCCGATGTATTACAAGGATTACGTAATTGTCTACAATGGAGAGGTCTACAACTACCTCGAATTGCGGGAGGCGTTAAAAGGCCGTGGCCACGAATTTAAGACGGAGACGGACACGGAAGTAATACTTCACGCGTATGATGAGTGGGGTGAAGAATGCCTACAGAAGTTCAACGGGATGTGGGCGTTTGCGTTGTATGATCGAACACTGAAACGCGTCTTCTGCGCACGAGACAGGTTTGGCGTGAAACCGTTTTACTACTATGAGGACGAGGAAAAGTTTGTCTTTGCTTCTGAGGTCAAGGCTATCCTCGCTGCTGGGGTGAAAGCCGAGGCAAATTATTCTATTCTACTTTCCTATCTTGTTGTTGGCTTTACAAATTATTGTGGGGAAACCTTCTTCAAGAGCGTGAAACAGTTGTTACCGGGTAGAAAAATGAGTCTTGATCTTGTCGGCTATATCGTATCAATAAAGCTGTATTACGATCTTGCTAAGCGATTCAAGCAAGGCGAAACCAACGAAAGTTTTGTCAACTGCCTGGTAAACTCTGTAAAACTGCATCTGCGGAGCGATGTGCCGGTAGGGACATGCTTGTCGGGTGGGCTTGATTCATCTGTCGTGGCAGCGCTTGCCTCTTCTCTGTTGAAGAAGAGCAACAGGCAAAGAAGTTTTGGGGCGGTAACCGCCATATCTGAATCAAAGAAGAATGACGAGAGCGGCTACGCGCGAGAGGTCGTCAGACATTGCGATCTTGAATGGTATCCAGTGAGGCCAACTTTTCAGGACTTTGTCGACCACATCGATGACTGTCTTCTGGCGCAGGGGGAACCGGTGGGCGGTCCGTCGCTATTTATGCAATATTGGGTCATGAAAAAAGCTAAAGAAGCGGGATTCAAGGTAATGCTTGATGGGCAAGGCGGCGATGAAATATTGCTTGGGTATGAGCGCTATTATCCTTGTTTTTTCTGGGATTTATTGAAGCGGGGTAAGATTTGGCGCATGATGTGTGAATATATACAGGGAAGTAGGAACTCAAAATTGTCACTTTTGTCGATTACTCTCTATACACTGTATTTTTTACTGCTGCCAGTTCGGCGATATATACTTGGCAATCGAGCTTCCTTTATAAACAAAACATTTATGGATACAGTGTTTGCTATTCTTAGGAGATCATCAAAAGCGTTCTCCAGTATAAGGGATCTACAACTCATTGAAATAACTTCATTCCAAATGCCGAACTTGCTGTTGTATGAAGATCGAAGTTCAATGGCACACTCTATTGAGGCGCGCGTTCCGTTCGTGGAGGTAAATTGCATCGAGACGGCGATGTCTCTACAACCCGAAGAAAAAATATGTAATGGTTTTACTAAATATCCACTTCGTCTGCTAGCTGAAAAGATTTTGCCTAAATCAATTGCGTGGCGAACAAACAAGATAGGATTTGAAGCTCCTACGGAACTATGGCTTAGTGAACATCTAATTTGTATGCAGAAGATAGTAGATGAGTCCTCTATTCTTAAAAAAATCTGTCGGTATGTGCCGAAGCTTAACAGTCTAAATTTTGATATGAGATGGAAGCTTTATAATATTGCCGTATGGGAAAAACAATATGGTGTATCGGATGATTAATTACTGTCCATCCGGATACTATAACCGGGCGACAAGTATCATAAAAAAGCGATTTTGGGGTTGGAATTTTCGGTGCAATCTGCTATGTCGTTACTCAACGGTCTGAAATTATTGAGTAAAGATCGAATCAGGGACGTGAAACCCGCCGAAGAATGAACCGCCAAACGAACGTTTTTACTATGGCGTCGAACAATCCGATTGCCGGAGAGGTCGAAAGGGTTTTCAAGATCCTTGATGCTAATCCTGGCCTTCTTGATGTGTAACGTCGCAGATTAAATTGATTCGATATTCTTACGATCATTTGATGTTTTGGAATAGAGGTTGACCGTGAGGGAGGGCGGGTACCCTCCCGGTGTTGGGGGATGTGTTTTTCAAATGATTTCGGAGGACGCCATTCTGATATGATTCAGTGAGACGATTTGGCATTTTTCATTTGCGGCGGCCACGAGGGCGCCTTTGGCCAGGAGGTTGGCTCTTCTGAGGAGGTCGCCCGAGCCCTGATAGATGGCGCCGTGTTACGCAACTGATGTCGCCGCCACTGCGGGGATAGCGGCGGCATTCTGGTTATAGGCACGCCGCTCAGCCAGGCACTGGGCCCTCAGGGCGGCGCGTTCAGCCAAGACAGTCGTGTGAATCCCTGCATGCCGCTGACTCGGAGTCACGTACCCCAGGCTCCGATGGTGATGCCCATCGTTATACCACCGGAAGAACTCCGCGCACCACGCTCGGGCCTCCTCCAGGCTGGCGAACCGGCCGGGGTAGTGGAGCCGGCCCTTCAGGGTCGAGAAGAACGCTTCGATCTCGGGGTTATCATTCGGGGTCCGCGGCCGGGCGTAGAGGGCCTCGACCCCGGTCCGGGCGAAGAACCGCCGGGTGAGCCGCGACCGCATCTGCGTCCCCCGATCAGAGAGGGAGCGGGGGTAGACGTGCGTCGGCAGCTCCAAGAGGCCTTCCTTCTGGAGGCCCTGATCCCACAGTGTGAGGACCTCGCGGGATTCCAGCGTCTCCGCGAGGTGCCAGGCGATCACCTTTCGGCTCACCCAATCCAAGAGCACGTAGAGGTACAGGAACACCCAGGGCTGCGTTGTCCGGAGGTGGGTGATATCCCAACACCAGAGGCTGTTCGGCTGCTGGGCGAAGCGGATGTCGGGTTTGGCCCCCACCGGCTCCCCTCGGCGACGTCCCCGGGCGGTCGAGGCCCCATGGGCCTGCAGGTAGCGCCACACCGCCACGTGGGAGATGGCCCGCCCCGCGTGCTCCAGGAGCCAGAACGCCAGCATCCGACACGAGCCATCGGCCAACTCCCGCCGGGCCACCACCGCCACGAGGAGGCCCTGCTCCTCGGGCAGGAGTGCGTTCCAGGGCCGGGGATTCCCCCGGCGACGTTGGGACGGCACCGGCCCGCACTGCCAGCGTTGGAGGGTTCGGGCGCTGAGGCCCAGGGCCCGGGCCGCTTGCTCCTGACTCAGGCCGCTCTGCTGGGCTTCTCTCACGGCCATCAGGCTCGCCTCGCGCGCTTCCGAGGCAAGGGGGGCTCGTCCGCGCCGCTCGGCGAGCCCCAGCGCTCGTTTTTTTTGAGCAGGGTGTACTCCACGGTGAGCTCGGCCAAGGCCCGCTCCTTCTCCCGGAGTTCTCGGCAGATCCGAGCGTACTCCTCCGGGGTCTCTGGCGTGGCGTGGTTCCGATGGCCGGCCCGAACCTTGAGCCCGGCAATCGCCGAGCTCTCCACGGCCTCCTCAATGGCCCGGAGGTCTTCTAAGGTGAGTCCGTACCGCCGGAGGATCTCCCCGACAGGCGCGTCCGGATTCCGAGTCTCCAGGAAGATCCGGAACTTCCGTTCGGCGGTTAACCGCTGCCACTGCTTCCCTTCGGCCATGCTCCACCTCCTCGGAGTTGGCCGCTATCATAACCGCAAATACGGCGACATGCTGTTGTGTAACACAACGATGGCGAGGACGGCTTCATCGAGGAGCCTCTGTATGACTCGAAGGAACTCGAGAACGACATCAGCTATTGTTGTAAAAAGATGGACATATCGCGCACGCAGTTCGAGGAGTTCACGACATTCCCCGCACATCAATATACGGACTTTCCAAACTGGGGCGGACGGTATCGATCTTTCAAGAAGATCCAAGCGTTAGTGGAGCGTCTGGTCGGCAGGGATATAAAGGTTTATTCCTGATACGGGTCTGATTATGGCTACTATTTTGCACTTAACTACCGTCCATCCCCGCTCCGACGTGCGCATCTATGTGAAAGAGGCGCGAACTCTTGCGTCCCACCTGTCCCACAAGGTCTTGTTGTTGGTCGCGGATGGCAAGGGGAATGTAGATGAGGAACAAGGTCGGGTTTCTGTTTATGATTTGGGGCGCCTCGGTGGTGGACGTTTCGGCCGGTTGCTACTGGGCCTGTGGCGGGCGTTTTTTACCATCCATAGAATCCAGCCAGCCATCGTTCATTTTCATGACCCGGAATTGATTCCGCTGGGGATGCTTCTGAAAGTGATAGGATACAAGGTCATCTACGACGTGCATGAGGACGTTCCTCGGCAAACTTTAAGTAAGCATTGGATCCCCAAGTTCATCCGATATCCCGTTGCGCTAACAATTAGTGTACTGGAGTGGGTAGCCGCGAAGTCCTTCGATGCGATGGTTCCTGCAACTCCCAAGATCGCCGAGCGCTTTCCGGTCAATAAAACCGTCGTTGTGCAGAATTTTGCGATCGCCACTGAACTGGTTGCGCCAAACACGATCCCTTATGAGCAACGTGGTCCGAGCTTTGCATATTTTGGCAGTATTGCGACGATCAGAGGGGCTATTGAGATGATCCGAGCATTCGAGTGCTTGCACGACATCTCTGGTACAAGACTCGAACTCGCTGGTGAGTTCAGCCCACCCAGCCTTGAAGATGCGTTGCGGACTCTGCCGGGGTGGGCTTCAGTGCATTATCACGGGCAGGTCTCGCGAGCGCAGGTGGCCAAGATTATGGGTGAGGTCAGAGCCGGTATGGTAACGCTTCACGCAACCGCAAACTATCTCGATAGTTACCCAGTCAAGATGTTCGAGTACATGTCTGCCGGCCTCCCGGTAATTGCATCCGACTTTCCTCTGTGGAGGCGGATCATTGATGGCGTGGGGTGCGGCTTGCTGGTAGATCCGCTCGACCCCAAAGCAATCGCAGAGGCGATGCGCTGGATACTGGAGCATCCCGCCGAAGCCGAAGCCATGGGACGGCGTGGCCGCCAAGCAGTGGAGCGTGCCTACAACTGGGACGCCGAGGCGACCAAAATCATGAGCTTGTACAAGAAGTTGCTTGCTCCCTGACTGGGCTATTCTCACGAGCTATATGATGATTTCTATACTAAAGTATGGGATGGGAAACCTCGCCTCCATCCAGAACATGTTCAAGAAGGTGGGCGTATCCAGCGAGATAATCACGACTCCGAAAGAAGTTCGTGCTGCCCATGCGTTGGTCATTCCGGGGGTGGGGAAATTCGATCACGCTATGCGGCAGATCGAGTCGATGGGGTTGCGCGGGCCTCTGGAGGAAGCAGCCCTTTCTCGGCGGATTCCCATCCTCGGTATCTGCCTGGGCATGCAGCTAATGACCCGCGGCAGTGAGGAAGGGCTGTTGGCGGGTCTCGGCTTTATCAAGGCCGACTGCCGCCTGATCGATGGTGCCGGCCAGTGTTTGCGGGTGCCGCATATGGGCTGGAACTTAGTTACCATTCAAAAAGACAGCCCCTACTTTGATGACAGCCCTGCGGAACATCGCTTTTACCTTGTTCATTCCTATGAGGTTCACTGCGATCATCCGGCCGATGTTCTGACGACCAACCAGTATGCGGGCGAGTTTGTCTCCGCGTTTTTAGTAGGCAATCTCCTGGGCGTCCAGTTTGACCCAGAAAAGAGCCATAAATTTGGTGCAAGTGTTTTTCGTCATTATGCAGCTGCTCACGGTTTAATTGGTTTGTAGACGACAAAAAGCAAAATAATCATGTTAAAGCATCGCCTTATTCCCTGTTTGTTGTTACGTAATGGCGGGTTGGTCAAGACCCAGATCTTCGCACACCCCAAATATGTCGGTGATCCCATCAACGCCATTCGTATCTTCAACGAGAAGGAGGTGGATGAGCTAATGGTGTTGGACACCACCGCCACTAAGGACAGTCGCGAACCGGATTACGCCCTGATCGAGCAGTTTGCCGGGGAGTGTTTCATGCCCCTGGCCTACGGTGGCGGAATACAAACCGTCGAACAGGCACAGAAGCTGTTTGCCCTGGGAGTGGAAAAGGTCTGCCTGCAAACGGCGGCATTAGAAGACCTTTCACTTATCACCCGTCTTGCCGACCAATTCGGCAGCTAGAGTATTCTTGTTTCGGTGGATGTGAAGAAGAACTGGTTGGGAAAGCTCCAACTCTATGCTGCTGCCACCGGTAAGACGCTCCCACAGGATTGGTGCGAGTATCTGCTGCGGGCAGTTCGGGCTGGAGCAGGTGGAGTGGTATTGAACGCCGTGGATCGCGACGGCATGATGCAGGGCATGGACTTGGAACTCATCCGCAGGGCCGCGGGGGCGGTCTCCGTCCCGCTGATTGCGATGGGAGGTGCGGGTAGCCTGTCTGACATCAAGGACGCCGTGGATGCGAGTGCCAGCGCTGTGGCTGCTGGGACCTTTTTCGTGTTACAGGGTCCCCACCGGGCAGTGCTAATTACCTATCCCGGGTATGAAGATATTGTGAGGTTGTTTAATAGCAGCTTATAAACTGGAAAACCAAAACCACCATTATGCGGCATTTGTTTCCTTTGACTTCTATATCGACTTTATGAACATACTGAATTCAAATTCCCTCTTAATCTGGGTGCTTCAAACCGGTGAGCCGTTGCATATCGATGCCGGCAATCCCCGTCCGATGCGGGCGATGAACTTGAGCAATGCTCTGGTGCAAGCTGGCCATAGAGTTGTGTTGTGGAGTTCGGCTTTTTATCACCAGGAAAAGCGCCACCGAAGTTCGACTGTACAGAGTATCAGAGTTTCAGATAACCTCGAAATTCGATTGATCCCCAGCAAGGGTTACCGGCGCCACATTGGCGTAGCGCGTCTAATCGATCATGTCCATTTGGCGTTTAATCTGAAAAAGATGCTTGATCTTGCGGAGTCTCTTCCCGATGTGGCTTTAATTGGCTATCCCCCTATTGAAACTGCGGCAGTACTGGCCCGTTGGCTGGCCAGGCGAGGTGTGCCGTCGCTGCTTGATGTAAAGGACCAGTGGCCATCGTTGTTCTTGGATGCCGTGCCAGCATCTTTGAGACCCCTGGGGCGTGTGGCTCTCTGGCCCTATTTTCACCTGGCGAGGCGGGCGATGCGGGATTCGACCGGTGTTTCAGCCATGGCAAATGGCTTTCTCGATTGGGCACTGGGGGTTGCAAAGCGTGCACGGTCAGACATGGATGGGGTATTTCCGCTCACATCCCCTTTGGGACAAGTTACTGCCTTGCAATTGGAGGAGGCGCGACGGTGGTGGGATGAGCGAGGGATTTTAGATGACCGCCGGCCCCGCGTTTGTTTTGTGGGTAGTCATTCACCAGCCTTTGACTTTAAGCCGGTGCATAGCGCGGCGAGGATGGCTGCCAATAAAATGCCCTGCGAATTTGTCATCTGTGGTGATGGCGGATCCTCCGCTGAACTGCGAGCAATGATGGCGGGTTTGTCAAATGTTCATTTTCCGGGCTGGGTGGACCGGCCCAAGATTGAAGCATTGGCAGAACGCTGTCAGGCTGTACTCGCTCCTTACCATAATACTGAAGATTTTCGTATGAGTTTGCCAAATAAGATTATAGATGCCTTGTCTCTCGGCTTGCCCATCCTCAGTCCTCTTCAGGGTGAGGTGGCGTCGCTGATCTCCGAACATGACGTGGGGATGCGCTATGGTACTGATACCGGCAAGAGCCTGCATGATTGCATTCAGGCCTTGACGCACGATGCAGTTCTTCAAAACAGTATGTCCCAGAAAGCGCGCACCCTTTATGCAGAGCGATTTTCTTTTGAGATTGTATATGGAAGCTTGGTCAAACATCTTGAGAAGATGGCAAGCACTGGGTTTGGTTCGGTTTGGTAATGATCATCCTTGAACGTGAAGAGGTTATCCAAAACCCAGATTCAGAAAGTTGGAATAAAAAGGATCACGGCATGGCAGAAGAAACGACTGAAATAAACAACCTGCTCGATCGTATTGATGAGATTGACAGAATCTCGGATCAGGAATGGAAGGTCAGTCTGGCTGAACGCAAGCTGAAAGAATTGGGATTTCATGATAGACACCGCGACCAATCAAGGATCGAGAAGACCATAAATTCCGATACCTACGAAAAATACTATGGCAACAAGAAATACTATCTGGCCACCAGGCGCTCAAGACAGTTTGTCAAAGACTGGATAGCCACAGAGAGCAAAAACAAGATCTTTCTTGACTATGCATGCGGCAATGGGGGGAATGCCATCTTCGCCGCACAAAACGGAGCCGCGCTGAGTCTGGGCTTTGACATCTCCGGTCTCTCCGTTGAGAATGCGAGGGATGCCGCAGTAGCGGCAGGTCTCAATGACAACATACGCTTCTTTTAAGCGGACGCGGAAAACACCAAACTTCCCGATAATTCAATCGATGCTATCGTCTGTTCAGGGATGCTGCACCACCTTGATTTGTCCTGTGCCTTCCCCGAGCTGCGCCGCATCCTCAAAGCGGGCGGCAAGGTGGTCGCAGTGGAAGCCCTAGATTACAACCCGGCCATCAGGTTGTACCGTTTCCTGACGCCTGACATGCGAACAGAGTGGGAGAAAGCCCACATCCTTAATCTATCCGATGTCAAATTCGCTTCGCGTTTTTTCGAGGTAAAAGAGATTCGTTACTGGCATGTGGCTGGCTATGCTTCAGGAAAGTTCCCGCGGCTGTTCCCGTTATTGGACCGATGTGACCTGGTATTGGAAAAGATTCCGTATGTTCAGCGTATGGCATGGATCTTTACCTTTGTCTTAGAAAAGAGGCGCGAATAAGTCAGCCGTATCGCACGACCCCCAGTGAAAGATAAAACTTGGGTAGCCCAGATTATGACTGTATTGCAATGAACAACGACAAGAAAACCGAACATCTTCGATATGACAAACGTGCTCAGTCTCTCTTGGCGACAGGAACCTCCACAGTCGAATCGGCCGCGGTCTTGGGTTCTTTGGCGATTCCACGGATTTTCCGGGCCCCATACATACATTACGAGCAGTGCATCCGCCGGTATGTCTCCCAAGATAAAGATGTGCTTGAGCTCGGCTCCGGGACAGGTCTGCACACATACGCGCTGACGCAGACAGGTGCAAGGGTGGTGGCAAGTGATATCTCCAGTTATTCGTTGGAGGTACTTGCGCAACGGATCCGGGGGGGGGTGAAAACTCGGGTTGCGGACATGGACTCCTTACCCTTTGAGGCCGACTCATTTGATGTGATTGCCATTGCGGGAAGCCTGAGTTACGGGGATCCTGATATCGTGGACGCAGAAGTAAGACGCGTGCTGCGGCCGGGAGGCACCTTTATCTGTGTAGATTCGCTGAACCATAATCCCATTTATCGGTTCAATCGCTGGTTTGACTACTTGAGGGGGGGGCGCACGAAAAGCACCTTGCTCCGTATGCCGACGATGGAGCGCATTCAATCTATCTCCAGAGGATTCAAAAGTGCCGATGTCCGCTTCTTCGGCGCTGTCAACTATCTGATGCCCGTTTTGGCCCGTATCATTGGGCAAAGCCATGCTGCCAAAGTTTCGGGGGCTGTTGACCGACTGGTGCACGTCCGCCGGGCAGCCTTCAAATTTGTCCTCGTGGCGTGCGGCCGCTTGTGAGAGCTCCTGAAAATAGCACCATCCTGTTACCAGTTGTCACAGAAGATTTAGGTGAATCTTGTTACCCCGCACTTTTGTTATGCGTATTATTGATGAAATGTCGATCGGTATGGGCAAGCGGTTCTTTGATATTGTGGCCTCGGCGGTAGGGCTTTTATTTTTGAGTCCTTTCTTTTCTAACCTTAAAGACAATTAAGGATACTGAGATCGGCCTCCAGTATCGAGCGGGCAATGTCGGGTCGCTGGTGGATCGAGTTCTGTGGCTTCCGAGCAACCCGGAGGTAAGTCGCGAAATGGGAATGAGAGCTCGAAGGGTTTTCGAAACCCGCTTCAGCGCCGAGGTTATTTATCCGGAGATGGTCAAATACCTAGAGATGGTGGGAGCATCATGAGAAAGGGGAGCTTAGAGATGCACGGCTAGGGTAGAGGGAGGGCTTAGCAGGATGCGGAAAAACTCAATTTTCCCTCTTCCCAAGACGTGAAGATTGAGTATGATGCGCCTCGAACAATCGTGGGAATAGAGGAGGCGCAGAATGCGAGGCACTGACACCCAGCAGGCGGCGATGTTCAGCTACCTCTCCCCGGAGCAGCGGGTCCCACAAGATCATCCGCTGCGGTCCATCCGCGCCTTGGTGGAACCCGTACTGAAGGCGCTGGGCCCCCGCTTCGATGCCCTGTACTCCTGGACCGGCCGGCCCTCCATTCCGCCGGAGAAGCTGCTCCGCGCCCTGCTCCTCCAGGTCCTGTATTCCGTGCGTAGCGAGCGACTCCTCATGGAGCAGCTCGACTACAACCTCCTCTTCCGCTGGTTCGTGGGCCTGAACCTGGATGACCCCATCTGGGACGTGACTGTGTTCACGAAGAACCGGGACCGGCTCCTCGCGGGCGAGATCGCCCAGGCCTTCTTCGACGCGGTGCTCACCCAGGCCCGGGAGCGGAAGCTCCTGTCCGAGGAGCACTTCACGGTCGATGGCACCCTCATCGAGGCCTGGGCGGGGCAGAAGAGCTTCAAGCCGAAGGCGGGGAGCCCGCCCGCGCCCCCGGACGATCCCGGGAACCCCACCGTGGACTTCCGGGGGGAGCGCCGGTCCAACGCCACCCACGCCTCGACGACGGACCCCGAGGCCCGGCTCTACAAGAAGGCGCCGGGCCAGGAGGCGAAACTCTGCTACCTCGGGCACCTCCTCATGGAGAACCGGCATGGCCTGGCGGTCAGCACCCAGGTCACCCAGGCTACGGGGACGGCGGAGGCCGAGGCGGCCCTCTGCATGACCACGAGCCTCCCCGGCCGGCGCCGGGTGACCGTGGGTGGGGATAAGGCCTATGACACCCGAGGGGTGGTGGACACGCTCCGGACCTTCCGCATCACCCCCCATGTCGCGCAATCCACCACGAGGCGCGCGAGTGCCATCGATGGGCGCACGACCCGCCATCCTGGGTACGCTGTGAGTCAACGGGCGCGGAAACGGGTTGAGGAGATCTTCGGGTGGCTGAAGACGGTCGGGGGTCTCCGGAAGACGCGCCACCGGGGACAGCGTCGGGTCGGGTGGATGTTCACGTTCGCCACGGCGGTGTACAACTTGGTCCGGATACGGAACCTGGCCCCGGCTGTCGGATGAGGGGCGTCGTGGTGGCGGTGCGGGCGGGGTTTGATACCACGGGGGCCCCTCGAAGGGGGTCCTCGGAGGATTGTCAACTCGCCTTGTGTTCCGCATCGTATGCCCCAAACACCTCTGTGGGGTCAGTTCCGATCATAAAGCTGGGTTTTTCCGCAGCCTGTTAGGGCGGCTGGGAGTTCTGGCCTGAAGAGAATCAGTTTCTGAATAAGGTCTATGGGTGTCGAAAATAGCGAGGGGAAATGCCCATTCCACAAATGCAGCATTTTGGCGCATTTGTGGAAGAGGCCAAAAGGTTCCCGAAAATTCCATTTTCTATTCGAGCGAAGTGACCTGACCCGCTTCGGCGGACTCAGTGTTCTTCAGTGTTTTTGCAAATCCACCTGATTCCGCCATTTCCGCCACCCTCGCAATTATTTCCGCCGCCTCCAAGATCGGGGTCAGGATTGACCGGGTTTGCAACACCTTTTCCCTGGCTTACTCTGGCAAACATACGAGTTAGCCGTTTTTGAGGAGTTGTGAGGAGTACGAGAGCTCATGGTAAAGCGACTATTGGATTTCAGTCTCGCGTTTATGGCCTTGGCATTCCTGTCTCCGATTTTTCTAATCATTGGTGCTGTGATAAAGCTTGACTCTCATGGTCCGGTGTTTTACCGGGGAATTCGTGTGGGGCGAGGTGGCAAGCTGTTCCGTATGATCAAATTCAGGACGATGCTATCAAAGGCTGAAAACCTGGGGGGTCCTTCTACTCCTCGGGATGATCCTCGGATCACAAGGATCGGTAGGCTGGTCCGGCGTTTCAATCTTGATGAGCTCCCGCAATTCATCAATGTACTGAAGGGCGACATGAGCATTGTCGGCCCGCGCGCCGAAGTCCCTCAATACGTTGCCTTGTTTACCGAAGAGGAAAAGGCGATCCTCACGGTTCGTCCAGGGATTACGGATTGGGCGACCTTGTGGATTGGGGACGAAGGGAAAATCCTCGAGGGGAGCGAGGATCCGGAGAGGAGCTACATGGAGAAAATCTGGCCCGAGAAGCATCGGCTCGCGCTTGAGTACGTTAGGAATCATTCGCTGCGGACCGATTTCGAGATCATGCTGAAGACGCTCAGGGTCCACCTCTTTGACCGGCTCCGGCCCAGGAAGTAGGAAAGCGAATTAGGGCTATGTCTGACGACGCGAGATCTTACCAGGAACTTGCAAACAAGGTACGGCGTCATGTGGTTCAAATGACGCATGGTGCGCGAAGCTCTCATGTCGCGACATCGCTCTCTATGGCGGATCTCCTGGCTGTCCTTTTTACCGATATCCTGCGAATAGATCCGAGCCGACCGATCGCCGCCGAACGAGATCGCTTCATTCTGAGCAAGGGGCACGGATGTGCCGGATTGTACGCGGTGCTGGCCGAAAGGGCCTTTTTCCCCGTGGAATGGCTTGATAGTTTCTACCAGAATGGATCCCGTCTCGCTGGTCACATCACACATAAAGGTGTACCCGGAGTCGAAGTGTCGACAGGTGCACTGGGGCACGGACTGTCAATTGCATGCGGCATGGCCTTGGTGGGGAAGCGAGACGGACGCCCGTATCGCGTGTTTGCTCTTCTGAGTGATGGTGAGTGCGACGAGGGTTCAAGTTGGGAGGCGGCGCTGTTTGCTCCGCATCATGGGTTGGACAACCTCATTGTGATCGTCGATTACAACAAGATCCAGAGCTTGGGATTTGTCAGGGAAGTGCTGAACCTCGAGCCGTTTGCTGCCAAGTGGGCAGCATTCGGCTGGAGTGTCCGTGAGATTGACGGACACGATTTTGGGCAAATCCGGGATACGCTGATGAAAGTTCCTTTCGAATTGGGCCGGCCGAGCTGCGTCATTGCGCATACGGTCAAGGGGAAAGGCGTCACTTACATGGAGAACAAGCTTCTGTGGCACTATCGGGCGCCGAATGACCAGGAGCTCGAACAGGCATTACGTGAACTGGCGGAGGCCGAGTGAGGACTGCGTTTTTCCAGACTCTTTTGGACCTTGCCGAGGACGAGGAGCGGATCAATCTCGTTGTGGGAGATCTCGGCTTCGGTGTTGTCGAGCCATTTGCGAAGCGATTCCCCAATCGTTTCCTGAATGCAGGGGTGGCCGAGCAGAACATGACGGGTGTCGCCGTGGGCATGGCGTTGAGTGGGAAAGTGGTGTTTACCTATTCGATCGCCAACTTTCCAACCCTCCGCTGCTTGGAGCAGATCCGCAACGACGTCTGCTACCACAAGGCAAACGTCAAGATCGTTGCTGTGGGTGGCGGGTTTGCCTATGGCTCCCTTGGGATGACCCACCATGCGACAGAAGATCTCGCGATTATGCGCGCCCTTCCAGAAATGGTCGTTATGGCACCCGGAGACCCCGTCGAGGTTGAACACGCCACGCGGGCGATCGCCGCGTATGGGGGGCCGTGTTACATGCGACTGGGTCGTGCCGGAGAGCCCAGGATCCATGACATGAACATTCCCTTTCAGCTTGGTAGGGCAATAAGGATTCGAGAGGGAAATGACGTCACTCTGGTGTCCACAGGCGATCTCCTGCGGACCGCCATTGACGTGGCTGAGGTGTTGGAGAAGGATGGCGTTCACGTGCGGGTGCTCAGCATGCACACGGTGAAGCCGCTGGACACGGAGGAGATCCTCGAGGCGGCGGGAGAAACCGGTGCTGTCGTTACCATCGAAGAGCACAGTGTTGTTGGGGGGCTGGGCGGGGCTGTCGCCGAAGTCTTGGCCGAGTGTGACCAGTTCCGGGGGTCCTTCAGGAGGCTCGGCCTTCCATCGGCCTTCTCGAACTGCATCGGAAGCCAGGAATATCTTCGTAGTAAGCACGGCCTCTCGCGCGACGGCATTGTCGAATCTGTCAGGCAGTTGCTCAGAAATCACCGGCGTGGCGGAGGGGGGCATTGAGAGTTGCCGATTGCGATTCGCTTCTTGGTAGGAGATGAGCTTTGGCTTACAGAGTGCCGTTTGTCGATCCACGAGAACACTATCGCAGGCTGAAGCCGGAGATCGATCACGCAATCACTGACACTCTGGCCAAGGGCGACTTGGTCTTGCGGCAGCAGCTCCGTGACTTTGAGAAGCATTTGGCGGAGTTCGTAGGGGTCAGGTACGCGGTTGGTGTGAACAGTTGCTACCACGCCCTCCACTTCTCGTTGCTGGCAGCAGGCATTGGGCCGGGGGAGGAGGTTATTACGGTTGGCCATACGTTCGTTGCGACAGTGTCAGCCATCGTACATACCGGCGCTACGCCCATCCTGGTCGAAGTGGGGGAGGACTACAACATTGACCCCAACCGATTCGAGGGTGCCATCACGCAGCGCACCAAGGCAATTCTCCCCGTCCATTTGAACGGCAGGGTCTGTGACATGGACCGCATTCTGACTGTCTGCCGGCAGCGCGGGATCATCGTCATTGAGGATGCTGCGCAAGCCCTCGGGGCCAGATTCGACGGAAAGATGGCGGGATCTTTCGGGCTGACGGGGTGTTTCAGTTTCTATCCGTTCAAGGCCTTGGGAGGGTTCGGTGACGGTGGAGCGGTAACGACGGACGATCCGAATGTCGCGAGAATGGTCACTCTTCTCCGATTCAACGGGGAAGATCGTGGAACGGGCGAGTATCATTATCACGGTTATACGGCCCTTCTGGATAACGTCCAGGCAGCAGTATTGGATGTGAAACTACGTCACCTTCCTCAATGGATAGAGCATCGTCGGCGAATCGCAGAGCGATACCGGAAGGGATTGCAGAACGTGCCCGGCCTTCGGTTGCCTCATTTCAGTGAGGCGAGACAGTATGATAGCTTTCAGAACTATGTGATTCGAACGAAAGATCGGGACCGGCTGCGGCAGCATCTGAAGGAAAGAGGCGTGGAAACCCTCGTGCATTGGCCGAAAGCGATGTGGGAACACAAAGGATTGGGTTTGGAGAACCCCAGACTCCTGGAAACGGAGAACATCTGTCGGGAAGTTATCTCGCTCCCCATGAGCGCGGAGACAACTGAACAGCATGTGGATATTGCAGTTCAGTGTATCCGGGAGTTCTTTTCCTGATTAGAAGTGCCTGTGCCCTGCCGGTGGCTGATCACGGAGACCCGGAAAAGGAGGACCTGTGTCTCTATCGTTTAGCAGGAGAGCCGAGGGGATCGCTCAGGCCGACATCCGGGTGATGACCATCGAATGCGAGAAGGTGGGCGGCATCAATCTCGCGCAGGGCGTGTGCGATACGGAGGTTCCCCTTCCGGTTCGGCGCGGGGCGCAGATTGCGGTCGACAAAGGCATCAACAGTTACACGCGCTATGACGGCTTGTCGGAATTGCGGCAGGCCATCGCGCGAAAGATGCGGGAGTACAACGGGATCACTGCGGATCCTGAAATCGAGGTGACGGTCAGCGGTGGATCGACCGGGGCGTTCTACTGTACCTGTTTGGCTCTCCTGGACCCGGGCGACGAGGTGATCGTGTTCGAGCCGTACTACGGATACCACGTGAACACACTGGAGGCGGTGGATGCGATCCCGGCCTACGTCACGATGCAGGCACCGGATTGGACTTTCTCTCGCGAGGAATTGGAACGGGCAGTCACCCCATGGACCAAGGGGATCATGGTCAATACGCCGGCGAACCCCTCCGGGAAGGTTTTTACTCGTACCGAACTTGATTGGATCGCCGATGTCGCTTCAGCGCACGATTTCTTCGTGTTTACCGATGAGATCTACGAATATTTCCTCTACGATGGCAGCCGGCACATCAGCCCCGGCTCCCTGCCCGGGATGGCGGACCGCACCATCACGATTTCCGGGTATTCAAAGACGTTCAGCATCACCGGATGGCGCGTCGGGTACAGCGTCAGCGATGCACGCTGGGCGCGCATGATCGGCTACATGAACGATTTGGTGTACGTCTGTGCGCCTGCCCCCCTCCAGTGCGGCGTTGCGGCGGGAATCACCGAGTTGACCGAGGCCTTCTATCGAGAATTGGCTTTGGAGTATACGCGAAAGCGCGACCGCATTTGCGGAGCGTTGAGCAGGGTTGGGCTTCATCCCGCTATTCCCGCTGGGGCATACTACGTCTTGGCTGACGTTTCCCGGCTTCCCGGGAAGACAAGCAAGGAGAAAGCCATGTACCTCCTTGCGAGAACGGGAGTAGCTAGCGTTCCTGGGAGTGCCTTTTACCACGCCTCTGGAGGGGAGAACCTGGTCCGGTTCTGCTTTGCCAAGACGGATGCAGAGCTGGAAGAGGCGTGCCAGCGCATCGAGCGGATGGCATAGCATGGACTATACCACGGTTACTGAGACCCCGGGCACTCGAGTAACTCGCGAGGCTCTTTCCATGCTTCACACCCGCTATTGGACCGCCGCAGGCTTCTGCGAGGGTAAGGACGTCTTAGAGGTGGCCTGCGGCTCGGGGCAGGGTCTCGGCTACCTTGCCGGCAAAGCCCTCTGTGCCAATATGAGTGAGACACTCATCCCTAAGGAGTTTAGAGTAGAGGGCGAGAAGGGATTGGGGGATGAGTTCCTCGAACGGAGTGGCCGCAGGAGCGAGTTCCAAAGAGGTCGAGGTAATGGTGAAAGCATCCCGGCGGCGGTTCTCGGCCGAGTACAAGCTCAAGATTCTACGGGAAGCGGAGGCGTGCACACAGCCGGGCGCGATCGGCGCCCTACTGCGCCGGGAGGGGTTGTATTCCTCGAACTTGACGACCTGGCGGACGCAGCGGCAGGCCGGTGAACTCGGGGGGTTGGCTCCGAAGAAGCGCGGGCCCGTGCCCCAGGCCAAGAACCCCCTGGCGACCAAGGTGGCGGCCCTGGAGCGGGAGGTGACCCGGTACAAAGCCCGGGCCGCGCGGGCCGAGAGCCTGGTGGAGCTCCAAAAAAAAGTTGCGGAGTTCCTGGGGGTCGAACTCCAGCGGAACGGCGGGAAGGGCTGATGGCGATCGTCACGGAGCAAAGGGCGACCCTGGGTGTGGCCCCGGTGTGCCGGGCGCTGGCCGTGCCGCGGGCTACCTACTACCGGTGGCAGCAGCCCAAGGAGCAGATCCCGGCGCCGGCGCGCCGGGTGCCCCGGGCCTTGCCACCGGAAGAACGGCAGCAGATCCTGGCCGTGCTGAATGACGACCGGTTTGCGGACCTGCCGCCCGCCGAAGTGTACGCCACGTTGCTGGACGAAGGGAAATACGTCTGCTCGATCCGCACGATGTATCGGGTGCTCCAGGAGAGCGCGCAGGTGAAGGAGCGCCGGCGGCAACTGCAGCATCCCCGGTACCAGGCGCCGGAGCTGTTGGCCACGGGGCCCAACCAGCTCTGGTCGTGGGACATCAGTGTGCCGCAGAAAGCGGCGGAGGAGATGAGGGACGGCCCCTCGCAATCGGCTTGCAGGAGCAGATTGCAAACCACCGCAAGCGGCTTGGGTCAAAAGCCCCGGTCGTGAGCGTTGCGGAAAAGGTGCCAGAAGGCATCAGGTGAGAGCCAACGAAGGCGAACAACCGTGAACTGCCGTTCAAGTGTCGAAAATGATCAGACGACGCCGAAACCGGGACTTGATGTTACCCCGGGACAAGCATGGCGGGAGCCTGCCTATTGGCCATGCGGCGTCCGGCATAGAGGCAGCGCCAGCGTGGTTCGGGCTCCTACGTCGAACTGCGGGAACCTTCGGCTGCGATGCAAAGGGAAAGGCACAAGTGCACAACACGAGGCTGACAGTACCGAGGCGCAGCCAAGGGGCGGAGCGACCCGTAGTAGCGGGGAAGTCGCTGTAATGGCGATGGAGCGAAGGGGTCGCGTTGTCCGGTCGGAGGGGTACGCCAACTGCGCGAGCAGGAGGAGCGCGCTCCGATGACGAAGCCGTTTCAGATTCCCAAGGCGCTCGTTTGGGACGCATTCAAACGGGTCAAAGCCAATGGAGGTGCCGCCGGGGTCGACGCGGAATCAATCGAGGTGTTCGAGAGCAAGCTCAGCGACAACCTGTACAAGCTTTGGAACCGTCTCTGCTCGGGCAGCTACTTTCCGCCGCCCGTCAGGGGCGTGCCCATTCCGAAGAAGGCAGGGGGCGTACGGATGCTGGGCGTGCCAACGGTGGCAGATCGGGTGGCACAGACGGTGGTCAAGGTGGTCCTGGAGCCCGTGCTGGAGCCCCTCTTTCATCGCGACTCCTTCGGGTATCGCCCCGGGCGCTCGGCGCTCGATGCGGTGGCGTTGGTGCGGCGGCGGAACTGGGAGTACAACTGGGTTGTCGAATTTGACATCCAGGGCCTCTTCGACAATATCGACCATCAGCTGATGCTGAAAGCCGTGCGCAAGCACTGCCGGACTCCGTGGGTCCTTCTGTACATCGAGCGATGGCTGAAGGCGCCGATGGAGATGGAAGATGGAACGCTCGTGGCGCGGACGCGTGGCACCCCACAAGGGGGATGTGTGAGTCCGCTGCTGGCGAACCTCTTCCTCCACTACGTCCTGGATGTGTGGGTGACCCGCACCATGCGGAGCGTGCGCATCTGCCGCTACGCGGACGATGCGGTCATTCACTGCAAGAGCGAGGAACAGGCGAAGTTGGTGCTGCGCAAGGTCAAGGCGAGGCTGCGCGAGTGCGCACTCGACATGCACCCGGAGAAGAGCCGGATTGTCTACTGCCGGGATATCAACCGGCAGGAGGCCCATCCGGTGACGCAGTTCACGTTTCTGGGCTACACGTTCCGTCCGCGCAAGGCGGTGGACAAGTATGGCCGCATCTACGTGAACTTCGCGCCTGCCGTGAGCCGTGAGGCACTGACGGCCATGCGGCAGACGGTCCGGGGGTGGCACCTCCAACTGAAGTGCGACAAGTCTCTGGAGGACCTCTCGCGCATGTTCAACCCAGTGCTGCGCGGCTGGGCGAACTACTACGGGCGATTCCACGGCTCCGCGATGCGCCCGCTATGGCAGAACGTGAATCACTACCTTGCCAGGTGGCTGATGCGGAAGTACAAGCATCTCGCGCGGCGTCGCACCCAGGCGTTTCGCGAGGTAGTCCGTCTGGCCTCGGCTTCGCCGAGCGCGTTCGTGCATTGGGACTTGGGAGTGACGTCCTGACGGCTGGATGATGGGAGCCGGATGAGCCGAGAGGTTCACGTCCGGTTCTGCGAGGGGCTGGGGCTGAAATGCCCCGGCCTACTCACCCCCAGTCTGAAGGGCCCGGCCAAGTGGACGTACTTCTCCCTCTACGTGATCCTGGACGTCTTCTCCCGCTACGTCGTCGGCTGGATGGCGGCCTACCGGGACTCGGCCACCCTGGCCCAGCGCCTGATCGCGCACACCTGTGAACGGCAGGGCATCGCCCAGGGGAAACTCACGATTCATGCGGACCGGGGCCCGGCGATGATCGCCAAGTCGGTGGCCCTCTTGCTGGCGGATCTGGGGGTGACGAAAACGCACGGGCGGCCGCACGTCTCCAACGACAACCCGTATTCGGAGAGCCAGTTCAAGACCTTGAAGTACAGCCCCGAGTTCCCCGACCGGTTCGGCTCCCTGCAGGACGTCCGAAGCTTCCTGCTCGACTTCTTCCAGTGGGACCAACACAATGCACCACCACAGCGGCCTGGGCTGGCTGACCCCGTGGGATGTGCATCACGGCATGGCCAAGACCCGACTCGCGGAGCGGGAGGCGGTCTTGCGGAAGGCCTTCGAGACCACCCCAGAGCGGTTCGTCCGAGGCGTGCCCACCCCGCCGGCCCTGCCGGGGGAGGTGTGGATTAACAAGCCGAGAACCGGGGAGGATTCAAGCGAGAGGTTCGACACTAAATTCTTTCCAGAAGTGTCTCATTCTTGTTGACACGTTCCGAAGCGCGTCAAGTGATCGGAGGCGATTACACCGACAACCTCCTTCGAACGGCGCTTCGGGACTACGGCGGCCGCATTCCCCTGGTGCGGCTGGACGCCCATGACTTGCCCTTTCCGACGTGCAGCTTCGACGTCGCCATCCTCTACGAGGCCATTTACTATCTCGATCGACCCGGCCGGTTTCTGGCGGAATGCCACCGCATCCTGCGGGACAGGGGAGTCGTGGTGATCTGCTCAGTCAACCGGGAATGGCGGGATTTCAACCCGAGCCCGTTCAGCACGAGATACTACTCCGCCCGAGAGCTGCAGGAATTGCTGAAAGCTCACGGGTTCGGGGTTGAGCTATTCGGCGCTTTTCCCGTCCTTCGCCAGGCAGCTCGTGACCACCTGGTGTCATTCGTCAAGCGAACGGCGGTGCGATTGAACGCCATCCCTAAGACCATGAAAGGCAAAGAATTCCTGAAGCGTGTATTCCTCGGCGAACTGGTGCCGCTCCCCTCGGAGATCACCGAGGACACAAGCCGGGCCTGCCCGCTGATCCCGCATGCCAACAACACTCCTGCGTCGAATTTCAAAGTCATCTACGCGGTGGGAAGGAAGTGAGCCACACGGTCTCGACGCTGTCCGCCGCCCTGGGTCGAATGGGCAAAGGAGCTCGGCGCCTCCACCGCCTCCGACGCCCTGTTACAGTTGTGTTTCATGGCGCGGCGGTGACCACCGCCTACCTGCTGGCCGTGCTGCTCAGGTACGACTTTAGCGTACCGACCGGCGAGTGGAGTCGGTTCATCGAGACGCTTCTCCTCCTTCTCGCTATCCGCATTCCCTTGTTCGCGTTCTTTCGACTGTACGAGGGCCTGTGGCGATACGTCAGCATGCGAGATATCCTCGCCATCCTGAAGGCGGTAACGCTTAGCTCCTTAGTTTTCTCGGCGGGGGTCTTGGTCTTTTTCGGCCACGGCTTCTCCAGGTCGGTCCTGGTCCTCGACTGGGTGCTGTGTTCGGCCCTGATCGGGGGGATGCGTCTGGCCTTCCGAGCCGTCCGGGAGCGGAGCAGGAATGGTCAACATCTTGGTGGGAGGCGCACGCTCATCGTTGGAGCGGGTGACGCCGGCGAGATGCTCGTTCGCGAGATCGAACGGAACTCCGCTCTGAACTATGAGGTGGCTGGCTTCGTGGACGATGATCCGAAGAAGCATGGGAGACGAATCCATGGAGTCGAGGTCCTCGGTACCATCGATCAGCTTCCTAATCTCTGCGTCTCTCGCGAGGTTCAGGAGTTGCTGATCGCCGTTCCTTCGGCGACCGGGGCAGAGATGCGGCGGATCATCGGGGCTTGTCGCGCTGCCAAGGTCGAGTTCAAGACGATTCCCAGCCTTGGCGAGCTGATGGAGGGTCCGTTCACGTTGTCCAAGGTGCGCCGGGTGGACATTACCGATCTCCTCCGCCGCGAGCCGGTCCGAATTGACACCGAGGAGGTTGAGCGCTTTATTCGGGGCAAGCGGGTGTTGGTGACGGGCGCCGGCGGCTCGATCGGATCGGAGCTTTGCCGGCAGGCGGCCCGCTTCTCTCCCGATGCGCTGATCATGTTGGACCGGGCGGAAAATGGCCTGTTCTTCGTGGAGATGGAGTTACGCGATAAGGTTCCCGGGATGGATCTCCATCCCGTCATCGGTGACGTGACGGACCAAAGTCGGATGGGGGTGATCTTCGAGGAGCACCGGCCGCAGGTGGTTTTCCACGCAGCAGCACACAAGCACGTTCCTCTCATGGAGGCGAATAAGACTGAGGCCGTCAAGAACAACGTCTTGGGAATTATGGTCGTAGCCAAGGCCGCTGAGCGCGCCGGGGCGGAACACTTCGTCATGGTCTCCACAGACAAGGCGGTCCGACCCACCAGCGTCATGGGAGCCACCAAGCGGCTAGCCGAGATGTACGTGCAGGCGCTGAATGCGCGGAGCGAAACCCGGTTCATGACTGTGCGCTTCGGCAATGTCCTGGCGAGCGAGGGGAGCGTGCTCCAGGTCTTCCAAAGGCAGATCGAGACGGGAGGGCCGGTGACGGTTACCCACCCGGACATGATGCGCTATTTCATGACCATTCCGGAGGCCAGCCAGCTCGTCCTCCAGGCGGCAACGCAAGGAAAGGGCGGGGAGATCTTCGTCCTGGACATGGGCGAGCCGGTGCGCATCGTGGACCTGGCCAAGGACCTCATAACCCTCTCGGGCCTGGAGCCCGAAAAGGACATCGAAATCAAGTTCACGGAACCGCGGCCCGGGGAGAAGCTCTTCGAGGAACTCCTGAATCCCGAGACGCGGGTTCTGCCTACGCCGCACGAGAAGATCATGGTGGCGGAAACCGACCCCGTTGACCTGGAAGAGCTCGAGAGCGACATCAGGGGGCTCCTCAAGTCGGCAGAGATGGATGATGAAGCTGGTCTCCTACGCAAGCTCACTGTCATGGTGCCAGGTTACGTCAATGAGCAGGGCCCAGCATCCAAGCGTCACAAGCGAGTGGAGCGCATCCTCATCGTGGAAAGCGATTCCTACATCCGGACCGCTCTGAAACGAATGCTCCAGGCGCATTACGTGATCCTCGAGGCAGAGAACCAGCGCGATGCCTTGAGGCTTGCGAGAGAATCCAAACCGAATCTGGTGATCCTGAATTATCACCTTCCCCGAGTAAACATCGGCAGGCTGTGCGCGAGGATCCGGGAAGAGGCCACGGCAAGTAGAAATTCAGAGAATCCGGCCCGCCCGTTAACGACACAATCAATACCGGGTGCGCAAGACGGCCCGGTGGCTGTGGACTCGAGGCTTCCGATCATGCTGTTGGTCGATTCGCGCGATACGATCAGTTCAGAGCAACTCCGTGGCCTCGGGGCGGATGACCGCATCTACAAGCCCTTGCCGGTGAGCATCGTGGAGAAGCGGATTCGAGACTTGCTGGCGAACGCGCCCATCCATGCGGGTACGGTTTCTCGGCCCAACGACACCTAGGTGTCCTCTGATGACTCGCTTTCCTGACCCGCCGCTTTGACGAACCTCATGGTTCCGGCTTAAAGTGCGTTGGGTGAGATTGGGCGAGCAGATTTCCGGTATAAGCTTCAGCGTGCAAGCTAGTCAACCGCAACCCACTGGCGGTTTTCAGCATGCCAGCTTGCAGGCCTGCTAGCTGGTAGCCGCAAGAGAGGCTAAGGTCATGAGTCCCGAGACGCGAGATGAGTGGCAAGACGACGAGATCAACCTGCTGGATTACTGGCGGGTGCTAAGGAAGCGTGGCTGGATGATCCTGGGGCTTGTTTTCGTCTCGGTGTTCGGAGCGGGATTCTATAGTTACTTTGTAATGCCGAAGATCTATGAGTCTAACGCCACGATTCTCGGACCAAAAGAGTCTGGTGGAGGAGGCGCAAGCCTCGCAGCGGCGCTTGCGGCATCGGGGGCTGGGCAGTTTCTTGGAGGTTTGCTTCCAGGTGGAGGGAGTAATCGAGATATCTTCATCGCGATTCTGAAAAGTCGGACAATGGCTCAAGAGCTTATTGAGAAGTTCAACCTGAAGGAATACTACAAGGCCAAGTATACCGGGGACGCGATCAGGGGCCTGCAGGGCGCGACAGACATCTCTGTATCCAAGGAGGGCGTGGTTTCCGTCAGGGTTGAGGATACTGATCCTAAAATGGCGGCCGACATTGCGAATGCGTACGTCACAACCCTGGACCGTCTATTTGCCAGGATGGGGACGACAGACGCCAGCCGGCAGCGCGCCTTCATTGCGGAGCGGCTGGACAAGACCGAGAAGGCCCTGCGGCAGGCAGAGGAGGGGCTGCGGCGCTTTCAGGAGAATAATAAAGCGATCGTGATGCAGGAACAGGCGAGGAGCGGAATCGACGCAGCGGCGCAGCTCAAAGGCCAAATCATAGCGGCGGAGGGACAGCTCCAGTTCACGCGGGCCTACTCGACGGAGAACAATCCGCAGGTTCTTGCACAGAAGCGGCAAATTGAGGAGATGAAGCGCCAATTGGCTCAGATGCAGTATGGCGAGGGGATGGATCTTCCCCCAGAAAGTAAGAACCCGGGGCAGGCGAGGAGGGAATTTCAGGTCCCCTTTACGAGGGTCCCGGGCCTAAGCATGGAACTCATCCGACTGACCCGGGATGTCAAGGTCCAGGAGACTGTGTATAGTCTTCTGACAGCGCAGTTCGAACAGGCGAAGATCAATGAGGCGCGAGACACCCCCACGGTTCAGCTTCTGGACAAGGCAGTCCCGGCTGAGCGGAAGTCGAAGCCGGCAGTGAAGTTGAACATGGCCATTGCGGGGGCGCTCAGCCTTTTCCTTGGTATCTTCGTAACGTTCTTCCTTGAATACGTGGAGAGGGTGAGGAAGCAGGCAGCCACATTGGGTGCTTGAATGCGGAATGCGGAGTGCGGAATGCGGAGTGTTCCAAATGTGGAATGGCGAGTGCAGAATGACGGATAGGGGCTGGAGGCCGGATGTCGGAGCGGGATGTTGAGGTCCTGAAAGAGCGGATGAAGCGGTTTGGGTTGGCGGTCATCCGCCTGGCCGGGAAGCTTCCTGGCGGTCGGGCAGCGGGAGTCATCGCCAATCAGATGGTCAAGTCCGGCACATCCGCTGGTGCCAATTACCGCGCAGCCTGTCGTGCCAGATCGAGAGCCGACTTCGTTTCGAAGATGGGTATTGTAGAGGAGGAATTGGACGAGACGCTCTACTGGCTTGAGGTTTGTGTGGGCGCAGGATTTCTTTCTCGGTTAGACGTGGATGCCTTGTTGCGGGAGGGCAACGAACTTCTGGCTATTGCCGTCTCGTCGATTCGGGCCGCTAGACGACGCTCATGAGCCTCGCAGTTCACATTCCGCAAGCGGGTACCCCTTGGGTGTTCCGAATTCCACATTGGAATGGTACACTCGTACATTCGTACACTCGTACGAAGTTCGTTCATAGTGCGAATTGCGATCATTCCGCATTCGACATTCCGAATTCCGCACTCGAAGGGCTACCCCTTGGAACGGGTGCGAGGCTTGGCTCTCTCATGCTGCTCCAGTGACGCGCCGAATACCAGCTTCCGTTCCTGGCATTTCTGGACGATGGCCGGCGTGCTGCAATTGAGCAGCTCAGCCGCCTTGGACGAGCTGATCCGTCCTTTGTGCAGCAGTTCGAGCACATACCCAGTGGCGCCAACGTACAGGAGTTGCCGCAACGCGGTGGATCGATCGACCTGCTGATCCTCAGCGCGCAGATCTGCCAATTCGAGCAAATGTTTTGGGAGACGGACAGGATACAGCATCGTTTTCATGACGACTCTCCTCCGGAGGATCTCTTTGGCTTTCGCGGCGGGAACGCCTCGAGGTGCGAGCGGGTCATCCGGTAGATCTCCGGCAATCATATCCAACCAGATGCTGCGGTCCGGCAAATCGGCGAGGACCAATGTAGCCTACTGAAAGGCTATGATCCCTTTGCGCGTCGGATGCGGATGCCTTTTGCCTGGATGATCAACAGGTTGCCGATCAAATCCTCTTCTCGGAGCGTGGGGATCCATCGGAGAAGGAGACGGGTTTCCATCCGGGCTGGCGTATGGCGGGGGAATCGGGCCACAATTATCCCGTGATGGGTTCCGAGAGGGAAGCGCAGAAGATTTGTAAACCCCTTATCGGCTGAAATCAGGGTGTAGCGATGCGTCCTTGCGTATTGAAGTACGATGTCATCGGTCGCCGTGTCAAGGTCCAAATCCCGAACATCGTCGACGAGAAGCCCTCGATGCCGCAAGGCGCCGCATCCAGAACGTGGCAGGTCAGCATCAATCAGGAACCGGATCACTTGCTGGCCACCTTCACATCCTTAGCAGCGATGACCTCCGCGGCATACCGTAACACCGCGCGGACGTCTTCTCGTGTGACGCCATATTTGCGTGCGATGTCTTCCATAGTGGTTCCGGCCGCCATTTCGTCCAAAATCACGGCCACGGGGACCCGCGTTCCCTTGACCACCGGCTGGCCGAATCGCACCCGCGGATCCACGGCAATGCGAGGTGCAGTCTCAACAGTTATGGTTGTTCTGGTCTTCATGCCCGGCTCCTTCCCGTCTGGCAAGATGGCCATCCTTCCTTCTGGACTCTCAT
>CAWJHW010000004.1:0-845616 GCA_963842855.1 uncultured Methylomirabilota bacterium
GCGACAGCGAGCGTCCCGGAGATGGAACGCCACTGGCTGCGTGTGCTGGGCACGTTGAATGAGGCGCAGGCCCGGGTGTTTGTGGCCCAGAAGGCCCTCGAAGAGGGTCGGGGGGCGATCAGTCGCCTGTGCCGACTGACCGGGATGTCGCGGCCGACCATTCTGAAGGGCATCGCGGAGTTGGCGGGGGACCGCCTGCCGGCCCAGGCGGAGGCCGGGCGGATCCGCGCGGGGGGCGGGGGGCGCAAGCGGGTCGAGGAGGCCGCCCCGCGGGTCAAGCGCGTGCTGACGCGCTTGGTGGAGGCCAGCACCGCGGGCGATCCGATGAGTTACTTGCTGTGGACGAACAAGTCCACCCGCACCCTCGCCGAGGAGCTCCGACGCCACGGGTACGCGGTGTCGCATGTCACGGTCGCGCGCTGTCTGCGCGAGATGGGCTACTCGCTGCAGGCGAATGTGAAGACGCTCGACGGCCCCCAGCATGGCGATCGGGACGCCCAGTTTCGGTACCTCAATGCCCAGATCCGGCGCTATGTGCGGCGCCACGACCCGGTCATCAGCGTGGACACCAAGAAGAAGGAATTGGTCGGAACCTTTGAGAATCGCGGCCGCCGCTGGCAGCCGACGGGGCAGCCCGAGGCCGTCTCGGTCCACGACTTTCCGGGGACGGGCGCGGGCAAGGCGATCCCCTACGGGACGTACGACGTGGCCCGCGACGAAGCGGTGGTCAACGTGGGCATGACGCACGAGACGGCGGAATTCGCGGTCGAGAGCATTCGCCGGTGGTGGCGCCTCCTGGGACGGAAGGCGTACCCGCAGGCCCGGCGCCTGCTGATCTGCGCCGATGCCGGCGGCAGCAATGGGACGCGCCTCCGCGCGTGGAAGGCGCACCTGCAAGCCCTCGCGGATCGACTCGGGATCCCGGTGACCGTCTGCCACTACCCGCCCGGGACCAGCAAGTGGAACAAGGTGGAGCATCGCCTGTTTTCCTTCATCAGCATGAACTGGCGGGGACGCCCGCTCCTCACTTTCGAGGCCGTCGTCAATCTTATTGGGGGCACCACGACCAAGAGTGGGCTCACGGTCAAGGCGCTCCTGGATACCACGGAGTACGAACCCGGACAGAAGATCGCGGACGACGAGATGCGAGCCTTGAAGCTGAACCCCCATGCCTTTCATGGCGATTGGAACTACACCCTCGAGCCGCGCCCGACGGGGTAACGGTCGGCATGGCACCCCTGTCGCCAAATCGCCATATGTAAATGTTATTATTTACCAATCCCTAACCGTAGCACGACGGGGCCTTGGCGGCAAGAAGGAAAGAACCAATGGTAAAGCGTCAGCGGTGAGACGGAAGGCGCACTCTTGAACAAGAGGGTACGAAGGTACCTCACGAATGCGGAGTGCGGAATCACTCGAAATGCGGAATGCGGCCGAGAGCCTAGAGCCCCGAGCCGCGAGCCGAGAAGCGGCACGACAAGAGAGGGCGTACGAATGTACGAGAGTACGAAAGTACACCTCGAATGCGGATTGCGGAATGGGGACTGGAGCCGAATCGCTCAGGGCTTCTCGGTGATTCGGAAATTTCCGATCCACCTCATCCACGGGTATGCGTCCCTGGCCGCGTTATAGAAACGTTGATCGGCGGTCCACAGTTGACACTGGTAATGCTCTGCGAGGGCGAGGTACTGACAGTCGTAGGTCGTGGGGCGACCACGCTGATGGGCAAGCGTCATGGCACGGGACTGCAGACCTGGCTCTTCTCGGATCTCGATCGCGAATTCCAGACTGGTCCTGAGCCCAGCCTGCGCCGTGCGGATGTCAAATTCTCCCCGTCCCACCCGCTTCTAGAGCGCGGTGGTGACCTCGGCCAGCAGAACACACGGCGCCAGAAGGCGAGTGCCAGCGCGTGCCCACCGATCTGCCAGAGCGAGAGCCCGTTCGCTGACGCGTTCTGGCACCGCCCAGGTGGCGGCCAGACTCGCATCAACGACCACGCGCTGACTCATCGCCGGGGCCGACTGTTTCTGGCCTCGGCGAGCAGTTCGGCAGAGCTGACGGCGAAGACACGGCCTCGGAAGGCCTGTCTTTGGAATCGGCGGGCGGCTGCAACGGCCGCTCTCATGGGGGCAGGCCCTCTTCGGTGGGGCGTGATGTCCCCACCCTCGGCAAGCCGGCGGGTGATCGCCTGAACGCAATATTCGGACACGGAGAGGTCCTGCCGGGCAGCCGCCGCCTTCACCTGCCGGCGGATGTCCTGGTCGGGAAGATAGATGTTCAGTCGAGCCACCGCTGTTTTCGCGTTCTGTGCCATGGGTCGATCCCTCCTGTGGGGGGAACGTAGCAGCAAGGTGCTTTGGTGTCAAATCCTGATGTGGCCTTTGACAGGCGCGCCGAGCGCCATGAGCAATGAACCACGAGCCATGAGCCGAGCGCCGAGCGAGGGTGTTCGAGGGGATCCCTGAGGAGCACGCGGGCCGTGCCTATGGCTTGACTTCCGGTTTCCGTGTGGATAGAGTGGCGTCTGGCGAAAGGGCCTCGGCCGTTTCAGGTCTGGCGGAAACGAGGACGAAGGTGATGCCGGCACTCTATGAGGGCGGCGCCCTGCGACCTCTCCAATCCCTGAATTTGGGGGAAAAGGAGCAGGTCTTTGTCCTCCTCCTGCCGGAAGAACCGGCGAAGATTGCGGAAGCGCAGCGGGCAGCTCTCGCAGAGCTCATTGGCATCGGCACATCCATGGAGACCGAGGTTTCCGTCCGGCACGACGAGTTCCTCTCCCCTCGTTCCCAGTAACCAGTGCCCCCCTTCTTTTTGGGGAAATGGTGGCGGAGGTCGAGGGGTGACGATCCCCCTCCCGAGGCTGAGCGCTCCCGAGCTGCGCCGCAAGCTCTGGCGTCTAGATCGCAAACGCACGCAGGCGCAAAGCAGGGGACAGGCATGACGATTGAAACCGCGCACCGCTACCTTGTTCGGGAAGAGGGCCTCCTCGGTGGGGAACCGATCGTCAGGGGCACCCGCACCCCGGTGCGTGCTGTCGTCGAGCTGTGGCGCCTCGGGGTCAGCCCGGAGGAAATCCCTGGGCATCTTCCCCACCTCACCCTCGCCCAAGTCTTCGATGCGCTGAGTTACTACGCAGAGCACCACGCGGAGATCCAGGCGTACACGAAGCAGAATCAGGTTCCAGAAGATCTGACCCACCCGTCCGCCCGGACGGATGCCTGACCCGCCAGCGCCGCTGTACCTCGATGAGGATGTGTCCGTCCTGGTCGCGACAATCCTCCAAGCCCGCGGGCTCGACGCGGTACCGACGCGGGACGTCGGAAAGCGCGGCCGCACGGATGCCGCGCACCTCGCCACCAGGATCGGGTACCCCTGGGGTGTTCGGGTACCCTGTGGGTGTTCCGCATTGACAACCGGTGCGAGCAACGAGATCTGAAAGTGAGGGAATTTGATGAAGTGGGATAAGCGGTTGAGCGGGCGAGCGAGGCGGCTTCAGGCCTGGTTTGCGGTGGTGCTGGCAGTGTTGATCGCGGTCCCGGCGCCGGCGATGGCGCAGGTCTCGGGGGGGCCGGGGGGCATGGGTCCGGAGCAGCCGGGGCAGGCCGGACAAGTGGGACAACCGGAGCAACCGGCGACGCCCCGGGTCCCACGGGAGCTGTCGGCCTTCCCGATCATCACAATCGTGGACCCGCGAAATGGCGCCATCGTAACCCGCAGGGACCAGGGGATCGACATCACGTACCAGGATCCCCGGGGCGAGCTGGACCTCAACACGTTCCAGGTGCTCATCAATGGCGTGGACGGGACTCGGCAATTCCAGGTCACGCCGGCTGAAGCAACCTGGCGTCCTCAGCCCCGCGGCGGCTTAGCGGCGGGACAAGAAGCCACTCCTGGACAGCAAAGGCCGGGTATCGAGAGTCGAGGCGCTGGCATACAGGAGGCTCAGCCAGTCCTGACGGAGGGCCAGAACGTCATTCTCGCCAGCATCAAGAACGCGTCTGGAAACATGGCGACGACCTCTGCGGCCTTTGTGCTGGACACCTCGACGCTGCTGACGACGCGGGTGGCTCCGCGGTCCCCGCTGGAGCGGGCCTTCCTTGAGCCTCCTTCCCCACCTCCCACTGAAGTCGAGCGGCGCGGAACGCCAACGCCGCCATCGGTTTCGCGGGACCTGGTTCAATTCGGCTATGACGCATTCCGCGCCCTGCTGCCGACTCTCACGCCGGCCGCCAACCTGCCGGTCAGCCCCGACTACACGCTCGGGCCCGGGGACAGCCTGATCCTCTACGTCTGGAATGTCCCAGGAACGGCGCTCTATGATTCCGCGACACTGGTCGTGGATCGGACCGGCTCGGTTTTCGTCCCACGGGTGGGTGCGGTCCCCCTCCTGGGCCTTACCATCGCCCAAGCACAGGAGGTTCTGCGCACGAAGCTCGCCCGCTATTATTCAGGCTTTGAGCTGCGCTTGGCTCTGGGCGAGCTGCGCGGGATCGCGGTGTATGTGATAGGAGAGGTTACACGCCCAGGAACGTACACCATCAGCCCGTTTTCCACAATGCTGGATGCTCTGTTCGCGGCCGGCGGGCCAACCAAGATGGGGACACTCCGGGCGATTCGAATCACGCGAAGCGGGCGGACGCTGGAAGAGGTGGACCTGTACGACTTTCTCTTGCGGGGCGAACGCAACCTGGGTCCACCGCTCCAGGCGGGCGACACGATCTTCGTCCCGACGATTGGTCCCGTGGCGGCCATTGCAGGGGAGGTAAAGCGACCCGGCATCTACGAGCTACGGCCCGGGACCTCTGTTGGCACCCTGATCGCCATGGCGGGTGGCCCGCTGCCGACGGCTCAGCTCGATCGGGTGCAGGTGGAAAGAGTCCAGGGCGCCGCCGGGAAGGCCATCCTGGACCTGGCCCTGGGGGCGGCCCGGGGCGGGGGAGCATCGGAGCCACTTCGAGACGGCGATCTTGTCACGATCTTCCAGGCTCAGGATAGGCTCAACAACGTTGTCACCTTGGAGGGATTCGTGCGGGCCCCGGGCAAATACGAGTGGAAGCCCGGCATGCGGCTGAGCGACGTCCTGAAGCCCGACGGTCTGCTTCCCGAGGCGTACCGCAACACGGTTGAGGTCATCCGGGTCCGGCCCGACTTCACGCGGGAGGTGATTTCGGTTGACCTGCGGGAACTGTGGTCGTCGAATCCTGCGCCGAACCCGGATCCGAACCCGGATAAGGATGTGACCCTTCAGCCCCTCGACCGGATCAGCGTGCAGTCAGAGGTGGTGGGGCCGATGCGGGTGACTTTGAGCGGCGAGGTCAAGCGACCGGGGGTGTATTTCATCACGAAGGGCGAGCGGCTGAGTTCGGTCATCAAGCGCGCCGGCGGGTTCACCGACAAGGCGTATCCCAAGGCCGCGATTTTCACCCGGGAATCCGTCCGCCAAAAAGAGCGGGTCCAGCTCGCCGAGTTTGTCCAGGAACAAGAAATAGGGCTGATGGCTGAATCGGCCGCTCTGACAGCGGGATTAACGGGAGCAGCGGGCGCATCAGATGTGCAGCAGGCCACCGCCCTGCGGGAGAACCTTGAACAGCGCCGGGCCGTCCTGCGCCTCATGGTGGCGCGGGCCGTCGTGGGCCGGGTGATCTTGCATGTGGGGGATCTCAACCAGCTCGAAGGCAGCGAGTCGGATATTCCGCTCGAAGACGGGGATGCGCTGTCCGTCCCCGTGCGACCTTCGACCGTCCTCGTGGCGGGAAGCATCCGGAATCCCACAGCCGTCCTCTTCCAGCCGGGGGCGCCCGCGCAATATTACATCGACAAGGCGGGGGGTCTGACCAAGGACGCCGACAAGAATGAGACCTACATCCTGAAGGCCGATGGTTCGGCCATTCGCGGCTATGCGAAGGTTCGGGAGGTGGAGCCGGGCGATGCCATCCTGGCCCCATCCTCGGTGGAGCCGAAGTACCGCCCGCTTCCGTTCTGGCGGGACATCGCCACCATCTTCGGCCAGTTCGGTCTGATGGCCGCAGCCGTCGCGGTGATCTTCAGGTAGCGCCTGATGACGCATGGCTAGCAAGCTAGGAGGCTGGGAGGCTGGGACGCTCAAGGTGAAGTCCAAGGTCCGAGGTCCAATGGGCGGGGCATGCGCTGGCAGGCGGGCAAGCTGGCAAGCTGGAAGGTTCAGTGCTCTGCGTGGAAGCGGGCGGGATCGATACAGCGAACCTGCTCGATCTTGTCGAAGGCTGTATCGGCAGTCAGGATCTCCATGACGCCATGGCGTTTCATGACGGCCAGATGGATAACATCCCGAGGGCTCAGACCTGGATGTTGTTGGGCGAGGAACCGTGCCTGCTGCACGTCGGCATCCTCAATGGGCAGGATTCGACCCAGCATGATCCGGTAGAAATGATCGAATACTCTGAAGCCCTTTTCTCGCTCGCCAATGTGAAGGTAGCGATACAGAATCTCCTGGAAGACTTCCGCATCGGTCACTGCGTCGAGATACCCGGTCGCAATGGCCATGACCACCCGCTGCGAAGGCTCCTTCAGTGGGTGAACAGTTCCGGCCGCATACATGGGGATGTTGACATCAATGAAGACGCGGCTCATAGAGACCCAGCTTGGAGGCGGGCGTCCTCAATCTCCCGTTTCATCTCTGGCCAGTCGCGAACAGGAGCCTCTACTTGAAACAGAGCCTCTGCCGCGTGCACGCGGGCCTGCCGGTCTTGGGCCAGCAGAAGGTCAATGGCCTCGCGAATGAGCTCGGCAACTGGCACGCCGCGCCGTTCGGCCTCGGACCGGAGAAGTTGCAGAGTGTGCCCGGGAAGCTGGACCTCAAACCGCTCAGTCAACGCGTCCATGTTTCACCTCGGCATGGAAGTTCTGATTCAGGACACAAACGAAGGTACATGAGAAAGTGTATGGTGTCAAGACTTCCAACATGCGGAATGACCGACAGCCATTGGCGGGTGTCAGGTGAGTAGGCTGGCAGGCTAAACCTGAAGTCCAAGGTCCGAGGTCCAATGTCGGAAAGGGTGTACGAAGGGACGAAGAGAATGCGAAATGGGGAATGAATCAAATGCGGAATGGGGAATTCACCGAAGTCCAAGGTCCAACGTTCAACGTCCGAGGTCTATCAAGCCTGAGGCTGAGGACCCCGGGCGTCAGCCCGGGGGTGAAAGCCTCCAGCCGAAGGCTGGGCCGGCATAGCCGGCCAGTTCTCTGATATGATGGGCGCATGGAGATTCGGCTGAGCGCCCATGGGGCTTACCACCACGAGTACCACCTGGTCTGGATTCCGAAGTACCGCCGGCGGGTCCTCAAGGGACCATTGAAAGACTTTCTGGCGCAAAAGTTGGGGGAGGTCCGCGAGTACCATCCTGAGGTTGAGATCACGCAAGTCAGCATTCGCCCGGATCACCTCCACCTGGTGGCGGTGATCCCGCCGAAGTACGCGGTCTCCGCCATCGTCGGGAAGGTCAAGGCGAATACGAGTCGCGAGATCCGCCACCGCTTCCCCGAAATTAAGAAGGTGTACTGGCGGCAAGAGTTCTGGTCGGTCGGGTTCTTCTCGTCCACCGTCGGCATCGACGAGGACGTCATCCGCCGATACGTGGAGTTTCAGGAGAAGGTGGACACCGGTCAACTCAAGCTCCAGTTGGACTTCGGGTTCGGATCCCCAGTGCCACGGGCGTAAGCCCGTGGGTATCTACTTGCGGCATACGCTGGCAGGCGCGAAGGCAGCGTACATTCGTACGTTCCTACACTCGTACGCAGTTCGTTCAGAGTGCGGGTGGATAGACTTGCAGCGTTCTGGCCGCGACGTATCTGGTCAATGGAGTTGAGGGTGTGCCACGCGGCCGACCACGATCACCTGGTCGATCACGGCAAGCGGGTGGGCACGCTGCGCGGCGAGGCGCAGCCAGGCTGACCTGTGACCTCTGGCCGCCGAGTGCGATCCTGACTGGAGTCCTGTCATGACCCAGGGGACGCCGCGCCGCCCAAGCCGCATTCCGGAATATGCCGAGGCGTGCCTTCAAGCCCTGGTGGCGCGCGGTCTCGGCGGGGCGATTTCGCTCGGGGGCGGGCTGGGGCTCCTCCATTATCTGGACTACCGGACCACGCACGATGTGGACGCGTGGTGGTCGGAGGGGTGTTCCCCGGAGGACAGGCGCGGCGTCATCAGAGCGGTGGAGGAGGCGCTGGCCTCCTTCGGCAAGGTCAGGACGCGCGCCTGGGGAGAGGTCGTCAGTGTGGAGCTTCGGAGAGAGGGGCGGGTGGTCTTCAGTTTCCAGGTCGCCCGCCGCTCGGCGCAGTTGGAGCCCTCGACGCGGTCCCCCTGGGCCGACGTGCCCTTGGATAGCTGGGCCGATCTCGTCGCGAGCAAGGTGGTGGCGCTGGTCGAGCGCGGCGCCCCGCGCGACTTCCGCGACATCTACGCCGTGTGTCAGGCCGACCTGGTGTCGGCGCGCGAATGCTGGGCGCTGTGGAGGCGCCGCCAGACGGCGGCGGGCAGCGACGTGGACCCGGGTCGCGCCCGGCTCGCGGTGGAGACGCACTTGGCCCGCATCGCCCAGCACCGGAGAATCGAGCAGATTGCGGACCCGAGCGAGCGGGGCGAGGCGGAGCGCCTACGGGCCTGGTTCGCCCAGGAGTTTCTGAATGCCATCCGTTGACCCCGCCGGGTGGATTGATGGGACCCTCTATCCGGACAGGGAGCCCCCGGCGGCGATCGTCGACCTGGCCGACCGAGTGGATTTTCTCGCTCGGCTGTGCGCAGCCTGGGACTTCGGCCGATTACCCGACACCCGGGTCGTGGCCGAGATCCGGCATCCCGCGTGGCGGGAGGCCGTGGAGGCCTGCCGGCTGCTCACCTCGCCGACATACCATTTGCTGCGGTCTTGGCACGGGCTACCCCCCTGCCCCTACCTTGGCCAGCGGATGGCCTACATTGCCGACGATCCCAATCTGGCGCATGTATGAGGGCGGAGGGGGGAGTGCGGAGCCCACCCGATGCGAAATGCGGAATGATCGTGGAACTGCGGGCAGGCTGGCAAGCGGGCAAGCTGGAACGCTTCAAGCGCAAACTCAAGTGCAAGGTTCAAGATTCCATATGCAAGGTCGAATTTCTGTAGCGGTCGAGCCGAGTCCACGGGTGCGGAAGAACGAGACGCCCGTCTGGCGGCTGCAATTATGAGCGATTCGCCGAGACCGGTCATGCCCGAGGGACCGAAGTCAAGAGGACGACATGGGAGCGTATGTCGGATAGACGGTGAGTTGGGCAGGGCATGGCATGATTCAGGGAGAGGTAAGTGTGGGCTGGGGCTAGCCGTTGAAAGGGGTGTGTGATATGGAACGGCCGGAATGGATGGACCGGATCGTGGTTGAACCGAAGCTGCGCGGCGGCGAGCCGTGCATTAAGGGGACCCGTATCCCGGTCAGTGTCATCGTGGGCAGCATTGCCGATGGAGACCCTGTGAATGTCCTGCTCAACGCCTATCCATCCCTCACGCCAGAGGATATCCAGGCGGCCCTCAAATATGCGGCGGAGGCGGTGCGCGAGGGGCATCTTCTCCCGTTGGCGAAATAGGGGATGCCCCTCCGGGTGAAGGGTTGACGAGGACCTTTCGGAAGAGGTGGCGGCCGTCTTCGCCGCGGCCGGGTATGTAACAGATACGGTTCGCAGCCAGGGCTGGGGTGGACTTCTTGACGATGAGTTGTGGGTGCGGATTCAGGCCGAAGGGCGCTGGTTGATCACGGCGGACAAGCAATTCGGTGATGGCCGGAAATACAGGCCGGGCAGGCACGCCGGCGTCGTCCTGATTCGGGCTGACAATGAGAGCCGCCGCCGGTACCTGGAGCTAGCCAGCACGGTGGTGCGCTCTCTTCGACTGGAGGACATCCCGGGACGCCTGGTCGTCGTTACGCCGGGAGGAATCCGGCTGCGAGATTGATGCTCCAGGTTGTGGGGCTGGTGACCGTGGTTGATGCGGGCATGCTGTACCGCTTCATGTCGAGCGCTTAATGCGCAGAGGCGTACGAAGGTACGAGCTCAATGCGGAATGCGGAATGACACATCGCTGGGATGCTGGGACGCGAGGACGCTGGAACGCTCAGCCTGAAGTGCGAGGTCCAAGGATACTGGTGAAGCGCCGGACCAACTACGGGGAGGCGTACTTGCGGTGAGTGGCCTGCTGGTGGAGGTCATTCGGGGCGCCGTCCACAGCGGTGAGTTGCTCTTTTCACTGCACGCGATTGAGGAGATGGGTGACGAGGGCATCTCGCTTCAAGAGATTTCCGAAGCCGCTCACAGCAGCGAGACAGAGGTCATCGAGCGCCGCCTGGAAGACCCAAGGGGGGAGAGTCGCCTTGGGTTTGGCCGGACAGGTCAGGGGAGACCATTGCACGTGGTGTTTGGGCGTGTTCAGCAGCGTGGAACGCTCGTTACGACCTACCGGCCCGATCTTCATCCCGAACGCTGGACGGCGGATTTTCGGGCTAGGAGGCGGGATGGATGAGTGAGCTCCGGCGAGAGATTCGGACGATCACCCTCGATATCCGGGGGAAGGTGGCCATCGTCGAGCAAGTCCCTGTGCTGGTGGATCCCTTCACGGACGAAGTGCTGCTTGAAGAGCCAGTCGCGCGCCGCGTTCTCGATCTGGTCGACACGACGCCTCCGGTGCGTCTGGACCAGACGCCCGTCTACGCCTTCTGAGCCCGATCCGAAAGGTTCTCAAGCTGTGCCAGGGACAAAGGCCAAGGGGCGATGGGCATGCGCTGGGAAGCTAGGAGGCTGGGAGGCAAACACCCGAAGGGCCGTTGAGAGAAAAAAAGCATGAAGGTGCAAGGCATTCGAGATAAGGTATGGAGCGCAGTGCGGATTGGATAGAGCAGGCACGTAGTGACCTCGAGCATGCGCGGCATGACCTCGCGGGGGCGTATTTTGAGTGGGCGTGCTTTTCTGCTCAGCAAGCCGCCGAGAAAGCCGTCAAGGCCGTGTTCCAGAAGCTTGGCTCGGAGGCCTGGGGGCATTCTGTCGCGGACCTGCTGCAGGAGCTCGCGCATTCCCAGGAGGTTCCGCAGAGCCTGAAAGATGCCGGCCTGGAACTGGACAAAGCGTATATTCCTGCTCGCGTCCCGAATGCCCTCCAACCGGTTCTCCCCGAACCCGATATACCCGGACCGAAGCCGAAAGGATGCTCGCCCATGCCGACAGGATCCTCAGGTTCTGTGAGGGTCTTCTCTCCACGCTATGACCGGAAGGGCGTGATCGCGCTTTTATACACGGCGTCTTAAATAATACAGCACAATTTCCGCAATGTATCATTGGGAGCATTCCAGATCATATGCTGTTTGGCCACCGCATCGACTAGAGCTTCAAGCCTTTCAAAATAGGTATTGTGCGTGCAGAGCCTTCGGGTCAGCTTCCAGACCCGCTCGATCGGGTTCAATTCGGGACTATAGGCCGGGAGAAACTCCAAGGCCAGCTCGTGGCGGTGGTGCCGGAGGAACGGTTGGAGCACGACCGCGTGGTGGTACTTCGCATTGTCGAGGAGGATCACCATCTCCCGTGCCCTACGTCGGTGTCGGAGCAGCCGGCCAAGGAAGCCTTGAAACGTCACGGCATTGAACTTCGGGTCAAATTGAGTCACCAGTTTCCCCGTGCTGACGTTGACCGCACCGAATAAGGCCGCCGACTTGCGGGTCGGCGCCAGCAGGAGAATGGGATCCTTATCCTCTGGGGGCACCCACATGGTGGCTCGGGATCCATGCTGCTGGAAGTGGCATTCATCCAGACTCCACAGATCCACGTCGTCTCTTCGGGCCAGCCGGCGGCGTTTTTTTAAAAGCCTGCTGCGCCTCCGGATTCGCCCGGGCAATGACCGGCCGCGGTTTTCGCAGCCGGAACTCCAGGTGATGAAACAACCGTTGACACTGGCGCACGCCCAACACCACCTGCTCGGCCTGGGCGAGGTGGTGCGACAACAGCTTCCCATCCCAGAGGTTCTGGGCGTATCCGAACGCGCGCGGCGAGGTCCGAAGAGCCCGATTCACGCGCGGCAACTGCTCGGGCGTCAGCCGCTGCGGACGCCCCGGTCGCTCCTGGTCCTGCAAGCCGCTGAACCCTCTCGTCTCGAAACTCCGGACCCATCGCTGAATGGTGGTCGGATCATGTCCGAACACCCCGCCGACTTCATAACAGGACATGCCGTGAGAGACGAGCAACACTCCGTGGAGCCGGTGATCATACCGTGCCTCTTCGGACCGGAGGATTTCGTTCTGCAAGGCGATTTGCATCATCTCGCGATCGGTGATCTCCAAACGTCTCATCTCGTGTCCCTCCTCAAGCCTAAAATACGCGAGGGACGACGAGAATTCAACAGAATTATGCTGTATTACTTATGACGTCCTATATAAAGAGCCGGCTTCCATTGCTGTCGGCACAGATCCCGTTGCGGCGCGTGGTACTCTTCGGCTCGTGGGCCAAGGGGAAGGCGACAGTCTTCAGCGACCTAGACCTCCTGGTTATCTATGCGGACCCGCCTCGTGAGGACGCATATCAATTGGTGAGACGCTGCCTGGACATCCCGGGCCTGGAGCCGCATGTCTATTCTGAACACCAAGCAGGCCATCTGAAAGAGACCTTGGACCGGATGACGAAGGATGGCGTTGTGTTCGTGGGATGAAAGACTGCTACCTCGGTGCGGAAGGCGGAATGAATCAAATGCGGAATGGCGAATGTGGAATGTCAAAAATCGAGAGCGTACGAAAGTACGAGGGTACTACACTCGTACGCAGTTCGTTCCAGCCTGCAAGCGTGCTCGCGTGCCAGCGGAGGTTAGATTCGTACGTGCGTACACTCGTACGCCGTTATGATCTCTTGGCACGTCGGATGCGGATACGTTTCGGTTGGATGATCAGGAGGTTTCCCGTCAAATCCTCTTCCCTGAGCGTGGGGATCCACTGCAAAAGGAGCCGGGTTTTCATCCGGGCTGGGGTATGGCGGGGGAATCGGGCGACAATTATCCCCGGATGGGTGCCGAGAGGGAAGCGCAGAACATTCGCAAACCCCTTATCGGCTGAAATTAGGGTGTAGGCGTGGGTCTTTGCGAATTGAATTACGATGTCATCGGTCGCCGTGCCGAGGCCCAAGTCCCGAACATCATCGGCGAAAAGACCCCGGTCCCGCAAGGCCGCGAAGACAGAACGTGGCAGGTCGGCATCAATCAGGAACCGGATCACCTGCTTGCCACCTTCACCTCCTCGGCACTGAGCACCTCGGCGGCGTACCGAAACACCGCACGGACGTCATCAGGTGTGATGCCGTACTCCCGTGTGATGTCCTTCATGGCGGTCCCGGCTGCCATTTCGTCCAAGACCACGGCCACAGGGACCCGCGTTCCCTTGATCATGGGTTGCCCGAATCGCACCCGCGGATCAACGGCAATGCGAGGTGCAATCTCAATAGTTGTGGCTCTCTTCGTTTTCATGCACAGCTCCTTCAGGCACGCATAGCGGCCATCGTTTCCCCTGGGCTTTTGCGTAAGGCTACCACGACGAAGGCCTGGCGGCAAGAGCGAAAGGGAGGCACCGATTCACTCCAGGGCAGAATGAAATATGGCGAATGCGGAATGGGTAGAAGAGCCGTGAGCCGCGAGCCGAGAGGTCGAACAGAAGTGCAAGGTCCATAGGAAATGCGGAATGACACATCGCGAGGAGGCTGGAAGGCTGGGAAGCTGGAAGGCTGGCAGGCGGAAGCGCTTGGAAGCCGGCAGGCGAGCAGGCTGGCGAGCGGGGCCGCAGGGGAAGGGGGAGGCGGGAGACGGGAACGCGCAAATTCGAGAGGGCCGGTAGCCTGGAGGGACGGCTAGCCGGTGGCGCCGATTCGGCAGAAATTCCAAGTATCAGGGGACGCGCCAGCTCGCGATGCGAAGGTTCCGAAGGCGCTGGAAGTGGGCCTGATTTTCGGGCACTCATGTCAAACCATGCACCAAGGCGGTTGCGGCGATCAGGATGTCGGCGTCGCTGATGAGGTGGCCGTCTCGATAGAGGTCGGCATACAGATCCGCGGCCCGGACAATTATGTCATCGGTCAGAGGAAGCACACGACTCCTCTCGCATCTCTGCTCGACGGCAGCGACCTGACGGGTAGCCCCTGTGGCGTTCAAGCCGCGCAGAATCTCGTCACGGGGAATGATCGAGAAAGGGAAGCCCCGGGGGTCCGTCAGATACTCGCGTGCGGCACGTTGAACCTGGGAGTCCCGGGCCCTCAGGACGTCAGAGAGGGGATCGGTATCCAGAAGAGCGGCAGGCATTCGCTCAGGTTCCTTGGCGCATAAAGTGGCTGCGATGTAGCGCAATGCGCTCGATGGCGGCAACGTCTTCCTCGGAGAGTCCTTCGTACACCCGCCCCCAGGCCTGCACCGCATCTTCAGGCCCTTCCGCGCTTGGGACCTGGATGGTGATCAGAACCCGCAGGTGCTCCGGCAGGTCGAGTGGCTCCAGGGGAGTGGGCACACCATTCTTGAAGACCGCCTCTACAACCCTGTCCATGGCTGTTCACTCCTTGGCGAGGTTGGGGGAGGCTCAAGGCCGGACGCCCACGGAACAAGCACTATAGCACATGCCTGAGGTCTGGGCAAGACCAAGGCGCACGAAGAGCGGCGGAATCTTAACCATACATTTGCCGGCGCTGGTTGGCTGGTAGGGACAGAGCAAGCGGCTGAAATGTCTCGGCGATCCGGGCCAGATCCGTGATCTGCAAAGGTGTACGAGGGGACGAGGGTACGGCACCAACGCTACCAGGCTTCCGGCTGGCAAACTTGCAAGCTGGAAGGCTCATCCAAATGCGGAGTGCGGAATGGCGAATGCGGAATGAATCAAATGCGGGATGTGAAATGCGGGATGTGAAATGCGGAATGCGGAGTGCGGAATTATCTGAAACAGCGTACGAGTGTACCAGGGTACGAGAGTACGAACGTCCGGCGTAAGTTGTCATCACATTGGCCGGAGCATACGTTGCGCAGGCCTGGGCAGTCGGCCGGTCTGGAGGGCGTCTTCAGGCACCGGTCGGCAAAGCGCGTTCGGAGTCGCATTTGACAGGTCTCTCAGCGACATGGTACAAGCTCATGTGACCAGCCGGTGCTTGCGAACGCTGAAGAGGCCGGAGGGCAGCTGCCGGTCGATACCGGATGTTGGAGAATTGGCGGGTAGAATCCTCGGTTGTAACTACGGGAGCAGGGGAAATGCGGCAGGATAGATATGCGGTTATTCTGGAGCGTTCAGGCGACGAGTACTTCGCTTATGTTCCTGCGTTGCCGGGCTGCACGAGCGGGGGCCGAACCCAAGGCGAGGCGATCGAGAATGTGAAAGAGGCGATCCGTCTCACCTTAGAGTATCGGCGAGAGCATGGCCTTCCCGCGCCCGGGCACGTGGAGATGGTGGCAGAGGTTGACGTGTGACCATCCCCCTCCCGAGGCTGAGCGGTCCCGAGCTGCGCCGCAAGCTCTTGCGCTTGGGGTTCGTGGAAGACCGACAGAAGGGCAGCCATCTGAATTCTTAGGCACCGGGATGATCCCAGCAGATACGCAGTGGTATCGATCCACAGCCGGGGGATCGTTCCCCCCGGAACGCTCAAGCACATCCTGACCACCGCGGGGTTTGCACCAGAGGAGCTGGCCGGTGCCTGACATGGGCCCGCCCTTCCCGCCTGCGGTCGTTGTTCCCCGCTTGACCCATCAGGCATGGCCGTAAGATGCGGCGTTCCTTGTCCCGTTCGCCTGCCAGTTCTCCACCGCATGTCTCGATCGGGTACATGCGTACGCTCGTACCGCTCCTTGAGGGTTCATAGCGTACGTTCGTACATTCGTACACTCGAACGGTCTCCATGGGTGAAGGCACATGACGAGTGAGCCAGGGAGGTCGGGGCGCCAAGAGCCGGATCGGCCGGGACCGGCCGTGTCGGTCGTCATCCCGGTCTATAACGAGGAAGCCAATCTGGAGGCGCTGTCCGAGCGGCTGCAGCCGGTTCTGGACGGCCTGGCGCGGCCCTACGAGGTCATCTTCGTTGACGACGGCAGCCGGGACCGGTCCCTGGAGATCTTGTGCCGCCTGCAGGAAAAATATGACGCCGTCCGGGTGATCCAGCTCAACCGGAACTACGGTCAGCACGCGGCCGTTTTCGCCGGACTGGACCACGCCCGCGGCGACGTGATCGTGACGCTGGACGCCGACCTCCAGAACCCGCCCGAGGAGATCCCGCGACTGCTCGATAAAATTGCCGAGGGGCACGACGTGGTGGGAGGGTGGCGCCAGAACCGCCGGGACCACATGATTCGCCGGTGCCTCTCCTGGGCAGTGAACAAGGTCACCTCTAAGGTGGTCGGAGTGGAGATGCGGGACTATGGCTGCATGCTCCGCGCCTACCGGCGAGGGGTGGTGGACGTCCTGCGAGAGTGCAGCGAGGTCTCCAGTTTCATCCCCACGCTCGCCAACATGTTTGCGGCGTCGCCGATAGAGATTCCGGTGGCGCATGACCGACGGCGCAACGGCCGATCCAAATACAGCCCGTTCCGCCTCCTCCGGCTCAACTTCGACCTCATGACAGGGTTCTCCCTCCTGCCCATCCAGATTGTGAGCCTGGCCGGGATCGGAGTCTCCCTCCTGGGGCTGGGGTTCGGGGTGTTCCTGATGATCAGGCGTCTGGTGATCGGGGCTGAGGCCGAGGGGATTTTCACGCTCTTTGCCATCCTCTTCGTCTTCGTGGGGATCCAGATCCTCGCGCTGGGCCTCATCGGCGAGTACATCGGCAGGATCTATATGGAGGTCCGGAAGAGGCCGCGGTATGTGATTCAACGCATCTTCGAGGCGGCACCCAAGAGCGCTCGGACGCTGGGAGGCTAGCCTTCCAGCGCGTTAGCGTGCGAGCGTGCCAGCCTGCCAGCCTGCAGAGTGCGGAATGCTCCCAGGAGCCACGAGCCATGAGCCGGAGGCCATGAGGCGTGAGGGGGCAGGGGTGAGGGGAACCGCCACAGGGGCCATGCGCACCGTCAGCCGTCTCGGCCGGCCGAGGGCGTCCTGGAGGGCCTGGTCCAGGCGACGCATCACGTCCTCGGGAAATCTGCCGAGACGTCGGACGATCTCCCCGCGGGGGATCGTGGCCAGGGTTTGGCAGGCCACGACGCTGTCCAGTCGGAGACCGGCCTCGCGGCCCTCAGGCGTATCTTGTGCCACCAGGACCTGGCACGGGAGCTGGGCGGAACTCTGGCTGCTGGTGATCGCGGCGATGATCACGGCCGCCCGGCGGTGGTGATACCGATCGGAGTGAACCACCACAGCCGGCCGTCGCGTGCGTTCGGCGTGGCTGGGGGGTACGAAGGGAAAGCGCACGAGGACGACGTCACCCCGGCGGCACTCAATCATGGTCGTAGACATCCAGGGCCGGATCATGCCAGATCCGCGCCAGGATGGTCTGCTGAAGCATCAAGCCCTCAGGAGCGGTCCAGGGGTTGACGAGGTCGGCCAGCTCTTGCGCGACCAGCGCTTCGATGAGCTCCCCCATTGGCCGTCTGCAGTGGGCCGCCAGCAGCTTGAGCCCCCCGTGGGCTTTTTCAGAGATATAAACGATCTTCCTTGCCGATCCCATTTTCAGGTTCCCCCACGACGATCGATGCCGCAGAGACGATCTTGATGGTCAAGAGAGTATCCTCGCTCTTCTCCTGGGTCAAGATGGTTCCTGTCCATCTGAATGCGGAATGACACACCGCTGGGAGGCGGGGACGCGAGGGGGCTGGGACGCTTCCCATAACACAGGCGTACGCAGGGACGAGGGGAGGCAGGGACGAAATACCGGCCGGCACGCTGGCAAGCGAGCAGGCGAGGACGCTGGGACGGGAAGAAGGGGAGGGTGGGCTGCAGACCGGCGAGGGAGAAAGCGGGGCACGCAGCCAGGGGAAGGACGCGAGGGATCGGTGGAAGCATCTGGAGGAAGGGCAACTAGCCGACGAACGTGCGCGTGCCATCTCCCGCGCCACCCAGCCCGTTCCGGCCCATGCGCTGGACACTCGCACGTCTCACCTGCGGCGGGCCGGACTCTCCGTCCCCACAACCATCGGTGCAGGCTATGCGAGGGGTGGCGAGAGAGCGCTCGGCCGTTTTCTCGACATGGCCCTCGGCTCCTTGGCAGAGGGGACGTCCCTCCGTCATGTTGCCCACACCCTCGGATCCCTATCCGTGAGCGAAGGGGACGATCGTGCAGCCAGGGCTGATCAGCTCGGACGGAAGCTCTGGCGTTTCTGCGTGAGCGGGCAGCGGAAGCGTCAGCCATACGGGAGGAGCGGCGAACGCTGAAACATCAAAGGGGCGACGCGTTCCAGCCTCCTCGCGTCCCAGCGTCCCCGCGTCCACGCGAGTTCCCTCGCATCCTCGTCTTCGGGTACACAGACGTCGGGGTCGCGTGCCTCCAGGAGCTTCTCGGCCAGGGGGCGAACGTCGTGGCGGTGGTGACCCACCGGGACGACCCAGCGGAGACGATCTGGTTCGGTTCGGTGGCGGAGCTGGCCGGGGCGCACGGGATCCCGGTGCAGACACCCGAGGATCCGAACGGCCCAGCGTTCGTGGAAGAGGTCCGGCGGCTGCGGCCGGATCTTCTGTTTTCGTTCTACTATCGCCGGCTGCTGTCGCCGGCCATCCTCGCCGTCCCGCCGCTGGGGGCCATCAATCTGCACGGCTCGCTCTTGCCGAAGTACCGCGGGCGGGCGCCCGTCAACTGGGTGCTGGTGCGCGGGGAGACGACCACCGGAGTCACCCTGCACTACATGGACGCCAGGGCCGACCATGGCGACATCATCGCCCAGCGCGCGGTGCCCATCCCCATCGAGGACACGGCCCTCACCCTCTCCCGAAAGCTGACAGCGGCGGCCCGTAGCCTGCTCGCGGAGACGTATCCCCGGATCGTCGCGGGGAAGGCGCCACGGATGCCCCAGGACGACGGCGCGGCGACCACATTCGGACGACGCACGCCGGCGGACGGCCGCATTGACTGGTCCAGATCCGCCTGGCAGATCTACAATCTCATCCGGGCGGTCACCCGGCCATTTCCCGGGGCATTCACGTTCTGGGGAGACCGGAAACTCTTGCTCTGGTCTGCCCGGCCACCCGGTGGGCGGGCGTGTGAGGCCCCCCACGGGACTATCCTGGGCGCCGGGGAGGGTGGGGCGCTGGAAGTGGCGACGGGCGACGGGATCCTCGAGGTGACCGGGATGCAGGCGGAGGGCGGGCCGGAGATGGATGGAGCGACCTTTCAGATGACACTCGGAAAGGGCTCACGGGCTCCTGGCGCGAAGTTCGGCTAGGGGGGATCCACTTCGCTCTCGGAAGGCTCCACTGGCCTCAGGCGAGAGGGAGCCCGGGAAAAAGCTTGACCAGTATTGCAGAGTGACTACATTGTAGTCCCCTTTGAGGGGACGTAAGGGAGGCAGGAGAGTTCCTGATGGCGAAGGCAAGAGCCGCGGTGCATCCAATCTCGGTGCGGTTCGGACGGGAGGAGAAGCCTCTGCTCCTGCTCTTGCGCGCGAGGGCGAAGGCGAGCAAGCGTACCCTCTCCGAGCAGATGAAGTATTTCGCCCACTTGGGCATTGTGGCTTCCGACAACCCCGACCTGCCGCTGAATTTCATCGAGGGAGTGCTGGAGGGGATCGAGGAGAGCCGGGCCGGTTTGTGCGTGCCCTACGCGTGGGGCGTGGTGAAGTCGCCCAGCCGTGGTTGCCAAGCCTCCTGAGCGGAGAGTCCGGGCAGTCCCCCGCTTCCTCAAGTCGAAGCGCCGCTCGACCCCTGCGCTTCAGACGGAAATCGACAACCAAGTCAAGGGTCTTATCGACAATCCCCTGGCAGGCGAACCCAAAGCCGGTGCGCTGAAAGGGGTGAGGGTTGGTAAGTTCGGGGCCGAGGATCGACGGTACCTCTTCGCGTATTTCTTCTTCCCGAAGCAGAATGGGATTGCAGTCTTGGACGTAGGCGTCCACGAGAACTTCTCTCGTGATGTGGAAAGCTCCCTGAAGAACCGTAGGCCACAATGATCGGTGGCACGCGCCTGGGCCATGAGAGACAACGAGAGCGAAGTGGATACCTCCCTTCGGCGAACGGCGTACGAATGTCCGAGGGTACGACGGGACGACCTGCATGCGAAATGCGGAATGAATCCAATGCGGAATGGCGAAGGCGGAATGCGAACTGTTCCGATGGCGATCGGGTCCATCCGGACGTGCGCACACTCGCACGGGGTCTCCAGGACAGGCGGACGACGGGACGCGGGCACGCAGCGACGAAACCTCGGCTGGCACGCCGGGAAGCTGGCAAGCGGGCAAGCCAGCGGGCAGGCGTGCACGCCGGGCGTCCAGTCGTACGTGCGTCCTCGCGTCCGGGGGCTCCGAGAGAGGCGGGAGCGCTGACAGGGTGAGCGCCAACCTGAGGGCTTGTTCGACCTCCGCCATGCGCGTCGGGGGGACGGCTCCCGCGAGGGTCGGACGGTGGGTCTTGGGGGCAAAGAAACGGGCGGGATCCAAAGAGCGAATGTGCAAGCAGAGGAATACGGTGTCTCGTGGAAGACCGGTCTCCGCGGCCGTCATGCGGACGTTCGTCGGATAGTCACGCGGCACAGTCTTGGCGTCCGTGCCAACGACCACCGTGACGACCAGCGGCTGGCGAGTGCTGGCGTCCGCCGAGACCACCAAGACCGGACGTCGCCCGGCTGGTGCCCGACCGTGGGTGGGACTGAGGTTCCCGAAGGAGATCTGGCCGCGGCTAATCATCCGTCAGCCCGTCCGTCTCGGCAACGGCGAAGTCCCTGCCGATCGCGGCGCATTCGGCGCGCATCGTGGGATCGGCCGCCATGTGCGCCATGGCTTCCTCAAACGTATGCGCCGTCTGCCGGGCGGCGAATTCCTGCAAGGCCACGGGAACGAGGCGGTTGAAGTTCTGGCGGAGATCCGGGGGTGCCACAGCGCTGACCTCCTCGACGAGCTGGCGGGACAGGGCCACGCTCCGGCGGACGGTTGTGGGGAGAGTCTTTGTCCGCATGTGCTATCTCCGTTCACACCTCTGGTCATCCAGTGTGAGGTACTTGTCAAGCATCGGCTTGCCCTCGGGGCGGGCGGACCAGCGGGGACGCCTGCTCGCCTGCCCGCAGGCGGGCAGAGGCGTGCCCAGGGGGAAAGGAGGCCCAATTGAAAGTCCTGATCACGGGCGGGGCGGGGTTCTTGGGATCGCACTTGACCGACGCGTTCCTGGCGCGGGGGGATGACGTCACCATCCTGGACGTCGGGGGCGACCTGAAGGTGCGGCACAACCTGGGCCACCCGCGGTTCCACTATGTCCGGGACTCGGTCTTGGATACCGAGATCCTCGACGGCCTGATCCTGCGGTGTGACCTGGTCTACCACCTGGCGGCGGTGGTGGGGGTGGAGCATTATGTCGGCGATCCCTACGAGGTGCTGCACGTGAACATCAACGGCACCCAGGCGGTGTTGAAGCTCGCGTACAAGCACAACCGGAAGGTGGTGTTCAGCTCCACCTCGGAGGTGTACGGTCGGAACCCCCAGGTGCCCTTCGCGGAGGACGACGAGCGGGTGCTGGGCTCCACCCGCATCGACCGCTGGTGTTATGCGACGGCCAAGGCGGCGGCCGAGCACTTCTGTTTCGCCTACCACCGGCTGGGACTGCCGGTGGTCGTCCTGCGCTACTTCAACGTCTACGGGCCGCGCCTGGACAAGATCGACGTGGGCCGAGTCATCACCATCTTCATGGGCCAGGTGCTCCGAGGCGAACCGGTGACGGTGATCGGGGACGGCCAGCAGACGCGCTGCTTCACCTACATTGACGACGCCATCCAGGCCACGGTAGCGGCGGGCCTGAACGACCGCGCCGTGGGCGAGGTCTTCAACGTGGGGGGCGACGTCGAGACCAGCATCCTCGAGCTGGCCGAGACGATGATCCGGATCGCCGGGTCGCCCTCCAGGGTGGTCTTCGTCCCCCAGCAGTCGGTGTACGGGGACAGCTATGAAGACGTCCCGCGCCGGGTCCCCTGCGTCCGGCGGATGCACGAGATCCTCGGCGTGCGCGCCGAGACGCCGCTGGAGAAAGGCCTGCGCCAGACGATCGAGTGGTTCAAGGCGGGGAACGGACGCTAAGGGGCCGGTCCCGATTGAGCTTCCTTCCCACGAGTGCGGGCGCTGGCGGGTACGCCGTGAGGAGCATGGAGGTGTGATCCATATCCACCTCCTCCGCATAGACCTGCCCGCGCGCCGTGCCTGGGCGCCGTGCCCCCGCTGCAGGTCTGAGCAAGTCTTCCCCCTCACCCTGCTCGCGGAAGCGCCCGCTGTGACCCCACCGCTTGCACCTGATCCCGATTCTCGCTGCAGAGACTTCCAGCCAACCTTGCGCTCGCGCCCGACCAACTCACGGCAGCAGAAGCCCAGGTGGACGGCAAGCCCTGCGACCTGCGGAGTGATGTCGAAGAGACGGTCGGAAACATGCGCGAGCTGGACGCCGCCCGGGAGGTGACGCGGCTCGACGTGACGCTCGCGCAGGAAGCCGTGGGCCTGACCCGGTCCACAGGGGATGCAGGCCATGCAACCTTGCGCGACCTCGAGCGAGCGCGGCGGGACGAAAGCAAGAAGTGGGTGGCGTTCTCGACGGCGACGTCGTCAAACACAAGGCGCAGGTGGCGCTCATACAATCCACGGGTCACCTGGCGAGGGTGTCTTCCAAGAGGGAACGACTGGCAAGAAGCAAGGCTACGGCGGGGGCCCGAATGCGAGTATACTGAGGACCCGTTCTTGACTCGATTGAGTGTGGGTGCGCTCTCCCAATTCTTCGGGGGTGTATCGAGATGTCGTTCGTCATGAAGACGTTGTTTCTGAACCCGCCCAGTTTTGAGAATTTTGACGGCGGGGCAAGCTCCCGGTGGCCAGCCACGCGCGAAATTGAATCCTACTGGTACCCGGTCTGGCTGACGTATCCCGCGGGGATGCTCGAGGGAAGCCGTCTGCTTGACGCCCCACCGCACAAGATTTCACCGGCGGAAACCATCCGCATTGCCACAGACTACGATTTCGTGGTCGTGTTCACGTCGACGGTCGGCTTTCCGAGCGACGTGCGAATGGCGCGGGCGCTGAAGGAAGCGAAGCCCGGCGTCACGATCGCCTTTGTCGGCCCCCCCGTGCAGAGCCAGCCCGCGGACAGCCTGTTGGCCAGCCCGGATATTGACTTTGTGGTCCGCGGGGAATTCGATCACGCCGTCGTCGAATATGCGCAGGGCCAGCCGCTCGACCAGATCCGCAATGCGAGCTACCTTAAGAACGGAACCGTGGTGCACAACCCGCCGCGGCCGCTGCTGCAAACCCCGGACTTGGACCAGCTGCCCTTCGCGACCGACATCTATAAGCGCGATCTGACGATCGAAAAGTACACCGTCCCGTTCCTGCTCCATCCCTTCGTCGCCTTGTATACCGCACGCGGCTGCCCGGCGCGCTGCACCTTTTGCCTGTGGCCGCAGACCCTCTCCGGGCACGCGTGGCGCACCCGGTCGGTGGAAAACGTGGCGCGGGAGTTCCGGCACGCGCACGCGATCTTCCCGCAGGCGAAGGAGATCTTCTTCGACGACGACACGTTCAACATCCGCAAGGACCGGGTGCTCGCGCTCTGCAAGTTGCTCAAGCCACTCGGTGTCCAGTGGTCCTGCACGGCCCGTGTCCACAGTGACGACGAAACGCTCAAGGCCATGGCCGATGCCGGCGCGCGGCTCGTGGTCGTGGGCTTCGAATCCGGCGAGGCGCAAATCTTGAAGAACATCCAGAAAGGCCAGACGCTCGACATGGGGCGGACGTTCGCCCAGACCTGCAAACAGTTGGGAATCAAGATCCACGGCGACTTCATCATCGGCTTGCCCGGGGAAACACCGACCACCATCGAGCAGACCATCGAATTCGCCAAGGAGCTCGATTGTGAGACGATTCAAGTCTCCCTGGCGCACGCCTACCCTGGCACCGCGCTGTACACCTGGGCTGCGGAGAGAGGCTTTCTGGCACGGGAAGCTGCCACCGATGCCGGGGGCCACCAGCTTCCGCACCTCGAGTACCCGGACCTCAGCCGCGGGGAGATGCTGCAAGCCGTGAACCGCTTCTACGCTGCCTACTACTTCCGCCCGCGCGTCGTCTGGCGCATCGTGCGCGAGGCCCTGTGGGATAGCCACGAGCGCGCGCGTCTGTATCACGAGGCCGTCTCGTTCCTTCGCCTGCGTGCCGCGCGGTGGAAGGGGGCGCGCAACGGTCTGGAAACGACGCCGACTGTCCCGGGGCCGCCGATGGAAACCACCCTCCGCCCCGGAGGGGCGGGCGAATCACCGCGCGCATGAAAACGTCCCACGGCCTGCGCGGCAAGACCGGCGTCTTGATGCTGCTCATGGTCGTGTTCGGCCCCCTGGGCGACGTCTTGCTCGGCAAGGGGATGAAGCCGATCGGCGCGATTACGAGCTGGTCGCCGACGGCGTTCGCCCACCTGTTCACGCGGGCGTTTTCCTCGGCGCTCATCTGGTGCGGGATCGGTTCCCTGCTGCTGTTCTTTCTGGCGCACCTGCTGGTCCTTTCCTGGGCGGACTACAGTTTCGTCCAACCCGCTTCGGCGACCAGTTACCTCGTCGTGGCTCTGCTCGGCGTGCTGTGGCTGGGCGAAGCGGTCAGCCCGATGCGCTGGACGGGCGTGCTGACGATCTGCCTGGGGGTCGTGCTGGTCGGAGGGACGCCGCCCCGCACGACGGCGCAGGGATGACGATGCGCGGCATCGTTTTCCTGGCCATGATCGTCTTGAGCGGGACGGCCGGGGACCTCTGTGTCAGCCGGGCGATGAAGCACATCGGGGAAGTGAAGAAGTTCACCCCGCGCCACCTCCTGGGCGTGCTGCTGCGTGCCTTCCGGGTCGGCTGGATGTGGCTCGGCCTGGCCCTGATGACCGTGGCGTTCTTCTCGCTGCTTGCCATTCTCTCGTGGGAGAATGTGAGCTTCGTGGTGCCCGCCACGGCGCTCAATTACGCCGTGGGAGCCCTGGGCGCAAGATTCCTGCTGGGCGAGCGCGTGTCCGCGAAGCGCTGGGGCGGTGTCCTGTTGGTCTGCTGCGGCGTGGCATTGGTCTGGCTCGGATAGAGAAGCCCAATGCTGCAGAGTGCTGTGCGTTGGCTGGTGATGGGGCTGGCTCTCGGCTCGCTCGGCTATTATCTGCTCGCGATGCTTAGCGCGCTGCGCTTTTTCCGAACCCGTCCGACGTGGCCCGCCGACTTCACTCCACCCGTCAGCATCTTGAAGCCCGTGAAGGGCCTGGACCGCGAAGCCTACGAAAATTACGCGAGCTTTTGCCATCAGGACTATCCCGAGTTCGAAATCCTCTTCAGCGTTCGCCAGGAATCGGATCCCGTCATCCCGATTCTCGAAAAAGTCATGCGCGATTTTCCAGACCGGAGGATTCGCCTTCTCGTCGGCGCCGTGCCGCTCGGCCCCAACAACAAGGTGACCCAGCTCGTCCGGCTGGTCCGCGAAGCGCGCTATGACATCTTGGTCATGAGCGACAGCGATAGCCGCGTCGGTCCCGGCTACGTGCGCGCGGTGGTGGCGCCATTTCGCGACCCGAAGGTCGGCGCAGTCACGTGCCTGTATCGCGGGCTCACCGACGAGAGCTTGCCCTCGCAGATGGAATCGCTCGGCATTACCTCGGACTTCGATGCGGGCGTGCTGGCAGCCTGGGCACTCGGGGGCGTGGATTTCACGCTCGGTACCACGATGGCCACCACCCGCAGGCAGCTGGCTGAAATTGGCGGCTTGGAGGCCCTCGTTGATCACTGCACCGAAGACTATGAGCTGGGTCATCGGATCGCCGGCCTGGGCTATCGCGTCGAGTTGACCCCCTATCCCGTTTACACCGTTTTCCCCACGCAGACGTTGCGCGACTGCTTCGCCCACCAGGTCCGCTGGGCTCTTACGTTCCGCCACGCCGCGCCCTGGAAACATTTCGGGTTGGTGTTCACGCACGGCCAGCCGTGGGCTCTCGCGGCCGCGGTGGCCGCGCCCTCGGGGTGGATTTCCGCGGCATACCTCACCGGCTACGTTGTGCTGCGCGGCGCGATGGCCTGGACGGTTGGCGTCTGGGGCGTCGGCGATCCGTTGCTGCGCCGCAAGATGTGGCTTGTGCCGCTGTGCGACGCTTTTGCGTTCGTCGTTTGGGTGACCAGTTTCTTTCGCCGGCGCATCATTTGGCGCGGCTCTGAATATTACATCCGCGAGAAGCGCCTCGTTCCCGCCGAGTCCCGCCGAGCCCGCGGTTGACGAATTCCTCCTTCCTGTTTGAGGTTAAGGGGTGCATGCGGAATGCGGAATGGCGAATGCGGAAGCTGGGGGACATGCGGAACTAGCTACAAACCGTACGAAAGTACGAGGGTGCGAAGGTACCCGATACGGAATGAGCGCCGATTTCGAATGTCGGATTGCGAATTTCGAATTCGATTTGACTCGGAAGCAAATGCGGAGTGCGGTCTTGACAAAATAAACTAGTTGATTAAACTAGCTTTATAACCTGTTCGAGGAGAGTTGGCTATGGGCGGGAAAGCGGTCGAGGTTGGGGCATTCGAGGCAAAGACGCGTCTTTCCGAGCTGCTGCGGGAGACGGAGCGGGGAAGATCATTCGTGATCCGGAGGCGCGGCAGAGCCGTGGCACGCCTGGTTCCTCCGGCTGAAGAGGAACAAGCGGCGGCTGGCAGCCAGGTCCTGGCCTCTTTTCGGGAAATTCGGAAGCGAATCCCTGGAACGCTGAAGATCCGAGATTTGATTGAGGAGGGCCGCCGCCGCTGATGGACTGTGTTCTGGACTGCTCTCTGGCCCTGGCGTGGGCACTTCCCGATGAAACATCGAGGCCGGCCGATCGGTTTCTAGCTCGGCTGTCCCGGAACGATAATCTCTGGGTTCCAGCATTGTGGTGGTACGAAGTCGCGAACGCGCTCACGATGGCTCAACGTCGGGAGAGGTTGGCGGAGGTAGACAGGCGGCGCATCATTTAGCTTTATTCGATGCTTCCCATTCGCACGGATACATTTCTGGACACAGAGACTGTGTGGCGGTGGCAGAGCATGGCGCAAGAATACACCTTGTCGGCGTATGATGCCGCGTACCTGGAACTCGCGCTGCGGAGAGGCTTGGGACTGGCGACCTTGGACCAGCGCCTCTCCATGGCAGCGCGAAGGGCGGGGATCAAAGTTATTCGGCCATAATGCGTTAAGGCAGGCAGGCGAGGAATCGGAGAGGCCAAAGGCGCTCGAGGGTACGAACGTACCCTCTGCTGGCACGCTAGCATGGTTCCTGGCATCTCAGCATCCCAGCTTGCTGGCCTGCCAGTTTGCCCGCTCGTTTTCAGCTATTCCCCATTTCGCATTCGATTTGGTCAATTTCGAAATCCGCAATCCGAAATCCGAAATTGAGTTGATTCCTTGAGGGTTCATACCCCGCCGTGTTACGCAACTGATGTCGCCGCCACTGCGGGGATAGCGGCGGCATTCTGGTTATAGGCACGCCGCTCAGCCAGGCACTGGGCCCTCAGGGCGGCGCGTTCAGCCAAGACAGTCGTGTGAATCCCTGCATGCCGCTGACTCGGAGTCACGTACCCCAGGCTCCGATGGTGATGCCCATCGTTATACCACCGGAAGAACTCCGCGCACCACGCTCGGGCCTCCTCCAGGCTGGCGAACCGGCCGGGGTAGTGGAGCCGGCCCTTCAGGGTCGAGAAGAACGCTTCGATCTCGGGGTTATCATTCGGGGTCCGCGGCCGGGCGTAGAGGGCCTCGACCCCGGTCCGGGCGAAGAACCGCCGGGTGAGCCGCGACCGCATCTGCGTCCCCCGATCAGAGAGGGAGCGGGGGTAGACGTGCGTCGGCAGCTCCAAGAGGCCTTCCTTCTGGAGGCCCTGATCCCACAGTGTGAGGACCTCGCGGGATTCCAGCGTCTCCGCGAGGTGCCAGGCGATCACCTTTCGGCTCACCCAATCCAAGAGCACGTAGAGGTACAGGAACACCCAGGGCTGCCTTGTCCGGAGGTGGGTGATATCCCAACACCAGAGGCTGTTCGGCTGCTGGGCGAAGCGGATGTCGGGTTTGGCCCCCACCGGCTCCCCTCGGCGACGTCCCCGGGCGGTCGAGGCCCCATGGGCCTGCAGGTAGCGCCACACCGCCACGTGGGAGATGGCCCGCCCCGCGTGCTCCAGGAGCCAGAACGCCAGCATCCGACACGAGCCATCGGCCAACTCCCGCCGGGCCACCACCGCCACGAGGAGGCCCTGCTCCTCGGGCAGGAGTGCGTTCCAGGGCCGGGGATTCCCCCGGCGACGTTGGGACGGCACCGGCCCGCACTGCCAGCGTTGGAGGGTTCGGGCGCTGAGGCCCAGGGCCCGGGCCGCTTGCTCCTGACTCAGGCCGCTCTGCTGGGCTTCTCTCACGGCCATCAGGCTCGCCTCGCGCGCTTCCGAGGCAAGGGGGGCTCGTCCGCGCCGCTCGGCGAGCCCCAGCGCTCGTTTTTTTTGAGCAGGGTGTACTCCACGGTGAGCTCGGCCAAGGCCCGCTCCTTCTCCCGGAGTTCTCGGCAGATCCGAGCGTACTCCTCCGGGGTCTCTGGCGTGGCGTGGTTCCGATGGCCGGCCCGAACCTTGAGCCCGGCAATCGCCGAGCTCTCCACGGCCTCCTCAATGGCCCGGAGGTCTTCTAAGGTGAGTCCGTACCGCCGGAGGATCTCCCCGACAGGCGCGTCCGGATTCCGAGTCTCCAGGAAGATCCGGAACTTCCGTTCGGCGGTTAACCGCTGCCACTGCTTCCCTTCGGCCATGCTCCACCTCCTCGGAGTTGGCCACTATCATAACCGCAAATACGGCGACATGCTGTTGTGTAACACAACGACCCCGCGGCTTGCCGCGTCCGAGTCGTAAGATGGGAGCATGGGCAATTACATCCAAAAGAGTACTCCATGCTTCATACACAACAGTCCCGATTGCTCTAAGGTATCCGCCTGATTCCGTTGGATACCCCGTGGCTTGCCGCGGGGTAGTTCATTCCGCATTCGTGATGATTCCGCATTTCGCATTCCGCATTCCGGATTGGGTACCCTCGTACATTCGTACTGTCGTACGCTCTCCATGAGTTGTATGGTGCTTGGTCTCAAAATCGACGTGTGCACCTTCGAGGGCCTGCGGGTCGGGGTGCCGAACCTCCTCCGGCTCTTCGATCGGCACGGGGTCCGGGCCAGCTTCTTCGTGGCCCTGGGCCCGGATACGAGCGGGCGCGCCATCGTCTGCGCCTTCCGGCCGGGGTTTCTGGCGAAGATGCGGCGGACGTCGGCCGTTCGCACCTACGGCCTGCGCACGCTCCTGTCGGGGACCCTGCTGCCGCCCCGGCACATGGCGCGCCTGGCCCCCACCCTGCAAGCCGTCGTCGCGGCGGGCCACGAGCTGGCGATCCACGGGTACGACCACCGGCGCTGGCAGGACCGTCTGCACCGGATGGATGAGGGCGGGGTGCGCGACGAGATTGGCCGGGCCGTGACCATCTACCGCGAGGTGACGGGGCGTGCCCCTCGGGGCTTCGGGGCGCCCGGCTGGCAGGTGAGCGCCGCCAGCCTGCGCGCGCTGGACGAGATCGGGTTCGCTTACGCGAGCGATACCCGGGGACGGGGCCCGTTTTTCCCTTGGGTGGCCGGCCGGCGGCTGCGGACCTTGCAACTGCCCACCACCCTCCCCACGCTGGATGAGGTCCTCGGGCTGGATGACGGGGAGGGCGCAGGATTCGTGGCCCGCGTCTGCCGAGAGGTCCACGGCCGCGCCTGGAGCGTCCTCACCATGCATGCGGAGATGGAAGGGAGAGGCTTTCAGGGGGTGGCGGACCGGCTGCTCTCCGGGGTTCGAGAGGATGGCGTGACGTGCCTCCCGCTGGAAGTCCTGGCCGACCGAATTCGGGCCGAGGGTCAAGACAAGGTCGCGGTCGCCGAGGTCGTCTCTCGACCGATTCGCGGGCGCGCAGGAACCGTCGCCATGCCCGCCGGCCTCGAAGTCGCCTGACGCCTGGAGGCTCGAAGGCGAGCACGCTGGGACGCTGGAAGTCTGGAGGCTCGAAGGCTTGCACGCCTGAATTCACGCCCCGCCCGGCGTTCCCGCGTCCTGGCCTCCTCGCGTCCCCGCCCCTGATCATGGGCCGTTGCGGTTGGAGAACAGCCAGTTCTTGCCGCTGCGTCCCAGGACCGCAGGCTCCGCGCCGAGGGCCTGGAGCTTCCCCAGGCGGCTCGGCGAGTCGCTGAGCAGGTAGACCCGCCCCGCCCCCCGCCACAACGCCGCGAACTCCGGCTCCTCCAGGAACGTCCCCGCCGCCTCGGGATATCGCGACCCGAACTCCAGGTCCCCGAAATGCCCGTGCAGCACCCGCGCGCGCTGGCCGGTGTAGAAGTTCGCGCTGGCGAAGTTCTCATAGGGGCCCTCGATGATGAGCCGGTCCCCGGGCCGGAACTCTCGGCGGATCACGGCCGCCAGGTGGATGACAGACCGGTGCGGCTCGAAGATGGTGATCCCGGTCTGGATGAAGGCGAGCGTCGGGAGCATGCTCGCCACCAGACAGGCGAACGTCAGGCCCGGCCTCCGGCGCAGCCAGGCGAAGGTGGCGGCGGCGACCCCCACCAAGAGCGCGAGCGCCGCCCATTGGATGATCGGGACCAGCTCCTGATAGGACGGGACGGTGTACACCTCGGCGTTGGAGAGGATCCCGTACTGGATGTCCCGCGAGTAGGCGTCCATGGCCGTGAACATGTTGTAGAGCGAGAGGTGCTGCAGGTGCGGGAAGAGCCACGAGGCCGGCAGCAGGCCCACGGCAATCGTGAGGAGACTGAAGCAACTGTAGGAGAGGCCGCTGGGCAAGGCCCGGTCGGACCGTGGGGCCATGGCGGCCCCCCACAGGCGTCCCACCAGGAGCGCCAGGGCGGGGAACGCCGGCATCGAGTAGTATTCCAGCCGCGAGGGCGTGAGGGCGAAAAACCCGACCACCGAGGCCGCCCAGAGGAGCACGAAGAGGAACCCCCGCTCCTCCCGACTGGCCGCCTGTGCCTGGGGCCAGTAGCGGCGCAGCGCCACGGGGAGGAACACGCTCCAGGGGAAGGTCCAGATGACGACCATGATGAGGAAGGCGTACAGCGGCATGGGGGCGTAATCCAGCTCGCGCCGGCCCAGGAAGCGCAGGAAGTGCTCGTGCACGAAGTAGAACCGGAAGAAGCCCGGGTTCTTCAGCCCCATCAGGATGTGCCAGGGGGCGGTGATCGCCAGGAAGACGGCGCCACCCCTCAGGAGTTCCAGGCGCCTCCAGAGCGTCCGGTCTCGGGTGAGGAGCAGGAAGCCGCCGACCGCCAGCACCGGGAAGACCAGCCCGATCAGGCCCTTGGTCAGGATGGCCAGCCCCATGGCGGCGTACGCCAAGAGGGTCATGCGCGGACGAGGCCTCGCGTCGAGGAGGCCGCGCAGCCCGGCCCAGAAGCTTGCGGCGAGCAGCGCGGTAAAGAGCATGTCGGTGACGACGATCCGGCTGAAGATGAAGTACCCGAAGCTGGTCGCCAGGATCAGGCCGCTGACCAGCCCGGCCCGCCGCCCCCACAGGTCCCGGCCGATCGCGCAGGTCACCCCCACGCCGGCGACCGCGGCCAGGGCGGTCACCAGCCGAGCCGAGAACTGGGAGACCCCGAGGAGCTGGTACGCCACCGCGGTCAGCCAGTAGAGGAGGGGCGGCTTCTCGAAGTAGCGGAGGTAGTTGAAGTGGGGGGTCAGCCAGTCGCGGAGGAGGACCATTTCCCGGGGGATCTCGGCGTACATCCCCTCGTTCGGATCGTACAACCCCGCCGCCCCCAGCCGCACGAGGTAGAGGGCGGCCGTCCCTCCGAGCAGCAAGAGGGGGCTCCACCGCTCCAGTCGCCGGACCAGGTCGCCAACGGAGGCTCTGGGCATCGAGCTGCGATCTTTCTGGGCGGGTGGCTCCCCCCGAGTGGAAAAGCACGAATCCCGACGGGCCGGACCGCCCGCGTGCAGTCACAGCGCGTCGGGACTCGCATGGTGCGGACTGAAGCCTGCCCCCGCCCCCCTGGTTCCCCGACTGCGCGGGACAGCACGCCGGGCGAAGCGCCGGGGCCCGGTCTCAGGCCAGGCCGATGGCGCGCTCCGTCTGGGGGTCGAAGGCGTGCAGCTTGTCCACGGTCGCCGCCAGCTTGATCGTCTGCCCCATCTTGACGGGGGTGTCGGGGCTCACGCGCGCGATGATCTCTGCGGTGCCGACCATCACGTCCAGATAGATCTCGTGCCCGATCGGCTCCACCACCTCGACCTTGGCGTCGAACAGGCTGGTGGCCGGATCCTGCGGGGTGGCCTCGTGCACGTCCTCCGGCCGGATTCCCATCGTGACCGCCTTGTCCTTGTAGCCGGCCAGGGCCTTGGCCTTGGCCGCCGGCACGGGGAGGACCAGTCCCGGGGCCACGAAGCAGAGGGTGCCGTCCCGCACCGTCACGGTGCAGGAGATGAAGTTCATGGCCGGCGATCCGATGAACCCGGCCACGAACTGGTTCTGCGGAAACGCGTAGACCTCGAGCGGGGCGCCCACCTGCTGGATCAGACCGTCCTTCATGATGACGATCCGGTCGCCCATGGTCATGGCCTCGACCTGGTCGTGGGTCACGTAGATCACCGTCGCCTGGAGCCGGTCGTGGAGCTTCTTCAATTCCGCCCGCATCGCCACGCGCAGCTTGGCGTCCAGGTTGGAGAGCGGCTCGTCGAACAGGAACACCTGCGGCTTCCGGACGATGGCCCGGCCCACCGCCACGCGCTGCCGCTGGCCGCCGGAGAGGGCCCGCGGCTTGCGGGCCAAAAGTTCCTGGATGCCCAGGATCTCGGCCGCGTCCTGGACGCGCTGCTGGATTTCGGGTTTGGGGAACTTGCGCAGCTTCAGGCCGAAGGCCATGTTGTCGTACACGGTCATGTGCGGGTACAGGGCGTAGTTCTGGAAGACCATGGCGATGTCCCGATCCTTCGGCGGGACATCGTTCACCACCCGCTCGCCGATCTTGATCGTGCCCGCGGTGATCTCTTCCAGGCCGGCGATCATCCGCAGCGTCGTGGACTTCCCGCAGCCCGACGGTCCGACCAGGACCACGAATTCTCGGTCTTTGACCGTCAGGTTCACGTCGCGGACGGCTACCACCTCGTCGAAATTCTTGCTCACATTTTCCAGCGTTACCTGCGCCATGGTCCTCTCACGCCTCCTTTGGCCAGCATGATACCGTTACAATGCGTCTCATCAAGAGGGGAGACTCAACTCATCCCGTCTCTTCCGATCACCTCCCTCCAGCCGGATCGTCCTGGAATCTTCGGCAGCAGAAGCCAGCCCGTGCGGCGGCTCGCGGAAGTTGCGGCATTCTATTAACGCTCGGCCCCCGAATGCAAGCGAAAAAGAGGGAGACGGCGGGGCGGCCCGGACTGCCAAAGGGTTCCATCCCCGGGGGGTGCAGACGGGCCGCCCGGCTTCCTCTTGACCATTCCGCCCCAGTGGGCGACAATATGGACCCCGCGCCGCGACGGCGCCGCCAGGAGTCCGACCAGAGAGGCCGCCAGGGACACAGGCATGTCTTCCCTACAGCCCGGAAAGATTCGCGTCCGGTTCGCCCCCAGCCCCACGGGATCCTTGCACGTGGGCGGGGTGCGGACGGCCCTGTATAACTGGCTCATGGCTCGGGCACAGGACGGGACGTTCATTCTGCGCATCGAGGATACCGACGTCGAGCGGTCTACCGAGGAGGCGGTCCGGGCTATCCTGGACGGCTTGCGCTGGCTTCGTCTCGATTGGGATGAGGGACCGGAGGTGGGGGGCCCCGCGGGTCCCTACCGGCAGTTGGAGCGGGACGCCCTCTACCGCGAGCACGTCCGACGCCTCGTGGGAGAAGGGAAGGCCTATCCCTGCACCTGCACGGCCGAGGAACTGGCGTCCCGGCGCGAGGCTGCCCGGGCCGCCAAGCAGTCGCTCCGTCAGGTCTGCCGGTGCCGCGAGCAGGGCCCGGCGGCGGGACGTCGGCAGGCCATCCGCTTCCGTGTGGCGGCCAAGGATCCGGTGGCATGGGACGACTTGGTGCAGGGGCGGATCGAGGTGGCCGCCGACGAAATCGATGACTTCATCATCCTGCGGTCGGACGAGCGGGAGACACCGGTGTACAACTTCGCCGCCGTGGTGGACGATGCGCTGATGGGGATCACCCACGTGGTGCGCGGGGCCGATCACATCCCCAACACGCCGAGACAGATCCTGCTGTACGAGGCGCTGGGCTATCCGGTGCCCCTCTTCGGTCACATCCCGCTGGTCCTGGGGGCCGACCGGGAGAAGCTCAGCAAGCGGCACGGGGACGTGGCCCTGCACGCGTACCAGGCGAAGGGGTACCTGCCCGAGGCGCTGGTCAACTACCTCGTCCGCCTGGGCTGGTCCCACGGGGACCAGGAAGTGTTCACGCGGGAGGAGTTGATCAAGGCCTTCCGGATCGAGCGGGTGGGGGCGTCTCCGGGGATCTTCGACCGGGCCAAGCTGGACTGGCTGAACGGGCTGTACATCAGGCAGACGCCGCCCGACGTTCTGGCGGACCTGCTGGCCCCTTTCTGGCCGGCGGCCGGCGTGGACCGAAAGACGGTGCGGGCGCGGGGACGGGCGTGGCTGATCGAGGCGGTCCCGCTGTTCGCGGAGCGGTTTAGGACCCTGGTCGAGATGGCCCGCGCGATGGCGTTCATGTTCGCCCCGCCCGCTGCCCGCGACCCCAAGGCCGAGGCCAAGTTCTTGACCCCGGAGCATCTGATCCTCCTGGACGAGGTGCGCCGGCTGCTGGCCGAGGCGCCCGAGTTCACGGCGGCCGCATTGGAGGACCGGGTCAGGCAACGCGCGGCCGAGGCGGGAAAGAAGCTCGTGGAGTACGCGCAGCCGGTCCGGGTCGCCCTGACCGGCACCACGGTCAGCCCGCCCCTCTTTCCTGTCCTGGCGTTGCTGGGACGGGAGGCCGTGCTGGAACGCATTGGGCAGGTGCTTGAATCGCGCTAGGAGGCTCGGACGCTTCAACGGGAAACTGCGTGCGGATGGACGAAGGTACGAAGAGAATGCGGAATGCGGCCGAGAGCCTAGAGCCCCGAGCCGCGAGCCGAGAAGCGGCACGACAAGAGAGGGCGGACGAAGGTACGGCCTCAATGCTGGCAGGCTGGGAGGCGAGCAGGCTGGAAGGCTCATCCAAATGCGGAATGCGGATTGAGGAATGCGGAATTCATCGAAGTCCAAGGTCCAACGTTCAACGTCCGAGGTCCGAACACGGCTCCGAGTCGTGCGGGTACATTCGTACATGCGTACACTCGTACCGCTTCTTGATGGTTCATGGCGTACATTCGTACGTTCGTACTCTCGTACGTCGTTTCGAGGTGAATAGCACCCAAGCATCCCAGCCTGCGAGCGTGCTAGCGTGCCAGCGGAGGTTAGATTCGTACGTTCCTACATTCATATGGAGTTCGTTCAGAGCGCGGATGGATAAACTTCCGGCCTTCTGGCCGCGACGTATCGGGTAAAGGGGGGTGAGGGAGTGCCGACGAATCACATCGTGGACGGGTTGAAGGGGAAGCTGGCCAATCTGGAGCGTGAGCTCAAGGTGGACATCCCGGAGCGAATCAGGCAGGCGCGCGAGCTGGGGGACCTCCGGGAGAGTGGCGAGTACGAGACGGCCAAGGATCGCCAGGGCTTCCTCCATGCACGGATTGCCTTTCTGAGGCAACGGATCGCCGAGCTGTCGAACATCGATCTGTCGCGGGTGCCGCGGGATCGAGTCGCCTTCGGGGCCACCGTGCACCTGCGGGATCAGGAGACGGGAGAAGAGCGGGTTCACCGGCTGGTGGCCTCGGAGGAGGTGGACACCCAACGGGGATGGATCTCACCCGGCTCGCCGGTGGGGCAGGCCCTGATCGGCAAGAGGGAGGGCGATGCGGTGGTGCTCCGGACGCCGAACGGCAGCCGCCAGTACGAAGTGGTCCGCGTGATCACACTGCACGATGAGCTGGCAAAGGAGACAGAGGGTCAATGAACAGACAGGCGGCCTGGGAGCTTCTCACCGAATACACGAAGAGCGAGAGCCTGTTGAAGCATGCCCTGGCCGTAGAGGCGGCCATGCGCGCCTATGCTGGGAAGTTCGGAGGGGATCCGGACGAGTGGGGCATCGTGGGCCTCATCCACGACTTCGACTACGAGCGGTATCCCAGCGCCGAGGCCGGCCACCCGTTCAAGGGGGTCGAAACCCTGCGGGAGAAGGGATACCCCGACTTCCTCGTCAAGGCCGTCCTCTCCCACGCCGAGTACTCGGGCGTGCCGCGCGAGACACGCCTGGAGAAGGCGCTGTTCGCCTGCGACGAGCTGTGCGGCTTCATCACGGCGGCCGCCCTGATCCGACCGACCAAGAGTGTCCTGGATCTCGAGGCTGCCTCGGTGCGGAAGCGGATGAAGGACAAGGCCTTCGCCCGGCAGGTCAGGCGCGAGGATATCATCAAGGGCGCAGAAGAGTTGGGGGTGGACCTCAACGAGCATATCGTTTTCGTCATCCAGGCGATGCGGGGGGTCGCGGACGAGTTGGGCCTGCGCGGCAGCATGGAGAGTTGAGCGGAGGAGGTCGGAGGGCGAGGGAGCAAGGGGGCAGGGGGGCACACAGGGACCCCAGCACCTGTGCGCGTTTGGCCTTGACAAACAGGGGGGGATGGCTGATACTTCCCTCGTCCAAAGGCCAAGCCTTTGGATTTTCTTTTCGAACACGGTGCGGGGTCGTCCAACGGTAGGACAGCAGACTCTGGATCTGCCTATTGGGGTTCGAATCCCTGCCCCGCAGCCACCCACAATCGAATGCGCTCGGCCCTATCGTCTAGCCCGGCCTAGGACGCGGCCCTCTCAAGGCTGAAACTCGGGTTCGAATCCCGATAGGGCCACCAAGTAGAAACGCGGAGTTACAATGACTCCGCGTTTTTCTTTTCCCTTTCCTTAAGGTCTGCTGTCCATTTTGCTGTCTATCGAGAGCCCGAGACCCCCTTCGGGACCCCGACCCTGGACATAAAGAACACGCCCCCCGACCGAGGGCCGAGGGGCGTGAGGCGGGCAGGCGACCGTCAGGCGGTTTCCGGGGTGACCGCGGGCGCCTCGTGGCCGTTCCCGTTGCTGGACAGGGCGGGAAGGGAAGGAAGCACCTGAACGGCGGCCCGGAGGACGGTGTCGGCCAGGTGAGTATACCGCTCCGTCATGCGAAGGTCACTATGACCTAGAAGCATCTGGACACCCCGGATGCTGACCCCGCCCATCGTGAGCCACGAGGCGAAGTCATGCCGGAGATCATGGAAACGGAAGCCGGGCTTCACCCCTTGAATCCACTCCCCGCTGTACCGCTTCCGCCCGCTGGCGATCCGGCGGAAGGCCGTTGTCACCCGGCGCCCGTTCCACTCCGGCGGGAAGAGTGGGGCGCTCGGATCGGCGGCGGGTTCGAGGCGCATCAGGAGCCCGTAGAGATCGGGATTGACGGGGACGTGGCGCACCTTCCGGGACTTGGTCTTGCGGAAGCTGATAATCCGGTGGGTGAGATCCGCATTTCCCCACCGAAGACTGAGAATCTCGGAGAGCCTGGCGCCCGTCAGCATGGCAAAGGCGACAACGTCATGGAGGGTAGCGGACTTCTCGGCGCAGGCATCCAAGAGCCGGGCGCGCTCCTCCCCGTCGAGATAGGCCACCCGCTCGGGGGGCTCCTTCAGTTTCTTCATTCCCTGACACGGATTCCGCGTCAACTCCCCCCACTCGATACACTTGGCGAAAAAGTGGTGGAGGCGAGCCCGCTCCTTGTTGATGCCGGCGGGCGCCGTTCCTTCCCGCTGTCTGAGGGCCACGTACTCATCAAGGTGAATCCGCTTCACCTTCGCCAGCTTCATCGTGCCGAAGAAGGGAAGAGCGTGGTTATCGAGGATGGACCGGACCCGAAGTGCTTCCACGGGAGACCATGTCCCCTTGCACGTCTCGAAATACTTCTCGGCCATCTGTGCGAAGGTCTTCTTCGAGGTGGCGAAGGGGAGCGGCTCCCCTTTGTCGAGGGCCGCCTTCGTGGCGCGGTACTGCTTCTTGCACTCCTCGTACCATCCCCCCCCGGGCTTCTCCCCTGGTTTCTCCACCACCTTCCGCTTGCGCCTGCCTGACTCGTCGTAGTATTCGAAGCCCCACCTGTCTCGGATCTTCAAGACGCCCACGGCTAGCCCTCCTTTTTCTTCTGCGCCTCACGTCGCCGCTGAGTAGCTGGAGTCTCGGTGCCCGCCCGCGCCGCTCGCGTGCTCGCCCGGCTCTGGCAGGTAGCCGAGCAATAGTCCTGGTTCGGCCGCTTCGCCACAAACCAGTTGCCGCACGTCTCGCCTTCTCCCCCCCGTTTGGCTGGGGCGGGACACTCTTTCAGGAGATGCCCAGCCTGTCCAATCAGACCCGCGAGGGCGTGGGCGGCCCGTTCGGGCCAACTCATTTCTACATTAGCCCAGCGCGCCCGCCACTGGGGGCTCGCGTTGGGAGGCCAGTCCGTCTCCCAGAAGAGGAAGAGATCGGCCTTAACGGGCCCGATCTTGACAGGATCCCGCTTGACAGCTGCCTCGATCATGGGGCCCATCCGCTCAAGCGTCTTCTTCGCTTCCTCCTGAGTCGGCTGTCCTACTCCGCTGGACCTGATCGAGACACCCGAGGCGTAAAAATCGAAGCCGCGCATATGGGGGATATTGAGGGCGAACGCTTCCAACTCCAGCCGGAGGTTCTCCCAGTCGCCCGGCGTCATGCCCCTCTGCGGTGTCTGCACGATCCGAACGGCCCAGGCCAGTCGGTCGCGGGGAGTGACGCCGATCCGCTGGTCCGCGAATTCCACGGCCTTCCGCTTCGCCTCCCACTCCCTCTCTCGCTTGTCCATAGACCCTCCTTGTGACTGACGCTGCGAGGAATATAGTGCCGTGCAGTCACGATGTCAAGCCAATTTTAGTTGGGACTGGATAAACTCATTGGGACTTGATAATATTATTGATGCCCACAAGCGCTTCAAGTACAGTGGGGGTGTCTGGCAAAAGCATCCGGGCAGAAAGAGGTTCGCATGGGCCTATTGACGGTAGTGGAGTTGGAGCGGGACTCGAAGGTGTCGCGCCACACGTGGCGAAGCTGGATTCGACAGGGCAAGCTGCCCGTGACGCGCCTGGGGCGCCGCGTCCGCGTGAGCCAGGAGGACTATCTCGCCTTTCTCAAAGCGAACCGCGTCCCGGCCCGCGAGGTATAGAGGTGAGCATTGACTGGCGCACCCCGCACCGCGAGGCGCGGCGAGACGCGGCGCTTGACTACGAGCTGCACGGCGCGGAGCCACTCCGGACCGAGACGCTGACCTGGATGATGGCCCACGACAAGCACTACGGCTCGGAGACCTTGGCGCACTTCCGCGTTGCCGAAGCCTGGCTGACCTGCTACCACTGCTCGATGAAAAAGCGGCGGTCCCTCTGGACATCCCGCGTCATCACCATTCCCGCCAACAATGTCACCCGCTGCTATCGCTTCGAGCAGCCGGTTAAGGGTGACCGATGGCGAGTGGTCCCTTCGGGCTTGCACCCCCAGTGGATCGGCGACCTGTCAGGGCCGGAGATTCTCTTGTGCGAGGGCGAGTGGGACATGTTCACGGCGTTTGATCGTGGTTTCACGCATGCGGCCACACACACGGCGGGCGCCGGATCGTGGCTCCCAACTTGGACCCCGATATTTGCTGGGAAGGGCATGTCGATTTGTTACGACCGGGATCCCATCGGCATGCGGGGCGCGGCGCGGGTGGCCCGAGCCCTGTGGCCCGTGGCGGCCAGCGTGCGGATTGTGGACTTGCCCCTGCCAGGTACGCCGGAGGCGAAGGACGTTTCGGATTACTTCCGGCTGGGCGGGACGGCTGATGGATTCACGGTCCTCCTTGAAGGAGCGCGGCGCTATCATGGAACTCATCCACGAGGGAACTGACCGGGTTGTGACCTTGGGTGACCTGACGTTCGTGGTGCATGGGGTGGTGGCGGAGTCCGCTGGGATCCGAGCCTCCCTCACCATCCGGCGCGGCGCAGATGTGCTCGCCCGTGACTGTGTCCCGCTGTGATCGCCCCGCCGGCGCAAGAACCTGACCGTGGCATTCTCGAACGGAGAGGCCGAGCTGGTGGACCGGGTCCTCGATCGACCTCGAAACGGCACTAGCCGAGGAGCAGGCGTACCGGGAGGACCTAGAGGGTCAGGCTCCTATCGTGACAGAAATGGACCCGTGGCCCAAGCCGGTGGACGGGGCGCAACTTTTGGAGGACCTGGCGACGGCGGCCCGTCGCTTTGTGATCCTCCCGAAACACGCGGATGCCTTGGTAGCGCTCTGGTGCCTGGCGGCGCACGCCTTTAACGCTTTCGACATCTTCCCGTTCTTGGCGCTGGTGAGCCCCGTTCGGCGGTGCGGCAAGACGACGCTCTTCAAGGTGCTCCTCCGTCTCGTCCCCCGGGCGCTGACCAGTTCCAATGTCTCGGCGGCGTCCGTCTATCGCATCATCGAAGCGTGCCGGCCCTGCCTCCTCCTTGACGAGGCCGACACCTTCACCCGGGACAACGAGGAGCTGCGCGGCGTGCTCAATTCCGGCCATACGCGAGAAACCGCGTATGTCCTCCGGGTGGAGGGTGAGGGGAAGGACCTTCGGCCCGTCCGGCTCTCCACCTGGTGTCCCCGAGCCTTTGCCCTCATCGGCTCACTGCCGGACACGCTGGACGACCGCTCCATAGCTATCCCCATGCGGCGCCGCACCAAGACTGAGGTAGTAGCCCGGGCGCGGCGGAAGGCGCTGGAACCCCTGCGGGATCTCGGCCGCATGGCGGCACGGTGGGGAGCCGACAACACGGAGGCCCTCGCGGCGACGGACCCGGCGGTGCCCGAGGCGCTGGACGACCGCGCCAGCGATAACTGGGAGCCGCTGCTCGCCGTCGCGGACCTGACTGGCGGCCCCTGGCCGGAGCGGGCGCGAAAGGCGGCGCTTGCATTGTCCGGCGGACGGGACCAAGAGGATGACGGGGCGGGGACGCGGCTGCTCCGAAACATTCGTGCAGCGTTCGAGGCTAGGGCGGTGGACCGATTGCCTTCCGCCGAGCTGGTGGCAGCCCTGCTCGCCGATGAAGAGTGGGGCTGGGGAACGTGGCGCAGGGGGAAGCCGCTCGACCAGCGGGGCTTGGCCCGCCTGCTGGCGCCTTTCGGAATTAAGCCCCGCGGCATCCGCGTGGGGACCGACACGCCCAAAGGGTACACGCGAGAGTGGTTCACTGACGCCTGGTCCCGTTACCTGGGTTCTGATCGGCCACATCTGCAACAAGACCGTGACGCCGCGGACTTAGACGTATTTTTTGACCGCAACAAGCTACCCCGTGTTGCGGATGCCAAATCGCCCCTATCTGGGGATGAACAAAGCATTGTTGCCGATGTTGCGGATGAAAAGGCGATCCGAGGGGACGCGAAGGTTGCGGGCGCCTCTTCCCTCGCCTCTTCGATGGCGCCCTTCGAGGAGGAATTCTGACGTGCGCCTGCTGGAAGACCTTCGCAACCTGGGGTTTCAGTTAGAGGCCATCGGGGACAAGGTGCGCGTGCGGCACCCGGCCCCGACCCCGCCGGAAGCCGGGCGCCTGCTACTTGAAGAGTTGCGCCGGCGCAAAGCTGAGGTGCTAGCCGCCCTGGCGGCGACCTCGGGGCCGCCTGCGGTTTCCCCTGCGGCAACCCAAGGCCGCGCCGTCGATCCCGCCTCCCCTTGGCCGCCGGCCCTCTCCGGCCTCGGCCCCCGGGCGGTCGGCCCGTTCGCGCCGTGCCTCTTGTGCCAGGCGGGGACCTGGACCCGGTATGCCGGACTTGCCCTGTGCCTCCACCATGCCCAAAGCTGGGTGGAGACGCGGAGCACGCCAGAGGGCGCACGCGGGATGCTGCATGCGCTCCTAGATATTTGGGCGATGATGGACGAGACCAAGTGGACGGTGGCCGAGGTGCGGGCCCTCCACGATCAAGTTCTGGCGTTCTGGGGCGAGTGGGGCGAGCAGGCCGAGGAATGGTGGCGTGAGTGGCGGGCGACGCACCCGGAGGCGCGGCTCTCGTGAGGACGAAGTGCACACCCGAGCCACCGGCTCTCACCTTCCGGGGCCTGGACCTCTGCGACGGGTGCGGGGCCCGGCTGGACCCCAGAGATATGTTCTCGGGGCTCTGCCCGGCCTGTCAGAGGCCGAAGGCCAAAGGACCCATACCAGGACATGGGCCGAGGCCCACGCGGTGAACCAGGGGCAACGTCTGATGGATGCCAACTTATGTACGCGGTGCGGCCAGGGCCCTCGGCTCCGCAGCCAACGGTGGTGCCGTGGCTGCTTCGCCCGGTACAGGCGGGGCCAGCGGCAGCAGGCACGAGACTTGGCAAGTCTTGCGACCTCTCTGTTCCCGACGCGCATTCGGCTCGCCAACCCGGCTCACCCCGTAACCATTCTCGCGGGCGTGAACCGGATACTCACGTTCACGGGCCCGGCCATTTTGGAGGCGGTCGCGGAGACGGATGCGAAGGCGCTACGGGAGCTGGCGCGGGCGCATCCCGCCTGGGTTCGGGTGCTGGCGGCTGCCCCATGAGCGGAGGACCCTTGCCGTGTTGAACCGTGTTGCACAGCAGGAAGCACGGGCAACCACCGGCCGTTCGGTCGTGACGGGACGCCCGGACACACCTTGGCCGGTTAGCAGGCCGAACGAGCCGCGGCAGGCCGCCTATCCGAATCTCCGTCGTGGCGGGCCGCTCCCCAAGAAGGGCTACAACCACCACAAGAAAGTTGGCAACGGAGTCCGCCAGCGAGCCAAGGCGGTCCTGACCCAGCTCATGCAGGAGGTCCTGGACGAACACCGGGACACCGTGAAGGCACGATACGAGAAGGCGATGCTGGGGTCGGATCTCAAGACGTTCCACACCTACTTCAAGATGACGCTGGAGCACCTCGAGGGTCTGCCCATCCACCGCATCCGGGTGAGCAGCCCGCAGCGGTTGATCGTGGTGATGGACGAGCCCGAGGAGGCCGAAGAGCCGGACGGCTGACGTGCGAGCTGTGACCCTGGGCTACGGCTTCGGATTCTGTTCGAGGTAGGCGTTGATGAACTCGCCACGAGGTCGTGCTAGCAACACTCTCAATCTGGTCAGTTTTCATCAGATCATCAGTGGCCATGGTCAGGGTGTCCTCGCCATCCCATTCCCTCGCGGAATAGACCAGACTTGACAGCTATGCCTGGTGAAGCGTAAGGTCCTGACCAGTGCACCTCCCCGGGACGCCCGATGGAGGAGGCGACATGGGGTCGGCTCGTATTCGCGCTCCGCACCGGACTCGCACACGCGGTCTGGCTCGTCCGCAATCGCCACGCCCCTGTGCCCGCCTTCACCCGCCTTCGTCGCGCCCGCGACGCCTCCGCGACCCACAGGAACTCCTCGGGCACAAGAATGTCACCACCACCATGATCTACACCCATGTCCTGAATCGCGGCGGGAAGGGTGTGCGCAGCCCGGCGGACACACTGTGATGCCTCGGTTCCAGCGGGTGCTTATCCCGATCCGCATACGACGTCAAGCGAAAATGACACCACTACGGAAGAAGGCCCGCAGATTCGCGACTTGCGGGCGAAGAGCGTCGCCGCCCAAAGTGCGCGTTTTGCTGACAGGAACTGCGGCGTTGCGTTCTTATCTGGACCCAGAGAATCAATAGTTAGAAGGCTGGGATAACGTGAATCGGAGGATTACGCTTTGAGGCAGCCGGACCGCGCGTACCGGACGCGCAGCCGAATAGAGTACGGGCTCCTACTGTTGGTTAGTCCGTTTCTGGTGTCTCTCGTCGCGAGCATCGCGGTAGCTGTAGGAACAGGTTCGCGACCATGGCCGTGGCTATGGACTCTCCTGGCTGTGTCTGGGGTTGTCTGGGTTGCATTCTTCCTGGCCGCGTTCACGCCTCTGTTCCGGAAGCCGATCTTGTGGTCGGCAACGTTGCGGCGCCGCAGACGCTTCTCGAGGCCGCACGTTGCCGTGCTGGACGGTCGCATCTCGGACGACGGCACAGCTTTGGTGCCGCTAATCTACACCGTCCGCACACCCGACGAATGGTGTCAGGAACTTCGGAGGCAGAATCCGAGCTGGAGAATCGACCTGAGGTCAGTAAATGACGCTCTGTCAATCGGTGCCGACATCGTCGTCAACCCCTTCGGGGAAGCTTACCCAGAAGAAGATCTCAGCCTTCACACGACTTTCATACGTATTCGCGAGTACGTTCGAGGAGGGGGCGTGTATGTGAACGTGGCAGGTTACCCCTTCTGGTGGAAAGCCAACCCAGCGACCGGTGTGAAGGCCGAGGCCGGTCGATGGGAACAACATCCGCCGAACCTCATGGTCCTGAAATCGTTGCTACCCGATCTTCTTGGGATTAGCCCTGTCATTCCCGGGTCACCTCAAGTGTGTGTCACCAGGCAGGAGCCTCTCGACGTTGAACGCTTCGGTGAGATTGCAGGTGCGGGCGGTGGAAACGACGCCCGGATCTTCCGGCAGTACCCCGCGACTACACAACGGATGATCCCGCTCCTTCGGAACGCCAGCGGTGCTGAAATCGTGATTGGAGCGATGCCGTACGGGGTGGGTCACTTCGTGTTTGCTGCTCTTGAAGTCGACGTTGCCTCTCGAAGCTTCGCCAAGGGTCTCGCGGCAGTCCAAGGGTGGGCCAAGTATGAGCGCGACGGACGACACTAGCTTCCTCAAGGCCAAGACTGCGACCTTGGGTGGCCAGCCTTCTAACCTGGCCGTCAAGCTGTCGGTCCACGCTGTCACAGGTCGTGCTTGCGCACGCCCCGCGCCAGCGCGTCCCGCAGCTGATGCCGAGCGTTAGCCGGCCGAGTTAAGCGCCATGATAATAACCGGTACGCTAAAAAACATGCTGACAGCAGTCGAGACCGCTGAGCGTTTGGCAGTGCGAGGCCTGTCAGACGGTACGATCGAGACGGAACCGACGCTTACCGATAGGTTCTTGGGCGGGCTGGAGCAGTCAATCACGAGCGACGGTCTGGAGATGCGCGGCTACCGCCTGCGCCTCCGCACATTGCGGGACCGGGGTCCCAACGCGCCCGAGCGTCTCTTCGGGGCTGACCTTGTTGCGGTCTTCGAGTTGGACACACCAGAGTGCCGCCTTCGGAAAGGCTTCTTGGCGCAGGCCAAGCTCGCAGGGCCCGGAGAGGTGTCGGTCAACGATTCACGTGAGTATCCCGTTGTAAGCATCAGGCGCTCGGCGCAGCGTGAGGAGCGGCCGTCAGACCTGGCTCCACAATGCCGGCGCATGCTGCGGGTATCGCCAGACAGTTTCGTGTTCGTCTATACCGATCGGCAGATCTCCGTGGTGTCGGCAAACACGGTGGCTCATATCTCGGACGACGGGGGCCGGCACGGCGTGTACCGCATGACTCTGAGACAGTTCTTCCGAGCTTTTTTCCAAAGCTTCATCGGGGACTACCGTCTTGCGGCCTGCGATGACGACACCCTGCGGACGCTACGAGACGACACGCTGGCCAGTTCGGCAGCCTTGTTGACCCTGACGGCGGAGTAGCCGATTACGCCAGCATCGCTGTGCTCGCTTGTCTCCAACTCGCAACTGGCCACTCGGAAGCTGGCGCTGACCATCAGATCCCGGCGAAAACTGCTCACATTCGACCCGTCGCCTCCACCCTGGCTCCGATTGTTGAAAATTCCCGGGCCCCACCGCCTCCTGGGCGGGAATCCGGGGCAATCTGGGGGGCGGTCCGGGATTCGCGTTGACAGCGCATGGCGGTCGGGTGTAGCGTTTTTGCCAGTGCTCCCTCTCCTGCCTACCCTCCCGAGTGGGGCGCCATGCTTTCCAATTCCAGGAGCTACCTCATCGTGGCGCCCCATGTGGCCACTATTCCCGGCCTGGCGATCATGGTCGTGGTGGTCGGGTTCAACCTCTTCGGCGACGGGTTGCGGGACACCTTGGACCCGCGCCTGCCGCAGTAAGGGTCGAGAGCTTACCATCCTCCCCTGGCCTGGATCGTAAGCAGCCTGCCGTTTCCCTGGTCCGCTAGGACCCGCCTGCGCGGTAGTGTCTCAGTTTGAAATTGTGGCCCCCTGTCCGAGGGGTCCGGGGTGTGCTATACTCTCCATATGCCAAGGGGACCGCAAGGCCAAAGACGGCCGGCTGACGTGATCGGGGCCGCTATCAAAGTGGCGAAGATCGCAACCGGTGAGATCCAGGACACCACGGGGCTGGAGGGGAAAGAGTACGCCAGTCTCGGGGGTCAGAAGGGAGGGAAGGCTAGAGCTAAAAAACTATCCCCAAAAAGACGTTCCGAGATAGCCCGTAAGGCTGCGAAAACAAGCTGGTCCACTCATCGGTGAATAATTTCGTGAATAATTTGCTTGACAAAACGCATACGCCTGGGCTACTGTCACCGCGGTTCCTCCAACCTTTCAAAAAGGGGGGTGAGAATGACGCGGATGCTGAAGGCCGATGTGCAGAAGCTGCTTGGTCCGTACTGCGAGACAATCTCCAAGTGCATTGAACAAGCCTGGAACGACTACCTCACCGAATACTCTGACAAAGTAAAAGCAATCCATACAAGCCGGACAAAGGCGAATATCATCAACGACCACATGGTCTCTCGTGCCCATAGAGAGCTGCTCGGTCTGCAGGGTGTCAGGCCCATCAAGTGGCGCGGGGGCGTTTGTTTCCTGATTGAAAACAAAGTCATTATGCGTTTCAAGAAGCTGGTAAAGCAGGGACTGGCCAGGAACTACGCCACCCCGAATGCCAAGAGATTCGCTGACAACCAACTGCAGATGGATGGGCTGCCCGATCACGCAATCAGAGTCAACGCCGGGTACATAACCAACCAATTGCAGACACTCATAAAGCGAATCGTTATCGCGTGCCCTCGCAGCCTGCGGGAGGTTGAATACGTTTTCGACATTTCATTTGAACCCCAGATTAGCGAGCTACAGTTGCCGGAAATCACCCCGCAGCCTTCGGAAACCGTTGTCCTTCCGAAGCGCGATACAATGGAGACAGAAAAATATGGAGCGTCAGGCAAATCACAGGATGGTGATCCTCGCTAGGGAATCCCGTGGCATGACGCAGAGCGAGCTAGCAGAAAGGATGGGCGTCTCCCAGGCAAACCTTTCCAAGATCGAATCGGGTCTCCTGGCGATTTCCCCTCAGATGCTTGCAGCGCTGTCGAGGGCGCTGCGCTACCCGGAGAGTTTTTTCTTTCAGAGCAATGAACTATTCGGAGTAGAAAAGAGCATTCTCTATCATCGCAAGCGCGAAAGCCTGCTGATCGGGCAGCAGCGGAAGATCCATGCGACGGTCAACATCCTGCGGATTCACATTGAAAAATTACTTCGGTCAGCTGATATTGCCCCCGCACAAAAATTTCCGAAGTTGGACATAGAGGAGTTCCACGGACGGGCCGACGAGGTTGCCAGAGCTGTCCGTGCGGGATGGGTGTTGTCGCGCGGCCCAGTGGAGAATGTCACCAGGGCGATAGAGAGTGCCGGTGGAATTGTCGTTGAATGCGATTTCGGCACAAGATTGATAGATGCCATCAGCCAGTGGGTCAGCGGTACCCCTCCACTGTTCTTCGTAAACAAGGAGGTGCCGGGGGACAGGCTGCGATTCAGCCTCGCCCATGAACTTGGGCATGTCGTCATGCACCGCACGGTCAGTGAAGAGTCCGAAGACGAAGCGGACCTGTTCGCTGCCAGCTTTTTGATGCCAGCCGCAGATATTCGAGATGCGCTCGTTGATGTGACCATCCCCAAGTTAGCCGTGCTCAAGCCGTACTGGAAAGTATCGATGGGTGCCCTGCTCAAGCGTGCCGGCGATCTGGATACCATTGGTTCACAGCAAAGGCGGTATCTCTGGATGCGATTCAGCAAGGCGGGCTATCGCCTTCGAGAGCCAGAAGAGATTGATATTCCCGTAGAACAACCGAAGCTGATTCACCAAATCCTGGACATGCATACCGATAAGCTGGGATACACCTACAGCGATCTCGGGAACCTGCTTCATTGCTACGAAGATGAAGTGGCCATGCTTTATCGAGGGCACAGGCCGTCACCTCTCCGATTGGTAAGGCGCGCGACCGCTTTCTGATCATTCCTCGTATTTAAAGGCAGTGGAGAGCTTGAAATGGCAAAGCCCAAGGGTCCAACCAAGGTGCGCCACGCCGAGAGCTACAAGCATCCAGAGGCGAAGAGTCTCATGCGACCGGATGTGGGGACACAGGCGCACTTCAAGAAGAAGAAGCCGCCGAAGACCTACCGGTATGACTCCTCGCTCTCCCCGGCGCTTGATTGGGATCGGCAGAACCCGGCGCGCGAGCAGGGCGAGGCGCTGATTCGCCAAGTCTTAGAAGCTGGGAAACTGGAAGACGCCAAGGCGGCTGCAGCGAAGCTCAAGGCCCTCAGCAAACCCTTTCTGAACTGGTCTGGCAAGGGGGAGCGACTCTCCTTCGACGTGCCCACCCTGCCGCTGTTTGTTCATGAACGTCTCTCGACCAAAGCGATCGTTGAGACCCTGGGCGGGCACAAGCGGGACAAGCAGCAGACGATGTTTGAATTGTTCGGCGATCCCCAGCATTCCATCAGCGACCAGATCTTACGTGCCTACGAGTACCAGGATGACTGGGTCAACCGGATGATCCTGGGCGATTCGCTGGTGGCGATGAATTCCCTCCTGCACTACGAGGGGCTGGGCGGGCAGGTGCAGATGATTTATATGGACCCGCCCTACGGTGTGAAGTTCGGCAGCAACTTCCAGCCGTTTGTCCGCAAGCGCGACGTCAGCCACAACGACGACGAGGACATGACCCGCGAGCCTGAGATGGTGCAGGCGTATCGAGATACGTGGAAGCTTGGTCTACACTCGTATTTGACCTATCTTCGTGACCGCCTCTTGCTCTGCCGCGACCTTCTTCACCCCAGCGGCTCTATCTTCGTCCAAATTTCTGACGAAAACCTCCACCACGTCCGCGAACTCATGGATGAGGTGTTCGGGGAGGAGAATTTTTGTGGCGTGATCGCCTATCAAAAAACCGTGTGGGAAACCTCAACTCTGCTGCCAAGGTTGTTTGATTTCATTCTCTGGTATGCGCGCAACAAGGAGCAGGTGAAGTATCGCCAGATCTTTGAACCACTGTCACCGGAGGAAATTCGGGAGAAGTTCAGCTACCTCGCTGAGGGCGGTCTCAAGTCCGGAAAAAAGCGGATGATGACCGGGGCGGAACGTGACGGAACGGAGCCACTGCTTCCTGAATCGGTTCCATTCATGTCCGACAACTTGACCTCTCCCGGTTTCAGTCCGGGCACCAGCGTCGATTTCGAATTCCAAGGTCGGACGTACAACCCCGGACCTAACCTCCACTGGAAGACTTCCGCCGAGGGCCTCGCTGTTCTTGCCAGAGAGGGTCGTCTTTTCGCGGCGAAGAACTCTCTCCGATTTGTCAAGTGTCCGAATGATTTCCCGTTTAGTCCGCTGAAAAACGTCTGGACCGACACCACGGCCGGCAGCTTTCAGGCTGAGAAGCTTTATGTTGTCCAGACGAGCACTAAAGCTCTCCAGCGCTGCCTGCTGATGACGACGGACCCTGGAGATCTGGTGTTGGATCCAACATGCGGAAGCGGCACGACAGCGTACGTGGCCGAGCAGTGGGGGCGGCGATGGATCACGATTGACACCAGCCGCGTGCCGCTGGCCCTTGCCCGTCAGCGCCTACTCACCGCAACGTTTCCCTGGTACGAGTTGAAGGACGAAAAGCGGGGGCCGTCCGGAGGCTTTGTTTATCGACGATGGCAAAATAAGAAGGGTGAAGAGGTCGGGGGGATCGTTCCGCACATCACACTGAAATCCATTGCGAGCAACGAGCCGCCCGCTGAAGAGGTGCTTGTGGACCGGCCCGAGGACACGAAGGGCATCACCCGGGTCACGGGGCGGTTCTGTGTCGAGGCGACGATTCCGACTCCGGTGGATTGGGACGGCGACGGACAGGAGGATTCCGGGGCGGGCACGCAGGAGACTTACGGTTCGTTCATGGATCGGATGCTGGAGGTGCTCCGCAAGAGCCCGGTGCTTCGCTTGGAAGGCAACAAGGTGGTCACCCTCAAGAACGTCCGACCCCCCGCCAAGACCCTGTCCCTTTCGGCTGAAGCCTTGGTGACGAATGGCGGCGAGAAGCCTGTTGCATTTGTCTTCGGGCCTGAAAACGGGGCTGTGAGTGAGAAGCTGGTATACGAGGCTGCACGCGAAGCCCACGCCAAGAGTTACACCCATCTGTTCGTCATCGGGTTTGCCATCCAACCCAATGCACGGACCCTCGTGGATAATTGTGTCGGTGTGGTCGGTGTCCCCGCCACATACGTCCAGGCCACGCCGGATCTCCTGATGGGTGACCTTCTGAAGAACATGCGGTCGAGCCAGATCTTCAGCGTGTGCGGCATGCCCGAGGTAAAGGTTCACAGGGCGAAAGCGAGCCCCTCGTCGGCGGCATCAAAGAGAGACGGGGAGAGATACCAGGTCGAGCTGCTCGGTTTGGACGTGTTCGATCCGATCAGTATGGAGGTGGAGCATCGTTCGGGCGACGACGTGCCGGCCTGGTTCCTCGACACGGACTATAACGATCTCTGCTTCCATGTGTCCCAGGCATTCTTCCCGCGCACAGGCGCGTGGGAGAATCTCCGAAAGGCGCTAAAAGGCCAGTACGAGGAGAGTGTGTGGGAGCACCTATCGGGGACGATAAGCGCGCCGTTCGAGGCCGGGGAGAGCAGACAGATCGCTGTGAAGGTCATTGACGACCGTGGAAACGAGTTGCTGGTGGTGAAGACACTGAAGGGGGCCGCTAGATGATCCAGCGGGTCACCATCCGGCGCTTCAAGCGGTTCGAGGAGGTGACATTCGACCTGCCGGGCCACATCGTCCTTGCGGGCCCGAACAACACTGGAAAGACGACGATGCTCCAGGCGGTGGCGGCCTGGAGCCTGGCTTTAAACCGGTGGAAGCAGCTCAATGACTTCCACAAGCATGGAGGCGCGTACGCCAAAGCGCCGATTGCGAGACAGGCATTCTCCGCTGTGCCGCTCCGCGCGTTCGACCTCCTATGGATCGAGCGCCAGTACTCCGGCTCCATCGAAATTGAGATCCAGAGCGATCAAGGATGGACCGTGCCAATGGAGTTGATCGCTGACAGCACTGAGCAGGTGTATGTTCGCCCGAAATCAACCGCGGATCCCGGCACGGTTCGCCGGGCGGAGCTGCTGACGGTGTACGTGCCGCCGATGACCGGGCTCAGCACAGATGAGCCTGTATATCAGCGGCCCAAGCAGGATCAGCTACTGGGGCAGGGAAAGCCTGGCGATATCATCCGGAACCTCTTGGTCGAGGCCCACCGGTCGAACGCGTGGGATCCTCTGCAGGATTCCATCAAGCGGCTCTTCGGGTATGAGTTGATTCCTCCGGATGCGAGCGGGGCGGACATCGTTGCCGAGTACCGCGCACATCCGGGCGGCCCCCGACTGGACATCGCCAGTGGTGGCAGCGGATTCCAGCAGGTGCTCATGCTGCTCACGTTCCTGCACACCCGGCCGGCGTCGGTGTTGCTGCTGGATGAGCCCGACGCCCATCTGCACGTGATCCTGCAGGACGCGATCTATGGCGAGCTCCGGTCCGTGGCGGCAAAGCAGAATTCGCAATTGATCATCGCGACACACTCGGAGGTGATCATCAACTCCGTTGATCCCACGGAATTGTGCATGATCCTGAACCAACCTCGGCGACTGTCCAACATCGTGGAACGGACACGGCTTTCGCAGGCCTTGGGAATCCTGACCCACACCGACATCATGCAAGCGCAAGAAGCCCCCGGCATCCTATACGTGGAGGGGTACACGGACATTAACATACTGCGCGAATGGGCGAGGGTCCTGAATCATCCGGCGCGGGAGACTCTGACGACCAAGTTATTCTGGAGGCCCACGGTGTGGGAGTCACGTACCGGCGCTCCTGGGATCAAGGCCAAGGACCACTATGAGGCGTTGACGCTGGTGCGCGATGATCTGCCGGGGCTCGTGCTCCTTGATGGGGACGACGACCGCCACATCCCGGAGACGGAGGTCACGGGAAAAGGCCTGCAGCGGCTGCGCTGGCGGCGCTACGAGATCGAAAGCTACCTGGTGCATCCGGCCGCGCTGGAACGGTTTGTCGAGAAGATGGTGGGGCCGGGGACGATGTCGGCAGAATCCAAGAAGGATATGCTGGCGTACCTCGAAAAGACGTTTACCCCGGCCTTCCTGGCCGAACCGCTGAAGGCAAACCCCCTGATCGACGCCTACCTCGAACAACGGAAGGCTCGAACAGAGGTCGTTCCGCCGATCCTTGACGCAGCGGGACTTCAGGGTTTTCCATACACGCGCTACCACGAGATCGCCGCCGTGATGACGCCGGAGGAAATTCATCCGGAAGTCATCGAGAAGCTCGATGCCATTCAAAGGGCCTTCAGGCTATGAGCAGCTACGAGGTCCCCGAGCCGATTCTCAGCTCCCCATTTGAGGAACCTCGGGAGCACTGGCACATCGTTGAAGGCGAAACGCCTCAACGCCTGCCGGGCCGTCGGCCGGCGATGTATTTCTATCGCGACCCGGAAGCCAAGCCCGAGAAGTACGCAGGGAGCGAGATCGGAACGGCGATTGAGTTGAAGCTGGTCAACCGCATCCGCACACAGGTTGAGGCCTGGAAGGAGCAAGGCTATCCCGGTGTGACCAGAACGACGCTGGAACTGTTACAGTGGTGGCGACGCGACGGTAGGGAGAAGCGATTATTCTTCGCTCAACTGGAAGCGGCGGAGACCCTCATATTTCTCATCGAGGCGCGACAGGATTTCCGCCAGGGGATCGAGGTCCCTCGCGAGGAGGTGAGCGAGGGCAAGAGGGAGCAGGGGTACGCGGGCTTCACCCGCTATGCCTGCAAGATGGCGACGGGGACGGGCAAGACTATTCTGATGGGGATGCTGGCCGCCTGGAGCATCCTGAACAAAGTCAACGATCGAAGTGATAGTCGGTTTTCCGATGTGGTCCTGATTGTCTGCCCCAACGTGACAATCCGCGACCGATTGCGGGAGCTGAAGCCTGAAGAGGGTGAGGCGAGCGTCTACCTCACCCGCGACCTTGTGCCTCCGCACCTGATGCCGCTTCTGACCCAAGGGCGGGTGCTTGTCACGAACTGGCACGTCTTCGAGCCTCAGACAGTGCAGACGGGTGGGGTCAGTGCCAAGGTGACCAAGGCCGGCGTGGCGGTCCGCTCCAAGGAGACGATCACCATTGGCCCAAAGAGCACCACGGCCAGAGGGACACGCTACCTGACGCCGGACGATTTCGAGCGTCAGGTGGCCGCCGGGATGTTGACGGTCTTGGATGAGCAGCGCGACAAGCAGGGGAATTTGCAAAAAGTCACGGTCGAATCGGTCCGCTACGTCGAGAGTGATACCTCCCTCGTCAATCGCGTGCTGGGCCGGGAGATCGGTGGGAAGCAAAACATCCTGATCATGAACGACGAAGCCCATCATGCCTACCGGATCAAGAGGGAGGAGAGAGACGAGGAGGAAGAGGACCTCTTTGGCGAGGAGGAAGATGCGGACATCTTCTTTAAGGAGGCCACGGTTTGGATTGACGGTCTGGATCGGATCCAGAAACTGCGGGGGATCAATTTCTGCGTCGACCTATCAGCCACGCCCTATTTCTTGGGTCGCGTCGGGCAGGAGACAAACAGGCCGTTTCCGTGGGTCGTCAGCGACTTCGGCCTGATTGACGCCATCGAGTCAGGGCTCGTCAAGATTCCTCAGCTTGCGATCCGCGACACGACTGGAGCCTCTATCCCGGGTTACTTCAATATCTGGCACTGGATTCTTCCGCAGCTCACCCCAGCCGAGCGCGGCGGCAAGAAAGCGAGCCCCAAACCAGAGGCGATCCTGAAGTACGCTCACCATCCCATCGCCATGCTTGGCGGCCTGTGGGAGAAGGAACGGGAGGAGTGGGCGACGCTGGACCATGATCCGCGCCCGCCGGTCTTCATTCTGGTTTGCAAGAACACGCAGATTGCCCGGGTGATCTACGAGTGGCTGGCAGAGGACAAGGCGCCCACGGGGATCCCGTCCTCGAAGCTGGAAGGGTTCAGGAATCGGAACGGCACGATCAACACTATTCGCGTGGATTCCAAGGTGGTTCAGGAGACCGACACCGGTGAGGCCAAAAGCGACGAAGCCCGCTGGATGCGCTTCACGCTGGACACCGTCGGCAAGGTGGCTTGGCCAACAGATCGGCAGGAGCGACCGATCTATCCTGCTGGCTTCGAGGAATTGGCCGCGAAGCTTGGACGACCTCTGCATCCTCCCGGGCGTGACGTGCGATGCATCGTGAGCGTGGGGATGCTGACCGAGGGCTGGGACTGCAACACCGTCACGCACATCATCGGATTGCGCCCGTTCATGTCGCAACTGCTTTGCGAGCAAGTGGTGGGTCGGGGACTGCGGCGGGTTGACTATGAGCCGCGGGAGGATGGCAGATTTACCGAGGAAGTCGCCAAGGTATTCGGCGTCCCCTTCGAGGTGATACCGTTCAAGGTGAGCCCCCCGGGGCCGCCCCCGCCTCCCGTGAAGCGGTACCACGTACATGCGATTCCAGCGAAGTCACAATATGAGATCCGGTTTCCGCGCGTTGAAGGGTATACACAGGCGATCCGGAATAGGGTGGTGGTCAACTGGGAAAGCGCACCCTCTCTCGTACTGGAGCCCGGGCGTATCCCACCAGAGGTCGAGGTCAAAGCCCTCCACGCCACCAATAAAGGCAGGCTTTCCCTCAGCGGGCCTGGTCGAGTGGATGACGTAACGCTTGCGGAGTTCCGGTCCAAGCGACGCCTGCAGGAGCTGATCTTCGATCTTGCGCGGACCCTGACGCGGGACTATATCGCCCAGGGGCAATGTGAGATCCCAGCCCACGTTCTCTTTCCTCAACTGGCTCAGATCGTCGCGCGCTACCTGGAGGAAAAGGTCCGCGCCCTGCCTCCCGCCGATGTCAAAGACCTTTTCCTTGCCCCGTATTATGGGTGGGCGGTGGAACGCCTGTTGAGCGTGATCGGTCCGGATACCTCCCAAGGAGAGGTCCCTGAGGTTCCGCGGTACGAGACTAGCCGGGGGCCCGGTTCCACGGCAGATGTGGATTTCTGGACGACCCGCGAGGTCCGTGAGGTCGTGAAGAGCCACCTCAACTATGTGGTGGCGGATACGAAGCAATGGGAGCAAGCGGCCGCGTACGCCATTGAGAAGCATTCGGCTGTACAGTCGTTCGCAAAGAACGCCGGACTGGGATTCGCCATCCCCTACCTGCATAACGGCCAGATGCATGACTACATGCCGGACTTTCTCATCCGGCTGAACGCCCACGTGCCCCGATATCTGATCCTCGAGACGAAAGGATACGATCCGCTCGAAGAAGTGAAACGTGCAGCGGCGGGGCGATGGGTCGCTGCGGTGAATGCGGATGGCACGTACGGGCACTGGCAGTATGCCGTTGCGAAGAAGGTCGCAGATATCGGCGCCATCATCGAGACGGCAGTCCGTACAAGCTGATTTTGTTGAACTCAAGCGCACGGCCATCCACATTTCGGACTGCAGGCGGGTGGTGAGAGGGAAGCGGGAAAGCGAAAGGCCCGGAGGGTTGTGCGTGCCTCTCCGGGCCTTCGTGTCTGAGCGGGTGAGGTGTCAGGACCTGGCCAGTTCCACCTCCGCCAGCTCGTTCCAGAGGTGGGCGGCCGAGAGCATCCCGTGGTGGAGGTTGTCCAGGTCCAGCTTCTCGTTGGGGGGCGTGGGCGTTCTCGTCGGGGAGGCCGATGCCCATGAGCAGGCTGGGCGCCTTGAGGAGCCGGGTGAACGTGGCCACGACCGGGATGGTGCCTCCGGTGCGGGTGAACACCGGCTTCTTGTGGAAGCCCTTCTGGATGGCCTGCGCCATGGCCTGCATGGCCGGGTGACCCGTGGTGGATGCCGTGATCGTTCTACTGCCCATTCTGGTGTCCATGGCCGAGGTTCTGCTGTCCATTTTGGTGTCTATCGCCAAAATCACTCCCACTCACTCACGCTGCAAGAAAACCCGCGTCTGGAGCGGCTGTCCACCACTCCCACTCACTCGGCACCACTCACGCCCACCTCACCAAGTTGCACTCTCAAGGCTGAAACTCGGGTTCGAATCCCGACAGGGCCACCATGTGTAGAGGTATTTCCCTTGACTTCGGGCAGGTCTTGCGCGTAAGGGTGTGTAGGTAACTACGGCGGAGGACCAATCGAGTAGGATCCGGGAGGCTCCGGCCTTCCGGCATGCAAGGCCCTGGGTTCGGCTGCCCGCCGTGCGCCCAGGGCCTTGCTGTTTGTGAGCGGCACCATGACAGCAATCACGCTGACGCGTGACATGTGCGGCGCCTCGAAGGCGTTCGACCAGCACGAGGTGGGAGCACTGGTCGCCGCCGTCCAGCAAGGGAACGGAGAAGCACTCCGCTGCCCGACGTGCGGGACGAGCTTGGCCAGGCCACTCCAGCGAGCGTTGACTCTGTCGCCCGCCGTCCAGCCCCCTTCCAGCGGAGGGCCGGACCCGCCGCCAGCACCCGCGCCTTCCCTTCGGCCTCCCGGCGCGCTTCTGGGGGCCGGAAGGCAGAGAGGGCCGGGGGCAGGTGAAGAACCTGAGCGACGGCGGGCTGCTCCTCGTCACCCGGGAGATTCTCCCTCCGTCCACACACCTCCGGTTGGAACTCCAGACCCGCCAGGGGGGGCGTGCCTTCGAGGGGGATGTGGTGTGGAACGACGCCGAGCGCCGTTCCAATGCTCCCCCGATTGCCCACGGGATCCGGTTCGCCGGCCCAGTTGCTACGGGGCTGGCCGTGGAACTCTTCATGGGCGAATCCACGGTACGCTGAGAACTGGCGGCTAAGCAAGCGGGGTAACAGGCACAGGGTGGAAGGGAGATCCTTGAACCTGGGGCAACCTGGAGGGGTGCTTCCCCAGCCTCCCGTTCGCGGCGGGCACGGAGTCACCTGGGGGCTGGACGGCCGATGACGAGATGTTGGGAGCAGGGAGGTGTCAGCCATGGACAACTTCTACCGCACGTTTATTCCCACTGCGCTCTGGCTCGGCGTTGCTTACTTCGCACTGGCAGTGTTTCTGATGGTGTTCAGCCTGCCCTTTCCCTTTCGGCTGACGCCAGGGGGCATCGTCCATGGCGCAGAAGCTCTCCTACTGATTGCTGTGGCGGGCTACTGCGCCCACCGGACCGCACAGGGTCAGGGAGCGCGCTAGATGCCTGCTCGCGGGACGATTCTGGTGGTGGACGATGATCAGCTCACCTGTGAACTCGTCCAGGGGGTCCTGGCCGCGGAGGGCTTTCACGTCCTCATCGCCACGACCGGGCCGGAGGCCCTCGCACTCTTCCGCTAGCATGCGGCGAAGATCCGGGCCGTCCTCCTGGACCTGTGGATGCCGAGGATGTCGGGAGGGATGTCTGTGAGGCGATCTACCGGACGCACCCAGGAACGCGGATCATTCTCATGACCGCTGTGAACGAGCCGTTGGCCCAAGTCGGGATGGCCGGCGTGCCCGTGGCGGGGTTTCTCTCGAAGCCCTTCTACCACGCGGAGCTCCTGGCCACGGTCCCCGAGGGCGTGGAAGGCATTGGGAATCCCCAGAGAGAGAGGAGGAGATGAGGCAGCGCAGCCAAGAGGTGGGACACCGTCGCTTCGTGCGGCTGCCCGTGGCGGTGCCGGTCGTCGGCCGGGCGGCGCAGTTCGGCGACACCGAGGTGCACGGCACGGTGTGGAACCTCGGCGGGGGCGGGCTGATGGCCAAGTTTCCCGTCCGGATCGTCCCGGGGAGCGTCGTGGCCCTCGTCCTCCAGACCCGCCGGGGGTTCCTGGCAGTCAACGGTGAGGTCGCGTGGGCCGATCCTCCGGGCACCCAGATTAGCCACGGCATTGCCTTCCGAGAACCACGCGGGGACGATTTTGCCTTGGATCTGTTCCACAGCGAGAATGCCTGACCCAGGGCTTGCACCGTCCCTGAGCCGGTGGAGTCGTTCGAGTCCTGGCTCCTCCGCCGCGTGGCGGCCGCTGGCCAAGGGACGGAAGAGCTATGACCGGTCATGACTTCCTGCAGCAGGTGGAACGGGGGGCCGCCGCGGCCGAGCAGGGCAATACCGTGGTTGCGCTCATCCACCTCGAAAACGCTGCCCTCCACGGTTCCACGCCGCTTCTCGCATCCTACCTCGGCTACTGCCTGGCACGGGAGCGGCACCAGTTCGAAAAGGGCGCGAGCCTCTGCCTTGAGGCACTGGAGCAGGAACCGGGGCAGGCCATCCACTACCTCAACCTCGGGCGCGTCTATCTGGCCGCTGGACAAAGGGAGTTGGCCATTAAGACCCTGTACCGGGGACTCAAGCTTGGCAGAAACCGCCTCATCCTCGAGGAGTTGAAAAAGTTTGGCATCCGCAAGGAGCCCGTATTCCGCTCTCTCCCCCGCAGTCACCCCCTGAACAAGTACCTCGGTCTGCTCTTTGCACGCCTCGGCATACGCTGACCGTCTGCGCCCGCCCCAGCCGGAGGAAGGTCTCCGGCCTTTTCACTTTAGCACGGGATTAGAGTCAGCACGAAAATGACAACCCGGCCAGCGACTCACCAGCGTACATTGCCCCCCCGCCGGGCCAATGTTTGAAGATGAACTGAGCGAGCGAACCTGGCAAGACATTTGCCCCTTTTCTCGACGGCAGTCAGCCGCTGGATTAAGTCGGGGGCGAGACTCCGGACTCGCAACGGAAGGGCCGAAGGGGTGCGAGTTGGCCTCGCAGCCGGCCGCCAAGTGCCCATGCCACGGCTCAAAGTGTTGCCGGTTCGTGAGATGATCATTCGAGTTGACGCCCCAACGCCGAAAGCTCCCCTCGAAGCGGAGCCCGATATGTCCGAGCGGCTGTGAACCGCTAGGCTGTAGGTTCGAGCCCTGCTTGGGGAGCCAACCTGGTCCAAATCTGGGCACCGCACCTGAGATGCCCTCGCCCCCTGTGCTCACCGCCTGTGCCAGAGCCGCCTCACTGCCCCGCATCACCGCCGTCTGCCCATCCACCCGGACCTCCTCGACTAGCAGCCCAAGATACCGCTTCCCGAACTCGGAGGTCTCGTCCAGGATCTCAGCCCGGACGGCTCGGCAGAACGCCTCGACGTGCTTCGGCGAGAGCAGATCCACCGGAAAGGCTCTTTCCCGCTCCAGCCCGGCGATCTCCGCCAGGATCGCCTGCCGCTGGACCTCTCGCTCGCGCACCCGTTTCAGCAGGATCGCATTCACCGGAAGGCCCGCCGCCTCAATGGCGCTCGCCAACCCCTCGGTGGCCTTCCGGTTCCGCTCCAGATCGGTCCGGAGCTTTCGGAGCTGATCCGACGAGCCGCCGCGGTGCGCCTTCCACCGGCTCTGCAATTTGGCGAGTATCCGACCGACTCGCTCCTCCCTGCAAACCCGCTCCGCCAAGGCCAGCCGCACCGCCGCATCCAGCTTCCGCGTCGGAATGTTCGCGCTCTGGCAGCGTTGCCCCGAGCGCCGGGCGTTGCAGGAGTAGTAGCGGTACCGGCCCCCCTTCCCGGTCATCAGGGTCATGCCCGCCCCGCACTCCCCGCACTTCACGAGGCCCGCGAGGAAGGTCGGGGAGGACACCAGGCGGGGCGGGACCCGCTTCGGCTGACGCCTTTCCCGCTTCCGCTGCACCGCCAGGAAGGTTGCCTCCGGGACGAGGGGCGGGACGGCGCACACCACCCACTCCCCCGGCGGATTCAGGCGGCCCGTCTTGTGGTTGCGCCGGTTGAAGATCCACTCCCCGACATAGGCCCGGTTAGTCAGGGCCGTCTGGACCCGGCCCTTGGTCCAGGGCTTCCCTCGGTAGGGGACTCCCATCCGGTTCAAGGCCCGTGCGATGCCGTAATCCCCCAGCTCCCGCCCGTGCTCCCCCCGGAGGTACAGGGCGAACACCTTGCGGACGCTGGCCGCCTCCCCCGCGTCGATGGCCACCCGCCGCTTCTTCCCCTGCCGGCCCGGGGCCTCCACCGCTTCCGTCCGGTACCCGAAGGGGGGCCGCGAGCCGTTGAAGTAGCCCTGGCGCGCATTCTCCTTCATGGCCCGCAAGGTGTGCTTCCCGTTCTCCTTGCTCTGGTATTCGTCAAAGAGGCTGATCACCTGCCGCACCATCTCCCCGGAGGCCTCCTCCCCCGTGGGCTGCGTTATCGAGATCAGCTTCACCCCGGCCCGAGTGAGCCGCCGCTCGTAGGAAACGAAGCCGAAGTGATCCCGGAAGAACCGCGACAGCGAATGCACGATGATCGCGTCAAACGGCTTGGGCGAGCGGCAGGCCTCGGTGATCATCCGTTCGAACTCGGGCCGCCGGTCATCCGTCGCGGAGGCGCCCGCGTCCACGTACTCCACCGCCACCGCGTGGCCCTGCCGCTCGCCCCACTCCCGCATCTGCCGGAGCTGGTCCGGGATGGAGAGGACTTTCTCGGCTTGCTTGTTGGTTGAGACCCTGGCGTACAGGGCGACTATCATAGCCTCACTCCTCAGATAATTCCCCCACCATGCTCTGCATCCTCACCAGCAACCTTCCAAGCGTCTCCTCGAGTAGCAGTAGCTCTTCCTCCCTAACCCATTCCCCATCCTCCAATCCCCCCATGTTCACCACTGTGAAGCCAGGGTCCGCCTCATCCACTCATGGCCGCATCACCCCCTTTCGCGCCCCCTCTCGGTCACCACTCCCCGCACTCGATCTCCGCGCGGCGCTTCTCCACCTCCAGGTCCCAACTGAACGGGTCGTGCATTGCCTCGATGTCCCGCTCCAGCAGCCGGAAGGTTTCCGCGAAGGAGAGCGTCGCTCTCCCGGTCTGCACGCCGTAGGTGGCCGCATAGGCTTTCGCATAGCCCCGCACGCTCTGCGCGCAGCGGAACAGCCGCTCCGCCAGGGCCGAGGCCTTCCCGTCGAGCCGGCAGACGCCCAGGTGGGGCAGCTCCCCGACCCGCGCTTCCAGATCTTCCCATAGGGGATGGACCGGCCAGCGGGAGGGGTTGCCGTCCGCCTGCGGGACCCGCAAGGTCGCGTGCTCCTCGCAGAGGTAGCGGAGCAGATCACCCTGGAGCTTCGCCAGGTCCTCGAAGGTGACGATGCCGAAGGCCTGGAGCATGTCCTTTCGCACCTGCCACTCGATCCGCCAGACGTCCTGGTCCCGCTTCCACAGGAGGAAGAACCACACCTTCCCGCTCTGCTGGTCGATCTCGGCGACCTTGTCGTAAAGCCGCAGGACGACATCCCCCTCCCCGAAGGTGAACCCCAGGGGCTGCCGGTTCTCCCGGTACTTCGCATCCTTCCGCAACCGGGTGACGAAGGAATCCTCGTTGAAGTCCAGGACCGGCAGGTGGTAGTCAAAGGCGTAGTCCACCCGCGACAGCCCCTCCCGCCGGTAGGGGACGAAGCCGAGCGAGGCCACCCAGGCCAGGAACTTCTGGTGGAGAACCGGCGCCGAGTCGCGCCACAGGGCCTGGCTCCGGAAGGTCACGAAGAAGGAGGGCTTGTTGAACTCCCCGCACTGGACCTTGAAGTCTTCCCCGGTCAGGAGGAAGGGATACCCCGAGCGGGTCCCATGCGGATGCACCAGGAAGGGGAGGCCCCCCAGCGTGACCTGCATCCGCTCCCGTGCGCCGAGCTGCCGCAGGCTCTCCCGCGCCTGGTAGAGCTGCCCGAAGTCGAACTCGCTCCGGCGCGCCTGGCCCAGGTAGTAGGCACACTCCACCGTGTCGAAGCCATGGAGCAGCAGGGAATACACTTCTCCGTCCATTCTCGCAGTCCTTCCCGCGACGTGCCGTCACGCCTGGCGGGCCTTCGCTTTCTAGCCCGCCACTCGCTTACCAATGGCCGCCAGCCGGGCCTTCTCCGCGATCCTGGTGAGGATCATCCCTCCCAGGAGCTTGATGGCCTCGAAGTCGCCATCCAAGACCAGCGCCGCCATCACCGCCCCCCGCACGTACTCCGAGACCGAGCAGTCCTGCTTCTTGGCCACCCGCTCGATGATCTTCTCTTCCTGCCGCGTGAACCGCCCCGAGAGCACCACCGGTCTCTCCCGCATCGCCCACCTCCTGGTTGACACATGTCTACCCCATATCCGGCTCCGGTGTCAAGAAAAAAATCGTGCCGGCCTCCCCTTCGGGCCTCCGGTCGCTGCGCTGCCTGCGGGCGCGACTCCCTCCGCCCCTCACCGCCCCCACCCAGGACCTCGCCAGTCCGGGCCGACCTGGGTATCCGCGCTCCCCTCCACGTTCCCGCTGGCAGCCCTCGCCGAGTGCGGAGACGCTGTAGCCGGCTCTGTAGTGCGGTTCCTCGTGGCGCCGTGCTCCTTCGTGCGCACGGCTTCTCTCGTCCCTCCGCCTCATTTTCCGACCCCTAGACCCGACTGGCGAAAATTCGACGCGCGACGTTGGCTCAGGTTCCGCGATCTTCCCCTGGCCCTGGCCTGGGCTACCCCCTTTTTCTCGGCACCGGACCGCACCCCGTCCGTCCTGTATTTATAGGCCCCCGTGTTACTGTGCCTGGGGGCGTTTGTGGTTGACAGCCTCCCCCCCCCTTGATACGCTATCACTTGTCTTATGCAGACTGCATATCACGGCTCTGATCGCACCCCTCGAGGGTTCTAATATGCTTGGAAGACTGAACGTATGCAATTCTCTCATCACGCCGCGGAGTGTCTTATACACAAAGGCACCGTCTGTGTTTCAGGGTTTATACAGACTGTATATTCATAGTTAGGGTAAATACACGGATGGCTACTGCAAACAAAGAAACTGAGACATATTTAAATAAATTCGAGGCAGCATTCTTAGAGCTATGTGATGCCGCGAAGAGCAAAAATGAACTCCAATTTGTGATGGCGCTATGTCCGGAGTTCCGAGGTGAACAGGGGCCAGGATGGTGCACATGGGAAGAAAGTTGTAGAGCCTACGATGATTATATGAAATTCATTGAGGAGGGTGAAACGACGCCAATTAAGATTCGTGTAGCTCTCAGCTTCTACTGTCATTTGTCTGAGGCTTCGGGATTCTATGAGTGTCCTAAAAATTTGTTAAGAATTGCGGGTGGTGATACATACCGAATGTGGCCATTTCTCGAACTAAATAGAAAGCACGCAGAGACCGGAAAGGTAATCGCTCCGAATGCAAATAAGGTTTTTCGGGATTTAATTGGCCATGCAAAATCATTAGGCTTTTCAGATTTAGCGGATGTTCTTCGTGATGCGTTTGATCCAGATATCCGAAATGGCTATGCACACGCCGACTACATCATATGGACCGACGGCTTGAGGTTAAGGAGACAAGCCGGAGGACATCCTAGAATTATATCATGGGGCGAATTTGATCAGGCCTTTTTAAGGGCGATCAATGTTTTTGCAATTATTCGAGAGACAATTCGAGAGAAGCTTTGTGTTTATCGTACTCCAAAAAAACTAATAGGTAATCTTGGCTCTGCGGAGCCTAATTTTGAATGGGAAGTTAAATTGGACAAGGAAGGACGCCTTTCTATAACAAGCTCAAGCGGACCTGTACCCTAACAACAGCATTAAGAGCGACGGCAAAAAGCCGCCGCGCCTTATGCTGACCGTTCGGCGACTTTGAGCATCTCGCCATGAGCACATATTTCAAGGCACTCGACACGAGCGAAGGACAAGTTCATGTCCTCACCAAGACTCGATGGATGGGTTTTATTCCCATGCCACACACGAGCGTCACACCACACAGTGCGGCTGACCTGAAGCGTCTGGGTACGTTCATCAAGTGGACCACCAAAGACCCTCCGATGCTCTCCACACTGCACGACGCCATCGTTCGTTTAGTGGAGCAGGTCGGCATTTCCGGCTTAGTTGAGATTGGGAATAGTGTGAAGATGACAGCCCGAGTTGCGAAGACTTTCGGCGGAACCTGGCACGACATAGTTAAGCAGGCAGCCCAAGACGGTGTTGCTTTTCCGGTGCCAGATGAAGTCCTCAGATACATCAAGGGGTTCATGTGATGATTCTGAAGTCGTCGCCGAACAAGGCGCTGCAGGCAACAGCCGCCGCGCCGGGCAGTTGACCGATTTATGAAACTTGAACATCATCATTGGATGACCACGTCCCGCTCCGGCGGCTGTGCCTGAGCTTGGACGTTAAGCCTTCACGCCACCGAAATCCTTTCCTTCCAGTGCCCAGATTCGCCCTTGTTGGGGAGCCGTCCAGACCTCGAACTGGGCATCTCAGCTTCCGCTTCCGAAATCACCACTCCATCATGTTATCACGTTTGCCCTGGCACTGAGGCGGTGGCATCTGGCCGCGAAAGCATCATAGCCCCTTGATGTGACCCAGTCCAGTCACCCCTGAGAACCCTGGCGTCACAAGGCAGGAGGTTTCCCACCATATTCCGCGGCATTGGAATATTGGCTGACCGAAACTCATACGCCCCGCAGCATTTCATCCCCTCCTTGCAACCCACTGACCCGATTCAACCTCTTGAAAACACGAGCCAACTTGCCAATCAAAGGTTGAAAGATCAATGGCATGCTGATTGCTTTCGAATGAAGTAATCCCCCTCTCCCGGGGAGAAGGTTTGACCGCAATTCAGCCTGTAGACAGACGGGGCGCTGGCATTTCATCTTTTTCTAAAGTAGGCCCCGGGGGAAGGAGGGGATATGCGAATGAACCACTCATTCTTTAAGCGACGAACGTTCCTCGTCCAGCCCCGATTCCAACTTGCTCTGGCTGGCAAGGCTCTCGTCTTTCTCTTCCTCTATACCGCGATCATCGTGTACTTGAACCTCAAGTTGATGGCCGAAACAATTTACGTCTTGCCATTCGACTGTCTCACGCCGGAGGTCAGGCAAAGGATCTGGGTCTTCCCCACCGATGCTCTGTTGGTGAGTCTGCTCACCGCCCTCGTCGTCGTGCTGCATGTCGTCCTCGCCTCTCACAGGGTGGCCGGACCCGAATTTCACCTCGCGCGGACCATCCGCGAGATGGCCGCTGGGCGATACCTGCAGGCCCGGACGCTGCGAAAGCACGACCGCTTGAAAGGGATCGCCGACAGCCTCACATTCCTCGGTCAAGCCCTGCACGAGGGGCGCCAAGCACTCCTGGAACAGCTCACCCAGCTCGGAGGGAAAGCCGAGGAGTCCTCCCGCCACGTCCGAGGCGGTGCGTCTGCCGACATCGTCCTGGCCAGGCTCAACGGATTGGTGAGCCAGATCGGAAGCCTGAAAGAGAGCATCCCGCGGGAGAATGGTTTGGCAGAGATGGAGCAGACGCTTCCCGACTCCGGACCGGTCCCGGCCCCGCCGTGCGATCCCGCCTGACGAGGTCCTCGGTTCGGCGAGTTCCCGGTAGCATCTGAGAGCCCGGCGATCGGCAGTTACACCAGTGAAACCCTCTCCTCCCAGCGCCCAAATTCGCCCATCCCGGGGAGCCATCCTGGACCCGAACTGAGGCCCTCGCCTTCAGTGGCCAAAATCAGCCTCTCGTGTTTTAGTCGTACCCATTTTTCGACTGCTTCCGACCGCGTAACCCACAGCAAATAATGGCGAAGACGTGATCGCAACCATAACTCGGGTTCGAATCCCGATAGCGCCACCAAACACAAAGGCGTGGAAATCCAAGCGATTCCGCGCCTTTTTCTTTTCTATGACGTCTCGGCCCGACCCCCCAGAATCCCCCAGAATCCCCCCCGAAACCCCCAACGAGTGGCAACGGAATTGCAACGGCCTGTGGCCTTGTGAAGGACAAAGAAGGCGTTGTGCGTGGTGAGGACGACGCCGGGCCCTGTGTATCCCTGCTGGAGATGGCAACGCCTCTTTGCCCTTGACAGCCTGGGCGCGCCCGGGCTACTGTTATGAAGCGTCATAACGAACACGGAGGAGGTGAATCACATGGGGAAGAGGCAGACCTTCGGGGCGTACTTGCGGGGCTGCCGACTCAAAGCCGGCATGGGCCTCCGCACATTCGCCGAAGCGGCCGGCATGAAGCCCTCAAACCTCAGCGCAATCGAATATGGGCGCCAGGCGGCGCCCCAGAGTGAGGCGGTGTTGCGCCGGATGGCTGATGCACTCGGCCTCCCCCCGGCCTCGGAGGAACGGCGACGGCTCGCGGATCTGGCCGTGAAGCACAAGCCCGGGACCCTGCCGCCCGATGTGGCCGCGTTCGGCGGCCGGACCGCCGGGATCCCCGTGCTGCTGCGGACGATTGAAAACAAGCGACTGACGAAAGCGGACTTGAAGCGCCTGACCGAGTACGTCGATGCTCACCTCGGGAAGGCCTCCCGGTGAGGCTGACCAGGGTCCCGAACTATACGGTCGCCGAGCTGGAGCGGCGGGCGGAGGCGCTCGTTCGGGCCCGCTGCGGCTGGCCTCCCGATCTTCCGGTGGATATCGAGTTCCTGGTGGACCAAGAGCCGGGAATCCTCCTAGACATCCTCCCGGGTCTCCGGGAGACCTGCGGGGTGGCTGGTTTGGTTCGGTACGAGCCGGAGGCCGACCGCATGCGGGTCATTATTGACGCCGAGGTCGCGGACCATCCTTCCGCCAGCTTCTACCGCTTCACAGTGGCGGAGGAGTTTGCTCACATCCTCTTGCATCGAGACATCATGACCCAGGCCCGGACTGCCGAGGATCTGGAGGCGCTGCACACCTGGAGTGGGTACGGCACAGTCGATCGGAATGCGAAGCGGCTGGCTGCGGCGCTCCTGATGCCGGCGATCACCGTCTCGGCGCGAGCGAGGATCCTCGATACGGACCTCGTCAAGGCTGCCGGCTTCGGGGATCCCGCAGCGATTCAAGCACACCTCGAAGGGCGGCTGGCCCGCCGGCACGCAGTATCCGCGGCAGCGAGGCGCCCCCGGCTCAAAGCATGGCCCCTCCGGATCACCCAGAAAGTCGAGAGGGCCATGCGGGAACGATTCACGGTTCTGGAATAGACCTTGCCGCATCGCGGGCCGAGGGGGAAGATTGCGCTTGACAACCGGTTTACTAGGAGTAAACTCCGCATGGCGAGGCTTAAGGTGAGACTGCGGACATGGCGGCGAGAGCGAGGGTTGACGCAGGAGGAGCTGGCGAAGAAGGCCAAGGTGACGAAGTTCTACATCTCGCAACTTGAGACCGGCCTTCGGGATAATCCCTCCCTGCCAGTGCTTCGGCGTCTGGCGAAAGCGCTCGGCGTGTCGGCGGGGGAGTTGCTGGAGTAGAATGGAAAAGGACAGGCCCATGCCGAGCGAGGTGTGTGAAATCTCCGAATGCCGTCAGGTGGCGCGCACCTTAGTTGACGGGTTGTGCCCGCGGTGTTCCGGGCTTGCGGGGAGAATGCGCCTGCGAATTCAGGCGGGGAAGCTGTCTCTTCCCGATGATAGCGCGTTTGTCCACGATGAAAAGGGCTTCATGATGAGGCTCGATCCGCAACCAAAGACCGGCGTGCCGTGTGACGGTTGCGGGGAGATGATCGAGGCGGATTCCCGAGTAACTTCCATGACGGGGAAAGACCGCAAGGGATACGTGCTTCACAAAGTGTGTGACGAGATCCTCCGTTCTCTGTAAATGAAGAACCCCCGCGCGAGCTGGAGACTCGCCGGGGGCTCGGCTCAAACCCCACACCCCACGAAAGAGGCAGAGCATGAGCACCCAAAGCGTACCACAGAATTCCGTGCATCCGGAAGAGGATTTTCCTTCCATCCCCGAATCCGCCCTCGAAGACTCCTTCCTCAACCCGGTCTTGGCCGACGGTGCCAGGGGAGGCCTCGGAGTCGCGCGCCGACGATGGAAGGCCACGGAGGACGCCTGGACCGAGGAGTATCTCCGGCTCCGCGACGAAGGCCAGGGCCACCGGGAAGCCTTGCGGATCATTCGCGGGCCGGTCCCTCATGGGGAACAGCCACAGATCACCGTAGTGGAGATGGCCGTCCAGGCCGGGCTCGCCCGACGCACGCGAAGGGCGCGGGACGCCCGGGACGCGGACATCCGTCGACTCGTTGCGGAGGGCCGCACCCGGCAGGCAATCTCGGACACCCTCCGGATCCCGTACCGGATCGTTCTCAGGGTCTTGAAGAAAGCCAGTGTCCCCGTCCGAGACGCACGGCATGATCGGCACGGGGCCATCGGGGCGGTGAAGTGAACGCGGCTTGACAAACGGCCGGACCCCCGCGCAACCGGAATCGGCGACGGCCACCGGGGGCATGGGGGCGCATCCGGGAGCGAGGCGGATTTTCTTCGAGGGCCAACGGACGAAACTGCGGGAGCCGGTGCGCCCTTCAATTCTCGCCCCCCAGGAAAAATCGTGTGGCGCATGGCTACCACACACACCCCTAGCCACCCGAGAGAGATCGTGGAACCTTCCCGGCTTGGACGCTGCCCCACGGGGAAAAAACAGGGCATCCTGAGCCGGGCGTGGACGGGGGAGCAACGGCGGGCGGCTGCGGACCGCCGCCAGACAGCCCGTTCTGCCCGAGGCCGCCCAGCAACCACTGTGGCCTGACGACCGATCCCCCCGGGGCGGCTACTGGGGGGGAGCCACTCCGGGTGTCCCGGGCAAGGATCTCCGCGCCGGCCCGCGGCAGGAGGCGGTTGGGCCAGAGGCGATGCGAGGAGATGCCGCCATGCCTACCACGCAGCACGAGATCCACTCCCTCACCGCCGAGGAACTGATCCGCCTCCGGCGATCTGCCGAGGCCAGGGCCCTCCACGCGAAGGAGAGCGGCACCGTGACGGCCATTCGGTCCTGGGCCTTACTTGACACGCTGCTCTCCTCTGGCCTCCGCGCCTCCGAGGTGGCCGGCCTCCGGCTCGGGGATTGCCGCTTGGGCTACGGCCAAGCTTCGCTGGTGGTCCGCCAGGGCAAGGGTGGAAAGACAAGGGCCAGGGGGGAAGATGTCTCACACGACGCCCCGGTCTTCACGGGCCAGCGGGTGCTGCGGCGCGGCCGGTGGTCAGGAGGGTGTAGATCGCGATGAAGGCCGGCGGCGGGCTGATGACCTCGAGCCCTGTCTGGTAGATGAGACCCCCCGGGGCGGAGTCGGCGAGGCCGGGAAACTCCTTCGAGCTGACCACGACGCTCCGACGGGCGACGGCTTGGACCGTGCAATGCTTCCCGCCGGCTGCAACTCGAACCAGACACGACTGTCCTGGCCGGAGCAGGAAGGGGTGGGCAGCCAATATCCCCTGCGGGCTGATATCCACGAGGAGGCCCCGTCCGCCGGGAATGAAATCCACGGCGGACTGTCGGGTGAGACGCCTGCGGGGCTCCCGGCGGCGTTCTGGGACGGGCCTGGCCAGGATGCTCTGGGCCGGTGGTTCCATCTCTTCGCCCTGCCAGAGATTCGTTCGCTCGGGGTCGGAGGTCCGGCGCAATGCCTTTCGTCGTTCGAAACTACTCCGCCTATCGCGGCCGGTCGGACTTTTGGACGGGTCGCTCACCTGGCGCCGCTGCCGGACGCGGCGGCCCAGCCCTTGTATCCGCCTCTCTCCCGATAGCTCTGCCATACACGGTCCTTTCTGCGCACAACGGCCTGACCCTGAGGGGCTCCCGCCCCGGGGTTCCGTCTAGGTACCATAGGGCTCGTCTCGCGTCCAGCGAAATCAGAGGGGACGGCGAAATCTGTCGCCTCGCCAGAGAGGGTGTCTCCAGGCAGGCAATCTCGGACACCCTCCGGATCTCGTACCGGACCGTTCTGTGGGTCGTGAAGAAGGCCGGTATTCCCGCCTGGGACGCACGGCATGATCGGCACGGGGCCATCGGGGCGGTGAAGTGAACGCGGCTTGACAAACGGCCGGACCCCCGCGCAACCGGAATCGGCGACGGCCACCGGGGGCATGGGGGCGCATCCGGGAGCGAGGCGGATTTTCTTCGAGGGCCAACGGACGAAACTGCGGGAGCCGGTGCGCCCTTCAATTCTCGCCCCCCAGGAAAAATCGTGTGGCGCATGGCTACCACACACACCCCTAGCCACCCGAGAGAGATCGTGGAACCTTCCCGGCTTGGACGCTGCCCCACGGGGAAAAAACAGGGCATCCTGAGCCGGGCGTGGACGGGGGAGCAACGGCGGGCGGCTGCGGACCGCCGCCAGACAGCCCGTTCTGCCCGAGGCCGCCCAGCAACCACTGTGGCCTGACGACCGATCCCCCCGGGGCGGCTACTGGGGGGAGCCACTCCGGGTGTCCCGGGCAAGGATCTCCGCGCCGGCCCGCGGCAGGAGGCGGTTGGGCCAGAGGCGATGCGAGGAGATGCCGCCATGCCTACCACGCAGCACGAGATCCACTCCCTCACCGCCGAGGAACTGATCCGCCTCCGGCGATCTGCCGAGGCCAGGGCCCTCCACGCGAAGGAGAGCGGCACCGTGACGGCCATTCGGTCCTGGGCCTTACTTGACACGCTGCTCTCCTCTGGCCTCCGCGCCTCCGAGGTGGCCGGCCTCCGGCTCGGGGATTGCCGCTTGGGCTACGGCCATCCTCGACCGGCTTCTGCACCACGGCATCACCGTAACCATCCGCGGGGACAGCTACCGGCTCAAGGAGAAGATCAAGGCCGGCCTCCTGAAGGGTGCGGAGGCCAGTGCGTAACCCACCAAACGGACGACGGCTGGGGAATTTTCGATGCCCATACCTGGGGAAAATTGGATGCCCGTTGACAGGAGGATGGCTCACACGGCGCCCCGGTCTTCAGGGGCCAGCGGGGGCCGCTTACCCACAACGGGGTCCGGCCCCACAGTGCGCTCGGCTATCGGCCCCCGGCTCCCGAGGCGCGTGCGTTCCCCACGCTCGCCCCGCAGCCGCTCCCTGCGCTGGCGTTAGGAGCCGGCTTGAACTAACATTGCGGGTGGACCAATCACTGGGGGCAGGCCAACATCCCCGATCATCCCTCTTGGCGACAAGATGGATCTCCCCCTCGCATCCACCCGGAGTTGACATATACCGGATAACTACTGTATATAGTAGAGGTGTGTTGGCGAATCCTTACGCGTGATATGAGTAAAAAAGCTTAATCAGCCTGGGATTCTTTTCAACCCGCATTATCGGAGGATCACTGTATGCTAGCAGATCTCACGGCATCTCTGACAAAAGTGCTCCGGCAATTAGAGGTGGAGAAACAGAACGTCGATGCTCAAATCATGGCAGTCCATGCTGCTCTTAGGACATTAGCCAACACGCACCGAGCAACCCGTGTCTCGTCCACTCGCGCAAAGGGGAAGCGGCATCGGATGAGTGCTGCCAACCGAAAGGCGGTAAGCCGAAGAATGAAGGCGTACTGGGCGAAGCGGAGGGCAACATCTGCGAAGAGTAGAGTGAAGCAAACACGCAAAGGCGAGTAGGGGGTCCGTGCTCTACTGAGATCGGAACTGTTTGAGAACCCCGTGGCACCTGACTAATTGTGCCGCGGGGATGCAAGTTGAAGTTCTTAAAATTCTTCTTGCCTCCCATATCACAGATCAGAAACATTTTCCCAAAATACCATTTTCAGAAAGGTGGAGAAGGAGTCAACAACATGACAAAGTTACTTTTGGGAACACTGCTTTTGGCGTTGGTACTTGTCGTTCCTCTTCCAACGATGGCAGCGGTCGCTATTAACGTTAATATTCCTCTGCCACCACCCATCGTATTTGCGGCACCCCCGGATGTGATAGTGATGCCTGATACGAATGATGTTTACGTTGTTCCGGATATCGCCGGAGACATGTTTTTCTGGAATGGTTGGTGGTGGCGTCCATGGGAGGGTCGTTGGTATCGCTCACATTATTATGACCGGGGCTGGGGTTATTATCACAATGTTCCAAGGTTTTATTTTGATGTAGACCCAGGTTGGAGAGGATACTACAGAGACCATAATTGGTACGGGCACCCGTGGAACTACGGACGGATTCCCAACCAACAACTTCAACAGAACTGGAAGAGCTGGCATAATGATCGACATTGGGAAAGGCAAGGAACTTGGGGCGTCCAGGGCTATCAACCTCGACCACAACAACAGAGACAGGCACTAAGGCAGCAAAGGCAACAGCAATATCAACAGCGGCCTGAGGTGCAGCAACATCGGCAGCAAAGACAACCTCAGGTTCAGCAGGCAAGACAACAACCTCAGGAGAAAGGTCAGCGGCCAAAACAACAACCTCAGGAGAGAGGTCAGCAACCACAGAGACACGAGCAAAGACCTCAGGCTCAGCAACCCCAACACGCTCGGCCTCAAGGAAAACCTGGAGGAGGGGAGGAAGAACATAAAAAGTAGGAGGACAAAAAGTGTACACAAGTTGCCCTCTATACTATCTGTCGGCTAGAACAAGAAAACCATAATCGCCGACATTCAGGATTATTGTGGAATGAAGAGGAGTAGGATGTAGAAAGAATAATCAAGGGGGACAAGGCGCAACTGCTTTTTTTGGAGACTCGGAATTACGATATTGCAGAAATTGCGATATCTGCTATTACATAGCGCTTGATTCCGGTCGGTTGGCTTGTACGTAAGCTTTCTCGTAAACAACTGCCCTATTCATAACGAACCGGACGGTTCTTTATCCGCTAACGGTCGTGTATGGGGCATCAACGACCGAATCAGGGCTTCTTGATGCTGAGATAGAGCCGTGAAAGGGCTCGGTTGGTATAGACCCTCATCCTCTTCGTGAACCAGGCTATATCGTCCTTGACAACAATGCGCCTGATCCTGAAAGGGTCCGAACCCGGCCCGACAACCCCGGGAACCGTAGTGAACAAGGCCTCGTATCCCCCCTCCCGCGCAACTTCTACCGCCATATCGTTAAAGCTCCCCTTGGGCCAGCACAGGTAAGGACACGGCCTCCCCAGCTCCTGCTCAAGTACCCGCTTCGATTCGCGGATCTCCCATGCCAGCTCTTCCCGGTCGAGCGTCGCGCATTTGCCATGGCTCGCTGCGTGAGAGTAAAACTCCACCAATCCGCTCGCCTCCATTCTCCGTACGATATCCCAGCCAAGGATGACCTTTGCCGCATCCCCACGAGCAACGAAAGCCTTCGACTCCTCGTGCGTCGGCACGTCGTCCGGGAGGGTGCCGGCTCCTGCCGAGGCGGCGGCTGTCCAGTCGGTGACGAGAAAGATTGCCGCGTTAAGCCGGTAGTGCTCAAGAACCGGAAACGCAAACAGGTAATTGTCGAGCCAGCCGTCATCGAACGTGATGACGACAGCTTTTTCGGAAACGACACACTTGCCGAGAATATGGCTTACCAGTTCATCGAGTTTAAGGGTCCGATACCCCGATTCGGCGAGATAGCGCATCTGCCCGGCAAAGACTTCGGGGCGTACCGTCAGCATGTCACTGCGATGACGGGTCACATGGTGGTACATCAGGACGGGGATGGGGCGCATGCATCACTCCAGTCGGCAAAATCGGAACAATACTCAAAAAATGCTTTTCCCGGGTAATCTCAGCGCGTGGCTGTCAACCGCTTTTTCTCCGCAGCAGGCGATCGTAGAAATCCAGGGTCCGGGCGGCCATCGTCTCGTCGGTGAAGCCTGCCAGCACATGACGCCGCGCGGCCTCTCCAAGACGGCGCCGCAAGGGCATATTCTCCAGAAGCCTGGCAATCGCAGCAGCGAACGACTCCGGATTGCAGGAGTCGGCAAGCAGCCCGGTTTCCCCGTCTCTGATTAGTTCCGGTATCCCGCCGATGGGAGACGCCACCACGGCTTTTTCCATGGCCATGGCCTCAGCAATGGATTGAGGCACCCCTTCCTTCTCCGAGGTCAGGACAAAGATGTCGGAAGCAGCAAGGATTTCGGGAATGTCATCGCGATGCCCGGTAAAAACAACCCTGTCTCCGACCCTCGAATCCTCGGAGATCTTTCTCGTTTTTTCCAGACCAGGCCCATCTCCCACAACCAGATATTTGACGTTCGGAAAGCGTTCCCCCAGAAGCTGTGCCGCGGCAATGAAGACATCATGCCGCTTCAGCCGCCGGATGACGGCCACCATGGTAACCACCATGTCCTGAGGAGATAAGCCGAGTTCGTCCCGCACCCGGCTTCCATCAACGTCCGGGGTGAAACGGTCGAGGCAAATCCCGGTCGGGATGGAGACGATTCTCTCCGGCCGTATCCGGTTGCGGTCGATCATCGCCTGGCGGATATGCTCGCCGGTGGTGATGATGCCGTCGGCCATCCGGTGGATGAAATTGAGCGGGCTATTTGACAGGGGTAAGGCGATGTGCCTCGTCCTGATAAGGAGGTCGACTCCCGCCAGCTTCGCCGCAAAGCCCCCCACCCAGCTGTCCTTGCCGCTGTGGGTGTTGACGATGGAGATGCCGTGCTTACGGATGATCCGGCTGATATTCCACATGGCCCGCAGATCGTAGCTTCGCCGGATGACGACCGGCTCGACGGGAATCCCCCGCTCGGCCGCTTTCCGAAAGAGGGGGCTCCCGGGCTGGCAGGCGATCAGCACCGTGTGCCCGCGGGAAATGAGCTTGGCACACTCCATGATGATCCGCTGCTCCTGCCCGCCCCAGCCGGACGACCATTCCGTATGCAGAATCCTGTTTGCCACGTTAGCCGGACACCTTGGCTTGCAGTTTTTCCAGCCGAACCGCCTGCACCTCGCCGGGCGCAATCTCCTCCAGACAGCGGCTCACCTTGCTCCCTGCACAGCCGTCCTTGCCGCACGGAGCGCACTCCCAGTCGCGCTGGACGGCCGTGTGCCGCCCGAAGGACTGGATGCCGTTGCGCCGGGAATAGGGAGTGGCTCCGCCGAGCTCCGCCGCATCATTGTCCCAGGGACGCCAGTGGAAGACACCGGACGGGCCGAAGAGGGCGCCGACCGGGGTGCCGATAGCCGCCGCAACGTGCATAGGCGCCGAGTCGACGCCGAAAAAGAGCGAGGCCCGCTCGGACACTGCGGCGAGTTCCTGGATGGTCGTCTTCCCCAGGAGAGGGAGGAGCGCCGCATGGGGCGGGAGGATTTTCTCTCCCTTCTCTAGTTCGCTGCGCTTCTAGCTTTTTCATCCGCCGTTCAAGACGCACCATTTAAATCGTGAGTGAGCATACCCCGTACACGCATGAACATAAAACGATGAGCCAGAATCCCCACGATTCGAAGTTCATCGGATGCGTTTCTTGGGCAAAATCAATCAGAAACTTTGCGACGGCAAGTACCGGACGAATCGAACGCCCGACGATCTTGACCCACTCGTTCACGGCGCACCCCCGTATTGGTTAAGATCGTGCGCCAATCCTACTCGCGGCGGGTGTACAAATCAAACTATACACGGCGTCTTAAATAATACAGCACAATTTCCGCAATGTATCATTGGGAGCATTCCAGATCATATGCTGTTTGGCCACCGCATCGACTAGAGCTTCAAGCCTTTCAAAATAGGTATTGTGCGTGCAGAGCCTTCGGGTCAGCTTCCAGACCCGCTCGATCGGGTTCAATTCGGGACTATAGGCCGGGAGAAACTCCAAGGCCAGCTCGTGGCGGTGGTGCCGGAGGAACGGTTGGAGCACGACCGCGTGGTGGTACTTCGCATTGTCGAGGAGGATCACCATCTCCCGTGCCCTACGTCGGTGTCGGAGCAGCCGGCCAAGGAAGCCTTGAAACGTCACGGCATTGAACTTCGGGTCAAATTGAGTCACCAGTTTCCCCGTGCTGACGTTGACCGCACCGAATAAGGCCGCCGACTTGCGGGTCGGCGCCAGCAGGAGAATGGGATCCTTATCCTCTGGGGGCACCCACATGGTGGCTCGGGATCCATGCTGCTGGAAGTGGCATTCATCCAGACTCCACAGATCCACGTCGTCTCTTCGGGCCAGCCGGCGGCGTTTTTTTAAAAGCCTGCTGCGCCTCCGGATTCGCCCGGGCAATGACCGGCCGCGGTTTTCGCAGCCGGAACTCCAGGTGATGAAACAACCGTTGACACTGGCGCACGCCCAACACCACCTGCTCGGCCTGGGCGAGGTGGTGCGACAACAGCTTCCCATCCCAGAGGTTCTGGGCGTATCCGAACGCGCGCGGCGAGGTCCGAAGAGCCCGATTCACGCGCGGCAACTGCTCGGGCGTCAGCCGCTGCGGACGCCCCGGTCGCTCCTGGTCCTGCAAGCCGCTGAACCCTCTCGTCTCGAAACTCCGGACCCATCGCTGAATGGTGGTCGGATCATGTCCGAACACCCCGCCGACTTCATAACAGGACATGCCGTGAGAGACGAGCAACACTCCGTGGAGCCGGTGATCATACCGTGCCTCTTCGGACCGGAGGATTTCGTTCTGCAAGGCGATTTGCATCATCTCGCGATCGGTGATCTCCAAACGTCTCATCTCGTGTCCCTCCTCAAGCCTAAAATACGCGAGGGACGACGAGAATTCAACAGAATTATGCTGTATTACTTATGACGTCCTATATAGAACGCTCCCATCCCGTTCCTTGTGCACTACGAGAGCGAAGTGGATAGCCCCCTCGAGCGTATTGTCCCCCTCATGATCACAACGAACAGCCAAGCAACACGGCTCGAAAGTATAGCAGCTCCCCTCTCGAGCCGAGAGGGCCACCACGATATGAAGAAGGCGCGGGGTTCCATGAGCCCCGCGCCTTTTCTTTGCCACCCAGTGCTCCGGAGACTGCCGAGGCCGATGGGGCTATCCGGCCCGCTGGGCCTTCTCGATCTTGGCCCATTCGTCTTTCAGGGACACGGCCCGGTTGAACACCAGCTTTCCGCTGGCGGCATCGGGGTCCACGCAGAAATAACCCTGGCGCTCGAACTGGTAGATGCTCCCGATTTTGGCTTTGGCCAGGCCGGGCTCGACCCGGCACCCGCTCAAAACCTCCAGCGAGTTGGGGCTCAAGTTCGCCAGGAAATCCTTGCCCCCGGGGGCATCGTCCGGATCCTCTTTCACGAAGAGTCGGTCGTACAGCCGCACCTCGGCCGGCGCGGCGTGCGCCGCCGAGACCCAGTGGATGGTGGCCTTCACTTTGCGGCCGTCCGGCGCATCGCCGCCGCGCGTCGCCGGGTCATAGGTGCACCTGAGCTCCACGACGTTCCCCTGCCCGTCCTTCACCACGTCCACGCACTTGAGAAAGTACGCGTAGCGTAGGCGGACCTCGCGCCCCGGCGCGAGACGGTAATACTTGGGCGGCGGGTTCTCGCGAAAGTCGTCCCGCTCGATGTACAGCACGCGCGAGAACGGGACGAGGCGCGTCCCGGCGCCCGGGTCTTCGGGGTTGTTTACCGCCGCCAGTTCCTCTCCCTGCCCCTCGGGGTAGTTCTCGATCACCACGCGCAGCGGTTTGAGCACGCCCATCACGCGCGGGGCCCGCCTGTTCAGGTCCTCGCGCAGGCAATGCTCCAGCAGGGCGATGTCCACCGTGCTGTCTTTCTTGGCCACGCCGATCCGGTCGCAGAAATCCCGGATGGCCTCCGGCGTGTACCCCCGGCGGCGCAGGCCGGAGAGCGTGGGCATGCGCGCATCGTCCCAGCCCATCACGTGCCCGTCCTGCACCAGCCGCAGGAGCTTGCGCTTGCTCAGCACGGTGTAGGAGACATTGAGGCGCGCGAACTCGATCTGGCGGGGATGGTAAATCTCCAACTCGTCGAGATACCAGTTGTACAGCGGGCGATGATCCTCGTACTCCAGCGAGCACAGCGAGTGGGTGATGCCCTCGATGGAGTCCGACTGGCCGTGGGCAAAGTCATACATCGGATAGATGCACCACGTGTCGCCCGTGCGGTGATGCGAGGCGCGGAGGATGCGATACATCACCGGGTCGCGCAGATTGATGTTGCCGGAGGCCATGTCAATCTTGGCGCGCAGGGTGCGCGAGCCGTCCGGAAATTCTCCGGCCCGCATGCGGGCGAACAAGTCCTGGTTCTCCTCCACCGGCCGGTTCCGGTACGGGCTCTCCTGGCCCGGCTCGGTGAGCGTGCCGCGGTACTCACGCATCTGGTCGGCGCTCAGGTCGCACACGTAGGCCTTGCCCTTCCGGATGAGCATGACGGCGTACGCGTACAACCGTTCGAAGTAATCGGAGGCGTAGTACCGCCGGTCTTCCCAGTCGAAGCCCAGCCAGCGGATGTCCTGCTGGATGGACTCGACGTACTCCACCTCCTCCTTCACCGGGTTAGTATCGTCGAAGCGCAAGTTACACTGGCCGCCGAATTCCGCCGCGATGCCGAAGTCAATGCAAATGGCCTTGGCGTGGCCGATGTGCAGATACCCGTTCGGCTCTGGAGGGAAGCGGGTGTGGACGCGGGCGTAGCGGCCGGCTTTCAAATCCTCCATCACCGCGGCCCGGATGAAGTCCACAGTCTGATTGGAGTCGCTCATCGTCTTGGTCATGTCTCTTCCGGGTAGAAGGTCTCGCCGGTTGTCGCAAACGGCGCCCCCCCGTCGGGCCCGACGGCGTCGTCCTCCGGGGGTCTGGACGCCCGATCGTCGACTGGCCCCAGCATGCCGCAATCGCGCGGCGGCTGTCAAGCCGGAAGAGGGGAAGGAAGAGGGGACGGGCGGGTCAGGAGGAGACCGGCACGTTCGGGGGGCGCTTGCAGCTTCCGAATCGCGGCTATCGGTTCCCCGCCGGACTCAAGTGCAAGATCCGCTTCCCGGACTAGACCCTCCTGCCGGAATAGGGAAGCCGCGGGATGACCCCATTCTTCGCTCGGCAATCTCGTGAGCATGAACCCAAGCGCAATTCGTGTGTTTGCCTGCCATCCAGTATCGCCGCAGGATGTGGACCAGTGAGCGGGTGGGTTCGGATATCTGCAGTTGTTAGCGGTAAGGAGTTTCGGTATATTAGCCCCCAGATTCCCCTGACAAAAAATGTCCGTGGCGGGTCAAACTGTTTACATACCGAGAAGAATGGCACCTGGTTTCCAGGGACGCAGGGACAAGGCAAAGAAGGGGAATCCGATTACGGAAGTGCCTGTCTTTTCTGGTGAAAACAGCCCTTGCGGCTACTGGCCTGACGGCCGTGCAGCGGTGGCATGGATACTGCTTGGGAAAGTGTAGACTCAGTGTATGACTGCGGGACACCTGCTTCACGACGGGAGGACCGTACCTTCGATTTTCATCCATAATCATGAGGGCGTAGAGATGACCGGACTCCCGCGCAAGACGGGGAAAGGGTTCACCCTGATCGAGCTGCTCATCGTCGTGGTCATCATCGGCCTCCTGGCAGCCATCGCCATCCCCAACCTCCTGAGTGCCCAGCGGAAGGCGAAATATAGCCGGGCTGCCGCGGATACGAGAAACGCTGTGACCCAGGCCATTGTGTTCGCAACCGACAAGAACGTCTACCCGACCAGCATCCAGGCGATCCGCGATGCCGGACTGACCAACGTCAGCGACACGGATCCGTGGGGAGTTCCATATGTCCTCTCCCCGACGCTTGCCGGGGGCCTGCCGCCTGGATACGCCGACGACATATACATCTACAGCAAAGGCACCGGTGCCGCAGGAACCTATCCCGTTCCATTTGTGACCAACACCGGAATCGGCGGCTCCGTCGGATATTCCTCGGTCTATGGATCCTGGGCCGGCAGCTAGAGGTCCCGCACCCCACCCCATCTCCATCGACAGGCATTTGGCGCGAAGGGCCCCCCTCACAGGGAGTTGTCTGGTTCAGCAGCCCGATCCTCCTTCCGGCTGGACGAATGCGGTGAAGGCGGGTACGCTCTCTCGCCAGACCGATCAGACCACGAGCTGAAACAATCACCGGAGGGGATTCAAAGGAGAAACCCATGGCCGAACTCTTTGAGAACCGCGTCAAGCGAATGCTCAAGGCCGGAAAGAAGACCGCGGGAGCCTGGTCGCAACTGTGCAGCCCCGCTTCGACGGAGATCCTGTGCCGGGCGGGCTTTGACTGGATTCTGATCGACATGGAGCATTCCCCGAGTGACATGCAGACGCTCTTGGCGATGCTCCAGGCCATGGGGGGATACGGGGCCGTGCCCATCGTGCGCGCGCCGTGGAACGACATGGTGTGGATCAAGCGGATCCTGGATGCCGGAGCCTACGGCGTCATGGTCCCTTCGGTCAACACGCGGGAGCAGGCGATAGCCGCGGTGCAGGCCTGCAAGTACCCGCCGGTTGGCGTGCGAGGGATCGCGGGGAGCCCGCGCGCAGCGGGGTTCGGGCGGGATACCGTGAGCTATCTCAAGCGCGCGAATGACGAGATCCTGGTGATCCTCCAGGTCGAGACGCCCCAGGCCGTCGAGAACCTGGACGAGATCGGCAAGGTCCCAGGTGTGGACGTCCTTTTCATCGGCCCCATGGACCTGTCCACCTCCATGGGGCACCTCGGGGATCCCGGCCACCCGGAGGTGCAGGCAGCCATTGCCAAAGTCGAGGCGAAGGCCAAGGCCCTGGGCATCCCGCTGGGGACGATTTCCGGCGGATGGGAGCAGGCCAAGGCTCTGTACGACCGCGGGTATCAACTGATCACCCTGCTTTCGGACGTGATCTTACTCTCGCGGAGTTCGGTGGACAGCATCGCCAAGTTCCGGGAGGCGTTCCCGCAGGGGTAGAGGTGAGAGCCTAGAGCCCCGAGCCGCGAGCCGAGAAGCGGCACGACAAGAGAGGGCGTACGAAGGTACGAGGGGACGAAGGGACGAAATACAGGCTGGCAAGCTGGCAAGCCAGCATGCTGGCCTGCAAGCGTGCAAGCAGCGGCGTACATTCGTACGTGCGTACACTCGTACGCCGTTGGCATGGGGATGACCTCACGCCGTTGCTCCTGTGGGTCACCCTCGGCCTCGCGGGAAAATGCGGATTGACCTGCACACGCACACGACGGCCTCGGACGGACTGCTGAGTCCGGAGGCCTTAGTGCAAGCCGTCCGGGCCGCCCACCTGGACGTATTCAGCATCACCGACCACGACACGCTAGAAGCTCTGGGGGAGGCTGAGGCGCGCGCTCGCGCCCTGGGTCTTCGTCTGATCCCAGGGGTTGAGCTTTCCGCCATGTGGCGAAACAAATTTGAGTTGCACCTCCTGGGCTATTTCTTCGATTCCGCTGGTTCACGGCTGCCCGGCTTCCTCCGCGAGAGGCGAGAGGCCCGCCGTACGCGACTCGAGGCGATGCTCAATCGGCTGCGTGCGCTGGGCATCGTCGTCGCGGCGGAAGAGGTTCTGGCCTGCGCCATGAATGAAAACGTGGGGCGACCTCATCTCGCCCGGGTCCTGGCGCAGCGTGGCTTCGTCTCCAACACCGACGAGGCGTTCGACAAGTATCTGGCCGAGGGCAAGGCGGCCTTCGTTCCGCGCCCCGATGTGACCGTCGTCGAGGCGATCCAGGTGATCCACGAGGCGGGCGGGCTGGCCTCGCTGGCCCATCCCGGCCTGCACGACCATGACGAGGCGATCCCCGACTTGGTCGCGGCCGGGCTGGACGCGATCGAGGCGTACCACGGAACGCATACCCGCGGCCAGGTGAGGCATTACCGCCGCCTGGCCGAGCGACGGGGACTCTTGGTGACGGGCGGCTCGGACTTTCACGGGGCCGGGGGGCGTGATTACGCTCCCGCGCCCGGGATGCCTTGCCTGCCGGAGGCGGATTTCTCAAGGCTCGAGGCGGCCGCGTCGCGGCGCGCCGCCGCGCGCCGCTAGTGCGGCCTTCCTCGACCTCCATCCCCGCCACGCTTCCGGCCTGTTCCTCGGCTCTCCGGCACCCGCGCGGCTACCCGGCTCCCGGCTCTTCCCCTCCCCCCGCGGGTACTGGCTGCTTTCCCTCAGGCGCATCGCGGGGCCAGGGGGCTGTTTCCGCGCGATGCTTCCGCCAGCACTGCAAGCAGGCAGCGCTTGTCAGCCCGAGGCAAATCCAGTATCATCCACCGTCCGCCTGCCGACCCACCGGAGCCGGGGTGCAAGGGGTGCGGGCGGCGGTGCGGAGGGGGGAGCTTTTCCATGGATGATCTGGACAAGCGACTGCTGAATGTGATCCAAGCGGATTTCCCGCTGGTGTCCCGCCCATTCCAGGCCCTGGGTACGCCACGTTCGCTCACAGAAGTTGCGGTCATTGACCGGATCGCCGCCCTCAAGCAGCAGCGGATCATCCGCCAGATCAGTGCCATCTTCGACACCCGCAGCCTCGGGTATCGAAGCAGTCTGGTGGCGATGCGCGTCCAGCCGGAGAGACTGGACGCGGCCGCGGCGGTGGTGAACGGCCATCCCGGGGTCAGTCACAACTACCAGCGGAACCACGCCTTCAACCTCTGGTTCACCCTGGCGGTGCCGCCGACGAGCGACTTCGAGTGGACGGTGCAGCACCTGCATGCCATGGCCGGGGCCGATTCGACGCGGGTCCTGCCCACGCTGCGCCTCTTCAAGATCGGGATGCAGCTAGACATGGAGGGAAAGAACGGGGCGGAGCGCGATGAGTCCGGCGCGGGGGGATACACCGATGCGCGTCGCCCGTCGGCCGGCCGGGACGGCCTGCGCCCGATCGACATCGCCGCCATCCGCGAGCTGCAGGAGGACATCCCGTTGATCCCGGAGCCCTATTGGCCCATGGCGGAACGGATGGGCCTTGCGGAGCCGGTCCTTTTCGAGGTGGCGGCGCACCTTGCCGCGCAGGGATACCTCCGGCGGATGGCCGCCGTCCTGTACCATCGCGAAGCGGGCTTCCGCGCCAACGCCATGGGTGTGTGGGTCGTGCCCCCCGAGCGAACGGAGGAAGTCGGGCGGATCATGGGGAGCTTCAAGGCCGTGAGCCACTGCTATCTCCGGCCCACCTACCCGGACTGGCCCTACAGCATCTTCACCATGGTCCACGGGCAGAAGGCGCGCGATTGCCAGGAGATCATCACGGCCATTTGCCAGGCGACCGGCATCACCGAGTACGCCCTCCTGTACAGCACGAAGGAATACCAGAAGATCCGCCTGAAATACTTCACCCCCGAGTTGGACGAATGGGAGGCGCGCGCGCGGCGAGCCGTGGACGATGCGGCCGCACTTCCCGCCCCGGCGGGCCAGCGGAACTAGCCGTTGGGCCATCGCCTGAGCGTCATGGGGGGAGGGGACCGAAGCGCCCGCCCCGGCCTGTGCGTTTCCCCCCAGGCGGGCGGATAGGCGGCGAGACAGAGCGCATGGCCGAAGCCATGGTGGACGTCCAGGGCCTCACGAAGGTGTTCGGGACGACGCTCGCCCTGGATGCCGTGGATCTGCGGGTGGATCCGGGCGAGGTGGTGGCGCTGCTCGGGCCCAACGGGGCAGGGAAGACCACGCTCCTGAAGCTTCTGGCCACGGCGATCAGGCCGACGGCCGGGGGTGGGCGCGTGCTGGGCCTGGATCTCTTGAAGGGGCGCGACGCCATCCGGCGCCGGATCGGGATGATCTCTCACAACCACCACCTGTACGAGGATCTGACCGCCGAGGAGAACCTCGAGTTCGCCTCGGTGATGCACGGGATGCGCGTGGACGGCGGGCCGATCCGGAAGGCGCTCACCGAGGTGGGGCTGGACGGCCAGGCGCGCTCCAAGGTCCGGACCTTCAGTACCGGGATGAAGCGCCGGCTGGTGATCGCCAAGATGCTCCTCTTCGAGCCGGATCTCCTGTTCCTGGACGAGCCGCACAACACCCTGGATCAGGCGGCCATCGCCCTGCTCAACGGCTACGTGGCCTCGGTGGCGGCGCGGGGCGGGGCGGCGGTCGTGGCGACCCACAACCTGTCCCGGGCGTACGACATGGCGGATCGCTTCATTCTGATGCGGGACGGGGCGGTGGCGTTGCGCGTCCAGAAGCAGGGACTGAGCGCCGAAGAACTGCGGGATCTGTACGGGCGGCACGCGGAGAACGCCGACTCACCTAATGCGGAATGAACTGAAAACCAAGGGCGTACGAACGTACGAGAGTTCGAACGTACGGCGTCCGCTCGCGTACATTCGTACATGCGTACGCTCGTACGCAGTTCGTTCGTGGGGTGGAATGCAGAGTGAGGGCCGGGAGCGGGCAGCATGAGCGCGCAAGCTGAAGGCATGGTCGTGGGACTGCTCCGGCGCACGTGGGCGATGACGTGGAAAGACGTCACGGTGGAACTCCGCGCGCGCGAGCGGATCACTGCCATGCTGTTCTTCGCGGCATTGGTGCTGTTCATCTTCAACTTCGCTCTGGGCCCCGACCTGGAGAAACTGCGGGAGGTGGCGCCGGGGCTCCTTTGGCTGGCGTTCCTCTTCACCGGGATGCTGGGGCTCGGGCGCAGCTTCCAGGCCGAGCGGGAGAACGAGTGCTTCGAAGAGCTCCTGCTCACCCCCGGCGACCGCGAGTCCATCTTCTTCGGGAAGCTGGCGGGCAACGTCCTGTTCATGGTCACCGCCGAGGCGCTGATCCTGCCGCTCTTCGGCATCCTGTACAACCTGGACATCTGGGCCTACCTGCCGTCTTTGGCCCTGGTGGCGTTCCTCGGGACGCTGGGCTTCTCGACCCTCGGGACGCTGCTGGCGGCGATGACGGCCCACCTCCGGGCGCGGGAGGTGATGCTCCCCCTCCTGCTGTTCCCCCTGACGGTGCCGGTGATCCTCGGGTCGGTGCGCGCCACCGAGGTGATCCTGGCAGGCGGGCGCCTCGGCGAGGTGAGCCACTGGCTCAAGCTGCTCACCGGGTTTGATCTCATCTTCCTGGTGGTCAGCCCCCTGGTGTTCGAATTCGTCCTGGAGGAGTGATGGGAGAGAGAACTGTCGCCGCTGCTGTTCCATGGGCGTCGGAACGAGGGAGAGCGGGTGCCCGACCATCGTTGGCAGCCAAGGCCCTCGGGGCAGCGGCGGTCGTCGTCCTGGCCACCGGCCTGTACTTGGGTCTGGCGGTGGTGCCGCCGGATGCGGTGCAGGGAGAAGTCCAGCGCATCATGTACCTGCACGTCCCGTCCATCGTGACGGCCTATCTGGCGTTCTTCGTCGTCTTCTGTTCGAGCATCCTCTACCTGTGGAAGCGGGATCTGCGCTTCGACGCCGTGGCGGTCTCCTCGGCCGAGATCGGCGTGGTCCTCACCGGGATCACGCTGGCCACCGGCTCCATCTGGGGCAAGTCGACCTGGGGGGTCTGGTGGACCTGGGATGCGCGGCTGACCCTCACGGCGATCCTGTTCACGATCTATGTCGGGTACCTCATGCTGCGGGCTTTCGCCGAGGAGCCGCAGGCCGGCGCCCGCTACGGGGCGGTCCTGGCCATCATCGGGTTCTTGGACATCCCGCTGAACCACCTGGCGGTCCAGTGGTGGCGAACGCTGCACCAGCCCTCCTCGATCCTGCGGCCCGGCGGCCCCTCGGTGGCGTTGGTGATGCTGGTGCCGCTGGCGATCAACTTTGCGGGGCTCATCCTGCTGTACACCTACCTGCTGCTGGAGCGGATCCGCCTGGAGCGCCTCCGCCACCGGGCGGCCGAAACGCGACTCAAGCGAGGGCGACGTGGGTAGCTGGGGATTCATCGGGCTGGCATACGGCGTGGGATCGGTGGCGCTCCTCCTGTATCTCATCCTGCTGAAGCGTCGCCTGCGCGACGCGCGGGATGAGCTGGCCGCCCTGGAAGGGGACGGCGGGCGGGGGACCCGATGAAGGGGCGCAAACTGAAATACGTGGTCGCGGGCCTCATCGTGGTGGGGGCCCTGCTGGGGTTGATCTACTCCGGCGTGCGGGATTCCATGGTGTACTTCTACACGCCGAGCGAACTCGCGCAGAAGCAGAACGAGCTGCGGGGGAAGGCGCTGCGCGTCGGGGGCATGGTCGTGGATGGCTCCGTCCGCTGGAATCCGCAGAGCCTCCTGCTCAGCTTCCAGCTCACGGACGGGCAGGGGACGCTGTCCGTGCGGCACACGGGGACGGCGCCGGACATGTTCAAGGAGGGCGCGGGCGCCGTGGTGGAAGGGACCTGGATGCCCGACGGCTACTTCCGGGCGAGCACCATCATGGCCAAGCACTCGGAGGAGTACAAGCCGCCGGCGCACCCGGAGAGCCTGGAAGGCAAGAAGCAGCTGTTCAAGTCCCTTCTGAAAGAGGGCAAGCAATGATCTCCACCCTGGGTGGATTCACGCTATTTCTGGCGCTGGGGGTCACGCTGTACGCGGCCGCGGCCTCGGTCCTCGGGGCGCGGCAGGGGCGGGAGGACTGGCTGGCCAGCTCCCGCAACGCGGTGCTGGCCCATTTCTGCCTGGTGACGCTGGCCATCTTCCTCTTGGAGTACGCGCTGATCACTAGCGATTTCAGCCTGCGCTACGTGGTCAATAACAGCACCCGGGAGAGCCTGACGCGATACAAGATCGCCGGCCTCTGGGGGTCGCTGGAGGGCTCGATCCTCTTGTGGGAGTGGCTCCAGTCCCTCATGGCCGCCCTGGTGATCGCCCGCTACAGCGACCGGGGACCCTCTGGGTGCCGGCAGCTCATGCCGTACGTGCAGGCGGTGCTGCAGGGGATCTCCGTCTTCTTCCTCCTCCTCATGACCTTCGCGGTCAATCCCTTCGCCCGGATCTTCCCCATCCCACTCGACGGCCGCGGGCTGAACCCGCTCCTGGAAGTGACCGACATGCTCATCCACCCCCTGCTCCTGTACTCGGGGTACGTGGGCTTCTCGGTCCCCTACGCCTTCGCCATGGCCGCGCTCATCACGGGGCGTCCCACGGAGGAGTGGCTCCGGATCACGCGGCGATGGACGGTGGTGGCCTGGCTGTTCCTCACCGGCGGGATCTTCTACGGCGGCTGGTGGTCGTACCGGACGCTGGGCTGGGGGGGCTACTGGGCCTGGGACCCGGTGGAGAACGCGTCCTTCATGCCCTGGCTCACGGGCACGGCCTTCATCCACTCGGTGATGATCCAGGAGCGCAAGCGGATGCTCAGGGTGTGGAACCTGGTCCTGGTGACGGTCACGTTCTCGCTGGTGATCTTCGGGACGTTCCTCACGCGGAGCGGGATCCTGGGCTCGGTGCACGCCTTCGCCGAAGGACCGGTGGGGGTCATGTTCCTGGCATTCCTCGCCCTGGTCCTGCTCTTCTCCTTCGGCCTGGTGGCCTACCGGTCGGACCAGCTCAAGGGCCACGGTGAGTTGGACTCCATCGTCTCCCGGGAGAGCGCGTTCTTGCTGAACAACCTGGTCCTGGTGGGGATCTGCTTCACGGTGTTCCTGGGGACGATCTTCCCCCTCCTGTCCGAGGCGGTCCGCGGCAACAAGATCAGCGTGGGCATGCCCTACTTCAACAAGGTGAGCGTCCCGCTGGGCATGGCCCTGCTCCTGCTCATGGGGATCGGCCCCCTGATCGCCTGGGGGCGCGCCTCCCTGAACAACCTCCAGCGAAATTTCCTGAAGCCCATCCTGGGGGCCGCGGCCGGCACGGCCGTCCTGTACGCGCTGGGGATGCGCCACGTCGAGGCCCTGGCGGCCTTTGCCCTCTGCTTCTTCGTCATCGGCACCATCATCTTCGAGTTCGTGGTGGCCACCCGCACCCGGGCCGGGACGATGGGCGAGACCTTCCTCACGGCCTTCGGCACCCTCCTGCTCAAGAGCCGGCGGCGGTACGGAGGTCTGATCGTGCACCTCGGAGTGGTGATCGCGATCATCGGCATCGCCGTTTCCTCGGTGTACAAGGTCGAACGGGAACAGACCCTGAGACCCGGGGAGAGCCTGACGGTCGGGCGGTACACTGTGCGCTTCGACGGGATGGAGGCGGGAGAACGTCCGACGCACATTCTGGTGTGGGCCAACCTCACGGCCTCGCAGGACGGCAAGCCCCTGGGCGAGCTCACGCCCGGGCAGCGGTTCTACCCGAACCAGCAGTCGCCCTTTGCCAGCGTGGACGCCCGCTACCACTGGAGCGAGGACCTGTACGTCATCCTGTCGTCGTTTGAGCGGGACGGCAGCTCTGCCACCATCAAGGTCATCATCAATCCGATGATCTCCTGGATCTGGATCGGGGGCGTCGTGATCCTCCTGGGGGTCATCGTGGCGGTCCTGCCGGAGCGGCGGCTGGCCCTGCTCACCAGCCGGGCCAAGGCGCAGGCGGCCTGAGTCCCGCGCTGACGCGGGAGCGCGGAGTCGCTCATGTCCTGGAAGAAAGCGCTGATCCCCCTCGCATGCGTGCCCCTGATCGTCTTGCTGGCCTACGGCTTCCGGACCGATCCCAAGGCCATCCCGTCTCCCCTGGTGGAGAAAGCGGCGCCGGGCTTTCGCATCGCCGTCTACGACGGGGACAGTCTTTCCCTGGAGGGGCTCAAGGGCAAGCCGGTCGTGCTGAACTTCTGGGCCTCGTGGTGCTACCCCGCCTGCTACGAGGAGGCGCCGCTCTTGGAGGCCACCTGGCGGAAGTACCAGAACCAGGGCCTCATGATGGTGGGCGTGGATATCCAGGACAAGGAGGTCGACGGGCGCGAGTTCATGGCTCGCTTCAACTTCACATTCCCGAACGGCCCCGACCCGGGGAGCAAGATCTCCATCGACTACGGCGTGTACGGGGTCCCGGAGACCTTCTTCATCGACCGGCAGGGCCGGATCGCCTACAAGCAGGTGGGGGCCCTGAGCCCCGACGTCATCGAGGAGCAGGCCCGGGCCATCCTGGAGGAAAAGTGAGATGGGGCTGCGCCGGAGAGGTCGCGTGGCACCAGGGGGCACCGCGGCCCGCCGTCGAGGGGGATGGGCCCTCGTGGCGCTCGTGTGCGCGGGCCTGCTGATCCCTCTGACGATTCTGGCCGTGGCGCCAAGTCCGCCCAGGGCAGAGGCTGGATCCTCATCGCCGGACATGGACGAGCGGGTCCGCGACGTCGCCTCGGAGCTGCGCTGCGTGGTCTGCCAGAATCTGTCGGTGGCGGATTCGCCCTCGGACCTCGCCAAGGAGATGCGCAACCTGATCCGGGAACTCTTGCAGCAGGGGAAGACCCCCGAAGAGATCAAGGCGTATTTCGTGAGCCGGTACGGAGAGTTCGTCCTGCTAGAGCCGCCCAAGCGGGGTTTCAACCTGCTGGTCTGGGGCCTGCCATTTGCGGCCCTTTTGGTGGGAGCCTGCGGCGTCTACCTGGCGGCCAAGCGGTGGACCCAGCGGGGGCACCAGGCCGCACCGCCGCTGGACCCCGCTTACGCGGAGCGGGTCCGCCGCGAGATCAAGGAGCGGGAAGGCTCGTCCGGCTCCTGATCGCCCAATCGGCCATTGGGCGATCTGGCAATCAGGCAATCGGGCAATCGGGGGGAACCGAAAACTCCGGGTTGCCAGTTCTAGGGTGGAGGCCGAATGGCGGTGGTGATCTCGCTCGGGATCGCGGCAGTGGTGGTCGCGTTCGTGGCGGCCCCGCTCTTCCTGTTGGCGGGGCGTCCCTCGGAGGCGGAGACGAAAGGGGCTGACCCTTCCGATGGCTTGGCCGATCTTTTGGCAGAGAAAGAGACGATCTACGCGGCCATCCAGGAGCTGGACTTCGACCTCAAGTCCGGCAAGCTCTCGGCCGAAGACCATGAAGCTCTGCGGCTGCGTCACGAGGCGCAGGCGGCGGCCGTCCTGAAGCGCATAGACGAGCTGCCAGGGACGACCACCGCCGAGAGATCCCGCAGCGCCCGGCGGGAGAAGCGGAAGGCATGAGGAGCATCCTGGACCAGCTCCGCCAGGCAGGGCTGGATCGCATCCATGCCAAGCTGCTGGAGGGACGGCGCCTCGACTTCGATGATGGGATGCACCTGTACCAGACGCCCGATCTCACGGCCGTGGGGTACCTGGCGAACCTGGCGCGCGAGCGGAAGAGCGGCGCCCGGACGTACTTCGTCCGGAACCTCCACGTCAACTACACCAACATCTGCAACAAGCTCTGCAAGTTCTGCTCCTTCTATGCCGCGCCGAACAGCACCGACGGGCGCGGCTACGTCCTGAGCCCGGAAGAGGCGGCCGCCCGGGTCGCCAAGTACGGCGGGGAGCCGATCCGCGAGATCCACATGGTCGCGGGGATCAACCCGAAGCTTCCCTACCAGTACTACCTCGACCTCCTGCGGGCCGTGAAGGCGGCGCGGCCCGACGCGCAGATCAAGGCCTTCACCATGATCGAGCTGGCCCAGATCGCCCGCGCGGCCAAGCGGTCCCTGGCGGAGGTCCTGCCCGAGCTGAAGGCGGCGGGGCTCACCGCATGCCCCGGGGGCGGCGCCGAGGTCTTCAGCGATCGCGTCCACGAGGAGCTGTTCCGCGCCAAGCTGGACAACCAGGGCTGGTTCGACGTGGCCCGGGCGGTCCACGCCGCCGGCATCCCGAGCAACGCCACGCTCCTGTACGGGCACATCGAGACGCAGGAGGAGAAGGTCCGCCACCTGCTCCACATCCGGGAGCTGCAGGATGCGACCGGCGGGTTCATGTGCTTCGTGCCCCTGGCCTTCGACCCCAGCCGGACCGAGCTGTCGCATCTTCCCGTCACCACCGGCTACGCCAACCTGCGGGAGATCGCCATGGCGCGCCTCCTCCTGGACAACTTCCCCCACGTCAAGGCCTTCTGGATCATGATCACGCCGGCCGTAGCCCAGATGGCGCTCTGGTACGGGGCCGACGACATCGACGGCACCGTGTCCCACTACGAGATCACCCACGCTCTGGGGACGACCTCGCACCGGCAGGTCCTGGGGACGGCGGAGCTTCTCGACCTCATCGCCGAGGTGGGGCGCGAGCCGGTGGAGCGCGATGCCCTGTACAATGTGGTAGAAGAGCCGAGAGCCGAGGGCCGAATGCAGCGGGTCATAAGGTCGGCGGATCGCGGACTGGCGGATGTCGAAGAGAAGATCCTAAACGGGGAGCGCCTGAGCTTCGCGGATGGAGTGCGGCTGTTCCGCGAGGCGAATCCCCTGCAACTCTCCTCGTGGGCCAACCTCGTCCGCCGGCGCCTCCACCCGGAGGGTCTGGTTACATACGTCATCGGGCGGAACATCAACTACACCAACGTCTGCTGGGTGCAGTGCAAGTTCTGCAGCTTCTTCCGGCTGCCCGGCGCCGAAGGGGCTTACGTCCTGCCGAGGGAGGCGGTCTTCCGAAAGATTCAGGGGTTGTTGGCGCTGGGCGGGACCGAGATCCTCATCCAGGGGGGCCTGAATCCGGCGCTGAAGATCGACTATTTCGAGGAGCTGTTCCGCGCCATCAAGGCGCGCTTCCCGATTCACATCCACGGGCTGTCGCCGGCCGAGATCATCTACCTGGCTAAGATCTCCAACCTGAGCGAGGGGGACTGTCTCGCGCGCCTCAAGGGCGCTGGAATGGACTCCATTCCGGGGGCCGGGGCGGAGATGCTGGTGGACGAGGTGCGCGAGCAGATCGCCCCTCACAAGGACTCCGCGGCGGCGTGGCTCAACCTCATGCGGACGGCCCACCGGCTCGGCATCCCCTCCACGGTGACCATGATGTACGGGTCGGTGGAGACGGTAGAGCAGCGGGTCGAGCACCTGATCAAGCTGCGCGACCTGCAGGACGAGACCGGCGGGTTCCGCGCCTTCATCCCCTGGAGCTTCCAGCCCGAGGGGACCCACCTGCCCAACGTCAGGCGCGCCAGCGGGTTCGACTACCTCCGCACGGTCGCGATCTCGCGGCTGATGCTGGACAACATCAGGAACATCCAGGCGTCCTGGCTGACGCAGGGGCCCAAGATCGGCCAGATCGCCCTCCAGTACGGCGTCAACGACATGGGGAGTACGGTCATCGAGGAGAACGTCGTCACGGCCGAGGGGGCGGTCTTCATGGTGCCGCTAGCCGAGATCGAGCGCCTCATCCAAGACGCCGGCCTTCGCCCCGCCCGCCGCGACACCCGCTACGAGATTCTAGCCGTCGCCTGACCATGAATCCCGCCCACATGGGGGATCCCCGCAGGGAATGGTTGGCGCACGTGGCTGTACCTGGTAGCCTGTTCTCGTACGAGGTGGGGGAGAGGGCGGAGGATAGGGGGTGTTGCGTCACGACGCACCATGGGGTGCCTGCTGTACAGGAGATGAAGGAGGGCCCTTCGGAGCCGCTGTACAGGCAGAGGCTCCAAACCACCCTGAGCTGCTGCAGCCAAAAGCTGTGGTGGTGAGCGTCAGGGGAAAAGGCGTGACGGTGATCATGTCAGGTGGGGGTTGGGGAGACGAGCGCAAGCGAACCACTGCTGACGCATCGAAAGCCTTTAGACGACATCAAAACCAGACTCGCACCCTCGGTCTGGGGGCAGCATGGCGGGAACCTGGTTACTGGCCATGTGGTGTCCGGTGTATAGGTGGCGTGACCCCAATCTGGGCTCCTGTATGGAACGTGAGAACCTTGCCGGTGATGCCAAGGGAAAAGGCCCAAGCGGCGGACCCGCGAGGCCGAAAGTACCGATGCGCTGGCAAGGGGCGGACTGCCCCGGAGTAGCGTTGAACCAGGGTAACGCCTGGGGAGCGAAGGGGGCAGGTCACTCCACCGATTCCCCCGGGCCAACCGGTAACGGGAGGAGCTCGCCGGGATCGGCAGAAGGCGGCAGCCTTCGATGAGTGGCACGAGCCGTATGACTGGAGACAGTCACGTACGGATCTGTGAGGGCCTCGGGGTGAAAGTCCCCGGGGCTACTCGGCACCGGCATGCGACGATTGGGCGCGCTGCTTCTGACAATTCTCGTGCTCTCTGGTTCCGTGGCCTACGGCGACGGCTCCTCTCCTTCCCAGAAATGCATCGCCCCGTTGAAGCAGACCCGGTTTGCGACGCAGTTCCAGCTCGACTCCTACCGGGCTGCTGTAGAGCTTTACCGATCCTGTCTCGAAGCCTTTGTCAAGGAGCAGGAGCGAGAAATCGAGAACCACCAACGCGCGGTCCAGAGCGCCATCGACGAATGGAATCGCTTCGTGGGGGAGGAAACGAAAGGGGCTCCCAGCGCTCCGAAGGACAAGGGGGGGCAGCAGGAGGGCGAGTACCGAAACTGATTGGAGGAGGGATTTGTCTTGACAGCGCAGACACGGCCGGGTCCCCTGTGTTCGCAAGACGCCGGCCTTCGCCCCGCCCGCCGCAACACCAAGTACGAACTCCTGCCCGACTGACCGGATCTTGCTCCCGATGGGAATCCTGCCCTGAGTGAGCGGCCCTCCGCGGACGCCGGACCCGTTTGACAAGGGCCAGAGATTCGCATACGCTCCCCGCTAGGCACCGTTCCTCTTCCAGGACAGAGGGTCCTGAGACGGGAGGTGATGGAAGATGACAGTGCCGATCGAGCGCGTTGACGAGTATCGCTGGCGGATCCCACCCGAGGCCAAGCCGGGGATGCGCGTCCCGGCCATCATCTTCGCCGATGAGAAGCTCATGGAGCAGGTCCGTCACGACCTGTCGCTGGAGCAAGCCGCCAACTCGGCGATGCTCCCGGGCATCGTCAAAGCGGCCTATGCCATGCCCGACATCCACCAGGGGTACGGCCTCCCCATCGGGGCCGTGGTGGCGACCGATCCCGAGCAGGGGGGGGTGATCACGCCGGGAGGCGTGGGCTACGACATCAACTGCGGTGTACGCCTCCTCCGGACGGAGCTCACGAAGACGGAGGTCCTGCTGCGGCTCAAAGAGTTGGTGAACCTGCTCTTTGCTGAGGTCCCGACCGGGGTGGGATCGCACGGCAAGGTCCGCCTCACCCGCGAGAATCAGACGCAGCCGCTCACGGACGGCGCCCGCTGGGCGGTGTCGCAGGGGATGGGCGAGCCGGAGGACTTGACGCATACGGAGGCATCCGGGTGCATTCCCGGGGCGGATCCGGACGCGGTGAGCCACAAGGCTCACGAGCGGGGGCGCGACCAACTGGGAACACTGGGCTCGGGAAATCATTTCCTCGAAGTCCAAACGGTGGAGCGGATCTACGACGAGCAAGTAGCAAACGTCCTGGGCCTCTTCCCAGGGCAGGTGACAGTGCTCCTGCACACGGGCTCGCGCGGCTTTGGCCACCAAGTCTGCACCGACCACCTTGCCGTCATGGAGCGAGCCGTGAAGAAGTACGGCATCCAGCTTCCCGACCGGCAGCTCGCCTGCACCCCGGTCAATTCCGGGGAGGCCAAGGCGTATCTCGGCGCCATGCGGGCCGCCGCCAACTACGCCTGGGCCAACCGGCAGTGCCTCACCCATTGGACCCGGGAGGTCTTTCAGCGGATCTTCAAAAAGTCGCCCCGGGACCTGGGGATGTCGGTCGTGTACGATGTCGCTCATAACATCGCCAAGGTCGAGGAGCACGAGGTGGACGGCAGGAAGATGCAGCTCGTCGTGCATCGGAAGGGGGCCACGCGGGCGTTTCCGCCCGGGCATCCCGAGCTGCCCGAGCGGTATCGGAGCATCGGTCAGCCGGTTCTGGTCCCTGGCGACATGGGACGCGCCTCGTTTGTCCTCGTCGGGACTCAGGGGGCCATGCGGGAGACCTTTGGCAGCACCTGTCATGGGGCCGGACGGCTCCTGAGCCGGGCGGCGGCCGTGCGGGCCGCGAAGGGGCGGTCCATCGAGCGGGAACTGGAGGACAAACACGGGGTGTACGTCCGCGCCACCGGCCGTGATGCGGTGAAGGAGGAGATGCCGGAGGCGTACAAGGACGTGGAGGACGTGGTGAGGGTCTGTCACAACGCCGGCATCTCCAAGATGGTGGCGAAGCTCAAGCCACTCGGGTGTATCAAAGGCTAACGCAATTTCGAATTGCGAATTGCGGATTTCGAATTTGCTGGATCGGGAATGAGTTTCACGGTCAAGGACGCGTTTGGACGGGCATTCGAGCTCGCGGAGCCGGCCCGCCGGATCGTCAGTCTGATTCCCAGCATTACCGAGATCCTCTTCGGCCTCGCGGCGGGCGAGAGGGTGGTGGGCGTCTCAAAGTTCTGCACCGAGCCGCCGGTGGGTGTGGCCACCAGGACGAAGGTCGGTGGGCAGAAGGATCCCCGGGTAGATGCGATCGTTGCCCTGAGGCCCGACCTGGTCATCGCGAACGTTGAGGAGAATCGCGAATCCGATGTGGAGGCGATGTGGGCCGCAGGGCTCAGGGTTCTGGTGACGTCCCCTCGCACGGTGAAGGAAGGGATCCGGCTCATCCGGGATCTGGGTCTTCTTACGGGGACACGCGGCCGCGCAGAGGAGATCGCAATTGCATGCGAGGCAGCGCGGCGGGAGGTGGAACGCGTTGTGACCGCGCGGGAGCCGGTCCGTGTCTTTTGCCCGATCTGGCGCAAGCCCTACATGACGGTGAGCCGCGACACCTACGTGCATGACGTCATCCGAACCGGCGGGGGTGAGAACATCTTTCGCGATCGGCCAGAGAGATACCCTAAGGTCACGTTGGCGGAGATGGCAAGCCTAAGGCCGGACGTGATTCTCCTGCCGGATGAGCCCTTTCCCTTCGGAGAGAAACACCTGGAGGAGTTCCGTGCCTTCCCCGATGTCCCGGCGGTAAGCGCCGGTCGCCTCCGTCTGGTGGATGGCAAGCTACTCTCGTGGTACGGTCCGCGAATCGCCGAGAGCCTTCGGGCACTCTCGGGCCTCCTGCAACCAGGCTGCGGGGCATTGCAAGGGTCGCCATGAGCAGAATCTACCGGATTCACGACGGTCGGACCGTTCGGGAGCGGCAGTGCGCCCTGCCGAGGGGCACCGTGGTAGAGGCCTGGTTGGATGTCTTCGAGGCGGGGACGGTCTGGGTGAGCCATGCCACCAAACGACTGCTGGACGGAGCGGGCCCACCCCTCGCGCCCAGCGCGGCCGTGGAGCGCGCGCGCATCCCCATCTTCTTCCCGGAGGAACCCCGGGATGCGGCCTCGCTGCCTTCGGAGGACTCCCTCCGGGTCCGCGTCGTGGCGGCCCACGGAATCGCGGTCGCGTGGTACGGCACGACCGGGCAGGCGGGTGGCCGGCCATTGCCCGAGCCGACCTCGCCCGAGGACCCTTTCTTCACCCTGATGAAAATGGGCGGCAGCGCCAATCACGCCTGGCGGCTCTTCCGCACCCGGGACGAGGCGGTCGAGTTCATGGCGCGTCACTTTCCCGGTGAGGCCAAAGCCAGGGCCTGGGCCGACGCCTTGCCAACCGCGAGATACTCCGACCTCCTCTCTCGTGAGAGCAAATAAGCCCCCAGAACACGCTCCCTACCGGACAGGGATGTGCCTTCGATTCCCCACGATCCGGGGAACCCTGGCGCGGTCCGCGTCCTTGGCGACGAAGTATGTCGGCTACGCGCCGGGGCCGGCTTCCCCTTCCACGGGCGCTTCCGTTGGTGGCGGGGTCGGGGGAGCGGCGGGCGGTGCGGCCCCGGCCGGGGCCTCGGACCGGCGCTTGGCCTTGGGGCGACTCGCCTCCGCTGCCGCGGGATTGCCCGCCTTGGCGGCCTTCCGACGGGTCTTCAGGCGCTCCTTCCGACGCCGGCGGCGCCGGCCCAACTCTCGTTCTCGCTCTCGCACGAAGAGCCTCCTTTCTCACCAATCGCGATAGCTGTCCTGCTTCTTGCCTACTTGGCTTACAAGGACCTTCAGGGGCTTCCCCGGGGCCTGGCTGTGCACGTCCTGAATGCCGCTCACGATCCCGCTGCGGTCCACGACGAGATCCAGCTTCCAGTCGGCCTTGCCGGTGAACGGGTCGGGGTAAATGCGTCGGAGATAGCGGCGCATCTGGAGCTGGGTTCGGTCTTCCAAGAGGTCCTTCAATTTCTTGGGCAACTGGTTGTGATCGGCCCGGTAGCCGATGATGGCGCGCCGGAACTCGCCCAGCCGGAAGAGAAGCTCGTCTTCCTTCTCGCGCTTGACCTGCGTGCTCCACAGCTCTGCCACGCCGGCCGTGGCCACACCGATCACCAGGATGCCGATCAGGAGGATGGGGTAGATGACCCCACGGGGGGACGCCCGGCCCCAGCCGGCCCGATTTCGAATTTCGCAATTCGAATTTCGAAATTGCCGTTTACCAATCACTGTAGCGCGTTCCATCCAGGGCGATCGCGTCGGAGCCGCTCCGGACGTCGAAGATGCCGCCTTGCTGGCCCTGATCGTCCGTGAGGGAGACCAGGGCCCAGGTCTCGGCAGACCCGGTGACGGGGTCCTTGGGGATGCGGCGGATGTACTGCTTGTCGACCAGGTCGTTCAGCGCCAGGGGGTACTTGCCGTTGTCGGCATAGTACTGGTCGATCACGTCTCGAAGGATAAACAGGTCTTCCTTCAGGGTGGCCTCCTTGGCGGCCGTGACGGCCCGCTGGTAGTACGGCTGCGCCAGGGTGACCAGGATCCCGATGATGCTGATGACGATCAGCAGTTCGATCAGGGTGAAGCCGCCGAGCGCCGAGCGCCGAGGGCCGAGTGTCGAACGTCGGACGTCGAGCGTCAGACGGCGGGTGCTGCCGGCTGCCCGCTGCCGGCTGCCCGCTGTCTTACCAGGTCTCATACGTCGTCCCGTCCAGGGCCACCGCCTTGCTGGCACTCCGAACATCGTAGACGTCCTTGCCGTCCGAGAGGCTGGAGTCCGGGTTGTCGGAGAAGGACCGGGTGACCCACTTCCCATCGGGGGTCATGGGATCGCGAGGGATCCGTCGAAGGATCTTGGTCTCCACCATTTCGTCCAGGGTCAGCGGGTAGCCGGTCCGGTCGGCCGAGACCTTCTTCTTGAGGGCCTCCCGGGCGTCCACGGCGTTCACCCTGGCCTTGTCGTACTCCGCCTTGAAGAAGTCGATGCCCTCGCGCAACTGCCGGAGGTTCCGGCGCAGCTCCAGCTCGCGCGTCCGGGCGACGGACACCTGGACCAGGGGCATAGCCACTGCCGCCAAGACGCCCAGGACGGCGATGGAAACCAGGAGCTCGATGAACGTCAGACCCCGCGGGCCCCGAGACGGGAATCGGGTCATGGTTGGACACCGCCGGGTGGCGCGCCGCCCGGGGACCCGCCGGGCGGACCGGATGGCCGCGCGGGAGGTGCGCTTGGTGGTGGTGGCGAGGGCGGCGCCGGCGCAACCGGGGGGACAGCCGGCGCCGCGGGTCCGAAGCTCTCGGCGGTGCCGGACTGGAAGGTCTCCAGCTCAGGCTCCGGCCGCTCCAGGACCTTGACGATCCGGGCGGTGATGGAAATCAGGACATCGGTTCGGGTCCACTCCTGACTCGGGTTGACGAACAGCCGGCCGAGCCCGGGGATATCGCTCAGGAAGGGGATGGGACTGTTGGCCAGGGAGTGCGTGGTCTGCAGGAGCCCACCCAGGAGGCGGGTCTCACCGTTCTTGACCTTGATGAAGGTGTCCAGGTCCCGCGTCTCTATAGGAGGGAGAAGCTGGCCCCCGGTCACCCCGGCGATGGCCGCCCCGACGCTGCTGATCTCGAAGCTCAGCTCGACCGTGACCTCGCCGTCGAGGTGAATGGTCGGGGTCAGGGTCACCTTGAGGCCGATGTCCCGGTACTCCACATTCGTCTGCGTGGTCGTCACCGCCCCGGTGGGAGTCGTGGTGGCCGTGCCCGCGATGGCGGGAACGCTGGTGAGCGAGGAGATCTGGAATGGGCGCCGCTCCCCGATCAAGAGCCGCGCCTTCTGGCGATCCAGGATGCGGACGGTGGGGTTGGCCAGAGTCTTGGTGCTGCTATCGTTCTTGACCAAGTTCAGAACCAGGGAGGGACCGGTGAAGCTCAGCGTGCTGCCTTGATAAATACTGCTCAGTATGCTCCCCGTTAAGGGGAGGCTCGCCGGGGGGGCCAGGGTCACAGAGAGGGTTCGGGGCTGGATATCAATGCCAAGGTTCTCCAGGCGGTCGAGATCCACTTCCAAAACCTCCAGATCGATCTCCACCTCACCCACCCCTCGGTCGTTGGCTGCCAGAAGCTTCCGGACCAGCTCGACCTTGTCTGGCGTGTCCCGCACGACCAGGGCGTTGAGCTTCTCGTTCACGAAGACCTGGCGGGTGTTGAGAATAGTGCGCACGAGGTTCACGGCCACCTTGGCGTCGGCGTCACTCAGATAGAACGTCTGGACCACGAGGTCGTCGTACTGCTGGCGCTTGCCGGGATTGTCGGGCACCACGATCACTGTGTTGGGGGCGACCCGCTTCGCGAAGAGCCGGTTGGAGACCAGGATGAGGTTGAAGGCCTCCCGTAAGGGGAGGTCCTTGAAGTAGGTCGTGATCCGCTTGGCCGGTAGCGACTCGTCGGTGGAGATGTTGACCCCGGCGGTGCGGGCGAAGACCTCCAACGCCTCTTTGATGTCCGTGTCGCGGAACCGGAGCGTCACCGGCTGGGTGGAGAACATCTGCGCGGCAGCCTGTTCCTCTTCGGCCTCCGCCTTGGGTGGGGTCTCGGCCTTCAGGTTCAGCGCGATCTCCTTCTGCAGTTCCTTGGCGCGGGGATGGTCGGGATCCAGCCGCAGCGCCGCGGCCACTTCGATCTGGGCGGCCCGCCACTCCCCCTTCTTCATCCGTTCCTGCGCCCGGGCAAGGCGCTCGTCAACCTGCCGGAGAACTGTGATCCGGACCAGCCCGGCCTGGGCCGCCGTGTTCTCGGAGTTGTAGTTCAGGGCGCGACGGTAGGCCGCGGCGGCCTCATCCACACGATTGTCCTTCACCAGTTCTTGGGCCTGCCGAACCAACTGCTCTGACGCCTCCTGCATGGCACGGGCGAGGGCCAGGCGAATCTCCACGTTCCGGGGATCCCGGCTGGCCGCGTCCAGGTAGAACTTGACCGCTTCCTCCCAGCGCCCGGCCGTGCTCAGCTCCTCCCCGCGCTGGAGAGATACTTCCGCCGCACAGCCCAGCAGCGAGCCGCCCAGAACGAGGATCAGGCCCAGGCAGCCGACCCGACCGGCGCGCGATATGCTCATGGCCATGGGTGACCTTCCTCCGTTCCGTGCCTCAGCGCTTGGGACCGGACGCCGCTTCCTCCACGAGGGGGAGGCGCACTTGCTTGTCGCCGGAGACGGACGACAGCAGAACGGCGTCCTCCGTGACCGCCTGGACGCGGAAACGCTCCAGAAACGTGGATCCCACCTCGACCGTGAAGATCTCGGGCCCCCGGGTGATGAAGGCCATCGCCTTGTCCCCGTCCTCCACGAACCCCACGAAGCGCAGCCGCTTGGACTCTTCCTGGAAAGGATCCGGCGGTGGCGGTTGGGGCGCTGCCGCTGCCGCTGCCGCGATCTGCTGCGGCGAGGGGGGAGGCGGCGGCGGCGTCCCGAAGAGGTTGTGCGCCTCCGGAGGGTAGGCCGGATGCGGCAGGACCAGCAATTCCTTTTTCAGGCGGGGAAGCCCTCCGCCTTGGGCCGGTGGCGTCCGCAGGCTGGTGCCCACGCTCGCCCGAGGCTGCGACTTGACCGGGCCCCCCCAGGGAGAGCGGAAGGCGAAAATCAGGCCCCAGATGCCGAAAAGGGTCAGCAGGATGAGGAGGTTCCGTTTTCGCGAGTCCATCCGCGCGCGCACCTTCCGATTCCCTGTCCCTGTCGCTATCGCTGTCGGCTTTCGCCCATCCGTCCGTGCTCCGGCTCGTGCCGCGTCCCCTACCTGACATAGACGGAGAGCTGCAATCGAACCTGCAGCTCCGAGGTGCCCCTGGGATCCGTGAGCGTCATCCGCTCGATCACCAGGTGACGGTGCATCGCCTCCAGCTCGTAGAGGTAGCGGCGGATCTTGCCGTAGGTGCCCTCCACGGCCATGCTGATCGTGACTTTCGTCAGACCGGCTTCTTTGACCTCGGACGGCGAATAATCCACCGTCGGGATGTTCACGGCAACCGATCGCCCCAGCTTGGTGAGCCGGCCGATGAGCCCCACCAGGTCCGCCCGCGGGGGAAACCCCTGGGCGAATTCCTCCACCTCTCGGAAGGCGACCAGCACGACGTCGCTGGACTCCCCCTCCCGCTGCAGGCTTCGGATGCGCCGCTGGAGATCCAGGAGTTGTTGTTCCTGCCCGAGGCGCTGGTCGCGAGCCGCCAGGAGCAGGAAGACCAGGGCCAGGCCGTTGGCCACCAAGAGGACCATGGCCACCAGCCAGAGCCGCTGCGCCCGGGGGTCGAGGGATCTCATTTTCCGCCGACCCGATAGATCAGGCTCAGGCTGAACTCCAGTCCTTCGGGCCTCCCCACCTGATTCTGTAGTTCCGTCTGGTGGAGCAGGAAGACATCCCGGAAGGCGGGACGCTCCTCCAGGCCGCGGAGCAACAGGCTGAGATCCTCGAAGGAAGACGCCACCCCGCGCAGGGACACCCGGCCGGTCGCCAGATCCGGAGAGATCTCTTTGAGGAAGACGGAGGGCGGCACGGATCGCTCCAGCTCCACCAGGAGGCCGATCCACGAGAAGGCCGAGGCTTCCAGGATCTGGTTGTACGCCTTGACTCTCCCCTGGTACCGCTTCATGGTCTCTTCAGGGACGCTGGCCAGGGCGGTGCGCAGCTCCTCCTGATGGCGCCGGAATTCCCCCTCCATCCGCGCCAGGCGCAGTGCGATGGCCGCTCGCTCGCCGCGGCCCACGGCCCACATGGCGACCTGCCCCGCCAAGAGGAGGCCGAGCACCGCAACCGCGCAGGTCCCCAAGATCACATCCCGACGCGCCCGGCGGAAGTTTCCGCTGGCCAGATTGAATCCCGCGATTAACATGGTCGAATGGCCGCCCCGATGGCGGGTCCCCACTGGGCGAGATCGTCCGGATGCCCGTCGGTGCGAAGCGCGGCGCACAGATCCAGGATCGTGACGGGGACCCCCAACCACTCCGCCAGCGCCGAGGCGACCTCGGCTGTCCACGCACCCAGGCCGGCCAGGGTGACTCCCTCCACGGGCTCCAGCCCCTCGGATTCCCGGCAGAAGATCAGCGAATCCACCACCTCGCGGAGGAGGCGTGTCCGGTCGTCGCCCATCCACCCGGGCAGTCCCTCGGGCAGGACCCGCCAGAATCGCGGCCGGCCTTCCTGCACCACGAGGAGCGTGGTCCAGGTCCTCCCGACGTGGAGCAACCCGGCCGTCCCCCGGGCCAGGGGCGCCGACGCGGCCTGGGCCAAGCTGATGCTCCGGGCGTCCAGGACGGCGGCGCGAAGGCCCGCGTCTGCCAGGATTCGCTCGTACTCCGCGAGAGTGCGGTCTCGCGCCACCAAGCAGACCGCCCGCGCCCGCCCGTCGGGTCCCGGGCCCAACGGGAGAAAGTCCAGCCGGGCCTCGTCGGCCGGGAAGGGGAGCAGCTCCCGGGCCTGCCAGCGCAGGAACCGCTGGGCGTCCTCGCGCTTCCCGGGCAACTCATCGCTGGTCAGGGTTCGCAGGCTGAAGACCGGATCGGGCAAGGCCACCCGCACCCACCCCCGACAGCCGGCGTTCTTGCACAGGTCGCGCAGCAGCCCGCTCAGGGCGGCGGCGTCGGTCACATTCCCGTCCTTCTGGGAGGGCCGGATGAGCCCGGATGGCACCGCAACCTCCGCCCGCCGGCGAAGCTGGAGCCGTCCCTGCCGCACCTCGGCGCGGCACACCCGCAGCGTCTCCGATTCGATCTCCAGTCCCCAGGCCATCCTTCGCTCTCGCTCCGCCCTTCCCGCCTCACTCGCCGAAGGTCACGCGATTGATCTCCGCCACGGTCGTGGCCCCGGCACGAGCTTTCTCCAGGGCGGCCTCCCGCAGGAGCACCGTGCCACCCGACCGGGCGGCACCGGCGATCTCGCTGGCGGGGCGACGGTCCAAGATCAGGGCGCGGATAACATCGGTCATTTCCACCAGCTCGCCCACCGCCGTGCGCCCGCGGAAGCCGCTGCCCCCGCACTCCTCACAGCCCACTGCCTCGTGGAACGTCCGCGCCTCGTCTTCCTTGGGGTCCAGCCCCAGCTCCTCCAAGGCCTCCCGGGGATAGCTCGCCGGCCGGCGGCAGGAGCGGCACAGCACCCGGACCAGGCGCTGGGTCAGGATGCAATTCAGGGAGGAGAGGAAGTGGTACGGCTCCAGCCCCATGTTGAGGAAGCGCCCGATGACGTCCATCACGTTGTTGGCGTGCACGGTGGTGAACACCAGGTGGCCGGTCAGGGCGGACTGGACGGCGATCTGGGCCGTCTCGGAGTCGCGGATCTCCCCGACCAGGATCTTGTCCGGGTCGTGGCGCAGGATGCTGCGCAGGCCGCGGGCGAAGGTCAGGCCCTTCTTCTCGTTCACCGGGATCTGCACCACCTCGCGGAGCTGGTATTCGATGGGGTCCTCGATGGTGATGATCTTGTCCTCGCCCGTGTGGATCTCCGTGAGGGCCGCGTAGAGGGTGGTGGTCTTGCCCGACCCGGTGGGCCCCGTCACCAGGATCATGCCGTGGGGCCGGTGGATGTGCCGGCGGAACCGGCGCAGGTCGTTTTCGCTGATGCCCAGGATGTCCAGGCGGAGGTCGGCCAGTTCCTTGGTGATGGCCTCCTTGTCCAGGATGCGGATCACCACCGCCTCGCCGAAGTTGCTGGGCAGGATCGAGACGCGGAAGTCTATGGAGCGCCCGCGGACCTTGAGCTTGAAGCGACCGTCCTGGGGGACCCGGTGCTCGGCGATGTCCAGCTCGGCCATGATCTTGATCCGGGACACGATGGTGGACTGGTGGCGCCGATCCAGAGGGTCCATGGCCGGGCGGAGCATGCCGTCGATCCGGTATTTCACCTGGACGTATTTCTCGTCGGCCTCGATGTGGACGTCGCTGGCCCGCTGCTCCAGGGCGGTCAGGAGCATAGTGTCCACCAGGCGGATGGTGGGGCTGACGTCCCCCCCGGCCGCCTCCAGGGAGACCGTGCCCTCCTCGCTGTCCGCCTCGACCAGCTTGAAGTCCTCCGTGACGGCGTTCAGGATCCGCTGGGAGGCGTCCACGCGGCTCAGCCGATCCAGGAGGGCGCCGCGGGTCACCAGGACCAGGTCCACCGGGCCTCCGTGCCACTGGGCCAGGTCATCCCGGAGCAGGACGTTGCCCGGGTCCGCCACGGCCACCACCAGCCGGTTGCCCTCGCGATGGAGGGGCAGGAACAGGTCGCGGCGCATCCGTTCCAGGGGGAAGGCATCCAGGACCCCGGGCTCAATGAGGGTGGTGCCGAGGTCCACCAGGGACAGGTCGTACAGGCGGCTGAGGCACTGGGCCAGCTTCTCCTCGGACAGGAGACCGGCGTCCACCAGGTGCCACCCCAGGCCGCCCCGCACGCCGTCCCGCTGGGCCAGCGTCCGGTCCAGCTCCGGGCGGCTGATATGTCCCTCGCCGAGCAGGGCGTCTTCCAGGGTGCGATAGCGGGTCATGTCGGGCCTCGACTCACGCTGCACTACCTTTCAATGTAAAACTGACAACCGACAACTGGCAACCGGGCCATGTTCGTTTTCGGCTGTCGGTTTTTCGTTGTCAGTTGTCGGTTTCAAATTTTCCATTGGCCGCAGTCTACCGGACGACCGCCGACAGGTGGAAGATGGGCAAGTACATGATGATGACGATCGTGGCCACGACCAGGCCCATGCCGATCATGACAATGGGCTCGATCACGGCCGCCAGGGCGGTGAGCTGGGTGTCCATCTCCGCGTCGTACAGGTCGGCCACATGGCCCAGCATCTCTTGAAGCGATCCACTGCTCTCCCCAACGGAGACCATCTCCAGGAGGAGCGAGGGGACGACCCCCGAACTCCCCAGCGCATCGGCTAGCGTGTTGCCGGCCGTCACCCGCGGGATCACGGGTTGGAGCGCCTCCGCCACGTACGCATTCCCCAGGACGCCAAACGTCGCTTGAAGCGATGGGATCATCGGGATGCCGCCACCCAGCGTCATGGACAGGGTGCGGGCAAACCGGGAGAACAGATATCCACGCACGAGGTCCCCCACGAAGGGGAGGCGCAGGGTCCAGCGGTCAATCGAGCGCCGGCCGGTCGCCGTCGCGCGCCAGCGCCACGCCCCCAGCAGAAGAAGCGCGACGACCCCGCCGACGATCGGCAGGGTGCCCCGGAGGCGCTGCGTCAGGGCCACCAGCATCCGGGTTGCCACGGGGAGTTCAGCCTCCATGTCGCCGTAGATCCGGGTGAACGTGGGGACCACGAACGTCAGCAGGAAGGTGATGACGGCCCCTGACGCCACAACGAGGACAGCGGGGTAGGTGAGGGCCGCGCGGAACCGCTGTCGCATGGCCATGATCCGCTTCTGGTACTCCAGGTACCGCGAGAGCGCGTCCACGAGATTCCCGCTTTGCTCCCCGGCCTGCAGGGCCCCCGTGTACAGTGGGGAGAAGATGCGCGGGTGCTGGGCCAGGGCGGCGGAGAGGGCCGCGCCGCCCTTCACCGCCTCCCGCGCCTCGGCCAGGACGGCGCGCAGGTAGGGCTGCTGGGTTCGTTCCCCCAGGAGATCCAGGGCCGTGAGGATGGGCAAGCCGGCCTTGATGAGCGCCAGGAGTTCCTGGTTGAACACCAGGAGCGCCTGGAGTCCGACGCGACCGTGGCCGAGGGCGAAGTGCGGACGCAGACCCCGATCCTCGGTCGAGCCCTCGACGGCAAAGACGAAGTACCCCTGGGCTTCCAGGCGTCGCCGGGCGGCCTCGGGGCGTTCCTCCTCGACCTCCTGGGTGAGGAGGCTTCCCGTGGGGGTCCCGACCCTGCAAGAGAAACGCGGCATTGCCTCCCCGCTGCTTATTGAAGCCGGATTCTAACGATCAGTGGCCGAGCTACGCAAGGGAATTATCGCGGAGAGCTACGGGGCATTCCGTCCGTCCTGATCGGCAGGGTCGGGTTCCCCTGCTACCCCCAGTTTCGGGTGTCGGTTTTTCCTGCTGGCTAGGGCGTTCCGGGACCGGAAGATCGCGCTTGACCATCTCGCGTTAAGAGAATAGAAAGACCTGACAGCCATCCGAAGCGCTCGCCTCAACCTTAGAACTCCGTGAAAACCTGTAGCGCCCCCGGGAACCTTTTGGTAGGCGCGGAGTAAGGGGCAGAAGATATTTCAATAATTATTGTCCTTTCCCTGTGCTATCCTCCGGGCCATGGAACCCCGACAGGAGGCGTTCATGGGACCGGAGTGGAAGCCGATGCCGCTCGTCGACGTGCAGACGGTCGCCGGGACCCGGGTGGTCCGGGTGGCCGCGACGGTCGTGGCCTGCTACCCGCAGGGCGACCCGGGGATGGAACGCATCACCGCGGTGAACCTCGCCGAGGCGGGCCTGAAGGCCGAGCGCGTGGCCGCGGCCTTCGGCATCACCCCGCAGCACCTGAGCCGGCTCCGCGGCCGGGCCCGGCGCTAGGGCTCGGCGGCGCTGGCCACCCGCTGTCAGCAATCACTTGGCACTTGTCACCTGGCAATTATTAGTGGGAGCGGATCACTGCTGTCCCAACATTATTCGAAAAGATTCAACTGGTTACCGATATCGCTCTCCTCCACAGAGGCATGGGGTAGCGTAAGGGCCTGCAAGAGCGAGATCTTCTCGAAGAGGGAGACGCTCAGGATCTGGAGGATCGTGTAGGGGGTGGCCGCCAACTGGAGCCGCTGCTTGACGATGGCGACCAAGACGTACACTGCGATGGCGATCCAGATCTGGGTCTTGACCGCGTTCTCGGAGGTCCCGTAGAAGGCCTTGATCCGCAGGTGCGGCTTGGTCCACTTGAAGAACAGCTCTACCTGCCACCGGCACTTGGAGCGCTGGGCAATGGTCAGCGCCGGGAGCGCGAAGTTGGTGGTGAGGAACACGAGCCGCTTGCGCGTCTCCACGTCGAAGAACCGGATGCGGCGCAGGCGTTCGGGATAGCCCCGCGTGCTGTAGAAGCCGTACAGGCGGAGGGTCTGATCGGAGTGGACCCCGGTCGTCCAGTCGACGGGCCGCGAGTCGAGGTAGCGGTAGCGGAAGTTCCGCTTGGCCCGGGTCACGAAGAAGCCCAGCGCCTGGGGGGAGGCGGTACCGCCGGGCGAAGTCCAGGTAGCCCCGATCGAAGACAGAGATGGCGCCGGCCTCCACCACCAGGGTATCGAGGATATTGACGTCGTGCACGGTCCCCGGCGTGAGGAAGAGCACACTGGGGATGTGGCCGCGCAGGTCCAGCAGGGTGGGGAGCTTTACCGCCCCGTTGCGTTTGCGGAACGTGGCCCAGGGGAACAGCGCCAGGCACAGATCGATGACGGTGGAGTCCAGGGCGTAGACGGTCTGCGCCAGTGCGACCCCGAACGCTTCCGTGGCGTACGGGGTACGGGCGGTCGCGATCAGCCCCTGAGCGAAGTCGGCGTAGGTCTGCCAGTCGCGCACCTCGTTGGCATGGGCGAGCGTGTTGCGGGAGACCGTGCCGCGGAACCCCATGTGGTAGAGCTTGGGTTGGGCGACCCGCAGGCAGGCCTGAATATCCCGCAGGCTCTCCCGGAAGGTCAACTGGGCAAAGGCCATGCAGAGGCACTGGTCCTAGCACGAGAAGCTCTTGACCTTGTAGTTTCCCTGGTAGCGGTCGACGCACTTGCGGAACTCGTACGGGGAAACGAAGTCCATCCGTTGGGCGAAGATCGTTGTGCCAGCGTTCACGGGCCTTCTCCCCGCTCGAAAATGCGAGAGTATGGCCCATGGAGGCTTGCCAGTTCAAATCGATAAATGGACGGATGCGCATAATCCCCTGTAACATCAGCACGTATCGCTACGCTGGCGACTCAACGTTGGGACAGCAGTGTTCTCATACAGGTGATGAAGTCTGCGCCCAATGTGGCAGGGAAATTACGAGGGACAAGGACGGGAAGCCAATCCCAACACCATGACCAAAGTCGGGGTGAGGGGATCGTGTGGCTGCAAGGAAAGGCAGACAAGCTTCCACACCTTTGTAAAACGGCTAGAGATTCGCCCTGCTTGGGAAGCCAAGCCAGGCTCGAAGTCCGAATCTCCCAGGCGATGTCCCACCCAAGACCCTTCTCGCGGCCTTTGCTGTTGACACCGAGGGAAGCATCCACTAGCCTGCCGAACAGCCATGCCGAACCCAATTCTCTACCTGTACCGAGGTGAACACACCTGGATGGTTTCCCAAGTCATCCCCGAGGACGAGGACGGGTGGTCCTCTCGCTCCAGCGCGACACGGGTCCTCTGCGAGGTGGACGTGGAAGCCGCTCTCCGGATCGTGCAGGCGGAGCATCCCGGATACGAGATCCGGGTGCTGAACTGGTATCGCCCCAAACGGGACTATTCCCCGCCCGCCTAAGGCCGTTCACCGGGCTTTCTGTTGACCCACCGAGGGGCTTTCGATAGCCTTTTCCTAATGCGTCCCCCACGACGTTACCACCACGCCTAGCCCTCTCCCTCGGGCAACCGGGGCTCCCGCAGCCCTCGCACCATATAGGCCCACAATCAAGCCATAGGCGGGAGCTCTCACTGTGGGGTGGCGAATGAAGAACAAGGATGTCCTAGGCGACTCCTGGGATGCATTCGCAGTCCGTTTGAATAAGTACCGGCGTAGAAGAATGCGAAGAGAGTGGATAGATATCATTTTCCCATGGTTAGGTGTATTTGCTGTTGTCCTAGGCGTGTTATTTTTGTCAAAGGTGTATTCTGAACCGACTGATCCTCACCGAATCCCCGGTCTACCGTTCGCGACGGGAAAAAGCCCTCCTGAGGCCCGGAACCTCGTCACCACCCTGCCATGCCAGGGTAATTCGTCGCAGCTCAAAATACGCCCGGGACTTTGCGCCCTGGACCTCGTCACCACCCCGCAATGTCAAGGTAACGGAACCCAGCCCAGCGACCTCCTTTGGGTCCAGCGAGACTTCATCCCCGCGTTCCAGGATTCTTCCCCTCCGTAGCCCGGCCTCATACTCCTCCGGAGAACTCTCCACTGGCTCCCCACGCTCGATCAGAACCGGGCGGAACCGCTTCTCGCTCCGCGCCTGATAGAAGGACCTCTTCGCGCTGTCATGGGATAAGAAGTAGAGTTCCTCTAACTGCCTGAAGGCCTGCTCGGGGTTCTCCGCGCGTCCCATCTCAATCAGATGCGTCACCAGCCCGTAGACCAGAAGCGGATGGGCTTTGAACGTGCCATGCGGACGGCCGCGCTTCCTGCCTGAGAGTCCTCCCTCCAGGAGGTGCAGAGCCGTTTTGCAAACCCATCTGTCCGCGATGAAAGCGGGGTTCATCGCGAGGAGATCCGAGATTGCTGCACGATCCCCTCGGCGCACGCGACTGTGGCACTCTCGGAGGAGTTCCTGCGCCAAATGCTGGGCCTTCGCGACACAACTCGGTAGCGCGAAGGCGCCCGCCACCTGGAGTTCTTCAGGAAGGCAAAACTTCTCTCGCTCGGTGGATCGCTCCTTGGGGATCGCATTGTGGGCGAAACGTGGAGCCAACGGAATGCTGATCCGAGCTGGCATGGCTTCGTAACGCGGTGATCTCATGGAGGGTTTCCGCTCCAATTATCGTCACAGACCGGCAGGAACGAAGTGAGTATAACAGAGCCCAACTCGGAAACAGAGGATTGCGGAGGGTGCTATGAAGCTAGCCCTGATCCGAAATAACCCTTTGGGAATTGGTCATTCCCCGTGTCCACATTCGGGCTGAGGAGGGCCGATGCAGGTCGAGCAGTGGATGAACCGGGATGTGGTCACGCTGGGACCCGATGACAGCTTCCGCACCGCCTTGCACTTGATCCGCCAGAAGGGCATCCGGCACCTCCCGGTGGTGGAAGGCAAGCGCCTGGTCGGCATCGTCACCGACCGGGACCTGCGGCAGGCCTCGCCCTCGGGCGCCACCAGCCTGAGCATCCATGAGCTTCACTACATTATTCTGGAGAAGCTGACGGTCCGCGAGATCATGACCAAACAGGTGGTCACCATCCGCCCGGACCAGACGGTGGAGGAGGCGGCCCTGCTGCTCCTGGGGCACCGGATCGGGGGGCTGCCTGTCGTGCGGGACGGCGAGCTGGCGGGCATCATCACCGAAACCGACCTCCTGCAGGCGTTCCTGCAGCTCCGCGGCAAGGGACCGCTGGACATCGCCGCGTCCATCGTGGCCATCGAAAGGGAGAAGCGCGCGCCATGAATCGGGCTCCCGGCGTGACAGTCCTCCTGTTGGCTGCGGCGGTCTCCGCCGCCGGATGTGCCGTGACCTCGGGGTCCCCCCGCGAGTCCGTGGGCGGGGCGGTTCACAGCAGCAGCGTCAGTAACACGATCCAGATCCGATACCAGGCAGACCGACTCCTGGCGCCCCTGGGCTTGACGGTGGAGACCGACCGGCGGGAGGTCTTCATCTCCGGCCTCGTCCAGAACGACGCGCAGCGGGCCCGCGCCGTGGCCATCGCGCGCGACACGCCGGGCGTCCTGGACGCCTACTTCGTGGACACGGACCTCCCCGGCCGGCCGGTGAGCCGCCAGCACTACCGCGCCAGCGCCCAAGACGTCTGGGCCGCCACGGTGGCCGCGGTGCGCGCGAACGGGTACCAGATCGAGCAGCAGCAGGAGGGCCGCACCCTCGTCACCGGCTGGAGGCGTTTGAACCCGAGCTGGCCGACGCTGTGGCTCCCCCCCCAGGAGCGGGTGCGCCTCGCCCTGTACCCCCACGGCGATGTCGTCACGGTGATCGCCGTAGCGGACCGCTTGGACGAGGGGACTCTGTCCTGGCACCTCGGGCGCGAACAGACCATCCTGCGCAACATCCAGGAGGTCCTCGCCTCCGCCGCCTCATCGGGTTCGTGAGCCCTCCCCCGCAGTCACGTTCCCCCGGCTTGTTCCGCCGCCATTCCCGGTTCGTCTGTCGAGTATCCGTCGGCGCTCCTCGCGCGAGGCGGCGCCCCTGTGCGTCGGGGCAGCGGCCGGCACTCCTCGGCCGGAAACGCGTCACGGCGGCGGGCGTGTGAAGAGGGGGGCTACAGGGAAAGGATCGGGAAGGACCGCGAGATGGGCCTGCGCGCTCTCGGAACAGCGCGCAGGATGGTCTGGGGCCAGGGCCGTCCCGGCGGCTAGTCGATCTCTTCCATCGAGATCACCTGCCGCTTGTTGATCGCCAGGAATCCAAGACGGGGCTGGGCTTCCCCTTCGGCGGAAGCCTCGGTCAGGGCAAAGAAATCTGCCTTGAGGTTGAGGGCGTCCAGGGTTCGGACGTTCCTTGGTTTGCTCATTGTGCCGATGAGGACCCCGGCGATGGTCACCACCCTCACCTTCGCCGAGGTTTCGTCGATCGCCATGATGTTCCTCCCTGGTGTCGGTCGGAGCCTGGTTCGAGCCGGGAACGTGCCCGCCATCCCATATCACTTCCAGCTTGAGATTGTCAACCATTTTGCCGGTCGAGTCGGCGCCCCTGGAGGTCGTCTGTCCGGGTGGGAGTGACGCGCAGATGGCTTTCCCCGTCGTCTACGAGAGGGTGCGGCGGCCCGCCAGGGGATGTATCCTCGTGAGCGGCATCGCCCGGGCAAATCCGCAGGACCCGGCAGGGAGGAACCACTTTCGAGGAGGACCCATGCAACGCATCGGCTTCATCGGACTCGGCCTGATGGGACAACCCATGTCGCGGCGCCTTCTGGATGCCGGGCATCCCCTGACGGTGTGGAACCGGACAAGAGAGAAGGCCACGGGACCTGGTGGCCAGCGGCGCGGTCTGGGGGGCCTCCCCCAAAGCCGTGGCCCGGGCCTCGGATGTCGTGATCACCATGGTCACCGACTCGTCGGCGTCGGAGGAAGTCATCTGCGGACGGGACGGCCTCCTGGAAGGCGCGCACCCCGGTCTCATCCTGATCGACATGAGCAGCATCGCGCCCGAGATGTCCCGCTCCATTGCCGACCAGGCCGGGGCCAAGGGCGTGCCCATGCTTGACGCCCCGGTGACCGGAGCGCCCCGGGTCGTCACAGAGGGAAAGCTGGGGATCATGGTGGGCGGCCCCCGGGAGACCTTCGAGGCCTGCCGTCCGGTCTTCGAAAAGCTGGCGGCGAAGATCGTCTATGCCGGCCGGAACGGGATGGGCACCACACTGAAGCTCGTGAACAATCTGATCCTCGGCGTGGCCATCCACGTCTCGGCGGAAGCCCTGGTGCTGGCGGCCAAGGCGGGGCTGGATCCGCAGTCCGTCATCGAGATCACCTCGGTGGGCGGCGCCCGCACGGGAGCCATGGAGACCCGCGGTCCCCGGATGGTGACGCGCGACTTCACCCCGCATTTTTCCGCCAACAACATGTACAAGGACCTGTCCACCGCCCTCATGCTCGCCGAGGAGTGCGGCGTGTCCCTGCCGGTGGCGAGCGCGGCCCGACGACTGTGACCTTGATCTCGAGCATCAGCTCACCCGGATTCCGTCACCCGTTTCCGGCTCGCCCTCGTCCTGGGGGCTCTCCCTCGTTTCCACAGGGATCAGCGGCTGGCCCTCCTCCGCTGGCATCTTGATTTCCCCGTGGAAGAAGCCGCCTTCGGCCACGGCAAGCGTGTTGCACCGGATGTTGCCGGTCACCCGGCCGCTGGCTCGGACGTCGATCCTTTCGGAGCAGTCGAGGTTCCCTTTCACCTGCCCCTCAATGATCATCTCGCGCGCGGTGACCGTGCCCTGGACCGACCCGTCCTCCTCGATGCACACCAGGTCTTCGCTGCGGATCTGTCCTTCAACAAAGCCGGCGACGCGCACGCGGTTCCGGCCCTGCATCGTGCCGTGGACCCTGGTGCCAGTGGCGATCACCGTCTCCTGCACGCCGACCTCATCTTCCCGCCGGCGTTGGGGACTCTCGGGATGTTCTTGGCCCGCTGGCTTTCGGGACATCGGCGCTCTCCTTGTATGCTACTTGGCAGAGGTCCCGACGTGAGATGGCGGCCCCACTCTGGATGGGACAGCCCGCCCCGCCCCGACGGCTTGGGCCACGCGGCGGAGGAGCCAGGCCGCGAACGACTCCACCGGCTCAGGGACGGTGCAAGCCATGGGTCAGCAATTCTCGCTGTGGAACAGAGCCAAGGCAAAGTCGTGCCCACGTGGTTCTCGGAAGGCAATGCCGTGGCTAATCTGGGTGCCCGGAGGATCGGCCCACGCGACCTGCCCGTTGACTGCCAGGAACCCCCGGCGGGTCTGGAGGACGAGGGCCAGGACGCTCCCCGGGACGATCCGGACGGGAAACTTGGCCATCAGCCCGCCCCCGCCGATGTTCCACACCGTGCCGTGCACCTCGGTGTCGCCGAACTGCGCCGCCCGGCCGACGACCGGCACCGACACGGGCAGCCGCACGAAGCGGCGGTGTCCCACCTCTTGGCTGCGCTGCCTCATCCTCTCCTCACTCTCCGGGGGTCCCCAATCCCTTCCACGCCCTCGGGGACCGTGGCCAGGAGCTCCGCGTGGTGGAAGGGCTTCGAGAGGAACCCCGCCACGGGCACGCCGGCCATCCCGACTGGGGCCAACGGCTCGTTCACCGCGGTCATGAGAATGCTCCGCGTTCCTGGGTGCGTCCGGTACATCGCCTCGCAGACCGCCTTCCCCGACATCCTCGGCATCCACAGGTCCAGGAGGACGGCCCGGATCTTCGCCGCATGCTAGCGGAAGAGTGCGAGGGCCTCCGGCCCGGCCGTAGCGATGAGGACGTGAAAGCCCTCCGCGGCCAGGACCCCCTGGAGAAGTTCACAGGTGAGCTGATCATCGTCCACCGCCAAGATCGTCCCGCGATCAGGCATCTAGCGCGCTCCCTGACCCTGTGCGGTCTGGTGGGCGCAGTAGCCCGCCACAGCAATCAGTAGGAGAGCTTCTGCGCCATGGACGATGCCCCCTGGCGTCAGCCGAAAGGGAAAGGGCAGGCTGAACACCAGCAGAAACACTGCCAGTGCGAAGTAAGCAACGCCGAGCCAGAGCGCAGTGGGAATAAACGTGCGGTAGAAGTTGTCCATGGCTGACACCTCCCTGCTCCCAACATCTCGTCATCGGCCGTCCAGCCCCCAGGTGACTCCGTGCCCGCCGCGAACGGGAGGCTGGGGAAGCACCCCTCCAGGTTGCCCCAGGTTCAACGATCTCCCTTCCACCCTGTACCTGTCCCCGCTTGTTTAGCCGCCAGCTCTCAGCGTACCGTGAATTCGCTCATGAAGAGTTCCACGGCCAGCCCCGGCACCACGGGGCCGGCGAACCGGATCCCGTGGGCGATCGGGGGCGCATTGGAACGGCGCTCGGCGTCGTTCCACACCACAGCCCCCTCGAAGGCACGCCCCCCCTGGCGGGCCTGGAGTTCCAACCGGAGGTGTGTGGACGGAGGGAGGATCTCCTGGGTGACGAGGAGCAGCCCGCCGTCGCTCAGGTTCTTCACCTGTCCCCGGCCCTCTCTGCCTTCCGGCCCCCAGAAGCTCGTCGGGAGGTCGAAGGGAAGGCGCAGGTGCCGGCGGCGGGTCCGGCCCTCCGCCGGAAGGGGGCCGACGGTGGGCGACAGATTCAACGCTCGCTGGAGTGGCCTGGCCAAGCTCGTCCCGCACGTCGGGCAGCGGAGTGCTTCTCCGTTCCCTTGCTTGAAGGCGGCGACCAGTGCTCCCACCTCCCGCTGGTCGAACGTCTTCGAGCCACCGCACATGTCACACGTCAGCGTGATTGCTGTCATGGTGCCGCTCACAAACAGCGAGGCCCCGGGCGCAAGGCAGGAAGCCGCACCCAGGGCCTCGCATGCCGGAAGGACGGAGCCTCCCGGATCCTATTCGATTCGTCCCCCCCCCCGTAATTACCTACACACCTTTACGCGCAAGACTGCCCGAAGTCAAGGGAAATACCGCTACACATGGTGGCCCTATCGGGACTCGAACCCGAGTTTCAGCCCTGAGAGTTCACCTGCGGGGATTGCGGAGGATTTGGTATGAGTGATCGCGAGTAATCGCGAATGCAGCAGCGTGGCGCGGAGCGCGGGATTGCGGGTCCTTCGGCGTACTCGTGATCGATCCTGGGTGCCCTCCGGCCAGGTCGCCAGGAGGCTCGTCAAGACCTGGGAGGGGATCTCCGCCTGGCCAGGGGGAACGCCTTGCGTTGGGTCTTGACGGACGCTGCCGGTCAGCTTCCGCCTGCCACCTTGGCGACCGCCCCGATCAACCCGGCGGCCTGGGGGGTCGAGACCTCCCGCCGGATCAGGATCTGGGTCGGCGTGACGGGTTTCCCGTAGTAGGCCGTGTTCAGGCCCTCCCGCACCGCCACGACCGCGCCCTCGAGCGAGAGCCCGGCGTACAGGCCCTGGTTGCGCGAGTAGCTGACGATGTCTGCGCTGATGTTGGCCGTCGCCCCCTCCAAGCCTGCCCCGACCGGCCCGAGCGCAATGCTGACGTTGGCGCCGAGCTTGGCGCTGGTGGATAGCAGGGCCGAGACCCCCCGCTCGCTCAGGGCCACGAGGACGACTTCCGAGGCGTCCGCGCCCGCCTGGAGCCCGAAGCTCGCCTCCCCGAGGGTGTAGAAGGCCGGGCCGCCCCACTTGCCGCTGGCCACATCCCGGACCAAAAGCACCCCGCTCCCGCCTGAGGCGCCGATGATGAACGCGCCCCGGAGGACCTGCGGGTAGATGAGCACCCCCCGGGCCTTGTTGACGAGGATCCGCAGGTTCCCGCCCAACTCCGGGTCCGCGATGAAGCTCTCAAAGGTGAGGCGTGCCTTCTCGACGAGTTGGTGCGCCTCCTGAACGTCATCCGCGATGGCGGGCTGCGCGGCGAGGGCCCCCCAGGCGAACAGCACTGCGGCCACCGCGCCTCCCCTGATCCTCGTCATCCGAAGTCCCTTGACCTTCCTCACCGGTCGCCCCTTTCCTCGGGTGTGCGGGCCGTGACGGCTTCGCCCAGCGGTGGTGGCGTCTTGCGACTCGACTGTCGGACTTCTCCGAGGGGCTGCCGAGACGCCCGCTGCCTCGGGCCCACCCCTCATGTCCCAATGGGCAAAAGAATAGAGCAATTCCGCCCAGTATGCAACGGCTCCTCTCTTTTCCCGGGCGGCGCAGGGGAGCCTGACGATCCGGATTGAGGCTGCCGCCCTTTGCGGTGCGTCGCCCAATCCCGAGTTTAAGCTCGGATCACGTCGCCCCCTATTGTTGGTATGTGGTTACAGGATCGGAAGGTGTGAAAAACTGAGTGCGACTAAAACACAAGAGGCTGATTTTGGCCACTCAAGGCGAGGCGCCCAGTTCGAGGCCAGCACGGCTCCCCAAGCTGTATAATAAACAGAACCTTCAGAACGAGTTTTAGGTTGGAAAGAGATTCCCTGGCTACCTAGGCTGCGCTTGGCGACCGCCCACCAATCGCTAAGTTGGCGGGAAATCATAAAGACAAAATGTCAATCGGATAGGATCATCGACCGGGTGTTCTTCAATCGGAAAGTATCGGCTCAGGCGGTACCCTTCATCTGGGTCTGGGCACTGTGTCCCGGTCGCTCGCCTTGCCTTAATGACCGAAAGCGCTTCCGCATGGTCCCGCCGCGCCCTTGGGGTCGCGTGGCTTTTCAGAACGCCTCCGCCAAGAGGAGCCCGAGGGCTAGGCTGGTAGTCCAGGTAAGCGACGTAAACCGCACGCCATGGCAGATCGGGGCTCCCGGCGTCCGTCGCTCCGGGGGATCCACCCATACGGCAACGCCTTCCACTATGACCGGCCCTTTCGCGGTGTGCAAGGTGAGGCCGAGCAGGGTGCTCGGCGGCACCGCCTCGGAGAGGCGGACGAGCAGCCCGTCCCGGCTCATGTTCCCCGTGCGCCCCTGGAGGGGAGGACCCGGCGGCTGCTTGGCCTGACAGGTGACCGGAATGTCGATCGAGAGGCGAAGGCCAGCGTGGGACGCCATGCTCAGCGGCAGCAGGAAGTCCCGCAGGGCCTGCAGCCTGGGGTGGGGAAGCCTGGGCGAACACCAGCCCATGCAGCACCCCACCCCCCGCGCTGGCTTGCTTTCCCGCCCAGTCCACCTGGGCCGCCAGCTCGATGGGACCGCCCTCGGTCTGGAGGCGCACGATGAAGAGAGTCTCCGGGCTCAGGCGGTCCGCGAGCTCCACGCATGCGCCGCCCTCGCTGAGGTTGTGGGTCCAGCCGGCCCCCACCCGCGGAGACGGGGAGCCTTCTATCCGGTACAGAATGGGGAGCTGGACGGGATAGCGAGTAAACCGGCGCTCGGTCACCCGGTCAGGCATGGGCGTTCCCGCAGATCCATAGCTTCCTGTCTCCCTGGCTCGGGCGATTTCACGAGGGAAGCGCCAGGCCCTGGGTGCCCAGTGGACGATCAGTCCCGGGGCGTCGGAGATGTGAACAGATGAGAACCAGGGGCTGATAAGTGTTCGGCATCCCTATGCCGTCAAATCGGAAAGAGACCTGAGAGCCGATGTGGCTCCTCGGATGGGGTCGCTAGTCAGTGACTGCTCTGTGGAGATACCGAGTGGTCGGGGAACGCTTGTCCGACATGCTACTGAACCCGGTCCTGGGTGTCAAGGCGGAAACTTCGAAACTTCGAGGACTTCTGGGAGCGCCGATCCCTGGCCCGTGGCGTCGGATGACCTCAAATCATTTTCTTGTCGTGCACCCGCCTGCCTGGAAGTCCGTCTCGCAATGGTCCCACGGTTCCGAATCTCACTTGTCCCGGGGGAAGGCCACCAGGGAATCAGTTCTGAGCCGGTACCGGGCAATTGTCAGTTGTACCAGGCGATCCAGGTCGCCTGGGCGGCATTGAGCGCGTCCAGGGGGGCCGGTGGAGATTCCCCCGGCCGTACTCCCCGCTGGGCGAACCGAAACTGGTTCTTGTTCTTCCCTTACGGAGCTGGGCATCGCAGGGCACGCACGGGCGATCAGGAGGAGAAGAACGCCCTGAGCCGCCGGGCAGACTCCGGGTTCGGATGGTCGAATCGAACCAGATGGTCAAACGTGGGGGGAGCGCCAGGAGCCGCCGTGGGTGGTTGAACCTGGACCACCCTGCCGGGAACTGCAATCTCTCGATCGCGCCGAATCAGTCGAAGCTTCAGTTTCTGCCCCGCGGAAAGTCGCTCCTCGAAGGCCGCTACCATCCCCACTTCGTTGATGCTGGAGATGCGACCTCGCAGCCGCTGGAGGGTCTCCCCGCCCGAGCTCTCGACTGTGCACTCAACCACCATGTCCGCGAAGCGGCCTTGGCGCCTCGCCCCTTTCTCGTCCACCCGGTGGGGTCCGGCGGAGGGCGGCGAACCCCCCGGCGAGCCTGGTGCCTCCACCTGGGCCTGCGTCGCGCCAGACATCCTCCGGGTCAGATCGGCCTCGCGGGGCGGGGGGGCCGCTCGGGTTCCGGCCTCCCGGGGGCCGAGGTCTGGCAATGTCAGGCCGGGAACGACAGCGAACTGGAGGCCTTCCTCGCGCTGTTGCGTCGAGGCCGCCTCAGCCCTCTGGACAGGGTGGTCGTCCGCCCGCGGCTGCCGCCGCCGTTCTGCTTCGGCGCGCTGAATCTCAAGCTCTCCGGTGAGCGCAGTGACGCGAGCGGCCAAACGTTCGTTCTCCTCCCGAAGCTGTTGTTCCCGCCCGGCGGATTCCGCTCGCTCTTGCCGGAGCCGTCGCCAGTCGGCAGTGATCTGCTGCACGCGTTCGATCAGGAGCGTCCGCCCCGCCACGAGCTTGCGGAGCCGCTCGGGAAGCTGATCCGTAGTTCCCAGCACCTCCCGAACGGACTCGGCGAGCTGCCTCAGGCTCGCGAGCTCCTCCTGAGTCTGCGCCGACGTCTCTGTCTGAAGTTTCACGCGCTGCACTAGCTCCGCCCAGTGCGCCTCCTCCTGATCGGCTTCCCCACCTCCGCCGGCCCAATCCTGTGGCCCCCCCACGATGGCCGCAATCTCGCGGAGGAACCCCCGAGCGGCTTGCATCGTCGTGTTCAGGCTGGAGAACTCTTCCCACTGAGAGCGGAGCCGATCCTGGAGATGTTCCGCTTGGGCCCGTTCTCCCTCCAGGGAACTCTGGAGGCTCGTGATCTGCTCCTGCGAGCCGGCGAGGTCTCTCCGGGCCGTTTCCAGGAGCCCCTCCGTGCTGGCCAGGCTGTCGCGCAGCGCGCCCTGCTCCTGCTGGGCCTGGGCGGCGGACTGGCGTGCCTGCTGCAGCGCCTCTTCCATCTCCGCCAGGCGCGCGCCATGCCGTTGGGCGTCGCGCTCCCTCTCGCGCTCCACCTCCTGGATCCGCTGGCGGAGTTCCACCCCCTGCCGGGTGGACTCTGCCATGGCGGCCTGGATCTGCTGGATCTCCCGGGTGCGGCCCTCCAGCGCCGCCTGACTTTGCGACAGCTCCTGGCGGAGCTGATCGAGCTTCCGCGTCCGCTCCTCTGCAGTAAGCTGCAGTCTCTTCCGCTCGGCGGTCAGAGAGTCCATCTGCGCCGTGAGGGAACTCTGGAGGCTCGTGATCTGCTCCTGCGAGCCGGCGAGGTCTCTCCGGGCCGTTTCCAGGAGCCTCTCCGTGCTGGCCAGGCTGTCGCGCAGCGCGCCCTGCTCCTGCTGGGCCTGGGCGGCGGACTGGCGTACCCGTAGGAGCTCCCGCTCCAGGGTACGGACCATCTCGCGCAGTTCCCCCGCCTGCCGGGTGGAATCCCGGACCGCGGCCTCGAGTTTCTCGATCTCCCGGGTGCGGCCCTCCAGCGCCGCCTGGCTCTGGGCCAGCGCCTCCCGGAGTTGGTCCAGGTCCCGCCTCCGCTCCTCAAGGCCGGACCGCAGTTCATCCCGCTCGGCGGTCAGAGAGCCCATCGGCGCCGCAAGCCCGCCCCGCTCCGCCAGGATCGTACGTCGCTCATTCTGGAGGATGGTCAGGCGGTCTCGCAGTTCCTCGATTTCTCGCCCCCGCCGACGGAACCCCTCGTTCAAGGAATCCAGGATCGTGACGAGCCCCTTGGTATACCCGATGGCGTCGCCCAGGACCTTATCGTGCCACGCATCCGGTGGTGGCGGAACCTGCTGTTTGTTATCGGTGGCGTCCGACTCGGGCATCGGTTCCTCCCCGGCGCTCCTAACTACAGACCTTGCGGGAACACCCGCGGCCTCGGGCAAGCCGGAAAATCGGCGACTCGCTTCTCTCCCACAATCGGATTCCGTGGGAAGAGAGATACCGCCCGCCGAAATCGGAAATGTCAACGGATGCCAGTCCGGTCAGCGCCAGCGGCATCCTGTGGAATCCTATAGCTGACGCTGAAGCGGACGTCAAGCCTACAGGTGCACAGCCAGGTGATTCTGGCGCGAGGGTGAAGCAGCCGGTGGCCCCTGAGATATGGCCTGGATGGAGGCGACGTCCGCGAGAGGGTTTTGCGCTCTCCGAAAAACGGGTCGGGACCGCCCGCCTCCTTTCACCCTAGCACCACGAGCCGCAGCCCCGCATCTGGCCGAACGTGGGCGGCCATCACTACCACTGTTCTTGACCGTCCGCCTGCCGTGTGTTACATAGTCGAGCAGTCGGCTTCCTTGGCATCGGCTGTGGTATCCTGCGAGCGCAAGCCTTGCGGAGGCGCCAGCATGGTCGAAGGTAAGTTCCTGTTTCTTCCCCCCGCCGCCACTCCCAGGGACCTCGATGAGTTGCTACCGACTGAGGAGGACCGCGCACACATTCTTGTGGTGGACGATGATGCGCTGATCCGAGAGATTCTCGCGGATCAATTGATGGAGGCGGGCTACGCGGTGAGTTCCGCTGAGGACGGCGAAGAGGCCCTGGCGAAGGTGGCGAGCGAATCACCGGACTTGATCCTCCTGGATATCATCATGCCCAAGCTCGACGGCTTTGAGGTGTGCCGGCGCTTGAAGTCCGACGAGCGGACAATTCTGATCCCCGTCGTGATGCTCACGGCGCTCACCGCGACGCAGGATCGGATCCGGGGCATCCACCTGGGGGCCGATGAGTTCCTGAGCAAGCCGTTCGACCGCCAGGAGCTGATGGCCCGCGTCCGCTCCTTGCTGCGGCTCAAACGGCACACCGACGAACTGGAGAACGCAGAGACGGTGCTGTTCAGCCTGGCCGTCAGCATTGAGGCCAAGGATCCGTGGACCAACCAACACTGCGAACGCCTGGCCCGCATGTCCGTCACCTTGGGGAATACCCTGAGGTTACCCCGTAAGTTGCTGAGGGCCATGTACCGGGGCGGCATCCTCCACGATCTCGGCAAGATCGCGACCCCCGAGGGCATCCTGCTGAAATCCGGGCCCTTGACCGAGAGCGAGCGCACCAGAATACAGGAACATCCGATCATCGGCGAGCAGATCTGCGCCCCCCTGAAGTCCCTCCACTATGTCCTCCCCATCATCCGCCACCACCACGAACGCTGGGACGGGACCGGCTATCCCGACGGGCTCGCCGGCGAGGCGATCCCCCTCACCGCACGCATCCTGCAGACCGTGGACATTTACGACGCTCTCACCTCCGCGCGCCCGTACCGGCCGGCCTACAGCCACGAGGAGGCCTGTGCCATCCTGCGCGAGGAGACCGCCAAGGGCTGGCGGGACGCCCGCTTGATCGAGGCCTTTCTTGCCCTGACCTCCACAAACCCGGTGAGTTCGTAGCCCCTGAGTCGTTCCCGGGGGCCGGGGGATTTCCCACGCGCGGCACTCGGCTCACGTGACAGTCAGAAGCGTCATGTGTCGGGCGGGGCAATCCGGATTTCCTGCAGCGCGGCTTCAATCAGCGAGCGGACCCGTCCCACAACCATGTGTTTTCGGGAAGCCGGGAAGCGGCGGCGGGGGTCGGCTCGGCGCTCGTGCTTCTTGAGGCCCGGCTCGTCGTCTGTAGCGCCATCTCGGCAGGAGGCGGGGGACGAGCCGCTCTGGGCGGCTGCTGTGGACACCGCCAACCGGCGAGGGCGCTCTCCTTGCCTCGCAATCTAGGCGCCGGGTGTGCTGGCAATTCCCTTTGCGCAGGGGCTGCCGCTCGGGGTATGCTGGCCAAAACCGGGGGCCAGCCATGCCCACCATCACGGCGGACTAACGACGCCCTCCCCGGCATCCGGTACAACTCCCCCTCCGCCACAAGCAGAAAGCGCCCGCATCGCCGTGGACCGGCATCGGTTGGACGCACAACCTGAGCGAGGGGAGTGCCTGTGTGGAGCTCAACGAGCGGCTCAGACCCTCGACCCTGCTCCCGGTCTGCCTCCAGACAGAGCGCGGGGCCATCGAGGTAGAGGCCCGGGTCATCTGGGAAGTGGGGGCCGAGCGGGCAGGGGGGACGGAAGGTGGCATCCTTCACGGGGTGCTCTTCACGCACCTGGCCCCGGCCCAACTGCACCTGCTCCGCGACCTGCTCCTCTCCCGGCAGGGAGAGCGGCGCGCCGGGCTCCGGCTCCCTGCCGACCTCGTCGTAACGTGTCGGCCCCAGGGGCAAGGGGACCTCCCGCTCCAGGGCCGGACTGAGGACCTCGGCCGGGGGGGCCTCTTGCTCCGGCTCACCAAGGCCTTTCCACCCGGGACGCCAGTCGAACTCACGTTGCACCAGCCGAGTGGTCCGGTCACCGCAGAGGGAGAGATCGTCTGGACGGACCCACCCGAGAAGTGCAAGCGCGGAGAGCCGATCCGCCACGGCGTCCGCTTCACAGCCCTCGGCTGGTCTCGGTCGCTCTCCCTGGCGCTCGTCCTCTCGCGGGCGGCGTAGGTGGGCTCTCCCCTCTGTCGCGGCGCTCGCGGTGGTTGGGGGCCGGGCGGCCTCTGCACTGACGTCCCGGGAGCAGTCGGGCTACGATCGGCATCGGGGGCTGCCGGGGACACGGGCGGGACCGCGGACGTGCTCTCTGCGCCGCACCGGCGGGCCCGGTGGCCAGAGGATCCCTCTGTGGAGGCGTTGGCGATCGTCGGATGCTCCTGACAACTGGAGGCGCACCCTGCCCATCCCATCGGAGGACTGTCGCAACCCGCGCTGGCCGATTCGGCTTCCCGTCCTCCATTGGCCCGACGATCCCCCGGCCCCGAGCGGGGGCGTGGGCTGGAGCCGCGACCTAAGTGAAGGGGGCGCCTGCCTGGAGCTGAACGAATGCCTGCAGCCGCAGCGGTCGCTTCGGCTTCGCCTCCAGACAGAGCGCGGGGCCATTGAGGCGGAAGCCCGAGTCGTCTGGGTGGGGGACCCGGCCTCTCCTGCGAGCGGCATCCCCCACGGCGTGACCTTCACCCGCCTCGCCCCGGACCAGTGGCGGGCGCTCCACGACGTGGTGCACCGCAAGGCCGAGCGGGGAGACACGCGATTCCGCGTCCCGATCGACCTTCGCGTCACGTGCCACCCCATCGGCGCAGGGGGGCCGCTGATCGAGGGACGGACCGGGAATGTGAGTTGGGGAGGGCTCTTGCTTCGCCTCTCCGTGAGGTTCGCGCCCGGGACAGCCCTGGGAGTTACCCTGCACGCCCCGGGCGGGCCGCTCAAGACGGAAGGCGTGGTTGTGTGGGCCGAGTCGCCACAGCAACCGCCCCATGGGGGCCCTGTCCGGCACGGCTGCCAGTTCACAACGCTCGGCTGGGCCACCGCGCTGCCCCTGGGGCTCGTCGTGGCCGAGTCCTTGTAGAGTCCGTCCTGGATCTCGCATCCCAGGACAGATCGTCTGCGAGCAGTAATTGCACCTGTCGGTGATGGAGGCACCGGTTGTCCTGAATGCCCCTGTCACTGTGTCGGTGCCATTTGGACGTAACGATCACCCTGGGTGGCTGGACACAGCACCCTCGCCGCTGACCGGCTGTAATTCCCAGAGCGGGGCTCCCCCCTCTCATGGAGCGAGAAGGCTGCTCATCGGCGTGAGGGGCTCCGAAACGCTGACCACCCAGCGAGGGGGCCAGCTGGGCAGGGGTTCCGCTCCGGGATGGGACACAGTTCCAGATTGGAAGACTGCGGAGGAAGATCGGGCAAAAACTCCGCAACAGTTCGTGACGGGTTATCCAGCGTTAGCGGTTGCCGCCGGGGCCAACTCGCACCAGTTGTGCCCTTCCGTTGCGAGTCCGGAGTCTCGCCCCCGACTGAATCCAGCGACTGACTGCCGTCGAGAAAAGGGGCAAATGTCTTGCCAGGTTCGCTCGCTCAGTTCATCTTCAAACATTGGCCCGGCGGGGGGGCAATGTACGCTGGTGAGTCGCTGGCCGGGTTGTCATTTTCGTGCTGACTCTAATCCCGTGCTAAAGTGAAAAGGCCGGAGACCTTCCTCCGGCTGGGGCGGGCGCAAACGGTCAGCGTATGCCGAGGCGTGCACAGAGCAGACCGAGGTACTTGTTCAGGGGGTGACTGCGGGGGAGAGAGCGGAATACGGGCTCCTTGCGGATGCCAAACTTTTTCAACTCCTCGAGGATGAGGCGGTTTCTGCCAAGCTTGAGTCCCCGGTACAGGGTCTTAATGGCCAACTCCCTTTGTCCAGCGGCCAGATAGACGCGCCCGAGGTTGAGGTAGTGGATGGCCTGCCCCGGTTCCTGCTCCAGTGCCTCAAGGCAGAGGCTCGCGCCCTTTTCGAACTGGTGCCGCTCCCGTGCCAGGCAGTAGCCGAGGTAGGATGCGAGAAGCGGCGTGGAACCGTGGAGGGCAGCGTTTTCGAGGTGGATGAGCGCACCCAGGGTATTGCCCTGCTCGGCCGCGGCGGCCCCCCGTTCCACCTGCTGCAGGAAGTCATGACCGGTCATAGCTCTTCCGTCCCTTGGCCAGCGGCCGCCACGCGGCCTGTTGTGCGCGGTAGCGAATGGTGTAAGCGATCACCCACCCCTCATTTGTACATTCCTATTGGTACATTTGTGAGGCATGCCAGAAGGACCGTCAAACTTCCCTTTTCTCCTCGGGCAAAGCGGCGTGCCTGGGCTTGCTGCGGCTGCGCTGCCTCAGCGGTTTTGCAAAAGCGTGTGACTTCACAATTGCCTCCGCCGTCGCGGTTCCTTAAGATGGTTCCAGGGTCAAGCCGCTCACCCAACGGAATGTGCAACACGTTTTGCCAAGGCTCCCTCTGGGAGAGATGCGGGTTAGCCGTTTTTCAGGAATTGAAAACGTCCAAACCTGCCCATCGGCACGGATAGTGGTGCCATGCGAAGACCGGCATCGGTAATCAGCGCCTCTCGAATCTGAGAACCGTTTCCAGAATCGTAAATTGCCTCATCATGAATGAATTTCTCCGAGAATGTCGTATCGACTGAAAGCCCATCAAGAAACACTTCTCGGAATCTGAGATTGGCCAGATCCGCCTCGAGATAGCGGACATAAAGTTCCGTGACCGGTCCGGAGGGCGACGAATGGGCCGAGAGCTTTACCGGGGAATCCGACGTGTCAATTTGGCGAATGGGGGTGTGCTGGCTGACCATTCCCCAGTTCCCGAATGAGACTGCGGGACGATCCATGAAACCGATCTCCTCGGCGATCAATAGGAGACGCTTGAAGCTTGCCTGATCGCAAATAGCGCGCCCGCTAAACAGGAGTTTCATAGACGTCTCCTCCTTCTCGCGCCCAATGCCCGCTTCATCATCCGGTATGATCACGCGTCGAGGACGGCATACTCCTGCCTTTGAGGATCATTCCGATTCTCCGGAAAGGCGCCCATCTGCAACGCCTGGCGCCCCGTCTCTTCCTCATTCACCGCCGTGACCATGGTGACGCCTGCCTCCGGGTCAATCTCCTGCACCCGCCCCAGCATCTTCGAGCCGACGGGACAGCCGACGACCATCACAGCCTTCTGCTCGAATGACAACCGGAGGCCGCAACGGCTCCCGGGACGGAGGATGCCCGGGTGCTCCAAGCGGGCACCGCCTATATTCGAGTCCAGGGTGCGGGCCTCGTGGCTCACCGTGACGTCGCCGGTCACCACTTCTCTGAACGTGAGCCGGCCGTATCGCCGTTTCGGGGAGTACTCTAACCTCGTGGCGCTCCTTCTGCCTGGTGGGCCAGCCGCCCGAGGTAGAGGCGGTGAAAGAGGGCATCTGCCTCGGATTCATAGCCGGCCAGTGCGATCCCGTGGAAGACGCCCGCCGCCGTCTCTTCAGCCCAGACCACCCTCCCGCGAATCCGCAGGCCAAGACCGCCGATGTCACATCGGACCTCAATCTGCGTGCCCAGGGATACGGGTCTGTCCAAGCGGAGACAGCATCCAGCCGCAGAGAGATCCTGGAGGGTCCCCCGGAATACGACCCCGCCATCCAGGGGTTCCCCTTCGACGCGGTGCCAGGTAGGGTACCTGGGGAATTGCCGCCGCTCGGGACCGGACTTCCTGGCCATGGGTGCTCGCTCCCTCTGGTGACTCATCCGAACGTCGGCCAGGGTGGGAACTCCTCGTGGGCAATCTCTGCAACCAGTTCTCCGGGCAGCTCCTCGCTGAACTGGATCCCCAGGGCCCAGCCGGGAAACCTGGAGCGCGGCCGCACCCAGATGACGGTTCCCGTGAGGAAGAGGGGTGGGCGCCGACAGGGGCTCAGGGCCACCTCCACCTTCGCGCCGGGGAGGAGGGGTTTGGTCAGGCGCAGGAGCATCCCGCTCCGGCTCAGATTCTCCACTTCCCCCACATCGGGGCCGTCCGGACCCCCGACCGGCTCAGACACGGCTGGGACCCGAACGGGAAAGCGCGGAGCCACGGTACGCCAGAGCTCGAACGGCAGGCCCATCACATCCCCTCAGGGATCTGCCGACGGTACGCCCGTCACAGGGTCATCATCTGGATCTTGACCCAGAGGCTCCGCTCCAGGTATGTGAAGTCCAAGGGTTTGGTAATGTAGTCGAAGGCGCCCAGCTGGAGCGCCTGGCGGCCCGTCTCTTCCTCGTTCACCGCCGTGACCATGATGACGCCCACCTCGTGGTCCATCGCCCGCACCCGCTTCAGGACCTCCAGGCCGTTCATCCCGGGCATGCGCACGTCCAAGAGGATCACGTGGGGCCGTTCCTCCTTGACCTTCCGCAAGGCTTCCTCCCCGTCGGAGGCCGTGAGGACCTCGTACCCCTTGGCGACCAGGAACTCCTGGAGCATCTCGACCGCGTCCGGTTCGTCATCCACTACCAGAACCCGCGGCATGGCACCCCCGCTCGTATGCGTGGCTGTCCGTCCCTCAAAGCGCCGGGGGCGCTTGGGGGCCGCCAAAGGGGAGGAAGACTGTGAAGGTGCTGCCCTTGCCCTCGCCCTCCGACTCGGCCCGGATGCGCCCGCCGTGCATCTCCACCAGGCGTTTGGTCAGGGCGAGGCCGAGACCGGTTCCCTCGTGCTTCTGGGCCTGGGTCGTCTCGAGCTGCACGAACTCCTGGAACAGCCGCGGCAGATCCTCGGCCTTGATCCCCACCCCGGTATCCGTCACGCGAATCTCAAGGAGAGTCCTGTCCGCAGCCGACCGACTGGCTGCGAGGCCGATCCTGCCATTGTCCGGGGTGAACTTGACCGCGTTGCTCAGGAGATTGAAGAGAATCTGCTTGAAGCGGACCGGATCGGCCCGGAGGGGTGGGAGGTCCGCCTCGATTTCGGCCTCGACGGTCTGCGCCTTCTTGTTGGCGAGCGCGCGGCCGATGACGAGGATGTCCTCCAGGGTGGCCCCCACCGGCAGGGTCTTCCGGCTGGAGAACGAACTTTCCCGCCTCGACCTTGGCGAGATCCAAGACATCGCTGATGAGCTGGAGGAGGTGCTTGCCCGCGTTGTCGATGTGCCCGAGGTACCGGGCCTGCTTCTCGGTGAGCGGCCCCACCCCCTCGCCCAACAGGAGTTCGGAGAACCCCATGATGGAATTGAGCGGCGTCCGGAGTTCGTGGGACATGTTGGCCAGGAACTCCGACTTGTGCCGGGAGGCCTCTTCAATCTGGCGCATGACCTCCTGAAGTCGAGCATTCGCAATGCGAAGTTCCCGGGTCCGGTCGTCCACGGTGGCCTCGAGCTGGATGGCGGCCAGACGCTGCTCCTCGTAAAGCTGGCTGTTCTCCAGGGCCACAGCCATCTGGCGGGCAAAGGTCTCCAGGAGGCGCAGGTCTTCGGCGGAGAATTGGCGCCCGGCCTCGGTATGGTTCAGGGTCAGCACTCCAATGAGGCGGTCCCGATATTTCAAGGGGGCCGCCATGCAGGCCAGCAGGGGCTCGTGCTGGAGGAGCTGCCGGTCGTGCCGGGGATCGGCGGCGTACTCATTCCAAATGAGCCCCCGTCCCGCCTCTGCCGCCCCCCCCGTGATGCCCTGGCCCAGGCGATACCCCACCTGCCGCATAAAGTCGCCCAAGTTGAGCCAGGCTCGAGGCCTGAGAACCTGTTCGTCTTCATCCCAGAGATACAGCGTTCCGCTATGGGCTTGGATCAGGGTAACGACGCGGTTCACCAGCTCCCGGAACAGCGCCTGAAGGGGCCGCTCGCCCACAATGTCGCGGCTCAGATCCATTACGGATTGCAGCTCGCTCGTGCGTCGCCGCTCGCTCTCGTAGAGCCGGGCGTTCTCCCTGGTGATGGCGGCGTGGGCGGCAAAGGCTTGGAGCAGGCTCGTCTCCTCGTCGGAGAAGTCGTGGGGCACGCGCGTGTAGATCGCCAGGGCGCCCGTGACCCGGTCGCCGAAGGTCAGCGGCACGATGATGCACGAAACCAGGCCTTCCGCCATCGCCCAGGCCCGATTGATGAAGCGCGGATCTTGAGTGACATCCCGGCTGGTGACGGGCTGCCGCGTGGCGGCGGCAATACCCAGCAGCCCCTCGCCGGGGCGGAGTTTCAGGGTGAGCCCACCCCGCGCCTCGCGGAGGCCGACAGCGGCGACCGCCTGGAGCACCTCCGTCGATTCGATTCGCTCCCAGAGCCGGCCCGCGGTGCCCGGCAGAAGACGCTGGACGGCCGTGAGGATCTCCTGGCCGACGCGGACGGGATCCAACTCCCTCGCTAACGTGCGGGTCAGCTCGTTGAGTGTTGCGAGCTGTCGGCTGCGGGCACCCAGCGCCTCTTCGGCTCCCTGGCGTTCCGCGCGGGCGCGCAGGGAGACGGTGCCACACGCGAGGTCGTCTGCCAGTTCACGGACGAGCCGTACTTCCTCCGCGTCAAAGGCATCCGGCTCCGCCGCATAGATGTTGAGGGCGCCGAGGGTCTGCCCCTCGGCCACCAGCGGAAGGGCGATGGAGGAGGCATAGCCGCGCTTGGTCGCCTCGGCGCGCCAGGGGGCGAAACGGGGATCGGTCGGAATGTGGCGGGCGATGACGGGCTTGCCTGCCCGGATGGCGGTGCCGGTAGGGCCTCGTCCCTGCTCTGTGTCGGCCCAGGTGATGTGGAGCGTCTCGAGGTAGCCCTCCTCATAGCCCGCCTGCGCCACCGGGCGCACGGTCTTCCGCTCGTCCTGCTCGGCGAAGCCGACCCACGCCAACCGGTAGCCGCCGGCCTCCACAAGGATCTCGCAGGTGGCGCGCAGGAACTCGGATTCCTCCCGGGCGCGAACCAGCGTCCGGTTAAATCTCGTGAGCACCCTGAGAGCCCGGTGGACCCTGGGGAGCTTCCTCTCCTCATCCGCTGATGCCGGGATTCCCTTGTGGCAGCTCGGCCCGTCGCCGGACACGGAACACCATCCTTTGTGTGGGGGAGCACGCGAGGCATCTGCCCCGAACACAGGTCCCAGGACGAACGCTTCGCGCCAGACACTCCTGCGGACGCATCCTCAAGAAGGCTTCTCGCCCTTGAAGACGATCTCCAGGACCGCGTGGATATCCGTGAGCTTGATCGGCTTCCGAAGCAACATCGCCGGCCCGTGCTCCAGGGCCGCCAGGGTGTCGTCGTGGTAGGGATAGCCGGTGATGAGGACGACCACGGCCTCAGGATCCCGCCGCTTGATGGCCTTGAGGACGCTGGCGCCACCGACTTCGGGCAGGAGGATATCGAGGAAGATGAGGTCGAAGGATTCTCGCCGGACGATGCGCAGGGCTTCCCGGCCGTCGCGGGCCAGGGCCACCGCGTACCCTTGGACCTCCAGGGCGGCCTTGAAGGCCTCCCGCACCACGGCCTCATCATCCACCACGAGGACGCGCCTGGGCGCGGGGGGATCGAGGGTGAGGGGGATCTGGTTGTCGGCGAGGAACTTCCGGAATACCGGCCGGGGGATCCGGTAGTGACCTCCCGGGACGCGGTAGGCTGTGAGCTTCCCGGCGCGGATCCAGCCAAACACGGTGACCCGCGTGACGTGGAGGAGCCGGGCGATCTCCCCGGTGCTCAGGGGCTTTTCCTCAAGCACGGTCAGGCCCCCTTGGTCTGTTTTTCACAAGATTAACGTACTTACTCTCCCGGGTATTTGTCAATCAGAAAATGTGGCAGCCGCACCCATTTGCTGGTAGTCTCCACGCCAACCCGATTGCCTGTCTTCGGCCCAACTGAACACTCGAGAACCCACACCGACAGGAGGACTCATGGCCATCCACGTGACAAAGACCCTGCAGAAGGCCCTGGTCGAGCTTCAGGCGGAGCGGGAGCGGATCTTCAAGCAGAGCGTCGCCATTCAGAAGGCATTGGCGGCAGGCGGGTCGCGGCGGCGGCCTGCCGTTCGGGGCCAGGCCGCGAGTCGTGGGAAGCGGGCGCGAAAAGGGATGAGCGCCGCCGCACGCAAGGCCGTGAGCCGACGGATGAAGGCGTACTGGGCGAAGCGGAGGGCAGCGTCGGCGAAGGGCAAAGCGCGGGGGACGCAAAAGGCCGAGTAAGTCACGCAGGCAAGCTGCTCCTCCGCATTGAGGACCCAAGCCGGGACCCCCCGATAGCAAAGCCGCCACCCATTTCACTGCATGCCGCGACCCATTCCGGCGGGGAAACCCGCCCGGCGCCTTGGGGTGGTCGCAGGAAGGAGCATGGCTGGAAAAGGAGGTGGCGGTGAGGAGGGACCTTTCCCTGAAGAGCGCCTCCCAGGCACGGTGACCGGGTTCGAGTCCTGCCCGGCCCCCCAAGCGGGGCGAATCTGGGCACTGGATGGAGCGATTACGCCTGCACGGAGAGGCGGGTGCGATACCCCGTGGTAGATGAACCCTGGGCGAGGTGAGCCGAAGAGGAGAGCGGTCAAGGCACTTCAAGAGGAACCGGAGGCCCGAAACACCACGACTGCCGAGGCGAACACCGACGGTTCACCTCCAGGTGACGCCACCGAGCCTGGCGAGGCCGCTGCCCCGTGGGAGCGCAGGTTCTGACACGGACGCGGTCTAGTCGGCCAGCCCGGTGATGTCATACCGGAAGCAGGTCCAGCCGAGTGTCGAGGGGGACGGGACCACGGCGGCAAAGGTGCCGGTCCCGCCAGGCGGGATAGTCCGCGGGAGGACGGCCGCCTCAGTCGTCGTGACGAGCTGATTGCGGGTGTCATAGAGCGCGAACCCGACGCTCACTTCGGACAGCGCCCGCTGCCCAACGTTCCGGTAGGTCCCCCGGATCTCTTCGCCCGGGGCCCCCTCGAGGTTCCGGATCTCCACGGCGGTTTCATCCGGGCACCGGAAGGTGTCGGCCGAGCGCAGCGGGAGGTCCAACGATTGGCTGCGACTGGTCTCCAACGCCTTCTGCCGCTTCAGCTTCGCCTGGATGTACTCGCACTCGGTCCAGGCCAGGGAGTCGGGCGGGAGATTCGCGCAGGCAATCTCGGCAGGCGCGTTGGTCTTGACGTTTCCGGATCCAGACCAAGAGACAGTTGGGGTATATCCGGGAGCAGACGCCACGATAACGGCACTGAGCCAGAGGGTCGGCCAGAAAGCCACCATGGCGATGACGAGGGGTAACATGGATCGCTCCTTAATGCATTCTCCCCGCTGCCCGAGAACCGTGCAGGAATTCGGATCAATCTCGGACAGAGTGCACCCGGTTACAGCGGTGGCCCCAGGGAGCTGGACAGAAACGTGAGCTCTTTCAGTGAAGCTCTGCCGGGTGCACCTCACGCGGCCTCACGCTGGGGCCGCAGGGCAAAGTAGACCATATCGGGGGTCTGGCCGTCAAGGGCCGAATGGGGCCGGCCCTGATGGGAAAAGGTGAAGTAACGCGCCAGGCGCCGACGGGCCTCGGCCACAGAGTCATAGGCATGCAGATACACTTCTTCGTACTTGACGCTCTTCCACAGGCGCTCGACAAAGAGGTTGTCGCGCCAGGCGCCCTTGCCGTCCATGCTGAGCCGGATGCCGTGCTCCCGCACCAGGCCGACAAAGGCGGTGCCGGTGAATTGGCTGCCCTGGTCGGTGTTCACGATCCCTGGAGGACCGTAGTCCCGGATCGCGGCCTCGAGGGCGTCGAGACAAAAGTCCACCCTCATACTATTCGAGAGGCGCCAGGCCAAGACCCGCCGCGTGGCCCAGTCCAGCACGGCTGCCAGGTAGACGAAGCCTCGGCGCATTGGGATGTAGGTAATGTCCATGGCCCACACCTGATTGGGGGCGGTGATCGCCCGGTCGCGCAGCAGGTACGGAAACACCGCATGGCCCGGGTGCGGCTGGGTGGTCCGGGGGCGCTGAGACCGGGCGGCGATCCCCCTCCGGCGCATCCGCGTGGCCCCGGGCGTGCGCCCGACGGCCACCCCGGCCAGCCGCAACAGATCCCGGAGCATCCGGCGACCGGCACAGGGATGCGGGAGATGCCGTTCATCGAGGTGGCGCATCCACGCCACATCCGCCGCCGCGACCGGCTGGGGGACGGCGTACACGGACGACCGGGCAACCGCCACGAGGTGACACTGGCGCCCCACCGGCAGTGGGTGCTGGCGGTCACTCATCGCTTCGCGCTCGCAGCGGGGATGCGACCGAGCGCGCCGGCCCAACAATCGTTCTGCATGGCCCACTGGCCGCTCGTGGCGTGCAACTCCTTCCCGTTGGGCGTGGCGGCCTTGCGCTCGCCTGCCGTGGCGAACCGGTCCGCAGCGCCCTCCTGCAGTTGGGTCTTCCACTGCACGATCTGGTTGGGGTGGACAGCCTACTGCGGCGTGAGCTCCGCGAGGGTCCGATCGCCCCGCAGGGCCGCGCGTGCCACCTTGGCCTTGACGGGTGCGGCGTGATTTCGTCGGGGTCGTTTCATGGGCTGCTCTCCTTGAGGGACGGGGGATTCTCCCATCCAGTAGAGCAGAGTTTTCACTTAAACGCCTGTCCTATTTTCCGGAGCCGGCTCTGTTGCCTGAGGGCCTTTGCGAGGCCCGAGGATTTCGAGAAGCACCAGCAGCCCCGTGTAGACGTCGTGCTCCCAGACAGGGGTGAAGCTCGCCGCGAGGAGTCGTCCCGTTAGGTCAACGGTCAGCGTGTGGCTCTCGGCCTCGGGGTCGGTCCGGAGCTTCTCCGTCGTCCTCTGCACGGTTTCCCGATACGTCGGTCCGAAGACGTCCCAGAGCTTTGCCCCGATCAGCGTCTGCTCGCCGGACTCCACCATCCGCAAGGCCGCTGGGTTCACGTAGCAGATCCGATCTTCCCCATCCGCCTCGAGGACCCCCTCGCTCAGACTCCGCAGCAGCACGTCGACGTGGCGTCTCATGCTGAGCAGCTCGCTCACCAGCCGCCGCGGGCGAAACCCCTCATACCCGAAGACCGCCTCCGCAAGGGGGGCCGATCGGCCGGCGCGTTCCAGATGTTGGAGCGCGGCCAGGAGGTTCTTGGTCACAATGGGCAGCGGCCCCTTGGCCACATAGGCATCGGCCGACACCTCCGGCATGCCCCCGATATCCCGGGCCGCCAGCGCCGAGAAGACGACGATGGGGATGTGCCGGAGGCGGGAATCTTCCCGGAGATACCGGCACAGCCGCCCTCCATCCACCTTGGGCATGACGAGATCGAGGACGAGGAAATCCGGCGGGTCCGCTCGGACCGCCTGCAGGGCTTCCAGACCGTCCGGCGCCACCCGCACCTGGTATCCCTGCTCGTGCAGGAATTCCCCGACCGCCTCCCGGACGAACCGATCGTCGTCGACGAGGAGGACGGTTTTCTGCTTCACGGGATCCGCTCCGCCTGTTGCAGCATGTGCCCGAGCACCCGCTCCAGCCTCGGGCCGAGCTTGTCGGGGGTCGCGTCGGCTCCCTTGTTCAGGTAGAGCGCGGGGGCGCAGTGACTGATGGCCTGCTTGAGGGTCTCGTTATACCGGACGGCCGACAGGAAGAGGAGCGGCGTGGGGCGACCCACCTTCAGGGCCTGCTCGAGGGCCCGGTAGGCGACGGCCGTGGCGAGGCCGTCGAGCGGTTCCATGAGGATGTCGAGGATGGCCACCTTGTTGGGCAGGCCCTGGAGCAAGCGTTCGGTGGCCAGGGTCAGGAACGTCGCGCCGCTCTCACAGGCGATGACGTTGGCCGTCAAGCCCCGGTCCACCAAGAGGTCGGCCACGAGCGTCCGGAAGAAGCGGTCGTCGTCCGCGATGAGGATGCAGTCCACGCCGCGGAGGGGATGGCTCTCCTCGGTCCCCAACGCCAAACCGCAGGAGCTGCAGCGGACCTCGAGGGCCCCGGACTTCACGACGGTATAGGTGTAGACCTGCTCGCCGCAGCTCGGGCAGTATCGGAAGGGCGCCTTTGGGTCGGCCGGCACCACGAACCTCCTCGGACAAGCCGGTGACCGCCACCGGCGCCCACCTGACGCCTGGTTCCCCTGGCGCCAAGCTGGGTGGGACCCCGAGCGGCAGTGAGGTACGTCCACTCTAGAGGACAGGATTTCCGGCGTCAAGGAGCTTTTCGCTCAGCGTGCTGCGGCTCGCCCAGCGGCTCGGCGATCCCCGGCCGGCCGCCTGCGGTCGCCGGTCAGGGGGAATCTCGGGAGGATCGACGCCGAGGCGACGTGTCCAACGCCCGGAGTGGTGCGGACGCGGGAATGAGCCGTCTCCATCGCTGACGCGCTCACTGGTGGCGACGGGGCACCACGCGTGAGGCCGCGGGGGTCGCGCTCAGGAAGCACTCGGTTCTCGCTTCAGGCGGATCCTCCCCCGCGTGCCCCACAAAGCCACCCTGCCGCCTCGACCCGCCCGCACGCTCGGTCGCGCTGTTCAGCGAGGAAGCGGTCCAGGGCGAAGCCGGACCATGGGGGGTTCGGACAGCGAAGCCGTGGCGAATCCTGCCCCCCGTCTCGGAAGTCCAGACGACCCGGCCTTCCACAGGCAGGGGGCCATGACGCCTCTGGAGGACGAGGGCCACGACGCTCCCCGGGACGATCCGGACGGGACACTTGGCCATCAGGCTGCCCCCGCCGAGGTTCCATACCGCGCCGTGCACCTCTGTGTCGCCGAATTGCGCCGCCCGGCCGACGACCGGCACCGACACGGGCAGCCGCACAAAGACCCTGCAGAAGGCCCTGGTCGAGCTTCAGGCGGAGCGGGAGCGGATCGGTCCTCCGGGCGCTTCGCTTCCCCGGCGTCCCCGCACCCGTCTGTCCCGGCCCGCCATGTGATCATGTCAAACTTGGTGCTGGCCATGGGGTTCTTGGTGGAAACTGGCCACTTGAGACCGGCGCTCCCAGACGGGCGCCTATTCTCCCTATGTCGCCCCTCACCCGACCATTTTCGGGGGCGATTTTCCTATTAAATCCTGCATCGGGGGTTCGGGGATCGCCCACGGTACCCATGCCGCCCTGCAGTCCCGGCCACGGCAGCGCCGGGAGCGGGGAGCCACGGCCCGCGAGCTCCCGAGTGGCACGCCGGCCGCGAGGTCAATGAATCAAAGGAGTTAGCGAAGTGGTCAGATCCATGGCACCCGCACTGGGCCGCCCGGGCGAGGCTCCCGGGGGCAGCGCAGGGGTGAGCGCAGGGGGCAGCGCACCCCCCCAGCGCAGTGGCAGCGCAGGGGTGAGCGCACCCCCCCAGCGCAGGGGGGGCGCAGTGGGGGCCACCACACTGCGCCGTATCAAAAATATGGTGACAGCCATCCGCGGGGGTGTATACTCCCGGCCCGATGGCCCCGTCCCCCGTGCAGCCCGCCCTCCCGATTGTCCTGACCGCCGCCGAGCGCGCCACCCTGGAGCGCTGGGCTCGGGGGGCCGGGTCCCGCGCCGGCTCGTCCGGCGGGCCCGTATCATCCTCCACGCGGCTGCCGGCCGCTCCAATGCCGCCATTGTCAACGGCCGGCCATTGAGAGCCACCCAGGGTCGCCCCATGGTGAGCCAGCGAAGGACGTGGCCGGGTCCCTCGCAAGTGGGTTGTCCGGACCTTTACTCTGGTCGTGCCTCCTGCTTCGGTGACAGCTTACTGCGCCGCTGGGCCGCGAGCTGCTGCTTGGTCTGCTCGGCCCGGTAGCTGGCCCCCGTGATCTCCACGAAGTGGGCCCGGTGGGTCAGCCGATCCAAGGCGGCGGAGGCCAGGAGTGGCTCGCCGAAGATGTCCGGCCACTCGCTCACGGCCCGGTTGCTCGTGAGCACGATGGACGCGCGCTCGTACCGCTCGTGGATGATGTCGTAGAGGTCCTCGGGGCCGGGGGCCCGGAGGGCCTTCAGCCCGAAGTCATCCAGGACGAGCACGTCGGGCCGCAGGTACTTGGCCAGCCGGTGGGCGAGCGTGCCGTCGGCCCGGCCGCCGGCCAGGTGGGCCAGCAGCTTCCCCGTGGACACAAAGAGGACCTCGTACCCGCGGCGGCACGCCTCGTGCGCCAGGGCTTGCGACAGGTGGCTCTTGCCCACGCCGGTCGGGCCGTAGATCAACACGTTCTCGTGCCGCTCGACGAACTGGCAGGTGGCCAGATCGAAGACCTGGGCCTTGTTCAACTTCGGGTTGAAGCCGAAGTCGAAGCCCTCGAGCGTCTTGCCGGGATCGAAGGCCGCGCGGCGGAGGCGGAGCCGGAGAGTGGACTGGGCCCGCCGCTCCACCTCGTCCTGCAGGAGCAGGGTCAGGAACTCGACGAACGAGGCGCGGCTCTCGATCGCCTGGTGGTTGCGCACCTCCAGCGTCTCCAGGATCCCGGAGAGCCGGAGCGTGCGGAGCATGGGGGTGAGCTGGTGCGTCAGTTCCATGGCGGACCTCCCTCGCCACCGGGGTCGGGGAAGAAGTCGGTCCAGGGGCGCGCATGGCGCGGGGCGGGGAGGGCCGCGGGTCGCGGCGCCAGGTCGAGGAGCGGCTGCCGATCGAGGCCCGCGGCGAGGATGGTCTTCACCGTGGCATACCGGTACTCGCCGACCGCGAGCGCGCGGGCACAGGCCGCCTCGAGGCGGGCCGCGCCGTAGCGCTGCGCCAACCGGAGGATGCCCTGGGCGCTCCGCAGCCGATCGAGGGGCCGGTCGCCCAAGAGGGCGGCGATGAACGCGGCGCAGTGCGGGCCGATCTCGGCGGCCCGCTGCTGGCACCACACCGGCGTCTGCATCAGGAAGTGGACCTTGTCCGGGGGGAGGTGGTCGTGCAGGGTCCGCCGCTGGCCGGGCCGCGCCGCGAGGTGGGTCGCCACCAGGGCGTGGTCGGCGAAGCACTGGACCTGGGTCGCCGTCCCCCGCACCCAGAGCCGCCGGCCGATCAGCCGGTACGGGGCCGAGTAGTAGGCGGCGTTGAAGACCACGTGGCAGTCCGGGTGGAGTTTCGCCTGCTTCCAGGTCACCGGCTCCCACGGGGTCGCGGGTAACGAGAGGAGCGCGGCCCGCTCGACCGTCTCGAAGGCCACCAGGGGCTGTTGCTTGATCGTGCCGTGGAGGCGCATCCCGGCGGTCTCCACGCACCAGCGGAGGCCGTGCTGGTTCGCGTGGTGGAGGTCGCGGAAGGCCCGGCCGGCGAGGCAGTTGCGCTTCACGTAGTGGACGCCCCCCTGCTCGACCTTGCCCTTGTGCTCGGGGGTCCGCACCCGACAGGGCGCGATGAGGAAGCCGTAGTGCTCGGCGCACTCCCGGTAGACGCGCTGGACCTCCGGGTCGTAGAGGACCGCGTGGACGATGGCGGCCTTCAGATTATCGAGCACGACCCGGCGCGGCACCCCCTGGAACCACTCGAAGGCGGCGCGGTGGCAGCGGCACCAGGTGGCGACGGTCTGGTCGAAGACGAACTCGACGTACTGGTGGCGGCTGAACGACAGCGTCATCACGAAGGCCCAGGCCCGGCGGAGGCGCTCACCGTCGGGATCGAACATGAGGCCGGCCGACCCGAAGTCCACCTGGGCTTCCTCCCCCGGGACCGTCTCCACGCGGATCGTGGCTCGCGGCGTGGGCGGTTCCAACCGTCGCAGGAACCGTTTCACCGCGGAGTAGCTCCCCGTGAAGCCGTGCTGCTCGACGAGGAGTTGGAAGATCGCCTGGCCCTCCACGCCCTGCTGCCGCCACGCCACGACCTGCTCCCGGAACGGGGCCACGCTGGACTGGTCGGGCCCGGGCTGGGCACGCTCCGGCGGGTGGAGCAGCGTGGCCAGCGTGGCCGGGTCGGGCAGTTCGCCGGTGAGCAGCCCGTGCTGCCGCGCCCAGCGGTGGTAGCTGGCCACCGTGTTCCGGCTCAGCTCGAGCTCGCGGGCGATCCGGCGGGCCGGCTCCCCGACGCGGAGCCGGCGGAGCACTTCGCGTACATCGGTCACCTCGCACCTCCGTGCAGCCATCGGGCACCTCCGGGTTGGGGTTCCCGGAGAGCAATCCCCGATGTGGCTGCGAAGCGCAAGGGACCCGGCCGCCACCCCGTTGGGGTGGCTCACTATGGGCGACCTTGCTGGCTCAGTTTGGGCGACCCTGGGTGGCTCAGTATCCCCGACCCCGGTGGCTCAGTATAGGGTGACCGCTGACAGCCATCGCCCGGGCCCTGCGGACCGACCGGGGATGCGTCGGCCGCTGGCGAGCCCGGTTTGCCGCCGAGCGGCTGCCGGGGCTCCAGCACGAGGCTGCCCGGTCCGGGCGCCCTCCGGGGATCCCCGACGCGCTCGTCCAGGACCTCGTGACCTGGCTCACGGCGACGGAAGCCCCCGCTGGGCGGCCCTGGAGTTGCCGGTCCCTGGCCCACAGGACCGGGGTGAGCCCCGCCACCATCCACCGGCTCTGCCAGGCGACAGGCCTCACCCCCCACTGGGGGCGAGCGCTACGCCTCCGGACGCCCCCGCCGGGGTTTTCCCGCCTCATCTATGTGTTGGGGGGCTACCTCACCTCCCTGGACAGCGCCCTGGTCGTGGGTGGGGATGTGGTCGGCCCGCAGCGGCCGGTCCCGCCCCCCGAGCCGCGTCGTCCAGGCGAGCGGCCGCCCTCCGTGCCGGCCCGCTATGCCATCCCCCTGCTGCCGCTCGCCCGGGTGGTTGCCGGCTTCCCCGAGCAGAATCGGGTCCTCGACTGGCTCCAGTTCCTGCAGTACGTGGCGGCCCGGATCGCCCGGGGCTGGTGGGTGCACGTCTTTGCGGACAACTGGGTGACCCACCTGCACCCCGCGGTCCAGGCCTGGCTCGCCCGCCACCCGCAGGTGGTCCTTCATCTCCTCCCGGCGGACGACTCCCTCCCGCGCTGGTTCCGTCCAGCCCTCCAGCGGTGGGTCGGACTCCGGATTCCTCCCAACCGACGAGCGCAGATCCGCTCCCTCCGGGCGGCCGTGGCCGTCCTGCGGCCCCGCTCCGTGCGCTGGCGAACTCCTTCGTACTGGATGGACAGTAAGTGGGTCGTCCGGCTCTGTTGTGGCAACCCCCGCTGGCACCAGCCGCCGGACCCCTGGGGGTTGGGGCCCCGGCCGAAGGATTGGCCCCTTTGACGCTTTCATTTGGCCCCAGCCCCATCAGTTGTTGAGTGCCAGCTGGAGAACACCACTCTCGCTCTTCCCACGCTCCGTCCGGTCAGCATCCTCTTCCGGTGCCCTTCCACGGAGAGATCAGCCTCGGCGCTCTTACGGGACCTCCTCGGTGGTGCCATGAGAAGAGGCAGCCTCTCCTCCGGTTAAGGGCGGTCGGTGCCATCGCCGCTCCCTCCAGAGGGTACCGAGAGGATCGACTTTTTCTGCTGCCGCTGCTCCAGGGTCCGGCGGAAGCGGTACGACTCGGTCCCCGTCTCGAGGATGTGTGCCCGGTCTGTCAACCGGTCGAGCAGGGCCTGGCAGAGACGGGCGTTGGGGAACACCGACGTTTACTCGGAGAAGGGGAGGTTGGTCGTGGCGATCACCGCCGCTTTCTCCGCCCGCTCCGCGATGAGCTGGAAGAGCAGCTCCGCGCCCACCTCGGCCAAGGCCCCGTACCCCAGTTCGTCGATGACCACGAGTTCGCAGTGGGCCCAGCGATTGGTCACCCGACTCAGCTGGTGATGATGTTGGGCTTCCACCCGGTCGTTCACGAGCGCCGCGGCCGTGGTGAAAGGCACCCGCCGTCGTTGCCGACAGGCCGCGACGCCGAGGCCGGTGGCCAGGTGCGTCTTGCCGGTGCCGGGCTCCCCCAGGAAGAGCACCGGCTCCGCCCGGCGGAGGGACTCCCCCTCGGCCAGGGTCCGGAGCACGGCCGCCGGGATCATGGGCGCCCCCGCGAAGTCGACGCGGCGGTCGTCATCACGGGGTCCCTCACTTTCACCAAAGGGGCCGAGCGCGACAGCGCGGAGCACCTCCTCGTCCTTCAGCGCCAGGACCTGGCCGCCCAGTACATCTGGAACTGGGAGGCTCACGCCGCGCACGCTGAGCCCTATGAGGGTCGGGGGCGATGAGCAACGCTGAGAGCGTGTGAAGAAATCGTCGCCGGGTCGAGAGCTCGACTGCAACCCGTTGATTCTCCGCAGGTGAGAAATGCACTTGGCGCCGATTCGCCGATATTTTCACACACTCTGAGAGGAGATGACCGATGCTGTTTCGACCTATGGCGGACCCCGTACCGTCCGCCCTTCAGGAGCCCGGCCTGGAAAGCCTGATGGCCCTGGAGGGCCTCAACGGCTATGACCAACTCGAAATCACCTGCCGCCACGTGGTGGGCGTCCTTCGGGCTTACCGGTCTGCCTTCGCCGGATCGCGGGAGCGGCAGGAGGATTTCGATGTTCTCTGCGATGGCCTGGTGGAATGGCTGGAGGCCGAGATCGCTCCGCTACGATTCGGTCGGCCCCCTTGAGAGAGGCAGTCCGTCTCGGAGCGGAACAAGCCTCGTCAGTCGAAGATTGCGATGCTCCAAGGTCGCCTCGCCTACCATCTCCGCTGCCTCCGGGAGGACGCGACGGACCCGGCGCTCTCGTCCGTGGAGCGGCTGGCGCTGGTGCGAGATCGGGCGAGACGGATTCGGGAAATCCGGGAGACACTGGAGCGTCGTGAGTAGAATGCTCGCTGTTACTGCGTGGCACAGGCCCCATAAACACCACGAGCGCCGGGAGGCCCCGACGCCCGTGGGAGGCCCTTATATAAACGCGGCTACTCGCGGTGATGCCTCCTTTACACAACCCGAACTACGCCTAGGCCACGCGGGCCTGAGCGGTCAGCCTTCGAGTGTCTCCGGCTTCCGACGGGCGATCACAAACTGCCGGGCGCGGAGATCGTGTTCGATGCTCGGCGGGCGGCGGCGGTCCGGCCCCCGCCGGTCCGGCTCACACCACTGGGTCCGCTGCCGCCGCTCCCAGCGCCGGCGGTCAAGGATTGCCTCTATGTCCTCGTTCGCCGCAAAATGTTCTTTCAGAGAGTGCCAAAGATCAGGCCGATCTCGTGCCACGATGATCAGGCTTTGCACTCTGCGCCCTGTCCGCTGTCCTGCTGCTGACCGGCTTGCCGTTGGCATGTGTCCTCCTCTCGTGCGGAAGGCTATTCAGAGAACTCGATCGAGGGAGGTGGCTCCTCTCCCGTGTTAGCACGAGGGGACTACATCCGGCGACGCCGCCTCCAGGCGATGCCACCGAGCCCGGCGAGGCCGGAGCCTAAGAGAAGGACCGTGGAGGGTTCGGGGACCGGGGAGGGAGTGTACAGCGCTCCATTAATGGTAGGACCGGAGGAATCTTGAATCTGGTAACCGATGAGCGCTCCATTGACCGTGCCTGGAGAAATGGTGATCGTCTGATTTGCATCGGGTGCCAGGTACGTACCGGTCAGGACCGAAGTGCTGTTGCTGAGATCAACACTATCTCCAGTCCCCTCCACGTTGAAGAGGATATGGCTGGCCGGTATGCCTCCGCTGGTGGTGATGGCACCGTTGCTCACCGCAACATCTCCAGTGACATCGATGATGTAGAAGTCATTGGCACCGCCGTTAATGGTCAAGTCATTGCTGGGGTTGGTGATACTGATGTTACCATTGACCTTTACGACGGTGTTGTGACCACCCGAGGCGTTGAGGGCACCCGTGGGATTGATCGTCAGAGCAGAACCGCCGATACTGCCAAATATTTGATCCGGGGTGAGCAGCGCAGCATTGTCTGCGGCATTCACCACATCCGAAACGGCTTGAGCCAAGCTCTGGGTTACGATGCCGCCGGTGACATTGAACTGCGAACTAAGGTTCGATTGAACTGAGGCAGCCGGATCCTCGTAGAGGGTGCCTGTCAACGTCCCACCCCCCGAGAAATTTGTACTCGCCCCGCTGGCGAGGCCCATGTTGGTGTTGAAATCTGTCCCGGAATTACTGGCACTGATCTGCGTCGGCCCCGTCACGAAAATGCCGAGCCCAAGAGCCTGAGCCTGCCCCAAGGTGATATCCGAAAACACCGTAGCCTGCGCCACGCTGCCAAACCCCAGGGTCCCCAGCACAGCAAGAATCATGAGCTTCTTCCAAACCCCGCGGGTGTGTACCATCTGGATCCACCTTTATTTTGTATTTTTCCCTTGTGAGCTTGGGCCGTGTCACCAACACCAGGTGGAGTTTAGAAAGTTGACTATCTTAAGCAAGAGCCGTACCAAGCCTGCCAGCCGCTGGCAGAGCCAGCTTGCCAGCCAACAAGATGCCCATTCTAAAGAGATTACTCCGCTGAGCCGTGCGGTGCTCTCCTCGGGCAGTAAGGAATCCAAAGACGGCAAATGCCAGGAAACCCGACAAAGCACCAGACGACCAAGAAGCTAAGGGGGCCACAACTCCTTGGAAAGAAAGACCCGACGACCCCGCGTGCGAGGATGTAAGGGGAGCCGACACATCAATCGGCCGAAGGGATCGAAACCGTCTTTGTGCTGGTGAATCCGTTATTGCTCTGCTCGAAAGACATTGGCCCAGTGGGTCTCTCGTGGTAATTGCTATAGTTACGATTGGGGTTCCTTGGGAACTGGCAACACTTCTGCTGTTCCGTACGCCCGGACCTGCTCCGATCCTGGTGGGAGGTGATGCGGTCGATCAAGTCTCCGGCTCTGCGCTCCCGGTGCCACTTTGTGTTATGGCAAGAGATTGCCGCGTCTGCCCCTGAAGAACTCCGGGAATTCCTGCTGGAGAAATACGGGATGGCCACAGACAAGTGGGGTTCAGCGGTGGAGTCGGGAACGGTGACCATGATGAAACGGCACCGCGACGAGGGTGGAAGCCTCCTCAATCCAGATCATGCCCAACCTACATCCATGGCGCCCAGTCACCGTTATCGGCTCTCTGGCCGCGATTGGGTCAGCTGCCCTTAAACGACTGCAATGGATGGAGCACGCGGATTTTAACCACATCTCCGAGTTTTCCTGGAGGGTGTGCTACTCTTAGTTGAAAATTGACGAAGCGGCTCCCGTGTGGTGAAGTGGCTGTTGCCACACACCCAACAACCCCACACAGAAAGGAGCCGCTCCATGCACAGAGTATTCCGCATCCAAGGCGAAGGCAAGGTGAAAGACATTGACCTCCGCGGGCTGGGAGGGTACCCGCAGGTGGAGGGTCTCACCACCAAGGTGGCTCTCATCCAGGCCCTCATTCCCCTCGGCCTGCAAGCCGTTGGAGACTTGCTGGCGGAGGAGGTCACGCAGCTCGCTGGGCCCCGGTACGCCCGCACCGGGGGACACCCGGGGGTAGTGCGCTGGGGGCAGCACTCACCTTCCCTTCGCCAGAGATCAGCTATCAGCCGTCACCCTTCAGCGACCGTTGAGGGCTAGAGCCGGCCACCTGCATGGAGCCGAATTGCCAACCGCCATCGGCAAAAACCTCCGAGGGGCTCTGCCCCTTTGGGTTTTCGTCCGCTAGCCTGGATTTCCACGGAGAAGAATTCGCCTAAGACTTGGACGCTCGGGCTGGTCCGTAGTAGGTCGTCAGGCGTAAAGGCAGACCGTTCCACCAGGGAATGGGGACGGGCTGATCCAGGAGGCCCGAGGCGAGGACGATGGGCAGGTGGGACCGGCGGTGGAAGCTGACTTCCACCTGCCGCTCGTCGATGGTGACATCCGCGGGCATGTCGACGAGGTCGCGGAAGATCTGCCGGGCCTGGGCGTCGGCGTAACCTCGCATGCGCCAGGCCAGCAGCCGGTACAGCCCGCTGGCAAGGACGAGGAGCGCCATGTCGAAGTCGACCTTCAGGCCGACGGCCGACGACAGGGCATCCATGTGGAAGAAGCGCACCGCATCGGCCAGGGCGTTCTCGATCAGCATCCGATGGGCGTACCGCGTGATCAGTTGCTTCGCCGGCACCTGGCGCTGATTCGTCACGAGGATGGTCGGCTCGTCGTGGCCCAAGTCCTGAATGAAGAGCTGCCGGAAGTCCCGCCCGGCGAGCCGTACGGGTTGTTCGTAGACCCGGGGGGTCTGGTACTTGCGCGTCGGGATGTCCAGCTCCGCGACGCGCCACGCCGAGCGGGGCAGCAGGACGATTTCCTTCAGGAGCTGGGGCGAGCGGCGCCGGAGCGTGATGAAGGGGATCTCCAGCTCGTCCAACCGCGCCAGGCCGGCGTAGGTGGTCACCTTCGAGTCGAACACCAGATGGCGCGGGAGGTGCCCCTGGTGCGTGCGCTGCCAGAAGGCGAGGAAGCGGAAGACCTCCTCCGCTTCCTCGCCCTTGCGGAGATCCGCGTTGGCATAGCAGAAAGCCCGGCTGTCGACATCCTGCGCCAAGAAGACGAGGAGGCTGGGCTGGCGGCGGCTGCGGGCGGAGACGTAGTGCCGTTCCACGACGGGGTGCGCCCCGTAGTAGGGCACGGAGTGGAAGTCGAGGTTGAACGAGTCCCCGACGAACAGGTCGGTCCCCGCCAGGTGGTCGTGCCACGCCGCGAGGAGGCGGGGCGTCCGCGCGTGGTCGATGCGATGGGAGTACTCCGCCAGGAAGCTCTTCTTGGGGCTCACGTTGAGGCCGGCGAAAAGCCCCAGCCCCTCGTCGGCCACCAGCGCCATGACGTCGTGCTTCCGCTCGACCGACCAGAGTTTCAGGGCCAGGCAGGCCCGGAGCGCATGGTCCGCCGGGATCATCCGGGACCCCGGCAGGCGCGCCGCCGCAGCCAGCTCCGCCACCTCGAGCCGGACCAGCTCCGGCAGGAAGAGGAACAGCCCCCCGAAGCGGGTGGGGAAGGCGCGGGGAGCGAGGGAGAAGGCGCGGACATCGGCAACGGCCTCGGTCGTGGGCCGGGGAACGTCCGGCCGCTCCTCGTCCAGCCGCCGGGGCAGCGGCGCGAATCCCTCCGCCTTCAGGACTTCCCGCACGGCCGTTGGACTCAGGGGCCGGTCCCGCTCCTTGAGGGTGGCACTGATCTCGTAGACGGAGGCGTTCTGCTTCCGCAGGGCGACGATCAGGTCGCGGGCGGCGGCCTTCTTCGGCTGGGCCTGCGGGCCGCGGCGCCGCGCGGCGAAGAACGCGGGATCGGGGTCCCGCCGGAAGTGATGGCACAGGACGTGGAACGAGCCCACCGTATAGCCGAAGGCCCGAGCCACTTCGGGCGCGGGGCGCCCCTCGACGAAGTAGGCGCGCAGGGCTTCGTACTGACGCTGCCGGGGGTGCCGGGGCTCCAGGAAGAACCGGCGGCATGCGCTTAGGTCTACTGGTGCGCCGATCGACATACATGCGCAATATCACGTGGATCCCCTGGTGTCAAGCGATTTCGTACCCTACAAGTGCGATGGGCTTCACATGTCCACAAATCGCCCGTGAATTAGGCACATGGCATCTTGGCCTCGCTTGGCTCGCCGATCGGATCCCTTGGCGAAACTCCGAGAATACACCGGCACATGCCGCCTATCGGAGCACTATGCTGCTAAGTACGACAGGGCGCCTGAACAAAGCCCAGGTATAGACGGGCTGCGAGCCACGCGTTCATCACGATCTGGGGGCCGGCAGTGACGTTGCCGCCCGACCGGCCGAATCTTAGGTGAATAGTGTTCCGTGGAAATCCAGGCTAGTGCTATAATGCATCCGGCTACCGTTAGCTGGCTGGGTCTGCGCATCGCCACCTGCGGCTTTCGTCTTGGGTTGGAGGATTAGACATGGCAACAATTGAGGTTCGGACGGCTGCGCCCGACAAGGCGCGATCGCTTCTTCAGCAAGCACTCGACCGTGAACGCCGACTGCTACTCGATGCAGCAACTCGCACGCGCCAAAAGGCGAACGAGCTGGCCTCGAAGACTGGCGCCGACCTCGATGCGCTTCAGGCCGGCCTGTTCCCGCACGCCGAGGAACAAGATATGGATCTGTTGGAACTGGAAGGGGAGCTACAACTCCTCAAGAGCATGGAAGAGCAGCTCCGCATCCTCGAGAATATCGAGATATGTCCTTGAGAGAGTATCTCCAGGCGCTTCACGAGCTGCTGTCCTCGTCTCCCCATATTGCCGCCTTCTCTGTGTCCTTCGATGAGCGCTCTGCCAAAGCTGCCCTCCTGCATGGGAACATCGCACTGGTTGATGGGTCATCCCTTCACTTCAAGGAATTCCTTGTTGCAGACCCTGAGACCCGAAAGCTCAAATATGGATACCAATGGGTGAGCAAGGATGGAGCCCTGAACTTCCGGTACGACAACGCGGCTGACCCGGCGGCGAGACTTTTGATAACCTATCCGCACCATAAACACACGCCTTCCGGCATTGTGGAGGCCGAGGAGGCCACGCTGGCCACAGTCCTTGGCGAGATTGCGGGTCTGATTCCACGCATCTGACGAACCCGAGTTCTTTTCCACTGGCAAGCAGTCACCTATCAGCTATCAGCGCTCCGCTGCCAGCCGCCATCTGCTACCTGCCCGCTGCGAGCTTTCCTTTCGCGAGGCGTGGCCGCTAGCTGCCAATGCGCAAAGTGCATAGCGCATGGAGCAAAGCGCCGGGAGGCGAGAGCACAGGGCAAACCGCAAGGCGCGTTGCGCTTTGCCCTATGTGCGAACCCGTAGGGTGTGTTGGAAGGAGGTGATTTTGCGAGAGAGATGATCGCGGCGGTCCAGGAGTTGATCGCGGCGGGTCCGCGGTATGAGCCTCCTGCGATCGAAGATAATGAGCATGTTGGCGTTTTCGAAGGTCGAGCGACGGGCGATGTTCAGGAACTGTATGAATTCACGGTCCGATATACTCCCTGCGCCTTCGGCAATGTTGTTGGCCATGGAAAGGCCCGCGCCACGGAGTTGTTCGGCAAATCGGAAAAGTTTCTTTGCCTCCAGCTCGTCGGCAACGTCAAATAAGAGGTCGGCCACCTCAATTGCCATCCTCCATATTTCCAAATCCTCAAACCGAAACTTCACACTCGCCATCCACTTGTTTCCTTTTCCCATTGGTCGTAGCGCTCTGCCCTCTGCCCCATGCGCTCTGCCATTTGCGCCATGCGCCATTCGCAATGTGTTTCGCGCCATGCGCCATGCGCTTTGCCCTATGCTCTAAGCGCGCTGTCAGCTGCACCTTCCGTTGGCAACCGCACGACCATCCGTGTCCCCTTCCCCTCCTGGCTCTCCGCAGTCAATGTTCCTCCAAAGCCTTGGATAAGGTGGCGACACTGGTACAGGCCAATGCCCAGCCCTCGGGGCTTTGTGCTCTGGAACGGTTTGAACAGCTTTCGCTGGATGAACTCCTGCGTCATTCCCCGCCCCGTATCTGTCACCGTCAGCGTCGCCTGGCCATTTTCTTGGAACGTCTCCACCAGAATCGTTCCTTCCTCGGAAATGGCCTCGATTCCGTTCAGCACGAGATTCTGGAGAACGGACCGGAGCTGCTCCGGATCCACTTGCACATCGGGCGTCCAGCCCAGGCGGGTCTCGATGTGAATACGGGCTGGTGCTTGCGCGCCGATCTCGTGCATCCAGGTCTCTACCGTCGGCGCCAAGCTGATAGACCTGAGTTCGCCGCCCTTGCGGCTGCCCGGCGAGGCGAGGGTGGCCAATAAGGTCCGCATCTTGCCGGTCACGTCACCCAAGGTCCGAATCGCATCGGCCTGGAATGCCGGCTTGGCCATGTGTGCCTTGGCGTTGTCCACAAGCATGGAGAGCATTGATACCATGTTCTTCAGGTCGTGGGCAACAAAAGCAGACAATCGTGCCAAGACTTGTAGCTCCCGCCCCTCCGAGGCCTCTTGGGAAAGGCGCGCGTTCAACAGCAGGGCGCCCGCTTGCGCCGCGACCGCCGCCAGCAGGTCCCGATCGTCCACGCCGAAGGGCTTCCCGGACACCTCGGGACCCACGACCAGCAGGCCGACCAGGGTGTCCAGGGCCGCGACCGGGACCAGGCAACCGACGGGGACATCTCCGAAGAGTTGGCGGGCCAACCCGACGGTGATGTCAGATGTTTCATCCTGGCCGGTTGTCGAGGGGATCAGCTTGGCCCGCTCCTGCAGCGCTTGAACCGCTGCCGGTGGCAATTCCACGACCGGGGGCAGGGCAGCGTACTCGACCTGATGTGCCAGCGCCATCCGCCCCGGAGAATCCGCTGCCGCATACATGGCGGCCTGGCAGACCCACTTCAGGCGGAGGATCTCTCGGATCGTGCGCATGGATAGTCGCTCAGCGGCCACAGGGTCCCTCCTGGTTAAGTTGTTTCCAGGAGGGTACCGCAGGGCCCGCGCTATCCAGTGTCGCTTCTACACGCTCCCGAGGTGGCCGGCATCGACCGGAATCGGCGGCCGGAATGGACCGGAATACGCACCAGGCTCGCATCGCCTCCGCGATCGGAGTTAGAGTTGACCGCCGCTCGGAACTAACCTCGGGGTGGACCAATCAGTGGGGGGAGGCCAGAGCGACCTTTTCATCCGCTCTGCGGAGAAAGCCAAGCTGTCGGGCGTGACTTTTCACTGCTTGCGTGATACTTTCATCAGCCGTTTGGCCCCGCACGTCTCAACGCCGAGCCTCATGGCCCTGGCGCGGCATCGGGACTCCCGCACGACGCGGCGGTCCGTGAAGGTTGACGGGGACCACCTGCGGGCGGCGGTGGAACGGCGGGCGGATCGGGGTTGCCAGCCGGAAGCGGCCCTGGTAGACTCTCTGCTTGCATCGGTCAAGAACGAGAACTGACGGGGAGAAGGTGTGGGACGACAACTGCGAGGGGTTCGAGGGGAAGACGCTATCAAGGCTTTCATCCGGGCTGGTGGCGTCCAACGGGGCGGGAAGGGCGATCACGTGAACATCAAGATGCCGAACGGTCGCATTCTGACCATCCCGGGACGGGGGGAGATTAAGATCGGTCTCTTGAAAGACGCCATCAGGAAAGCCGGGCTGAGTGAAGAGCAGTTTCAGGAACTCTTGTAGGGGGATGTCCGATGCGCAAGTACACCGTGGTTGTTCAGCCTGCTGAGGAGGGGGGATATTGGGTCGAAGTGCCTGCCCTCCCCGGCTGCTACTCCCAAGGGGAGACTGTGGAGGAAGCGGTTGCGAAGGTGCGGGAGGCCATCGAGGCGCACTTGGAAGCCTTACGGGGAGAGGGACAGGAAATCCCTTCCGAGCATGGATTGGTGATTCGAGAAGTCGAGGTTGCTGTTGGCTAGCCTGGAGGCCGCGGCAGGGTCCGGGAGGGGCGTTTGATTGTGGGAGTAACCGGCACCGGAGATTTGGCCCTCCCGTAATCCTTTGAATCTATTGCCACAGTGGAATAGGTAGAGGCGATTCCCACACGCCTCCGCCACCAAACAGGGCAACCCTGGAAAGTCATGGGGTTGCCTTTCGTTTTGCCGACTTTCAGGAACATGGGTTGTTTGGTGGTGTGCGATGGAGTGGGCTGTTTTTTGACCTCGAACCGTGACTGAAACCGTGACCAATGGTCTGACAACAGAAACGTGGGAAGCGGGGGGTGTTGCGTCACGACGCACCATGGGGTGCCTGCTGTACAGGAGATGAAGGAGGGCCCTTCGGAGCCGCTGTACAGGCAGAGGCTCCAAACCACCCTGAGCTGCTGCAGCCAAAAGCTGTGGTGGTGAGCGTCAGGGGAAAAGGCGTGACGGTGATCATGTCAGGTGGGGGTTGGGGAGACGAGCGCAAGCGAACCACTGCTGACGCATCGAAAGCCTTTAGACGACATCAAAACCAGACTCGCACCCTCGGTCTGGGAGCAGCATGGCGGGAACCTGGTTACTGGCCATGTGGTGTCCGGTGTATAGGTGGCGTGACCCCAATCTGGGCTCCTGTATGGAACGTGAGAACCTTGCCGGTGATGCCAAGGGAAAAGGCCCAAGCGGCGGACCCGCGAGGCCGAAAGTACCGATGCGCTGGCAAGGGGCGGACTGCCCCGGAGTAGCGTTGAACCAGGGTAACGCCTGGGGAGCGAAGGGGGCAGGTCACTCCACCGATTCCCCCGGGCCAACCGGTAACGGGAGGAGCTCGCCGGGATCGGCAGAAGGCGGCAGCCTTCGATGAGTGGCACGAGCCGTATGACTGGAGACAGTCACGTACGGATCTGTGAGGGCCTCGGGGTGAAAGTCCCCGGGGCTACTCGGCACGCCGGGGGTGGGGGGGCCGGGCCCCCCCCGGAAGGCATGGCGGGATATAGACCTTCCTGGGGCTACGCTGACGGTCACACGGCCAAAATCGGGGAAGGCCGAAACCATTCCCCTCAACGCGACGGCCCGTGCGATCCTGGCGGGACTAGAGCGGACGGCTCCCGTGGTCTTCCCGACCCTCCCGAAGAAGCTAACGGACCTTTTCATCCGGTACGCTGTGAAGGCCAAGCTGGAGGACGTGACGTTTCACTGCCTGCGGGACACCTACATCTCCCGGCTGGCCCCGCACGTTTCAACGCCGACCCTCATGGCCCTGGCGCGGCATCCGGACTACCGCACGACGCGGCGGTACGTGAAGGTTGACGGGGACCACCTACGGGCGGCGGTGGAACGGCTGGCGGATCGGGGTTGCCAGCCGGAAGCGGCCCTGGTAGACTCTCTGCTTGCATCGGTCAAGAATGAGAGGGGCGAACCATGAGCGCACCTGCGACCCGGCAATATCGTGTCTTGGTCAGCAAGGACCCGGAGACGGGTAGCGTAGTAGCGGAGATCCCGATCCTGCACATTGCCGACTTCGGAGCGGACGTGCCGGAGGCGCTGGAGCGTCTTCAGGGCATGCTCGTGTTTCACCTGGACTGTCTCCAGGAAGAGGGGAAGCCGATTCCGACCGACAAGGGTGCGGAGTGAAACTTCCGAACAGGGAAAGGGCGGTCATTCCAGAGGCGAAGATCCGCGATTATCTCCGTTCCTTCACGCATGCGCATGGCCGCCACAAGGCGGCCTTTTTCGGGCGGTTTGGGTTCACCCGGGAACGTTGGCAAGAGCTCGCATCTGCCCTTCGGCATCATGTCGAGATTCACGACGTGGGAAAGATCGAGGAAACACCCTTTGGAACGCGCTACGCTGTCGAGGGTGAGCTCAGCACGCCGGGGGGAAGGGTTGTGCGTGTCCGAACGGTCTGGTATGTGGAACGGGGCGAGGATTTCCCTCGGTTTGTAACCGCGTATCCGTTGGAGGCATGGCGATGATTCGAGAGCTGGATACTATTGTGCTGACCTTTGAGCTGCCGGAGGACGGGCTCAAGCATGGAGACGTGGGTACGGTGGTGCTTGTCCATCCCGGGGGCGCATACGAGGTTGAGTTCATGACGCTGGATGGGGAGACGCTGGCCGTGGTGTCACTGCGCGAGGACCAGTTGCGACCCATCGGGCGACGCGAGATCGCGCACGCGCGACCGGTGCAGGTCGGTTGACTCTGTGGGGACGGACGAGACCCGTTTGATTTTGGGAGTAACCGGCACCCGGACAGGCACCGGAGATTTGGCCCTCCCGTACTTCCTTGAATCTATTGCCACAGTGAAATAAGTAGAGTAGATTCCCACACGCCTCCGCCACCAGACGGGCAACCCTCAGAATGCTGGGGGTTGCCTTTTTTTGCGAACTGAGAGTATCCAATGATGAACCACAAAAAAAGGCCGTGACGATCCTGCGTCCCGGCCTGCTTGGGTGCTCGGCTTCCTGATCGATTCTTTCAGCCCGGAGTTTTCACCGCTGAGATCGCCGAGATCGCAGAGTCAGACACGATGAGTCCCTTCTTGGCGCAGGCTGGGGAAAAAGCGTTCCGACTCCGAAGATCTGTTCTTCCTGGATCCCCAGCGAATATCTCGTCTTCCTCTGCGGCCTCCGCGAGCTCTGCGGTAAGACTGAAACGTCTGGGTTCAGTTTAAATCTCAAAGGTTGACGAATTACCCCGAACACTTCACAGCAGAGCTCGCAAAGATCGCAAGGGCCCCTCCGGTTTCAAGCGGCCGAGCCCACGACTTCTGCCAACATGTTCCTAGCTCTGCCACCTCTTGTCTCCCGCCGTTCCATTGAACCGCACGTGGAGCCGGTGTCAGACCTCCCCAGGGGGAGGCCGTCGGCGTTCAAGCGTGAATCCCCTGGCTTTAGCCATGGGGAGTGTCAAAACCGAATCACGCGCCGAGCAATAAGGCCCAGGGCTGCCCCCAGGCTATCCCAACCCACATCCACGATCGAGGCCGTCCGACTCGGCACGAACATCTGATGCGCCTCATCCAGGGCGCCGAATCCGGCGGCCAAGACGAGGGCGGTCAAGGCCGCCGTGATCTGCCACCCCGACCTGCGCCAGTCCAGAGCACGGTACCACAGGAGCGCCAGGCTCGCGAACTCGGTCAGGTGCGCCCCCTTCCGCACGACACTGTGAAGCAGATCCAGTGTCGCAGGGGAAGCCTTGGGGAGGAACCAGCGCAAGACCGGGAGGAGAAAGCGGCCGGTCTCCTGCGCCGAGAACGCGTCGGTCGACAAGCCACTGATCACCGCCATCCAGAGGATGAGTGGCCCCCAGCGCCAGCACAAGGATGAAGCTGTCCCCTCCCCGCAGGGTGCCTGTCTCACAACGCCCTCCCCACAAGGCCGCGGACGCGGGCCACGACCTCGCCGGGGGCCACCGCGATCTCCTCCCCCGTGCGCCGCCGACGGATCTCCACGAGGCCCTCCCTCAACGCTCGACTTCCCACTGTGACGCGCAGGGGCCATCCCAAGCGATCGGCGTGCTTGAACTTCACCCCGGGCCGCTCGTCGCGATCGTCGTAGAGGACCTCCAGCCCGGCCCGATTCAGGTCCGCGTAACGTTGCGCGGCCACCGTTGCCATCTTCGGCTCTTTGCGGTTCACCACCAAGAGATGGATCTGCAAGGGCGCGATCGTATCGGGCCAGCTGATGCCGTTCTTGTCGTGGTTCTCCGCGATGGCCACGGCCGCGATGCGAGCGGGGCCGATACCGTAGCTACCCATGACGATGGGCCGCTCCTGGCCTGGCTCGTCCAGATAAGTGACGGTGTCCGAGGAGGGACTGATGAGGGAATGGATGATATTCTGGCGGACTACCTGAGGATTCGCTTGGCTCGGATTGAAGTCGCGGATCTGTTTCAAGAGATGGTAGTCACTACTAGCTCGAGGGCGCAAAGGGAGCCGCTGGCCTCCTCTGCCCTCGAGGGAATTGGTAAGAGCGATCTCACGAAAACTGGTCACTGTGTCGACGCTGGAATCGGTCAAGCGGGCAATCACCGTTTCCGGGAAGCATGACCGTCCTGTCGCCTCAGCACTGGGGGCTAGTCGTGCAGCCAGGCGGGATGGACCCCCTGAAGACATTGCCAGCACGTCTGCCGTAATACCCGTCTCTTCGCGCAGGTTACCTCCATCAGACGACCATCCTCCCTATTGCCGTGCAAGCTCTGGAGGCATCTCCTGCCTGTAACCCAGATAGAAAAAGACGCCGCAAAGGTTCAGGAGGAGCGCGAATCCAACGAATAATGTGAAGATGTCAGCCCCCCTTCGGGAGCCAACAAGATGAAATAACGCCAGGAAAGCGGCATGCCCTACCCCGATGCCTCCTGGGGCGACCGGCAGCGCCGTCGTTATGAGTCCGAGCGGCACGAGAAGGAAATACTGCGGCAGGCTTATTCCGGATTCATGCATCGCTCCGGCGAGAAGAATAAAGGAAGTAACAGCAAACAGGTGGACAACGACGGACGCGAAGACCGTACGAAAAAGGATGCCCGGGTGATGCCTGTATATTCGTATCGCGTCGTAGATGTTCACCAGGAACTGTAGACGCGGAAACGTATTGAGCGCAAACCGCATCGGGTCCCGGTCTTTCCCGTCCTTCTCAAAGTCAACCATGACGTAGGCATAGAAGGCGAGGACGACAATGCCGAGCCCTGTCACCAACCCCTGAAGGGATTTTATTGCAAGAGATCCGCTTGAGTCGTGCATTCCGGCGTTGAGAACCAGCGACGCGCCCGCAACAAGAATAAGTCCTGAAAGGCCTACAAACCTGTCCAGGAGAATGGTCGCAATGGCGGGGATCTTTTGCTTCTGGCCTTGTTCCCGGATTATATAGTACCCCTTCACCACATCACCTGTTACTGCCCCGGGAAGGGCCGTATTGAAAAGGAGGCCGATGTACGTGAGTTTCACCGCGTCCCAGTAGGTGATATGGATGGCCTGGCCTGCCAGGAGCATCCGCCATCTCCAAGCAGAGATCAGGATATTACAGCACATGAGACAAATGGCCGGCGCAACGAACTTCACGGAGAAAAGGGCCGCCCAGATAGACAGGAGGTCAAGCTTTCCGCTGACTATCAGATAGCCGATGATTCCAAAGGCGAAGGCGAACTTTATGATCTGGATAATCCAGTTCGCTCTTTGCGTTCTAGCCATAGGAGCGAAGGCCAATCGCACGTGCCATGGACAGAGTCCCGCGTGTCCAACCCACCGGACAGCCTGCATCCCCCCGGGGAGCAGCCGGAACTGACGGAGCGCTGGAGTGCCTAACCGAAAAATGGCGTGGGTCCTTCGGGTGGTACCGGGAAGGGCCTGGGTTCTGGGGAGAGGGATTTGCGCGGAGGTCTCCGCAGCCCAGAACTCTCACCGCCGAGATTGCAACGAGTCGCCAACATGCATCAGGTCAGAAGGGCTGCCGGATCGAAAGTTTCCGAATCGCCTCTCCGAGGTCTCCCGGATCGACCCTTTGAATAGGCGCGGTTCCTTTGTGTCCGTCGCGCACCAACAGCGAGGCCGTTGGTACCGGCGGGTGAACCGCACCATTCGGGCTCAGTCGCTTGGCATCACCCTGGGGGCACGCCGCCCCGTTGGGAGCGGCGACATGTACGGAAGCCTCTGGCGTTACTTCTTGCCCCGCGCCTTCCGGAGCTCGGCTGCTCGTCCCGCTTTGTTCACTTGCTGGGCTCTCCCGAATGCCAGGGCGTCGCGCGGCACCTCCTGGGTGATGGCCGAGCCAGCCGCCACGATGGCGCCCCGGCCGATCGTGACCGGGGCCACCAGGCTGGTATTGCTGCCAATGAAGGCCTCGTCCTCGAGAATGGTCTGGTGCTTGGCGAGGCCATCGTAGTTGCAGGTGATCGTCCCGGCCCCGAGGTTGACCCGAGCGCCGACAGTGGCGTCACCGACGTACGTAAGGTGGGGAGCCGTGGAGCCTTCGCCGAGAACCGACTGCTTCATCTCGACGAAGTTCCCCACCTGGGCCTGGCGCATCAGGCGGGAGCCCGGCCGCAGGTGAGCGTACGGGCCGAGCGTGCAGGCATCGGCGACCTCGCTCTCGAGGACAAGCGTCCCGTCCAGGACAGTGACACCGTCGCCCAGGTGGGAATCCCGGAGGCGGCACCCCGGGTAGATGACGCAGTCGCGGCCGATGGTTGTCCGACCTTCCAGGTGGACATTGGGATAGAGGACGGTATCCTGTCCGATCCTGGCCAGCGGCGAGATGTGGACGGTGTCCGGGTCCACCACGGTTACGCCCTCGGCCATCCAGTGTCTGACGATCCGTCCCCGCAGGACCGCGTACGCCGCGGCCAGCTCCTCCCGCGTATTGATCCCCAGGACCTCGGCCCAGTCCGGCGCCCGGAAGAGACTCACCTTCCCCCCGCCCTCGCGAATGATGGTCAGAACGTCTGGCAGATAAAGCTCCCCTGTCACTCTCGACGGCTGCACCCGGCGCAAGGCGCCAAAGAGGGACGGGGCGCGGAAGCAGTAGAGGCCGGCGTTGATTTCCCGGACGCGGCGTTGCTCCGGGGTCGCCTCCACCTCCTCGACGATGTGCGAGAACTGCCCATTCCGCTGCCGGAGGACCCGACCGTAGCCTGTCGGATCCTGGAGCCGTGCGGTCACGGCCGTCGCCTCTGCGCCGGATTGAGTATGGGCATCCAAAAGACGCTCCACAAGCCCATCGGTCAACAAGGGGATGTCCCCTGACAGGATCAGTACGTCCCCGGGGGTTCCCCGAAGGGCTGCCTCGGCTTGGAGGATCGCATCGGCGGTCCCTCGCCGTTCGGTTTGGAGAACAAACTCCACGCCGTTCCCACGCTCCGCAATGGCGGCCTTCACCCGCTCGGCCTGGTATCCCACGACCACGAGGATGCGCTTCGCCCCGATTCGCTGGCACAGTGCCACCAGATAGGAAATCATGGGCTGCCCGGCCAGAGGATGGAGGACCTTGGCCAGCCTGGAGCGCATCCGGGTGCCCTGGCCTGCGGCCATAATCACTGCGCAAACCTCTCGCATACTGACCTCCCAACAGCGTTCGGCGGTTCGACGGGTCGGGTGGTCGACGGCTCGGCGGTTCGGCCCTGCCTCAGGATCGGCTGCGTACTCGAACCACCACGCTAGCGGAGGTCTGTCCTGAGAACCACCGAGTGCGCAAGAGCATCCGCCGCCGACCGCCGAGTTTTGGGTTGCCGACCCATCACCCAGTGCGCATGGAGGGGAAACGGGGGGGCGGGTGTGGGAACGTCAGTCCGGACCGGGCACCGCCTCTTCGGCGTCCGAGAATGGCGGACCTCGGTTGGTCGATGTGAGTCCAGGAGGTCGCGCGCGACCTTGAGGGCCACCTGGAGCGCCGCGAGCTTCTGGGGGCCCAGGCGGCCCACGTAGTCTGTCAGGGCGGTCTTGGGCCGGCTGCCCAAGCCGTCGCAGTGCACCGGGCTCGCGTGCTTCCGGCCTTCCGCCTCGCCAACGGCCCCCTGGGTCGCCAGGCCGTGTCGGCTGGACGCGCCCGGCGCGCAGATCCCCGTGCGGTCTTCCGCCGTGTCGCAGCGGACTTGCCGGCTCACGACGACGAAGACTCGGGATCGTTTGGGATCGATCCGCGGGGGGTGGCCGACACGCGACAGGTCGCTGCGCCTCACGGGAAACCCTGGTATTCGAGGACGTCCGCCATCTCGGCGTTCAGCGCGGCGGCGTGCCGGCGAAGCAGGGCGGCTTCGTGGGCTTGGAGCGCGACGTGATCGGCCTGGGCGAGGACGGCGCGCACGGCTTCTTCGATGCACGCCGAACGGCTGCGCTGCTGAGGCTCGACCCGCGCATCCATCTCGCGCAGGAGTTCCTTGGAGCGTGGGATCGAAGTCTTTATCTTCATACGACTCTCCGACTCCCGCAGCCAACTGCACCGAGTCGAGAGGATGGTGGGTGTCACGTCTGCAGTAAACAGACATGGGTGACACTTTCAGGATCCTGCGGTACACAGGATCTGTCCACCCAGAAAGGAGGTCACCCATGTCGAGGCCGATTCTCACCCCGGAGCAGCGGATCCGTCAACGCTATGCCTGGTTTGAGGAGGCCACGCGCCTGGGGAATGTCACGCTAGCCTGCCGGCGCCTCGGGATCTCGCGGAAGACGTTCTACACGTGGCGGAAGCGCTACGGCGAGGTCCGGCGGGGTCCTCCCTTCCCACGATCGGGAAAAGGGTCGCCTCTTCTCGCCGTGTTAGACCATATCCCAGTGCGGAAGTTCCCCGGAACGGGCTGGAGGGCCTCCGACCAGGAAATCGTGGGGAGGCGACGATCGCGGGTCCCAGTTGCCGGCGAGGAGAAGCCTCAGGAGTGATGTGCGCGGGCCCCGCCGGCGGCGGGGGTCACCGGCCCTGGGTGTCCAGGTAGGTTTGGAGCAACGCCTCGGCCTCGCGGGAGAGGCTGCCGAACTGCACGCCGCTCTGGAACAAAAGGCCCGACCCGCTCTGTTCTCCAGGCACCCGGTCGACCGCCCGCGACCAGAGGACGACACAGTTGACCGTCAGGACGCGATCGTCCAGGGGCAGGCGGAGGTAGCAACTGCTCCCCGGGCGGAGGATGATCGTGTGCTCGACCCGGGCGCCACCCCGGCTCAGATCCAGAATGTGGACCTCGTGACTGGACGTCACGGCGCCCGACACCGGCTCACTAAACGTGAGGCGCGCGTGCTTGCGCCGGACTGGGTACTCTGGGAGCATGCTGTTTCTCTCGCGGGATTTCGACGGATGACCACCTGCGGTTGACGGTCGGACCCCTTCCTCTGATCCGGACGCGTCCGGTCGGCCGACGGCACGCAAGGACTGCCGGACCTCCCCCGCGGCCCGCCTTCACCTGCCGGCCACCGCGCAGCTCGGCGGGACTCTAGCGAACGCCTCGCCGCTTGTCAACGCGAAAGCCCCCCAATGGTGGGTGTCACGTGGAAGCCACGCCAAGCCGGTTTGGCTTTCGTCCCTGCGCGCCGCCAGTGGCCACCTGCCCGCCGCCGCCTGTGCGCGGGCGACTAGGTCTTGAATTCGTCCGCGCGGATTCCGTGCTTGGCTAACAGCCCGTGGAAGGCCGGGCGGCTGAGCTGGATCGCCTTGGCCGCGCGACTGATGTTGCCCCGGGACCGCTTGAGCGCCTCGACCAGGACCCGCCGCTCCAGCTCGTTCCGGGCCTCCTTGATCGGGAGCACGGGCTTCGTCAGCGGCTCCCCGGTTAGCTCCAAATCCGTGGCCGTGATCCTTCGCCCCTCCGCCATGATCACCGCCCGTCGGATCTTGTTCTCCAGCTCGCGAACGTTGCCCGGCCATGGATAGGTCAGCATCGCGGCCAGCGCATGCGCCGACAAGCGCCGCGCGCGGACTTTGTATTCCGTGGAGAACTGTTCCAGGAAACGGGTTGTCAGGGCGCGCAAGTCATCCAACCGCTCGCGGAGGGGCGGGATCTCGAGGCTGACCACCGCCAGCCGGTAATAGAGGTCCTCCCGGAACTTCCCTTCCGAGGTGGCCTGCTTGACGTCCCGATTTGTGGCGGCCAGGATCCGGATGTCCAGGGGGATCAGCTCGCGTCCGCCGACGCGCTCCAGTTGTCGCTCCTGGAGCACCCGGAGGAGCTTGACTTGTATGGGGGGCGACAGCTCTGCGATCTCGTCGAGAAACACGGTCCCGCCATCGGCCATTTCGAGGCGTCCCTTGCGCTGGGCGTGTGCGCCTGTGAAGGATCCCTTCTCGTGGCCGAACAGCTCGCCCTCGACCAAAGTCTCCGGGATGGCGGCACAGTTGATGGCGACGAATGGCCTCTGCCGTCGCGGACTCTTGGTGTGGATGGCTCGGGCCACAAGTTCCTTCCCGGTGCCGCTCTCCCCTCGGATGAGGACCGTCACATCGGTGCGTGCGACGCGGCGGATGGTGTCGAAGATCCGCCGCATGGCCGGGTTGTCGCCGATGATCTCTGGGCTCGGGGAGCCGGTCGCGCCGGCGGCCTCCGCGCTGAACGCCTCGCGATCCAGGCGGGAGAGTTGACAGGCCCGCTGGAGGATGAGCGCGAGTTCTCCGACATCCACGGGCTTGAGGTAGTAGTCGAAGGCGCCCAGTTGGACCGCCCGGATGGCGTTGTCGCGGTCGGTGTTGCCCGTGAGGACCACCACCTTCATGCCCGGGTCGTGGGCCAGGAACTCTTCCAGCAGCCGCAGCCCCTCGGTCGCTCCATCGGGGTCGGGGGGAAGGCCAAGATCCAACGTCACCGCATCGAACGGTCCCCTCCGGATCTCCTCACGCGCCTCCTCGGGGGTGCCGGCGAGGGAGACTTCGAACCGATCACCCAGCCCCCAGCGGAGCTGGGTCCGGATCCCGTCCTGATCGTCTACGACCAGGACACGGCCAAGCGGCTGAGCGGACGATGTTGAAGCCATGGTAGTCCTGACGTCGCTCACACGTCACTCCATTGAATACAGGAGCGTTCGGCGGTTCGACGCTCCGGCTGGACTCCTGGCACCAGAGGCGTTCGGTAGTTCGCGGGTTCGGTGGTGCGGTGGTTCGGTCTGAACAGGAACGCGTTCGGTGCTTCGACCGTTCGGCTGCGCCCGCGCGAGCCAAGCCTGACGCCAGAAATTTGCTCGTCCCCGGATCCTTCCGCGCGGCCCGGCTGCCGAAGGGCCGTGTCGCGCTCTGGCGATCGAGGTTGTTTTATCGCCCCCTTGATCAGCTTCCCCACCAAATCGGCTTGCCGGGAGGCCTCCTCGAAGGCTTCCTGATTGCCAGAGGCGTGGTCAAGCGCAACGTACAAGTGACTCTGGACTTCCTTGCCGGACCCGAGGGAGACGTCGAGCAGGCGGCGTTTGTCTTCGAAGGAATCGCGAGCGGAGGCCTCGGCGATATTTGCCATAACAGACACAGCGGCATCGCGAATCTGCCATGTCAGGGCTTGGTCGCCTAGGAAGGCATTCTTTCCCGTCAGGCGGTAGACAATCTGCATGAGCTTCCGAGCTTCGCACCAGCTTTCCAGGTCCTCGAATCTTTCGATGCGCATGCGTCCGACCTTGAGTGTCTTACCCACACCTTGAATGCAGTCGTTCACCCAGCCCCAAGCCTCCGAGCTACCCACCCGTCCTACCGACCCCCCGTCCCACCGAACCACTGAACAGCCGTCCCGCCGTACTGCCGAACGTTTTTCATCTCCTATTTCTCCGATTCCAAGGAGCTCCTGAGCGCTGCCAGCTGCCTGCCGCCAGCTTCAGTGGGGAGTCGCACGACCATCCGCGTCCCCTTCCCCTCCTGGCTCTCCGCAGTCAATGTTCCTCCAACGCCTTGGATAAGGTGGCGACACTGGTACAGGCCAACGCCCAGCCCTCGGGGCTTTGTGCTCTGGAACGGTTTGAACAGCTTTCGCTGGACGAACTCCTGCGTCATTCCCCGCCCCGTATCTGTCACCGTCAGCGTCGCCTGGCCATTTTTGTGGAATGTCTCCACCAGAATTGTTCCTTCCTCGGAAATGGCCTCGATTCCGTTCAGCACGAGATTCTGGAGAACGGACCGGAGCTGCTCCGGATCCACTTGCACATCGGGCGTCCAGCCCAGGCGGGTCTCGATGAGAATGCGGGCTGGTGCTTGCGCGCCGATCTCGTGCATCCAGGTCTCTACCGTCGGCGCCAAGCTGATAGACCTGAGTTCGCCGCCCTTGCGGCTGCCGGGCGAGGCGAGGGTGGCCAATAAGGTCCGCATCTTGCCGGTCACGTCACCCAAGGTCCGAATCGCATCGGCCTGGAATGCCGGCTTGGCCATGTGTGCCTTGGCGTTGTCCACAAGCATGGAAAGCATTGATACCATGTTCTTCAGGTCGTGGGCAACAAAAGCAGACAATCGTGCCAAGACCTGTAGCTCCCGCCCCTCCAAGGCCTCTTGGGACAGGCGGGCGTTCAGAAGCAGGGCGCCCGCTTGCGCCGCAACCGCCGCCAGCAGGTCTCGATCGTCCACGCCGAAGGGCTTCCTGGACATCTCGGGACCAACGACCAGTAAACCCACGAGGGTGTCCAGGGCCGCGACCGGGACCAGGCACCCCACGGGGACATCTCCAAAGAGTTGGCGGGCCAACCCGACGGTGATGTCAGATGTATCATCCTGGCCGGTCGTCGAGGGGATCAGCTTGGCCCGCTCCTGCAGCGCTTGAACCGCTGCCGGTGACAATTCCACGACCGGGGGCAGGGCAGCGTACTCGACCTGATGTGCCAGCGCCATCCGCCCCGGAGAATCTGCTGCCGCATACATGGCGGTCTGGCGGACCCACATTACTTCGATGATTCGGCTTACTGTCTGGCTGGCAATCTCGGGGACGGCGGTGGCCCGGGAGAGGCGACGGGTGTACTCCATCCACTCGACCCGATAGTCGTACTTATGCTTGAAGAAGTGGGTGTGGAGGAACCTCTGGGCCCTTCGCCGGAGGCTCTCCGAGAGGAGGAGGAGGGACAGAGCCGCTCCTCCGAAAATGGCCAGGAAGGTTCCGGTCAAAAGGTCCAGCGGGATGTTCAACTGCCGGAAGATCTCGGCGACGATGCCGAGGGACAAGAGGTAGCCCCCAACGAGGGCCAGTGTGAGCGAGCGGTACACAACATACCGGGACACGAAGATATCCACGTCCAAGAGCCGATGGCGGACCAGGGAGAAGGCAATCATCCCTTCGCCGATAAGGAAGGCCAGTGATCCCAGCAACGGGTACAATGGGTGGATGAAGCCGTAAAGAAGGGCGAAACTTCCTGCCACAATCTGGCAGGCGAAAGCGGTGTAGACCCCCACGATCAGGAACTTGATCTTCCAGCGGGTGATTCGCTCGGCGTACCGATACAGGTTCTCCAGATGCAGAAGAACCAGGGCCAGCCCGATCAGGTAGAGGGAAAAATAGGCCTTCCCCCAGGCATCCAGGCCAAAGAGAATGATCCCCGTGGTCCCGAGATGGACCGGCGTGACGACGTGCCCGGTGATAAACGCGGTCCATGCGAGAGGGGCTGCAACCGTGAGGGCGAAGAGGGCAGGGCGCCAGCGGGCCAGGCGTGTACCTCCATTGGCTTCGCCAAAGGTCAGGCTGAAGGCAAGCCAGCTCGGGGGAATCGTTGCCAACGCCGCGAGGGCAATCCGGAACAGGAGCAGGCGCCATTTTCCCGGCTCCGTCAGGCTGGAGGCGAGCAGGATCGCCTGATGGACGCCGATTGTCGAAAGGCCGAGGGCGAGCCAACGGTTCACCCAGGCCCGCGGATTGCGGCTCAGGACGAATGCGGCAAGGCCCAGGGCCAGCAGCACGCCTGATGTTCCGACGAGGGTTCCAAGAAGCGAGAGAATCATCAGGTCAGATCACCATGAAGCGTTCGGCTGTACGGCGGTTCAGCCGTTCGGCTTCCACCAAATGCGTTCGGTCGTTCGGGGGTTCGATAGTTCGGCCGTTCAGGAGCTACCAACAGCATGAGAGCCAACTGAACACATCAGATACTCCACGAGGACAGAAGACAATGTCGTTGAGGGCGGGGGCATTGGGGGCGATGCGTTTTGACTTGACAACCAGTGAGGGGTCTGGCAATCTCCGTGCCACCGAGGGCACTCGTGGTGGCGTCTTGGCGGTTGAGCTGAACTGTTCGGGCTTAAGGACCGGGACTAATGGCTGCCCGGGGTGCAGGGTAGTTTTCCGAGAAGAGGAGGCTTACAATGCGCTCTGCCACTCGCTCCATAGTCCGTGACGCCTGCCTCGTCCTCCTCATAGGTCTCGCCCTGCTCTCCCTTGCTTCCGGCCCAGGGTTCGCGCAAACCCTGCCGACGCTCCCGCAGACCTTCATCGACACGACCTACTCCCTGCCCACGGGGACTACTTGGACGGTGAACTCTGGCGGGGACTTTCAGGGGGCGCTGAACAGCGCCAACCTTGGGGACATAATCATCCTCCAGGCGGGGGCCACGTTCACCGGGCCTTTCACTCTGCCGAACAAGGCCTCGGGTTCGGGGTGGATCTACATCCAGTCGAGCAACTACGCAAAGTTGCCTTCGCCCGGGACGCGGGTGGCGCCGGCCGACGCCGCCAATATGGCGAAGATCGTCGTGGCACCTGCGAGTACTTATGCCATCCAAACGGTTGCCGGTGCTCACCATTTCCGGTTCGTGGGGGTCGAGATCACGCCCACGCCAGGGTCGTATCTGGGAGCCCTAGTTGCTCTCGGGAGTAGCCTGGAGACCGACATCAGCCAGATGGTGCACGACATTACCTTCGATCGGTGCTACGTCCATGGGGATCCGACCGTTGGCTCGAACAAGGGTATCGCCATGAACGGCAATACCATTGCGGTCGTTGATTCCTATATTTCTGACCTCAAGTCTACCACGAGTGGCGACACGAACGCGCTGTGGGCGTTCAATTCCTACGGTCCCATCAAGATCGTCAACAACTACCTGGAGGGCGCGGGCGAGAACGTCTTTTTCGGTGGCGCTACTCCGACCATCACGGGCATGCTCGTCAGTGACATTGAGATTCAATACAACCACTTTTTCAAGCCGGTGGAATGGGACCCGGCAGACCCCTCATACGCCGGGACGCACTATGAGGTCAAGAATTCGCTGGAATTCAAGCATGGGCTCCGTGTACTCGTTGAGGGCAATATCTTCGAGAACTGCTGGGCTGACGCGCAGACCGGCAATATGATCCTCATCACGCCAAAGAATGAGACCAACCAATCGCCGTGGGTGCAAACCAGCGATATCACTTTCCAGTACAACCACCTCATAAACTCATCCTCGGGTATTGCGATTTCTGGGGGCGTCGGCGCGGGGGGTTCTGGATCAGGGGACGGGCCGACACAGCAATCCCAGCGTGTTCTCATTGCAAATAACCTCCTAGAGAATATGTGGTGGACCTACGCGAACGGCGGGGACGGCGACATAATCAACATCGGTGGTGCGCTTGGCGTGGAGAGTCTCACCATCAACCACAACACGAGCATCACCGCGCAGCGGGCGGCCCTCTATCTTGGGTACGATACACCCCCCTCTCCGCTCAACTCGAACCTCCTCGTGCAGAACAACATCCTCCTAGCAGGGAGTTATGCAGTCTTTGGCCCTGGTACCATCGGGGCAGGGACCGGGGGCCTTACCGACGTGTCTTCCTCATATACCTATGCACGGAACGCCCTCATCGGCCCGTGGCCGACCAGTGGTGGCGTCCAAACGAGCGCCTTCACCGGCGCGGACTTCTGGGCGTTGGGATTCCCCGCGGATGTCGCGACGGTGAAGTTCAATAACCTGGCAGGCGGAGACTACAGCCTTGCGCCCGGGAGTCCCTACAAGAACACCGGCACCGACGGGAAAGACATCGGGGTGGACATGAGCGGGCTGAATGCCGAGACGTCCGGGGTGGTTGCAGGGACCCCGACGGTGTCGAATGCCTCAACCTCTGCCGCCGCGGCAAGCAGTAAGGGCGGCGGGTGTTTCATCGCCACGGCAGCGTACGGCTCGTCCCTGGAAACGGAGGTTGTCCTGCTGCGAACGTTCCGGGATCAGCATCTCTTGACCAATCGCGCCGGCCGGGCCTTCGTCCAATGGTATTACCGCGTTTCCCCGCCCCTGGCCGCGAGGATCCAGGAGTCCGCTTTTCTCAAGGGCTTGGTCCGAACTACCTTGTGGCCCGTGGTGGGGGTCGTCTGGCTGGTTTTCCACCCGGGGATCGGTGCGGGCCTCATGGTCGGCGGCGGTATCCTCGGATGGCTCCGGTCCCGACGAAAGCGAAAGTCAATCGGCTAGCACCAATCCGAAAGTGCGTTCGGCTGTACGACCGTTCTGCAGTCCGGCAAACAGAAAAACGTTCGGCTGTTCGAGGGTTCTGTCGTTCGGTTGGACGCTGAACAGAAAGAGCGCTCGGCTGTCCTTGCGTGCTGCCCGCTGCCAGCTATACACGGCGTCTTAAATAATACAGCACAATTTCCGCAATGTATCATTGGGAGCATTCCAGATCATATGCTGTTTGGCCACCGCATCGACTAGAGCTTCAAGCCTTTCAAAATAGGTATTGTGCGTGCAGAGCCTTCGGGTCAGCTTCCAGACCCGCTCGATCGGGTTCAATTCGGGACTATAGGCCGGGAGAAACTCCAAGGCCAGCTCGTGGCGGTGGTGCCGGAGGAACGGTTGGAGCACGACCGCGTGGTGGTACTTCGCATTGTCGAGGAGGATCACCATCTCCCGTGCCCTACGTCGGTGTCGGAGCAGCCGGCCAAGGAAGCCTTGAAACGTCACGGCATTGAACTTCGGGTCAAATTGAGTCACCAGTTTCCCCGTGCTGACGTTGACCGCACCGAATAAGGCCGCCGACTTGCGGGTCGGCGCCAGCAGGAGAATGGGATCCTTATCCTCTGGGGGCACCCACATGGTGGCTCGGGATCCATGCTGCTGGAAGTGGCATTCATCCAGACTCCACAGATCCACGTCGTCTCTTCGGGCCAGCCGGCGGCGTTTTTTTAAAAGCCTGCTGCGCCTCCGGATTCGCCCGGGCAATGACCGGCCGCGGTTTTCGCAGCCGGAACTCCAGGTGATGAAACAACCGTTGACACTGGCGCACGCCCAACACCACCTGCTCGGCCTGGGCGAGGTGGTGCGACAACAGCTTCCCATCCCAGAGGTTCTGGGCGTATCCGAACGCGCGCGGCGAGGTCCGAAGAGCCCGATTCACGCGCGGCAACTGCTCGGGCGTCAGCCGCTGCGGACGCCCCGGTCGCTCCTGGTCCTGCAAGCCGCTGAACCCTCTCGTCTCGAAACTCCGGACCCATCGCTGAATGGTGGTCGGATCATGTCCGAACACCCCGCCGACTTCATAACAGGACATGCCGTGAGAGACGAGCAACACTCCGTGGAGCCGGTGATCATACCGTGCCTCTTCGGACCGGAGGATTTCGTTCTGCAAGGCGATTTGCATCATCTCGCGATCGGTGATCTCCAAACGTCTCATCTCGTGTCCCTCCTCAAGCCTAAAATACGCGAGGGACGACGAGAATTCAACAGAATTATGCTGTATTACTTATGACGTCCTATATAGTTTCAAGGAAGCTGCCAGTTGCCCGCTGTCTTTAGGCATGCTGGCTGCTGTTCCTACGGATTAACCTGGCAGAAACTCCGTCAACCTGGGAAACATCACCCGGACGAATTCCAGGAGTTGTTGGAGAGTCTGTTCCTCTGAGCCCCTGACAGGGGCGGACAGGCGGACCAGGGCGCCGTCGGTTCGATTGCGCGTGACGGCGTCCGTGATCATGTAGAGCTTTGCCTTGTACTCGCTGGCGACGATGCGGCCGCGCTCCTGATACCAGTACAGCACGATCTGGCGCTCTTCCCCCTTGCCGACCAGCACATTGTTGATTGTCGCCGGATCCGCCCGCCCGGGCAGGCCCAGGGTCAAGTACTCGCGTGAGAGGAAATTCCAGCCGCTGCCTGGAAGGCATTGCTGGGGCGAGTGAATGATCTGACCCTGCCGTTGTGTCTCGTAGTAGCCTACATAGAGCCAGATCGGCGGCTTCCCGGGAGCGGTGTAACGCCGCATCAGATAATCGCTCACGCGAAGAACGTCGAGAATGGACGGTGGCAGTGAATCTGAGGCGCCTTGCCAGGGGCCGACGTCGGCTGGGAACCTATCAAGGGAACGCCGGAGAGGAACAGACTCCCCGTGGGACAGAATCGGAAGAGAGACGACCCCCACGACGAGGATCGCTGCCGCGCTTGTCACCCTCCACCAGCCCGCGTGGGTCCTTGCCTCAGTAGGGGAGGATGGTTGATTCCGACCGTCAGGGGCGGTCGAAGATGTAGGTGCAGGGTCTCGTGTCCGTCCGCCGGGGAACTTCGCCAGCAACGCGCCGGTTAATCCGAGGAGAACGGCCGCGACCAGGAAAAGAAGCCAACCGGAAAACGTGTGGAAGAACCCCTGCGCGACCTGCGGCCCGTAATGGTGGGCCAAGAGCCCCGTCCCCGCCACTCGGCTGGCATTGGCCACGATCGCGATGGGGACTGCCGATACGACAAGAGCGCCGGCCCGCCAGAACCCTCGCTGGGTGAAGTAGGCGAGCGCAGTCGCGAGCGCGAGCAGCGTGACAAGCGACCGGATGCCGCTGCACGCCTCGGCAACATCGAGCGCTGCATTGGCCAGCGTGATCAGGTTTCCCTCACGCAAGACCGGGATGTCCAAGAGCTGAAGGGTACCAGTCGCCGCGCGGGACGCGAAGAGCTGGAGGGGGAAGGCGATTGCGTTGAAGATGATTGCGGGGGGAGGAATCATGAAGATGAGATAGAGGATTGGGAAAGCGAGGGCCTTCAGGTGTTCGCGGCCGAGAAAATAGACAACCAATCCCGGGAGAGTGACGAGCAGGGAAGCTCGCATGATGAACAACTCTGCGGCCACGTTCCCGAGGAGGAGAAGGGCCACCCCGATCACCAGCAGGGCCAGTCCGAGCGACGAAGGGGTATCGGCGAGCACCCGTAACCGTTGCCTTCGATCCCAAACGAAATATGCGCTCATCAGCGGGATCAGGAAGCCATGAGAGTAGTTCTCGTCGTCCCACCACTGGCGCGCAAGGTGCGTGAACACCGGATAGTAGAGCCACGCCACCAGACCGGCGACGATGGAGAAAGCGAGAACGTCCTGCCAGGTTGCGCCCGCGCCTTCCCGCGCATTCCCATTACGCCCCCCGGGGTCAATTCCAACCGGCGGAACGGAAGCATCCCCCGAGGGTTCGGGTGGAAGGACAGACGACGTCTCATAACCCATCAATCTATCTCCCGTTGGTTCCCTGGAGAGCCAAATAGGTTTTCATAACTGCCATACAATGTTGACTTTGCTGCATTCCAGTTGTATCGGTTCTTCCCCAATAAAGAAGCATTCTGTTTCATTTCATCCAACTGATCCGCATGTTCATACAGGTAGTTCAATGCCTTCCGAATGGCGAAAGGGGTATACTCCTCCAGGATCAGTCCGCACCTGTACTTATTAATAATCCGACCGATCTCACCAATATCGCAGGAAAGAATTACCTTCCCTGCCGCCAGGGCCTCGAATAGTTTGTTGGGGGCACTATAGCGTGAGTTTTCGTTGGATGGTTCGAATCCGTAGAACACGACGTCCGATAAGGCCGTATACCTCGGAACATCAATAGGATTGACAAACCCCAGAAACCTGACGTTGCTCCTCCCCCGGATCGTCTCTCTTATAGCCCCTTCCATCGGCCCCTTTCCCCCGAGAATCAACACGTAGCGCCTCTGGCCGGACAGAGCTTCAATCAATTCGGATATCTTTCTCTCCGCCTTGAGTGTTGTTATATATGAAACAATAAGGCTTCCCTTGCCATCAATTCGCAGCTCCTTCCTGGTCCGTTGCAACTCTTCATGGCTGAAGACAAAATCATCCGGGTTCTTCCAATTTCCGACGACATGAACATTCTTGGCACCCCTCTCCACGAGTTCATCCGCCAAGATCTCGCCTACCGTGAGCGTGAGATCCACATGTTTCACCAGCAGCCTTTCAATATACTCGATAGCCTTTCCTATGGCCGTGCTGACGTCATACTGAATCATTCGCGAAAAGTTCTCGTGGGAGTCATACACGAGCCGACACCGCTTTAAGTATGCCAAGATGGAGCCGGGGGGTAGGGTATCGAAATCATGGCAGTGGATCACGTCAACGTGGCGAAACAGCAGTCGCAGAAATGCGCCCAGCCAAAAGAGCAAGATGAACAATGCCTGAGGCGCCCCCAGGTTGTGCCTAGATTTGGGGCCTATGCGATGAATCTCAAGGCCGTTGAGGGTCTCCCGTTTGGGTTTGGCCAACCCACGATCTCTATTCCAGCATATCAGCCTGACGGAGTAGCCCCTGTCCAGCAATGCCACCGCCTCGTTATGCACCCGGGGATCCGGGTCAAAGCCGTTTGAGAGAAGCATGATGACGCGCTTACTCATTGAGACCGCTCGCGGAGACTTACACACTGGGAGGCGGCCGCTGCCGTGCTGACGAGAGCCGTGGAGTTCAACCGTTCAGCAGCGACACGGGAATAGTTGCGCACGTAGGTGTCATACCAGAGTGATGCGGCGAGACATCGCCATAGGATTTCAGCGGCTCGCCTTCTGCCATGCTGCGCATGTGACCACAGCGCCGCCACATGATCCAGGTTGAGAATGTCGGAGATCCCTGCCCTCTTGTCGAGAAGATACGTCCGGATGAGGTGGCTGTTCCGATCTTTGAACCACACTTCAATGGGTGTGGGAAAGCCCATCTTATCCTTCCGTTCGTATATTGTCCGGGGGATGCAGTCTTTAACAGATTCACGGAGTAGGTGTTTTGAATTGTCGGATGCGATCTTCAAGTCGGCGGGAACGCGGTGCGACAATTCCACAAAGCGGTAGTCGAGGAAGGGTAATCTGGACTCAAGGGAAACCGCCATGCTCGCCCGATCCTCGACGTGCAATAGAGCCGGGAGGTAGTACTTGGTATCGAACTTCAGAATCTGTGAAAATATATTATCGGCGCGGCATGCGTCGAAGGCCGTGAGGAATCTATCTTGGGGAGTTACCCGCTGGGACTCCCAGATGTCCGGCTTCAGCAATGCCTTGATCTGTTCCTGAGTTGCGATGGAACGCAGGCTGCTGTAAACATATTCGGGCTGCCCATGCAGTCCAAAGCGATACGCACTTTCGAGAACGCGTAGCACTCCCTCATGCGTGGCATAGTGCCAAAGAAAGCGGGACGCGGGTAGGGCATGGAAGATCTCTGGGCCGGAACCCGGCCGGCGCGACAGGATGGCAAAAATGGCCTTGCGATACCATCCGTAACCGCCGAATAGCTCGTCGGCGCCTTGCCCACCGAGGATCACTTTGAGGTGCTTGCTCGCCAGGCGAGAGATGAGGTACTGGGGAATGACGCCGGAACCGGCTTGCGGTTCATCCATATACCAGATGATATCCGGCAATACGCTGGTAACGTCCGTGAGGTCTATGGTGAGTTCATTATGATCTGTTCCCGCGTGAGTGGCGACGAGTTGTGCATAGGCGGATTCGTCATACTCCCGCCCGTCGGAGAATTTGCCCGTAAAGGTCTTGATAGGCGATCGTGAAAGGCTGGCGGCCAGACACGTAATGGAGGAGGAGTCGAGTCCTCCGCTAAGATAGCAGCCTACGTCAACGTCGCTTCTCAGCCGGAGTCTGACCGAATCGGTGAGTAGGCTTCGAATGCGGTGTTGCAGTTGTTCGACATCGGTGCCGGTGTTGCATGGGATCGTATCCGATGGCAGGTCCCAATACTTGGCAACCCGGCATGAGGAATTTGTCACCGATAGATAGTAGCCAGGGGGGAGTCTTTTCACTCCGTGAAAGAAGGTGTCATCGGTCAAGGCATACTGATACGTGAGATAGTCGAGTAATGCGGCGGGATTCAAGGCGATATGGGTATTTCCTGCTTGGAATAGCGCCTTAATTTCAGAGGCGAAAACGAGTCTCTTTGCGTCCGTGAGGTAGTATAAGGGTTTAATCCCCAAACGATCCCTGGCGAGAAGCATTTTCTGCTGGGCGCTGTCCCAGACGGAGAAGGCGAACATGCCGTTAAAATGGGAGATGCAGTCCTCTCCCCACTCCTCGTAGGCATGTATGATAACCTCGGTATCCGAGTGGGATGCAAAGATGTGGCCCTTGTGCTCCAAGGTCTCGCGCAGCTCAATGTAATTATAGATTTCGCCGTTGTACACCACCCAAATGCTTTTGTCCTCGTTGGACATAGGCTGATGTCCAGCGGGAGATAAATCAATGATGGACAACCTGCGGTGGCCGAGCCCGACGCCATTGTCTAGCCAGAAGCCCTCATCGTCTGGGCCGCGGTGCCCGAGAAGGTGGGCCATGTTCTTGATGGTGGTCGGAGCTATCGGTTGACCATCAAAATTATAGATACCTACGATCCCGCACACGGAATTCTCCATTCAGTCGGACATAGAGGCGGCCCACCGGCTTCGGTTTCGAGCAGGTGCGATCGGTAGTTCGTGGATTCGATGGTTCGGTTGGACGGTGAACACCAAACGCGTACGGCAGTACGGCTGTTCGGTAAAGGAAAAAAGTTCGGCTGTTCGAGAGTTCGGTCGTTCGGTTGTACCTCAAACTCAAAGAGCGTTCGGCTGTTCCTGCGTGCTGCCGGCTGCCAGCTAGTTTCAAGGAAGCTGCCAGTTGCCTGCTGCCAGCTAACCAATTAGCGTCTTGCGGTTGGGAATCTCGGATCAAGGTGAACTGGACCGCGGAGCGGGACGTCAGTATGCCCTTTCCCAGGTGACTGTTTGGCGACCCGAGATTATTCGGACAAAAGCAACGATAGTTGCCCAATTCAGAAGGCAGAAGGCAAAGGCAACACCTAGGATTGGGATCTTGCGTCGTGACTCCCCGGCCGCATACCCGGCAAGCGCGGCCAGGTAGAAGATGCCTTGGGCCGTCAGCGTCCAACGGTAGAGAGGTTGTTCCAGCAAGAGGAGGTTGAGCCCGAAGGCCATCGCAAGGAGAACCGGCCCGAGGAGACGGAGGCATTTATGGGAGATGGTCTGGAACCAGAGCCGATTCTGCAAGGGGTTTAGAATCCACCGTTCGCGTGCAATGAGCTGAAAGTTGCCTGCGATGGTTCGTACCTTGCGAATGAACTCTCTATATGCTCCGCCAGTGATCTGGTCATAGGCTCGCGCCCCGGGCTCGAAGAGCACTCGATATCCCCGGCGGGCGATTCGCATGGGGATCAGGACGTCATCTAGAATCGTGTCCAGGGGTATCGGCTCAAAGAGTGTGCGGCGGATGGCATATATGGCGCCCGTTGCACCCACGGTCGAGTGCAGGTGGCTTTCATTCCGGCGAATGAACTTCTCGTAACGCCAATAGAATCCTATTCCCTCTTCCGCTTGCGTACTCCTGTCCTCGTCGGTGGTCAGGATCAGCTCGCCGCTGACCGCCCCCACCTGGGGGTCGGCAAAGGCCTTGACGAGTTCGCGGAGTGCGTCCTCGTCGAAGGTCTGCCGCGCATCCACCAGCACCACGATATCGCCGCGAGCCCTTGCCACGACGTCGTTGAGAACCGCCGGCTTCCCGCGACGGCCCTCAAACGCGATGACGACAACGCTTGCCGCCTCAAAAGCGCGTGCGACTTCCACGGTCCCATCGGTGGATCCGTCAGAGGCAAACAAGATCTCGAGGCGGTCTCGAGGGTAATCGAGAGACAGAAGGTTCTTGAGGCGTCCCTCGATCCTGGTCGCCTCGTTGTGGCCGACGACGACCAGAGTCACCGTCGGCTCGATAGGCTGCCCAGAAAATGGCCGAGACCGAAACATGGCCCAGGCCCAAATGAGGGCTGGATAGCCCAGGTACGTGTACGTCAGGAGGAGTACAGACAGCCAAAAGAGTAAAGTGGTCACACGCTGACTCCTCGGCCGAGCCTAAGGAAGCATTGCCACCCTTGTGAGATCCCTCGATTATCCGGAATTACCAATCGCCAGGGGACCAAGAATACTCTTGGTTGTTGAGTCTCTTGAGTCTGTGGAGTTATTGAGTCAAGAGCAAGAACATGAACCGCCAAGGTGCCAAGGGGAGCAATAGCTATTGAGTCCCTGGAGTCCGTTGAGTTATTGAGTCAAAAACAAAACCATGGCCGCCGATGCGCCAGGGCAGAAATGGCTCCACCGTCATGGGTAGCACCTTTCATCTTGCACCTCTTCGGAAACGAACCCGCGCGAGGTTCTTGGTGAGGGCGAAGACAAGGAAAATCTCCAGCTTGTCCAATGCCAAAAGCCGTGCGGGGGACCATAACTCCACGGTTCGGGCAAGTATGGATTCGCTAGACAACTGCCCTAATACCGACAGCAGTTGGCAATTGAGCATGTGATAGTGCGGTGGGCAAAGACAGCCATGCGAGCCATACCAACTCCATTTATTTCGATAATTCCAGAAAGGAAGCGCGTGCTTCAGGCCGTCAATGCCAGCTATGAATAGTTGGCGGATGCGCTGATCTTTGGTCTCGACCGAGAGGTCGTAGAGCCCAAGGAGGCTGAAGAGGAAACCGTCCAAAACCCGAGGGAGGGGGTAGGCGGGGTACTCTTCATATAGCGCATGACCGCTTTCCAGTGTACGGACTCCGCCTTCTCGGATGTCTTCTTCGAAAACTCGGACAGCCCCGTAACAAAGATCCAGAAGTTGTGCTCGGCGCGTGATGCGGTAGCCCCTGATGAGAGCGCTCATGGCCAGCCCCTGGGCCATGGCGGATATCCAAGGGGCCCTGAGCGTGCAGTGCCCCTCTTGCCAATCGAAGGTGTAGGGCCAGACGATTGCGTCATCTTTCCGGCGAACCCCGTGGGTCACGAGCCACTCCACCTGGCCCAAAAAGGACTGGGTTCCGGCAGAGTCTGCGTGTTCCAATGCCCGATCAAGCCTCATGAGGCCGTACCAGGCAACGTAGGCGGGATTGTAGGTCGTCCCGATTATCCGAAGGCGTTGCATTGGGGTGCCTTGCGGATCCATCTCCATCGCATCGGAAAACAATCGATCGCTCTGCACATAGTAGTGGAGGGAGGTGCCAAGGTGGGCGGTCGGACGAACGCTGATGGGGTATTCGAAACGGAAGTCAATGAATTCCCTCTTGAAAGCGTGGGCGGCCCACCACAAGCTGTCGAGGGTCTTCACCCGGGCGCGGGGGGCTGAGACAAGTGTCAACGCTTCTCCGGCAGCCAATTTGGCTTCACTGCATGCGTTACGCTGGAATAGAGGGACTTCCATGCCGTTCTTCTCTTGGTCAGCAATCACATCCACCTTTCAAGAAACTGACTACTCGGCTACAGGCACCAGCTGGAACCCGAGCGCCCGGGCCTGTGCGCGGAGCCGGGACTCGGTGTGACGCCGATGAGCGGCGTCGGCCGCGGCCAACCGACTCTCCTGGTAGGGCTGCCGGGTGGTGATTAAGTGGTAGACGATGCGCGCGAGCTTGTGCGCGGTGGCGGTGATCGCCTTGGGGGCACCGAGCTTGGCCCGCATCCGGCGGAAGAACCCCCCGAGGACCGACTGGCTGCGGGACAGGCTCTGGGCGGCGAGCCGCAAGGCCTGGGCCACCCGGTGCTTCACGCGGCGGGTCTTGACGGAGAGGACCTTGCCGCCCGAGATGCGGTTGTCGGGGCAGAGGCCGAGCCACGAGGCGAAGTGCTCGCCGGAGGGGAACGGGGACAGGTCGGCCCCCAGCTCCGCGAAGAGCGTATAGACCGTGGGGGTCTGGAGCCCGGGCACCTGCGTGAGGTCGGTGCCGAGGACCCGGTACAGCTCGGTCCGGAGGTCGAAGCCCGGGGCCGGGGGGGTGCGGTGCGGTCTGCGCCGGGGACTCGGGGGGAATGGGAGGGGGTGGACGGCGGGATTGACCTGGGACGCGAAGGTCCCGAGGAGCCCTGCACCTCCGCATCACACGCCTCGAGGAGCCGCTGGTAATGGCGATAGGAGTCCAGGGACTGCCGCAAAGTGAAGAGGTGTTCCGGCCGGTAGTCGCCCACCAAGGCCTTGGCGATGGTCGCCCGAGACGCTTTGATCCGGCGGTCGCGGTGCCGGGCCAGCACCTGGGGGTCTCGCTCCCCCGCCAGAATCGCGTCGAGGATCGCCAAGCCCGTGACCCCCGTGAGGTCGCTGAGGACGTGGTGGAGCTGGAGGTTCATCTGGGTGAGGGCCTTCTGCATGTGCTGGGTGTGCGTGGCTGCCAGCTGAACCAGGGTGTCCCGGTGCCGGAGGAGGGACCGCACGGCACAGACCGTCTCCGGCGGGCGGAAGGACCCCCGCAGGAGACCGACGGAATGCAGATACTGGAGCCACTGGCAGTCCTGGACGTCGGTCTTCCGGCCGGGCACGTTCTTGACGTGGCGCGCATTCACCAGACACACCGCCAGGCCCCGCGCCTCGAGGATCTGGTAGAGGGGGATCCAGTACACGCCGGTGGACTCCATGGCCACGGTGGTGACCCCGCACTGCTGTAGCCACGCGGCCAGGGCCAGCAGGTCCTCGGTGAAGGTCCCGAAGCGCCGGATGGGCTGCGGGTCGCGGTCGAGGGGCACGCAGACGTAGAGTTCGGTCGCGCCGATGTCGACGCCCGCCGCGTGCGGGTGCAGGACCGGCGTGGTGACGGCGCGGGTGGTGCGGCGCTGGCCTCTTCTGGGCATGGCATCTCCTCCGTGGTGGGGGTGACGGCCATGGCCGGCAGGCGGCCCAGGGCGTGCGGGAACGGCAGGTACTCTTTCAATCGGGCTCGCCCCCGGACGGCAGGACCCCCGTCCGGGGCGGCACCAGTGACTTGCGCACGCGCCCTGGCACCACGCTTCTAAACGGGCTGACGACACTCAGCACCAGTGCTACGCCGGTGTATTGCTTGCCTCTGCCGGCCCGGCCACCCCGTAGCGTACCGGAGACACGTTCCCGGCGGAACCCAGTTTCTTGCGTCATTGCCCCAGCCGTACCCGGCTGGGTGGGGGCTTCTAAGTCATCCGTAGATGGCGAGGAGTTTCTCCAGAAGAGTCTGAGCGGTCAGGATGACGCCTGGCGCCAGAGGAGTGTGCATTGCCTATCGCAAGAGTGATTTTCTCCGCGAGATCGCTCGGGTTCCCTCGGGCGAACAGGATCACTCCATCCGGCCGAAGGCCCGTGTCGCTCGCGACGACCGGTACGCCCAACGCCAGGGCTTCGCGGACCGATACAGCGTCGCCGTCGGCGTAGGTTGGCCGGACAAAGACGTCTGCCCGCGAGAGGAGAGAGATATATCGTTCGTGCTGGACCTCTCCGGCACATCTGACGCGGTCGGTGAGCCCCAGCCTATCGATGAGGCGCTGAAGTTGAGCGTTACCTCCAGAACCCATGACGACACAGCCGAGCCCGGAAAACCTCTGGCGCAGCCCGCAAATAGCCTCGATAAGGAGCGGAAGGCCATACTCAGGATCGGCTGCCCCCGCGGCCGCGACCAGGGGCGAAAAGCCCTCTATCAGCTCGGCGTCTTCTTTGGGGAGTGGGGCGGGAGCGGGCACACCAAGATACGCCGGGATAACGGACAGTCTGGAATCCCGAATACCGAGACTCACGAGGGCTTCGCGAATCTGAGCATTGACGCAAATGATCCGGGCAAACGGCGAGACGCCCAGCCGTATGAGGCAGCGAGGCAAAGCGCCTATCCGAGCAAGGTAGGCTGGCGCGAGACCGGAGTGAAGAGTCAACACGCCCTTGGCACCTCGCAATCGGACCACAGCGGCAGCGGCAGTGATCATAACCCAGCTCTTCGCCGAGTGACCATTGGTGTGAAGGTGAAGCGTCGCGCCGGGAGCGAGACTCTCGAATAGTGCATAGACGAAATCAAGCGGGCTGGAGACGTTCCGGTATTCCGGACTGGGCGGCGCTCCGGGCCTCGCGTTGATCGCGCGGACGCGGAACCCCTCGGAGCGCAGGCGTTGCGCCAATTGCTTGACGTGGACGGATTCCCCTCCCAGCGGCGGTGGGTAATAGCCGACGAGGATCACGTCTCTCAGGTGATCACCGCTACCGTGATGCATCGGCTGATTCGTGACCGAATCGCACAGGGGAAATCGCATTGCGAGTCACCCCTGACCCCGCCTTGCACGAAGGCGATCCCGATACAAGTCGTGGAACTGGTCGACCATTCGCTCGATCGTGAACTCGTTTTCGATCTTGCGTCGACCGCTTTCGCCGATGCGGCGAGCCAGCAAGGGCTCTTTCAAGAGACGAATCACCCGTTCCGCCACAGCCGTGGGGGCCTCGGGAGGGACGACGAATCCTGTCACGCCGTCTTCGAGGATCTCTGCCGTCCCTCCGACTGCGGTGGCGACCACCGGAACGCCCGCTGCCATGGATTCGAGCACGGCATTCGGCAGGCCCTCGTTGTTCTTGGACGTGAGTACCGATACGTGAAAGCGCCTCACCGCCGCGCGCAGAGTATCACCCTTCAGTACACCCAGAAACTCCACGTGAGCGGCGACACCCAGTTGGGAGGCAAGGTTGCGTGTAGTCTCTTCCAGGGCACCAAAGCCGACGAGCTGAAACCGCACCGGGGGGAGGACCGCCAGAATCTCCTTGGCTGCCCTCAGGAACGTTGCGTGATCCTTTTGTGGGCGGAAGTGGGCCACCATTCCCACTAGGGCGGTGCCGGTCTTCACTTCAGATCCATCGGAAGGGGGCCAGCCTCGAAGGTCGAGGCCGTTTCGGATAACCACTACTTTTTCGGGGCGTATGCCCTCGGTATTGAGCAGGCGGCCCCGGACAGCCTCCGAGTTGGCGACCACCCGATGGGCCAGCTTCAATATCCACTGGTCCACGCGACGTTGAGCGGGGCTGATTTGCTCCCCGAGGTCGCGGCGTCCGCCGATGCGAACGGGCACCCCGGCCAGCAAGGCTGCGGGGAGACCGGGCGTGTTGCTGTAGAATCCATAGGTCTGAACTACGTCAGGCCGCCAATGACGCATGGCCCGAGCCAAGCCCATTAACATGGGCGGGAACCGCCAGGATCGGAAGCCCACACAGGGCAGTGCATGGAGCGTGATCCCTAAGCGTTCCAGTTCCGTCAACAGGGGTCCTGGCCTGAAGTAGAACACGGCGTTTTCGACGCCCTTCTCCGACAGCCCTCGAACCAGGGCTACACACTGCTTCTCCGTTCCTCCGGGCGAGAGGTTATCAATGACGTGGATCACGCGCATCAGATAGGGACCTCGGTATGCTGGCGCTAGGGTTTGGTTGAGACGACGAGCAGGCGCCAGGCGAAGAGGTCGAGCAGCGGCCTGACAGGAGAGAGGCGGGCCAGTCTGCCCTCAAGACGCCAGAGGCGCTCCATAATCCACCGAGCCTGGCTCAGGGGCGAACCCAGGTAATTTCCGGATAGCGGGTAGGCGAGAAAGTCGTGAAGTGAAGTCGAGATGTCAGTGAAGCCTGCCTCGATGAGGAGGGCCTTTGCGCGGGCGGGAGTGAATTCCTCCTTGTGGGCGAGATCTGCAGGCGACTCGGCCTTGCTGTTGCGCAGAAGGAGAGAGCGAAGGGCGCTTGTGAGGGGGGTCGCCGTTGGTTCGTACAGAACGAGACTCCCGCCGGGGGCGAGCACGCGATACATCTCTGCGAAGGCCGCGCCTTCGGCAAGAAAATGATGCGCCGTTCCGTTGCAGACGATGCGGTCGAAACTTCCATCCCTATAGGGCAACGACTCGGCGTCGCCGGCGGCAAGCCTGAGGGTCGCATCCTCTCGTTGGGGTGTACGCAAACTATTCACGGAGAGATCCGCACCGTAACACTGGGCCCGGGTATTCCTGCTGAGCCATCTGAGGAAATAACCGACCCCACACCCCAAATCGAGAAGCCTCATGCCCGGTCTGAGGGCCAGGGCATCGGCGATTCGTGCGAATTGGCCCTCTAACACCACACGCGTTCCGGCCCGTTCATAGGCACGCTGTTGCAGCGAGCCGCCATGGTGTTCCTGCCACCGGCGTTCTTCTTGCTTGATAATGGTGTAATCTTGAGCGCTCGAGGGAGGACCCGATGCACTTAGCCCTGATGAGGGGGTCGGATGAGAGGTCAAAGGACGCCCTCCGGCAAGGCGACTCCGGGAAAGGCCCTGGCCCAATCTGCCTCGACCTCTGCCTGCCGCTGCTGAGCCAGGGTGGGATCGGCTGCAAGGCCCAGAAGCACGGCGTCCGCGCCGAAAGCCCAACAATGCGGCAATCGAGAAGCCATTCGGTGCACGACAGAGGGTGCCAGGCCCACCTCGGCCGTCAGCCTGAGCGGCCGGGGGGTTTGGGTCTGGCGCATTGCACCAAGCAGGGCCGCCATATCCACCGCACGAGGGGAGGTCAGGACCGACACCTCGTCCACCGGGGTCTCGAGCAGATGCAGCGCATTGAGAGCTTCGGCCGCCATGTTTGTGTGGAAGCCCACCTGGGCGCCTGGTCGGAGCTTGCGGCACATCGCCAGCAGCTTGTCCAGGACGTCCAGCCGCCTCAAGGCCAGGGCAAAATCCGTCAGATAGGTATGCAATAGAAGCCTTCCGCGAAACCCTACTGGAACGCTGTGGAGTGCCGCCCCGAGCAAGCCTCCCGCAGCGAGCCAGAATGTCGGCCCGCGCTCGCTCAGCAAGAGCGAGGCCGCGGCCCGCACGGCCCCCAAGATACCTCCCGGGCCCATCTGCTTCAGGACTTCAACGTGTCGCCCGGTGGAGAGAAGCCGGGACTGGGCGAGGAAGTCCGGGACGGTGACGCGCAGGTCCTGTCTGCCGCGCCAGGATTCAGGAACTCCCCCCATCTGGGAAGAGCTGAGCAAATACTCATCCCAGGCGGATCCATCGGCCGCTTCTTTCAAGTATGCGCGAACACGCGCCGTCGAGAGATCTCGCAGATCGAGCACCCGCCGGGGGGTGTGGGAGGGTCGGACCTCCGGCACATCAGCGTGAGAGAGAGTCAGGCCTGCCGGCGGGACGTCCTCCATAACGGAAGGCTTCCCCGCGAATTGTCTCACCTCTTGCGCAACATCGTACACCCTGAACAACAGGCGTTCGAGTTGGACGCCCTCCCTCAAATTCATTGGGGCGGGCCGCCCGGCCCGAGCAGCCTCTTTCAGATCATTCAATTCATTGGTGAATCCGGCGCCCGCATAATCCGGGGCGATGTTGAATCCGACATTAAAGTCCAACTGGTGGGTGATGTCAACCTCTCCATCCTTGGAAACGAACACCCCCACACTGCCGGTCAGGATCAGCCGGCCCCTCTCGGTCCAGATCGTCAGCAAGTTCTCCTGGCGCGGGTAGCCGTTGATTGACCAACTGCAGTAGTGGTTGCCGCGGAAATCGGGGTAGGTGAGCATGGTGACGAGGGAATCCTCGACTTCGGCCGAATAGAGCTTCAGGCTCTGGCCCTCGATATGTTGAGGGTCGCCAAAAGCGGCGCGGATCATCGACAGGACGTGCCCGCCGGAGTTGATGAACGCGCCGCCACCAGACATTTCCCTTTTTACTTCCCAACGGTTCATGTCCCGTTGTTGTATCAGCGACAGCAAGGTAATCCCATGAAAGCCCAGGACCCTCCCGAACTCGCCGGCACGCAATCGGTCGAGGCAGGCGATAACCTGGGGATTGCGGGGCATGACGTAGCCGACCTGTATCGGTTGCGTCGGGAATTCTTCGGGAAGGCGCTCGAAGTCGAGGAGTTGTTCCTTCCTGACTGCCAGCGGCTTCTCGATCATGAGCGCCAGGCCTTGGGCCAGGCAGTCCCGGCTCAGCGAAAGGTGGGTCGCCGCCGGTGTGGCGATCACCGCTGCATCCGGCTTGACCCGGGGGACGGCCTCTTCGAGGGTCCGGAACATCGGAGCCGTGACACCCATTCCGCTCAGCAACCCTGTCGCTCCCGGCTTGGGATCCGTGACGCCGGATAATACCGCCCCGTGCAGTCGCGAGAGGGTGATGGCATGCACGAGGCCGATCCGCCCGGCACCGATCAACAACACGCGCACGGCACGTTCCTTGAGGGAGGCTGGCTGCTGGGCAGAATCAGTGCGATCCTGGACCATCTGTGGCAGCGGGCGCAAGCGTATCCCCAAGCGTTTCAGGTCGGCCTGCGTGTCCATCCTTTCCACTACCTTCATCCCTTTGAGATTATTGCTGTTGATCGGCAGTGGAATGCGTAACGCCTCGGCGATCTTGACGGCGATCTCAACCGGCCAAATTGGAATGGATAGGGTGGGCTTTCGCCGGCCGAGCCGCTCGGTCGCGATGAGCCGTAGGAACTCCGCCAACCGTACTCCCTCGGGGTGTCCCAAGTGGAGAATAGCCCCATTCAGGTCCGCCGATCTCTCTTCGCAACGAAAGATGGCCGCGCACAGATCGTCAACGTGGATGGGCTGGACGATCGTCCGCCCCCCTCCCAGCAAGGGGATGATCGGGAGTGAATGGACGGCTTGGCTCATCCGCGAGAAAAGGCCTTTGCTGCCCGGCCCGGTTACCAGCCCCGGCCGCAGGATGATCACGTGCAGTCCACTTTCTTTCAGCAGCTCCTGCTCGGCCGCATACTTTGTTCTACCGTATGAGGAGACGGCGTCGGGGCGGGCCGATTGCGACGACAGAAAGACGAAGGTCCGGGCGCCGGCTTTTCGGGCAAGCCAGGCGAGCCGGATCGTCCCTTCAACGTTCACGGCGAAGGCGGCCCGCTCCCCCCCCTCTATGTGGGCGGCGCAGTGCACCACCACGTCCACCCCCTGCAACGCCTCGCAGGGAATCTGGTCCGGAAGGCTGCCGAGGTAGCGTTGGTCCACCGGCACAGCGGGAACGGAGGCCCAATCGGATCGAGTGAGCGTCCTAACGGAGTAACCCCGCGACAAGGCGAGGGTCGCCAGACGGGAGCCAATGAAGCCGGTAGCGCCCGTTATCAGCATCGTCCTGGAAGCGCGTTGCATGGATGAGGCGCTCATTACCGTGGAGACTCCTGGATTTCGAGAAGGATTGCTTGAAGCACGAGCTGAAATCCGAGAATGAAGGGCAGCACGCTCAACATGACGGTCCCGGTCGATGCCACGTGTCCGGACCAACTCGACTTGATCCAGGTATAGGCCCCGAATCCTGTCCCCCATGCCAGCAATAGGGTTCCCAGGATCCAGAAGATCGCCACCGGCGAGAATTCGCGCAGGACATGCCGCTGATAAAGTCTGTACCAGAAACCTCTGAACAGATAGAGGGGGAAGGTCCCGAGTACTCGGCTCAGGCGCATGGAAGAGTGCTCGTTGTTATAACGGGGTGGGATCGCCACATCCTTGACTCTCACCCGGAATACATTCATCTGAATCAGCATGTCGGTCTCGAAAAAATATCGGCGTGCCAGCCTGTCCAGCGGGAGTTTCCGCAACACACTTGCATCCATCGCCAGATAGCCGTTCACAGGATCAAACACGTGCCAGTATCCCGACGCAAGCTTCGTCAGGAACGTCAGCAGGAAGCTCCCGACCATTCGGACCTTTGGCATGGAACGCAACTGCTCTCCGTCCAGGAAGCGGTTTCCCTTGGTATAGCCGTAGTTATCCGAAATAATCGGATCCATCAATGAGGGCAGATAGTGGGGATCCATCTGTCCGTCGCCATCTATCTTCACAACGAGCTGCGCACCTCGCGCCAAAGCGGTCTTGAACCCGGTGACCGTGGCCCCCCCAACCCCCAGGTTCACGCTATGATGGATTGGAGTCACCCTCGGGTCCTGTGTAGTCTGTAGAACCCTGGCGGTCTCGTCCGTGGAGGCGTCATCTACAACGATGATGTCATCCACAAATTCCGGGATGCCCTTTATGACCAACTCGAGGTATTTGGCGACGTTGTACGCCGGGATGACAACGGCGATTTTCCGTCCCCGGTACATATGTCGCTCCTATTCAACTGACAGTAGGATTGGGCCCCTTGAGTCTATTGAGTCAGGAAACAGCTTGCAGCAGGCAACTGGCAGCTTCCTTGAAACTAGCTGGCAGCCGGCAGCGGGCAACTGGCAGCCACGAGCTGTCGAACCGCCGAACAGTCGTATAGCCGAACGCTCTTTGAGTTTGGGGTACAGCCGTACTGCTGAACAGCCAAACGCTCTTTCTGTTCAGTGTCCAACCGAACCACCGACCTACCGGACCAGCGAACAGTCGTACAGCCGTACTGCCGAACGCTTGTTTGGAGTACGCCATACCCTCGTACGCTCTTGGTAGTCGTGGCCATCATCCGTGGACATGCTGGGCCATCACCGTCCGAAACCAGACCTCGAACACAAGGAGCGTCCAGAGGCGGTCGAGATAGGCCGCCTTGCGGGTGCGGCGGTACAAGCCGAACAGCGTCTCGACGTAGCCGCGATTGAAGTAACCATGGCGCAGGGCATCGCCACCGAGCAGTTGGTCCTGCAGGTAGGCCTCAAGGCCGTCTCGGAACCAGTGCTCCAGTGGGACCGCGAAGCCCCATTTGCCCCGGGAGAGGATCTCCGTAGGCACAATTCCATCAAGCGCCCGCTTGAAGATATACTTGGTCGCACCTTCCCGAAGCTTGTATCGAGCCGGGATGCCGGCAACGAACTCCACCAGTGAATGGTCCAAGAGCGGGACCCTGGACTCGACGGAATGTGCCATGCTCATCCGATCCACCTTCGTGAGAATATCTCCGGGCAAGTAGGTCTTCAGGTCCAGATACTGGAGTCGCGAGGGGAACGCCAACGGTTCCCCTCGCGCCAGGTGCGGCGCAAAGATATGATGGCCATTCCGATCGAGCTCTCTCACCATCTCAGCAGAGAGCAGGGTCTTCAGGTCGCGCTGCGGAAAGTGGGAGATGGAATCCAGGTAGCGCCCCATCCGCGGGAGAGAGATGTGGAAGAGGTAGTTCTTCCCGAATGCCCCCTCCGGCATGAGTGCGCTGAGGCGGCGGATGAGCGGCGCTGCTCCCAGGCGGGAGATCACATCAAATCTCCGGCGCCGATAATCTGTGACATACCGGTCGTATCCCGCGAAGATCTCGTCGCCCCCATCGCCGGAGAGGACCACCTTGAGATGCTGCCCGGCGAGTTTTGACACGAAGTAGGTCGGGATCGCAGAGGGATCCGCGAACGGCTCATCGAAGTACTCGACGAGCCGCGCGACGAGGTCCACGCTCTCCGGCTGGACGATCAGCTCGTGGTGCTCGGTCCCGAACCGCTGAGCCACAACGCGTGCGTAGGGTAGCTCGTTGTACTCGCCCTGGGCGAAACCGATCGAAAACGTCTTCACCGGGTGACCCAGTTCCGAGGCCATCAGGGCGACGACCGCGCTGGAATCGATTCCGCCAGAGAGAAAGGCTCCAACGGGGACGTCACTTACCAGGTGCGACCTGACGGCTTCAGCGAGGCGCCGTTGCAGCTCCCGGGCGAGTTCGTCCTCGGAGCCCCACCGGCGCGTTTCCTCGAAAAAGGGGGCCGGATCCCAGTACGACCTGACATCCACCGCCTCATGGGGACGGGCCTCCAGCCAGTGTCCCGGCGGGAGCTTGGAGACTCCTCGAAGGATCGAGAGGGGGTCGGGTACGTAGCCGAACTGCAGATACGCCAGGAGACCCTCGTGGCTGACCTCTCGGCGAAGCCCCGGAAAATGGTACAGGGACTTCATCTCCGAGGCGAACACCAGCCCTCGCGGGGTCTCGGCGTAGTAGAGAGGTTTGATCCCCAGCCGATCACGCGCGACAAAGAGCGTGCGAGCGTTTCTGTCCCAGAGAGCGAAGGCAAACATGCCGCGGAGTCGCTGGACGCATTCCCTTCCGAACTCCTCGTAAAGATGCACAATGACTTCGGTGTCGGAGGTGGTGTAGAACTTGTGGCCCCGCTCCTCCAGATCCCGCGCAAGCTCCCGGTAATTATAGATCTCGCCATTGAAGACGACGTGCAGCGACCCGTCCTCATTGCGGACGGGTTGGTGCCCGGTCTGTAGGTCGATGATGCTCAGCCGTCGCATCCCGAGGCCGACGGGGCCGTCGAGCAGGTATCCTTCGTCGTCCGGGCCGCGGTGGCGGATGGCATCCCCCATGGCCCGGAGCGGATTCCCGCTCAGTGGCTTGCCGGGATCAGACAGGCAGAAGCCGAAAATTCCGCACATGATTAACTGACTGCGCCAAGCCTGCGAAGGAAGATCACTTTCGCGCTCCCCCCGAACCGGCCTGGGCGTCCGCCGCCCGGGAAGCGATTGCCCGGTCTAATACCCGGGCGAGACGTTTTGCCTGTTCTCTCCGGTCGTATGCATCAATGCGGGCATGACTCTGGGGCCCAAAGAGCCTGCCGCTCTTCCAGTCTTCTCCGATGTCCTTTAGCGCCTGTACCAGTCCGGCTCCATCGTCCGGCGACACGATCCAATGACGCACCCCCGTTTCGCGGAGGATATCCCCGACGGGACACGAGGGGGGGGCGAGCGCTAGAATAGGGCGGCGGATAGCCAGGTACTCGAAGATCTTCCCGCTCATTTGGTATTGCGCTCCCGGTCCCGAGAATCCGACCAGCAATAGAATCGTGGCCCTCGAAAGTCTGCCCAGGATTTCACGATGCGGCACCTCCGGCTCGACCTGGACGTAGGATTGCGATTGGTAGCGCTGAATAACCGCCTGAAGATTCTCCAGGTGCTCGGGCGACCCACCCACCAACTGCACCTTGACCGATGCTGTCAATTCGGGATCGACGCGGCGCCATTCATTGAGCGCCGCCAAAAGAGGGTCTACTCGGCGGCGGCCATAGATTTGGCCAGCGTGGAGTATGGTCAAAGTTCCGTCCGATTCAGTCGGTAGGTCGGTGTAATCGTCGGGATCAAAGCCATTCGGAATCGTCACAACATCATCCCCAAGGCGTCGGGGATAGCGCGCGAGGAAATCCTGGCGCATGGTCTCCAACACACAGACGATTGCGTCCGCTGTGTCAAGGGTCTGTGCCTCACCCTTCGCATTCTGCCTCCGGAGGGTTTCAAACGGGATGTCCGTGAACGGATCGGATACCCACGGGTCTCGAAAATCCGCAACCCAGGGGATCCCGAAGGCTCGCGCAAGCCGGTGAGCGACCATGTGTCCGGTCCACGGAGGGGCCGTGGAGTACAGGGCATCGATCCGACATCGCTTGAGGGTGTGCCACCCGGCGAGCAACGTGTGGAGGTACCAGCCCTGGTAGTGGTCGGGAACGCGTAAGCGAACTCCGAGGTAGCGCTTAAGGTAACGCAAGCCAGACTCGGCCTCTGGGGGGCGTCCGGCATTCCCTGACTTGTCCCCATTCCCCGCGTCTGTGCCTCGGCGCCCCCGAAGCCGCTCGCGCCATGCAGGCAAATTCACGTCAACGGTGCGAATCACTCTCGTCCCCTCGGGCACCTTTGCGAGCAGATTCCAGTCCCGCTCGGGGTCAACCGGATTCCTGGCGCAGAGCACGATGGACTGCCATCCGTCTCGTGCGAGATACTTCACGAACCCCAGCGTCCGATGAGTCCCAGACACACTACAGGGTGGGAAATTGTACGCCACGACGAGAAGCCTCTTCATGGTCATGACCTCGGTCGCTGCGAGCACGTAGGCCCGATTGGTCAGGACTTCTGGAGAAGGGTCCTGGATGATAGATCATACCTCACAACCGTCCATGAGCACCACCCAAGAAACCTAGCGGAGAATGGGGGCGACCCCAAATGCAACATCCCTCGTCTCGCCGATGTTAATCTGCGGCCGAGGCGCCTGGCTTGAGAAGCCAGGCATCTGGTGGGCTGTCAGCTCTGTGATGCATGCTCTGGAAGGCCGGCGATGCTAGCTTCGGCCGCGAAGCTCGCATGTGAGCGCTTCACCATCTCCTGAAACGCTACCGCGAATCCGGCAATGTAGAAGAAATAGAATTCGTAGGCCACAGGAGCGAAAAAGGCCCCCACGAGGAAACCAACAAGGGCTACTTGTATGCCATTACCCAGCTCGAGCAATTCACGCGCTTCGGGGGATTGCCGGATGTGTTTGAGTGATTGCCGATTTCCATTGAAGAGATACCAGAGGGTAAGGAGATACACGAGGAGGCCTGGTACGCCAAGGTCTGCTCCGATCTGGAGATACACGTTGTGAACTCCTGACCAGTGCCAATTCCCAAGCTGGTGGAGGAAATCAAGGCCGTGCATCCCCAATCCAACCCCCAGGACCGGATGCGCAAGCATTGTGTTCCACGCAAGCACCATGCTGTCCCAACGGGCGTCGGCCGACCCAGTTGGATCGGCCTTGAAGTCAAAGATGCTGTAGACACGGTCTGAATATCCTGCCGGCAGAAGGACAAGAAGGAGTGCCAGACCCACGCATGTCCAAATAAGAGTGGCAGGCCCTCGCTCCTTGAGGTGATTGATGATAAGGGCTATCAGAATCGCCATGATGGTCAAGAATCCGCCTCGTGAGAAGCTTGCGATGACAGCGCCGGCCATGCACCCGATCGCAGCAAGGAGAAAAGCCCTGGGGAGGCCTTTTCTTGCGGCGAAGTACAACCCGATCACGAGGGGTAGGACCATGTTCATGGTGAGGGCGAGGTCATTCGGATTTGCAGCCAACGGAGATGCGTAGCCGAAGATCCTGTGTCCGCTATAGAAGTTCCCGGCTAGGTACTCCTGGATCCCTGTCCATGCTATGATGACACACCATAAGGTCATGGATCCGATCATTATCTTCATGCGGCGGGTCGTGTTCACCGTATTGGCGATCAGAATAAAGATGAGAATGGATTTCAGAAACTCATCCCGAAGAAGGTCCAGGCTCCCCCCGGGCCAGAGAGAGAACGGAATTGAGAAGGTAGCAAGAGCCAGCAGGCACAGAACCAGCCGGACTGCTGGGCCACCGACGGTCAGTGGTCTTGCGTGGGACAAGCGATCCAGCACGTATACGGCTAGGGCGAGCCCCGCCGACAGCTTAGCAAGGTAGAGCGGGGCGAGGATGGGGAAGGAGGCCTGGGGGGCCATGAAAAGCACAAACGTGAAGAACATGAGCCCCCAGAAGGGGAGGGGATTGTCCCGTTCCTGGAAAACCGCTGCATGACTACGCACGGGTTCCCTCACGTTCGGAGGGCGCAGCAGGTCTGTTGAGGTACGGGGGAATGAGGAAATCCCGCAAGTCTCCCGGGTCGCCCTCGAACCCGGCCTCAGCCGCCTTGATAATGTTGTAGAGCTCTCGAGCCGTAACGTAATGGAGGCGGTAGCCGGCGCGGTCGCGGAACGAGGCCTCCAGGTACGAGTACATCCGATCAGCGTCCCCACCCAAGAGGGCCTCGAAGTGCCTTTCCTCGGCGCCATGGCAGGATGCCTTCACCATCACCCACTCGGGCCGCCCTTTCACGTGGATGTGCTGCCGAACCCATCGCCTTACGCGATCTGGAATCGCGGGATGATGACCCATGATCTCGGCGTTATCAATACGGGGGAGCACGCCAAACTTTCTCCGACGCAGGTTCAACGCCAAGGGGCCCTGGATGAGGAGAAGGCCTTCTCGACCGTCTACACCCACCTCCGCATCTATTCCAGTGTCATGAGACTTGGGAAAATCCGAATCCCCAGCCGCGTAGTAGATGCTGTTGATCTTCCTTGTCTGACTGATTGCCGGGGCGGTGGGCATGCTGAAATCCGCATAACAGCCGGTCTCCTGTAGGACCTGTAGCTCGTTGTTGACGCCGCACCACTTCGGATTGTTCATTGAGTTGTTCAGGGCGAGATTGCCATGGCTGAAGGCGTATGTCCTGAGAGACGGATCGCCTTGAGTGATCAGCGCGCCGTGCCGATTGAAATTGTCTATGCCTTCCTCGAGCCGCTTCCGCAGGGTGGCCGGCGTATCGTTGCCATGATGCAGGTGGAGTTCTATCTCCCCCAATCCTTGCGAGCATAGCCGGCTCAGATCCTCGAGATACTCGGAGCGGTAGTTTTCCGCAGGGTAGAACCAGGTATGCTGAGGTCGGGTGCCGTCGGAATCCCAATGACGGGCCGCCAGTCGTGGATACCCTTCCGTCCAGGCGCGCATCCGCCTCTGTTCCCTCTCCACTGTCGAGCGAGGAAAGGCGACCGGCTCGAAATGGTCCACGAGGCAAAAGATCACGTGCAGCGGGTTTATCCCTACCTCTATGCGCCTCTTCTTCCAAAGATCTCTGAGGTAGCTCTGTAGCCAGGGTTGCATGGTGCGCAAGACCTCTAGCCGTGTTCCGAAAAAACCGCGAACCGCCGTGATCACCCAGCCCGGGCGCTCAATAGACTCAACGGACTCAACAGACTCAATACACTCACCGACGATCCTAACCACGGGCTGCGACCCGATGGTAGACCTTCAGGCCGATACTGGAGCTATGCTCGGCCATCCAAGTACGTCCGCTCAGCGAATCCGAGCGCACCTCCATGCCGAGGACCAGGGGCCGCTTCCTGAATTCTTTGACGAGGACATAACTCTCTTGGCGGACGATGCGCGAGAGAATGCTCAGGTCCGCGCTTGTGGGGATACTCGTGCCCCAATCATCGTCTTTGTAGACATATCCCTCCTGGAGGCTCTTCAGGTACTGAACCATAACCGCGTGGACGCCGTTCGGGAGCAGAACGTATTCGGGCTCTTCCGTGTATTCGACCAACCGATACGGCGCGAGAAAACCGCTGTCCGGTAGGAGTCCCGGGGACCCCGTCACCAACAGGGCCGACCTCGCCCCGATCGATGTTCCGGGCGGAACGTTTGCGTTCAGCCATTTTCCCGCCTCTGTCTGAGGGGTGATCCGGGAACCGAAAAACTCGGCCCATGCAAGGGAGTAAACGGCAGAGTAGGCGACGATACAGACGACCAGCACGCGCCCCGCCACCCGCCACGCCTTGCGGCGACGCTGGCAGAGATCTCCCAACCAGATGGCGGCGAGGAGGCACCAGAGCGGAAACAGATCTAACGCGTATACACTTACCTTCACACGCTGGAGTTCGAGAACGAGGTATGCGGGAATGGCGCTCATGATCAAGAGGGCTGCCCTTCTGTCTCTCTTGATGAATGGATAAACTATCCCGATGAGGCCTGCGAAAAAAGAGGGGAAGACCCGTACCTTCTGGGATGTAGGCGCCGATATATGAGGGAGCCGGGCGATGTTCTGGGAACATCCCACTGTCACCGGACAGTCTCCCCTTCGCGATGCCGACGAAGTGTCGTGTAAAATCGTTCAGATTGAGCGCCGCAGGCACGCCTAGAGCGACCGCGACGGTCAGGACGAGGACGATGCACGGTACCATCCAGAGTCGGTTGCGCGCGAAGACTTTCCTGGCCCATTCCCACGGGGATTCCTTTCGGACCCAGGGAACTATGACGGCGAGTGCCACCACCAATCCAACCAGGCCCGCACCCGTCAGCCCCGCTCGGTATAGTCGGTCAATCCAGGGAAGATGGTACTCGAAAGGATTCTCGTGAGTATGGCGTTCGTAGACCTGACGCAGGAGGCCGTATACGAACCCCTTTTTTGCAACGCCCACCCAAAGGAGCACGGCCGCCGCGCTCACCAAGGCGCACAGAGCGCCCGCCCAGACTCGCGCGGCGAGTGTCGAGTCTTTCGCTGATGCGCCATCGGACTCGTTGCAGTCTGCGCTCCATCCCATTTCCCATCTGCGAAGCACGTACGGAATGAAGAGGAGGCCGATGAAGAAGAATGGGGAGTACTTGGACGCAACGCCCAGGCCGAGCCATACCCCCGCCATCATAGGGATTCGTTGGCCCCCCTCTCGTACGGAGCGAAGGATACTGTACGTCGCAAGAGATAGAAAGAATGTCGAATACACCTGCACATTGCCGCCGGCGACGACAGCGGTCATGGCAACAGCATACAACGCCATCGCGATCAGGCCATGTGGTCGGCCCCAGAAACGGCCAAGCAGGTACACGATGCCCACCGTGGCCAACTCAAAAAAGAGTCCCACGGTCCCACACAGGGCGGCTACCGTTCCCCCAACGCCTAGGGTCCCCCACACGCGAGTGGCGCTGGCAACGAGTATTGCAGGCACGGGTGGATAGAAGAACACCTCGAAGTGCAGTGGATTATGCGATTGAAGATTCGATAGCACCTGGGGGAGAAGCGCCTCGCCGCATCCGCGTGCCAACCACCACGTTTCCCCCCCAAAGCCAACCGTTCCGGATTGCCTCACCACGAGAGCCAGGGCCAGCAAGCTCCCCACTCCGAGAAGCTCGGCTCGACTCTTGACCATTCTTAGTGCTGGCGGCAGCGGTGCGTTGGTCATAGCCACTTACTGAAATCGAGCCACTGGCCCATCTGTCGTTCTTCGGGCATACAGCACAAACACCCAGTTCCTATGAAGAACCGGGACACAATTTGCGCTCATCAGGTTCATGGCTCCACAGGCTATTGTCACGAGATTTCGCTTACCTCTCCCGAAAGTAGTGTTACCGCAGTTTTGGCAGATCGTATTCTTGGCGGGATCCGCCCACCTGTTTCCAAATCTTTGGTTCAAGTAAACGACAAGACTATTCTGGTAGGGGTCGCGTTTTCCGAAATATCGTGTTGAAACCATTCTATGGTTTGGAAACAGATTATCCAGGTTGCGATGTGAAAAGCGCCGGAGATGCCCCCAGATATGAAGAGTGTTGCCACAGCGAGAGCGTTTGATTGTATTTGCCCGGAGATTCTTTTTGTAAGAAACTGAGATCAATATGTATTGCGCTGACACTCTTTCTAATTCCTGGACAGTGGTTTTTAATACTTCATCGGGGGATGGTCGAGCATTTCGCGACACATACTCAAATCGAATGATCCATCCCGAAAAAGAAGTGCAGGCGAGCTGGCGGAGACTCCGGTTCCGGGCAAATGCAATACAGAACTATAAGAATAATCTACACCGAGCGAGATGCAGCGCCTAGGCAGTCGTCTGGTTTACTCGACCATCGCGGCAGCCGACATCCAGAATTGTTCTTACATTGGGCGGTATCATCGCAATCGTTGTGCGAATCCGTCCTTCTTCAAGCTCCGTTAACTCGTTCGGTCGCTCTGCTCCTTGGTATTCCAGCAGTTCCCGATATCTTCGGGAAGAGTCCATGGCTGCCCACGTCTTACCGGAGAGTCTGTAGTTCATGCGGATGGCTCCGTTATTTTCTCTTTGCAAGTGCCCCATGCGCGCATCGCTACTGCTGGCGAGGTCATCTTGATCCAGGGCTGGCGATGATGGCGCGTTACGCCTTGTATTCTGATATCGGCTGGGGGTACACCCGGCGGAACATCCATCCCATTACTTCTAGCATTTCAGCGCGTATTTGTCCGCCAAATCGAAGAAGCGCTGCGCCGTAGACGGCCACCCCCGTCATACTCATGATCACAGGACGAATGATGAAGAGCTGATCTGACCAAAGGGAGAGTCCCAGGTGGGCCAGGAACATGGCTCCCATCATGGCACAAGTGGCAGCTAGCGGGGGCCAAAGCTCGCGCGACAGTGTTTTCCAAGCAAGGTCAACCTCAATCAAGGTCTGATTTGCCATTCTTGTCATGAGGAGCGGATAAACCACCACCCACGCCATTGCTACACCCAACGCACCCAGCCAGGTCGCTCCTACAAAGAACGCAAGCGGCATCACTATAAGCAGGCTCGCATTGTAGCCGAAGAGAAAGTTGGCCCGATATCGCGCCATGAGTACGGGAGGGAGCAAGGTAGCCACGGACCGGATCATGGCGTACAAACACAGCACCTGAATTATGGGAACGGCCGGCATCCATTTCCGGGTGAGGCCCAACATTACGAGATCTTTTGCCAGAATCAGCAAGCCGGCGCAAAGAGGGAAGGTGACCCAAACAACCATTCGTAGGGTTCTTAGCAACGAGGCACGCAGAGCTTCTCGATTGGTCTGCAGCTGAGCCATCACTGGGGCCGCAAGTTGACTGACTGCCGAATTCACCTTCTCCACAGCCAACAAGGCGAGGGTTTTTGCCATGGAGTAAAAGCCCAGAATCACGCTGCCAGAAACTTTTCCCAGTAGAAAAGCATCTGACTGTTGATAAAGGACCCAGCAAAGCCTGCCTCCAAGTATGTTCAGGCTATAGCGTATCAACTCGGAAAAGCGACTGCTCTTCACTCGGAAGCCCGGTCGCCATCGAACGAACCAAAAACTAACGACCCCTCGAGAAAACTCCAGTGTTAGGACCGACGCCACAAGGGCCCATACGCCTGCTCCTGCCCAAGCCATGCTGAGTACCACCAGTACGCCAGAAATCCCTGCTACAATCTCAGCCTTTGAGACCTTATCCAGCTCAAGTCGCTTCCGGAGCAGATTGTCGGGAACAACTCTTAGTGCGCTCAGGGGCAGTACTAGCGCTGCCACCCGCAGGATCAAGGCGAGTCTAGGGCTCGAAAACCATGTGGCAATGGAGGGTGCAAGAGCGTACAGGGTTACATAACCCAGCCCTGCCGAGGTTACGGTTAGCCAGAAGCAGGCGTTCAGTTCGCTTTCTTCCAGGTCCCGGAATTGAATGATGGCCGCCCCCATGCCGAGTTCGGCTATCGAGGAGAGAGGCTCCGTCCAGATGCCCGCCAGAGCCATTAGCCCGTAATCACCGGGAACCAGCAGTCGCGCCACCATGAGAGTTGAGAAAAAAGAAATGAACTGCAGGGCACCGCGTGACCACACCATCCAGAAAGCCGACTTTGCGATCCGATCTTTCATCGGTTGACGATTTCCTGATAAAGGCGGCTGCTGAGCGCCGTGAGGAGTTCTGACCTGCCGTTAAGACAAGCGGAGGATATCTCAGTCTGCTGTTTACCAGAATCAGGCAGTCAGTGTGGGGTGGGTGAAGCGGTTAGGATCTTCACTATTCCATCGGAGGCGTGGCCGTCGCCGTAAAGATTGCGGGGGGCTATTGACGGATTAGCCAACCTGGCGACCGTCATGATCCGATCGGGGTCAGTGCCTGCAACGGTGTTCCAGCCCGCCTCCACTGTTTCCACCCACTCTGTCTCTTCCCGCAAGGTGATGCAGGGGACGCCCAGCAGGTAGGCCTCTTTTTGGAGGCCACCGGAATCGGTCAGGACGACCTGTGCGTGTTTGACCAGCACGAGGAGATCCCCGTAGCCCATAGGGTCGATGATCCGAAGGCCCGGGTGTGGACTGAAATCTGGATGGCCCTTCAGCCTCGCCCGGGTTCGGGGGTGAATTGGCAAGATCACGGCGAGCCCGTCGGCCGCGAGCCGGTTGAGGGCCGTCAGGATCCCCGCCAGGCGGTTCGGCTCGTCGGTGTTCTCTGCTCGGTGGACAGTGCAGAGTGCAAAGGGTGAATCGAGGCCAAGGTCTCGGAGGACCGTGGATCGCTTCTCTGCCATTGGGAGGTAGTGCGCGAGACTATCGTACATCACGTCGCCGACGAGGTGAACGCCCTGTGTGATGCCCTCGGCTGTCAGATTCCGGACGGAAGTCTCCGTAGGGCAGAAGAGGAGGTGCGATATATGGTCGGTCAAGACGCGGTTGATCTCCTCCGGCATCCGCCGGTTGAAGCTCCGCAATCCGGCCTCCACGTGGGCCACAGGGATATGCAGCTTCGCTGCCGCCAGGGCGCCCGCCAGGGTGGAATTCGTGTCGCCGTAGACGACGGCCCAGTCGGGCTTCTCCTGGACTAGAACCTCCTCAATCCGGGACAGCATCAGGCCGGTCTGGGCTCCGTGCGATCCCGATCCCACCTCCAGGTTGTAGTCCGGGTCGGATAGGCCGAGCTCCTTGAAAAATACCTCAGACATCAGGTAGTCGTAGTGTTGGCCGGTGTGTATCAATACCTCGTGAGGCGTGAGGCGTGAGGCGTGAGGCGTGAGGCACGAATTGTGCGCCTTGATGGCCCGAGAAACCGCCGATGCCTTGATGAACTGTGGCCGCGCCCCCACCACCGTCACGATTTTCATCGGCGGAGGAATTGCGCGATCTGATCCACGACGTATTCCATCTGTGCCTCTGTCAGCTCGGGGTACACAGGAAGGGCGAGGGAGTCGAGGGCAGCCCGCTCTGCGTGAGGGAGCCGACCCTTTCCATACCCCAGATTGGCGAAGCATTGTTGCAGATGGAGGGGAAGGGGGTAATACACTTCTGTCCCGACCTCTCGGTCTTTGAGGAACGCCTGCAGCCGATCCCGGTCCGGGACTCGGATCACGAACTGGTTGTAGATGTGGCCGCGTGTGTCCTGCGGCAGTGTCAACCCGTCGAGCAACCCTACCTCTTTGAAGAGGCCCCGATACCGCTCGGCATGGGTCCGACGCGCCGACGTCCATTCCGGGAGGTATCGCAGCTTCACGCGGAGTATAGCTGCCTGGATGGCATCCAGCCGGAAGTTGCCGCCCACGATCCGATGGTAGTACTTCGGCTTGCTGCCGTGGACCCGCAGGGTGCGGAGGCTCTCGGCGAGGGCCTCGTCGTTGGTCACGACCATGCCCCCATCCCCAAAAGCGCCGAGATTCTTACTGGGGAAAAAGGAGAAGCACCCGATGCGGCCCATGGTGCCGGCGTTTCTTCCCTGCTCGTCACAGGCGCCGATGGCCTGGGCCGCATCCTCGATGACGGCAACCCCCTGTCGCCGGGCCGCCTCCAGGAGCGGGTCCATCTCGGCGCACCGTCCGAAGAGATGGACCGGCATAATAACCTTGGTCTTGGTGGTGATCTTTCCAACCGCCGCCTTGGCGTTCAGGTTAAACGTCTCGGGGTCGATGTCCACGAAGACGGGGACCGCGCCGAGCCGGGCGATCACCCCGGCCGTGGCGAAGAAGGAATACGTCGTCGTGATCACCTCGTCCCCGACCCCTACGCCCACCGCCATCAGGGCCGCCAGCAGGGCGTCCGTCCCCGAGGACACCCCCACGGCGAAGCGGGCGCCGCAGTACGCCGCGACTTCTGTCTCCAGGGCGGCCACTTCTGGCCCCAGGATGAAATGCTGCGAATCACACACACGGTCCATGGCCGCGCGGATCTCCTCACGGATCGGCGCGTACTGGGCCTTCAGGTCCAAGAGTGGGACCTTCATTTGGAACCTCCTGCGACCACCAAGTCTTCGATGGGGGACACGATCTGGTCGGCTTTCGTGTACCGTTGTTTGCAGTCCCGGCAGGCGCCGGTGCCGTCCTCCCCGGTGAAGTCAATCCGGTTCCCGCACTGGCACATCCACCCGATGACCCTCCCAGGATTGCCAACCACCAAGGCGAAGTCGGGGACATCCTTGACGACGACCGCCCCGGCGCCGATGAAGGCGTACCGGCCGATGGTCACCCCGCAAACGATGGTACAGTTTGCTCCCAGGCTGGCTCCCTTCCTGACCAGGGTCGGCTTGTACTCATCGCGGCGGATGATGTGGCTCCGTGGATTGACGACGTTGGTGAAGACCATGGAGGGGCCACAGAAGACATCGTCCTCCAGGATGACCCCGGTATAGATGGAGACGTTGTTCTGCACCTTGACGTTGTTGCCCAGGACGACGTCAGGTGAGACGACCACGTTCTGACCGATATTGCAGCGCTTCCCGACCCGGCTGTTCTTCATGATGTGGGTGAAATGCCAGATCTTCGTGCCCTCGCCGATCTCGCAGGGCTCGTCAATGACCGCGGTCTCGTGGGCGAAGTAGGGGCGCTTCGGAGGGTCGGGGGCGGCGGCGGGTTGCGTCTCTTTCCTTCCATCCAGGGACTGCTGACAGGCCTCCAGAACCTCCAGGACGGCCAGCCCTTCGGTCCCATCGGTCCAGGGCGACTGCCGCGTCTCCAGACAGTCCAGGAAGTGCCGGCACTCGGCTCGCAGGGGTTCTTCGGCCGGGAACGGGACATCTTCTCCCTCTTCGCGCCGGGGCACGGGGACCCGCCCCTTCCACTCGACGGCATGACGGTAGATCGTAAGCTTCCGCTCCTTGGCCACATCGTCGAAGACCGCCATCCCGCGGTCGCCCACCACCACCAATTTTTGTTCCTTGTACGGGTGCAGCCAGCTCACGAAGATGTGCCCGGTCACCCCGCTGGGAAACCGCAGGGTCGTAACCGTGACGTCGGCCCGCTCGGGATGCAGGTAGTTCCCCCCCTGGGCCTGGACCCGGCTCGGCCGCTCGCCCAGCAGGTGCAAGATGACGGAGATATCGTGGGGGGCGAAGCTCCAGAGGATGTTTTCCTCGGTGCGGATCATGCCGAGGTTCAAGCGGTTGGAGTACACGTACTGGATCTTTCCGAGCTGGCCGCCGTCCACGAGTTCCTTGAGCTTCCGGACGCCCGGGTGGTAGCGGAGGAGATGACCCACCATGAGGATGCGGCCGGTCTTCTGGGCAAGCGCGACGAGGGATCGGCCATCGCTTCGTGTCAGGGCTAGCGGTTTCTCAACGAACACATCCTTCCCGGCCTCCAGGGCCTCCCGGACGTGGCCATGGTGGGTGGCGGCCGGCGTGGCGATCACGACAGCCTGGATATTTGGATCCGAGAGGACTTCTTGATACGAGGCTGTTGACCTCAGGTCGGGGTACTTCTCCTTCAGCTCGGCTACCTTCGCTGCGTCCGTGTCGCAGGCGATCCGGAGGGCGCCCAGTGCCGCAAAGTTCCTCACCAGGTTCTTCCCCCAGTACCCACAGCCAAGAACGGCGATGTGGGGGTCTTTCATGATTGGCACCTCCTCTTATTACGTTCGTTCAAGTGCAGGGAGTACTCAAAGGTTGGAGGCGTTCGGCTGTTCGACCGGTCGGCGGTTCGGCAAGTCAATGAGAAGCGTACAGCAGTGCGGCTGTTCCGCAGTTCGGCACATTCGAAAAAGGCGTACGCCCGTTCGGCAGTTTCTTGCTGCCGCCTGCCTGCTGCCTCCTGCTGGCTATCACTCACGCTGGCTCGACCACCGTAGCGTCCACCTCTACCGCCACACTCCGCTGGAGCAAGTCGATCGAGACAACTAGAAGTCCCTTGTTCAGCTTGGTGCGCAGCAGGATGCCCTCGGCGCCCGCCAGCAGGCCGGCTGTAATGCGGACGCGCTCTCCTTCCCGCAAGTACGGGTGAGGAAGTATCGGCAAGTGGGCGTGATGCACCTTCTGAATGGCTTCGATCTGTGGGTCTGGAACCGTGGCCAGACAATCCCAACTTTCCCCCAGGAGCTTCACAAGACCTCTTGCCTTGCGGACCTCGACGTAACTGACCTTGTCCATCGCGTGGTGCAGGAAGAGATAGCCCCGAAACATAGGAACGCGGGCATGCTGACGGAGGCCCTTGCGTCTGGACCAGACGTCCATCATCGGCAAGAACAACTCAAAACCCTTCGACGCAAGCTGGTCATGGACGATCTGCTCAGAGTGGGTGCGGGCCCAGAGGACATGCCACTTCTTTTCGCTAGAAGGCTGGGAGGCTAGGAGGCTGGAAGGCTCGCACAGGTCTCTTGGCTGGCAGGTGGCAGCTGGCTGCTGGCAGCTTGCTTCGAACGATTCATTGATCATGGTAGATGGCTGATCGCTCATGGCTTATCTCTCAAGAGATAGCGGGCAGCTAGCAGCACGCAGCGAGCAGGTCCAACAAAGGTCCCCACTAGCTCGCCTTCTTGGAGTCGTAGCAGAACTTCTCGGGGGCGGAGATCATCGAGCCGAGCATTTTGCCGATCTGCTCATACTCGGCAGCGAACTCAGCATGGACGCCGGGCTCGATGTACCCACACTTCCGCGAGGAGTCGAACCAGATCAAGGTCTCGGTGAACTCGGCATCTGCATCGGTGAGCTTGCTCACGAAATGGGCCGGGTAGCGTCTCTTTCGCCATGCTTCTCCAACATTGGTACAGACAGATCGTGAAGATCGTCGAATCTGGTCCGTGAGGGAGTACTGTTCCACCTTCGGGAATCGCTTGGTAACCTCGAAGACACGCATGGCTTGTTCAAATGCCTTCTGGTATACCGCCAGTTCCTTGAAACTTCGAATCATGAGAATCCCGCTGTTCTCTGCTGCCGACTGCTTCCTGCCCGCTGCTCACTGCCGACTGCCAGCTTCGCTGCCACTCTGTGGCAGCGAAGGCTTCGCCCTTTTGGCTCACTCGCTTCTCTCGGTTGTGAACCAACTGATCATGACCATTCATCCGGCCACTGCGACCGCCTGCGGAAGACAACCCGGGCCAGGCGGGGACTGCCCTCGCGCGAGAACGCGACGCGCGAGGGAGTGGCCTATGTTCTGGGAACTGAAGTTGCCGAGTCCATATTACTTAGCTGGCAGCAGGCAGCGAGCAGCAGGCAGAATGCCCACAACCGGCTGACAGCTTGCAGCGAACAGGGCGTCGAGCCGAACAACCGAACGTTCTCTTGAGTCCATTGAGTTGTTGAGTTCCATCAGCCATCAGCCCCAAATGGGAGGCTGACTGCTTCTTTAGAGCGGAACCAGGCCAGGGTTTGCACAAGTCCGTCTTCCAGAGAGTTCAGGGGCTTCCAGCCGAGCAGGAGCTCTGCCTTTCGAGGATCTATCGCGCTGCGCGCCTGTTCGCCTGGCCGCCCGGGCTGATGGACGACCGGACAGTCGCCGTCGGCCGCCTCCAGCAGCATGGCCGCCAGGGCGTTCACCGAGGTCTCGATTCCAGTACCAATATTGAAAACGTTACTGGAGTTATTGAGTCCGTTCTTACTAGCTGGCGGCTGGCAGCCGGCAGCGGGCAGGTAACGGAAAGAGCGTTCGGCCGTACGACCGTTCGACAATTTGGCTGGACAGACTGTCTGACTGTTCTTGCGGGCTGCCTGCTGCCTGCTGCTGGCTGAGAAAGATGGGCTCTAGCGCCAAGAGGTTCGCGCGGGCCACATCGCCGACGTAAACGTAGTCCCGGGTCTGCTCGCCGTCCCCATAGATGATCAACCGTTGGCCTCTCAGGATCTTTCCGCAGAAGATCGCCACCACGCCGGCCTCCCCCTCGGGATCCTGGCGCGGCCCGTACACGTTGGCATAGCGCAGGACCGCGTATCGAAGGCCGTGCACCTGGCGGTAATACTCCAGGTAGTGTTCGACGGACAGCTTGCTCACCCCGTAGGGGCTCACGGGGGCGGTTGGGTGCTGTTCGGTGGCGGGGAAATGGCGCTGCGTCCCGTAGATCGCCCCGCCGGTCGAGGCGAAGATGATCCGGGGGACGCCGTGGGCGCGCGCAGCCTCCAGGAGGTTGAGGGTCCCGACGATGTTGATCGTGGCGTCGCGGCCCGGGTCCACCACGGAGGCCCGCACGTCGATCTGCGCGGCGTGGTGGCTGATGCAGTCGAAGCCTCCGTCGGCCAGGAGATCCCCGAGGTCGGGGGAGCGGAGGTCCATGCGGGTGAACCGCGCGTGCGGGTTGACCTGCTCCCGCTTCCCCCGCGACAGGTCGTCCAGGACCCAGACCTCGTGGCCCGCCTGGATATAGGCATCCACCACGTGGGAGCCGATGAACCCTGCACCGCCTGTGACTAAGAGTTTCATTTGGTTAACCGCCAAGGCGCCACAAGTCGCATGGCTAGAGAGTTATTGAGTCCATTCTTGCTAGCTGGCAGCCGGCAGCGGACAGCTGGCAGAATGCCAAGAACCAAGGCAGCCAAAAGCGGGCAGCGGGCAGCTAGCAGCATGCAGCGAGCATGCCCAACAAAGGTCTCCACTAGCTCACCTTCTTGGAGTCGTAGCAGAACTTCTCGGGGGCGGAGATCATCGAGCCGAGCATCTTGCCGATTTGCTCATACTCGGCAGCGAACTCAGCATGCACCTGGACCCCGATGCAGCCGCAGCGCAACGAGAAGTCTAGCCAGATCAGGGTCTCGGTGGCCTCGGCATCCGCATCCGTCAGCTTGCTCACGAAGTGGGCCGGATACCGCCGCTTCCGCCACGCCTCTCCGATAGTGGTGCAGGCGGATCTCGACGAACGCCGAATCTGGTCAGTCAGGGAGTACTGTTCAGCCTTTGGGAAGGTTCTGGTAGCCTCGAAGATTCTCAGTGCCGGTTCAAAGGCCTTCTGGTACACCGTCACCTCCCTGAAGCTGCTAATCATCTGGTAGTCAGCCTTCGTCTCTTGCTGTTGCTGCTCACTGCGTCCTGCCGCCTGGTCTTTTGGTGCTGCCTGCTGCCAGCCGCTCGCTGCCAGCGCTATAACTTTATGATCTTGTCCCGGTCGAACGGCACATGCTTTGTGGCGTTGCGGGTGTCTATGATCAACGCCGCTTCCTTGACCAAGGACTCGTAGTCAACGGCGGAATGATGCGTGACGATCACCACGCAATCGAAATGGGAAATGGGAAACTGGCTGTCGGAGGATCGGAAGCCGGTGACGGGACGCGGAGATGAGACAGAGCGCTTGTGTTTTCCGTTCGGCGGCGAGGCGATGAGCGGAAATGATTTCATGACCTTCCCATCCACCTTTAGCTCGGGAACGTGGGGATCATGGTAGAAGACGTAGGCGCCTCTTTCTCGCAACAAGTGGAGGATCTCCAGGGCCGGGGATTCCCGCGTATCGCTCACATCGGGTTTGTAGGCGACCCCCAGGATGAGAATCCGGGATCTCTTGAGGCTCTGCTCGCGCTCGTTGAGCGCATCCGCAACCTTGTGCACCACGTGCGTGGGCATGTAGCCGTTGATCATCCCGGCCAACTCGATGAACCGCGCCTCAAAGCCATTCGAGCGGGCCTTCCAGGAGAGGTAGAAGGGGTCCACGGGGATACAGTGACCGCCGAGGCCGGGCCCGGGGTAGAACGGCATGAACCCGAAAGGCTTGGAGGCGGCGGCGTCGATGATCTCCCACACGTCCAGGCTGAACCGATCGCACATGAGGGCCAGCTCGTTGACCAACCCGATGTTCACGCTGCGGAAGGTGTTCTCCAGGAGCTTGACCATTTCCGCAGCCCGCGGCGAAGAGACCGTGAGTACCTTGGGGACCACCTGTTCGTACAACAGGCTCGCCAGGCGCGTGCACGCTGGGGTGAGCCCGCCGACCACCTTGGGGATACTGCCCGGCGGGTGCGAGGGATCGCCCGGGTTGACCCGCTCGGGGGAAAAGGCCAGGTGGAAATCAGCGCCTGCCGTGAGCCCGGTGCCTTCCAGCATGGGCTGGACGACCTCTTCCGTCGTCCCGGGATAGGTGGTGCTTTCCAGGATCACGAGCTGGCCGGGACGGAGTTGACCTTGGAATGCCTGCACGGCGCCCACGATATAGGAGATGTCGGGATCGCGGGTCTTCCGGAGGGGGGTCGGCACACAGATACAGAGGCAGTCCTGATCCCGCAACGAGTTATTGAGCGGGGACGGACCGCTGGGCCGTGGCGTTGACTCAGCGGGCACGGGGATTGCCCGGAGGCGACCGGCGCCGATCAGAGGTGCCAGCACCTCCGAGGGGACATCGGAAACGTAGGAATCTCCCCGGTTGACCCTCGCCACCCGTTCCGGGTCCACGTCGAAACCGGTCACCGTGAAGCCGGCCTGCGCGAACATCGCGGCCTCAGGCAGACCGACATAGCCCAGGCCGATGATCCCCACCTGGGCCGACCGCTTAAGAATTTTTCGCTCGAGCGCAAGAGAGGAGGAACGCATTGGATCCACTCCGGTTATTGAGCCCGGTGAGTTCTGGGAGGCCGCCAGTTCCTTTTCCTGCCCGCCGCCCGCTGCGCGCTGCCTCCTCCTCACGGTTCCCCTTCCGCGCCCGTGAGAGTATGCCGAATCACCGCGAGACCTCGGATGGGGTCTTGGTCTCCGATGGCTTGTAGTACTTGCGGTAGCGGGGCTGGTAGTAGTGGACATCGCGCGGATTCGCCTGGTTCAAGATCACCCCGAGGATCCGGGCCTTCGCCTGTTCCAGCACCGCCTGGGCCTTGCAGAGGTCCCGCTTGCTCGTGGCGCTGGCCTTTACGACCAAGATAATCCGGTCGACTGTGGTGGCGAGTAGGAGGTTGTCCGGAACCGCTAGGATGGGTGCGGAATCGACCAAGACCAAGTCGAACTGTGCAACCGCCAGATCCAAGAGCTCCTTGAACTGGGAGGATGCGAGCAAGCCTGCGGCATCTTCTCGTGCGACTTGGCCAGGAATCACCGTGAATCCTGATGGCATATGTCGGCAGACCTGTTCGAAGGTGGCTGTGCCGCTCAGGAAATCAACGAGGCCAGGCTTATTCGGAAAGGACAGGGTGCGGTGCAGGCGTGGCCGGCGAAGATCCGCTTCGATCACCAAAACCTTGCGGCCGAACTCCTGAAAGACGTGGGCAAGGTTCAAGATCGTCGTGGATTTCCCCTCGTTCGGGCCCGGGCTGCTCACCAGGAGGGTCTGAAAGGGAGTCTTCAGGCGCTCGGTCTCTATCGTGGCCCGAATGGCCCGATAGAGGTCCATGTGGATGTCTGCCGGCAGCGTCGAGCTTGGAAGATGAATGGGCAGGGGCGAAGGTCGAATCTTCGGGCGAGATTTCCGGTGACGCTTCGGACTCCCGATGACTCCCACCTGTCCCAGGACAGGCAAACCAGTCACTTTCTGAACATCCGCCTCCGTTTCGATGGGCTGACGCAGGAACTCGAGGCCAAAGGCTGCCCCAAACGCCACGCCTCCGGCGAGGGCGAGCATCATCATGGCGAGCCGGAGGGTCTTGGATTGAGTTGGCTGGAGGGGAAATGACGCTGGGTCAATAATCCGGATGACGCCAGTGTCTCCCTGCTCGCGGATTCTGGCAACCATGAGCTTGTCCTGGAGCACGGTCAAGAGGTTGCGGTTTGCTTCGACAGATCGGCGGAGGTTGCCATACTCCATCTCTTCTCTGCTCATGCTTCGAAGGTTCAGGCGCAACCGGTCGACCTGAATCTTCAACGCTTGTCCCTTGGCTGTGAGCGTAGCCCCTTCCGCCTGCAGTGCCGCCAATTGCTGCTGGGCGCCCAGTCGATCCAGAGGCAGTTCCCACCCCGCCTGGGAGCCTGGTGGCTCAACAGCAGAAGTGACCGATGGGAGGTCACGCGCCATCTTCGCGACGCGGGCTTGCTCTTTCGTCAGCTCTTCCTGGGTTGTCTGGACAAGAGGATGCGCATCGGTGTACCGGTCACGCAGGGTGGCGAGCTTCGCCTCGAGTCTGGCCAGGTTCTCCTGCGCAAGCTTGAACGCATTAAAGCCTGCCAAGCTTTCTGCTGAACGCGAACCAGCCGCGGCCTTGTCGCCCTCCTTCCCTTGATTCTCTGTGGATCCCCTGACCTCCTTGGCTCTTCCTTGGCCGAGTGACTGGCGCAGGGCCGCGATCCGGGCCGCGACAACCTCTTGGCTGGCCTGCGCCTCGGCCAGAGCGTTCTCTGTCTGGGAAAGCGTGACCAGGTCGAGTTCCGTCTGGGTACCCAGCCGTATCCGGCCCTTTTGTTGCTCGAACTTCGTCATCAGTTGTTCGGCCGTGCCGAGGCTGTCTTTGGCCTGCTGGACCTGTTGCTCCAGGAATTCCCGCGCCCTGCGCGCGTCCTCCTGGTTCACGTTGCGGGTGCGATTCAATAGGAGCTGGATGTACGTATTGACCAGATCCATTGCCACCCGAGGAGCCGAGGCAGTCCCCCGGATGCTAATGATTCCGGGTGCTTGGGGAGACTGAAGGAATTCCATGCGGGCGTTCTGCAATTCGCCCACGGCCTGCTGCTGTGGGCTGAGTACCGTTGGCGCCTTGCCCAGCCAGCGTTTGATCGTATTCGTCAGTAGCAACGTGTAGTCGGTATACTGGGTGTTGCGCAGCAACTTATCGAACGATTCCCTGGGTAAGGCCTCGACCACCCCCTCACTCAACGATCGGCTTTTCAGCAGGGCCAGATGGGTCTCGATGTTCTCCGTCTTGGGGGCTTCCCTGAGGAAGGGGATCTGTTCAACCGAGGAGGACTCGATAGTAATGGTCGCCGTCGAAACATAGGGCGGTTTGCTGCTGTAATATACGACTCCGAGAAGTGGGATCGCGAGCCCCAGGAAGATCGCCAGGGTGAGGCGCTTGTGTCTCCGCCATACCCCTCGAAGGATCGCCGCGTAGTCCAGGTTGTCGGTCTGAGGCTGCTCCACGGTGCCTCCTAGTTAGTTAGCTGGCAGCACGCAGCTGGCAGCGGGCAACGGAAAGCTCGCAGCGGGCAGCGGGCAGCAGGCAGCAAGTTGAAGTGCATGGGGTCTGTTGAGTTTCCGTTGAACCACCGAACCACCGAACGGTCGAACACCCGAACGCTCTGAGCAGCGCTAGCGTGCGCCTTTGCCAAAGAGCACGACCTGAATGCTCGACAGCAGAATCAGGATATCGAGGAATAAGGACATGTTCTTGACGTAATAGAGATCATACTGCAACTTCTCCTCCGCATCCTCGATGGTGGCGCCGTAGCGATACCGCACCTGTGCCCATCCCGTAATGCCCGGCTTGATGGCGTGACGCTGGGCGTAGTAGGGGATCCTCTCCTGGAGTTGGGCCACGAAATGCGGACGCTCGGGGCGGGGGCCGATGAAGCTCATCTCTCCCTTGAGGACGGTCAGGACCTGCGGCACCTCGTCCAGCCGGGCATTCCGGAGCCAGCGCCCGACCCGGGTGATCCGCGGGTCCTCCCGAGTTGCCCAGACAGGTCCAGTCAGGGCCTCGGCCCCCTCGACCATTGTTCGGAACTTCAGGAGGGTAAAGATTCGGCCCCGTTCCCCCACCCGCTCTTGCCGAAAGAAGACCGGCCCGCGCGAGTCGAGTTTGATGGCGAGAGAGGCCAGGAGGAACACGGGCCATCCCAGCAGCAAGACCGTGGCGGAAAGCGCAACGTCCACCAACCGTTTGATGAGGCGCGTGACCCGCGTCTGATTGAATCCCTCCGAGAAAACCAGCCAGCTCGGTCGCAGATTCTGGACGATGATCTTCCCGGTGATCTTTTCGTAAAAGGCCGGCCAATCCTCGATCCGGATCCCCCGCAGCTTGCAGTTCAGGATCGCCTGCATGGGGAAAGCGCCGCGCCGTTCCGCGAGCGCCACGACGATCGTCCCCGCCTGGTTTGCGGCAACGATCTCCTGGAGTTGATGCGTTGTTCCGAGAACAGGAAAGCCGTTGGTCAGGGCAAGCTCGTGAGCGGGGCGATCATCCACATACCCCAAGATTTCATAGGCAGGATTGCCCTTCTCCAGTTCGGAGATCAGCCGATCCGCCATCGGGGTCGCGCCCAGAAACAGCAGACGCTCCCGGAACCGGGAGGTGCTCGTTTGGAGCGAGACAACCCAACGGAGCCCGATCACGCCCAGCGCTCCGACCCCGAATCCCAAGAAGGCGGCCAGGCGTCCCAATCGAACCCCAGGCACTGAAAAAGCCAGGGCCGTGAAAAGGATAGCCCACACGGCAACCGCAGCCATGACCCGAGCTGCCAGTTCCTTGCGCCCCCATCCTGGCTTGCAGTCATACAGCCCAGCCACATAGAAAGTGAAAATCCCCATGAGCATAAAGACTACGACCTTGGGAAGCAGAGGCGGCCAGCCCAGCCAGAGCGGAGACACGCCCAGCACCTTGATCCAATCGCCCAGGAAGATGCCGGTGGTGAGAATCAGCGCGTCACCCGCGACCAGGATGAGGACGCGAGCGGGCAGGTAGTGGCTGAAGACGCGAAGGGGGGCCATGGCCTACCTTAAACGCATTCGACCGTTCGACGGTTCGGTCGTTCCGGGGTTCCGCACGCGAATGAAACGTGTTCGGCTGTGCATCGAACGCGTGCGACCGTACGGCTGTTCGGCGATTCAGGAGCCCGACACATGGGTGTTGGGCGGTTCCTCTCCAAGGGTGTTCCGCGTCTCAAGCGAGATGCGGTGCAGGCTTGCTTACTCCGCATCGTCGTCCACATCCGCGGTGGGGTAGGAATCGGAGAGTTGCCACCCTCGAGTCAGCGGCTGTTCGCTCTGCACGACACCGCTGCCAGTGGCCATGTCTGCCGGCGCATCCATCGCTGGAATCGCCGGTCGTTGCTCGATGTCTGGCCCCTCACCCGCTGCCTTTCGCTCCTCGAAGCCCTCTCGGGAGGGCCGAGCCGCTGAACTCCCAAAGAGTCGACCGTCTTTCCTCATTCGACTGTCACGCTCTTGGCCAGATTCCGGGGCTGATCCACATCGCACCCGCGCCTGACCGCGATATGGTAGGCCAGGAGCTGCAGCGGGACCGTCTCCAGGATGGGGGCCACATATTCGGACAGATACGGCAGGTGCAGCACGTAGTCCGCCTTCCCGTCCAGTTCCCGGTCGCCCTCGGAGGCGACGGCGATGACGATCCCCTTGCGCGCCTTGACCTCTTCGATGTTGCTGACGACCTTCTCGTAGGTCCGGCCCAGGGGGGCCAGGACCAGGACGGGCATGGCCTCGTCGATGAGCGCGATGGGGCCGTGCTTCATCTCGCCCGCCGGATACCCCTCGGCATGGATGTAGGAGATCTCTTTCAGCTTGAGGGCGCCTTCCAGGGCCACCGGGAAGTGGATGCCGCGGCCGAGGTACAGGAAATCCCTGTATCCGGCGAGCCGCTCCGCCAGGGCGGGCAGCGTCTCGCACCGGGCCAGGATGTCGCGGAGCGCCTCGGGGACGTCCAGCAAATGATTGGTCAAGTCGCGAGCGTGGCTGGAGGAGAGCCGTTCCAGCGCCAAGCCCATGTGGATCCCCAAGAGGGACAGGGCCGTCAGTTGCGCCGTGAAGGCCTTGGTGGAGGCCACGCCGATCTCGATCCCGGCCCGGGTGTACAGCACCCCATCGGATTCGCGCGCAACGGAACTGCCCACCACGTTGCAGATGGAAACCACGCGCGCCTTGCGGCGGCGGGCCTCTCGGAGGGCGGCCAGGGTATCCGCGGTCTCGCCGGATTGCGAGATGGGGATGAGCAGGGTCCGATCATTCACCAGGAGATGGCGATACCGGAACTCGGAGGCGAAGTCCACTTCGCAAGGGATGTCGGTCCACTCCTCCAAGAGGTACTTCCCGACCAGGGCGGCATGCCAGGAGGTTCCGCAGGCCACCAGGACAATCCGCCGCAAGCGCCGCAGCTCGTCGCCCGTGAGTCCCAGGTCCGGCAACTGCGCCTGGCCGGTCTCGGGATTGACCCGGTCCCGCAGCGTGGCCGCCACCGCCTCGGGCTGCTCGAAGATCTCCTTCAGCATGAAATGGGGGTAGCCCCCCTTCTCGGCCGCCTCGGCCGTCCAGGCGATCTTTTGCGCCGGACGCCGGACCGGCGGGCCGCTGAGCCGACGGAGCTCGACCCCGGATCGGGTGAGGGTGGCCATTTCGCCGTCCTCGAGCACCAGGATGTCGCGGGTGAGGGGAAGGATGGCGGGGATATCCGAGGCCAGGATGTACTCGCCATCCCCGACCCCGATGATGAGCGGGGATCCGCCGACGCGGGCGGCGACCAGGCGATCCGGGAACTCCCGATCCACGACGGCCATGGCGCAGGCCCCGTGGACCTCGGCCAGCGAGGCGGCGACTGCGTCCTCGAGACTGCCGTTGACCTTCTGCTCGATCAGGTGCGCCAGGACCTCCGTGTCGGTGTCGGAGGCCATTTGATGGCCGTTGGCGGCGAGCTTGGCACGCAACGTCCGATGGTTTTCGATGATGCCGTTGTGGACAACTGCCAGACGCCCGCCGCAATCGGAGTGCGGATGGGCATTGCGGTCCGAGGGGACTCCGTGGGTGGCCCAGCGCGTGTGGGCGATCCCCAGGGTTCCCGTGATGGGCGTCCTTTTCAGATGCTCTTCCAACTGGGCGATCTTCCCTTGGGCCTTCTCGATGGCAAGCCCGTTCCCGGTGATCACGGCCAGGCCGGCGGAGTCATACCCACGATACTCCAGACGCTTCAGGCTGGGGATGAGCACCTCGAGGGCCTCTCGGGAGCCGATATAGCCGACGATTCCACACACGGTGCGATCACCTCACTCCGGCCGGCCTGGGCGCCATCCGAACTCCCCACCGGTTACGCACGCCAAGGCCGAGGGGGCCCTTGGGAAGACACGCGCCAACGCTTCTGACGGCTCCACAGCCGCGGGATCAGGTGCTTCGGCGCAGCGCTCCCGATCCTCCCCGTGGCGACCCGGGTACCCAGCGCCCGCGCTGGGTGATCAGGGCGGTCACGGGGGTCCCTGGATGAGGGCGAACAGCGCCAGCCCCGTCAGTGCTTCGGCGATATTGCCCCATCGGAAGACGGGATCGGAATGTCATCATCGCGTTGCAATGGTGCTGCCTCCGAGCGGTCGCAGGGGAGCGGCCGGTCGGTGATCGCCATGGGCTGGGTATCCCTCTGCAGCCTTTCTCGATAGGTCTTGCGCAGCCAGGTGCGGACCTCGTCATTCCGGGTCAAGCCGAAAAGCATCCCCGACGTCAACGGATAGAGAGCCACCACACCACATGCGATCAAACGATCCAAGGCGGCCTGTACGGCGATTTCGTCGCTGCGGACCCACCAGCCGGCGATCCCCTTGGCAGTGTCCATGGCGTTCTCGTTCGCAAGCAGGAAGCGAACGATCTGCTCGCACAGCGGTTGGGCCTCCAGGCTCTCCCGGATGGAGATAGCTGGATGTTGAATCGAAGGCATGCGGGAAGAGGCGTGCATGACCAGAAGGGCGGCTGCGAATCATGTGCCACTCCTCCTACCCCATGGGCTTCCCGTGCAGCCGACGCAGGAAAATCTCATAGAGTTTCAAGCATTTCTTGGCTTTCTGGACTGGGCGGAGTGACCATCTCAAGGGCGGCTCTTTCCTTGGGTCGGCCTCTGGGGTGCAAGGTTTGCATCCGATTTTGAGAGGGAATGAGAGGCGAGCCGGGATTGATCCTTCAGGGAAGGATAACGGGCCATGCCCTGGGGGGTTGGAGGTTCGGGCAAAGTTTGCACGCGGACTCTTCCTAGGGGCTGCGGACCGTCTAAACCCCGAGAGGGCATTTGCACCGCAAAGCGCGCCAAGTCCGCAGGGGAGTCCCCTAGCTTCAACGGAAGGGCGGAAGAAATACCATGGCGCACCCTGCAGCATTTTGTCCAGGCGCTGGGCGAAGCGATTGGAACGTGACGGTCCGTTGCGGTCGTTGCGGGCCCCGCGGTGAAATGTGTGGGGTACACAGCAGGCGGGATCGCCGATCCGGTTTGGAGACCCCTCAAGGTAACCAGAGGATGCTGGGACCGGCGAGGATCGGCGACGTGTCGAACTTACCCCGAAGAGTGCAGTGCAGCCGCCGGTACCAACGGCCTCGCTGTTGGTGCGCGAAGGACGCAAAGGAACCGCGCAGAGTCAAAACGTCGATCCGGGAAAACTCGGAGAGGCCATTGGAACACTTTCGATCCGGCAGCCCGTCTGACCTGATGCGTGCCGGCGACGCGTTGCGATCGTGACGATCTTGGCGGCGAGATTTCTGGGAGGTATCGGCGGCGGGCGAAGACAGGCCTAGAAGATGCTGTATTGGTACGTGAGCCCGAAGTGGACGCGGTTCTCGAGGAACCCGGCGTTCGATTGGGTCGAGGTCCGAAGGGTGGCCGTGTAGCCAACGATGACGGCAAGCGGCCGGAGGATCAGATACCGGATGTCCCCTCCGAGGTTCCATGTGCGGTCCACTGTCCCTGCAGCAACCCCTTGGGGGCCTGTGACGGTCAACTGGTACCTGGTCTCCCCCCATTCGGCCCGCAGGGTTGCCGTCAGGTCTCGATATAGCAGGCCAGTGGTGGTCAGGAACACGCCTGCCGACTGGGAAAATGTCACGCCCATGTTCGTGACCTGCTGAAAGTTTTCCTGGAAGTCCTGCTGATATCTTGCGGAGAGAGAAAACGCAGCAAACTGCTGGGTCCAGTTGGCCAGGAGGCTCGGGCGCACTTTGGCCGGACTGTCTTGCTGGGCAAACACACCGGCCCCGGCTTCCACCGCCAGAGAGCCATACGGACCGAGAGTGCCGGTGCCCCCCAGGCGCGCCCTTCCTAGCGTCAAGTTCGGATCCCTGTCCGGCTCGTGATAGGCAAACCAACCGGAGAGCGTGCCGCTGATCGTGGAGGTGAGGACGCGGGTGGCCCGAGCATCCACGCTGTGCTCCCAATAGGGAGAATTAATGTCGAACTCGCCCCTTGTGAGCGCATACGATCCGCTCAGGGTCAGGCGGGGGTTGGACACCTGGCCATCCGTCCGAACGATATGCGTGAGGCTGCTGTCGGCTCCCGGGGCATCGCTGCGCTGCAGGACGTTGCTGTAACTCAGGCCGAGCCGCCCGTTCGACGGGAGATAGGCTGCCTCTAGCGTGCCCTGGTTCGTCAGGTACTCGGCTGTGCCGGTCGGGCAAGCCGCTGGGTTCTGCTGGTAGGCGAAGTCGCTGGATTTGACCAAATCCTCGGCCGCGCTGAACCGAATAAAGGGGCTCGCGTTCCAACTGGACCGGAGCGTGAGATCGTGATCAAGTTCCGCATCGCTGAGCCGGCTGGGATACCAGAAGCGGGGCGCATAGACGAAGTCGAGGCTGGTCTCAGGACGCTCTATCCGGGCGGCGAGTCCCGGCGAAACGCTCGTGCGAAACTCGGACTTGCGGTTGTCCTTTGTCTCATTGGCGTTATCCGTGAACTCTTCGTCGACGGTGATGAACGTCTGCATCCACAGCGGTGGACCGGCTTCCTCCGGGGGGGCCAGGGGAAGCAGTCGGATGGGAGTCTCGGTGACCGAGCGTTCAGTCCCGAAGGGGCTGAGCAGCAGGGGCAGGGAGGGAGGCGGGGCGGGCACAGTCGGGCGCACCGCGGGGGGAGATTCCACCGCTGCTTCCTGACCGCGGGCCAGCGACAACGGCCACAGCACGACCAGGGAGAGAATGACCAGTGTCCGGCAGCGGTTGCGCCCGGGTGCCGAGCCCATGTGTGGTTAGAAGAGGCTCTGTGGAACGACCAAAATATCCCCCGGAAGCAGGGGCACATCCTTGCCCGGTTCTGCCGTCCGCATCAGATCATTGAAGTCTATCGGGATGCTGGTGCGGCCGCTCGCGCCCTCGCGCATCAAATAGGCCTTACTCTTGGCGGCAAATTGCGTGAAGCCGCCGACGGCCACCACGGCCTTGAGGGCGGTCCAGTCCCGCTCTTTCACGAAGGGCAACATGCCGGGCTGCTTCACTTCTCCGGTTACATAGACCACATTCTGGGGGTTGTCGGGCATGACGACGGTGTCATCGGGTTCCAGCGTGATGTTCTGCGAGAGATCCCCGCTTCGCAGGAGCTTGGTGAAATCCACGGGGACACGGTCCCTGCCCCGCGCCACATAGGCCAGGGAGAGGTCTGCGCCCTCTTGAAGGCCTCCGGCCATCGAGAGCGCCTGGAGGAGGGTGACCTCGCTCTTGCTGGTCAAGATTCCGGGTTTGCCGATGCGCCCGAGGAAGTAGATCCGGTAGCTGTTCACTTCGCGCAAGGTCACGGTGACCTGGGGCGACTTCACCTTTTTTTCGAGGGCCTGCGTCAGACGGTCCGTCAACTCCGAAACGGTTAAGCCGGCGGCCTGAACGTCTCCGATGAGCGGGACCGCGATCTTTCCACCGGGGGTCACGCTGACCACCGTCTCCAGGTCCTTATTGTCCAGGACCGAAATGGCGATCACATCGGCCGCTCCGATGACGTACTCTCTGGCCACGGCCGTTTCGGATGGGGCGAGTCCTGCGAGGATCACCGCCGCAATAGCCCACCCAATGGCCGCACTCCATCTGAATCTGAACATGACCTTCACCTCACGCCCGCATTTCGCCCAGGGGGCCCTGGGCATTCCCCGGATCGAGGGGGTCGCCCGCCTGCTGCAACTCCTTGAGCTTGTAGTACAGCCCCCGCAGGCTGATGCCGAGCAGTTCGGCCGCCCGGGTGCGGTTGCCCTGCACGCCCTGGAGGGTCTTCAGGATGAGGGCCCGCTCGGCCTCCTTGAGGCTCTGGGGCCAGGTGCCATTCTCAGGTGGGGGCGAGGCGGGGAGGGCCCCGGGGGGCGCGGGGCTGAGGATCTGGGTGAGGTCCGTGACGTCCAGGACGTCCTGATCGGCCATGACCGCGGCCCGCTCGATGAAGTTTTCCAGCTCCCGGATGTTGCCCGGCCAGTGGTAGCGGAGGAGGGCCCCCATGGTGCGGCTGTTGAGGCCCCGGAGCTGCTTCTTGCTGTGGCGGTTGAACTTCTCGATGAAGTGGTCCACCAGGAGCGGGATGTCCTCCTTCCGCTCCCGGAGGGAGGGGAGCGTGATGGGGATGACCTCCAGGCGGTAGAAGAGATCCTCCCGGAACTTCCCGTCTTTCACCAGGGCGCGGAGGTCCTTATTGGTGGCGGCGATGAGGCGGATGTGCACCTTGATCGGGTGCTTGCCCCCCACCTTGCGGAACTCCCGGCACTGGATGACCCGGAGCAGCTTCGCCTGGAGGGGCAGGGGGAGCTCGGCCACCTCGTCCAGGAAGAGCGTGCCCCCATCGGCCAGCTGGAAGACGCCCTCCCGGTCGGTCACGGCCGAGGTGAAGGCGCCCTTGACGTGGCCGAACATCTCGCTCTCCATGAGCCCTTCCGGGATGGCGGCGCAATCCAGCACGATCAGGGGGTGGGCCGCCCGGGGGCCGGCGTAGTGGATGGCGCGGGCGACCAGCTCCTTCCCGGTGCCGCTCTCCCCGTAGAGACAGACGTTGGTGTCCGCCTCCGCCACCTTGGCGATGCGCCAGAGCACCTCCTGCATCGCCGGGGAGCTCCCCACGAGGTTCGGGAAGGCCCGGGGGCGGCGAGGGCCCGGGGGCGGGGCACTCTCTTCGCAGATCAGCCCGCTCCGGAGCAGGGCCCGGCGCAAGACGGCGAGCAGGGCCAAGCGCTCGACGGGCTTACTGATGAAGTCGAAGGCGCCGGCGGCGGCGCACTCCTCCGCCGTTTCCTCGTCGCCATAGCCCGTGACGATGATGCATGGGACGGAAAGGCCCTGGCTCCGCACGAAGCGGAGGACCTCCTGGCCGCCGCCCCCCGGCATGACAAGGTCACAGACCACGGCGTGGACGGGCTGCCGCCTCAGGACCTGGATGGCGGCCGCGGGGCCCTCTGCCACCGCGATCTCGAGGGGCAGGTCCTTCAAGTGGAGGCGCAGGATCATGACCTGGTCGACCTCATCGTCGACGAGAAGAATGCGGCCTCCGATCATCGGCTATCTCCCGCAATGGACAAGCCAGGGTTCCGAATCACAGCGAATGGGATCGTCTGCAATCACTATGCCTCCGGCAGTCGGCGCGAAGCGCCCCGCGCATTCTTCGCCAGCATGCATCGAGCCAAAGGTAGGAGTCCTTGCTTCCCAGGAAGTTCCTCGAATGGAACGCCATCTGCGGACCCAATTGATGCGGTCGATCCGAACCGTCTGCGCCCTGGGTGAATGAGCGCCATGGATTCACGTAGACCATTGAACACGCTGGAGCGGAGAAGCCAACACACGAAAGCCACGTTCGCAGGAGCATATGCATACCATCCCAAAAAACCCTTGTCAAGCAAATGCGGGTTCTCGAGGTCAGAAAATTATCGTTGTCTTCATCTTCTTCCGCGGTGGCCCTGGGGTTGCAGAAAGCCGATTGGAGAATTCCATGGGAGCGGGTCAAGTCTTTCTCTTCTGGTGGGGACATTTTTCGGCCACCGGATTCACACTGGGGGCGGTGACCGAAGAACGGGCAAGTCCAAGTGTCCGTTTTGGCAGGCCAGGCTTCAATCTTCCCGATCAAGGCAACGGGCTGCGGGGGCAGAACGACTTTTGCCCGACCGAGCATAGCCCGGATCCTTGCTGCGCATGAAAGGGCACCGCTTGAGAACAGAGCCATGCAAATTTTGCGCACTCAGGAGGCTGACAGTGATCCAGGTGAACAGGCACTCAATCGTTTCGGTGGTGGGTCTGCTCGGCTGCATGATTGCGGCCTTGCTCGCATGCAGTCGAGGCCCAGAAGCCGCGAAGCAGAAGCACTTCGCCCGAGGGGAAAAGTATCTCGCTCAGCAGAAGGCCGATGAAGCCGTCATCGAATTCAAGAACGCGCTTCAGATAGACCCCAAGTTCGCCGAAGCGCACAACCAGCTCGGACGAGCCTACCAGCAAAAAGGGTGGCTGTTTGACGCCCGCTGGGAGTATCAGAAGGCCATCGAATTCAAACCCGACCTCGTGTCCGCACAGTTGAATTTCGCCTCAGTCAATCTGGATCTCGGCGCCGTACAGGCGGCAGAGGCGGCCGCAAGTGAGGCCATCCGTCTTGATTCCACGAGTGCGCGCGCCTATGTGTTGAAAGGCCTGGCGCTCACGCGGAGCAACCAGCCGGAGACCGCGCTGCCCCTGATCCAGCAGGGCCTGCAGCTCTCCCCGGAGCTGGCCGAGGGGCACATGGCCCTTGGACACGCGTATCAAGCCCTGAAGAGGACACAAGAGGCCGAGGCGGCGTACCGGAAAGCGATCGCGTTGGATGGCAGCCTGGCGGAGGCGCATCTTGGCCTCGGGATCCTGGCCCTGGCCGATGGGCATCAAGACGACGCCTTGCGGGACTTCGAGGCCGCCGTGCAGGCCAACCCGAAAAGCGTCGCGGCCCGGGTGAGTCTGGCTGGCCTGCTCGCGTCCCAAGGGAAACTGGCTGACGCGGTCAGCCAGCTGGAGGCGTTGCCGACCGGTCGCGTCCCGGATCCCCGCGTGGCCATTCCATTGGCCAGCCTGTACAACCGGCTCCAGAAATTCGACAAGACGGTCGCGATCATGAGCCCGGTCACCAAGGTTTTCCCGCATCTGGCGGAAGGTCACTACCTTGTCGGCGAGGCGTATTTCGCCCAAGGGAAATACGAGCCGGCTCGCGGGGCGCTTCAACAGGCGCTCGACCTTGCACCCGGTAGCCTGCCCGTGCACTTCCGTTTGGCGCAGGTCCTGTCCCGTCTGGGAAAGCCCAAGGAGGCGATGGATCACCTCAAGGAGGTGGAGAAGCATGCCCCGGATACGCCGGGCCTCCGGCTGGAGTTAGCCAGCACGTATCTCCGCCTGGGACGAGTCCAGGAAGCCCTGCGTGAGTCCCAGGCGGCCCTGGCTGCGAACCCCAAGGACATTCGCACGTACGACATCCTCGGCCTTACCTATGCGGCAATGCAGGACTATGAGAAAGCCCTGGATGCCCTCTCGCGCGGGCTGGCCCTGGATGCCACGTCGCTTCGAACCCACCTCGCCAAGGCTCAGGTCCTCAATGTCGAGGGCAAGCCGGAGGAGGCGGAGCAGGAATTCCGACTGGCCATCCAGGCCAATCCTAAGAGCCTCACGCCTCATCTCGTGCTGATGCAATTCCTCTTGCGCCGGCAGCAGTGGGATCCGGCCATCCAGGCGGGGTCGGCGGCCCTGGCCGTGGATCCGAAGAGCCCGGCCGTGCAGACCCTTCTGGGGGTGGCGTATCTGGGGAAGAACGATCTGGATCAGGCGGACAAGGCCTTCCGGAAGGCCCTCGAGATTGACCCGAAGTTTGTGCCGACGCGCCTCAACCTGGCGGGGCTCGCCATTCGCAAAAAGAACCTCGGCGAAGCCGAAACACAATTGCGCGCCGCGCTGGATGCCGCGCCCACGGACCTGACCGCCTTGTTCAACCTGTCCGCTGTCCTCGTGTCGGAGAGCAAATACCCCGAAGCCGTCCAGCATTTGGAAGCGGCAGTGAAGCTGAACCCAGATCTGCTGGTCCTCCAGTTGAGTCTGGCCGACCTCTACGTGAAGACCGGGCGATCTGACGACGCCATGGCCAGTGCCCAGAAGCTCCTGGCCATCAACCCAAAACTGGTCCCGGCGCTTCTCGTTCAGGGCGCAGTGGCAATGCAGCGCGCCCGCCTCGACGAGGCCGAGGCAGCGTTCCGCAGGGCGGTCCAGGCCGATCCGAAGTCTCCCATGGCGCTGTACCAATTGGGACGAGTTCAGCTCCTGCAGAACCGACGGGTGGAGGCCATCGCCTCATTGAAACGGGCCCAGCAACTGGATCCCACCAAACAGCTCGGTCGGGTTGAGCTGGCTGGGCTGGAAGCGGGCCAGGATGTTGCCAAGGCCAGGGAGGCCCTGGAGAAAGAACTGCGGGAAGAGTTGGCGCGGCAACCGAACAGCCCCGTTCTCCGGACCCAGTTAGGCACCGCGCTTCTCTTGCGAGGAAAGGTGGACGAGGCGGAGGCGGAGTTCCGGGCGGCGCTCAAGGTCTCGCCGCGCGACATACCTGCCCTCGTGAATATGGCCCGCATTTCCCTCGGGAGGAAGCAGGCCGACGAGGCGCTCGGGTTCCTGCGCCTGGCTCTGGATACAAATCCGAACGACCTCGAGGGGAACCTGTTGGCAGGGCAGGCCGAGCTGGCCCGAGGCCGGGGGGATGACGCGATAAAACACTACGAGACCGTCCTGCGGGTGAATCCGAAGGTGGTCGCAGCGAATGCCGCCCTGGCGGGATTGAGCCTGGCTCGAGGTCGTCCTGACGACGCAGCGAAATATGCCAGAGCGGCCCTCAGCCAGAACCCGAAGCTGCCGGGCCCCCTCGTTGTCCTGGGGAGCGTCGCCCTAGACAAACGGCGGTCGGATGAAGCGATTGGGTACTTCCACCAGAGCCTGGAACTTAGCCCGAAGTTGCCGTCCGCGCATTTTGGCCTCGGCTATGCCTACCAGCTTAAGGGCCAGCGGGATCCGGCAGTCCGGGAGTATCGCAAGGTCATCGAGATCGATCCGAATCATGTTGCGGCCTACAACAACCTCGCGTGGCTCTTGGCCGAGGAGCAGGCATCCTGGGATGAGGCGATGCGGCTGGCGCAACGGGCTCTAGAGCTCCAGCCCAAGAACGGCCAGATCGTGGACACGGTGGGATGGGTCTACTACAAACAAGGCAAGTTTGCCGAGGCCGAAAAACAATTCCGGGCGGCCAGCGACATCCTGCCGAATGAGGCGGCGATCCAGTACCACCTGGGGCTGGTCGCGCAGAAGCAAGGGCGGACTGTCGAGGCGTCGACGGCCCTGAAGAGGGCGTTGCTGCTCAATCCGAACTTCGATGAGGCCGCGACGGCGCGGAAGTTGATTCAGGACCTGGGGGGCTGATTCACTCGGAACGAGCCCCAATCCGAAGGATCGACCACCCGGGCACGAAGCACGCCAAGGCCGAAGCGCTTGTTCGGGGGGGAAAGACAAGCAGCTTCTGAAAGCTCGGCGAACCGGCATCGGCACCCTTGGTCTCGGCGGCCCAAGGCCTTTTTCGGCTGGGACGAGCACTGCCACTCCAGAACAAAAGCCCACAGCCGCACTGGACGGTTTGTCTTTCCAGTGAGGTGCGGTCTTCCTTCTCGTTCGACTCCCTCTTCCGCTCTGCAGGCAGCCCTCAAACGTGAAAAGGCAGGGACGAGAGACGTCCCTGCCTTTTCGAGCCTTCCCCTCAGGCCAGGGGGATCAGCCTCGCCGACGGAAGCGCAGGCCGAAAGCCCCAGCCCCCATGAGTCCCGTTCCCAGGAGGAGCAAGGTGGCGGGCTCCGGAACGGAATTAATCTGCAGGTTGTCGATCCCGATCTCTTGTGGCCAGTCGATGAATTCCAGCTCCGTCACTGGACTGGTGAAGGTAATAGTGGCGTGTCCGATCAACTGCGGGGCCACTTCGTTAGCGGACGTACCGCTGTTGGGCGAGTGGGTATAGGTGCCAGTGGGCTGTACCCCATACCATGTATAGGAATATACGGTGGTTCCGTTACTCGCCAACGCTTCGAAGTCGAGGTCCGGCTGGTTCGGGTAGATCCCGCTTACCGGAGCCCCACCACAGGCACTCTTACTCAAGCTCGGGCAGGTGCCGTCCGGGAAGATTTCAAAGTCAAATGAGACGGAGGAGATGGCCAAGCCGGAAAATACCATCGTGATCGCATTGCTGCCGTTACCAGTATTGTTCGTGATAAACGTATCATAAACCGGCGGTGGGGTGTTTATACTGGCGCTTGCTGTGCCCACATAGTCCGACGTGCCCAGCGTTAGCGGGTAGACAGTTCCGCCGCTCACGGGACCCACCACGTAGCCATCGCCGCTGTACGTCTGCTCTCCTATGGAACCCGTCACAATGACGGATGCGCCCGCGGGAAGCAGTCCATCCATGTAGGTCTGCACGGATGTGTTGCTCGCCCCCTCGCCCAGGCTGTTGAAGTTGAAGAGGATTCCCGCTTGAGCAGGTGGCTGCATCAACCCGACGAGGCCAAGCGCTCCAAGGATGACACTCAACACCAGCCAGCGTCTCATTTCGGCCTCCTAGTTTAGGTACAACCTCAACCGGTCATTCGGTCACGGCCCGACTAGCTGTAATCCCAAAGCACACGGGTAGACGCTTCAATGAACAAGTACTTATGAAATATGCACAAGTGGTGCCATCGCTCTCCATAAAGCGGATCAGTGTTTCCGATCGTCCGAATCTCTTGAAAACTCAGGGGCGTGAGCGGATGTCCTGGGGAAATCCCTCCTGAGCTCATTCTCCTTCGGCTCAACTGATCCCATCAAATCTTGGAAAGTCCTCCGACACCCCAGGGCTCACGGAAGGCCGAAGGAACCCGGTCGAGGGTCCGGCCGGAGCCGCCTCCGTCTTTCGCTCCCTCACTAGCAGGCGATTCGCCGATCTTGGCCAGAGCGCCGCTCCTGAACCCGCCGCCCCCTCGTGCGCCTGTCGGCCCGAGTGCGGCGGTCGACTTCGCGCGCCGTGGGTTCCCCGACGGCGACGGAGTCGCGCCGCTCGCCGGTCCGTCGGTCTATTTGGCGAAGTTCACCCCTTCGCCGCTCTCCGTGCCGACGTTCGATCCCCGACCATTTCTCGGCGTCCGATGCACTCGCAGAGGCAGTCAGGTATGTATTCTCCCGGGACGCACGGCAGGGCCAATCACCCCCCGAGCAAGCCGGCTCAGATGGTCTCGCGGAGTTGCTTTGCGGCAGCCTCCGGCGGGACTGAGTTCACTGAGAATCCTCCCACCGATTCCTGCGGACCACCCCCCGGGCTGATTTCGATGTGCCAGTGGTAGTCCTCGGACAGCGTTCGCCACTCGTCGTCGCGCAACCGCATGGCCTCATTGGGTGCCGTATGCAGCGCGAAATCGAGGGGAAGACCGGGTGGGACAGCGTGGAGGCGTCTGATCGTCCTCTGAAGGGTTCGCGCCAGATCGGCCATCTCGTCGCAGGAAAGCTGTTCGAAGCGGTGGCGGTGGAGCATCGGCGCCAGCCAGGTTTCGAAGGGCCGGGAGGACCCGTACGGACAGTAGACGGCAAAATGCGTGGTTTCCTCGACCATCCGGGCGCCCTCCTGGCGCTCTTGGCGGATGATGTCGCAACAGAGACAGCGTTGTTTGTAAGCGAAATAATGGCGGGCCGCGGCGAGCTCTTGCCGGAGATCGTCGAAGATGATCGGCGCCCCGATGACCCGAGAGAAGGGATGGGTGATGCGTGCGGCAGATGTGCGGTCGTGTCGGAGGACCAGGACTGCGCGGAGCTGGGAATCCCGGTAAAGGTCCTCTACGCGTTCACGGTACATCCAAAGGATTCGCTCGACGTCTTCGGCCGGGAGGATGTCCCACGAGGCCCCATGGTTGGGATGCTCGATGACGATCTCGCTGGCGCCGCGGCCGGATACTCTGTCGAAGATCCCCAGGCCGTCGCGATGGATGTCCCCCTCGATTTGTAGGAGAGGGGCACGCGCTGGGATTACCCGCACCAGCCACTCAGGACTGTTTGCCGGCTGGCCGTTCGTGCGGTAGGCGGCAATCTCCGGCGGAGTGTCCGCCTCGTGGCCAGGACAAAAGGGGCAGGGGCCCTTGCCGCTGGATCGGGCCGTGCCGTGTCGCACCAGGATCCACCGGCCTGAGACTGGGTCCTTCCGGAGTTCTGTTCGAGTAGCAGCATCCATCATAGCTCAGCCCGAAAAGAACGTCGCAGGAGCTGCAGAGCCAGCCGCTTTCGCACAGATCCAGGCCCGGGCGAAAAACCATCGGCGCCCCACACGGGGCGCCGATGGTTAGGCTCTGCAATTTGAATCCAGGTGATGAACCGCGACTACTTTCGCCGTCGCCGAGCCCCCACCAGGCCGGCGCCCACCAAACCCGTACCGAGGAGGAGCAGGGTTGCCGGCTCCGGCACCGGGGAATAAACCTCGCCTGGATTCACCTGAGCCCCACCGTCTATGATACTGAACGGGGTCAGAGCCGGTGGAGCCGCCGATAACACGATCATCCAGGCAGACCAATCCCCTTCGGTGAGAGCGTCACCCAGGTAGGCCGGGAAGCTCCAGCTCAGTACTCCATCCGTCGGGTCATAATTAGCACCAGCCGGGATGGAAGACCCTACCCAATATCCATTCCAACCGTCACCCACAATCCCATACCAGGAATCATCGGTGCTCGAGTTTCCAGCTCCGCCGAAATTAAACGCCAGCGGGGCTATCCCACCCCAATTCAGGGAAAAAGCTTCGACCTCCTCGCTGGTCTCAGATACCATTTCGATCGCGTAGAAGTACGCGTATAGTTGGACTCCTCCGATAGGGAGGGTCGATTCCTCCACACCGCTAACGACCACCGCATCAGTTTGCCCACTATTGCCGATTTCGACATTCGTAGTTATCGGCAGGGGGCCCGGGACCCAGGCATCGGTAAAGTAATTCAGATAGGAGCTTGACAGAAGCTCCGTGTTACTCAACGGTGTTGCATACGCTGGAGCAGCCAATACGAGCATTGCCAGCACAAACAAGACTAAGATACTTCTCGTTCTCATTTTGTGCTCCTCCTTACTTCTTACGTCCATTCATCAACGTTGCCTTACTTCTCTTATCTCTCACGATCCGTTTGTGCCCATGATTCCCCTGATCAAGCAAGAGTGTTGCCAACCTCATGCGAAGGGCATCTCCCCGATTTGAACACCGTATAAACTATTGCAACCAAAAGCTCTATTTGAATACTCCTCTACGGATACCTCCGCTAAAGGGGAAATCCCTTGCTCTGCAATGCGCAGGAAACGTAAAGAAATCCGTCATTAATCAAGCCGCCAACCGCTGGCCCAAGAAAATGCCAATGACAAAATGTCTATAAAAACAAGGAGATGCAAGCCCTTTGAGGCCATGGAAGCTTCCCATGCTAAGGTTGTAAGGGATCCTTTACACTTGCCATGCGAGGTAGCGCTGACATTTGGGCAGAGGGGAATCGCATCGGCACCGAGGGATTATAAGCGGGGACGGAGTTTCCCTTCATTCGACTCTTGGCCGCGCAGCGGCCACCGGCCAAGGCTGGTGAAGCCCCGCCCTCGTGGATGGGAAACGTCATTCCCAGTGGGAAGGGACCTTTCTTTTGGGGAGTGGGCCATCAAATCGTTGCCAAGGGATTAAGGAGCGGCGGCGGAGTTCCCCTTTATCTGCCTCCTGTCGAAGGTAAGATGGCTACCGCGTTGATCTCGGCCGCCCAGTCCGGAGGGATGTCGACCGCGTATTCCGGCGCATGCCGGCCGGGCTTGGAGCGTAGGGACCCCGAGCATTCGGTTACCTTTGGGGACTTATGACGGCATTTATCGCAGGTTTCCCGACACTCGGGAATCCAGAAGCGAGAATCCTGTGGAGACCCGGGTCGAAGCCCAGGTCACCAGAATCAGCGGGAGGTCACGCGGAGCGTTGCGGCTTCATGGGTCTACATTGATGAAGATGTCCAGGATTGGGGCGGAGAACCGACGGTCGCTTGCAGCCCTTCGGCGATCTGGGGGCCCAGGAACCTCAAGCTCGCGGCGCTCGTGAAGCCGGCGATCCACCATGATTTGGATATCTTCCGCCTCGTCGAACAAGGAGCGAACATAGGGCGCCAAGTACGTGTAAGGCTGGCGAATAATCACCATCGAAGCTTTCTTCTCGTTAGCTACCCTGGTCATTGTGCGATCGGCCTCCTTACCGTTCCTGTGATTCCCCCCATTCCCCATCGGACGTTCTCGCTTTGCCGAGTAACGGATATGGATGGACGAGTTCAGTTGCTCTGCCATCCCCAGGAAGGACTGGATCAAGATGTCCATGCGCGGTTCCTTTTGGGTGGATCGCGGAGCGAAGTCGATTGGCTCGTCCTCGATTACAGACCGTCAGTCGAAGCCTGCGGCATCCGATGCTCCAGCCCTAAGCAAGCTGTATGCCCTCCATCGACGATCCGGCTTCGGTTCTGGCCAGGCTTCGTTATTTTTTTGCTCAGGCAGGGAGGGAGGTGATTCCTGCGGGAAAATGTGGTATACTCTTTCTAGGGCTACTGGAGGCGGCTGGGCCACCGAACAGCGGGGGGAAAAGCGGGAATCGAGGAGGGGTTGAGATGGGAAGGAGGGAGGGAGTGCCTGGGTCACTGCTGCTGTTCGTATTGGCATTGTGGATGACCATGCCCGGGGCGTGGGCAGAGTCAGCCGAGAGCCACTCTCCACCGCCAGAATCGGGTGGGAACGCGACGACCCTCGGGACCATGGATCTCTCGCCGCCTGTCTGGATGGCAGTGATCGGCGACAAGCAAGGCACACGAATTCTGGTGGGAGCCAGGGACCCGATTTTCTCTGGGAAGCACCCTCACCCCGTCGCCCTTGTCGAGGACATTGGGCCAAATGGTCTGACGTTGAGTCGCGGCGAACGCGGCCGGAAGGCGAACCTGGTTCCGGGTCAGGCACTCCCCGGCGCCAAGGATCTGGTGTTCCGCGAGGCGGTCCTCGTGAAAACTCAAGAATTCCGACACCGCCTCGTCGGTCCGGGGGGCCGGAAGATTCTTGATGGAGAGGAGTATCTCGTCGAGATCCGGGGAACGCGGGCGATCCTCCAGCGCGATGTGGAGTTTTCGTCTCCGACGGCGCTGCAGGAAGCGCGACTGGCGGCCATCAAGATTGCTCAGGTCGGCCCACACACGTGGGAGGTGAGTGCCAAGGATATTCGCACCGCGATGGGGTCAGGAGAGGCCATCCTCAACAGTGCCCTGGCCGACAGCCATATCGATTTCACGCGCGATCTTGGGGTGGGGTTGGAAGTAAAAACCCCCATTGCGGATGTTCGGATTGACAACACGGGATTCCAGATCACAAATCCTAATCTGGCAAGTCGAGCCGGCCTTCAGGTTGGCGACCGAATCCTCCAGGTGAACGACACGCCGATTAATGGATATGCCTCCCTGGTGGAGGCCTACGGCCAGATCAAGAGTAATGCCTCCATCCAGACTGTGAATCTCAACATCGAACGGGATGGCCAGCCGCTCACATTCACCTACCGGATTCGGTAGGGTGTGATTCCCGCTGAATTTTCTCTTCCGGCTCCAACCCAACTCATCGTTCTCGTGAGGCCTTCACCCTCCCGAATCCGGGGTAGAACTCTGGATTCGGATCGCGCAAGGGTGGGCGTGGGGTGTGACGGGTCATTGGCCACAACGGGACGAGGTCCATGGCGCGAGGTCCCGGGGGTATTTGGCAGCCTGTAAAGTCATCCGACTGGTTTGATTATTCCGCCGACCTCCCGAAGTTACGAAAGCCGAGTCGAGACGTGGCGGGTCGCCTCGCGGGAAGCGTCGGAATAATTTACATTTGTCCCAGCGCTGTGTCGGTGCCTCCAGGTTTGCATAGATAGCGTATCTGCCTAATACCATTGCAAGAATTGAACATTTTAGGACGCACGAGCGCGGCAGTCGCCCACGGAAAAATCTGTCCTATTTTTTCGTGTAGAAAATGTGGCAGGCGGGTCAGAACAGCTTGGCCTTGCGGAGCCCTCGGAGCAGGGCGAGAGCCCGAGCCTTTCGCTCGCCGGGAGGGAGATTGCGCGCCATGCCTCGGTCCGAAGCGAGGTCGGGATTCGTCTTGTAAACCGACTTGACCATGCGTCGGCCAAGCTCCAGGCGCCGCCGGAGCCATTCCCGGTCGCTGTGAAGTCCCTCCCGGTCAAGCGCCTTGAACACCTCGGAGGGCTTCAGGCCGTAGTAGACCACGGCGACGGTGAGAGGGAGGCTTCCCGTTGCGTGGACTTCCGGCTTCCTCTCGGGGCGCCGCGGACGCGCGGGGAGGTCAGGCCAAAAAGGGAAGCGGTCGAAGGGTCCTGGCGGATTTCCGCCAGAAATCTCCGCCTCGCTCTCTCATCCAGCAGGAGAGACAGAAGATTGGAGGCAATCTCGGGCTTCGACAGGTCCACCAGAAGGTGTGCCATAGTTAGTTGAAAAAGCGAAGCGACTCCCCTACGGTGGAGCGGTTTGTGGCCCAAACCCGACCCCCCACACCGAAAGGAGCCGCTGCATGAACAGAGGAGTCCGGATCACCCCGCAGGGCAAGGGGAAAGACGGGCGACCGGAGACCGTGGTCGCGCATCCTGAGTTGGAGCGGGTGGACGCCAAGGTCGCGCTCATCCAGGCCCTGATCCCGGTGGCCCTCGACGCCGTCGGGGAGCTCCTCACCACCGAGGTGACCCGCCTGGTTGGCCGGAAGCACAGCCGCACGGAAGGCACCCCGGGCTATGTCCGCTGGGGGCGGCCGCCGGGCTCCCTCTCCCTCGCCGATCAGAAGGTGCCGCTCACCTCCCCGCGCGTCCGGGATCGCCTGCGCAATCACGAGGTCTCGCTGGCCCCCTCCCAGCAGCGCCAGACGCCGCGCGCCGCCGATGCCGGCCTCTTCCGGAAGGTGCTCCTGGGACAGAGCTGCCGGGACTACGCCGCCTGTGCGGAAGCCGTGCCCGCAGCCTTCGGCCTCAGTCCCGCCAGCGCCTCCCGGCGGTGCCTCCGGGCGAGCGCGCAGCCGCTCCGGGCCCTCCAGGCGCGGCGGCTGGACCCCGTTGGACTTGGTGGCCCTGCTCCTCGACGGGAAGACGTGCGCCGAGGACGCCATGGTCATCGCGCTCGGGATCACGAAAGAGCGCATCAAAGCGAACATTGTGGAGCGGGCTGAAGGTTTCCGAAGAGGCGATAGAATCGAACTCCGCTTTCCCTATCTCCGTGTTGCGGCGACTAAGAGCTTATCCCTAAATAAGTATTGCCATTCCCGGGCGCTCATGGTACAGATGTGCCATGAGTGCCAGCAAAGCGTGGACGGTCTCGGATGCGCTGTGGGCCAAGGTCGAACCCCTCATCCCCAAGCGGAAGCGAAAGAAGGGCCGGCGGTACCTCCGCCGCCCCGGGGGTGGGCGCACGCCGATGGACCCCCGGCAGGTCTTCGCGGCGATCATCTTCGTCCTGCGCACCGGCCTTCAGTGGAAGGCCCTGCCCAAGGCCGCCTTCGGGAGCGCGAGTGCGGTCCACAAGTACTTCCTGGAGTGGAAACGCCGAAAGGTCTTCGTCCGGCTCTGGCGGAAGGGGCTTGCCGAGTCCGACGAACTCGAAGGGATCGCCTGGGCCTGGCAGCATATCGACGGGGCGATGGTCAAAGCCCCCCTCGCCCTCGAAGCCGTCGGGCCGAACCCGACGGATCGGGGGAAAAAGGGGGACCAAACGCAGCCTCCTCGTCGACGCGAATGGAATCCCGCTGTCCCTCATCGGGAGCGGCGCCCACCGGCATGACGTGCGGCTCCTGGCCCCCACGCTGGACCGGATCGTCTGTCGCCGGCCGCGGCCCCGGTCCACCCAGCGCCAGCACCTCTAGCAGGCTGCGGAAAAACCGAGGTTAGCGAAGCAAAATGCTTTCCCAAAGCGATTCGCCACGGCTATTGAGGCGTCCCCATCCCGTCGCGAGCTTCCGGGTGGTCTCTGCTCTGGCTCGCTTTCGGGGTTCAGGTGGCTGTGCCGTAGCCCCTCCACGCCCCTCATCCGACAGCCTCCAGCAGATTCCGGATGCGGACCAGGTTGTACACCGCCGTGGCGAAGGTGAACATCCACCCGACCCGGCGCACGCCCCGGTAGCGGGTCTTCCGGAGGCCGCCGACGGTCTTCAGCCACCCGAAGATCTCCTCCACCCGTTTCCGGGCCCGCTGGCTCAAGGGGTAGCCCGGATGGCGGGTGGTGCGGCGATCGATGGCGCTCACGTCACTCCGTTGGGCCACGTGGGGGGTGATGCGGAAGGTCCGGCAGGTGGCAACGAAGGGGGCGGTATCGTACGCTTTGTCGCCGGCGAGCGTGATCCGGCCCCGGCCGGGGCGACTCGTCGCCAGGCAGAGGGCCGCCTCGCGTTCGGCCGTCCCGGTCGCGAGGGTGGTCTCCGTGGCCACCGCGAGGCCATGCCGGTTCTCCATGAGGAGGTGTCCCTGGTAGCAGAGCTTGGCCTCCTGCCCCGGCGCCTTCTTGGCCAGCCGGGCGTCGGGATCGGTCGTCGAGGCGTGGGTGGCATTGCGCCGGCGTTCCCCGCGGAAGTCCACGCTGGGGTTGCCGGGGTCGTCGGGCGGGAGCGTCGGTGCGTCGCCTTTCGGCTTGAAGCTCTTCTGCCCCGCCCACGCCTCCAGCAGGGTCCCGTCCACGGTGAAATGCTCATCCGAGAGGAGGGCGTGAGCCCGTGCCAGGCCCAGCACTCGGTCGAAGAAGGCCTGGGCGATGTCCCCCTCGAGGAGGCGCTCCCGGTTCTTGGTGAAGACCGTGACGTCCCAGATGGGGTCATCCATGTTCAGGCCGACGAACCAGCGGAAGAGCAGGTTGTAGTCGAGCTGCTCCATGAGGAGCCGCTCGCTCCGCACGGTGTAGAGGACCTGGAGCAAGAGGGCCCGGAGGAGTTTCTCCGGGGGGATCGAGGGCCGGCCGGTGGTGGAGTAGAGCTGCGCGAACTGCCGGGACAGCCCCTGCAGCACCGTCTCGGCCATGGCCCGGATCAGCCGGAGGGGATGGTCCTGGGGCACCCGCTGCTCTGGGGAGAGGTAGCTGAACATCGCCGCCTGCTGGGTGTCAGTCCCTCGCATGCTGCGCCTCCTTTGCTGGGTTCATCGTTCGAGGCGCATCATACTCGATCATCGTGGATTGAGAAGAGGGAAAACTCGAGTTTTTCCGCATCCTGCTAGGGGGACAAAGGGTACGCGGGGCAGCCGGCGGATCAGGCCGTGCGAGCCCGGCAGTATGTACCCCACATCCCGCAGCGGGGCGAGGATCCTGGGGCGCAACGCCGGCACCCGCAGGGACGCGCCCGACGCTGGGTGGTCGAGCGGACCCAGTCGGGGCTGAACCGCTTCCGGAAGCTGCTGGTGCGATTCGAGAAAACCACGGCCGGTCACGAAGGCTTGCTGGAATTAGCATGCGCGTTGATCGCTTACAGACAAGTGATTCCTATTCACGGATAAGCTCTTAGAATCCCCGCAAGCGGGGGCCGTCTGCCCCACGGTGAAATCGCTCTCGAGGAGGTAACCGCCCCATGGTATCCTCGCCGACGAGACTCCCCCGAAATAAAATCCTGGCGTTCCGAAAGCACTTCTGATAGAAAGGTTGAACTTATATGCGTCAGCAAGTATTCGTGTTGTGACCCCTTAGACCGGCGACATATGACGATGGAACAGTCTGGTAGGAAGACCGCCGCAAAGTCCATTGTCTTTGCCGATAACGATGTTCTATTGCTAGAACTCATCGGTGAGCTTCTGCGGGACAAGGGTTATGAGGTCCACCTGGCTCGCGACGGCCTCGAGGCGTTACGGGCGATACGAAAGCTGAGACCGAGCTATGTCATTCTGGACATCGTGATGCCCAAGATTGATGGAAGCCGGGTCTGCTGGCTCATTCGTCAGGATCGCCAGCTCCGGGAGACACCGGTTATTGCCCTTTCTGCTCTGGGCCCGCAGGACATCCGCCGGTTCCCTGAATTGAGCGCTGATGCCTATGTCGCGAAGGGCCCCCTGGCCGTCATGGTGAATAACCTTCTGCTGGCCATTCGATATCTGGAGGAGACCGGACCGGGCCATTTCGAGGGGGGGATCTTTGGGTATGAGGGGTTCCGGCCGCGGAAACTCATTAGCGAAATGCTCCTCCTGAAGCGGCACTGGGAGACGCTGATACACTCTCTCGACCGTGGGGTGTTGGAACTGGATAAGGACGGACGAATCTTGATGGCGAATGCACGGGCAAGCGAGATCCTGGGGAGGAAGGAGGCTCGTTTGATAGGGCAAAGCCTGCCCTCGCTTTTCCCTTCCCGGGATCAGCGAGTCGTCCAGCAGCTCTTGGACGAGTTCCGGATGGCGCCTGTGCGGGATGAATGTCAGGTCGTTGTCTCCCTGAACGACCTGGAGGTTTCCCTGCGGTTTTCCTCGGTGGTGGAAGAGGGCGCGTGTACGGCCATCCTTGTGACCCTCGATGTGAGACGACCGGAGGCTACCGTTCGAAGAGAATGACTCGGTCTGAAGCTAGTATGGTGAGTGAGCGATTCGCTGACAAAACGAGGCGCCCGGGGGCGCCGCGCACCCGCCGGTTCCGGGTACCCACCCGAGAGGGTGGGTGCAGGCCCCAGGCGGGGGAGGGGCGGTTCCGGGGGCCGGAGGATTCGTCCGCGGACTTCGGACTCGGGACACGAGAGAATTCCGGGGGGTGAAAGCGGGAGGCCGGATGCTTGCGTTCGTTGTCGCTCCTCCTCTGGGATCCTTCAGGACCAAGCGCCTGGGGTTTTGCCAGCCGCCATCAGCAGGCGAAAGGGGCGGGACGGAGGGGCGGACTCATCTCAGGACGCCTGGGGCTGGGGCGGACGCGGACCGGGCGTGGAGCAGGTCCGGTTTCCTCCCTGCTGCTTGCCGAGGTACAGGGCCCGGTCGGCCAGATCCACCAGCTCCAGGCCATCCTCGGAGTCCGTCGGGTGCGTGGCCAGGCCCAAGGTCACCGTCATCTTGTCGCCCGGCTGGGTGGTGCGGCCGGCGAAGGGATACTGCTCCACGGCCGTGCGGATTTTCTCCGCCACCACGAGCGCGCCCTGGGCGTTGATTTCGGGCAGGAGGACCACGAACTCCTCCCCGCCGAAGCGGGCGACGATGTCGGCGCGCCGGGTGCTGGCCAGGAGGAGGCGCCCGATTTCCTTCAACGCCTCGTCCCCCTGCAGGTGGCCGTAGGTGTCGTTGTAGCCCTTGAAGTCGTCCAGGTCCAGCAGGAGGAGCGAGAAGACGCGCCGGTACCGCCGGGCCCGCTGCACTTCTTTCTCCAGGTTGTCGAAGAAATGGCGGCGGTTGAACAAGCCCGTAAGATCGTCGCGGGTGGAGAGTTCCTTGGTCCGCTGGTAGAGCTGGGCGTTCTCCAGCGCCGCGGCCACCTGGGTGGCCACGGCTTGGAACAGGTCCAGATCCCCCAAGCCAAAGCCCTGCGGGTCCGGCTTCTGCGCGTTCAGGACCCCCATCACCTCGCGCCCTTTGATCCGGAGCGGAACGCAGATGAAGGAGCCGCGCGGCTGGCGGAACGACTCCTGCTCCAGGAGGCGGGGCTCGGCGCTGACGTCGGGCACTAGCAGGGCCTGGCCGGTCTGGGCCACCAGACCGGAGATCCCCTCCCCCACGCGCAGGGTCAGCCCCAGGCCGCCGTCATCGGGGAAACCGAAGGCCGCCTTGACCACGAGGCGCTCTCCGCTCTCGTCCAGCAGCATCAGCGAGTAGGCGTCCACGTGGAGGGACCGCCCGATGAGGTGCAGGGCCAGGCGGAACAGCTCCTCCATGTTGAGCGTGGCGGAGAGCGTCTTGCTGAGGTTCAGGAAGGTGTGCAGCTCCGCGATGCGGTCCCGGAGGGCGCGATTCTCGGTCTCGAGCTCGCGGCTGCAATCCTGGAGGAGCTCGATCTTCTCCAGCGCGCGGATTTCCCGGGCCTGGCCCTGGACCTGCGCCTCCAGGTCCCGGACGCGTTGCTGAAGGGCCTCCTCATTCAGTCCCACTCCCCCGCTTCCCTCAGCCCGCTGCATGCTCGCTACCCCACTCCTGTACCTCGGTCCGTCTCCGAAGATACGCGGTGACACGTTCGTCTCGCCGGGGAGCCCGTCTGGGCGCCACCCGGGGCCCGGGTGGCGAGCCTGCGGGCACGGCCCTCCGCGCAGTGGGTGTGACTCTCAGGAGCCTTGCGCACTGTGCGCGAACTCTCCCCTTGGTCTCGAATCTTCCTCTGAAATGCCGGCGCAATCCCAGGGGCACACGAACCCTCCCAGCATCACGAGCGACGGGAGGAACCTGACGACTGTGGGGCGACTCTCGTGTGCTGTGATCAATTGTGCCAGCGCCGTTTCCGGGCCGCGGCGCCCAACCCGACGAGGCCAGAGCCCAGGAGGAGCCATGGGGTGGCCTCGGGGACGGCGGCGATGGTGTTCTCCACCGTGAGTTGGAAGGCAATGTTGCGCTGCACGGCGCTGGAAGGCATACCAGTCCAGTCCCAGGCAAGGGTCTAGAGTTCGCGCGCAGGATTCTCGTGCATACGGGACCGCACCCCCTCGCCTTGCAAATAAAGTACCTACCCCTTCCGGAAGTGGAACTGACGAGGTTTACTGGCGGGGCCCACTTCCGACACCTCTGGGTCCTGGCCCGGGCCACAGGAAATTTGTGCGCGGATACGCAAGTCTTGCATCCCGATGCCGCTCGGCCTCCCGCCCCCATTCCTCAGCCCAGAAATCTCACCAGCAAGATCGCCAAGATCGCCAAGAGTCGCCGACACTCGTCAGGTCAGAAGGGCTGCCGGATCGAAATGTTCCGAATGGCCTCTCCGAGTTCTCCCGGATCGACGTGTTGACTATGCGCGGTGCCTTTGCGTCCTTCGCGTGCTTCGCGGTTGAACCGCACTATTCGGGCTCAGTCGGTGAGGCAGTCCATCCGAGCAACGCCGGCAGGGGCATACGCGACATTGGGGAAAACGCAAGGGCAGGCGGGGGGCATGAGGGGAGTGCCGCGCCCGCGATGAGGGGAAGCGGAGAGGATGCCTACACCGACTCCGAGAGAAGGAGACCCAGAGACAGGGCGGTGGGCCAGTCGAGAGCGGTAAACCGAACTCCGTGGCGGATCGGCCCCCCGGGCGTCCGCCCCTCCAGCGGGGCCACCCAGGTGACGGCTCCCTCTGTCGTGAGGGGGCCGGTGGGCGTGTGCAGGGTCACCTCCAGCAGCGTGCCCAGCGGCAGGACGTGGGGGAGGCGCAGCAACAGCCCTCCTCGGCTGATATCGTGTGTCCATCCGTGGAAGGGCGGCCCCGCTTCACCCCTGAGCCGATAGGTAACGGGAACCTCGAATGGCAGGCGGACCCCGGCGGGCCGTACCAGGCCCTTGGTGAGGATCAAGTCCCGGGAGAATCTGAAGGGGATCGGGGGCGAGCTGGGTGAAGGCCACGCCGTGGAGAATCCCTCCAGTCGCCAGAGGAGGTTTCTCGGCCCAGGCCACTTCCGCCTCCGCCTCGATGGGCCCGCGACCCGTCTGGAGGTAGACGAAGAGGGGCAGTCGGGGCTGGAGCGGCTCGGCCAACTCCACCCCCGCGCCCCCTTCACTCAGGTTCCGCATCCAGCCGACCCCGGGCTGGGCGGGCGTGGGGCCTTTTGGTGTGTGCAGGAGCGGGAGTTGAATTGGGTAGCGGCGAAAGTGTCGGTGCTCCGACCAGTTAGACAAGGGGCAGCCTCCGGGACCCGCGAGGAGCGATACAAACGCACATTGATCATACTAGCGAGAGGAGCAAAGCGCAAGCGAGTTCGATCGCTTGCACAACCAGACGAGAATCCCCGGTAGAAAAACCCTGCCGATGCCCGGCATGGTCAACGACAGCCATGCCGGGAGACGTGCCGGGCCCGATTCAGGGGCAGACCTTTCCCCTCGCAGCAGCTTGGCCGTGTGCCAGAGCAAGATTCGTTCCTGCTCCTCCGGAAATGGCGGGTCCGGCTCCCCTGGCTGCAGGCCGATGTGTCTGAAGGGCAGTGTCGCTGCAAAGACTGCGGGAGCGGCAGGGAGAGACAAAGATCGGTTGGTGGAACGCGTGAAGAAAAGTTCCCATTTGTCGCCGGCGGAAGTATCGCTTGGCCCACTTGCTTCCCAGGCGATTGCGAGGTTGGGCCCTCCAGTGAGAGTTCTCCCTTCGGAGCCCTTCCATTCTTGCTGGTTCACTCTGGCCGAATCCCCTCGGGAAAACTTTCCCCGGCCCGACAGGAATTCTCGGCTTTCGCGGGCCACCAAGGAAGCAGACACACCACAAGCGCCGGGGAGGACCCCGACGCCCGAGGGATGCCCTGATGTGAACGCGGCCAGTGGCGCAACGGGACCGTCGCCACACAACCCGGGCCACGCTGGCAAGGCTCGGCCGGGCGTGGGCAGTCAGCCTCAGCGCACTCCTTCCCGCTGCGGGATGATCACGAACGACCGGCGGCGAACATCATGCTCAAGACGCGGCGCGCGGCGGCGGTCCGGCCCCCGCCGGTCCGGCTCACACGTCTGAACGCGCTGCCGACGCTCCCATCGCCGCCGATCTTGGAGAACCTGCACCTGCGTGTTGCCCGCGAATTGTCCAACGAGCGCCTGCCACAGATCAGGTTGGTCTCGGGCCACGATGATCAGGGAATGGACCTTGGCTACGCTCGACTGCGTTCTCAGGAAGTCCCCGTTGCCCCCTGACTGCTTCCCAAGAGCGCCAGAGGACATGCTGGGGAATGGATTCAGTTCCATCTGGTCTTCACCGAATGGGTGTGTGGCCACTCCTTCCGGCGATACTGCCTCCACGTGGCCCCGGCCAGGCCAACCAACCCAGAGCCCAGCAACAGCGCAGTGTCCGTGCGAAGCTCATGCCACACGGTTGTCAACGAGGTTATGACGTGGCTTCTGGTTTAGAATCAAAGGGATTCCGTGCCGTCGCAAGAATGGAAAGGCCGCCTGGGAAGCACGGGAGTGTAATGGGAGCCGGCAGTTTCCCCGAGTCGACTGTTCCGAATTCGCCGATGCAGCATCTAAGCGCGTGTTTTTGATGGGGACGAATGCGGTCCCCGCGAATCGTCAAGAGATCCGACACACCTTCGGCTCAATGGCACCGGAAACGCTCCCTCGGCGTGAAGGCCACGGAGCTGGCTCGACCTGCGTGCCGAGGAATGTCCTGGAGACCTCGAGAAAATTGTTCTATCCTCTATGATAGAATGAAACCGATAGAGATTGGCGAGGCATTGAAGCGTTGGCGGAAGCTCCGAGGGCTGAGTCAGTGGGACTTGGCCGACAAGTCTGACGTGGGCTATGCGTCCATCGCCCGGATTGAAACGGGACGGCAAGATCCGACCGTAGGCACGCTGTCCCGGCTGGCCGGGGCCCTGAGAATGGACGTGGGAGACTTCTTCACTCCGCCGGCCAAGGCAAAGCGGCCCGCACGGACGCGGGCAAGGGGGAGGTGATGGAAGCAAAGCAGATTCAAGACACTGGCGCGAAGGTGAAGCGAACCAAGCGCCCCCCTGCCAAGGCGCTAGTGTAATGCGTCTGAAATAGCTTTACTTATCATCGGGCTTCAGGTATGGTGGGTGCATGAGCCGACATGCGCCCCCCATCGTGCTCTCGGCGGACGAAGTGACAACCTTGGAAACGTGGGCCCGCAGCCGGACCCTCCCCGCGCGCGTCGTCGAGCGGGCGCAGATTGTCCAGTTGGCGGCCCACGGCGTGCCGAACCAGGAGATCGCGCAGCGCCTGGGCGTCTCGCGGCCGACGGTCCAGTTGTGGCGCGAGCGGTTCCTGGCGCTGCGGGTGGCCGGGCTCGCAAAGGACGCCCCCCGGCCGGGCCGCCTGCCCCGGATCTCTGCGGCCAAGATCCGGGCGGTGGTCGAAGCGACGCTGCACACGACCCCGCCAGCGGCCACCCACTGGAGCACCCGCACCATGGCCGCGGCCCAGGGCGTCAGTGAGGCGACCGTGCGGCGCATCTGGCGGCAGCACCGCCTGCAAGCCACACCTCACCAAGACGTTCAAGCTGAGCCGGGACACGCAGTTCGTGGAGAAGCTGTGCGACGTCGTGGGGCTGTACCTGAACCCGCCGGACAAGGCGCTCGTGCTGTGCGTGGACGAGAAGGCCCAGATCCAGGCGCTGGATCGCACGCAGCCGGGCCTGCCGCTGAAGCGGGGGCGGTGCGGCACGATGACGCACGACTACAAGCGGCACGGCACGACGACGCTCTTCGCGGCGCTGAGTCTGCTCGACGGGACCGTGATCGGCGACTGCATGCCGCGGCATCGCCATCAGGAGTTCATCCGCTTTCTGCAGCAGATCGACGGGGCCACGCCGGCCGTCCTGGATCTCCACCTGATCGTGGACAACTACGGGACCCACAAGCACCCGCGCGTGCAGGGGTGGCTGCGGCGGCATCCGCGCTTCCATATTCACTTCACGCCCACGTCGAGCTCCTGGCTGAACCTCGTGGAACGCTGGTTCCGCGACCTGACCACCAAGCGCCTGCGGCGCGGCTCCTTCGGCAGCGTCGGGGACCTCATCGCGGCGATCCGGGCCTATCTCGACAATCACAATCAGAACCCGCAGGTCTTCGTGTGGAGTGCCCCCGTGGAGCGGATCCTCGCGAAGATCGCCAAATGTAAAGAAGCGTTAGACGCACTACACTAGCCGTTTACTAAAGGTGTTGACCCAAGAGTCCTAACTTACTGAGTTCAGAGGGCTTAGAGGGATGGTAGACTAGAGAAGAAATCTTCCGCAGCAATTGCCGATGAGCAGATCGACAGAACAATCGAAAACGACTGCGGAATCTCTTGTCGCTCTTCCCTTCGGCCACGGACGTTTTCAACACCCTAAGTAAACACCTAGGCCAAGGCGCGGGGGGTCTTCGAGCGTGACGGGGTGTGGTGGATATGTTGGGCGTGTCCTCGCGGCCATCTCCGCCGAGAGAAGATCGGGCCGAAGGCACTCGCGTTGACTGAATATCAGAAGCGCAAGGTCGCGGTGAAGACGGCGGGGTTTTGCCTCACCCAAGCATGGCGGGAGAGGCCGACCAGGTTTCAGGTAGCGGCGGACCGATACCTCGCCTGGGCATGTAAGGAGCGTCCCCGGTCGGTCACGTTCCGAGAGAAGGCCCTTAAGCATCTCAAGGCACGGTTCGGGGGAAAGACGCTGGACGCGATCACGATAGCGGACGTGGAGAGCTACCAGACGCGACGGCGCGATGCAGGGGCGGCGGCAGGAACCGTGAACCGGGAACGGTCAGTGCTCTCGCACCTTTTCAGCAAGGCGATTACTACTACTGTGTCCCAGTGCCTCGGGGCCAAAGGATAGCAAAACCTCCTCCAATTCGCTATCTCCTTCTGTTGTTTCGACTTCCGCGTCGGAATAACGCTGCCTGGCGCAAAACTCTTCCTCCGTTCTTGAACTTTCATGGCTATTTTTCGCTTGACAAGCCCCATATGTTGGGCGTAAGAAGAGAGCCCTGCCCAAGGAAGTGGACCAATCGGATGTTTGGCTGTAAAATAAAGGCTGATCACAACCAGGCCAGCTTTCAGGGTTTTCGACCGTCATGTACACCAGCAACATAGCCCGCAGGTCTCGGCGACCATCCCATCACCCAGTTTCCCCGACGGGGGAATTCCAGAGCAGGCATTTCACTCTCGTGCGCCCTTAATACTCATCGGGGCTGCCCCCGCGGCGGGGTAGCCTCGATTGTTTTTGACGGAGGATCCAATGGCAGAGCTCACGCGTCCGGTGAAGCAGGGCCAGTGGTCGGAGTCTGCGCTTCGGGTGCTGCGAGAGCGATACCTGGACCGGTTCAAGAAGGCCGTGCCCGGAGAAGCGCCCTCGGCCCGGGACGTGGCCGAGACCCCGGAGGAGATGTGCTGGCGCGTGGCCTGGGCCATCGCGGCCGCCGAGGTGACCTGGGGCAAGACCGAGGAACAGGTCCACGAGGTCGCCTGCCGGTTCTACGACCTGATGGTGGACGGCTACTTCCTGCCGAATTCCCCGACGCTGATGAACGCGGGGAAGGACAACGGCCTCCAGTATTCCGCATGCTTCGTCCTCCCCGTCGGGGACTCCATGGACGAGATCTTCGAGGCGGTGAAGCGGGCGGCCATCATCCACAAGAGCGGGGGCGGGACGGGGTTCGCCTTCTCCCGGCTCCGCCCCAAGGACACCCTGGTCAAATCCACCGGCGGCAAGGCCAGCGGCCCCGTCAGCTTCCTGCGCGTCTTCAATGGCGCCACGGAGGCCGTGAAGCAGGGCGGGACCCGGCGGGGCGCCAACATGGGCGTCCTGAAGGTGGACCACCCGGACATCCTGGAGTTCATCCAGTGCAAGCTGAATGGCGGCATCGCCAACTTCAATATCTCGGTGACCGCCACGGACGCCTTCATGGAGGCCCTGGAGGCCGACGGCGAGTATGATCTGATCGATCCCCACACCCACAAGGCCACCGGCCGGCTGCGGGCGCGCGACGTCTTCGATCGGATCGTGGACGCGGCCTGGCGGACCGGGGACCCCGGGCTCGTGTTCATCGACCGCGTGAACCGGAGCGCCGCCAACCCGGTGCCCGAGCTGGAGACGATCGAGGCCACCAATCCGTGCGTGCCTGCGGATACCTGGATCATGACCGAGGCCGGTCCGCGCCAGGTGCGTGAGCTGCTCGGCAAGCCTTTCCACGCCATCGTGGACGGGAGCGCGTACGCGAGCGGCGTGGAGGGCTTCTTCAAGACCGGCACGAAGCCTCTGGTGCGACTCCAGACCGTGGAGGGGTTTTCGCTGCGTCTGACTGCCGACCACGCGGTCCAACGGGTGACGCGCTTGACCCGCGACGCGTGCGTGACGGAATGGGCGGAAGCTGGGCGCCTTCGCCCCGGCGACCGGGTGGTTCTCCACGATCACCGGAACCTGGCGGGCTGGAATGGTGCCTACACGGAAGGGGAGGGCTACCTGGTCGGTCTGTTGGTCGGCGACGGGACCCTGAAGACCGACAAGGCGGTCCTCTCGGTCTGGAGTCCCGCGGCGTATGCCGTGGCGAACGGCCCCTCCGAGGTGGCCGGGTCCGGGACCGCGGCCGTCATGCGGACGGCCCTGGAATACGCCCAGGCGCTGCCCCATCGGGCGGACTTCAGGGGATGGATGGCCGTTCCCGGCCGGAACGAGTTCCGCCTGGCGCTGGGATCCTTGAAGAAGCTGGCGGCCGACCTGGGCATGACGCCCGGCCGAAAGGACATCACGCCTAAAATAGAGCAGGCGTCCTCCGATTTCTATCGCGGATTCCTTCGCGGCTTGTTCGACAGCGACGGGTCAGTCCAGGGATCGCAAAAGAAGGGCGTCAGTGTCCGCCTGGCCCAGAGCAACCGAGAGCGGCTGCTGGCCGTCCAACGCATGCTGCTGCGCCTGGGCATCGTCTCCACGCTGTACGAGGGGCGTCGGCCGCCGCAGGTTCGCCTGCTCCCCGACCAGCGGGGGGGCCGGCGGGGATATGCCACGACCGAGCAGCACGAGCTCATCGTTTCCGGGGAAAACCTCCTGCGCTTTGCCGAGCGCGTGGGCTTTTCCGATCGCGACAAGGGCCTCAGGCTGCGGGCAGGGTGCTCGGCCTGCAGGCGGGCGGTCAATCGGGAGAGATTCACGGCCCGGGTAGCCTCCGTCGCGGACGCGGGAACGGAGGATGTGTACGACGTGCAGATCCCGGCTGTCCACGCCTTCGACGCCAATGGTCTGTACGCCCACAACTGCGGCGAGCAGCCGCTGGCCCCCAACGACGCGTGCAACCTGGGCTCCATCAACCTGGACAAGTTCGGGCGGCCCGAGAACCACGAGGCGCCCATCGCCTGGGACGAGCTGGAGCGGGTGGTCCGCTTCTCCGTCCGGTTCCTCGACGACGTGATCCAGGTGAACCCGTATCCGCTGCCCGAGATCATGCAAGAGGTCCACGCCAACCGCCGGATCGGCCTGGGGGTGATGGGCTGGGCGGACCTCGTGATCCAGCTCGGCATCCCGTACGACAGCGAGGCCGCGCTGGAGCTGGGCGACAAGATCATGGAGTTCATCACCACGATCGGCCGGGACGAGTCGGCCCGCCTGGCGGAGGAGCGGGGCCCGTTCCCCAACTGGTCCCGCAGCATCTACCGCGAGGGCCGGCCGCTCCGCAACTCCACGGTGACGACCATCGCCCCCACGGGGACGATCAGCATCATTGCCGGCTGCTCCTCGGGGATCGAGCCGCTCTTCGCCGTCGCCTACAGCCACATCGTGGGCGATCGGCACCTGACGTTCGTGAACCCGCACTTCGAGGCGGTGGCCAGGCGGCGCGGCCTCTACAGTCCTGAGCTGATGGACAAGGTGGCCACGCACGGAACCCTGCACGACCTGCCCGAAGTGCCGGAGGACGTTCGCGGGGTGTTCGTCACCGCCCACGAGATCGCGCCGGAATGGCACGTGCGGATGCAGGCGGCCTTCCAGCAGCGCACGGACAACGGCGTCTCCAAGACGATCAACCTGCCCAACTCGGCCACGGTCGAGGACGTCGCTCGGGCCTACCGGACGGCTTACGACCTCGGTTGCCTCGGGATCACGGTGTTCCGGGACGGGTGCAAGTCCGCCCACGGCGGCCAGGTGCTGCACGTCGGGACCGGTGCCGCGGCGGCGGGCAAGGAGGGCGAGAAGCAGGAGAGGGCCGCAGGGGAAGAGGGCGCGGTCGTCAAAGTCGATGCCACGGTCAAGCCGCGCCCGCGGACGCTGCGCGGGGTGACCTACCGGATCGACACGCCGCTCGGCACCGGCTATGTCCACGTAAATCAGGGGCCGTCGGGGGAGCCCTTCGAGATTTTCCTGAACGTGGGCAAGGCGGGGAGCGACGTCCAGGCGGATGCCGAGGCGCTGGGCCGCCTGATCTCCCTCGTCCTGCGCATGCCGTCCCCTCTCTCGCCGCGCGACCGGGTGGAGGAGATCGTCAAGCAACTGGACCGGATCGGCGGCCGCCGCGACGCGGGGATGGGACCGGGGCGGGTCCGCTCGATCCCGGACGCCATCGCCCAGGTCCTGGCAGAGCACGTGGGGCTGCGCGAGCCCGGGGTGGAGCACATCCGCGAGGCGCGCGAGGGCCGGATGAAGGCCACCGACATGTGCCCGGATTGCCAGAACTTCACCCTGGTCTTCGAGGAAGGCTGCCAGAAATGTCACGTCTGCGGCTTCAGTGAGTGCTAGGAGGAGCGGTGGGGATGCGAGAGCCGCGGCCTGGGCAGGGGCAAGGGACGTATTACCTGGTGCTGAATCGTTCCTGCGCGGACCTCTACGCAGAGGTCGCCAGACTCTTCGCGGACGAGTCCCGCATCAAAGTGGTGCTAGACCGGCGGCGGGGGAATGATAGGATGACGGAGATCCCTGCCGGGGCGCGCCGCGGCGCCCGAACGAAGAAGGGGCGGGCCAATCCGAGGGTGATGTCGGTCCGGCTGAGGAAGGAGGCCTGAGAGAGGCTGCGTCGGACCTGGATTGTGACGCGAGCGGGATGTCCCCGGTGCCAAGGAGAGAGCGAGACCACCACCGAGGCCCCACACGAGACTCCGCTCAGGAAACCGGCGGCGTAACCACGAATGCGATCCCCGGCCAGGTCAGGGGCGGAGCTTCCGTCTGACCACGCCGGGGTTCTCCTTCTGTCCGAAGTCCAAGGTCCAACGTCCGAGGTCAAGGGCGGGGTACTGGTGATGCGTATCAGACCTCGGACCGCGGACATCGGACCTCGGACACCCTAAGGGGGGCGCATGTCCATCAAATCCGACAGGTGGATCAAGCGCATGGCACTCGAGCGCCGGATGATCGAGCCGTTCTCGGAGAACCAGATCCGGGACGGCGTGATCTCATACGGGCTCTCGTCATACGGCTACGACATCCGCGTGGCGGACGAGTTCAAGATCTTCACCAACATCAACAGCACCATCGTGGACCCCAAGCGCTTCGACCAGCAGTCCTTCGTGGACTTCAAGGGGGACGTGTGCATCATCCCCCCTAACTCGTTCGCCCTGGCCCGGACCGTGGAGTACTTCCGGATCCCCAGGAATATCCTGACGATATGCGTCGGGAAATGCCTGACGGGAGACACCCGCATCGTCGACGCCGAAACCGGCGAGTATCGGTCCATTCGCGATTTCGTTTCCGCAGGTGCAGCGACGACAGTGTCGCTGGCAGATTGGCGGCTGCGGACTACGGACATCAGTGCTCACCTCAGCAACGAGGTTCAACCCGTTTATGAGCTCCGGACACGTTCAGGGCTCCAGGTTAAGGCCACGATCACCCATCCCTTCCGCACCCTTGAGGGCTGGAAGGCATTGGCAGCCCTTCAGCCGGGAGAGCGCATCGCGGCGGCGCGGAGTTGTCCGTACTTCGGCAAGGAGGACTGGCCCGAGCATGAGGCCGTTCTTCTCGGGCTATTGCTTGCGGACGGCCAGTGCCGTACGCCTCGACACAGCCCCCGCTACACGACGGCGGATTCGCGGCTGGTTCAGGTGTTCACGGATGCAGTACACGGGTTCGGCTGCGAGGTGTCGCCGGTGGGCCGGTATGGCTACAACTTGGTGAACCGGCGAGGTCACGGCGGGGTGATCGAGAAGAATCGCGCGAACCTCTGGCTGGAACGGCTCGGATGTAACGTTCGTTCGGCGGAGAAGGCAGTTCCTGCCGTGGTGTTCCGGGCGAAGCGCGACCGCGTTGCGACGTTCCTGCGGGCCCTTTTCTCCGGGGACGGCAGCGTCTACCGGAGCGGCAATGGAGTGTACCTGGAATACAGCTCCACGTCTGGGAGATTGGCCTATGATGTTCGTCACCTCCTGCTTCGATTCGGCATCTTCAGCCTCGTCCGGCGGAAGGTCCTCGCAGGCGGCGGGACCGCCTATCGTGTTCAGATCACCGATCGGGAGATGATCCAGCAGTTTGCCCGGGAAGTAGGATTCATTCCGGGAAGCCGCAAAGCGGAAACCCTGGCGGATGTCTGCCGGGAGATCGCCCGGCAGCCCAAGCGCAAATCGAACTTCGATACCCTTCCGGCGGCGGCATGGCAGATCATGCGAGAAACGGTCCAGGCATCCGGTCGATCACTCGCCGCGGTTGGGATCAAGGCGACACAGCCGAGACAGTCGCTTCCCTTCTCCATCGCGGAGCGTGCTTCTCAGTTCGTTGCGAATACTGAATTTTCAGCGCTGGTCCAGGCCGATGTGGTGTGGGACATGGTGGAGTCCATTACCCCCGCCGGTGAGGAGGCCGTCTTCGACCTCACGATTCCTGGTGTGCACAACTTCGTTGCGAACGACTTGGTCGTTCACAATTCCACTTACGCCCGCTGCGGGATCATTGTGAACGTCACCCCCTTCGAGCCCGAATGGGAGGGGACCGCCACCCTGGAGATCAGCAACACCACGCCGCTCCCCGCCAAGATCTACGCCAACGAGGGCATCGCCCAGGTCGTCTTCTTCGAGGCCGACGAGATCTGCGAGACCTCCTACGCGGATAAAAAGGGCAAATACCAGGCCCAGCGCGAGATCACCCTGCCAAGGATCTGATGTGGTTCTGTTGCGGCCCACCGGGGCCGGGCACGGCTGGCCGGGGGGCCCCTGCCTTCCCGAACGGCTCATGGGTGCCGCGGCATCCACCTATTGACGCATCGGAGGAGATTTGGACACTCTCCCGTCGGCTCTCCCGGTCGGATGGCCCGCCCCCGCCGTAAGCTGAGCTAGCCTCCTCATCGAACGAGCTGGTGTCCTGAGTTAGAAACTCGCTGACAAACTAAGGCCTTCGGGGCCGCCCGGAGCCCGCCGGGCCACACCCAACCCGGTGGGTTGGGTACCCGGCCAGCCGGCGGGGCACCCATTGCGCGGTAGCCCTGCAATGGGTCGTCGCCGTGGCCTGGTGAGGGTTGAATCTCGCACCAATCCTCCGCCCACGGCGCGACGCGCCCGCACCCAGCGTCTGCGCTGGGTACCCGGGCGGCGGCGCCGGAGCAAGGCTGGCCGGTTCCGGGTACCCACCCGAGAGGGTGGGTGCAGGCCCCAGGTGGGGGAGGGGCGGTCCCGGAGGCCGTGGATTCGTCGCTGGACTTCTGACTCGGCACACTAGAGGAAAGAAAACGCTCATTGAGCGTTGCGGCATTCGTGGCATTCTGGTACTCTTCCCAAACGTGCTGCGTGGGCTGTGCACGGGTGGCGGTTGATCCGGCCACGATCAGGGGGAACGACCGTCCCTTTGCCGATGCGACTCTTGATGGACCTTGGGAGTGTCAGTCGCATCGAAAGGCGAGGGCGCCGGCGAGAGAGCGAGTAGTGGGATGAGGTTCTTCCGGCAGCAGCCGGAAAGCTGCTGGTTGTTATGAGGCGCCGGGCGCTGAACTGGGTCGGTGGCAGACTTGGGGCCTTCGCCCTCCGCCTGTGGTTTTCCACGATCCGCCTGCGGTGGTATGGGGGAAGACACATCCATCCGGACCCCCGCAAGAGGGGAAATGCCATTTACGTCTTCTGGCACCAGCGGGTTCTGGCCTTTGCCTACACCCACGCCCACTTCGGAGGCCGCGTCTTGATCAGCCAGTCCAAAGACGGCGAGATAATCGCTCGCATAGCGGAGCGCCTTGGTTTCGTCGCTATTCGTGGGTCGAGTCGCCGGGGAGGGAGTGAGGCTGTGCGCGCACTCCTCGAGGAGGCCGGCGGCGGGCGCGACTTCGGCATCACCCCTGACGGGCCGACGGGGCCGCCCGGGGCCTTCAAGGTGGGTGCGGTCTATCTTGCGTCCCAGAGCGGCCTCCCCATCATTCCGATCACCGTAACGTACCGCCGGTTCTGGCGATTGAACAGTTGGGACGGCTTCCAGCTTCCCTGGCCCTTTACGTGGGGGGTCATCCACGCCGGCGCCCCGGTATCGGTGCCCCCCGGGCTCGATGCATCCGGGCTCGAATCCTGGCGTCTGCGCCTCGAAGAGACCCTGCAGACCCACACCCGGATCACGGATGAGCGCGTCGAGGAGTTCTACCGACGCGGCCAGCCTCGCCGGGATCTATAATTGGAGGACAATTCGTTTCGCGCGGGAGGCGTCCGAGGACCGCATGCGCCCTGGGATTGATGTTGGACGAGGAGCTGCAACTGCCGCATCGGAATAGCAGGCCAGGAAGCGCGCCGCTTCCGGTTGCGTGCGTGTTTTTAGGAGACACAGATGGAACGGCGGCGATTGGGGCGGACGGGACAGATGAGCACGGTGGTGGCATTCGGCTCCGCCGGGATCGGCCGGGTGGGCCAGGAGACGGCGGACCGGGCCATCCAGACGGCCCTGGACTCCGGTGTCAATCACTTTGACGTGGCACCGCGCTACGGCGAGGCCGAACTGCGCCTGAAGCCGTGGATGCCCCGGATCCGGGACAAGATCTTCCTCGGCTGCAAGACCGCCCAGCGCACCCGGGACACCGCCAAGGCCGAGCTGCACCGATCGCTCGAGCGGCTGGGGACGGATCGCCTGGATCTCTACCAGTTGCATGTCGTATGCAAGCGGCACGAGCTGGACGAGTGCACGGCCAAGGGTGGGGCGCTGGAGGCCCTGATCGAGGCGCGCGAGGAGGGGATCGTGCGCTGGCTGGGCATCACCGGTCATTCGCACGACGCGCCCGCGACCCACCTGGAGGCACTCCGTCGGTTCAACTTCGACACGGTCATGTTCCCCCTGAACTTCATCCTCTGGTCCATCCCCGAGTACCGTCGCGACACGCAGGCGCTCCTGGACGCGTGCCGCCAAAAGGACGTCGGGGTCCACATCATCAAGACCCTCGCGAAAGACCCCTGGGGGGACCGGCCCAAGACTCATACGACCTGGTACGAGCCGTTCACCGACCAGGCGATCATCGACCAGGCGGTCGCCTTCAACCTGTCTCAGCCGGTCACGACGCTGTGCAGTACGGGCGATGTCACGATTCTGCCGAAATTCCTCGCCGCGGCCGAGCGCTTTCGCCCTCTCACGCCAGACGCACAGGAAGCCCTGCTGGCGACGGCGCACCAGTATCATACGCCCTTCGTCGGGTCGTGGGCTTGAGGATTGAACTACCGGCGGTCCGAGGATGTCGGTCGCAGGGGGGAAGAAGGATGGAGCCGCAAAGGGGTTGGAAACGCCCGTACGAGGTCGAGCGATCCGCGCGGCACGCAGAACGGCCGGGATTTCACATCACCGAGCTGCAAATCGGCCCGAGCCAGAAGATCCCCTGGCACTACCACACCAACGTCCAGGACACATTCTACGTGCTGCAGGGTCGCATCTGCGTCAGCCTGCGGGATCCGGAAGAAGAGGTGCACCTCGCGCGTGGCGAGACACACACGGTGCGGCCGCGGCGGCCCCATCTCGTGACGAATGCCGGGGAGGGGTCGGCGATCTTTCTGGTGCTCCAGGGCTTCGGCGAGTACGATTTCATTCCCGCGCCGTGAGTGTTTGGCGGTGGGCCTACGAGCAGGTGTGAGATGCCTCCCAGATGATGAGGTTGGTGTGCGGGGCTTACACCCATCACCGTTAAGTTAGGCTGTAACGAATTGGATTGATTGATAGCTCTGGCCAGGCCTCGTGTCCCGCCCCCGGGGGACCCCTCGAACGGCGGCGCCGCGACGGCACCCCACCTCGGGAGTGGGGTGGGGCGGTCTTGCTCCGCACCCGCCGTGCGGGTACCCGCGGCGGACCACGGCGACCGGACCGGACCCAACGCAATCGTTGGGCCCCCCCGACCGCGACGGCGGGTACCCAGCCGTCAGGCTGGGTGGGCTCGGGGCACCCCGGGGGCGGGACTCAGGCGGAATCTTAGCGGCGATGAGTCTTACTCCGGAGAAGAGGGCCGATCCCGAATGGACATCTTGCCACTGCTGGACGAGCTACAAACCATTGCTCGAAACGGGCTCAACTTCACGGCCAATCCCTACGATCGGGAGCGATTCGAGCGCCTGCTGGCGCTGGTCGCGAAATATTACGGGCAGGCCCTGGATCTCCCGCCCGTCGAGGTCCGGCAACGGCTCGTCGGCGAATTGGGCTACATCACGCCCAAGGTGGGCGCGGAGGCGGCGATCTTCGACGACGGGGGACGGATCCTCCTGGTGCGGCGATCCGACGACGGGCTGTGGTGCCTGCCCTGCGGCTGGGTCGACCCCAACGAATCCCCCGAAGACGCCGCCGTTCGCGAGGCGAGGGAAGAGGCGGGACTGGAGATCCAGACCCGGCAGCTCGTGGGCGTGTTCACGCGGAAGCCGAACGTCGGATATGGCCCGCACACCGCGATTGCGGTCGTCTATCTTTGCGACGTGGTGGGGGGAGCGCCGCGACCCCGGTCGCACGAGGTGCTGGAGATCCGGCACTGGCGGATCGAGGACGTGCCCGGCTGGCACGAGCTGCACCAGCGATACGCAGAGGCGGCGCACTCCGCCTGGAAGGCGCGGCAGGCCGGCCGCGCGCCCGCGTGAGGCGCGAAACGTTCGAGGGAAGAGGAGGCGCAATGGATTGGGAGAAGCGGTACGCGGGGCGAATGGGTAAGGTTCAACCGTCGCCCATCATGGACCTCATCCGGGTGATGTCCCAGCGCCCGGTCATCAATTTTGCTTCCGGCCTCCCGGATCCCGCCGGCTTCCCGGTGAAGGCTCTGCAGGAAGCGGCGGAGCAAATCTTCAGCAAGGACTGGCGAGCCGGCCTTCAGTACGGGGAGGCAGACGGGTATCGCCCACTTCGGGAGTGGGTGGCGGCGGACCTGAGCAGCCGAGGGGTTCCGACAGAGACAGCGCAGGTTCTCATGGTGAGTGGCTCGCAGCAAGGCATCGACCTCGTCGCCCGCGCCTTCATCCAGCCGGGGGACATCGTCCTGACGGAAGAGCCCAGCTACCTGGCGGCCCTGCAGGTCTTCGCCTCGTTCGAGGCGGATGTGCGACCCATTCGCACGGACGAGGGAGGTCTGGATCCCGACGCCGCGGCCGCCGCCCTCAAGCAACCGGGGGTGAAACTTCTGTACGCGATGCCCAACCACCAGAATCCTTCCGGGACGACGCTCGCCGACGACCGGCGCCTCATCCTTCTCAAGGCGGCGGCCGCGGCGGGCATTCCCGTCTTGGCCGACGAGGCCTACCTCCACCTCCGGTACGATCCCGGTGAGCCGGCCCCCCTGGCCGCGGCCGACCCCGAGGCGCCGATCCTGACGGCGGGCACGTTCAGCAAGACCATCGCCCCCGGCCTCCGGGTCGCGTGGATCGCAGGGCCGGCCCCGGTCATCAACCGGCTTGCTCTCTTGAAGCAGGTCACGGACTTGCACGCCAATTCGTTCACTCAGCGCATGGTCCACCGGTACGTCAGCGCGGGGCACCTCCCGGGCCAGGTGGCTCACCTGCGCTCTGCGTATCGCGAGAAACGGGATGTGTTCCTTCATGCTCTGGAGCGGCGCCTGGCGGGAAAAGCCACCTGGACTCGTCCCGCGGGCGGGATGTTCCTGCTGCTTCGCCTCCCGCGCGGCCGGTCGGCGACCGCCCTCTTGTCGAAGGCGCTGGACGAAGGGGTCGCGTACGTTCCCGGCGGCCCGTTCTTCCCGGCGGGTGGCGGCGAGGAAACAATGCGGCTCAACTTCGTCAGTCCGCCCCTGTCCGACATTGACGAGGGCGTTACCCGGCTGGCGAGAGCCATTAGGTAGTATCGGGCAGCCGCGCGGATTTCGTCCCAGGAGGAGCGGCCCGACGCGGTGCTTCAGGAGCGGGTTACCGTTCCCTTGCGGTGTCTGAAAGAGAGGAGAACACCATGGAGAAGCGGAGACTTGGCGGCCAGGGACTGGTCGTGTCGGCCCTCGGCCTCGGCTGCATGGGCATGTCCGAGTTTTACGGACCCGCCGACGAGCGGGAAGCGATCGCCACCATCCACCGCGCGCTGGAGCTGGGGGTCGACTTTCTGGACACGGCCGACGTCTACGGCATGTCCAAGAACGAGGAGCTGGTCGGCCGCGCAATCCAAGGGCGGCGCCATCAGGTGGTGCTGGCCACCAAGTTCGGGAACACGCGCCTCCCCGAGGGCGGGTTCGGGCCGGTCAACGGGCGCCCGGAGTACGTCCGGCAGGCCTGCGAGGCCTCGCTCAGGCGCCTCGGCGTTGATGTAATTGATCTCTATTACCAGCATCGCGTGGACCGCAAGGTGCCGATCGAGGATACCGTCGGGGCCATGGCCGACCTGGTGCGGCAGGGCAAGGTCCGATATCTCGGGCTGTCCGAGGCGGCGCCGGCGACGATCAGGCGGGCGCACGCCGTCCACCCGATCACGGCCCTCCAGACCGAGTACTCGCTGTGGAGCCGCGATGCCGAGGATGAGATCCTGCCGACGGTCCGCGCGCTCGGCATCGGCTTTGTGGCCTACAGCCCGCTGGGCCGCGGGTTTCTCACCGGCCGGTTCCGGCGCTTCGAGGACCTGCCCGAGGGGGACTGGCGGCGCCGGTCGCCGCGCTTTATCGGGGAGAATTTCCAGAAGAACCTGGCGTTGGCCGACCAGATCAAGGCCATGGCGACCGAGAAGAGTGCGAGCCCGGCCCAGCTTGCCCTCGCGTGGCTGACGGCTCAAGGAGAGAACATCGTCCCGATCCCCGGCACCAAGCGGCGCAGCTATCTCGAAGAGAACGTCGCGGCCCTCGGGATCCGGTTGACGGCCGAGGAGCTGCGGCGCCTCCACGCCATTGCCCCGAGGGGCGTCGCTGCGGGGGACCGCTACCCGGACATGAGCACGGTCAATTTGTAGGCGGTGGGGTCGAGACACGAGCGGCCGATCGTCATTCGCGCGATGGAGGAAATGGTCGTCATGACGGAGTACACTGGGCCCACCTGCGTTCTGTGCGGCGTGAAGGCGTGCGCCGCCGAGCCGGACACGAAGCAGCCCCCGGCGTTCTGCCCCATGCCGGTCGAGGCCGAGTTGCTGGAGGAGGTCGAGCGGGCGTACCTGGAGCGGGAGGATCTGCGGCGGCTGGCCGTCGAGGCCGCCCGGACGGAGGCGGCCGGATACTGCCGCAGCACGCGCGTCGAGGAGATCATGGATTTCGCTCGGCGGATCGGGGCGAGGAAGCTGGGCATCGCGCACTGTGTCGGCCTCATGGAGGAGGCCAAGGTGGCGCGGGACATCTTCGCGGCCGGCGGCTTCGAGGTCTATACCGCGTGCTGCAAGGTGGGCTCCATCGCCAAGGAGAAGATCGGCCTGCGGGACGACGAGAAGGTGCGCCCGGGCCAGTACGAGGCCATTTGCAGCCCGGTGGGACAGGCCGCGTTGCTCGCCAGGGCCGGGACAGAGCTCAATGTGGTGATCGGCCTGTGCGTCGGCCATGACAGCCTGTTCTTCATGCACTCCAAGGCCCCGGTGACGGTGCTAGTCGCCAAGGACCGGGTGTTGGGACACAATCCGGTCGCCGCCCTGTACACCAGCCACACGTATTACCGGCGGTTGACAGAAGCGACAGAAGCGAAGGTCGAATAGGATGGGATTTCCGCACATGCATGGGAGGACTAACTCATGAACCGGCAAGACATCCTCACGCTGTATGATTACAACGCCTGGGCCAATGCGCGGGTCCTGGCGGCGGCGGAGCCGCTGGCCCAGGAAGCCTTCCTGCGGGATCTGAAGAACAGCTTCCCCTCGGTCCGGGACACGCTGGCCCACATCCTGGCCGCCGAGTGGATCTGGCTGCGCCGCTGGCATGGGGAGTCCCCATCCAAGCTTCTGCCGGCGGCGGATTTTCCCACGCTGGCCGGCCTGGAGGAGCGGTACGCCGCCATCGAGCAGGAGCGACGGGTGTTCCTAGAGGGCCTCTCCGAGGATCGCCTCGACCGGCCGTTCCAGTACCGCGACACGGCGGGAAATGCGTACGCCCTGCCGCTGGTTCACAGCCTGCAACACGTTGTGAATCACGGGACGTACCACCGGGGGCAGATCACCACCATGCTCCGGCAGCTCAGCGCGAAGCCCGCGAGCACCGACATGAGCCGCTTCTACCTGGACCGGCAGGCCGGGAGATAGGTCGCGGGCCGGGCCCAGGTGGCGCAGCGGGGATGGGAAGGAATGGATTGCGAGCGTGGTTTCGAGGATCCGACCGAATTGCTTGACAACGAGGCAAGGTGCGTCTAGGCTCCGCCCGGAGCGACACCGGGCACTGTGAATATCCGGTGAGAGCCGAGCAGGGCGATCGAAGGACGGCAAGATCGGGGGCGGGGGGAACGAGGTATGCCCGATCTTCGAGAACGACGTGGCGCGCGCCGCGTGTCGGTCAGCGGGCACTTCGGCGCTCGGGCGCTCGCGACCTTGGAGGTGCGCCTCGTCGATTTGAGCATCACCGGGGCCCGGATCGAGCACGGTGAGATCCTGCGCCCGGGGTCCCGCTGCACCTTCCACTTGCCGCCCGCGGTCGGGTCCGCGGTTCTCTCCGCCCGGGTGGTGCACAGCAGGGTCGTCGGCGCCACTCCGATGCCCGACGGGAATCGCCAACTCCTCTACCAGAGCGGCCTCGCTTTCTTGAACGTCTCGCCGAACCAGCGGGCAGCCCTCGAGGAGGTCATGAAGCGCATCGTCCCGGGGGGCGGCATCGGAGATGCGCGGCTCACCTTCTGAAGATTTGCCGCGCGCCCGCAACCGCTTGACTGGCGCGGAAATCCATTCAGGCTGCCCGGTCGCGCCGGCGCGTGGCGGCCCGCGGAATCGCCGAGGGGCCCCTGCACGGTCTCCCATCCAGAGCAGAGACGACGGCCAGGACTCCCCGCGGGGAAAAGGAGCAGAGTGTGGACGCCATCGAGGCCATCCTTTCCCGGAGGAGCATCCGGCGCTACACCCCGCAGCCCGTGCCGGAAGCGGTGATCAAACAGCTCCTGGAGGCGGCGATGAGCGCCCCCTCGGCGGGCAACGAGCAGCCCTGGCAGTTCGTCGTCATCACGGATCGCCGGGCGCTCGATGAGATCCCCGGATTTCATCCGTATGCGGAGATGGTGAAAGAGGCCTCGGTCGCGATCCTGGTGTGCGGCGATCTGCGGCTGGAGAAATACAAGGACCACTGGGTCCAGGACTGCTCGGCGGCCACGCAGAACCTTCTTCTGGCGGCACACGCCAAAGGGCTGGGCGCCGTCTGGGTGGGTATCTATCCGACGGAGGACCGGATCCTGCGGATGCGGAAGCTCCTGGGCCTCCCCCGCCATGTCGTCCCGCTCTGTCTGGTTCCCGTCGGTCATCCGGCCGAGCGAGTTCCCCGCGAAGAGCGGTATGACGCGTCGAGGGTACACCAGAATCGATGGTAAGCGGCGGCGCACAGGCGGGAGGCGCGGACGAGATCGCGCGGCCTTGAGGGTCTGCGGGGGGGCGGCTGGCGGCCGCCTGCGGGAGAAGGCCGCGTCTGAGACAGGAGGAGAGATATGGCGGATCATGAGGCACCCCTGGTCGAGGCGGCCAAGCGGTATTTGAAGGAACACTACGGCGAGGACACCGTGTCCATGACCGTGACCGTGAACGGCGTGGAAGGGGGGAGCGGCGTCCTGAGCGTGGACTGCACGGTGAGCATCGGCGGGGTGACCTCGGACTGGAGCAAGCAGTTCACCTTCAGGGGCGGGAAGGTCGCGACGATGTCCGCCCGGATGCGCTGACACGCCAAGGGTGTCGAAGGGCCGGCACGGGGACCGGTTGTGTCGCCGGCCATCGAGCCCGCGGACAGCGCGCCGGGAAGGCGTCCGGTGGAGATCGAGTGATGAAGGCGCGTCCCCGCGCACGCGAGGCAGGGCTCAGCGTCGGTGAGCTGCCTCCCGGGCCGCATAACGCTATCACCGACGTCGCCGGGGTGCGGGTGGGGCATACCACGCTCGTCGCGGGCGACGGGCCGCTGCGTCCGGGGCAGGGCCCCGTGCGCACGGGCGTGACGGTCATCCTGCCCCACGGGGGCAACCTGTTCCGGCAGAAGGTGCCGGGCGCCGTTTACACCATCAACGGGTTCGGCAAGGTCTGCGGGTTCGAGGAGGTGCGCGAGCTGGGGGTGATCGAGGCCCCCGTCGCCCTGACCAACACGCTCAACGTCGGCCTGGTGGCCGATGCGCTGGTCCAGTACGCCATCCGCCAAAGCCCCGAAATCGGCATCCACACCAGCAACGTCAACGCGGTGGTCGGCGAGTGCAGCGACGCTTACCTCAACGACATCCAGGGACGGCATGTCCACGCAACGCACGTCTGGGACGCGATCGAGGCGGCGTCGTCCGGCCCGGTGGTGGAAGGGGCGGTGGGGGCCGGCACGGGGACCACTTGCTTTGGTTGGAAGGGCGGCATCGGAACCGCGAGCCGGGTTGTCCCTGCGGACGCGGGCGGATTCACCGTGGGGGCGCTGGTGCAGTCGAATTTCGGTCGCCCGCGAGATCTGACGATCCTCGGCGTCCCGGTCGGCCGGCACCTTTTGCCTCCGGGGGCGGCACCGCAACCGACGCAAGAGAAGGGATCGATCATGATCGTGCTGGCCACCGATGCCCCGCTCGCTGACCGCCAACTGCGTCGGCTGTGCGTGCGCGCGGCGGCCGGCTTGGCCCGCACGGGCAGCCACCACATGCACGGCAGCGGCGACTTCGTCATCGCCTTCAGCACGGCCTACCGGATCGACCACGCGCCGGCCTCGTTGACGACAAGCCGAACCGTCCTGGCGGATGAGCGCGGAGCGATGGCGGGGCTCTTCCCGGCCGTCGTCGAGTGCGTCGAGGAGGCGATCCTCAACTCGCTCTGCCGCGCCGAGACGGTGGTGGGCCGGGACGGCAATACACGCTCCGCAGTGCCCGTGGATGAAGTCGTGGCGCTCGTTCGTCGGTCCCGGCGCGAGGCCGCCCGGTAAGAAGGCAATCCGACAGGAAACCGAATGCCTCACAGGTGTTCGGAGGGAGAGCCACGGCCATGACCTCCAGAGAGCGGGTGCTAACTGCGCTGCATCGCGAGCAGCCGGATCGTGTTCCCTACTGCGAGCTGGGGATCGACCGCGCACTGGCCCAACGTCTGATGGGCTGGGGACAGCCGGCGAGTCAGGCTTCCAACCTGGAGGCCAACGCCTATAGCGTGGCTGAGGCCAAGGCGCTCGCCGTGTTCTTGCATCTCGACAATATCAGTTACGTCCTGCGGGCCCCCGTCTATGCCAAGAAGGAGGCGGGGCAGGACGGGCGCCTCTTCTACGGGGAGGGCCTGATCAAGAGCGAGGCCGACCTGCCGTTGCTGCAGCTTCCCGATCCGTACGAGGACGTTCTGTACGCCGAGGCCGAGCAATTCGTCCGGCACAAGGGAGAGTACGCTGCCTGGTTCGTGACCAGAATCGGGATCTTCCCCACGATGCTCAGCATGGGGACGGAGAACTTCTGCGTCGCCCTTTACGACAATCGGCCGTTCATCCAGACCGTCCTGGATCGCTACTGCGACTGGATTGCCGTCGTGGCGGAGCGCGTCTGCCAGCTCGGCTTCGACGTCTTCGTATCCACCGACGACATGGCCTTCAACACGGCGCCCTTCTTCTCCCCCAAGGTGTTCCGCGACCTGGTCCTCCCGCGCTACCGGCGGGTGGCCCCAAAGATCACCCTCCCCTGGATCATCCACAGTGACGGCAATCTGCTGCCCTTCGTGGACGACCTCTTGAGTGTGGGCATCGCCGGATTGCACCCCAACGAGAAGGGGGCCATGGACATCCGGGCCATGAAGCGCACGTACGGGGATCGGCTCTGTCTGCTGGGGAACGTGGATCTGAACCTCCTGGGGATGGGGTCGCCAGACGCCGTGGACAAGGAGGTGCGCGAGCTGATCCGCGACGTGGGGCCGGGCGGGGGGTACATCGTGACCAGCGGCAACAGCCTGGCCGGATACCTGCTGCCCGACAACGTGCTGGCCCTTTCCAGGGCGGTGCAGAAGTACGGTCGGTACCCGCTGGCCGCGTGAGGGCGAGCTCTTCGCCCGATAGGGCGTCGGCTCCCCGGGAAGCGAGAGGAACCGGGGCAAAGGGCAAGCCCTGATTGTCGCGGCCTCGTGGAAATCTCTTGTCAACCGGAGGAGCACCGGTAGCACTAGTGGAGGTGTCGGATGGCTGAGGGGATCGGGTTTCTCGGTCCTGGTCTCATGGGGAAAGGGATTGTGAAGAATCTCCTGGCGAAGGGGTACAAGGTCATGATCTACGCCCACCGGGAAGGGTCTGAAGCTGGAGGATGTGGCTGGCGCAGGCGCAACGGTGACGAAGTCCCTGACCGAGCTGGGCCAGAAGAACGCGACGGTCATGCTCTGCGTCCCGTCGTCGAAGGAGGTGGAGGCAACGATCCTCGGCACCCCCGGCTTGGTGCAGAGCATGCAGGAAGGGTCCGTCGTGATCGACCTGAGCACCAGCCTGCCGGCATCCACCCGGATGCTGGCCGACCGCCTGCGGGAACGGAAGATCGGGATGCTGGATGCACCCATGACCGGCACGCCGGTCCAGGCGAACGCCGGCGAGCTGAACCTGATGATCGGCGGAGAGAAGGCCGTCTACGAGAGATGCCTGCCCATCTTCCGCGCCATCGCCAAGAACATCGTCTATTGCGGGGGCGCCAGCCACGGTAACATCGTCAAGCTCATCAACAACTTCCTGGGTCAGCTCACCAATGCGGGGCTGGCCGAGGTCCTCCCCCTGGCCGCCAAGGCCGGGGTGGACATGAAGGCGCTCTTCGATGTCGTCAAAGTGAGCGGCGGGTGGAGCCGTTGGTTCGAGGGGGCCGTCCCGGCCATCTGCAAGCGCGACTTCAAGGTCAGCTTCCACCTCAAGCTGGCGCATAAGGACATGGGCTACGTGTCGGCGCTGGGCCGCGAGTACAACATGCCCTTGCCGATGGTGAACCAGCTCCTGAGCGTGCTGGACATCGCCAAGGCGAGCGGTCTGGGGGACGAGAACACCACGGGCCTGGTCAAGCTATGGGAGCGGATGGCCGACGTCGAAGTGCGCGGGGAGGGCGTCGGGCAGTGATCGCGAGCTGCCGGCTGGTCCGGGATGCCGGCGATCAGGAACCAGACCTTCACTGGATGGCCTGATCGCCGGCGTGGCCGAGCCTCCGGCCGCGACACCCACCGGATCATACATCGAGAACCCGAGGGTGGCACGTGCAGGCGCGATCTGCGGATACCGGACGGCTGATGCCCGGCAAGATCCCCGTGCCTGCGGATGTGGACACGCTGCAATGGCTGTGTCGGCAGTTTCGCCGTGACCTCCTCGACCTCACCCTCCATTCCGGGACAGGAACCAGCCACATCGGCGGGGAATTGTCGGTTGTAGAAATTCTGGCCGTCCTCTTCTTTCATGCGCTGCGGCTGGATCCGACGCAGCCCGAGTGGGAGGGGCGCGATCGCTTCATCCTCTCCAAGGGGCACGCCTCGGCGGCCATGTATGTGGCCATGGCCTGGCGTGGATTCTTTCCACGAGAGCGGCTCTTCGACTCGTTCAATCGGCTGCATGGCATCCTGCAAGAGCACGTGAACCTCGAGACGCCGGGAGCGGAGATCCCCACGGGATCGCTGGGGATGGGCCTGTCGGCCGGCGCCGGCATGGCCTGGGGGTGCCGGTATCTCGCGGAGCATGAGGCTGCCCGGCCGTGCGGGGTCTATGTGGTGCTGAGTGACGGCGATTGCACCGAGGGGCAGACCTGGGAGGCCGCCATGGCCGCCTCCCATTTCAGTCTGGACAATCTGATCGCCATCGTGGATGACAACCAGCGGCTGGTGACCGGCCCCACGGGGCAGGTGATGCGGCTGGAGCCTCTGGACGGGAAATGGGAGAGCTTCGGCTGGCACGTGCAGCAGGTGGACGGCCACGACGTGGTAGAGATCCGCCAGGCCGTGGATGTGGCGCGGCGGGCGGAGACGGCGCCGGGCCGTCCCCGGGTCATCCTGGCGCGGACGCTCAAGGGGAAGGGCGTCTCGTTCATGGAGGGAAACGACGCCTGGCACGCAGGCCACCTGTCCGAGGAACAGCACAGGGCGGCCCTCAAGGAGTTGGAGGGATGACGGACACTCGCGAGGCGGGCGGGCAGGGCTCGACGCCGGCGGGCACCCAGGTTTTCGGGGAGCTTTTGGGGAACCGGGACATCCGTCAGGTCTTCGGGCAGATGCTGACAGAGGTCGGGCGGCGCGATCGGCGCGTGGTCGTGCTGGATTGTCAGACGGCTATCCCGACCATGGCCATCACCTTTGCCCACGCGATTCCGGAGCGGTTCCTCGACCTCGCCGTGGCGGAGCAGAATGCCGTGAGCTTCGCCGCCGGGCTGGCCCGCGTGGGGTTTACGGCCATCCTGCCCCTGTTCGCGTGCTTTGTCACCCGGCGAGCCTTGGATCAAATTTACACGCAGGTGGCTTATCCGGCCCTCAATGTCAAGGTGTGCGGGCTGTATGCCGGCCTCACCAGCCCGAACACTGGGGCCACCCACCAGATGCTTCAGGACGTGGCGATCATGCGCTCGCTGCCGCACGTGACGGTGGTCGAGCCGGCCGACGCCATCGAGTTGTCCCAGGCCCTCCCGGCTGCGGTGGCGCATCACGGTCCGGTGTATTTCCGCATGGTCCGAGGCGACCTGGGGGGTCCGTGCCCGCGCGTGTCGCCGGACGGATACGAGTTCCGGATTGGTCGAGCGACCCTGCTGCGGGAAGGCAGGGACATCACCTTGATCGGTTCCGGCCTGATGGTCTCGCGGTGCCTGCAGGCGGCGGAGACGCTGGCCAGAGAAGGGGTCTCGGCCGATGTCATCAACGTCTCGACGCTGAAGCCGCTGGACCAGGCACTGATCCCGGAGCGAGCCCGGCGGACGGGGGCCGTCGTGACTGCGGAGAATCACACCGTCCTCGGCGGATTGGGCGGAGCGGTGGCGGAACTCCTCGGAGAGGCCAGCCCCGTCCCCCTCCGGCGGGTGGGCGTCCGCGATCGCTTCGGCGAGTCGGCGCCCCTGAAGGATCTCTTGCCGGAGTACGGCCTCACCGCCGAGGCCGTCGTGGATGCCGCCCATGAAGCCTTGGCGGCCAAGGACAGGTTGCGTGGCCGATAAGGCGGTGCGAGTGGGCACGATGGATTCTGCTCCCTGGCGGCCGCACGGGAGGGCCCTCCTGGACTTCTACAACGGCGACGCCGCCGCGGAGGTCATGACCCACGGAGATGACGGGGAGACGGAGGTCGTGCCGATCCGCGTCTTCTTTCGGGGACCTTCGGAGTTCTCGGCGCTGGAAGAGGCCGCCCTCGACCTGTGTCGGGGCCGGGTGCTGGACGCCGGCGCCGGGGCCGGCTGCCACAGTCTGGTGCTCCAGGAGCAGGGCCTCCCGGTCTGCGCCATCGACATCGCCCCCGAGGCGGTCGAGGTCATGCAGCGGCGGGGCGTGAAGGACGCGCGATGCACGGACCTCTTTCGCTTTCAGGAGGGACCATTCGAGACGATCCTGCTGATGATGAACGGCATCGGGGTGGTCGGGGACCTCGCCGGTCTGGATCGGTTCCTGGCGGAGGTCCCGCGGCTGCTCGCGCCGGACGGACAGATCCTTCTCGACTCGTACGATCCCAGCCTGGATGGATGACCCGGACGGGACGCCGCCCGGCGCCGGCGCCTCCGCGGGCCGCTACATGGGCGAGATGCGCTTTCGCCTCGAGTACAAGGGAAAGAAGGGCCCGACCCTCCTGTGGCTGTTCCTGGATGCGAAGCTCCTGGCCGAACGGGCCATGAAGGCGGGTTTTTCCTGCGAGGTCATCTGGCAAGAGGAAGAGGGCCACTACCTGGCGCGCCTGACCCGCAGCAAATGACTAAAAACCAATTCCCCAACGGGAGCGTAGGGGTCAGACATTGGTAATTTTCTTTCCGCAAGTATAAAAATATCAATGTCTGACCCCAAGACCGCACCGCACGGTCGGGTACCCAGTCATAGACTGGGTGACCGTGGGGTGTCCCCAGGGGCTCCGACATGTGCCGCCGATTTCTGGGTTAGGAAGGCGGGCAGGCGTACGGCGATCAGTCCAGGCGGCGCCAGAGGGGGCGCTGATCCTGGATCTCGAAGCTCACGCGCCCCTCGCGGACGTGGGCGGACAGGTGGGCCTTCACGGCGGCCGCGTTGAGGAGGTAGGCGGGCGGATCCATGGGGGGGACGCCCAGGGCTTCGGCCGCACTGCGCACCACCTCTTCCGTGGTGGCGGCGGGCCGCAGGGCGTCCAGGACGGCGGCCGCGGTGCGCTCGAGATTCGCGCGGTTCGCCGCCAGGAGCGGCGTGAGGTCCTGCATCGGCGGGAAGTGGGCGCCAACGTACCAGTCCCGGCGAAGAACTGCCAGCCGGTTGAGCGTGGCCCGGTGCCCCAGCACGTCATAGCAGTACTGGATCGGATACCGCTCCAGGATTTCCGGCGCCATCAGGGCATCCGCCAGATAGGCGACCTCGGTCGTGGCGACGGCCACCTGGTTCATGGAATGCCCCGCCGCCGGCAACACCTCTAGCTCCACCCCGCACACGCTGACTGTCGCGTCCAGGACGTGGGCCACCGCCGTCGGGGCGGCATGGAACCACTTGCTGTCGATGGCCTTGAACGGGGCGGCGCCGAAGAGGAAGAAGGGCTCGAACTCGGTGTGCTGGATGAGGGCCGCTTCCACCGAAGGCGCGTAGATCGGGGCGCCGGTGCGCTTCACGACGAAGGCGTTGCCGCCGCAGTGATCGGCATGGCTGTGGGTGTTGATCACCGCCGCCAGGCGGAGCCCGGCCTGCTCGACCGCCTGCACGGCCTTCCGCGCGGCGCTCTCGTCCAGGCCGGTATCGATCAGGGCGGCCTGGCCGTCGCCGGCGATGACCCCGATGTTCACCCGACCGGGCAGGTAGTGCGCGGGTCCTGCGATCTTCACCAGGTCCATTGATCAGTACCGGGCGAGAGTCCCCGGATGCTGTCTCACGCCGACCGGCGAGCCTATGGGTAGTCTCCCCGCAGGTGGTGCCCGTCCACCACGCGCTTCACCGCGATCATCAAGGCGGCCGTGCGGAGGTCCGTGCGGTATTGCTGGCTGGCTGCGTGGACGCGCTGGAAGGCCCCGCTCATGATGTCGCGCAGGCGCAAGTTGATCTCCCGCTCGGTCCAGAAATAGAACTGGAGATCCTGGACCCACTCAAAGTAGGAAACAGTCACGCCCCCCGCATTGGCCAGGATGTCGGGGATGACGAAGACGCCGAGTTCGCGCAGGATCGCGTCGGCCGTGGGTGTGGTGGGGGCGTTGGCCCCCTCTGCCATGATCCGCGCGCGCACCTTGTGGGCATTGGCCTCGGTGATCTGCCCGGACACGGCGGCGGGGACCAAAATCTCGCAGGGGACCTCGAACAGCTCCGGATTGGTGATGCGATCTCCGTCCGGGCAGTCCTCCAGCCGTCCGCCGCCCGCCAGGTGGGCGACCAGCCGATCCAGGTCCAAGCCGTCGGGCCGGTAGCGCCCACCGCGCGAGCCCGCCACCGCGACGATGCGAGACCCCTCTTGCTTGAACTGCTGCGCCACCGTGCGTCCCACGCTGCCGAACCCCTGGACGGCCACCCGGGCCCTGTCCAGGTTGAGGCCGAGGAGCTTGGCGGCCTCCACGGCGACGTAGTAGACCCCGAGCCCGGCGGCCCCGCCCCGCCCCAGGCTGCCGCCGAGGAGCAGCGGCTTCCCCGTGACCACGCCCGGGACCGTCGCCCCTCGCTGCATGCTGTAGGTATCCATGATCCAGGCCATGGTCTGCTCGTCGGTCCCCAGGTCGGGGGCGGGGATATCCATGTCCGGCCCGATGATCAGGAAGATCTCGCTGGTGTAGCGCCGGGTCATTCGCTCCAGCTCGCCGCGCGTCATGGCGCGGGGGTCGCAGGGGATGCCGCCCTTGGCCCCGCCGTAGGGGAGGCCCATGAGGGCGCACTTCCACGTCATGAGCATCGCCAGGGCCGTGATATCGTCCAGCGTGACGTCGGGGTGATAGCGGATGCCCCCCTTGAATGGCCCCAGGGTGTTGTTGTGCTGGACGCGATACCCGGTGAAAACCTTCAGGCTGCCGTCGTCCATCAGCGTCGGCACGGATACGATGAGGGAACGATCGCAGGCGAGCATCCGTCGACGGATGCCGTCGTCCAGGCCGAGTCGCTTGGCCGCCGCCTCGAACTGGGCCAGCACGTCGGGGAGCGAGCTGACGGGAGCCATGGGTCAACCCTTTGGTCTGGCCTCTGGTCCGGCGGGAGGCGCGCTTGCCTTCGCGGCTGCCTCTCGTGCGGCGGTCTGGCGCGCCTCGTCGTAGATCACGTGGATCGGGACGCCCGCGGCCTGGGCCAGCCGTCGGCAATCATCGTATTCGGGGGCGAGGATCGTGATGCGATCGCCCGACCGGCCGCGCTTCACCCGCACGGAGCCGTAGGACGTGTTCACGGTGATGATGTCCCGGGGGAGTTTCCAGCGCGTGGCGGTGTGGGCCCGGACGCCGAAGGTGGTGCTGTGGGTCAAGACCAGGGCGGCGCACCGGTCGGCCACGGCGGCGTCGGCCAGGATGGTGAGGACGGTGCCGGGCCGGGATTTCTTCATGCTCACGGGGGAAAGGAACACGTCCAGGGCGCCGGCCTCGAACAGGCGATCCATGAGGGGCTCGAAGAATTGCGGGTTCATGTCGTCGATGGTGGCCTCGAGGACGGCGACCTGGTCGCGGTCGAAATCCCCCGGCGCCTCGCCGATCATGAGGCGAAGCAGATTGGGCTGCTCGCTGAGGTCGCGGCCTCCGGCGCCGTAGGCCACCCGGTGCACGGCCATGGGCGGCATGGGCCCGTAGGCGGTCGCCAGCGTGGTGAGGATCGCGGCCCCGGTCGGGGTCGTGAGTTCCGCCTGGATCTCGCTGCCATAGGCGGGGGCGCCGACGAGGAGGGCAGCCGTGCCGGGGGCCGGCACGGGCATCTTCCCGTGGGCCGCCTGGATGAACCCCCCGCCGAGGTTGATGGGGGACACATGGATGCGCTCGAGGCCGAGGCGGCGGATGCCCCAGGCGGCGCCGACCACGTCAGCCATGGCATCCAGGGCCCCCACCTCGTGGAAGTGGATGCGATCGGCCGTGGTGCCGTGGGTCGCCGCCTCGGCCTCGGCCAGACGACGGAAGATGCGCCTGGCGTCGGCGCGGACCGTATCCGGGATGTCGGCTCGATCCAGAATCGCCTGGATATCCGGCAAGTGACGATGCGGGTGGCCCTGTTCTTCGGTTCGGACGTGGACGCGCATCCCCTCGAAGACGCCCCGCTTCACCCGTTCCGCAGCGAGGTGGATCCCCGAGACGCCGAGACCGGAGATGGCCGCCTGCAATTCTTCCACCTTCAGGCCGGCGTCCACCAGGGCGCCGAGGATCATGTCCCCGCTGACGCCGCTGAAACAGTCGAAGTACCCGATGCGTATGGGAATCGGTGCTCCTCCCATTGTGCCGCCTCGGTCCAACACTCGGATAGCGACAGGGACAGCGAAGAAGCTACCGGGGCCTCTTCCTGGATCCGCTGCCCCAGTCGCTATCGCTGTCGGCTTGTGCGCCCAGGGCGTTGATCCGATGGGCCAGGACGCCCGCGCCAAACCCATTGTCGATATTGACGACCGCCACGCCCGACGCGCAGGAGTTGAGCATAGTGAGCAGGGCGGCCAGTCCCTGGAAGCTGGCCCCATAGCCGACGCTGGTTGGGACCGCGATCACCGGCTTGGACACCAGGCCGCCCACCACGGAAGGCAGCACACCATCCATGCCGGCGACCACGACGATGACGCGGGCCGCATCCAGGGCCGCCTGCTTGTCCAGGATCCGGTGGAGGCCTGCCACCCCCACGTCATACAGCGTCTCCACGCGACTCCCCAGGACGTCGGCGGTCACCGCGGCCTCCTCGGCCACGGGGATGTCGGAGGTTCCGGCGGAGACCACCAGGACATGGCCGACCGGCGGAGCGGATTGGGAAGGCTTCACCACGATGGCGCGGCTCAGGGGGTGGTACTTCGCCCGCGGCTCGGTTGCCTTGACGGCGTCGAACATCTTCGGCGTAGCGCGGGTCGCCAGGAGGGTCCCGTGTCGCTCCAGAATCCGCGTCGCGATGGCTGCGACCTGGTCAACCGTCTTGCCCTCGCAGAAAATCACCTCGGGGAATCCCTGACGGAGGGCCCGGTGGTTATCCGTCCGGGCGAAACCGAGATTCTCGTAAGGGAAATGGCGAAGGTGTTCCACAGCCGCCTCGACCGTCGTCTTGCCGGCGCGGACCCGCTTCAGCAGCTTCCGCAGCTCGTCCCGATTCATGCGCTCCCGTCCATGATCGCGTGCACGGGTTCGTTCCCGCGGACAGAAAGAGTACCACGAAAGGCCATGCGGGCCAATGCCTTTCGGGATTGGGCACTGGTGTCGCTACGAACTCGGAGCGTGAGTCAAGGCGTCGAAAGGAGGCTTCCGATCTGATTGGGCTCGAGGAATGGACGGAGAGCCTCAGCAGGGAGAACCCTGGGGAGGTGGCCCCGATGCGGAAAGAGGCGGCAGCGTCTCTGGGCGGATGCCGAAGGGGGGCCTCGCATTCCATCACGGCGGCGCGCACGATGTCGCGAATCTCCAGGTCAGACGACTACGGCCGCAAGAGGGCGCGCTCGCCCTGATAGCTCAGAACTACTCCCTGGGGAGTGATCTCCTCCAGAAGGTAAAGCCCGTCGACGTATTGCCCCTCGACGTATCTTCGACCGTTGATGGCGACCAAGCGGTCCGCCTTGACGTTGGTGTACACGAAAACGTCCAGCGTCATCTTGGCCATTGCGTCCTGCAGCGCCGGCGACTTGGCAGGCAACGAGGGGGCCGACGGGACCACCACGTCCGCACGCGCTCGATCGGCACCCTGGCTCGGCTCCGCCCGTGACGGCTCGATCGCCTTGCTCTCGCCCAACCGCCGCTCGATGGGATGCGCTGTGCCAGCGCCAGCCGGGAGGCCTCCCGGCACGGATGTCTGGGGTGGGGGAGCGTGGAGGGAACGAGGGCTTGCCAGAGGCGCGCGGCTCGGGTGCGGGGGGGGCTGGCGTTCTTGTCCAGCCTCCGGGCTATGCGGAACCCGTCTCCCGGAGGCACGAGGCGGGGCGTCTTCTGGCGTTTCCGATGCGATCTTCCGCTCAGGATTCAGCCGGCTTGGCGGAGTCGGGGCGCTGAGGCGGGCGCGGAAGTCCGTCGCGGCCGGGGACACCCCATTGGGTGCGGGCCAGAAAAACCACACCAGGAGCCCAGCCCCCGCCAGCAGCACGCCGGCGGCCGCCACGAGGCCGATGGCGCGCGCGGTCTCACGGGCTGGCGCATGCACGGTGGCCAAGGTGGGGACCCGACCGCGCACCCGCTCGGCCTTTGTCAGGGCGTCGAGGATGAACGACATGACTCTCGCCTCTCGCTAAGGCGAACGGCGCGACAACGAGGGGGCCCCCGGGTCGCGGATGGCGAGGGTAAGCTGCGCCAGCGTCTCCCCGCCGACGAGTCCGTCCGGGATGAGCGACCGGCTCCGCTGAAAGTCCTGGACGTGCCGCTTCAGCGCCTCGTCGTAGACGCCGGGGTCAGGGACCTTCCCCACGCGGCCCTCGAGTTCGTCAAGCCTTCCCCGGAGCCATCCCACGCCCTTGCCGCGCATCCCAGGCGAAATCAGGCGCGAGCCGACGGGGGCTGCCTTCCACAGCAGGAGAAAGTCGCCATCCCAGAACCGGTCGATCTCCCTCAGTGGGAGGGCGTACTCCCGCCCCCCGAGCTCCAGGGTCGCGGTCTCCTCCCCCAGCGCAACGAGCGGTACGCGATACTTTCCGGCGGTCGGCACATCCAGCTCAAGAATGGCCGGGAGATCGAACCGGCGCAGCTTGTTCCAGCTGCCGACCATGGAGAGGCAGTCGAGTCCCGTGGAGCGCCCCATCTCGCAGGTCGGGCCGGCGGGCCCCCTCCGGTATTCCACCCCCCAGCGAGAATATAGGCTGGCAAATGCTGCGTCTGCGTCGTCGCCGACGGAAGGGTCGGCAAGGAGTCGAACGAGCGAGGGCGACGCGGGCGTTCGATGGCCGGTCGCGCCGATCCCGCCCTGCGGGACAGTCACCTCCCAGAGGGTGGGACCGGCGCGGCCCCCTTCATGCGCCAGGGGAGTCTCGCCGGTCGCAGAGGTGACCGCCGTCGGCTCCGCATCGCGGGACACGGCCGGTCGCATGCCTTCATCTCCGGGATGGAAGATCCGGCTTGGGGTCAGCACGATCGCCGTTCCGGCGAGGGCCACGCCGACCGCGCCCAGTCCGAACGCCCGGCCGAAGCGGCCGCCCCGCCGTGCGCCCGGCACCCTTCCCGACACCTCTCGCCCCGCCCGGCGCACCGTGGTGGCGTCGACGTGATCTTGCTCGTGGGCGTACGCCCCGAGCAGGGCCCGGTCACAGATGACGTTGATCATCCGCGGAACGCCCCTCGACCAGCGGTGGGTCCGGCGCATCGCCGCCGGCGTGAACAATGTGTCGCTTCCGCCCGCCACCCGCAATCGGTGGTGAATGTAGGCGCATGTTTCCGGTCTCGAGAGTGGCAAGAGGTGGTAGCGCGCCGTAATTCGCTGGGCCAGCTGCGGCAGCCTCCGCCGGTCCAGCAACCGGGCAAGTTCCGGCTGACCGATCAGGATGATCTGCAGGAGCTTCTCGGTCGTCGTCTCGAGATTCGTCAGGAGGCGGATCTGCTCCAGGACGTCGGCGGAGAGATTCTGCGCCTCGTCGATGATGAGCACGGTCCGCCGGCCCTGTCCATGCGCCTCTAGGAGATGCCGATGCAAAAGGTCCACAAGGACCTTGACGCTCTCCGTCTCGAAGGGGTAGGTGCTGATCCCGAGCTCGTCGCACACCGTCGCCAGGAGTTCGAGGGCGGTAAGTCGTGGGTTGAGGACGAAGGCGACGTCCACGTCGGGCGGGAGTTGTGCAAGCAGGCAGCGGCAGAGGGTGGTCTTGCCGGTCCCGACTTCGCCGGTGAGCTGTACAAAGCCGGCCGGCTGCCCGATTCCGTAGAGGAGATGCGCGAGCCCCTCACGGTGCCGCTCGCTCATGTAGAGGTAGCGCGGGTCAGGGGTGAGTGAGAACGGGGCCTCGGTCAATCCGAAATGGGAGGTGTACATGCCGTGCACCCGATCTTGCTGACTTGACGAACCTCCCGCCATCTATCCCTGGCTCGACCCCCAGTCGTGCCGGTAGCTTACATGGTAGTGCGCACGGAGGTCAATAGGAACGGGGGGGGTCACCCACGCTGTCTCCCGCTGTGAGGAGGTTGCGTCGCCGTGCATCGGTCTGCTCTGGTCTGCCGACCTTCTCCCTCTAAGCTTCCACCTCTTCAGTCCGTTCTCCTGCGAGTTTCCGCTTGACACTGAACAGGGCGGTGATACGGTTCGAGACGCTTCAATGATTCAAGTGGTTGCAGGGGCTCCGTCGGGAGGCACCTTCAGCCTGCCTTGGCTCAGGCGGGAATGTAACCCGGAAGCCGCGGCGATGGACTTGCGATTCCACAAGAATCACGCGAAGTGGTTCGTGACCCCCGTGTTACGGGCGGTACGCAGGTATGCGCTCATCGGAGAGGGCGATCGAGTCTGCGTCGGGCTTTCGGGTGGGAAGGATAGCACGACGCTGCTCTATATCCTGAGGTATCTCCAGCGGCACTCCCACCTCGAGTTCGAACTCTCCGCGATCCATGTCAGAACATCGCCCGACTACGAAACCGCCAGCCTGCGCGACTACTGCGATGCCCTGGCGATCCCCTACATTGAAGCGGCCCTCGAGCTGCCAAGCGACCTCGCCGCGGAGAAGGCATGTTCCATCTGCGCCCGGCTCAAGCGCGGAGCCGCGGTCCAGGCCTTGGCCCACAGGGGAATTCGGAAGCTTGCCTACGGCCACCATGCGGATGATGCGGCCGAGACCCTGCTCATGAACATCGTTCAGAACAAGAAGCTGGGCAGTTTCTCGCCCAAAGTCGCGGTCGAGGGCAGCCCTGTGATTCTCATCCGGCCGATGATCTACCTCAACGAGGAGACCGTCGCCTCGGTCCACCGGCACGCGGGCTTACCCCTCCTCGATTTCACCTGTCCCTATGCGCAACACAATATCCGTCAGCGCTACAAAGAGACGCTGCGCCTCTTGGAGGAGTCTCTCGGCGTACGCCCGCTGTCCGGCCATGTCGTGGGCGCCCTGGAGAACGTCGATGAGACTAATCTCTGGCGGAGTCTGCGAGGTGATCCTTGACGGAGGAGAGAGCCCCCTCTGCCTACAGGGGGATCGCGCGGACTCTCAGGGAAGCCAAGAGATGGTTCGTATCCGTGTAATCATCGAGAAGGGCCGCGGGGAGATCTGCGTCGCCAGAGTGGTCAGCGGGGATCAGGGGGTCAGGCAGGATGCAAGAACATGGGGACGTCCACAAGGCCGCCACGGGTCGTGAGGCCCGAACGATGATCCGCCAGGGGAAGTGGCGAAGGCCGACGGCCGGCTTGGCGCCGGGGTACGTGCAGGCGAACCTGGTGGTCCTCCCGCGCGACGCTGCCTATGATTTTCTCCTCTTCGCTCAACGGAACCCGAAGCCGTGCCCGGTGATCGAGGTCACCGACGCTGGATCGCCCGAGCCGAGGCTTTCGGCGCCAGGCGCGGACCTTCGGACCGACATCCCCAAGTATCGCATCTACCGGCACGGGGAGCCGACGGCGGAAGTGACGGACCTCTTGGACGTGTGGATGCCGGACCTCGTGGCCTTCCTCCTCGGATGCAGCTTCTCGTTCGAAGCGGCCCTGCTTCAGGCCGGGGTTCCCGTCCGCCACATCGAGGAAAACAAGAACGTCCCCATGTTCATCACGTCGGTGGCCTGCCTCCCGGCTGGCGCCTTCAGCGGTCCCTTGGTCGTGACCATGCGTCCCATCCCGGCGCCGCTCGTGCCCAAGGCTGTCCAGGTCAGCGGTCGGTTTCCCGCCGTGCACGGAGCGCCGGTGCATGTGGGGGATCCAGCCGCCATCGGCATCCGGGATCTCGGGAGGCCCGATTTCGGCGATGCGGTGACCATCCGCCCCGGAGAGATTCCAGTTTTCTGGGCTTGCGGCGTCACGCCGCAGGCCGTGGCCATGCGGGCCAAGCCGCTTCTGATGATCAGCCATGCTCCCGGCCACATGTTTGTCACCGACCTCCGGGACGAGGCGCTGGCAGCGTTCTGAGTTCGCTCCGCACGCCTCGAGGCGACATCGGGGAGCCGCCGGCCGCTTCGAATGATTGCCTTGACTGGCGTGAGCGGCCCCGTATAGAATCCCTCCCGTTTCGGGGTTCAGAGGCATGGGAAGAGGCACGGGGCTGGTCCGAGGACAGACGGTGTTGGCGGAGGAACCCGACAGCGGGTGAAGGGAGGCAGCATGAGGAAAGGAGCGTGCATGCGAAGGATCGGGCTTTCAGTCGCGGCGATGCTGATGGCCCTCGCCGTGGCGCCGGCGGCGTTCGCTCAGGCGAGGGAGGTCGTCATCGGGGTGCTGTATCCCATGACCGGCCCATCGGCGCAGATCGGGATCGACGCGAGGAACATCATCAATGTGGCGGTGGACATCGTCAATAACGGCGCGAACATCAACCTACCCCTGGCCAAGAGCAAGGGACTGCCGAGGCTGGGCGGGGCCAAGGTGCGGGTCGTGTTCGTGGACCACCAGGGCAGTGCGGCCCTGGGGCAGTCGGAGGCCGAGCGGCTGATCACGCAGGAGAAGGTGCACGCCCTGCTCGGGGCCTACCAGTCGGCGGTGACGACCACGGCCAGCCAGGTGGCAGAACGGATGGGAATACCGTTCGTCAACGCGGACTCCTCCTCGCCGGCCCTCACCGAGCGCGGCTTCAAGTGGTTCTTCCGGACCAGCCCCCATGACGGCCACTTCAGCCAGGTGATGTTCGAGTTCATGCAGGACTTCGAGAAGAAGCGGAGCATCAAGTTCAAGAGCGTGGCCATCCTGAACGAGGACACCACATTCGGGGCGGACAGCTCCAAGGTGCAGGAGGAACTGGCGAAGAAGTACGGCTACGAAGTGGTCGCCAAGATCCCCTTCCGGACAGGCACCACCAGCCTGGACGCCGAGGTCGGGCGCCTGAAGGACGCGAACGCCGACGTCCTCTTGCCCAGCTTGTACACCTCGGATGCGATCCTCCTCACCCGAACGGCCAGGAACCTGGATTACAACCCCAAGCTCATCATCGCCCAGGATGCAGGGTACACCGACCCCAAGTTCGTGACCGAGATGGGAAAGCAGGCCGAGGCCGCCCTCACTCGGGCCCCCTTTGCGCTGGATCTGGCGGCCAGGAAGCCTCTCATTCCGGTGGTAGATGAGATGTTCAAGAAGGTGGGCGGCGGGCGCGACCTGGCCGATGTATCGGCCCGAGCGTTCACCGGGTTCATGACGCTGGTGGATGCCATCAACCGCGCCGGCTCGACCGATCCCGCGGCCATTCAGAAGGCCCTGCGGGAGACCAACATCCCGGCCGACCAGTTGATCATGCCGTGGACCGGTGTGAAGTTTGACGAGAAGGGGCAGAACATCGGGGTGCGGGCCATCCTGCAGCAGCTTCAGGGCGGCAGCTACCAGACCGTCTACCCCTTCGAGCTTGCCGCCAAGGACGTGGTCTACCCGATCCCGGCCTGGTCCCAGCGGCGATAGACGTCGGGCGACCGAGGGCGAAGAAGGAGCAGGGGGCGGGGTCCCACAACGGTGCGGCCCCGCCCTCGTTTTCATGTCGATGTTTCACATCCCCTCTTCGGAGATGTTGATCCAGGGCATCCTGAGCGGGATCCTCATGGGGTGCCTGTACGCCCTCATCGCCGCCGGGCTGAGTCTGATCTTCGGCCTCATGGAGATCGTCAACTTCGCCCACGGTGAGTTCCTGATGCTGGGCATGTACACGACGTTCTGGATGTACGCCCTGTTCCATCTGGATCCGCTCCTGAGCGTTCCGATCTCAGCGGCGGCGCTGTTCCTGCTGGGCTGGCTGACCTACAAGAGCATCATCCGGCGCATCCTGGGCGGCCCCATGCTGGCCCAGATCTTCGCGACGTTCGGCCTGGGCATCTTCCTCCGGGCGGCGGCGCAGTTCCTCTGGACGCCGGACTTCCGGCAGATTTCCGATCCGTGGGTGCAGGGTCCCGTGCGGATCCTGGGCGTCTCGGTGGGGAAGCCTCAGCTCGTGGCCAGCGTGGCGTGCCTCCTGGCCTTTGGATTCCTGTACTGGTTCATCACGAAGACCGAAACAGGGATGGCCCTGGAGGCGACGGCCCAGGATCGCCAGGCGGCCGCCCTGATGGGGATCAACACGGAGCGGATGCTCACGCTGGGCTGGGGGATCGGGTCCGCCTGCGTGGGCGTGGCGGCGGCCTTCCTGGCGAGCTTCTTTTACGTCTTTCCCTACGTCGGCAGCCTCTTCGCCCTGATCGCCTTCGTGACCGTGGCCCTGGGCGGGTTCGGGAGCATCCCGGGGTCGCTCGTGGCGGGCGTGATCATCGGAGTCATCGAGGTGCTGGGGGGCATCTTGATCGCCCCCGCGTTCAAGTACGTTGCGGTCTTCGGGCTCTACCTGGTGGTGGTCCTGGTGCGGCCGCAAGGTCTTTTCGGAAAGTTCTGATGTCAACTCCAGCAGGCGCGCGCCCGGCCGAGGCAGCCGCCCCATCGGCTGGCATACGATGGGGGATGATCGCGCTCGGGATCCTCCTGCTGGCCGCGGTGGTCTTCCCCTGGGTCTTTCGCCTTCCGTACCACCGCGACCTGGTCATCCGGATTTTCCTGTACGCGATGCTGGCCCAGGCCTGGAACATCCTGGCGGGCTACTGCGGGCAGATCTCCCTGGGGCACGCCGTGTTCTTCGGGACGGGCGCATACACCTCGACGCGTCCTCCAGGTGACCTGGGGAGTGAACCCCTGGCTGGGTCTTCCGGCAGGCATTGCCACGGCCGTGGCGCTGTCCCTGGTCATCGGGTACCCCTGCTTCCGGCTGCGCGGGCATTACTTCGCCATCGCCACCATTGCCGTCGGAGAGATCGTCCAGACGCTGGCGATCAACTGGGAGTTCATCGGCGGGGCCCGCGGCCTCACCATCCCCTTCCAGAAGGATTCTCTCCTGGCCTTTCAATTTGCCACGAGCAAGTACCCGTATTATTACATCATGCTCGCGCTGCTGGCGATCTGCATGCTGGTGAGCTGGCGGATCGAGCGGACCCGGCTGGGCTACTACTTCCGGGCGATTCGCGAGGATCCCGAGGCCGCCCAGAGCGTGGGGATCTCCGTCACCAAGTACAAGCTCATGGCGATGGCCATCTCGGCGGCGGTGGTCGCGGCCGGGGGAACGTTCTACGCCCAGTACGTCCTCTATCTGGACCCGGACAGCGTTCTGCCGCTGTCCCTGTCCATCCTGGTCTGCCTCCTGGCGGTGGTGGGAGGCGTGGGAACGCTGTGGGGGCCGCTGGTGGGGGCGGCCCTCTTGATCCCGCTGTCGGAGTTCACGCGCATCCAATTCGGAGGGACCGGGCGGGCCGTGGACCTCCTCATCTACGGGGCGCTCATGACCATCGTGGCCGTCTTCCAGCCGGCGGGACTGGTCGGGATGTTCCGCCGGCGCCTGGGGCACCGGGGGCGGTGATGGCGCTGCTCACGCTCGAGCGGGTGACCAAGCGGTTCGGGGGGCTGGTGGCGAATCACGACATCACCTTCGCCGTGGAGGAGGGCGAGATCCTGGGACTCATCGGCCCCAACGGGGCGGGCAAGAGCACGCTCTTCGATGTGATCACGGGGTATTACCGGCCGGAGGCGGGCGAGGTCCATTTCGACGCGCACCGGCTCGTGGGTCTCCGGCCCGACCAGGTGAACCGGTTGGGGATCGGGCGTACGTTCCAGAAGCTGCGTCCGTTCCATGGCATGACGGTCCTGGAGAATGTCATGGTTGCGGCCATGCAGCACGCACGCGACCCGTCCGCCGCCCGGGTGGAGGCCCTGCGCAACCTGGAATTCGTCGAGCTGGCCGACAAGGGCGACAGCTACGCCCGCCACCTGAGTGTCGGCGAGCGGAAACGGCTGGAGCTGGCCAGGGCGATGGCCACGCGCCCGCGCCTGCTCTTGCTCGACGAGGTGACGGGAGGCGTGGACCAGAGGACGATCCCCACGCTGATCCAGCTCATTGCGCGCCTGCGGGGGCAGGGTCTGACGCTGGTGGTGATCGAGCACAACATGCGGGTGATCATGTCCATCTCCGACCGGGTCGTGGCCCTGCACCTGGGCGCGGTCATCGCCGACGGGTCCCCGTCCCAGGTGGGACAGGATCCCCGCGTGATCGAAGCCTATCTGGGAGAGGCATTCACCGCGCCCCGGGGAGGGCCCCGGCCTTCGGGGGAGGGACAGCGAAGAGAGACAAGGGCTTAGCATGTTGCGGATCCAGAATCTCGAGGTGAAGTACGGCGACTACCAGGCCCTCTGGGGGGTCTCGCTGGAGGTCCGGGAGGGCGAGGTAGTGTGCCTGCTGGGGCCGAACGGTGCCGGCAAGAGCACGCTCATCAGCGCCGTCTCGGGACTGGTTCGCCCACTGGCTGGGGACATCGACTTCTACGGCCAGCGGCTGAATGGGCTGCCGACGCATGAGATCGTCACGCGGGGCCTGTCTCACGTCCTGGAGCAGCGACGCCTCTTCCCCTACCTCACGGTGGAGAAGAACCTGCTGTTGGGAAGCTACCAGGACCGCGCCCGGGCGCAGCGGGAGGAGACGCTCCACTGGGTCTTCAGCCTGTTCCCCATCCTGAAAGAGCGCCGCCAGCAACTGGCCCATAGCCTGAGCGGCGGGGAGCAGCAGATGCTGGCCATCGCCCGGGGCCTCATGTCGCGGCCAAAGTTCTTGATGATCGACGAGCCGCTCTTGGGCCTGGCGCCCCTGGTGGTCACCAAGATCCTGGAAATCATCAGGCAGGTCAACACCGCCGGGGTGACCGTCCTGTTCATCGAGCAGAACGTGCAACTGGCGCTGGGCGTCTCGCACCGCGGCTACCTCATGGAGAGCGGGAGGATGGTCCTCTCGGGCACGGCCCAGGAGGTGCTGGAGTCGGAACTGGTGCGGAAAGTCTATCTCGGGATCTAAGAAGGATGCAGAGGGCTGACCATGCATATCGACCTGAACTCGGACATGGGAGAGAGCTACGGGGTCTACACCATCGGGGCGGACGAGGAGGTGCTCCACTTTGTGACCTCGGCCAACGTGGCCTGCGGCTGGCACGGGGGGGATCCGTCGGTCATGCGGCGGACGATCCAGCGGGCCAAGGAGCTGGGGGTCCGCGTCGGCGCGCATCCCAGCTATCCGGACCTTCTGGGATTCGGGCGCCGGGTGATGCAGATCACCCGCGAGGAGGCGCGGGATTACCTCCTGTATCAGATCGGGGCCCTGCGCGCTTTCGCGGAAGCCCTGGGGGTGCAGCTCCAGCACGTGAAGCCGCACGGGGCCATCTACAACGCCGCGGTCAAGGATCGCGAGCTGAGCCTGGGGATCGCCGAGGGCGTGGCCGACGCGGGCGGGGATCTCATCCTCGTCGGACTGCCCGGCTCCCTTCTGCTCAAGGCCGGGCAGGAGGCTGGCCTGCGGGTGGCGCGCGAGGCCTTCGGCGATCGCGCCTACAACGAGGATGGAACGCTGGTCTCGAGGAAGATCGCGGGATCGCTCATTACCGACCCGGATACGGTGGCCGAGCGGGTTCTCGGTTTCACCCGGGGAACGGTGAAGGCCATCACGGGGAGAGAGATCCGGGTCGAGGCGGAGACGATCTGCCTGCACGGGGACACCCCGGGCGCGGGCGCCATCGCCCGGTGCGTCCGGGAGCGTCTGGAGGCGGCCGGGATCGTCCCCAAGCCACTGGGAGAGTTCGTGAGATGACACGGCTTCGCCGCTGAACCTGCAGCAAGATAAATGTGCCGGTTTCAGGAGAGAAAGGGTTCATGAGTCTGAGGTATCTCCCGGCCGGAGAGCGGGGGCTGGTGGTTGAGTTCGGAAACGCGGTGAGCCTCGAGATCAACGCTCGCGTGCGGGCGCTGGCCCTTGCCCTGGAGGCCGCGGGGGTCCCGGGATTGGTCGACGTCGTTCCCACCTATTGTTCCGTGGGGATCGAGTACGACCCCCTGGTTTTGTCCTTCGACGAGGCGGAGCGAAAGGTTCGGGAGGTCGCGGCAACCCTGGATCCCAAGCGCTTGCCGGCGCCCAAGCGGGTCGAGATCCCGACGGTGTATGGCGGGGTCCACGGGCCGGATCTCCGCTTCGTGGCGGAGCACGCGGGCCTCACCGAGGCCGAGGTAATTCGCTTGCACAGCCAGGCGATGTACCATGTGTACATGATCGGATTCACCGCGGGCTTCGCCTATCTCGGCGGCCTGCCGGCAAGGCTGCATACGCCGCGGCTGCCCTCGCCGCGGATCAAGGTGCCCAAGGGATCGGTGGCGATCGGTGGCAGCCAGACGGGCGCTTACCCGGCCGAAACCCCCGGCGGCTGGCGGATCATCGGGCGAACGTACGTCAGTCTCTTCGATCCCCTGCAGGCGATTCCGACGCCCATGCAGCCCGGGGACACGGTGCAGTTCGTCCCCATCACGGAAGAGGAATACCTGAGCGCCGAGCGCCGAGCGCCGAGCACCGAGAGGTCAGGGATGAATGAAATCGAGGAAGGCGGGACGCGGCGGTCAAGCCTCGGCGCTCAAGCCTTGATAGAGGTGCTGCGTCCGGGGCTCCTGACCACGGTGCAGGACCGGGGGCGATTCGGGTTCCAGAAATTCGGCGTCCCCGTGAGCGGCGGCGTGGACGAAACCGCCCTGCGGATGGCAAACGTCCTGGTGGGCAATCCCCAGAGGGCGGCGGCGCTTGAGACGACGGCGCTGGGACCGCAGCTGCGGTTCTTGGCCGATGCGGTCGTGGCGCTCACCGGGGCCGAGGTCGAGGGGGACCTCGACGGGGGGCCCGTTCCCTGGTACAGATCCTTCCAGGTTCGCGCCGGGCAGGTCCTGGATGTCCAGGCCTGCACCCGCGGCCTTCGGGCGTACCTGGCGATCGCGGGCGGCATCGAGGTGCCGGCCCTTCTCGGCAGCCGATCCACCTGCCTGGCGGCGAAGTTCGGTGGCCTTCAGGGGCGGGCGCTCATGGTGGGAGACGTGCTGGCCGGATGGTCGCCGTCCTCCCCAGGCGTGGCCGGGCGGGAGGTTCCGGATGCGTGGCGACCACGGCATGGGGGACCGGTGACGCTCCGGGTGGTGATGGGGCCGCAGGACGACGCCTTCACCGAGGCGGGGCGCCGCACCTTCCTCGAATCCACCTACCGGGTCAGCCCGCACGCGGATCGGATGGGCTACCGGCTGGACGGACCGGTGATCGCCCACAGGGGCTCGGCGGACATCATCTCGGACTGGGTGCCGCTGGGTGGGGTCCAGGTCCCGGGCGATGGCAAGCCGATCATTCTGCTGGCGGACCGGCAGACCACCGGTGGGTATCCAAAGATTGCCACGGTCATCAAACCCGACATCGCCGTGGTGGCCCAACTGCTGCCGGGAGACCGCCTGACTTTTCGGGCCGTGTCCGTGGCGGAGGCGCAAGGGATCAACGGCGAGATCGAGGCGGATCTCGCCGCGTTGCCCTCGCATCTTGTCAGCGCCGAGGGTTGGAGTTATGCTGCCGAGTTAGGAGAGGTGCCCGGCGCGATTTGGCTCGACCGGGAGGGCGCGGACGTCGCGACGGCCCCGAGGGCGGCCGCGCCGTCGGGTCTCGCCGCGGTGCGCAGCCCGATGCCCGCCGTGGTGTCGAAGGTGCTGGTCGAGGCGGGGGCGGAAGTGGCCGCCGGGCAGGCGCTCTTCCGCCTGCAGGCGATGAAGATGGAATTCGAGGTGGCGGCGCCGCGGGCGGGGCGCGTGATCGAGGTGAGCGTCCGCGAGGGGGACGCCGTGGAGGCGAACGACGTGATGGCGCGAGTGGACACCAGCACATGAACCAGGGGCCGGCTCGCAGGAGCGCGTGATGAGCATGCTGGCGACGGCACTCACGCAATTTGACGAGGTGGCGGGATGGCTCGACCTGGAGCCGCAGATCCGACAACACCTGCGCCATCCACGACGGTCTCTCATCGTCTCGGTCCCGGTCCGGAACGACGCGGGCGGCCTGGAGGTCTTCACGGGATACCGGGTCCAACACAGCATGACGCTGGGGCCCAGCAAGGGTGGGATCCGGTACCATCCGGATGTGGACCTGGAAGAGGTCACGGCCCTGGCCATGCTCATGACATGGAAATGCGCCCTCATGGGGCTCCCATACGGCGGGGCCAAGGGGGGCGTCCGCTGCGATCCGTTGAAGCTCTCCCCTCGCGAGCTGGAGCGCATGACGCGCCGCTACGCCTCGGAGATCTACTTGTGCATCGGTCCCGACCGCGACATCCCGGCGCCGGACATGGGGACCAACGAGCAGGTCATGGCCTGGATCATGGATACCTACAGCATGCAGCGGGGGACCACCGTGCCGGGGGTGGTGACCAACAAGCCGGTGCTCCTGGGAGGATCCTTGGGCCGGGTGGAGAGCACCGGACGCGGCGTGGCCTATGTGACCGCCGAGGCCATGGCGCACCTCGGCCTGCCGCTCGCGGGGGCGCGGGTGGTGGTTCAGGGCTTCGGGAACGTGGGATCGGTGGCCGCCCGGATGCTCAACGGGATGGGCTGTCGTGTGGTAGCGGTGAGCGACGTCCAGGGAGGGATCTACAATCCCGAGGGGCTGGACGTCCCGGCGCTCCTGGCGGTGGTGCGGGCGGGGCAGTGGGTCCGCCAGTACCCGGAGGGCGAGCCGATCTCCAACGAGGAACTGCTCCTGCTTCCCTGCGAGATCCTGATCCCGGCGGCCCTGGGAGGACAACTGACGGCCGACAACGCCGGCGCCGTCCAGACCCGCCTGATCGTGGAAGGCGCTAACGGCCCCGCGACGGCGGAAGCGGATCGCCACCTGCGGGAGCGGGGGATCTTCATTGTCCCCGATATCCTTGCCAACGCCGGGGGAGTCATCGTCTCCTACTTCGAGTGGGTGCAGGACCTCCAGTTCTTCTTCTGGAAAGAGGACGAGGTAAATTCGCGGTTGCGTGATATACTAACAACGGCCTTTCACCGGACGCTCCGGCTGGCGCAGCAGGAAGGCGTGGACCTCCGGACGGCGGCCCTGATGGAGGCCGTGACCCGCGTGGCCCAGGCGACCAAACTGCGAGGGATCTACCCCTAGCCCGACCCGAACCCAACCCCGGTCCTGGCGTGGGCCGATGCGGCGGTCGGCGGCTCCGGCATCTCCAGGAGAGGATCATCATGAGAATCACCGGCGTTCGCAACGCATGCGCCCTCGTCCTCGTCCTGGGGCTGCTCTGCGCCTGCTCACTCTTCGGGGGACACCCCGAGACGCCTCCCGGCCCGGGGGTACCCCGGATCGCCAACCTACGGTTCGCTCCGGACGTGATCCGGGCCGGAGAGATTACCCAGATGAGCTTTTATTTCGAGGTGGGCTCGGCCGATCTGCAGGAAGGATTCATCATCGAGCGGGGGATCAGCCAGTTCCAATTCTATCAAGGCCTCCAGACCATCCCCATGGACCTGCGCGACTACGACGGGCAGGTGGCCGGGACAGCGGAGGTGCCATTGCGCTGGTCCGCTGAAGGGGTCCGGCTGCTCGAGTTGTACGTCGTCACGAAGCGGGGCAACGCCAGCAACCGCATCTGGGGCACGATCACAGTCCGCTGAGCCGGCCGCCATGGATCCTGTGGGGGTGTGACGAATCACGCCCCCACATCCTTTCGATGGGACGCAAAACGGGTGGACGGAAGCCGCCCCCCGGCCTTGACTTTCCGGACGTGCTACTCTAAGGTTCGGCGCGTCACGGGTGAGGGGAGATTTGGGAGGATCGGTGGATGCCTGAACTGCGAAAAGACCCGGTCACGTCGCGCTGGGTGATCATCTCCACCGAGCGGGGCAAGCGGCCCTCGGACTTCGGCACCGAGCCGGAGCGGAAGCGCACCGGCTTCTGCCCCTTCTGTGCGGGGAACGAGGACAAGACGCCGCCCGAGGTCCTGGCCTACCGCTTGAACGGCGGCATGCCCAACGGGCCGGGCTGGCACGTCCGCGTCGTGCCGAACAAGTTTCCGGCGCTCCAGATCGAGGGCGACCTGAACCGCCAGGGCGAGGGGATGTACGACAAGATGACCGGGATCGGCGCCCACGAGGTCATCATCGAAACGCCGGAGCACGGCGAGACCCTGGCCAGCCTGTCGGAGCGGAGGGTGGAGGACGTCCTCTGGGCGTTCCGCGATCGGATCCTGGACTTGAAGAAGGACCAGCGCTTCCGCTACATCCTGATCTTCAAGAATCACGGCGAGGCGGCCGGCGCGTCGCTGGAGCATCCCCATTCCCAGCTCATCGCCACGCCCATCATCCCCAAGCAGGTGCAGGAGGAGTTGCAGGGGGCCAAGGAGTACTACAATTACAAGGAGCGTTGCGCCTTCTGCGACATCATCCGGCAAGAGGTGAACCAGGGCGTGCGTCTCATCAGCGAGAACGAGGACTTCGTGGCCATCGCGCCCTTCGCCGCCCGCTTCCCGTTCGAAAGCTGGATTCTGCCCAAGACCCACGATCCGTTCTTCGAGGACGCGCAGAAACACGAGTACGTGAGCCTCTCCAAGATCCTGCGGGAGCTGGTCTTGCGAAACGAGAAGGTCCTGACGAACCCCCCGTACAACCTCATGGTCCACAACTCCCCCCTGCGCGAGACTGACGGGCGCCACTACCACTGGCACATCGAGGTATTGCCGAAGCTCACCCGGGTTGCCGGTTTTGAATGGGGGAGCGGGTTTTATATCAATCCCACCCCGCCGGAAGAGGCTGCGAAATTCCTTCGCGAGGCCAAGGTGTGACGGCCTCTTCCGTCGGGCGGCCACGCCCGCGGGAAGCGGTCGCGCGGGTCCTGCGGGAGGCCAGGGTCCGATCTCGTCCTCCGGACGCTGGCGCGCCCTCGGCTCCCGGTTTCTCGGCCCCGGTGTGACCAGCGCCTCGGCCTCGCGTTCGAACCGGCCCTCCATGACACAGGGCGAGCGTCCAATGCACGCCTGATGGATCCCGGGTGGACTCATGACTCCCCGCGAGCAGGCCGATCGAATCCTGGAGGAATGCGGGAAATGGAGTGATCCCGCAACGCCTTTCTGGATCTGGCTGCAGCATGTGACCATGAGGCTGCGCGACCTCTACCGGGCGAGGGAGTGCGCCGTTTATCTGCGTCAGCGGGGCAAGCCGACGCTCACGCTGTGGGCATACCGCGGAGACGACGCCCCTGGACCCGAAAGAGCCTCCCGTCGCATGGACGGGGTGGCCGACGCCTCTGGCCCGGTCCGAGGTGCGGGGCTTCTACGGGCTCCCATCGGGGTCGGCGACTCGTGCCTGGGCATCGTGGAGGTGTGCCGGGACCCCGGGGCGAGCTTCGACCAGGAGGAGGCCGAGGCCCTGGCGATGGTGGCCTCCAGCCTGGCGCAACCCATCCGGGCCGCCTTCCTCACGGGCTGCCCCCTGGTGCACGGGTGCGAGGTCTACGACCAGGCCCGGTATCGCCTGGCGGAGGTCTCGGCCCTGTACGAGGTAGGGTACGCCCTCAGCTCCACCCTGGATTTCCATCAGGTGTTACAGTCGATCACCCGTCTGGCCGCCACGGCCCTCAGGGCTCGGACCGCCATCCTGCGCCTGGCGGTGGGTGAGACCGCGGAGCTTCGACAGGTCTCTCGCTTCGACGTGGGAGGGGGAGCGGCCTGCGCCGCCGCCGATGGGCCACTGGCGGAGGTGGTCCGTCAGGGAAGGGCGCCAGTTTTGATTCCGGACCTCCGGCAGAGTCCGCCGTTTGCCGAGCACGCGGGCAGTCAGCCGGCGTCGGCGGTGTGTGCGCCGCTGTTTGGCCAGGAAGTCGTGGTCGGGACCCTGGGGCTGTACGACCGGATGGGGGACGGCTCCGTGGGGCCGGCGGAATTCGGAGAGACCGATCTCCAGCTTCTCGTGACGCTCGGGACGCAGGTGGCCGTCGCCATCGAGAACGCGCGGCTCTTCAGCGCGGCCGAACGTCGCGCCTCGGAGCTGGCGGCGCTGCGCGAGATCGGGCAGGCCATCACGGCCCGGCTGGAACTCTCGGCCGTTCTGGAGGCCGTGGTCGCGGGCGCCATGCGCCTCCTGGGAAACCAATTCGCCCAGATCATCCTCTGGGACGAGGCGAACCAGCGGCTCTGCTACGGGGCAGCCATGGGCCCGGAGGCGGAGCGGGTCCGGAAGCAGAACTGGGGATCGGACCGGGGCGTGAACTGGGCCGTGGCCCACACCCGCAAGCCCATAATCCTGGATGACTACCAGACCTCGCCCTACGCCTTGGCGGAGTTCCCCGATGTCGTGGCGACCATCACAACGCCTGTCCTCTTCGGGGAACGGTTGCTGGGGGTCCTCCACTCCCGCACCACAGAGGTCGGCAAGCGCTTCTCGCCCGATGACCTCCGCCTGCTCCAGATGCTCGCCGATCAGGCGGCCATTGCCATCGAGAACGCCCGCCTCTTCGAGGAGGCGAGGATGCGGGGCGCCCGGATGAATGCCCTGAGTCAGCTCAGCCGGACGGTGACCAGTTCCCTCGACCTCCAGCGGGTCTTCGACTACGTGGTGCAGGCGGCCGTCGACCTCTTGGACCTGGCCCTAGCCCGGGTGTACGTGTGGCAAGAGGCGACCGGCCTCCTGTGCTTGCAGGCGAGCGCGGGGGCCCCCGACCTTCTCCCCTTTCCCCGGGAGACGTTCCAGCCCGGCGAGGGGGTGGTGGGGACCGTGTTCCGCTCCCAGGGAGTCATCGCGCTGGCCGATGCCAGCAACGATGCCCGGTACCTCGAGCGGGATTGGGCCCAGCAGGTCGGGGTGAAGAGCGTGGCGGTCATCCCGCTGCTCTTGGGTGACCGGGCCCTGGGCGTGCTCAGCGCCTCCCGGCGTGTGTACCGCGCCTTCGACGCCGATGAGATCGGCCTGCTGAAGTCGTTCACCCAGCACGCCGCCATCGCCATCGAGAACGCCCGCCTGTTCCACGAGGCCGAACGCCTGGCCCAGGACAATTTGATGCAACTGCGGGAGATCTCGATCCTGAACGAGATCGGGATGGCCATGCAGGAGACCATGCACCTGGACGCCCTCCTGGAGGTGATCCTGACGGGCGTCACCTTCGGCGGAGGCCTGGGGTTCAACCGGGCCATCCTGCTCCTCGTGGACGAGTCGCGGAACGTCCTGGAGGGACGCATGGGGGTGGGCCCCGGCTCGGGCGAGGAGGCGGCGCGGGTCTGGACCGCGGTGGGCTCGACGACCCAGTCGTTGCGCGACGTGATCGCCGAGCGGGCGGCGGACCTCCACCACGGCGCGGACGGCCCCTTCAATCGCCTGGCGCGGAGCCTCGTGATCCCGCTGCGGCCGGGGGCGGGCGTCCTGGCCCTCACCGCGCTGGAGGGCCGGCCGTTCCGGATCACCGACGCGCGGAAGGATCCCCGAATCTCGCCGGAGTGGGAGGGCCGCCTGGACGTGGACGAGTTCGCGAGCGTCCCCCTGGTGGCCAAGGGCAAGGTGGTGGGCGTGATCGTCGTGGACAACAAGTTCAACCGGAAACCCATCACCGACGAGGACCTGGAGTTTCTCTCCGTCTTCGCCATCCAGGCCGGGTTGGCGGTGGAGAGCGCTCGGATGTACACCCGCCTGGAGGAGGCCAGCCTGGAGGTGCAGCGGACCCACCATCAGCTCCTCCACCGCGAACGGCTGGCGACCCTGGGCGAGATGGCCACTCACGTCGTCCACGAGATCAGGAACCCCCTGGTCTCCATCGGGGGGTTCGCGCGCCGGCTGGTGCGGCGCCTGTTGGACCGGGAGCCGGAAGGGCAGTACGCCCGGATCATCGCCCTCGAGGTGGACCGCCTGGAGCGGATCGTCCGGGACGTCCAGGGCCTGTCCCGCGAGGTCCGAATGGCCCGGGTGAAGACCGACCTGCACGCGCTGCTCCAGGATTGCGCAGTCCTGTTCGCGGAGCGGATCGCCACGCAGCGCGTGCACCTACGCATGGATCTGGGAGAGCGGGCGCCGGTCCTGCCCCTGGATCCGGTGCAGATGAAGCAGGCGGTCCTGAATCTCATGACCAACGCGCTGGAGGCCATGCCCGACGGCGGAACCCTTACCCTCGGCACGCGCGCCGTCCGTCAGGACGGCGGTCAACTTGTCGATTCGTCGAATGGTCAACCGGGGGGAACCGAATCCGATGGCGCCGACGAAGTGACCGCTCGACCAGTTGACGAATCGACCACTCAACTTGCCCCGGAGGAATGGGTGGAGGTCAGCGTGGGCGATACGGGAGGCGGCATCCCGGAGGGGATCCTGCAGGAGGTGTTCAACCCCTTCTTCACCACCAAAGAGGAGGGGACGGGCCTGGGCCTGGCGCTGGTCCGCAGGATCGCGCGGGCCCACGGGGGCGGGGTGGACGTGGACAACCGGCCGGGCCAGGGGGTCACCTTCCGCATCAGACTGCCCGTCGTGACCGAAGCGCCCCGGGGAGCGGTGGCTGCTTGACAGGGGGCGACGCCGGGCCGCTCTGCCGGCGGTCTCCGCGCAGGCTGGGGGGTCCGGTGTCGGACAGGCGCAACACGTGGCGAATGGGAAGACACGCGGAGGGGCGTTCATGAAACGCATCCTGGTGGTAGATGACGAGGAGGACATCCGGCTCCTGTATCAGGAGGAGCTGCGGGAGGCGGGCTATCAGGTGACCGTGGCTGCGGATGGCCACGAGGCGCTTCGGATGGTGCAGCAGGGCCGGCCCGATCTCATGACCGTTGACATCAAGATGCCCGGGATGGATGGGGTCGAACTCTTGCGGCGCGTGCGCGAGATCCACCGCGACCTGCCCATCATCATCTGCACGGCCTACGGCGACTTCAAGTACGACTTCGGGACGTGGGCCAGCGACGCCTATCTGACCAAGTCGGCCGATCTCACGGAGCTGAAAGAGAAGATCCACGAGCTTCTCGGCGATCCGTAGGTTGGTGAAAAAAGCGGCAGCGTCGAGGCAGGGTGCCTAGTCACGTGGCAGGCGGGAGGACGGGTGCGCCGTCCGGCGCGCGGGGCCAACCACGCAAAGCGTGGCAAAGCGCGCTGCAGCAAGAGGTTGTGTGAAGCAAACCAGTCGTTCATGGAGAGAGGGAGCTTGGCATAGGGTTTGCTCCCTCGAAGCAGGATGTTCAGGGTGTATAAGGTGGGAGGAGACACATGAAGAAAATCGAAGCCATCATCAAGCCGTTCAAGCTGGACGAGGTGAAGAACGCCCTGGCCGAGGTCGGCATCCAAGGGATCACAGTGAGTGAGGTGAAGGGCTTTGGGCGGCAGAAAGGCCACACGGAGTTGTACCGGGGCGCCGAGTACACCATCGACTTCTTGCCCAAGGTGAAGATCGAGATCGTGGTCCCGGACAGCAAGTGCGACAAGGTGGTGGAGACGATCCAGTCGTCCGCCAAGACCGGCCGGATCGGGGACGGGAAGGTCTTCATCCTGCCCTGCGAGGAGGTCATTCGCATCCGCACCGGCGAGCGCGGCGAGGCGGCTATCTAGACCGGGCCCGGGGCTTCGAGTCGTCGGCCCGCCCGTGAGCGATCAGCGGTAGTCCGGACCCCGGCCCGCGCCCGTGAGGTGCGGGCCCCACTGCGGGAGGAGCGAGGGATCATGACACCAAAAGAAGCCGTGAAGTTCGCCAAGGACCAGGGCGCGCGGATGGTCGATCTCAAGTTCATGGATTTCCCCGGGATATGGCAGCACTTCACGGTGCCCATTTCCCAGCTGGAAGAGGCCTCCTTTGAAGAGGGGTTCGGCTTCGACGGCAGTTCCATCCGCGGATGGCAGGCAATCCATGCCAGCGACATGCTCGTCATCCCGGACGCCACGACGGCGGTGATGGACCCCTTCACCGAGACGCCGACGCTCAGCCTCATCTGCAACATCGTGGACCCCATCACCAAAGAGAAGTACACCCGCGACCCGCGGAACATCGCGCAGAAGGCCGAGGCCTATCTGAGGTCTACCGGCATCGCCGACACCGCCTACTTCGGCCCCGAAGCGGAATTCTTCATCTTCGACGACATCCGGTACGATTTCCGGGAGAACTGCGGCTACTACTACATCGACTCGGCGGAAGGGCAGTGGAACACCGGCAGAGAAGAAAGGCCGAACCTGGGCTACAAGGCCCGGTACAAGGAGGGGTATTTCCCGGTCCCGCCCACCGACAGCATGATGGACATCCGGAGCGAGATGGTGCTGACCATGGAGAAGATCGGCATCGCGGTGGAGGCCCAGCACCACGAGGTAGCCACGGCCGGCCAGGCCGAGATCGACATGCGCTTCAACACCCTCACCCGGATGGCCGACAGCCTCATGTGGTACAAGTACATCATCAAGAACGTGGCCCGCAAGCACGGGAAGACCGTCACCCTCATGCCCAAGCCGATCTTCGGCGACAACGGCTCCGGCATGCACACGCACCAGAGCCTGTGGAAGGGCGGCCAGCCCCTCTTCGCCGGCAACGGGTATGCCGGGCTCTCGGACATGGCGCTCTGGTACATCGGCGGGATCCTCAAGCACGCCCCGGCCCTGTGCGCCCTGGTGGCACCCACGACGAACTCGTACAAGCGGTTGGTCCCCGGCTTCGAGGCGCCCGTCAACCTGGCCTACTCCAGCCGCAACCGCAGTGCCGGCATCCGCATCCCCATGTACTCGCCGAATCCGAAGACCAAGCGCATCGAGGTGCGCTTCCCCGATAATAGCTGCAACGGGTACCTGGCCTTCTCGGCCATGCTCATGGCCGGCCTGGACGGCATTCAGAACAAGATCGACCCCGGCTCGCCGCTGGACAAGGACATCTACGAGCTGGGACCGGAAGAACTGAAGGGGGTGCCGTCGGTGCCAGGCTCGCTCGAAGCCGCCCTCGCGGCCCTGGAGAACGACCACGAGTTCCTGCTGAAGGGCGACGTGTTCACCCAGGACGCCGTGGAAACCTGGCTCGAGTACAAGCAGAAGCGCGAGGTGGATCCGGTGCGCCTCCGCCCGCACCCGTACGAGTTCGTGCTGTACTACGACATCTAGGCACAATCTCTTCCTCCCTCCGTGCCGACGCCCCGCGGGCCGTGCGCCCGCGGGGCGTTTTCGTTCGGCTCCGTCCGCGTTGATGTGGTACGCGTGGCACACCTGACGCCAATGGAAGTTTTCGATTCCTCGCGCATCGAGATCTGGCAAGAGACGGTTGCCTGCTCCCGGGAAACGCCCCGTGGCCACGGGCCGTGCGGGGCGGGCAGAGCCTGCCCTCGCTGGGAAGGCTCCGGCACGATCTTCCATGCGCCTCACTGGGTGCGGTCTGGTTACGGGAATGACTCCCCAGATTGCGTTTGACCGGCAAGCGCGGCCCTGCTATCGTACATGCGACCTGAAGGCCTCCTCCAGGGAGGGGGATTGACGAGTCGCAGTCCCTCTTCGGACGGGAGCGAAGGCCTCTTGTGCATTTCGCCGGCCTGAGCCGGCCAATCCCGCGGCACATCTGAGATGGGTTCGAGCAGCTACGCTCGGTACCACATTTCCCCCCAGCCGGCTCCCGACATCGCTCCGCACCCGAACCGGTTCCGCGTCGAGGTCAAGCGCACGCGGCTGGCCGCGCTGCTGCTCAAGGACTTGTATTACTACCATGCGAACCTGGCCGTAGTCAGCAGCCGGCCCTGCGTCTATGGCACCTTTTCCGGCCCGGTGGGCGGATTTGCCGTTCGGCCCGCCTTCTGCGTGGGATGCTTGCGCTGTACGGTGGAGCATCCAGACGTTGTTCAGATCCGCCCGAATCCCCAGCGCGCACGGCTCGGAGACTCGTACTTCACTCCCGACAAGGTGGATACGGTGATGCAGGAGGCGGCCACTGGCCAAATCCCGGTTCGCGGCGCGGGGTACCGGGGTGCCTTTGCGGGTCAGGGTTGGGACAGCATGTGGACCGACATGTCGGAGATCGTCCGCCCGACCAGAGATGGAATCCACGGGCGGGAGTTCATCTCCACCGCGGTTGACGTGGGAGAGCGGCCTGCCTTCCTCACCTTCGACGCGGCTGGCAATCCCTGCGGACCCGTGCCGCGCAGCCTCAACCTGCCGATCCCCTTCCTCTTCGATGTGCCTGCCGTGGCGGCCGAGTCGGCGACCCTGTACCGGGGCCTGGTGGAGGCAGCGGCTCGCCTCCAGACCCTGGCAATCGTCCCAGTCCGCTGCGTGCTGGACCTCGGACTGCACGGGCCCGCGATTGCTCCCCTGGCAACACCAGCGGAGATAGAGCTGCTGCAACGGCTCCCCGGTCCTCCCCAGGTAGCGGAGCTAGATGCGTGGGAAGAGTCCGCCTTCCACACGATTCGCGAACGCTTCCCCGAAACGGCGGTGTTCGTGCGGATTCCTCTCGAGCGCGATCTGATGCCCCTGATGTGCGCGGGCGTCCGCTTGTTCCACCTCACGGCGGATTACCATGGCCGGTGCGGCGGGCCATTCGCGCGCGACGCCATCCGTACGGCCCATGCCTCACTGGTCAAGGACGGACTGCGAGAGGAAACGGTCCTGATCGGGAGCGGCGGCGTCATCACCGCATCCGACGTCGCCAAAGCGATCATCTGCGGCCTGGACGCCGTGGCCCTGGACACCGCGGTGCTGGCGGCGCTGCAGGCCGGCTTCGAAGGCGAGTGTGTGAGTCGGGCTTCGGCCGTCATCCGGATGCCGGAATTCGAGCCGGCCTGGGCCGCTCAGCGGCTGACGAACCTGGTGGCTGCCTGGCGAGACCAGATCCTGGAGATCCTGGGCGCCATGGGCCTGCGCGAGGTCCGAAGGCTTCGCGGCGAATTAGGGCGAGCCATGTTCCAGGAGGACCTGGAGCGCGACGCCTTCGCCGACATCGCTGGATTCGAGGGGTAGGATGGTCGCATCATCCGAGGAAAATCCCTCGCAGGCTTTGATCACCGAGCGGCACGTTGCGGCCCTGCGTCGGGGATTCCAGGACTGGCCGCGGAGGAGTTCGCCGCCCCCGGCCCTCGGGGACCGGCGCTGGACCGCCGATCTGATCCTTGCGACCTGGACCCAAGCTGAGACGGGCCTACCCCCCGCCGACGGTTCCGAGTACCGGGTGGGCGCCTCGGGGGGCGGATTCGACCGGCTGGAGTTCCGGTTCCTTGCCGAGTCGCAGTGGCTGCCTGCCGTCACGCCGATCGACCTGTCCATACCCCTCAACCGCCGCCCCTGCGATCCGAAGATCGACATACCCATTCCGTGGTATGGGGCCGGCATGTCCTTCGGCTCGGTGAGCGAGCAGGTAATGGTGGCGCGCGTGATAGCCGCCCAGCGGTGGCAGACGTTCACCTGCACCGGCGAGGGCGGGTATCCGGAATCGCTGATCCCGTACCGGGACCACGTGATCACCCAGATCGCCACGGGCATGTTTGGCATCCGGGAAGAGACCATCCAATTCGCCCCCATCGTCGAATTCAAGTACGCCCAAGGGGCCAAGCCCGGCCTGGGCGGGCATCTGCTCGCCGACAAGACCACGGTGGCGGTTGCCAAGATGCGCGAGGCGGTCCCCTGGGTGAGCCTGTTTTCCCCCTTCCCGTTCCACAGCGTCTACTCGGTCGAGGATCATCGCAAGCACGTGGATTGGGTGAAGACGGTGAATCCCCAGGCGCTGGTCGCGGTCAAGGTTTCGACCCCGACCGACATTGACATGGTGGCGGTAGGGAGTTATTACGCCGGCGCCCACATCCTACAGATCGACGGATCCTACGGAGGGACCGGCGCCGCGCCCGAGGTGGCCAAGAAGGACATCGCCATGCCGATCGAGTACGCGATCCCCAAGGTCCATCGGTACCTCGTGGCCGAGGGGGTTCGTGACGAAATCGTCATCATGGCGAGCGGGGGTATCCGCACCGCTCACGACATCGCCAAGGCCATCGCTCTGGGGGCCGACGGGTGCGCGTTGGGCACGACGGAGCTCGTGGCACTGGGCTGCACCCGATGCTCGAACTGTGAGCGGGGCCGCGGCTGTCCCTATGGGATCACGACGACCGATCCGGAGCTTTCTCTGCTGATCGAGCCGGCCTGGGGCGCCGACCGCATCAGCAACGTGTACGCCTCGTTCCAAAGCCAACTGTGCGAACTGTTGCGCCGGTTCGGGCTGACCAGCGTGCGCGCGCTGCGGGGCCGGACGGATCTGTTGAGGTACCGAAAGCCCGGCGGCGCCATCGGGTAGGCCGACAGGAGCGCGACGTGTCTCGCGAGGATCGGATGACTGCGCGTGAGCAAATCGCGCGGGTGATTGCTGCCCGGCGGGATCTCGGCCAGACGTTCCAGCCGGGATCGCCCCTGCGCAAGGCAGAGGCGGAAGGGGGCTGCGGCGTCATCGGGATGGCCTGCAGCGAGCTCGTGGCGGGCCGCCACCTACTCCGGGCCCTCGACCAGATGCGCAACCGCGGCAACGGCAAAGGGGGCGGGGTGGCACTGGTGGGGCTCAAGCCCGAGGAGTTCGGCGTCACGCACAAGATCTTGCGAGAGGATTACGTGCTGGCCATCGCCTACCTGGATGCCTCGGCACGCGCGGCCGTCGAGCGGGACCACATCGAGCCGTTCTTCATCGTGGATCACGGGGTGCACTTCCCGATGGATGAGGTGTCCGGACTGCCGATCCGACCTCCAACGGTCGTCGCCTACTTCATTCGCGTCCGCCCGGATGCGGTGGAGGCCTTCGCCTCGCAGCACCGGCTGTCTGGCGTGCCCGCGGACGTCATCCAGGATGAATTCGTCTATCAGAACAGTTACCGGCTGAACACCGCTTTCTACACCTCGCTCGGCGAGAAGCGCGCCTTCGTCCTGTCCCACGGCAAGGATCTCCTCGTCCTCAAGCTGGTTGGTTACGGGGATGACGTGATCCGGGCCTATGGGCTGCGGGACGTCCACGCGCGGGTGTGGATCGGGCATCACCGTTATCCCACCAAAGGGCGGGTCTGGCACCCCGGGGGCGCCCATCCATTCGTCGGGCTGCACGAGGCGTTGGTGCACAACGGGGACTTCGCCAATTACGCCTCGGTCTGCACCTACCTAGTGTGCTGTAACAGAAATAGCTTGACAATCAGGTGCTGTATGTGTACAAGGGCTCATGTTTACTCCAGCGCGGGCGCTCACGATCGACGAGAATCAGCGGAAGCGACTCCGGTTCCTGGCGAACTCGGGCAAGACACCGCAGAAGGTGGCCCTGCGGGCCCGGATCGTCCTGCTGGCCAGCGAGGGCGTCCCCAACAACGCCATCGCGGCGCGGCTGGGCACCAGTCGCCCGACGGTGCTGCTGTGGCGGAGCCGGTTTCAGGCCCGGGGGGCGCCCGGGCTGCTGAAGGATGCGCCGCGGCCGGGCCGCAAGAAGGCTCTCTCGCCTGCGGTCGTGAAGCGGGTGGTCGAGGCGACCTTGCGCAGTACCCCGCGGGGGGCGACGCACTGGAGCACCCGCACCCTGGCCAAGGCCCAGGGCCTCTCCCACATGACGGTCCAGCGGATCTGGAAGCAGCATGGGCTGCAGCCGCACCGGGTGGAGACTTTCAAGCTCTCCCGCGATCCCCACTTTGTCGAGAAGCTGCGCGACGTGGTGGGGCTGTACCTCGATCCGCCGGACCGGGCCGTGGTCCTGTCGGTGGACGAGAAGAGCCAAATCCAGGCCCTCGACCGGACCCAACCGGGGCTGCCGATGAAGCGGGGCCGCTGCGGCACGATGACCCACGACTACAAGCGCCACGGGACCACCACCCTCTACGCGGCCCTCTGCCTGCTCGATGGCAAGGTCATCGGCCAGTGTCTGCCCCGGCACCGCAGCCAGGAGTTCCTCCGCTTCCTCCGTACCCTCGATCAGCAGACGCCGGCGGCCCTGGACCTGCATCTCATCGTGGACAACTACGGCACCCACAAGAGCCCCCCGGTCCAGCGCTGGCTCCACCGCCACCCGCGCTTCCATCTCCACTTCACGCCCACGGGCAGCTCCTGGCTCAACCTGGTCGAGCGCTGGTTCCGCGAGATCACCCAGAAGCGCATCCGTCGCGGCAGCTTCGCCAGCGTCAAGGAGCTCCTGGCCGCGATCCAGGAGTACCTCGATGAGTACAACCGCGCTCCCAAACGCTTCGTCTGGACCAAGAGCGCTGACATGATCATGGCGAAGGTCGATCGTTGTAAAGCAGCGTTAGTTACACAACACTAGCGCAGCGGAACATCCACCCGCTGTTCCTGACGGATACCGAGGTCTCCGTCCTGATGTTCGACCTCTTGCATCGGACGTACGGCTATCCGCTGGAGTATGTGATCGAGGCGCTGGCCCCCACGACGGAGCGCGACTTCGCCATGCTCCCCGCGGACAAGCGCGAGATCTACCGCATGCTGCAAACCGTCCACATGCACGGCTCACCGGACGGCCCGTGGTTCTTTCTCATCGCCCAGTCGGCGAGGGACGGGGGCGGCCCGCGGGTTGCCCGCTTGATCGGGATCACCGACACCAGCATGCTGCGTCCGCAGGTCTTCGCCCTTCAGGGCGGCGGGCCGGGCCAGCCCGCCATCGGCTTCGCCGCCTCGGAGAAGCAGGCGATCGACGCGGCGCTGGAGAGCCTGGCCGCCGAGGATCCGCGCTTCTGGTCCCGTCCGGATCGGGCCTGGAACGCACGCGGGGGAAGTCACACCGACGGCGGCGCCTTCGTCTTCACCGTCACGCGCGACGGGCGAGGCGGGGGCCGCCTGGTCTGCACCGACAAGTTCGGTCGCCCGATCGGGGTCGGCGAGCGTGCCCATCCCTACCGCCGGGCCCCTTCTCGCCCCTTCCCGGACGAGGGGGCCCCGCCGTCGAGGGGTTACCGGGCATCGCCGCTGCCCATCCAGGGCAGCCCGCCGGAGGTGCTTTCCCGGGTTGTTGAACGACTTCCTGCCTGGACCTACGAGCAGGTCCTGGTGTTCCGAGAGGACCTCACCGGCCAGCTCGGGGATGACGCCGGGCGCCGCCACGCCCTGGATACGCTCACGCTCCTGATTGACCGTCGTTATCCGACCGGGGGCCTGCGTCGCAGTTGCTTGCTCTCCCTGTTCGATGACGGGCTGTCCCAGATCTTCGACGCCATCCGGATGGCGCCCTCGCCGGGGTTCGCCTTTCACGCCCACGGGCGCACCACGCGGGAGCCCGGTGACGCAGCCCAGGTGTTGGTGCTGGACGCCTCGGGGTTTGCAGCGGATGGGCCGGGCTCGTTGGCCCGGGAGATGGTCCGCCTGGTCCAGAGCGGATTTCGTCGTCTGGTGGTCGTGCGGGCGCAAGGGCATCGCTTCATTGCTGTCGGTCTGGGCCCCGGGACCACGGGGGTGCGGATCGACGTGTATGGGTCGTCGGGCGACTACCTGGCCTCGGGAATTGACGGGGCCGAGGTGGTGGTGCACGGCACGGCGCAGGATCAGCTGGCGCAGATCATGAAAGCGGGGAGGCTCATCGTCCACGGTGACGTCGGCCAGACCTTCATGTACGCCGCCAAGGGCGGGGAGGCTTTCGTCCTGGGGAACGCCGCAGGCCGGCCCTTGATCAATGCTGTTGGCCACCCCCGGGTCGTGATCAACGGCACCTGCCTGGACTATCTGGCCGAGAGCTTCATGGCCGGCGACCCGCTCCATGGAGGGGGATTCGTGATCCTGAACGGTGTGGCGTTCAACCCGGACGGCTGGCTGGTTGACCTCGACACCCCGTACCCGGGAGGCAATCTCTTCTCCCTGGCCTCCGGTGGGGCCGTGTTCATGCGCGATCCCCGCGAGACGGTCGGTGAGGATCAGCTCAACGGCGGCCAGTTCGGCACGTTTGACGCGGCGCACTGGGAACTGATCCGGCCGCTACTCGAGGAGAACGAGCGCGCGTTCGGCATCCCGGTGTCGCGCTTGCTGGAAGTGAACGGCAGGGTGTGCCCGCCGGAGAAGGTGTACCGTATCGTCATTCCCGCCCACCATCGTGCGCTCCAGGCCGAGGAGGCCTGGGTCAAGCACTGAATTGCTGCTCCTCGCTCAGCCTTGGGACCCCGACACTCCGGGTTCGGTCGGCTAATCCAAACGTGCGAGGGTCCCTCGCAGTTGGAGGATGACAGCCAAGGTCCGGGAGCCACGAATTCCTGCAACAAAAATCCTGCAAGTCTTGACACTCCTCCGAGACCAGTATATGAAGCACGCTTGGGTGCGCTTCCGGGACGATTGGAATGGACCAACAGCGGAAATCTTTCAGGCGGGGTCTCGAGGGGGGTGGACCCCTGACGAAGTATCCAAACTGACAAAGGTAACCTGACAAGCGCGGTAGCGGCAGGATGGATGCGGCCGTCTTGCGTTCTGAAATTGTCCGTTGTCGCTTGTCGGCTTTCCATTTTGCATTGGCAGAGGGCATGGAAACCCCCACGGCACAACTCTCCCAGAAGCTCGCCGCCGCCGGCTGCCAGCATCCCGAGCAGGCGGCGAAGAACGTCGAGCTTTTGGCGCCGGACGCGGCGGCCCGCTCCCAGCTCGAGGCGATCATCTCCCCTCTCTTGACCGGCCTGCGGCGCGTGCCGGATCCCGACCTGGCCCTGAACAACCTGGAGCGGTTCCACCAGGCGGCCCTGGATCGCCGCTTCGTCCTGGGCCTGTACCGGGACAACCCGGGGATCCTGTACCTCCTCCTCACCATCTTCGGAAGCTCCCAATTCCTGAGCGACATCCTGGTCCGCCATCCCCAGCTCTTCGAATGGCTGCTGGAGCCGGGGGTTGCCCGCCGTCCGAAGGGCAAGGAGGAGCTGGAGGAGGAGGCCCGGCAGGCCGTCGGCGCGGCGCGCACCCCGGAGGGGAAGTGGGGCGCCCTGCGGCGGCTCAAGGTGCAGGAGATCCTTCGCATCGGCCTGCAGGACCTCGTGGGCCGGCAGCCCCTGGCCGGGATCACCGAGGAGCTGTCGAACCTGGCCGACGTGGTCCTGGGGGCGGCCTACCAGATTTGCCAGGGCGAACTCATCCAGCGCCACGGGATCCCCCAACTGGCGGACGAGTCGGTCCGCGCCCACGAATGCCCCTTCGTGATCCTGGGCCTGGGGAAGCTGGGAGGTCGGGAGCTGAACTTCAGCTCGGACATCGACCTCATCTTCGTGTACGAGGGAGAGGGGGAGACGGCCGGCATTCCGGGCGCGGGCGGGGTCAGGTTGGGCTGCATCGGCAACCACGAGTTCTTCCGAAAGCTGGGAGAGATGCTGGCCAAGGGCGTGGGTGAGCTGACGCCCGAGGGGCACCTGTACCGCGTGGACCTGCGCCTCCGGCCCGAGGGCCGCTCGGGGGGGATCGCGTCCTCCCTCCGCTCCTGCGAGATCTACTACGAGTCCTGGGGACAGACGTGGGAGCGCCAGGCGCTCATCAAGGCGCGCCCCATCGCGGGCGATTCCGTCCTGGGGGAGAAGTTCCAGCGCCTGGTGGCGCCTTTCGTCTACCGGCAGTATCTGGACTTTTCCGCCCTGGAGGAGATCCGCGCCATGAAGGAGCGGATCAACCTCGCGGTTCGCGAGGATCGCCGCGCCCGCCGCAATGTGAAGCTGGGTTACGGCGGCATTCGCGAGGTGGAGTTCCTGGTCCAAGGGCTGCAGCTTCTGCACGGCGGGAAGAATCCATGGGTGCGGGAGGCGAACACCCTGCGGGCCCTGCACCGGCTGATGGGGCAGGGCCTGATGGCCGATGCCGACTACGAGGCCCTGGTGCGCGCCTACATCTTTCTGCGAAGGCTGGAGCACCGCCTCCAGATCCTTCACGATCGCCAGACGCACACGCTGCCCGATTCCCCGCGTGAGCTGGCGACCCTGGCCAGGCGCATGGGGTACCAGCCCCCGGAGCACCCCGATCCCGCGGCGAGCCTGCTCACGGAGTACGAGCGGCACACGGGCGCGGTGCGGGCGCTGTACGATGCCTTCCTCCAGGCGACGCGGCCGCGTGAGGAGGAGTCCGCCGAGGAGCCCGCCGACCCCGTGGCGCTCTTCTTCAGCGCCGACCTGCCGGTGGAGGAGCTGCGGGGTCGTCTGGCCCCCGTGGGGTTCGACGATCTGGATCGGGCGCTCCGCAACTTCCAGGCGATCCGCGAGGGTCAGCCCTTCGCCCGCTCCTCCGCGGAGGCCCGCCGCGCCCTGGCAGGGCTCGGCCCGGGGCTGGTGACCGCCCTCGGCGACGTCCCGGACCCCGACCTGGCGCTGACCACCTTCGAGCGGTTCATCGGATCGCTGGCGGCCCGGACGACCTTCGTCGCCCTCTTGGCCGAAACGCAGGGCCTGCTCGGCCTCTTGGTCCGGCTCTTCGGCACCAGCGAGTTCCTGTCCGCCACCTTGCTGCGCCAACCGGAGTTGCTGGACGCCCTCCTCGCGCCGGAGCCGGCTGCCCGCCACGGCCGGGAGCGAGTGGCGGCGGACCTCCGGCGGGCCCTCCTCGGGGCCGGATCCGGCAGCGCCAGGCTGGACGCCCTGCGCCGCGTGAAGAAGGCGGAGGAGCTGCGCATCGGCCTCCAGGACATCCTGGACCAGGCCGACGTGACGGAGACTCATCGGGTCCTGACCCACGTGGCGGAGGCGTGTCTGGAGGCCGCCCTCCGGATTGCGCAGCAGGATCTCGCGGAGCGCTTCGGCGCGGCCGATCCGCCCGGGTTCGCCATCGTGGGGCTGGGCAAACTGGGCGGCATGGAGCTGGGCTACGCCTCGGACCTGGACGTCGTGTTCGTGTACCGGCAAGACGGCACGACGACCGGGCCGGAGCGCATCAGCCACACCGAATACTTCAGCAAGCTCGCCGACCGAACCACCAAGGCCCTCACCTCCATCACGCAGGAGGGCTCCGCCTACCGGGTGGATGCGCGGCTGCGTCCGGGGGGACAGAAGGGGGAGCTGGCCCTCCCGCTGGCGGCGTTCGAGACGCACTTCAGTCGGCTGGCCGAGCTCTGGGAGCGGCAGGCCTACATCAAGGCGCGTCCCGTGGCCGGGGACCCCGAGGTGAGCGCCGCCTTCCTCGAGCGGACGCACCGGTTCGTCTACGAGGGGGAGGAGCCGCCGGATCTCGCCCTGCGCATCCAGGCCATGCGTCAGCGGATGGAGGTCGAGCGCGCCGGCGCCGCGAACAAGGGCGCCCACGTCAAGCTGGGCAGCGGCGGGATCGTGGACATCGAGTTCTTGGTGCAGTACCTTCAGCTTCGCCACGGGCGGACCCGCCCGGGATTGCGCACGCCCAGCACCCTGGAGGCCCTGCGGACGCTCAGCGCCGAGGGGTTGCTTCCCGCCGCAGAGGCGACCGCCCTGGAGGAGTCCTACCGATTCCTGCGCCGGGTGGAGAACCGGCTGCGCATCGTGGCCGATCTCAGCGTGAACACCCTGCCGGCCGCGCCGGCCAAGCAGGAGAAGCTGGCCAAGCGCATGGGCTATCGGCCCCGGCCGGAGGTGGCGGCGCGCGAGCAGTTCCTGGACGATTACGCCGCGCAGACGGCGCGGGTGCGGGCGATCTACAATCGGGTGTTCGGGGTGAATGAGGCTAGAAGGCTGGGAGGCTAGAACGCTGGGACGCTTGAGGCCAATTGGCGTCCCAGCATCCAAGCCTCTTAGCGCGAAACGTGGGGGGAGAACGCATTCGGATCGGCAACTGACAGGAGGTGCGCCATGCTGCAACACGAAGGCATTCAAATCACCTGGCTGGGCCACGATGGGTTCAAGCTCAAGAAGGGAAAGGTCGTTTACGTGGATCCGTTCAAGCTGGGCGCGAAGCCGGAGCCGGCCGACCTCGTCTTCGTGACCCACGAGCACTTCGACCACCTGAGCGTTGACGACCTGAAGAAGGTGGTGACCCCGGCGACGACCATCGTCACGATCGCCGCCTGCGAGGCGGCGGTGAAACCGCTCAAGCCCAAGGCCGTCCGCCTGGTCGCACCGGGGGACCGCCTGACCGTTGACGGCGTGACGGTGGAGGTGCTCCCCGCGTACAACGTGAACAAGTTCCGGGCCCCGGGCAACCCGTTCCATCCCAAGGCGGACGGCAAGGTGGGATTCATCCTGGGGATCGGCGGCGTGCGGTTCTATCACGCGGGCGACACCGACGAGATCCCCGAGATGGCCGGCGCCAAGGGCGTGGACGTCGCGCTCCTGCCGGTGAGCGGGACCTACGTGATGACCGCCGAGGAGGCGGTCAGGGCCTGCAACGCCATCCAGCCCAAGCTGGCCATCCCCATGCACTACGCGGCCATCGTGGGGTCGGCGGCCGACGCGGAGGCGTTCCGCAAGGCGGTGAAGTGCCGGGTGGAGATCCTCACGGCCGAGCCGTGACGGAAAGTCGAGAGCCGGGAGCCGAGAGGAGCGACAGGACCAGACGCTGACGCTCTTCGTTCTCCTGTCGCTGTCGGAAATCACTGTCGGATCGCGAGGAGGTGGGCATGAAGGGGAAAGCGGCGATCTGGTGGCGGGCGCACGAGCCGCTGGAGATCCGGGAATATCCGGTGCCGGATGTGAGGCCGGACGGCATCCTGCTCAAGCTGAGGTTGGCCAACATCTGCGGCTCCGACATCCACTTCGTGGGGGGCGCGGGCCGCGCCTCAAGGGCGGCATCCCCCAGATCCTGGGGCACGAGATGATGGGAACGATTCTCAAGCTGGGGAGCGAGGTCAAGACCGACTCCCTCGGCCAGCCCCTCCACGAGGGGGACCGCCTGGTCTACTCCTACTACAGCCCGTGCGGCCACTGCTGGGCCTGCTATACCGGCGTGCCGAGGTGCCCCAACCGGTACCGCCGCTGGATCGGCGTGCCTGCGGACACGCCGCCTCATTTCAACGGCGCTTTCGGAGAGTACTACTATGTGCATCCGGGCCACTAGACGTTCAAGGTCCCGGACGATCTGCCGGATCACATGGTCTCGTCGGTGAACTGCGCGCTGTCCCAGATGATCTACAGCCTTCACAAGGTCGGGATCATGCTCGGGGATACGGTGGTCATCTACGGCGCGGGCGGCCTGGGTCTGTACGGGGCTGCCGTCGCCAGGGAGATGGGCGCGGCCCGCGTGATCAGCCTGGACAAGCGGGACCACCGCCTGGAGATGGCGAAGGCCTTCGGCGCGGACGTGACGATCAACGTCGAGAGGACGTCCGGCGAAGAGCGGCTGGAGATGATCAAGGACATCACGCGGGGCGTCGGTGCCGACGTCGTGGTGGAGGTCTGCGGGACGCCGGCCGTCCTGGACAAGAGCCTGCGGCAGGCGCGGGTCGGGGGCCGCTACGCCCTCATCGGGAACATCAACCTGGACCTGGAGGGCCCCATCGACCCGGGCAATGCCGTGCGCTTCAGCAAAGCCATCACCGGGATCTCGGTGTACGAGCAGTGGGTCATCCCGCGCGCGCTGGATTTCCTGGTCCGGTGCAGGAACAAGTATCCCTTCGACAAGATCATCTCCCACACTTTCTCTCTGGTGGAGATCAACAAGGCCATGGACTTTGCCCGATCCGGCCAGCCGATCCGGGTGGCGCTGGAGTGCTGAGCAAAGAGGGTGGAGCCTCGGGCGGCTTGGATGCGAACGGCGTACGGACCATGGGAGAACTGCGCAGATGAGACTTGAGACGCTGGCGGCGCATGCCGGCCGCGAGGCCGATCCCGCCACCGGGGCGGTGACGCCTCCGATTCACCTGTCCACCACGTTTGAACGAGCGGCGGACGGGAGTTACCCTCGGGGGTATTTCTATTCGAGGATTGCCAATCCCAACCGGGACGCGCTGGAGAAGTGCCTCGCCGCGCTGGAGGGAGGCGCCGCCGCCGCGGCCTTCTCTTCCGGGTCGGCCGCGACGATGACGGTGTTCCAGGCGCTCTCGCCGGGGGACCACGTCATCGCGCCGACGGACGTGTATCATGGGACGGCGCGCCTGTTGCGCGAAGTCCTGGCGTCCTGGGGTCTCGACGCGTCCTTCGTGGACATGACGAAACCGGGGCAGGTCGCGCAGGCCGTCAGGGCGAACACGAAACTGATCTGGGCGGAGTCGCCGTCCAACCCCCTGCTCAAGATCACCGACATCGGGCGGATCGCGGAGATTGCCCATGAAGCCGGGGCGCTCTGCGCCTGCGACAACACCTGGGCGACACCCGTCCTGCAGCGCCCGTTCGAGCTGGGCGCCGACTTGACCGTCCATGCCACGACGAAGTATCTGGGCGGCCATGGCGATGTGCTGGGGGGAGCTGTGATCGCGCGGGCGGAGGATGGGTTCTTTCAGCGCATGAGGAAGATTCAGACGCTGGGGGGCGCCGTGCCCTCGCCGTTCGAGTGCTGGCTGGTTCTGCGGGGTGTACCAACCTTGCCGTATCGTATGCGCGGGCACTCGGAGAACGCCCTGAGGGTCGCCACGTTCTTGAGCGGGCATCCCGCGGTTGAAGCGGTCCACTATCCGGGGCTGAAGGAGCACCCCGGATACGAGGTCGCGGCCCGGCAGATGGCGCTCCCCGGTGGGATGCTGGCCTTTCAAGTGAAGGGCGGGCGAGAGAAGGCGTTCGAGGTGGCTGCGAAGGTGAAGGTCTTCACCCGGGCGACGAGCCTCGGTGGCGTGGAAAGCCTGATCGAGCACCGGGCCTCAATGGAGGGTCCCGAGACCCGGACCCCCGACAACCTTCTCCGTCTTTCCGTCGGCCTCGAACACCCCGACGACCTGATCGAAGACCTGGCCCAGGCGTTGATGGGGAGAACTGGTGGAGATAAGAGCCATTAAAGCCGTCGCGTCCCCTTGCCCACAGCCGGGGCTCGCTTTGGACAGTCGATCCGGCTGCCGGGAAACTGCCCTCGCTCATCTGGGAGGGTGCGCACTGCCCCGCGCCCCGATAGCATCCGGCCAGAAAGCTTAGCCTATGGACTCCGTTGCCAGGACCCGTCCGCGCAGGAACCCCTGGCCCGTCGCCATTGCCGTCATGATCAGCGCCACCATGGAGGTGCTCGACACCACCGTGGTGAACGTCAGCCTGCCGCACATCGCCGGCAGCCTCTCCGCCACGGTGGACGAAGCCACATGGGTGTTGACCTCGTACCTCGTGGCCAATGCGGTGGTCCTGCCCATCTCGGGCTGGCTGGCAAATTACTTCGGGCGCAAGCGACTCCTGATGACTGTGGTTACGGGGTTCACGGTCTCCAGCGCGCTCTGCGGCATGGCGCCCAATCTGCCGCTCTTGATCTTCTTCCGCGTGTTACAGGGAACCACGGGCGGCGGGCTGCAACCGCTGTCCCAGGCCGTCTTACTGGAGGAATTCCCCGTCGAGGAGCGGGGGAAGGCGATGGCCTTCTGGTCCCTCGGGATCATCGCCGCCCCTATCCTCGGCCCGACCTTGGGGGGGTGGATCACCGACGCCTATTCCTGGCGCTGGGTGTTCTACATCAACCTCCCCATCGGGATCGTTAGTCTCATCATGATCTTCCTCTTCCTGTCCGATCCTGCCTACATCCGGCGCCCGGCCGGCCGCGTGGATCTCTGGGGATTGGGCATGCTCGCGATCGGGATCGGCGCCCTCCAGATCATGCTCGACAAGGGCCAGGAGGAGGACTGGTTCGGGTCGAACTTCATTGTGACCCTGGCCATCATCGCGGCAGTCATGCTGCCGGCCTTCGTGATCTGGGAGCTCTACGTCCCGGAACCCATCGTGCATTTCCGGCTGCTGAAGATCCGTACGTTCGCGGCCGGCATCGGGTTGGTCACGGTCCAGGGATTCGTCCTGTACGGGAGCCTCGTGCTGCTACCCCTCTTCATGCAGACGCTGCTGGGGTGGACGTCGGTCACCGCCGGCATCTGGACGAGCCCGCGGGGCATCGGCACCGCCCTCTGCTTACCGCTGGTTGGCTACCTCCTGGGCAAGGGGTGGGACGGCCGGTGGATGGTGGCCGCGGGATTCTTCGTGACGAGCTTGGCGTTCTTCGGGTATTCGACCATGACCCTCGATTCCGGCACTTGGGACATCCTCGGGCACCAGATCAACCAGGGCATGGGCATGGCGTTCGTGTTTGTCCCCCTGACCACCTTGACGATGGCTCCCATTCCGAAAGCCGAGACCGGCTACGCCACCGGCCTGTACAGCGTCATGCGCAACATCGGCTCCAGCATGGGCGTGTCCTTTGTGACGACCTGGGTGGCCCGCCGGTCGCAGTTCCACCAGAACATCCTCGTCGCCCACGTGACCCCCGAGCGACTGCGGGTCCAGCAGCTCCTGGACCAGGCGCGTCAGCTGTTCCGGCACGCCGGCGCCGATTGGACCACGGCCACCCGGCAGGCGCAGGCCGAGCTCTATGCCATAGTCCAACAGCAGGCGTCGCTCCTGAGCTTCACGGAGGTGTTCCGCTTGCTGGGTCTGCTCTTCTTGTTGGTGATTCCCCTGGTCTTGCTCATGCGGCGGAGCACGGAGAAAGGCGAGGCGCCGATTTCCCACTGAGTTCGCGAGGCGGTTGCAGTTCAGTCAGTCTGTCGTCTTACCAGAACGACCCGACGGTGTGTGGCCGGGACTGGAGGCTTGCCTACGATGGATCGGCAATAGCGGCTCGGGGCCCAAGCGCCCGAGTTAGGCTTGGTCCAAGCGTATAGCCTGCAGCTTTCCAGCTTCCCGGCCTGCTAGCTATATTGGCGCACGGCGGCCAGGACGGCGTCGGCGATGATCCAGGCTTTCTGGGAAAGTTCCGAGAGGTAGGTGGGATCGCTTCGCGGATCAATGTCCACGAGCTTTGTCCCCGCCTGCACGTGTAACCCATCCTTTATGATCCCTCGAATGATCCCTCCGACCTTGGCGACGAGCGGCTCGCCCTCCACGCGGCCGACGATCTGGCCGGCCTCGACCCTCGCGCCGAGGTCCAGCGGAGTCCGGAAGATCCCGGCCCTCGGCGCGTAGAGGTAGCGGTCCTTGCCGTGGCCGGCAATCTCGATGGGCTCGCCGGTGTACGCGTCCGCCTCGCCCTCCGTGATGATCCGCCCCAGGTTTGGCCCCCGGTTTGTCTCGATGACAAGATGAGCCTCGACCCCGGCGGCGAAACCGGGCCCCAGACCGATGACGAGCGGAGCATCAGTGATCCGGGAGGCGCTTCGCTCTTTCTTGTGCAGGCGGGCGTCCACGATGACCCGAGGCTGAAGGACGGCAAGGACCGCTTCGTCCCCTGTGCCCAGAACCGGGATCGCCGCACGGGACTTGAGAAGATCCAGTGCTCGCTCGACTGTCGGGGCATGCTTTGCCGTCACCCCGTCCAGCGTGATGCGCCCCTCGTAGACCGCGGAGGCGTACGCCATCCCTCGGCGCACGGTGAGCGGCTGCTCCGCCTCGAGGATCACCACGGGAAAGCCAGCCGTGAACAGCCGGTGGGCCACCGCCGAGGCGATGTCGTTGCCTCCGCGAACGATCACACGGCAGGCGCGCGGATTCGGATCTTGCGTGGGGATCATCTTGCGCAGGAATCTACCATGCGCCCGCAATGGGGTCAAAGTGGGCATGGGGATTTCTTGAAACGGTCATCGGGTTGGAGTATGCTGACCTTGGCCGGAGAGGGCCGGGTGGTCGCTGTCTTCGCCGCAAGGCGGGGGCAGAGGAAAGTCCGGACTCCGCAGGGCAGGGTGGTCGGTAACGCCGACCGGGGGTGACCCCAGGGAAAGTGCCACAGAAAACACACCGCCCCGCGGAGCGGCCCGAAAGGACCGCGAGGCGAGGTAAGGGTGAAAAGGTGCGGTAAGAGCGCACCGCGGCCCTGGTGACAGGGCTGGCACGGCAAACCCCACCCGGAGCAAGGCCAAATAGGGGAGCGTCCCCGCCGAAAGGCGAGGTCGTAGGATGGCCCGTCCGAGACTCCCGGGTTGGCCGCTAGAGTCCCGCAGCAATGCGGGATCGAGAGAAATGATCACCGGCCCCTCACGGGGCGTCACAGAATCCGGCTTATAGGCCCTCTCCGGCTTATTTCTCACGAAAAAGCCGATTCTCCTTTGTGGAATCGAACACTTAGGAGAGTCGGCTCGTTTTCTTCCGTTTTCCTATCCAAGCAACGTCTCATAATCCATCAAGTACAGTCTCAAGATTCGTCCTGGCTACGCTCTCTCAATTTTCCGAATGAAACGCTCCGCACATTCCCGGAGGACCTCGCTGGCGGCCTTGCCCTCCTGCTGTACGGCACGCTCCAATGCCTCCCAAGTGGGGCGATCCATCCGAACTTGAGCCTTGTGGACCGGCACGGCCCGGGGCGGCCGTCCGCGAATGAGGAAATTAAGGTCCAGGGGGGGGGGGGGGGGGGGTGCCTCCTGGAGAGATCCGGGCAAATTGACGCCACAGACGCAGCGACAGGCGGCCGAAAGCGGGCAATGTGGCGATCGGCTGATTCGAGCCCTTGGTGCTCGGGGTCCTGCACCGTCGTGTGCGCGAAGTCCTGGGACAGGGGTGACGCTTCTTGCAACGAAGCGGCACAGCTCTACACGTAGCGTCACGTGGAAGTTCCGGAGTTTCCTTTCGCTGACGCTGGTGACGGTGCCCTCCGAACCTTTCCGGAGGCTCATCCACGAGCGCCTCCCTTTGAGGTCGTCCAGGAGGCTTTCCGTCACCGGCCTGCCGCAGGTTGGTCATCCCCCCGCGAAGCCTCCTCGTCAAGATGGGAGCGGCCTTGGACGGCCGCGGTGCTCGCTCCATTACCCCGTTAGGCGTGCGACTCGCTCCGGCGGCTCGTTGGTTCAGCCGACTGGCCATGGCCACTGATGTTCTCATGGAATGTGGCCAGATGGGGAGTGAGGCTTCCATCCCGACCCTCGTCTCTCCGAACGCGCTGCAGCTCGTCGCCTTCGAGATATTTCACGCCCCGGTGTGCAGACGTCTGCACTCGGATTCAACGCTATGGCCTTGCGTGCCAGGCAGTCCGCTAATGCGGCTAGGCCGGCCCCTCCAAATGCCCCCCAAACGCGCCTGGTTGCCTCAGAATTCAATTTGCTGCTGACCCGGCCCCTTCTCTCCTCTAGCGCTATCCTGCAATGGTTCAATCCGACCAGGTCCGTGCAGACGTCTGCACTGCGGTGGAGGAACCGGCTCGCCCGACCGGGAGCTTAGAATCGAGATCCCACGAGCGCAGACGCTTGGTCCGGGACGGCTCTCAAGATACACCGTTGGTGCCTGCCCAATTCCGATAAGGGCACGGAAGGTATCAGGGCAGGGCGCAGGGGTAGGGTACAGGAGTGGGTACGGGGTGAGTTCGGTGGTGAGTTCAGGGGCAGGTTCAGGGGCAGGTTCAAGAGTTGTGCTCCTCGAAAAATCAGGGGTGAACCGTAGTTAACTATCGAGAAATGCTAGATGCGTTCTCTTTTTCGCGAACCCGCTGTCTCCGGGAACGGGGTCACGTGAACATCCCCTCTGCTGGTCGGCGCTCGCCCAGGACATCGGTGAGCGTGAGGCCGCCTTTGCGCTCCCACAGCGGGATGAGCGCTGCCAGCTCGAATGCTGGGGAGCCCGTCAGGTTTTCGTCGGTGGCAGCCCGCGCGATCTTCTCGTGGGGTGCCCTGCTCCGCTCCGATCCTCGCGATCCCCTCCCTGGCTCGGAGTCGGCAAGGACGCACTCGCCACCGGCTCGGCGACCTCGCTGGGTACCCCCAAGCAGACCCGCCCCTTCCATGCGCCTGAGCCTGGCCGACCTCGCCCAGCCACTTGTCCCCCATCTGGCAGGAGTCCGGCGGGTTGCGTGCGGCCGCGACGGCGATGAGCTTCTGGCGTGCCTGGGCCGGGGGGACGAACTTCCCCTAGCGGGTTAATCCCCTGGAGGCGGACTCGCTCCCCGGAGGGCACGACAGCCCGCGCCATGATTCTTCACGCGGGCAATCTCTCTGATTTCCTTTTGGCTCACCTCGATCTGCGTTGAGCAAAGGAAACGTGTGGGGTTCGGTCGCCTCAAGAGCAAAGGGTTACAGTATAAGGTTTCGAGCCGTATGCCCGGAGCGTGCCCGAGGAATCGGCCCCATTTGGAGATTCCCAGGGGCTCGAAATATTCCTCGCGACCTCCTCACACCCTGGATGAGGGAGAATGGTCCCCAACACCCCGAAACCGCTGCTTTCCTGACACTGTCCATTGCGGCAATGCCCGCCCGGGTTCCGCTTGAAGTCTCCAGATAGGAGGCCTGTCCCGCACTTGGCTCTGCAAGCACACGTATCCTCTCGTTAGTGCATGATGAGACCGCCTACGAGGTTGATGGCCTGTCCGGTGATGTACTCGGCAGCATCCGAGGCGAGGAATGCGGTAAGCTCGGCAACGTCCTCCGGGGTAGCAAGGCGGCCCAGCGGGATCTCAGCCGCCAATCGCCTGAGGCGCTCAATCCGCTGAGCATGGTCATAGCTTCCATCCTCGCGCCGGCCGAAGTAATCGACCCGCTCGGTGTCTACCGGGCCCGGACAGACGGTGTTCACAGTAATCCCGGCGAGAGCCAGTTCCATGGCGAGGGCCTGCGTGAAGCCGACGAGCCCAAATTTCGAGGCGCAGTAGGCCGCGAGTTTTGGCTGCCCAATTTTGCAGTTGTCCGACCCAATGTTGATGATGCGGCCACGGATCTTCTGGCGGAGCATGGCGTTCGCCGCGGCCTTGGCACAAAGGAAGGTCCCTTTCAGATTCACATCGAGGACCGTGTCCCACGCCTCCTCAGACAGCTGCACGACAGGCACCCGATCAGCCCCCGGCGGCGCGGCAGCGTTATTCACTAGAATGTCGAGCCGTCCGAACGTCTGGAGAGCCTGGTCAACGACGGCCTCGATCTGGGAGGCAGATCGCACATCCAGGTGCGCCGTCAGGGCTCGCTGGCCGGCCTCCTGCACCTCTTTCGCGACGGAATCCAGGCCGGCCCAGCCGCTCGATGGCTTGACGGTAGCGACCCGCGTGCCGCTCGACGTCACGATTAAGTCAGCCCCGCCCGCCGCCAGACGGCGTGCAACCGCGCGCCCGATCCCGCGCTCACCACTACAGCCGGTCACCATTGCGACTTTCCCGGTCAGACCCGGCATGGCATCCTCCTTGGAGATTCGATTTCGGGCTTAGCCCTACACGCAAGTGGCCACCAACGCATGTGTAAGAGGTATGGGCAAGTGGTGTGCTGCGGCGACCCATTCGGCTTCGACGCATCGGGCCCCACAACGTCGAGCAATCCTCACACCCGGATCCAGGCGACGTGCCTTCAATAAATGGGCGCTAGCTCTCCGTCATGCGTGGGGTTCATTGTGTCATCCCGCGCCCCAGGATGGGCCAAATCACCTCGAGACGGCCGGCACGAGCCCCATACAGATAGTCGTGGAGGAACACGGTGGAGTCAGAGTACCCAGCTACGAATTCCACTCGATCGCCTATGTGAGGCGTGGATTGCGGGGATACGAGTTCAATGGTCGCGTGCTCGGCCGACAGCCTCAGGCTCTTCACCTCCCCCAGATCACGGGGCTCCGGCATGGCAGGCTGCTGCGCCATGGTTTTCCAGCCCGCATCGCAGATGATGCGAGTTGGCGTGGGGCGGCTGATCACGGTCGTCAGGATGGAGAGGGCGTACTCGTGCTGCACGCCAAAGTCCTTTCGGTAGTGCACGTCGCAAAAGATCCCTCCGCCTGCCTGCACCTCGGTGACCCCGGGGAGCCGGGCGGTAATCCAGTACGTGCCGGTCCCCCCGCAGCTCACGATCTCGACCGGGAGGCCAGTGGCTCGGCAGCGCTCGGCACTCTCCGTCATCCGAGCGACAACCGTCTCGATTGCTCTCCGCTTCGCCTCGGGGTCCGGCATGCTGGCCGTCTGGCCCTCCCAGCCCATGAGCCCCGCAAACCGGAGGCCACGGCAGCTGGCCACGTGCTTGGCCAATGCGACCACCGAGTTCCCCGGTTCCACCCCGGCCCGGTTAATCCCCATGTTCACCTCGACCACGACACGCAACCGAATCCCGGCTGCTTGGGCGGCGGCGTCGAGGATCTTCACGTGGGCTTCCGAATCGACGGCCACGATAACGTCTGCGTGTCGGCAGAGATACACGAGGCGCGCAACCTTCGGGGCGCCCACCACTTGGTTCGCGATCAAGATGTCCTGGATACCGGCGGCAGCCATCACTTCGGCCTCGCCGAGTTTGGCACATGTCACGCCATGTGCGCCGGCGCGGAGAAGCTTGTATGCGATGGCCGGCGTCTTGATCGCTTTCGTATGCGGGCGCCACCCGATTCCCGCCTCCTGGATAATGATCCGCCGCATTGTGGCGATGTTCTGCTCGAGTTTGTCCAAATCGACCAGCAGGGCGGGTGTGTCCAATTCCCCGATCGGGTGGCCAACGAGGTGCGCCTGGGCAATCATGCTGTCTTCCTCCAGCTCATACCACCAGCATCAACGGGGATGTGCCCTCTTCCGCTCCGGACAGGGGGTGCGGCCCCACACGAGCCCATCATGGACACTGAAGCGCCATGCACTGCATGGCTAGTGCCGCGCGGATCACACCATGGGGGCGAGTCTACCCCCACTAACACTGGGATTCGCCTTTGTGACGAGGCCCATCCCCCTCCGTGAAACCACACAGCTGGGCGGGATTTCGCCACAGGATGCGATTCTGGTCGTCCAGATCGAGTACCCAGTGGGCAAGTTGCCCCAGGAGATTTCCGTACGCGACCTGTTGTGTTGTATTGATAAACGGCCAGTCGGATCCCCACAGGCAGCGGCCCACGCCGAATGCGTCGAGGGTCGCCGCAATAAACGGTTCGACGTCGGCGTGCGGAAATGGCTGGTTAGAGCTCCGGAACACGGCAGATAGCTTGACGACCGCATCGGTTTCCTGCGCCAGGTCCAGGATGGCCTGGAAGCCCGGCTGATCGACTCCCCTGGCTACGTCAGGCTCGCCAAAGTGGTCGACAACGACCTTGACCCGACTCGCGCGCAGGGGGGCCAGGGCCCCCGCCCACACATCCCCTTTGGCGTATACCTGGATAAACCACCCGAGCGCCTTGACGCGGGCGAGAAACCGGCTGGCGCCCGGCCGCGACAGGGCTTCTGGATCGACGAGCATGAGGTGGAGCCGCACGCCAACGATCCCTTGCTCCTTGAGCACGAACATTTCCGCGTCGGTCGCATCCGGGTGTACCATGGCGACCCCCCGGAACCGCCCGTTGCTTTGGGCGATGGCCTCGAGCATGCAGGCGTTGTCGTACCCGTAACAGCTCGGCTGAACGAGAAGGGCATGGCTGATCCCGTGAGCCGCCAGGACCTGGCGGAACACGCCCACCTCCCCGACCTCATCCGCGCGCGGCTTATACCCCGGCCCCGTGGCGTAGTGGAACCGGGTGGGGGCAATGATATGCGCATGGCAGTCGGCGCGGCATATGGTCCGCATGCTCTCCTCCAAGGCCGCTCCTCCGGAGATCGTCCTCCCCGCGTCCTGCGCCTCGGCGTTTCTTCACGGCGCCGGCCCTCAACCCCCGGATCAGCTTCTTCGAGAACAGGGCGGAGATCACAATCAGCGGAATAATCACGGTCACGAGACCGGTCGAGATCATGCCAATGTCCTGCAGTTAGTCCCGCATGAACTTCTGAATGCCGAGCGGCAGAGCCCGCTTCTGCTCATCCGCGATGAGCACCATGGCCTATAGGAACTGAATCGTTGTAGTACCCCAGGGCCAGGATGTTCCCGCGATTGTTTACTTCGTGGGCGACCACATCGGCAAAGGATTGGCGCACGCCTCGATCAGCTGGGCCGAGTAACGACCTTAGTGGTCGTGGGGTCGAAGAGGGACACGGCGGCCGTATCGAGGGCTATCGAGGTCTGATCACCATTCTTGAGGGCTGTATCCCGTCCGACCCGCGCGATCAGCTCCTCGTCCGAGCCGCCGAGCGATAACAGCAGGAGGGTCTCGGGACCGAGCGGCTCGACCGTGATGACCCGCACCGGGAGCAGCACGGTCCGGGCCTCGAGGCCGGGCAGCGGCGACTCGTACAGGTCCTCGGGCCGCACGCCCGCGACCACCTCGCGGTCCGTCTGGCGGGCGAGTGCCGTCGGGGTCCAGCCCGGCAGCTCGAATGCGGTGTCCCCGAGCCGCAGCATGGTGCGCTCGCCCGCGGGATCCAGGCGACCCCTCAGGAGATTCATCGGCGGGTTCCCGAGGAAGCGGGCGACGAAGGTGTCGGTTGGACTGCGGTACACCTCGAGCGGCCGGCCGACCTGCACCACCTGGCCCCTATTCATGATGCAGATGCGGTCACCCATGGTCATGGCTTCGACCTGGTCGTGGGTGACGTAGATCGTGGTGGTGCCGAGCTCGTGTTGCTGCTTGATGAGCTCGTTCCGCGTCGAGACCCGGAGCGCCGCGTCGAGGTTCGAGAGTGGCTCGTCGAACAAGAAAACCTTGGGGTCGCGCACGATGGCGCGGCCCAGCGCGACGCGCTGGCGCTGCCCGCCCGAGAGCGCGTGGGGCTTCCGGCGCAGAAACGGGATCAGGCCGAGCTTGGCGGCGACGCCTTGCACGCGCCGGTCGATCTCCTCGCGCGTGACGTGGCGGCGCCGGAGTCCAAAGGCGAGGTTGGCGTACACGTCCATGTGCGGGTAGAGCGCGTAGGACTGGAACACCATCGCGATGTCCCGATCCTTGGCCGGTACGGGATTCATTACCCGGCCGTCAATGGACACGGTGCCCGAGGTGATCGGCTCGAGCCCCGCGATCATGCGCAGGACGGAGGATTTCCCGCACCCGGAGGGGCCGAGCAGCACCAGGAACTCGCCGTTGGCGACGGTAAAGCTGACGTCCTTAACGGCGAGCTCGTGGCTGCTGTCATAGCGCTTGCTGAGCTTATCCACGGTCACGACGGCCACGCTTGGTCACCCTCCTGAGGGCCTAGGGCGCTCACCGCACCGCCCCCGCCGTCATGCCCCTGATCATGGTCTCGGAGAAGAACGCGTAGAGCAGGATGACCGGCAGGATCGCGATCATGAGGCCAGTCGCGATCATGCCCACGTCGAGCTGGTGGCCCCCCATGAAGTGCATGATCCCGAGCGGCAGGGTGCGCTTGCTGTCATCGGTCAGCAGGACCACGGCATAGAGGAATTCGTTCCACAGGATGATGAAATTCAGCGTCACGGCGGTGAAGATCGCGGCCAGCCCAATCGGCAGGGTGATGCGCCAAAAGATCTCGAAATCTGAGTAGCCATCCATCCGGGCTGCGTCGAATAGATCCTGTGGGATCTGCGCGAAGAAGCCCTCCAGGATGTAGACCGTCATGGCGAGCTGGGTCGCGACGTAGACGATCATCAGCCCGGTGAGGGAATTGTAGAGCCGGTAGTCGAGCATGATCTGGAAGAGCGACAGGATCAAGAGCTGCGGCGGCACAACCATGCCCGAGAGGATCAGGAACCGCAAGACCCGCCGGCCGCGAAACCTGTAGCGCGCCAGGCAGTGTGCAGCCATCGCGCCGATCACGGTGACGAGCGCCACCGCCGTCACCACCACGATCGTGCTGTTCCAGAAATAGGTGCCGTAATTCGACGTGGTCCAGGCGTCGGCAAACTTGTCCCAGTGGAGGTGCGTGGGCAGGTCGTAAGGGTTGGCGAAGATCTCTGGCGTCGTGCGCAGCGACATGCAGGCGACCCAGAGGAAGGGCCCGCCGGTCGCGATCGTGTAGAGGACGATGAAGAGGAGGAACGGTGTGCGTCGGAGATACGCGAGCCACTGGGCCATGGATCCCTCCCCCCTAAAACTCCAGCTTGTCCCGCTGGCTCAGGAACCGCGTCATAAGCGCGACGAAAATCAGGATGATCAGGGACCAGACCACGGCGATCGCCGAGGGGTAGCCCAAATCGAACGTGTTCCAGTCGAAGGCGCGCTTATAGACGTAGGTGGACACCGTCTCGGTCGACCAGAGCGGACCCCCGCCGGTCATGACCCAGACGAGGTCGAAGATCATCATTTTCCCGATGAAGGACAGCACCAGAAGGTTGACGAGGGTGGGGCGCAGCATTGGGATGATGACGTACACGAGCTTGGCGACCCAGCCGCAGTTGTCCAGTTCGGCCGCACCTAGTACCTCGGTGGGGAGCGCGTAGAGCGCAGCGAGGAAGATGATCATGTTGAAGCCGAGCCACTTCCAGAGGTGGGTCACCAGCACGGCCCAGAGCGCCGTCGTGGGGTTGCCCAGCCAGGAGTGCGCGGAGGTGCCGAGTCCCAGCCAGCGCAGCACGATATTCACCACACCCCAGTCGTAGTCGTAGATCCAGACCCAGATGATGCCGACAACGACGTAGGACATCAGCACCGGGGTAAACCACACCACGCGCCAGACGCGCGCGAACGACACCCTCACGAAGAGGCAGAGCGCCAGCAACAGCCCACCCGCCACGTCGGCAATCGTACCGACCACCGTGAAGATCGCTGTGTTGCCTACCGCCTTCCAGAACACGGGGTCCGTCTTGAAGAGAGTGGCGAAGTTCGCGACACCGACGAACTCCGTGACGTTGTGCGGTTTGATCACGTGGACGCTATTGTAGAAGGTCCGCAGGACCGGGTAGACAATGAAGGCGACGTAAATCACGAGCGCCGGGGCGAGGAACACGGGGACGGCGTTCCAGGAATAGCGCGTGTTGCCGGGCGCGGGGTAAGATCGCTCGGCGGGGATTCCGGGATCCTCTGCTGGAGCCATCGTCGGTCAGGCTAGGGGCCCTTAGAGGTTCGATGCGAGGGGGCGAGGAGCGTCTCCCGCTTCGCGCCGGAAGGCGCTCCCCGCCCGCAGAGCCTGGGCCACGGTCTTCACGTCATCGCCCCAAAACCTTAGCGCGACGACACGCCAGGGGTGCTCACAGGTTCGCGAATCTCCCTACTTCTTGTAGCAGCCCTGGTTCATCATGGTGACTGCCTTGTCGACGGTGAGCAGTCCGCCCGGGAAGGCGGAGTTCATCACCTGCACGAAGGTGTCCTTGCACTGGCCCTTGACGATGTCGATTGGCATCCCGATGAAGTACTCGGCTCCCTGTTGACGCGCCATCAGCTCCTTGAAGTAGGACGCGTAGGGCCCGCTGAACGAGCTCACGTCGGTCTTGACCGCGGTCTGCAGATAGATGGTCTCGATCCAGCGCTTGCCCATCTCGGGGGTGGACATGGCATTCAGGTACTCGGCCGCGAGCTCCTTCTGCTTGCTCGCCGCGTTGATCGCGAAGCTCGCCCCGATGTCCGAGGTCTTACACTTGGGGCAGGCGCCCTGGTCCATGGCCGGGAACTGCATGATGCCGAGCGGGAAGTCGGGCGGCTGGCCGCCCTTGTCCACCGGCACGAAGGCACGGCCCGTGTACCAGCTGCCCATCGGCAGCATGAGGGCGCCGGGCTTCTGGTAGAAGTAGTAGTGGGACTCGCCGAGCTTCAAGGTCATGAAGTTCTTCGGGTACGCCCCCGCGTCCCCTAGCTCCTTCACCCACTTGAACACGGCTACGACGCGGGGGTCCTCGAAGGAGAGCTGCCCGTGAAGCAGCTTCCCATAGTTGTCGGTACCGAGCTTCCTGAGGAGCGTCTCGCTGAGAATGTAGGCGCCGGGATAGGGCCGATCGCCGACCCCCTGCGCAATCGGCGTGATGTTGGCGGCGCGGGCCTTCTTGATGAGGTCGAGGAACTGTGCCTGGGTGAACTGGGCGTTCGCCGGCAGTGTGAAGCCGAGCTTCTTCAGGAGGTCCTTGTTGTAATACAGCTCGTCGGTGTAGGCCTCCTGGGGCAGGGCCCAGGTCTTGCCGTCAATGGTCCACACCTTGCGCGCCCAGTCGTAAATCCTGCTCCAGTCCACCAGGTTGTCGAGCGGGACGATGTAGCCGTTGGTGATATACTCGGTCTGATCGGGCTCGAGATAAAACATGTCGGGTCCCTGGCCAGCCGGCAGGGCCGTTCTAAGCGCCGTGTACAGCCCGTCCTTCTCGTACCAGGTGATCTTAACGTGTACGCCCGGGTGTTGCTTCTCGAGGTTGCGCGCCGCGAGCTCCCGGAACGCCACCTTGGCGGGCTCGTCCGCCTCGTGGCTCCAGACCGTGAGGGTCGTTTCCGCAGCGCGCGCCGTCATCGGCGGGCCTATCAGGACCCAGCCCAGAACAAGCGCCGCGGCGACAACACACCGTTTCGTGAAGCCTTGCATCATAAGGCACCTCCTCCCGTCGTCCGGCGGGCGATGCGAAATGTGGGATAGGAACTACTCGGAAGCGGGGTCACCGTGTCGCCCCACGCGCTCGACGCGAATGGGGCATCCGCACAAAACGGGCTCATGGGCACGACGCACGGATCACGAGCTTCGGCGATAGGAGAACCTGCCGTGGTTCGACCGGCCCCACGCCGTCGTGCCGCTGGAACAGGAGATCTGCGGCCATTTCTCCCATCGAACGCTTGGGAACGGCGATCGTGGTCAGGGGTACTCGGGCACACTCCGCATAAGGGATGTCGTCATACCCGATCACCGCGACATCCTCCGGCACCCGGAGCCCTCGTTCGTGCAGCCGATGGATGACCCCCAACCCCTTGCGGTCCGACGTCACAAACAACGCCGAGGGATACTCCGCCTGCAGGAGCAGGCGCTCGACCGCTTCGATCCCGTCCGTGATCTGGGCGCCGGAGACTTGTACATCCCACGCGTCCGGGATACCGAGGCCGGCAGCCCCCAACACCTCGCGGAACCCTTGAACACGCGCTTGAACCGGGGCGTGGTTCGGGTCCCCCATCCGGACGAGCCCAATGCGGCGATAGCCGCGCTGCAGGAGGTGCTTCGCCACTAATCGGCCGCCCTCGACATCGTCAGTGGCCACATACTCTCCATGCTCCCACCGCCGGGCCATCACCACGACGGGCGTACCGGCAGAACGCACCGCCATCACGTGATCCAGTGTATCTGTGACCGGGTTGAGGATGATTCCGCCGATCCGGAGTTGCTGGAATTGCGCGACGAGTCGCCGCTCTTCCTCCTCGTCCCGGCGGGATTCTCCGACAACCAGCAGGAATGCCCGCTTGGCTGCAATGGCCTGGATGCCGCTGACCATCGGCGCAAAAAACGGGTTCGCCAATTCAAGGATGATGACCCCGACTGTCGCAGTCCGGTCCTTCACCAATCCTCTGGCTAAGAGGTTTGGGATGTACCTCAGTGCGGTGCTCGCAGCCAGAATGCGGTCCTTGGTAGCCTCAGCAACGAGCGGATTCCCATTCAGAGCCCTGGACGCTGTCACAATCGAGACCCCGGCTCGTCGGGCAACCTCTGCTAGAGTGACCCTCATCACATTCTGCTTCTTGTGAATTGATAACCTTTTCATGAAAGCGTTATCTTTTCTTATCGTATCCTACCCCTCCAATGGGAGTCAACCCAATTCTCGGTGGTGGGTCAGTTTCCCAACAGGCCCACAATTTCTTCCAGGGACGAGACATGATCGGCCTGTCCTCCGCAAAAACCTCCGCTGCGTCACGCCGCTATATTCTTCAGGCCGTACTCATGATGGAGCCCGCCCAGGATCGGTCGCGCCCCGCCCTGGCCTCCGCGGCGCCAGGACCCGCGCGGCGCTACGCGTCCGCCATCTCGAGGGCCGTGGAGATGGCGATACAGCCCCGCAGCGTCCGGTCTACCGGGCAGACATCGGCGTGGAACCCGAGCACCCGCTCGGCCGTCTCGCGCTGCGCCGGATCCAGCCGCAACTGATACGTCACCTGAATCCGGCGGAGGACGAGCACCTTCCCGTCCAGCTCCACTTCCCCGATCGCCTCCGACGACAGCCGGCCCTCTCCGGCCGGGATCCCGCGCGCCTCCAGCGCGCCTCCGAAGGTGCCGGTGAGTCACCCGGCGGCCGCGGCGACGATGTAGTCCAGCGTGGTGGCGCGGGGCGCGTGGACCTTCGGGTCGACCCCGTAGTGCTGGGCGATCTCCGAATGGACCCCGAAGAGGACCGGCAGCGGCTCCGCTGGCAGGTAGGCCCGGCGCAGCGGGCCCTTGACGCGTTCGATGCGCACTTTCGAGCGATAGGCGACCGGATCACTCATGGCATGCTCCTCGCGGCTCCGGGTGATCGTTGGATCTGGGTCTGGTCCGGCCTAGCTTCCTCCCCACCGGGTGTGGCGGGCGACGCGCGCTGCTCCGACGGGCGGGCCGCGCCGCTGGCTTGACTCGCGTCCAGGGAGCTGTCCCTGGCCGATCCCATGGAGCCACCTCGGTCCGTCGTCACCGGGACGGGCAACGGATCGGAGGTTACGCCTGACCGCCTCGGCCTGTCAAGAGGACCTACAGCCAGACAGCCTGCCCGCAGGGCTTTTTGCGCCAGTCTTCGACTACACCAGACTGTTCCGGATGGGGGGGACCCTGCTCCGGCTGGAGGAAAGGACCCATGTCTCCATTATGGGTCTGGGGGGCCGGGCCGCCAATTGAGCAAAATTCCCAAGCACAGCCACCAAGCCGGAAGTACGTCAGCATCGGGGAGGGGGATCCCCTCTTGGGCGCACTCGACCGACTGGTGAAGATTCCTGACGTAGACACGGGTTGTCGCTGCCTTCAACGAGCAACCGCGATCCAGGTCGGCCTCCCGCTGGGTGACGGATTAGGAGGCTGAACGACCGGACGGTTCTTTTCCTGGCCCCAGTTGTTTACGTCGCTGCCAACCAAGGATTTTTCCTCGGCTCAGCCCTATAGTCCATCAGCGTGCGAAGGCTGGCCTGCCTCCTCCTGAAAATGGGTTCGTTGCTACTTTACCACTGGACCAATTTCCGGGGGCAGGTCCCTGTGTGAGCAGATGGAGATAAGACCCAGAGGGCCGCCTCTCCATCGCACATGCGGGAATGGCGGGGCGACTCATTCAGTCTGGTAGCAGGCGACAATCTCCCCGAAATAGAGGGTGTGGTAATCCTTTTTCGGATAGAGATCTTCGAGTTCCTTGTCCAGCATCTTTGGGTCCAGGGCGCTCTTGTAAAGCCTTCGGCACTCGTAATGGTAGCCGGGGACGTCGAGCACCGGGGAACTGACCCTCTGGGCTTTCCGGGCGGCGAGCTTGCATTCCTTGAACTTATCGACTGTCTTGCCGGACCTCGTCCCGCAGAATTCAAGCTCCTTGTGCATGTCTTTCGTCGGAACGCTCACCGTGAAGCTATCGGCGTCTTCCATCAAACCGAAGGTATGACGGCTGTTGCGGACGGCGACCATGATGACCGATTTCCCCCAGAGAATTCCTACCAGGCCCCATCCGATGGTCATCACATTCGTCTGGCCCTTGGCCGTTACGGTCAGAAACGCTCCCTCCTGGATCTGCTTCATGATAGGTGGGACGATTTCAAACTCATTCACTTTCTTCATGGCGGATCTCCTTGTCGATTTGAAGCCGACCACCCGGGCTAGTCACCCTTCGTCTTCACGCTGCCCTTGATTTTAACCGCCTTCCGCTTCGCCCAGTACGCCTTCATCCGCTGACTGACGGCCCGGCGGGCCGCGGCGCTCATTCGTCGACGCCTAGCAGGCTGCGGAAAAACCCAGCTTTATGATCGGAACTGACCCCACAGAGGTGTTTGGGGCATACGATGCGGAACACAAGGCGAGTTGACAATCCTCCGAGGACCCCCTTCGAGGGGCCCCCGTGGTATCAAACCCCGCCCGCACCGCCACCACGACGCCCCTCATCCGACAGCCGGGGCCAGGTTCCGTATCCGGACCAAGTTGTACACCGCCGTGGCGAACGTGAACATCCACCCGACCCGACGCTGTCCCCGGTGGCGCGTCTTCCGGAGACCCCCGACCGTCTTCAGCCACCCGAAGATCTCCTCAACCCGTTTCCGCGCCCGTTGACTCACAGCGTACCCAGGATGGCGGGTCGTGCGCCCATCGATGGCACTCGCGCGCCTCGTGGTGGATTGCGCGACATGGGGGGTGATGCGGAAGGTCCGGAGCGTGTCCACCACCCCTCGGGTGTCATAGGCCTTATCCCCACCCACGGTCACCCGGCGCCGGCCGGGGAGGCTCGTGGTCATGCAGAGGGCCGCCTCGGCCTCCGCCGTCCCCGTAGCCTGGGTGACCTGGGTGCTGACCGCCAGGCCATGCCGGTTCTCCATGAGGAGGTGCCCGAGGTAGCAGAGTTTCGCCTCCTGGCCCGGCGCCTTCTTGTAGAGCCGGGCCTCGGGGTCCGTCGTCGAGGCGTGGGTGGCGTTGGACCGGCGCTCCCCCCGGAAGTCCACGGTGGGGTTCCCGGGATCGTCCGGGGGCGCGGGCGGGCTCCCCGCCTTCGGCTTGAAGCTCTTCTGCCCCGCCCAGGCCTCGATGAGGGTGCCATCGACCGTGAAGTGCTCCTCGGACAGGAGCTTCCGCTCCCGGGCCTGGGTGAGCACCGCGTCGAAGAAGGCCTGGGCGATCTCGCCCGCGAGGAGCCGGTCCCGGTTCTTCGTGAACACAGTCACGTCCCAGATGGGGTCATCCAGGTTCAGGCCCACGAACCAGCGGAAGAGGAGGTTGTAGTCGAGCTGCTCCATGAGGAGTCGCTCGCTACGCACGGAATACAGGACCTGGAGGAGCAGGGCGCGGAGCAGCTTCTCCGGCGGAATGGAGGGCCGGCCGGTCCAGGAGTACAGGGCATCGAAGCGGGGGCCCAGCGCCTTCAGTACGGGTTCCACCAAGGCGCGGATGGACCGCAGCGGATGATCTTGTGGGACCCGCTGCTCCGGGGAGAGGTAGCTGAACATCGCCGCCTGCTGGGTGTCAGTGCCTCGCATTCTGCGCCTCCTCTATTCCCACGATTGTTCGAGGCGCATCATACTCAATCTTCACGTCTTGGGAAGAGGGAAAATTGAGTTTTTCCGCATCCTGCTAGGGACCTTCGCGCGAGTGGGGGGAGCAAGAGTCCTTCGGCCTCTGTCTCCCAATGCCTCCAGGGCGGCGCGGACCGCCGCGATCTCATGATCGATGCGTTGTTTCTCCGTTTCCAGTTGGCCGAGGGCCTTGCGGAGAGGTGCCATTACCTTCGGGAGCATTGGGTGGTCCTCCATGAATGAAGGGGGAGAGAGGAGAGCTGAAACGCACACATACCCTATATCTTGATCGCGGGCCGGTGGCAAGTCAAAACGGAGTCAGCCGTGGCAGTTGGGGGGCTTTCATCTTGCGGGGTAAGGGTTCCCGAGCGGCACAACAACTTGCCCACGACAGCCCGCCCGAGACCTGGATTCCTGTTGACAGGCTATAGGGTGAGCGATACGCTTCCGTCCGAGCCTCCCAGTCTTATCCCCGTCGTGCGGGAGGGCTCGCCCACACCACTTCCTCCCGTAGATGATGGGCCGTGCGGGCCCTGGGCTCTTTCCTTCCACTCCACGGGTATCTTAAAGGCGGTCACCGCTTCGCTACCTCGGGGCCAGCACCTGGCGGTCGGTTCGCTCCCACGCAAACCCCTAACGTGCGCTGAGCCAGCGAGCGCGGGCGTCTTCATCAGCGTTCCCCCCAAAGGAATTTTCCGGGCACCATGGCGAGCGCGCCCCCCGGGGACGGTCCCGGAGGACCAATGCAGGACGGCGCGTGGTCGGCGATGAAACCGACGATCCCCCCGGACGGCTACCAACACACCCTAGCCACCCGGAGGAGATCGCGGAACCTTCCTGGCCTGGACGCTGCCCCACGTGGGGAAAACAGGGCATCCTGAGCCGGTCACGGATCCGCGCAGCAGCGAAAGGGGGTGGGAACTGGTGAGTACACCCCCCGACCCCCGCCGCGCCAGGGGGACAGCTGAGTAATTAACAATGGGGCGAGATTTGGCGTAGAAGGGTCTCGGATGGGCAGGCATTTGGCGAGGGAAAAGGATCATAAGCATCCTACGTTCCCTTGTCCGGTTCTCATCCTTGCCAATGTAGAGGGGCTCATCGAAGGCCAGGAGGTGTGACTGTGGGAACCAAAGCAAATCCGCTGAAAACTGCCCTAGCTGCTGGTCGGGTCCAAATTGGCACCTGGATCAACTTGATCCGCAACCCGGCAGTCTTGACCCTCCTCAAGAGCGCCGGTCTGGACTACGCCCGGCTGGACATGGAGCATTCCTCCCCCTCTATTGAAACCGTCGCTGACATGGCGGGGCTGGCCCGAGCTCTCGATTTCCCCCTCGTCGTTCGCCCCCCCGTGGGCAATCGCGAATGGATCACACGGCTTCTGGACGCAGGCGTCTGGGGGCTCCACATCCCGCAGGTGGACACTCCAGACATTGCCCGGTCAGTGGTGCAGGCTGCGCGCTACGCGCCACTCGGCCTGCGTGGCATGGGCGGCCTCGGACCACGCGCTGATTTCGAACCGACTCAAGACACTAAAGGCAGCCTACGATTCTTGAACGACCAGGTGCACATCACGGTGATGTTCGAATCAGCGGAAGCCTTTCGGCACCTCGACGAGATCGTGGCCACACCGGGGATCGACGCTGTCACTTTAGGTCCCTCCGACCTTGCCCAAGAGTTGGGCGTCCTCGGCACTCCCGCTCAGCGTCAGATCATTGACGAACATCGCGAGCGACTGATCGAGGCAGCACACAAACACGGGAAGGATGTGGCGATGCTGGTCCTGTCGCTAGAGGAAGCCGAGCGGTGGATTCAGGCCGGTGTGAGGCTGATCGTTTACGCCTCGGATGTTCACGTGCTACATGACGGATTCGCGTCCATCATGCGGCAGCTTCGCCCCGGCGGCTGATAGAGATACAAGACAGGCCCGCTCCCAAGGAGGCTATCGACCCCCGGCCCCCGAGGCGCGATCCGGGCCCAGGCTTGCATTGCCTCCGCCATCGGAGTTAGCATTGACCGCCGGAACTAACCTCAGGGTGGACCAATCAATGGGGGCAGGCCAGTCGTGACCTTGCCCCCGCAAATTGGTCCAGTGGTAATGTAAGATTGGACCCCATTTGCGGATGGAGGCAGGTTATGCCGACGAAGCGCTTCACCCCGGAAAGATCATCGGGAAGCTCCGCCACGCCGACGTGCTGCTGGGCCAAGGCAAGAAGGTCGCCGAGGTCGTCAAGGCCCTCGGGGTCACCGAGGTCACCTACTACCGCTGGCGTCAGGAGTATGGCGGGATGACGACCGCCCAGGCCAAGCGCCTGAAGGAGCTCGAGCGGGAGAACGGGCAACTCCGGAAGGCCGTCGCCGACCTCACCCTGGACAAGCTGATCCTCCAGGAGGCCGCCAAGGGAAACTTCTGAGCCCCTCCCGCCGGCGCCAGTGCGTCACGGCAGTGCGCGAAGGGGCTGGGGGTCTCCGAACGGCGGGCGTGTCGGGTCCTGGGGCAGCACCGGGCGACGCAGCGGCATCAGGCGGTGTCCCGGCCCGACGCGGCGCCCCTGACGGCCGCGATCATCGGGTTGGCCACACAGTACGGGCGGTATGGCTACCGCCGGATCACAGCGCTCCTCCGGGAGGACGGCTGGGTCGTGAATGCGAAGCGGGTCGAGCGGATCTGGCGCGTCGAAGGGCTCAAGGTGCCACACCGCCAGCCCCAGCGGGGGCGGCTCTGGCTCAATGACGGGTCCTGCATCCGGCTCCGGCCCCAGCACCGGAATCACGTGTGGGCCTATGATTTCCTGACCGATCGCACGCACGACGGCAAAGCGTTCCGCCGGCTCACGGTCCTCGACGAGTATACGCGGGAGTGCCTGGCGATCGTGGTGGCGCGTCGGCTTACGGCGGACGATGTCCTGGCCACTCTGACGACCCTCTTCGTGGCCCGCGGCGTCCCCGCCCACCTCCGGTCGGACAACGGCCCGGAGCTCTGCGCAAAAGTGGTCCGGGGTTGGCTCCACTGGCTCGGCGTCCAGACGCTGTTCATCGAGCCCGGGAGCCCCTGGGAGAACGGCTACAACGAGTCCTTCAATGGGAAGCTGCGGGATGAGTTGCTGGACCGGGAGATCTTCTACACCCTGCAGGAGGCCCGGATCCTCATCGAGGGGTGGCGCAAGCACTACAATCGTGGTCCATACTACCCCACCTCGCTATGTGCGTGAAAAGGCGAAGGCGCCCTGTCGATCGAGTGGTAACGCGGGGGTATTCCCCTGCTGGACGCGTTGAACGAGGGCCTTCGCTGCGTCGGTTCCCAGCGCGCTCCCATGGAAGATCCACGGCCCCTCCGACAGGGGATGCTCGGCGGTGATCTCGCCGCGCTCGACGGCGAGGCGGAGCGTCTTCGGGCTCAGCCCTAAGATGGCCGCTGCCTCCGTCAGATTGAGCCAGCCGTCCGCCACCCGCGTCTCGCGGCTATAGCACGCGATGTGGTGATGGCTCCGCAGGGCGGTGACGCGCTCCTGTGTCCAGCGATTGCCCCGTCCCGTTTGGAGGCCGTTGCGGTTCAGGATCCCCGCAATCAGCCTGTCGGGACAGATCCGCGCCAAGCTCGTCACCGCCTCCACAATCGCGGGGGGCGTCTGAGCGCGGTGCTGGCCCCGGCGCCGGCGCGGCACGCGCAGCTCGGTGTGCACGCCGCCAGTCCAGTGGAGGACGAGCGTGATCGTGCCGCCGGCGCTATCGACCTCGGCTACCACTTCCTGAAGGAGGGTCCGGACAATCCGCTTCTTCAGACGGACATCCGTGCCGGGGTCGTGCCAGACCGCCTCGAGCCGGGTCGCCAACTCCGCGAACTCCTCCCGCGTGGGGGCAGGTCGCTCTGGGCCGCGGCCCGCCGTGTGGTGCGCGATGCGGGCGTCGATCTCCTGGACGCGCTGTAAGGCGTGGTTCCACCGCTGCTCGAGCTCCCCGGCCACCAGCCGATTCTCGGGATCGGCCGCGTCGTACTGGCGCTGGGCGCGCTGCGCCGCATAGCGGGCGGCTTCCAGGTCCCGCCGCAAGGCCTCGACGACCTCGTCTTGGTGTCGCGCCTCCTGCTCGCTCGCCACGATCGCCGCCTCCACAGCTGCCGGCTGCACCACGCGGAGCACCTCGCGGGCGATGGCGTCGTCCACGGAAAGGCCGCCAAACGTGAGACACCGGGGCTCCCCGTTATCCAGCCAGCCCCGCATGCAAGCGTAGCGGAGCACGTCGTGCCCGCTGCCGGTATATCGGACCGTCAGCTTACGCCCACACCGCCGGCACCGCAAGAGCCCCGTCAACAGGGCCACGCCGCGCTTGGCCGCGCCCACCGCGTCGGTGCGGAGGTTGTTCGCGGTGATGGCCTGCTGAATGTGCTCGAACTCCTCCCAGGAGACGTAGCCCTCATGGGCCTGCGGGATGAGGGCGAGCCACTGCTCGCGGGGCTTCCGGCGCGCCGCGCGCCGCGGGATGCCGTGCTCGTAGCGCACCCGCTGTTCGGTCTTGCCATACGCATACGCACCGCCGTACACGGGACTGGTGAGCAGCCGATAGACGGCCCGGTAGCTCGGCCGCCGCCAGAAGGTCGCGCCCCGCGGGGTGTGCGTTGGGAGCTCCAAGGCGTGCTCCAAGAACCACCAGAGGGTCTGCCGCACCGTGCCCAGTTCGGCGAACTTCCGGAACACCAGCGCGATGGCCTGCTGAACCCGGCGGTCCGGGTCCTTCTCCAGGTGCTGGTCGTCGGTCTTCACGTACCCGACCGGCACGGCCTGGAGGAGGGCACCGCGCCGCGCCTTCGCGTAGCGGGCCTCCACGGATCGCTGGCGCAGGAGATCCAGTTCATACTCGTTCAGGCTGCCCTTCAACCCCAGCAGGAGCCGATCGTTGCTCTGCCGCGGGGCGTAGACCGTGTCCTGGTCAACCAGGAGAGTATCGACGATGCGACAGACCTCCATCAACTGTTGCCACTCCCGGCTGTTGCGCGCAAACCGGGAGACCTCCCACGCGGCCACGGCGCCCACCTTGCCCAGACAGACCTCCGAGACCATGCGCTCGAAGCCGGCACGCGTCACCGTCCCGGCGGCCGATCGGCCCAGGTCCTCATCCACGACCTCGATCTCGCGCCATCCCAGCTGTCGGAGCCGGTCCTGCATGGCGTACTGGAGCTTCTGGCTCTCCAGGTTGTGGGTGACCTGGTACGCAGAGGACTGGCGCACGTAGAGCATTGCTTTGCGCGCCACGTGCTGCGCCTGCACCTTGTCACTCATGTCCCACCTCCCGTCCGCCGCGGACTGGGCCTGTCGGGCGGGCATGCTCGCGCAGCAGGCGGGCCAGCAACTGTACCGTCTTGCGGTAGACGTCTGGCGGGATCGCCGGGGTGATAGGGGACGGCCGGAACAGCTCCAACTGGGGGACCCGGGACCGCGATGGCGTTGGCATCAGCATCTCCTCGCGTAAAGGGTGGATGCTGAGCTTCTACCATATCAAGGTCCTGGCTGCTCGCCGAGCCAACCAGCAGCGCCGCCAGGGCCCGCAATGCCGCGAGGTCGACACGGGCGACGTCAGCCACCTCCCTCGTGCCGTCGGCCGCCGGTTCGAACATCCAGCGCGGGATCTCCTGTACCGGGAACAGTGGCTCCCCGAGGATTGTGCAGCGGACCACGGGCGGGCCGTTTCGGGTGCGCACGGCCCGGACGCGCACCTGGCGTCCGTACCAGGGGTGCCACGGGTAGCGGACTTCCAGCACGTCGGTATTGTGGGTGCTCCATCGCTCGGTTGTACAACACCGGGCGGCCGCATAGCGCCTTAGGCTATCGGCCCCCGGCCCCCGAAGCCCGAGCCTGGCCTGCGCTTGCACTGCCCAAGCCATCGGAGGTAGAGTTGACCGCCGCTCCGAAACTCACCTCAGGGTGGACCAATCAGTGGGGGCAGGTCAATTCTGTCTCGTCTATCCTGTTTGGGACTCGCTGAGGCGCTGCATCTCTCCGAGCAAACCCCCTGCGCTATGCAGGAGTACACCGTGGTCAAGGCTTCCCGCGAATTTCAGATCTTTGCCAAACCCGTAGGGGCGATCTGTAACCTCGACTGCCACTATTGTTACTACCGGCAAAAGGAATTGCTCTATCCACAGACCACGTCGTTTCGGATGCCCGAGGACCTGCTCGAGGAGTACATCGTTCAGCAGATCGACATTGCCCCTGGGCCAGCGATCAATTTCTTTTGGCAGGGCGGCGAACCGACCCTCCTCGGGTTGGACTATTTTCAGAGGATTGTCGAGCTCCAGCGCAAGCACCTGCCCCCTGACCGACGCCTCATGAACGGCATACAGACGAATGGCGTCTTGCTCGATGACGATTGGTGTCGCTTTTTGGCGAAAGAAAGCTTTGCCGTCGGGCTCAGCCTCGACGGGCCGCAGGCGCTGCACGACGCGTACCGTGTGACCAAGGGGCAAAAGCCGACCCACAAGCAAGCGATACAGGGCTATCGCCTCTTACGACAGCACAAAATCCCTGTCGATATTCTCTGCGTCGTGCATGCCCGGAATGTCCAATATCCTCTTCAGGTGTACCACTTTTTCAAGGACATTAGGGCCCAATACCTCAGCTTTATCCCGCTTGTCGAGCAACAACCCGCAGCAGAAGGCGAGGTGAGCCCGCGCACCGTACCGGCTGAGGCGTTTGGCACCTTTCTGTGCACGATCTTTGATGAGTGGGTGCGGCAGAACATCGGACGGATCATCGTGCAAATCTTCGAGGAAGCGGCGCGCCCGGCCCAGGGCCAAGACCACTCGCTGTGCGTCTTTCGAAGCACCTGCGGGGATGTCCCGGTCATCGAACATAACGGGGACGTCTATGCGTGTGATCACTTCGTCACCCCCGAACATCGTTTGGGGAACATCCGTCAGACCCCCCTCATCGAATTGCTCGAAAGTCCGGCTCAGCGTGCGTTTGGCCAGGCCAAAAAAGAGACGTTACCGCGGTATTGCCGGGGATGCGAGGCCAGGCTCATGTGTAACGGGGGATGCCCCAAAGATCGCATCATCCGGACCCCGGACGGCGAAGCGGGGCTGAATTACCTGTGCGTCGGCTATAAACGTTTCTTCACCCACTGCCGCCCGTATGTCGCGCAGTTGGCAGCGCTCCGACGTGCCGGGCAGCCGCCGGAGCGGCTGATGCAGCTCACTCGGGCTGCCGACGGCAAAGCACGTCCCAAAGTCGGGCGCAATGATCCGTGCCTGTGTGGCAGTGGCCGCAAGTATAAGCAGTGCTGCCTGCGTGCCTGAGAAGACGTCAGCGCTCCGTGACGTCTGTGCACCGCATTCATTTGGACACGTCCGCTGCGCAGGGGGAGCGTGCAGCCTACAGGAGCATGCCGCTAGGACCTGTCTCTACAGACACGTGACCCTGTAAGAGAGGAGACACAGGCTATGCCGTACGAAGGACAGGTGGCAGAGACTGTCAACATTCGCGGCCACCAGAACGACCTGATCGATGCGTACCTGGCCCGTCCCATCGGTTCGGGTCCCTATCCGGGGGTGGTAGTCATCCACCACATGCCCGGCTGGGACGAGGCAACCAAGGAGATTGCCCGCAAGTTCGCCCACCACGGCTATGTCGCCATCTCACCGAACCTGCACTACCGTGAGGGCAGAGCCACGGCCGAGGAAAATAGCGCCAGCGTCCGTGCCGCCGGGGGCATGCCAGATGACCGCACCATGGGGGATGTGCAGGGAGCCATTAGCCATCTCCGTACCCTGCCGTATCTCAACGGCAAAGTTGGGATCATCGGCTATTGTTCCGGTGGGCGGCAAGCGTATTTGGCAGCGTGTACGCTGTCTGGTATTGACGCGGCCATCGATTGCTACGGTGGTGGGGTGGTGGCGCCACCCGCGGAACTTACCCCGCGTCAACCCGTAGCCCCCATCGAATACAGCCGGGACCTGCGGTGTCCCTTGCTCGGGCTGTTTGGGAGGGAGGACCGGCGTCCGTCGCCAGAGGATGTGGCCAGAATCGAGGTGGAACTCAAACGATGGGGGAAGACCTATGAGTTCCACATGTATGACAACGCCGGGCACGGTTTCTTCTCTGTAGATCGGCCGAGCTACCGTCAAGAGGCAGCCGTGGAGGGATGGAAGCAAGTTTTTCGTTGGTATGAAAAGTATCTCCGTTGATCTGCTGGCGCCTCGCGTACCTCGGTTTGCGAGGTGCCTGAGGTCCAGTGTCCAGATTTCTACGCTTCGACAAGCTCGGCAGCAAGAGGGGCTGGCTCGAGGAGAGGGTAGTTTGAGGATCTCGTATTCGGGGAGCCGGCCAAGCAAATCAAGAATTGGCCTTGAGCTGGCGGCCGAGAGGCTGAGATTTTCATTGACAAAGCCCCCAGATGATCGGTAGGAGTGCACCAAGCAGCACGGCTGGGAGACATTGTCAATACCGTCCGGGAGGCTCTGCCCTTCCGGTCTCCGAGGCCCTGGGTGCGGCTCCCCCGCCGTGCGCCCGGGGCCTTGCTGTTTCGGGGGGGTGTCTGGCGCGGATTGGGGTCGGCAGGTCTCGCAGATGACGCAACACCCCATCACGCAAACACGCTACGTTCGGGGTGCGCATGCCTTGGCAGCCGTACGAATGCCGATCAATTGTGTTCTGTTCGTGGCTGAACCACGATGGAGGGAGACGAACCATGACGAAGATTGCTGCGCGAACCATGGAGCTTGAGGCGGTGAAGCTGGTAGGGAGCCTGATGGCAGTCGCGGCGCGGACCGCACCCAAGACCCGGGGCCTGGATTCCATCACGACCCTGATCCTGGATGGTGAGGAGATTAACACCTTAGCGGAGGCCATGGAGGCAAAGGTGGCCGAGAAGCGTACCCGTAGCCCCATCTTCGTCCGGGACGCCAAGAATGTACGCGGCGCCCAGGCGGTGATCTTGATCGGGGTGACCGGGGAGCCGAAGAATCCCAAGGTGCCCCTGGATTGCGGGGCCTGCGGTTACGCGGGTTGCGGGGAATTCTTGGAAGGGGAGAAGGCGGAGGGGGAGGACTTCCGGGGCCCGCTGTGCGTGTTCCAGGCAATCGACCTCGGCATCGCCCTCGGTTCTGCGGCCAAGGCGGCGGGGATTCTGAACATCGACAACCGGATCATGTACACCATCGGAGCCGCGGCGCGAAAACTCGATCTGTTGCAAGCTGACGTCATCATTGGTATCCCGCTCGCCGTGGGTGGCAAGAACCCGTTCTTTGACCGCGACCGATGAGGGGAGCGGAGCCGAATACCAGCAGGTCGTTGGTTCTGGAGGACGTATAACGAATCGAGCCCGGCCTGAGCATGTTGAGGCATGAGAGCGATGGATCCTCTCGACGGCATGATGGTATCAGCCCTGTGGACGGGGACAAAACTCGGCCCTAATGATGAATTGCTCACCCAGCATGCTGGCAAGACGTACTGGGTTTCGACTATTCGGTACCCAGGAGCCGGCTGGCAAACTGGGGTTTTTAACCGAAAGCGGGTTCTTTGGCTCATGCGACCGATCTTCCGCGTCAATGAGATGGACGGTGCCACTCGTGCGTTGCTGAATCACTTCACCGCCATCATCATGGTAGCTGAAGCGGCACCGGAAACATGGCCCAAGGGAATGAACTGGACCGAGCCATCAGAAAGCAGTTGGCTGGAAGCCCGCGCCAAGACACTAATTGAGTCGCCGAGAGATAATCTAGAAGGACTGGTCAAGTTCTACTCAACCTTGCGGAGCAAATATCACTGTGCCCATAGATAGTCTCTCGAATCCCACCTCGCATGCCTCCGGGAGGACGCCACAGACTCGAGCTGACCAGCCTGGAGCGGTTAGCCTTAATCGGCGATCGCGCACGACGGCTGAGTTGGTGTAGCCTGAAGCTGAAGAGGGAAGGCAATGCTCTTGGCGGTGACGATCCTGAGCGGGGCGATCTTGGGGTGGGAGGCCGGGAAGGACGGTCTGCTCCTCATCGTGCCCCCGGCGGTGGCGGTGGCCGCGGCACTCACCCTCGTCGGGTACCTGCGATTCCTCGCGAGGAACTGGCGCGGGGTGCTGGGCCGGCTCCTCCGCCACGGTAGCAGAGACTTCCAGCGAGAGTCGGTGACCATTCTGGTCTGGTCGCTCGTCCTCCGCATGCTGGTTATGGGTGCGGTCGGCGTACTGGCCTACTGGATCTCGACGCTCTCCTCTTGAGGGGCTGACTCGACCTGGCGTCAGGACGAAAGCTCCCGTAAGCCCGTGGCCGGCACTTCCCCTGGAACGGGATCCGGTGAAGATCCTCAATGAGGACAAGCTCCGGGCGGCGATCCCCCTCGGGAATGCTCTTCGAAACTCGCAACCTCGTGTATCACCCATTGGGCACCTACGAATGCCCCGCAGGGCCAACGCGCACCACTTCGTCGCCTCCGTTGCGAGTCGGTAAGGGACCTTGGCCAGGGTGGGATCGTAGCCATAACTCGGGATTTGGCGGCGGCCCGCAAAGGGAGGCAGCCCATACAGCATTTTCCGCCCCCGTGTTAACGAGACCAGGGGCGATTGTGGTTGACAGCCCGTGAGCCCGGCGATACTCTTCCACCGACGGTTCGCCCGACTTCCCTCCTGCAATCCAGGGGGTGTTATGAGGTGATGAAAATGAACGAAGAACTCTCTCAGCTCATTAAAGAATCAATCCAACTTGAACTAAACGTCGCGGAACTATACCTGGTCTTCTACGGTGCATTTCCGGATGATGCTGATTTCTGGTCGAGATTATTTATCGAGGAAAAGAACCATGCTGCCTTGATCCGGTCAATCGAAGAGGGCTTCATGCCTGCAGGCATCTTACCTGGTGCATTGCTGTCATCATCGCTTGACAAAATCCGGGAGGCTAATACCGCAATAGTTGCGCTAATCGCCAGATTCAAGACGGCTCCCCCGTCAAGAGAGGACGCTTTCAGTATAGCCCACACACTTGAGGAGTCGGCTGGCGAGATACATTTCCAGACCTTCATGAAAAAGGTGGCAGAATCAGGAATTGATGAGGTCTTTCAAAGACTAAACCGAGATGACAAAGACCATGCGACGAGAATTCGTTCCTATATGGAAGAGCATGGCCTTGAGTCGCCAAGAAGGAATTGATGATACGCCTCATAACAATGCCGTGCAGCCGGACGGGTAGACGCCGCCGCCCCGTTAAGCCTTCACGCCACCGAAATCCTTTCCATCCAGTGCCCAGATTCGCCCTTGTAGAGGAGCCGGGCAGGACTCGAACTGTGCACCTCAGCTTGGCCAGCCAGAATACGCCCTCGTGTTTTAGTCGTACCCATTTTTCGACCTCTCCCACCCGTGTGACTCTATGAAACCAATGGCGAAGACGTGATCGTAACCATAACTCGGGATTTGGCGGCGGACCGCAAAGGGCGGCAGCCTCAATCCGGATCGTCAGGCTCCCCGGCGCCGCCCGGGAAAAGAGGGGAGCCGTTGCATACTGGGCGGAATTGCTCTATTCTCCTGCCCATGGGGGCATGCGGGGTGGGCCCGAGGCAGCGGGCGTCTCCGCAGCCCCTCGGAGAAGTCCGACAGTCGAGTCGCAAGACGCCCCCACCGCTGGGCGAAGCCGTCACGGCCCGCACAACCGATGAAAGGGGCGATCGGTGAGGAAGATCAAGGGACGTCGGATGACGAGAATCAGGGTAGGCGCGGTGGCGGCGGTGCTGTTCGCCTGGGGGGCCCTCGCCGCGCAGCCCGCCATCGCGGATGACGTTCAGGAGGCGCACCACCTCGTCGAGAAGGCACGCCTCACCTTTGAGAGCTTCATCGCGGACCCGGACTTGGGCGGGAACCTGCGGATCCTCGTCAACAAGGCCCGGGGGGTGCTCATCTACCCGCAGGTCCTCCGGGGCGCGTTCATCATCGGCGCCTCAGGCGGGAGCGGGGTGCTTTTGGTCCGGGATGTGGCCAGCGGCAAGTGGGGCGGCCCGGCCTTCTACACCCTCGGGGAGGCGAGCTTCGGGCTCCAGGCGGGCGCGGACGCCGCGGAAGTCGTCCTGGTGGCCCTGAGCGAGCGGGGGGTCTCGGCCCTGCTCTCCACCAGCGCCAAGCTCGGCGCCAACGTCAGCATTGCGCTCGGGCCGGTCGGGGCAGGCTTGGAGGGGGCGACGGCCAACATCAGCGCAGACATCGTCAGCTACTCGCGCAACCAGGGCCTGTACGCCGGGCTCTCGCTCGATGGGGCGGTGGTGGCGGTGCGGGAGGGCCTGAACACGGCCTACTACGGGAAACCCGTCACGCCGACCCAGATCCTGATCCGGCGGGAGGTCTCGACCCCCCAGGCCGCCGGGTTGATCGGGGCGGTTGCCAAGGTGGCAGGCGGAAGCTGACCGGCAGCGTCCGTCAAGACCCAACGCCAGGCGTTCCCTCTGGCCAGGCGGAGAGCCCCCCCAGTGCTTGACGAGTCTCCTCGCGACCTGGCCGGAGGGCACCCAGGATCGATCACGAGTACGCCGAAGGACCCGCAATCCCGCGCTCCGCGCCACGCTGCTGCATTCGCGATTACTCGCGATCACTCATACCAAATCCTCCGCAATCCCCCGTAGGTGAACTCTCAAGGCTGAAACTCGGGTTCGAATCTCGATAGGGCCACCATTTATAGAGGTATTTCCCTTGACTTCGGGCAGTCTTGCGCGTAAAGGTGTGTAGGTAACTCCGGCGGGGGACGAATCGAATAGGATCCGGGAGGCTCTGCCCTTCCGGCACGCGAGGCCCTGGGTGCGGCTTCCCGCCGTGCGCCCAGGGCCTTGCTGTTTGTAGGCATCATGCGGCGAAGGCCCTCAAGGTGAAGGTGGGAGAACTGCTGCAATGAATGGCGAGGCTTAAGGTGAGACTGCGGATGTTGCGGCGAGAACGAAGGATGACGCAGGAGGAGCTGGCGAAGAAGGCCAGGGTGACGAAGTACTATATCTCGCAACTCGAGACTGGGCTTCGGGATAATCCCTCCCTGCCAGTGCTTCGGCGTCTGGCGAAAGCCCTCGGCGTGTCGGCGGGGGAGTTGCTGAGTTGAAGAGGGGAAATCATGACGTATGCGCGTGAACACCGAAAGGCAGTCCGTAGGATCAAGGAGAAAACCAAGCAGCGCGAGAGGCTCAAAAAATGGGAGGAGAAGCGGCTACGGGACGACGCATCGGACAGTGACCGCCTTCACAAGAAGTAAGACGCCCCCGCGTCAGCGCGACCTGACCGGGGGCTCGGATGCAAAACACTCGACTGGCCGTGCCGAAGGGCAGCGGGTGACTTCACTCCCCGGCCTAGGGTCGCCCCCGAAGAGCCGGACCCTGCCGGCCTGGCCACCAAGACGGAATGGCAACACTTGTGAGATTGTGAAAGAGGGGCGGTATGCATCAGAATCCCAGCGTGTACATGTCCAAGCGGCTGCACGAGGCAGCGAAGCGGGCCCTGGACGAGGAATTGTTGCGCCTGAAACAGGATCCGAAGCTCGCCGGGGCCCGCGTCACACCCCACGAATGTCTGCACGCCGTACTCTACAGCCTCCTGTCGCTCGCCTCGGGATACGCGGGGGGCCTGCTTGACCTTGACGTCTCCGTGAGCGATCAAGAATCGCAGGCCACCGTGCGGCGCATTGAGGAGGCCCTCATCCCATCTGTCGCCGACATCATGCGGCACGAACTGCGGAAAAGGGGAGGGACCAAAGACCCGTCCTGGCCCAATCTACACCATGGGCATGCGTAACACGGCCGGCCTGGCGCGTCTCCGAAGGCGAGAGCGTGAGACGCGGGACGGTGAAATCTGCCGCCTCGCCAGAGAGGGGCTCTCCCGGCAGGCAATCTCGGACACCCTCCGAATCTCGTACCGGACCATTCTCGGGGTCTTGAAGAAAGCCAGTGTCCCCGCCCGGGACGCACGGCATGACCGGCGCGGGGCCGTGGGGGCGCTGAGGTAGGTAGAGGAGACTTGACATTTCTGAGATTAAACCGGGGCGACAGGAGGGCGCGCTGATGGGCGACGAGGCCAAGCTCGGAAATAACTCCGTGCCCATCTAGCGGGAGTTTTAACCGTGTTAACCCCCGGGAGGGTGGCGATGAAGCCGAGCGAGGCGATCCGGCAGCTGGCGGTGCTTCAGGAAAGGGGGGAGGTTAGAGATGGGGAGGTTCGATGAAACGCTCGCGCAGTTGCGAAGGGTCAGGGAGTTGATCGAGGGGAGAACTGAAGGGAGGAGGCAACCATGCCCCCTGCTCCGGCGCAGGTATCCGCATTGGACGACGCGCTCAAGGCCCTCAAGGGGCTGCAGTCGGTGGTGAGTGGTGGGGTCAGCTACCGGGACTACGCGCCTCGGGTGACCGATGCGAAGATCATCGTGGACCGATATCTGGGGCAGCCAGAGCGCGGTGATGCGGCTCAACGTGCCACCATTGCGGGCGCGATGCGGTTCTACGTCCTGGCGGTCTCGGGGTGGAACGCGTGGGTATCGAATCCAGGCGGGTACGCGTTAGCGGTTGACGATGCGTGGGCTAGGGAGGAGTGTCCGGCGGTCAAGCATGCCGTAGCGGCAGATATCATGAAGATGTTTTCTCTCCCTCGGGGGGCGGCCGGGCTGAGGTTCGAGGGGCCGCCTGCGTTCTGGTCCTGCGCCGCCGACAGGATCGTCGAGGCGGAACGGGTGATATCGCGGTAAAGGAGCAATGGACGCATGAAGACGGATCAATTCTTCACCGTGAAGGCGCTGGCGGACAGGCTGGCCGTCACGCCGATGACGATTTACCGCCTGGTCGGGCAGGGGAAGCTCCCCGCCGTGAAGATCGGACGGGCCATCCGCTTCGATCCTGACGCGGTCGCCGCCTACCCAGATAGCCCCCCAGGGGAGATCGCCCCGGGGAAAGGCGAATCGCCGTACCGCTCTCAACGGTCGCCCAGCCAGAGCCACCCAGGGTCACCCGGCAGAGCCAGTCGGGGTCGCCCAGACTGAGCCACCCCAGTGATCTCAATCAATGAGCTACAGTCCTGGTGGCTATGGGCGGAATCCTCTTATGTTCCAGAAACTTGACCTGTGCCGTTTTCCAAGCCGACGTTCCTGGACCCTATGGCTTTAGTGACTATTCGCAGGTGGCGGTGGCTCAGTTTGGGTGACCCCAGGTGGCTCTACACAGGCGACCGCTGACACCTGCCCCCCCTGTGGGCGGAGGCTCACGGGGCGGCAGACTTCCGCCTGCTCGGACCGCTGCCGGGCGGCCAAGAGCCGGCAGAGACAGGCGAGGAAACAGGCTGGGCGAGAGGCGCGGGTGCAGGAGCTGGCCGAGGCGATCTTGGAAAAGCGAAAGCTAACGCAGGTGGCCCTGGCAAAGAAGGTCGGCGTGCATCAGGTGACCATCGCCCGGATCGAGATCGGAGAGCGAAATCCCTCCATGGACCTGCGTTAGCGACTGGCCAAGGCCCTCCAGGTGAAGGTGGCCGACCTCCTGGAGTGAGGCATCCGATGGCCGATTCCCGCGTCCTTGTCCCTGAGATTGCCCCTCGCACATGCCCGGCGACACCCTCCGCCGGACCTGGAAGGAATACTCCCGCGAGCTGCCCAAGCTGTCGCGGGTGGACCTGAACGAGCCCGAAGCAAGCCGAGGATCCGCATAAAGATGACAGCACCGGAAAACGCCGAGCGAGAGGCAGCATAGGCGGAGGGAGGGAGATCCGATGGAAGGCCACGTGTGGGTACATCGGGACACGGAGTCGATCGCTGACAGCCCCTGCGATTCCTGCAAAGAGCCTCGGCGGGGAGAGGGCCTCCAGTTGGTTGTCGGCGAATTCCCGAACTTTCGCTCGATCCGCCTCTGTGCCACGTGCGCCCGCTCCGCGACCGAGGCCCTCGCCGTTGTTCTCGACGGCCTGCGCAGAGGAGAGTCAGCAAGGACCCAGCGGTGCTCATGGGCTGGCTGCCCGGAAGCCAACGAGCTAGGACACATGATGCATGTTGGCGGGCATCCCTTCTGTGCCATTCATCACCTTGAGATGCTGCGAGAAACCATCTTGCGTGGCCCACGTGATGGCGTCACGGAGGGGAAGATAAGCGACCACTGTTGGCTGAATAGGCGAGCGCGCTTTGTGGAATTGACGGCGACCGAGGAGGAGAAGTGTGGACTCACGAAGGGGAAAATCGAGAGGAGGACATTTCGTTTCGAGTGGACACCGCCGGTGGTGAAATTCTCGATTGAACGTCACCCGGCGGGCTTTGTCTACGAACAATAGTGGAGCTTCGACGCCTTCCATGCTCGGTTGAACTTGCTATCTGAGCGGCTGGTGAGTACCGAGATGAAAATCGCTCCGGATGGCCGCGTGATCTGCCCTGACTGCGGTTCGGAGGAAATCGAGAGCAGCCCGGGGCGCGCATACTGCCAAGGGTGCGGCTTCGAGATCCTCCATGAACACTCTTTGGAGTGGTAGCGGAAGGAGACATGGAAATGTGTGAGTTTTGCACAGGCGTCCCGATCCTTCGGCGCACGGACCTCCCGGAAGACCAGCTTCGATCGTGCGAGTGGCAGATTCGATCTCCTGCGAGTGGTGCCCTGGAGACCTGCGATCAACCTGCGGTGTGGATCCTCACACTAGGGGGCCTCTGTGAGCACTGCTGCCCTGATCATTTAAACGAGCCTCACTATTACAGTGGGGAGGCACGCTCGATCCCGGACGGTACCCCCTGTGATGACTGTGGCCACCAGGCAAGCCACATATATATTGCCGGGATCCCCTATCACGTCTGCCAGGAGCATGCAGACGACGAGCGCGGATTGTACGAAGCTCGGCTACGGGCTATGGGAGCTGATGTTCTCAGATTTCGAATCAAGGCCTCTTCCCTCAAGGCTCAGGCATCTTCACGCAAGGCTGAACTCGAAGCTGGGAAATCTTCCCTCGAGACACAGTTGAGGGATCTCAGACAAAAAATTGCCGACCTCAGGCTTCAACTTGGGGAAGACTGAGAGCACAACGCCCCCGGATCGGGCGGAGGGTTGTTTGATGAAGAACATTCGACAGCAGGCGAGTCCCAACCGGATCACGAGCCGCAATCCGGCTCCGGGTATTGAGATTGTCCCCCGGCGCCACACGACGGATGGGCAGTATCGGCAGGCGGCGCTCGCGCTGGCGGCCCTCGCGGGGCAAAAGGGGGGTGCCCGATGAAGCGCACGGTTCCCTCTCCGCCTCATGTGCATTTCCTCACGATCTCCCAGGCGGCCCTACTCGCCGGCTTGGAGCGGGGCACGATCAAGCGCCTCGTCGAGAATGGTCGGTTGCGTGCCGTTATCATCCCCGGTGCCTCCGGTAGGTGGCGCCGGGTGTCGTGTGCCGACGTGCTGGCGCTCCGCCGGGAGATGGAGGAGCAGCTAGCACGATCCGCGTCCTGTTCAACGGGAAGCGAGAAGCATCATTCCAGGAAACGGATCTGCCGGCCGGCAGCCTGCGCGGTGGAGCTGCCACGGTGAGAGTGGGGGAACTCTTAGAGTAGGAGGACAGGGCGATGATGAGAAGTGAAGCATTCAGAAAAAGAGTGGTCGAGGAGGTAAGAAGCGGGTCCTTTCGTCGCTACACCCGGCACACCACCGCTTGGAGGATGGCCGACACTATTGCCTACACTATCAGGCTATTCCCCGTCGTCGCGAAGGACGAGCCGGCCAAAGCGGCGCTGATCAGGGAATTGCTCGACATCTCGAAACAAGGCGACAAGGCTGAGAAGGTCCTTGACCGCTGTCTCAGCAAAGCTGTGGACGCCCTTGAACGTTTGTCTGTCGGTCAGGCCTTAATGCCTCAGTATCCAGGGGAGTCGATTCAGAAATAGCACGCCCGCGCGTCGTCGTCTGCGCGGTGAAGCCGCCAAGGTGAAGGTAGGGGAATTGCTGGAGTAGAATGGGAAAGGAGAGGCTTATGCCGAGCGAGGTGTGTGAAATGTCCGAATGCCGTCAGGTAGCGCGCACCTTAGTTGACGGGTTGTGCCCGCGGTGTTCCGCGCTTGCGGGGAGAATGCGCCTGCGAATTCAGGCGGGGAAGCTTTCTCTTCCCGATGACAGCGCGTTTGTCCACAATGAAAAGGGCGTCATGATGAAGCTCGATCCGCAACCAAAGACCGGCGTGCCGTGTGGCGGTTGCGGGGAGATGATCGAGGCGGATTCCCGAGTAACTTCCATGACGGGAAAAGACCGCAAGGGGTACGTGCTTCACAAAGTGTGTGACGAGATCCTCCGTTCTCTGTAAATGAAGTCCCCCCGGGCGAGCCGTCACTCGCCGGGGGCATGGCCCACACCCGCAACCCTGAGAAGGAGGAGAGGCATGAGCGAAAGTAACTCTACCACACGCCCAAGCCCTCCGGAAGTTCTTACCGGTCCTCCGCCAGTCGGTGTCGCCACAGACTTCCCGCCGAACTGGGCGCAACGCCTCCGACGTGGTCACGTTCCACCATGCCAACGGTATCCATGACCAGGGAGAGACCTCCGGGGCTCCCCCTCAGAGAGAGGCAGCGAGAGGAGCCCCCGACCGCCCGCTTCGGATCCAGTCCTGAGTATGGCTTAGCGGCGTTAGCGACCAACCTCGGGGGCCCTCCGGCGGGCCTCCTGCAGGTGCCCGGCTGGACGCGGCTCCCGCGGTCCCGGCATCGCGGCGGGGCCTGAGTCAAGGGTTCTGCTGGGGGAATCGGGCGAGCTGCGCTACGCTGGTTCACACAGCCCGCCTGCGCCTGCGAGGAGCAGCACACTATCGGCAACCCCTTGCCTACCCCGCAGCGGCGGCCCGCTCTCGACCGCGAGGGGATTCTCGCCGGTCCTCCGGGCGCTTCCCCCCGCACGCGTCCGCAAGGTGGTGTGCCCATCGCCCCTCGCTGACCCCGTTCACGCCGTCGCTGGCCATCTCCTCGCCGTTGGAAACTGGTCACTTCCAACCTGGCGCTTCCACGAATGGGGGGTGAAAGTTGGGAACACCAAACCTGGGGATATAATTGTCGTGAAAGGGGGTGACTGGAAATGGGTGAAGAACCGAAGCCGGCGGCAGGGAAGGCAGGGGTGGAAGTGAGTTTCGTGCAGATCACGGCAGCGGGTGGTAATGTGATAGAGCTGTTTGGGCTGACGAGAGATGGGAAGGTGTTCAGGTACCACTTTGGATATGGGGCGAGCGCGGAGAAGTGGACGCCTCTGTCGATGGTGAAGCCACACGAGAAATAGATGAGGGCGTTGGGTTCTCTGACCTTCGGTGAGAACCTCTCGACGAACGGAAATTGATGCCTGTACAAGGAAAGCGCCGGCGTGCCGGGCCCACCAGTGGACGGGGGCCTCGGAAGCTGCGTGGGTGGGGAGCACGATCGCAACCGGTCTCCCTCAACCTTCATCCCTTAGATGCGGTGGTGCGTGGGACCTGGTGCATCCGGTGCGGTGTCGGTAGCCAGCCTGCTCTTGCTCGTGGCCGAAGAGGAAATGGAGCACAGGGACCAGGACCGGGAGAAAACAGGACAGCCAGGTGACTCACTGACCGCGGGGCCTGGCCCCTCGGCAAATGAACCCCTAACGACACCCGCCCACCTGGTTTCAGCTTATCACCGATGGAGGCGCAACCCCCGCCTCCAGGACCTCGCGGACCCCGCCCTTCCGGCCCCAGGGACCGAAACTGGACTGCTAGCTTGCCCCAGGTTCCCCGATCTCGGGGCACCCCTAGTCCTGGCACAGCTTCCACCAGGTCCGCCACCAGGCATCCACCAGGACCTCGGCCACGATCGGCCGGCCATTCGCCGGCGCTGGGATGGTCGTGAACGAAGATGACCAACGAGCTGTAGAAACATCCGGCAGCGCATTCTACGCCATGTGGCGTATGGCGATGAGGGGGTCGGGCCCGTGCGTGTATCTGGGCGTGATGGTCAGGCTTGGTCTCCACCGCCCCGAGCTACGGATGGACGATGGCGAGCGTCACACCCCCTCTGCCGCTGCAGGCGGCGCGGGAATCTCTCGCCCGGAAGTTAGGGCGGAAGTTAGATCACGGATTATGAGGGTTCGTGCCGGGGGACCGGTCCCCTAATGGAACAGTGGATCACCTCTCCCGCCAGCCGACGTTGGAGACTCACGTTAACCGTAGCCATGTAGCGCATGGAGAGAGGGCATCCGCACCGGGGATCTGGGCTGGATGCAGGCCGGTATACGAATTGGCGGCGAAGGGTCGGAGGAGCGACTCCCAGCGACCCTGATGCCGATGGAGCGAACCACCCGATCCGCCACCGGCAGGCAATGGAAGGTGATCGGCATTGGCTAGGGTGCCGGGGGAACGGACCACCAATTGAGCAGTACGGGAATCTGGGGTTCATTCCCCAGTGGGATTCGAACCCGAGTTATGGTTACCCTTTCTCTGATCACCCGAGTTCTTCATCAAAAAAGGGAAGCGCCGTGGTCTTTCGAACAAGACGCTTCCCTTCCATCGAAGCTTCGGACGATTCTTACTTGACGGAGAACTTGTACATCGTTCTGCCAGAAAACCACTCGCCGGCCTTGATCACGGTCGTGGGGAAAGCCGGCTTGTTGGGAGAATCGGGGAAGCGCGACGCTTCCATGTTAAAGCCCGAGCGGAAGATGAACGTGGAGCCCTTGCCGACATCGCGGGGGGCCTTTCCCTCGAGGTTGTTTCCGGTATGGACCTGCAGGCCTGGCTCGGTCGTATAGACTTCCATGAAACGGCCAGACCCCGGTTCCCACGCAATGGCCGCAAGCGAGAACTCATTGGGGGTCTTCTTGTTGAGCACCCAATGATGGTCATAGCCGCCGGCGAACTTGAGCTGGTCGTAGTCAGTCTGGATGCGGGCGCCGAAGGTGGTCGGCGTCTGGAAATCCATCGGGGTGCCTTTCACGGACTCGAGCTGCCCCGTCGGAATCAGACCCTTGTCTATGGGAAGGAATCGGCTGGCATTGATAAAGATCACGTGGTTGAGGATTTCGCTGCCGAGGTTGCCGGAGAGATTGTAGAACCCGTGGCTGGTGAAGTTCCCGACGGTGTTCTTATCCAGCGCGTAGGCCTGATAATCGACCACGAGGGCATTATCCTCGGTCACTTGATACAACACGCGGGTTGCCAGCGTGCCGGGGTAGTTCTCTTCGCCATCCTTGTAGGTATAGAACATCTCGACGCTGGACTCATTAATCTGGTGCGCGTCATAGACGCAGAACCGCGACCCCTTCTGCCCGCCGTGCAGGCTGTTTTCGCCTTGGTTTTTCGCGAGCTGATATTCCTTGCCGTCCAGCGTGAACTTGGCGCCTCCGATGCGGTTGGCGTAGCGGCCGACGAACGCGCCCATTGACCCCTGCCCGTCCATCGCCTTGTCGATGCTCTCATACCCTTGAACCACATCGGCGAATTTCCCCGTCCTGTCGGGCACCATGACCTGTTCGATCTTCGCCCCGTAGTTGGTGATCTTCACCACCATGCCTTTGCCGTTCTTGATGGTGTAGAGATCAACCTGCTTGCCGTCCACAATCTTCCGGTACATGTCGCTTGTGGGTTCAATGTACCCGCCCTGCTGAGCGAAACCAAGCTTACAACCCACCACCACCAGCACCAAAGCCAATAACACCCTTTTCACCATGAGGCCCTCCTTGTGTTTTGTTGTGCATATATGCGGTGTCCTGCCGATGACACAGAGGACTGGCGCCAACGCGAAGATGAGAGGTGAGGCTAAATTTGCTTTTCGGGCGTGCGCCGCGACTCCCGCCGACATGGCCATCCTGGGCCACCACCGCCAGTTTCGAGGTGCTGCTCGGACCGTGGCGTCAGTATCCAGCCAACCGGTTGCGAGTGTCAAGGGGAAATCCGGACGATCGCGGGAGGGGACAGCCCCTCTCGGCCTCTCCTGGAAGGGGTGTCGCAGTCCTCAACGGCGGCGGCAGTGGGCGGGAGGGGATGTACGATCAGGCGAGGGTGCGCGCAGGGAGCAGAGGAGCAGAATGGACGCTTGCTAGCTGTGGCGTGCCAGCTCGATTCCTGCCAGGCTCCCCAGACAGGGCAAATCTCTAGCCGTTACATAGAGGTGTTGATCCCAACCTGCGATACGCGGGTAATCCCATGAATTGCTCGGCAAAAGAAGAATGGCCATTCCGAGCAGAATTCTTCCGCAGCCTTCCCATCGAAGGCGAACAATGTAACCTTTGAAAATGACTGCGCAGATCCCCGGAGGGACACCTCTTCACAGTCTGGTGCAGCAGCACCTTCCTTTGTGTAACGGCAAGCGCAAATCTGGGCACGGGGAGGTGCGGGTTTCACTGAGGTGACGGGAGCCAGTCAACGTGCGGAGGGGTCTAGGCGGGATTCGAACCCGAGTTATGGTTACGATCACGTCTTCGCGATTGTTGGCGAATAGTTTGAGAGCTTAACGCTCCGTCGCCACCAGCGCTCTGATGAGGCGGCCTCTGCCTAGTGTGCCGGACTTCACGCGGCCGCAATCGCACGCTTGGGACGTTTCGGCAGGAAGGGCTCCTCCATCCGGCGCGATGCCTCAAGGTCGAAGAGCTTTTCCCCGCAATCCGGGCAGACTTCGAGCCCCAAACCGGCGATCGTAGCTCTCTTGTTCCGGACCATGGCTGTGAGCGTAACCGTCTGCCTACGAAGTCGCGTGCTGCCACTGAATACCCTTCGATTCGTGAAGGATACCCGGAATGGCAAGGACTTAGGTGGGCGAGAGTGGCAGATCGGCCATCGGGTGAGAGGAGGTCTTCGCTCACTTTGCATCCTCCGCTCCTCCCTACAGATGCCCTGCAGGGCCTTGACTGGGACCGCCTTCCGGGATAGTATATTCGCGGTCGAACGAGGATGCGGGCAATCCGATGGCAGAGGAGGTACAGGGCGATGACACGGAACCGCTGGATTCGACTTGGGCTCTTGGCCTTCCTCGGGAGCGGTCTGGCCGCCTGCGGCCCCGAGGGAGGGCTGGGGCTTTCAGGCTCCACCCCCGAGCAGTATCCTCCCCCCGGATTCGCGCACCAGCGCAATTACATGGTGTTGGAACTCTATTGGAACTGTACGCAGCCAACGCCCGACAGATTGCTGCTGCAGGGGGTCGCCGTCAACGTGGTGGAACCGGAGGTGCGCCTTTACGAGTTGACTGTGGTGGGAGTGGACGCCCACGGCGCTACCGTCTCCGAAGCCACCGGCACGGTGCGCCAATTCGTGCTCCGTACGATGCAATCCACGCCCATGGAGGTGGAGGTACGGACGACGGGGCACGAGGTCCGGTTCGATTTGTTGTACCGGTATGACTCCCCCTCACACGGAGGGGGGGAATGGGCGAGCTGCCCGCCGGGGCGCCCGCGGTGCGGCTAGTGGCCACGCACCCGTTCCTCCTGGCCCAGGAGGTGAATCGAATGATAGTCCGGGATATCTGCCCTGAAGTGCGACGCCGGGCGCCCTGAGTGCTGCAGTCACCCGAGAGGCCTCTCGCCCGCCCGGCATGGGTCGCCCCGCCGGAGCGAGGAGAATCGAGGTAGGTGGTCGGTTGCTGAGATTGGTCCAACGAGACGCCGTGGCTGAGATCGATCGCGCCAGCGTATCTGACGCGCAGAGCAAGGGGCAGGGGGGCGCGGCCGTCCTTGTGTGCGCATATGAGGATGACGAAAAGTGGAAGAAGATGAAACCCTTCGATCAAAGTAGCCACTACCGGTGAGCCCAGCCCCGTCTCGGTAACACGGGGGGCTAGAAATACGTTCCTGGAGCCCGAGTTATGGTTACGATCACGTCTTCGCCATTGGGAAATAAACGCCCTCGCTAACTGCTCAATTTACCGAGGGGTTCTTTGCTCGCCTGCGGCCCTTCAAGCCGACAACGCAGCTCGATACGTTTACGATTTCGGGTCACCATCAGTCTGGGGTGTCCCGTCCGTCTGTGATCCTCCTATCCGCGTGGGGCGAATGTTGCCCCGTGCTACTGGCTCAGCATCAAGACCCCCTGCATGGGGTCAAGCTGCACGTGGAACCGCGAGAGGAAAGTGTTGCCCAGCAGGCCCGCCACCTGAGAGCCCCCGGGCAGGTCGAGCACCGCGACCAGCACGTCCCGCGCCTCGGCCCCGCCCACCTGGATGGACTCCACGCTGGCAACGGGGGCGCGGATTATGCCCGAGACGGTGGCGATGGTCACCATCGGCGAGCCGGCGCCGAAGGAGATGCCCAGCTCCTGCGCCAGCCCCGCCGAGATGGTGGCATAACTGGCGCCCGTGTCCACGACGAACAGGGCCTCGCGGCGCCCGTTCACCAGGGCGCGCACGAGAAAGGCATTGCCCGCGCGGATGAGGGGCACGGCGACCTTCCAGCTCTGCGAACTCGGCAACTCGGCGAAACCGCCCAGGGTCACGTCCACCTGCGCCGTGACCCCTGCCCACACGGTCACGGCCCGGCTGGAAGAGGTGAAGCCCTGTTTGGAGACGTTCAGACGGTAGTTCCCGGGAGGCACGCGGCTGAAGGTGAACCGCCCCTGGCTGTCGCTACGGACGCTGCCCACACCCTCCAGGACAACGTCCGCCCCCTCCAGCAGGACGTTGTTCTGGGAGGCCACGCTGCCCATCACCGCCCCCACCGAGGCCGAGTCCTGCGCCCGAGCCGGGGTTGGCAGGAACAGCAACGCTGCCAGAGCTGCCACCAATGCCCGCACGCGGTCCTCCGACGTTCGGGAGGATAAGCAGAGATCAGGAGCGCTTATCGACCATTGCCGTTCCTTGGCCGGCTGTCGGTTGTCGGTTTTCCCTTGTGCAATGCGCGCTAGCGCGCCCGGTGCATCGTCTCCGAGCACACATCCCAGACCATGAACCGAATCGGTGGTACCTGGGCCAGCAGGAATGGGGTGGAGGACACGAGCCGCACAGGGGGCGCCCCGGTGGGAAGGGAGCCGCTCCGTTGCCCGTCACCGCTGTCGCCCGGTTCCTGATACTGGTACTGGTAGAACAGATCGAAGCGGGTCTCGCGCCCCGTCGGCCGCAGGGCCAGTTGAAAGGGGGTGGAGCCCATCATGCCGAAGATGAGGTCTCGCGCCGCCGCGCTGGTCTCGGTCACGGTAGCGCCGCGCGAGTCCACCCCCACCAAGTCGAACTCCAGGAAGCGAATGTCCGCTCCTGACCACGGGTTGAACGCCCTCCCCTCCAGCAGCAGCGTGTCGGGCGCTGGCCGCGTACAGTTCCAGAAGAGCTCCACCGCCGGGGACGACACCTCATGGGCGAACCCGGGGGGAGGGTAGGGCGTGGGGGGTGTGGTCCGCAGCGCTCGCCCCCCCTCCGCAGCGCAGGCGGCCAGGCTGACCCCCAGGAGTACCAACAACCCGGCACGAGTCAGACAGATCCCCTTCATCTCCCACACCTCCTCCGCGGCCGCCGCTTCCCTCAGGTGGGCACCGTGTGTGCTGTTCTCGCAGTTCCTCGGACGGCGGGGACATGCTGATAGACCGCCAGGGCGACCCCACTGCCCAGCAGGGCCCCCGCCAGAACGTCAGAGGGAAAATGGGCCCCCAGGAGAATGCGCGACAGCCCGACCAGCGCGGCCACGCCCACGAAGCCAACCGCCTGCCGCGGATACCAGGCGGCCAGGACGACCGCGGTTGCGAAGGCCGTCGTGGCATGCCCCGAGGGGAACGACGCATACGCAGCAGCCAATCGCTCTCCTCATCGCAGCACCCCCATGAACCTCCTGGACTCGGCTCCCTCACGCAGCTGCCCAGCCTGAGGGAAACCAGGTGGATACACTCCAGGATACCTGGAGGCAATACCTGCGACAGAGGCAAGGCCACTTCCAAGACAAGTTACGGCCCTGGGACCCGAAATGTTTCAGGGGGGCCCCGAAGCTCGATCCTCCGTCCCATCGAAAAGATTGAGCGTGGTTCGCACGAATCCGCCTCATCCTGCCTCACCCCCTGAAATTTCACTGAGACGCACGATTGACCGATCTCGGATCGAGTCGTTGCGGACGAGTGCGTCCAGCGAAGGCTAGTCTGCTCAGTGGGGGATAGTTCCACCGGGGGAAGAGTCAGGACCCCCGTAGCTTGAGTTGCCTCCGTGGAGGAAACGAACCGGAGGAAGCCAACTGACCAAGCCATCCTTGTTAAAGAGGGACCCGGCCGTTTCTGCGGTGTCAAGGTAAAGTTCTCCTTGCGACGTTGAAACGCCGTGCGTTCGTATTGTTGCCCGCTCCACCGGGGTGCCCCTCCCGTTGGATGCTTCCCCGCTCCATCGTAGTGGTGTAAATGGGGGGTTGCGGCTTTAGTTGTCGCTCCTCCCGATTCCGGAGACCCACCGCAACGTGGAGAGCCTCGGCATCCATTAATCGGGCTTCACCGCCGGCGGCTCGAAAACGAGTTGACGGGCGAGAGTCGCCTGTTCTAAAGTGCGTTTGTGACCATTCGTCCATCCTGACAGGAAAGGAATGTCCGATGGCCAAAAGCTTCGCGCTGAGGATCACGAGAACGACCCAACCGGGGCCGCGGGTGGCGGATCCGGACCTCGGCTTCGGTCGGGTGTTCACAGACCACATGCTGGTCATGGACTACGCGCCGGGGACCGGCTGGCACGATGCCCGGATCGAGCCCTACGGCCCGCTGACCCTGGACCCGGCATGCCTGGTCCTGCATTACGGCCAGGCGGTCTTCGACGGGTTCAAGGCCTTCCGATCCAGCGAGGGTGGCGTGGTCCTGTTCCGCCCGACGGACCACATCGCGCGCCTGAACGCCTCCAGCGCCCGCCTGTGCATCCCGCTGGTGGACGAAGCGTTCGTCCTGGATGCGCTGAAACAATTGATCCGCCTGGATGCCGATTGGGTGCCGCGGACGTTCGGCTGTTCGCTGTACATCCGGCCCGTCGTCATCGCGACAGAGGCAGGCCTGGGCGTTCGCCCGTCCAAGACCTACCGGTTCTATACCATCCTGTCCCCGGTGGGCGCCTACTACAAGGAGGGCTTCCAGCCGGTCCGGATCCTGGTCTCGGACAAGTACGTCCGGGCGGTGCGCGGCGGACTGGGCGCGGCCAAGACGCCGGCCAACTATGCCGCCAGCCTCCTGGCGGCGGAAGAGGCCAAGGCGGCCGGGTTCACCCAGGTCCTGTGGCTGGACGGGAGGCAGCGGACGTACGTCGAGGAAGTCGGCACGATGAATATCTTCTTCCGGGTGGGAAACAGGCTGGTTACGCCGCCGCTCGAGGGGACCATCCTCGCCGGCATCACGCGGGACTGCGTGATCCGGCTGGCCGCCCATTGGGGCATCCAGATGGAGGAGCGGCGGATCTCCATGCCGGAAGTGCTGGCGGCCCACGAGGCGGGAGGACTCCTGGAGATCTTCGGATCGGGGACGGCCGCCGTCATCTCTCCGGTGTCGGAACTCGTGTTCCAGGGAAGGTCCCTGATCATCAACCAGGGCCGGATCGGGGACTGGACGCAAAGGCTGTTCGAGACACTGACCGGCATCCAGTACGGGAAAATGGAGGACCCGTTCGGCTGGACGGTGCCGGTATCGCCCTGAGGTCTCAGGCCCTGTAGGGAGGATGAGGGGGAGCCTTCGCATGAATGGGGGAAAGGAGGCAATGCAATGAAAGCAGTGCTCGGGTGGTGTTCGCACGGGAGTTTTGCGCTCTCCGGTCTGTGCTTTATTCTGGCGATCCTGGCCAAGCTGGGACCGGGCGAGATCGCCGGGCTCTCGCCCCGTACGCTCTATGCCGTGGCGTTGATTCTGGGCATCTACAGCATCGCCTTCTCGATGTGCGGGGTTCGCAGCCAGGCCAGTGGAGGCTAGGCCTGGAGGGAACCCGCCAGAAGAGACCAGGTAGACGTTCGGTGGGGAGGGACTCCGACTGTGCAGCCGGGGGCGCGCGGAAGTTTGAACGTTTCGGGCGCTCAGGACCTGCCGATTTCGGGCGCGAATCCCAAGGAGGACTCTTTCGAATGACCATGCCTCGTCGACTCCAAACCGCGCTGACCATGGTGGTGTTGAGCGTCCTCGTCGCGCCCACCGCAGGCTGCGGCCTCTTCTCGCGATCCAAGGAGAAGCCTCCCGAGGTGTCACAACCTTCCACGCCACCGCTCCCGGCTGCGACTCCCGCGCCGCCGCCTCCGCCGCGCCGACCATCCGGTGCCCGGATTGCTGATGAGGAGAAGCTGAAGAATCTGATCCAGGGCAAAACCACCAAGGAGGAGGTGCGGGGACTCTTCGGCATCCCGCAGGAGATCGTGCTGGCTCCAGAGATCGAGACTTTCATCTACTATCGCGAGACGTCCTCCGGCTGGATCTCCCGGACGACCGAGCGCGTCGAGACGCTCGCGATTCGCTTCGATGCCAAGGGCGTCCTGAAGGACTTCGAATACCGGTATTCCGGGCGATAGAGTTTGCGGCAACGTGTGTGAATGGCAAGGCCCGGCGCTTGCGCCGGGCCTTGGCGTTTCAGGGGGACTCGCGTTCTCCCGCGCGAGGCTAGCGGCTCCAACCTTCCGGCCAGTTCACCAGGATCATCCCGCCAGTCACCAGCCCGGCGCCGCTCAGGAGCTTCGCCGTGAGGGGCTCGTGGAGCAGCAGGCCGCCCAGCAGAACGCCGAAGACGGGCGTGAAGAACGTAAAGCCGGAAAGGTTGCTGACCGGATAGACCTGGATGAGCCAGAACCAGACCAGGTAGCTGGCGAAGGCCACGATGATTCCCTGGTAGGCAAGAGAGGTGACCACCAGGGGGTCGAGGCCCCGGATCCATCGCGGCTCGAGGAATAAAGCCATGAAGGAAAGTTGCAGCGCCGAGACGCCGAGCTGGTAGAAAAGCATCTGGGACGGCGTCATGCTGGACCGGACGACCCGCTTGAGGTAGAGCGAGGTTGCCGCCCAGAGCAGGCCGGCCGTCATGCTCATCAGATCGCCCGCGATCTGTAGCCGGGTGGGCCGCCCGAGGCTGTCCCAGAGCGTGATGATGACGCCGGCAAAGGCCAGGATCAGACCGGCGAGCTTGCGCCCGGTGAGCGGCTCGTTCGGCAAAAGCCAGTGGGCCCCCAGCGCCACGAAGAACGGGGCCGTGTAGAGGAAGATCACGGCGTGAGAGGCGGTGGTGTAACTCAGGCCGAGGTAGATGAACAAGAACTCCGTCCCGAAGAGGAGTCCGATCGCCAGGCCGTGGAGGAAGGTCCGATCCCGATGGACGAGGGGGAGGGCGCGAACCCGGGCCCAGAGCGCGACGAGCAGGGCCGCCACGAGGGATCGCACCGCCGCCTGAAAGATGGGGCTCACACCGCGGTTCGCCACCTTGATGGAGACCTGTCCCATGCCCCAGAGGAAACACAGGGTCACGACGATGGCCATGGCCCGGCCATCCAGGCTCTTCTTGGAAAGGCTCACGCATGTGCCCCCTGAGCAAACGGGTGCCACTATACCCCGAGCGGCGACCAGAGTGAAGCGCCTGCTAACTCCAAGCCAAAACTATCGACCGCCAAGTGGTCATGAACCGTGAACGGTCACCATGACGCATGAAAATTCGCCCGGGCTCCCCGGCACGCCCCTCCGGGAGCCGGTCCGCGACGGAGCCCCGCCGCACCCATAAAGGGCCCGGCGGGGCAGGGCCGGCTCCCGCGGGTCGGGGCCGAGGGGCTCGGCCCCTCCGTGCCGCGTCAGACCCACCTGCGGTGGGTACCACCCACCGCACGGCCCGGCTCTCCGGGAGGCACCGGGGAGCCCCTGGAACCGTCCGGGCATTTTCTTCGCAGGTGCCAAGGCCAAACGGATCATTTGGGAGGAAACGAGCGGAACTTCTGAAGACCCTATGGACGCGTTTTCGCGTCATCCGGTGGAGAGATCGGAACATCCCATCTTTGGCGGCCTTGGCGTCATGGCGGTTCAAGGTTTTTCTCGGTGCCGGACTTCGGACTTGATCCTACGGATGGCTCCTGGTAAAAGGGGGTATAGAGAGATCACGGAGGCGGCCATGAGCCAAAAACCGATTGAGCCTTTCGCTGTTGCCTGTCCGTGCTGCCAAGCGAAACTGCGGGTGGACCCGGAGCTCCGGGCCGTCCTGTCATTCGAGCCGCCCCCGGAGGAGCGGAGGATCAAGGACCTCAGCGACGGCGTGAAGGGTCTGAAGGACGAGGCGGTCCAGCGCCAGGCGAAGTTCGAGGAATCCCTCAAGGCGCAGAAGGGCAAGAAGGACCTCCTGGACAAGAAGTTCCAGGATGCGTTGAAAAAGGCAAAGGACGAGCCGATCACGAAACCGACCCGGGATATCGACCTGGATTGATCAGGGCTTCCGGGGGCGGCCCCGGTTCCGACGTCACCCGAGCACTTGGGCAAACGGGACCGGCGGAGTACGCATGGATTGCGCCCGGTTGCTATTCGGCCGGGCCGGGCTATATTCTTTGATGGGACTGTGGCCCCCGCGGGTCCGGCAGCATGGTTCTCCCTTCCTCAGTGGGGGTGCGGCCCGCCCCTGGCCAGGCCCGCACCCCGTCGTGAATCCCCCATGGCTGTGAGCGCAGGCGTTGACATCGGTGCCGTGAGCGTGAAGGCGGCGATCCTCGGGGACCCGGAGGATCGCGACGAGCTGGATCGCCTGGCCGCCGACGGAGAATTCGCCTGGATCCCGGCGCCCCGGCCGCTCTTGGTCTCCCGCTATCGCCGATCGTTGGGGGATCCACTGGGCACGGCCGAGGCGATGGTGGCCGCCATCCAGAAGCACGTTCGCGACGTCCGCTGGGACCGCATCCGCGTCACGGGACGGGGCGCGACGTTGCTGCAGGAGCGCTGGTCGCTCGACCGGGTGAACGAGTTCAAGGCCATTGCGGCGGCGGCGGGATTCCTCCACCCCGAGGTGGCCACCCTCTTCGAGATGGGCGGAGAATCATCCAAGTTCCTGCGGCTGGCGCCCGATCCTTCCTCTGGGCGGGGCATCCTGGACTACGAGACCAACGGGGACTGCGCCGCCGGGACCGGCTCCTTCATCGACCAGCAGGCGACCCGCCTGCGCTACGACGTCGAGGATGTCGGCGCCATTGCCTGCTCCGCGCCCTCGGCCGCCCGGGTCGCCGGCCGCTGCTCGGTCTTCGCCAAGTCCGACATGATCCACGCCCAGCAGAAGGGGTACACCCCGCCCCAGATCCTGCGCGGCCTATGCGACGCTGTGGCCCGGAACTTCAAGGGGAGCATCACCAAGGGCAAGCCGGCCGTGCCCCCCGTCGCCTTCATCGGCGGCCTGGCCAAGAACGCCGGAGTGGTTCAGGCCCTTCGAGAGCTTTTCCATTTCGAGGATGGGCAGCTCTTCGTCCCCGAGGCGTACGCCTGGTTCAGCGCCATCGGGGCGGCGCTGCTGGTGGCCGAGTCCCCGGACCAACCGGGCAAGCAAGTTGGCAGCTCTCCAAACACGCCTCTGACTTCCTTGCCGAAGGATTCGGGCGGCGACGGAGCCACGACCCGACCCCTGAGCCTTGAAAACGTCCTCCTGCTCCGGGATCGGGTCCAACCTGCCTGGCGGCCGGGGGCAGGGGCAGGAGAACCGGCCTATCTGGGGATCGATGTCGGCTCGGTCAGCACGAACCTGGCTGTCCTGAACGATGCGGCCGAAGTCCTGCACGAAATCTACGTGCGGACCGAGGGCCGCCCCATCGAGGTGGTGAGCGCCGGCCTCCGGACGATCGCCGGGGCATTAGGGGATCGCATCCGGATCCGCGGGGTGGGCACGACGGGATCGGGCCGGGAGCTGATCGGCGAGCTGGTGGGTGCCGACACGATCAACGACGAGATCACGGCCCACAAGACCGGCGCCATGTACGTGAGCCAGACGCTCCTCCGCGAGCCGGTGGACACGATCTTCGAGATCGGCGGCCAGGACTCCAAGTTCATCGCCATCGAGAACGGCATCGTCGTGGACTTCGCCATGAACGAGGCCTGCGCCGCCGGGACCGGCTCGTTCCTGGAGGAGCAGGCCGAGCGCCTGGGGATCTCCATCAAGGAGGAGTTCGCCCGGCTGGCCTTCCGGTCGCGCCACCCCGTCCGGCTGGGCGAGCGCTGTACGGTCTTCATGGAGCAGGACGTCAACGCCTGGCAGCAGCGGGGTGCCGCGCGGGAGGACCTGGTGGCCGGCCTGGCCTACTCGGTGGCACTCAATTACCTGAACCGCGTGGTGCGTGGGCGGTGGATCGGGCGGGTGATCTACTTCCAGGGCGGCACGGCGTATAACGACGCCGTGGCCGCGGCCTTCGCCGGCCTCTTGGGCACGCGCATCATCGTGCCGCCCTACAACGGGGTCATCGGGGCCATCGGCATGGCTCTCCTGGCTCGGGACAAGGTGCGGGGCACGGGACGCCCCACGACGTTCCGCGGCTCCGACCTCAGCGCCGTGCGGTTCTCCCTGCGCGAGTTTACGTGCCGGGCCTGCTCCAACGTCTGCGACATGCAAGAGTTCACGGTCGAAGGGGTCAAGACCTACTGGGGGGATAAGTGCAGCGACAAGTTCCGCAAGCGGTCGCGGACGGAGCGCCGGCCGGTGATTCCCGATCTCATGACCCTGCGGCGCCGGCGCCTGCTGGACGGGTATGACGGTCCGAAAGGATCGGGGCCGTGCATCGGGATCCCCCAGGCGATGTTCTTCCACGATCGGTTCCCCTTCTGGCGCGCCTTGCTGGAAGAGCTGGGGTGCGCCGTGGTCCTCTCCGACGAAACGAACCGGAAAATCGCCCAGGACGGCGTGGACCTCACCGTGGCGGAGCCCTGCTACCCGATCCGGATGGCGCATGGGCACGTGCAGGATCTCCTGGACAAGGGGGTGGAGTGGATCCTCCTTCCCAACACGATCAACGCCGAGGCCACGCCCGACGCCCTCGAGTCCCACGTGTGCCCGTGGGCCCAGACCCTCCCCTTCGTGGTGCGAAGCGTGCCGCGCCTCACCGCGGTGCGGGAGCGCATTCTGGCCCCCACGGTGCACTTCCGCCTGGGCGAGCGTCATGTCGCGGAGGAGCTCTTGCCGCTCGGGCGGGCGCTCAAGGCCGGCCGGGTCCGGACGCTCCGGGCGGTGGCCAAAGGATTTGCCGCGCAGCAGGCCTTCCGGGCTGCCGTGGAGGCGGCGGGCCGGGAGGCCCTGGCTACCATCCAGGCCAGCGGGGAGCCCGCGATCGTCCTCGTGGGCCGTCCTTACAACGTGCACGACCGCGCCGTCAACCTGGACGTCCCTGGGAAACTCCGAGATTACTACGGAATCAACGTCCTCCCCATGGACTGCCTGCCCCTCCACGGCGAGGACATCCGGGATGTCAACGACAACATGTACTGGCATTCGGGGCGACGCATCCTGGCGGCAGGGAAGCTGGCGGCCCCCCATCCAAACCTGCACCTCATCTACGTCACGAACTTCAAGTGCGGTCCCGATTCCTACCTCAAGCACTTCCTGGGGGACGCCTGCGGGAGGCCCTTCCTCAGCCTCCAGTTCGACGGCCACAGCAACGATGCCGGGGTCCTGACCCGGTGTGAGGCGTACCTGGACAGCAAGGGGATGCTCCGATGGTGGCACACGCCCGGTCGGACCTGATGGCCCGGCGGCTGTACATCCACCGCATGACGGACTGCGGCGCGGAGTGCCTGGCGGCCGCCCTCCGCTCCGTGGGGATCGACGCCGTGGTCCTGCCACCCTCGGACCCGCGGACGCTGGAGCTGGGGGCGCGCCACCTGGCGGGGGAAGAATGCCTGCCGGCCAAGGTGACCCTGGGCGACTACCTGAAGGTGGCCAGATCACCGGGCTTCGACCCGGGGAAGACCGCCTTCATGATGCCCACGACGGAGGGGCCGTGCCGCTTCGGCCAGTACGCGCCGTACATTCGCAAGGTCTTTCGGGACCTGGGGTACCCAGAGGTCCTGGTCATCTCCCCCACCAGCGGCGATGGCTACCGACATCTGGGCGGCCTGGGGCGACAGGTCACCAGGACGGCCTGGCGCGGCTTCGTCGCCGCGGACATCCTGCGCAAGCTCCTGCTCAAGACGCGGCCCTACGAGGTGAATCCAGGGGACAGCGACGCCGCGTACGCCCGCTCCGTGCAGGAACTCTGCACGGCCCTGGAGGTGCCGGGGCGCCGGCCCGGGGAACAGATGGCAGCCCTGCAGGCCGCGCTGATCCGGGTCCGCGATCGGTTCCGCGCCATCCCGGCCCGATACGAGCGGGGGCGGCTCCTCATCGGGATCCAGGGGGAGATCTTCTGCCGGATGAACGAGTTCAGCAACGACGACCTCATCCGGCGGCTGGAGGCGTGTGGCGGCGAGGCCTGGCTCTCGGACATTGCCGAATGGGTCTGGTACTGCAACAGCGACCAGGCGTGCGCCCTGCGCCGCGAGGGGAGGCGCTATTCCTTCGCCATGCTGGGCGCCAAGCTGCGCGATCACATCCAGCGGGCCGACGAGGCGGCGCTCCGCGTCCTCTTCGCCGAGGACTTCATGGGATATGAGGAGCCTGAGGACATCGAGGAGATTCTGCGCGCGGGAGACCGCTACCTCCCTCAGGCGGGCGCCATGGGCGAGATGGTCCTCTCGGCCGGCAAGGTGGATTACTTCTTCCGCAAGGGGGCGGACGGCATCATCGACATCAGCCCCTTCTCCTGCATGAACGGCATCGTGTCCGAGGCGCTCTACCCACGCCAGAGCCAGGAGCATGCGGGCATCCCCATCAAGAATTTCTACTTCGACGGGAAAGGCGGGGACCTCACCCAGGACCTGGAGATCTTCCTGGAGATGGCGTGCGCCTACCGGCGCCGCAAGCCGCACCTGCGGCGGTACCCTCCCTGCTTCGTATGATCGCCTCCCGACTTTCCACCTTGCGCATCCGCGCCGTCGGGGGATATGATGCCGGCCGAGCCGTTGACAGGGCCGAACAGCGATCGGGGAAGGGCTGCCTTCTTTCCGAGAGGCTCTTCAGGAGCAAGGGCGTGACCACGACCTCCCGGTGGAACGGCTTCTTTGTGACCACGCGATGGCTGGATGAGCATCTCACGGATCCCGCCGTCCGCATCGTGGATATCCGCGGCGTCATCCGGCCGGCGGACCGACCCAAGCCGTGGTACCTGGAGAGCCGCGAGGAGTACGCCGACAACCACATTCCCGGCGCCGTCTTCGTCGGCTGGCTCACGGACATCGTGGAGCCGGACGCGCCGGTGAAGATGACCGTCGCCTCGCCCCGACGCTTCGCCGCGCTCATGGGGGGCCTGGGGATCGGGGACGAGCACCTGGTCATCGCCTACGACGACGAGGGCAACCACATCGCGGCCCGCCTGTGGTGGATGCTGAACTACTACGGCCATCCGGCCGTCTGTTTGTTGGACGGAGGGTATCCGAAGTGGCTGGCAGAGGGCCGACCCGTGACCGCCGAGGTGCCGGGCCATCCACCGGCCACCTTCACGGCGCGGGTGCAGCCGGAGTGGCGGGCGACGGGCGAGCAAGTCCGCCAGGCCATCGGGGATCCGCGGGTTCGCGTCGTGGATGCGCGCGGGCCCCGCGATTTCCGGGGGGAGACCGGACGCGGGGAGCGGAAGGGACGGATCCCGGGCGCCGTGAATGTCCCCATCAAGAGCTTTTGGCAGGGCCGGTACAACACCTGGAAGTCCGAGGCGGAGCTGCGGGCGATCTACGAGGCCGCGGGGGTGACGCCGGACAAACGGGTGATCACCTACTGCAACGCCGGCGTCTCGGCGTCTGTCGGCCTGCTGGCGCTGAAGCTTCTGGGTTTCCCGTCGGCGGCCAACTACGCCGGCTCTTGGTACGACTGGGAGCGGGATCCGAGGAACCCGGCCGAGACGGGCTGAGGGGGCCGGACACCCCCTGGACGTGCGTTCTGCGGTCTGCTAGGCTGTAGACGTCGTCATTTTCCAGCATGGTTCCGGGGGGCGGTGCGGCAGAGATCTCTGGACGAGGCCCCGACCCTCAGGAACCGAGGACACATGCGATGACTGAATCTCCTTCTTCCCTGCGCATCGAGGATTTTCCATCGGACCTCCGCCGGCCGATGCTGGTGACCGCCTTTGCCGGGTGGAACGACGCCGCGGAGAGCGCCACGGCGGCGGCGCGCTTTTTCTGCCAGCGCTGGTCGGCGCGGCGGATCGCCCAGATCCTGCCCGAGGAATTCTTTCATTTCGGGCTGACCCGGCCCGAGGTCCGGATCCAGGAGGGGGCCCAGACCCGGGAGATCCGGTGGCCGGCCACCGAGTTCTTCCTGAGCCAGGAGCCCTCACTGCCCCGGGACGCGATCGTCCTGCTGGGCATCGAGCCGCACCTGAAGTGGCAGACCTTCTGCGGACACATCCTGGAGGTGGCGCGCCGCGCCCAGGTGACGCTCGTGCTCACGCTGGGGGCCCTCCTGGCCGACGCCCCCCACACCCGTCCCGTTCGGGTCACTGGCGTGAGCACCGATCGCGAGCTGGCCGCCCGCCTGCGGACCACCCCCACGCGGTACGAGGGGCCGACGGGGATCGTGGGGGTCCTGAACGATGCCTGCCGCCGCGCGGGGATTGAGGTCGCCAGCCTGTGGGCGAACGTCCCGCACTACGTGTCCGAGGTCACCAATCCCCACGCCATCCTGGCTCTCGTGCGCCGCGTCCTCGACCTCCTGGAGTGGAACACGGATCTCGGCGAGTTGGAGGCGAGCGTGGCGGAGTTCGACCGCCAACTGGCCCGCATCCTCTCGCAGAAGCCGGAGGTGGCGCGGTACATCGAAGAGCTGGAGCGGCGCGACGCGAGGACCGAGGCGACGGAGGGGGAGGCCGCCGGCGATCTTCCCGGCACCTCGCAGCTCATCCGGGAAGTGGAGCAGTTCCTCCGGGAGCACCGGAGAGACACCGGGCAGAACTGAGCCACCCTTGCAAGAGGATCGCTGCCCCCGGGCGCAGGACGGCCCGGGGATTTTTTTCCACGGACGGATCGACCGCCTGCCCGTCGGATACGAGGGGGGCGCCCCATGCAAATCGTCACCGTGGCCGCCAGGATCCGGTTTGCCGAGGAGAAGATGCAGAAGGTCGGACTCTTCGAGACGGACCGGTGCTTGTTCGACCTGTACTGCCTCAAGCCCGGTCAGGCCCGGAAGGTCCACACGCATGCGGGCTCGGACAAGGTGTATTACGTCCTGAGCGGCCGGGCCACCGTGCGCGTGGGCGCCGAGCAACAGGATATCGCGGCCGACCAGGCGGTCCTGGCCCCCGCGGGCGAAGAGCACGGCGTGGCGGCTGCAGGCGAGGAACCGTTGACACTCCTCGTGTTCATGGCCCCCAAGCCGATCCACTGAGGGCAAACACTGCAATTCAGCCGCAAAGGGCGCGAAGCACGCAAAGAAGGACCCCGGATTCCATGGAACCCCCGGGGCATACGACGGTCTCAACCTCGGGACGGAACAGTGTGGCGCCGCCCCTCGGTAAGGTGGGGCCTGACTCCTCTTTGCGGTCTTTGCGAGCATTGCGGTGAAATCTTCGGGCTGAGGCGAGGGTCCCCGATGGCTGAGGGTCTTCACGATCGCTTACTCCAAGTCCAGGAGCGGATTCGCTTGGCCGCCGGGCGGGCGGGAAGAGAGGCCGGCTCGGTCACGCTGGTGGCCGTGAGCAAGACGGTTCCGGTAGAGGTCGTCCGGGAGGCGCTGGCCGCGGGCGTCACGATCCTGGGGGAGAACCGGGTCCAGGAGGCCCGGGACAAGATCGCCGCGCTTTCCGGGCGGGCCACGTGGCATCTGGTGGGACACCTCCAGACGAACAAGGCCAAGCTCGCCGTCCAGCTCTTCGATCTGATCCACTCGCTGGATTCTCCGAGGCTGGCCGAGGCTCTGGATCGATCGGCGGAGCAGGCGGGCAGGGTAGTGCCATGCCTGGTCGAGGTGAATCTGGGCGGGGAGGAGAGCAAGAGCGGAACGACCGAGGAGGGCGTCCGTCCCCTGCTGGAGGCGGCGGCGCGGCTCGCCCACCTGCGAATCGAAGGCCTGATGACCGTCCCGCCCTTCCTGCCGGACCCGGAACAGGTGCGCCCCTTCTTCCGCCGCCTGCGGAGTCTGCGGGACAAGCTGGCGGGAGAGGGATTCCGCTTGGCCGAGCTTTCCATGGGCATGACGCACGATTTCGAGGTGGCCATCGAGGAGGGGGCGACCATGGTGAGGATCGGCACGGCGATCTTCGGCCCCCGGCCTGGATGAAAAAGCCGCAGGGACAGCGGAGATCGCTTTCCCCTGTCGGAAATCGCTGTGGCCATCAGAAGGAGGAGGTGTAGGATGCTGATCTTTCTCGATACGGCCGACGTGAAGGAGATCCGCGAGATGGCGAGCCTCGGCCTCGTGGATGGGATCACGACCAATCCATCACTGATCGCCAAGGAAGGCCGCCCGTTTCGCGAGATCGTGGATGAGATCATTCGCATCGTGGACGGCCCCATCAGCCTCGAGGTCGTGAGCACCGACGCCCAAGGCATGATGGCAGAGGCGCGAGACCTCGCGAAGATTCACGCCAACGTCGTGGTGAAGATCCCCCTCATCGCCGAGGGTTTGAAGGCGGTCAAGCAACTCACGTTGGAGGGGATCAAGACGAACGTCACCCTCTGCTTCTCCCCCAGCCAGGCGCTCTTGGCGGCCAAGGCCGGCGCCGCCTACATCAGTCCGTTCGTCGGGCGGCTGGACGACATCAGTCACGAGGGCATGGAGTTGGTGCGGCAGATCGTGACCATTTACAGGAACTACGGCTACCCGACCAAGGTCCTGGCGGCCAGCCTGCGCAACCCACTGCACTTTGTGGATGCGGCGATGGCCGGTGCGCATGTCTGCACGATGCCGCCGGCGGTCCTGCGCCAGCTGTTGAAGCATCCCCTGACCGATATTGGGCTGGAGAAGTTCCTGGCGGATTGGAAGAAAGTTCCCAAGGCGCCATGAGCCCCTCGTGGGAATGCCGGCCGGTCGGCCCCGCGTCCGCGCGGCGTGCGCGGATCGGCCCCGAAGGACGACGAGAGGTCGTGTAGCGTTCTGCCGGTGTCCCGCCTGATCATCGCGTCAGCCATGTCCCGGCTTGCCGCACATCCCTGCCGGTGTCCCAACCGCTCTGCCGCGCGGAGCGGATTATTGTTGAGTCACCGGACGGGCGCTAACCCGTCGAGGTCCGCAATGGATCGTTTCCGCGCTGCCAGCCGCTGTCGAGAGGTTGCATCCGCTGGATGACTGTCGAGGATCAAGAAGTGAATCGGCATTTTACTCTTGAGATTCTCACCGCGACTATTGCGGGGATTTGGAGTTGGCGTGTGTTGTATCCCAGAAGGACAAAGACACATTTAGAACGGGGAATGAGCCTTGACGGTCGGATGAGGTATAGCGCTGTCGTGTTCATAACTATATGAATATAGTCCTTTCTTATGTTTATCCGTTTCTCTGTCGATACCAACGATCGGGTAAATACCGAGCTGGCTCGCGCATGACATTGAAATAATATCCAAAGAGGAAGTTTTCTCTTGACATCGTTAGAACGATATTTTATATACACACGTCCCTCAAAACAAGAGGGGGCCTCTCTAGCTTCCCCGTCATGGTCTGCCGGCTCCAGGGTTCATCCGCGAGGATTCCAGCCGGATGAGCCGGGGCGGTTTCATGTTCTCCCACCACGGGGCGCTCGGATGGAGCATCGCCGGAAGGAAAAGTCAGAGTATGTGGTCCAGTCGGTCGACCACGCGCTGGATATTCTCGAAACGTTCAGCTACAACGAGGAGGAGTTGGGGGTCACCGAGCTTTCCCACAAGCTCAATCTGCACAAGAACAACGTCTTCCGCCTCCTGGCGACACTGGAGACTCGCGGCTACATCGAGCAAGACAAGAAGACGGGCAATTACCGCCTGGGCATCAAGATCTTCGAAGTGGCCAACGTCTTCCTTCATCATCTCGGCCTGCGACGCCAGGCGCGTCCCATTCTGGAAGAGCTGGTGGGCAAATGCAATGAGACCGCCTACCTGGCCGTGACCGAGGGGACGGATGTGGTATACGTTCTCATGCACGAGACGACGCACACCGTGCGCGTGATCCCGCGCCTCGGCCACCGGCTGCCCGCCTACTGCACGGCCTCGGGGAAGATCCAGCTCGCCTTCGAATCGCAGGACCGCCTCCGCGAGCTCTTCAGGGACCGAGCCTTGCGCCAGTTCACGGCAAATACGATCGCGGATTTCGACCGGCTGCTGGAACACCTCGCAGAAGTGGCCCGCCTGGGATTCGCCGTAGATCACGAGGAACTGGAAGAGGGGGTATGCTGCCTGGCCGCTCCGGTGCGGGACTATTCCCACAAGGTCGTGGCGGGCGTGGGACTGTCGGGGCCGGTCTCGCGCTTTTCCCCCGAGCGAATTCAGAACGAACTCGCGGCCCTGGTCAAGGAGGCCGGGACGAAGATCTCCCAACGACTGGGGTATGAAATTCCCGGGGAGGTTCTCACCTAAAAACGTAGTGGGGTCGGAACGCCTTGACCGAGCAGCCTGACCGTCTCTTGTGTCTGAAGTGCCGCCGGGATGGCCAGTCCTTCCGCTACCTGGACCTCCTTGAGCGCGTCCGGTTGGCCGACGATCCCGCCGATCCCGATGTCGGCCACTTCTGTCTCGAGACCATTCATATCATGCAGTGTCCTGCCTGCGGCCACCGCCAGGAGCGCCTTCACCGGCGGACCCCGTACGCCACGCTCCGCGAGGCCCAGTCCCAGCTTGACGCCCACTTTTTCGGCAAAGGCTGAAAAATACAAAAATATCAATGTCTGACCCCAATGTGAGCCAATATGGGGTCAGACATTAGTAATTCTATATCTGGCATGGGCGGGGGCGGGAAGGGAAGATCAGAGATTGGTGGTGAAGGCCTGCTGGCCCTGGCCGGCTAGGGCCGCGACCGTGGCAGCGGCCAGCTCCGCGTCGTGGGCGTGGTCCAGGACGAAGGCCACAATCAGCAACGCGGCCTCTAGCCCACGGGACCTCATGGCGCGTCACCCTCCAGCACGGCGGCCAGCACGAGATCCGATTGAGGGGCTGCGACACCGAATGCGATCTCATCACTCAAGGACCAGTCATCCGTTGGTAGGAGGCTGATCGATGGTGGGACCGCGACAAACTGATTCAGTAGGACGAGTCCGGCCACCAGAGCCGCGAAGGCGGGGACGAGGCCCCACGCAGGGCGCCATGGATCCGCCGTCCTCGGTGCCGGGAGGTGCCCGACCGGAAGGGCCCCGAGGACGCGGTCCACAAACCGCGGCGGTAGCTCCGGCGCGTCGGCCAGCACCGCGAGCAACCCCCGGGTCATCCGCAGGGCCGCCAGGGTGCGGCGACAGGCCGGACACGCCGCCAGGTGCCGCTGGATCTCGGCGGGGAGCTGAGCCGGAGGGCGCGAGGCAAGGTCGTGCCTCCTCTTACCGACCTGTCGGCACGTGCTCATCTCGCACCTTATTTACCGCGCGCTCGGGCCGGCTCCTCGGTGGGTCGGGGTGATGCCTACAGCAGGAGGTAGGCGATTAGGGCCTGGAGGAGCACGGCCGCACATGGCTTCGCCAGGAAGCCGCGGGCCCCCAGGCGGCGCATGTGTCGCACGGTCTCCGGGGTGGCATCCGCGCTCATCATCACCACGGGGAGCCCCGGGCGCGACTGCCGGAGGTCCTGAAGGACGGTGCCCCCATCCCCGTCCAGCAGCCGAATGTCCAGGAGGACCAAATCCGGTGGGGACTCCCGGGCACTCGCGAGTCCCTCTGCGGCCGATGCCGCCTCCCGCACCCGGTACCCGAAGCGGGCGAGCACCTTGGCAAGCGACCAACGAGTAAGCTTGTCGTCGTCGATGACGAGGATCTCGCGCGTCACCATTCACTCCCCCGGAGGCGCTCCGACCCCTCCTCCCCCGTCCGCATCCCGTGCCTGCCAGACCCGCCGGAGCCAGGTCCCCCCGGTAGCGGCGACGGCCGGCCATATGTTCCTGACTCCCGCCCAGAAGCGCCACCAGCCGATCACCGCCAGGGCCACCCCACTGCAGCCGGCTTGCCAGGGTCCGTTCATCCGAGGGCACCCCCCACCATCACTCCCTGGTTCCGCCAGATCTCCGAAATCGGCCGCATGGCCGTCGGGGGTATGGGAGCAGCATGAGAAAAACCCGGCAGGTTTCACTGCGGCGTAGGTGAGGCCCCACCATCCCCCGTGGCGTCCTGCGAAATCTTTGGCCTGGTTCAGGAACACCATCTACCACTACGGTGCCGGCGACCGCTATGTTTCGGGACGCGGCGCATTATCTGCGCAAAAGGCGCATGAGTTCCTCTTGGACTCGTCGTCAGACTCCCCCCGCAGGCGCGTCCGAACCCTGTCAGGCGAGACTATTCACTCCCATTCGGGCCGGCAAAGCCTCCAAGTGGTACTCGTGATGGCGGCCGACCGACATCAGCGTGAGAACCGATGAAGCTTTTGGGGACCGCAGTCCCGCTCCGCCAGGGTTAACCCCTCACGCCGTGCTTTCCTGGGCCCTCAGTGCGTTGGTCAGAGGCACGCGGCGAATCAGGCGGGCCTGCTCCACGTCCAAGAGGCCTTCTCGCCTCCCCCAGTCGGCGATGTCCGCCCAGGTGAGGGCCTCCGCGCGGTTCGAGCTCCTCGCGCCTGTCCGGTCGGCGCAGACCCGCCGAGCAATGTGAAGGACCAGGGGGTCTGAGCCTTCAACGAGGAGGCGGCGGATCAGGTTGCCCTGCTGTTGCCGATCCCGCCGCAGGGCCTCGGCGGTTGGCTGCCCCTGCGTTGCGACGATGCTGTCCACGGCCTCACGGAGCTGCACCCCCGAGAGAGGCTTGCGGAGCACATCGGCCACGCGGCCCACCTCTTTCTGGTGGAGGGCGGCCTCGCGCTGCCACGTGATGGCCAGCACAGGAATGTGCGCCGTCTCGGGATGGCTCTCCAAGCGGGCCAGCAATTCCTCTCCTCGCACATCAAGTAGCTCTAGGTCGAGCACGATTACATCCGGCTGCTCTCCGGCCTCGCGGAGGGCCGCCTGGGCAGTGGACGCCAGGGTGGGGAGATGTCCCGCCTGGCGTAGGGTGCGTACCATCTGTCGGGCCAGCACCCCGTCCTCTTCCACGATTAAGATCGCCGCCAAGGCGTACCATCCTTTCTGGAGGGTGCGCTCCACCCCCGTCGCACGCCCGGGCGCACTACACCGGCCCAGAGCGCGAGGGGGGCCGTGCACCATCCGGCAATCGGCCTGTAAGAGTGTTCTCTGGAGAGGTGGCTCGCCAACATCCGGTGGCCACCATGCCTCCTTTCGGGTCAGTTGCTATCCCGACTGGTCCGCGACCGATCCAACCGTCTCACCGGTCCCGCGAAACCAACGACACTGGGTGAATTCCACTCTCGTGCAGTACCTCCCGTACTCCTCAATGCTGGGAATCATGAACCACCCCGGGGACCGGGACAGGACACAATGGCCTCGCACCGGGTACAGTCCCTCGAGGTCGCACGGCCGGAATTGCGGGCACAAGGCTTGTGACTTCTCGCGAGGGCATTCCGCCCACGCCTCAACCTGGTATGGGTTCCTTCTCTTCTGAGCGTTCATGGAGTACTCCCCTCAGCGGCAAATGATCAGGGCGCGATGCCCTCAGAGGCATGTATTCCTCCGACACATGGAGCGCCCGGTCATATCAGGGACCGGCAAGGTCCGTTCCCCGTGGCCGCAAACGTTGGCGTGCCCGCCAGTCGCCAGTCCCCCACACCAAACGGGGCTCAGGAAATACGCTCGCGGATATGGTCAGCCCTCCGACCACAGCACGCTCTTCCTTGGACTTCCCCACCCTACATCTGGGTTCAACGGCCCAAGGCTCCCCCACCCTGAGCGAGAGTCCCGAAGGACCCAACGAGGCTGGCGTCGCAACGGCATTCCGGGACTGCAAGGCCACCAGAGACACCCACGACGTGCATGGCGCTAAGTATGGCTAGCCGTCCCAGGCTACCGGAAGTGGCCGGCGGCCCCGGGGACGCGGGCATGACACCGCGCGGCCCAACGCAAGAAATTTGAAGCCTTTACCAAACGATCGGAGCGAGTTGGGGAACGTCAGATCGCGCGGGCAGGGGTACTAGGCGGCTCATCGCCTGGTGCAGGTGAGGGGAGGGAGGCGCGGTGTATGTCCACGCGGGCACGGATCCTCGTGAGCCGTTCACAAGAGATGGCTGGAACGGCGACCGGACAGCGAGAAAAACCCGTGCAAGACTGTTGAAGGACTACCAGGGCGTGCAGGTGGCCCAGGGCCTCCTGGACCGCAAATGCCCCGTGACGCATGATCCCCTCCGCCTCAGCCACGGTGGGCTGCGAGGGGATGGGGGGCTGGAAGATGCGCTTGTACAAGTCGGAGCCGTCGAGATCGAGCACCTCGAAGACCATGAAGACCCCGACGGCTGCAAGTGAAATTAGAACTACCACCCACCAGGCCGGGGATCTCGAGGGAAGCAGCCGCCTCATTCCACGCCTCTTGAACGCCCTTGTCGGGTCAATGCCGTGGATCTCGGGAGCTGAGGTAAATATACCACACGCCTTCGACCACCCACCACCGGCCTAGCCGCCTGTGATGCCGAGTAGCCCCGGGGACTTTCACCCCGAGGCCCTCACAGATCCGTACGTGACTGTCTCCAGTCATACGGCTCGTGCCACTCATCGAAGGCTGCCGCCTTCTGCCGATCCCGGCGAGCTCCTCCCGTTACCGGTTGGCCCGGGGGAATCGGTGGAGTGACCTGCCCCCTTCGCTCCCCAGGCGTTACCCTGGTTCAACGCTACTCCGGGGCAGTCCGCCCCTTGCCAGCGCATCGGTACTTTCGGCCTCGCGGGTCCGCCGCTTGGGCCTTTTCCCTTGGCATCACCGGCAAGGTTCTCACGTTCCATACAGGAGCCCAGATTGGGGTCACGCCACCTATACACCGGACACCACATGGCCAGTAACCAGGTTCCCGCCATGCTGCTCCCAGACCGAGGGTGCGAGTCTGGTTTTGATGTCGTCTAAAGGCTTTCGATGCGTCAGCAGTGGTTCGCTTGCGCTCGTCTCCCCAACCCCCACCTGACATGATCACCGTCACGCCTTTTCCCCTGACGCTCACCACCACAGCTTTTGGCTGCAGCAGCTCAGGGTGGTTTGGAGCCTCTGCCTGTACAGCGGCTCCGAAGGGCCCTCCTTCATCTCCTGTACAGCAGGCACCCCATGGTGCGTCGTGACGCAACACCCCCGGGCCTCCTGGCCGGTACCCCTTCGTAGACTATAATACGCGACTACCCCCAGTTGTGTTTCAGAGGATGGAGAAGATTCTGTGGACGGCGGAGGAGCATCAGATCGGGCGGCCGCTGGTTTCCTCTGGATCCAGCTCCTAAGGTGGATAATTCGCGTCGACCGGCGCCCCCGTCCCGAAACGCTCCCATGAGCCGCGAGCGCCGGAGTACGAGCACCATCGGTCGCGCCGCGTCAGTCCTTCCGCACTGCGACATCGGGACGGCTCATTCCGGGCTGGCCATGGGCACCGTCAGCATGGATACGCGCGTCAGTATCGACATGTTTCACCCGTGGTCCGGAACGCTTCGATACGATGCCTTCCTCGACCATGCTCTTCGCAAGGAAGCAAGCGACAACGCGAGAACGGACGGTGCCATTGCGGATCACGGCTCCCCCATAGCCACCCGAGGCTGACGATCACCGCAGCAATCAGCACGCCGGTCGAAGACGGCTCATTCAGAATCATGGAAAGCTGGACGCTATTCATCATTCCTCCCCATCGCTAGTCATCGTCCGCCCGCGGGAGGAGTCCGCGTCCCACGTCGACCTTCAGCGTCCCTACCGCGCGGTCCTCGAACAGGAGGGAGACACCCCAGGCCTGTCCCTGTTCCATGGACCACGCCCAGTCCCTGATCTCCAATTGGTGAAGGGCGCAGTCTACGGCCGGCCGGAGCCCCGTGAGATCCCGCACGTCGCCTCCCGCTGTGGGGGGCTCCTCCCCGGCCAGGAATCGCCCGGTTCCAGGATCCACTCGGAGATGGGCCACGACCCGCTCGTCGTCCAGGAGTTCGGCTTGAACCCACGGGCGTCCAAACCACTTGGGGGGGGGACGGTCAGCCGACCGAGGCTCCACTAGGCCCGGCGCTCCCTGGCCGGGTGCAGGGCCTCGGTGGAGGTCGCCCCAAGTAGGCTCTCCGCCGCCTGGGCGAGGGCGCCACCACAGAGGAAGAATGCGGTCAAGACTGGAAGAAGTCGGGAGCCCATGACCCCGAGAAGATACTCGGGGATACCTGAAGGAATCCTGAAGCCCCGATGAATTCTTCTTCAGAATCAAGCCGAAGCGTCAGCAGGCGGCCAGTGGGAGGCGGGCGATGAAGGTGGTTCCCGCCCCCGGCGTGCTCTCCGCGGCGCAATTCGGTGTAAAAATTTGCTTGGGGATAGGAAAGGATTTCAAGGACCTCCACGGCACGCCTGATTCTCACCCGTCGATTGCCTCCCTTCAACCGTTTTCGACGAGGATGCCCTCGCTCAGCTCCCGCACGGGCGCCGGGTGCAGCACGTGTGGCTCAAGCGGCGGTACCGGGTCTTCTCTCTCCACGTAGCCCGTCTATGCTGTGCAAGCCTGCCACGGCGTTATCCGTGGTTCCCCTGTGAGGGGACCACCGGCATTGTCGGGGACTAAGGCGGCACGGATTCCCAGCCGCCACCGAGGGCTTTGTACAGCGCGATCAGGTCGGTTGCGATGTTTTGCTCGCTCTGCACCAGCGCATTTTCGGCCTGGTAGAGTGCGGTCTGCGCTACGAGCACATTGACGAAATCTGTCAAGCCCTCGGAATACAACAGGGTTGACAGGTCCACGGCCTTCCGGTTGGCGGCGACGGCGTCCTGCAACGCCTGCCGATGCCGCTGTTCGTTCGTGAACGCAACCAAGGCGGATTCGACGTCCTGGAACGCCGCGAGCACGGTCTTCTGATAGGTGACGAACGCTTGATCCCGTAGTGCTTCCTGGACCCGGATGTTCGCCACCAGCGCGCCCCCCTGGAAGATCGGCCAGGTCACCGACGGCCCGACGCCAAACGAGCGGCTGACGTCGCTCCACCACGTGCCGAGCAGGTTGCTCTGCCAGCTTACCGACCCCGTCAGCGAAAACTGCGGGAAGAGATCGGCGGTGGCCACGCCGATCTGCGCCGTGGCGGCATGCAGTTGCGCCTCGGCCTCCCGAATGTCGGGCCGGCGGCGCACGAGGTCCGACGGCAGCCCGGCCGGCACTGCCGCCGGCACGCTGGGCAAGGGGCCAGTCGGCGCCAGCTCGGTCACCAAGGCGGCGGGGGGGCGGGCCAGCAGCACGCTCAGGGCATAGATGGCCTGCTGGGCCGTCGTTTCGAACCCCGGGATCTGCGCCGCGGTCGTCGCCACGTTGGCGTCGGCGTTGGCCACGTCCAGGAGGCTCACGAATCCCGCGCTGTACTTCTGGCGGGTGATCTCGGCAGTATGCTGCTGAGCGAGCACGTTCTTCTGCGCGACCGCGATCTCTTGCTGGGCCCCGCGGAGCTGCACGTAATTGAGCGCTACTTCGGCCACGAGGCTGACCTGGACGTCGCGAAGGCTTTCCACGGCCGCCTGGATGTTCGCGGAAGCCGACTCGACATTGCGGCGCACCCCGCCGAACACGTCCAGTTCCCAGACGGCGTCCAGGCCGGACTGGAAGAGATCCGCGGTGCCGTTATCCGGGGTGACCCCGGCCGTGTGCCCGCGCTGGTACGCAGCGGACGCGGTGACGGCCGGCCAGAGCCCCCCGACGGCGACCCCCCGTGCGGCACGGGCCTGGCGGAGGCGGGCCTCGGCGAGTTGAAGGTCGAGGTTCGCCGTCACCGCCGCCTCGACTAATTCCGTCAAGGTCGGGTCCTTAAACTGCGCCCACCAGTGCGTCAGCTCTGCGGGCTCCGCGGTGGCGACGGACGGCTGGGTCGCGGGCGCCGTCGCCACGCCGGCCCAGGCATCTGGCGCCGTCACCTGCGGCGGGTGGTAATCGGGGCCGACCATGCAGCCGCTGGCCAGCCCCGCGAACACCCCGACGACCGCCAGCATGAGCGAGCACCGCCGTCCGCCCCTCGTCATCACCGCCCCCTCACTCATACCGCAGCGCCTCGATCGGGTCCAGCCGGGATGCCTTCCAGGCCGGATAGAAGCCGAACACGATGCCGACGGAGGCCGAGACCACCACGGCGGCGATGATCGCGCCGAGCGATGCCGCGGTCGGCCAGTGCAACATGGTGGACACCAAGTAGGAACTGCCCCGTCCGAGCAGGATCCCGACCGTCCCGCCGACCAGGCACAGCGTCACGGCCTCCGTCAGGAACTGCCGCAGGATGTCGCCCGGCTCGGCCCCCACGGCCATGCGGAGCCCGATCTCCCGGGTCCGCTCGGTGACCGAGACGAGCATGATGTTCATGATGCCGACACCGCCCACCACCAGCGAGATCATCGCCACGCACAACAGCAGCTTGGTCATGAGCGCGGTGGTGGACGTCATGGTCTTGGTGATTTCGGTCATGTCCCGGATCTGGAAGTCGTCCGGGGTATCGCCGCGGAGACGGTGCCGCTCGCGCAGGAGGCGCGTGATCTGCGTGATCGCCGGGGGGATCTCGGGGGCGGACCGGGCCGCCGCCAGGATTTGATCGACGTTGATGAAACGCACCGGCTGCGGCGTGTCGGCCTGCTGCGTGCTGGTGGGGACGGGATAGAGGCTCTGCTGGGTGCTCGGGTACAACTGGCTGGGCAGGTCCGTTTGCGTACTGGTGGCCGCCGCGGCGCTGCTCTGGTTGACGGCCGTCACGGAGGACCCGACCACGCGGAACTTGATCGTCGTCCAGGGCGTCAGGAGGATGTCATCCTGGTCCATGCCCATCATGTTCGCCCCCTTCTGCTGCAGGACGCCGATGACCTTGACATTGACGTTCTGTATCCGGACCTCCTTTCCGATGGGGGACTGGGCCCCGAACAGCTCCCGCACGACGGTCCGCCCCAGCAAGCAGACGGTGCTGGCGCTGCGGACATCCCGGTCGGTGAAGGCTTGGCCCTCGGCCAGGTCGGTCCAGTCGCGCACAGAAAGAAACGCCGGCGTGGTCCCGTAGATGTACATCGGCACCCAGTTGCGGTTGCCGTACACGACCTGGGTGCGCGCACGCACGACGACCGCCACGCTGCCGACCGCGGGCGCTTCCTTCAGGATCGCGTCGGCATCCTCCGGGGTCAGCGTCATGACGGACCCGGCCCCGTACGTGACCCCGCCAGTGGCCGCGGTCCCCGGCATGACCAGCAGGTTATTCGCGCCCATGCTGGCGATCGTCCGCTGGATCGCGAGGGAGGAGCCGTTGCCGATCTCCATCATGGCGATCACCGCGGCCACGCCGATGACAATGCCCAGCATGGTGAGCGCTGCGCGCAAGATGTTGCGGCGCAGCGCCGTCAACGCGGTTTTCAACATGCGATAAGTCTTCATGCCGCACCGCCGCGAGTGGGATCCACACTGCCGCCGTCGAGAAGGCCGTCCTTGATCCGGATGATCCGGTGCGCGTGGTGGGCCACCCCCGGATCGTGAGTCACGAGGATGATCGTGATGCCGTCGGCGCGGTTGAGCTGCTGGAACATCTGGAGGATTTCCTCGCTGGTGCGCGAGTCGAGGTTGCCGGTTGGCTCGTCGGCGAGCACCAGTTGCGGGCGGTTAACCAGCGCCCGGGCGATCGCGACGCGCTGCTGCTGGCCGCCTGAGAGTTGCGAGGGCTGGTGCTCGCTACGGTCCGCCAGGCCGACTCTCTCCAGGAACTGGGCCGCGCGCCGTCTCATCTCCTGCTCCGTGAGGTTTTCCTTGGTGTAGTTCAGCGGCATCAGCACGTTCTCGAGCGCGCTCGTGCGCGGCAAGAGATTGAAGGTTTGGAAGACGAAGCCGATCCGCCGGTTCCGCAACCGGGCGCGGTGCTTGGAACTCAGACGGGAAATCTCGCTGCCATCGAACCAGTACTCGCCGGCCGTGGGATGGTCGAGACAGCCAAGGATATTCATCAAGGTGCTCTTGCCGGAGCCGCTGACGCCCATCAGGGCCACCAGCTCGCCCGAGTCGATCTCGAGCGAAATGCCCTTGAGCACCGCCACATCCACTTCGCCGAGGTAATAAGTCTTATGGATGTTCCGTAACGCGATTAACGCCATGCGCGGAGCCCCCTCACGGTCAGTCCGCACCCTTCCGGGGTCCCCCGCCCTGGCTATCGCCGCGGCCGCCCGGCCCCGGACCGGGTGCGCCGGGAGCCGTGCCAGGGGTGGCCCCGGATCCGCCGCCTGGGCCACCCGGCCCTGGTGCCCGCTGACGCCCGAATCGGAGCTGCGGCAGGAAGGGGCTGACGCCCCCGGCGCCGGGGCGCCCGCCACGTCCGTCGTCATTTCTCCGACAATGACCCGCTGGTTTTCGGCGAGCTCGGGGCCACTCACCTCCGTCTGCGTTGCGTCCGTCAAGCCCGTGGTCACCCCGATCGGCCGGACAAAGCTCCCCTGCTCGACCCAGAGGGTGCCGCGCCCGCCCGGCCGGCTGCCGCCCCCTCCTTGCGGTGGGCTGGCGGGGGCGTCGGTCCCCCGGTGAAAACCTGGCGCGATCTGGCTGGGCTGGGGGGTCCACCTCAGCGCGGCATTGGGGACCTGCAGCACCTGGTGCCGGCGACCCGCCTCGAACTTGGCGTTGGCCGTCAGGTAGGGCAACAGCATGCCATTCGCGTTATCGGTATTCACCTCCACGGTGTAGGTGACGACGTTCTGCGTCATCGTGGCGTTGAGCCGAATCCTACCGACGCGCCCGTGGAACACCCGGTCGGGAAACGCGTCCACGGTGAAGGTCACCGCCTGCCCGGGGTGAATGGTGCCGATGTCTGCCTCGTTGACCGAGGCCCAGACCTGGATGCGCTTGAGATCCTTGGCGATGAGGAACAGGCTGGGCGTGCTCATGCTGGAGACCACCGTCTGTCCGATGTTGACCCGCCGGTCGACGATCACCCCCTCGACGGGGGAGGTGATCGTGCAGTAGTCGAGGTTCTCCTGCGCCTTCGCCAGCGCCGCCTGGTCTTGCACCAGCGTCGCCCGTGCCAGCTCGACAGCCGCCACGGCCACGTCGACGTTCGCTTTCGCCACCTCGTAATTGGCCCGGTATTGATCGAAGAGTGTCGGGGCTAACGCCTCGGAGGGCCCGAGCCGCTGGGCGCGCTCCCAGTCCGCCTGAGCCTGCAGCAGCTTCGCCTTCATCTGCTCGACGTTGGCGGTGGCGCTGACCAGGTTGGCCTGGGCTTGTTGCACTTGGGCCTTGGCGGTGTCGACATCGGCTGTATAGAGGGTGGCGTCAATCCGCGCCAGCACCGTCCCGACCCCGACGACTGATCCGTAGTCGACCGGTTTCCCATGCTTGTCCGTGCCGAAGGCCTGGATCATCCCCGCTACTTGGGCCCCCACGTCCACCACTTCCTCCGGCTCCACCGTGCCCGTGGCGTTGATCGTGGCCACCAGATCCCCGCGTTTTACCGGAACCGTGCGGAAGGTCGGCTGGTTATCGCGATCCGCCCGCAACCACCACGCGCCGGTGCCGCCGATCACGGCCACCCCGGCGACCCCCAGGATCAGGATTCCAAGAGTTCGTCGCATCATTACTCTCCGCCGCTTCGTGCGCTGCCGCGGTCCCCTAGGCCAGCTCCCCCCTCATCCGACCTGGAGACAACCGTAGCCACGGAGCTTCCCCTGATGAAGCCACACCCAGCCGGAACCCTGCGGAATGTTGGCAAATCAATAATCCAGCGGCGGGATGAGTGGTGGGGTTCTCAGTGAGACCCCGCGCGCTTTGACCCCCTCTCCCGGCAATCGAGATGCCGGGGAAAGTAATTGTCCGCCCCCGAGCCACCTTCCACATAGACTACCACATAGACAATTTACAGGCCACAGGCTGCATTTGTTTCAGGAGCCATACACACGGCCCGTCACACGTGAGGGTTCCTCCCACAAACGGGAGATCCCCCGCTGGGGCTGCTCTCCCAAAAGTGTCTGGTGCTAAGTACTCGAATTCACGGTTCTGCACGTGCTAGGCCGTGCAATGGTTGTTTCCCGTTTTCCACCTACGTGGAGGGAGGGGTAGCGCGGGTGGCCCCCCCGATGGCGTCAGCCGAGAGCGCCCGGAGCCCCCGCCCTTGCCGTGACTCCCACGGCTGATCTTCCGTGATCCCTTGCTCTTCCTCAGTTCTTCTCCCGTTCCTTCGCCCCCCACCAGGCCAGGTGGATGGAGACGAAGGCGAGCCCCACGCCCTCGGGGATGTCCAAGAGGTAGTGGGTCTTGACGAGCACCGTGGAGGCCGAGATGAGCACGGCGAGGACGAGCACAGGCCACGCCAGGGGGGACCGGTCCCGGAAAAACACCCAGGCCACGAGCATGGAGTTGGCCACATGGAGGCTCGGGAAGACGTTATAGCCCGGGTTGATCTCGTGAAGATACTGGTGGAGGGCCCGGGCGGCGACCCCCGGGCCGGCGACCGGTGGCCGGATCATCCGCGAAGGGAAGAGGACGAAGCAGACGGAGGCCAGGGCGAACTCAAGGAAATATGCCAGGGCCACCCGGCCGAACCGCTTCGCGGAGGTGAGGAGCGGGAGGACCACGAAGCAGAAAGGATAGTAGAGGGCGTAGGCCCAGAACGTCTAGGCGACGAACGGGATCCGTTCGTCGAGGGGAAGCGAAAAGTCGTAGATGCGGCTGCTGGGGACCTTGGAGAGATGGAGGTCCAGCCAATAGTATCCTGTGCCGAGGACGAGGCCCACGGCGAACCCGGTGGACCACCGCACCCACGGCAACAACAAATCCTCAGAAAAATCAAAACGGGTCACCTGTGGCGCTCCCTGTTTCAGCGCCCCGCGCGGCGAGGAGGACTTCGGGTCTACCTTGCGGCGTAGCTCTTCCGCCTCGCAGCGTGCCTGCTCTGGTTCCTTCGCGGCCCGGGCCAGTTCCTCTGCCAACCGCGCCAGCTCTGCCTCCACCTCTGGGCGCGGTGGCAGGCACCGGCGTGGGCCGCGTGACCTCCGCCTTTGCCCAGGCGCCAACCGCCGCAAAGCCGAGCATGATTGATGTCCATCACCACCACATTCCCCCGTTCTATCTCGCCGAGAATCGCGAACGCATCGCCGGATCGCGCGGCGGGCAGATCAGCCCCGCGTGGTTGAGCTGGACGCCGGAGCGGGCGATCGAGGCGATGGACACGAGCGGCGTCGGCCGCTGGCGGTGCTTATGAATGACTTTGGCGTTCTTGAACCTCAGCTGGAAACGAGCCGACTGCGGAGGCGACGTACCGCACTTCTTCTTCCGTCAGCTCGGGATACAGCGGCAGCGACAGGACCTCTCGGCAGGCCCGCTCCGCCTGCGGGAGGTCCCCCTCCTTGTAGCCGAGGTGCCGATACGCTTTCTGGAAGTGAACGGGCATGGGGTAGTGGATGCTGGTGCCGATCCCGTTGTCCCGAAGATGCTTCTGGAGCCCGTCGCGCCGGACCGACCGGAGCACGTACAGGTGATAGCTATGCCGAGCGGGTGGCGCCTCGGCGGGTAGCGCCACCGGTGCCTGGGCCAATAGCTCCCCATAGAGCTGGGCAAGCCTGCGGCGGGCCGCAACCCACTCCGCCAGATGCTTCAGCTTGGCACGCAGGATCGCCGCGTGGATTTCGTCAAGGCGGCTGTTGACCCCCTCGATGCAGTTCTGATACTTCGCCTCTTCTCCATAGTTGCGGAGCATGCGCACCCGCTCTGCCACCCCGGCGTCGTCCGTGACCACCATGCCGGCGTCCCCGTAGGCGCCGAGGTTCTTGGTGGGGTAGAAGCTGAAGCACCCGGCGTCGCCCAGGCAGCCGGCTTTCCGGCCGGCATACTCGGCGCCGTGGGCCTGGGCGGCGTCTTCGATCACCTTCAGGCCGTACTCCCGGGAGACCTCGAGGACGGGACCCATGTCGGCCGGATGGCCGTACAGGTGGACGGCGACGACCGCCTTGGCGCGGAACGGCGGCGGCTGTGCCTTCAGGTAGGCCCTGAGCTTCTCGGGCTCCAGGGTGAAGCTGTCGGGATCGATGTCCACGAAGACGGGCTGGGCGTTGGCGGAGACGATGCCGCAGACCGTCGGGACCGCCGTGTTGGGCGCGGTGATGACCGCGTCCCCCGCCTGGACCCCGCAGGCCCGCAGCGCCAGGTGCAGCGCTTCGGTTCCCGAGCCAACCCCGACGGCCTCGCGGGCCCCGCAGTAGGCGGCGAACTCTCGCTCGAACGCCGCGAGCTCTTCGCCCAGGATATACCGGCCGCTTTCCAGCGTGCGCTCGACCGCGCGGTGGATCTCTTCGCGAATCCGACGATATTGCCGGGAGAGGTCCAGAAAGGGCACCTGCATCGCCGTCACGAGTGGTTCACTCCGGGGAGAGGGGTGACCCCAGCACTTACCAGTAGTGCGCTTTGTATTGCCGGTAGTAGAGCACTGTCTTCTTGACGCCGTCCTCCAGGGGGGTCGTTGGTTGCCAGCCCACCACCCGCCCGATTTTGCGGATGTCGGAGCAGAAGTCGCCGGGCTCCTGGGCCGCGCGCTCCGGCGAGAACGGCGCGAACTCCCAGCGGCCGCTCCCTGCCACGCGCACGACAATCTCCGCCAGCTCGCGAAAGCTGGAGGCGCGGTTGTTGCCCACGTTGAAGACCTGACCGTAGGCGGCCTCGGTCGCCGCGCAGCGCAGCATGGCGTCCACCGCATCCTGCACGTAGACGAAGTCCCGCAGCAGCGAGCCGTCGCCAAACACCGGAATCGTCTCGTCGTCCACCGCTAGCCGGATGAACCAGTTGGCCACGCCGAGGCGGCTGTGCTTCATCTGCGCGCGCTCCCCGTAGATGTTGGTCAGGCGGAGCGTTACCGAGCGCACGCCGTGGTTGTCGTTGTAAATCTGGAACAGCTGCTGGGCCGTGAGGCTGGAGAGCTCGTAGATCCCCCTCGGATGCATGGGCTGGTCTTCCCCCACCGGCAGCATGACCGCGCGCCCGTACTCTCCGCGGGTGCCGCTGTAGACCAGCCGGGCGCCCGCATTGACGCGCCGGCACGTCTCCAGCAGGATCGCCGACCCCTTGATGTTGATGTCGATGTCGGGGAATGGGTTGGTCAGACTGAGGACGTGGTCGTTCTGGCCCGCGAGATGAAAGAGGTAGTCCTTGCCGCGGACGAGGTACTTCAGGCTGCACTCGTCCCGGACGTCGCTGAAATTGACCGTGACCTGGTCCCGGATGGGCTCGATGTTGAAGAGGTTGCCGCCGTGGTCGTCGAGCATGGCGTCGAGCAGCGTCACCCGCGCGCCCAACCCGACGAGCTTGATGGCGAGGTTGCTACCGAGAAAGCCGAGCCCGCCGGTGATCAGGACTTGCTTGCCGCAGAAACAATCGAGGCCGGTCGGTTCAGTCATGCCCGATCTCCCGCGGTCCATCGACCGGGATCGTGACCCCGGCCGTCACGGGGAGATCCGAGGAAGCAAGGGGCTTGGCCTCCACGACCTCGCGGACGACAAACTGGGGGGTCTGGTTCTCCGTCAGGAACAGCCGACCCAGGTACTCGCCTATCAACCCCAGCAGCACCAGCTGGACGCCAGAGAACAAAAGGATGGCGACCAGCACCGACGCCCAGCCGACCGGCACGTCCGGGCGCACGATCCTCTCGACGACCACCTCGATGCCCAGCAGAAGACCGAGGACGCTCCAGGCCAGGCCCAGCAGAGTGCTCATCCTGAGCGGCATGACCGAGAAGTTCATGAACATGTTGAGCCACAGTCGCAGCAGCTTGCGCAGCGTGTAGTTGGACCGGCCCTCCCTCCGTGGCTCGTGCCGGACCTGGATCGTGCCGATGTTCCGGGTGCATCGCAAGGCGAGGCCGTCGACGTAGGGGTACGGCCCGCGGTACTTGAGGATCTCGCCCACGATGAAGCGGCTGAGGCATTTGAAGCTCGACAGGTAGAGATGCGGCGGCTTTTCCAGTATGAAGGTGGCCACGCGGTCGTTCAGCCGGCTACCGAGGTTGCGGACCCAGTGGTGGTGCTTGCGCGTGTAATCGGTGTAGACGATGTCGTACCCGTGCGAGCAGGCGTGGTCGATCAGGCGAGGCACCTCCTCCGGAGGGTTCTGGAAGTCGTCGTCCATGATCACCGCGTAGTCGCCGCGCGCATGGCGGAGGCCCGCCATCACGGCGTTGTGCTCGCCGAAGTTCTTGGCGAGCCTCACGTAGGTGACGGTTCCGGCGTAGCGGGCGCTCAGAGCACGGCACGCCGCATCGCTGTCGTCGACGCTGCCGTCGTTGACGAGCACGATCTGCAGCGCGTCCACACTCAGAACGGCGATGAGCCGCTCGACGAGGGGACCGATGGTCCCAGCGCTGTTGTAGACCGGAATGACGATCGAGGTCATCATGTGCGGTGCTCTTCTCTGATCCCGCTCGGCCGGGAGCCCTGCCCTCCCGCCGGTCATCCCGAAGGGACCGGAACCACGCCCGCCTCGGGCCGGAGGTCGTACAGTTGCGAGTTGTTCACCCTGCCGCCGAAGCCGCGGCCGAACGGCCGGCGGGGGGCGTTCGGGTCTCGGGGGAGCAATGCCTGGTTGGGGGCGACGGCGCCGGCCTCCGGGACGCTCGAGCGCCACAGGGCCGGGTCCACGAGCTTGCCGTTCGCACGGACCCAGTCCGCGACGGGTCTTCCCGCCGCCTCGGCGCCCAGCCTTCGACCGGTTGTCGAGATGTCGTCCACCATCACGAAACGAACCTGCTTGTCCCCGACCATCCGGGAGAGCTTCTCCGGAGACAGAATAGGGTCCGTCCCCATGAAGCCGCCCATTGCCATCACCGCCTCGCCGGTCTGGATGATGATTGGCGCCGCAAGCTGGGCACTCAAGGTCGCCAGCAGATAGCGTTCGCCCTGGTGGTTGGCCGTCAGGAAGCCCACCAGTTTCCGGGTGGTCGCGAGCCCCTCGGACCTGTCTCGCGAGCGCAGGCCGGCGGTGTCGTCCCCGGGAGCCAGCCGGGACAGGTCGGCCGATAGGAGCATGACGCTGTCTCTGGACAGCACGCTACTCAACGCCCACGCCCCAGGGGTGGCCAGCAGCGCCACCAGTCCCACTCCCAGCGAGGCGGCGGCCAAGCCGCGCGCAGGCCGGCTCAAAGGCCCACGGAGCGGTGGGGCGAGCAGCCCTGCCACAGCCACCAGGGTTCCGCCGAGGAGCGCGAGGTAGAGCCAAGTCCGCCAATCGCCCGACTGTTCTTTCGCGGCGATGAGGATGGCCATCAGGCTACTGCGCGACGGGTCGAGCGTCCACCCCAGGGCACTCGACCCGATGTAGGCCTCCCACGCAGCAGTCATAAGCAGCGCCCCGGGAAGCAGGATAGCGTGCCATCCTCGCCGGTGGTACCCGTCCCACAGGCTCACCACGCCGATGCCGGCGAGCGCCGCGAGCGGAGGGGCCATGGTGGCGAGGTAGTAGGCGCGAAAGATCCCGCCGGCATAGCTATAGACGATGCCATACGTGAGGGTCCAGCCAACCCACAGGATCAGTATCATATGCGCCGGGGCGAGGGGCCGGCGCCATCCCGCCCGGCGCGCGGCGACCCCCGCCCCCAGAAACGCCAGTGGGAGCAGCCATCCCACTTGACCGGCCAGATGGCGGTCGAAAAGCCGCAGCGGCCCGACGGGGACGCGGTCCCCGAACCCCGGCCACCCACCGCGAAGCCCGGGCCTGGCCGGAGGCCCAGCGCCAGGACCTGGTTGCGCTCCCGCCGTCGCAGATTGCGCGGTCCCTGGAACGATCCCGGCGGCCCGGAACAGTCTCCAGCGGGGGATGAACCGCTGGATCCCGTTATGGTCCACCGCCAGCTCAAGCATGGAATTTGTCCGACTGCTGCCGGCGAACGGTCGCTTGTCCGGCGGGGTCAGGTCGTAGGCGAGCACCCAGGACAAGGAGACCGCCGCCAAGACGAGGGCGGCCATCGTCAAGTCTACGAATCGGCGCCGCCCCCCGACGGGCGCACCCAGGAAGTATACCAGGACGAAAGTCGGCAGCACGACGAATGCGGCCAGCATCTTGACGTTGAACCCGATCCCGATCAAGGCCATGGACAATAACAGCAGGCCCCGGCTCCCCTTCTCGGCCGCCCGCGTGAGCGCCCAGGCCGCCAGGAGGAGAACCAGCACGAGGCAACTGTCGGTGTTACTCGAGCGGTCGATCACAACGCTCACCGGGGTGATGGCAAGGAGGAGGGCCGCGAGCCGGCCGGCCGACGCCCCGAACCGGCGCTGGACCAGGTGATAGATCAGCCATACCGCGGCCACGCCCTCCAGGACCTGGGGCAGAAGCACGCTGAGACTGTGGAAGCCGAACAGCTTGGCGCTGGCTACCTGAACCCACAACGCGACCGGGGGCTTGTCCACGGACACGAACCCCGCCGGATCGAACGAGTTGTAGAAGAAATTATGCCAGCTCGTCAGCATGCTCCGGACGCCGGCGGCGTAGTATTCGAGACCGTACCCGTTCTGGTCCAACCGCCACAGCCGGAGCCCGGCTCCGAGCAGCACGATTGCCCCCAGCGCGATCCGATCCCGCTCCCGCCACCATGCAGAAGCAAGGGCCCTGCCGACCACATTCTGCCCCGTGATGGTCCCAAGCCTCGTTGCCATTTCCCGCCCCTGAGAGACCGAGTCTTCTATCTCGAACAGATGGAATGACAGGCTTGACGAAACTCCACTGTATCATTGTAATCTTTGTTCGAACCGCTGTGAGAGCCCAACCTGCGAGCTTTGGTCTCGGAACCGCGCTGCGCACTCCGCGGGGAGGGGCTGCTGACCTGGCTCCCCGGTCGGGCAAGCGGATGTCCACCCTGAGAACCAAATCCGGCCGCGATTCCCTCCGCGGTCGATGCCGCTTCCCGCACCCGGTCTCCAGCTCGGGCAAAGACCTTGGTGAGCGACCAGCGTGTAAGCTTGTCGTCATCCATGACGAGGATCTCGCGTGTTACCGCTCCCTCCGGTAGGAGTAACCCCGGCTCCGTCTCCCCCGTCCGCATCCGGGGCCTGCCAGACGCGCCGCAGCCAGGTCCCCCCGACAGCGATGACTCCCGGCCACCCGTTCCTGACTCCCGCCCAGAAGCGCCACCAGCCGATCACCGCCAGGGTCACCCCACTCCAGCCGACTTGCCAGGGTCCGTTCATCCGAGGGCCCCCTTCCCATCACTCTCTGCTTCCCGAAGACCTCTCCAGTCCGCGGCTAGGCCGTTCGTCCTGGGTAACGCACCGGGCCGCGCGTCTCATTCCCTCCTGGGAATGATGGGCTGACCCGGCGCGGCGAGCGGTGCCGGCACTGAGAACGGTTCCCCCGCCCCTCAGCAGAGCCTTCCGATTCGTCGGGCATGAGCGTCGTTCGTTCGGCCTCATCCAGCACAGCCCGCGCCCGCCAAGGCTGGGGCTGTTCGGTGGCTTTACCCAGGAAGCGCCGACCATATCCCCCGCGGCACTGGTGTCACGGATCCAGTCGCCATATCTTTCGTAGCGCAGCGCGTCGATGGGATCGAGGAAAGCCGCCTTGTGCGCGGGATAGTAGCCAAAGAAAATCCCGATGAGAGCTGCCGAGCCGAAGGCCACCGCGATGGACGCCGGCGTGATCAGCGTGGACCAGTGGGCCAGCATGGCGATGAGAGTGGACCCGCCCACGCCCAGGAGGATGCCGACGATCCCCCCGATCAGGGCCAGCGTCATCGCCTCGATCAAAAACTGCCCCAGGATGTCGCGGGCGCGGGCGCCCACCGCCATCCGCAGGCCGATCTCCCGCGTCCGCTCCGTCACCGACACCAGCATGATATTCATGATCCCGATGCCGCCGACGAGGAGGGAGACTGACGCAATGGCCCCGAGCAGCAACGTCATGGTCCGGCTGCTCTCGGCCTGCGCGGCAAAGGTCTCGGCAAGGTTGCGCACGTCAAAGTCGTTATCCTGGAACGGTTGGAGGTGGTGCCGCTGCCGGAGGAGGTCTACCACCTGCTGTTGAATGTCCGAGAGGAGGTCGGCTGACGCGGCCTTGATCTGGATTTGCCCGACGAACCGCGCGTTCGCCTGGCTCACCCCCAGGACGCGTTTCTTGGCCGTGGACAGGGGGATCAGCACCACATCATCCTGATCCTGGCCCCAACTGGATTGGCCCTTCCTCGTAAGCAGGCCGATGACCGTGAAGGGCACCTTCTTCATGCGGATGATCTGGCCGATGGGGTCGCCGTCGCCGAAGAGGTTCTCCTTCACCGTCTGGCCCAGGACGGCCACCTTGGTGGCGCCCTCCAGGTCTGAGGCTGTAAAGAAGCGCCCCGTCGCCAGGTCCCAATCCCGGATCACGAGGTAGTCCGAAGCGGTCCCTTGGATCGCGGTGGACCAGTTCTGATTCCCGAAGACGATCTGGGCGCCCCCCCGCAGGGAGCCGCTGGCGGCCACCACCCCGGGGATCTCGATCGCAATAGCCTTCGCGTCGTCCTCGCTCAGCGTTTGCGTGGAGCCGGTCCCCATCCGCATCCCCCCGCTCGTGGCGGCGCCGGGGAGGACGATCAGGAGATTGGAGCCGATGCTGGCAATCTGCTCCTCGATGCGGGCGGCCGCCCCGCTCCCCACGGCCACCATGGCGATGACCGCCCCCACGCCGATGATGATCCCGAGCATCGTCAGGGCGGAGCGCAGTTTGTTCACCCGGAGGGCCCGCAGGGCGATCCTCACACTCGCAAGCACGTACATGGCAGTTCTCCGCTACACTCCGGCCGCGGACCCCCCGCGCGCCCGGCCTCACGTTCGGCGGCCAGCGAGGCCCGGAGGAGGGTTCACGTAAGGGCCATATGGTCGACCGTGGCGTCGTGTGGTGCCTCGATCTGCTTATCCTTCAGGATGCAACTATCCCGCAACAGGATTCGAATAGCGTGGGCCGCGATATCCGGTTCGTGCGTAACGAGGGTGATGCTGGCCTCGCGATCATCGTTAGTCAGGAGCCGCTCCGGCCTCGCTCAGGGGCTAACGGCAGACGGCGCTTGTTGGGCCTGGGCTAAGACGCCGCCGCTTTCCCGATCGGCGCGATCACGGTCAACACCACTGCCCAGTGAGATCATTCCGCTCGACGTGGCACCGGCGGCCGTGCCCAGCAGGAAGGCGAGCAGCAGGAGCAGGGCCCCTTGTACTCGCGGTTTCATGTCCCGCCTCCTTCCATCACGGCCGTGAGGATCGCGTCCGGTTCCGGCGGCGAGGCCTCCAGGACGATGCGCTCGCTGGCTGATAGCCCTTCCATCGGGAGGAGTCCGATCGGGCCGGGAACCGTGCTGTCCTGGAATTGGAAGAGGATCAGGAGGAGGGCGACCGTGGCGGCGAAGACCGGCACCAGCCCCCACCCCAGGCGCCACATCTCCGCCTCGGGATGCGAGCGCCTCCGAGCAGGCAACGCGGCCAGGACCCGGTCCGCGAAATCGACGGGAGGCTCGGGTGCATCCGCCGCCGCCGCAAGCAGGCCTCGGCCCAGTCGGGCGGCTGCCAGCGCTTGAGCACAGGCCGGGCATCCCGTCAGATGCTCCCGGATACCCGCAGGCATCTCCGTCGCAGAGACCGCTGCCAGCTCGCTGATTCTCTTCTCAACCTCTCCGCACGATTTCATCTTGTGCCCTCATCCCTGCGACCAATCCCTCAGCCCTCCGAGATTCCTGCGAGGAGTCAGGCTGGTCGTTCCAGATGGCCTAGTTCACTTTGCCATCCGAGTGGCTGGCGCTCTTCAGCATGGTCAGGGCGTCGGTCACGATGTCCTGCTGGCCGTCATTGGTGTAAATCGTGAAGGGCACCAACAAGACCCCCACCGGAAGGATGCCTTGCGTCATGTGCTTGTAGTCGCCCGGTTTGGGCGCCGGATCGGTCACGGAGAAGTAATACCCAACTCCCGCCGTGCCTTCGAACTCCAGGATCTCGATCGTCTTCTCGGCGGCCAGCAACCTGACCTGCTCTGCCGCCCGCTGCACTAACCGCTGTAACGCTTCGCGATCCGGATTGGGGGCGTCTTTCTCGGTCGGCCAGAGCGGCGTCAAGACGACGCCAAACGGCGCCCCGGATTTCGACGTGAAGACGATCGTCTGGAAGAGCCGATCGCGGTCCTGCTCGAGTTCCTCCTTCCACAACGTGGGCACTTGCAACTGCAGACGTCCGTGATCCGTGAGCGCATACTGCCGGTCGGCCGTGTCCGCGGCATGCACTGGGGTCCCAGCCATACAGATCAGGACGAACAGGATGGCGCCAAGCAAGCGGTAGGACTTGATCACGAAGGGCCCTCCTTAGGTGACCTGCGCTCTGCTGGAAAACACTAAGGCCCGGGCGGCGGCCCGGGGGGTGCCGGGAAGTAGCCAGGTGGGGGGGCGGCGGAGGGGGCACGGCCAGAGGTTGCCGAGGCCCCCGCACCACCCCGGGGACCTGGTTCCCCTTCGCGTACATGCACTGCTGGTACGCCATGTCGTACCGGCGCTGCGCATGCCATCCGGCCGCCTGATCGGCATTGGCGCCCGCCGCCGCCCCCGTGAGGAGGCCGGCGCCGGCGCCGATCGCCGCCCCGGTGCCCGCATGGCCGGCCAAGGCCCCGAGCCCTGCCCCGAGCCCCGCGCCAACGGCGGTGCCCACCGCCGCGCCGACCGCCGTATTCTGGGCCGCGGGCGCGCCTGGCGGCCCCACCTGCTGGGCCGCCCACTGGCGGCAGGTGGCATCCTCGGCCTGGAATTGCTCAAAGGGTTTCCCCGGGGCGGGGAGCACCATCACGCTCGGGCCGGTCGGCAGCGTCGCACAGCCGCCCAGCGCCACCGCCGCGCTCCCGAGGAGCAGGACCCATCGTCTCTGCATCGCGCCATCTCCTTTCCTATCTCGGCGGGGTTGCCGGCGGCACGACCTGCATCCAGCCGTTCGGACACTGTTGGACGTACGGATAGTACCCCTGCGGGTTCTGACAGTAGTACCAGTAGGCCGGCGCCTGGGGGGCCGGGGCGGGCTGCTCATAGACCGGAGGCGGTTGGACGACCACGGGGGGGGCCGGATACGGGTAGTAATAGGGAGACCCCCACCACGGGCTCGGTCCCCAGTAGCCTGGTCCCACCCCGAGAGGGACGTCGAAGTTGAAAAAGACGTGCCCCCCCGCCTCGCTGGGGATCGGACTGGCCAGCAAGAGGACCAGGAGAACCAGGACCATCAGCACACTGCAGCCAATCGCTCTCCTCATTTCAGCACCCCCCTGAACCTCCTGGACTTGGATCCCTCACGCAACTGCCCAGCCTAACGGATACAAGTGGTTACACTCCAGCATACCTAGAGCCAATTCCTGCTACAGACGCAAGCCCACTTTCAACACAGGTTACGGCCCAGGGACCCGAAATGTTTCATGGTGGTCCCGAAGCTCTGTCCTCCGTCCCATCGAAAATATTGAGAGTGGTTCGCAAGAATCCGCCTCATCCTGCCTCACGCCCTGAAATTTCACTGAGAAGCACGATTGACCGACCTCGGATCGAGTCGTTGCGGACCACCCGGGCGCGAGAATCCATGCTGCCAATCGGACAGTTCTGTCACACTCGGCTCGGGCTTGGGGCACAAAGAGGGACGCCGACCTTCTCTTCCATCCTGCCGGGCGGAATATACACCCGCAACGGTCCCGTTTCAGTCGTCGCAGTGCTTTAGGTACGATCATGGTGATTCCGCATGAAAATCGCTTCGCATGCCGTCGGCATCAATCGGCACCAGCCTCGGAGTCTCCCGCCTCAACATGTGTGAGGACGCCATTCTTCGCCTGAAACGAAACCGGCAGGGGTTGCGTACTATAGAAAGGAATCGACTGAGCGGCATGGGGTCGCCGGGGGGTTTACCCTCGACAAAGAAAGGACCAGGACATGGTGACAAAGAACGGACTACGGCATTTCGGATGGTGGGCAGCGGGCGCGCTGCTCATTCTCGGGATTGTGCTGGGCGCGCCTACGGGGGCCGGGGCCCAGCAGCCACCCACACCCACACTTAAACAGCACTACTGGAACGAGATCCAGCAGAAACTCGGCCTGACCGCCGATCAGGTGACCACCCTCCAGAACCTTCTTGAGGCGAATCGGACCACGATGCGCAACGACTTCCAGGTCGTGCAGACTGCCCACCAACAGATGCGAGTGGCCTGGAGCCATGCGAACGCCGGGGAGATCGCGAGCGCCGGCGCCGCGCTGCAGGCGGCCCGTGACAAGCTCTCCAATGATCGCTTGCAGGGGCAGTTGCACATCCTCAACGCGCTTGGACCGGATGTGTGGAAGCAGTGGACGGCGCTGCACAAGCACCACCGACGCGGGGGCCGCGAGTTCGGGAAGCACCACCGACGCGGGGGTTGCGAGTTCGGGAAGCACCAGCGACGCTGGGGCCGCGAGTTCGGGATGGGGATGTAACCGGCCCTCTGGAGGGGCGCACGCCGTGAGGAGAGACCCCCTGGGCTGCCAGCCACCGCGCAGGCGACCGGCCGGCCGCCCAGGGGGACACTGCGGTTTGTTCTTGCGGACCACGGGGTTTGGCCGGTGGCCGGGCAATCGGGGCTCGTGGGCGGTGTGGAGGGGAGAGCTGCCAGTACGTGCTCGCCTATGTGCGGATCGCCCTGCGAGCCCTCCGCGGAAGTAAGCTGCGCTCCGCCCTGACGATGCAATGAAAGCTTCGGCAAGCGGACGAGCAAGCCGCGGAGATCTCGACGCTCCTGCAGGAGTGACGGACTGTGATCCGGGCGGACCTCCAGGCGCTCGTTGCGGGCCGACGTCAGTTGCGTCGACTCGTGGAACAGCCGGGCTCAGGCCGGGCGGCAATCCGGGCGGGAGCGACACAAGTGAAGAATATTCGAGGGACGCTCCGCGACCAGCGGCTAGCGACCCAACTTGCCGTTCGGTCCATGCTCACGCCTGGCCGGTGGACCCGGTGATTGAAGCTTCGGACAGCCAGGACGCTTTGCTGGATAAGGGGTGGCCGTGGTCCCGTCGCGGCCGGGAGTCCCCTCGGGATCACCGAGCACATTTTCTTATCACCCAATGACCGCAAGGAGGGCTTGATGGAGATCTGTGGAGCGAGAGCGGACCGGTGGATCGGAGCCGTCGCGCTGGCGCTTGGTGTGCTGGCTGGCGTGAGCAGCGACACCACCGCCGCGTGGGCCCAGGAACGCCGCGAAGAGCGATTCGAGCGTCGGGAGGAACGCCGCTGGCGGTTCGTACCGCGCCTCGGCTGGCGCTTCGAGGTGCGCCCCGGGGTGTGGTCCCCCTACCACGTCTGGTGGTGGGTCGACAATCGCATGGTCCTTCTCCCAGGGCCGACCGTGACGATCGTCCAGTACCCGACCGGATACTACCAACTGTACGGCAACGGCATCACAGTCCCATACTACTGGGTCTGGGTCCCGGCCATGAGCCCGCCGCCACCCCCAGCGCCGCCGTCGCCCATCGCAGCCCCAGCACCACCCGCACCGGCGCCTCCACCACCGCCGGTAGCCACACCACCCGCACCGGCACTCCCACCACCGCCGACCGCGGCCCCGGCGTCGCCTGCGCCTCCGGCACCGCCCGCGCCGCCGCAGCCGAGGTGAGTGAGACCGTCGGGCGCACGTCGACCGCGATGCGGCCCGCTGGTCTACTCTAGAATGGAAGCCATGTGAGCAAAGTATTTATTGACTCTTGCGAGACGTATGTAACAGTGACCCTTGTCGAAGGAGCCAGGGATCAGCCGATTCGCGCATGGCCATTGTGCATTACCTACTCAAACTTCGATAGTTCCCGATGACATTGCGGAGTGGAGCCTTCAGGTAGTCCGTGGCCCCCATAACCCAAGTGTCAGCGGATCCGGCAGCCCTAGGTCGAGCAGGATAACGTCAGGGCGGTCTACGGCCTCATCGAGGGCCGACCGCGCATCGGGCGCGAGGATCGGGACGTGTCCGGCCTTTCGCAGGGTTCGCGCCATCTGCCCGGCCACCAATTCATCATCTTCCACGATTATTGACAATTGCGTAAATAATGGGACGATGGTACTCTACGATGCATGAGACCAAACGGCAGCCCCGCGGATCTGGAAGCGCGGCGCCGCCGGGCCGTCGGCCTCCTCGACAAGGGGCTCGGGGTGCGCGAAGTCGCCCGGCAGATTGGCTGCTCGCCCGCCTCGGTGAGCCGCTGGCAGGGCGAGGTGCGGAGCCGCGGCCCCGATGCATTGCGGCCGAAGCCGGCCCCCGGGCGCCCGCCCCGGATCAGCGCCCGGCAGCGCGCCAAGCTGCTGCAGCTGCTGCTCAAAGGGGCCACCGCCCACGGGTTCACCACCGACCTCTGGACCTTGCCGCGGGTCGCCATGGTCATTGCGCGGACCTTCGGGGTCACCTACCACCCCGCCCACGTGTGGAAGATCCTCCGCGGCGAGGGCTGGAGCTGCCAGAAACCCGAACGCCGGGCGAACGAGCGGGACGAGGCCGCCATCCAGCGGTGGCGCACCGCGCGCTACCCGCATATAAAAAAACGCCCGCCGCGCCGGTAGAGCGCTCGTCTTCGTGGACGAGAGCGGCTTCATGCTCCAGCCAGTGGTCCGCCGCACCTGGGCGCCCCGCGGCCGGACGCCCCTCCTGCGACAGTGGGACCGTCGCGACCGCCTCTCGGCGATCAGCGCCCTCACCGTGGCGCCCCGGCGCCGCCGGTTCGGCCTCTACTGGGCCCTGCATCGTGCCAACATCCGAACCGCGGAAGTCCTCCGCTTCCTCCGGGCCCTCACCCGCCATCTCCCGCAGGGCTTCACCCTCATCTGGGATCGGGGACGGCCCCACCGGGCGGTCAGGGTACGGGATTGGCTCGCCGCTCGGGCCCCGCGCATCGTCGTGGAGTGGCTCCCGGCCTATGCCCCGGACTGCAACCCGGCCGAGCATGTCTGGGGCCACACCAAGTACGGGGACCTCGCGAACTTCGCGCCGACCGATCTCGACCAGCTGGAAGGCGCGGTGCTCACGTCCCTTACCCAGACGCGCGGGCAGCGGGCGCTCCTCGCGGCCTTCTTCCGAGCGGCCGGCTTACGGATCTGAGGTGTATCATTACTTACGCAAGGATCAATAATATCGCGGCCATGGCTTACCTCCACAGGCTCCCGGGTCGGAGCGCCAGATACCCGGGATGGCACCGACTATTTCCCAGAAGGACCAACTTCTCGATGTATCTTTCCTCAGACTCCGACATTCGCCCGAAACGAGTCCGCTCAATCATCCCCATGTTGGGTTCTGTGGCCGAGGAAAAGTTTCTACGCACGGACGGCGAGTTGCCCGTGGAATACAGTGGATGCCATCTCTCCACTTTCCGGCCTCGTTCCGGACGGCCGAAGGGTTCACCCATGAACCTCCGAGCCGCCTACTGGCGGTAGCCCGTTCTATCGCCGCGTCGGACGGCACCCAGAGGGGCAACGGAGCGCTGGGTGAGGAGGTCTTGGGGAAGGAACGGCCGCTCGGGGAGGACGAACTCCACGTCCTGGGTCTCACCCTCGCGAAAGAGCGTCAGGTGGACGGTGTCCCCGACCTTCAAGCGTCGCATCGCCCTCATGAGCCGCTCCGGGGTGTCCACCGGTCTGTCCGTTGACTCGGGTGATGATGTCGCCGCCGAGGAGGAGCGCATCTCCGCCGATGACGACATCGAGGCGGCCACCGCGAACCCCCGCATGCTCTGCCGGGCTCCCAGGTTCCACGACCTCCACGAGGAGCCCATCCGTCAGGGGCATGCGCAGGAACTCTTTCAGCGCAGGGGCGACGAGATGTCCTTGGACACCAAGCCAGGGGCGGATGGTCCGTCCCTTGTCAAGCAGCGAGGGGAGGACAGTCTTCACCAAGTCGATGGGGATGGCAAAGCCGATATTCTGCGCATCGGGGAGGATGGCCGTGGTGATGCCAATGACCTCGCCGCAGCGGTTCAGGAGGGGACCGCCCGAGTTGCCGGGGTTGATCGGCGCGTCTGTCTGGATCAGCGGCTCCATGAACGAGGATGGAGTGTCAGGCAAGATCCGGTTGATGGCCGAGACGACTCCCCGCGTCAGCGTCTGGTCGAGCCCGAGGGGGTTGCCGATCGCCAAAACTTCCTCGCCGACCCGAAGCTGCGCCGAACTCCCCGGCACCGCGACCGGTAGCGTTCCTGTGGACGGGGGAGAGATTCGGAGGACGGCGACGTCGAAGATGGGATCGCTCCCGACCACTTTCCCCGGGACCGTTGTCCCGTCGTCGAGCGTGACCATGATCGCCTGGCGGCTGAAGACGACGTGGGAGTTGGTCAGGATGAGGCCGGTCGCGTCCATGATCACGCCCGATCCGACCGCTCGGCTCACGCGGTCGGTGATCTGGTATGGGTTGATCGCCATGGAGGAAATCGAAACCACAGCCGGGGAGACTCGGTCGTAGATCTCGGGGATGGGGTCGGCGCACGACCCTCCGTCCGATCGTGCTTGGCTCTGGGCGCTGGAAACGGCGGCACAAGCGACCAGGGAAACAAGGACAAGGAAAAGGGCGAGGTGGCCGAAGCCCGTCGGGAAGCCGGCGTACTGTCGTTGGGTGCGCATGGGCTTTCTCCTGGTGATTTGGTTTCACGTATGTGGGTGGCGACGTGCGCCCCGGGGTCTGCATAGACTCCGTCTGGCCCCGCCCTGTCCCCGCTGCGATAAGGATACAGCGGCACGCCAATGCGTGCAACGCTTGGAGCACCTGGGGCACCACGGTACCCGAGGGCCGGCATCCTCCGCTGCCTGAGAGGCCCTCGTCAGAGATCTTGGGAGTAGCAGAAGGGGTACCCCGACCCTGCCCGGCGGACGATCCGGGGAGGCGCTCGGGATCGGGGCGCGGACGGTTCCCCTGCCCTAGACAGCGGCGCAGGACGCTGGGACCTCTAGAGTGCGCCCGGCCCGGACGCACGGCCTCTCTGCATCCAGCGGCGCCCCATGCCCCTCCGGAGGGAAAGCCACCCCTGCCATTGTTCCAGAGTGAACTTGGTGCGGAGGGTGAGCTGAGTCTGCAGGCGATCGTCGAACAGCTTGGCCTGCAGCGCCTTCACCTGTGTCGCCACCGCCTGGATGGCCGCCGGGTCGGTCGTCTGCTGCTCCAACAGCCCCCGGAGCTGCCGGCGGGCGGCGATCAGGTTCTGGATATCCGCCTGCGCTGCCATGCGCTGCGTTTGGAGCAGGGCTTGGATGTCCGTCCGCTCCTGATCAGTCAAACTCAGGCGTTCCTGTACCCGATGCCAGAAGATCTGCGCCATGGCGGCATGGTCCTCGGGCGTGAGGAGGCGCTCCTTTTGGGGCGGGGGCCCCGGGGGGGCCGCCGGCTGCCGGGCTAGCGCCGTTCCGGCCCCGCTCGAAGCCAGCCCGAGGAGCAGTGCTCCCGCTATGAGCCACCCGGAGTATCCAGTCCGTCCATTCGTTCGCATGCGGTCCTCCTTTGCCCGAAGATTGCATCAATTGCGACCGCGCGGCCGCATCATTCCATACATCTGTTATATTACGCTTCTCTTGTTCCTTTTGTTTCACCTGGGAGGTCACATGCGCCCGGGGGGTGCCCGAGGAACGGATGGTCTTGAGCAATTTTCTGGAGGCAACATGGTGGGAACAAGCCGCGGACCAATGGGACTCCCGGGCGACGTGCCGACCTCGACGAGCCGCTTGGAGTCTCGACCGGTGTTGGCGAAGCATGCCTTCGAATACCCCCTGGTAAGCCCCGCTGCAAGAGGGAGGTCACCCGGGCGCGCTGTGACGGCGGAGCCGACTGTACCCCTCGACGCAGCACGCAGTGAGGATCGCGCGCTCGGGGGGAGTCGGGCAGCGGGAATCCGCCCAGCGTTCCACCAGGAACGTGGGAGAGTCCGGTGCCCCACAAAAGTATGGATACGATGAAGCGGGTGGATTATAATAAGCGTTTGAGAAAAATGCGGGGGGCCTTTCATGTGGCACGTCACGAGCGCTTCGATTATTTGGGGAACCCCGGAGGTGTTCGAAGGAGGCGTCCGCCAAAGGGTGGTGCCCGCGGGAGTTGCATGGCTCCGCTCCCTGCCTCGGAAATCTCAGGGGCGCCCACACTGCAACCCTTCGCAGGGGTCATTGGGGGTTCCGTGAAGGATGCATGGTATTTCTTCGGAGCAAAGGTAACCCCCTGCTGTAAGTCTTCATGAAACTTCCTCCTCTCGCTTTCCGTATAGGGGAAGAGGGCCCCGGATGCAGGGAGACGGCAAGTATTGGCCGGATTGGGGATGCTCGGTCCGAGGGTTGCCTCTCAGAGCAGAAGACTGCAACCATAGCGTCGAGCCTACGAGTGCTCCCGACCACAGCATCGGCCAGAATGTCCTGGAGTTCGTGTGCATCGCCGCACTCTGCGGCGATCGGGCACGCCTGGTGAGGCGGGTGAGGCATCACGTGCCAGACGTCCCCTTTGCCGGCCATGGTCGCATAATGAACCATGGGCGGGTCGCAGCGATTGGGATGTAGGCGGATCATGCGGCTGATGTGTTTTTCGTGAGGCCATGACCATGACATCCACGCAGAAGGCCCCGAAGAACGACGTGCCGGAGCGGCCTCGTTCCGCTCCGGTGCGCAGGCGCTGGTGGATCGGCTTGCTGGTGCTCTGTCTCCTCGCCATCGGGGCCTACGCCCTCTTGAGCAAGTGGGGCCGGGCGCAACCGCGCGCTGTCAGGCAAGAGGCACCCGCCGCGCGCGCGCTGCCAGTGGTGGCGGTGGCAGCCAAAAGGGCCGACATCGGAGTGTATCTCGCCGGGCTCGGCTCGGTCACACCGCTCAGCACCATCACCGTGAAAAGCCGCGTGGACGGACAACTGATGAAGGTCCCCTTCCGAGAAGGGCAGATCGTCAGAGAGGGAGATGTGCTGGCCGAAATCGACCCCCGGCCGTTCCAAGTGCAGTTGACCCAGGCCGAGGGACAGATGGCTCGAGACCAGGCGTTGCTGAAGAACGCCCAACTCGACCTGCAGCGCTACCGGGTGCTGGTCGCGCAGGACTCGATTGCCAAGCAGCAGTTGGACACCCAGGAAGTCTCTGGTTCGCCAGTATGAAGGAGCCATCAAGGTTGACCAGGGGCAGATCGACAGCGCCAAGCTGCAACTCATCTACTGCCACATCACCGCACCGATCAGCGGGCGCCTTGGGTTGCGCCTGGTGGATCCCGGCAACATCGTGCACGCGACCGATGCCAATGGGCTGGTGGTGATCACCCAGCTCCAACCCATTGCCGTGGTGTTTGCCATCCCCGAGGACAGTCTCCCGCAGGTACTTGCCGAGCTCAAGGCCGGGGCGCGTTTGCCTGTCGAGGCCTATGATCGCGAGGGACGGCAGAAACTGGCCGTTGGATCGTTGTTGACGGTCGACAATCAGATCGACCCGACCACCGGCACGGTCCGGCTCAAGGCCGTGTTCCCGAACGAGGACAATGGGCTGTTCCCCAACCAGTTCGTCAATGCGCACCTCCTTCTGGACGTCAAGCGCGGGGCGACGGTGGTGCCGACCGCCGCCATTCAGCGGAGCCCCCAGAGCGCCTTCGTCTACGTGGTGAAGGCAGATCAGACTGTCGCCATGCGTCCCGTTACGATCGGCGTCAGCCAGGGAGATGAGACATCGATCAACGCAGGGCTGGTCCCGGGAGACCTCGTCGTCACGAACGGGGTGGAGAGACTTCGAGAAGGTGCGAGGGTGGAGTTGCAGGCGGGGGGCGATAATAGCCCACGAAAGAGCAACTGATGAATCTCTCCCGACCCTTCATCCTGCGGCCGGTCGCTACCACACTCCTGATGGCCGCCATTCTGCTGGCCGGTGCCGTGGCCTACCGCCAGCTACCCGTCGCCGCCTTACCGCAGGTGGATTACCCGACCATCCAAGTCCTCACCTTCTACCCCGGGGCCAGTCCCGGAGGTCATGGCGTCATCGGTCACGGCTCCGTTGGAACGCCAGTTCGGGCAAATGCCCGGACTGAAACAGATGATGTCGACCAGCTCCAGCGGCAGCTCGGTGATTACGCTCCAGTTCAGTCTGGACCTCAGCCTGGACGTCGGCGAGCAGGAGGTACAGGCGGCCATCAATGCCGCCTTCACCTATCTACCCGCGGATCTGCCGAATCCCCCCGTCTACAGCAAGGTGAACCCGGCCGATGCGCCGATCCTGACACTGGCGTTGACCTCAAAGACGTTGCCGTTGCCTCAGGTTGAAGACCTCGCGGATACCCGGTTTGCGCAGAAGATCTCCCAGCTCGCGGGCGTGGGCCTTGTCAGTATCAGCGGCGGGCAACGGCCGGCGGTGCGGATCCAAGCCAACCCGACGGCCCTGGCGGCATACGGCCTGACCCTCGAAGATCTGCGAACCGTGATGATCGGCCGCCAATGTCAATCAAGCCAAGGGCAGCTTCGACGGGCCGCAGCAGGCCTACGTCATCGGCGCGAATGATCAGCTCCTGGCGAGCGGCGAGTACCGGCCGTTGATTGTCGCCTATCGCAACGGCGCGCCGGTCCGGCTGTCCGACGTTGCCGATGTGTTCGACGATGCGGAGAATGTGAGGCAAGCGGCGTGGATGAACGAGACCCCGGCGGTCATCGTCAACATCCAGCGGCAGCCGGGCGCCAACGTCATCGAGGTGGTCGACCGCATCAAGCGGCTGCTGCCGCAACTCGAGAGCGCGTTGCCCTCCTCGGTAACCGTCTCCGTGCTGACCGACCGGACCACGACCATCCGCGCCTCGGTCCATGACGTACAGTTCGAACTCATGCTGGCGGTGGCGCTGGTTGTCCTGGTGATCTTCCTCTTTCTTCGCAATGCCGCCGCCACGACGATCCCCGCCGTCGCCGTCCCGTTGTCCCTCGTGGGCACCTTCGGGGTCATGTACCTCATGGGCTTCAGCCTGAACAACCTGTCCATGATGGCGCTGACGATCTCCACCGGGTTCGTGGTCGACGACGCGATCGTCATGATCGAGAACATCGCCCGATACATCGAGCAAGGGGAGCCTCCGCTTCAGGCCGCTCTCAAAGGCGCCGAGCAGATCGGCTTCACCATCCTCTCTCTGACCGTTTCGCTCATTGCGGTGCTCATTCCCCTGCTGTTCATGGGCGATGTGGTCGGCCGGCTGTTCCGTGAGTTCGCGATCACCCTCGGCGTCACGATCTTGATCTCGGCCGTCGTCTCGCTCACCCTGACGCCGATGATGTGCGCAAAGCTGCTCCGGCATACGCCCGAGGAGCAGCAGGGACGGCTCTATCGGGTGTCGCAACGGTGGTTCGATCGGGTCATCGCGGCCTACGGGAGCACGTTGCGCTGGGTCTTGGATCGGCAGGGGCTGACGCTCGTGGTGGCGGTGGGCACCCTGGCTCTCACGGTTTTCCTATACATCATCGTGCCGAAGGGCTTCTTCCCCGTGCAGGATACCGGGGTCCTCTTGGGCATCTCCGAGGCGCCGCAGACGGTATCCTTCGCGGCGATGGCCAGGGCGCAGCAGGCGCTGGCCAGCGTAATTCTGCGGGATCCTGCGGTGGAAAGCCTCTCCTCGTTCATCGGTGTGGACGGGACCAACACCACCCTCAACAGCGGGCGGATCCTCATCAATCTGAGGCCCCTGGCAGAGCGGAAGGTGAGCGCGAGTGAGGTCATCCGCCGCTTGCAGCCCACCCTGGCGAAGGTCGAGGGGATCACGCTGTTCCTCCAACCTGTGCAGGACCTGACCGTCGAGGACCGCGTCAGCCGCACCCAGTACCAGTACACCCTCGAAGATCCGAATGCGGACGAGCTGAATCGCCTGGGCCCCCCGGCTGGTCGAAGAGCTGCGCGCGCTGCCCGACGCTACGCGACGTAAGCAGCGATCAGCAGGACAGGGGACTGCAGGCCTCGCTCCAGATCGACCGCAGCACGGCCTCCCGGCTGGGCATCACCCCGCAGCTCATCGATGACACCCTCTATGACGCGTTCGGGCAGCGGCAGGTCTCCACGATCTTCACGCAGCTCAACCAGTATCGCGTCGTCCTCGAGGTCAAGCCTGCCTACCAGCAGCACCCGAGTGGGTTGCAGGCGGTCTATCTCCGCAGCGCCGGCGGCGGGCAGGTGCCATTGAATGCGGTGGCGAGCCTCACCGAATCGACGGCACCCCTCGCCGTGAGCCACCAGGGCCAGTTCCCGGCGGTGACGCTCTCGTTCAATCTGGCGCCGGGGGTGGCGCTGGGGGAGGCGGTGACGGCGGTCGAGGACGGCCACGCGGCACCTGGGGCTGCCGGCGAGCATCCAGGGGAGCTTCCAGGGCACGGCCGAAGCCTTCCGGGCCTCGCTGACGAACGAGCCCCTGCTGATCCTGGCGGCGCTGGTGGCCGTCTACATCGTCCTCGGGGTACTGTACGAGAGCTACATCCACCCGATCACGATCCTGTCCACGCTGCCGTCGGCCGGGGTGGGCGCGATCCTCGCCCTGCTCCTCTATCGCATGGAGCTCAGCGTCATCGCCCTCATCGGCATCATCCTCCTGATCGGCATCGTGAAGAAGAACGCCATCATGATGATCGACTTCGCCCTCGCGGCGGAGCGGCAGGAGGGGAAGTCCCCCGTCGAGGCCATCTATCAGGCCTGCCTGTTGCGCTTCCGGCCGATCATGATGACGACGATGGCCGCGCTGCTGGGGGCGCTCCCGCTGGCGCTCGGCACCGGGGTCGGGTCGGAGCTGCGCCGCCCGCTCGGCATCTCCATCGTCGGGGGCCTGCTCATCAGCCAACTGCTCACACTGTATACGACGCCGGTGGTGTACCTGGCGTTTGATCGGCTCGCGAGACGCCTCCGCGGCTCGGATGCCGGGCAGGCGACCGGTGACGGCGCGGAGATGAGGCCGGCATGAACATCTCGAGGATCTTCATCGGCCGACCGGTCGCGACGACACTCCTGTCGGCGGGGATGATCCTCACCGGGGCGGTCGCCTTCCGCTTGCTCCCCGTGTCTTCCCTGCCCGAGGTGGACTTTCCGACGATCCAGGTCTCGGCCTCGCTGCCGGGGGCAGATCCCGAGACCATGGCGACGTCGGTCGCCACGCCCCTCGAACGGCAGTTTAGCCGTATCGCGGGCGTGACCGAGATGACGTCCACCAGCTACCGCGGCTCCATGCGCATCGTCTTGCAGTTCGACCTGAACCGCAACATCGATGGGGCAGCCCGGGACGTCCAGGCAGCGATCAACGCGGCGCGCGGGTACCTTCCGTCGAACCTCCCGAGCGATCCGATTTACCGGAAAGTCAATCCGGCCGACGCGCCCATTCTCCTCCTGTCGCTTACCTCCGACTCGGTGAGTCGAGAGCGGATGTATGACGCGGCATCCACCATCCTCTCACAGAAACTCGCACAGGTCGAGGGGGTGGGCCAGGTGTTCGTGGGGGGCGGTGCGCTACCGGCCGTCCGCGTGGAGCTGAACCCCACGGCGTTGAACAAATACGGAGTCGGCCTCGGGGATGTGCGTCGCATGTTGGCCAGCACGAATGTGAACCGGCCCAAAGGGCAGCTTACGGACAGCGCCAAGGCCTGGGAGATCCAGACGAACGACCAACTCCATGGCGCCGCGCAGTACCGGCCCCTGATCGTGGCCTACAATGCCGGAAGCGCCGTTCGACTGTCGGATGTGGCCAGCGTCGAGGATTCGGTGGAGGATCTCCGCGCGACCGGGCTGGTCAACGGCAAGCCAGCCGTGATGATCATCGTGTTCCGGCAGCCGGGGGCCAATATCATCGAGACGGTCGATCGCGTCAGGAGCCTGCTCCCGCAGCTCACGGCGGCCCTGCCCGGCGGCGTCACCTTGTCGGTCACGCTCGACCGCACGCCGCCGATTCGCGCCTCCCTGCGCGACGTCGAGCGGACGCTCCTGATCGCGATCGGGCTCGTCATCCTGGTGGTGTTCGCCTTCCTGCGGAATGTCCGCGCCACCCTCATCCCGGGCGTCGCGGTTCCGGTGTCGCTCGTCAGCACCTTCGGGGTGATGTACCTCTGTGGCTACAGCGTGGATAACCTGTCCCTCATGGCGCTCACGATCGCAACCGGGTTTGTCGTGGACGACGCCATTGTCGTGCTCGAGAACATCACCCGGTACATCGAGCAAGGCCTCTCTCCCCAACAGGCCGCGCTGCGGGGGGCACGGGAGATCTCCTTCACCGTCCTGTCGATGAGCCTCTCGCTGGTGGCCGTGTTCACCCCGATCCTGTTGATGGGCGGCATGGTCGGCCGCCTGTTCCGCGAGTTCGCCGTTGTGCTCTCTGTGGCCATCGCAGTTTCCCTCCTCGTCTCGCTGACGACGACCCCCATGATGTGCGCCCGGCTCCTGAAGTCGGAGAGCTCCCGAGCCCATGGGCCGATCCACCGCGCGAGCGAGCGGGTATTCGACTGGATGCTCCGGCGCTACGAAGCGAGTGTGTCCTGGGCGCTCCATCACGCGCGATTCATGCTCGCGCTGACACTGCTGACCGTCGGGGTGAACGTCTATCTGTTCGTCGTCGTGCCCAAGGGGTTCTTCCCGCAGCAAGACACCGGACGCTTGGGGGGGACCATTCAAGCCGCGCAAGATATATCGTTTCAGGCCATGCGGGAGAAGCTGGTGGCGGTGGTGAACATCATCCGGAGCGATCCGGCCGTGGAGAGCGTGGGGGGCTTCACCGGCGGGACCGGCGGCGGGGGCGCCACCACGAACACCGCGAGCATGTTCATCGCACTGAAGCCGCAAGCGCAGCGGACGGTGAGTGCGGATCAGGTGATCGCGCGGCTGCGGGGGCGGCTCCTCTCGGTGCCGGGCGCGCCGGCGTTCCTTCAGGCCGTCCAGGACCTCCGGGTCGGGGGCCGGCAGAGCAACGCCCAGTACCAATACACGCTTCAGGGCGAGACTGTGACGGAGCTGAATACCTGGGCCCCGCGGGTCGAGCAACGGCTGCGCGCGTTGCCCGAGCTGCGCGACGTGAGCAGCGATCAACAAGACAAGGGACTGCAGGCCTCGCTCCAGATCGACCGCAGCACGGCGTCCCGGCTGGGCATCACCTCGCAGCTCATCGATGCCACCCTCTATGACGCGTTCGGTCAGGAGCAGGTCGCCATCACCTATACCCCCCTCAACCAATATCACGTCATCATGGAGGTCGCACCGCCATTCTGGCAACGCCCCGAAACCCTGCGGGACATCTACGTGCGGCCGGCGGCAGGAGTAAGCGTGCCGCTGAGTGCCTTCACGCACTACGCGCCGTCGACGACGACGCTCTCGGTGAACCACCAAAGCCAGTTCCCGGCGGTGACGCTCTCGTTCAATCTGACGCCGGGGGTAGCGCTGGGGGAGGCGGTGACGGCGGTCGAGGAGGCCACGCGGCACCTGGGGCTGCCGGCGAGCATCCAGGGGAGCTTCCAGGGCACGGCTCAGGCCTTCCTGGCCTCGCTGGCGAACGAGCCCCTGCTGATCCTGGCGGCGCTGGTGGCCGTCTACATCGTCCTCGGGGTACTGTACGAGAGCTACATCCACCCGATCACGATCCTGTCCACGCTGCCGTCGGCCGGGGTGGGCGCGATCCTCGCCCTGCTCCTCTATCGCACGGAGCTCAGCGTCATCGCCCTCATCGGCATCATCCTCCTGATCGGCATCGTGAAGAAGAACGCCATCATGATGATCGACTTCGCCCTCGCGGCGGAGCGGCAGGAGGGGAAGTCCCCCGTCGAGGCCATCTATCAGGCCTGCCTGTTGCGCTTCCGGCCGATCATGATGACGACGATGGCCGCGCTGCTGGGGGCGCTCCCGCTGGCGCTCGGCACCGGGGTCGGGTCGGAGCTGCGCCGCCCGCTCGGCATCGCCATCGTCGGGGGCCTGCTCGTCAGCCAACTGCTCACGCTGTATACGACCCCCGTAGTGTATCTGTACCTTGACCGCCTCCGGCTGTGGCTCCAAGCAATGCGGGGAGGACATCCGCGGGGGATAGCCCAGAACACGTCTCCCGGTCCGGCGGGCCTGTGAGGCGTCGAAGAGGCAGTGTGACTGCAGGAGTTCCATCAGCGAAGCATGATCGAACCGAAGCAGGACAGTTGGCAAGAATCGAGCGAGGAGGCGGTGCTTCAATGCTTCGCGTGAGACGATCGTGGTTCACGCTCGTGACAATCCTCGGGGCGCTTACCCTCTTTACCGCCTGCACGGTCGGCCCCAAGTACGTGCGGCCGCCGGTCGTGGCTCCTCCCGTCTACAAAGAGTTGGAAGGCTGGAAGGTGGCGCAGCCCAAGGACGAGACCATCCGGGGAGGGTGGTGGGAGATCTTTCAGGATCCGTTGTTGAACACCCTCGAAGCCCGAGTCAACATCTCCAACCAGAACTTGGCCGCGGCGGAAGCGCAGGTCCGGCAGGCGCGCGCGGCGGTCCAGGCCGCCCGAGCGAGTTACTTTCCGACGGTTTCCGTCGGCGCGGATGTGACCCGCTTGCGGCAACCGACTAGCCCCAGCGGAGGGCCGCTGACACAAACGGACTACTCATTGCCCCTCCAGGCATCGTGGGAACTAGACCTCTGGGGGCGAATTCGGCGGACCGTGGAGTCGCAACAGGCCAGCGCCCAAGCCAGCCAGGCGGACCTCGAATCAATGCGCCTGAGTGCCCAGGCTGCACTTGCCCAAAGCTATTTTGCCCTGCGGATCCTGGATACCCAGCGCCAACTGCTGGATGCCACGGTCCTCGCCTACCAGAAGTCCCTCGAGCTGACACAGAACCGGTATGCAAGCGGCGTGGCGTCCAAGGCGGATGTGGTCCAGGCGGACACCCAGCTCAAGACCGCCCAGGCTCAAGCGATCGATGTCGGCGTGCAGCGGGCACAGTTGGAGCACGCGATCGCGGCGCTCACCGGAACGCCCGCGTCAGTTTTCTCCCTTCCGGTGGCACCACTCACCACGGTGCCGCCGGCGATTCCCGTGGGCGTGCCCTCCGAACTGCTCGAGCGCCGACCCGACATCGCTGCGGCGGAGCGGCGAGTCGCGGCGGCCAACGCGCAGATCGGGGTCGCCGAAGCCGCGTATTACCCGACCATCACGCTGAGCGCATCTGCAGGCTTTGTGAGCACCGCGCTCTCCGACCTGTTTTCTTGGCCGAGCCGGGTATGGGCGGTTGGAGCGGCGATCGCGGAAACCGTGTTCGAGGGGGGCTTGAGGCGAGCGCAAACCAACGAGGCGCGGGCGGCCTACGACGCGAACGTCGCGTCCTACCGGCAGAGCGTGCTGACCGCATTTCAGGGGGTCGAGGACAATCTCGCCGCCCTTCGCATCCTGCAGGACGAGGCGCAGGTGCAGGATGAGGCGGTGAAGGCCGCCCAGCAATCCGTGGCATTGACCACCAACCAGTACAAGGCGGGGACGCTGAGCTATCTCGATGTCGTGGTCACTCAGACAGTTGCACTGGCCAACGAACGCGCCGCCGTCGACATCCTCGGGCGCCGGATGACCGCCACGGTGCTTCTGATTGAGGCCCTGGGCGGGGGCTGGAACGCGTCCGCCGTCTCCTCGGCGGCTGGGCTCGGGGGGAATGACGACGGGCGGCCGCAGTCCAATGCGAGCCAGCCCGCGCCCACAGATTGATCGCGTGTGGCTGCGAGCGGCGAGCAGCGGGGATCGGATAGGAGGCAGTGAGCGGTACGGCGTCGTTCTCGTCTTCCGGGCGGGGGAGATCCACGAGGAGAGCTATCCTCCCCCCGCATGTCGTCCGGTTCGTGTCGCGCTTCCCCTGCGCTTCGCAAAGACTCCGAGCGCTAGCCAGAATCGATTCCGCTTTCACGCTGTAATCCGCTCAAGATGGTGCTCGTGATGCCGTCCGCCGAGAACCGGGACTGCGAGCATTCGGCAACCCGGGGAAGGCGATGGCTGGAAGGTGGAGGCACCGGAAGGCCCTCAGCCGGGTCGGGAATCCCTGGCCCCGGGTTGGAATGTAGGCGGCTCGGTGCAGTGGCGACCCCATAGCTGGCGGGATTCTCACTTCAGGCTGCAAGTCAGTCGGAACCGTTGGATCTAGACCCTACGCAGGGGAGGTTAGCATTTCGAGGCGGGGACGGATGGGATTTTCGGACCACGGGACTCCGTTCTTCCACCGACCCTGTTAGTCTCGCACAGGCGAGCCGGGCCGTCGGTCAGATGTCACCGAGCACATGTCTCCGAGCACAGCGGAAGTCACATTGCTGAGCTCGTTCCCGGCAATGACGCCATCACCATTCGTGTCCAACTGCCGAAACAGGCGGTCACTCTCCCGGTCAAATTCCTCACGACTGATCAGGCCGTCCCCATTAAGATCCAGTCGGGAGAACTCGGCATCGATGCGGTCCGCGATTTGGGGCGAGGAGAACCTCTTGACTTCCGACCGAGTAAGCATCCCGGCGCCATTGGCGTCGTACCTGGCAAAGCAGACGGCGCGGACGGCCATGAATTCCTCTCGGGTAATCTTGCCGTCGCCATTCAGATCGTACTGCTTCCAGAGCTCCTGTGATTGTTGCCGGTCTCCCCGGGCCATTCTCCTGCCGCCGTCTCCTCGCCCCAGCGGGCCGCTCCCTCTATTCCTTTCTCCCGAATCGCTCGCGCAACCCGCGCCGAGGATGGCCAGGACAGCGACGAGCAGACTCATGACGAAGGGCGTAGAGTATCGCATGCGTCTCAACCTCTTCTGAAAAAAATGCGCTGACCACGCGGCAGCAATCATCGCCGGCGCCAGGAGCGGTCCCCTCCGCTTGGAGGGCTATGGGGCCGGAGGCGGCGGTGGCGGTGCCGAGGGGTATGGCGATGGCCCGGGGGGTGCCGGGAAGTAGCCAGGTGGGGGGGCGGCGGGGGAGGCACGGCCAGAGGTTGCCGAGGCCCCCGCACCACCCCGGGGACCTGGTTCCCCTTCGCGTACATGCACTGCTGGTACGCCATGTCGTACCGGCGCTGCGCATGCCATCCGGCCGCCTGATCGGCATTGGCGCCCGCCGCCGCCCCCGTGAGGAGGCCGGCGCCGGCGCCGATCGCCGCCCCGGTGCCCGCATGGCCGGCCAAGGCCCCGAGCCCTGCCCCGAGCCCCGCGCCAACGGCGGTGCCCACCGCCGCGCCGACCGCCGTATTCTGGGCCGCGGGCGCGCCTGGCGGCCCCACCTGCTGGGCCGCCCACTGGCGGCAGGTGGCATCCTCGGCCTGGAATTGCTCAAAGGGTTTCCCCGGGGCGGGGAGCACCATCACGCTCGGGCCGGTCGGCAGCGTCGCACAGCCGCCCAGCGCCACCGCCGCGCTCCCGAGGAGCAGGACCCATCGTCTCTGCATCGCGCCATCTCCTTTCCTATCTCGGCGGGGTTGCCGGCGGCACGACCTGCATCCAGCCGTTCGGACACTGTTGGACGTACGGATAGTACCCCTGCGGGTTCTGACAGTAGTACCAGTAGGCCGGCGCCTGGGGGGCCGGGGCGGGCTGCTCATAGACCGGAGGCGGTTGGACGACCACGGGGGGGGCCGGATACGGGTAGTAATAGGGAGACCCCCACCACGGGCTCGGTCCCCAGTAGCCTGGTCCCACCCAGAGAGGGACGTCGAAGTTGAAAAAGACGTGCCCCCCCGCCTCGCTGGGGATCGGACTGGCCAGCAAGAGGACCAGGAGAACCAGGACCATCAGCACCCTGCAGCCAATCGCTCTCCTCATTTCAGCACCCCCCTGAACCTCCTGGACTTGGATCCCTCGCTCCGGGGCCCGGTCCATGGAAAACGAGTGGTTACGCCGCACCGCCCCTGCAGCAAATCCCTAACGCCCACGACCTCGATACCGATATACGCGCCTCACACCAGAGGGCTCAAGGTGAAACTGAGCCCCCGGCTACGGTGCGCGCTTCATGACAGGTTACGGCCCAGCGAATCAAAATGTTTCATTGTGGTCCCGAATACCAGATGGGCCTCAGTCGCTCCTCGTTCAAAGGGATTCGAGCCCAGCCCAGACCCGCCACCCCCTGTTTCCGCCAGAACGCTGCAAGCCGTCAGGTGGCGCATCCGACCGGACAAGGATCACACACTCGGGCTGTTGTTTGGCGGGCGGGTTGCGTGTTGCGGCGGTGGAAGCGCGAGCAGGGTCAAAGGTTGGTGGTGAAGGCCCGCTGGCCCTGGCCCGCCAGGGCGGCGACCGTGGCAGCGGCCAGCTCCGCGTCGTAGGCGTGGTCCAGCGCGAAGACGCGGTAGTGGGCCACCTGGGCGGGGATGTACCGGAAGAGGTCCGCTACGGCCGAGGGTGAGGCCTTCTCCGTGGCGGGATCGTAGATCAGAATCTTCTTCGTCTCTTCGGTCCAGGGGTTCAGCGGCCGCGGGTCCTGCCGGGCCATATCCACCTTGAAGGGAATGTCGCGCAGCTCTTCCGGCAGGTGCCTCCGGATCGCATCCTCCAGGTCCTTGGTTGACCAGAACTTCTTTCCGCGCGGCTCGTCCATCGTCTCCGTGTGGTCGTAGGCCATCTTCCACTTCACCTCGCGGTTCAGGATCTTGGCCCACTCGGCGGCCAGGGCGCGCTTTCGCGGGTCGTCGTCATCGGCCCATCGCTGCACTCCCTCCAGCAGCGACCAGTCGCTCACGCCAAGGTATGGGTCCAACGACACGCGAGGGTCGAAGGGGAAGAGGAGCTGGACCGTCTCCTGGAAGATCTCCTGCATGTGCAAGTCCACCGCCCGGTTGGTCCGGTGGAAGTACACGTCGGCATACATGGTGAAGCGGGCGTTGACGAAGCGCCGCAGGGTGGACGACCCGGACTTGTGCAGCGTCAGGCCCTTCTCGGTGACGAAGGTGTAGTAGAGCAGCCGGTCGATATCCACCATGTCCAGAGAGAAGCCGGTCATGTAGGCGTCCCGCTGGATGTAGTCCATGTTGTCGGCGGTGTAGATGCCGGAGAAGACCGGCTGCAGCGTCTGCAGCCAGCGGGGCATTCGATCGGTGCTTCCCGGCTCGGGCTTGCCCATCAGGTAGGCGATCTGCTCGGGCAGGATCGCCTCCTGCTTCTCAAAGGGACCATCCGGACTCCGCCGGATCTTCCCGATGATGTCGGCCAGCCTCTCCGTCACGATTCGCTGGCCGATCCCCTCGTGCGTCATCCGGTGGAGTGGCTCCAGGAAGTTCTGATCGAAGAAGTGGCTGAAGGGCCCGTGGCCGACGTCGTGGAGCAGGCCGGTGAGCCGCAGGATCTCCTTGACGTACGACTGCGACGGGCAATGACGTCCGAAGACCTGCTGGAGGCTGGGGTACAGCCGGTCGGCAAAACGGCCGGCCATGTGCATGGCCCCCAGCGAGTGCTGGAACCGGCTGTGCTCGCCCGAGGGAAAGACCCAGAAGCTGGATTGGAGCTGGTGGATCTTGCGCAGCCGCTGGACCCACGGCGTGTCGATGAGGTCTTTCTCTGTCCGCTCGTCGGCCTGTCCGTCCACCGGGACGGTGAACTGGATATAGCCGTGGATCGGGTCGGCCAGGAGGGCGATGCCCTCGTACATGGGATGGCGACGCTTGCCAACAGGCACGATCGGTCCTCGACGCGCGCTGGAGGATGGGGACGCCGGCAGGATCGAGAAGCAGCGGCCCCGCCCTCGCTCCTGCGGCTTCCCCCGGTTCGTTATGACGAAAGGCAACTCATCCGGCCGCGGGCCGCTTGAAGATGAGCAGGACGCCGACGGTCCCGTACGCGACGCCGTCCCGGTTCGGCGCGATGAGCGGGACGCTGCTGGCCAGCTCCCACCCGTCGGAGCCCCGGGCGCCCAGCACCTCCAGGTTGCTCACCAGGCCGTCCTTCGTCTCCTTGAACATCACCATCTCGTCCCGGTACTCCCACTTCATGTCTGGCCCCCCTCGAGAAGAATGCGGAATTCGAAATGCGGAATGCGCCGGGCGCTCGTCGATTCCTATTCCACATTCCGCATTTGGCATTCCGCATTGGGTTTCAGGCGCGTCCTTCCTTGCCGGCAGGGTAGGTGAGATCGCCCGGCAGCCCTAGGGCAGTGGCGATCACGGCGCGCACCTCCTGCAGGGCCCCGGGCCGCGCCTCGGGCGGCATGGCCTCGAGCTGGAGCATCATCCGGGTCACGGTTTGGGTCAGCTCCTCCAGCGGTCGCCGGTCTGCCTCGCGTTGAGACCCGGCGGGAAACCGGTCGATCAGGCGGTTCACCAGCTCCTGGTAGGCCGGCGAGCGCAACAGGTCAACATGGAACCCGGCGTCGAAAAGCATAGTGTATTGGAAGCTGAAAAAGATCTTGGCCAGGTGCCGGGCAGCCTGGACGATGTCCATAGTCCGGTTGTCGCGCTCCAGGATCGTCAGCCGCTCCGCGAAGGGGAGCATCTCCCAGACGCCCGGATCGACCTTGCGTTCGGCCATCATCCTTCCGGACCGGTAGCGTTCCGCAAAGTCGGTGATCCGCCGGTCCCCCATCCGCCCCGACAGGCGCGGAAGGAGGGCGCCGAGATCCTCGGGCGGAATCTCCGCGATGGACCGGAACCGACGCCGGAGGGGGAGGAGGTATTCGTCCCATTCGCGAATGTTCATGAGGTCGGTCAGGACGAGGAGCGCGGTCGCCAGGTCTTCGGTCGACATGCCTGCCGGCGTTGCTTCCGGCCCCGGGGACGGGGCTTCGGCCGTCTCGTCGGAGAGCTCCAGGGGCAGCTTGACCATCTGCCCGGCGAAGAGTTGATCCACGGGGACCAGGATCCCCAAAGCCCGGCTGATGGCCTCCCGGATCTCGACCAGGGCGGCCTCCACCTCTTCGGGCGCGCCCTCGTCGAGGCGTCGGGCCCGCAGCAGGACCATCTGCGTGAGGTCGTCCACGATCGCGTCGAGCTGCCTCTCCAGGGCCTCCCGAACCTGGTGGTATGCCGGGAACTCCACCGCCGCCTCGGACAGGCCGGCGTCGTGGAACAGGTCGAAGGATTTGCACATGAACAGCCGGGCCAGCTCGCGGCGCAACTGGTCGGGCCGCAGTCCTCCCGGATCCTTGGCCAGGAGGTGCCACTTCTCGGCCAAGGACATGCTTTGGAGTTCCTCTTCGGTGAGGTGTGCCAGGCGGCTGCCCTGGCTGCTCTCCTTGGCCTTCAGCTCCTCCAGGGCCAGGTCCGTGTAGTGCCGGATGAAGGTCGGGACGAAGCGCCGGAGCTGGTCCACGGACCAGTGCTCGCTGTAGGTGCCCAGGTTCTCCCTCCGCTGCTCGGGCGAGAGGCAATCGGCGAAGACCCGCACGGTCCAGCGCAACTCCTCGTCGTCCATCCGGTCCACGCGGGCCAGCAACTCCTCGGCGCGCTGCCGAATGAACCGCCGCTGGGACTCGATCGGCGAGAGGGGCTCTGCGGCCACGTTGTTCTCCGCTATGGGGTCAACTCACCCCGGCTCGGACTCCCTGTCCCGGGGTGCGTATTAAACCCTGTCTTTCCGAAATAGTCCAGCGGGATGATAGTCCATCGGTCCGGGAGGCGATGCGTTCCCCTCCGCCCTCTCCACCGTTCCGCGTCTGTCAATCCCCGAGGACAAGACTCGCGGCCGCCGCGTCGTCCTTTCGACCCGCGGCCCGTTCAGGTCCGGGGCGCGTCTGTTCCGCGCCGGCGTCTCACGCGGGGCGTTCCCCGAGCCCACCGGCAAGCCAGGCGGGCACCTTCACGTATAACTCGGCGTTGGCCTTCAGGTCAATGTGGTTGAACCACCGCGGTAGGTAGGCCAGGAGACTCGCCGGCAACTCTCCGCCTCGGTGCTGGTGTTGGGAAATCGCCTGGACGCGAGCCGTAGGCATCGCCGCCGCCGTGGCGCGCACGGCCTCGATGAGAGAGGCGATGTCCCCGTCCGCGTGGAGAAGCAAGGTGGGCCGGGGCACGGGCGGGGGCGATGGCATGGCCCGGAGGATGTCCAGAATCTCGCCGGGGGTCCGGGCACGGACCGCCGTGCTTCCGAACTGCGTCAGCATGGCGCGCCCCTCCTCGGACGGTCTTTGCGGCAAGGCGGGGGAGATCGCCACCAGCGCATCCGCGCTGGACATCGGCGGCAGACGTCCCCCCAGACTGTGGCCCGCCGCCGCCACGCGCCCGAACCGCCGGAGGAAGGTCAGGATCGCCTCGAGGTCTTCCAGCATTCCGGCGTCCAGCGGGGCCGGGTGTTCTCCATGCCCCCGGATGTCGAACGCGCAGGCGGTGAGACCGCGCTCCGCCACCCGCGCCGCCAGACCGAGCATGTGCTCCTTGCAGCCGCCGTACCCGTGGGCGATGGCCACTCCTGCAGCGGGGGACGGCGGCCGGAGGAGATACGCGGGGACCTCGTGGCCGTCCTTGCTTCGGACGTCCGTCAGGCGGGTGAATTCCATGATGGCTTCCCCTGGATGAGAATTCTTCCCTTCGCCGTGGGCATCGAACTGCAGGCGCTTACGGCGCGACAGGACAGGACAGGATGGCTCCCGCGCGGGTCAGGCGGAAAATATCAGAGTGCGAACAGGCTCGTCAACGACGAACTGGCACGGGAAGAGTCGCAGCCGGTCGTTGCAACTCGCCCGATCCTGTGGTACCGTGTGCGCGCCCTGGAGGGGGGCGGAGGACGGTTCGGGTGAAACTACAACGTGCGGGTGTTCTGGTCATGGTGGTCGCGCTGGCGGCGGGGTGCGGGCGCCTTTTCCCCGAGAGGACGCCCACGGCGGCGGCGCCGGATGACGTCAAGCGCGTCACGTTCGAGATCGCGGCCCGCGAGAACCGGTGCGAGCCGGCCGTCCTGGCCGCCGACCGGGAGGGCCGGGCCATCCTGATCACCTTCAAGGTGAACAGCGTGGGCAAGCAGCACTGGTTCATCATCCCCGATCTGGGCGTTCGCATGAGGATCCCGGCCGGCACCGAGGTGTCGATCCCGGTGGTCGTCGAATGGTCGTGGCTCTATGAGTACGGGTGCACGGCCCACCGCTGGCTCGGTCCGTTGGACTCCAAGGGCAAGCTGGCTATCAAGTAGGATTCCTCTCGACTGGTTCTCTTTCCACGTGCGTCAAGCCTGATTCCCGTCTTCGAGATCGGAATGTCTGCCACCAAGGAAACGCGCCAGCCCGTCCACGCTCCGTGCCGGTGGGTCAGGATTTCGGGAGACCTCCGGGCACTGGCCGACCACCTCGGGGGCGCGCGGGTGATCGCGCTGGACACGGAATCCGACAGCCTGCACAGCTTTCCCGAGAAGGTATGCCTGCTGCAGGTGGCCGAGGAGAGCGGCACCGTCACCTTGGTGGACCCCCTGGCCCTCCGCGATCTGTCCCCTCTGGCGCCCCTGTGCGCCGACCCGGGCATCGTCAAGGTTTTTCATGGGGCCTCCTACGACTTGGCCTCCGTGAAGCGGGACTTCGGCTTCGAGTTCGCCGACATCTTCGACACGATGGTCGCGGGGCAGTTCCTGGGCCTGCCAGAGCTTGGGCTGGCGTCTTTGCTGGAGCGGTTCTTCGGGATTCCGCCCGGGCCGTCGCGCCAGAAGGACGACTGGGCGGAGCGGCCGCTCAGTCCGGAGCAGGAATTCTACGCCGCGGAAGACGTCCGCCACCTGATCCCCCTCCGCGAACGACTGCTCCAAGAGCTCGCGGCGCGAGGGCGGCGGGCCTGGGTTGAAGAGGAGTGCCAGGCATTGGCGGCCATCCCGGCGGCGCACCGCGTCTTCGATCCGGAGGACTATGTGCGGGTGAAGGGGGCCAGGGATCTGGACGGTCGGGGGTTGGCGGTCCTGCGCGAGCTGTACGTCGCGCGCGAGGCCTGGGCGCGAGAGGCCGGCCGGCCGCCGTTCAAGGTCCTGGGGAATGAGCCGCTGGTTCGGCTGGCGGCGAAGCGCCCGCGGGCCCGGGAGGGCCTCCAAAACATTCCCGGGTGCTCGCCCAGGGTGGTGCAGCGGTACGGTGACGGCATCCTCGCGGCCATCGCCCGTGGCGATGCCGTCCCGGAGGCGGAGCTCCCGACGTATCCCCGAGCCAGGAAGCCCCGGGTCCCGCCCGCGGTGCAGCGGCGAATCGAGGCCCTGACTCGATGGCGCGCGGCCGCGGCCGAGCGGCTGGGCCTCGATCCCGGACTGCTCCTGCCGCGCCGTCTCGTCGAGCGGCTGGCCGAAGAGGCTCGCGGCGACGGTGAGTCCCTGCGCGGGATCGAGGGCCTCCGGCGCTGGCGCACCGAGGTCTTCGGCCGAGAGATCCTGGCGGCGCTGGCGGCCTCGGGGCGCCCCCGGGGGCTCCACGACACGTCTTGTATTCCGCACACCTAGGAATCGCCAGCATGACGGGCACGGTCGAGAAGGCTATCGCGGAGATCAGGCAGGGGCGGGGGTTCCCCGTCTACCTCCTGCACGGCGACGAGTTCCTGGCGAAAGAGGGGGCCAAGGCCATCGTCGAGGCGCTAGTGCCGCCCGACCAGCAATCGCTCGGCGTCGAGGTGGTCTCCGAGGATCAGGATTCCGCCAGTGTGCCCCTGCGGCTCAACACGCTCCCCCTCCTCGGCGGCACCAAGGTGGTCGTGGTCCACGACAGCAAGGCGTTCGTTTCGAAGGAGAGCCTCGAGGCCCTGGTCGGCAGAAGCATGGACGCGTGGCAGGAGGGAAAACGAGGAAGTGCCGTGCGCTGGCTGCTCCAAGCCGTGGCGGCCGTCGGGCAGGATCAGGGTTTCCTGGAGCGGGCGGCCCGGGGTGAGATTTCCGGCCCGGAGTTGACGCGGGTCATCGGGACGGAGGCGGACCCCGAGAAGGAGCAATGGTTCCGCGAGGTCGCGGGGCATGCCGCGGCTGACGGTATGGCGGTTCCCGAGGCGACGGGCGCCGGGCTGGCCCGTGTCTACGAGGAGACGATCCAGCGGGGCGTCCCGTCAAATGCCTCGCTCGTCCTCACGGCCGAGGTGGTGGACGAGCGCCGCTCGCTCTTCAAGAAGATCAGCGCCGTCGGATTCGTCATCGACTGTGGCATCCGGTCCCGGAGGACCTGGGACACCCAGATGGATCCCGACGCGGCCCGGGCGAAGATCCGCCAGATGGTGGCGGCGGCGGGGAAGAGTATTGCCCCCGACGCGATCGCCGGCATCGTCGAGCGCACGGGATTCAGCATGCGGGGCCTGGAATCGGAGATGGAAAAGCTGCTCCTGTACGTGGGCCCCCGTCCGGCGATCACCCCGGCGGATGTCCTCGAGGTGCTCAGCAGTTCCCGCGAGGCGAACATCTTCGACCTGACGAACGCCGTGAGCGACCGGGACGCCGGCAAGGCCCTGCGTGCCCTGCGAAGCCTGATGGCCCAGCGCGAGCCGATCCCACAGATCCTCGGCGTCCTGGCCAGTGAGATCCGCGGCCTGATCGTTGCCCGCGGAGCGCTGGAGCAGAAACTGGGAGCCGCGCTGGATACCGGCATGCCTTTCCCGGCGTTCCAGGCCCGCGTCCTCCCGCTGCTGGAGAAGGAAACCGAGGGAGACGACGGGTCGGCAGCCAAGCTCCTGGCGATGAAGCCCTTCCGCGCGTTCATCCTGCTGAAGGCGGCGGCCCGGTTCTCCATGCCGGAACTCGTGGGAAGCCTGGAGGCGATTCACGAGACCGATCTCAGCCTGAAGACCTCGGGGCATCCCGAAGACCTGCTCATGGAGCGGCTCCTCCTCGCCATCTGCGCCGGCAACTGACCATCTTTTCCCTTGACAAAGCGCCGGGAGCAGAAAAGAATCAAGTGCACTCTCCGTCCCAGTTCCCTTTTCCCGACGCATCGCTCGAGTACATTCATGCTGGCGCGCTCTGGGCCCCATTCAATGACCCTCGTGTGTGCGGGGGTCACCTCTGGCTCCACCCCGTTGCTCGGGCGGCGGGCCCGCGGTTTCAGCGTGCTCTCCGCCAGCTTCCTCCATCCGTTTTCCGGTGTTGCCTCGTCCGGGTGAACCGTCCAGGAGGAACGCCATGTCCGCGCCCGAAGGTCCCCTGAAGCAGACGCCGCTCCACGCCGTCCACCGCCGGATGGGCGCGAAGATGGTGCCCTTCGGCGGCTGGGATATGCCGGTCCAGTACCGCGGCATTCTGGAGGAGCACAAAGCGGTCCGGGGCGCGGCCGGTTTGTTCGACGTCTCCCACATGGGGGAGGTCGAATTCCGCGGGCCGGCGGCCCTGGAAGCGTTGCAGCGTCTCACCAGCAACGACGCCTCGCGGCTCCAGGTGGGCCAGGTGCAGTACTCGGCCCTCACCACCGAGGCCGGGACGTTCGTGGACGACCTCACGGTCTACAAGTTCGCCGACGACCGCTACCTGGTGACGGTGAACGCGTCGAACATCGACAAGGATGTGGCCTGGATGCGGGATCACACCCGGGGCAACGTCGAGGTCCGCAACCTGAGCGACGAGACGGCCCTCATCGCCGTGCAGGGCCCGAGGGCGGTGGAGATCCTCCAGAGGCTCACGCCGCTGGATCTGTCCGGCGTGAAGTATTATTGGTTCGCTCAGGGAGCGGTCCTGGGACAGGACGCCGTCGTCTCGCGAACGGGCTACACGGGGGAGGACGGCTTCGAGGTCTATGTGAGCCCCCGGCACGCCGCCGCCCTGTGGAATGCCCTCTTCGAGGTCGGGACCCCGCTGGGCCTCCTGCCGTGCGGGCTGGGCGCGCGGGATACGCTGCGCCTGGAGGCCAAGATGGCCCTCTACGGGAACGACATCGACGACCGGCACACGGTGCTGGAGGCCGACCTGGGCTGGATCCTCAAGTTGGAAAAGGGCGAGTTCGTCGGCAAGGCCGCCCTGGCCGCGCAGAAGGCGGAGGGGATCCGGCGCAAGCTCATCGGCTTCGAGATGGTCGGGCGGGGGATCGCCCGCTCCCACTACGCCATCGTCAAGGGGGGCCGGCCGATCGGCGAGGTGACGAGCGGAAGCCCGGCCCCCTGGCTGGACAAGAACATCGGCCTGGGGTACGTGGCGGTGGAGCAGGCCGCCATCGGCACCGAGTTCGAAGTCATGATCCGGGACAATCCGGTGCCCGCCCGGGTGGTCCAGACGCCGTTCTACACGCGGAAGCGCTGACCTCGATCTGAGATCATAAACCGCCAAGGCGCCAAGAACGCCAAGACCAGAATGGCTCATATGGGAGAAACGAACGAGACTTCTGAACGTCTGATGAACCACAGTTCGCGTTCTTCGGTGCAGGGATGGAAGGATTGTATTCTTGGCGACCTGGGTACCCAGGGCTTGCGCCGGGTGATCATGTCGGTTCAAGCCCTTTCTCGGATCAGGGATAATTCGGCCTCGACCCAGCCCCCGGGGGCGGGACCAGAGCCGTCAAGGGATCCGATTCGTTACAGCTTAACTTAGCGGCGATGACCCTAACGTATTAGTCTCACCGGGGTTCGCGGAAAAGGAGGAGGATTCATGTATCCGGCCGACCTGAAGTACTCGAAGGAGCACGAGTGGATCAAGATGGAGGGGGATAAGGGTCGGGTTGGGATCACCCAGCATGCTCAGAGCGCTCTGGGGGACGTGGTCTTCGTCGAGCTGCCAAAGGTCGGGCGGCGCCTCCGGCAGATGGAGACGTTCGGCGTGGTGGAATCGGTGAAGGCGGTCTCGGACCTGTATTGCCCGGCGAGCGGGGAGGTGGTCGAGGCCAACACCGCCCTGGAGACCAAGCCGGAACTGGTGAACAAGGATTGCTACGGCGCCGGCTGGATGATCGCGGTGAAGGTTGCCAACCCGAAGGAGCTGGACAACCTGATGGACGTGAAGGCGTACGAGGCGTACCTGGCCGCCGAAGGTGGCCACTGATGCGGGGCGAGCGCCGGGCGCCGAGCACCGAGCGCCCATGGGGATCTGATCTGACGACGGAGGGGGGAAGGTGATGCGATACATCCCGAACACCGAGGCGGACTGCCGCAAGATGCTGGACGCCATCGGCGTCCAGTCGGTGGAGGACCTGTTCGCCGACATCCCGGCCGCGGTGCGGCTGAAGCGCCCTCTGCGCATCCCGCCGGCCCTCTCCGAGGTGGACCTCACCAAACACCTGCGGACGCTGGCGGGGAGGAACGCCGACGCCGACCGGTACGTGAGCTTCCTGGGCGCGGGATGCTACAACCACTTCAGCCCGGCCATCATCGGGCACCTGATCTCCCGCGGCGAGTTCCTGACGGCCTACACGCCCTACCAGCCGGAGATCTCGCAGGGCACGCTCCAGGCCACGTACGAGTACCAGACGCTGATCTGCCAGCTGACCGGCATGGACGTGAGCAACGCCTCCATGTACGAGGGGGCGTCCGCCACGGCCGAGGCGATCCTCATGGCCCACCGGGTCACCGGCCGGAACGAGGTGGTGGTGGCGCGCAGTGTCCATCCCGAGTACCGCCAGGTCACCCGCACCTACGCGCAGCAGATTGACCTCACCTTCCACGAGGTGGGCTTCACGCCGGCCGGGACGGTCGACCTGAAGCACGCGAAGAGCGCGCTCACGGACCGGGCGGCGTGCCTGGTGGTGCAGAACCCCAACTTCTTCGGCACGGTGGAGGATCTCGCCGAGCTGGCCGAGGCCGCGCAGGCCGTCGGCGCCCTCCTGGTGGTGGCCGTGGCCGAGCCGGTGTCGCTGGGTCTGCTCAAGCCCCCGGGGGAATGCGGCGCCGACATCGTGGCGGGCGAGGGGCAAGGGCTGGGCGTGCCCATGAGCTACGGGGGTCCGTACCTGGGCTTCTTCGCCACGCAAGAGAAGTACATCCGCCAGCTCCCCGGACGCCTGGTGGGCGCCACCGAGGACCGCGAGGGGCGGGTGGGATACGTCCTCACCCTGGCCACCCGCGAGCAGCACATCCGCCGCGAGAAGGCGACGAGCAACATCTGCACCAGCGAGGCGCTGATCGCCCTCATCGCCACCATCTACATGGAGACGCTGGGGAAGAACGGGCTCAGGGAGGTGGCGCTCCAGAACCTGCGCAAGGCGGCCTACGCCAGGGAGCGGCTGGCCAAGGGGAAGGGATGCGCGATCCGATTCTCGGGCCCCACCTTCAACGAGTTTGTCGTGCAGGTGAAGAAGAGGCCGGCCGACGTCCTGAAGGGGCTGCTCACGAAGCAGATCCTCGGCGGCCTGGAGCTCGCGCGGTTCTATCCCGAATTGAAGGATTGCCTCCTGCTGTGCGTGACGGAGCAGAACTCCCGGGAGGAGATCGACGCCCTGGCCAAGGCGATGGGAGGTGGGCGATGAGCCAGCAGACGGTTGGGACTCGCGGGCTCCAGTTCAACGAGCCCCTGATCTTCGAGCAGGGCTCCCCCGGCCGCGTGGGCTATTCGCTGCCCGCCACAGACGTGCCGGAGAAGAAACCCGACCGCCTGATCCCGAAGAAGCTCCTCCGGGACGACATCCCGGGGTTTCCCGAGGTCAGCGAGGTGGACGTGATCCGGCACTTCACCCGGATGTCCCAGTGGAACTACGGGATCGACCTCGGCATGTATCCCCTGGGCTCCTGCACGATGAAGTACAACCCACGCCTCAACGAGGACATGGCGCGCCTCCCCGGATTTGCCCGCGCCCACCCGTACCAGCCCGAGGCGGTGAGCCAGGGGGCCTTGCAGCTCCTCTTCGAGCTGGAGCAATATCTGGCAGAGATCTGTGGCATGGACCGGGTGAGCCTCCAGCCGTCGGCCGGCGCCCATGGGGAGCTGACCGGCATCATGCTGATCCGGGCGTATCACACCTCCAAAGGGAATCCCCGGAAGAAAATCCTGATCCCCGATTCGGCCCACGGGACGAACCCTGCCAGCTCGGCGGTGTGCGGCTACCAGGTGGTCCCGGTGAAGTCGGGGCCGCGCGGTGTGGTGGAGCCGGCCGCCGTGGCCGACGTCATGGACGAGGAAGTGGCGGGGATCATGGTGACGAACCCCAACACGCTGGGGATCTTCGAGGATTACATCGTCGGGATCGCGAAGATCGTCCACGGGAAGGGGGGGCAGGTCTACTGCGACGGGGCGAACCTCAACGCCTTTGTCGGGATCGCGCGACCCGGCGACATGGGCGTGGATGTCATCCAGCTCAACGTCCACAAGACGTTCTCGACCCCGCACGGAGGCGGCGGGCCGGGGGCGGGCCCCGTCGCGTTGAAGCGGCACCTGGCGCCCTTCATGCCGGTGCCGACGGTGGAGATGAAGGGCAATCGGTTCGCGCTGAACTACGATCTGCCCAAGTCCGTCGGCAAGGTGCGGAGCTTCTACGGCAGCTTCGGCGTCCTCCTCCGGGCCTACACCTACATCCGGACGCTCGGGCCCACCGGCCTGCGCCGCGCCGCCGAGGTGGCGGTGATCAACGCCAACTACATCATGAGCCAGCTCAAGGGGATCTACCACCTGCCCTACGATCGCTTCTGCAAGCACGAGTGCGTTTTGGACGACGCCATCCAGGTGCAGGACAACGTCAAGACGCTGGACATCGCCAAGCGCCTCATGGACTACGGCTTCCACCCGCCCACGATCTACTTCCCGCTCATCGTGCACGGGGCCCTGATGATCGAGCCCACCGAGACGGAGAGCAAGGAGACGCTGGACGAGTTCATCGCCGCCATGAAGGCCATCGCGCGCGAGGCGCGGGAGAACGGCGACCTGGTCCGGAATGCGCCGCACAACCCGCGGGTCGGCCGCATGGACGAGACCAAGGCCGCCCGCCAGCCCAACCTCCGCTGGCGCCCGAAGATGCCCCCACAGTAACGAGGTTCTCGGAGGGGAGAGCGATATGACTGAGTGAACGCCCCGATGCCCGTCCGGGATCGGGGCGTTCTGCTTAACGCGTCGAGGGAGGTCGTTGACGAAGTGAAAAAATCGTCGCCACGACTGACGAGGACCGAAGTGGAGCTACGAACAATCCAAAGACGGAGGTTGACCTGATGTCCGTGTACCATGCAGCGATTGGCACGTCGGAGGATTATCTCGAGCGGCGGGCGAAGCACCGTCAGGCGCACCTCGAGCGAATCCTCGGGCTCCGCACTCAGGGGCTCGTGGTGGCGGGCGGGCCGGCCCCGGACGGGCGGACGGCCGAGATCTTCTACCGAGCGGAGCAGCGCTCGGACGTCGCGCGGTTGATCGAGGAGGATCCCTACTACCTGGCAGGGGCGTGGACGACCTACACGCTCCGGGCCTTCACCGAGTTCATCGAGCCCCTGGAGTTGCCGCCGATGGTCACGGATGGGTCTCGCCGCGCGACCCTGGTTGAGGGCCTAGCTCTACAGGTGGACCAGGCGAGACTCGCACTCACTCGGTTGCGCGGGGCGGGCCGACTCGGGTTCGGGGGATTCTTCGACGCAGGGGCGACGCTTGCGCTGCTCACAACCGTCGATGCAGCCGAGGCGATCGGCTGGCTGGCGGAAACCCGCTTCTGGGAGCAGGGGGGCCTCACCGCACGACCGTTCCTGTACGTCCTCTGAGTATTGAGGGGCCCGTTGTTGAGGGAGTGGAATGGTTCTCGTCGGCGCCGCAGAGCCCCAGAGGTGTTTCGCTTGGCCCAGCGAACTGGCGGGGGATATTATGGTTGCATAATGGAAGCGTATCGGATCCATCATCGAGGTGTGCTGTGGCAACGCTGACGATCAAGAACGTCCCTGAGGCGCCCGTTCGTCGCCTCAAGGCTCAGGCCGCATCCCGACACCGGAGCCTCAACCTCAACAGTGAGGTCATCGCGTGCCTGGAAACGATCACCGAGGCAGCGCCGCTCTACTCGGAAGCCCTCCTGGCTCGTGTCCGGGCCGTCCGGCGGGCGTCGGCTCGCCTCCGGCTGACCGATCGCATGCTCAATCGGCTCAAGGCCGGGGGACGCCCGTGATCGTAGTGAACACGAATCTGCTGGTCTGAGCTGAGGTCAGACACTACGAAACAGTCACGCACGGAGCAATGCTGCTCCTGCCCTCCACGAATGGCTGTCGCCTCCGCACTCCTCTGAGCCTGCGTGCCTTTCCTGACCTGTCCTTGACACCGCTTCCACGCCAGGAATAGCATCGCACGGTCTCGATAGGCCGAAGTGCCAAGGTCTGGGAAGCGCATAGTCCAGGGATCGCTGTGCCATCGCGCGGCGGGAGGCGGGAGAGTCCAGAGGAGAGCCGGATGAAGATCACGGGGATTCAGACGTATGTGCTGCAGGCGATGCTTAACGAGAAGGGGTTCGGGTGGTCGCAGCGGGTGACGGATCGCCGCCAGGCGGCGCTCTGTGTGGTCTCCACCGATGATGGCATCGAGGGGGTCGGCGAGGCCTTCTACTTCGGGGGACCCGCGAAGATCGCGGCCCAGATCATGGGCGACGGGTTCGGGCCGCTGCTCGTCGGCAAGGACCCGATGGACAGTGGGGTTCTCTGGGACATGCTCTACAACTGGACGAGGGACCAGGGTCAGAAGGGCGTCCCGATCTCGGCCCTCAGCGCCATTGACATCGCGCTGTGGGATATCAAGGGCAAGAGGCTCGGCCTGCCCGTGTACAAGCTCCTCGGCGGCGCGTATCGCAACCGGGCGCGGGTGTATGCCACGGGTCTCTACGAGCCGCAGAACGTGCCCAGCGTGAAGGATGCGCTGATCGAGGAGGCCCTCGGGTACACGGCCGCCGGCTTTGCCGGGATGAAGCTCAAGGTGGGGTATGGGATCGAGGCGGACATGCGGCTGGTCAGGGCGCTCCGCGAGGCCATCGGCCACGACCTGTACCTGATGGTGGACGCCAATCACGCCTACAACGCCCCCGAGGCCATCCGCCTGGCGCGGGCCATGGAGCCGTATGACATCTACTGGTTCGAGGAGCCGGTGCCGCCCGAGGATCTCGACGGCTATGTCGAGGTGAAGCGGAACTCCAGGATCCTCATCGCGGGCGGCGAGTGCGAGTACACGCGCTACGGCTTTCGCGAGATCATCAACCGGCGGGCAATGGACATCCTCCAACCGGATCTCTGCGCCATGGGCGGCTTCAGCGAGATGACGAAGGTCATCGCCATGGCCAGCGCCGCCAACCTGCCAGTGATCCCCCACGTCTGGGGCACGAACGTGGGCCTGGCCGCCTCCCTCCAGCTCTTCGCGGCGCTCCCCCACTTCCCCGAGCGCCGCTTCCCGGCCGAACCGTTCTTCGAGTACGACCGCTCGCCCCATCCGTTCCGCGACGGCGTGACCAGGGAGCGGTTCGTGATGAAGGACGGCTACCTGCAGATCCCGGATCGCCCCGGCCTGGGCGTGACCCTGGACCTGGACTTCATCCGGCGATTCGTCGCGTAAGCCGGCACCCTTCTCCACGACCTGTAGGATGAGCGCTGTGGGTACACAAGAAGGAACGAGCGTCGGCGGTCATCTCGTCGCCCTGGTCACGGGCGCCAGCGGGGCCATCGGCAAGGCGATCGCGCGCGGGGTCGCCCAGACCCCGGGGTACGAGGTGGTTCTCCTGTGTCGAAATGAGATGAAGGCCCGGCAGGCGCGCCAGGAGATCATCCGGGCCACCGGCAACGGCGCGGTGCGGTACGAGGTGGCGGACATCTCGCGACGCTTGTCTATCCAGGAACTGGCCAAGCGGTGGCAGGGCCCGCTCCACGTCCTGGTGAACAATGCCGCCTTAACGCCGAAGCGACGCGAGGAAACCCCCGAAGGGATCGAGTTGCAGTTTGCCACCAACGTCCTGGGCTACTTCTGGATGATCCTGGCATTCACCGATCACCTGAAGCGATCGGCGCCGGCGCGCGTCGTGAACGTCGCCAGCCATTGGGCCGGGGATCTTGATCTCAGCGACCTGGAATTCAGGCGTCGCCGATATGCCAACGGCGAGGCATATCGCCAGTCCAAGCAGGCGAACCGGATGCTGACCGTGGCGTTCGCGGAGCGACTGAAGCCCTACGGCATTTCCGTGAACGTCTGCCACCCGGGCAATGTGAATTCCACACTGAGCAACAATCTGGGATTCGGGGGGAGCCAGACTCCAGACGAAGGGGCCAGGACCCCCGTCTGGCTGGCGGTGGACCCGACAGGCCAGAAGGTCACGGGGAAGTACTTCGATCGCATGCAGGAAGTCCGCTGCCCCTTCGCGGAGGACCGGAAGGCCATCGCGGCGCTGTACGAGGCGTGCCTGCGGTTCTCGGAGGCCTGAAAGGACGGGGCCGGCCCGGCCCGAGGGGTGCCAGGGGGCAACTCTCAGCTCGGTGCGAAGACGGCGGCGCGGGCCCTCAGGCTGCGGCGAACGCAGCCGCCCTCGCGATGTCCTCGGTCCGGATCTTGTCCACGTCGAACTTCTCCAGGGCGGCCTGGACCCTCCCCCATGTCTGGTCGAAGGTGGGGACAGTCTTCCAGGCGCGGGTGAGGGGGCTGCAGCGGGCCATGACGAAGTTCTTGATGTAGGGGTGAGCGATGCCTCGTTTCTTCAGGCGATTGACCACGTCGGTCAGGAGCTTGTCGGCGGCCTCAACCATCGCGGCCCGGCGACCCCGCTCCTCGTAGGCCTTGGGGAGCGCCTGCTTCAGGAACGTGTCCACCCGCCGCAGGATCGGCGCGTGGACGCTGCCCGAGAAGCGCGGGTACTTCTCGTACAGGATCCCGAGGGTGATGAAGTGGGCCTCTTCGAACTGAAACGCGAAGTCCTGCTCGGCCTTGCGGGGCTCCTGCTCCATGAGGCCGCGGAACATCCGGATGACCTCGAGGGATTTCTCCTTGAGGTTGTGGGCCTTCTCGGTGTTCAGGGCGAGGATCTGGAAGGCCACCTCGGGCTCGGGGATGAGGATGACCGGCACGTGCTTGGCCTTCAGCTTCTGAAGGGCCTCGCGCCGGTGGTTGCCGTTGGGGCTCCAGTACTCCCCCGGCCCGTGACGGACCGCCACGATCGGGTCGATGAACCGATCCAGCTTCCTGATCACTTCGCGCAACCGCTTGGCGTGGGCCTCTGACAGGTCGCGCTGGTACGGGGTGGGCTTCACCTGCTCCATGGGGAGCAGGGCGAAGATCTGCCAGGCCTGGCCCACCGGCTCTCGATAGAGGGCCAGAACGCTCCCGCCGTCCTCTTCCACTTGGTCCGCCAGACTCAGGACCGCCTTTGGCGGCTCCCCCTTCTCGGGAAAGATCCCCCATTTTTCCCTGGCCATCGGTGAGCCCTCGCCAATCCCTCCCCGCACGGATCTTCCGTCAGCTATTGTCGCCGGCGGAGCCAGGCCCGGAGGCGGGCCCAGCTCGTGATGCGCCGGTCGTCCGTCAGCCAGCCTCGGCGCGCGAGGAGCAGGAGCATCGCGGCCGGAAGACCCACCATCATCGCCAAGACAATCTTGCCGCTAGATAGCCCTCCACAGGGAGCAAGTCAAGAGGAAGCCACGTGCCGCCCGGGCGGCTCCCGCCCGCGGTGGGGTGCGTTGACACGTGTGCCGCAGCGTGGTACGGTTCCCATAGCGTCGCCATGAGCCCCCAGCCGTTCCATCTTGAACTCTACAGCAGGTCCGGGTGCCATCTGTGCGAGGAGTTGCGGGCGCTGTTCGACCGGCTGGGAGGCGAGTTTCCCCTCCGGCTCACAGAGCTGAACGTGGACGCGGATCCGGCGCTGGCGGCCCGATACGGGGCGGAGGTTCCCGTCCTCTTCATCGACGGGCGGAAGGCGGTGAAGTTCCGGACCACGGAGGCCGCCTTTCGCCGCATGCTCCAGCGACGTCGGCTCCTCCGGCAGCTTCTGCGGGCCTGAGGGCGACGGAACGCTCGCATGGTGGAGCAGACAGCAGCGCGACCGTCATGGCCGGGGCCCGGCACGAGGACATCATTATGGAGCCACGGGGGATAAGTCGGATGGGATGCGGACGCGTCTGGGAGATATACCGGCGGGCGAACCCTCGGTCCGAGGCCCTCTTCAACCGGGCGGGCAGCTCCATCGCCGGCCGGATCACCCACGACATTCGTTACCTGAAGCCGTTTCCCGTGTACGTCGAGCGCGCCCTGGGAAGCCGGAAATGGACGGTGGACGGACAGGAGCTTATCGACTACTGGATGGGGCACGGGTCCCTGTTCCTCGGACATGGTCACCCGGCGATCGTCCAGGCGGTGAATGAGCAGATCCAGCGCGGCACCCACTACGGCGCCTGCCACGAGCTGGAGATTCGCTGGGCCGAGCTGGTGCAACGGCTGACTCCCTCCGCGGAGCGGGTGCGATTCACCAGCTCGGGGACCGAGGCCACGCATCTCGCCCTGCGCCTGGCCCGCGCCCACACCGGCAAACCGAAGGTGGTGAAGTTCGAGGGCCATTTCCACGGGTGGCACGACTACGTGCTGGCCGGCGTGAAGCCGCCGTACGACGTCCCGATGTCTGCGGGCATCCCGGGGGAGTCCTTGGCTCAGGTCGTCCTGTGCCCGCCCAACGACCTGGCGGCCCTCGAGGCGATCCTGACAGGTCGCCGGGACGTGGCCGCCGTGATCCTGGAACCGGGTGGCGGAACTGTCGGCACGATCCCGTCGGATGCGAAGTACCTGCAGGGGCTTCGGGATCTGACGCGCCGGCATGGGGTGGTCCTCATCTTCGACGAGGTCATCACCGGGTTCCGGTGTTCCCCCGGCGGGGTCCAGCAAGTGGTCGGGGTCACGCCGGACATCACCACGCTGGCCAAGATCCTGGCTGGCGGCCTGCCCGGTGGGGCGGTGGTGGGGCAGGCGGCCATCATGGACCGGCTGGCCTTCGGGAACGATCCCGCCTGGAACCGGAAGGAGCGCGTGGCCCAGGCGGGCACGTACAACGCGAATCCCCTGTCGGCAGCGGCCGGGGTCGCGATGCTTTCCGCCATCGCCGACGGCGAGGCCCACCGTCGAGCCGATCGGGCGGCCGCCGCCCTGCGTCGGGAATTGGCAGGCGTGTGGCGTCGCCTGGGTGCCCCGGGATGCGTGTACGGTGAGGCGTCGATCCTGAATTACTCGCTGGAAGCCGCGCTGGACGTCCCCCCGGCGGCGGGCACGCGCGAGCACCGCCGCCTGCAGGTCACGGCCAACCCGGATGCGTATCATGCCCTGCGCTGCGCTCTGATTCTGAACGGGGTGGACATCTGCGCCTTCCACGGCTGGATCTCGGCCGTGCACACCGACGAGGACGTGGAGCGCACCGTCCAGGCCTTCGAAAAGGCCCTGCTGCTCCTGCGGGAAGACGGCTTCTTCTCCTGAGGCGCGGACCGCGGCACGCTTTGATGTTGACAGCCCACCGGGCTATGGTAGCATCCCCCGAACTCCCAAGGGGAGGCCGCGGGCAGGGTGGATCGCCCCGTCGAAGGACTGAGACCCGGAGCAGACTTGGCGCCGCGGGGCCGCGCTGCAGGGAACCCTGGAACGTGATCTGGGTTGTGCCAGCGTAGGGAACGGCTTCTTTCCCGGTGCCGAATCCGCGCCGCATCCCCCATGGGCGATGCGGCGCTTCTCTTTCGACCGATCGAGACGCCGGGGAGGGCCACAGAATCCGGCCGGAAGGAGAGGACGAATGGTGCCGCATCGAGTCGGGCTCGGCCTGGCGCTGGGACTCATGGCCGCACTGGGACTGACGGCTGGCGCGAGAGGGGCAGAGGCCCCGAAGCAGCTCGTCATGGCGGTGACGCCCTCCAACATCCCCACGGAGCTGTTCAAGGCCAGCGAGGTATTCGCCGCCGAGCTGGGCAAGAGACTCGGCCTGCCCATCAAGGTCTACATGCCCACGGATTACCTCGGCGTGGTGGAGGCCCTCCGGAACAAGACGGCCGACATGGCCTTCGTCCATCCCGCCGGATACGTCTTCTCCAACCGGGAGGCCAAGGCCCAGATCGTCGCCGTGGATGTCTGGCATGGGAAGACCAGCTACACGTCCCGGGTCTTCGTCCGCAAGGACTCGAACTTCAAGCAGCTGGAAGACCTCCGGGGGAAGACCATCGCCTTCGTGGATCCCGGCTCCACGTCGGGATATGTCTATCCCATGGTAATGCTGATGAAGAAGGGCCTGGTCAAGAACCGTGACCCCAAGACGTTCTTCAAGGAGGCCATGTTCGCCGGGACGCACGAGGCGGCCCTCCTGGCCCTGCTGAACGGCAGCGTGGATGCCGTGGCCTCGTTCGACCTGGCGCCCCAGCAGTACCTGGCGGACAAGGAGCGGATTGAGAAGCTGACCTACGTCGCCGAGACCGAGCCGATCCCGGAGGCAGGGATGTGCGTGCGGGAAGGCTTGGACCCGGGCCTGGTCAAGAAGCTCCATGACGCCCTGATGGCCTTTAACGCCCCCGAGTATCGGCCTGTCCTCAAGGATTTCTACGGCATCGACGGCTTCGCGCCGGCGAAAGACAGCGACTACAATCCGGTGCGGGAGGCCATCGACCTCTTGGGTTGGCGGCCGAGGTGAGGAAGACACGAGCGCCGAGACACGAGCGCCGAGCGCCGCGAGGCGAGACAAGGCCTTGAAGGCAACCTGCTGATCCGCGGCAGCCTCTCAGAACTGGGGCCAGATATCAAATGATCCGCATCCGTGGCCTTCGCAAGGTGTTCCCACCCGACAACGTCGCGCTAGACGGGGTGGATCTGGACATCGGCGCAGGCGAGTTCGTGATGGTCATCGGGCAAAGCGGGGCGGGAAAAACCACGCTGCTTCGATGTCTCAACCGGCTGGTGGAGCCGACGGCGGGCGATGTCCAGCTCAACGGATCGCGCGTGACGGGGGCCCCGGCCGAGGCGCTTCGATCGGTGCGCCGGCAGATGGGCGTGATCTTCCAGCAATTCAACCTGGTGAAGCGGGCCAGCGTTCTGGAAAACGTCCTGGCGGGGCGGCTGGGCCACGTCCCGGGACTTCTCAGCCTCCTCGGCCGGTTCCCGGAAAGGGATCGCGACCTAGCCCTGGCGTGCCTGCGCCAGGTCGGCCTGGAGGAGCTCGCCCCGCGCCGCGCCGACACGCTCTCCGGTGGGGAGCAGCAGCGGGTGGCCATCGCCCGCGCCCTCGCCCAGGAGCCCAAGGTGATCCTGGCGGACGAACCGACAGCCAGCCTGGATCCCAAGCTGACAGAGAGCATCATGAAGATCCTCCAGCGGATCAACGTCGAGCGGCGGCTGACCCTGGTGGTGAGCCAACACATGCTGGAGACGGCCCTGACCTACGGCACGCGGATCGTGGGCCTGCGACAGGGGCGGGTGATCTTCGACGGCCCCCCCAACGCCATCGCGCCGGACATCGTCGAAGACATCTACCAAGGAGGAGTGCGGTGAGGCGCGGTCTCGGACGCGCGGCCCTCGGGCTCGCCGTCCTGGCGATCTATGGCTGGTTTCTCGCCGCCACCGAGGTGAGCCTGCCACGCTTCTTGCGGGGCATTCCCTGGATGGCGGACTTCGTCCGGCGCATGGTCCCACCGGACCTCTCGGTCCTGAGCAGCGCGGTCGTCGGCGCGCTGCAAACGCTGCAGATCGCGGTGGTGGGGACGACGGTGGCGGCGCTTCTCGCCCTGCCCCTGGGCTTCCTGTCGGCGCGGAACGTGGCGCCCGCCTCCCTCTTCTACCCGGCGCGGGCGCTCTTGAATTTCTTCCGCAGCATCGACACCATGGTGTACGCCCTGTTCTTCGTGGCGTCGGTGGGGCTGGGGCCGTTCCCCGGCGTCCTGGCGGTGGTCACGTACACCGTCATGACGCTGGCCAAGCTCTACTCGGAGGCCATCGAGGGGATCGAGCCGGGGCCGGTGGAAGCGATCGCCGCAACCGGGGCGAGCCGCCTGCAGGTCCTGCGCTTCGGCGTCCTGCCGCAGGTGCTGCCGCTCTTCGCCTCGTACATCCTGTATCGCCTGGAGACGAACATCCGCGCGGCGACTATTCTGGGGTTTGTGGGCGCGGGCGGGATCGGGTTCTACATCCAGACGTACCTTCGGATGATCAATTACCCGGCGGCCTCGGCCGTCCTCCTGGTGCTGGTGACCATGGTCATGGGCGTGGATTTCGCCAGCTCGCGTCTCCGCGCGCGGATTGTGTGAGCGGTCCCTTAGCCTGACTTTCGCTACTGGACTTCAGAATCCGCGATTTTCATCGCGGCGGTTCCCATAAGTCGTTGCCGGATAAGCAGCGTATCCTGAAAAACGCGCCGGGGGCAGACCTACCCCCTTTGCGTGGCGCCGGGAGTGCGGTAGGCTCCGGCCGCCATGTACCTCAGGTGTCACCGCCGGCTCAAGGACGGCAAAGAGCATCGTTACTGGAGCATCGAGGAGAAGTACCGCTGCGCCGACGGGCGGCCGGTCGATCGGCACGTGCTCTACCTCGGGGAGATCAACGACAGCCAGCAGGCGAGCTGGCTGCGCTGCATCGAGGCCATCGAGGAGGGCAGCCAGCGGCAGCTGCGGCTGGCCCTCTTCCCCGCGGACCAGGCGATCCCGGCGCACGCCGCGGCCATCGGCGTCCAAGTGCGCCTCAGCGAGTTCACGCTGTACCAACCACGGCAGTGGGGGGCCTGCTGGGTCGTCTGCCAGCTCTGGGCCGCGCTGCAGCTCGACCAGTTCTGGCGCGAGCGGCTGCCCCCGAGTCGCGAAGGGACCTCCTGGTACCACGTGCTGCTGGTCCTGGTCGCCTACCGCTTCCTGGCGCCGGGGAGCGAGTGGTGCCTCCACCGGGAGTGGTTCACGCACAGCGCGATGGGCGATCTCCTGGGCGAGGACGTCGCGGTGGTGGCCAAGGACACGCTGTACCGGTGCCTGGACAAGGTGGTCGCCCACAAGGATGCGCTGTTCACCTTCCTCACTGCGCGCTGGCAGGATCTCTTCGGGGTGACCTACGATCTCCTGCTCTACGATCTGACCAGCACCTACTTCGAGAGCGACCCACCCTTCCCCGAGAGGGATCCCCGCCGCCACGGCTACAGCCGCGACCACCGGCCGGACTGCGTGCAGGTGGTGCTCGCGCTCGTCGTGACCCCCGAGGGCTTCCCCCTGGCCTACGAGGTGCTGCCGGGCAACACGACCGACAACACCACGCTCCCCCTCTTCCTCGCCCAGATCGAAGCCCGCTACGGGGCGGCCCGGCGGATCTGGGTGATGGACCGGGGCATTCCCACCGAGGCGCACCTCGCCCAGCTGCGCGCCCGCGGGGCCCAGTACATCGTCGGCACGCCGAAGGGCCGGCTGACGGCACTGGAGCAAGGTCTCCTGCAGCGGCCCTGGCAGGCCGTCCGGCCCAGCGTCCAGGTGAAGCTGCTGCCGCAGGACGCCGACCTGTACGTCTGGGTGCAGAGCGCGGCGCGCGTGCAGAAGGAGCGGGCCATGCGCCGGCGGCGCCTCAAGCGGCTGTGGGCGCGCCTGCACACCTTGCAGCGGCAGCGGCCCACCTACGAGACGCTCCTGCTGAAGCTGGGCGCGGCGAAGAAGGATGCGGGCCGCGCGTGGGGGCTGGTCCAGATGGAGTTGCCGGCACCGCCGCCGAAGGGGGAGCGCGCGCGGCGGGTCGATTTCACGTTCACCCTGGACAGGGCCAAGCTCCGCCGGGTCCGCCGGCACGAGGGGCGGTACCTCCTGCGCTCGAACCTGACCGAGACCGATCCGGCCCGGCTCTGGGAGTGCTACCTGCAACTCGTCGAGGTGGAGGCGGCCTTCAAGACTCTGAAGGGGGACCTCGCCGTGCGCCCGATCTACCACCAGCGCCCCGCGCGGATCGAGGCCCATATCTTCGTCGCCTTCCTCGCCTACTGCCTGCACGTCACGCTCCGAGCGCACCTGCGGCCCCACGCGCCCGGGCTCACCGTGCGGCAGGTCCTGGACAAGTTCGCCGCGATGCAGCTGCTCGATGTGCACTTCCCCACGACCGACGGCCGGGAGTTGATCTTCACACGCCACACGGAGCCGGCACCCGACCAGCAACTGCTCCTCACGCAACTCGGGTGGACGCTGCCCGCGCAGCCGCCGCCCCGCATCACTGCAAAAAGAGTCGTGCAAATGTAGGGCAGACCTGTGGAGGGGAGCGGCCGGAATATCAACGAGTTAGGTCGGCACACACCCTCCAGTGGCGAAAGTGAGGTTAGACTGCGGAGTATTCCTTCGCATGCCACGACCACCCGCCGAACTGCGCAAATTGGAGGAGGAGGAACGGCGGCGGGCGAGCGCCCACCGCCGGGTCCGCTGGGGGCGGCGCCTCCGCGTGGCGCTGTGGATCCTGGGCGGCATCGGGTTGCTTGGCTTTATCGCCCTCCTGGCTCGCCTGGCGGGATTTTTCCCCGGTTGAAAGCCTCCCGTGCTGGCTGCCCCCTCATTCGGCCAGAGGCCTCTCCGGGGCTGGATTTCTGCATGGTTGATGGCCGGAAACTGTAACAATCTCGGGGCCGCATTCGTACTGTAGGTTGAGATAGATGACCAAACCGGGTGGGTGGCAGCCAAATGCCGGTGACCCCGATGATAGGTCCTTGGTGGAGCAGACCCTGGCGGGGGATCGCGAGGCATTCGGGGTCCTCATCCGCCGGTACCAGCGGCTGGTGTTCCGGATCGTGGGTGGCTTTCTCCGGAATCGCGGGGACGTGGAGGATGCAGCGCAAGAGGCCTTCCTTCGGGCCCTTGAGGGCCTGCAGGGTTTCCGGGCAGGGTCACCCTTCGCTCCGTGGATTGCCCAAATCGCGACGCGGGTGTGCTATGATCGGTTGCGCCAGAGGCAGCGGCGAGGCGAGGTGGCCTGGGAGGACCTCTCACCCGCAGAACAGGGCGCTGCGCGAGACCTGGCTGAAGGTGCCAGTCAGGTGGATCGGACCACGGTCCGGGATCTTTTGGATCGCGGCATGGCCACTCTGGCCCCGAAGGATCGGATGGTGTTGATCCTGGCCGATGCCCTGGGATTCTCAGGGGCCGAGGTGGCACGGGCCATGGGTTGCTCGCCCGTGGCTGGAAGGATCCGCCTCCATCGGGCCCGGCGTGCGTTGCGCGAAATCGTCGAGACCCTGCTGGCCGGCATGAAGGACGCAGGCTGAAGGACGCAGGATGAGATCGTGCGAAGGGGTCGAAAGGCGGCTCGGCGAAATGGCGGCGCTCCCTGCAGCGGAATTGCCCGCAGGGATCCAAGAACATCTCGCGGGGTGCCCGGCCTGCGCCCGGGCGTTGGCATCCGCCCGCCTCGGCAGAGGTCTTCTCGCCGCGGCGGCAGATGCAGTTGAGCCCCCGGCCCAATTTGCGGATCGGGTCCTGGCGGCGGTGCCCACGACGAGGGCGTCGCGCCCCGAGGCGGAAATGTGGCGCCTGGGGTGGGGTCTCGTGCCGGCGTTCGCCGCCACGGTGGCCCTGCTCACGATCCTCTACCAGTACCAGGCCGGGGCGATTGCAGGCCCCGTCGGCCTGCTCCCGCTGGAAGGGCTCTCTACCGGCGAGCGCATCGTCCTGGAGGCCACGCCGACCGAACCTGACCTGGTCCTCACGGCCGTGATGGAAGGAGGCGGGACATGACACCGCGGGTGAAGGGGGCCCTGCTCCTGCTGTTTGCCTTCCTGCTGGGTACGGCCGCCGGCGCGCTGGGGTTTGGCCTGTACCAGGGCCGGGCGGGCTGGTGGCGCCAGCCGCGGGATTCGGAGCAAGCCCGGCAGTTCGTGCTCAAGCGCCTCACACGGGAACTGGGCCTGCAGCCGGAGCAGCAGCAGCAGGTGGAAGCCATCCTGCGCGAGACCGGCCAGGAATTCGCCCGTCTCCGGGAGGACATCGCTCCTCGCGTCCGCGACATCCGTGGGCGCAGCCGGGAAAAGATCCGGGCGATCCTGAGCCTGGAACAGCAGGTGAAGCTCGAGGCCCTGGAAAGGGAATGGGAGCATCGAGCGGAGCGCTGGCGTAGGGGAGGGGTCGGCCCCGATGAAGGGGAAACCAAGAGGCCGTGACGCGAGGCAGCAGATAGGTTTTGACAGGTGCATATGCAGCGAATAGACTAGGAAGGTTCATTCCGCTCATGTCAAGGAGTGATCCTTCCATGACCCGACGCAAACTGACTCTCGTGTCCATCCTGGCCGTCCTGGTCCTGGGCGGGGCCGCTGGTTTTTACTGGTGGAGCGACGGGAAGGGTAAGACCTCGTTTCGTACCGCCCCGGTGGAGCGGGGGCACATCCAATCCACTATTTCAGCCACGGCGACGCTGAATGCGGTGATCACTGTCCAGGTAGGGACCCAGGTCTCCGGGACGATCAAGGAACTCATGGTGGATTATAACTCCCGGGTGAAGAAGGGAATGCTGATCGCCCGGATTGGCCCGGCCACCTTCGAGGCCAAGGTGAACCAGGCGAAAGCGGACCTGGAGAGCGCCAGGGCATCGGTTCTGAACCAGCGAGCCGCCGTGGTCAAGGCCGGGGCGGACGTCGCGACGGCCAGGGCCAACGTCGTCAAGGCGGACGTGGCCGTAAAGGATGCCCAGATCAAGACCAATGCTCGGGTGCGCCTCTTCCAGAATGGAGGCATTTCCCAGGAGGAGCTGGACACGGCCAAAGCCACCCAAGATTCCGCGCAGGCCCAACTGGAGGCGGCGCAGGCGAGCCTGCGAGCATCCCAGGCGGCGCTGGATGTGGCGCGGGCCATGCTTGCGGCCGCCGAGGCGACCGTGCTGCAGAAGCAGGCCGCCCTGGCCCAGGCCCAGGTGGATCTCGACAACAGCGATATCCGGGCCCCCGTGGACGGCGTAGTCGTGGCCCGCAACGTGGACGTAGGCCAGACTGTGGCCGCTTCCCTGCAGGCCCCGACTCTCTTCCTTATCGCCCAAGACCTCACCAAGATGCAGGTGGACACCAACGCGGACGGGGCGGATGTCGGCCGTGTGGCCCTGGATCAGGAGGCCACGTTCACCGTGGACTCATTCCCAGGTCAAACCTTCCGGGGGCGGGTGGTCCAGATCCGGCAGGCCGCGCAGGTGCTCCAGAACGTGGTGACCTACGACTGCGTGGTGGCCGTGGGCAACCCTGAGCTGAAGCTGATGCCCGGGATGACCGCCAACGTGAAGATTCTGGTCGCACGTCGCGAGAATACGCTCCTGGTGCCCAACGCGGCGTTCCGGGTCCGCCTCGACGGGGCGGCGCCGGCGGGGTCATCTGGCCCGCAGGGTGGCAGCCCGGCGGGGCAGCGCGGACCCCAGGGATCGACCGGAGGGCGACCGGCAGGTCCCCCCGGGATGAGCCCCGGGCGGGACCCGGACCCGGGCGCGCGGGGCGCCGCGGAGGGTGGACAGCAGCGGGTCTGGGTTCTCCAGGATGGGAAGCCGGTGGAGCGGATGGTTCGCAGCGGGCTCAGCGACGGCCAGAAGACGGAGGTTTTGGAGGGCCTGAAGGAAGGCGAGCCAGTGATCATCGCGATGGGCACAGGGCCTCGTGGTGGGGCCGCGCCAGCCGGTGGTCCGCGTCTGCGCCTCTAGGGAAGACAGCGAGCCGGGAGCTGAGAGAGTCAAGATGGCGCTGATCGAAGTGGATGGCCTGACGAAGGTCTACCAGATGGGCGAGGTGGCCGTGGAGGCCCTCCGGGGCGTGGACCTCAGCATCGAAGCCGGAGAATTCGTGGCCATCATGGGTCCGTCCGGCTCGGGCAAGTCCACCTTCATGAACATCGTGGGCTGTTTGGACAAGCCGACCTCCGGGATCTACCGCCTGGATGGGCAGAACGTCAGCGAGATGAACCGGGACCAGTTGGCCCGGGTTCGGAATAAGAAGCTCGGCTTCGTGTTCCAGACCTTCAACCTCTTGCCGCGGACGAGCGCGCTGGAGAACGTCGAACTCCCCCTGATGTATAACGGCGCTTCGGCACGGGAGCGACATGCGCGGGCCTCGGCGCGCCTGCAACAAGTAGGGCTGCAGGGGCGGGAACATCACCATCCCAACCAACTGTCGGGGGGCCAGCAGCAGCGGGTGGCCATCGCCCGCGCCCTGATCAACGACCCTGCAATCTTGCTGGCCGATGAGCCGACGGGGAATCTGGACTCGAAGACTAGCATTGAGATCTTGGCCATCTTCCAGCGACTCAACGGGGAGAATGGCATCACCGTGATCCTGGTCACCCACGAGCCGGACGTGGCCGCCTACACTTCCCGACATATTCTGTTCCGGGATGGCCGCATTCTGAAGGACGAGCGGATCGAGACGCCGCGGAATGCCACGGCCGAGGTGACGGCTCTTATTCCTTGAACGCTCCGGACCCCGGGCTGCGTCCAGGGTCCGTTTTGGCGGAGAGCTTCCATGTATGTGCTTGCGAGTGTGAGGATCGCCCTGCGGGCCCTCCGGGTGAACAAACTGCGCTCCGCCCTGACGATGCTCGGGATCATCATCGGCGTGGGGGCGGTCATCGCCATGGTGGCCGTGGGGAGCGGGGCGGCCGCCCGCATCGAGGAGCAGATTGCCAGCATCGGCTCCAATCTCCTGATCGTCCTCCCCGGCGCCGCCACGAGCGGCGGGATGCGCATGGGCTTTGGCTCCACGATGACCCTGACCGAGGACGACGCGAAGGCTATTGCGATCGAGATCCCCGGGGTGGTGGCCGCCAGCGGCTCCATGCGGGGGGTCGCCCAGATCGTCTTCGGGAATCAGAACTGGTCCACCGCGATCCAAGGGACCGCTTCGGACTACCTCGTGATCCGGGATTGGGACCTGGCGACGGGGCGGTTCTTTGCATCCGAAGACCTGGAGGGCGCCACCAAGGTGGCCGTCCTGGGCCAGACGGTGAAGGAGAACCTCTTCGGCGACGGCGACCCCATCGGCCAGATCATCCGCATCAAGAAGGTGCCCTTCACGGTCATCGGGTTGCTTACGAGGAAGGGCCAATCCAGTTGGGGCCAGGATCAGGATGATGTGGTGCTGATCCCCCTGTCCACGGCCAAGAAGCGCGTCCTGGGGGTGAGCCAGGCGAACGCGCGGTTCGTCGGCGTGATCCAGATCAAGGCCGCGTCAGCCGACCTCCTCTCGGACATTCAACAGCAGGTGGTAGACCTCCTCCGGCAGCGGCACCACCTCCAACCGTTCCAGGATAACGACTTTGACGTGCGCAACCTTGCCGAGACCTTTGCCGCGCAGGCCGAGAGCAGCCGGACCATGACGTTGCTGCTCGGGGCCATTGCGTCAGTCTCCCTCCTCGTCGGCGGCATCGGGATCATGAATATCATGCTGGTGTCGGTGACGGAGCGGACGCGGGAGATCGGCCTGCGGATGGCGGTGGGCGCCCGCGCCCGCGACATCCTGGGGCAGTTTTTGATCGAGGCGATGACGCTGGCCCTGATCGGGGGGATCGTCGGCATCCTCCTGGGCGTGGGCGGGTCCACTCTCATCGCCATGCTGGCCCACTGGTCCACGCTGATCACGCCGGCGTCCATCGCGGTGGCCTTCGGCTCGGCAGCTCTCATCGGGATTTTCTTCGGCTACTATCCCGCGCACAAGGCGGCTTTCCTCGATCCCATCGACGCGCTGCGCTACGAATGACCAATGGCCAACGACCCATGGCTGACTGGCGTGGTATAGTCCAGGATGTCCATGGGTGAGGCTGCGGGGTTCGAAATCTTCGCGATCACCGCGGACAAGGGGATTCGGGCCTGGGGCCGCGATCTCACCGAGGTGTTCGTGAACGCCGCCCGGGGCATGTGGAGCCTCATGGTGGAGGCCGGGACGGCGCGCGCCGACCGGATGCTCCCGGTCCGGGTCGAGGCGAGCGATCGGGAAACGCTCCTGGTGGCGTGGCTCAACGAGCTATTGTACCTGCACGAGGTCGAGGAGTTCGTCGCCGCCAAGTTTGCGATCACGCATTTCTCCGACACCAGGCTGGAGGCGGAGGTCTGGGGCGAGCGGGTGGATCGGGCCCGCCATCCTCTGGTCGGGCATGTGAAGGCGGTCACCTACCACTTGCTCCGGGTCCAGCCCGCAGGCGGCGGCTGGGAGGCGCAGGTGGTGGTCGACGTCTAAGGACGGACAGCCGAGGTAGCTTCCATGCGATTCAAGATGCTCGTGCTCGCGCTCCTTCTCGTTGCGCTGGCGATCACGGTCGGTTGGCCGGCCGACCAGGGGCAGATCCGCGAGCAGATCCAGCAGCAGAAGATCGTGCTTGGCCAGTCGCCCAGGGATGTGCGGATGGCCATCGGCGAACCCACCAAGATCACCAAAATCCGGACGTACTGGGCCAGCACCGAGGACTGGGTGTACGGCGAGGGCAAGGAGGCCATCAGCTTCACCTTTCAAGAGGGGCGGCTGACGCGGATCACCGAGGGAGAGCGAGCCGCGGTCGACTGACACGGGAGCGCGCGCGATGGTTGAGAGAGTGCTGATCTTCGGCAAGGACACCTGACCCTATACCACGGCCGCCCGTGAGGAGTACGGCAAACGGAAGGTCCCCTTCCAGTACATCAACGTCACCAAGGACCCCGCGGGGATGAAGCAGATGCTTCAGCACTCCAAGGGCGGGCGGACCGTCCCGCTGATCGTGGACGGCGGCAAGGTCACCGTCGGATTCGATGGAGGCGGCTGAGAGGTCTAGCTGGGTCCGCTGGAAGCGGACCAGACGCTGACCGAGTTCCGATGCCCAATGACCAATGAGACCGTCGGGTTCACACCAGGGGGTCCCCACGGCGTGCGCGGATAGCCTCACCAACCATCCATCGTTGCTTACCAGCCAAATGGTCGGTCCTGCAGATGATCGCAGCCAGACGCACATGACGCCCTGTCGTCTGCGGCGGCGAGCCCTGTCCTAGCTGATAATTCGGCCTCGACCCCGCCACCGGGGGCATCCAGCCGACGCGGGTCCCCGGTCCCATCGGCTGGGTCCCCGCGAGGCGCCGGGCTGCGCGAGAGAGGCGCGACTGGGCGCGGCGGGCCGAAGTCAGCGTACTGCAACCCTGAAATGGAATGCGGAATGCCGAGTGTGGAATGCGGAATTTCAATCCGAAATCCGCAATCGGCAATCCGCAATCAAAGAGAGGTGGGCGTGGACAGTGCCGAGCAAGAGCGCATACGGGAACAGATCCGCGAGCGGTTTGACGAGCTGCGAGGACGGGATCTGACCAACGCCGAGGTGGATGTCGAGGTCCGGCGCCTCCTGGCTATCGGCGGGCCGGTGATCCCGGCCGTCCTGGAGCAGTTCATGGGCGAGGACGAAACGCTCCTGGCCGTGGCGACCCAGGTGCTGAAAGCCTGGGCGGAGCCCCGCCCGGTGGAGCCATTGATCGCGCTGCTTCGCAATCCCGCCGTGGGCGACCTGGCCAAGGCCCTGATCCTGAACGTCCTGGAAAAATACGGACTGGACGTGGATGCCCCGGAGCTTTTGGGCTTGAGTATCGACCTGGAGGATTACCAGATGGATTCCAGCGGCAACGGGGGGGACAAAGGGGGGGATTGATGGGGGAAGAGCGACGGACGCCTCTGGAATCCGTGGCGGTCGTGGGGGCGGGGGCGTGGGGGACCGCGCTGGCCGTGATCTTGGCCGAGCGGTACGCGCGCGTCTCCCTCTGGGTCTTCGAAGCGGCGTTGGCGGTCGAGATAGAGCAACGGCGGGAAAATGCCGCCTATCTTCCCGGCGTGGGAATCCCTCAGGCCGTTCGACCCACTTCGTCCCTCGAAGCTGCCCTGTCGGGACAGCGACTGGCCATCTTCGTTGTGCCGTCCCACGCGTTTCGTGGCGTCCTGGAGCGGGCGCGCTTTCATCTCGACCCGCGGGCCCTAGCGGTGAGCGCGACGAAGGGAATCGAGGTGCAGAGCCTTTCCACGATGTCAGGAATCATGCGCGAGGTGCTGCCACCCGTGCATCACCCACGCCTCGCGGTGCTGTCGGGCCCCGGTTTTGCGCGCGAGGTAGTGGTGGGGCGCCCGACAGCCATCGTGGCCGCGGCCGCGGATGGAGACGTTGCCCGGACAGTCCAGCGGGCGGTCAGCGGGAACGCACTGCGCGTCTATGCCGGCACCGACCCTCTGGGCGTGGAGCTGGGCGGCGCCGTGAAAAACGTCATCGCCATCGCCGCCGGCGCGGTGGACGGCCTGAACCTCGGACCCAATGCGCGGGCGGCCCTCATCACCCGGGGGCTGGCCGAGATCACGCGACTGGGCGTGGCCATGGGCGCACAGGCCAAGACGTTCGCCGGCCTGGCCGGGATGGGCGATTTGATCCTCACCTGTACCGGTGATCTCTCGCGGAATCGTCGCGTGGGAATGGCCCTGGCCAGGGGATCGCGGCTGGAGGAGTTCCTGGCCGGCCTGGGGGCGGTGGCGGAGGGAGTGAATACCTGCCGCTCCACGGTGGCGCTGGCGGAACGTCATGGAGTGGAGATGCCCATCTGCCGGGCCGTGCACCGTGTCCTCTTCGAGGGCCAGGATCCCCGCCAGGCGGTGGGGCAACTGATGACGCGGGAGTTGCGGTTCGAGGGAGAATGAGCCCGGACCGGATTCAACCGCCAGGCGCCAAGGACTGCACGAGGCTCGAAGCACCCCAGCGTATAGAGGACATATACGTTAACCTGAAACCGGCGCATTCTTCATGACAACGATGCGCCACCCGTGCAGGAACACCTCGCATATGCCCACAGAGCCCGCTATAGACGACGCGGGATGCGGCCCCGGAGAAACCGCACTTTCAGTGAGGTTCGCCCGTGGTCATGTACGGCCAAAGGAATCGGCGCATTTCGCATCTATACGTTACATTGCACAAGGGGAGAAGTAGGGAGTTTTCACGCAGGTTTCAGGTTAAGCAACCGAGACCAGTACGTCCCCTAGCCAGGTAACCGCCGAGCCACCGTCATGAGATCAGGCTATGAACCGCAGCGAGCCGCGCTGATGCCTGGAAGGATCACCCATGGATCGAGAGCGTGACGGGCCCGGGACGGTCTGTTAGAGAGCCACAAGGTGGGAAGTGATCACCAGGCAGGAGAATGGAGGAGACCGCGATCCGATCGTCGCTGATTCTCTGAAACCATACGATCCGATGCTGTGAGTCGGTTTCAGGAGGCCTCTCCGGCCTGCCCCATCGAGAAGGAGGGAGGATGCGCCACCCCGTCGCGTGCTTCATCATCCCTTTGCTGCTCCTAGCAGGCTGTGAGGCCCCACGGTTTCCCTTCGGGCAGACATCATCACCGAAACCTGCCCGACCCACCTCCCTCCCTTCCCAGTCCCTCCAGATCCCCGATGTCCTCTCGGTTCCCCCCGAGAACATGCGCCAGGCGTTGGCCGACGCGTACCGCCTGCGCCCCGATAAGCGGTTCTTGTTGGCGGTCGCCGAGGTATACTCTCTGCTGACTGGCCAGCCGAGGGACACCGCGGTGGTCGAATTCAAGGAGGGCATGTGGCAGGTCCGCTACGCCGACGCAGAGGTTGGCGCGTTACCCCCGTTTCCGGACTTTCCGGATTTCATGGCTGTTCTGTCGGACTGGGCCCGGCGGGTCCACGATGCCTATCCCCAGCGATTGAGCCCGACTGGTCCGGCATCTCCCGCAGCAGAATTTGATGGCCAGATCGACCGCTTTGCGGCGCCGGAACTCTTCGAAGCACTCCGCCAGATGGGACGAGAAGGCGCTTTACAGCCATTGGCAGACGTTTTTCCAAGATCCGGGGTTTGTTCTTCCCACACTCAAGACTGGGCTTGATTTGAACAAGTTCGCGTCGAACATTTCACTGTCCGCGCAGGTTCCTGGCGTGGTTCTGGGTCAGCTGGCACGCGAGCTGGGAAAGCCGGTCGAGAGCAGGTGGGAAGCCGCTGCGCAAAAGGTTCCACGGATCATCGTTGGCGCATTGTTCCTGGTGGACGGCCTCGTCCGCCGCATCCTTGGGCTCGGCGACGAGCAACCCTCCGCGGTTGTCCTGAAGATTGCCGGGCAGATCTCCAGGCTCATGAGCTGGCGCTTCGAATCACGGCTCTCGTCGCTGATGGATCGCTTCAAATCGGACGTCGAGGCTGCGGGTGAGAAGAATGCCGGACCTTTCCTGGACTCCCAGACGTATCGGGCCTACTAGTGTTGTGTAACTAACGCTGCTTTACAACGATCGACCTTCGCCATGATCATGTCAGCGCTCTTGGTCCAGACGAAGCGTTTGGGAGCGCGGTTGTACTCATCGAGGTACTCCTGGATCGCGGCCAGGAGCTCCTTGACGCTGGCGAAGCTGCCGCGACGGATGCGCTTCTGGGTGATCTCGCGGAACCAGCGCTCGACCAGGTTGAGCCAGGAGCTGCCCGTGGGCGTGAAGTGGAGATGGAAGCGCGGGTGGCGGTGGAGCCAGCGCTGGACCGGGGGGCTCTTGTGGGTGCCGTAGTTGTCCACGATGAGATGCAGGTCCAGGGCCGCCGGCGTCTGCTGATCGAGGGTACGGAGGAAGCGGAGGAACTCCTGGCTGCGGTGCCGGGGCAGACACTGGCCGATGACCTTGCCATCGAGCAGGCAGAGGGCCGCGTAGAGGGTGGTGGTCCCGTGGCGCTTGTAGTCGTGGGTCATCGTGCCGCAGCGGCCCCGCTTCATCGGCAGCCCCGGTTGGGTCCGGTCGAGGGCCTGGATTTGGCTCTTCTCGTCCACCGACAGGACCACGGCCCGGTCCGGCGGATCGAGGTACAGCCCCACCACGTCGCGCAGCTTCTCGACAAAGTGGGGATCGCGGGAGAGCTTGAAAGTCTCCACCCGGTGCGGCTGCAGCCCATGCTGCTTCCAGATCCGCTGGACCGTCATGTGGGAGAGGCCCTGGGCCTTGGCCAGGGTGCGGGTGCTCCAGTGCGTCGCCCCCCGCGGGGTACTGCGCAAGGTCGCCTCGACCACCCGCTTCACGACCGCAGGCGAGAGAGCCTTCTTGCGGCCCGGCCGCGGCGCATCCTTCAGCAGCCCGGGCGCCCCCCGGGCCTGAAACCGGCTCCGCCACAGCAGCACCGTCGGGCGACTGGTGCCCAGCCGCGCCGCGATGGCGTTGTTGGGGACGCCCTCGCTGGCCAGCAGGACGATCCGGGCCCGCAGGGCCACCTTCTGCGGTGTCTTGCCCGAGTTCGCCAGGAACCGGAGTCGCTTCCGCTGATTCTCGTCGATCGTGAGCGCCCGCGCTGGAGTAAACATGAGCCCTTGTACACATACAGCACCTGATTGTCAAGCTATTTCTGTTACAGCACACTAGCGAGGATTCTTCTATTCGGGGCCTGCATTTCCTGGACGTCCTCTCCTCCGTTCAGGCGGTCAAGGAGTACGCCGAGCAGCTCGATAAGGCCGAGCGCGGGGCGGCCGCCGGGGCGCTGATCGGCGATGCGACGGAGAAGAAGACGCCGGAAGGGACACAGCAGGGCGGCCCGCTCCAGCCGGTGCCGCCGCCGGGATATCCGGGTGCCGCGCCGCCCCCGCCGCCGAGCCAGGCCAGCGTCACCGTCCCAGGGCAATACGCCGGGGACCCCACGCGAGGCCAGTTCGTGAACGGCACCCCGTATCAGTTGAAGGTCTATGTGGAGGTGGACCCCGCACGCGAGACCTCCGCTCCGTACCTGACCATGAACCCGAACGATGTCCTCCCGGCGAACCTGGACGTCGGGGCTCATCGGGTCGTGGCCATGGCCAGCCGGGAAACCCAGTTGGGCCCGCGGTCCGTTGGCCGGTATGATAGTCGGTTTCAGGTGGGTGTGCGAGGGTCGGGCTGGCAGCTTCGATTCTCTGACGGCGACTTCCGCTGATCGTCCGCAGGATTTTATGATATGGCCGCGGTTGCCCTCCGCGTATCGGGTGCGCAGCCGCGGCCATTTTGTTGAGGGCGCCGCCCGCCGTGGGGGGCTCGTACAGAATACTGTGGACGAGGAATCCCCGGGTCGATACGCTGGAGGACGGGATTCGTTCCAGCCGGGGGGCTTTTCCCTTGAAGGGGTCGCATTCGCAGTGATATAAGACGCTTCGATCAATGTGAGATTTCGGACACCCGGGGGGTACCCGGATTTCGGATTGGAGATCCCAAATCCCAAATCCGAAATTCGAAATCGACCAGGGGGTTGATTTCTCATGAAAATTGCGGTGATGGGCAGTGGGGGGATCGGGGGCTACTTCGGTGGCCTGCTGGCCCGTAAGGGCGAGGATGTAACCTTCATCGCGCGAGGCGCTCACCTGGAGGCCATCCGGAAGAGCGGCCTGCAGGTGAAAAGCGCCGCCGGCGACTTCCACGTTCGCGCGAAGGCGACTCATGACCCGAACGCAGTCGGCCCGGTGGATCTGATCCTCTTCTGCGTGAAGGGCTACGATACCGACGCCGCCGGATCCCAGATCCGCCCCATGGTTGGTCCCCAGACGGTCGTCCTGTGCCTCCTGAACGGCGTGGACAATCGAGAGAGGCTGGCCGCCATCCTGGGGGATGAGCACGTGATGGCGGGCGTGGTCCACATCCTCTCCACGATCAGCGCTCCGGGGGTGATCAGCCAGACGGCCGGTCCCCGGTCGCTCAAGTTCGGCGAGGAGGACGGTCGCGCCACGCCCCGCGCAGAGCGGATCCTCGCCGTTCTGACGGGCGCCGGCATCAATGCGGCGCTTTCGACCCAGATCCAGGTTGACCTCTGGGAGAAGTTCCTGCTCATCTGCGCCCAGGGGGGCGTCACAGCCCTCACGCGGCTCAGCATCGGCGAGATCCTGGCGTGCCCGGAGACGCTGGCCTTTTACCGCGGCGTGATGGAAGAGGTGGCGGCGGTAGCCCGTACAAAGGGAGTCGGGCTGTCCACAGATGCGGTGGATCGGGCGGTGGCCTTTGCCCGCGGCCTGCAACCCGGAATGCGATCCTCGTTGGCCCACGACATGAGCCAGGGGAATCGCCTGGAGGTGGAGACGCTGGCCGGCACCGTGGTGCGGTACGGGCGCGAGGCGGGCGTGCCGACGCCCCTCAACTTCGCCATCTATGCTTGCCTGAAGCCGTACCACGAAAAGGCGCTGGCAGCTGGTCCGGCCTGAAGGCCATGGATCCGATCCAGCAATGCCCGCCCGTGCGGGCTGAGGGACCACAATGCGATGGATGGAGCTGGTTGAGGATCACCGGGTATTTCTGGTCCGATTGAACCCGGACCTCTGGATAGAGATCCAGGAGGGGGTGCTGAGATCGTGGGAGCTGCTCCGTCCGAGCAGGACCGAACGGCTCCCCGAGTTTCGATTTGGCGACGTCCTCTTGCTGTATCACCCGGAGCTGCCGGATCAGCCCCCACCCGAGCTGTCCCACGTCGTGGCGGTCCGGCAGGAGCTGTCGAGCGACACCGGATACGGCCTCGGCCCGCTGTTCCGGATGACGCCCCTGATCGGGAGGGAGCGCATGCTCTTTTCCTCGCAACGGGGCTCCCTGCCCGCTGTGTTCCGCCGCGCCGATGACCGGACGTTCGTCCTGACACTCCTGACGAGCGAGCAGCGGGATCAGTTCTTGGAGTACGTCCTGAACGCTGAGATCACCCTGGAAATCGAGGCGGGGAAGGGTGGCGCCCCGTCGGCAGCGCCGGTGGGCGAGAATCCGGTGATCATCGAGTTCGAGTGGTGAGATCGGTCGGGATGCCTTCCCGGGCAAGGCGCCCCGCCTCGAGGCTCAGTCGGGGCTCGGTGCGAATCAGGGGAAGCCTGCTCGTTGAGGGGCGATCGTGTTGACGTCCTTCACCCGCTTTGTGATCGGGCCGGATCCCGACGCACGACCCAGCCGTGCGTATGGCGCGGTGATCACGTGCACGGAGTGCGATTGGTCGGCCGAGACCGAACTGCGCATCGACGAAGTGCAGCGCCTGCTCTGCGGGGGCTGCGGGAACGTGGAGAAGGGCTACCTGGGGATTCCGGACGGATTCGTCGGGGTGCCTTGCCCCGAGTGCTGCCGCTCCGTCACCACGTTGGAGCGAGAGACGAGTGTCCTCGGCCGGCTCGAGGTGTTGCGCCTGTTTTGCCCGGAATGCGGCTGGGAGCTTTAAGCCCATCGCCACTAAGTTAAGGTGTAACGAATCGGATGCATTGACGGCTCTGGCCATGCGTCGCGTCCCGCCCCCGGGGGCACCCCGAGGCCCGCTGATTTATGCTGCGACTTTCTAACTCAGGACACTAGGCCGTGTTCTCGCCGGACGGCCGGCAGCTCGTCTTCGCGTCCACCCGCGGGTCGCGGTTGGAGAAGGATCCGCGCGCCCCGCGGGGGTTCAACGTTTTTCCGGCCGAGTGGGTCCCGTAGGATGCCCCTGCCCGCGTACCGACGGTTCGCCGAGGCCTACGACTGGGAGGGATCGCTGGATTTCAGCCGCCAGGCATTTCGACGGGTGACCACCGTCTGCCGCGAGCATGGGCTTTCGCCGGGGCGGCATCTGGATCTTGGCTGTGGCACGGGGACCCTGGCCATCCTGATGGCCAAAGCCGGCTGGACAGTTGTGGGACTGGACGCCTCGGAGGCCATGTTGGCACAGGCCAAGCAGAAGGCGCTGGATGCGGGCCAGCGAATCGAGTTCGTCCAGCAAGACATGCGGTCCCTCCACATCGGGGAGCCGGTGGGTTTGGTGACGTCCTTTTACGATACCCTGAACCACCTGCTCTTCGCCGAGGACCTCGAGGCCACGTTCCGCGGCGTGGCCGGCGCGCTGCGATCAGGCGGCCTCTTCGTCTTCGATGTGAATACCGAGGCGACCTTTTGCCGGATCTGGGGCGGAGTCACGCACTTCATCGAGACGTCGCATGCCTCTACGGTGTACCAGATGAGCTATGATCCCGACACCCGCCTGGCGAAAGGCCTGGTGACCGGCTTCCTCCGTGGCGGGGATCGCTACGAGCGATTCGAGGAGGAGATCATCGAACGCTACTGGCTGCCGGAAGACATCGAGGGACACCTGGCGGCAGCTGGATTCTGCCCGAGCCGGCGAGAGGCCTTCAATCCGTTTCCGCTCCCCGGCGGCGGCGACCTGAAGTGGTTGTGGGTGGCACAAAGGTAGGGTTTCCTCCGCTCGGACAGTCTGGTGTGCCATGCCTGCAAATCTGACCCCGCAATACCTCGAGGCGGACAAGCGCTTCAAGGCCGCCAGGACGACTGAGGAGAAGGTGGCGGCCCTCGAGGAGATGCTCGCCCTCATTCCCAAGCACAAGGGGACGGAGCACCTCCAGGGGGACCTGAAGCGGCGGCTGGCCAAGCTGCGTGCCGAGGCGGAGCAGGCCCGGCGCCGGCGTGGCGGCTTCTCCGCCTCGGTGGAGCGGGAGGGCGCCGGCCAAGTGGTCCTGGTGGGACCTCCCAACGCGGGGAAGTCAGCCCTGGTGAAGTGTCTCAGCAACGCGCAGCCCGAGGTCGGCGACTACCCCTTCACCACGCGGCGCCCGATCGCCGGCATGATGCCGTTCATCAACATCCAGATCCAGCTCGTGGACCTGCCGGCCATCTCGGACGAGTACATGGAATCCTGGGTGCCCAGTCTCGTCCGGCCGGCAGACCTGGCCTTGCTGGTCGTAGACGCGGCCAACCCCTCGCCGCTCGAGGATGTGGAGCAGGTGATTGCCATCCTGGGGCGAAGCAAGGTGGCGCTGGTCTCCCCGGGATCACCTCCGCCCCCCTTGGGCTGGGCGCACGTGGGGACGCTGCTCGTCGCCAACAAGGCGGATGCGCCGTCGGCCGAGGCGGCCCTGGATATCTTGCGGTCCTATTACAGTTCCCGGTTTCCGATTCAGGCGGTGTCGGTGGAGACCGGGTTGGGGCTGGAATCCCTCCGGCGCATGATCTACGACGGGCTGGGAATCGTGCGGGTATACTCGAAACCTCCGGGGAAGGAACCTTCCATGCAGTCCCCCGTCGTCCTCCCGCGGGGAAGCACGATCGTGGGGATGGCGGCGGCCATCCACAAGGACTTCGCCCAACAGTTGAAGTTCGCCCGCGTGTGGGGCGGCACGAAGTTCAGCGGCCAGCGGGTCCAGCGGGACTATGTCGTCCAGGAAGGCGACGTCATCGAATTGCACATCTAACCCGGCCTGTTCCCGAACGGGGCGGGTCAAGGTCCGATGTCCAACGTCCAAGGTCCGAGGTGCGATGACGAACAGGAAATCCATGCTGATTGACGCCCCGTATGAGGACGCGAGAAGGACATCGGGTGTGTACTGCCTGGTCCTCTGGCTCCCGCGAGCCTGCCACATCACCCTGACGCGGCGGGGGACCTGCCGCATCGAGCGCGGCTGGTACGTCTACACCGGCTCGGCCAAGCGGAACCTGTGGTCCCGCCTCCTGCGACATCTCCGGCGGCGCAAGCGGTTTCACTGGCACATTGACCGTCTGCGGGCCGCGGCCAGCGTTCAGCAGGTCTGGGTCTGGCCCTGGACCGCCGGCGGGGAATGCCGGACGAACGCGATGGTGCGACACATGCCGGATGCCACGTATCCGGTCCGGGGCTTCGGGGCGTCGGACTGCCGATGTTTTGCCCACCTGGTTTTCTTCCCGTCCGAGCCCACGCCGCCGGATCATGGGGCGCCGTTCACATGCCGCCTGCGGGGAGGGCGCGTCCTGGCGGCGTCCATCAGGAGACATCCGGCGAAGGGATAGCCGGGCCTTGTTCTCAAGAGCGGACCTTGGCCGGCGTCCTGTCGCGCGGGTTTGACCGCGCCCGCAATGAGGCGTATATTGTGAATGGCGCCACATGGAAACGGGCGCCAAAGGAGTTACGATGAGCCCCTCCAGGGATTCTTCCGACAAGCCAGCCGAGGTTTGTCCCTACTGGCATCAGGTGGCAAACGACTTCGCCTCCATGTACCCGGCCGGTGGATACTGCATCGCGGGCTGCCAGAAGCGGATCAAGGTCATGGCCGGGAAGACCGTGGAGGACGTCTGCGCCATGAACTTTGCCGAGTGCGAGGGCTACCACCGGTTGCTGGCCGAGGAAGAGGCAAAGCAGCGCCAGACTCCGGGGAATATCTTTCGTTAGGCTGCACCCAAATGGCCCGTTGTCGCGTCTGCGGCTCCTGGTCGCCGCTTACCGCATCGAGCCTGGGGGCGTGCGCGCCGTGCATCCGGGCCGACCCACCCGCGTTGCGCGCCCAGATTGCCCGCGCACACGCGCGGACCCGGCGCGCATTCCGACTCCCGCCTGAACCGCTCCGCGACCCCGACGGCATCCTATGTGACCTGTGTGCGAACCAGTGCCGGATCCCCTGCGATGAGCGGGGCTACTGCGGCCTGCGCCGGAACGTGGGCGGCCGCCTGGTCGGCGGCGCGCCGACACAGGGGAACCTGAGCTGGTATTTCGACCCCCTGCCCACGAATTGCGTGGCCGATTGGGTCTGTCCGGCCGGGACGGGTGTCGGCTATCCCACGTGGTCCCACCGTCCCGGGCCCGAGTACGGCTACAGGAACCTCGCCGTCTTCTATCAGGCTTGCTCCTTCAACTGTCTGGGGTGTCAGAACTGGCATTACCGGGGGGCCGCCGGCGCCGGCGAGGGTGTGACCCCGGCCGCGCTGGCGGCGCAGGTGGATGACCGCACGGCCTGCATCTGCTACTTCGGCGGCGATCCCAGCCCCCAGTTCCCGCATTCGGTGGCCACCTCGGTCTTGGCGCGGCGGCGGACGCCGGAGCGGATCCTGCGGATCTGCTGGGAGACGAACGGGACGATGCATCCGCGATGGCTGCGCCGGGCCATGGGCATCGCGGTGGCATCGGGGGGCTGCATCAAGTTTGACCTGAAGGCCTGGGACGAGGGCATCCACCGCGCCCTCACGGGCTTTTCCAATCGGTGGACGCTGGAGAACTTCCGCCTCGCGGCCGAGCTGGCCGGCGCCCGGGCGGCGCCGCCGGTCGTGGTGGCCAGCACCCTCCTGGTGCCGGGGTACGTGGACGCGGCGGAGGTGGGGGCGTTGGCTCGATTCGTCGCTGGCCTCAACCCGGACATCCCGTACAGCCTCCTGGCGTTCTCCCCCCAGTTCTACTTGCACGATCTTCCCGTGACGTCCCAGGCGCACGCCGAGGAAGCCCTGGCGGCTGCAAAGGCCGCCGGCTTGACCCGCGTGCGCATCGGGAACATCCACCTCCTGGGGGAGCCGTACGATCTTCCCAGCCGCATGGCCGTCTGAATGCTGGGGAGGAGAGCAGGCCTCGCACGTCCTGTCGTTCGGTGGAAGGGGTGACACGTGCCATGACACAACGATACCGGGTCATCATTGTGGGGGCGGGACCGGCGGGGATCTTTGCGGCCCTGGAGCTCACGCGCGCCGGCGTGGACGGCATCCTGCTCCTCGAAAAGGGACCGGACCTGGCTGAACGACAGCGCCTCGGCCGCGAGGGGTCCATGCTGACCGGGTGGGGTGGGGCCGGCGCCTACAGCGACGGAAAGCTGGCGCTCTCCACCGAGATCGGCGGCTTCATGGACCAGCACTGTACGCCGGGCCAGCTCGCCGAGCTGGTGGAGTACGTGGATGACACCTACCGGACCTTCGGCGCGCCGGCGGAGCTGTACGGGTCGGACGCCGAGGCAGTGGCGTCCCTCCAGCGCCAAGCGGCGCGGCTGGATATGAAGCTCATCCCGAGTCGCTACCGCCACCTGGGGACCGAGGGGTGCGAGGAGTTGTTGGGCAAGCTCCGGGCGCACCTGGGCGGGCGGGTGGCGATCCGGTGTGGGGCGCCGGTGGCCGAGGTGCTGGTGGACGGCCGCAGGGCGGCCGGGGGCGTGCGGCTGGAGGACCGCACGGAGATCGCGGCCGACTACGTCGTCCTGGCGCCCGGACGGGAGGGGTCGGCCTGGCTCGCCAAGGAGGCGGAGCGACTGGAGCTGCACACCTCGATCAATCCCGTGGACATCGGCGTCCGGATCGAGGTCCCGGCCTCCGTCATGGAAGAGATCACGCGGGCTACCTACGAGGCCAAGATCATCTATTACACCCGCCGCTTCGAGGACATGGTCCGCACCTTCTGCATGTGCCCGTACGGCGAGGTGATCCGGGAGGAGCTGGGCGGCCTGTACACCGTGAACGGGCACAGCTACGCCCATCGCAAGACCGCCAACACCAACTTTGCGCTCCTCGTCAGCAAGACGTTCACGGAGCCCTTCCGCGAGCCGATCGCCTACGGCCAGCACATCGCCCGGCTGGCCAACATGCTGGGGGGCGAGGTCATCGTCCAGCGTCTGGGCGACCTGCGCCAGGGCCGGCGCTCCACGCCGCGTCGGATCGAGCGGAGTCTCGTGGAGCCGACGCTCCGCCAGGCCACCCCGGGCGATCTCAGCCTCGTGCTGCCGTACCGCTACCTGGCAAACATTTTGGAGATGCTGGAGGCGCTCGACCGGCTAGCGCCCGGCGTCAACTCGGTGCACACGCTGCTCTACGGGGTCGAGGTGAAGTTCTACTCGCTCCAGCTCCGGCTGGGTACGGGCCTGGAGACGGAGATCGCGCGCCTTCACGCCGTGGGGGATGGCGCCGGGGTCAGCCGTGGCCTGGTCCAGGCCTCGGCCTCGGGCGTCCTGGCGGCGCGGAGCATCGCGGCGCGGGTGAAGGGGGGAGGGGACTAGTCGACTGTGCGCGAACCTTCTTCCGTGTGGCGGCGCCCCGGGGGCACCCCTGCGGATGCCGGCTCGCGACGGCACCCAGCGCACCTGGGCTGGGTGGGGCCGTCTTGCTTCGCACCCGCTGTGCGGGTACCCGCGGCCTACGGCCTCCTCCGCGCCGCAGTCACGTTACAGTCGTGACACGGCGACCGGACCGGACCCAACGGACACGTTGGGTACCCCCCCACCGCACGATCGGGTACCCAAGCGTCAGCTTGGGTGTCCTCGGGATGTCCCTCGGGGCGCCGGGATAGACGGCTGATCTTCGAGCCTCGGTGTCAGCCGGCCGGTTCCTCGCTTCGAAGAAACTCCCGGACGGCGGACAGGAGCGTGTCGGAGGGTTCCAGCAGCGTCGCGTGCTCGACCCCCGGCAGGATGAGGCGGCGGACGTTGGGCAATTGGGCTGCCAGAACCTCCGCCACACTGGAGAATTGGCGGTGGGTCTTTTCGCCCACGATCAGAAGTACGGGCTGGCGCACGTCGGCCAGGCGCGCCGCCGGGTTGAAGGCCCCGGCCGAGCGGATGATCCCTTCGATGATCCAGGGCGGCCGCGACAGGAGGAGCGGGCGGTACCGGCTGCGGAGGAGTGCCGCAACCCTGGCGGGCGGCAGGATGCGCCCGAACCAGTACTCGAGACCGGCGGCCACGCCCTCTTCCCGCAAGATCCGGGCGATCGTCTCCCCGTTGAGGCCGGCAGTGTCGATCGGATGATCCCGCTGTAGACCGAGGATGGGCGGCTCGGCGAGAATCAGGCATCGCACGCGCTCCGGATACGCGAGCGCGAAGCCCAGCGCCGTGCTCGCGCCGCCCGAGCATCCGAAGAGGTCCGCCCTCGAGATTCCCAGCCCATCCAGCAGCGCTCGCAAGTCCTCGGCCAGCGTCTCGACGGTGTAGGGCGCCTCGCGCGACGGCACCCCGCTCTTCCCGTGCCCCCGGCGATCGTAGGCGATGACGCGGCGCCCCGCGGCAAGGTGCGGAAGCAGGCGGTGCCACACATCCACGCTCATCGCATCGTTATGCAGGAGCACCAGCGGCTCGCCGTCCCCGGCGGTTTCGTAGTAGGTGTTGATGCCGTTTGCCTGGATGAAAGGCATGGTTCGACTCCAGGGGATCGAGGCGCGCACGTGTCGGATCGACTCGCAACTCACATGGGACCGGGTGGCTTGGCATCCAGGAAGGTGTGTGCCTTGGCGAGCAGGTCGCGAGCGTTGCTGAAGGTCAGGCGCTTCAGCGCCTCCTCGTAGGGGAGCCAGAGGTACCCGGAATGCTCGGAGGAGAGCGTGACGTTGCCCATGGCCGTCTCGGCCAGGAAGTAGATGACCACCTTCAGCATGCCCTCCCCGGCCTTGCGGTAGAAGTAGCGCATCCCCTCCTTGAAGCCGGGGATGAGCCGGGCGTCGCGGATGCCGGTCTCTTCCTGGAGCTCGCGGGCGGCCGTGGTCTGCGGATCTTCCCCCTTCTCGATGTGCCCCTTGGGAAAATCCCAATGGGCTCCGTAATCGAGGAGCAGGTACTCCCGCTGTTCTCTGACCCGGAACAGCACCACACCGGCTGAGATCTCGCGACCCATCAGTCCTCCTGGGTTCTTATACCGCGAAAGGCTGGCTGCTGTAAACTCCAGCGTACTGCGAAAAGGCTTGAAAATCGCGTGACGGCAAGGGTAGAGTGTGCCGGGAGGAAACAACTCATGCGTCGGAAGTCGCCGAGCGTCGGCCGGAAGGTCCCCCGCAGTTCTTACGAACGGGATCGGCGCGCCATCTTGAAGCTCGTTCCCAAGCTTCGCAAGATCAAGCCCCGGAAGGGGCGCTGATACTCCGACCGGTGGCTACCTGCAGGCCCCGAGGAAATCATCGCCGTCTGCAAAGTGCTTGCAGAGGAGCGGAACTTTGACCGAGCGTCTTCCCTCTCCGACCCGCGCCGATTTCCGCTTCTGGTGGCCCGTCACGGTCCGATGGGGTGACATGGACGCCATGGGCCACGTGAACAACATCATCTATTTCCAGTATCTGGAATCCGCGCGGGTTGGCTACTTCGAAGCCTTCACGGGCTGGACCGGACGCGACGAGGGCGGCGGGCGGCAGGGGCCGGTCGTCGTGTCGCAGACGTTCAATTATCGCCTCCAGGTGTACTACCCGGCCGAGTTGGAGGTAGGGGTGCGCTGCCGGGAGATTCGAAACCGAAGCTTTGTCCTGGAGTACGGGATCTTCCGGAAAGGGGCCGACGAGCTAATCGGCGATGGAACCGGCGTGGCTGTCTGGCTGGATTACGACACCAACAAGGCCGTGCCGATTCCACCGCATCTTCGGCAGGCCCTCACGGGGAATTGAAAAACGTTCGGCTGTTCGTGGGTTCGGCAGTTCGTGGGTACGGTCGGACCGCTGAACGGTCGGACCGCCGAACGCTCCTTGGTCTTCTACGCGAACGGCGCTGGCTTCCCCAGCAGCCGAGCATAGGCCTCCAGGTATTTTTCCCGCGTCTTGGCGACGATCTCCGCGGGCAGCGGCGGGGGCGGGGGCTTCTGGGGCCATTTGATGGAGAGCAGGTAGTCGCGCAGGAACTGCTTGTCGAAGGAAGGCTGCGGGCCGCCCGGCTTGTATTGATCCTTGGGCCAGAACCGGGAGGAGTCGGGGGTGAGCACCTCGTCCACCAGCATCAGGGTGTCGTCGGCCAGACCGAACTCGAACTTGGTGTCGGCCAGGATGATGCCGCGGGCCTCGGCGACGGAGCGCGCCCGGCGATAGACCGCGAGGCTCAGGTCGCGGAGGCGCTCCGCCGGCTTGCCACCCAGGTCCCGGACCATGTGATCGAAGGACACGTTCAGGTCATGCGTGCCCAGCTCTGCCTTGGTCGCCGGGGTGAAGATGGGCTCCTCCAGGCGATCCGACTCCACCAGGCCATTAGGCAGACGGATGCCGCACACGCTGCCGCTCTCCCGATACTCCTTCCATCCCGAGCCGCTGAGGTATCCGCGGACCACACACTCGAAGGGAACGACCCGGGCCTTCCTGACCAGCATGGACCGGTCCCGGAGACTCTCGGCGTAGGCGCGGCAGGCGGGCGGAAAGGTCGCCACGTCCGTGCTGATCAGGTGGTGCGGGGCAAGGTCGGCGATCTGGCCGAACCAGAAGGCGGAAATCTGGGTGAGGATCTTCCCCTTGTCCGGGATCGGATCATTCATCACCACGTCAAATGCCGAGATGCGATCCGAAGCGACGATCAGCAGGGTCCCCCCCAGATCGTAGATGTCCCGCACCTTCCCCCGGCCCTTGAGGCTGAGGCCCGGGAGGTTCGTTTGGAAGAGCGCTGTCCCCATGGGTTCCTCCGTGGCGAAAGCAGGGTTGGTTGAAAGCGGCGACATCCTACCACAGGGGTCGGATCGGCCGAAAGGAAATCCGACGCGGCACGGGGGGCGCGTTGGATGATCCTGGCACGATGGAGAGGGCGAATGGCATGGCTCTCCGGCGGGGGAAAAGTGTCCGCCTTCGCCAGAAACTGCGCTTACCTCATGTTGTGTGTCGGGACGGCCGTGCTGCCGGCCTGCGCCCGCGTCATCGCCTGGCCGTCCTTCGAGCCGGATCAGGACTTCGTCCGCCGCCACATCGCCGCCATGGAAACCAAGCCGTTCGACGGCGTGGTGCTCCAGGCGCGGATCCCTGGGGCGGGCGGGTCTTCGCGGTCCTTCACGTGGTCCGTCCTGGAACGGCGGTACGGCGACGAGGACTTCCGGTCCTTCGTGGATACGGTGCGGCAAGTTCCGTTCCGCCGCTTCGGGCACAACTTCCTGCGGATCAATCTGAATGCCACGGACCGCCCATTTGACATGTTCGACGACGAGCCGTGGGACATCCTGATCGCGAATTTTGCGATGGCGGCCAGGGCGGCGCGCGAGGCGGGCCTGCGCGGGCTCATGGTGGACCCCGAAGCGTACGCGGAGGCCGAGCCGGGGACCGAAATCCCCCGATTCAACGCCTTCGACTTCCGCCTTCGACGCACGACCGAGGAGTTTCCTGCCTATCGCCGGCAGGCGTTTCGACGCGGGCAGTCGGTCGGCCGAGCCGCCGTCTCGGCGTACCCGGGCGTCACGCTCATCCTGGCTTTCGGCCCCAGCGCGACGTGCCTCGGGCGTGGGCCGCTCCCGGAGAGACTCTACAGCCTCCTGGGCGCGTTCGTGGACGGCCTGCTGGCGGGGGTCGGGGGGCGGGCGACTGTAGTCGATGGGTTCGAGCTCTCCTACCCGTATCGCTCGTGCGATCGCTTTCAGTCGGCGTATGCCAACCTGCGGGGCCCCTGCCGGGACCTTTCCCTCGATCCCGCCAAGTACGATCGCTGGCTGGAGATCGGATTCGGTCTCTGGCTGGATTACGATTCCCTGCGCACGTGTCAGGATCCGCAAGTGGCCGGGCATCCCTGCCGGTGGTATGATCCGTCGCTCTATCCGCCGGAGGAGGGGTTTCTCGTGGACCCCGAGCAGTTTGCGCGCGCCGTGGCGTTCGCCAGCGGGGTCAGCGACGGCTACGTCTGGATCTACACCACGGAGCCGAAGTGGTGGACCGAGGAGCATCCCCTTGGAGAGAACCTCCCCGACGCCTACGTGAGGGCGTTGCAGAGGGGACGGGATGCCATGAACCTGTCCTGTCCGCGGCCCGCGAACCCGCCGCCGTCACATTCCATCCCTGCAAGCGATCGGTGAGGCAGATCGGGTAACGTCCGCGGGCCGAGGTCCGTTTTCTTCCGGCCGTCAGTGTGATACGATATCAACGTCATGGATTCGCCTCCACGCTTCGGCGCAGCATGCTGCCGGACCCTCATCCTCAGTTTCGTCCTGGCGATCCTGGTCGGCACGCAGGCCCTCCCGGCCTCGGCGTTCCTGGCCGATCCGCAGCAGGACCTCCCGCATCTCGACAAGCTGGAGATCTTCCAGCCCGGCGAGCCGAGCATCCTGTATTCGGACCGGGACGAGCCCTTCGCCTCGCTGGCCCCGGAGTTCCGCATCTTCGTCCCGCTGAGCCGCGTTCCCAAGCTGGTTCAGGAGGCCATCTTGGATGCGGAGGACGCGCAATTCTACCGGCACGGGGCCATCAGCCTGAAGGGGATGGCGCGCGCCGCCATTCGCAATCTCGCCTCAGCGAGACTCAAAGAAGGCGGCAGCACCATCACGCAGCAGCTCGCCAAGAGCCTGTTCCTCAGCGCGGAGCGCACCCTGACCCGGAAGATCAAGGAGATCCAGCTCGCGCAGGAGATCGAGCGGATATACAGCAAGGACAAGATCCTGGAGATGTACCTGAACACCATCTATTTCGGGGGAGGGGCCTACGGCATCGAGGCCGCCGCGCGGACCTACTTCGGCAAGTCGGCGGGACAGCTCACGCTGGCCGAGGCGGCGGTGCTGGGCGGTCTTCCCAAGGCGCCGAGCACGTATTCGCCATTCAACGACCTGAAGAAGACCAAGGAGCGCCGGGACTACGTGCTGAGGCGCATGGAGAAGGAGGGACACGTGACCGCGGCCCAGGCCCGGGCCGCGAAGCGGTTACCGATCACGCTGGCTCCGCTCTTCAAAGGCCGGGGCATTGCCCCCGCCTTCGTGGATTATGTGCGCAAAGAACTGGAGCCGAAGTACGGACGGATCCTGCTGGCCAAAGGCGGCCTGCGGATCTATAGCACACTGAACCTGGACATGCAGCGGGCGGCGATGGATGCCATCCGCCGGGGCCTCGCCGAGATCGAGAAGGTGCAGGGCCCCAAGCGGAAAGCGGGTGCCCCCGACCAGGGCACGTTGGAGGGCGCGCTGGTCGCCCTGGATCCAAGGACGGGCCAGATCCGGGCCATGGTGGGGGGAAGAGATTATGCCCGCAGCCAGTTCAACCGCGCGGTCCAGGCCCGCCGCCAACCCGGATCGGCTTTCAAGCCGTTCGTGTACGCTGCGGCCTTTGACCACGGGTTCAATCCCGCGAGCCTGATGGATGACTACCCGGTCAGCTACTCGATCCCGCAGAACGGCCGGATGGTGGAGTGGAAGCCGGAAAACTTCGACCACCAGTTCCGCGGACCGGTGACGTTACGCCGGGCGCTGGAGGAATCCATCAATGTTCCGACGGTCCGTTTGCTGGAGGCGGTGGGGATCGAGCCGGTCATTTCCCTGGCGCACCGGATGGGGTTGACATCGGAGTTGCGGCGGGAATATGCGCTGGCGCTGGGCGTGTCCGAGGTGAGCCTGCTGGAGCTCACCTCCGCCTACGGGGTGCTGGCCGACGGGGGGATCCGCGTTGCACCGACGAGCCTTCGCCGGGTGACCGCTCCCAACGAGGACATCCTCGAGGCGAGCGAGGTGGCGGGGGAGCGCGTGCTTCCCGAGGAGGTGGCGTTCCTCGTCAGCAGCGTCCTCGAGGGCGCGGTAGAGCGGGGAACCGCCAAGCGAGCGAGGATCCCCGGCCACACCGTGGCAGCCAAGACCGGGACCAGCCAGGATGCCGCAGATCTCTGGCTGATGGGGTACACCCCCCGACTGGCGGCGGGGTTGTGGGTCGGCTACGACCAGCCGCGCTCCCTGGGTTCCCAGGAGAGCGCGGGGCGATTGGTGGCGCCGATGTGGGCCGGCTTCATGCGTCGGGTACTCCACGATCTCCCGCCGGAGACGGCAACCATCCCGGAGGGTGTCTTCAGCGCGACCGTAAACTATTTGACCGGCCTTCCGACCGATCCCGATGATCCCCAGGCCATCACCGAGTTCTTCATCCGAGGTGACGTCAGGGGGCCGGCGACGGCGTCGCCGCCTGCATCACCTCCTGAGCCGGCGCCTGTTCCACTCGCACCCGCCGTCCAGCCCATCCTACCCGAGCCCGCAGGCGCCAGCCAACGATAGGCCTGGGTTCCCAATCGAGTCGGGCCAAAGGTCGAATATCGAGCGCGGAGTATCGAATAGCGAACGGCCTTCCTTCGACCTTCGTCCTTCGATATTCGAGATTCTCCTGCAGCCGAACACAGCAGCCTACGGGATCAGCAGCACCTTCCCGGTCGTTTTCCGGCCTTCCAACAGGCGGTGGGCCTCGGCGGCATCCTTGAGGGGCAGCGTCCGGCTGATGCGGAGCTTGAGCTTGCCGGAGGCGATCCAGTCGAACAAATCACCCGCCCGCTGGAGGAGCTCGGCCCGGGTTGCCGTGTACTGCCCCAGACCGGGCCGCGTGAGGAAGATCGCGTTCTTGGCCAGGCGCGCCGGATCCACCGGGGGCACCGGCCCGCTGGACTGACCGAAGAGCGCCAGGACGCCCCGCATCCCGACGCAGTTCAGGCTCTTGTCGAAGGTGGTCTTGGCCACCGAGTCGTACACGACGTTCACGCCCTTCCCGCTCGTGAGGCGCATCACCTCTGCCTCGAAATCCTTCTCGGTGTACAGGATGACCTCGTCGGCTCCGGCCTCGCGGGCCAGCGCCGCCTTCTCCTCTGTGGACACCGTGCCGAAGACCCGCGCGCCGCGCATCTTGGCGATCTGGATCAGGAGGAGCCCGACCCCCCCGGCGGCCGCGTGGACCAGTGCCGTATCCCCCTTCTTCAGGGGATGGGTGCTGATGGCGAGGTAGTGCGCCGTCATCCCCTGCAGCATCGTGGCGGCGGCCGAATGGGAATCCATCCCGGCGGGCAATTTCACCAGCCGATCGGCCGGCGCGGCCGCATACTCGGCATAGGCGCCGATGTGGGGCGCGTAGGCCACCCGGTCGCCTGTCCGGACCTCGGTGACGCCCGGGGCTGTCGCCGTGACTGTCCCCGCCGCTTCCATCCCGGGAGTGAAGGGAAGGGGGATCTTGTACAGGCCGCTTCGGAGATAGCAGTCGATGAAGTTCAGTCCAATCGCCTCGACCTTGACGAGCGCCTGGCCCGGGCCCGGGCTCGGCAGGGGAATCTCCTCGTACTGCAAAACGTCCGGCCCGCCCACCTCGTGCACGCGAATGGCTTTCATGGGTCCTCCCTCGTCGGCGTGCGTCCTCATCCTTCCGAACCTGCAATGCGAGAATCAAAACAGCGCATGAGGACGCTACCAGAGTAAAGGGGTGAGGTCAAGCTGCTGGCCTGGGTTCCGTAATGCTTCGTTGACGCCGGAGCGATCCTCGCCTAGCATTCCCGCATGACGACGCCTGCCTGTCTCGACCGGTTCCACCCTCTCGTCAGGGACTGGTTTGCCGGAGCCTTCGACGCGCCGACACCACCCCAGGAATTCGGATGGCCCGCCATCGCTCTGGGCCGGCATGCGCTCGTGTGCGCGCCCACGGGGTCCGGGAAGACCCTGGCGGCCTTCTTGTGGGCGATCGACGGCCTGGTTCGATGCGCCATGGATGGGAAGCTCGAAGACCAGACCTCGGTGGTGTACGTCTCCCCTTTGAAGGCTCTTTCCAACGACATCCAAAAGAACCTGCGGGAGCCCCTGAGAGCCATCCGGCAGCTTGCCGAAGAGCGCGGAACCCCTCTGCCCGAGATCCGCGTTGCGGTGCGGACGGGGGACACGCCGGCGAATGAGCGGGAGTCCATGCGCCGGCGGCCGCCGCACATCCTCATCACCACACCGGAGTCGCTCTACATTCTGCTGACGGTGGAGAGCAGCCGGAGATACCTCGCATCGGCCCGGACAGTGATCGTGGATGAGATCCACGCAGTGGCGGCCGACAAGCGCGGGGCGCACCTCACGCTCTCGTTAGAGCGGCTGGACGACCTGGCGGGCGCGGCGCTGCAGCGGATCGGGCTGAGCGCGACGCAGCGGCCGATTGAGGAGATCGGCCGGCTCCTGGTCGGGACCCGGAACCTCACGCCGGATGGAGCGCCGGATTGCGCCATCGTGGATGTGGGGCACGGACGGGATCTGGACCTCCGCGTCGAGGTGCCGGAGCAACCCCTCGGTGCGGTCGCCAGCCACGCCATGTGGGCGGAGGTGTACGACCGGATTGCGACCCACGCTAAGGGGGTCCGGACGACCATCGTCTTCGTCAACACGCGAAAGCTCGTGGAACGGGTGGCGTATCAGCTCTCCCAGCGATTGGAAAAGGATGTGGTGGCGGCCCATCACGGGAGCCTGTCGCGGGAAACCCGCCTGAAGGCGGAACAGGGGCTGAAGGCGGGGACGCTCAAGGTGGTCGTCGCCACAGCGTCGCTGGAGCTGGGGATCGACATCGGGCACGTGGACCTGGTCTGCCATCTGGGCGCGCCGAGGTCGCTCAACGTCCTGCTCCAGCGCGTGGGCCGGTCGGGCCACTGGCTGGGCGCCACGCCTCGCGGCATTCTCTTTCCGGGCACCCGGGACGAGATGATCCAGTGCGCCGCGGCCATCCGGGCGGTCCGGGCCGGTGGGCTGGATCGGGTGGTGATCCCCAAGGCCCCACGGGACATCCTGGCGCAGCAGATCGTGGCCACGGTTGCGTCGCACGAGAAGACGGAGCACGAGATGCTCGCCCTCGCCCGGCGCGCCTACCCGTATTGCGACCTGAGCCGGCGCGAGTACGAGGCGATTCTCACGATGCTGGCGGACGGCGTGGCCACGAGGCGGGGGCGGCGATCCGCCCACCTGCACTGGGACCGGGTGAACCGCCGCCTGCGGGCCAGGCGCGGGGCGCTCCTCACGGCCATCACCTGCGGCGGCGCGATCCCGGATGTTGCAGATTATCAGGTGATCGAGGACCCGGCGGGGACATTCGTCGGAACGGTCAACGAGGATTTCGCCGTCGAGAGCGTGGCCGGCGACATCTTCCTCTTGGGCAACCGGTCCTGGCGGATCCGGAAGGTGGAGTCGGGGAAGGTCCGGGTCGAGGATGCGCAGGGCGCCCCACCGACCATCCCGTTCTGGCTGGGCGAGGCGCCCGGACGGACGATTGAGCTGTCGGCCGCCGTGGCCGAGGTCCGCGAGGAAGTGGCGAGCCGCCTGCCGGACATCCAGGGGGCCGTGGCGTGGCTCTGCTCCGAGTGCGGCGCGGACCGGCCGGCGGCCGAGCAGATCGTCGCGTACGTGATCGAGACCCTGGCGATCCTGGGAACGGTCCCGACGCAAAAGACGATCGTGGCCGAGCGGTTCTTCGACGAGGCTGGCGGGATGCAGCTCGTCCTGCATGCGCCATTCGGGAACCGGATCAACCGGGCCTGGGGCCTCGCGCTGCGCAAGCGGTTCTGCCTCACCTTTGGTTTCGAGCTCCAGGCCGCGGCCACGGATGACGGGATCGTGCTCTCGCTGGGCGAACAGCACAGCTTCCCGCTGGAAAGCGTGTTCGCCATGGTCCGCTCGGGCACGCTGGGGGAAGACCTGGTGCAGGCGGCCCTCCAGGCGCCCATGTTCGCCACCCGCTGGCGCTGGAACGCGACGCGCGGGCTGGCCCTGTTGCGCGCCAGAGGGGGTCGTCGGGTGCCCATGCCGCTCCAGCGCATGCAGGCAGGCGACCTTTTGGCGGCCGTCTTCCCGGATCAGGTGGCCTGCCAGGACAACCACGCCGGGCCGATTACGCCGCCGGACCATCCCCTCGTCAACGAGACGATGGAGAACTGCTTTACCGAGGCCATGGACGTCGAGGGGCTGCGCGCCCTCATCCAGAGGATCGAGCGGGGAGAGCTGCGAACCGCGGCAGTGGACACGCCCGTGCCATCGCCCATGGCGCACGAGATCCTGAATGCCAACCCCTTCGCGTTCTTGGATGACGCCCCGCTGGAAGAGCGCCGCGCCCGAGCGGTGTCCCTCAGACGGGTGAACGTGGATCTGGCGGGGGGTGTGGGAGCGCTGGATCAGGCAGCCATTGACGACGTGAAGAGCCAGGCTTGGCCAGATGTGCGGGATGCCGACGAGTTGCACGATGCGCTTTTGAGTCTCGTCCTGCTTCCGACGCAAGAGCTGGGAACCTGGCGGGAGTGGATGGGGGAGTTGGCTGCGGCGGGGAGGGCGTGCCCCATCACATGGAGCCGAGAGCCGAGCGCCGCGAGCCGAGAATCGGAGCCAGAGAGCAAGGGGCCGGGCACTGAGAGCCGAGGAGAAGCGGGAGCAGAGAAAGAAGGGTATGTGGCGACGGAACGGGTGGAGTGGGTTCGCATGGCGTTGCCCACGGCAGAGTTCACAGTCGAGGTGTCTGCCGTTGCCGGCAACGTTGCGACATCGGTCGCGACGGAAGAAGAGGGAGTCCGGCGGATCGTCCAGGGGTGGATGGAGGCCATCGGGCCGACGACGGCGGTCGGGCTGGCGCAGCGATTGCGGCTTCTGCCAGGCAGGGTCGAGGCCGCACTCCTAGCCCTGGAGGCGGGCGGCGCCGTCCTGCGGGGGCGGTTCACCCCCGGGGTGGATGCGGCGACCAGGGAGTGGTGCGAACGACGGTTGCTCGCGCGGATTCACCGGCTGACCCTCGGCCGGCTGCGGCGCGAGATCGAGGCAGTGGCGGCTGCCGATTTACTCCGGTTCCTGTTCCGATGGCAACACGTACATCCCGGCAACCAATTGCACGGGCGCGACGGGATCCTGAGCGTCATCGGGCAGCTCCAGGGGATGGAGCTGCCGGCGCCGGCCTGGGAGGGCGAAGTGCTGCCGGCCCGGATCGCCAGGTACAGCGGCGCGGACCTCGAGCAGCTCTGCCTGTCCGGGGCAGTGGCCTGGGGACGGCTGCGCCTCCGGAACGACTCGGCGGAGGACAAGGAAATGGCGCCCCGGCGGCAGATGCTCACCCGGTCCGCATCGCTCGGAATGGTCCTGAGGGAACAGCTGCCGCGTCTCTTGGAAGCAGGGTCGGTCGGCGTGGGCGAGATGTCGGGTCTGTCCTCGACTGCTCGTGCGGTCGTCCGGCACCTCCAGACCCGCGGTGCGTCCTTCCTGCTCGAGATCGCCAGGACGGCCGGGCATCTGGAAAGCCAGATCGAGGAGGCCCTGTGGGAGCTGGTGTCGCGCGGCCTGGTGACCGGCGACGGGATCGCCGGCCTGCGGTTGTTGCTGGCGAAGGGAGAGGCGAAGCGCGAGCCGCACCGCCGATTCCGCGCGATCCGGGGAGGGCTGGCCCGGGCGCGTCACGTTCCCGTGGGCCGGTGGTCGCTCCTGCGCGAGCCGGGGGAGGCGGGGATCGGCCAGGCGGCGGCCGAAGAGGTGGAGGAAATCTTCGCGCGGCAGCTCCTGCGCCGCTACGGCGTGGTCCTGCGCGAACTGCTGGTACGGGAGACGCGCGCCCCTTCGTGGCGCACCCTGCTCGGCATCTACCGGCGGCTGGAGGCGCGGGGGGAGATCCGGGGTGGCCGCTTCGTGGACGGGTTCAGCGGGGAGCAGTTCGCACTGCCCGAGGCGGTGGAGGCCCTCCGCGCCGTCCGGCGCAACCGCGAGGAGCGCGAGGTGGTCCTCGTGGCCGCAGCCGACCCACTGAATCTGGTCGGGATCTTGACCCCGGGCGGCCGGGTCTCCCCGCTGTCCGGCCAGGCGATTCTGTACGTGGGCGGCGTCCCGGTCGAGGTCGGCGAACCCCACAGCCTCCGAGCCAAACTGCGTCGAGGCCAAGCCGCGTTGACTTGACGTGGTGTGGTGCCACCGGCTCGCCCCTCCCCCTCCCCGGCCACCACATCCTGACCGTCCCGGCCTGCCCCCGTGTGGCAGGATTCCGCTTGACAACCGCGCCTGCGGCGCGGGATGCTCCGTTGGCGCGCTCCGGGGCCCCCCGAGAATCGGACCCGCCCGGGTGCCAGGGGCGGCCCCGAGAAAACAACTTCGTATCACCGGAGGATGAGCGATGGCGATTATTGATTTCGGCGGCATGAAAGAAGAAGTCATTACCCGGAAAGAGTTTTCCCTGGCGAAGGCTCGGAAGGTCCTTGCAAAGGAAACGATTGCCGTCATCGGCTACGGCGTGCAGGGACCTGCGCAGTCGCTGAACATGAGGGACAACGGTTTCAACGTCATCATCGGCCAGGCGAAGACATTCACCAAAGACTGGGACCGCGCACGGAATGATGACTGGATTCCGGGCAAGACGCTCTTTGAAATTGATGAAGCCGCACAGCGCGGGACCATCATCCAAATGCTCGTTTCCGACGCAGCCCAGAGGGTCATTTGGCCTGTGATCAAGGCAAACCTGAAGCTGGGCGACGCTCTTTACTTCTCGCACGGATTCTCCATCGCGTACAAGGATCAAACCGGGGTCATCCCACCGAAAGATGTGGACGTCATCTTGGTTGCCCCGAAAGGCTCCGGCACTTCGGTCCGCCGCAATTTCCTTTCGGGCGCGGGGATCAACTCCAGCTTTGGGGTTTTTCAGGATGCTACGGGCCGGGCGAAAGAGCGGTGCATTGCAGTCGGCATCGGGATTGGATCCGGCTACTTGTTCCTGACCACGTTCGAGAAAGAGGTCTTCAGCGACCTAACCGGCGAGCGAGGCGTGCTGATGGGCGCTCTCGCGGGGATTATGGAAGCGCAGTACGACGTTCTTCGCCAGCACGGCCACAGCCCGAGCGAGGCGTTCAACGAGACGGTGGAGGAGCTTACCCAAAGTTTGATCCGGCTGGTTGACGAAAACGGAATGGACTGGATGTACGCGAACTGCTCGGCCACTGCGCAACGCGGCGCTCTGGACTGGAAGTCCAGATTCAAGAAAGCCGTATTGCCCGTTTTCAAGGAGCTTTACAAGAGGGTAGCGACTGGTGTGGAAACCCGCAGAGTTATTCAGTCGTGCGGCAAGCCCAACTATCAGCAGCAATTAACCAAGGAACTCGCTCAAATGGGTGATTCCGAAATGTGGCAGGCAGGCAAGGCTGTCCGCGCACTGCGGCCGAAGGAGTCCGCGAAGAAGATCACAAAGTCAACCAGGGGCGTTGCCGGGAGAAAATCGAACTGACCGGTGGCATGAAATAAGGGTACACGATCCTAAATACATCCTCTGCTCGCCTTTCTCGCAGCAGAAGATGCGGTATCTCTCAAAGAGCCAGACCGTCATCTACCGGGCCAAGATGCACCTGGTTCTCAAGCGGAACTTTGAGGTATTCCCAGTTCTCGACTGGCTGGCCGCCCTCATCGCCCACATCCCCAGCCAGGGGGAGCCTCTGGTCCGGTCCTACGGCTGGCACAGCAATGCCAGTCGGGGTAAACGTAAGAGGTCGATGAGGCGGATCCGCTGCTCTTCCCGCGGTGCGGAGCGCGCCACCCATCTCAGCTCAGCATCAGCCTGCGCACAATCATGGATGCTTGACGGCGTCCGGCAAGGGTGGTAATCTCGGTTCAATAAAACGGGAGCCCGGGGTGCCGGGCTGAGAGGGTGGGGCGGTTCCCTCACCGACCGTTGGAACCTGACCCGGGTAATGCCGGCGTAGGGACTATCAGCAAATCCGAAACCGCCCTCCGTGGCGGTTTTTCTTTTGGTGCGGAGCCCTTGGGCTCCCGCCGGCCCGATCGTCAGAGAGGAGGCACCAACATGGCGAGGCTCAGCTCGCTCGACCTTGCCTCGTGCAAGGTCTACGTGACGGGAACCCATCCGGGGGTTCGGGTTCCGATGCGCGAGATTGTCCTCACCGCGCCGGAGCCGCCGCTCCGTCTCTACGACACCAGCGGCCCGTACACCGACCCCAGCTACGAACTGGATCTCCGGGAGGGGCTGCCGCCGCTCAGGCGGCCGTGGGTCCTAGCTCGGGGGGACGTGGAGGAACTCCTGGCGCCGACTTCCCGGTATCGGCGTGAGCTTGAGACCGATCCCAGCTTGGCGGAAATCCGCTTCCCGGTCAGCCGCACACCGTTCCGGGCCGAGCCGGGACGGCGCGTGACCCAGATGTATTACGCCCGGCAGGGGATCATCACCCCCGAGATGGAGTTCGTCGCGCTGCGGGAAGGGATAGCCCCCGAGGTCGTCCGGGACGAGGTGGCCCGGGGGAGGGCCATCATCCCGGCCAACATCAACCACCCCGAGTCCGAGCCGATGATCATCGGGCGCAACTTCCTGGTGAAAATCAACGCCAACCTCGGGAACTCGCCAGTGACGTCGTCCATCGAGGACGAGGTGGAGAAGATGCGCTGGGCGACCCGCTGGGGGGCGGACACGGTGATGGACCTGTCCACGGGCCCTCACATCCATGAGACCCGGGAGTGGATCCTCCGGAACTCTCCTGTCCCCGTGGGCACCGTCCCGATCTACCAGGCCCTGGAAAAGGTGGACGGGAAGGCCGAGGAGCTGACGTGGGAGATCTACCGCGACACGCTCATCGAGCAGGCGGAACAGGGGGTGGACTACTTCACCATCCACGCGGGCGTCCGGCTCCGCCACATCCCGCTCACCGCCAGGCGCGTGACGGGGATCGTGTCGCGGGGGGGCTCCATCATGGCCAAGTGGTGTCTGGCCCATCACCAGGAGAGCTTCCTCTACACTCGCTTCCGGGAGATCTGCGAGATCCTGGCCGCCTATGACGTGGGCTTCTCCCTGGGGGATGGCTTGCGGCCCGGATCCATCGCCGATGCCAACGACGAGCCGCAGTTCGCCGAGCTGGAAACCCTCGGAGAGCTGACCCGGATCGCCTGGGAGCACGACTGCCAGGTCATGATCGAAGGCCCTGGCCATATCCCCATCCACCTGATCAAGGAGAACATGGACCGGCAACTCACGGTGTGCCACGAGGCCCCGTTCTACACGCTCGGTCCGCTCACCACGGACATCGCGCCGGGCTACGACCACATCACCTCAGCCATCGGCGCGGCGATGATCGGGTGGTTTGGCACGGCCATGCTCTGCTACGTGACCCCCAAGGAACACCTCGGTCTCCCGAACAAGCAGGATGTGAAAGATGGGGTGATCGCCTACAAGGTCGCCGCCCATGCGGCCGACCTGGCCAAGGGCCACCCCCGCGCACGCCAGTGGGACGACGCCATGTCCAAGGCCCGCTTCGAGTTCCGCTGGGAAGACCAGTTCAACCTGTCCCTCGACCCCGAGACTGCCCGGGCGTTTCACGATGAGACCCTCCCGGCACCCGCGGCCAAGGTGGCCCACTTCTGCTCCATGTGCGGGCCCCACTTCTGCGCGATGAAAATCACCCAGGAGGTGCGCGAGTACGCCGCGCAGCACGGGGTAGACGAGGCCCAGGTTCTCCAGGTCGGCCTGCAGGAGAAGGCCGAGGAGTTCCGACGGAGCGGATCTGACCTTTATGTGAAGGCCTGAAGAGCCCGTTTCCTGTGAGCGGGTGACGCCAAGGCGTCGGCCCATCAGGGGGTAACCTGCGGAAGGGCCTCGGGCCGGTCAATGTCATCCGGGCGAGGGACTATCTGGATACGCCCACCGATGTCTTCGTGGTCCGGGCGGAGGCGGCGCGACGGCAACCCGACCTCGTGAAACCGTTCCTGCGCGCATACCGGAAGGGCAGTCAGTGGATGCTGGATCATCCGGACAAGGCGGCGGAGTTGGCGGTGAAGTATGCCACCGATGGCCAGGACGCGCGGCGCAACCTGGAGATCGTCAAGCTTCGCAATGCCTCTACGGTGAGCGAGGGAACGAGGAGGCACGGCCTGGGGTGGTTCGACATGGACGTCCTGACGCACGTGGAGAAGACGTTCCTGGATCTGGGCCTGCTGAAGAAGCCGGTGGGCGTCGAATCGCTCTTCACGAACCGCTTCGTGCAGGACCTCTGAGAAGAGGGCGCGGGAAGGAACGAGGGGCCGCGGCGGGCACCGAGGGCTTGCTATTGGGTCCGGTCGAGGACCAGGTGCGTCGAGAGGGAGACGGCGACGAGCTTGCCTGTCTCGTCGGTGATCCGCGCTTCCCAGATTGAGGTGCTCCGGCCGCGATGGAGGGGGAGGGCCTGTGCCCGGATCACGCCCTCGCGCACGGCGCCGATGAGGTTGATCTTCAGCTCGACGGTCACCGTCTCTTGGCCCTGTCCCAGGTTCATGTAGGCCCCTGCACCGGCCACCGTATCGGCGAGGGTCATCACCGCCCCCCCGTGCACGATCTCCCAGGGCTGCTTGTGCTCCGGCCGGACCTTGAGTGTGGCCTCCACCCGGTCGGGTGCGAGATGTGTGAACTCCATCCCCAGGACGCCGGCGAAGGTTCCCCGGATCCGCTCGTTGGCCCGGGTGATGATTTCCTCCGATCTTTTCGAATTCCTCCGCTGATCCGCCATCCTCTGCTCCTCTGACTGCTGGCCATAACGCTATCAGGAAACGCCTGACCCCTGCCGCCTCGATTCCTGAAAGGCCGGACTGTTGTTGAGTAAGGGCATCCTAGCCTGCGAACGGCGGCCTGGCAATCGCTGACACGGGCCGTCGGGAGCCTATCTCTGACAATACCGGCGCATCCTTGACAACCTTCCCAAGCGCGAAATAACGTAGGCAGATGAATTGAACGATCGTCCACCTGTGGTGCCAGGCCATCCTGAAGGCGGACGATGAAGGTCTTCACACGACGGGGAATGCCGCGGCGACCATCCGGATTATCGCCCGGCAGGCGCACGTCGCCCAGGGCACCATCTGCAGGATCGACATCCGAAAGGAGTGACCATGCGACGAGTGACTGAAGTGTGGATGGGCATGCTGCTGGTTCTGCTTCCTGTCGGCACCCCCGTGCTGGCAGCCGAGGCTGGTGATTCCGGCCGGCGGTTTCTGAATCTGGACCTGATGCTGGCGCAGGGGGGGCCGGGGCAAGCCCCGGCCGTGCCGCCCACGGGGGTCCTGCCCCTGTCGATCCGGGACAGCATCGCGCTGGCGTTGAAGAACAACCTGGACATTGCCGTCCAGGGATTCAACCCCCCCCCAGCAGGAGCAGGCCCTCATCAGCCAGAGGGCGGTGTTCGATCCCAGTGCGTTCCTGGAGGTCACGCGGTCCGACACCCGAGTACCGTTGGGTACGCAAATTATCCAAGGGAGCCGAATCGCCTCCGATTGTTGGGATTACAACACCGGTTTGAGGCAGATGCTGCCGACAGGCGGCACCTATGAGCTCCGCTTCAACAACGAGTACAACGACGCCAAATCTATCGGCAGCACCCAATTCATCAGCAGCTTCGGCCTGACCCTCACCCAGCCTTTGCTGAAGAACTTCGGCTTCGAGCCCACCGAGACCAATATCCGGATCGCCACGAACAACCTGTCCATCTCGGGCGAGCAGTTGCGGATGAAGGTGAGCGACATCGTGACCCAGGTTCAGAACGACTACGCGGAGCTCATCTTCGCCATCCAGAACCTCGGGGTCCAGCGCGAGGCGCTCCAAGTGGCGAAGGACCTGGTGGCCTTGAACACGGACCGGGTTCGGACTGGGGTGGGAGCGCCCGTCGAGGTGACCCAGGCCGAGGCCCAGGAGGCCACCGCGGCGGAGGGTGTGATCTCGGCCGAGAAGGCCGTGCGAGACGCCGAGGACACCCTGAAGGTCATCCTGAACCTGCCGGCGAGCGGCGGCTGGGGGCAAGAGATCCGGCTTACCGATGCCCTGACCTTCGAGCTAAAGTCCGCCAATCTGGACGAGAGCATCCGGAAGGCCCTGGAGAACCGGTACGAGTACAAGAGCGCCAGGCTGGACATTCAGAACAAGGAACTCACCGTCCGGCTGACGCGCAACCAACTCCTGCCCGACCTCTCCCTGACCGGCAATGTGTCCTCGAACGGGGCCGGGAACCCCTATGGCAGTGACATCAGCGTGATGGGGTCCAGCCATTTCATCTCTTACTCCGTGGGAGTGGTCCTCACGGTGCCCCTGGGGAATCGGGGCCCCCAGGCCAGCTACATCAACGCCAAGCTGGTGGAGGACCAGGCCAAGACGTCGCTGAAGAATCTCGAGCTGCAGATCATCCAGCAGGTCCGGGAGGCGGTGCGTCGGATCGAGGCCAATGCCCGGCGGGTGGACGCGAGCCGGGCCGCCCGGGTGTTGGCGGAGGAGCAACTCCGGGTGGAACAACTCCGGCTGGAAACCGGCGTCAGCACCACCTTCAACGTTGTGTCGTTCCAACAGGCCCTGACGGCGGCAAAAGCCACCGAGATTCGCGCGCTCGCGGACTACTTCGAGTCCCTGGTCAACCTGGACCACGTGCGGGGGACCGTCCTGGAGGCGAACCGCATCGAGATGTAGGTCCCAGCTTCCGGAGCGGCGGCCTAAGCTGGACACCAGAATAGGGGGCCTGATCTGGCAAGGTGGCGCAACCCGTCCAAACATCTCTGAAAGCGAAGAAGGTCGCTTGGTGCTTTTCGGCTAATTTGGACAGCAGCGGCTGTTCCAGAATCTGTTCCTGCCCTCGGTCAAGCGCGTCCAAGAGATCCGCTGGGCTCCCCCGCTCAGGCCGGGTCTAGGATCGGCCCGAAACGCCCCTGGGGCGAGTCCTGACCCGCCTGGAGGCGGATCTAGTCAGTTTTGCCCACCTGTAAGCACTCAGTGAGCGCGTCGACCCATTCGCCCCCGCCGAGGCGATCGACCAACAGCTCGGACGCCTCTACGCCCTTGCCCATCACCGCCTACGGCCGAAGTCCCACTCGAGATTGGGGAAGCTCTCGATGCAACTGCCGAAGCAGTCAATTGCCGAAGCAGTCTTGACACCTCTATATGTCCGAAGTAACGTAGGAAATTCTCTGAACGCTCATTCAGCAAGGCCCGCCTGCCGGAGGCCGAGGAGGGCAGCGGTTGGCACGTCCGAGCCGAGAAGATCTTCGCCTGGAACGGCGTCAGGCTATCCTGAAGGCCGCGATGAAGCTCTTCGCACAACGGGGCTATGCCGCGGCGACCATCCGGACCATCGCCCGGGAGGCGCACATCGCCCAGGGCACCATCTACTTGTACTTCCCCAGCAAGCGGGACATTCTCCTGGCCCTGTACCGGTCCATGATCTTGGAGTCCTTTGAGGAACTCCTGGTCCGGCCCGGGCAGGGCGACACCGAGGCTTTCCTCAGGTCGCTCATCGTGGATCGGATCGAACGTTTCCGCCGGAACCCACAGGCGGTCCGGCTCGCCTTCACCGACCTGCCGTTTCATCGGGAGCTTCGAGACAGACTCTATCGCGATGTCGCCCTGGGGCAACTCGAGCGGCTGCAGGCCTTCCTGAAGGATCGGATCGCCAAGGGGGAGTTCCGTCCGGCCCGTGCGGAAATCGCCGCGCGCGCGTTCCAGGGAATGTACGTGATCTTCACGCTAGCCGAGACCGTATTCGCCGACCGCGCCGTGGCGCGGCTCTCGGCGGAGGAGATCGCCGACGAGGTGCTGCGCCTCTTCCTGCACGGGGCGCTCAATCTGGTTCCTTCTCAGCAGAGATCCACATCCGAAAGGAGTGACCATGCGACGAGTGACTGAAGTGTGGATGGGCATGCTGCTGGTTCTGCTTTTCGCTGCTACCCCCGCGTTGGCAGCCGAGGCCGCCGAGGCCGGTCGGCGGTTTCTGAATCTGGACCTGATGCTGGCACAGACGGGACCGGGGCAAGCCCCGGCCGTCCCGCCCACGGGGGTCCTGCCCCTGTCGATCCGGGACAGCATCGCGCTGGCGTTGAAGAACAACCTGGACATCGCCGTCGAGGGATTCAACCCCCCCCAGCGGGAGCAGGACCTCACGAATGCGAAGGCGGTGTTCGACCCCAGCGCCTTCCTGGAACTCACCCGGTCCGACACCCGAGTGCCAGCTATTGAGGAAATTGTCCTGGGGCTAAAGACCGTTGCCGATTTATGGGATTACAACACTGGCCTGCGGCAGAAACTGCCCACCGGCGGCACCTATGAGCTGCGCTTCAACAACGAGTATTACAACGCTCCCTCCCTGGGCACCACCCAATTCTGGAGCAGCTTCGGCCTGACCCTCACCCAACCTTTGCTGAAGAACTTCGGCTTCGAGCCCAATGAGACCAGCATCCGGATCGCCACGAACAATCACTCCATCTCGCGCGAACAGTTGCGGATGAAGGTGAGCGACACCGTGACCCTGGTCCAGAACTCCTACGCGGAGTTCGTCTTCGCCATCCAGAATCTCGAGGTTCAGCGCAAGTCCCTCCAGCTGGCGCGGGACCTGGTGGCCCTCAACCAGGCCCGGGTGCGGGCCGGGGTGGCAGCCCCCGTCGAGGTGATCCAGGCCGAGGCCCAGGAGGCAGCCGGGGTGCAGAATGTGATCCTAGCGGAGAAAGCTATCCAAGATGCCTCGGACACCCTGAAGGTCATCATGAACCTGCCGGCAAGCGGCAACTGGGGGCAAGAGATCCGGCCCACCGACGCCCTGACCTTCGAGCTAAAGTCCGCCAATCTGGACGAGAGCATCCGGAAGGCCCTGGAGAACCGGTACGAGTACAAGAGCGCCAAGCTGGACATTCAGAACAAGGAACTCACCGTCCGGCTGACGCGCAACCAACTCCTGCCCGACCTCTCCCTGACCGGCAGCGTGTCCACGAATGGGGCCGCGAACCCCTATGGCAGTGACATCAGCCAGGTGGAGTCCAACAAATTCATCTCTTACTCCGTGGGGGTGGTCCTCACGGTGCCCCTGGGGAACCGCGCCGCCCAGTCGAGCTACATCCAGTCGAAGCTCACGCTGGACCAGGCCAACACGTCGCTGAAGAATCTCGAGCTGCAGATCATCCAGCAGGTCCGGGAGGCGGTGCGTCGGATCGAGGCCAATGCCCAGCGGGTGGACGCGAACCGGGCCGCCCGGGTGTTGGCGGAGGAGCAACTCCGGGTGGAGCAGCGACGGTTGGAGGCGGGCGTCAGCACCACCTTCAACGTTGTGTCGTTTCAGCGCGATCTGACGGCGGCCGAGGCCAACGAGCTTCGGGCCATCGCGGACTACTTCAAGTCCCTGGTCAACCTGGACCACGTGCGGGGGACCGTCCTGGAGGCGAACCGCATCGAGATGTAGGCGTCAGTTTCGGGAACGCGGCGTCGCGGGGAATTCGTCAATGAAACGGCGCGCATGGGGAGTCCTCCTGCTTGCGGTTGTCCTGGCAGGCGGCCTGGGAGCGGTGGCGCTTTTCGGCCGCCGGGGCGAGGTCGCGGTCCGGGTCGTCACGCTCAAGCGAGAGGATATGGTCATCAGCGTGTCCGCGACGGCCACGGGCAGCCTGGAATCGGAGGCCGAGGTGAACATCCGGGCCGAAGTCCCGGGACGGATCCTGCGGCTTTTGGTGGACGAGGGGGACCGGGTGGCGCGCGGCCAAGTGGTGGCCGAGCTGGACCCGCGCGAGGCCGACTCACAGGTTGCCCTGGCCCGCGCCGAGCTGGCCACGGCTCGGGCCCGATTGGAGGAGGAGCGGGCCGGCGTAGCCATGCTGCGGGAGCGCATCCGGACCAAGATGGATGAGACGCGCGCCACGATGGAGCGCACCGCAAAAGACCTGGAGCGGCTAAAAGCCCTGCACGCCGAAGGTGCCATCCCTCGCCAGCAACTGGACCTGGCCCAGGCGGAGTCCGAGGTCGCCGCCGCCTCCTACGCGGCCGCCCTCGCGGATCGGGACCAGGTGAACGTCAAGGAACACCAGGTGGCCGGCGCGCAAGCGGCCGTGACGCAGCGGGAGGCGCAGCTTCGCCTGGCAGAGGTTCAGTAGTCCCGCATGACCATCCGGTCCCCCATCGGGGGACTGGTGGCGCAGCGGCTGGCCAACGAGGGAGAGGTCATCGGATTGGCGGGTGGATCTGCGTCGACCGGAGGATCGATGGTGACGCTGGGGGGACCGCTGTTCACGCTGGTGGACCTGGACCGCCTGTACGTCCGGGCCACGGTGGACGAGTTCGATGCGCGGCAGATCCGTTTGGGCCAGGAGGTCCGGGTGACGCTGGAGGCGTTGCCAGGCCGCACGCTGCGCGGCCGGCTGTACAAGATCTCCCCCGCGGTCTCTGGGGAGCGCCAGGAGGCCCGCACCTTCAACGTCCGCGTGGCGCTGGAGGAGGGGAAGGCATTCGTGAAGCCCGGCATGTCCGCCGATGTGGAGGTGATCGTGGCCAGGCGCCAAGGAGCGCTCTTCGTTCCCAGCCAGGCGATCCTGGAGCGGGAGGGGAAGAAACGCGTGTACGTGGTCGCCGACGGACACGCCCGCGCCGCGACGGTGAAGGTGGGGGAGAGCAACTGGAGTTCCACCGAGATCCTCAAAGGCCTGCGGGAGGGGGAACGGGTGGTCATCAACCCGGACGCGCCCGGGCTGTCGGAGGGGGCCAGGGTGCGGGCGGAATGACCGGTCGGGCTGCGATGATCGCGGTGGAGGGGGTCTGGCGGACCTACCGCATGGGGCCGAATGACGTGAACGCCCTTGCGGGTGTGACGTTCCAGATCGCCCCGGGTGATTTTGTGGCGGTCTGCGGTCCCTCGGGCTCCGGCAAATCCACCCTCATGAACATCCTGGGCTGTCTGGACCGCCCCACGCGCGGCCGCTATACCCTGGAGGGTATGGAGGTGCAGTCCCTGGATGAGGATGCGCTGGCGGTCCTCCGCAATCGGCGGATCGGTTTCGTCTTCCAGACCTTCAATCTGCTGCCCCGCATGACCGCCCTCCGGAACGTGGAGCTTCCCATGATCTACAGTGGCCTCCCGCGCCAGGACCGGCGGGGCAAGGCGCTGGAGGCCCTGGCGGCCGTGGGGCTGGCGGGGCGGATGGGGCACCGCCCCAGTGAGCTGTCCGGCGGCGAGCAGCAGCGCGTGGCCATCGCTCGCGCCGTGGTGAACCAGCCTGCCATCATCTTGGCGGACGAACCCACGGGGAACCTGGACAGCAAGGCGGGCGAAGAGATCCTGGAGGTGTTCCACCGCCTCGCGGATGGGGGTGCAACCATCGTGATGGTCACGCACAACGCGCGCGTGGCCCTGCAGGCGCAGCGGGTCATCCAGCTCGTGGATGGCCGGATCGCCTCCGATACCGGAGCGGCGGGCATCCGGGACCCGCGACCCGCCCACGATCCGGAATCCGCCCCATCTCCCGCGGGGCTCTGAGCCCTGGATCCAATTTTCCGAGAGCCCCTATGGATGTCCGCGAGGCCTTCGCCCTGGCCCTGGAGATGCTGGCCGCCAACCGGGTGCGGACCGCTCTCACCATGCTGGGGGTCGTCATCGGGGTGGCCGCCATCATCCTGCTGGTCTCCTTGGGCGAGGGCGCCACGGCCTACATCACCCGAGAGTTGACCGGGCTGGGCACCAACCTTCTGATCATCACCCCCGGGAAGACGCAGACCTCAGGCGGCTTCCACCCCCCTATTGCCGGCGCGGTGCGAAAGCTGACGTACGAGGATGCCGTGGCGTTGCGCCGGCGGGCCACCCTGCTCACCGATGCGGTGCCCGTGGTGCTGGGGACGGGAAAGATCCGGTATCAGGGGGCCAGCCGGGACACCAACGTCATCGGGGTCACCCCGGAGTTCCAACGGGTGCGCAACCTGTACGTGGAGATCGGCCAGTTCGTGAGCGAGGAGGACGTGGAGGGCCGCCGGCGCGTGGTGGTTCTGGGGCGGACGGTCAAGCGGGAACTCTTCGGCGAGGAGAATCCCTTGGGCCAGTTCGTGACACTGGCTGATTCCCGCTACCGGGTGATCGGGATCATGGAGCGGAAGGGGGTGTTGCGTCACGACGCACCATGGGGTGCCTGCTGTACAGGAGATGAAGGAGGGCCCTTCGGAGCCGCTGTACAGGCAGAGGCTCCAAACCACCCTAAGCTGCTGCAGCCAAAAGCTGTGGTGGTGAGCGTCAGGGGAAAAGGCGTGACGGTGATCATGTCAGGTGGGGGTTGGGGAGACGAGCGCAAGCGAACCACTGCTGACGCATCGAAAGCCTTTAGACGACATCAAAACCAGACTCGCACCCTCGGTCTGGGGGCAGCATGGCGGGAACCTGGTTACTGGCCATGTGGTGTCCGGTGTATAGGTGGCGTGACCCCAATCTGGGCTCCTGTATGGAACGTGAGAACCTTGCCGGTGATGCCAAGGGAAAAGGCCCAAGCGGCGGACCCGCGAGGCCGAAAGTACCGATGCGCTGGCAAGGGGCGGACTGCCCCGGAGTAGCGTTGAACCAGGGTAACGCCTGGGGAGCGAAGGGGGCAGGTCACTCCACCGATTCCCCCGGGCCAACCGGTAACGGGAGGAGCTCGCCGGGATCGGCAGAAGGCGGCAGCCTTCGATGAGTGGCACGAGCCGTATGACTGGAGACAGTCACGTACGGATCTGTGAGGGCCTCGGGGTGAAAGTCCCCGGGGCTACTCGGCAGCCTGGGGTTCGACATCGACGACCTGGTGTTCATTCCGGTGAAGAGCGCCCAGGATCTCTTTGACACCGACCGGCTGTTCGAAGATCCTGGCATCGGTCCGCTCGCCGGACGAGATCGACCGGGCTACCCAGCAGGTGAAGGACATCCTCATCCGCCGCCACGGCAACCGCGAGGACTTCACACTGACCAGCCAGGGCGCCATCCTCTCGGCCTTCACCACCATCCTGAAGATCCTCACCGCGGTGCTGGGCGGCATCGCCGGCATCTCCCTGCTGGTGGGGGGGATCGGGATCATGAACATCATGCTGGTCTCGGTGCGCGAGCGCACGCGAGAGATCGGGATTCGCAAGGCGGTGGGGGCCCGGCGGCGCGACATCCTGGGCCAGTTCCTGCTGGAATCGGTGGTGATGAGCAGCCTGGGCGGCGGTCTGGGGATCGCCGTCGGGGTCGGCGGGGCGAAGACCCTCTCGCTATTCTTTACCTACCTTCCCACCCAGGTCTCTCCCTGGGCCGTCCTCATGGCCTTTGGTTTCTCCGCAGCAGTCGGGATCTTCTTTGGCGTCTACCCGGCCAGCCGAGCCGCCCTCTTGGAACCCATCCAGGCGCTCCGGTACGAGTGACAACTCGGTCGCCGGCCGCACGAGGCGTTCCGGGAAGCGAAGGTTGGCGGCGGCCGAAGCCAGGTGGAGTGCTTTGGGGAAGGGTGGGGACAAACGAGGCCGAGCTCACCGCATGGTGAGTCGGCCTCGTTTGCTCTGTGACGAGCTGCCTGGAGTTCTTCCGGATCGACGCGTCAGACGGTTAGTCGGGCACGTTCCGGACGAAGGAGTTGGCCAGGGTCTTTCGCAGTTCGGCCGCCAGGGCGGCGTCCGGGATCTCCCGGAGGATCACTCGGACTGCGAACCCACACTTCTTGCAGCGCTTGTACTGGAAAACCCAGCGACTATCTTCCTGGGGCTTGCCGATCTCTTCCATGTCAGAGAAGCAACACGGCCCCGAACGAACGGGGGAGATGATCCGCTCGGGATACAGGTTTTTCGGGCGCTTCTGGTCGGTGTACTCCACAATCGTCGCCATCGTCTGCTCCATCAGCTCACTATGGTGGGACGACCGCGCGCGTCGGTCCCGCCGTCCGTGAAGAGTCGTGCGGTTCATGCGTCAGCCCCCCTCGCCTGCGTATCCACGCTCCAGCCCGCGACACCAGCCAAGCGGTGCCACCCGGCGGAGCGCTTCGAAAACGCGTCGCCACGCACTCAGGCGACGCGGTACTGGGCCAGATGCCCCTTCAACTCCTCGATCACGCCCGCGACAACATCCGCATCCTTGTGCAGCTTGCCCATCATGAGTGCGCCCTCGAATCCCGCGACGATGAAATGGGCAAGGCGCGGGATGTCGGCATCGCTGCGTAACGTTCCCGTGGCTCTCGCCTGGGTCAACGATTCCTCGATCCGGGAGCGCAGCCGGTCGAACGCCTTGTTGAGGCGCCGACGGAATTCCTCGTGGATGTCGCTCATCTCGATGGCCAAGTTTCCCAGGATGCAGCCCCCGCTTCCGTCTTGCTGTCTGGCTCGGTCCACCAGGAATCCCAAGAAGTCATAGATCTGTTGCCAGGGGTCCTTCTTCGGGTCGAAGCTCTTCTCGATCAGTTCTGCGCTGAAACGCTCCAGACTCCGCTCTAGGATGGCGAAGCCCAATTCGTCCTTGCTCTTGAAGTAGTAGTAGAAGTTTCCTTTTCCGACGCCGCACTGTTTGAGGATTTCTTCAACTGAGGTGTTGTTGAATCCTCGAAGGTGAACCAACCGGCTTGCCGCGTCGAGTATGTGTTCTCTGGTGCTTGTATTTGGCATCCGCCGCCCGTGTACTAACCGGTCAGTTGAACAGAAGATAAAGGATGGAAAGAGTCCTGTCAATGGAAAAAAGTTCACAAGTAATTGCATAATAATTGAAAAGTGATTGAATTTAAAGGATTTGACTGTTCTAAAGATTTTTTCTGAAGTGAAAATTCCAGTTAGGAGGAATGGATTGGCTCCATGCGTCACGGCATTGTTGGAAGACTAGCCAAGTACAGATCTCCTGGTCAAGATGAGAGAGAGGAAACCGAGGGCTGGGGTGAGAAGCAGAGCGATTGATCCTGAAAGCGATCTCAGGAGGCCGGACCGCCGGTCCAGTGAGCCAGGATGAAGCCTTCCAGGATCGTGGCCGATTCCTCGCTGGGCGCGTCAAAGGTTACCTCGACCCCCTGCGGCCTTCCGCTGACAGGACGGGGATGGACCGAGGCCACCCAGCCGCCGGCCTCCAGGGGTTCCCCCTTTAGGAAGATCGTCAGCCGAAGCCTCTGGTCCGTCATCAGTGGCTCTCCTGTCGCCAGGCAGAGGCCGGTCATCCGAAGCGTCGTCGCGGGAGTGTTGAAGTAGGGCCCCCTTCCCTCGACACCAGCGGGGAGATTTTGCCCAAACGATCTCGCCTCGGCTTCTGAAAGGGTCTCCCGCGTGCCTTGATGGGGTGGTGGAACTGTGTTAGGCTGCAGCCGATGACGACCGCCGTCCGAGAAGAGAACCCGGTGCTCCTGCGGATCCTGGAGGGGCTCACCCCGGATCAAACCGCCGCCGTCACGCACGGCGAAGGGGCGCTCCTCATCGTGGCCGGGGCCGGCACGGGGAAGACTACGGTCATCACCCGCCGGATCGCCCACTTGGTGGCCGCCAAGCGGGCCCGCCCGTCCGAGATCCTCGCGCTCACATTCACCGACAAGGCCGCCGAGGAAATGGAAGCGCGGGTGGACCTCCTGGTCCCCTACGGCTTCGCGGATATGTGGATCAGCACCTTCCACGCCTTCGGCGATCGCGTGCTGCGGGGCGAGGGGCTGGCCCTGGGACTCAGTACCGATTTCCGGGTGCTGACGCGGCCCGAGCAGATCGTGTTCCTGCGGGAGAACCTCTTCGCCCTGCCCCTCCAGCGCCTCCGCCCGCTGGGAGACCCGACGAAGCATCTCCAGGCCCTGGTGACATTGTTCAGCCGGGCGAAAGACGAGGCCGTGACGCCGGAGGAATATCTGGCCTTCGCGGCAGAGCTGGCCGACAGGGCCAAGGGGGCGCCGGAGGATGCTGCGCCTCGCGAGGAGGCGGCCCTTCAGCAGGAATTGGCGGCGTGCTACGGCGAATACCAGCGCCTGCTGGGCGAGCGGGGCCTGGTGGATTTCGGCGATCAGGTTCTGCTCTGCCTCCGGCTGTTCCGGGAGCATCCCCTGATCCTGGAGAAATATCGCGAGCGGTTCCGCTACATCCTGGTGGATGAGTTCCAGGATACGAATCACACCCAGTGGGAGCTGGTGAAGTTGCTGGCGGGACGCGAGAGGAACATCACGGTCGTGGGGGATGACGACCAGAGCATCTACAAGTTTCGCGGCGCGGCCATCAGCAACATCCTGGGATTCACGGCCGCCTATCCCGAGGCCCGGCGGATCGTCCTGCGGGAGAACTTCCGGTCGAGCCAAGTCGTCCTGGACGCGGCGTACCGCCTCATCCGTCACAACGACCCGGATCGGCTGGAGGTGCGCGAGAAGATCGACAAGCGCCTCGTGGCGACCGCGCCCGAGGGATCTACGCCCCGGCACCTCCATCACGACACGGTCTCCAGCGAGGCGGACGCCGTGGCGCGCCTGATTGCGGGCCGGGTCGAGGCCGGGGCCTGGGCCTACCGGGATGTGGCCGTCCTCGTCCGGGCGAATCGGGACGCCGATCCGTTCCTGCGGGCGATGAACCTGCAGGGCATCCCCTGGCGGTTCAGCGGCAACCAGGGGCTGTACGCGCGGCCGGAGGTCCGGCTGCTGCTGGCGTTCCTGCGGGTGGTGGCCGATCCCGAGGACACGGTCAGCCTGTACTACCTGGCGGGCTCCGAGCTGTACGAGATGGACGACTGGCAGCTCGCCCGGTGCGCCGGCGCCGCCAGGCGGGCGCACCGCTCCTTGCGCTGGATCCTCGAGAACCTGGACGGCGTGGCAGAGCTCCAGGATGTCGATGTTGCGACCCGGGCGACGGCCGAGCACCTCCTGAAGGACCTGAAAGAGTACGTGAGCCTCTCGCGCGACCGGTCCGCCGGCGAGGTCCTGTACCAGTTCCTCATGCGGAGCGGCCTGCTGAAGCGTCTGACCGCCGCGGGGTCGCCAGCCGCCGACGTCCGCGTGGGGAACATCGCGCGCTTCTTCGAGATCGTCCACCGTTTCGCCGACGTGGCCTCGCCGGAGGCGGGGGTTCCCCAGTTCATCCAGCACTTGGACCTCCTCCTGGAAGGGGGGGACGACCCGGCGGCGGTGGAGGCGGACGAGGATGCGGAGGCCGTCAATGTCCTCACGGTGCACAAAGCCAAGGGGCTCGAGTTTCCCGTGGTGTTCCTGGTGAGCCTGGTCGCCGATCGCTTCCCCTCGCGCGGGCGGCGCGAGCCGCTGCCCCTGCCGGATGGGCTGCTTCACGACGTCTTGGCCAGCGGGGACTTTCATCTTCAGGAGGAGCGACGGTTGTTCTACGTGGGCATGACGCGGGCCAAGCGGGAGCTGTTTTTCACCAGCGCCCGCGACTACGGCGGCGCCCGCGCCAAAAAGGTGAGCCGGTTCGTCCTGGAGGCCCTGGACCTGCCGCCGTCGGAGCCGAAACCGTACAAGGCCTCGGCCCTGGAGACGATCCAGCGGCATGCCCCCTCGGTGGAGGAGGAGCCCGATGCCCTCCGGGTCATCCCGGAGGGTGAGATCCTGTCCCTCAGCCATTACCAGGTGGACGACTATCTGACCTGCCCGCTGAAGTACAAGTACATCCATGTCCTGCGGGTGCCCATCCGGGAGCATCACTCGGTGGTCTACGGGAAGGCGCTGCACGAGGCCATCTCGCTTTACCTGCGTCGAAAGCTCGCGCAGGCCCGGGGCGATACCACCCCGGGAGGTGCGGTGACCGAGGCGGAGGTCCTGGCGGCCTTCGAGGAGGTTTGGCAGAGCGTGGGCTTCCTCTCGCGAGAGCACGAGGACCTGCGTCTGGAAGAGGGCCGGGCCGTCCTGCGACGGTTCCTGGCCGAGGAGGAGCGGACGGGGATCATCCCGACGGTGGTGGAGCAGCCGTTCACCTTTCTGCTCGGGACGACCAAGGTGGTCGGCCGCTTCGACCGGGTGGACGAGCGGGACGGACGCGTGGCCATCATCGATTACAAGTCCTCGGCCGTCCGCGACCAGAGGGAAGCCGACCGGAAAGCCAAGGAGAGCCTGCAACTGGCGATTTACGCCCTGGCCTACGCGGAGATGCACGGTCGCATTCCCGACGCCGCGGTACTGCACTTCCTGGAATCGGGCCTGGTGGGGAGCGCCCGCAAGAGCGAGGCGGACCTCACGGAGACCCGGACGACGATCGGAGAGGTGGCCCGCGGGATTCGCGCCCGCACCTTCACCGCGACGCCCGGCTACCTGCAGTGCAGCTACTGCGCCTTCCGGGAGATCTGTCCGAGCACGGCCTACAGTGAGAGCGAATAGGTGAGGTGAAAGGAGGGACGGGCATGGCGGTTCGGGTGGTCATTCAGCGGTGGGTCCGGTACGGTCGCGAGGCAGAGATGCGTCGCTTGCTGGAGCATATGCGGGCGCGGGCCCTGAGCCAGCCTGGGTTCATCAGCGGCGAGACCCTCCGCTCACCAAGCGATCCATCCCTTTGGGTGGTGATCAGCACCTGGGAGACCATGGCGGACTGGCAGCGTTGGGCCCAGGGTCCTGACCGCCCGGACTTCGAATCCCGCATCGCTCACTTGATAGAGGGGCCCACCCAGGTCCTGATCCTGGAGTCCATCGCCATGGATTACCCGACGCGACCGGGGGGTGCGGGACCCAGTCAGAGCGTGGGAGGACCGACGGCCGCGTGAGTGGGGACCCGGGGATGCCACGATCGCTACGGATCGGCATCGACGTGGACGATGTCCTGGCGGAGTCGCTGCCCGGATACCTGGAGGCGTTCCGGCGGCGTTTCGGCCGCGAGGTCAGGATCGAGGAAGCGGCGTGGGAGATCTTCCGTCGCTACCCGGACATCTCGGCGACACAGATGTGGGGGTTCTTCAGTGAGCTGGAGGCGAGCGACTTTTTGGGGACCCGCCCCCTGTATCCCGAGGCGGTGAAGGCGGTGAAGGCCCTGGCGGCCGACGGGCATCGGCTGTTCGTCGTCACGGGGCGCCTGACCCAGCACCACGAACATACCCGCCGGTTGCTGGAGCGAGCAGGACTCCTGGAATTCTTCGACGCGCTGGTGCACCGGGACAACGAGGCTGCGGCCGACTACAAGCCGCGCATCGTGCGGGAGTTGAAGCTGGATCTCCTGATCGAGGATGAACTGCACGTCGCCCTGGCCGCGGCGGACGTCCCGATCCCAGTCCTGCTTGTCGATCGCCCGTGGAACCAGGCCAAGCTTCCCCCGGGCGTCACCCGTGTGAGGGATTGGGACCACGTGCTCGGCGTGGTCGCGGCCCAGGCGGCCGCCCCAACGGGGTGACGATCTCCGCAGATTTCGCAGATTATTTCGGCCCCGTCCTTCTCGTCGAATGTGCGCAATCTGCGTAATCTGTGGATAATTCCGAGGCGTTCGTCTGTCCCTCGCCGGCTCACCACGAGAGAAACTCTTGGCATCCATCCCTGCGTGGGATATCTTTAATTCGAAGCGCCAAGCTATCAGCCTTCAGCCAGCGCGCAGATCGAGAGTCGGGCCGATGCTGAGCGCTGAGGCCTGAAAGCTTTCCATGGAGGGAGGCGGAACCGATGCCGAAAGTGACTCTCGAACGGGCGGCGTTCCTCGTGCCGGCTCCGGTGACCCTGCTCTCGTGCGTGGGCGAGGACGGCACTCCGAACATCATGACATTGTCCTGGGCGGGTGTGGCCTGTCAGACGCCTCCCATCGTGAGCGTGGCTGTCCGGCCAGAGCGGCATTCCTACGGTCTCATCCGCGAGACCGGGGAGTTCGTCCTCAACATTCCTCCCGCGTCCCTCGTCCGGGCCGTGGACTTTTGCGGTGTCGCCTCTGGCCGCGATGTGGACAAGTTTTCCGAGGCGCGCTTCACGCCGATGCCGGGATTGAAGGTCCGGGCCCCACTGATCCGCGAGTGTCCCGTCAATCTGGAATGCGTTGTACGAAACTCCCTGGTCCTGGGATCCCACGTCCTCTTCCTGGCGGAGGTGGTGGCGCTGCATGCGGACGTTGCGGTCGTGGAAAACGGCGGCGTGATCGTGGGCCGGGTGGCGCCGTTGGCATATGACCCGTTCGGCGCGGACTACTGGAGCCTGAAGGAGGTCGTGGCCCACCAGGGGTTCAGCGGCGGAAGGATGCCGGTGGCGGGGGATCCCGCGCCGAAGAAATCGTGAGGGCAATCGATGCAGGACAATATCCCGCCCGATACGTTGAACGAGATCGGGGTCCTGAAGCGGCGTGAGATCGAAGCCCGCATCCTCGCCCCCGTGATCAACGCACTGGCGGCGGAGTTCGGCCGGGAGCGGGTCATCGAAATCGCCAAGCGAGTCATCGTGGAGATCGCCCGCCAGCAGGGAAAGGCGCTGGCTGATCGGGTGGGAGGAAACACCCTGGCGCATTTCGCGGGGAGCAAGGACGCCTGGGTGAAGGGAGGGGCGCTCGAGACCGAGGTCCTTCAGGTGACCGACACGGCCTACGATTTCAACGTGACCCGGTGCCGGTACGCGGACATGTACCGGGCGCTGGGCATCCCCGAGCTGGGGAGCGTGCTATCCTGCGGCCGGGATTTCGCTCTGGGCGAGGGATTCAATCCCAATCTCACGCTCACCCGGACGCAGACGATCATGGAGGGGGCCCCCTTCTGCGCCTTCCGCTACCGGATAGAGCCCCCACCGCGACCGAAGGGGTCCGCAGATTCCGCAGAGTAGCACAGATTCCTCTCGGAGATTTTTCCGGAATAATCTGCGGATAGGTGTTGGGTCATTCTACGGTTTTCGGGAGGCCCCGCATGAGATTCCACACGGAGTACCTGACCTTCAAGACGAAGCGGCATCGCGAATACATCAACATCACGCGGGAAGTCGAGGCGGCCCTCGGAAAGAGCGGCATCCGCGAAGGCATGATCCTGGTCTCGGCCATGCACATCACCGCGGCGGTCTATGTGAATGACGCCGAAGACGGCCTCATCCAGGACATCGACAAGTGGCTGGAACGGTTGGCCCCCACAGGGCCGAACTACCGCCACCACCGGACCGGCGAGAGCAACGGCGACTCCCACCTGAAGAACCTGCTCATGCATCACCAGGTGATCGTTCCTGTCACCGACGGCAAACTGGACTTCGGCCCGTGGCAGCAGGTCTACTACGCGGAGTTCGACGGGCAGCGCTCGAAGCGCGTCATCATCAAGGTGATGGGGGAGTAGGAGCGGCATTCCGGGCGGCGCCGTTCCGGTCACGAGGTGTGGCGCCTCTGAGCGTCCCGTCACGCCCTCATGTGGGACAGGATGCCGGCGGTGAACTCTTTCGTGCTGGCGGTCCCGCCCAGATCGCGGGTCCTGGGGCCTTCCGAGATCGTCGCCACCACCGCCCGCTCGATGGCCTGGGCGGCCTCTCCCGCCGATGTATCTCCACGCTCGCCGGCCAGCCAAGAGAGGAGCATCGCCGCCGAGAGGATCAACCCGACTGGATTGGCAATCCCCCGACCGGCGATGTCGGGGGCCGAGCCGTGGCTCGCCTGGGCCATGGCGCGGCCGGTCCCCGCATTGATAGAGGGGGCCATCCCCAGGCTGCCGGCCAGCTCTCCCGTCAGGTCGGACAGGATGTCGCCGAACATGTTGGTCGTCAGGATGACATCGAAATCGGCGCCGCGGCGCACGAGATGCGCCGTCATGGCGTCGATGTGGTAATCCTCGACGGCCACCTCGGGAAACTCTCTCCCGACGCCCCGGCACGCCTCCAGGAACAGGCCGTAGGCCTTGCGAATCACGTTGGCCTTGTGGACGATGGCGACCTTCCGCCGGCGTCCTCGGGCCAGGCCGAAGGCCGTCCGGGCGATCCGCTCCGAGGCCGGGCGCGTGATCTTCCCCACGGTCAGTGCCACGTCCGGCGTGGGCATCAGCTCGCCGGTGCCCCACGCCATGTTGCGGTCCGAGTAGAACCCCTCGGTATTCTCCCGCACCACGACCAGGTCCATCTTGGGCGACACCGCGGGCAGGCCCGGGTAGGTGCGAGCCGGCCGGAGGTTGGCGTACAGGTCGAAGTGGTGCCGCAGCTCCCCGCTGGGGTTTCGCTTCTCCTGCTCGGGCGCCGGATAGGACGCGGAATCGTGGGGGCCCATGATCCACGCGTCGCACTTCTCCAGCGCCTCGACCGTGGACTCCGGCATCGCACTCCCCGTCTTCCGGATCGCCTCCCAGCCCATGGGGAGCGGAACGTATTCGAAGCGGAGACGGCCGTCCCGCCGCTGCACCGCTTCTAGAACGCGAAGCGTAGCCTCCACGATCTCGGGCCCGATCCCGTCGCCGCTCAGAACGCCCAATCGGTAGGTTGCCATATGCCCCTCCGGGATAGTCCGATAGTTCCGCACCCTTGGGGTGCGTGGGATGAAACGCGACATGCATGATAGGAAGGACGGGAAGGGACTGTCAAGCCGCGGGTCAGCGGGAAGGATGGGGGCACGCCTGAGGTGCGTCCGGCCAGTCTGAGTGGCGGTTGAGGCTCCAGGCGCCGGTGGCTCCGATTTTGTCCTTGACGGGTGAAGGCTGGGAGGATATTTTAGTGCAGGCTAAAAAAATATTTTGGAGTTACGATGCTGAGCAAGGCCACCCAGGATTATCTCAAGGCGATCTACAAGTTGCAGGAGCAGGGTGGGGCGGTCTCCACCACCGCCCTGGCGGCCGCGATGGAGGTCACGGCCGCCTCGGCCACGGGCATGGTGAAGAAACTGGCCAGCCTCCGGTTAGCGAGGCACAGTCCCTATCAGGGGGTCGTTCTCAGCAAGGCCGGGCAGAAGGTGGCGCTGGAAGTGATCCGTCACCACCGGCTGCTGGAGCTCTATCTGGCAGAGGCGCTGGGCTATAGCTGGGACAAGGTTCACGAGGAGGCCGAGCGGCTGGAGCACGTCATCTCGGAGGAGTTCGAGGAGAAAATCTTCGAAGCATTGGGCCGGCCGACCCGAGATCCGCACGGGGATCCGATCCCGGCGAAGGACGGGTCAGTCGTGGCGGCAGAGCACGACCGCCTTGCGGACCTGGAGCCTGGGACGAAAGGGATCATCCGGCAGGTGAGCGACGGCGATGCCGAGATGCTCCGGTATCTCGGCACGCGCGGACTCGTTCCCGATACCGCCCTCGAGGTCCTGGACAAGGCGCCCTTCAACGGTCCGCTCACGGTCAGGACGGGACGGACCTCCCACATCCTTGGCCGCGAACTTGCGAGGCACATCTGGGTAGAGGCCGCGCCCGATCACGACTTCTAGGCGGTGTGGCGATGTTCCGGCTGGCTGAAGCACCCCGGATTACGAGGTCGTATGGACAACGATAGGCCAGGTGGAAACCAGTCTCCTCCACGGGAGGTCCCGAACGTCGTTCGGTCCGGGGATGTGCGAACTGTCACCGCCGCGACCGCGGTCCTGGAGGGCACGAGCCGCGGGCGGTGGTATCGTCGCTTGTTCCCGTTCCTGGGGCCCGCCTTCATCGCCAGCGTGGCCTACGTTGACCCGGGCAACTACGCGACGAACATCCAGGGCGGGGCGCAGTTCGGGTACCTGCTCCTCTGGGTCGTCGCGGCCAGCAACCTGATGGCCATGCTCGTGCAGGCGCTGTCGGCCAAGCTGGGGATCGCGACGGGGAAGAACCTGGCCGAGCACTGTCGGGATCAGTGGCCCCGGTGGGTTGTCTGGAGCATGTGGGCGCTCATGGAAATCGTCGCCATGGCTACCGACTTGGCCGAGTTCCTAGGGGCGGCGGTGGGCTTCAACCTCCTCTTCAGGATTCCCCTCCTGCCGGCCGGCCTCCTCACGGGCGTCACGACCTTCATCATCCTGGGCCTGGAACGCCGCGGATTCCGCCCCCTGGAAGCGATCATTACTGGGTTCGTGGGAATCATTGCGCTCTGCTATCTTTTGGAGACCATCTTTGGCCGGCCCGACTGGGGGCTGATCGCGTACCACTCGGTGGTGCCGACCTTCCGCGGCTCCGAGAGCGTCCTCCTGGCCACGGGCATCCTGGGCGCCACGGTCATGCCCCATGTCATCTTCCTGCACTCCGCCCTCATGCAGGGGCGCATCGTGACCCGCAAGCCGGACGAACTGCGCCGCCTCTTCCGGTTCGAGTGTGTGGACATTACGTTGGCCATGGGCATTGCCGGGCTGGTGAACATGGCCATGCTCATCATGGCGGCGGCGACCTTCCACCAGCAAGGGCTCACCTCGGTGGGCACCATCGAGGAAGCCTACAAGACCCTCACGCCCCTCTTGGGCGCCGCGGCGAGCTGGATCTTTGCGATCTCCCTCTTGGCCTCGGGCCTCTCCTCCTCGTCGGTCGGAACCATGGCCGGCCAGGTGGTCATGCAGGGCTTCCTGCACTGGCACATTCCAGTGTGGTTCCGGCGGCTGCTCACGATGCTGCCGGCGCTCGCGGTGATCGCCATGGGCCTCGATCCGACCCGCACGCTGGTCATCAGCCAGGTGGTGCTGAGCTTCGGTCTCCCGTTTGCCCTGGTGCCGCTCGTCCGGTTCACCGCCCGGTCCGATCTCATGGGCGTGCTCGTCAACCGCCGCGGGATTACCCTCGTCGCATGGATGGTGACGCTTTTGATCGTGGCACTGAACATGTTCCTGCTGTACCAGACCATCTGGGGAGGATGATTCCCATGATCCGACACATCCTCGTGCCCTTGGACGGATCCACCCTGGCGGAATCAGTCCTCCAGGCCGCAGCGGCGCTGGCCAAAGCGTTTGGAGCGGGGATTAGACTGCTCCATGTCGTCGAAGAGCACCCCCCCGACAGGATCCACGGTGAGCCACACCTCACGGATGGGGATCAGGCCCAGGCGTACTTGGACGAGGTGGCGCGTCGCCATGTCTTCCAGGGCCTGGCAGTGGAAGTCCATGTTCATCCTACGAAGCAGGGGGACGTGGCCGAGTCCGTGGTGGACCACGCCCAGGAATTCGGCGCGGACCTGGTCGTGCTCTCGACGCACGGCAAGGGCGGGCTGCGCGGGTTTCTCTTCGGGCGCATCGCCCTGCGGGCGCTCCAGCGTGGCACGACCCCCGTCCTCTTGATGAATCCGACCACCAGCGCGGCCGCGCCGCCTTTCACGTGTCGAACCATCCTGGTGCCGCTGGATGGGACCCCGGCCCACGAGCCGGCCCTGTCGGTTGCGTCGACGCTGGGTCGCGCATGGAAAGCGACGTTGCACCTGGAGATCGTCGTGCCGACGGCAGGGACTCTGTCCGGGCACGAGGCGGCCGCGGGCGTCTTGATGCCCCTGGCCACGCGGGCGATACTGGACATGGCCGCGCGGGGGGCGCATGAGTACGTGGAGCGCCTCGCCCAAACACTCAAGGCCGACGGGATCTCCGCCAGCACCCACGTCAGCCGGGGCGAACCGGCGGCGTCTTTGGTGGAGGCAGCGGAAAAAGTTGGGGCGGACCTGGTGGTCATGGCGAGCCACGCCAAGGGCGCCCTGGACGCCTTCTGGTCCGGGAGCCTGACCCCCAAGGTGGTGGAGAAACTCCGCCGTCCCATTCTGCTGGTCCGGGCAGCGTCTGAGGAGGCGGATCGCTGACGCCGAGCGACGTAGAATAGGGCACGTTGCGGCTTTAGTGGCTTTACGCTACTCCACACAAATCTCTTGCCTCGTCGGCTCCACATCAATGCACACCGCGATGCTCGGGCGGGCCAGGCGTAATTCTGGCACGCGCAGACGTTGCGGACACTTCACATCAACTCAGAGGATTGTGAGGACGCGCGCGAGGATGGCGATGGCTTGGTGGTACTCGGCGAGGTCGAGGTGCTCGTTGGGGGCGTGATCCAGGGCCGAATCGCCGGGGCCGTAGGCGACGATGGGGCAGTTCCAGGCCGGACCGACCACGTTCATGTCGGAGGTGCCGGCCTTGACTTTGAAGGAGGGATTCAGGCCCTGCTCGCGGATGGCCCGAAGAAACGCTCTGACCAAAGGGTTGTTCTTCTCCGCCCGGTAGGCAGGATCGGCTCCCCAGAATCGGAGCTGGCCTGGGCCGGGTTTCAGGCCCTCGACCTGCTGGCGAACGTCGTCAGGGGTCAAACTGAGTGGGATTCGAATTGACGCGCGGAGGTGAATGGATTCCTCCAACCCGTCGTTCTCGCTTCGGACCTCCCGCAGGGCGGGGTCCAGGCGGTCGAACATTTTCTTTCCCGCGTTGAAGTCCTCTGCCCACCGCTTGATCCGGTTCCAGAATTCTACGCCCTCTTCCAGGGTACTTCCGGCCTGCGAAGCCGAGTGGGCTGCGTCAGCCCAAGCCTCGTAGGCGAGGACGATCCGTCCCTTGTAGGCGAGAGTGACGGCGCGCGTCCCGCTGGGCTCGCCGATGATGCAATAGGTCGGCGAGACAGTTCGAATCGCATGCCGGGCGCCCTTCGAGCTGGCCGTCTCCTCCTCTGTCGCGCCGACGACCACGATCCGCTTGCCCGGGAGCGCCCCCACCCTCGCCGCGGCCGCGATGAACGTCGCCAGCGGCCCCTTGGCATCCACGCTGCCTCGGCCGTACAGCTTTCCCTTCTCGATCCGTACCGGCACGACGCCGGGGACAGTGTCCATGTGGCCGAGCAGGACGATCTCCTTCGGACCGTCACCCAGGATGCCCACGGCATTGCCCGCTTCATCAACGAAGGCGTGGAAGCCGAGGGGCCGCATGGTTTCAACGAGGAACGTGGCGAGGGCGGCTTCCTCCCCCGACAGGGAGGGGATCTCGAGCATCCTTTGCAGAAGGAAAAGGGGATCCATGAGTCAAGCGAATGTCGAATGCGGAACACCCAGAGGGTGCCCGAATGCGGAATACCGAAATGACCAATTCATTCTGCAGTGACCGCGGGAGTGACAGTCAGCACTTTGGTGAGCGTGGCAACGACAGTGTCTATCTCTTCGCGGGTGATGACCAGGGGCGGGAGGAAGCGCAGGACGGTTGATCCGGCCAGGAGGACCAGAACCCCTTCTTGCAGCATGGCCTGGGCGAGCGCTCCGGCCTTCTGCTTCAGCTCCATCCCGATCATCAGGCCAAGGCCGCGGACCTCGCGGATGCGAGGATCGGCGATGGCCCGCAGGCGCTGCATGAAATACTCGCCCTTCTCGGCGGCCTGCCTGGGCAGATCCTGATCCACCAGGAAATCGATGGCGGCGACGGCGGCGGCGCAGGCCAGGGGGTTCCCGCCGAAGGTAGAGGTGTGGGACTGCTTCTCCAGGTCGCCCACACGTCGGTCGATGCCGATGGCGCCCATGGGGATTCCGCCGGCGATACCCTTGGCCATGGTGAGAATGTCGGGCAGAACACCGAGGTGCTCGCACGCGAACATGCGGCCCGTCCGACCGAAGCCGGTCTGGATCTCATCGATGATGAGAAGGACGCCTCGATCGTCGCAGGCCTTGCGGACGGCCTGGAAGAACCCCGCTGTAGCGGGGCGCACGCCGCCCTCGCCCTGGACCGGCTCCAGGATCACGGCGGCCGTCTGCTCGTCAATGGCCTTCTCGAACTCGGCCGCATTGTTGTAGGGCGCATGAACGAAGTCCGGGACCAGCGGCGCGAAGGGGTCGCGGTATTTCTTGTCCCAGGTGGCGCTCAGGGAGCCCAGGGTCTTGCCATGGTAGCCCCGCATGGCGGCCACCACACGCTTGCGCCCGGTGGCCATCCGGGCGAACTTGATCGCACCCTCGACCGCCTCGGTGCCGGAGTTGCAGAGGAAGAACCGGTCAATGCCCTCGGGGGTGATCCGGCTCAGTCGCTCGAGGCATTGGGCCCGGGCGTCGTTGTAGAAGAGTTCGCTGCAGGTGATCAGGCGGGAGGCCTGCTCCTGGATGGCCTTGACGACGGCAGGGTTGCAGTGTCCCACGTTGGCGACGCCGACGCCGGCCACGCAGTCAATGTACTCGCGGCCCGCCGTGTCCCAGACGCGGGCCCCCCGCCCGCGGACAATGGCCACGTCGCGCTTCTGGTACACCCCGACGGAGAACTGGTCCTCGGTTGACTTAAGGGTCATGATGGCCCCCGAATGTGCACTCCGATGAGGGAGGGACCAGGATCACTGGATGACGGTTCCCTGTCCGGCGAGAGCCGAGGTCACAGGCCTCTCAATGTTGGCGCTGCCCAGGATGACGCGCCTGACGCCGCCTTGCAGGGCGATGGCCGCAGCCATGAGCTTGCGCTTCATCCGGCCGTGGGCCAGCGGCATGAAATCGTCTATCGCCTTGGCCGGAATCCTCGCCACGAGGGAGTTCGGGTCGTTGAGATCGCGGAGGAGGCCGGGCACGTTCGACAGCATGACGAACTCTTCGGCCTTGAGCGCCGCGGCAAGCTCGGCTGCCGCCGTGTCCCCGTCCACGTTGACTGCCTCGCCTTCATAGCTGGCTGCGGGCGGGCAGAGGACGGGCAGGTAGCCGTGGTCGAGGAGGAGCGTCACGAGCCCGGCGTTGACACGCTCGACCTTGCCCGTGTAGTCCCCGCGCAGGACCTTGCGCTTGCCGCCCTCCAGGATGATGATGGTCTCCTTGCGCTTGCCCTCGAAGACCCGCCCATCCAGGCCGGAGAGGCCCACGGCGTTCACCCCGCGCTTCTGGAACGCCTCCACGACGGCCTTGTTGGCCTTGCCGCAGTAAGCCATCTCGAAAATCTCCAGGGTCTCCCGGTCGGTGTACCGGCTCTCAATACCCGCGACCGAGGTCACAAAGCGGGGCGGCTTTCCGAGCTTCTCTGCCAGGAGGTTGGTCTCGCCCGAGGCGCCATGCACGAGGACGAGGCGCCGGCCGGCCCGGAGGATCTCGGTGATGTCCGCGACCGTCGGGTCAATCTGTGTTCCGAATCCGCCACCGATCTTGACGACGAGCATGCTGAGCGCCGAGCGCCTGGAGCCTAGCGCCGAGACGTTGGAACCGAGGCAAGGCTATTGCCGTCATTCCGCATTCCGCACTCGCCATTCCGCATTCAGTCAGACCGGATGCAGGCCGGGGAAATCGAGGCCGGCCGCCTCGGGCAGGTTGCAGGCCAGGTTCATGACCCGGCCCCCCTTGCCCGCGGAGCCCTCACCCGGCCTCCGCGTGGATGCCCAGCTCGGATAGATGCCGTAAATCTCGGGCCATCGCCCTAGCGTGAAACGGGAGACTTCAGCAGCTTCGGATCGTTCTGAATGATCACGGTGGGATTGGGGCTGGGCGGTGGAATCGGCAGGCCTTCCTGTTTCAGGACGGCGATGTGATCTTCCATCGCCCACTTGGCTTGATACAGGCAATCTTCGACGGAATGACCAATCCCTGTGAATCCCTCCAGGTCGGGGGAGTAGAAGCCGAAGAAGTCTGGGTCCTCAGTCGCCTCGATGATCAGGGAATACTTCAGGTCAATCATGGGTCTCTCCCGCTTTCAGGCCGGCCGCCTTCAGGATCGCGTGGCAGGTGCCGGTGGGCACTTCTTTCGACGCATGATAATCAACGCGGATGACCTTGTCCAGTTCAGGTTTTCGATAGTACCGCACGGAACCTTTCTCTCGAATGAGGCGGAAACCGTTTCGCGCCAGGAGTCGGACGAGCTCACTGAATCGCACTGCCGACCTTTCCAGAGCCGAGGGCCCAGGGCCGAGCGCCGAGAGCCGCGGGCCGGGAAGGTTGCAACTGCTGCGTCACGCCACCAGTCGCATTCCGCATTCCGCACTCGCCATTCCGCATTCAGTCAGACCGGGTGCAGGCCGGGGAAATCGAGGCCGGCCGTCTCGGGCAGACCGCGGGCGAGGTTCATGGCCTGGACGCCGTTCCCGGCTGCGCCCTTTCCGAGGTTGTCCAGGGCGGCCATGACGACCAGGCGCGCCCCACGGGCCTCCTTCTCGAAGCCGACGTCGCAGAAATTCGTCCCGGCGAGGATCTTCGGCTCCGGGTACCGGTAGATGCCCTGCCGCTCCTTGACGATCCGCATGAACGGCTCGTCGCCGTACTCGGACCGGTAGGCCCTCCACACGTCCTTTTCCTCGATCCCGTCCTTCAGGAAGACGTGGCAGGTGGCCAAGACGCCGCGGACGGCCTCGATGGCGGTGGCGCTGAAGTGGACCGACAGGGGCTGGCCGAAGCCGAGTTCCTGGACGATCTCGGCGGTGTGCCGGTGGCCGGTGGGCTGGAACGAGCGGACCGATCCGCTGCGCTCGGGATGGTGGGTGGACAGTTGCGGGGTGTCGCCGGCCGCGGACGACCCGACCTTGGCCTCGATGAAGACCTCGCGCCTGGCGAGGATGTCGTGCTTGAACACGGGGAGGAGCCCCAGGATGGACGCCGTGGCCAGGCAGCCGGCGCCCGTGATGAACCGGGCCTGGCTGATGGCCTTGCGGTGGAGTTCCGGGATCCCGTACACGAACTTGTCGAGATACTGGGGCGCCTCGTGGGGATGGCCGTACCAGGCCGGATAGTCGTCAGGATTCCGCAGGCGGAAGTCGGCGCTGAGGTCGATGATGGTCTGCCCCAGGCCCTCCAGTTGCCCGATCTGCCGCATGGCGCTGCCGTGGGGGAGACAGAGAAAGAGGACGTCGCACGGCTTGAGGTCGTTGACGCTGGTGAACTTGAGCTGGGTCTGCTTCCGCAGATTCGAATGGATCGTGTAGACGAAGTGCCCGGCGTTGGATTCCGAGGTCGCCTGGACGACCTCGACGCCCGGATGGCGGAGCAGGATGCGAAGGGCCTCGCCCCCCGTGTACCCGGAGGCCCCAACGATGCCGACCGTGATCATAGGTCCAATCCGAAATTCACCGCCACGGACACCCAGCGTCGGCGTCGGTGGCTCGGCGCACTCAGACAATACCCGGCAAGCCGCGACCCCGGATTGCCACATTGCCGGAGTGCCTGATTGCCTCACACGCCTACCGCCGGGCCACCTCGAGGACGTACTCCACAACCTTGGCCGGGATGTCCACGCCGGTGGTGTCAATGCTGTTCCGGAACTCCATGGTGTAGTTGACCTCGTTCACCATGAGGCCGCCCGGCATCTCGAAGACGTCGATGGCCACGACGCCGCCCCCCACGGCCTTGGCGGCCCGGACGGAGATCTCGTTCAGTTCGGGCGTCACGGGGCAATTGGTGGCGATGCCGCCCCGGGCCGTGTTGGTGATCCAGTGCTGCGACGTCCGGTAGATGGCGCAGATCGTCTCGTCACCCACGACGAAGGAGCGAATATCCCGGCCGCGCTTCTCCACGTACTCCTGGATGTAGTAGGTGGAATGATGGTAGGAGCCCAGGGTTTCCTTGTGCTCCAGGAGGGCCTCGGCGGCGTCGCGATCGTTCACCTTGGAGAGCAGCCGCCCCCACGAGCCCACGGCCGGTTTGAGGACGACCGGGTAGCCGAGCGCTTCGATCGCCTGGAGCGCCGACTCCGGCGTGTAGGCCACGTAGACCTTGGGCGTGGGGATGCCGTCGCGGATCAGGGCCAGGGTCGTCAGGAGCTTGTCGCCGCAGGTGCTGGCCACCGCGTACGTATTGACCGTCTTGACCCCGCAGTCGTTGAGGTACTTCAGGGTGTGCAGCGCCCGCGAATGATTGATGCTGCGCTCGAGGATGACGTCGAAGTCCCACTGCCGGCGGTGCAGGTCGAGGATCAACTCCCGGTCATCAATGCGGGTGAGCTCCAGCCCGCGCCGGCGGAACTCGTCCAACAGCAGCTTCTCTTCCTTGCGGATCAACGAGCACAGGAAGCCGATATTCATTCGCCCCAATCCTCCTCTTCCTCGGGGGCCGGGGCCAGTTCCGGCGGGTGCACGCTGATCACTTCCAGGTCCAGGCCGCAGTCGGGGCACTGGATGATCTCCCCGATCTCCGTAGTCGGGGCCAGCGGGATCTCGGCCTCACATCCGGTGCAGAGTGCCATGGTCGTCACCTCCGCGTGCTGTGCGATTGGCGGGGAGGATACCACGCGCCCACGGTGGCTTCAAGCAAAACGGGCGTGCGAACAGGGGAGATGTCAGGGGATTCAGACCGCGCTGCCGCCATATCGTAGCTCAGGGAAAATGTCCGCTCCCCACCCTGCGCCACTCCGCTGGGCGCGCGGGGTGGGGGCACGTCACCGGCGTTTCCGGGCGCGGAGTTGGCCAGGATCCAGGGGGGCGGGCGTCGTGGTCACGAGGCGGTCCCCGATGTAGATCCGCCACGAGCCATCCAGGCACTGCACGACGTCCGCCGGCGCCCGGGCGTAACTCCGGCGATGCGGGCCGGGGGTGAGTTGGAGCACCACGGCCTCCACGCGCACGGTGTTATCGAGGGCGACCTGCCGGCCGGAGTGGAAGGCGCAGGCCCGATCGAGGTCCATGCCCCGCGGCACCGGCCGGTAGACGCGGGTGGCCATGGCCGCCGGCACCGCAAACGGCGCGTTGAAGGCCGGCAGGAACGTGGTGGCGAGGAAGACGTCCCCCGCGGCCGGCGTCGTGATCCCCGCGAGGGCGAGCTCGACGACGAGGCGATCTTGGAGGGTATTCCAGAGCCGCTCGATCCGGCCCTTGGCCTGTGGGCGGTCGGCGACGATGTGGTGGATGTGCGGCCCCGCCACGGACTCAGCCCTGCCGCGGTCGCGTCCCCCGCCAGGGCGTCGCCTTCCCCCGGCTTCGGGTCGGGGCCGCCAGTGGACCCGGGCCCGCGGCGCGAGGAAGCGGAGGGACGCCTCCGCCAGACCAGCCCCGCGGCAGCGCTCGGCCCGGTCCCGACGGGCGGCTGGGAGACCTCACCCCGACCAGCCTGCCGGGACGGACGCTCAGGCTCCCCACGTCGCCCCCACCCGACCATTTTCGCGGGCGATTTTCCTAGTAAATCCTGCATGGGGGGTTCGGGGATCGCCCACGGTACCCATGCCGCTCCGCAGTCCCGGCCACGGCCGCGCCGGGAGCGGGGAGTCACGGCCCGCGAGCTCTCGGATGGCACGCCAGCCGCGCGGTCAACGAATCTAGATAGTTAGCCCAGTGGCCAGGCCCATGGCACCCGCACTGGACCGCCCGGGCGAGGCTCCCGGCGACCACGCAGACCCGGGCCGCGCGGGGAGTTCACCCCCCGTAGCTCACCCTAGCTCACCCCCAAGCTCAGGGGGGGGCTCATGGGGGGTTCGGGGGTGGTTCAGGGGGGCGACCCTGAATAACCGTATCAGAAATATGATGACAGCCTTCCCCGAAGGGATGTAGGCTCCCGCCCGATGGCCACCTACCCTGTCCACGTCGCCCTCCCGATTGTCCACGGGGTCGGCACCCTCGATTATTATGTAACGAGGCTACCCCTGGGTTCGCTGCGCGCTGCGACCTGCGGGGTTGCGCCCTCCCGTTTGGGAGCGCCCGTCAGGGAACTCAGTGCTTCCGGTTACCCGTTGGACCTCCCTCAAGCTACCTGGGCGACTCTGCCAATTCCCAGGGCCGGACTTGCACCGGCAAGTCTCACGGTATCCACGGCATTCGAATGGACCCATAATTGTGCAATGGATGACATCTCAGGCTGGTCGACGTTGGAAAGTTGCTTTGCAATCAATTGCTTAGCCAGGCACAGGATTGGTCCCTTGCCGCTCTCCGGACTCTCGTGAGGGAAGCCGCGGCTCAGCGGTTGCGGAGGATTTTTTGGGCGAGCGCCCTTTTCCCGGGATGCCCCTCGCGAGTCCTCGCGCCGATTCCCGTCGGGGAGGTTATCGGACTGGCCGCAGTGTTGACGTCAACTGCCGTCGGTGCTCATGAAGAAGGACAAGGGAAGCCGATGGGGGCCTTGGATCCAACGTCGGCTTCACAAGGAGGGTGAAATCCGGCGAGCGAACTGCGTGTCCCGGACCTGCTCTCCGTCCTTTCTCCGCCTACTTCCCAGGACGGCGAAGGCCCCGCACCTCCATGTACCGGAGGAGCCGGATCACCTGCTCCAGCGTGTGACGGGTCTCGTCCGGAAGGGGCCATCCGGGGAAACTTCGCTCGGGAAACCCCACGGTCATCTGGTAGCCGTGGCGGCCAAAGGCGGCCCGCTCCGCGCTCATCAGGCGGACAGCTCCATCCGCTGGCGCCTCTCTCCAACGGGCGGCCCGTGCTCGTCGCAGGAACGCGCGGATCGGCGGTGCGGCTTCCCTACGCGCCGCGGAGGGTTGGATCGAGGACATCCCGCAGCCAGTCGCCCACCCGGCTGACGACCAGGGCGGTGAGCATGAGGACCAGCCCCGGGAAGGCTGAGATCCACCAGGCGGAGTCCAGGTAGCCGCGCCCTTCGTTCAGCATCCCACCCTTGGTCCCGGCGGGCCGGGGAACGTCACGGACAGGGCGAGCTCGAACCGTGGGCTCGGAGGAATCGCTTTGGAAGGCACGCTGGTCGCCCGAGAGGAGGCAATTGCGCGCGTCTCCACCCACAGCGTGCCGTGCTTATCTGGTAGCACCTGTGGAAGGGACCACGTCCAGAGGCGACCGGTCGGAGAGGGAAGCCGAATGATTCTCTCGCTTCGGAAGAGCGTCCCCGGAGTCGTGCTTCTTCTGCTGGCGCTCTGCCTCAGGCTCTGTTTGGGGAGGCCTCCCTCGGTGCCGACGTCGACTGGGATGCCACAGCAACGTCCTCAGTTGAAGTTCCCAATGGAGAATCTTCACAGGAGGTGAAACCGTGAACGTGATCTTTCGCAAGAAGTTTTCCCTGGTTGGCCTGATCGGCGGGCTGCTTGTCTTCGCAGGTCTCTTGGCTGTCAATCCCGCGTCTGCCGCCGGCGTGCACAGAGTAACCGTGGCCATGAAGGAGTTCAAGTTTGAGCCGGCGAGGATCCAACTGAAGGTGGGGGAGCAGGTCGAGCTGATCATCCGGAACGTGGGGCAGGTGAGCCACGACTGGATGGCCGGGAGTGGCCTGGTCAACACCACGGAAGAGAAGGGCTTCCGCAAAGACGTGGTTGCCCTCCTGAAGGCCACAGAGACCGGGAGGCAGTACGCCATGGAGCGAGCGGGCATGGCGAGCAAGGCCGATTCCATCAAGCGGATCAGCAGCGGATTCGAAATCGACCCGGGCGGAGAAGTGACGCTGCGCTTCACGGTGCCGGCGAACGCCAAGGGGGAATGGCAGATGGGCTGTCTCATGACCGGCCACTACGAGAGCGGCATGAAGGGAACGCTGGTGATCAGGTAGGCGGTCACGGTTTCTCGGGGCGCGGCGTGAGAGTGTCGGAGGCCTGATCAATGGCTAAAGGACCGCTCGGTCGTTTATGGGCCTAGATCAGGAGGCGGTTCTTTATGCCCGCACCGCAGACAATATTCCCCCCGCCGGGCCCCCCTGCATTTCGGTGCCGGGGGGAAAATTCCCGGGATGCCCGGAGATCCCCTCGCCGCGATCTCCCTTGCGTTCACACGCCGTTCGTGGTATCCGCCTTGGCACTAAGGGAGGGGTAGGGGAGAGGGTACTGTGCCCACCAAGCGCAGCCTCTTGTCCTGGCTGAGTGCGCGGTATCCCGATGGAGCGTGAGGAAGGAGACGGGTGATTCATGGGCAAGCCGATCGCAGTCATCGGCGCAGGCAACGGCGGAACCGCGATCGCCGGGGATCTCACCCTGGCCGGGCACGCGTGCCGGCTGTTCGAGTTCAAGGAGTGGGCAGGCAACGTGACGGCAGTGACAGCGCAGGGCGGGATCCAGGTGACCGGGGTGGCGCGCACCGGCTTTGCCAAGGTGGCCCTCGCCACGACAGATAGCCACGCCGCCCTGGAAGGGGCCGAGCTAATCATGGTGGCCACCCAGGCCGTGACCCACACGCGGGTCGCCCACACCATCGCGCCCCGGGTGCGGGAGGGCCAAGTCATCATCCTCTGGCCCGGCTCGGGCGGGACGCTGGAGTTCCGCCGGATCTTCGACGAGCTGGGAGTGCAGGCCGAGGTCATCCTGGGGGAGGCGGCGACGTTGCCCTACTGCTGCCGCCGCCTGGAGGGTCCCGGCACCGTCAACATCCACCGGATCGACGGCCCCCGCAACCCGGTGGCCGCCCTGCCGGCCTCGCGCACCCCCGCGCTCATGGCGGCCCTGCAGGGGGTCTACGACACCGTCGTCCCCGCGCGGAGCATCCTGGAGCCGGCCCTGTACAACCCGAACATCCTCGTCCATCCGGCAGGCGCCCTGTTCAACATGGGGCGGATCGAGCACAGCCGGGGCGAGTTCTGGATGTACAAAGAGGGGATCACCCCCTCGGTCCAGAAGATCATCACCCGCATGGACCGCGAGCGGCAGGCCATCCTGGCCGCGCTCGGCTACAAGCCGATGACGTACGAGCAGGTCTTCACGGACCTGTTCAACGTCAGCGTGGCCGAGTTCGCCGTGGCCTCCAGCCAAGGGCCGTTCTCGATGCAGGACCGCTACATCACCGAGGATGTTCCCATGGGCGTCACCCTCACGGCTTCCCTGGGCCGTCTCCTGGGGGTCCCCACCCCCACGTACGACGCCATCATCCACGTCGCGTCGCTGGTGAACGAAACCGAGTATTACCAGACGGGCCGCAACCTGGCGAACCTGAAGTTGGGCGGCCTCTCCGCTGCGCAACTCAAGGAATATGTGATGACGGGAAGACGGCCGAAGCCGGCCGCCGCAGCCAGCCAGGGGCGAGCCGTCCCCAAGCCGACGGCTGCGCGGACGACGAAGCGTTCGGTCTTTTCGAAGCTGCGTTCGAGGACTGCCAAGAAAGCCCCGAAGAAGAGGGGGCAAGCGTAGCCCAGTATGACGCGAGTCGGAACGGCACCGGAAGTTGACCGCGGCCGGGCCATGGCTGGAGAATTGACGAAGACCACGAGACCATCGATCCCAGCATCCTCCACAGTCCGCTATCCAGCGAATCATTGACCGGTGAACCAAGTCAGGCGTCAGGTGTAGAACAGATCGCCATCGCCAAGATGAATGGGAAGGGAACCGTCAGGCTGGAATTCCGGGCGTATCTCGGTGCTCCGGAATCGCATGGTGCGGTGGTCATCACGGGGTCCTTCAATTTCACCAAGGGGGCCGAGCACGACAACGCCGAGAACCTCCTCGTCATCCGGAGCCCCGCTCTGGCCGCGCAGTACGCCCGGAACTGGGAGGTCCACGCGGCGCATTCTGAGCCGTACGCGGGCAGGGGACGCTGAGCGCCCAGGGGAAGAGGGAGACCGCATCACGAATCCTCCTCGAATCCCGTCTCCGCTACCATCACCGCTGCCTGCGCGAGGATGCCACGGACCCAGCAATGAGCAGCCTGGAGCGGCTGGCGCTGGTGCGAGATCGGGCGAGACGGATTCGGGAGAATTCGAAAGGAACTCGAGACCCTAACGAACGCGGTTTGCCCCCGTGGCCGCGCTTCGGGGTTCAAGTCAAGGCGATTGGCGAATAGGTACCAGATAGTTCGCGGAGCAATCTGAGATAGAGTTGGGGTATCAGAAGCCGAACAAGGGTTGGACGGATCTTCCTTCGGGGGAGGAACGATGCCGAGGAAGAAGCGCGAGACGAGCCACGCCCCACCGCCCCCTGCTTGGAGTGTTCCCCCGCCCTTGGCCCAGCGGCATTGGAGGCACTTCTGGCTTTCCATGAGAGCGGCTATTCGGTGGCGTACACGTGGCTTGGCCGCGGTTTGGGACTATCACGCGAGGAACCTCACAGCCCTGGAGAGCCTGCTGACAATCCTGATACGGCCGGAGGCAGCGAGCCCAAAGCGACCACCGAGCGGCAGGTCCGGGAATCCCATGAGGGTTCCGTCGGCACTTCCCGGAGAAGACTGGGACCGGTTCTTCTACGCGGTGCGGATCTTTGTTTTTCGCCACACACCGGGCCTTGTGGGGCTCTGGGACACGCACGCAGAAGAGTTGACACGGGCTCTACTCTTACGAGAGGGGGGTGGGCCGAGGGCGGTACAAAGGGAGTTGAATAGCCTCCGTGCCATACTCTTGCGCCCTGGAACAGCCAAACAGGCACTCCCTCGGCGGGCGGCAGAAACCCACGAGCATGTGGAAACCGTGCTCACGCACTACAGAGCACTGAGGCTGTCTGGGAGGCTTCTGCCGTACCAGCCGCTGCATGAGCCATGGGTGCTGGATAGGGGCGAGAGCTTTCCAACGCGTCCCATGGCAACAGATTCGACGGAATTTCTCGCGTTGGCCCTTCGCCAGGCGCTGGGTGCGCTAGAATTTTCTCCGGCTGAATTGGAGGCAATTGAAGCTGACTGGATGGATCCGCGACAGGCAGCGCTGGCCGTCCTTGCGATGATAAGATGTAAAGCCAGCCGCGTCTCCTCTACTAGCGAAGTCCTCCCCACTGACCATCTGGATCGCACAATCTCTCGGTATCGGAAAACCCCCTAGTCTCCGTCGCCAAGCAGCCAGCAAAAGGTAGTGCACCTGACCTCCGGGACACGTGCGGCAATCGTCCTATAATGAAGGCGAGGGTAGGAAATGTATTCCACTTACACAAAGGCGGAACAGATGGAGGTGTTGAGCCTAGACGAGGCCGCGAAGTTACTGCGGATCAGTTCACGCTCCCTCTCAGACCGGCGGTATCGGGAACGCCTTGGACTCGGTGCGCTGCGGATTGGACGGAGGCTACTCTTTGCGAAAGTGGATGTGCTCACGGTCATTGAACGGGGGCGCGAGGAGATCAGTGGGGTCGGGCAAAAGACTGCCGGTTGTGAGGGAGTAGGTCATGAGTGATAAGAACGTGGATGATATGAACGGGGAACTGGGGCTCCGGGCCCGTCTGGGCGGGCTTAGCCCGGAGGAAGTCGTAAGCCAGCTAATCGCGCTCCGCACAGAGGGTGAACGACTGACTGGATCGCACAATCTCTCGGTATCGAACAGACCCCTAGCCTCCGTCGCCAAACAGTCAGCAAAAGGTAGTGCACCTGACCTCCTGGCCACGTGCGGCAATCCTACTATAATGAAATTGTGGGTACGAAATCTATTACGCTCCCACACAGGAGGCCCCCATGCCCACGCTGAATGTCGTGCTGAGAGAAGACGAGTGGCGGCGGATCCGGCGCTACGCCGAATCGCATCGGACGAATGGACGGGCTTCCTGCACGGCGCTCATCCGGCTCGCGCTGGAGGAGTTTTGGGCGCGGCGGGAGACGCAGGAGGCTTCCCCGGCCACGCGGTGACGCGGGCCTCGGAAGCAGATCCCGTGGGAAAGTTCATGCAGGGACGAAGGAACACGTTGGGACGTGTCTCGCGCAGCTCGGTGATCCACGTGGGCGCCCGGTTGATGCCCGTGGTCGTGCGCAGGGGGTCGGCCTCGGCCTGGGACAGCGCGAGCAACGTCGCGATCAGTTCGTCCAGCTCGCCGATCGCTCGTCCAGGTGCTCCACGTGGGCAAGCTACTCCCTGAGGAGGGCACGCTGGACCGGGGGTGACCCTGTCCGTGACCGCGGCCACGAATCGGTCGTGGTTCGATCAGAGGCGGCCCTTGGCCAGACTGGCCTGGGTAGTGGCCTCCGTCTCGCCCTGCACCGGCGCCGTGAGCATTGCGTGCCCCGAGACCCCCCGGAAGTCCATGGCCCTCGAGGCCAGCCTGAGGGTCGCCGCCTCCTGGAGCTTCTGGATGGTGAGACACTGTAAGCTGCCAATGTCTGCACCGGAGGGCCACGCTATACATAACGACTTAAGTAATACCGCATAATCTGTGCAGCACTGGATTCGGATTGTGCCAGGTTTCCATCTGATCCGCGACGGCCTCGACCAGCTCGTCGAGCTGCGGGAAGTACCGGTTATGCGTACAGAGACGGCGTGCCAGCTTCCACACGCGCTCGATGGGGTTGAGCTTCGGACTGTAGGGAGGCAGGAACTGCAGGGTCAGCACCTCCCGGTGGGCCGCGAGGAATGGGTGCAGGGCCCGGGCGTAGTGGTACGTGGCATTATCCAGGATGGCCACCAGGCGTCGCCCCCGGGCGCGGTGGCGCAGGAGCTGACGCAGGAACGCCTCGAAGGTGACGGCATTGAACTGGGGCTCAAAGCGGGTGACCAGCCGCCCGGCGCCCGGCTGCACCGCCCCGAAGAGGGCCACCGTCTTCCGGGTGGGCGCGTGCAGGAGGATCGGATCGATCTCCTCGGGGGGCACCCACATGACGCAGCGGGTGCCGTGTTGCTGGAAGTGGCACTCATCCAGACTCCAGAGATCCACGGCGGGGTCGGCGGCGAGGCGCCGGAGTTTTTTTAAAGGCCGCCTGGGCCGCGGGGTCCGCCTGGGCGATGACGGGGCGGGGCTTGCGCCGCCGGAACCCCAGGTGGTGGAAGAGGCGCTGGCACTGCCGGACGCCCAGGGGAACGCCGTACCGCTGGGCCACATGGTGCGCCAGGAGCTTGCCATCCCAGAAGGGTCTGGGTGTACCCCAGGCTCCGCGGCGGTTGCCGGAGCGCCCGGTCCACCGCGACCACCTGCCGGGGCGTGAGGCGGGGCGGCCGACCGGCGCGCTCGCCCTCCTGGAGGCCGGCGAAGCCCCGGGTCTCGAAGCGGTGGATCCAGCGCGCCACCGTGCGGGGGTCCTGGCCGAACCACTCGGCCGCCTGGTGACAACTGAGGCCCTGGCTGACCAGCAGGACCCCGTGCAGGCGGTGGTCGTAGCGCGACTCCTCCGAGCGGGCGATCTCCTGCTGGATGGCCAGGTGCATGACCTCGGCATCGGAGATGACCAGTTTGCGCATGGGCAGGCCCTCCTTTTCCACCCACTATGGCAAGGAGGACCGAAGATGTCAAGAGTATTATACGGCATTACTTATGACGCAATGTATAACAGTGGAACGGAAACTTGATGTGAGGGAAAAAGGAAAGAGGTGGGTGGCATGGCGAAGCATGTGAGCAACGGGGAATGCGATCGGGAAGTCCCACCGGTACAAGGGCCCCCTGTACAGAGAGGGGCAGCTCTACACCCGGTGGATACGAGGGAGGAGGCAAGGCCGATGGTTGACAACATAGACGCGGATAATGGTCGGGCAAGGGAACCTGGAGACGGAGTACTGCCTGGGACCGGCTTAGGCGAGGAGGCTCATGGTCAGGCTCATAGTCAGGCTCACCCAATAGGCTCACCCCAAAACGAGCCCCCTGAGGGGGTGGGTGAGCCAGAGCCAACTATAGAAGAACAGAGACTTGCGCATCTTTTTTCGAAGTGGCGCGGCCGTTTTTCGGATGTCCCCGACAGTCGGTTCGATCAGGTTGTGCAAGATTTGAGGGTCCCGCTGTCGATCAAAAGCATCGCGCGTGGCCTTGTTGAGGCTGGGTACTGCGCGCACCTGAGCCCTGATACGGTCCGCATGAACCTGCAAAAGTTTCGTGACGCTATGGGCTGGCCACGCTATATGGATCAGTTCGCAGAGCCGGCACAGGAGAAGGAAGACGAAGCCGATAAACTGATCGAGGAGCAGCCAGCAATACGACAACTGCACTGGCTCGTACGAGTCCAGCATGCGAGAGTTCGGAAAGCCCTCAAGACGGAAGCTATGATGGGCGGGCTCACCCTGGCTCAGACAGCCGACGAGATCAAGCTGATGAATGCTCTGCTGGACAAGGAGCTCGAGATTCAACTCAAAACGGGTGAAATGAAACCCGCCCCACAGCAGCCGATGAAGCTGGAGATCGAGGGGATCCCGATTCATGAGCCCGCCGAGGCAATGAGGGTTGTATGTGCTTACCGGCGCATCAAGGCTCTGCTCGCAGCACGGACGGCGGAACCTCGGGGTCCCACTGGCGAGGAGGCGCCACCAGGAGCGGAGTCCGGCCCTATGGGACCTGGCCCTGGAGCGGATGGAGAGCACGGGCGGACATAGTCCGTGGGTGGACGCGCGGGGCGACCCGGTCGCCATCGAGTGGATCGTGCCTGGGGCCTTGCGCGATGGACCGCCCTGGGTGCCCATACCAAGGCGAGCGGAGGGGCTCATCTTCTGCAGCAACCGCGGAGCCTGTCAACAACTTTGAGACACTGACCGTGGGCATTTAGTGTACGACTCTCTTTGTCAGTGGGTTCACATCAGTCTGCATCAGGTTCATGGGAACCACGACCTGCAAGTCGGCCGGCGTGGCGATCGGCGATCCTGGGGCACCCTGGAGATCCGTTCTCGCCTTCGGCGGGTTGATCCAGGCCTGGTGAGGCACTTCCTGATGAAGGGGCGGGTTGCGGACGAATCGTTCCGGGTGCAACGCGAACGCCGTGTCCAAGGTGTGCTGCCGCGCGGCGATGATCCGCGGGGCCCGGCCGTAATGGACGGCCTCCGGGGTCATCATGCCGATCCCCGAATGGTGATGCGCGGTGTTGTACCAGCCGAAGAAGGTCCGGCAGAATCCCCGCCCGTCCTGGAGGGAGCCGAAGCGGTCCGGGAAATCCGGCCGATACTTCAGGGTCTTGAACTGGGCTTCGGAATACGGGTTGTCGTTGGAGGTATGCGGCCGCGACAGGGACTTGGTGACGCCCAGGTCCGCCAGCAGCAGGGCGACGGGCTTGCTGGTCATCGAGGGGCCGCGGTCGGAATGCGTGGTGAGCTGTCCCGGGTCGATTCCCTGCCGGCGGCAGGTCTCCGCGATCAGCTGCTTGGCCAGGGCGGCGCTCTCCTGCGTCGCCAGCAGCCACCCGGTCACGTAGCGGCTGTAGATGTCCAGGAGCACGTAGAGGTAGTAGTAGGTCCACTTCACCGGACCGAGCAGCTTGGTGATATCCCAGGACCAGACCTGATTCGGCGCGGTCGCCAGCAACTCGGGCTTCTGGTACACCGGGTGGCGCAGCTGGTCGCGCCGCTCCCGCACTTCCTGGTTCGCCGCGAGGATCCGGTACAAGGTCCGCTCCGAGCACAGGTAGCGGTCTTCATCGAGGAGCCGGGTGTAGACCTGGGCCGGGGCGAGATCGACGAACCGCGGCTCGTGCAGCACCGCCAGGGCGCGCTCCCGCTCCGCGACCGAGAGCGCTCTGGGCGGGGTACGGCGCGGCGCGGACACCGGCTGCGGCTGCTGGTGCCGATAGAAGCTGGACCGGGCCACCCCCAGTGCCGCGCAGGTCGGGGCGACGCCCAACCGGGCTTTGACGTCGGCGACGGTCTGCATCACGGCTTCTCGTCGCGCTCGGGCAGCACGATCCCCAGGAGCATCGAGACTTTTTTTGGAGATCCACCAGCGCCTCGGCCCGCTCGAGCCGGGACGTCAACCGGCGCGTCTCCCGCTCCAGTTCGACGATCTTGCGGTCCCGCGGGTCGGGGGGCGTGACCTTCGGTCCGCGCTTCTTCGGCGCCAGCCCCGCGATCGCGCCCCGCTCCCGGGCCGCCCGCCACACCGTCAGGTGGGAGCTGTACAACCCTTCCCGCCGGAGCAAGGCCCCGATCGCTCCCTCCCGCGTGCAGGCATCGGCTTCCGTGAGGATCTTGCGCTTGTACTCGGCGCTGAACTGCCGCCGGACCGCCTTCTCTGCCACCTCCACCTCCGGGATCACACCGCTGCGTTGACCTCACTCATTTCCCTGACGCTTTCCCCGCCCTCTTATACAATAAACTCCGGGGGGGTCAGTGTCTCACCCATGTTGGCAGAGAGGGGTGAGCGGCCGCGGCGAGCGGATGAGAGCCAGCGGTCCGTTTCACTGCGAAGTTAGAGGTCATTACGCTCGTGAACTCGTGCGTCAGCTTCGACCGGCGACGTTGCATATCCATGCTCGACAATCTGCGGTAGATAGTCAGACAGAAAGGCCGCGATCGATCCGGCCTGCTCGTATTGATACACGTGGCGAAATTCATGGGAGAGCAGACGAGGGGTCTCGTGATCGCCGCAGATGAATACCGAGTAGCCGAGAGTGAGGCCGACGATTCCAGGATTGAGGAATCCAACCTGCTCCGCGGCAGAGCCAGAGGCGGATCCGTCGGCATGGGTATCTTCTCGACGGTGATGACACGAATTCGCTCGGGATGCGTCACGCCAACCTTGCCGGCAAACTCACGCTCCCGGTCGCTCAACTCGCGGCCAACAGTAGCACCACGGTCGGCCTCGGCTTCGGCCCAGGAGATCGCCTTCGGAAGCAAATGCGGAAGCGCGGCTCGAAGGTCCATGTGCGTCTCCTCTTGTAGCTCTGACCCAAGTTTCCACTCATATGAATCAACCGCGATGGTCAGCGGTGGTTCGGGGTGAGGGAGGACTTGGCGTGAGCTGTCAAATTGGGGCAGCAATATACTTGGCTCAGTATCTATCTTCCGGTACTCTGTCTATTGGCTGCCAGCCTTGTGGGTCTATTTCTGTTCTGGTGGTCCGAAGCCGGCAGGGCAGTAATCGACAATGCCCCTGAGGCAGGGCACAAAGTCCTTTCTGGCGTCGTCTTTGTAGCTCGCACAGAACGACATGCAGTGCACCCTGTCGAACCCGTCGCAATATTCGACGAATCCAACAACGGCAATCTCAGAGCCGAGGTTTTTGATCGTGTCGATGTCGGCACTCGAAAGTTTGTTATTTGGCCCAAAGAGGTAGCGCGTCTCTGTAGCATTGGCCGGGATGATCGACTCAACCCAGTCAGGGTGTTTGCTCAGATCGTCGTTTGCTGGATCGCAGCTCGTGATGTGATGCAAGGACGGCGATTGCAAAGCCTGGTTTACTCCGGGCTTGATTGGTCGGGAGATGCGGTAATTGACGACGACACGAGTAGCAGGCAGGCGCCCACTATTCTGAAGGTGGACGGCGACCATGATGGGCTTGCCTACCTCAAGCGGAAACAGACGCATGAATTTTCTGTCTTCGAATCCGAAATTGACGTAGGCGCGCTCGGTGATACGCAGCGCCTCCTTCGTGTGGTTCAAGGAGTCCTGCATATTGCAATACTGGAAGAACGCAACGCTAGTGTAGAGCCCCACGACGACCAATGTGGCTACTGCAATCTTACGGTTCAGTCGGCTCTCGCGCTTGCCCTGTTCGCGATCAGCGCGGTGTTCGCGAAGTATGGAGTCGCGGGACTGTTCAACGGCCGAGACGATACGCTCCGTGTCGTTTTGCTGTTGTGGGGAGGATGTATCCCGTTCACTCTCGGAATAGCTTTCCTCGTCCATGGCGTGGCTCCTGCGTATGAGTGCCTTTACTCTGGACAGTATCGTCGTCCACATATTGGCCTGCCCCCAGTCATTGGTCCACCCCGAGGTTACTAATGGGAGCGCTTTATAGATGACATTATCTGCGGCGCGACCGTACGTTCCAACGAGCTAAGTCGTAGGCGTCCAGTGTCATCTATTATCCGCTCCTGCTAATAAGCGGCGTTGCTCACCGTGGCTCATCCGCTTGTATCCGATCGCCCTGCACACCCTTGCGGTTCGTTCGGCACCCGCAGAGTCTATGACCACGACCGTGCTTCCGTTTCCGATCAAACCGAGCACATGACGCGTCACGGCTTTAAGGATGTCGGGCGGGATCCCTCGGGCATCCACGGTGGGAAACTCGTGTACGACGAAGCGTCGCCCATAGCGGTGATCGAGCCACTCCTGGAACGTCGGTTTCGTCCCGACCTCGCTTGCGGATCGGAATGGATAGTAACCAAACTCCGAGAAGCCGCTCTTCTTCTGGCCAAGGAGCGAAATGATGTGCAGGGCTTCGACCCGAGGTAGCCCTTCCACCCACTGGTCGATTGTATGGTCATCGACACGTCCCTTGTCGCGTCCAAACGTGGCGCGCCCAGGCCGTCCGCATGTGAACAGTCGCCCGCCCTGCGGTGCGGGCGTCGGCGGTCTCCATTCGCTCAGGTTCATCGGCTCGTTCGAGGGCATCGTGTAGACTTCCTGTTGCGTCCCATCGACGCTCGCCTTGGCCCCCTGGCGCTCACCGTTAACGATCGCCCGATCAGGAGCCTAATGTTGGAAATGAGCGGGCGTTTGTAAGTGGCAGCACCGCTTGCAAACGGTCCGCTCGATTGACCAGTTGGGCCGCTCCCCACCACCCATGTTACCTGAGCGGGATTTCCAAGAAGGTGAGTACGATCCAAGGCTCGGCATCCTTATATGTCTCCTGCTTCCGGACGGTCGCCCCCGGCAAGAGCAGTGGATCCACGCCCGGCTCAACGAGGTCCACGTAGACCCACGTGCTGTACTTCTCGGGCCGCACTAGCGCGAGCGGAATCTCGAAGACAGCACTGAAGTCTTTTGGATCGCACCGCACATTAACAGCCGCGTGCTCTCCAGTTGCCACTCCGAATGACACGACGGTTCTGGTGCCCCTGAAGGTGACGTCGGGCTTCTGCTCTTTCTGAACATCGAGTGCGCTGCCGAAGCTCTTTTGATGATGCTGCCCCGAAGCGTGATAGCTGGTGTGAGGCTTCCATCCAGCGACGTGATCCCGAGGCCAATTGACGTAGACGTCAGTCGCAGCAGCCCGCACTACGGTCGCGATGAGAAACAGGTCGCCGTCCTTTACCGCGATGGCTATCTGATGCATGCTCCCAAGACTCACTGGCGGTGGCTCACTCTATGGTGGCCCAACGCCCAGCGTCACCCGCCAGCTTTTGGGCGGTCGGGTGCACGCTTATATTAGACGGAGCCAAGATGTCTCGACAGCGTACGGACGAACTCGAACTCATACTCTGTCGGCTCCGTGTCCCGGACGGGATGCATGATCCGGTTCCTTATACCGTTGAGTTTCTGTAGGCTCCGTTTCAGTCTCTTAGGGTCCTCTCCGAAATGGCCTGGTAGACGGCCTTTGAAGTGCGGCTACTTGGCCTCGATTATCGAGAGTAGGTCCAGTAAGTCGGTGTAGACGTAAGGCTCTCTACTCCGCTTCCCGTCGTTCCTGTGCCGCTCCTCACATTTTACGCGGACCTGCTCTGGAACACCCGAGTGCCACCATGCGCTGTCGTGAGTTCCGTAGGTTTCCGTGAGCCTGTGAGGGACCATCTTGTGGAGCAGTGTTTCGAGCTTCCGAAGGTCGTCGTGCATGTCACCGTGGGCACTCGCTGCATCCTTGTAACGCTTCACCACGAAGGCGTAGTTGGAGTTCGCTGGCGATCGGCGGCTTTCCGCCGCGATGGAGAAATAGATGTCTGAACGTTGGAGTTGACCCGCGCCGGTCTTTCGATCCAAGTAGTCACAAGTGCTCGAAACGGCGATTCCCAGCTTCGCCGCTATCTGCACGGGGTCTAGACCATTTCGCAAGAGAGCCAGTGCTTCATCAGGCTTCGCCTTCGTCGCAAGTGCTCCGTCTAACGCCGCCCGGCCTAACCGACGGTAAACCGCCGCGCGGGTCACCGGTACGGTTCAGGTCGTTGTTCGGTCTGATTTCTTCTCTTTCAGATTGCCATCCCAATCGACCGTTACGGCGCGACCGTTTTCCTGAAGATCACCCGAGGAAGCTTCGATAAGCCTCTTGCCAAGCCATTTTGCGATCGGCGCTGGTATGATGACGGAACCACCTTGTTGGCGAAGGTTATCTCCGTCGTAGCAAAACTCGATCTGAATGTCAGCTCCGCGATTCTCACGTATCTTGGACTTGAGAACCCGGCGTGTGCATTGCCTACGAAGTTTTCTGATCTTGTCTGCGAGCGACGACTTCCCAAAATCAACAAAACTCCAGTGCAGCAGAATTTTCTGGACGTGGAGCCTGGCAATCGACTCGCCTTTGTACACGATGACCTCATCTGGCCACCGACCCTTGATGTTGGCGTTCGCCCGTTTGCCAAGCAGTGCCGACTCGATCTGCTTCGCCATGTCCTTGTGTTTGTCGAAATCGATGTCGTCTCCAGCATCCCATGAGAAGTCATCGTAATCGACGGCAACACTGTAGCCGACGTGGTCAGTGTATCCTCCGTATATCTTACCGCGCATGTTCACGTCGATTTTCATGGGGTTTCCTCACTCCCTTTTCAGACCGAACTACCGCTGTATGGTTTCCCGATACCGACCTATCTCTGGCAGAGCGTCCGCATAAGCACCCAGGGCCTTGACGAGCAGTTGGCCCAGGATTCCCAGGGAGTTAGGGAAACATGAGCGATCCGCTCGGCATTATATGGGGAATCTGCAGAGCATCCCCTGCCGGTTGTCAGGTCATGGCAGGATTCGGGTGGGGTCCGCCCGGGGGTGGAGGCAGCCAGGGGCGCGACGGCCACGACGGGATGGGGGCCTCCCCTCGGGAGAGGTATGAGCGGCTGACGGCGACCGGAGAGTCGCAGCGCGTCGGGTTGGTCTCCGTCAGATCAATCGCGGGAAGGCCAGCCGCCCTCCGCGCCGCCAGGCACGCCGCAAGCCGCGTCGGCTCAAGATCCCAGTCAGTCCGCGTGGAAACCATCGCAAGCCATCAGCGATGAGCGGTCAGCCGTCAGCGAAGAAGCGCCCCCTCAATACCCTCGGCTCCAGTCCACGAGGTTCTCCAGCGGCTGGCCGGAGAGGTAGCGCCGGAGATTCTCGCAGAACAGATCTACCCCCCGGTGGAGGTTCACGTCAGTCTCACTGGAAACATGGGGCGTGATCAGGACGCGCGGGTCCTCCCACAACCGGCGGTCGGGGTCGCCCTCGAACTCTCCCCGGTAGACGTCAAGCGCCACCCCGCCCAGCTTGCCGCTGGCCAGCCCGTCCAGGAGCGCGGCCTCGTCGATGATCTCCCCCCGGGCCACGTTGATCACCACGGCACCCGGCTTCATGGCGGCGATTGCCCCGCGGTCGATCAGGCCCTCCGTCTCGGCAGTCAACTGACAACACACGGCCACGAAGTCGCTCTCGGCGAGCAGCGCGTGCAGGCGCTCGGCGGATTCCACCCGGCCGACCCCCTCCGGCGAGGGCTCGCCCGGGACGACCCGCCGGCGGGTCCCCAGCACACGCATCCCGACGGCGGCGCACAGCCGAGCCACATCCCGGCCGATCCCGCCCAGCCCGACGACGCAGACGGTCTTGCCGCGGAGCAGCCTTGGCTGATAGGCCCGATGATTGAATGCGTGGCGCTCGCGGTCCGGCGCCGCTCGGTGGAACCCTTTGCTGAAATAGCAGATCGCGGCCAGCACGTACTCCGCCATGGGGAGTGTGTTCCCCACCCCTCGGGACGTCGTCACGGTGACGTCACTTCCCCACAGATCGCCGACGCGCAGGTTGCTGGCCCCCGCCGGGATCTGATGGAACCATCGGAGGCGCGGCGCCCGCGCCCTGAGGTCTTTCGGGAACGGGAACGCCCCCAGCACCACCTCGGCCGTGGACAGCAACCGGTCCCGTTCCGCCCGCGGCAAAGCCTCCCGTGGGCCGGGCGTCGCGGGCAGGTACCGGCGGGCCGTGGCCGGCGGCCAGGTCTCGCGGTACTCCGCCTCGAACATGCGCCGGCCGTCCACCACGTGGAGGGCCGGGTCCCTGATCTTCTCGAGGGACGCGTCAGAGATCGGGGCGATGATCAGGACCTCGACGGATCGCATGCGGATCAAGGAAACGGCCGTTAGCCGTTGGTTAAGGCGGTTTCAGTCCCGGACCCTGGGCAGGATGTCGCGGGCCACCGGATAGGAAACTCGAAAACGGGCGCGGCCATCCCGCGCTTGCGCGGGACCGCCGGGAAGGCCGAGCCAGGGATAAAACCAGGGGGGAACGGGCGTCAGCGGGGACGCTACCAGGGGCGGCTGGGTGTGTCAAGCGGAACAAGTGGAAATACACCCGGACCAGACAGAGAGGATAGAAAAATGCCCAAGAACAAGGTGGAGCCTTCGTGGGGAGCCACGTACACCAAGCCTGAGTGTAGGGCGACCAAAACTGGGTTCGTGTTCAAGAAAGACGCGCAGGCGTGGCAGCAAACTCGGCTTCAGGCTCAAGGTGGACACATCGGACCGCCCCGCAGGTGGGTGAATGCGTTAGTGCGCCAAGCGAAGCTTGGCGCTTCTTGCAGGGTGAGAGTCCCTGCCGGGTAAGGCCCAACCAGCCACCCGTACCGAGTGTTGCAGTTGGGAAGGAGGGTTGCGAGACCGAACGAGCCAACTGAAGCGGACACAGGGAACCACATAGACCGCAGGGGAGACCGCACTCCCTGAAGCTTGATACAGCCCCGTAAGAGCTGAATGCAGATGGCGATGGTTTTAACGCGCCAGAAGCCAACACAGAGGGACCGAGAGGGTGAGGTCCCCGAGGGTCTGCCGGGGTCCACGAAGAGCGCGGTATGTGTGGAGAGAAGCGTCGAGAACTTGGGAGGTCCGAGAGGTTCCTGGGGGAAACCCAGGTAGGGGGCTTCGAGAGGAGCGCCGAGGGCCTCTCGGACGTCAGATCCACTGGTAGTACTCGGAGGACGGGAGAGCCGTCCACAGGGGGAAGCGGTGGACAGAGGTTCGAGCCCTCCAGGTCGACGGCTCATAACCCAAAGGTCGCTGGTTCAAATCCAGCCTCCGCAACCAATTAAGTAACGGAAAACAAAGGCTTTGGATAAAAGAGTCCGGAGCCTTTGTTTTTTGTAGATTCGATTGTGCTAATGAATTGCTAACGGACCACGACGCGGAACCCACAGGGGACCTGTAAATGCCTGAAGACCCCACCCGCGGGTCTTCATGGGGAGGAATGCGAGGAAGCACGCGGCAGCACTTTCAATGCTAGCTGGTTGGCCATCGTGGTTACCTAAAATCGAGTCGTTTGACGAAAAGGACAGCAAACATGCTAGCGATCAGAGAATGCCCTAGAATTGCTGTTATGGGTTCTGGCTGTGGCCGGCAGAACTCCATCTGCCAGCGATACGATCACACTGACCGCGCGTAGGAGTGGTGCGGCCAACGCGTGGTTTCAGGCGGAAGGACTCATGGTGACAGACGCGAATATGGCGATCGTCCAGGGTACTACGAAGAAATGTGGAATGGCTTGCGGCTGGATCTGGCCGAGGAGTTGATCGCCAGCGACATTTGCCTTCGCGGGTGGCTAAGAGTGCAGGTAAAGGGACGAGAAGGCTTAAAGCCACACGTTGCCAAGGTTGGGGTCGCGGGTTCGAATCCCGTTTCCCGCTCCAGTTGCACCGCCCGGGGTCGCGAGCAAACCTGCTCGCGACCCCAGCTTTTTCTGTTTCCTGCCAGCCACCCCCCCGCTCTGCGTTGAGAACAGACAAACCCCAGAACGCCTCACTTTTGCCCAAAAAAGCCCCAAGAGATGGCAACGGGCATGGCAACATTCGTCGGACGAATCCCTGCCGAACAGCTCTTGCGACACTGAGGTTGCTTTCGGCGTAGCCGCTGTTGGCCCGAAACCATCCTTTCCTAGGTAGCCGGCAGGAAGACAGGGCTACGGGGTGTCGGCAAAGACGACCGCGGCAGGACCCTGGCCGACGCGAAGCGGTCCCGGGCCTAGCGGACTGCGGCCCGAAACGCCCGCGCCTTCAGCCAGTGCGAGACGCTGGACAGATGGACGCTCAGCGCCTCGGCAATCTCCGACCGGCGCTAGCCCGCCCCGTAGAACCAGGCCGCGCTCCCGTGGGGAATCCACGGAGGCGGCGAACGATGGCCCCAGACACCAGGCTGCGCTCTCCCGCGTAGGGGGTAGGCGGAGAGGTAACGAGAGACTGCCGAAGGGACTCGAAGGGGCCGCCGTTCCTGTCGCGTTCCGTTGTCGCTCTATGACTTGACAGTCGGACCGGGTCGAGAGTATGCTAATACCAGTGTGCCTCTGCGCCAACGGAGGAGGCCCCATGGGATCGGCCAGGGACAGCTACAGCCGCCGGACCGAGCAGACGTACCGCCACTGGGTCAAGCGCTTCATCTTTTCTTCCACAACGTCCGCCACCCGACCGAGATGGCTGAACCCGAGATCAACGCCTTCCTGACAAATCTGGCCGTGAAGGAGAGGGCGAGTGCGTCGACGCAGAATCAGGCGCCCAGCGCGCTGCTCTTCCTGTACCGTCACGTCCTCGGCCGACAGATCGGGGACTTGGGAGACGTGGTCCGGGCGCGGAGACCGAAGCGGCTTCCCGTCGTCCTCACCCGAGCGGAAGTGAAAGCCGTCCTCGGGAACCTGACCGGCGACAAGTGGCGCATAGCCAGCCTGATGTACGGCGCGGGGCTGCGACTGGTGGAGTGTCCCCGTTAGCGGGTGCAGGACAAGGCCAAGAAGACTCGGCACACCCTGAAAGCGTCTCACAAGAAGACCTTGGCGACATTCTGTTGGGTCTAGTCTGGCAGCTCCTGGCCCCTAACTTCAAGTTGTGGATTCAGCGGGAAGGCCGGGAGTGAGTCGCATCCCACTCAACAAGGCACTTGGCAAGCTTGTAATGGAGGGGCTTGTCCGGGACATGCCCAGGAGAGGATGCTTCGTTTAAGGAGAGAGTGGCGATGCCTGCTTTGGGTCCCCTTCGACTGGAGCCAAGACAAGGCGAAAGCCGCGTAGGCCGCCGATCCCTAAATCTTGGCAGGAGAACTCGATGAAGATCACCAAGGTCGAGCCAATCAATCTGCAATACGTCGTGCTGGTCAAGGTGTACACCGACGAGGGAATCGTTGGCGTTGGCGAGTGTAGCCCATTTTATCCGCCCGTCATTTGCGCTCATATCGAGCACACGCTCGCTCCCCATGTGGTGGGAATGGACCCTTTCGACGTAGAGGCAATCGTGGCCAAGATGCTGATCAGCAATTACAAGATCGCTGGTCAGACTCAGGCGACGGCGGGAGCAGGCATCGAAATCGCCTGTTGGGACATCATGGGCAAGGCCCTTAATCAGCCGATCTACAGGCTGCTCGGTGGGGCCTACCGGTCCACAATACGGGTGTATGCCTCTTCGATGCGCCGCGACATTTCACCCGAGGAAGAGGCCCGGCGGATGTATGACCTGAGTTCTAAGTATGGTTTCACTGCCGGGAAGGTGCGCGTTGGCTCCGAATACGGGTTTGACAGGGATGAATCCCCAGGTAGGTCGTTGGCGGTAGTGAAAGCGGTTCGGGATGTGATGGGCGATGATTTTCAGTTGATGGTTGATGCCAACTCTTGTTTCTCGGCGCCTCGGGCTATTGAACTCGGACGGCGATATGAGCAACTGGGGGTTTTCCACTTTGAGGAGCCCTGTCCCTACACTGACCTCGATGCCACTGCCAAAGTTGCCAAAGCTCTGGATCTGGCGATAGCTGGAGGGGAACAGGACTGGGACCTACAGGTGTTCAAGGCAATGCTGGTAAAGCAGGCTGTCGACATCATTCAGCCTGATGTCATCAAGTGCTACGGTTTCTCACATACCAAGAAGATCGCGGCCCTCGCCGAGGCTTTCAGTACACCCGTTACCTTACATAATGCAAAACCGCACTTGGGCACAGTGGCTACCCTGCACTTCGTTGCGGCGACGCCTTCCTGCCGCTATGCCCAGGAATACTCAATCGAACCGTACCCATTCCGGAACCAACTCTTCGAGCCCAGACTGGAGGTCGTAGACGGACACATTGACTTGCCACAGGGGCCAGGTCTCGGCATCGTGCTTAATGAGGACCTGATAAAGGAGAACCGAGTAGGCTAATATCGTGCTGCTTGCGCAGAGCGATGTCTGTTGGCTTCCAGCCGGACCGCATCTTCGGGAGCCTGTCCGCTGCTCGACCAACTTTGTCAAGCTGTACCAGGCGGCGATGGACGTTGCCATCGCGGGGCTGCAATTAGGCAGCCGCCAGCCGCGACGCGGCGAGAGTGCTTGGAGGCGATGGAACTCGTGAGCGGATCTATGCAATAGTGGGGGGGCTCCTGTGCGGGGCACGAGTAGCGGAGGGCTACGGAATGCATCGAATCGGACTCATCGGAGCGGGGTACATCGGTGAGGTGGGGGATACCGCTCATCGTGATCACGCCGATCGGTCATCATGATCGGAGCGAAGCGACGCTGGGAGTCCGTCAGGCTCCGAGCTTCTCCTCCTTTCGCCGTGAGGGCCCTTTTAGCACGAGTCGGTGCGCATTGTGAAGCAGTCGATCGCAGATCGCATCCGCGAGGGTCGGCTCCCCGATGGCCTCATGCCAGTGCGCCGGCGGCAGTTGGCTCGTGACGATCGTCGCGCGGGTGCCGTACCGGTCCTCCAGCACCTCGAGGAGGTCCCGCCGTTCTGCCTCCAGCAGGGGCGTCATGCCGAGGTCGTCCAAGACGAGGACGTCCACGCGGGCGCACTGCGCGAGGAGGCGGGGGTAGGTCCCATCCGCCCGGGCGAGGGCCAACGCCGAGAAGAGCCGGGAGACCCGCCAGGAGAGCGCCCGGTATCCCTGCCGACACGCCTGGTGGGCCAGGGCGCAGGCCACAAACGTTTTCCCGGTGCCGGTCGCGCCGGTGATGAGCACCTGCTGGTGCTCGGCCACCCAGCGGCCGGTGGCGAGCTGGCGGAGCAGGGGCTTGTCGAGCTCCCGCCGGGCCGCGTAGTCGAGCGCCTCGAGGCAGGCCTGGCCGAGCTTCAGCTTGGCCGCCTGCAGGTGTCGGGTGAGCCGGGCGTTCTCCCGGGCACACCACTCGGCCTCCACGAGCAAGCCGAAGCGCTCATCGAAGCTGAGGGCGGCCAGGTCGGCCTCCTGCTGCTGCGCGGTCCAGGCGGCCGCCATGGCGACCAGCTTCAGGGTCTGCAGCTGCTCCATCGTCGGGGGACTGCGCATCGCGGTCTCCTTCACTGGTAGTAGGTGGACCCGCGCAGGTGGTCCTGGACCACCGGGCGGGCGGGGGAGGCCGGGCCCGCGTCCGGCAGCGGACAGCGGTCGAGGCCGTGCCTCAAGATCGCATCGACGTGCCGGGACCGAGCGGGCCCCGGCCGCGAGTGCCCAGGCGCAGGCGGCCTCGAGGCGCACCGCCCCGTCCCGCTTGGCCAGGCGCAGGATCCCGAGACAGGAGCGGTAGCCCTGCTCCGGGTGGGGCCGGTCGGTGAGGATCGTCCCGTCGTGGGCGGGGTTGCCGTTCGGCGGCCCCAGGCGGCGTGGCGCGAGGCGGTCGGGCTGCCGCAGCAGGCGGAGGAGCCGCTTCCCGCTGACCGCGATGCCCTGATGCGCGAGGCGGGCCCGCACCTTCCGGTAGCCTTCCCCGTGGAACGGACAGGCCGCGAGGACGGCCCGGATGGCCGCCAGCACGTCGGCGTCGGCCAGCTGTGTTCGTGGGCCGCGCTTACCCGGCGGGCAGGCTCCAGGGGGGGCCGCCGCGTACACGGTCGCGCGGGGGAGCCGATACGCCTGGCAGATCAGCGTCAGTGGGTAGTGCCGGCCGGTCGCCGGGCTCACGGCGGCCCTCATCCCTTGCGCCTCTTCCACTCGTCCGCAAAGCCCCTTTTTTCGATGAGGCCCTCAGCGAGCTCGAGCCGCAGCGTGAGTTCTCCGATCTGGGCCTTGGCGAGGGTCAGCTCGCGCTCCTCCGGATCCCGGCGGGTCCGGAGACCCCGGTGGCCCCCGTCGAGGAACCGGCGCGGCCAGTCCTCCCGGAGGGGCGCGGGCACCTGGACCTCCCGGGACACCTGGTCGAGGGCCTCGCCTCGGAGGAGACGGAGTACGATCTCCGTCTTGCGCTTCGCACTCCAGCGCTCGGGCAGATCCCCCTCATCCGGTGAGTTGGCAATTCTCTCTTCGGTAAGCATGGCCGACCTCCTTGGTTGGGTACATCATAGTGCACCGAAGTGTCCAAGGAAATCGGGTCCGCTATATCATCAGTCAGGGTCTGGACCTGGGGCCAGTCGAGGCCGGCGGCCCGCGCCCGGAGCACGGTGGTCCCGACGGTGCCGACACTGACCCCGAGGCTCTGGGCCACCGCGCGGTGAGTGCCGCCCAGGGCCCACTTCTGTCGGAGAATCTCCCGGGTGTGACGCATGGATAGTCGCTCGGTCGCCATTCCGCCTCCTTTGGGGCGGACGGCGCGCCCGACTCTCCCGCGTCGCTCGGCTCAGGCCATCCCCCTATTCGGAGGATACCTCACGGGCCTGATCGTGATGAACTGATCCCGGTGATCACGATGACCGATCCCAGTGATCATGATCACCGATCCGGATGATCATGATGACCGATCCTCGTGATCACGATGGAATGATCTGCGTGATCATGATGGAGCGTGGCCCGCAGGTGATGGCCGCAACACCTCCGACATAGCCACATTCCACCAGCCCGGCAGTAGCCATCGTCAGTGAGATCTCATCCGGGTCCTCCTCTCAGAAAGAGGCCGGCCTGAGGCACTCCCCGACTCACCACCCCGGATCCATCCTGAACGCGGCGGGCTAGTCGGGTACCGTGGCACCGACCTGGAGGTGACCCGATGCCCGGAGCCCGGTCTCGGCGGAAGCGTTGCCCCTTCTGTCACGCCTTGTTCCGTCCCCATCCGCGGCTCGGCCGTCGTCAGTGGACCTGCGGGGCGCCCGCCTGCCAACAGCAGCGCCATGCCGCGAACTGTCGCGCGTGGCGGCGGCGGAACCGCGCGGTGACCCAGACGCACTACCAGGACTACGTCCTGCCCGCCCGCGCTCGCGCGGCGCCAGCGGTGGTCCCCGCCCAGCACGTGGCGGTCTTCCTGCGCGGCCTTCGGCCGGAGTGGCGAGACGCGATAATGGCGCACGGCCATATGCCACAAGGAGTTAGCCCTCCATAAACGCCAGGCGCGGGGTCGCGAGACGCGATCGAGGCGCTGCGGACAGTAGACTCACGGCGTTCGGGGCGCCTAACGGGCAGCTTCCGCGAGACGCGATCGGGGCGCAAGTCCGTGTACCAGCGGGAGGGCGGAGCACGTAGCGTCTGGCGCGTCGGTGATACGAGACGCGATAGGCCGCCCGCCCCGTCGGGTGGTACACCGGGGGCAGCCAGAAGGAGGGACCCCCGATGCTGCCTGCCGCGATCCAAGCCGAGATCCTGCGTCTCACGTACGCCGAGCACTGGGGCCCGAGCCAGATCGCGCGGCACCTCGGGATCCACCGGGAGAGCGTCCGCAAGGTGGCCCGCCGCCGGAGCGTGGCCCTCACGCCGGCACCGCCGCGGCCCGCGGACCACGGTCGTGACGCCGTTCCGCGCGCGGATCCAGGCCCTGCTCACCGAGGACCCGGCGCGGTCCGCCGTGACGATCTTCCAGGTCCTCCGGCAGGAGGGCTACCGGGGCGGGATCAGCGCGCTCCGCGGGGCCGTGCGGAAGCTCCGCCCGACGCCCACCCCGGAGGCGTTCGTCACGCTGACCTTCGGGCCGGCGGAAGCTGCGCAGGTCGACTGGGGCGAGTTCGGCGACGTCTTCGGGATCGGCCGGGCCAAGTCCACGCCTTCGTCCTGGTGCTCTGCTACTCCCGGCTGCTCACCGTCGTCTTCACCTTCAGCCAGACCCTCGAGGCGTTCCTGCGCTGCCACGAGCAGGCCTTCGCGTTCGTGGGCGGGGTGGTCCGCGAGTGCTGGTACGACAACCTCGCCACGGCGGTCGCCGAGCGGCGGGGGCGGCTCGTCCGCTTCCACCCGCGCTTCCTGGCCTACGCTGGGCACCACCGCTTCCGGCCCGTGGCCTGCAACGTGGGCAGAGGGAACGAGAAGGGGCGGGTCGAGGACGCGATCAAGTACCTCCGCACGAACTTCTGGCCGGGGCGGACCTTCCGGGATCTCGCGGATCTGAACGCGCAGGCGCAGGCGTGGCGGGACGACCTCGCCAACACAGCGCGAGCACCGGGTGACGCGGAAGATCCCCGACGCTCCTGGTGGCCGAGGAGCGGCCGCACCTGCTCCCGCTCGGCGAGCCGTACGACACGGACGAGGTGCGGAGCGTCGTGGTGCCGCCGACCTTCCGCGTGGCCTTCGACGGGAACCGCTACTCGGTGCCGTGGCGGCTCGTGGGGAAGCCGCTCACGCTGCGGGCCGATGCCGAGACCGTGACGCTGTGGTACGGCACGCACCGGGTGGCGCGGCATGGCCGCTGCTGGCGGCGCGGGGTCGAGGTGGTGATCCCCGCCCATGCCGACGGCCTCCTCGCGACCAAGCCGGGGGCCCAGGCGCAGTGGCAGGTCGCAGGCCGTGGAGGCAGCTCGGGCCCGCCGCCACGCCAGTACCTCGCGCTGCATCCGGGCCGGCACCCGGTCGCTCCGCGCCGAGCTGGATCACCTGCTGCTCCTCACCACGCTCTACGGGCCCGGCCGCCGTCGAGGCGGCGCTCGGCGGCGCTGCCTCGCCCAGGCGATCGTGGGGAGCCACCACGTGGAGCAGTGGCTCCGGCTCCAGGAGGCCGGGCCCGTGGCGCCCGCCGCCGCTCACGCTCGGGGATCCCCGACTCCGCGTGCCGCCGGTGCGGCCCAACCTGCAGCGCTACGATGCCCTGCTGCTCGACGCCGATCAGGAGGACGACCGATGGCGACCCCGACGCTTGAGGAGAAAGCTCACGCAGCTCCAGCTCATGAGCGTCCCCGCGAGCCTCGCCGCGTGGGCGGAGCGCCACCCGGCGGAGGGCACGCCGCGTCCGCGAGGTCCTCGAGGCCCTCGTCGACCAGGAGCTCGCCCGGCGGAGCGAGCAGAAGGTGGCGGCGCGAATCAAGGCCGCGAAGTTCGTCCAGGTCCAGACGGTCGACACCTTCAACTTCGAGTACAACGCGGCGACCCGGAAGCTCCGCTGCCGCTACCTGAACCTCCTCGCCACGGACCTCGTGGCCGAGGGGATCGGGGCCCTCTTCGTGGGGGGGAGTGGTTTGGGGAAGACGCATCTGGCCCGGGCGCTCGGCTACGCCCAGTGCCAGCGGGGGCACCGGGTGCTCAGTCACCACGTTGGCCGCCATGGTGAACCACCTGAGCGCCGCGGAGGCCACCAAGACCCTGCACCGCGCGCTGCAAGACCTATCAGAGCCCCGCGGTCCTGCTCGCCGACGAGGTGGGCTACGTCAGCCTGCGCCAGCCCGAGAGCCACCTGGTGTTCCAGGTGATCTCGGTCCGCCACGACAAGCGCAAGCCCACGGTGATCACTACCAACCGCGTCTTCGGGGAGTGGAACCAGATCTTCGGTGCAGCCGACAACGGCTGCTCTTCTTGCTGGTGCAAGACCAGCCCCGGCAATTGACCAGTCGGCCGGGTAGCATCCTCGACTGCCGAGGAGGTAACGAATCGGCAGAAAGCTCGAGTGGGAAAGCCCTCGGGTGCTGCCAGGGGGCAGTGCCGAACGGCCAGGAGGGTGAGCAAACTGGAGGGCCGTAACAGTACGGAATGCCTGCCGCGTCGAAAGGGTTCCCCCACGGGAAGCCGTTTGTGGGATGACTTGCGAGGCGCCGAGCCCGGCGAAGATGGGCGAAGGCCGATGTTGTCGGGGAAGTACTGGTCATGGGCACCCGGCAAGCCGCCGGCGTAGAGGGCACGGCACTCCAGGACAGAAGAGCAGACCCAAAGCGGGACGGTCCCCCGGACCAGCCGGGGATGGCGCAACCGGCACGGGCGCGCCTATAAGCGCGGTGCGCGAAATGGCAGCGAGAGGCCGGGGGACCTGCGCATGGGCTCGTAGTAGCAGGGACGGAGGGTAATGCCTCCCGAGCGAAGGAGCCCTGGGTGGGGACGGCCTGTCGAAGACCCGCCGCCCGGAACGCAGGGTCCGGAGCAATCGGCGGGACGCCCGGCAGGCGAAGCGGAGAGCAAACCATGGTTGGGCCGGGGGGATGCGCGCCATCGCTTAACCCCGGCCCGGGGTGGGAAGGCTCTCGCGCGACAGGTCTCCATTTCCAACCGGATCGGGGAAATCCCGCCGTCCGGGATGATAGCGGGGGATGCAGGAAACGGGCTGCGGCACGGAACGAGGCACTGGCGTTGTCCCGACGAGGGGCCAGCAACAGCAACTCCCCGACGCCCACCAGCACCGCGCCTGCGTCCCACCCGACCCGATGACGCCGTGGCCCATGCCATCCTCGACCGCTTGGCCGAACGGGCCGAGGTCTTCCACTTGGAGGGGACGAGCTATCGGGAGACGCACCGTCGCCCCGCGACGAAGGTTGCCCAGCCATAGGCGTTTGGCTTCGTTGGCTCACGCGCATCGCGCGCCGGGCGTCCTGGCGCTCACGATCCTCCGCGCCTCCGCGCCGGCCTGCCCGTCAGCGCTCTCTGGCTACATCGACCGTGGTGCTGGCGACGCCCATCACGCCGAAATGTGGCGACATCGAAGCTGGCGCGTCCAGGTGAGGGGCATGCGGAGGCTATCGCTGTCCTGGAGGGACTGAAATTGGTCGCTTCCTCCCGCACGAATCGGGAGGGCCTTGCGGCCTTTACGTCCCGCTTTGGTGGAGAGAGGAACGTGGATTACCGTCAGGTCTTGGATCGTCGGGACATCGATGCGGTGTGCATCGCCCTTCCGCATCACCTTTACCTGGAGGCGGTAGAGCGAGCCGCCCAGGCGGGCAAACATATCCTGCTGGAGAAGCTCATGGCGCCGAGCCTGGAGGAGTGCGACCGCATTCTGGAAGTTGTCGCTCGGGGCGGGGTGAAATTGATGCTGGCGCGCGCCATGCGCTTCATTCCGGCATGTCTCCGCGCCAAGGCTCTCCTCACCAGCGGCCAAATAGACCATATGGAAAGACCGGCGCACCTATCGCAGAATAGCGTGGGTTGTTCCAGGGAGGAACAGAGCCACATGCGAAAGGAGGCCGGTCATGAGGAAGCATACCACATTCGTGGCCCTCGATGACAGCAAGCGAACCATCGTCGCCGGGATCCTCCGGCCGGGGGTCCAAGGGCCGGAGCTGCGCCAGCTCCCGAATGAGCCCCGCCACCTTCGGCACCTCGTCACGCGCCTGAAGCGCGAGGGGCCGGTCGGGATCTGCTACGAGGCAGGGCCCGCGGGCTACGGTCTCTACCGGCAGATTACGGCCTTGCGCGTCCCCTGCCAGGTTATCGCCCCCGCCTTGACCCCCCGCAGGGGACCGGATCAAGACGGACCGCCGGGATGCGGCGAAGCTGGTGCGCCTGTTCCCGGCGGGGGAGCTGACGCCCATCCACGTGCCCGATGAGGCCGCGGAGGCCGCCCGAGATCTCCTCCGCTGCCGGGAGGATGTCCAGGAGGATCTCCTGCGCTGGCTCCACCCGCTCGTGAAGTTCTTAGCCCGCCACGGCAGGATCTACCGCGAGTGGCGGCACTGGACCTGGCTCCGGAGTCAGCGGTTCGCGCTCCCCGTCCTCGAGCGCACCTATCAGGAGTATCGGTTCACCGTCGAGCAGCTTGTGGCCCGCCGGGCGGCCCTGGAGCAGGAGATCCTTGCCCTCGCCGAGACGGAGCCCTATCGGGAGCGGGTGGGCTGGCTCCGCTGCTTCCGGGGGATCGATACCCGCTCGGCGATGGGCCTGCTCACCGAGGTTGGTGGCTTCCCCCGCTTCCCGCAGCCCCGGGAGCTCATGGCCTACTTGGGCCTGGTCCCGAGCGAGGACTCGACCGGGGGCCGCGAGCGGGGCGGGAGCATCACCAAAGCCGGCAACACCCATGCCCGACGGATCCTGGTCGAGGCCGCCTGGCACTACCGCCACCCCCCGCGACTCGGCAGGGCGCTGGCCACGCGGAGCCAGGGCCAGCCCAAGGCGGTACTGGCCCAGGCGTGGCAGGCGCAGCGGCGGCTCCACCGCCGGTACCGGCACCTCGTCGGGCACGGGAAACGCCCCCCGGTGGCGGTGGTGGCCGTCGCCCGCGAGTTGGTGGGCTTCCTCTGGGCCGCCCTGACGCAGGCGGCGCCTGCGGCCCAGGCCGCGTAGGGCCCGGACCGCGACGAGCGATGCGACCCTATCCGGAGGGCCGGGGCAGCGCAGCGATGCAGGCACGATTGGAGAGCCCTCGCCGTCCAGAGGCAAAAACGCTTGACATCGTGGCCAGCAAATGTGAGAATGATTTGCATGCATACGGTATGCAGCATACGTCAACAGGAATGAATTCTGTGACTTCTAACGATACCCCATTGGCTAACTATCCAGATCTAAGCGATAAGGTCTATGAAGCCATCAAGAGCGAAATTCTCTCTGGTCGGGCGGCGCCCGGTTCCCAACTTCAAGTTGTGGAGCTAGCCAAACGCCTGGGGGTAAGCCGCACTCCCGTCAAAGAAGCACTTAGTAGAATTATTATGGAAGGGCTTGTCCAGGACTTGCCCAGAAAGGGCTACTTCGTCTCAAAGAGGGATAGTGAGGATATTACAGAGCTTCTGGATGCCCGCCGAATGCTGGAACTTGTTGCCGTAGAGCGAGGGATCCATCTGGTTGAACCGGCGGAGATCGAACAGATGCGAGACCTGCTAGGCGAGATCGATGAGATCATCGACACCCAAGGCCGCTACCTCGACTATGAGAATTTTGTGGGGAAGGATTCTCAGTTCCATTTCCTCATCGTCGGCACGGCCAGGAATCGGCACCTCGTAGACGCCTACCGTCACATGTTTCTCCACTTCCATGCAGCGAGAATGCATCTTTCCCTTGGCTCAGGCTATCGCCGGGCATATGAAACCCGGCAGGAGCATAAGGCAATCCTAGATGCCTTCGAATCCCAAGACCTGCCCGCGCTGAAGGCAGCCATTACTAACCATATGCAGGAGAGCACGAAATGGTTTGCAACTGCGCAGGCGCGAATGGATGGTGGCGCAAGTAAGTCGCAGAAAAAGGCGTAGTCGATATTCGCAGGTTGCGAGAGAACCCCCGAACGCCATCCGATCGTGACTCAGCCGTTCCTGAGTATTGGTCGGTGAAAACCTGTTTGCAGTCGGTGTCGGATAATAATGCAGCCAGAAATCTCCGAGGATCCTCGTTCTGCCATCTACCCGGACCGCTTCAAACATCGAGAGGAGCTGGAGGCTATTCTTTTCGGTTGGCCGCGTAAGCGCGGGACGCAGGAGGTGATGGGGGTGCTGGGTTGACGGGCCCAGCCGTTGGATGCGGACTAAGCCGGAGATTCCTCATCGGCCGCAACTGGCAGGCGTGACTAACGGGTGGAGTTGGAAAATCGAACCTGAAGGGACCGCGGCTACTCGGCGCGCCGATTCACGTGAGCGAGTCCCTGGGGAAGGGGTGGACTCCAGCACCCGGTGTTGCCCGGTACAATGAGGAAGTGTACTGCAAACTGCTGCCCTATGCACAGGAGCGGCGTGAGGAATTGCGCCTGACTGGAGTGATCTAGAGACAATAGTCTCTGTCCAAACGAGCTTTGGAAGAGGTCATTAGCATCATGCAGGGTCCATTGGAGGGGATCAAGGTTCTCGACCTCTCGCGCGTGCTCGCCGGTCTTTTCTGCACTATGCTGCTGGGTGACATGGGGGCGGAGGTGGTGAAGGTTGAGCAAAAGGGGAAGGGGGATGACAGCCGTGCGCTGCCACCCCACGTAAAGGGCGAGAGCCTGTACTTCATGGTCCTGAATCGCAACAAGTAGAGCATCACGCTGAACTTCCGCCACCCGCGGACTCCTTCCCTGATTCGCCAGTTGGCGCAAGAGGCGGACGTGTTGGTGGAGAACTTCCGCGCCGGCACCATGGAGAAGATGGGTTGTGGTTATGACGTTCTGAAGGAGATCAATCCTCGTCTGATCATGGTGAGTCTTTCAGGTTTCGGGCAAGATGGCCCGTACTCCCAGCGCCCCAGCTATGATTCCATCGCGCAAGCGATGAGTGAGATCATGGGGCTGACGGGAGATCCGGATGGCCCGCCGACCAAGGCAGGCATTTTCATTTCTGATTACGATGCGGGGCTTTTTGCCAGCATCGGCATTCTGTCAGCCATACGTGCGCGGGAGCAGACCGGAGTTGGCCAGTGGGTTGACATATCGCTTCTGGATGTGGCTACCTCCTTCCTGATAACGGCCATCCCCGAGTACTTGCTGCTGGGGCGAACGATGACTCGCCGCGGCAACTGGGACCGCTACACTGCGCCCAACAACGTCTTCAAAACGAAGGATGGGGAATGGGTATGCCTGTCATCTGGCGGCGAGGCTTTCTTCCCGAAGGTGGCGCAAATCATTGGCCATCCGGAGTTGGCACGGGATCCACGTTTTGCCACGCTAGCGGCGCGCCTGGAGCACATCGAAGAGGGTGAAGATCTAGTCAATGTATGCCCGAAATCCGCCCGCATAATTTGAGCCCCGAGGCCGCTCCAAGACGCCGGGCCCGCGGGCCGGGCGGCTCCGGTCGCCGTGGTATGCCAGAGGCAAACCTGTGGCGCGGAGGAGTGCCGACGGCGCGACGACCCGGAGCAAGGCCGGCCGGTTCTCGACGAGGTCCCAGGCGCTTCGGAGTGGAGTCGGGGCGAATGTCGGCAGATTTACGACACACATGACTAGCGAAGCTTCGCCTCAAACTGTCCAGCAATCGATTGACATCCGAGTTGCATTGGTATGGAATTCATGTTGCGGTTCGCCTTGGGTGCTGACCCGCTGAACCCACGACGGCAAGAGTGCTTTGACGGACTCCCCACCGGGGAGACGGGCCTTCGAGCCACCGACGCCGTCCTGAGCAGCCTCAGCGATCCGAGATACGAATCGTCAATCTTCACGTCCGGTTCACCGCCGCCCCTTTGGGGGACAAGGGGGATTTTTGCCCTCAACCCCAAACTCTGACATATTCGTGCAGACTATCGCCCAACAAGACTGCTAGTAGGAAAGTGGATGGCATCCAAAACAGCCGATGAGGTGGTAGCCCTGATGGACGAGGCGGAGGTACCCTGTGCGAAGGTTGCCTCCATTGGCGAACTGGTGGCGAACCCGCAGATCAAGCACCGAGGGATAGTCGTTGACATGGAACATCCGACGGTCGGCCGAGTGCCAATGCAAGGACTGACGATCAAGTTCTCGCATACGCCGAAGCGGCTTCGCCGTCCGGCGCCCCTGCTAGGACAGCACAACCAGGAGGTGTATGGCCGCTGGCTGGGGTTGACGTCTGAGCAGGTTACCGAACTTCAAGGTGATGGAGCCATCTGATGGCCCGGCATGTGTTCATGCCCCGTCTATCCCAAGACATGACTCAGGGGCGGATCGTTGAATGGCTGAAAAGGGAAGGGGAGACCGTCAAGGAAGGCGAGCCGCTGGTTTCAATTGAGAGCGACAAGGCGGAGGTGGAGTTGAAGGCGCCCCAGGCCGGGATCCTCAGGCGGGTACTTGTGGGGGCGGGGGAAGAAGCCAACGTGGGCACGCCGCTGGCCATCCTGGGAGGCGTCGAGGAGAATATTGAAGAGTTCCTGAAGCAACCCCAATATACCCCGAAGAAGCCGCGACCACCTATGGCCGCTCCGCCCCCCCTCCCATCGGGCGAGGCTGCCGAGTCACGTGCGCCTGTCCCTCCCGGCAAACGGCAGCCGGCCTCCCCGGCGGCGCGGCGCGTCGCGCGGGAATTGGGTGTGGAGATCTCGCACATGACGGGAAGCGGCACCGGCGGTATCGTGACCGAGGGAGACGTACGAGCATTTGCCGCCAAAGGCAAGGTAGCGCCGACGGTCGACGCTACCGAGGACGTCCAGGTGATCCCACTTGCCGGCCTTCGCCGTCGCATTGCGGAGCGGGTGTCAATGAGTCGGCGAACGGCGGCAGACGTCACCACGGTGGCCGATGTGGACATGAGTGCAGTGGCCGCCCTCCGGAAAGCCTCGGGATTCTCGTATACCGCCTATGTCCTCTGGGCGGCAGCCCAGGCTTTGCGCGAGTTCCCGATTCTCAATGCGTCCCTGGTGGAAGATCGGATTCTTGTCAGGAGAGATATTCACGTCGGCGTGGCCGTCGGGCTGGATCAGAGTCTGGTCGTTCCCGTGATCCGCTCGGCAGACCGGAGGACCGTGGGGGAGATCTCACGGGAGATAGACGAGTTGGCTGCCCGAGCTCGCGATGGTCAGCTCACGCCGGACGATATGAAAGGCAGCACCTTCACGGTGACGAACTCGGGCGCGTTCGGTTCGCTGTTCTTTACTCCGATCATCAACCCGCCCGAGGTGGCCATCTTGGGTATGGGCAAGGTCGCCGACACCCCGGTGGTCCGGAATGGGCAGATCGTTGCATGCAAGGTGATGTACTTGTGCCTCTCGTATGATCATCGGGTCGTGGATGGTGCGCCCGCGGTCCAATTCCTCCAAGCGGTGAAACACCGACTGGAGCAGCCCGGGGTCCCGTAAGGGTAGGAGTTAGGAGAGCGTGGGACCGGCAATTGCTCACTTTGATAGGTCGTGAAGTGAAGATGGGAATGCATCTGAGGGTGTGGCTGGAAGGAGGAGAGGATTGATGCGGTATTGCGATCAGTTGGCCGAAAAGGACCTCATCCAGATGTACCGCTGGATGGTCCTCACCCGCGCTTTCGAAGAACGGATCTGCGAGCTCTGGGGGAGGGGTGCTGTGTCGGAGTTGCCGCACGGGTGCCAAGGGCAAGAGGCCATCGCCGTGGGCGCGTGCTACAGATTGCGCCGGGAGGATCAGGTGATGCCTTCCTTGCGCACTCGGGGTGCCCTTCTCATCAAAGGCATCTCCGCGCGGGTGCAAATGGCAGGGGTTTACGCCAAGGCCACAGGAGCGGCAAGGGGCAAGGCGACCACGCACCACATGGGTGACGCCGACTGCGGGGTACTATTGGGAAGCGGAATCGTGGGGGCCTCTATCACCGTCGCGGTGGGCGCCGCGCTCGCGTTCAAGCTCCAACGGAAGGATCATATTGTGGTCGACTTCTTTGGAGACGGCGCGGCACAGCGGGGCGACTTTCACGAAGGGCTCAATTTTGCCGGGGTGTTCAAGCTGCCCATCGTTTTCATCCTTGAGAACAACGGATTTGCCGAATACACCCCCCTGTCGAAGCACTTCGCGGGTTCGGACTTTGCCTGTCGAGCCCAGGGATACGGCTTTCCCGGCATCCGCCTGGACGGGAACGACGTCTTCGCCGTGTACGAGGCAGTGCAGACGGCCGTGGCCCTCGCGAGGGCCGGAAAAGGTCCGACGCTGCTGGAATGTGTCACCTACCGCTACCGGAGTCATTGCGAGGTCCACCCACCAGAAGCCTTCCGAGACATTGCCGAGATCGAGCAGTGGCGGGCCAGGGATCCGATCCCGCGGATGTGGGCCCACCTCACGCAGCGCGGCATCCTGACAGACGATCTTGTGCACAAGATTGACACCGAGGTGGCGGCGGAGATCGACGATGCGGTCAAGTATGCCGAGGAGAGTCCACTCCCCGCTACTGACGAACTCTATAAGGATGTCTATGCCCCTGAGAGTCGAGAACTGGTAGTCGAGAGGAGATCATGAGAGAGATTACCTACCGCGAAGCGATTCGGGAGGCCCTACGGGAGGAGATGCGCCGCGACGACCGCGTGTTCATTCTGGGCGAGGATGTGGCGACAGCCGGCGGGGTCTTCAAGGTCACGCAAGGGTTGCTGGCGGAGTTCGGCCCGGAGCGGGTCATCGACACGCCGCTCAGCGAGTCGGCCATTGTGGGTGCTGCGGTCGGGGCCTCCCTGATGGGGATGCGACCTGTCGCCGAGGTGATGTTCGCCGACTTCACGGCGATCGCCATGGATGCGCTCGTCAACCACGCAGCGAAGATCCACTACATGTCCGGGGGTGAAGTATCGGCGCCCCTGGTGGTCCGGATGGCCTACGGCGCGGGTCCTCGCTGGGGGTCCCATCATACGCAGAGCGTGGAGTCCTGGCTCGCCAACGTCCCGGGCCTCACCATCGTAATGCCCTCGTCCCCTTACGACGCCAAGGGATTGCTCAAGGCGGCCATCCGCACACTGAACCCAGTTATCTTCCTCGAGCATAAGCTCCTGTACGGTAAGAACGGCGAGGTGCCCGAGACCGAGTATTTTGTGCCGATCGGTAAGGCGGAGGTCAAGCGGGCAGGAGCCAATGTGACCATTGTCGCTAGCGGGCTGATGGTGGATCGGGCCCTGGACGCGGCGCGGACCCTGGAACAGGAGGGGGTCAGCGCGGAGGTGATCGATCTGCGTTCCATCCAGCCGCTGGATGAGGAGACGATCCTCGCCTCGGTGGAGAAAACTGGAAGGCTCGTGATCGTCCATGAGGCACCGGTGCGCGGGGGATTTGGCGGGGAGGTCGCGGCGGTCGTCGCAAACAAGGCGCTTGGATTCCTAGACGCGCCTATCCAACGGGTGGGTGCCCCTTGGACGCCAGTGCCGTTCGGCCCGGTCCTCGTGGACGCCTATGTGCCAAAGGAGGCCGACATCATCCAGGCGGTACGCACGACGCAGGGAGCGACGGTGGCGTAGTTGCTTCCGCTCGATTCAGCACAGTTGACGTGGTGCAGAGGCGGCCTTCACAGGTGAATCACGCCCGGCCAGCAAGCAGAGCAGTGGGAAGTCTCAGCCCCGAGCAGGTTATCGGGCACCGTTCCTTTGCTAGAGGATCCGGAGGTCTGCGTATGATGACCCCCCTGGAGGGCATCCGTGTGATCGATCTGTCCCGCTACATCGCGGGACCCCTGTGTGCCCAATTGCTGGGCGATATGGGTGCCGAGGTGATCAAGGTGGAATCCCCGCAGGGGGACGAAGCACGCTTGTCGTTCCCGCGGTATGAGGGCTTCAGCCTGTACTTTGCGAACTTCAACCGGAACAAGCGCGGGGCCACGCTGAACCTGCGGACTGACAAGGGGAAGGAGCTTCTCCGTGAGCTCGTCGCTTGTTCGGACGTGCTGGTCCAGAACTACCGGGTCGGGGTCATGGAGGAAATGGGCATGGCCTACCCCGACTTGGCGAGAATCAATCCCCGGCTTGTGATGGTGAACATCTCGGGCTTCGGGCCGAAGAGCAGCTTGGCCACATGGCCGGCGTATGACGAGATCGTCCAGGCGATGAGCGGCTTGATGGACATCACTGGGCCGGCGGATGGCCCGCCAACCCTGGTAGGGACGGCCATCGTGGACTACCTCGCCGGCATCTACTCGGCCTTCGGAACGCTGGTGGCGTTGCAGCAGCGCTGGCGGACTGGCCGGGGTCAGGAGGTGGACGTGGCCTTGCTCCACAGCGCCGTCTCCATTCTCCTGACTAAGCTCTCCTGGTTCCTGCTGACCGGCAAGGCGATCGCGCGGAACGGCAACCGCCATCCCTTCAACGCGGCAATAAACACATACCCAACGAAAGATGGGTACGTCCACATTGCCTGCTCACGTGACCACATGTGGGCTAAACTGGTCGAAGCCTTGGGTCGCGAGGAGCTGAGAACCCACCCGGACTACGCAACCATGCAGGCCCGTGCCGAGCGCAAGGATGAAGTCGACGCCCTGATCGCCGCGTGGACCCAACGGTACACAACCCAGGAGGTGGCGGCGACTCTGACGAAAGCCGGGGTGGCGTGTGGCCCGGTGCGGCGGATCGAGGAGGTGGCCACGGACCCTGAGCTGCGCGAGCAGGGACTCATCCTAGACGTCCAAACACCAGGGGGTGTTACTATTCAGGTGATGGGGAACCCGGTCAAGTTGCCGAGCGCCCCGGCGCAAGTGCGGTACTCCCCACCGGCGCTCGGCCAGGACAACGCGTATGTCTACTGCGAGTTGCTGAGGCACTCGCCGGCTGAACTGCAGATGTGGCGGGAGAGCGGAATCCTCTGAGAAGTTATTTGGCACCTACCATTGCAGTGGAGTCACCTGTGTGCCATCACCTTAGAGTCAGCTTTCTGGTAATCCTCGACCAGCCCGCCATTGCGAGAAGCGTGCAAAGTGGTCTCGCGCAGCGAGCGTGATGCGCAAGGGCGAGCAGCCGAGAGTGGCTCCAAGGTTGTAGCACTTGGCCAGTAACTGGGGGGACAAGAGGAGGACAGCGAATGGCGATCCATCGATCTAGCGTGCCGAAGCCCTACACTTGGGAGAATATCGAGATCGGTGAGGAATTCGGCCCTGTGGAGGGGATCATCTCGGATTTCCAGGTCAAGATGCATGCTTATGCGGTGGACGATTACTCTCCCTGGTATTTCCAGGACTCCCCTTTTGGCGGCCGCATTGGCCATCCCATGCTCGTGGCGAACGAGATCGTAGGGCTGTTTCAGCTAGTCTATGATACCAATCCCTCGTACGCCGCCGGGCTCCACGCGCGCAATGAGATCGAGTTCCTGCAGCCACTCTTCGTCGGCCAGAAGGTCACGCTCAAGGCGAGGCACACGGAGAAGTACCAGAAGCGCGGCCAGAACTACCGCATCCTGGAGGGAGAGTCCCTGGACGAGGCGGGGCAGCCGTTCCTCCGTTTGCGGGCCACGGAAACGGTGGGTCTCTCGGCCGGCACCCCTGTGGGGCGGACCACGGGCATCCCTCCGCCGGATGCGATCACGGGCGAGGTGCCGCCGGGGGCCCCCACCGTTCACCAAGGCAGTAAGTGGGTCCCGGTGGGGGCGGTATTAGCCTCCCTGACCAAGCACACCACCCTGGAACAAAGCATCGCCTACTCGGGCTTTCGGTACGGCTGGGCGGAGGATGGCGCCAAGGCCATGCGTTTCAGCATGCACACCGACCCTGAGGATGCCCGGCGGCGGGGCCAACCGGATGCCATCGTGCAGGGGCTCTGCTCGGCAACCTATCTCTCGGAGCTCTGCACAAGCTTCTTTGGACCCGCATGGCTGACGACGGGCCGCCTTTCCACCACCTTCATCCGGCCGGTGATTGTTCGCGACACCCTCACAGCCACTGGGCGCGTGAAGCGGCTGGAAGCTGAGGGCGACCGGAATCGTCTTTGGCTCGATGTCTGGTGTAAGAACCAGCGAGGGGAGCTGGTCACAGTAGGACGCGCGAGCGCCGAAGTGGAGTAGTGAAGCTGCGCCTCAAATCGACAAGCAAGAGAAACGTCCTTGGGAGAACGTTTCCGCTTCCGACGGACACCCGTTGGGTGGCACCTCTCCCTGGGTTGCCAGATCGAGGATGAGGCCATGCCCAACGTTGCCGAGCTTATCGGAGCGGACGTGACCTTGACACTGGATTGTGTCGACAGGTTGCACTGCAACGCTTATGTCCCGCGCTTGCAGAGCGAGGGACGTTCTCGCGCTCTTCCGGCATCAGAGGCAGCCGACCCCTGCGCTGGCCTTGTTCGGACGCATCACGGAGGATTTCAAGCAGTGCCTCCGGGCCTGATCCCACATCTGGCGCATCCCCTGAATCGAGTTCAGAAGGGAGAGCGGAAGAATACGTGGTCCGGCGATACGGGATCGCCTCCGGGGTCAGTTGTGGCTGGTATGCGCGGGCGTGGCCCAGGAGAACGCCAAAGCCTGGACCGCGATGAGGGAAGTCCGCGGGCGGCAAGTCCACTTCAGCTACTGTTGGCAGTCGGTCTGTTCGAATCACTACTACCTCTACGTGATGGAACCCCTCGCGCTGGCTAACGCGCGGCTAGTCGCTAGGGTAATCCGTCGGACCACCATGCACGGACCAGTACGCATGGTGGTGTTGCAGGGGCAGCGGGCGGGTGTGGCAACAACTCTCCGGCAGATAGGCGGAGGAGACTACAATGCTAGCCTACATTATACGCCGGCTGGTTCTCGCCATTCTGACGATCTGGGCGATCACGATGTTATCCTTCGCCATCATTCAATTGCCTCCGGGTGATTTTGTTACCTCATACGTTGCCCAGATGGCCGCCTCGGGAAGTATAATTTCTGAACAGGAAGCCGAAAACCTGCGAATTCAGTACGGCTTGAACCAACCCATCTATGTCCAGTATGCGAAATGGATGAGGATGGTCCTTCAGGGGAACTTTGGCATGTCAATGGAGTGGGGGCGCCCCGTGTTAGAAGTTATCGGGGATCGCCTGCTACTGACGGTGGTGATCTCCGTAGCTGCCATGATTTTTACTTGGATCGTGGCGCTTCCGGTGGGTATCTATTCGGCTGTTAGGCAATACTCGATTGGTGATTACATCTTCACTTTGGTGGGCTTCATTGGTCTAGCAATTCCAAGTTTCCTGCTGGCTTTGGTGCTGATGTACTTAGGGTTCAGACTGTTCAAGACCAATATCGGCGGATTGTTTTCCCCCGAATACGTGGAAGCGCGTTGGAGCCTTGCTCGAACTTGGGATCTGGGTAAGCATCTACCGTTGCCCGCCCTGATCCTAGGACTTTCTAGCACAGCAGAAATGATTCGTGTGATGAGGGCGAACCTCCTGGATGAACTGCGCAAGCCATATGTTGTGACAGCTCGGGCTAAAGGGCTTCCGGAGATAAGGGTCATTTTGAAGTATCCCGTGCGCGTTGCCCTTAACCCGTTTGCTAGTACTGTCGGCTATTTGTTTCCCTTCGTCGTTTCCGGTAGCATAATTGTTTCTCTTGTACTCAGCTTGCCGACTGTGGGGCCGCTCTTGCTCAAGAGTCTCATCGCCCAGGATATGTTTCTCGCGGGGACAATTGTGTTGCTGCTCGGGGTGATGACTGTCGTTGGTACCCTCATATCAGACATCGTTTTGATGTGGATCGATCCGCGCATCCGGCTGGAGAACCAGTAATGCTAGACGGAAAACCTGCAAAAAGCGAATCCATGCCAACAGGCCTCGAGGAACGGGTATTAGTTGCCACTCAATGGCAGTTGATGTGGTGGCGCTTCCGTCGACACCACCTAGCGATGGCGAGCGTGATCATCGTGGTTGCATTCTATCTCGCGGTGATTGCCGCGGACTTCTTGGCTTACGCGAACCCAACTGCTGCAGAGGCTCAACGGTCCTTGCTCCCACCTCAGCCGGTCCACCTTTTCAGTAACGGCGCATTCCAACCGTACGTGTACGCACTAAGAGGGAGGCGTGATCCCATCACGTTCAAGAGAGTCTATGAACCCGATCCCAGCAGAAAGATACGTTTGCGCTTCTTCGTTCATGGCTACAACTATAAATTCTTAGGAATCATTCCCACTGATCGACACCTGATTGGCGTGGAAGGAGCTAGGCCGGAAGAGGCGATTTTTCTGATTGGTACAGATCTGCAGGGACGTGATCTCTGGTCGCGGTTGATGCACGGGACACGGACATCCTTGACTATCGGGTTAGCAAGTGTAATGGTTAGCCTCTTCTTGGGCGTTGTGCTTGGGGGACTTTCGGGTTTCTACTCTGGCCTAATCGATACGCTTATCCAACGCGTCATCGAGATTCTCCGGTCAATACCGACTATTCCCTTATGGATGGGACTTGCTGCCGCGCTCCCTAGGGAGTGGGATGTCATGAAGGTGTACTTTGCTATTACCATCATCATCTCGCTGGTGGGATGGACAGAACTGGCGCGTGTAGTCCGTGGGCGCTTCCTGTCTCTCAGAGAGGAAGATTTTGTGATGGCAGCGGAACTCGTCGGCTGTAGCAGGACGCGGATTATCTTTCGTCACATGGTGCCGGCATTTCTCAGCCATATCATTGCGGCCACGACGTTGGCCCTACCTCGGATGATCATAAGCGAGACCTCGCTAAGTTTCCTCGGGCTGGGCCTACGCCCGCCGGCAATCAGTTGGGGGGTATTGCTTGAACACGCTCAAAACATCCAGAGTGTAGCGATAACACCGTGGCTGTTGATGCCAACAGTTCCGGTTGCCATCGTCATCCTGGCTTTCAATTTCCTTGGGGATGGATTGCGCGATGCGGCGGATCCTTACGGATAGTGGAGGAACGACTAGAATGGGCGGGATGTTGGAATGAAAGTTGATCGGCTCGTAACTTCAGAACTTCTGACATAGCCGAGACTATGTGCATGATTGGAACTCGAAACAGTCAGGTCGCCCCTACGCTCTGGCCCGAAATCATGGGACTCTCTTATTTTCTGAGAATCATAACAGTTGCACACATTATTATGCGATTCCATTGGAGGATGATGTATACATGGGTAGTCACGAGTTCACGTCAATCGTTCTGACCTTCGGAAGATAGTTACAATGCGAGATAGTGAAAGGCTTGTGTTGTCGGTGCGGGATTTATCGACTGAGTATGTTGCGGATGAAGGCACGGTAAGAGCTGTGGATGGCGTTAGCTTCGAGGTGTATTCGGGGCGGACCCTGGGAATCGTGGGGGAGAGCGGATGTGGCAAGAGCGTTATGGCGCGGTCGATCCTTCGGATTCTAGAACCGCCTGGGCGCATTGCGAGAGGAGAGGTATTGTTCTGGCAGGATATAGGGAACGGTCAAGAACGTGAAGTTGACCTAATTCAGTTGGACGCGAGTGGGGAGGCGATGCGCTCCATTCGGGGGGGGCAAATCTCCCTTATCTTTCAGGAGCCGATGACATCATTTAGCCCTGTGCACACGATAGGAGACCAAATTGCTGAAGCCATTAGGCTTCATTTTGGAGCCAACAAACAGGAGGCTCGGGAGAGGGTGATCGACTTGCTGCAGATGGTAGGCATACCTCGACCGGAGGGGCGTGTCGATGAATACCCATTTCAGCTTAGTGGTGGCTTACGACAGCGTGCTATGATCGCTATGGCGCTGTCATGTGGGCCGAGGCTTGTGATTGCAGATGAACCCACGACAGCCTTGGATGTTACCACCCAAGCCCAGATCATGGATCTTATGCGTCAGCTTCAGGAGGAGAGGGGCATGGCCATGATGCTGATTACCCATAACATGGGGATCATTGCCGAGATGGCCGAGGATGTTCTGGTGATGTACTTAGGTCGGCAGGTTGAGTATGGCCCTGTGGGAGCCATCTTCCATGCGCCAAAGCATCCTTACACCAAGGCTCTGCTCCGGTCGATCCCTAGCATTCACTCCACCCCCAGGGAGAGGTTGCCCACGATCAGTGGGTCGATACCGCATCCTTACAACCGTCCCTCAGGGTGCCTGTTCCATCCCCGCTGTTCGAGTTACATGCCCGGAAGGTGCGAACAGCAGGAGCCGCCGCTCATTCCTGTGGGCAGTAAGCATCTAGCAAGCTGTTTCTTGTATCCGAGAGTGTAGGTCTTAATGTGAACGAGTTAATTGGCAAAGTGCTGCTGGAGGTTAAGGGACTGCGCAAGTTTTTTCCGATTCGAAAGGGATTCTTCCGGAAGGTTGTGGGATGGGTTCGGGCGGTTGACGACGTGAATTTATACGTCACAAGGGGTGAGACGCTAGGCGTCGTGGGCGAAAGTGGGTGTGGTAAGACGACCTTGGCACGGTGCATCTTACGGGCCGTCGATCCCACGGATGGGCAAGTGCTCTTCCGAAGTGAGAACGAGACCGTGATCGATGTAGCTGGGTTGAAGCGACACGAAATGCGGCCCTTTCGGCGTCAGATGCAAATGATTTTTCAGGATCCGTTCTCTTCACTTAACCCAAGGATGACCCTGCTAGACATTATCGGGGAGCCTCTGTTGGTTAACAAGATGGGGGACCGGCGTACGCGAATAGATCGGGTTGTAGAACTCCTCCGCTTAGTGGGCCTTCCACCGGAGTATATGCGGCGGTATCCGCATGCCTTCTCGGGAGGGCAACGGCAACGAATAGGCATTGCCCGAGCGCTTGCGCTAAATCCCAGCTTGATAGTCGCTGACGAGCCAGTATCTGCGCTGGACGTATCGGTCCAGGCTCAGATTCTTAACCTCTTGTTAGACCTGCAAGAGAAACTCGGTCTTACCTATATGTTTGTGACTCACGACCTGAGCGTTGTCAAACACGTCAGTGATCGTGTTACCGTGATGTACGCTGGTAAAGTTGTGGAAGTAGCCAAAACGAAAGAGCTGTTCAGTCGACCGAAGCATCCATACACAGAGGCATTGCTCTCTGCGGTTCCCATTCCAGATCCTCACTTGCAGTCCCAAAGGATCTTGCTGGAGGGAGAGGTTGCGGATGTGGCGAATTTACCACCGGGTTGTTACTTCCATCCGAGATGCCGCTACAGCATTGACAGGTGCAAGACCGAGCACCCCACGCTGGAAGAGATCCTGCCCCAACACTTTGTTCGTTGCCATCGCGCGAAGGAGCTTCGTCTTGTAGGGGTGATGGAGGGTTCGGGGAAAACCCTCGAGCGTGCACTTCCGGGCTGGGAGTGGGGACGTGACTTGGACCTGGGAACCCCTAGGTGACGCTTTTATGACAGCACCGCCTTTTTGGGCATTTGTGGAAATGTAGGCTCGCCGGTGGGTACAGGGCGGTGCGAGGTGCGCTGTCGGAAAGCTACTGCGTCTAGCTTGATCACGGGCCAGGGTGTGTTTCTAGCAAACCCAGGTCGACTTCGAGTCGACCGCTGATTGCCGTAGGGAGCGGCAGGATCGGAGTCGACCAGAGGCGTTGAATATGTAAATCTACTGGCTTGCAGCCTAGTGTAGTGCTACCGAAATACCTTTACAGGTTACACAATGTCAACTCGAGGCCGTTCCTATGGGTAGCCTCGACCAGGACGACTATGGCCGTGATCAGTGAATGTAAAGCCATTTTGAAAACACTACACTAGCCGTTCGGAAAAGGTGTTGAATCTTTGAATCTCAAAACCGCTAACTCATTGATTCTATTCGGTTGAGGAGGAGAATGCGTTCTCAGAAGAAATCTTCCGGAGCGTTCTCCGACCGTAAGCCCTTGAGTCTGTTGGCTCTTAGCTCCTTAAGACCCAGTGGTTTCAACACGCCTGCCGAACGTCTAGGCTTGCAGCCGGTAGTCGTTTAGAGAGGCAAAAGAAAGGAGTGTGCCGTGCCACGAATCATTGATCTTACGCGCGAGATCTACCATCGCATGGTGGTGAGCCCGACATACCCGAGCGTGGCAATATATCCGCATCTTACCCACCAGGAGACGGGGCCCAGCTACCAGAATAAGATTTCTAACTCCATGATGGGATTAATCATGTTCGACCACTGTGGTACACACGTGGATGCCTTTACCCATATGGATCCAAGACCGACAGCTGAATCCATTGACCAATTACCGGTGACCAGGTTCTACACAGAAGCCATCTGCCTGGACTTCTCTGATTTAGGCGCTGGCGGGGTGATCACGACCCAGCATATTCAGGAGCGGCTCGAGAGGACGGGTGCTTCGATCAAGAAAGGGGACACGTTCCTGATCCGTACTGGTCATTACGATCCAGGTCCTAGCACGGGGAAATTCCGGACGACCCACGACCAGATTGGGAAGGAATTCGAAACGTATATGCGGGGATTTCCCGGACTAGGACGCGAGGCGACTGAGTGGCTGGCCAATCAAGGGGTTGTCAATGTGGCCAGCGAGGCGAGGAGCATCGATAGCCCTGTGAATGAACGAGGAGACATTCCGGATCCGCAGCCAGCTCACCAGGTCTGTCGCGATCGCAAGGTCCTCGCCACCGAAAATCTCCTTATTCCAGTAGATCTGGTGGGAAAGCGGTTCATCTATATCGGGTTACCGCTGAAACTCCGCGGAGGCACAGGCTCGCCAATCCGGGCAATTGCTGTCCTCCCTGATCGTTGAACATATTGAAAACATTAAGTGGAACTCTCAGCCACCTTGGGCGGCTGGCATGCCGCTCGACTCAACAAAGCTGTTACGTCCGGCAGCCGGAACGGAGACCCCGAGCGGGTGGCACGGCGCCCCAGTGGGGTCAGTCAGACATTGGGATTGGCCAAGGAATTCATCCGTGAAAGCATGGAGACTGACCGATAGATGAGCATCTCCATATGCTACGCGCTTGACCACACGCATCCGGGTGACGTGACTATCACGCCGACACTAGCTTTGGGAGAGATCGCCCGCGTCCGACGTCAGGGTTATGCCATTGACGACGTGGAGTTCGAGGAAGGCGTGCGCTGTAGGGGTGCTCTGATCTTCGATCACCACAGGATCCCCACGCGGCTATCAGCGTCAGCGCTCCCCTCTCCTGCATGCTGCTTTCCAGGGCGCACGAGATGGGGAAATGGTGCGTGATGGAGTAGGGAGCATTTCGCGAGCAATGGGGGGGGTTCCGGCGCCAGCTGGCGCCGTGCCGTCGTCAGCTCCGTGCATGCGGAGAAATCATGTGTGGGGCGATCGGGGTCTCGGGCGAGCGCTGGTCCTGCGGAAGCGGGTGGAGAGGGCTCCACAGCAGGCAAAGGAGGTGATCGGACGAAGGTGAGAAGGGGGACTGGGGATGGACCCGGAACGGGTCAGCGCGTGCTCGGTCCCTGAAGGTGAGGCTTCACTCTACGGCGGGCCTTCCTGCGGCATGAGCGTGGGCTAGGAGCCGATCCGAGGACCTCCGCGGCCGAGAACGCGTGCCCAAGAAAAGGCTGACTTAAGAAGGAGGACAGAACATGAAAGACCGTTGGCGACTTTCCCGTCGGCAGTTCCTCCAAACGTTGGCTGCGTCCGGCGCCATCACGGCGGCAGATCTCGCCTGGTGGGAGGAGCCATTCGGCTGGACCCGCAAGGCCCACGCCGCTAGCACCGTCCAGTTCCAGTACAGCGCCCCTGATTCGGAGCGCATCCCCGTAATCCAGTCCCTGGTGGATCGCTTTAACAAGTCCCAGTCGGATGTCGAGGTGAAGGTAGAGTTCATCCCCCAGGCCCAGGCGCGGCAGAAGCTCATCACCTCCGTATCCGGCGGCTACCCGCCGGACTGCTGCCAGATATGGGACAGCTGGCTCGGCGAGTTCGACGGCATGGGGGTCGTCGAGGACCTGACAGACCGAATAAAGGCATGGGAGCATTACGCGACCACGCTCCCCATGGCGTGGCAGTGCGTGACGGTGAAGGGAAAGATCCTCTCACTCCCGCTGTCCTTTCCCAACACTGCCATCTTCCTCCGAACGGACCGGGTAAAGGAATACGGCCTGAAGATGCCCACCTTCGGCTGGACGTGGGACGACTTCCTGACGTTGGCCAAGGGCCTTACTAAGCCGGAGAAGAACCAGTACGGCTTCGGGCTGCGCGGCCAGGATAGGTTTGCCGTCCTGAACGCCACCGAGTTCATGTATGGGAACGGCGCCCAAGTCCTGAAGGACGGCAAGGTCGTGATCAACTCGCCGGAGGCGGTCTCGGCCTTCGAGTGGTACCTCGACCTCATCCGGAAGTGGAAGGTCACCCCGCCCAGCGCCCCGACAGACGGCTATCGCCAGATCGTCGAGGGCTTCGCCCGTGGCGTGACCAGCATGTACCACCATAACTCCGGCGCCGTCGAGGAACAGAAGAAGTTTGTGGGTGAAGCGAATTTCGCCACGCTCCCCCACCCCGTCGGCCCAGCCAAGAAGCGGGCCTCGTTCTTCTTCACCGAGACCCTCACCATGTTCAAAGCGGCCAAGAACAAGGAAGGCGCCTGGAAGTTCCTGGCCTGGATGATGGACGACGAGCAGCACTACCAGTACTGCAAGACCCTCGGCCAGATGCCCAGCCGGCAAGCCCTACTAGAGCGGCCGCCGTTCGGTGGGATCTCCTATGCGGGCTTCATCAAGGGCATCCCCCATTCCATCAAAAGCCCATATCTGGCCTATCCTGCGTGGGGCGGCAAGCTGGATTCGGAGGGGTTGCCCTTGTTCCAGCAGGCGTTTGTTGGCCAACTTACACCGAAGCAGTGTCTGGACAAGTTCGCTGAAGTGCTGAGGAACAACATGATATAGGGATTTACCTGTTCCCCTCTGGTCCCGAGGTCCTCGCTGTAGCGAGACCCCGGGACCGTTTACTGTGCGCGCCCGTTTCACTGGAGCTCTCGAGTGCAAAAATCTCGGCGGTCAGAACTGGGATAGAACCAGAGATGAATGACCATGGAGAAGCAGGATGAACCATCGCCTACCGGTGCGAGTCTGCCGGGCGGTGTGGCCAGCACGGGCTCCACATCCTTTTTCATTTGTCCGCGAGACGCGACATACCAATCTATCGGCTCGGTCCCCCCCAACCATCATCTTCAAGATTCGATGGAACCGGAGTTTTGGCCAGCGAATTCGCCGTATTATTGCCAGGAGCGGATATAGATGACACTGGACGCCTACGACTTGGCTCGTTGGAACGTACGGTCGCGCCGCAGATAATCTCATCTATAAAGCGCTCCCATTAGTAAAGGGGAGGTCGCTCATGTGTGACAAGACGTTGCCCACTTTAGCAGAGCACCCTGAAGAAAAGAATGGATTCGGTTGGAGCACGATAACTGCAGCGGTGATTCTCGTGTTAGCGATGGTGGCTCCATCTATCATCTTCGCCCAGAAGATAGGCCAGCAACTGGTGGGCAAGTTGGAAGGCCCAGAGATCATCACGGATTCCGCTAAGTTTCCAAGAACCTACAAGGAGGCGCCACAGCTGGCGGCAATGGTCAAGGCAGGGAAACTGCCACCAGTTAAGCAACGCATTGGAGAAGACCCACTTGTAATCAAACCTGTACACGAGATTGGGAAATACGGCGGTACTTGGCGGCGAGGGTTCACGGGACCGGCGGACCTATGGAACGGCGTCCGGACTGCTTCCGGCCCTGACAGCCTTCTCTTCATGGACTATACCGGCAACAAGATAATGCCCAACATCGCGAAGGGATGGGAGTTTGCTGACGGTGGCCGGACACTCATCTTGCGGTTGCGACGGGGGATGAAGTGGAGTGACGGTCATCCCTTCACTGCCGATGACATCATGTTTTGGTTCGAAGACATATACAACAACAAGGAATTGGTTCCTACCCCTTCGGTCACTATGTCAGCTGGCGGGAAACCTGGGGTGGTAGAGAAAGTAGACGCGTACACTGTCAGATTCGAGTTCCAGAACCCTTATTTCCTTCTGCCTGAGGTATTGGCTGGCGCTACTCCGCTCGGCGGCCCCGCCCTCCGAGGGAAGGAGGGAATGGGTGGGTTCGCGCCAGCCCACTATCTGAAACAGTTTCATCCTAAATACGTCTCTTCGGCGGAATTGAGCAAGAAGGTGAAAGAGGCTGGGTTCGACAACTGGGTCAATCTGTTCCGATTCAAGAATGATTGGTCGCTCAATCCAGACCTTCCCACCGTGTCGCCATGGAAAACGACGACGCCAGCGAATAAACCTACCTGGGTTCTGGAGCGCAACCCGTACAGCATCTGGGTGGACACTGCGGGGAACCAGCTCCCCTACATTGACAGGGTTGTGATGACCCTGGCGGAAAACCTGGAGGTTCTGAACCTACGAGCCATCGCAGGCGAGTACGATTTCCAGGAGAGGCACCTTGATTTGAGCAAACTGCCAGTGTTCCTGGAGAATCAACAAAGGGGCGGGTACAAGGTGCACTTAGACCCGGCCGACTACGGCAGTGATATGGCCGTTTTCTTCAATATGAGCTACGAAGGCGACCCTGAGATCGTCAAGTGGTTTAACAATAGGGACTTCCGGCGCGCCCTTTCTTTAGGAATAGACCGAGATCAGATCAATGAAACTTTCTGGCTTGGGACGGGCACGCCCGGTTCGACTGTGCCGGCTGAGACAAACAGGTATAACCCAGGTCCAGAGTACCGGAAACTGTGGGCCACCTACGACCCGCAGAAAGCCAACGAGATGCTGGACAAGATAGGACTGGAAAAGAAAGATGCCCAAGGGTTCCGGCTGCGCACCGATGGGAAGGGTCGACTGCGCCTTGAGCTGCAGACTTTGGGTGGAATGTTTCTCCCGTTCACTCAGATTGGAGAAGTGATCAAGCAACAGTGGGAGATGATTGGCGTCCAGGTGGACATCAAAGAGGTCGAGCGGAGCCTGGCATTTACCCGGTCGGCAGCTAACGAGGTGCAGCTATGCACCTGGGTTGCCGACGGGAGTGACCGATTGTTCACATACCCAGATTTTGTGATCCCGTACAACGTGGCCATCGCCTCTGGCCATGGGCCGCTCTACGCCAAATGGCTCCATTCTGGCGGGACCCAAGGGAAAGAGCCCCCGGCGCCTATGCGTGAGATGATGGAAAAATGGGAGAAGGCGTTTGGAGTTCCAGAGGCCGAGCAAATCAAGCTGGGCAAGGAGATCTGGAAGATCGCCGCTGAGGAGGTATATATCATAGGCGTTGTGGGCTTGGGCCCGGCGAATACTGGCGTGAGGATTGCCAAGGTCAATATGGGCAACGTCCCCGAGAGGTTGTATAACTCCCCTGACGCGAAGAGCCCGGTCGATATCCTCCCACAGACGCTTTTCTGGAAGTGAAAGGGTCTCTGCTCCACCTGGGCGCCGGTAGTAGCCGACGCCCAGGTGCTGAGAACGGCTCTGTCTGGTCCACTGGCAGCGCGAGGGCGAACGAAGGCGTGGAGATGCTTCGTACCCATGCCGTCATGGGTATGGTGTCCGGGTGTCGGTGTCGAGCTTTACTTTGCTTAGCGATACTAACGTTGCATGACTAAGTGATCTATAATACACTAATGTATATGTGCTTGCTATATCCGGACAAATCTGGCATCCTGCGGCTGAAGGGAGGGCCGGGGGATGCCGCGCGAGAGCCCGTACCCCGTCGTGCTGTCGCCGAGCGAGGCCGAGGAATTGCGGAAGCGGGCCGCGAAGTATACGTTACCGTACTTTCAAGTTGTACGGGCCAAGATGATCTTGCTGGCGGCCGAGGGGCTCGCGAACGACGCCATCGCGCAGTGCCTGCACACGCGCCGCGAGGTGGTGAGTGTGTGGCGCAAGCGCTTCTATGAACAACGACTCCCAGGCTTGGAGGAACGGCCACGCCCGGGGCGGCCCCGGGCTTTTCCCCCCCGAGGTCGTGGTCCAGGTCAAGGCGCTGGCGTGTGAACTGCCCGCCCGGCAGGGCCAGCCCCTCGCCCGCTGGAGCGTCGCGGACCTCGCGGCGGAAACGCGGCGGAGCGGACTGGTGGCCACCATCAGCGACAGCACGGTCTGGCGGTGGCTCCACGCGGATGCGATCCGTCCTTGGCAGCATCGCTGCTGGATCTTCCCCCGCGATCCCGACTTCGCGGTCAAGGCCGGGCGCATCCTCGATCTCTACGACCGGGGGTGGGAGGACCGCGCCTTGCGCGACGATGCGTGTGTCCTGTCGGCGGACGAGAAGACCAGCATCCAGGCGCGGGTGCGCTGTCATGGGACTCGCCCCCCGCAGCCCGGGCAGCCGATGAAGGTAGCGCACGAGTACGCCCGGGGTGGGGCCCTGGCCTACCTGGCCGCCCTGGATGTCCATCGGGCTAAACTGTTCGGGCGGTGCGAGTCGAAGACCGGCATCGCGCCCTTCGATCGGCTGGTGGCCCGGGTCATGGCCGCGCCGCCCTACACCCAGGCGCGGCGGGTCTTCTGGATCGTGGACAACGGCTCGGCGCACCGCGGCCCGCGAGCGGTGGCGCGGCTGCAGGCTCAGCATCCCCGACTGGTCCTGGTGCACGGATCCGTCCACGCGAGTTGGCTGAACCAGATCGAAATCTACTTCTCGATTGTCCAACGGAAGGGCCTCACGCCGAATGACTTCGCGTCGTTGCCCGCGGTGGCCGAGCGGCTCCTGGCCTTCGAGCGATCCTCCGAGGTGCTGGCCAAACCGTTCGAGTGGACCTTTACCCGGCGCGACCTGACCAAGTTCCTCCAGAAGATGACCGCCGAGAGGCTGCGGTCCTTGCCTGCCGCCGCGTAGCCGGTGGAATACGTTAGTGAACTTATGAACCTGAGCACTAAGGGTAGTAGCTCCACGCTTGATCTGAGGCAGGACCGTTATGATTCTTTAGGTGGACTCTGCGCTGGGCAGCAGGATTCAGGTGGTTCCTCTCCCAAGGGTGAAAGACAAGCAGTACATGCTGGCGAACCCAGAGGGCCTCATGATAATGAGTTCCTGCAAGGAGAAGGAGGCCGCATGGGAGTTCATCGTCCACATATCTTCCGGTCAGCCGGCCCGGGTCTTCAGCCAGGGGCGCGGCGCCCTGCCCGTGCGGAAGTCGATAGCGGCAGAACCGGTCTTTCAGCAGAACCGCTTCTTAAAGCTCGCCATCGCCTTGGCCTCCAGTTGGTGGATGCCGCCGTTCTCCCACAAGTACTGGGCTAGCCATCGCGACAAAGTGACGCCCTACTTTCAACAAACCTTGCGGCAGGAGATCTCGGCGAAGGACTTCCATGTCGAGGCGGCGAAGGTGCTGTGCGGAGAGAGTTAGAGGGGGTGGGCGTGGCTCGCCCACGTCTGCAGGGGATCGAGAATCTCCCTGAAGTTGGGTGGGTCACTTTCTCTGGTGGAGCAGAGCGCCGTTCCGACTGCTACCTGAGATCAACGAACCAGCTGCCCCCTGAGGCTGAGCTGAGGTCAGCATCACCGAATCACGTTCGACGTAATGGGTGATCAGCCGAATAGCAAGAAAAAGGAGACACCGTCAGCAGAAGAGTCCCTGCCACCTGCCCTCGAGTCCCATGGGGCACCTCACGGGTAACCAAGGAACCGCCAGTTCTTTAGGCGGCATCGAAGTTACGGTAGGAGGTGAGTGAATGGTGATAGCTGACTTAGGTTTGGGTCGCTTAGGCCAACTCGGCATCGTGGTCCGCGACATCAAAGCAAGCATGAAGCACTACTGGAATGTTCTGGGGATCGGCCCCTGGAAGATGTACACGAATAGCGCCCCTCCCCTCAGGAACGTCACTTACTACGGGCGCCCGGCGGCCTACCGGGTGCGGGTGGCTCTGGCCCAGACCGAGTCTGTGGTCGTCGAGCTCATCGAGTACCTCGAGGGTGACAGCATCCATCGCGACTTCCTGGCAAAGCACGGAGAGGGCATTGAGCACTTGGGGATCTATGTTCCCGACCTAGACACACCCTTGGCCCGCTTGCGAGGCCAAGGCTTGACCATCCTCCAGGCGGCCGAGGGACTCGGTGCGAGCGGCGACGGGCGGTACGTCTATTTGGATACGCGGTCGACTCTGGGCATAATTCTGGAGCTGATTCAGGTGCCCTCGCAACGGATCGCACCAGAGTTTACCTACCCTTAAGGATCACTACCCATTCGAGGAAGCCCTGCCCTTTGGGCTAGACCATATGGAAAGACCGGCGCACCTATCGCAGAATAGCGTGGGTTGTTCCTGGGCGGAACAGAGCCACATGCGAAAAGGAGGCCGGTCATGGAGAAGGATACCACATTCGTGGCCTTGGATGACAGCAAGCGTACGATCGTCGCTGGGGATCCTGCGGCCCGGGGACGGACGAGCCGGAGTTGCGCCGATTCCGAATGAACCGCGCCACCTTCGGCGCCTCTTCACGCGCCTGAAGCGCGAGGGGTCGGTGGTAGCTTGCTACGAGGCGGGGCCGTCGGGGTACGACCTCTACCGGCAGCTCACCGCCCTCGGCGTCTTCTGCCAGGTCATCGCGCCCGCCTTGACGCCGCGCAAGCCGGGCGACCGGATCAAGACGGACCGCCGGGATGCCGCGAAACTCGTCCGGCTCTTCCGGGCCAAGGCGCTCACCCCGATCCGCGTGCCCGATGAAGCCGGGGAGGCCGCCCGCGATCTCCTCCGGTGCCGAGAGGACGTGCAGGAGGATCTCCTCCGCTGGCGACATCGCCTCGGGAAGTTCCTGGCGCGGCACGGGCGCATCTACCGCGAGGGCCGGAGTTGGACCCAGCGCCACTGGACCTGGCTCCGCAGCCAGCACTTCACCCTCCCGGTGCTGCAACGCACCTACGAGGAGTACCTGTTCGCGGTCGAGCAACTCCTCCCCCGCGTCGCGGACCTGGACCGGGAGATTGCGGCCCTCGCCGCGACCGCACCCTACCGGGAGCGGGTGGGCTGGCTCCGCTGCTTCCGGGGGATCGACACCCTCGCCGCCATGATCCTGCTCACCGAGGTCGGGGACTTCCCCCGCTTCGAGCACCCGCGGCCGCTCGCGGCGTATCTCGGGCTGGTCCCGAGCGAAGCCTCCTCCGGGGAGCGGGAGCGGCGCGGGAGCATCACCAAAGCCGGCAACACGCACGCGCGGCGGATCCTGGTCGAGGCGTCCTGGCACTACCGCCACCCGCCGCGGTTGGGCGCCGCCCTCACGCGCCGGAGCCAGGGCCAACCCAAACCCGTCCTCGCGCAGGCGTGGCAGGCGCAGCTCCGGCTCCACCGGCGGTACCGGCACCTGATCGGGCACGGGAAACGGCCCCCGGTCGCCGTGGTCGCTCTCGCGCGCGAGTTGGTCGGCTTCGTCTGGGCCGCCCTGACGCAGACGGCCCCGTCGGTCCCGGCCGCGTAGGTCCATGACGGAGAGAGGTCGGGCAACCCCATCCTGAGGCCGCCAGGGACAGCGAGGCAATGCGGGCACGATTGGAGAGTCCTCGGCAACGGCTATGCGACACTCGGGCTCCGGCCCGGGGGACTCGCGCGTCTAGACAGAGGCAGCTCCCGACGGAGCACGGTCATGCGGCACTACCCTTCAGGGCAATCCGCGCATATCAGAGTGATTCGTCGTCGAAGCCGCCCCGTCGCCGCGTGGCCCCTGGCCCTCGGGATCCTATTCACCTTCGGACCACCGCCCGGCCCGCGCGCGGCGCCACACCGTTGGGCGCGCCGCGCGCTCTTGCGGGCGGGCAGGAGGAACCGCAGGGAGGACCCTCATTGAAAAGTAACCCTTGACAGCCGGCTTTCCATATCAGCCGTTACATAGAGGTGTTGATCCAAGAGTCCTAACTTACTGAGTTCAGAGGGCTTAGAGGGATGGCAGACTAGAGAAGAAATCTTCCGCAGCAATTGCCGATGAGCAGATCGACAGAACAATCGAAAACGACTGCGGAATCTCTAGTCGCTCTTCCCTTCGACCACGGACGTTTTCAACACCCTAAGTAAACGCCTAGCCCTTTGGGCAGGGAGGAATCGAATCCTTGCCGGGGGATTATAAAGGGGGACGGAGTTCCCCTTTATCCGACTCCTGGGCGCGAAGCGACCACCAACACCGCTGGCGAAGCCCCGCGCTTCGCGCGGGGAGGGTCACGTGTGCTGAGCATGCTCGACAGCTTGGAGGTGCAAGTCCTCTCCCCAACCGGATGGAGGGGAAGGGGGAGCAACCCGCAAGGGCGTCCCCGCGAGGGGCCGTCGGAAGGAAGCGGTGCGCAAACGCGCGGGCCGAGGAACAAAAACCGGATACGAGGCGGGAGCGCCGGGCGAGCGGGCGGGTGACCGCGAAGCCCCTATCCATCAAAGGCGCAAAACGTAAATCCGGCGGGTGCGCGCGGACGGCGGTCGAGCGTACCCTCGGGAGATCTGCTCGGGGTCCCGGACGCGGGACTGGCCGCCCGGCGACGGGCGGTGATCCCCCCGGGCAGCAGGCAGCCACGGGTAGAGTCGGGGAGGGAAACGAGCCGGGAACCCCGGAGGCCGCACAGCACCAAAGGCCCGTGCGGTCCCCGGAAGGGGGGAAAGGGAGCGGCCAGTAGGAGAGTGCGCCTCATGAGCGGCAGGCGGCAGAAAAGCCAGACGGTTCTGGCCTTCCGGGCAGCGCCAAGGAGTGAAGCTCCGAAGCCGGCAGGGGAAGGGGCCGAACCGCTCACGGCGACGCGCCCACCCGAACGCCCGGCCAACACCGACCGGTTGATGGAGGAGGTTGTCGAACGTGCAAACCTGAAGGCAGCACTGCACCGCGTCAAGGCGAACAAGGGGAGCCCGGGCATCGATGGGATGACCCTCCAGCAGGTGCCGGGCTACCTCGTAGCGCACTGGCCAGCCCTCCGGGAGCAGTGGCTCCAGGGCACCTACCAGCCGCAGCCGGTGAAGCGGGTCGAGATCGAGAAGCCAGGGGGTGGGGTCCGGAAGCTCGGGGTGCCCACCGTCCTGGACCGCTTCCTCCAGCAGGCGGTGCTGCAGGTGCTCCAACGCGACTGGGACCGGACGTTCTCGCCGCACAGCTACGGCTTCCGCCCCCACTGCTCTGCCCAGCAGGCCGTGGCCCAGGCGCAGCAGTACGTTGCGGACGGCTGCGCCTGGGTGGTTGATCTCGATTTGGAGAAGTTCTTGGACGCGGCGTCATACTGCTCTCCCTTTCATGGAAGCCGGTCGAAGAGACTCGGCTGGGAGTCGATCACCTTGATTCGCAGGCCCTTGCGCCGACCGCGGCAGAGATGGATGGCGTGAAGCTCCCCGCGCTTTACACGCTGCAAAACGGTTTGGCGGGTCACGCCCAAAAGCTTCGTGGCCTCGATCATCGGGACGTAGCCCTCGACTTCCGCCTCGACGAAGCGAGCCCGCAGTTCGTCGGTCACCCGGATCCGCCAGGGGGCGCCGGGCGTGAGCTGCTCGCCCGCGATGAAGCCGTCGGCGAGCCATCGCAGCAGCGTCGAGGGCACCAGGCCCAAGAGCTCGGCCGCTTTCGCGACCGACACCGGCTCTCCCGTAGGCGGGGTCGCGGCAGGTTCGCAGCGCGGGATCTTCCAGTGCCGCCGGAGGTTCCCGACCCGGTCGGCGGTGAAGCGGTCTCCCCGCGCCGTCCGTCTCCCCTGGCGATTCAGGATGCCCGCGATGATCGCATCGGCATAATGCACGGCCAGGCGACGGACCAAGCTGATCGTCTCCTCGGCGGTGCGGAGGGCGGGCGCACTCCGGCGCCGGAGGGGGACCGCGAGTGCGGTGATCGCGCCGCCCCGCCAGCGGAGCGTGAGCTGGGCACGGGACTCGGCGCGCTGGACCGCGACGTTGACCTCTTCGAGCAGCGTGCGCAGCAACTCCTTGCGATCGCGATCCGTGGTCGTCGATGCAGACCACACCCGAACGACATCGGCACCGAGCGCGCGCAGCATCGCGCGCTCCTCGTTGGTCAGTACCCGTGGGCGCGCTTTCTCCCGCCGCGCCAGCTCCACCTCCGCGGCGGTCCGCTCTCGCAGGCGCTGCTCCCATTCCGCTTCCAGCCCGCGGGCCACGAGGCGATTCTCCGGCTCCACCGCGCGATAGCGCCGCTCCGCGCGTTCGGCTTCGTACCGCGCGCGTTCCACCGCCAGGCGCCACTGCGCCAGCGCCGCGTCGTGGTCGCTTTCGAGACTGGCCTCCGCGACGAGGGCCGCCTCGATCCCGGCGGGCGTCACCGTGGCGAGGAAGGTCTGGGCCACCGCCTCGTCCAGTTGCGCGCCGCCGACGCGCAGGCAGTAGCTCCCCCGGCCGTTGACGAGCAGGCTGTTCGGGCAATAGTAGCCGGGCGTCCCGTGCTTGCCCTGGTAGTAGACCTTGAGCCGGCGGCCGCAGCGACCGCAGGTCCCGATCCCCTGGAGGAGGGCCGCGCCTTCCCTCACGGCGCCGCCTGCGGCGTGAGGACGCGGGCGGGTATTGCCGGCGATCCGCGCTTGATTGCGTTCATAGGTCTCCCAGTCGATGAAGCCGGCATGATGGTCGGGGAGGAGGACCCCCCAGTCCGCGCGCGGCAAGTGGCGAACGCGCTTCCGCAGGTGGCCGGCCGCATCGAGGGACCCGCTCGTGCCGCGTTCTACCATAGACATAGGCGCCTGCATAGACCGGACTGGTCAGGACGTGATGGAGCGCCGTGTAGGTGGGCGTGACCCAGCGGAGCTCAGTGAGCGTGTGGGACTGGAGCGGGAAGGAGAGCCCCTGGGCGCGGAACCACAGCCAGACTCGGCGCACGGAGCCCATCTCGGCGAAGCGGTCGAAGACGGCCCGGATCGCCCCGGTGACGGCCTGATCCGGATGGAACCGGACCTCACCGTCCTCGTCGCCCCAGAGGAATCCCACCGGCAGGCCGCGCCGCAGTTCCCCGCGGGCAGCCTTGTTGCGGATGCCGCCCTCGAGGCGGGCTCGCAAGACGTGGAGCTCGGCTTCCGACATGGTCCCCTTGAGGCCGAGCACGAGGCGATCGTTGAACAGGGCAGGATGGTAGAGCCCGTCGCCATCGCCAATCAAGGTGTCCGTCATGGCGCAGAGGTCCAGGAGGCGGTACCAGTCGGTGTTGTTGCGGGCGAGGCGGGACACCTCCAGTCCCAGCACGAGGCCGACGCGGCCCAGCGCCACCTCCGCCGCCAGCTTGGCGAACCCCGAGCGCTCGACCACGCCCGAGCCCGATCGGCCTTGATCTTCATCGATGACCACAATGTGCGGGCGGGTCCAGCCCAGCTCCAGGGCGCGGGTGACGAGGTTGTACTGCCGGTCGGTGGATTCGCGGTTGCGGTCGAGCTGCGTGGGCGAGGATTGCCGCACGTAGACGCAGGCGGTCCGGCTCAGGTGGGTGGGTTTGACTTTGGCATGCTCAGTCATCGGGATGCCCCTCCTCCTCCGGGTTCGCTGCGCGACCGACGACCTTGGCGATCGCTCGAGCCAGCGCGTGCACGCACACGCTGCGCGCTTCGGGATCGAGCTCGTCCCACCCGGGGACGCTCGGATCCGCCACGTCCCGCAAGCCGAGTTCCAGTTGCATGCTCACCCTCCTCCTGGGCCGACAGGCCTCGCTCGCCATTTAAGCACAGGAGCCGACGGAGGAGGGCATCGACCACGGTGCGCGTGCGGAGGAGGTCCGTCACGGTGCCGATCGGCCGCGGAGCCGAAGGCAGGTGTTCCGGAGGCAGGGTTTGATGGCTTCGTCTGTGGTCAAGGTCGGTCCACGCGGCAGGGACGAGTGAGCGTGTTCCATCGGGCAAGACGAGCACGAGATGCAGACTCTCAGCTCGATGGGTCCAGCCCAAGACCTCGAGGCATTGACCTCTCAGGGGATGGTGCGGACGGAGGATGGTAACCTTGGGCGGAAAGCCCTGGAGGTGGGTAGTGTGTGGTGGCTTCCTTCGACCGAGTCAATCACGACAAGCTGATGGGACAAGTGGCCAAGCGGATCACCGATCAGCGCCTGCTTCGGCTGCTCCGGGCGTTTCTCACCGCCGGAGTGCTGGCGGATGGGCTGGTGCGTCCGACCGCAGAGGGGACGCCGCAAGGCGGCCCGCTCTCGCCCCTGCTGTCGAACCTCGTGCTGGATACGCTGGACCGGGAGCTGGAGCGGCGCGGCCACCGCTTCGTGCGGTATGCGGACGATTGTAACATCTACGTCCGCAGCCACCGGGCGGGGCAGCGGGTGATGGCGAGCATCACGCGCTTCATCACTACGACGCTCAAGCTGAAGGTCAACAGCGCGAAGAGCGCGGTGGCCCCACCAGGGGCGCGGACGTTCCTGGGGTTCTCCTTCACCCGCCCACCGGAGCCGCGACGACGGCTGGCGCCGTCCACGGTGGCCCGGTGCAAGGCGCGGGTCCGGGAAGTGACGCGGCGGACCCGAGGCGTGAGTCTGGAGACCATGGTGCAGCAACTGGGCGCCTACCTCCGGGGCTGGCACGGCTACTTCGGCTTCTGTCAGACGCCTTCGGCGCTCACGCACCTTGACGAGTGGATCCGGCGCCGCCTCCGGTCGGCGGCCTGGAAGCAGTGGAAGCGGGGCCGGACGCGGTTCACCGAACTGCGCCGGCGCGGAGTGGGTCTCGCGTGTGTGCCAGGCATGGCACAGAACGAGCGAGGTGAAAGTCCTCGCGCCAGGTTCTCGCGGAGCCGAAGGCTAGGAGCAGGGCAAGGGCGTCACCGCGAGGTGGGGTCTGGAGGAAGCCCAATCCAAACGCGCGGGGCGACGCACAGGAACCGGATACGAGGTGTGGTACACCCGGGACGAGCGGGCACGTGACCGCGAAGTCCTCCATCCGCCACGGGGTGTGCTTTATAAATCCGGCGCCTACGCGCGAAACGTTCTGTGTCTCACCCTGGGAGATCTGTCGGCTATCCGCTGGTGGTAGCATCCTCGTCAACGTCGGGTTTCCGCCTAGGTCCTGTGCCCCGCTTGCTGTCGCTCAGCTCTCCCAGCGGTCCCGCGCTGACGCGGGTTGGTCGTTCGCAGGCCGCCCCCCGTTTCGAACTGCCTACACGGGGGGTGTACAGATGGGCGCCCCGGTATGAGGGATAACCGCACCAGTTCTGACGGATGATAGGGGTAATTGCGGAGCGACAGGAAGGAGAGAGGGGAGGTGAAATACGCATTGGAGATTATACGACTGGGACGATGTGAGTCGGGATGCGGCCGAGAATCCGAGGGGTGATTCTGCAGTGCCGCTGGTCTTTCGTGCCGCCTTTGAAAGTCACAATCGATGGACACTGCATGGATGGAGGAGTTGAGCAATGTGCGCTAAGGAGTATAAAGAGAACATCGATCTGCAGGCTGCGGAACTTCTACACGGAGCGATTGACATGCACGTGCATGCGAATCCACATCTGGCCCCTTGGACTCACATGCTGGACGCCATAGAGCTTGCGAAGGCGGCAAGAGACGCTGGCATGAAGGGCATGGTCATAAAAGACATGGCATTCCCAACGACGGGTACAGCTTATTTGGTTAATAAGATTGTCCCAGGATTTCATGTGTTTGGTTCGATACTTATGAATTTAATCTGTGGTGGGATAAATCCGAGAGCTGTGAGCGTGGCAGTAAATCACGGCGATGGAGCGAGGCTTGTATATTTTCCCGCCGGAGATACGCTCCATCACGTAATTGCTAGGGAAACAATTGCCTATGCGGGCATAAATCTTCCAACGACTCGGGCGCAAGCAATATCGGTTGTGAGGAACGGAGACCTAACGCCGGAGACCTCGGAGGTTGTAAAGATAATCGCCGACGCTGATGTCTGTTTGGTGACCGGACACCTGTCTCCCGAAGAGACGCTGATCCTGGTTCCACGTGCGATCGAGATGGGCGTGAAGAAGATTATAATTCTCCACACGATGTGGCAGATGATCGGATTCTCGCCGGAGCACATACGGGAGCTGAAGAAATATGATGTATTCTTCGAATTCGAATTCGGCCTCTGCTCACCGATCATGCAGATTGATCATCGTGAAAATACGGTAGATCCGAGGAGAATGCTCAAACAGATGCGAGAGATTGGAGTAGAGAAGTGCATCATGACCACAGACACAGGGCAGGCGCATTCGCCGCCACCTTTGGTTGCAATGAAATGGTTCATTGCAATGTTGCTAAAGTGTGGTGCAACAAAAGACGAGATTCGGCAGATGGTGAGTAAGAATCCTGCAAGATTGCTTGATGTTTGAGGGCGATGAAGCGTGGTAGCGTAGGGTGGATCTATAATGGGGGACCCGCCCGTTTCTTCGCTGTCAAGGTAAATCCCTCCTCTCGATGCTGATCGATGGAGCGCATCATAAACCTCTGGTTTGCCGTCATCCCCCGAGGCTGCGCCCGGGTGATCTCTCGCGCCCCATCGTAGTGGTGCCATCCGGTCGCCTCGCCGCCCGAGGGACCCACCCGGCCTAGTCCGGGCTGACGAGAGCGGGAGCGGCGTGCCAGTGTCCCTCGGTGGTCCCCAGTGGGGCCGCCACGTTGTGGTGTCGCGCTGCCTGCTCCCCGGAAAAGACGAGGTCTTCCAGGCCGGAGCGCCGTTGCTCAGCGCGGCTGCCGCCGGAGCCCACCCGTCTGCCGCGGGTCGTACGGGGCCCCGTTCCGCCAGACCCCCCACACGACCCGGAGCACTTTCGGCGCCAGCTCGACGATCGCGTTGAAGCCAGCGTAGCGATCGCCGTGGCGCTTCGCCTTCAGGGCGGCGAGCCGGGCCCGCCTCGCTCCGGTCCGCGCGATCCCCAGCGCGGCGTGGTAGAGCGGTGACCGTCCGGCCAACCCATATAAGTATGGCACGGGGTTTGTCTCGAGTGCGTAGGGGCGCAGGTTGAACGTCAGGAGGCGTGGCGGTGGTCCGGGCTGCCTTCCATTGATCTGGCAGGAGCTCGGCGAGCCGGCTGGCGGGGTGGGCACTGATGCGGTCGAAGACATCGCGCAGATAGACGAACGGATCGATGTGGAGGAGCTTGCAGGTGGTGAGGAAGCTGGTCAGGATGGCGGCCGTCCGGCCTCCGGTGTCGCTGCCGAAGAAGACCCAGTTCTTGCGACCCACAGCCACCCCTCGCAGGCTGCGCTCGGCCCCGTTGTTGTCGATCTCCAGGTCACCGTCCTCGGTGTAGCGGAGGAGCGCCGCCCAGTTGCCGAGGGCATAGGCAATGGCTTCGCCAATCCAGGGCACAGCCTTTAGTGAGGACTGCGCGGTGTTCCGCGCGATGTCCTTCCGTGTGAATCGCACGTTTGGGAGATTGCCCTTCAGCTCATCCGTCACGTCTCCTCCAGCTGCATAACTGTGGTCCGCAAAAACTCTGTCTGCCTCTCAAATCGCGCATAAAATGTTGACCTAACTCCTCATAAATACAGCGAAAGCTCTTCCCGCCATCGGAGCAAGTCTTCCCAGGCAGAACCGTGCGCACAACGTTGGTGCCGGGGGAGCGGACCTCTAACCCAGGTTACGCACGAGTACCAAGTTTCAGCGGATTCTTCACGGGCGCGAAGCTGCGAAGTGTTGAGAAGGAGGGTGGCGCCTCGCCGAAAACCCAATGTAGTGTAGACCTACCCCCTTGCGGACCGTCCTCGACTTGTGGCACCCTCCTGTGCGATGTTCCTCCGCCAGAACGACCGCGCGAAAGATGGGAAGACCCACACCTACTGGTCGCTGGTGGAGAGCGTCCGCACGCCCGACGGCCCCCGCCAGCGGACGATCTGCTACCTCGGCGAACTCAACGCCTCCGCGGAAGCCCGCTGGCGGAAGACGATTCAGATTTTCAACGCGCAGGGGGAGTCCGAGCAACTCGCCCTTTTCCCCGCGGACACCCCTCTTCCCGCTGACCCTCAGGTCGTCGCCGTCCGCTTGGACCGGGTCCGGTGGACCCGCCCCCGGAGCTTCGGCGACGTCTGGATCGGTTGGACCCTCTGGCAGCGGCTGGGGCTGGATGCCTTCTGGGCCGCGAGGGTGGACAGCGTCCCCGCCGACGTCCCCTGGTCCCGGATCGCCGCCCTCCTCGCCATCAACCGGCTCTGCGCTCCCGGGAGCGAGCTCGCCATCGAGGCCCGCTGGTACGGGAGCACCGCCTTGGACGACCTCCTCGGGGTGGACGCCGCCCGGGTGAACACGGACCGGCTCTACCGCTGCCTGGATCGCCTCCTGCCCCACAAGGCGGCCCTGGAGCAGCACCTCAGCGGCCGCTACGGCGAACTCTTCGGGGCCCAGTACGAGGTCCTCCTCTACGACCTGACGAGCACGTACATGGAAGGGCTGGCCGTCGCCAATCCCCGGATGCAGCGCGGCTACTCCCGCGACCACCGTCCGGACTGCAAGCAGGTCGTCCTCGCCCTCGTGGTGAGCCCGGAGGGCTTCCCGTTCGCGTACGAGGTCTTCCCCGGGAACCGGACGGATGTCACGACCTTGGAGGAGATCCTCGGGGCGGTAGAGGCCAAGTACGGGATTGCCCAGCGCGTGTGGCTCTTCGACCGGGGTCTCGTGAGCGAGCGGAACTTGGCCTGCCTCCGGGAGCGAGGCGCTCACTACCTCGTGGGGACCGCCCGGACGCGGCTCCAGGCATTCGAGCGCGCCCTCCTCACCGGGACCTGGCAGCAGGTCCGCGCCGACGTCGAGGTTCAACTCGTCCCCAGCCCCGACGGGGCCGAGACCTTCGTCCTCTGCCGGAGCGCCGCCCGGCGGGCCAAGGAGCAGGCCATGCGGGCCCGCGCCCAGCAGCACCTCGACGCAGACCTCGTGCGTCTGGCCACGCAGGTAGCCGCCGGGAAGCTGACGGACCCCGCTCGCATCCACCAGCGCCTCGGCCGCCTCCGTGAGCGATATCCAGGTGTCGCCCACCTCTACGCGATCGAGCTGGCAAAGGACCGGGCCACCCCGCAGGTGATCTGGCGGGCCCGGCCGGACCGGGGGGCGTGGGTGGCAGCCCGCGACGGGGCCTACCTGCTCCGCACGAACCTGACGCATGCGGATCCGGTCCAGCTCTGGGAGCAGTACGTCCAGCTCACCGAAGTCGAGGCCGCCTTCCGGGCGTTGAAGAGTGAGCTGGCCCTCCGGCCGATCTGGCATCAGACCGACGCCCGGGTCCAGGCCCACATCCTGGTCGCCTTCCTCGGCTACGCCCTGTGGGTGGCCCTCAAGCATACCTTGCGCCGGGCGGGGGCCGCCTGCTCCCCCCAGCACCTACACGTATCAGCACGGCTCCGGCGTTCCAAAGGATGAGGCCGGGGCTGTGGTCTGGTTCCGTAAGGGCGCTGAGGCTGGAAACGACGTGGCGATGAACGATCTCGGCTTCGTATACGCGAACGGCATAGGGGTTGGCAAGGACGAGGCCGAGGGGGTGCGTTGGTATCGCAAGAGCGCTGAGGCCGGCAACACCTTGGCGATGAGGAATCTGGGCATATGTACGCGAGTGGCTGGGGCGTGGCGAAGGACGAAGCCGAGGCGGTCCTCTGGATACGTAAGAGCGCAGAAGCCGGAGACATTGACGCGATGAGACTCCTCGGCACGATGTATCAGAACGGTATTGGGGTGGCCGCGGACCAAGCGGAGGCCATAAAATGGTTCAAGAAAGCGGCATCGCTCGGAGACAGAGCGGCGATCGAGCGCCTGAGTGCCCTATCTAAAGAGCGCTGAGGCGTTCTTTTCCGTCCAGACGCTCTCCACTGCCGTTCGTCTTCATTCACACTGGGGTCTGGGCGTAGATCCAGCCGGAGCGCCACGGTTCGGTCCCCGGGGGGAAGCGGGATAGTATGGGCCCGGGAATAAGCCCCGCCGGCCCCCCCTGCATTTGGGTGCCGGGGGGGAAAATTCCCGGGATGCCCGGAGATTCCCTCGCCGCGATCTCCCTTGCGTTCACACGCCATTCGTGGTATCCGCTTTGACATTAAGGGAGAGGTAGGGGAGAGGGTACTGTGCCCACCAAGCGCAGCCTCTTGTCCTGGCTGAGTGCGCTGGCTTGCCTCGCTCTGGCCGTTCCTGCCCTCCCTGCCTCGCCGCGCCCTCTTGTCGCCACCGTCAAGCATGTGTCTGACGGCGACTCCGTAACCGTCATCTCCGCCAACGGCACCAGGCCCCGCATGCGACTTCTGGGCATCGACGCCCCGGAGATCGCACACGGCTCGAAACCCGGCCAGCCCTACGGCGAGGAGGCCCGGGACTACCTCTCGGCGGGAAGACCGTGCGGGTGAACGCCTACGGCCCTGACCGTTACCACCGTGTCTTGGCCATGATCTGGGACGAGCAAGTTAACGTGAATCTCTTTATGGTCGCCATGGGCTATGCGGAGGTCTACCGGGGAGCCCGCTGCCAGGTCTACTGCCGAGAGCTGGACGACGTGGAGGCGAAAGCCCGGCGAGAGCGAGTGGGAATGTGAAGGCGAGGCGTGAGCTACGAGAGTCCGGCGGCGTTCCGAAGCAGATTGAATAATCATAGGGAATACGGTTAGAGCCCATATTCAGGAGGTAATTCAGTGACAGGGAGATATTGGATCGTCATATGCCCTGAACCCGACGCCCCAGGCGTCTGGCACACGTGGTTTGGGGAGAAGTGCGTGGCCGTAGGTTGGCCTCCGCCAAAATACTCAATGACCGGGCCAACCGATAACGTCGGCTGGGGATGGGTTCGTGACCGGCTTGGGCAGATGTCCCCGGGAGACAAGGTAATACCTTTCCTGCTGCACAGTCGAGTTGGGCCTGTGGGCATTATCGAGCGTGTATTGGTCGCCGATGCCCAGTGGAAGCCGACCGTCCCTCGGGGGAAGTATAGGCGCAATCCAGACGAACCCGAGCTTGGGCGACGGGTTGAGGTGACCTGGGAAGTGCAGGGGATGCCCCCTGAAGGCATGGCTGCACTGGTGCCCGTCGAAAGTGGTCTCACTCGCCCCCTTGCCCGCCACACCGTCGAGGAGCTGTCCGCCGAGAAGTTTCAGCGGGTTCAGCAGGTCCTGGCCGCGAGCCAGAATTGGATCGAGATCGACAGAGCTGGAGAAGAGATCGAGCCCGAGGCTGGCGTTCAGCTCGGAGCACCCCCTGTCATGGGTGTTCTTGAGAGAGATCTGCAGCAGTTTCTCGCCCGGAACCTGGAGCTCATTGAGGCCGGTCTTAAGCCGCATCCGGATTATCAGCTCATTGAGTTTCCCACGGACGTTGGCTTCATTGACCTGCTCTGTCAGGACAGCACCTGCAGCCTTGTGGTGATCGAGATCAAGAGTGGCTGGGCTTCGGACAGTGCGGTAGGACAGATCGCCCGCTATATGGGTTGGGTGCAAGCTAACCTCGCGGGCGAGAGGCGATCCCGGGGGATTCTGCTGTGTGCGGGTGCGTCGCCTACCATATGGGCGGCGTGTCGAGCTATCCCGGGGCTTGAGATGAAACGGTTTCAGTCTGTCTTGCACCGTCGAACAAATAGAATTCTAACCCTGGGTCATTTTTCAACCTCTAATGGAACGTGCCGTTGCCGAAGAACGTCAACCAGGGATCCAAATTGAGATCGCCTGCTTGATCGTTAGCCGATAGGGCGAAGACACGTCAGAGAATGGATGACGGACGGGAGTTCAACAGATGGGCTTAACTCTGTCGGACACCGCAAAGCTCATGGTTCAGAAGGTATGGAATCACTACACATCCCTGCCGAGTGAGACGGGTATCGTCTACTACAAGGGCTACGATGCCGAGAGACGTGCCAGACTCCCTAAGATCCTGAATGTCTTGATGGAGTTCTTTCAATCCCGTATCGCTCTTTCCGAATTCAAGCTCGCAGTTGACAAAGAAAGCAGGAACCACACTTACTGGGGATTCAGGGGCATCAACGGCCAGATGTTCTTCAACATGCTATTCAACACAGCTGAGGCGGCCAGCCGAGTTGAGGAGTTGTCCTCCTGCCTTAGAGATGGTCTGAGAATGCCTCCTGATATAAGCGGAGCAAAGAACGCATTAGCACGCATAGTCCGCTTGGCAGAGGAGCTTGCTGAAGCGGCCACGACTCCGCGTAGCGCCCCTCGTCGTGGGAGTGCCCCATATTTTGCTTCATACTTCTGGCAGGTCCAAGATCCGTCCAAGTGGCCCGTCTACTATACCTCTATGATCGAAGCGCTAGAGGATACTGAAATCTGGACCGCTAGCGGGGACCCTGTTCAGGATTATTGCGACTTCTATGCAATTGCCGTTCTTGTACGGGACTTCCTGTCCGGGAGCGCATCCCTGCCCCTCAGCCACTGGGACATTGAGCACGCTTTCCTCCGATGGTCCCAGCGGGGCAAAACGATCGTGACGCCTGAGCCAACTCCCGAGGCCATAAGAACCCCAACCCCACAAGGGCTGGTGCCGCAAATCGTCGAGCCCCTATTTGACAGCTACATTCCCCCGATTGTGGCTGTTTTGCCCAATCTCGCTGCTAATGATTCTGTCGCCCAACAGCTGGCAGCACGGACGGGACGCTCCGTCGAGAAGATCTTCGAGGAGCGCGTCGCTGTGCTGTTGCGGATGCTTGGCTATCAGGTCGAGGCTCTGGGACAGGGCATGGGGCGAGTACCTGACGGAATCGCGGTATCCTCAGAGTACCGGTACGGGGTGATTTTTGACGCCAAGGTGCGGAGTGCGGAGTACTTGCTTGGAACCGACGATAGAGCATTCCGGGAGTATATCGCTACCAATGCGGGAGATCTGAGACGGCGCGGAGTCCGCCAACTCTACTTCATGGTCGTCTCCAGCGCCTTCGGAGGAGAGTATGATGACGCAATTCGATCTTTGAAGCTCGAAACCGAAGTCAGAGAAGTGGTCCTAGCTGAGGCCGCCGCACTGCTGGCTGCTCTTGAGCGCCGCCTTCGCGATCCCGACATTCAGCTAGGTCCAGATGGACTTCAACGTTTGTTTGCGAATAGTGGCATACTCACCCGGAACAGCGTTCTTGCCCTTTTGGGGGAATAGAAGTAAGCGGAAACTTGTCTCGGGGGCAGTTGCCGCGGATTCTTTTGTACACCCCCAGGAAAGAGTTGAGGCCGTCCTGGCAAACATTTCCGCTGCCGTCAGGATGGGCCATTACCTCGCCACCGAAAAAACGGAGACTGGCGACGGCTCTCTTCGAGGGAGGAAGCGCGGGGCTACCTTGACCGTCCGATCGAGGGCAGAGCGATGAAGGCGGAGACCTACGGCCTGGCGTGCTAGCGTCCTTTGAGGCGGGCACCATTAGGTTAGGGATATAGCAGGAACTCTTGGGCCGCTGGCATTCCCCCATGCCGGCGCGAGAAGCTGGGAGACTCACCAGATGCGTGGATTGAAGTGGGCTCACCGTCCTGTAGCTGTCGCCCTGGTCCTGGTCTTTAATTGTAGATCGCTTGGACCAGTACGGTGAGCGTGCGTTCACCAGTCCCGAAGAGAAAAGAGCCGCAGAGCTCTTTTTGAATGTGTACACACCTGCAAGCGGCAACGAGGGAAATTAAGGGGCAATTCAGTTGGACGAACCATGAAGCGGGCGAAGCAAACCGATGTAGGATGCTTGAATTGTCGAACCGTCCGCTATCCCATTTACGCGCGCGGTTACTGCAATCGCTGCTATCGCCTCGTTCGGAAGCTCGAAATCATCGAACAATGGGACCTCAGAGTTCCTCAGACGTTACGGGGTTATCCACAGCTGAGGTCCTTCCGAAGAGAGGAGATTCTGCGCGCCTTGCGACACGAATTCACGCATCAGATTCGACGACGACTGGAGTTCCTGAGGCATCGCGAAGAACAGCGTGAATCCGGTGTCGATGGTTATACGATTGAACTCCTCTTACGACAACTTGCCAAGGCGGCCGGCGCCAGGGGTGAGGTCCACTATGGTGTGGCGAGCTGGATCGATCACACGTTTCCGCCGGCCCAACACAATGCACTCTTCCGTTTGCTGCAGGATATCGAGGACAAAATCCCATGGCGTGGTCTCAACATGGTGGAGGCACTAGGCGGCATATTCTTGCCCTAGTCGATGTCCACATCGAGACGGTCGGAGAGGCCGAGGTCGGCAAGGGCCTGCTCCAGCTCCCTTTTCAATGAGGCCGCAGTGGAAGCGTCAACGGTCAGCTTCGCATTGAAGAGAAGCTGAAGGTCTGAGCCGGACTTGAGCTTCGGGATGAGTCGGGTGCCCAGGCGATTCCAAACTTCGGGCGGGACATTGCCGCTGACCCGCAAGGTCCGCGTCGCTGTAGTAACGGGGCCCTCGGGCTTCACCCCTACCTCTTTCACGCCAGTTTCGGTTTCGGGCTCAACGACCGCCCCCGTTGTCCCTCCGCCAGTTTCGACTCCGACGCCGGTGGGTTCAGGTATGGATTTGAGGGCTTTTGCACGAGCCTTCGTGAGCAGGAAAACGTCACCCTCGAAGCTGATCTCGTCGGGGGCCAACAGCTCGGTCCACCAGACACGGTTAAAGGCGCCGTCAGGTCGCTGGCCTGAGGCCAGACCGAAGTCGCCCTTCCCCACGAACTCTGGGATCTTACCCCGAAGAACCGTGTCCGGGTCCAACAGCCGAGTCAAGGCCCCGTTGAGGAAGCTCTGACGCAGCCCCGAAAGGGGCCAGGCCCCGGTCTCCTTCAGGGCCGGCGGCCAGTTCCGCTCGATGTAGCCTGCACCGACGGAGTCGTTGAGCAAGCCCTGGGACTTGAGGGCCGTGATCACCCGGCCACTCAGGGTCTCCGCCGCGCTGGCATGGCCGGCGCCCAGGTCAATCACCTTCAGGCCATCGGGCTCTTTCTGGTCCGCCAAGACCACGTACCGGTAAGCAGCCCAGACCTCGTCCCTGGCGGTATCTTCGGCGTCGCGTACCTTGCTGGCCACCTCAGCCTTCTCGGCCTTTTCGAACTCCCCACCCAGAGTGCCCGCAGCAATTTCATGCTCGACCCGCTTCCAGGCCAGCCACGTCTCAACGCGTTCTTTGAGGTCACGCCCAGGTTTCCGCAGACACCAGACCAGGGCGGCGGGGTAGAGGCGCGGCGACTTGCCCCGCTGGCTGGTCCATGCAGCGACCTCCCCTCGGGTCCTGCCCTGTCCGCTCCATTCCGTCTCGGGATCCATCACAATGAGAGACAGCCGGGGGGAGTCCGGGATGGCATCGGCATCCGTGGGGAAGAAGACCAGGGGCACGGCCGCTCTTGCCTCGAACTCTATCCTGACCAGGGCCTGTGTACTCCTCTTGACCTCGCTTTCGTCCAGAGAGGCCCGGCGATCGTTTACTACCTTGGTCAGCTTGGGATGGAAGCCAAAGCGATAGCCGTCAGTCCCGGCCTTCCGGATGTAAAAGCCGGTCTTCTCCAGGGCGATGGCGGCGTTGTCAATGGAGGTGGTGTCCACCTCTGGCTCGCCCAGGGCAAAGCGGAGTTCGGGCAGGTGGGCATATTTGTCCACCATGCCGCCGGAGGACTCGAACAGGATCGCCGCCCCCACCCGCCGGTGGATGTCCTTGAGGGGGCCCTTGGTGTCCGCATCCAAGCCGCGGGTGCGGGCTGTCTCCCCGGCAATGTCGGTCGTGATGGCCGATTCGAGTTTGGTCTCGCCAAGCTGGCCCAGGATGGTGGCCCGGAACTCCGAAACCTCCAGCGGGGCTGAGCCCAGCGTGATCAGCGGCTCGCGCCGGGCCCGCTTGTAGCCGTCCCGGTACGCCCAGGAGATCCACTGCGCCAGCATCGCCAGCGTCCCTCGAGTCTGCTGGTATTGGGTCAGGGCAACCCATTTGCGCTGGAATACCGAGAGAGTGGATGGATGGAACGGATAGCACGCTTCAAAACGTCCCTGGAGGAACTCCCGGGCTTTGGCCTCCGTCGCGGTGGAGTCCACCGCCGTCCATTCCGGCGGCAATTGTGCCCGCCGCTCGAAGCACCAGTCGGCATACGCCTTGGCAACCGCCCTCCGCGTCTTTTCCGCGCCCAGGTCCTCGAACAGACGCCGGCGGACGACCTCGCTAATCTCGGCCTCGTCCACGGCGATCAGGTCCTTGGCCACCCGCTTGACGACCCTGGTAATCTTTTCCTGCCAATCCATGTCATACGCGGTCATCTCGACCTGGCTGCGGGGCAGGCTGATCATGGCCGCCCCCTGGGTTGTGCCTGTCATCGCCACCGTCAAGTTCTGGAGGAAGTCACGGAACCCCTCAGCCAGGTCCCGATGCCGGCTCATGAAGTTCAGCACCTCGTCGCAGAGGACCAGGACCCGTCCACCGGCCGCCGTGAACAGCTCCTGGAGCGCCTCGCTTCCTGGGGGTGTGGTCTTCGCCTTTGGTCCCAGAAGGGCAACCCCCTTCATCCCGGCAAGCTGGTGCGCCAGGTCAATCCAGGGGGTCTCCCGGCCCTCCCGTGGGTCCCAGGCATTCCCGACGAAGACGGCCACCTGGGCCGAGGGGACCTCTCCCAGTCCTGCTTCCTTGAGCATCCAGGCGACGCCTGGATCCTTCGCAACCTTCTTCCCGGCCTTCGCCAGGTGGTAGAGGGCGGTCAGCGTGTGGGTCTTCCCGCCGCCGAACTGGGTGACCAGGGTGAGAACCGGCGCCGTCCGCTCCGTGAGCCCGGCCAGGCGCCGGAGGACCATGCCCGCATGCTCGCGGAGGGCCCGGGTGAAGTAGGTCCGCAAGAAGAACTTCATCGGATCGCTGTAGTCCTCCGGCGCGGTCCCCCGGACCACCTGCTCCAGGGCGATGGCGAATTCATCCGGGTGAAACGATCGGCCTTCCCGAACCTCGACCCGCGGCGTCGCGACCTTGTACCAGGGCTCCATCACTGGCTCCTCAGGCGACGAGTTCCGTGACTACTGTCAGATCAGGAATATCCCCGAAGTGGGCAGGATTATGGGTGACAACGGGACAAGCGCATGCAAGAGCCGTGGCAGCGATCCACGCATCGTCCACGGATATGGGCTGCTGCCTTCGCCCGGCCCGAATTCGCCCCCAAAGCTGGCATATCCGAATGGAGTATGGAACGACAACGTAGTTCCTGATCTGGGCTCCGAGGGCGGCGAGCCTGGTCTCGCCCCATCCGCTGCGATACGCCCCCTCGTATAGTTCCGCCACCGTCATGAAGGAAACGGCGAGGGTCCTGCCTTCCAGGTGGCGCCGATATAGCTCCGCACGCGTGTCTCCTCGTATCAAGAAGGAGATAACGTTCGTGTCCAGGATGACGCCATCCACCTTAGGCTCCAGCAGCCCTAGACGACTCGGTCACGGCCAGGAAGGCACCGAACTCCGCATCGCTCGCCCACAGATCCGCGCCCTTCCCTAACACATCCTCCAGTCGCTGGATGGGACGAACGGACTGCTCGGACGCAAGCTGCTCCAGCGCCTTGTCGCGCCAGAATACCTCGGCATCAATCGTTTCGAAGGCTTCATCCTCCATCTGGACGAATTCAATGTCCCGTATCGTCAGGTTCAGCATCTTTCCGGTCAGCGGATCCTCCTGCGCCTCGCCTGTCACTCTGACGTACCGGCGCAAGTGTTCGTAAACGCTCTCAGCCAGCGACTCGTCAAACCGGCACGTGACGGGCTCACCAATCGCCGGATGGAGGCGGCATCGCTCACCGTCATGCCGGAAGTCCGCCATCAGGAGTCGCCCCTCTACGGTCCGCTGGTTCGAGATCGGACTGCGGAGAAGGTCAAGCACACGCTGGTGCACGTCCGGATTGAATGAGAATGCCCGCCGAAGCCGTTGCGTCCGCGACTCCGCCTCGATCTCATCAATTCCGTCGCCGAGCATCTCCCCGATGTCGCGAAGGCTATGAAGAACGCCCGCGTCGTAACCAGGCGGTAACGCCTTCGCATCCAGTCTGATCCCTTCGATCCCTTCGAGCAGGTGTTCCACTGAGGTCACGCCTAGGTCCATGGTTTCGAATTTCGCTCGCGGAAGGTCCAAGGCGATTTCGAAACTCCCGCGGTTCAAGGCAACAACTTCCAGACCGCACTCCTGCAGGATCTTCGTGAGGCTTTCGCCCGGGGCGACGACTATCCGTTTGCCCCACCAGAACACGCCCAACCCGCTCCACGGCGGTTTGGATATGCCTGCCGAGCCGCAAGAGGGTACTGAGGCGTAACCGGCCCCCTTGTGTGGCTGGGCCCTTCACGCGGAGGACCAAAATTGGTTCAGGCTGCGACGAACTCATTGCTTCACTCCCTATCTTGGAACCACAAGTAGCATAGCATCAAGCAGCCGTTTTTCCTCGCTTTCTTTAGGATACAGGGCCGAGAGGGCATTTGCCAGGCGCAGGAAGTCCGGGCCGCGCTGTTGCTCGGCCTCCAGAAGCGCACGGAGCGCATTGGTCCGCCCGCCCGCTTGCAGGAGCATGGCTGCGTGGACTCGATCCAGGGTTGTGGCTTCCCGGCGTGTCCTCAGAGCTTCGTCGCCAACCGTGGCCCCGGCCTTCTTCCGGCCACGTTCCCGACCTTTGATCTCGGGCTCGACACCGGATTCACCGAACAGCTTGAGCTGTACCTGGCCGGTTGGGGTCTGCTCGATCCGGTCCGCGACGGCTGAGGCACCCTCCTCGCCGAAGAGTTGCCTGGAGCGTTCAGCGATCGGGAGGAGGCGAACGACACCCTTCGTCGTCTCGATGATCCGCCCTTCCCACTCGGGCAGGTGAATGCCAAGGGGCTGTGCAAAGCGGCGGACCACGTCGAAGATGAGGCTGAAGCCCGGCTTCTTTCTTCGGGATGCCTTCTCTTCTTCATCTTCATCTTCCTCAGATTCTTCTCCGGATTCCTCGGCGCCCTCGTTCGCCTGCGCACCGTTCGTACTTTGAAGAGTCCAGAGGAAGAGTGCAGTCAGCCGTGCGTCTTCTTCCAGGGCACCCGCGGCGCTGTTGCGGGCCTTTGCTTCAGCCGTCCCAAGGACATGCTCCAGTGCCGTCCGGCCGACGATCTCCCAGACATAGGCCAAGAAGCCGCGCTTGTGTGGTTCGGTTGCCTCAGGGTCTCCACCCAGCGGGATCTCTCGTTCCTCAGCATCTACGACCTTTGAGTACCGACTGTAAATCTCTAGTGCAGGGCCGATGCAGGCGAAAACGAGGTCGGCGCCGCGCACGCCCTCGGACTGCAATCGCTGCATCCACTCGCCCACGCGCCAAGGAAGCTCCCGTAGTACCTGACCCCAGTCGCCAACTGGCGCCCCCTGAGGGCGGGGGCGGCAAATGAGGTGTACACTGGCGGCGAGGGCCGCGGAGTCGCGGGCCCGGAGCCGATTCGGACGTTCAGTGGAGATTGGCCATGAGGCCGTAATCATCCAGCCCCCTCGAATCATCCCGGTCAAGAGCGCCTCCCACCCCTCGGTTGTCTTGTGGGCAAATACGACGGAGCCAACCCCATCATCACGGAGGATCTGCGCCCCTTTCGCGAACGCTCGTGCCATCACTTCTTCGAAGAAGACACGGTCTTTAGGACGACCCTCAAAGCTCTTCGTCTCGTCCTGAACCGCCTCATGGTCCTTCGGCGTGAGCGGGTTTGCAGTGTCGAAGGGGTCGCGAAACAGGGGGTGGTCGGGAAGGGTTCGCTTCAGCCAGACGAAGAAGAAGTCGGAAAGATCGGCATATGGAACGGCATCGTAGTACGGAGGGTCAGTAAACCAGATGGCGCCTGCGTCAGCAGGGAGTGGGTGATCTGCGGCGTCGGCCATTATTACCTGACCGATCCTCCGATTCGTTGCTGCCCAATTTTCCACGGTCCCGGTTATCTGTTCAAAGATCCCGTCGAGGCCACCGCTCGCCTGCGCGAGCGGCACACCCTCCGCGAAATCCCACGTCATCGGAAGGGCCTGTCGCTTGAAGACGTGGTCAACTTTTTCCCCATTCGTATCCCAACCCACAAGATTCGCGAGTCTGTCGGCAGTTCGAGATACGACGAAGGCCAGCAGAGACCTGATGGAATCCAATAGACCAGGGTTGTCCCTGATGAGCTGAGCAAGGACGCAAAGATTCAGTTTTTGTCGCGCCGTGAAGAGGTCGCCCCAATGGAGCATCCCGTACCGTTGCACACGAAAGCCGAGCGTGCCGATCGGCGGGAGCGGCTCATCCGGCACGGGGCTGAGGCCGTTCGGCAGCTTCTCGCCGGCCAGTTTCTCCAGTCGTTTCTGCGCGTTCCAGACGGCCTCGTAGTCGGGGGCTGTGGACAGGCGGTAGTGCCGTCCCTGCTCGCCTGGCTTGAGTGTCACCACGGCCAGCAGCCGTGCCCCCCGGAGACGCCGTCCCTTCTTGTCGAAAATCACGTCCGCCCCGCCGCGCTGCTCGGCGAGCTGCGCCCGGACGCGTTCCGGCGGTAAGACCGCCCCGCAGCCAAGGCAGGTGGCCTTGGCGCGCGTCACCGTGCCCCCGGGGACTTCGTTCTCCGCTTTCGGCTCGAAGACCTCGAACTCCACGCGCGTCGGCTCGCCCCTGGGCCGCACGACCCTGTGTCGCAGCGCCAGCTTGCGCTTGGCCTTCTTGCAGAGCCAGAAGGAACGCGCGAGCGGGATCTCCGCACCGCAGTTCGGCGACTCGCACCGAACTGTTCTCGCCCAAAGGTAGGCGATAGGCCGCGACCCATCAGGATCGAGCGGGTAAAACTCGGCGAGTTCCTTGTCCGCAGCCTTCCTGACCTCCGCACCCACGCGCCGAAGTTCCTGTGCCAACTCCGGCCCATGCCGGGGAATGTCTTCGAGCATGACCTTGAGGATCAAACAGGCGACAGGATTGAGGTCGCTGGCTGACGTTTCGCAACCGAGGCGCAACGCTTCTAGCGGGATCGAGCCACCTCCCGCAAACGGGTCCACGACCAGTGGGGTCTCCTCCGGATAAGCGGTTTTCACCAGGCCCCGGGAAACCTCTAGGTAGTGCTGGTTGGCCGACAGATCCCAGTTGGCGAAATCGCCTATGAACTTGAGGAGAGCCTTCCGGAGATCCCCATCCCTCGGCCCGACTTCGCCCTGGACCCTCGGCAGCAACGTGCGCGCCCTCGTCTTGAAGTCCGTCGGGCAGTTAGAGTCGCATGGATCCGGCAGAAGCAACCCTAGCAGCATCGCCCGACACGCCGCTAGTGGCCGCCTCGCCCACCACTGGTGAAACGCCTGCGGGTGGCGACGTACGATCGGCTTCTCCCTCGCCGAGTGGATACCCACAACTGCAATCGGAAAATCCACCTCCGCCAGCCGCTTGCAGTCCTGGGGGATCACGCGGGCTTGTGCTCCTTCCAGAGGCGGACGATGAAGCGATCATCGTCTTCGATCAGGTCCGGCTCCGAGCCGTTGTGCGCCAGCATGCCCTGCACGATCTTGCGCGGGACGCCAAGGCCGGTGGCCTCGACGTAGCGGTAGTCTCGCAGCACTTCCTTGACGAGCTCGTTGCGTGACGCGCGGTAGCCCGCGCGCATCTTGTCCACGGTGACCGTGTTCGGGAGGCGGCCGGGGGAAATCACTTCCAGGCGGTCGGAGTAGATCGCCAACTCGATGTCGGTGACCGTGATCGTGTAGTCGCGGTGGGCGATGGCGTTGACCACGGCCTCGCGGACCGCCTCCAGCGGATAGTCCCAGCGCTCTTGGCGCCTGCCCCCATCGTCGATCCAGGCCGCGATGGTGACGCTTCGCCGAACGAAGTCGAGCGCCTGGTCGATGATCCCCGTTTCGACGACGTCGCCCTCTTCGGAGAAGAGGGCCACCGCCGGGCCACGAATCACGGTCCTCTCCTTCGCTTCATAGTCCTTCGCCGTGCCCGAGTACGCGACGGCGGTGATGCCCGATTGAGGCAGGTACTTGTTGGGCCGCGATCCTAACAGGAGCAGTCCTCCTGCACTCGGAATGGGGCGACCCCGATCCTCGACCATGAGCTCCGTGTTGACCAGGAGACGAATCCAGCCTTCCTGATCGCCATCGTCCGGACATGCCTGCCGCCGAACATCGCGGAAGTAGTTGACCAGCCGCCGCCGGTCGAGATCGGCTACCGACGAACCCGGAACTGGTTTGCGGTCGTACTGCAATCGGCCCGACTGCTGGTACAGGCGCATCTCCTCTTCGTCGGTCGCATCACGCGTGGTCGTTCCAACCCGGACCTGGGTCATCCAGGCCGAGGCTCGCTTGGCCTTGTAAGGCTTGTCGGGGCTATCCGCGGGGAGCGAGACGATGCCCAGGATCCTGCCAGGCTCCCACTCGAAGGTCTCCCAGTACGGAATCGCGGCCGGGCGAAGGTGAACGCGGGCGACCTCCATCACCCATTCTTCGGCCTTCTCGGGCGTGCGCGTTAGACCGGATACCGTGCGGTCCTTCTCTACCCCGAGGAGGATGTAGCCACCCTCGAGGTTGAGCAGTGCGGCCATCTCCTCGGCAAGCTTCTCCGGGCGAATGTCGTCCCGCTTGAACTCAACCCCGGAGTTCTCGCCGTTGTGGATCAAGTCGGCCAGATCGGTTCGATTCATCTCGCCTTTCCTCAGAAGCCGTACTTCCGCCGCCGCATCTCGAAGGCTTCCTTGCCGCCCTCGAGGATCTCCTCCACCAGCTCGCGCACCGGGCGGGAGTCGATCGAGCCCATGTGCTCGTGCGCGATGCGCGCATGCCCACGTTCGGCCTCGCCCGATGCACTGAGGCCGACGATCAGTTCGGCGTCACCGAGCACGGGGATATTCGCGTTGTGGGTCGAGAAGACGAACTGCCGGCGCTGCTTCTCTTCGCGCATGCGCGGCACCACGCCCTCGGTGATGAAGCGGTTATCGAGGTCGTCCTCCGGCTGGTCCACGACGAGGGGCGCGTCGGACTCGAGAAGGAGGAGCAGAAGGACGGCCGTCGCCTTCTGGCCGGTCGAGAGGTCCTCGAGCGCCTGCCAGGCGGGCGGATCCCCGGCCGGCGCCGTGTTGAGCCGGATCGCCGTGGTCGGCGGCAAATCGAGCTCCTCGATGCGCATTAGCACCTCGGGCTCCGCCTTAGCGAGCCGCTCGGCCTGCGCCGGGGTGATGCTGTACGCCTTGTTCAGCGCGTCCGTGCCCGCCCGGCACGCCTCGACGAACTGGGTCAGTGATAGGGCTTGGACACGAGCGAGCGACTCGATGGCCTCGGACAGCCGCCCCCCGACCTCATCACGCAGCGTCCGGAACAGCGGCTCGCGGTCGCCGGCGGCCGTGACCTCGACCTGGACCTTGTCGCGCAGCTTCTGGTTGACCTTCTTCGCGGCGCGATCCAGGCGCCGGAATTCCTCGGCTTTGAGATCCTCCCACTCGGCGAGGAGTGCCCGGCGGCGGTCGGCGTGCTCCTTCTCAACGCGGCGCACGAGATTCTGGCGCTCGCGGAGCGGCCGGAGCTCCTCGATCTGGCGCCGCAGTCGGATGAACTCCTCGCCATCCACTCGCGACTTCTGGAGCTCGCGGAGGATCCGCTCGTAAGCGGCCTGGACGTCCTTCTTACGCGTCTCCCATTCCGCGCGCACCGCAGCGACCCCTTGGTCCGCGCGCTGCAGGGCCTGCTCCAGGTCCTTCGCCACGCGTTCCAGATCGCGATCGAGCTGCGCGAAGACCTCATTGGCACGCGACAGGATCTCCTTCCCGGGCAGGTCCTCGAGCGCCTTGGCCGAGAGGAACGCGCGATCGATGGGGATCTCCCGCTTCAGGCTCTCCTGGCACTCGCGGAAGGGAGCGAGGCGCTCGGGAATGGAGGCGAGCACCCGCTCCTCGCGGACGAGCAGGCTTTGTTCACGGAGCCGCTCTTCGAGGCCCGCTTCGCGGAACCGTTGGAGTGTTTCCTCCAAGCCAGGGAGCGCGGCGAGACGTTCCTCGATCTGCCGTAGCTCGGCGCGCGTGTCCAAAAGGCTGCGCCGGTTCTTCTCCATGTCGCGTCGTAGAGCGGCCTTGCGTCGCGGCAGCGACTCGTCCCGCTCGACGAAGCGGTCAAGCAGGCGCGTGAGCTTCTCGCGGCTCTTGGTGAGCTCCGAGATCTCATGCTGCCCGTAGACCTCGACGCGGGGGAGCACGTCCTGGGGCGAAAGGTTCGAGACCTCGCCTTGGTCATCGCGCACCAGGGGTGGGTTGGGGATGGTTCGCTCGATACGGTATTCGCGGACAGCCGGCCGATGCGCGCGTACAAGGAGGGAGATCTTCGTGCCGCTCTTCAGCACGTGCCGCACGATCCCTTCGTGCGTCTTGCGCGCCTCGTCACCGACTGCGTCGAGGGCCAGCACGGAACGAATACTCTCGACGACCGTCGATTTGCCGGTGCCGCGCCCGCCGACGAGGACATTGAGGTTAGGGTTGAAGTGAACGGAGGCGCCGTCGAGGAATCCGCCCTCCCAAGCCAGTGCGACGAGCTCGGCATGCTCCTCGGGCTCGAGCTTGCCCTGTGTCGGATTCAGTCGAATGCGGGATCCCGGATCGAGAAAAGCCTGGCGCAAGCCTTCGATGCTGACCTCGGACATCTTGATCCAGCAGGTTGCTGAACGGTCTTCGAGATCTTCGGGTTTTACGATGTCGCCCGCATTGACTACGGCGACAGCGAGCCTATCCTCCGCGGCGTGGGCGCGGCGGTAATCGGCGTTCCTGTTTTCGACGATCTCACGCACATCCTGCGGCAGGTCCTCGACCGGACCCGGAATCTGGATCGCGAGCAGGTCTTCACCCTGCCAGGCATTGATCCTCGCTTGACCGCTGACAACCTTGAAGAGGCCCTTGTCGGCGGTCACATGAGCCGCAATCGTGACGCCACCTTGCTCTCGGACGCAGCGTAGAATGTCGACGAAGCTCATGGTCGACAGGTCGGACGAGGGCTTCGTGCTGGTCACACCGAACACGCCGAGGAACCGCTCGAGCTGGTGCTGCTCGACGTCCTGCGGATAGATGCACAGGACGTGAACGCCTTCGCTCGACGACAGTTCGAATCCCGGAAACACGTGGATGCCGCGTTCGCCTGCCGCGTCCCGAAATGCGGGTACCCCGCTGACGTCGTTGTGGTCGGTGATGGCAAGCACAGAGACACGGATCTCGATGGCCTTGTCGACGATCGCCTGCGCATGCGCGCGGGCATCCCCGCCAGAGGGCTTTCCGCGAAACGTGCCGCCGTAGTGGTGCGGATTCACTTGCAGAGCGCACTGGTGGAAGACAGCGCCCGCAGGAAGTGTCCTGGCCTTGGCGATCGGATCGTTGGAGTTCACTTTCACCCTCCGTACGGCGGCGTGTCCTCCCGCACCTGCATCGGCCTCGTCATCGCGTTCACCGAGAGGTAGTAGTGGGCGACCTTCGTCACCTCGTTCCAGTCGAGACGGGCAGGGTCGCGGATCGGCTCCTGGAGCCGCGGCGCAGTGTCGCAATCGGTGACGACGTAGAGCCAATAGCAGTCGCGCCGGTCCTCCGTCTCATGGTGCCTCTTCACATCTGACCACATCGCCCGGCAGGCGGCCAACAGTCCCTGCGCCCACCAGAGGTGGAGCGTGCTCGGGTGGCCGTGGCGGATAGACTTCTCCCTCGCCGCGTGTTTGCTCACCACGGCAATCGGAAAATCCACCTCCGCGAGTCGCTTGCAGTCCCTTGGGATCATCCTACCCTCATAGGGCTGTATACCCCTTTTCCTGCCAGGACTCGAACTTCTCCAGGACGTAGAATCCAAACGACCAAAGGATACTCAAGCAGATCCTCGCGGCGCTTTGAGTGGAGATCCCAGGGTGCGCGCCCTCGTCACTGAAGAAGCCGTATACACCGTCAATCAGCTTCTTTCGCTCGTCGTCGTCAAAGAAACCAGCCTTCTGGAGGTAGTCACGAACCTTGACCGGCTTACCCAGGTCAGGGGTTTCCGATCGCGCCTTGGAAGCCGTTAGTGCAATGTCGGAGAGTAGCTGCTCAACGAACTTGCGTGCCTGGCCGATTGATGCGTCCCATTTCGCCTGCCGGAATTCGTCTTCACTTTCCTTGAGGTGGTGGATCAGGACATCTGTTTTCAACGTGCCTGAATACTTCCCAAGAAGAACCTCGATTGCGCTCCTGTGCTCGGTCCCCATACTCTCATCTGGAACCACATGGTTACCATCGACAACGTATCCGTCCCGCACCAGCGCTGCGGTGAGCTCTTGGCGTGCTGGTTCACCAAGACGTTCAAGCCCAGCCCGGATGAGACGAAGGATGAGATCTGGTCTCCCCGTCGACTCCAGATCTCGAAACCCATTGAGGAGTCGCTCCTCCTTGGAGGAGCCAGTGAAGCATTCGGCGGGTACTTCATTCTCGTAGATCAAGAGATCAATAGTAGAGCCTCTCAAATCCTGTAATACCCGGACCGCAGTACCACACGTCTTGCGGCTCAACACAGCCATCACAGCCCCCGTCACGCTATGAGGGTTCTTCGCGGACCCGCATGGGATCCCGGACTGCATCCACGCTGAGCCAGTAGTGGTCCACCTTCTTGACCTCGTGCCATGGGAAGCTTGGCCGGACCCTTACTTACCTTTCTCGTCAGTCTGAGCTTGCGCTCACCGAGCTCCCCCGATGCATGGCTGACTGTACGCTCTCCAATGCCCTCACATGGAGATACTACCTCGTTTCGCGGCCTGTGTGACTCTTACCCCCGGGCTCGGTAAGTTATTACCACATTCTTTACCACATTGCGCTACTTATTACCTAATTTACGCCAGGCAGCGTAGCGCCCGCGTTTCTCGACGGTTAGGCGCTTTTGACGACGCAAGGAATTGAGTACTGTCCGCACCATATCCCGACTCACGGAGGGGCACAGGCGCTCCACGTCGGAGATGCTGAATTGCTCCGGAAGCTCAGCGATGGCTGCCTCGACCGCCTCGGTCTTTGCCCCCCGGCGGGTTGAGAGCTGGCTGATCCGCTGTTCGAACTCGCGATAGGCCGCTCGGACGACGGTGAGGAAGTACGCCCACCACGGGGAGAGATCATGTCGGCCCTCATGCCAGCCTTCTGAGGAGCGGGCCAGGGCTTCGTAGTAGGATTCCTTGCTCTCCTCCACCAGGCGTTCGAGGCTGATGTAGCGCCCAACGGCGTAGCCATGGGTGTATAGAGCGAGGAGGGTCAAGAGGCGCGAGGCCCGACCGTTGCCGTCCCGGAATGGATGGATGCAGAGAAAGTCCAGGATCAGGTTTGCCACAGCGAGAAGGGGTGGCAAGAGTTCCTGGTCTAGCGCGTGCCGGTACGCGAGGCACAGATCGTCTACCGCCTTCGGCGTGTCAACGGCTGGGACAGGACGAAAGCGTATCCACCGTCTTCCCTGCACGTCCACTTCGATGATCTCGTTGTCCTGACGCTTCCATTGGCCTGCATCTCCACCGCCCGCCTGGGCGAGCGCATGCAAGCGCCGGATTGTAGCCGATTCTAGCCGGGCCTCAGCATGATGCGTATGGACCCAGTTCAGCGCGTTCCGGTAGCCAACAATCTCCTCCTCCGAACGGTCGCGAGGCCGCGCTCGGCCCAGGATCAAAGGACGCAGCCTGGATCTTTCTACGATCACCCCCTCGATCCGGTTGGACGACTCGGTGCTCTCGACGAGGGCGAGTTCCCGCAGGGTCCGGAGGACTTCGGGCTTCTGGCGTTCGTAAAGCTGCTGCCGCCCTTTGCACTCCATCACAGTGCCCAGGAGCCATGACACGTTGAGGGGCACGCTGATCTCATGCGGGCGTTGCCACCGGAACGATTTCATGTCACGCCCCCATCAGGAGCTGGCGGCTCTTCACGAACGCGCATGGGTTGCCTCACGGCATCCACGCTAAGCCAGTAGTGGTCCACCTTTTTGACCTCGTGCCAGGGGAGGTTCGCTGGATCCTTGTTGACATGCAGGCCTGGTTGGGCGTCACAGTCGGTGACGACGTAGAGCCAGTAGCAGTCGCGCCGATCCTCGGCTACACGCTTCTCATTGGGCGTGAGGCCGATCGTCCCCGTGGACCCGCCGAGGCCCTTGACCTCGATGAGGCGCAATTCGCCACTTTGTGTGTCCAGGCTCGTCAGGTCGTAGCCCAGGTTCTGTTCGTGCACATCGGCCACGGCGCGTCCGGCGGCCCGCTCGTACTCCATGGCCACGCGCATGGCGATGGCCTCGGTCTCGGCATCAGGGCGCAGGCGCCGGACCTCAGGCTTCTCCCGCTCCGGATGCGGCAGGACGAGAACGCTGGCAATCCGTTCGACAGCCTGGAGGCTCAGGGACCGCTGGCGCTCCAGTTCCTGGCGCCGCCGCTCGCGCCGCGTCATGAGGGCCGCATGGCGATCCTCGGCCTGCTTCAGGTTCCCCGCCGCGCCCTCCACCCCACGCTCGGTCTCCTCGGCCAGCCGGCCGATCAGCCGATCCTCTCGCTGCATGAGCTCCGTGAGGGAGAGCTCGACGTGGGCCGCGATCCGATCTACCTCCGCGACGCGCTCTTGTCGGACCTCGTCGAGGAACGGGGACAACGCCCCTTGCGTGAGCCAGTCCCTGGCCTCGGGAAGGTGGGCCACGGGCGGGAGCGTCTCGGGTGCCTTGCCGGGACTGAAGTTGCCCAAGGCGCCCGGCTCCTGACGCTTGGGCTCTTTGCCTTCCGCTACCTCCACCGCGAAGAGGCGCTCGTGGATCACTTGCCCCAGGCCATCCACCACCCGCGCCCGGTAGAAGTCCAGCCGGGCCGGGGCAGCGTGTTCCACGGAGTAGAAGCAGGCGCCCTGGGCCAGCACGTCCCGGGCGGTTTCCCAGACGTGGCGCCGGAGCGCCTCGAATAGCGGGTGCCCGGGGGTCACCCATTCGAGGCTGTGTCGCTCGGCCGTCTCACGGTCTGTTGACAGTCGGGGGTATTTGTTCGCCAGGGCGGCCAGCTTCCGGTCGGGAGCCGTTTCGTACTGGCGGAGGGTGGTGGGCGTGACGCCCGGGTCGAAGGAATGGGGGAGACTCGCGAGGGGCTTCAAGGTATAGCGGGCGTGGCCGGCCGCCTCGCGCAGGAACCGGGCAATGGTTTCGGGGACCACGCGGCGTTCCTGGGCAAGCGCCCGTCGCTCGATGAGCATGTCCAGGTTCAATTTCTTGGACGCCAGCCCTTCCAAAGCATTCTGGCAGATGGCCCGGAACCGGTCTTCCTGCACATCGCGGAGCAGGCGGTCCTCCATGTCTTCCTGCCCGAGCTCCCCAGCATAATAGGCACGGAGGATCCGTTCGATCTGGGCGGCCGGCAGGATCTCGCCCACCACGTTGAAGACGGCGTCGTCGTCCAGGGCGTCGCGGATCTCCTGGAGCTTCTCCAGTAGCTTCTGGAGGACGCGCCCCTCAATGGTATTGGTAGCGACGAAGTTGAAGATCAGGCAGTCGTGGATTTGGCCGTACCGGTGGATACGGCCCATCCGCTGCTCCAGCCGGTTGGGGTTCCACGGGATGTCGTAGTTGAAAAGGATATGGCAGGACTGGAGGTTGATGCCCTCCCCGGCCGCCTCGGTGGCGACGAGGATCTGGATCGCGCCGTCCTTGAACTGCTGCTCGGAATAGAGCCGGGTGCCCGGCTCGTCCCGCGAGCCCGCCTTCATCCCGCCGTGGATGACGCCGACGCGGAAGCCCCAGTCCCGGAGCTTTCCGGGGACACCCTGGAGCTTGTTCCCCGCCAGGTAGTCCAGCGTGTCCTTAAACTCGGTAAAGATGAGCAGGCGTTGATCCGGCTTGTCGAAGAAGCCCTGCTCCTTGAGGATCGTCTTGAGCTGGGCGAGCTTCGCCTCCTGGCCAGCCTCCTCCACCTTCTTTGCCTGGTCGGCCAGCTCCTTGAGCCGGGCGATTTCTTCCTCGGCCTCATGGCGGTTCTGGGCCAGGGTGATGGCCTCCAGCAGGGCCTCCAGGCGCTCGCGCTCGGCCTCCTCCATCTCCTCGATTTCCTCGGGGCCCGGAATCTCTGGCGGCGCCGTGCGGAGCAGCTCGTCAGCCCGGCGCAGCCCCTCCTGGAGGCGATGAGACCGGTTCTCCAGGGACCGGTGCATGGCGTAGGCGCTGGAGGCCAGCCGACGCTGATACAGGGACATCAGGAAGCCCACAGCCCGGGCCCGCGGATCGTCCCCCTGGGCGGCGGCCTTGGCACTCTGTTGCTTCACGAAACGGGTGACGTCCCGGTAGAGAACGAACTCGTCCCCATCAATGGTAAAGTCCACCGTATGGGTAATGCGCTTGGTGAAGATCTTCCGGGCGGCCCAGGTCCCGTCGGGCTGGCGCTCCGGGAAATAGACCATGGCTTCCTTGGTGCGGCGCAGGTAAAACGGCGCCCGCCGCTGCTCCATCGCCTGGCGGATGGAGCGGACGTCCGCGTAGGCGTCCTCATCCAGGAGCTGGAGGAAGAGGCTGAAGTTGGTCGGGTCCCCCTTGTGCGGGGTCGCCGTGAGCATGAGGAGGTGGTCTGAGGATTCCCGCAGCAGCTCGCCCAGGGCATACCGGGCAGTCTTCCTCGCCGGGGGCGTCCAGGACATGCGGTGGGCCTCGTCCACGATCACCAGATCCCAATGCACCTGCTTGAGGCCCGGGAGGATGGTGGTGCGCTTGGCCAGGTCCAGGGAGGTCAGGATTTGTTTTTGTTCCATCCATTGGTTGATCCCAAACTGATCCCGGATGTCGTCGCCCTTGAGGACGACGAACTTCTCGTCGAACTTCTCGTTCAGCTCCCGCTGCCACTGGAACGTCAGGTTCGCCGGGCAGACAATCAGCGTGCGCTCGGCCAGGCCCCGGAGTTTCAGCTCCCGGATGAGGAGCCCGGCCATGATGGTCTTGCCGGCGCCCGCATCGTCCGCGAGGAGGAACCGGACCCGGGCCAGCTTGAGGAGGGAATCGTAGACCGCCTCAAGTTGGTGCGGGAGGGGATCTACGCGCGAAATGGACAGGCCGAAATAGGGGTCGAACTCGTACGCGATGCCGAGGGTGTAAGCCTGAAGACCGAGGCGCAAGAGTGCGCCATCGCCTGTGTAGGTGTAGGCGGCTCCGTGGATTCGAAGCGTTTTGATTTGCTCAGAGGTGAGGGTGACACTGCGGAAGCGCTCCGTCTGGACACCAACCAGGCCCAGGACCCAGGTATCGTTCCCCCCCTGGCGGATGGTTTCGACCCGCATGGGCTCGTGGAACAGCGAGCCATTCAGAATCTGGCCGGGCTCTATCATCGGAGCAGAAAACCTTCAGAAGAGTCTGGGCGTCGTGGCCCCGCCTCTGCTAACGCGGGATCAATGCAGGACCGTGAACCAGAGGAGAGCGAACGCTCTCAGTGAACGCAATCGGGTAGGAAAGGGGAACCCGGGGGCGACACATTTCATCGGGTGTGGTATGCAGGTCGAAAAATGCCCGGGACAGAGAATATCGAAGATCGTGCCTGTCTGTCAATATGAACCAATGAACAGAGGACCGCCAGACAGTCTGCCCGCAGGGCTGAGCGGCCGCACCTACTTCAGGCGGGAAAACGCCCCTGAGATCCTGGAATCCAACCCGTTGCAGGAGAGTATGCAGACCTGAACGGAGTTTTTGGGGACGACAGGCATCTGGAGGGCCTGACCGCGAAACTGCGCAGTGGAGACACGGGCCGAGGGCGGGAGGCAATCCGAGCGACGATCGAAAACACCATGGTGGGCGAGGATGAGACGTTGACGCTCGCCGTGAAGCCGGAAGACCTCTTGGGGGCCCAGACAGCCATTGCACATTCAGGGTGCCGGGGGACCGGCACCAACGTTGTGCGCATGGTTCTGCCTGGGAAGACTTGCTCTGTTGGCGAGGAGAGCTTTCGCTGTGTTTATAAGGAGTTAGGTCCACATTCTATGCGCGATTGAACGGGCAGACAGAGTTTTTGTGGACCACAACCGGACACCCGTAGAAGGCTAACCGATTGATTTGCCCGATGGGCGATTCCAATTCTTGGCGGCGGTTGCGCCCGATGCTGCGGGTCGGGATGCCGCAGGCGCTGTGTGGGGAGCCCGGCTCGGTCGGGCGCTCCGTCCCCCGCCGGGGACGTCGGCGAAGAATTGGGCCCACCCCGACGCAGAATCGAGGGGTTAGGCCCTAAATGGTGTCCGGTACCTTTTTCGCTATCGTGGTCGCGTTTGGGGTTGACAGTTAGGACAGCATTGGGTAGCCTTTTAGCGAACTGACCCCCCCTCGACCGGCGACTAGTGGCACCTGCAGTGTTGTCGACCTTTAATGCTGAAAAGCCATTCCGGAGCATTTGCACTGAGCGTGTAGGGTACCAACGGAGAATTATCCGATGATCACGCACGTCAAGGGCAGTCTGTTCGAATCACCCGCGAAGGTTCTCGTCAACACGGTGAATACGGTCGGCGTCATGGGGAGGGGTATTGCGAAAACCTTCAAAGAAATCTACCCGGAGATGTTCTCCCAGTACCAGCAGCTATGCGAGAAGCGAGAGCTGCAGACCGGAAAGCTCTGGCTATATAGGACCGAACACAAATGGATACTCAACTTCCCGACCAAAGTCCATTGGCGTCAACCATCCAAGCTAGAGTACATCGAGCAGGGACTCGTCAAGTTCGTATCAGCCTACCCGGCTCTGGGCATCACCAGCATCGCCTTCCCGCAATTGGGGTGCGGGAACGGAGAATTGGACTGGGAAACGGCTGTCCGACCCCTAATGACGAGATACCTCGGCCGACTTCCCATTGACACGTTCATCTACGAATACGAAGGGGAATTCGCCAAACCTGAACACAGGGATGTCGCGGCCATGAATGCTTGGCTGCGGAGCGAGCCGCGAACCCTGGCCTTTGAGGAGGTGTGGCGAGATCTGTGCGACCATGTTGGCATGGGATTGGACCTGAAGACGTGGGACGGCGAGGACGATTTCCGAGTCATCATCACAGATCGACCAGAACATGGAATCCAAATCTGGTTAAGTTCCAAGAGCGTATGGGGGCACCTTGTCGCTTCGCTGACCCGGCTAGCTCTGTTGATTCCTGTTCAATGGCGTCCTCGGGTCATTCGGCCTGGAGGCATTTTCATACCGAAGGAGGCCATGCTGGATCTTTGGCAGAACATCCGGGCCTACGGATTCTGTGTGCCTCGCATTATGTCGCAGGGCCTCGATCTCTTTGCTCCGTATGTCATGGCCCTCCTTGACCGTCTCGATTATGTGAGGCGTGTTGAGTTATTGCCACAGACTGCAGGAGGCTTCGGCGAGAAAGAGGCTGCGTTGCAGTTGTTCGTTCCCCCCACTCCTCGACCTGCCAGATCATCGCAACCTGCCTTCGCGGTGCAGCGAGTGTGAACGTCCCGAGGAAGCCGGACTCCGAGAGAATCAAAGCTCACATCAAGCGTCTCAAAGAGCAGCCTTGGTTGGGCGAAGCTCAGCGATGGTGGCCGGACTACTTGTTCAGAGTCGATGACATCCGTGCTGCTGCCACAATCCTCAACAGTGGGTACCTCCTCTCCCGGAAGGAAGCGCAGGATGCTGGGGTATTGGTCGTCAACTCCGCAAGTCCCGATGTTATCGCAGCCACAGCCGAACGATGGAAGCGTTATGTCCGTTTGTACTTTCGACCCAAGACGCCAACTCAATACCGCAATGAAGGCTTCCGGCCATCCCAGAATTACGCCCTTAGTGCTCATTGTCCCGTCCCCATCGTAATGCTCTTCGACGCAGGCGAGATTTTGACGCGATCGGATGCAGAATTCAGTGATGGAAACCTGGCAGCAGATGCGTCAACGGGCAAGGATTACGAGTTTCTCTGCGGAATCCCCTTCGAGAAGGTTTATCACGACAGAAGACTTGATGAGCCTGAGAAGAGGTCGATCATTTATCACCGTCATGCCGAGGTCATTGTTCCCAGCCGACTGGATCTGTCGTCGTTGCGCTTTATCGTTTGCAGGACACAAGCCGAATACGAAACGCTACAGCATCTCCTCGATCCAAAAGCACTCAAGCAATGGTCGAGAAGAATCAGCCAGAAGGCGAACATGCACTACCGTCTCTGGACATTCGTTGAACAGGTCGAACTTAGCAGTAAGCGAGTTCGCTTCAGATTCAATCCCTCATCCCTAACCCCTGGACCTTTCAGCGCTCGTGTGACAATCCGGGAAGACGCAACGGGCCAAAAGTACGTTTGGGAGAATGGTTCGTACCATGCGAATTCAAAGCTAGAGATTAGCCTGGACGAGCTTCAACACCCAGAGAGCTATACTGTACGTCTAGAGCTTGACGATCAATTGGCCCACAGCAACCATTATGCGGAAGACAACTTGCCCTTCTGAACCCGGGAAACCGAGAATTACCGAGCAAGGGGACGAGAGTCTGTAGGGGTGAACACCGACAGCAACTTATGTGTGGCCGCTTCACTGTCGGCGCGACTGCCACGACCGCAGCCAAGCAGTTTCACCTAGCCGAACTCCCGCCGTGGACGCCACGCTACAACATTGCCCCCACCCAGGCAGTGACAACCCTCCTCAGGCCCTCCCCAGAAGCTGGCAGGCAATTCCGATTCCTACGCTGGGGCCTCATCCCCGTGTGGGCGGAAGGCCCAGCCGTCGGCTCCCGCCTGATCAACGCCCGCGCCGAGACCGTGGCGACGAAACCCGCGTGGGCGCGATCCACCATCGCATGCCGGTGATCCTCAGCCCCACGGAATACGACCGCTGGCTTGATCCGAGCATCCGGGAGCCGGAAGTGCTCCAGCCCCTGCTCCGGCCCTTTCCTGCCGTCGAGATGACGGCCTACCCCGTGAGCGCATTGGTGAGCAGCCCCGCGAATGACAACCCCGGTTGCACGGAGCCTCTCCTTCAAGGCTGAGAGGATGGCGAGGATTGCCCGGCAGCAGCAGGTTCGGGAGGCTAGTTCTTGACCTTGAGTTTGGCGTCGTTCTCGGCGATGAACTTCCGGATCTCGTCGGCCATGTCGAGGAGCTTCAGCCACTGCTCCTTGTATAGCGTGACCGGGAAGCGGCCGAGCCCGTAGACCGACACGCCGCCCTTGTCGCTGACCCGGATGTTCTCGCTGGTGGCGCGGGACTTCAAGGCCGCGTTCTCCGCACGGAGGCGTTCCAGTTGGGCCTGGAGGTTCTCGTCAACCATTGGGGCTCCTTTCTTGAAGGGTTGGGGGACCGGCTGGTGATGCAGCAGGGCGTGTTACGTCGTGGGCCGCGCGTTCGTCCGTGCCTTTCTCTGTCCAGTCGGCGGGCCGGCGAGTTGTTCTTGTTCCTGGGCTGCTTCTTCGAATGCTGGTCCACCAACGCGGTGCCGGCGGGCCTGCCCGCCTTGGGTCCGCAGCACTGTCCCTAGCTGACCCCATAGAGCCTCCTCCGTCGGTCGCCACGGGGAGGGAGAACAGATCGGAGGGTACTCTTGCCCTCCTCGGCCTGTCAAGAGGACCGCCAGACAGACTGCCCGCAGGGCTGACCGGACGCACCTACTTCAGGCGGGAAAACGCCCCTAAGATCCTGGATTCAAACCCGTTGCAGGAGAGTGTACGGGGCTGAACGGAGTTTTTGCGGACGAGTGCGGCCCCTGGGCGGCATCCTCCCGAGCCTCGGGGGGAGTATCGCCCTCTCGGAATACGGGACCGGCACCGTGCAGCTCCCCGCCGAGGTGGCCGACCTGTTCCTCCTGTACCTGGAACAGCGCCTCTGGGAGGTCTGGGGCGCGGGGCGACCCCGACTGGTGGCCGCCTGCCTGGCCGCGGCGAGGCGCGGCTCAAGTCTTGCGCGGCGGCCTGGTAAGTGATATAGATCACCCACATCCCACGGCTATCCATGGAAGGGTGGAGCCGGCTCGGGATCGGCCCCCACGCTCTGTCCCGACCCCCCTGGCCCCTGACCCCCATTTTCCTTTGCGCGGTCACATCTCGCGAGGGTGGAATGGCTCCGGGCTCGGCGGGCCTTTTTCTTCACCAGATCTTAACGCCTGATCCCCATCCCCTGCGGTCAGGAGGCCTTTCTTCCCCCCATCCCCTCGTCCCCTTGTCTCCAAGTCTCCGTTTCTTCGATTCTCCGATGCACCCCTGCGCCCATGCACCTCGGCTCCTCTGCCGCTCCATCCCGTTTCTCCGGGTGCTCGGTGTCCCCTTGTCGCCTTGTCCCCATGTCTCCTTGTCCCTGTGTCATCGATCGGCAGCCCCCGTTCTCAGTGGAGGGAGCCTCGAGCACGCGCGCGCCGATTTTCGGTCACGGATCAGCGTTTTGTTCTCGGTAGAGTTGGGATGGACATTCGCTCGGCGGACGGCTTCCTGATGCAGCTGCGCGCACGGGCGAATTCAGCGAAGTTTCTTTCAGAACCGACGTCCCCCATTACAACATGGCGTCCGTTCTCAATTGCTTGGCATCATACCCAGGGAGACGACCAAGTATAGGTGTGCGCGCGCAATCATGCGATGGAGCAAAGCTGAGGGCCGATGATATGGCAATGTGGTTGTATCAAATGACCGAAGGATCTCACTGGTCTCCGGAGCGGTATAGGCAACAGGTTTGGGAAGGGAAGGAGATCGACTGGCCGGTCTCTCGTCTAGTGAAGGGTAATCTGCCCGATCCCGGCCCTGGTGATATGGTGGTGTTCTTCTTTGCGCCGACCCGGGACGGGGGAGGGATCTGTTCCGACCCTGGATTCTACGGTTGGGCCATTATCGAAGAATTTTATGAGGACCACAGAGCAAAGCCCAAGGGCTATCGCATGATGTACCGACCAGCCCCACCTTCGGACCTACGGAAGATGGCACCTTCCTGGGATCCGAAGGAGTTGCCGAAGTTGGTGGACATGATTCGGGGGAAAGTGGCTCAGGGGGCTCTTTGGCACATCCCGTCCAAGCTCTTCGCCAATATCCGCCAAACAGTCCTTGGCGCGAAGAGGTGAGGACTACGGTGTGAAATTGCTGTCGACGAAAGATCTCCTTTGGGGCGAGATGGTTGGCCCGATAAAGGTATTCGCATAGGGGGCGAGGACAAATGGAATTCAAATTCATCCTTGCAGCGGACGTTCACCTTGACAGCCCCCTGGTGGGCCTGTCGCGCTACGAGGGAGTCCCCCTGGATGTACTTCGGGGCGCAACTCGCGAGGCCTTCGGTAACCTAGTTTCGATCGCGGCCGTAGAGAAGGTTGCCTTCATGCTCCTTTCGGGTGATCTCTACGATGGGGAGTGGAAGGATTACCACACCGGACTGTTCCTCACGCACCAGCTCTCCCGTCTCCGAGAGGCCGGCGTGAAGGTCTACACTATCTACGGTAACCATGACGCCGAGAGCCGGATGACCAAGTCCCTCCGTCTGCCAGATAACGTGAAAGTTCTGTCCACGAAATCCCCGGAGACCGTCTTGTTAGAGGAACTCGGGGTGGCAATTCACGGCCAGGGGTTCGCTAAGCGAGACGTCATGGAGAACCTCGCCGAACAATACCCGGAAACCCGGAAGGGCCTTTTCAACATTGGCATGCTTCACACGGCACTCACCGGCGCTGAAGGGCACGAGCCGTACGCTCCCTGCACCCTGGGGACACTCCAGTCGAAGGGATACGACGTGTGGGCGCTAGGGCATGTCCACGCACGGAAAGTGCACAGCGAGGAACCTCTGATACTGTACCCGGGGAACACCCAGGGGCGGCACGCCCGGGAGACTGGTCCTAAGGGATGCACCCTGGTTTCCGTGGAAGACGGCCGGGTGGCGGCGCTTGAGCATCGGAACCTCCACGTGGTGCGGTGGGAGGTGATTCCCGTGGACGCCTCCGGCCTGTCTGCCGCGGGTGATGTCGTCGACGCTGCCGTAGCCACGGTGGAGGCAGAATCTGGCAAGGGAGGCGGAGAGGTTCTTGCGGTAAGGCTCGTCATCGAAGGAGCATGCCAGGCCCATCGTGAACTGGTGGCCGATCCTGAGAAGTGGACCGCGGAAGTTCGAGCTGCCGTTGCTGCTGCTACTGGTGAGGGGGCCTGGGTGGAGAAGGTGAGGATTCTGACAGCAGCGGAGGCAGACCCTTCCATCTTAAGGTCAGGTTTGGATCCCCTGGCGGATCTGGTCCGATACATCGATGGGCTATCCGCGACGGACGAACTCGGGACCCTGCTGGCTGAAGACGTCAGGTCCCTAAGGGAGAAGCTTCCGCCAGAAGTTTTTCAAGCGGAGGGAGTGGTCACTCCTGATTCAATGCACGCGGTGTCCAGGCTGCTGGAACACGCCAAAGGGATGCTTGTTCAACGGATTCTGGCTTCGGGGGCGGGGAAATGAGGTTGATCTCTCTGGACTTGATCGCGTACGGGAACTTTACGAACCGCAGCCTCGTGTTTCCAGAAGGCAAGCGGTTGTATGTCATCTACGGTCCGAACGAGGCGGGAAAGAGCACGTGCATCAGGGCGCTCCGGGGCTTTCTCTACGGGATCCCGGAGACCACGAGGGATGACTTCTTGCATGAGAGTAAGCAGCTCCGGGTTGGAGGCATCCTGTTGCGTTCGGATGGGGAGAAACTTTCTATCGTCAGGCGGAAGGGTCGCAAGGACACGCTCCTTGGCCCTGACGGACGCCCGCTACCGGAAGAAACAGTGCGATCCTTTCTGGGCGGGGTCGACAGGGAGACGTATGTCCGTGTGTTTGGGATGAGCCGGGACGAACTGATATCCGGCGGGCAAGCCCTCATGGAAGGAAAGGGCGGTGTGGGCGAGAGCCTCTTCGCCGCGGGCCTCGGTGGGGCGGATCTCAAAAGTCTACTTGAAGCGCTGGAATCCGAGGCACAAGAACTGTTTAAGCCGGGTGGGAGTAACCCGAAGTTAAACCTGGAAACGAGGTCTTACAGAGAATTGAAGAGCAAGATCCGTGAGCTTTCTCTTCTCCCCAAGGACTGGGAGGAACTCGATGGCACAGTTTCCGCCCTTGAGGATCGTTCCAAACAGCTCAAGGAGCAGATTGCGCGGCTGTCGGCGGAGAAAGATCGCCTTGGGCGGGTCAGCGACGCCTTGCCTATCGTTGCGGAACTCAAAGAGCATCGGAAGACACGCGCAGACATGGGAGAAGTGAAGGTTCTCCGGGAGGGGTTCTCCGCGGAGCGGGCCAAGGCCCAGATGGAGATCGCAGGGGCCCTGGCGGCCGAGAAGACCGCAAGCGACAGGATCGGCGAAATCGATACGGAACTCGGGAACCTGATCGTTCCAGAGGGTCTCTTGGCCCAAGAGACGACAGTGCAGGGCTTGGTCGAAGGGTTAGGTAGCGTCCTGAAGGCCCAACAGGACCTGCCCCGGGTTCAGGGGCAAGTGCTCGAGGCCATTCAAGCTGCCAAAGGGATCCTCGCTGAACTTCGCCCAGACCTCACCCTGGAGTCCGCTGGTGTCTTGCGCCTTACAGTGGAACGAGTCGACCTGATCAGGCGTTTGGCGGAGGAGCACGGCAAGCTGGCGATCAGGCGACAGTCCGCCGCCGACAAGATATCGGAGAATGCCCAAAAACTTGCCGAGGCGGAGAGAAAACTTTCTGGCCTCCCGGAGACAAGGAACGCATCAGAACTGGAGGGATCGGTGGGCACCGTGCGCAGGAAAGGTGATCTGGTAAAAGCCCACCTCGATGCGCAGTTCGAGGCCCACGGTGCCAGAGAAAATGCCGAGGCGGCCCTGAAGGGATTATCGCTTTGGTCAGGAACTCTGGAGGCTCTTGCGTCTCTGCCACTCCCCCCCGAAAAGACGATCGATGAGTTTGAAAAAACCTTCGAGGCGCTCGACGACAGCCTGAAAAAGATACGAAATGCCCTCGCCGAGACAAAGGAGAAGATCGGAGAGATCGACGGCAACTTGAGGACCCTGAAGCTGGCGGGTGAGCCCCCCACTGAGGAGGATCTCACGGCTGCCCGTGGTCACCGGGAGCGGGGTTGGGCTCTCGTGCGATCGGCATGGCTGGACGGGAAGCGGGACGAAGTTGCGGAAACGACTTTTGATCCATCCCTTCCTCTGGAGCAGGCATACGAAAGAAGCGTCCTGAATGCCGACGGCGTGGCTGACAGGATGCGCCGGGAGGCGGAGGGGGTGGCCCACAAGGCAGGTCTCCTCGCCGACCGCAGGCTTCAGCAGGAGCGAGGAGAAGACCTGTCCCGGGAAATCGAGCAGCTCGAAGAGCAGCGGAAAGGCGTGGAAAAAGAATGGACCTCCCGGTGGGCCCCTGCCGGGATTGTCCCGATGTTGCCCCGGGAAATGCGTGCCTGGATGGCCAACTGGAAAGAACTAGTACTACTGTGTCATAAACGTTCTGGCCGGGAGCCGTTCGCTCCGCAGGCCGGGCAGTAGGGGAGCCCCGCCACGAGCATGCGCGCGTGCAGAATCCGCTGCGTGGCAATGGACGCCGGGTTATGCCGTTGCGGCCTTGCGGGGGGAGCCCCGCGGGACGAAACGCCGGGGTAGCGGAGCGGGCTTGAGGAAGGCAACAGCCTGAGGGGGGGAAAGGCGGCCACGCTCGGCCGCGAGGAAGCAATACGCGGCCATACATAAGCCCCCGTGGTGATGGAAGCCCCTCCAGCCTCGCCCCTCGTAGTGATCGAGCCCAAGCTCATCCTTGAGCTCCTCGAAGTCCCGCTCGATCCGCCAGCGGATCTTCGCGAGCGAGACGAGTTCCATGAGATCCACGTCCTCGGGTACGGTCGAGAGCCAGTACTTCGTGGGATCCGGCGTCCCCGCCGGCCACTCGATGACGATCCATTCGATGGGCCGGGGTTCGCTGCGGAGCTCGTCGCGGTGCGCGGGGCGGACCCGTGCCGCCGCGAAGCGCGACACCAGGGTGCCGTTCGTCCCCTCGCGCCACCGGACCGTCTTCCACGCCTTCGTCGGAAGCAAGTCGGCGAGGGTGCGCGCCGAGACGGGTGGATGTTGCGCAGCTCTTCGCAGGCGCGTGGGAGGCCGTCCCCGCCCCGTGCGGCGCCCGGGCGGGAGGGGCTCCTTTCCCGGCGGCCAGACACTCGTCTCGCCCTTGATCCCGAGCACGTACGAGAAGCCGCGCTCGGTGAGCCCCTCGCGGAAGTCCGTGGTGTCGCCGTAAGCGGCGTCCGCCACCACCGGAGCGGGTGGCAGATCCTCCGCGAGCAAAGCATCGATCTCCTCGAGCGCCATCCGCCACTTCTCGAGGAAGACAACGTCCCGCGGGATGCCTGCCAGCGCCCGGCGCTTGGGATCCTTCGCCCACTCGTCGGGAAGATACAGATGCCAAGCCGCCGGCACGCTCATCGTCTTGTTCGCGAGCGAAACGGAAACCGCCACCTGGCAGTTCTCCTGCTTGCCCAACACGCCGCAGTATTGCCGGGCAACGCCGACCGAATGCTTCCCCTTCTTGGGGATCGCGGTGTCGTCCACGACCCACGCCGCCACGGGCGCGTGACGCTCGAGCTGCGCGAGGGCGACGTCCCGGGCCACGGCGAGCACCGCGCGATCCTCCCAGGGTGCCTTCGCCACGAAATGGTGCATGGACTGGTGGGCGCGACTGACATGCCGCGGATCGATCTTCGCCGCCATGGGCTCCACGCTCTTCCGCTCCCCGGACAGCAGCAGTCCGGTCAGATACGCCTCGAGCGGCCACCGGCGGTCGGCGTGGCCGACCGCCTCGGCCAGTCGTGTGACGTAGCGGTCGAACCGGATGCGGTCCACAGCGCGAGTCACCATGGGTCATTCTGTCACTCCGGGCGATCCGCCGTCAAGTATTTTATGACACAGTAGTACTAGTACGAGAGGCGTCGGAGATCCGGAAGTTGGACGGCCAAATCAAGAAGATCGCTGGAGAAATCGAAGAAAGCAGACACACGCTTCTCGATCAGCTTGCTGCCCTGGGAGAGCCAGCCCCTCCGGAAGGATCCTCCCTGGAGGCAATCCTCCTTCGGGCCGAGGAGGTTATTCGATCTGCGAAGGACCTGAAGGTTAGCCGTGAGGGCCTCGAGAAGGAGATCGACGAAGGCATAAAGGGGAAGGCCAAGGCGGAAGAGGAAGAAAGGAAGGAAGCCGCGGCGTCCGCACAGTGGGACAAGGACTGGGCGGCGGCCGTCAAAGGACTGCGCGAAGGTCTCTCGGTAACGGCAGCCGTCGCTTTTCTGGACAAGTGCTCCGCCCTCTCGAAGAAGCTGGACGACGCTGAGAAGGACAAGGTCCGCATAGAAGGCATGAAAAGCGACATCAAGGAGTTCGGGGACAATGTGGCGGGATTCCTCGCACGGCATGCGCCCGATCTCGCTGGCATGCCGGTGGACCAAGCCGTACGGGAAATGTCTTCAAGGGTGTCCAAGGCCAAGGCGGATGCGGCCTCAAGGGCGAAGCTATCCGGCGAACGGGCTACCAGGAAAAGGGACTTGGACAAGGCGAGGGAGACGATCCGGCGAACGTCCGAGCAGCTCGCAGCCCTCCGCCGGGAAGCCGGATGCGAGACCGATGAGGGAATTCCCGACGCGGAGGCGCGCTCGGAGTCAGCTCGTTCCCTGGATGAAAGAATGGCTGAACTCACTGGGCAAGTTCTGGTGCTGGCCGCCGGTAGGAAGCTGGAGGAATTTGCCGGGGAGGTGGAGGAAAAGAATCCTGAGCAGATCCGGCAGGAACTCGCAAAGCTAGAGACGCACCTGAGCGAGGTGCAGGAAGAGTACGGGCGGGTCTGGAAAAACTCGGGCGCTGCAAGTGAACGGCTCCGGGCGATGGATGGCCGCCCTGACGCCGCTCGGGCTGCCCAGGAGGCTCAGGAGACGTTGGTGTTTTTGAGGGAGAACGTGGAGCGGTATCTTCGCATCAGGCTTGGGGCAATGATCCTTCGGACCCAGATCGACCGATACCGCGAGAAAAGTCAGGGGCCCCTGCTGAAGCGAGCGGCGGAGCTGTTCACCCTGGTGACCCAAAGAAGCTTCGTTGGCCTTGAGCCTGATTATGGCTCTAGCGACGAACCCGTCCTGGTCGGGGTGCGCGAAAACGGGGAGAGAGTAGGCATTGCTGGAATGAGTGACGGGACACAGCCCCAGCTTTACCTAGCTCTTCGACTCGCCTCACTAGAGAGATTCATCGCTGGCGGAGAGACGCTTCCCCTTTTGGTGGATGATGCGCTGGTCGACTTCGACGATGATCGTACCCAGGCAGCCATGGAGCTTTTGGCAGACTTGGGCGAAAAAGGCCAAGTCATCTTCTTCACGCACCACCAGCACATGGTAGAGTTGGCAAGAGAGGCTATAGAGGAACCGATTCTTCATATTCAGAATCTCGTCGAGACGGGAGGAAGGGGTTGACCCGGACAGTCCTGCCCGATTACCTTATCTGTCTGCTTGCGCTTTCCCGAGTCGGTTGGACGCACAAGTTGAATTGAGCCTGAAACGCGCTGAGCGCCTGCGGCATGCAATCTTGAGAAATGCCTTCTCTGTCGTGGAGGAGAGTCAACTGCAATGAAATATGAGCTACCAGAAAACCACGGCCTTTCTGCTCCGATCATCGCCCATCTCGTATTCAAAGATGGCGACAAGCCTTTGCTTACGGACGCTCAATTCGAGGCGCTTCGAGCCGGCATTGGTTGCGGCAAGAGCGGGCTTGTTGTCTCCCCGACGTCTACCGGGAAGACGCAAATCGCACTCTGGGCAATCGCCAGTGGCATCGAAGACGGCTGCAACACAGTCTATCTGGTGACTCACCGAGCTCTGGCCAAACAAAAGTTCGATGACTTTAAGACACTTCTTTTGAGAACCTTCCTCGGAGGTAACGGGTCTGCTCTAGTCATGGCGACGGGGGATTATGTCGAGGACGCGGATGGCGCCACCCCGCCCGAACCGCTCAGGGCGTCTCTTCTGGTTGCGACCTATGAGAAGTACCTTGCTCTCCTGGCCGCCTCAGGAATTCCCGGTGACATGACCTCCACCGTTTTGGTCTGCGACGAGATGCAGCTTATCGGCGATGAGCACCGTGGGCAAAACGTGGAGGTCCTCTTGACCCTAATTCGAAACGCTGGTTGGCGGCAGTTCGTAGGGCTCTCGGCCGTTCTGGACCCCAAGGACGCGAAGGACCTCGCGGACTGGCTTAACGTGACTCTTGTTGACCAGCATACGCGGGAGAAGCATCTACGGTATGAATGCTGGACGCCCAAAGGTATCGCGGCTGTAACTTCCTACAGTCCAGATGATATTCAGGAGGGACTCCCTGCGCCTGTCGGTGTGGTGCTAGACCCACTGTCAATACTTACTTTTCTCCTGAATCAGAAGTCACGGCCAGTGCCAATCATAGTTTTCTGCATGCGTAAGCAGGACACCTACAACCTTGCCGAGAGGTTTCTGGCCGGTCGTGGAAAAGGCGTGCAACGACAGCTTTCACTCGCCTTTGAAGCTCTGCCGGAAACGTCCGCTAACAGGTTCCTTACCAGGGCGGTAGCTCAGCGGGTCGCTATTCATAATGCGGATCTCACCGATGAGGAGCGGGAAATTGTCGAGGAACATCTTCTCTGGGGAAAGTTGGACGTCGTGTTCGCGACATCAACCTTGGCGGCCGGTGTGAACTTCCCTTTGGGTGCGGCCATCTTCGCAAGCTGGTATCGTTGGGATTTCGATAGGCGAGGGAACGTGCCCATCGAGAGCGCTGAATTCCACAACATGGCGGGACGTGTTGGTCGGATGGGGTTCGAGCACAAGCAAGGCCAAGTCATATTCGTGGCGACTAGCGAAGCTGAGATTCGCATCGCTAGGCGATACCTCACCCTCGGCGCCATGCCGTCCCTGGAGCCGCGAGTTGCTCCGGAGCGCTTCAACCAACTCGTGCTCCAGTTAACCGCATCCGGTCTATGCAATTCCAGAAATGGCGCAGAACAGCTAGCCTGTACCACATTCAGCGCCCTACGAGAGCAGGATAGAAACAACGCCGCCTTTGCTAGGTGGCCTGCGCTGTTGGCTAATGCGATCACCGAATTGCTCGATGAGGGACTGCTGATCGAGACGAGTACCGGGAAGCTTAGCGCTACTCCCGTGGGCAGGGCGGTTGGCCATAGCGGTCTGCTACCGGAAACCGGTGTGTTCCTTATGAACTATGCGTCAAACAAAGCAGAGAAGCTCGCTCAGTACCTGCCGACCCCAGGTAACACTGGGGAGGCGCCACGCCTTGCGTTCCTGCTTTTCTGTGCATGCTTCTCTGCGCCTGAGTTCCGACCATGCGACGGAAAGTCCCCCACGCGTTTCCTGCCGTGGCCTCTGGACAGGGATACACTGTTCGATGCCGACCAATACCGAGACGATCTCCCTGAGCCGGTGTGGCAGGCGGATTTGTTTCCAATTAACGCCGCGAAGCTGAGCGTGGATTGGATAGAGGGGGCGGACATTGCTGCACTCGAGGCGAGCCTCCCACAACTCAGTGCAGGGATGCTCCGAGACATGTTCCGAAACCTGGCCTGGGTGCTGCAAGGTTTCGCTTCGACCGTCGCCGCGGCGGTTGATCCAAGGACTCCCGCCGGCTGGCGCCCGAAAGCACTGCGTCGACCGGACGCGAGGTTGGATCTTCTTGCTAGGCTTCCGCGCGTTGCTCGCCGACTTAGCTTTCGCGTCGCCGAAGGATTGCCGGACGACGTCCTCTGGATGACGGGTATAGTGGCCCCGGATTCGGAGTACAGGATATCCCGCGACGAGATTCTCGCGCTACGAAACCTTGGATACAAGACGCCCCAGCAAGTAATGCTTGGTTCCCCGCAAGCCAACCAAGCTCGGATTACTGCTCTTGCCAAGGCGAAGCCGGCGCCAGAGGTCAAGGCGAACTGGCTTCGGGACACCTGTCGAAATTGGAAGATAATACAACGTAAGCGAGCCGCGGAGAGGCATCTGAAGAGAGCTCGCCGTTGCCCACACGTTGGGCTCGTCGAGGACTTTTACGGAACCAAGGGAATGGCCTTCGAAAGGGTCTTGGAAGCAATTCTGTCTGTTCTCAAGATTGCGTACGAGAGACTCGACGACAAGACCAAGACAGGGGCTCCCGACTACCTGATTCGACTCGAGGACTCGCCGCCGCTCATTCTGGAGCTCAAATCGAAAGAGGGTGACAAGCTTGTCGACTACAACAAGGCAGTGGAAGTACTTGCTGCGTCAGAGATTCATGGCTACGCGGCGACCTTCTGCGTGACCCTATGCCACCCGGGGGTAGATCCTAGCGTACCGATGGCGATCGCGGCATGCGGCCGGTTGAGCGTCGTAGAAAGCAGCGATCTGGGCGAAGCCCTACTGCGTGTCTGCGAAGGCTCGCTTACCCAGAAACAGCTTTGGCATTGGCTGGCCAGCCCCGGACAGGCACTGGCTGCGGATCTCCCCTTTCGCGATTACGTCTAGCGTCAGCCGGGCGACTGATCAGACGTGGAGTGCGGGACCCGGCCGTTTCTTTCGTGTCAAGGTAGATTCCTCGGCCTGTCAAGAGGACCGCCAGACAGCCTGCCCGCAGGGCTGATCGGACGCACCTACTCCAGACAGGAGGCACCCCTGAGATCCTAGAATCCAACCCTTTGCAGGAGGGTATGCAGACCTGAACGGAGATTCTGAGGACGACAACCGTCTCGCCCAGCGCCTCCTGCGTCTGCAGCTTTTCGAGTAGTCTCCTGACTCGGGATTCCCGTCATACATCCGTACTCTCGTACCCTTGTATGTCTCGGGATACTTCCCATCCTCCCGTCCCCTTGCCTCGCCCTCTCCCACGCTCCCCTCTCCACTCGTCTGCCTGTACCCTCGTCCAGTCGCAGTCTCGTACGCCCTTCTCCTCAGAGGTCAGCCGGTGCCTGCTCATCCCATCGGGGATTCTGTGGCAGTAGATGCCACAGGCGCCTCGTAGAATGAGGCAACACAGGGCCAGCCGAAGGCGACGAATGCGAGCGGAGGAAAATCGGCACCCCTCAGATCGGAGGAGGAGAAACGCGCATGCGCATGTACGAGCTCTGGAAGCTGCCGAAGCGGAGTGGGGACCCTGTCCGGCTGGAGGATGCAGGCGGGCCACTCTTGTTCCCCGGGGTGCGCGATGCCGAGGAGTATTCCAGGGAAGAGCCGGACCGGTGGGAGGTGAATTTTGCGGTGGTGTCAGTCCGGGTCGGCTTGGCGTAGGGAACCGGTGCGGGTTCCATGCGGAGGGAACCAGCGGAGGCGAAGGGCTGACGGATGGCCCAAGGAGGACACGCATGGCCACTACGAAAAGTGAGACCACTGAGGCTGAGGAGCAGATCAGGGAGCTGGCAGCACAGTTCCGGACGTATCGCCAGCGGCCCTGCCTCCTCTTCGTGAGCCGGCACCTGGTCTATGCCGATGTGGCAGCGGTCCGGGCCGCCTTGGAGGATGAGACCGGCGAGCATCTGGACGTGCTTGTCGCGAGCCCCGGCGGCGACATCGAGGCGGCCTACCTGGTGGCCCGGGAGCTCCGGCGCCGGTTCGCGGCGCTCGCCATGGCCCCCACCCGGTTCAACGCCCACAAGAATCTCGGCCTCGCCCTAGCAGGGCAGGGCCAGTTCGTGGAGGCCGCCCGCTGTCTTCTGGAAGCGGATCGCCGCTGGCCGGGGGATGGACGAGCGCGCCGACATCTCGCCGAGCTGCTGGCCGCGCATCCGGAGGTGCTCGTGGAGGACCTGGATCTCGCGACAGAGTGCCGGGCACACGGCCTGGGCGTTGGACCCATCGGGAACGCGTAACGATGCGCCCACGACTCTCGAAGTCCAAGTATCTGTCTGGCCTTCAATGCCTGAAACGCGTGTATTTGGAGATCCACGCCCGGAACCTGGCGAGCGAGATGGACGAGGATACGCAGGCGGTGCTCGACGCGGGGACGCGGGTCGGGGAACTCGCACGGAAACGGTACCCGGGCGGCGTTCTCGTGGATGTGGAGTACGGGAGAGAACCGGCAGGAGGTGGAGGTAGAGCTCACTTTTTGATGGATTTGCAGCCTCATAGACGATCCCATATCGGCGAAACGCCTCGGGAGGCCATTCGCCGGCGTAACGATCCCTGTCACCTGCGTGATCCTAAACCGCTGGAGCACGCCCGCGAATTCCCGGACGATCTCTTCGGGCGAGAACGGCGGCTGGCGCTCTATGAGGCGATCCACGATTACCCGGTCGCCCTCCGGATGGGTGATGGCCAGGGTCATCGAGTCCTGGCCCGTGCCGCCAGCCGGATCGCAAAAAGCGAAGTAGCGAGTACCGTCCTGGGCTGGCCGCTCCCGGACCCCGAGGGCGACGAGCGATTCCAGGAGCTGCACAGAGACGAACTCTTCGAGATCCTCGCGGAACTGCGCCCCATACTCGGCCGCTGGGAGGGGCGAGTCGGCCGGAGCGCTCACCCTATCTGATTCCGGAATAAGGCATAACGTTGCCGAACGGCAAAGTTATGCTATTTGCCTATGGATTTAGCTCCTAATATCCGCTATCCTCTGACCAGCACTGGGAGGGGCCATGGCCAGAGGGTATGCGGAACGCAGCCTGATCGAGTTCCAGCGGACGTTCGCCTCCGAGGAAGCCTGTGCGGAGCACTTGGCACGGCACCGGTGGCCCGAGGGGTTCGTTTGCCCGCAGTGTGGGCACCGGATCGGGTGGTACCTCCCGAGACGGCACCTGTTCGACTGTCGGCGTTGCCGACACCAGACCAGCCTGACGGCGGGGACGGTTTTCCACAAGACCCGGACCCCCTTGGTCAAGTGGTACTGGCTGATCTACCACATGGCGATGGACAGGGTGGGGGTGTCGGTCGCTCAACTCCAGCGCGCGCTGGAGATCCCCGACTACAAGACCGCCTGGCTCATGGCGCACAAGGTCCGGAAGGCCAGGGCGGACCGGGATGCCGGGTATCGGCTGGTTGGCCTCGTGGAGCTGGATGAAGCCTTCTTCGGTCCCCCGGGCAAGACGCACGGCCGCGGCTCCGAGGCCAAGACCACCGTCTGGTGCGCGGTATCCCTGTACCGGGATCAGGCCGGGCGGGAACGCCCCGGGTTCGCGCACCTGACCCTCGTGGCAGATGCCTCCACCCCGAGCATCGTGGGGGTCTTGGAGCGGCTGGGGTGCGGGCCCGCGACGGCCGAGGGGCGTCGGCTGTTGGCCGCGATCCGCACCGACGGCTGGCGGGCCTATGGGAGCGCCGCCAAGGCCAAAGGGCTTCAGCATTGTCGCGTCGTCCTCCGGCATGCCGCCGATGCTGGCAGGCTCTTGCCATGGGTCCATCGGGTCATCTCCAACGCGAAGGCGGTCATCCGGGGGGCACACCGCGGGGTGTCCTCCCACCACCTCCAGAGCTATCTCGGCGAAATCTGCTACCGCTTCAACCGACGCTTCTGGGAGAAGGAGTTGTTCGACCGCCTCATCCGAGCCTGTGTCTCAACCGGGACTATCACCTATGACGAACTCACCCATGACAGCGGACCAGCTAGCAAGATTAGGAGCTAAATCCATAGGCAATATGCTATAAGTTACACCCAAGAGGGGCGATATGCTGAGAGCAGTCACGTTCGACCTGTGGCAGACGTTGCTCCTGGACACGCCGGAGGGATTGCGCCAGGCGCGGGCCGACCGCGTCCGCGGGATCCACGGTGTCTTGGCCCGCGAGGGGATCGCGGTAGCAGTGGCGGCAGTGGGCCAGGCCTACGATGCGGTGGGCTCGCGGCTGGAAGAGATCTGGGCGTCTCGGCGGGACGTGGGATCGCGAGGGCAGGTGCGTCTGCTCTTGGAATGTCTGGGCCTGGATGGCGCTGTACCTGCCGAAGGCGGGCTGATGGATGCCCTGGAGGAAGCCTATTGTCTTCCCATCCTCTCCGCGATGCCGATCCTCAATGCCGGCGCGCGCGCCATCCTGGAGACACTTCAACGCCGGGGGTTGCGCCTGGGGCTGATCTGCAACACGGGGCGAACGCCCGGCAAGATGCTGCGCCTGGTCTTGGAGCGTCTGGCCCTGGCCCCCTACCTCGGCGCCCTCAGCTTTTCCGACGAGGTCGGCCTGCGGAAGCCGCACCCCGAAATCTTCCGCCGGACCCTGGCGGCCCTGGGCGTCCTGCCGACCGAGGCTGCGCACGTCGGCGACGACCCAGCCACGGACGTCGCGGGGGCGCGCGCCGTCGGGATGCGTGCCATCCACCTGTGTCATCCGTCGAGCGTCAGCCAGCCTTCGGACGACGTCGAGAGGATTCCGACCCTGGAGGTCTTGACCGATCTGCTCTTTCCCCGCGAAAGTTAACGCAGCTCCTCCCTCCCCTGTCCCATGCCCTGCGAGCCGGCTACGCTCCCAGACCCCGGGCACAAGGGCCTTCCCCCACGTCTTGGATTGGGGTACAATCCCCATAGCGCTCAGGCCAGCGGTTCAGTTCAAGCCGCTTTACCCGGCGGGCCGGCTTCCGCGGTCGTCGGCCTGTCGTGCGCGGGGCCCGCCGCATAAAAGCTTATTCGTTAGGCCCTTCCACACAACGAGACCGGGTATCGAGACGCCGCTCGCGAGACAGGGACCAACCCGCATGAGTGATTGGTGGGTCCTGCAAGGAGGCGGAGGAGACAGTCATGCTGAAGGAGGTGGCAGCGGGTGTCCTTAGTGTCGCTTACCAGGAGACCGGAGGGCCCACCGGTACTCCGGTCCTCCTCCTGCATGGTTTTCCATACGACGTGCACGCCTACGACGCGGTGGCACCCGTCCTCGTGTCCGCCGGCTGTCGCGTCATCACGCCGTACTTGCGCGGCTATGGTCCCACACGCTTTCTGTCACCGGACACGCCGCGCTCAGGCCAGCAGGCAGCGCTGGCGCACGATCTCCGTGCCCTCATGGACGCCCTGGCGATCCCGCGCGCGGTACTCGCTGGGTACGACTGGGGAGGACGTGCGGCCTGTATCGTCGCTGCGCCGTGGCCCGACCGGGTACGTGGGCTCGTCTCGGGAGGGGGCTACGGCTACAACATTCAGGACATTGCGGGAGCGCTCAAGCCGCAGGCGCCCGAGACGGAGCGTCGGTACTGGTACCAATACTATTTTCAGACCGCGCGCGGCCGCGCTGGCCTCGCCCAAAATCGCCGCGCGTTGTGCAAGCTCCTCTGGCAGCTGTGGTCGCCCAACTGGCGCTTCGATGACGCGACGTACGCGCAGACCGCCGTTTCCTTCGACAACCCGGATTTCGTCGATGTCGTCATCCACGCGTACCGGCATCGCTACGGGGTCGTGCCCGGAGACCCGGCGGTCGAGGACATCGAACGCCAGTTGGCGACCCAGCCGCGAATCACTGTGCCGACAATCGCCCTGCATGGCGCGGCGAACGGTGTGCTCCCTTCGGGCGGGTCCGAGCAGCAGGGCCGATTGTTTACTGCGGCATACGAGCACCGTGTGATTCCTGTGGTGGGCCACAATCTTCCTCAGGAAGCGCCACAGGACTTTGCCGCCGCGGTCCTCTCGCTTATCTAGCCCGCCCGCAAGAGAGCCGGCGACGCGCGGCGGTGTGGGAAAGGGCCTAACATGGCCATCGACTCGGACCCTTGCAAGCGGGCTTCGCCCGCCCGCTTCGGGCCGGTCATTGCCGTCGATGCGCCGACGCGCGCGGCCGTCGCTCCGGTCCAGTCGGATGACCCCGGGTGGCTCCATCCCCCCGAGCCCGGCGGCGCACGCGAGGCTGGCCGCGGACCGCGCCGGCGCGAGGCAGTCGGCGCATCGGGGCGGCGGATAGACCTCCGCGTGCTGGCGCCGCTCGCGCGGCCCATCACGCGGATGCAGCCGCCACCGGCTTCGGCGAGCTAGCTCGCCATCGCCCGCGCGGCTGATCCGCCGCCCCGTTGGGCAGACATTCGGAGGTCCCGTGCGTAGACCGCAGCGACGGCCGGGAGTTGCTTACAGCCGCGTTGACCTCTCGCACTACCATCTCTATGCAGCGTTCCTTTTTGTGTTGCATGCCGAGCGACTCGAGGAGAAGGCCTCGCCCATGGGCGGGTCCGATGCCCTCTTCCGGTACAGATCCTTCGTCATGGGTGCCATCCTGTCTTCAGTCGCGTTTCTCGAGGCGAAGGTCGCGGAACTGGGGACCGATGCAGCCGATGGTCCGTTCGTAGGCTTGTCAGCCACCGGCCTCACGGCGGCTCAGTGCACTGCGTTGGAGGCTGCCCTGAACGTTCACGCACCGCTCCTTGAGCGATATCAGGCGGCGCTGCGCGCCCTCGCTAAAAGCCCCTTCAAGGCCGACCGGCAACCGTATCGCGCGGTCGCCCTCGTTGTCGCCCTAAGGAACTTCCTCGTCCATTTCCCCGCCGAGTGGCACGCACATCCAAACGGCGAGTCTAGTCCGCTCCTGCAACGAGAGTTGCCGCTTATCGAGCGTCAGCTGAGGCGCCAGTTCCCGTCCACGAAGTTCGCGGATCCCTCGAGGCCGTTCTTTCCCGACCACTGCCTCTCGGCGGGCTGTGCGCGGTGGGCTGCTGAGGCTAGTCTGCTCTTCGCACGCGAGTTCTCCGCGAGAGCTGGGGTGCCCATGATCCATCCGCGACCAATCCTGAGGGGCGTGTAGGTGCTGCCCAACATGGCCGTGAAGGTGTCGGCCCACGCTGCCACGGGTCGTGCTTGCGCACGCCCCGCACCACCGTGTCCCGCAGCGTACGGTCGACGATGCGCCGACGCGAGCGCTCGCCGCGCCGGGTAGCGGACAGCTTCGAGCCAGGCCCTTGGGCTGGTGATAGACAGTTGCTCAGTTGCCCCATCGACGCCTCCGACCGGCCCGGCGGCGCCTGGCAGTCGGCGCATCGGGGCGGCGTCTTGGGGACGCCGCCCCGTTGGGCACGAGGAGCGGAGGTCCTGCCTTCCGCGAAGACCTCGCCATGAATGGTCAGTGATAGAGATTTCCAGAACCACGCGGTCTTCAGTGAGTTGGAACGGTACATTGCGTTCTACAAGCACTTCGCTGATTCAGTGTTCAGCTTCGTCTCGCTGGGTACAAGGGCCATCTGCAACATCGACTCTTACCTCCTTTCCTCGATCCAGGGAACACTGACATCAATACGAACGATTCTTAGCGACGGGCGGATCAACGACGCCTATGCAGAGCCGGCCCCGAAAAATAGGACAGGCGTTTAAGTGAAAACTCTGCTCTACTGGACGGGACGAATCGCCGTCCCACAAGGAGAGCAGCCCATGAAACGGTCCCGACGGAATCACGCACCGGCCTTCAAGGCCAAGGTGGCCCTGGCCGCCTTGAAAGGGGATCGCACCCTAGCCGAGTTGGCGCAGCAGTTTGATGTCCACCCCAACCAGATCACGCAGTGGAAGGCCCAGCTCCTGGAGCGGGCGCTGGAGCTCTTCGCCACCCCGGCCGAGCGTCAGGCCGGCGCGCCCGACGTGAAGGCCCTCCACGCGAAGATCGGCCAGCTGGCCATGGAGAACGATTTTTTGGCCGGCGCGCTCGGTCGGCTCCCCGATGCGAGCGGCACGCGATGATTACCCCCCAGCACCCCCTGTCGGTGACGCGTCAGTGTCGTCTGGTGGCCGTGGCCCGGTCATCGGTGTACTACACGCCCCAACCGGTCCCGGCGGCCACCCTGGCCCTGATGCGGCAGCTCGACGAACTGCATCTCCAGCATCCCTTTGCCGGCAGCCGGATGCTCCGGGACCTGCTGCGCCTCCACGGCGTGCCCGTGGGGCGCAAGCACGTGGCCACCCTGATGCGCCGGATGGGGATTGACGCGCTCTACCGGCACCCCCGGACCACCCAGCCGCACCCGGGGCACCGGGTGTTCCCGTACCTGTTGCGCTCCCTGGACATCACGGCCCCCAACCAGGTGTGGGCCATGGACCTGACGTACATTCCGATGCGCCGGGGCTTCCTCTACCTGGTCGCCGTGCTGGACTGGGCGACCCGCCGGGTCTTGGCCTGGCGCCTCTCGAACACCCTGACCGGGGACTGTTGCCTGGACGCCCTGGACACCGCGATCCGGGCTCACGGCTGTCCCAGGATCCTGAACACCGACCAGGGCAGTCAGTTCACCGGCACGGCCTTCGTCGACCTCGTGCAGCAGCATGGCATCGCACTCAGCATGGACGGCAAGGGGGCCTGGCGCGACAACCTCTTCGTCGAGCGCCTGTGGAAGAGCGTGAAATACGAGGAAGTGTACCTGCATGCCTATGACACCGTGGCCGAGGCCCAGCAGCACCTGGCCGTCTACTTTGCCTTTTACAATCAGGGCCGGCCTCACGCGGCGCTGGACGGCCAGACCCCCGATATGGTTTACTTCGCCGCGTTGCCTCAGCTCGAGGCAGCGTAACGTGACCCCGGCAGAGTGTCACTTATCACGCCTGGTTTGCTGTCCAACTCTGTGGGGCCACCGCATGCTTTGCTCCGAAAGTACTACGACTCGGCAATCATAAACATCTGCTCAAATCTGTACCTTCAAGACCACTTCAGCATCGAGAACTTCATTGTCGAGAAGATAGACAACTGGCTGAAGGGAAAGGATCAACTTCCCGAGTACAGGATTATGTCACAGTACATCCGTTCCTCGCCAAGAGTCGCTCCCATCACTGCCCTTGTGTTCGCCGACGACCGGTACAAGCGGCTCAGGGATCGCTGCAACGACCACACACATTACAACTTCTATCGCAACGTGCTTCTCAACGACAACAAGATATTCCTTCCCGATCGGCGCCGGGCGTTGGACACATTCTCGGATGACGTGCGAGATGTGCTAATACTGCACGTCGCATACTTGTTCTTCGCAAGCGGTCATTACATGATGTCAAGCGACTACCGGGACTCCATGGACTGTGGAATGACGCCAGAACCCGACTCGGAATATTGGGTTGCCCCCTTCGTTCAAGACATTTTCGATCAGACTGTGGTGAAGGAGCGTCCGGACATAGCCGCCATCATAAGGCAGCACACGAGCATGCATCTCGCATGAACAACGGAGAGCCCAACAAGCCGGATGCACGCGACGGCTTACAGCCGCGCGTGATCCGCAACGATGCGCCGACGCGCGCGGCCGTCGCGCCGATCCAGTCGGGGGACCCGGCCGGCTCCATGCCTTCGAGCCCGGCGGCGCACGAATAGGTTGGCCGTGGACCGCGCCGGCGCTACGCAGTCGGCGCATCGGGACGGCGGATAGGCCTCCGCGTGCTGGGGCCGCTCGCGCGGCCCATCGCGCGGATGCAGCCGGCAGTCGCTCCGGTGAGTTCCCTCGCCGTCCCGCCTGCGGCTGATCCGCCGCCCCGTTAGGCAGATGAAGGAGAACGCGATGCTGACGACCTTCAATGCGCAGAGTGCCCGCGCACAGTTCGAGAACAGGATCGGCAGTCTTGAGGCGGACACCAAGCGATGCTTCTGGGAGATTCCGGGCGGTCCGGGAGCCGCCTTCTTTCCGGCGGTTCTCTACGCATTCGCGACGATTGACTACTTCTCCAGCTACTGGGCTGGTTGGAATGACTCTGGTGGCGACCGAGCGAAGAACCAGACGAACCGACTGACGAGCTTCATGGTCAAGTACCTCGGCTACGCTGCGAAGGAGTCGAAGATTGCCGTAAACATCTGGCGCCATAAGCTCATGCACACAGGGGAACCCCGGGTGCTCCGAGCGCGTACTGGAAGTGAACGATACCTTTGGGAGACGGGGATAAACCTGCAGAATCACCTTAAGCTTGACCCTACAGGAGCGCCGAACGAGTTTGCGATCCGTTTTGACTCGTACGCCATCGTCCGTGATCTGCGCATTGGCGTGTTCGGATCTTCAGGATACCTTCAAGATCTCTCTGCCTCTCAGGACCTTCAGCAGAAGTTCCTTGCGTGCTTCAACGAGATGGAGACCTATACCGTCGATGTCTGAAGAGCACGAAAACTCGCGCGCGCGGCAGCCCAACTCCGGGCTGCAACGGACGGGGCTTCGCCCCGCCGCACGCGACGGGGTGCGCTCAGCCGCCGCCCCGTTAGGCGGGCGCCACATGGGACGCAAGCTGCCACCAATTGCCGTAGTGCAGCCCGAGTTGCGGGCCGTGGCCCGACTGACACAGCCAGCCCTTGGGCGCTGCGTCATCGACCGGGCATCTCGCAATGCCGGCCTCCATGCAGTGGTCCTCGGACTCCTCACTTGGGCTCTCGCTGAAGCCTTGTGTATTGCGGAGGCCTGCCGATCTGAGGCACCGCCACAGGGCATCAGTCCGAATGTGCGATCGATGCTCGAATCACTTATTACGATTCTCTACCTCGCAGACCCCTCAGTGACGCAGCGCGAGCGGAGGCGACGCCTTGATCGGTACTACAGAGGCGTTCGAAGAGAGCAGGTGAAGCTTCGCAGCGCCCTCGACCTCTACCCAGCCATGAGGGCTGCTCTCATCAAAGACCCTATCCTCATCGATCGCGAGAAAACAGAGTTTGCTCGAAAAGAGGCGTTGTTCCCCAAAGCCGAGCAGCTCGGTAGTCGGCACTGGTCTGGTCTACCGCATGGCTTGCAGAGCCTCGCAGAGGCTGTAGGCTTGGGTTCCGATTACGCGCTTCAGTACAGGCTTCACTCCGGCGCCACGCACGCAAATCGGCCCTGGGATCAGGTGCCGTTTCGTGCACACCGTTCATCAGTCATTCCGACACTGGCGGAGAACAGGGCGGCCGGCGCTCCGCATTCGTTCGATGCGTTGCGCTATCTGGCATGGTGCCTAGCCGCGGCCCACGACTGCGGTGCTCTGACCCTCACCCCAAGCGAGCAAAGGGCCCTGGGTCAGCGTCGACATTATTTGCAGCCGATAGAGGTCCTTTTCGCTAAGGGCATCGTGGGTAGCGGGCCCATCACCACCCCGACACCGTGAGCGACCTGCCTAACAAGCGCTTGCAGTTGCCGGGCCGCGGACGCAGATTGGCACAGGGTGAGAGGCACGTGGTGGGGTGGGTCCGCAACTGAAGCGCTGGCGATGCGCCGACGCGCGCGGCCGTCGCTGCGGTCCAGTCGGATGACCCCGGCTGGCTGGATATCCCCCAGCCCGGCGGCTCACAATAGGTTGGCCGCGGACCGCGCCGGCGCGAGGCAGTCGGCGCATCGGGGCGGCGGCCTCGGGACGCCGCGTGCTGGGGCCGCTCGCGCGGCCCATCACGCGGATGCAGCCGGCAGTCGCTCCGGCGAGTTTCCTCGCCGTCCCGCCTGCGGCTGATCCGCCGCCCCGTTAGGCACCAAGGAGAACAAGTAGGGGCTTGACGGATGGCCTAGTTCTGGCTATGATCTGGCCAGAATGCAATATGACCTCGTCCTGGCGCCTGAGGCTGCTCGCCAGTACACGGGCCTACCGGCCTATCTCCGCGCCCAGGTTCGCGATGCGCTGGAGAAGCACCTCCGGCATGACCCGGGCAGGACGAGTCGCAGCCGGATCAAGCGCCTCCGGGGCCTTGTGCGACCCCAATATCGGCTCCGGGTTGGGGAGATCCGCGTCTACTACGACGTGGCGGACCCGGTGGTCGAGATCCTTGCCATCATTCGGAAGTCAGAGGCCGAGCGCTGGCTGGGAGAAAAGGGTGAGCCCGAATGAAAAGGATTCCGCTGTCTGAAGTGAAGGATGATCTCTCGCGCTGTCTCCGGGAAGCAGAGAAGGAAGAGGTCGTGATTACCCGCCACGGCAAACCCGCCGGGATTCTCATCGGCTTCGGATCGGAGGACGACTGGTTCGACTATCGGCTGGAGCACGACCCACGCTTCCTCAAGCGAATAGAGGCCGCCCGCCGTAGCCTTCGGGTCGGCAAGGGGATCCCTCTTGAGCAACTCGAAGAATGACACCCCCGGTGCCTAACACGGCGATGGAGGCCGGCGCCACAAGGCGGCGCGGATCATCGCCCGGACGTTAGACAGGTACGAGGGGAATGAAGAGAAGGGGAGCTAGATGCGGCGGGAGGCGCGATTCTCGTCGCGCCAGAGCCGCCGTCGCTCCCCCGGGCTCAGGCTTCCGTCGCTCTTGAACCGCTGCTCCTCTCCCGCAATGCCCAACTGCTCTCGCTCGAGCCGGGCCGCCTCACCGGGCTCTGGACCGGGGCTGGCGCGGCGAGCCCGAGGCCCAGAATCAGGCTGCCACTCATTGCCCATGTCAATCCTGCGCGGCGTCGAGTCACGAATGGCCTCCTTGTGGTAGATTGTCATGAGGAGAATGTCTTGCCATCCATCCACTTGGCCCGGGTTAGAGGGTTGGGAGGAGAGAAAGGTTGAATCCTGGCGTCACCTTGTGTAGTCTGTCGCAGTCCCGGTTACGCTTCCGGAGCGAGACATGTCGCCAAATCAACTCTGGATAGTCATCGGCATCTTTGGATTCCTGCTCCTCCTGGGCATGGTCGTTCTGGTGCTCATCCTGCGCCGGCGACCGGGAGGAGACCTGGGGCAAACGGTTCTGGCCAATCTCCAGGCGAGCCTGACAGACCTGGGCACCCGGGTTGGTCAACTGTCCGGAGAGGTCCAGGCGGCTACCCGGATCCAGGAGACCGTGCGCTCGGAAGTTGTTCAGACGCGGGAGCAGGGGCAGGCGGCCGTCCAGCAGACCGCCGAGGCCCTCACCCAGCGGATTCATCAGACCCAGCAGGCCCTCACGTCAGTCACGGAGCTTGTCCATCAGACGGTCCGAACGCAGGAGCTTTTGGCGCAACATCTCGGACAGGTGCAGGAATCGCTCAGCGGAAATCTCGCGGCCGCCCATCAGGGCCTGCGAACCGAGATCGTCCAGACCCGGGAGTTGGTCGCCCAGATCCAGGCCGCCGATGAGGTCCGGGAGAAGCACGAGCGGGAGGCCCGGGACGTCCTGAAGCGCCTGGAGATGGTGCTGGCCGGAACCAAGTCCCGCGGGATCGCCGGCGAGAACATCCTGGGGGCGATCCTGGCGCAGCTTCCCGTGGAGCTTCGCGAGACGAACCTCACCATCAACAACAAGCCGGTGGAGTTCGCCCTGCGCCTGCCTCACGGACGGCTGCTTCCGATCGACAGCAAGTGGCCGGCGCTGTCCCAACTCGAGCGACTGCAGGAGGCGGAGGATCCGGCCGTGCGCAGGGCGCTGGCCGACGAGATCCAGTCCGAGGTGAAGAGGAAGATCCGCGAGGTGGTGAAGTACCTCGACCCGGACCGGACGATCCGGCTGGGGGTCCTGGCCGTGCCGGACGCGGTCTTCGACCTGTGCGTGGAGGCGCACGTGGAGGCCTTCAAGCAAGGGGTCGTCATCATCAGCTACACCCAGGTCATCCCGTACCTGCTGTCCTTGCTACAGGTGATCTTGCGGTTCGGCACTGAGATCGACACGGCCCGCCTGAGCCAGGCGCTGGCGACCATCGCCGACGCCCTGGAGAAGATGGACAGCGAGGTGGACGGGCGCCTCTCCCGGACGATCACGCAGCTCCAGAACAGCCGGGAGGATCTCAAGGCCCATCTGTCCCGGGCGCGCCAGGGGGTGCGGGGCCTCCACGTCGAGACGGATCCATCCGAGCTGCCGGCGGCACCGGAGGAACGGCCCCTCACCTGATCCGTGCCCGCAGCGGAGCCAGCGTCCGGATTCCTTGTCGCGGCCGGTCCCATGTGTTAGGGTCTGGCGGGACTCACGGGTCTCTCGACTGACTCGGCTGTTCCGGGGAGGGACGCGGACATCGATATTGCGTAGGCTGCTTCGTGAATGAAGCGGCGAAGAGAAAGGATGGGTGAATGCCTGCAGGCGAATCCATTCCCTTGTACATCTGCGCCCCCTTCGTAATCTTCCTGATTCTCATCGCCGTCATGCCCTTGGCCCTTCCGCATTTCTGGGAGAAGAACCGGAACAAGGCGATCGTGTCGGCCCTGGTCAGCATTCCGGTGCTGCCCTTCCTGATCACCCGCCTCCCGGTTGAGCTGGGCCGCACCGTCGAGGATTACATTTCCTTCATTATCCTGTTGGCTTCGCTGTTCATCATCTCGGGCGGCATTTTGCTGACAGGTGACCTGCGAGCGACTCCGGCAGTGAATACCTCGTTCCTGTTCCTCGGGGCGGTGATATGCAACCTGATCGGCACAACAGGCGCGAGCATGCTGCTCATCCGCCCGCTCTTGAAGACGAACAGCGAGAGGAAGTACACCTACCACATCCCCGTGTTCTTCATCTTTGTCGTGTCCAATATCGGCGGAAGCTTGACGCCTCTGGGGGATCCCCCGTTGTTCCTGGGGTATCTGAGGGGGGTTCCCTTCGCCTGGACATTAAACCTCTTCCCGATGTGGCTGACCGCCCTGGCCATCGTCCTGGTCGTCTTCTATGTGTGGGATACCTGGTGTTACCGAAAGGAAAGTCCGGCAGACATCCAGCGTGACCGTGCGATGGCAACGCCGCTTCGCGTGTCGGGCACGCTGAACCTGCTGTTTCTGTTGGTCGTGATCCTCTCGGTGTTCCTCCAGTTCCGCTTCCCCTACCGGGAGTTGACGATGGTGGCCATGAGCATCCTCTCGATGGCATTCACGAAGAAAGGGCTGCGGGACCAACACGGGTTCACGTTCGCGCCCATCTCGGAGGTGGCCATCCTCTTCGCCGGGATCTTCGTCACCATGGTGCCGCTGCTCACGCTGCTCCGGATAAAGGGCGCGGCGCTGGGCATCACGCAACCCTGGCAATTCTTCTGGCTCTCGGGGGGCCTGAGCTCCTTCCTCGACAACGCGCCAACGTACCTGACCTTCTCCTCGCTGGCGGAGAGCGTCACCCGGAGCCAGAGCATCGCGGGCATCCCGTCTATCGCCGGTGTCCGGGCGGACCTGCTGCGCGCCATCAGTTGCGGCTCGGTCTTCATGGGGGCGAACACGTATATTGGAAACGGACCGAACTTTATGGTAAAAGTAATCGCCGAGGAGCAAGGTGTGGCGGTGCCGCATTTCTTTGGGTACATGCTGTATTCCGGGTTGGTGCTCATCCCGACGTTCCTGGTCATCACCGTGGTATTTTTTCTGTAGCGCAATTCCATTTTGTGTCGGATGATCGGGGTGGGTGGACCGGATGCCCGGGGATGATCCTGTCCGGCTGGGAGCGCGGGCCACAGGCCCAGAGGGAGCCGGCGAGCACCCTCCGGGCTGCACGGCAATGATCCGGGGCTCGGCTGGAGGAATGCGGCGAGATGCCTGACAAGGTGAGCATCGGGCAGATGCTGCGGAAGCAGCGGGAGGAGCGCGGCCTCAGTCCCGAGCAGGCGGCGTACCAGAGCAAGGTCCCGCTCCGGTTGCTCGAGGCCCTGGAGGCGGACGACTACCGCATGCTGCCGGATCCGGCCTATCTGATCGGCCTCCTGCACGAGTATAGCCTGTTGCTTAAGCTGGATTCGAACGCGCTGGAGGCGGAGTTCCGCAGCGCCATCCGTCGCCCGCCCGGGGGGTTCGTGGCGCCGGCTCCGCCGCAGCCCGCGCCGCCGCCGATCCCGTGGAAGCACGTCCTTTGGACTGCCGCCGCGATTCTGATCGTCACGCCCCTGGTGTTCATTGCGCTGTCACTGGCCTCCAAACGGGCGGCGGACCGTCCCGCCCCTCCGCAAGTGGCCGAGCGCCCCAGCGAGGAACGGGCGCCGGTCGAGGAGGCGGGTCCGGCGCCGGCGGAGCAGATCCCCGCCGCGGGCACCGGAAGCGTCCAGTCGGGGACGGCGGCCCGGCCGGGCGAGGTTCCCGTTCCGCGCCAGACAGGCACGGGGTCTCCGGAGCTGGCGCAGAAGGCGCCGCCGCCGAGTCCGTCCGCCAAGACGGAGCGGATGCCCCGGCGCCTCTCCCTTACCGCCCGAGCGACGGAGACCACGTGGATGGCTGTCCGCGACGATGAGGGGCAGGAGCGCCAAGTCCTCCTCCAGAAGGGACAGATCGCGCACTTTGCTTCCGATACGCGCTTCCTGGTCACCGTGGGAAACGCCGGCGGTGTGGAGTTGAGGCTGAACGGGAAACCCATGCCGTCCCTCGGGAAATCGGGGCAGGTGGTCCGCGATCTGGTCCTCCCGCCGGTTGTCGGGGGTGCGGAAGCGATCGGGGCATCATCGTCCGGGGCCGCCGCAGAGCGGTAGGCTAGGGTCAGACGCCGGAGTGTGACGGATGACCGCGCGCTTCCCGAAGGGGCCAACCCATCCCCCGAAAACTTCCACCGCCGACCGGGATCCAAACCTGGCGGTTCGTCGCCTGCGCTGGGCCATCCTGCTCAATGGCCTCTTCATCGCTGTCGAGCTGGCAGCGGGTTTCGCGGTCAACAGCCTGGCGCTGCTCGGCGACGCCTGGCACAACTTCACCGATGTGCTGGGCCTGGGCATTGCGTGGTTCGCGGTCCGCCAGGTTCAACGCCCCGCCGATTCAGTCCGCACCTTCGGCTATCACCGGGCGGGAATCCTGGCGGCCCTGGGTAACTCGGTCTTTCTGGGCGTGGTCACGTTCAGCCTGTTTCTCGAGGCGATCCAGCGACTGCGCCATCCGCCGCCCGCCGGGGGCGGGGTGATCGTGGTCGTGGCGGCCGTCGGCGTCCTCCTCAATGGGGGGGGTCGCTCTTGCGCTGCGAGGGGACGGGCGGGATCTCAACCTGCGGAGTGCCTTCCTCCACATGCTGGGAGACGCGCTGGTCTCCCTCGGCGTCGTGGTGGCCGGCGCCGGCATGCTCTGGACGGGATGGGACTGGCTGGATCCGGCCGCCGGCCTGCTGGTGGGTGTCTTCATCCTGGCGGGGGCCTGGCGGATCGTCCGGGAGGCCGTGAACATCCTGATGGAGGGGACGCCCCGGGGGCTGGAGGTGCAGGACGTGGGGGCGGCCATCGCCGCCGTGCCGGGCGTGCGGAGCGTCCATCACCTTCACGTCTGGTCTCTGGGGGGCGATGTCACGGCGTTGAGCTGCCACGTGGTGGTGGAAGACCAGGCCGTCTCCACCAGCGGCCTCTTGCTCGAGCGGATTCACAGGGAATTGCGCGACCGGTTCCGGATCGGCCACGTTACGGTTCAACTGGAGACAGCCGCTCCCGCGGCGGCCGACCCGTTGCCCATCCATCACGAGGGGGAGGCGATCCGGCGGTGAGCCCGCTTTTTCCATGTCCGGCGCGCAGCAGCGCTCGGGCCGCATGGAATCTTCCGGGGCGCGCCGAGGCGGTGCGATGAGTTCTTCGGCAAAGCGCTGGGCACGGTGGATCCGGCCGGCACTCCTCGTAGCCGTGATCGGGCTGATCACCGTCAGCCACGACTTGACTCCGCTGAACCGCCAGGCCCAGCACGATATCCTGGTCCGCCTGTACTACTTCCCCATCGTGTTGGGGGGGTTGTGGTTCGGCGTCAGGGGAGGGCTGGGGGCGGCCGCGCTCATCACCCTGGTCTACCTTCCCCACGTCCTGATCGTGGATCATGGGCCCATGACCATCGGCTACGTGTTGGAGATCCCCATTTTCCTGGCAGTCGGTTTGCTGATCGGACTGGTGGTGGACCGGCAGGAGCACTACCGCCGCGGCCTGGAGATTCAGGCGGAGACGCTGGCCCAGTCCCACCGCGACCTCCAGGAGCAGACGCGCCTCCTGCTGGAGAAAGAGACGCAGCTCCGCCGGGCCGACCGGCTCTCGGCGCTGGGCCAGCTTTCGGCCGGCCTGGCCCACGAGATCCGCAATCCCCTGGGGGCCATCAAGGGAGCGGTGGAGATCCTCCAGGAGGATTTCCCGACGGGGCACCCCAAGGCGGAGTTCTACGCCATCCTCCTGAAAGAGGTCGAGCGGCTGAACGACGTCCTGACCAACTTCTTGAGCTTCGCGCGTCCCGTGATGCCGCACCTTGCGCCGCTGGACGTCCGGACCGTCCTCACCGCCCTGGAGGGCCTGACCTCGGGCCAGGCGCGAGCGCACCGGGTGCAGATCTTCACCAGCTTCCACCAGGGCCCGTCCCGGGTGATGGCGGACGAGACCCTGTTGAAGCAGGCCTTCCTCAACATCATGCTCAACGCGGTGGAGGCCATGCCGTCCGGCGGGGACCTGGCCATCTCGACCCGGCTTTCGCCCGCGGGCGCGACCGGGGACCGCCCGGAATGGGTGGAGGTGGTCTTCGACGACACGGGGCCGGGCATCCCGGAGGAGGACCTGGGCCGCATCTTCGATCCATTCTTCACGACCAAGAGGGACGGCACCGGGCTAGGCTTGGCCATCACCCACCGGATCATCGAGAACCACCACGGCACGATCCGGGTCACGAGCCAGCGGGGCAAGGGAACTACCTTCGTGGTGACGCTGCCGCTGGAGGGAGCCATACGGGTATGAGGCGTGTGAAGATTCTGGTCATCGACGACGACGAGAGCCTCAGGCGCGTCCTGGAGTACAACCTGGCGCAGGAGGGGTACGCCGTCCTCACGGCCAGCAGCGGGGAGCAGGGGCTCGACCTCCTGAAGAAGGAGAGGGCGGACCTGGTGGTCACCGATGTCCGGATGCCCGGGATGGGCGGCCTCCAAGTCCTGGAGGGCGTCCGCAAGGTGGATCCCAACGTCCAGGTGATCATCCTCACCGCCTTCGGGACCATCGAGATGGCGGTGGAGGCCATGAAGGCCGGCGCCTTCCATTACATCAGCAAGCCCTTCAACCGGGATGAGCTGAAGCTCACCATCAAGAAGGCCCTGCAGCTCAAGGAGCTGGAGCGCGAGAACGTGACATTGCGCGAGGAGCTGAAGGAGCGGAGCGGCCTGGATGCGATCATCGCCGAGAGCCCGCCGATGGCACAGGTCCTCGAGCTGGTGATCCGGGTGGCGCCCACCGAGACCACGGTCCTCATCCTCGGAGAGAGCGGGACGGGGAAGGAACTCATCGCCCGGGCCATCCACGGCCGTTCTCCGCGGGCCCACGGACCCTTCGTGCCGGTCAACTGCGCCGCCATCCCGGAGACCCTGCTGGAGAGCGAGCTGTTCGGCCACGTGAGGGGGGCCTTCACCGGGGCCATCCGCGACCGGGTCGGGAAGTTCGAGGCGGCGGAAGGGGGCACGGTCTTCCTGGACGAGATCGGCGAAATGCGACCGGATTTGCAGGTGAAGATCCTGCGGGTCCTGGAAGAACGAATGCTGGAGCGGGTCGGGGACAACAAGCTGATCCGCGTGGACGTCCGGGTGCTGGCCGCTACCAACAAGGACCTGAGCAAGGCGATCCAAGCGGGCGAGTTCCGCGAGGACCTGCTACTACCGCCTGAACGTGGTCCCCCTCCAGATCCCGCCGCTGCGCGAGCGCCGCGAGGACATCCGGCCGCTGGCCCAGCACTTTCTGAAGCGGCTGGGCGCCTCCCCGCGCCTGACCATCGCCCCCGAGGCCTTCCGGGCGCTGGAGAGCTACGACTGGCCCGGCAACGTGCGCGAGCTGGAGAACGCGCTGGAGCGGGCCATGATCTTCCACCGGGGGGATCTCATCGGCCTGGCCGACCTGCCGGAGACGATTCGCGCGCCCAAGGCCAAGGAGGCCGCCCCCCTCCCGGTGAGCCTGCCCGAGGCCGGCCTGTCGCTGGAGGAGGTGGAGAAAGAGCTGATCCTGCGGGCGCTGCAGAAGCACGACTGGAATCAATCCCGGGCCGCGCGCTACCTCGGTATCACGCGCCATACCCTGCTGTACCGGATCGAGAAGCACAACATCGCGCGGCCGGGCTCCCGTGGCGGGCGGACCGAAGAGGAGAAGGCGAAGTAGGGTGGAGAAGAGAGGCCGGAGGATCGCTCGCCCTTGAGCGTGCAGGCGCGTTGAGCCGACCCGATCCCCGGGTCGGCTTTGCGTTTTGCGAAGTGTCTGCCGGGAACCCGGCCAGGAGGTGCGGATGCCGAAGGCGTCACATCGGGGGAGAGATACATCGGACGTGGCCGATGACTGACCTGACGTGGGGAATCGCGAGCGGCCTGGGGACCGGGATGACGTGGGCCGCCACCAGTTTGCTCGTCCGCTCCCTATCCGGAACTTTCACGCCGGCCGGCATCACCGCGGTGCGTTCCACCGTGGCCGGGAGCATCCTGGTCGTCCTGGCGCTCGCTACGGGGCATGGGGGCGAGGTGGTCCGGATGCCGCTATGGGTCGTCCTGACGCTCTGGGCCTCCATCATCCTCTCCATGGGATTGGGCGACTCCCTGTTCTTTGCCAGCATGGACCATCTGGGGGTCACCCGGGCCCTGATTCTCAGCATGGCGAACCCCCTCCTCACGACGCTGGTGGGCATGGGCCTGTTGGGGGAGCCGGTGACGCTCCCCCGGGCGACCGGAATCCTCCTGGTGATGGGGGGGCTCGTCCTGATCATCGCGGGCAAGGGCGACGGGGGAAGCGAGCGCCGCGCGACGCGCCGGGGCATGCGGCTCGTCTTCGCGGCGGCCATGGCCTGGGCCGCGTCGGCGGTGATCATGAAGCCCGCACTAGAGGCCGCTTCGGTTGTGGCTGCGGCGGCCGTCCGCATCCCCATGGGCGGTCTTTTCCTCTGGTTGACGCCATGGATCCGAGGCACGGTTGACGCCATTGCAGCGAGTAGGCCGGCCGAGCGAAAACGCCTGGGCCTGATCTGCCTCATCAGCGCCTTCGGCTCCCTCCTCTTCGTCGCGGGGATCAAGTTCGGGGGGGTGGCCATCGGGAACGTCCTGGCGTCCACATCGCCGCTCTTCACCCTGCCGTTCGAGGTGTGGGTCTTGGGCCAGCGCCCGTCCCGGCAGACCGTCCTGGGGGCCGCGGTTACGGTGGCGGGGGTCGGGCTCATGAACCTCTGAGGGGGTGGGCTGATGTGCGAGAGAGCGCGTGAGCTGCAGTCTCCGAAGCTGGGCGCAGACCATTCCCAATATCCTTGTGGAATCCGAGCCGCAGGGAATGATAAAATCCATGGCATCTGCCTTTTCGGTGGCCTGAACTCTCTCGAGCCAGGCGCCTGGCGAGGGAGGTGGACGTGAGAGGTGTCCGCGGGGTCCTGCTTTTTCTGCTGACGCTCGCCGTATCCGCATGCGCTTCCGTCCAGCCCGGTGTGAGCCAGGGGCCGCGGGCCGAGCGCCCGACCTACACCCTCGGCGAGAAGTGGATCCGGAGTGACGGGGAGTATGAGCTGATCAGGATCGAGAACAATCGCTACGTCTTCTCGGCGGGGGCCGGCCGGGAGATCGAGCTCACCAAAGACCTCGCGGTTGCCAAGGTCCGCAGAGGGGAAGATATGATGGCGTTCGACCCTCCACCAAAGCTGGCATGGCCCCTTGCGGTGGGAAAGAATGGGTACGATCGGTTCACCTGGCACCGCTCGTGGAATCCTAGCGGGTCCGCGTCGGTTGCATTTACTTGGAAGGTCGAGGCGTACGAAGACGTTCAGACGCTTGCCGGAACGTTCAAAGCTTTCCGGATAGTCGAATCCCTGAGATGGAGGCAACAGCGTGGAAGGGGGATGGAGGCAGAGAAGGGATTCGTCATCTGGTACGCCCCCGAGGTCCGACAGTTCGTCAAGGCGGTGGGAAGTGGGAGCACGGAGGCTGAGCACTTGAATTTTCTCGCCTTCGAGGTCCTCGCGGTTGACCGAACCGGGCCGGCACCGCTCCAGGTGGCTCTCCGCGAGCCGAAGGATCAGGCCCGGGTGACCACCGAAGGAATCACAGTGACCGGCAAGGCGACGGGTGGCACAGGCGTGGCTCGGGTGACGGTCACCCTGAACGGCGTGGAGGTCTCGCGACAGGATGCGACAACCACGCCCAAAACCGAGGTGGCCCTCGAAATTCCGATCATGCTTAGGGAAGGGAAGAACATCCTCCTCGTAACGGCCGCTGATCCGGGAGGCGCGACCCAGCAGGAGGCGCGGACGCTCTACTTCGACAAGCCGGCCGCCCCGCCAACTCCCACGGCAACGCCACCCGTGATTGTCACGCCGCCGCCGGTCAAGACACCGCCGCCTGCGCCCCCTGTTGTGACGCCGCCGTTGGAGACTCCCACACCCGCGCCTCCGATCGTGGCCACACCATCTCCTCCTGCGCCGTCGCTAGCACCAGCGCCACCGGTCGTCGCTGCCCCGCCCCCACCGCCCTTCCAGGTGACGCTCTTTGCGGTGGCCCCACAGAGTTGGACAGCAAACCAGGCGTGATAAGTGACACTCTGCCGGGGTCACGTTACGCTGCCTCGAGCTGAGGCAACGCGGCGAAGTAAACCATATCGGGGGTCTGGCCGTCCAGCGCCGCGTGAGGCCGGCCCTGATTGTAAAAGGCAAAGTAGACGGCCAGGTGCTGCTGGGCCTCGGCCACGGTGTCATAGGCATGCAGGTACACTTCCTCGTATTTCACGCTCTTCCACAGGCGCTCGACGAAGAGGTTGTCGCGCCAGGCCCCCTTGCCGTCCATGCTGAGTGCGATGCCATGCTGCTGCACGAGGTCGACGAAGGCCGTGCCGGTGAACTGACTGCCCTGGTCGGTGTTCAGGATCCTGGGACAGCCGTGAGCCCGGATCGCGGTGTCCAGGGCGTCCAGGCAACAGTCCCCGGTCAGGGTGTTCGAGAGGCGCCAGGCCAAGACCCGGCGGGTCGCCCAGTCCAGCACGGCGACCAGGTAGAGGAAGCCCCGGCGCATCGGAATGTACGTCAGGTCCATGGCCCACACCTGGTTGGGGGCCGTGATGTCCAGGGAGCGCAACAGGTACGGGAACACCCGGTGCCCCGGGTGCGGCTGGGTGGTCCGGGGGTGCCGGTAGAGCGCGTCAATCCCCATCCGGCGCATCAGGGTGGCCACGTGCTTGCGCCCCACGGGCACGCCGTGGAGGCGCAGCAGGTCCCGGAGCATCCGGCTGCCGGCAAAGGGATGCTGGAGATGCAGTTCGTCGAGCTGCCGCATCAGGGCCAGGGTGGCCGCCGGGACCGGTTGGGGCGTGTAGTACACCGATGACCGGGCCACGGCCACCAGACGACACTGACGCGTCACCGACAGGGGGTGCTGGGGGGTAATCATCGCGTGCCGCTCGCATCGGGGAGCCGACCGAGCGCGCCGGCCAAAAAATCGTTCTCCATGGCCAGCTGGCCGATCTTCGCGTGGAGGGCCTTCACGTCGGGCGCGCCGGCCTGACGCTCGGCCGGGGTGGCGAAGAGCTCCAGCGCCCGCTCCAGGAGCTGGGCCTTCCACTGCGTGATCTGGTTGGGGTGGACATCAAACTGCTGCGCCAACTCGGCCAGGGTGCGATCCCCTTTCAAGGCGGCCAGGGCCACCTTGGCCTTGAAGGCCGGTGCGTGATTCCGTCGGGACCGTTTCATGGGCTGCTCTCCTTGTGGGACGGCGATTCGTCCCGTCCAGTAGAGCAGAGTTTTCACTTAAACGCCTGTCCTATTTTTCGGGGCCGGCTCTCTCTTCGCCCCAAGACCAGGCTCGCGTAGAGCAGGAAACGATCGGTCTGGCTGGGATGGTGACGGGCGGCGAGGGAGTGAGCCGAGTGGTGGTCAGCCTCAATGGGGTGGAGATCTCGCATTTGGGGGGGCAGACGCCGCAGCGATCCCTGGCGGTAAATCTCCCTATTCAGCTTCGCGAGGGCTCGAACACCCTCGTTGTCACCGCCATGGAGCCAGATGGAACGATCTCTCAGGAGGTCCGGGCTGTCCACTATGAGAAGCGGGTCCCGCTCACCGTAAGCGTTCGCTATCCAGAAGATAAGAGCCACTTGAGCGACGAGGCCAGCGTGGTCGCCGCTCTCGCTATCTCGAGCAAGGGGATCGCACGAGTGACTGTAAGCCTGAACGGAGTCGAGGTGCACCAGCAGACCGAGCGGAACCTCCCAAAGTCGCTGGCCGCGAGCACGCCGGTGACGCTCCGGGAGGGCGCCAATGTGGTGGTCGTCAGCGCCAGCGAGCCCGACGGCACCATGCACCAGGAGATCCGGACCGTCTTCTACGACAAGCCCAAGGTCGTCGAGACCCTGCCGCCACCACCCCCAGCCCCGCCATCCCGCGATCAGTGGGCCGTGGTCATCGGGGCGGGGCGCTACGAGAGTTCAGAGGTTCCCAGACTGCGCTACACAGTTCCCGATGCAGAGGGGCTCTACCAGATCCTCATCGGTCCGGCGGGCTTCAAGCAAGAGCACGTACTCCTCTTGACGGATCAGACGGAGCGCAAACCCACTCTTCGGAATATCAAATGGGCCCTCGGGACCTACTTGGCCCGCTCTGCGAAGAAAGATGACACGGTTCTCATCTTCTTCGCGGGTCACGGGGCGCCTGAGGTGGACCAGCAGGGCGTCGAGCGGGACGGCTTGGCCAAGTACCTGGTGCCGATCGACGCCGACCCGGACGACCTGTATTCCACCGCGTTGCCGATGGACGAGTTGCAGACTATCTTCAACCGCATCGAGGCCGAGCGGGTGGTCGTCTTCCTGGACGCGTGCTACAGCGGGGCCGCGGGCGGTCGCACCTTCGCCTCGAAGAAGACGCGGGCGATGAACGTGGACGACCTTTTTCTCGAGCGGCTCACGCGGTCGAAGGGGCGCGCGATTCTCACCGCCTCCCGGCCGGCGGAGGTCTCCCTGGAACTGCCCGAGTTGGGGCACGGAGTCTTCACCTACTACCTGATCGAGGGCCTCAAGGGGGCAGCGGATCTCAACCACGACGGGATCGTGACGCTGCAGGAGCTATACGAGTACCTGGAACAGCAGGTGACGCAGAAGGCGCGGTCGGTGGGCGGCAACCAGCACCCAGTCATGAAGGGAGAGCTGGAAGGGGTGTTGCCGCTCCTGAAGGTCCAAGGGCCGTAAGGAGCAGGAGGCCGGATGCGCATTCATGCGGCACTGGATCAACTGATCGAGCTGGAGGAGCGGGTGGGTCGCCTGTACACGCACTTCTACGGGAAGTTCAGCGACGTGCCGGCCGTTGGGGGCATCTGGTGGGAGATGGCACTGGAGGAGCATGAGCATGCCGGGGTTCTGAAGATGGTCAAGGAACTGGCCGACCCCAGGGGGCGGGTGGCCGACATCCGGAACCGCGTGCAACCCTTGCAGGCGATGATCAAGAAATGCGAGCGCGTGGCGGCGAGCGACATCACGCTGAGCGAGGCCCTGGCCATGGCGGTCCGGCTGGAGCGCTCCGAGCTGGACCGGTTGGGCCGCGAGACGATCCAGGCCATCGGCGGGAATCTGCCGCTTATCCCGCGCTCGGCCTTTGGCCCGCATGAGGGGCATCTCGAGCGGCTCATGCGGAGCGTCCGCAAGTTCGGCGGCGAGGAGGTCGCGCGCGAGGCGTGGGATCTCCGGCCCGAGGCGCGGGCGCAGGCGACGCCTGCACGGACCCCAGCTCGGACCGGAGCTGCTCCGGTGGGGCGGAAGAGAAAGGGGAAAGGCAAGCAGCGGGATTAGGGGGCAGGGGTCGCTGCCCGGGCGGGTTCAGGCCTGACGTGTCCTGGCGGCCCAGAGTCGCCGGCTGGCGAGCACCAGGAAGAAGAGGCACGTGCTCACGAGGACGATGGCGGCCCCCGAGGCCACGTTGAGATAATAGGAGAGATAGAGGCCGATCACGGCAGCGAGAGCGGCCAGGACGACGCCCAGGATCATCATCCGGAAAAAGCGCTCGGTGAGGAGATAGGCGGTGGCGCTGGGGGTGACCAGCAGGGCGACCACCAGGATGATGCCCACCGCCTGGATCGAAATGACGATCGTCAGGGCGATGAGGCCGAGGAGGAGATAGTTGAGCGCCTGCACCGGGTATCCCATGGCCTCCGCCACGGTGGGGTCGAAGGAGAGGAGGAGGAGTTCCTTGTAGAACAGGATGATCGTCAGCACCACGATCGCCCCGAGGATTCCCACCAACAGCAGATCCCGCGTCGAGATGCCCAGGACATTGCCGAACAGAAAACTGAACAGGTCCACGGTATAGCCGTGGATCGTGCTCATGAGGAGGACGCCCAGGGCGAAGGCGCCGGCAAACAGGATGCCGATGGCCGTGTCGTAGCTCACCCGGCCGCGCCGGGAGACCAGGCCGATCGCCAGCGCAGTGGCCAGGGCGAAGATGGTGGCACCGACGTAGATGTTTCCCTTGAGGAGATAGGCGATGACGACCCCGGGGAAGGCGGCGTGGGCCAGGGCATCGCCAACGAAGGCCAGCCCCCGCAGCACCACGTACGTCCCCACCAGGGCGCAGATGGCCCCCACCAGCACGCCTCCCACGAAGGCCCGCTGCATGAAGCCGAATTCGAATGGTGCCACGAGCAAATCGATCATTCTCATACATCGTGAAAGGTGAGACGTGAAACGTGAGCCGTGAGGCGGCGCGCTTCGATCGTCTTACGTTTCACCTTTCACGTTTCACGTCCATCCGTTAGTGTCCGTGTTCGTCCGCCACCACCACGCGCCGGTCCCCCACCTGCACGACCATCAGATGGTTTCCGTAGGTCCTGCTCAGGGTATCCTCGCGGAAGACCTCTTTGGGCGGACCGTAGGCAATCACTCGCCTGTTGATGCACAGAACCTGGTCGAAGCGCTCGACGACACAGTTCAAATCATGGGTGGCCACCACGACGGTCTTGCCGTTCTCCCGCAGTTCTTCCAGCAGGGCGAAGATCGCGTGCTGGGTGGTGGCGTCCACGCCGCTCACGGGCTCATCCAGGAGGAGGAGATGGGGATCCTGGGCGAGGACACGAGCCAAAAGCGTGCGCTGCTGCTGTCCGCCCGAGAGTCGGCCGATCTGCGTCCCAGCGTGAGGGACAAGGTCCACGCGCGCGAGCGCCTGACGCACGACGGAATCATCCGCAGGTCGAGGCTGGCGGCACCAACCAACCCGCGGGTAGCGGCCCATCATCACCACGTCTTCCACCGAAACCGGAAAGTCCCGGTTGATCTCCTCGAGCTGGGGCAGGTATCCCATGAGGGGCCGCTGGGAGAGGGCCGGGGCCTCGTGCAGCAGGATCTCGCCCCGCTGCCGAGGGATCAAGCCCAGGATGGCCTTGAACAGCGTGCTCTTCCCGGCGCCGTTGGGCCCGATCACGCCGACCATCTGTCCCGGCGCGACAGCGAAGGTGACCCCCTCAATCGCCGGCTTGCCGCCATAGCCCGCAGTCAGGTCCCGCACCTCCAAGCAGTACTTCCACGGCTTCTTATCCATCGGGTTCAATTCCGCATTCCGAAATTCATTTGAGCGCGTTTACAATCTCTGTCACATCGTGCTTCATCATGGCGATGTAGGTGTTGGCCTCGGGGCCGGTCGACAGGGTGTCATTGTACAGATTCGTGATCACCCGCACCCCCGTGTCGCTGGCCAGGACCTCCATCGCCTTGGGGTTGAACTGGGCCTCGGCGAAGACGGCCGGCACCTGCTCCCGTTTGATCCGCCGAGCGAGGGCGGCGAGTTCGCCGGCCGAAGGCTCCTTGCCGGGGCTGGCGACGAGCGCCCCGTGGAGAGAAAACCCATAGCGTTTGGCAAAATAGGGGAAGGCGTCATGGAAGGTGACGAGTTTCCGTCGCGCCTTGGGGATTTTGTCCACCTCCGTCTGGATCCACTGGTCCAGCTCGTCCAATTGGGGGAGGTAGCTCTTGGCGCGGTCCGCGTAATACCCGGCATTCGCGCTATCCACCTTGCCCAGACCGTCACGGATCTTCTCCACATATGCCTTGGCGTTGGTCACATCGAGCCACAGGTGCGGGTTTGGCTCGTCGCCCGACTCTTTGATGAGGGATAGACCATCCGACAGGACCACGATCGGCAGGTTCGGTTTGCCGGCGCTGCGAATCGTCTCGTCGAGCCACTCTTCCAGGTGGGCGCCATTGTAGAAAACAATCTTGGCCTGGGCCACGCTCTTGATGTCATCCGGGGTCGGCTGGTAGGTGTGGACTTCCCCTCCGGGGGGCACCAAGGCCTTCACCTGGACCTTGTCGCCCCCGACCTGCTGGATCAGGTCAGCCAGGACCGTCAGAGTGGTCACCACAGTCAGCTTCTGAGGACCTGCAGACTGAGTCTGCGCTGGCCGCGATTCACAGGCGGCGAGAAGAAAAAGGAAAACCAGAAGCGGGGGAACCTTCAATTTCCCCAGATAGGTTATCACGGCTTTCTCCTTCTTCGGGAGGGATGGTCGCTGGCTTGCCTGCGGCACTTCCGGCAGCGGCCAAAGAACTCCACGCAGTGACCCTCGATCTGGAATTTCGTCCGCCGGGCGAGGGTCCGAGCCAGGCGCTCCAACTGACAATCCGTGAACTCCACGACGAGCCCGCAGCCGTTGCACACCAGGTGGTGACCATGGTGCTCTGTGATCCGAGCGTAGTGGCGGTGCCGGTGTTCCATGTGGACGTGCTTGACCAGGTGAAGCCGTTCCAGGAGATCCATGGTGCGGTAGACGCTCGCCAGGCCGACCCGCGGCTCGATCCTCCGGGCGCGCCGGTGCACCTCCGCCACCTTCAGGTGCTCCGAGCTGGCGGAGAGCACCTGCAGGACCGCCCGGCGAGAGCGGGTGAGCCTCAGCCCTTGATCGTGGAGTGCCTGCGTCAGTTGGCTGCGTGGCATGGTAGGTTGATCAGATTGAGAAATATTCTCAATATGTTTATCACCGGAGTCGAGGCATGTCAAGCGGGATACAGGTTAGGAGGGTGATCAAGATCGCCGGCTGGATTGCCGCTGTGGTCGTAGGCCGCGCGCTCCAGGGTCCCGCGAGGCAGAGCCACGCGGAAGCGAATCACGCCGGGGCAGTAGGCCCTTCCTCCGTAGAACCGACCCCCGGCGGGTCGGAAACCTCACAGGGCGTACAGTTCCTCCCCGCGAAGGATGCGGATGCCGGCCCCGGTGAGCACCTGGATGGCCTTTTCCAGCTCGTCGAAGCGGAAGATCACGATGGCGTTGTCCAGCGAACGCTGGACGAACGCGTACATGTATTCCACGTTGATCCCGGCCTTCCCCAGGATCCGGAGGATCTCGGCCAGGCCGCCTGGCCGGTCCGGCACCTCGAGGGCGAGGACTTCCGTCCTTCCGATCGTGAACCCCTTGTCCTTGAGCGCCTGCTTGGCCTGATCGACCTTGTCCACGATCAGGCGGAGGATGCCGAAATCGGCCGTGTCCGCCAGGGACAGCGCCCGGATATTGACACCCGCGGAGGCGAGGACGTCGGTGACCTCGGCCAAGCGGCCCGACTTGTTCTCCAGGAAGATCGAGATCTGCTCCATGCGCATGGCAGGCCCTCCTGTCCCGGTCAGAGCTTCCGCTTGTCGATGACCCGCTTTGCCTTGCCCTCGCTCCGCTGGATCGTCTTCGGCTCGACGAGGCGCACCTTGCAGGAGACCCCGAGCAGATCCTTGATCTCGTCCTCCACCCGTTTCGCCAGCCGCTCGAGGCCTTTGATCTCGTCCGTGAAGATCGACTCGTTGACCTCGACGTGGACCTCCAGGACGTCCAGGGTTCCCTCGCGGGAGACCACAAGCTGGTAGTAGGGCTCCACCCCCTCCACCGCCATGAGCACCGACTCGATCTGGGAGGGGAAGACGTTCACGCCGCGGATGATCAGCATGTCGTCCGTCCGGCCGGAGATCCGCTCCATCCGGAGCAGCGTACGTCCGCAGGAACAGGCAGTCGGCAGGAGGCGCGAGATGTCCCGGGTGCGGTATCGCAGGACGGGAAACGCCTCCTTGGTCAGGGTGGTGAACACCAGTTCTCCCGCCTCGCCGTGGGGGAGTGGCTTCCCGGTCTCGGGGTCGATGACCTCCGGGATGAAGTGGTCCTCGAAGACGTGGAGCCCGTGCTTCTCTTCGATGCATTCCGACGCCACGCCGGGGCCGATGACCTCGGAGAGTCCGTAGATGTCCAGCGCGTGGATGTGGAGCTTCTTCTCGATCTCTCGCCGCATCCCCTCGGTCCACGGCTCGGCGCCGAACAGGCCGCACTTTAGCCGGAGTTGGCAGGGCTCCACGCCCTCCTCGGCCATCACCTCGGCGATGTTCAGGGCGTAGGAGGGGGTGCAGCAAAGGATGGTGGAGCCGAAGTCTTTCATGATCAGGATCTGCCGCTTGGTGTTCCCGCCGGACATCGGGATCACGGCGGCCCCGATCTTCTCGGCCCCGTAGTGGGCGCCCAGGCCGCCCGTGAACAGGCCGTAGCCGTAGGCGTTGTGGACGATGTCGCCGCTCGTCGTGCCGCCGCAGGACAGCGTGCGGGCCATGAGCTCGGACCATGTGTCGACGTCCCGGCGCGTGTACCCCACCACGACCGGCTTGCCCGTCGTGCCCGAGGAGGCGTGGATCCGGACGACCCGCTCCATGGGGACGGCGAAGAGGCCGAAGGGGTAGTTCTCGCGCAGGTCGTCCTTGGTGGTGAAGGGAAGGCGGGACAGGTCTTCCAGCTTGCGGAGGTCGCCCGGTTTGTAGCCGATCTCCGTGAGCTTCCGCCGGTAGAACGACACGGTGGAATACACCCGGTCCGTCAGGTCCCGCAGGCGCTTGAGATGGAGCGCCTCCATCGCCTCGCGCGGGAGCGTCTCGAACTCGTCGTTCCAGATCATCGGTCACCCCCCATGTGCGGGAAACCTGTCTTCAGACATTCCGTCGCAGCGGCATGGCTGCGTGCTGGGCATCTCCGCGGGCGCAGTGCCGGGCATTCCCCTGGCGCTCCCCAGGCCATGCAGGGGGGCGTCAGGAAGGTCAGGCCACATTACCACATCCGCCCGGCTGTTTCAAACCGAAGGGAGAAATGACGCGGGCGCACGCGGGGGGCCACGATCCAGCTGGGGTCGGGTGGGGGCTACCCGAGGTGCTTCTGGAACCGGAGGGCCGACAGGGTCAGGACGCCGATCCCGAAGAGGAGCAGGATCACGGCCTGGGGCCACAAGATGCCGAACCCGATCCCCTTCAGAAAGATGCCGCGGATGATCACCAGGAAGTATCGGAGGGGGATGAGGTAGGTGAGATATTGCATGGGCTCCGGCATGCTGGCGATGGGGAAAATGAAGCCCGAGAGCAGCATGAAGGGCGGGTTCACGAAGAAGCCGAGCATCATGGCCTGCTGCTGGGTCTGGCTGACGGTGGAGATGAGCAGCCCCAGGCCCAGCGTCGTCATGATGAACAGGCCGGACAGGACCAGGAGCAGGCTGAAGCTGCCGGCGATGGGGACGCGGAACCAGAGGAGTCCGGCCAGGACCACGATGAAAATATCCGCGTAGCCGATGATGACGAACGGGATCGCCTTGCCCAGCATGAGCTGGTAGGGACGGATCGGGCTGACGATTAACTGCTCGATGGTTCCGCGCTCCTTCTCCTTGACGATGGCCGTGGCGGTCATGGTCATGGTGACGATGGTCAGGATCAGGGCAATCACTCCCGGCACCATGAAGTTCACGCTCTTCAAGTCCGGGTTGAACCAGACGCGCACCGTCGGGTCCACGCCGACCGGCAGGACGCCTTTGGGTCCGAGACGCTCCAGGATGATCCGGCCGGCCTCGGCATTGACGATCTGCGTGACGTAGCCCTGGGCCACGTTGGCGGTGTTGGAGTCGCTGCCGTCCAGCAAGAGCTGCACGGTCGCCGTTTCCTGCCGGGCCAGCTTGGCGGCAAAGCGGGGAGGGATGACGATGCCGACCCGCGCGCGCCCGGCGTCCATCAACCCTTTGATCCGCCGCTCGTCGTCGAGGCGGTAGCGGATGTCGAAGTAGCCCGAGGTCGAGAACCGGTCCGCGAAGGCGCGGCTCGACGGGGTCCGGTCCAGGTCGCAGACGGCCGTGGCAAGGTTCTTGATGTCCGAGGAGACGGCGTATCCCAGGATGATCAGTTGCATCACCGGCATGATGAGGAGAATGGGCAGGAGCCGTCGATCCCGCCGGATCTGGATGAATTCCTTTGTGATCAGGGCCAGGAGGCGATTCCGCCGAACGGTTCTCACGTCGCTACTCCAGCCGCTTGTGGAACTTGGCGGAACTGGCCACCAGCATGAGCCCGGCGAAGAGGCTCAGAAACACGAGTTCCTTCCAGAGGACCGCCAGGCCCACACCTTTGAGGAAGATGCCTCGGATGACAACCAGGAAGTAGCGGGCGGGGACCAGATAGGTGATGGCGCGCAAGGCCGCGGGCATGTTCTCGATGGGGTAGAAGAAGCCCGAGAGGAGCAGCGCGGGGAGCATGGTGGCCAGGATGGACAACTGGAAGGCGACCTGGACGCTCCGGGTGGCGGCCGAGATGAACAGGCCGATGCCCAGGCCCCCCAGCAGGAAAATGGTCGAGGAGAGCATGAGCAGGAGAAGGCTCCCCCGGAGGGGGACGCGGAACCAGAGGACCCCCAACAGGAGGATCAAGACCACGTCCACCAGGCCGATGACGACGTAGGGGAGGATCTTGCCGACCATCAACTCGTAGGGGCGCAAGGGCGAGGCGATGAGGCCCTCCATGGTTCCCCGCTCCCACTCGCGCACCACGGTCAGCGAGGTAAGGATGGCAGCCAGCATCATTAGGATCACCGCGGTGAGGCCGGGGACCAGGAAGTTGGAGCTCTTCAGCTCCGGGTTGTACCAGACCCACGTGCGGAGTTCGATGGGGACCGGGTTCTCGGCCTTGGGCGTGATGAACACCTGCGACCGGAGGTCGCGCGGGGCGAGTTCCGTGCTCCTGCTGATGGAGGCGATGTTGCCGATGGCGATGCTGGCGGTGTTGGAGTCCGACCCGTCCACCACGAACTGGATCGGCGCCGGACGATTCGCGCCGAGGTTCCGGCTGAAGTCTTCGGGGATCATCAGCCCGACCCTGGCGTCCCCCCGGTCGATGGCCTGCCGGAGCTCGCGCAGGCTCCCCACCCGGACCGCCTCCACGAAATACTCGGTGCTGGTGAAGCGGCGGACCAGCTCGCGGGCCGGGGGCTGCCCATCCCGGTCGTAGACCGCCAGGGGCACGCGCTTCACGTCCGAGCTGATGCCGTATCCGTAGAGCAGGAGCATCAGGACCGGCATGACCAAGACGAAGGCGAGGGAGCGGGTATCGCGCCAGATCTCGAGGAACTCCTTGCGCATGATGGGCCAGATGCGGGAAGTCACGCCTCCACCTCGCGCGCAACCAGGGACACGAAGACGTCCTCCAGGGAGGGGACGATGGCCTCCATGCCCTTGGCGGCGATGCCGCGCTCCTCGAGGGAGGTCCGCATGGCGGGAATGGCCTCGGCGGAATCCAGGGTCACGTGGAGGCTGGCCCCGAACATGGCGGCGTCCCGCGCGCGGGGATGGGCCTGGAGGACCTCCAGGGCGGGGAGGAGGTCGCCGGGCTCCACCGCGACCTCCACCAGGCAGCCGTGCAGGCCGACTTTCACCTGGGCAGGGGGCCCGGCCGCGATGAGCCGCCCCTCGTAGATGAAGGCCAGGGCATGGCAGTGTTCCGCCTCGTCCATGTAATGGGTCGTCACGAAGATGGCGGTTCCGGCCGCCGCCATGGTCCGGATCAGATCCCAGAACTCGCGCCGGGAAATGGGATCCACCCCCGCCGTCGGTTCGTCCAGGAACAGGACGGAGGGCCGGTGAATGATGGCCGAGGCCAGCGCCAGGCGCTGGCGCAGGCCCCGTGGCAGATCTTTGGCCGGCACGGTTCGGTAGGCGGCAAGGCCGCCCATCTCGAGCACCTCCGCCAGCCGCGACGCGACCTCGGCGTGGGCGAGGCCGTAGATTCCGGCGAAGAAATCCAGGTTCTCCTGAACGGTGAGTTCCTCATAGAGCGAGAACTTCTGGGACATGTATCCGATGTTCTCCCGCACCTGCTCTGGCTGGCGCGCGACATCGAACCCGGCGACCGTGCCCGTCCCCGAGGTCGGCAGGAGGATGCCGCAGAGCATCCGGATCGTCGTGGACTTGCCGGACCCGTTGGGGCCAAGGAAGCCGAAGATCTCGCCGCGACGCACCCGGAAGCTCACCCGGTCCACGGCCACGAAGCGACCGAAGCGCTTGGTGAGATCGGTGACCTGAATGGCAAGATCAGCGTTCACAGCGGACACCCTGTGGTAAGGACCTGCCGCCCCATATACCTCCTCCCCCCGCAGGTGGGGAGGGAAAGGCAGCCGAAGGGTTCACTGCAGCGACGGAGTGCCTCGGCGCTGGCCACGCAGCAGCGTCACGAAGATGTCCTCCAGGCTCGGCGTGATCGGGCGCAGGTGCGCCTCGGTCGCCCCTTCAGTCTGCAAGGCTGCCCGGACACGGGGGAGGTCGCGCTCGGCATCTCCGACCAGCAAGTGGAGTGTCTCGCCGAACACCTGGGTCTCCTTCACCCCGGGGAGGCGCCCGATGAGGGCGGCCGCTACCTCCGGCGCCGGGCCTCGCAGTTCCAGCAGGGTTCCCGGCAGCAGCCGGCGCAGGCCGGCCGGGTCGTCACAGGCGATCAAGCGCCCATGATCCATCAGGCCGACGCGATGGCAGCGCTCCGCCTCGTCCAGATACGGGGTGCTGACCAGGAGCGTGAGACCCCGGCGCAAGAGTTGGTAGATCAGGAGCCAGAAGTCGCGGCGCGAGACCGGGTCCACGCCGATGGTCGGCTCGTCCAGGAAGAGGACCTCGGGCCGATGGATGAGGGCGGCGCACAGGGCCAGCTTCTGGCGCATCCCGCCCGAGAGATTCCTCGCCAGGCGCCTGGCAAAGGGCTCGAGGCGGCTGAACGCCAGGAGATCAGCCATCTGGCGATTCCGCTCGGCCCGGGGGATCCCGAACAGGTCGGCGTGGAATTGGAGGTTTTCGACGACGGACAGGTCGGCGTACAGGCTGCTGCTTTGCGGGACATAGCCGATGCGCGGGCGGATCGCCTCCGGGTTCCGGGTGACCTCCACGCCGAGCACCGTCGCCGAGCCCGCCGTCGCCTGGATGACGCCCGTGAGCAGGCGCATGGTAGTCGTCTTGCCCGCGCCGTCGGGGCCTACCAGGCCGAAGATCTCGCCTGGCGCCACCGAGAGTGTCAGGCCATCAACGGCAGTGACGTCCCCAAACGTCTTGGTGAGGTCCCTGGCCTGGATGGCCGGCGCGTCGTTCATTCCCATCCGCCGTCAGTTGGACGCCTTGCCCTGGCGGCCTGTCCCGCCTCCATTGAGCAGTTCTGCATCGGCGACCATTCCGGCCTTCAGCTTGCGCTGGGCGTTGTCGATCGTGATCTTGACCGCATACACCAGGTTCACCCGCTCTTCCTTGGTCTGAATGTTCTTGGGAGTGAACTCGGCCTCATCCGCGATCCAGGCTGACCGTCCCCCGGAAGGGCTGTTGCGGAAAGCTGTCCGCCAGGATGCGTGCCGGCGCGCCCAGCTTCACCTTGCCCACCTCGGTCTCGGTCACATAGACCTTGATCCACGGGTGATCCAGGTCGCCCAGGAGGACCAGGGGCTTTCCGGCCGGCACCACCTCGCCTTCTTCGGCTGCCTTGGTGAGGACGGTGGCATCCAGCGGGGCGAACACCTTCAGCTCGGCCACCTGGGTTTCCAGCCGTCGCACATTGGCCTGGGCCTCGCGGACGGCCGCTTCGCCCGCCCGGACATCCTGCTGCCGCAGATCCAGGGTTGCGGCGTTCGCCCGGGCGGCCTCCAGCGCCGCCGCCGCCCGGTCCCGCTCCGCCTGGGCCGCGCGGATGTCCTCGATCCGAGAGCCCTCCTCCAGGACGCCAAGTCGCTCGCGTGTGGCGCGGACGGCCGCGTCGGCCGCCTGGAAGTCGCTCTCGGCCCGGTCCAGGTCTTGCTTGGCGATAACCCGGTCGGCCAGCAGATCGCGGTAGCGATCGCGGGTCAGGCGAGCGATCTCGAGGCGGGCCAGATTCTGGCCCAGGTTGGCCCGGCCCTCTTCGATTTCCTGGGGCCGGGAACCGGCCTGGAGCAGGCGCAGCCGTTCCTCGGCGGAGCGGAGGCTTTCTTCGGCCTGGCGGATCTGGGCCTGGACCAGGGTCGGCTCGATCCGGAGGCTGATCCGGGCCTGGAGGAGCCGAGCGTCGGCGCTATGAAGGGTGGCGAGGGCCTGCCGGAGCTGGGCCTCCAGTTCCTCTCCCTCGAGGATGGCGATGAGCTGGCCGGCCTTCACATCGACTCCTTCGTCGACGTACCGCTTGATGACTCGGCCCGTCACCTTGGAGCTGACGTTCACCTCGGTCACCTCGATGCGACCCGAGGCCTGGATGACGTCGCGCGCGTCCCGGCGGTCCCGCCACCAGACCCAGCCGGCGAGGGCGAGGGCGGCCGCGACCGCGACGAGGGCGACCACCAAGGCGGGGCGGGGCAGGCGTTTCATTGGGGACCTCGTACCGGGCGCCGGCGCGCGGGGCGCCCGCGGCTTACCAGCAATCCGTTGAAGAAGATCTCGGTGAGGGTCCGGACGACTTTGGCCTCGGTGAGGGGGAGAATCCGCTGGCCGCGCAGCAACCCCTGGGAGACCGCGAAGACCTGGAACATCCCCGCGAAGGCGCGGGCCGCGATCACCGGATCCACCGCGCGGAACTCCCCGCTGGCAATTCCGTCCCGGATCACCTCTGCGAGCCGCCGGTTGGCGGGCAGGATCCCCTCGCGGTAGAGGAGGGCCGCGGCCTCGGGGAATTGGGCCGCCTCGCTGACCACGGTGCGATACATGGCCAACCACGCCCGGCTGCGGAAGAACCGGTAGAGGTGACGCCCCAGGGCGGATAGGCGCTGGCGCGTGGCGGGGCCGGACCGGCGTTCCTCCGGTGCCTCGACCGCAGGCATGATGTCATTGACCCGGGCCTTCAGCATGGCGACGAACAGGTCGGCCTTGCTGGGGAAATACAGATAGATGGTTCCCTTGGTGATTCCCGCCGCCCGGGCCACGTCGTCCAGCGTTGCCTGGTGGAGCCCCCGGGCCCCGAAGACCCGGAAGGCCGCCTCCAAAATCTGCCGGGGGCGAGCCTCGGGCCGGCGGCGCCAGCGGGGGGAGTGGGCGAGTGGTTTCGTCCTGGGCATGAGAACCTCCAAGTATCTGACCGGTTAGTTAATAAATTAACCAAACTCCGGCCGCGCGTCAAGGGAATTCCTGCGGCCGCTCTGACCCTGTCCCGGGAACGAGCGGGACGTACAAGGGGACGTTGCCAGGTGAGGCCAGCCGTTGCGCGAAAAGTTCGAAACGTGGAGCGTGCCCACCTTCCATCGGGTCGGCGGCGGCGTAACTGGCGGCGAGCAGAGCCGAGAGCGGCGAGCCACGAGCTGAGAGCCGTGAGCCGCGAGGGGGGCTGGAAAGCAGATGCCAAAGTCAGGGAAACTTGCCGAGCCGGGATAGGTGGCGGACACGCGGGTACGCCCGGGTGCGATCGAACCGACAGCGGTCGGCAGTGATGAACGGGCAATCCAGCTCTATTGCGAGTGCGAGGTAGGCTTACGGCCGAGGGTACGTGTACGTAGCAAAGGTGCGGAGCATGGCCTCGGCGTTGGCTAGTGGCACGTCCCCAGCGATCTCGCCGCCGCCGATGTAGCCGCCATTATTCCGTCCGAAGGCGTCCGCCAGGGTGAGGCAATGTGCCTCGACCTCCTCGGGTTTCCCGAAGGGCAGGTAGTGCTGGCGGTCGGCCCCGGCCACGAAGCAGAGCGCGTCGCCGAACGTTTCGGCCAGTTCCTTGGCATCCATACACGGGATCTGAGCGTTCAGGGCATCCACGCCGATCTCGATGAGGTCGGGGATGATGGCGCGGATCATCCCGTCGCTGTGAAAGAAGACGTGTTTGCCTCCGGCGTGCACCGCGTCGAACAGACGCTTGTAAGAGGGCTTGAAGATCTCCCGCCACATGGCCGGATGGATCATCAGCGCTTGCTGCGTGCCCCAGTCGTCCCGGAAAAACACGCCATCCACGCCGTACCCCAGCCACATCTCGATCCGCTTCAGGAGAAACCCCACGATCCGGTCCCGGAGATGAAACACCTCGGGCCGCCGCTCTGCCAGGTCGATCAGGAGATTCTCGAACCCCCGTAGGTAGAACATGCGCTGGAAGAGAGTGTCTCCATCCACCGGCAGGTACTGGCGACGGGGGTTGGTCCTGACCATCTCGATGACGCGGCTGAAGTCTCCCACCTGCGTCGGATCGGGGAACGCGTAGGTTTCCAGCGCGGACCAGTCGGCCAGGGGATGGCCGGTTACCTGCCCCTTGTAATCGTCGCTCGCCCGTGTCCAGATCGCGCCCCAGGCATCCGCATGGCCCACGCCCGCGGCCGGCCCGTACTCTGTGTCACCGTAGTAACCGGCACCGCTGAAATCGCTGGGGTAGCGCTGGAGCAGTTCCGCCAAGCGCTTGCCGTGCCGCAGATGGGCACCGGGCAATAGCTGGTGATAGACAGGCAGGCGGTCGGGTCCGGACCGCTCGAGCGTCCGAAACACCCTCTCCCGGCTGTCCATGGCCTCTCGGGCCCTCCGTCTCGACGGAGAAACGGCATCCCTTCCGGAGTCGGCGATGAATCATAGCTCATTCCCCCGCCCAAGTCAAACCCGCGGGTCGGTATGTGGAGAGACGGGTGTCGAGCGAAGAGCAGAGCGCCCAGCTCCGAGCGCCGAGGGCTGAGCGCCGAGAAGCGAGAGCCGAGAGGCGAGGGCCTACTCTGGTTTCGGGCCCAGGGTGACCTGGACGAAGTCGCCCGGTCGGATCCACTTGGCGAATGCGGCCTGCACCTCTGCCGCCGTGGTTTGCAGGTACCGCGTGGCGGCGCGGAGCGGCTCGTCCAGGGGCAGGTCCCGTACGGAGAGATCCAGCAACTGGGCTGCAATGCTGTCTGTGCTCGACGTCGAGAGCGGGATGCGTCGGATCAGGAGCGTCTTGGCCTGCCTCAACTCGGAGGGGGAGATTGGCGTGTTCTGCATGTCGCGCAGATCCCGCTCCACCATCCCGTGCGCCTTCGACACGTTCGGCGGGTCGCAGGCATAGACGACGGCGAAGATCGAGCGGTTCTTGCCGGCGTTCAGTTGGCTATCCACGCTGTAGACGAGGCCGCTTTGTTCGCGAAGATCGCGAAACAGTCTGCTGGCGAACGCGGCGCCCGACAGGACCTGGTTGCCGACCCGGAGCGCATAGTAATCGAGATGCGAGCGCGTCAGGCCCAGGGTCTGGGCCAGGGTCACCTCGTCCTGCACCCGGCTGGCATCCGGGACCACCGAGGCGGTCGGCGGATTGGGCGGTACGGGCGGAAGGTCCGTGTCAGGCTTCGGCCCCGTGGCCGTCCATTCGCCGAAGTATTTCTCGATGGTTGCCTTGGCCTTCTCTGGGGTCACCTGGCCGATGACGACGATGGTCGTCATGTCGGGCCGGAACACCTGGCGGTAGTACGCGTTGACATCCTCGAGCGTGAGCGTCCGCACGCTCTCGGGCGTCGGCTGCCGCAAGGCCGGGTCGCCTTTCGGGTAGAGGCCCGCGCGCATCGCGCGTCTCGCCAGGTGGGCGGGGCTTTGGAGCTGCCCGGCCACCGCGCTCACCGTCTCCTGCTGCACGACCTTGAAGGCTTCCTCCGGGAGAGCCGGGGAGAGCAGGTTCTCCGCCAAAAGCTGAACCCCCCGGTCGAACTGATCCTCCGGAACCTGGAGCGAGAAGCTCGCCCCCGCCGACACGCGTGCGCCGATCTCGTCCTGGGCCTCTTCGAAGGCCAGGCGGCCGAGCGCGGTCGTCCCGTACGAGAACAGCCCACCCAAGACTTCGGCGAGCCCCTCCTTGCCGTCCGGCGCCTGCAGATCGGGGTTGGTCTTGATCCGGCCGTAGACGCTGGCGGTCCGGCTGATGGTCTCCGGCTGAACGATCAGGCGGAGCCCGTTCCGCAGAACGGTGACGATAGGGTTCACAGTGGAGGTGGGAACCGCGGGAGGCACCACGGCCTTCCTCGCCCAGGCGGGCAGGGGAACAGGCCTCGTCTGCTTGGGGGCGAAGGACTCGGCGCCCCGGCGGAAGCCTTCGGCGGCAACCGGTGCGCCGGACGGGCGTGGGGTGAGCACCGCGACGACAGCCGTGTCGTTGACCAGATATTCCCTGGCCACGCGATTCACGTCCGCGGCGGTGACCTTCTTTATGGCCTCGATGTCGTCGTCGGGAGAGGTCCGGCCCTCCACGGCGAGGGCCTGGGACCATGCGTTGGCCAGCCCCGTCACCGAGTTCTTCTCGAACTCGGCGTCCGCAATCTCGTGACGCTTCGCCGCCTCCACGAGATCCTCAGGGATGCCGTTGGTGACGTAGTCGGCGATGATGCCCTTGATCATCACGATCAGGGCAGAGCCGTCTCCCCCAGGGGGAAACGCCGCCGTGGCGTAACCCATAGCAGCCTTGGGGAGCGCGCTGCCGTCGAAACCGGTAAACAGGGCCTTCCCTTCCGGAACCAGCGCATAGAGATTCCCCCGTCGGCTGTCCAGGACATCCGCCAGGACCTGCCCTGCGGCGAGGTCCGGGCTGTCGTAGCCGGGGAGGCGGTATGCCACGACGGCCAGGCCGTAGGGCAGATCCGTATCGAGGGTGATGGTCTTGGGCGAGAGGGACGGCACCTGAACCGCAGGCCGGGGAGGCAGCGGGCGCCGGGGAATCCCCTCGAACAGGCGTTTCACCGTTTCCAGCGCCCTGTCCGGCTCGACGTCGCCCACGATCACCAGGATGGCATTGTTGGGGGCGTACCACGTCCTTTGGAAGTTCCGGAGCATGGCGCCCCTCGTGCGATCGAACGACTCCCGGGTGCCGAGAGCGTCGTGGGCGTACGGCGTTCCTGCGTACATCGCCTTGAGCAGCTTGGAGTAAAACACGTACTGCGGATTGGAGAGGTCCTGTGCGACCTCTTGCTCGATCGCGCCTCGCTCCAACTGCCAGATTTTCTCAGTGCTGAGAACGCCGCGCATCCGAATGGATTCGATGCGCAGCGCGATATCAAGGTCCTCGGCGGGGACGGCGAAAAAGTATTGGGTCACTGCCTGCTGGGTGTGGGCATTGAAGTCGCCGCCCATGGCAGCGGCGATGGTGGAAAGCTGGGCCGCCGACAGTCCCGGGCTGCCGCGGAACATCATGTGCTCCAGGGCGTGGGCCGTGCCCGGAAAGCCGGCCGGCGCTTCGTTGGAGCCGACGAGATAATTGATTTGCGTCGTCGCGATCGGCGCGAGCGTGTTCCGCACGATGACGACTCGCAGGCCGTTCTTCAGCGTCTCGCGCAGGACATCGGCCCCCCAGGTCGTGGGGGCGGACCCCAGGATGACGGCAAGCAGGGAGACCGAGATGAGACAAACGCGCTTCAGGAGAGGTCGCATTCGTCGCTCCTTGTCCGATGGACAGCCGAAAAGGATCGCAGGCGGTAGCTGTTATGATAACATGGTAAATCTAGCTCGGACACTTGTGAGTTTTTTCTCGCGGGCAGGGCCGTTCGGCCGGATCCTCTTTCTCGTCCGGACACAGGGACACAGGGGCGGCGCCGCAGCCAGGCGGCGCGAGCCCGAGCGGAGGGCCATGGAACCTTTGACGTTCTTCGTGATCCTGTTCGGCTCTTCAGTTGTGGCGGGGGCCCTGGGGGCTCTGCTGGGGCTGGGCGGCGGGGTCATCATCGTTCCGATCCTCACCCTTATGGCCGGCCTGAACATCCATTACGCCATTGGGGCGAGCATCGTCTCCGTTATCGCGACATCCAGTGGGGCCGCCGCCACGTACGTGAAGGACAAGATTACCAATCTCCGGCTGGGGATGTTCCTGGAGATGGCCACCACTACCGGAGCGGTTGTGGGGGCCTGGGTGGCCGGGGTGTTGCCGGGCCGGGCGCTGTCGGTAGTCTTCGGCCTTGTCCTGACCCACGCCGCGTGGACCATGTATCGCTCGCGTGAGGAGGATGTGCCGGCGGGCGTGCGGGGAAGCGCCCTGGCCACGCGCCTGCGCCTGCACGGGGCCTACTTCGATCCGGCCCTCAACCGCCGGGTGGGCTATCAGATTACAGGCGTCCCGCAGGGCTTCGGGATGATGTGGCTCGCCGGACTCATCTCGGGCCTCCTTGGCATCGGCAGCGGCGTGTTCAAGGTCATCGCCATGGACAGTATGATGCGGGCCCCCATCAAGGTCTCCACCACCACCAGCAACTTCATGATCGGGGTCACGGCCGCAGCCAGCGCCGGCATTTACTTCCTCCGCGGGGACATCCATCCGTTCATCGCGGCGCCGGTTGCCCTCGGCATCCTGACGGGCACGGTGGCGGGGACCCGCCTGCTGCTCAGGCTGCGGGGGACCGCGATCCGCAAGGTGTTCCTCGTGGTGCTGGTGGTCGTCGCGGTCCAGATGATCTGGCGGGGGATCGCGGGGACAATCCGATGAGCGACGAGAAGAGCGCCGGCATCAATCACGACGGCATGGAGCCCCTCACCCGGATGGAGTTGGTGATCAGCTACGCGCTTCGCCTCGGCGTCCTCCTCAGCGCGGCGGTGATCCTGGTGGGGATCCTGTCGTTCGCATTCAAGCAGGACACCGGGTACGCTCGGGTGCTTCCTCACCACCTCCGGAACATCCTGACCTTCCATCAGGCCAGTGGCCCGGGATTCTTTCCCACGTCACTTCCCGCCGTGCTCCAGGGAGCAATGGCGGGGAAGCCGTACGCCGTCATCGGGCTGGGCATGCTCCTCCTCATCCTGACGCCCATCGTGCGGGTGGCCCTGTCGGTCTTCTTCTTCCTGGCCCAGCGGGACTGGCTCTACGTGGGGATCACCCTGTTCGTCCTGACGGTGCTCATCTTCGGTCTCTTCAGCGGCGTCGGGTAAGCGGCACAGCCGGATGGCTGGGGGCCGCAGGTAAAAGGGGTAGGGTGGTTATGAAGGTTATAATGAGAGACTACGTCGGAACCTTATTCACCTTTTGATACCCTCCCCGCCGTGCTGCGCGGCCCCCGCCTGGATGTATCCGGCGTCGCCTCTCCGACGGTTGTCGCTGGGAGAAGAGATCACCAAGGGGAGGACAAGACCCACCAACCGCCGCCGACCACCTCGGGCGGAGCGCCCAATACACCTGCGACAGCATCGGCAACGTGACCTCGATCACCGATGCCCTCGGCAACCTCACCACCTTCGAGTATTATCCCCAGGGAACCCCAGCCCGCATCACCCCCCCCGGGGGCGCACCGCACGCCGCGGTGACGGTCGCACTGAAAGCCTCACCCAAACCACAGATTCACTGGGCCACGCGACCAGTGTAGCGTATAATATCTGAAGACAGCCGTTCGCATCTCCCGACATCTACCGCGGTGCCTCGCAGACATCCCATGGTATCGATCAGAGATAGCGTTCCATCTGGGGAAAGTATGGAGCGGCCAGGCCTCTCTTGCGGATCAGCGGGATCGCATGATCCAAGAGGCGTTGGCACCGGAGGGCGCCATGCGGCCCTATGATCTGCATTTCTTTCCGCATCCTCCCCTGTATACCCTGGCATTCCTTCTGCTCCTCGGCCTGGTCGTGGTCTTTCTGCGGTATTACCTCATCGGTCACGCCTACGAGCGGCTGGGGCTGAGCCGGCGCGCAGCCATCGCCATCCTTTTCGCGGCGCTCTTGGGGAGCGGAATCAACATCCCGGTTGTACAGCTTCCGGCGCAGCGAGTGGTGGAACCACGGATCATCCAGTTCTTCGGCATGCAGTACGTGATTCCCTCCGTGGTCGAACGGCAGAGCACCGTGATCGCGGTGAACGTGGGCGGCGCCGTGATCCCGGTGTTGCTCGTCATGTACCTCGTGGCGAAGTTCGGGATCAGCCGCCGGGGCCTGCTCGCTCTCACCGTCGTGACGCTGGTGACGCATCTTCTGGCCCGGCCGGTTCCCGGTGTCGGCATCGCGCTGCCGCCGCTCCTTCCCTCGCTGGTGACGGCGGCGACAGCCATCCTCTTGGATCCACGGGCGGCGCCGCGGACGGCGTTCATCGCCGGGACCCTGGGGACGCTGATCGGGGCGGACCTGATGAACCTGGGAAACCTTCAGGGTCTGGGCGCCCCCGTGGCCTCTATCGGCGGTGCGGGGACCTTTGACGGGATCTTCCTGACCGGGATCATCGCCGTCCTGCTGGCCGGAATGCGGAAGCCGCGCGTCCAGGCCCCAAGCTGAGGCGGCGAGCACCGGGCGGACCCTTCGGCCTGAGGAGGGCCGGCCTCATGCCCGACCTGACACCACTGATCAGTCACTGGGGCTATCTGGCCATCTTTGGTTTCATCCTCCTCGGGAACCTGGGGGTGCCCGTCCCTGAGGAGTCGATCCTTGTCCTGGCCGGATACCTGGTGTGGCAGGGGGAGCTTCGACTCCCGTTGGTTTTGGTCGTCGGAATTCTTAGCGCCATCGCGGGCGATAATCTCGGTTACTGGATCGGGCGGCGGTACGGGCAGAAGGTCATCGAGCGCTACGGACGGTGGGTCCTGCTGACGCCCCCACGGCTCGAAGCGACGCGGCGCTTCGTGACCCGGTACGGGGGCTTCGGCGTGTTCGCGGCACGGTTCATCGCCGGGCTTCGCTTCATAGCCAGCCCTTTGGCGGGAAGCGCGGGCCTTCGGCCGCTGATTTTCTTTGCGGCGAACGCCCTCGGCGCCGTGATCTACGTGCCGACGATGGTCGCAACTGGCTATGGCGTTGGCTATGGGCTGGGCGATTATCTGAAACGGCTTGAGCGCGTTGTGGGGAGGGTCGAATACGTTGTTCTGATCGGCGGCGCGATCATCGGCAGCATCGCTTTCCTGGGATGGCGAGCGTTGGGGGCCGCCCGGGCAGGCCGGGGTGGCTGAGGGCCTGGGATGGATTTCCGCGTGAAGCGGACGTGAGGCCATAACGGCGCGGCTTGCGTGGACCTGTTACGACCCCTATCATATCAGGTGCGTTGTATTCCAGGCAGCCGCCGGATGAGGATGGCGATGTGGCACCGATGGAGCTTGCGAGCAAAGATCCTTGGGCTGACCGTGGGAGTGGTTCTTCCCATCATGGCGGCCACCACAGCCCTCACGGTTCGGCTGTCCCGAGGCGCCCTGGAAGATGACATTCGCAACAGCGGGCTGGCCCTGGCGCGAGAGCTGGCGGCTTCAGCTGCCTCCCGCCAGGGGGGTGACAGGGAGGCTCTCCTCCAGCAAGAGATCGGAAGCATCCTGGGGCGGGGCAGCGTTGTGCGCGACGCGACGGTCTATGCCGTGGGCCCACGGGGGCTGGTGGCCCGCGCGTCCGGCGGGAAGGTCCGTCCCCCCGGACCGGATGAAGAAGTCGCCGCCCGGGAAGGCCAAGAGGTTGTGGCCCTGCGGGGCGAGGACCCAGAGCGCATGTGCCGGGTCGCCGTGCCGGTCTGGGAGGACGGGCGGAGTGTCGGGGCCGTGTCTCTGACCCTTCCGTTGGGGAGGGTGGATGCCCTGGCGCAGCGGGTCGAGCATCAGGCCATTTTCCTGGGCGCGGCCACCGTGGTCCTCTTGGTGGGGGGCCTATCGGTGTTCATGAACCGGGCCCTGGCATCGCCGCTCGGCCGCATCCTGGGGGTAATGGGCAGGGCGGAAGCCGGCGACCTGGACGCCCGGGCCATCCAGGACCGGCAGGACGAGATGGGCCAGGTGGCCCGAGGCCTGAACCGGATGCTGGACAGGGTCGGTTCCTTTCAAGCCGAGCTGGCGCGCCGGGTCGCCGAGGCGACGGCGGAGCTTCGCAGGACAAACCAACGGCTCTTCGCGGCCCAGCAGCAGGTCGCACGGAACGAGCGCCTGGCGGCGGCCGGCGAACTGGCCGCCGCCATGGCTCACGACGTGGGCACGCCCCTCACGGGCGTCTCGGGGCACCTGCAGCTTCTGGAGGATGAGGTGGCCGATCCGGCGATCAGGGAGCGCCTCGGCCGCATTCAGGGGCAGGTGGACCGGGCGGTGACGGCGGCGCGACGCTTCCTCGGGGCGGCCCGGCCCGCGGCGACCCGGGTCCCCGTGGACGTGAAAGCCCTCCTGGAGGACCTTCTGGTCCTGACTTCGCCGGAGTCCCAGCGGAAGGGGATCGCCGTCGTCCCCGTATTCACGGAGGGGCTTCCGGCCGTCACCGCGGATCCGGGTCAGATGCAGGAGCTGTTCCTGAATCTCATCACGAATGCGCTGGACGTCATGGGGACTGGCGGCACGCTCCGTGTGGCCGCGGAACTGGTGTCGGGCGAGGGCGACGCGCCTGCGATCCGGGTCTCCGTGGGCGATACCGGATCCGGCATCGCCCCTGACATCCTCTCGCGAGCCTTCGAGCCCTTCTTCACCACCCGCGCGTCCTCGGGCGGGACCGGGTTGGGCCTCGCCATCGCCCGGCGGATCGCCAGGGACCACGGCGGTTCGATCCGCCTGGACAGCGAGCCGGGTCGCGGGACGCGCGCCATCGTGGAGCTGCCCGCCCGCGCTGGGTAGGAGGATCCCATGGAGTCTGCCAAGCTCCTCGTTGTGGACGACGATCCCGAGATCGTGGCTGTCCTGGCGGAGCTCCTGAAAAAGGAGGGCCACCACGTGACGGCCTGCGCGGCCGGGGCCGCCGCCATCTCGGCCGGACGGGACGAGAAGTTCGACGTGGTCCTGGCGGACATCCGCCTGCCTGACATGGACGGGCTGACGGTTCTCCGCGCTTTCCAGGAGGCCAGCCCCGAGGCGGCCGTCGTCGTGATGACCGCCTTCGGCACCGTGGAGACGGCCATCCAGGCCATCAAGGCGGGCGCCTACGATTACATCCCCAAGCCCTTCAAGCTGGACGAGGTGCGCATCGTGGTGCAGCGGGCGCTGGAACGCAAACGCCTGCTGCAGGAGAACCGGCGCTACCGGCAAGAGCTGCGGGGCAAGTACCGGCTGGAGAACGTGGTGGGCGCCAGCGGGCCGATGCTCGATATCTTCAAAACGGTGGCCCGGGTAGCCCCCACGAAGAGCATGGTGCTCATCCAGGGGGAGAGTGGGACGGGAAAGGAGCTCATCGCCCGCACGATCCACTACAACAGCGATCGGGCCCAACGGCCCTTCGTGGCCATGGACTGCGGGGCCCTGACCGAAACCCTCTTGGAAAGTGAACTCTTCGGCCACGAGCGGGGGGCCTTCACCGGGGCCACGGCCCTCAAGCGGGGGCTCTTCGAGGCGGCCCAGGGCGGGACGTGCTTCCTGGACGAGATCGGGGATGTCTCTCCCGGTGTCCAGTCTCGGCTTTTGCGGGTGCTTCAAGAGCACGAAGTCAAGCGCGTCGGCGGGACGGAGCCGATCAAGGTGGACGTGCGGGTGATTGCCGCCACGAACCAGCACCTGGAGAGCCTGGTCAAGGCACACAAGTTCCGCGAGGACCTGTACTACCGCCTGAGTGTCATCAGCGTCACGCTGCCGCCGCTCAGGGAGCGGCGGGACGACATCCCCCTTCTGGCGGAATTCTTCCTGCGGAAGTTCGCCCAGGAGGCGGGCAAGCGGGTCGAGCGCATCGCGCCCGAGGCCATGGCGCTCCTCACGGCATACCCGTGGCCGGGCAACGTACGGGAACTCGAGCACGCGATCGAGCGCGCCGTCATCCTCACGCAGAATCCGACCCTCCTGGCGCAGGACCTCCCGCCCGACCTCCAGGCCCCCCCAGGAGGGAGGCCCACCGCGGACGCGCAGGTGCTGCCCCTGCGCGAGGTCGAGCGGCGGCACCTGCTCTTCGCTCTGGAGCGAGCGCAGGGGAATCGGAAGCGGGCGGCCGAGTGGCTGGGCGTCACCCGCCGGACGCTCTACCGCATGGCTGCCCGCCACGGGATCAATCTCTCCGGCCACGACGACTGACCCCGGCCTCGCAGTAGCCCCCCTGGGCCATCCCGGGATCGCACGTTCCGACACCATCGGGCCTGTGGAGAGGCCTGTGGAGAGGCTATTGACACCGCTGGTGTGGGAGTCTATTATTTGATTTGCTAACAATTAGTGTTCAGATACATCCTGGCATCCTGGAAGGGAGCGGCGCAATGGCGGATGACGGCGGAGGGCCCGTGACGGCTGGTGGTCGCATCGTGTCAGAACCAGTGAGGACCGGCGGAGGTCGCACCGGCGTCGGCGAGGGCGCCGCAGTCGAACTGCGCGAACTGACCAGGCGGTTCGGCTCGCTGGTCGCCGTGGACGGAGTGAGCCTCAGCGTGCCTGCCGCCTCGATCCTGGGACTGCTCGGACCGAACGGCGCCGGCAAGAGCACGACCATCAAGATGCTGGCCACATTGCTCCCGCCGTCCTCGGGGGCCGCGCGGGTCGCCGGTTTCGACATCGTCCGCCAGGCGTATGAGGTGCGGAGGCACATCGGATACGTGCCACAGGTGCTGTCCGCCGATGGGGCCCTGACGGGGTACGAGAATCTTCTCCTCTTGGCCAAACTCTACGGTGTCCCCGCCTCGGAGCGGAACGACCGCATCCGGCACGCCCTCGAGTTCACCGGGCTAACCGATGCGCGGGATACCCTGGTCCGCCAGTATTCCGGGGGAATGATCCGGCGGCTCGAGATCGCGCAGGCGCTGCTGCACCGTCCGGCCGTCCTGTTCCTGGACGAGCCGACGGTGGGGCTGGATCCCGTTGCCCGGCGCACCGTGTGGGATCAAATCCGCGTGCTGCGTCGCCAGTTTCGCACTACCATTCTCATGACCACCCACAACATGGAGGAGGCGGATGAGCTGTGCGACCTCGTGGCGATCATGCACCAGGGCCGCATCGCCGCGGTGGGCTCACCGGCCGAGCTGAAAGCGGCCACCGGATCCGCCGCCACCCTCGAGGATGTCTTCGTCCATTTTGCAGGGGACTCGCTGGAGTCCGGGGGGAGCTACAGAGATGCTGTTCGAACACGCCGCACCGTCCATCGCCTTGCCTGACCACGTTCCCGTCCTGGACTTTTTCCGGCAGACCCTGGCGGTCACGGAGTCCGAGCTCAGGAAGCTGCGCCACGATCCGCTGGAGCTCCTGACGCGGGCGATCCAGCCCGCCCTCTGGCTCCTCGTCTTCGGGCACGTCTTCTCCCGGGTGAGGGACATTCCCACTGGAGGATTGCGCTACCTGGATTTCATGGCCCCGGGGATCCTGGCCCAGAGCGTGCTCTTCATCGCCATCTTTTACGGGATCTCCGTTATCTGGGAGCGGGACCTGGGGATTCTGCACAAGTTGCTGGTCAGCCCGGCGTCGCGCGCGGCGCTGGTGCTGGGCAAGGCCCTGTCCGCGGGAGGCCGCGGGCTCTCCCAGGCGTGCCTGGTCTACGGCCTGGCACTGCTCATGAGGATCCAGGCGCGGTTCACCGCCGGCGCGATCCTCGGCGTCGCGGCATTCATCGTCCTGGGGTCGGCCATCTTCTCCACGCTCTCCCTGGCGGTGGCGTGTCTGGTGAAGACGCGCGAGCGGTTCATGGGCATGGGGCAGGTGCTCACCATGCCGCTGTTCTTTGCCAGCAACGCGATCTATCCCCTGGCGCTCATGCCGGCCTGGTTACGGGTCATCGCCAGCGTCAATCCCTTGACGTACCAGGTGGACGCCCTGCGAGATTTGATGATTCACGGGGGAACTACGACTTTCGGCCTGGGCGTCGATCTGGCGGTGCATGTCGTGATGCTGACGGTGTTGGTCAGCGTGGTGACAAAGCTGTATCCCCGGATCATCAATTAGCCTTGATCCAAAAGTCCTCAACCGCCGAAGACACCCAGCGCTGACGCTGGCTGATCATGGGGGTCCACGTTCTTGTCTGATCGCGGTTCCCTCCATTCGACCGCCCTGGTTGTTTGGCAAATTTCCTCGCACATGCCCAAGGGCACGCGTGTGTCACCCTGAACCTGCCCTTGCCAAGAGTATCCACCTTCCTTCAATACCCCGGATGACACGGAGTTAGATGAACCTGCGGGCCACGCCCGTGCCGTTGCGGGCGCAGTGCTGACCCTCGAGCCGGGGCCTGCCCCGAAGCCCGCCGCTACGTCCCACCCCTCTGTTGGTGGACTCTTATCCGTTGTGCCTTCCCAGAATTGGCCCCGTGGCACGATGCATGCGTACCCTTCCGGGTGGATTCGTCCGGGGAGGGGGGGCAAGGAACAGAGGAAGAGACTTCCCGGGCTCAGCGGGGTGCTCGGGCCGGCTGCGCCTGAGCCCCGAGCCGGAGACGGGATGGGAAAGGAGCGAACGGCAATGCGGTACGGGTACTGGTGGATCGAAGCCTTGCTGGGTGTGGCGCTGATCGTGGCGCCTTTTGCGGGGAAGTTCACGGAACTGCACCCGGCGTCTTACACGGACGTCGGCGTGGGTGTCTTGCTCGTGGTGTGGGCCCTCGTGGGCTACTGGTACCTGGGGGAAAAGACCTCGGGGATGCATCCCACCCGAGCCTAATGCACAATGCACAATGGGAGGAGGGACGAACATGCGTGGAGCGAAGGTGTTGATGGCATTGCTGGCGGCGGGCGCCCTGACCATGGGGGCTGGGGTGGCACTCGCAGCGACGGATGCATCGAAGACGACCGCGAGCCCCGAGGCGACGACGGTCCAGACAGCAAACAAGGCTGAGGTGCACCGCGTCCGAGGTGAGGTGACGGCCGTGGAGCCCGGCGCCAAGAGCATGGTGGTCAAGGCCATGGAAGGTAAGAAGGCGCTCGACGTTGGAGTGGACGTCACCGACAAGACGATCATCCGCCAAGGGAAGGCCAACAAGACGTTGGACGACATCAAGGTCGGGGACCGGGTCTGGATGAAGTATGATCGCACGAACGACAAGCTGGTGGCAGACCAGATCCGCATCCTGAAGTCCGCCCCCGTGGCGGCCAAGAGCGAAAGCTCCAAGAAGAGCTACTAGGCGGCTGGCGGCCCGTGAGCCTGCGCACCGCTCCCTCCGTGCGCGGGCCCACGGGCCGCATCTTGGCGAGCGAGATGGATGCCATCGGAGAACATGCCAGAGGATTGGCGGCCATTCGGCGACGTGTCCCGGAGAGCATCCTCGGGCTGGCAGTGGTTGCGGGGCTGCTCTTCCTGGCGCAGGCGTTCGTGATCCAAGCCTTCACTGTCTCCTCAGCCTCGATGCTGCCGACCCTGCTGCCAGGGGACTCTGTCCTCGTGAATCGATTGGTGTACCACCTGCACCCGCCCCGGCGCGGCGACATCATCGTGTTCCACTTTCCGCAAGCCGATGGCCGGGAGTTTGTGAAACGTGTCATCGGTGTGCCGGGGGATGTGGTGAGGGAAGGAGGGGGGCGCTTGTATGTGAATGGGGCGCTCCTGGCTCAGGCGCAAACGATCGATTCGAACGCACAGCTTGAACCGGAGGGAAGCCAGCTCCCTCGTCTGGTTCCTGCCGGACGGCTGTATGCCCTGGGGGATAACTCGGAGGCCAGCCTGGATAGCAGGTTCTGGGGCACCGTGGATGAGCGGGATGTGATCGGCAAGGCGTTCCTCATCTGCTGGTCCCGCGGCAAGCATTGGTGGGAGGTGCGCTGGAATCGCATTGGGCGCTGGCTGCCCTAGCGCTGCCTGTCATGTCCTTGGCCAGCGGGGAACGGGGTCCCGAGCTGTAGCCAGCGCTGGCAGAGGCGCCCATGGCGATGAACGTCGGACACGGACAGGGAAAGGGGGCAGCATCATGACCCGGCAGAATCTCTGGAGGGTTTGGTGGGGTGCGGTCCTCTTTCTCTTGGCCGTCATGGCCCTGGGACAGGCGGCAGGCCGAAGCGCCGCATCCTCCACTCCGATTGACGAGAAAACGATTGCCCTGAAGCCGAGCGTCACCTTTGTCAAGGCCTCGTTCCTGACGGGCGAGCTCCAGGCGTTGCGAGTCGCCGAGCGGGTCGAACACCGGACCGGAAAGACGATGGGCGCACCGGTGTTCCGGGCGACATTGACCGTGACCAACGATTCAGAAAACCAGGCGGCCCGCCTCCTCGGGGGGAAGATCGAGTACATCGACCCCGAAGGAAAGCTGATCCCGATCGCCCATACGACCTTTCCGTTCATTGGGGTCCCGACCGATCGGTTGGACCCGGGCATGCACACGTCCCAGGTGATCGAGGTCCCCTTCCCGGCTGCCGCGCTCAAGCCAAATGCCATCCGTGAGGTCCGCCTGGAGCTGACCTACCTGCCCATCCCCTACCGCGAGGATACCGTGAGCATCCCGGTGTACCTGGGGAGTTGAGGGCGGGGGAGAGAAGACGGTGGGTGGTCCCGACGCGGGTCCGATGGCGCCGGTCGCCGTGGACGGCTGGACCGTCCCGACCGTTGACAGGGTCCCCTTGCTGCGTTACTATTCGTCCTGCTAACAATTAGGAGCCTAGATGCGCGGCGGGGGAGAGTTGCGCAACGGTCAGCGGGAGGGGGACGAGGAGGCCCATGCCCACATCAAGGAACACGCCGGACGCCTGCGCCCGCGCCGTGATGGAGACCATCCCCATGGTGATGCGTTTCATCCGGAGGGAAATGCGTCGCCACAGCGCCTCTCTCCTCTCCGTGCCCCAGTTTCGCGCCCTGGCCTTCCTGCATCGCAACCCTGGGGCGTGTCTCTTCCACGTGGCGGATCACCTGGGCGTGACCCGGCCCACCGCATCCGTCATCGTTGACCGCCTGGTCCGGCGGGGGTTGTTGGCTCGGGCCGAGGATCCCCGCGAACGACGGCGGATCGCCCTCACACTGACGCCAAAGGGGACCCGGCTGCTCGATGAGGCGCGGAGTGCCACGCGGGCCTGGATGGCGGGTGTCCTGGCACCCTTGTCCCGGAGAACGCTTGGCCGAATCGAGGAAGGGATCAGCCTGCTCGGGTCGGCATTCAAGGAGGCCGTTGGCGGCGATAGAGGAAAGTGACCTGCGGGCCGCCGCGGTCGATCCCGCCCGTAATCATGGGGCACGAACACACCCGGCGGAGCCAGGCCATCCGTGTGTATTTGACAGTTGAAATAGCCCCGTTGGCCGGGTATCTTGACCCACTCATTGTGCCGGATCATCGCCAGTCCCGATTCGAGCCAGAGTATGCGTGGGCGTGTAACCGGGTTGTCACCGCAATAGGCTCAATTCGCCTGCAAAGCGAGGCGGCAGGAAGTCTCGACGACACGAGGGGAGTCTGATGAGCCTGCTCCGTTCAGGAAAGCGAATCGTGGGGCGGAGGTTGTTCCCGCGGCACCCTGGCGTGCCATTGGCGACCCTGCTGCTCGCTGCGGTGGCGATCCTGACTGGCTGTTCCGGCGGTCCGAGCGAACGGGCCGACGCGAAGACGTCTCCGGCGGGCGAGGCCATTCCGGTGAGCGTGAGCCCCGTAATCACGAAGTCCGTCCCAGTCCAGATCCGTGCCAACGGCACCGTCCAGGCTATGGCGACGGTGACGATCATGAGCCAGGTGGATGGACAGATCTTTCGTATCCACTTCACGGAGGGGCAGGACGTCAAGCACGACGATCCGCTCTTCATCCTCGACCAGCGCCCCTTCGAGGCCACGTTGGGCCAGGCCGAAGCCAACCTGGCGCGCGACGCGGCGCAGCTCCAGCAGGCCGAGGCGGCGCTGGCCCAGAGCGTGGCGGCGGAGAACCAGGCCGAGGCCAACCTGGCGCGCGACGCGGCGCAGCTCGAGAATGCCAATGTGCAGGCCCGCCGCTACAAGGAGTTGATCGACGACGGGGCCGTCTCGAAGGAGCAGTACGATCAGGTCCGCACTGCTGCCGTTGCCATGGAGGCGACCATCCAGGCGGACCAGGCCGCGGTGACCAGCGCCAAGGCAGCCATCCGCGCCGCGCAGGCGACGACGGAAACCGTCCGGGCAGCCATGAAGGCGGACCAGGCGGTCGTGCAGAACGCGCGGGTCCAGTTGGGGTACACGGACATTCGCTCGCCCATGGAGGGTCGGACCGGGAACCTGTTGGTCCACGTCGGCAGCGCCGTCAAGGCCAGAGACAGCAACAGTCCGCTCGTCGTCATCAACCAGATTCATCCGATCTACGTGAGCTTCTCCGTGCCCGAGCAGTCGCTGGCGGACATCCGGAAGTACCGGGCCGCCGGTAGCATCAAGGTGGACGCACTCATCCCCGGTCAGGAGCAGAGCCCGGTGCATGGCGAGCTGAGCTTCGTGAACAACACGGTTGATCCCTCCACCGGGACCATCCAGCTCAAGGCCACGTTCCCCAATTCGGACAACAGGCTCTGGCCCGGCCAGTTCCTCAACGTCCTGCTGACGCTCACCACGGAGCCGAACGCAATCGTCATCCCATCCCAGGCGATCCAGACCGGTCAGCAGGGACCGTACGTGTTCGTTGTCAAGCCCGACCTCACAGTGGAGACGCGCACCATCGCGCCGGGGCTGGCACTGGATGGCGAGACCGTTGTGCTGAAGGGCCTGACGGCCGGAGAGCGGGTCGTCACGGAGGGGCAGATCCGGCTGGTCCCCGGCGCTCTGGTGGAGGTCAAGCCCCCTGCGCCAGTAGCGGCACCGGGAGAGAAGGGCTGATGGGCCCCGAACTCTTCATCCGACGGCCTGTCATGACCACACTGGTCATGCTGGGCATCCTGTTCTTCGGCCTCCTGGGCTTTCGCGTCTTGCCCGTGAGCGACCTGCCCAACGTGGACTTTCCCACGATCCAGGTCAGCGCGGCTCTCCCGGGCGCCAGTCCCGATACCATGGCCTCGGCGGTGGCGACACCCCTGGAGAAGCAGTTTAGCACCATCGCCGGCATCGATTCCATGACGTCCACGAGCGCTCTCGGCCTCACCAACATCACGATCCAGTTCAGCCTCGACCGGAACATCGACGCCGCCGCCCAGGACGTCCAAGCGGCCATCGGGAAGGCTGCCTCACAACTGCCGCCAGGTATGCCCACGCCACCCACCTATCAGAAGGTGAATCCGGCCGACCAGCCGATCCTCTACCTCGCTCTCAGCTCGGCGACCCTGCCCCTGTACGTCGTGGACGAGTACGCAGAGACACTGTTGGCGCAGCGCATCTCCACGATCAACGGCGTGGCCCAGGTGCAGGTATTTGGCTCGCAAAAGTACGCCGTGCACGTTCAGCTCGACCCCAACGCGCTGGCCTCGCGGGGTATCGGCATCGACGAGGTCCAGAATGCCGTCGCCCAGGGCAACGTGAACCTCCCGACGGGAACCCTCTACGGCCCCAATCAGGCGTTCAACGTCCAGGCCACGGGACAGCTCACCAACGCCGCCGCCTACCGCCCCCTCATCGTGACATACCGGAACGGCTCTCCCGTCCGACTGGGGGATCTCGGCCAGGTGATTGACAGCGTCCAGACCGACAAGGTGGCAAGCTGGTACAACAACGAACGGGCGATCGTCCTGGCCATCCAGCGGCAGCCGGGCACGAACACGGTCGAGGTCGTGGACTCGATCCGGAAGCTGCTGCCCACGTTCCGGGCGCAGATTCCGGCATCGGTGAACCTCAACGTCCTGTACGACCGGTCGATCTCCATCCGCGATTCGGTCCATGATGTCGAATTCACCCTGTTCCTCGCCATCGCCCTGGTCGTCCTCGTCATCTTTCTCTTCCTGCGGAACCTCTCGGCGACGATTATCCCCAGCCTGGCCGTGCCGATGTCCATCGTGGGGACCTTCGCGGTCATGTACCTGCTGGGGTATACCGTGGACAACCTCTCGCTCATGGCCCTCACGCTGTCCGTCGGGTTCGTCGTGGACGATGCCATCGTCATGCTCGAGAACATCGTCCGGCACATGGAGGAGGGGCGGACCCGCATGGAGGCCGCTCGGGAGGGTTCCAGGGAGATCGGCTTCACCATCGTTTCGATGACGCTGTCCCTGGCGGCCGTGTTCATCCCGGTGTTCTTCATGGGGGGCGTGATCGGACGGCTGCTTCACGAGTTCGCGGCCACCATTGGCGCGGCCGTACTGGTATCCGGCTTCGTCTCTTTGACCCTCACGCCCATGGCGTGCAGCCGCTTTCTCCGACCGCCGACCGAATCACACGGGCGCCTCTATGCGGCCTCTGAGCGGGTCTTCGACGGCATGCTCCGGTTGTACGAGCGGACCCTCAAACGGGTGCTGCAGCATCCGCGGCTGACCATGGGCGTCCTCGCCCTCACCTTAGTGGTGACAGGATACCTCGTCTTGGTGATTCCGAAGGGATTCCTCCCCGATGAGGACACCGGCCAGATCTTTATCTTCACAGAGGGGGCCCAGGACATTTCCTTCGATGCTATGAAGCAGCACCAGCTGCGCGCGGCTGCAATCGTCCAGAAGGACCCCTCTGTGGACAATTTCATGTCGTCCATGGGCGCAACCAGCTTCAGCCCATCGCCCAACACCGGGCGCTTGTTCATCCAGCTGAAACCCCGGTCAGAGCGCCCGAGCGCCCAGGAGATCGTCCAGGAGCTCCGGCGAAAGTTCGCCGCGCTCCCCGACATCAAGGTCTACCCTCAGATCCTGCCGACGATCCGCATCGGGGGGCAGCTCACCAAGGCACTCTACCAGTACACCTTGCAGGACGCGGACCTGAACGAACTCTACCACTGGGCACCCGTTGTATTGGACAGGATGCGAACGCTGCCTGGCCTCCAGGATGTCAACACCGATCTCCAGATCACGAGCCCCCAGGCGATGGTGGAGATCGATCGGGACAAGGCGTCCACCCTGGGCGTCACCGCCCAGCAGATCGAGAATGCCCTGAACTACGCATACGGCCAGCCACAGGTCTCCACGATCTACACCCCATCGAACGAGTACTGGGTCATGATGGAACTTCTGCCGCGCTACCAGACCCATCCGGCCGATCTCTCGTTGCTCTACGTTCGCTCCGCCGGCGGACAGCTCGTCCCTCTGAACGCCGTCGCGAAACTCTCTCGGGGCGTCGGGCCCCTCACGGTCAACCACCTGGGACAGCTCCCGGCCGTGACGATCTCTTTCAACCTGCGGCCCGGGGTAGCGCTGGGGGACGCCGTGACTGAGATCGAGAAGCTCAAGCGCGACCTGCGGTTGCCCGCCACCTTGAGCACCAGCTTCCAGGGGACGGCCCAGGCGTTTGAGGCGTCGCTGCAGGGCCTGGGGTTGCTGGTGCTGGCGGCCATCGTGGTGATCTACCTGGTCCTGGGAATCCTGTACGAGAGCTTCATCCATCCGCTCACGATCCTGTCGGGTCTCCCATCGGCCGGCGTCGGGGCCCTCCTGACGCTTTTGTTGTTCCGCATGGAGTTGAACCTGTACGGGTTCGTCGGCATCATCATGCTGATCGGCATCGTAAAGAAGAATGCCATCATGATGATCGACTTCGCGCAGCAGGCGGAGGGGAGGGGGAAGAGTCCGGCGGACGCGATCTTCGAGGGGTGCCTCCTCCGGTTCCGCCCCATCATGATGACCACGATGTCGGCGCTCATGGGCACGCTGCCGATCGCCATCGGGTTCGGAGCCGGTGCGGAATCGCGCCGCCCCCTGGGGCTGGCCGTCGTCGGCGGCTTGATCCTCTCGCAGCTCCTGACGCTCTATATCACGCCCGTCACCTATACGTACCTCGAGGCATTCCGTGTGTGGGTAAGCAACCTCCGGCGGCGTAGGAAGGCGCAAGGCGGGGAAGTCGGCGCCGTCGAGTCGCTGGAGGGGCCGGAATATAGGCCGGTGGGCGCGAGTCACGACTGACCGGGCTACGCGTTCCGCCCTCGGCAGAAACAGCATTGGATCTGCAAGGCCAGGGCAGGAGTGTCCGGGGGTGCGAGACCGCGCGACTGCCCCGAGTCCAAGCGTAGCTTGGCGACACTCTGCATGATTCGGGGAAGCGTCCCCGACTTTGCCTTTGCCATCGTCCCTTCCTGTGTCACCCCGAACCACACCCTGCCAAAAGTATCCATTCCTGCTTGCCCGCGACTTTACGGGAAGTTACTCGGGCCCGGCCATGATTGCCTGTGCCATGGGGGCATGGCGGAGGCTCTCTGAAACACCCCGGTCAGCGCTCCCCGGGAGCCTGGACCCCTCTGTTTTCCGCTTCTTATCTTGACCACCTCCCCACCCAGGGCACTCGGCACGGCGCATGCGTACCGGTTCTCCCGGAGGGGCCGTAGCAAAGGGGAGTCATGACCACTGCAACGAACCAGGAGAATAAAGCACGAGCCCGCGTCCTAGTTGTGGACGACGATCCGCGGGTGCGGGAGACGACTCTTCTGGGGCTCAGGAGCCGGGGGTATCCGGCCGAGGGGGCCGAGGATGGCCTCCAGGCGCTTCACCATCTTCAGCACGGCCAGTTTGACGTGGTCGTCACCGATATCCAGATGCCCCGCCTGGATGGGCTGGCCCTCCTGCTGGAGATCCGCAGGAGGGGGTACACGCAGGGGGTCGTGGTCCAGACGACCCTCCTGGATCCCTCGCTGGAGGTCGTGCTGCGCCGCGTGGGTGCGTCCCGCGTGCTGATGAAGGGAGGTCCCTTCGCAGATCTCGTGCGATCGGTAGAAGAGGCCTATCGGGCCTCGCGGCAATCTCCGGTCCAGTGCGCCTGAGGACTGGGCCGGAGTCGGGCGAAAATGGGTGAGGTGGCGCCCCAAGCGGGCATCTCATCCGGATGTAACGTCAACAGATGGAAGGAGGCATGGCAATGCGCGGGTCACAGAAGTTGCTTGCACTGGTAGCGGCGGGCGCCTTGACCTTGGGGGCGGGTGTGGCACTCGCAGCGACGGACGCATCGAAGACGACCGCAAGCCCCGAGGCGACGACGGTCCAGACAGCGAACAAGGCCGAGGTGCACCGCGTCCGAGGTGAGGTGACGGCCGTGGAGACCGGCGCCAAGACCATGGTGGTCAAGACCATGGAAGGTAAGAAGGCGCTCGACGTTGGAGTGGACGTCACCGACAAGACGATCATCCGTGAGGGGAAGATCAGCAAGAAGTTGGACGACATCAAGGTCGGAGACCGGGTGTGGATGAGGTACGAGAAGAGCAGCGACAAGCTGGTGGCGGACTTCGTCCGAATCCTGAAGCCCGCCAAGGTGGCCGCCAAGAGCAAGAGCTACTAGGCGGCTGCGGTCCCGGATCCGTGCATCAGCGACCCGGCCCGCACGGGTCCGGGGCCAACACCCGATATCGCGTCGATCACCGTGAGGGGGCAAGGATATCTGTCATGAACAACGGTCTGATCGCGCTGGCCCTGGTGGCTCTGGCTCTCGGCGTCACGCTGATGGAAATCTTCGCCGGGACCAATCACGCCGACGCTCCGTCCCAGCGCGACAGGGGGTTCGGACATCGATGGCGGCCCCGGGAGCAGAGCAGCCAAGTCGGTGTGAGCGCCGGCGCCCGCGCGCCGGAGAAGATGGGATGTTCTTGACGCGATGTCAAAAAGGCACACAGGAGCGCAGTTCCAGGGAAGCAAGCGTAAGCTCGGGAACGTGGATTGGAAGCGGCAAGGAGGGTACGCCATGGCAGAACAGGCGAGGATGACCTCGATCGAGCCCCAGCAAAGGGGAAGCCTTCCCGAGTTTTCGTGGCACGATCTCAGCGAACCTGGTGCCTACGTGGCCGGTGCCTACAGGTTGAACGCCAGATCTTCGCACTGCTTGTGCCTCACTACCACCCTGCCCGGTTCTGTAGAGGGTTCACGGTCTTCCTCTGCAACCCTTCGCTCGATCACATGAACGGCGCTTCCCGCTCGCGGGAGACCAGGCGCCACGCAACCAGATGATGGAGGTGTCACCATGCGAACGCATCGCTTGTTCAAGCGCTGGATTGTCTTGACGGGTGTCGTCCTGCTCACGGCGGGAACACTCCTGTTGGCCCGGGGCGGCTCGTCGGCTGCCGTCCCACCCCTTTGGACCGAGAAGCCGCCGGCTCTCGCCGGCAGTTCCACGGCGGCAAGTTCCACACCCTGGGTGGCGGTGGCCAAGACGGACACGTCTGCCGTGGTGAACATCAGCACGACCCAGGTGGTGAAGAACCCCATGACCTTCGGCGACCAAGGGTCGTCCAACGATCCATTTCAGGGGTTCTTCCATCAGTTCTTCGGTGACATGCCCCGGACCTTTCGCGCCCACAGCCTGGGGTCCGGCTTCGTCATCCGGGAGGACGGCTATGTCGTGACCAACAATCACGTGGTGGATGGGGCGACTGAGATCGCGGTAAAGCTCTCCGACGGGCGCGAGTTTCCCGCCAAGATCGTCGGTCGGGACGAAAAGACGGACCTGGCCTTGCTCAAGATCGACGCGAAGGGCCTGCCCGTCCTGCCCTTCGGGAACTCGGACAAGCTCCAGGTGGGGGAGCCGGTGATGGCCATCGGCAACCCGTTCGGCCTGGAGGGGACGGTGACCACCGGCATCGTCTCGGCGAAGGGCCGGGTCATTGGCGAAGGACCCTATGACAACTTCATCCAGACGGATGCCGCCATCAACCCGGGCAATTCCGGCGGCCCACTGGTAAATACCGCCGGGCAGGTCGTGGGGATCGACACCGCGATCTTCTCGCAGAGCGGGGGGTCGGTAGGGATCGGGTTTGCCATCCCCATCAACATGGCCAAAACGATCCTCCCGCAGCTCGAGGCGAAGGGTCACGTGACCCGCGGGTGGCTGGGGGTCAGCATCCAGCCCGTGACGCCCGAACTGGCGAAGGCCATGCAGCTGCCCAAAGAAGAAGGTGCACTGGTGGCTCAGGTCTTGCCGGACTCGCCCGCGCAGAAAGCCGGGCTGCAGGCGGGAGACGTGATCGTGGAGTATGACGGGCACGCGATTGCCAAGGCGGCTGACCTGCCGCGCCTCGTGGCGGGTACGCCCGTCGAACAAACCGCGACGGTAAAGCTGCTCCGAGACGGCAAACCCCTCACGGTGACTGCTCGGATCGCCGAGATGCCAGAGTCCCAGAAGATGGCTGAGGCTACCAGCCCGGCCCGAGAGCGTTTGGGCCTGGCTGTTCAACCGCTCACCCCAGCACTTGCAAAGCAACTGGGGGTGCCCGATACGAGCGGCCTGGTGGTGGCCGGGGTCAAGGATGGAAGCCCCGCGGCCGAGGCCGGGATCCAATCCGGCGATGTGATCGTCCAGGTCAACCGGAAGCCGACGCGCACCGTGGCGGACCTCCGGCAGGCACTCGCCGCGCAGAAAGCCGGCGAGCCAACACTGTTTCAGATCCACCGGAAGGATGCCAGCCTGTTCGTGGCCGTGACGGCCAATGGCTAACGCATCGGGTGGATCAGCGTGAAAGGGGGGAAGGGCTATGCGGAAACGGGTAATGCTGGCCATCGCGACGACGGCGATGCTGTTCGCCGTCTCTGCCTGCGCAGCAAACCTGCGGGCAGACCTGCAGGCGGAACAGAAAAACGGGGCTCAGTTCGCCTCCTGGCAGCACATGGGATACTCGCTATTCCGTGGCACGCCGCAGAAGACGACCAAGCAGGACATCGCCGCGGCTCAGCAGGAGAAGTGGTGGGGTGAAGTAGTTCGGGTGGCCCCGATGATGTAGTTCATCGCGTTCGCCTGTCCGCGTCGTCCGGACAGGGGATGCAACAGCCTCCCTCCATCGGGTGGCCGGTCGTGACGAAGCGGCGTGATGCTAAGTGCTGACATCGGGCAGAATGAGAAACGAGAAAGGAGAAATGCCATGCGATCTTTACTCACCATGCGCGCTCTCTACACTGCTGGGGTTCTGGTGGGGTCTCTCGCTCTGTTGGGGTGTCCCAAGCGGCCGGAGGTGGCCATGGCTGGTCCCGGCGCTCTGGGGCCGGGGGCCGCGAAGGCGCCCACAACCTCTGTGGCCAAGCCCGCGCCCAAGACGGCAGAGGTCCCGGTGACCCGGCCGGCCCCGCCTGCGGAGTCCTCCGTGAAGCCGTCCCCGGCCGTGAGCCCGGCTGTCACTACTTCAGAATCGCCCTTGAAAGATATCTTCTTCAATTTCGACGAGGCCACGATCCTCGCCGACCAGAAACAGGCCTTGGGGCGGGACTTCGCTTGGCTGAAGGCCCACCCGGAGGTGAAAGTGACCATCCAGGGTGACTGCGACGAACGGGGCACGGAGGAGTACAACCTGGCCCTGGGCGAGCGCCGAGCCGACACCGTGAAGAACTACCTGGTCGCCGAAGGGATCGCCGCCGACCGGATCAGCACCATCAGCTACGGCAAGGATCGGCCCTTCGTCCTCGGCCACGACGAGAATGCGTGGAAGATGAATCGCCGGGATCATTTTGCGATGGCGGCGAAGTAAGCCCGCGGAGAATCTCTCGGGTCCTCTGATTCTCGGTTCCCCGGGATCAGGGGTGTAGGAAATCGCGGTTTGGGCCCGGCTCCTCGTGACCCACAATGCTGGATGGTCGATCTTGAGCCAGGGTCACAGGGGATACCGGGCCTGTCCGTGCAATCGGCGGTCAGCGGCTGGCGAAACCCAGCGCGTCGGGGCGCCGGCTGGTTTGGTCCGGGGGAGGAGCGGTATGACTGGCCTGTCACAGCCTCCAGACAATCACGACTGGTTGGAATCTCCGCGGCGGATCCTCTTCCCCACCGACTTTGGGGGAGCGGCGCAGAGGACCTGGTCCTATGCCCTGGCCCTGGCGCAAGCCCTCGGGGCTGAAGTTCTGCTGCTTCATGTGGTGGAATTGGTGGCGGCGGATTTCGAGGGGTGCACCGGGCTCATGGCCGTTGTGACGGCGGAAGGTTCTCTGCTTCGGGCCGTCGAGGGCCCCCTGGAACGGATGCGGGCCGAGGCTGCCGCAGCGGGAGTGCATGCGCAAACGATCGTGGTCGTGGGGCGCGTCCGGAGAGAGATCGTACGGGCGGCTCGGGAGGCCCAGGCGACCTTCATTGTGATGGGGACTTCCGGCCGCGAGGGCCTGCGCCGGACCATCCTCGGGAGCGTCGCCGAATGGGTGGTTGGGCACGCTCCCTGCCCGGTATGGACTGTCCGGTATGGGTCCCGGCCAACGGCCGCATCCGTCCGCGACGAGGCAGAGCCGGCGTGCGACCGGGCGGCGCTGGAGAACATCGTTACCCGCAAGGAGAGTGCAGCATGAACAGACGAAGATGGTGGATGGGAGGGTTGGGTGCGGGCATCCTGGGCCTGGCCCTGGCGGCATGCAGCCAGCAGGGACAGAGCACCGTTGCCTCGAGCGTGCAACAAACAGACAAAACCTTCGCCCTGAGCCCAAACAGCACTGCCGTAGAGGTGGGATTCCTGGCAGGACAGCTTCAGGATTTGCGAGTGACCGAGCGGGTAGAGCAGGCTACCGGCAAGGTCGTGGATCCGCCGCTGCTCCACGCGACCCTAAAGCTCAAGGATGTCTCGGGGAATCAATCGGCCCGCCTTATCTCGGGCAAGCTCCAGTACCTGGGTCCCGACGGGAAGCCGATCCTGCCGGCCAAGGACCGGCGGGATACCGGCTTCACGTTTGACACTTACCAGACGAATCGTCTCGACCCGGGGATGGAGACCTCGCAGGAGATCGAGGTCCCCTTCCCGGTCGCTGCGCTGGAAAACCACACGCTCCGGGACATCCGCCTGGACCTGAGGTACACCCCGTTGCCGTATAAGGAGGAGAGCGTCACCGTCCCAGTTTCTGTCACCGGATAGTCTCTGGGCAGCGCCCCTCGCTCCGCTCTCGATGAAGCCCTGAGGTGGGCGCAGATCCCTCTTCCTGTGGGAGAGGGGATTGGACATCATCCCGAGGAGCGGCGATACACAGCTGACCTCGGCAAAGGAAACGCACCGATGGGCGCCGCATCCATGCGAGGAGGCAAGGGTCCTGATGGGCAGAAAAATCACACGCAACGGCAACGGAGATGCGAGCCAGCCGAGTACACGGTGGCCCCCGCACTGGGCCGTGGTCCTGGCGGGGGGCAGTGGGACGCGCCTGCGGGCCTTCGTCCGCCAAGTGCTCGGCAGTGATCGGCCCAAGCAGTTTTGCCGGATCATCGGGACGCGCTCGATGCTCCGGCACACCTGGGATCGGGCCGTCCGGGTCGTGGCTCCTCACCGCGTCCTGACCGTTGTCACGGCAGGTCAGGAGCACTACCTGGAGGTCGAGGGGCGCCACGGCGCACCGAGCACGGTGGTGGTGCAGCCCGTCGATCGGGGGACCGCTCCGGGTCTGCTCCTGCCCCTGTTGTGGATTGCGGGCCACAGCCCGGCTGCCACCGTGGCGGTCTTTCCCGCGGACCACTTCATCTGGGAGGAAGATCGGTTCGAGCGGCACATCCGGGCGGCCCTGGCGGTGTCGCAGCATCTGCCAGACCGCCTCGTCCTCATCGGGGTGAAAGCCGACAGGCCGGAGACGAAATATGGATGGATTGCGCCGGGCGAGCGCCTGGACACGGGATCAGCCGCCGAGCTGTACACGGTGCGGGGCTTTTGGGAGAAGCCGGACCAGCGGACGGCCGCGCATTTTTTCGCCCAGGGCTATCTCTGGAACACGCTGGTCATCATCGGCCACATCGACGCCTACCTCCGGCTGGCGCAGGCGTGCGTCCCCGAGGTCTTTGCCCCCCTCCGGGCCCTGGCCGCATGCCTGGACACGAAGGCGGAGGCCGCGGCCATGGCGACGACGTACCGCCGGCTTCCCTCCGTGGATCTCTCCCGGGCCATGCTGGCCGGCCGCCCTGAACTCCTCTCGGTGCTGGCTGCCACGGACGTCTGCTGGAGCGACTGGGGAGAGCCCGACGGCATCCTTCAGACCGTGCGCCGGTTTGATCTGCGACCGCGCTGGCTGCCGGCCTGCGACCGTGTGGGGAGGCCACCAGTCGGTGCGGAGGCAGGAGGCAGCGCGCAGGAAGATGCGCTGCGTGACGCAAAGGAAGCGCCGCCGGGCCCGGGTGAAGTGAGCGTGGCGGAGCCCATGTCCCCGATCACGGCCGCGGGCGATGACGGAAAGGGTGCCGCTCATTGGAGAGGGAACTATGGCGACGATGGTGAAGGTGGAAGTCGCGTCCCCGAAACCGCGGGCAGACGACGCTGACCGGAAGTGGCCAGCAGCGGTCGAAGCGCTCCTCCGGGAGCGTCGGTGGGCGTTGCTAGGACCTCCGTCGGTGTGCGAGGTCGGTCCGGATCCGATGGACGCGACGCGCGAGCGGGAAGAGGAGACGGTGTGGCTGGCGGTCCTGGACCGCAGCCGCGACATGCAAGCCACCGTGGAGGAGGCGTTGCGTCGTCTGGCCACGGGTCAGTATGGGCTGTGCGTGGAGTGCGGGCAGCACATCGCGCTGGCGCGCTTGCGGGCGTTGCCGTTCGCGGTGCGCTGCCTTGCATGCCAGGAGCACTTCGAGCGGGAAGCGCAGCGCCGGGACGCCGTGTCTCTTGCCGCACAGGTGAGGTTTCGATAGCTCCCCTGAGGTACGCGCTACTGGCACCAGCAGAGTTCGGCCGGGACATCCATGGCACGGCGGTGTAATCGGTGGGAATCGTGGATTCCCGCCACACGTGAGAAACGCATCAAAACGAGGAGGTGCAACATGAGGACGAGACTGTTCTGGATGGTGGCGCTGGGCTTGCCGCTGCTCTTGATTGGGGGATCGCCCTCCCTGGGGCTGGCGGGCGAGGCGGAGCAGAAGGCGCAGGGGCCGGCTAAGGCGGAGAAAGCGGAGAAAACGGAGGAGGCCACCAAGGAAACCACGGAGACTACCAAGGCGTCGAAAGCAGCAGAGAAGCCGGCTGAAACGAAGAAGGTTGCTGGACTGGTCGGGACCGTCGTGGCCGTCACGCCGGCGAGCCGGGCGGTGGTCGTGGATGTCCCGCTTGGGAAACAGGTTCTCCGGATCGGGGCCGAGGTCACGGATCGGACGAAAATCAGGGAGGGGAGTAAAAAAGCCTCGCTCGCCGACCTGAAGGAAGGAGAGCGGGTTCGCATCAACTTCCGCCGCGTATCCACGGGGGATGAGGCACTCTCGGTGGATATCCTGCGAGCCGCGAAGGGCTGATCGCCCCTAGCGACGCGGTGGGGTGGGGCGAGGCGAGGGGCTCGCCCCACCGCGTTGTCCGACACGATGCCGGGCTGCTGTGGCATCAGGGAGGGGTCTCACCTCTCACAAAAGATGGTCGCCTGTCGCGCGACGCATGCGAGCGTGCGGGCGGATGAGGCGCCCAGCCGACAATGTTCGAAGCTCACGCTGCCTCCAGACGCGGACCTTGCGAGCGGGACACGCGGAGCATGACAAACACGAGGACCCTGCTCGTCATCGATGAATCCGAGGGAACCAAGCGCGCGGTGATGTACGTCGCGCGCATGGTGGGTAGGCGGCGAGGCTTCTGGCTCTGTCTCGGACATATCCTGCCGCTGCTTCCGCCCCAGCTCTTGGAGTTCGGAGGCGCCGAGAATCCCGTGAAAGAGGACGTGAAAGAGAAGCGGGTGGGCGATTTCGTCGAGGCGGATCGGCGGCAATGGATCGCGCGGCCAGGAAGACGGTCGAGCCCGCGCTGAACGCTGCCAGGGCGATCCTCCGCGAGGCCGGGGTGCCGGCGGGGGCCCTGGAGACGCGGTTCTTCGATCCCGTCGAGGGGCGCGACGCGGCGGGGGAGATCCTCAAGATCGCGGAGGCGCGCAAGTGCCACACCGTGGTCATCGGGCGCCAGTCCCCGTCCTGGTTCCGGGAGTTCGTCCAGGGGGACCTCGCGGAAGAGCTCGTTCGCCGGGGCAAGGGCTTCACCATCTGGGTCGTGGAGTGTAGCGAAGATGTCTTCGAGCTGCATGAATGCGCGTAGCCCGCATCCCCCCTCACACACAAGAAATTTGTGTGTCGGACTGATCGGGCCGGTGTCAAACGTATCCATGTGCCACGCCCTCTTTATTGGCAACGAGTTAGGCGGACCTCGCAGGGAGGCCGCGCCAGCCTGGATTTCTAACCTCCCATTCCCCTCCGAAAACGCGCGCCCATCCTGACTCGAACCGCTCCATTTCCAAAATGTTAGCGCGCCGGCCTCTCCATCAGGTGGACCGGCACACAAGTTGCCTCCTCCATATTGAGGCATGATGCGTCCGAGAGGACGGCCGCAGCCCCGAGGAAGGAGATAGCGAAGAGGCGATATTCGGGCGTAGAGGCGCTCCTCGGCCAAGCCACCGCCGGGGGGACCGGCTTGCTCATTCCCTGGCGATGGTGGCGTGCGGCCATGCGCCAGTGGGTTCCAAGGGAGGTGAGAGCGTGTTGGGTCGCCATGCGATTCCGGTAGGCCGCATTCTGGGGATTCCGATTGATCTGGATCCCTCCTGGTTTCTGATCTTCGCGTTGCTCACCTGGACTCTCGCTGTCGGGTACTACCCCGCCGAGTTCAAGGGCTGGCCCGTGGTGGAGTACTGGGTGGTAGGGGGAATGACGGCCTGCCTCCTCTACGGCAGCGTCCTCCTCCACGAGTTGGGGCACTCCGTGGTGGCCCTCCGCTACCGCATCCCGGTCCGGCGCATCACGCTCTTCATCTTCGGTGGGGTCGCTCAGATCGCCACCGAGCCCCCCAGCGCCGGTGCCGAGTTTTGGATCGCCATCGCCGGCCCCGTGGTGAGTTTCGCGCTGGCCCTCCTCTTCCACGTGGTGGAGCCTGCCCTGGCCTCCGGCTCCGCGCTCCTGGCCTTGGCCAAATATCTCGCGTACATCAACGGGGCGCTGGTCCTGTTCAACCTGACTCCAGGCTTTCCGCTGGACGGCGGCCGCATCTTCCGGGCCCTCCTCTGGGGGCTCACCCGGAATCTCCACCGGGCAACGGTCATCGCCGGAAACGTCGGCCGCTTTATCGGCTACCTCTTCATCCTGGCCGGCGTGTGGCAGATCTTCGGCGGCAACTTGATCAACGGCATGTGGATCGCCTTTGTAGGCTGGTTCCTCGAGAGTGCCGCCCTGGCCCAGATTCAATTCGAGGCGGTCCACGGGCTCCTGGCCAGCCACACGGTGGCCGAATCTATGAGCCGCGGCTATCCCGAGATTGCCGGCGACGCCGTCCTGCAAGAGCTCTTGGACTATCATCTCCTCCGCGAGGGGCGACGCAGCGTGGTGGTGAAGGCGGGGGACGGCGTCCTCGGCCTGCTGACCCTCCATTCGCTCAAGGAGGTGCCGCGGGCGGACTGGCCGACGACCACCGTGGCCCAGGCGATGATTCCCATCGCGCAGGTGAAATGGGTCCGGCCCGACATGGATCTCGAGGCCGCGCTGGAAAAGATGGACCGGGATGGCGTGAATCAGCTTCCCGTGATGGCGAACGGCCAGATGGTGGGTATGCTCACCCGGGAGGATCTGATCAGCTTCCTCCGAAGGCTCCAGCCCCGCGACGGGGGGTCCCGGGTTCCCTCCCGGTAGGGGAGGCGGGCGCACATGGGGACGCACTCCACCACTGGGTACGGAGCGTGGGCGCAGTCTAGGGAATCTCGCTTCGGAAAGGCGATAGTCAGGGAAAAATAAGGGGGGAAGGTATGGAAGACTCTCGAATGTCTGGAGGCTGGACGGTCCCGATGCCGCCGGCCGCCGCGGCCGAGCGCGTCACCGGCTTCCTACGCAGGGTGTACGGGTGGATGTGCGCGGGCCTTGCCATCACGGCGCTGGTGGCGTTCGAGGTGGCGGGCTCACCGGCGATCCTCAGCCATCTCGTCTCCAACCAGTTTCTCTACTTGGGGCTGATTCTGGCGGAGCTGGGCCTGGTATTCTACCTGTCCGCTAGGGCGGAGCGGCTGGCCCCGGGCACGGCTACGGCGCTCTTCGTGGTGTATGCCGCGCTCAACGGGGTTACCCTATCGTTCGTGCTCCTCGCCTACACGGGGCAGTCGGTGACCAACGCCTTTGTGGTGGCCGCGGGAATGTTCGGTGCCATGGCCCTGTTCGGCTCCACGACGAAGCGAAGCTTGGCGGGGGTCGGTCAGTTTGCCTTCATGGGCCTGATCGGGCTCGTGCTGGCGTCCCTGGTCGGCCTTTTCTGGCATAACAGCGCCCTCCAATTCCTCATCTCGGCGGTGGGCGTCATCGTCTTCACCGGACTCGCCGCCTGGGACGCCCAGCGGCTCAAGCAAATGGCACTGGCTACCCCAGAGGGCCAGGCGGGTTCCCTCGCCATCGTGGGGGCCCTCGCCCTCTACCTTGACTTCATCAACCTGTTCCTCTCCCTGCTGACCCTCTTCGGTAATCGGCGGGAGTAGGACGACAGCGCGCTGCGACGAAGCTACCGGTGATCTGGTGTCGGCCTTCAGATGAGATCTTAGGGCCCTGGCGCTGTCCCCCCATACGCGCGCTTAAGGGGCAACGGAGTCGGGCTCGACCCTGGGCATGCGCATCCGGCTCGCCGAGAGCGAGTCCGCCGGGTCATCCGAATTCTCATGGGAGGGAGGTGTCTTGGCGCCATGTCGCGAAAGCCGGTGATGACCGCCTTGCGGGCCGCGGGTCAGGAGTACGTGCGGCTGATCCAGACCCCGGGCTTCCTGTCGTCCCTCGGCGTGGGTCTGGTCCTCGCGGCGGGGAGCCTGGGGCTCAACTACGCAGCCAGCATCTACGCCGATGCGCACCAGAGCAACTTCGTCAGGGACATGCTCCTCGACCGATTGCCGCTCGTGGACACGAGCCTCGTCGTGGATCAGGGAATGGTGCTCTTCGCGATCGCAGTGGCCGCGCTGGCCGCCTCGTTCCCGGGACGTGTCCCGTTCCTCGTGAAGAGCGTAGCGCTGTTCGTGGCGGTTCGTGCCGTCTTTATCAGCCTGACCCACCTGGCCGTGTATCCGCAGCACATCGTCCCACAACAGGATGATCTGACCCAGGCGCTGGCATACTTTAGCACCGATGGGTCGCTCTTCTTCTCGGGACACACCGGGCTTCCCTTGCTCGTGGCGTTGATCTTCCGGGATCGACGCAGCATCCGCATGGCCTTCCTGGCGGCAAGTATTGTGGCCTCTGCCAGCGTGCTGCTGGCGCACGTCCACTACACTATTGATGTGCTGGGGGCGGCGTTCATCACCCCGACGATCTACCGCATGGCTGGGTGGTGCTTCCCCCGCGATCTGGCCTTTGGCCTGACGAACGGAATTGTCCGGACTGTTCATGATCGTGGACTCGCACCGGTCGCTCCCCGGAGGAAGCAAGAGATTCCTCGGGAGCCTGCGGGACCGTGGCCGAGTGATCCGGGCTGGTCCGAGCCTGCAGGGGCTGCGATTCGGGGGTGGGAGGGGAATGGATGCCCCGCAGGCGATGGCGCGGCGATGGAATCAGCACGGGCAAACATTCGCTTGACCTCGGAGCGTGCTCCGGGGAGCGCATTGAGACCAACCCCCAACGTCGAGCGGTGAGAAGGGCTGCGTACGGAATCCTCCATGGGGTTCGCCGAACTCCAGCAAGCCGTCGCCTGCCATGGAGCGTTGGTGGTGGGTCTCAGCATCTTGGGCGCCGAGTTGGGCGTCCCCATGCCCCTTCCCAACGAGCTGGTCCTCGCCTGGGCGGGTTATCTGGTCGGGCGGGGGGACATCAACATCTGGGGCGTGCTTTCGGCCGCAATGGCGGCCGACCAAGCGGGAAGCCTGTTCTTTTACATCGTGATCCGAACGGGCGGAAGGGCGCTGGTGGACCGGTATGGCAAGTGGATCCTCCTGACGCGTGCCCGGTTGGGCCTAGCCGAGGTGTGGCTTGCTCGAGTGGGGCCGCTGGCCTACTTTGTTGGGCGCATCGTTCCCTTCCTCCGAATCTACAGCTCCGGCGCCGCCGGGCTCCTTCGGCTCCCCTATGGAACCGTTCTTCCCGTGGGGCTCCTGGCGTCGCTAGTGTGGACGGCCGGCTTTCTCGCTCTCGGGATGGCGGTTGGAGAGCAGACAGAAGCGTGGCTGAGCGGGTGGCATCCCCATGCAGGCCTGCTGTTGGTCTCCATCGTCCTCGCTCTGGGCCTGTCGCTGGCACTCGCCCACCACCTTCGGAAAAAGGTGAAGCATCATGCGAATCATGATTGGCAGTGAGACCTTTCCGCCGTCGATCAACGGGGCGGCTGTCTTCACCCGGCGCCTCGCCGCCGGTCTGGCCGGCTGTGGCCATGAGGTAGCGGTCGTCGCCCCTTCGCCTACCGGGCATCCCTACACGGAGAGAGATGGGGGAGGTGTCATGATTTTCCGCATCCGTTCCATTCCCACAACATATCCTGGCCAGCGGTGCGCTGTGCTCACCACCTGGGGGGCCAGGGCGTTGCTCAGGGCGTTCCGGCCGGATCTCCTCCATATCCAGAACCACTTCGTCATCGGGCGTGCCCTCGCTCGGGGGGGCCAGGCGTCTCGTATCCCAGTCGTCGGGACGAACCACTTTATGGCCGAGAACATGCTTCCTCACACACCAGGCGTACGCTGGTCCGGCCCATGGCGCCGAATGGTGCACCGGGAACTGTGGCGGCAATGCGTGAGGCTCTATGGGCAACTTGACGCCGTGACCTTCCCCAGCCATGCTGCTGCGGCCCTGGCGCAAGCGCAGGGCTTGAGGAAGCCGGCACACGTGATCTCAAACGGTATCGATACGACACGGTTTCATCCACCGTTCGGTGAAGATGCATCTCACCCCGAGGAAGCCCGGAAGCGAATCATCCTCTACGTCGGGCGTCTTGACCCGGAGAAAGGAATAGATACGCTGGTCCGCGCGATGCCCCACGTGCTGTCGCGCCGGCCTGCAGAGCTCATGCTGTGCGGACGCGGCGTGCACGCGGCGGCATTGCGCTCGCTGGGTGAGGACCTGGGCGTCGCCGGTTCCATCCGCTTCGCCGGCTTCGTGCCGGATGACAACCTGCCGCGCACGTACCGAGCAGCCACGATCTTCGTGATGCCGAGCCCGGTGGAGCTCCAGAGCATCGCAACCCTCGAGGCCATGGCCTCGGGCCTGCCGATTGTCGCAGCCGACGCGATGGCCCTTCCCGAATTGGTGGAAAACGGGGAGAATGGGTTCCTGTTCCCGCCAGGAGACCCGCAGGCACTGGCGGAGCGGATTGTGGCGCTGCTGTCCGATCCGGATCGAGCGGCCCGAATGGGTCGGGCGAGCTGGACGATAGCCGAGCGCCATCGAATCGGTCTGATCCTGTGGGCCTTCGAGTCATTGTATCAGAGCCTGCTTGGGGCGGGGGAGGTTCAACCTTGGGAGTTGGGGGTGCCCTGTCGTTGGAGAATCTCCGGGGGACCCATTCGCCATTGAGAATGGATGGATCCGACGATGTGGCAGCTCTACCTGGGGCACCATCGCGTCTTTACGGGCGACGATGTGGGCGCCCACAAGCACCTGTAGCGCTGGCTAGGCCGGGCGGGTTCGTTCGATTACGAGACAATCTATCAGACCCTCCGTCGCCGGAAGCCCTACGCCGAGCTCGTCTACTTTCATCTGCTGCTGAAGCGGCTTGCTGAGAGGGATGACAGGACAGCGATGCGGAGTCTGCACTTGCACGCCGGAAGAGGAAAGATATGCTATTGGTAAAACGTGTGTACGAACCGCAGGGGCGGCAGGATGGCACCCGTTTCTTTGTCGAGCGACTCTGGCCGCGCGGCGTGAAAAAGGAATCGCTGAAGATGGACGGCTGGCTGAAGGATGTCGCGCCCAGCGATGCCCTGCGCCGCTGGTTCGGCCACGATCCGGCCAAGTGGGACGAGTTCTGCCGCCGGTACTGGGCCGAACTGGATGCCCGGAAAGAGGCGTGGCGTCCCATTCTGGAATCGGCCCGCCGGGGCACGGTCACCCTCGTGTACAGCGCCCGAGACACGGAGCACAACAACGCCCTGGCGCTGAAGGAGTACTTAGAGAAGCATCTGAATATTTGAACGGAAGTACTGGAATCTAAGCAATAAAGCCATACGGTATTTCCACAGGCCGAAGCCAAGGAGTGTGGTCATCGGCCCATTGATTCCGAAAGGGATTTCAGCCGCGTCGCCCCTATCGAACGGCGCGCCGGCGCAGCCCGGAGAGTATTCCTGGCGGCGGTGGGTGGAACCTTGGTATCTGGCGTATGCGTTGCTCGGTGCCACGGTCGCCGGCGTCGTTCCCATCTTATTGCCCCTCACGGTGAGCCGTGCCCACGGTGCGACCGAGGTGGGTCTGGTGATGGCCACCGTCAGTCTCGGCGGGCTGACCGCACCCCTGTGGGGGAGGCTGGCGGATCGACATCGGCTGCACCGGTGGTTGCTGGCAGGGGGGCTGGCAGTCACTGCAGCCGGATTGGCCGCCTTTCCCTTCACCACGGGGCCGGTCATCTGGCTCGGGCTGGCCTTGCTCCAGGGCATAGGCGCGGCGGCCGCGGCGACGGTCGCCAACCTCTTCGTGGTGGAGGTCCACCCTCAGATCGAGTGGGATGCCCGGATCGGATGGCTCCAGACATTCTACGGAGGAGGTCAGGTGGCTGGTCTCTTCCTGGCAGGGGCCCTGGGACAAGCGCATCTGCGTCTCGGTCTCCTGATGGCCGCCGCCCTTGCCGCCTTGGCCCTCCTCCCAGGCTGGGTCAGTACGCAGACGCCTTCGTGGTTGCTTCCGACCCGGCCGGTCCTGCTGCATCCGGCCCGGCACGGCGAGTGGGCGATCTGCTCTCCACAGCGCCTGTTCCACCATTTGACATGGCAGGCGGTCCACCAACTGGGTACTTCCTTACGCTCTCCCTTTGGCCTCTTCCTAATCGCTTGGCTGCTGAGCTTCGGCGGGGCGGCGGCGATCTTTTGCCTGTACCCGGTCCTGATGGAGCATCTATATGGTGTCCCACCTGGGCTGTCCTCGTTGGCCTTCGGGGTAGCCGCCGCTCTGGGTCTCGCGCTCTACTCGCCGGCCGGCCGGTGGTCCGATCGCTCCAGCCCGGCTGGCGTGCTGCGGATAGCCCTGGCGGTGCGGCTGCTGGCATTCCTCGGGTTGCTGATCCTGGGGTTCACGCGGTATGATGGGCGCGGGTACCTCGCGCTGCTGGCGTTTCTCTTCGTCGTCCTCGCGTGGTCGCTTCTCAGCGTGAGCGGGACGGCGCTTACGGCGGAGCTCTCACCTGTCGGAGAGGGGGAAGGGATGGGTCTCTTCAACGCCGCGACTGCCGTGGCGGGTGTGATTGGAGCGGCGGTGGGCGGCTGGATTGCAGGACGTTGGGGCTATGGTCCGGCCCTGGGCCTGGCGGTGCTGGGGGTCGGGTGCGGACTGATCCTGGCGTTGGGCATCCAGCCGGTCACGCCTGCGCAGAGGGTGCAGAAGCGACAATGAAGGCGATCGCGATCGTTCCGGGGACCACGACGTTGCACCTTGTGGATCGTCCCATGCCGTCTATCACCGCGCCCGATGAGGTGATGATGCGGGTGCTCTGCGTGGGGATCTGCGGCACCGACCGGGAAGAGGTGGGCGGCGGTCGTACCGCCGGCCCCGCAGGCCAGCAGGAGCTGGTCATCGGTCACGAGATGCTCGGTCGGGTCGTGGAGGTGGGCCGGTCCGTCACCCGCGTGCAGCCTGGAGACTACGCGGCCTTCACCGTGCGCCGCGGGTGTGGGAAGTGTCTGTCCTGCGGCATGAACCGCCCGGACATGTGCCGCACCGGCGACTATCGCGAACGAGGCATCTGGGGATTGGACGGCTATCAGGCGGAATACGTCGTGGATCGAGAGCCATACGTCGTGCAGGTGCCGCCGGAGTTGAAGTCGGTGGGCGTGCTGAGCGAGCCGCTGTCCGTGGCTGAAAAAGCCATCGACGAGGCGGTGCGCGTGCAATCGGCTCGCCTGCCGGATGCGCCGGCCACTCCCGACTGGCTCCACGGCCGCCGCTGCCTGGTCGCCGGGTTGGGGCCCATCGGCCTGCTGGCGGCGATGGCCCTGCGGCTCCGGGGGGCCGAGGTCTACGGACTGGACGTCGTGGATGCCGAGACGGCGCGACCCCAGTGGCTCGCGGGGATCGGCGGGCGCTACGTGGATGCCCGCCAGGTGCCGGTGGATCGGATGGCTGCTGTCTTGGGGCCGGTGGAGATGATCCTTGAGGCGACCGGCGTCGCTTCGCTCGAGTTCAACCTGTTGGACGCCCTCGCCCCGGACGGAATCTACGTCCTCACCGGCATCCCGGGCGGCAATCGGCCACTGGAGGTTCCTGGCGCCGAATTGATCCGCCGGATGGTACTGGGGAATCAGGTGATGGTGGGGAGCGTGAACGCCGCCCGCGATCACTTCCAGATGGGCGTGAACGACCTGGCCCGCGCGCACCTGCTGTGGGGGGACCACGTCGAGCAACTGATCACGCATCGCCACCCCTTCACTGACTTCGAGGCTGCCTTGCGGCAGCATCCAACGGATGAGATCAAGAGCGTGATCGAGTGGACCGCCGACTGAGCACCGCGAAAGGGGAGCCATGAACGAAAGTCAACGACAGGCGCCCGGTTGGCCGGGGATCCCGCCGCGCTGGACCTCCAGCGCCAAGAGCGGGGTAGGCACGGCCGCCAGCAGTGAGAGCCGCGTCTGGTTCACGATTTCCCATGGGATTGTGAATGAGGTGTACTACCCGCGGTTGGATCAGGCGAACACGCGAGACTTCGGCCTGCTGGTCGCCGACGGATCAGGATTTTTTTCCGAGGAGAAGCGCCACACCGTCCAAGAGATTCTCCCCCTGGAGCAGGGGGTGCCGGGCTACCGGGTCACCAATACCTGCTCGCAGGGGCGGTACCGGCTCGTGAAGACCGTCCTCACCGACCCGCGGCTGGACGCGCTGCTCCAGCGAGTGGAGTTTCACGCCCTCCAGGGCCGACCGAGCGACTACGGCGTCTACGCGCTCCTCGCGCCCCACATCGGCAACCGCGGCTGCGGAAATAACGGTTGGATCGGCGAGTACAAGGGGATTCCCATGCTGTTCGCCGAGCGGGATGGGACCACCCTGGCCCTGGCATGTTCACCCCCTCTGCTGGCGATGAGTTGCGGCTATGTCGGGGTCAGCGACGGGTGGCGGGACATCAGCGCGCATAAACGCATGACCTGGCACTACCCGCGCGCGGCGGACGGCAACATCGCCCTGACAGGGGAACTCGACCTGCTCTCCGGAGACGGATCGTGCGTCCTGGCGCTGGCCTTCGGTCGCAACGCCGCCGAGGCGGGACACCGGGCGCGGGCGGCCCTGTTGGGAGAATTCGACCAGATCGTCAAAGAATACGTGAGCGAATGGGAGGCGGTGCAGTCCCAATGCCTCGAACTCGGCGAGGTGGGGGAGACCGGGTTCGATCTCTACCGCGTGAGCACGGCCGTCCTGAAGACGCACGAGGCCAAACGCTTTCCCGGAGGCATGATTGCCAGCCTGTCCATTCCCTGGGGGTCGGCAAAGGGGGACGACGATCTCGGCGGCTACCATCTGGTGTGGCCCCGCGATCTGGTGGAAAGCGCGGGAGGCTTGCTGGCCGCCGGAGACGTGGCCAACGCCCAGGATACCCTCTTCTACCTCATGTGCACCCAGGAGGCGGACGGCCACTGGCCGCAGAACATGTGGATGGACGGCACGCCCTACTGGGGAGGCGTGCAGATGGATGAGGCCGCCTTCCCGATCCTCCTGGCGGATGCCCTCCGGCGGATGAAGGCACTGAACGGGTTGGACCCCTGGCCGATGGTCCGCCGAGCCGCCTGCTTCCTCGTGTGCAACGGCCCGGTCACACAGCAGGACCGCTGGGAAGAGGATGGCGGATACTCGCCCTTCACCCTGGCGGTGGAGATCGCGGCATCGCTGGCGGCGGCGGATTTCGCCGAGGAGGCGGGAGAGGCACCATCGGCCAGGTACCTTCGAGAAACGGCGGACGCATGGAATGCGAACATCGAACGGTGGACATATGTGACCGGGACCGAATTGGCGCAGCGGGTCGGCGTCGAGGGGCACTATGTCCGGATCGCTCCACCGGAAGTTGCCGATGCCGCCTCGCCCACGGATGGGGTCGTCCCCATCAAGAACCGGCCTCCGGGAGAGAGCAGCGCGCCGGCCGCCTACATCGTCAGTCCGGATGCGCTGGCGCTCGTGCGCTTTGGGCTCCGCGCGGCCGATGACCCGCGAATCCTGAACACGGTCAGGACTATTGACGCGACCCTGAGAACCGAAATCGCCACGGGACCGGTCTGGCACCGGTACAACGGAGACGGCTACGGCGAGCATGAAGACGGGCGCGCCTTCGATGGGACAGGCATCGGGCGGGGCTGGCCGCTCCTGGCAGGCGAGCGGGCTCATTACGAGCTGGCGAGAGGCGATCGCGCGGAGGCGACGCGGCTCCTGCGGGTGATGGCGGGGCAGACCAGCCCTGGCGGACTGATTCCCGAGCAGGTATGGGACGCCGCAGACATCCCCGAGCGAGAGCTGTTCAACGGCCACCCCTCCGGGGCGGCCATGCCGCTGGTCTGGGCGCACGCGGAGTACGTCAAGCTCCTCCGGTCGCTCAAGGATGGGCGAGTGTTCGACATGCCGCCTCAGACGGTCCAGCGCTACCAGGTGGAGAAGGTCGCGTCGGCCTGCAGCATCTGGCGGTACAATCACAAGTGCCGTCATCTTCCCACGGGGAAGCTGCTCCGCATCGAGCTCCTGGCCCCGGCCCTCATCCACTGGAGCGCCGACGACTGGTGGACCACGCAGGACATCCGGACCACAGACTCGGAGCTGGGCATCCATTTTGCCGATCTCCCCACCGACGGTCTGCCCGTTGGGTGCACGGTCACCTTCACATTCCTGTGGCTCGAAGTCGGCCGGTGGGAAGGAGTGAACTTCGAGGTCACCGTGGGCGGGGAGACCTGCCGCTAGGAATGGGGGACTTCGGAGCCTTCGTTGCCTTGCCCATGCCTACTACCGTTCTCTCTGTGTCTTAGCGCTTCGCGCACCACGGCGGCCGCAACCAGGGGCCGCGGGGCAAGCCCTATGCGGATATTGTGGGGAGGATACCACTAGGTGACGAGGCGGGGAAGGGCTCTGACTCCGGGAGCGCGGGGCCCGGTGCGGAGCAGTGAGGCGCAAGCGTGGGTGGGGGAACCTGGAGTCTACCTGGGATTGGAAGGGCTTCGTCTTGTGACCTGGCTGGGGAGTTGGATCATCCTGCACCCTCTTCTGCGGAAGAGGGAAATTGAGGGGATGACCCTCTTGGTTGTCTTTCTTGCCGGGATGGCTTTGGCCGCGCTCCTCTTGCGGCCTCCCGTCATCCACCTCATTCTTCGCACAGCCTGACGCCGTTTGAGCGTGGATGCCACGCGAGTGGATGAGTGCCATGCCCGCCGGTATGGGCTGTTACTAACTAGTCCGTAAATATGTCTACACATTCCTCTTGGAATATGTTATACACGGCGTCTTAAATAATACAGCACAATTTCCGCAATGTATCATTGGGAGCATTCCAGATCATATGCTGTTTGGCCACCGCATCGACTAGAGCTTCAAGCCTTTCAAAATAGGTATTGTGCGTGCAGAGCCTTCGGGTCAGCTTCCAGACCCGCTCGATCGGGTTCAATTCGGGACTATAGGCCGGGAGAAACTCCAAGGCCAGCTCGTGGCGGTGGTGCCGGAGGAACGGTTGGAGCACGACCGCGTGGTGGTACTTCGCATTGTCGAGGAGGATCACCATCTCCCGTGCCCTACGTCGGTGTCGGAGCAGCCGGCCAAGGAAGCCTTGAAACGTCACGGCATTGAACTTCGGGTCAAATTGAGTCACCAGTTTCCCCGTGCTGACGTTGACCGCACCGAATAAGGCCGCCGACTTGCGGGTCGGCGCCAGCAGGAGAATGGGATCCTTATCCTCTGGGGGCACCCACATGGTGGCTCGGGATCCATGCTGCTGGAAGTGGCATTCATCCAGACTCCACAGATCCACGTCGTCTCTTCGGGCCAGCCGGCGGCGTTTTTTTAAAAGCCTGCTGCGCCTCCGGATTCGCCCGGGCAATGACCGGCCGCGGTTTTCGCAGCCGGAACTCCAGGTGATGAAACAACCGTTGACACTGGCGCACGCCCAACACCACCTGCTCGGCCTGGGCGAGGTGGTGCGACAACAGCTTCCCATCCCAGAGGTTCTGGGCGTATCCGAACGCGCGCGGCGAGGTCCGAAGAGCCCGATTCACGCGCGGCAACTGCTCGGGCGTCAGCCGCTGCGGACGCCCCGGTCGCTCCTGGTCCTGCAAGCCGCTGAACCCTCTCGTCTCGAAACTCCGGACCCATCGCTGAATGGTGGTCGGATCATGTCCGAACACCCCGCCGACTTCATAACAGGACATGCCGTGAGAGACGAGCAACACTCCGTGGAGCCGGTGATCATACCGTGCCTCTTCGGACCGGAGGATTTCGTTCTGCAAGGCGATTTGCATCATCTCGCGATCGGTGATCTCCAAACGTCTCATCTCGTGTCCCTCCTCAAGCCTAAAATACGCGAGGGACGACGAGAATTCAACAGAATTATGCTGTATTACTTATGACGTCCTATATAGTATATCTGCATGAAAACCGACGGCCGCCAGCTCCATCGGAAAGCCCTGGATGCTATCCGCGCGCTCGCACTGCAGCGCATCGCCGGTGGCGAGGCAGTCACCGCGGTCATGCAGAGCTACGGCCTCTGCCGCACCACCGTCTACAAGTGGCAACGGAAGTTGCGGGAACGCGGCGGGGACGTCTTGCTCTCGGCGAAACCCTCGGGCCGGCCACCCCTCCTCACCCCGAAACAGAAAGCCCAGGTCTTCCGCTGGCTCAATGGCAAGGATCCCCGGCAGTACGGCTTCGACTTCGGCCTGTGGACCCGGCTGCTCGTCGCCACCCTCGTCCAGGAGCGGTTCGGGGTGACGCTCGGGGTGACGTCGGTGGGGCGGCTCCTGGCCGAACTGGGCATCACCCCGCAGAAACCCTTGCGACGGGCCTACGAGCGGGACCCCGAGGCCGTGGCGCGGTGGGAACGGGAGACGTACCCGGCGCTCCGCCGTCGGGCCCAGCAGCGCGGGGCGGCCATCTTCTTCCTCGACGAGGCGGGCGTCCGGTCGGACGCGCCCCTCGGGCGGACCTGGGCGCCCCGCGGCCAGACGCCCGTCGTCCCGACCAGCGGCCAGCGGCAGGCGGTGAACGCGATCTCCGCCGTGAGCCCGCTGGGGGCTTTCTGGTACAAGGTCTTCACCGGCCGGCTGAACGCGACCACCTTCCGGACGTTCCTCCAAGCGTTTCTCCGGAGGCGCCGTCAGCCGGTGTTCCTCGTGGTCGACGGCCATCCGGCGCACCGGGCCCATCTGATTGCCGAGTTCGTCCAGAAGCAAGGTGGCCGGCTCGAACTCCACTTCCTCCCGGGCTATGCCCCGGACCTCAACCCGGACGAGTTCGTCTGGAACCACCTGCGGCAGCAGGGCGTGACCAAGCGGCCACTCCGCCGCGACGAGTCCTTGCGGCTCCGGGTGGAAGCCGATCTCGCGGCCATCAAAGCCGATCCGCATCTCGTCCGGTCCTTCTTTGCCGCACCCAGTGTAGCCTATATTCTGAACTAGTTAGTAAGGGCCCAGGTGGCCCTGTTTGTGCGCAGCCTCTGGATTTTTGGCCTTGACAGTTTGGCTGTTCTGTAAGAATGTTAACTTGGCTAAGAATACAAAGGAGGGCTCAGGCCGTGTCCGACGAGAAACCCCTGAGCACCGGGGAGATCGCACGGCTGCTCCATGTTACCCCCGTGGCGGTCCTGCTCTGGATCCGGGCCGGGAAGCTCAAGGCCTCCCGGGTTCCCGGGGGCCGGTACCGGATCGCCCGCGCCGAATTCCGGAAGTTCCTCGCCGACAACCAGCTCCCCGTGACCCTCGACGCCCCCGCGCCTCGGCGGGTCCTCGTCGTAGACGATGAGGAGACAGTCCGGCAAGCATTCGAGGCTACCCTCCAGGCACAAGGGTACGAGGTCGTCCTGGGCGAGGACGGCCGGGATGCCCTCCGGATCATCCGGCGGGAACACTTCGACCTCATCTTCCTCGACATCCTCATCCCCGAAGTCAGCGGGGCCTCTGTCATTAAGGCCATCAAGCGGCGGGATCCTGAGGCCGTGGTCGTCCTCATCACCGGCTACCCCTACCACGACGAAACCCTGGCGGCCCTGGAGCACGGGCCCGCCATGCTCCTACCGAAGCCGATCAGGCTCGCGGACATCGAGGCGGTTCTCGAGATCGTGTTCAAAGAGCAGAAGACCCGCTGACACCACGGGATGGGGCCTCGGTCTCGCTCTGACGAAATCACACGATTCGTAGGTGCGGGCACCGCATCCCGCGGAGGTCGGGAGGGCGGTGGCGGTCGAGGAGTTGTGAGGGTCTTTTGCTGTTTGGCTGCTCTTCAAAGGGAGCGAGTCCAGAGTGACCGCTTTTTCATTTGAGGGACTAGGCAATGCCGCTCCCGCCGTCCACCGCATGGCCCTCGGCTTGGAGTTCGGCACACCGCTTGCAAATTCACGGGCCTGGCGTATTTCGACAGACCGCCTTACCGTCGCAGGCCGAATGTTATGAACTCCCCAAAAATCCTTGTGGTTGATGATAGCCCCGCCGACTTGGAATTTGTCATAGCGGCTCTCTCCAATGCCAACTACACCATCGTCACGGAAGTGGACCCCAGAAGGGCCCTCAGACGTTTTGAGAATGGGGGTCCGTGGCATCTGGTCATCTCCGATCTCAAGATGCCGTACATAGATGGGCTGACGTTGCTCAAGGAGGTCAAGGCCCGTGAGCCCTTGACCGAGATCATCATTCTCACGGCGCACGCCGACACCAGTTCGGCCATCGAGGCTCTCAACCTGGGGGCCTTCAGTTACCTCACGAAGCCTGTGGACCCCCGGGAGCTGCCGCACAACGTCGCGCGGGCGCTGGAGCGGCACCGGCTCACCGTGGAGCAGTTGCGTCTTATCAAGGAGCTGGAGGAACGGGACGCCCGGAGAGGCAGAGAAATCGCATTGATCGCCTCGATGGGGGATGTGCTGAGCAGCATGGGGGGACCGACGGAACCCTACGAGGACCTGCTGCGCAAGATTGCGATAACCCTCGGAGCGGAGGGCGTTGCGTTGTTCCTCTTCGATAAGACCAGAAACGAGCTCAGCTTGACGGCGCAGCATGGGCTTCCACAGCCGATCGTTGACGAGGTGACCCAGGGGTGGCTTCCGGCGAAGGAATGGACCATGGGGTATCCGCTTCCCTGCGATGAGCCGATCCTCATTGAGAAAGATGCCTCCCTGTCCCCGTGCATGTGCACACCTGCACTTCGAGGCGCCGGCGTCAACTCCTTCGTGAGTGTCCCATTGAGATCCCAGCAGGAACTCGTCGGCTGCCTTGTGGCCCTAACCCTGTCCCGGGGCGTGCCTGCTTTCACCCGGGAGGATCGGAAGTTCCTCGAGGCAGTCGGTCATCTCGTCGGGAACGCCATCCAGGCGAAGAAGAGAGAGCTGCAGGCCCGCGATGCCGAGAAGCTGGCGGCCGTGGGAGAACTGGCCGCGGGAGTCGCCCACGAGTTGGGCAACGCATTAGCCGTGGTGAGTGGGGCGGTGCAGTATCTCCTGGCGAATACGGACACGGCCTCTCCATCCCGGCAGTACCTGGAGGCGATCTACCGGAATGTTGCCGCCGGGGACCGGATCATCAAGGGCCTCCTCTCCTTTGCGCGCCCGAGCCCCCCCTGCCTGGATGCCACCGATATCCAGCCGATCCTCGAGCAGGCCTGTCTGCTCCTGAAGGGAGAGATGGTTAAGGCGAGGGTCACGGTCTCCCGGGACTACTGGCCAGGTCCACTTCAGGTCTTTGCCGATGCCCAGCAGATGGAGCAGGTCTTCCTCAACATCCTGCTGAACGCTATCCAGGCCATGCCCCGCGGCGGCACGGTCACGCTCCGGACTTTCCCGGAGCCACCTCTCCTCCCCTGGGCGGGCGTGCGGGTCGAGATCGCGGATACGGGAGCCGGTATCCCCGCGGAATACCTGCACAGGGTGTTCGAGCCATTTTTCACCACCAAGGAGGGGGGAACGGGGCTTGGCCTCTCGGTCTCCCGCCAGATCGTCGCGGCCCACGGCGGCGAGATTGGCGTGGAGAGCCAGAAGGGCCGCGGGACCTCGTTCACCATCCGCCTGCCAATGGCTCCGTCCGCCTCTCCGCCTGGGACGGAGGCGGGCAGGTCGAATTCCGCTGCAGCCCCTGACCATGGGAGAAGCGCATGACCGCCCGAATCTTGGTGGTTGACGACCAAGAGGGCATCCGATGGCTCCTCTCCACTCTCCTCGAGGACGCCGGGTACGCCGTGAGCACCGCCACCGACGGCCAGGAGGCCCTCGAGGTGACTGCCAAGCAGCCTCCGGACCTGGTGCTTATGGACGTCCGCATGCCTGGCGTCGACGGGATGGCCGCCCTCGAGCGCTTGAAACAGGGCCATCCCCACCTGCCGGTGATCATGCTCACGGCGTACGGCCAGGTGCCGGACGCCGTGGAGGCGATGAAGCTGGGGGCGGCGGATTACCTGCTCAAGCCATTTCATAACGAGCAGGTGTTGCTCGCCATCCGCCGGGCGCTCGAGCGGGTCGCCCTGGTGGACGAGATTCGGGGTCTGCGCGCCCAACTGGAGAGCGCGGTGGGCCTCGGCGAGGTGATGGGAACAAGCCAGGAGATCCAGAAAGTCTTCGTCCAGGTTCAACAGGTGGCCCGGACCAATTTCACCGTGATCCTCCAGGGCGAGACCGGCACGGGCAAGGAGCTCGTCGCCCGCGCCATCCACCAGCAGAGTGACCGGCGCAACAGGCCCTTCCTGGCCGTGGACTGCAGCGCCGCCCCCGAGACCCTGATCGAGAGCCAGCTCTTCGGCCACGAGCGGGGCGCCTTCACCGGCGCCGACGCCAGGAGAGAGGGGGATTTCGAGCTGGCCTCGGGGGGCACTCTCTTCCTCGACGAGGTCACCAACCTCCCCCTGGGGATCCAGGCCAAGCTCCTGCGGGTGCTCCAGGAGCGCCAGATCCGCCGGGTGGGCGGGAGGCAATTCATCAGCGTGGATGCCCGGATCCTTGCGGCGAGCAACGTGGATCTTCAGGCGGAGGTCCAGGGGGGCCGGTTCCGCCAGGACCTCTTTCACCGGCTGAACGAGTTCACCATCGTGATCCCCCCTCTGCGTGAGCGCCGGCAGGACATTCTGGTCCTGGCGAGGGGTTTTCTGGGTCAGGCACGGATGGAACTGAAAAAGCCCATCCGCGGAATCTCGGAGGCGGCCGGAAAGCTCCTCCAGGAGCATGCATGGCCAGGCAATGTCCGGGAGCTCAAAAACGTCATCCGCCGGGCCGCTCTCCTGTGCGCCCACACGATCGAGCCGGAACATCTGGCCGCCCTTGGCGACGTGGTGTCCCTGCCGAGGTCCGGGGCCCGCTTGGACGAAAGCCTCTCCCGCGGTCTCTCGCTCAGGGAGATGACCCGGGATGCGGTGGCCGGCGTCGAGCGCCAGGTGGTCGAGCGGGCCCTGCGCCTGACCAGGGGCAACCGAAGGGAAGCCTCGCGACTCCTCGGCATTGACGAGAAGACGCTCCGCACCAAGATCCGGGGCCTGGGAATCCGATCCCGGGAATCGAGTCCCGACTCCGGGAATTGATTCCCGCCTCCTCGGGTCTCCCACCGGCCGCCCGCTGACCCAGATCGTTCCCCCTGGCCCCACCCTACGGGCTATTTTGCGAGGTCACGCTTCCGTTCCACCTCGCCGATCGCGGGGCCCCGCCAGCCTGGTACGACCCTCGCATCTCCCTCACCCGTCGTTCGTGGTTGCCTACGCTCACGCAAGCAAGACACTATGTGATGCAATCCCATACCCACAAACGGCCGGTAGTACTGGTAGTGGAGGACGACCCGGACATGCGCTGGCTCTTGCGGAATGTCCTCTCACAGGAGGGCTGGTCCGTGATTGGCCGCGCCACCGGAAAGGGTGCCCTCACTGCCCTCCGGCGGATCCGCCTAGACCTCATTCTCCTCCCCATGACTCTTCCCGACATGAGCGGCTTGCGGGTCGTCCGTCGCGCCAGGCGCACCCATCCGCATGTTCCAATCATCGTCATCTCCGCCACGAGCAATCAGGGGATCGTCCAAGAGTGTCTCCGGCTGGGCGTCCTGGCCTACCTCCCAAAGCCCTTTGACCTGATGGAACTCCTCCGGAGAGTCCGGGAAACCCTGGGGCGTGGGGAGCGGACCATATGATCTGTTTGCCGGCCCCACACCACACACAGACGCGACGCACGCCGTGTTGCCGTGGAGGCGCGGCGCTGCCTCGGCTGTCTGGCGCGCGGGGCAGGCTACGCTGCGCGAAACATTGCGCGGCGGATCTCATGGGCGTGGTTTTCTGGCTCGGCCTCTCCGGACAGCAGCGGAGACAGCTCGCTGGGTCTGGGGGGTCTGACACGCCCCGTCCTCTGATTCCGTACCGCGGACGGGAGGATGAGGGACCGGGGCACTTCACGAGTGAAGGGAGGTGAAACAGCATGGCAGTCGAAAAGACGATCGCGTCATCCAGCCTGGTCGAGGTCGTGGACCGGATCCTCGACAAGGGTGTGGTCATCGATGCTTGGGTGCGGGTCTCCCTGGTGGGGATCGAGCTCCTGGCCATCGAGGCCCGGGCAGTGGTGGCCTCCGTCGAGACGTACCTGAAGTACGCCGAGGCCATCGGCCTGACCGCCACGGCGGCGGCGCCCGCGTAGATCTGGTCGGCCACTACGAGGGATTCCTGCCGGGGCATCCTCCAGCGACGCGCTGACCGCGACACGAAGAGCATGTTTCGCCAGGGTCTCCCCCCTGCACACCCGAGAGGGCGTGCCAACCCAGGGAGGTAACCATGGCATCCAGGAAAAGTGCAAAGAAGGTCCCCAAGATGTTCACCGTCTCCCAAGAAGGTACAGAGGAAGGGAGGATCGGCACAATGGGAAGGGCCGAGGACATGCGGAAGCTCGTCGAGGACACGATCGATTCGTTCGATGCCCGGGAAACAACGAGGGTGGCCCTGAGGCAAAGGGTGGTGGCCCTGAAGCAGGAGACCGCGACAACCCTGAATGGTTTTCGGCGGGGACTGAAGACCCTTCAGATGGATCTCAGGCGGAAGGCAGCGGACCTCAAACGCTTCCTCGCGAATACTTCGGCCTCCCGGACGAGGGATTTTCAGGCGCTGCACCGGGCCATCCGGGTACGCCTGGAGGCCATCACGGCTCGCCAGGAGGACAGGAACCGGGAGGTGGCTGGGATGCTCGGCGACTTCCGGCGGGACCGCGAGGCCGCGGCCGGTCACTGGCACCATATGCTGGGCACCATGGCGAAAAGGCGCGCCGGCATCACTCGATGATCGCATGAAAGGATCGGCATGGGACCGGCGGAGGAGATGACGCATCTCGCCCGGGAACTCGCTGCCTCCTACGAGGCCAGGGTCTCGTCGGTGGAGCAGATTATCGCGGGGACCCACGAGATGCTGGAGACCTTCCGGAGCCAGCGGGAAGCGATGCGGAGCCGGCTCCGGGAGGCGCTGGCCCGGGCAGCCTCTCTCCGGAAACGTGACTTTGACACCATGATGGAGGGGATCCTCGCCCGGCAGGAGGCGCGGGAGCTGCAGATCAAGGAGACGATGAGGGATTATCTCCGGGAGCAGTGGGTGCTGGCGGCCACGCTGAAGGAGACCCTGTCCGCCCACCTCGGGCGGCCTCAGGCAGAGCCGGCCCGAAGCGACGCGGAGCGAGCACGGGCTGTCGAGGAACTGCTGGGGGGGATCATGACCAGGCAGCAAGCGCGGGAACGGGAAGTGAGGGCCCTCCTGGCCGAGTTCCAAAGGGAGCAGGAGGAAATCGCCCGCGCCCTGGAGGGGCTGCTGTCCAACGGTGGCTCCCTCAAGGTGAAGGAGTTCAAGGCCGCCCTGAAGCTCGTCCACGCTCGCCGCACGCCCTGTGCTCCCCGAGGAGGAGGCGCAGATGATTGAGGAGTTCGGCACGGTCCTGGAGCCGCGCGCTCTGCACGACTTCGTGGAGACGAAGTTCGTCAAGGCCCTGACCGAGCGGGCCATGGGCTACATCAGGGCCGGCTTCCCGGTCCACTTCCGGGGGGCCTCCGGGACGGGCAAGACCACGCTGGCCCTCCACGTCGCCTCCAAGATCGGCCGCCCGGTGGTGCTGATGCACGGTGACGAGGAGTTCACAACCTCCAATCTCGTCGGCGGGGAGAACGGCTACCGGTTGCGGAAAGTTATTGACCGCTTCGTCTCGCGGGTCCTGAAAGTCGAGGAAGATATGGTGAAGCGATGGGTGGATAACCGCCTCACCATCGCCTGCAAGTACGGGTTCACGCTGATCTACGACGAGTTCACCCGCTCCCGACCCGAGGCGAACAACATCCTGCTTTCCATCCTTCAGGAGCGGATCCTGGACTGCCCGCTCGGCCGAGACGGGGAGGAGACCTACCTGAGGGTGGATCCCAACTTCACGGCCATCTTCACCTCGAATCCTGAGGAGTATGCCGGGGTGCACCGGAGCCAGGATGCCCTCCGCGACCGGATGATCACGATGGACCTGGACCACTTCGACGAGGAAACCGAGGTCGGGATCGTCCGGGCCAAGTCCGGCCTCCCCCCAAAGGACGCGGAGAGAATCGTCAAGGTCGTCCGGGCGCTGCGGGATTCGGGGAAGTGCGAGTTCGCGCCGACCATCCGCGGGAGCATCATGATCGCCAAGTCTCTCAAGGTATTGAACGGCCGCGTCAGCGCTTCCAGCGCCGTCTTCCGGCAGGTCTGCCAGGACATCCTGGCGTCGGAGACGAGCCGGGTCGGCAGCAAGACCAATCAGGCGAAGGTCCGGGAACTGGTCAAGCAACTCGTCAATCGGCACTCCTGACAGAGCCGGCGACTCGGTGGGATCACCAGAAATGGACACCGCTGTGCACCCGACGGGATCCATGGAGGGCAAGAGGCGCGGGACGGCGCGTGGGCGCGGGTTCTCCCCCGATCCGCCGCCGTTTCTGCATGAGGGAGAGCTGGGCGAGGATCTGTACATGGATGTCCTCTCCAGCATCCCCTCCTCCATCCTGATTCTTGACAGGGGCCTGCGGGTGGTATTTGCCAACCGGAACTTCCTGGTGAAGTCACGAAAGGGGCCAGGAGAGGTCCTGGGGAAGAAGATCAGCGAGATTTTCCCTCCGGCGATTCTGTACTACACCAACCTGGAGGAGAACATCCAGGCAGCACAGATGGGCAAGCACCTGGACGGAGGGGAGATGGAGTACCGAACCCCCGGCCTGGCAAGCCGCGTCTACTTCTACAGCCTCACGCCGTTGACGGATGAGGGGGGACGCGTGAGGAACGTGATGCTCTTTATGGACGACGTCACGGAGAAGAAAAGTCTGGGCGAGCAGGTCGCGCGAGCGGAGCGCCACCTGGCCAGCGTGGTGGAGAGCGCCAATGACCTCATCGTCTCCATGGACGCTCACGGCGCCGTGATGACCTGGAACAGCGCCGCAGAGCGGAACCTGGGGTTCCCGGCGCGCGAGACCGTGAGCAGGCAGTTCATCCAGCTCTTCCCGGAAAGCGAGCGGGGCAACCTGGAGGGCCAGTTTGCCCGGCTCATCCGCGGGGGCGAACCCCAGGAGAGGGAAGCGAGCATGCGCGCGAAGGAGGGACAGGACCTCCTCATCGCGTGGCGTTTCTCCGTCATGAGGGGGGAGCGGAATCAGGTGGTCGGTCTCGTGGGGGTGGGGCGGGATCTGACGGAGAAGCGCCGGCTTGAGCTCCAGTTGATCCAGTCGGCCAAGATGGCAGCCCTGGGAGAGATGGCCGGCGGAATCGCCCACGAGATTCGGAACCCGCTGGCCATTACCTCTTCCGCCGCTCAGATCCTCCTGAGGAAGGGGGCCGACCCCGAACTCAGGAACGAGGCCGCCCGGAAGGTCCATGCCGCCGCTGACCGGGCGGCCGTCATCATCGAGAATCTCCTGCGATTCGCCCGTCCATCGGGAGGCATGGTGGAGTCCGTGGACGTCAATAGCGCCGTCGAGGACACCCTCTCCCTCATCGGGCATCAGATCTCGCTGCAGTCCATCGAGATCCAACGGCGACTCGCCCCAAAGCTCCCCCGGGTGAAGGGGAACAAGAACCAGCTCCAGCAGGTCTTCATGAACATTATTCTGAATGCCTATCATGCGATGCCCCACGGGGGCGAGCTGATCATTGCCAGCGGCATGACGGGGATTCCCGTGCCCGCGCTACCCGACTGTGCCCCGCCGCCGGCCTCCAATCCACACGCAGCCTGCGACAATCGTCCAGGGGTGGAGGTGCGGTTCTCCGATACAGGATGCGGTATCCCGCAGGAGAACCTGTCTCGCATCTTCGATCCCTTCTTCACCACCATGCCAGTCGGCGTCGGGACGGGTTTGGGACTCTCCATCGCCTACAGCATCGTCCGGCAACACGGCGGCACCATCGGCGTGGAGAGCGAGGTGGGGAAGGGCTCGATCTTCATGGTTCACCTGCCGGCCGCGCCCGCAGGCGACGCGGCCCCCGGCGAGTGAGGTAGTAGAGATGGTCGATATTCTGGTCGTGGACGACGAGAAGGACATCTGCTGGGCCTTGGAGAACGCCCTGGGCGACGAGGGCTATCGCATCACCCAGGTGCATCGCGGGGAGGATGCCATCCGGGAGGTGAAGCAGCGAGCCTTCGATGTGGCCATCGTGGATGTCAAACTCCCGGGCATGAGCGGCATTGAGGTCGCGCGGCTGATCGGCCAACTGGATCCCCGCTTGCGGATCGTCATGATCTCGGGCTACCACTACGAGGAGGATCAACCCATTCAGGAAGGGATCCGGCAGAGGATGTACCGGGCGTTCATCAGCAAGCCCTTCGAACTGAATGAGGTCTCGGCCCTCGTCCGGAGGGTCCTGGCAGAAGATGAGAGCAGTCCAGCCCGTACGGGGGGAGGCTCTGCGCGATAGATCCGTTCAGAGGGGGCCGCTCACCGCCGCGGCCCCTGACCGCCTGTTCGCTGGTCCGCCGGGTACCCGCGGCATTGCCGTGGGTGACGGACTCCTGCGAGGAGACGGGCCGGCAGGGAGCATCCAGCCATGAAGGGTGTGATCGACGTCAAAAGCCTGAGAGACATCCGGAGCCTGCGCAGCACCGGGAAGCGGTCCATTCCGAGGGTCCAGAGCTCCGCCTACCTGGACCTCTACATCCTGGAGAAGGAGAAAGAGCGGCTGGAGAAGGAGGCGACCTTGCTGGAGAGGCGCAGCAGGGCCGTTCTGAAGCGGCTCGGGGACATCCAGCGGCAGGCGGAGAGCCTGGAAAAGTCGGCTTCCCTGACGGACAACCACAGAGGCGAGGAAAAGAGGGAGGGGAAGCGCGGCAGCCCCGGGAGAAAATGGCGCACCGTCTCCCTGAATTACTGAGCGGGAGCTGGGGGCAGGGTCTTCCACCAGAGGAGGCTGAAACCAATGGGGTGGAGCAAAGCGGGGACGGCGGAGACGGAGGCTCCAGCGGGCAGCAGGATCCTCGCGGTGGATGACCTCCCCCAGAATCTTGAGCTGGTGGAAGCGCATCTGGGCATGCTGGGTCACACGGTCGCGACGGCGTCCAACGGAGTCGATGCTCTCAGGATGATTAAAGAGAACGCCCCTCACCTCATCCTCCTGGACGTCATGATGCCCGGGTTGGACGGTTATGAGGTGTGCCGCCGGTTGAAAGCGGATGAGTCTACGGCCTCCATCCCCGTCCTCATACTCACCACCCTCTCAGCGCCCGACGAGATAGCTCGGGCAATGGAAGCGGGGGCGGACGATTTTCTGCAGAAGCCCTTTAGTAGACTGGAGCTGCTCATTCGGGTCCGCTCCCTGCTCCGCCTCAAAAAGCTTCGCGATCAGTTGGAGAACTACCGTCGGATGGCCACAGTCGGGGAGATGGTCAGCGGCATCGCCAATGAGATGCGGAACCCTCTGGCCATCACCTCCTCGGCCGCTCAGATCCTCCTGAGGAAGGGGGCCGACCCCACGCTCCGACAGGAGTGCGCCGAGAAGATCCGCAGCGCCGTCAACCGGGTTGCGGCAATCGTCGAGAATTTTCTGCGATGCAACCATCCGTCTAACGGTGCGGCGGCGACACTGGATGTACAGCCTGCCACGACGGGTCCCGTGAATAATCTCGAGGGATTAAAGGCACTCGGCACCCAGGCGTGAGAGAGGAAAACGCGAGGCGATGGACAAAGAAGCCGGCGGCTCGCAACAGAAGGCCCTCCATCTCTACTGCGTTGTGGGGGCCGCGGACCAGAGGCGATTCAGCGACGTCGGTGCCGACCACCCCTGTCTGTCCACCGGGCAGGTCTTTACCGTCCACCATCATGATATCGCTGCGGTCGTGGGTCCAGCACCACGGCAGGCATACAGGTCCATGAAAAGAGAGGAAATTATCCCCCACCTTTTCGCCCACCAGGCCGTCATCGAAAAGGTCCTGCAGGTGCACACAGTGGTCCCGGTGAAGTTCGGGACCATGGCCCGGGACGAGGAGGAGGTGAGAACGATTTTGGAGAAGGGCTATCCCCAGCTCAGGGCCGCCCTGGAAGCCATGGAGGGGAGAATCGAGCTGGACGTGGTGGCCCTGTGGAGGGACCTCGATTCTGTCCTGCGAGAGATTGGAGAGGAGGAGGAGATCCAACGGGCGAGGGCAGCCATAGAGAACAGACCTCCGAAGGTGACCACGGAGGAGCGTGTGCGGATCGGTAAGCTAGTCAAGGCCAGGCTGGACCGGTGCCGGGAAGAACGGGCCACGGACATCGTCCAGGCTCTGAAAGGCCTGGCCCAAGACATGCTCCCCCACGCCCTGCTGGACGACCGGATGATCCTCAACACGGCTGTTCTCGTGCAGAGGTCGAGGGAGGGAGAGGTGGGGCAGGCCCTCGACCGGCTGAACGGCCGATGCGCGGAGCGCGTGGACTTCCGATGCGTCGGGCCGCTACCCCCTTACAGCTTCAGCACGGTGGAGGTCCGGCGATTTGAGGCGGAGAAGATCGAGTGGGCGCGAAGACTCCTGGCGCTGGGAGAACAGGCCACCCTCCAGGAAGTCAAGGCGGCCTACCGGCGGCTCGCTCATCACTGCCATCCAGACAAGGCCCCCGTCGGCCACGGGACAGATAACTGTTTCGAGCAGGCGACCGAGGCTTACAGGATCCTGGCCGATTACCATGCGGCGGCCGAGGAGGTGCCTCCGGGCGCCGATCCCGCCGACGTGGTCGCCGTGAAGCTCCTTCGCTGGGGCGCGGAGGCCCGTGGTGTCTGAAGAGGGGAAGTATCTCTACGGCATCATCGCGACGGATGAAGAGCGGAACTTCGGACCCATTGGCATCGGCGGCCGCGGCGACGAGGTGGGGACGATTGCGTACCGGGATATCAGCGCAGTCGTCAGCAACTCGCCCATGGCCAGGTACGTCGTCAGCAAAGAGAACCTCATGGCTCATGAACGGGTCATCGAGCGGGTCATGAAAGAGTTCACGGTGTTGCCGGTCAGGTTCTGCACTGTCGCCACGAACGCTGAGGAGATCCGGCGGTTCCTGGAGTTCCGGTACCTGGAACTGAAACACCTCCTGCGGGACCTGGATGGCAAGGTGGAGCTGGGGGTCAAGGCACTCTGGCGAAGGATGGAGATCATCTTCCAGGAGGTCGTGGACGAGCACGAGGAGATCAAGCGGCTGAAGGCCGAGGCTGCCGGGAAGCCCTCCCGACACGCTCACGCCCAGCAGATCGCCATCGGGCAAATGGTCCAGGCCGCGCTGGGGGTGAAGAAGGAACGGGAGGCGGAGGATCTCCTAGCGGGGCTCAAGCGGGCCTCGGTGGAGTCTCGTCTCAACAGGACCGTCGAGGACAAGATGCTCTTCAATGCCGCCTTCCTGGTGGATCGAGGCCGCGAAAAGGAGTTCGACGAGTTGGTGGAGCGGCTGGACCTTCACTACCACGAGCGGATCAAGTTCGTCTATGTGGGGCCCGTCGCCCCTTATAATTTCGTCAACATCACGCTCCACCCCGAAGAGTGACCAGCACGCCATGGCCGGGGAAGGCAAGTACATCTACTGCATCACCGAGGCCGACCGGGGAGAGACCTTTGGTCCCCTGGGAATCGGGGGCCGGGGGGATCAACTTCGCGCCATCCATTATCAGGATATCGGCGCGGTGGTCAGTGACGCGGCCATCAGGCGGTATCCGGTCTCCCGGGAGAACTCCCTGGCCCACGAGCGGGCCATCGAGGCGGTCTTCAAGGGTCGCACCGTCCTCCCCGTCAGGTTCTGCACCATCGCCGAGGACGAGGCAAGGGTGCGGGCCATCCTGGAGCGGGAGTACACTCGGTTCAAGGATCTCCTGGAGCGGATGCGGGGCAAGGTGGAACTCGGCCTGAAGGCGATCTTCCACGAGGAATTGATCTACCAAGATATCCTCGGGAGGTACGAGGAGATCAGGCGGGGAAAGGCAGCCGTGGCTGCCATGCCCCCGCAAGAGGCTCACTGGCAGCTCGTCGAGATCGGGAGGAAGGTGGAGGCAGCCCTAGAGGTCGAGAAGGCCAGGGTCCGGGAGGAGATCGTGGAGGCCCTGAGGGGAGCCTGTCACGACTTCCGGCTGACCCATCGGATCCTCGGCGAGCGAATGATCATGAACGCCGCGTTCCTGGTGGATCGCGCCCAGGAGGCGGAATTTGACCGGAGGATGGGCGGGCTAGCGGAGCGGTACGGGGAGCGGGTCAGGCTCAAGTACGTGGGCGGGTTCCCGCCGTTCAATTTCGTCTGTCTGACCATCACGCTGGAGTAAGCGGTCCCATGCTGCTGGTCGATGATTTGCTTGCGCTTCCCTTCAGGGGGCTCTTCGGCATCTTCCGGAAGATCAGCGAGATGGCGGACCGGGAGCTGTCCGACGAGGGCTACATCCAGGAGAAACTCTTGGAGCTCCAGCTCCTGTACGAGATGGACGAAATCAATGGGGAGGAGTACGACCGCCAGGCGGCGGTGTGGGAGGCGAGGCTGAACGCCGCCATGGGAGCCGAGGCAAGAGAAGAACCGGTCGCGGAAGTGAGGGTTCGGCAATCCAGGGCGGCCTGAATAGGCCGCGGAGCCGTTTCGGTCTTCGCAAGGCAGGAACAGGGGGTGCAGCTATGGCAGGCGCTTTCAAGTGTCCGGGGTGTGGGGAGACAACCTGGGGGGCGCTGGATTGCTGTCCAAAGTGCGGCGAGTCGCTCTTCCGGAAGTGCTCCGCGTGCGGCCGGACCTGGCGGTACATCTACGCGGACGAATATCAGTTCTGCCCGACCTGCGGGACCAAGGCCGAGCTTGTGAAGCTGGAAAGATAGGGCAGGGCCATGCCACAGGGCATCACCCACGGCATCCAGGCGACCAACCTGGCCGACATCCTGGAACGGGTCCTGGATAAAGGGATCGTCATCGCAGGGGACATCAAGGTCAGCATCGCCGACATCGAGCTGCTGAGCATCAAGATCAGGCTTCTCGTGGCCTCGGTGGAGAAGGCCAAAGAGATGGGCATTGACTGGTGGCAGAGCGATCCCGCCCTCTCGTCGAAAGCCAGGGTCCTCGAGGAGGAGAGCCGGGATCTGAAGGAGCGCCTCGATCGGTTGGAGGCGCGGATACAGGTGCAGTGATGGGCTGCTCCGCCTTGGGCGGAGAGACCGGCGGCGACGCCGATGGGGGACACGCTCATGGCGAAGACCAAGAAGGCGGAGCGAGGGGAAGGCGAGATCAACCTGGGGCTGGGAGGCGTTTTCCGGGGACTGGGGAACCTCATCGACCTCCTCTCTGAAATGGCGGAGGAGGGAAAGACGGAGGTGAGCCGCACCGGAGAACTGAAAGGCAAGGAGCTGAAGGGGGTCTACGGATTCAACATCAAAATCGGCCTGGGGGGGACGCCCACCGTCGAGACATTCGGGAATGTCAGGAAGACCAAGGAAGGCCCGGTGGTGGAGGAGGTGCGGGAGCCGCTGCTGGATGTCCTCGACGAGGGTGACTCCTTCCGCATCGTTGCCGAACTCCCGGGGGTCGAGGCCGGCGACGTCAAGCTGGACCTGAAGGACGAGATCCTCACCATAGTCGCCGACGGCAAGGACCGGAAGTACAGCAAGGAGATCCTTCTCTCTTCCCGGGTACAGCCGGGACCTCCGACGATGTCCTACCGGAACGGCATCCTGGAGGTCCGCGTGCGCAAGGCCCCGAAGGGATAGGAGCGACGGATGCCGCAGCTCATCCTCTTCGGGGGGAAGGGCGGGGTGGGGAAGACGACTTGTGCGTCCGCCGCCGCCGTACAACTGGCCGAGGCGGGGATGAGAACGCTCCTGCTCTCCAGCGACCCGGCCCACTCTCTCTCCGATTGCCTGGAGCAGGAGATCGGCCCGGAGATCACGCCCGTGGACGGGGTGAGAGACCTGTGGGCCGTGGAGATGAGCGCCGAAAAGCTCTACGTGGAGTTTCGGGAGGAGCACGGCGAGGAGATCAGCCGGATCCTGGAGACCGGCACTTACCTGGATGCCGAGGACATCGCCGGTCTCCTCTCTCTTCCCATTCCCGGCCTGGATGAGGTCATGGGCTTCAAAGAACTGGTGGATCTGATGGAGAAGGAGGAGTACGACCTCTACGTCCTGGACACCGCCCCGACGGGGCATGCCCTCCGCCTCCTGGCCCTGCCGGAGGTCGTGGACCAGTGGATAAGGATCTTGGCCAGGATTCGGTACAAGTATCACTATGTGGTCTCCCGGCTCTCGGGCAAGCAGGTGCACGAGGCAGCCGACGATTTCCTCTTCACCATGAAGCAGGCCCTGAAGAAGGTCCACGCCATGCTTCGGGATCCTGACCGGTGCGAATTCGTCGTGGTCACCGTTCCCGAAGCCATGGTCATCGCCGAGACGCGGCGGCTGGCGAAGGCCCTGGCCGCGTTCGGGATCGCGGTCAACCACATCATCGTCAACCGGGTGATCTCCTCGGACCGCCAGGACTGCCCGTTCTGTCTTGAGAGGTGGCAGGATCAGCGGGGATCTCTCCAGGAGATAGAAGCGGCTTTCCCCGCCTACCTCCGGTTCAAGCTCCTGGAGTTGCCCCGTCAGGTGCGGGGGCTGAAGATGCTACGTGATCTTCCCTGCCCCTCGTCCCTGGCGGGCCGGATCCCCTCGGGCCGCGAGGTGAACGTGTCGTGCGCAAGGGATGGGTGCTCGCCGGCCAGGATCGGACGAAGTTCTGGGGAACCCTGCGGCCCTGACCTATCAGGGTGAAAGGTTGACACGATGCACGAGAACCCCCCCAGGGAGGTGACCCTCCGGGCGGCTGAGGCCCTCTCCAAAGATGTGGGGAGGGGGCTCGCCCGGCTGGACCCCGAGGACCTGAAGCGTCTTGGCTTGCAGGTCGGGGACATCGTCCGCATTGCGGGGAAGCGTGCGACCGTCGCCAAGGCCATGCCGGCCTACGCGGAAGCCAGGGGAAAGGGGATCGTGCAGATCGATGGCCTGATCCGGGCCAACGCCCAGGTCGGACTGGACGAGAAGGTGACCGTGGCCGGCATGCCGGTCCGGCCGGCCGCCCGGATCGTCCTGGCCCCGCTCTCCTCGATGCGGGCCGCTCAGCGGGACCGGGATACCCACTACATTGCGAGGCTCATCGAGGGGCTGCCGGTCCTGGCCGGCGACCGGATCCGGGCCAACCTGTTCGGTACGCTCTCGCAGGAGTTCATGGTCCTGGAAACTGCCCCCGAAGGCCCCGTGGTGATTCACCCCACCACAACCCTACGGATCAAGGAGGCGGAGGGGCCGGGGGAAGCCGCCCGGGTCTCCTACGAGGACATCGGCGGCCTGGACAAGGAGATCCAGCGCGTGCGTGAAATGATCGAGCTCCCCCTGAAGTACCCGGAGGTCTTCGAGCGCCTCGGGATCGGGGCCCCCAAGGGGGTCCTCCTCCACGGCCCGCCCGGCTGCGGCAAGACCCTCATCGCCCGGGCCGTTGCCAAAGAAACAGACGCCCACTTCCTGGCGGTCAGCGGCCCCGAGGTCATCCACAAGTTCTACGGGGAGAGCGAGGCCAAGCTCCGGAAGATCTTCGAAGAGGCCGAGCACCACGCTCCCAGCATCGTCTTCCTGGACGAGATTGACGCCATCGCCCCCAAGCGCGAGACGGTCGTGGGCGAGGTGGAGAAACGGGTAGTCGCGCAACTGCTGGCCCTGCTGGACGGCCTCCGCTCCCGCGGCCAGGTGATCGTCATCGGCGCCACCAACATCCCCAATGTCCTCGACCCTGCCCTGCGCCGGCCCGGGCGCTTCGACCGGGAGATCGCCATCCGCATCCCGGACCAAAAGGGGCGACGGGAGATCCTGGAGATCCACACGCGCGGCATGCCCCTGGCGGAAGAGGTGGACCTGGAGACGCTGGCGGAGACCACCCACGGCTTCGTGGGCGCCGACCTGGAGGCCCTGTGCCGCGAGGCGGCCATGGTTGCCCTGCGGGCCGTCCTCCCGCGGATCGAGTTCGACGTGGGCGCCATCCCTTACGAGGCCCTCATGGAGATCCGGATCACGATGGACCATTTCTTCGAGGCCTTGAAGGAGGTGGAGCCGTCGGCCCTCCGGGAGATCGCGGTGGAGGTCCCGGACGTCCGGTGGGAGGATGTGGGTGGGCTGCAAGCGGTGAGAGAGGATCTACTGGAGGCCATCGAGTGGCCCCTGAAGTACGCGTCCCTGTTCAAACATGCGGGGGCCAGGCCGCCGAAGGGCATCCTCCTTCATGGTCTGCCAGGGACAGGAAAGACCCTCTTGGCCAAGGCGGTGGCCACCGAGAGCCGGGCCAATTTCATCTCTGTCAAGGGCCCCCAGCTCATGTCCAAGTGGGTCGGGGAGGCAGAGCGAGGGGTGCGGGAAGTCTTCAAACGGGCCAAGCAGGCCGCCCCTTCCATCATCTTCTTTGACGAGATTGACGCCCTGGCCCCGAAGCGAGGCCTGGGGGACGCCTCAGGCGTCGCCGAGCGGGTCATCAGTCAGCTCCTCACGGAGCTGGATGGGATCGAGGAGCTTCGGGGAGTGGTGGTGCTGGGGGCGACGAACCGCCTGGACATGCTGGACCCGGCCCTCCTCCGGCCTGGGCGGTTCGACCTCCTCATCCAGCTCCCCCTGCCCGACGAGGCGGGGCGGCTGGAGATCTTCCGGATTCACACGCGAGGGAAGCCGCTGGCGGGAGACGTGGATCTGGCGTGCCTTGCCCAGGAGACCGAGGGGTGCGCGGGGGCGGAGATCGAGGCCATCTGCCGCAAGGCGACGATGCTGGCCATCCGCGAGTACCTGTCAGTGTCCACCTCAGGCGTATCTGTCGCGGCGAGGCAGACGAGCGGAGAGGCAGAGGAAGATCAAACCTTCAGCAGGTTCGCCGTCCGGATGACCCATCTGCACGGGGCCTGGGAGTTGGTGGGCAAGGTGTGATTGTGGAGCGAGGAAGGAGAACGGCGATGCAGACGCGGGGAAAGCTTCTGGTGGTGATGGAGCAAGGACCAATCCGCAGGCTCCTGGCGGAGGCCCTGTCCCTCGGGGGATATGAGGTGAAGGTTGCGGGAGAGGAACCGGAGGGCCTCAGCTCGCCGAATGGAGAGCCCCCGAACCTTGTCCTGTACGACATCTCCACGCCAGCCGCCGATGGCAGGGAAACCCTGAGGAGGATCCGGGAGTGGGATGCGGAAGCGCGGGTCGTGGCTTTCTCCGAGCCCGCCACCGCGGAGATGGCGCGCGTGGCCCGCGACCTGGGGGCACGGGAATACGTGGGGGACCCTTTCGACCTTTCGACCCTGCTCCGGGTCATCGCTGACAACGCGCGGCCGGCCCTCCGCCCCGGGCGGAACGCCCACGAGGCCATCCACCTCCGTCCGACGGGTCGCCCGTGACTGATGAGGAAGCTGATCTATGTCCCGATCGTCCATACCACGGCCGACATGGGGTCGCAGGCAGAGGCCCTGGAACGGGAGCACGTGCGGAGGCACGGCCGGGGCGAGTGGGCGCGGACTCGGCGCCTCATCGATGAGGTTTGGGAGGGGCTCCGGACACGCCTCCTCGCTTTGGCTCTGGACTACCGCGGGGTGAGGATCTACCAGGACGGCCTTCCGGTCTGCGGCAGGGAGCTGGACATCGTCCGAGAGGTCGCCCAGGCGGGAAGCAGGAACTACGCCCTCATCCTCGAGCTGCTGGACCGGGGGGCGATGCTGGAGGGCACGGAGAGCCCGGACCTCCTCCGGAAGGAGTACGAGCGCATCCGGTCGGCCCTTCCGAAGGAGTCCGTGCCGCGCGGGCGGATGCAGACAGGCGAGTCGGCCTCTGCCGGACCGCCCGACCAGGCCCGGGAAGAGTGCGCCAGCGAGAGCGAAAGGATCCTTCGCCAGCGGGATGAATTCATCGGCCGGAGGATTGACGAGACCCTGAAGGAGGGAGAGGTGGGCATCCTCTTCATCGGGCTCATGCATCGGGTGGACCGGTTTCTCCCCAGGGACGTCGAGGTCCAGTACCTCATCCATCGGCTCCCGTTCCACATTCCTCCCGGAGAGCCGGGACAGGGGAGGGGTCATGACGGATGAGAGTGGGGCACTCGCAACGCCCGCCGCAGGAAATAGGGTGGGCTGGTACGTTTACGGTGTCGTCCCCTGGTCCGCGGAGGTACCCGTGACGACCGGGATCGATGGGGGACGCCCCACGGTCTTCATCCCTGAGGGCCGGACCATGGCCGTGGCGAGCCCCGTCTCTCTGTCGGTGTTTGACTCCGAGCCGCTCCGGAGAAACATGGAGGATCCCCATTGGCTGGCGGAAAAGGTCTGTCGGCACGAGGCGGTCGTCGAAGCCATGATGGCCATGGGCCCTATCCTCCCCATGAAGTTCTGCACTATCTTCCGGAGTCCCGACGCGGTGCGCCGCATGCTCCGCGAAAACGCACTCGGATTCCAGGAAGCGCTGGAGTTCGTCCAGGAAAAGGAGGAATGGGGGGTCAAGGGCTTCGCCCACCGGGGCTGTCTCAGGGAGGCGGTCCTGCGAAAGGACCCGGAGCTGCACGAGATGGCGGAGCGCCTGGCCACGTCCGCCCGCGCCCGGCCGGGCTCCGCCTTCCTCCTGAAACGAAGGATGGACGATCTCGCCGAGCAGAGGCGAATGGAACGAGCGGCCGAGCTGATCCGGGAGGCCGTCGAGGCGCTGCGGCCTTCGGTGGTCCAGCTTGCCATCAACTCGCCCCTCCGGGTCCGGGGGACTAACACGGACCCGTCGGCGTCCGCGGCAGGCGGAGATCCAGGCGAGGAAATCATGCTCAATCTGGCGTGCCTCGTTCTCCGGCAAGAGGTGCAAACGTTCCTCGCCGAGGTCCAGCGGTGGAACGAGGCCGTGGCGGATCAGGGCCTGCGCCTGGTGGCCTCGGGCCCCTGGCCCCCCTACAACTTCTCGCCGAGGCTCGACAGCGATGCCGGCTGATCTCGACCCCGGTGTGGCAGAACACCGGATCACGCTGCTGGAAACCCTGGATCGGGTCCTGAACAAGGGGGTGGTAATCGCCGGCGACGTGACCATCTCGGTGGCGGATGTGGATCTGATCTTTGTGGGGTTGCGCCTGCTCCTGTCCTCTGTCGAGACGGCCCGGGGTCTTCGCCTGGGCCGGGAGCTTTGAACGTCCAGCCCTGGCGGACTCGAGGGAATCGTGCAGGGCACCTACATCTACGGCATCGTCGGTTTTCCACCTGAGCTGGCGCGTGGGATCCAGGGTCTCGGGGGAAATCCGGTTCGCCTCCTGCCTCAGGGGGATGTCGCCGCGGTCATGAGCCCGTCGCCCCTGAGCCCCTGGCCTTTGGACGAGGCGCACCTGATCCTCCATGAAACCGTGGTAGAGGACGTGATGGACACCCGCCCCATTCTTCCTGTCCGGTACAACACGCTCCTCAGGACTGAGGAGGCAGTGATCGCCCTCCTTGCCGAACGGGCTCAGGCCTTTCGCTCGGCGCTCGAGCGAGTGGCGGGAAGAGTGGAGATGGGGCTCCGAATACTCTGGGAACCAGCCGCGGAAACCGGGGTGGCGCCGGACCAGGAAATCGAGGAAAGGGGGCCGGGAGCGGAATACCTCTATCAGAGGCTCAGGGAGGAGCGGCGACGGTCCAGGCTGCGGGCGGAGGGGGAGACGCTGATTCACGAGCTTCAGGCGTCCTTCCTTTGTCTGGCGGTCGAGAGCTGCCTCCACCCACTCCCAACCAAGCGCTTGCTTCTCACAGCGGCCTATCTCGTGGACCGGGATCGGGTGGAGGCGTTCAGGAAACTTGTGACGAAAGTCTGGGATGATTTCCAGCAGCTTCAATTCCTGCTCACCGGTCCCTGGCCCCCCTACCACTTTGTCAACGCACCCGGGATAAGGAACAATGGCACCTTCGACCTGTGAGGGCTCTCTGGCCGAGTTCGAGGGCGAGCTGGAACAGCTCACTCAGGCCCTACCGAGGCGGATCAACGCCGATCCGGAGCGGGTCGAGCAGGGACTCGCCAAGCTGGTTCTGACACTCATCGAGCTGCTCCGGCGACTCCTGGAGAAGCAGGCCCTGCGCCGGATCGAAGCGGGGTCTCTCACCTCTGAAGAGATCGAGAGGATGGGAGTGACCTTCCTGCGCCTAGAACAGAAGATGGCGGAACTCAGGGCTCACTTCGGCCTGGAGGCCGAAGACCTCAACCTTGACCTGGGTCCGTTGGGGGAGCTGCTCTGAGCGATGGGGGAAGCGGCAATGGCTGGCCAGCGAATATCATGGGACCCGCCCCGCCCGGGGCAGGCCGCAGACACAGTGCTTCGCGTGATCGTCATCGGCCTGACCCTCCTGGCTGCCTTGGGGTGGTATCTCGCTTGGATGCAGGGGGCTGTGATCTCCCTGCAGCAAGAGGTCATCGAGGAGCTGCGGCGAGACATGGGAGGGCTCGAGGAGCGCATCAGCATCTCGAGCTATCTCGAGGGAAACGCCCCTGCCCTCCCGCCGCGGGACAGGAAGCGGTTGGCTTCCTTCATCCAGCGTGAGAGCCGCCGCCATGCCATCGCGTGGCAGCTGCTCGTCGCCATCGTCAAGACGGAAAGCAGCTTCAAGCCGGCTGCAGCGTCGCGGCGAGGGGCGCTGGGCCTCATGCAGCTCCGCCCCTCCACAGCGGCCGAGGTGGCCAGCGCCATCGGCGTCCCGTACGGCGGCCCCGTCGAACTCTACGACATCGAGGTGAACATCCGGCTCGGCACGGCGTATCTCCACATGCTGCGGCGCCGCTTCGGCAGCCTGGATCTCGCGCTTCAGGCCTACAACATTGGCCCCACGCGCCTGTCCCGGTCAACGATGTTCCGGGGACGCGCAGGCGATGCCTCGTCCGCCCGGATGGACAGGCCCAGCGAGAGGGTCGGAACCGGCTATGCGGAGACAGTGCTCTCGCGCTCCGCCCGGCTGGCCCCGCCGGTCCGGATTCCGTCTGGACGGACGGAGAGGGCTCGTGCGACGCGGCCCTGGAGTGGCTCGGACAACAGGCGCGGATGGGGTTCTCTCCAAGGCGACCGTGCGCACCGACTTGCTGCCGGCCATCCGGCGGGCGGTGTAGGCCGATCGGCCGCGGCGCGAAGCGTGAAACGTGAAGGAGAGCAGGGGGGCAAGGGAGCAGGGGAGCAAGGGGGGCTGAAGACCTGAAGGCAGAAGGCAGAGGGCCGAAGGCCGAAGGCACAACGCAGGAAAATTGCTTACCGCATTCTGCCCACTGCCTACTCGGTCCTTCCCGCTGCATTCTGCCTACTGCATACCGGTATTTCGAAGTCCGCAATCCGAAATGGGAGGGGCGGGCGGCAGGCGCGGGATCTTTGTCCGAACGCTTACAGACCGAAGGCCGATCTGAGGCCGGCCTCCATCTTGGAGAGGAGCGAAGGCCCGAGGTGACCGAGCCGCCGCCGGATCCGAGATTGGGCGATCGTCATGAGTTTGTCGAGTCGAATGACCGAGGTGTGTTTGAGCCCAGTGTCGGGGAACTCGGGGTGGCCAGAAGAGACCAGAAGATGAGTAGGAGGCAGGGGTTCGACCGGAATGGCCGAAGAGAGATACGCGACGACGAGATCCGGTCCGATGGGCTCAGGGGTTAGAATGACCGCAGGGCGGTATTTCAGGGTGGTCAGGTCAGTGAACGGAAACGGGACGAGGATGAGGTCCCCTCGGCGAAGGGGGCGGGTCAAATCGCTTTCCCGTCGTCGTCGGTATAGAGGTCTTCCGTGGGATCAGCAAGGAAGGCGAAGCTTCCCCCAAGCTCGGCGGCCCTGGCAAGCAGCTCTGCGGGCAGATCATCCTGAGCAGCCACCACAATGGAGACTCGCTGATGCTCCGGAAGGTTGACCTCGACCAGGGGCCTGAACACGCCGTCCTCGAAGACGGCCTCGATGGCTTGCTGTCCCACCACTTCGGTGTCCCCTTCTGCCAGCTCAAAGGTGCGAGAGAGTGGTTGAATGATACCCGGAGGGTTCGATGGTGTCAAGGGCGTGAGACGTGAAAGGCAGAAGGCAGGTGGCAGAAGGCAGAAAGCAGAAGGCGGAAGGCAGGGAGAGCGAGCAAGAGGGCAGGGAAGCGGGGGAACGTGAAAAGTGAAACGTGAAACGGGAAGAGGTGAAACGTGAGGCGCGTGAAACGTGAAGGGGGGCAGAAGACGGACGACGGGGGACGGAAGACACAAGGCAGAGGGCAGAGGTGCAGGGGAGCAACGGGGAGAGCAGAAGGCAGTAGACGGTGAGGTCGAGTCGCGCCATGGCGTGACGAGATCCCGCCACAGGCGGGGCAGAAGGCGGAAGAGCAAGAGAAGGGTTCCGCGATGACGGATGACAGAGTGCGCTCGGGTCCAGAAGGTTCGGCGCTCCAGTTGGTCGTGTTCGACCTGGAGGGGCAGCGCTATGGGCTTCCGGTCGCCACAGTCGACCGGGCCCTGCCGATGGTCTCCGTGTCTTCGCTTCCGCAAGCCCCGGGCATCAACACGATCTTCCCCTGCTCGCGGGGCGGGCGCCGGCGGCAGCCCATCTTCGATTCGCCAGGAGGCCCCAATTGTCCTCGCCCGTCCTGCTGAGTTGAATCAACGGAGAAACCGAAGCATGAAAAAGCAAGCCACACCTGAACGCCGGAAACGCCAACCTGCCAAAACCGTCCTCAAAGACGCCCCGTCTCCGCAAGCGGACGACTCGCGTCGCGTGGACGCCGCCTTCCCCATCGTCGGCATCGGCGCCTCCGCTGGAGGGCTGGAGGCCCTGGACCACTTCTTGCGGCATGTGCCGGAGGGGAACGGCATGGCCTTCGTCATCGTGCAACATCTCGACCCGACCCACAAGGGCATGATGCCCGAGCTGCTCCAGCGCGCCACCGCCATGAAGGTCATCCAGGTCAAGGATCGCACCCGGGTCCAGCCGGACTGCGTCTATGTGATCCCGCCGAACAAGGACATGTCCATCCTGCACGGGATCCTGCACCTGCTCGATCCGGTGGCGCCCCGGGGGCTGCGCCTGCCGATTGATTTCTTTTTCCGCTCCCTGGCGGATGACCGGAAGGAGCGGAGCATCGGCGTCATCCTCTCGGGTATGGGGACCGACGGCACGATGGGCCTCAAAGCCATCAAGGAGAAAGCGGGGGTGGTCTTCGTGCAGGAGCCGGCCTCGGCCAAATTCGACGGCATGCCCAGAAGCGCTATTGACGCCGGGCTCGCCGACATCGTCGCCCCGGCGGAGGCGTTGCCCGGAAAGATCCTTGCGTATCTCCAGCACGCGCCCCTCATCACCAAGCCCGGACTTGCCCAGGAGGACAAGGCTCAGAGCGCTCTGGAAAAGGTTGCGATCCTGTTGCGGGCGCAGACGGGCCACGACTTTTCCTTGTACAAGAAGAGCACCGTGTACCGCCGGATTGAGCGGCGCATGGGCATCCACCAAATTGACAAGGTCGTCACGTATATCCGGTTCCTGCAAGAGAATCCCCAGGAGGTGGAACTGCTGTTCAAGGAGCTTTTGATCGGTGTAACGAGCTTTTTCCGCGACCCGGCGGCGTGGGAACAGTTGAAGGGAAAGGTCATCCCGGCGCTCCTGGCCGGCCGCTCGCCCGGTCAGGCGCTTCGGGCCTGGGTGCCCGGTTGCGCGACGGGGGAGGAGGCGTACTCCTTGGCCATGGTCTTCAAAGAGGCGCTGGAGCAACTCAAGCCTCCCAAGAACGCTACGCTCCAGATCTTTGCCACCGACCTGGACCGGGACGCCATTGAGAAAGCCCGCGAGGGTGTTTTCCCGGCCAACATCGCCGCGGATGTGTCGCCGGAGCGGCTGAGCCGGTTCTTCGTCCAGGAAGCGCGCGGCTGTCAGGTCGGCAAGCCCATCCGGGAGATGGTGATCTTTGCCCCGCAGAACGTCATCATGGATCCGCCCTTCACCAAGCTCGACATCTTGAGCTGCCGGAACCTGCTCATCTACCTGACCCCGGAGCTGCAGAAAAAACTCCTGCCGCTCTTTCACTACAGCCTGAATCCCGGCGGCTTCCTGTTTTTGGGGAACGCAGAGACCATCGGCGGCTTCACCGACCTCTTCGCGCCGCTGGACGACAAAGCGCGGCTCTACCGGCGGCTCGAGTCCACCCTGCGTGCGGAGCCGGTGGAGTTTCCCGCCTCGTTTGCCTCCGCCCTGCCGGGCGCGCCGCCGCAGCCGAAGGCGTTGAAACCTGCGGTCAACCTCCAGTCGCTGGCGGATCAACTGCTCTTGCAGCAGTATTCCCCGGCGGCCGTGCTGGTCAACGGCAAAGGCGACATTCTCTACATCAGCGGGCGAACGGGCAAGTACCTGGAGCCGGCGGTCGGCAAGGCCAACTGGAACATCTTTGCCATGGCCCGCGAAGGGCTGCGCTACGAGCTGACCGGCGCCTTCCAGAAGGCGCTCCGGCAAAAAGGCGCGGTCACCCTCAGGAAGGTGAAGGTGGGGACCAATGGCGGGGCGCAGGCCGTGGACCTCACCGTCCAGGCGATTGGAGAACCGGAGGCGCTGCGGGGGTCGGTGATGATCGTCTTTACGGACGTGGCAACGCCCCCCGAAACCAAGGCGACGGGCAGAACCCAACGAGCCCCTGCCCCCAGCGCCCGGGTGGCAGAACTGGAGCGGGACCTTGAGCAAGCCCGTCAGGAGGTGCAGACCACCTGCGAAGAGATGCAGACCTCCCAGGAAGAACTCAAATCCGCCAACGAGGAATTGCAGTCCGCCAACGAGGAACTGACCACCTCCAAGGAAGAGATGCAGTCCCTGAACGAAGAGCTTCAGACGATCGACCACGAGTTGCAGGCCAAGGTGGACGAGCTGTCCCGGATGAACAGCGACATGAAGAACCTGCTCGACAGCACGAAGATCGCCACCGTGTTTCTGGACACCGCGCTCCGCGTGCGGCTTTTCACCACCGGATCGAACAGAGTTTTCAAGCTGATTCCGGGCGACGTGGGCCGGCCGATCACGGATATCTCCTCCGACCTGCTCTACCCGGAACTGGCCGAGGACGCGAGGGAGGTGCTGCGGACGCTGGTCTTTCACGAGAAACAGGTCGCCGCCCGCGACGGGCGCTGGTTTACCGTGCGCAGCATGCCCTACCGCACCCTGGAGAACATGATTGACGGCGTGGTGATCACCTTTACGGACATCACCGTTTCCAAGACGCTGGAGGCGAAGCTGCGGGAAGCCCGTGAATATGCTGAAAATATTGTCGATACAGTGCGCGAGCCACTAGTGATTTTGGATGCGGAGTTACGGATAGTAACTGCCAGCCGTTCCTTCTATCAATTCTTCAAAGCAAAGCCTGAAGAGACCGAGAAGCAACATATCTACGACGTAGGTAATCGCCAATGGGACGTACCGAAACTGCGAGACCTCTTGGAAGGCATCCTTCCTAGAGTCACAACGTTCGATGATTTTGAGATTGAGCATGATTTTCCTGACATTGGGAAACGGACAATGTCACTGAATGCCAGAAAGATATTCAGCGAAGGGGGCAAGGCTCAGTTGATAGTTCTTGCTATTGAGGACATCACCGGGCGTCGGCAGACGTCTGAGGGTGCCGAAAAGGCGCCGGGATCTAACGACATATACTGTGCGGTGCGTGAAATAGGCGACAGTCCCTCCCGGACCGCACAGTCCGGGGGAGAGTCCGAGGAGGGGCGGCGGTCCGCCCCTCTCGGTAGGGTCCGTGGGGAGGGCTGAGCCCTTGCCGCGGGTCCTGTGGAGGGGCGAGGGCCTTCCCCGCGAACGAAGCAGCGCGGGGAACGGTGCAGCCATTATTCCGCGCTGCGTAGTAAGAGAGTACCCATGAAAAAGGACAAGAACACTTTAGCGGAGCCCGCCGGGCTGCGCCGCCTCGCGGAAGAGCGGCTGAGAGAGAAGCGGAAAAGTCAGAGGTCGGAAGTGGGAGGCTTGCCCGCCATAACCTTGGCGAAGATGGGTCAGAGGACGGAGGAAGAAACGCAGCGGCTTCTCCACGAGCTGCAAGTGCACCAGATTGAGCTGGGGATGCAGAACGAGGAGCTGCGGCAGTCGCGGGCGGAGGTGGAGGCGGGGCTGGAACGGTACACCGACCTCTACGATTTCGCCCCCGTGGGCTACGTGACCCTCGGCCGCGACGGGACCATCCGCCAGGTGAACCTCACCGGGGCGCGCCTGCTCGGGGTGGAGCGCGCCCAGCTGGTAAACCGGCGCTTCGGACGTTTCGTTTCCGAGGCAGACCGTCCCGCCTTCAACGCCTTCCTGCAGAAGGTATTTGAAAGCCAGGAAAAAGGGACCTGCGACGTGGCCCTCCTGAAAGAAGGGAATCACCCGCCTTCGTCCCGACTCTCCGGAGGTCAGGAGTACGGCGAGGCAGGCCCGCTCTGTGTGCGGATCGAGGCCACGGTCTCCGAAGACGGGCAGGAGTGCCGCGCCGTGGTGGTGGACATCACCGAGCGCAAGCGGGCGGAGGAGGCGCTGCGGCGGTACGCAAATCGCTTAGGGGCCCTCCGGCAGATCGATCGGGCCATCCTCGCCGCCCAGTCCCCCCAGGCGATCGCCGAGGCCGCGTTGAAGCACATTCGGCGGATGATCCCATGCCAGCGGGCCAGCGTGGTGCTGTTCGACGAGGAGGCGCAGGAACGGGTCGTCCTGGCGGCCGACACGGACGGGCCGTCCGAAGTCCACACGGGGAGTCGCGCCCCCCTCGAGCGCGGAGACCTCGTCCCTTGCTTCCGGCGCGGCGAAGCGTATCTCGTGCCCGATCTCCAGGCCCTCTCCGCGCCCACGCTGGTGGAGGCGGCCCTTGGCGCCGAGGGAATCCGAACCCGCCTGAGCCTTCCCCTCATTGCCCAGGGGAACCTCCTCGGCGCCCTGAATTTCGGGGCGATCACCGCGGCCGCCCTCACCACCGAGCAGTTGGAGATCGGCCGGGAGGTAACTGACCAGCTAGCGGTGGTCCTCCAGCAGGCCCGCCTGCACGCTGCGGCGGTGAGGCGGGGCGAGGAGCTGGCCGCCCTCCTGCGGGCAGCGCGGACGGTCATGAGCGGCTTGGACCTGCAGGAGACCCTAGACCGGATTCTCGGCGAGGCCGCCCAGATCAGCGGATGCTCGCACGTCAAGGTGCTCCTCGTGGACAAAGAGGCCGGGGTCCTCCGGGTGGGGGCGCTCCAAGGCACGGCGATGCCCCCGGGGTTCCAGCTCCCCCTGGGGGTCGGCCACTCGGGCCTCGTGGCAAGCACCGGGCAGCCCCTCTTCTGCGCGGACGCCCAGAACGACCCCCGCAGCGTCTTGGCCGAGGCGGACCGGGAACGTGGGATCGTCACGTACCTCGGCCTGCCCATCAAGAGCGGGGACGAGGTCCTCGGGGTACTGACCTTCAACACTACGGAGCCCCACCAGTACAGTCCGGAGGAGCTGGGATACCTGGCGGCCTTTGCCGATCAGGTTGCCGTCGCCATCGAGAACGCCCGGCTGTACGAAGCCACGGTCCGCCAGCTCAACGAGTTGAAGGCCCTCCACGAGATCGGCCGGGCCATCGCCTCCAGTCTGACCCTCGACGAGCGGCTGGGGGCCCTCCTGGAACGATTGGTCCGGGCCGCCGGTGCCCAGCGCGTCATGGTCAGCCTTGTAGAGACGGGGGACGGGGGGTGTTGCCGCCTGCGCGTCGCGTACGACTACTCGAAGGCGGACCCCTGGCTCCGCCACCTCGACCTGTCGCCCCAGGCCTATCCGGAGATCCAGGAGGCGCTGCAGATGGGGCGCCCTTTGGTCATCCCGGATGTCTACGCGGAGCCGCTCCTGGCGCCGCTCCGCGAACACCTGGAGCCCCTGGACCTCCGATCCCTGGTGGTCCTGCCGCTGATCGTCCGGGAGCGAGCCATCGGGGCCGTCAGCCTGGGCTATGTGGGCCAGCGCCGGAACTTCACTAACGACGAGATCCAATTCTACCAGAACATGGCCCACCTCGCCGCCGCGGCCATCGCCAACGCGCAGCTCTTCGAGCAGGTCGCCCGGGACAAGGCGGAGTGGGAGCATACCTTTGGCTCCATCCCGGAACTGGTGGCGGTCATGGACGCCGAGTACCGCCTGGTCCGTGTCAACCGTGCCATCGCGGAGCGCCTCGGCATGGCGCCCGAGTCCCTGGTAGGCCAGCTCTGTTACGCCGTCATGCATGGGACTGACGCCCCCTGGCCTGGGTGCCCCCATGCCCAGGCCCTCGCTACGGGGAAGCCGGCGACAGCAGAGGTCAAGGACCCCCATCTCGGGGGGATCTTCCTGGTCACCGTCTCGCCCCTCTTGAATGCCGAGGGCCAGACGGTGGGTTTCGTGCACATCGCCCGGGACATCACCGAAAGCAAGCGGACCGAGGAGGAGGCCCGGCAGAGGCAGCGGTTCGAGGACGTCAGCCGGGCCAAGTCCGCCTTCATCGCCACCATGTCCCATGAACTCCGGACGCCCCTCAACTCCGTGATCGGCTTTGCCAAGATCCTGCTGGAACAAGGGGTCGGTCCCCTCACCGAGAAGCAGGGCCGGTTCCTTACCCACATCCGGAACAGCGGGAAGCACCTGCTCCAGCTCATCGGCGACATCTTGGACCTCAGTAAGATCGAGGCGGGGAAGTTCATCCTCCAGCCCGAACTCCTCCCGATCGCCCAGACCCTGGAGGACATCCTGGTAATCGCCCGCGGGCTTGCCAACAAAAAGGGACAGACCATCGAGCGCCAGATCGAGTCCGGCCTCCCCCTTCTCCAGGCCGACCCCGTCCGCTTCAAGCAGATCCTGTTCAACCTGCTCTCCAATGCGGTGAAGTTCACCCCGGAGCACGGCACGATCACCCTCCGGGCATACCAGAAGGCAGAAGGCAGAGAGCAGAAAGCAGAAAGCAGAAGGCAGAAAGCTGAAGGCAGCGGGCAGACCTCCGGGGAGCTGCCGCCCCTGCCTACTGCCGAGTGCCCACTGCCCAGTGCCGACTGCCGACTGCCTTCTCTGGTGATTGAAGTGGCCGACACGGGGATCGGAATCAAGGCCGAAGACCTCCCTCGCCTGTTCAGGGAGTTCGTCCAGCTCGAGACGACGCAAGCGCAGAAGCACGAGGGCACCGGGCTCGGCCTCGCCCTGACCAAGCGGCTCGTGGAACTGCACGGCGGGCGCATCTGGGCCGAGTCCAAGGGTGAAGGCCGCGGCAGTACCTTCGCCATCCTCCTGCCGTTCGTTGCAACCGTGCCAAAATCAGCAGAGGTAGAATCCCCCGGAATCGCTTCATTGAGGCGAGGATCTTCGGAAAGGGCTCTAACCCAGCCGGGGAGGATCTCATGAGGGGGAGAGTTTACCAGACGCGTCCGAGGCCCTCGCGGGTCCATCGATACAGTTCCCATCCGGCGGAAATCACTACAAGCCGTCCGGGAAGATGTAATAAGTGGAGAACCACTTACGGTCGGGCGGCATTCTCAAGCACTTGGAAGCCGGTTTTACTTGTGGGGTCCCCCAGGACCCCGACATGGATTTGTAGCATTCACTGTCGTCGTACTTCGTGGCTCAGCTATGGACTGGGAGGGGTCGGGCCGTCGCCAGCATAAACGACGGCTGGGCCTGCCCCGGAGAAAATCGTTTTGGGGGACAAGTAGCCGAAGGAGCAGGTGATTGGGGATGTCTCAATAGACTGCACTCATGTAAGGAGAAGGAATAGTCCGGATGGAAAGTCAAGGGGCCGCGAGCAGCGGAGGAAACCAGGGCGGACTCTGGCGGCGATACCTCCCTGTGATGTTGACGGTGTGCTTCGGCACCGCCGTTTCCATAGCCATGTCCGTCATCGTGCATGGATGGGAACGAGAGCGCGTCCGATTCGACTTCGAGAAGCGGGCGATGGACTTGGCTGTGCCCATCCAACGGAGTGTCGACGAGAGCATTGAAGCCCTTCAGGCCATCCACAGCTTCTACGAGGCCTCCCCCACGATTGGCCGGCAACAGTTCGAAGCGTTTGCGAATAGGGAGGTCTCCGAGGATCCGAGCATCCAGGCCCTCGAGTGGATCCCTCGTGTGCAGGATGGGAGGCGCCCCGCGTACGAAGCAGCAGCTCGCAGGGATGGATATCCCGACTTCCGGATCACCGAGCGGAACACTCAGGGGCAGATGGTCAGGGCGGCGAAACGCGTCGAGTATTTTCCCGTGTACTATGTGGAGCCTTTCAAGGGCAACGAAATCGCGCTGGGCTTCGATCTGGCTTCGAATCCCGCTCGCTTAGAAGCGTTAGAGCGCGCTCGCGACACCGGGACGCCTACGGCCACCTCTCGAATCGTTCTGGTCCAGGAGACCGGCGAGCAATTTGGATTCTTGATCTTCGTGCCGATTTACCGGCCGGGCAGCTCGCACGAGACCGTGGAGGAACGTCGGCGAAATCTCCTGGGTTTTGCCCTGGGTGTCTTTCGGATCGGCGACCTGGTGGAGGCGTCGCTTAGAGGCCTCGATGTCGCGGGCATTGATATCACCATCTACGACGAGGCCGCACTTGCTCCCGAACGGCTCCTGTTTCATCACGCCCAGAGCGGGCCTGTGTTGGCGGTGCAGGCGACGAGCGCGGAGGGCTCGAAAGGCCTGGCAGGCTTGCGCTGGAGAATAACCTTTGATGTGGGTACACGTCAGTGGTCGGTCATGTTCATGGCGACACCTCAGTATCTAGCAGCCCACCGTTCCTGGCAGCCATGGGGGGTCTTGGCGGCATCCCTCCTGCTCACCACCATCCTGGCTGCCTACCTCCGCATGTCAATCGGCCGTACGCATTTGCTCGGAAAGGCAAAGGAATCCCTGGAGAACGAATTCTCCGCGCGCAAACAGGTGGAGGAACGGCTGCTCAAGCGAACGCAACAACTGGAAGCACTCCGGGCGGTCGGTGCGGAGATCACCCAAGAACTGGATCTCGCCTCCCTCCTGGGCCTCATTATTCGGCGGGCGGAGGAACTGGTGGGCGGCAATTCGGGGGAGCTCCACCTCTGGGACGAAGCCACCCAGATGCTCACCCCGTGCGCCTGGCCTGGCCTGGGGGAGTGGATGGCCGACGTCCGGTACTGTCTCGGCGAAGCGGTCACGGGCGCCATGGCGCAACGGCGGCAGGGGATGATCATCAACGACTACCGCAACTGGCCCGGGGCCGATCACCGGTTCCTGGAGCGCACTGGGATCAGCGCCATTGTCGGCGAGCCCCTCCTGTACCGGGACCATGTGGTGGGCGTGATCATCGTTCATCACGAAGGCACCGAACAAGTCTTCACTGAGCAGGACAGAGAGACTCTTTCCCTCTTCGCCAACCAGGCGGCCATTGCGATTGAGAACGCGCGGTTGCACGAAGCGGTGGTCCACCAGCTCGCGGAGCTGAGGGCGCTTCACGACATGGGTCGTGCCATCGCCTCGAGCATGAGCCTGGAGGAACAGCTGGAGATTCTCATCGAACGTCTGGGCCGGGCCGCGGGGGCCCAGCGCGTCCTGGTTGGCCTGCTGGATTCCGCAGATGCGAATCGCTTTCGCCTGTGTCTGGCATACGATGCCTCGAGGGCCGAGCCTTGGCTCCGCCACCTTGAGCTGTCGCCGGACCGCTATCCAGAGATCCGAGAGGCGGTACGGACCGGGCGATTGCTAGTGATTTCGGATGTGTTCGCGGACCCCTTCCTGGCCCCGGTTCGGGAGCATTTGAAGCATATGGGCCTCCGCTCCTTGGTTGTCATGCCTTTGGTTGTGCGAGAAAGGACGATTGGCGTGGTCAGTCTGGGCTATCTGGGCCAGAGCCGGACCGTCACCGATGAAGAGCTCGGCCGATTCCAGTCCTTTGCTGCGCAAGGGGCTATCGCCATCCAGCAAGCCCGCCTCTATGACCAGGTCCGGCGTTCGGTGATTTTCTTGGAGGCCAAGGTCGAGGAGCGGACAAAGGAACTCCAGGACGCTAATCTGAAACTCCAGGACGCGACCCGCCAGGCTGATGAGGCCTCCCGCCACAAGTCTGAATTCCTGGCGAACATGTCCCATGAGATTCGGACCCCCCTGAACGCGGTCATCGGCTTCTCCGAACTCTTACGAGATCAGAGCGTCGGCCCTCTGAACGAAAAGCAGATTCGCTACATTTCCCACATCTGGAACGGCGGCAAGCACCTCCTCCAGCTCATCAGCGACATCCTGGACCTCAGCAAGGTCGAGGCGGGGAAGTTCGTCCTCCAGCCCGAGGCCCTGCCGGTCGCTCCGAGCCTGGAGGACATCCTGGTGATTGCTCGCGGCCTCACCAACAAGAAGGAGCAGGATCTCCAAACCGACATCGCATCCGACCTGCCCCCCCTGACCGCCGACCCCGTCCGGTTCAAACAGATCCTCTTCAACCTCCTCAGTAACGCGGTGAAGTTCACGCCCGAGAAGGGCAACATAAGGCTAACCGCTAGGAAGCTGGGAAGCGAGGAGGTCAGGCAGCTCTCTAGCCTTCCAGCATCCCAGCATCCCAGCCTTCCAGCCGGCGATCTCTTGGAGATCGCCGTGACCGACACCGGGGTCGGGATCAAGGCCGAGGATCTCCCGCGTCTGTTCCAGGAGTTCGTCCAACTGGAGACCACCCAGGCGCAGAAGCAGGAGGGCACCGGGCTCGGCCTCGCCCTGACCAAGCGGTTCGTGGAACTCCACGGCGGGCGCATCTGGGCCGGGTCCAACGGCGAGGGCCGGGGCAGCACCTTCACGGTCGTCCTGCCGTTCAGCGGGCCCGGGGCGCCTGCGGAGGCTTTGGCCGGGGCCCGGTCCTCGTGAGACCGGTGCCCCCCGTCGGAGGAAGCCCGTGACGATCGCCTCAGCTAGCCGGGACCGGACCACGAGACCCCCATCCCATGGGCGCCCAAACGCCGGGGCCCCTTCTCCCCTTCGGGGGGGAGACCCTTGGGCTCCACTCAGCGCCCCCGGACCTGCTCGGATCCTCATCGCCGACGACGATCCACAGATGCGGGAGCTGCTGACAGGCCTCGTCGGGGACCTCGGGCACGACGCCGTGGCGGTGCCCGATGGAGAGGCGGCTATGGCCTCGGTGGCTGCCCATCCGCCTGACCTCCTCCTCTTAGATGTGACTATGCCCGGCCTGGATGGGTTCGAGGTCTGCCGCCGGGTGAAGGCCGACCCGGCCACGCGGCTCATTCCCGTGGTCCTCATCACGGGGATCGGGGACGAGCACAAGATCCAGGGGATCGAGGCCGGGGCGGACGACTTCCTGGGGAAGCCCTTCAGCCCGGGGGAACTCCGGGCGCGAATCCGTGCCCTCCTCCGGATGAAGGCGTTTCTCGGCGAGCTGGAGCACGCCAATGCGGTCCTGTGTACCCTGGGCCGGAGCGTCGAGGCCCGGGACCCGTACACCCAGGGGCACTGTGAGCGCCTGACCGACTACGCCGTGGCGCTGGGCCAGCTTGTGGGCCTTCCCGAGGCAGACCTGTCCGCTTTGCGGCGAGGAGCGTACCTGCACGATCTGGGGAAGGTGGCTGTCCCCGACGCCATCCTGCTGAAGACCGGCTCGCTCACGCCTGAGGAGCGGGGGATCATGCAACGCCACCCCGCCATCGGGGAGGAGATCTGCCGACCGCTCTGCTCCCTCCAAGCGGTGTGGCCCATCATCCGCCACCACCACGAGGACCAGGATGGCTCGGGCTATCCCGATGGCCTCCGAGGGCAGGCGATTCCGCTGACAGCCCGGATCATTCAGGTGGTGGATGTCTTCGACGCTTTGACCACGGATCGTCCGTATCGGCGAGCCTTACCGTGGGCCACGGCCCTGGGGGTTCTCAAGGATGAGGTTGAGGAGGGCTGGTGGGACCTCGAGATCGTGGGGGCATTTCGATCGGTGGCGACCGATATGGGTTCTAGGTGAGCCCGGGAGGCAGGGCCATGGGAGGGCGCGTGTTGGTGGTGGAGGATCACTCAATGAGCCTGGAACTGGTCACCGAGTTGCTGCAGGAGGAGGGCAACCAGGTCCTTGCGGCCACGTCTGGCGAGGCCGGCCTCCGCTTAGCGGCGGCCGAGGGGCCGGATCTGATCCTGATGGATCTCCAGCTCCCGGGGATGACGGGATACGAGGCTATCCGCCGGCTCAAGGCGAATCCAGCCACGGCCGCCATTCCTGTCCTGGCCCTGACGGGCTCCGCCATGAGGGGCGACGACCTCAAGGTGCGCGAGGCCGGGGCCGATGGGTACCTGACCAAGCCGCTGGACGCGAGAGCCTTCCGGGAAACCCTGCGGCGGATGCTCGCTGGAGGCGCTAGGGGATAACGGGTAGTGGAAAGGGAAGGGTGGCGGCTCTAGCGGCGGTGCGAATGGGCGGGCACCCCGATCTACCGATTCCACGACCTCCGCCACACCTTCGGCTCCTACGCCGCGATGTCAGGGTTGACGTCGAAGTGATTGCGCGGTGCATAGCGCATACGAGGACGACGGCGGCGAAGCTCTACGCTCACCGTTACCCGGAGTAGCGGCGAAAAGGATTGACCAAGATGGAGGCCTTCGGCACAAGAGCGGTACAACTCTCGCAGAGGTCCTCGAAATCAGGAGCACCCACCCTGGGGAGCACCCCGCTAGGAGGCACCGCCTCATGCGCTCTCGGAGCCCTGCAAGGCCGTGAAGAGGAAATGTGGCAAGGAGCCTTGAAGTCCGTTTCATCATGAGGTGGCAAATCCTGGAGGGTTGGTGGACGTGGCCGAGGCGATCCTGAGGGTGGACGACGATCCTGGTACCTGGGGACTGGTGTGGGCGAGAGCAGCACGTTGGCGATCCTTCTGCCATTCGGCGGAGCCCAGGCATCCCAAAGTGCTCCGATGGGGGAGCGAGCAGCCATGAGGTGGAGGACGATATGCCACGGGTCTTAGTGGTGGATGACGAACCGTACGCCGTCGAGCTGCTCCAGGAGTGCTTGACGGCCAAGGGCTACGAGGTCCTCACGGCCTCCGACGGGGAGGAGGCCTTGCAGAAGGTCAAGGAGGAGCGGCCCCACGTGATCCTCCTCGATGTGCGCATGCCGAGGATGAGCGGCCTGGAGGTCCTGAGGCGTGTGCGGGAGATTGACCACGAGGTGGGCGTCATCATGGTCACGGCGGTGAACGAGGAAGAGACGGGGAACCAGGCACTGCAGATGGGCGCTTTCGATTACATCACGAAGCCGCTGGACTTCCAGTACCTGGAGCGGAGCCTCTGGGTCAAGCTCCAGATGATGACGCTGTGACGCGCCTGCCGGCGGCCGATCGCCGCGCACCCTAGACGATCTCCTGCCGCTCTGAGTCCTCGCGTTCGGGTGGAGAGGGCAACATGGCTGAGACGATCCTGGTGGTCGATGACGATGCCAACAATCGGGAGCTCCTGGAGGCGATCCTGACGGATGGGGGATACCTGGTGGCGCAGGCCGAGAACGGCCTAGGGGCCCTGGCTCAGGCGACGGCGTCGCCCCCCGACCTGATCCTGCTGGACCTGATGATGCCAGGGATGAGCGGCGTTGAGGTCTGCCAGCGGCTAAAACAGGGGCCAGTAACGGCAGGCGTCCCCGTCATCGTGGTGACGGCGCTTGGGCAGATCAAAGACAAGGAGGCAGTTCTGACCAGCGGCGCCGACGATTTCGTGACGAAACCCGTGCAAGCCGAGGATCTTCGAGCGCGCGTAAGCGCCATGCTGAGGGTGCGCTGCATTCGCCAGGATCTGGATCGGACGCTGGCCTACCTGCACGAGCTTGACGCGACCCGCCACGCCCAGCGCCGGACGACCCTGGCCAGCGTCCTCGTCGGGACGCCACCTGCCCCGCCGCCGACCTCCACTATGCTGCCGATCCTCCTGGCGGATGATGAAGTCCTGACGCGAAAATTCTACGGGGATCTGCTCACAGAGCACGGGTTCCAGGTTTTCACGGCGAAAGATGGACCCGAGGGCCTGGAGCTGGCCGGCCGGCACCACGTGGAAGCGGTGATTCTTGACATCATGATGCCGGGGATGTCCGGGTTGGAGGTGCTGGAGCGGCTGCATTCGCAGGATCCCGACCTCCCGGTCATCATCCTGACCGCCTACCCCAGCTCCGAGAACGCCATCGCCGCCCTGAAACTGGGGGCCTTCGACTTCATCGTCAAGGGGCTCGGGGACGAGCTGGTGCTCTTGGCGGTTCACCGAGCGGTCCGGCATCGGCGGGAGGTCTTTGCAAAACGAGAAGAGGTTGCACAGCTCCGGTCCCGTATCGCTGAATTGGAAGCCACCCGACCCGGGCGGTGGCCTGAGATTTGGGGTTGCCGAGTCCCGATTGAACCCAAGCGATGCAGTTGAACCGCAAAGAACGCAAAGCACGCTGAGAATCCTCGGGAGTTCCCGGGGCGGTAGGTCGAGCGTCCATGAGGCGGTTCGGACCGTTTTGGCCGCCTGCCCGCGCCGGGATCGTGACGATCCGAAAGGCTCTGCGCTCTCAGCGACCTCTGCGGTGAGATATTCGGGTTGAACCGTATGGGCCATCGAAATCCGCCACCGGCAATGAACAATCGCACGTCAGGCTCGCCGAAGGCAGCAGGCAGAAGGCCGAGGCGCGTGCTGGTGATCGATGACGACGCCCAGGTCCGCGCCCTCCTGGCCGCAATCCTCGAATTCGAGGGCTACGAGGTCCGCGGCGCGACGGGCGGCGTGAACGGGCTCGCCCTGGCCGACACCGACCCGCCGGACGTCGTCCTCCTGGATCTCCAGATGCCGGGGATGAACGGCTACGAGGTCTGTCGGGTCCTCCGGCAGGGCCCCAAGACCCGGCGCATACCCGTCGTCATGATGACCGTCAGCGACGATCCCCACCTCAATCGCGAAGCCTACGCTGCCGGGGCCCAGGCGTGTGTCCCGAAGCCCTTTCGAAAAGAGGGCCTCATTGCGGTCATTGAGGCTGCCCTGGCTCAAACGCGTGGCACGAAGGGGCAAGCCGGGCCGTAGTGTTCTCTCCTGAGCGAGGCGCTCGTATAGGGTCTGTGCTCTACCCGGGGTCGAGACCCGAGGGGGCGTGCGTCTTCTCGTCTTTCGGGGGCCCGGGCACTTGCGCAACGATTGATCCACCTCCTGGAGATGTTTCCGATTGACCGGAACCTATGGTGAGTGGAAAATCGGGCGCGTTTCGAGCGGCAGCCTGCAACTCTGAACGGAAAGTGGCAGAGACAGGATGAAGCCATGATCCGCCCTCACGGTGTGGGGCTCCGAGCACGGCTCGTTGCTCTCTTGCTCGCCACGCTGATTCCCCTGGTGGGGCTAGGCGGCTATTGGATTCTGTTTGAGTTCCGAGAAGAGCGCGCCCGAATAGGGCGCCACGTGCAGGAAACTGCAGAGCGTGTGGCGGCCCAGGTCGGGCACAGCGTGGCGGGCGTGCAGGAGAGGCTCGCGGTCCTGGCCCGCCTACCCGCTGTCCGCGCGGGGAATCGGCAAGAAATCGAAAGGCTGTTCCAGAATCTCTTGGCGGACGCCCCTCACCTCGAGAACCTCGCCCTCGTCGCCCCCGATGGGACAATCATGGTCAGCGCCGTCCCACTCCCTCCCGGGAGGCCGGTGTCCCTCGGGGACCGGGAATGGCTGCAGCGCGTAGTCCGATGGGGCGAGCCTGCCGTCGGTGGGTTCCAGGTTGGGCGGATTACGGGGAATCCCAATGTGATCCTCGCGCATCCCGTGCTGGACGAACAGGGACGGGTGACGTCCGTCGTCTTCGCCGCGCTCAACCTCGTGTATGCCAGTCGCGCGGTGACTGGGGCGTACCCGGGCGTCCCCCTGTTGTGGGCGATCGTGGATGAGCAGGACCTGGTGCTCCTCCACAATCGGCCACAGACCACGAGCGGGAAACCACTGGGCCCCCTGCCCGGGATGCTCCGTGGCGAGAGCATTGTTCCCGGAACCAGGTGGCATTGCGTGGTGGCGATGCCCGCGGACATGGCCGCCGCCCATGTGCGTGAGACCTTCTTGCGCATCGGGCTGCCTACGGGCCTGATCCTCCTCATTAGCGCCGCTGTCGGGCTCTGGATCGCGTACAGCACCTGGCGTCCCATCCGGGACCTGACCGCGGCCGTTCGGCGGGTCGGAACGGGCGAATCAACGGTTCAGATACCCGTGCAGGCGGGCGGGGAAGTGGGCGAGCTTGCAACGACCCTTGTCGAGACATTGGCTGCCGTGGATCGCCGCCGCGCAGAGCTGGCGGCGTTGCTGGAGGCGGGGAGGGCGATCGCCTCCTCCTTGGATCTGGAGCAGAGTCTTCAGGCTATCGTCCAGCAGGCAACCATCATCTCGGGCACGAACTTCGTTCGCCTGCTCCTTCTCGATGAGAAGACTCAGGTGCTCCGCTACGGCGCAGTCAGCGGGCTTCCCCCGGAGGAGGAGCGGAACATCATAATCCCGATCGTGGAAAGCTTCTCGGGACAGGTAGTGGCGACACACAAACCGCTGGCGGTTGCCGACACTCGAGGAGATCCGCGCAACAGCCATCCCGAACACGCCACAAAATATGGCCTCGTTTCCTACCTCGGGCTGCCCGTGAAGTTGGGGGACCGGATCCTCGGCGTCATGGTGTTCAATACCACGAGCCCGCGCACCTACTCCCATGACGAAACCGCCTATCTGTCCGCCTTTGCGGACCACGCGGCCATTGCCATCGAGAACGCCCGTCTCTTCCAGGAGGAGGGGGCGGGGCGAAGACAGCTCGAGTCTGTCCGCGCCGTCTCGACGGAGATCGCGCGCGAGCTGGATCTCGACGCGGTCCTGGGCCTGATCGTCCGGCGGGCGACCGAGCTGACCGACACTGGAACGGGCACGGTCTATCTCTGGGACGAGAAGGCCCAGGCCCTCTTTCCGCGGGCCTGGCATGGCCATGGCGAGTGGATCCGCGGGCTCTCCTTCCGGCTCGGCGAGGGCGTTGTGGGAACGGCTGCCCAGCGACAGGAAGGGCTGAGCGTCAACGACTACCGGACCTCGCCCTATGCGGTCCCCCTGACCCTGGAGCACACCCGCATCACGGCGGTCCTGGCCGAGCCCCTCTTGTACCGTGATCGGCTCCTCGGAGTCATCGGCCTGGATAACGAGAGCGACGCAGCGACCCTTCACCCAGGAGGACCGCGACATCCTGACCCTCTTTGCCGGCCAGGCGGCCATCGCCATCGAGAACGCGCGCCTCTACGACAGGGCGAGGCGGGCAGCCCGGGAAGCCCGAAGCCTTTACGAGGTGGCCCACAGCCTGACCACATTGCTGGATCCCCGCGAGGTCCTGCACCTGATCTCGGTGAAGACAACGGAACTGTTGGGAACGCCGCATGCCCAGGTGGTCCTGTGGGACGAGGAGACGAAGACACTACGGTTCGGCGCGGCCTACGGGACAGAGGCGGAGAAGGTCAAGCCGCAGGTGTTCCGTCTGGGCGAGGGGGTCAACGGGATCGTGGCTGAGACTCGGAAACCGCTCCTCGTCAAGGACTATCAGCGATTCCCCAAGCGACGTCCCGACATGACAGACTTGGTTGCGGTGATCGGCGTTCCGCTGCTCTACCGCGGCCGGTTGCTGGGCGTCCTCACGTCCCACGCGACACAAGCGGGAACGATCTTCACCGAGGACCATCTGGCGCTCCTCACGAGCTTTGCGGACGAGGCTGCCATCGCCATCGAGAATGCGCGGCTGCATGAAGCCGCGGTCCGGCGCGGGGAGGAACTCCAGGCCATGCTCCGGGCCGCGCGAACGGTCATGAGCGGGCTGGATCTCCGGGGGACTTTGGATCGGATCATTCGGGAGGCAGCCCAGATCTCGGGGATCCCGCATGTCAAGGTGGTCCTGGTGGACAAGGAGGCGGGGGCCGTCCAGGTCGCCGCAGCCGTGGGGCGTCCGGCCGAAATGTTTGAGGGGTTCGCGGTGCCCCTGGGGACGGGGACCTCGGGTCTCGTGGCCGCCACGGGAGAGCCGTTGTTCATTGCGGACTGCCAGAATGATCCCCGGAATTATCTGTACGCGGACCAGGATCGCAAGCTGGGCATCCACACCTACCTGGGTCTCCCCATCAAGATTCGGGATGAGGTGCTCGGTGTCCTGACCTTCAACACCACGGAGCCCCACCAGTACAGTCCGGCTGAGCTGACGTATCTGGCGTCCTTTGCCGATCAGGCGGCCATCGCCATCGAGAACGCTCGGCTTTTCACGGCCGCCGATACACGGGCGAGCGAACTCGATACACTTCGAGAGATCGGGCAGGCGGTGACCGCGCGGCTCGACCTGCCTGCGGTTCTGGAGGCGGTGGTGGCGGGCACGAGGCGCCTCCTGGACGCTCAGCATTCGGAGATCAGCCTCTGGGACGAGGAGCGCCAGACTCTGCGCTTCGGGGCTGCCCAAGGGACGGAGGTCGCTCGGGTGCGAACGCGGACGTACGAGCTTGGCCGCGGGGTGAACGGGACCGTGGCACTCACCCGGAAGCCCCTCGTCGTTGATGACTACCAGGCCTCTCCCTACGCGCTCCCTGAGTTTCCCGATGTCATTGCAACCATCACGGTCCCCGTGCTTTTCAGAGACCGGCTGTTGGGTGTCCTTCACTCCCACACCACTCAGCGCGACAAGCGCTTCACGACCGATGACCTCCGCCCGCTGCAGATGCTCGCCTCCCAGGCGGCCATCGCCATCGAAAATGCGCGACTGTACGAGGAGATCCGGCGCCATGCCGGGGAGCTGGAGACCCGGGTCCGACAACGGACCGCCGAACTGGAGGAGGCGCTGCGGGTCAAGGTGGAATTCCTGGGCAAGATGTCGCACGAGCTGCGCACCCCGCTCAACTTCATCCTTGGCTTCTCCGATCTCTTGCAGCAGGGGACCGGGGGGGCGCTTACCCCGAAGCAGGCCACCTACCTTGACCGCATCCAAGGTGGCGGCAGGCGGCTGCTCAGCCTCGTCAGCGAGGTCCTGGACATCGCGCAGTTGGACGCGGGAAAGAGCCGCTTGCGCCTGGAGCCGGTGATCCTGGCTCCCCTGGTCCAGGAGATCCTGGGATTGGTTCAGATTCCGGTGAGCCAAAAGCGGCTGAAGGTGACCCCGGCGCTCGATCCCTGGATGCCGTTCATCGTCGCGGATCGTTTCAAGCTTGCCCAGATCCTTCACAGTCTGGTCGGCAATGCCGTGAAGTTCACGCCGGAGGGTGGTTCGATCAGGATCATCACCCGCCAGGCGCCGGGCGCCGGCAACGGGGGGCCGGATGGCGGCGGCCAGCCCTTGCCCTCGGCTGACAGCGTGGAGTTGATCGTGGAGGACACGGGCATCGGCATCCGGCCGGAGAATCTGGAAACGGTCTTCGAGGCCTTCTATCAAGTCGACGGGTCCGACACCCGGGCCCAGGGTGGGGCGGGGCTGGGCCTGGCCCTGGTCCGCAAGCTCGTGGAGCTGCACGGGGGCTGGGTCTGGGCCGAGAGCGCGGGCCCGGGACAGGGGAGCCGTTTCGTCGTCCGGCTCCCGCACCTGGAGGTTCCCAAGGCAAAGCGAATCCTGCTGGTGGAGGATGAGGCGCTCATCCGGATTCCCATGGCCTCCGCCTTGGAGAGCGCCGGCTTTGCCGTTGAGGGCGCAGCCACCGGGGCCGACGCTCTGGCCGTCATGGAGGCGGAAGCCTTCGATCTCTTGATCCTGGATGTCGTCTTGCCCGACATGGAAGGATGGGAGATTCTCCGGCGGGTGCGTGAGGCGGAGGAGGTCCGGACGCTCCCGGTCCTCGTGGTCACCGGACTGGAGGGCCTGAATGCGGAGCGAGCCCTCGCCCTCGGAGCGGACGAGTTCCTGACCAAGCCGGTCTCCCCGCGCGTCTTGGTGGATACCGTGGTGCGGCTTCTGGCTTCGTCGGCCGCAAGTAGCGCCGGGGTGGGACCGCGCTCCCTTCGAACGGTGGAACGACCGGGGGAGTGAGGGGCACGGCGCGAGACGGAAACCCCAGTGCCCGGGAGACGCTAGAGGCGAGGGGGCGCAGGAGGCATCGGGATGGCGCGCGTCCTGGTCGTCGAGGACAACGCGATCAACCTGGAGCTGATGGTGGCCCTGCTGGAGTGGGAGGGGTGTGAGGTGCTGGCGGCCGAGACAGCCGACGTGGCGCTCCACCTCGCCCGAACGGCCCGTCCGGATCTGATCCTGATGGACGTCCAACTCCCCGGCATGACAGGATATGAGGCCACCCGCCACCTCAAGACCGATCCGACCACGGCCGCCATTCCCGTTGTGGCCCTCACAGCCCAGGCCATGCGCGGCGACGAGGATCGGGCCGCCGAGGCCGGGTGCGCGGCATACCTGACCAAACCATTGGATGCGCAGATCCTCCGCGAGACGCTCCGCCGATTCCTGCGCGGAGACAATTAGGGATAACCAGACCGACGTGCGCGTGGGGCAGCCATGCCCACCCAATGATCTGGACCAAGCTCGTAGAACTTTACTATTCCCGCTGGCTGCTACGGATTTGAGAGTTGGGGGAAGAGGCCCCTCCTCATCATGCGGGGCCTTGATGCGTGTTCCTACGTGCCCGCGCCGTTGGGCTGCGGGGGCAGCGAGGACTCGGCGGATGTCCTCCGCCACCAATCCCACAGGAGACACAGGGCGGGGAGACCGATGAGCAGGCCCAGGATGAGAAGCGAGGTGGTCTTGCCGGTCAAAAGCTCCACGGCCTCCTCGATGGCGTGCGAGGCGGGGAGGACGCCGGCCTCGAAGAGCTCGTGGAATCCGCCCGCGATGAGCTTGGCCACCAGGATCAGGAGGACGACGCCCGTCACGTTGAAGAAGCGCCGCAGGTTGATCTGCAGGCTCCCCCGCACGAGAAGGATCCCGAAGAGGGTGGCGAGCAGCAGCCCCGTGCCGCCGCCGAGAGCGTTGTAGAGCGCGCTGCCGCCGACGGTCCCAGAGAGCGCCGCCAGGAAGAGGACCGTCTCCACGCCCTCGCGAAAGAGCATGAAGAACGCGAAGGCAAGAACCCCGAGGGCCGCCCGCTGCTGGATCGCGGTCGTTGACGCTTCACCTACCAAGGTATCCAGTCGCTGTTCCAACCGCCGCCGGACGCTCCGGCCCGTCCGCCACATCCAGATGACGAGAGACGCCACCAGGCCGGCCGCCACGAACATCACGCTTCCCTCCATGGCGGGGTTGTCCGGATCCAGACCATAGCGATGGATGAGAACGGCGCCGAGCAGGCTGGCCAGGACGGCCGCGCCCAACCCGAGGAGGACGTACCGGCTGTAGGCCTCCCGACCGGTGCGGCGAAGATAGGCCAAGAAGACTCCAATCACCAGGGCCACCTCCACGCCCTCGCGCAGGGTGACAACGACGCTCTCAAACATCCGGCTGAGAATATCCATCAAGGCCCCCTCCTCTGCCTTTTTGTCGATTCGGACAGCCTTTCCCCGTCCTTGCGGCGGCCCCATTTCACTATCGGGAGGAGAGGGCTGAGTTGTATGTAGCGTCTGCTCTACCAGGGGAACACTGTGAACAGGCCCCGGGCAGCCCCACCGACCAACAGCGCCAGGACCACGGTGAAGCCAGAGATCAGCAGCGCGCGCCGCCATCCCAGTTCCTGGCCGAGGATCGCGATGGTGGCGACGCAGGGGACGTAGAGCGTATTGACCAGGGCATACACCACGATCTGGTCGGGCCGCATGAAGCTCAGCAGGTTGCGGGCCTGCGGGCCGTACTGGACCATGGCCAGGGTAATCAGGAGTTGCAGGGCCAGCTCCTTCCGCAGAACCGCCACGATCAAGGTGATGCCGGCCACGGCGGGGATCCCCAGCCAGCCCTCCATGACGGGGCGCAGGGGGATGGCCAGCTTCCAGAGCAGGCCCGTCTCGTACAATCCGCCCAGAATGATGCTGCCCCCCAGGATGATGGGCGTCGCGACGACGACGAAGGCATGGAACCGGTACCACGTCTTCTTGAGGATCGGCAGCAACCCCGGTCGGCGGAACGGAAACATCTCCATCACAAGCCCAGTGCCCCGCCCCGGAAGCAACTTGTGCATCCCGATACCGGTGAGGAAGGCCAGGGCGAATGTGACAGCGTAGATCGCCAGCGCCGCCTTCCAGCCTGCGGTCAGAGATACGGCCCCCAGGATCACCGCGGTCCGGGCGCTGCACGGGGTGAGGACGACGAGGGTGCTGGCAATGATGCGCTCCCGCATGCTGCCGAGCACCCGCGTGCCCATGATGGCCGGGACGTTACAGCCCGCGCCCGCCACCAGGGGGATGACCGCCCGCCCGTGCAACCCCATCTTGTGCATGACCTGGTCGGTGAGGAAGGCCATGGCATTCAGGTATCCGGTGTCCTCCAGCAGGGCCAAGAGGACGTAGAAGGTGAGGACATAGGGGATGCCGACCGCCAGGGCGGCGTTGATCCCGGCGTCGAAGCCCCAGAGCAGCGTCCTGGAGAGGGCCCCGTCACCGAGGAGGGCCTCAAACGGCCACCGGATCACGGGGGAAGCGAAGGTCGTCCAGAGCATGCTGAACCCGGTGGACAGCCAGTCGCCGACGTAGAAGAGAAATCCGAAGATTCCCGCCAGGGTGAGGCCGAGCAGCGGCAAGCCGGTGAGCGGTGCGGTCGTGAGGCGCCAGAGGCGCTCGGCGGCGAGGGTTGGGGTGGCGTCCCGTCGCTCCACCTCGGCGGCGATGAGGCCGGCCAGACCATGTCGCTCCCGCGCCAGGAGGAGCGCAGAATCCTCGCCGCGGACATCCCTCAGGACCGCGATCATCTCGCCGCGAAGGCGGATCAACTCGTCCGCGCCCTCGGCCCCGGTCAGCCAGGCCCCCAGCTCGGGATCGCCGTCCAGGAGCAGGATGGCGGCGGCGCGAGGCGAGAGCCCGTGCGGCCGATCCGTGCGCGAGGCCAACGGCCCCTCCAGCTTCGCGATGGCCGTCTCCACATCGGTGCTGTAGCGAACCCTGGGCCGGAGCGCGACGGGGTGCGTCGCGCGATCCACGGCGTGGGCCATTAACGTGTGCAGGCCTGTCCCTCGTGTTGCGATCGTCGGGACGACAGGACTGCCCAGGATCTCGCTCAGGTGCCCGACGTCCACCTGGATGCCCCGAGCCTTGGCTTGATCCACCACGTTCAGGGCCACGACGATAGGCAGGCCCATGTCCAGGATCTGGAGCCCGAGGTACAGATTGCGCGCCAGGTTGGTGGCGTCCAGGACCAGGACGACGGCGTTGGGGGCACCGTCCAGCAGGGCCTGGCGGGCGACCCACTGGTCCTCCGAGATGCCGCCCAGCGCGTAGGTGCCGGGCAGGTCAATGACCCCGATGGTGCGATCCTCGAAGCGGGTCTCGCCCAGTTGCACCTCGACCGTCTTGCCGGGATAGTTGGCCGTGACGACGCCCATTCCCGTCAGCCGGTTGAACAGGCTGGACTTGCCGACGTTGGGATTCCCGGCGAGCGCGATGGAGAGCTGGACCTCCTCGCGTAGCTCCTGCAGAGCCCCGTGGCAGCTCAATGCCATGGCTCAGCCTCTTTCTCCAGGTGAATGGTCAAGACCGGTGCGTCCCCAACCGGCTCGGAACCGCCGACGGGTTCGCCGCGAGCCGGACAGATCCGCTTCCGCCCGCACCAGGATCTTGGCGGCCACGTCGCGCCCCAGGGCGTAGCGCGCATCGCCCACCTGGACCAGGAGGGGACCTCCGAAGGGCGCCACCTCTTGCACGCAAAGCTCCGCTCCGGGAAGGAGGCCCAGGCTGGCCAGGTAGCGCAGAAACGTGGCCTCTTCCTCCATGATCTGCTGGATCCACACCCGGGCGCCGGCCGGCACCTGGTCCAGGGTTTGAGTCACGGGCAGGGTCAGGCTGCCGTCGGCGGCCGGGATCGGGGCGCCGTGCGGACACGTCTCCGGATGGTTGAGGAGGGCGGCGATCCGCGCCTCCGCCTCGGGCGTGAGCGCGTGCTCGAGGCGCATGGCCTCGTCGTGGACGCGATCCCAGGGCAGGCCGAGGATGTCGGCAAAGAGGCGCTCGGAGAGCCGGTGCCGGCGCAGGACCCCCACGGCTTGTCGGCGACCCTCGTCCGTGAGACTCACAGCGTCGGGTCTCCCGTTCTGCAACAGGCCGCGAGACGCCAATTCGTCCAGGGCCTGGCTGGCGGACGCCGGCGTGATGCGGGCGAAGGCCGCCACCTCCGTGAGGTCGGCGGTGCGGCCCTGTCCTTCGAGCCGGTGGACGGCCTGCAGGCAATCCTCTAGCATCTCATCCGTCAGGGCAGGGGGCTCGGCGGGATGCATTCAGCGTCTCCTTCGGGCTCAGGCGGCACGGGAGGCCCGCACGCTCCGGGTGGCCCGACCCCTGTTCAGGCGCGCGCAGTCGCGGCAAAAGCCGTAGAGTTCGAGCCGGTGTTCGGTCACGGTGAAGCCACGGCCGCGCGCCACCTTCTCCCGCAGGGCGTGCAGGCTGGCGTCGGCGAATTCCTGAATCTTGCCGCAACGGGTGCAGATCAAATGGTCGTGGGGCCGGTCGGCCGGGCTGGGGTCGAAGCGAGTGTAGGCATCGCCGAACTGCCGCCCGGTGGCGAGACCGGCCTCCTGGAGCAGTTTCAGGGTCCGGTACACCGTGACCAGGCCGATGCCGGGATCTTCCGTGCGGATGCGGTGGTACAGCTCCTCCGCGCTCACGTGGCGCCCAACGGCGAAGAAGGCGCGGACGATGCGGTCGCGCTGGCGGGTGGCCTTGTGGCCCGAGTGGGCCAGGAACTCGGCGAAGCGCTGGATGCGGGCGTCGGAGTCGGCCATGCTGCCTCCTAAATGAAAATGACTGTCAGTATCTGAACGCACTATAGCCAAAGCCGGCCAGGGGTGTCAAGCTGGAAAGCGAGAGGCTGCGAAGCGTCCAAAGAGTTTGTCTGCTGGAGCGGACCTTGAGGGGGTTGCGGACCGCTATGGAAGGTCCGCCGGCCAAGTCTGTGGCGGCTCCGCTCCAGCGAGGAGTCGAGCCAGAAATCCGAGCAGGCCAAGATCCTGGGCCGGGATCAGATGCCCCACGGCCACCATGAAGAGGGCGGTCGGGGTGGGCCGCCGGCTGAGGCAGGACACGAGCCATTCGGCAAGGAGGGGATGCCGGATCGCATGCTGGAGCCACGTGCACAGGGGCCATTTGGCGTTGCGCTCCCGCAGTAACACGGCGGCATACTCTTGAACGTCGGGATGGGCCTCAGCATCCGCCGCGAAAGAGCGTGGAGACGTCCAGGACGGGGAGCGAGTGATCTTCCGCCAGGTATAGGACGATGCCGTTGCCGAGGACGCGCCGGTCCACCTCGCGGCCCACGCGCGGGACTGTCATCTGGATCGGGGGGAAAGTCATCCGGCGCACCAGTTCCGATCCGGGCGAGTGGCGTAGGCCCTGCGTGGAGGGTGCCTCCGTCGCGCAGGGCGCCGCCGAAGCGGCCAGGACGAGCAAGAGGAGCGCGGGGCGGACGCGCGCGCGACCGTGGGACATCAATTCATCTCCCAGGGCTGAGGAGCGACGGCAGTCCGGCAACCGGGCAACGCATCAGTTATTATCCCAGGGCTGCAGGGCAGGACGGTCCCGCCTGATCGGGGGGATGGAGACAGGGCTCTCACCCCGCACCAACCAGGCTACGGTGCGGTCTCGGGGAAGGAGGTAGCGCTTCGCCGCAGCGACGACATCTTCCGCCGTGACGGCCTGGGTCATCTTCCGTTCCTCGAAGGCGAAGCGCCAATCGCCGGTGAGCGACCACGCCTCTCCCAGGTGGGAGGCCAGGCCGCCATTGCTGCCCAGGCCACACACAACGCTCACCTCCATCTGATTGCGGACCTTCGTCAGCTCTCGTGGCGTCGGCAGCTCCGACCTGGCGCGCTGGATCTCTTCTTCTACGGCCGCCTCGACCTCTTCCACGGTATGTGGGGCCCGCGGGGTCGCCTGGATCAGGAAGAGTCCGCCGTATCGCAGGAACCAGGGTCCGGCTGCGACGTTCGTGGCCAGCCGGCGCTCCTCTACCAGACGCTTGTACAGCCGCGACGAGCGGCCATCGCCCAGAACCGATCCCAGGATGGTGAGGGCGTGGGTATCCGGGTGGCCGATGGGTGGGCTGCGATAGAGCATGAGCAGTTGCGGCTCGGCCGGGAACTCGATCCGGATGCGGCGCTCTCCCGGCTGGGGAGGCTCCTCCAGCGGGAGGGGCGGCGGCGTAGGCTGTGCCGAGATGCTTCCGAAATAGCACTCTACCGTCCGGATGACCTCGGCCGGATCCAGATCCCCCACGAGAACGGCCAGGGCATTGTTGGGCGCATAGTAGGTGCGGAAGAGCTCGCGGGCCTGGGGGCGGGTGAGGTTCTCCAGCTCGCTCGGCCAGCCGATGACGGGGTGGCGGTAGGGGAGGGCGACAAAGGCCGTGGCCAGGGCCGCCTCCCACAGTTGTCCCCGCGGGCTCGTGTCCACGCGCTGGCGCCGCTCCTCCTGCACGACATCCCGCTCGGTGTAGAACTCGCGGAACACGGGGTTCCGCATCCGGTCGGATTCCAACAGGGCCCAGAGTTCCAGCCGATTGCCGGGAAAACTCACGAAGTACTACGTGCCCTCGTAGGACGTGGAGGCGTTCAGCCGGACAGCCCCGTTCCGCTGGTAGATTTCCCACAACTCGTTGTGCACGATCAATTGCTTGGCTTCGGCTTCGAGGGCCGCGGTCTCCTTTTCCAGGGCCGCCACAGCCGCGGCGTCCGATTTTCCTCCCGACAGGCGCCCTTTGGCCTTTTCGACCTGGAGGCTCTGGTGGAGCGCGTCGATCTTGTCCAGGAGGGGCAGTTCCCGCGCCGGATCCAGCGTCCCAAACAGCGTTGTACGCTTGGACATCATGTGCTCGAGCAGGTGCGCCAGCCCGGTGAACCCGGGCGCCTCGTTGGCGCTTCCCACCTGGAAGCGGAGATAGGCGGCGAAGGTCGGGGAGTCGTGCCTTTCCACGATAAGAAAACGCATTCCATTCTTGAGCGTGTGTTCGGTGAAGGGGAGGCGGATGTCTTCCGGAACGGACGCCGGCGCCGCAGCTCGGCTCTGGGTGAGAAGCAGGGTCAGCAGAATGACGGAGACCCAAGAATGACGGGGATATCGCATGCGAACCTCTTGGAGTGCCGTAGGTCTGTTTATCCAGGCGATCTAGCACAGCAACGCTCCAGAATCAAAAGTCAATCGATGATGCGCCCACTCTTCCCTTCACGTCAGAAAAGCGAGGTCCGAACGGCGCATAAGTCGAGGATGTAAACGCCAGGAAGGATGGAGGGTGAGCGTTTTGGCACAGACGCGGGTACGCCTTGGCGCAATCGCGTCCCATTGGTTGCCCATAGGCCCGATTGTCTGTCCAATGCGACAAATCTCCATCGCTTGAACTTCTTGAGAAATAAGGTGCTCCAGTGTTCATCGCTGGAGGGTCTCCGAAAACGATCCGTGGCACTCCCTTTGCTGATTCCTGCAAGAGCTCGCCCGCTCGTCCGAGCCGCAATGGCATGTTCTGCAGCGCGATGTTGACGTTGAAAGTTCGGGGCGGGTTTGGGGGGATGCATTGGACATGCTGGTTCCTCAGAGCGAGACTGACATTCTCCTGTTAGCCATCGCAAAAGAGAAGACATCCTTCGCGCGATTGGCGGCCGCGGCACAGGCCTGCACCGACCCGAAGGCCAGGCGCCTCTACAATCAACTCGCCCTGGACGAGTTGAAACACCTTTTGACGCTGGTCAGTCTGATGGACGGCCTGGCCGACGACTGGTTGGCTCGACTCGACCTCGCGTTCCCCCTCACGGACCCCCCGGATCCGCTGCCCCAAACAGAAGAAGCCATCCTTGGTTTCGTTGTTGAGGAAGAGCGGTCCCAGGGCTTCCTCGGCGGCCTGGGCAAGCAGGCGGACCGGGCAGAGCTGTTCAGCTTGTTGGACAGTTTGCGCGCCGACGAGGAGGATCATCGCGCCCGCCTTCTTTCCTTGCTTTACGGGATGGAGGTGGATCGCCCGGTTGTGGCCACCCGGCGGCCCGCGTGGGTGCGATCCATTCGCCGCATGATTCCTCCGGCGCGTCTTCACTGAAAGGGAACTCCGGTGAGGCAGGGGTGGCGTACACCGAACCGCGATGCCGGATTCGCCGGTCACCAGAGACGCCTGGAGATCTGCGTGCCGAGCCGGCCTCTGTCGGCTCGGCGGAGTCGTTGAGAACAGCGTGGGCGTGCGCCCCGCTCGAACCCATTGTCGCAGTGGCAAGGAGGTAGGGTGATGTTCAAGGAAATGGAGGCGTGGTCTCCGGATCAGGAGTTGCAGCTCTTGGAGGAATTGGCGGAGGCCGAGGCGGAGGTGTTCGACCTCGAGATGGATCTGCCCCTTCGCATGGCCCTCTCGGACTCCGAACGACCATGGGTGGCGTACTGGCACCTGGCGCCCAATGGGATTCCGTCGAAGGCTCGCGCCCATGCCCGCCTGACGCGTGGACGGTAGGAGCGAGAACGATGCAGGATGAATTGATCCGTTCGGAACACGTCCTTCTCCTCTTGGCGGCAATCCTGAGCCTGGTCTGGGGGCTGGTGGTGGCTCTGTAATTTGCCAGGGAATATCCGAGGGATCGTGTTTCCTCTCGAGCCCCGGCGGGTTTTTCCCGCCGGGGTTTCTTTTCTTCGCCGCACCGGGGGCGCTCTGGGTCATAGTCCTCGACCGGGGTACTGCCCGCGTGGGCGGCCTCCTGGGTGCAAAGCTGTCCGCCCGTCACCTCGCGGCGGGCTTCCCTGTTGACATTGGGGGTCGGTTTTGGATAGCCTCCAATCCAGTGGTTACCTGTCGGGCGGTATTCCAAGCGACGATTCCGTAGGTCTATCGGGATCACCGGGCCTCCTCGGGTTTTTGCCCCTTTTTCGTCCCCCGGAATGCTCCAGGGGCTCTCAGCGGTCCCTGTTTATCATTTCCCATAACTAGGCCACGCTTCAGGACGCGGGACCTGGCGATTGCGTCCTCTTCTGCGGGGCGCTCTTCAACGGACCTTGTCCAGAGTGGGTTAGAGCACGTACGGCCGGGGTCTGGGCTGACCTGGCGAGACGTCCCCCGTGGAGAGAACAAGAAGTGCTTTGCCTTTCCTTCGGTAGGCTGAACAAAGATTCTCGTCGGATGCTGGGGTTGAAAGCCCGTGGGGCGAAACGATGTGGTCTGGCCCATTCGGCGCCATGAAGACTGAAGGAGCACGGGGCGTCCCGGATCTTTTACCACAGGCGGATCCTGTCAAGGGAAACGCGGAGGAGGAGCGCGCCCAAGGATGCTTGAAGGTGGATGGCCGCGAAGGCTTCGGATGGCAATGCGTAAGCTGGAGCCTGATTCTCGTCGGCCTCTACCTGGTGAGCCTGCATGACTACCTCCTTTTTCATGGCCTGGCTGAACTGTTCAGCATCACGGTCGCCTTTGGCCTCTTCGTCGTTGCGTGGAACGCTCGCGGATTCCTCGAAAATGACTATCTTCTCTTCGTCGGGGTGTCCTATGCTTTCGTGGCCTTCATTGATTCGACCCATACCCTAGCTTACAAGGGAATGGGTGTCTTCGCACGGCACGACGCCAACCTCCCAACGCAGCTCTGGATCGTCGCCCGATACATGCAGGGCATCTCCCTCCTCGTTGCGCCCATTTTTCTGCAGCGAAGGCTGCGGGTTTCCTTCGTTTTTTCGGCCTATGCTCTGGCGACTATTCTCGGCCTGTTGTCCATCTTCTACTGGGAGAACTTCCCGGACTGTTTCATTGAAGGCCTTGGATTAACACCATTCAAGCGAATCAGTGAGTATATCATCTGTCTTATTCTGGGCGGGTCCATCTTTCTATTGCTTCAGCAGCGTCAGGCGTTCGATAGGCGGGTGTTGCGGCTGGTTATCGGCTCAATATCAACAACGATCCTGTCGGAGCTGGCGTTCACCTTCTACGTCAGCGTCTACGGGCTCTCGAATCTGATCGGACACTACTGGAAGATTCTCGCCTTCTACTTGATGTACAAGGCGATCATCGAGACCGGCTTGAGAAAACCCTTTGCGCTTCTCTTCCGAGATTTGAAACAGAGCCAGGAGGCGCTCCAGAGGGCGCACGACGAGTTGGAGATCCGCGTGAGGGAACGCACCGCGGAGCTGGCGCAGGTCAATGAGGCGTTGCGGAGCGAGGTGACCGAGCGCAAGCGAGTCGAGGAATCGCTCCTCGTGTATGCGCAACAGCTCGAAGCAATACGGGACATCAGTGCCGACATCACCCGGGAGCTGGATCTCCCGAAGCTCGTCAAGCTCATCACCCGGCGCGCGAGGCAGCTCATTGGAACCGGCACGGGCACGGTGTGGCTCTGGGACGAGGAGGCGCAGGTGCTCGCTCCACATCCCGGGCTGGACGATCGACCATGGATGAGTGAGTGGCGGATCCGGCTGGGCGAAGGCGTGGTGGGAACGGTCGCCCAGCGGCGGGAGGGGATGTTGGTCAACGACTACCGGACGTCCCCGCACGCGCTGCCATTCGTCCTGGATGGCTCTCGGATCACAGCGGTCCTCGCGGAACCCCTGATCTACCGTGACCGGCTTCTGGGTGTGATCGGCGTTGACAACGAAGACATCGGGCGACCCTTTACCGAGGAGGACCGCAATCTCTTGGCACTCTTTGCCACCCACATTGCCAGTGCCATCGCGAACGCGCAGTTGTTCGGGGAGGTCCGCGCCGGCCACGAGCGGCTGCAGAGCCTTTCCCGTCGGCTCGTCGAGGTCCAGGAAGCCGAGCGTCGGCACATCGCCCGCGAGCTGCACGATGAAATCGGCCAGGCCCTGACGGGCCTGAAGCTCGTCCTGAGCATGGAGACCCCCCTCCCGACAGACGTTTCCAGGCAAAGCCGCGCCGACGCCCAGGCGATGATCGGCGATCTTCTGGCTCGGGTGCGCGAGTTGTCCCTGGATCTCCGGCCGGCCATGCTGGACGATCTGGGCCTGGTGCCCACCCTGGCGTGGCACTTTGAGCGGTACACGGCTCGGACCAACGTGCAGGTAGTCTTCAAGCACGCCGGTCTGGAGGGGCGCCGGTTTCCGCCTGACGCGGAGACGGCGGCGTACCGGATCGTGCAGGAGGCGCTGACCAACGTCGCCCGCCACGCCGTGGGGCAGGAGGCAACGGTCCGCCTCTGGGCCAGCGAGGACTGCCTCAGCGTTCAGATCGAGGATCGGGGGAAGGGATTCGAACCGGAGGCCGTCTTTGCCGCGTACACCTCCGGCGGCCTCAGCGGAATGCGGGAGCGGGCGGAACTTCTGGGGGGACGCATGACGGTGGAGTCGACACCGGGGGTGGGGACCCTGGTCACAGCCGAGCTCCCCCTCGGCCAACCGGGCAGGGGGAAAGAGAAGATGGGATGAGCAAGACGACCGTCGTGCTGGCAGATGACCATGCCATTGTCCGCCAGGGCTTGCGGGCCGTGCTGGAGGCGACGTCGGAGTTCGCCGTCGTGGGTGAAGTGGCCGATGGACTGCAGGTTCCCGAGGTCGTGGACCGGTTGAGGCCGAACGTGTTGGTTCTCGATCTGATGATGCCTGGCCTGAACGGCCTGGAGATCACCCGGCAGGTCGGCAAGCGGTGCCCGCAGACCCGGGTCGTCATCCTTTCCATGCATGCGGACGAACCGTACGTACTGGAGGCGCTCCGGAACGGGGCCGTGGGATACGTTCTCAAAGAGGCCAGCACGACCGAAGTGGCGCAGGCCGTGCGCGAAGTGGCCGCGGGACGGCGGTATCTGAGCCAGCCGCTGTCCGAGCGTGCGATCGAGACCTATGCCGAGAAGGCCCAGGCCGCCCCCTTAGATCTCTACGAGACGCTCACGACCCGGGAGCGGGAGGTTCTGCAATTGTGCGCGGAGGGCTACAGCAGCACCGAGATGGCGGCCAGGCTCGGGATCAGTCCCCGGACGGCTGACACTCACCGGGCGAACCTCATGCGAAAGCTCGGCCTCCAGGGCCAGACTGACCTGGTTCGTTACGCCTTGCGGCGGGGGATCCTGCCCCCGTAGAACTGAGCACTCCGCCTCATTCCTGCCTCTCACCTTCCAACCAGGGCAGCGTTTCTGGGCTGGCAATTCCGACCTGAGGATTGCCGCCCCCAGGTTGCGTCGTCCACCGTATCCAGAGCCTTCCCGGCCCACGTCGCGATGCCTGCGCCGGCTCTGGCCAAAAATAGTGAAACTTTCCGAAGAAACTACGTGTATCTGCTGATAGACAGACATGCCGGAATGAGGCAGATTGCCTGTCAAAGCTACCAAACGTCGTCGGATAGCAGAAAACATCCAGGACCGTGGAGGCGTCGTTGCCCCAAAAGTCGATACTCCTTGTGGACAATAACCCGGGATTCCTGCGCATCCTGGCCAACTTTCTGGACAGGTTCGGCCATGGCGAGGTGGTCATCGCCGGCACCGCCCTTGGGGGGAAGGAAGCCCTGACAAAAGCCCAGAGCCTCCGGCCGCAACTGATCGTCATTGATCTCGCCATGACTGATCTCCACGGCCTGGAGGCCATCCCCCAGTTGCGGAGCATGTTGCCCGATGCGGGGATCATCGCTTTGACTTTTTTGGATTCCGACAGTTACCGGCAGGCGGCCCTGGCGGCGGGCGCAAACGAATTCGTGTCAAAGGCGAGATTGGACACCGACCTCCTGCCGGCCATCTGGCGGATCTCCGAAACCTACGCCCGGCGGGCTGGGGGCACTGCGTGATTTGGATAGCCCCAAAAGGAGTGGGTAATGGCGCTGCGTGATCGAGGCGGGATGATCTCCGAAGCGGGTAGCTTCCAGTCGTGCCCGACCCCGCAAGGTTCCGCGCGGGTGGATGAGGGCCCGGTTGGGCAGTGCCAGGGCCGGGTTCTTGTGATTGACGACGACGCGTCTCTCCGCCAGTGCCTGGCCACATTCCTTAAGGTCGCCGGGTACCTCGTCGAGGAGGCCGAGTCCGGCACCGAAGCAATGCGGCGCCTGGCGGCCTCCCCGGTGGACGTCGTGCTGACAGATCTGATGATGCCGGGGCTCTCGGGGTGGGAGATGGCGCAGGCGGCGCGCATGTTGCGACTGGGACTCCCTATCGTGCTGATGACCGGGCGCCCAGATGCCCTGAATTCCCAACTGCACGCCGAGGGCCTTGTTGCGCAGGTGTTGGTGAAGCCCTTCCGGATGAATGAGGTCGTGGCGGTCATCACGAGGCTGATCAGGCAAGACGAGCCTCGGCCGCGGGTCTCGGCCGGGTCGGCCGGCGGTCTCGGGCGGTCTGGATCGCCCGCGGCCTAGGAGCAAACGGGCGGGTGATCGCGCTCCGGAAAGCTCCTGGGAGGGGGGAGCCTTCCGGGCGGTCGCGAGCCCGGTTACGTGATCGAACAAGCTGTGGCCAGGCTCAGAGAACGGCAAGATTTGCCAGCTCAAAGCAGAGGGGGCAGTCCATGGCGACCATCGTTGAGTACACCGATCAGAAGCCTCCCAAGAACCTGTACCCGGCTCGCATCATCTCGCCACCGCGCTCGGGTGCTTGCTGCTTTTCCGAAATGGAGGAGATCGGCGAGCCCCAGGAGGACAGCCGTTGGGTCTTCCAGTACAAGCGCTGCAAGAAGTGCGGGTTTGCGGTTCGGGTGATCGTGCGGGAAATTCCGGATGCGGCCCTGAATGCCGAACTTAAGAAAATCCTGGCCGCCGCCTTCCAACGGAACGTGCCCGACTACTGAGCCGGCCCCTCCCCGGAGGCCGGCCAAAGCCACCCAATGCTTCGGATGATTTGCGGCTGTTGTCGCACGCCGAAGCGCTGGTGACGCACTCATCCGGTTGCCCTCCGGTCGTTGCACCAGCCCTGCTTCCTTCCCTGAGGCCCGACTCCATCAGCCCCGCCAGTTCACCCACGTTCTCTGCTGTGGAGTGTGTTCTCTTCCATGTGGACGCCGCACGTGGCCTTGACACCGCGAAGGAAATAGGATATATACCATACCAGGGTATAGTACAGGAGGGACCGAGGCCATGATGGATGCAGAGACGAAGCGGCGGGCGCTCAACCGCCTGCGGCGCATCGAGGGGCAGGTGCAGGGGATCCAGCGGATGATCGAGGAGGACAAGTACTGCGTGGACATCATGCTCCAGCTCTCGGCCGTCCAGGGCGCCCTGGAACAGGTGTCGAAGATCCTCATGCACCGCCACATCGAGAGCTGCGTCATGGACACCATGAAAGCGGGCACCGAGCGGGAGCGAACCCGGAAGATCGAAGAGCTGGTCGGGGTGTTCTCTCGGTACAAGTGATCAATCGCCAATGACCAATGGGGGAGGGTATCGATCGATATGGTTCGTGACCCGGTGTGCGGGATGATGATAGAGGAGGCCGCGGCCGCGGCGACCAGCCGTCATAACGGCCGGACGATCTACTTCTGTGCCGTCAGTTGCAAGGAGAAGTTCGACGTCGATCCAGAGAAGTACTCGAATGGCGACGGCGGGAAGGCGCCGGCCGTAGTCCAGATCGGTCAGATGAGGATCGCCGCATCTCCCGAAACCCCCGCAGGATCTTCCTCCTCAGTTCGGGATTCGTCCGCCCGAGTGGACATCGGCATCCATGGGATGAGCTGCGCTTCGTGCGTCTCGACGGTCGAGGGGGCCCTGGCGGCTGTCCCTGGGGTGCGGAACGCTGTGGTGAACCTGGCGGCCGAGCGCGGCACCGTCCACTACGATCCGAACCGGGTCAGGCCGTCGGCGCTGGTGAAAGCGATCGCGGGAACAGGATACACGCCGCTGGTCGAGAAGGTGACGATCCCCATCAGCGGGATCTCCTGCGCATCCTGCGTGAGCACCATCGAGCGGGCCCTGAATCAGGCCCCCGGTGTCGTGTCAGCCAGCGTGAATCTGGCGACTAATGCCGCCACAGTGGAGTTTCTCCCCCCGACCATTACGCTTCAGGACCTGCGGCGCGCCATCCGCGACGCCGGCTACGAGCCCCTGGAGGTGGCCGAAGGGGCCCATCCAGGCGATTACGAGAAGGCGGGGCGCGAGCGAGAGATCCGCAGGCTGAAAACGAAGTTGACCGTGGGCATCATCCTCACGGCTCCCGTGGTCTTGGGCAGTCTCCCTGGGTGGTTCTCCTGGGTTCCCAAGTTCCTTCAGAACTTCTGGGTCCTGCTGGTCCTCACCACCCCGGTGCAGTTCTGGGTGGGGTCCCAGTATTACCGGGGGTTCTGGGCGGCGCTACGCCACAAGACCTCGGACATGAACACCCTGATCGCCGTGGGCACCTCATCCGCGTACCTGTACAGCCTGGCCATGACCGTGGCGCCGGGGTTCTTCCGGGCGCGGGGGATCGCGCCGGCGGTGTACTTCGATACGGCGGCGGTGATCATCACCCTGATCCTCTTGGGCCGCCTGCTGGAGGCGATCGCCAAGGGCCGGACAAGCGAGGCGATCAAGCGCCTGATGGGGCTCCAGGCGAAGACGGCGCGGGTCATCCGGAACGGGGAGGAGGCGGACATCCCCACGGAGGATGTCCAGATCGGCGACGTGGTGATCGTGCGTCCCGGCGAGAAGGTGCCGGTGGACGGCGTGGTGCGTGAGGGCGCCTCGGCCGTGGATGAGTCCATGCTGACCGGCGAGAGCCTCCCGGTGGAGAAGCGGCCGGGCGACCAAGTCATCGGGGCCACACTGAACAAGACCGGGGCGTTCAGGTTCGAGGCCACCAAGGTGGGGAAGGATACGGTGCTGGCCCAGATCATCAAGCTGGTGGAAGAGGCGCAGGGCTCCAAGGCGCCTATCCAGCGCATGGCCGACTATGTGGCCAGCATTTTCGTCCCCGCAGTCATCGGGATCGCGGTCGCAACGCTCATCGTCTGGTGGGTCTTCGGACCCAGCCCGGCATTCCTCTTCGCCCTGCTGAACTTCGTCGCCGTCCTGATCATCGCCTGCCCCTGCGCTCTGGGCCTCGCTACGCCCACCGCCATCATGGTGGGCACCGGCAAGGGGGCCGAGCACGGCATCCTGATCCGGAGCGGCGAGAGTCTGGAGATGGCCCACAAGATCCGGACGATCGTCTTCGACAAGACGGGGACGTTGACCAAAGGCGAGCCGGAGGTGACGGACGTAGTCGGAGGGCTGGCGGAATTGGGGAATGCGGAATGCGGGATGCGGAATGGAAGAAGAGAAGCGGGATTCGCGGCGAAGCCGCATGAGCTGCTGCGGCTGGCGGCATCGCTGGAGCGCGGGTCGGAGCATCCTCTCGGCGAGGCGGTCGTGAATCGGGCGAAAGGTGAAGGGATCGCCTTGAGCGAAGTGGAAGGGTTCGAGGCCATCCCGGGCCACGGAGTGCGCGGGAAAGTGGACGGTCGCGCGGTGCTCCTCGGAAACGCGAAGCTGATGCAGGAGAGCGGAATCACCCTGGGGGAACTGGCGGAGACCGCAGAAACGCTCGCCGGCCAGGGGAAGACCCCCATGTTCGTGGCGGTGGACGGGGAGCCGGCCGGGGTGATCGCCGTGGCCGACACCCTCAAAGAGCATTCCGCCGAGGCCGTCAGCGCCCTCCAGCGGCTGGGCGTCGAGGTGACCATGATCACGGGCGACAACCGGCGGACCGCCGCGGCCATCGCCCGGCAGACGGGGATCGACCGCGTCCTGGCAGAGGTGCTGCCCGATCAGAAAGCCGAAGAGGTGAAGAAGCTCCAGGCCGAGGGCAGGGTGGTGGCCATGGTGGGGGACGGGATTAACGACGCGCCGGCACTGGCCCAGGCGGATGTGGGCATCGCCATCGGGACGGGGACGGACGTGGCCATGGAGGCCTCGGACATCACGTTGATCCGTGGCGACCTGCGTGGGGTGGTCACGGCCATCGAGCTCAGCAAGCGGACGCTTCGGACGATCAAACAGAACCTGTTCTGGGCCTTCATCTACAACGCCCTGGGGATTCCCATCGCGGCCGGGGTCCTGTACCCGTTCTTCGGGATGCTTCTGGATCCCATGATCGCGTCGGCGGCCATGGCGCTTTCGTCAGTCTCTGTGGTGAGTAACTCGCTCCGCCTGCGACGCTTCCAGCCGAGCCTGACCTAGCCCCAATCCGAAATTCTCAACCGCCACGTGGTCATGACGGCCTACTTTCACCACGACACATGAAGACGCTGCGCATCCTGGCGAGGTGGACATTCCTCGGGCCTCGCCTCCGGGACCGCCCTTCCGCGCGCCGGGATCATCTCTCCCCGCTCTCCGCGAGCTTCTGCTCCAACCCTCTGATCTCCTCCTTGAGCGCTTCAACCTCGGCGCGAAGACGCTCCGCATCGGAGGTGGGGGTCCGGGGCGCCCCCTCACCCCCTTCTGATCCCACGGGCGGAGTGAGGCCGGCCTGCGCTGCGGGCCCCTTCTCAATCTGACCCTGCTCCTCGTGGGTGAGAGTGGCTCCCTCCACGCCGGAGCGGAGCGTCTTCTGATCGGGGTCTTGCCAGGCTTCTCCGTATCTGATCATCCTGTGGAGGAGGGCCGGGGAGAGCATGCCTCGGCGGGTTCGTTCGCGTTCGAGGAGAATCTGAACGAGGGTGATCGAGGTCAGGTCAGCTCCCGTCTTGGCGTCCACGACGGACAGGTCCTTTCCTTCCCCGATCAACCGCTCCAGCGCGTCCAGGGTCACATAACGGCTGTGCTGAAGATCGTAGAGCTTGCGATTCGAGTACCGCTTTATCAGGTAGGCCATCCAACTTCCCCCGCACTCAGTGTATCACGCTGACTCTTCGCCGACAATCGGGAGCCGAGCCGGCGGCGGGGCTGGCCATTCGCGGCGCGATTTGCTATGATAACGACGCGATACTTCTGGGGGGGCTTCGGCTCCCTGCGATGTCTCCCGTTTGTCAGGGAAGGCAACCGGACGAAGGCAATGTTCCGAAATCACGCCGAGCCCGAGTATTCTGAAAAAAGTCTTCGAGGATACGCAGGTCTTGCGCAAACCCGTCTCGGGCATCGTGACCGGGTATCACGTCTTGCCGTATATCCTGGTGGGACCCGACGAGGAGCAACATCAGCACTCAATCGAGATTCGCGGGAGGATCCGGGTCTCACCCCGGCTCATCATCTCGCCCCGGCAGACGGGCCAGACGTACGGGGAACTGTTCGACGATCCCGAGATGATGGACAAGGCGCTGGTCGGCCGCATTTTCAGTTTTCTGTACGCCCGCCGGCACAATGTGCAGCTCGAGAGCGATGACCTGCGAATCATCAAGGCCGACCGGGATCCCCAGTCGCAGATCGAGCGGGCCCTGGACGACCTGATGCGAGGGGAGATCCTGGACACCGGCCTGATCTTCTCCCCGGACGTCAAGTTCTACCCGGTCTCCATCGAGCGATTCATTACCGAGATCCTCGATCGCGAGTTCCCACGGACCTGATTGTCGCCGCGACCCTCTCGCCCGAGGACCGTCCAAGGCTATCCTTGTGTCATCGGCGCCCACTCACCCGCCAGGGGCACAGACTCCGAACCGTGGAAGCGGCGCGACAGCGCGGGGTCAATGGCCGTTTTCTGGCCGGCGGGCGCATTCGTGGGTCCACTTGGAAGCTGGGGGAAAGCAGGATGGGGGCGAAGCTGCGGGGAGGAGAAATAAATGCGCCGCAGGCGATCAGACTTGAGCCGTGCAGCGTCTCCCCCGGTCGCCGGCGCCGGTCCTCGCGACCCCGCCCTGCGGGGTCGGTTCCGACGCCTGGGGCCTGAATCCCTGGGCGACCCGCGGGGCAGGTTCGCACGCCATGGCGATTGAGCTGCTCCGCACTGATCCCTGCGGCTACCCTTAACATAGATCGGACGCCCGACCCAGTCAAGAGGCAAACTGTGGGGAAAGCGTTCACCGGGTTAACCGCAACCCGGCTGGATATCGTTCGAGAGAGGTGGGCCGCACTCACGGCGCGATGCCCGTGGTTGCATTGGGTGGAGAAGTGGGGAATCTCGTCCGGTTCCCTGGTGCTTGGCGTCCTGACCCTCCTCATGTTTCGGAGAGGGATCGAGTATTTTCCCTGGTTCGTCGGCTACCTCTTGCTGCTGTGGCTGGCCGGAGTGGCCCTGGCCGAGGTCCGGCAGTCGCTACTGGCGCGCGGCCGCCGAGCGATCTCCCTGGTCGTGGATTACACGGTGCAGACCCTCTTTCATGGCTTGCTCTTGTTCCTGTTGCCCATCTACTATATCAGCACGACAATCACGTCTGCGAACGCATGGTTCCTGGTGGCGCTGGCGAGCGCGGCTCTGATCACGGCAATTGACCCTTGGTACCGGGCGATCATCCTCCGTTTCCGCTGGATGGAGGTTCTCCTCTTCGGGTTTGGGCTCTTCGCCTCGCTGAATGTCGCCTTTCCGCTGATCCGAGTGCCGAGCACCTGGGCCCTCCTGCTAAGTGGAGGAGTCAGCATGCTGGCCCTGGCCCCGATCTTCCGCCGGGGGCGGGATCCCTCGTGGCGGGGCGCGCTCGCCCGGGCGAGTTTGTGGGGGGTGGCCTTTGCCCTCTTCCTCTGGCCTCTCCGCCTTTGGATCCCACCCGTGCCGTTGCACCTGACCAGGGCCACGTTCGCCAAATCGGTCGTCCGGCTGGAGCCCGTCCAGCCTGTCTCGACTCTTTCCGCGGACGAGCTGCAGGCCTGGGGTGGGGTGTCGGCCTTCAGTGCGGTGTCGGCGCCTGCCGGGCTGCGGGAGCCGATCTACCATCTCTGGCGGAAGAACGGAGCGGTTGTGTTGAGGATACCGCTGTCTCCCATCAGGGGCGGCCTGCGTGCCGGGTTCCGGACGTATTCCCGGAAGACGGAGTTCGGACAGGATCCGGCAGGATCCTGGACGGTGGACGTCCTCACCGCCCATGACCAGCTCATCGGACGTATCCGGCTGGAGGTGACGCCATAGCGGGGCGTCCGACGTGGCGGGGGATTACGTGTCGTTCGGGTGCTCACGGGCGGACCGCACCCAAACTTTGACCCGGGCCAGGGTAGGGGGCTTCGTGCCGGCAACGCTTCGCCACCGCGTGGCCAGGGTTTCCGGGTCCTGCCGTGCCAGCTCCTCAACCCGCCCGATACCGAGGCGCCTCAGTTCGTTGTAATGCGTGGCGCCGAGCCCTTCCAGGTCGACCAGCCGGGCCGCCGTCCGGACCGTCCCCAATTCATTCTCGCTGATCCCGGTCTGCCGAGCAAGCGCCGCACGCCGGTCCCCCGTGGCCGTCCGTTGGAGCAGGGCGCGCGGGGAGACGATCCCCGCGCGGGCCAGGCGATCCACGATATCCCCGGGCACGCCATCCATCTCGGCCAATGTCGGGACGTAGCTTTGCACGGTGAGGCGGTCAATCCCGACGTATACCGCGACGTTGAAAAGACAGGCGAGGACGACCGCCAACACTGCCAGGCGCCGTGGGGCGCCAGGACCGATCTGCCCGGGTTCCTCCCATCCCCGCCCCCGGCGGAACCGGTTGAGGAGGTTCACGAGCACGTAGCATTCAAGGGCAAAGGGAGGGAAGCCGAGGAAACCCAGGGGAGGCATCTCGAACCACTTGAGGTCCTCGAAGAACGGAACGGTGTAGACCCACTTCGTGTATGCCCAGAAGTTCCAGAACTCCCACAGGCCGCCGCAAATGAGCCCCGACAGGAGCAGCCGGATGAAAGGGCGGGGATCTCCTCGCTCGAACTGGCCCAGCAGGGATTTTGCCCGCGTCCGTTCGGCACGGTAACACAGGGGGTCCCCGAGGAAGACGACGAACCCCCAGACCCAGGGAAAGGCGTACCGCGGCCAGAGGAGAGGGCCGAGCAACATCAGGAACCCCACCGCGACCGACAGGGCGAGACCGGCCGGCCGGATGCGCCGGGGCCGCACGCGGGCCCGCTCGCCGACGCCGTAGGCGCGCAAGAGGTCATAGGTCTCGAAGAGCCCGGGGACGACCGTGGCGTAGGCGAAGAACGTGAAGATGGCACCGAGGAGAAACAGCGGGGGCGCGTTGACGTAGAACCAGTTCTGAAGGCGGAAGTTGAACGCCTCGAACAGATTCCAGATGGCGACGGACCAGAAGGCGAGGACGAGAAACTCCCACGGCCGGTCACGCAACAGGGAATGCCCCCGGCGCCTCCAGACCCAGGCATCCGCCAGCACGATGTACGACCACCAGGCGATGAAGTAGAAGAGGGCCTGGACTGCGAAGACGCCGAGGAAGAGGCCGAGTTCGCCCGCGATAAGAGTGAAGAGGGCCGCCCACCCGTACCAGGGGAACAGCCGGGCCCGCGACTTCTCCTGATCTGCCGTGCCGAGGATCGTCGCCATCGCCCTCACGGGTATTCCAATTTGCGCCGTCCGTCAAGGTAAATGGGCTGCTGGCCTGGAGACAGGAATCGCCGGGCGACCCAATCCCGACCGGCACCAGAGGCATCCGCACTAGTAACGTCCGGTGTTCCGCCCTCATTGACAAGGGCCGGTTCCTCCGTCAAAATTGATGGATCATTGATCGCCTCTTCGAGGTGCGTGAATGTCCAGCGTGCGCCACGTGTCGCTCTTTCGGCTGCCTGTGCGTGCCGGATGGCTGTTCCTGTCGTTCCTCCTCCTCGCCGGGCCGGCGTTCCCCGGGGAGGGCCCGGCCAGGACTGCCGGTGGTCTCACCCCAGAGGAGGAGATCGTCATCGGGGTGTATCGCGCTGCGAGCCCGGGCGTCGTGCACATCACCAGCACGGTGCTGAGTCAGGATTTCTTCTTCCGGGTCGTCCCGGAACGGGGGACCGGCTCCGGCTTCATGGTGGACGACCGCGGGTACGTCCTCACCAACAACCATGTGGTGGAGAATGCCGACAGCCTGGAGGTCACGCTGGCTGACAAGAGCAAGGTGCCGGCCAAGCTGATCGGCCGGGACCCGAACAACGATCTCGCCGTCATCCGGATCACTGTTCCGCGGGAGAAGCTCACGCCGCTCCGCCTGGGAGACTCGGCTCAGCTCCAGGTGGGCCAGATGGCCATCGCCATCGGAAATCCCTTCGGGCTGGACCGCACGGTCACCCGGGGCGTGGTCAGCGCCCTGGGTCGAAGCTTGCAAGCGGACACGGGCCGGCAGATCCGGAACGCGATCCAGACCGACGCCGCCATCAACCCCGGCAACTCGGGAGGACCGCTCCTGAACTCCCGGGGAGAGGTCATCGGAATCAATACGGCGATCTTCACGCCCAGCGGCGGATCGGTCGGCATCGGCTTCGCGATTCCGGTGAATACGGCGAAGAAGCTTCTGCCCCAGCTCATCGCCAGGGGCCGGGCCAGCCATCCCTGGCTGGGGATCAGCGGGATGGACGTGACGCCCGACCTGGCCCGCGCGATGAACCTGCCCGCGAAAGAGGGAGTGATGGTCGCCCGCGTGGCTTCCGGCAGCCCGGCGGAGCGGGCCGGCCTGCGGGGGGCGCAACGGCGCGTCCGCGTCCGCAACTACATGTTCGCCATAGGCGGCGACATCATCCTGGCCCTGGACGGCCAGAAGATCGCAAGCGTGGATGACCTCACGGGCTTCCTGGACGAGAACAAGAAAGCCGGCGAGGACGTGCGGGTGGACGTTCTGAGGGACGGGAAGCCCATGTCCGTTGTCGCCCGGCTGGCCGAGTTGCCCGAGGACTGATGGTGCATCGCGGAGGAATCTGGCTGGGCCTCGCGGCCTCCCTGGTCTGGGCCGCGCATGTCCTGGCGGTGGAGGCCAACCCGCCCCTGGTCACGGGCGAGCTGGTGATCGCCGGCCGCGTGACGCTGACGGTCGAGATGGCCCGCACCGTCGAGGAGCAGATCCGCGGGCTGAGCGGCCGCCCCGGCCTCAAGCCCGGTCACGGCATGCTCTTCGTGTATGACGGCCCGCGCCCCGTGAGCATCTGGATGAAGGACATGCGGTTTCCCCTGGACATCATCTGGATCCACGCCGGTCGGATCGTGGCGATCGAAAAGCACGCGCCACCTCTTACCTCGGCGGGACCCGAACGGGTCTACACGGCCACGGCCGACCTGGTGCTCGAAGTGCCGGCCGGCTTCACGGATCGCCAGAGGATTCGCGTGGGCGATTCGGTCCAGGCCAGCCTCCCGTAACGCGCCCGGCTGATGTCCCCCGCACGCAGGTGTCCGGCCTTGCCGATCGAGGAAGCGGCCGCCACAGGAGATGCGGATGCATGATCGCCGTCCGGCGCGCGCCAATAGCGTCGGGCTTCCCCGGAATGCGCCCGGCAGGATGCGGGGCCTTCGCCGCTGCCGCGCCGCTCTGGGTCTTCTGGCGATCCTGGCGCTCACGCTGGCTGCCGCCCCGACGAGCCACGAGCCCGCGTCCCTGGGCCTGGAGATGCCCAAGGAATTGGTGGAGGTGCCGGACTTCTCATTGCCGGACGTCACGGGGAGGATGGTCCGGCTGAAAGGCTTCCGGGGGAAGGTGGTGTTCATGAATTTCTTCGCCACCTGGTGCGTGCCCTGCCGGGAGGAGATGCCGGCCATGGAGCGGCTGCACCGGACCTACAAGGACAGGGGGCTGGTCGTCCTGGCCGTGGACATCCGGGAGGGGGCCAAGACCGTCCGAGCCTTCACGCAGGAACTGAAGCTGTCGTTTCCCGCGCTGCTGGATAAGGATGGATCCGTGGCCTATGCGTACGGCATCCGGCCGGTTCCAGCCACCTATCTTGTCGGGCGCGACGGAAAAATTCTGTGGCGGGCCTTCGGCTCGCGAGAGTGGGGCAGCGGCAGCGCCCGCCAGTACTTCGCCAGCCTGCTGGTCGGGCAAACTCGGTAGCGGCGAGCAGGGTATCGCGGAATGCTTTTCCATTCCGCATTCCGCAATCCGCATTTGAAAGGATGTTATGCTGGCTCCTGACCTGAACATTCTGGTGGCGATCGCCGCCGGGCTGCTGTCGTTTCTCTCGCCCTGCGTCCTGCCGCTCCTCCCCTCGTACGTCTCTTTCATTGCAGGCGTGTCTTTCGAAGAGGTTCAGGGAACGGTGGCGAACCCCCGAACGCGGCGGGCTATCCTTCTCAATTCCCTGCTGTTCATCCTGGGCTTCTCCCTCGTGTTCGTCGCGCTGGGGGCCGGCGCGACGGTCGTGGGGCAGGTCGTGTTCCGGCAGCAGGGCCTGATCCGGAAGATCGGCGGGGTCTTCATCATCCTCATGGGGCTGTATGTCGCCGGCTGGTTGCGGATCCCGTTCTTGATGCGGGAATGGCGGGTGGAGTTGCAGGACCGGCCGGCGGGGTATCTCGGGGCGGTCGCGGTGGGCATCACGTTTGCCGCCGGGTGGACGCCATGCATCGGCCCGATCCTCGGGTCCATCCTGACGCTGGCCTCGGTCTCGCAGACGGCCGCCACCGGGATCAAGATGCTGGCGGCGTATTCCCTCGGCCTCGCCATCCCCTTTTTCGTGAGTGCGCTGGCCATCCACCGCTTCGTGCTTTTCTTCGACCGGTTCAAGCGATTCATCCCGGTGGTGACGCGGCTGAGCGGCCTCGTCCTGATCGCTCTGGGCCTCTTGCTGGTCAGCGATTATTTCACGGTCTTGAGCCGGCTGGCGTTCTCGCTGACGCCGGAGTGGCTGTTCAATATCGAGCGAAGCCTCCTCAAGTTCTGACGCGAGGCTGGAGTGCCATGGGAAAGAAGCAGCGAAAGGTTCCGGCGCAGACGGCCAAGAGCAACGCCGGGGGCGAACTCCGGCGACTGCTCGTGGGGCGACCTTCCGTGGCCGGAGTCATATGGCTCCTGGTGATCGCCCTGGTCATCGGGATCTCCGGCGGCTATCTCGTGTACCGCGCCATGGGGCCAACGAATGCGTCGGTTGGCGCCTCGGGGTCGGATCCGGCTGCGCCCTGGCGGGCTCGGCTCCTTCAGAACCCGAAGGATGTGGAAGCCTTGCTTCGCCTGGCCCACGTACAGCTCGACCAGCAGCAGCTGGATGCAGCCGAATCGCTGTATCAGCAAGTGTTGGCGCTGGAGCCGCAGAACACCGAAGCCATCACGCATCTGGGGAATGTGCTCCTTGCCCGAGGCGAGGTGGATGCGGCTCTGGCGCGCTACAATCAGGCGCTCCGCATCGATCCGCGCTACGTGCACGCGTTGTGGGACAAGGCGAACCTGTTGCAAGAGGTCAAGAAGGATTATGCCGGCGCCATCCGGGTGTGGGAGACCTTCATTCAGGTCGTGGGGGCGGAGAGCCCGGACGGCAAGACGGCGCAGGAGTTCATCGCCGAGGCCAAGAAGGCCATGGGCGGCGCCTCGCCGGTGGACAAGGCTTTTGGCGGGAAGTCCTAGCCCCAATCCGAAATTATCAACCGCCAAGGACACCCAGCTGGGGCTGGGTACCCGGAACGCCAAGCTCAGAAAGGCTCATTGGAGGGGACAAACGGAACTTCTGGCGGCCCCATAAGCGTGCTTTCGTATTCTTTGGTGGAGAGATCGGAACATCGCATCCTTGGCCACCCTGAGGCACCAATCCGCCGGAGAAGGATGCCATCGGTACCGGCGGTTCAAGGTTCGTTTCGGATCAGGGCTGGCGCGAGGTGTGGTAAGATCCGAGGCCGCGCCCCGAGAAGTTGAGGCGCGGCCTTGCTGTGTCGGATGGTCCTCGACTGGATCGTGCGCAGCGCCATTGTGAGCTGGCGCTTCCGCCGGCTGTCTTTGGCCGAGGTGCGCCTCTGAGTCCCGCTAGAACGCTGGGAAGCGAGGAGGCGAGGAAGCTCTGAAGCCCGAGCATTCAGGCATCCTAGCTTTCCAGCCTCGCAGCCGGTTGGTCCCCGCAGTCATTACTTCCCCAGCAGCTTGGCCTTCAGCCCCTCCAGGGAGAAGTCGCGGCTGTGGGCGTAGTCCCGCAGGCCGGCCTCGCGCTCCCGCAGTTTCAGGCATTCACCATAGACCTTGTCGGCGATGTCCAGGGGGATGGTCGTCACACCACTCGCATCGCCGTGGATGAGGTCTCCGGACTGGATGCGGACGCCGCTCACCTCGATGGGAATCCCCACGTCAATGAAGTTGAACGTCCCGTGGGCGACCACCAGCCCGGCCGCGAAGACGTGGTATCCCAGAGGCCGGACGCCATCCAGGTCGCGGACGCCTCCGTCGGTGACGATCCCTACGGCGCCCAACCGCTTCGAGAGGGTGGCGAGGACGTCGCCGTGGAAACAGGCGTGAGTGGGCTTCGGCCCGATGTCCTTCACCACGATGACAGTCGGCTTGGGCGCTGCGGCGATGGCCTCGAAGACCTTCACGTGGCCCTGGCGGCTTCTGGCCCGGCCCGGCGTCATGCTGTCGGCCGTCACGGTCACGGCGTATCCCACCATGACGCCGAACACCGGGGTGAGGCACTTGATATCCATCCCGAGAAATCCCTCGGTGTCGTCCCGCACCTTGAAGGTTTCGATGGCGTTGGCCACCGTGGGCGAGTCGACTGAGCGCAGCTCTTCCAGTTGTTCCGCGGTGAGTCGGATGGCCATGCGTAGGCTCCTTTCTCTTGTGCCGGAGGGCAGCCGGGATCCTGACGATGCAGCGCAGGCTACTCCCGGCGGGCGCGCGTGTCAATGCTCGGGCACCACCCGTCAGGTCTTCTGGCAGTCAGAGAGAGTGCGGGGCGATCCGGAGTTGGAACAAGCAGCTTCGTGTGGTAGGGTTCCCGGTGTACGCGGCGCGGCGAGGCTTTCTGGCGAACAGGGGCTTGTCGTCGAACGGAAACCCGGGAGGACTGCATGAGAATCGCGAGCGACGTCACGGAGCTTATCGGCAACACACCGCTGGTGCGCCTCCGGCGGGTAACAAAGGGCTGCGCGGCGGACGTCGTCGCCAAGCTGGAGTTCTACAACCCGGCCCACAGCGTCAAGGACCGGATCGGCGTCGCCATGATTGAAGCCGCCGAGCGGGCCGGGAAGATCAAGCCGGACACGATCATCCTGGAGCCGACCAGCGGCAACACGGGGATCGCCCTGGCGTTTGTCTGCGCCGCCCGTGGGTACAAGTGCGCGCTCACGATGCCGGAGACGATGAGCAAAGAACGACGCGTCCTGCTCAAAGCCTACGGCGCCGAGCTGATCCTCACTCCCGGCAGCGAGGGGATGGCCGGTGCCATCAAGAAGGCCGAGGAGCTGGCCGCCGGCGACCCGCGCTACTTCATCCCCCAGCAGTTCAAGAACCAGGCGAATCCCGAGATCCATCGGAGAACGACGGCCGAGGAGATCTGGCGGGACACCGACGGGAAGGTCGACATCCTGGTGTCCGGAGTCGGCACGGGGGGGACGATCACCGGGGTGGGCGAGGTCATCAAGCCCCGCAAGCCGTCGTTCAAGTGCATCGCCGTCGAGCCCGATGCGTCCCCCGTTTTGTCGGGCGGCCCCAAAGGTCCGCACCCCATTCAGGGGATCGGGGCGGGATTTGTCCCGGACGTCCTCAACACGCAGATTTACGACGAGATCGTCCGGGTCAAGAATGACGACGCGTTCAAAACCGCCAGGCGCATGGCACGCGAGGAGGGTTTGCTGGTGGGGATCTCTTCCGGCGCGGCGGTTTGGGCTGCGCTGGAGGTAGCCCGCCGCCGGGAGAACGCGGGCAAGTTGGTCGTGGTGATTATCCCGTCCTTCGGGGAGCGATACCTGAGCACTGCTCTGTTTGCGGATCTGGCCGAATAGCCCGGATAATTCACAAGACAAGCGGGGCGGAACGAGCGGCGATCAGGGGCGAATCAGATTCGGCGGTACCTCTCCAAGCAAGGCAGCCCGGGCGTTCTCTGCCGCGATCCTTCGACACTCGCGCAGCGAAGCCTCTGAGACGTACGCGGCGTGAGGGGTGATGAAGCAGTTGTCGAGGCTGAAGAGTGGGTTGTTGCTGGGAGACCATGCATCAAGTTTAGCCGGTTCCTCTTCGGGATCGTCCAGTCCTGCGGCCGCGATCCACCCCTCGGTCAGCGCCTTGTAGAGCGCCACGTTGTCCACGATTTTCCCGCGAGCGCAATTCACCAGGATGGCATGCGGCCGCATCCTCCGTAAGGCCGCCTCGTTGATGAGGTGGTGCGTCTCCGGGGTGTAAGGGCACATCACGTTGATTACGTCGGCATGGCCGAGGAGGTCTTCGAAACTCGCCTTTTGCACTCCGAAAGTGCGCATGAGGCCGGTCGACACGTTGGGATCATAAGCCACGACCGTGAAGCCAAACCGCCCGAGCTTGTGGGTGATGTTCTGGGCGATCCGTCCGAAGCCAATCGATCCCCAGGTCAGGTCACGAAACCGGAACACCGGCCCGCCGCTTACGCTCCAGTGCCATTTGCCTTCCCGGGCGCTCCGGACATACATGGGAATCCGCCGGATCAGCATAAAGGCCAGCGTGATGCTGTGGTCGGCGACCTCATCCAGGCAGTAATCGGGCACGTTGGTGACGACCATGCCATGTTCGTAGGCCGCCTTTACATCCACAATGTCCACCCCGACGCCGTACCGGCAAATGGCCTTGCACCGTTTGAGCTTCACAATGGTCTCGCGCGGGATCTTGGCATACTGTTGCAGGATGGCGTCCGCATCTGCCGCCAACTCGGCCAGGCCGTGTCCCGTCCGGCATTGAAGGCCGATGACCTCGGCTCCAATGGGATCGAGGATGCTCTTCTCGATCGCCAAGTCAGGATAGTCGTAGTCGCTGACGTACACCTTGAAGATGGCCATGTCTGTTGCCTCCGGGTGTCTCGGGTCAGCCTCTGCACGCACCACCCGCCGCTCGCCCGCGGGGTTCCTCATCGGGGTTTGAGAAAACCCAGCCTGCCGTGGTGAAACACGCTATCTCATTTCGAAGGCCGTTGCTCCTGAACTGGAGGCGTGCCGTCGAAGACCGCTCGAGCCGCCTGAACGGTGTTGCAGTGGGCCTCCACGGTATCCTGAATGTCCTGGCCGTAGCCGCCGCCCAGCGTGACGGCCACCGGGATGCTGGCATCCCGGCAGGCCCGGAGAACCAACTCATCGCGCTGGCGCAGGCCTGCATGCGTGAGGCGCAGGCGGCCCAGGCGATCCCCCTCGTGCGGGTCCACGCCGGCCAGGTAAAAGACCAGGCCGGGGCGGAACTCGCTGAGGATCCTCGGGAGCACCGGCTCCAGGGCCCGGAGGTACTCGTCGTCACCGGTGCCGTCCGGGAGGCTGATGTCCAAGGTACCGGGCACCTTAACCAAGGGATAGTTGTTGGCCCCGTGGATGGAGAAGGTATACACGTCCGGCTCGTCGGCGAAGATGGCCGCCGTGCCGTTGCCCTGGTGCACGTCACAGTCGATGACGGCCATGCGCTGGATCCAGCCGTCGTGCTGGAGGCAGCGGATGGCGATGGCGATATCGTTCAGGGCGCAATACCCCTCCCCGCGGTCCGGGAACGCATGGTGCGTTCCCCCGGCTAGGTTGACCGCGATGCCATCCTGGATGGCGATCCTTGCGGCGGTCAGGGTTCCCTGGACCGAGACCCGCGACCGCCGGACCAGCGCTTCGGACCACGGAAGCCCCAGCCTCCGGATCGCGCTCTCGGGCAGGGTGCCCGAGGTCAGTCGCTGCCAGTAATCCTCGGTATGGACCAGTCGCAGGTCGGTGGGCGCGGCAAGGGCCGGCTCCAGCAGCTCTTCTGGACTCAGGGTCCTCTCGGCTAGGAGCTGTTCCCGGACCAGCCGGTACTTCTGGATGGGGAAGGGGTGATCGGCGGGCAGCTCGATGATGTAGTGGTCGGAATAGAGAGTGAACATTCCTCAAACCAAAAACGTTCCGCGGTTCGGCTGATCACCCGAACACAAGTCTCGGAACGCCAGAACCGCCGAAATGCCGAACGGTCGAACAGCCGAACGTTCTAGTTATTCGACGAACTCCACCTCGACCCGGTGCGGGATGAGGCCGCGCTCATGGCCCATCTCAAGCAGGCGGCGCACGGCGGCCCGGCCCCGCTCCCCGTAGTCCAGGGTCAGGTCGTTGACGTACATCCCGATGAACCGGTCCGCCAAGCGGCGTTCCATGTCCCGCGCGAACCGCATGGCGTAATCCAGGGCTTCCTCGCGGTGGGCCAGGCTGTACCGGATGCTTTCTCGCAGCAGGTAAGACAGCCGCCGCATCAGGTCGGGACCGAGGTCCTTTCGGATCACGTTGCCGCCGAGGGGGAGGGGCAGGCCGGTCTCCCGCAGCCACCACTCGCCCAGATCCACCACCTTGTGGAGCCCGAGAGAATCGTACGTCACCTGGCCTTCGTGGATGATCAATCCCGCATCCGCTGTTCCCGCGGCCACCGCGTCCATGATCTGGTCGAAGGGGATGACGACGTGCTGGAGGTCCGGATCCCACAGCCGCAATGCCAGGGCCGCGGTCGTGAGGGTGCCGGGGACGGCGATGCGCTTTCCCCGCAACTCCTCGGGAGAGCAAGCTGCACGGGTCACGACTATGGGGCCATAGCCGTCTCCCATGCTGGCCCCGTGGGGCAGGAGGGCGTACCGGTCCGCCAGGTAGGCGTAGGCGTGGAAGGAGATCGCAGTGACTTCGTACTCGCCCCGGAGGGCGCGTTGATTCAAGCTCTGGATGTCTTCCAGGACGTGGACGAATTCGAGGCCGGGGTCGCCCACTTTGCCTTGAGCCAGGGCAAAGAACATGAAGGCGTCGTCGGAATCGGGGCTGTGCGCGACGGTGATTCGCTGACGCATGATAGCACTCGGGGTCAGGAGGCTCGGGGGATCGGACCGTCCTGGCCCTTCATTGGCCGCTGCGACTTGACCATCGCCCCGGATCTTTCGCGAAGGCGTTCGCGAAATCCGGGCTACGCAGGGAGAGCGGCCAGGATGGTGGGGCTGGCGGAGGTGCCCAACCGGTTGGCGCCGGCTTCCAGCATGGACTGCGCATCGGCCAACGTCCGGATCCCTCCCGCCGCCTTGACGCCGAAATCCGGGCCCACCGTGGCACGGAGGAGGCGGACGTCGGCCACCGTCGCGCCGCCCGCCGGATGGAATCCGGTGGAAGTCTTCACGAATGTTGCACCCGAATCCCGCACTATCCGGCAGGCCGCGACCTTTTCTTCCTCGGTGAGCAGACACGTCTCAAGGATGACCTTGACCGGGATGCCGGGAATCGCGCGGACCACCTGCGCGATCCCGTCGGCGACGGCCTGGCTCCGACCGGACTTGAGCCGCCCAACGTTCATGAGCATGTCCACCTCGGCGGCGCCGTCCCGGACGGCCAGCTCCGCGGCGTGAGCCTTCACGGCGGAGCGATCGCAGCCGTGGGGGAAGCCGATCACGGACACCACGCGCGCGCCCGAGTCCCGCAGGGCCTCCGTGGCCAGAGACACATAGCTCGGCTGGACGCAAAAGAAGCCGATGGCCCACTGGCGCACGACCTCGACCTGGACGATGATGTCCTTTTCTGTGGCTTCGGGTTTCAGCAGCGAGTGATCCAACAGGCGGGCCAGCTCCGTCCGGTTCATGGTCACTTTCCTCTCCCTGCGCCCCGGACCTTGGTCAGGGCATCGTCGAGATAGCTGAAGAGGGCGGCCTCCGAGGTGAACTCTGGCGTGGTGTCGGGCAGCCCCAAGTAGAAAATCGTCACGCTGGGTTTGTCTGCGTGCCAATCGGCATCGGTCCGGTAGAGCCGGATCTCTCGACGGGGGAAGTCCGCGAAGGTTCCCCGAGGGGTTCGAACGTCCAGGCGGTCGTGTAACGGCTGGCCGTCGATGATCATCTGGCGATTCTGGGTGAATGGATCCACGCCTTCGATGCGGACGTCGGCAAAGGATGTGTCCGTCGAGACGATTCGCAGAATCACCTGGGTCTGCTCTTCGGTCGCGCCCTTCAGCACGCCCCAGGCAACGGCCAGGCCATGACCGAGGAAGACCGAGTTCTCCCCATGGATCTCCTGGCCCTGGCCCAGCGCCAGGGTCGGCATCACCAGGAGAACCAGTATGACGACGAGCCGGTACCCGACGCCGCCATGCGCTGCCGCATTCCTCATGCCGAGCCCTCCGACAGAAGCTGGATGCCCTCGGTCGGGAAGTGAAGCGTCACCCGCTGGCCCACGGGGAAGAGTCCCCGCTGGACCGGATTGTAGCTGGCGACCTGGAGGAGATCCGTTCCCACCCGGACCTCATATTCCGCCTTTTCGCCGAGGAACGTTCGGGACACGATCGTGCCGGGGACCCCCGCTCCCGAATCCTCCGGTCGCAACTCGATCACCTCGGGACGCACGACCAGGTGGACGGTCTGGCCAAGGCTGGCGCGGGTTCCCTCGTCCGACACCCGGATGCGCTGGCCAACCACATCCACCTCAATCCCGCCCGGCCCCGCAGACACGACCCGCCCGGCGAGCAGATTCGTCCGGCCGATGAACTGGGCCACGAACTCCGAGGCGGGGCGGCGGTACAGGTCCTCGGCCGTCCCCTCCTGCACGATCGCGCCCTGGTGCATGACCGCGATCCGGTCGGAGATAGCCATGGCCTCTTCCTGGTCATGAGTCACGTAGACCGCGGTGATGTCGAGGCGCTTCTGCAGCTCGCGCAGCTCGCCCCGCATGTGCACCCGCAGCTTGGCGTCCAGGTTCGACAGCGGCTCATCGAAGAGCAGCACCCTCGGGCGGATGACGATGGCCCGGGCCAGGGCCACACGCTGCTGCTCCCCGCCCGAGAGCTGGTTCGGGAACTGGCGCTCGTACCCCTGGAGGCCGACCAGGGCCAGGACGTCGCTCACGGCGCGGGTGATGTCGCCCTCCGGTTGTCGCTGGACCCGCAGCCCGTAGGCCACGTTCTCGAACACCGAGAGATGGGGGAAGAGGGCGTAATTCTGGAAGACGAAGCCGATGTTCCGCTGGTTGGCCATGAGGCCGGTGACGTCCTGCTCTCCGATGAAGACGCGACCCGAGTCAGGCTGCTCGAAACCGGCAATCATCCGGAGCGTCGTCGTCTTGCCGCATCCGGACGGGCCCAAGAGCGTCAGGAGCTCGGCGGGCTGGACCGTGAGGCTGACGCTTCGGACCGCGTACACCTCGCCCTTCACCCGGTGCGCGAATCGCTTGGATACGCTCTCGATTCGAATCCCGATCGCGCTCACGTCACCCTCCGAGGATGCTCGTCATTTCCACCGCGCCCGCCGCGCGGAAGCGCCGGAGCAGGCCGCTGATCAGGATGATCACCACGAAGACGATGATGACCACGAGGACCGAGAACGCGGCGGCCGGTCCCAGCGACAGCTCGGTCATGTTCTCCAGGATGCGTACCGTGATCAGGGTCCAGTTGATGGACACTAGGAAGATCGTCGCGCTGATGGCCGTCATGGACCGGATGAAGACCACCCCCAGGCCCGCGAAGAAGGCCGGCAGGATGAGGGGAAGGGTGATGCGACGGAAGGTGGTCCCGCTGCTGGCGCCCAGGCTCTCCGAGGCCTCCTCGATGCTGGGGTCGATCTGCTGCAGGAGGGCCACGGTGGCCCGGATGCCTGTGGGACTGTAGCGGAAGACGTAGCACGCCACGATGATGAGGGCGGTCCCCGTCAGAACCAGCGGCGGGTCGTTGAAGGCGATCAGATAGGCGATCCCGACAATGGTCCCCGGGAGGGCGTAGTTGATCATGGAGACAATCTCCATGGCCTGCCGCCCCGGGAAGATCTTCTTGGCCACCAGGTAGCCCAGGAGGATGCCATACAGGCCGCCCAGGGGCATCCCGGCCCCCCCGATGATCAATGTGTCGTGGATGGCTTTGAGCCCTTCGGTGAAGATCACCCGATAGTGTTGCCACGTCCAGGCGTGATTCGCGCCTAGGGCCACCACGACCGAAGCGTAGAAAAGCAAGGCGTAGAAGTACAGGATCACTCCGGCCACCAGAAGGCATGCGCAGAGCAGCGGGGCGCGCGCCCATGGCGCCACGCTCTTGATCGCGGTCTGGGCGCCCACCTTCCCCGTGATGGTTACATAATATCTCCGGCTCACCCAGAAGCGCTGAAGCAGATACACCGCCAGGGCGGGCACCAGGAGCACGAAGGAGAGAACAGCTCCCCCCTTCAGGTCGAAAAGGCCCGTGATCTGCAAGTACGCCTGCGTGGGCAGGACGGGGAAGCTGTTGCCGGCCAGGATCAGCGGCGTGGCGAAATCGGCCAGTGAGGCGGCAAAAAGGAGGAGAAAGGCGTTGGCCAGGCCCGGAATTGTGAGGGGAAGCGTCACGGTCCGGAAGACGCGCCAGCGGGAGCTGCCCAGGCTGAAGGCCATGTCCTCGACGTTGGGATCGATGCCGTGAAGGATCGGCTTCAGGGTGAGGTAGGCGATGGGGAAGTAGGTGAACGTCTCCGAGAACAGCGTGCTGTGCAGGCCGTAAACCGTGAAGCCCTTGATGCCCAGCAGGTGGTAGGTGATGAGTCCCCGGGCCCCGAAAGAGAAGATCATGGCGATCGCGGAGGTAAAGGGCGGCGAGATGAGGAGGAGCAGCGAGGCCGCGTCCAGGACCGTGATCCAGGCGCGCGACAGGTTGGCCCGCACGGCGGTGAAGGCGTAGAGGAATCCGAGGATCGTGCCGCAGAGGCCCACCAGGGCCGCCAGGAGCAGGCTGTTCCAAAAGGCCTGGCGGTGGTTGGCATCCCGAAGGATGGCACCCAGGTTGGCGAGGGTGAAGTGGCCACCCTCGGTGAACGTTCGGGCCAGGAGGTTGGCCAGCGGGAACAGGATGAAGAGCGCGAGGAGCGCCCACAGGGTGACGACCGTGGCGAAAAGCGCGGGGTCGCGCAGCGTCCGTCGCCAACTATTTGCCCGCATAGCGGCGATGCCGATCACGAACGACGCCTCCAAAAAGCAAGGGGACCGACGGATCAGGAACCGCCCCGCCGGTCCCCCCATTACCGAAAGGAACCCTCATTCCTTGAGGTTCAGCACCTCGTTAACCCAGCGCTCTACGATGCGCTTGCGGTTTTCGCCCGCATAGACATCGTCGATGGGGAAGATCTTGGTGCCCTTTAGCACCTCGGCCAGGCTCGCCTCGATCTTGACGTCGGGGTGAGCGGGAACGAAGTTGATCTTGTACTTGGCGAACAGGGACTGCATGGCGGCGGAGGTTGACCAGTCAATCAGCTTCTTGCCCGGGGCGGGGTTCTTGGCCCCCTTGATGAGGGCGATGGCCTCGGCCGAGGTGCCGATCCCCTCCTTGGGGAAGCTGATGGTCACGTCGTACCCCTTCGCCTTGGTGTCCAGGGCATCCACGATGAAGAAGATCCCGCCCCCGGCCTGCCCCAGGCCCACCGGGAAGGTCCCGCCACCACCGCTCTTGGTGTACAGCTGAACGTTCGGCCGCAGTTTCTTCATGTAGTCGAAGGCCTTGTTCTCGTCCCGCCCGTAGACCTCCAGGATGGAGAAGATGCGGGTCACGGCCGTGCCGGAGGTCCTCGCGTCGGCCATCTGGATCATGTTCTTGTAGGCCGGGTTCAAGAGATCACTCCACGACGCCGGCGGCTTCAGGTTGTTCTCCTTCAGAAACTTGGTGTTGGTCATGAAGACCAGGGGGTCGTCGGCGATGGCCACCCACTGCCCGTCGGGCTGCTTGAAGCGGGCCGGCAGAACCGCAAAGGACGGTGGCTTGTATGACTCGAAGACACCTTCCTTGATGCCGGCCGCATGCGTCTCCACCGGGCCGCCAAAGAGCACGTCCACGCGGGGATTGTTCTTCTCCGCGATCACGCGGGCCAGGGCTTCCCCGGAAGAGAAGCGCACGAAGTTTACCTTGATCCCCGTGGCCTTCTCGAACTCCTCGAACATGGGCCGCGCCCAGTTCTCGGGCCAGATTGAGTACGCGTTCACCGTGTCGGCCGCCACAGCCGGCGCGGCGGCCCAGCCTCCCACACAGGCGAGCACGAGTGAGACGGTCAGCCAGCACAGCCATGATCGGACGAATCGCATCGCGACCTCCTTCCGAGGGTATTCGGACCCCTCACATACCTGCGATCTTTGCCGTACGGCGGACCACGTCGAACAGGCTATCCTCGGCGATCACGTGGCCCGTTAGTTTCTTCTTGCTGTTGGCGATGACCCGGCGGCCGGCCTCGGATTTGTCGAGGTCCACCAACGCCGCCTGGATCTTCTTGGCCAGGGCCTCATCCATTCCGATCCGGACAGCGATGGCGTCGTGGGGGATCGGGTCGGTGCTGGCCAAGGTTACCAGATTCTCGGTCGGGACGCCCTTGGTCTTTTCGACCCTCAGAGCGCCATCGTATATGGCGCCGGCATCCACCTGGCCCTCCAGGACTGCGGCGATCACCTTGTCGTGGCCGCCCGCGAAGATGGTCTCCTTGAAATAGCGCTCGGGGGTGACGCCTTTTTCGACGAGCATGGCGCGCGGGTAGACATAGCCGGAGGCCGACTTCGGATCCACGAAGGCGAACCGTTTGCCCTCCAGGTCCGCCACCGTCTTCAGCCCGCTGTCCTTCCGGGCCACGATGAGGCCGCGATAGGTGGCGGAGCCTTCCAGGATGGACTGCGCGATGATCCGGACCTTTCCGCCCCTGGCGGCGTCCACGTAGGCAAAGGGGGAGAAGCTCCCGATGTCCACCGCCCCGGCCTCCATCTGGGTGCGGAGGTCCCCGTAGTTCTTGGCGATGTATAGGACGACCTTCTCGCCAATCGCATCGGAAAGATAGGTCATGAGCGGTTCGAACTCGGCCCGCATCTCGGCCTCGCTCAGGACCGGGGTGAACCCGAACTTCAGCTCTTGGGCGGCGGCAGATCCAGGTCCGGAGAGGGTCCCCGCGACGAGGACCGAGAGAACCAATAACACAACAGCACGGCCTCGCATAATCCACCTCCTGCTTTGTGACGACGCTCTTAGATTCATCGCCGCTAAGTTAATTCGCAACCCATGGAATTCATTAAGAGCTTCAGCCTCGCTTTGCCTCCCGGCCCCGGGGGTCCCCCTCGGACGGCGAGGCCGCGACGGCACCCCGTCCGCGGGGACGGGGTGGGGCGGGCTTGCTCCGGGTCGGCCCACCACAGGGCGGGCCTCCCGCCGGGGCGAACGCCTGTCCCTCCCGCGGAGAACTGGCCGGCCCAGGGGGCTCGGAGAGGCTGCCGCACGCACCGTCCGGCGACCGGACCGGACCCAACGCAAGCGTTGGGTACCCCCCCACCGCACGGCGGGTACCCAGCCGCAAGGCTGGGTGTGCTCGGGGCACCCCCGGGGCGGGGTCGAGACCCAAGTATCTTAGCGGCGATGGCACTTAGATTGCGATCTATAGCAACGTTACCAGAAGCTCCGGCGGTGTGTCAATGCGCGGGCCTCTCCGCAGCGGGACGGTCTGGTTCGCGCTCCCTCTTGATGCATGCTCGCGGAGGTTCGATTCAACATGTACCACCTCTGACAATCGGAACCCGCCCGCGTTGTCGGGCGAATTGACCGGCCAGGGTCCGCATGTTACATTCCGCGTCACGGCCCTGTGGATCGGGGAGCGGGCGGCTCCGCGCTGCCAAGGCCAGAGACAGGAGGAACAGTTCTCTGAAGGACCAGCATGACGATTGAGCCATTCAAGTGAGGGAGGGGAGTAAGGTGAACGTCGTGATTGCAGGTGCGGGGGCGCTGGGCAGCGTCTTCGGGGGATACTTCGCGCAGGCGGGCGCCGATGTCACGCTCATCGGCAGGAAGCCCCACGTCGAGGCCATTCGGGCCCGAGGCCTCCTGATCGACGGCAGGCGAGGGCCTCAGATCGTCAGGAAGGTGAAGGCTGTCGTGGATCCGGCTGAGGTGCAGTCGGCCGATCTGCTGATCATGTGCGTCAAGAGCCAGGATAACCAGAAGGCCCTGGCGTCGCTCCGCCACCTCCGGGGCAAGATCGGGACGGCCATCTCGCTGCAGAACGGCGGGCGCAAGGACGAGGAGCTTGCGGAGGCGTTTGGACGGGACGCGGTCGTCGGAGCGACGACCCTGGTGGGGGCCGCGATGCCGGAGCCGGGACGAGTCCTACACACCAACGATGGCGGCACGTGGATCGGCGAATTCGACGGGCGAACGTCGGCGCGGGCCGAGGCCATCGCCGACCTGTTCCGGAAGGCCGACCTTCCCATCGAGGTTCGTCCGGACATCCGGACGGCGATCTGGTGCAAGCTGAACCAGATGGTCCCTGCGGCCGCGCTGTCGTGCCTGACGCGACTGTGCATTCATCAGATCTACCTCGACCAGGAGCTGGCCACCCTATTCGTCGAGATCTCCCGAGAGGTTGCTCGGGTGGCGGAACGGCTCGGGATTCCCCTGGCCGACTTTCGCGGCTTCACCGTGAAGACGGTCTGCACGCTCCCCTCCGAGGAAGCGGTGAAGTCGGTAGTGGCTCGGGGGCGCAGCATGCAAGAACAGGGGATGACCCAGGTGAAGATCTCCACACTCCAGGACCTCGAGCGGGGGAGGCCCACCGAGGCGGACCAGACCATCGGGCACGTCGTGCGCCTGGCGGCGGACCTCGCTGTGGCGCTGCCCACGCTCGGGCTCCTGTATCGAGTGATTCAGGGCATCGAGGCCGCGCGGCCGGCCTCGGGGAAAGCCGCGTAGGCTCGTCGAGACACTATGAGCGCAGATTTCCGGCACTGTCTGCACGAGCGGGTCCTCATCTTCGATGGGGCCATGGGGACCTCCATCCAGGACCGGAACCTCAGTCCCGACGACTTCGGTGGGAAGGACGGGTGCAACGAGATCCTCGTCCTGACGAAGCCGCAGGTCATCCGCGAGATCCACGCCAGCTTCCTCGCGGTCGGCTGCGACGCCGTCGAGACGAACAGCTTCGGGGCCAGTCGCTTGGTACTGGGGGAGTACGATCTGGCGGAGAGTGCGTACGAGATCAATCGCGCTGCAGCTCGACTGGCGCGCGAGGTGGCCGCCGATTTTTCGACTCCGGACCACCCGCGCTTCGTCGTCGGCGCCATGGGGCCGGGCACGCGCCTGCCCTCGCTGGGTCAGATCGGTTTCGATGAGCTCGTCGCCATGTACGGTGAGCAGGCGCGGGGCCTGGTGGATGGTGGGGCCGACGTCCTCCTCGTCGAGACGTGCCAGGACATCCTGCAGGCTAAGGCGGCCGTCATCGGCTGCCAGGACGCCATGAGGGTCGCGGGGAGTCGCCTCCCCCTCATGGTCCAGGTGACGATGGAGAGTACGGGGACCATGCTTTTGGGGACAGAGATCGGGGCGGCCCTCACGACCCTGGAGGCGTATGACCTGGACGTGATCGGCCTGAACTGCGCCACGGGTCCGCAGGAGATGGTCGAGCACATCAGTTTCCTGGGCCGGCACTGCCGCAAGGCGATCTCTTGCCTGCCCAACGCCGGCCTGCCCAAGATGGAGGGGGGCCGGGCGAAGTATCTCCTCACGCCGGACGAGCTGGCGGCCTTCCACAAGACGTTCGTTGAGGAGCACGGAGTCAGAATCGTGGGCGGCTGCTGCGGCACGACGCCGGCGCATCTCAAGCGTGTGGTGGAGGTGATCGGCCGGCGTTCCCCGCGGCCGCGAACGCCCGAGTACGTGCCGGCGGCGGCCAGTCTCTACGTGAGCGCTCCCTTCCGGCAGGACCAGAGCTTCCTCATCGTCGGCGAGCGGACCAACGCCAACGGGTCCAAACAGTTCCGCGAGCTGCTCCTGTCCGGGGACTATGACGGCATGGTGACCATGGCCAAGGATCAGGCCAGGGAAGGGGCCCACGTCTTGGACGTCTGCGTGGACTACGTGGGGCGCGACGGTGTGGCGGACGCCACCGAGGTGGTCCGCCGCTTCGTGACCCAGTGCACGCTGCCCCTCGTCATCGACTCGACCGAGGCGCCCGTGATCGAGGCCGCGCTGAAACGGATCGGGGGGCGGGCGGTCATCAACTCGGTCAATCTGGAGGACGGGGAGCAGGGCAGGCCGGCGAAGATCTTTCCCATGGCCAAGCGCTACGGCGCGGCGGTCGTCTGCCTGTTGATCGACGAGGAGGGGCAGGCCCGCACCGTGGAGTGGAAGATGCGGGTGGCCCATCGCCTGCACGATTTGGCGGTGCATCGCTACGGGCTGGAGTCCTCGGACCTGATCTTCGACGCCCTGACCTTCCCCCTGGGCTCGGGCCAGGAGGACCTCCGAAGGGACGGCATGGCCACGCTGGAGGCGATCCGGCGGGTCAAGCGGGAGCTGCCGGGCGCCTTCACGATCCTGGGCGTGAGCAACGTCTCCTTCGGGCTGAAGCCGGCGGCGCGGCAGGTGCTGAACAGCGTTTTCCTCCACCTGGCCATCGAGGCGGGCCTGGATGCCGCCATCGTGAACGCCCAGCGGATCCTGCCGATGAACCGGATCGATCCGCGGCAGCTCGAGGTGGCGCGGCAGCTCATCTTCGACGAGCGGCGTGACGGTTACGATCCCCTGGCCGAGTTCATGCGGCTCTTCGAGTCGGCGGGGGCCGGGAAGGCGGCCGCCGCAACCGAGGCGCCGCGAACGCTGGAGGAGAGGCTCAAGGCGCGCATCGTGGATGGGGAACGGCCCGGCCTGGAACCGCTCCTGGACGAGGCGCTCGGCAAGTATGACGCGCTCACCATCATCAACGAGATCCTGCTGGACGGCATGAAGGCGGTGGGGGACCTGTTCGGCAGCGGCCAGATGCAACTCCCCTTCGTCCTGCAATCGGCCGAGGTGATGAAGGCCGCGGTGAGCTACCTGGAGCGGTTTATGGTCCGGGCCGAGGATCAGAGCAAGGGGAGGATCGTCCTGGCCACGGTCAAGGGGGACGTCCATGACATCGGCAAGAACCTCGTGGACATCATCCTGAGCAACAACGGTTACACGGTCGTCAACCTCGGCATCAAGCAGCCGATCCACAACATCATCGAGGCGGGGCTGGCGCACCGGGCGGACGCCATCGGTCTCTCCGGCCTCCTGGTCAAATCCACCTTGGTCATGAAGGAGAACCTGGAGGAGCTGAATGCGCGGGATCTGTGGCGCTTCCCGGTGATCCTGGGTGGGGCGGCCCTCACCCGGGCCTACGTCGAGGAGAGCCTGCGGTCCATCTATAAGGGTGAGGTGTTCTACGCCGGGGACGCCTTCGACGGCTTGCGGCTGATGCAAGAGATCGTTTCGCGGGATGGGGCCGAGGTGTCGGATCGGGAGGTTGGCGCGGCCCTTCCGAGGGTTGCACGGCACCCCTCGCGCCCCGCCCCCCAGCTGGCGGCGGCGCCTCTCGGGGTCAAGAGCGACGTGCGGACGGACGTCCCGATCCCGGTCGCGCCATTTCTCGGCGCGCGGGTGGTCGCCCAGGTCCCGCTGGCGGAGGTCTTCGCATTCGTCAACGAGGTGGCGCTGTTCCGGACCCAGTGGCAGTTCCATCGCGGGAAAGGGCCGCGGGAGAAATTCGACGGGCTGATCCGGAATCACGTGCGACCGATCTACGAGCGGTGGAAGGCGCGCTGCAAGGACGAGGAGATCCTCCAGCCTCGGGTGGTCTACGGCTATTTCCCCTGCCAGTCCGAGGGGAACGACGTGATCGTGTACGCGGAGGATTCGCGGACGCCCCGGGTCCGATTCTCCTTCCCGCGCCAGCCGGGCGGCCGGCACCTATGCCTGGCGGACTTTTTCGCCCCTGTGGACTCGGGCCGGATGGACGTGCTAGGCTGCATGCTGGTCACGGTCGGCGGCCGGGCCTCGGAGGTCACGCGGGAGCTTTTCGAGCAGCACAACTACACCGATTACCTGTATCTCCACGGCCTGTCGGTGGAGGCGGCGGAGGCGCTGGCGGAGCTGTGGCACAAGCGGATGCGGGCGGAGCTCTCCATCGCGGCCGACGATTCGCCCGACCTCGAGCGCATCTTCCGGCAAGGCTACCGGGGCTCGCGCTACAGCTTCGGCTACCCGGCCTGCCCCAACCTGGAGGACCAGGCCAAGCTCTTCACGCTCCTGAATCCGGAGCGGATCGGGGTCGAGCTCTCCGAGGAATTCCAGCTCGACCCGGAGCAGTCCACCTCGGCCATCGTTCTTCATCACCCGGAGGCGAAGTACTTCAACATCTCCTGACGGGGGGAGGGCGGCAGGAGCCTGGGTTTCAAAATCGCAGTCCAGAAGGAGGTGCCACCCATGACGGCTTCACAGGCGTTCCATCCCCCAGCCCGTCTCTTGCTCGGTCCGGGCCCGAGCAACGTGGAGGAGCGCGTGCTCCGAGCCATGAGCGCCCAGGTGATCGGATATTTCGACCCGTCCATGCCCGAGATCACGGGGGAGATCCACCGGCTCTTGAGCCTTGTCTTCGGCACCGGGAACCGGGCCACCTTCCCGGTCTCCGGCACCGGCTCGGCCGGGATGGAGGCTGCACTCATCAACCTGATCGAGTCGGGGGACAGGGTCCTCATCGGGCACAACGGCTTCTTCGGCGATCGGATGGTCCAGGTCGTGGAGCGGTGCGGAGGTGTCCCGATCAAGATCGGAGCCGAGTGGGGACGGCCAATCCTCCCGGAGCAGATTGAGACAGCCTTGAGGAAGGAGAAAGGGGTCAAGCTCATTGGGCTGGTCCACGCCGAGACCTCGACCGGCGTCCTCCAACCCCTGGAAGCGCTGAAACAGATCGTGGCGCGGCACGGCGCCCTGTTGCTGGTGGACGCGGTGACCAGTTTGGCCGGCCATCCGGTCGAGGTGGACCGGCATGGGATCGACGCCTGCTACTCGGGCACCCAGAAGGCCCTGAGCGCCCCGCCGGGTCTGGCCCCGCTCACGCTGTCCGAGGCAGCAGTGGAAACCATTCGGAGGCGCTCGCGCAAGGTCCAGAGCTATTACCTCGACGTCTCGCTGTTCGAGCAGTACTGGGGCACGAACCGGTTCTACCACCACACCCCTCCCGTCACGTTCTACTACGCCCTGCTGGAGGCCCTGCGGATCGTCGAGGAGGAGGGATTGGAGGCCCGCTTCGCGCGGCACCGATTGAATCACCTGGCCCTGGTGGCGGGGATCGAGGCGATGGGGCTCGCGATGCACGTGGAGCCGGCGTATCGCCTCTGGACCCTGAATGCCATCAGGATTCCGGCGGGTGTGGACGATGCGAGAGTCCGCGGCCGGCTGCTCCAGGAATTCAGCATCGAGATAGGTGGCGGGCTGGGTGACCTCAAGGGCAAGATCTGGCGGGTGGGGCTGATGGGGATGAACTCGACGGCCAATAACGTCATCCTCTTCCTGGCCGCCTTGGACCGGGCGCTTCGGGGAGAGGGTTTTCCCTGCGCCTCCGGCATCCCAGCCGCCGAGGAGATCTATCTGAAGCATCCCCCGCAGCGGGGCGGGGCCTGATGCGCGCGTAGTTGATCGCATGACGTTTCCCAGCCGGTATCCCACTCGCCCGGGCCGTCTCCCTCGGGTGAGAGGGCAGGGTATGGATCCGGTCGGCCTGTTGGTGCCGGTGATGAGAGGAATGCGATCATGGCGCGTGGTGATCAGCTGATCCGGCAGTGGAGATTGCTCCACATCCTCGGGGTCCGGAGCGGCCGCACGGCGGATGACCTGATGCAGGAGATGAAGTGCAGCCGGCGCACCGTCTGGCGGGACCTGGCCGTGCTTCAGAGGGCCGGCTTTCCCATCACCATGGAACCGGACGGGCGCGAGCGCCGCTACCGGCTGATCGAGGCTCCCCGGGGTGCGCCCCCGGCGCCGTTCACCTTGACGGAGCTCATGAGCCTGCACCTGGGCCGTCACCTGCTGGTGCCCCTCCGGGGGACGCCGGCCGGAGAAGGGATCCACACGGCTCTTGAAAAGGTCTCGGCCAGCCTGGGCCCGGCGGCCAAGAATTTCCTCACGAGCCTCGGCGAGAGCATCTCGGCGCGCAGCGTGCAGGCCAAGGACCACGCCCATGCGTCCGAAACCCTGCGGATGCTTCAGCAGGCCCTCCAGGAGCGCCGCACTCTGGAGGCGAAGTACCACTCGTTCGGCCGCGACACCGTCAGCAGCCGGCGGCTGGATCCCCTCCACCTCTGGTACCAGCAGGGCGGCATCTACCTCGCGGCGTATTGCCACACCCGCCGGCAGGTGCTCACCTTCGCCCTCGAGCGCTTCCGGCACGTGCGCCTCACGGATGATATCTTCGAGGCTCCTCGTGAATTCAACCTGGATCGCTACCTGGAGGGAAGCTTCGGCATCTTCCGGGGCGAGCCGGTCCGAGTCGCCCTCCGTTTTTCCCCGCAGGTTGCCCGCTACGTCGCCGAGCGCCAGTGGCATCCCAGCCAGGTGGTGAGCCTCCTTTTGACCGGAGAGCTGGAGATGACTCTCCGGGTCCCCCTGAGCCCGGAGCTCCGGCGGTGGATCCTGGGCTACGGGAAGGACCTGGAGGTCCTGGAGCCCAAATCCCTCCGCGAGGACATCCGCCGCGAGTGGCTGGCCGCTCTGCGGGGAAGGGAAGGCGGGATCGAGACGATCACATTCCGCAGGAGGAAATCGGGTCCCCCGGCGCAGGCATCTAGGCCTGCCGGTCCGTCGGGTCAGGACAGCCCCCGCGGGAAGGCTCGTCGCCCTGTGCCCAAGACGCAGTCGAGATCCTGAGCGCGGACATCTCGATCGAGGCGAAGCCGTTAGGAGGGGGAGGGAGTAGACTTCGCAGGCTTGTGCGGTCCGGCCATCGCAAGGCAAAGCCAGGCGTCCTGGGCCTGGCGGTCAAGGATGTGAAGGCGGGAAGCCCGCACCGCGGTGATCACCTGGTTTTCATCCTCGACCGGGATGCCTGTCGCGACGAGGCGGCCGCGCGGCGCGAGTGCCTGTGCCAGAGCGGCGAAGAGCGGGCAGAGCGTCCTGGTGTCCAGGTTGGCCAGGATCAGGTCGAACCGCGAGCCGGCCTCCACGACCTCCATGCCCCCGCAGCGGACCTCCACTCGAGAAGAAACGCTGTGGCGCCGCAGGTTGCTTTGCGCGGCCTCGCAGGCCTCGGCATCCGTGTCAATCGCCAGGACCCGCGAGGCCCCGAGCGCGGCGGCCGCGATGGCGAGGATCCCGGTCCCCGTCCCGACGTCCAGGACCAGCGGTCCAGGCGGCTCTCGCCACCCGGCCAGGAACGCCTCCGCCGCCTCCAGGCACATCCGGGTCGTGGCGTGATGGCCCGTGCCAAAGGTCATGGCCGGGTCAATCCAGATCACGAGGCGCTCTTGCGGGAACGGCCCCTCCTCCCAGGGGGGAACGATCAGCAGGCGGCGACCGACGGGGAGCGGCTTGAAGCCCTCCTTCCACTTCCGGCCCCAATCCTCGAGGGGAATCTCGCGGACCTCGATGGCCCCCTCGGCACCGGCGAACCCCAGCGCCGCCAGCGACTCCTGATAACGACGGAGCCTTTCGAGGAGCGGCCCCACAGGCACTGACCGGGAGAAGCTGCCTCGGATCAGGACGCGCGCCGGCTCGCCCGGCAGATCCTCTGTCACGAGGCCGAGCGACCCCTCCGAGAAGAGGAAGTCGGCCAGCCCCTCCTCGGTCTCGCCGGTGGCAACGACGCTCACCTCAATGTATTCGCCCGCCATCACTCACGGCTCGGATTTGGGATTGAATGGCGTCATGTCGGTGTTCCCGAAAAATGCCTGCATGAACGGCGGGCTCTCGCTGCGTTCCGGATGTCGGGCCTGTCATTGGTTGGGCGGGAGTGATAAAGAACCCCTGCGATGCGTCGGGTTCGGGGCGGGACCTCTACGGAGCGTCCTGGAAGGGCGTGAGCGCACCACCGATCACTGCAGATGCCCTCCGCCGCTCCAGGACCGCATCCCCACGGCGGTGGGGCGCGGCAAGGTCCTGCGCCCCACACGCCGGCGCTCCTAAGCCTTCCCGTAAATCTCCTTCAGTTCGGACTCGGCCTGTTTGATCGTCTCGGGCGTGGACATGCCCTGGGCGGCCCGCGCGAACATGTTTACGAGGACGTACTTGACCATCGCCTCGGCCGCATGGCGCGACGGCGGTGCCGGGTACCCAGGCATCCGGCAGTATTTCGGCACCTCTTTGGACGCCGCGAACTTGGGGTCCTTTTTCCAGACCGGGTCATCCTCGTAGAAGTTCAGGAGGCCGGCCATCATCGCCTCGCCCTCGCCGAGCCAGGCGGAGTACTGCTTCGGCTCCATCAGCCACCTGATGAACGCCTTGGCTTCCTTCTGGACCTTGGAGAATCGGAAAACGCCCAGACTGAACGGGGTGGAGTAGCCGAAGCGACCCGCCGGCCCCTTGGGGGGCAGGGCGTGGTCGGTCACCTCGCGCAACTGCGGGGCGCTCTTCTTTTCGGCCCAGTAGATGCTCGTCGCATTGAGCGTGACCGAGAGCTGGTCGGCCAGGAAGGCGCGGTTGTTGCCCGAGTCGTCCCAGGAGAGGACATCCTCGGATTCGCCGTCCTTGAAAAGCTGTCGGCGGTAATCCACGCACTTGGCCGTTTCGGGAGAGTTGATGGCGATCGTCTTTCCGTCCTTCTTGCACTCGGTGCCCCCGAATGCCCAGAGGAGCGGGTAGTGGAACTGGTTGGCGTCCCCGATGGCCCGGCCCAGGGCAAAGCCGACCGGATGGCCCTTCTCCTTGAGCTTCTTGGCCAGCACCAGCATCTCGTCGTAGGTGTCGGGGAACTTGGTGTACCCGACCTCCTTCAGCCAGTCCGAGCGGTAGTTGATCACCTGGGGGACGATGCCCCAGGGGACCGCCTTCCAAGTCTTGCTGACCATGCCTATGTCTTTGGCGATGTTGGTCCAGCCCTTCAGCTCCTTGCCCAGCGGTTCGGCCACGTCCCCGATGTTCACCAGGGCCTTGTCGTGCAGGTGTGCGGCATCGGCCACCAGGGCGACGATATCGGGTCCGGCCCCGCTCTCCACGGCCGCCGCCGTCTTGGTCGGGAGGTCGTTGTAGCTGATGAACTGGATGCTGACCTCAACGCCTTTGTCCTTGGTGTACTGCTTGGCTTGGTCCCGCAGGACGTCATCCATGGCCGACAGCGTATTAGGCCACGTCAAGAGGCTGACCTGGGCGGCGCCCAAGCCGCTCCGGATGAACGTCCCGAAAGACAGCGCGGCCGTGGCGCCGGCCGTGACGCCGATGAATTTCCTTCGACTGATTCCTCGGCCTGCTCCATGTCCGAAGGCTTGGTTCGCTTTGCGGCGCATAATTCGTCCTCCCCTGAACAAAGTTGTCGTGGCCGGTGAACATGTATTTCCCCAGTGACGCGGCGGCGGTCGGGGGCCGCGGCGCGCCTCCCAGAGCATGGCGGCAATTGCAGCGGGGTAGCCTTCTGCTGCTTGCATTCTCGAGTGCCCGGTGGCCTGTCGCATTACATCACCGTGCCGCCGACCACAGGCAGGGCCTGACCAGTGACGATGCCTACCTTAGTTTTTCACCTGACTGGCAGTAGCCTGCATTTTCAGCATGATATGAGCTATAAGTAAGTATTCACATGAGATATTATAGCCGCGCCACCGGGAAGCATTTGAATCCTTCCACGGAACTTCGCGCAACTCGGACTTGGTCTCCACTCTCCGAAGCCCCAGCCGGGCGGACGTTGGATCAGAAGCGGCTCTCTTTCTGCCAGCGGAGGAACCGGATGAGGAAGGCGTCGCGGCGCGACCGGACCTCCTGGGCCTTCTCGGGCGTCCAAGCGAGGAACCCTTGGTTGCTCTTCACCCCCAGCTCGCCTTTGGCCACTTTCTCCCGGTGGAGGCGTCCCGCCTCCTGGACGGTGGAGATGTCGGGGAGGACGTAATCCTGGACCGCCTTCACCAAATCCAGCCCGACCATGTCAGCATGCTCGAAGACCCCGTAGACCGGGAGCCGCAGTCCCACGCCGGTCTTCACCGCCAAGTCCACGTCCTCGGCCGAGGCGATCCCCTCCTGGACGATGTTCACGCATTCCCGGATCATGGCGTGCTGGATCCGGTTACCGAGCTGCCCTGGTCGGTCATGGTGAACCATGACGGGGACCTTGCCGCATATCCGGAGGAGGGCCATCACCTCCCGGGCGATCCCGGGGTCGGTTCGCCTGCCCACAGAGACTTCCACCAGCGGCATCAGGTAGGGGGGGTTCCAGAAGTGAGTGGTCAGGATCCGCTCGGGCCGGCTCGACCGCTCGGCGATGGCACTGATGCTGATGCCCGAGGTGTTGGAGCACAGGATCGTGTCGGGCGAGGCTCTGTCCAGCCGCGCGAAGAATTCCTGCTTGAGTGGCAGGCTCTCGGGGATGGATTCCACGAAGAGCTGGGACGCGCGCACGGTTGCCTCGAGATCCACGGAGGGGACCAACTGGGCGGCGGCGTTCCTGCCCTGCGCAGGATCCGCGAGGCCGTTGGCCGCCAGGATCTCGATGAAGGATCTGGCCGTGGCCACCCCCTTGGAGGCACCCTCGGGGGTGCGGCTGACGATGGTGGCCTGGCGACCGGCCAGGGCGAAGGTGGCGGCGATGCCGGGCCCCATCATGCCGGTGCCGGCGACGGCGATGCGACGCAGATCCATTACGGACCTCCTCTTACTGTGCGGTGCGTAAAATAGGCGACAGTCCCTCCCGGACCGCACAGTCCGGGGGAAAGTCCGAGGAGGGGCGGCGGTCCGCCCCTCTCGGTCGGGTACCCGCGACGAAGGAGTGGGTGCGTGGGGAGGGCTGAGCCCTTGCCGCGGGTCCTGTGCAAGGGCGAGGGCCTTCCCCGCGAACGAAGCAGCGCGGGGAACACTGTAGCCATTATTCCGTGCTGCGTAGTAACCTACGCACTGCCGCTGAACCGCCAAAGCGCCAAGCGTGCTATGAGATCTTCCCCATCGAGCGCTGACGGCAACGGCGTCAGCGGGTGGTCCGCACCCCCTTGATCGAGGTCGGACCCTGAAATGGTCAGGGCTGGCGCGCCTTGGCGCCCTTGGCGATCTTGGCGGTGAAATGCGGTTGTCGCTGCCGGATCCGGAAGTTTCCCTCCGCGTCGTTGTATCGCTCGGTCTGGACGCCCTCCAGAACGGCCAGGCTCACCTCGGCACGGTACGCCACCACGCTCCCCGGCTCCAGGTGGCCGATGTAGGTCTGCTTGCTGTCCCAGTCGAAGACGCTGATGTGGGCGTGGACGTCGCCGCCGATGACTGAACCCTGGACGCTCCCCAGCTCGATGGCCCCGGTGAAGTTCCAGAACTTGTCCACGGGCTGCATCGCCGTCGTGGTGATGGTGTGGAGGTGAACCCGCTGCAGCGAGCCGATCCCTCCCGTGAGGGCCGCGGTGTCGATCTTCTCTTTCTTCACGACCTCCTGCAGACCCTCGAGGAACAGGTCGTCCCGGTCGAACATCACCAGGATCGTGCGCGGGGTTGTCTTGGACACAAAGTACTGCATGGAAAGTCTCCTTTCAGATGTGGGTCGAGGGTCAGCCCTTCAGCGCGCCGGCCGTCAGGCCGGAGACGAAGTAGTCCATGAAGAAGGAATAGAGCAGGGCCACCGGGACCGAGCCGATCAGCGAAGCCGCCATCAGCTCTCCCCAAAAGTAGGCATCGCCCCGGATCAGTTCCGTCGGCACGGCCACCGACATCGTCTTCTGCGTGGTGTCCGAGATGAAGGTCAGCGCGTAGACGAACTCGTTCCAGGACAGGGTAAAGCTGAACATGGCGGAGAAGATGACGCCGGGGATGGCCATGGGCAGGACGATCCGGACCATGGCCCCGATCCGGCTGCACCCGTCGATCATCGCGCATTCCTCCATGTCCTTGGGGATGGACTTGAAGTAGGCGATGAGCATCCAGGTGCAGAAGGGTATGAGAAAGGTGGGGTATGTCACCACGAGGGACCAGATGGAGTTCGACAGGCCCAGCTTCTGGACGACGCTGGCCAGGGGGATGAAGATGAGCGTCGTCGGCACGAGGTAGGTGATGAAGGTGGCGAGGCCGAACGTCTGGGCCCCCGGGAACCTCAGGCGGGCCAGGGCGTACCCCGCCATGACCCCAAACGTCATGGAGATGAAGGAGGTCAGGAACGAGACGAAGAAGCTATTCCAAAGCCACTGGAGAATCGCGGTCTTGGCAAACAGATCCCGGAACTGGTCGAGCGTGGGATTCGCGATCCAGAGCCGGTTGGCGCGTGAGGTTGTAAAGCTCCGGGTTGGCCTTGAAGCTGCTGATCAGCATCCAGTAGAAGGGGAAGAGTGCAAAGCACACGAACGCCGCCAGGGGAAGGTACACCCCGACGATGCGCTGGAGCGTCCGGAGCCGTTTGCGTCGCATAGTGATCCCCTAATCCCGCCGAAGGTACCGCAGCATCAGGATGATGACCACCAGCAATGCCGGGAACAAGAACAGGGAAATGGCGGATCCTTCGCCGATCCGCCCCGCCACCAACGCCACATCATACGCCATGGTGGCAAAGATCTGGGTCGCGTTGATCGGACCGCCGTGGGTCAGGATGTAGACGATCTGAAAATCAGCGAAGGTCCAGATGGTGGAGAATAGAACAACCACCGCGATGACCGGCTGCAAGAGCGGCAGCGTGATGTGCCAGAACTGGCGGAAGGCTCTGGCCCCGTCCGTCTCGGCGGCCTCGTACAATTCTTTGGGGATGGTCATGAGGCCCGCCAGGAACGACACGGCAAAGAACGGCAAGCCCCGCCAGGTGTTCACGATGACGACCGAAACCATGGCCCAGAACGGATCGCCCAGCCAGGGAATCTTCCTGGAGATGAGGCCGAGACCGAGCAGGATGTAATTGACGACGCTGAACAGGGAATCGAACATCCAGAGCCACGTGAGAACGCTCAGCGATGTGGGAACGATCCAGGGGAGGAGGATGGCCCCTCGAATCAAGTTCCGGCAGGGGATCTCCTGATTCAGCAGGAGGGCCAGGATGATCCCCAAGAGCATCTTGAAGAATACCGTCGTGACCGTGTAGACGAAGGAATTCCACACCGTCTGGCGGAACAACGAGTCCTGGAGGAGCTTGATGAAGTTCCCGAGCCAGACGAACTTCCCCGGCTCCCCCAGGACCCGATCGGTCAGGCTGATGTAGACTGCCAGGACGAAGGGATAGGCGAGGAGCACCAGCATGAGGAATACCGCAGGCGAGATCAAGCCGTATCCCGTGAGTGCTTCCGATTTCGTGAATCGGGCGACCCACGAGCGTGCCGGCAGCCGTTCCGCGTGTGCGATGGCAGCCACTCGCCCCTCCGTCCCAGCGTCGTGGTTACGCTTTGGAGTAGATCTCCTTCAGCTCCGACTCGGCGACCTTGATCGTCTCCGGCGTGGACATCCCCTTGCACGCCCTGGCGAACATGTTGACGATCACGTACTTGACCATCGCCTCGGCCGCGTGCCGGGTCGGCGGCCCGGGATACCCTGGCATCCGCACGTACTTCGGGATCTCCCGGATGACCTCCAGCTTGGGATCCTTCTTCCAGACCGGGTCATCCTCATAGAAGTTGAGGAGCCCGGCAATCTGGCCCTCGCCCACGCCGATCCAGGCGGAGTACTGCTTGGGCTGAATCAGCCACGTGATGAACGCCTTGGCCTCCTTCTGGAACTTGGAGAACTTGAAGATCCCCAGGCCCATGGCGCTGGAGTAGCCGAAGCGTCCCGCCGGTCCCTTGGGCCACAGCGCGTGGTTCGTTACTGCGCGTAGTTGCGGGGCGTTCTTCGTCTCTGCCCAGTAAATGCTCGCGGCGTTCCCGGTGACCGCCAGCTCCCCGGCCAGGAAGGCGCGGTTGTTGCTGGTGTCGTCCCAGGAGAACACATCCTCGGTCTCACCCTCCTTGAACAACCGGCGAACGTAGTCCACCGCCTTGGCCGTCCCCGGGGAATTGATGGCCACCGTCTTCCCGTCTGCCTTGCACTCGGCGCCGCCATGCGCCCATAACATCGGATAGTGAGACTGATTGGCATCTCCGATGGCCCGGCCGAGGGCGAACCCGGAGTAATGGCCCTTTTCCTTGATTTTCCGGCACAGGACCAGCATCTCGTCGTAGGTGTCGGGGAACTTGTCGTATCCCACCTCTTCGGCCCAGTCGGTGCGGTACACGATGGGGATGGGGATGATCCCCCAGGGGACCGACTTCCACACCTTGTTGACGATGCCGATGTCCTTGGCGATGTTAGTCCAGCCCTTCAGTTGCTTGCCCAAGGGCTCGGCCACATCGGCCACGTCGATCAGGGCCTTGTCGTGCAGGTGCGCCCCGTCACTCCAGGTGGTGATGATGTCGAGACCGGCCCCGCTCTCCACCGCCGCTGCGGTCTTGGTGGGAAGGTCGCTCTGGTTCACGAACTCGAATGCGACATCCACCCCTTTCTCTCTCGTGTACTGCTTGGCCTGCTCCCGCAACGTGTCATCCATCGCGTTCAGGGTGTTCGACCAGGTCAGGATCCTGAGGCTGGCCGCCCCCTGTCCGCTGCGGATGAACGTTCCGAAGGACAGCGCGGCTGTGGCCCCGGCCGTCACGCCGAGGAACTTCCGTCGGCTGATGGCCCGATCTGTCCTCTGATGTGTTGGTCGCTTCTTCTGCATGATCCTCTCCTCTCCCCCGCGAACGGGATTCTGTCGGCCGGAGGTCTCTGATGCTCCGCAACAGGGTGGCGGAGCTCGGATGCCGAGTTGGGTCCTCATCGGCTTGGTACGCACTCGGTTGGTGCGATCGCTCCCCCAAGGTTCTGGCGCTCGCCGAAACCCGATTCCTGTGTCAAGGTGCAGCCGCAGGAGGCGCGGATGATCAGCCGGGTCGGGATCAGGGTGCGGGCTTGTGTCGGTTCGCCTGTCTCGATGGCCCGGGCTAACTCTTCTACCGCCCTGGCCCCCATGCCGACCGGGTCTTGCTCGACCACCGAGAGGGGTGGGGAGAGGGCGGCGGCCGAGCGGAAGTCGTCGAACCCCATCAACGCAACGTCGTCGGGGCAGCGCACCTGTCGCTGGCGAATGGCCATGAGGGCTGCCTCGGCCATCAGGTTGTTGAAGGCGAAGATCGCCTGCGGCCGCGGGTTCGCATCCAGGCACTCCAAGGCTGCCTCGAAGCCCTGGGCGGTTCGCCCGTATCCAACCTTCAAGAGCAGGTCCTCCGGCCCCAGCCCGAACTTTTCCGCTGCTCGCCGGCAGCCGGCCAGGCGATCCTGAGTCGTGCTGAGATTGGGAGTTCCCAAGATGAGGGCCAAGCGCCGCAGGCCCTTGGCCAGAAGGTGGCACGCGCCCTCGTACGCACCGCCATAGTTATCGGAGGTCACTGCCCTGAGTGGAAGATCCCGGACCATGCGGTTCACCGTCACCATTGGTAATCCCCGCTCGAGGTAGCGGGCCAGGTACTCGTGGGGTCCAGCGGCCGGGCACAGGATGAGGCCGTCAATCTTTCGTTCCACCAAGGTGCGGACGAGGGCCTCCTCCCGCCCGACGTCCTCGTCGGTGTTGCAGAAGATGACGTTCCACTCCCGCGATGCGGCGGCCCGTTCTACGCCTTTGACGACTGAGGTGAAGAAGGGATTCTCGATGTCGGGGAGGATCAGGCCGATGGTATTGGTGCGTTGGCCCCTGAGACTTCTGGCCAGCCAGTTCGGACGGTAATCGAGCTCTTGCACGGCACGGAGAACCCGGCTGCGGGCCTCCTCGCTCACGGGACCATTACCGTTGAGGATGCGGGAAACGGTAGCGGTGGACACACCTGCCAGGCGGGCGACGTCCTTGAGCCTGGTAGCCTTGGGAGGTTGGTAAGACATGGGCAATTTGGCTCGCGGAATCTACTGGGATGATCCAGGGTCTATCCGCGTGTAATGCTTTTCATTGGCCTATGTAATCAATTACAGCAACAAATATATCACAGGTTAAGTCGGAGTCAACAGTCCCTCGTGCCGTGATTGGGGACCCTTGATTATCGCAGTCTCACACCCACCCAAGAGGACCCGCAGGCAGGACTCGCGCCCTTACTGTGCGGTGCGTAAAATAGGCGACAGTCCCTCGCGGACCGCACAGTCCGGGGGAGAGTCCGACGAGGGGCGGCGGTCCGCCCCTCTCGGTCGGGTACCCGCGACGAAGGAGTGGGTGCGTGGGGAGGGCTGAGCCCTTGCCGCCGGTCCTGTGCAAGGGCGAGGGCCTTCCCCGCGAACGAAGCAGCGCGGGGAACGGTGTAGCCATTATTCCGCGCTGCGTAGTAACGGCACGCCCCTCCCTTACGGCGCTCCTCCGCAACCCCGTGAGGCTCGGTTCTGTTCCGCGTTCCTCCTCACGACGAACCCGCCGCGCGCCTCATGGCGCCCGGCCGGCCCTTGTCGCCGCCCCGTGGCATCGTCCCCGCGACCTCAGCTCCAAAGTAGCCGCGAACCGCCTGTTGCTTGGCGATCTGCATGTGCTCGCTCATCAGTTGGGTGGCTCCTGTCACGTCCCGCTTGAGCAACAGGTCCAGGATGCGCCGGTGAATCCCGAGGAACCGGCGTGGACCATCGGGCGTCCGGTTTCCGAATCCGGCGAACATCTGAATCTGATCGCGGAGATTGGCAAACAGGGCGGAGATCCGCGAGTTCCCAGCGGCGCCGACGATCTCGGCGTGCAAAGCCATGTCGGCAGCCACGGCCAGCGCGACATCGTCGCGGTCGAGCGCTGCCTCCGCCTGCCTGAACTGGCGTTTGAGGAGCAGCAACGCCGCTTGGGAGAGATTGGGCGTCGCGTGCTGCAGGGCATAGCACTCCAGCGCTTCCCGCAGGTCGAAGACTTCCTCGATATCCTGTTGGGTGAACCGCTTGACCCGGGTTCCCACGTGCGGGATGGTTTCTACAAGACCGCTCTGTTGAAGACGAATCAGGGCCTCGCGGATGGGTGTGTCACTCACCTTCAAGGCCCGCGCAAGTTCTTGGATGCGCAGCCAGTCCCCAGGTTTCAGCTTGCCGGCATTGATCCAGTCCCAAATGCGCTGATGAACCCGGTCGACGAGCGTCAGTGGGGAAATGGGTGCGGCGGCCAATCGTAAAGCGCTCATGCGCGCATGCCCTCTGTCTCGAGGGGTGGCAGGGGAGTCCCGGTTTGGTGCATCCAAGTCGTCGGGAATATATTATCGATTATATATGATGTCAAGCAGGCTTTCTTTCACCTGCCGATCATTCTTCCGTCTCGATGTCCACGGCCAGAGTTACTACGCAGCGCGGAATAATGGCTACACCGTTCCCCGCGCTGCTTCGTTCGCGGGGAAGGCCCTCGCCCTTGCACAGGACCGGCGGCAAGGGCTCAGCCCTCCCCACGCACCCACTCCTTCGTCGCGGGTACCCGACCGAGAGGGGCGGACCGCCGTCCCTCGTCGGACTCTCTCCCGGACTGTGCGGTCCGGGAGGGACTGTCGCCTATTTTACGCACCGCACAGTAAACCACAGGCATGCTGGTTCTGGAAGCGTTGGGCGATCCCTGGAGCGATTTTCGCCTTGCCAGAACACCGTTTTTTGCTAGGATGCGCGCCATATGCTGCGCCCGCACGGAAAACGCTGGCACGTCTCCTGCCTCTGGGCCATCCTTTCGGGGGTCGTCGCGCTGCTGGCGGCCCGACTGCCGTTCGTCCACACCATCGAGCTGAAGACCCTGGACGTCCGATTCCGCAGCTTCCCCGCCTCGAAGGCCGTCCGACCCGACATCGTCGTGATCGTGGTTGATGAGGAGAGCGTCGAGCGGTTGGAGTCCATCCTGGGCCGATGGCCGTGGCCGCGGGATGCGTACGGGCTCATCCTGGATTACCTCCAGGCGGGCGGTGCCCGCACGGTGGCCTTCGACCTCATCTTCGCCGAGCCGGATCGGGAAAAACCCGAGCGCGATCGGGCCTTCGCCGAGGCGATCGCGCGGGCGGGGAACGTCTATCTGGCGGCCGTCTTCCATCAAAAGGCCGTGGGGCCCGAAACGGGTGGTGCCGCGCCCCAGTCGCTCGACCCGAAGGCGGCCCAGGCACCGGCACGGCCGCAGCGATTCGAGGGGGTCACCCTGCCGCTGCCGGAGTTTCTGGCGGCCGCCAGAGGGATCGGGGCGATCACCATTGATCCGGACGAGGACGGGATCCTCCGCCGGGTGCCGACGACCGTGTCGTACCGGGGCCGCCTGTACCCCAGCCTGCCCCTCGCCGTCGCCCTGGCAGAGGGGATGGTAGCCCCCACCGGCATCGGGGCCACCGGCATCCGGAATCGGCTGGGCCGTGTCCCCCTCGATGACGAGGGGAGGATGCTGCTCACGTGGCGCGGCGGCCTCCAGACGTTTCCGTACGTGCAAGCCTGGCGGATCCTCCGCTCCTACGGGCAGATCGCGCGCGGGGAGGCGCCCGAGATCCCGCCGGAAGTCTTCCGGGACAAGGTGGTCTTCATCGGCGCCATCGTGAGCGGCGCCTTCGAGTTTCGCTCTACGCCGTTCTCCAGGGTGTTCCCTGGGGTCGACGTCAATGCCGTGGCGCTGGACACGCTGTCGAGTGCCGATCCCGTGCGGCGGCTGCCGGAAGCCGTGAACTGGATGCTGACCGTCGGACTGGTAGGGGCGGCGGGCCTGCTGGCCGGCTTCTTTCCGACGCTGGTCGGCATCCCGGTCGCCTTCGTGGGGGCGGGGCTCCTGCACCTGGGGGCGGCATTCTGGGCCTTCGGCTCCCACCACCTGTGGCTGGATCTCTTGGCGCCCGGCCTTGGCCTCGCCCTGGGGCTGGTGGCCGTCCTCCTGGACCACTACCTGGTCGAGGGACGCGCGAGGCGGCGGCTCAAGGGGATGTTCAGCCAGTACGTCTCCGACGCGGTCCTGGAAGAGCTGCTGGCGGACCCCGCCAAGCTGGCGCTGGGCGGGACGCGGCGCGAGGTGACGATCCTCTTCTCCGACATCCGGGGATTCACCGCCACCTCGGAGAGGCTGGACCCAGCCACGGTCATGGGCGCCCTGAACACCTATCTCACCCGCATGGCGGAGATCATCCTGCGTCACGGCGGCACGCTGGACAAGTACATCGGGGACGGCATCATGGCCTTCTTCGGGGCGCCCATCGCCACGCCCGACCACCCGGCTCGCGCCGTGCGCGCGGCGCTGGAGATGCTGGCGGCGGTGGACGACTTGCAGGAGGGATGGCAGCGGCAGACCGGCGTCCCCTTGAAGATCGGCGTGGGGATCAACACCGGCGAGGTCATCGTGGGCAACGTCGGCTCGGAGCAGAAGAAGGAATACACCATCATCGGGGATCCGGTGAACCTCGCCTCGCGCCTGGAGGGCATGAACAAGGAGCACAAGACCCAGGTCCTGGTCAGCGGGGCCACGCGCAGACGCGTGGACGGCGAGGGGATCGAGTGGCGGGCGATCGGCAGTGTCCGGATCGGCGGGCGCGAAGAGGAGGTCGAGATCTATGAGCCCTACACGAAGGCGCCCGATGTCCCGGTGGCGCCGGCATAGCGTGGGGGTCCTGGCCCTGCTCTTGGCATGGCCGGCCCTGGGTCATGCCGCCACGGCCGAGGAGGCGCTGACCAAGGCCGATCGGGCCGCTGCGCCACCCAGCGCTGGACCGCCTTCGCGACTAAGTCGCAGCCTCTGGCTGAGGACGACCTCGAAACTCACTCCCTGGAGATCGCTCCGCGGACTGGGGCAGTCAGCCCCTGGTCGATCATGGGCGCCGGCAGCGAAGGCTTGAGCGTGAGGGTCCGCTTGCGGAAGGGGCTCCAGAGCAGCTTCAGGATATCCGCTTTTTTCATGCACCGGCCAAACCTGCGCAGCAGCTTGATTGTCTGGAAGGGGCGCAGGAAGATCCTGTTGGCGAACAACAGGATGTATCCTTTCTGTCTGGCCCGATTCACTATCTCTCCCGCAAGGGTGGTCGGGTCGATGTCCGAGCACTTGAACCACTTTTTCCAGTCGCGCTCATCGTCGATAATCCCTCGCTCGACGTAATCCCGCCACAGGGGGGTGCCGCGGTAGGTGCAGAGGCGATTGAAGCCGAACGTGTCCAGCTTGAGCCGGGCCGCAAAACGAAAACTCTCCAATATCTCTTCCTCGGTCTCTTCCGGCGAACCAATCAAAAAAAAGCCGTGGATGGTTTCTATCCCGCAGCGTTTGGCCTCGCTCACTGCGTGCTCGACCTGCTCCAGCGTCTGCATCTTCTTGAGGCGGTCGAGCACCTTCTGGCTGCCGGCCTCTACTCCAAAGGCGAGAGAGTTGCAGTTGGCCCTGGCCATGATGGGAAACTGGTCGGTGGCGACCGAATCGACCCGGCCTTCGCAGCCCCAGTTGAACTCCAGCTTGCGGTCGATGATGCCCTGGCAGATTGCGCCGATGCGCTTGCGGTTCAGCAGAAACTGGTCGTCCGTGAGATAGATGAATCGGTAACCCTCATCGTTCAGTTGCTGCATCTCGCCCAGTACATGCTCGGGGGAACGATGACGCCACTTGCGATCAGCCAGGGAGGGGACGCCGCAGTAGACACACTGATAGGGACAGCCGCGCGAGGTCTGCATGGTGCAGAAGCGGTCCAGTGAGAGGACGGCGGGAACGTCGAGCGGCATGGACTCGATGTAGTCGATCGGAAGACTCTTGCGGTCAGGGTAGGGGAACTGGTCGAGGTTTTCGATGATCGGGCGAGGTGGGTTCTCGATGATTTCGCTCCCCGAACGCCACACCAGGCCGCCGACCTTCCCGGGAGATTCCAGATTCTCCAGGAACTCCGGCAATAGGTCCTCACCCTCGCCCTTGGCAACGTAGTCTATGCCAGGGGAGTCCGCGAGGATCTCCTTGGCGTTAATGCTCGCGAACACGCCACCGACTATAACCGGCGTGTCGGGGGCGGTCTGCTTAAGCCGATGCGCCATGCTGCGGGTGGCGGGATAGGCAGTCGTCGACAGGAACGAGAGCGCTATCACGTCCGGTTTCTCGTCGCGGACCGCCTCGGCGATGTGTTCTGCCTTCATCAGCGGGTGACAGGTGTCGAACATCCGCACCTCGTGACCGTGCTGACGAACGATCGGCGCCAGGGTCTCGATCCCGATCGGGGGGAACGCCATCACTTGGACTCGCCCCTCGCTGAATCGTGAGTCCCCGAGTTCAGCCGGGAGAAGCCGGTAGAAGTCCTCGTCCCGGATATAGATCAGAAAAATCTTCATAAATCGGCCTCGGCGCTGAAATGCAGTAGAATATGGTTACATTCGAACAGAGTCGTCATGGGGAGTCAAGCCCATTCTTACAGCCTGAGGTACTCCCGTGGGGAGAGGATCGGAATTCCGCGGAAGGCTGCGATCTTCCTTAGGTTCCGGTCACCCGAGATGATGAAGCCCGCCGTTGCCGCCAGGGCGCATTCGAGGAACATGTTGTCCTGGGGGTCGTCGTGGATGAGGGCAACGCGAATGCGTGGCTCGACGACAAGGACCCTCTCCGGATCGCGGAGCAGATCCAGGAGCGAGAGGAGCAAGGCATCGGACACCCCACCGCGCCGCAGGACGGCGAGATGCTCGGTCAGGATCGTGGCCGAGAGGCACAGAAGGTCCTGACCATCACGGATGCGGTGGAGAATCTGCCGCGGGGGACCCGTACCGAGGAAGCTGGACACCAGGACGTTGGTGTCCACCAGGAGCCGGTTCACCGGGCTTTGGCCTTAGGCGTCGTGGGCGATTTCGTCCTGCGTACCTCCCGAACGAGCCGCGGGATGCCTGATGGCTTGATCCCGGCTTGGCGTAGGGAAAGGGCGATGTCCCGCCAGACACGATCAAAGCTCGGAGCAAAGGGTTCGGCCTGCTGCAGCCGGATCTTGGAGAGCCGGAATGCCTCGCGGAGCAGCCACGAGATCGAGCGGTCCTGGGCTGCGGCGAGTTCCTTTAGCTCCCGGAATTCTTCGTTGGGCAGAACGATCGTCGTCCGAACCATATTCAACCCCCTTAGGTATGACCAGCTCATACCATTTTCGCTGGAAAGATACCGCGGCGGGCCAGGAGTGTCCACCCTTGGCACGGGTCCGTGGTATGGGCTTGGGGCGAAGGCGGCGGGTTGCGGGCTGTCCGCCGCCGCAACGTCCCCTCGGCTTTACCCACGGCGAGGACGATCGCGTTGAGGCGACGCACAGGTTTCTGCCCATTGGTCAATCCCCCGGAATCGCCACCATTGGTCATTTGCCTCCGGCCCCGTACCTTCGTACCGTCGTACCCTCGTACGCTCCTATCGTATTCGCGCATTGCGCGGCGGCCCGGGCCCAGGCAAGGGCAATTCCGTAACGGGGTTGAGCGGAGGGGGCGTTTGTGGTATGAAAGTATCGCCACGCGCCGGAGGGCCCTCAGACAGGGGAGGTCGAGCGGCCGGATGATTTCGGAGCTGTGGGGCCAACCTAATTATGAGCGATTTCTTTGAGGGAAATGGGTAACACTCTGTGGTTCTGAGTGATGCTTATGACCCCGTTTTTTTGTAACCAGGCTTCCACCGCCAGCCGACGGGCCGTTACGGCTTGACGTGGGGTGCAATCCGTCTGGGCCTCCATGAGCTTCCGGGTCAGGGCATTGATCTCATCGAAGACCTCCCTTCGCTTGCGGCGAGTATACGCCTTCAGGGCTAGCCTGGCATCCTGAAACACCCTGCAGGCCACGTCCCCATGGAGAGAGCGACGGCGGCGATGGTTCAGGTCATGCGCCAAGAGTGCCGCCCAGCTCTGCACTTGGGACTCCGGGATCGGGCCGCTGGCGCGGAGCTTCGCCACCAGCGGCGTCTTCAGTTCCCGCACCGCGCGTTCCATCCCGCCGTTGTAGGGCGGATAATGCGGGGGCGAGTTGAGTGGCATGACCAGGTAGCGCGCGAGCACCTCCTCGATCGCGTGCTGATTGAGATTGCCCCCGTTGTCCCGCTTGAGCACGAGCGGCGGGCCATGCTGCACGAAGAGCTGTTCCAGGCGAAGCGCCACGGTCTCTCCTAAGATCCGCTCTCCCACCCAAGGGGGGAACTTGTAGCGCGAGGCGAGATCCTGCACCTGATGGAGGCGCAGGAGATGCGAACTCCCTCTCGCCAGCTCCGCGTCGTCCAGCGACCAGACTAACCCGGGCACATGCCAGGTGATGTGGCAGAGTGCCGCCTGGCACTGCTGGGCGAGCGCCCGCCGTGCCGCCTCCGTGAGCGCCTCGAGATCGCGCCTTGAGACCTGGGCGTGGTACTGCCGGTAGAGCGCCCCCACTCCCCGGCTGCGCTGCTGGCCATGGTGCAGGCGGGCTACCTCCCCGCGCAGCTCCTCGAGGGTCAGGGGGGCCACCTTCTTTGGCCCCGGCCGGAACCGGGCGGGCTGGCCGCGCTCCAGGCGCTGCTTCCACCGCCGGAAGGTCCCATAGGGCACCCCCAGGAAGCGGCAGAGGCGCTCGTAGGGCCAGCGCACTTCTCGCTTCAGCTGGGTGAAGGTCGGGATCAGCATTGCGGCCACCTCAGGGTTTTTTTTTATCCGGCTGCGCGAGCACCTGCCGGAGCCGCTCCGTCTGCTCCAGCACCGCGAGCTTCGCCTGGAGCTCCTCCGTCTGGCGTCGGAGGGCTTCCTTCTCCGGGTCGAGGGGCCGCGGCGGGCGCCCCTGGTCCCGATTCCCCAGGGCCTCGACCATCGCCGCCAGGGCCCGGCGCTCCCACTTGTAGTACGTCTTGCGGGAGACGCCCAGCCTGCCGGGCCGCTGCCTCGGCCGTCAGCACCCCGCTCCGCACCTGCATGATGAGCTGCGCCCGCTGCCGGACCAGGGCTTGCTGGTGGGGACTGGCCGTCGGATCGCTCATCGCGTCCTCCCGCCCCGCGGGCCTTCTCTACTTGGTGGGCGGCGGTGGGGCTTTCGATTCCTGGAGCTTGGTGAGCCGCTTCTCCAATCGGGCCATCCGCCCCTTCTGCTGCAGGGCTTGCCGCGCGAGCAGGCGCTCCAGCTTCGGGCTCAGCGCGGGGCCGGGTTCCCGCCGCGTCGGCGCCTCCAGCGCCTTCAGCATACCCGAGAGCGCCCGCGTCTCCCACTGGGAAAGTACCTTGAGGGGAATCGCCAGCTCCTGAGAGACCTCCATCGGGCGCCGCCGCTCCGTCCAGATCGACAGCACCGCCTGTGCGCGCTGCTGGGCTGTACAAGGCAGTGGCTCCTTCTTGGCTCGGACTTCGGGGGGCATTCTCACTGCCGGTTGTAAACTCCCCGAATGTGCCGGTTGAAAATTCCTCACTGAACGGATGACGAGTGCCTGACGCATCGGGTACGGTTCCCTCCCGAGACTGCCCATGGTGGCAGCTCGGGAGGGCCGATGATCGCTCAGGAGGACTACCTCGTGATCCACAAGCTCCATGCGCTCGGCTACACCATCACGCAGATCGCCCGGGAACTCGGGCTCGACCGGAAGACCGTGCGGGCCCACCTGCAGCGCGACAGACCACCCCAATACCAGCGGGAGGCGCGTCCCTCGAAACTGGACCCCTACCGGACGTGGATCCGGACCCGGCTGGAGGCGGCGCCCCTCACAGCGAAGCGGCTCCTCCGGGAACTGCGGCCCCTCGGGTACACCGGAGGCTACTCGATCTTGAAGAGCTTCGTCGCCCAGATCCGACCCCGGCCACCGGTCCCGGTCGTGGTGCGGTTCGAGACCCCGCCGGGGGATCAGGGGCAAGCCGACTTCGCCCGCTTCGAAGTGACCTGGGCAGCGACCGGCGTGACCCAGGTCGTGTGGCTCTTCCTGGTCACCTTGGGCTACTCCCGGCTCCTCACCGGGACCTGGAGTCTCCACGGCGATCTCGTCGCCGTCCTCCAAGGCCACGCGGCCGCGTTCGCCGCGTTCGGCGGGGTCCCGCGCCGTATGCTCTATGATCGGATGAAGACGGTGGTGACGGATCAAGACGCGCAGGGCCGGCCCGTCTTCCACCCGGCGCTCGTGGCTCTCGCCGCCCATTACGCCTTCACCCCGGAGGCGTGCCGGCCGCACCGGGCCCAGACCAAGGGGAAGATCGAGCGGCCTGTGGGGTACATCCGCGAGGACTTCTGGCTCGGCCGCATCTTCTGGGACCTTGCCGACCTCCTCGCCCAGTGGCAGGACTGGCTCACCACGATCGCCAACGTCCGGGTGCACGCGACCACCGGCGTGCGGCCGCTCGACCGTTGGGCCACTGAAGGCCTCCACCCGCTGCCCCCCCAGCCGCACGATCCGCTCCTCACGATCGAGCGGCAGCTGAGCCGCGACGGCTTCGTGTCGGTGCGGGGCAGCCGCTACGCGGTGCCGCTCGCCCACTACCGGAGCCCGATCGAGGTCCGCATCCGCGCCCTCACCTGTGAGCTGTACGTCGAGACGACCTGGCTGGCCACCTACGCCTTGGCGCCGGGACGCGGGGCTGTCTGCACCACCCCGCTCGCGCTCGCGCCCACCGCCGAATGGCCGCGGGTGCCCCGGCCATCCGTCCCGACGCCGGCCCTGCCGCTCCTCCTGCCCGCCCGCGCCTGGCTCACGCACGACGTCGAGCGGCGCGACCTCGCCGTGTACGAGACGGTCGGAGGTCGCCGATGAGCGCGCAGTTGCTCGAGCAGGTCACGGGGTACTGCACGCGGCTCCGGCTTCCCCGGGTCGCCGCCCAGCTCCCGGCCGTCCTCGCCCAGGCCGAGCGGGGGGAGACCAGTCTGCTGGAGGCGTTGGCCACGCTGCTCGGTACCGAGGCGACGGCGCGGGAGACCATCCGCCTGAAGACCGCCCTCAGCATGAGCCACCTGCCGGCGGTCAAGACGCTCGAGGACTTCGACTTCGCGTTCGCCCCCGGGATCGACCGGGCGCGCCTGCAGGCGCTCGCCAGCCTCGACTTCGTCCGCCGCAAGGAGAACGTGCTCTTCCTCGGGCCGCCCGGCGTGGGCAAGACGCACCTCGCCATCGCGCTCGCCGTGGCCGCCTGCCGGGGCGGACTCCAGACCTACTTCACCTCCGTGGCCGAGCTGGTCACCAGCCTCCTCGCCGCCCAGCAACGCGGCCAACTCGCCGCCCGGCTCCAGTTCTATACCAAGCACGCGCTCCTCATCCTGGACGAGGTGGGCTACCTGCCGCTCGCCCCCGGCGGGCCGAACCTCCTCTTCCAACTCGTGAGCGCCCGGTATGAGCGGGGCAGTCTCATCCTGACCTCGAACAAGCCGTTCCGCGACTGGGGGCAGGTCTTCGGGGACGAGGTGATCGCGAGCGCGCTCTTGGACCGGCTGCTCCACCATGCGGTCGTGATCAACATCCGCGGGGCGTCGTACCGGCTCCGGGACCAGGGTGCTGCGCTCGCGCCTGAGCCACTGCCGGTGCCGGCGAAGCGCCGGGGGCGTCCCCCGCGCGGGGCACCACCGGAAGGGAGGTGAGCCGCAGTCGGTCGAGTTCCCGGGCACCGTCAGGTGGGGAAAATCGACCGGCACATCTGGGGAATTTTAAACCGGCGTTGACAGGGGGCATCGCTTCCTCCTTCCAGGTCGTAGCTGACCTCCTGATGCGGTCGCGATTCCTCGCCATCGACGAGCATCTTCACGCGGCCCTTCTCCGCCCGGATCACCACCGACTGCTCGCCCAGCCGTCCCACCATGTAGAACGGGCTGCGCGGTTGCCCCCGCAGCGCCAGCTCCAGCACGTTGTCCTGCAGGCCGCGCTCGATGACCTGCCGCAACTCCTGGGCGATGGCAAAGAAGCGATCGGCGGGACACAGCCCCTCCAGGGCCTGATGGGGCCGCCGGTGGTTGTAGTGCTTCACCCACAGCCGGATCCGCTCGCCGGCCGACTCGAAGCTGTCGAACTGCGCGCGCACCAGGAACTCCTCCCAGATGGTCTTCCAGAAGCGTTCGATCTTGCCCAGCGTCATGGGGTGGTGCGGGCGGCTCTTGATGTGGTGCACCCGATCCTTCCGCAACTCCGCCTCGAACCGGGTGGCCCCGCGCCAGCTCGAGTACTGGCGGCCCTGATCGGAGAGCATCTCCTTGGGCACGCCGTACTCCGCCACCGCCCGGCGGTACACCTCCAACACGTGCTCCGCCGTCTGGCTGCGAAACACGTCCAGCCCCACCACGTAGCGGGAGTGGTCGTCGAGGAACCCGATGAGGTAGGCGTTCTTGCCGCCCAGCCGGAAGGTGAAGATGTCGGTCTGCCACATCTGGTTGGGTGTGGAGCGCTCGAAGAAGCGCGGCTGGGGCGGGTTACGCGGGGGTTTGCGGCGAGGTTGCTTGAGGAGCTGGTGCTCGTGCAGGGTGCGGCGCACCGTCTCCCGGCTCACCGGCAGAAACAGCACCCGCCGCAGGAACTGGCTGATTTTCTGGATCCCCAAGTCGGGATGGCGCCGCTTGAGTTCGACGACTTGCGTCTTCACCACCGGGGCCACTTTCGGCCGCTGACGGCCCCGACGTGTCGGCTTCGCCTGCAGGCCCGCTTCCCCCTGGGCGCGATACCTGCGCACCCACGCCCCTAGCGTACTAAAGCCGACGCCGAGTTCACGGGCCACCTGCTCGACTGGGAAGCCTTCCTCCAGGCATAGCTGCACCGCTTTGCGCCGGACCTCGAACGGGTGGACGTGGGGGTGCGCCCCACCAGCCCGCCGCGTTGCCTTCCGCGGCCCCCGGCTCTGCTTCCGCTTCCCTCCTGCCTTGCCGATCCTCTCCATGGGTCACACTCCTTTCGGTTCCTCCTGGGAACCTCGGCTCCGGAGTGTCACCCATTTTCCTCACGGACTTTTGCTCATGATCTGGTCGTTAGCCCAGTGGATGACGTGAATGTCGCCGTCAATTCCGTCGCGGAAGCAAAGGCAGCTCTCTCCGCGATCACGCGGACACTGCGAAAGTTCTACCTCATGCCGAATGCCGCCAAGACCAAAATTCTTCCCGCCGCAGAGCTGGACGGAACCTTCCACTTTCGAGAGAACACGTGGCTGTCCCGAATCGAAAACAAGGTGAAGCTCGCCGGCAGGACAGGTCGGAACCGCGCTCTACTCTGCGCACGCATTCGACAGAGGTTTGCCCGATGGATCCGAGAGAAACCAGCCGGGAATTGGACGAAAGTCCTTAAGCGTTACTACACCTTCTTTGGATACCTCCGGGATCCAGGATTGGTTGGACGCTCCAGGCGGGATCTCGCCGAATACCCGGAGTTGACGGATCACACCCTCCGCTATTACCGCGCAGTGGGCTTCAGTGAGCGAATCCTGCAGGGTGTGGAGAGATATCTCGATTCGGGGGATAACATCCACGAGGACATGGAGATTAAGATCCTTGAATTCCTGTGTGACTGGCAGGTGCCCAATCGGTCACGGATCCGGAGCCGGATCGCGGCTCGTGCGCTCGCTCGATTTGATTCATCCTCAAGGAAAGCCCCGCAAGATGTGGTGCGGGCAATCTGTGTCATGCTCCTTGCGAAATATGGAACACTCACTGAGCAGAGAAATCTCCAGCGTAGGTTCCTCGGCGGAGGGGAACTGAACTCATTAGTTAAGGAGTACATAGTCGCGTTCAGCCCATGCCTCAATCCCGTCTCCCAGCGGTATCGCGACTTCCTATTGTTCGCGGCGGGAGAATCAACGGAGGCGATCTCCAGAATCGTCCACCTGTGGCGAAGCATGAACTCTTGGCGATCTTGGCCAAGGGAGATTAAGGCGGCACTGCAATGCGCACGGACAGAGGTGCCCCCCACGAGCTCGCTTCCGATGCGGCGGCTGCCGCTGCTTTACGCCAGTTGCACGAATCCCCGCTTGAGGAAGGAGACACGCGACATGGTCTCGCAACTGATTAAGAAGAACGAGGATCCGGTAATTGGAGCTCACCTAGAACGCGTGAGGACTTTTCTGCGGTAGCCTAGAGGCAGAAGCACCCCGTTATTGATCTCTGATGGGGGACGTTGTTGCCTTCGTTAACTAACTCCGATACGCTCCGACCCGGAGAGAGGAAGCAGGCATGCTCTACCGCGAGATTGCGCCGCGGTGACGGGCAAGCAACACGATCCAAAATCAACCGTCTAGTCTAGGAGGCAAAGAAAATGACCGGCTATGTTGGACCTATCGAAAAGGCCACCGAAAAGAACACGTACTTTCGGCAAGTGTTGTTCACCGGCAAGCACTTGCAGCTCGTGGTGATGTGTTTGCAGCCGAAGGAAGAAATCGGCAACGAGGTGCATGAACACGTGGACCAGTTCTTCCGGATTGAGGAGGGGAGAGCCAAGTTCGTCCTTAAGGGGACCGAAGCACATGTAGTCGGCGCCGGGGGCGCGGTGGTCGTGCCGGCTGGCACCTACCACAACGTGATCAATACCTCTCCAACCAAGCCGCTCAAGCTGTATACGGTCTATACGCCCCCTGAACATGCGGATGGAACCGTGCACAAGACGAAAGCCGAAGCCGAGGCGGCCGAACACCAGTGAGTTAATTCCGCAGGATCGCCCAACAGGCGCCCGCCGACAACACCATCGTCGCGGCTCGTTAGCGCTGTCGGTTGGGATAGGTGGAAGGTGGCTTCATTTCGCGTGGCGCGTCGGGCACGGGCGGCATGCTAGAGCGTTCGCATCACAGGACAGTGCCTTCAAGACAGGAGGCGGCCTAACCCTGCGTCCAGCCGACCGCGCGGCGCGCGTGGGGGCTGCGCCGTAAGTGGCCTGTTCGTCGTTTCGGTTAACGCAAGGTAAGTTGCCTGGGACCGCGCGGCGGCTGACGCTATCCGTTAGCCTATGATTATGAATAGTTTGACCACTCGAGGGAAAGAAAATGACTACGAAGCAGATTCTATACTTTGATCATCCAGGGCCCCAGAATACGCAAGCGGTTATAAACGCTGTGAAGAAACGGTCTGAGGAATTGAAAATCGATCATGTTGTAGCCGCTTCTAACAGCGGAGAAACAGGGCTGAATCTATGGGAGGCATTGCAGGGCACGGGTTGTACTGTGATATCAGTGACTGAGCATGCTGGGTTCCACGGAAAAGATGACGTTCCCCTAAGTGAAGAAAAAAAGGAGGAGATGCAAAGCAAAGGGATAAGAAGGTTGATAGGCTCTCACGCTCTGAGTGGAGTCGGGAGGTCAATTTCAAACAAGTTTGGCGGTGTCAGCCATGTTGAGATCATTGCCCACACGCTGAGGCTATTCGGTGGAGAGGGTATCAAAGTTGCAGTTGAAGTGTCTATCATGGCCGCAGATGCCGGGTTAATACCCACTGACAAAGAAGTCATAGCAGTGGGAGGCACTGGTGGAGGAGCTGATGCAGCTATTGTATTGAGGGCGGCCCATATGAATAACTTCTTTGATCTCGAAATCAGAGAGATAATAGCTAAGCCTAGACAGAGGGGTAAATGAGGAAGATTCCGGGTGATGGACTTGAACCTGCGAAAGCTGTTGAAATGTCAGGTGATAGGGGACGTTGTTGCCTGCGTTAACTAACGCTGATACGCTCGGACCCGGAGAGAGGGAACCGGCATGCCCCGCCAGGCGCGCCTCGACGCCCCGGGGACGCTCCACCACGTGATCATCCGCGGGCTGGAACGCCGGGCGATCGTCAAGGACGATGTGGACCGCGAGGCCTTCGTGACCCGCCTGGGCGCGATGGCGCAGGCCCGGGAATGGGACCGGGTCCTGGGGAAACTTCGAAAGACGACATAAAGTGCAGCGTCCCGTATTACAAACGCTAAGAAGTCCCGGTAGAACGGAGGCCCGTACAATTCGAGATCGGGATTCTCCTTCTTATATCCCGACAGGATCGTATCATCATTGACGAGCGCATCCACCTTACCCTGCTTGAGGGCCAGCAGCGTGTCCGGCTCCGTGTCGAACTCCAGAATCTGAGCGTTCGGGGCAAGCTTCTTCGTCCAGAGAGCCCCTGTGGTCCCCTTGACCACGGAGACGCGCTTGCCCGATTCGCCCCTCTTGGGGAGCCAACAGGCACTCGAGCTCACGGCTTGAACTTGGTTCTCCGTTGATAGCCTCCGCGTTCCGGTCGCACCCGACTTCTCTCTTCTCTGCATCGCCCATAACGTGTTCTCAGCGGGCGTAGAGTTTGGGGTCTGTGATGTCTCGCAGGCCGTCGCCGAGCAGATTGAAGGCCAGGACCGCTAGGAGGATCCCGAGTCCGGAGAATAGGGACACCCATGGCGCTGTTGCCAGGAAGTCCACGCCGGCCCGCACCATGTTGCCCAAGGTGGGTGTTGGGGGCTGGACGCCGACTCCCAGGAAACTCAGGCTCGCCTCGAGGCGAATGGCCGTCGCCAGCCAGAGGGTGCTTATGACGAGGGTTTCCCCGAAGATATTCGGCAGGATGTGCCGGCAGATGATGCGGAGGCTGCTCACCCCGAGCGACCGCGCCGAGGCGATATAGTCCAGATCCTTGATCGCCAGGGTGGGGGCGTGGCTCATCCGGGCAAACCGGGGGATCATCAAGACGGCTATCGCGATGATGACATTCTGCATGCCTGGCCCCAGCACGATCATCACCATGACCCCGAAGACTTCATCGGGAAAGGACATCATCACGTCCAGGAAACGCATGATGGCCGCTTCGATCTTGCCGCCCGCGTAGGCCGCGATCATTCCCAAGCCCGGCCCGATGAGTATTCCCAGGAGGATCGAGACGATTCCAACAAAGAGCGAAATCTGTCCTCCTTTCAACACGCGTGAAAGGACATCCCGTCCAAACTCATCCGTGCCGAAGAGGTGGCTGGCTTCCGGCCCGATCAGACGATGATAGACGTTCTGCTTGAGGGGGTCATACGGGGAGATCCACGGCGCGGAAATCGCCAGGATGAACAGGAGCGCAGAGATCGAGGCGCCGATGACCGAGGTTCTATTCCTCAGGAAAACCGTCGTGAGCTTTCGGCCGCTTTGCATTTTCACGGCTGTGTCCGCGGATGGATCGTCAGGCTCATTTGTTGCGTACCCGGGGGTCAATGACCGCATAGGCGAGGTCGGTGAGGATGTTGATGCTGACGACGAAGGCGGCAAAGGTTGTCATCACCGCCTGGAGAGTGGTGTAGTCCCGCTGCATCAACGCCCCGATCATCATCCTTCCCAAACCGGGACGCGAAAAGACGATCTCCACCATGACCGATCCCCCGGTCAGCACAATGGCATAGACCCCGATCAGCGAGGTCACGACCAGCAACGCGTTTCTGAAGAGGTGCTTGTAGATCACCTTTCGCTCTGCGAGCCCCTTGGCCCTCGCCGTCCGCACATAGTCTTCGTTGAGCGTGTTCAAAACTGACGAGCGGGTCATTCGAGTGACATAGGCCGTCATGACCAGGCCGAGAGTGAGTCCCGGAAGGACCAGGTGGTAGAGGTTGCTCTTGAGGTTCGAGATGTCGCCGCCTCCGACCACCGGAAAGAGATTCAGCTTGATCGAGAACACGAGCATCAGGAGGATGCCCAGATAGAAGCCTGGGATCGAGAGCCCGCCGAGCGACAGGGTCCTCACAATGGAATCGAACGCTGTGTTGCGCTTCAGGGCGCTATAGATGCCCATCGGTATTCCGAAAATGGCCCCGAAGAAGATGCCGCTGAGGGTCAGCTCCAGCGTGTAGGGCAGGGCGCGCATTAAGTCGCCGGCGATCGGTCTGGCGCTCAGCATCGATCGGCCAAAATCGCCGCGGAGCAATCCGGTCAACGCCTCGAGGTATTGGATGACCATGGGCTTATCCAGGCCCATTTGACGTCGGAGAGCCTCCACCGACGCCTTGGAGGCGTAGTCGCCCAGCCGCACCTGGGCCGGGTCTCCGGGGGCGATCCGGATCAGCACAAAGCTCACCGTCAGCACGATGAGGAGCGTGGGTATTCCGATCAGGATTCTTCGAAGGGCAAAGGCGATCATCACCCGTTCTTGCGGCCAAAGCAGAGAGGAGGCACGGAAGGCGCCCGTGCCTCCTCCTCTGGGGGGTCTTGTCTCAATCAGTTATGGAGGCGAGCTCGTCGATGACCGGAGAGTTCAGAATGACCGTGGTCAGCGGATACCCCCAGCTCATGTTGTTCTGTCTGGCAAAGGTCCACTTCTTGACGAACATCGGGTAGGAGGAGGCCCAGTCGAGCAGCTTGAGCGAGGCCTGCTTCCAGATTTCGTCCTGACGCTTGGGGTCGAGCTCTCTGCGGGCCGCCTCGATCAGGTTGTCAATTGAAGAGATCTTGCCAGATCCATCGGCATCGACGGCACCCACATGGGAGAAGTTGGTGATGGGAGCCTTCCCTGTGACGACGATGGATTCGGAATAGTCGTAGTGCGTCAAGCGAACGTCGGTGTTCGGCCGGATGGAGTTGTAGAGCACCAGGGAGCACTCGTTGGCGCGAATCTTCTGGTGCCAGGTGGTGTGGTCCACCATGATGAACTTGAGGGTAATCCCCACCTCCCGGAGCTGCGCCTGGATGTTCTGCATCGGAATCATGTACTCGCCGCGTTCCGTCTGGAAGAATTCCAGCGTCAGACCGTTCGGGTAGCCAGCTTCCTTCAAAAGCGCTTTGGCCTTAGTGCGATTGGTTTCGTAGAGGTAGTCTTTCTTGTCCTTCTGGCCGCGCTGTTTGAGCTCTGCGGCCGTCATCCACCCCCCCTGGGGCTGCTGAGCTTCGGTGTAGGCGGGGGTGCCGATGGCCGGACCGATCGTCTGCACTACCTCGTCTCTGGAGAGTGCATACATAATGGCGCGCCGCACCCGGATGTCTTTCAGGGGCGACATGCTCATATTGAAGTGCAGCGTGCCCTGCTCGCCCGGGCCGAAGATGTCAACCGACACCCCGGCGAGTTTGTGCATCTCGTCCACCCAAGGCTGCGACGGAGGCCCTTCGATGGCGTCGAGCTCTTTGTTCATCAAGCCGAAGTTCCGGCTGCTCAAGTCCGGCATATAGAGAAGCTCGACGCCGGCGAGCTTGGGAACGCCCCGGTAGAATTTGGCGTTCCGCACCGCAACCAGCTTTTCCTTGGGGAGATACTGCTTGAAGATGAACGGGCCGGTTCCCACAGGGTTCTTGCGAAAGCCTTCCCCCAGCTCCTCTGCGGGTTTCTTGGGGATGATGAAGCCCGCCGAATATGCAGCCACCTTGGGGAGGAACAGTTGCGGTGAGGTGGGCTCGTCCAGAGTCGCCACCACCGTATAGGGTCCGTTGGCCTTGAAGGTTATCCCCACGTACTCGGCGGCTCTGGACGATTTCGCCGGATTGGCAGCGGATTGATAGGAGTAGACGACATCCTCCGAGGTCAGCTCGTACCCTGGATTGTTCCCCCACGGATGGACCATGACGCCCTTGCGGAGCTGAAACGTCCAGGTGCGACCGTCCTTGGAAGTCGTCCAGCTTTGCGCCACGTCTGGCACGAATTGAGAAATGTCGCCGGGCTTGTAACGGACAAGACCGCTGAAGAACAGTTGGACCGCGGCTCTATCCTGCGTCGTCTGAGCGAAATGCGGGTGCAGATCGACCAAGTCTGCGGCATCATATCCAATCCGCAGAACCTTCTCGCCTGCGAAGGCCATCGACGTCACCAGCAAGGGAAGCAAACCAACCGCGAAGATGATGGCGAGTACCCCCTTAAGTCTTTTCATGGGCCCTCCCAACCTGCTTGAAACGGTTTGCAGCCAAGGAGCCATGTCAATCCCACCCTTACCCGATAGGAAGTTGGAAACGGGCGCGGCCGGGACCGGCCAAGCCGGCGCGGTGCGGGACGCCAAAAAACCGACACTGGGCACAACAACCCAGGCGGAACCTGACGGTGAGAAGGATGCTACTATCAGCGGAGGGGCGGGTCAAGCGGAATCTCCCGGGTTTTGAGGGAGGGGAAGACCATGATGGGGTTGTTGCCTTCGTTAACTAACTCTCATACGCTCCGACCCGGAGAGAGGGAGCCGGCATGCCCCGCCAGGCGCGCCTCGATGCCCCGGGGACATTTCGCCACGTCATCCTCCGTGGGATCAAGCGCGGGCAGATCGTGGCCGGTCGCGAGGACCGCAAGAGCTTCCTCGGGCGGCTCGGGCTGTCCCTCGCCGACACGGCGCGGCAGCTCGGGGTCTCCACGTCGGGGATTGCGAAAAGCGGTCGCAGGAGCGGAGCGACCATCAGTCCACTGAGTCAACGACGTCCCGCATCATTTGGCGCCGGCCTCCCCGACGACGAGGTCCGCTACCTGCACGCCCTGATCGTCCGCGCCCTGCGCGCCCTGGACGGCCGCCGCTGGTAGCGGCTTTCATTCCCCTCGTGGATCCCGGCCCGTGGGGGCCGCGCGGCGCGACGCCGGCGGCTACAGGGCTGTGGTCAGGTCCTTGCCCAGCGCCCAGTTCAGAATGAAGAGGGGCACGAGCACGGACACGATGAGGATGGCGCCGTAGGCAGAGGCCGGCCCGAAATCCCCGCTCCCGATGTACTGGAAGATCTGCACCGTCATGGTGGTCCAGGGGCCGTAGTAGAGCACGATGGTGGAGCTGAGCTCGGCCAGCGTGGTCACCCACATGATGATGGCGCCGGCCAGGATGCCCGGCAGCATCACCGGCACCACGACCTTCAGGAAGGAGCGGACGGGCGGGACGCCGAGGTTGATCGAGGCTTCCTCGATGGACGCGTCGATCTGCTGCAGGAGCGAGGCCGTGGTCTTGATGGAGAAGGGGACCTTCCGGATGAAGTAGGCCAGCACCAAGATCATCCAGGTGCCGGTGAGGACGATGCGACCCTTGTTGTAGGTCACGGCGAGCGCGATTCCGAGCACGGTCCCGGCGATCACCAGGGGCAGCATCATGGCGACGTCCAGGACGTAGGCCACCGCTCCGCGCCGGCGCACCACCAGGTAGCTGACTGCCAGGCCGAACAGCACTCCCAGGAGGGTGGCCGCCGTGGACAGGAAGAAGGAGTTGAAGATGGGCCGGGGGGCCAGGCGGAAGGCGTTGAGCAGGTTCTCCAGGCTGAACTGCCCGTAGTACATCACGGGTCCCCTGGTCTTGGTCACTGCCGCGACCATCACCAGCAGGAACGGGAACAGCGCCAGAAAGACGACCCCGGCGCAGAACAGCCAGGCCCCGACGGTGGGCGCCGCCGCCAGCCGCCGGATCGCGGGCGGCCGGAGAGCGGACATGGCGTAGCTCTTCCGCTCCACCCAGGCCTTCTGCGCGACGGTCACCAGCAGGGTGATGCCGACCAGGACCATGCTGAGAGCCCCCGCCATGGATGGGTTGCCCCCCATCTCGCTGACGAACTCGCTGTACGCCTGCTCCGCCAGGACCTTGTACCCCTCGCCGATGATGGTGGGCACGCCGAAATTCTCGATGGACATGTAGAACACGATCAGCCCGCCCGAGACGATGGCCGGGGTGACCACCGCCAGCGTCACGGTCCGAAAGGTCCGCCAGGGGCCGGCGCCCAGATTGCGCGCCGCCTCCTCCAGGGAGCTGTCGATGGAGTTGATGGCCGCGGAGACCATCAGGAACACGAAGGGGAAGAACTGCAGCGTGAAGACCAGAACGACGCCCGGCCAGCCGTAGATGCTGGGGAGGGAGATCCCGATCTCCCGGCCCAGCCGGGTGAGAAGCCCGTTGCGGCCCAGGAGCAGGAGCCAGGCTTCCGCTCCGATGAAGGTAGGCAGGATCAGTGGCAGCGTGGACAGGGTCCGGAGGATCGCCGCCCCGGGGAGGTAGATCCGGGTTGTGAGAAACCCGAAGGGGATGCCGATCGCCAGGCTGCAGAGCGTGGCCAGCCCGCTGACGAACAGGCTGTTGGTCAGGCAGCGCAGGTAGAAGGGGCGCGAGAAGATCCGCTGGTAGCTCCCCAGGGAGAAGGCGCTCGTCTCGGGGTCCAGGAAGCTCGCGGCCAGAATGGAGAACATTGGGTAGAGGACGAGGAGGCCTAGGATGACGAAGGCGGCTACCAGGATCAGATTCCAGACGCTGAGGGCACGCCGGAGCGCGGGAGGGATCATGGATGGACCACGACCGGCCGACCCGCATCGAAGTGCAGGGCGATCGGGGCCCCCTCCTCTCGCAGCTCGTGGTCGCGGGGGTCCTGCACCTCGACCGTCAGCCGGCGGCCCCCGAACGCCTCCACCTGGTAGGTGACCACGGAGCCGAGGAAGATCGCGCTGCATACCCGCCCCGGAAACCAGTTCTCTCCGTCCGCCGGGGGCTGCGTCGCCAGCTCGATCCACTCGGGCCGCAGCAGGAGCGTGAGCGAGGCCGCCTCCGGACGCTCGGCCGCCCGAAGCCAGATCCGGCTGCCCGCCAACTCACCCTGCACGAGCTGCCGCGCCCCATCGTAGGCCACCACGGCCACCTCCAGCAGGTTGCAGGAGCCCATGAATTCGGCCACGAAGCGGTTCTGGGGGGCGAAGTAGATCTGGCTGGGCCGTCCCACCTGCTGGAGCCGTCCCCCGCTCAGGATGCCGATCCGGTCCGAGACCGCCATGGCCTCCTGCTGGTCATGGGTGACGTAGAGGGTGATGATGCCGAGGGATTTCTGGATGCGCCGGATCTCCTCGCGCATGCTGACGCGGAGCTTGGCATCGAGGTTGGACAGCGGCTCGTCCATCAGCAAGACCTGGGGCCGAATGACCAGTGCCCGGGCGAGGGCGACCCGCTGCTGCTGCCCGCCGGAAAGCTGGCCGGGGGACCGGTCCGTCAGGTGATCGAGTTGCACCATCCGCAGGATCCCGAGCACCCGCTCGCGAACCTCGGCGCTCGGAATCCTGCGGGCCCGCAATCCATAGGCGACGTTGTCGAAGACGCTGAGCTGGGGGAACAGGGCGTAGTTCTGAAACACCATGCCCGTATCCCGCCGGTGGGGCGGCACGGCCGTCATGGGTCGATCGTCGAACAGGATCTCGCCGCGGTCGGGGGCCGCGAAGCCGGCGACCATGCGGAGCAGGGTGGTCTTCCCGCATCCGCTCGGCCCGAGCAGGGTGAAGAACTCTCCGCTCTCGACCGTGAGGCTCAGGTCGGCGACGGCCTGGACGGCCCCGAACCGCTTGCTGATCTCCCTCAGGAGGACTCGCATCGGCACCGCCCGCCGTCTACTTCTCCAGGACCAGCTCTTTCCATTGCTTGAGGAGCTCCTTCTCGAGCGTGTTCGCCTCGATCGGGTCGAAGCCCTTCATCAGCTTGACGTCCGAGAGCTTCGGCAGCCCTTCGACGGCCGGGATGTCCGGGCGGGCGGGACGGCGGGAGTACTTCTCGAAGATCGCCTGCTCCACCTCCCGGGAGAGGAGGTAATCGAAGAACTGCTTGGCCTCCGCGGGATTCTTGCAGTTGGCGATGATGCCGGCCGCCTCGGGAGCGTCGAAGGCCCCCTCCTGGGGATAGAGGATGCCCACCTCCTTCGATCCGCCCGCGATGTAGCGGTGGGCGGCGTATTCCATGGTGATCCCCAGCGGGTACTCCCCTTCCGCCGTGGCCTTGTAGATCAGGCTGGAGCTGTCCAGGATCATGGCATTGCCGATCAGCTTCTTCAGGCCGTCCCACCCGTAGAGCTTGTACAGGCCGTACACCTGGGCGTAGGCCGAGCCCGACTTCTCCGGGTTGGCCATCACGACCTTCCCCTTCCATTTGGGTAGGAAGAGATCCTTCCACGCCGTCGGACGCTCCGGGGCGGGGACCAGCTTGGTGTTGACCATGATGATCATGAGGTGCACGTTGGTGCTGGTCCAGAGGCCGTCCTTCTCGATGTACTGCGGCGGCAGTCCCTTGGCCTCGGGCGACCGGTAGGGCATGAAGAGCTTCTTGGCGTTGTCCAGGACCGCCACGTCCCCGCTCCAGAACACATCCCCCAGGGGGTTGTCCTTCTCGGCCTGGATCCGCTTCATGGCCTCGCCCGTCCCCAAGCGGACCGCCGATACCTTGACACCGGTCTTCTTCTCGAATCCCTGAGACACCATGTCGATCAGATCCGGCTGGTTGGAGGAGTAGAGGACCACCTCCTTGGCGAAGCTGACCGGGGCCAGCCCCAGAACGGCCAGCAGCACCAGCAGCCAGCATTTCCATCGCCGCATTTCGTCGGTCATAACCAACCTCCCTTGCCGGCCCAGCCGGCTATCCTGCGTGGCGTGTGATGGACCGTTCGCCGGCCCGCGGAGGACAAGGCGAACACGAAAGCCTGGATGCGCATGGCCAGGCTGGTGCATACCGCACGTCCGGGTCGGGTGTCAAGCGGAGATCTTGTCCCCTAATCTCCGGCTAAGCGGGGGCTAGGGCCGCGATTCGCTGCCGCACCGCGACCAGAAGGGCGTGGTGAGCTGCCGCACTGAGCCGGAGAAGAGTTCGCCGGGCATGGGACGCGACTTTGATGGGGGACGTTGTTGCCTTCGTTAACTAACTCTGATACGCTCCGACCCGGAGAGAGGGAGCCGGCATGCCCCGCCAGGCGCGCCTCGACGCCCCGGGGACATTGCACCACGTCATCCTCCGGGGAACGCGGGCAGATCGTGGCCGGTCGCGAGGACTGCAAGAGCTTCCTCGGGCGGCTCGGGCTGTCCCTCGCCGACACGGCGCGGCAGCTCGGGGTCTCCACCCCGGGGGTTGCGAAAGCGGTCGCGCGAGCAGAGCGGCCATCAGTCCACTGAGTCAACAACGTCCCGCATCAAAGAGGAGAAGACCTCGATGGCAGCAGAACAGGCTCCAGTCTGGTTCATCACCGGCTGTTCGAGTGGCTTCGGCCGGGCGCTCGCGGCGCTCGTGCTCGAGCGTGGGTGGCGTGCCGCGGTGACGGCGCGCGACCTGGGTCAGGTGGAAGCGCTTGTGGCCGGCCACGAAGGGCGCGGTGTGGCGCTCGCGCTCGACGTGACCAATCCGACGCAGATCGCGGTCGCCGTGCAGGCGGCGGAGGCCCGCTTCGGGGGGATCGACGTCCTGGTGAACAACGCCGGGTACGGCTACCAGGTGTCCGTCGAAGAGGGCAAGGACGCGGCCATCCGCGCCCTGTTCGAGACCAATGTCTTCGGGCTCGCGGCCCTGATCCGGGCGGTGCTGCCGGGCATGCGGGCCCGGCGGCGCGGGGCCATCGTCAACATCTCGTCGGTTGGAGGATTCGTCGGCTTCCCGGGCTCGGGCTACTACGCCGCGACGAAGCACGCGGTGGAGGGCCTCTCGGATGCCCTCGCGAAAGAGGTCGGCCCACTCGGGATCCAGGTGCTTCTGCGTCGAGCCCGGCCCGTTCCGTACCGACTTCGCCCGGCGGTCGCTCAAGCAGACGCTGAGCCCGTCCGGAGACTACGAGCAGACCGTGAATGCCCGCCTACGGCAGTTGGCGGCCCGGAGCGGCACCCAGCCCGGCGACCCGGTGCGGGCCGGCAGGGCGATCATTGCGGCGGTGCAGGCGACGAGGCCGCCGCGGCATCTCGTGCTCGGCGCCATAGGACTCGAGAACGTGCGCAAGAGTCTGACGGACACGCTCGAGGAAATCGACGCCTGGAAGCAGACAAGCTTGGGCGCAGACTACCCGGCGGGCCGGGGTTGATAGCGCCATGGGGTTACTACGGGGGCAGAACCTCAGGAAGCTCTGTGGGATCCGTATCCGGGCCTAATATGCCGGCTCACCTAATGGGAGACGTTGTTGCCTTCGTTAACTAACGCTGATACGCTCCGACCCGGAGAGAGGGAGCAAGCATGCCCCGCCAGGCGCGCCTCGATGCCCCGGGGACGCTCCACCACGTGATCATCCGCGGGCTGGAGCGCCGGGCGATCGTCAAGGACGACGTGGACCGCCAGGCCTTCGTGACCCGCCTGGGCGCGCTGGCGCAGGCCACCGGCACCCCCATCTACGGGTGGGCGCTCCTCCCGAACCACGCGCACCTCCTGCTCCGGAGTGGCCCCAGCGGGCTCCCGCGCTTCATGCGCCGGCTGCTCACCGGCTACGCCATCACCTTCAACCGACGCCATCGGCGCGTGGGCCACCTCTTCCAGAACCGCTACAAGTCCATCGTCTGCGAAGAGGAGGCCTACTTCCAGGAGTTGGTCCGCTACATCCATCTGAACCCGCTCCGCGCCAAGCTGGTCCCGGACCTGCGCGCCCTGGACCGCTACCCCTGGGGCGGCCACGCCACCGTCGTGGGGCGGCTCCACCACGCCTGGCAAGATCGCCGGACCGTCCTCGGCTGGTTCGGCCGGACGGAGGGGAGGGCGGTGCGCGCCTATCGGGCCTACGTGCGGGAGGGGATCCCGGCCGGGCACCGCCCCGACCTCGTCGGCGGGGGCCTCGTCCGGTCCGCAGGGGGGTGGGCCGAAGTGCGGGCGCGCCGGCGGCAGAAGGAACCGCTGGCGGGGGACCCGCGTATCCTGGGGAGCGGCGACTTCGTCGCCGGGCTCCTGCGGGACGCCGACGCACGCCAGGCCGCCGTGTTGCGGCGAGCGCCAACGCCCGAGGAAACTGAGGCGGTGATGGGGAGGATTTGCAAGCGCGCGCGAGCCTCCGTGGAGGAACTCAAGAGCGGCGGGCGTCGCGGACCCCTCTCAGCGGTTCGAGCGGCCTTAGCGCGAGAGTTCGTGGCGGGGCTCGGTCTCTCCCTGGCGCAGGCGGCCCGCCACCTGGGAGTCTCGACTGCGGCGATATCGAAGATCCTGCGAAAGACAGATGCGTAAGTTAACGAAGGCAACAACGTCCCCTTCCCTTTGCCTGCGGGTCTCCCCCATGACGCTGAGAAAGCCACCGGATCGCGGTCCGGATGGGCGGATCCACAAAGCCACAAAAGCCGCGACGTCCCCCAAACGCACAGAGACGAGCAGGCGGCTCCACGGGCAGGGTTACCCGCCCGCTGGACGTCAGGCGCGCCGGGCCGGTCTACACGGGGAGCAGACAATCCGGTCGTCGGGCGCGACAGGAGGTGACGGATGGGGTAAGATGCCTGCCTGTACCGGGGAGGATTCCCGGTGCCTGGCGACAGCGAGGACAAGTGGCTGGAGAGGAGAGCGCGTATGGCAGGGAACGGGAGTGTGCTGGGGCTGGTGGGCAGCCCCAATCGGGATGGCAGAACCTTCCACATGGTGACAGCGGCACTGGAGGGGGCGGCGAAAACTGGCGCCAAGGTCGAGCTGATCCAACTGGCCGACCACGTGGTGGAGGCATGCAAGGACTGCCTGCCGTGGGAGTGCATGACCACGTTGCAGTGCAAATACCCGGATCCCGCCTTCGAGTACCTGAGCGACAAGCTGCTCCGCTGTGGCGCCCTGATCCTCGGCGCGCCGATCTACTGGTGGGATACCACCGGGATGGTGAAGTACCTCATCCTCAAGATGTTCCGGGTGTATGCGCGCTCGGCCCCCTTGGCCGGCCTGCCCGCCTTCGGCATCGGCATCGCCGGCGGCACCGGCAACGGCCTGGTGTCGGGCCTGCGGCCCGTCTACCATTTCTTCCAGGTGCTGCAGATGCGGGCGCTGGAGCCGCTGCCGGTGACCCGGTTCAACTGGAGCGCCGCGCTCACCCGGGCCGGTGAGCTGGGCGCCCAGCTCGCCTCGATGGCGGGAGAGAGGCATCGGTTCGCCGGCGTCGAGGAGCGGCTGCTCTGGTACGACAGTCTCCCCTATCTCAGCCTGAGCCGGGTCGCCGAGCGGCGCCTGCTGGCCGCCCTCGCCACGGCGGCGCTGCCCGATCATGCCGACCCCGCGATCGCCCGCGGCCTGGCCCACGCGGACACCCTCGCCGCGCGCGGCGAGCCCCTGCGGTCACTGCAGGAGATCACTCGCGCCTACGAGGCGGGTGTGAAGGCGTTCGAAGACAGTCAAGGGTAAGCGAGCTCACCGGTCGGATGGGCTCCGGGAGTATCTGGATCCGCATCAGCAGAAGCGCCTAACCTGAACGCCCTCATCTAAGGAAATGTGCCGCGGGCCATGTCACCGCACCGATGGAGATGGATCGTTTCCTCAGGCAGGGCATCCGACAAAGGAGGCTCTCATGGCAAAGGAAGTGATCACCCCATCCACCCTCGAAAAACCCGTTGGGTACTCCCACGCTATTCGCCGCGGAAAGACATTGTATATCTCAGGGCAGATCGCGCATGACGTGAATGGGAAGCTGCTCGGACAGGGTGATGCGAGAGCCCAGGGCGAGCAGGTGTACCAGAACATCAAGGGAATCCTCGAGAGCTGCGGCGGCACGATGCAGAACATTGTTAGAATAACAACGTATGTCACGAGTCTCGCCTACCGCCCCATCATGGTTGAGATCCGCGCGAAGCACTTCCCGAAGGATCCGCCTGCAAGCACGTTCCTGGTAGTTGCCAGCCTGGCCGATCCTGCCTTCCTTGTCGAGGTGGATGCCATTGCCGTGCTCGATTAATCCGAGCCAAGGAGGGGATTGGGAGGCCACGCCCTAGCTACCGGTCCCCTCGCGATTGCCTAGTCGGTCTCGGCAGGGATCGTCCCCTGTGCTAAACCGGGACGTTGTAATGGCGGACGTAGGTGCAGAAACAACTTGTCGGTTCCGCACCGAAAGGGGGCTCTCCTAGATTCTGGCAGTTGGGGACATTCCGGAATGCGATTTAGAACCGACGGGTCCCCCTTGTTCACGCGGTCCTCGCTTCCGTAATGCTGCGCGCCCACGCGGACTGGCGGATCCGTTCAGATGGCCCCCCCGTCCCGCTCGGCCCTCGACCGAGGCGGGGGCCCCGTCCCACACGTGAAAGGAGGACCGCATGGCCGAGACCGTTCGACTGGTTGATTACTACTCCATGGAGGTGTCCAACACGCCCGGCGCGGCCCTCCAGATCCTTCGAGCGGCTCTGCGAGGCAGGCGTCTATCTCCTGACCTTCTCGGGGTTCCCGAAAGGCCGCCGCGCTCAACTGGACTTCGTCCCTGCCAACACCTCCGCGTTCAGGGCCGTCGCGCGGAAGGCTGGCTGGAAGCTCGTGGGACCCAAGAAGGGCTTCCTGATCTACGGCGATGATCGAGTCGGCGTGGTGGTCGAACTGCTGGAAAAGCTGACGAGGGCGAAGATCAACGTCACCGCCACCCAGGCGATCATCGCGGGAGCCGACCGTTTCGGCATGATCCTCTGGGTGAAGTCGCGGGACGTGCGGCGCGCCTCCAAGGCACTCGGGGCGTCCTGAGTGTGGAATGCGGAATGACGAATGCGGAATGACCACACAGAACCTAGAGCCGAGAGCCGAGAGACGAGACGCGACGGAGGCAGCGAGAGGCGGAGAACCGGGGAAACGGAGAAAGGGAGAAACGGAGAGTCGGAGAAGCGGAGAAGCGGGGGCACACTGAATGCGGAATGCGAATTGCGGAATGCGGAATGGGGGAGGAAGAGGCGCGAGCCAAGAGCCGAGAGCGGAGAGACGCGAGCAGGGGAGCAGGGGGGACAGGGGGAAACGGAGAAGCGGGGACAGACTGAATGCGGAATGCGGAATGGGGAATGCGGAATTGTACGGCAGGGAAGCGGGGAAAGGGGGACTGGTCAAATTCGGAATTGCGAATGCGGAATGCGGAATGGCTGAGATGCCCGAGAGCCGCTGAGGAACCGAATTGCCTCCGGAGAGTTGTATGTGAAGGATGCTCACAAGATCGTTGACGGCTCAGCATGATCCGGTGAGGGGGCCGATTGGCTAGAGGCGATCGGTACAACGCATCAGGGCTGGAAGAGTACCTGTTCGAGCCGGGCTCGCGCGGGCGTGTGCTGAAGAACTTGCTCGGCATCAAACGCAAGCGCGAAATGGACCAAATGGAGGGTCGTGAGCAGGTTCGCGCTTTGGAAGAGCTGACCGCGTTCTACGACAAGGACCACCGCTTTGCGGCTGCCGACATCTGTCATATCCATCGAGTCTGGCTCGGGCGCATCTATTCATGGGCAGGCCAGTATCGGCGGGTGAATCTCACCAAGGACACTTTCCCTTTTGCAGGAGCGGCGCAGATCCCCAGGTTGATGGCCGAGTTTGAGCGAGGGCCCCTCCGGCGGTTCACGCCCTGCCGCCCGGCGCCCCTCGAGAAGCTCGCCATGGCCCTTGCGGTTGTCCATGTGGAGTTGGTCTTGATCCATCCCTTCCGAGAAGGTAATGGTAGAGCGGCTCGGCTGCTGGCCGTTCTAATGGGGCTACAGGCGGGCCTGCCCTCTCTGTTCTTCGACAGGCTGTCAGGGCGGAAACGGCAACTGTATTTTGCTGCCGTGCGTGCGGGACTTGGCCGGAATTATGAGCCGACGGCAAAGATGTTCAGCGCTGTGATCCAGAGGACGTTACAGATTCACGGACGGCGTTAGACCGACGAGGCTCTGAGGGACTCTTTCCCAGATCGGTCTGGGTGAGTCGAACGCCCTCAATGCCCGTGGATGTACACACGGTCATGCGGAACATTGTGCGGCGCGTGTCGGGGTCCCGCAGAAAGGGGTTGGTTTCGAGGAGAGGCCGTTTCAGCATGATTCTTACTATAGCATAACAAAGGCACCGATTCATTCTTTCTTTCGCTGCGGATGAGTTGCTTTAACGTCTTTAGGGGGCCCGGCGGTTTCTTCGGTGGCAAGGCGGATGCCTCCCGCTTCAAGCTAGCAGGCGAGCGGGCTGACAGGCGTGCTGAGTGCGGAATGCGGAATGACCACACAGAACCTAGAGCCGAGAGCCGAGAGACGAGACGCGACGGAGGCAGCGAGAGGCGGAGAACCGGGGAAACGGAGAAAGGGAGAAACGGAGAAACGGAGAAGCGGGGACGCACTGAATGCGGAATGCGGAATGGGGAATGGGGAATGCGGAATGGGGGAGGAAGAGGCGCGAGCCGAGAGCCGAGAGCGGAGAGACGCGAGCAGGGGAGCAGGGGGGACAGGGGGAAACGGAGAAGCGGGGACAGACTGAATGCGGAATGCGGAATGGGGAATGCGGAATTGTACGGCAGGGAAACGGGGAACCGGGGGAGCGGAGAGCCGGGGACGGAGCAAATGCGGAATAGCCGGCCGTGCGCGCAGAAAGGTACCGGATACCTTTTGCTCGTAAGCGATTGATTCTACGACGGACCGGTTTCACCTTTGGGCTGTTACACAAACGGGCGCAGTTAGGCACATGGAAGCTAGCCGTGCGAACCGCACGGATCCCCCGACGGCGGCGATGGCTGCAGGCCTCATCCACATGGCGCACGGAGCCGCAAGAATTGGAATCGTCCATGCGGTAAATCAATGGCTTAGCTCCCGATAGGTGTCCGGTACCTTTTCGCTAACGCCTGTCCGATTCCACTGTCAAGGGCAAAGTGGGCCGGCCCGCGTTCACAGGACAGGGGAGGGCAAGTTCCGCTCTCCAATGCGTGAGTCGCCATGGTGTGGCGATCCATAGCGTCACCTGCCATTGACCCTAGCCCTTTTCCCGGGTATGGTGAGGCCATTGTGGGATCAGCTCGAGTGTCGCGCAGCGGGGCACGACCGGGCGTATCGCGATGCGAAGGGAGAGGCTGTTTCCTGTGATCCATCGAGCGTGGGTGGGGGCCCTCAGGGGGCCGGCAGTGGCGACGCTGGTCCTGGTATCTGTCGGCGTCTCGGTCGAGATCGGCCTTGCCGCCGAAGGCCAGGGCACGATGTCCCGTGAGGATCTCATCGCCACCGTGGAGCGGGGGCCTGGGCCAACGAAGGGGGCGGCGGATGCCCCCGTGGTCATGGTAGAGTTCTCCGACTTTCAGTGCGGCTATTGCCGGTTGTTCTGGCGGGAAACGCTCCCCAAGATCGAAGAGCAGTACATCCGGGCACGCAAGGTTCGGTTCGTCTACCGCCACATGGCCATCCGGGGGGAGGCGTCGGTGCTGGCGGCTCAGGCGGCGTCCTGCGCGCACGATCAAGGCAAGTTCTGGCAGTACCATGACACGCTGTTCAGCCAGCGGTCTCCCCTCGCCTTCACCTCGGCGCGGTTGAAACGCTATGCTGCCGAGCTGCGGTTGGACGAGAAGACCTTCGCAGCGTGTCTCGACTCGGGAAAGCAGGCCGAGCGAGTCGAGGCCGAGACGGTCCTCGGCCATGTACTAGGCGCAAACGGGACGCCGGCCTTCCTGATGAATGGTCAACTCGCGATCGGCGCATACCCCTTCGAGGCCTTTCAGCAAGCACTGGATGCGTTGCTCGCCGCGACCCCGCGAGGGCCATCCGAGCGGGCGAGATGACCCAGGGCAGGTTCCACGCCTGGAAAAGGGGACCCGGCGGTTTCTGAGGGGGCAAGGGGGATGCGTGCCGCTTCAGGCTGGCAGGCGGGGAGCGGGAGAATCGGAGAGACGGAGAAGGGGGGCTCAGTGGCTTTTCGCCTTGGGTTTTCTCGGGGATGATGTTACCCTACGTGGGCAGAGGCCGGGCGGCCAGAGGGGAAGAGTCGCTGGGAACATGAGGGACTGCACCGCACGAGGGACTGCCCAGGATTGTGGGGGAGAGTGAAATGGCAGACAGCGCAGTTCGGGTCCGATCGAGGCGCCGGGTGCGCCGAACGGGGCAGCGGCTCCAGCTCACGGCGGTGGTGGAGCGGGACCGATTCGGCTACGTGGCGACCTGTCCGCAGCTCCAGGGCTGCTATACCCAAGGGCAGAGCTACGAAGAGGTGGTGCGCAACATCCGGGACGCGATCCGGCTCCACCTGGAGGACCGTCTGGCGAGCGGGGAGCCGCTGCCGGAACCCGGAGAGGTGACCCTCGCGATCCTGGACGTCGCGGTATGAGTCCGCGCCTGCCTCGGGTGACCGCCGGGCAGGTCCTGCGGGTCCTTCGGCGCCTCGGCTTTGAGGAAGTCCGCTCGAGCGGAAGTCATCGAATCCTCCGGAACCCCGCGGGCAAGCGCGTTACCGTTCCGTTTCACGCCGGCCAGATTCTGCATCCCAAGATTCTCCAGAGCATCCTGCGGGATGCCGACCTTTCTCCCGACGCTCTTCGTGATTTCCTGAAATAGACCCTGCTCCGTCTTGCAACACGGGACCCGATCGTTTCTGCGGGGTCAGGGCGGATGCGTGCCGCTTCAGGCTGGCAAGCGAGCAGGCTGGCAGGTGTGTTGAGTGCGGAATGCGGAATGGGGAATGCGGAATGAGCACACAGAACCTAGAGCCGAGAGCCGAGACGCGACGGAGGCAGCGAGAGGCGGAGAAACGGGGAAACGGAGAAAGGGAGAAACGGAGAGTCGGAGAAGCGGAGAAGCGGGGACGCACTGAATGCGGAATGCGAATTGCGGAATGCGGAATGGGGGAGGAAGAGGTGCGAGCCGAGAGCCGAGAGACGAAAGGCGAAGGTTTCGTGAGATCCACTTGACGCGGCGGGAAGATCGGGTATGATGCCCCCCATTCCGGGAGAGCAACCACCATGCGTGTTCTGCCCCTGGGCATTCTGAAGTCCATGAAGCGACGGTGCGCGGCGTCCGTGCGAGGGCAGGGGTGTCGGCAGGAGGCAGGAGAGAGGTAGTCAAGCTGTAATCGCTATTACGGGTCTTGCCGAAGCCCTGGGGCCCAGCCTCGGGGCTTTCGTTTTTCACGGACCCTGGAACGGATTGAAGGGGGGTGAGGTCATGCGCCATCACCGGACATCGAGACTCGGGTTGCGACGCGTTGGCTCGCTGGGAACACGCCTGCGACGCCGGAGGGCCGCGGCGAAGGCGAGCGGAGGGCTGGCAGTCTCGAGGCCGTTGTCAACGCTGGGAGGAGATGGCGATGACATTCTTCTTCACCGAATATGAAGTCGGGGAGAGATTGCGCGAGCTGGAGGCGCTGGATCGGAGGCTGGAACGGTGGGGCTGGTTCCGGAGGCATGAGAACCGCCCGCCGGATACCGGGTGGCGTTTCCGGATGGGGGAGGCTTTGATCCGCTTTGGACGTCGGTTGCAGGGCAGGAGAGGGGCCGAGGGGTTGGCGGTGTCCGGGAAGCCGTGATTGAACGCTCCGGGTGCTGGTGTGACCGGGAAAACCGAATGAAAACGCCCGGGCCCGCGAGGAACCGTGGGCCCGGGCGTGCTTGCGCCTTGGGCGTGTTGCGCGTCAGGACTTCGTGGCGGCGGCCAGATCGGCTTGCAGCCGACTCAGCCGAGCGTCCTTCTCGCGCACGAACCGCTCGATCCCCTCCAGGATCCACTTCGGGGACAGATGGGCTTCCTCGATGACCTCGTCCAGATTTCCGCCGGTGCGCCAACGATTGTCCCAGTCGGGGGACATGGCGTATTCTTCGGCGACCTTGTTGAAGAGCCACTCGTGCATCAGCCAGCGTCCCATGGTGGTGATGACCGTCGAGTTGGCGCGATCCCCGGGGGCCAGAACCTTGTCCTTGTACTCCTTCGGCTGAAGCGTGAAGAGCTGCGGGCTGGCCGCGTAGACGATCTTCACGTTCAGGTTCTGCTTGTCCAGGTCCGGCAGGACCTTGACGACGCCGGCCATGGCGCTGGTGCCCTGGACGATCACGGCCCCAGCCTTGGGCTGCCCCGGACGGTAGTCGCGGGCGACGTACGCGCCTCGAGCGGCCTCGAAGTGCGAGGGGAAGCCCAGCTTCTCCCGATCGGGGATGGCGATGGCCGGCCGGGTGAGATGGAGGGCGACGATCGGCACGTTTTGCTGCAGGGCGGCTCCCAGCAACACCGGCACCTCGTTGTGCTCCCAGGGGTAGAGGTTGATGACCTTGCCCTCGGGGAACAACTGGGTCACGCCGGGCGCGAAGATCCCGAAGTGGGTCCGGCTGTCGTCGGCGGTCTCCGGTCCGGAGTGGCCGGCGATCCAGATCACCTTGCCGATCTTGAGCTGGCAGTCTTGCGCCAGTTGGCTGAGGAGGCGGAACGGGCCGTACTTGAGGTAGGAGAAGGAGCCGTACGTCGAGCACGCCCCCCAGAAACCGTCGAACTCCTTCTCGGGATCGGGAGCCATGTTGACCGTCACCATGCCGGCCATCATCCCCGCGTTGGTGAACTCCGTGATCTCGGTGGGAAGCAAGGTCCCCTCGGGGCCTCCGGATCGCTCGTACCAGCCGTAGCCTGGGAAATCCCCATACCCCTTGCTGAAGCCGCTGAGGTTGGTGGACTCGGCCAGGTCCGCTGAGGCGGCGATAAAGAGGGGACGGCCGTACTCCTTCGCCCCGAAGGCGTTCACCCACGCTCCCCACTTGGCCAGGGCGGCGCGGTTGGGAGCCGAGCTGCCCGGCTTGGCGAACAGGTCCGCCGGGTAGTTCCGGTAGTCAAAGACGCGCGGATCCTGGAACGGGATCCCCCGCTTGCCCAGACGGAAGCTCGGAATCTCCTGGGGGACGCTCTCACCCAGGGCGACGAGGGTCTCTGCCAGGTAATCCACCAGGGCCTGGTCCCGGTGCAGGACCTCGATCACGGCCTTGAGGTTGGCCTCGGACTCGGCCTTGAGCGCGCCGGGATCGCCGGGCGCCTTGCCGCCGAAGTTCGAGAAGGTCGCGCCGTACTTCTCCGCGAAGGGCTTCTTCGTGTTCCAGAATATCTCGGAGTTCATGGCATGCGGCGCGCCGTGCGAGTGGTTGTCGTACTTCAGGTAGCCCCGGCCCTTGCGCGTTTTGACCCAGGTCACGGCCGGAGCATGCTGTGGATTCTCGTCCATGATCATGGTGAGGAGGGCCTGCGTCACCGGCCCCCACTCGCTGCCAAGCTCGGTGCCGTAGACCCGCCAGCCGTGAGCGCCGAACCAGTCGGCGGGCGTGCCGTACACGACGCTGCTGATGGGATTGTCGTCGATCCCGTAATCGTTCCAATCCACGACGTAGTGCAGGTTGTGGAGAGCCAGCCCCCAGGCGTTATTCATCGTCTCGTGGGCGGCGCCGGGCGTGAGTCCCCCCTCGCCCTCGAAGGCGAACACCTTGACCCCGTCGGCGCCGGCCCGCTTGAGCGCCAGGGCTTCTCCCGCGGCAGGCGGGGACCCGTGACCGGAGGGGCCGGTGTTGAATTTGAGGAAGAGCGTCTTGCCCTCGAATTCCGCGTGCCCTGCCAGGCCGCGGTTGCGTCGGAATTTCAGGAGGTCCTCCCAGTACAGGGCGCGCTCTGCCTCGCGGGGAATGGCATAGCGCTTGTCGCCGGTCTGCCGGTACTTGATGCGCAGGGCCTCGTTGAAGACGGCCAGGGTACAGTAGATGAGGGGGACCGTGTGGCCGCCGACGAGGACGAAGCGGTCCCCGAACCGCTTCTCCGGATGGCGGATGTCCCAGCGCATGAGGCCGCCGAGCAGGGTCACAAGAAGGGCGTGGACCTTGGAGCGGGACCCGCCTGGGTGGCCGCTCTGGCGGTAGTTGAGGATGATGTCGATGACCTGATCGATCAGGTCTTTGGTCTTTTCCCAGTGATCGAAGTGTGCCGAAAGCTCCCGATAGCGCTTTGCCAACTGTTCCTGCGTCTTGTAGTCCATAGCCACATGCCTCTCCTGTCGGCGAATGAAGATGGGGCGGTCTCCGCTGGGTGAATCCCGGCGGCGCGATCAGGCTTTTCCGACCTTCAGGTTCGCCAGTTCCTCGATGAGCGTCGCGATGCCCGAGCGATCCATCTGGCCGCGCCCCTCGACGCGGAGCGCCGAGAAGGGCTCGCGGATCAAGGCGGCGCGGTAGAGCCTGCCTCCTTGCCTGGGAGAACCGGAGATCGGAGGAAAAAATGGGGGCGGAACCGCGGTTCCGCCTCGGGTTTCACGAGGATCGCAAGCGGGGCTAGCGCCCCAGAACCTCCGGGTTCAGCAGATTCGGCGGACGCTGCCCGGTGAGGCCGGCGATGCAGTTCTGCACCGCAATCATGGCCATCTTGTGACGCGTCTCGATCGACGAGCTGGCGATGTGGGGAGCCAGAACGACATTCTTCATCCCGACCAGGGCCCGCTCGCACCTGGGCTCCTTCTCGTACACGTCCAGGCCGGCCCCCGCGATCTTCCCTTCCTTCAGGGCCTTGACCAGGGCCTTCTCGTCCACGACGGGCCCGCGAGAGGCATTGATGAGGATCGCCGTCCTCTTCATCAGGGCGAACTCGCCGTGCGAGATGTAATGGGTGGTCTCCGGATTGAGCGGGACGTGCAGGCTTACGAAGTCCGACTCGCGGAGCAGCGTCCGCTTGTCCACGTACATAGCCCCCAGCTCCCGCTCGGTGGCCTCGTCCACCCGGGCGGGATCGTGGTAAATCACCCGCATGTCAAAGCCCTTGGCCCGCCTGGCCACGCCCTTGCCGATGCGGCCGAGGCCCAGGATGCCCAGGGTCTTCCCGTGCACGTCGTGTCCCAGGAAGTGCATCAGCCCCCAGCCCTTCCACTTGCCGGCGCGCAAGAACCTGTCCGCCTCCACGACGCGCCGCGCCGCCGCCAGCAACAGGCACCAGGTGAAATCGGCGGTGGTATCGTCCAGCACGCCCGGGGTGTTTGTGACCATGACCCCGCGACGGGTTGCGGCCTTGATATCGATGTTGTTGTAGCCCACCGCGATGTTGCAGATGATCTTCAGATCCGGACACTGGGTCAACACCATGTCGCTGAACTCGTTGGCGAGCAAGGTGACCACCCCGGACTTGCCTTGAAGTCGCTTGACAAGCTGGTTGGGGGTCACAGGGAGATCGCGCTGATTCGACTCGACATCAAAGTGCTTGCCGAGCAGGTTCAAGGCCCCATCAAAGATTTTGCGGGTTACCAGAACCTTCGGTCTCACACGGGCCTCCTTGCGAGGACATCGGTCCTCGTGAAGCGGGCAAGAACGGCCAACAATCTATGGGTGCACCCGAAAGCCGTCAAGCGAATTTCGGGGGCGCGGGTACCGGAAAGGCGCGAATTTACAGGTCCTGATCATCCAGAATGTAGCACGCTAAGCAGCATCGCCGCTAAGTTAATTCGCAACCCATGGAATTCATTAAGAGCTTCAGCCTCGCTTTGCCTCCCGGCCCCGGGGGTCCCCCTCGGACGGCGAGGCCGCGACGGCACCCCGTCCGCGGGGACGGGGTGGGGCGGGCTTGCTCCGGGTCGGCCCGCCACAGGGCGGGCCTCCCGCCGGGGGCGAACGCCTGTCCCTCCCGCGGAGAACTGGCCGGCCCAGGGGGCTCGGAGAGGCTGCCGCACGCACCGTCCGGCGACCGGACCGGACCCAACGCAAGCGTTGGGTACCCCCCCACCGCACGGCGGGTACCCAGCCGCAAGGCTGGGTGTGCTCGGGGCACCCCCGGGGCGGGGTCGAGACCCAATTATCTTAGCGCCGATGACGCTAAGCAGGGGAGACGCAACTCGCGGGCATCCGGCATCTTCGCGGCACCGCCATGGATCGGAATCCATGTGGATTGACGCCCCCGTACCGCCTGAAAGGTGCCAGTGTCCTGAGTCCGAAGTTCGCGGAGGAATCCCCAGGCTCCCGGAGCCGCCCCTCCGACGCCTGGGATCTGCACCCACCCTCTCGGGTGGGTACCCGGAACCGGCCAGCCTTGCTCCGGCGCCGCCGCCCGGGTACCCAGCGCAGACGCTGGGTGCGGGCGCGTCGCGCCGCGGAACGTGGGATTACAACCAGTTCGACAACTTCGAGGCCACGGCGACGACCCATTGCAGGGCTACAGCGCAATGGGTTCCCCGCCGGCTGGCCCGCGGGCCCGGCCTCTCGGGCCGGCTCCGGGAGCTCTGAATTAGTCGGCGAATTCCTGACTCAGGACACTAGATCGGGGAGAATAAAAGGAGCAGGGAAAGTTCCCTCCTCCCAAATCGCTTCCTAGCAGGCCGCTGAAAAAGGCCCATCTGCGGAGACCCACCTGCGGTGGGTACCCCCGCGCTCGCGCGGCGCTGCGACGTACGGACTAAGTACGCCTTCACCCACCTTCGGTGGGTACCCGTCGCATCGCGCGCCGCCTTGCATCTGGACCTTTTTGAGCAGCCTGGGCGAAAACGGGTTTTTCAGCATCCTCCTGGGCAGGCACAAAACCGCCATGTTTCAGCCCATCCGGGAATCGATACCGGATGGACTGTGCGAAATGAAGATGGCGAACGCTCTCAGGCGACGCGGTCACGGGGTTCACGTCCGGCGAAGATGGCATCCAGATTGTCGAGCGCCCGGAACCCCATGGCGTCCCTTGTTTCCTTCGTGGCGCTGCCGATGTGCGGCATCAGGAACACGTTGGGCAACTGCCTGTATTCCGGATGGATGTCGGGTTCGTTGTTGTAGACGTCCAAACCAGCGGCCGTCAGTTTCCCTGACCTTAGCGCCGCAATCAGGGCGTCGTCGTCGATCACGGCGCCGCGGCTCGCATTGACTACAATAGCCCCATCCGGCAGTAGGGCTATGCGCTCGGCGTTCAACAGTTTGAAAGTTTTTGGGGAAGACACGCAGTGGAGCGTCAAAAAATCGCAATGGGGCATCAGATCCTCGGGGGTCTGATGATAGATTGCTCCTTTCTCAAGCTCGGGCGGCAATCGCTGCAGATCGTTATAGTGGATCTCCATGTCGAATCCGCGGGCTCGCTTGGCGACGACCCGTCCGACACGGCCAAATCCGAGAATACCAAGTCGCTTGCCCGTAACTTGGGTGCCCACCATGAAACTGGGGCTCCAGTCCTTCCACTCATGGGTACGGACCAGTCGTTCGCCCTCGCTGGCCCGCCGCGCTGCGCCCAACATCAGCATCAAGGTCAGTTCGGCTGTGGCGTCGGACAGCACTTCGGGGGTATTCGTAACGATGAGCCCCCGGGCCTTAGCTGCCTCGATGTCCACGTGGTCGTAGCCAACAGAGAAATTGGCAATTGCTCGCACGCGCTTGGGCAAACGAGCAATCACTTTGGCGGTAAATTTTTCGGTGTGACAGGGAAGAATGGCGTCGACGTCTTTGGCGCGTTCGACGATCTCGTCACTGGAATAGAGAACGTCCTCAGGATTTAAGCGAGGGTCGTAGTCTCGTCGAAGACGATCCTCGACGGCCTCCGGTAGCTTGCGGGTAACAAGGACGACGGGCTTCATCGTTTGATCCTCCTGAATTTGTCAGGCACTCCTTTCCAGCAGACTCATTTTTTGGCCTGGGCAATGATGGGGCAGTCGTCACAGTAAGCCGCGACCGCGATCCAGGTTTGATTTCCCACCACCTCCGGGTAATGCTGGGTGCCGGGAGGGATGGAAATGGCCTCCCCGGGCGAGAGGAAGTGATCCTCTCCGTCGATCTTCACGTTGACCCTCCCACTGATGGTAAAGAGCACCTCATCTCCGGGGTGGGTGTGGAGGGTCCCCCTGGTCCCGGGTTTTCCCTCCAGATAGGCCATTCGCTGGTAGGTACTGTTGCCCACCTTGGGGGAGATCAGAAACCATCGGGATACTGTGCCGAACGGCTCCGGATTGACCTCGCTGACCTTCACGATGGATCCCTTCATCATTGATCCTCCTTGTGAGATGGTTTTTCCCCTGATCGGGGAAACTCATTGCTCTTTGTAGCCGAAAAACCGAGATCCCGTCAAGAAAAAGTCTCTCTCCCCCGGCCCCGCGGGTGTACTCTGATCGTAGGTTGAGATACGGAACCGCGCGACAATTGAGATCATGCCTCGCACACCGGCATCCGCCTTGACACCCGCTAAAGCTCAGTGATACAACGGACGCGAGCGCATCGCGCGGGCGGTTCACCGTTTTCCAGCGCAACGACACTCCATGCCGAATACGGGCGTTTCGATACTCCGAGTTGATGGGGCCCAGGGAGAAGGGGGCGGGCAAGTCCTGCGCACCGCCCTGGCCCTGTCGGCGATCCGCGGGATGCCGGTCGAGATCCACTCGATCCGCGCCCGGCGGAAGAATCCGGGCTTGCAGGCGCAGCACCTCACGGCCGTGAGCGCGCTGGCCCAGATCTGCGGCGCGGCGGTGGATGGCGCGGCGCTCGGTTCGCGCGAGCTGCGGTTCGCGCCGGGCGCCATCCAGGGGGGCGAATATCATTTCGACGTGGGGACGGCCGGCTCGACGGCGCTGGTCCTCCAGGCCATCCTGCTTCCCCTGGCGCTGGCGCCCGGCCCGTCGCGAGTCGTCCTGACCGGGGGAACCCACGTCCCCTGGAGTCCTTCCGTCCATTACGTGCGCGAGGTGTGGTTCCCGGTCCTGGGTAAGATGGGCGTGTCGGCCGACCTGGAGCTTCTGCGGTGGGGATTCTATCCCAAGGGAGGCGGGCGGGTGCGCGTCGCGATCGAGGGCGGCGCAAGGCTGCGCCCGGCCACCCTGGTCTCCCGGCAGGGTGCGGTGCGCCTCCGCGGGCTGTCGGTTGTGGCGAATCTCGCGCGCGGCATTGCGGAGCGGCAGCGGGATCAGGCGCTGCGGCGGCTCGAGGGCGAGGGACGCCAAGCCGATATCGCGCTGGTGGAGGCGGAGGCGGCCGGGGCGGGGAGCTTCCTCATCCTGATGGCCGATGCGGGGGGCGTTCCCGCCGGCTTCTCCGCTGTGGGAGAGCGGGGGAAGCCGGCCGAACGGGTGGCAGACGAAGTAGTGGATCCCCTCTTCGGTTTCCTCAAGGGGGGCGCCGCCTGCGACCCGTACCTGGCCGACCAGGTGATCCTCCCGATGGCCCTGGCCGGCGGCACATCGCGCCTCACGACCTCGCGGGTCACGCCGCATCTTTTGACCACGGTGCAGATCGTGCAACAGGTCCTGGGATGTCCCGTGGAGGTCGGCGGCGAGGAGGGGAGCCCCGGCCACGTGACCATCGAAGGCGTTGGAATGAGAGCCGAGAGCCGAAAGCCGACAACTGAGAGCCGAGACCCGCGAGCCGCGAGCCGCGAGCACAAAGACGAGCGCCGAGAGGGTGAGGCAAGGATCCGGGATTCCGCATTCCGCATTCCGGAATCCGAAATTCCACCAGGGGCCGTGGTGCGGAAAGCGCGGGCGACCGATGTGCCCGCCATGCAGACCCTGGTCGCCCACTTCGCCGCGCGGGGGGAATTGCTGCCGCGCACCCTCAACGAGATGTACCAGCACCTGCGGGACTTCTTTGTCGCCGAGGTGGACGGAGAGATCGTCGCTGTCTGCGGCCTGTCGCTCTACTGGGAGGACCTGGCGGAGATCCGCACGCTGGCTGTCCACGAGGCGCACGGTGGCAAGGGCCTGGGCTCCGCCCTGGTCACCGCCTGCCTCGAAGAGGCAGGCGCGCTGGGCGTGGGCCGCGTCTTTGCGCTCACCTACCGTCTGGGCTACTTCGAGCGGTTCGGATTCCGGACGATCGACAAGCGGGAATTGCCGCAGAAGATCTGGAAGGATTGTATCAAGTGCGCGAAGTTTGCCTGCTGCGACGAGACCGCACTGATTTGTGAGACGGGAAACGTGGGACGTGAAAAGTGAAACGTGAAACGTGAAAAGTGAAAGGTGAAACGAAAGGCGGGAAGCGGAAGGGCGGAGGGAGACAGCGGGAGTAGCGGGGTTATGAGCAAGACCTGCGAGAAGTGCGGGAAGGAGATGCCGGACGGCAGCCTGGCCTATGAGCTGAAGATCGAGGTCTACGCCGACTTCGACGGCGTGCTGCCCGAGGTGGAGACGGCCGACGAGGTGGAGACCCGGCTGCGCGAGCTGGTGGCGGCCACGGAGGAGACGGACGCGGAGGAGCTGATGCGTGACGTCCACCACGAGGAGCGGCACCTCCTCTGCCCGGGATGCCGGGACCGCTACCTGGCCAATCCGCTGAATCTCCCCCTGCCGGATGCCCGGCCATGAGCCACGACCGTTGCCAGACCATGCAGGCGACCCGGGCACGGGAGCAGCGGGCGCTCCAGCACGTCGTGGACGAAATCGTCCGCATCCTGCAGGACGCAGCGGCAGCGGGGCCGGGGGAGGAGCGATGACGCTGAGACGGTCGGTGCTGTGGGGGCTCGCCCTCGGGAGCGTGGTGGCGCTGGTCCACCTACTGGGACTCCTGGAGTCGCTGGAGCTCAAGACCGTCAACCACCGCTTCGAGATCCGCGGGGCGGAGGCGCCCCGGTTTCCCATCGTCCTGGTCACGGTAGATGAGGACTCCTTCGACAACCTGCATCTCCGCTGGCCCTGGCCCCGATCCGTCCACGCGCGCCTCCTGGATGAGATTGGAAAGGGAAGCCCGCGGGCGGTGGGCTTCGACATCCTGTTCCCCGAGCCTACCAAGGATCGGCCTCAAGAGGATCGGGTCCTGGCTGCAGCCATGGCTCGGCGCCGGAATGTCTTTCTGGCGATGGTCATCAAGCCGATGGAAACCCTGTCGGGCGGGGTCCGGGTGACGAACATCCGCATGGATCGGCCCATCCCGCTCTTGCGAGAGCGGGCGGTGGGCGAGGGCTTTAGCAACGTCATCCCAGGAAGCGACGGCTTCGTCCGCGAGGCCGATATCGTCCGCATGCATCAAGGTCAGGCGGTCCCGAGCCTGGCCAAGGCGCTGCACGACCGCTTGGCAAGAGATCTCCCCGCCGCGCCGATTCCCCCGGAGACGCGGAGGATCCTGGTCAACTTCCGCGGACCCCGCGGGACGTTTCCCACCTTTCCGTATTACCAGGTGGTCACGGGGGAGTTGCCGAGCGAGCTGTTCAGGGACAAGATCGTGCTCGTGGGGGCGTCCGCCCTGACCCTCCAGGATCTCCACCTGGCGCCTTTCGCCTCCGCCGGGCGCCTGACGCCCGGGACCGAGATCCTGGCCAACGTCCTGGACAATCTCCTGGCCGGCGATCCCTTGCGCGCCCTCCCCAATCCCCTCCGCAGGTTCACGGCCGGGGAGTGGTATCCCCAGAACCCCTGGTACGTCCTCCCGATCCTGGTAGTCGCCATTTTGGCCACGCTGATCGCCGACCGTTTCCGGCCCCTGCGGGGCTTCCTCCTGACCGCAGGGATCTGGCTGACCTTTGGGGCAGCCTGCATCGTCGCGTTCGTGTGGGGAAGGTTCTGGGTCGAGTTCGTCCCCATCAGCGTGGCGCTGGTGATCCCATATGGCGTGACGGTCCTGCGGAACTTCGTGCACGAGGAGCGGGTTCGGCGCGAGATGGCCCGTTTCTTCTCCCCGGAGATCGCGCGGCAGATTGCTCACGACCGGACCGGCCTGGTCATCGCCAGCAAGCGGCGGCCGATCACCGTCCTGTTTTCCGACATCCGCAATTTCACGTCCATCTCGGAAGGCCTGCCGCCCGAGGAAGTCGTGGAGCTGCTGCGCGAGTACTTCAATACCATGGTTCCCATTGTGCTGAAGCACGGCGGCACCCTGGACAAGTACGTCGGAGATGCCCTCATGGGTCTGTTCGGCGCGCCGCTGGCACAGGGGGACCATGCCATCCGCGCCCTCCGCGCTGCCTTGGAGATGGTCGCACAGCTTCCCCTGCTTTCCCCCAAATGGGAGGCCAGGAGCGGCCGCCCCCTGCAGATCGGCGTGGGGGTCAACAGCGGCGAAGCGGTCGTTGGGGTCATGGGCGCGGACAGCCGTCGGGAATACAGCGCCATCGGGGATACGGTGAACCTGGCATCCCGTCTGGAGGGGGTGACCAAGGATTTCAAGACGCCCATCGTCGTGAGTCACGCCACCGTCCTGGCGCTGGGCGATCGGTTTCAGGTGCGAGAATTGAGCGAGGTCAAAGTGAAAGGTCGGCAGGAATCCGTTCGGGTCTACGCCGTGGACGGCGAGCTGGAGGCGGGCTCCTCGGCCGCGAATCCAGCCGCGAGCGAGGGCGGCCATGGATGAGATAGAGCAGGAGTTGGTCGACCTCTTGGAAGAGGCGGCGGCGAAAGTCGGCGTGAAGCGGCGTGCGGCGGTGCTGGAGGCGCTGGCCTCTGCGGTGTCTAAGGCGTTGGCGCTCCGGCCGGACGAGCTGGCCATTCTGATCCTGACCCGGGATCGGACCCTCCTGGAGTTCGTGTACCCATCCGAGCTGGCCGAAGGCGGGATCAACAAGATCCCCCTGTCGGTCCCCAGTCTCGCCGGCCGCGTGGCCAAGACGGCGCGCAGCCTCCTGACCAACGCGGCGCACGATGAGCCCCACCTGGATTTCTACGAGCGAATCCGGATCAAGGAAGGGAGACCGCGACAAATCCAGAAGCTCCTCGCGGTGGGCGTGAAAGGATCGGACGGGAAGGTTTGGGCTGTGATCGAGGTCAGCCGCCGCGGCGATGCCCGCGGGAAGGCCGGTCCGGACTTTCGTCCCGAGGACCAGCAGTGCCTGGAGAGGCTGGCGGCCACCGCGGCCCCCGCTCTTGCCGCGGCCCTCGAATGGAAGGCGTGATGCGGGATCGGCGCATAGGGCGAGCCCCATCCGACACCCTTGGCCCGTTGATGCTGGCTCCAGGGTTCGGTGCCTCTCGTAGGCTTTGCGCAGTGAGGGTGCCTGGTTGGGAGGTTTTCCCGTTGACAGGTCCCGGGCCAGGTGGTAAAGAGGGGCCCACGCGATTCTATCCTTCGACCAAGATGGATCAAGGTGCGCACCCCAGGCTGGTTCTCCCTTGGAGCTACCTTTCTGGCACGGAAGCGGGGCCTTGCGCGGCTCGGTACGCCGCGCAAGGCTTTTTATTTGGCAACGGACGGAGGATCGGCTCCGGTGATCATCCCAGAGACGGAGAGATCCCGGCGATCGAGGGCCGTTACACATCGGCTCAAGGCTAATCCGCACTCCTGAGGAGGGACGCATGACCCGGTCGGGGCGTGGAAGGATCGTTGCGGGACTGGTGATGATCGGCTGGCTGCTCGGGATGGCTTCGGCGGCCTGGGCGCAGGTCCCCTCCGAGTCGGACGTCTACGTGGATCGTGGGATTCTCGCCTACGACAACAAACAATACAGCGAAGCCCTCCAGGCCTTCCAAGAAGCTCTCCGATTGACCTCGGACAATGTCAATGCCCTCTATTATACCGGCCTGACCTACATGGCCCTGGAGCAGTATGGGCCGGCCCAGGCTGCGCTCGAGCAGGCGCAGAAGCTGGCCCCCACGGATCTGGATGTGGCCTTTCAACTCGGTGTAGCCGATTTTCTCCTGCAGCAATACGATAAGGCCGAGCCGCTTTTCCGGCAGGTGTATGCCGGCGAGCCCAAGCGAAAGAACGTAGGCTATTATCTCGGATTCATCGAGTACCGGAAGCAGAACTACCGGGAGGCCCTCAAGCTTTTCCAAGCCAATGTTCCAAGCGACGAGAATTTTGCGCAGCTCACCCGATTTTACTCGGGTCTTTCCCTTTCGGCTCTCGGCTTGGCGCGCCAGGCGCGGGCGGAGATCGAGGAGGCATTGCGCCTGCAGCCCGCTTCGCCGCTGATCACCCCCGCCGAGCGATTCCGGGATGTGTTGGGGCCGGCGGCCGAGGCGGAGCGGACGTTCCATGTGGACGTCAAAACCGGTTTCTTCTACGACGACAACGTGGCGGTGATCCCGAATAAGAGCGGCGACCCCGTTGCCACGGCGGCCCGGGATACCGCGCACAGGTCCGTGGGCGAGTTGGGGTACGTTCGCTTTCAGTACACTCCGCTTCGCACTCCGGATTGGGAAGCTTCGATCGGGTCCTCAATTCTGCAGACGTTGGACAACGATGTGAACCGGTTCAACACCATGAATCCATCCGCGGATGCGACACTGGCGTACAAGACGAGCATCCGGAATATGCCCACCGTCGCAGGCCTGACGCTTGCGTATGATTACTTCATGTTGGACGACCGCAACTACCTCAATCGCTATACCCTGGCACCGTTCATGAGCCTGATTTGGGACGCGATGAATCTCACGCAAGCGCAACTGAGGTTTCAGCCCAAGGATTTCATGAACCAGAAGAACTTGATCACAACGGCCGACAATCGGGACGCCCTCAATTACATGGCCGGCCTCGTCCACTTCCTGCGGTTTCAGGCGGATCGGCACTACCTCAAATTCGGCTATCAGTATGACTGGGAGCAGGCCAAGGGCGGCAACTGGAGCTACGCGGGCAACCGTTTCCTCGTGGGTGGGCAGTACACGTTGTTTGCGACGGGGCAGCCGGGGCCGGCGGGAAAGTGGTGGCAGAACATTCGCTTCCGCTATGATCTGGATACGCACATCCGTGGGTACAGTCATCTACATAACTACTTGCCTGTTACGTCTCCTGAGACCATCCATCGGGCCGACTGGGAGCTGACCCACCAGTTCAGCCTCTCGAAGGATCTCCCGTGGGATCTGACGGTGTCCGTCGAATACCTGCGCGATGAGAACCTCTCGAATCTGAAGGTCTATGACTACACCCGGAATGTCATCTCCTGTAACCTGTCCTGGCGCTACTAGGGAAACGGAGCCGGTGGGAATCGAGGGCACGTTCGACGGGTGGCGTTAGGAGGGCAACCAAAAGACACTTGACAAGAGCGGAGCGGGCACACAAGCTCAACCAAGGCGGTCGAGGATTCCGCCTGGAGTTCTTGAAGGGCCTCCACCCAAGAAACGATTCGGCCGGGAGGACGCATATGTTTACCCTCGGACATCGACTCCTGAACGGTACTCTGGTTGCAGCGCTCGTACTGGCCGCCGCCCCTGCGTTTGTCCAGCAAGCTTCCGCAGGGGAGGGCATCGGCATCGTGACCGGCATCCAGGGGCAGGCCACGGTGAGCCGGGTGGCCCTCCCGCAGCCGGCGGCTCTCCGCTTCAAGGACGACGTGTTCTTCCGGGATCAGATCGCCACACGGGAGCGCTCGACCGTCCGACTGCTCTTGGGCGGGAAGGGCACCCTCACCGTCCGGGAGCAGTCCCAGGTTACCCTGGATGAGGCCGTCACCCCCGATGGGGGGCGGCGCTCGGTCATCGGACTCCTCGCCGGCAAGATCGGGGCCGCCATTGCCCACGCCCTCATGCGCCCCGGCGAGAGCGTCGAGATCCAGACGCCGAATGCGGTGGCCGCCGTCCGGGGGACCGTCCTCATCGCCGAGTACATCCCGCCGCAGGGGAGTGCGGCCGCATCTCCGCCCATTCTCCTGGCCTCCGTGGCCCCGGGGCCGTTCCTGGCGCAGGCCGCAGGAGCCGGGGGCACGAGCAATTTCTTCGTCCTCTCCGGGCAGGTGACCATTACTCCGCAGGGCCAATCCCCGCTGACGCTCGGCCCCCTCCAGGCGGTGAGTGTGACGGCCACGCCGGGGGGCGTCCAGGCGGGAGCCGTCCGGAACATCACCCCGGCCGAGGCTGCGGAGGCGGCCCAGGGCCTGGAGACGGGGAAGCCCCACACGGGCGAGGCGGAGGGGGGCAAGACGGCCCAGGCCCAGGCGGAGGTCGCCGCTGCGATCGCCAATGTCATCCTGGAGGCCACTGGGCAGCCGACGACCACCACCGTCACCGCTCCGCCCACCCCGACCAATACCGTCACACCCGTCGTGGCGCAGCCGCCCCCGTTGGCCATCATTGGAGAGAACGTCCTGCCGGCCGGCCCGCTCCTCAGCCTGGATAATGTGACGTTGGGGCTCGCGACGGGGACTTCCCTCGCCACCTTCAGCGCAGGGGCGGCCAACGCGGTCACCCCCCTTGCAATCGGCGGGGGTGGGGTGGCCGTGTTGACTGCGCCGCTGCTGGAGGCCACCGGAACCCCCATCACCCACGATGGAGCGATTGTGACGTTGGACAACGCCGCCGCGATCGTCGGCGCCTCGGAGGACACGACAACCCCCCTGGTGAAAATTGACGGGACCGCCCTGACGAACACCGGAGGAGCGGTGTTCAATCTGAGCGGCGGGTCCGTCCTGACCACGTTCGGGCCGGTGCTTGCGCTGCAAGCCGAGGGAAGCGCCACGCTGGCAGGGGTGATGAGCATCGGGGGTGGATCCGTCGTGGCCTTGGGATCGGCGGATGCCCTCGTGATCCCGAGTGGCAGCAGCCTGACCGCGACGGCACCCCTCTATACCGTCGCAGGGGGGAGTACGCTCGGTACCTTTGGGGGCGGCGCCCTCGTCGCCATGGATCCGAGCACGCTCACGCTGAGTGCACCCATCGTGAGCGCCACGGGGAGTACGGTGGCCCTCGCCGGGCCCGCCTTGCGGGCGGTGGACAGCACGATCACCGGCACGCAGCCGCTTGTCCTGCTGCAATCCGGGAGCACGCTGGGCAGCCTGGGAGGACCGGTTCTGGATCTCACGAATTCCACGCTCGACCTCGGGAGCCAGCCGGTGGTCAAGCTGCTGGGAGGAAGCACGTTTGCCACCGACGTGGGGCCCGTCATCCGGGTGAGCGGGGGGTCGTTGACCGCCGACTCCCTGGGCAGCACCGATGGGAACGGCAACACCTGGAACCTGACGGGGACCTTGCTGGATCTCACCAATGCCACGGTGCAGTTGCGGAAACTGGGGGGAGGGCCGGAGTCGAACACGGATATCGCCACCTTTAGCCTCGCGGCGGGGGAGCCGACCATCAGCATGAGCAACAGCAGCCTGACCCTGACAGGAGTTGGGGAGAAGCTCCTGCCTCTGGTGCCCACGGGGACGACGCCCGTGGGCGGATTGGGGCTCATCGCCAGCGGGAGCACGATTACCCTGGCGGGCCCGCTCCTGAGCCTCGATGGGGTCGCTCTCACCGCGACCGACCCCTACATCCAGCTCACCAACTCCACCGTCTCCCAGACCGGATCGAACAGCCTCATCGAGGCGGTGAGCAACAGCCCGGTGACTGTGGCCGGGCCGCTCCTCTCCGCCACCGGGAGTACTCTCTCCACTGGGGCGACGGTGTTCCATGTGGGCAGTGGCAGTCAGTTCACCAGCACCGCTCCCGACGCCCTCCTGCAACTGAGCGGAGGGAGCGTCAGCACGGCCGGGCCCTTTGCCCTAGTGGATGGGGGAGCCGCGATGACGCTGCCGGGCTCGCTACTCAGTGCGAGCAGCGGTAGCAGCCTGAGCGTGGGTGGAAGCGCGCTCAGCGTGACGGGGGGGAGCGGCGTTGATGTTGGTAGTGGCCCGGTGGTGAGCCTCAGCAATAGCTTCCTGTCGGTTGGGGGCGACCTAGTCAGCTTCACTGCTGGCTCCTCTGTGCAGTTCTCTGGAAGCGTTCTCGTTCTCGATGCTCACAGCGGTAGCACCGTGGCCTTGGGCGGAAGCGTGCTCAACGTGACGGGGGAGAGCGAGCTTGAGGTCGGTAGTAGTGGCCCGGTGGTGAGCCTCAATAGCAGCTCTCTCACGGCTGGGGGCAACCTGGTCAGCTTCACTCGGGACTCCACGGGGTACACCTGGAGTTACTTCAATGGAGGCGTTCTCGACGCCAGCAACGGGAGCGCCGTGAGCGTGGGCGGAAGCGTGGTCAACGTGTCAGGGGGCGTAAATTATTTCGATAGTTCCGATTATTCCGCGGGCGGAACGGCGGTGAGCCTCAGCAATAGCTCCCTGACGGCCGGGGGGAGCCTGATCAGTGTTACTAATGGCTATGGGCAGTTCAATGGAACCGCGCTCACCGCCAGTAGCAGCACCGTGACCGTAGGCGGAAACGTGATCGACGTGTCGAACAGCTCGTTTGGTATCAATACCGCGCCGGCGGTGAGCCTCAGCAATAGCTCCCTGACGGCCGGGGGGAGCCTGGTCAACTTCACTGGTGGCTCCTGCTGTGGCTTCAATGGGGGAGGAACCGTCCTCGACGCGAGCAGCGGCAGCACGGTCACCTTGGGTGGAAGCGTGCTCAACGTGGCGGGGGAGAGCAGCCTTGAGATCGGTAGCGGCCCGGCGGTGAGCCTCAACAATAGCTCCCTGAAAGCTGGGGGGAGCCTGGTGCAGCTTTCCAGTAACAGCTACCTCGGCCTGTCCGGGCCAGCGCTTACCGCCAGCAACAGTACGGTGAACGTGGCGGGCAATCTCATCAGCCTCAGCTCCGGTGCCACCGGGAACGCACCGGGGACGATCTTGGACAGCGCGGGCAGTACGATAACCGTCGGCGGCTCGGTCTTCTCGGTGCAGGGGCAGAGCAATGCGACCATGGGTGGGGGCCCCTTTGTCCAGCTGAGCGGCAGTTCGCTCACTGCCGACAGCTTCTTTGCGAGCGATGGGTCGGGCAACACGGTCTCTGAGACCGGCACCTTCCTGGACCTCTCCAACAACGCCGCGGTCACGGTGCGGGCAATCGGGAATAAGCCGTCGCCAACCTTGGACACCAGCACGCAGACGCTCGGGGCGACGGAGCCATGGATCAACATGTCCGCGAGTAGCCTCACCGTGACGGGGGCAGGGTATCCATTGCTCGATCCAGGCACCCCGACGCAGACCACGGCGAATGGGTTGGGACTGGTGGCCACCAGTGGGAGCACAATTACCCTGGCTGGCCCGCTCCTCAACCTCGATGGGGTCACCCTCACCGCGACCGATCCCTACGTCCAGCTCAGCAATTCAACCGTCACCCAGACAGGAGCGAACAGTCTGATCGAAGCGGTACATCCTAGCTCGGTGACCATTGCGGGTCCATTGCTCTCGGCCTCGAACAGCACCTTCACCACGGGGGCGAACCTCCTCCAGGTGTCGGGCGGCTCGACGTTGAGGTACACCCCTGCGCTTGAAGCCCCCCCGGCCCTGCTGCAGTTCAGCGGCAGCACGATTAATGCCGGATCCTTGCTGTTCCTGGGGGGGGTGACCACTGACGATTCTGGCCTCGGCACAGATATACCGCTGACGACGGGCGGTACCATCTTGGAGTTGGATTCCTCATCAACGGTCAATCTGTCGGGCACCGGGAACGCCATCAACGTGGACACGGCCACCCTCAATGCGGTGGCTCCGATCATCAATATGGTCAACAGCAGTCTGACGACCAGCTCCGCAGGTACCGGTCTCATGAGCGTGTCCCAGAGCTACGTCAACACCTCCAGCGCTTACCCCGTCTTCCAACTCAACAATAGTATCCTGACCGTACAGAACGGCCCCCTGCTGAGCGTAACAGGGGGATCGCAGATGACGGTGAACGGCGACTTCGCGTACCTGACGAGCGGCTCGAAGATTTGGGTGCAGAATGGGCCCTTGATCTACGTGGACGGGATCAACGCCCAGGGGAGTCCGTCCACCTTGACGATTAAGGGAGCGCTGGTCAACTTCGGTGATAGCACGGCGAATCAGGTGATCATCAAGAACACGATTTCGCCGAATGCCTTCCCTAGCGGTATACCCGTCTCGCAGTGTGTCACATGCTCGATTTCGATTCCCGGATACCCGATCAACGGCAGTCCCGGCATAGTGACGGTGAACGGAGCGACGGTCACCCCCGGGGGCTCAACGTATACCGGGAGCGTGATCCAGGCCACGAACGGCGGTAAGGTCACGTTTCCGGCTCGGTGATCGTTGTTCGTCGAGCCTCTACCGCAGCCCGGCAGATATTCGGCCTGCCGGGCCGTGGTGTCGGTGCAGCAATTGGCCGCAATGGCCATAGGGGGACCCAGATGGGAACCATTTCCCGATTCCGGGACGGCATTCTGGTGGGACGACTGGCGCTCGCCGTCTTAGGGATAGCAGGTCTTTATGCCGGGGTCAGCGATAATACGGTGTGGGCCCAGAGCGCCCCGGTGGAACTCATCCGGACCGACATCACCAAGCTGAAGAGCCTGGACAGCAGCCAGTGGACGGCGCTGGGCGTGCGCCTGGGGGACAGGAAGGAAGTGGCGCTCAAGACACTCCAGCAGACCAAGGACGTCAAGGTACAGGATGATCCGGCGTCGGGACGGATTTTCGTCTCGATACCCCCTCCGAACAGTGCCGTCGTGATGAGCGTGAGGATCACCCAGGGTCTCGTCACGGCCATCAATCTCGTAGGCGGCTTCGGGGAGTGGCTGCCGGGAGAAACCCAGCTCCTGTTCCGGGCCTTCGAAGATGATTCCCTCCGCTACAAGCTCCTCGGCCGGGAAGACCAGCGCGAGGTCGTAAAGGGGGGGACGACCGAGGCGCCTACGGTGGATATGAGCTTCGCCTATTTCAAGGAGGGAATTCTCCTGCACTACGGGATCAAACGATCCGCGGATGGCAAGCAGGTTGAAGATCCTGCGCGAGATGGTCTTGATCTATCCCGCCAAGGCCCGCTAGGCGTTCGGCGCCCCTGGGCGCGGGCCGCGCGCCTCAGGGCAACGCGGTTTCCATCCGGCACGGGGTGAAGAGCCCGGTGCCGGTTTCTTTTTGGGCGAGGTCAATGGCTTGACATCCACCGGTGTCGTATGCTACATATGATGGAAATTTAGGGACTTGGCACACAAGAGTTCAGCAAATCCTTTCAGGTTGCAGGCACGGCGGGCTGATTAGAAAGGCAGACCTTGTGGATGAGTTTCAATAGTTCAGGCGGGAACTCACGGCCCGGGGAGTCCTGACCAAGATGTCTGCGAAGATCGCTCTCACGGTGTGCGCCCCGGGAGGCGCGGTGAGGACCCGGCGGCGATGACGAACCTGATGCTCATCGCGCTGTTCGGGGGCATGGCCCTGCTGCTCTATGGGATGCAGCTCGTGGGCGAGGGCCTGCAACTCGCCGCCGGCGGGCGGATGCGGCAGATCCTCGGCCACATCACCAACAACCGCTTCAAAGGGATGATGGTCGGGGCCTTCATCACGGCCGTCATCCAGTCGAGCAGCGCCACCACGGTCATGCTGGTGGGCTTCGCCAGCTCCGGCCTCATGGATCTGACGCAGACCATCGGGGTGATCCTGGGGGCTGACATCGGGACGACGGTCACCGTCCAGCTCATCGCGTTCCAGATTTTCGACTACGCTTTGCTCTTGGTGGGCATCGGGTTCCTCCTGATCTTCACATCCAGGCGGAAGATCTTCAAGTACGCCGGCCAGGCGATCCTGGGCTTCGGCTTCATCTTCTTCGCCATGAAGATCATGTCGGAGGCCATGGTGCCCCTGCGGCAGAGTCCGATCGTGAAGACCCTGCTGGTCTCTCTGGGCGATCAGCCCCTCCTCGGGATCATCGTGGCGGCGATTTTCTCGGCCCTCGTGCACAGCTCGGCGGCCACGATCGGATTGGCCCTCACGCTGTCCCTGCAGGGTCTGCTGCCCCTGGCCGCGGCCATCCCGGTCATCTTCGGCGCCAACATCGGCACGTGCGCCACCGCCCTGGCCAGCTCCATCGGCACGAAGCCCGAGGCCAAGCGGGTGGCCATGGCCCACATCTTCTTCAAGGTGATGGGAGTGCTGGTGTTTCTGCCGTTCATCCAGCCCTTCGTCCGCTTGGTGGAGCTCACCGCGACCGACGTGCCGCGCCAGATCGCCAACGCCCACACGCTGTTCAACGTGGGGATCACGGCGCTGCTCCTGCCCTTCTCGGCGGTCCTGGCCCGTTTCATCTCCAGTTTGGTCTCCGAGGACAAGGAAGGAGGGGGGCTCTTCGGCCCCAGGTACCTGGACGACCACATGCTGGAGACGCCGGCGCTGGCCCTGGGGCAGGCCACCCGCGAGGCCCTGCGGATGGCCGACATCGTCTCGGAGATGTTCACCAAGACCGTGGCCACGTTCTCGGGCGAGGACGTCGAGCTGATCGAGTTCGTCCAGGAGAGGGACGACCAGGTGGACACCCTGGACCGCGAGATCAAGCACTACCTCACCAAGCTGTCGCAGCAGAGCCTGACCGCCGAGCAGAGCAAACGGGAGATCGGGATCCTGGCCTTCGCGAACAACATGGAGAATATCGGGGACATCGTGGACAAGAACCTGATGGACCTGGCCAAAAAGAAGCTGACCAAGGCGGTGCACTTCTCCGAACCGGGCCTGAAGGAAATCATCCTGCTCCACAAGAAGGTGCTCCAGAACCTGGAGCTGGCCATCTCGGCCTTCGCCAGCAACGATCCGGCCCTGGCCCAGCAGGTGCTGGAGCACAAGCTGGAGATCAGCCAGACCGAGCGGAAGTTCCGCCAGGCCCACATCCAGCGGCTGCACGAGGGGTACCGCGAATCCATCGACACCAGCGAGATCCACCTGGACGTCCTCACGAACCTGAAGCGGATCAATTCCCATATCACCGCGGTGGCCTACCCGATCCTGGAGAGCGCCTGATCCGTCAATGACCAATGACCAAATCCCAATGACCAATGAGACCGGCGGGTTCATCCCGCCCGAGTAACCTTTGGGCTCGCCCCGGAGGCCGATGGTCCATGGCCAAATCCACAATCCGCAATCCGAAATCCAAAATCCCCTTGTCTCGCGCCGGACGTCCCATCGTTCGGCAGGTCGTCGTCGTGTCGGACGCTACGGGCCGCACGGCCGAGATGGTCGTGCGTGCCGCCCTGGTGCAATTCCGGGGAGCGGACGTCCAGCTCCACGTTCGGGCCCGTGTCCGGACAGCCGCGGGCGTCCGCGCCGCGGCGCGGGAGGCCAGCACGCTGCGGGGACTCATCGTCCACACGCTCGTCTCTCCGGAGCTGCGAAACCTGATGCTCACCGAAGGACGGGCCCGGGGCGTCCCCACCATCGACCTCCTGGGGCCGCTCCTGCTGCGCCTGGAAGATCTGTTGCGATTGCAGCCGATGGCCAAGCCGGGTCTTTTTCGGGAAATGGACCAGGAATACCGCCGCCGGTTCGAGGTGGTCGAGTTCGCCGTCAAGCACGACGACGGGCAGGATCCGCGGGGCCTGCATCAAGCGGATGTGATCCTCGTGGGCGTCTCGCGGACGTCCAAGACGCCGCTGTCCATGTTTCTGGCGGGGCGCGGGCTGCGCGTGGCCAATGTGCCCGTGGTGCACAACCTGCCGCTGCCCGAGGAATTGGGCCGCGTGGATCCCCGGAAGGTGGTCGCGCTGACCATCAAGCCGGAGCGCCTGCTGGAGCTGCGACGCGCGCGCCTGCAACGGATGGAGACCCCGCCGAAGTTCCCGTACGCGGATCCGCGGCAGATCTGGGTCGAGTTGGACTACGCTCACGTGCAATTCAACCGGATAGGGTGGCCGGTGGTGGATGTGACTGACAAGTCCATCGAAGAGGTCGCCGCAGAGATCCTGGTCCTCACGGGGATCGAGCAGCCCGCGGCCCCCCTCGCGGCCAGCCGGGCTCACCGCGCCTCCGCGTGGCGCCGGACCTCGGAGTGAAGAGGAGTGAAGAAAGGAGGGTGGTCATGCCTGTCCGCGCCTACGTGTTCATCGAGACCACGCCGGGCCGGGCCGGCCAAGTCGCCGATGGCGTCGCGAAGCTGCCCGGCGTGAAGATGGCGCATCCCGTCACCGGCTCCTATGACGTCATCGCCTTCCTCGAGGCCAAGGACCTGGCCGCCCTGGGCGAGTTCATCACTGCCCGGGTCCATCGCCTCCCCGGGGTGCTGAAGACGACCACGAACGTCGTGGTGGACTAGTCGGGCCGGAGCGCATCTGCACCAAATGTTCCCGCAACTCATCGTGCCGGCGCTCCGGCGCTCTCGCCGAGTCGCAGGCGGCGAACCGCATCCCGAACCGATACGAGGTGCCCATGGAAGGCTCCCATCTCCGCAAGGATCCGGTGACCCAGCGCTGGGTGGTCATTTCTCCCGACCGCGAGAACGTCCCGCGTCGGGAAGTGTGGACGCACCCGCCGGACTTGCCCATCGGGGCGTGCCCCTTCTGCCCGGGCAACGAGGCCCAGACCGGCCCGGAGATCTACGTCGAGCGAGAGCCTGGCAGCGTGAGGAACGGACCGGGTTGGTGGGTGCGCGTCGTGCCGGATAAGCATCCCATCCTCCACATCGAGGGAGGCCTGGAGAAGAGCGCCGAAGGCATGTACGACGGCATGAACGCCATCGGGGCCCACGAGATTTTGATCGAGACGCCGGCCCACGAGCAGCACTGGGCCGACCTGGAGGTGCTCCAAGTCGAGCGGATGCTGCGCGCCTGTCAGCAGCGCAGCCTCGACCTGCGGAACGATGTACGCTTCCGCCACGTGATCTGGGTGAAGAATTACGGCGCTCCCACGAGCCTGTTGCATCACCCGCACTCCCACATCGTGGCCAGTCCATTCATCCCCCGAGCCATCGAGGAGGAGTTGAAGGGTTTCGGCGACCACGTCCGCTGGAAGGAGCGCTGTGTCCTGTGCGACGTGGTGAGGCAGGAGACAGCCGTCGGGCGCCGGATCGTCCTCAAGGAGGGCGGGATCGTGGTCTTCGCCCCCTACGCGCCCCGGTTTCCTTACGAGAGCTGGATCGTTCCTATCGAGCACAGCCATGATTTCGGCGCCACGCGTGCGCCGCTGCTGCGCGATCTGGCGCGGGCGATCCAGGGGACCGTGCTCCGCATCCGGCGTCTGCTGGAGGATCCTCCGTACTCGCTCATCCTCCATTCCTCTCCCCTGGGAGAGTTCGCCCGCGAGGAGTACCACTGGCATTTTGAGCTCGTGCCGCGCCCGCCCCTGGTGCTGGGTCTGGAGTGGGGGACCGGCATCTACATCAATCCCATACCGCCCGAAGTGGCGGCCGAGCGTCTCCGCCAAGTCGTGCAGTAGGCTTGCCTCCGGGTGTGGGTTGGACAAGCTGAGTCCGTGCGGGGCCGCGGACGAGAGTTGACGCACGCAGGCTCGTGCTGTAGGTTGCGCCGAGCGGTAGCATCTCCTATGGCAATCCAGCCCGATCTGAAATCCGAGAGTCCCCGTCCCATCGAGGCGAGCCTCGATGCGCTCTCTCCCGTCCTGGCCGAATACTGCGAGGCCCTGGGCGCGCCGGCTGGCTCGGCCTGGGGCCGGACGCGCGTCCCACGCGGCTCGTGGCCGTGTGCGGCTATCCGCTGGAGAGGTTGGCGATCCGGAGGGACTGCGGGCGTCCATCGATCGCGAGATCCTGGAGAAGGTCCGGGCCTCCGCGGTGGTGGAGGATGTGGTCGGCAGCGAGAGCATTGCGGGGGTGATCACCGAATCCCCCATTCCCTTGGTGCCTGAGCCCGCACGCAGCCTGCTCAAGCGGGGCGATGCGAAGCGGTGAAAATGAGGTGCGCATGCAACGGCAGGTGTTGATGGCGGCGATCCTTCTGGCCGGGGCCGCCAACGGCCTCTGCGCCGCGGCCGAGGGTCCGGCCGCGGGAGACGTGGACGCGGAGCGGGTCGTGGCCCGGGTGAACCAGGTGGAGATCACCTATGACCAATTCCAGAAGCGCCTGGAGGGCCTCCAGCAGCGAGGACCGGTCCCGCCCGAGCAGTTCAAAGAGGTGGTGCGCGGCATGGTCCGGGAAGAGATTCTGCTCCAGGACGCCACGACCGAGGGGCTGGACCAGGAGGGGGCAGTCAAGGCCAAGCTGGAGCAGGCGCGGCGGCAGGTGTTGATCGAAGAGCTGCTGCAGCGGAAGGTCATTGCCCAATCCCAGGTCACCGACGAAGAGGCTCGGAAGATGTACGAGGACGACCAACCCCTCTTCAGCACGGAGACAATGCGCGTCAGCCACATCATGGTGAAGACCGAGGCGGAGGCGGAGGCCATCCTCACAGAGCTGCAGGCGGGGAAGGACTTCGCGGAGCTTGCCAAGGCCAAGTCGCAGGATACCGCCAGCGCGGAGAAGGGGGGCGACTTGGGCGAGCTCCGACGGGGCCAAGCCGTGCAGGAATTCGAGGAGGCAGCCTTCCGTCTCAAGGAGGGAGAGCTCTCCCCCGTGGTCAAGACGCAGTACGGCTATCACATCCTCAAGGGCGGCGCCCACGTCACCGCCGTCGAGCCCTTTGACGAGGTGAAAGGCCGTATCCGGCAGTCGCTCCTGCAGCAGAAGCAGCAGGAGACCTTCATGGCCTTCATGGCGGATCTGGAAAAGAAGGCGAAGACGGAGATCTTCGAAGACCGACTGAGGTAACGGCATGGGCCGATGGCGTGTGGCCGCACTGATCCTGGCGGTGGTGGCCTTCGGGCTGGCGGGATTTGTGTCCCCGGCATGGCTCCCGGGTGGTCTTCCGTTCAACGGGGGACGAACGGCCTTCTTCTGGCTGGGGGTCGCATGCTTCCTGGCGGCGGCGTGGGGGCGGCCGGGGACCTGAGGCGGAGGGGGCCGGCCGTGCGCCGGCCTTGATCCAACGAGACGTGCGGGCGGAGAGCGGGCACGCGACGCCCACCCCGATGCGCCCGCCGAGGTTGGCGGCCCTCCCCCGACGGGCGTTCGTCCTCCCGAAAAAACGTGAAGCCGTGGCGAAGGCCACGGCTCCTGAGGCAAGAGACGAACGCTGGTGCCGAAGGGGGGACTCGAACCCCCACGGGGGAACCCCCACTACGCCCTGAACGTAGCGCGTCTACCAGTTCCGCCACTTCGGCAGCGGGCCTTTCTTCTAGACCCTCCGGGGAAAAATGTCAACGGAAAATCTCTGTATCGAGGAATGACCGGAAGCCTCCGGCAAACGGCGCGCCGGCGAAAGCGGCGCCGATGACCCCTGCTGCCGGACGGAAGGAGCGGATCAACCGGCTCCGCGCCCCATGGATCGTCGCTCGATCATCACCCTGCTTACCGACTTCGGCCACCAGGACCCCTTCGTCGGGATCATGAAGGGAGTGATCCTGGGCCTGTGCCCGAATGCCAGCCTGGTGGACCTCACCCACGAGACGGCCGCCTACGACATCCTGGGCGGCAGCTTCCTCTTGCAGTCGGCCGTGCCTTACTTTCCCCCGGGAACGATTCACGTGGCGGTGGTGGATCCGGGGGTGGGGGGGCCACGGCGACCGATCCTCGCAGAGATCGACGACCAGCTCTTCGTGGCGCCGGATAATGGCCTCCTCAGCTATCCCATGGCCCACGGCACCGTCCGCGCGGTCCGCGCCATCGTGGCCCAGGAGTATCTCTTGCAGCCGGTGAGCACCACCTTCCACGGGCGGGATGTGTTCGCGCCGGTGGCCGGCCACTTGGCGTGCGGCGTTCCGCCGGAGCGGTTCGGCCCCGAGGTGGGGGACGCCGTCCGGTTGCCCATCCCGCGACCTCGCCTCGGCGAGGGCGGAACCCTGACCGGACAGGTCATCCGGATCGATCGCTTCGGCAACTGCATCACGAACATCAGTCGCGAGGATCTCGAAGCCTTCGCGGCCGGGGCGGCGGAGGGCGTCCGGATCCTCCTGGACGGTCGCCCCGTGGGCGGCCTTGTCCAGTTCTTCGGAGAGGCCGGTCCCGGCGGCCACGGCGCCATCCTGGGCAGCACAGGCCGCCTGGAGTTGTTTGCGGTCCAGGGGAATTTCGCGCGCCAATGGGGGGTTGCGTCCGGCGCTGTCGTCCGCCTGGAAAAGGACGGTTAACCGCCCCCCGAACATGGCAGCGTGAATTCCGGTTGAAAAACCCTCAGGGGTTGTTCAGAATGTAAAGCTGGTCCGAAGCGATTGCCAGCTGGCCTGGACGGGAACGACTCGGCCGGTTCGGCTGCCGAGGTGTGGTGGTCGGCCCATGGCGAGCGAGACGCAGGATCGGACGAAGGACTCCGGGGAGGTGGGGATCAGCACGTTGGTGCTGATGTTCGGAACGGCGGCCATGGTTCACCTGGGGGCGGCGCCGGATCCCGTGAGCGGGGAGACGAAGCCGGACCTGACCCAGGCCAAGCACATGATCGATCTGCTGGATGTCTTGAAGGCCAAGACGGTCGGGAACCTGACGGCGGGGGAATCCGCCGTACTGGACGACCTCCTGTTCGATCTTCGCATGCGGTATCTCGAGGCGATTGGGCGCGCATGACCAGACACGGCTGGTGGACCTGCCGGTGGCTCGCCCTCGGCCTGCTCCTGTGGGCAGCCGCGGCCGGAACGGCCGGGGCCTTTCAGATGTTCCCCGAGGCCGAGATCCAGGAGGCGCACGCCCTCCGCCAGCGGATCCTGGACGAGGTCCCGCAACTGGACTTCGGGCAACGCCGCGAGCACACTCGGCTCTCTCCCGAGGCCGTCGCCTCGGTGCAGCAGCGCCTGGCGGCGCTGCAGGCGCGGGAGGCGGAGAACCCGTTCTTCCATTGGGCGCAGGGCGAGCTGCTGCGCCAGACGCAGGGTCCAGCCGCGGCCGCGGCGGCCTTCGAGCGCGCCCGTCAGACGGCCGGGCAGCGGGCGGTCATTCACTGGCTGCTCTGGCGGGACTTCCTGGCGCGCGACAACCGCTCGGAGGCCGAGCGCGAAGAGCGCGCCCTGCAGGGCATCCAACTGACGTGGGGCCTCACGCGGTTTCCCCTCCTGGCCGAGGAAGAGATGCGCCTGGCGGCCGAGGCCGCCGAGGGCGGTGACCCAGCCCGCGCATTGGCCCTGTACGATGCCGCGCTCGCCAACACGCCCGAATCTGCGGCAGCCTTGATGCAGCGCGCGGGCCTGATCTGGCAGGTGGACAAGACCCGGCTGCTGGAAGCCATCCGGGACCTCGCCGCCGGCCTGTCCCAGGCCTTGCGGGGCCGGGAAACCGGGTTCCACCTCGGCAGCAATCTGCTGCTGAGCTTCCTCGTCGCCTGGCTGACGCTTCTGTGCCTGGTCGCCGTCCTCCTCTCCATCAAGATCCAACCCCTCTTCGGCCACGAGCTGAGTGAGCGCCTTCTGAAGGGACTGCCCCCGTCCTCCCAGGTGAGCCTGGGCCTCCTGCTGTTCCTCCTCCCCCTGATGTTGGGCCTGGGCCTGCTCTGGGCGGCCGTCGTGGCCCTTCTCGTCTGCGCGCCGTACGTAGGCCGGCGCGAGCGAGCCGCGGTGTCGCTGCTCCTGGCTGTGCTCGTGGCATTGCCGTTCGGCTACGACTGGGTGGCAGCCCGCCACATCCTGGCATCCTCGCACCGGTTCACCCTGGTACAGGCGGTGGAGCAGGGGGGACGCGGCGAGACTCTGGTCCGCGAGTTGCGTCAGTGGATAGAGGAGGCGCCGGACGCCGGCCTGCCGCGGTACTACCTCGGCCTGGTGCTGAAGCGACGGGGAGAGCTGGCCCAGGCCGAAGCGGAGATGGCCCAAGCCGCCCAGCTCTTGCCACGGGCGGGGTTCGTGCAGGTAGGGTTGGGGAACCTCGACTACCTTCTGGGACGCCTGCCGGAGGCGGAGACGGCCTACCGGCGCGCCGCGGGGATCCTTCCCGCGTCGGCGGCGGTCCAGTTGAACCTCTCCAAGCTGTACACCCAGCGCCTGCAGCTCGATCAGTCCAACGAGGCGCTCACCCGAAGCCTCAAGTTGGACCCGCGCACGGCGCGCACGGTGTCCTTTTTCCACGGGCAGGGCCTCACGGAGTTCGTCGTCGACGAACCCGTGCCCTGGAGCGCCCTGGCTGCGGGCCTGACCCCTCCCATCCCGGACGTGCGCGCCGTGGCCGAGGGCTTCTGGGGCAGGCCGCTCTCCGGCGTGTCCCTGGCGCTCTTGCCGTATGCGGCCGTAATCCTGCTGATCCTCTTTTGGACGCACGTGATGCTCCGCGGGAGGACGCCTCCGGTCAGGCGGTGTTACCAGTGCGGGACGCCGTTCTGCGGAAGATGCCAGACCAACCCGAAAGAGAAAGAGTACTGCGGCCCCTGCGCCGCGGTGTTCCGCCAGCGGGAGGGAGTCGCCGCCTTCGTCAGAGGCCTTCGCATCCGCGAAGGGGAGGTCTGGGTGCGCCGTGAACATGCCCGCGTCGGCATCCTGGGGAGCGTGATCCCCGGCGGCGGCGACCTGTACGGAGGGCGCGTCGGTCTGGGGCTCCTCCTGTGCCTGCCGGCGGTCTGGCTGCTGGCCGAGGGTTTCGTGCTGGAACATCTGACCCCCAGCTTCCGATTCGCCTCGCCTCTGCCAGGCCCGATCCGATACCCGGTGACGATTCTGCTCCTCCTGGCGTTGTACCTGTACTCGGCATACCGGAGCTGGAGGAGGCCGGCCAGCGGGGCCCGCTGAGGCGTCTGGGGCGGACGGCGGAGCGGGATCGCCGCAGCGGCGGATCCCAAGGTTCGAAACAGGAGCACGTGAGACAGGCATCGGGCCTGCCGAGACACCATGGCCCTCGAAGGCACGTTCAGAGACTTTCACATCGCCGACATCGTGCAGCTCATCGGGCTGCAGCGGAAATCCGGCACGCTCACCCTGGAAAGGGAGGACGAGACGCTGACCGTCACGTTCCAGGATGGGGCGGTGGTGTGGGCGCAGTCCGGCCGTGACCCGTGGGAGCGACGGATGGCGCACGTGCTGACGCTCCGAGGCCTCGTGACGTCGGCCCAGCTCCAGGAGGCACTGACCGCTCAGAAAGACGGCAAGAAGAAACTGCCCGCCATCCTGGCGGAGAGGGGCTTCCTTCAGAAGAAGGATTGGGAAAGCGTGCTGGCTCAGGAGGTGGAGGAAGCCGTGTACCGGCCCTTCCGTTGGACCGCGGGCCGCTACCGGTTCGTGCCGGGGGCCGTGGACCTCGCCGAGGGGAAGATCGGCCCTCTCGGCGCCGAGAATGTCCTCATGGAAGGGATCCGCCGGGTGGACGAGTGGCCGATGATCCTGGAGAAGATTCCCTCCACGGCCATGGTGTTCAAGGTGGGGTCCCAGGCCGGGAAACTGAATCCGAAGAAGGTGGAACCCAGCGAGGTCAAGATGCTGGACCTCGTGGACGGCAAGGGCACCGTGCAGGACCTGGTGGACAGGAGCGGCCTGGGCGAATTCGAAGCCATGCGCGGCCTCGCGTCCCTCATCGCGGCCGGGGCGATCGCGTCGGTTGGCGCGGTGCCGGTGGCGGCGCCAGCCAAGGCCCCGACCGTCCGCGTGGCCACCCAGCTGCCGGCGCGGGCCCCGGCGAAGCCGCCTCTGTGGCTGGCGCGACTGGGATGGGGGCTGGCAGCAGTCTGGCTCCTGGGGAGCCTGGTGTTGTTTCGGGCCGAGCCCCTGGGACTTCTGCCCCTGTCGGCGGCCGGCGCCAAGTCGCTGGATCGCGTGCGGTCCTTGCGGGCCCAGGCCGACCTTGCCGAGCTTGCGCGCGATGTGGAAGAGTACATAGCCAGCACGGGGGAGTATCCGGCCAGCCTGGATGCCCTGGGGAAGCCCCTTCGGGATCCCTGGGGTCATCCCTACCAGATTCGCCGCACCAGCTCTGGCGTAAGTGTGGTGAGCGGCGGGCCGGACGGCCGGATCGGCACGGCCGACGATCTGGCGGGTGGCAACTAGGGGTTGTATCGTTTGACAGGGTCGTGGGCGTATGCTAGTAGTGTATTTCCCTTGTTCGGATCGCCCGAAATTCAGGAGGTTTCCGTGAGATCCCCAGTCCATCGAGCCATCCCGATGGCCGGACGCTTGCGCCTGGCCACCATGGCATGCGTGTCCATCCTTTGCCTGTCCGCGCCGGCTCTAGCCCAGGAAGGGAAGAGCGCCCTTCAAAGCCTGCAGGATGCCTTCGTCCAGGTGGCCCAGTCCGTGAAGCCGGCCGTGGTTAACATCGCGACCACGCAGCGACCCCACCCCCAAGAAGGACGGCCGGCCCCGCAGGTTCCGCCGCAGTTCCGCGACTTCTTTGGCGAGGACTTTTTCGAGCGCTTCTTCGGCGGGCCGCCTCAGCGCGAGCAGCGCAGTCTCGGCTCCGGCGTGATCGTGGACAAGCGGGGATACATCCTGACCAATGATCACGTGATCGAACAGGCGGACGCGATCGAGGTCCGGCTCTCCGACAAGCGAAAATTCACCGCCACGGTCATCGGCAAGGACCCCAAGACGGATCTGGCGGTGATCAAGATCGACGCGCCCAACGATCTGCCCGTGGCGAAGCTGGGGGACTCGGCGAAGATCCGGATCGGCGAATGGGCCATCGCCATCGGCAATCCCTTCGGCCTGGACCAGACGGTGACGGTGGGCGTCATCAGCGCCGTGGGCCGGTCCGACGTCGGCATCACAATGTACGAGGACTTCATCCAGACGGACGCCTCCATCAACCCGGGGAATTCGGGGGGACCCCTGCTGAACCTGAGCGGGGAAGTGGTCGGGATCAACACCGCCATCGTGGTCACCGGCCAGGGCATCGGCTTCGCCATCCCCATCAGCATGGCAAAGGAAATCAAGGATCGCCTCATCGCCCAGGGCAAGGTGGTCCGGGGCTGGTTGGGGGTGGGCATCCAGGAGCTCAGCGAGGAGCTGGCGTCCCAGTTTGGGGTGAAGCCGGAGGACGGAGTCCTGGTCGGCAACGTGATGAAGGACGGCCCGGCCGAGCGCGCCGGGCTGAAGCCCGGGGACATCATTCAGGAGTTCAACGGGACGAAGATCAGCGACGTCCATCAGCTCCAGCGCGAGGTCGCCCAGGGCGCTGTGGGTTCCCCGGCGCGGCTGAAGGTGCTGCGGGAGAAGCAGGTGACGACGCTGACCGTCGTGCTGGGCGAGCAGCCGGCCGAGGTGGCCGCGGCCGAGCCGGAATCCGCGCCCGCCGAGGCGGCGGATCGGTTCGGCCTGACGGTCCAGGATTTGACGCCGGAGCTTCGGAACCAGTTCCGGATAACCAACCTGGACGGCGTCATGGTATCCGGCGTAGCCGAGGGCGGCCCGGCCGCCCGGGCCGGCGTCCGGCCGGGTGACGTCATCACAGAGGTCAACCGAGAGCTGGTGAAGAGCACCCGCGACTTCTCGCGCATCCTCGGCCGGATGCGGGGCGGGCAGAACCTGCTGCTCTTGGTGCGGAGGGACGGGAACTCGCGGTTCGTGGTGCTGCCCCCCCAGGACTGATCGCCTCAGGGCCGACGGTCACGCCTTCGGCTCAGGCCCACCGCACTCTGCACCCGCAGCCGCTGGCGGAGCCAGGATGGCCCGACGCTCGGCTTCGTTCTATGAAGAGATCAGCGACGATGCGCTGGCGTCTTACATCCGGCGTATCGCCCGCATCCCCTTGTTGAGCAAGGAGGAAGAACTGCGCCTGGGCGGCCTGATCCAACAGGGGGACGAGCGCGCCTACCGCAAGCTGGTCGAGGCCAACCTCCGTTTCGTGGTGAAGGTGGCCATGCGCTACCAGGGGTGCGGGCTGTCGCTCCTGGACCTGATCAATGAAGGCAACCTGGGCATCCTGGAGGCGGCGCGCCGTTATTCGCCGGAGCACGGGGTCAAGTTCATCACCTACGCAGTCTGGTGGATTCGGCAAGCCATCATGCAGGCCCTGGCCGCAGGCGGCAGCGCGGTGCGGCTGCCCATCCGGAAGGCGCGGCTGGCCTCCCGCATCCGCGGGCTGCGTGCCGATCTGACCCAGGCGCGCCAGGAAGAGCCGAGCGACGCGGCCCTGGCGGAGGCGATGCACCTGACGCCGGGCGAAATTGAGGATGTGCTGCGCGGCAGCCAGTCCCAGGCCTCGCTCAATGACGACGGGTTCGCCGAGGAGCACCTGGGGCTGGAGCTGGCCGGCAAGAGCGTGATCCCGCCGGCCGACCAGGACCTCATCACGCACTCGTTCCGCGACGAGGTGGAGCGGATGCTGCGGCACCTGAGGCCGCGGGAGCGGGCGGTCATCGAGCTGCGATTCGGCCTGGGCCCGGAGGAGCCGCGGACCCTGGAGGAAGTGGGTCGCCGCCTCAAGCTTTCCCGCGAGCGCATCCGCCAGATCGAAGAGCAGGCGAAGCAGAAACTGCGGTTGATGGCCCGGACGCGCCACTTGAAAGACTACTTGAACTGACGCGGGGTGAGGGCATGGAACGCGGGGTCGGCAGCGAAGGGACGGGGGCGGAAGCGCAGGCCATTGGGCAACGCGTCCGGGACCTGGAGGCGCAGGTCCAGGGCCAGGCCCGAGAAATCCGCGCGCTCGAGAAGATCGAGCTCCTCCAGGACCGCAGCCGCGAGCTCGAGACCGAGAATCGCGCCCTCCGGGAACGCATCGCGGAGCTGCACACCTTCCTGAACCTCAGCAAGACGCTCTCCGCCACGCTCAACATGGAGGAGCTGTTCCGCCTGGCCCTGCACCTCATCGGGCGGTCCCTCCACGTGGACGCCTACTCGCTGATGCTGCTGGACGAGAGCGGAGAGCGCCTCGTGGTCAAGGCGGCCTTCGGTTTCCCCGATGACGGCGGCCTGGGGCTGACCCTGCGCGTGGGGGAGGGGATCTCCGGTCTGGTGGCCCAGACCGGCCAGGCCCTGCTAGTGCCCGACGTCAGCGCCGAGCCCCGCCTCCTGGAGCAGGAGTCGTTCCGCCAGCCGCGCGGCTCCTTCATCTGCGTTCCGCTCCGGATCAAAGGGCGCGAGGTGATGGGGGTCCTGAACGCGCAGAAGCCGGACCCGCAGGGCTTTGGCTTGGGGGATCTGGACCTGTTCCAAGCCGTGGCCAACCAGGTGGCCGCGGCGCTGGAGAACGCCCAGCTCTACCAGCGGACCAAGGAACTCTCCACCCGAGACGATCTTACGGGCTTGTTCAACCGCCGCCATTTCTTCGACAACCTGGAGAAAGAAGTGCAGCGGGCCCGGCGGTACCGGCGCGTCTTCTCGCTCATCCTGCTGGACCTGGACGACTTCAAGGGATACAACGACACCTACGGCCACCTGAAGGGGGACGAGGCGTTAAAGGAAATCGGGCGCCTCCTCCTGGCCAGCACCCGGCGCGCCGACATCGTCGCCCGCTTCGGCGGGGAGGAGTTCGTGGTCCTCCTGCCCGAAATCAACGCCCAGGGCGCGCTCGTGGTGGCGGAGAAAATCCGCACGGCCGTGGAGCAGTATCCCTTCGCCGGCCGCACCAGCCAGCCGGGCGGCAAGATGACGGTGACCTTGGGCCTGGCCACGTACCCGACGGACTCCGAGGATGGCCTGGAGCTGGTGGATCTGGCCGACCGGGCCCTGTACCTCGGCAAGCAGCAGGGAGGAAACCGGGCCTGCTCCACTCCCGGTCCGCGTCCGCCCCAGCCCCAGGTGTCCTGAGATGAGTCCGCCCACCTCGTCCCACCCCTTTCGCATCCTCATCGTCGACGATGTAGAGGCCATGCGCCTGGCGCTGGAGGATTGCCTGCGCCTGCAGGGATATGACGTGCTCTCGGCCGCCTCGGGCGAGGAGGCGCTGGAGCTTCTGCGCTCGCAGCGGTTCGACCTGCTTCTGACGGATCAGGCCATGCCGGGTCTCTCGGGGATCGAGCTGGCGGAGGTCACCGCGCGCATCCACCCCGACGTGCCCATCGTTCTCCTCACGGGACACACCGATGTCGAGTTAGCCAAGGCATCGCTGCAGCGCGGGGCCAGCGACTTCGTGACCAAGCCGGTCAACATCCGGGAGCTGCCCATCGTCATCGAGCGGAATCTGACCCGCCGGCGGCTGGAGGTGGCCAGGCTGAAGGAGCGCGAGGGCCAGGTGCTGTTCGAGGCGCTCAAGGCCCTGGCCTCGGCCGTGGACGCCAAGGACCCGTACACGGCGCGGCACTCCATGCGGGTAACGCGGCTGTCCATGGTCCTGGCCGACGCCGTCGGTCTGAGCAGCGACGAGAAGTACGTCCTCGAGCTGTCGGCCTGGATGCACGACGTCGGCAAGATCGGCGTCCCGGATTCCCTCCTGACGAAATCGAGCCTCCTGACGCCCGAGGAGTTTGAGATCATGAAGGTTCACTCGGTGAAGGGCGGCGAGATTGTCGGGCAGATCGAAGAGCTGTTCCGGGTAGCCAACGTGATCCGGCACCACCATGAGCGCCTGGACGGGCGGGGCTATCCCGACGGCCTGCGGGGCGAGGCCATCCCCCTGCTGTCGCGGATCATCTTCATCGCCGACTCCTTCGAGGCCATGACCTCGGATCGAAGCTACCGCCGCGGCCCCGGACGCGCCATGGCGTTCGCCGAGCTGCGCCAGCACGCGGGAAGCCAGTTCGATCCCGATCTGGTCGAGACCTTCATCGGCAAGATCGAAAACCTGCCGGACGCCTGACGTCCTGGGGGCGCCCCTCCCCTCGAACCTCCCCCGTTTCGCGGCCCCCATTGCCTCGAGGTCTCCGTCCCGAGGCGACGGGGCTGAAAAGCCGTTGGCTGTGCCGCGCCCTCTTTGCTATACTCCTGTTCCGAACAGCGGGTCTGCGGCTCAAGGCAGGATCAACGAAGTGCGGAGATGTCATGACGCTGCTGGACATGCTTGCCGCAAGCGCCGGCCGTTTTCCCCATCGGCCGGCGCTTGTGCTTCGGGACCGCCGCCTGTCCTACGGCGAGCTCCAGGACAGCGCCCGGCGGGTGGGGGGAATCCTGCGCCAGTCGGGTGTCCGGCAGGGCGATCGGGTCGTTCTCATGCTTCCGAATGCACCGGAATTCGGCCTCGGATATTTCGGCATTCTGTGCGCTGGCGCCACGGTGGTTCCCTTGAATCCCCTGCTGAAGACGGAGGAGGTGCGCTACGTCCTGGACGATTCGGGGGCGACAGCCATTGTCTGCGTCGAGATGACATACCCCATCCTGCAGGCCGGGCGACAGGGCCTGGAGCGGCGCATCCCGGCGCTGGTCCTGGACGCCGTGGCTCCCGAGAGCGTCGTGGTGGGAGATATTGCGGCCGGGTCGGCGTCGGCAGCGCCCCGGCCGAGAAGCAGCCTCGCCACCCTGGGAGCGGAAGACGTCGCGGCCTGCTTGTACACCTCCGGGACGACCGGGCGGCCGAAGGGAGCCATGCTCAGCCACCGGAACCTTCTCTCCAACATCCAGAGTTTCCGCGAGATCCTGCCCATCACCGCGCAGGATGTCTTCTTCTGCGTCCTGCCGATGTTCCATGCCTTCGCTGCCACGGTGTTGTTCCTCGAGCCCATCAGTCTGGGCGCCACCATCGTGGTGGAGCCGCGCTTTGCCCCGGACCTCACGCTGAAGGCCATCGCGGAACATCGGGTGACGTTCTTCGCCGGGGTTCCCACCATGTACGCGGTGCTGGCGGGCATCCCCCGGCCGGCGCTGGACCTCTCGGCGTGGCGGCTGTGCATCTCGGGGGGCGCGCCGCTCCCGCCGCCAGCTCTCGAGGCCTTCGAGTCGAAGTACGGCGTGCCGATTTACGAGGGGTACGGCCCTACGGAATGCGCGCCGGTCCTGACCGTGAACCCGCCTCTAGGCGTGCGGAAGGTGGGTTCAGTCGGACCGGCCATCCCCCAGGTGGAGCTGCGGATCGTGGATGACGCGGATCGGCCGGTGGGGGTGGGCGGGGTGGGGGAGATCGTGGCGCGCGGCCCCAACGTCATGAAGGGGTACCTCAACCGTCCGAAGGAGACGGCGGAAGCCCTGCGCGGGGGCTGGTACCACACGGGGGACCTGGGACGCGTGGATGCAGACGGCTATTACTACATCGTGGACCGGAAGACGGATCTGATCTTGGTGGGCGGACTGAACGTCTATCCGCGCGAGGTGGAACTCGCGCTGGCGAGTCATCCGGCCGTGGCGGAGGCCGCGGTGATCGGGGTCCCGGACCCGGTCCGGGGTGAGATCCCCAAAGCCCTGGTCGTGTTCCGGGACGGACAGCAGGTGGACCCACAGGAGTTGATCCAGTGGTGTCGCCAGCGGCTCGCCAACTACAAGGTCCCGCGGACGATCACGGTCGTTTCCCAGCTCCCCAAGACGGTCACGGGGAAGATTCTGAAGACCGAACTCAGGGCGACCATCTGAATGTAACATCTCAAACTGACAATGAAAAACCGGGGCCGGATTCGCTCCAAGCTCAAACACCCTGTAGCGGGGCTCGCGTGGTTCGCGCGGGTCCTCATTTTCAATTGTCAGTTGTCGGTTTTGAGTTTTCGATTGGAGCGGAGGGCGGCATGAGGACGGCGTGGATTGTCCGGTCCGGGATTATCGTCGCCGGGTGTCTGACGCTGGCGGCTGCCATTGCGCCGCAGGACGAGGCGGCGTTCGCGCGGGCCCGCCAGGAGATGGTGGAGCGCCAGCTCAAGGGACGCGACATCACCGACGCCCGTGTCCTGGCGACCATGGGCAAGATCCCCCGCCATCGTTTCGTGTGCCCGTCCTGGGCGGGACAGGCCTACAATGACCAGCCCCTCCCCATCGAGGAGGGGCAGACCATCTCCCAGCCGTACATCGTGGCCCTGATGACGCAGCTTCTCGAGCTGAAGGGGCCGGAGAAGGTGCTGGAGGTGGGGACGGGATCGGGATACCAAGCCGCAGTCCTGGCGGAACTCGTGAAGCAGGTATACACGATCGAAGATCCTGCCGGGCCTCGCAAAGAGCGCCGCGGCCCGCCTCAAGGCCCTGGGCTATGCGAACGTGGAGGTGCGGGCCGGCGATGGGTATCAGGGTTGGCCCGAAAGGGCCCCCTTCGATGCCATCATCGTCACCGCGGGCGCCAGCCACATCCCGGCGCCGTTGATCGCCCAGCTCAAAGAAGGGGGGCGTCTGGTCATCCCCGTGGATGTGGCCGCCGGCTATCAGGAGCTGCTCCAGTGTCGGAAGGAGCGGGGGCAGCTCAGCAGGAAGATCATTGCGCCCGTCCGCTTCGTCCCCCTCATCGAACCGAAACGCTGAGGTGTGGTGGGGAGGCGCGCCGGTGATAGGCCCGATCCTGCGACGTCCTGGGAATCCGGATCGCCGGGATGTGAGGACCCCATGGATAAGGTTTTCGTAATTGACCTGGTCGAGGGGGAGCCCGTCACGTCGTTCTTCCTGGCCAAACAGGTCCAGGTCCGTCAGCGACGGAGCGGCGAGCCGTTCCTCTCCCTGGTCCTCGGAGACCGCACGGGCGAGGTGGCGGCGGTGATGTGGGAGGGGGTCGAGGAGGCGAGCAAGGCGCTGACCGAGGGCGACATCGTGAAGGTCCAGGGTATTCTCGGCACGTACCAGCGGGAGCGGCAAATCACGGTGACGCGCCTGCGCAAGGCGCTGCCCGAGGAGATCCTCCCGGAGGACTACCTGCCCCGGAGCCAACAGGACCCCGCGGCGCTCCTCGCCCGCTTGCGGGAGGCGGCGGAGGAGATGGGGGAGCCGTCCCTGAAGCGATTACTTCGCGACCTGCTGGCGGACGAAACCTTCATGGCTGCCTTCATCGCGGCGCCCGCGGCCAAGAGCATCCATCACGCGGTCCTCGGGGGCCTCCTGGAGCACACGGTGTCGGTGGTGGGGCTGTGCCGCCTGCTGGCCGAGTACTATCCGGCGGCGGATCGCGATCTCCTCCTGGCGGCGGCCATCCTGCACGACGTGGGAAAGGTGCGGGAGCTCACCTGGGATCGGGTCTTCGACTACTCCGATGCGGGGCGTCTGCTGGGCCACATCACCCTGGGGGCGCTCTTGGTGCAGGAGCGCATCCGGGGAATCCCTGACTTCCCCGAGGAGCTGGCGCAGCGGCTGCTTCACTGTATCCTCAGTCACCACGGCGAGCTGGAATGGGGGTCACCCCGGCGGCCCAAGACCCTGGAGGCCCTGATCCTGCACTACGCGGAAGATCTGGACGGCAAGGTCAACTCGTTCCTCAGCTTCGTGGAGACGCACCCCGATCCACAGCATCCGGGATGGACGCAGTTCAATAAGGCCCTGGATCGTTACCTCTACTTCGGACGAGAGGATGCCACCGAGCCATCGCCGGATGAATGAGCCTCGGTTCCAGGGGCGTCAGGTGCCCGCATGATTCCGCTCCGAGATAACCTCCCGACCCGCCACGCGCCCGTCGTCACCTTGACGATCATCGGGATCAACGCCTACGTGTACCTCAAAGAATTCCTGCTGGGGCCTTGGGGCGGTCACCGTTTCGTTCTCTATTATGGGTTGATCCCCTGCGGCCTGACGGGGGAGTGCCAGATCGTGGGCCGGGCCTTTTCGCCGGAGGTGACCCTCCTCACCTCCATGTTCGTCCACGCCGGATTCTTCCACGTCGCGGGCAACATGCTCTATCTGTGGATCTTCGGGAACAATGTGGAAGATTCCATGGGCAAGATCCGGTTTGCCATCTTCTACCTTCTCTGCGGCCTGGGGGCGGCCTTTGCGCAGATCGTCGTCAGCCCGGCCTCGCGGGTGCCGATGGTCGGGGCCAGCGGCGCCATCTCTGGGGTGCTGGGCGCGTACTTGCTACTCTTTCCCCATGCCAGAGTCCTGACCCTCATTCCACTCGGGTTCTTTACCCCGCTTGCAGAGATCCCGGCGGTGATCGTTCTGGGATTCTGGATCGTCGTGCAGCTCTTCAACGGACTCCTGACGTTCAACTTCGAGGGGGGCGGGGTGGCGTGGCTCGCCCACGTCGGGGGATTCGCCACAGGCATGCTCTTGCTGGGCCTTTTCAAGCGACGGTGGGTCCCCTGGGGGTGGCAGAGACGTCGAACGTGGTATGAGTGAGCTCGGCAGAGCCGAGAGCCCGCGGGGAGGGCGTTGGGAGCGCCGAGGATGTCGCGTTTAAGCGGGAGCGAGTGTAACCCCAGGCCCGGGGAGGCTCGGGGTGACGGCGCAAGGGGGACATAGTGCGCCTCCGCCGCGCCGAATTCGAAAGGTTGGTCGCCCAGGCGGTGGAGTCGCTTCCGCCGACGTTCCTCACCCGGCTGGAGAACGTGGATGTGGTGGTGGAGGAGGAGCCGACCGAAGAGGATCTAGAGCTGGCGGGGATCGAGCCGGGCAGCACGCTCCTCGGCCTCTATCACGGAGTCCCCCAGAGCCAAAGGGGACCCTGGTACGGCAACCTCCTGCCGGACCGGATCGTCATCTATCAGCGGCCCATCGAGGCGGTGGCCCGTGATCGCCGCGAGATCCGGAAGGAGATCCGCATCACCATAATGCACGAGATCGGCCACTACTTCGGCCTCGCTGAAGACGACCTCGCCGACGCCGGTTACGAATGAGATGCGCAGCGCTCCTCGGAAGTCCCCGGGGTCAGACATTGGTAATGTGTTTTATAATATAAATATAACAATGTCTGACCCCGAGTCTGACGAGTAGCCGAACGATTCCGGCCCACCCCATCGACGCCTCCGGCGACCACAGGCCCGGGAGTTCCGCGTCGATCGCGGCTCAGAGCATGGCCCCGCGCGCGGTGATGGGCCAGAGGGCCTCGACCCGGTCGTTCCGGCAGCAGACGTACCAATCGTACATATTGACCGTGGGATCGCAGTGGCCGGGGATGAGGCGGACCTTGCTTCCCAGCGGGAGCGCGCGGCCCGGGTCGTGGAGCGTCAGTTTCCCGTGCTCGTCGGAGGCGCGGAGGTACTCGACGTCCTGCATCCCGGCAACCGACGGCATGCCCGAATCCACGCTCAGCGCCTTGAGTCCCGCATCCAGCACGGCGCGATCCTTGGCGGGGCGGCTCATCACCGTGGCGTACACGAAGAGGCTGGGCGTGAACTCGCTGCCGGGGGTCCCGTCCTGCCTCAGGTTCTTCAGGTAGTCCGCGTCCATGAAGATGTAGGATCCCGCCTGGAGCTCGTTCCAGACCCCGCTGGCAGCCTCGAAGGGATAGGTGCCGGTACCGGCGCCCGAGACCAGCTCGCACGCCAAGCCGTGCCGGCGGAGGAGTTCCACGGTCCGGCGGGTCTTCTCCGCGGCGGCCTGGATGGCCTCCTTCCGCCTGGCGTAGTCCCGGATGTGCTGGGCCGCCCCGTGATAGGCCTGCAGGCCCGCGAACCGCAAACCCCTCGAGCCGGCGATCTGCCTGGCCAGCGCCAGCGCCGGTTCGGCCGGCTCGACGCCGCAGCGATCCGCACCGACGTTGACCTCGACCAAGACCGGCAGGCGCACACCGAATGCGGTCGCGGCGTCGTCGAGGGCGGCAACGTTGCCGGCGTCATCGGCGCACACCGCCACCCGCGCCTGGGCGGCCAGGCTGAGCAGCCGTGCGATCTTCGGGGCGCCGACGATCTGGTTGCTCACCAGGACGTCGGAAACGCCGCCGTAGACCATGGCCTCGGCCTCGCTCACCTTCTGGCAACAGACCCCGACGGCGCCGCTCGCCATCTGGCGTAGCGCGATCACGGGACACTTGTGGCTCTTGGCGTGAGGACGCAGCCGGATGCCCGCGCCGGCCGCAGCCGCGGCGAGCCGGGTGACGTTCTTTTCGAATGCGTCCAGGTCCAGCAAGAGAGCAGGAGTATCCACGGCCTCGAGGGGCATGCCGACTTCGGCTGGGGGTCGCGTCGTCATGAGCGTTCGCCTCCCGATGGTTGAGAAGAGATTGTGGGCACTTTGCACGATCAGGATCAGTGCTGTCCAATCCCGCACAGCTCGGCAACGTTCTTCCCGAGGATCAGGTCCTTCTCGCTTGCGGTAAGGAAGTCGCAGTACTTGCGCACGTATTCCAAACATTGGCGGTAGGTGCAGAAGCGCTCGACATTGGGCATGTCGGATCCCCAGATGAGCTTCCGGGCACCGTATCGGTCGCGGAGGTCTTTGATCAGGGCCTGCGCTTCGGGGTAGGGGTAGTCCCACGCTCCTCCCCAGGTGATGGCGAACATGATCTCGAGCTGCAAGTTTTCGCGCCCGTAGGTCCTCGCCACCTCGTCTGGGAATTGCCAGGTCCCGTGTTTGGCAAAGAACTGGACGGGGGGGCCCATCACCAGGAGCCATCGCATGGAAGGAAAGCGGGTCAGCAGTCCGTCGAGCCGCTTCATGTTCGCGATGTAGCTCTGCTCATCGTAGTCGGGCACGTTCGAGCACTCAAAGAAGACGGGAATCCGGAACGAGGCGAGGGTTTCCCAGAACCGATCGAAGCGGGGGTCATCAAAGGCCCACTGGAACCCGTACCGGCTGAAGCCATCGAGCTGGTAGTAGATCCCGCGAAGTCCCAACTGGTGTCTCGCGCGGTCCATCTCCTTCATCCATCGCGGCCTGTCCGCCATGGGTTCATCGACATGGAACAGTCCGGTGAACTTGTCCGGGTACTGGTGCTGGCAGAAGGCATTGTAGTCGTTCATTAGGCCGTAGCTCATCCCCGCCTGGAGGACCCAGTGGTCCACCCCGACGTAAGACATCTGAGCCAGTTGCAGCTCAGGCGGGGCTTCGATCTCCGCCATGCCGACCGGCATGTACTGGATGTAGTAGTCCTCGCCGTTCAGAGTGTACTCCAGGCGTCCGTACGGTCCCACCCGGAACTGGACGTCGTGCCGGAGTCCAGCCCAGGAATTGTCCCCCCCCAGGAACAGGTCCTTGGCGTCGGCCGGGACGCCGTCCCTAGCCCGGCGGACCTTGGCCGACGGGCGGGTCACATTCTTCTGGATGTATTTCCGATGGACCTCCTGGGACTCGTGGCCGCAGAGATCGGCCCAGCGCTGGAAGACGTGGCCGTGGCAATCGATGATCATACAGGCCTCCTGTTCTGCGTTTTTTCCCAAGCTACTTGCCATGCAGGTCGCGCCACTTGAGGTCCTGATCCAGGATCTTCAGCGCACGCTCCGCTATCTCATCAGCCTTTTCCTGAGGCGCCACCAGGACTCCATCACTGTAATGGCGTGCGCGTCAAGATTTGATTCGGGTCAGCGGTCCCCGCCTGCGTCGCGTCACCTTGCCTTCCGGCCCGAATTCCTCCGGCAGTCGGCTGATGATGATCGGGCCTCCGTCGTCGATCACGAACGTGTCTTCGATGATGATGCAATGAGCGTCGTGGGTGCAGTGGAACTCCACACAGGCCACCATCCCGGCATGGACAGGTCGCTTCACGCCGGGCTTGAACCCGAAGGTGTACGATTCCTGCCGTTCGATCACATGGCCGATATCCCGGGTATAGCCCCGCCGCCATGAGAAGCTGTCGGGCATGTAGCCGTGTGTGTGGAAAACGGCCTCGTGGGCACCCATTCGCTCGACGCCCATCCGGTGGATCTCCTCGCCGCTCATGCCCGGCAAGATGCTCGGGATAATGTCCTCCAGCACGACGCGCTCCATGACATCGAAGACTTCCGTCGCAGCCTCCGTGGTGGTGACCGTCCGCGCGATGTCCGTGCAGGCGTGCACCAAGCCGTCATCCACGAGGAAGATCCCGGCGTCGATTCGCAGTGCGGTGATTCCTCTGGAGAGCTTGTAGTTGGTCGGCCGGGACGGGAGGATCGTCCGTGAGGCGGCATGGTTGTTGACGAAGTAGAAGTCGAGCTTCAGGGGGAGCTGGTGTCGCCTCTGAAACTCGGCGAGGCGGCTCATGTAGACCCGATCGACGTCCCGCTCCGTAATCTCCACGCCGGCCTTGATGGCTTCGCTGGCGAAGCTCGCGGCACCCTCGATCGCGTCGCGGGAGGCTAGGGCCCCCACGACGAAATAGGGGGCGTCGTAGGATGCCTTCTCCTCGCGCCAATCCCGAAGCACCATCCCGCCGTCGGCCAAGGCGACACCCTGGTCGCGTAGGTCCAGCAGGCGGGAGGCGCCGAGCGTATCCGTCTCGAAGCCGACCGTTCCGCTCCCCACGAGGTCTTGGACCGCGTGGGCCAGGCCAGGGTATCGCCGGACTGCCGGAATCCCGTCCACCGCGTACCCGACCGGGGCCAGGACCCAGATCTCGTCGGTCTTCACCAGATTGAGAGCAGCATAGCCCAGTTCGTCCGCAAGGGAGCCGCGGAGGCCGGAAAGCTCCTGGAAATTCGTGAACCACGTCCCCAGGAGGGCGGACAGGCCTCGTTGCGCTGCCATCTCGTCCAGGAGCGCGAAGCAGGTGTTGGACCTGTCACCGAGCCAGGCCTCGAGGCGGCCGAGGTGCGGGTGGCCCCGCATGAGGACCCGCGCCACGTCGGCCGTCTGCGTCCGATGGTGATTGAACTTCCGGAGGACATCTTGTCGTCGGATGCGATAGGCGTCTACAGGGGAGACCGCCTCACGCTCAACGTCCACCCGGACGACGGCGCGGAGCTGTTCATACACGGAGACCGGGGTCATCGCATCCACCGTGAGATGTTCGGACCCCAGGACCGACCGCACCGCGTCTGCGATCGTCTGATGGACGCCCCGGGCCGGCTCGGGAAGCCAGTATGGGGAGAACATGAGGACGGGCATCAGGTTGAATCCGCAGGCGGCGACGTTGCTGCTATCGATATGCCGGACCAGCAGGTACTCCTGCCGGTCGGCGGACAGGACCAGCGGCAGGACTTGTCTGCGATCATGGTCCTGCGTGGGCATGGTCATGGTGCCCTTGAGGCTCAACCCGGTCATCTGCTCAACAGTTCTTGGGTCGGTAAAGAGCCGTGCCATCGGTTTGTTCCTCCGCTTTTACCCCAATGGTCCGCGACGACGTGGGAGCATCCAGCGCTCTGTTCGACAGGGGGGTTGCGAGTCGAAGGATGCAGAGAAAGGGGTGGGTGCGAACAGTCTCCTGTTCGCACCCACCCGTCGACGTGCTCAGTCCGTTCACCGGTCAGCGTGACTTGCGAATCTCCCTCGCACGTCACGAGTGAAGCAAGCACCCGAATCCGCGGATGGGACCACACGCCTTCGGCAAGCATTTTATTGCAGCCCAGAGCGTGGCCAGGTTGCTGGACAGCGCGGGCTTCCCCATCCGTTCTTCGAGCTCCGACAAGATATCGATGGTTCTGAAGTTCGTGCAGCTGATGAAGATCCCATCCGCTTTTTCGTACGGCAAGCTCATGGCGAGGTCCAGGGCTTCCTTGGGATAGCACCTGCCGAGATCCGCCGCACGGCGAATGCCCAGCCCGCGGATATCGAGCACCTCGAATCCGCTGGCCTCGAAGAACCGCTTCTCGGCGCGATTCAGTTCGTCAACGTACGGGGTGGCTGCCACGAGCCGTCGCAGGCCCAGGTGCCCGAAGGCATCAATGACTGCCTGGGATGTGGTGATGCACGGAATGCCCCCGGACGCCTTCTCGAGGTCACTCCGCAGCTTGCGTTCCCACTCGATCCCGTGGAGTAAGCTCCCGGCGGTACAGGCAAACGCGATCACGTCTACCTCGGCCGTGGATAGCTCGTCGGCTCCCCGTGTCGCATGGGAAACCATCATCTCAAGGTCACCGATGTCGGCCTTCGTATTCCGCATCCGGGTCGCGTAGCTCGTGATCCCTTCAGGCAGGATGCGTCGGAACTCCTGCTCGACCACGGTGTTGTTGGATGGCACGATCAACCCGATTCGTCCCCTTTCTCCGTACATGTCCGGAATCCGTCTCTAGATCTTGCCAGGCAGAAACCCGTTAGTGTACAGCTCTTCTACGGGGAATGGCTGCTTCAAGCCCATGTAGTCAACCATATTCTTCTGGGTGACCTCCCACATCTCCTTGGTCATGTAGCCGATCCCGTTGGCCATGGCTTCGTCGGTCCAGAGGATCTTGCACGCCAGCTCGACGCCGATCTTGGCGGCCTGGATGTTGATTTCGGGAACGTTCTTGACCAGGATGGCGGCTGCCTCGTCCGGGTGGTCGTTCGCGTACTTGATCCCCTTGAAGGTTGCCTGGACGAACCTGCGCACGAGCTCAGGGTCTTCCTTGATCAGCTTGTCCGTGGCGATGAGCCCGTTGGAGTACATCTTGAAGCCGTAATCGCTATAGGCGAAGACCACCGGCTCCTCGCCGTTCGCCACGATGACCGGCGGGTCCGACACGAGGTACGACCCCACCGCATCGAATCGTCCTGCCAGCAGGCCCGGCACCTTGGATGTTGGATCGGTGGGGATCACCTTCACCTTGCTGCCATCCACGCCAGCCAGTTTGAAGAAGATGGGCAGCATGATGAAGGAACTGCCTGCGGGTTCGCTGGCGATGCTCTTGCCCTCCAACTCTTTCGGTGTCTTGATGTTGTATTTCTTGAGGGTGATCACGGAAAACGGACTCTTGGCGTGGATCATCCCGATGCTCTTGACCATGGCGCCCTGCGCTCTACCCAGGATCATCGTCCCCGCATCTGCAAAGCCGAAGGCATCGCGCCCGGCCGCCACCGTCTGGACCGTCCCCATGGACCCCGTGCCGGGGGTGATGGTCACGTCAAGCCCTGCTTCCCGATAGAACCCCTTGTCCAGGGCTACGAAAAAAATCCCATGCTTGGGAAGATACGAGGTGTCCAGCCGGAACGTCACCTTCCGCGGCGCTTCTCCTGCCATTGCCGTCCCGCACAGGGCCACGATCATCACGGCCGCCAGGCTAAGCAACACGGTCACCTTGATCTGTCTTCGCATCGGCCTGTCCTCCTCTTCTTAGGGTTTCCGGCAGCGGTCTACGTCTGCTCGTAAATGCATCCACGGGCATGCAAAGCCGACTCGGCAAATTGCTTCGTAAAGCGGTCCTCCAGCTTCCTCGGCCGGTCCAGGGCCACTGGAATTTCTTCAATGATCCGGCCCGGTCGCTTGCTCATGATCAGGACGCGATCGGCGAGAAACACCGCTTCATCAATACTGTGCGTCACGAACAGGACCGTCTTCTTCTTTTCCAGCCAGATGCGCTGAAGTTCGAGGTTCATCGTATCGCGGGTCATCGCGTCCAAGGCCCCGAAGGGTTCATCCATCAGGAGGACCTTCGGATCGTGGATCAAGGCGCGGCTGATGGCCACCCGCTGTTGCATCCCTCCTGAGAGTTCGTACGGGTGGCTACGGTTGAACCCCTCCAAGCCGACGAGCTTTAGCAACTCCACGGCCTTGGGCCTCAGGTGCTTCACATCCTGGCCGAGGAACTCCAGAGGGAGGAGGACATTATCAACAGCCGTCCTCCAAGGTAACAGGACGGGCCGCTGGAATACCATTCCGATTCCTGGGGGCGGGCCCTCCGTCGGCACCCCTTCAAAAAGGACCCGCCCCGACGTCGGGGTTATGAGTCCCGCCGCGATTCGTAACAGGGTCGTCTTGCCACAGCCGCTAGGGCCGAGAATGCAGACGAACTCCCCTTGGCGTGTGGCGAGCGAACATCGGTCCACGGCCGTGATCTCCCCCTCGGCCGCCTCGAAGATTTTCGTTACTTCTTGGAGCTCAAGGGCGATCGGGGCTTCCATTGCGTGGGGGTTCTCCCATCCTGGCACGTCATTGCACCTTGCCTGGCAGGAATTGGTTCGTGTACAGCTTCTCGGGAGCGGACTTCTCCTTCAGGTTCAGATACTTCACCAGATTGTCCTGCACCTCATTCCATTTGGCGTCCGTCATATACCCGATACCGTGTTCGATGGCCTCTTCGGTCCAGAGTCGCTCCGCCGCCGCCTCGATGCCGACCTTGGCCGCGACCAAATTTATCGCCGGCACATAGGAGACAAAGATCTTGGCGACCTCGTCCGGGTGGTCATTGGCGTACTTGATGCCGCGGATGGTGGCGCGGAGGAACTTCTTGACCAGATCGGGGTTTTCCGCCAAGAGTTTCTCATTGGCGATGATCCCGTTGGAGTAGGCGTTGAACCCGTATTTGCTCCAGGGAATCACATACGGGGTCTCACCCATCCCGACGATGACCGGCGGATCGGACACACTGTACCCCCCGATGGCATCGAAGCGTCCCGCGAGGAGCCCCGGGACCTTGGCCGCGTTATCGATGGTGACGATCGTTACCTTCTTGCAGTCGATGCCTGTCAGCGAACAAAAGATGGGAAACATGATTAGCGTCCCGCCCGGGTCGATGCCGATCGTCTTCCCCTCGAGGTCTTTCGGCTCGCGGATCCCTTTGCTGGCCAGGGTCACCACGGAGAAGGGGTTCTTGGCATGGATGACGGCGATCATTTTGACTTTGGCATCCTGTTGCCGCGCCAAGACCATGGTGCCTGCATCGGCGAAACCGAAGGCCTCCCTGCCCGTAGCGATGATTTGAGATGTGGCCATGGAGCCGGTGGACGGGACAATCTCCACCTCGAGGCCTTCGTCCTTGTAGAAGCCTTTGCCAAGGGCGGCGAAAAAGAGCCCGTGTTTGGGGATGAAGGTGGTGTCGAGCCTGAACGTCACCTTTTCAAGCTGGTCGGCTCCAGAAGCGGGCACGAACCATCCGACCAGGATGACGAAGAGACTACAGTACAGCATTAGCATGCGTTTCATCGCAGAGAGCTCCTCGTTTCGTTCGGGGTTTGCATCGGGTCCAACCTGGAGCGTTTTCGGCTCGGTTTTCACGCGCGGGAGTCCCTAGTACCGGGACCAGGGGATCGCCACGATCTGGACCCGTTCCATGAGAAAGAACATGCCAAGTGCGATTACTGTCAAGAGAACGAAGGCAGCGAACATGGAGGCGAGGTTCACCGACGTATTCGCCATCACAATGATGTAGCCCAGACCGGTATTGGAGCCGATGAACTCTGCCACCACGGCCCCCCCGACCGCGGTAGCGACCGAGACTTTCAATCCCGTGAAGATGTAGGGCAGCGAGTGGATGAACGACACCTTCCAGAACTTATGCCACTCGCTGGCGCGGAAGATATCCGCAAGCTCGATAAGCTCTATCGGCACCGAGGCTAACCCGTCGATGGTATTGACGACGAGCGGGAAGAAGGCGATGAGCAGGGCGATGAGAACCTTTGGGAGCAACCCGTACCCGAACCACACCAAGAAGAGGGGAGCCAACGCCACCTTGGGGATAGTGTTAAAGGCGATGAGGACCGGGTAGAGGGTCTTGCGCAGGTACGCCGAGAAGTGAATGCCGATACCACTTATGATCCCTAGGAGCGCCCCACCCAAGAATCCCAGGACCGTCTCCTCCAGGGTAATCCAGGAATGGTACAGGATATAACCCGGGTGTTCGGCCATGTACATGATCACCGCGGAAGGATTGGGGACGAGGTACTTAGGGATATCGCCGAGACGGACCACCGCCTCCCACGCAACAAGGGCCACAATTGAAAAGGCCATGAGCTGCGTGGCATTGCTGAGGTACTGCGCGAAACCGAACTTTTTTTGCTTGGCCATGCTCTCACCCTCTCAGGGTATCCCGGACGTGCACCGGGGTGTCGAAGTCCGGCCTGCCGGTCTCCAGGAAGATCACCGGACGGCCCTCACGCTCGAGAGTTTTCGCGCGCTCGAAGATCCTCCGGATTCCCGAAAAGGGCACCAAGCCCGTCCGCTCGACTGGAGTCCCGACCGAGATGCTCACGGCCGTTCCCCCTCCTGTCGGGTCGGACGGCCGAACATTGTTGTCCTCTCTCGAACAAACACACGGTCACTCACCGAAGAACTGCCCTCCGTACAGAACCTAGGGGCGGACTCCCCGGGGGTGCGGAGCGAGCGTGGATTCCGCTGTTCATTTGGAGGATGATCGCGAGGTTTCCCGTCTGTTGGACGCTGATGGAAGGGGGATGATATCTGCAAGCGGAAGGCTAACGGTGAGATCGCCCTCCCGCTCTCAGGGTCCCTGGAGACGCCGAGAAGCTCCGAGGACGACAATGACTCCTTCGGTTCACCGCGATCATCTATCAGACGGCTCGGCACGGACCTTGTCGTGCAAACCGTTCGGTGGCTTCGATGGGTGGACGTTGTGCAATTCCTGCGGGGCGACGGACCAAATCCCATCTAGGGCCCTGTTCTTAGACAGGAAACAGATACCTCCACCCGGAGGCCAATGTCAAGACCAATATTCCGCTTGTTCCGCTTGTCACGTCGTCTTGAGGTTGGTCGTGGGTTACGGGATCCTTGGACGGATGCGAGCCGCGTATCCGCCGAACCGCGGGCAGCCTGGAGCGTGCACGCCGCCTTGACACAACCGCGACGCCTCGATACTCTCGCCTCGCCTCCGAGGAGACGGGAGTCCCGGTGATGTCTCCGGAGCCCGATCAGGTACGCCGAGACGAGGCCCTCCCACGGGCCGGCGTCGGCCTGGGATCTGGCGACCCTTGGGGTGGGGGGAGGAGATGATGGCTGGCATGGATATCTACGACCGCTTGGGAATTCGGAAACGGATCAACGCAGCCGGCCTCCTGACCCGACTGGGAGGCAGCTTGATGGCCCGCGAGGTACTGGAGGCGATGCGGGAGGCGGCCCAGAGCTTCGTGGATATCGCGGAGCTGCAAGCCAAGGCCAGCGCGGTGATCGCGCAGCACACCGGCGCTGAGGCGGGGCTCGTGACGTCCGGAGCGGCGGCAGCATTGACCCTCGGGACCGCAGCCTGCCTCACGGGACTGGACGTGACCCGAATGGAGCGCCTGCTCGACACGGAGGGAATGCCCGATGAGGTCCTCATGTGCCGGACGCACCGGACGGCGTACGACCATGCCATTCGGGCGGCCGGTGCCCGGATCCGGGAGGTCGGGTTCAACGATCGCATTGTCGGCGCCGGGGTGCGCGGCGTCGAGGCATGGGAGCTTGAGGCGGCCATCACGCCACGGACTGCGGCTATCGCCTACACGGCAACCAGCTCCAACGATCCTCCGTTATCTGAGGTCACGGGAGTAGCCAAGCGGCATACGCTGCCGGTGATTGTAGACGCCGCGGCGCAGCTTCCGCCGGTCGGGAACCTGCGGCGGTTCATCACCGAAGGGGCGGACCTCGTGGCCTTCAGTGGCGGTAAGGCCATCCGGGGCCCGCAAAGCACCGGCATGCTCTGTGGCCGCCGTCATCTGATTGCCGCGGCCGCCCTCCAGCAGTTGGATATGGACGTGGCACCGGAGACCTGGGAGCCCCCAGAACTTCTCATTCCACGCCGGGCCCTGCACGGGATCCCCCACCATGGGCTGGGTCGTGGCTTCAAGGTCGGGAAGGAGGAGATCGTCGGCCTGCTCGTCGCGCTAGAGCGATTTGTGAGGATGGACGCCGGATCGGAGCTTGCGGCGAGAGAAGCCCAACTGGTCGCGATTGCGGAAGGCCTGTCCGATCTCCCGCACATCCGCGTGCGACTCTTGTCCGCATCCGAAACGGGGCGGTTCCCTCTGCTGGAACTGTTGCTTGAAGAAGCAGCCCTCGGACGTACGGCCTCGGCTATCAGCATGGAGCTCCAACGTGGTGAGCCGCCCGTCCACCTGAACGAGCGCCGTGCCGCGGAGGGAATCCTAACCATCCATCCGGCAGGGCTGCGGGAGGGTGACGGGCAGATCGTCGTTGCCCGTGTTCGGGCGGTGTTGCAGAAGAGCCTGTGATTCTCCCCGGCCTTCGGCGGAACCATCCGCCCGGTAACGGGCGCGCACGCCATCGGCGGACCATGAAGCGGAAGGTGAGGACTCCGGACGTGCCCGTGGAGCGGGCGGCCTCAATGTGTCCGGGAGGAATGGATTGAATCCCGCCTCGGAGCGTCTCGGTGAAGTAGCCACTGGAAGCCAGGCCGAGAGCCACCAGGGCAGAGAAGAAGGGGCTGAAGTTGATCCTGGTGCGGAGAAGCAGGGTGAGGGCCAGCGGCGGCAGGAAGTGGACCCAAGTCAAGAGGAGATACTCCGGGGTGTTCCTGAAGAGTTCCGCGTAGAATGTTCCGCACCATCGGAGTGCACGCAGGGGGCTCAGGCGCGCGAGGCAGGCCATTAGCAGGTTGCTGAAAAACTATTTTCGGGGGTCATCGATTTGGTCTCCAGGTACCCCCAAGGCGAATCATCGAATAGCTCCCAGATGGCCTGTGGAGGCTCAGGATCGACACTCGACCCGTTTTCCTTCCCTTGATGTGTTTCGCGGCCGATCGACGTGTGTAGAGCTTTCGCCTATCAGTCAAACGAGTTTTTCAGCGGCCTGCT
>CAWJHW010000005.1:0-348760 GCA_963842855.1 uncultured Methylomirabilota bacterium
TGTTAGCTTCAACCCAGCCTCGCACGGCTGGGGCAATGGCGGAAGAAACTGGTTCCACCGGACACGCGTCTGCGGTACGCTCTAGGCCGCCAGGCCGACAGAGGCAAGCAAAACACCGACGCGCCACTGGTGCTCATGATGTTCTGCAGCCCGGCTGTTAGCATGGTGCCCGGTCGCGTGCGCAAGCCACTGGTGACACCCAGGCGCTTCTCGCGCCTGACGGCGATCCCGCTTAGAAGAGTACCTGCTCTCCCGCACGACCGGGGCCGCCTGCCGGCCATGGCCTTCACCCTCACGGAGGAGACCGCCATGCCCAGAGGCCGCAGACAGACGACGCGAGCTGCCACGCCCCCGGTCCTGAACCCGAACGCCGCGGGGATCGACATCGGGGCGACCGAGATCTACGTGTGCGTGCCGCTCGAGCGGGATCCCCAGCCCATCCGGCGGTTCGGCACGTTCACGCAGGATCTGCTCGCGGTCGCCACCTGGCTCACGCAGTGCGGGGTCACCTCCGTGGCGATGGAGTCCACCGGCGTGTACTGGATCCCCCTGTACCAGATCTTGGAAGCCCGCGGCCTCGAGGTCTGCTTGGTGAACGCGCGCCACGTGAAGAACGTCCCGGGCCGGAAGACCGACGTGCAGGACTGCCAGTGGCTCCAGTACCTCCACGCCGTGGGGCTCCTCCGGGCCTCCTTCCGGCCGCCGGAGACGGTCTGCGCCGTGCGCAGCCTCTTGCGGCACCGAGACAACCTCGTGCGCCTGGCGGCCGTGCACACGCAGCACCTCCAGAAGGCTCTCAACCAGATGAACCTCCAGCTCCATCACGTGCTGAGCGACATCACCGGCGTCACCGGCCTCGCCATCCTCGATGCCCTCCTGGCGGGCGAACGGGACCCCCACGTGCTGGCCGGGCACCGGGATCACCGCATCAAGGCCTCCGCGGAGACGATCGCCAAGGCCCTCGTGGGCGATTACCGGCGGGAGCATCTCTTCACCCTCCGCCAGTCCCTTGGGGCGTACCGGCACTACCAGCAATTGATCAGCGAGTGCGACCGGGAGGTCCAGGGGCTGCTCGCCACCTTCGAGTCCGTGAGCGACCCCGCCGTGTCTCCGCTCTCGCCGGCGACCACCACCCATCGCAAACCCCAGGGCAACGCCCCGCGGTTCGATCTCCGGACGGAGCTCTACCGGATCCTTGGGATCGATCTCACCCAAGTGGCGGGCCTCAACACCGCCACTGTCTACACGCTCTTCGCGGAGCTCGGCAGCAATCTGGGGAAGTTCCCCAGCGCCAAGCACTTCGCCTCCTGGCTGGGCCTCTGCCCCGACAACCGCATCTCGGGCGGGAAAGTCCTCTCGGTCCAGACCCGCCACGTGAAGCACCGGGTCGCCCAGGCCCTCCGGATGGCGGCCCAGAGTCTGTACCGGAGCCACTCCGCGCTCGGCGCCTTCTTTCGGCGGATGCGCGCCAAGCTCGGCGCCCCGAAGGCGATCACCGCCACCGCGCACAAGCTCGCCCGGATCGTCTACCACCTGCTCACCACGCGCGAGCCGTACGCGGAGAGCCAGCTCGCGAAGCACGAGGGCATGTATCGCAAGCGCCTGGAATCCCGTCTGTATGCTCAGGCCCGGGCGCTCGGATTCCAACTGGTGCCTGCCGCCGGGCAGTCAGTTTCTTAGAAGAAGAAGAAGGCTGCCGTGTCGGCAGCGGCGCGGCGGGACGGATTCGACGGACATGGGCGTAAGCTTTTGCGTGAGTTGATCTCCTGCCATGCCCTTGCGGTTCTCGAGGGCGAACAGGGCCGCAAGAACATTACCGCACGCGGAATCATTGGCTTCTCGGCCTCTTCGACATCGATTTCTCCCGGCTTTGGCTCCATATTATGAAGGGGAGCTATTCGGTGATAGAGGACAATCCGGATCGGCTATTGTCCCTCGGATATTCTGCATCTCTGACGCCGGCAGTAATGAAGAATGTAATGGCCTGTGATACAATGCTGAAGGGGGGGCGCGAGGGACACAATCGCTCCCGGTGGATTGTGGAGATTCTCACCGGCCAACGGGTGAACGAGGAGGGAGAGGAGGGTCGCCGATGGTTGTCATTCTCGTGGGATTGACGATCATCCTGCTCGTCACGGTGGACCTGGTGATCCGGTGGCGGATGGCGCGGCGAACGAAGACGCCGGCTCCGCTCGCAGAGGCGGTGATGGACCTTCTCCTGCCGGGCCTCCAACCGGAACACTTCAGCGTCCCCGGCGGGCTTTTCTTCCATCGAGGGCACACCTGGACGAACCTGTTGTTCTCCGGCCAAGTCAAGGTGGGCGTGGACGACTTCCTCCAGAGACTGCTGGGTCACATCGATGACATCGCGCTCCCGCCGGTCGGTGCTACGGTGAAGGAGGGGGAGCCGTTCGTGACGATCCGCCAGGGTGGGCGCACGGCCACCCTGCGGGCGCCGATGGATGGAGAGGTGTGCGCGGTCAATAGGGAGCTCGTGAAGAACCCCACCCTGCTCAGGCGGGATCCCTACACCCGCGGCTGGTTTGTGGCCTTGCGGCCGACGGGCTTGGCCGCCAACCTTTCCGGATTGAAGGTGGGCGAGGATGCGTTGGCCTGGCTGAGGATGGAGGTATCGCGGCTCCAGAAGTTCCTGTCCGACATGCTGAGGGTGGAGCAGCATGCTCTGGTGGGCCTCACTGCGGCAGATGGCGGCGTGCACGTGGACGGCCTGCTGGAGCATGTAGACGAGGAGACATGGCGCCGGTTCCAAAAAGAGTTCCTGGGGGCCTGAGTCTGGACGGGATCGGAGAGGCTGCATTCCGCACGGCGTGAGTGCGAGGGGTGCCGAGATTCTGTCGGCGAGGACGGAAAGACGAGACGCGTCCTCGCCGTTTTTTTTCAGCGTCACGAAGCTGAAGGCCTGCGCGCCAGGGACGACCAACGCCGCCTCTTCCACATTCTTCCTGCACGAGAACCTCAGCGCGCGCGCCAAGACACCCCCACCTTCGTGACCCATCCCGACTCCCTCCGGAAGCTCCTCCGCCGGACCACCAACCCGAAGGTGCAGCCCCGCGCACAGGCAAGGGCGGCGCCTTGACGCGGATTCTCGACAGGTCTAAAGTGGCGGCGCGATCGTCCACACATTTCCGGGAGGGGAAGGAGGGACCCTGATGGAGCTTGGACTGAACGGGGCTACCACGCTCAAGGCCGACCTGGCGACCGATATCGCGGTGGCGGGCAGGGCGGGATTCGAGTTTGTCGAGATCTGGGCCGGGAAGCTGATGGGGTACCTGGAGCGGGGCGGCCTCCCCGCGCTCAAGCGGGATCTCCGGCGTGCGGGGCTCAGGGCCGCGACGCTGAACTCGGTGGAACATGTGACGTTCAACGACCCCTCGGGGCACGTCCGGATGCTGGAGGATTTCCGGCGATTCTGCCGGGTGGCACAGGCCATCGGCGCCGAGACGGTCATCGTGGTGCCGAGTCCGCGTCCCAAGGGGGTCTCGCTGGCGGCCATCGAGCGGGAGTCGGTCCGCGTCCTGCGCCAGCTGTCGGCCATGGCGCGGCCCTACGATGTCCGGTTGGCCTACGAATTCCTGGGGTTCGCGGACTGCACGGTGAACACGCTGGCCCAGTGCGCCGCCATTGTCGAGAAGGTGGCCCGGTCCAACGTTGGCCTTGTGCTCGACACCTTCCATTTCTTCGCCGGCGGATCGAGTCTAGCCTCCATCCGGCAGGTGAATCCGGAGAAGATCTTCATCGTGCACGTCAATGACGTGGAGCGATCGCCGCGACGAAAGATGCACGACGCGCTGCGCCTTTACCCGGGGAAGGGCATCCTCCCTTTGGCGGGGATCCTGCGGGCCCTCAAGGCCGTCGGCTACGCGGGTGGGTTCTCCGTCGAGATCTTCCGCCCGCAGTACTGGAACCGCCCGCCCCTCCAAGTGGCCCGCGAGGCCCGGAAGAGCGCCGCTGCAGCGCTCCGGCAGGCCGGCCTCTGCTGATGCCTGAAGCTGGTCTCGCCTGAGGCCTGCACGACGTAGAAGGAGTCGATCATGGATGGAATCACGCAATACCATGCGGCCGTCACGGCCATGCTACAAGAGATCGTGGATACGCAGCGGGAGCCGATCGGTCGTGCGGCCCGCCGTTTGGCCGACGCCATCCAGGAGGATCGGTACATCTACGTGATCGGGACGGGCGGCCACAGCTACATCGCCTGTGAGGAGATGTTCTGGCGGGCAGGCGGTCTGGTGCCGATCTATCCTATCCTGGATCCCGGGTTCTCTGTTTCCCATGGGGCCTGGCGCTCCATGCTGATCGAACGGACCCCGGGCTATGTGATCCCCATCCTCAAGTACCATGGGGTTGGCAAGGGGGATGTCCTGATAATCTCCAACGCCTACGGGATCAACGCGGCAACTATTGATGCGGCTATGGAGGGGAAGCGGCTGGGGGCTAGCGTGATCGGAGTGACCTCGACGGAGTTTGCGCGGCGAGTCCCCGCGGATCATCCGGCCCGACACCCGAGCCGGCAGAACCTGTTCGAGATCGCCGACATCTTTCTGAACACCTGGATGCCGTATGGCGATGCGGTCGTGGACGTTCCGGGCTGCCCACAGAAGGTAGGTCCCTCCTCGTCACTGGGGACCGCCTTCGTCTTGAATTGCCTGGTCGTCACGACGGTGGAAGAGTTGGTGCGCCGTGGCGTCACCCCGCCGGTGTGGAGGAGCGGCAACCTCCCTGGCGGAGATGAGTCCAATCAGCAGCACATGGACAAGCATCTTCGGCGGGTGAAGTTCCTTTAGAGCTGGCCGGGCGCTCCCCGAGCCTGGGAGGCAAGGAGGGACTCATGCGACGTGAATGGAAAGGCTTGACGGTCCTCATTGTGGTCGCCGCGCTGGCGGTGGTTGCTTCCACAACGATGGCCGAGGCAGCCAAGGTCAGCATGAAGTTAGGGCATATTCGGGCGGACACCTCGCCCACCCACAAGGCTGCGTTGAAATTCGCCGAGCTGGTGGCCCAGAAGACGGGCGGGGAGATCGAGATCAAGGTCTTTCCCAACAGCCAGCTCGGCGGCATCCTGGACATGTTCACCGGCATGAAGGCGGGCAGCATCGAGATGGTCTATGGAGGGATCAACACCTACGCTTGGATCAAGGGGGGCGAAGTCTTCCAGATCACGTCCGTGGCTTTCCTGTACCGGGACTATGACCATATGCGCCGCGTCTTGCTGTCCCCCATCTTCAAGCCGCACCTCGAGGCCGCGGAGAAGGCGACGGAGGTGAAGGTCATCAACATGAACGGGGACACGGCCCCGCGCGAGCTGAGCACCCGGGACAAGCCAGTTCGGACGGCAGCAGATTTCAAGGGGTTGAAGATCCGGATCGCGGAGAGCGTCCTGGCGCGGGCCGTGTTTCAGCGACTGGGGGCAAACCCTCAGGTCATTCCCTATGCCGATCTCTACATGGCCCTGAAGCAGGGGGTTGTGGATGCCCAGGAGAACGGCGTCATTCCGATCAAGAACATGTCGTTCTACGAGGTGCAAAAGCACCTGACCCTCACGCATTACGTCCGGGACGTCGAGACCTTCTACATCAGCGCCGAGCGTTGGGATGCGCTGACCCCGGCGCAACAGAAGGCCCTTTACGAGGCCTCGGAGGAGGCCGGGAACCTCGAGACCCAGCTCACCCTGCAAGAGCTTGACGAGGCGACAAAGTTTCTCGCCACCAAAATGACCGTCATCGAGCCGGACCTTCCTTCTATCCGGAAGGCATTGGAGGGACTGTACGAGGAGCAATTCGAGGGGAAGCTCTGGCCGAAGGGCTTGCTGCAACAGATCCGCGACTTCCGGTAGGCTGACTCCCGAGGGCTCCCGCTCTCAAGGCGGGAGCCCTCGGGGGATATAATGGCCGCTCCATGATCAGCGTCCTCTTCATCCTGTTGTTCCTGCTATGCGCTGTCGGCTTCGAGATCTGGGCCGCCATGGGGCTAAGCGCCATCCTCTACCTGCTCATCCGGGGTGATGTTCCACTGAACGTCATCGCGATGAGCATGGTGTCTGGGGTGGACAACATCACACTGGTGGCGATCCCGTTCTTCATGCTCGCGGGCGAGCTGATGAACGAGTCGGGAATCACCGAGCGGCTGGTCGCGCTTTTCCCAGTACTTCGTCGGGCGAATCCAGGGGGGACTGGCCTACGTCACGGTCATCGTGAACGTGATCATGGCCGGCGTCTCGGGGTCGGCCGTGGCCGACGCCAGCGCCGTCTCGTCTGTGCTTCTTCCTGCCATGGCGCGGGACGGGTACGACCGGCGGTTTGCCGCCGCCATCAATGCCGCCGCAGCAACCATCGGTCCGATCATCCCGCCCAGCATCCCCATGGTCTTCATGGCTGTCATCAGCGACCTGTCCATCGGCCGACTGTTCCTGGGCGGGGTCGTGCCCGGCCTCTTGATGGGCGTGTTCCTGGCAGTAACCATTTACCTGCAATCTCTGCGGCACCCGTTGCCCACGACCCATGTTGAGCGCGGTCTGATGGAGTTTCTCCGGTTGCTTGGCCAAGCCTTCCTGGCCCTCGTGGCCCCGGGCATCATTATTGCCGGAGTGGTCTTCGGCGTGGTGACCATCGTGGAGGTGGCCTTCCTCGCGGTCTTCTATGTGCTACTGGTAGGGATGCTTGCCTACCGGACAATTCACTTGCGGTCATTACCCGGGATCTTCGCCCGAGCTGCGGCCACATCGGTCACAATTCTGGCGATTTTCGCCACGGTTGGCGCCTATTCGTGGATCGTCGCCAACGAGCAGCTCGGCCCCCAGGTGGCGCGAGGCATCCAGGTGCTTGGACTGGGCCGATTCGGATTCCTCCTGGTGGTCAACATCTTTTTCCTCTTCCTGGGTTGTATCATGGACGCCATCCCGGCAATGTTAATTTTCTTCCCCGTGCTCCTGCCTGTGGCCAAGGGCCTCGGAATTGACCCGATTCACTTCGGGGTGGTGGTGGTGCTGAACCTGATGATCGGGCTCTTGACCCCACCCGTGGGCGGACTCCTGTTTCTCGAGGCGAAGATCGCGGATATCTCGTTCGAGGCGCTGGTCCGCGCGGTGGGCCCCTACCTGGTCGCACTCCTCGCGGTCCTGGCCCTGATCACGTACATCCCCTCCCTGGTGACGTTCGTTCCCAACCTGGTCTTCCGGTGAGTGGGGTCATGCGAATCCTGCGCTCGGGGCTCGACGCGATCCTCTCGACGGCTATCGGGGCCGCCCTGCTGGGTATCTTCCTCTTGAATATGTACCAGGTGGGCGGCCGCTACCTGTTCGGGATAGGCGCGGTGTGGATCCCCGATGTCACCCGGTTTCTGATGATCTGGATGGTCTTCCTGGGAACGGCGCTGATGCACCTGCGGGGCAGGCACTTGGTGATAGACTTCATCCAGGTCCGTCTGCCGGTCCGCGTGCGACGGGGGACGGAGGTGGTGATCAGCGGGGCCATGCTCGCGATGGCGTGTATCCTGCTGGGGGTGGGCTGGCGGATCATGCAGATCCGGATGGACATCCCATACACCGGCTGGGAGGTTCCGACAGGGTATGCCTACTTGGCGGTGCCGGTAGCGGCGCTGCTGATCGGATTGACCAGCGCGGTCAACCTGTGGGAATGGTGGAGCAGGGGCAAGGCGTGAGATCAGGCGGGAGGGCCGAGCCTCTGGCAGATCTTCCGGATGTCCCGCCAATCATAATCCGGCAGCAGCTTGACCGGTTTGACCTCTGACTGCGCCGCGAGCGACTTCAGTCGCTCGACCCGTTCCTGCGTTTGTGGGTGCGTGGATAGGTACTGAAAGAGCGCTGCCCCCCTGCTGTCCCCCCGCTGCAGAACCTCGAAGAATGCGATCATCCCGGCCGGATCGATCCCGGCCTGGATGAGCAGTCGCATCCCCTCGGCGTCCGCCTCCTCCTCGTTCTGACGGCTGTAGCGCAGCGCCGCCAGGGTCCGGGCGCTCTCCAGGCCGAAGGCCATGACGCCGCTCGCGTCCCCCATCAGGGCGGCGACCAGCAGTCCGCTGGAGACGTTCTGGAGCAGCGCCCGCGTGGCGTGGCGCTTGAGGACGTGTTGGAACTCGTGCGCCAGGATGCCCGCCAGCTCTTCCGGCGACCGGGTCCGGTCGAGCAATCCTCGGAACACCAGGATGTACCCGCCGGGGGCTGCCAGGGCGTTGACGATGGGGTCGTTGACCACCATCACCCGGAAGGTGTAGGGGGTGTTCTGGAGGGGGGCGGTCAAAGTCGCCGTGATCTCCTCGAGCATCCGGGCGCGAGCAGGGTCGGCGCATCGCTTCCTCGGTGGAGCCAGCTGCTCGACCACCGCTTGGCCCAAACGCTCCTCCCACGAGACGGGAACGCGGGAAGCGACGACTGAGGCAGTGGCAGGAATTCCCCAAAGGTAGAGGGCCGCAGAGGCCGACACCGCTCCTGCGGCCGCCAGGAGGGTGAGGGCGGCCCGCGTCCCGCGGCGGGCAGGATTGTGGAAGTGGGTGGTCAGCTCCGGCGCCATCCGATGCACGTCGGTCAGAAAGGCCGTGTCCGAGATCAGGAGGACCTCCGGAATCTCCTGGCCTTTCTCCAAGCGGATCTGCTCGCCGGCGTAAGAGCCCTGGGTCTGACGGATATCCCTGTACCGCCAGAGGAATGACACTCCGTTTTCCGTGGTCACCTGGAGACCCTGACGCATCATGCGGATGACCACCCGCTGGCGCGCCGCCGTCCGCCCGTCCAGGTAATGTCCTTCCCAGTCCGTGCGCATTCGTTGCGATCCCTGTCCTGGTTAAGCGCTCCGCGAACTCCGTATGGTTCGCTGGAGCCCCGGGAATGCGCGCCTAGCCCAGGTCAAAGCCTGCGTCCAGAAAGCCGGCGAGCGCCTCGCCGGTAGCGGTGACGGCCTGGGCCTCCTGCTGGATGCCGGACAGATCCAGCGGACCCTCCAAGGTCAAGTACCTGAAGGCGAACCGCACATTCCGGACCATGACCCACGGGAAGCCCAGACCCAGAGTGAACACGATCAGGAGGAGGTTCCCCAGGGTCAGCAAGAACAGCCTCCTGCCCGTCACTGTGGAACGAAAGCGGGCGCTGACAAATGAGGTGTGTTCCCAGAAGTAGCGCTGCTTCTTCGCCTGATACCAGAACCAGATCAACCCCAGCGTCGGGAAAAAGAGCAGGATCACGACGAGAAAGCTGCCGAAGAGGTCGCGCCCCCTGCCGTCGAAGTCAAACTTCTGGTTGCCGAAGTAGGAATGGGCCACCAGGAATCCGTGCCGCCGCGTCTCGAAGAAGGGATAGTACAGGGCGAGCGTAATGCCGCTGAGGAACGAGCCCGCCACGAAGAGCTTGATGAAGTCTAGCGCCCGCCCGCGGAATGAGAACCGGATCTCGCGCCAGGACGTTCGGCTCAGCCGATAGCGGCGCGCGCCCACGATTGCAAAGGGAATGAGAACGAGAACGGCAGCGTAGGTAACGAGTCCCAAGACGACCCTTAGCGCAGGGATGCGTACCAGAAACTCTCGGATGATGCCGAGAAGGACCAAGGGGACACCGAATACCAGCACGGCCTTCAGGAAGCCGATCAGCAGCTCCATCGCCGTTCCGTGATACGCGAACCGGTCGCCCTCGAATTCACTCTCGCTCAAGAGATATCTCCGCACCCTCACCTTGGCCCAGAAATAGTAGATCCCCAGGGTGACGACCGTCAGGAACATATTGACGATGTGAATCCCGAAGAGCGACCCGCCCGATCCATGAAAGAAAAGCTGGCGGACTTCCCCCTGGTCCGTTTCGGCGACTGAAGGCCTCGGCTGGCTGAAGGGTGGCGGCGGGGCTGCTGGCCGCGCCCGACCGCCCAAGGCCGTCCCGCAGGACTTGCAGGTTGGCCCGGGCAGCTGCATCAACCCGCACTTGGGGCACTTCACGCCAAGGCTCACCGGCTCTTCGCCTTCCCCTCCGTGAACGGAGTACGTGAGAACGGGGGAGCGGGAAAAAAGTGGTTGGGGTGAGCGGATGCTAGCAGCCCAGGGTTCGCTGTCAACTTGAAAGGTGGATCCCGAGGCTTCGGGCAAGCCGGGAGAGGGGCCCCGCGCGCGGTACCTGAGGGACCTGGGGATGGCCGAGGATCCGCAGGCCAGTCGAAGGGGGTCGGCGAGGCGGGCTCACACTATGTCAGCTTTGCTCTCACCAGAGAGAGCAGCGTGCTCGGGAGAAGCGGTTTCTGGAGGATACCCGTCACCCCCAAGTCCGAATGATTGACCGTCATGCTGAGGCCGTCGCCAACGGAGCTGAGAAGATAGACTGGCGCCTCATTGCCCAGCGCCTGCAGCTTCTTGACGAGGTGCGTTCCCGAATCCACCTCCTCCATCATGAGGTCGATGATGATCAGGTCGGGGTTGGTCTCTCTGAAGCGTTGCAGCCCCTGCCGGGCATTCTCGGCGCCGACCACCACGTAGCCGTGCTTGGCAAGCACGAGGCCGATCACGTCGCGCACATCGGGATCGTCGTCAACGACCAGAATCACGTGTTTCCCGTCTTGCATGGCCTGCCTCTACCGAACGTATGCCGCCGCTCACGACCTCACACGCCGCCCTGGGCGGTGGATTGGACGTCGCCCTCCGTGCCGCCCTGCCGCATGATGGGCAGCCATATCGTAAAGGTGGTCCCGCTGGGTGAGCTGTCCACCGAGATCCTGCCCCCGGCCCCCTTGACAACGCCGTAGACAATGGCAAGCCCGAGGCCGGTGCCTTCGCCGGGTTCCTTGGTTGTGAAGAAGGGCTCGAAGATGAGCGGCTTGATCTTGTCGGGAATGCCCTTGCCCGTGTCGCTGATGCGGATCAGGACCTGCTCGCCGGCCTCGTCGACGGCGGTTTCGACGCCAAGCGCACCCGTTCCCTCCATCGCGTCCACCGCATTCATCACGATGTTCATGATGACCGATTGCAGCCGGCTGGGGTCGATGAAGACCGGGGGCAAGCCCTCTCCCAGCGTGCGTCTCGTGCGAACGTTCTGAAATATGGCTTGCCGCTCCAGCAGCGCCAGGGTGCTTTCGATCACCGAGTTGACGTCCGTCTTGGCGGCTCCGCTCTCGGATTGGTGCGCGAAAGCCAGGAGGCCCTTGACAATCTCTCGGCAGTGCAGCGCCTGCTTGACGATGACCTCTAGGTCCTTCCGTACGGGATGGCTCTGGTCGCATTCCTCCAGAGCCAACATGGCGAGGGAGAGCACACCACCCAGGGGGGTATTCAGCTCGTGGGCAACGCCTGCTGCAAGCCGTCCCATCGAGGCGAGCTTCTCGGAATGCGCCATGCGCGATTGGAGGTGCATCAGCTCCTCGGTGTGTTTGAGCTCTTCCTCCTCCAGGCGTTGCGCCCTCGCGTGCAGGCTGGCCACCATCTCATTCAACGAAGCGGCCAACCGGCCGGCCTCGTCACCCCCTGCCACGTTGACTCGTCTGCCCAGGTCTCCATGGGCAATCGCATCGGCCGCCGCGGTGAGTTGCCGGAGGGAGTTGGTGAGGCCTCGCGTTGTCAGGAAAAGAGACCCGAGCGTTGCAGCTACGCCAACGGCCATCACCGCAAGCAGCGCGAGGATAAGCTGGGTCGAAATCCCCAGGCTGGCGCCGATCAGCGCTGAAACAACAGCCCCGCCGGCCAAAACGAACAGAACGGCCGGGGCCAATCGAAGCCAGAGGGGAAGCTTGCTTCCCAGCGGGCGCATCAGTCTCTCGCCAGAGCACGGCTCTCCAGCATGCTCGCCTCTACGCACCCCTGAGGGCGCTCTCCCCCGCGGCAGGAAGGTGAACCGTGAAGGTGCTTCCCGCACTGAGCGTGCTGGAAACGCGAATGGTTCCGCCGAGCCCTTCGACGATCTTCTTGCAGATGGCAAGCCCGAGGCCGGTCCCCGGAATGCCGTGCGTCTCGTCTGTTTTCACCCGGAAGAACTCGGTGAAAAGCTGAGGCAGGCAGTCCTGGGGAATGCCGAGTCCCGTGTCGCTGACAGTGAGAATCGCCATGTCCCGCTCACGTGTGACGCCCACCCTAACCCTGCCCCCGGGCCGATTGTACTTGATCGCATTTCCGACAAGATTGGCGGCCACGTTGCCGAGCGCCACCGCGTCGCCGCGCACCCAGGCCGCCGCATCCGGCGCGATCTGGGCGTCCACAGAGACTTGGGCGGGCTGGGCCTGTTCTTGGGCTGCGTCCACCGCCTTTCGAGCGATAGCGCACAAGTCCGCGGTGGCGTCCTTGTCGCCCAGCCGTTCGCTCTCGATCTTGGCAAGCGTGAGCCAATCCTCGATGATTGCCAGCATCTCCGCCAGCCGCTCCTGCGAGCGTGTAATCCAGGCCAGGGCGGTTTCCGGCAGCGGGTGGGAGGAGGTGTGCAGCAGGACGTCGAGATACTGCTTGACCGCCCCCAGGGGGGCCTTGAGCTGGTGGGACACGAAGGTGGCGAACGTGCGCTGCAGCTCTTCCTTCTGTCGGCGCAGCTTCTCGGACTCGGCGGCCAAGAACCACCGCTCGAAGCACCGGCCAACGGTTATCCTGAGCTCTTCGGGGGTGAAGGGCTTGGGCAGGAAATCATAGGCCCCGGCCTTCATGGCGTCTACCGCGGCCGGGATTGTGGCATATCCGGTGATGAGCACGATGATGATGCTTGGGTCGAACGCCCGCACCTGCTCGGTGACCTGCAGGCCGTCCATCTGGGGCATTTTGAGATCGACCAGCAGGACCTGCGCGGGTGCCTCCCTCAACCGCTGGATGCCCTGGACGCCGTTGTCGAAGGTCTCCACCTCGTACCCGATCTTCTCCAGGATGCGCCGGCACATGAGCAGCGTGACTTCATCGTCGTCGATGACGAGAATCCGCTTGGCTTCGCGCGGCTCTGCGAGCGGAGTGCCCGATGGTCCATCAGTGGTCTGCATCGGATCACCCGTCACCACAAGGCTCTCTCAGGTTGGCTTCCTCGATTTCAGGAAGACTGGCGGAGAAGGCTCTTCACCGTGCCGAGGAAACGGGGGATGTCGAGGGGCTTGGTGAAGTATTCGTCGGGCGTCACCATGCCCACTTCACCGGCCCACCGGAAGCGTTCAGCGGGATCGATGGTTACGGACGAGACCATCACGATTGACACGCGGCCGGCCTGGGGGGACCTGCTTCCGAACTTGATGGCCTGGTTCACCTCGTATCCGGCCCAAATGTGCTCCATCATGATGTCCAGAACAATGAGGTCCGGCGGCGCCTCTTGGCTGAGCCTGGCGAGCGCCTCCTTTCCGCTCTTGGCCCGCGCGACGACGTATCCTTCGGCCTCGAGCAGCGCGGTCGTAGAGGCACAGAAATCATCATCGTCATCGACAATGAGAATCTTGGATCTGCCCCTCGCGCTGTCTTGCCCTGGACGGGCTTGCTCTTGTGCCACAGCCGCCTTCCCGTCTATCCTTTCCGAGGCCCTCAGAGTCCCGTGCCGCAACCCCCATCCATAGGAACGCCGACCCCCGGATGGCCAAGACAGCCGAGGGGAACCCGAGCCATGCAGGGCTGCGGCCTTCGCCGGGACGGGAACTCGCCTCGTCGAAAGGCTATCAAGAAGGGTGGGACGTGTCAAGGGCTGGAGGGCTGCCCTTCTAAGAAACTACCCCAGCTTGCGGGGTGACAGGCACTAGTTGAAACCCGAGCGCCCGAGCCTGGGCATGTAATCTGGTTTCTATTCGCCTTCGATGCTGTGCTTCCGCCTGCGCGAGATGGGTGTCCGCATAGGGCTCCCGGGTGGTGAGCAGGTGGTAGAGGATCCGGGCGAGCTTGTGGGCGGTCGCGGTGATGGCCTTGGGCGCCCCGAGCTTGGCGCGCATGCGGCGGAAATAGGCGCCGAGTACTGAGCGACTGTGGGAGAGGCCTTGGGCGGCGAGTCGGAGCGCATGCGCCACCCGGTGCTTCACGTGGCGGGTCTGGACGGAGAGGACTTTCCCCCCGGAAATGCGGTTGTCGGGGCAGAGGCCGAGCCAGGAGGCGAAGTGCTTGCTGGAGGGGAACTTGGCGAGGTCGGACCCGAGTTCCGAGAAGAGCGAGTAGACCGTGGAGGTGCTGAAGCCGGCGACCTGCGTCAGGTCGATGCCGAGGATCCGGTAGAGCTCGGCCCGCAGATCGAACCGCGGTGCGTTGCCTTGGGGTTTGCGGTGCGAGGTGGTGGCCGACGGGATCGGGTGCACGGCGGGATCGATGGCGGACTGGAGCGCGCTGAGGAGCGCCTGGACCTGCGCGTCACAGTCCCCGATGAGTCGCTGGTAGTGGCGGTAGGAGTCGAGCGACTGGCGCAGGGTGAAGAGGTGTTCCGGCCGGTAGTCGCCCACGAGGGCCTTGGCGATGGTCGCCCGAGAGGCCTTGATGCGGCGGTCGTGGTGCCGGGCGAGCACCTCCGGGTCTCGCTCCCCGGCGAGGATGCTATCGAGGATGGCCAAGCCCGTGACGCCGGTGATGTCGCTCAGGACGTGGTGAATCTGGAGATTGCCTATGGATTTATACACTGCGTCATAAATAATGCCGTATAATCTTCTTGACACCGTCAGTCCTCCTTGCCATAGTGGGCCGGAAAGGAGGACCGCGCCATGCGCAAACTGGCCATCGCTGATGCCGAACTCATGCGGCTGGCCATCCAGCAGGAGATCGCCCGGTCCGGGGAGTCCCGCTACGATCACCGCTTGCATGGGATCCTGCTCATCAGCCAGCACCTCAGTTGTTACCAAGTCGCCGAATGGCTGGGCGAGCACCCACGCACCGTCGAGCGCTGGGTGCACCGGTTCGAGACCCGGGGCTTCGCCGGCCTGCAAGAGGGGGAGCGCTCCGGTCGCCCGCCCCGGCTCACCCCGCGGCAGGTGGCCGCGGTGGGCCGGGCGTTGCGCACCTCACCTCGAGCCCGGGGGTACCCCCAGACCCTCTGGGACGGGAAGCTCCTGGCGCACCATGTGGCCGAGGCCTATGGGGTCCCCTTGGGCGTCCGGCAGTGCCAACGCCTGTTCCACCGGTTGGGCTTCCGTCGGCGCAAGCCCCGCCCCGTTATCGCCCAGGCCGACCCCGCCGCCCAGGCGGCCTTTAAAAAAACTCCGGCGGCTCGCCCGCGATCCCGTCGTGGATCTCTGGAGCCTGGATGAGTGCCACTTCCAACAGCACGGGACGCGGTGTGCGATGTGGGTGCCCCCCGAAGAGACCGATCCCCTCCTGCTCCAGGCGCCCACGCGGAAGACGGTGGCGCTGTTCGGCGCGGTCCAGCCCCGCTGCGGGCGCCTGGTGACCCGCTTTGACCCGTGGTTCAATGCCGTGACCTTCGAGGCCTTCCTCCACCAACTGCTGCGCCACCGGGCCCGGGGACGGCACCTGGTGGCCATTGTCGATAACGCCCCGTACCACCACGCGGCAGCGCTGGCCTCCTTCCTGGAGGCGCACCGGGAGGTGCTGACCCTGGAGTTCCTCCCGCCCTACAGCCCCACGCTGAATCCCATCGAGCGGGCCTGGAAGCTGACCCGCCGCCTCTGTACCCATAACCGGTACTTCCCCGAGCTCGGGGAGTTGGTCGAGGCCGTAGCGGTCCAAGTGGAGGCCTGGCGAGAGCCCAATCCCGTGCTGCGACGATTGTGCGGCATCACTTAAGGCGTTGTGTATAGCTCCTAATCTTGCTAGCTGGTCCGCTGTCATGGGTGAGTTCGTCATAGGTGATAGTCCCGGTTGAGACACAGGCTCGGATGAGGCGGTCGAACAACTCCTTCTCCCAGAAGCGTCGGTTGAAGCGGTAGCAGATTTCGCCGAGATAGCTCTGGAGGTGTTGGGAGGACACCCCGCGGTGTGCCCCCCGGATGACCGCCTTCGCGTTGGAGATGACCCGATGGACCCATGGCAAGAGCCTGCCAGCATCGGCGGCATGCCGGAGGACGACGCGACAATGCTGAAGCCCGTTGGCCCTGGCGGCGCTCCCATAGGCCCGCCAGCCGTCGGTGCGGATCGCGGCCAACAGCCGACGCCCCTCGGCCGTCGCGGGCCCGCACCCCAGCCGCTCCAAGACCCCCACGATGCTCGGGGTGGAGGCATCGGCCACGAGGGTCAGGTGCGCGAACCCGGGGCGTTCCCGCCCGGCCTGATCCCGGTACAGGGATACCGCGCACAAGACGGTGGTCTTGGCCTCGGAGCCGCGGCCGTGCGTCTTGCCCGGGGGACCGAAGAAGGCTTCATCCAGCTCCACGAGGCCAACCAGCCGATACCCGGCATCCCGGTCCGCCCTGGCCTTCCGGACCTTGTGCGCCATGAGCCAGGCGGTCTTGTAGTCGGGGATCTCCAGCGCGCGCTGGAGTTGAGCGACCGACACCCCCACCTTGTCCATCGCCATGTGGTAGATCAGCCAGTACCACTTGACCAAGGGGGTCCGGGTCTTGTGGAAAACCGTCCCCGCCGTCAGGCTGGTCTGGTGTCGGCAACGCCGACAGTCGAACAGGTGCCGTCTCGGGAGGTACCACCCGATCCGGTGCCCACACTGCGGGCAAACGAACCCCTCGGGCCACCGGTGCCGTGCCAAGTGCTCCGCACAGGCTTCCTCGGAGGCGAACGTCCGCTGGAACTCGATCAGGCTGCGTTCCGCATACCCTCTGGCCATGGCCCCTCCCAGTGCTGGTCAGAGGATAGCGGATATTAGGAGCTAAATCCATAGGCAATTAGGGGATTGGGCCTTGCCGCCCGATGCCACGGGTGCCATGGGTTTTCTGTTGACTCTCGGGGGCGGCGTCGCTGCTGAGGCCTCAAAACGAGGACGAGCGCCTGGCCTAGAAAGGAATTCCTGCCTGGTGGTCAGTACTCCGTGCCCGGCGGGGCCTGCGATTGCCGTCCGTGGAAGACGCTGAGGAAATAAGTGCCGCGCCCTCTACGGGCAGTTAGGCTACCCTTAGGTACTCCGGGGAGAAAAAAAGCACGAAAATGAGTGAGCCGTCGCTGCGGAAGCCGGGTCGGCAGCGGGACTGATCAGTGCCGGGCAGCGAGGTGACCTGGCAGCGGGCTGGGGCTCCTTCCGGACTCGGGCGATGGACCTGGCGGAGATCGTCGCCAAGACCTTGTGACTGTCCGGCTGCACGGGAGGTCCTCCGGCGTACGGCATCGTTCCCCCTGCTTACTGCGGGGGTGAATAGGCTGGATGCCACCGCCCTGGACACGGGCCCGGGGTGGACGTGAGACGACCGCAACGCGCTTGGTCAGTACCTGAGAAAGAGACCGCAGATCGGTTCCGGAAGCGAGGCGAGAATTTTCACTTGACGGCCCTGAATAATCTGTGGGACAAATCCAGTTGACTATCGACTCTCACCACCGTTTGGCTCCCGCATCTGTAGACGGCGTTTGCTCCGGGGATCGTCGCTCCCTCGCACGGTTTGCCGGCTGTCGAGGGTGGGTGGATTGGGCGTAACGCTATCAGCACGGAGATGTATGACGACCGCCCCGGCTCGGCGGCCGAGGGCGAAGCCAGGGATTCCGTGTCGGGGGTGGTGGCGGACGATGGCGTCCGCACCGTAGTCGTTGCTCACCCATCAACATAGGAGGGAAGAAAAGATGACTGGTAAGCTGGGACGAGCGATCTTGTCGATGGTGCTGGGCTTGGCGCTGGCCGTCAGCGCCGGGCCGCCGGCGCTGGCGCAGACGATCACCTTGCGCGGGGCGAGTCAGTTCGATGATGCCCACCCCTTCAACAAGGCTATGCTCAAGTTCGAGGAACTGGTCAAGAAGTACTACGGGAAACCCATCAACTTCGTCCTGCATCGCACCCGGGAGCTCGGTCTGGAAAAAGATTATTTTGCCTATATGAGCCAGGGGATCTCCGTAGACTACGCCATCGTGGCCCCGTCGCATATGGCCACATTTTCCAAAGCCGCGACGATTATGGACATGCCCTTCCTATTCCGCGACCTCGACCACTGGAACAAAACCCTCGATAGCGGCGCGGCGCTCGCCCCCATCGCGGCGGAGGTCGCGGAAAAGGCGGATGTCATGCTGATCGGGTACGGTGGCGGCGGCGTGCGGAACATCGTGGCCAACAAGCCCGTGCGGAACATGGCGGAGCTGAAAGGGCTGAACATCCGGATCATGGGGGCGCCGATCCAGACGCGGATGTTCCAGGCCATCGGGGCGGCCCCCACTGTCATCGCGTATGATGAGGTGTACAATGCCATCCAGACGAATGTCATTCAGGCCGGCGAGAACGAGGCGGTGGGCTGGGAGGAGATGAAGTGGCACGAGGTGGCGCCGAACATCTCCCTCACCCAACACGCGATCACCGTTCGCCCGCTCTGCTTCAGCGGGAAAACCTTCAAGAAGCTGCCCAAGGATCTCCAGGACGCGATCGTGAAGGCCGGCCGGGAGGCGGGGGCGTTTCACCGCGCGGTCGAATCAAAGTTGGATCAGCAAGTGCTGGAGAGGCTGAAGGATGAAGGAAAGATCAAGGTGTGGGCCTTTGCGGATCGGCCCAAGCTTCTGGAGCTGGCTGCACCAGTGAAGCAGTCGTTCGCGAAGGAGATCGGCGCCGAGAAGGTCCTAGCCGACATCGACGCGGTGAAGTAGGGCGCGACAACCGATCGAACCTGAGACCGGGCGTCGGCGGAAGGCCGATGGCCCGGTCTCGCTGTGCGAGGGCGCGAAACGATGGCTGGGTTCAAGAAGGTTCTGGCTGGGTATTTCTGGTTGGAGCAACGCATCATCACGCTCCTGCTCTTTCTCCTGGTCGTTCCCGTGAGCCTCCAAATCGTCTCGCGGTACACCGAATGGATTCCCCGGTACATTTGGACCGAAGAGGCGGCTCGATTCCTGTTCATCTGGATCATCACCATCGGGTCTGCCATTGCTGTCCGGGAACAGAGCCACTTTAACGTGGATGTCCTGCCCAAGCCGGAGACGCCCCGTGGCAAGGCGCTGGCCGTCCTGATAGTGGATCTCGCCATCTTGGCGATGGCGGTAATCTTCGTCTGGTTCGGGTGGGAATTCGTGAAGTTCGGGTTCATTCAGACATCGGAGTTGACCGGCATCAACATGGCGTTCATCTATGTATCGTTTCTGGTGGCGGGTCTGAGCTGGGGAGCGTTCGTTCTGGAACGTACGTTGGACAACCTCCCTGCCTTGATCGGAGGCACGCATGGGACCCGGTGAAGTCTCGGCGATCATGTTCGGCATCTTCGGGGTACTCATCGCCTTCCGCGTCCCCGTCTCGTTCTCCCTCGGGGTGGCGTGCATCCCCATATTGTTCTCGGACCCGCGGCTGTCCCCGATCATCCTGATCACTGAGATGGACAAGGCCTTCGGGGGATTCGTCCTGCTGGCCGTCCCGTTTTTTATCCTGGCAGCGAATCTCATGAATTCCTCGGGGATCACTCAGCGGCTGGTCGAACTATCCAAGGCCTTGGTGGGGCATTTCCGTGGTGGGTTGGGACACATCAACGTCGTGGTCAGCATGATCTTCGCCGGGATCTCCGGTTCGTCCACGGCCGAGGCGGCAGGCATCGGGTCCCTCCTCATTCCCGCGATGAAAAAGCAGGGGTACGATGCGAGCTTTACCGTTGCCCTCATCTCCTGCTCGGCCGTCATGGGGGTGATCATCCCCCCGAGCATCCTCATGGTTGTCTGGGGCGGGATCATGTCCGTCTCCATCGGCGCCTTGTTTCTTTCGGGCTTCCTGCCCGGCGTCATGATCGGGCTCTCCCAGATGGTGTGTGTGTTTATCTATGCCACGAAGAGGGGCTATCCGGTGTACGAGCGGGCGTCACTCCGTAAGTTCTTCGTCACGTTTGGCCGCGCGTCGTTCGCCCTCTTGGCGCCGTTGATTGTCGTCGGCGGCGTGGTGGGAGGGGTGGCCACCCCGACGGAAGCTTCGGTCCTGGCGGTACTCTACACGCTGATCATCGGACTCTGGGTCTACCGTTCCATCGGCCTCAAGCAGTTGCCGGCCGTGTTCTATGAGACGGCGCGTTTGGCCTCCATCTCACTCTTCTGTATCGGGACGGCGTCGGCCTTCGGATTCGTCCTGGCCTTCTATCGGATTCCGAAGCTTATAATGGAATTCTTTGCGCCGTATGCCACCGGCGTGACGGCAGTGGGCCTCATCGTGGCCGGAGTGTTTCTCATCGTCGGGTGCTTCATCGATGCCATCCCGGCCATGATCATCTTCGGGGGTCTCATGCAGCCGCTGGCAGAGCACGTCCACATGCATCCCATCCACTTCGCAATCATTGGGGTAGTCTCGCTGGCGTTCGGTCTGGTCACCCCCCCCTACGGGTTGTGCCTGCTGATCGCCTGCGCCATCGGCGAAATCGACGTCCGGGATTGCATCAGGGATATTGCGATTATCCTGGTGCCTATGCTCGGCGTGCTCCTCTTCATCATCCTGTTTCCGAAGGCCATCCTGTTCATTCCCAGGCTGATCATGCCCAAGTTCGTCTAGCGCGGAGTCCGCTCTGATCAGCACCGGGAACTCAACCCTCCCGATGCTGGCCCTTCCTTCCCGAAAGCGAGGCTCGGCAGAATGTCCTTACCCTTTGGCTAATGAGACCTCTCTTCCTTCCACATGGCGGTCACCCTGCTCCCTGATTGGCCTGCCCCCATTGATTGGTCCACCCGCAATGTTAGTTCAAGCCGGCTCCTAACGCCAGCGCAGGGCGCGAGAGGCCGTTATGGGATGGATTGGATATTGTTGCGCTCACATCCCGTCTTCTCACCAGATCGTGAGGTAGTCCCATGGCAAGGAACGGTGCGCGGTTGAGCAACAAGGTGGCGGTTGTCACCGGCGCAGGCGCTGGGATCGGCCGGGCGATCGCGCGGCGCTTCGGGGCCGAGGGCGCGGATGTCGTCGTGGACGATATCAATGCGGCGAGCGCCCATGACACGGCCCGGGCGATCGTTGCGGCCGGCGGTTCGGCGATCGGCGTGGCTGCGGACGTGGCCGATAAGGCGCAGGTCGACCGGCTCTTTGGGGTGACCTTGGAGCGCTTCAAGACCATCGACGTGCTGGTCAATAACGCCAGCCTAACCAATACCACTCGGCATTTCCTGGAGGCCGACGAGCAGTGGTGGGATCAGATCCTGGCGGCCAATCTCAAGAGCACGTTTCTCTGCGCGTTGCGCGCGGCGCACGTGATGGCTCGCCGGCGGCAGGGCGCGATCATCAACCTGTCAAGCGGCGGCGCCTCCCGCGCGCACCGTGGCAACGCGGCCTACGATGCGGCCAAGGGCGGCGTCGAGGCGCTGACCCGTGCGCTGGCCCTCGATCTGGGCCCGTACGGCGTGCGGGTGAATGCGCTGGTGCCCGGCTCGATCAACTCCAGGGGCCTGGACGAAGCCACGCTGCGGGAGCGAGGACTGACCATGCCGCTCGGCCGGGTCGGCGATGTGGCCGAGATGGCCGGGCCCGCGGTGTTCCTGGCCTCTGACGACGCGAGCTATATCACCGGCCACGTGCTGGTGGTCGATGGCGGGTTGCTGGCCCAGCAGCGCTCACCCCAGGTCGACATCTTCCCGCCTCGCCTCTTCCCAAAGCTTGAGTAGCCGTGGGGACAGGCCAGGCTGCGCGACAGACCATGGCTCCTTCCTCCCGGTCGAGGACACGCCAGATTCGGAGACGGTGGCGCGGCTCTTCTGGCACCGGGTGTTGCGGATGCTATTGGCGGAGGGGGCGATTGCAGAGAGCGTCGTCCGCAGTCTCCTCGCGTGGCCCCACACGGGATTCGGGACCCACGTCAGCCGGGCGATCCCGGTGGACGAGCAGACCCCGGGGGCCGTGGCGCGGTATATGGCCCGGCCACCGATCACCACGGAGCGGATGCTGGGAGGAGCGGACACGGAGCGGATTATCTATCGCTCAGACGCGGTCCACCCGCGCCACCAGGCGAAGTTCCGCGTCTTCGAGCCCCTGGACTTCCTCGCCGAGGTGAGCGCCCACATCCCCGATTTTCCATTTCCTCACGCGTCTCCCCGGACACTAGACAGGTCTTCGGGCGAAGTATGCTTACGCTGCCCATTCACCCTGGAAGGGGACAATCAGTTCCCGTTGAACTGAAAAAATACCCTGTGGACCGGGCCTCCGGCACCGAGATGCAGGCGGGGCACATCGGTTCCCGGGAGCACGCGGCGCTGGCCAAGCCGAGACGGAAGCAAGCTGCGTAATGGACCGGGGGGTTCTTTACGGGAAATCGATGCTTTGCGCCCCTTGGTTCAGGCGTCCCCCCCCCTTTCCCAAGTTCGGGGGAGAAACGGGCTCCAGAACGCCTCCTGGCGCGTCAGGAGGGCATGCCAGAACCGCCTGGTCGCAGGAAGTGGCTTGTAACTGGGGGATTGCGATGCTAGAAAGGGGGGCCAGATGACATGGGAAAGGATCCGCTTCAAGCTGCGATCAGCAGGCGGCCTTCTGTGAGAAACCACCTGTGGGCAGAGCGTGAGATTTACCCGCCTATACGGGCGGGATGAGGTGCGTCCCCTCTCTCGGGAAAGGATTCAGAGATGAGAACCAGGCAACTTGGCTACACCGACCTTCACCTGTCCGTGATCGGATTCGGGTCCTTCGCCCTGGGCGGCACCGGGTGGAAGTTCAGTTGGGGCCCTCAGGACGACCGTGACTCCGTCAACGCCATCGTGCGGGCTGTAGAAGTCGGCGTCAACTGGATTGACACGGCTCCGGTCTATGGGTTTGGCCATTCGGAGGAAGTCGTCGGCCTGGCGCTCACGCGATGCAGCCGGAAACCTTTGGTCGCCACCAAGTGCGGGACCCTCTGGGACGGCAACGGCAACATCTTCCGTCGGCTGCGGAAGGCCAGCGTGCGGGAGGAAGCGGAGGCCAGCCTCCGGCGACTCGGCGTGGACGTGATCGACCTGTACCAGATGCACTGGCCCCAGCCGGACGAAGAGATGGAAGAAGGCTGGGAGGCCATGGGCCGGCTGGTCAAAGCGGGAAAAGTCCGATACCTCGGTGTCTCAAACTTCAACCTCGCGCAGATGGAACGGCTGCAGGCGATCCATCCCATCGCCTCCCTGCAACCGCCCTACAGCATGCTGCGCCGGGACATTGAATCGGAAATGCTTCCGTACTGCGGCCGACATCACATTGGCGTTGTCGCGTATAGCCCCCTGCAGAAAGGGTTGTTGACCGGCAAGTTCTCGCTCGAGCGAATGAAAAACCTCCCACCGGAGGATCACCGCCGGAACGATCCGATGTTTGCCGAACCGCAATTGAGCGCGAATCTGGAACTGACCCAAGACCTGGAGCGGTTGGCGAAGGAGCACCACATGACGGTGGCGGAGCTGGCCCTCGCCTGGGTACTTCGCCGGCCGGAGCTGACCGCAGCGATCGTGGGCGCCCGCCGGCCGGGCCAGATCGAAGAAACCGCCGGCGCCGCGGACAAAGTCCTCTCACCCGAAACAGTCCAAGCTATTGAGGGCCTGCTGGACAAGGGAAATAAGACATTGGCTGCGCACTGAGGGGCGAATACCTGCATCCCTTTTAGTACCGCAGAACTTAAATACGGCGACACTCATTTCTGTTTCCTCTCCCCGGTGCGGGCATAAAGAACCGGCTCCCGATCTAGGCCCATAAACGACCGAGGGGTTGTTTTCGCGTTGCTTGACACCCGTGGCGCGTCGAGAGTAATCTCTCAGGTATCCCACCTCCCCGGATCGACCGAAGGAGGAGCCTCCATGGGATCGACCAGGCGCTGCTTTCTGGACCCGAATCGGGCCAGCGGCTTTGCCTGCCCGGCGCAACCCACCTGTCCTCCTCCGCATCATCAAGCGGCTCAACGCCGAGGGGGTCCCTGGCCCCTGGGGCGGGACATGGGCAGGGTCAGCCATCCGGGAGATGACCCTGAACGAGGCCTATCGGGGTACCCGCGTCTACGGGCGGATCAAGAAGATCAAGACGGCGCATGGGACCCGCTCGAAGCGCCCCCGGTCCGAGGAAGCCCGGACGATCAAAGAGGGAGCGCACCCGGCGATCATCGACCCTGCCCTGTGGGAGCGGGTCAAGACCCGACGCGAGGCCGTGGCCAAAGCGTACGCGGGGAACGCATCCCATTTCGCGGCCACCAAGAGCGTCCAGACGCAATTTCTCCTAACGGGGCTCCTCCAGTGCGGCGTCTGCGGGGGAAACTTCGCCGCCCGGGTGGCCCACACGCAGCGGGGTGGGGGGCGGTACTACTACTATGGGTGCGCGTTCCGTGCCCGCCGGGGGAAAGCGGTCTGCGACAACTCCACCCTGCTCCCCCAAGAAGCCATCGAGCGGGAACTCCTGGAGTTTCTCCAGCAGGCGGTCCTGACCCCGGCCACGCTAGAGCGATTGCTTACTGAAGTGAACGCCCGGCTGCGTGCCCAGGCAACAGTCTCGCGTCCTCGGATCAAAGAACTTCGGAAGGCTCTGACCGTGGTTGATCGGGAGATCGCCAACTACACCCGGGCCATCGCCAAGGGGGACTTCTCGTCGCTGGAACAGGCGCTGGCGGCTGCCGAACAGCGCCGGGCAACCCTCCAGGCCGAGCTAGCCCAATTGGACGGGAACCAGCAGCCCGCAGTAATCCAGCTGACCCCCGCCGCACTCGAACGGCACCTTGAGGGGATGACCGAGAGGCTCCGCAGTGGGGTGAACGGGAAGGTCCGGGAGGCGATCCAGCAGTCGGTGGCTCGGATTCTGGTGGGCGGAGACGGAACCGTCACGCTGGAAACGAAGCCGGATGGACTGCTCGGGGTGAAAGCCATTCCTGTCCGACTGGACGGTGAGGAGGAGGGAGGACTAATGCAGCAGTCCCTACAATCGTCAAGCGGCAGGCGATGGAGAGTGACCACAGCCTCCATGTAAGTTCGTGATAACCAGCGCGCGGCCTGGACGCCTCCGATGAAACTTCGTCACCTTTCCCGCGCGTCTGGTTCATTACATGGTTAGGCCCAAATCTCATATGGCAAGGCTGAACGAAGACGGATAGTCAGGCTCCGCCCTTGGCAAACTTCGCCATCCGTGCCTTTTTGTCTTCAAAAGCCTTGATCGGCTCAGGGATCGGTGGAAAAAGTTCGTGGAACGTGCCGTGGATATTACGGGCCATCTTTACAAGTGAGCCCAACAGACTGTGCGCGCCCTGCTTTGTCTCGTGTATGTGTTGCTTCAAGCACACAGTGGTGTCACCGCTATCATCCAGGTACTTTTGATCCACCTCGCCGCCGTTGTGTTCGTACACGTGCCGACGGTGAAACATCAGCGCAACGAAACGGCATTCGTCTGCATTCAAGCCCGCGCACACGTCGATGTCAAACCAGTTCTTGAAGGTTACGCGCACCTCTTCAAGATCGTAAAATCGCCGGTTCGACAGTCGATTCTTTCGGCGCTCTGTCATCGGCACCAGTTCTACCAGTTGCTTTGCAATCTGTGCCATGAAGGAATCGAATGACGCCACCGCATCCCTTACGCTATCCTCGGGTGTGTTGCCAGCGTTGAGGCGCTCGCGAATGCTCGGCACTGTTTGGCCTTCGAAGTCCGCTAGGTCATTGCGCGTTCCACACAGAGAGCAGTAGCCAAATCGACCCAAAATGTCGTTGAATTCCTCGCAGGCCCCACAGGTGAATTTGCGCTGTTGGCTTTGTTCGGATACGTAGAAGGTGGGCTTTGCGCCTTCCTTGCCCACGGCATCGGCGACCGCATCCATGTCGATCACGACTTCGCTGTCACCTCCGGAAGCCAGGGCCTCGCGCAGGACTTCACAGTAGTGACGAACGTAGCGTCGTTGGGCTTCCGAAAGGAATTGATAGCCCGGTGCCGTGGCAGCACAATAAGGGCATACGTTGGGCCATGGGCCACTGCGCCAGTACCCGTTGCAGCGCGGGCAATGGTGCCCAAACTTCCCTTCACTATCGGAGGCAATGAATACGGGAAAGCAACCGGGGAAAGGCGCAGGGTTCCACGGCTGCCCCATCCCACCAAGCTGGATCGCCTCGACGGGAACACCTTGGGGCAAGGCGTAGACCGCGATCATCACCATCGGCACAGGGCGGCTGCCGCTATAGCCCACTTGATATGAACTCCGGCCTTTGTCGTCGGTCTTAATGCTGAAGGTGATCTTGCCCCCCGAGTGCCCGATTTCCTCAAATTCGCTGGCCATGTTGTTCTCTTCAAAACCGAGGCCCGAAAATATCTTGCCTTGTCGCATAACGATCCAAAGCTGAGCCACGGCCACTGGTGGCCAAGCTCTGAATGCAATAATGACTTCCACTCTTCATCACTCAATCCAAAGCTCAAGGGGCGGTGGCCGATGGCTCCAGCGCGGTGTTAGGCCGACTTGTCTCCCTCCGGCGCAGCCTTGAACAACTCCAGTAAGTCCTGCCACTTTACTGCAGACAGCTCCGGACGCCGGACGAAACGGTACTGGCCACGCCGAACCAGCTTGACCGTCCCCTCGCGCTGCCACTTTTTGAGGATCGCTGACGACAGCACCTGCTCTGACTTCGTATTCGCCATGGCCGCCAACCGCCTCAGCTCCTTCGGCGTGACAAAGCTGTCAATCGAAATCGCGGCCCATCGCAGTAACCTAGCCGTTCACCAAAGGTGTTGATGCGACCGTGTGATTCGTAGGTAAGGGCGCGATTTGATTGCGAGACGAGAGCTGGCCATTCCGGGAAGAATTCTTCTGCAAGCATTCCGCCGCGCGGGTGTGGCGTAACCTATGGTAGTGAGAGTGTAATTCCCCACACCGGTGCCTCTTGCAGCCTGGCCTGTCAACACCTTTGGTGAACGCCTAGCGCAGTAACACGGGGGGCTGAGAATACAGGACTCCGCCGTGTTACGCAACTGATGTCGCCGCCACTGCGGGGATAGCGGCGGCATTCTGGTTATAGGCACGCCGCTCAGCCAGGCACTGGGCCCTCAGGGCGGCGCGTTCAGCCAAGACAGTCGTGTGAATCCCTGCATGCCGCTGACTCGGAGTCACGTACCCCAGGCTCCGATGGTGATGCCCATCGTTATACCACCGGAAGAACTCCGCGCACCACGCTCGGGCCTCCTCCAGGCTGGCGAACCGGCCGGGGTAGTGGAGCCGGCCCTTCAGGGTCGAGAAGAACGCTTCGATCTCGGGGTTATCATTCGGGGTCCGCGGCCGGGCGTAGAGGGCCTCGACCCCGGTCCGGGCGAAGAACCGCCGGGTGAGCCGCGACCGCATCTGCGTCCCCCGATCAGAGAGGGAGCGGGGGTAGACGTGCGTCGGCAGCTCCAAGAGGCCTTCCTTCTGGAGGCCCTGATCCCACAGTGTGAGGACCTCGCGGGATTCCAGCGTCTCCGCGAGGTGCCAGGCGATCACCTTTCGGCTCACCCAATCCAAGAGCACGTAGAGGTACAGGAACACCCAGGGCTGCCTTGTCCGGAGGTGGGTGATATCCCAACACCAGAGGCTGTTCGGCTGCTGGGCGAAGCGGATGTCGGGTTTGGCCCCCACCGGCTCCCCTCGGCGACGTCCCCGGGCGGTCGAGGCCCCATGGGCCTGCAGGTAGCGCCACACCGCCACGTGGGAGATGGCCCGCCCCGCGTGCTCCAGGAGCCAGAACGCCAGCATCCGACACGAGCCATCGGCCAACTCCCGCCGGGCCACCACCGCCACGAGGAGGCCCTGCTCCTCGGGCAGGAGTGCGTTCCAGGGCCGGGGATTCCCCCGGCGACGTTGGGACGGCACCGGCCCGCACTGCCAGCGTTGGAGGGTTCGGGCGCTGAGGCCCAGGGCCCGGGCCGCTTGCTCCTGACTCAGGCCGCTCTGCTGGGCTTCTCTCACGGCCATCAGGCTCGCCTCGCGCGCTTCCGAGGCAAGGGGGGCTCGTCCGCGCCGCTCGGCGAGCCCCAGCGCTCGTTTTTTTTGAGCAGGGTGTACTCCACGGTGAGCTCGGCCAAGGCCCGCTCCTTCTCCCGGAGTTCTCGGCAGATCCGAGCGTACTCCTCCGGGGTCTCTGGCGTGGCGTGGTTCCGATGGCCGGCCCGAACCTTGAGCCCGGCAATCGCCGAGCTCTCCACGGCCTCCTCAATGGCCCGGAGGTCTTCTAAGGTGAGTCCGTACCGCCGGAGGATCTCCCCGACAGGCGCGTCCGGATTCCGAGTCTCCAGGAAGATCCGGAACTTCCGTTCGGCGGTTAACCGCTGCCACTGCTTCCCTTCGGCCATGCTCCACCTCCTCGGAGTTGGCCGCTATCATAACCGCAAATACGGCGACATGCTGTTGTGTAACACAACGACTCCTTGGTCGGTTCGGGTCTATGCGGTCCAAAGGCGGCCTCGCCCGGGCGGTCCAGTGCGGGTGCCATGGGCCTGGCCACTGCGCTAACTCCTTTGATTCATTGACCGCGCGGCCCGCGTGCCACCCGAGAGCTCGGTCCGGGGCTCCTTGCTCCCGGCGCGGCCGTGGCCGGCACTGCGGAGCGGAATGGGTACCGTGGGCGCTTCCCGAACGCTCGATGCAGGATTTACTAGGAAAATCGCCCGCGAAACTGGTCGGGTGGCGGGCGATGTGTGGAGCCTTGGCGCCCGTCCCAACGTCCCGGCGGGCTGGTCAGGGTGAGGTCTCCCAGCCGGCTGATGGGCCGCCAGGAGGGTCGCGTCCCCGGCGAGGGTCGCCGTGGCGTCGGGGGCCCCGTGCGGGAGCGCCGCGACCAGCGTTCGGGGAGCCGCCCCGAGCCCCGCAGCATCGCCAGGGCCCGGTCTTCGCGGAGCGGCGTGCGGTCCTGGCAGCGGTCCCCGCCGCTCGTCCCCAGCGCGCTCAGGCTCTCCACGAGTTGCGCCGGCCGCACGCCCCGCTGGCGCTGCTTGAGGCGGACCTGCGAATGGATCGTTGCCGCTGCCCCGAGCTGGCGGAACAGCTCACCCACGAGCGGCCCCCCGGCGCGGCCGGTGACCCGGCTGGGATCAACCGTCTCGTCAATCTCGAACGGCAACCGCGGCGTCTCCTCGGGCATCGCGTTCCTCCTTGTTCTGTGTGCACCCAGTGGGGGAACGCAAGCACGGGCGATGCCACACACGCACGCCGCGCCTATTGCGGCTCGGCGCATACTTGGCTCGGTCGGTCAGGTCGTTAGCCGGAGAAGGGGGCTGGCGGTGTTCACTGTTCGGTGACAACGATAGAGGACCGTCCTCGTCCACCAGATGGGGTGAAGGGAAGATGTCTGCCGGGGGGTGCAGTTTGCCATACCGTCTTTCGCCTTGAGGCGGTATGATTCGAATCGATATGGAGCATGAAGAGGTCCAGGCAAGTACGGCAGTGTTTCGTGCCTGCGGCTCCTGCGGCCAGACGTGGCGGAGCTGGGAGGACTTCGTCCGGGATCCCGGAGTACGGCTGCTCGGCCTGCAGGCCATCATGAACCTTCCCGATGCGAATCTCCTGGTGTTCGAGCATCGCTGCGGCAGTTCCGTGTCTGTATTGGCCAGTCGGTTCCGCCAGTTTCTTCCTGACTCCCAGGATTTTTCAACCTGGTCCAGCCTCCAGGGGACCGATCGGTGCAGCGGGCACTGCTTTCGCCTTGAGGATTTGCAGCAATGTGACCAGCCGTGCATCAACGCCCGCGACCGGCGCCTGATCCTTCGGCTCCTGGAGATGAAGCGCCAGGCGAATCTGCCTTGAGGCCGCGTTCCTGCATTCGGCCCAACGCCCTGCCCCTGCGCTCATCTTCGGCCAATCCAGACCCGTTCCCTCGCTCCGATTTGCCACTCTATTCCTCTTCGACCCTTCCGTCCCACTCGATGGCGATGCCGCGCCGGACCGATTGCGAGGCGGGGCACCCCCTCTCGTGCACCTCGATGGCGCGCAGGGCTTCCTCGCGTTTGCCCTTGGGGACCTTGACGGTGTAGTGGACTGTGATCCGCGTAACCAGGGGCTTGCCGTCCACGCTCTCGATAAATCCCTCGACCTCCGCGGACAGGCGGTCCGGCTGGGTGGGGATCTTTCGCGCCGCCAGCGCCACGGCCAGCGTGCCGGTCATTCACCCTGCGACCGCGGCGATCATGTGGTCGAGGGTGGTCGGTAATTCTTCCTCCGGTTGCACCCCGTAGAACTTCTTGATGCCGCCGTGCACCCCATACCGCACGGGCCCGGGAAAGGCCTCGATATAGGCCCGGCGCACGGGGCCCTTATCTTTCTCGATCCGGATCCGGGAGACGTGAATCAACTCGGCCATAGTCCCTCCTCTTGTCGCCGACCAAACGCATGCACTCCATCGGAACTGGGGCGGTGGCGCAATCCCCGGCGACCCGGGCAGGAGAGAGCAGGGGCAGCCACAGTGGAGGATGGCTGCCCCACGCCGAGGACGAAGCGGACGAGGATACTCCCGCGGCGAGCCGAGAAAGACTCGGGCGAGGTCCGGAAATCACCAGGTGGCGATCACCCTGTCAATAGACAGGATACCAGCGCCTCCGGCCAGGACGGCGAGGGCCATCCCAACAAGGGCCAGGTTCATTTCTATGCCATGTCCCTTTCCCGGCTCCAGGGCCCAATTGATGAAGAATGCGTTGGGCCAGTGGACCTTGGAGATTGCCACCAGCATGACCACGATGAGGCCAAGAGCTGCGGGCCGTGACAGGAAGCCCAGCAGCACGGCCAGCCCTCCAAAGCACTCGATGAGGGCGGCCAGCACGGTCAGCGCGGGCGGGACATGGAGCGCCTGCTAAAAATAGCCGATCGTGCCTTTGAGCCCATGACCGCCAAACCAGCCGAACACCTTCTGGGCCCCATGGGCAAAGAAGATCGCGCCGAGGATCACACGAGTGAAGAACAGAGACCAGGAGGGATAGGTTCCGAACAGGAGATCCATTCGTTGGCTCCTTTCGATCGGGTCGGGTTCGGCCTGCGAGAGGTGGAACGGCCACAGTCTAAGACACCGACCCTTACCCGGCAGGAACCCGTCGCTCTCATCGCTAGGCGAATGGGGACCGACCGCCCTTGGAGGGCTGGTAATAGGGGTTGGTGCCGCCGGCATGGTCGGTCGTGTCCATCACCTGGCGGATCTCGGGAATCGCCTCCCGGATGATCACCTCGATCCCCTGCTTCAGTGTCGCGTTTGCCATGCCGCACCCATGGCAACCGCCGCCGAGCACGACGTAGGCGATGTCATCCTTGACATCCAGCAGGGTGACGAAGCCTCCGTGCATCGCGATGCTCGGGTTGATCTTGGTATCGATTACCTCTTGCACGGCTTTGGCCTTAGGGTCGTCCCACAGGGGATTCGGGTTGTCGATCCTGAAGCCGCTCTCATGAATCCCCTCGACAAACTCCAGGGTTGCCCCGTTCAGCTTGGGTGCGCTGGCGGGGTCGATGAAGACCTGGAATACGCCGGCATCCACGAGGACGTCATCGGGCGCCTTCTTGGCGTTCTCCACGAATCGGAGGTCGTACACGAAGCCCCCCGGCCCCCGCCCGATGATGGCGACGCGCAACGCCGAACCCTGGCGGCCCTGCGCCTCTAGGAGCGCGACAATTTTGCTCTTCGCCAGTTCCGTGATGTTCAGCATGATTTCCCCTCTGTCAGGCGGAGCGGGGGCGGTCCCGCATTCCTGCAATCATTCCGAGATCCTCCAGCCGGAGTTACCCGCCGGCGCTGCGGCCGCGAAGGGGTCGGGTCGCTCGCACGGGATGGTTTCGGCGAGTGGGGAAGCGCCGAGCATCCCATTTCGTGTTGAGCCCCGCCGCCCGTCAGATCGCCTTGATGATGTTGGCCAACTCCTCTCGCGTATACGCGCGGAAGGTTTCCGTTCGCACATTGCCGAGCGAGGCGTTTTCCAGCGTGAAGGCGCTCAGCGCTGCGTCGTCTGGCGCGTCAAATGTGACAACGAGGTCGTACTTGCCCATGGTCCAGTGGATATCCCGGATCTTGACCTTATGTTTCGCTGCGATCTTCTCTACCGTGTCGAGCCGCTTGACAGAATTCTTGACGTCCCGAATCCCCTGCTCGGTGAATGAGACGAGTGCGATGTAGTGTGGCATCGGTCTCCTCCTTTCGATGATGTCACGATATGATCTTCCGCCGGTCAATACACGCCGATCTGACCGTAACGAAAGAGCAGGGCGTCCGCATCTTGAGGGAGAATATCCAAGAACACCTTCCCGGTCAACAGGAGACCGGATCGCTCATCGTCAGCTCCTGTCGTGTTCCACCCGATGCCTTGAACACCGGGCATTCCGGCCAGTGGCGCGAATCCAGCCCGTGATCTACGGCTGGATCTTCGTGCCGAGCACCTCCAGGAATCTCGCCAGCCACGCGGGATGCGCCGGCCAGGCAGGGGCCGTGACGAGCTTGCCGTCTACGTGGGCCGCATCCAGCGGGATCTCCATGTACTTGCCGCCGGCGCGGTTCACGTCCGGTCCCACCGCTGGGTAGGCGGAGCAACGCTTCCCATCAATCACACCGGCTGCCGCCAGAACCTGGGGGCCGTGGCAGACAGCGGCGATGGGTTTGTTTGCCTCGGCAAAATGCCGTACCGTCTTGAGCACGGCCTCGTTCAAGCGGATGTACTCCGGCGCGCGGCCGCCCGGGATGACCAGGGCGTCGTAGCTTTCCGGCCTCACCTCGGCGAACGTGGCATTGAGGGTGAAGTTATGGCCCGGCTTTTCGCTGTAGGTCTGGTCACCCTCGAAGTCATGGATCGCCGTCCGGACCTTTTCCCCGGCCTTCTTGCCGGGACACACGGCGTGAACGGTGTGACCGACCATCAGCAATGCCTGGAAGGGCACCATTACCTCGTAGTCCTCCACGAAGTCCCCGACCAGCATCAAGATTTTCTTGGCAGCCATGTTCCTCTCCTCCCTGCCGGGTGACTGATGAAACATGCCCGGCCTCTTGTCGTGTAAGGCATGCATCTACCCAGAGATCGCAGATCCCTCGTCCCTCCTCTCCGGAGGAAGCTCACACGAGTTCCCTCGCAGGATCGTGACCGCCTTTCCCTCGAGATGTACCCGGTCTCCCTTCAGGCAAACCCGGACGACCCCACCGCGCTGAGGCCCGATGGGCAAGGAACGCCGTTTTCCCGAGGGCTGCGCTCTAGAACGGACCCAGACAGCAATGCGGCATGCCCGTGAGATGAACGCGTCAACCTGAAAGGTTGTAAGGCACATGGCCGGTCTTCACCTGGCGGAGAGTGAGGAGAACCCCTCTGGGTTGCCGAGATAATAAACCCTCTCTAGAGTCCTGCGGCCGTCACATCGAAACTGGACCGCGCGTAAGGAGTGGGGACGCTCATCGAGCCTGTCGCCCTGAAAGGATCGTATCACGAGTGGCACCGGTGTCAATTTTAGACTTGGATCGACGGTGGGGATGAGGAAAAGTTGCGAGGCTATCTCCGCAGAAGATCGCACGGCGATTCAGGCAGACGCAACCTTGCGCAGGCGACACGGGCGAGCGAGGGCAGGGTGAAGAGGCAGTCACGCTGTCCTGCTTTCGCCGCGTATGTTGCAGGGGTTCCTGGTGGTTTTTCCCGTCTGGAAGTTTGCTGCCCCATGTGCCGTCCCCTTCGGGTGAAAGCCATCGACAGCGCGAAGAGGGGTCTTCCCGAAGTACCCTCGGGAAGCCCGAGGAACGCCCGCTACAGCCGGCGCCGTCGTTCGCGCGCCTCCTTGATGTGCGCGTGGGCGCCGAGGTAGTGCGCTTTCATCTCCTCGTTCGCCAACAAATTGGTCGCGGTATCGGCCAGCATCACCCGCCCGGTCTCCAGCACGAACCCCCGGTTCGCGATGAGCAAAGCCATGCGGGCATTCTGCTCCACCAGGAGGATGGTCGTGCCCGTCGTGTTGATCTCCTTGATGACCTTGAACACTTCTTGCACCAGGACTGGCGCCAGGCCCAGCGAGGGCTCGTCCAATAAGAGGAGCTTCGCTCCGGTCATGAGGCCGCGACCGATGGCCAGCATCTGCTGCTGGCCGCCGGAGAGCTGCCAGCCCAATCGGTCCCTGAACTCCTTGAGCATCGGGAAGAGGGTGAAGACGCGGTCGAGGTCCCGCTGAATCTCGGCTCTGGAGGCGTGCTTCCGCGGGGTGGCGCCCAGCATCAGGTTGTCCATCACGGAGAGGCCGGGGAAGATGCGGCGCCCCTCGGGCACGCAGGCGATGCCGGCCTCGGCGATGTCTTCGGCCTCGCGGCCTGTGATGTCCTGGCCCAGGAACTCGATTCGGCCTTTTGCCGGCTTGAGCAGGCCGGTGATGGTCTTGATGGTGGTGCTCTTGCCGGCGCCGTTGGCGCCGAGCAGCGCGACGATCTCCTCCCGCTCGACCTCCAGCGAGATGCCCTTCAGGGCCTGGATGGCCCCGTACCAGGTCTCGATCCCTTCAACCTTAAGCATTGCCCACCTCCGTGCCGAGGTAGGCGTCGATCACCTCTTGGTTCTTCTCGATTGCCTCGGCGGATCCTTCGGCGATCTTCTTGCCGAAGTTCAGGACGGTAATGTGATCGGAGACGTTCATCACCAGGCTCATGTCGTGCTCGACCAAGAGGATGGTGATGCCCTGGTCGCGGATCTGGAGGAGGAGATCGACCAGGGTCTCGGTCTCAGCAGCATTCAGCCCGGCGGCGGGCTCGTCCAGCAGCAGGAGCTTGGGATCCGAGGCCAGCGCACGGGCCAGTTCCAGCAGCCGCTGCTGGCCGTAGGGCAAACTATTGGCCTGGGCGAACTCCTTGCCGCGCAGGCCGACGAACTCCAGCATCTCCAGGGCCTTTCCTCGCATGGCGGCCTCTTCGGCCTGCTGGGAGGCTGGCTGCAACACGCTGGAGCGTGACGCCCGCCTTGGAGCGGCCGTGCTGGCCGATGAGGACGTTGTCCAGCACCGTGAGCTCGCCGAACAGACGGATGTTCTGGAAGGTCCGCGCCACGCCGTGAGCCGTGATGACGTGGGGCTTCCGGCCGGTGATGGTCGTGCCTTCCAAGAGGATCTCGCCGGCCGTCGGCACGTACAGGCCGCTCAGCATGTTCAGGATGGTGGTCTTGCCCGAGCCGTTCGGGCCCGATCAGCGCCTGGATCTCGCCGCGGCGGACCTCCATGTCCACGCCATCCACCGCCTTGAGGCCGCCGAAGTGCTTGGCCAGCCCCTTGACGGGCAGCAGGGTGCCGTTCGCGCCCGGACCGTTCGCCACGGCTGGCGGGAAGGGCAGCCGCGTGCGGCGTTCGCCTGCGGCGACGGCGGCGGCGACCTGCTGCGTTGTCGCCGAGCCGGCTGGTTCCACCATGCGCGCAGCCGCTGGCTGACCGGCAGGCCCTGGACCAGGCCGGCGATACCGCCCGGCATGAAGATCATGATCAGGCACGATGCCCGCGGCGTAGACCATCATGTAGGAGTCCTTGAGGAATCGCAGCACCTCGGGAAGCAAAGTCAGGAGCATGGCCCCGACGACGGCCCCGACGGCGGAGCCGTTTCCACCCAGGACGGCCATGGCCAGCAGGACGTACCGACTGGTCGAAGGAAAAGGTATCGGGGCTGATGTAATGGGAGCCGCTGTGGGCGAAGAGGGCGCCGCCGAAGCCGGCGTAAGCCGGCGGAGAGGGCGAAGGCCATGATCTTGTAGTAGGTGGTGTCAATGCCCACGGTCTCGGCCGCCATCTCGTTCCCCTGGATGGCCAGGAAGGCCCGCCCGATGCGGGAGTCCTTGAGCCGAATGGAAGCCCAGGTGAGCAGGATCAGGGTAACGGCAGCGAGGTAGAAGAAGCTGCTGGGGTCCTTCAGCTCGATGGACCCGATCCGGGGGGAGGGGATCTTCGTGATGCCGTCGGATCCGTTGGTGAGCCAGATGGCGTTGATCAGGATGAGTTGGAGGATGACCCCGAAGCCGATGGTGGTCATGGCCAGGTAGTGACCGGTCAGCTTCAGCGTGGGGATGCCCAAGCAGCACCCCGAAGAGGCCCGCCACCGCAAAAGCCGCTATCATGCCGGGCCAGGCGGAGACGCCCAGCCTCGTGGTGAGCAGGGCGGACGTGTAGGCCCCCACCCCCCAGAAGGCTGCCTGGGCCAGGGACAGCTGGCCCGCGTACCCCAGGACGATGTTCAGCCCGAGGCACGCGATGGAAAAGCTGATCGCCAGGTTCACGAGGTTGAGCCAGTAGCTGCTGTTCACCGATCCAGGGGAAGACGAGGACCGCCAGGGCGAGGACCGCGAAGAGGAGAGGCTTGGCCGCGCGTGGGTTCATGGCCGCACCTCCCCTATGCCTTCTCGGCGATCTTCTCGCCGAAGAACCCCTGCGGGCGGAAGAGCAGGACCAGGATCAGGATGATGAAGGCGAAGGCGTCGCGGTAGGCGCTGGAGATGTAGTAGGCGGCGAAGACCTCGACTACGCCCAGGAAGATTCCCCCCAGGATGGCCCCGGGCACGCTCCCGAACCCGCCCACGATGGTGGAGCAGAAGGCCTTGAGCCCCAGCATGCCCCCCATCTCCTTGGTGACGTAGAAGATCGGCCCGATCAGGATGCCCGCCGCCGCGCCCAGGATGGAGCTGTAGGCGAAGGTGATGGCGATCATGGTGGCCACCCGGATGCCGAGCAGGCGCGCCATTTCCTTGTCCTGGGCCGTGGCCTGCATCTTCTTGCCCAGGGATGTCTTCTCGAAGAAGAAGTACTGGAAAGCGAGCAGGGCCAGCGTGCACACGATGATGACGATGTACTGCGGGTCCACGAAGACCCCGGCCAGGTTCAGCACGTTCGGGGGGGTCGGCCGGTGCATGAGCAGCGGCTCGGCCCCGAAGACCATCTGCGCCCCGTTCTTCAGGAAGATGGAGACGCCGATGGTGGCTGATGATGACCGGGAGGAAGGTGCGGTTGCGCAAGGGGTAGTAGGCGATCCGCTGGAAGACGATGCCGAAGACCCCCATGAAGATGACGGTGATCAGGTAGATCAGCGGGAACGGGAATCTTCAGCATGTCCATGAGCCACACGGCCACGAAGGCCGGGACCATCACGAACTCGCCCTGGGCGAAGTTGACGACACCGACGGCGTTGAAGATGAGGACGAAGCCCAGGGCAACGAGCGCGTAGATGGACCCCATCGCCAAGCCCGGCGGTCAGCATCTGCAGATTGGTGGAGCAGTCCATCCGGCATGCCTCCATGAGACTCCGGCGCCCCGGCGGCGCTGCTGGGGCCCGGCGTCAACGTATCGCTGAAGGGAGAGGCGATTACTTGGTCCCCACGTTGACGATCTTGAGCAGCTTGGGCGTGCCCTTCTCGATCTGAACGACGCTGACCTCGCTCAGGCCATCCCCGTTGGGGGTGAAGGAGAAGGTGCCCAGGACGCCCTTGTACCCCTGGGTCGCCAGGATGGCCTCCCGGATCTTGGCGCGATCCTCGCCAGCCTTCTTGATGGCGTTGACCAGGATCTTCAGGCCGTCATACGTCCAGGCCGAGAGCGCCGTCATACTCCTCGTTGTATTCCTTCTTGTAGTCCTCAGCGTATTTCCTGTTCGCCTCAGTCTGACCCGGCACGAAGTCGGCGATGGCGAAAATGCCCTCGGCCGCATCCCTGGCCAGGTTCAGCGCGTCCCTGGTGCTGGTGGGCGGGGGAGCCGAGGAACTTGAAGGGGGAGCCGAGCTGGCGGTACTGGCGCTGAATCACCGCCGCGTCCTCGGGGTTGGTCGAGTAGAGCGACCATGATCTCCGCCCCGGCGTTCTTCAGGGAGAGCAGCTGGGCGGTGTAGTCCTTGTCCTTGGTCGTGTACTTCTCCCGCTTGACCACGGTGAGGCCGTACTCCTTCGCGTAGTTCTCGACCAGGTCCGCCGCCGCCCGTGCCGAAGGCATCGGTGTCGTGCAGGATGCCGACCTTGCGTCAGCTTGGGTCTTCCTTGATGTACTTGACCATGGCCAGGCGCCGCAATCGAGTCATCCGGCCGGACCCGGAACAGCCAGGGATTCCCCTGCCGGGTCAGCGTGACGTTGGTCCCGCCGATGAAGGTGGGGATGCCGTAGCCCTTGATGGCGTCCGACGTGGCCAGGATCTGCGTGCTCTTGACGAAGCCGATCAGGGCCAGCACCTTTTCCTGCTCCACGGCTTTCTGCAGGGCGGCCAGGGCGCCGGGGTTCGTGGACTGGTTGTCCACCATGATCAGGTTGATCTGCTTCCCGTTCACCCCGCCGGCGGCATTGATCTCTTTCAGGGCCAGCTTGATGGCCTTGATCTGGAAGGAGCCCTCGGCCGCCGAGGCGCCGGTGATGGGGGGCGTGAAGCCGATCCGGATCTCACCGCCGGCGGCCGCGGCAGCCATGCCGCCCCCGATGGTCGCCAGCAGCGTGCACGAGAAGAGGGTCACCCAGAGCATGCGCTTCGTGTTCAGCATGATTTCCTCCGCCTTTTTGATCGTTCGTGATGAGGGACACCATGAGGGAACTGAAGGCCCTGCACTTTCTAAATCCCCAGGTTAACAGTTTAGTCCCGAGTGCGCCCGAGAGCAAATCACCCCCAGACTCGAAAGAAATACGTCAGCAGTTCCATACAATCCTTATCATGGCGAGACTGGTGCGGAGTCAAGGGAATTTATCCCAAACATTTCACCGCCAAGATCACCCAGCGCTGTCGCTGGGTACCCGGACCGCAAAGGCACGCTGGCTCTCCACATTCGGAGCCAGCCTCCGGACTAATAAAGTCCCGGGCCGTCTCTCGCGACCTTTCCTGGTAGACCGTATAGCGATGAGGGTCCTTGGCGCCCTTGGCGGTTCAACGGCAATGTTTGGGTTTATTCTGGCGCGTCGGGCATCCAGGCAAGAGGAATTGGGACTGTCCGAGACACGCGCACCAGAGACACGCTTCCTCTTGGGGAAGCTGCGGAAGCCAGAAGACCGCAGCCCGCGATTATCCGGCCCGCGCCTCGAACGCGACCACCGCGGCCTGCCAATGCATTTCGCTGTTTACTAGCCGGCGACTCTCGGGTACCCTCCTAGGGCCATCGTTGCCTTGGGATTGGAGGATTGCGCCCGGCTACAGATCTTGGGTGAACGGCAGCTCCGAATATTGCAATGATGCATGTACGAAGAGCATGCGCGCAGGGATCCTCGGTTAGTCGCGGACGGGAAGGCCTGAGCGTTTGAGGAAAGGACACCGGAATGCGCAGATCGCATGGCAGGTCTGCCCCGCCAACCACGGGACGGGTCCTGATGTCGGGAAACGAGGCGGTGGCCCGAGGGGCCTGGGAGGCGGGCGTGACGGTGGCCTCCAGCTATCCCGGCACCCCGGCTACGGAGATACTCGAGGCCTTTGCCGGCTATCCGGGCGTGTATGCAGAGTGGGCCCCCAACGAAAAGGTCGCCTTCGAGGTGGCCATGGGCGCCTCCCTGGCCGGGGCGCGATCCCTGGTTTCCATGAAGCATGTGGGGCTGAACGTGGCGGCCGATCCCCTGATGACCAGCTCGTACATCGGGGTGCGGGGCGGGTTCGTGATCGTGGTGTCGGACGATGTCGGGATGAGCAGCTCCCAGAACGGGCAGGACACCCGCTACTTTGCCCGCTTCGCCAAGGTGCCCCTCTTGGAGCCCAGCGACAGCCATGAGGCCAAGGCCTTCGTGGACGAGGCGCTCCGCCTCAGCGAAGAGATGGATACCCCGGTGATCATGCGCCTGACGACCCGGATCAGCCACGTGCGGGCGCTGGTGAGCCTGGGTGAGCGAGCGACCCCGCCGTTCCTCGGTTTTTCAAAAGAGCCGACCAAGTACGTGATCCTCCCGGCGCACGCCCGGAAGAAGCATCCCAAGGTTCTCCAGCGCATCAAGGACCTGGGGCGCCTGGCTGACGCCAGCCCCCTGAATGTGACGGAGTGGGGCGACCGGGAGATCGGGATCATCGCCAGCGGCCCTGCCTACGCGTACGCCCGCGAGGCGTTCCCGGACGCCTCGTTCCTCAAGCTGGGTTTTTCCTTCCCCCTGGCGGAGGGGCGCATTCGCGAGTTTGCCTCCAAGGTGAAGCGGCTCTGGATCGTGGAAGAGCTGGAGGGTTTGGTGGAGGCCGACGTCCTGGCCATGGGGATCCGGGTGGACAGCGTCGGCAAGCTCCCCCGGATCGGTGAACTGACGCCGCAACGCGTCCGAGCCGCGTTGAATGGCGTCGGCGAGTCCGCGCCCGAATCCGCGTCGCCGCCCGACATGGAGCTGATGCCGTTCCCACGACCCCCCACGCTCTGCGCCGGGTGCCCGCACATGGGTGTCTTCTACACCCTGGGGAAGATGCGGGACCTGGTCATCACGGGGGACATCGGCTGCTACACGCTGGGGGTGGGATCCCCCTGGAACGCCACCCATACCTGCGTTTGCATGGGGGCCAGCTTGGGCAATGCCTTGGGCATCGACAAGGCCTATCGTCTGGCCGGGAAAGAGCAGAAGGTGGTCGCCATGATCGGCGATTCCACCTTCCTCCATTCAGGGATGACCGGTCTCCTGGATATCGTGTACAACGGCGGCAACGTGACGGTCTTCATCTTGGACAACCGGACTGTGGGCATGACGGGCGGTCAGGAGCATCCGGGGACCGGCGTTACCCTCCAGGAGGAGAAGACCAAAGCCGTGGACTTCGTCGCCCTGTGCAAGGCCCTGGGGGTCGAGCACGTCCAGGTCGTGGATCCGTACAAGCTGCCCGAGGTGTACCGGGCGGTGAAGGAGGCCCTGGCCTACCAGGGGCCGTCGGTGATCATCACCGACCGGCCGTGCGTCCTCATTGAAGAGTTCCATCGGACGCAGCCCTACCTGGTCATGGACGAGCTGTGCAACGGCTGCGGCGCTTGCCTCAAGACGGGGTGCCCCGCCATCCAGGTGATCCGGCGGGAGGTGGTCCGCCTCCCCAATGGAAGGGACAAGGAATTGAGTTATGTGACGATCGATCCCGCGGGCTGCAACGGGTGCGAGTTGTGCGTCCAGACCTGCGGCCCCAAGGCGATCGTCCCCGTGGGCTCGACGAGCCGGGCCGTTGCCCCGAGTGGCCCACAGAGCTGAAAAAGTCGATCATGACCGGGAATCGAGAAAAACGGGAGGGCACGGACCCTCTCGCCGCGCGGACGCTGAACGTGCTCTTGGCCGGCATCGGGGGGCAGGGGGTGCTCACCGCCAGCCAGCTCTTGGCCGAGGCCGGGGTGCGCGCGGGCTACGACGTGAAGAAGAGCGAGGTCCACGGCATGGCCCAGCGGGGCGGGGTGGTGACCAGCCACGTCCGCATCGGGCGGAGGGTCTACTCGCCCATCATCTCCAGTGGGGAGGTCGATCTCCTGGTGGCGTTCGAGGAGGCCGAGGCGCTGCGCTGGCGGTCGGAGGTGCGGTCCGGAGGGATCCTGATGGTGAACTGCCTGCAGGTGGCTCCTCCAGTCGTGAATTTGGGGCTCTTCAAGTACCCGGACGACCCCCTGGCGAATCTTCGAGCCTTCGACGGATCGTTCATTCCGGTCGAGGCCTCGGCGCTGGCCGTGCAGGCCGGCAGCCCGCGCCTGGCCGGGACGATCCTGATGGGTGCCGCCTCGGCCGTGCTGCCCCTCGCGGTAGACGATTGGGAGGCTGCCATTCGCGCGCGGTTCACGAAGGCCGAAGTCGCCGACCTGAATCTGAAGGCATTTCATCAGGGGCGGGAGTGCGCCCTATCATCGGCAATCAGGCAATCCGGCAATCAGGCAATTGGGCGATGAGGCGGCCGTGAGGTGGGGCGCAACGTGCTTTCGCCGGCTGGCGGGGGGGCAGGCATTGCTGTTCGTGGCGGGTTGGGATACGCCGCATCGGCGCGGGGCTTAGGCCGCGACCTCCTCCAGGAGCCGGCTCAGGCGCTCTCCCGTCGCGGGGTCGGTCCCGACGAATTCGAACCCGATCTTGAATCCCGAGCCCTGACTTCCGTCGGCCGAGCGGGGAGGCAGGTGAAGGCGCAGAGCTTCCCCGTGCAGACAAAACACTCCCTCGGAATCCACCACCTCGATCCGATACGTTCGCCCGAGTTCCACCTCGACGGGGACGGCGACCAACATGCCGCCCAGGCTCACATCCTGCATCGTCCCCAAAATTGCCTCTCCCTCCGGCAGGATGATTCGGACGTTCCGCCTGGTCTTGAACCGCGGCGTGCGCCGCGCTTCAACCCTGTCGCTCATTCGCGTCCCCTCGTCAGCGATGCCGTGTGCGTGGCGCCCGGGATCCGATCGGACGCCGAGGCGCAGTGGGGTGGGCCAGCACCCATTTCCTGCAGTGGCCAAGGTCAGGTCCAACGGCCAAAGCATACCATCGCCCCCCGGGAGATTCCACAGAATTGAGTCATCACGGCCAGGGAAGAGATCCGACTCGGCCTTGACCCCGCATAGTTGTTCCGCTAGCATCCGGGCTGCGTGACAATCCAGATTCCAGACGCCGCGGCCCCCCAGGGGTGAGCCGCGGCGCGATCGGGCCGAGGTGAGGGAGGTCAGAGCATGGTGCAGCAACAGTTGAAGGAACCGTTCGAACGGGTGGATGCCGCCAAAGGCAAGGAATTGTACGACAGCAACAGCATCGTCTGGATCGACGTGCGGGAGCCCGGCGAATGGAAGGACGGGCACATCCCGGGAGCCAGTCTGGTTCCCCTGAATACGCTGCTCTTGTCTCCGCGCAAGTACCTGCACGGCGAGGGCGCCGTCTTCTACTGCGCCCAGGGGATTCGGAGCGCGGTCGCTTGCGAGGTGGCTGCCGCCGTGGGTCTCAGCAAAATCTACAACCTGGAGGGCGGGATCATCGACTGGGTGGCCAAGGGATATCCGGTCGAGAAATAGCCCCACAGATCGGCAGCGACAGGGGGCTACGAGGCGGCGCCTCACCGGCGCCGCTCTTGTTTTGCCTCGGCCGCGCCCTGTGCCATGGTTTCTGGTTGCGTTTCAACGAAAGGGCGGTAGACTACGCAGCCGGACTCCGAACAGCGCACGCGAATCCTGACCTACAAGGAAGGGCCGCATGAAGATCCTTGGCATCGCCGGCTTGGTCCTTGCGCTGGCCATCGTTGGATACCTGGTCGTCTCCTACCTGCAAGAGGGCACCAAGATCCAGGAGACCCTCCGGACGGCCCCGGGGGCGTCCGGCGCCGGCGGGGCAGCCCAGCCAGTGGATGTGACCAAGCGGGGTCTGGAGCAGCGCCTGGCGCCGGCCCTCGATCAGGAACGGCAGCGCGTGCAGGATACGAACAAAGCGGCGAGTCAGTGATCCGCCACCCTCTCGTGGCGGCTGGTGCCGATGCGCGATGGCGAGTAGCTTCCGCGCCTTTCTCGTGAACGATCTGTTCGGGGATCCGGCGCTGTACGTGTCGCTGCCCTGGGAGCGGCGGGCCCTCCTGTTCGATCTGGGAGATGTCACCGCCCTCTCGGCCGGTCGCCTTCTCAAGATCACGGATGTCTTCGTCTCGCACACGCACGTGGATCATTTCGTCGGCTTCGATCATCTCCTGCGCGTGCTGCTCGGGCGGCCGAAGGGTTTGCGGATGTACGGGCCTCCCGGGTTCATCGGTCACGTGGAGGGAAAACTTCGCGGGTACACCTGGAACATCGTGGAAGGCTACACCCTGACGATCGAGGTGCACGAGGTGTGGCCCGACCGGGTCGTGACGGCCCGCTTTGCCTGTCCGGAGGGATTTCTCCGCCGGGACGATCCGGCCCCGCGCGCCTTTGACGGCGTGGTGCTGGACGAGCCACAGTTCCGCGTCAGGGCGACCCACCTGGATCACCGCATCCTCTGCCTTGCGTTCGCGCTGGAAGAGACGATCCACCTGAACGTGGACAGAGCCAGCCTGGAGGCGCTGGGCTTGCCGGTGGGGCCGTGGCTCATGGACCTCAAGCGCGCCATCCGCGCCGGAGCCCCGGAAGATCATCCCATTCGCATTGCCTGGTCCGAAGACGGGAGGCGGGTCGAACGAATTCTGCCTTTGGGAGACCTGCGCCGTGACGTGGTGCGGGTGAGCCCGGGCCAGAAGCTGGCATACATCACGGATGCCGTGAATTCCACCGGGAACGCGGAGAAGATCACGCAGTTGGCCCAAGGCGCGGACGCCTTTTACTGCGAGGCCGCCTACCCCGAGCGGGATCACGATCGTGCCGCGGCGCGATTCCACCTGACGGCCGCTCAGGCCGGCCGGCTGGCGGCCGAGGCGCATGCGCGGCGGCTGGTTGTCTTCCATTTCTCGCCTAAGTACCGGGATTGTCCTGGGGACCTTCTCGACGAGGCAATGGCGGCCTTCGGTCAGCGACCCGAGGGGTGAACGGCTTTAACGAGGTGCGACGCGCCCACAGCGGGCCATCCTTCGGTCTGCCAACCCTTTGGATTTACTGGTCGCCTTTCACATTGACAGTAACGTCATGTCTTGATACGTTGCCTATGATGGCGGCCATGGTGAAGGTCAAAGGATCTGGCGAGCTTCTCAAGATCGGGGAAGTCGCCCGGCGGACCGGCGTGACCCTCCGGACCATCCGATATTATCAGAGCCTGGGGCTGATCGAGGCGGCGCAGCGGTCACGCGGCGGCCTCCACCTGTACCGCTCCGAGGCCTGTGACCGCATCCAGTTCATCCGGGATCTCCGCAGTCTCAACGTTCCCTTGGCCAGGATCAGGCAGATGCTGGAGCGGCGCAAGGCGGCTCAGACCGGGGCCGAGGGCGCTCGCGATGTCGCTGCTGCGTTGACCCATAGTCTTACCGATGTGGAGAAAGGTCTGCGGGAGTACCTCGTCCTTCGGCAGGAGATGACTGAGGCGCTCTCGGTTCTGGAAGCGTGCCTGCGATGTTGCGCCCGGCCGCTACCGGAAGCGTGTCGCGCGTGTGAAAATCTCACCCCGCGCGAGCGCGTCCCGGTGTACATTCGCGCGCTGGTGAACTGAGCAAGGGCGGCAAGGGAGCAGGGGAGCGGCGGGGCAAAGTTCGATGGGTGGGGGCAGAGCAATGCAGCATAAGGTCGCGTTGATTCCGGGAGACGGCATCGGACCGGAGGTGGCGGAGCAGGCCGTCCGCATCCTGGATGCCACCGGGGTCTCGATCCAGTGGGAAACGGTCGAGGCCGGCCACGGCGTCAGCATGAAGTACGGGGGTGACCCCCTCCCCGAGAGCACGCTGGCCAGCATCCGGCGCAACCGGATCGCCCTCAAGGCACCCCTGACCACCGAGGTGGCGGTCGGCCGGCCCAGCGTCAATGTCGCCCTGCGCAAGGGCCTCGACCTGTTCGCGTGCGTGCGGCCCATCAAGTCCCTGCCCGGCGTCGCCAGTCGCTATACGGACGTGGACATGGTGGTGATCCGGGAGAACACGGAGGATCTATACTGCGGCATCGAGCATGTGGTCGTGCCGGGCGTCGTGGAGACACTCAAGCTCATCACCGAGAAGGCCTCGCTCCGCATCGCGCGCTACGCCTTCGCCCTGGCCAGGCGGGAAGGGCGGAAGAGGGTCACCGCCATCCACAAGGCCAACATCATGAAGCTGTCGGATGGCCTGTTCCTGGAATGCTGCCGGCGGGTGAGCCGGGAGTTTCCGGAGATCGCCTACGAAGAGTTGATCGTCGATAACGCGTGCATGCAGCTCGTGCGCGATCCAACCGGCTTCGATGTCCTCTTGATGGCCAACCTGTATGGTGACATCATCTCGGATCTGGGGGCCGGCCTGGTGGGCGGCCTGGGGGTGGTGCCCGGCGCCAACATCGGGGAGGAGTACGCCGTCTTCGAGGCGGTCCATGGCAGCGCGCCCGACATCGCCGGCAAGGGGATCGCCAATCCCCTGGCGATCACCATGTCCGGCGGGATGATGCTGCGGCACCTGGGCGAGGAGAAGGCGGCCCTAGCCCTGGACGAGGCCATCCGGGCCGTACTCAAGGGTGGAAAGAGGGTCACCCGGGATCTCGGGGGGACCGCCACGACGCGCGAGATGGCCGATGCCATCGTGGATCAACTGACCCGGACGTGACGGACGCCAAGGACGGTCTCTCAGGAGGGGCCTGACCCCCACGAGAGGCCGGAGAAATGGAAAGGAGCCCTGGCATGGGTTTGCTGGAGGGACGATTCGAGCCGGGCGTGGTCACCACGTCGCTCGACTGGCTGTTCAACTGGGCGCGGAAGAACTCGCCCTGGCCACTGACCTTCGGCCTGGCGTGCTGCGCCATCGAAATGATGTGCACGGGCGCCTCCCGCTTCGACATGGATCGGTTCGGGGCGGGGGTCTTCCGGCCCTCGCCGCGCCAGTCCGACGTGATGATCGTCGCCGGCACCGTCACGGAGAAGATGGCCCCCCGGATCAAGACGCTGTACGAGCAGATGGCCGACCCGAAATGGGTGATTGCCATGGGCGCTTGCGCCATTTCCGGCGGGCCATTCTACTGGGATGCCTACCACGTGGTGAAGGGGGTGGACCGGATTGTCCCGGTGGACATCTACGTGCCCGGCTGCCCCCCGCGGCCCGAGGCCCTCCTGTTCGGCATCCTGAAGCTGCAGGAGAAGATCACCCAGGAGACGATCGCCAAGAAGAAGCTGCCGGCCGTGACCGTTCCCGAGACGCTGCCGGCGGGGGCCAAGGCCTGAGAGAACCGGCAATCAGGCGACTCGGCGACCCGGCAATTGGGAAGTGTGGTTGCTTTTTCCCAAGTGCCCGATTGCCAAATTGACGGGTTGCCATCCGGACGACGAGGAGAACCATGATCGCGTACCTACGTGATGTGTGCCTGGGATTCCTGAGCATCCTGGTGTCCATGGGGGTGACCCTTCGCCACCTGTTCACCCCGGCGATCACCGTGCAGTACCCGAAGGAGCGGCGGCGCCTGCCCCTGCGCTCGCTGAGCCGCCACGTCTTGACCATTGACCTGGCGACCGGGAAGCTCAAGTGCACCGCCTGCGATGCGTGCGCCAAAATCTGCCCGACCCGCTGCATCACGATCCTCGGCGCGGGCAAGGGGAAGGAGCGCCACCCCGTAGAGTTCGTCATCGATCACAACCTGTGCATGTACTGCAACCTGTGCGTGGAGGTCTGCCCCTTCGACGCCATTACCATGTGGACGGGGGACTTCGAAATCGGCGCCTTCAATCGGCTGGGGCTGGTTTTCGACCAGACTGCGCTCCATGCCGACAGGTTTTATCCCACGCCGGAGACTCCACAGTTGATCGAGGCGGCACCGCCGCAGAAACCGGAATTGGCCGAGGTAGCGCCCCCGCAGAAATAGGGCCCGGCAATCGGGCAATCTGGCGCTCCTGGTTGCCGAATTGCCGGGGTGCCGGATTGCCGCGATCCGAGAGAATGAGGACCGTGTCGCGATTGAAAGATACCTTCGGTCGGGTCACTGACGATCTTCGGATCTCGCTGACGGACCGATGCAATTTCCGCTGCATCTCCTGCATGCCCGCCGAGGGCCTGGCCTGGCTCCCCAAGCGCGAGATCCTGACCTTCGAAGAGATCCTGCGCCTGGCCCACATCTTCATCGACCTGGGGATCCGGACGATCCGGTTGACCGGGGGCGAGCCGTTGATGCGCCAGGATATCGATGTCCTGATCGAGGGCCTTACACGGCTGGAGCCGGCCCTGGATCTCTCCATGACCACCAACGGCTTCTTCCTCAAGGAAAAGGCCGGGCGGTTGGCCGCGGCCGGGCTGAAACGAATTAACGTCAACCTGGACTCGCTCCAGCCGGAGCGGTTCGAGCGCATGGTTCGGCGCGATGGGCAACTGCTCTTCAAGATCCTGGAGGGGATGGGGCTGGCCCGCGAGGTGGGACTCGCCCCCATCAAGATCAACTGCGTCATCATGCGCGGGTATAACGACGACGAGCTGGGCGATTTCGTCCGGCTGGGACGGGAGAACGATTACCAGGTTCGATTCATCGAATACATGCCGCTGGATGCGCAGGGCGAGTGGAGCATGAAGGCCGTGGTGCCCGGGGCGGAGATCCTGGCCCGCATCCACGCCGCCTTCCCCTTGGCGCCGGCTGGCAGCAACGGGGGCGAGCCCGCCACGGTCTATCGCTTTGCCGACGGCCGCGGGTCCATTGGGGTGATCGCGTCGGTCACAGAGTCGTTCTGCGATCACTGCAACCGGATCCGCATCACCGCCGACGGGCATCTCCGGACCTGCCTCTTCTCCCTCCACGAGCATGACCTCAAGGGGCTCTTGCGCTCCGGCGCGACCGACGAGGAGATCGCCGACTTCCTCGTCGCGGCCGTCTGGAAAAAGGAAGCCGGCCACAAAATCAACCAGCCGGACTTCGTCAAGCCGTCCCGACCCATGTCCGCCATCGGGGGCTGACCCCCGCGTCGCGCTTCACCATCTCCTCTCACCTGCGCCTCGCTCGGTTCCTGAAAAAACGTCTCGGGATCCTCTGTGCGTCCCCCTTGGCCAAAGGTCCAGCTCTCAGAATGTTCCGTCCGATGTTGATTGACAGGGCGACAGCATTGGTACGATACTTCCCAGGTCGGAGAAGCACCCACTGTTGCACAGGGTCGCATCGTCGATCGTCATGCGCTTGCGGGCAATGAGGCTGGACGGGGAAAGGAGGCAGAAATGCGACGGCTCTCGCGGATGGTGATGATGTGTGCGGCAGCCATCCTGGTCGTGGGTGGGCTGGGAGGCGAAGCGTGGGCCCAGCAGAAGAAGCTGGTCTACTGGACCCACTGGGAGCAGAACCCGGAGTTCAACCAGTGGTACGCGACCAAAGGGAAGGAGTTCGCCAAGAAGAGCGGCTACGAGGTCGAGGTGGTGACCATCCCCTACCAGGGCTACGAGGCCAAGTACCTGGCGGCGTTGATGGGCAAATCGGGGGCGCCGGATTTCTTCCTCGGGATCGCCCACCAGTGGTGTGGCCAGTACGATTACTGCGACAAGATGCCCGATGACTTGGCCAAGATCTGGGACGAGAACCTTCCCAAGTACATGGTCCCCATCGGGAAGTGGCAGGGCGTCCGCTACGGGATCCCCATCGAGCACGGCAATTTCCAGCAGATGTACATCAACGTGGACATGTTCAAGAAGGCGGGGCTGAATCCTGATAAGCCGCCGAAGACCTTTGACGAGTGGCTGGCCGCCATGAAGAAGTTGACGATTCTGGACGCCAAGGGGGAGCCGACCCAGGTCGGCTTCGCCGTCCGGCACAAGGGTGCCCCGGTGGGGATCACGGACAAGTTCCTGCCCTTCGCCCACGCCTGGGGCGCTCGGATGCTCTCCCCGAACCTGGACAAGGCCACGGGCTACGCCAACAGCCCGGAGATGGTGGCCGCCCTGACCTTCTTCGGCAACCTGGTCAACAAGGACAAGGTGGCCAGCCTCGCCCTCGGCGATCCCGAGGACGCGTTCACGAAGAAGCGCGCGGCCGTGATCTTCCGCGAGTCCTGGTTCTACGGCTGGGTCAAGAAGAATGCGCCTGATGTGACCTTCAAGGTCTATGCCCTGCCCTGCGAGAAGACCTGCCCCGGCGCCGGGGCTCTCTTCCCCTGGACAAACCTCGTGTACAAGAACAGCCCGAACAAGCGGGTGGTCTGGGACTTCATGCGGTTCATCAGCAACGCCAAGGACGACCTGGACCAGCACCAGCTCCAGGGCATCCTGCCGGTCTGGACGGCCAACCTGGAGTCGAGCTACGTGAAGAGTCGGCCGGACTACGCGTCCACTCGTGACATGCTCGCCCAGCCCGTGCCGCCCACCTACTTCCACCCGAAGTCCAACGAACTGGCCACGGCCTTCGGCGAGGCGGTGGTGGGCGTCCTCTACGGGAAGGGGCAGCCCAAGCCCCTCCTGGACGAGGCGGCCGCGAAGATGGATCGGATCCTCAAGGACTGAAGAACTGCAGAGGCGCAGAGGAGCCGAGGAACAGAGGCGCCCGCTGCGCTCGGGCGCAAAGGAGCAGGAGGCCGAAAGACGTACGAAGGTGCGACAGTACGAATGTACGGGAGCTGAAGAACTGCAGGAGTGCACAGGGGCCGGGGGCAGGGGTGAAAGAACCCGAACCTGAAGCCGGCAATCAACAAGGACGTGAGCAGGCAGCCGAGCGTTTCACGCGCTCGGCTGCCTGATTCTCAGGCCATCCGATAAGGACGAAATCCAGTGAAGCGGTGGGTTCGGCTGATCCTTCCGAGGAGCTATATCGATCGCCAGCGGCGGGCGGGGTTTTTCTTTATCCTGCCGGCAGTGGCGTTCTTCACTCTAGTGTACCTGGTGCCTCTGATCCAATCTGTCATCCTCTCCTTCCATCGCATCGTCCCCGGGGGCGCCAGCCGGTTCGTCGGCCTCAACCTGTACCAGAAGGTGCTGACCGATCCCGAGTTCTGGGGGAGCGTCCGGAACACGGTCAACCTGCTCATGATGTCCGTGCCCGCCACCGTGATCCTCGCGCTGGCGGTTGCGCTCGGGCTGCACCGGATGCTGAGCCTGCGCTGGCGGAGCGCTTGGGCCGCCATGTATTTCCTGCCCTTCTCCACCTCACTCGTGGCCGCCGCTCTCATCTGGCAGTGGATCTACGACCCGGTGTACGGGTTCCTGAACTACGGGCTCGCCTTCGTCGGCATCCCTCCCCAGAAATGGCTGCAGAGCTTGAACCTCGTGCGCCCGTCCATCTCCGTCGTCAACGTGTGGGTCCGGATGGGTTTCGACACCATGATATTCCTCGCCGCCCTGCAATCCATCCCCGAGGAATATTACGAGGCGGCGGACATCGACGGCGCCAGCGCGGCCCAACGACTGCGCCACATCACGCTCCCGTTGCTCAATCCGCAGATTCTCATGGTGTGCATTCTCGAACTCATTTTCAACTTCAAGATCTTCGACCAGGTCTACGCCACAACTCAGGGTGGGCCGGCGGGATCGAGCCAGACCGTCATCATGCTCCTCTACGACACGGCCTTTAAGTACTTCCGCCTGGGCGACGCCTCGGTTATGGCCGTGTTTGTGTTCGTGACCCTGCTGGTGGTGACCCTCCTGCAGTGGCGCATCTTCCGAAAGCCCGTCGAGTACTGAAGAACCGATGGGGGGAGACACGGAGACCCGGAGACAGGGAGCAAGGGCGTACGAGGGTACCACCGTACGAATGTACGGGAACGCGGAACGCGTTGTGAGGGCGTACGCTCGTACTCTCGTACAGTCGTACGCTCTTGTTTTCTGAATTGGTGTGAGCGATGAGATCCAGCACATCCAGCAGGAATTTGTCTCCGCGAGCCATTCATCTTCGCTGGGTGACGGCGCTGGTCATAGCCTGTGGGGCTTTGACGATTTTTTTCCCATTCTTCTGGATGGCCGTCACCTCGTTCAAGACCGCGCCAGAGATCCAGCGGGTGCCTCTTCAGATCCTGCCGGACAGTTGGGCCAACCTCAGCAACTACCGCGAGGTTTTTCACCGGTTTCCATTCGCACGCTACCTCCTCAACAGCGCAATAGTTGCCTCCATTGCGGCGGTAAGCAGCCTGGTGGTCTCCTCCCTGGCCGGTTACGGCTTCGCCAAGTTCAGTTTCCCCGGGCGGGACGTCTTCTTCTTCGCCATCATCGCCATTCTGATGGTGCCATTCCAGTCGGTGGTCGTGCCCCTCTACATGTGGGTGAACCGCCTGGGGCTCCTGGATACCTATCTTGGAATCGTTGCTCCCGACTTGGTCAGCGTATTCGGTGTCTTCCTCATGCGCCAGGCGATCGAGGTGATCCCCAACGACTACATCGATGCGGCGCGAATCGACGGCTGCAGCGAGTTGAGGATCTTCTTCAAGGTGATCCTGCCCTCGGTGAAGCCGGCGGTGGCCACCCTGCTGATCATCAAGTTCATGTGGAACTGGAACGAGTTCTTCTGGCCCTTGGTCGTGATCAACTCCGCCAGCATGAAGGTGGTCACCATGGGCCTGATGAGTTTCACCAACATGTACTTCATCGAGTACAACCTGCTCACCGCTGCCGCCGTGATCAGCATCCTGCCCATCCTGATCATCTTCCTCACACTGCAGAAATGGGTCGTCCAGGCGGTGGTGATGAGCGGGCTGAAGGGTTGAGACCGCGAAGCTGGAGGTGACATGGGACGAGAAACTAAGGTGAGGGTCCTGAACGAGCCCGGCATGGCGCGGGCGCGGGCCCTTATCAAGGCCGTGGGGTACGATAGCGAGGATCTGCGCCGGCCGCGGATCGGCGTCGCCAACACGTACAGCGAGACCAGCCCCGGCCACTCGCACCTCAGGGCCGTCGCCGAAGCGGTCAAGGCGGGAATCTGGCAGGCCGGCGGTACGCCGTGCGAATTCGGCGGATTCGGCATGTGCCCGGTGGACGTGGGCAGTGCTGGGATGCGCTACGACACCCCGACGCGAGACATCATCGCCGCCGAGGTGGAGACATGCGCGGAGCTTCATTCCTTCGACGGGCTGGCGCTGATCAGCAGCTGCGACAAGAACGTGCCGGGCCACCTCTTGGCGGCGGCGCGGCTGAATCTTCCTGCCATCCTGGTTCCGGGCGGCCCAATGCTGGCCGGGCGGTTCCAGGGCAAAGACACCATTATCACCGACCTGGACGCCGAGACCTGGGCCTGCGGCGTCGGGAAGCCGCATCTTGCTCCCGAGGCCATGGCCGAGCTGGAGGATGCCGTGTGCCCCACCGCCGGCTCGTGCGCCCTGCTTGGAACGGCGAACACCATGCAATGCCTCGCGGAGGCGGTGGGCCTGGCCCTTCCGGGCTCAGCGACGGCCCCCGCCGTGTCGGCCCAGCGTCTCTGGTTCGCCAAGCAGGCCGGCCGCCGAATCGTCGAGTTGGTCCAGGAGGACCTGCGTCCCAGCCAAATCATGACCCGTCCTGCCCTGGAGAACATGATTCGTGTCCTCCATGCTGTCGGCGGCTCGACCAATGGGGTGATCCACATCCTGGCCCTGGCCCAGGAGCTGGATCTCGGGGATGGTATCACCTTGGAGACGGTGGAGAAGCTCTCGACCGAAGTCCACTGCATCGTGAACGTCAAGCCCAGCGGGATCTATACGATGACGGATTTCGACGAGGCGGGAGGGGTGCCGGCCGTGATGAAGGTTCTGGAGGGCCGCCTGCACCTCGAGTGCCGGACCGTGACCGGGGCAACGGTGGAGGAGAACCTCCGCAAGGCGCGCGTGCGGCGTCCGGAGGTGATCCACAGCCTGGACCAGCCGGTGTTTCGCGGCGGCTTGGCCGTCCTGCGGGGGAGCTTGGCCACCTCGGCCGTGGTGCGTCCCACCGTCGTTCCCGAACAGATGATGAAGCACACGGGTCCCGCCCGCACCTTTGACTCGATGGAGGCATGCCTCAAGAGTTTGGAGGCGGGCCAGGTGAAGGCGGGGGAGGTCATCGTCCTGCGCTACGAGGGGCCGCGCGGCGGGCCGGGCCTCACCGAGGTGTTCAAGGTCCTCGGCTACATCAACGCCCTGGGACTGGACAAATCCTGCGCGCTGGTCACGGACGGAAAGATTTCCGGCTTTGCCAAGGGCCCTTTCATCTGCCAGGTATCCCCCGAGGCAGCAATTGGCGGGCCCATCGCCCTGGTCCGGGACGGGGATCAGATCGAGGTCGACATCCCAGGACGCCGCCTCAACGTCCTGGTGCCGCCGGAGGAGATGGACGCTCGACGGCGCGCGTGGACACCTCTGCTGCCCCGCGCCACGCGAGGGTTCCTCACCCTGTACGCGCGCCTCGCGGAACCAGCAGAGCGGGGAGCGGGGCTGCCAGTCCGGCTCACCCACACATAGCCAGGTTTCATACCCCGAGGAGATCGGATGAACCCGAGTACACCACTCGCCATCTTGCAGGGAGTCCGGATCCTCAGCTTCACCCAGTTCCTGCTCGGGCCAGCGGGAGTGCAGTACCTCGCCGATATGGGCGCGGACGTGATCAAGATCGAGCCGCCTGGGGGGAGAGTCTTCGAGCGGACTCGAGCCGGCTGTGACCGCTTCCTCAACGGCGTTAGCGCGTTTTGCCTCTGCGCCCACCGCCGTCGGCACGCCGGCCGTGGACCAGCATGGCGCGACCCTGCTTGCGATGGGGGTGCCGGCCGCGCTTTTCGATCGCACCCGGGCGTCTGCCCAGGCTGACAAAGGCCGCCGATCGGAGGCGGAAATTCCTGCTGAAGGTCCCGCGGCCACAGGAGAAATCTCGCTGTGGGTGCTCGAGACAAGCCAATCCTCACCGCGGAGGAAGCGGCGCGGCTGATTCCCTCGGGCGCGACGGTCACGGTCAGCAGCTCGGCGGCTCAGCTCGTGCCCGACAAGGTCCTGGGTGGGATCGAGGCGCGCTTTCTCTCCGCGGGTGAGCCTCGCGATCTCACCGTGGTCTTCCCGGTGGCCGTAGGGGACTCGTTCGGAACAATCGGACTGGACCACCTGGCGTACCCCGGTCTGATCAAGCGCCTCATTGGCGGCTCCTACGTGAATGGACCAGCCTCTAAGCCACCGCCAAAGATCTATGCCATGATCCATGCCGACCAGGTGGAAGCCTACAATCTTCCCCTGGGCGTCCTCATGCATCTGCATCGCGACATCGCCGCCAAGAAGCCGGGAACGATCACGAAGATCGGCCTGGGGACTTTCGTAGACCCGCGCGACGAGGGCGGGCGTATGAACCGGGTCACGCCCCCGGACCTCGTGGAGGTGGTGCAGCTTCTCGGAGAGGAGTGGCTGTTGTATCGTACCTTCCCCATTGACGTGGCAATCATCCGGGCGACGACGGCCGATACGCACGGGAATCTCAGCCTTGAGCATGAGGGGGTCATCTTGGCGGTCCTGGCCCAGGGCATGGCCGCGCACAATTCCGGCGGCAGGGTGATCGCCCAGGTGAAGCGCGTGGTGGCGGCGGGGACCCTCTCGCCCCACATGGTCAAGGTTCCCGGGATCCTCGTGGATGCTCTGGTGGTGGATCCGGAGCAGCGGATGAACACCGGGATCACCTATGACCCGGCCATCAGCGGGGAGATCCCGAGGGCAAGTTTCCCCGTCGAACCTCTCCCGCTGGGACCCGAGAAGGTCATCGTGCGCCGGGCGCTGTGCCAGCTCCGGCGCGGCGACATCGTGAACCTGGGGTTCGGCATCTCCTCGCTGGTCCCGCAGGCTGCCTTCGAAGAGGGGGTGTTCGAGCATCTCAACTTCACCGTGGAGCAGGGGGCCGTCGGCGGCCTGCCGCTCACGGGGTTCGCCTTCGGGGCCTCCCACAACCCGGAAGCGATCATCGATTCTGCGGCGCAGTTTGACCTGATCGACGGCGGTGGCATCACAGTGGGGTGCCTTGCCTTCGCTGAGGTGGACGCGCAGGGAAACGTGAACGTCAGCCGCCTGAAGGCCCAGCCCCACGTTCTGGCAGGAGCCGGGGGCTTCATCAATATCGCGCAGGGGACACGGAAGATCCTGTATTGCGGGACGCTGCGCGCAGGCGGCCTGGACGTTCGCATCGAGGAGGGCAGGGTCCGGATCGTCCAGGATGGGCGCTTCCCCAAGTTCGTGGCGCGGGCTCAGCACGTCACGTTCAATGGGGCTCTGGCCGCCAAGAACGGGCAGGAGGTTTGGTACATCACGGAGCGGGGAGTCTTCCGCCTGACGACGGAGGGGCTGCTGCTCGTTGAAGTGGCTCCGGGAATTGACGTCGAGAGGGACATCGGCGCCCGGGTTGAATTCCCCCTCCGGCTGGCCCCCGACGTGCGCCTGATGGATGCGCGCCTCTTTCGCGCGGAACGCATGGGCGTTGCGGCGGAGTGGCTCGGCCAGGCCGAGTGAGCCCGAAGGGACTCGGGGGGATTGAGCCCGGGGGTCGTGGAGGAGCCCGAGATGAATTTCGAGCTGACCGACGCACAGCGATTGATCCGAGATATGGTGCGGGAGTTCGCCGAGAAAGAGATCCGGCCGCGCGCCGCCGAGATCGACCGGACCGACGAATTTCCCTGGGACCTTTGGAAGCGAATGGCCGAGCTGGGCATCCTGGGGATGACCCTGCCCTCCGAGTACGGTGGCTCGGAGGCGGACGCGGTGAGCTGGGCCATCGCGCAGGAAGAGATGGCTCGGGCCTCGGTCGTCGTGGCCGATATCCAGCTCTTGGGAAAGCTCATGCAGGACGTGATCCTGAAGAACGGGACTGACCCTCAGAAAGAGAAGTATCTGCCCGCCATGGCCCGCGGGGAGAAAATCTGCGTGATCGCCCAGACCGAGCCGGGGGCCGGCTCCGACGTCGCGGGCATCCAGACGACCGCTCGGCCCGAGCGCGGCGGCTACGTCCTGAACGGGACGAAGCGGTTCATCACCTGCGCCATGCTCTGCGACCTGGCCGTGGTCGTGGCGACGGTGGATAAGGGCAAGGGCCGCCAGGGGATCACGCTGTTCCTGGTTGAGAAGGGGACGCCGGGGTTCTCCCCGGGTTCCAAGGAACAACTCATGGGCGTCCGCGGCATGGCCACGGGCGAGCTGGTCTTCGACAACTGCTGGGTGCCGCGCGAGTGCCTCCTCGGGGGAGAGGGCGAAGGCTTCAAGCGGGCCATGATGTCCCTGGATACCGGCCGGATCGGCATCGGCTGCCAGGCGCTGGGCCTGGCGCAGGCCGCCATGGAGGAGGCCATCCGGTACGCCAAGCAGCGCACCGCATTCGGGCAACCCCTATCAAACTTCCAGGGGCTTCAATTCATGCTGGCGGACATGTCGGCCGGGATCGAGGCGGCACGGCTTCGCCTGCGCCACGCGGCCTTCCTGAAGGATCAGGGGCGGCCCATCATCCGGGAGGCAGCCGAGGCGAAACTCCTGGCGTCGGAGCTGGCCGTGCGCACGACGAGAGATGCCCTTCAGATCCACGGTGCGTACGGGTACAGCCAGGACTTCCCCATCGAGCGCATGTACCGCGAGGCCAAGGTGTACCAGATTTGGGAGGGGACGAGCGAGATCCAGCGTGTGGTCATCGCTCGCCAGTTGCTGAAGGAATACGGGTTATAGGAGGTGAGATGAACTACACGGGCAAGGTAGCGCTGGTGACTGGTGGAGGCTCCGGGATCGGCCGGGCCACCTGCGAGATCTTTGAGGAGCGGCGGGGGGCTGTGGTGGTGGCCGACGTGAAGGAAGCGGCCGCCAAGGCGACCGTCGAGAGCATTGCGGGGAAAGGCGGTCGCGCCGAGGCGATCCGCTGCGACGTGACCCGCTGGGCTGATGTGCAGACGGCCGTGGAGACGGCCCGGCGAGTCTTCGGCCGGCTGGACGTGGTGATCAACTGCGCCGGCATCCTTCGGGGCAGCCGCCTGGAGGACACATCGAAGAGGATTGGAACCAGGTCTTGCGGGTGAACCTCACTGGCGCCTTCCTGGTGACGAAGGCGGCCATGAAGGCGCTGCGGGAGCAGGGCGGCGGCGCCATCGTCCACATCGCCTCGCGCATGGCCATCCGTGCGAAGGAAGAGCATGGAGCCTATGCCGCGTCCAAGGCCGGGATTCTCCAGCTCACTCAGATGGCGGCGCTGGAGGGCGCGCCGCACGGCATCCGCGTGAACTGCGTCTGCCCCGGGTTCATTGATACACCCATGACCCGCCTGTCGGGGCCCAAGGAGAGCGTGGACGCCCAGTTCGCCGGGTGGGCCAAGGTGTGCCCCCTGGGCCGCGCCGGACGTCCGGACGAGATCGCGCGGGCCATGCTATTCCTGGCCTCCGACGAGTCCTCGTTCATCACGGGCATGGCCCTGCCGGTGGACGGCGGGCGGACGATTCTCTGAGCCGGATGGGCCAAGGCCTGCCCACCCTCAAGAGTCCCGGAGAATCTTGACACTTGTGGGCTTTACGGGTAGACTGCGCCAACTTTTTCGCTGGTGAGGGGAATGGCTCGTACTCGCGCCCGGAAGAACGGCACGCAGTTCTATGAACTCCACTGCATCTCCTGCGGCAAGCAGGTCAAGGAAGCCGAAAGCAGCACCCGCTGCCCGGCCTGCCGCCAGCCGCTCGACGTCCGCTACGATCTGGATTACATCCGTTCCCGGCTGAACCGCTACTCGCTTCGCACCTCCCCCGTCAAGGCCCTCAAGTACCTCGACTTTTATCCCCTTCTCGACTTGAACCTCGTGGTCTCGATGAACGAGGGTGGGACGCCCCTGTACCGCTGCACCCGGCTGGCGGACCGGATCGGCCTCCGCCACCTGTATATCAAGAACGAAGGTGCGAATCCGACGGGGGTGTTCAAGGACCGGGGCAGCCTGGTGGAGCTGACCAAGGCCAAGGAGCAGGGGGCCAAGGCCGTCTGCGTCGCCTCGACGGGAAACATGGCCGCCTCCGTGGCGGCCTATGCCTCCGTGGCAGGTCTGCCCTGCTACGTCCTCGTCCCCGAAGGTACCGCCATCGGCAAGATGGCCCAGGCGCTCTCCTACGGCGCACGCGTCATCCAGGTCCGGGGAACGTACACCGATGCGGCGCGCCTCGCGGAGGAGACGAGCGAGCGTCACGGGTTCTACCTGGCCGGGGACTACGCCTTCCGGGTGGAGGGGCAGAAGTCGCAGGCCTTCGAGATCATCGAACAACTGGACTGGCAGGCGCCGGGTGCCGTGATCGTCCCCATGGGAGTTGGAACCAACATGGCAGCCCTGTGGAAGGGCTTCAAGGAATTCTACGAATTGGGCTTCATCGAGCGCCTGCCCCGGATGATCGGGGTGCAGCCGGACGGCTGCTCCCCCATCGTGGCCGCTTTCCAGCACGGAGCCGACCAGGTGACGCCCGTAGAGAAGCCGGACACCGTCTGTACCGCCGTGGCGGCGGGCGATCCGGTGGACGGCCTGAAAGCCCTAGCCGCCCTGCGGGAGTCGGGAGGATGCGGCGTCATTTTGAGCGATGCCGAGATCCTCGAGGCGCAGCAGCAGTTGGCGCACCTGGAGAGCATCTTCGTGGAGCCGGCTGGGGCTATTCCCATCGCGACGCTGCCCACGCTGTTGATGACAGGGCGGATCCGTCCGGATGAGGCCATCGTCTGTCTCGCCACGGGCAACGGGCTGAAAGATCCCAGGGCCGCCCTGCGCGTCCTGCCTTCGCCGGCGACCATCGAACCCACCATTGGCGAGGTGGACAAGTTCCTCAAGCTCCGGCTATACGAGATCCGTGCGGCCGGGGCCAAGGACGGCGCGCGCTGCCTCTTCGGCCAGGTCCCGTCCCAGCAGAAGGTGGTGGAGACCGTCCGGCAAGAGCTGGGGGTGAAGCTGACGGTGGATTACGCCCATCGGGTGGCGACCCTGGTCGCCGACTTCGTCCGGAAGGGAAAAGCGATCACCAAAGCCGACCTCCAGTACATCGTGGAGAACGTCCTCAAGGCGCGCAAGGAACAGCGGCCCATCCTGCAGGTCGAGGATTTCCAGGTCACGACCTCGATGAAGGGAAAGTCGGAGGCCAAGGTCTGGATCCGCTTCGACGGCGAGCAGGTCTCGTCCGCCGCCGAAGGGGTCGGCCCGGTGGATGCGGTGGTGAATGCGCTGAAGAGCGCCGCCGAGAGCCGGGGAAAGCTCTTCTTCGACCTCGTGGACTTCCAGGTCGAGATCAACGCGCCCGGCACGGACGCCTCGGTCGAGACGACGATCATCATGAAGGACACCAAGAACAATCGGGTGGTGGCCACCGGCACCTCGCCGGACATCATCGTGGCCTCTGTCAACGCCTTCGTGGACGGGTACAACGTCCTCTGGTCGCGGCAGAAGGAGTGAGGGCGCAGGCAGAGCCGAGCGCCGAGCGCCAAGGGCCAAGAGCCGAGGGCGGGAGCCGGGATGGAGAGGCCTTCCCGGCTTTCGTGTCTTTACGGCGGAAAGCCAGGAAGCGGCGAGCCGCGGCCGGACGGTACTGTTCGAGGTCCCGGCGGAGGGGGCAGCGTTCACAGCGTGGAACAGGCCGGCAGAAATCCTTGCCGACGGCCACGATGAGCGCATGATACTCGTTGTACAGGGCAGCGTCCGGGGGAAGGCGGCTCATGAAAAGCGCCTGCACCGCGTCGTAGGTGGCGTCCGGCCGGATAAGGCCGTGCCGTTCGAGGATTCGGCGGGTGTACGCGTCCACGACGAAGGCCGGCACCTGTCCTGCGTACAGGAGAATGCTGTCGGCCGTCTCCGGACCGATTCCGGGCACCGCCAAAAGTTCCTCCCGCAGACGTGAGGGGCCCACCCGGAACATCCGCCAGAGGTCCAGCCGGTACCGGGCCCGGAGGAAGCGGACGAACCGTTTGACGCGCGAGGCTTTTGTTCTGTAATATCCAGAGGCCCTGATGAGCCGGGCCAACCGGGGGGTGGGGAGGGTCGCCAGCGCCCGGGGAGTCAAGACGCGCGCCTGCCGGAGGTTGGCGACGGCGCGGGCCACGTTGGTCCAGGCCGTGTTCTGGGTCAGGATGGCCCCGACGATCACCTCGAAGCGCGTTCGGCCGGGCCACCAGCCCTGAGGACCCAGGACGGTGAGCATGGCCCGGTACATGGCGCGCAGTCGGGCGGAGTGATCGCGCAGGATCGTTTGACGAGATATACGAGGGGGAGTGCGGACCGGCATCGGCTCAGGACTCTCGCGCGGGACGGCGAGAAAGTCAAGGCGGAAACGGGCGGGGCTGCCGGGAACAGCATGCCGAAAATCCTCGCGGTGGATTGGGGGCGGGCGACTCTGGGCCTGGCGGTGAGCGATGAGCTTGGAATCACCGCCCAGGGCCTGACCAGCCTTCCCCGGGTCAACGAAAACAGAGACGTCGAGTCGATAGGCGCCTACGTTCTCGACCTGGGGGTCGAGGAGATCGTAGTGGGCCTCCCCAAGAATATGAATGGAACTCTCGGGCCTTCGGCCGAGGCCGCTCAGGAGTTCGCGCGGCTCCTGCACGATCGCCTGGAGATCCCGGTCCACCTGTGGGACGAACGGTTGACCACCCTGGCGGCCGAGCGGACCTTGGTGAGCGCGGGGATGCGCCGGCGCGCGCGCCGCGCCGTGCTGGATCAGGTGGCGGCGACGATGATCCTTCAGGGCTTTCTGGATCGTCGGCGTGCCATGGCGGATCGAGGAGATTCCTAGCGGATGGTGACGAGCCTCATGAGCCGCTTCCGAGGGTTGGGCGCCGTCTTCCTCGCCCTGGCGTTGACGGCCGTCGGGGTGCGCACCTACCTCCAGTCCGATGTGGCCGGCCTCTCCGGCACGGTTACCGGTCCCCCGACCGTCGTATACATCAAGCCGAAGACCGGCGTCCAGGAGATCGCCCAGACGTTGCGAGACGCCGGCGTCATCCAGAGCCGCTGGACCTTCCTGGCGCTGGCCTACATGCAGGGGTCCCTCACGCGCCTCCAGGCTGGCGAGTACGAGTTCAGCCACGGGGTCTCCATTCTCGAGATCCTGCGGAAGCTGGAGGCGGGTCGCGTCGTCACCCACCTGGTCACGATCCCGGAAGGATTTACGGCCCAGGACATCGCTCGACTGCTGGCGGGCGAGCGGCTGGCGGATGCGGACCGGTTCATCGCGCTGGTGAAGGACGCCAAGTTCGCGGAGGGCGTCGGCGTGCCCGCCCCCACCCTGGAGGGATATCTGTTTCCCGACACCTATCGGCTCACCCGGGGCATGGGGGAGGAAGAGATCCTGCGCATCATGGTGGCCCGCTTCCGCCAGACGGTGCCGAAAGACATCGATGAGCAGGCCCAGCGCCTGGGCCTGGACGCGCACTCGGTGGTCACCCTGGCCTCGCTCATCGAGACGGAAGCCAAGCTGAACAGCGAGCGGCCGGTGGTGGCGGGGGTGTTCTACAACCGGCTCCGGCGCAACATGCCCCTCCAGTCGGATCCGACCGCGGTCTACGGCGCCGCGGGTCCCCGGCACAAAATCACGCGGCGGGACCTGCACCGCCGGAGCCCGTACAACACCTACCTCAAGGCGGGGCTTCCTCCGGGGCCGATCGCCAATCCAGGGCTGGCATCGCTCACGGCGGCGTTGAATCCGGCGCGGACGAGCTTCCTGTACTTCGTGGCCAAGAACGACGGGTCGCATTTCTTCTCACGGACGCTGGAACAGCACGCGCAGGCGGTCCGCAAGTACCAGACGCGGGGCGAGGGGTCGGGTGGCACCGGGTCCTGAGGGCGCGGACCTATTCCTGAGAATGACGACCCCAGGTGGCGCATCGGCGATGCATTGCACCCCATGAGGGACTGGAGGACTGAATGAGGCCGTGGACGAGGCTGGCCCTGCTTGGCCTGCTGGCGGGAGCCCTGGCGGCCTGCGCCGGGCCCCAGGGCGATCTCGCCCGGCAGCAGTCCGCTCGGTCGCACTATGATATCGGGCTCGGCGCGCTGGCGGAAAACAACCTCACGAAGGCGATCAGCCAATTGCAGATCGCGGCGAACCAGGACCCGCGGAACCCGCGAATCCACTATGCGCTGGGCAACGCCTACCTCCGCAACAGGCAGTTCGACGAAGCCATCGCCTCCCTCAGGCAGGCGGTCGAGATGAATCCTCGTCTGTCCGATGCGTACAACGACCTCGGCGCAGCCTACGTCCAGAAGCAGCAGTGGGACCTCGCCATCGATGCCTACCGAAAGGCCCTGGCCAACCCGCAGTATCTGAATCCCGAACAGGCGTACCTGAGCCTGGGAAATATCTATTACGTCCGGGGACAGTACAACCGCGCGGCGGAAGAGTTCCGGAAATTGCTGGACCTGTTCCCGCAATCGGCCGATGCGCATTTCTTCCTGGGTCGGACCCTCTTGGCCCTGGGGAACCTTGCCGAGGCGCGAGAGCAACTCGAGCAGGCCATCAAGCTGGAGAGTGGCATCCCGATCTACCACCTCCAGCTGGGGGTCGCCCTCCTGCGATTGGGCCAGCGGGACGCCGCGCGCCAGAGTCTCCAACGTGCCGTGGATCTCAACCCGGTGGGCCCCGAGGCCCAGCAGGCCCGCCAGTATCTGCGACAGTTGAACTAAGCCCGATCCGAAGAAGCTTTGAACCGCCGGTACCAACGGCACGCCTGTGGATGCGCCAAGAACGCCAGGGGAGATGGGCCGCAGGAAGGCGCCGGATGGGCGACGCTCATGCTCCACAAGGGGCCGTCGGGTTTTTCGGTTTCGAAGGCAGAACCTGGAAATTTTGACGGACTTGGCGCGCTTGGCGGTTGAGCGTTTCGGGCCGCGGCCAGCCCCACACTGTGCGGGAGGCGACATGACGATCTTCATGAAAGGCATTGAGTGGTTCGACCCGGATGGCCGGCAGATCGTGCATCGGATTCCGCAGGAGCTCGGCCGACATGAAGGTGAGCGCCCAGCTCGTCGTCCGGGAGAGCCAGGCGGCCGTCTCCTTCCGCGACGGCAAGGACCTGGATGTGTTCGGAGCGGGGCGGTGGAGCGCTCCGGGGGCTGGAGCAGGATGTGATTTTCTGGTGCAGCGCCTGCCAGGCGCGGCACGAGGTGTTGGGGGAGGGGTTCGTGAAGCGGCAGGGCTTCATTGCCAAGGCCGCGCTCCCCTCGCCCTCTCTGTATCTCCCCCTGTAGGCCTTCTACGTCCAGTACGCCACCTCGTGGGAGGATTCGGAGCGAGAGGCGCTGGCCCGCCAGGTGCCTGCAGTCGAGTGGGTGTACGTCACCGCGTTCGAGCTGCACACTGCCTCCTACTTCGGTGATCCCGGCCAGATCGTCACCGAGAAGCGGATGCGCCTCGAGGCCGGACCTTCCGCCTCGCTGTGTGCGTGCACCCGCAGCCTGGAAGAGGTCAAGGCGTACGTCGAGCCGCACATCCTGGCGATCATCGATCGGCGGGTGGACGTGACCGGCCTGGAGTTGAGTTGCGCCATCGGAGAGGCGATCCTCTGGGGCGTGCCGTTCCTCGACGAGGGAGATGTCTTGCGCGACGGCATCCTGGGGCTGAAGATTCCGGGCGCCGCTCTCGATGAGCTGGGCGCCATTCGCGCCCTCGTCTGGACGAAGCGATGACCGACGGCCGGGCGGATCTCGTGGGCCTCCTTCGCGAAGAGGTGGAGGCTTTATTGCGCGAACTGAGCGAGCCGCGCTATCGCGGGCGCCAGGTATTCCAGTGGGTCCAAGCCCGCCGCGCCCTGGACACGGACGCCATGACCAGCCTGCCGCGAGCCCTCCGGGCAATCCTGGCGGGCCGCGTGCGGATCAGTCGGCTTGAGGCCGTTCGCGTCCAGCGCGCGCAGGACGGCACCCGGAAATATCTCTTCCGGCTGAGCGACGGCGAAGAGATCGAGAGCGTCCTCATCCCCGACGACGGCCGCCTGACCGCCTGCATGTCGACCCAGGTGGGGTGTCCCCTGGCCTGCCGGTTCTGCCTGACGGGCCTCATGGGCCTTCGCCGGAATCTGCGCGCGGGCGAGATTGTGGGGCAGATCCTGGCGCTGCAGGACGGGCTGGAACAAGGCGAGCGGATCTCCAACATCGTCCTGATGGGGATGGGGGAGCCGCTCCTCAACTTTCCCCAGGTGGAACGGGCCCTCAGAATCCTCTCCGACAAGTTCGGCGCCAACTTCTCGTCGCGCCGGATCACGCTGTCCACGGCGGGGCACGTGCCTGGCATCCGGAAGCTGGCGGCGTCAGACCTGGGCGTCAACTTGGCGGTGTCCCTCAGCGCCACGACGGACAAGGTGCGCGACCGGATCATGCCCATCAACCGGCGCTGGCCGATCGCCGAATTGCTTAAGGTGTGCCGCGGGTATCCGTTGCCGAACCGGCGGCGGCTGACGTTCGAGTACGTCATGTTGGACGGCGTGAACGATTCCGGCGATGACGCGAGACGCCTAGTGGGCCTCTTGGGCGGGATCCGCTGCAAGATCAACCTCATTCCGTTCAACACCGCCCCCGAATTGCTCGATCGCCCTTCGCCACGGGAACGGGTGGAGGCGTTCCAGCGCATCCTCCACGACGCGGGGCTGACGGCCACCATCCGAGAGAGCCGCGGCTGGGAGATCTCTGCGGCATGCGGCATGCTTCGCGGGGAGAAAGACCGATAGGGACAGCGACAGAGACAGGGAGTAAATTCGATTTCGCTGTCGGATTGGAAGCGCCGGGTTGGAAGTAACCAGTTTCCAACGGCGAGGAGATGGCCAGCGACGGCGTAAACGGGGTCAGCGAGGGGCGATGGGCACACCCCACCGCGGACGCGTGCGGGGGGAAGCGCCCGGAGGACCGTCGAGAGCCCTCTCGCGGTCGAGAGTGGGCCGCCGATGCGGGGTAGGCAAGGGGTTGCCGATAGTGTGCTGCTCCTCGCAGGCGCAGGCGGGCTGTGTGAACCAGCGTAGCGCAGCTCGCCCGATTCCCCAAGCAGAACCCTTGACTCAGGCCCCGCCGCGATGCCGGGACCGCGGGAGCCGCGTCCAGCCGGGCACCTGCAGGAGGCCCGCTGGAGGGCCCCCGAGGTTGGTCGCTAACTTCGCTAAGCCATACTCAGGACTGGATCCGAAGCGGACGGTCGGGGGCTCCTCTCGCTGCCTCTCTCTGAGGGGGAGCCTCGGAGGTCTCTCCCTGGTCATGGATACCGTTGGCATGGTGGAACGTGACCACGCCGGAGGCGTTGCGCCCAGCCCCGCCACGGACTCCGCCCTGCTGCGGTCACGTCCCCCGCCGGGGCGTCGCCTCCCCCCGGCTTCGGGGCGGGGCCACCAGTGGATCAGGGCCCGCGGCGCGGCGCATCGGAGGCACGCTCCCGCCCGAGAAGCCCCGCGACAGCGCTCGGCCCAGTCCCGACGGGCGGCTGGGAAACCTCATCCCGACCGGCCTGCCTGGACAGGCGCTCAGGCTCCTCACATCGCCCCCCACCCGACCATTTTCGCGGGCGATTTTCCTAGTAAATCCTGCATCGAGTGTTCGGTGATCGCCCACGGTACCCATGCCGCTCCGCAGTCCCGGCCACGGCAGCGCCGGGAGCGGGGAGCCACGGCCCGCGAGCTCTCGAATGGCACACCGGCCGCGCGGTCAACGAATCTACAGAGTTAGCGCAGTGGCCAGATCCATGGCACCTGCACTGGACCGCCCTGGGACCGCGCAGACCCGGACCGCCCGGGGAGTTCCCCAACGTAGTTCACCCTCAGTTCAGGGGGAGTTCAGGGGAAGTTCAGGGGGAGTTCGGGGGGAGTTCGGGGGGGTGAACATGAATAACCGTATCAGAAATATGATGACAGCATTCCCAGGAGGGGTGTATGCTCCCGGCCGATGGCCACTCCCCCTGTCCAGGTCGCCCTCCCGATTGTCCTGACCGCCGCCGGGCTCTCCAATGCCGCCATCGCCCGGGCTCTGCGGACCGACCGGGAATGCGTCGGCCGCTGGCGGGCCCGGTTTGCCGCCGAGCGGCTGCCGGGCCTCCAGCACGAGGCCGCCCGGTCCGGGCGCCCCCCGGGGATCTCCGACGCGGTCCTCCCGGTTTTCCCTTTCCCCACCCAGAGGGGACCCGGACCTCGCTGTCGATTCCCGAGAAACTCCTTGACACTCCAGGGCAGCCTTCGTAAGATGCCTTCGCGGGGTGGAGCAGTCCGGTAGCTCGTTGGGCTCATAACCCAAAGGTCGCTGGTTCAAATCCAGCCCCCGCAACCATCGCCAGTAAACGGGTTAGGTGAATCAGCCTAACCCGTTTTTTGTTGATCTGAGGCCCGGAGGAGGAAAGGGGAAGCTCGGCCTAGTCTCTGATTTGTCTCAATGACGGTGAGTGGGCCGGGGCACCAACTGGTTTAGCCTAGCCCCGCATTTTCTCGTTTTCCCAGCCCCTCCAACCCACCGCCAGGATGTGGTGGGTCCCGGAGTCCACAAAGGCCTGGTTCATGCCAGGGGTGGCCGGATCAGTTCCTTAGCACCGTCGCCTTGAGCAGGCCGGACTCGGCGGGCGGGGGCACGCCGTCCAGATCGTAAGGGCGGCCACGGTTGTTCTCGTGTGCGGGATGGTGGTGCGGGGTGAGTTGTTGCGAGCCTTGCGACCGCGGCCGGCGCCATGGTGATGGTCATGCCTTCCCGATCGGGCACCATCAGGAACATTCCGAAGCGCGCTCCCCGGCTTCTCGGTCGTTCAGTCTCTTGAGCTCGCCGCGTCTTCCATCCCGGCCATCAACGAGGTCCGGGCAGGCGCTCGACGTGGGCCACCAGGCCCCCGTCCGGGAGTTCCTCCGTCTTCACCACGGTATGGGCTTTCATTCCGAGCGACTTCCTGATAAAGGTTTCCAGGCGCATCGGGCCTTGACCTCCTCTCTCTGGGTTGCGAGCCCCGAGGAGGATAGCCGAGTTCCCCGATGCGCTTCTACTTTTCAGATGTTACTTGCTCAGACACTTTTGGGATAGCAGCCTTCTTTAACTTCTTGAGGTTTTGGTAAGGGCGTTCGCCCTTCTTCCACTGGAATTGGCACCTGCCGGAGATTGCACCGATCTTGGCCTCTATAGTATCGCCTTGACCCCTAAAAGCCTCCTTCTCATTTATCCATGACTCAGGGCATATTTGTTCACCGAGGAAATTTACAAAAGCCTCAAAGGCAAGATAGGCCATTAGCAGTGCCGAGAGGTTCAGATAGAACCGATCTTTCTGCGAACACTCACAGCGACTTAGTCTTCCGCCGTGCGCCACAAGAGGTTGTGAGTGTAGACTTCTTCGGAGATCTTCATGAGGCCGTCTCACTGCGCAGTCAGTAGCAGCAATAGCCCGCCACAACTCACAAGCAATACATAACAAGAGAAAGAAGAAAGTGATCAAGGGCCAAACGGCCCATCATATGCGGTCCGAAACTGGCTGGGCGAATCGCCCGTAAAGTGAGAAGGTGATGGGCAACTCAGGCGGGAGCAGAGCGCTGACCGATGGTCAAGTCAAGGTACGGCAAGACGCAAGGGTGATAGACCGCAGAACGGAGAGGCAGCGCGCAGGGAGATGGAGCGGTTACCAGGTGTTCACCAGTCGCAGGAATTGCCCGAGGTTGAACTTCCAGGCCGCCCCTTCCTTCCAAGCCGAGATCGTGCCGCTGAAGGATTCGCTGGTGCTGTCCCGGGGGTTCTCCAGGGTGAACCGCACATCCATCTCGACGCGGCGCGCTGACTGCGGATAAACCTCGATGGCCTCCACCTGCTTCCCCGCGGCGGGCTTGATCCCCTTGAGGCGGAGGCGGTTGGCGAACTCGTTCTGGCCGATCCTCGCCTGGCTGTCCTCCGTGCCCATCTCCCACATCCGCCAATGCTGGTCATAGGCCCAGGCCTCCATGAAAGCACGGAAAGCCGCCTCCGCGTCTCGGGCGACGACCTCACTATCGAAGTCGGCCCTCTGCGCGGAGGCAGGGGCGGCGAGAAGCAGAAGCACACCAGTCAATACCGGTAGCAGACGGCGAACCATCCTCCCTCCTTTTCCCCTCCCCGGCCCCATCTGACCGGACGCGATGAGGCGGCAGCCAGACCGCCGATCAAGAAGATCACTCACCGCCGAGGAAAAGCACGCTCCCAGCTCGGGCATGGAGGAGACCAGGAAAAACCGGGGGCTGAAAAGGATCCGCAGGAGCTGCCCGACTGAAGCCGTACCTTTTCTCGCGAGTCAGAAACCGGTACGGCGGCTGTGCCATGACCTGGGGACCAGGCGATCATTCGGGGCCTTGCCAGTGGTGGCCTCGCACCGACCGACGAAGGAGACCATTTCAAACCGGAGCTTGGTTCCGGTGGCCTCGTTCTACCCAACTGTAGCCCACTTGCCGTGTTTGCTTTCAGCAGGTTCGACCTCGGACGGAGGCAGGCTAGCTCGTTGACTTCGCTTGACAGCCGCCGGTTTGAAGATGCGCTCCCACACTGACGGCCCGCCCGCCAGGACTGTTCTCTACTCCGTTACCCCCAACCCCCCAACAACACCAGCAGCCCCAGCCGCACGGCTGGAGCTGCTGGATGGCTGCGCACGAATGCCGGCCTGATGTTCCCGTGCCGTCCGGCGTGGCCGGCCCCTACTTGCCGGCGTCTTGCCGGATCTCGCGATTGATCTGGTTCTCCTGCTGGTTCATCACACCCCGCTGGCCACGGGTGATGTAGCCGCCCCGGACCGTCCCGTTCTTGCTGTTGGCCCCGGCGTCCGCGTAGTCTTCCTTGCGCATCGCATGAATCTGCCCGCGCAGCTGGTTCCGCTGTTGCGCCGAGATCTTGCCCTGCTTGTACTCGCTATTTACCCGGTTCCGCTCCCGGTCCACGCGGTTCAGCACCTGCGTCTGGCGCGGATGGTGCTTCTGGAACTTCGGGTCCTTCTCCGGGCCTCCGGCCCAGATCGGGGATCCCGTGGTGAGGAGGGCCCCCGCCAGCATCAGCCCGAACAGCGCGGTCTTGTACGTCATCATGTGCGGTCTCCGTGTGCGAGGGTGGCTGCCTGACCTCTCAACGGCGTTTGCGCGGGGACGGCTCGCGCCGGGCTCGACGCGAGCCGGCCCGCCTACTTCTGTTCGGCTTCCGCGCGCCGGGCCTGCCGCCGGTCACGTCGGTCGGCCCGCACATCCTTCCGATCCTGATGGAGATCCCGCCGGTCGTGCCGGACGTCCCGGGTATCCTTGTGGAGGCCCGCGCGATCCTGGCGGAGCGCCTGCCGGTCTTTGGAGCGGGTGGCGCGGTCCTGCCGGAGCGCCTGCCGGGCTTGCTGGAGGGCCGCCCGATCGGCGGTGACGGCGGTCTGGTTCCCGGCCTTCCGATCCGCCTGGAGCTTCTGCCAGTCCTGCCGGTCCTGCTGCCGGGCCTGCCGGATGGTCTGATCTTCCTTCCCGAGAGTCTGGGCATCCTGCCGGAGGTTCTGCCGATCCTGTTGGACGGCCGGCTGGCCTGGCGGGGTCTGGGGGGTGGTTGGCGGAGGTTGCTGGACATCCTGCGCGTGCGCCCCCGGGATCCCCAAGGCCAGGGTCACGAGACATCCTGATACGAGACCGATCCAGGGTTTCATAATGGACCTCCTTTAAGAAATGGGTGCTGTGGTTGGCTCGCCCTACTTGGTAAGAGCCCCGTGAGCGCCAAAGGTTTAACGACGAGGACCCCCGACGCTGGTCGACCCGGGCGGCGCGCATCGGGCTCTCGACCGCCCTGGCGCACCTTCGGCACTGGCCGAGGTCCGGCCACGGCAGCCCCTTGCGCCGACCTATCAAGCAAGACCTGTGCCGGAGCGAGAACCGGTGGCCGACGCCCCAGGCCCTTCCACAGCGTCGCCGGGGTGCGGGGTATGCGCATTGGACGGTTGCTGGCGTGGCAGCGTCGGAGTGCCAGGATGCAGGGATTGCAGCGGTATCCCTCCGGCGATGCCGGGCGTGGCCTGAGGGCCCTGCCGGATGGATTCCCGAGGGGACCGCTGTGCAGCCGAGGGCTTGTCGAGATGTCGTCGACTGCGGGCGGAGCGGCCGCAGACCGGCGCCGGGACCCTCCCGCCGCTCAGTCGGGCAACCCGGTGATCTCGTACCGGAAGCAGGTCCAGCCGAGGGCCGACGGGGCCGGGACCACGGCGGCAAAGGTCCCGGTCCCGCCGGGCGGGATGGTCCGGGGGAGGACGGCGGCCTCAATGGTCGTGACGAACTGATTCCGTGCGTCGAAGAGCGCGAACCCGACGATCACTTCGGACACCGCCTCCTGCCCACCGTTGCGATAGGTACCCTGGATCTCCCCGCCCAGGCTTCCTTCGAGGCTCCCGATCTCGACGGCCTTCTCGTCAGGGCAGACGAAGTGGGTAACCGCCTCCGCGGAACCGGCCGGGAGTTGACTTGCGCCGTTGCCGTGCTCCCGCTGCTTCGTCAGCTTGGCCTGTATGTACTCGCATTCGATCTGCGAGAGCGATCCCGGGGGAAGAGCCTGGCACGAGAGCTCAGCGGGGGCTGCTGGACTCGGCCAGATCGTGAGAAGGACGCTGACCACCGCAAGGATGACGAGGGGCATGCAGTGCTCCTTTCTTAGATCTGGGCGCCGCCCTGATAGGCTGGGGTGAGAGGGCACCACGAGCCCTCGGTCAAGCGCGGCGCCGCGCAGTCGGACGCCCGAGGGCCTCACGGCTGGCGCTCGCCGGCGCGGAACTCCTCGCGCAAGCGTTTCCGCTCCTCGGGAGACAGGTTACGCGTCCGCTTCTGGTTCTCGTGGAGCCGCTGGCGGAGGGCCTGCTTCTCCTCCGGCGACATTTGCCGCCACTGCTGCGCGCGTTCCCGGAGGCGCTGACGCTCCTCGGGCGAGAGGCGCTGGAACTCCTCGAGCCGCTGGCGGAGGGCCTGCTTCTCTTCCGGCGCCAACTGCCGCCACCGCTGCATACGGTCGCGAAGCTGCTGCCGTTCCTGGGGAGGCAGTTGCTGCCAGCGTCGGAAGTTCTGGCGGATCTGTTGCTGTGCCTCCGGCGGAAGACGGCGGAACGTCTCCAGGTTGCGGCGGATCTGTTCGCGCTCCTCCGGCGAGAGCTGCTTCCAGCGCTCGTAATTCTCGCGGATGCGCTGCCGTTCCTCGGGGGAGAGTTGATTCCAGCGTTCCAGGTTCTGCTGCGCCCGCGCCCGCTCCTCGGGCGTGAGGGACTCGAGGCCCGGGATCCCGCCGCCGGCGGGCGGCACCTGTGGCCGGGCCACCGGCGGGCAGGCCAGGAAGATGAGCAACAGGCCCAGCAGGAGGGTGGACATCCGCCTCATGGCTTCCCCTTTGCCTCTGTACCCGTGGACGGAGATGCCGGAGGCGCCGCCGGGCGCCGCACATCCTCCCGCGGGCGCAGCAGGTCCAACTGCCGGAGTAAGTCCAGGTCGCGGAGGACGTCCATGTCGGCGAGCATCCGGGCGTCCGCCACGGCGTCCGGTTGCGGTGGCGGAGACTTCGGCACCGGCGCTTGTTGCGCCGCCAGGGCGGCCGCCGTCAGCAAGAGGCCTGCCGAGGCCGCCACGGCTGTTCGCCACGCCTTCCACATGGGTGCGCGCAGCTCAACCGGCCACGGCGCTCCCGTCCAGTCGCCGCAGGAGGTCCAGCCGCTCCAATAGGTCGAAGTTCTCCAGCACGTCAAAGTTCTCCAGCACGTCCAGGTTCTGCCCGATGCCCAGGTCCTCGGCAAGGGCCAAGGCGTCGGCAGGTGGAACCTCGCGGAGCGCCCGATGGCTTCGGACCACCCCGAATGCCAGGAGCAGGCCCAGCGCCGTGGCCGCGGCCAGGGCCGGCACGCGCCAGGGACCCCCAAGGCCGCGTAACCGTATCCAGGCCGAGGCCCAGAGGCGGGGGCGTGGTGGGGGCACCGCCGCGATCCGGCGTCGGACGGACTCGCCGAAATCGACCCAGAACGCTGCCGGCGGCTCCGGCACCGGGAGGGCGCGGGTGCGAGTTACCACCTCTCGGAGTAGACGAGCCTCGCGTGCGCAATCGGGGCAGGCGGCGAGGTGGGCCGCCAGCCGCCGACGCTCTTCCGGCGCAAGCTCATCCTCCTCAGCGAGCAGCCACTCCCGGATCGTTTCGCATTCCCTCATGGGCGCCTCACCCTCTGCCGCCCCGGCCCCTCAGTCCCCGCGCCTCACCGCTTTTCACTCGGTCTCCGTAAACGCCGCCAGCTTCCGGCGAAGTGCGCGGACGGCATGGAAGTAATTCGCCTTGGCCGTTCCTTCCGCACAACCGAGCACCTCGGCAATCTCGCGGTGGCTGAGCTCCTGGTGGACCCGCAGCGTCAGGGTCGCCCGCTGTTGTGGCGGCAGCGCCTCGATCGCGGCGGTCAGGGCCCGATCTCTTTCGTCCATCAGCAGGGCCGTCAGGGAATCCTCCCGGTCGTCCGGCACCCGCGCGTCGACCTCGGCCGGATCCTCGTGCATCGTCGCCTTCCGATGATTCAGGCACAGGTTCATAGCAATCCGGTACAGCCACGTCAAGAAACTGGCCTGCCGCCGGAAGCTCCCCAGCGATCGGAACGCCTGGACGAAGGCTTCCTGGGCAATGTCTCGGGCGTCCTCGACATTGCGCGTCATTCGATAGCTCAGCCGGAAGATCGCCTGTTGATGCCGGCTCACCAGCACGTCGAATGCGCCCGCCTCCCCCTCGAGGACCCGCTGGATCACCTCGAAATCGGCGTGGGACACGATGGACGCATCGGCGCGGTCCGTCGATCTCGGAGGGGGTGCCGCCCGTCGAATCCAGTCCCCTGTGCTCACTTAGACAGACCTGCCCGCTGAACGTTTAGTCGTCTGGAATGCAAACAATGTCCGGCACCCGTCCCAATTTCAATAACTGGCAATCGATTGCCTCGCGCGCCTTCTGGCCAGGTTCTTGAAACGGACATCTGGGGTGAGATTCGGAATCGGGTCGTGGCCCTCGTACTGGTGCCCTCGACGTCAATCGTTGCTCATCCCCGGATGCCGACGATGGAGCACCACGACATTGGGATGCCCCAGAGCAGACCGACGAGTCCGGTGAATTGAAGTCGTGGCACGGCACTGATGCCTCTTGATCTACGCTCAGGATGGTGCTCCTCGCGTTCGCTGATGGGCAGGTCCCGTCACACTGAATTACAGGTTGCTGGATGTCAACCGGAATAACTGGAAGACATGTCGGCAGTTCAATGTGTTACGAGGACCAGAGCGTTCAGGTGTACCGGGTACTGGGCGAAGTACGGGGGGGTTGGCCCCCGTATTTACCGCACCCCGCGTTACTCAAATCGGGGGCGGTTTGCCTGTGGTAGTTCAGTCAATCTGTCACCCTAACTGTTCAATGAAGATGTCACCCCTGCGGGATGGCCCAGTGCTGTAGCGCCGGCGCCGGAGACTCTGCTGCGGGGGGCCAGCCACCGCCGCCTGGGTGGCGAGGAGCCGATCCTGATAGTAGACCCGCCACATCCCATTGAGCAGCTGCCGGACCTCGACCCGCGCCTTCGCGTAGCCCTGGCCGCCGGGGCCCGGCGGGATCTGGATCAGGGTGCCCTGGGTGCGCACGGTATTGTCATTGAGCACGGTCGCCGCGGTGTACAGGCTACAGATCCGGGCGAGTTCCAGCCCTCGGGGGACCGGCCGCCACGCCGGGACCGGGTCGGCGAGGGGCCGGGCGAAGCGGGCATTGAAGGACGGCGTGAAGAGGGGGAGGAAGGCGTTGGCGGCCGGGACGGTGGCAATGCCCGCCAGCCGCAGCTCGGCCACCCGCCGATCCTGGAGGGTCTCCCACAGCCGCTCGATGCGGCCCTTGGCCTGGGGACTGAGGGCATAGATGGGCTGGATGCCCAGGGCAGCCAGGGCCCGCCCCACCTGGGTGGGGGCCTGGCGCCCCCGGAGTTCTTCCTCGAGCGTCCAGGCGTCGTCATTGCGCCGGAAGATGCCGTGGCAGTCCATGTAGAGGGCGATGGGGATCCCACAGGTCTGGAGCAGCGTCTGCAGGAGGCGGAGGTAGCTCACCGTATCTTCCTCCGGGACGAAGGCGGCCCCGGGCAGGAGCGTCCCGGTGGCATCGTCCATAGCTCCGACCAAGCAGCAGGTAGGGCCCCGGTCTTCGAGCCAGGCGTGGGGACTCCCATCCCAGAGGACGCGCAGGCCGGCCTAGGTCTTCCGCAGGCGGCGGGCGCGGTGGCGGGGCGGCGGCGGCCGGAGGGCCGACTCCGGTTCCCGTGCACGAGAGGGCGGCGGCCCTCCTGACGCAGCCGGCTCGTGAGCCGTCGCACGTGTCGAAGGCTCAGGTCCAGACTCGTGGCGGCCTGGGCGCCGGTCATCCGGCGCTCGAGCACGAGTCGCAAGGTGTGATACCGATGCAGCTCGCGCTGGCTCACGGGGATCAGCTCTCGGTCTCTGGTCATAGGCCCTCCCGTGGGAAAACGGGAGAGCCTAGCATTCCAAGCCCTCTACGGTGACAGAATCACTGAACAGTTAGAGGGTGACAGAATTATTGATCTACCACAGGCCGACCACTCGGCCTTGTCACGCCCTAACTAGCCGACTATAATTTCGCCATGTGGCGACGGATCCCAAGCGTGGTCACGATCGCAGCCGGCCTAGCCATCTTCCTCCTCCTCGCATGCGGCGCGCCAGCCACAGCACCTTGGTCTGCTGCCGCCCACGAGACCCTGCCGTCAGAGGTGACCACCTACTTCACCCCGACGGAGTTCGCGCGGGGCCAGGCCTACACCGAGGGTCTCTACTGGCTCGCCGCCGCCGGGGTCACGCTTCGCCTCGGGGCACTGCTCGTCTTGGTCTTCACGCCCGCATCCGCGGCGCTCCGCACCCTGGCGCCCCGGTGCGCGCGGGGGCGGCCGGCCGTGGCCACCGCCCTCTACGTGGTCCTCTTGGTGGTCGGCTTCAAGCTCCTCACCCTCCCGCTCGGCTATTACGCCGGCTTCGTCCGAGAGCACGCCTTCCATCTGTCCACGGAGACCCGAGCCGCCTGGCTCCTGGACTGGGGGAAGAGTGGGCTCCTCACCGTGGGGCTGGCTGTCCCAATGGGCGTCCTCCTGACGACCCTCTGGCGGCACGCCCCGGGCCGCTGGGCCCTGTGGGCCTGGGCCCTGAGCGGTCTCGCCATGATCGTCCTGGTCGCCCTCGCGCCCCTCGTTATCGATCCGCTCTTCAACACGATCCGCCCCCTCGAGGAGTCCGCCCTTCGCCAGCGGGTCCTCGCCCTGGCGGAGCGAGCCGGGCTCCACGTGGACCAAGTCTACGTGAGCGACGCCAGTCGCCGGACCACCGCTGAGAACGCCTACTTCACCGGCCTCGGCGCCACGAAGCGGGTCGTCCTCTATGATACCCTGCTTCAGCACAACGACCCTGACGCGGTGGCAACCGTCGTGGCCCACGAGTTGGGCCACTGGCAGCACGCTGATATTTGGAAGGGCATTGGCCTGAGCCTCCTCGGCCTCGCCGTCAGTTTCTGGTGCGCGGCGCGGGTGCTCGCCTGGGCCGGACGGGGAGCACGGTTCCATCTGACGGGACCGGCCGACTTGGCCGCCATCCCACTCTTCCTGCTCGTCCTCTTCGTCCTGAACCTCGTCAGTCTGCCCCTCCAGAACGCCATCTCGCGGGGCTTCGAGCGGGCCGCCGACCGGACCTCCCTTGAGCTGACCCATGATCCCGCCGCCTTCATCCGCTCCGAGGTGGAGCTGGCACGCGCCGATCTGGCCGACCTGGACCCGCCCCGACCCCTCGTGCTCCTCCTGTACACGCATCCCCCCACGGTCGACCGGATCCGCATGGCCGAGGCCTTCGCGGCCCCGCGGGGCGCCACGCCTTAGCGGCCGCGCGGCGCCCATCCGATTCTCGGTCCTCCCTTTGATCAGGCACCTCGGCGCGGCCATGCGGTTCTCGGCTCTTGTGACAGTTGCCACCGCTTCCGCCTCTCGTCGGCGCAGCGCACGGTCTGGCCCTTTCCCGGCGGACGCCCACGCGCGATTCCCCTTGACAGGCAGCGCTTGCGCGTGCACAGTTTAACTATCTAGTTAGTCAAACACAGGAGGCGCTTCTCCGATGCGTCACCGTGGCAATCATCGCCATCGGAGCACTGCCGAGTCTCGGACGTCGATCCTGGAAGCCGCCGGGCGCATTTTTGCCGGGCAGGGCCTTTCGGGCGCCCGGACGGATGCCATCGCTGCCGAAGCCGGCGTCAACAAGGCGCTGCTCTACTACTACTTCAAGAACAAGGAAGACATCTATTGGGCGGTCCTCGATGAGGAGGTGACGGGGTTTCACCTGAAAGCCCTCACGCTTCTTTCCCAGGAAGGGCCCGCTGCACCCATCCTGTTGCGCTATGTGAGCAATCACTTCGACTTCATCTGCACCCATCCGCACTACCCCCGCCTTTTTCAGATGATGATGATGGCGGGAGGCAGGCGATGCGAGCGCCTGGTGGCGGGGCGCATTATTCCCGTGGCGCAGAAGCTGGATGCCCTGCTCCGCCGGGGCATCCGCAACGGCGAGTTCCGCCCGTTCGACGTGGGCCACACGGCTGTCTCCCTGGCCGCGCTTACGGTCTTCTATTTCAATGCCGCGCCCATCATCCGGCTGGTGAGCGGGCAGGATCCCTTTAGCAGGGCGAATATGCGAAAGCGCAAGGCGGAGGTTCTCAAGTTTATCCGCTACGCGCTATTCACCGATCCGGAGGCGGCCGTGTTATGAAGCGCAAGATTCTTCTCCCCCTCGTTCTCCTGGTGATGGTGGGAAGCGGCCTCGTGTACTACGAGGAGACAATGCGCCCGCAGGGCATGGTCCTCACCGGCGTCGTCACCACGGACGACGTGGTCGTGAGCTCGCAGATTCAGGGTCAACTCGCCCGACTCCTCGTGAAGGAAGGGGACACGGTGCAGGCCGGGCAACTGCTCGCCGTGATCCAACCCCACGAGCTGGCGGCCGACAAGGCCTATTATGCGTCCGCCGAGCAGGCCGCCATGGCACAGGTGAATCAGGCCGAAGCGGCCTTGAAGTATCAGGAATCGCAAACGCGCGATCAGATCCGCCAGGCGGAGGCCACCCTGGCCGCGACCCAGGCGCAAGTGACCGAGGCCGCGGCGGACCTGGAGCGCGCCCGCCTCGACTACCAGCGCACCCAGGACCTCTTCAAGGACAGCGCCGTCTCCGCGCAGCAACTGGACCAGGCGCGTACCACCTTCGATGCGCAGAAGGCCCACCTGGAGTCGCTGCAGAAGCAGGTGGACGCACAGCGTGCCACCGTCGCGCTTGCTCGCTCGACCGAAGAGCAGATCCAGGTGCGGCGGAGCGAACTGAAAGCCACGGAGCGCCAACGAGCGGCGGCGGGGGCCCAGAACGACAAAGCGAAGGTGCGACTGGACTACACCGAGATCCGCGCCCCCATCCCGGCGGTTGTGGCGCTGGACGCCGCCCGCCAGGGTGAGGTCGTGAATGTGGGCCAGCCCATCATCTCGCTCGTCGATCCCGACAATCTCTGGATCCGGGCCGACGTCGAAGAGACGTACATCGACCGTATCCGGCTCGGCGATCATCTCAGGGTCCCCTTCCCCTCCGGCATGGAGAAGGAGGGAACCGTCTTCTTCCGCGGGGTGGATGCGGATTATGCCACCCAGCGCGACGTCAGCCGGTCGAAACGCGACATCAAGACGTTCGAGGTCCGCCTCCGGGTCGACAACAGCGATCGCCGCATCTGGCCTGGGCTCACGGCGTACGTAGTGCTGCCCCCGCAGGATGTGCGATGAAGTCCGCTCTCGCCACGCTGTGACCTGCGGTGCGCGACGAAAGGCGACAAAAGCATGGCTGCCATTGAAGTCAACGGGATCCGGAAGTGCTTCGATACGTTCTGTGCGGTCGATGGATTGACCTTCACGGTCGAGCACGGCGAAATCTTCGGCCTCCTGGGTCCCAACGGGGCGGGGAAGTCCACCCTCATCCGCATGCTCACCACGCTCCTCCCGCCCACGGCCGGCACCGCCAGGGTCAACGGCTTTGACGTGACGGGCGAGGCGGATCAGGTCCGCAGCTCCATCGGCGTGATTCCCCAGGCCATGACCTTGGACCTGGATCTGAGCGCGGCCGAAAACATGCTCATCTTTGCGAAGCTGTACGGGGTCCCGCGCGAGAAGCGCAAGCGGGTCATCCCGGAACTGTTGGACGCCGTCGACCTGCTGCCTTGGAAGGACAAGCCGGTGAAGAATCTCTCCGGCGGGATGCGCCGGCGTCTGGAAATCGCCCGGGGCCTGGTCCACGAACCGAAGATCTTCTTTCTGGATGAGCCCACCACCGGGCTCGACCCTGTATCCCGCGCGGCCGTGTGGGAGATGATCACGAAGTTGAAGAGCGCGCGCGACCTTACCATCCTCTTGACCACCCATTACATGGATGAGGCCGACAAGCTCTGCGATCGCATCGCGATCGTTGACCACGGCAAGCTGGTGGCGCTGGATTCCCCCCTGAAACTGAAGGCGTCCATCCCCGGCAACACCATCCTGGAAGTGAGCTTCTCGCGCGTCCCCGACGGTTGGGTGGAAACCCTCAAGGGGCTTGCGGAGGTCCAGGACGTGAAGGCGGACGACACGGTCTTCCGGATCGGCTCGAACAACGGCCCGAGCACCACGGTGGACCTGCTGGAGGCCGCGCGGACGGCCCAGGTGGAGATCACGTCGCTTTCCGTGCAGAGCACCACGCTGGATGACGTCTTCATGCACTATACGGGCCGCCAGTTGCGCGACGCGCTGCAGGATGCCTTGAAGTACGACCCCAGCTTCATGTACCAGCGGCACTGAGGAAGAGGCCGGTGAGCAGAGTCCTCGCCATTATCGAGCGCGACGTTCGCAAGTTCCTGCGCAGCCCCACGCTGATCGTCGTCTCCATGTTCTTTCCGCTGGTCCAACTGGTGATTCTGGGCTACGCCTTCGGCGGCAAGATTCAGAATCTGGAGGTGGGCGTCGTCAACCAGGATCGGGCCCTACAGACGGTGAAGCTGCGGGAGATGTTCGGGGCGATCGCCGCCAATGCCCGCACCTTCGTGACCGTGGACTATTCGGACCTGCACCAGGCCTTGACCGACCTGCGGAACGGCAAGATCAATGCGGTGCTCAACATCCCTCCGGGATTCTCCCGGCGCGTGCTCAGCAAGAACGCCCCGCAGGTTGCCCTGATGGAGGACAACACAGACAACTTCTCCATGAGCGCCCTGCAGGGGGCGCTGGTCGACCTGCTGAATGCCTTCAACCACGGCGGAGTCCAACCCCGCGTCGGGGCCGACGCCACGCTTTCCGTGGTCGAGATTTACCCGTACGTGCCCTACATCCAGTACCTGTTGCCCGGCTCGATCGTCCTAGCAATTTTCGTGTCGGCCATGATCGGCGGCGGCATTATCTTCATCGACGACAAGGCCCGCGGCCTCCACGAGGGGTACCTCGTGACTCCCATCCGCAAGTTCGAGCTGATCCTGGGGTTCAATCTCTCCGGCGCGTTGAAGGCCTTCCTGGCGGGTCTCGTGCTGACGACACTCGGATCGGTCATCGCCGGCATCCCGAACCCAATGGACCCTGTCCGGCTGCTCAAGCTCCTGCTGGTGATCGCGACAACCGCTCTTGCGCTCATCAGCATGATGTTTCTGATGATGGTCCGCGTGAGCGACCCCTTGGTGCCTCGCGCCACGTTCGGGGTGCTGAACACGCTGCTCTACTTTCCGAGCGGCGCCGTCTACCCCGTATATGGCTTCCCGAAGTGGATGCGGATGCTCTCGGCAGTCGACCCCTTCACCTACGCCGTCGACGCGTTCAAGAATCTGCTCCTGAAGAATACCCCCCTCCTTGCGATCGCCGGGGACCTCACGTATCTCGCCGCGTTTACCGTCGTGGTGCTCGTTCTGGCGACAGCGCTCTTCCGCCGCACGCTGTAAGCCTGCTCTCAGAATCGCCGTGCCTCCTCTGGCTGACCCTTTCTCCTGCGGTGACGGATCTCCCGGCCCAGAGCCCCGCGAACCCTTGGAGTTGCCGCCTCTCGGCTAATCGGATACAGTCGGCTCACTGTGCGCACCGGGGGAGGGGGAAACCAGGGGCCATGGCGGCGGAAGACCGTCGGCACGCTGGCGGCAGGATTCTCCCTCGTCTATCTCATCGCGGTTGCCCCGCACCTCGTTCACCACCTGTTCGAGGAAGACCACGACTCCCCGGCGTGTCCATTCCTCGCGCTGAGCCAGCACACCCCACAGCTCTAGCCTGATCTGCCAACGATCACATGTCTGATCTGGACGGAACTCCTTGAAGATCCGAAGCCAACGGTGTCTCTTCCTTCGCCGCTGGTTCACAATAGCCATACCCGGGGTCCACCCTTTCTCCCAAAATCCCATCTTGAAATAAATGGTTTAGAGGATCGAGGGGTTGGCCGCACGTTTGTTCTGGGCGATTGGACGGGTCACCCGTTCAGCGACCTCCGGCTGTGGAATCGAGCGATGATCCACAGTCTTCAGACCATGATCCTACAAAAGCCTGAAGAATTGATCCCCGTCGGGGTCGCAAGATGGATCAGTGTTTTCCAGCACATATTTGGTCCTTTACTGCTCGGCCTCTTTGGCTTGGCAGTGCGGCAGCGTCTTAAGCGATAAATTCAATTTGGCGAAGAGCCCATTGGACGATGTGTCCCGTGAAGTGATGGTGGCGGGCCCAGTGAGGTTGCGACCAAGTGCGCAGCGTCTGACTGTCCGTGTTCTGTCCGTGAACAGCTGCCGAAAGGTGCCTACAGGAACCAAACGGGAAGGGCAGAAGTGGCTGTTTTCTTTGGGGTCAATTGGTAGGCTTCGGTTCTTTTGGGGGCTGGATTTCCCCTCATAACCCAAAGGTCGCTGGTTCAAATCCAGCCCTGGATTTGAATCAACGAATCAGAAACGGTTCTTCCCAATTGAGCAGCTGCTCCCAGTTTTGCTCGTGCGCAGAATGGAGGGGACGGGCCCCCGGACCGCCAATTGAGCAAAAGTCCTCCGTACCCCATTCACCTCGGTCCATCCTGCCGGGCTCCGAGACGATACGCCTGCGGACAAGGCAGGCTATGGCCGGGAGGGTGGGCTCGGTGGGCACGCGCCACTCTCACGCGGGCGCAAGGAGCCACACCGGGACGTCCTGGGCGGGTCCCTCATCCGTCGCCCGCCATGGAGCCGTCGAGCTTGACAGGTCGAGGGGACCGGGCGTACCCTTCGGTCCGTTGCCCCTCCCCGTGATGACCGACGGAGGAGGCCCCATGGGGTCGGCCAGGGACAGTGCTTCGGACCCGAGGGGAGCAAAGGCTGGAGCGCCCCGGTCCTGGACGAGCTCGGCCCGGTCGCGGCCGTCCTGCCAGATGGAGCAGTGCTTGCTCCCCCGCAGCATGACACGGGGGGTACGCTGGGGGTGCGAAACGACAGCAGTCGATTTGGCGAATCACAAGTCATGTGATGGTCTGAGAAAGGAGGGCCTCCCATGTCGGAAGAGCGCAAGAGCCTGGTGGCGTCGGTAAAGAACAGTATCGTCTCTACAGTGAAGGGCGTCGGCGAGATCACGGACGCCGTCGTCGACACCGTGAGCGGTAGCCTGGTCAACGCGATCAAGCACACCGGAGAGGCGGGCACGGCGCTCACCGTGGCGATCTCGGAGGTGGTGCGGGGAGCGGTCCTGGGCGTGGCCGAGATCGGCGCGGACGTCGGTAGCGCGGCCAAGGGGGCAGTGATCGGCGTGCTGCGCGGCACCAAGGAGGTCGGCGGCGCGGCGCTCGACGCCGTGAGCGCAACCGCCGCCGCCGTGGTCAAGAGCACGGCCGAGGTCGGCGGCGACCTGGGCTCGGCGGCGAAGGGCGCCATCGAGGGCGCGATCGCCGGCGCGAAAGCCCTCGGCTTGAGCACGGAGGAGGCCGCCTCGGCCGCGGCGACGGGTGCGCTCAAGGCCGCGGGCGAGATCGGCTCGGCGGCTGCGGCGCAGGTGCGCAACGCCGTGACGGGCACGATCGCCGGCGTGAAGGTGGTGCTGAAGGAGCCGTTCCGGAGCGCGAAGGAGAAGTAGCGGCCAAGGCCGGTCGGTTGATAAAGCGGAGCCGTCAGGGTACGTGGGGTGGCTGAGGGCCCTCGACGGGGGTTCCCAGCCTCCCTCGGCACAGCTGACCCGGGCGCGGCGCCTCCTGTGGTCCGCAGAAACTCCGTCCGCCCCTGGATACGCCTGGCAAGCTCCTCGGGGAAGGAGGGGAATCCAGGGCCTCATGAGGTTTTCGGCTGCGCCGGCGGGATTGCACTCCAGGACGGAAGGACGAACTGCGCTCATGCATCGAAAATAGCGGGAAGGTGGATCAGATCCCGGGGCGCACGCCTACCGAAGGTGGAATAGGCCCAAATCCCGCCTGCCCCCGGCGCACGGCCTCAGGGGATCAGTCCTTTTCGCTGCCATCCATCCTTTCAGTCCTCCCGGAACCGGATGCCGGATCTCATGTTCGGAATCTGGAGCTAACTTGCTATAAACACACCGGTAGTTCTTCCCGCCAGCCCAACAAGGCTTCCCAATCAAAACCATGCGCACAATGTGGGTGTCGGTCCCTCGGCACCAGCGCTCATGGCGGCCTGCCTCATGCTGTGACGGTAAATCGAAACTCCAAATTGGTGTTTGCCTGCAATCCAAAGCGCCCCCCCCGCAACCATGAAGCAACGACGGGCCATATGCAAGCCGCATGGCCCGTTTTCATTTCGCTCTCGGCCGCATCCTCTAGGTGCACGTTCCTTGACGCGGGGGTGGGTCAGCGATAGGATCATTGCGGAATGCGATCGGCGTGAGAGTCTGGAGGCGGAGGGCAGGGGTCCGGCGGTGATCCCTAACGGGGATCCGTGTCGAGGCAGACAAGTCCGAGGTATCCAGCAGCGTCTCCGCACGTAAGGCGACGTACACTGTGGTGTCGCCAATCATTGGCGACCTTCATCTTCTTTCAAGGAGAAGCCCCATGAAAAGCTTTGAGTTCAAGATCGATCCGCTCACGGGTGAGGAGTATTACGACGTCTACCTGAGGGGGCTGCAGCTCCTCACCGATCCCCTTCTCAACAAGGCCAGTTGCTTCACCGAGGAGGAGCGCATCACGCTGGAGTTGGGCGGGCTTCTGCCCCACGGGGTCTCGCGCATCGAGGACCAAGTGGAGCGGTGCATGGAGGCCTACCGGCCCAAGCCCGACGACCTAGAACGCTACATCTACCTCCAGGGGCTTCTGAATCGCAACGAAACGCTCTTCTACCGTCTGCTCACCGAGAATCTGAGCGAGATGGTGCCCATCGTGTACACTCCCACGGTGGGCCAGGCGTGCCTCATGATGAGCCACATCATGCGCCACCCCCGGGGGATTTACATCCATCCGGGCAATATCGCGAGGATCGACGACATCTTCCAGAATATCTCGCTGCCCCAGGTCCAGCTCATCGTCGTCACGGATGGCGAGCGCATCTTGGGCCTCGGCGACCTGGGTTCCGACGGCATGGGCATCCCGGTGGGGAAGGTGAGCCTCTACGTAGCGGCCGGCGGGCTGCACCCGGCGTCCTGCCTCCCCATGTGCATCGACGTGGGCACCAACAACGAACGGCTCCTCAACGACCCGCTCTACATGGGCTACCGGAAGCCGCGCCTGGACGGGACGGAGTACTTCGATTTCGTGGAGCGCTTTGTTCTGGGGGTGAAGCGGAATTTCCCCAATACGCTGCTGCAGTGGGAGGACTTCTCCAAGCGGAAGGCCTTCACGCTCCTGAGCCGCTACCGTGAGCGCATCCTCTGCTTCAACGACGACATCCAGGGCACGGGCGCCACCGCGTGCGCGGCCCTCCTGACGGCCATGCGGATTCAGAAGAGCCGCTTCGCCGATCAGCGGTACGTCATCGTGGGCATGGGGCAGGCGGGCGTCGGCATCGCCGACAGCATCATGGCCATCCTCAAGGAGGAGGGGCTGTCCGAAGGGGAAGCCCGCCGCCGGATCTTCGCCATCGACCAGCAGGGTCTCCTCGTGGAGGACGACCCCGCCCTGGAGGAGCAGCAGCGCCGGTACGCCCAGCCCCGCGCCGCCCTGACGGGTTGGAAGCTGGAGAATGCCATGCGCATTCAGCTCCTGGATGTGATCCGCAACGCCGTGGCCACCGTCCTCATCGGCGTTACGGCGAAGCGCGGCCTCTTCGACGAGAGGATGCTGAGGGAGGTGGCGCAGAACGCCGACCGGCCCATCGTGTTGGCCCTCTCCAATCCCACGACCAAGTCCGAGTGCACCCCCGAGGAGTTCATGCGGGCGTCGAGCGGGCGCGGCCTCATCGCCACGGGCAGTCCGTTCCCGCCGCTGAAGATGGACGGGCGGGAGATCGGCGCCGCCCAGTGCAACAACCTGTTTATCTTCCCCGGCATGGGGCTCGGCGCGCTGGTGGCCAAGGCCAACAAGGTCACGGACCAGATGTTCATCGCCGTCAGCAAGGCATTGAGCGGCCTCGTCACGCCCGACCAGGCGGAGAGGGGTTACCTCCTGCCGGAGATGAGGGACATCCGGAGGGTCTCCTTCGAGGTGGCTCTCGCGGCGGCCAGGGAGGCCAGGGACGCCGGCCTGGGCCGGCTCCTCGAGGACGAGAAGCTCGCCACGCTCATCAAGAAGGCCCAGTGGGACCCGCACTTTTACCCATACCGGGCGGGGAGGCGGCCGATGTGACCCCCCTTTCGTTTGTGGCCGGTTTGTCGCTACCCCTTCGGCGGGCGGCCGAGATTCCGACGGTAGCGGGCAGGGGTAACACCCGTCAGTTCACGAAAGTGACGGATGAAGTGACTCTGATCCGCGAATCCCAGGTCATTCGCGATTTCGGCGAAATCCTTGTTGGTCTCTTCCAGCCACATGCGCGCTTTCTGAATCCGCAGGAGCTTCACGTGCTGCAGAATGGTCTTGCCGGTGCATTGTTTGACAAGGTGCGCCACTCGGAATCGGCTTAACCCGGCGACATCGGCGGCGTCCTCTAAACTGATCGTTCGCATGTAATTCCCCGCCAGGAATTTCAGTACCCGGCGGACGTGAATGTTATGCCGATTGAATCTCTGCAGATCAATATGGCTCATGAAATCATCCAGCGCCTCGCGCAGGGCAGCGCATGTAGTTTCAAAGTCTTTGGTTGCGACCATCCGCTCAATCCATTGGATGTGGAGCTCCAGCAGGGAACCCAGCTCGGGGTTCTCTTCCACGGCCGCCCGGACCAGATATCCCAGGATCTCGATTGCTCGACCCTGCAGCACGGGCAGGCGAGGCGAATACAGGAATAGGTCCGCGAGGAGCTTATTCATCTCGCGCCGCGCTCCACCTCGATCACCTACTCGGATCAGCGCCAACAATGCCCGCTCATGATCGAGCGAGTAGGTGCGGCGATCGGAGGTCTTGCGCCGGTGAATCTCCTCGGCGATTTGCTGCTGCTGGAGCGCGTTCTCATGATTGCGCTGGAGTAGAACGGGATCCCAGAGCGTCAGCTCGTAGATGCGTGTGAAAAGCCACTCGGCCGTCTCTGGCGTCCGGGAGAGGGACCAGATTGGCAACCGCCCGACGTATTTTTCCGCCATCGCGCGCTTCGCACCCGAAGCCACCGGGTAACTGACGGTCTCATTTCGGTCTTGCGGATCATCGTGAGGCCGGACTTCGCCGCCACAGAGTCCACCCCGGACGGTGTCGCCATTCACGAGCGGGACAATCCACGAGACAATCCCTGGCGCCAGGAGAAAGGAATAGGGCTCGCCCCAGCGCACGCTTTCCTGGAGGGCGTGTTCGCGTGTTCTTTTCAGGAGCCGCAAGTTACGGATAGCCCCGGGAGCCAAGCCGATTACGGTCCCGTCGAATGTGACCAAATCCGCGCCCAGCCCGTATCGCTGATGGTATTCGTAACGAATTCGCCCAACCTTTTCCCGCGGCAACACTGATCTGGCGATCATAACCCCATCTCCGCCTTCGGGAAGCTGCTTACCACAAAATGCTCGGGGTAGCAATATCGTTCAATATCCCGACCATAGGTATCTATACGGCGCCATACGCTTGTGCTGTACTCCCGCCAGAAGCGCCATTCCGCGGCTTCTTACGCATATCCGGAACCGCACGTGGAACCGGGGGATCTCCCGGACCGCGAAAACAACTCGACCGTCTCTACCGGCGGGGGGATCTATGAACCGACAGTTCTACCTGGATCTGGCCCGCGCGGGCCATCGGATGCCCATCGGCGTCGATCTCGTGCTGCACGAACAGCCCAACCCGGAGGCCATCGTGCGGGATGGACAAGCCCTCGGGCAGGTGGTCGCCGAGACCGCCCGGCGTTACCGGACGCCCCTGGCCATCGCTCGCATGGACCTCCAGATCGAAAAGGCGGTCCTTCTGGAGATCCTCGGGGTCCCGGCGGCCGAGGCCGCGCACTACCACTTCCCGACCGATCCGGGGGCCGCGGCCGTGGCCCGGCTGGCGGCCGGCCTCTCGCCGGTCAATCTTGGCCTCCAGGCCCAGATTGATGCCGTGGGGTACATCGCCGCGCATACGGATCTGGTGCCCATCGGGATGACCATCGGGCCGTTCTCGCTCATGACCAAGCTGCTCAAGGACCCGATCACCCCACTCTACATGGCGGGTTCAGGGATCATGGCCGAAGACGACGCGGACGTAGCGCTGGTGGGGCGCGCCCTGGAGCTCGGCCTCAGGGTGATCCTCTTCTCGGTCGCCGCGCAGATCCGGGCGGGAGCCAAGGCGGTCTTCATGGCGGAGCCGGCGGCCAGTGTCGTTTTCGTCTCGCCCAATCAGATCCAGGCGGGATCGGACATCTTCGAGCGGTATGTGATCGCTGCGGACCGGCAGGTGAAAGCCCTCCTGGACCGGCACGGCGTGGACCTGATCTTCCACTGCTGCGGCGAGCTGAACGAGTACATGGTGCGCCAGTTCACGACACTGGAGCCGGTCATCCTGAGCCTGGGCAGCTCGCGGAGGCTGTGGGAGGACGCGGCCGTCGTGCCCAAGCATATCGTCCTCTATGGGAATTTACCTTCCAAGTACTTCTACTCGGACGCCGTGATCACGACCGAGCAGGTGGAGGCGCAGGCCTGCGACCTGCTGTACCGCATGGGCCGGGCCGGCCACCCTTTCATCTTGGGCAGCGAATGTGATATCCTCCACGTGCCGGGGAGCGGAGAGACGATCCGCAAGAAGGTGGCCGCCTTCCTCGGCTGCCGCTGTGACGGGCCCCAGCCTATCCGGGGGTATGGCGAGGGACGCGGGACGGAGCAGGATACCCCCGCGCAGTGACATGGGTCGGCGCCACGCAAAGACGCCGACCACGAGGAGAAGGCATGGCCGACTATGAGGCGTTGAGGCAAGCCGTGATCACCGGGAAAGTGGCGCAGGCGAAGGGGCACATTCAGGCCGCCCTGGGTCGGGGCGAGAAGGCGCAAGCCATTCTGGATGAGGGCCTCATCCCGGCCATGGACGTGGTGGGGCAGAAATTCTCCCGCTGCGAGTACTATGTCCCGGAGATGCTGATCGCCGCCCGCGCCATGCAGGCCGGCATCGCATTGATTCGTCCCCTCCTGGCCGAGGGGGGCGTCAAGCCCCGCGGCAAGGTGGTGCTGGGCACGGTGAAGGGCGACCTCCACGACATCGGCAAGAACCTCGTGGGCCTCATGTTGCAGGGGGGCGGCTTTGAGGTGGTCGACCTGGGGAACGACGTGAAGCCCGAGCGGTTCGTGGAGGCGGTCCAGAAGAACCAACCGGACTTCGTCATGATGAGCGCGCTCCTCACGACCACGATGCTCTCGATGAAGGAGACCGTGGATGCCTTGCAGAAGGCCGGGCTGCGGCAGTCGGTCCGGGTGGCGGTAGGTGGCGCACCGGTGACCCAGCGCTTCTGTGAGGAGATCGGCGCCGATTTCTACGCGGCGAACGCCACCGGAGCCGTGACCAAAGCCAAGGAGCTCCTGCCCTCCGCCTGAGGCGTGATAGCGGAGCCTCGCCCGATCTCTGGCTGGATTGTCACGGAACGGCCACCCGACCAGCCATGCCTCGTTCAACGATGCCGGCGACAGCTGACAGGAGAAAATTCCCATGACCGAGAAACAGTGGGCGACATTGCTGGCGATCATTCGCCGCGCCACGATCGCCCCTCTTCCCGTGGCTTTCATCGTCGATAGTCCATGGCTACCGAACTGGGCCGGGGTGACCATCCTCGATTACTACACGAGCGAGGAGCACTGGCTGGAGGCGAACTTCAAGGCGATCCGGGAGTTTCCCGAATGCATCTTCCTCCCGGGGTTCTGGTCGGAGTTCGGCATGTGCACCGAGCCCTCCGCCTTCGGGGCCAAGTGCCTGTTCTACGACAACGAGTTTCCCTTCGCGGAGAAGCTCATCCAGACCGTGGAAGACATCGACCGTCTCGCCAGGCCCGATCCCCGCCGTGACGGCCTGTTGCCGTTTGTCGTCAAACGCTTGCAGCATGCCCGGCCGCGCATCGAAGCCGCGGGACACGCGATTCGCTTTGCGGTGTCCCGCGGCCCGTTGAATGTGGCGTCGTTCCTGATGGGGACCACCGATTTCCTGACGGAGATGAAGGCCAGCCCGGAGAAAGTTCACCAGCTGCTCCGGCTCATCACAGATTTCATAGGCGAGTGGCTGTCGTACCAAAAGGAGTGCTTCTCGACCATAGACGGCATACTCCTCCTGGATGACATCGTCGGATTTCTCGGCGAGAAGGATTTCAAGGAGTTCGCCCAGCCGTACCTGAAGGAGCTCTTCACCAGCCTGGGCGTCTCGGTCCGCTTCTTCCACAACGACTCGCCGTGCCGTGCGTCTGCACCGCACCTTTACGACACCGGCGTCAACCTCTTCAATATGGGCTACGACGTCTCTTTGAAGGACCTTCAGGCCTGGACGGAAGGCAAGGTGACGTTGGTCGGCAACATCCCGCCGCGCGACGTGCTGGCCGCGGGCACGGCGAAGGACGTGGAGACCGCCGTGGCGCAGCAATTCCGCTCGTTGTCGGACACGCGGCGCGTGCTGTTCTCATGCGGGGGCGGCATGCCCCCCGGCGTGCGGAGCGAGAACATCCACGCCTTTGTGTCAAAGGTGAAAGAAATGACAAGAATGCCCACCTCATAACGGGGTTGCTGATCAATGAGATTGCCGCCTCTCGTCCGCCAGACGTGGAATCCAGTGCCGCCTAATCCCTGCTCGCCGCGCGAGGGGCGCGTTCCGCGCGAGTCATTCCTGAGTCCGTAAACATTTCGGCTTGACATCGCCATCCGGCCCGCCGGATACTCCGCAGCCGGACTCGGGAGCCCCCGGCAGTGGTCAGGCTGGGAGATCGGGCCGAGCGCTGTGTTGAAGTCGCGCGCCGGGTCGGCACGAGTCCCCGCGCGGCCGGCACAGCAATTATCCTCTCAACTTTTCAGGGAGAACAACTATGAAGTATCGCAGGCTCGGCGGGACGGACCTGGACGTGTCGGTGATCTGCCTTGGACCGATGAGGGCGGCAGCGACGGAGCCGGGCAACGACGAGAAGTCCAGCGCTGGCGAGCGAGCCCTGCGCAGGGCGCTCGACCTGGGCGTGAACTTCCTCCACTCCAGCTACGAGTACGGCACGCGCTGGATGATGGGCCGAGTCCTGAAGGATCACCCGAAGCGCGCCGAGATCCATCACGTCATCAAGGTCCCCGTGCCGGACTTCAAGGATGGCGACCGGTTCGACGAGGCGAAGTTCCGCCTGCGCATCGAGGAGGCGCTGCGCGAACTCCACGCGGAACGCATCGCCGTGCTGCAATGGATGTGGCGTTCCGACCCCAACGACGACGAGCGTCGGCTCCCGCTGCTGGGGCGCATCCTGGAGGATGTGGTCGCGGCCTTCGAGAAGATGCGTGGAGAAGGAAAAGCCGGCTACCTGTGGACGTTCCCCTACACCGTCGCGTGCGCGCAGGCGGCGGTCGAGACGGGCCAGTTTGCCGGGCTGATCGCCTACTATAACCTCGCCGAGATGGAGATGGCGGACCTCTTCGGGGAACTGGAACGGCGAAACATGGGATTCATCGCGATTCGTCCGCTGTACGAGGGAATCCTAACTGACGAACGTGCCGCGCCGCGGAAAGGCGACCGCTTTGCCGACCCGCAATATGCGCCTGCCATCGCCAAGCGACGCAAGATCGCGGAGGCCTTCCGTAACGAAATCGGCGAATCCATGACGGCGTTTGCCATCCGCTTCGCCCTGGCGGAGCCGCTGATAGCCAGTCTTGTCGTCGGCCTCAACCAGTCCGAGCAGGTGGACGGGATCGCCAAGGCGGCAGAGGGAGTGTGTCCGCCGCGAGACGTGGTGCGCCGAGCACAGGAGCTTCTGGCGGGCAGGCTGGTAAGTTCGCTCGTGCCGCGGATCAAGGGAATGATGGGGGAGACGTTGCGCCGCATCATGCTCTGGGGAATCGAATAGGGGTAGGATGGCAAGTTCCCTCCCCGCATGCCCCGGAGGGGGAAGGAGGAGGGTGGATGAGCGCCGACCGGACGGGGAGCTTTGGGACAGGGCGCGGAGGGGACGTCAGGGAGCCTTCCGCATTATCCGCTCCAGCATGAAGCGGCGGAGGAGGTAGGCCATGCAGGCCCCGCAGGCGCGCAGATGTTCCTCCAACGATCGTGCGCTCTCCAAATCGAGCGTTCCGTCCACGTAGTCCGCAAGAATCTCAAGGATCACATTCCGACAGGTCTGTGTGGCTTTCAAGCGATCCCCTTTCCAAGCACGAAAGCCTTGCAGCTTTCCAATTCGCCAGGTGTCCTCCATCCCACAGCGAGGGGAGGGGAGGGCCGTGACAGACCGATCCCTCTGGCGCCTCGTGGGCCGAGGCAACGCACCCACAGTCGGGTTCCGCGCGGAACCCGCCTTGGCCCGCGCTGTGGGCCGGACAGGATGCCGCCACGCCTGACTACGGCCACGCCGGCTCATCATCCCGTTCGCCTGTGACAAGGAGAAAGCAGGCATTGGCAAGAATGTCTCCCATCAAGAGGGTCGCCGTGTTTCGTGAGCAGATGTTTAGTGAGCAAAACGTATCGTCAATATTCAAGTCCGCTTTTTTTCTTTTTGTAGAAACGAAATAGTTTGCTATACAGTATATTGTGATGAAAGCGGCCTAGCAGCCAAGGGAGGGGGGCTCGTCTATACCCAATCGGGGTCGTGGGCGTTAGGGATTTGCTGCAGGGGCGGTGCGGCGTAACCACTCGTTTTCCATGGACCGGGCCCCGGAGCGAGGGATCCAAGTCCAGGAGGTTCAGGGGGGTGCTGAAATGAGGAGAGCGATTGGCTGCAGGGTGCTGATGGTCCTGGTTCTCCTGGTCCTCTTGCTGGCCAGTCCGATCCCCAGCGAGGCGGGGGGGCACGTCTTTTTCAACTTCGACGTCCCTCTCTGGGTGGGACCAGGCTACTGGGGACCGAGCCCGTGGTGGGGGTCTCCCTATTACTACCCGTATCCGGCCCCCCCCGTGGTCGTCCAACCGCCTCCGGTCTATGAGCAGCCCGCCCCGGCCCCCCAGGCGCCGGCCTACTGGTACTACTGTCAGAACCCGCAGGGGTACTATCCGTACGTCCAACAGTGTCCGAACGGCTGGATGCAGGTCGTGCCGCCGGCAACCCCGCCGAGATAGGAAAGGAGATGGCGCGATGCAGAGACGATGGGTCCTGCTCCTCGGGAGCGCGGCGGTGGCGCTGGGCGGCTGTGCGACGCTGCCGACCGGCCCGAGCGTGATGGTGCTCCCCGCCCCGGGGAAACCCTTTGAGCAATTCCAGGCCGAGGATGCCACCTGCCGCCAGTGGGCGGCCCAGCAGGTGGGGCCGCCAGGCGCGCCCGCGGCCCAGAATACGGCGGTCGGCGCGGCGGTGGGCACCGCCGTTGGCGCGGGGCTCGGGGCAGGGCTCGGGGCCTTGGCCGGCCATGCGGGCACCGGGGCGGCGATCGGCGCCGGCGCCGGCCTCCTCACGGGGGCGGCGGCGGGCGCCAATGCCGATCAGGCGGCCGGATGGCATGCGCAGCGCCGGTACGACATGGCGTACCAGCAGTGCATGTACGCGAAGGGGAACCAGGTCCCCGGGGTGGTGCGGGGGCCTCGGCAACCTCTGGCCGTGCCCCCTCCGCCGCCCCCCCCACCTGGCTACTTCCCGGCACCCCCCGGGCCACCACCATACCCCTCGGCACCGCCACCGCCGCCACCGGCCCCATAACCCTCGAAAGGGAGGGAAGCCGGAGTTCGCCTGGTTAGCGCACCGTGTACCGACGGGGAAGCCCGCGGATTCACCAAGAAAGGAGCAACGCATGCCTCGAACGCATCTGGCCAGACACCAAGGGTGGTTCATGGCGGGGGTGCTTTTCCTCGTGCTGGCGGTAGGCAGCGCCGGAACAGCTCTGGGCCAGCAAGGGCCGAGCACACCCGCGCAACCCCCCCAACGGCAGCACCTCCTCACCCCCGAGGATCGTGCGGCCATGGCGCAGATTTACTGGCACCGGATGCAGGAGCAGCTGGGCCTCACAGATCAGCAGGTGTCGGACATCCGAGGTATCCTCCAAGCTCGGCGGGATGCGGCACGAGCGGACATCCAGACCCTCTTCGCGGCCCGCAGGGAGCTTCGGAACCTCCTGCAGCAGCCGAACTCTGACCTAGCTGCCATTCAGTCGGCGGCGGGCCAAGTGAAGCAGCTTCAGGACAAGATGCTCGACCAGCACCTCCAGACCCAGCTCGCCATCCGATCCAAGCTCACACCGGATCAGCTGGCGAAATGGGGGGAACTGCACAAAGGCATCGGCGGCCACGGGTGGCGGCGGGGTGGGGGCTTTGGTTGGCGGCGCTCGTGACGCCTTGCCTAACGACTCTTGTCCTGGGGGCGCCCCGGTCCCGGTCTCGGCTCGCATGAGTTCTTTCGCGCTCTAGAACGGTCGGGAACAACCAAGCTCCCGACCGTTTCCATGGCCCGTGGGTTGGGGCCTCGGCAACGCGGTCAACGAGAATCGCTTCGGCCACGGCCCCATCCGCCCGGCGCGCGTCGTCCACGTGGATGTGAAGAGCCTCCAGCCGATCCACACCGGGCCGCAGATCACCGCGACGCCCGCCAGCTTCGTGCCCACGGCGAGTCGCGGCATCCGACCCCCCGAGGAGATTCTGAGGCGATCGGTGGTCGCCAGTCGCGCGCCGCACCTCGGGTCGCCGGCCTCCGGGGGGGAGCGGAACGTGGGGCCAGCGGGGGTCCCCACGCCGGCTCCTCGCCTTCTCTCGGTGCCTCAGCAGCGCGAGACCGCCCCGGTCTTGCCCCGTCCCCGCTTCGGGCAGAGCACGGTCGAGCGTCCCATCCCCGATCGCGCGCAGCCGCCCTCTCCCCCCAGGCGTGAAGGCACGCGGCGCGAGGCGCCGGGGAGTGGCCCGTCGTCGGCCGTGTCCCCGCCTCCGGCCCATCGCGCCGAGCGCCGGGCGCATTCTCTGCCGGGCGAGCCCGCCAATCGCCTCTCGCCAAGTCGGGCTGAGACCAAGCCGCCACAGCCCGCGACCCGCCTGGCGGCCCCGCCCCCAGCCCGTCCGCACAGCGCGCCCGAGAAGACATCGCGGGAGCGCCAGGGCGGCTAGCCCTGGCCGTCCTTGAACACTTCCACTCCCGCCTCGTTCACGTGGGTTGCCCCCTGCAGTACCCGTGGGTGGTCGCCGCATGGTGGTGGTAGCAGGGGCGGTTGATCCGATCGAGGTATCCCCGCTTCAACTCATACGCGGCCGCAAGTCGATCCAGGGGTTGCTGTCGGGGTTGTCCAGCGATTCGGAGGAGGAGGCCCTTGCTTTTTGCGCGCTGACCGGCATCCGGTCGATGATCGAGGCGTACCCGCTCGAGCGCGCAGCGAACGCCCACGGTCCGATGATCCAGAGCCGGCTCAGGTTTCGCGCGGTGTTGACGAGTCAGCCAGAGGGGATCTCGGCGTAGTGTCGCGCCCGATGGTGACATGTCCCGCCCTTTCGTTTACAATGGCATGTGGCAGCACGCCCTTCGACGAGCCAGTGGCGCAACCGCCCCGCTGGGCGGAGGGACAGCGTCGGACGGGCATGTCCGGCCGGTACGCTCATCCGAAGGGTCGCGCGCCTGGACGCCCCTGACACCACACCGGTCGTCCTCCCCTGCAAAGGTGGCCTGGGCGACCTCAAGGAGGGTAGGATGCCAACCACACTCGACGACAAGGCCATCGATCAGCTGTTTCGCACGGCGCGAACCCAGAATGGGTGGCAGGACGAGCCGGTGAGCGACGAGGTGTTGCGCCGGCTCTACGACCTGGTGAAGATGGGTCCGACCAGCGCCAACGCCCTGCCGGCGCGGTTCGTGTTTGTCAAATCGCCGGAGGCCAAGGCGCGACTCAAAGCGTGCCTAGCGCCGACCAACGTGGAGAAGAGTATGGCGGCGCCGGTCACCGTCATCGTGGGGTACGACACGGAGTTTTATGAGAAGCTGCCCCATCTGTTCCCCCACGCGGATGCCCGGTCCTGGTTCGTCGGGAACCCCGAGCTGATCCAGAGTACCGCGTTTCGCAACAGCAGCTTGCAGGGGGCATACCTGATCCTGGCGGCGCGGGCGCTGGGCCTCGACTGCGGCCCCATGTCCGGCTTTGACAGCGCCAAGGTGGACGCTGCCTTCTTCCCTGGTGGCAAGTTGAAATCGAACTTCCTGGTAAATTTGGGATATGGTGATCCGAGCAAAGTTCACCCCCGGAACCCACGCCTCGCATTCGAGGAGACGTGCCAGATCGTATAGACCGAGCCGGCCGCGGGGGTGACTCCATCCCGTCCGCCATCGAGGGACTTCGCCCACTTGCCCACCTCGGCCGCACATTCTCTTGTTCGTGTCCGCCCACTCTATGGATGCTCCATCCGCGACAGAGCACCCCGAATCCCCTTCCGGGGCAGCCCGTTCTTCCTACGTGGTCGGAGCGGGCATTCTGCTGAGCCGTCTCGCCGGATTGATTCGGGACCGTGTGTTTGCCCACTATTTCGGCAACTCGGATGCGGCCGACGCATTCCGCGCCGCCTTTCGTATCCCCAATTTTCTCCAGAATCTCTTCGGTGAGGGGGTCCTGTCGGCCTCCTTCATCCCCGCCTACGCAGGGCTCCTCGCGCGGAGGAACACGAAGGAAGCGGGAGAAGTGGCCGGGGCGATCGCCGCCATTCTCGGCCTAGTGGTTTCCATGCTGGTGGTGGTCGGGCTCTGCGCGACCCCGTATATGATTGCCGCCATCGCTCCCGGCTTTGAAGGAGAAAAACGCGAGCTGTGCATCCGTCTCGTGAGGATATTTTTTCCTGGCGCCGGGCTGCTGGTCTTTTCCGCCTGGTGCCTCGGGATCCTGAACAGCCACCGCCATTTCCTCCTTTCCTACACCGCGCCGGTCGTCTGGAACGCCGCCATCATTGCAGCGCTCCTGAGCTTTGGGAGCAAACAGCCGCAATTCTCTCTGGCAACCCTGGCGGCGTGGGGATCCGTTCTGGGCAGCCTGCTGCAACTGGGCATCCAGATCCCTGTCGTTCTCCGCCTGGTTGGGCGTCTGCGCGTGGCGCCGGACATTCGGCTCCCCGAGGTCCGGATCGTGATCAGGAACTTCGTGCCGGCGTTCATAAGCCGGGGCGTCATTCAGATCAGCGCCTATGTTGATTCGCTCATCTCCAGCCTCCTGGGGACGGGCGCGGTGGCCGGACTCAGTTATGCCCAGACCCTGTACACCCTGCCGGTGAGCCTGTTCGGCATGTCCGTGTCCGCCGCAGAGCTGCCCGCCATGTCTAGCGCCCTCGGTAATCAGGAGGAAGTGGCCCGCCACCTGCGCGCCTGTTTGAATTCCGGTCTTCGCCGCATCGCCCTGTTCATCGTCCCCTCGGCCATGGCCTTTCTCACCCTCGGCGATGTCGTCGCTGCGGCCATTTACCGGGCGCTTTTCCCGGGCAGACGCGGTGTACGTCTGGGCGATCCTTGCCGGGTCCGCCGTGGGCCTCCTGGCCTCCACCCTGGGACGACTTTACACCTCAACCTATTACGCCTTGCGGGACACGCGAACGCCCCTCCGTTTCGCCATCCTGCGCGTCGTGCTGACCGCACTGTTCGGCTACGTGACCGCCGTTTTCTTCCCCCCACTGCTCGGAATCGCCTCGCGCTGGGGCGTGGCCGGCCTGACTGCCTCAGCGGGGCTGGCGGGCTGGCTGGAGCTCCTGCTGTTGCGCAGGTGCCTGAATCAGCGCATCGGCACGAGCGGCCTGCCGGTTTCATTCACACTGCGGCTGTGGACAGCCGCCGCGACCTGGGCTGGCGTGGCCTGGATCATCAAAGGGGCCGTCGGCCTTCTACACCCACTTTCCCAGGCGGTGCTCGTGTTGGGGCCGTACGGGCTGGTCTATTGTGCCGCGGTCCTGGCCTTTGGAGTGCCCGAGGCTCGCAACGCATGGGAACGAGTGCGGGGACGGAGGAGAGTGTAGGCGCGCTTTCGAGGCCCCCGGGGATGCTCTTGAGGTGGGATGGGCCTCGGGAACATCACATCTACGCTGACCCGGCCCCGCATCGGCGGGTCCGGATCTGGACGAGCCAGTTCCGCATCTACGCTGTTGACAGCGGCCGCGCCAAGGCGACGGGCGTGCCCAGCGGGGGGACGAACGAGATGAACACCGCGACCCGAAAAGTGCTCCCGCCCCGCGCGCACCAGGTGTTTCGCTGAGGCAACTCAAGGTTGGTCGCGTTTGTCCCCTCGCCGCCGCTGGTGGGGGAGAGCAGGTATGGTGTATCAGTTGGTGGAGAGGACAACTGTCAAGTACCGCTTGGCGTGAGGGGCATGGGTTCGTTAGGATAGCCGTCGACCGACCATTGAGTGCGATCGGTGGCAGAGAGGGGCCCGCTCACTGGACGCGGTGGGAATTGAAAGGGAGGTATGGATGTCGAAAGCCAAGGTGTACATCTCCAGAGCAGTGAAACCTGGCGTGCTGGTCCGGCTGGGCGAGGTGTGCGAGACCTGGGTCTGGGCGGGGTCTGGCCGGTGCCCCGCTGACGTGTTTGAAAAGGAAATCGCGGATGTCGATGCGGTCCTGGGTACCGATGGCTGGACGGGCGAGTTGATGGACAAGGCCCCCCGCATACGCATCATTGGGTTGACCGCAGTGGGCTTTGACAACGTGGACATCGCCGCGGCGACCCGGCGCGGGATCATCGTGACCAACACGGCGGGCTCTCTCACCGATACGGTCGCCGACTTGACCTTCGCCCTCATCTTGGCGGTCGCGCGGCGCATTTGCGAACAGGATCGTTGGGTCCGAGCGGGGCACTGGAAGACCGCGGGTATGACCGCCATGGCATGGGACGTCCATCATGGGACGCTAGGCATCATCGGACTGGGGAGGATCGGCGCCGAGGTGGCCTACCGTGGACTCGGGTTCCACATGAAGGTGCTCTACTACGACACGGTTCGCCGGCCGGAGCTGGAGAAGGAGCATGGATACAAGTTCGTCGACATGGACACCCTGCTCAAGGAGTCCGACTTTGTCGCCATCAACACGGCGCTCACCCCCGACACCCGGGGGATGATCGGCCAAGCGCAGTTGGCGAAGATGAAGCGGACGGCGTTTCTCATCAACACCTCGCGCGGGCCCGTGGTGGACGAGAAAGCTCTGATCAAGGCGCTTCAGGAGGATCGCATCGCCGGCGCCGGCCTGGACGTCCTCGAGAAAGAGCCGGTCGATCGCCACAACCCGCTGTTGAACATGGAGAACGTGGTCGTCCTGCCCCATGTGGGAAGCGCCACCGAGGCGACCCGCCAGGCCATGGTCGACCTGGCGGCCGACAACATCCTGGCGGTGCTGCAGGGGAAGCCGCCGCTCACGCCGGTCAACCCCGAGGTGGTCTCCAGGCTGAAGAAGCAGCGACGCGATTCGTGACCGGGTGAAGGGCCCCCCTCCCATCTTGACAGCTGTGGGAATCAACTTCCGTTGTAGACTCGGCCACGCATCGCCGCCAGCGCGATAGAAAGCCTGCGGGTTCGCGGCACCAAAGGCTCCCGGAGCTGAGCGACTGCGGGCTAGGGGATCGCAACCAATGGGGAACGGAGGAACGGGTATGGCAGAACTCAGATATCGGCTCGTAGCGGGTTGGGAGAAGCTCCCCAAGGGTTACCGGCACCTGGACTGTGTCGGCGCCGGCGTGGACGCCAACGATCGCGTCTATCTCATCACCCGCAGCGACGTGCGCGTGATCGTGTACGAGCATGATGGGACCTTCGTCACCTCCTGGGGGGAAGGGGTCTTCACCCCGCGTACCCACTGCATCCGGTTCGGTCCGGATGGGGCGGTGTACACCGTGGACGACGGGGACCACACCGTCCGCAAGTTCACCCCCGACGGCAAGCAGCTGATGATGCTGGGCACCCCGGGGGTGGCATCCGACACCGGGTACGATCCCAAGATCAAGGATCCTTTTGACAGGTTGGCCAGCATCACGCACGGCGGACCCCCCTTCAACCGGCCCACCGGCGTCGCCATCGCTCCCAACGGGGAGCTGTACGTGTGCGACGGCTACGGGAACGCCAGGGTTCACCGCTTCTCGGCCGACGGCACGTTCATCCAATCCTGGGGCGAGCCCGGTACCAAACCCGGCCAGTTCAATCTGCCTCACGACATCTGGGTGGCGCCGGATGGTCGGGTGTTCGTGGCCGACCGGGAGAACGATCGGATCCAAATCTTCAGCCCGACCGGCCAGTTTCTTGACCAGTGGACCCACGTGCAGCGGCCGACCGGTCTCTGCATGCGGGATGGGCTGATGTATGTGTCGGAGCTGTGGTGGGTACCCGGCCAGCGCTCCTTCCGCTTGGGCAAGATCGAGAAAGACATGCCCGGCCGGGTCAGCGTGCTGGACATGAGCGGAAAGGTGCTGGCACAGTTCGGGCATGAGGGCGAAAAGACGGCCCCGGGTAGCTTCATCGCCCCCCATGGGATCTGCGCCGACTCCCGCGGCGACCTCTATGTGGCCGAGGTGACCGACACCTTTGCCGCCACGCGGGGGTTGGTCCCTGTGGGGTCCCACACGTTCCAGAAGTTCGCAAGGGTCTCGCAGTTCGTAAGACCTTAACCCTCCGGATGGGGCGGCCAACTGGTCGCCCCATCCCCATCAGGTGGTTCCGTATTTTCCATCCCCATGGCCGCTTCCATCCTAATGCGCGCGCGTAGCCCGAAGTGAATCCGCGCAGTGTGGGGACATACCAGCGAGGCACGACGTCGAGGATCTCCCTGACAGCGAGCCCCAGACCGGCCAAGCCGTGCTGGAGCCTCACGGGGGCGTGGGAGCTGCGGAAAGGGGATGGGGGCGGAGACGAGGTGCCGGGGAACGAAGCTCCCGGAATTCGAGCTGATGCCCAGATACGCCGCTCTGACCTGGGGATTCTCGCGGACCTCTTTGGCGCTGCCCTCGAGGACGATGCGGCCCGTCTCCAGGACGTAGACGCGGTGAGCGATGGAAAGGGCCATGTGGGCGTTCTGCTCGACCAGCAGGATGCTCGTGCCCTTGGCGTTGATCTCCCGAATGATCCGGAAGATCTCCTCGACCATGATCGGGCTGAGGCCCATCGAGGGTTCGTCCAGAAGGAGCAGGGTGGGCCGGCTCATCAGGCCGCGCCCCGTGGCCAGCATCTGCTGCTCGCCCCCGGACAGCGTGCCGCCAGGCTGATTGATCCGTTCCTTGAGGCGGGGAAAGCTGGCGAACACACGCTCCAGGGATTGCTGGATCTCCGCCCTGTCCTCGCGCGTGTAGGCGCCCATCTCCAGATTCTCCCGGACCGTGAGGGGCGCGAAGATCTTGCGGCCCTCGGGGACCTGGATGATCCCCAACCGGACAATCTGCTCGGCGCGTATCATCGTGATGTCGCGGTCCCTGAACCGGATGGAGCCGCGCCGCGGCCGCAGAAGGCCGGAGATGGTGCACAGGGTGGTGGACTTGCCGGCGCCGTTGGCTCCGATCAGTGTGACGATCTCGCCCTCGTTTACCGTGAAGGAAATGCCCTGGAGGGCATGGATGGCCCCGTAGTAGACATTGAGCTCACGGACATCAAGCAACACCGGCCGCCCCCTTGCCCAGGTATGCCTCGATGCATCGGACGTTTCCCTGGATCTCCTTCGGCGTGCCGCGCGCGATCACCTCGCCGAAGTCCATCACCGTGATGTGTTCGCAGATGCCCATCACCACGCGCATCTGGTGCTCGATGAGGAGGATGGTCAGGTCGAACTGGTCCCGGATGAAGTGGATCAACTCCATCAGCGTGACGATCTCGCCGGGATTCATCCCGGCCGCCGGTTCGTCCAGCAAGAGCAGGCGGGGCGTGGAGGCCAGGGCGCGCGCGATCTCCACGCGGCGCTGCTGGCCGTAGGGCAGGTTCTTGGCCAGCTCGTGCTGGATCCTCTCCAGCTTGAAGATGGCCAGAAAATCCTGCGCGCGCTCGGTCAGTTCGCGTTCCTTGGCGTCGAACTTCTTGTTCCGCAGGACGGCGTCCATCATGCCGTAGCCGGCGTGCGGGTGGTAGGCAATGCGGACGTTGTCAAGCACCGTAAGATTGGGGAACAGCCGGATGTTCTGGAAGGTCCGGCCGATGCCCAGTTGCGTGATCTCGAAAGGCTCCATCCCGACGGTGTTGTCCCCCTGGAAAAGGATGTCGCCGCCGGTGGGATAGTAGAGCCCGTTGATCATGTTGAAGACGGTGGTCTTGCCGGCGCCGTTGGGGCCGATGAGACCGGCCAGCTCGCCGCGCCTCACCGTCAGGTCGAAGTCGCTGACGGCGCGCAGGCCGCCGAAGAACTTGGTGAGGCCCTGGATCCGGAGCGTGGGGTTCTCGGGATCGTTCATCGGGGTCGGCGACATTATCGGTTCTCGCACCTACTTGCCTGCTGGCACTGGAGTGGCGCGCGGCCCGTCGTGCGTCCGCGGCTGCACCTCCGGGGCGCGCAGGAAGCCCCATTCCGCCCTCCCCAGCAGTCCCTGGGGTCGCACCAGAATCAGCAGGAGGAGCGCGATGGGGTAGAGGACGAAACGCCAGGTGGGGGCCTCGGTCCCCATCTGGCCCAAGATGACCCGCAGCAGCCCCTCCAGAAAGAAGATCCAGCCGAAGGACGCCGCGATCGTGCCGCTCATGCTGCCCGGGCCACCGAAGACAACGATGATGAGCGGGTTGAACCCCACCAGAAAGTCGAAGGTCCCCGGGCTGAGGAAGCCGATGAAGTGCGCGTACACCCCGCCGCCGATCCCCGCGAAGAAACTGCCGATCACGAACGCCAGCAGCTTGTTGGCGGCCACGTCGATGCCCATGGCCTTGGCAGCGGTTTCGTCTTCCCGCACGGACATGATGGCCCGGCCGGTGCTGGAATGGATCAGGTTGCGCATCACGATAATGACCAGCACCAGGAACAGGAAGGCCCAAAACCAAGTCGTCAGCTTGGGGATGCCGATCATCCCCCGCCCGCCCTTCATCTCCGGGAAGGGCAGGATGGTATCCGAGTTGACCATCAGCGTGTTGATGACGATGGTGAAGCCCAGCGTGGCGATGCCGAAGTAGTCGCTGCCCAGGGTCAGCACGGGGAGTCCGAAGAGAAAGCTGACCTCGGCCGCGAAGCCGCCCGCGATAAGCACGGCCAGGACGAACACCACCTGCAGCGCTGCCGCGCTGCTGAGCGGACCGGGGGCGCCCTTGGTCCCGAACAGCGGGGCCAGCAGACCGTTGAGGGCGCCGCCCAGCCACACCGCGATCGCCCCGGCGGCGACGCAGCCGATGAGGTACAGTGTGAAGGCCGACAGCACCGGCATCCCCGCATACCGCCGCAACAGCTGGCCAACGCCCCAGATGGTCAGCCCGCCCAGCATGACGCCGATCCCGAGGACCAGAAGGCCGCGGGCGTCTCCGTCAGTCCAGCGGTAGGTAATGTCCGCGGCCGCGTACGCGCCGATGCCGTAGAAGCCCCACTGGCCCAGGCTGAACTGGCCGTTGAAGCCGTAGATCAGGTTGAGGCCCAGCGACACCATGGCCATGGTGCACGCCTGGAACAGGAGGCCCTGGTCGAAATCGTTGAAGATGGCGGAATCGCCGATCCGGACGGAGAAGGCCAGCTGGATGACGGCAAAGGCACACACGACCCCCACGGCCTTGACCGCGCGTGACGCGTGTCCCAGGACCCAGAGCAATCCGTAGATCCAGGCCAGCACGGCCGTGATCTTGACGACGGAGATGATCAGGAAGCCGGCGTTGAAATCCATCGACAGCCCCTATGCCTTTTCCTTCTCCGGCTCGCCGAAGATCCCCGTCGGCCGGACCAGCAGGACGATGATCAGGATGGTGAACGCCACCGCATCACGCATGGGGGTCGAGATGTAGCCCATGGTCAGGGCCTCGGCCTGCCCCATGATCAGCGCGCCCACGAAGGCCCCGGGGATGCTGCCGATGCCGCCCAGCACCGCCGCCACGAACGCCTTGAGGCCGGGCAGGATGCCCAGCTGCGACCAGATGGAGGGGTAGGCGATGGCGTACAGGACCCCGCCCAGCCCGGCAAACGCCGCCCCCACCGCGAAGGTGAACGAGATGACCTGGTCCACGTTGATCCCCATCAACCGGGCGGTGGGCTTGTCGAACGAGCTGGCGCGCATCGCCTTGCCCATCTTGGTGCGGCGCACCAGGAATTGGAGCAGCACTTGCATCAGCACCGACGCCGCGACGATGATGAGGAAGATGTTGGAGAACGTGATGCTTCCCTCCGGCGGGGCCGTGCCCTCGACTGAGCGCGTGAAACCCGTCCTTGAAATACCAGGTGACGACCTCGAAGGGCCGCTGGTACGGGATGAAGCGGGGCGAGAAGACGAAGTTCAGCGCCCCGAAGAACTCCAGGAAGAACGACACGCCGATGGCGGTGATCAGCGCGGCGATGCGCGGCGCGTCGCGCAGCGGCTTGTAGGCGACCCGCTCGATGGTGACGGCCAGCGCCACGCACATGATCATCGAGAGCAGCATCACCGTCAGGGAGCCGATGACGACCACCACGCCGCGCGGCAGGCGTGGGAAAGACGAACGCCGGCCAGACGTGGAGCTGGAAACGCGTCACCGCGTAGAAGCTGACGAACGAGCCCACCATGAAGACATCGCCGTGGGCAAAGTTGATCAACTTGACGATGCCGTACACCATGGTATAGCCCAGCGCGATGAGTGCGTAGACGAAGCCCAACTGCAGGCCGCTGATGACAATCTGGACGAAGAGGCCGCGGATCGCGGAACAGATCGCGCGCCAGGATCAAGAAGGTCACGAGGGCCAGGAGCAGGAGAAAGCCCTGGCCGATCCAGGCCATACGAGCCCCGGGCCTGCGCGCAAGGGAGGGCGTTGCTGAGGCGGCTGTCTGTGGCATCAACGCATGACCTCGAGATGGAGAGCGGGGGGATCGAACACATGGAGGGCGACCGAGGTCGCCCTCCATGCCGAGCCGTTGCCGCTACTGCAGCTGCTACGGATTCACCACGGAATTGAATGCCACCTTGCCATCTTTGATGGCCAGGATCGTGGCGGACTTGACCGGGTTGTGGTTGGCATCGAAGGTGATCTTGCCGGAGACGGCATTGAAGCTGATCTTGGCCAGGGCGTCCTTCACCTTGGCCGTGTCGTCCGCGCCGGCCTCCTTGATGCCCTGCAGGAGCAGGTTGGTCGCGTCGTAGGCCAGGGCGGCCAGGGCATCCGGGACCTTCGGCTGGCCCTTGTCGTCCTTGTACTTCGCGCCAAAGGCCTTGACCAGATTCTGGACCTCCGGGCGCGTATCCTCGGGCGAGTAGTGGTTGGTGAAATAGCCGCCGTCGGCTGCCTTGAGGTCCATGTCGGAGGAATCCCAGCCATCACCGCCCATGAACGGGGCCTTGATGCCCTTTTCCTTCGCCTGCTTGGTCACCAGGTTGACGATGTTGTAGTAGTCGGGCAGGTAGATGATATCCGGCTTGGCGGCAGCGACCTTGGCCAGGATGGCCGAGAAGTCGGTGTCCTTGCTGGTATACGTCTCCTTGCCCACGATCTTGCCGCCCTCGGCCGTGAAGGCCTTCTCGAAGAACTCCGCCAGCCCCTTGACGTAATCGTTGGCCTGGTCGAGCATGATGAAGGCCGTCTTGGCCTTGAGCGTGCCGAGAGCGAACTTGGCGCCGACCGTGCCCTGGAACGGGTCAATGAAGCACGCGCGGAAGATGTAGTCCTTCACCTTCCCGTCCTTGCCGACCGTGACATCCGGGTTGGTCGAGGTCGGGCTGATCTGGACGACCTTCTTGCTGTTGGCAATTTCGGACACCGGAATGGACGCCTTGGAGCACACCTCGCCGACGATGTAGTGGACCTTGTCCTGGTCAATCACCTTGTTGGCGGCATTCACCGCCGGATCTGGGGTGCACTGGCTGTCCTCCACGACGGGCACGATCTTCTTCCCCAGGACGCCACCCTTGGCGTTCCACTCTTCGATCGCCAGCAGTGCTCCATCCCGCGTCATGACCCCGAAGGTCGGCACCGGGCCGGAGAGGGGGGCTAGGATCGCTACCTTGATCGTGTCCTCTTTGGGGCCGCAGGCCGTGAGGGCGGCCGCCACCATCGCCAAAACCGCTGCTACCTTGAGCGTGCGCATGAAAGCTCTCCTCCGCAATAGGTTCTCAACGGAAACCGACTCAGCCTCCTGGGCCGCACAGCCAGTTGAGCCTTGGAGGCCCGATCCCTTTTGGGGCCCATTCTGCCGATGGTCGTGGGGGCAATCCCTCCTTTCTTTAGCCGGTGGATGATGCACCACGCGCGGCGTGGAGATTGTGTCTACGGACCGCGCAGGTATGCGTGCCGGGGCTGGCGTGGCTCGTCAGCGGAGCACCCGATATATGGCACCGGACGCCATCTCGGCCAAGCCAAATTGAAACATCCGCTTCTAATAACCAAGGCTGGCTCAAAAGTCAAGAGGCTTGACGCTGGCCTGCGGACAACTTATAACAATGCGGGCAGGGAGTGGAATATGATGCCGGCCGGTCACTGCGCCGCTCGGAGCGCACGAGCGCGGGGGGCGACGGGCGCCGCCCGATTGGGAGGCCATATCATGCCACGCGAGGCCATCACACGCCGGAAGGTCATCGTGGCGGTTCTCATCCTGCAGTTGATCCCGCTCGTCCTCTTCCCGCCCGAGTCCTTCTCGCCAAATAGGCAGGAATGGTGGCTGCCCGTCCTCCTGGCCGTGCTGGTGCTCCTGGCGGATGTTGAGCTAATCCTCCGACGCAGCACGCACGCCTGGCCCTGGTATCTGATGTCCTTCTCGCAGGGTTTCAACATCATCAGCCGGCTCATGATGCTCTGGCCGCACGCCACGAAGACGGTTGGCGGTGCCACAGCGGCTGACGTGCCATACATCCTCCTGACGCTCGTCGCGATGGGGATTTCCGCTGTGCTGCTTTGGTACATGGAATTGCCGGAGGTGCGCCTGGGCCTGGTCCGGGAATAACCGGGGGTTCCGAGTCCGCCATGAGAAGTCGCGAACCCCGGGGACGTCCGCCGCGCGGGAAACGGCTCAGCACGACAGTCATTCTACAGGCAGGCGTCGGCCGAGGATCAGGCGGGGGAGTGAGGAAGCCGGTGTAGAGGGATGGTGTTCCAGGGGAAGCGAACCGAATTTCGCGGGAGCTAGGAACGCCCCTGATGATAGGTACACAAAAAGAAAAGATACTGGCATGCCCTGTCTGCCGGGCGACTGGTGTTCGTGCCTCCCATCGTCGGGGGATCCTGGAGCGCGGGCCGCTCACGTGGCTCGGGATCTTTCCATTTCGCTGTGGAGAGTGCCGGACGCGGTTCTACAGAATCGCCCCGAAGGATCCCAGGCGCTGGCGATATACGGCCGATTCCATCCCCCCCTCTGAGCTGCCGCGAGCGCCCCGGTGGAGCACGAACGTACCGGTCGTCGTCACGGTGAACCAGCCGGGCCGCGAGAGTACCGTCCTGCGAGGCGTCGCCGTCAATGCAAGCCTCGAGGGTGCCCGACTGCGCCTCCCGACGGCGCTGCCCGAGGGGAGTGTGGTGAGTGTTACGCTGGAGGACGGCCTCTCACGGCCCGGCACCGTGTGTTGGACCCTGCCCCATGGCGATTCAGAGGTCCTCCACGGGGTTCGATTCCAGGCCCCCCAGGGACGACGCGAGAGACACGTGCGGGCTTTTCGATGGCTCCGGCGTCGGAAACTGTTACGGCGGGGACTCATGGCCCTGATCGGGTTGGCTGTAATCGTCGTCGTCGCATATGGGGTCAATTGGTGGATCGAGCAGTTCAGGACGTACTATCCCAAGTATTACGAACCCAAGGACATCGAGCGACAGAAGTTCGAGGAACAGCGACGGTTGGAAGGGATGAAGGGCTCATCGCAGCCGTGAGTGGATGGGGCTCATGAAACGGATCGTATCTCGGCATCGGCCCTTCCCTGGGTCGTTCCGATGTGGCCTTGACAGCGCTTCAGCGCTTTTCTATCATCCGGCCTGATCCGAAAGGTGATTTGGCGAACACAGCTTCATGCTTCTCCGTCCTCTGGCGGCGTAGCTCAGTTGGCAGAGCGGGGGTCTCATAAGCCCTATGTCGGTGGTTCGAGTCCACCCGCCGCCACCAACCTCTCTCTTGCCTCGAAACGTGCCCTCCGTACGTCTGGTATGATTGTCGTATAAAAACATAACATGCTGTAAATATAGTATGTTATGCGAAATACATAATGTTATTCACGATGTTTATAACTGAGCATCAGGATATTTTCGCGAATGTCCTTGTGGCGTTCATGGCGGTTCGCGTGCAGCTCCAGGCCAAAACCCGTAGAGACCACGAGAGGACCCTGAACTGTGTGACAAATGGATCATCCCATGCGACCACCTGAGGTGGTGGCTCGAGGGCACCTGCGCATGACCGACAGTGCAGATCACAAAAAGGCCCTGAATTTGAACTCCTAGAGCCTGAAGGGGAAGGCGCCTAGCCGAGAGTGCAGGTGTCAGCGGTCACCCTATACTGAGCCACCGGGGTCGGGGATACTGAGCCACCCAGGGTCGCCCAAACTGAGCCAGCAAGGTCGCCCATAGTGAGCCACCCCAACGGGGTGGCGGCCGGGTCCCTTGCGCTTCGCAGCCACATCGGGGATTGCTCTCCGGGAACCCCAACCCGGAGGTGCCCGATGGCTGCACGGAGGTGCGAGGTGACCGATGTACGCGAAGTGCTCCGCCGGCTCCGCGTCGGGGAGCCGGCCCGCCGGATCGCCCGCGAGCTCGAGCTGAGCCGGAACACGGTGGCCAGCTACCACCGCTGGGCGCGGCAGCACGGGCTGCTCACCGGCGAACTGCCCGACCCGGCCACGCTGGCCACGCTGCTCCACCCGCCGGAGCGTGCCCAGCCCGGGCCCGACCAGTCCAGCGTGGCCCCGTTCCGGGAGCAGGTCGTGGCGTGGCGGCAGCAGGGCGTGGAGGGCCAGGCGATCTTCCAACTCCTCGTCGAGCAGCACGGCTTCACGGGGAGCTACTCCGCGGTGAAACGGTTCCTGCGACGGTTGGAACCGCCCACGCCGCGAGCCACGATCCGCGTGGAGACGGTCCCGGGGGAGGAAGCCCAGGTGGACTTCGGGTCGGCCGGCCTCATGTTCGATCCCGACGGTGAGCGCCTCCGCCGGGCCTGGGCCTTCGTGATGACGCTGTCGTTCAGCCGCCACCAGTACGTCGAGTTCGTCTTCGACCAGACCGTCGCCACCTGGTGCCGCTGCCACCGCGCCGCCTTCGAGTGGTTCCAGGGGGTGCCGCGCCGGGTCGTGCTCGATAATCTGAAGGCCGCCATCGTCCACGCGGTCCTCTACGACCCGGAGGTCCAGCGCGTCTACCGGGAGTGCGCCGAGCACTACGGCTTCCTCATCGCGCCCTGTCGGGTGCGGACCCCCGAGCACAAGGGCAAGGTCGAGCAGGGGGGCGTCCACTACGTGAAGCGCAACTGCCTCGCCGGCCGGGCCTTCCGCGACCTCCACCACGCGAACCAGCACGGCCTCCGCTGGTGCGTGGAGACCGCCGGGATGCGCCTCCACGGCACGATCAAGCAACAGCCCCTGGTGGCCTTCGAGACGGTCGAGCGGGCCGCGCTCCTCTCGTTACCCGCGACCCCGTGGGAGCCGGTGACCTGGAAGCAGGCGAAACTCCACCCGGACTGCCACGTGGTCTTCAACGCCGCCTACTACTCGGCCCCGTACCGGCTGATCGGCCGGCGGCTCTGGGTGCGGGGGACGGCGACCCAGGTCCAGTGCTTCGCCGACCACGCCCTGGTGGCGACCCACCTCGCGGCGCGGCCCGGCCAGCGGCGGACCCTGCACGACCACCTCCCCCCGGACAAGGTCCACTTCCTGATGCAGACGCCGGTGTGGTGCCAGCAGCGGGCCGCCGAGATCGGCCCGCACTGCGCCGCGTTCATCGCCGCCCTCTTGGGCGACCGGCCCCTCGATCGGCTGCGGAGCGCCCAGGGCATCCTCCGGTTGGCGCAGCGCTACGGCGCGGCCCGCCTCGAGGCGGCCTGTGCCCGCGCGCTCGCGGTCGGCGAGTACCGGTATGCCACGGTGAAGACCATCCTCGCCGCGGGCCTCGATCGGCAGCCGCTCCTCGACCTGGCGCCGCGACCCGCGGCCCTCCCCGCCCCGCGCCATGCGCGCCCCTGGACCGACTTCTTCCCCGACCCCGGTGGCGAGGGAGGTCCGCCATGGAACTGACGCACCAGCTCACCCCCATGCTCCGCACGCTCCGGCTCTCCGGGATCCTGGAGACGCTGGAGGTGCGCAACCACCAGGCGATCGAGAGCCGCGCCTCGTTCGTCGAGTTCCTGACCCTGCTCCTGCAGGACGAGGTGGAGCGGCGGGCCCAGTCCACTCTCCGGCTCCGCCTCCGCCGCGCGGCCTTCGATCCCGGCAAGACGCTCGAGGGCTTCGACTTCGGCTTCAACCCGAAGTTGAACAAGGCCCAGGTCTTCGATCTGGCCACCTGCCAGTTCGTCGAGCGGCACGAGAACGTGTTGATCTACGGCCCGACCGGCGTGGGCAAGAGCCACCTGTCGCAAGCCCTGGCGCACGAGGCGTGCCGCCGCGGGTACGAGGTCCTCTTTGTGTCCACGGGGAAGCTGCTGGCCCACCTGGCCGGCGGCCGGGCCGACGGCACGCTCGCCCACCGGCTGGCCAAGTACCTGCGGCCCGACGTGCTCGTCCTGGATGACTTCGGGCTGAAGGCCCTCCGGGCCCCCGGCCCCGAGGACCTCTACGACATCATCCACGAGCGGTACGAGCGCGCGTCCATCGTGCTCACGAGCAACCGGGCCGTGAGCGAGTGGCCGGACATCTTCGGCGAGCCACTCCTGGCCTCCGCCGCCTTGGATCGGCTGACCCACCGGGCCCACTTCGTGGAGATCACGGGGGCCAGCTACCGGGCCGAGCAGACCAAGCAGCAGCTCGCGGCCCAGCGGCGCAGTAAGCTGTCACCGAAGCAGGAGGCACGACCAGAGTAAAGGTCCGGACAACCCACTTGCGAGGGACCCGGCCACGTCCTTCGCTGGCTCACCATGGGGCGACCCTGGGTGGCTCTCAATGGCCGGCCGTTGACAGCAGGTCGATCGGGGATATCGTGGCGGCGCCGTTCGCTGGAATCGTCGGCCCGCGGCAGTAGGTGAGGGTTAGGTCGTACATTGGCGCCTGCAGTGCTGGGTGCGGATAAAGGAGTGGGTGGTCTTCGTGTCCGTGGTTTGTTGGTCAGTATATTTTACATAATACCTCTTATCAGACCATCCGCGACACACATAACCCCCCAAGTCCGGACCCGGATATCCTCCTATTTTCCACAGAAGTCTGGTTCGTGCCAGCCTTCCGATACCGGCGGCATGGTTGGACTGGTCCACTGTCTAGGCCTGGCGTTCCTTGACTTCAAAAATCTGGCTCGCGTCGGAATGCGGGAAACATCGGCAGGATTCTCGAGGCGAGACTGATGGCGGACTACTTTTTCCTAAGATCGTTCATCCTTTGTAGGGCATACTGCGCCCATCGGGTCTGAGTATCTTTCTCTACTACCTGCCCATAGACTCGCATTGCGTCGTCGGGCTTCTTCATCTCTTCGTAGACGCGCGCGAGAGTCATGTAGGCCTCCCCCGCCAAAGGATCATCCTTGCCGCGCTCCAAGACGTGGGACAGCGTCTGCGCTGCCCCCTGGAAATCGCCCCTCGCCTCCTGGGCGTAGGCCTTACCCAGTCCCGCCATCAGTGTGAACGCCCCCCGCGGAAATGCTGTCAGATATTGACTGAATGATGCAAGGGCCTCGTCAATTTTTCCCGCGCTATACTGAACGTCCCCCAGCGCAAGAAGGGCCTCCTCCGCGCTGTGGGTACTTGGAAACTCCCTCACGACTTGTTGGAGGGCCTTGGAGGCCTCGTCGGGATTTCCAACGGCTCCGGGCTGATCCCCGCGAATTGCACTCACCGTTTTCGCAAGGAGGCGACTTGCCTCCTCTTCCTTCCGCTGCTGGCGCCACCAATAGCCCCCAGCCGAACTCGCCCCGATGGCCAGAACCGCCAAGGCCGCCACGACGGCGACGCGGTGCGCCTGCACGAAGCGCACTGTCGCCACCACCCACTCGGCGAGAGGGTTTCTCCGGATCTCCGGCTTCCTGATGGCACTTGCCACCGGCACACCTCGTTCGTATACGTGAATGTCATCGCCGAGGCCCGCGCTCCGCCCGCGTGCTCGGTCCCAACGGCACGTTGCTGGCGGCCCTGGAGGGACTCGAACCCCCGACGCAGGGCTTAGGACGCCCTCGTTCTATCCATCTGAACTACAGGGCCACACATGCCAGACCGCCCGGCAAACCGTCTTAGTACTGCAGGAGCGAGAAGACGGAGTAATCCTTCAATTTCTCCCGCCCCTTCAGCGCCGTGAGTTCAATCAGAAACGCCAACTCCACAATCTCGCCGCCGAGCTGTTTCACCAGGTCCACCGCCGCCGAGATCGTCCCGCCCGTGGCCAGCAGGTCATCTGCGATCAACACGCGCTGTCCGGGCTTGAAGGCATCCTGGTGGATCTCCAGCGTGTCGCTACCGTACTCAAGGGCATACGTTGTCCGGTGAGTCTTGTAGGGAAGTTTCCCCACCTTGCGGATCAGGATGTTGCCGGCCCGGAGCTTGTACGCCAACGCGGCCCCCATGATGAACCCCCGAGCCTCCACCCCGACCACGACGTCAATGCTCTTGTCCAGGTATCGCTCCCCGATATAGTCGATCGCCTGGCAGAAGGCCCGGCCGTCGGCCAAGAGCGGCGTGATATCCCGGAAGAGGATACCGGGCTTGGGGAAGTCGGGGATTTCTCTGATCCTACGCTTCAGGTCGTCTACGCCCACGGTGTGCCTCCGTTCACAGGGTGGGTTAAATACTGAAGGTCGAATACGTTCCGCTCGCTGCGCCCCACGTGGTCCGCACTTCCCACACACGGGCCCCGCCCGGTCCTTGCTGGAGCGAGTGCAGGAACTGCTCCAAGGCTTCCCGTGGCCCTTCCGCGTAGGCGCGGACGCCCCCGTCACGTGTGTTCATTACATAGCCTGCCACGCCCAGCCGCTGCGCCACCTCCAGCGCGAAGCACCGGAAGCCGACGCCCTGCACGCGTCCGGCGAGCCGCACCTCCACTGAGGCCCAGCCTGCGGCCGGCCCGAATGCGGAGGGATCCAGTTGCATGATGCGCGACCCATCCAGGGAAAAACGAAAGGCAAGCCGGACGCGGCTTGCCCTCCCATCGCGCATCCTCCGCCCTGGCCGGTGTCCGCCCCACGCCGGGAACACCGCCGAGGGCGAAGAACAGATCAGTGAGGCACCCGTCGTCCGCTGGCTGCCTCCTCAGGAAATTGGTCGGGGCGACTGGATTTGAACCAGCGACCCCTTGGTCCCGAACCAAGTGCGCTACCAGGCTGCGCTACGCCCCGACATTCGAAATCCGTGTTGATCCTGTCCTCATCCCTCCGTGGACCAGCCCTGGTCGCCGATCAACTTCACGAAGACGCACCCGCCCAGGTCCGTCCAGCGCATTCCTTCCTCGTCTCGGACCCCCTTCCGCAGGACCTGACCGTACGCGTCGCCGACGGGCACCACCAGGCGGCCCTTCGGGCTCAACTGCTCCACCAGCGCGTCCGGGACCGCAGGCGCACCGGCGGTCACCAGGATGGCCTCAAATGGCGCCTCTTCGCGCCAGCCGAGTGACCCGTCGCCGACCCGCACCAGAACATTATAGTACCCCAGGCTGTCCAGGGTGCGAACGGCGCGGTCCGCGAGGCTCTTGATCCGCTCGACCGAGAACACCTTGCCGCAGAGCTCCGCCAGGATCGCGGTTTGGTATCCGGAGCCCGTGCCGATCTCCAGGACCCGCTCATGCCCGACCAGTCCCAGCGCCTCGGTCATGAGGGAGACCATGTAGGGCTGGGAGATGGTCTGGCGCTCTCCAATGGGTAGCGGGTAATCGCCGTATGCCCGGCCGGCCAGCGCCTCGTCCACAAAGCGGTGTCGCGGAACCTTGGTCATGGCCCGCAGCACCCTCTCGTCGCGGATGCCCCGGCGCGCCAACTGCTCGGCGACCATGCGCTCCCTGGGGATAGCGAAGTCCATCGGCGTCCTAATCTTGCACGATACCACAACCCCGCTGCGAAGGAAAGCCTGTCTTTTGGCGTGCAATTCCGCGGGGAACCCTGAAAAAGCCACAGCCTCCGGGGGGTCGGATGCCTTGCCGATCTCAGGCCGGAGGGCCTCCGTTGAGTGACAGCCCCCAGGTCTTCAATTCGTCAACGACCCGGTGGTTGGTGAGATCCAGATGCAGCGGGGTCAGGGAGATCCAGCCGGTACTCACTGCCTCGTAATCCGTCTCTTCAAGGCGCTCCCACCTGGGTGCGGCGCCGCCGATCCAGTAATAGGTCTTGCCCCGCGGGTCGGTCTTCCGGACGACGGTCTCGCTGTACACCCGACGCCCCTGACGAGTCACCGCGACGCCACGGATCGCTTCCGGAGGCAGGTTGGGCACATTTACATTAAGCAGGGTGTCTCGCGGGAGACCGCGCCGCAGGATCTCCTCCGCCAACCGCTTCGCGAAAAGCGCCGCGGCGCGGAAGTCGAAATCGCCGTCGCCGGCCACCGACATGGCAAAGGCGGGAATGCCTTGCAGGGTCGCCTCGATGGCGGAGGACACCGTTCCCGAATAGGTGACGTCGTCGCCCATGTTCGAGCCGTGGTTGATCCCGGCGGCCACCAGGTCCGGTCGCCTCGGCAGCAGCCCCATCACGGCCAGGGCGATGCAGTCCGTGGGCGTGCCGTCCACGCTGTACCATCCCTCGTCCAGGTGCGACGCGCGAAGCGGACGGCTGAGGGTAAGCGAATGTCCGGCCGCACTCCGCTCTCTGTCCGGAGCTACGACCACCACCTCGCCCAGCCCGCTCAAGCTCTCCACCAGCGCCTTGAGGCCCACGGACCCGATGCCGTCGTCGTTGGACGCCAGGATCAGGGGACGCTCCTCCCGTCCCATCTCCCTCCCCATGCTTTGTCAGGCGATGGCGGACCGGGGGATCCGCCGGATCAAGGAAATTGGTCGGGGCGAGCAGATTCGAACTGCTGACCCCTGGCCCCCCATGCCAGTGCGCTACCAGGCTGCGCCACGCCCCGATGGTATGCTTTTCCGATAAGTTGTCAGGAAGGCGTCCCGCCCCGGCTGACCCTCCCGCACCACCGTGCGGGATGCGCTATCCGCCCCAGGCGGACGCCACGCCCCAAATGATCGTCTTGGATGGCTTGCCGGGCCATCTCTCGCCGTCCCTCTGCAGCGGCAGCGAGGAGCCCCGATGACGCAGTCGATGCTGCAGAAGATCACCTGGCACGACGGGGAATCACGACAATTGCTTAAGAATGCCCTCGAGTCCGGCCCGCAACCGCTGAAGCGTGGCCCGTGCCTCCATTCGTCGGGCCCGTTCCTCGCGTTCTGTCAGCCGCCGCCGCGCCCCGGCCACCGTGTAGCGCTCCTGGTACAAGAGCTTCTTGATCTCCAGGATCATGGCCACATCCCGTTTTCGGTAGAGCCGCTGTCCACCCCCGCTCTTGCGGGGTTGCAGGGCGGGGAACTCACTCTCCCAGTACCGCAGGACGTAGGGCGGGACCCCCGTGATGGCCGAGACCTCGCCGATGCGGAAGTACAGGCGGTCCGGGACCTCCGATGGAAGCTCCGGCGTAACTGGGGACGGCCGTTCCCTCGGGGGAGCGCTCCCCGGGACGGGATCCGCTTGAATCCGAGGAGATCTAGACATTTTCCTGCGTCGCGCTGGCGGCGTTGACCGTCTGGTGCAACGCCTTGCCCGGTTTGAACTTCAGAACCTTCCGCGCGGTGATCGTGATCTCCGACCCGGTCTGAGGGTTTCGACCCTTCCGCGCGCGCTTCGCCTTCACCTGGAAGGATCCGAAACCGACCAGCTGGATCTTCTCGCCGCGACGAAGGGCATTCTTGATAATCTCCAGGGTCGCCTCGACCGCTTCCATGGCCTGCTTTTTCGTCAGGCCTTTCTCAGCCACCAGGGATGCGATGTCTGCCTTGGTCACTCATCCCACCTCCTTCCCGGTGCGTGGTCTGGTCGGCAGGTCCATCGAACGTCTGGAACGCCAAGACAGCGCGTCATTCGCGAACGACCAAGAAGCTGAAGCCCTTGCCCTTCAATTCTTCCCCTCGTCTCACGGCGGCAGCGCGTGAGTCGAACTTTCCACACCGGACCTGGTACACGACCGTGGTGGTTGGCTTGGAGGTGATCTTCGGGGGGTAATCTTTCTTCTGGAGTTCCCGCGCCAAGTCAATGGCCTCGTCCAGGTTGAAGAACGCCCCGATCTGTGGCGTATACTTGCCCCCGACGGCCAACAGTTGGGACGGAAAACCGTCCACGTTCAGCCGTCTGGAGAGGTCCTCCGCATCACGCTTCCCTGACGGCTCCCCTACCGTGACGATTTGCTTCGTCACGTACGCCTTTCCCTTGCGGATGACTGCCGGGAAGCCGCTCGCATCCAGCTTCCGCTTCAGGGCCGTGGCGTTCTCCTCCATTACCATGGCGCCTATTTGCAGACTATAGCGGGTCGGCGTGGGCTTCTCCACCGGCTTGGCCTCGGCCTTCGCAGGGGGCGCCGCCTTTCCTGCGGGAGCCGGTGGCGCGACGGCCGCCTTTCCGGGAGCCGCCTCTTTCGACGGAGCAGCTGGAGCCCCTACCTTGGCGGGCGGCGCGGCCGGTACCTGATTCCCCTCTTCTTTGGTCGGCGACTTTGCCGGAGCAGCAGGAGCGGGTGCCGCCTCCTTTATTGGGACGGCTGGAGCCGGTGCCTTTGCCGGAGGCGCCGGGGTTACTGGTCGGACAGGCACCTGAGGAGGCGCTGGTGGCGCGAAGAACAACGGCTGCGCCAGATACCAACCTCCGACCAGAATCACGCCGATTCCGAGGATGATCAGGATCCGGCGTACCCCCCCACTCTCACCACCGCTCTCCTCACGGGCACTGACCTCAGTTCCTTCCTCTTCCGGAAGCCCTTCCTCTTCAGCACTTCCCTTACGAAAGCTGAACCTGGCCATGAGCCCTCCGTTGTTTTCCGGCGGGTATCATAGGGAGGCCCGAACCGGATGTCAATGTATTTTTAGCTACTTACGCAGAAGCGATAAGGACCCCCTTCAAGTGATGCGATGTGGCATCAGTAGTTTCAACCTTTAGAAGGCTCCCCTCCTCCACGCCCTCTCCGCGGAAGTGGACGATTTTGTTCTGCCGCGTTCGGCCAGCCCCGAGAGAGGAATCGCGCTTCTGCAACTCACGATCGCTCAACACTTCAACCACCTGCCCGACCAACGCGCGATTGCGCTCGAGCGAGAGCCGGTTCTGGAGGTCCAGCACCAGGCCCAGCCGTTCTGTTTTGATCGCTTCCGGCACCTGGTCCGGAAGATCCGCGGCCGGGGTGCCTCCTCGGGGTGAGAACTTGAAGGCAAAGCAGCCATCGAATCCCACCTGCTCCATGAGGCTCAGGGTCTCGGCGAAATCGGCATCCGTCTCGCCCGGGAAGCCCACGATGATGTCGGTCGTGATGGCCAGACCCTGGACCGCCGAACGAAGCAATGCCACCTTGTCCAGGTATTCCTCACGGCTGTAGTTCCTCTCCATGCGGGCCAGGGCGCGCGTAGAGCCGGACTGGACCGGGAGATGGATGTGCTCACAGACGGTCTCAAGGCCCGCCATGGTCTCGGCCAGTTCCCGCGTGACATCCCGGGGATAAGATGTCGTGAAGCGCACCCGGATACCCGGCCCCACCGCGGCGTCGATCCGCCGGAGCAGCTCGGCGAACGACACCGGGGGATCCAGCTTCTTGCCGTAGGAGTTGACCGTCTGGCCGAGCAGCGTGATCTCGTGGTAGCCCGCCTCGCGCAGGCGAACGACCTCTCGCAGGATGTCGTCCGGATGGCGGCTCCGCTCGCGCCCGCGGGTGAACGGCACCACGCAGAAGGTGCAGAAGTTGTCGCAGCCTTCCATAATGCCTACCCAGGCGCGGATGCGGCTGTCCCGATGGATCTCCGTGTCTTCGGGAAAGAGGCCGACCGGCTCGCTCGTGGCCACGGCGGGCTGGCCCGGCGCGATAGTCAGGAGCTGGGGGATCTCGGCGAGATGCTTGCCGTTGCCGACCACGAAGTCCAGATATGGGAATCGGCGGAGAAGCCCGGCCCCCTCCCGCTGGGCCAGGCAGCCCGCCACCCCCAGGCGCAGCCGGGGATTCTCGGCCTTCAGCGCCTGCAGGGTCCCCAGGCGGCTGAACAGCTTCTGTTCGGCCTTCTCGCGGATGCTGCAGCCGTTGAGAATCACCAGGTCGGCCTCGCCCTCGTCCTCGGTGAAGGTGTAGCCCTCCTTGGCGAGGACGCCAGCGATTCGGGCGGAATCCAGCTCGTTCGCCTGGCAGCCGAATGTTACGACCTTCACCTTGGGCATGGCCGACTCGCCTGGAAGCGGAAAGCCCTTTTCGGCGAACAGGATCACTCCGTGTCGTCTCTCACCGAAAACGGCTCCCGGATGGCCTTAGTAGAGGTGACAGGCGACCCAGTGCCGGGGGCCGATCTCGCGCAGCACTGGATCCTCCTTGTCGCAGCGGTCGAAGCGCTTGTGACAGCGCGTATGGAACCGGCACCCCCGCGGAGGGTGGATGGGACTGGGCGGATCACCCTCGAGGATGATGCGCTGGCGCTTGGTGGTGGGATCCGGGATGGGGATGGCCGACAGGAGAGCCTCGGTGTAGGGGTGGAGCGGCTTGGCGTACAACTCCTCGCCATCCGTCAGCTCCACGATCTGGCCCAGGTACATCACGGCGACCCGGTCGCTGATGTGTTCGACGACCCGGAGGTCGTGGGCGATAAACAAGTAGGTGAGGTCGAACTGCTCCTGGAGGTCCTCCAGGAGGTTGATGACCTGCGCCTGGATGGAAACGTCGAGGGCCGAGATGGGCTCGTCGGCGATGATGAGCTTTGGATTGACCGCCAGGGCGCGCGCGATGCCCACGCGCTGGCGCTGCCCGCCGCTGAACTCGTGGGGATACCGGTTCATCTGCTCGGGGCTCAACCCCACCTTGTGCAGCAGGTCCGCCACGCGCTCCCGCCGCTCCCCCTTGGTCTTGCAGAGCTTGTGGATGATGATCCCCTCGCCCACGATCTGCTCCACCGTCATGCGCGGGTTCAGCGAGGAGTACGGATCCTGGAAGATGATCTGCATCCGCTGCCGGAGGCGGCGCATCTCCGCCTTGTCGGCCTGGAAGATGGGGACCTTGTCGAAGATCACCTCGCCGGAAGTCGGCTCGATGAGGCGGAGGATGAGGCGCCCCGTGGTGGACTTGCCGCAGCCCGATTCGCCCACCAGGCCCAGCGTCTCGCCGTGCCTGAGGTCGAAGCTCACTCCGTCCACGGCGTGGACCTTGGCCGCCTCGCCCCAAAAGAATCCCCGCTTGATATCAAAGTACTTCGTGAGGTCCCGGACCTGGAGCAGCGTCTCGTTGGCCATGCACAGGTTCCCTTCAGTACAGGTAGCAGCGGACGCGGTGATTGGAGGCGACCTCTTTCAACTGGGGCTCCTCGCCGCTGCAGGGCTCGAAGAGCTTGGTACATCGCGCCTGGAACTTGCATCCCCTGGGGAGATCCAGCAGGTCCGGCACCATCCCGGGAATGGCCTGCAGGCGGGCGCGGCGCTCCGCCTTTTCGAGGCGCGGAATGGAGTTCAGCAGCCCTTGTGTATACGGGTGCTTGGGGCTGGTGAAGAGCTCCTTGACCGGGGCCTCTTCCACCACGCGTCCTGCGTACATCACCGCCACGCGGGCGGCGGTGTCCGCCACCACTCCCAGATCGTGGGTGATGAGCACGACCGCCATTCCCAGTTTCGCTTTGAGCTCGTTGAGCAGCTCCAGGATCTGGGCCTGGATCGTCACGTCCAGCGCGGTGGTGGGCTCGTCGGCGATCAGGAGCTGCGGGTTACACGACAGGGCCATGGCGATCATCACCCGCTGCCGCATGCCCCCCGACATCTGGTGCGGGTACTCCTTCACCCGCCTCTCCGGATCCGCCATGCGCACTATGCGCAGCATCTCGATGGCCTTGTTCCAGGATTCGCGCTTGGAGAGTCTTTGGTGAAGGCGGATGCCCTCGGCGATTTGATCGCCCACGGTGAACACCGGGTTCAGGGACGTCATGGGCTCCTGGAAGATCATCGAGATGGAAGCCCCCCGCACCTTCCGCATTTCGTACTCGGGCAGTTGCAGGAGATCCCGACCCTCCAGGTAAATATTGCCGCTTACGATCTTCCCCGGAGGGTTCGGGATCAGCCGGAGCACCGAGAGCGCCGTCACGCTCTTCCCGCAACCCGACTCCCCCACGACCCCCAGGGTCTCACCCTTGCGAACCGTGAGGCTGACCCCGTCCACCGCCCGCACCGTCCCCGCCTCGGTGAAGAAATGGGTTTGCAGTCCTTCGATCCTCAGCAGGGCGCCGTTCTTGTGTTGCTGGCTGCCATTCATGGGTTGCCCTTTGTGTGAGGTCCAACTGATGAAAGCGCCCGTGAGTCTAACATCGGCGCCAGAGCAGTTCAAGCCCAAAAACAGGTAGGGCCCGGTGCTTCCCGCCACGCTGCCGATGGTCGGATTCGGACTTCCACAACCTCCCTCAGGGCGGGGCCCGGGTTAGCGGCCGGAGGTGACTCGCTGACCCAAGTCGCCTCGGAGGCCGTCGCCCCGTCGGCCTCGCGAGACCCATCGTCGGCCATCACGAAAGCGCATCCTGGTCAACGTGCAGATGCGACCTGTGGATCCAAGGCGTCTCGGAGGCCGTCTCCCAGGAAATTCAGCGAGAGCAACGTCACCGTCAACGCCAGGCCCGGGAACAGAATCAACCAGGGGTAGGTTTCCATGGCGGCCGCCCCCGCTGAGGCCAGCGATCCCCAGCTCGCCATGGGCGGCTGGACCCCGAGGCCCAGGAAGCTCAGGAACGCCTCTTCCAACATGACCGCCGGGACCGTGAGGGTGGCATACACAACGATCGGCCCCAGGGCGTTGGGCAAGACGTGCCGCACGAGGAGACGTGCCGGCGAGGCGCCGATGGCCTGGGCGGAGAGGACGAACTCTCGCGTCTTCAGGACGAGGACTTGGCCGCGCACGATGCGGGCCATGGTCAGCCATTGCACTGCCCCCAGGGCTATGAACAGGTTCAGGATGTTGCGACCGAAGATCACCATCAGGATGATGACGAAAAACATGAAGGGGAGCCCGTAGAGAATGTCCACCGCTCGCATCATCAGGTGATCCACGCGGCCGCCCCTAGATCCCGAGACGGAGCCATAAGTCACGCCGATGCTCAGGCTCACCAAGGTGGCCAGGATGCCCACCGCGAAGGAAATGCGTGCGCCGTACAGGATGCGCGTGAAAAGATCGCGGCCCAGCTCGTCCGTCCCCAGAAGGTGGGTTCGGGTCGGCGGCTTGGCCCCGTATTGAAGGTTTGTCCTGTCGAACGGGAACGGGGCGATCCACGGGGCCAGCACGGCCGACAGGACGAAGCCCACCAAGACTAAGAGGCCCAGCATGGCGAGCCGGTTCCGGCGCAGTCGGCGTAGCGCGTCGTGCCACGGCGACGCCCCCGATCTTTCCAAATGGGGAATGCGGATCACCCAGGGGGTACCCGAATGCGGAATGTCCGACGCCGCCTGAGGTTCTCGGCGCTCGCCGCTCGGCGCTTGACTGCTCATTGCACCTGCACCCTCGGATCGAGATATGCGTACAACACATCCACGATCAGGTTGAAGACGAGCAGGAGGACGCTGTAGAACACCACCGTCCCCAGGACCATGGTGTAATCCCGGTTGAGGGCGCTGCCCACGAAGTAGCGGCCGATGCCCGGGATGCTGAAGATCGTCTCCACCACCACGGACCCGGTGAGGACCGCTGCCGAGGCCGGCCCCAGGTACGTCACGACCGGCAGGATCGCGCCCGGCAAGGCGTGACGCAGCACCACCGTCGCCTCGCGGAGGCCCTTGGCGCGGGCGGTGCGAATGAAGTCCTGGCCGATGACCTCCAGCATGCCGGCCCGCGTAAGCCGGGCTACATAGGCGGCATAGAACGTGCCGAGCGTGACCGATGGCAGGATGAGGTGGCGCCAGGTCCCCCACCCCGCCACGGGCAGCCATCTCAAGCCCAGAGCGAACACCAGCATCAGGATCGGCCCTAGCACGAAGTTGGGCACTGAGACCCCGAAGAGCGCAAAGGACATGGTGAGGTAATCCACGAAAGCGTTTCGCCGCAGGCCGGCCAGAATGCCCGCCGTGCCGCCCAGCGCCAGCGCAACGCCCAGGGCGCACAAGCCCAGCGTCACCGAGACAGGGAACCCGAGGCTCAGGAGTTCGTTGACCGAACGGTCGGGGTACCGGAAGGAGGGGCCCAGATCGCCTCGTGCCACGTCGCCGAGATACCGGAGGTACTGACGCCAGATGGGCTCCTCCAGGTGATAGCGGGCCTCGATGTTCGCCCGCACCTGATCCGGGAGGGCTCGCTCTTGATCGAACGGCCCGCCCGGCGCCAGGCGCATCATGAAGAACGACAGGGAGACCATGACGAACAGGATGGGCGCAAATCCTGCCACACGGCGGAGGATGTAGCCGAGCACGGTCGCGTCACCGCTCCAGGCTGATGTACTTGAGCGGATGCATGTCGAGGATGTTGGGATACCAGCCCTTCACCCAACGGCTCAGCATGCCCTTGTTGACATAGGTGAACAGAGGCATGATGGGCAAGTCGTCCACCACCAGGATCTTCTCGGCCTCCTGCAGGGCGCGCATTCGGTCCTTGGGGTTCACGATCTTGCACGCGGCCTGGCCGATGAGGTCGTCGTACCGCTTGTTCGACCACCCGGTCTGATTGTTCCCGCCCCCGGTGACCCACAGGTCCAGGAAGGTGTTGGGGTCCACGTAATCCCCGATCCATCCCGCCCGGGAGATCTGGTAGTCGAGGCTGTTCTGCCGGGCCAGGTACACCTTCCACTCGACGTTGACCAGGTCCACCTGGATGCCCAGGTTCTCCTTCCACATCTGCTGAACCGCCTGGGTGACGACGCGGTGCAGCTCGTTGGTGTTGTACAAGAGTTCGACTTTGGGGAACCCCTTGCCATCCTGGTACCCCGCCTCCGCCAGCAGCGTCTTCGCCGCGGCTACGTCGAAGCTGAGGCTCTTTACCCCCTCATAGCCGCGCATGCCGGCCGGGACGAAGGCGCTCGTCGGGATCTCACCGGCCTTTGTCACGAACTTCGTCAGGGATTCCCGATCCACCACCATGCTCAGGGCCTTGCGGACGCGGACGTCGTTGACAGGAGGCTTCGTGACGTTGAAGCGAATGTAATAGGTCCCGAGGTACGGCGTCACATAGGATTCAGGCCGGCTCCGCGCCGCGTCGATCTGCGATGTGGGAACCTGGGGCACCCAGTCGCTTTCTCCCGCCAGGAACTGCTTGTACGCGGTGTTGACGTCATCCGTCGGGAGAAAGACAACTCTCTGGAGCTTCACCCTTCCCGCGTCCCAGTGCTGTGGATTCTTCTCCAACACCAGTTCCCTCTGCGGCACCCAACTGACCAGCCGGAATGGGCCATTGCTCACGATCTTGCCGGGCTTGCCCCAGTCCTTCCCGTGGGCCTCGATGGCCCAGCGAGGCACAGGATACAGCGTATCGGAGCTCGTAAGGTCGAGGAAGTACGCTGTCGGGCAGCGCAGAGTGACCTGGAGGGTTTGGTCATCCAGCGCCTTCACTCCCACCTGCGAGAAATCGATGATCCGGCTCTTGTTGTAGTCCTCGCCGTTCTTCAGGTAGAAGAGCTGCTGCGCGTACTTCGCCCCCATCTTCGGGTTCAGAACCCGTTCCCAGGCGTAGACGAAGTCGTGGGCCGTCACCGGTTTGCCATCGGTCCAGCGCGCATCACGCAACTTGAAAGTATAGACAAGGCCGTCTTTGGAGATCTTCCACGAGGTGGCCATGCCAGGCCGAGGGGATAAGTCTTTCGGGTCGGTTGTGGTAAGCCCCTCGAACAGGTTGCTGAGGATCCGGTGCTCTGGCACGCCTGTAACCGCACCGGGGTCGAGGCTTTCCGGTTCGACCATGTTATTGATGCGGAAGACCTGCCCCTCCGCGCCCGGCGTCAGGAACGGAGCCCCGGTGGAGACAGCCACGAGCACCGTGAAAGCTACAATCCACTCCCGCACGTGCATGGCCATCTTCTTTCTTCTGCCTCAGGTCCGAAGCCGGGGGTCCAGCGCGTCGCGCAGCGCGTCTCCCACCAGGTTGAAGCCGAGGACCGAGAGCATGATGGCCGCTCCTGGAAAGAAAAAGGCCCACCAAGCCCCGCTGGTGAAAAACTTGTAGCTGTCCGCCAGCATGGCCCCCCACTCCGGCATCGGGGGCTGCGCCCCGAGACCGAGGAATCCAAGCGCTGCCGCCTCCAGTATGGCGAAGGCGATGGCGAGGGTCGTCTGCACCGAAATCGGTGGAAGGGTGTTCGGGAAGATATGCCACAGCACGATCCGACGGGCGCTGCCCCCAAGCCCTCTCGCGGCGGTGACGAACTCGCGCTCTTTCAGGGCCAGGACCTCGCCCCGGGTGATCCGCGCGTAGAATGGGATGGAGACGACACTGATGGCGATGAGGGAATTGCGGAGGCCGGGGCCGATCATTGCCACGATGGCAATGGCCAGGAGGGTTGCCGGAAAGGCAAGCAGGATGTCCATGCAGAACATGATGTACAGATCCACGCGACGGCCCGCATACCCGGCCATAAGGCCCAGGAGGGATCCGACCAGGGCCGCGACCACGACCGAGCCCACCCCCAGACCGAGGGAAACACGAGCCCCGTGGAAGATTCGTATCAGGATATCCCGACCCAGGGCGTCGGTCCCAAAGGGATGCGTCCAGCTCGGAGGCTTGAGGCGAGCCAGGAGGTCCGCATCCACCTGGGGGTTGTATGGAAGAAAGACGGGGCTGAGGACGGCCATCAGGGTGAAAACGGCGATGATGACGAGTCCTCCCCGGGCCACACGGTTGGCCAGCAGCCGGTGCAGGGCTGCATCCAGGGGGCTTCGCCCCCGCCCCGCTATGGCGGTAGCGGGAAGCTCAATCGTACTTGATGCGGGGATCGACTGAGGCATAGAGCACATCCGTGAGGAGATTCACCATGACGAATATCGTCGCGATGAACAGTGTCGCACCCTGGACGATGGGATAGTCCCGCGCCTGGATGGACTCGTAGATCCAGAGGCCAATGCCGGGCCAGGAGAAGATGGTCTCGGTCAGGATGGCCCCGGCCAGCAGACGCCCCACCTGAAGTCCCGTGACGGTCATGACGGGGAGCAGCGCGTTCCGCATGGCATGCCGCAGGATCACCGCCCGCTGGGGAAGGCCCTTGGATTCGGCAGTCCGGATGTAATCCTGGGAAAGCACCTCCAGCAGGCTGGCGCGCGTCATCCGGGCGATGACAGCCATGGGGATCGTGGAAAGGGCTATTGCCGGAAGGATCAGATGGCGCAGGCTTGAAACCAGTGCACTCCAGTTCCCCGCGAGCAGGCTGTCCAGGATATTGAAGTGCGTCACCGTAACCAGAGTCACGTCGGTCCCCAGGCGGAAGCCGGTCGGCAGCCACCCCAACACCACGCCGAAGCACCAGGCCAGCATGAGGCCCAGCCAGAAGATCGGCATCGAGACACCGGCCAGCGCCACCAGCCGGGAGAACCCGTCGAAGAACGAATTTCGCCAGACCGCGGAGATGATCCCCATGGGAACGCCGACGAGGATGGCGATGAGGATGGCCGAGGTGGCCAGCTCCACCGTCGCCGGGAACCGCCGCACGAGGTCCCGCAGGACCGGGTCGCCCCGCAGGATCGAGGCTCCTAGGTCACCGTGGAGGATCTTGCCGACGTAGATGAAATATTGCGTATACAGTGGTTCGTCGAGGCCGAGTTGCGCCCGCACCTCCGCCACCCGCTGGGGCGTCGCCCGCTCTCCCAGCATGGCGACGGCCGGATCACCCGGGATGAGATGAGTGAAACTGAAAACGATGAGGGAGACCCCGATGAGGACGGGGACGATGGTCAGGAATCGTTTGATGGCGTATCGGCCCATGTCGTTCCCGTCCTCGGCTCGCCTTCGAGGCTATTCCTGGAAATACACGGTGTTGAAGAATTCGCTGTTGGTGGGGTTCGCCACGTACCCTTTCACCTTCTTCTGGAACGGGATCGGCGGCTGATTGTGCGCGATGAAGAGTCGGGCCACGTCATCGTGGATCATCTGTTCCGCCTTGCGATACAGTTCGGCCCGCTTTCCCTGATCCGTCAGCTTCTGCGCCTGCAGCAGGATTTCGGTCAGCGGCTGATTGGTATAGAACCCCTCACGCGATGCACCCGGCGAACAGAAGAAGTAGCAGACGAAGTTGTCCGGATCGCCATTATCTCCGGTCCAACCCAGCATGTACAGGGGGAGCTGCCCATTCTTTCGCTTGTCGAGGTAGACCGTCCAATCCGTCGTCTGGAGCTGCACCGTGATCCCCGCCTTGGCCAGGTCGGCCGCCATCGCCTCGCCAATCTCTTTGGGATTCGGATAGTACGGTCGCGAGACCGGCATGTACCAGAACTGGAGCGGCTCCTTCTTGCCGTCGTCCCAGGTGATTTCCTTGAGTCCCTGCGGGAAGCCAGCCTCCTTCAGGAGATCGCGCGCCCGCTGGGGGTTATATTCGTAATCCTTCAGCTCCTTGTTGTAACCCCAGAGGGACGGGGGCTGGAACTCCTTGGCCACCAGGCCAGGCCCGCCGTACAGGGCATCCACGATCCCCTTCTTGTTGATGGCGTGGGCGATGGCCATCCGCACGCGCTTATCCTGAAACTCCTTCACCTTGAAGTTGAAGGCCAGGTATCCCGTCGTGTTGGTCGGGCGGAGGATGATCTGGAGGTTCGGATCCGCCCGGACCATCTTCACGTCATCGGGGTTCAGCCCCTCGAAGCCCTGGATCTCGCCTGCCTTCAGGCCTGCCAGGCGCTGGGAGTTGTCCTTGATATTGCGGACGACCACCCGAGATATTTTGGCAGCGTGCGCTTTGTCCCAGTAATCCGGATTAGCCTCGAGGATGACCTCCTGGCCGACCTTCCACTCCACGAACTTGTAGGGTCCCGTCCCCACCGGATGTTTGCCGAATTCTACGCCCCACTTCTCTACGGCCGTCGGGCTCACAATGTCGAACACGAACATCGCCAGATTGGCCAGGAATGGTCCCTGAGGGGACTTGAGTGTCACGCGGACCGTGGTGGGATTCACGGCCTCGACCTTGGTGATGAGACTCTTGTCGTCGAAGCCGCCGAACTGTGCCTCATAATACTCAAACGTCTTCCCAGCCTTGATCTGGTTTTCGTGCTGGGGGTGTGTGCTGAGGCGCCACCGGTCGAAATTCCACACCACGGCGGCGGCGTCGAAGGGAGTGCCGTCGTGGAACTTCACGTTCTTTCGCAGGGTGAAGGTCCAGACCGTGCCGTCGGCGCTCACCGACCACTTCTCGGCCAGGGAGGGAATGACATTCGTCGTGGACCCGTCGTATTTCACGAGCCCCTCGGAGACTTGTCGGGTAATTCGGTTGGAGATCCCGTCGGTGATCACGGCGGGATCTAATTCCACCGGCTCCCCCTGGTTTCCGAAGACGAACGTGGTCTGCGCGACGGCAGGTCCCGCTCCGAGAAGCATCCCGGCGAGCGCGATGCCAATAGTCACCCACGCGATGAGTCTCATGGTCTTCCCTCCTTGTCCTCATTGGATAATGCCATGCCCGCGCCGTGCCGGCCCGTGGCTGCCCGGACCGCCTCGGCGCCGCCCCCTGTCACCTAACCCAGCCCCTTCACGGCCTCCGCCATTCGATCCATGCCCTCCTTGATGTTCTCCAGCGAGGTGGCGTAGGAAATTCGGACGTGCTCGTCGTTGCCAAACTCGATCCCGGGCACGACCGCGATCCGCGCCACCTCCAGCAGGTAGGTCGTGAAGTCGCTGGAGTTCCGGATGATTGTTCCGGCGTAATGCCGGCCGTACATTCCAGAGACATTGGGGAAAACGTAGAAAGCCCCCTGCGGCTTGATGCACCTGATCCCGGGCATGGCGTTCAGCCGCTCGACGATATAGCGCCGTCGGCGGTCGAACTCCTCCCGCATGCGCTGGACCGTCACCTGGGGGCCGGTCAGCGCCGCCACGGCGGCCCGTTGCGCGATGGAGGTCGGGTTGGAGGTTTCTTGGCTCTGCAGACCGTCCATCGCCCGGATGATCTCCTTGGAGGCCGCAGTGTATCCGACCCGCCACCCCGTCATGGAATAGGCCTTGGAGAGCGAGTTGAGCACAATCGTCTGTGCGTACACCCGATCGCTGAGCGATGCGATGCTGAGGTGCTGATGCTCATCGTACACCAGGGCCTCGTAAGTCTCGTCAGAGAGAAGCCAGAACCCCCCATTCTGTCGCCAGGTCCGCCAAGCTCTCCAGCCCTGCCAAGGAGACGGCCGCGCCGGTGGGATTGCATGGTGAGTTCAGAAGTAGGATCTTCGTGCGGGGGGTCACCAGCGGCTCCACCAGCTCCCGGTGCAGGCGAAATCCCTCGCGCTCATGGGTCTGGACGAAGACCGGTTTCCCGCCACATACCTTTACCTGCTCGGGAAAGCTCACCCAGTAGGGGGCGGGGATGATGACCTCGTCCCCCGGCTCCAAGAGCGCCTGGAACACATTGAAGAGCGAGTGCTTGCCCCCGCAGGAGATGAGGATCTGGTCGCGCGTGTACACGAGGTCATTGTCCCGCTTCAGCTTGGTCGTCACGGCATCCTTCAGTTCGTCGATCCCGCCTGAGGCAGTGTACTTGGTGAAACCCTCGCGGATGGCCTGGATGGCCGCTTCCTTGATGTGCTCGGGTGTGTCGAAGTCGGGTTCTCCCTGGCCGAAGCCGATCACGTCAATGCCCTGGGCGCGCAGGCGGCGCGCCGTGGCGGCGATGACCACGGTCCCCGAAGGAACGAGATTCCGCGCCCGCTGCGAAATGCTCATCACTCCCCCTCCCCTTTCCCTACGAATGTTCCCTACGAATGTGCTCGACGGGCGTGCTCCTTGAGCAGCTTGGATGCCAGGGGCGGGACCAAGTCGTCGACATTGCCCCCGAGGAGCGCCACCTCCTTCACGAGTCGCGAGCTGAGATACGTGTACGCCTGATTCGGCATGAGAAAAACCGTCTCGACGTCCTCGCTGATCTTCCGGTTCATGAGGGCCATGGCGAACTCCGCCTCGAAGTCGGAGACGGCACGCACCCCTCGGAGGATGACCTGCGCGCCCTTCTTCCGGACGTAGTCCACCGTCAGGTCATCAAAGGTGTCTATCTCCACCCCCCCCAGCCCCCCGATGGCTTCCTGGATGATGGCCAGCCGCTCTTCCACGGCGAAGAGTGGGCTCTTGTGTGGATTGCGCGCCACGGCGACGACGAGTCGCGGGAAAATCCGGAGCGCTCGCAGGACGAGGTCAATGTGGCCGTTGGTGAACGGGTCGAACGTTCCGGGGTACACCACCGTTACCTGCATGCCTCCTCCTTCGTGTAGAGCGCGAGGCTGCTCTCCCCGTAGCGCCGATGCCAGGTCCGTCGAAGGACACCAGCGTAATCGGGCAGCCCGCTCTTGTGGAAGGCCTGGGCCACGAGAGCGCCATTTTCGCCTAAAAGGGCCCCGTCGGCAAGCATTTCGATGCAGCGAACCGCCAGATCCCCCGCATAGGGCGGATCCAAGAAAATGCAGTTGAACGTCTCGCCGGCAGCCTGGAAGCGTCTCAGGGCTGGGAGGACGTCGCCCACGATGACCCGTGCCCGCGACGTGAGGCCCAGCCTCGCTAGGTTGGATCGGAGGGCCCCTACCGCGCGGCGATCCCGCTCGATGAACGTGACGTTCGCGGCCCCCCGGCTGAGCGCCTCCAGACCAACCGATCCCGTCCCCGCGAAAAGGTCGAGCAGGCGCCCCTCCAGGATTCGATCCCCCAGGACATTGAAGACCGCCTGGCGCAGGAGGTCGGAGGTCGGCCGCGTGATCCTTCCTTTCGCACTCTGAAGCCTCCGTCCCCGGTGTTCCCCCGCGCTGATCCGCATCCTTCTGCCGTTCTCCTGATTGCCAAATTGCCAGGCTGCCCAATTGCCAGTTCACCCAACCTGTGCCAGACCGAGGCGGGCGGCCCATCGCTCCTCCACTGCTGCGCGGACTTCCGCCCACCCCCCGCCCAGTGCCGGCGCCTCTGCCAGCGCAGCCGTCGCCTCGGCCCGGGCGGCCTCCAGCAGGCGGAGATCGGTCGTGAGGTCCCCCAGGTGAAAGTCATCCAGGCCGGACTGTCGCGTGCCGAAAAATTCGCCTGGGCCACGCAGTTTCAGGTCCGCTTCCGCCAGCGCGAATCCGTCGTGCTCGCGTGTCAGGGCCTCCAGCCGGGCCCGCGCATCCTCTCCGATCTCCTGCCGATCGGCCACGACAAAGCACACGGCCGGGCGATCCGCTCGCCCCACGCGCCCGCGGAGCTGGTGAAGCTGCGCCAGCCCAAGGCGATCGGCATCCTCGATGACGATGGCCGTGGCCTCGGGGACGTCCACCCCCACCTCGACCACCGTCGTCGCCACCAGGAGGCGAATCGTTCCCTCGCGGAAGGCCGCCATCGTCGTCGCCTTCTCCGCGGAGGGCAGCCGGCCGTGAACCAGCCCGACCCTGAACATGCCCAGGGGCCCTCGCCGGTAAAGGTCGGCCGTCTGGACGGCCGCCTTCAGTTCCGCCGCCGACTCTTCGACCACCGGGCAGACGATGTAGGCGCGCTCGCCCCGAGCCAGGCGTGTCCTCAGGTCGCCTTCGATCCGCGATCGCTCCCGGTCCTCGACCCAGATGGTCGCGACGCGCTCGCGCCCCGGCGGCATCTCGTCGATCACGGAGAGATCCAGGTCCCCGTAGAGGACCAGGGCAAGGCTGCGCGGAATGGGTGTAGCCGTCATGACCAGCACGTCCGGGTGGACGGCCTTCCGCTGGAGGCCCGCACGTTGCAAGACCCCGAACCGGTGCTGCTCGTCCACCACAACGAAGCCCAGGCAACCGAAAGCTACCTCTGGCTGCAGGAGGGCATGGGTCCCAATGGCGAGACATGGCGACGTGCCGGCCAGAAGGTCCAGCGCCTGCCGCCGGAGGGGCCCGGCTGTGGCGCCGGCCAGGTGCACCACCGGGACCCCCAGGGGCTCGACCAGCGTCCGCGCGCGCTCGGCGTGTTGCGCCGCCAGGATCTTCCGTCGGGGCCATGATCGCCGCCTGATAGCCGCTGCCGATCGCCGCGAGCGCAGCCAGGAAGGCCACGATGGTTTTGCCCGAGCCGACATCCCCCTGGAGGAGCCGCTGCATCGGCCGGGGCTGTGCCATGTCCTCCCAAATAGCCTGAAGCGCGCGCTCCTGTGCGGCCGTCAGCGTGAAGGGCAAGACCTCCCGCGCGCGCTCTACCAGGGCATTCGGCGCCCGGAAAGCAATCCCGGCCTCCACCGCGCGGGCCGCGCGCTGCCGGAGCATCGCTAGGCTGAACAGGAAAAATTCGTCGAAGGCGAGCCGGCGCCGTCCCGCCGCCGCCTCGGCCATCTCCTTCGGGAGGTGGAGGGCCTCCACCGCGCGAGCCAGCGGGAGCAGATGCTGTCGCCCGCGCACGGCCGCGGGCAAGGGATCCGCCAACGCCCCGGCCTGCTCCCGCACTAGGTCCGCCAGCCACCGTCGGAGGAACCGCTGGCTCATCCCGGCCGTGAGCGGATAGATGGGAACGATGCGTCCCGTGTGATAGTGGCTGTCCCGGCCGTCCTGGATCTCGCGTTCGGGGTTCACCATCTCCCGCGGGGGATAGGGGGTCACCCGGCCGGCCAGGATGATCCGCTGGCCCCGGCGCAGCGTACGGGCGAGATAGGCCTGCCGGTACCAGCGCACCAGAAGTGTCCCCGTCCCGTCCTCCAGCATCACCTCGCAATACGGGATCCCCCGCCGCGTCCGCCCCACGCCGACCGCCTTCACGGACCCGGCGACGGTCTGAAACTCTCCCAGCCGCAGGCGCCCGATTGGCAGGAGGGCCCGCCGGTCTTCGTAGCGCCGGGGGACGAGGAGCAGCGCATCCCCCACCGTCCGCACGCCGAGGCGTTCAAGGCATTCCCCTCGGGACGGACCGATGCCCCGGAGCGAGCGCACGGGGGTGTGCAGGCTGACCCGAGAGGGGGCTGTAGCGCGGGAAAAGCCTTGCCTTGGGCGGGCCAATTCAGTATAGTCTGGCGCCGTCATTTCCCGGCATCCAGACCCGGACACCCGCCACAGGTGGGTGCCCGCCACAGGTGGGTGCCCCGCCAACGGCGGGGTGCCAAAGGGAGAGGATCCGTATGCCTGCCACTCGATGTGAAATCTGCGGGAAGGGCCCGCAATTCGGCGCCCAGGTGAGCCACGCCCACAACGTCTCGACCAAGAAGCGCTACCCTAACGTCCAGCGGGTCCGCGTCATGATCCAGGGTGCGCCTCGCTACCGCCACGTCTGCACCCGCTGCCTGCGCTCCGGCAAGGTCCAGAAGGCCGCCTAGCCGTTTCACGCCTCACGTTTCACGACTCGTGAAACGTAAAACGTGAGACGTCAGAGCGATCTCACCCGCTCGACGCCGACCACGCCGTCCACCTTCTGGATCGCCTGCATCGCCGCCTGAAGCTGGCGGAGATCGTTCACCTCCAGGACGAATGTGTTCACGCCCGTCCGCTCCTCCGTCACGCGGATCTCGGCCTGGGCGATGTTGGTGTTGGTCTCCGAGATGGCGGTGCTGATCTCGGCCAGGATGCCGGGCCGATCCTTTCCGATCTGCACCCGGATCTTCACCTGGTGCGCCCCCTTGCGCTGGCCATCCCAGTGCACCGCGATCTGCCGCTCCGGGTCCGCCATCAGGCTCACCGCGTTGGGGCAATCCAGCGTGTGTATGGAGACCCCGCGGCCCCGCGTGATGAAGCCGATGATCTCGTCGCCGGGCACCGGGCTGCAGCACTTCGAGAAGCGGACCAGGATGTCGTCGATCCCGTGGATGCGCACCCCCTCATCTGTCGGGCGCGGCTTTGCCGGCTTCCGCTCCGCCTTCTTGTCTCGCGCCTCCTCCGCCTCGGTGAGGGCCTGCATCTCCTCCGGCGGCAGCAGCCGCGCCACCGCCTGCCGCGGCGAGACCTTGCCGTAGCCCACGGCCGCGAAGAACTCGTCTTCCGAACCGACCCCATAGCGCTCCAGCACGGCCGACAGGAGTTCCGGCTTGAGAAGCTGGGCCGGACTCTTCCCCAGGCGGCGGATCTCCTTCTCCAGCATGTCACGGCCCAGGCTGACGCTCCGCGCGCGCTCCTCGTTCTTGATCCACTGCCGGATCTTGCTCCGCGCCCGGGGCGTCTTGACGATCTTCAGCCAGTCCCGACTGGGCACGTGGCTCGGGGAGGTCAGGATCTCGACGATGTCGCCGTTCTGCAGTTCGGTCCGGAGCGGGACGAGGCGCCCGTTGACCTTGGCCCCCACGCAGCGCAGGCCCACGTCGGTGTGGACCGCGAAGGCGAAGTCGATGGGCGTGGCCCCCTTGGGGAAGGGCTTGACGTCGCCCCGAGGAGTGAAGACGTAAACCTCGTCCGGGAAGAGGTCCACCTTCAGGGTGTGCAGGAACTCCTTCGAGTCCTTCAGCTCCCGCTGCCACTCCATGAGCTGGCGCAGCCAGACGAAGCTCTGGTCCGTCGGATCGATGCTGCTCCGGCCTTCCTTGTACTTCCAGTGGGCGGCGATCCCCTCCTCCGCGACCCGATGCATCTCCCAGGTGCGGATCTGGATCTCGACGGGGTCGCCCTTGGGGCCGATCACGGTCGTGTGGAGCGACTGGTATCCGTTGCTCTTGGGCACCGCGATGAAGTCCTTGAACCGCTGGGAGATCGGCTTCCACAGAGTGTGAATGACCCCCAGTGTGCCGTAGCAATCCTTGAGAGAATCGGTGATCACCCGGACGGCCGTCAGGTCGTAGATCTCGTCGAACTCCTTCTTCTGGTCCTGCATCTTCTTGTAGATACTGTAGAAATGTTTCGGCCGGCCAGTGATCTGGGCCTTGATGTCCACCTCGGCGATCTTCTTCTCGAGCACGCCGATGACCTCGTTGATGTCTCCCTCCCGCTGCTGGCGCTTGTGGGCAATGCGCGCCGCAAGGTCCTGGTACGCCTCCGGGTCCAGGTAGCGCAACGACAGGTCTTCCAGCTCGGCCTTGATCCAGTAGATCCCCAGCCGGTGGGATAGCGGCGCGTAGATATCCAGCGTCTCCCTGGCGATGAGCTGGCGCTTGGCCTCGGGCAGCGGCCCCAGCGTGCGCATGTTGTGCAGGCGGTCGGAAAGCTTGACCAGGATCACCCGGATGTCCTTGGACATGGCCAGGACCATCTTCCGGATGTTCTCCGCCTGGGCCTCCTCCCGGGTGCTGAAGGGGATGCGGGACAGCTTGGTGACGCCGTCCACCAGGGCCGCGACCTCGCCGCCAAAATGCTCCTGGATCTCCTCCTGGGTAGCCTTGGTATCTTCCACCACGTCGTGGAGCAGACCGGCCGCAACGGTGGCCGTATCCATGCGAAGTTCGGTGAGGATGCCGGCAACTTCCAGGGGATGGCTGAGATAGGGCTCGCCAGAGATCCGCTCTTGCCCCTTGTGGGCCTTGGCGGCGAAAACGTACGCCCGCATGACGGGGTCGACGTCCGCCTGAGGGTTATACTCGTGAACCTTGTCCAGGATGCCTTCGATTCGCAATTCACTGCCTCTGCGCTACGCAGCGCTAAGTGCAGTGTAACACGCCATTTTTTAGCCTTTCAAGGATTATCTATTCGCCGCGCCAGTGGATGGCTCGCGCCCCAAGAACACCGCCGACTTCAGGCCAGAGCGATCTTGGCTTGAAGCCTACTCCGGGGGATGGCGCCCTCGCGAAGGATGCGGGCGGGCTGGGTGGTGCAGTCAATCACCGTAGATGGCACACCGAGGGCTACGCGCCCGCCATCCAGGATGAGGTCAATCTGGCCCCCGACGGCCTTCTGCACGGTCTTGGCGTCCGAGGGATCGGCCCCCCCGGACTTGTTGGCGCTCGTCCCGATGATGGGTCCGGCAAAGGCCGCCAGAAGCGCTTTTGCCACGGAGCCGGCCGGCATCCGAAGCCCGACGGTGCCGGCGGCCCCCCTGAGGATGGAGGGGATCTTCGGAGAGGCCTTCACCACTACGGTGAGCGCGCCGGGCCAGAGAGCCTGCATGAGGCTTCGGACTCCATCCGGCAGGCCCGCGGTCAAGTCCGCCGCCGCCTCCACCGAGGGGACCAGCACGCTCAGGGGCTTGCCATGGTGGCGGCCCTTCACCGTGAGCACCCGATCGATAGCCGCGGGGTCCAGGGCATTCGCTCCCAGGGCATACAGGGTATCGGTGGGAAAGGCCACCAGGCCTCCCTGGCGCAGAGCCTCGCAGGCCTGCTGGATGACCTCAGGTTGCACGTTCTTTGGATCCACCTGGAGCACTCGTGTCTTCACTGGGCATCACTCCATTGCGAGACGTCCACGTTGCGACAACCCACCGGCGGACTTCCCTCGAAGGCTGCTGGCCCGTGCAGGCCCCGTCGTTCATTGCGTGCCGTCGATCGTCCTGCTCAGCGCTTTGCCGGACGCGTGCGATTCCTCGTAGGGGAAATCCCGGTCAGCTGCTCGAACCAGCCTTGCAGGCTCCCCCCTTTTCGCGTCACATACACAACGTATGGCGAGGTGGCCAGGTCCCCATTCTTATCCCAGCGAAGCCGCCCGAGGGTTCCATCGTACTCCATGGTATGCATGACCTTCAGGACCTTGCGCAGTTCCTCCTTCGAATTCGTCGAGGGTTTGGCGATCTGGATGGCACGCATCAGCATCCCCATGGCATCGTAGGTGTAAAGGACGTACGGACCGATGGGGCCGTAACGTGCTTCGAACCGCTGGATGAACGGTCCCGCAGCGGCCAGCAGTCGCGGGTCGGGCGCAAAGGTGAGATAGGTGCCGCTGGCCGCCTCTTCCCCGGCGATCTTGACGAACTCCGGGTCCAGGACCGCATCGCCGCTGACGAAGGCTGCCTTCATTCCCGCCTGCCGCATCTGCCGGACCAGGTACCCGCCCTCGCGGAAGATGCCGCCGAAGTAAACTGCATCCGGCCTCGCCGATTTCAGACGGGCGATCACCGCACTGAAGTCCTTGTCGCCCTGGGCGATCTCCTCCATGGCGACAACGATCCGCCGGCCCGCGAGGCGCTCTACGGTTCGGACCAGCGTGTCGGCCAGCGTCCGGCCGTACTCGGTCCGATCGCTCACCACCGCGATACGGCGGGCGCGGAGCCGCGACAGGATGAACTCGGCCGCAGAGAGCGCGTGTTGATCGTCCCGCCCTGACACGCGAAAGACGTTGTCGAAGCCCTGCGCCGTGAGCCACGGGTGCGTCGAGGTGGCCGTCACCATGGGAATGCCCGCCTGATAGTACACCGCCGATGCGGGAATGGAGGAGCTAGAATAGAAATGACCGACGACGCCCCAGACGCCGTCCTGGATCAGCTTCTCGGCGACGGCCACCGCCTGTTTCGGGTCGAACTGGTCATCCCCGAGGACGAGTTGCACCTTCCGTCCGAGCTTCTCGGTCCAGTCGGCGACGGCCAGCTCGGCGGCCTGGCGCATGCTCTGTCCGATGCGGCCCGCCTCGCCCACCATGGGGATCACGAGGCCGAGCTTGACCGGAGGCAGCTCCCCCGCCCAAGCGGGGGACGCCAGGACGACGCCCAACAGGGGCCAGCACCATCGCATGGCTTGCGCTCAGGCACCTTCGCCCAGGTAGGCGCGCTTGACGTCGGGATGCTCTTGCAGCTCCACCGCCGACCCCTGGAGAGCGATGTTCCCCGTCTCCAGGACGTATCCCCTGTGCGCGATGGACAGGGCCATGGCCGCGTTCTGTTCCACCAGGAGGATTGTCGTCCCCTGGCGGTTGATGTCTTCGATCGTCTGGAAGATCTGTTCCACCAAGATGGGCGCCAGGCCCATGGACGGCTCGTCCAGCATCATGATGCGCGGGCGCGCCATGAGCGCGCGGCCGATGGCCAGCATCTGCTGCTCTCCGCCCGAGAGGGTTCCGGCCACCTGGACGCGGCGCTCCTTCAGACGAGGAAAAAGGCTGAAAACCCGTTCGATATCTTCCCCGATGTTGCCGTCGGATCGAAGGTAGGCGCCCATCTCCAGATTCTCGGTGACCGTCAGGCGGTTGAAGATCTTCCGTCCCTCGGGGGCCTGGGCCACACCCAGGGCAACGATCTCGTGGGGGGGCAACGCATTGATGGGTTGTTCTTCGAGCAGAATCCGGCCGGTGCGCGGTCGGAGCAACCCGCAGATCGTCTTGAGCGTGGTGGTCTTCCCGGCCCCGTTGTTGCCCAAGAGGGCGACGATCTCTCCCTTCTGGACGCTGAAGGAGATCCCCTTCAACGCGTGGATCTCGCCGTAGAAGACCTGGATATTCTCGACGTCAAGCATTGGCTGCTTCTGTCGTCTTGCCCCAACGCTTTCGGCCCAGGTAGGCCTGGATGACCCGGTCGTTCTTCTGCACGTCGGCCGGATCCCCCTCGGCGATCTTCTCGCCGTAGTCGAGGACCGTCACCCGATCGGACACTTCCATCACCACGCGCATGTTGTGCTCGATCAGAAGGATGGTCAGCTCGTATTCGGTGATGAGCCGCCTCAGAAGGGCCATCAGGGACCGCGCCTCCCCTTGGGTCATGCCGGCTGTGGGCTCATCCAGAAGGAGCAGCATCGGGGAGGACGCCAACGCCCGCGCCAGCTCCAGTCGTCGCTGCTCCCCGTAGGGGAGGTTCTTGGCCAGCTCATTTGTTTTGGGCGCAAGCCCGACCACCTCAATCAGTGTCGAGGCCCGCTCCCCCAAGCGAGTCTCTTCCTCGTGGAACCGCCGGCCACGCGCCAGCACGGCGCCCATGGAGATGCTCACCCGGCTGTGCATCCCCACCAGGACATTCTCCACGACGGACATGTTGGCGAACAATCGGATGTTCTGGAACGTGCGGCAGATCCCCAGGGCAGCGATCTGGTCGGGCCGAAGTCCCAGAACGGACCGCCCCTTGAACGTCGCCTCGCCCTCCTCCGGGTGGTAGATGCCGGTCAGCACATTGAAAAGCGTCGTCTTGCCCGCCCCGTTCGGCCCGATGATGGAGGCGATCCGTCCTTCCTCCAGTTGAAAGTCCACCTTGTTGAGGGCCGTGAGTCCGCCGAAGCGTTTCGTGATGGCTTGCGTTTCGAGGAGCGTGCCCACTTACTTTCTCCCTCCCAGCTCGCGGCTGCGGCGCCGAGCGGGCAGGATGCCCTGCGGCCGGTAGATCATCATCACAACCAGGATAATGCCGAAGATCATCCGCTCGTACTTGGCCGGCTCGAGCTGGGTCGGGAGATTGGCAAGGTTGTAGCCCAGAATGGTGACGCCTGCGCTGCGCAGCGCGTTGAGCCAAAGGGACAGGCCTTTTAGCACCTGTAGGTTCAGGACGGTCACCACCGTGGCGCCCAGGATGGCCCCGGGGATGGATCCCATGCCCCCCAGGATCACCATCGAGAGCACGCCGATCGATTCCAGGAAGGTGAACGACTCAGGATTGATGAACACCTGTTTGGCGCTGAAGATGACGCCCATGACCCCGGCGAAGGAGGCGCCGCAGGCGAAGGCCATGAGCTTCATCCGGACCAGGGGGACCCCCATGGCCTGCGCCGCCACCTCGTCCTCGCGGATGGCTTCCCAGGCTCGCCCAATGTGGGAATCCTCGAGCCGCCGGTTCACCAGGATCACCACGCCGACGATCAAGAGCACTAGCGCATAGAGATACAGGGGATACAGAACGGTGGGGGACGCCGAGATCCCCAGGACACTCAGCAGTGGCTGAAAGAAAAGCGGCGGCCGGGAAATGGGCGTGATGCCCTGGGGACCGTTGGTGAAGTTGATCGGTTTGTCCAGGTTGTTGGCGAGAACGCGGATCACCTCTCCGAAGCCCAGGGTCACGATGGCCAGATAGTCGCCCCGCAGCCGAAGGACGGGAAGCCCCAGCAGGATTCCGAAGCTGGCGGCCACCATCACCCCGAAGATCAGGAACAGAAAGAACCAGCCTCCCGCCAGAGGGAAGTGGGCCACCGACGCGGAAATGAATTTTCCGGCCTGTGGCGATCCGAATATCGCCCACGTGTACGCGCCCACGGCGTAGAATGCCACGTAGCCCAGGTCCAACAGGCCGGCCAAGCCGACGACGATGTTGAGGCCCAGCGATAGCGCCACGAAGATGCCCACTTGCGTCGCGACTTCCAGGTAGTAGCCGTTGATCGTTCCGAGGATCGGCATCAGGATGCCGAGGCTCACCAAGGCGAAGCTCCGCTTCAACCAGCGGGGCATGTGCGCGAAGTAGATGAGGAGAATCGAGGCCTGGAACAGCAAGAACGCGATTACCGAGCGCGGCGAGTAGGCGACGGCGAACGAGGAAAGGCCGAGCATGGCGACCACGAGACCTGTCGCCGGTCCGGGTCGGTTGAGCAACGCGGTCAACCAGGTCACCTAGGCGCGCTCCCTCACGACTTCACCCAAGAGGCCCTTCGGCCGGAAGATAAGAATCAGGATGAGAATGGAAAAGGCAAGGATGTCCTTGTACTCCGCGCCGAAAGCGCCCCCGGTGAGCAGGGAGAGGTACGAGGCGGCGAAGGCCTCCAGCAGCCCCAGAACCAGCCCACCCACCATGGCGCCGGCAATGTTCCCGATCCCGCCCAGCACCGCGGCGGTGAATGCCTTGAGTCCGGGAATGAAACCCGAGTAGGGGTTGATCAGGCTGTACTGCACCCCGAAGAGCACGCCGGCCGCTCCGCCCATGGCCCCACCGATGAGGAAAGTGAGCGAGATCATCCGATTGACATTGATCCCCATTAGGCTGGCAGTGGCCTGATCCTCGGCCACGGCCCGGATAGCCTTCCCCACCTTCGTCCGATTCACGATCAGATGGAGAGCCCAGAGCATCAGCAGCGCCGCGCCGATCACCACCAGTGACTTCACGGAGACGTCGATGGTCTTGGTGAGCTGGAAGCGGAAGTTGAACTGTTCCATGGTGGGATAGACCAGGATGAAAGCGTTGTTCCAGAGGCTCTCGACGAGTCGGATGATGTCCTGCAGGGAGAAAGAGACCCCGATGGCGGAGATAAACGGGATCAGCCGGGGCGCGCCCCGCAGCGGGCGGTAGGCCACCCGCTCCACTGCGACGGCCAAGAGGCCACTGCCGGCCATCCCCGCCACGAGGAGAATCCCCAACAGCAGAAACGGCGAGAGGGAGCTCAACATCCCCCAAGCCTTGAGCCCCAGGAGGATCTCCGCCCCCACGAACGCCCCCAAGACGAAGATCTCGCTGTGGGCGAAGTTGATGAATTCCAGCACCCCGTAGACCATCGTGTAGCCCAGGGCGATCAGAGCGTACATGAAGCCCAGGACGATGCCGTCTAGGAGGACCTGTGGGAAGATGGCAATGAGCAGCGCGGTATCCATTAAGGTTAAGAAGAAAGGGGAAGGGCCTTCGCAGTCCCTTCCCCTTTCGGGGCCAATGCGTTGTCCGTTACTTCTTCAGCGGCGGCGCAGCGATCTCCAGCCGCTTCACCTCTTTATTGTCGTTCCACTTGGCCGGATCCTCGGAAACCACTTGCATGACGAAGTACAGGGCCTTCTTCGGATCTCCCTTCCCATCGAACTCGATATTCCCGGTCAGCCCGTTGTACTTGACCTTGCGGACGGCCGTCGCGACCGCCTCGCGCGTGGGCATCTTGCCGCCCGCATCCTTGATGGCAGCCTCGATGGCCTTGAGAGCAATGGCCGTTGAGTCATACGACTGGGCGCCGAAAGGCTCGGGGGCCTTGCCGAACTTTTCCTTGTAGACCTTGGCGAATTCCTTGGCCTTCGGATAGACCGACACCGGACCAGCGACTGTTGTGTAATTCATGCCGACGACGCCCGTACCGCCGATCTTGGCCAGGTCCGAGGAGTCCAGACCATCCGGGCCCAGGAATTTGGCCTTGATCCCCTTCTCCCGCGCCTGCTTGAAGAGCGGGGCGGCCTGGTAATACATGCCACCGAAGTAGATGAGGTCCGGATTCTCCGCCTTGATTGGGGTGAGGATGGGGTCAAAGTTCGACTTCTCTTCCGTGCCCTGGAAGCCAAGGATCTCGATGCCGAGCTTCTTGGCATCGTCCCGGAAGAACTCGGCCACGCTCTGACCATAGGTGGTCTTGTCGTGGATCACGTAGGCGGTCTTGATCTTGAGGCTCTTGGCGAATTCGGCCCCGACGGCCCCCTGCACGTCATCCCGGCCGCAGACCCGGTTGACGTCCGGGAGATTCCGGTCGGTGATCAAGGGGTTGGTGTTGGCAGGGGAGATCTCCGCCAGGTCTACTTCCTTGTAGACCTCGGACGAGGGAATCGCCACGCCGGAGTTGTAGTGGCCGATCACCGCCAGGATCTCCTTGTCGGTGATGATGTTGCGGGCGTTGGCCACGCCCACGTCCGGCTTCGCCTGATCGTCGAATGGGACCAGCTCCACCTTGAAGCCCAGCTTCTCGATGGGGCCCTTCAGTTGCTCGATGGCCAGCTGGGTCGCCAGCTTCATCCCTTCTCCCACTGCCGACTGCTCGCCAGACAGCGGGGTCTGCGTCGCGATCTTGATCGTTCCTTTCGCCGCACCCGCCAGGACCGCGGTTGGGACCAGCAGCAGGGCGAGGGCCAGGGCGATGCCAACTTTGGCGTACACGAAATAGCGTTTCATGCTGCGCTCCCTTCTCAGTGACAAGTCCTTCTTTCTTTCCACGCAACCAGGTTCCGAATGCCGAGCGAGACCGCGTCCCGTTCAATTCTGTGCTCTCACCCCCCTTCCCGAGACCTCTACCCTCCCGACGCTACGCATGACCCGGACCTCTCTTAAATGGCGTTCGATCATATGCGGGTGACATACCCCTGTCAAGCAGTCCTGGACGCTCGTGACCCCTCATTGCCTTCGCTGCCGCCACGCGCTCCCGGAAGGCCGCGGCCGCGGCCATGATGTCGGGGGCCGCGACGATTGCCGAGATGACGGCCGGCGCCGTGGCCCCGGCCGCGATCACCTCCGCGACGTTCTCCAGCGTGATCCCGCCGATCGCCAGGATGGGGAGAGACACCGCCGCCCGGACCTCGCGCAGCGCCTCCAGGCCGCGGGGAGTGTACCCGGTGTCCTTGGTGCCGGTGGGAAACATCGGGCCAAATCCGATGTAATCGGCCCCGGACCCCCGGGCCGCCTCGGCCTGCTCGCGGCTGTGCGTGGAGACTCCCAGGATCCGCCCCGGGGGGAGGAGGGACCGCGCCGCCTCGGCCGGCAGATCCTCCTGCCCCACGTGCGCGCCATCCGCCCCGGCGGCCAGGGCCAAGTCCAGACGATCGTTCACGATGAAGACCGCCCCGAGCGACCGGCAGAGGGCCTGAATGGCCCGGGCCTGGGGCAGGAGGGCTCGCAGGTCCCCTGTCTTGTCGCGAAGCTGGATCATATCCGCGCCGCCGGCGAGCGCGGCGCTCGCGATGGCCACATGATCCCGGCCGGGAGCCAGCGTGGCGTCGGTGATTACACACAGGTGGAGCCGGTCCAGCACTATTGCTCCTGGGTCAGGCGCTCGAGAAATCGCGTCGAAGTCTTCCCGGCCAGAAAGTCCGGATGCCGCAGGACTTTCTGATGGAACGGAATCGTGGTCTGCACGCCCTGGATTAGCATCTCGTCCAGCGCTCGCTGCATGCGGGCGATGGCCTCGTCCCGATCGCGGCCGTGGACGATCAGCTTGGCCAGCAGCGAGTCGTAGTAAGGGGGGACGATGTAGCCGACGTAGGCGTGGCTGTCCACGCGGACGCCGGGACCCCCGGGCAAACGCAAGTTCGTCACCTTCCCGGGCGAGGGCAGGAACCGGTCCGGGTCCTCGGCGTTGATCCGGCACTCCAGGCTGTGCCCCGCCAGGCGGACCTCCTCCTGGGTGACCGGCAGCGGCTCGCCGGCCGCGATCCGGAACTGTGTCTTCACCAGATCAAGACCCGTCACCATCTCGGTGACCGGGTGCTCTACCTGGATCCGCGTGTTCATCTCCATGAAGTAGAAGTCGCCCCGCTCGTCCAGCAGGAACTCCACCGTCCCCGCGTTCCGGTAGCCGGCGGCGCGCGCCACAGACAGGGCGGCCTGCCCCATGGTCTGACGGAGCGAAGGATTCAGGCCCGGCGATGGCGCCTCTTCTACCAGCTTCTGGTGGCGCCGCTGGATGGAGCAGTCGCGCTCTGCCAGGTGGATGCCCTGGCCGTGCGCATCGATCAAAATCTGGAACTCCACGTGGCGCGGGTCGGGGAGGAATCGCTCCAGGTACACGCCGGAGTCGCCGAAGGCCGCCGCGGCCTCGGCGGCGGCCGTGGCTAGGGCGGACTCCAGCCCCTCGGGGTTGATGACGACCCGCATCCCCTTTCCCCCGCCGCCGGCGCTGGCCTTGATGATGACCGGGTAGCCGATCTCCCGCGCAGCCCGCCTCGCCTCTTCCAGCTCCCGGACCGGATGCTCGGTGCCCGGCAGGACGGAGACGCCGTTCCTGGCGGCCAAGCGTCGGGCCGCCGCCTTGTCTCCCATCATCTGAATGCTGGATGCGGGTGGACCGATGAAGTGGATGCCGCAGTTCTCGCATACCTCGGCGAACTGCGGATTCTCCGCCAGAAAACCGTATCCGGGGTGGATCGCCTCCGCGCCCGTGATCTCGGCCGCGCTGATGATCCGGGGCACCTGCAGGTAGCTCTGGGCGGGAGGCGGGGGGCCGATGCACACCGACTCGTCCGCCAGCTGAACGTGCATCGCGTCGGCGTCCGCCTGGGAAAAGACGGCCACCGTCCGGATGCCCAGCTCCCGGCAGGCCCGGATGATCCGGACCGCGATCTCGCCACGGTTGGCAATCAGAACTTTGGAAAACACGGCAAGGATTCGACCGGTCCCCGAGTCCGCCTCAGGCGGGCTCGATAAGGAAGAGCGTCTGTCCAAACTCCACGGGCTGACCGTTCTCCGCCAGGATCCTGGCGACTCGCCCTTTCACCTCGGCCTCGATCTCGTTCATGAGCTTCATGGCCTCGATGATGCAAACCACGGTCCCCTTCTGGATCAGGTCCCCCTCTTTAACGTACGGTTCGGCGCCGGGCGCCAGGGCCCGGTAGAACGTGCCGACCATGGGCGATTCCACGGGGATCAGGCCTGAGGCCTCCGCCGCGGCCGTCGGAAGAGCCAACGGGGACGCGGTCGCGGCGGGCGGGGCGGGGTTCATCGCCGCCGGAGGAACCCGGCCTGGCACCGGCCGCCGGATGCGAACTCGCCGGCCTCCCTCCTCGACCTCCAGTTCCTCGACGTCGTTCCCCTCCATTAGACGGAGGAGGGCCTTGAGTTCCTTGAGGTCCATCCCGACCTCCTCTCAGCGTTCCGCCGGAAAGCTCAGAACGGACCTCCCGAGCATGTCGCGGCGAAAGCCGGTGTCATGCGCGCTCGATGTAGGTGCCGGTCCGCGTGTCCACCCGCAGCCGGTCGCCCACGTTGATGAAGAGGGGGACCTGGATCACGGCCCCGGTCTCCAGGGTGGCCGGCTTGGATCCGCCCGAGGCCGTATCCCCGCGGACGCCCGGATCGGTCTCCGCCACCGTGAGTTCCACGAACGTCGGCACCTCCACGGCCAGCGGGCTCCCCCGGTGGTACACGATCGTGACCACCATCTCTTCCTTGAGGTACTTCCGGGTGTCGCCGAGCTGGTCCTCCGAGAGGAAGAACTGCTCGTAGGTCTCGGTGTCCATGAAGTGGGACTCGTCCCCGCTCTGGTACAGGAACTGGGCCCGCTTCTCCTCCAGCTCGGCGGCCGGCAGCTTCTCCTCCGTGCGGAAGGTCCGCTCGACGATGGCACCGCTCCGCATATTCTTGAGCTTCGTCCGGTTGAAGGCGCCCCCTTTGCCCGGCTTGACCCACTGATAGTCGGTCACCACGAAGGGCACGCCATCCACCTCGATCTTCATCCCGGGTCGCAGGTCACCGGCAAAAATCACTGGCTTTTACTCCTCCGCCGTCGCACCCCCCGCGTGGCGCGCCGGCGGGCCGGATGCAGCGTCAGGTGCGTGAGCGCAGCCCGAAGGCCCAGCAGGTAGCTGTCCGCGCCGAAGCCACCGATGAGCCCGACCGCCACCTCGGCGGTCAGCGAGTGGCGGCGGAACGTCTCGCGCGCGTGGACATTGGACAGATGCACCTCCACCACGGGAAGCCGGGTGGCGGCAATGGCGTCTCGGAGCGCCAGGCTGGTATGGCTGTAGGCCGCCGGGTTGAAGACCACGGCGTCCGCCCAGCCCATGGCCTCGTGCAATGCCTCGATCAGCTCCCCCTCCCCGTTGTGCTGCCGGAAGCGTACCTGGCAATGAAGCTGGCGCGCCAGGCGCCGCACCGCCGTCTCGATCTCCGCCAGTGTCAGGGAGCCGTACACGTCAGGCTCGCGCGTGCCCAGGAGGTTCAGGTTCGGGCCGTTCAGGATGAGGATGCGCGCCACAGATCCCCCGTCGTCAGAAACAAAAAACGGCATCATGCCGTGGCTGTGGAACGATGCCCGCGTGGTCCGCCCGCGGAGACTACGGACCGCGGCTATAATTCGCCGAGCTGTCCCGCGGCCTGGGCGACGGCGTGTCGCATCTGACCGCACAAGCTCGCGGGACCTGCCTCCACGCCTACGGCCAGATCGCCCGGCGCAAAGGCGAAAACGACGCGACGATGTGTTCCTCGCACGCTGAAGCGCTGCGGAACCCCACAGTCCAGTTCGGCCGCCAGCGCCAGCGCCTGGCGCAGGAGACCTCCGTACTCGCCGGCGATGGCTTCCAGGTCCGTCCCACCGGGCGGCGCCGCCTGCTCGACAGGAACACCGTCCAGAGCCATGAGCAGGGCCCCCTGCCCGTCCCCCACCGCCTGGGCCAGATTCGCCACCGTGCTCGCCAGATCAGGGGTCATGGCTCGCATTCCCCCCTGCGTCGGGTCTTCCCGCCTCCCGGACCTTGCGTGCCGCCTCGCGCAGCGAGAGAAGTTTCTCCAGCACGGGAGAGCCTGGCGCAGCCTGCCCTAAGATGTCTCCACCGGTCGCGGCCGAGGCCGCCTCGCCCGGCCGTCGTCCGAGCTGAGAGTAGATCGCCTCTGCCACGTCCGTGTGGCCCTGGGATGCGTACAGGGCAGCCAGGGTTGGGCTGGCCAGGGGATCGCGATTCCATCCGGAAGCCGGGACGGATTCCTCGGAGGCGCCGGCCTCCGGGATCACGGGCAGGGCGGCCAAGCGATCCTGCGTTTCGGGATCGCCGGGGTTGAGGCGAAGCACCCGCTCGTAATAGCGCCGAGCCTCGTCCGCGCGCCCCTGCGTCGCGGAGATGTCGCCCAGGAACCTGAGGGCCGGCAGGTGCTCCGGCGCCTGCTCCAGGACGCGACGAAACTCCTCTTCGGCCTCGTCCAGCGCACCCCGTTCCAGCAGCGCGCACGCCAGCACGGCCCGCCCGCCGGCGTAGCCGGGATGGGCGGCGAGGCCATCGCGGCAGATTTGGATCGCCTCGTCCAGCAGGCCTTCCTTGCGGTACGCGTCGGCGAGCCGGGCAAAGACCCGAGGGTCGGGATCCTGCTCAGACCTGGCGGGCTCTTGCACCCCCCCACCCCCCCAAATCGGGCCCCCTCTACCCCACTGCAAGACCCACAACTGATGACAGGGAGCCGGCCGACGGCTCTCCTCCGTTGTCCGTCATCAGTTTCTCATGGGGACCTATCAGCGCACCTCGCGGAGGCCCTTCCGCAGCTCTTCGCGGTCGAAAACCGGCGCGAAGGTAACACTTCCCACCCCACGTGTCAACACGAATTGGAGCACGCCATCGCGCGCCTTCTTATCGCTAAGCATGTATGTTTCCAGGGCTTCCGGCGGCGGCAGCGGTGCGTCAAGGAGGCCGAAGCGCCCCAGGAGTTCCCGCAGCCGGCGCGCATCCCCCTCCGGACACAGCCCCCGCCGGACCGACAGGGCCGTGGCCACCACCATGCCATGCGCGACTGCCTCCCCGTGCGTGATTGCCCCGTAGCCCAGAGCCGCCTCGATGGCGTGACCCACGGTGTGCCCGAAGTTCAATGCGGCCCGCAGACCCCCTTCCCGCTCATCGTCCTCGACAAACCTCGCCTTGATGGCGCAAGAGCGGGCAACCATCCCCTGGAGCGCATCGGGATCCCGGGCCAGGATGCGGTCGGCCTGCCGCTCCAGGCTGTCGAAGAAGGCCGCATCGACGATCATGGCATGCTTCACGACCTCGGCCAGGCCCGACCGGAACTCCCGCTCTGGCAGCGTCCGGAGCGTCAGGACATCCGTCAGCACCAGCCGCGGCTGATGAAACGCGCCTACCAGGTTCTTTCCCTCAGGCAGGTTTACACCCGTCTTGCCTCCGACGCTGCTGTCCACCTGGGCCAGGAGTGTGGTCGGGAGGTTGACGAAGGCGATGCCCCGAAAGAGTGTCGCCGCCACGAATCCGGCGAGGTCCCCGATCACTCCGCCCCCGAGCGCGAGGACGGCCGACCCCCGGTCCAGCCCGGCCTGCACCAGCTCGCGACACAGGCGGGTTACTTGATCCAGGGACTTGCTTTCCTCTCCGGGAGGCACGATGACCGGGCTCACCTCGTGACCAGCCTCGCGGAGCGAGGAAACGACGGCCGGCACATAGCCGTATGTTTCCGCCAGTGCCGGATGCGTCACGAGCCCGAGGCGTCGCCCGAGCTCGAGCCGTCGGATCATCTTACCAGCCTGACGCAACAGGTCCGCCCCCACGAGGATATCGTACGCCCGGCCTTTGAGGTTCACGCGCAGTGCATCCATGGGGGAGAGAGTGCCTCCTGACTACCGAGTTTCACGTCTGGCGGCGGCAAGCTTCGGAGTCCCGAACGGAGAATTTGTCGCGGCCGTTCAAGGTCAGGCGCACGCTTTCAACGCCGCCTCCACTTCGTCCAGAGAGTCAAGCGACGCGACTACCGAGTCTCCGATGCCCTGGAGCAGGACAAACCGGACCTGACGGTCCTGAATCTTTTTGTCATATCGCACGAAGCGCAGAATTTCCGCAGCATCGACCACGGGGCTCGTAGGCAGACCGAACGCCTGCAGTAGCCTCTTCAGACGGTCCAGCGCCTCCACAGGGCATATCCTCCTCCGGACCGCCATGCTGGCGGCCACCACCATCCCCATAGCCACTGCCTCACCGTGGTTCGGCCCCTGGTACCCTGCCGCCGCCTCCACGGCGTGCCCGACCGTGTGGCCGAAGTTGAGGATGGATCGGACATCGGTCTCCCACTCGTCTGCCTCCACGATAGATGCCTTGATCTCGCAGGCACGGCGTATAAGCCGGACTAGGGCCCGTAGATCTTGCGAAAGCACTTCCTCAACGTTCTGCTCGAGGTATTCGAAGAGCTCTCGGTCGCGGATGGCGGCGATCTTCACCACCTCGGCCAACCCCGCATGGAATTCCCGTGCCGGGAGAAAGGCCAAGGTTTCGACGTCCGTGATTACTTGGCGCGGTTGGTAGAAGGCACCCACCAGGTTCTTTCCCTCGGGGAGATTCACACCAACCTTGCCCCCAATGCTGGTGTCCACCTGCGCGATGAGTGAGGTGGGGATCTCAATCAGCGGCAGGCCTCGGAGATACGTGGCGGCGGCAAACCCGGCTATTTCTCCCGTCACAACGCCGCCAAGGGCGAACACCGGCGATCGCCGCTCCAGCCGTTGCGACGCCATCTGCCGGTACAACCATCCAAGTGTCTCGAGCCCTTTGGCCTCTTCCCGCTCCGCGAGTTCGACGCACTTGACGGTGAAGCCTGCATCTGCGAGCGACCGGACCAAGCGCTCGCCGAACAACTTATTGTCGTCGGGGTTGGTGAGCAGGATCCCAGTCTGAGCCAGGCCCAACCCTTTGACCAGTGTCCCTACCTCTCCCAAGAGCCCCGGACCGATGATCACCTCGTGGGATCGCGGTCCCAGAACGATGCGGAGGCTCTCGGCCATGGACGGAAGGTTGACGGTTGTCCGCCGCGCGATCACGTGATGCAGGGTCAGGAAGTCCAGGATGTGGTTGACCACGTGATCGATGGTGTGGGCCGAAGCATCCACAATTAGGTCTGCTTTGGCGTACGCGTCGGCCCGCTGCTCCAAGAGCTGCCGGACCCGCTCCCGTTTGTCCCCTCCCCAGAGCATCGGCCGATCGTCCGTCGGTCCAATCCGTGCCGAGATCGTGTCGGGATCCGCCGTGAGCGTGACAACCACGCCGCTCCGCTTCAGGGCCTCCAGGTTGCGCGGATTCACAATGGTTCCGCCGCCAGTGGCCACAACGCAACCCGTTCGACTGGCGAGCCGTTCCACCATGCGGGCCTCGAGAGCCCGGAATGCGCCTTCTCCTTGCGAGGTGAAGATTTGGGAGATCGGCATTCCGGCTTCCGCGGCGATCAACGTGTCCAGGTCCAGGAAGTCATACCCCAGCACGATGGCCAGGCGTCTCCCGACCGAGGACTTTCCTGTCGCCATGAAGCCGCCGAGAATGATGTTCCGCTTGCCTTCTTTCATCGCCATCGCCTTGGGATTACCAACAGGAGCCCGATGAACTTACGGTAGCCGACGCGGCCCGTCAAGGAGTATTTCGCCGCCCTGTGACCCCTCCGCTGCGGGCCCATCGCCCTACGCCAGTCACATGTTAAGCGATCGACGCGCTGACACCCGGCGCTCCGGTGGCATGAGGGCGGCCCGCGGCGAAGTTGTCTAGGGCCGAAAACGACCTGCGAGCATGTCTGCTGATTTGTCGAAAACCAGTCTCACCAGGGGCGGAGTGGTGACCGGAACGGCCAAGTGAGGAATACCGGGGCGCGCAACACTAAGCGGGGAGCCTGGCAGTCCTCAGTGTGGGGCGGAAGGCCAATATCCTGACAGGCTGGCTCCCGCTACCGTTTGTCCGAAATCAACTCCCAGGCACCCCGCAGGCTCAGCAGGTAGCTGTGGAGTCCGAATCCGGCGATGATCCCTTTCGCCAGGGGAGAAATATGCGACACGTGCCGGAACTCTTCTCGCGCGTGAATGTTCGACATATGGCATTCGATGATGGGAACTTTCAACATCGCCAGGGCGTCCCGCAGGGCGATGCTGTAATGGGTCCACGCGCCCGCGTTGATGACCACCGCATCCACTCCCTCGAGGTGCGCTTTGTGGATCTTCTCGCAGATCTCTCCCTCAAAATTCGTCTGGAAGGTTTCCAGCTCCACGCCGAGCTCCTTGGCGAGAGCGTAGAGACGCTGGTTGATCTCATCGAAGGTGACCGTTCCGTACTCAGCCGGGTCCCGCTTCCCGAACATGTTCAGATTCACGCCATGCAGGACCAGAATTTTCTTCATGAAGCGATCCTCCAAGACCGTCCGCGCTCCTTTGCAGAATTCCTGCTCCCTCTCATTTCCCGAGATAGGCGTGTTTGACACGCTCATCATTCATCAGCTCCTGGGTAGAGCCGCTCATTTTGATTTGCCCACCTTCCATGACATAACCGAAATGGCCGAGCTTCAGGGCGATATTGGCATTCTGTTCGACCACACAAATCGTCGTCGCAGTCGTCTTATTGATGGTTTCGATCGTTCTGAAGATCTCCCTTACGAGACGCGGAGAGATGCCCAAGGACGGCTCATCCAACATGATGAATCGCGGTTTGCTCATGAGCGCCCGGGCAATGACAAGCATCTGCTGTTCGCCGCCGCTCAGTGTAGCGGCTCTTTGCCTCTTTCTCTCCCGCAATGTGGGGAATAACTGATAGCACTCTTCCATGTTCTCCTGGACCTGCTTCTTATCCCTTACGGTGTACGCCCCCATCTCCATGTTCTCTAGGACGCTCAAGTCCGGAAACACACATCTCCCCTGAGGAACCAACGCAATTCCTTTCTGGATGCGTGCCATAGGGGGCAATTTCGACAGGTCTTCATTCTCAAAAACAATCTTACCTTTCTGGGTTTGGAGGAGTCCGAAAATGGTGCGGAATAAGGTGGTCTTTCCTGCGCCATTGGGGCCAATAATGGTGACAATCTGGCCCTTCTTGACACTCAGGCTGATTCCTCGGAGGACCTCTGATTTCCCGTATCCCGAGACGAGTTCGCAGACTTCTAGCACTATTCCTCCACGCCGAAATAAGCATCAATGACTTTCGGATTATTCTGAATTTCCCCGGGAGCGCCCTCCGCAATCTTCTCTCCGGAGTCCAGCACCACGATCCTGCCACATAGATTCATGACGACATCCATGTTGTGCTCAATGACGACGATCGTATTCCCCTGGCCATTCAACTCCTTGATTAACCGCATTATCTCGTGGCGCATCTCGATCTCTACACCGGAAGTTGGCTCATCCAAAAGAATCAGATCCGGCTTCGACATCAGCACCATGGCGAAATCCAAGAGCTTCTGCTGTCCGTACGAGAGATTCCTTACCAATTCATCTTTGAGCTGCGAGATCCGTAGAAAGTCCAATAATTCAAGCGCCCTTTTTTCATTCCCCTCTTCCCGTATGCAGAAGAGCCGATTGAGCATGCTCCCTTGGCTCTCCTGAATAGCCACCAGCATATTTTCCATCACCGTCATGCCAGGGAACATTTCGATCAATTGGAACGTTCTTCCAATGCCCATCTTGTAGATAGCATCGGGACCTTTGTTGGTAATCTCTTTTCCCTTGAATAGCACTTTTCCATCTGAGCATTTGAGAATGCCTGTCACACAGTTGAAAAAGGTCGTTTTTCCCGACCCATTGGGGCCAATTAATCCAAATAGCTCCCCCTCATTGACACAGAGATCGACCCCCTTTAGTGCCGCAAATCCCCCGAACGACTTCTTTAGCCCTTCGACCTCCAATGCCTTCATATGCTCCCACCCTCTATTTGGTCAATTGGGGTTCCTCTTTCCCAGTCAGCCCCTTATAGACCCAATCGATAAGGCTCACCGAGCCTTTCGGGAGAAACACCATGATGAGCACTGCCGCTAAAGCAAAAATAATCGGAAAGAACTTTTCCGTCACCCGCAGGAGTTCGGGCAAGAGCGCCACAATCATGGCGCCAAGTAGGGGGCCTTCAAACCGCCCGATTCCTCCGACGACCACCATCAAGAGGCACTGGAACGAAAATCCAAGCGCAAACATCGTCGGATCGATATAACCAAAGAGCGGCGCGATCAACGCCCCACCGATTCCGGCGAACCCCGACCCAATAGCGAAAGCCATGAGTTTGTAATTGCGCAGGTTCACCCCGAGCATCTCGGCCCTTCCCTCATTCTCGCGAATCGCCTTGAAGGCCCTCCCCCATTGTGAATTCAAGGCCCAAAAGGCAAGGAGCAGTATGATGAAGGTGACGAGCGCCACAATAATATGATAGCCGGCGGGCGAAGTGAATGACAGCGGGCCTATCTTGGGTCGGGCAATGTTGAAAATCCCGAAGGGACCTCCGGTCCACTTCTGCTCATTCGTGAGAATGAGGTAGACAATGACGGTGAATCCTATGGTCACCATAGCCAGAAAGTGAGTCTTCACCCGTAACGACGGAAATCCGAGACCCAACCCGATCACGAAACAGATCACGCCCGCCAGGGGAAGGGCCACCCAGAAAGAGAAGGTAGGACCGAGAAGCGCACAGACATAGGCGCCGATTCCCAAGAAACCGGCCTGGGCCAGTGAAATCTGCCCCGCGTAGCCCAAGATGATGTTGAGCCCGCAGGCAACAATCATATAGACGCAGGTCAAGCTGGACAGGTAGAGAAGGTATTGCGACTTAAAAATGACGACCGGTAACAGAAGAAGACCAAGCATGCACCCCCACCCGATCACGACATTTTGTAATCGCATTTTTCGCTTGACCTTCTCCCTGTCTACCTTTCCATAGGAGGAAAGCGCGACTCTTATCGTGTGCTCCGTGAGAACCCAATCCCTCCGGATACCTCTTTCATGGGCAGCTCTATATTCAGGGGGAAACAGTAACCGCGAATCATGGAACGGATCATCTTATTGTTCCTTGGTCCCGAGCAGACCTTGCGGTCTGAAGAGGATTACCCCGATCAGCACAAGCAAGACGAATCCCGACTTGTACTGCGTCGAGATGTAGGCCGCAGTAAACGTCTCGATCAGCCCTATGAGCAAGCCGCCCAATAAGGCGCCTCGTACCTGATTGAATCCCCCGATGATGGCAGCATAGAAGGCCTTCAAGCCCAGTTCATTCCCCATGTCGTATTTCACCATGTAAATCGGGGCAGCCAGGGCCGCAGAAAAGGCCGCCAGGACTGCGTTGATGGTGAAGGCCAGAAGGATCATCCTCTGCGGATCGATCCCCATGATGGCAGCCGCCTCCCGATTCTGAGCCACAGACTGCAGGGCCTTGCCCGGTTTTGTCTTTCGGATGAAAAAGTTCAACGCCACAATCACGAAAGCAGCCATGAGGATATTCCAGAGATCGAGAGACGAAAAGGTCGCTCCGGCGTATTGGAGAGGTGTTTGACGAATCATACTCGGGAAATTCAGTGCCTCAGGCGTCGCAAATACGGTCAGAAAGTCTCTGACGAAGAATCCAAGCGCAATGGTAGTGACGACGAAAGGCACGTTCCCTCTCGCGATCAGGGCATCCACCAGGGTCTTTTTCATCACAAAACCGAGCAGGGCAGCGGCAAGAATAATCGCGATCAGGATGGCCAGCGGATAGGGGACCGCGAGCACGCTATAGAATAGCACCATGAGAAAGGCGGGGATGGTGACAAACTCCCCTTCTGCAAAATTCACCAACCGAGAGGTCTGCCAAAGCAGGCAGAAACCAATGGCGATCATGGCGTAGATTGCGCCGAGAGAAAGCCCTTTGATCAAGAGTTGTTCTACCATATCCCTAAGTAGCCCCATTGGAGGCCGTGGAAAATTCGGCCTCCAATGGGGCACCTCCTTTCTCCAGGGACTACTTGTTGCAGCCCGCAAACGATTCGGCGTGAAGGGGCCCCAGGATGCCGGCCATCACTTGCTTCTGGTTCTCGATCTTGATGAGAAAACTCTCGCGATCGAGATCGCCCTTTTCGTCATAGTGCACGTTCATCAGAAGGCTCGGATAGTCCTTGACGCAGAAGGTATTGTTCTTGAGCTTCTCTCGGAATTTCTGCTGGTCAAAGGACTTGTTCTGCTCGACCACGGCTTTGATGAGGTGCATGGAGATATACGACTTGTAGAAGTTGTGATCCGGCAGCTCCTGGTACTTCGCCAGATACTTGTCAGCCACCGGCTTCAGCGGGGCGGCCACTGGGCTCAGTCCCACGTGCCCTACCACCCCGTTAGCAGCATCTTTGGCCAGCCGGAGCGTATCTTCGGTGAGCAAGGTATCGTGCCCGACTATCCTCATTTGTTTGTCCAGCCCTAGTTCCCGCACCTGAGGCAGGAGCTTCCCGCTTTCTTCCTCGTGCATATAGATGAAGAATGTGTCGGCGCCCGAAGCCTTGATCCGGCTCAGTTCTCCCGCAAAGGAGGATTGCCCCAATTCCGTAGAGATGTCCGTCACGAACCGGATGCCTTGAGGTTCCAGGAGTTTCTTCAGCGCCTCCCGCCCCGATTTGCCGAGCTCGTCGTTGGCCCAGATGAGGGCGATTTTCTTCGCCTGCAACACCTCCCCGATCCATTTGGCTACCTTTTGCATGCTCAGTTCGACATTGAGGCTTCCCAGAAAGGTGTTCGGGTTATTGGCGGGGTTTTGCTTCCCGACGTTGGGCGACTCGGAGCCCACGAATTCAGGGATACCCGCATCCCTGACCAGGCCCATTACCGCCAGCGTCGAGCCGCTGAAGATGGGTCCCATCACCACAAACGGCTTGCTTTCGATGGCCTTCCGCATGGCGGCCACCGCAACCGGAGCCTCTGTCTTGGTATCGAGAATGAACGTGTCAATTCTCTTTCCGAGGATACCGCCCGCGGTGTTGATCTCATCCGCCGCCATCTGCACCCCTCGGATCCATCTCGCGCCGACCGCGGCACCGGGACCACTCTGCTCGACCACGATGGCAATCGTCACCTTATCCTGCTGTTGAGCTGCACCATCCGACCCCCAACAGAGGACCACCCCCAACACAGTGAACAGAACCATCAAGAGAATCCTTCTCATTGCGGACCTCCTTTGTGAACTAATCCTTCATTGTGGCCAGTGCTCACTTTTTACAACCCGTAAAGCACTCTGGATGGAGAGGCGGAAGCGTATTCACGATCGTCTGCTTTTCGTCCACGACCTTGACGATGAACCCCTGTCGCTCGAGATCCCCAAAGGATGAGGACTAGGAGGATTAGTTGGAAACCGGCAAGCTCAGGGCTACACCCCCAAATAATCCTCTCGCACCTTGTCATCGTGAAGCAACTTGACCTGCCCCCACTGATTGGTCCACCCCGAATGTTAGTCTCGAACGGCGGCCAAGTCTAACTCCGATCGATGGGGAAGCGCAAGCCTGGGCCACGGGCGGGCCTCGGGGGCCGGGGGCCGATAGCCCAGCGCACTGCGGGGCCGGATCCCGTTGTCTGGCTCATTTCATTGTCCTACTTCAATTTCACCAGGACCGCATCCGTCATTTGAATAGTGCTGGACGCGCCCTGACTGACGGACTTCGCACCGCCTGGAATGCGCATCATGTCGTAGGTGCGCACTCTGCCTTCTTTCACCACGGCGGCGATGGCCTCACGAATGCGTTTTGCCTTGTCCATCTCGCCCACGTGCTCCAGCATCATCACCGCCGAGAGGAACATGGCGATGGGGTTCACGATGGGCGGAGTCAATTCCGCATACTTCGGGGCCGAGCCGTGCGTCGGCTCAAACACCGCCACCTCGTCGCCGATGTTACCCGAGGCCGCGAAGCCCAAGCCGCCCACCAGTCCAGCAAACGCATCGGAGATCACGTCGCCGAAGAGATTCGAGGTCAGCACCACGCCGTAGTCCTCGGGATTCTTGGTCAGCCACATCGCCTGCGCATCGATATTGGTAGAGCGGAGCGCAATGCCCGGAAACTCCTCAGCAACGATCTTGGCTTCCTCTTCCATCATGCCCGACGTTTCGCGCAACACGTTGGGCTTTTCGCAGATGGTTACTGATTTGTAACCAAACTTCTTCGCCCACTCAAACGCGGCCTTGGCGATCTTGTGCGCGGCTCTGCGGGTGATGACGCGCAGCGAGATGGCCAGATCCGGACCGGGCGTGCTGGCGAACGGCTTGAACTTGGGATGGGTGGCGAGCGCGGCGCGCACCTGCTCCGGCGGGTTGGTCCACTCGACACCCGCGTACAGGCCTTCCGTGTTCTGGCGGAACACAACCACGTTGATGCGTGGCTCTTCGGACCCGCCATCAACTTTCTTGCGGATGAAGTTCACCGGGTTGCCCGGGAACGAAATGCAGGGGCGCACGCAGGTGGCGAGGTTGAAGCGCTGCCGCATGCTCACGCTCGGGCTATAGTAGGTATAGCCTTTTCCCCTCAGTTCTGGCTTCAATTCGGCGTCGGCTTCTTTCTTGGGCTTCGAGGTGATGGCACCGAACAGACCCAGCTTGTGCTTGGCGAGCAACTCTAGGGTCCGCTGGGGGAACGCGTTGCCGTCGTTGATCCAGCACTCCCAGCCGATGTCGGCGTGGATGTATTCGGCGTCGAAGCCCACCGCCTTCAGAATCCGTAACGCCTCGGGCAGGACCTGCTTGCCGATTCCATCACCGGGCATACTGACTACCGTGTATTTCGCCATAATGCGACCTCCCCTTATGAATGTCGTCTAGCACGGGTGCCCCCGCCCGCCAACAGAAAGGGACTCACCTCAAACCTATCCGCTTCGCGACCAAATTCTCTACGCCCCCGGCGAGGACGAGCGACTGCGGCACACTGCCGAGTGGGGGGAACGGGAACTCCTCTCCGCGCCAATTGATCGCCCCCGAGGTGAAATCAATATCGATTTCGTCGCCCGGGATGATCGTCCTCTCTTTCGCTGCAATCTCCGTCGCGAACTGCTCACGGAGTCGTTTCACCAACTCCGGAACCTCCACGCACAGGAAGCCATTGTTATAGGCGTTGCGCAGGTAGATCTGGGAGAAGCTGGCCGCAATCACCAACGAAATCCCCTTCGCCTTCACGCAAGTGACCGCCTGCTCGCGACTCGAGCCCGTGCCAAAGTTGAAGCCGCTGACGATCACGTCGCCTTCACGGGTACGCGCAGCAAACTGGGGATCGTAGTTCTCCATCACGACCTTGGCCATCATCTCGCGCGTCATGTCGTCACGGTAGGTGTAATCCTTGCCATAGATGGCGTCGGTGTTGACGTTGTCTTGCGGGATGAAGACCAGTCGACCTTCTACGCGCTCCGGGAAGCCAGGCAGGATTTCGACTTTCTCCGAGATCGGTGCTCCCCCTTCAGCAAATTCCTTGTACTCACGGGCCGGCGCGCGGTCTCCCAGCTCGTGTGGCCCGCGGATGTAACCCGCGACAGCAGAGGCGGCGACGACTTCGGGGCTAGCGAGGTAGCACTGCGCATCGGGCGAGCCCATGCGGCCTTTGAAATTGCGGTTGGTGGCGGAGATGCCGACCTCGCCCCTCTCAAGCAGACCGACGCCGAGGCCGATGCACGGGCCACAGCCCGCCGGGAGCGGATTCGCGCCCGCATCGAGGAGCGTTTGCCATATGCCGCGCTTCTCGACTTCTTCCTGCACCCAGTGACTGGCCGCTCCGAGATAGAACTTCACGCCGGGCGCGACCTTCCGGCCTTTAAGGACCTTCGCCGCTGCTTCCAGATCCTCCAAGCGCGAGTTCACACAGGAGACAAGGTACGCCTTCTGGATCGCGACCTTCCTCTTCTCCATCTCCGCAAGCGATCGCATTACCTGAACAGTGTCGGGACCCAAGACATGGGGCGTAACCTGGCCGAGGTCGAGGATGATGCGCGCTGCATAGACAGCGTCAGGATCAGGCCGCGGCGGATTCTTAGCCCAATTCTCGATCTCCTTCTCCGTGAAGCGCTCGATGCCTTGCGCCTTCAGCCGCTGCTGCACGGCGCGCAGGTAGTTGATAGTCACTTCGTCTACCGGAAACCAGCCCACCAGCGAGCCCCACTCGGTCGACATGTTGGAAATCGAGAGGCGCGAATCCATTGACAGACTGGCGACGCCAGGGCCGGTGAACTCGATTGCGGCATTCAGGGCTTCGTCGTGGTTGTAGAGACCGCAGAGCGTGATAATGACATCTTTGCCTGTGGCGCCCGCCGGGAGCTTCCCTTCCAGCACCACCTGCACGCTGCGCGGGATCTGCCACCAGAACTCACCCGTGGCCCAGACGGCAGCGGCATCGGTCCGCACGATCGCCGTGCCGATTGCGCCTAGCGCGCCATACATATTGGAGTGCGAGTCGGAGGCCACGACAAAACATCCCGGCACGACGTATCCGCGCTCCACCATGATCTGGTGTCCGATGCCGGAGCCTGCCGGGTAGAAATCCACACCGTGCTGCCTGGCAAACGCCTCGATGGCACGGTACTTGGCGAGGTTCCCGTCTTCTTTATTCTGGATGTCGTGGTCGAGGGTGAAGACGAGCTGCTTCGGGTCATGGATCTTTTTAGCGCCGATGGCCAAGAACTTCCTCATGACCGCCGAGGTGTTGTCGTGGGTCATCACGTGGAACGGGCGGATCGAGACGAAGTCTCCGGTGCGCAGCGGCCGCTTCGGGCCCTCGGCAAGATGAGACTGTGCGATTTTTTCAACGATGGTCTGGCCCATAGAGCAACCTCATATTTGCGAGGGCACGGTGCCCTCGCGACAGCCGGCGGGACGCCGGCGCTATCACCGGCGCTTCTTGGTCTTGACCTTGGCCTTTAGCTTAGATTTGTTGGCCTGCTTTGTCTTCGGATGAGCTGCCGTCCGTTTCACCCGCACGTCGGCCTCCACTAACGCCATCAGCTTGCTAACGGGGCCGATTTTGTCCAGGTTCCAGACGGCCTCTTTCAACTTCTTCTGCGCCCCGCTCGAGAGCACACCGTCGGCAAGCGCCGCAAACTTCTCTTCAATTTCGGCGTCGCTCAGTGGATTGCGCGGGTCGCCCTTCGGATAATCAAGTTGCTTGTCGAACGAACGCCCGTCCGTGGTCAGGATGTTCACGATCACGCGCTGAAGCACTGGGAACACCTTCTCAATCTCAGGATCGGCGACCACTTCGACCTTCTTCAACTGCGCGCGGATGGTCGGGTCCATGATCTTTTCCACGGTGAACTGCACGGGCGTGACTTGGCGGTCGACCAATGCGGCGGCGATGACGTAGGGCAGCGAGTGGTCGGCGGTTTCTTTGGTGTGCGGATCGTACTTGCTGGGATCGCAAAGAATGTCGACCACACGAGCGAGGGAGTGGATCTGGACTTTCGTGACCTGATCAGGGTGCAGGTCGTTTTCTTTCACCAGCTCGAGGACCGCAGAAATGGGCGCGTGCGTAAGCGCTTCGGTCGGGAAGAACTTCATGCCGCACCGGGTGATGCGCCATGACTCGCCCAGGCCATCCGTAAGGACATTCAGCTTCCACTCGGGACCGAAGCAGTGCACAAGCCCTTCTTTACCGTCGACCACGTGCTCGGGGCCGGTGTAGCCTTTTTCCGCGAGCAGAGCCGAAAGAACGCCGCATTGCGTGGCCATGGGATCGACCGTGTTCTTCATCATGGTGAGCTTGCCGGCGGCGACGGCGCCCAGCGTACATTGGCGGCTCGCGGAGATGCCGATGGCGTGCTGGATCTGCTCCCACGGTAGGTGCAGCGCACGCCCGGCCACAATCGGGGACACGAAAGCGGTGAGCGTGGCGTGGTGCCAGCCGCGCTCCCGGATGCCCGGGAACGCCGCCTCGCACAAACGCATTGCGAATTCGTGGCCGAGGACGAGGCCAACGATCAATTCTTTGCCGTCGCTTTTGGCACGCTCGCAGCAGGCCAGAGCGGCGGGAAAGATGTCGGATGGGTGCGACGGGTCCTGCTTCCAGTAAATGTCGTTGTAATCCATGCAGCGGATCATCAGCGCGTTGGCAAGCGAGGCCGAGACCGCATCGATCTTCTTGCCGGTGCCGATGACGGTGGATGGGCCGCCTCCGGCGATTTCGTCGAGGACTTGGAGGGCGATCTTGACGTCGTGTTGCTGGTAGCCGCCCAACGCGCAGCCGACCGAGTCCAACAGGAAGCGTTTGGCCTGGTAGACGGCCTCTTTGGACAAGTGCTCGTAGCGGATGCCGGCGGCCCAGCGAGACATCTGGGCGGTGATGGTTTCTTTGGCGGCTGGCATTTCTTGGGTGGCGGACAAGGTCCCTCCTACTTTTGCCTGATATTCTTCGGATTTTTGAACGGCAGATACGCCATGAAGTCGGCGTGGTGCACGATGTAAGCCTCGGTGGTGCGCTTGACCGGGTCGCCCTCGACCGAATGGGCCGCGATAATGTGGCACACCGCATCGGGCACGCCACACTCGAGCGCCAGCGCCACTCCAGTAAAAGGATGGCGCAGGGCCTCGCCGCGCTCACTCTGTCGGCTTTTGCCATCGGGGCCGAGTTCGTATTCGAGCACCTTGCCGACATCGGCGAGGATGGCCCCGGCGATCACCGTGTCCATGTCGATGGCCAGCGCGCGGCCCATGAACTCGTGCATGGCCTCGGCGCTTTTTCGCGCGATGTGGACCACGCAGCGCTTGTGCTCCATGAAGGTGATCGGACAGTTGGGCACGAGCAGCGTGAAGGGGATCTGGTTGAGATCGTCGGGCTTGAGCGGACTGCGCTCCATTGCCCTGATCCAGGTCTCGGTGACCTGCTGGCGCAGTTGCGCGTCCTTGATCCACTGGAGTTCCGGCCAAAGCCGCTTGACAGCCTCACGCATGCGTCCGCCCTCCCGTCCCAGCACGGCCAGCCGCGGGGGCAGATCCCAGTGGCCCGCCCCCGCGGCATATCCGGTTTGGGTCGCGTTTCCCTTTTCTATTTCTTCAATCTGGGTCCATTGCCTCCGGCCACCATGGGCAGGATGGAGATGACGTCTGCCGGCCCGAGGCGCGTCTCGAGCCCCGCACGGTGGCGCGCATCTCGGCCGTTGATCACGACCAGGACTGAGTTACCCAGATCTTCGCCGTCGAACACCCGACGGTGGAAGCGAAGCCCGTACCTCTCGGAGAGCCAGCGGAGCAACTCGCGTCGCATAGACGGACACGGGTCGCACTCGATCTCCTTGTCCTGGAAAAATGTCTCGTAGGTGGACAAGGGTTCGAACCACCACGTCAATCAAGCCCCTTACGTGCCAATTTGTAAGGCTGTCCTGCACCGACTGTCTACTGCGGGGGCGGCGTTACTCCTCCGTCCCCGCAGTTCACTGGCCAGCAGCGTGGGTGTTTGTTGCTACTTCTGCAATGCCGCTTCTGCGTCCTTGGCCGCGTTCAACACTTTGTCGATCCAGGTGCGGCCGCCGAGCTGCTTCTCGAGGTAGTCGATGATCGGCTTCTGGGCCACATCCCGGAAGGCGGCCTTCTCCTTCAGCGTCGGGGCGTACACTTCCATGCCCTTGTCTTTCAGGAACTGAATGCCGAGGGAGACGTCAAGGACGTCGATCCCGTTCTCGACGGTCGTGGCGGTCAGGGCTGCGTTCTTCACGATGGTCTGGTACTCCTTGGGCAGCCCCTGGAAGAATTTCTCGTTCATGAGCATGAAGCTGACGCCGAACGTGTGCCCATCCAGGGTGAGGTACTTCTGCACTTCGTAGATCTTCCCGAACTTGATCGCGGACACCGCGTTCTCATGCCCATCGACGACCTTCTGCTGGAGGGCCGTATAGGTCTCGTTCCAGGAAATCGGGATCGGCGAGGCCCCGAACGCCCGGATGAGCGCCATATAGATCGGGCTCTCCATGACCCGGAACTTCAGGCCCTTCAGGTCGGCGGGCGTCTTGATGGGCCGGGCCGAGTTCGTGAAGTCGCGGAATCCGACCTCGGCGTACGTCAGCACCCGCATGCCGGTCTTGTTCAGGCACTCCTGGGCGAGCTCTTTCCCGAAGGGCCCGTCGAGGGTCCTCCAGGCGACCAGGTAGGACGAGAAGAGATAGGGAATGTCGAGGACCTGGGCTTCCTTGCAATAGTTACTGAAGGGCGCGGAGAGCATGGAGATTTGGATGTTGCCCAGCTTCGTCGCCTCCGCCAGGGCGTTCTCGCCCCCCAGCTGCCCCGCGGGGAACACCTGCACCTCTACCGCGCCCCCCGTCTCGCTCTCGACCATCTGCTTGAAGACCGTCGACGAGGCCGCCTTCCGGGAGGTGTACACATCCGCCGGATCCCCGTGCCCCAGCTTGATTTGGAACTGCGCGGCCCGAACGGGCGGCGCGCTGAGCAGGGAGAGCCCTGCCAGCATCAGAAAACCGATCGTGACGGCGACGAACCTGCTTCGCTGCGTGCGCATTCTCGTCTCCTCCATTGTGTCGAAAGCGTGTGGGATAGCCCCTGCTCACCTCTGGCGCGCTCACCTCCTTCCCGACGTGCGAACGACAAAGAGCCCCTGTCTATTTGATAGACAGATGCAAGGCCGCTGGTAACGCTAAGCTGAACCACGGAACGGCCGCGATCACTATGAACCCGACAAAAATGATGGCGAGATACGGCAAGAACCTGGAGGTGGCCTCTTCCACCGTGGACTCCAGCACCGAGCAGGTTACGAAATAGCAGATGCCGAAGGGCGGAATGAACGTGCCGATACCCATGGCAATAATGAGCACGATACCGAAGTGCAAGGCATTAATCCCGTAGGACCCGGCGAGAGGCAGCAACAACGGGCCAAAAATCAGCAAGGATGGCAGCCCTTCCAGAATCGATCCCATGATGATCAAGGTCAGCATCGACATGACCATGAACACGACCGCCGAGCCGCCCAGGCTGTTCAGAAACCGGGTGATGAGATCGGGCAATCCGCCAATGGTCAGGGCCCAGGAGAATGCACCGCCCGCGGCTACCATAAACAGGATCATCCCGGACGTCACGGCCGCATGGCCCATGGCCGTTAATAACCCGCGGACGCCCAAGCTCTGATATACTGAGAGGGCAATGACAATGGCATACATGACCGCAAAGGAGGACACTTCGGTCGGCGTGGCAATCCCGCCCACGATGCCGACCACTAGGATGACCGGCACCAACAAGGCCGGGAATGCCCGCACGGTGAGATGGATCCGCTGGCCCCAGGGCACTCTTGCGCACCGGGGCCAGCCTTTGACCCGCGCCCGGAAGTAAATGAAGGCCATCAAGGACAGGGCCATCAACGTGGCCGGCACCATTCCGGTCACAAAAAAGGTGGCCACGGATAGCGTGGTGATCGAGGCCAGCACCATCATGACCAGGCTGGGCGGAATCGTCTCGCCCATGATGCCCGCGGAGGCAAACACGGCCGTACTCTCGGCGGGATGGTAGCCCTGCTCCTTCAACATGCCTCTCAAGGCGGTGCCCACCGCGGCCACATCTGCGATCTTGGACCCCGAAATCCCGGAAAAGATGTACATGCTGACGATGACGGCCTGCATCAGCCCGCCGAGAAACTGGCCCACCAACGAGCACACCCAGTCCGCCAGGGGTTTGGTCAGGCCCCCCTCGGTCATGATATTCCCGGCCAAAATGAAGAAGGGCACCGCCAGCAGGATGAAGCTGCTGATCCCGTTTTGCATCGCAAATGGGACCGCCATGATCTCGGCGGACGTGGCGCTCACCACATAGAGATACGACACGATGGTCAAGACAAAGGCGATCGGGACGCCGGAAAACACCATGGTCAATAATAGCAGCACGGCGAACAGGATCCCGCCCGGCCCGGTCCAGCGCCCCGTCGATTGCTGCGCCACGAACCAGAGCCCTCCCAACACCACGACCAGTACTCCGGCGCCCACGCTGATCCGGAGGGGATAGCGCATCAGGCGCCTCACGGCAAAGATCGCCAGGAGGCCCATGCCGATTATGTAGGGCGCTAGGGTCCACGACTTCGGAATCTGCAGCACCGGGGTCCAATACGACCAGGCCCCGGCAAACATCGGATAGGCGAGGTAGATCCCGATGGCGGCGACGACCAGCGTCATGTAATGCCCGGCCGCCTCCCCGACCTGTTGCAATTTTTCGGGGAGGCGGTCCAATACGTAATGCACGGACATGTGTAATCCACGGTGGTACGCGACGGCGCCGCCGACAAAGGCCAATGTCGTCAGAGCAAATTCCGCCGCTTCATTCGTCCAATCGATGGATTGGCCCACCAGGGCGCGCAGCATCGTGTTCCCAAACATCAGCACCAGTTCCCCGAATAAGATACAGACCAGCACCCCATCAAATGTCTGTTCCAGCCACGGTGCGAAAGCGTAGCTGTTCTTGAGGGGGGTCTTCCGTGCCAACGGGTTGGCCACGGCATCCATTTCCGTGCCTCCCTTGAGGGCAGCGCTCACTCGCTGGGACATCCTCGCCTCCTCCGCTGCCCGGTTGCCGGCCTCGGCCCGTTCGCGCGTTCCGCCTGCTGCGTGTCTCACGCCAATGGGAGTGGCTGGCCTAGTTCACGACCCTCGTTCGCGCGGATCTGGCTTTTGGCCACGCGACTCCCCTCGTCGGTCGTGAACTCCTCACACGAACACGACGGGGCGTCCCGATTGGCTCGATTCATACGCGCCCAGAGTTATCTCCAAGGTGGTCCGCGCATCCTCTCCGGTCGTCCTGGGAGATTCGAGCCCCTGGATAACTCTGCAAAAATGCTTCAGTTGCTCCTCGTACGGATCAGCCCAAGGTACCTGCACTTCCTTCACCGTGATGGAATGTTGCCAGCCTTTCTTTCCATGGCTTTGGTAATAGATCTTTTTCAAGTGCGGGAAAGTCACCGACGCTTCTGTCCCGAAGACATAGTAGCAATTCTCTGCACTATGGAAGAAAAACGGATTCTCGCCGGTGGTAGCTTCGTAGGCCCAGAGGGAGGGCGCCGTGTCGGACATGAAGATGCTGGCCAGTGCCCCACTTTCCAGCCTGACGGAAACACTGAGCGAGTCCTCCACGTCAAATCCCCGGGCGCTGTTACTCGCTTCCGCATGAATGCGACAAATCTTCCCGCACAGATACCGGAGATTATCGATTTCGTGAATCAAGTTGATCAGGATCGGTCCACCCCCTTGGGTCTTTCTCCAAGACACATCGAAATACTCAGCCGGCTTGAACATGCTCCAGACGATCGCGACTCCAACCAGTTTTCCGATTTGCTGCCCCTGGATCATGCCGCGCACGGTGTTAAGGGCGGCATTGAATCTCCTGTGATGTCCGATGAGCAGCTGCACATTATTTTGCTTCACCGATTCGATAAGGCGATCTGCCTCCGAGAGGGTGGAGGCAATGGGTTTCTCCAAGAGAATATGGAGTCCTTCCTGGGCACACACAGTTCCTACGCTCGCGTGTAGGTTATTCGGAACGGCGAGGACGACGCCCTCCAGGCCTTCTTTCTCGATCATCTCCTGATAGTCAGTGTAGTATGTGGCGCCGACTGTTCTGGCGATTGCCTCGGTACTCCTGTTGACGTCGCTGACCGCTACCAGCTGGCACTCGCCCAGTCTGGCCGCCGTCTCCGCATGGACCTTCCCAATCCATCCGAGTCCGACAACTCCGAGACGGACCTTGGTCATCCGGAGGTCCCTTCAATAAAGAGGTGTGATTCGCTTCAGCGTGACGGGCGTCTCCCTCACGGCTCCACGATAACGATTTCGGAACGCATCCGCCGATGGATCGGTCGGCCGGAAAAGCCTTGCAAGATCGCCCACGCAACCGCTGCACCGGCGGCTCGCCCACTGAACCATCTTGCAGGATCCCTACTTACAGTGCTCTGCGTCTTCACCTTCTCACCCGTGACGCGTCCCGCTCTTTACATCTCGAAGAGCACTTTCACCGTTTCGCCTTGGCGGAAGCACTCAAAGGCCTCTCTGGCCTCATCCTGACGGAATCGGCGGCTCACCATGGGTTCTGCCAAGACCTTTCTGTGCTCGACCCAGCGAATGGCCCGAAGGAATTGGCTCGGAAGCACGGCGACGTCTCCGGCCAATGTCACGCCGCTTCTCAACCGGGTCAGCGGGCTGAGGGTCGCTTCGGGATAGAGGCCAAACAGGACGACGCGCCCCCGGGCCGCGGCCAGGCTGACCGCAAGGGAAACCGTTGACTCGTTTCACGCGCTTTCCCCCATTCGGCGAGGACGCTGCATTGCGGGCCGCAACCCTTCACGCAGAGTCGCCGTGAGGCCCCTTCACCCTCCAGTTCCAGGGGGGGGAAATCATCTGTCAACGGATCAGGATCCCACCGTTCACGTCGAGCGTTACACCGGTAACCCAGTCTGACCGACTCGACGCCAAATAGACAGCCGCGCCTGCAACGTCCTCTGGCAAGCCATCCTTGAGGATCGCCCGACCAACGTTCCAGGAGGCAAAGGGCTCCGGAACATACTGCTTTGTTTGCTCTGTCAGGATCGGGCCGGGAGCAATGGCGTTCACGCGTATGCCAGATGGCCCAAGCTCCCTGGCCAGGGTTTGCGTGAGGCCGATGACGGCCGCCTTCGACGCAGCGTAGTTGACGGCAACTCCTGGCCGGCCAGTTCGACCTCCGAGGGAAGAGATATTGACGATCTTTCCCCTTTTCTGTTGTTTCATAATCGGGGCGACCGCCCTGCAACAGATGAACGTCCCCGTGACATTGACCTTCATCACCGATTCAAACATCTCGACGGTCAGCTCTTCGATTTTGCGATGGCGGGAAATCCCTGCATTGTTGACCAGAACATCGAGTCGTCCGAATCTTTCGACGGTCTCTGAAACAGCCCTGTCCACTTCTGCCTCGATCGTAATATCGACCTGCACCGCGATAGCCTGCTTCCCCGAAGGATCTAACCTATCCCTCATCTGCTTCACCGATGCGAGGTCAACATCCCACAGGGCGACTCGAGCGCCTTCTCGGAAGAATGCCTCGGCAATGGCTTTCCCCAACCCTTTTCCAGATCCTGTTACTATCGCCACAAGGCCTTCCATTTCCATTCGAATCGCTCCGGGAAAGGAGTTGCGCTACCTCATCGCACCGACTCATGATCGCCTATAATGCCTCTCGAACCCGAAGGAGACGGGCTCCGCCGATGACGCGCGACCAGTTCCTCTATCTACATCTTAAACAGAACCTTCACGGAGTCCCCCCGACTGAAGGTCTCGAAGGCTTCCTTCGCCTGGTCGAGACGGAACGACCGGGTGACCATGGGTTCGGCCAGGACCTTCTTGTACTCCACCCAGCGCATGGCCCTGAGGAAATAGCGTGGAAGCGTGGCCACATCTCCCGCCATCGTCACGCCGGCTCGGAGGAGAGCCAGGGGGCTCATGGTCGCTTCCGGATAGAGACCGAACAGATGAACCCGGCCCCGTGCCGCGGCCAGGTTGACGGCCAGGGAAACCGTCGAGGGATGGTTCGCCGTTTCCACGACGATATCCGCGCCCAATCCATTCGTGAGCTCCCTCACGCGCTTCACCACGTCTTCCTTGCTTGCATTGACGATGTGGTCGGCGCCCAATTTTTTCGCGATCTCGAACCGCTTCGCATCTTGGTCAAGGCCGACGACTATGATCTTCGAAGCACCCGCGGACTTAAACGCCTGAAGATGGAACAGCCCGATCGAGCCTGGGCCAATGATGGCCACCGTGTCGCCCAGCACCGGCTTAACGTGCTCGAAGGTCCGGACCGCAAGACTGATCGGTTCGAGAAAGGCGGCATCAATCGGGGAAATGCTGTCCGGCAGCTTGCAGGCGGTGAAAGCCGGCACGGCGCGGTATTCCGCGAACGTCCCATCGCAGGTGATACCCAGATGTCGCCAGGTCATGCACATGTTCGGATGCCCGTTGAGGCAGTTCTCGCACTGCCCGCAGCCCCAGAGGGGATTCAGCCCTACCTTGTCTCCGGCCTTGACGTGCTCGACCCCTTTGCCCACTCCAGCAACTTCTCCCGCGCCTTCATGGCCCATGATCATGGGGATCGGGACGGGCACCCGCCCCTTGTACTTGTTGGTCAGGATCATCACGTCGCTGTAACAGATTCCGGCGGCCCTCATCTTGACCAGCACTTCGCCGGGCCCAGGCTCCGGGATGGGCAGGTCCCGGACCTCCATGGCCCCCGCTTCTTCCCTGGCTTTCACAATGGCTTTCATGTCCAAACCTCACGTGTTGAGACTGCGAGGGAGGATCGAGAGGCTCCCTCCCCCGCCGCCGATAGTCCAAGTAGCGGGCTCTCCCGAGCCGGGTTAACGGCATAGGAGCCCTGACTCTGGTCTGTCTTGACGATTGCCTTCACCAAAATCCTCCCGATCACGAGGGCCAGGCGACCGTGTAGATGTGCCTGCCGCCCCTGTCCGGCCCCTTGAGGAGGAGATCGATCTCCTCCTCGCTCCTCTGGGTCATGTACTTTGCCTCCGGCAGCACCCCCGGAGGGAATTTCGCCCGGATGTCGTTGTGCAGCTTGACAACGTAGTCCAAGTAGTTCTCGATGGCCTGGTAGGCTTTCTCGGCCTTGGCGAGCGAAGGCTTGCCCAGCACGCCTTCCGGGTAGAGCGCGAACTCCACCCCGCCGCCGCCAACGTGGCTCTGGCCGGGGATGGGGTAGTTGTAGATGTCGCCGCCCTTGTCGATATGCCCCTCGGGCAGGAAGCCCCACGTCTTGGTGTCGACGCAGTTCTTCATCTGCACGAACTCCGGGAAGAGCGCCAGGCAGATGGAGTTCTCCGCCTCGTCACCGTGCCGGAAGGGGGTCTCGAAGGGGCCACCGTGGGCCTTGTCCTTCAACGCGTCGCCCATGATCTTCATCACGTCCAGGAAGATGATCACGGCAGGAACTTGGTACTTCTTGGCCCACTCCTGGATGGCCGATGGTATGATGTATTCTTGCCCGTGGCTGCTCATCAGGATCTGCTTGCGGAACCCTGCGTTCCAGTACCCTGAGACGATCGAGCGCACGAGCGCCGATGTTAGGTCGTCGGGGATGGGAACGGTCCCCGTCTGCCCCAGGTGGGCGAAGGGATGCGAGGCGTACCAGACTGGCTCCGCCACGGTGCATCCGGTCTTCTGCGCGATCATCTCGCACATCCTCGTCACGATGAACGCGTCCTCGCCGTACGGCTGCGCGTCGCCGTGGTTCTCGGTCGAGCCGAACGGGATGAGCAGGATGTCGTTCACCTCCAGGCGCTCCTCGACGTCCTTCTTCGTCATCGTCTGGTAATAGATCTTCGAGGGCTTTTCCATGTGCCCGCCGGCCGGCGGGAATTTCCAGTCGCTCATGGTGTCCTTTGCCTCCTTCTCGATGTTATTTCTGCACTCGATGCTGCGGCAACTGCGGTGCATAGATCCACACGAACTTAGGGTTGAGTCTTGCCTCTCGTTACTTGCGGTGGCTCGCCAGTTGGGGCGCGTAAATCCAGACGAATCGCAGCACCTCGGTCCCTGTGTTGAGGATCTTGTGCGTCTTGCCAGGGGGATTGTAAATCGCAATCCCCGGTCCGATCGGAATCTCCCGGTCTTCCGTGATGAACTTCCCCGACCCTTGGAGGAAGAACATGACCTCCTCTTCCTTGTCGTGCTTGTGCTCCGGCACCATGCTCCCCGGTTGGGTCTCGTTGACACCCATGGCCAGGTTCTGAGAGCCCACGGTCTTCTCTGAAACCAAGATCCACGACGTCCGAGGCGGATCGCGCCGCTCCCCCGGAACGTCCTTGATGTTGATGACCTTCAGTTCGGCCATGCCCGCCTCCTTCGATGATACGTCCCGTTTCTGCATATCCGCCACAGTACTCGCTCAGCGAATCAGGATGCCTCCGTTGAGGTCGAGCGTCACACCCGTGACCCAGTCCGAGCGCTTTGAGGCCAGGAAGACGACCGAGGCGGCCACGTCTTCCGGCAAACCGTCCTTTTCGACCGCCCTCCCGGCATTCCATTTGGCAAACACTTCGGGCGGATACTGTCGTGTTTGCTCCGTCAGAATGGGACCTGGAGCGATCGCGTTCACATAGATCCCCGAGGGACCGAGCTCCCGGGCGAGGGTCTGCGTGATGGCGATGACCGCAGCCTTGGAGGCGGCATAGTTGACGCCCACGCCGGGACGGCCGGTCCGTCCCCCCAGCGACGCGATGTTGACGATCTTGCCTCGCCCCTGCTTTTTCATGATGGGGGCCACGGCCCTGCAGCAGAGAAAGATGCCCGTCACATTCGTTTTCATCACCTCTTCGAAGAGCTCGAGGCTCATCTCCTCGAGGGGTTTATGGCGCGAAATGCCCGCGTTGTTGACCAGCACGTCCACGCGGCCGAACTTTTTCATAATCTCGGCGAAGGCCCGCGCCACCTGATCTTCCTCCCGCACGTCCGCCCGAACGTACAGCGTCCTCTTCCCAGATGGATCCAGCGAATCCGCCACTCCCTTCGCCAGGCCGGACCGATCCCAGGTGACGACCATGGCGCCCTCGGCATAACAGATCTCCGCATCTCCCTTCCCAAGCCCCTTTCCCGACCCTGTGATGACAACCACCAGATCTTTCAATTCATTCATAGCATCCTCCTAACGACATGACTGCGCCTGGGATTTAAAAGACATCCGATGGAATCTTGACGTCCCAGATCCGCCTCATTTCCTCCATCGGGATGTCGTAGACGGACTTTCGTGGGGCCAGGGGTTCTTCCCGCATGAATTCCGGCACATCGAAGAATTCCTCGGAGACTCCGGCGCGCCGGTTGAATTCCCGCTCGGTGCTGAGACACTCGATCCCCATCTTCTGGACATCGTCGTAGGTCACGTCCCAGCCATATCGACCCTTCAGGAACATCGCGAAGAATTCGGGCTTCTTCACAAAGGGCGGGCGGGTAAACAGGCAGAGCCCCATGGTATCGAGAATGGCCGCCCGGATCTGCAGCTTGCGTGAATTCTCGACCTGCCGCTCCTGCCCCAACGGATTGACGGTCGTGGCGGTTTCGAACGCATTCCCCGCCGTATGGTCGGCGCCCATGGGTGAGGTGACGTACAGGACGCCGTTTCCCTTGAGCGCCCTCGGGTCGTAACCGGGGATCGCCTGGCCCTTGATCGCCGGGATCCGCCGAACACCCAGCACCCGTCCTGTGATCACCACCCCGCTCCCCAGGATCCGGCCCAAATAGGTCCCTTGGCCGATCTCGCGGATCAGGTCTTTCGCCCCTTCCGCATCGCCGAACGGAATGACCCCCGCCTCCATGGCCACCCCAATGGCTGCCCCCGTTTCAATCGTGTCAACCCCGACTTGGTTGCACAGGTCATTCATTCCCGCAATCCCATCCAGGTCTCCAACGCCGCAGTTGGAGCCCAGGAGGGCAATGTTCTCATACTGGATCGAGGCCACCGCCTTCTTCCCGGATGCATCCGGAAAGACATTGGAACACTGGATGACGCACCCTCGCATGCAGAGCGTCCCGGACCGCCCTTCGCCGCTCCGCTCCTCGATCACCTCGGCCACGCGTTCCCCGGAAATCGCCTCCGCGTGTTCGAATTGGCCTACGCTAAAGTTTCTCGTGGTCAAGAGCCCCAGGGCGTTCGCCGCCATGAGAATCGCGGGAGTCCCATACTTGTGCCGGTTCTCGGTCTTCGGATCCGCAAGAATCATTTGCACGAATTCCTTGCTTGTGTCACGGAGCAGGGCCTGATCGAAGACCGGCGGAGGCGGCGCACCCGTGTCGTCGATGACAATCGCTTTGATGCCCTTCGACCCCATCACGGCCCCGAGACCGCCCCGGGCCGCCTTCCGCAGCTGAATGTCTTGCGCATCGGTCACCGCCACGCCAGCGCTCAGCAGCTTCATCTCCCCAGCCGGACCGACGCACATGATCGCCGCATTGGGGCCAAAGCGGTTTCGCAGGGCCTGAAAGGTTTCCGTCACCCATTTGCCCTTGAGCTCGGGCATGGCCGAGAGGGTCATGGCGCGTGCGGTGATAGTGAGGACATTCGTATGCGGCGTATCGGGAAGATCCTCGAGGAGCAGAGCCTTGATGCCGAGGCGCGCAAGCTGTCTGCCGGCTTCGCCCCCCACGTCGCTCTCTTTCACCCCTCCGGTCAACGGGCTCTTCCCGCCGACGGAGAACTTTCCGGTTGTGGTGATCGAGGTGTCCCCGAGCAGGCCGGGCGTAATGATGAGTTTGTTGTATCGCCCGAGCGGGTCGCACGTAGGAGGAACTTCACGCAGCAGGAACTTCGAGACCAGCAGCCGTCCGCCCCAGCGCATCTCCTCTGAGGAGGCTTCCTGTTTGATGATTTCCCCGCTTCTCGTGTTGACGCGAATGATCCACTTCATGGTCTGCTAACCCCCGAGGAAAACTCCCCCTTGTTTGCCCCTTCTCCTCAGAGCCGCATCGGGCTCCTCACCTTTTCCAGCAGTTGATTCAGCGTCTCGAGGGAGACCGCGCTCAGTTCGATGCCCCGCTCCCGGCTCATCTTCTCTTTCTCGGACTCGATCTCCCCCGGCAGATAGATGCGGGCCGTTCCCTTCGCCTTCTTGCTGCTGCGGATCGAATCGGCATACCCCTTCATGAGGTTCCTGAACTGGGCGAGAGGCATGAAGCGCTCGACATTGATCGCGAGGATCAGTGCGCCGACACCCGTCGGCCCCGTGAGTTGATGGAAACTCTTGACCCCCTGCCCGAACGCGCTGCCGGAGAGCATCCCGGCCAGGACATCGACCATGAGGGCCAAGCCGTAGCCTTTCGGCCCTCCAATGGGAAGTGCCGTCCCCTTGAGCGCGGCACCCGCATTCTCCGTCGGCACGCCGAATTCGTCGAGGGCCCATCCTAGCGGGATCTTCTCGCCCAATCGCTGCGCTTTGCGAATCTTGCCCCGCGCGACTAGGCTCGAGGACATGTCCAACACGAGCGGTCCATCACTTCCGGGAACCGCGATGGAAATCGGATTCGTGCCGAAAAAAGCCTCCGCGCCGCCCCACGGGGATATGGCGGCGTTCGCATTACCCATCGTGATGCCGACAAACCCCTGCCCTGCAGCATGGATCGTATAGAAAGCCAGGAACCCGATGTTGTTTGTATTCCGCACGAGGGTCAGTCCAATTCCGAACTCTCGGGCCTTGTGAAGGCTCATCTCCATGGCCTTCCAGCCCGCCACCTGACCGATCCCGTTTCCGCCGTCGAGCAGGACCGTCGCGCCATCTTCCTTGAGGATCGTCACGCGGGTCGGGACCAGCACCATCCTGGCGTCAAGCCGTTGGACGAGTAGCTTGAGGTACTGCAGCCCATGGGTATCCGTTCCCCTCATCTCGGCACGAACGAGGCTTTCTGCGACGAGGGAAGCCTCATCCTCGGCGGTGCCGTACCCTTTCAGCACTTGGATCACCGCCTCTTTCAACCGTTCCGGCCTGACAGTAGGCATGCGATCATTCCTCGACAAGCCCAAGCGCCTCGAAGATCTTGGCGAGCTTGTTGAGCTCTACGCTGGAAACGCCGCTCCTGAGTTGTTCCGACTTCTTCGCTTCCGCCTCCACCCGTTTGAGCGCCTTCTCAAGAACCGACTCGGCGTCGGCCCGCTCCACCACGACCAAGCCGTCGTCATCGCCGAGGATGAGATCGCCCGGTTGGACGACGATTCCCCCAAGGATCGTGGGATGATTGATCAGGCCCGGGACCGACTTGCCTGTGCCGCGGATGCAGAACCCCCGGGCGAAGACCGGGAATCCCATCTCGATGATCTCCTCCGAATCCCGGATGCAACCGTCGATCGCGAGCCCTCCGAGTCGACGCGCCAGGGCAGAAGTGGCCATGAGGCCGCCCCAGTAGCCGGCCTCCGGATACCCGCTCACCGAGGTGACGAGGCACATCGCCGGGTTGGGCCTTCTCCAACGCCTTGTGGAGCATCAGATTATCTGCGGGAGCGCACTGCACAGTGAAGCCCGGACCACAGAGGCGAAGGCCCTTGCGAATGGGTTTGATCGCAGGATCCACGGCCCCTTTCCGGCCGGAGGCCTCGTGAACGGTAGCCGCTCCGAGGGTTCTGAAGCGTTCGATGAGTTCCTTCGACGGTCTTTCGATTTTTGTCTTGATGTGAATCATGATCACCGACTCCCCTCCGCCGAAGCCGCACAATCGCATCGATGTGTTGTTGCGGATGACATCTCCCGCTGCGGCTTGCCTTTCCGCCCGCAGGGACTCAACCGAGCAGGCAGAAGGCCGCTGCCACAGGTTGATTCCTGTGCCCGCTTCAAATGATGCTCTTGATGTACTCTAGGGAATTTCTGAGGTGCACCTTTATGGCCTGCTCGCAGCGTGCGGGGTCCTGCGCGGCCAACGCATCCAGGATCTCCAGGTGCTCCTTGTACGATTCCTGCGACCGCCCTACATGGAAATTGTTGAAGAAATGAATCCGATGCCGAACGATGTGATCTTGAAGACGTCGGTAGATCTCCATCAGACGCTGGTTTCCAATCGACTCGAAGATGAACGCATGAATCTGATCGCCCGAGCGAAAATGTCGCGATGGACTGTCCTGGGAAGGCTGTTCCGACGACTCGAAAGCCTTTTGGATCGCTTCGAGCTTTCCCGGGTCGCGCCTGAGCGCCGCCCGCTTGATCGCCTCGCCCTCCAGAATCTCTCGGATCTCGAAGGTCTCCCGGACGTCCTGGATCGAGATGCGGGACACAAAGTTGCCCCTTCCCGGGATGTTTTCGATGAATCCCTCTTTCTCTAACTGCTGCAGGGCCTCCCGAATAGGGGTCCTGCTGATCTTGAGTTCTTTGGAAAGGATGGCCTCGTTGATCGGCCCGCCGGGTGCCAGCGCGTGGTTGATGATCCGCTGTTTGAGCGTTTCGTAAACACGCAGCTTCTTGCTCTTGGCTTCTTTCATTGTTGGTTCGACCTATCGGAAATGCTGAAAAAATATTCTTGAAATATTCCAAAAATACGCATAGCATCTATTTAGGATCGCTGTCAAGGGATTTCTTTTCTTTCTGGCGTCTCTCCAGTGGACCGCGGCAAGGTCAAACAGGATAGGCTGAAAAGCTATTTTCGGGGGGTCCTCAGAGCATGGCCGGCAATGTCCGAACGTATGCGTCGAATGCTTCTGATAGCCGGAGGCAATCTCGGCAGGAAGGAGGGGAAGCGTGGTTCCGTTTGATGGGAAGAAGCTCACTCGTCTCATGGAGCAATCAGGGCTGAGGCTCCTCCTCGCCTGCGCTCGGCACAATGTCCGGTACCTCACTGGCGGCTACTACTTCCACTTCTTTGCGCAGACGAGTCGCGTGGGGAGGAGCCAGTATTTGCCCTTTGTCGGCGTCCCCTACGGGCAGGTCGAGGAAACCTTCTACGTCGGCCGCGTAGGCGAGCGGGGGCAAATCGAAGCAAACGGGCTTTGGATCCCCCACCGTTTCGAGACAGCCGGTGGAACGCTCCCTGCCGCTGAAGGGGTCATCCGAGCATTGAAGCACTTCGGCCTCGGCGAAGGCGCGATCGGCGTGGAAATGCCCTTCCTGCCGGCGGACGCTTTCCTTGCCTTGCAGCACGGGCTCCCGCAGGCGAATTTCGTTGATGCGACACCCATCCTCGATGAACTCCGTGCCGTGAAGACGCCTGCCGAGTTGGCCCGTCTGCGCAGTGTGTACGATCGGGTAGCCGAGGCGATCCAGGGCGCCTTCGCCGACGGCCGGCCGGGAATTACCACCGCAGAGATCGCCCAACGCGTGAGCCGGGAGATGGCGAAAAGGAATCTCTCGTTCCTCTGGGCCTTCACCTGCGCAGGGCCCGGGACCTTACGGGCCCCCTCGGTCGCTCGCTGGGAACGCGGGCAGGTGTTGCACATCGACGCGGGAGGCGAGGAGGCAGATTACCTGGCCGACATCTGCCGCATGGGTTGCTTGGGCGAGCCCCCGCCCCTCGCTCGCGACCTGCACGCTGCCTGCCTGGACATACAGGATCACGTCCGGAATCTGGTGCGAGCGGGCATCCCGTGCCGCGAAATTCTCCTCGAGGGGGAGAGGGCGCTCCGGGCGCACCGCTTCGCTCCCTACGGCAGATTTGTGGCTCACGGTATCGGGATGGTGCCGTACGAGCAGCCGGATCTCTCGCCCAACCAGGCACGGCCACTGGAGGCCGGCATGATCCTCTCGATCGAGACGGAGTTCATTCACCCGGAGGTTGGGCACGTGAAGATGGAGGATGCCGTGGCGGTCACACAGAGTGGATGCGAGGGGTTTGGGGATCAGGGGCGCGACTGGCACATAATTCGTGTCTGACTGAATCCTGATCTTCGGACGCGACGGACATGGAGACGATATGCCCGGGCCCCATTGTGATCGCAAAGCCCACTCAGGCGCCCGTCCTGCCGGACCCGGGGCACCTCTGGCCTTTTAAGCATTGAGGAGATCTAGGGGAGTCTCTGGCGCAGGGCAGAATATGTCCTGATTCTCGTCAACGGCGAAAGCCAGCCCGACAAAGGAGAGAGGACGATGAAGGCGGCGGTTCTCGTTGCACCCGGAAGGATCGAAATCGCGGACATCCCTGCCCCTGAGCCGCGACCGAACGAAGTCCTGGTGCGCCTTCGAGAGGCAGGAATATGCGGCACTGACTATGCCGTCTACTCTGGATCGGTCCGCGGGCCGCTCCCGCTGGTGTTGGGCCACGAGGCGGTGGGTGAAATTGCAGCGCTGGGCGCTGGGGCTACACGGTTCCGGGTCGGAGACCGGGTCGTCCTGCAGCCCAATTTCGCCTGCGGGGCGTGCGACATGTGCCGAAGCGGCAGGATCAACATCTGCCGCCACAAGGTGCGGCTGGGGTTGGATGTCCACGGCGTGTTCGCCGAGTACGTTGCCGCCCCAGAAAGCTTCGTGTGGGCCCTTCCGGAGGGGCTTCGCTATGAAGCCGCCGTATTTGCCGAACCTCTCTCAGTGGCCTTTCATGGCTTTCGCAAAGCCCTCCCCGATTCCGGGGAAAGGGTCCTCGTGTATGGGGCTGGCGCAATCGGGCTTCTATTCGTGCAGCTTGCTGCCCTTGCCGGGGCGGATGTTTCCGCCTTGGACATCGCCGAACCCCGACTGGTCCTCGCGGCGAACCTGGGAGCAAAGCGGGTGTTTCGTTCATCTTTGGAGCTGGAGCCCGAGGCGGGCACGTTCTCCGTGGTTTACGAAACGAGCGGCATCTTGGAGGCGCTTGGGCACATCGTCGCGCTCTGTGCGCCGGGCGGCAGGGTGGTGCTCACGGGGCTCCCCGAGAAGGAATACCCTGTGCTGTCAACCCTAATCACCCGAAAGGAGCTATCCATCCTGGGCTCCATGATCTACACGGACGAGTTTCCGGCCGTCCTCGACCTTCTGAAAGAGGAAAAAGTCCGTGTCGCTCCGCTCTTGACTGAGCTGAGGCCCCTCGAAGAGCTCGGGCAGGCTCTGGCGGACTTCCGCTCTCCCCACCGGGTCAAGACGGTAATCACCATTCGGTAAGGGTCATCGCCGCTAAGATAATTGGGTCTCGACCCCGCCCCGGGGGTGCCCCGAGCACACCCAGCCTTGCGGCTGGGTACCCGCCGTGCGGTGGGGGGGTACCCAACGCTTGCGTTGGGTCCGGTCCGGTCGCCGGAGGGTGCGTGCGGCAGCCTCTCCGAGCCCCCTGGGCCGGCCAGTTCTCCGCGGGAGGAACAGGCGTTCGCCCCGGCGGGAGGCCCGCTCTGTGGCGGGCCGACCCGGAGCAAGCCCGCCCCACCCCGTCCCCGCGGACGGGGTGCCGTCGCGGCCTCGCCGTCCGAGGGGGACCCCCGGGGCCGGGAGGCAAAGCGAGGCTGAAGCTCTTAATGAATTCCATGGGTTGCAAATTAACTTAGCGGCGATGTCCGTAAGGGTGGGGTGTCGCAATCTTGCCACCGAGGAACCAGAGCTGATGCAGCCCAAGTTCTCACTGGACGGCAAAGTCAGCCTCGTCACAGGGCCGGCGCGGGGCACTTGTTCTGGTCGACCGGCTCACAAGGGAGCTTGAAGTCGCAGGCCGGCACACGCCACAGCTCAAACGGTCGGATCCGCACCCCAATCGAGCGGCTTGTGACCCGTGACCGCGATGAGACCCTCCAGCATCCGCTCGCGTGGTGCCTCGCGGCCTCGCTCCCGGAGCAGTTCACCGAAAGGTACTCCTGGCGGATCATGTCTGGACGCCGTCTCCCAGCACACATATCTTTAGCAGAAGGCTTCTCGGGACCGTTAAAGGAGCTCACCAATAATTCTGCCAGGCGATTCCTGAGGAGGGACTTGATGATTTCAGGTGGTACATCAGAGGATGGAGATAATTAGTTGATATCATTGGGATTACCTGCAATCCTCATTGAGGCGATTCATAGCAGGAGAAGGGTGGCTCGTCAAGTGGTCTCAATCTCGGGTCGGCTGATTTGCGCCAAACGCCCAAGGGAATCGGCCGGCGTAACTGACGGGAAGAGAGCGAAGACTCCTCCGCACACACCTGGCCCATCGGATGAGGATCCGATCGGAACAGAGCGCTTGGAGATCCGGGTAGAGTGTGGATCAGGCGAGGGGGCGGTTAGGACTGTTCCTTCTCGTGGAAGGTGCCGCACTTCTCGCAGACCTTCATCATCCGCGGGCGGGTCATGATCACCTGGGCCCAGATCAGCTCGCCACCGCACTGGCAGTTGCCGACAGACTTCCGCGCAATGCTCTGGCGAGCCACCTTTTGTACCTTGCTCTCAGCCATTTCTAGCCGCTCCTTCCTGCCGCTCTGGGCAGGGCTACGGGGCGTCCATTCGCCCCTACCGCATTAGATCCCGATCCGCGAGAATAGATTCTCTGGATCGGGCAAAAACCGTGTCAATATAATGGGCCACTGAAGGCCATGCAAGAAGAAAGTGCCAATTTCATCGAAATTTAATGTAAAGCCCCAGAACGGCATTTGACTGGTCTTACGTGCCTTTCCAGTCCCCACGGCAGAAGCCCCTGCTGATCGAGCGGTACGCAGGACCGCATCCTCCTGGAGCGGCGCCGTATTCCCGCCGCTACCGTCTTCACCGATCCGTTCGTGCCGAGCCGCGTTGCGATGCTGCACCCCGATGGTGAGCACACCCGAGCGAACAAGTCGCGCCCGCAGCCTGATTTGCCTTGACACCGAGAGAGGGCTGGCCCGATCATCCTGCCGGTCTCATGGCGTTACGTGGAGGATCGCTTTGGGTCCAGGATCATCCCCCACTGCACCCGAGGAGAATCTTTTCTCAACATCAAAGCGGGGAAGAACCTTGCCAGGGACCCGATCGTCATTGGTCTCTTCTGAGAAAGGAGCGAGGACATGAAGGCGGTGTTTACTCTAACCCCGGCGGAGTCAAGACGACTGATCGCCAAGGCCGTCGTCCAGATGGAAGAGGTGAAGATCGCCAGGGAGAGGGCCTATATCATCCTGGCCGGCGGCACGACGAATGGATTCATCGCCCAAGAGCTCTTGGGGGAAAAGGTCGAGCCTCAGCGCTTCACTGCGGGGACGAATTGCTCTGGCTTCCTTTGCGCAACCAATGCCAGCGACCGGCACCCTTTTCCGATCATCCTCGAGCGGGGCCGAGTCTCCAAGAAAGATATCCGGGCGGCGCTGGAGGATTTCTCCATTCATACTGTCTTCATCAAGGGAGCGAACGCAATTGATCCGCTGGGAAACGTGGGGATCATCACCTCGGGCTGGGACGGGGGCACAGTGGGCAACTCGCTTGGAATTCTCACCTCGACGGGCCTTCGCTACCTGGTCCCCGTGGGGCTGGAGAAGCTCATCCCCTCTGTCCCCGAGGCGGTGGCCGCCGTGGGATCGAAGACATTCGATTACTCACTGGGCGCCAATTTTGGGATGTTCATCCTCTGCAATGCCAATGTGGTCACCGAGATTCGCGCGCTGAAGATCCTGGCCAATGTCAGTACGAAGCTGGTCGCCGCGGGAGGCATCGGAGGATCGGAGGGCTCCGTGGTGCTGGTCGCCGAGGGGGCGGAGCCAGATGTGAAAAGGGTGATCTCCCTCATCGAACCCATAAAGGGCGAGAAACCCGTTCCCCCGCTAAAGGGCCTGTGTGCGACCTGTCCGTATAGCTGCAAGTTCAAGGGAATGAAAGAGGAGGATCTTCCCTCTTGGGTTGCTCCTCACCCCTCGAGAGCGGGACTTGCCTGATCCCGCTCAAAGCGGGATCGCCCAAAACAAACGGCCGCGCCGATTCATTTCTCGGCGCTCGATGGCTGGTGCTCGGCTCGCTTTATCGCTGTCGGATATCGCTATCGGCTCTTCGTGCTTTCGCTATCGCTATCGGTTCTTCCTCCCCGGCTCGCGGCTCGATGACCCGGGACTTTGGACGTTGGACCTTGGACCTCGGACTTTGGACGTTGGACCTTGGACGTTGGACCTTGGACTTCGGACGTGGGACGCTGGACCTTGGAAGTACGCTGCGGATCCCTGCTAGCTGCGGGCGAGGAACAGGCCGGCCGCCACGAGGGAGGGGGTCAGCAACGTGACCGCGACGTTCATGGCGAGGGAGGGCAGGAGCTTCGAGTTCGGGGAGCCTTCCTTGTACAGGAAAGCGCCCCGTGAGGCGAGTGCGGCGAGCGGGAGGGTTGCCAGCCCAAGCAGAGCCAGGGATGGAAGGCTTCCCAGCGCAACTCCGGCGGCGAGGGACAGGAACGCCCCGGCGTGGAAAATGGCATAGACCGCGGCCCCGGCACGCAGACCGTGGGTGATGACGAGGTGCCGGCGGCCGCCCGCCCGGTCCGCCGCGACGTCCGGGAACTGGTTCAGGAGGAGCAGGTTGCTCACGAGGAAGAACGGGACGAGGGAGGCGAAGAAGCCGGCCCATGAGTATCCGCCGCCCAGGAGGACATCGGTGCCCATGACCATGCAGGTCCCGAAGCCTAGCCCCGGCGCCACCAGGCAGAGGAGCGGACTGCGGTGGAGCCACGGCGTGTACAGGAGCACCGCCGCCAGGCCCGTCACCCCGAGCGGGAGGACGGCCGGGCCGACCCGCAGCACGAAGTAGCCGCCGATCAGCGCGGTGACCAGGGCCAGCGTAAGCCCGATCCCGAGCGCGTATCCGGCCAGCTCCGGCCGGCGCTGGAGGGTGCCGCTGCCTCCGGAAAAGGGCGTGCGCTGCGTTCGCGCATCCACGCCCGTGCGGAAATCGGAGAAGTCGTTCAGCGCATTGACCGCGGCGTGGGCGCACACGGCACCGACAAAGGCCAACAAGGCGACCCCCCAGTGGATGTGTCCCGTGCGCCAGAAGGCTACCCCTGCGCCGGTCGCCACGCAGGTCGGCGGCAGGAGCAGAAAGGGCAGCCTGAGCGGTCCGAGGAGATCCGACGTTCGTCCCATATCCAGAGGATAGCACAACCGCCCCCAGGATAGTCGCCGGTGCGGGGTCCCCTCGCCCCATGCGCGCTGGGGACGCCGGCCTTTCCCGTTCCACTCCGCCGGGGCCTGGCAGGCGGGGGAATCGTTGCCGGTTCTCCGTTTCTCCGCTTCCAATCCTCCCAGCCTGCTAGCCTCCTCGCCTCCTAGCCTCTCCTCCTTGGCACCGAAGAAACGGCCGGGTCCCCCATCACAGCGTCGGAGCGGTTAGTCAACGGGGACAGAGGCGGGCCTATGCGCGTTCCGGCGTCACAGGAGATGTCCGTAATGGAGAGGTTCGTCTTATCAAACGATAGGGACCGACGCTGACGCCGTTACGCAAGGGTTGACCGTCTGAGAGGAGAAGTACGACGGTTGCCGGATGGTGGCCTACAAGCACGGCGCCCGCGAGGCTCGTCCACCGCTCTGCAAGTTCGCGAAGCTCGCCGCGCCGCTCGGCCGCCCGACGTCTACTGAGGCGGAGGCGGAGGCGGCGGCGGCGACGCTGACGGCACCCAGACCCACTGCCACGGCTGGTGCACTCCGTCGCCGTAGAGCACGTACCGACCGTTTGGATAGACGACCTCCCGCTGGACAGCGGCGGCCCGGGGCGGCGCGTAGATCGGTGCTTGCTGGTAGCTCGGCGGCGGAGGGAAGTACGTCGGCGGTACTGAATACGCCGGCGGCGTGGCATACGCCACGGGCGGCGCATACGCCACTGGTGGGGGATACGCCGACGCTGCGGACAGTGCCAAGAATGGAGCCGTCACGATGGCGACGGCGCCGAGCGCCAGGCCACCGATGATGGCCCCGGGCCACCACCACCAACCGCCGTGGCCACCAGAGTGCCCGCCGTACCAGCCCCCTCCCGCCCAGACAGGGCTCGGGAGCATCGTCCCAAAGAGCACGAGAAAAACCGCGAGCAGCACGATCGCTTTCTTCATCGAGGTCCTCCCCGAGGCCGTAGCATATCAACTAGCTGCCTGGTAAGAATTTGCTTTTGGGCCGCACGGCCCAAGACGCGCCACGAGGTCACCGCTGGGCTGGCCCACACATAGGCGAAATCAGTATACCGCATCGAGGCAGAACTGTCCAGGCGAGGTAGTGACCTTCTCCTTCCCCTGGACACGGCAGGCGCCACCGCAAACCGCAACGGCGCCCAGCGCGCAGGGTGTGCAGCAGGCCGCGGGCTGCCGCCGGGTCGTCACACTCGCCACGGCGATCTGTCACGACCGCCAAGCTCGGCTCTGCCCCGCGCCTCCGTCTCTCCGTCTCGCCGATTCCCCGTTTCTCCGCACCATCGCGGCTCGCGGCTCGCGGCTCTCGGCTCTGCCGATCATTCCGCATTCCGCAATCCGCATTGAGCGCCCCGATTCTCCCTTGCTCCTCTGCACCTCAGCTCAAGAGACCCTTCTGCCTTCTGTCGTCTCCCCCTGTGGCCGTATCCCCGGTTCTCCGCACCATCGCGGCTCGCGGCTCTCGTCTCTGTGTGGCCATTCCGCATTCCCCAATCCGCAATCCGCATTGAGCGCCCCGTTTCTCCGCACCATCGCGGCTCACGGCTCGCGGCTCGACGACCGGGGACTTCGGACCTTGGATCTTGGACCTCGGACTTTGGACATTGGACCTCGGACCTTGGACTTCGGAACCTCCCATGCCGGCGAAGGCGACAAAGACGGGGCCGCCCCCATTACGGCTTCATTTCGATAACCTTCATAACCTCCCTACGTCCCGTTTCTCGAGAGTCGTGGGCGCATCGTTACGCGTCCCCCATTACGAATTTGGAAGCAATGGTGAATGCGCGGATTGCGCGAAAAATCGGCGTCGATCGTCGCCCGGGTGATGTCTTGGACCTCAAATTCCTCCCGCGTCCTCGCGTCCATTTTGAAACGGCGGAAGTTGTTTGAGAAGATCATCGTGCCGCCGGGCGCCAAAAGCCTCATAGCCTCTCTTATCAACCACGTATGATCTCTTTGCACGTCAAACGTCTGACGCATGCGCTTGGAATTCGAAAACGTCGGCGGATCCAAAAAAATGAGATCGAATGAACCGTGCGCTGCCTCCAGCCACGCCAGGCAGTCGGCGTCGATCAGATGGTTGGTCCGACGTGAAAGCCCATTGAGTTCATAATTCTTTTCGGCCCATGCCAGATACGTCTTGGACATATCCACGGTCACGGTCGAGCGGGCGCCCCCTTTGGCCGCGGAGACACTGGCCGTGCCGGTGTAGCCGAATAAATTCAAAAACCGTGTCCCTTCTGCCATCTTCCGTATCAGCGCGCGCGTGCGCCGATGGTCCAAGAAAAGACCCGTATCCAGGTAATCAGACAGGTTGATGAGGAACCGGCAGTCCCCCTCTTGTACGACGTGGAATTTCTCTTTGGCGCTAAAACGGGGGTATTGGCCGTGATCCCCTTTGCGCCGTCGAATTTTTAGTATCACATGGCCTTTGGGTACGTCCAAAAGGTCCGGCAGTTGCGTCATAACGCCGCGCAAACGGGTGGCGGCCCGCAGGGCATTGACCGTGGCCGGCGCCTCGTACTCCTGGACGTGCACCCAATCCTCGTAGACGTCGATCGCTACGGCGAACTCTGGCATGTCAGCATCATAGACTCGAAAACATGAAATGCCCTGTTGTTTGGCCCAGGGCCTCAAACGTTTCAGATTCTTCGCCAGTCGGTTGGCGAACATTTCGTCGCCGGAAGGCGCGAACTGGCCGTGGGCCCTCACCACGGCGGGCGACGTTCCCTTGGCCGATGCCGTCGACGGCTGAATTTCGGCCGCGGCTGGACGAATCGGCACGCACAACAGGCGACAGGGTAAGGCCCCGTTGAAAAACTGATGCGACCGGGTGGCCCGCAGGCCCAAGCGCTTGCCCAAAACCTCGCTCGCGGTGAGCACGTAGGCTGTCCACCCCGGGAACTTGGTCTTCAACTCCACGCCCAATTGCGCATACAAGACCTTGAGCGCATCCAGTTCGCCCAGACGCTCGCCATAGGGCGGATTCATGATCACGACGCCGGTTTTGGTGCCTTTGGGAGCCTGACAGTCGGCGATATCGCGCCTCTCGACTTGAACGAGGCCGCGCAGGCCTGCCCGTTCAATGTTCGCTCGGGCCGCGCGGACACTCTGCGCGTCCACGTCGTACCCCACTACGATCGGCGCATGGCGGCGGCCGTCCGCTTGCCGTTGCCGCGCCTCTTGGCAAAGCTGGAGCCACAGCGCCGCCGCATGGCCGCGCCAGCCCAAAAACCCAAAATATTGGCGCGCCAGTCCTGGCGCAGTATCGGTGGCCATCCAGGCCGCTTCGATCGGTATCGTGCCGGAGCCGCACATCGGATCCACGCAGGCGCCGCCGGATGCCGCGATGGCCGCCCAATCGGCCCAGACCAAGAGGCCTGCCGCCACGTTCTCTTTGAGCGGCGCCTGTCCCTGGGCCACCCGGTAACCGCGCCGGTGTAAACTGTCTCCCGACAGGTCAATACTCAGACTGGCTCGGGCCTTATCGACATGGACGCGCAAACGCAGGTCCGGCTGCCCAACGTCCACCGAGGGTCTCTTGCCGCACAGGTCCCGAAACTGGTCAACGACTGCATCCTTGACGCGTTGGACAGCAAACAGGCTGTTGGTAATGCCCGATTGGCGCAGGCTGACATCGACGGCCAGCGTACCGTTGACATCCAGATGCTCTGGCCAACGCACCGACTGGGTACCCGCGTATAGAGCGTCGGTGTCTGGTGCATCGAAATCGCCCAGACGCAACAATATCCGATTGGCGAGGCGGGACCATAAGCAGGCCCGGTAGGCCACCCCCAGGCTGCCGCTAAACGACACACCGGTTCGTTTTTCTTTGACGGCTTGGGCGCCAAAGCCTTTGAGTTCGTTGGCCAGGAGCGACTCCATGGCCTGGGGGACTGTGGCGAAAAATTCAAACGTCATTTGGAGCGTCCGCAACGAAATCCCATCGCATCACCACCGCGACCGAAACGTATTTTGGCAGGGGAAAGAAAATCGGTGCCAGGCTTTGAAACGACGGGCACGTCAAGAGAGTGGGTTTGCAAAGAGCGCCTTTTCGTAGCACAGGACGCAACCCTCGCGCAACCGGAAAAGCGAGCCGAAGGCAGGGTGGAGCGACTTCCCCTGCCCTGACTTCACTGGTCACGTCCCACACATTCCTGGAGACGAGCGACCCGGGTTACGAAGCCCGCGCGGTGGGGGTCACCCCGGACGATGGTCCGACGCTCCAACCCGCGCACTCTGACGTGGTGCAGGGTGCCGGCCGAAGGTTCCGGACGAAGTACGATAGGGCATCGAGGCGAGACTGGCGGGGCATGGCACCGGGGGCTCATCACAAAGTGATGAAAGTGGCAACGTAGTCGGGTACCCGCGCCACAGGCGTGGGTGCGCGGGGAACGGTGTAGCCATTATTCCGCGCTGCGTAGTAAATGAAGGTACGATTCCCCGGCATCCGGAGACGTCCTCCGATCGCCTCCTGAGGGGGAATTGCCTTGAGCCCCCTGGAGTGGCTCTGATACCATGCGGCTGCGACGGGACCCGCCGTCGGGGCATGGCGGCATGTGTCCCACCGGCGAGGCCCCCCTGAGACTCTAAGCCGAAATGGGAGGTCGGATCCATGACGCGGTCCTTCTTGTCGAGTCTTCGCGTGCGCCTGCTTCTCCTCGTCCTCCTGGCCCTCATTCCCGCCCGGGGCCTCGGGATCTACACGGCCTGGGAGATGCGAAAAGCTGCCCGGGCCGAAGCGCTGCAAGACGCCATGCGGCTGGCCCGGATCGCCTCCACCGCAGGGGAGAGGCTGGTCGAGGGGACACACCAGATCCTCATCGTCCTGGCGCGACTCCCCGAGGTCCGCAGGCAGAACGCTTCCGCTTGTAGCGCGCTCTTCGCGGACCTCTTGAAATCTTACCCCTACTACTCGAACCTGGGTGCGGCCAAACCGAACGGCGAGGTTTTCTGCAGCGCCGTCACGTACGAGGGCATCGCCAACATTGGCGATCGGACGTATTTTCAACGGGCAGTTGCACGGCGTGATTTCACCACGGGTGAGTATCAGATCGGCCGGATCACCGGAAAGGCGGTCGTCAATCTCGGCTATCCCGTCCTCGACGGCGCGGGGCAGGTCGCAGCCGTCCTCTTTGCCGGGCTGGATCTCTCGTGGCTCAACCGCCTCCTCGCCGAGTCACGCTTGCCCGAGCATTCCACGATTACGGTGGTGGATGGGGCGGGACAGGTGCTCGCTCGCTATCCTGAACCGGAGAAGTGGGTCGGCAAGTTTTTCCCGGACGCACCCTTCATCCGCGCCGCCATCTATCAACAGGGTGAAGGCACCCTCGAGGGGCCTGGCCTGGACGGCACGCCGCGCCTCTACACGTTCACCCCGCTCCGTTTTGGGGAGGGAGAAAAATTCGCGTACGTGTACATCGGCATCCCAAGAGACAGCGCATTTGCCAAGGTCAACCAGATTGACACTCGGAGTCTCGTCGGGTTTGGAGGCGTCCTGGTGTTCGCGCTGTTGGTCGCGGGGATCGGGTCGAAAGCGCTCATCCTGCGTCCAGTGACCGCACTGGTGCAGACCATGAGGCGGCTCGGTGCCGGAGACCGCTCTGCGCGCACCGGGTTGCCCCACTCGTCCTCGGAGATTGGCCGGCTCGCCGCGGCCCTGGACGAGATGGCAGGGGGTCTGGAAGCGCGGCAGATGGGGGTGTACCGCATGACGGGACAGCTCCAAGAATGCGAGGAGCGCTTTCGCAGACTGGCCGACCGGGCGCCGACCATGGTATGGCTGTCGGGACCGGATGGCCTTCGAACGTTCTTCAACCGCGCCTGGTTGGACTACACGGGCCGGACCCCAGCAGAGGCGATGGGCAGCGGCTGGCTTGGCAGCCTCCACCCCGACGATCGAGAAGCCTGTCTGCATGCCTGTCTCGCCGCCTCGGCGGCCCGCCAGGAATTCCGCGTCGAATACCGCCTGCGGCGCGCAGACGGCACGTACCATCGCATCCTGGATACGGGCATTCCGCGCGTCCTCCCGGATGAGAGCCTGGTGGGCTACGTGGGGTCCGGAGGGGGTGTCATCGAGGGGGCGCCGACCGCGGAGCCGTCGTCAGGCTAGACTCTACGGCGGATCGGGCGCGCAGGGGAACCTCACGAAAAAAGGTACCGGACACCATTTAGAGCTTAACCTCGTGATCTTGCGAGGGCATGGTTTCAATTCTCCGGCGGTCCCGCCGCTCGGCTCGTTGCTCTGCGTTCCTCCTGCCCTCCGCCTGCTGCCAGCTTCGCGTGCTTCCTCGCTGTCCCTGTCCCTATCGCTGTCGGCCTCGGTCCTCAGCGCGCGCGGCATCCCAACCCGCAGCACCGGGCGCACGAGATCCTCAACCAGTGCATACGGCTTCACGGCATCCCCACCGGCTGCCTTGATCGCCAAGAATTGAAATCAGCCTTCCAGGAATTCAAGCACTTAGCTCCCAAAAAGTGTCCGGTACCTTTTTCCTACATCCCCCATGACTTTTCGAGCAACCTGTCCCATTTGACATCTGACAGACTGCAGCCTCGGGGCGGGGTGGGCGCACATCTTGTCAGGCCTGGCAAGGCCCGGGTTGCGCAGAGCTACCGCTTGACCATACCTCCCCATTCCGTGAGGTGCGCCGAGATGAAGCGGATGATCGCCTCGTGCTCTTCGCTGCCCCGGTCGGCGATACGGAGGGGAGCGCCGAAGGCGAAGTGGACGGTCTGAGAGAGATCGATCCTCCCAAAGTCCTTGTGCAGCCGGCCATTGCCCCAGGCGTCTGTCTTGAGGGCGAAAGGGATCACCGGCACGGACGCCCTTTTCGCGAGCTTGACGCCGATGGTGTTGAACTTTATCGGGTCAAAGGCCGCGGTGCGTGTGGTCTGCGGGAAGATGACGATAGAGATGCCTTTCGCGAGCCGTTCCGCGCCACCTTCGAGGACGGACTTCAGGTCGTCTCGGGGACTGGTGCGCCTCACGGTGATGGGGTCCCGGGAGCGCATGACGTGCCCGAAGACCGGATACTCCACGAGGCTCTGCTTGACCACGAATGTGGTCCGCTTGAACGGGACGAGGAGAGCGGGCAGGACAAAGGTCTCCAGGGTGCTCATGTGATTGCCGGTGAATACGCAGGGACCCTCGAGGGCCGCCACGTGATCGAGACCGGAGATGTCGAGTCGCGCGCCGACGTGCTCCAGTGCGCGGATGGTCTCTAGGCTGCTCGCACTCCACGCCGCGTCGTCGTAAATGCCCTGCCTGGCCTTCGCGCTCGCCCGGAACACGATGGACAGGATGCGAGAGTAAAACGCAAGGCTGGGCCAGAGGCCGGCGAGCCACCGCTTAGCCTGTCCGCCGGTGGTGTAGGTACCGTGGTCGAGATTGAGTCGTGGAGACACGCGGGATCCGGTCGTTACCATGTGAGTCACGCTCAGGGTGTGCCTGTGTCTTGGGGGACGCTATTCTGCTAGTGTTGTGTAACTAACGCTGCTTTACAACGATCGACCTTCGCCATGATCATGTCAGCGCTCTTGGTCCAGACGAAGCGTTTGGGAGCGCGGTTGTACTCATCGAGGTACTCCTGGATCGCGGCCAGGAGCTCCTTGACGCTGGCGAAGCTGCCGCGACGGATGCGCTTCTGGGTGATCTCGCGGAACCAGCGCTCGACCAGGTTGAGCCAGGAGCTGCCCGTGGGCGTGAAGTGGAGATGGAAGCGCGGGTGGCGGTGGAGCCAGCGCTGGACCGGGGGGCTCTTGTGGGTGCCGTAGTTGTCCACGATGAGATGCAGGTCCAGGGCCGCCGGCGTCTGCTGATCGAGGGTACGGAGGAAGCGGAGGAACTCCTGGCTGCGGTGCCGGGGCAGACACTGGCCGATGACCTTGCCATCGAGCAGGCAGAGGGCCGCGTAGAGGGTGGTGGTCCCGTGGCGCTTGTAGTCGTGGGTCATCGTGCCGCAGCGGCCCCGCTTCATCGGCAGCCCCGGTTGGGTCCGGTCGAGGGCCTGGATTTGGCTCTTCTCGTCCACCGACAGGACCACGGCCCGGTCCGGCGGATCGAGGTACAGCCCCACCACGTCGCGCAGCTTCTCGACAAAGTGGGGATCGCGGGAGAGCTTGAAAGTCTCCACCCGGTGCGGCTGCAGCCCATGCTGCTTCCAGATCCGCTGGACCGTCATGTGGGAGAGGCCCTGGGCCTTGGCCAGGGTGCGGGTGCTCCAGTGCGTCGCCCCCCGCGGGGTACTGCGCAAGGTCGCCTCGACCACCCGCTTCACGACCGCAGGCGAGAGAGCCTTCTTGCGGCCCGGCCGCGGCGCATCCTTCAGCAGCCCGGGCGCCCCCCGGGCCTGAAACCGGCTCCGCCACAGCAGCACCGTCGGGCGACTGGTGCCCAGCCGCGCCGCGATGGCGTTGTTGGGGACGCCCTCGCTGGCCAGCAGGACGATCCGGGCCCGCAGGGCCACCTTCTGCGGTGTCTTGCCCGAGTTCGCCAGGAACCGGAGTCGCTTCCGCTGATTCTCGTCGATCGTGAGCGCCCGCGCTGGAGTAAACATGAGCCCTTGTACACATACAGCACCTGATTGTCAAGCTATTTCTGTTACAGCACACTAGTTTACACTCGCAGGACGGATGAGATCAAGGAGGGAAATATAGGAAGGGGTTGCTCCTCCGACCTTTCCTGTCCGGTACCGAGAGCGGACGGGGTGAGAGTCGGCGGATACTGGCGGGCTCTGAGGTCCAAATGACGAGGAGATGCGCTCCTGCTTGCTGCAGATCACCATACTGTGCGGTGCGGAAGATAGGCGGCAGTCCCCCCGGGACCGCACAGTCCGGGGGAGAGCCCGACGAGGGGCGGCGGTCCGCCCCTCTCGGTCGGGTACCCGCGCCACAGGCGTGGGTGCGTGGGGAACGGTGTAGCCATTATTCCGCGCTGCGTAGTACAGGCGGCCTCGAATCCCCTCAGAACGTGTTCCTGGAAAGTTGTTTCGGAACCAACATCCCTCATTCCGGTGCCGCCGGAAACCGCAACTGCGCCCAGCGCGCAGGGTGTGCAGCAGGCCGCTGGCTGCCGCGGGGTCGTCACACTCGCCACGGCGATCTGTCACGACCGCCAAGCTCGGCCCTGCCCCGCGCCTCCGTCTCTCCGATTCGCCGATTCCCCGTTTCTCCGCACCATCGCGGCTCACGGCTCTCGGCTCTCGGCTCTGCCCCGCCCCTCTGCTCCTCAGCTCAAGAGACCCCTCTGGCTGGGTCGGTGTAAGTTAACGAAGGCAACAACGTAGTATCTCTCGCGTGAAAGCGACTCACGAGGCTAGACTCCCGCAGTGTGAGCCCCTTCGTCCGAAAATGGCAGCTAGGAAAAGGGGCTTCTCTCCGGTAGAAGGGCAAGTGCGACGGCCAAGTCCCACTTGCACCCCTAACCGGAGGAGAAACCCCATGCCTACTCTGCGTGACAACGGGATCCGAATCAAGCGCTTTCGCGAGCTCAAGGAGAACCTGCGAACGAGACGGGACCGGCTCCTCGTGGGGCTCGACATCGCGAAGGCCCAGCACGTGGCCCAGGTCCGCCTGGCCCACACCCGGATCCTGGACAAGCACCTCGGGGTCCCGAACACGCAGGTCGGCTTCGAAGCGTTCTGGGCGCACCTAGCGCGGCGCCAGGGCGAGACCGGGTGCACCGAGATCGTCTGCGCCGTGGAACCCACGGGCACCTACCACCAGGCGCTGGCGACGTTCCTGGAGGCCCACGGGGTCGATGTGGTCCTCGTCTGCAACCACGTGGCCGCCCTGAACCGCCGCACCCTGGATCGGACCTGGGGGAAGAGCGACCCCAAGGACGCCCACAACCTCGGCGACCTCCTGGAGCGGGGGCTGGTCCTGTTCTACGCGCTGCCGGACGACCGGGTCGCCACGCTCCGGCGGCTCGTCCGCCTCCTGCGGCGCGCGCGGGTGGAGCTGGGCGCCTGTAAGGCGCGCTTCCGGAACACCCTCCTCCCGGCCCTGGGGCCCGCCGGCGAGCCCCTGCCTCGGCGCGTGGCCGCGAGCCTCCCCGCGCCGCTCCACGTGCTCTTACCGCCGGCCCAGCGGGGGGGCGCAGCCGAGCCCGGGGTCGGCCTCCCGCCCGCCCTGGCCTTCGAGTGCACCGACCTCGCGGCCCGCCTGGTCAGTGTGCGGGCGCGCATCGCGCGGATTGAGGCCGAACTCGTCACCGTCGCGACCCCGCTCCCGGCGTACCGGTTGCTCCTGAGCCTCCCGGGCGTAGGCCCCACCCTCGCCGCTATCCTCCTCGCCGAGATTGGGGACATCGCCTGGGACCACGAAGTTCAGCCAGCTCCGCAAGCTCGCCGGGCTGGACATCGTCCGGGTCGAGTCCGGCCAATGGGCGGGCACGGCGCGGATCTCCCGCTGTGGGCGGCCGCTCCTCCGCTGGGCCCTGTACCAGGCGGCCCTCGGGACCGCCCGCACGCCGTTCGGGCGGGCCTGGCGGGCCGCGATGCGCGCCAAACGGCACGGGGATCCCCACGCCTTCTTCAAGGCCAACGTGGAACTCGCGGCGAAGCTCCTCCGGCTCGTGTGGGGGATCTGGCGGAGTGGGCGGCCCTACGAGGCGGCGCGGATCGGCGGGCTCCCCGCGCTCCGGCCGACGAGCGCTGCCCGCCGCACTCGCGCCAGTCGCCGCGGGGCCTCGGCCGAAGGGGGCATGTCCGGGTAATCGGGCGGCAGCGCGGATGCACGGGACTCGCGTCTCAGGGAGAGGCAGCGCGCGCTTGCAACGTGGAGGCACTGCGGTGACCTCGGGCGGGACACCGGCGCGCCTCTCCCGTTTCCGCAGCTCGGACTAGGCCGGCTGCGCGCGTCCGGCAGCGACGCCGCCGCATAGCACCACTACGATGGAGCGCGGAAGCAGCACTACCGGGAGAGGCACCCTGGGAAGCGAGTGACTATTGATCCTTGCGTAAGTAATGATACACCTCAGATCCGTAAGCCGGCCGCTCGGAAGAAGGCCGCGAGGAGCGCCCGCTGCCCGCGCGTCTGGGTAAGGGACGTGAGCACCGCGCCTTCCAGCTGGTCGAGATCGGTCGGCGCGAAGTTCGCGAGGTCCCCGTACTTGGTGTGGCCCCAGACATGCTCGGCCGGGTTGCAGTCCGGGGCATAGGCCGGGAGCCACTCCACGACGATGCGCGGGGCCCGAGCGGCGAGCCAATCCCGTACCCTGACCGCCCGGTGGGGCCGTCCCCGATCCCAGATGAGGGTGAAGCCCTGCGGGAGATGGCGGGTGAGGGCCCGGAGGAAGCGGAGGACTTCCGCGGTTCGGATGTTGGCACGATGCAGGGCCCAGTAGAGGCCGAACCGGCGGCGCCGGGGCGCCACGGTGAGGGCGCTGATCGCCGAGAGGCGGTCGCGACGGTCCCACTGTCGCAGGAGGGGCGTCCGGCCGCGGGGCGCCCAGGTGCGGCGGACCACTGGCTGGAGCATGAAGCCGCTCTCGTCCACGAAGACGAGCGCTCTACCGGCGCGGCGGGCGTTTTTTTATATGCGGGTAGCGCGCGGTGCGCCACCGCTGGATGGCGGCCTCGTCCCGCTCGTTCGCCCGGCGTTCGGGTTTCTGGCAGCTCCAGCCCTCGCCGCGGAGGATCTTCCACACGTGGGCGGGGTGGTAGGTGACCCCGAAGGTCCGCGCAATGACCATGGCGACCCGCGGCAAGGTCCAGAGGTCGGTGGTGAACCCGTGGGCGGTGGCCCCTTTGAGCAGCAGACTGCAGCAGCTTGGCGCGCTGCCGGGCGCTGATCCGGGGCGGGCGCCCGGGGGCCGGCTTCGGCCGCAATGCATCGGGGCCGCGGCTCCGCACCTCGCCCTGCCAGCGGCTCACCGAGGCGGGCGAGCAGCCAATCTGCCGGGCGACTTCGCGCACCCCGAGCCCCTTGTCGAGGAGGCCGACGGCCCGGCGGCGCCGCGCTTCCAGATCCGCGGGGCTGCCGTTTGGTCTCATGCATCGTAGAGTACCATCGTCCCATTATTTATGCAATTGTCAATAATACGAGAGGGCGGCGTGAGGACGTCGAGAGGAGGGATTTACCTTGACACCAAAGAAACGGCCGGGTCCCCCTTTACGCGGGAGCAATCAGTCAGTGGGATCCCTCGCCGCAAGTGCAAACACCCAGTTTCGCCTTGACAATGTGCGGCCACTCGCGCAAGCTTGATTACGACGGTGAGCGTTGCGATTCGCGGTGTCGGCGGCGGCGTTGATTTGGCACATGGTCCGGCACAAAGCTGGCGGAGCAGGCCGCCCACCTCCGCTGGATTGCCAGGGGGATCGGGATGGGTCTTAGCGTTGAGATTGAGCGCGAGGAAGATGGTCGCTGGATTGCCGAGGTTCCCCAGCTTCCGGGCGTACTGGCGTACGGGCAGAGCCGCGAGGAAGCAATCGCCCGAGCCCAGGCCCTCGCCTTGCGCGTCATCGCGGAACGCCTGGAGCATGGCGAGGCCGCCCCGGGGATCGAGACGGTCTTCTCCGTCGCCGCATGACCCAGTGGCCCTCACGAAAAGCCCGCCAGGTCCTGGCGGCCCTGCTCCGAATTGGCTGGCGCGTCAAACGGGACACCGCCGGCTCGCACCGGATTCTCTCCCATCCCGACCGGCCTGACTTCGTCTTCTCGTTCCACGATAGCGAAGAGATCGGCCCCCGCATGCTGGCCCGCATCGCCAAGCACACCGGCCTCACCCCGGACGACCTGTAATCCCTCGACGCCGCCTGCAAGACATCTCCACAGATCTGCGGTGGGAGACTGCGCAACGCAGTTCTCCCACTCATTCCCGAGGAGTCAGCGCTTTTCCCGGTGGGTAGACCCGGGGAGCCATCGCGGGAACGCCCTCGGACCTCCGGCACGCATCGTTCGGCGGGTTGACCAATGTCGCAAGGCCCCCAGAACTTCCGGCCCAAGTCTGCCCCGGTCGCGATGCGAAAACCACGGTCACCCCTCGGGCCCCGAATACGTCACGAAAGTGCGCTACGTCGCGGCTTACTGCGGTGAGCAGGCTTGCCCATCAACATTCACACGTCTGAGCCTGCTGGCCCGGTTGAGGCCGCGGGGAGGGATCCGTTGCGACAGCGAAGGAACGGCTAGGTCCGGCGATGGAACAGGCTGACATAGCTGGCAACGCATTCCGGGTTCTCACCCTCGCCTCGGCGATCTGTCACGACTCCCAAGCTCGGCTCTGCCCCGCGCCTCCGTCTCTCCGTCTCCGGAGCCTGTCAACAACTTTGAGACACTGACCGTGGGCATTTAGTGTACGACTCTCTTTGTCAGTGGGTTCACATCAGTCTGCATCAGGTTCATGGGAACCACGACCTGCAAGTCGGCCGGCGTGGCGATCGGCGATCCTGGGGCACCCTGGAGATCCGTTCTCGCCTTCGGCGGATTGATCCAGGCCTGTTGAGGCACTTCCTGATGCCGGGGCGGGTTGCGGACGAATCGTTCCGGGTGCAACGCGAACGCCGTGTCCAAGGTGTGCTGCCGCGCGGCGATGATCATCGGGGCCCGGCCGTAATGGACGGCCTCCGGGGTCATCATGCCGATTCCCGAGTGGTGATGCTCTGTGTTGTACCAGCCGAAGAAGGTCCGGCAGAATCCCCTCCCGTCCTGGATGGAACCAAAGCGGTCAGGGAAATCCGGCCGATACTTCAGGGTCTTGAACTGGGCTTCGGAATACGGGTTGTCGTTGGAGGTATGCGGCCGCGACAGGGACTGGGTGACGCCCAGGTCCGCCAGCAGCAAGGCGACGGGCTTGCTGGTCATCGAGGAGCCGCGGTCGGAATGCGTGGTGAGCTGTCCCGGGTCGATTCCCTGCCGGCGGCAGGTCTCCGCGATGAGCTGCTTGGCCAGGGCCGCGCTCTCCTGCGTCGCCAGCAGCCACCCGGTCACGTAGCGGCTGAAGATGTCCAAGAGCACATAGAGGTAGAAGTAGGTCCACTTCACCGGACCGAGCAGCTTGGGGTGAGTAGGCCGGGGCATTTCAGCCCCAGCCCCTCGCAGAACCGGACGTGAACCTCTCGGCTCATCCGGCTCCCATCATCCAGCCGTCAGGACATCACTCCCAACTCCCAATGCACGAACGCGCTCGGTGTAGCCGAGGCCAGACGGGCTATTTCGCGAAACGCCTGGGTGCGACGCCGCGCGAGATGCTTGTACTTCCGCATCAGCCACCTGGCAAGATAGTGATTCACGTTCTGCCACAGCGGCCGCAGCGCGGAGCCGTAGAATCGCCCGTAGTAGTTCGCCCAGCCGCGCAGCACTGGGTTGAACATGCGCGAGAGGTCCTCCAGCGACTGGTCGCACTTCAGTTGAAGGTGCCAGCCCCGTACCGTCTGCCGCATGGCCGTCAGGTCCTCACGGCTCACGGCCGGAGCGAAGTTCACGTAGATGCGGCCATACTTGTCCCGCGCCTTGCGCGGACGGAACGTGTAGCCCAGGAACGTGAACTGCGTGACCGGATACGCCTCCGGCCGGTTGATGTCCCGGCAGTAGACAATCCGGCTCTTCTCCGGGTGCATCTCGAGTGCGCACTCGCGAAGCCTCGCCTTGATCTTGCGCAGCACCAACTGTGCCTGTGCCTCGCTCTTGCAGTGGATGACCGCGTCGTCGGCGTAGCGGCAGATGCGCACGCTCCGCATGGTGCGGGTCACCCACACATCAAGGACGTAGTGGAGGAAGAGGTTCGCCAGCAGCGGACTCACACATCCGCCTTGCGGAGTGCCACGCGTCCGCGCCACGAGGGTTCCATCTTCCATCTCCATCGGCGCCTTCAGCCATCGGTCGATGTACAGAAGGACCCACGGAGTCAGGCAGTGCTTGCGCACGGCTTTCAGCAGCAGCGCATGGTCGATATTGTCGAAGAGGCCCTGGATGTCAAACTCCACCACCCAGTTGTACTCCCAGTTCCGCCGCCGCACCAACGCCACCGCGTCAAGCGCCGAGCGCCCGGGGCGGTACCCGAAGGAGTCGCGATGGAAGAGGGGCTCCAGCACGGGTTCCAGGACCATCTTGACCACCGTTTGTGCCACCCGATCTGCCACCGTCGGCACACCCAGCATCCGCACGCCCCCTGCCTTCTTCGGAATGGGCACGCCCCTGACGGGCGGCGGGAAGTAGCTGCCCGAGCAGAGCCGGTTCCAAAGCTTGTACAGGTTGTCGCTGAGCTTCCTTTCGAACATCTCGATCGATTCCGCGTCGACTCCGGCTGCACCTCCATTGGCTTTGACCCGTTTGAATGCCTCCCAAACGAGCGCCTTGGGAATGGGAAACGGCTTCGTCATCAGAGCGCGCTCCTCCTGCTTGCGCAGTTGGCGTACCCCTCCGACCGGATAACGCGACCCCTTCGCTCCATCGCCATTACGGCGACTTCCCCGCTACTACGGGTCGCTCCGCCCCTTGGCTGCGCCTCGGTACTGTCGGCCTCGTGTTGTGCACTTGTGCCTTTCCCTTTGCATCGCAGCCGAAGGTTCCCGCAGTTCGACGTCGGAGCCCGAACCACGCTGGCGCTGCCTCTATGCCGGACGCCGCATGGCCAGTCGGCAGGCTCCCGCCATGCTTGTCCCGGGGTAACATCAAGTCCCGGTTTCGGCGTCATCTGATCTGTTTCGACACTTGAACGGCAGTTCACGGGTGTTCGCCTTCGTTGGCTCTCACCTGATGCCTTCTGGCACCTTTTCCGCAATGCTCACGACCGGGGCTTTTGACCCAAGCCGCTTGCGGTGGTTTGCAATCTGCTCCTGCAAGCCGATTGCGAGGGGTCATCCCTCATCTCCTACGCCGCTTGCTGCGGCACACTGATATCCCAGGACCAAACCTGATTGGGAGCGGTCGCCAACAACTCGGGCTTCTGGTAGACGGGGTGGTGCAGCTGGTCCCGTCGTTCCCGCACTTCTTTGTTCGCCTCGAGGATCCGGTACAAGGTCCGTTCCGAGCACAGGTAGCGGCCCTCATCGAGGAGCCGGGTGTGGACCTGAGCCGGGGCCAGATCGACGAACCGCGGCTCGTGCAGCACCGCCAGGGCGCGCTGCCGCTCCGACGGCGAGAGTGCCCGTGGCGTGCTGCGCCGTGCAACTTGCGCCGGCCGCGGGCGCTGGTGGCGGTAGAAGCTCGCGCGGGCCAGCCCCAGCGCCGCGCAGGTCGGGGCCACTCCGAGGCGATCCTTGAGATCCGCAACGGTCTGTATCACGGCTTCTCGTCGCTCTCGGGAAGCGCGATCCCCAGGATCGCCGAGACTTTTTTTTGGAGATCCACCAGCGCCTCGGCCCGCTCGAGCCGGGACGTCAACCGGCGCGTCTCCCGCTCCAACTCGACGATCTTGCGGTCCCTCGGGTCGGGAGGCACCGCCTTCGGCCCACGCTTCTTCGGCGCCAACCCCGCGATCTCGCCCCGATCCCGAGCCGCCCGCCATCCCGCCAGGTGGAAGCTGTACAGCCCCTCCCGCCGCAACAGGGCCCCGATTTCACCCTCCTGCGTGCAGGCATCGGCTTCCTTGAGGATCTTGCGCTTATACTCGGCACTGAACTGCCGCCGGACCGCCTTCTCTGCCACCTCCACCTCCGGTACCACAACCGCTGTGTTGAACTCACTCATTTACCCGACGCTTTCCCCGCCCTCTTATATATTAAACTCCGGGAGGGTCACTGTCTCACCCATGTTGGCAGAGAGGGTCGCCGATTCCCCGATTCTCCGATTCTCCCTTGCTCCTCTGCACCTCAGCTCAAGAGACCCTTCTGCCTTCTGTCGTCTCCCCCTGTGGCCGTATCGCCGGTTCTCCGCACCATCGCGGCTCGCGGCTCTCGTCTCCGTGTGGCCATTCCGCATTCCGCATTCCGCAATCCGCAATCCGCATTGAGCGCCCCGTTTCTCCCCAGCTCCTCTGCACCTCAGCTCCTCTGCTCCCAGCTCAAGAGACCCCTCTGACTGGGTCGGTGTAAGTTAACGAAGGCAACAATGTCCCCCATTACGAACCTCAGCCCGCGGCGAGGCAACCTTGTACCAGGGATCCATTGCGGCGCTCCCAATTCGCTACGCTGGAACCACCCGAGGCAGCAAATCCTGAAGTTCGACCGTAGGGGCTTCCGGCCTCTCGAACAAGCGACTCGCACCCAGGATCTCAATGCCAACGAGTTTTTCGCCTACGGCGAAATCCAATGCGATGTCGTCGGTAAGCCGGACGACCCGGCACTGATGCTGTCCTTCCAGCAGGCGGATATACAGCGCATCCACCTCTTTGTCGTATGTGATCTTCATCCCCGATCTCCTTCCTGGAAGAAGAACGTGTATACCGTCACGACCACGAGCCGGCTTTCTTCCTCTGCAACAATCGGAACGACCTGCTGCACGCCATAATAGCGGCCGTCCCACTCCCATTTGAACTCGACGTTCAACCGGTAGGACAAAAGGCCTCGTTGCGCTGGTTCCCGCTCGCCGATTCGGATGGCCTCCGGGACATCTTCTTCCCGCGCGCCGCGCTCCCGCATTCGCGTGAGGGCATGCGTAGTGAAAACGATAGGCTTCCCCCGCTCGTTCATCTCGGCACCGCAAGGAGCATGGCGTCCAGGAGGCGCTTTTCCTCGCTCTCCCTAGGATACAGGGCCGAGAGGGCGTTGGCCAGGCGCAAGAGATCTGGGCCGCGCTGCTGCTCGGCCTCCAGAAGGGCACGGAGCGCGTTCGTTCGCCCGGCGCTCCAGCCCGCGGATGATGACGTGGTGCACCGTGCCGGGGGCGTCGAGGCGCGCCTGGCGGGGCATGCCTGCTCCCTCTCTCCGGCTCGGAGCGTATCAGAGTTAGTTAACGAAGGCAACAACGTCCCCCATCAGAGCGCCCCCACACCCACCGGTCGGCGCCCCCGCCGGCCCGGGCCCTGCCGGCGGGGCTCGCCATCGAACTGGCCGACCTCGTGGCCCGCCTCACCGCGGTCCACGCACGGATCGCGCAGCTTGAGGCCGCCGTGGTCGCGGTGGCAGCGCCGCTCCCGGCCTACGCCCTCCTCCGCACCATCCCGGGCGTGGGGCCCACGGTGGCGGCGATCCTCCTCGCCGAGCTCGGGGACATCGCGTGGTTCACCAAGTTCAGTCAGCTCCGGAAGCTCGCGGGGCTCGACATCCAGCGTGTCGCATCCGGGCAGTGGGCCGGGACCGCGCGGATCTCCCGGTGCGGGAAGCCCCTCCTGCGCTGGGCGCTCTACCAGGCGGCCCTCGGGGCGTGCCGGAATGCGGGCTGGCGCGCCCGGCGCGAGGGCCTCATCACGAAGCGGCGGGGCGATCGCTTCGCCTTCTTCAAGGCGACCGTGGAGCTCGCCGCGAAGCTCCTCCGGCTCGTGTGGGGGATCTGGCGGAGTGGGCGGCCCTACGAGGCGGCGCGGATCGGCGGGCTCCCCGCGCTCCGGCCGACGAGCGCTGCCCGCCGCACTCGCGCCAGTCGCCGCGGGGCCTCGGCCGAAGGGGGCATGTCCGGGTAATCGGGCGGCAGCGCGGATGCACGGGACTCGCGTCTCAGGGAGAGGCAGCGCGCGCTTGCAACGTGGAGGCACTGCGGTGACCTCGGGCGGGACACCGGCGCGCCTCTCCCGCTTCCGCAGCTCGGACTAGGCCGGCTGCGCGCGTCCGGCAGCGACGCCGCCGCATAGCACCACTACGATGGAGCGGGGAAGCTTCCACCGGGAGAGGCCCCCCGGAGAAGCAGGCAAACAGACGGAGGCGCGACGTCTCAACGTCGCAGGGAGGATTTTACCTTGACTTCGAAAAAACGGCCTGGTCCCCCATCACGAAGGCAACAACGTCCCCCATCACACGTCCCCCATCACACGAGGAGGGTTCTTCCGTGACACTGGCGAAACGGCCGGGCCTGTTACTCCGACGTCCCGGTCGACGGAAATGACTTTCGTAAGTGCCCTGCGTCCCGCCTGACGGCCCGCCGTACAATACACGCACCATTTCCGCGGAGTGCGTGGTGAAATGCTGCGGGATTGCGGGCAAGGTATTCTACCATCGCCATCGCTTTCCGTCTGGATTGAAGTGGTCCAGGTCTAGGTTGGAGTCATCCTCCTCGTCGGACTCGTCAATGTCCTGGTCTATCCTGGGCTAACGACCAGATCATGAGCAAAAGTTCGTGAGGAAAATGGGTGACACTCCGGAGCCGAGGTTCCCAGGAGGAACCGAAAGGAGTGTGACCCATGGAGAGGATCGGCAAGGCAGGAGGGAAGCGGAAGCAGAGCCGGGGGCCGCGGAAGGCAACGCGGCGGGCTGGTGGGGCGCACCCCCACGTCCACCCGTTCGAGGTCCGGCGCAAAGCGGTGCAGCTATGCCTGGAGGAAGGCTTCCCAGTCGAGCAGGTGGCCCGTGAACTCGGCGTCGGCTTTAGTACGCTAGGGGCGTGGGTGCGCAGGTATCGCGCCCAGGGGGAAGCGGGCCTGCAGGCGAAGCCGACACGTCGGGGCCGTCAGCGGCCGAAAGTGGCCCCGGTGGTGAAGACGCAAGTCGTCGAACTCAAGCGGCGCCATCCCGACTTGGGGATCCAGAAAATCAGCCAGTTCCTGCGGCGGGTGCTGTTTCTGCCGGTGAGCCGGGAGACGGTGCGCCGCACCCTGCACGAGCACCAGCTCCTCAAGCAACCTCGCCGCAAACCCCCGCGTAACCCGCCCCAGCCGCGCTTCTTCGAGCGCTCCACACCCAACCAGATGTGGCAGACCGACATCTTCACCTTCCGGCTGGGCGGCAAGAACGCCTACCTCATCGGGTTCCTCGACGACCACTCCCGCTACGTGGTGGGGCTGGACGTGTTTCGCAGCCAGACGGCGGAGCACGTGTTGGAGGTGTACCGCCGGGCGGTGGCGGAGTACGGCGTGCCCAAGGAGATGCTCTCCGATCAGGGCCGCCAGTACTCGAGCTGGCGCGGGGCCACCCGGTTCGAGGCGGAGTTGCGGAAGGATCGGGTGCACCACATCAAGAGCCGCCCGCACCACCCCATGACGCTGGGCAAGATCGAACGCTTCTGGAAGACCATCTGGGAGGAGTTCCTGGTGCGCGCGCAGTTCGACAGCTTCGAGTCGGCCGGCGAGCGGATCCGGCTGTGGGTGAAGCACTACAACCACCGGCGGCCCCATCAGGCCCTGGAGGGGCTGTGTCCCGCCGATCGCTTCTTTGCCATCGCCCAGGAGTTGCGGCAGGTCATCGAGCGCGGCCTGCAGGACAACGTGCTGGAGCTGGCGCTGCGGGGGCAACCGCGCAGCCCGTTCTACATGGTGGGACGGCTGGGCGAGCAGTCGGTGGTGATCCGGGCGGAGAAGGGCCGCGTGAAGATGCTCGTCGATGGCGAGGAATCGCGACCGCATCAGGAGGTCAGCTACGACCTGGAAGGAGGAAGCGATGCCCCCCGAAGTCCGAGCCAAGAAGGAGCCACTGCCTTGTACAGCCCAGCAGCGCGCACAGGCGGTGCTGTCGATCTGGACGGAGCGGCGGCGCCCGATGGAGGTCTCTCAGGAGCTGGCGATTCCCCTCAAGGTACTTTCCCAGTGGGAGACGCGGGCGCTCTCGGGTATGCTGAAGGCGCTGAAGGCGCCGACGCGGCGGGAACCCGGCCCCGCGCTGAGCCCGAAGCTGGAGCGCCTGCTCGCGCGGCAAGCCCTGCAGCAGAAGGGGCGGATGGCCCGATTGGAGAAGCGGCTCACCAAGCTCCAGGAATCGAAAGCCCCACCGCCGCCCACCAAGTAGAGAAGGCCCGTGTCAACGCCGGTTTAAAATTCCCCAGATGTGCCGGTCGATTTTCCCCACCTGACGGTGCCCGGGAACTCGACCGACTGCGGCTCACCTCCCTTCCGGTGGTGCCCCGCGCGGGGGACGCCCCCGGCGCTTCGCCGGCACCGGCAGTGGCTCAGGCGCGAGCGCAGCACCCTGGTCCCGGAGCCGGTACGACGCCCCGCGGATGTTGATCACGACCGCATGGTGGAGCAGCCGGTCCAAGAGCGCGCTCGCGATCACCTCGTCCCCGAAGACCTGCCCCCAGTCGCGGAACGGCTTGTTCGAGGTCAGGATGAGACTGCCCCGCTCATACCGGGCGCTCACGAGTTGGAAGAGGAGGTTCGGCCCGCCGGGGGCGAGCGGCAGGTAGCCCACCTCGTCCAGGATGAGGAGCGCGTGCTTGGTATAGAACTGGAGCCGGGCGGCGAGTTGGCCGCGTTGCTGGGCGGCGAGGAGGCTGGTGACCAGCTCGGCCACGGAGGTGAAGTAGGTCTGGAGTCCGCCCCGGCAGGCGGCCACGGCGAGCGCGATGGCGAGGTGCGTCTTGCCCACGCCGGGCGGCCCGAGGAAGAGCACGTTCTCCTTGCGGCGGACGAAGTCGAGGCTGGCGAGCGCCTGCAGGCGCGCCCGGTCGATCCCGGGGGCGAACGCGAAGTCGAAGTCCTCGAGCGTCTTGACCGCCGGCAGGTGGCTCATGCTGAGGGCGGTCTTCAGGCGGATGGTCTCCCGCGCCGTCGCCTCGGTACCGAGCAGCGTGGCCAACGCCTCCAGCAGACTGGTCTCCCCCCGCTCGGCCTGGGCGAGGACGGCCGGGAGCTGGGCGGCGACCCGGGGAAGCCGGAGCCGCGTGCAGTACCCCGTGACCTGCTCGAGCAACTGCGCGCTCATCGGCGACCTCCGACCGTCTCGTACACGGCGAGGTCGCGCCGCTCGACGTCGTGCGTGAGCCAGGCGCGGGCGGGCAGGAGGAGCGGCAGGGCCGGCGTCGGGACGGATGGCCGGGGCACCCGCGGCCATTCGGCGGTGGGCGCGAGCGCGAGCGGGGTGGTGCAGACAGCCCCGCGTCCCGGCGCCAAGGCGTAGGTGGCCAGCCAGGTCGTCTCGACGTACAGCTCACAGGTGAGGGCGCGGATGCGGACCTCGATCGGGCTCCGGTAGTGGGCGAGCGGCACCGCGTAGCGGCTGCCCCGCACCGACACGAAGCCGTCGCGGCTCAGCTGCCGCTCGATCGTGAGGAGCGGATCGTGCGGCTGGGGGGGCAGCGGGTGGAGGCCTTCAGTGGCCCAACGGTCGAGCGGCCGCACGCCGGTGGTCGCGTGCACCCGGACGTTGGCGATCGTGGTGAGCCAGTCCTGCCACTGGGCGAGGAGGTCGGCAAGGTCCCAGAAGATGCGGCCGAGCCAGAAGTCCTCGCGGATGTACCCCACAGGCCGCTCGATCTTCCCCTTGGTCTGGGCCCGGTGCGGCCGGCACGCCTCCGGGGTGAAGGCGTAATGGGCGGCGAGAGCCACGAGCGCCGGGTGGAAGACGGGCCGGCCCTGCGCGTCTTGATCCGTCACCACCGTCTTCATCCGATCATAGAGCATACGGCGCGGGACCCCGCCGAACGCGGCGAACGCGGCCGCGTGGCCTTGGAGGACGGCGACGAGATCGCCGTGGAGACTCCAGGTCCCGGTGAGGAGCCGGGAGTAGCCCAAGGTGACCAGGAAGAGCCACACGACCTGGGTCACGCCGGTCGCTGCCCAGGTCACTTCGAAGCGGGCGAAGTCGGCTTGCCCCTGATCCCCCGGCGGGGTCTCGAACCGCACCACGACCGGGACCGGTGGCCGGGGTCGGATCTGGGCGACGAAGCTCTTCAAGATCGAGTAGCCTCCGGTGTACCCGAGGGGCCGCAGTTCCCGGAGGAGCCGCTTCGCTGTGAGGGGCGCCGCCTCCAGCCGGGTCCGGATCCACGTCCGGTAGGGGTCCAGTTTCGAGGGACGCGCCTCCCGCTGGTATTGGGGTGGTCTGTCGCGCTGCAGGTGGGCCCGCACGGTCTTCCGGTCGAGCCCGAGTTCCCGGGCGATCTGCGTGATGGTGTAGCCGAGCGCATGGAGCTTGTGGATCACGAGGGAGTCCTCCTGAGCGATCATCGGCCCTCCCGAGCTGCCACCATGGGCAGTCTCGGGAGGGAACCGTACCCGATGCGTCAGGCACTCGTCATCCGTTCAGTGAGGAATTTTCAACCGGCACATTCGGGGAGTTTACAACCGGCAGTGAGACCAAGCTCCAGGAATCGAAAGCCCCACCGCCGCCCACCAAGTAGAGAAGGCCCGCGGGGCGGGAGGACGCGATGAGCGATCCGACGGCCAGTCCCCACCAGCAAGCCCTGGTCCGGCAGCGGGCGCAGCTCATCATGCAGGTGCGGAGCGGGGTGCTGACGGCCGAGGCAGCGGCCCGGCAGCTGGGCGTCTCCCGCAAGACGTACTACAAGTGGGAGCGCCGGGCCCTGGCGGCGATGGTCGAGGCCCTGGGGAATCGGGACCAGGGGCGCCCGCCGCGGCCCCTCGACCCGGAGAAGGAAGCCCTCCGACGCCAGACGGAGGAGCTCCAGGCGAAGCTCGCGGTGCTGGAGCAGACGGAGCGGCTCCGGCAGGTGCTCGCGCAGCCGGATAAAAAAAAACCCTGAGGTGGCCGCAATGCTGATCCCGACCTTCACCCAGCTGAAGCGAGAAGTGCGCTGGCCCTACGAGCGCCTCTGCCGCTTCCTGGGGGTGCCCTATGGGACCTTCCGGCGGTGGAAGCAGCGCCTGGAGCGCGGCCAGCCCGCCCGGTTCCGGCCGGGGCCAAAGAAGGTGGCCCCCCTGACCCTCGAGGAGCTGCGCGGGGAGGTAGCCCGCCTGCACCATGGCCAGCAGCGCAGCCGGGGAGTGGGGGCGCTCTACCGGCAGTACCACGCCCAGGTCTCAAGGCGCGATCTCGAGGCGCTCACGGAGGCGGCACGGCGGGCGCTCGCCCAGCAGTGCCAGGCGGCACTCTGCCACATCACCTGGCATGTGCCCGGGTTAGTCTGGTCGCTGGACGACGCGGAGCTGGCGAGAGGGAGTTCGCATCTCCTGCGCCTCCATCAGGTGCAGGATCTCGCCTCGCGCTACAAGTTCCCCCCTTGGGTGGGAGAGCGGATCTTAGGAGAGACCGTGGCGCTTCGCCTGGAACAGCTCTTCGTGCAGCATGGCCCGCCGCTCGTGCTCAAGCGGGACAACGGGGGCAATCTCAATCAGCACGCGATCGAGGAGGTGCTCGCGCGCTACCTGGTCATGCCACTCAACTCGCCCCCGCATTATCCGCCCTACAACGGCGGGATGGAACGCGCGGTGCGGGAACTGAAGACGCCGCTGGTGGCGAAGCTCCGCGCCAGCGGCCCGATCCCGGAGTCCCAAGTGCAGAGCTGGGCGGCACTCTTGGCGCATGACCTGAACCATCGCCGCCGTCGCTCTCTCCATGGGGACGTGGCCTGCAGGGTGTTTCAGGATGCCAGGCTAGCCCTGAAGGCGTATACTCGCCGCAAGCGAAGGGAGGTCTTCGATGAGATCAATGCCCTGACCCGGAAGCTCATGGAGGCCCAGACGGATTGCACCCCACGTCAAGCCGTAACGGCCCGTCGGCTGGCGGTGGAAGCCTGGTTACAAAAAAACGGGGTCATAAGCATCACTCAGAACTACAGAGTGTTACCCATTTCCCTCAAAGAAATCGCTCATAATTAGGTTGGCCCCACACTTGGTGAATCGTCATAACCTGGAGGTGCCCTTTGGGGAACGGCTGATCCGGGTCCTCGTACTCGTTGATGCCTCCGTCGTGCAGCAACCGGAGGAAACTGTTGAAGAGATGGAAACGCAGGTACTCCCGGTTTCCATGGGTGACGACGGTGTAGTGGTAGTAGTTCTGGAAGGTGTTCAGGAGTTGAGAGAGGATCGCGAGGTTCCGGGCCCGATTCTCATTTCGCACCAAACTGGCAAATGGCTCCAGAGCGAGCAGGCCGTAGAAGTAGTCGGCGGGACGCAGATCCAGGGACTCCCCTTCCTGGAGTCCTGCGATCTCCCTTGCATAGGCCTGCAATGCCTGTTGCAGCGCCCGCAACCCGCCGTACTGGCTCGCCAACGCGACCAGGCAATCGTCCACATATCGCGCCAGTTCGGCGACGGCGCCCCCCGTTACCTCCCCCCGACCTTCTCCGTAGTAACCGAAGACGAGCGCCAGGCAGGCCACCATATACCGCACTTCCTCGTTGTCGAAGTAGGCGCGCGCCCGGGGACAGAAAGCGGGAATGCCCCGCGCCTCCAGAGCGGCCAAGAAGTGCCCACTATGTTCCTGCCGCACGCTGTGGAGGAGGAGGGCGACCTGGCTGTAATCGGCGATAACCTCCTTCTCCTTGAGGAACGCCACCATCTCGGCGAACCGCTCCGCCTCGTCTTGGGCACTCTTCCCCCAAACGCAGAAGACCGCCGGGTACGCCGGGTGCGTCGTCTCGGGATCCGGCTGAATAATCTTGTCGTATCGGAAAGGGCGTCCGTGGGGATTCGACCAGTCCACCGATCCCATCCAGGCGTCATATGCCTGCGGGTACCGCCCCATCGTGAACGCTCAGATCACTCCATCGTGAACGCCAAGATCGGCATCGTGAACGCGCGGATCGGGATGGTGAACAGCAGGATCGGTCATCGTGAACACCCCGAGTGGCCGGCCTGAACCCCCTCGACTGCGCCGCCCCGACCGAGGAGAATCGGCCCCCGCGGAAGCGGGGGCGAGCAGCGCGAGCGTCGCTGGATAGTCCAGTGCGCCCCCCGCTTCGGAAAGGAGCGGGATGGCGACCGAGCGACTGTCCATGCGCAAGCTTCGTGAGATCCTCCGCCTGAAGTGGACCCTGGCCTGTAGCCACCGGGACGTGGCGGCGAGCCTGCAGGTCAGCCTCGGCACGGTGACCGCCGTTCTCCGGCGCGCGACCCTTGCCGGCCTGGACTGGGCCGAGGTCCAGCCCCTCACGGACGACGCCCTGGAGGCCCGGCTCTACGGGGTGGCCCGCCCCGGCGGGCGCGGGCGGCCCGTCCCCGAGTGGGCCTGGATCCACGCCGAGCGGAAGCAGCCCGGCGTGACGTTGGAACTCCTCCACCTCGAGTACCTCGAGCGACACCCCGACGGCTACTGCTACACCCGCTTCTGCGACCTGTACCGGGAGTGGCTCGGCCGCCACCGCCTGTCGATGCGTCAGGAGCACCGGGCGGGCGAGAAGGTCTTCGTCGACTACGCCGGGCAGCAGCCTCACTTGGTTGATCCCCGCACCGGCGAAGTGATCGCGGTCGAGCTCTTCGTCGGCGTCCTCGGCGCGAGCAACTACACCTACGCGGAAGCCACCCGCACCCAGCAGCTCCCCGACTGGCTCGGGAGCCACGAGCGGATGTTCCGCTTCTTGGGCGGGGTCACCACTGCCATCGTCTGCGACCAGTTGAAGAGTGGGGTCACGATCCCCTGCCGCTACGAGCCGGGGCTCCAGAAGACCTACGAGGAGTTCGCGCAGCACATGGGCACGACGATCCTGCCCGCGCGGCCGAAGATGCCCCGCGACAAGGCCAAGGTCGAAGTCGCTGTGCAAGTGGCCGAACGGTGGATCCTCGCGCGGCTCCGGCACGAGAGGTTCTTCGGGCTGGGGCCCCTCAATGCCCGGATCGCGGAGCTGCTCGACGACCTGAACCACCGCCGCATGCGCCACTACGAGGCGAGCCGGACAGAGCTCTTCGAGCGGCTCGATCGGCCGGCCCTCCGGCCCCTGCCCGCGAGCCCCTTCGTCTACGGCGAGTGGAAGCGGGCCACGGTCAACGTGGATTACCATATCGAAGTCGACCACCACTACTACTCCGTGCCCCACACCTTGGTCGCGCTCCGGCAGCCGGTGGACGTCCGGGTGAGCGCCCTCACGGTGGAGATCTTCCACCGCGGCCAGCGGGTGGCGGCCCACCTCCGGAGCCACGCCCGGGGGCAGCACACGACCGATCCCGCCCACATGCCGAAGGCCCACCAGGCACACCGGGAGTGGTCGCCCTCCCGGCTCATCGCCTGGGCGCAGACTGTCGGCCCCCAGACGGCCGCCTTGGTGGAGGCGATCCTGGCCAGCCGGCCCCACCCCGAGCAGGGCTACCGCTCCTGCCTCGGGATCCTGCGGCTCGCCAAGCGTGTCCTTTCGGGAAGCCTGCGCAAAGGTCACCGATCTTGTTTGCGGGTAGTCGGTCAGTGCAGAAGGCCGAGGAATAACGCCATCCCGTTGGCAACACACCGTTCGACTTTGGCCCACCCTGCGGGCGTCGGCATGAGGTGCTGGCAGGACTGACACTGGTAGAGGGCGACACGCTGGACGTGGATTTCCTTCCCCGCGAGGTGGCCAGGACCGGCGAGCCGGACCGGATACGTCGTGATGCGTCGCACCAACGCGGTCCCCGCACAGTGTTCGCAGGCTGCCGGTTTGCTGGCACTCGCTTTCGTCTTTCGCACGAGGGGCGCCTTACCCCTTACCCGCCGCGCTCTCCTGCGGCCCGGTAGTTCCAGGGCATCCAGTCCTGCGGGCTCGGGGCCAGCGCGTCGGCATGGGTCTGCAAGACGGTCAGGTAGTCGAACGGATTGGCGCCCGCGAGCTGGCACGTGTGGATGAGGCTCATGAAGAGGTCACCTACCTGGGCGCCATTTTCGCTTTGGTAGAAGAGCGCGTTCTTGCGATGCAGGATGGCTTTCTTCAACACCCGTTCGCAGAGATTGTTGTCGAGGGGCGCCCCGGGCTGACGCAGGAAGAGCGTGAGTCGCTCCCAGTGATGCTGCAGGTACGTGATGGCCTGCCCGAGCCCGGAGTTCGGCTCCACCCTTCGCTCCGCGAATTGCGCCGCGCACCAGGTCTCCAGTGCCTGCATCCGCGGGCCGCTCTGGGCCTGATGGACCTGGAGGCGCTCGGCGGGCGACAGGCCCTGGTCGCGGCAGGAGGCGTCGTACTGGTATACCTCGCCCACGATCTCCAGCACATACCGGCAGGCTTCGGGAAAGCTCGGCGCCACCTCGACAAAGCGGCGTCTCGCGTGCGCGAGGCAGTGCGCCACGATGGTCGCGAGGGGCTTGGGCAGATTGCGCGTGAGGGCGTCGCACATCTGGATCGGAGGCCCGAGCGCCGCCGCCCGGCGCGCCAGCACCGCGGCCAGGTTCTCCCCGGCGTGCTGGTGGCCGGTGAAGAAGAGCGCGATGCTCTGCCCTGTCTGCGTCGACACGATGCCAGAGGTGAACACGCCGGTCCGTGCCGACCCCTCCTCCGAGTGCTCCCCCGCCTCCGGTCCCCGGGGGCCGGCGCGGCTCCACTGGAGGATCTTCATGGGGGTGTCGTCATTGTAGAGCACCTGGCCCTGCGCCGCCTGGCGGATCAGCTCCGCGTAGACCGGGGCGAGCCGGCGGGCGGTGGCCGCAACGATCTCCCACTGGGTCGCCGCCGGCAGCGGGATCCCCAGGCTGCCCTGGAGCCCTGCCAGCCGGTGGAAGGGCACGCCGCTCCCGTACTTCAGCAGCGCAATCATACTCGCGGCGGTCGCGTCGTACTTCGCCGGGCCGACCCCGGCCGGCGGCTCGGCCGTGTACACCTCGCCGCAGAGATTGCAGCGGAGCCTCTCACACGCGTAGACCGTGGCCGTGAGGGGGGCCTGGCCCAGGACCCGGACCAGGACGCCCGGCTCCCGCTGGGCATACACCTTGCCTGTGAGACACCCTGGGCAGTGATCGCCCGGCTTCAACGCTGCATGGGCGATCGCGATCCTCTGGGCGCCCGCATAGGCGTCCACGCCGTGGCGGCCGTGGCCCGGGCGGGGGGTGGCGGCCACTCCAGTCTCTGGGGGAGTCTTCGCTGGCGGCGGGCCGCCCGGCTCCCCTGCGTCGCCTGCTGGGCCGTCCGTCGGCAGGACGTGGCGCGTCTTCTCGGTGGAGGCGCCGAACAGGAGCTGCCGCAGGCGGCGGATCGTGGTGGTCTTGTCCTCCACCAGCTGCGTCAGATAGTCGAGGGTCTCCAGCGCCGCCTTGAGTTTCTGGTAGCCGTCCTCGCCGAGCGCCGCCCGGGCGCGCTCCAGCAGGGTCGCGAGCTCGGCGAGGGGCAGGTCCAGCCGCGGGAGCGTGGGCGGCATCCTACCCCTCGGCCAGCCACTGGCGGAAGTCCGGCCGGAGCGGATACCCTAGCACCTCTTTGATCGGGCGGGTGGGCGTCCGGGTGGGCGCGTCCTTGCCGCGCCCCGTCGTCTGGCCCAGCCAGATCCAGTTCGCGGCCCGGTAACAGGTGCCCCGGAACCGCTGGGGATCGATGAAGGTCTCGAGGAAGACGACCGGGTGGCCGTAGCGGCGCGCCCAGTCGCCCGAGAGTTGGCGCACCATGCGGCTGAGGAGGTGCGAGGCCAGGTGCGGCACCCGCACCCAAGGCAGGATCAGGAAGCGCGAGTTGTAGGCCAGGAACCGGATGTTCTGACGCCGGGCCGCGGCCGACCAGCCGAGGAAGCGATCGCGGCAGCCGAGGTGCCGGGGGGCCGAGGACCAAGCGAAACAGGCGAGCGGCCGGCCCGCGCCATAGATCAGGTACTTCAGCTGCTCCCCGACCGGCTGGGTGTACCCGAGATAGTGGTACTGGTCGAGCAGGCTGTTGAAGAGCGCCTCCTCCGGCGTGCGCCGCACCTCGCGGAACTCGAGCGGCCGGAGGTCGGCCAGGGCGGCGTGCACTGGCTGGGGATCCACCGGGACCCGGCCGGGGCGGGCGCGCACGGCCAAGGGGTTGGGGGGGAGGTACCGCACCGGCGGGAGCGTGAGCACCCCCGCCCGGTGGAGAGCGAGCATCAGCCCCCGGGCCACCATGTCCCGGGGGGCGCCGTTGGGTTGCACCCAGTGCCAGGCTTCACAGAGCTTGCGGGACAGCGCCCGCCGGCTCGCCGTCGGATGGGCGGCGATGAGCGCGCGGAGGAACGCCACGTCGGCCGACGTGATCACTCGGTGCCGGTAGGCGAGCGGCGCGTCCATGCCTGGCAGCATAGCAGGGACGGCGATGGAACGCAAGGCGTATCCGCCGAGTGGCTGCGCTTTGTTCTCACCCGGGGCTGAGGCGCCGCCAGGCGGGGGACGCCTTGGCGGCCGCCGGATCGCCGCCCGCGAGCAGCACGTGGAGTTCGTGCGCCTCCAGCGTCGTGGCCCCCTTGGGTGGGCGCGTCGGCCAGAAGCGGAACCGGCCGGAGGACAACCGCTTCTGGCACAGCCAGAACCCCTGGCCGTCGTACGCCAGGATCTTGAGGGCGGTCCGCCGGCGGTTACAGAAGACGAAGAGCCAGCCGGAGAAGGGATCCGCCTGGAGCTGCGCCTGGCACACGCGGGCCAAGCCGTCGATCCCGTTCCGGAAATCGACCGCCTCGACCGCGAGCAGGATGCGCAGCTGCGGGGTGAGTTGGATCATCGCGCGGCGTGCCAGAACGCACGGCTGAGCGCCGCGAGGTCCGGCGGGGCGATGGCCTGGAGATGGATCCGCAGCGTGGCGCCCCGCGCCGTTTCCAGCTCGAAGGTGCAGGCAGGGCCCCCGACGGTCGGCGCCGGCATCAGCTCGACGAACGTTCCGCTGATCGGCGGTCCGCCCGCCGCTCTCAGGCGCTGCTTGAGCGCGGTATGGTTGAGCCGGAGCGTTCGTGCGGTCTGGTGCAGGCCGTGGGCTCTGGCGGCTTCCAGCGCCAACGCCCACAGCGCGTCAGGGATGGGGGAGCGGCGTTGCCGCGTCCGCCGCCAGCGCTCGAAGCGACGGTGCACTCGGTCGAGGGGGCTGGGATGGGCAGGAAGCGTTGCGGTGCTCATCAGCTGTCCTCCTTCCATTGTTGAGGTGGCAGCTGACGATAGCAAGCAGCTCAACGGAAGTCATGCAGGCTTGCCGAAAGGACACCGCCAAGCGGCACGGGGCCAGCCGGCTGGAAGCGGCCTGTGCCCGGGCCCTGGCCGTCGGGGCCCGCTCGTACCGGCACGTGGAGGCGATCCTGACGCACGGGCTCGACCGGTGCCCGCTGCCGGAGACCGGTCCCCCCGCCCGCCCGGTCGTCCACGACCAGGTGCGCGGGCCGGCCTACTACCAGTAACCGGAGCAAAGAGAGAGGAGCGACGCGATGCTCAGTCCCCCGACGATGGAGCAGCTCCAGGTTTTGAAACTCAGCGCGATGGCGGCCACCTGGACGGCGCAGCAGCAGGATGCGAGCTGCACTCAGCTCGGCTTCGACGAGCGCTTCGGCCTGCTCGTGCAAGCCGAGTGGCTGGCCCGGGAGAACCTGCGGCTCACGCGCACCCTGAAGGCCGCCAAGCTGAAGCTCAGCCAGGCGTGTGTGGAGGCGATCGACTACCCGGCCCGGCGCGAGCTGGACAAGGCGCTCATCCGCCAGCTCGCCACCGGCCGGTGGATCGCCGAGCACCAGGCCGTCCTCATCAGCGGCGCCACGGGCACCGGCAAGTCCTTCGTGGCCTGCGCCCTCGCCCAGCAGGCGTGCCGCCAGGGGTACCGCGCCCTCTACTGGCGGGTGCCGCGGCTGTTCCAGGCCTGCGCGCTCGCGCGGGCCGATGGGACCTACGGCCGGCTCCTCGGGCAGCTCGCCCGGATGGACGTCCTCGCCCTGGACGACTTCGCGCTGACGCCCCTGCAGGACGCGGAACGGCGCGATCTCCTCGAGATCCTGGAAGACCGGTACGGGACCCGGTCGACGATCGTCACCAGCCAGCTCGCCCCCAACCACTGGCACGAGGCCATCGGGGAGCCGACGCTCGCGGATGCGATCTGCGACCGGCTGCTTCACAACAGCCACCGACTTATGCTAAAAGGACCGTCACGCCGAAAGGAGGAAACGCTCGAGAGCTGACGACCGCCCCAGCGTCGCTTCGCTCCGTTCACGATGACCGATCCTCGTGTTCATGATGGAGCGATCTGGATGTTCACGATGGGTGAAATGCGCAATATGCCTCGACGATTCGTTTATGGGACCGGTAGTTCGTGGTCAGTCGAACCACCGGACAGGACGGAAAGTGGGTGGGAAACTCCAGGATGTTCCGGACGGTCGCCCCCCGAAACCGATAGAGACTCTGATCCTCGTCTCCCACGGCGCAGAGATTCGACGTTCCTTCGGTGAGCTTCAGGAGGAGCTGTTCTTGAATGAAGTTCGTGTCTTGGTACTCATCCACCAGGACGTACTTCACCTCGCGCGTGATCGTGGTCGCGACATCGGCGTCCAAGAGTAGGTCGTACACCAGCTTCTGTAGGTGGGCGAAGTCCAGCCGGTTATGTGTGAGCAACGCCGTTTGATATGCACGGTACGCCCCGCCGACCGCCTGCAGGAATGTGCTGGCAGAAGCTAGAAGCTGCCCCGGGTCAACCAGTTCCTCCGTGATCTTGTCGAAATAGCCTCGTACCCCTTCGATGGCCGTCCACTTGGTCTTCCATTTGCCGAGATACAGACCATCAGCAGGTGCCCCGATGATCTCGTCGAATTGGTCGTGGATGAAGAAAGCTGGGTCAACTCGTCCAGCGTTTCGTAGTTGTTCCCGAGGGGTGTCCGGTGCCGGTGCTGCATCAGGAGCCGGTTGCACATCCCATGGATCGTAGAGACGCGCAACTCGGAGAGGTCGCCCGCAAATCCCACCTTCCTGGAGGTTGCGGCGATCCGGTCACGCAACTCGAACGCAGCCTTCTCCGTGAACGTGCAAAGGAGAAGTTCCCGCGGTGTCGCCTTGCCGAGGAGGAGTAGATTAATGGCTCGTAAGACCAGGCTGAGGGTCTTTCCCGACCCCGGGCCAGCGATAACCAGTAGCGGCCCTTCCTCGTGGCCGATGATGTCCCGCTGTGCGTCATTGAGTCGTGGATACTCCTGGAGGAGGGCCGGGGCGATCGTCACAGCAGGCCCTCCTTTCGGAAACTGAAGACGGCGTCCGCGGAGACAATGAGATGGTCCAACACCTTGAGCTGCACGGTCGTTGCGGCCAGGACAAGCGCCCTCGTGAGCGTCTTGTCCTGCTCACTTGGTTGGACCCTGCCGTCAGGATGGTTGTGGGCAAAAGCCACGGCGGCCGCTTGCCGACGAAGAGCCGCCTCGATCACGCGGCGCGGGTAGACGGCCGCTCGGTCTGCGATGCCCTCCTCCAGTCGTTCGACGCCCTCTCGGACCAACCGATAGGCCGAGTTAAGGTATCCGACCTCGAATACTTCGTTGGGGAGCGCGCCAATCCGTGCGCGCCAAAAGCGAGACAGCGCCTCGGGGTTGGCCAGGGAGTCCTGCCCTTCGGCCGATTGCTGCAGGTACAGTGCGGCCGCCTCGCGGATGATGCGGAGGGCGATGGGCGCCACGGCACCGATCCCTTTGACTTTCTGGAGTTCCTCCAGCGGAGCATCCAAGATCCCGCGCAGGTCGCCGAACTGGGCAATGAGGTTTTTGGCCGGTTGCTTGACATCCAGGCGAGGAATGGCGAGGGTCAGGAGCAGCTCAACGATTTCGTAATCAGCGAATCCATCGAGCCCATTCTTGGTGAAGCGCTCCCGCAACCGCTCTCGGTGTTTGAGGTAATGAGCTCGATCCTCACTCATATCATCCGGCCTTCAGGGGCAGGCAACCCCTCGGAAAAAGTAAACGCCGGTCCTCAGCAGAGAATCGGCGCAGTATTCCGTTAGTGCTCTGAAATCATCTGGCCGCTCGACCTCCCCTGTCTGAGGGCCCTCCGGCGCGTGGGGATACTTTCATACCACAAACGCCCCCTCCGCTCAACCCCTCCTCACGGAATTCTCCTTGAATTGGGGGACGTTGCAACTTTATTAACCTTATCTCCAAGACGTGGCCGCCCTCGCCGCCAACAGCCGGGGCGCCCACCAGAGGTGCAGTGTGCTCGGGTGCCCGTGGCAGATGTAGTTCTCCTTCGCCGCGTGCTTCGACACCACTGCAATCGGAAAATCCACCTCCGCCAGCCGTTTGCATTCTCTAGGGATCACTTGGCGCCCCCTGGAGGGAACCACTTCGCGAGTACGTCGCGCAGTTTCAGAAAACTCCGGTCTGTACAGCCTCGAAAGCCAACCTGCTCTCCAAGATGTTTATAGATCGCGGATGATCTGGGCTTCCTCATCTCAGCGAGGGTCCGTTCCAAAGCTGCCTTCGGATCGCCGGGCTTAGCCTGGTTTGCCTCCCATAAGCCGTGGCTCTCCAACCAACGTCGGAGAGGCCTCCGGCCCCCAGACCATCCAAGGCATAGCTCCACCTTTGGCGAGGGTGCAAATACCCACACTTCGATTTCTGGGTCCAGGACAATCACCTCCGCGCGATCGCCCCAGCCGGTGGCCGCGAGGCGGCCCCGAACCTCTTCGGATAGGACCTCCCTACCGACCATCTCGCGGCCACTGCCAACGCGGTCGAATATGACCAGCGCGCGATGATAATGTCGAAGGAATGGCCGCAAAAAATCCTGCGCCTCACGCGCACACCCAGGATCGTGGTGGGAATGAACAAAGATGTCGAGCTGGATAGGTCGAATACCAAAGGAAGCAGGACGACTCAGGAGGCCACGGATGCCGTACTCGGTGTTCTTATCGGCAGTAAGAACGATGAGGTCCTTCGGCATCTCCCTCCGCCTATCACCCTAAGACACCGCTCGCAAAGAGCGTCCCCAGGTCTGTTTCGCCTTTCCATTCCACCAGCCGAGGATGTTCCGAGCCTCGCACGATGTCCGTGGCACCTTCGCTCGTCTTCGCAAAGCAAAGGATCTGATCCGGCTTGGCAATGCTTAGAACAACTGGAGAGTGCGTAGCCAGAAGTACCTGGGCATCATAGACCGAGGAAAGGGACTGTAGGACGGTCTCGACGGCACGAGGGTGGATGCCATTCTCCGGCTCTTCGATGAGGAAGATCCCAGTGAGGTCAGGGAGATAAGCCAGAAGGGTCAGGGCCAACAGCCGAAGCGTCCCATCTGAAACAAGCCATGACGGGACCCGCAGGCCGTTATCAAACTCAAGGACGAGGTAACGGTGGCGATCTTCTCTCCGTTCAACCGTCTTGATTGTTCTAAGGTCGGGCAGCGCAGTTCGGACATGGTCGACCCACTCCCTCACTCGCCCTTCGTGCCTCTTTTCAAGGGTCCTGACGACCCAGGGAAGGTTCGATCCATCGGCTTTGAATGACCTTGGAGTGCCCGGGGGACTTGGGCGTCGCATTGCCTCGCTATTTAGGGCAAGCGTCTGGACACCTCTCATCAGCAATTCCTTGAACCATGTCGCGACAGGAAACTTGGTCTCATCCTCCGGCAGATTTGCGAGCGCCGACTTCTGTGGTCCGAGCCGAAAGAGATTGTTCCATCCCGAGGTCTCAGAAGAAAAATAGTCGTTTCCCGATTCGGCGACCTTGTTCACTACTCTCTTCCATCCCGCGGGAGCCTTTTTGCGGGCTGGAAGGACAATCGTGCCTGGAGCTCTTAGAGCCTGCGGGAACAATTGTCGCTGAAGAGGGATTTCGGGCCGGCCTCCACGGTCTGATGTCAGCCAAAACGTTTCGGCCAAAAGTGCATTCTCACCAGTTTCATCATTCAGGCCAACAGCCAGTTCATACCTTGCGCCGGAATAGTCGCTGTTTTTCAGCCTCTTGGAACGATCCGCAGGCAGGGCCATCTCAAGCGCTAATTCCAGTCGTCCCCGCTCCCGCATCCAGATAAGATCCCGTACACGGGGGGCTCTCTTGTAAACAGCGTCAGCCGGTCCGAGTGCGACGACGTCGGCGATGAAGGACACGACATCTAAGAAAGTGCTTTTCCCGCTGGCGTTGGGCCCAACGAGTACTTGGAAAGGAAGCAGGTCCTGGCGAACGTATTTTAGGCAGCGATAACCTAGAGCTTCGAATCGTCGGATCACGTTACCTTCTTTCCCTGATTCTGGTTAGCTGCCCCTGGGCTTATTCTGACCAGGGTGCGGAATCCGACAGCTTTGCCTGTCTAATCCTAATCTGAAAGGGACCCGCGATCCAAGATGTTTCTGCGCCTCCCCGTCACACATATTCCAACCCGCAGCGAGAAACCGTACTCAGCCAGCTGAACTACCCGCGTTTGCTCAATCGACCGGCTCCTCATGGACACGCATCGGCTCTCGCATGGCATCCACGCTGAGCCAGTAATGGTCCACCTTCTTGACCTCATTCCAGGGGAGCTTTGCCAACTCCACCATGCAAGTTGGTCCTTCCCTTTTGAAGGACCTCGTGACAGCTATTACCGCATTCTTTAGCATATTGGGCCAGTTGTTACCACATTGGCGCGAGACTGCCGACCCCAAGGGTTCCGGATGGTTATACGCGCCTGGGGGGCTCGGCGCCTTTGACTTCCCACGATCGTACCCTCACCAATACCCTTACTTAAAGGTACTACCCTTACCCCCGACGTATCGCCACCGGGCGGCCGGCCCTTTCCCTTGACATGACACCTCCCCGGAAGCCTTCATTTGGGCCAGGAGCCTCCGGATCCATTCTCGTCCAACACCGGGACATGCTCGCTCAATGTCGGCCAACCGGAACTCACCAGATTGTCTGGCAACAGCGTCGCGGATCATTTCGGCCTTCGCCCCCTTGGGGGCGGCCGTTTGGCCTACCCGCTCCTCGAACTCACGGTAGGCCGTCTTCAGGATGAAGAGAAGGTAGTTCACGAAGGGCCACGGGTCGAGCCGGTCTTCGTGCCAGCCCGCGGAGCTTCGCTCCAGGGTCTCGTAATAGCGCTCCTTGTTCTGCTCGATGAGCCTCTCCAGGCTGATGTAGCGTCCGACCTCGTACCCGAGATGATAGCACTGAAGGAGGAGCAGCAACCTGGAGACGCGGCCGTTGCCGTCCCGGAACGGATGGATGCACAGGAAGTCCAGATTGAAGGCCGCCATGGCGATGGGCGGAGGGGCTTGCCGCTCGCGAAGAGCATCGTCCCAGAGCGAAACCAGCTCTCGCATGGCGGCCGGCGTCTCACGAGCAGGAACCGGCTGGAAGCGCACTCGCTCGCGGCCGTCGGGGTACCTCTCGATGATCTGGCCGTCCTTGTCCTTGTAGCGCCCGGCGTCCCAGATTTCGCCGCGGGTCAGCTTGTGCAGCCTCTGGACTACCTCCTCCGACACGGCGAGAGACTGTCCTTCCTCATGGATCAGCTTGAGCGCATCCCGATAGCCCCGCACCTCCTCCTCATTCCGGTCCCGGAGGGACGGCCGCCCGAAGACGATGGTCCCCACGCGGCTCGGGTCTACCTCGACCCCCTCGATGCGATTGGAGGAGACCGCACTCTCGATCATGGCATGCTCGCGCAGGATCTTCAGCCGTTGCGGTGACTGGCGCGTAAACAATTCCTGCTTGCCCTTGGCCTGCCCAAGATCGGCCAGGGACCATGCAGTGGCCGTGGGGATGAACTCAAGCCCATGTGAGAACAGCCGGAGGGTCATCATTGATGGTCGCTTTCGAGCGATGGAGGTTCCTCGCGGACACGCATGGGATCCCGAACGGCGTCCACGCTCAGCCAGTAGTGGCCCACCTTCCGGACCTCGTGCCAGGGGAGGCTGGCGGGATCTTGAATTTGGGGACGTTGCAACTTTATTAACCTTATTTCCAAGACGCGGCCCCCCTCCTCCCCTGTCGCCGCTGCTCCTTCGGCCGCCGCAGCATCCGGCCGCGGTCCTCCGGTCACCGCAACCGGCGCCCTCTCCGCAGCCGATACATCGGCCCGGCTTCCTCGACCCGGACGCCGATCGACCGCCGGCCCTACTCCGGTAGGGCCATCAACTGACGGATCGCCTCGAACAGGGCCCGGATGCCCTCATCGTGGCTTGCGATCTTCCGCTCCAGGTCCGCCAAGCGCGAGGCCAGCTCCTTATGGAGGGCCAGGGTCTCGCGCAGCCGGACAAAGGCCCGCATGATGGCGATGTTGACCTGGATAGCTCGAGGGCTGTGCAGGACGCTGGAGAGCATGGCCACGCCGTGCTCGGTAAAGGCATAGGGCGGGTACCGCCGGCCGCCCCAACTTGCGATCCCAACTTGTGATCGCAAGTTGTGGAACTCCTGGCGGGTCAGTTGGAAGGCGAAATCGGGTGGAAACCGCTCACTGTTCCGCTTGACTGCCTGCAGCAGCATCCGGGTCTCGACCATGTAGAGCTTCGCAAGATCCGCATCGAGCATCACCCGCTCGCCACGCATGAGCACGATTGCTCTTTCAATGCGGTCGGCAGGGATCGGGCGCGTGCCTGACCCTCTTGGCCTCCTAAACGTCATACCCCAGCCCCTTCAGGTTCCCACGGATATCACAGACGATCCGGGACGAAACCCGGCTTGAAGTCACAATTTGTGACTTCAAGTTGTTGAACTCCTCACGAGAGAGAGTGAAAAACGCCGGACCCCTTCCGGCCACACGGGGCGATACCCGACAGCGGCCCATCCCTGAAAAAGCAAACGCCGACTCTCGGAAGAGAATCGGCGTTACGTACATCCATGCCCCCTCCCTATTCTGGCTTTCCAAGGTCTCCGCCAAACGGGGCGACTCAATACCGGGGTCGGGGGCCAGGGGGGTCGGGAAAGAGCGTGGGCGCCGATCCCGAGCCGGCTCCACCTAAAGAACAATGCGGATTGCCGAATGCGGAATGCGGAATGGCCGGAGCAATGCCTCCGCAGTCGGGCCCGCCGAAAGAACAATGCGGAATGCGGAATGGCCAAATGCGCAGTGGCCGAACCAGGCTTCAGCAGATCCGCATGCCGTCGGTGATCTATATCACTTGCCGGGCCGCCGCGCAAGACGCGAATGGGATGGAAGCGTACGAGGGTACGACGGTACGAAGGTACGGGGGGAAAGGGAGAAACGGCCAGTAGAGCCTAGAGACGAGAGCCGGAGGGGACAAGCCGAATGCGGAATTCGGAATGCGGATTGCGGAATAGGCGGGAGAACGGAGAGCCGGGGGCCGAGGGGAACAAAGAGAGGGGGAGACACGGGGAAACGGAGCGACGGGGAAATGAACACAATGCGGAATGGGGAATGCGGATTGCGGAATATTCGAGGGGGCGCTGTTGCCTTCGTTAACTTTCGCCTCTCCGCCATCGGTGGGGGCCACAAGCGCCGGCGTGCCGGCAACCCCCTGGTATGGGCTTGACATCAGATGCTGCCGGTGTTAACATCAGTACATCATGCCGCGGACGACGCTGGACATCGATGCCCCGCTCCTGAGAGAACTCAAGAAGTTGCAGGAGAAAGAGGGACGCTCCCTGGGCAAGATCGTTTCCCAGCTCCTGGCGGAAGCCCTTGCCCGGCGGAAGACCGCGCCCGAACTCCCCAAGCTCCAGTGGGTCTCCCGCCCCATGCGCGCTCTCGTAGCTCTCTCCGATAAAGAAGCGGTGTACGGCATCCTCGACCGCGGCGACGAATGAGTTATTCGGTCGACGTCAATATCCTCCTATACGCTTCGGACACGTCCAGCCCCAAGCATGCGGAGGCCATCCGCTTCCTGAAGCAGCGGGCCTCGGACCCGGACCTGTTCTGCATCGCCTGGCCCACGCTGATTGCCTTTCTCCGCATCGCCACGCATCCTCGAATTTTCGCCCAACCTCTCTCGCCCGACGACGCCCTCGGCAACGTCGAGTCCCTCCTCAGCCTGCCGCGCCTGCGCACACTCTCGGAGGGGGAGGGGTTTCTTGAGATCTACCGTGAGGTGACCGCCCGCTTCCCCGTCCGCGGCAACCTCGTCCCTGACGCCCACCTGGCGGCCCTTCTCCTACAGCACGGCGTCCGCCGGCTGTACACGGTGGATCGGGACTTCAGGAAGTTCGACTTCCTCGAGGTCGCGGATCCCTTCGAATAGCATGCCCTCCAAACGAACTTCGGGGACGGCGTTGCCTTCGTAAACTTTCGCCTCTCCGCCCCCAGACCGAACATCTGCCCAGCCAGTCCTCATCGCGCCGCCGGCGCAGGCGATAGCGCGGCGTCGCCTCCTCGACGCGGAAACCAACGGGGCGATAGCGATATCCGACAGCGATAAAGCGAACAGAAAGGCCGTGCCGAAGTGACGCTCGGCACGGCCATTCAGTTGTACTTTACTTTTCAATGGGTTATGGAGCTTACCTACAGTACTTCCTGAAGCGGTCGTTGACCCGGCCCCAGTGCAGACCGGCGATGACGTTGTCGATATACTTCGCGCGCGCCGGGCCGTCTTTGTGATAGTAGGCGTGCTCGAAGACGTCACAGGCCACCAGGGGAATCCCTCCCCAGATGGCGCCGTAGTGGTGCTCGTCCACCAGGACGTTCAGTAGCCGCTGCGATCCCAGGGCATCGTACACCGAAAGGCCCCAGCCGCTCAGCTTGGCCGAGATGGAGCATGCCTTGAAGTCGGCCTTCCAGGCGTCGAAGGAGCCGAAGTCCCGCTCGATCATCTTCAGGACGTCGGGACCCTTCTTGGGATCCCCGTCGCCGCCCAAGACTTCCCAGTACACATCGTGCAGGAGCGTCCCCGCATGGTTCCAGGTGAAGCGCCGCTTCAGCTCCCCGATGACGCTGTAGTTCCCGTTGGCCGCGGCGCGGTCCGCCGTCTCCAGGCCCTTCTCGATGTTGTTGAGGGCCGTCACATAGCCCTTGTGGTGCGTGTTGTAGTGCCAGTCGGTGGTCTCCGGGCTCACCACGTTTACCAAAAGCTTCTTGGCCTCGTCGTCGGAATACGGCCGAGGCTTCAATTTCCACTCATACGCCATGCTCGATACCTCCCCTCCCAAGAAATCTCTGGGCGATGTGTGTGGTTACGCACGTGATCCGGCCGCCGGGGCGACGGGGTCGTACTGCTGGCCCATTCCCAGGCCGGTGCCGGGCTGCAAAAGCTCTGGTCGCTGCTTGGCCGCCTCGCGCAGCGGCAGCAGCAGGCGTTCCTTGTCGTACACGAAGTCGTCGCGGTGATACGACGCCAGCTCAAACTCCTTGCCCATGAAGATGGCGTCCTCCGGACAGGCCTCTTCGCAGAAGCCGCAGAAGATGCACCGGAGCATATGGATCTTGTACACCTTGGCATAGCGTTCCCCATGAGAGACCCGCTGCTCGTCGGTGTTCTCGGCGGCTTCGATGTAGATGGCGTCCGCGGGGCAGGCGACGGCGCACAGCTCGCACCCCACGCAGCGCTCCAGCCCGTCCTCGTCCTTGACCAGGATCTGCCGGCCGCGATAACGGGGAGACAGCGGCACCCGCTGCTCCGGAAACGACACCGTGATCGGCTTGCGAAAAATGTGCCTGAAGGTTATGGCCAATCCCTTGGCCAGCTCGGTGAACATGTCCGCTCCTCGCTCGGGTCCTCGCTCGGGGTTCAAAGTCCAAGGTCTGAAGTCCAAGGTCGGCGAGCACCGAGCGCCTAGCGCCGGGCGCTGAGAAACCGCGGGGTCCGAGGTCTGATCCCGACCTTTCCCCCTTCAGGCGAGCTTCTTCACCGCGGCCGTCACCTCGGCGTAGTTGGGCTCGACTTTCGGCTCCGGGGCGACCCACTTGTACCGGACCGTGCCCTGCCGGTCGATCACGAAGACGGACCGCTTCGCCACAGTGAATCCCTTCACGCCTGCCAGGTCGTTGAAGACCACGTCGTACTGCTTGATCACATCCCGGGTGATGTCCGACAAGAGGGGGAAGCTGAGGCCGTTCTTCGCCGCAAATTCCTTGTTGGCGAAGGGCGAATCCACGCTCACCCCCACCACGGCCGTCTTCGCGCTGGTGAAGTCGTTGAGGGCATCCCGGAACGTGCACAGTTCCTTCTGGCAGACCCCGGTGAAGGCGGCCGGATAAAACGCCAGCACGGCGTTCTTGCCCGCGAAATCTGACAGGCTCACCGCCTTCAGATCCGTGTTGACCAGGGTAAACTGGGGTGCTTTCTGTCCTACCTCTGCTGTCATCGTGTTCTCCTTTGTGGTGTTCAGGTTATGCAGGTCAACGAATCAGGCGTCACACTCACGTCTCACGTCTCACGTCCGCCGGCATCCCGTGGAGCGCCCAATCCAGAAGCTCCACCGGGTGAACGGCCCGGACAGGCACCTTCGCCTGCCGCAGGCCGAGGGTGATCTGGAGCAGACAGCCGATGTTGCCGATCGCCACGTGGCTGGCGCCGGTCTCCCGGATGCGCTCGACCTTGCGCCGCAAGATCTGGCTGGCCATCTCGGTCTGGAGCAGATTGTACATGCCGGCACTGCCACAGCAGAGATCCGACTCGGGAAGCTCCACCAGCGTAAGCCCCGGAATCTGCCGAAGGACGCTCCGCGGCTCCTTGCGGATCCCCTGGGCATGAGCCAGGTGGCAGGCCTCGTGATACGTCACCGTGAGGGGAACCGGCCTCAGCGTTCCGTTCCAGGAGCGGCCCGCCAGGACCTCGGAGACGTCCCGCACCCCGGCGCTGAAGGTCTCCGCCCGCTGGCGCCACGCGGGATCGTCTTGGAAGAGGTGGGCGTACTCCTTCATGGCGGCCCCGCACCCGGCGGCGTTGACGACCACCGTGGACACCCGGGCCCGCTCGAAGACCTCGATCATGCTCCTGGCCAGCCCACGAGCAGCCCCCACGTCGCCAGCGTGCAGATGCAGCGCGCCGCAACATCCCTGCTCTTGCGGCGTGACGACCTCGTATCCCGCCGCCGTCAGGACGCGCACAGTCGCCCAGTTGATGCCGGGAAACAGAAAGCGCTGCACACACCCGGCGAGGAAGCCCACCCGGCCCATCCCCTCGCCTACTGCGGGGATAACCTCCGGCAGGGGTCTTCGGGCCGTGCGCGACGGCACCGGGGGCAGCAACGCCTCCATCTGGGCCAGCCGCGGCGACATGAGGGCGAGCACCCCCGAGGCGTGCAGCACACGCGACAGTCCGAGGCGCTGGTACCAGTACAGCCCGGACAGGACCGGACCCAACCGTTCCGGATGCGGGAAGAGGGACAGGATCATGCGCCGCCAGAAACGATCGGCAACCGGGCGCTCGAATATCCGTTCGATCTCGGCGCGCGCCGACTCCAGCAGGCGCCCGTAGGGCACGCCGGATGGACACGCCGGCTGACAGGCGAGACACCCGAGGCATTGATCCAGGTGCTTGACGAAAACGGGGCTGGTGCCAGCGTGCCCCTCCTCCACGGCGCGCATCATGTAGATGCGCCCCCGCGGAGACGCCATCTCGATCCCCGTGGTCAGGTACGTGGGGCACGTGGGGAGGCACAGCCCGCAGTGGACGCAATCCAGGATCCCCTTGCCGTCGAAGCGATCGGCAGCGTCGAAGGACGGGGCGGCACGCCCGACATCCCTTTCCTGATTCCCGGCTACTACAGTCGCCACCTAGCCGCCACCATCGTGTGCGAAATCCGCTCGCATATACCAAGCCCCGAGCCCGCTCCAAGGCGCCAGCGGGCCCGCGGGGCGGCCGGCTTCGGTCGCCGTGGCCTTACCACATGCGAATACAGTGGGAACCCCGCCCACGGCGCGACGCGCCGGGACCCAGCGTCTGCGCTGGGTAACCGGTCGGCGGCGCCGGAGCAAGGCCGCCCGGTTCTCGACAAGGCCCCAGGCGCCGCGGAGCGGGCTCGGGGCGAAGGTCAGCAGATTTCGGACACACATGACTAGATGCCGCCCACGAACCGCCCGGGGTTGAGAATCCCTTTGGGATCAAACGCGGCCTTGAGCCGCCGCATGACGACCAGGCCCTCCGGGGGCATCCCCCAGACGTCGATCCCGTCGCGAGCCGCCTCGGGCAGCGCCATGACCACCAGGTAGCCCCCCAAGCTGACCAGGCCTTCGCGGGCCGCACTCAGGCTTTGCACGAGCGCGCCGAGCGTTTCAGCCCGGGATACGCCTCGGAGCGCGCCGTTCGGCACCGTCGCAGCCATCGCTGTCACCACTCCGCGGGGCGTGGCCTCGCGGATCGCCTGATTGGCTTTGGCACAGTCGGCGGGCGGGACACCTCCCCGCCACAGAGCCTGAAGGCCTTGGCCGCCCCAGCCAGCATTCGACCAGGGGAAATCGCCGAGGGCCTTCCCGATTGTCGCCGTGTCGCCGAGCTCGGTCGGCGTGACTCTGAATTCCCTCGCCATCCCTCTGAGGTCAACCAGTTGCCCCTCAACGGTCTCGGGAAGCCCGGAAATGGAAACGACGAGGCCCGGCCCAGAGACCCCGCACGCCCGGCCTGCCACCTCCTCCACAAGCTCCACTCGATTCGGCACCAGGTGCGAGCCGAGGATGCGGTTCGCCAGGGCCTGGGCCGTGGCCAGATCGGGCGCAGCCAGCCACCACCCCCGTTCCACTTCCGGCCGGGGGTACAGCCTGAATGTCGCCTCCAGGATGATGCCGAGGGTTCCATGCGAGCCGAGATAGAGCTTGGTCACGTCGTAGGCGGTCGCGTTCTTGACGACCTTGGCTCCGCCCTTCGTGATCGTCCCGTCGGCATGGGCGACCCGCACGCCAAGGATCAGGTCCCGTGCCGTGCCGTAGCGACAGCGAAGCGGCCCGGTCAACTTGGTGGCAAGGGTGCCACCGAGCGTGGCGCGCTCCGGCATCGACACATCCAGAGGCAGAAACTGACCATGCTCGGCCAGTTGTTGCTGCAGGTCGTCCATCCGGATGCCGGCCTCGGCCGTCGCCGTCATGTCGGCAGGCTCGTGGGTGAGCAGGCGATTCAACCGTCCGAGGTCCAGCGCTAGGTCGTAGCGGCTGGGCGGGTAGCCGATGGTCTGGTGGCACCCGCCGCCCCAGGGGATGACACCCAGATCCGCTTCCCAGGCGAGTGCCAGAATCTTGGAGACCTCGGCCTCGTCCGCCGGAAAGAGGACGGCTTGCGGCCTCTTCCCACCGAGGCGGTAGGCCTCAAGGCCATCTCCCTCGAGGAAGAACCCGCCGCCCACGATGGCGCGCAGCTCAGTACTGGGGATCGTTGCAACACTCATGGCGTCGAGACCGCCGATCCGCGGTGCGAGGAGTCGCCCGCTGCGCTCCGGTCCTCCTCAGGAAAGATCTTGCCGGGATTGCACAGGCCCGCCGGATCAAAGACGGCCCGCACCCGATGCATGACGGCAAGATCCGCAGGAGAATACATGAGCCGAAGGTACTCGCGCTTCTCGATCCCGATGCCGTGCTCTCCGGTCACGCTCCCACCGGCCTCGATGCAGGAGCGCATGACCTCGGACCCTGCCTCCATCGTCCGCTCTTCGCAGCCCGGGACTTTCCTGTCCACGCAGATCATCGGGTGGACGTTTCCATCGCCGGCATGGGCAACGTTGGCGATTCTGATCCCGTAGCGCGCACCGATTGCCTCGATCTCCCGGAGCACCTGGGGCAGCTTGGTGCGCGGCACCACGGCGTCCTGGAGATAATACTGATGTGCGATACGACCGAAAGAGCCGGCGATCTCTTTGCGGCCCTTCCACAGGAGGGTCCGCGCCTCCTCGGTCCGCGCCACACGAACGTCCAGGCAGCCTTGCTGGCGACAGACCCCCTCGACGCTCACCGCCTCCGCCTCGATCTCCGCCCGGGGACCCTCGAGTTCGATGAGCAGGACTGCGCCCGCATCCAGGGGATACCCGGCCTTGACGTTGGCCTCGACCGCCTTGATCGTCTCGCGGTCGATCAACTCCATCGCCACGGGGATGATGCCGCGCGCAATGACGCCCGACACCGAGTTGCTGGCCTCTTCGATGGTCCGGAAGACCGCCAGGATCGTCTTCACCGCCTCCGGTTGCGGCAACAGCCGAACCGTGACCTCGGTGCAGATGCCGAGGGTTCCCTCGGCCCCGGTGAAGACGCCCAGCAGGTCATAGCCCGGCGCGTCACTCACCTTCCCGCCCAGCCGTACCACCTCGCCATCGGGGAGAACCACCGTGGCTCCCAGGACGTGGTTCGTCGTCACCCCGTACTTGAGACAGTGCGGGCCGCCCGCGTTATGCCCCACGTTCCCGCCGATCGTGCACGCCGCCTGGCTCGCCGGATCCGGAGCGTAGAACAGCCCGTGTCGCTCCGCGGCTTTCGTCAGCCACAAGTTCACGCAACCCGCCTCGACAGTGGCCGAGCGGTTGAGGAGATCCAGGTCCAGGATACGCGTCATGCGGGTCAGGACGATCATGACCCCGCCAGCCAGGGGGGTGGCGCCGCCTGAGAGACCCGTGCCGGCCCCTCGCGGAAGAAAGGGAACGCCCAGCTCGTAACAGAGCCGGACCGCCTCGGCCACCTGTGAGGTGGAGGTGGGCAGGACCACGAGATCCGGCGGACATCGGTGGAGGAAGGTGAAGGCGTCACAATCGTATACCCGGAGCTCGTCCGGATCGGTGACGACACCCTCCGCTCCCACGATTCGCTCACAAGCCTGGATCAGGCGAGCCCGTATCCCAGGCGCTATGCCGCTGCCGTTCATGACGACGCCTGTGCCAATGAAAAATGGGAAACCGACAACCGACACCACAACAATGCCTCCGTTTTCAGTTTCCCATTGTCGGTTGTCAGTTTGAAAATGGCATCACTCGACCACCCACGTCTCACCGCGATTGAACAGGGCATTGAGATCCCCCGGCCCCAATTTCTCCCGCGCAGCCTCGAGCTGGTTGTGCATGGCGTCCTCGTACGCCGGCCGGACGCTGGCGTGGAAGACGCCGATGGGTTTCGGGCTCTCCAGGTGGGCAAGCATGTACGCCAGCGGCCGGTTCGTCTCGTCGTGGACGAGGATGTCCGCCTCGGAAATCCCGTTCCCCAGGGACACCACCTGGAGGCGTCTGTCGCTTCCCAGCTTGATCCCCTTGTCCCGGTTCTTGCCGAAGAGGAGCGGCTTGCCATGCTCCAGGAGCAGGACCGTGTCCGCCTTGGTGGCCTTGTCCGTGAGCGGCTCCCAGGCACCGTCGTTGAAGATGTTGCAGTTCTGCAGGATCTCGATGAAGGCGCCGCCCGGGTGCTCGGCGGCCCGCCGCAGCATGTCCTGGAGGTGCCTCGCCTCCACGTCGATGCTGCGGGCGACGAAGGTCGCGTCCACGCCCATGGCCACCGCGATGGGATTGAAGGGGTAGTCCACCGATCCGACGGGGGTGGACTTGGTCACCTTCCCCAGCTCCGAGGTGGGCGAGTACTGGCCTTTCGTCAAGCCGTAGATCCGGTTGTTGAACAGTAGGATCTTCAGTCCCACGTTCCGCCGCAGGGCGTGGATCAGGTGGTTCCCGCCGATGCTCAACCCGTCTCCATCCCCGGTGACCACCCAGACCGAGAGGTCCGGCCGGGAGATCTTGAGCCCGCTGGCGACGGCCGGGGCCCTCCCGTGGATGGAGTGAAAGCCGTAGGTATTCATGTAGTACGGGAAGCGGCTGGAGCATCCGATCCCGGAGATGAAGACGAACTTTTCCCGGGGCAGCCCCAGCTCCGGCATCACCTTCTGCACCTGGGCCAGGATCGAGTAATCCCCGCAGCCCGGGCACCACCGGACATCCTGGTCCGAGACGAAGTCCTTTCGGGTGAGCTTGCGCGCCTCCGTGGCGACCGCCGCGTCGTTCATGCTAGCCCTCCAGCAGCCTCAGGATCTTGCCGGCGATTTCAGAGATCTTGAACGGTTGCCCCTGGATCTTGTTCAACCCGACCGCATCCACCAGGTACGTCGCCCGGAGGATCGTCAGGAGCTGTCCCATGTTCATCTCCGGCACCAGGACGGCCTTGAATCGGCGCAGGATGCCACCCAGGTCGGGCGGCAGCGGATTCAGGTAGCGCAGGTGGACGTGGGACACCTTCTTCCCTCGGGCGCGCACCTCGTCCACGGCGGCGGCGATCGCGCCGTAGGTGCTGCCCCACCCCACCACGAGGAGGTCGCCGGCTTCATCGCCTCGAATCGTGGTCGGCGGGATGTCCTGGGCCACCGCCGCGACCTTGCCGGCGCGCGCGCGGGTCATCAACTCGTGGTTGGCCGGCGAATAGCTGATGTTGCCCGTGACGTCCTCTTTCTCGATGCCGCCGATCCGGTGTTCCAGCCCTGGGGTGCCGGGCTTCACCCATGGCCGGGCCAGCGTCTCCGGGTCCCGGAGGTACGGGAAGAAGCCTTCGGGCTCTGTCCGGAAGCGGACCGGGATCGGCGGAAGTTTCTCGAACCTGGGGATCAGCCACGGCTCCGCCCCGTTGGCCAGGTAGCCATCGGTGAGCAGGATCACGGGCGTCATGTACTTGATGGCGATCCGGACCGCCTCGTAGGCCATGGAGAAACAGTCGCCGGGCGTCGCCGCGGCGATGACGGGCAGCGGCGAATCGCTGTTCCGGCCGAAGATGGCCTGGTACAGGTCGGCCTGCTCCGTCTTGGTGGGCAGGCCGGTGCTGGGCCCGCCCCGCTGGACGTTGCAGATGACGAGGGGCAGCTCGACCATCACGGCCAGGTTGATGGCCTCCTGCTTCAGGGCAACGCCGGGCCCGCTCGAGGTTGTGACGCCCACGGCCCCGCCGAACGCGGCGCCCAGAGCCGAGCAGACGCCGGCAATCTCATCCTCGGCCTGGAAGGTGAAGACGCCGAAGTTCTTGTACTGCGCCAGCTCGTGCAGGATGTCGCTGGCCGGCGTGATGGGGTAGCTCCCCAGGAACAGGGGCAGCCCCGCCTTGCTGGCGGCGGCCACGAGGCCGAGCGACAGGGCGGTGTTGCCCGTCACATTGCGGTACGTGCCCGGGGCGATCCGCGCCGGCTTCACCTCGTACTGGACGGCGAACAGCTCGGTCGTCTCGCCGAAATGGTACCCCGCCTTCAGGACGCGGGCATTCCCCTCCACCAGCTCGGGTGTCCGCTTGAACTTGTCTTGGATCCACTTCAGGGTCGGATCGATCGGCCGGCTGTACAGCCACGAGCAGACCCCCAGGGCGAAGAAGTTCTTGCAGCGGCTGGCCACCTTGTTGGAGAGCTTCAGGTCTTCCAGGACCCTCAGGGTCATCCCGGTCATGTCGACCACGAAGACCTGGTACTGGGAGAGCGAGCCGTCCTCCAGAGGATTGGTGGCGTAGCCGGCCTTCTTCAGGTTGCCCGCCTCGAATCCGTTCTGGTCGGCCAGCAGGATCCCACCGGGTTTGAGATCCCCGATGTTCACCTTGAGGGCCGCCGGATTCATCGCCACGAGGACGTCGGGATTGTCACCGGGGGTGTACACCTCCAGGCTGCTGAAGTTGACCTGGAAGCCGCTCACCCCGGCCAGCGTGCCTGCCGGAGCCCGGATCTCCGCCGGGAAGTCCGGCAGGGTCCCGATGTCGTTCCCGGCCAGGGCCGACTCGGTGGTGAACTGCATCCCCGTGAGCTGCATCCCATCGCCCGAGTCGCCGGCGAACCGGATGACGACTCTGTCCAGTTGCTCGTGTCGCTTGGTGGGTGGCGTGGCCACCGCCTGCATCTCGACTGTCATGGATCCCTCGCGCTCCTCTTCGCTCCTCGATGCTGCCAGGGAACGGACGCGCTCGCTCTTTGTCCCTGGCGGCCGCCCGTGTCCCTCTCAGGAGGTCGCTCGCTCCCACGGGAGGTTGATGAGGTCCCTGCGGGCGTGGCGCTCGCTCTTGATCTTTTCCTGCAGCAGCATGATCCCGTGGATGAGTTGCTCCGGCCGTGGCGGGCAGCCCGGGACGTACACGTCCACCGGGACCACCTGGTCCACCCCCTGGACGATCGTGTACGTGTTGAAGACGCCGCCGCAGGAAGCGCACGCCCCCATGGAGATCACCCACTTCGGCTCGGGCATCTGGTCGTAGATCTTGCGCAGGACGGGCGCCATTTTCCGGCTCACCCGCCCGGCCACGATCATGAGGTCCGCCTGGCGCGGCGAGGCGCGGAACACCTCGGCCCCGAAGCGGGCCAAGTCGAACCGGGACGCCCCGGCCGCCATCATCTCTATGGCGCAGCAGGCGAGACCAAACGTGGCCGGCCAGATGGAGGATCGGCGCGCCCAGTTCACCGTCCAGTCCACCATCTTTTCCAGCGTGGTGAGCAGGATTCCGCGCTCGACCTCCGCAGCCTCCTCCTGCGTGATGCCTGGCACCGCCACGAGGTCGGTGCTCATTCCGGACCCCTTTCCGCAAGGAATGCTGCGCCGTGAGACCTTAATCCCTGGATCTATCCGCAGCCAACTGCAAGTCGGTTCGTGCCGACGACGGCGGCGTGATCCCGCCTACGCCGTGAAGCTGGACCCGCAACCGCAGCTGCCCTTGGCGTTGGGGTTCTTCAGAGTGAAGCCGGCTCCGGTGAGCGAATCCACATAGTCGATCTCCGTGCCACTAAGATACAGGAAGGACTTCGGGTCGACCACGACCTTGACCCCGTCCTGCTCGAAGACCTGGTCCCCGGGCTGTGCAGCATCGAAGACGAGCTGGTATTGGAAACCGGAACAGCCGCCGCCCACCACCCGGATCCGCAGGCCCGTGTCCTCGGGGGCCTGCTGGGCGGTCTTGATCCCTTTGATCTTCTCGGCGGCCACTGAGGTGACGGTGATCATGAACAGCCTCCTCTTTCTTATGGTTCGTCGGTGTCGTTGTGACGCGACGCAGTCGCGGCCGGCCAGCTTACGAGGCCTCCGCTTTCCTCGGCGCGGCGGCCCGCCACCTGGCAACCGCCCTGCGCCGACCCGATGACCGCCTGCATGTGCAGGGGGATCTCGGAACGCGACGTGATCACCGGGCAGCGGGGGCACACCTCCGGGCCCGGCTCGAGCGAGCACGCCGAGCAGCAGCGCAGGATCTCGATCCTCTCCCGAAGTGAGGCCGCCATCGCCCCGAATTGCGCCATGCGCTGCTCCACCCCCCTCAGTTGCTGCTCGAGCAATCCGCTGAGGCCAGCGGCAATGTCCGAGGCCACTCGCCCTCGCCGCCGCTCATCGAAAAAGGCTTTGACTTGCGACAGAGGGGTCTCCACCAGCTGCAGGTTTTTGATCAGACGCAGCTTGCGCAGCTCATCTTCCTCGTACAGGCGGAAGCCGCCCCGGGTCCGGGCCGCCGGCGCGATCAATCCGAGCTGTTCGTAGTACCGGATCGTTCGCATCGTCGTCCCCGCCCTCCTGGCGAGATCGCCGATACGCATGAGTCTACCGTTATTTCCGTTTCCCCCGGCCTCTCGCATCCAGGATCGTCCCATTTTCTCTGGATTCTGTAATCCTGATCAATCCACTCCGCAATATACAAAAACTTCACGCTCACGTCAAGGTGTTTTGCCTGTCAGTGAATGACAGCGAAAGAGGAAGACTGGAAAGACGAGGCCTGCCTAGCATATCTTTAATAAGACACTTAATATTTATCTGCCAACTATCTTGAAATAAATAACACTATCCAGCTAGGTTTAAAAGCGTATCCACCCCACGTCCGCCCACAAGCGGGAGGCGTTCTCGCGAAACTTCTATTTCAGGATTCCGGCGGCTTCAAGGTCGCCGATCTCGTTGCCCAGGGCTCGCAGCCGGGAATAGCACTCCGTGATCTCGGCGTGGGGAAGCGCCGGCAGCGTCCGGTCCAGGACGTTGATCCGGTCCCCCAGGGCGCGTGCCTCCTTCAGAATCTCCATCACGCGTTTCGCGTGACGTTCCAGCGGTCGGCCCTCGAAGAAGGCTTCCATCCCCTCCTCATCCTGCCGGTCGAGGATGGCCAGGAACTTCTCGCGGTCTTCCGGCGAGACGTCCGGCTGGCAGAGGCGCGCGTACACCTGCATGCGAAACGTACGATAGCGAAGATCCGGCATCTAGACCTCCAATTCCTTGGGGTACATCGTGAGGTTCCGGCACCCCGTTTCGGTGACCACGACAACGTCTTCGATCCGGACGCCTCCCACGCCCGGGTAGTACAGGCCGGGCTCCACCGTGACGACGTTCCCGGCGTAAAGCGTCGTCTTCACCTTGGACACGCGGGGAAGTTCATGGACCTCCAGGCCGAGGCCGTGACCGGTCCCGTGGAAGAACCCCTGCATCCGGCCATCGACCTCACCTGTTTGGAAGCCCTGTCTTTCCATGGTCTGCTGGACCTCGCGGTGGATCGCCTCGCCATCCGCCCCGTCGCGAATCAGGCGCAAGGCGCACTCCTGTCCCGCAAGCACCGCCTCGTACGTGCGCCTGACACCGTCGGGAGCCTGGCCTTTGACCACCGTCCGGGTAATGTCTGCATGATACCGGCTCGCCAGATCGCGAGGGAAGATGTCGATGATGATGGGGCAGCCAGCTCGCAAGGGGCCGCTCCCCTCGTTGTGCGGATCGCAACTGTCCTCGCCGCAGGCGACGATGGCATGCTGGGCGATGAGACCCTCGTCCAGCAACTGCCGGGCGATGAGCCGCTTAACCGCCTCGGATGTCAAGATTTCCCCCTGCCGCCACAGACATCCGCCACGAACCTCCGCCTGGCGGATCGCCGCAATGGCCGCATCCATGGCCGCCTCGGTCCGGCGCATCGCCTCGGAGATTGCCTGAACCTCGTTGGGGGATTTTATCAGCCGCTCCTCGAAGAACGGCGCCGCCTTGACGTGGAGGACGATTCCCTCGTCCCGCAGCTTGTCCGCATGCTCGAGGGGAAAATCCCCGGGCACGAGCAGACTGCGAATCCCCCGCTCTTTCAACAGCTCGGAGAGGGCGTCGGTAACGCCGGGGCGCTCCATCCCCGCGGCCTTGGCCCGATCCTCGTACCGTCGGATGGGCAGGACCGTGTCCACGGCGGCCTGGGCGCGCGCCCGGTCAAGCTCCAGGTCCGACATGAGGAGGATTTTCTCCGGCCCATGCCAGAGGAACACGAATGGGTCCGGCGCCAGGAAGCGCGTCGCATAGAACAGGTTTGCGTCCACCTCGCTGGCGGCGATGATGAGCCGCGCCTCCGCGGCCGGCGCGTCCGAGGTCCGAAGTCCAATGTCCGCTGTCCGAGATTCGACAGTCAAGGTCCCTCACCCGAACGAAGGTAGCGGATGAATCCGCCGATGAGATTCTTCACTTTGGTCGAACGCTTGTATAGTCGGCTGAACGACTCGCGGCTCAGATACTCCTGATCCAGCGCAACATACAGGTGCGATTGCAGTTCGGATGCCGACCGCATCGAGTACCCGAGAAATTTCACAAACTCTCGGTCGGATCCACAGTCGAACCCCTCGGCGATGTTCGCCATAACGGATACCGACGCGCGCCGAAGTTGCTCGCGAAGTCCGATATCCCGATCGAACGCCTTCGCCTTGGTCGCCCGATAGACTTCTCCGGTGAGCTCCCGCGCCTCCTTCCACGCCTCGATATCTTCGAACTTCTCTATCCCGGCCACGGGCTATTACCCTGATGATGGTGAAGCCACAGGTTCATTGGACCTCGGACGTTGGACTTCGGACCGTGGACCTCGGACGTTGGACCTCGGACCTTGGACATTGGACCTTACTCTCACGCCTCGTGCATCGTCATCGGCTCGCGCACCGTCTTTCCCGTCCGGAAGCGGTCGAGGCTGAGTGCGCTGATGTCGATCGAGGTCTTCCCGGTCAGGATCAGCTCGGCCATCAGCTTGCCCGTGGCCGGGCCGTGCATAAATCCGTGGCCGCTGTGCCCCGTCGCCAGGTAGAAACCTGGAAGTTCGGGGACCGCGCCCAGGATCGCGTTATTGTCCGGGGAAAGGTCATAGGAGCCGGCCCAGCCGCGCTTGATCTCCGCCTGCTCCAGCACGGGAACGCGGGCGACGGCCTTGGCCACGCTCTCGGCGAGGTGCTCCCAGTCCACGTTGGTGTCGAAGGTGCTCTCGTCGTCCTTCGGTCCCGAGAAAAGGCAGCCGCCCATCTCGCCGCGGAAGTACCAATTCCGGTGGTAGTCGATCGTGAGGGGAGGCTCCTGGCTGAACTCCGGCAACGGGCCGGTGACGAACATCTGGCGGCGGTACGGCTTCACGGGGATGTCCGCACCGGCCATTACTCCGACGAGGCCTCCCTCGGGCCCCGCAGCATCCACGACAACGGGCGCGTAGATCGGTCCCTGTGAGGTCTCCACGCCGGCGATCCGGTCGCCGTCTTTCAGGATTCCCGTGACGGCCCGCTGCTCGTGGATCGTGACCCCCCACCGGCGGGCCGCCGACGCATAGCCCATGGTCACCTCGTACGGAGCGGCGTAGCCGTCGGTCGAGCAGTAGGCTCCCCCGATGATGTCGTCCAGTCGGACGTAGGGGACGATCCGGCGGATGTCGTCGGGCAAGACAATTCGAACGGGGATTCCATACCCTTGCAGGAAGTCGGCCTGTCGGCGGAACAGGCCCAGCTCCTTTTCCACAGTGGCCATGAAAAGATATCCGACCGGCCGGAATTCGGGGTCGATGCCCAGTTCCTCCCGCATCCGGTGGAACATCCGCAGGCTTTCGACGGAGAGGCGGACATTCACCTCCGCGGCGAACTGTTGCCGGATTCCCCCCGCCGACTTGCCAGTGGAGCCGGAGCAGATCAGGTCCTTCTCCACCACGATGACCTTGGAGATGGCCTGCGCAGCCAGATGATACGCGATGCTGCAGCCCACGATCCCTGCGCCGACGATGACGATGTCTGCCGTTTCAGCCATCGGTTACCATGCCCAGCATCCGAGAGGACCCGCTAGCCGCCAAGGCGCCAAGAACGCTAGGAAGCGAGGAGGCTAGGAAGCTTGGAAGCTTGATGCATCCAAGCGTCCACGCCTCCCAGCTTCCCCGCATTGTCTTTCGCGGCTCCTTTGCGTCTTGGCCGTTCATGCGGCGAATTCGGCGCTGTAATTTATCCTCTTGCTTGGCGCGGCGTCAAGAATTCTTCGAAGAATCCGCGCGGGAGAATTCCATCGTAAAGTCCCTCCGTGCCCTGACCCGAAGGGCAGCGCGTTTCCGGGAAGAAGTATGCCTCACCGGGCGAGAGAAAGGCCTTGACGTGCCGGAGGGGTGGCCCATAGGATGAAGTTAGAAACGGAGGGCGGGCTGCTAGCCATGAACCGAGAAAAATCTTTCACCGCCATGACGCCGATACCATTTCGAAATTCGAATTTCCAAATTCGAAATTGCGGCATTCTTGCAGTAGGGCCATCCAGTCGTTCGGAACAGGAGTTCCCATGAGCGTACGCATTGATCCCCGTGTTCAGATTGGCCATGTGCACCTGAAGGTGGCTGATCTCAAGCGGGCGCTCGCGTTTTACTGCGGGGTCCTCGGTTTCGAGCTGACACAACGGTACGGCTCTTCGGCGGCCTTTGTAAGTGCCGGGGGGTACCATCACCACATCGGGTTGAATACGTGGGAAAGTCACGGGGGGTCACCGCCGCCCGAGGGCACCACTGGGCTCTACCACCTGGCAATTCGGTATCCAGATCGGCGAACGCTGGCAGATGCGCTCCGGCGCTTGGGGGCTGCGGGGATTCCCCTGGATGGAGCCAGCGACCACGGCGTGAGTGAAGCCCTGTATCTCCACGACCCGGATGGCAACGGCGTGGAACTGTACTGGGACCGGCCGGAGCCCGAGTGGCCCCGAACCGGTGATGGACAGCTTGCGATGTACACGAAGCAGCTCGACCTCGCTTCACTCCTCGCCGAGGTTGAGGACCGATTGTAAGTCACCAGGACACCGGCGATCCAATGGCATGGAGGACCTGACGGGCGTGACGCCGACGCCCGTCATCGAAACCGCAGGACCCGCAGTCGCTAGCGCGGTGCACGGCGGTTGAGGGAGAACTCCGAGATGATCCGAAGGAAGGCCACTGGAGAGGCAGTGTCTGCGTTTCGCAGCGCTTGGTCTACGCCACGGAGAATGTGGCGGGCGGAAGACCAGCCGTCATGGCAGGTTGGTTGAGCCCATCAGATACCGGTCGATCCCCCGGGCGGCTTGACGCCCTTCCCAGATCGCCCAGACGATCAGGGACTGCCCCCGCTGCATGTCGCCCGCGCTGAAGACGCCGGGCGCGCTGGTCATCCAGTTCTCGTCCACCCAGACGTTGCCACGCTCGGTGAACTTCACCCCAAGCTGGCCGAGCAGCCCGTCCTTCTCCGGCCCCAGAAAGCCCATGGCCAGCAGGACCAAGTCCCCCCCATATCGAACTCGCTGCCGGGAACCTCGCGCATGCTCTTCCGGCCGTTGCCGTCCGACACGAACTCCACCCGGACGGCGTGCAGCCGCTCCACCCGGCCGTTCCGTCCCGAGAATCGCGTCGTGGAGATGCAATAGTCGCGGATTCCGCCCTCCTCGTGCGCCGACGAGGTCCGGAGGATGTTCGGCCAGACGGGCCAGGGGTTGTCCTGGGGCCGTTCCTTGGGGGGGCCGGCAGGATCTCGAACTGATGGACCGAAAGGGCGCCCTGCCGGTGCGCCGTCCCCAGGCAGTCGGCGCCGGTGTCGCCCCCGCCGATGATGACGACCCGCTTCCCTTTCGCGGTGATGAACTTCTCGTCCGGAATCATCTCCCCGTGGCACCGCCGGTTCTGGGGCGGGAGATACTCCATGGCGAAGTGGATGCCGCCTAGCTCGCGCCCCGGGACCGTGAGGTCCCGCGGCAGCGTCGCCCCGCCCGCCAAGAGGATGGCATCGAACTCACACCGCAGTCCCTCCACGGGGATGCTCGCTCCGACGTGGGCGCTCACCCGGAACCGGATCCCCTCCTTCCCGAGGAGTTCCAGTCGCCGGTCCAGGACCCGCTTCTCCAGCTTGAACTCGGGGATCCCGTAGCGCAAGCAGGCCCCCGATCCGGTCGGCCCGCTCGAAGACCGTGACCCAGTGGCCGGCGCGGTTGAGCTGCTGCGCCGCCGCCAATCCGGCCGGCCCGGAGCCGACCACCGCCACCTTCTTGCCGGTGCGGCTGAGCGGCGGCTCGGCCTTGACCCACCCGGCCTCGAAGGCGCGGTCGATGATCGCCAGCTCGATCGGCTTGATCGTCACCGGATCGTCGTTGATCCCCAGGACGCAGGAGCCTTCGCACGGCGCGGGGCACAGCGTTCCGGTGAACTCGGGGAAGTTGTTCGTGGCGTGGAGGCGGTCGCTGGCCTCCCGCCAGCGGTCCCGGTACATCAGGTCGTTCCAGTCCGGGATGATGTTGCCCAGGGGGCAGCCCTTGTGGCAGAAGGGGATGCCGCAATCCATGCAGCGCGCGCCCTGCTTCTGCAGGATCTCCGTCGGATGCGGGAGCATAGACCTCGCTTCCAGTCCCGGACCCGCTCCTCCACCGGGCGCGTAGGGCTGCTTGGCTCGCCTGATTTCCAGGAAGCCGGTCGGCTTACCCATGGGCGCCTTCCATGACCGCCTTCTCCCAGGGGATCCCCTCGGCCTCCGCACGCTTCATCGCTGCGACGGCCCGCTTGTAATCGCGCGGCATCACCTTCACGAACTTGAAGTGCATGTGATCCCAGTTCGCCAGGATCTTCGCTGGCCAGGGTGCTCTGCGTGGATTCGGCGTGCTTCCGGATGAGGTCCCGCACCAGCCCCAGGTCGTCCGGCGAGGCCAGCGGCTCGAGGTCCACCATCCCTTTGTTGCACCGGCGTTCGAAGTCCCCCTCCTCGTCCAGAACGTAGGCGATCCCGCCGCTCATGCCCGCGGCGAAGTTCCGCCCCGTCCGCCCCAGGACCACCACGCGGCCGCCGGTCATGTACTCGCAGCCGTGGTCGCCCACGCCCTTCCACCACGGCGCAGGGCGCCGCTGTTGCGCACGGCGAAGCGCTCTCCCGCGACGCCCCGGATGAAGGCCTCGCCCGCAGGTCGCGCCGTACAGGACCACGTTGCCGACGATGATGTTCTCCTCCGGCGACGAACGTGGATCCGCGGGGCGGAACGGCGATGATCCGCCCGCCGGAGAGCCCCTTGCCGAGGTAGTCGTTGGCATCGCCCTCCAGCGTCAGCGTGATCCCTCGGGGCATGAAGGCGCCGAAGCTCTGCCCCGCCGAGCCGGTGAAGTGGAGCCGGATCGTGTCGTCGGGCAGGCCCGCCGCCCCGTAGCGGCGGGTCACCTCGTAGCCGAGCATGGTGCCCACCGTGCGGTTGACGTTGCGGATCGGCAGGCGCAGCGACACGCGCTCGCCCGCGCTCCAGCGCCGGCGCGACAGCCCGGGATCGAGGACGGTCCTGTCCAGCGACTTGGTCCAGGCCGTGATCCTGCCTGCGCACCTTGCGGATCGCGACCTCGGCGACCGACCTCGGGGCCGATGGAGGATCGCCGAGAAGTCCAGCCCGCGCGCCTTCCAGTGGTCCAGCGCCGGTTCGACGTCGAGGCGGTCGACCCGCCCGATCATCTCGTCGATGGTGCGGAAGCCGAGCTTGGCCATGTACTCGCGGACCTCCTCGGCGATGAAGCGGAAGAAGTTCTCGACGAACTCCGGCTTGCCGGCGAACCGCTTGCGCAGCTCCGGGTTCTGGGTGGCGACGCCCACCGGGCAGGTGTCGAGGTGGCACACGCGCATCATGACGCAGCCCATGACCACCAGCGGCGCCGTGGCGAAGCCGAACTCCTCGGCGCCCAGCAGCGCGCCGATGACCACGTCGCGGCCGGTCTTCAGCTGCCCGTCGACCTGGACCACGATGCGGTCGCGCAGCTCGTTGAGCACCAGCGTCTGCTGCGTCTCGGCCAGGCCCAGCTCCCACGGCACGCCGGCGTGCTTGATGCGAGGTGAGCGGCGAGGCGCCCGTGCCGCCGTCGTGGCCGGAGATCAGCACCACGTCGGCGTGCGCCTTGGCCACGCCGGCCGCCACCGTGCCGACGCCGACCTCGGCCACCAGCTTCACGTGGATGCGGGCCTGGGGGTTGGCGTTCTTCAGGTCGTAGATGAGCTGGGCCAGGTCCTCGATGGAGTAGATGTCGTGGTGCGGCGGCGGCGAGATCAGCCCCACGCCCGGCGTCGAGTGCCGCACCTTGGCGATCCAGGGATAGACCTTGTGGCCGGGCAGCTGGCCGCCCTCGCCGGGCTTGGCCCCCTGGGCCATCTTGATCTGGAGGTCGTCGGCGTTGACCAGGTACTCGCTGGTGACGCCGAAGCGCGCCCGACGCCACCTGCTTGATGGCGCTGCGCCGCGAGTCGCCGTTCGGCATCCGGCCGGTAGCGCGCCGGGTCCTCGCCGCCCTCGCCGGTGTTGGACTTGCCGCCCAGCCGGTTCATGGCGATGGCCAGGGTCTCGTGCGCCTCCTGGCTGATCGAGCCGTAGGACATGGCCCCGGTGGCAGAAGCGCCTGACGATCGACTCGACCGGCTCGACCTCCTCGATGGGAATCGGCTGCGCGAGCGTACTTGAAGTCGAAGCAGGCCGCGGAGGGTGCACAGGTTCTCGGCACTGGTCGTCGACCAGCGCCGTGTACTCCTTGAAGATCTCGTACTGGCCGCTCCGCGTGGCGTGCTGCAGCTTGAAGACGGTGTCCGGGTTGAACAGGTGGTACTCGCCCTCGCGCCGCCACTGGTACTCGCCGCCCCACTCCAGGTCCGGCTTCGCTCACCAGCCGGTCCGGGAAAGCCTGCCGGTGCCGCCGGATGGCCTCTTCGGCGATGACGTCCAGGCCGACGCCTCCGATGCGGGACGGCGGTCCAGGTGAAGTACTGGTCCACGAATTCCCGGTTCAGGCCGACGGCCTCGAAGATCTGGGCGCCGCAGTAGCTCTGGATGGTGGAGATGCCCATCTTCGACATCACCTTGAGGACGCCCTTGTTGAGCGCCTTGATGTAGTTCTTGACCGCCGTCGTCGTGGTCCAGGCCGGGCAGCATCCCCTGCCGGATCATGTCGTCCAGCGTCTCGAACGCCAGGTAGGGGTTGATGGCGCCCGCGCCGTAGCCCATGAGCAGGGCGCAGTGGTGCACCTCGCGCGCGTCGCCCGGTCTCGATCACCAGCCCCACCCTGGTGCGGGTCCCCTGCCGGACCAGGTGATGGTGCACGCCGGCCGTGGCCAGCAGCACGGGATCGGCGCCTGCTCCAGGTCCACGCCCCGGTCGGAGAGGATCAGGATGGTGTAGCCCCGCTGCGATGGCCTGGCTGGCCTGGCGGCAGAGCTCCTCGATGCGCGCGCTCCAGGCCGGCCGTCCCCTCGGCGCGTCGAGAACAGCATGGACAGGGTCGTCGACCGGAAGCCGTGGACCGTGATGTGGCGCAGCTTGCCAGTCTCGTCGTTGTCCAGGACCGGCGACTCGATCGTGATCTGGTGGCAGCTTTCCGGCTCCGGCTTGAGGAGGTTCCGCTCCGGCCCGATGGTGCTCTCCATCGAGGTCACCAGCTCCTCGCGGATGGCGTCCAGCGGCGGGTTGGTCACCTGGGCGAAGAGCTGCTTGAAGTAGTCGTAGAGCAGGCGCGGGCGGTTGGAGAGCACCGCCAGCGGCGTGTCGGTCCCCATGGAGCCCATCGGCTCCTCCCCCTTGGTGGCCATGGGGGCCAGCAGGATGCGCAGGTCCTCGTGGGTGTAGCCGAAGACCTGCTGCCGCTGGAGCACCGTCTCGTGGTCCGGCTCGTGGACGTGCGGGGCCGGCGGGAGATCCTCGAGGGAGATGAGGTGCTGTTCGCAGCCACTCCCCGTAGGGGTGCTCGGCGGCCAGGCGCGTGCTTCAGCTCCGCGTCGTCGACGATCCGGCCCTGGGCCGTGTCCACCAGGAACATCCGTCCCGGGTGCAGCCGCTCCTTGATGAGGACGTTCTCCGGCGGGATGTCCAGCACGCCCACCTCGGAGGCCATGATGACCAGACCGTCCTTGGTCACGTAGTAGCGGGAGGGGCGCAGGCCGTTGCGGTCCAGCACCGCGCCGATGACGGTGCCGTCGGTGAAGGCGATGGAGGCCGGGCCGTCCCACGGCTCCATCAGGCAGGAGTGGTACTCGTAGAACGCCCGGCGCTCCGGGCTCATGCTCTCGTGGCCCTGCCAGGCCTCGGGGATCATCATCAGCACGGCGTGGGGCAGCGACCGTCCGGCCATGACCAGGAACTCCAGCACGTTGTCGAAGATGGCCGAATCGCTGCCGCCCTCGAGCACGATGGGCAGAACCTTCTTCAGGTCGCGGGAACAGCGCCGACTCGCACAGGGCCTCGCGGGCCCGCATCCAGTTGATGTTGCCCCGGAGCGTGTTGATCTCGCCGTTGTGGGCCATGTACCGGTACGGGTGGGCCAGCGGCCAGGAGGGAAACGTGTTGGTCGAGAAGCGCTGGTGGACGAGGGCCAGCGCCGACTCCACGGCCGGGTCCGTCACGTCGGGGTACATGGTCTCGATCTGGTCGGCCGAGAGCATGCCCTTGTAGATGAGCGTATTGGAGGAGAGGCTCGGCAGGTAGAAGAACTTCCGGGCCGGCATGTCGGAACTGTAGACCGCGTGCTCCACCCGCTTTCGGATGACGTAGAGCCGGCGCTCGAAGGCCCAGTCGTCCACGAGGCCGATGCCCCGCCCGATGAAAATCTGCCTGATGACGGGCTCGACCGCCCGGGCGCTCGGCCCGACGGGCGAGTCGTCCGTGGGGACGTTCCGCCAGCCCAGGAGGCTTTGGCCTTCCTCCCGGATGATCTCTTCAAAGATGGCCTGGCAGCCAGCCGCCTGCGACGGATCCCTGGGGAGGAAGACCAACCCTGCGCCGTACCAGCGGGGGGCCGGCAGGTCGATGCCGATGCTGGCGCACACACGGCTGAGGAATGCGTGGGGCATCTGGATGAGGATCCCTGCTCCGTCCCCCGTGTTGACCTCGCAACCGCAGGCGCCCCGATGGAGGAGGTTCTTCAGGACGGTCAGGGCCTGGGTGACGATCCGGTGGGACTTCCGGCCCTGGATGTCTACCACGAACCCGACGCCGCAACTGTCGCGTTCGAATCGGGGATCATACAGCCCCTGCCTGGGCGGCATCCCCGGAATCATCAGATCATCCACGTCCCTCACCGTTATCCCCCTCTGCCCGCGCCTTGCGTGCGCTGTCGTCGTCCATCGCCGCCCGCGGGGTCTGGACTATTCAGCCCCGCCCATTCCCCTGCTCTCCTGTGGTGGTCCCGTCGATCGTTGCCGGGGAGAGGGTCGGCCGGCCCAGGGAAAAACCGGGCGGTCCCTCCGCCTGAGTTGCGGTACAGTACCTCAGTGTCAAGCATAAGTCACGCGGAAATTGAAATATACTTTACATTAGCGATGCTTATGGATATACTCCGGGGCCATGAATCTTGAGATGCTGAAGCTCTACTGCGACATCGTCCGGCTGCATAGCTTTTCTCAGGGAGCCGCGGCCAATCAGATCTCCCAGTCCGCCGCCAGCCAGGCCATCCATCAGATGGAGTCGGAACTGGACGTCCTCCTGATCGACCGCAGCAAGCGACCGTTCATGGTGACGCCCGAAGGCCGCACTTTTTATGACGGGTGCCAGGCCCTACTGCAGGGGTTTGACAAGGTGCGCGCCCAAATCGCGTCGGCGCGGACCCAAATCACCGGAAACGTCCGGGTCGCAGCCATCTATTCCATCGGCATCCATATCATGAGCGACCATATGCAGCGGTTCATGTCGCTCCATCCGCAGGCCAAGGTCCGTCTGGAATACTTGCACCCCCACAAGGTCGTGGAGGCAGTCCTGAACGACGAGGCGGACCTCGGGATTTTGTCGTATCCGCCGTCCAACCGCTCGCTCACCATCCTGCCCTGGCGGGACGAAGCCATGGTCTTCGTCTGCCATCCGGCCCACCGCTTGGCCCGGCGCAAGATCATCACCGCCGCGGATCTACATGGTGAGAACTTCGTGGCCTTTGACGCCGACCTGAGCATCCGCAAGGCGATCGACCGCTGCTTGCGCCAGCACGACGTCAAAGTCAACGTGGTGATGGAATTCGACAACATCGAAACCATCAAGCAAGCCATCGCCATCGGCGCCGGGGTCGGCATCCTGCCGCGGCCTACCATCCTGAAGGAAGTGGGAAACCGGACGCTGGCCGCTGTCCCCCTCTCGATGGCGGAGTTGGTGCGGCCACTGGGCATCATTCACCGGCGGGGCAAGCTCTTCACTCCGACGATAGTCCGCTTTCTCGAACTGCTTCGACAATCGGACCAGGCCCCCACACGCACTTGAGGTCGGACTTCACCCTCCCCACCTCCGTCGCGAGCCTCAGGCTTCGCTCATCCGGAGGAGTCGCTTCCAGAGAGCGTCGGGGACGGGCATGACGGAGAGGCGGGGAAGTCGGGTGAGCTCGAACGCGCGAAAAGCGGGAGCAGCCTTGATGGCCTTCCAGGGGCACGGGCCGCGCAACTCTCCGAACCGGCACCACGTCTACCACGACAACCTTCGGATCATGCGTGGAGGGATCTGGATAGGGATCGCTTTCCGCCCTCGCAAGGCCCACCGCGGCGTGAACGGTACCGGTGTGGTAGATCAACAGGTCATCGCCTTTCCGGATGGCCCGCAGGAGCTTGAGAGCGAGGGGGTTGGTCACACCGTCCCAGACAGTCTTCTTGTCGCGGATCGAATCCTCGAAGGAGTATTCCCCGGGCTCGGTCTTCAGTAGCCAGCGATTCCGCACGGGATGTCCCTCCCCCTGCGAACAGCGCGTGCGCCGTAGGCTGCGCCGCGCAAGACACCAGACAACTCGCCACGGCCCCCTCTCCGCCTCTTGGCGCCGGGCGATTGGCCCCGCCCCTCCTTCGTGGCGTGAGCCTTTCCCTCTCGTGGCGGCCGCGTGTAACGGCGCGCACCTTCAGGCGGCGGCGTGCAGCAGGCGCACCTCACGCTGCGGGAACGGGATCTCAATGCCGTCCTGGCGGAAGCGGTCCAGGAGCGCCCGGTACACCTCGTAGTGCATGGTCCAGAACTGGTCCGCCTTGCACCAGGGGCGGAGCGTGATCTGGATCCCCGAGTCGGCCAGCCGGGTGATTCCCACATCCGGCGGCGGACTCTTGAGGACCCGCGGATTCTCCCCCAGCACCTCCCGGACGGTGCGGAGGGCCCGGTCCAGGTCTGCGTTGTAGGCCACCTGCACGTTCATCGTCACCCGGCGCTCCCCGGTGTAGTTGTAGATGATTTCACCAACGATCTTCCGATTCGGCACGATCACCCGCGCGTCCTCCAGCGTCCGCAGGACCGTCATGGTCAGGTCGATGCTGTGCACCTGCCCCTTCACCGTCCCAATCTCGATATAGTCGCCGATGCGGAAGTGGCGCGAAAGCATGATGCTGAGGCCGGCGGCCAAGTTGGCCAGGATGCCCTGGACCGCGAAGCCGGCCGCGACGCCCGCCACGCTGATGCCCGCCACCAAGGCAGTCACCTGAACACCGAACTTGTCCAGCGCCAGGATCGCCGTGAACAGGAGGACCAGCGCCTTTCCCGCCCGGACCAGCAGGCGCTGCAGGTGGGTCTCGATCGTCGTGCGCTTGAGCGACCGTTCGATAAACCTCCCCGCAACTCGCGCGCAGAGGAGTCCGACGAAGAAGATGGCCACCGCCGCGATCACCTGGAAGCTGTAGCGGACCAGCAGGTCAGTCACGATCTTGGTGACATCGGGGATCTCCATGGCTGCCTCCTCTGAGAGAACGGATCACCGCGGGCATGGAAGAATTCGCATCCCCCTGGAGCCGCCGGGGCTGCCGCCGCCTGCGCCGCAGCTCCGCCGGGCCCGACCAATGAAAAACCCGCCGGGCGATCGGCCGGCGGGTTTGCGGGGCGCCTCCTGCGCATCATCTACATCCGGTACTTCCCAAAATCCTCCGGCTTGAGATTTTCCAGCCACTCCTTCCACTTGTCGGTCTCTTCCTTCTCCTCGGAGATCTCCACGCTCTTGGCCTGGGAGACCACCTTCTCCGTCACGAAGATGGGGGCGTTCACCCGCAGGGCCAGGGCAATGGCGTCGCTGGGCCGGGCGTCGATGTTGATCATGTTGCCGTTGTGATTCAGCTCGATCACCGCGAAGAAGGTGTTATCCTTCAGGTCGTTCACGACCACCTGCCGCACCGTCACCCCCAGCCCGTCGAGGATGCTCTTCAGCAGGTCGTGGGTCATGGGCCGGGGCGTGGAAACCTTCTCCAGCTCCAGGGCGATGGCGTTGGCCTCGAAGATGCCGACCCAGATGGGAAGCGCCTTGCGCTCGTCCACATCCTTCAGGATGATGATGGGCATATTGGTGATGGGGTCCAGAGCGATCCCCCGCACCGTCATCTTGATGAGCATGGGGCCTTCCTCACCTCCCCTGCTCCTGGAACAAAGGGGAGAGCTTCTCGTAGCCGGCATCCAGGTATTCGGGCATCACCTTGGTATCCGCCAGCACCGGCATGAAGTTCGTGTCTCCCAGCCAGCGGGGCACCACGTGCAGGTGGACATGCTCGGCGATACCGGCGCCCGCCACCTTCCCTAGGTTGAAGCCGATGTTGAATCCTTCGGCTCGGAACGCACGCTGGAGGATCTGCGTACAGCGCTGGGCCGATTGCATGATTTCGAGGGATTCCTCGGGAGAGAGCCGACCCAGGTCCGCGCAGTGCCGGTAGGGCACGATCATGAGGTGGCCGTTGGCATACGGGAACAGGTTCATCACCACGTAGGTCAACGGCCCACGATACAGGATGAGGTTCTTTCGATCATCCGCCTCGCACGGCTTGTGGCAGAACAAGCACCCATTGCCGCGCGCGCCCTCGATGTAGGCCATGCGCCAGGGGGCCCAGAGCGTCCAGGTCATCACCGCCCCCGCGGCGGCGACTTCGACGGAGCGGGTTGTCCCTCCTCCAGCCCGAGCCGATAAATGGCGATCGAGCGGCCCACACCTTTAAATTTAGCATCGCCCACATACTCTAGCAAGACATTTTTTCGCAGGACTTCGTCGTGGAACCGGTGTCCGCCGCCGCCCGCTCCCGCCAGCGGCTCGCAGTCCACCAGCTTCACCACTTCCTCGACCGTGTCCTGGCTGACCACGATCCCGGTGTTGTAGAGCGTCCCGTCCTCATCCACCCACACATCCTGGGCTCCCGCCCGCGCCTTTGCTGCGGGCTGCGGCGTGCCGATCCAGGCCTCGTCGTCGAAGGTGGAAGCCTGGGTCTTGCCGGAGCCTGAGAGACGGCCGGCGATGTTCACGTTCCGCCCGATGACCGTGCGGTCCATGCTCTGGTCATCCACGATGAAGTGGGCCACCTGGGCGCGGCCCGTGTGGACGCTGATCCCCATTTCGAAGTGGGTGCGGCCGCCCGCCCGCAGGGCCCGCATCATGTCCTGGAGGGCCAGGGCCGTGCGCAGGGCATTCAGCTCGTCCTGCCGGGTGAGGCGCGCCGCCCCGAAGGTGAGCATCACCCCGTCGCCGGTGAACTTGTCGATCTTCCCGTGGTACCGTTCCACGATGGAGGCCAGCGGATCGAAGACCTCGTAGAGGTGATGGGTCAGCTCCCGCTCCGACACCGCGCCTTCCGAGGTGCGGGTGAAGCCCCGCAGGTCGGCGAAGATCACCGTGATCTTGCGGGCCAGGTTCGAGAGCTCCCCCTCGGGATGGAAACGATACAGCCGTCCCTCGTCGAACAGCTGCCGACGCGCGGTCTCCGAGTGCTCCGGGCCGGCGATGTTCACCCCCTGGCGCGCCACATCCATCGCCTCGCTCCGCTTCACGGCCTGAAGCACATCCATGTAGTCCGCGAGGAGTTCGCTCCAGCCCCTGCCCGGCCCGACCGCCGTCTTCAGGACCGCGTTGCCCAGGAGCTTGCCGCCCAGGCCGCTGAGGTCGCTCAGCAGGAAGGTCACGACGCGCGTGTTGAACAGGATCTTGGTCGCGCCCCGTTCGTCGTCGTACAGCTCGGGGCGGAGGGAAGGGAGGGTGCGCCGCAGGAGTTCGAGCAGCCGGACCTCTTTTCGCTGGAGGGCTTCCCGCAACCGCTCTCGGCTGGCGGCGTAGATCTCCTTGAACTCTCGGAACGTGATGCGGAACCGTTTGTTCGGCTCGACCAGGACCTGGGCCAGGTTGAGGCGAGCCAGGCTGGTCTCGGTCAGCGGCAGCTGGTCGTCGATGATGCACTCGATGAGCCGGGGGTTGAACCGGGACCCCAGGCTGTAGCGAAGCTTATCCCCCTTCTGACTCTTGAACCAGGTCCAGGCCTTGTTGCGCGCGTTGCGGTACGAGCCCTGCAACAGGGGGTGCATCTGATACTTGACGTCGATCTTGATCCCCGGCTGGGAAAAAAAATCCTGGATGATCTCGGCGGCATCCCTGCAGTGGGCGAGCCAGAACAGGTTCAGCAGGCCGAGGCGGCGCTCCCGTTCCAGGATATTGACGAGGATGGCGTGCAGGGCGTCCTCGAACCGGTTGTAGGGAGTGCCCGGGCCGCCCCCCCAGGCGAACTGACCCTCCGCTGCGGCGTCCATTCCCCGCTGAGCCGACAGCGTCCGATAGGCATGTTCCACCATCTCGCGGAAGGCATTGCGCAATCCCGGGTGGACGTCCACCAGCGGGGCCTCACCCTGCCCGGAGGTGAGATCGCCTACCGACAGTTCGGGGAACGGGCTCCCGAACAACTCGTCCAGCTCCGCAACGCTGCCCTCGATGTACCGCAGGGACAGGTCCGTCCGGCCCTCGAACAACGTCCGCATGGATCCTCACTGCACGCCGCACATGGCGCGGCTTCCACGGCCGAGAGGCGGCGGGCGATCGCCTGCCGCTCCCGCATCAGATCCGAACGACGGGCTAAGAATCCACCAACGCCTTGAGCTCCTTTCCGGGCTTGAAGTACGGAACGCGCTTGGCCGGGACCTGGACCGGCTTACCGGTCTGCGGATTCCGTCCCTGCCGGGCCCGGCGCCTGCGAACGCGGAAGCTGCCGAAACCGCGGAGCTCGACCTTGCCTTCGTTCTTTGCGGCCAGCGCCTGCGAGATGCTATTGAAAATGGTATCGATGACGACTTCCGTGTCCTTCTTCGTCAGGTTGACCTGCACGGCGACCTTCTCCACAAGATCAGCTTTGGTCATGGAACCCACCTCCTTTTTTCAACGCGCTGGCCCCGCACCCGGGGCCGATCCGTTTTCTATTCCTCGTCGCCCTCCCGCCGCCGCCGCTTGCCACCGCGTTTGCCCTCCTCCTCGACGGCGCTCTCGCCCTGCCCTTCGAGGAAGGCGCGCAGGCTGAGGCCGATCTTCCTCTCTTCGGGGTCCAGCTTGATCACCTTGAGCGTCAGCTCCTGTCCCAGCTGCACCACGTCCTCAGGCTTGTTCACGCGGTCGTGGGAGAGTTCGGACACGTGCAGGAGGCCCTCCACGCCGTCCTCCAGCTCCACGAAGGCGCCGAAGTCGGTCGTGCGCACCACTTTCCCCTTCACGTCCATGCCCACCCGATACTTCTCCGGCACGGCCGCCTGCCAGGGATCCTGCTGAATCTGCTTGAGGCCCAGGGAGATCCGGTGATTGGCCTTGTCCACGTGCAGGACGATGGCCTCCACCTTCTCCCCCTTCTTCAGGATCTCGGAGGGGTGGCGCACCCGCTTGGTCCACGACATGTCGGAGATATGGATGAGCCCGTCGATCCCCTCCTCCAGCTCCACGAAGGCGCCAAAGTCGGCCAGGTTCCGGACCCGGCCCTCGACCCGCGTGCCGACGGGGTACCGCTCCTCGATGAAGTTCCAGGGGTTGGGCTCCGCCTGGCGCATGCCCAGGGAGATCCGCTTGTTGGCGCGATCCACGTCGAGGACCACCACCTCCACGACATCCCCGATGGCCACTACCTTCGAGGGGTGCTTGACCCGCTGTGTCCAGGACATCTCGGAGATGTGGACCAGGCCCTCGACTCCCTCCTCCAGCTCCACGAAGGCGCCGTAATCGGTGAGGCTGACCACTTTGCCCTTCAGCTTCGATCCGACGGGATACTTCTGCTCCACCGCCTCCCACGGATCGGCCAGCCGCTGCTTGTAGCCCAGCGATACCCGCTCGTTGGTCCGATCGAATTTCAGGACCACCACCTCCACCTCGTCGCCGACCTGGAACAACTCGGAGGGATGGCCCACTCGCCCCCAGGACATGTCGGTGATATGCAGGAGGCCATCCAGACCGCCCAGGTCCACGAAGGCCCCGTACTCGGTGATGTTCTTGACCTTCCCCTTGATGCGCAAGCCTTCCGTAAGGTTGGCCAGGGTCTGCTCTTTGAGGTGCTTGCGTTCCTCCTCCAAGAGCTCGCGCCGGGACAGGACGATGTTGCCCCGTTTCTGATTGAGCTTGATGATCTTCATCGGGAAGGCCTTCCCGATGAGCTTGTCCAGATCCCGGACCGGCCGCAGGTCCACCTGGGAGCCGGGCAGGAAGGCCCGCACCCCGATGTCCACGATCAGGCCGCCCTTGGTGCGGCCCAGGATCATGCCGGTGATGGCGCCGCCCTTGTCGTACACCCGGGATAGCTCGTCCCAGATCTTGATCTTCTCCGCCTTTTCGCGCGAGAGGACGATCAGACCCTCGCTGTCCTCCTTCTGCTCCAGATAGACGTCCACCACGTCGCCGACCTTGATCGTCACCTCACCCGACGGCGTCCGAAACTCCCGCAGGGGGATCAGTCCCTCGGACTTGTAGCCGATGTCAACGAGGACGGCGTCATCCTTGACTTCCAGGATGGTCCCCTTGATGATCTCCCCCTCGACGATGTCCCGGACGCTCTGCTCGTAGATCTCCCGCATCTCCGCCGAGGGGCCCGAGCGCTCCGTCTCTTCGGGATCCGTGGAAAACGAAGGCTCTGATTGGATAGACTGTGATGTCATGCGAACCCGTACCTCCTGCGCGCGGCTGTGAATTGGAGCTGCCGCCCCGCCCCCCGCGTGGCGGGGGGCGAAGACGGGAATGGCTGAGGCGACCATGCCGCCTCAGCGCGAAGTCAGAATTGACGGCCCCGCCGGCAGGCGAAGCGCTGCAATGGCCTCCATGAGCTCCCGGCAAAAATCCTCGACGGCCTCCCGGTCGGGGCGGCCGCCAGCCGGGAACCTGAGCGGCGGGCCGAACCGGACGCGAATGGGCACACGCCGCACGCGGCGGCTGCCACGGGGCAACGCCTGCTCCGCCCCCCAGTGGAACACCGGCACCACCGCCGCTCCCGAGCGGGCCGCGACCACGGCGATCCCGGACTTGGCTGGCCCCAACGTGCGTCCATCCCCCCGCGTCCCCTCGGGAAACATCAGGACCACCTGCCCGGCTGCCAGCAGGGAGAGTGTGCGCTTCAGCGTGGAGGGATCAACGCGCTCCCGCGTGACGGGATAGGCTTGAACTCCGTGCAGCAACCACCCGACGAGCGGGTTTCGGAACAGCTCCTTCTTCGCCATGAAGTGGACCCGGCGGCGGATCGAAATCCCGACCACCACCGGATCCAGGTAACTCACGTGATTGGGCGCCAGGATGACCGGCCCGCTCTCCGGAACATGCGCCTGTCCCTCGACGGAGAGTGCGAAGAAGATCCGGGCGATCCAACGGCAGAGATGGCAGCCGATCGCGTATATCATGGTCCGCGGTCACCTCGGGCAGGACCGCGACAGGACGGCATGATACACATCCGCCCTCGCCGAGGCAAGGAAAAACTTCCGTATCCCTACAGAAATTCAGGACTTATCCGGTTTCAGGACCTGCGCGACCACCGCCAACATTCGGCGCAGGACTTCGTCGGCATCCAGGCCCGTCGAATCGATCCGGATGGCGTCGGCCGCAGCCGTGAGGGGCGAGGTCTCGCGTCCCTGGTCGCGCGCGTCCCGCTGGGCCACCTCGGCCTGGACCGCCGTGAGATCGGCGTCGCTCCCGCCCCGCCGCAGATCCTGCAGGCGGCGGCCCGCACGCACTATGAGATCGGCGTCGAGGTAGAACTTCAGATCGGCATCGGAAAAGACCACGGTCCCGATGTCCCGGCCGTCCATGACGACCCCACCCGCCTCGGCCGTCGCCCGCTGGAGGGCCACCAGCCGCCGGCGCACCTCGGGGTAGGTGGAAACCACGGAAGAGGCCTCATCCATGCTGCGGGTCCGGAGTTCGGCCGTGACATCCCGCCCGTCCACCAGGACGCGCGGGCCCGCCGCGCCCACCACCACGCAGATATCGGTGGCCAGGGCCATCGCTGCGACGCGCTTGCGATCCTTGAGGTCCACGCCCGCCTGGACCGCCTTCCAGCCCATCGCCCGGTACATCGCCCCGCTGTCGATGTATACGTATCCCAAAGCGTCGGCCAGGCGTCGAGCCGCGGTGCTCTTGCCCGCACCGACGGGGCCGTCAATGGCGATCACCAGCCGCTTCCGCTCAGTCATTGAGTGCCCAGAGAGATGCGAACCCAACTCTGATTGATCCGCAGTTACGCAGATTGCGCCGATTTCACGAGGAAAAGCTCGGAAATAATCAGTGTAATCTGCGTAATCTGTGGATACCCTCGGGTCCGTCCGTCGTCAGGCCTCCTCGATCTCCTGGATGCCGCAGCCGGGCGCTACCTCGGCGAGCAACTCCGCGAACCCGGGGAACGAGGTCTCGACGCAGGCCACATCCTGCACCCGGGTCTCTCCGTCGGCGAACAGGCCGGCGACGGCGAGGGCCATGGCCATCCGGTGGTCCCCGCGGCTTCGCACGACCGCGCCCCGCAGGCGCCGCCCGCCCACGATGCGCAGGCCCTCCCGCTCCTCGGCCACCTGGATCCCGAGCTTGGCGAGTTCCCCGGCCACGGCCGAAAGCCGGTCCACCTCTTTCGCGCGAAGCTCGGCCGCGCCCGAGATGACGGTTTCCCCCTCGGCCAGCCCCGCCGCGATCGCCAGAGCCGGGATCTCATCAAGCAGCCGAGGGATCAGCTCGGCCCCGACCTTGGCCCCGCGAAATCTCGCCCCCCGAATGCGAAGGTCCGCCACCGGCTCACCGCCTTCGCTCCGCTCGCGCTCCCGCGTCACGCGCGCCCCCATCGCCTCCAGCACCTCCAACGCGCCCGTCCGCGTGGGGTTGATTCCCGCGTCGCGAATGAGCAGCTCCGAGCCGGGCAAGGCCGCGGCCGCAATGAGGAAGAAAGCAGCGGAGGACAGGTCGCCCGGGACCGCGAGGTTGGTAGCGTGCAGCCGCGCCTCCCCAGGGATGCTGACGGTTGTCCCCTCCCGCCGCACGGAAACGCCGAAGGCCGTGAGCATCCGCTCGGTGTGGTCTCGGGAGAGCATCGGCTCGGTCACGCTGGTTTCCCCCGTCGCCTGAAGGCCGGCCAGGAGGATAGCCGACTTCACCTGTGCGCTGGCCACGGGGGAAGGCCACGCGATTCCCGACAGTTGGCGGCCCTGGATGGCCAGGGGCGGATACTGTCCACCGGCGCGTCCCAGCAGCGTGGCGCCCATGGCGGTCAGCGGATCCACCACGCGCCGCATGGGCCGCCGGCGGAGCGAGGCGTCGCCGGTCAGAACGCTGAAGAACGGCCGGCCCGCCAGGATCCCGGCCAGGAGACGCAACGTCGTCCCCGAATTTCCTGCGTCCAGGACTGTCTCGGGTTCGCGCAATTCCTCGGGCCCCCTGCCACAAATCTCGATGCGCCCGTCGGCCGATTCCGTGATCTCCACCCCCAGAGCCCGAAGGATGGCGAGGGTCGCCAGGCAGTCCTGGCTGCGCAGGAAGCCACGCACCTCGGTGGTCCCGTGAGCCAGGGCTCCCAAGAGGAGGCTGCGATGCGAGATGGACTTGTCCCCCGGGACGCGGATGCTCCCCCGGATCTGGTCGCTCGCATGGATCACCCAGGATCGCATGTTTCACCGTTCTTCAGTCGTCATTCGACATTCGGAGTTCGCAATTCAATTGCGGGAGCGTCCGCTGGAGCCTGCTGCGGCGCGAGGCGCGCGACCAGTTGCTCCGCCAGCGGTTCCACCCAGTCCCATCCGTGGACCGTCACCCATTCGGCGGCCGGTTCGCGACGGAACCAGATCAATTGTCGGCGGGCGTACTGGCGGGTGGCCCGCTGCATCTGGAGAAGCGCCTGCGCCTCCGTCAGCCGCGCCTGGAGATGTGCGACCGCCTGGCGATAGCCCAACGATCTGAAGGCCGGCAGGTCGGGCCCGTACCCTTCGGCCAGGAGTCTCCGCACCTCCTCCACCAGCCCCCCCTCCCACATGGTGCGTGCCCGCTCGTCGATCAGCCGGTCGAGCTCCTGACGGTCCCGGGTCAGCACCAGCATGGCCGATACGTGCAGCCGCGGCGCTTCCCAGAGGTCCGGCCGGATCTCCGACGGACGCCGCCCCGTGACCTCCAGAAGCTCCAGGGCCCGGACGATCCGGAAAAGATCGCGCGGATGCACCCGGGCGGCCGTGGCGGGGTCGAGGGCCGCCAGGCGCTCATGCAGTCCCGGCGAACCGGTCGCCTCCGCCTCCCGCCTGAGCCGCGCGCGGATCACCGGGTCGCCGCCCGTTCCGGCCAGCCGTCCCTTCAGGAACGCCCGCAGGTACAGACCCGTCCCCCCGACGATGATGGGCACGCGCCCGCGCCTGCGGATCTCGCCGACCAGGGCCTGGGCACAGCGGGCGAACTCCGAGGCAGAGAAGGCCCCAGTCGGTTCACAGACGTCCAGCAGGTGGTGTGGGACCGCCGCCCGCTCCTCGGGCGATGGCTTGCCGGTTCCCGCGTCCATCCTCCGGTACACCTGCATGGAATCGGCGACGATGATTTCGCCGGGAAGGCGCCGAGCCACAGCCAACCCGAGGGCCGACTTCCCCACGGCCGTCGGGCCGGCGATGATGAGCAACGATGTGTGCGGGATGGCAAGGGCTCCTGCCGTGAAGGTCAACGCAGCGGGACGCGCTCCTCGATCCGGAAGCGGAGGTCGTAGCGATGCCGGGGGAGTTCCACGGGTGCCACCCATGTGACCTGAACCACCAGCATGGTCCCGTCCTGGGTGATGTCGATGTCATCATCTTCAAGGGTGAGGCCCTGTGCCTGCGCCCGACGGATGAGCTCGGCCCGCACCGAGGCCTCGTTGACGTTGGGTCCCGAGACCATAGCCATGGCCGCTTCCTTCACCGGGTCCAGCATGCCGAGGTAGGTCCAGTAGGGCGGGATGAACTTCGCGGCCAGATAGACTCCCGCCGCCGCCACCAGGATCAACAGCACGGCCCCGAGGCGAATCCTCCCCGGGGCCGACCGATCCAGCCTTCGTCCCTGAAACCACGTCGTGGCGGTACCGCGCTGCGCGCTCAGTGGAAGCCCTCCCGATTCCCTACGTCGGTTGGAGGCTACCGGCGCCCCTTCAGCCAGCTCATCATCCCGCGGAGTTCCTTCCCGCAGTAGAGCTTGGCCATGGGTCTCCTCGTTTCACTCTGCGACCGCCTGCTTCCGGCTTGCCACTCGAAGCCTGCTCTCTTCCCGTCTCGGGACGGTCTTGCTCCCCCGGGCGATGGCCAACGTGCCGCTCCTGACGATCTCCTGAATGCCGAAGGGCTGGAGGAGCTCCAGCACCGCCTGGATCTTGCCTTCCTCCCCCGTGACCTCCAGGGTGTAGGTTGTGGGCGTGACGTCCACGATCCGGCCGCGGAAGATTTCCGTGATGCGCAGGATCTCGGCCCGGTTGGCGGGCTCGGCGTTGACCCGGATGAAAACCATCTCGCGGTTCACATGCGGCTCGTCGGTCAGGTCCACGACCTTGATCACGTCGATGATCCGGTGGAACTGCTTGACCACTTGCTCCATCACCCACTCGTCCCCGCGGACCGACATCGTCATCCGGGACACCGTGGGGTCCAGCGTCTCGGCCACGGACAGACTGTCGATGTTGTACGCCTTGGCCGCGATCAGGGCGGAGATCTTGGCCAGGACCCCCTGGTGGTTCTCCACCAGGAGGGACAACGTGTGCTTGCGATAATGCTTGGGATCGGTCATCGCCACCCCTGGAACAGCTTCTCGGGGATCGGATCCCCGGCCTCGATGATGTCCTTAAGGGCGCCGCCGGCCGGGATTATGGGGAAGCAGTTCTCCTCCCGGTCGCACACGATATCCACCACCACCGGGCCCGGCGTGCTGATGGCCTTCTCGACGACGGACTTGACGTCCCCCTCCCGCTCTGCCCGCAGCCCCGCGGCGCCGAAGGCGTCCGCCAATCTCACGAAATCCGGCTGGACCTCCAGGTCCACCTGCGAGTAGCGCTTGCCATAGAACAGCTGCTGCCACTGCCGGACCATCCCCAGGTACTTGTTGTTGATGATGAAGATCTTGACCGGGAGATTGTACTGCACGCAGGTGATGAGGTCCTGCATGGTCATCTGGAAGCTGCCGTCGCCGTCGATGTCGAGGACCAGCTTCTCCGGGAACGCCGCCTGCGCGCCCAGGGCCGCGGGGAGTCCAAAGCCCATCGTCCCGAGACCGCCGGAGGTGATCCAGCGGCGCGGGTGGCGGGCCCGGTAATACTGGGCGGCCCACATCTGGTGCTGGCCCACCCCGGTGGCAACGATGGGGTCGTGCTCCTCCGTCAGCCGGTAGATCTGGTCGATGGCGTATTGGGGCTTGATCCGCCCCTCGGGATGCTGGTGATAGGTCAGCGGGTGCGCGCGCTGCCACTCGGCGATCTGGCCGTACCACTCCTCGAATTCCGTGCGCCAGTCGCGCTTGACCTTCGTGAGCTCGGCGTTCAGTTGGGTCAGGACCCGCTTCACGTCCCCCACGATGGGCACGTCCACATGGACGTTCTTCCGGATGGAGGTGGGGTCGATGTCCACGTGGATGATCCTGGCGTTCTTGCCGAACTCGGACAGCTTCCCGGTCACCCGGTCATCGAAGCGGGGACCGATGGCGATGATGAGGTCCGTGTTGGCCATGCACATGTTCGCCGTGTAGGTCCCGTGCATCCCCAGCATGCCCAGCCACAGGGGATGCGAGGTGTCCAGGGCCCCCAGCCCCATGAGGGTGAGTGTCGTGGGAATCTGGGTGATGTTGACCAGCTCGGTGAACTCGGCCGACGCATCGGCGTGGATGATCCCGCCGCCCCCGTAGATCACGGGGCGCCTAGCCGTAGCGATCAGCTCGGCCGCCTTGCGGATCTGTCCCAGGTGGCCGTTCACCGACGGCTTGTAGCCCCGAATGTCAACCTCTTCGGGATACTCCTTGAACTCGGCGCGACCCATGATGACGTCCTTGGGCAGATCCACCAGGACCGGCCCGGGCCGGCCGCTACGCGCAATGTAGTAGGCTTCCTTGATCGTTCGGGGAAGCTCCTCGGTCTTCAGCGCCAGGAAGTTGTGCTTGGTGCACGTTCGCGTGGTCCCGACCACATCCGCTTCCTGGAAGGCGTCACAGCCCATCACGGCCGTGGGCACCTGGCCCGTGAACACCACGATGCCCATGGAGTCCATGAGGGCATCCGTCAGCCCGGTGATGGTGTTGGTGGCCCCCGGGCCCGAGGTGACGATGGCGGTCCCGGTCTTCCCGCTGGCCTTGTAGAACCCTTCGACGGCGTGAATGGCGACCTGTTCGTGCCGGACCAGGATGTGCCGGATCGGATAATCCAGCAACACGTCATAGCCGTGGAGGATCGCGCCGCCCGGATGCCCGAAGACGGTGTGAACCCCCTCGGCCTGAAGACATTTCATAAAGATCTCGGAACCGGTGAGTCGCACAGGGCTGCCCCTCCCGCCGGGCGCGAGGATCGCTCGTGCCGGCCATTGTGAAATGGATCCCGCCCGGCCGTCCAGCTGGTAGGACCTAGGGGCGGGTCGTAAGCGTTGCTTGATACCACAAGGCGCAGGCTCCGTCAACCAAAAAGTGTCCCTGGAAGGTTGGAATGACGCGGGGTTACACAGAGAAGTTCAGCCGAAGGACGCACTTACCGCAGCCGGTGTGCCACCGGCGGGCCGGTGAACGCTCCGAGAGGCTTCTGGTTAATCTACCCGACCAGAGGCGAGTCGCGCTTGGTCTCTTGGGATGGCCGCCGCCGCAGGAGTGCCAGGGCCCACCCGAACTCTTCACAGCGCAAGGCCGCAGCGGTGACGGCGAAGAGGGCCACTGCGACCCCGACCTCCCCACACAAGAGAGCCGCCTTCCCGGCCGTCCCAGGGATTGCCAGGACGTCCCACCAGACGGGTGACACGGCTGCCCATGCGGCCATGGGGACGCAAGCCAGGCCGATCTTCGTCGCCGGGAACGCCAGCCGTCTCATCCCCAGCCGACCGATCCGGCTACGCAGCTGCATGAACAGCAGGACGAAGTTGCTCACCGATGCCACCGCGGTTGCCAGGGCGAGGCCCGCGGCCCCCAGAGGCCCCATGAGGAGGATGCTCGCCACGATGTTCACCCCGACCGACAGCATCCCCATCCTCACCGGGGTCCAGGTATCATGCATCGCATAGAAGGCCGGGGCCATGATCCGGTTGCTGATGTAGAACACCAGCCCCAGGCTGTAGGCCAGCAGGATCTGGGCCGTGAGGATGGTCACCGGCCTGGTGAACGCGCCCCGCTCGAAAAGCACGTGCAGGATCGGCAATCGAAAGAGCATGAGGCCCACCGCCGCCGGCAGGCTGAGAAAGAACGCCAGGCGCAAGCTTCCTTGGAGGGCGCCCTTCATCTCCCCCACCGCGTCTTTGGCCATGGAAGCCGCCATGACCGGCAGGGCGCCGGTGGCGATGGCTACCCCGATAACCCCGATGGGAAACTGCACCAGGCGGAACGCATAGGTCAGGGCCGCCACGCTGCCCTGAGGGAGATACGAGGCGAGGTACGTTCCCACGAAGACGTTGATCTGCGTGATCGACAATCCAGCCACTCCAGGCGCCATCAGACGGGCGATTCCCCGCACCCGAGGGTCGCCGGGGGCCACGCGCAGCCTCGGTCGCCATCCTCTGGCCATGGCCGCCGGCACCTGGATCAGGAGTTGGCCCGCACCGCCCACGACAACCGCGACGGCCAGGGGCAGGGCCGGGCTGCTGGAGTGTGGCGCGATCATCAGGGCGGCGGCGATCATGGCGATGTTGAGCACGCTCGGCGAGAGGGCCGGCGTCAGGAAGTGGCCCAGAGAGTTCAGGATTGCCATGAAAAATGCGGCCAGGCCGACCAGGAAAATGTACGGGAACATGACCCGGAGGAGTTGCACGGTGAGGGGCGTCTTCCCCGGGATCTCTCCGAACCCCGGCGCCAGGACGCGAACGATTCCCGGCGCGAAAACCACGCCCAAGAGCGTCACACCCGCCAGGACTACGACCAGCGTGCCCATCACCGCCGACGCGAGGTCCCACGCCGCCCGGCGTCCCTCCCGGGTCGCCGTCCGAGTAAAGGTGGGGATGAAGGCGGCCGAGAGAGCGCCCTCACCAAGGAGTTCACGAAGGGTGCTGGGGATCCGGAAGGCCACGAAAAAGGCGTCGGCCAGCATGCTTGCGCCGAAGAGCCAGGCGATGGCCATGTCTCGGACGAAACCGAGGAGGCGGCTCACGAGCGTGGCGATGCTGACGATACTGGCGGCCGAGGCGATCTGCCGCACGTGGCCCGCATGGGTGGTCATGTCTGCCTCGGTGCGAGGCGGATGAGGGGCCACCGTGAAACGTAAAGAGTGAGACGTGAGGGCGGACGCTCTCGGAGATTCACGTGTTACGCTTCACGTTCCGCGCCGCCAGGAGAAAATCCTTGACATCCCTGTCCCACTCTTCTACAAGAAGGGCGCCGTCCGGTCCAGGAGATGGGCCCCCGGACGGTTTTTCCTTCAGGGCCATTGCACAAAGGAGCCGTGTTCATGCCGATCATCACATCGTCCATCAAGGACTTGCGCCGCACCGCGCGACGGAGCCAACATAACCGAGCCGCCAAGGGCAGGCTCCGCTCCAATCTCAAGCGGGTCCGGGTTGCCCTGGCAGAGAATCAGGGGCAGGCCGCGGCGCAGGCCCTGGCCGCCGCCACGCCGGTCATCGACCGCGCCGTGAGCCAGAAGGTCCTGCACAAGAACGCTGCCGCCCGGCAGAAGTCCCGCCTCACGCGGCAACTCAACCGCCTGGCCAAGCCGGCAGGTTCCTGAGCAACCGTCACAGTCCATACATGAGCCGCGTCACCACCCGCGCCGCCAGGTCCTGCGCGGCGCGCCGGTCTGCCTCTTCCTCGGCCGAGCGGGTGCCCACGACGTCACTCCCGGTCATGTAAAAGGCCTCCCCGGCGATCTCCTCCTTCAAGAGCACCTTCTCCCCGCCCCGCTCCGTCACCTGCATCGCGAATATGAGGCGAACGCGAAAGCGGCGGCCGACGTCATTGGTATCAAAGGCGATGGGGAGGTTCTCGTAGGCAGTCAGGGCGCCCCCTATCACCGCATCGGCGGCCTCCTCCGAGGCTACGCGGACCCGGCCATCCTGTAGGAGGCGGCGCAGGATGGCGGCGCCGACCAGGCCCTGGAGGCCGGGCCGGAATGTCTGATTGCTGAGGGGAACGAGGTAGATGCGCTGGATCCCCCGCGGCAGGCCGCCCATCCCCTGCGGCTGGTAGCCGCAGCCGGCGGCCAGCAGGAGAAGGCAGACCAGTATCCGGGGCGTTCGACGGCGCGCATCCAACCGGCGAGTCACGGTGCAGGCTTCGTCAGGATGAAACGACGATGTTCACGAGCTTGTCTGGGATCACGACGACCTTCCGGACGGCCTTGCCGGCCGTCCAGGCTTGAATGCGTGGATCATCCAGCGCCAGTGTCTTGAGCCGATCCTCGGCCGTCCCCCGGGGAACGTGCTGGCGGCTCCGGACCTTGCCGTTCACCTGGACGACCACCTCGACGGCGTCCGCCTGGGCCAGGACCGCATCCGCCACGGGCCAGGGCTGGCGGAAGATGCTCCCGCGGTGACCCAGCGTCTCCCAGAGTTCCTCCGCCAGGTGCGGCGCGAACGGGGCCAGCATCGTGAGGAGCGCGGTCATACTCTCGGCGAATGCCAGGATCCGGTCCGCCGCGGCCGGCGCGGCTTCGGCGGGCAGGTCGTCCTGGAACCGGGCCAGGGCGTTCTGCAGCTCCATCAGGGACGCCAGCGCTGTGTTGAAATGGAACGCATCCTCGAGGTCGCGGCTGACCTTGGCGATGGTCTGATGGGTCGCGCGCCGGAGAGTCCGGACCTCCTCCCCCTGGGGGCCGCCGCCCCAGGCCAGATCCCGGGCGGCCCGAATCCGCACGGCCTGATCCTCCACCAACCTGAAGATACGGGTCAGGAATCGGAACGATCCCTGCACCCCCTCGTCCGACCACTCCAGGTCCTTCTCCGGGGGTGCCGCGAACAGCGAGAAGAGCCGGATGGTGTCGGCCCCGTACCGCTCCAGGAGATCGTCGGGGTCCACCACGTTTCGCTTGGACTTCGACATCTTCTCGGTCCGGCCGATCTCCAGCGGGCGCTGGCACTCGGTGCAGCGTCCCTGTTTGTCCACTTCGGCGGGAAGGCGGTAGCCGTGCTCGGGGCACCGATAGCTCTCCTTGCAGACCATCCCTTGGGTCAGCAGGTTGGTGAAGGGCTCGCTGATGGTGGTGAGGCCGAGATCGCGGCACACCTTGGTGAAGAAGCGCGCGTAGAGAAGATGCAGGACCGCGTGCTCGATCCCACCGATATACTGGTCCACCGGCAGCCAGTACTGCACCTTGGCCGGTTCCAGGGGACGCGACATCTCCAGGGGGCTGGCGAAGCGGAAGAAGTACCAGGACGAGTCCACGAACGTGTCCATGGTGTCGGTCTCGCGCCGCGCCGGACGCCGGCAGGCGGGACACGTGGTGCGCACGAAGGCGTCGACCCGCGTCAGGGGTGAGCCTCCCGCCATGGTGATCTGCACGTCGGGAGGCAGGATCACGGGAAGGTCGGATTCGGACACGGGCACGACCCCACAGGCGTCGCAGTAGATGATGGGGATGGGCGTCCCCCAATAGCGCTGGCGCGAGATCAGCCAATCGCGGATCCGGTAGTTCACCGCCCGCTTCCCGATTCCCTGCTCTTCCAGGAACTGGCAGACCGCCAGCTTGCCCTCACCGCTGTCCATGCCGTTGAAGGCACCGGACCGGACCATGGTCCCCTCACCCTCGTAGGCGGCCTCCAGCGTCTCGCCGGCCATGGTCTCCCCCGAGGGCTGGATCACGACCCGGATCGGCAGGCCGTACTTCTTGGCGAAGTCGAAGTCCCGCTGGTCGTGGGCTGGCACCGCCATGATCGCCCCCGTCCCATATTCCATGAGGACGAAGTTGGCCACCCAGATGGGGATTCGCTCCCGCGTCATGGGGTTGACGGCATAGGCGCCCGTGAACACACCCTCCTTCTCGGTCGCGGCGTCGGTCCGGACGATCTTGTCCGCGCGCCGCATCCGCGCCACGAAGGTCTCCACGGCCGCCTCCTGCGAGGTGCCTTCCGCCAGAGAGCGCGCCAGCGGATGCTCGGGCGCCAGCACCATGAAGGTCGCGCCGAACAGGGTGTCGGGCCGCGTGGTGAAGATGCGAACGCTCCCCCCTCCGCCAGGGCGAAATCGACCTCGGCCCCCACGCTCTTCCCGATCCAGTTGCGCTGCATCACGCGCACCCGCTCGGGCCAGCCGGACAGGGTGTCGATGTCGCCCAGCAGCTCCTCCACGTAGGCGGTGATCTTGAGGAACCACTGCTCCAGCTCCTTCTGGATCACCGGCGTGTCGGTGTGTCGCCAGCAGACGCCCCCCTCGGCCTGCTCGTTGCTCAGGACCGATTGGCACCGCTCGCACCAGTTCACCGGGGCGCGCCCCCGGTAGGCCAAGCCCCGCTCCAGCATCTTCAGGAAGAACCACTGGTTCCAGCGGTAGTAGGATGGGTCGCAACAGGTGACCTCGCGCGCCCAGTCGTAGGAGAAGCCCATGCGGCGGAGCTGCGACTTCATGTAGGCGATGTTGTCGCCGGTCCACTTGGCGGGATGCACGCCGTGCTCGAAGGCCGCATTTTCCGCCGGGAAGCCGAAGGCGTCCCAGCCCATGGGGTGCAGGACGTTGTAGCCCCGCATGCCGAGGTACCGGGCCACCACGTCACCGATGGAGTAGTTGCGCACATGCCCCATGTGGATCTTGCCCGAGGGGTAGGGATACATCTCAAGGCAGTAGTACTTCGGGCGCGTCCCGTCCTCCGTGACGGCAAAGGCGCCTTGCGCCTCCCAGATTTGCTGCCATTTCCGTTCGATGCGGGCGAAATCATAGCCGCGTGCCATGCAATCCTCCGGTCGTCAACCGGCCTTATGTAGCACGAGACATCCGCCTTGGCAAGAGCGTGTGTGTCTTGGGGCGAAAGGCGTTCGGCGGTTCCACAGTTCGGGAGTTCCACGGTTCGGTCATTCCAGAACAGCCGAACAACCGAACCCTCGAACCGTCGAACACTCTTGGGAAGGCGCTAGCGCGCGGAGGGGGCCTCCAACTCCCGGATGCGGGCCTCCAACTCCCGGATGCGGGCTTGAAGGGCCCCGGTGGCCTCCCGGTTCTCGCGGAGTTGGGCGAGATGCTGGACGGCCCGACGGACTGCCAGAACCAGCAGCTCGTGCTGGAGGCCCTTCACGATGAAGTCGAAGGCGCCCAGCTTGAGCGCCGCAATGGCGTTCTGCGAGCTGGGGTGGGCGGTGAGGATGACGACGGGAAGGTCCGGGCTGATTTGCCGGATCTGTTCCAGCGCCTCCAGGCCGGACAACCCCGGCATCATGATGTCCAGGACGACGGCTTCGAAGGCATGCTGGGACAGCGCTGCCAGCGCCTCGCGCCCGCTGGCCACCGTCACGACGCGAAACCCACTCTCGACCAGCAGGTCGGTGTAGAACTGGCGCGCGAGCTCCTCGTCGTCCACCAGGAGCACCGCGGACGCAGACGACCCTTGCGCCTCGTGCGATGGCGCCCCCAGGCGCACGCTCATCTCCGCCAGGGTCTGGCGCTTCCGCTGGTGGCGCGCGAGCTCCAGCTCGTGCAGGTACGCCAGCGTCCGATCCAGATCTTGTCGCAGGTGGCGAACGCGCAGCATCGCTTCCACCCGAGTCAGCACGTCGGCGGGATGGATCGGCTTGGTCAGGTAATCGTCGGCGCCCAGGGTCAGGGCCCGCTCCTTGACGCCCAGTTGGGCCAAGGCGGTCACGATGATGACCGGGATGCGAGCCGTCCGGGGATCCGCCCGCAGCATCTCGCAGACCTCGAAGCCGCCCACGCCCGGCATCATGAGATCGAGGAGGATCAAGTCGGGGGGGTCGGCCTCCACCGCCTGGAGGGCCTCCCGCCCTCCCCCCGCGGTGCGGATCGTGTGGCCAGTCGGGGCCAGGACACCCTCCAGCAGCTCCAGATTCTGGGGCTCGTCATCCACAACTAGAACGGATGCCATGGGACCCCCCCTTGCGCAAACTTGAGCCCTATTCTACGTGGCCGCCAGCGAGTGGCAAGCGAAATCTGTCCGGGGGCTCCGGCGCCCCGGTTCCCTCGGCGTCCACCGTCGAGGGCCCGGCCGGGCCGGGAACGATTGCCCCGCGGGGGGTCAGTAGTACACCTGGACCAGGCACAACCCCTGCGGGGCGATCGTCTTGCCGGCGCGCCGCCGGTCGCGGGAGGCCAGGATCTCCGCAATCTCCGCGGGGGCGCGCTTCCCCCGACCGACCTCCAGGAAGGTGCCGACCAGGATCCGCACCATGTGCTGGAGGAACGCATTGCCCGTGATCTCGAAGTGCCAGAGGTCGCCCGCGGTTCGCCACGAGGCATCCAGAACCGTCCGCACGGGCGTCCGCGCCGTGCAGGTCCCGGCGCGAAACGCCGAAAAGTCGTGAGTGCCGATCACCGCCCGGGCCGCCTCGGCCATCGCCCCAGCCTCCAGGGGCCAGGGGACGTGCAGGCTGTGGCGGGCCAGCCAGGCCGAGGGGTAGTCGCGACGCAGGAGCGTGTAGCGGTACGTCTTGGAGCAGGCCGAGCGGCGCGCGTCGAACTCCGGCGGCGTCTCCTCGACCCGACAGGCCACGATGTCCGGAGGCAGGTTGGCGTTGAGCGCCCTGCGCAGAGTCGAGGGATCCAGGGTCAGATCGGCGGCAAAGCTGGCCACCTGCCCGAGCGCGTGGACGCCCGCATCCGTCCGCCCCGCCCCGGTCACCTGCACGGGGGTTCCCGCGAGGCGAGCCAGCGCCTCCTGGAGGATCCCCTGGATCGTCGGGAGGCCGGGCTGGACCTGCCAGCCGTGATAGGCCGTCCCCTCGTACTCGAGGACCAGCTTGAACCGACGCATGGCCACCTCGGCCCCTCATGCCGTCCGCGATGCGATGCTCGTCGCCAGAAAAAAGAGGCCTTCGCCAGCGACGCGAAGGCCTCATCCTCTTCTTGTTCCTGCCGCCACCAGTCGGCTACAGGTACCGTTCGATCAAGACCTCGGCGATCTGCACCGCGTTCAGGGCGGCCCCCTTCCGGAGCTGATCGCCCACCACCCAGAAGTTCAGGCCGTTCTCAACGGCCAGGTCCTGGCGGATGCGTCCCACGAAGCAGTCATCCTGGCCGGCGGCAAACAGAGGCATCGGGTACTTCCGGTTCGCCGGATCGTCCAGGACCTGAAGGCCGGGAAAGGCGGCGAACAGCTCCCGGGCCTTGGCGGCCGAGATCTTCCGTTCCGTTTCCACATGGACCGACACCGAGTGGGCGGTGAAGACCGGGACTCGGACCGTGGTCGGGGATACCCGGATGGCCTCATCCTCCAGGATTTTGCGGGTCTCGTTGACGAGTTTCATCTCTTCCTTGGTGTACCCGTTGTCCTGGAAGGCATCGATGTGCGGCAAGATGTTGAACGCGATCTGGTAGGGAAACACCTCCACCGGGAGCGGCTCGCCGTTCGCCCAGGCCCGCACTTGACGCTTCAGCTCCTCCAGGGCCTTGGCGCCCGCGCCAGAGACCGCCTGGTAGCTGGAGGCGACGACCCGCTGGATGCGGCTATAGCGGTGCAGGGGCGCCAGGGCCATCAGCGTCACGATACTGGTGCAGTTCGGGTTGGCGATGATCCCCCGATTCGTGTACTGGGCGATGGCGTGCGGGTTGATCTCGGGAACGACCAGGGGGACCTCCGGCTCCATCCGGAAGGCGGAGCTGTTGTCCACCACCACCGCGCCGGACTTCCAGGCGACCGGCGCAAACTCCTTGCTCCGGCTGGCCCCGGCCGAGAAGAGGGCGATGTCCACCCCCTGGAAAGCGCTGCTGGTGAGCTGCTCGACCTTGACCTCCTCGCCCTGAAACTTCAGAATCTTGCCGACGGATCGCTCCGACGCCAAAAGCTTCACCCGGCGGACCGGAAACTTCCGCTCCTCCAGGACCTGGACCATCACTTCCCCGACTGCGCCCGTGGCCCCCACCACGGCAACCACATAGCCGTCCCGTCGCATGATCCTGCCTTTCCTCAACTACTAACTTGCAGAAGTCCGCTTGCGATTGCCCCCGGGGCCACCCCTCCGAGCGCCGAGGCTCGTCGAGAACCGGGTGGCCTTGCTCCGAGTCGGCCACCACAAAACGGTGGCCTCCGGGCCGGACCCGGCCACCCCGCGGGCCCCTCGCCTCGGGGCGCCCCCGGGGGCATCGCCAAATGGCCCGAATTTCCGGAAGGAGGTCCTAAATCGCTCTCCGCGCCCTTTCCAGTTCGCTGACCGTCTTCTTTCCCCCGGCCGCCACCACCTTGTTGATGGCGTGCAGGTAGGCGCGCACGCTGGCTTCGATGACGTCGGTCGAGCTGCCCCGGCCCACGACCCGCTGGCCGTCCATCTCCACCGCCACCGTCACCTCCCCCACAGCATCCTTCCCGCCGGTGATCGCCCGGAGCTGGTATTCCAGAAGCTTCCCCGGGATCTTGGTGATCAGATCGATGGCCTTGTAGGCCGCGTCCACCGGCCCGTCGCCCCAGCCCGACTCCTGGTACACCTCTTCGTGCATCTTGAGCCGGACCGTGGCCGTGGGCACGATGTTGGTCCCGCTGGTGAACTGGAGATGCTCCAGGGTGTAGGTCTCGACCGGCGTCATGACCTCCTCTTCCACCAGAGTGAGCAGGTCCTCGTCGAACACTTCTTTCTTCCGGTCGCAGAGGGCCTTGAACCGGACGAAGGCCTTGTTCAGGTCGTCGTCGCCGAGCTCGACGCCCAGCTCCTCCAGCCGTTTCTTGAAGGCGTGGCGTCCCGAGTGTTTGCCCAGGACCAGTTTGCTCTTGGGAACGCCCACCGACTCCGGTGTCATGATCTCGTACGTCAGCGGCTTCGCCAGGACGCCGTGCTGGTGGATGCCCGCCTCGTGGGCGAAGGCGTTGGCACCCACGATGGCCTTGTTGGGCTGCACGCTGATCCCGGTGATGGACTGGAGCAGCTTGGACGTCCGATAGATCTCCTCCGTCCGGATCCCCACCTCGTACCCTAGGAAGTCCTTGCGGGTCCGGAGGCTCATCACGATCTCTTCCAGCGAAGCGTTCCCGGCCCGCTCGCCGATCCCGTTGATGGTGCACTCCACCTGCCGCGCCCCGGCGCGGACGGCCTCCAGAGAGTTAGCCACCGCCAGCCCCAGGTCGTCGTGGCAGTGGGCGCTCACCACGACCCGGTCGATATTGGGCACCCGGTTCATGAGGTCGCGGATGCGCTGGCCAAACTCCCAGGGGATGCCGTAGCCCACCGTGTCCGGGATGTTGATCGTCGTGGCCCCCGCCCTGATGGCCGCCTCCACCACCTTGCACAGGAAGTCCTGGTCGGTCCGGTGGGCGTCCTCGGCCGAGAACTCCACGTCCTCGGTGTACCGCTTGGCCCGCTTCACGGCCGCCACGGTGGCTTCCAGCACCTCCTCCTGCGTGGACTTCAGCTTGTACTTGATGTGGATCTCGGAGGTGGCGATGAACGTGTGGATGCGCGGGCGCTCGGCGTGCTTCAGCGCCTCCCAGGCGCGATCGATATCGATGTCTTTGGCGCGGGCTAACCCGGCGATGATGGGCCCGCCCTTCAGGTGCTGGGCGATGGTCTTGACCGCTTCGAAATCGTCGTCCGAGGCGATGGGAAAGCCCGCCTCCATCACGTCCACGCCCAGGCGGGCGAGTTGCCTTGCCATCTCGAGCTTTTCCTTGGTGTTCATGCTGTATCCGGGCGACTGCTCGCCGTCCCGGAGCGTGGTATCGAAGATCAAGATGCGCTCGGCCATGATGTGATTCCTCCAGCCAACCAGCCGCGCCCTAGTGTTTGCCGGGCGCCGACTGCTCGGGAATGTCTACGGGGTGTCGTTTCTGCCAGGCCGGCAACGATCGCACGATGCCGGACACCGCATACAGGGTGAAGAACAGGAACAGGAACAGGCTGGGATGCGACGCCACGACCAGGAACACCAGGAGCAGCGTCGTCATGATGGTGAACGGTCGCCGCTTCCGCATCTCCAGTCCCTTCAGGCTGCGGTAGCGGATCTGGCTCACCATCAGGAACCCCAGCCCGTACATCCCCAGCAAGACGCCGGCGGACGTCGCTGCTGGCGGGACCAGCTCCCGCCCGAACACGACGACCGCCGAGGACTCCTTCATGAACAGCACGAACGCGGCCACCACCGCGGCCGCGGCCGGAATGGGTAACCCGACGAAGAAGCGCTTGTCCAGGGTGCGCGTCTGGACGTTGAACCGGGCCAGCCGGAATGCGCCGCAGGCGGCGAAAGCGAAGGCGGCCAGGCCGCCGATCCAGCCGAAGGGCTTCAGGGCGAAGACGTAGGCCAGAAGTCCCGGGGCCACACCGAAGGAGACCAGGTCGGCCAGCGAATCCAGCTCGATGCCGATGTCGCTGGTGGCGCCGGTCATCCGCGCCACCCCACCGTCCAGATAGTCGAAGACCAGCGCCAAAAGGATCGCCACGGCCGCCGCCATGTACTCGTCGTTGTACACCGCCACCAGCGCATAGAAGCCGCAGGAAAGGTTCCCCAGCGTGAGGATGCTGGGGAGCAGGTACACCCCCCGCCGCATCCGTCGCCGCATGCCACCCCGCCCTGCCTTCATGGAATCACCCCCAGGATCGTGCTCCCCCCTTGACCGCTTGGCCCCGACGGACCTTCAACTCGGCGGTGGCGGGCAGGATGCAATCCACCCGCGAGCCGAACCGGATCAGGCCGATCCGGTCGCCCGCGGCAACCTTGACGCCCTGGCGGACCCGGCACACGATTCGGCGCGCCAAAAGGCCGGCAATCTGCTTGACCCACACGTCCCCGTCGGGGGATGCGAAGTGGATCAGCGTCTGCTCGTTCTCGGCCGACGCCGCCTCACCCCAGGCCGCCACGAATCGGCCCAGCCGGTGGGTGACCGCATTCACCACCGAGCTGAGCGGCGCCCGGTTGACGTGAACATCGAAGACCGAAAGGAAGATGCTCACGCGGGTCAGCGGCTCCCCGAACGCGCCCTTCCAGTCCGCGAAGGGCTTGATGGCGACGATGCGACCATCCGCCGGGGCCACTATCAGCCGCTCCCCCTGGGGGATCGCCCGCTCGGGATCGCGGAAGAAGTACGCCAGAAACGCCGCCAGCAGCAGGATCGCGGTGGCCCACCAGGGAAAGCGCAGCGCGTACAGCAGAGCGCTTACCCCGAGCGTGGGCAGGATGAACACGAATCCATCCCGCTCGATCGGCACCCGAAGGCTCCGCGCTGGAGGCAAATCGCTCATTTATAGCACCCAAGTCCGCAAGGATTCAAGAAAAACGTGAAGGCCTCCCTTCGCCGCCCAGCCGGGCCATCTCTGTCCCCTGCCGGCGCAGCCGTCCCCTAGCCTTGCTTGCTGAGTTGATCGCGGACCAAATCGGGCAACTTGGCGAGTGCTTCTGGAATCCGGGAAGGATCCTTCCCGCCTGCCTCGGCGACATCAGGCCGACCGCCCCCGCCCCCGCCGGTCAGTCTCGCCAGATCCCGGGCGAGATGGCCCGCGTGAAGCTTGGCAGTGAGATCCTTCGTCACCATCGTGACCCAGGTGACGCGCTCTCCCGCCTGGCTGGCCAGAACCACCACCCCGCTTCCCAACTCACCTCGCAGGCGGTCGCCCAGCTCCCGCATCCCCTTGGAATCCCGGAGATCCACGAGGGACCCCACCACGCGAACCCCGTCCACCTCGACGGCTTGGCGGAGGATGCCTTCCAGCGACCCCGCCGCCAAGCGACCCTGCAGGCGCTGGATTTCGCGCTCCAGCTCCCGCGCGCTGCCGGCAAGCTTCTCCACTCGTTCCGACAGCTCCAAGGGGCGCGCCTTGATCCGTTCGGCCGCCTCCAGGAGGACCTGCTCCTCGTGCTTGACGTGGTGGAAGGCGCCCGGCCCCGTGAAGGCCTCGATCCGGCGGACGCCCGCGGCGACGCCGCCCTGGCTGACGAGCTTGAACAGGCCGATCTCGCCCGTGGCTGCGACGTGCGTCCCGCCGCACAGCTCGACGCTGAATTCCGGGACCGTCACGACGCGAACGCGCTCGCCGTACTTCTCGCCGAAGAGGGCCATGGCTCCGAGGGCAAGCGCCCGGTCCAGGTCCATGACCTCGATCTGGAGGGCCCGGTTCTCCCATACCTGCTCGTTGACCAGCTCCTCGATGCGGTCCATCTCGTGGTCGGTGAGGGGGCTGAAATGCGTGAAGTCGAAGCGCAGGCGATCGGGCGCCACCAGCGAGCCGGCCTGCTTTACGTGATCCCCCAGGACCTGTCGGAGCGAGGCGTGCAGGAGGTGAGTCGCGGTATGGTTCTTGGCCGTGACCTTCCGGCGCGCCGCATCCACCGCGGCATGGACTGTCTGCCCCCTGGTGAGACTTCCGCGCTTCACCCGCACCCGGTGAAGCACCAGGCTGGGTACGGGGCGCCGGGTGTCCATCACCTCCACGGCGGTCCCATCCGACGTCAGCGTTCCCACGTCGCCGATCTGCCCGCCTGCCTCGGGATAGAACGGCGTCCGGTTGAGCAGCACCTCGCCCGTCTCCCCCTCCTTCAAGACTGGCACGACTTGACCGTCCCCATTCAGGAGCGCCAGGACGACCGCCTCGGCTTGAAGCGCCTGGTACCAGAGCGGCTCCACCGGGGCCATCGTCGCCGTGAGATCCCTGAGGCCCGCAGGAACCTCGACCTCTCCGAAGCCGACCCAGGACTCCCGGGCCCTGGCCCGCTGGTCGGCCATCTCGCGCTCGAACCCCGCCTCGTCCAAAGCGAGGCCCTGCTCGCCGGCGATGTCCCGCAGCAGGTCCAAGGGGAACCCGTACGTGTCGTAGAGGCGGAAGATCTCCACGCCCGGCATCGCCGCCGCCCTCTTGCTCTTGAGCTCCCCCATGACGGATTCGACCAGCTTCAGGCCCACCCGCAGGGTGTGACCGAACCGCTCCTCCTCGTTCTGGGTCACCCGCGCCACGTAGTCGCGGCTCTCGCCGAGCTCGGGGTAGGCCGCCTGCATGAGGTCAACGACCCGCCCCGTCACCACGGACATGAACGGCTCCTCCAGGCCGAGGAGGCGCCCGTGGCGCAGGCCGCGGCGCAGGATGCGCCGCAGGACGTACCCGCGTCCTTCGTTGCTGGGCAGCACCCCGTCGGCGACGAGGAAGGCCGTCGCGCGGGCGTGATCGGCAATCACCCGCATGGAGACGTCGGCCTTGGGGTCGGCACCGTAGCGCCTGCCCGTCAGGTCTTCCACCGTGGCAATGATGGGCCGCAAGAGATCCGTGTCGAAATTGCTCGCCGCCCCCTGCAGGATGGCGGCGATGCGCTCCAGCCCGGCCCCGGTGTCGATGCTCGGCCGGGGCAGTGGCGCGAGCGTGCCATCGGCGCTTCGCTCGAACTGCATGAAGACGAGGTTCCACAGCTCCAGGTAGCGGTCGCAGTCGCATCCCACGGCGCAGGTCGGCTTGCCGCACCCCATGGCCGGCCCCTGGTCATAGACGATCTCCGAGCACGGACCGCAGGGGCCGGTATCGCCCATGGCCCAGAAGTTGTCCTTGGTGGAGCACGCCACGATCCGGGCGTCGGGGACGTAGCGTCGCCAGAGGCCCCGGGCCTCCTCGTCCGGACCGATGCCCAAGGCGGCATCGCCCTCGTGGATCGTCACCCAGAGCCTGTCGGCCGGCAGGCCGAGGGACGTCGTCAAAAACTCCCACCCGTACTCGATGGCCCGGTCCTTGAAGTAGTCGCCGAAGGAGAAATTCCCCAGCATCTCGAAGAACGTGTGATGGCGGGCGGTGCGGCCGACGTTCTCCAGGTCGTTGTGCTTGCCGCCGGCCCGGACGCATTTCTGCGCCGTCACCGCCCGGACGTAGGGTCGCTTCTCCTTTCCGGTGAAGACGTCTTTGAACTGGACCATACCGGCATTGGTGAACAGCAGCGTCGGGTCGGCCTTGGGCACCAGTGGAGAACTGGTGACGTGGGTGTGCCCCCGCTGGGTGAAATAGCCGACGAACCCGCTGCGGATCTCGTTGCCTGACCTGGGCTTCATGGCCATCCTGCTGTCCGCCCTACTCGCGCCTGGGCTAGAGCTGCCAGTCTCACCCATTGGTCATTGGTCATTTGTCATTGGGTCATTCGGGTCTTCGCCGTGGGGGAAGTACTTCCGGCACAGGGCCAGGACGATCTCGACGGCAAACCCCTTCCGCGTGAGGAACGCGCCCAGCCGCCGCCGGGCGACTTCCGGGGCCACGCCACGAAGGGTTTGCAGCTTCCGGGCGGCCGCGGCCCCGGCGACTTCCCGGGCGTCCCGCTCGCCGAACGCCTCGCGCACCGCGCGGGAGATCTCGGCCTCGGCGATGCCTTTGGACCGGAGTTCCCGCGCCAGACGCGCCGGCCCCAGGGAATGACGATGGGCCCGGGCATGCGCCCAGGCCCTGGCGTATTGGACGTCGTCGAGGTAGCGCGAGGCAACGAGCCTGACGACCACCGCCTGGATCTCGTCTGCGGCATAGCCGCGCCGGGCCAGGCGTTGCCGCAGCTCATGCGCGGTCAGAGCCCGCATGGCCAGCAGTTTGACCGCGACCTCCCACGGGTCCGCGCGCTCCGCCGCTCTACCCTCCTTGCTGGCCCATCCCCGCTTCACCAGGTTTCCGCTTCCCTCCTCCTCAACGCGCCCCGCGCTCGACGCGTTTATTCACTCCGCATTCCGCATTCGCCATTCCGCATTTCTTACAGTCGCGTCATCCCCGGGATGCCCTTCGGGACGTCTTCGGGCATTCCCTGCCACGTGGTATCGGCCGTGGAGGTGACGCCGCGCACCCGCAGGGCGAAGTCGTCGGGGTTGCTGCACCAGTGCAGCGCTTCCTCATGGGTGATCAAGCCGCGCGTGTACAGCAGCATCAGCGACTGGTCGAACGTCTGCATTCCATACTGGCTGACGCTCGCCGCGATGACGTCATTCAGCTTCCGGGTCTTGTCCGGATCCACGATGCACTCCCGCACGGTGCCGGTGGCGATGCAGACCTCCACGGCCGGCACGCGGCCCTTGCCGTCGGCCCGCGGGATCAGCCGCTGGGCGATGATCCCCTTGAGGACCGCCCCGAGCTGCAGCCGAATCTGCTTCTGCTGGTACGGCGGGAAGACGGAGATGACCCGGTTGACCGTCTCGGTGGCATCCAGGGTGTGAAGGGTGCTCATGACCAGGTGACCCGTCTCGGCCGCCAGGATGGCGGTGGAGATCGTCTCGTAGTCCCGCATCTCGCCCACCAGGATGATGTCGGGATCCTGGCGCAGCGCACTCCGCAGGGCCTCGCTGAACGAGGAGGTGTCCACCCCGACCTCTCGCTGGTTGACCAGGCACTTCTTGTCCCGGTGCAGGAATTCGATGGGGTCCTCGATGGTGAGGACGTGCCCCGAGCGGTTGGAATTGATGTGGTCGATCATGGCCGCCAGGGTCGAGGACTTGCCCGAACCCGTCGTCCCCGTGACCAGGACCAGGCCCCGGGGCTCCATGGCGATTTTCTCCAAGACCGGGGGCAGATTCAGTTCGTTGATCGACTGGATCTTGATGGGGATGACGCGCAGGACGAGCCCCACGGTTCCCCGCTGCTGGAAGACGTTGGCCCGGAAGCGGCCCAGGCCCGGCACGCTGTAGGCCAGGTCGATCTCGCAGCGCTCCTTGAATTTCTCTCGCTGTTTGGCGTTCATCACGCTGGCGGCCATGGTCACGACCGCGTCCTGGCCGAGGCGGGGCATCTCCACCAGGGGGACCAGTTTGTCATCAATGCGCAGGATCGGCGGGCTTCCCACCTTGACGTGAAGGTCGGAGGCCTTGCGCTCCACGGCCACCTTGAGCAGATCCGGCAGTTCCATGGACCTTACACCTCCGTCTCGGCCGGAGCGACCATGCCCAGGGCTGCCCGGAGCTTCCCCTCGATCTCGTCGGCCATGGCCGGATTCTCCTGGAGGAAACGCTTGGCGTTCTCGCGCCCCTGGCCGATCCGCTCGCCGCCGAAGGCATACCACGCCCCGCTCTTCTCTATCACCTTGTGGGTCACGCCCAAATCCACGAGGCTCCCCACGCGAGAGATCCCCTCCCCGTAGATAATGTCGAACTCCGCCTCGCGGAACGGTGGAGCGACTTTGTTCTTCACCACCTTGACCTTCACCCGGCTGCCGATATTCTCTTCGCCGTCCTTGATCGCCGAAATGCGGCGGATGTCCAGGCGCACCGAGGCGTAAAACTTCAGGGCCCGGCCGCCCGTGGTGGTCTCGGGATTGCCGAACATGACTCCGATCTTCTCGCGCAACTGGTTGATGAAAACGACGCAGGTCCGCGACTTGCTGATGGCCGCGGTGAGCTTGCGCAGCGCCTGCGACATGAGGCGGGCCTGCAGGCCCGGCAGGGAATCTCCCATCTCCCCGTCGATCTCGGCCCGTGGCACCAGGGCCGCGACGGAATCGATCGCCACCACGTCGACGGCGCCGCTCCGCACCAGGACCTCGGTGATCTCCAGCGCCTGCTCCCCGGTATCCGGCTGGGAGATCAAGAGGTCGTCGATGTTGACCCCCAGGAGTCTGGCGTAGTTGGCGTCCAGGGCATGCTCGGCGTCCACGAAGGCCGCGGCGCCGCCCTTCTTCTGCGCCTCGGCGATGATGTGGAGGGCCAGGGTCGTCTTGCCGCTGGCTTCCGGACCGAAGATCTCGACGACGCGGCCGCGGGGAACGCCACCCACGCCCAGGGCGTAATCCAGCTCCAGGGAGCCGGTGGAGATGGCCGCGACCGGCAGCAGCGCCCCGGAGATCCCCATGCGCATGATGGCGCCCTTGCCGTACATCTTCTCGATCTGGGAGAGAGCCAGCTCCAGCGCCTTGTCTCGCTCCTTCCGATCTTCCTTGGCGGGCTGCTTGCGCGTCGCCACCTCGGCCATGAGAACCCCCTAGCCCACTGGGCTGTATGAATGCCTCAACTCATGCCAGCGTACGTGATTTCCCGAGGGAAGTCAACTCTGATCGAGGAACGCGCTGCGGCCTCCGGGCGTTCGTCCGCCCCGGAGAATCCCGCGATGACCTTCAGGTCTAGGTGCCGCGCAGCGTCGGGTCCAGGACGTCTCGGAGCCAATCGCCAACCCGGCTCACGACCAGAGCGGTGAGCATGAGGACGAGACCCGGGAAGGCGGAGATCCACCAGGCGGTGTCCAGGTAGCCGCGCCCCTCGCTCAGCATGCCGCCCCAGCTTGGCGTGGGAGGCTGGATCCCGAGGCCGAGGAAGCTCAGCGTGGACTCGAGGAGGATGGTGCGCGCCAACTCCAGCGTGGCGACGACCAGGAAAGGGGCCAGCGTGTTGGGCACGATGTGGCTCGCCAGGATTCGCCACATGGAGCCGCCCAGCCCACGGATGGCCAGGACGTATTCCCGTTCCTTGATGGTGAGGACCTGGGCGCGCACGATCCGGGCGTACGTCACCCACCCGCTCAGTCCCACGATGCGGACACATCAACGAATGATCCGGGAAATGGCCAGTCCCCGATGACCAAGAGAGAACAGGACCCGCGCGGTGAGTCGCAACAGGTCCTGGCGTGTCGTCCCCGCCATTCCCTGTGGGACACCGGTCATTGGTCACTTGCTCCGGAGAATGCAAGCTTCCCCGCGTGACACTTCCCGGCTAATAGACCGGCGTGAGCCAGTGCTTGTACTTCGGGGTGGCCCCACGAACCACGTCGTGATAGAGCCGCCGGATCTGGCGGGTGACCGGCCCGATGGACCCGTCACCGAGCAGGTAGCGATCCACCGAGGTGATCGGCAAGATCTCGTACGCCGAGCCACAGAAGAACGCCTCGTCGGCAAGGTACATCTCGGTCCTGTCGATCTCCCGCTCGAGGAGCGGGAGCGAAAGCTCGGCAGCGAACAGGTCGGCGAGGGTGGAGCGAGTGATGCTTTCCAGGATTCCGGCCGTGACCGGTGGGGTAATCGGCCGGTCCCCGCGCACGATCATCAGGCACGCGCCGGGGCCCTCGGAGACCTTGTCCTGATCGTTCAGCATGATGGCGTTGTCGTAGCCGTCAACGTGAGCCTGCACGGAGACCAACCGGCTCTGGTGGTAGTTGGCGCCGGCCTTGACCCGGGGCGGCAGGACATTGTCCGAGATGCGCCGCCACGAACTCACGCAGCAGGCGATGCCCCGCTCGTCGTTCAGCGTGCTTCGCCGGGGCGTGGCCAGGATGAACGCACCCGTGAAGATCTTATCCGGCTCGAAGGCGAACAACGGCCCCTCGCCGAAGTACGCGATCACCCGGACCTGCAGGTCCTCCCGGAAACCGTTCCTGGCCACGAGCCCTGTGCAGGCTGCGGCCAGATCGCTCTTGGAGTATGGGAGCGTCATCCGCATGATCTTCATGGACTTCCAGAGCCGGTCCAGGTGCTCCTCCAGCCGGAAGATGAACACCTGGTTCTGTTTCTGACCGGAGTAGGCGCGCAGCCCCTCGAAGACATTGGCCCCGCGCAGCACCGTGTCGGTGGACACGTGCACCTTCGCCTCGGGCCATGGGACGTACTCGCCATTCAACCAGATGTACTGCGCCGGATAGTCCGCCATGATCGCGACCCCTCTGCGTGACCGCTGTTGCACAACTGGTCTTGAGCCAGAAAGCTCCTCCCGAGCTCCGTACGGAAAGCGAGTCTCCCTGCGCCCAGAAACTTGAAACTATGCAAAGCCTCCCCACTTGTCAAGACAAGAGAAGATGCAACCGGAACCGGAGGGACGGAGGTGGGGCCGACTGGCACCCGGATTGCGTTTCCATGGACTGATGTGTTAGGGTGTCGCGTCGGCGTTTCCCCGCATTCACGCGCCTTTTCCCAGCGCGTGCAATTGAGGATTGACAGGCCAGGGGCCGAATGGATAATGAGGCGTGCTCCACCAGATGGAGCGCATGAACGGGGGCCCCATGGCCCAGCCCCGGGCCCCGTTCACACCAGACGAGAACCCCGTCCCGGCCTCCGTAGCATGATCCGGCTCCCCCGTGGGACGTTCGCGGCCGAGCGCTTGGCACGAGGGCAGGACGGCAATGCGACACACTGATCCACAACCGCCACTCACTTCCAGGGCGATGGCGGGCCGTCCCTGTGGCCTCCTGGCGCTCGCCCTGACCTGCGCCCTGGGCATCGCCGCCGGGCCGGGCCTGGCCGCCGATCACCCGTTCGTCCACCGGCTCATCAGCGAACCGAATTCCCTGGACCCAGGGAAGACCAGCAACGTGCAGGCGGACCGGGTAATCTGGCTGCTCTACGATGCCCTGACCCAGCTTTCCGCTGACGGCACTCGCATGCTGCCCGCCCTGGCCGAACGGTGGGAGGAGAGCGCCGACGGCCTCACCTACACTTTCACCCTGCGGCGCAACATCCGGTTCCATGACGGGTCGATCCTGGACGCCGAGGCGGTGAAGGTGAGTTACGAAAGGCAGTTCCTCCCCGGCTCGCCCTACTACTCCACGTCGCCGCCCAACGCCTACGAGCGCGTGCTGTCGGGCCTGGTGAAAGAGGTCCGCGTCCTGGATCCCCGGAGTGTCGCGATCACGCTTCTGTACCCGCGGCCCCAACAGTTCGCCCTGGTGAAGATGGTCAGCCCCCAGGCCCTCACGAACAACGGACTCCAGTTGACGCGGACACCAGTGGGTACGGGGCCCTTCCGCCTGGAGCGGTGGGAGCGCGACCGGATTCTCCTGACGCCGTTTGCCGAATCCTGGCAGGGGCAACCCCACGTGGGCCAGGTGGTGTTCCCGTTTGTCCCGGACACCCAGGTGGCCATGAGTCATCTGGAGGCCGGCGATTATGATCTCGTCTCCGAGGTGCCGCCCAGCCTCTTCGAGCGGCTGGCGGCCAACCCCTCCCTCCGACTGATGAAGGTGGGTGCGCTCAACCTCCGGTTTCTGGGCATGCAGTTGGAACGGCCCGCCCTGCTGGACCGGCGGGTCCGCGAGGCCATCGCCCACGCCGTGGACCGGGAGCGGCTGGCCGCGTATCTGGGGCGGGGCGCCATGCTGCCGGCACGCGGCCCCCTGCCGCCCGCCAGTCTCGGCTACGACCCGCAGATCCGGCAGGCGGCCCACGACCCCCGGCGCGCGCGGGAGCTCCTCCAGAAGGCGGGGATCGGGGCGGGCCTCACACTGCGGCTGCTCTACAACGCTTCCCTCGAGGACTTCTCCGAGGTGGTTCAGGCCATCCGATCAGATTTGCGCAAGGTGGGCGTCACCGTCGAACTCGTCGGCGCTCCTGATTGGAAGTCCTTTCACGAGGAGCGCCGGAAGGGACAACATGACCTGTACCTGTACGCCTGGTTCGTCAGCACCCGCGACCCCGAGCGCTTCCTCTCCCCCCTGTTCCAGTCCAAGTCGCCGGACAATTTCGGGCATTTCAACAACCCGAAGGTGGATGACCTGTTGGCCCAGGCTCGCCAGCCCATGGACGATACGCGGCGGCTCCGCCTGTACCGCGAAGCCACCCGGTTGATCGTGAACGAGGTGCCCGCCCTCTTCCTGTACCACCAGATCAGCATCGCGGCCTACAACGCGCGGGTCGTCGGACTGACCCTGAGTCTCTACGGATTCCCCCAGGACAAGCTCGTCAACGTGGAGATCCACTGACGCAGGAGGTCCATGAGCCGGTTTGCTCCTCTCCTGAAACGATACCGGCGGCTGCGCCTGCAGACCCGCTTCGCCCTCCACACCATCCTGCTGGTGGCAGTGATCTTTGCCATCCTGATCCCCGCCGTCCTCATGATTCAGGAGGCAGCCATCCTGGGAACGGCGCGGGACAACGGCCTCAGTCTAGTGACCATCTTCGCCTTCAGCAGCGTGCCGGCCCTGGTCGCGGATGATTTCATCGGGATGCGCCAGCTGGTCAACAGCCTGGCGCGGGAGGGCGACGTCCGCTACGCCATGATCCTCGACCTCGACGGCCGCGTGCTGATCCACACCTCCGTGAAAGAGACGGGGGCAAGGTATCAGGATCCCTTGACTCGACGCGCCCTGGCGGCGACCACACTGCTCCTTCAGGAGGTGCGCACGCCGCAGGGCGAGATTCTTTACGACTTCGCGACACCGGTCCTGATCCTGAACCAGCGGCGGGCGATAGCGCGGATCGGGGTCTCCATTGCCGACGAGATCCGCCTGATCCGCGAGACTCGAAACACCGTCCTCAGCCTGGGCGTGCTCACGCTGATCTCGGGGCTCCTCTATGCCTACTTCCAGGCACGTCGCCTGACTCGGCCGATCCAGGCGTTATCCCGCGGCGCCCGGGCGGTGGCGCTCGGCGAATTGGGCCACCAAATCACGCTGGACCGGCAGGACGAGGTGGGACATCTCGCCGAGGCGTTCAACCGGATGGCCGAATCGCTGCGGGCCCGGTTCGAGGTGGACCGGGAACTCTCCTCCACCCTGAACCTCCAGACGGTGCTGGCGACCCTGGTGCGCCACGCAGAGCGGCTGTGCGAGGCGGACCTCGCCTTCCTGGCGTACCGCGAGCGGGATGCCTCGCACGCCGTGGTCGCCGCCTGTTCCGGCACTGTCGGATCAGGGATCCATGACTGGATCATCCCGGTTGGCGAGGGACATGCGGGCGGAGTCCTCCAGAGGGGCCGCATCCTCGCGCCATCCCTTCCCGCATCGGACGCGGACCCCCAGGAGGCACGGATCCTCGCGGAGGAAGGCGTGGTGGGCCTGATCCTCGTTCCTATCAACCTGCAGCAAAGCTGCGTCGGGGTGCTGGGAATCGGCCGGCGTCGCGAGGGGGGATTCGGCGAGGGCACGCTGGAGACCCTGCAGCGACTGGCGGATCAGGCGGCTGTGGCGCTCGCCAACGCCCTCGCCTACCGGGAGATCGAGCTGCTCAACCTGAGCCTGGAGGCGAAGGTGGCCGAGCGGACCCGGGACCTGTCCGAGGCCAACGCCGCCCTGAAAACCTCTCACGAGAAGCTCAAGGCTCTCGATCGTCTCAAGTCGGAGTTCGTATCCAACGTCTCCCACGAGCTGCGGACCCCGCTCACGGCCATCCGCATGGCGGTGGACAACCTGCTGGACGGCGTCACCGGAGAGGTGACCCCGGCGTTCCAGCGCTACCTCGCCCGGGTTCGAAACAATACGGACCGCCTGGTCCGCCTCATCACCGATCTCCTGGATCTGTCGCGGATCGAGGCAGGACGGGTGGAGATCCATCCCACGGCGGTGTCCGCAGGGGATCTGCTCCAGGAAGTGGCGGAGGGCATCCGGCCGGTGGCCTCAGAGAAGGCCGTGGAGGTGGCGGTCCTGCCGTCCTCGTCGGAAGCGTACGCCGACCGGGACAAACTTCAGCAGGTGTTGATCAACCTCATCGGGAATGCGGTGAAGTTCACTCCCAGCGGCGGGCGGGTCAGGGTTGCTGCACGAACGCTCTTATCGAATGGGGAATTCGGAATGCGGAATGCGGAATTGACGGAAGCGGCCACGGCCGCGAACACGGGATCCCCCGGCGGAGATCGGACCTGGATCGAATTCAGCGTCGAGGATACGGGACAGGGGATTCCCCCCGAGGAGTTGGAGGCGATTTTTGAAAAGTTCCACCAGGTGCGCCGTGACGGCCAGGGGAAGACCCAGGGAACGGGCCTGGGGCTGGCCATCGCCAAGAGCCTCATCGAGCTGCACGGAGGCCGCATCCGGGTGGAGAGCGAGTTGGGACGCGGCAGCCGGTTCGTGTTTACCGTCCCCGCCGCAGAGGTGCAACCGCGTATCGAACTCCAGGGGGAGGCGGGCAGACGACTATGACCAGGGCGCGCAGCCGGATCCTCGTGGTGGACGACGACCCCGACATCCGGGAACTGCTCTCCGACCGCCTTCAGCTCATGCGCCTAGAGGTATCCTGCGCCGGCGACGGCGAGGAAGCGCTGGCCCTCCTCCGCCAAGAGGCTCCCCCGCTCACCCTCCTCGACCTCCAGCTCCCCCGCGTGAGCGGGATGGAGGTCCTCCACGCCATTCGTCGCGAGGCGATCGAGACGACGGTGATCGTCATCACCGCCTTGGGAACACCGGAGCGAGCCGTAGAGGCTATGCGGGCCGGCGCCTACGACTTCATCCCCAAGCCGCTGGACCCCGCCCACCTGGAGGTCGTGATCAACAAGGCGCTGGAGCGGGACTCCCTGCGGGAGGAGAACCGGCTCCTGCACGGCGAGTTGGACAGCCTGGATCGCCCCCTGATCGGGGAGACTCCGGCCATCCAGGACCTGGTGCGCACCTCGCAGCAGGCGGCCGCCAGCAACGCCACCATTCTCCTGCGGGGAGAGAGCGGAACCGGGAAGGAGATCCTGGCCCGGGCCATCCATCGCTGGAGCCCGCGACGCGACCGTCCGCTGGTGACCGTCAACTGCGTGGCCCTCTCGGAAGAGCTGTTGGAGAGCGAGCTGTTCGGCCACGAGAAAGGAGCCTTCACGGGGGCCCATCAGAGAAAACAAGGCAAGGTCGAGCTGGCCAACGGCGGGACACTGTTCCTGGACGAGATCGGAGACATCCGCCCCGCGCTCCAGGCGAAGCTTCTGCGGCTGATCCAGGAGCAGGAATGCGAGCGGGTTGGCGGCACGCGGCCCATCCGGGTGGACGTGCGATTCGTGGCCGCCACCAATACCGATCTGGACCACGCCATGAAGGAGGGGCGGTTCCGGCAGGACTTGTACTACCGGCTGAACGTCGTGACCCTCGTCCTCCCTCCGCTCCGCGAGCGGCCCGCGGACGTCGCGCCCCTGGCCCGGTACTTCATCGCGAAGTACAGCGCCGAACTGAAGCGGCCCCCCAAGACGATCTCGCCGGCTGCCCTGGCCATGCTGACCCGGTACGAATGGCCGGGCAACGTCCGCGAGTTGGAGAACGCTATCGAGCGGGCGGTCGTCCTGTCCGTCGACGCCGAGATCGGCCCGAAGGATCTGCCGATCCTCAGGGCCGAGCCCAGCGACGAGGCCCCTGAGGCGGCGTCCGGCACCTATCACGAGGCGGTGCTGCAGTTCAAGCGAGAGCTGTTGCGGTCGGCGCTGGCGCAGGTTAACGGGAATCAGACCCGGGCGGCCGAGGCCTTGGGGCTTCAGCGGACCTACCTGTCACGCCTTCTGAAAGACCTGGGGATTCGCGAGTCCTGAGACCAGCCCCTCCCGGATTGGTCCGGAGCTTCCTGAAAGCGTCGCTAGCCTCCTCCGTTCCCGCCGTTCTCCAGGTGGTTGTTCACCACGCTGCTGAGGGATGCCATGAACTGATCCACCTCGCCCCGCTGCATGTGCCCCGTGATCTCCACTACGATCTTCACGCCCAGCTTTTCCTTCTTTGTTGCTTTGGCTTTTGGCATCGTCTTCCTCCCTTCAGGTCGTTGACCAGAAACTCCCTTGCGACCCTGAGCGCTTCTGACCGGAACCCCGCCTCAGCCTCTTCCACTTTGGTCATGCGCCGGCGCGGGCTTGGGGAACGTCACGACAAGGCGGTCGGCGTAGTCGGTGACCCGCCGCGTGTGGGGATCCACGCGGACCCACCAGCCCTCGTACTTGTCCTCCTCGAAGATGGTCCAATCGCTTCGGTCGGGGGGTGTGGCACCCTCCGCTTTGGAGAACCAGGCGTTCTCGAAGGCCTCGGCATCCAGCTCCCACCCTCGGGCGATGTGCACCATCTCGTGGAACAGCACCGCGGGAAGCCTGACGATGCCAGACTTTGCCTCGGGCAGGAAGGCCTTGGCACAGAGGAGAATGCGGTAGCCGGCGCTCCGCGCATAGGGCTCCTGGCAGATACCCTGAGCGCCTCCGTAGACGACGTCCACGATGGGGCGATCGCCGGCAAGGATCGCCTGCAGTTGATTCCGGAGATCGTGGGGCATGGGCCCCGGGGGGTGTTCGAGCCGCTGCCGGATGGTCGCCAGGGTCTGGCGGAGGAGGCGCGCATACTGGCGGGGGAAGCCCCGGGAATTGATGGCCATGGTGTCTCTATTCAGGAAAACGTTCGATGGGCGCGCCCCGCTCCCTCGGATCCCCGCACTGCCGGGCCGCCGCACCACCCGATACCCGTTGCGGTCACATATCTTCAATCCACGGCGTTGTCAAGGCCGAAACACAGACATCATCCAGGTTGGGCGCTCCCTTTCCCTCAGGAAATTTCGCTTTCGACTCCCAGCACCCGTATGAGTTCCTCCTGCATCCCGCCCGGCCCCCGCCCCGCTGCAACCCGCTCTTGGAGCCTCTTCACGGTGTTGGTGTCGCTCGGCGACAGCTGGCCCGCGTCCGGCCGGCGGAGTCTCTCGTCCGCTACCGATCGATGCGGTACCTCTCCACCATCCGAAGGTCCAGGTCGATGCCCAGGCCCGGCCGGTCGCTGAGCTCGATGTGACCCGTCCGGTCCACGACCATAGGGTCGCGCACCAGCTCAGCCATGAGCGGATGGGCCGGGAAGATCATCTCGGCCATGCTGGCGTTCGCAACGGCGCCCAGCAGGTGGACTGCCGCGGCAACCGCGATCGCCGACCCATGGATGTGCGGGGCCAGCGGCAGGTTCCAGCTCTGGGCCAGGTGCGCGATCTTCAAACCTTCCGTCAGTCCGCCGCACCAGGCGACATCCGGCTGGACGAAGTGGATGGCCCTGGCGGCGATGTAGTCCCGAAATCCGACCTTCCCGTAGGTACAGGTCTCGTAGCCTGCCACCGGAATCGTGATCTTGGCCGCCACCTCGGCGCTCCCCACCAGGTCGTCCGGGCAGACCGGCTCCTCGTACCAATAGACGTCGAGAGGCTCCAGGGCGCGCCCCATCTTGACGGCCGTGGGGACATCCCAGGCCCCGTTGGCGTCCACCATCAGCCGGATGTCCGGCCCGATCGTCTCGCGGACCGCCCGGACCCGGCTGAGATCCTCGCCCAAAGAGACCTCGCACACGCCCCGATGCGCCATGGCGCGCAAGGGGCTTCCCTCGATGTCGCTGTTGCGCCCCACCTTCATCTTGACGGCGCCAAAGCCATGTTGGCAGTAGGCCCGCATCTCGTCGCAGAGCTCGCGGATCCCCTTCCCCTCGGCGTAGAAGCCACCCGTGGCGTAGGCGGGCACGCGTCGGCGGTAGCCCCCCAGCAGGCGCCACAGCGGCATCCCGCTCATCTTGCCCCGCAAATCCCAGAGGGCGATGTCGATCCCGCTCATCGCCGCGATGAGCACCCCGCCGCGGGCATGCTTGTAGGCGCGCTGGTGCATGCGCTCCCACAGCCGCTCGATCTCGCGGGGGTCCTCTCCCAGCAGATGCTCCCGGAGCTCGCCCTCGATGACCGTCTGGGTCGAACGGAGCGGCCCCCCGAAATGGGCGGCCTCGCCCAGGCCGATCAGGCCGTCGTCCGCCTCCACCTCGACGAGGAGCGCCGGCTTTGTGGCCATGATGTAGTTTGCGTCGAAGACAGGTTGCGGCAGGGGATACTCCAGCGGGATCGTTCGCACGTCACGAATGCGCATGGCGAGCCTCCGGTGATGAAAACGCGCAGGCAGAAATGGAAAGGCCAGAGGACCGAGCGGCAGTCTAGGAGGGAGCCAATACCTTGTCAACCCTGATCCCTGGGCCATGAACCTGTTCCTCTATCCTCGGCTGGGATGCATCGGTCAATGCCACACAGCTTTTCCTGCTCTTCGGAGTCTCCCGTATTCGATTCAATCCGCACCATCCTGCTCTTCTCTCCAGGAGGAAAGCTCTTGACTCCCAAGGTTTCGGGTATAATTCACGGGCACAGCATTCTGCCGCGGTGGCACTCACGCAACGGTGAATTGGGAAGGGGGCGGGGTGATGACCACGACGGACGAACTCGTAGAGAAAGAAGGCAGGGTCAGGCGGTTCCTGCAGCAAAACGGCTTGAGGGGAGTGCTCCTCAAGCGACAGGCCAACTTCTCCTGGATGACGTGCGGGGGAGTGAACGCCATCGGACTCGCCACAGAGATGGGGGGCACCTCCCTTCTCGTCACCGAGAACGCCAAGTTCGTGCTCTGCAACAACATCGAGGCTCCTCGAATGATCCAGGAGGAAAATGCCGAGAAGCTGGGCTTCACTGTGAAGACGCACTCCTGGTACGAGGATCTGGAGGCCCCCATACTGAGAAGCCTCGTCGGGAAGGGCCTAGTGGCTTGCGATGTGTTTGTTCCGGATACGCGGTTGATGGCGGAGGAGATCGCCCGCCTTCGATACTCGCTGACGCCGGCCGAGGTCGAGCGCTACCGCTGGTTGGGCCAGCGGGTATCCCAGGCCGTCGAGAAGGTGGCGGTGGAAACCCGCCGGGGCGAGAAGGAGTCAGAGGTCGTCGGGAGGCTTTGCCGCGATCTGTGGAAGGATCGGATCGACCCCGTTGGCCTCATGGTCGCGGCCGACGACCGGGTCCGGCGATTCCGTCACCCCATCCCCACCGAGCGGACGATCGACCGATTCCTGATGATCTCCGTGAATGCACGAAAGGGGGGCCTCATCGTCTGTCTGACCCGGTTCGTGCACTTCGGAAAGGTGCCGGCCGCCTTGCAGAGACAGTACGAGGCCAACGTCGTTGTGGACTGCACGTTCATGGCCCATACGCGCCCCGGCACGCCCGCACGCGAAGTCTTGCAGAAGGGGCTGGATGCCTATCGGGAGCAAGGGTTTCCCGACGAGTGGAAATTGCATCACCAGGGAGGGCCGATCGGCTACCAGCAAAGGGATTACCGGGTCCACCCCGGGACACCCGACATCGTCCAGGAGAATCAGGGCTTCACCTGGAATCCCACCATCACCGGCACGAAGTCCGAGGATACCATCCTCGCCACGTCCGGCGGACCGGGGATGATCACTCCTCCGGTGCAGTACCCGACGATTTTCATGGAAGTGGCGGGCGTGCGCTTTACCCGCCCGGCCATTCTTGAGAAGGAGTAGGGTCCGCTCATAGACTTCCAGTGATCCGCCTGGATCACGAAATCACCGGCTCCCGCGGCGTGAATGTCAGGTACTCCGGGTCACCGCTCCCCACCAGGATCGCGTCCTCGACACCGACGATGCCACGACCCGGAAAGACGATCTTCGGCTCTACCGCTAACGTCATGCCCGCCTCGATGGTCAGATTTGGCCCCGCCCCCAGGTAGGGAATCTCGTCCAGCTCGACGCCCACGCCGTGCCCGAGGAAGCGAACCTGCGCCAGCCCCGCATTCATGAACCGATCGGCGTACCCCCGTCGCGCCGCCAGGGCTGCCGCTCGGGCGAAGACATCGTTCGCCCTGGCGCCGGGACGCAGAGCGGCCATCACCTCTTCCAGGATGTCAGGGATCGCCTGACAGCGATTGACGCATCCCATTCGCCCAGGCATAATGAGCCACGTCTCGCACACGAGGTATCCGTCCCGTACATTCGAAATCCAGGGAGGGGGCCCGCCGTGATTGACCTCAAGAAAGTCAATGAGGAGCTGAACACCTATATCCGCCCGCAGACCTTTCCCACCGCCATCCGTATGTTCCGCCAGGGCGAATCCCTTCCCGAGAAGGCGAAACGGCCGGGAAGAGACTTCAAGCGGGGCTTCATGAACTGCATGACCATCGACATGGTCCGGCGCTACGGCTGGACTATCGCCCTCACCCGGGAAGACAGCATCTGCTCCCTGGGAATCGTCACCCTGGGCTTCGACAAAGAGCTGAAGTACTACCACGACGGAAACCTCTGCGAGGCGATGTACACCGAGACGGCCGAGGCTGGCGCCCGGTCCGAGGCGGCCGTGGACAAGTTCGCCTACAATCAGTTCTCCGCCTTGGTGGCCGCGCCGTTAGACCGGTGCGACTTCGAGCCGCATCTGATCTGTGTCTATGCCAACCCTGCCCAGGTGATGCGGCTGGTCCAGGCCGCCCTGTGGAAGCGGGGCGGGAAGCTCACTTCATCCTTCGGCGGGCGGATCGACTGCTCCGAGATCATCGTCACCACGATGAAGACCAACGAGTGCCAGGTCATCCTCCCGTGCAGCGGCGACCGGATCTTCGGCCAGACCCAGGACCACGAAATGGCCTTCACGATCCCGTACCCCAGGATCGAGGAGGTCATGGAGGGCCTTCGTGGCACCCACAAGGGCGGCATCCGCTACCCTATCACCCAGTTCATGGAGTACGAGCCAAAGCTCCCGCCCAACTACATGGAGGTCAACAAGATGTGGGACGCGGCGGCGGGCAGGGCTCAGTACACGCCGCGGGACCGCGTGGTGGCCGCCTACAAGCGCTCCTACGCGGACAGCGTCCCCGCCTACCCTATCATCGCCTCGTATGCGGGGACCCCAGGAGGGCTACACCATCCGGGAATACTGCAGCGACGCCAAGAAGGCCATCAAGGCCCAGGTCAACATTTACGAGAAGCACGGGCACGACGTGGTCCTGGCCTACACCGACCTAACTAAGGAGGCCGAGGCGGCCGGTTGCACCGTCAAGTGGAGCGACACCATCGTCCCCAGCATCAGCCACCATGTCCTGGCCGAGGACAAGGGGAAGCTGGCGCGGATGAACATCCCGGACCCAAAGGGCACCGGTCGCCTGCCCATGTTCCTGCAGCTGTGCGAGGGCCTGATGGCCGCCAAGCTGCCCACGGCGGCGGGGGCCGTGGTCACAGGCCCTTGGACGGTGGCAATATTGATGCGGGGGCCCGAGGCCCTGCTCCTCGACACCGTGGACGATCCCCAGTTCGTCCGGGACCTCCTGCGTTTCACCACCGACTACGTCCGGCAGCTCTCCGAGCTGGTGGCCCGAACCAGGATCGGCCTGTCTTTTGCCGAGCCGACCGCCTTGTGCAGCCTGATCTCTCCCGCGAACTATAAGGAGTTCATCAAGCCGTTCCACCAGGAACTGGTCCAGCACTTCAAGAAGCAGAAGGTCAGCTGCACCGTCCACATCTGCGGGATGACGCACCCGCTCTACGAGGCCCTGGTGGATGCCGGCTTCGGCACCATCAGCATTGACAACGACCCCTCAGTGGATCAGTTGAAGGAGTTGATGCGGGTGGCCGAGAGAAAGGCGGCGGTCATCGGCAACGTGGACGCCAGAATCTTCGAGCGGGCAAGCAAGGCACAGATCGAGGCCGAGGTGAAGCGCTGCCTAGACACGGTCGGGGGCCGGAGCGGCTACATCCTCTCTACCAGTTGCGAGATCCCACCCATGGCCAAGCCCGAGATCGTCCAGTACTTCATGGACGCCGCCCGCACCCTGGGGCGCTACCGGCACGAGGTTGAATCCGGGGCCTGAGGCTCAGAAGAAACAGCCGGGGATGTCCCACCGCCCTCCCCCCTACCTTCCAGCAGGGAAATAGGAAATAGGGGACGGTCATGAAATTATAACTTCCCTTCCCCGCCGTCGCGGCGGCACTCCGTGCGGGATGGGATTCGATCAGGCCGCGGCGAGGATCTCGGAGCGGCTGTTGCCGCGGGCGGGGCGAGCCGGAGCGGCGGCCGGCCCACCCCATACTCCCGCATGGACGCGCCTCTCCGTCACGGCTCCAGGGAATCGATGCGCGCGAGCTCCGGGAAGAGGCGAATCCAGATCAGGACGACGAGGATCGTGCCGACTCCCCCCAGCAGGACGGCGGGAACGGTGCCGAACAGGGCGGCGGTGACGCCCGACTCGAACTCTCCGAGCTGGTTCGAGGTGCCGATGAACATCGAGTGCACGGCGGTCACCCGGCCCCGCATCTCATCGGGGGTGTTGATCTGCACCAGCGAGTTGCGGATGACCACGCTGATGACATCCGCCGCGCCGAGAACGATCAGCGCGGCGAGGGACAGGACGAAAGAGGTGGACACCCCAAACCCGATGGTGGCGCCACCGAAGATCGTCACGGCCCCGAACATGATCCGCCCGACCCGGTGCTGGAGCGGGCGGTGCGCCAGAATCACCGACATGCTCAGCGCGCCGACGGCAGGTGCAGAGCGCAGCAGGCCCAGACCCCAGGGCCCGGTTCCCAGGATATCCCGCGCGTAGATCGGCAAGAGCGCCGTGGCGCCGCCCAGCAGCACCGCAAAAAGATCGAGGGAGATCGCGCCCAGGATCGCCGGCTGGCTGCGGATGAAGGCGATGCCGGCGAACAGCGACTGCAGGCTCACCGGCTCGCGCTTCGAGGGCACCCGCTCCAGGGAAATCCCCGCCAGAAGCAGGCTCGCACCCAGGAACAAGAGACCAACCGTCGTGTAAACCGTGGCCGGCCCGGCCGCATAGAGCAGGCCGCCCAGCGCCGGCCCGAGGATGGTGGCGGTCTGGCCCGCGGATGCCGCCCAGGCGATCGCGGGGGGGATGAGACGGGCGGGGACCAAGCTGGGCACCAGCGCCTGCATGGTCGGCATCTCGAAGGCGCGCGCCGCCCCAACGAGGAAGACGATCGCGAGGAGGCTCCCCCGGCTCAGCCACCCGCTAGCACTGCCGAGGGCCAGCGTCCCGGCCGCCAGCGCCTCCACGAGCTGGCACGTGCGCGCCACCAGGCGGCGATCGTAGCGGTCAACCACTTGGCCCACGACGAGGTTCAAGAGGAACATCGGCAGGAACTGGGCGAGCCCGATCAAGCCAAGGTAGAACGCGCTTCCGGTCAGCGCATAGCCCTGCCAGCCCACCGCCACCGCCTGCATTTGGAAGGCGATCGTGGTCGCCATACGCGCGAACCAGTAAAGCGCGAAGGGCCTATGGTGCAGGAGCGATGCGGGTGGGGCCTGCCTGAAGGCTGATGACGGGGGCATGGCTTCTTGACGTGCCATTCTCCTCGCGGAACGAGCTACCCAAGGCAAATACCAGAATGGAGGGCGTTGCCAAGTATAGCACGCCCCCCCATCTAGAAGACTGAGCGCCAGGGCGCGATCCAGGCTGTCGTAGGCTTATGCGCAACTCGGCTTATTGATGGTGGGGCTGGTGTCGGACTCCTCGAGCGGAGGTTACGAACCGCGGAATGCTTGTGCGACGGCGGCGGTGTTGGCGTATTCGCGGAATCTCACGACCTTGCCTTCGCGAAGCGTGTACACGTGCGCCCATTCCGTTTCATAAACTCGGCCGGTGCCCTTCACCCGCATCCGCTCACGCCCAAGGACCACGACCCCATCGCCCTGGGCGATGAATTGCCCAACGCCGAAATCCAGCACTTCCAGGTGCTCGCCCACAGCAGCGAAAAACTGGGCGACCCGGTCACGACCGTGCCAACTCCCGCTGAATGGAATAGCCTTCGGACCCGGGGATGCCCAATCAACTCCGCCTGCAAGAAGATTCAGAATGGCGGCAAGGTCACCCTTACCGAAGGCCTCGTAGATCTCCCGTACTATCCTCAGATTCTCTGAATCGTTCGGCATCGCCTCTGCTCCATCTCTCCTGGCGCCCATTTCGCGTTCGCCAGAATGGGGGACGTCCGCCAATTCCGGATCGGAGGACCCATTTCATACCTGATGGCTACTGGATTGGACTATGGCCTAGGAGCCATCAGCTATGAGCGGGGCGCGCGTCGCTTTCGCACGACCTCGGCGACCCGCGCGATGTGTGTCGGGGTGCTGCCGCAGCAGGCGCCGACGATGTTGGCGCCCGCATCCAGGATGGCGGGATACCGTGCCGCCATTTCGTCGGGGGACAAGTCGTAGGTGGTTCGGCCGGCCTGGATCCGGGGAAGGCCAGCGTTCGGATAGGCGATCAGCATCCCCTTCGTCGCCTTCCGCATCGCTTGCATGATGCCCGCCGCACGCTCCGGCCCACCGTCCCCGCAGTTGCATCCGACCACATCCGCGCCGGCCTCCACGAGGATCTTGGCCGCTCGTTCCGGGCTGGTTCCCCACATCGTCCGATCGCGGTTCTGGTTTTTCTCCCACTGGAAGAACATACTACACATCAGCGGGAGCCCTGTGCTTTCTTTGGCGGCGCGGATCGCCACCACGGCCTCTTCGGGGTACATCATGGTCTCGATGGCGAACAGGTCCACCCCACCCTCGGCCAGCCCCAGGGCCTGCTCCCGGAAATTCTCGTAGAACTCCTCTTCGCTGGTGTCGCCCAGCGGCTCGAACGTGTCCGGCAGATGCCCCGTCGGCCCGATGGAGCCCGCCACGAACTTGCCTGGTGGGCAGACGCTCCGCGCGTGCTGGGCGGCGAGCCGGTTCAACTCGCGCGCTTTGTCCTCCAGGTTGTACGCCGCGAGCTTCAGACGTGTGCCCCCGAAGCTGTTGGTCTCGACAAAGTCGCTGCCCGCGTCGAAGTAGGCCTTGTGGATGCTTCGAATGACGTCGGGGCGGATCTCGTTCCACAGCTCCGGGCAGGCCCCTTCCGTAAGGCCCGCCTCGAAAAGCATTGTCCCCATGGCCCCATCGAAAACGAGGACCTCCGACTTCAAGCGCTCGAGAAACTCTTTCCCCTTCGATTCCATGATTGCCGTCGGCTCCTTGTCGGTACTACGGTTTCTTCCCCTTCCCCATCAATGCTTTCGCCCGGACCACGGCCGCGGTGGCATCCCTGGCGTAGCCGTTACTGGTGCCTGGGCCATCGCCGGATAATCGAAGGAGGTAATTTCGATAATGGCCCGATATTACAAAGAGTTACATCTGTTACATAATCCTTCTTATAATGCTTCTTTCACTCGAAGAGCTGAGACCCCGGATCAATCCCAGGTTCGCTCGTCGGAGATTTTTTTCCCGTCCGCGGAAAGCGCCCCCGAAGGGACAACTTCGACCTGCGTTCGGAGCTTGATCGCCTCGCGGACGCGTGCCTTAAGGCGAGCGGTCAGGTCCTTGGGCGGACCTGCCGTCTGGACACGGATGTTCGGAGACTGACTGCTCGTGTTAGAGGTGAGGTTCGGCCTCGAGAATTTCGTCACACCCTTCGACCCGATACTCCCGCCCTCTTCAGCACCTCCTCAACGGCCGAGTATGGGTCCGTCTCCCGCGCCTCGATCCGCTCGATCAGGCGGTCGAGAGTCCCGTTGCTCGCCGCCTTTTCGATGACCCGGGTTGTTACCCGCTCCTGGAGGAGCTCGTGGAAAACCCAGTGGCTGCGCTCCCTGCCCTTCTGCCGACGACCCTCATGCTGCTGCAGAAAAGCCTGATGCTCCAGGATCGCCTGTGTCAGCTCGGCGACGCCCTCCGCCTTCAGCGCCACGGTCTTCAGCACCCTGGGCCGCCAGCCCCCGGTCACCCCGCCCAGATGAAGCGCCATCTCGATTTCCATAGCCGCCTTGTCGGCGCCGTCGCGATCGGCTTTATTCACGACGAAGAGATCCCCGATCTCCATCACGCCCGCCTTGATGGCCTGGATGTCGTCCCCCATCCCGGGAACCGCCACCACGATGCTGGTGTGGGCGGCCCGCACGATGTCGACCTCATCCTGCCCGACGCCCACGGTCTCAATGAGGACGTAATCCTTCCCTGCGGCGTCCAGGACGTGCACCACGTTGTTGGTCGCGCGCGCCAAGCCGCCAAGGTGACCGCGGGTCGCCATGCTCCGGATGAAGACGCCGGGATCCACACTGTGACGCTGCATCCGAATCCTATCGGCCAGGATGGCGCCGCCGGTGAATGGACTGGTGGGATCCACTGCCACGATGCCGACTGTTTGGCCCCGGCGGCGCAGCTCCTCCGTGATCTTGTCGGTGAGTGTGCTCTTCCCCGACCCCGGGGGACCCGTCACCCCGATGACGTGTGCTTTGCCGGTGTGGTGATAGAGGGACTTGAGGACGGGAACGGCCTCGGCGACCCGGTTTTCGATCATGCTCATCAAACGGGCCGCGGCGCGGGGATCACCCTGCAGGATCTTTTGCACCAGGCCCATGGGAAATAAACCCGCATTCAAACCAGCGTTTGTGAGCCGGGAACCTACCATATCAAAATCCAACGTGTCCATAGAAAACGCGAGGAATCCCGCGCCGGAAAGGCCTAAGAATGATCCCGGTCGCCGGGACACCAAGGGGAGCGGCGCCGCAACCGGCGTCGAATCCTCAGCCCGGACGCTCGCGATGCTGCGGGTGTTGCGCTCATGGGACCCGGATCGGCCCGGGTGGGTTCCGAGGATAGGCAGGGATGGCATGACCGAGGAGTTCAGGAGGGGCGAACGGGGACCCGGCCACGGTCACTTGCGCTTCAGGTTATTGCGCACGAAGGCGATGGCATCCTGGGTGCTGGCACCCGGGGTGAACACCGCGGCCAGACCACAGGCCTTCAGTTTGGGAATGTCCTCGTCGGGGATCGTTCCTCCGCCGAACACCAGGACGTCGTCCACGCCTCGCTCCTTCAGCAGCTCCATAACCTTGGGGAAAAGGTGCATGTGCGCCCCGGACAGACAACTCAGGCCGATGGCGTCCACGTCCTCCTGGATGGCGGCGTTCACGATCATCTCGGGGGTCTGCCGGAGCCCGGTATAGATCACCTCCATCCCCGCGTCGCGAAAGGCGCGGGCGATGACCTTGGCTCCCCGGTCGCGCCCATCGAGACCCGGCTTGGCGATCAAAACCCGGATCTTTCGCTCGTCGCTCATGACTTCGTCCCCTCCTCCTGGTGCAGAATTTCCACTCTGAACAAAGCGCCATCAGATGATGGGGAGTTCGGTATACTCGCCCCACACCTCGCGCAGGAGGCCGATGATCTCGCCCACCGTCGCATACGCCCTCACCGCCTCCAGGATGCTCGGCATGAGCAGGTCCCGCCCCCACGGATCGTCATCCAGTGCGGCGCCACGGAGAACGTCCATTGCCCGGGTCGAACGTCATGAGCCCCCTCCGCTCGCGGCCGTTTCGTACTCCTTCCCGAGCAGGTGCCGCGAAATGATGAGCCGATGGATCTCCGACGTCCCCTCGTAGATCGGGAGGACCCGCGCGTCCCTCAGGTACCGTTCCACCGGGACGTCCTGGATATACCCGTAGCCGCCATGAATCTGCACCGCCTCGGAGGCCGCCCGGTTGGCCACCTCCGACGCGAAAACCTTGGCCATCGAGGATTCAGCGGCGAAGGGAAGACCGCGATCCTTCCGCGACGCGGCCCGCAGGGTCAAGAGTCGTGCTGCCTCGATCCCGGTGGCCATGTCGGCCAGTTTCCACTGGATGGCCTGGAACCGTCCAATCGGTTGACCGAACTGTTGGCGTTCTCTCGCGTACCGGATCGAGGCCTCAAGACACGCCTGCGCGATGCCGACCGCTTGCGTCGCAATCCCCGCGCGACCGTTCACCAGGGCGGCCATGACGATCTTGAACCCTTCGCCCTCCTCCCCGACCCGGTTCTCGACCGGGACCTGGCAATCCTCCAAGACGAGCTCGACCGTATCCGAGGCGCGAAGCCCCATCTTTTCTTCCCGCTTGCCGACGCGAAAGCCGGGAAAGGAGGGTTCCACCAGAAATGCCGTGATCCCCTAGTGTCCCGTCCCAATGGTTCGCATCGCAAATCAGAGCCTCCGTGGGCGCCCCGAAAGCCCGGACCCGCGGCTCGGCCGGCTTCGGGACGCCGTGGCTGAATACGAGCCGAATCCCGCAGCAAATTCCCGCCCACGGCGCGACGCGCCCCTCCTGGGGCGGCGGCGCCGGAGCAAGGCCGAGCGATTCTCGACGGGCCCCAGGGCTCAGAGGGGTGGCCATGGAGGCGCCCGACTTGTCACACAAACTTCAGGGACGGGACACTAGTCCCCCGAGTGGCAAATCCGTGGAGGCGAACAGGATGATCGCGCTCGCGCGACTACCGTTTGTGACGAAGATTTTTGTCCCGTTCAGGAGGTAATGATTCCTCCGCAGATGTGCCGTCGTGCGGAGACTTGCGGCGTCGCTTCCGTTCGTGGTCTCCGTCAAGGAGAAGGCACCCAGGATCTCGCCGCAGGCGAGGCCCGGGAGGTACTTCTGCCGCTGCGCTTCCGTCCCATAGCGGTAAACAATCTCGCATGCCAGCGCATCGTGAACCGATACCGCCACGGCGGTACTGGCGCAGGCCCGGCTGATCTCCATCAAGGCCAGGCAACTGCTCACGCCATCCGCCCCCGCACCGCCGTATTCCGGAGGGACGGCCATGCCCAGGATACCCAGTTCCGCCAAGCGCTGGAGCGGCCTGGTCGGGAACTGCTTCAGGCGGTCGAGATCGCCAGCCATGGGCGCAAGCTCTCTCTCCGCATACTCCCGCACTGAGTCACGGATGAGCCGCTGCATTTCAGTAAGCTGAAAATCCATGCTCTGCAGACTCGCCTGTACACCCTTCAAAGCGTACGAAGGTACGCGGCCTCAGAGCTTCCAGGAACTGCCGAGCGCCCATGTCAGAGCGCTCGCGCCACCAGTTCGGCCAGGTCCATGACCTTGAGTTGTTCCGTCGCGTCCTTGGCTCGGATGCCGTCCTCGAACATGCTCAGGCAGAACGGACACGCGGTGCCCACGACGTTCGGCTTCACCCGCAGCGCCTCTTCGGTCCGCTCGATGTTCACCCGTTTGCCGATCCGTTCCTCGAACCACATCATGCCACCGCCAGCCCCGCAGCAGAAGCCCTTCTGTCCGTGCCGCTCCATCTCTTTCGCCCGGATGCCCGGCAGGATCTGAAGGATTTCCCGGGGCGGATGGAACATCCCGTTGTGCCGACCCAGGTAGCAGGGATCGTGGTAGGCAACGGTCTCGCGGATGGCTGTCCTCAGCCTGAGGCGACCCTGCCGCAAGAGGTCGCGGATGAACACCGTGTGGTGGATGACCTCGTAGTGACCGCCGAACTGGCCGTACTCGTTGCCGAGTGTGTTGAAGCAGTGCGGACAGGCGGTGATGATTTTTTTCACGCCATAGCCGTCCAGCGTCTCGATGTTGGCCCGGGCCTGCATCTGAAACAGGAACTCGTGACCGATGCGCCGGGCGGGATCGCCCGTGCAGCGCTCCTCCTCGCCCAGGATGGCAAAGTCCACGCCGGCGGCCTTCAGCACCTTGACCAGGGCCCTGGCGACCTTCTGGGTGCGCTCGTCAAATGCCGCAGCGCACCCGACCCAATACAGGTATTCCGCCAGCCCCTTCTCGGCCATCAGCGGCACGTCTGAACCCTTGGCCCAGTCCGTTCGGCTGGGCACCGCACCCTGGTACGGGTGGCCGCGATTCTCCATCCCCCGCATGGCCGCCTGCATCGTCTCGGGGAAGCGCGCCTCTTCCATGACGAGGAAGCGGCGCATGTTGATGATCTTAGGGATCGGCTCGATGAAGATCGGACATTCCTGGTGGCAGGCGCCGCACGTCGTGCAGGACCAGATCACGTCCTCGCCAATCACGCCGCCCACCATGCATTTGCCATTCCCGTTTCCCCTGGCCCGGGCCAGCAGGTGGTCGCGCAAATCAATGATGAGCCCCTTCGGCGTGAGCGGCTTCCCCGTAACCCAGGCAGGGCAGGCATCCTGGCATCGGCCGCACTCCGTGCAGGCCACGAGGTCCAGCAAATCCTTGCGGGGGAACCCCTGGATCGTTGAGATGCCGAAATGCTCCGCCTCTTCCAGGACAACCGGCTGGATCACCCCCGAGGGCTGGGGCCGACGCAGGGCGACGTTGGCCGCCGCCGCAAGGATGTGGCGGATCAAGGTGTACGGAACCAGCGCAATGAAGGCGAAGGCCAGGACGGCATGCCCCCACCAGGTCACCCGGTGCAGCGAGGCTTGCTGGGATCGTGTCAGCCCACCAAGGCCAAGGCCGGTCACCCATCCCCCCGGCGACCAGAGCCCCCAGGGATCGCGGGTGGCCACGATCCGGAGGCCCTCGACCGCGAATCCGCTGACCAGGACGGCCAGGAGCAGCCAGAGGAAGAGACTGTACCCTTCGGCGTCTCGGGGTTTCCACAGTCGTTGGGTTCCGGCCACATAGCGCCGAACTAGGGCGGCAACCACCCCAATGACGGCGGCCAAACCGAACAGGTCCACGACGAGGGACATGAAATACAGGTAAAAGTCGCCGGAAAGGGTCGGAACGCCGAAGTACTCCTGGATGGCCACCATGCAAGTGGCCGCGAAAAGGATGCCGAACCCCCACGAGATTGCCGCGTGCATGCCGCCGGCCAGCCGTTGCGTGAGCAGACGGCGCTGGAGGACGGCCTGGAACACGATCTCGCGGAGCTGCCGTCCAATCGGCGGGACATCTTTGTCGGGCTGGCCGATCCATATGAGCTTCACGAGGCGATAGCAACCATAGAGGAAGGCGGCGAGGAACGGCAAGAAGAGAGGATAGAGCAGCAGATGCGCCGGGATGTTCCAGTAGATTTCCCGCGAGGGGGTCATCCGGACGGCTCCAGGACACTCCAGCGAACGGCTATGGGAACTCGCCCACAGCCGTCAGTCTTGTGTCAGCTCCCTGCATTTCTCGATGAACTTCGGGAGGACCGCCCTGAAGTCTCCGACGACACCAAGGTGTGCCACCTTGAAGATCGGCGCGTCAGGATCGGTGTTGATCGCCACGATGGTCTTGGAGCCGGTCATGCCTGCCAGGTGTTGAGTCGCCCCGGAGATCCCCACAGCGATGTACAGATCGGGGCTCACCGACTTCCCCGTCTGCCCGACCTGTCGTGAGGCGGGGATCCATCCGGCATCCGTGGCGGCGCGCGACGCCCCCACGGCCCCCTTGAGGAGCTGGGCCAACTCTTCGAGCTGCTTGAACGGTTCGGGGCCCTTGAGCCCGCGGCCGCCGCTCACCACCACCTTGGCGTTCTCCAGCTTGACGCCACGGACCTCCTCGGCAACCTTCTCGACCACCCGGGTGCGGAGGAGGGACGCATCCAGGACGACTGCCACGGGAGCCTCTTCGCCGGAGCGGCCCGCCTGTTCGCTTGCGGGCTCCACGGCCCTGGGCCTCAGCGTGGCCACGATGGGAAATCGTCGGGCAGCGAAAGTCGCGATCGTCCGGCCGCCGTACATTTGGCGCTGGAAAAGCACGGCGGACCCGTCCCCCGCGATGCCCATCACCTCGGTCACGACCCCACCGTTCAGCCGGTGTGCCAGTCGCGGGGCCACCTCTTTGCCACGCGCATCGTCCGCCAGGAGGATCACCTGCGCTCCCGCTTGCGACGCGACCTGGTCCAGCGTGGCCACGTACGCGTCCGATTGGTACTCCTTCAGGAGTGGATGTTCAGCCCGCAACACCTGATCCGCGCCGTACGCACACAGCGCCGCACCCAGCCCACTCTGGCTGCCCTCCAGGACGACAGCCTTCACCTTTCCTCGGGTGGTATCCGCCAGCCGTCGCGCGGCCCCCAGTAGTTCCAGCGTGTTCTGCGACGGGACGTCACCCTGTCCGTTCACCAACACCAGGACATCCGCCACCGCCTCTCCTTCCCGACTCTCGTATCAACGCCAGTGGATGAATTCTCGTGTGCCCGCCTGGCTCGCGGCTCTGAGCTCTCCCCTCAGATCAGCTTCAGTTCCCGCAGCCGGAGCGCCAGCTTTTCCGCCTGCCCTTCCGGTGTGTCCCCGTCCAGCATCTCGCAACGGGACTCGCGCCTCGGAATGGAGACATCCCGGAGTTCGAGTCGCGCGGCCCCCGCCCCCACCTTGGCGCCATCCAGGTCCAGATCGGCGGCCTTCCAGATCGGCACCTGCTTTTTGGCCGCGACCATGATGTCCTTGAGCTTCGAGTAGCGGGGCACGTTGCTGTCATCACTCAGGATGCTGGCCACGACCGGCAGTGGCCCCTCCACAAGTTCGTATCCATCCTCGACGATCCGTCGCATCACGGCCTTCCCGTCCTTCACCTCGACCCGTGTGACGAACGCCACGCAGGGGAGCCCCAACTCCTCGGCGATGAGCGGCCCGACGACCTTATTCCCGGTGTCCCCCGACACGCAGCCTGTCAAGACCAAATCCGGCACCCCGATCTTCTGGATAGCCTTCGCCAGGACGCGCGCCACCCCGAAGGAGTCCGACGCCAGGAGGGCCGGGCCGCTCACCAGAACTCCGTTATCCACCCCCATGCCCAGCGCGGACTTCACAGCCCCTGTGGCGCCGGAATCGCCCAGGCAGAGCGCCGTGATCTTCCCGCCCAGCTTTTCCCGCAGTTGTAGGGCGACCTCTAGAGCGTTCTGGTCGTAGGCGCTGATGACCAGGGACAGGCCCCCGCGGATCTGGCGCTGGGTGGTCGGATCCAGCTTGAACTGCTCAGCGGGAATCTCGGGATCGATGATCTGCTTGATGCAGACGATGATGTTCATCCGTCGGTCTCCGTGGAGGCATTCCTATGAGAGAAGGTCATTGGCGATCACCAGGCGTTGCACCTCGGAGGTCCCCTCGTAGATCTCGGTCACCTTGGCGTCGCGCATGAACCGCTGCGCCGGGTAGTCCATCATGTACCCGCAGCCGCCGAAGACCTGGACCCCCGTGGCCAGCTCGAAAACCATCCTGCCGCTCCGAGAGGTTACCGCCCCGTGAAGTTGGGCGTTCGCTTCTCGAGAAAGGCCGCCACCCCATCCAGCGCCTCGTCCAACTCCGTGAACATCCGCCGGTCCAGGGCGTTCAACTGCTGGGGGCGGTTCAGCGTGAGGGTGGCCACTCCCCGTTCAATGTTGAGGATGATCGTCTCGAACCCCATGAGCCCCTCCCTGCGGGACGGTGATTGCAGAGCGGGCGCGGCCGGACACGTCACGAGTAGTTGTAAAAGCCGCGCCGCGTCTTACGCCCCAGCCGGCCGGCATCCACCATCTGCACCAGGAGAGGGGCGGGCCGGTACTTGGGATCTCCCAGGCCTTCGTGGAGGACGCGGAGGACCGCAAGGCGCACATCCAGTCCGATGAGATCGGCCAAGGCCAAGGGACCCATCGGATGCTTCATGCCGAGTGTCATGACATTGTCAATCGCATCCACCGTGCCCACACCCTCCATGAGCGCGAAGATGGCCTCGTTGATCATGGGCATCAGGATCCGGTTGGCCAGGAATCCTGGAAAGTCCTTGGCCTCCACCGTGGTCTTTCCCAAGCGCTTGGCCAACTCGTGCGTGGCCGTCGCGGTCTCGCCCGACGTCTCGACACCCCGGATCACCTCCACCAGTTGCAGGAGGAGAACCGGGTTCATAAAGTGCATGCCGATGACCCTGTCAGGTCGCCTGGTGATCGCCGCGATCTTGGTAATCGAGATCGAGGAGGTGTTGGTGGCCAAGATGGTGGCCGCCCGGCAGGTTTTGTCCAGCTCCTGGAAGACCGTCTTCTTCACCGTGAAGTCCTCGGTGGCAGCCTCGATGACGAAGTCCGCGTTCTTCAGCTCGGGCATGTTCGTCGTGGTGGTCAGCATCTTCAGCATCTCACCCTTCTGACCCTCGCTGATCTTCCCGGACTCCACCAGCCGATCCAGCCCCTTCTCGATCCGGGCGCGCGCCTGCTGTACGATCCGGTCTTCCACATCCCGCAGGAGGACGCGAAAGCCGTTCTGGATGGCCACTTGGGCGATCCCGTGTCCCATGGTGCCGCCCCCCACCACCCCGATGGTCTTGATTTCCATGGCGCCTCCTCTGCTTCGCGAGAGGAAACCAACAGCAGATCTCCACAGCAAGAGCCGATCACGCTGCTTTTTCGCTGTCGCTATCGCAGTCCCTATCGGATCACGTGCGTTCGACCGCCATCGCCAGCGCTTCACCGCCGCCCAGGCAAATGGCCGCCACGCCCCGCCGCGCCGACCACCACCACGTCCTGCATGCCCCTCTCCTCTGCCCCCTTGCCCCTCTACCCCTCGGCTCTTTGGCCTCCTGCCCACACGATCCGATCACCGGGGAGGAGTCTCCGCCTTGACACGAAGGGCGGCCCCATCTTCCCCGCTCCCCTGCACCCGTACTCCTTTGTTTCCTCCCCTCCCTGCGGGTCAGGCGAGCAGCCGGATACGGCCGGTGTGATGCAGCTCCTTCGAAAACGCGACCGCATCGCCCAGGGACTTCCCGATCAATGCTTTCGCGACGGGTGTCTCGGGCGTCACCACCCGCACCGTGAGGCCCCCGTCCTCCAGCGGGATCTCCATGCCGCCGCAGACGGGCAGGATAAAGTAGAAACGATCCACCGGACCATCTGCGGCGCCGACACCGACGATGCAGCCCAGGGCGGCGCGTTCCGGCGCCTCTGGCATCCGGAACCCCCGGAGCGTCCTCAACCAGAATTCCCGCTCCTGGATGTTCCCTGCCAGCGCATTGGCGAGGTAGGAGGCCTCGATGCCCGTCACCTCGCGCTTGCTTTTCATCACGTGGGGTGAGTCCAGCGTCGCCTGCTTCGCCGTCGCGTACCCTGACCCCAGGCGCCGCAGCGTCTCCTCGACCTGCGCCATCGCCTGTTGCAGTAGCTTCGCCTTGTCAACCTGGATGTCGTTCACGCCGGCTCTCTCGCCCCGTTGCCCTCCCGATCCATCCGTGCCCGGAGCGGATGCACCCCCGCCCCGTTTTTCCCGATCCGCCATCTCTACATGCCGCCTCTCATTCGGTCCCTACGCGCTGACCTGATTTCTCCCGGCGTCTTTGGCGCGATAGAGGGCTTTGTCTGCCGCCTTGATTACTTGGTCCGGCTTCGCGTTACGGCCGTCGCGCTCGGCGACACCGATGCTGACCGTCACCACCACTGCTCTTTGAGGGCCGCTTCGTGACCTCGGAGTGTCCGGCTTCTTCCGCGGCCGGTCCGGTCCGCGCAGGACGAAGCATGATGCCTGGACTGCCTTTCGCAGCGATTCAAGATGCGGGACCGCATCCTCAGCTGACTCACCCGGGAAAACCATCGCAAACTCCTCACCGCCAAAGCGAAACGCCTTTCCCCCGCCGGAGACACGTTCGAGTTTCGAGGCAACCATCCGCAGGGCCTGGTCACCGACATCGTGCCCGTACCGGTCGTTGAATTGTTTGAAATGGTCGATATCCACCATCGCCACCGCATACCGGTTGCCCAGCTTCATCAGTGCCTCATTCAGCGCCCGCCGCCCGGGCAGCCCCGTCAGATCGTCATGGTAGGCCATGTGGTAGGACGTCTCGAAGAGCGCCACCACGAGGATAAGCCCGGCTGTGGCGAAGTAGTTCGTGGCCAGCCATCCCGCACGGCCAGCGTGCAAGGCGACAAACGAGGCCGCCAGCGCCCACAGGAAACCACCCTCGATCGGGTGGCGATGCAAAGCCGTCCTGACCCCCTGGACGACCAGGGCCAGACCGAATGCCAGCAGGGCTGATTGTGGCATCGGGGTCCAGGGTGCCAGATTCGCGCCCACGAATTCGTGATCCAGCCAAGCCGCGACGCCACGCTGCGCAGGAAGGCAGAGGACGGCGATGACGAGGCATTGCGCCAGGATCGGGACGAGCCGCGCCAGGCCCCACAGGTTCAGGATTCCGCGCTCGCTGATCATGGCGAACGCCACGAGATTCAGCGGCAGAAGTATCGAGACGGCATCGAACACAATGTGGCCGACACCCGCGCCCATGGCCTCGCCGGGAGTGAACGGCAGCAAGGCTCGATCGGCCAGGGCCAGCACGAGAATGGCGAAGACGACTCGGCTGCGATTGAAGAGCCACCCCAAGACGACTCCTGCGCCCGCAACGACATAGGGATAGGCGCGCACATAGGGATGCATCGAGTCCGGCAAGGCACCCGGCCGGAGAAATACGAGGGTCGCGACCCACAGCAGGCCGCCAGGCAGGATCACAGCATACAGACGCTTCACGCTGGCATTCTGGCAGAACCTGGCTCATTTCCCAAGCCTTTTTACGCCTGGTGCAGATCGGGAGAGGAACCGGCGAAGGGCAGAATGCGGGCGACTACCCGGCAGAGGAATCACGCAGCTTAAGCGGTCCGATCGAGCTACCGTTGGAAGCTGGAGAATCGAGGGAGGTAAGGCGAGAAATGGCCTGCAGATCGACTCACGCAGCTTGCAGGGCGAGCCGTCCTTGGAGCTGCTTTAGCGCGCGGGCGGCCCTGTCTCTTACCAGGACGCTCTTCTCCCCCAGCATGCGGCCCAGGCTCGCCGCAGCCTCGGGTCCGCCGATCTGCCCGAGGGTGCTGCAGATGGCGCCTCGAACCGCGTCGCTCTTCCCCGTCGATCCACCCCAGCGGCCGAGAAACCCCTTGCCTCCGTCAACGACAAGCGCCTGGATAAGGGTGGATTCAATGCCGGGAATGAGCGACGCGACAGTCCGGCCCACCTCGGCCAGAGCCTGGCAGGCCTGGATCTGCAATTGGTCGTCCTCCTCCGGTTCACCCTTGTGCCGCTTCCGGACCACCTCGCACAGAAAATCAACGACACGAGGATTCGAGCTCCCTATGCTCCCCAGGGAGATCAGGGCGCGTCGGCGCACCGCTGGGGCGGGGTCCTTCAAGGCCGCCATCAGCTCGGCTTCACCCTGCCGACCTGAAATCCGTCCGAGGGCAGCCACCGCCTCCTCGCGAACGGTCGCGTCCGGATGGTGGAGGAACCGTTGGACCGTGTTGCCGGCTTCGAGGCCCTTGATCTGGGCCAGCACCGCCAGGAGGTCGCGCACCATGCGCGCCGGCAGGCCTGGTCGCTCGAGGGCCACCCGGATCGCCCAAAGGGCGCCTGCGCCTATCTGCGCCAGGGCAATGACCAGGCAGCGGCGGAGTTCCGCATCGTCGGACCGTGCCAGCAGGTCGATGAGGGGCGGGAGCCCCACGCGCCCGAGGGCGGCGAGGACCTCCACCACCTTCTGTCGGACCCCGGTAGAGCCTCCACGGAAGCGTTCGATAAGGGCCGAGACAAGATCGCTTTCGGCGACCGCCACCCGCACGCTCTCAAGCAGGGATTTGAAACCAGCCGCCGAAGAAAAGTCTGTGGCGGACCACGACTCGACACCGCGCAGAATGGTCAGGGCGGACTGATATTTCTCTCGCCGCAGGAGCTCCGGGACGGCCCGGACGTAGGGTGCCGCTCCGGCCGGATCTTCGGTCATGCCGCGGAGCCGCTCCAGATGCTGGGGCTCGTTGGCGAGGTAGACATCCACGAACTGCTTGGCAGCGATGGCCTCCTGCAGCCAAGGTGGCAGCTCTTCCAGCGACAGGAGCTTTTGATCGAAGAGATAGCTCAAAGCTCGGTCCCCCTCCGGTGTGGAGTGGTCGTGGAGGCGGGCCACCAGAGGCTTGAGGAGGTTCCTGGCTCGCTCCTGCTGAGGAGTTCGATCGGCTGAGCCGGTTCCGGCCAAATCCTTGGCAAGCTCGAGGGCGGTCGGACAGACCATGCCGAGCGGCAGACGGTCGATGAGCTGGAGTTCGATGGTATTCTCACCCGCGGCCGACAAGTCCTTGGCGATCAGGTCACAGTTCAGGAGAACAGCCTTCAAGAGGTCGGGGCGGCGCACTGGGCGGATAATATCATCGATGACCTGGGCTTTGGCCCGGTGGAGCTCTGCGGCATCACTTTTCCGGTAGAGCGGAATCATTCGCAAGTCTTTCCGCAGCCGGGTGAGGGCCATCTCGACCCGCCATGGCAGCCGGCGATCCCGGCCGACCAGCTCATCCATGAAAACCAGCGACACGTGCGCGATCCCGCGTGCCGCCAGGGCCCTGGCAGTCTCCGCCGAGACATCCGTCCCCCGATCGCCCGCCGGCGCGGCGAAAGCGCTCAGGATCGCGATGAAGCCCTCGAACTCCTCGGGGGAGATGTTCGCCTTGATCGACCAGCTCAGCAGGTGGCGCCGATCGAAGTACTCATGGAGCTTCGGGAGGAACAGATCGCCCGTGCCCTGAGCCATGAGTGTGGCCAGAGGGGTCGCTTCCGCAAAGATGCCATCCAGTATCACATCCTTGGAGTCCCCGCCGATTCTGGTCAGGAAGGTCAGCTCGGTCTTTCCGCGAAGGAGGGCCAAGAACTGCTGGTACAGTGCAGCAACGGAGCGCTTCACCTCTGGGTGGTCTGGCGTGTACTGTCCCGAGAGCGAGAGGGCCTTAACGAAAGAAACGACAAATTCCGACACGAGCGGACGGAGCTGGAGTTCCTCGGTGGACAACTTTGGCTGGGAGGTCTCGGTCACCGTCACCATGGCGCCCCTCGCTTTCACGGCTGCCGCCGTGAACATCCAAGCTCTTAGCAGGCTGGCGCAGGAGTCCGAATCCGCTCCATCATATGGAGCGCACTAACTCCTTTATGCACTAGCGATGCCAAGGAGTGGCCACGGCTAGGTTCACGGTAGTTGTCAGGACTTACCTAAGGTTCGATCCTCTTAAATTGAATGGGTCTAACTCTCTATGAGGAAAGGCTTTGATTGACCGGAACTGCTCCAGATTTACAGCGGAGAAATGCGAGGCAGGAGAGGGCACAGGCCTCCGAGGACAGGCAGCAAAATTGGGCAGTCTGAACCCCGGGACTTTTGCTTCAGTAGGAAAGGTCCGAGGGCGAACACAAAGGTACGTCCGCAATAGCCGCGTATCGCTACGGCGTCAGCATGACAACCGGCGCTGAGAGGCGGTGGCATGGCAGCGTCGCGACGCTACCCGCCTGCGATGGCGTAAAGCAGCGTGACGGCCGCGCCGTCGGGGATCGGGCTTCCCGGCTCAAGCGGTTGGTCGTGAAGGAGAGGCCCAAAGGGGACGGAGGGCAGGCCGGCCTCGCGTCGAAGGTACCGGGCTATTCGGGGTTCGGCATCCGCCAGCGCGTCGAGCAGCTCTTCAAGCGTGCAGGTCTCGCGAGGAAGGACGAGCTCCACCACCGGCCGACCGAGGACCACACGCGGAGGGCCCGTGAGCCCTACCTGGACCCGCATGACACAGAAGTCCCGGAGGAAACCGCAGGCGACCCGGCGCACCAGACCGGGTCGCCTGCAGGCCCCATCCACGGTGGCTAGGCCAAGCCGTACTGGCGCCGCACCAACCCGCCCAGCCCGATCTTGTCCGGCACCGGGCGCGGACGTCTCAGCCGGTGGGAGGCTTGGCCTTGAGGGCGAGGGCGGTCTTGATGGTGTCAACGAGCTTCTTGGGGTCGTAGGGTTTCCTGGTGGCCAGGGTGGCACCTGCCTGGAAGCCCTTGACGTTCAGCTTGGGATCCTCCATGGCGGTCACGATGATGATGGGAGTCCCCTTCAGGTCGGGATCAGCCCGCATCCGACGGCAGACCTCGAACCCATCCATCCCGGGCATCATGACGTCCAGGACGACCAGATCAGGGCGTTCCTTCTTGGCCTTTTCGATACCCGAGGGGCCGTCAGTGGCAGTAAGGACCTGGAAATCGTAGCCCTCCAGGGTGTGCGTGAAGAGGCCGAGGAGGAGCTGGTCGTCGTCGATGCAGAGGACCTTGGGCCGGCCAAAGGTGACCCCCTCCTTCTCGACGACCCCTTCCTCGACCGGATAGCCGCAGACCTGGCAGCGCACCACCAGACGGTTGCCCTCATAGTACTCGAAGGTCTGTTGGTTCGTGTTGCAGTGGGAACAGAAGTAGGTGACGCTGCTCATGGCCTACCCCCCGTTCGGCATTCCGTCCGGCGCTCCTCGACGTCCCTCAGCCTTCCGGTTGCGGCTCCGCGGCACGAGAAGTTCGATCCCCCATGGGGTCCCCGCGCCAAGATCGGTCCCCCCGCTATTCTTTCAAATTCCATCTTACTTGGCAAGTAAATCACTACGGGGAACTGCCCCGCCCCTCCGATCCCCATCCAAACGGGCGCGTCACACCACCCTGTCGCTCACCCTCCCCCAGGAAGGGGTAATGAGAAAGCTCGTCTCCATGTTCTCGATCATCCGGCGAAACTTGCTCATGGGCACGGAGAAAGTAAAAACGCTACCGGGGACGTGGGGTCGCGCGGAGACGTCGAACAATCCGAGGACCGCTCGCGGACGCTCGGAGTCCCTCTCGAGATAGGGATACTGCACGATCGAGCCGCAGCCAGCGGCAAAGGGCGAGAACACGCCGTTCGGTTCGACCTCGTCGAAATTCGCGAGCGTGAAGAGGCCGGAGATCACATCGGGACGGGCGAAGAAGACGACCGCCTCAGGATCGTCGGCCTCCCCGAGGGCATCCCAGCGCTTGAACACGATGAACCGCGCGGGCGCCCTGAACACCGGCGCCCTTGCCATCATCTCCCTCACCAGTTCCGGTGACTTCTTGTAGCGCTCTCCCGAAAGCCTTCCGGGGATCCCTGATGAGAGGAAGTATTCGAAGTCCGGCATGATCTCTTCCGAAAATCCGAGGTATCGTTTCGCGCCCCCGCATCCGACCGAGCCGGCGTCGAAGCGGAGGGGTTTCCCCTTTCGCACCTGCGACAGGGCTGCGATGAGGCACCGATGCCCCGCGGGGGGCGTGGCCGCTTGGGCGGTGTCCTCCCGGTCGGTGTAATAGAACGCGATGGGCAGCTCCGCTCCATCAGAAGTACGTTCCCCAGCGCGCCAGGAACCAGTCGCGCAAGCTCACTTCCTGGGATCTCCTCCCGTCGCATATCGCGTGTGCACACCTTCAGGCGAAGCCGGCCCTCCCGCCCTGCCCTCCTCTGTGCACTCGCGTCAGTCACCGGGCGATCCGCCTGCCCGCATTCGCCAACTCCACGCAGAACGGGATCTGCTTGCTCCTCCGTGTTCGCGCGAAATCCGAGCGCGGGCCGGCGCAGCCAACTATCGGCGTGCCAGCCGTCCCCGTGAAGGGCCGTGCCGGGCGCGAGCCCCCGGGACAAAGAGGCCCCCCTCCCGGGCGGTTTCGGAACCGTTGTTTCCGGGGCAACAATGGCAGAAGCTGTGCCTTTTCGTCAAGTCCGGCGGCAGGCTTGTCCCGGGTTCTCACATCCCCGGAGATCACGGGGAGACATGCCCCTCTCTGCGGGTCGGACCGGGTCAAGAACGGGCCGGCGCTGGACAACTGGGAGGTTAGCGGGGCGCGGGGGCAGGCGTGCCGGGACCGCGGCTGGGGGTCCTCGGCCAGCGGACCTTGAACCAGTCGGCGGAGGGGAGCTGGCGAGCAAACTTTTCGACCCCCGCCTGAAGGACCAGGGTGGCCGCCTCCTTCATCTGGTCCTCCTTGCCCATGAAAAGCTCCGTCGCAGTCGTCTCGCTGAGCTCACCGATTCCTTCAACGGTCCTTTCCCAGACGACGACCCCGGTCCGCGAATCGCACAGGCGTACTTGCATTGCCAGGTTGGCGTGGTACTTCACAGGGAGGAATGGGGTGGCCGGCGTGGGTAGAAATCTCAACCCGCTGAGAGCGGTCAGGGGTACACCGAGGGGGGCGCCATCAGCATCGAAAGGAACGGATTGCTGACGGTATTCCGCTCCACGTAGAACGTTTGAAGATCACCCTCGAGGACCACTTCGGCAGGCACCGGATTGCGGGCTGGGCTGAACGGTTTCGGGGCTTCCTGTTCCGGTGCCAGGCGGATCACCTGCTCGAAGCGACCGGAGGCGCGAAGCCGCTCTATGAGGGCCTGGGCGACCGCCTGGGTGGGGCTGGGGTCCAGCGCCTCCTCGGGAAGGTACTCCAGGAACCACCCCTGTCGCAATTTCAGGAGGGCTAGCTCCCGGGCGTCGCGCAAAGGATGCACGCCCACTCGCGGGCTTCCCGGTGGGCCCGGAAAGGGAGAGGGGGCTGGGACCTGAAGCGAGATCTGAGGGATACTCCCAGCGCACGCCGAGAGACCAATGCTCGCCGCGACCCCCATCACCCACGTCCTGACCTCTGGGGGGACCTTCGAGGCCATGGGGGTCTCCCGGACGGCTATCGAGGTCTTCCGGGAACAATCCGATCAGGCCGGCGAATCAGATCCTCTCGCGCCGCCACCAGCGAGAACGGCGGCCTGGCGGGAACCTATCGCCCGCCGGAAATGGCTGGGACGATTGACACCTCGTCGCCGGCCTTCAGGGGCGTCGCCAGCCCCTGCAGAAAGCGAACGTCCTCTTCATTCACGTAAACATTGATGAAGCGGCGAAAACTCCCGTCGTCCTCGCAGAGACGAGCCTTGATCCCGGCGTACTCCTGGTCCAACCGGCTAATCAGCTCCTGGACGGATGCCGCCTCGACCTTCAGCTCGCCCTGCCCCTTCGTCACCGCCCGCAAGGGCGTGGGAATCCGCACGAGCACGCTCATACGCGCATACCCTCCTCTGGCAATTGGAGAATCTCAGGTGAACACCGCTCAGCAACCAGCCGTCAACCCCTTTTCGGCCCCACTCGGCGGGTGCTGGGCCAGCGCGGCGTCAAAGGACGCCAGCGTCGGCTTGATGTGGGCCGGGACCCGCAGGGCGCCCGCTACAGCCTCCTGTGTCTTCAAGCCGTTGCCGGTGACCGAGATGACCGTGACTTCGTCCCGGCCGATGGCCCCCTGCTCCACCAGCTTCTTCGTCGCGGCGACGGTAACGCCGCCCGCCGTCTCGGCGAATATCCCCTCCGTCGCGGCCAGGAGCTTCATGGCTTCGACGATCTCCTCATCGGTGGCATGTTCACCGCTCCCGCCACTGTCCTTCACCACCTTGAAGGCATAATAGCCGTCCGCGGGGTTGCCGATGGCCAGCGACTTGGCGATCGTCCGGGGTTGCTTCACCGGCCGAATGATCTCGCTCCCCGCCTTGACCGAATTCACGATGGGACCACACCCCGCCGCCTGGGCCACATGCATGTGGGTGGGGACGGCTGGCAGGAGCCCCAGATTGTAGAACTCCTTCAGGCCCTTCCACACCTTCGTGATGAGCGACCCCCCTGCGGCCGGCACGACGATGTGATCGGGCGCGCGCCAGCCCAACTGCTCAGCGATCTCGTAGCCGAAGGTCTTGGAGCCCTCGGCATAGTACGGGCGGATGTTGATGTTGACGAAGGCCCAGCCGTACTTGTCGGCCACCTCGCTGCACAGCCGGTTCACCTCGTCGTACGTGCCGTCCACCGCCACCACATTGGGCGCGTAGATGGAGGTGCCCACGATCTTGCCTTGCTCCAAGTCCGCGGGGATGAAGACAAAGCTAGTGAGGCCGCCCTCCGCCGCATGGGCCGCCACCGAGTTCGCCAGGTTCCCCGTGGACGCACAGGCAACCACCGAAAACCCGAACTCCTGCGCCTTGATCACCGCCACCGCCACCACGCGGTCTTTGAAGGACAGCGTCGGGTGGTTGACGGTATCGTTCTTGACGTACAGGCTGGCTGAGACCGAGCGCCTTCCCCAGGTTCCGGGCCCGGACCAGCGGCGTGAAGCCGCAGTGGCGACCGACCGTCGGCTCACCATCCACCGGGAGCAGGGCCCGGTATCGCCAGATGTTGGGCGGCCCCGCCTCGATGCTGCGGTGGTCCATTGCGCGCCCGATGGCGGCGTAGTCGTAATCCACCTCCAGCGGGCCGAAGCAGAACTCGCAGACGTGGAGCGCTTTGGCCGGGTACGGCCGGGCGCACTCGCGACACTTCAATCCCCTCACATATCCCATCGGGCCAATGCCTCCCGCAAGACGCTCGGGTTTCAGATCACCACGCAACTTTGCGGTGCGTGACCGCACGCAGCTCTTCTCCTCACCCAGACGAGCGGGGCCCTCCCACCGGCTTCACCTTCACGCCCAGCCGGGTCAGGTGCTCTACCCCACGCTTCAGATCCTCTTCTGCCCCGGTGAGATCCAGCGTGGCCTCTCCCGCACCCTCCTTCACCCGGGCCTTGCGGATGTTCGGAACCAGGTGGTGAGTCTTGGCCACGGTGTAAATCACCGGCTCACGCACCAAGTCCGGCGGGAAGGTCAGTGTCACTCTCAAAGTCGCCACCGGCGTCCTCCGGGGAAATAAAAGGCCCCTTCTCACTCGCACGAGAAGGGGCTCACGGGTGCCCGTCAGCCGCCTTCTCATCTCTCCCCGCGTCCGCGGGGCAGGAGTTGGCACCCCGCCTCACGCGGGGTTGCCGTGGCTTCGCAGGGCCAGTCCCTCAGCCACTCTGGATGAGTCAGCGTCGCGACGGATTTAAGCAGAGCACGCAGGGGGTGTCAAGCGAAAACGAGGTCGCCGGACGTTACCCGGCCACAACGTCCTGCTCTATGGGGGCGACGATGACGCCCCGCTCCTCCAGCCATCGCAGGCCGTCCGCCAGCCTCTCGTCATCGCCCTCCAATTCCAGCATGATCCAGCCGAAGCCGTCCTCCAGATCCGCCTGGCGAATGTTGAACACCAGGTTGAACTGCTGGCTCATCGTCCAGATGACCGGTTCGTCCGCGAGCTGCCCCTGGAAGGTGAGATGCACCCGTCGCTTGCCCATGGGCCACCTTGCTCAGCGCCCCCTGGCGCCCCCGAACATCGTCTCCAGACGTTGTCTCAAGGCCAAATCCGGGATCTTCCAGGCCGCCTCCAGCAGTCGCTGCCGGTGGGCACCTGCTGCCGCAAATGGACGGGCCGCCCCGTCCGGCAACTCGGCGCGCAAGGACTGGACGATGCGATGCCCCAGGGCGTCCAGCTCCGACGATTCGAGCTGGATGGCCACCTCCAGCGCCCGGCTTAAGGAATCCGCGGTGGCGGCTTCTTGCTCGCAGCGCTCCACGACGTCCACCAGCGACCAGAGGCGGGCCCCGATATGTCCCCCCTCGGCCTCGGAAGAAACCAGATCCCGAACCATCTTGAGGATGCCCACGTGACCGTACTCGTCCCGCGCCATGTCCCACCAGCACTGCGCCGCTTCCCGGTCATCCCGGAAGGTCCGGAAGAAGTGAAAGTAGATGCGGGCCACGCGCTCTTCCAGCGCAATCAGCAAGCTCAAGGCGTCCTGCGTCTTCACCCGCCCCCTCCTCCGGCCAGCCCCGCCTCAGCCGCCCATGCACTCGCGGACTAACCATACCCCAAAAAGCCGCCGGGGCAAAGCGCGATCTCGCGAGGGCTCATCCGGTTCCGGTTGCCTTCCCGCTCCCCCCGGGGGGGACGTGGCACAGGGAGCGCGCCCCTCATCCCTCGGAGTCAGCGCTCACGTGTTGGAAGGCTTGCGGCCACCGCCACGAAGTCCTTCCGGGCAGCGTCCCAGGCGAAATATTGCGCCTCTCGGGCGCGACCATCCCGGACTGAAACGACGAGGTAGGTGGCCCCGGGCCAGAGGGGCTCGTGATCGGCCCGTTGTGCCCGATCGCGATCCATGGCGGAGAAATAGGCGTCGTGGTCCGGATGGGAGTGGTAAAACGTCACAACGTCCCACCCGGCCTCATCCGCCTCGCGGAGAACGCGCAGCACCTCCCGGTCATCCATCCGATATGCCGTCCGGGCATCTCGCTCGATCCCCCTGGTGTCTTGCTGCTGCTCCAGGTTGGCGACGTTCCTCACCTGGTGCACCTGGTAAGTCTCCGGCGACCCGGGCTTCCCGATGACGATCCCGCAGGTCTCCTCCGGATAGCCCGCCTCGGCCTGCCGGATGATCTCGGCCAACTGCTCTGCCGTCAGGGCATGGACCGTCACCGCTCCCTCACCCGTGGTCGTCATCGGCTTCTCGACTCTCGGTTCTCGGCTCTCGGCTCTTCCACTACCACCACACGTGGCTCTGGATGTTCTCGCCCACCGGTGGAAAGTCCTTGAACCAGACGCCCAGGCTCACGTACTTCCAGCCGCCGTCGCAGAGGACGCAGACGATGGTCCCCCGCTCCATGCGATGGGCCACCCGGATCGCGCAGTGGATGACCGCACCCGACGAGACCCCGGCGAAGATCCCTTCTTTCGTCGTCAGATCCTTGGTGGCCGCGAACGCGCACCGGCTGTCCACGATGATCTTGCTGTCCAGCAGGCTGGGGTCCAGGATGGGTGGGATGAAGCCCTCGTCCAGGCTCCGCAGCCCCTGAACCATATCTCCCGGGTGCGGCTCCACAGCCACGACACGGATCCGCGGATTGTGCTCCTTGAGGCGCCGGGCGCACCCCATGAGCGTCCCCCCGGTCCCCAGCCCCGCCACCAGGACGTCTACCTCGGGGCAGTCCCGGAGGATCTCTGCCGCCGTGGTCTCGTAGTGCGCCAGCGGATTGGCGGGATTGCCATACTGGTACGGCATGAAGTACCGGGGATCCTCCGCCAACTGCTGGGCCAGCTTAATGGATCCGTTGGTGCCCTGGCTGCCGTCCGAGCAGAGGATCTCCGCGCCGAACAGTTCCATCAGTTGCCGTCGCTCCACGGTCACGTTGTCCGGGACCACGACCTTGACCTTGTAGCCCTTCAAGCGCGCCACCATGGCCAGGGCGATCCCGGTGTTCCCGCTGGTCGGCTCGAGAATGATCTTGTCCTTGGTGAGGGCCCCGCTCCGCTCCGCCGCCTCCACCATATACCTGGCGATGCGGTCCTTCAGGCTTCCCGTGGGGTTCACCCCCTCCAGCTTGGCGAAGATCCGAACCGCCGGCTTTGGGCTGATGCGACGGAGCTCCACCAGCGGGGTGTTCCCGATCGCCTCCAGGATGCCGGCGGCTCTCATCGGTCCATCCTCATCCGCCCAATCCCCGGGCGTTGAGAGGCTGATACCGGTCGCACACTCAAGGTCATGCCACTCCCAAAAATCCTTCGAGCGCTCCGCCGAAGGGACGGTCGGCGGGGAGCGGAACCGCCGGGCCGCAGAGCGCACGCCGCTAACTGAGCCGCGCCGCCGGGGGCACTCCGCAGAACTCGTGATAGTCGATGAGGTCCGTGATTGTTGGGTGATCCCCACAGACCGGGCAGTCGGCGTCCCGACGGATCTTCACCTGGCGGAACTCCATGCCGAGGGCATCCAAGAACAGCAGGCGGCCGACCAGCGGCTCGCCCAGCCCCAGGAGCAGCTTGATCGTCTCGATCCCCTGGATGGAAGCGATGACCCCGCACAGCACCCCGAAGACCCCGGCCTCCGAACAGCTCGGCACGAGACCCGGCGGGGGCGGCGACGGGTACAGGCAGCGGTAGCAGCCATGCCCCGGGACGAACACGGTGACCTGGCCTTCGAACTTGAAGATGCTGCCGTCCACCATCGGCTTGTTCAGGAAGACGCAGGCGTCGTTGGCCAGGTACCGCGTGGGGAAGTTGTCGCACCCGTTCACGATGACGTCGTACTCGGCGAAAATCTGCCTGACGTTCGCCGAATTCAGGGGCTCGTTGTACGGGATCACCTTCACATCCGGATTGAGGTCGCCGATGGTCTCCACCGCGGACTGCACCTTCGGCCGTCCCACATCGTGGACGTGATGCAGGATCTGGCGCTGCAGGTTGCTCAGGTCCACGACGTCGAAATCCACGATCCCCAGGGTCCCCACGCCGGCGGCCGCGAGATAGAGTGCTGCCGGGGAGCCGAGGCCGCCTGCCCCGATGAGCAGTACCTTGCTGCTCAAGAGTTTCCGCTGCCCCATCCCGCCGACCTCGGGCAGGATGATATGCCGGCTGTAGCGGCGAATCTGCTCCTCCGTGAAGGCCAGCGTCCCGCCGACCATGGCGGGGATCACGGCGACCTGATCGCCGTCCCGGAGGCCGGTCTGCACGCCCTGCAGGTCCTCGACGGGTTGATCGTTCACATAGATGTTCAGGTGCCGGTGAAGCTGCCCGTCGGGACCCAGGATCCGCTCCCGCAACTCCGGGTACCGCGCCTCCAGCTCCCGGACCAGGGCCAGGACGTCGCCTTCGGGAACCTCCACCCGCGCGGCGTTGTTGGTGAACTTCCGGTACGGGGTCGGGATGTAGACCGTGACTGCCATGCTATTGACTCCTCGTACGCGCTTCCAGAGAAAAGGAAGGACAAGACCTAGATCGCGACGCTGAGATAGCGTTCGCCCGTGTCGCAGAGCATGGTCACTACCGTCTTGCCTCGGCCGAGCCGCTCCGCCACCCGCAGGGCCGCGAACACGTTGGCCCCCGAGGAGACGCCGACCAGGAGGCCCTCCTCCCGGGACAGGCGCCGCGTGACGGCCAAGGCATCCTCGTCGCGGACGCCGATGATCTCGTCGTAGATGGTCGTGTTGAGGACGACCGGGACGAAGCTGGCGCCGATCCCCTGGATCCCATGCGGCCGGAATTTCCCGCCCTGGAGGACGGGCGAGCGGGCCGGTTCCACCGCGACGACCAGGATCTGCGGCCGCTCGCGCTTCAACACCTCGCCCACGCCGGTGAGGGTCCCGCCCGTCCCGACGCCGGCCACGAAGGCGTCCAGGCGGCCGTCCGTGGCCTTCAGGATCTCTCGGGCCGTGGTCCGCCGATGGATCTCGGGATTGGCCGGGTTCAGGAACTGCTGCGGCATGAAGAAGCGGGGGTTCTTCCGCACCAGCTCCTCGGCGGCGTAGACGGCTCCCGTCATGCCCTCCACGGCCGGGGTCAATACCAGCTCGACACCATACCGCTGCACCAGCGCGCGCCGCTCGACGCTCATGTCCTCGGGCATCGTCAGGATCAGCCGGTAGCCCTTCACAGCCGCCACCATCGCCAGCCCGATCCCGGTGTTTCCGGAGGTCGGTTCCACGATCGTATCGCCGGGCTTCAGCCGTCCCTGGCGCTCCGCCTCCTCGATCATGGCCAGCGCGATCCGGTCCTTGACGCTCCCTCCCGGGTTGAGCGACTCCAGCTTCCCCAGAACCGTTGCCCACCCCGGCTTAACGAGCCGCTGCAGCCGCACCAGTGGAGTATCCCCGATGAGCTCGAGAACGTTGGAAACCTGCCGCGCCATACCCTCCGTCCGCCCGGGTCGGATCAGATCTGATAGGTGACCCGCTCTTTGGTTTTTGCCTGAATCCGCTCGCAAATGTCGGCCAGCGTCGTGTGATCGACGATAGCCGAGACGGCGTCCCGCACCTCGGCCCAGACGTCACGGAGAACACACATGGTCTCCTGCGAACACCCTTCCCGTGGGGGGTCCGTGACGCAAAAGATTGGCGCTACGGGACCGTCCACAGCCCGGATGATCTGGCCAAGGGTAATCTCCCTCGCCGACTTGGCCAGGTAGTACCCGCCATTGACCCCCCGCCTGCTGGCGAGGAAACCGGCCCGCTTGAGCGTCAGGAGCAGCTGTTCCAAATACCTGGCCGGAAGTGCCTGCCGCTCTGCGATGGCCTCGATGGGGACAGGCCCCTTCTCGTAACGCATGGCAAGGTCCTGCAATGCTCGAGTGGCGTAGTCGCCCTTTGTCGAAATCTTCATGGCTATCCCCTTGAGATAAATCACAGATAGCCGACCGGAACAGTCAAGTATTACCACGCGCTCTGCCATATGTCAACTTCGATCCTGAACATCGTACCCCATCCGACATTCATGACCACCAACGGGAAGTGCCCCGGCCATGCCGTAGTATTTGACGTCATTTCGACCGCCTCACCTCCCGGAATTCACAAGGACGGTCTGGTCCGGGTTGCGTCTTTTCGGAGCCCTCCTCCGATTGCAGGTCGGACCTTCCGGCCCTATATTGAAAGGTGGCCAGACCGAACCCGCTGTCAAGGAGGACATACGTATGCTCTCTGCCAAGGCTCGGTTGGTCCGACTCGACAAGGCCCTGTCCTCCACCACCCCTCTCCGAGTTTCGAAGCCCTCAAAAGATCCGGCCATCTGCTCCAACTGCCAGGCCGTGTGGCACAAGGGAAAATGGTCTCTCGATCCCTCCACCCGACGCGAGGTGCGGCGTTGGGGCAGTCCGATCACCGTCGCCTGCCCGGCCTGTCGGAGCGCCCAGGAAGGCAACCCCAACGGCATCCTCTATCTGACGGGCTCCTTCCTCGCCCAGAACCGCGCGGAGATTCTCAATCTCCTCCGCAACGCGGCCCGCGCCGCCGCGGCCAAGAACCCCCTGGAGCGCATCATTCGCATCAAGGCAGATTCCCGGCACCCTCTCGTTGTGGAGACTACCTCGGAGAAGCTGGCCCGTCGTCTCGGTCGGGCCATCAACAAGGCCTGCGGCGGCGCCCTGGACATTCGGTTCTCGCACGAAGACAAGCTCGTCCGCGTGTATTGGCGGCGCGACGCCGCTGGGTCCCTGACGTGAACGGCGCCCCGCCCCTCCTGAGCGAAGGGCAGCGCGCGGCCCTGCTGGCGACGGCCCGGCGCGCCATCCGCGATCGCGTCCGGGGCGCGCCTCCCAGGAGCGATCGTCTTGAGGATCCGGTGCTGAAGGCGTTCGCTGCGGCCTTCGTCACCATCACATGCGAGGGGGAGTTGCGAGGCTGCATCGGCTACGTGGAACCCGTGAAACCGCTGGCCGAGGCCGTGGCCCACTGCGCGGCCTCGGCCGCCACCGCCGATCCGCGCTTTCCGCCCGTGACGCCTGACGAGCTGCCCCGCCTGCGCGTGGAGGTGTCCGTCCTGTCTCCTTTGCGCCCGGTCGCCGACCCGCAGGAGATCCGGATCGGAACCCACGGCCTCTTCATCAGCCAGGCGGGCCGCCACGGGCTCTTGCTGCCCCAGGTGGCCAGCGAGTTTGGCTGGGACCGGGAGACATTCCTCCGCCAAACGTGTCTCAAGGCCGACCTGCCGGGCGATGCCTGGAGGCGCGGAGCGGCCATCCAGGTCTTCACGGTGGACCACTTCACCGACGACGTGCCTGTCGAGTCGCGGGAAGCCTGAGGCGCTCCGGGGCCGGACCGCGGCGGCGAGAATTCCCTTGCCGGGGCTCGGCCTTTTTGCTAGCATCCGTTGGCTCATTTAAGGGTCCGCAGCAGAAACCTCGCACATTCCTTCTGTCCAGGAAGAGCGTCGGCGGGTCGGGAGTTCGGCGGTCCAGCCGTCCCGGGGACGTGTCGAAGTTTCGAATCCGCCCCTCCGAGGGGCCCGGGACTCCTTCGGGGGTAGGAAACTGCCGAACGACTCCTTGGAATCCCTGACCCGCCTTACCTGAGGACGAGGAGAACGGATGACACGTGTACGCCGTGCACTCCTGAGCGTCTCGGACAAGACCGGCCTGGTACCCTTTGCCTCCGGACTGGTGGGGCTTGGCGTGGGACTCATCTCCACCGGAGGGACGGCCCGGGTCCTGCGCGAGGCCGGCCTTCCTGTGACCGATGTGGCAGAGATCACCGGCTTCCCCGAGATGCTGGACGGGCGCGTGAAGACACTGCACCCCCGGATCCATGGCGGGCTGCTGAGCATCCGGGGCAACCCGGAGCACGAACGCCAGATAGCCGCCGAGGGGATCGCGCCCATCGACCTGGTGGCCATCACCCTGTACCCCTTCGAAACGACCATCGGGAAGCCGGACGTCTCACTGGCCCAGGCCATCGAGAACATCGACATCGGCGGTCCGGCGATGCTCCGCTCGGCCGCCAAGAACTTCCAGGATGTCGCCGTCCTCGTCGATCCGGCCGACTACTCGATGGTTCTTGAGGAGCTGACGCGAAACCACGGCGCCCTCTCGCCAGCCACCCGGTTCGGTCTAGCCCGGAAGGCCTTCGCCCATACGGCACGTTACGATGCAATGATCGCCGGCTTTCTCGAGCGGATGGAACTCGCGCCCGACGGCCCCCAGTTCCCGGCGCTCGGCCACCCAGAGGGTGCCCGGCGCTCCTTTCCCTCCATCTTCCACGTCCGCTTGGAGAGGCTTCAAGAGCTGCGCTACGGGGAGAATCCACACCAGCGGGCCGCCTTCTACCGGAACCTCGACCTCACCGGCGGGATCGCCTCCGCCCGACAACTGCACGGCAAAGAACTCTCCTACAACAACATCGTGGACCTGCACGCCGCCTGGGAGCTGGCCCGGGAGTGGACCGAGCCCGTGGTGGTCATCATCAAGCACACGAACCCGTGCGGGGTGGCGACGGCGGGCGAGCTGGTCCAGGCGTACGCGCGCGCGCGCGAGACCGATCCCGTCTCCGCCTACGGGGGCATCCTCGCGATGAACCGTCCGCTGGATGCCGCCACGGCCCGGGAAATCGCCTCCACCTTCGTCGAGGCCATCATCGCCCCCGGCTACGCGCCGGAGGCCCTGACCATCCTCCGGGACAAGAAGAACCTCCGCTTGCTGGAGATGCCGGTGGAGGCCGCAGACCGGGGATCGGGGACCGGGGGCTTCGAGATGCGACAGGTGAGCGGCGGCATGCTGGTCCAAGATCGGGACGATGTGGACCTGGATCCGACCGCGCTGAAGGTGGTGACTCGGCGGGCCCCCGCGGACGCGGAGATGCAGGCGCTGCGTTTCGCCTGGCGGGTGGCGAAGCACGTGAAGTCCAATGCCATCGTCCTCGCCACGGCACAAGCGACCGTCGGGATCGGCGCGGGTCAGATGAGCCGGGTAGATTCCGTCCGCTTGGCGCGGATGAAGGCCAACTTCCCCACCCAGGAGACGGCCCTGGCCTCCGACGCCTTCTTCCCGTTCCGCGACGGCGTGGACGCGGCCGCCGAGGCGGGGGTGACCGCCATCGTGCAGCCGGGCGGGTCGGTGCGGGACGCCGAGGTCGTCGCGGCCGCCGATGAGCACGGCATCGCCATGGTCTTCACCGGCATCCGGCACTTCCGGCATTGACGGCCGGCCAACGTCACGTCGACTGAAACGGAGCGAACATGCGAGTGCTGGTCATCGGAAGCGGCGGTCGAGAGCATGCACTGATCTGGAAGTTGAAGCAGAGCCTCCAGGTAAAGCAGCTCTTCGCCGCGCCCGGCAATGCCGGCATCGCCGAGTTCGCCGAGTGCGTCGATATCAGCGCCTCCGAGGTGCGCCGGCTCGCCGAATTCGCCGCCAAGAAGGGCATTGACCTCACCATCGTCGGGCCCGAACTGCCCCTCACGCTGGGCATCGTGGACGAGTTCGAGGGCCGCGGCCTCCGGATCTTCGGGGCCGACCAGCAGGCGGCCATCCTGGAGGGGAGCAAGGTCTTCGCCAAGCGGCTGATGAAGAAGTACAAGATCCCCACGGGCTTCTTCCAGACCTTCTACCGCGCCGACGACGCCCGCCGCTACATCCAGGATGTCGGCGCGCCGATCGTGGTCAAGGCCGATGGATTGGCCTCGGGCAAGGGGGCAATCGTCTGCCAGACGGTGAAAGAGGCCCTGGACGCCGTCAAGCGCATCATGGACGACCGCGCCTTCGGGGACGCGGGCGAGAAGATCGTGGTGGAAGAGTTCCTGAGCGGCGAGGAGGCATCCTTCCTGGCCTTCACCGACGGCGAGACCGTCCTGGCCATGGCTTCCTCGCAGGACCACAAGGCGGTCTTTGACGACGACAAGGGCCCCAATACCGGCGGGATGGGCGCGTACTCCCCGGCGCCCGTGGTCACGGAGGAGGTCCACCGGAAGATCATGGACCAGATCATGATCCCCACCGTCAGGGCCATGGCCACCGAGGGGCGCCCCTACCGGGGCGTCCTGTACGCGGGGCTGATGATCAAGGATGGCGAACCGAGGGTGATGGAATTCAACGCGCGCTTCGGTGACCCCGAGGCCCAGCCGCTGCTCATGCGCATGGAGAGCGACCTCTTCCCGATCCTCGAGGCCGTGGTGGATCGCCGGTTGCTCGAGGTGGAAATCCGCTGGCGGCCCGAGCCCGCGGTGTGCGTGGTCATGGTTTCGGGAGGGTATCCGGGCGCTCACGAGAAGGGAATGGCCATCAGTGGACTGCGCGCCGCGGCCCGCATGAAGGACGTAGTGATCTTCCACGCCGGCACGGCCATCGCCGGGGGCAAGGTGGTGACCAGCGGGGGGCGCGTCCTGGGCGTCACCGCCCTGGGCAGCGACATCCCGGACGCCATCGCCCGCGCCTATCGCGCCGTGGAGAAGATCCGCTGGGACGGGGTCCATTACCGCACCGACATCGGCCGAAAGGCGCTCGCCCGACAAACCTAGTGCGGAATGCGGATTGTGGAATGTGGAATGACAAAGCGCGTTCCAGGTTCCCAATTCCGCGTCCCGAATTTCGCATTCCGGATTTGCCAGGAGGCCCTATGGCACGCAAGCGCACCGCGCGTTCTTCGACAGCCCCGGCATCGCCGCTGGTGGGGATCCTCATGGGCAGCGACTCCAACCTGCCCACCATGCAGGAGGCTGGCAAGATCCTGGAGGAGTTCGCGGTGCCCTTCGAGCTGCGCATCTGCTCCGCGCACCGCACCCCGGACCGCCTTGCCCGCTACGCGCGTGAGGCAGAGGGGCGCGGGCTGCGAGTGCTGATCGCCGGGGCCGGCGGCGCGGCGCATCTGGCCGGGGTCCTGGCCGCCCACGTGACGCTGCCAGTCATCGGCGTCCCCATGGAGTCGGGCGCACTGGGCGGCCTGGATGCGCTCCTCTCCACGGTGCAGATGCCGGGCGGAATCCCCGTGGCCTGCATGGCCATCGGGCGGGCCGGCGCCCGCAACGCGGCCCTCCTGGCCGTGGAGATCCTGGCGCTGGGGGATCCGCAGCTCAAGCGGAAATTGGCCGACTATCGCGCCCGCATGGTGGCCGATGTCGCGGGCAAGGATCGGCAGATCCAGCCGGAGCCTGCCTGATGGTACACTTCGGATTGCGGATTTCGGATTGCGGAGTGCGGATTTCTCATTCCGCATTCCGCACTCCGCACTCCGAAATTTCTTGCCCTGCCCAGCCCGGAGATCTCACGAGGTGAGGTCATACCGCACGCTCACCCTGCTCTGGCTCCTCGCCCTGACGGCGTTTCATCTCTGGTTCATCGCGAGCGGCCGCTGGCCACTGGCCCCGGACGAGGCGCATTACTGGGAGTGGTCTCGGCGCCCGGACTGGAGCTACTACAGCAAGGGCCCCATGGTGGCGTACCTGATCGCGCTCAGCACGCGCCTGGGAGGAGACACCGCGTTCTGGATCCGGCTGCCTGCGACCGTCCTGGGAGTCGGTCTGGCCGGCATCGCCTACATCCTTGCGCGCCGGATCTTCCAGAGTGAACGCGCCGGGTTCCTGAGCGTCGTTCTGCTCAGCCTGGTGCCCCTGTACGCCGCCGGCTCCATCCTCATGACCATCGACTCCCCATTCGTACTCTGCTGGGGCTTGGCGAGCCTGTTCCTCTGCCGCGCTGTCCGGCGCCGGAGTGAGGGCTCCTGGTACGGCGCCGGAATTGCCCTTGGCCTCGGGTTCCTCAGCAAGTACACCATGCTCATGCTGCTGCCCTGTGTCCTCCTGTGGCTGCTCCTCTCGCCCAAGCTCCGTCCGTGGCTCCACCGGCGCGAGCCGTACGAGGCCGCCCTCCTGGGCTTCCTGATCTTCAGCCCGGTCATCGTCTGGAACGCGCGGCATGGCTGGCTCTCGGGCCGCCACGTCCTGATCCAGGCCGGGGCGGGGGGAGCTCAGGTGTCCCTCCTCGGAGGTCCGGAGTTCCTCGGCAGTCAGCTCCTCGTGGTATCGCCCTTCATGTTCGCGTTGCTGCTCCTGGGCGCGGGGTGGGCGTGGCGTGAGGGCATCCGGCAGGGACGGGAGGATCTCTTGCTGCTGGCCTGCCTCTCGCTTCCCGTCCTCCTCTTCTTCCAGGGCTGGAGCTTCGTCACCAAGGTCCAGGCCAATTGGGCGGCCCACGCATACTTCACTGCTGCGGTGGCAGTCGGCGGCTGGGCCGACACATGGCCTCCATGGGGAGAACAGCGCCGGGTGACCAGACGCTTGAACGGGTTGCTGCTTGCTTCTATAATCCTGCCGACCGTGCTGCTTCCGGTGGCATTCGTTCCGGACGTGCTGGGGCTGTTCGGCGCTCGGGTTCCGGCTGCAGTGGACTTGGTCAGCAAGCGGCTGCGCGGGTGGCCCGAGCTGGGGCAGGTCGTGACCCAGGTGCAGCGCGGCGCGGCGAGCCCGCTCTTTCTGGTGAGCGACCGCTACCAGATCGCCAGCGAACTCGCCTTCTACGTGGAAGGGCACCCCCGGGTCTACAATGCAAACGTCGGCCGTCGGATGAACCAGTACGATCTGTGGGGGGGCTGGGACGCGCTCCAGGGCCGGGACGGTCTGTTCGTCTCGTTCGGCGTCGGCGATCCACCCGGGGAGCTGCGGACGGCCTTCCGAGAGGTTGAGCGGGTGCGGGTTGTCCCGATCGTGCACCGGGGGCAACACCTCCGCGACTTTTCCATTTTCCTGGGGCGCAACTTCCAGGGATTCCCGCCCCGGGCCTTCACGGGGTATTGAGGGGCGCCGGTGACAGCCGAGGCAGGACCCACGCTCTCCATCGTAATCCCCGTCTTCAACGAGGAGGAGAACATCCCCCTCCTCGCGGAGGAGATCCGCAGGGCCCTGGACCCGCAGGAGGTGGCCTACGAGGTCGTGGCGGTGGATGATGGGTCCACCGACGGGACGTGGGCGCGCCTGGAGAGCGTGCGGGCGCAGGACCCCCGGTGGATCCTGGTGGGACTGCGGCGGAACTTCGGCCAGACGGCCGCCATGTCCGCCGGCTTCGACCACGCGCGAGGCGACGTGATCGTGACCCTGGATGGGGATCTGCAGAACGATCCGGCCGACATTCCGCGACTGCTCGCCCTGGCCAAGGACCACGACGTGGTGAGCGGATGGCGGAAAGAACGCCAGGACCCATTCTTGAGCCGGCGCCTGCCATCCATGCTGGCCAACTGGCTCATCTCCCGGGTCACCGGCGTTCGCCTGCACGATTACGGCTGCACCCTCAAGGCCTACCGGCGGGAGGTCGTCGAGCATCTCCACCTCTACGGCGAGATGCACCGCTTCATCCCGGCCATTGCGAGCTGGATGGGCATCAGCCTCGCCGAGGTGGAGACTCACCACCGCCCTCGGCGTTTCGGCCGCTCCAAGTACGGCATCACCCGCACACTGCGGGTTATCCTGGACCTCATCACCGTGAAGTTCCTCCTGAGCTTCGCGACCAAGCCCATTCAGGTTTTCGGCCTCCTGGGGCTTTTCGCCGCGGGCGTCGGCATCGCCATCGGCGGCTACCTCACCGCGCTCAAGCTCGCCTTCGGCGCCCAGATCGGCGGGCGCCCGCTCCTCTTTCTGGGGATCCTGCTGATCCTGGTCGGCGTCCAATTCCTCGTGATGGGCCTCTTGGGCGAGATGCTCGTCCGGGTCTACCACGAATCGCAGCGGAAGCCGATCTACATGGTGAAGCGCGTGCTGGGCCACCCCGATCGGGAGGCGTGATGGACCTTCAGCCCCCCAGCGCGCTGGACGGCCGGCTCGTCTTTCTGGGAAAGCTTGTCATCAGCGCCGCTCTCTTGACGATCCTCTTCTGGCGGGTGGACCGTCCCACCGTTCTTCGCACCGTCCAGGCACTGCCCCTGAAAGTCTTCCTGGGGTGTGCCCTCCTGTACACCCTGGGCTACCTCATCAGCACGTTCCGCTGGCAGCGCCTGCTTCTCGCCGAGGGGATCCGGCTGCCCCTGTGGCGGCTGACGCTCGTCTACTTCGAGGCGGCCTTCTTCAACCTGTTCCTGCCGACGCTGATCGGTGGCGACATCGTCCGGGGCTACACCATCTACCGGATCACCCAGGGGCACAATGCATCCATCCCGTCGATCCTGGTGGATCGGCTCTCCGGCTTTGCGGCCCTGGTGGGCATCGCGCTGATCGCGCTGGGGCTGGCCTTCCGCCGGCTCCGCGATCCCCTGGTGGCGGTCATGATCCTGGCGGTGGCTGCGGCCTTCAGCGTGGTGATCGCCGTGCTCCTACACGACCGGATGAAGGAGCGGGCCACGGGCCTGCTGCGCATCGTGGGGCTGACCCGGTTTCAGGCCAAGCTCCAGGGCATGGTGGAGGCGCTGCAGCGCTATCGGGGACATCGCCGGGCCCTGGGGCAGGCCATCGCGCTCTCTGTGCTGCTCCAGGCCCTGATCGTCGTGACGTACTACCTGATTGGCGCCGGCTTGAACCTGGGGGTCCCCATCTCCTACTTCTTCCTCTACGTCCCCCTGATCACCTTCGTGGCCATGCTGCCCGTGTCCGTGGCAGGACTCGGGGTGCGTGAGGCGGGCGCGGTGTACTTTTTCGCCAAGGTCGGTGTGGACGCGGCGACCGCCCTCAGCATGTCGCTGGTCTGGTTCTCCCTCACGCTGGTGGTGAGCGGCCTGGGCGGCCTGGTCTTTCTCCTGGACACGCACGCCACGAAGCGCGCGCAGGCCTGATTCCGATGGCAGGACTCTTGGCCCTCGACGCCTCGATCTTCCACCTGATCAACCGCTCCCTCCAGAACCCTCTTCTTGACCTCGTCATGCCGATCTTGAGCAACAAGCGGTACTTCCTGCTGCCGGCGCTGGTGGTGGTCCTCATGCTCCTCGTCTGGGGTGGGCGACGGATGTGGGTCGTGGTGGCCGTCGCGCTGGCGGCCCTGGTCCTCTCGGACCTGGGGACCAACTTGATCAAGGCCGCGTTGCACCGGACCCGTCCATGCCACGTGATCCCCGACATCCACCTGCTCGCGGGCTGCACCCGATCCTTCTCCCTGCCCTCCAACCACGCCAGCAACATGTTCGCCCTGGCCACGGTGGGATGGCTGGGATTCCGCCGCTGGCGATGGGCGCTCGTCCTCCTGGCGGTCGGGGTCGCGTATTCCCGGGTCTACCTGGGCGTTCACTACCCGGCAGATGTCCTGGTCGGCGCCCTCTGGGGCGGGGCGCTCGGCTGGGGCTTAACCACTCTGGCGGCCCACCTCTGGCCCGGCTGGTTTGACACGCCCGCCGCACCGCCCCCAAAGGTGCCGGCTGACTCCTCCTCTTGACGGAGTCCGCGCGGTGATCAGCCTGTGCCAGATCAATCGGGATAGGGGGGAGCCTCGCGGCTCCTCTCCTCCCACACCCTCGAAAATCACTGTCCCGGTCGCGACTCACGCGATCGCGTTGGGGGTCAGTGGTGTGAGTGCTACCTGATAGCCCAAACTGCGGAGCTGGGCCACAAGGCGTTGGCGCCGTCGCTTTAGCATGAGCGGAGTGGGCGCGAGACCTTGCTCCACGTACCGGACTCCCTGGTGTAGAATCTTCCAAATGAGTCGGCACAGGCGATGGGCGATAGCCCAAATGGCTTTGTTGTACTCCATGCGGGTGGACAACCGGCGAAAGACGATCTGCAGATGCGTACCCTCTTTTCGAACGGCAGCGTGGGCGAGTTGGTCGAGGAGTCGGCGCATGGAGCGGTTGCCCTTGGCGGAGCGATTGCTGCTCGATACTCCGGCACTCTCGTTCCGCCCTGGACACACGCCGACCCACGAGGCGAGCTGAGCGGCGGACGGGAAGGCGGCGGCCTGCGGGCCGATTTCCGCGAGGATCTGCTGGGCGGAGTCAACGCCGAAGCCGGGCACCTCCGCGAGTCTGGCGATCGTCTCGTGGTGGGCCGTCATCGCCTGGGCGATCAGCTGCTCCAGCTGGTTCACCTGGGATTCGATCAGCTCCAACCGCGCCAAGTACAGCCCGAGGATCTGCCGGTGCAGCGGTTGCACCTGCCCACTCAACGCATCCGTCAACTCCGCCTGGCTGGCCCGGAGCCGCTTGTCGCCGAGTGCGGCTAACCGGGCGGGATTCGTCTCACCGTCGGCGAGGGCGTGCAGGATTCGCCGCCCGCTGGCCCCCAGCAGATCGCTGACCAGACTGGAGAGCTTGATCTGGCACTCTTCGAGCACGCTTTCCAGCTGACTCTGGAGCCGCACCCGATCCCGCGTCAGTTGGTGCTTCGTGCGCGTCAGCGTGCGCCAACCGCGCTGCTCCGCATCCGGCACAAAGCTCAGAATCAGATCCCCCGAGAGCAAACGACTCACCACGCGCATCGCGTCCCGAAAATCCGTCTTGCGCCCCCGCGGGCCCCGGTTCGACCGCGCTTGGGCCAGGTGCAACCGGCACTGCCCCTCGAGGGCCAGCCACACGGGTTTCCAATACTGCGCGGTCGACTCCATCGCCAGCTCCTGCACCCCATGCTCCTGCAGCCACGCCCCCAACTGCCGGAGGTCACCCACGGTCGTGCCGAAGCGCCGGCATTCGAATTGGAGCTCTGACTCTCGGGCGTTGGTGATCACCACCGCGACCATTCTCTTGTGGACGTCGATGCCCGCTACGTTGTATGCGCTGTCCATGCGGCCTCCTCCTGGCATGGACGCGGAGAACGCACGCACAACTCCCTACGCACCCTCACGTGCTGCCCACTGCTCGCCCGCAAGCGAGCCGGCGCACACTTATTGGTTCCCCCGTGCGTTCCAGATCAAACACCACCACGGCCTCAACTCATCCAGTGTGACACCGACCATTGCCGCTCCATGCCGGGTCTATTGTACGGCGGATCGGGGGCATTTTCATCTCGATTGGTGGGCCGACACGGCCCATGGGAACACCACCGTACATACGGATCACGTATACGGCGGTTCGGCGGATTTAACCCAAACGTTGCAGTTGACCTCATGGGATGACCTCCTCTCCGAACGCACCCGCATTGCAGTTGGGAGTCCAGGTAAGGAGACGCTGGAGTTGGGCCAAGAACCGCTGCTGCCAGGAGGTCGGCCGAGACAAACGGAGCACGAGCTGCCGCCCCACCCCCCCGAGGATCGCGCCACAGGCGAACACGGTGGTGCGGAGCGTGGCCAGCGTCCGGCGCACCGGGGCCGCGAGGGCCCCCTGGAACTCCTCGACGAGGTTGTAAAGCACGCAGATACTCCGGAGGGCCGCCTCGGTGGCCCAGAACCGGTGCGAGCAGAACCCGTCGGCGCCGAAGGCGTGCTTCAACTCCTTGAGCCGGTTTTCGGTATCGGCCCGGCCGTTGTAGGTGCGCCAGACGTCTTCCGGGGGGAGCGCGAGGGTCGTCACCACGGCGTGGAAGCGGTAGCCGGGGGCGTAGAACAACTCCCGGCCGCGCGCGGAGGGCCGCCGGGCGAGTTCCTCCCGGATCACGATTAGCCGGCGGGCGGTCGTCCAGCGATGCGCCCGGTAGACGAGTTCCCCGACCTCCAGCCCCGGCGCGAAGGGGCGGAAGCCCAGGCGGTACACGGCCGCTTGGAGCGGGTTCGTAAACCGGGCGGCGACGATGTAGGGGAGGTGAAGCGCCTCTAGGGCGAGGAGAATCGCCTCCTCAAAGAAGCCGCTGTCGGCCCGGACAAGCGTGAGCCGGAGGGCGGCCGGGAGGAGCGCGCACAGTTCCGTCAGGAACGCCGTGGCTCCTCGGGCACTCCCCGTGTTCCCGCTCCGGAGCCAGACATGGGCGATGCAGCGGGCCTCGGCGAGGACGGCGAACAGGGGGTGGTGCGAGGGTCGGCCCCGCTTCTTGGGGTTGTAACCCTTCAGGGCGCCGTCCTGCGCCCCGTAGCGTTCAAAGACACTCGAGTCGAGGTCGAGAGTGTAGCCCTCGGGCCGCTCGGGGAGCCGGGCCAAGCACCAGCGGAAGAGTGCCTCAAAGGTCTCGGTCACCGTTCGCGCCGTGAACCGCCGGAAGAAGCGGGTGAAGGTGGCGGTGCTCGGGTAGCGCCGGAGGCCGAAGAGCAGGCGGATGGGCTCGTCCACGCGCAGGACGGCGAGTTGCGCGAACCGCCGGGCGCCTGCGAGCACGCCGGCGTAGAAGGCGAGGAGAATGTGGGCGGGGGGCGTGGCGTTCGGGGAGGTCACCGGAAACGGGAGGATCTCCGTCAGCGTCGCGGCCAGGCCGAGCCGCTCGGCGAAGGCGACGAAGAGGGCCAGCCCGCCCCAGGCCGTCACCGGCTTGTCCGTGAACGTGATCCCGATTGCCTTCTGGCCGTCTAAAGGGGTAAGCTCCGCCTGCATCGTTTTGTCCCTCCTCGGCTAGAGTGTTTGGTGTGGCAACCTCACACTAGCAAAGGTTCGTGGGCAAAACGATGCGTTTTTATCTGAAACGTTTGGGTTTAGTGGAGAGGTCCGGCCTCGACCAGGCTCGGCAACCCCAGGGCGGCAAAGTACCGCCAGGGGAGCGCGATGACCAGGGCTGGGCTCTGACTCAAGCGCCATGGGCCGTGGGCGGACTTGCACGTATTCCAGGCCAAGTCCCGGCTCACGCCCCGCTTCCGGAGCTCACGGTAGCCGCGACGCCCCCACTGCTTCCAGTGGTAGCTCCGCAGCCGACGACGGATCCATTTGTCGAGGTCCCGCAACGGCGAGGGCACTTCGGTGAAACCGAAGTACGCGCGCCAACCCAGGACCAGCGTCCTGAGCTCGGCCACGGTCTGGCGCATGGTCCGTCCCCGCGTCCGACCCGTCACCGTCCGGACGTTCACCTTGAAGGCCTGTAGGGCCTTCTCGCTCACCTTCCGGCGGGTCGGCCGCGTTCGGGTGAAGGTGAACCCCAGGAACTTCCGGTGCCACGGTCGGGCGACCGCACTCTTCGCTGCATTGACTGTGAGCTTGAGCTTTCGTTCCAGGAAGCGGGTCACGCTGGCCATCACCCGCTCCCCTGCTTGCCGACTCCGGACGTAGATGTTCCCGTCATCGGCATAGCGGACGAAGCGGTGCCCTCGCTTCTCCAGTTCGCGATCGAGGTCGTCCAAGAGCAAGTTGGCCAGCAGCGGGGAGCGCGGGCCGCCCTGCGGCGTGCCCTCCCCCGTGGGCTCCACCATCCCCTCCAAGGTGAACACCCCAGCTTTCAGGAACCGGTGGATCAGCGTCACCACGCGCCGGTCCGGCACCCGCTTCCGCACCCGGTGCATCAGGACGTCGTGGTTGACCCGGTCGAAGAACTTCTCCAGGTCGAGATCTACCACCCACGTGTGGCCCTGCCGGATGTAGGTCTGCGCCTGCGCCACCGCCTGGTGGGCACTGCGCTTCGGGCGAAAGCCGTAGCTCCCCGCAGAGAATGTCGGGTCCCAGTCTGCTTGCAACACCTGCAGCAAGGCCTGCTCGACGAACCGGTCGAGGACGACCGGTACCCCCAGGTTTCGGGTCCCGCCCCCCGGCTTCGGGATCGCCACACGGCGCACGGGCTGGGGGGTGTAGGTCCCATCCACCAACGAGGCCCGGATCGTCGGCCAGTGGGTCTTGAGGTGCGGCCCCAGTTGATCCACGCTCATCCCGTCGATCCCCGGCGCACCCTTGTTGCGTCGGACCTGGCGCAGCGCGCGCCGGAGGTTCTCCGGGTCCAGCACGCGCGCTAAGAGGTCCTGCCCTTCCACCGGAGCGTCTGCTCTCCGCGTCCCAGCCCCGGGTTCATCCCCGTGGACCGCGTGGCCCAGGGGCAGCGTGAGCTGCCTATCGGATGCGCTCCCGCGGCTCGACATGAAGCGACCGCTCCTCTCCTTCACTCCCCTCGCGGGGTACCGTTCGGGCCTTCGGTTCGAGGCGGTGCGGCGCGGCCTATCTGTTGCCCCGCCTTTCGGCATTGGGGTGCCTCACTAGCCTTGCCTGCCTCGGACCTAGTATGCCCTCTGCTGACTTCTGCCGACCGGTCAAGTCGGGTTCCCCCGGCCTCAGTCCGCTGCTCCGGACAGTCGACAGATCTCCCAGGGTAAGGCACAGAACGTTTGGCGCGTAGGCGCCGGATTTATAAAGCACACCCCGATGCGGATGGAGGACTTCACTGTCACGTGCCCGCTCGTCCCGGGTGTACCACACCTCGTATCCGGTTCCTGTGCGTCGCCCCGCGCGTTTGGATTGGGCTTCCTCCGGACCCCACCTCGCGGTGACGCCCTTGCCCTTCTCCTAGCCTTCGGCTCCGCGAGAACCTGGCGCGAGGACTTTCACCTCGCTCGTTCTGTGTCATGCCTGGCACACACGCCCTGCCTCCCGTCGAGCGCGACCGGTGCTATCTCTCCCTCGTGCCTCCAGCGTTCTGTGAACGCTTCAGCCTTGATCCCCTCGCCTTCACCGATCCTCAGGGGAAACCCGTCGCCAGCGTGGACGCGCCACCTGACGAGCGCTGGGTCCGGCTCAGCATCAAGCACCGGGCCGACGCCCTGGATCCCACCCTCTTCCTGAAGCTGGATGAGAGCCGCTACGGCAATCTGCAGATCACCTTCATCATTCTGAACGACCCGGAGGGTCCACGCTTCGGGATCGACCTGGACGACGAGGGAAAAGTCACCGAGCTGGGCGCGCGCTCGCGCAACCGCCGCGAGGAAGAATCCGCGATGCGGGCCGGACTGGCGCCGGGCCAGATCTGTCCCGGCCTCCGGATGCTTCGACCCACGCTCGCCCGGATCGAGGCATTCGCGGCGCGCTTGGGGAAACCCGCGCTGCTCCTCGAAGCCTTCTTCTACCACAACGCCCTCCTCTACGAGCGGCATAGTTTCGGCTATCTGGCGGGGCAGGACCGGATGGAGGCGATTCACCGAGGCTTCCTGCCGGGAGGGGATCTGGAGCAGCGGCTGGACGGGTCGACGCCATTTCGCCGTCCCGGCGCCGGCGCGAGCATCCGGGGACGGAGTTGGGCCATTCACGACGGCATCTTGTCGCGGCCCTGGTGGCCCCCCCTGATGTACCGGACCATCGGGACTCGTCTAGAGGTGTGCACGGCGCCCGGCGTGCCGTTCTGACGCCGCCGCTGCTCTCCGGCCCTTGACAGCCCGGGGATCAGGCTACACCTTCTCTTTGGGGGGATTTGTGATTGAGGATTGAGGATTGATGATTGGAAGTTCAATCGACAATCGGCAATCACAAATCATCTTCTGAAAGGGGGTGGCTCATGTACAAGAAGATCCTGGTGCCCCTCGACGGATCGGAGTTGGCGGAGAAGGTCCTTCCGCACGCCGTGGCGCTGGCCAAGGGCAGCGGGGCCGAGGTGACACTGCTTACCGTGGTCCAGCTTTCCCTCGGATTCACAGGGGCCAAGCTCGAAGCCATACCGGAGGCGGCGGCCGAACGGAAGGCGGCCCTCAGGGCCGAGGCCATGACGTACCTGGAGAAGATTCGGCGAGACCTGAAGGAACAGGGAATCACTGCCCGTCCGGTCGCCCTGGACGGCGACGCGGCTGCGCAGATCATCGCCTATGCGGAGCGGGAGGGGTTTGATCTCGTCACCATGGCAACCCACGGGCGGAGCGGGATTGACCGGTTCGTCATGGGAAGCATCGCGGAGAAGGTGGTTCGGGGCACCATCAAGCCGGTGCTGCTGATCCGAGCGATCCCGGTGGTCCCCCGCCATCTGGACTGGCGAGAGATCACGGTGCCCCCAGCGCCATAAGAGCCCCACTCACAGCCGACCCCGACCGAGCCGACGCGCCGCCCGCGCAGCTGCGCGGGCGGCACTGCTCTTGGCCAGCCCTCATGCGGCTATGCAGCGCTAAACTGAATCCCGGTCATGAGGCCTGCGCAGGAACCTTGAGGAAATCATCAGGAGGTGGAGAAAACTCCAACAGAGTACACGAGCAATGCTTCTTAACATTTTAAATATATGGGAGAATATCCGACTTAACCGATCCAACGGCTGACCGGTAATTCGGGGAGCTCGGGTCCAGCCTCATCAAAAAGCGACGCCCAGGCACCCCGGGTTCCGGGACGCCTGGGCGTGAGGCATTCTGCGCTTCGCTAGGATGGCTGGCAGATCCGCTCAGTGCTTCGGTGGAAACTTCTCGTAGTACTTGGCCGCCTCGCTGGTTGGATCCTTCTTTGTCTCCTCCCATTTTTCCCGCGTGGGCGCCTTCGGGAGATTGGCCCCTCCCCTGAAAGCATCCGCATTCCTGGCGATATAGTCCTTCCACTGCTCGGGAACATCGCTCTCTTCAAAAATAGCGGCCACCGGGCATTCCGGCACGCATGCCCCACAGTCAATGCACTCCTCGGGGTGGATGTAGAGCATGTCCTCGCCCTCGTAGAAGCACTCGACCGGGCAGACATCCACGCAGGCATGATCCTTGGTCCCGATGCACGGCTCCGCCACGACGTAGGTCATGGTGCCCTCCCTCGCCACATTGCAGATTGATGATCGTCGATTGAGATTCGCGCAACGGTTCGCATTGGATCGTAACTGTACAATCCCAAATCGTCAATCCGAAATCATCAATCTACGATCTTGTCCTCGAAGCCCGTGACGCGCTCGCAGTCTTGTAGCTTGCCGCGAGGATGGCAACCAATTCGCCCGCCTCGCAAATCAGGAGACGCACCGGTTCCTCGCGAAGCAGACCGGACTCTTCGAGAAGCTCAAGCCAATACAGAGTCTCGTCAGCCTCTTCCACCACAATGGCTACCCTTGCCGCGAACTCTGCACGAGACCGAGCACGGCAGGCGGCCCGGTAGTTCGCTCCCACAGAGGTTGCAGACCGGACCATCTGGCGGGCAATGATCTGGGCGGCCAGGGTATGCGGAAGTTTTTCGATCAGCGCAATGATCGCCAACGCAAACTGCTTGCTCCTAGCCTTGAGCTGCTCAGACGTCATGTTCAAATCCTCCGCGGCTCGTTTCAATGGTCAATCTGCAATCAGCAATCATCAATCCACAATTACCGGACGATCAGGCCGGCATACGCGACCACCTCATCCAGATCCCGCGTCACTTCCCCCGAGTCCGTGTACATCACGAGATCGGCGTGGGTCCCTCCCAGGAATTTGGCGGCCACCAGCATGGCGGTCGTCGGATGAAACCCGCACATGCTGATCCCCTCCTGTCGCACGACCCGGTGGAGCCCCTCCGGATCCAGGGCCAGGATGGCTTCGATGGCCTTTCGGTCCTTGGCCCCTGCCTCATCGCGAGACACGTAGTGGCTCATGTCCGTGCTGGCGACGACCAGCACCCGCTTCCCCGACTCGCGAACGGCCTTGGCCACGGCCTGGCCCACCTCTTGACAGGCGGCATATTCGTGGCTGAAGAGGCAGATCGGCACGAATCCGAAGGGACGCCCGGAATACTGCAGGAACGGAAGCTGTACTTCGATGGAATGCTCGCGGAGGTGGGCCAGGTGGTCCTCCTCCAGCACGGACGAGTTCGCCAGGATGGCCTTTCCTATCTCCTGGTCGATCTGGACCCGGCCCAGCGGCGTCTCCCACTGCCCGTAGGTCATGATGGACGCACCGGCGCCCAGACCGGTGTGGTTCGGGCCGAGGATGACGAAGGTCTCCGGGAATTCCACCCGCGAATATACGGCCGCGGCTACCCGCCCGGAGTACATGTATCCGGCATGGGGCACCACTGCACCGATCGCCTTCTCGGGTGTCGCCGTCCTAGGGAGGAGGTCTTCCACCTGCAAGTGCAGCCTGTCCCGCGTCCCCGCGTAAAATGCGCCAGCGACTGCCGATCGCCGGATCATGGCCTCCCCCTTTCAAGAACGGTTGCAGACCCTTCGGGCGGCCTGGCACCCGGCAGCTCTCGAGTCTGGCCCGGCCGGAGCCATCGAAAACGAGAATGGCGAAACGCCCTCCACTTCCTCACTTCCGGGATCTCGCGCTGCTGGTCTCACCCGGTTTACGTCGGGAGGAAGCGATGCAGGATGTCCCGGAAGGCACGTCCGTCCAGCGGTTTGGTCAGGTATGCCGCGCACCCGGCCTCGGCGGCCCGATCCTCGTCGCCGCGCATGGCCTGGGCTGTGAGGGCCACAACGGGAATGGCGGCCGTGGTCGGATCGGTCTTGAGGTGGCGGGTGGCCTCATATCCTGTCATGCCGGGGAGTTGGACGTCCATCAGGATCAGATCCGGACGGGCCGTTCGGGCGAGGTGGAGCGCCACGTCGGCTGTCTCGGCCGCCAGCACCTCACACCCCTCCCACTCCAGCAGGGCCACCATCAGCTCCAGGTTGATCGCGTTGTCCTCGACGACCAGGACGCGCGCCATCCCGATGCCTCCTGCGCCCCCTCGCCTCTAGCGTCTCCCGGGCACTGGGGTTTCCGTCTCGCGCCGTGCCCCTCACTCCCCCGGTCGTTCCACCGTTCGAAGGGAGCGCGGTCCCACCCCGGCGCTACTTGCGGCCGACGAAGCCAGAAGCCGCACCACGGTATCCACCAAGACGCGCGGGGAGACCGGCTTGGTCAGGAACTCGTCCGCTCCGAGGGCGAGGGCTCGCTCCGCATTCAGGCCCTCCAGTCCGGTGACCACGAGGACCGGGAGCGTCCGGACCTCCTCCGCCTCACGCACCCGCCGGAGAATCTCCCATCCTTCCATGTCGGGCAAGACGACATCCAGGATCAAGAGATCGAAGGCTTCCGCCTCCATGACGGCCAGAGCGTCGGCCCCGGTGGCTGCGCCCTCAACGGCAAAGCCGGCGCTCTCCAAGGCGGAGGCCATGGGAATCCGGATGAGCGCCTCATCCTCCACCAGCAGGATTCGCTTTGCCTTGGGAACCTCCAGGTGCGGGAGCCGGACGACGAAACGGCTCCCCTGTCCCGGGCCCGCGCTCTCGGCCCAGACCCAGCCCCCGTGCAGCTCCACGAGCTTGCGGACCAGGGCCAGGCCCAGCCCCGCCCCACCCTGGGCCCGGGTGTCGGACCCGTCGACTTGATAGAAGGCCTCGAAGACCGTTTCCAGATTCTTCCGGCCGGATGCCGATGCCCGTGTCCTCCACGATCAACTCCACGCTGTCAGCCGAGGGCAAGGGCTGGCCGCCGCCATCCGGCCCCCCGTTGCCGGCGCCCGGCGCCTGGCGGGTGATGATCCTGATCGAACCACCCTCCGGCGTGAACTTCACGGCATTGCCGACCAGACTGTGAAGGATCTGGGCAAGCTTGAAACGATCCGCGACGATGAACGGCATCCAGGGATCGAGCGCCGGGGTCACCTTCAGCCGCTTTTGGCTCACCGGAATCTGAACCAATCCCAGGATCTCCTGGACCAGGGGAGCCAGGATCACCGGCTCCAGGCGCAAGCGGCTCTTTCCCGCGTCCAACTGCGCGATGTCCAGGACCTCGCTGACGAGGCTGAGCAGCCGCCTGCCGCCACCTTGGATGCGGTCAAGGTAGGTGGCCTGCTTCGGGGTAAGCGCCCCCCCGGTCCCCTGCTGCAGGAGATCGGAGAAGCCAAGGATGAAGTTGAGCGGGGTGCGCAGCTCGTGCGACATCTTGCCCAGGAATTCCACCTTGACCCGCAGCGCCTCCTCCAGTTCGGCGGTCCGCTCCTTTACACGAGCCTCCAGGGTGGCGGCGTGCTGCTGGATCTCGCCATAGAGCCGGGCGTTCTCGATGGCGACGGCCGCATGATCTGCGAAAGCACTGAGCAGACGAATTTCTTCCTCGGAAAACGTCCGTCTCTCCTTCCCGTCCACATGGAGCACCCCGATGATCCGGTCCCGGTATCGGACGGGGACTCCGAGATAGGCCACGGCACCATGGGCCGCTGCGGCAGTCCTGTGTTCGACGAGGATCTGCGAGTCTTCGCGCTGGTCCGGAACCATGAGGGGGCGGCCCTGCTGTACAACCAATCCGCCGAGGCTCTCCCCTATGCGGAGGGAGGGCGTGAGCGTGGTGTGGTGGGCGAGGCCGTACCGGCTAGCCACCACCAGCCGATCCCCCTCGAGCAGTCTCAACCCGGCGCCTTCAGCCCTGAGGAGTTTTGCGGCCTCCTGGACGATCGCGTCGAGGAGCTCCTCCAGCCGAAGGGTTCCAGCGACTTTCGCACTCGTGCGCGTCAGTCCCTCCAGGCGTTCGGTCTTCTCCAGCGCCTCGCCGTATAGCCGGGCGTTCTCGATGGCGATGGCCGCCTGGGCGGCGAAGAGCGCGAGGGTCTCGCGGTGCTGTGGGGTGAAGGGCTGCTTGTGCTTGTCGGTCCCGATCGCGATGACACCGACCAAGCGGTCCCGATAGAGGAGAGGCTCGGCCACGACAGCGATGTTGCCAGTCCGTTCCACGAAGAGGGAATGGCCGTAGGGCGAAGTCGGGAGGTCGTTAACGATCATGCCTTCCCTACGTTGGGCTACCACCCCCGCCACTGCCTCGCCCGGCCGGAGACGCACTTCACTCATCCAATCTCCGAAGCCGTGCCAGGCCCGCGGGGTCAGTACCTCGGTCGCCTCATCCCAGAGGTAAACCGCCCCGAACGAGGTCCCCATGAGGTCAGCGGCCCCTCGGGTAATGAGGCCCAGAACAGCGCTGAGGTCCAGTTCCCGAGCAATCTCCTCGGTCACCACCCGCACCGCCTCGAGCTGCCGCCGCCGGTCCCTTTCCTCCCGGAGCAGCCGCGCGTTCTCGATGGCGATGGCCGCCTGGCCGGCAAAGAGGGTCAGGATGTCGCGGTCCTCCTGGGTGAAGGGTCGCTGCGTGCTCTCGTTATCCAGGCCGATGACTCCGAGGAGCCGATCACGGTACAAGAGGGGCTCGGCCAGGACCGCCGTGATGCGGCTGTGCTCCAGGGTCAGGGGGACCGCATAGGGCGAGGTCCGATAGTCGTTGACGCTCAGCCCTTCCTGTCGCTGGGCAGCCGTTCCCACAACGCCCTCGCCGAGCCGGAAGGAGAGCCCGCGGATCCACTCGCCATGGCCATGCCAGGCCCGTGGAAAGAGGGCCTGGGCTTTCTCGTTCCAGAGATAGACCGTGCCCGTTCCAGTGTCGGTCAGCTCGGTCGCCCGCCGGACGATCAGGCCCAGGACCGCGTCGAGATCCAGCTCGCGCGCGATCTCCGTCGAGACGGCGCGGACAGACTCGAGCTGTCTTCGCCCCGCCCCCTCCTCCTGGAAGAGACGGGCGTTCTCGATGACGACGGCGGCGTGATCGGCAAACGCGGAAAGGTATGCGATTTCGGTCTTGGAGTACGTGCGGGGGCTTTGGGTATTGAATACAAGCACACCCAGCACCCGGTCTCCCAGCTTCACGGGAAGTCCGAGGTAGGAAATGAGGCCACGCCTCGTGGGGTGCTGGGGGTACCGAAGGCGCGGATCTTCTCGAGTGTCAGCAACCACCAGCGGTTTGCCCGTCGCCACCACCTGCCCCGAAAAGCTCTCCCCAACCGGAATGACGAGCTCGCGCTCCTCCTCCATCGGCAGCCCCACCCCAGCCCGGCAGCGAAGCAGTTTCCCATCCGCATCGAGTAGAAGCAGGCGAACGACGCTGGTTCCGGAGATGATGGTTGCCTGCTGGACGATAGCCTGAAGACTTTGCTCCAAATCCAGCGAGGAGGCCATAACCCGGGTCGCTTGCAGGAGGGCTGTCAGGCGGGCCGCAAGGTTCTTGTTGGGGGGCTGCCTCATTGCTCGACCTCCCGAGCTGGGAATTCTGGCGAGCGGTTGCCGACACTACCCGTATATAATGCGCTGTTCAGGGTAGGCCGGTCAATCCCAAATCGCCAAGCGAGACCTCGACTTCGCACCCAGGCGAGCCTCGCGGTCCCATCGGGTCGGGTCTGTGGCCGGATCATCAACGCCGCACTTCGGATCGGCCGATCAGGGGTCCCCGGCTGCCTGCAGCCCCACAAACGGCAGGAGGACCGTGAACGCGCCCCCTCGCCCTTCACCCTCGGAGATTTGGCCCAGATCCGGCCGCCGTGAAGCTTCAGGAGGCGCATGCTCAGGGCGAGGCCTAGGTCCGTCACCTCGCCGCGGAGAGGACTACGGCCCGGCTTGCCCCTTCGTGCCACGCGTTTGAGCCAGGGCAGCCTCAATGACCGCAATGAGGCCCTCTTTTCGAAAGGGCTTCGGGACACACGCCTGGGCCCCGGCAGCGTAGGCTTCGCGATTGAGGTGGGGATCGTCGCTGACGGTCATCATGACGACGGGTATGCGCCGGGTCTTGGGGCCCTGCCGGAGGACCCGACAGACCTCGTAGCCGTTCATCCCCGGCATCTGGAGATCCAGGAGGACGACGTCCGGCGGGTCGGTGTCGGCCAGGGCGAGCCCGTTCACGCCGCCCGTCGCGCCGCGGACCTCGTAGCCCTCGAATTCGAGGATTGCGGCCAGGAGGGCGCGGACCCGGGCGTCGTCATCGATCACCAGCACGCGCCTCGGCCTTCTGCCTGCTGCCTTCGGCGAGCCTGACGTGCGATTGTTCATTGCCGGTGGCGGATTTCGATGGCCCATACGGTTCAACCCGAATATCTCACCGCAGAGGTCGCTGAGAGCGCAGAGCCTTTCGGATCGTCACGATCCCGGCGCGGGCAGGCGGCCAAAACGGTCCGAACCGCCTCATGGACGCTCGACCTACCGCCCCGGGAACTCCCGAGGATTCTCAGCGTGCTTTGCGTTCTTTGCGGTTCAACTGCATCGCTTGGGTTCAATCGGGACTCGGCAACCCCAAATCTCAGGCCACCGCCCGGGTCGGTCCTGAGGTGGCGGGTGGCCTCGAAGCCCGCCATGGCGAGGAACCGCAGGCACCGTACGACACCTTCGATTGGACTGTTAGAGGAGCATCGTCGTGATCTTGTACCACAGGCACCGTTCTAGATACTGGAAGTCCATCGGCTTGGTGATGTAGTCGAAGGCGCCCAGCTCCAGGGCCTGCCGGCCCGTCTCCTCCTCGTTGACGGCCGTGACCATGATGACCCCCACCTCATGGTCGATCTCCCGGACCTGCTTCAACACCTCGAGGCCGTTCATCTTGGGCATGCGCACGTCCAGGAGGATCAGGTGGGGCCGCTCGTCCTTGACCTTGCAGAGAGCCTCTTCGCCGTCGGAGGCGGTGAGCACCTCGTAGCCTTTGGCCGTCAGAAACTCTGAGAGCAGCTCGCGCGCATTCGGTTCGTCGTCAACGACCAGGACTCTCGGCATCGCTTCCTCCAGGATCCCGAAGGGGAGACCTGGCGTCTACCGCTTGGAGAAGGAGTGTCCAGCGCCGGGGGAGCTTCGGACGCCTTCCCCTTCTCCCCTCAAGGGCTGGATCTCGGCCACAACCTGTCGAAAGACCTCGACGACCCGAGGATCCCACCAGCCCTCCTCAACCTCATCCCTGAGAACCCCCAGGGCCGTGGCCCACGGTAAGGCCCGGCGGTACGGACGGTCCGTCGCCAGGGCGTCGAAGACATCCACCACCTGGAGAATCCGGGCTGTCAGCGGGATCGCCTCACCCCGGAGGCCGTCAGGGTAGCCCGACCCGTTCAAGCGCTCGTGGTGGTGGCGGATGATCGGCAGGACCGCCTGGAGCGAGCGAAGGGGCTGGCAGATCTCTTCGCCGACAATGGGGTGCTTTCGCACCACCTCGCGCTCGGCTGTTGTGAGCGGGCCTGGCTTCAGCAGGATGGCGTCCGGAAATACCAACTTCCCGACGTCGTGCAGGTAGCCGCCCAGCCGGAGCGCTCGTAGCTCCTCCTCCGCGAGGCCGAGCTTCCTCCCCAGGGCCACCCCGCAATCCGCCAGGCGCTCACAGTGCCCCTCGGTGCTGGGGTCCCTAGCCTCGATACTCTTGCCCAGGGTACAGAGAACCGCCTCGGCGTACTCCATCTCGTCAATGAACGCCTTCATCCGAAGCAGAGCACGGATGCGCACGCGTAGGTCCCCCGGACTGAAGGGCTTGCTGAGGAAGTCATCTGCCCCGGCCTCGATCCCCTGGAACTTGAATTCGTCTCCGATGCCTGTAATGAGCACCACGGGAATGAGGCGGGTCTTCGGATCAGCCTTCAGCCGGCGGCACAATTCGAACCCGTTGAGGCCCGGCATGCTGACATCTGAGAGCACGAGGTCTGGTGGCTGTGACGTAACGGCCGCAAGGGCCGCAATCCCGTCTGGCACGCACACAGGTTGGTGGCCCAGGCTCTCCACCATATCCGCGAGGAGCTCGCGCATCCTTGGGTCATCATCCACAATGAGGATCCGCGCTCGATGCGCTGGGACCAGAATCGCACCAGCCTGCCTTCCGCTTTCTGCCTTCTGTTTTCGGTCTTCCGTCTCTGCCGACGTTTCACGCTTCACGTTTCCCGCCTTCTGCTCTCTGCCTTCTGCCTCCTGCCTTCTTGCATCCGCCCCCCTGCTCCCCTTCACGTTTCACCGGTCACGTTTCACGCTTCACGTTTCACTTTTCACGCTCCCCTGCTCCCTTGCTCCCCTGCCCTCCTTCACGTCTCACTGGTCACGTTTCACGTCTCACGTTTCACGCCCCGGGTCCCACAAAGGGCAGCACGACCGTGAACGTGCTCCCTCGCCTTTCCCCCTCGGATTCGGCCCAGATCCGGCCGCCATGCAGCTCCACGAGGCGCTTGGTCAGGGCCAGGCCGAGGCCGGTGCCCTCGTGCCTCTGGGCCTGGGTGGTCTCGAGCTGGACGAACTCCTGGAAGAGCTTCGGCATATCCTCCGGGCGGATGCCGACGCCGGTGTCGGTCACCTCGATCACGAGAGAAGGCAGTAGGCAGTCGGCAGTGGGCAGTGGGCACTCGGCAGTAGGCAGGGGCGGCAGCTCCCCGGAGGTCTGCCCGCTGCCTTCTGCTTTCTGCCTTCTGCTTTCTGCCTTCCGGTACGCGCGGAGCGTGATCCTGCCCTTCTCGGGCGTGAACTTCACCGCGTTACTGAGGAGGTTGAAGAGGATCTGCTTGAAGCGGACGGGGTCGGCCGCCAAGGGGGGCAGGTCGGGGGCGATCTCGACCTGGATCTCCTGGGCCTTCTTGTTGGCCAGGCCCCGGCCGATTACCAGGACGTCCTCCAGGGTCTGGGCGACCGGCAGGGGCTCGGGCTGGAGGACGAACTTCCCCGCCTCGACCTTACTGAGGTCCAGGATGTCGCCGATGAGTTGGAGGAGGTGCTTGCCACCGTTCGCGACGTGGGTGATGTAGCGGGCCTGCTTCTCATTCAGGGGGCCCACACCCTGCTCCCGTAAGAGTTCGGCGAACCCGATGATGGAGTTCAGCGGCGTTCGGATCTCGTGGGACATGTTGGCCAGGAACTCGGACTTGTGGCGGGAGGCGTCCTGGAGCTGCTGGTTCGCCGCCTCCAGTTCGTGCGTCCGCTCCTGAACACGCGCCTCCAGTTCAGCGGCGTGTTGGCGGATCGCCTCGTAGAGCCGAGCATTCTCGATGGCGATGGCGGCATGATCTGCGAAGACGCTGAGCAGACGAATCTCTTCCTCGGAAAACGTCCGCCGCTCCTTGCCGTACACACTGAGTTCCCCGATGATCCGGTCCCGGTATCGAACGGGCACCCCGAGAGAGGCCACCACACCATGGGCCAGGGCGGCGGCCCGGTGTTCGGGGATGTGCCGTTGGTCCTCGCGCATGTCCGGAACCGCCATGGGGCGGCCCTGCTCCACGACCAGGCCGCTCAGGCTTTCCCCTACACGGAGGGAGGGCTTGAGCATGACGTGGTGGGCGATCCCATACTGGCTGCCCACGACCAGCCGATCCCCCTCAAGCAGCCTGAACCCGGCGCCCTCGACCCTGAGGAGTCTCGCGGCCTCCTCGACAATCGCGTCGAGGACCTCCTCCAGCCGAAGGGTTCCAGTGACTTTGGCGCTCGTGCGGGTCAGCCCCTCCAGGCGGTCGGTCTTCTCCAGCGCTTCGCTGTACAGCCGGGCGTTCTCAATGGCGATGGCGGCCTGGGTGGCAAAGAGGGCGAGGAGTTGTCGATCCTCCTCACTAAAGGGCCGCCCCGGTTCCTCCCGGTTGAGGTTGATTACCCCGATGAGCCGATCGCGGTACAGGAGCGGCTCCGAGAGGACCGCGATGTGGGTTGTGAATTCCAGGAGAAGGGGCGTCGTGTAGGGCGAGTGACGGAAATCGTTCACGACCAGGCCCTGGCGCCGCTGGGCCACCGCGCCCGCCACGCCTTCCCCGAGGTGCAGGCTGAGCGTCCCGCGCCGCTCCCGCAGGCCGACCAAGCTCTGCGGCACGAGGAGGCCCGTGTCCTCCTGCCACAGGCGCAGCATCGCCGAGGAGGCCCCCACCAAGTCCACGGCCCGGCGCGTGATGAGGTCGAGCACGGCCCGCAGGTCCAGCTCCCGGGTGATCTCCGCAGTGACCGCCCGGATGGCTTCAAGCTGTTGGGTGCGCGCGAGAAGCGACTCCTCCGCCCGCTTGCGCTGCGCGAGGAAGATAGCTATTAGCCAAAGCGCGCCTGTCCCCAAGGCACAATTAAGAGCCGCAAGGCCACGCGCAACACCCGGGGGAGAGTGAATCCAGCCAATGATGATGAGCGGTGTACAGATTGCAACGACAAGAAGAGGGTGCACGCCGCGCCGTGTGCGTCGGGACGTGAGTAAGAGTGGGATGACATAGAGCACCCAGTCCACCACGCCCAGTGGCGTCAACAAATCAATGAAGAAGATCGCGGCGATTAGGGCCACTATTGCCGAACGAAAGAGAGCATGGGCCTTATCTAGCCTCATAACACCCTTTCCCCTCAGACTCAGACCTATTGGCCCGCCAGCACGGTGACCCGAATCGCATTCAGGGACCTCATCATCTCCTCCATACCGAGCACCCTGATGCACCGTGCCAAGACCGCCGTAACCTCGCTCCTCTCCCGAACGCGACCACGTTACATCACTCGCCGGATGGCCGGCAGTAAGTGTGTGTTTACGGTCGCGTTGGAGACGACCTCATCCGCGCCGGCTGCGAGGATCACCTCCCAGTAGCTGCGTTTGGCGAGTACTGTCAGCGCGATGATCCCTACCTCGGGAAGTATTGCGCGTAGCTGACTGATGGTCGCCAAGCCCGTCAGGCCGGACTCGGGCAATTCGACCAGAATCACCTGCGGCCGGAGGGCCAGAGCTAATTCCATGGGATCCTTACCCCCACTGACTCTGCCGATGACGACTACTTCGTCGTTTTCCTGTAGTGCCTGCGCCAGAACAGGCGGAAGGATCGAGCTGTGATTCACGAGCAGCACGGAGACAGGCTCCATCTTCGCTCTGGAGTTCACGAGCTGTGGTGAGGATCGACCACACATTCGACCAGTCAAAGAAGCCTCCCGAATTCCCGAGCCAGCCCCTCCATTGTCCTCATGCCGGAGTAGGCCCCGACCCCCTTCCGGATCGGCCCGATTCGACAACGCGCCGAATCGCGGGAACTAGATGAGTATTTAGATTTGCCTTGGCGACAAAATCGTCCGCACCGGCGGTCAGCGCCGCCTCGCGGTAGCCGTTGGCATCCAGGACAGTCAGCGCAATGATGCCCACATCGGGCATCATGCTCCGCAGCCGAGGGGTGGTATTGAAGCCGTTCAGGCCAGGCATGGCTAAGTCGAGGAGGATTACCTGCGGCCGCAGTTCCTTTGCTTTTACCAGGGCCTCTTCGCCGCTTCGAGCCATGCCGACGACGAGGATGTCCTCCTCCTCGCCCAAGAAATCGCCCAGAATGCGCAGGAAGGTCGGGTTATCATCCACGAGCAGAACCGAAATCGGGGGCATAGTTCTCTCCATCCAACGTGAAACGTGAGGCGTGAAACGTGAGTGGCGGCACTCAGCGGGATACCACCAATGAGTTGCCAGCCAGCAGCCTCTCCGCCGTCATCCATCGACTATCAGCCCGACGCGCGAAGCCATTCCCCCATATCAAAGCTTAATGCCCCTGATGCCACCTGGCTATCCGGGCGCGTACGGAGTTTTTGGGAAAAAGGCCCGTATTTTCGAGAGGAATCGTGAAACGTGAGGCGGGAAACGAGACACGGGAAGTCTGAAACGTAAAACGTGAAACGTGACTATGAAGGGGAGTTTTCTAGGAGGGTGGCTACTTCCTGAGGGTCAATCGTTGGCTATGCTTGAGCATCGCCTGCATCGGTCCGGTATTCAAAGCTCTCTTCTTGAAGGACATAACCCCGCTGCTGTGGGACCATGGTCAGCAACAGTCGAGTGATTTGGGTAAGAAAGTGTATGCGATCGCTCGTCACCTCTTTGCCCAAGGCGTGCCACCCCTTGTGGTACCAATCTCGGCTTTCACGGGCCGACCCGAGCGCGTATTCATAAAAACGTGCCCGATCCTTGCCCGTGCCTCGCGAGTAGCCTTCGGCGAGATTCGCGCTGATTGAACCCAACGCTCGGTAAAGCTGGTCCGACAACCCAAGCGTGCGTTTGTCCTGGCTCAGAGTCGTGACATCGTGCCAGCCCACGTCGGCAGCGTGTGGGGCCAACCTAATTATGAGCGATTTCTTTGAGGGAAATGGGTAACACTCTGTGGTTCTGAGTGATGCTTATGACCCCGTTTTTTTGTAACCAGGCTTCCACCGCCAGCCGACGGGCCGTTACGGCTTGACGTGGGGTGCAATCCGTCTGGGCCTCCATGAGCTTCCGGGTCAGGGCATTGATCTCATCGAAGACCTCCCTTCGCTTGCGGCGAGTATACGCCTTCAGGGCTAGCCTGGCATCCTGAAACACCCTGCAGGCCACGTCCCCATGGAGAGAGCGACGGCGGCGATGGTTCAGGTCATGCGCCAAGAGTGCCGCCCAGCTCTGCACTTGGGACTCCGGGATCGGGCCGCTGGCGCGGAGCTTCGCCACCAGCGGCGTCTTCAGTTCCCGCACCGCGCGTTCCATCCCGCCGTTGTAGGGCGGATAATGCGGGGGCGAGTTGAGTGGCATGACCAGGTAGCGCGCGAGCACCTCCTCGATCGCGTGCTGATTGAGATTGCCCCCGTTGTCCCGCTTGAGCACGAGCGGCGGGCCATGCTGCACGAAGAGCTGTTCCAGGCGAAGCGCCACGGTCTCTCCTAAGATCCGCTCTCCCACCCAAGGGGGGAACTTGTAGCGCGAGGCGAGATCCTGCACCTGATGGAGGCGCAGGAGATGCGAACTCCCTCTCGCCAGCTCCGCGTCGTCCAGCGACCAGACTAACCCGGGCACATGCCAGGTGATGTGGCAGAGTGCCGCCTGGCACTGCTGGGCGAGCGCCCGCCGTGCCGCCTCCGTGAGCGCCTCGAGATCGCGCCTTGAGACCTGGGCGTGGTACTGCCGGTAGAGCGCCCCCACTCCCCGGCTGCGCTGCTGGCCATGGTGCAGGCGGGCTACCTCCCCGCGCAGCTCCTCGAGGGTCAGGGGGGCCACCTTCTTTGGCCCCGGCCGGAACCGGGCGGGCTGGCCGCGCTCCAGGCGCTGCTTCCACCGCCGGAAGGTCCCATAGGGCACCCCCAGGAAGCGGCAGAGGCGCTCGTAGGGCCAGCGCACTTCTCGCTTCAGCTGGGTGAAGGTCGGGATCAGCATTGCGGCCACCTCAGGGTTTTTTTTTATCCGGCTGCGCGAGCACCTGCCGGAGCCGCTCCGTCTGCTCCAGCACCGCGAGCTTCGCCTGGAGCTCCTCCGTCTGGCGTCGGAGGGCTTCCTTCTCCGGGTCGAGGGGCCGCGGCGGGCGCCCCTGGTCCCGATTCCCCAGGGCCTCGACCATCGCCGCCAGGGCCCGGCGCTCCCACTTGTAGTACGTCTTGCGGGAGACGCCCAGCTGCCGGGCCGCTGCCTCGGCCGTCAGCACCCCGCTCCGCACCTGCATGATGAGCTGCGCCCGCTGCCGGACCAGGGCTTGCTGGTGGGGACTGGCCGTCGGATCGCTCATCGCGTCCTCCCGCCCCGCGGTTTGTAATTAGGGGGTGGGGTAGATTGAGTCGATCTCACTGCCGGTTGTAAACTCCCCGAATGTGCCGGTTGAAAATTCCTCACTGAACGGATGACGAGTGCCTGACGCATCGGGTACGGTTCCCTCCCGAGACTGCCCATGGTGGCAGCTCGGGAGGGCCGATGATCGCTCAGGAGGACTCCCTCGTGATCCACAAGCTCCATGCGCTCGGCTACACCATCACGCAGATCGCCCGGGAACTCGGGCTCGACCGGAAGACCGTGCGGGCCCACCTGCAGCGCGACAGACCACCCCAATACCAGCGGGAGGCGCGTCCCTCGAAACTGGACCCCTACCGGACGTGGATCCGGACCCGGCTGGAGGCGGCGCCCCTCACAGCGAAGCGGCTCCTCCGGGAACTGCGGCCCCTCGGGTACACCGGAGGCTACTCGATCTTGAAGAGCTTCGTCGCCCAGATCCGACCCCGGCCACCGGTCCCGGTCGTGGTGCGGTTCGAGACCCCGCCGGGGGATCAGGGGCAAGCCGACTTCGCCCGCTTCGAAGTGACCTGGGCAGCGACCGGCGTGACCCAGGTCGTGTGGCTCTTCCTGGTCACCTTGGGCTACTCCCGGCTCCTCACCGGGACCTGGAGTCTCCACGGCGATCTCGTCGCCGTCCTCCAAGGCCACGCGGCCGCGTTCGCCGCGTTCGGCGGGGTCCCGCGCCGTATGCTCTATGATCGGATGAAGACGGTGGTGACGGATCAAGACGCGCAGGGCCGGCCCGTCTTCCACCCGGCGCTCGTGGCTCTCGCCGCCCATTACGCCTTCACCCCGGAGGCGTGCCGGCCGCACCGGGCCCAGACCAAGGGGAAGATCGAGCGGCCTGTGGGGTACATCCGCGAGGACTTCTGGCTCGGCCGCATCTTCTGGGACCTTGCCGACCTCCTCGCCCAGTGGCAGGACTGGCTCACCACGATCGCCAACGTCCGGGTGCACGCGACCACCGGCGTGCGGCCGCTCGACCGTTGGGCCACTGAAGGCCTCCACCCGCTGCCCCCCCAGCCGCACGATCCGCTCCTCACGATCGAGCGGCAGCTGAACCGCGACGGCTTCGTGTCGGTGCGGGGCAGCCGCTACGCGGTGCCGCTCGCCCACTACCGGAGCCCGATCGAGGTCCGCATCCGCGCCCTCACCTGTGAGCTGTACGTCGAGACGACCTGGCTGGCCACCTACGCCTTGGCGCCGGGACGCGGGGCTGTCTGCACCACCCCGCTCGCGCTCGCGCCCACCGCCGAATGGCCGCGGGTGCCCCGGCCATCCGTCCCGACGCCGGCCCTGCCGCTCCTCCTGCCCGCCCGCGCCTGGCTCACGCACGACGTCGAGCGGCGCGACCTCGCCGTGTACGAGACGGTCGGAGGTCGCCGATGAGCGCGCAGTTGCTCGAGCAGGTCACGGGTACTGCACGCGGCTCCGGCTTCCCCGGGTCGCCGCCCAGCTCCCGGCCGTCCTCGCCCAGGCCGAGCGGGGGGAGACCAGTCTGCTGGAGGCGTTGGCCACGCTGCTCGGTACCGAGGCGACGGCGCGGGAGACCATCCGCCTGAAGACCGCCCTCAGCATGAGCCACCTGCCGGCGGTCAAGACGCTCGAGGACTTCGACTTCGCGTTCGCCCCCGGGATCGACCGGGCGCGCCTGCAGGCGCTTGCCAGCCTCGACTTCGTCCGCCGCAAGGAGAACGTGCTCTTCCTCGGGCCGCCCGGCGTGGGCAAGACGCACCTCGCCATCGCGCTCGCCGTGGCCGCCTGCCGGGGCGGACTCCAGACCTACTTCACCTCCGTGGCCGAGCTGGTCACCAGCCTCCTCGCCGCCCAGCAACGCGGCCAACTCGCCGCCCGGCTCCAGTTCTATACCAAGCACGCGCTCCTCATCCTGGACGAGGTGGGCTACCTGCCGCTCGCCCCCGGCGGGCCGAACCTCCTCTTCCAACTCGTGAGCGCCCGGTATGAGCGGGGCAGTCTCATCCTGACCTCGAACAAGCCGTTCCGCGACTGGGGGCAGGTCTTCGGGGACGAGGTGATCGCGAGCGCGCTCTTGGACCGGCTGCTCCACCATGCGGTCGTGATCAACATCCGCGGGGCGTCGTACCGGCTCCGGGACCAGGGTGCTGCGCTCGCGCCTGAGCCACTGCCGGTGCCGGCGAAGCGCCGGGGGCGTCCCCCGCGCGGGGCACCCTCGGAAGGGAGGTGAGCCGCAGTCGGTCGAGTTCCCGGGCACCGTCAGGTGGGGAAAATCGACCGGCACATCTGGGGAATTTTAAACCGGCGTTGACAGGCATCGCTTCCTCCTTCCAGGTCGTAGCTGACCTCCTGATGCGGTCGCGATTCCTCGCCATCGACGAGCATCTTCACGCGGCCCTTCTCCGCCCGGATCACCACCGACTGCTCGCCCAGCCGTCCCACCATGTAGAACGGGCTGCGCGGTTGCCCCCGCAGCGCCAGCTCCAGCACGTTGTCCTGCAGGCCGCGCTCGATGACCTGCCGCAACTCCTGGGCGATGGCAAAGAAGCGATCGGCGGGACACAGCCCCTCCAGGGCCTGATGGGGCCGCCGGTGGTTGTAGTGCTTCACCCACAGCCGGATCCGCTCGCCGGCCGACTCGAAGCTGTCGAACTGCGCGCGCACCAGGAACTCCTCCCAGATGGTCTTCCAGAAGCGTTCGATCTTGCCCAGCGTCATGGGGTGGTGCGGGCGGCTCTTGATGTGGTGCACCCGATCCTTCCGCAACTCCGCCTCGAACCGGGTGGCCCCGCGCCAGCTCGAGTACTGGCGGCCCTGATCGGAGAGCATCTCCTTGGGCACGCCATACTCCGCACGCCCGGCGGTACACCTCCAACACGTGCTCCGCCGTCTGGCTGCGAACACGTCCAGCCCCACCACGTAGCGGGAGTGGTCGTCAAGGAAACCGATGAGGTAGGCGTTCTTGCTGCCCAGCCGAAACGTGAAGATGTCGCTCTGCCACATCTGGTTGGGTGTGCAGCGCTCGAAGAACCGCGGCTTGGGTGGGTTACGCGGGCGTTTGCGGCGAGGTTGCTTGAGGCAGCCCCTGCTCGTGCAGCGTCCGCCGCACCGTCTCTCGGGCTCGCCGTCAGAAATAACATCCGCCTCAGCCACTGGCTGATTTTCTGGATCCCCAAGTCGGGATGGCGCCTTAGATGTTCTACGAGGTGGATGCTCCACCACCGGGGGCCACTTTGTGCATCTGACTGACCAAACGTGCCGTCTACGGCGGCAGGCCCGCTTCCCCCTGGGGGAGATACAAAACCCAACCGCTGAGCGTACTAAAGCCGACGCCGAGTTCACGGGCCACCTGCTCGACGGGGAAGCTTTCTTCGAGGCATAGCTGCACCTCTTATGGCCGGACCTCGAACGGGTGGACGTGGGGGTGCGCCCCACCAGCCCGCCGCGTTGCCTTCCGCGGCCCCGGCTCTGCTTCCGCTTCCCTCCTGCCTTGCCGATCCTCTCCATGGGTCACACTCCTTTCGGTTCCTCCTGGGAACCTCGGCTCCGGAGTGTCACCCATTTTCCTCACGGACTTTTGCTCATGATCTGGTCGTTAGCCC
>CAWJHW010000006.1:0-797340 GCA_963842855.1 uncultured Methylomirabilota bacterium
GCCATCTTCGTATAGTCTCTCACGGGCGACAGTATACTCGCGGATTCCCACTTTGTAAACTTTATTATTTACCGAGCCCTTACGTAGCATAAACCACCCTTTATCCTGAAACCTTCTGATCTCCGGTGGCCTGATTGTGCTCAAGTATCTCTACAAGCTTTTTCACCCTGTCAGCCCAGGTGTTCTTACGGGCGAACTCAATCTGCGCGCGCTGACGCTGTCGCGTCTCCGGGGTTTCCGCATTCTTGATCGCATTGGCGATCAACGCCACCGCCTCATCAGCATTTCTGTGAATGCTGATCCACTCTGGATAAAGCCTGCATTCGGGTATATCAGAGCTTATTATTTGTCTCCCGCTAGCTAAACCCTCGACTATCTTAGCAGGACAACTAGCTTTTACGAAAGGAAGGTTAACGTCATACGGCACCCAAGTGATAGCATTGTCCCAGTAACGAGAAGGTAGTTCAGAGTAAGGAATCCCACCAGGCTCATGCTTTATATTGCTCAATTGCAAAACCTTATCTAACCAAAGGTACCAATCAGTTTTCTGACCGTAGAGCTTAATTGTTTTTATATTGCCCACCAAAACAAACCTAATATCCGGTAATTGACTCACGACTTCATAAACTAATTGCCATTGAACTCTAGAGGTAAGGTTCCCGACTATAACGACGCTGTTTGGGTGTTTGATAATATCGGGAAATGGATTCACAAAACTCTCTAGTACTCCATCCGGAAAATGAAAAATATTCTTCTCTCTGTGGGGAAACCGCTGTCTAAAACTCATCGTTTGATAATGCGACGAACATAGAACGGTCCCTGCACGCAAGACCATTTCTTTTTCCTGCCTTTCCTTAATCCTGTCCAGCCCACTGTAGCCTGTGATGTAATCATCACCATTCAGGTATACAATATTATCTGCTTGGAGTTCACTATTCAGGTACTGTAGAAACCAAGGATATGAAACAATTACATATGGGTTCTCGCCATTGATCTTCCTGAAACTGTGTATCTTGTTCGTCAACCTATTGCTAATTACTCTCTGAAATAACATCCTTAATTTTCTGTTAAAACCCGGCGGATACGACCAGAGTTCTCTCTCGGCCAGGCTCTCGGGATCCTCATAGGGCCATCGAAATGACATTTTAGACTGAAACCCGAATACCCTGAATTCAATAGCCACGGCTGTGAAAGCCTTACCCAATTCCATGGGTATAGGATAAACCCAGGGTGAGCTTGCCCCTAAAATAATAAATCCTTTGCCGGTATGACTACTATTAACGTTCTTCACACCCAGCTATATACCCTTTCGGTTTCTTTCATTGTGCTTGACCAATCTTTGTTTCAACTGAATTTTTCTATATAAAGACCTATAAAGTTCCATGTAGCGACCAACGGACATATTTGGAGTAAAGTTCTCTTGAAAGCGCTGCAACCCGCTTTTTCCCATCGTGCCCAATAGTTGGGGGTTAATTATAAAATTGCTAAGTGCACATGCCAAAGCCGCAGGATTACCAGGCTCACAAAGATAGCCTGTCTCCCCGTTTATAATTTGCTCGGGAGTACCTGCAAGATTACTGGCAACAACCGCTTTCCCGAGCGACATTGCTTCAAGCACCACATTAGGAAAGTCTTCGCCACTTATTGAAGGGAGAACAAGCAAATCAATCGCATTCATGAAATCTCCTATATTAGATTCACAACCAACAAAACTGATAATGTGCGATAATTTCTTTGCTTGCACATACTTTTCAAGAAACTCTTTCAACTCCCCATCGCCCTCAAGCCATATTCGTAATCGCTTCTCGAGGCAACGAACCTCATTGTTTAACATGTCTATCGCATCAATTAAAACTTTGTGGCCCTTGCGCTCTATCATCAAAGAAACCACACCAATAACAATCCCGGAGAAGCTGTCATCAAAACCAAGACGTTCTCTCACCTCTTCTCGAGACGTCTTAATATTGAACTGCTTAGCTCCATTGTTTATTCTCATTACTTTAGACGAAGGTAATCCTTTAATAAATTCCAAATGACGAGCAGCCGCAATCGAACCAGTTACAAACATCGAAACAGAACCTAATACAAGTCTATCAACCAAATAATCAAACCAATGATCAATGGAATTAAAAGGTGTCGCAAAATTATTCACAACAAGAATAATAGACCTACAGCCTGCTAATCTTGCTCCCAACGCGAATGCACGAACAGAACGAGCTCCGGGATAGGTTCCATTATTGAGATGAACAATGTCAGGTCCTATTCGTTTTACGAATAAATAGGTTATAATAATCTCGCGAAAGAAAAACACTGGGAAGAGAACCATCCTATAAAATACCCTAACCAATTTCGAAAAGAAACAGAAAGGATAAGCAAATCTTATTAATGGCGGATCGACGCGACATAAGGATAACGGATAAACAGGGAAGTCTGCCAATATATTTTTATCTAGGCCGCTTTTATATACTGTAGAGTACCTGTAACTGAAACTTACATCAAAATTCTCGCGTAAATTGTGGTCTAACCAAAAATTCGCCAGCATTCTTTCACAGCCAGCGAAAAAACTACAATCAGAGTGATAATGAATCTTGATCAAGGCAGTCTGGGTATCCCGGCGCTTAACGAAACTGTCAATGGTTCTTTTTATTCCATCCTCAAAGGATGTACGAGGAGACCATCCAAGAATAGAGCGGGCTAAAGAAATATCAACTGCATAATTCAGTATTTCACTGTCTCTATAAGGCAGGGCTCCAAAACGAATGAGATCAATACAAGAATCATCGATTAGGTTTGCAGTCAGGATAGCAATATCGCGCAAAGCAATAGACCTGCCACTCCCAATATTAATAACTTGACCCATGGTATTATTATTTAAAGCCAATAAGCAAGAATCAACAAGATCATCTATATATACAAAATCTCTCATCTGCTTACCGTCGCTCATATCAAAATATTCACCCGCCAACAAGGACTCAATTAATTGCGTCAGAAACATATCCATACCTTGACCTGGGCCATATGCTATTGACGGTCGTAAAATACTTACAGGAAATTTGTTTGTTCTGTAAACATTCTGTAACAGGTGCGTTGTTACCATCTTTGAAAACCCGTATCCAGAAACAGGATTTTCTCTCTGAGTCTCCAAAAACGGAACTGTTATATCACCATATTCCTCACACGTACCTAAGAACACAAATCGTTCAACGCAGCCAGCATTAAGACATGCTTCAACTACATTTAAGGTTCCAAAAAAATTCACCTCCAGACTATTGCGAAGGCGGCCAATTCCAGCTGACGCGCGAAATTTATCGCCGGCAAGATGAAATACTATATTAGGCTTCCATCGCGAAATTAGGCAGCTCATTTGCCTTTTGTCAAGCAGATCCCCAATGACATAGTTCCTATGTCCCCATATCCTATTGCGAGAAAAAGATATCACATTATAGCCTGAGTTTTCCAGACGCGCTCTCAAAGCAGATCCAATAAATCCAGAAGCACCGGTAATAAGGACCGTCGTCAATTTAGTCATTATAACGTAAACCGAAATACATTCGGATAGTAATAGAACATCAATCCCTTATCGGCTTAAGGATAAAGTAATGGTAGGCAGGTTCCATATTGCCTATGGATTTAGCTCCTAATATCCGCTATCCTCTGACCAGCACTGGGAGGGGCCATGGCCAGAGGGTATGCGGAACGCAGCCTGATCGAGTTCCAGCGGACGTTCGCCTCCGAGGAAGCCTGTGCGGAGCACTTGGCACGGCACCGGTGGCCCGAGGGGTTCGTTTGCCCGCAGTGTGGGCACCGGATCGGGTGGTACCTCCCGAGACGGCACCTGTTCGACTGTCGGCGTTGCCGACACCAGACCAGCCTGACGGCGGGGACGGTTTTCCACAAGACCCGGACCCCCTCTCACTGCCGGTTGTAAACTCCCCGAATGTGCCGGTTGAAAATTCCTCACTGAACGGATGACAAGTGCCTGACGCATCGGGTACGGTTCCCTCCCGAGACTGCCCATGGTGGCAGCTCGGGAGGGCCGATGATCGCTCAGGAGGACTCCCTCGTGATCCACAAGCTCCATGCGCTCGGCTACACCATCACGCAGATCGCCCGGGAACTCGGGCTCGACCGGAAGACCGTGCGGGCCCACCTGCAGCGCGACAGACCACCCCAATACCAGCGGGAGGCGCGTCCCTCGAAACTGGACCCCTACCGGACGTGGATCCGGACCCGGCTGGAGGCGGCGCCCCTCACAGCGAAGCGGCTCCTCCGGGAACTGCGGCCCCTCGGGTACACCGGAGGCTACTCGATCTTGAAGAGCTTCGTCGCCCAGATCCGACCCCGGCCACCGGTCCCGGTCGTGGTGCGGTTCGAGACCCCGCCGGGGGATCAGGGGCAAGCCGACTTCGCCCGCTTCGAAGTGACCTGGGCAGCGACCGGCGTGACCCAGGTCGTGTGGCTCTTCCTGGTCACCTTGGGCTACTCCCGGCTCCTCACCGGGACCTGGAGTCTCCACGGCGATCTCGTCGCCGTCCTCCAAGGCCACGCGGCCGCGTTCGCCGCGTTCGGCGGGGTCCCGCGCCGTATGCTCTATGATCGGATGAAGACGGTGGTGACGGATCAAGACGCGCAGGGCCGGCCCGTCTTCCACCCGGCGCTCGTGGCTCTCGCCGCCCATTACGCCTTCACCCCGGAGGCGTGCCGGCCGCACCGGGCCCAGACCAAGGGGAAGATCGAGCGGCCTGTGGGGTACATCCGCGAGGACTTCTGGCTCGGCCGCATCTTCTGGGACCTTGCCGACCTCCTCGCCCAGTGGCAGGACTGGCTCACCACGATCGCCAACGTCCGGGTGCACGCGACCACCGGCGTGCGGCCGCTCGACCGTTGGGCCACTGAAGGCCTCCACCCGCTGCCCCCCCAGCCGCACGATCCGCTCCTCACGATCGAGCGGCAGCTGAGCCGCGACGGCTTCGTGTCGGTGCGGGGCAGCCGCTACGCGGTGCCGCTCGCCCACTACCGGAGCCCGATCGAGGTCCGCATCCGCGCCCTCACCTGTGAGCTGTACGTCGAGACGACCTGGCTGGCCACCTACGCCTTGGCGCCGGGACGCGGGGCTGTCTGCACCACCCCGCTCGCGCTCGCGCCCACCGCCGAATGGCCGCGGGTGCCCCGGCCATCCGTCCCGACGCCGGCCCTGCCGCTCCTCCTGCCCGCCCGCGCCTGGCTCACGCACGACGTCGAGCGGCGCGACCTCGCCGTGTACGAGACGGTCGGAGGTCGCCGATGAGCGCGCAGTTGCTCGAGCAGGTCACGGGGTACTGCACGCGGCTCCGGCTTCCCCGGGTCGCCGCCCAGCTCCCGGCCGTCCTCGCCCAGGCCGAGCGGGGGGAGACCAGTCTGCTGGAGGCGTTGGCCACGCTGCTCGGTACCGAGGCGACGGCGCGGGAGACCATCCGCCTGAAGACCGCCCTCAGCATGAGCCACCTGCCGGCGGTCAAGACGCTCGAGGACTTCGACTTCGCGTTCGCCCCCGGGATCGACCGGGCGCGCCTGCAGGCGCTCGCCAGCCTCGACTTCGTCCGCCGCAAGGAGAACGTGCTCTTCCTCGGGCCGCCCGGCGTGGGCAAGACGCACCTCGCCATCGCGCTCGCCGTGGCCGCCTGCCGGGGCGGACTCCAGACCTACTTCACCTCCGTGGCCGAGCTGGTCACCAGCCTCCTCGCCGCCCAGCAACGCGGCCAACTCGCCGCCCGGCTCCAGTTCTATACCAAGCACGCGCTCCTCATCCTGGACGAGGTGGGCTACCTGCCGCTCGCCCCCGGCGGGCCGAACCTCCTCTTCCAACTCGTGAGCGCCCGGTATGAGCGGGGCAGTCTCATCCTGACCTCGAACAAGCCGTTCCGCGACTGGGGGCAGGTCTTCGGGGACGAGGTGATCGCGAGCGCGCTCTTGGACCGGCTGCTCCACCATGCGGTCGTGATCAACATCCGCGGGGCGTCGTACCGGCTCCGGGACCAGGGTGCTGCGCTCGCGCCTGAGCCACTGCCGGTGCCGGCGAAGCGCCGGGGGCCTCCCCCGCGCGGGGCACCACCGGAAGGGAGGTGAGCCGCAGTCGGTCGAGTTCCCGGGCACCGTCACGTGGGGAAAATCGACCGGCACATCTGGGGAATTTTAAACCGGCGTTGACACCCCCTTGGTCAAGTGGTACTGGCTGATCTACCACCTGGCGATGGACCAGGGGGGGTGTCGGTCGCTCAACTCCAGCGCGCGCTGGAGATCCCCGACTACAAGACCGCCTGGCTCATGGCGCACAAGGTCCGGAAGGCCAGGGCGGACCGGGATGCCGGGTATCGGCTGGTTGGCCTCGTGGAGCTGGAGGAAGCCTTCTTCGGTCCCCCGGGCAAGACGCACGGCCGCGGCTCCGAGGCCAAGACCACCGTCTTGTGCGCGGTATCCCTGTACCGGGATCAGGCCGGGCGGGAACGCCCCGGGTTCGCGCACCTGACCCTCGTGGCAGATGCCTCCACCCCGAGCATCGTGGGGGTCTTGGAGCGGCTGGGGTGCGGGCCCGCGACGGCCGAGGGGCGTCGGCTGTTGGCCGCGATCCGCACCGACGGCTGGCGGGCCTATGGGAGCGCCGCCAAGGCCAAAGGGCTTCAGCATTGTCGCGTCGTCCTCCGGCATGCCGCCGATGCTGGCAGGCTCTTGCCATGGGTCCATCGGGTCATCTCGAACGCGAAGGCGGTCATCCGGGGGGCACACCGCGGGGTGTCCTCCCAACACCTCCAGAGCTATCTCGGCGAAATCTGCTACCGCTTCAACCGACGCTTCTGGGAGAAGGAGTTGTTCGACCGCCTCATCCGAGCCTGTGTCTCAACCGGGACTATCACCTATGACGAACTCACCCATGACAGCGGACCAGCTAGCAAGATTAGGAGCTAAATCCATAGGCAATAGTCAGTATAACGTAAACCGAAATACATTCGGATAGTAATAGAACATCAATCCCTTATCGGCTTAAGGATAAAGTAATGGTAGGCAGGTTCCATATTCTGAGTGACAGGCACTGGATAGCAGTTGCCTTGATGCGCTGGGTCTCTAAATTCACGCTTCAGTAATTTTTGTAAAAGCAAATAATATATTCGCCAGAAATAACTCCTTCTGGTTCGAGTAAAGTGATGCCAATAATCTCTCAGGAATTCTTTGTAATGCGCTATATCGTCAGAATTGATTGGCATTGGATGCTGCCCTAAATAACTAACTACATTCCAACCTGTCTTAGAAAACATAGTGACCACCTGTTCTTTCGAATACTCGTCAACATGAAATGGATTATAAGGGGCGCGGGCAAGCCCCGCCTTAAAAGCAAGCGCATTCGGACTGGACAAAAATAGAAGTGTTCCTTCATGACATACCTCTTTCAATTTTGACAAATACTTCTCAGGATTCTGAATATGCTCTAAGGTCTCAAAAGAGGTGATAATGTCAACCTGTTCATAATCAAAGCTCGTCGCCAAGAAATCAGCACAAATATATTCTATATTAGGACGACTGTAATATTTGCAAGCAGCCGAAATAGCATTTAGGGAAACGTCCACAGCGGTGATTTTTCCTGCGCCTGACATTGACATCACATAGGAACCCCAACCGATTCCACAGGCACAATCGAGAATTGTTTTCTGTCTGATATATGGCAATACAAAAAAGTAACGTTGCTGATCTAATATATTACCATATAAAATGTCGGCACGAACCCCCTGGTTGAGGGAATCTGCATTCGCTTGTAAAATAGTAGAGTTCTTTTTCATGATAAAATCTTTATTAGATCTGAGATCGGCTTTTCACTTTGTCGAGCGAATTTGTCGCAAAAAAGCTTTCGAGCATTTTGAACTTCCGGACTCATCCACCAAACATCCATATTATCCCAAACCAAATTGATTTCCTGTGCACCGCTTGAAGGAGAGAGGTGTAGGATCCCTACGTCGATTAGGTCTTTATAATAGGGAAGGGCTATATCTCCGATAAACGATATATCGTCGATGAGGACTAATGTCGGAATATTCTGAGATAAATTCTCAAGAAAACCTGCCGAGTTATATGAGAAAACTACAATCCTGCTCCCAGCAAGTGCGGTGACTAAAGAACTACAACAATCAATTTTAATATCCTTATCAGCATCGCGCCATCTTTCATACTCGTATTGTCTAAAGAAACCTCTTGCTGAATGGAGGCGAATAACTACAGATCTTTTTATTTTGTCAGCCAAGCCATTGTAAAATGACAAATTATTACTCATGCTAAGAATATACCTATGAGTGTTGTCCCATACCTGAATGCGATGACCTTCAAGGTCTTGAACAAAAAGCAGGCCTCCGTCTGTATCTGGCAGTACTGCTTTTTTATTCGCCAATTTCAATACAAATGCCGGTACCTCCTGCGTCATAGAAATCGCAGAACCCCATTTCACGTATTTATCGCATGTAAGCATTTCAACAGTTGGGTAGTTATATTTATCAGTTCCAAAGTTTCCATGCTGCCCGACGTAATACGGAATGTTTACTTCAATATTTCTTGCGGTCACGAACTTAAACCATTCGTCATACATATAATTATTTGATGTGAAAATAAATCGTGGCTTGCAAGGCCAGTCGAGAGTTTCTACTACCGCAGACATCATCTTGTAACCTTCAACAAAACAAGTCGGTATCATTTCAAACAATAAATTTCGTACACAGCTAAAATAACTTCTCTTATCACCTGTTAAGAAAGGACTGGACAGATCCTTTCGAAGCATTAAATCGGGGCTACAAAAGCAAAGGGTGGGGTGGTCATAGGAAATTGGAACTTGTTTAAGTGCCAATTTAAGTTTTACTTCCTCAAGGTAAGGTAGGTAAGTGTTAGTAATAATAGCATCTGTTTCTTTCGAAAAGATTTGTAAAAAAGAATACATCTTACGCTTTATAGATGTCAACCGTATTTGTGTGAACGAACTTCTTTTTCGAGGTGCAGGCTTTGTGATAGATTCTAAGCTATCAATATCAATAGTAGTTTTGTCAATACTACCTGAATCAAAAAGCAAAAGTAGTTTCGAGTAGAGAATGTTATTCCAAACATCTTCGTTGCTTGCGCAGTAAAATGATTTTGTATCCGCTGTAGCCAGACTAAACTTTTTATCATCAAAAATAACTGTTGATCCAATATTGTATTTCTCTAAGCAGAGCTGGACTGTTCTGTAACGATTAAAAATGAGATCAACGTATGCTCTTAACCAGTGGCCACATAGAATTCTCCAATACCGACGACTGTGGTTTACTCCGTGAAATTCATTAAGAACGTCACAAATAATATTAATCAATTCGTTCTCGGTTTTGCGACACATTTCATAGTCGATATCTCTTTGTAGATGATCGAATCCATAGGGTTCTGCGACGACGAAGTCCATTTTTTCCCATATGTGCCTTCGATTGTATAGTTGACACCACTCGCCTAGAAAAAGGACGGGACAGCCGAATTTCCAAGTTCTCTCATCGGCTGTAGTGATTAGGTGGCGTGCTATTCCGGGCATAAATAATCGTTATTGCTTTTCTTTCGCTGTAGAATTTGAGCAATGATTTTTCATTTCGATTCCTGCACTAAATTATTCTGGGCCTCAAATAGATCCACTGGACTTCCCACATCTAACCACGGTTCATGCATCGGATAGGCAACGGTGCGCTTGTGTCTAAGTTGAAGTCGCTCAAAAAGAGTCGGCATATCGCAGTGCTCTGCAGGGTCTAAGGCATCTAATGATTCGGGTTCGAGGGCGTAAACACCGGCATTGATGTGGGTACGCTCAATGGGTTTTTCTTTAATACCGACAATTTCGACTCCTTTGGTTTGCACTACACCGAAGGGGTGTTGCCATTCGTGCAGGCGCACTGCCATAGTGGCTGCCGCAGCTTGGCGAGTGTGAAAGTCCAGTAGCTCACCATAGTGGATGTCGGTGAGGACATCACCGTTGGTCACGATAAATGATGCATCTGGGCGAGGGTCCAGCAATCCCAACGCACCGGCAGTACCCATGGGTGATTGCTCGCGCAGGTAATCAATACGAACCTGCCAGCGTTCGCCGTTGCCGAAGTAGTCCTCAATCATTTGGCCCAAGTAGTAAATAGCCAGTACAAACCTTTGGAACCCTTCGGCCTTAGCGCGCTCAATGATGTGCTCCAGCATGGGCTTGCCGGCAACCCTCAGCAGCGGCTTAGGACAGTTCTCGGTATGCGGGTACAGGCGCGTGCCCAGCCCCCCCGCCATGATGACCATGAGGTTAGACCGGGCAGCAGGTGCCGCAAGTTCGTCCCATAGATGCAGTCCGATTACCCTGCGCTGTTCATCCACCACGGGTATTTGAAAAATCTTATTAGCCTTCATAATCTGGAGAACAGTTTCTCGACTCATTTGCGGCGGCACCACCAAGGGGTCGCGGTGAATGATGGTGTCGATCGGGCTATTGAAATCTAGGCCCCGAAGTAAACCGCGGCGAATATCGCCGTCAGAGACTGTCCCCAGCAAAACCCGGTCATCCGAAACTACCAGTGCAATCTTCACGTGGGATTCGTCCAGGTTGCAGATTACCTGCTTTATTGTCGACCTTTCCGGCAGAAAAGTCTTGCCTGTAAGGTCCTCAAAGGTTTCACCACTCATTGATCGGCTCCATAGGTAACAAGCTGCAAAGCAAAGTAGAAAGTATGCCTAGGTCGAATTACGCGCCAAGACATAAAGTGTGTCTGCTTGGCCACTAGTCTCAAGATAGCTGCTCCATAACTGATCTGCCACATTATTGATACCGGGGAGGGTGGTATTACCGCTTGGTCGGCGCTCCTTCATCCAGGAAAACGCGTTTGACATCCCATAGGTATGAAGATAGCGTTCTGACTCGACCTGTAGCCTACCCCCCGCTTCAACGCAGCGCCGTAAGCTCGAACGATCGAAATACCACCGGTGGGCGGTGCGGTAAAAGAAGGCTGGAAACTCCTCCGGTAGCAGCTTCATCAAAATATCCTCGCGATTAGGCGTTGCGATAACGAGGGCACCACCAGGCTTCAACAGCGCTGCGATCTCAGACAAGAATGTGCGAGGGTTCGACACATGCTCAATCGCCTGGAAGGTGACGGCAAGATCAACAGTTGCAGGACGAGCCTTCAACGCATCGGCCGCATAGCTATAGACCTCATAGCCGCGTTGGCGTAATGAATTGTGATATCGCTCAGTCGGCTCTATAGCGATAACTTCGTCAGCCAACCCGGAGACATAGTCGAGAAAACTTCCGGCACCGCACCCAATATCAGCAATGATTTGGCCGCGAAGGCGCAGAGGCCAGAAGGCTAACAAATTATGAATTTGGGTCGGGTCGGCGTGGGAAAAGAAATCCTCAACCTCAAGCCCCTGCTGCATCGCGGTGCGGTAGTCATCGCTCTCATAGGCCAGAGCAGGGATGCTCAACTCTTCGTTAAGACGAGCGACACCACAGCCGCCACAGAGTGCAACTTTTCCACCCTCGGTCCGTGTAACGACGGCACCGGTCCTTACCGGCCCTTCATAAATGAAATGCCAATCATTAGTACCGCAGATCTCGCAAGGCTTAAACATAGATTTTTGCGTTCATAAGTTGGGAAAAACAGCTACCAGGCCGTAAATCCGCCATCAATAACGAAATTCTGCCCCGTGCAGTAGCGCGAGGAGTCGCTCAGCAAATAGATTAATATGCCTGTCATTTCATCGTGTTGCGCCATGCGGCCCATCGGCGTACGGCTACCATAGGCAGCTGCGAAACGTTCGTTATGATTGTTATAAACCCCTCCAGGCGAAACACTGTTTACCCGGATGCCATCCTTTGCCCACCAGGTGGCGAGCCAACGCGTGAGGCCGATGATGCCTGCCTTAGAGGCGGAATAGGCAGGAAATGACTGAAAGGATTGGCCGTCATAGAGGCGATGATCTGGGCCCACCACACCATAGATGCTGGCGACATTGACCAGGCTGCCTCCACCGCCGCCTTTTAAAATCTTCCCGGCTTCTCGCGCGAACAGGAAGGCACCGGTCAAATTGATATCAATCGCTTTTTGCCAAAGCGCAAGTGGGTACTCCTCAAAGGGATGGAATGGATCCCCGATGGCGGCGAGTCCCTCACTGGTGATAGCAGCGTTAAAGATTGCGCCGTCCAGCCCATCGTGTTGATTTGCCGCTTTAGCTATCCCATCAACCATCCTTGCCTCGTCGGTGGCGTCGATCTCCACACCATAGACACCCAGAAACTTCGCATCCTCCAGTACACTGCTGCCCGGCCGGTCGGCAACGATTAGCCGGGCTTCATGTTCAACGAGAATACGAGCATGCGCGCGGCCCAAAACACCGCATGCACCCAAGAGCAGAACCCGTTTACCCTTGATGTCGGTATCCAAGCTCATGTTAAGAGTCCCAGTTTGCGCTTCATCAGGTATTCAATCAGCAAGAGGTCAAAGTCGGAGTCAACATCGAGGCTTTTTTCTCTGCCAATGTCATAGCCCTCCATATGCCCGTCAAGAAGATAAGAGACGCTACGTATATAGTCCGGCGAAAGAACATAGATGCTTGCCACGTGTTCATAGACCGGTGGTTCATCCTGACGTCGCACAATGGGGCCGGGCAACTTCTTGCAGATTTTCATCGCCCCTGCATCATCCGCTTCGAGTAGATTGAAATAAGGGTTTTTACGGGCAAGGCAGATGGTAAAAATACCATCGACACCATGTTGCCGGCGATCTCTGAATTGGGTGATACAGGCGGAAATGTCGCTGATGTCGCGCAGCGGATTGGTGCAGTCAAGGTCAAGGTAAAATTCGTACTCCTCACCATAATACTTCTCGCAAGATGCCAAGGCATGCTTGAAGACGTCGAACTTACCCGCCTCCGAGGTTGCAAGATGCGCGGGGCGCATGAAAGGTGTTTCTGCCCCTGCCTCTCGGGCCACCCTTGCAATCTCCTCCGAGTCGGTAGAAACCACAACCCGATCAATCTCTGGCGTCGCCAGTGCCTGCTCAATAGACCAGACAATCAATGGCTTATCCAGGAGCAACCGGATATTTTTGCCTGGAAGTCCTCGGCTGCCACCACGGGCAGAGATTACGCAAAGTGTCACCAAAGTGTCACCATGGATAATCCTCCTAAATTCTCACCATCTGACCCATCGCATTGGCCTCACGCGCGCCGAGTGCCACCTTAAGCGCCGCAACCCCATCCTCAAATGCACAAAATGGCGGCAGGACTGAACCATCCACTCGCTTGAGGAAATGCGCCATGTGGGTCAAGAACAGATCATTCCGCTCAAACCCCTCCGGCAGGCGATCGATGATGGTCTCGCACTCCGGCGACTGGCGGCGCAGCAGGCCTTCTGCGTTCGACCAGCGAAGGAGAGCCTTGCTTGTCATAACCTCTGCCTCACAGCGATATACGGGGCTCGCCATATCGAGTTGGATGTGTCCCGTAACTCCACTTTTATGGGTCAGTAGTAGGTTAGTGACATCGTCGCCTCGGATATTCAGGTCGCCAAGTTTTGCTAGCACAGCATGCACCGCCACCACCGGCCCGAAGAGCCAGAGGGCAATGTCAATCTGGTGAATCAGATCAAATAGCGCCCCACCCCCGCGCGCTGAATCGGCACTGTATCCCTGCTGATAATTCTGAGTAGGTCTCCAGGCGTCCAGCCGGTGGCCCATCGCTAACCGATAGGTGAGGGGCCGACCATATTCTTGTTTGCCGAGCATAAGCGCCAGAGCGTTTAGGTTTGGATGAGCGCGAAACTGGCACCCGACTTCCACAACCGCGCCCTCCGCAAGACGGCGTAGGCTGTCAACTCCGGTCCAATCATGGGATAGCGGCTTTTCAATGAACAAAGCCCGGCCGGCTTTCAGTGCCTCTGCCGCTATTGCCACATGCTGGTCCGTTGCCGTCGCCACCACCACCGCTTCAGCCCCTGCGATGGCATTTGGCAGGTCGGTGCAGGTCTGCACCGGAAAATCGTGAGCGATCTCGGCCAACAGATCGCCCCTCGCCCGCCACACCGATACTTCTGCCCCCAGCCGCAGCAGGTTTGCGATATGGCGCCTGCCGATAGAGCCGGCGCCGCAAACAAGGACATGCTTGCCCATACTCAACGAAACCAGTCACCCTTGCGCTCGCCAGTGAGCATCATACGCTTGCGAAGAATGATTTTCGGATCAAGATCAATGGTCGCCAGGCTCTCGGCGATCAGTTCCCCGGCCCTGCCGCCTCCATAGGGATTCCCCGTCGACGCACAAATGGCGCGGAACTCCCCATCGAAAAGGCAACGCCAAACGGCGGCATAAATCTCTTCCGCGTCGTAATTCGCATCCATCACATTGTCGCCGCGCAGTCGCCCTTGCTGTCGGGATCCGATGTTGACCGTAGGGCAGCCGAAGACCGGTGTTTCTTTAATGCCGGATGAGGAGTTGCCGACGCAGGCAACACGCCAATCAGTAAGTTTGGCAAGCGCCAGCAGTCCATGATAGACATAACGGCCCAGGGATCTGTGAAGCTGCATGTTCCGATGCCTGGCACCTACGAACTCCCGTAGAACGCGGGTAATCATCTCCCCGCCCACATCATTATTCGGATAGGTCAGGATCACTTGAACGCCGTCGTTAGCCAACCGTGTCAAAGCCTCCAGGGATGGGCGCAGCTGCGGGGCTGCATCCTCAAACTCTGTTGTTACCGAGTGTTGGGTGAAGAGGACGATAGGCCTCTGCGGATCAAGCTTTAAGCGCTGCGTTAAATCTTCCGGTGTCGCATAGGACCCATGGACTATCAGATCGATCGCGGGAAAGCCAACGGTATGAACACGCCAAGGTTCCTCTCCCATGGCCAGAATGCGGTTTGTCGCCTGTTCGTTAGTCGTGTAATGCAAATGGGCAAGTTTTGTCATGGCATGCCGTACAGAATCATCGAGCGCACCGCCCTCTGTGATGTCGCCGCCTTCGACATGAGCCGTGGGAATGTTCATTTGGGTGCTCGTGATTACGGCGGCAAAGCCTTCAAAACGGTCCGCATAGACAAGAAAGATATCCGGATTCATTGCCTGTAAGACCGGCGCTAATGACAAGATGCCGGTGCCTATGGCCCGCGCAGTCGAGACCTTTTCACCTCCACTCATGTCAATGGCGACCTCGGCATGGATATCGAAGCCATCATCGCGGATTTCCGTGATTGTCCGCCCGAAATTACTCTCAAGGTGAGCGCCTGAAACAACCAATCGATACTCGAGTCCAGGATGTTCTTTGATCGCTTGCAGGATTGGGTACTGAAGACCGTATTCCGCACGATTTCCGGAAAATACTGCTATTAAACGTCTGCTATTCATCATTCTTTTTCATACCCAGTAGGGAAGAAAGGCCTGCAGAAATATCAACTTCAGGCGACCAGTTCAGTGCTGATCGGGTCTTGCTGATATCGAGCGTTATATAAGATGCACGACCCGAACTACCCATCCCAACAACAGGCCGCGAACCCTCCCCGGCAAGTCTCAGCGCTAACTTCGCAACTTCACCCACAGCCATACCGATCCCGCTGCCAGCATTCAGGATCCCCCCAGGCATTATTCGGCAGGCAGCCGAAAGGCAGCGGGCGGCATCTTCAATCCAAAGAAAATCGCGTACTGGCGACACATCACGCAGTCTCAAAGGGCCTTCCCCCGGGATCTGGCGCAAGATGTCAGAAATAACTGAATTCGTGCCCATGCCCGTTCCATAGAGATTGGCAAAACGCAGGCACGTACCACCGACATTGGATATAACTTCTTCACAGGCAAGCTTCACGTGCGAGTAAACGCTGGTTGCGGAAACCAGCTCCTCTGGCCGGCGCGGATATTCTTTTCCATCTCCATAGACAATCGCACTCGATGCATAAACAATGTGCCGCCAAGGCCTGTTTGCAAGCGTGCGGCAGAGCTCAATGCCCCCATCATTGAATGTGCCTGAAGCATCACGCCCTTGCGCCAGATGGACAAGCACACCATCGTCTGGCATCGGTGAATCAGTATAGCTGGCAACACTAGCAAGCCCACTCACTCGTCGGCGCGACAAGCCTGTCACTGAAAAACCATTTTTCGAAAGTTGTCTCATAAGCGCTCGGCCAACGAAGCCCGATGCGCCGCTAATAACGACATCAAAAGACATTTTAAATTGCTCATTCACTGATATCTGTACGTTTAATTTGAGATCCACGGCGAATTTCCACCAGGGCCTTCTTGCCCAACAACATCTCGTAGTCCAAACCTGTAAAATCGCCACTACCGGGCCTTTTAAGCCAAAGGTTTTCCTCACTCAGAAGTTGGCCCGGAGCAATATCGTGAATTGCCACCACGGATGCAAAAGCAAAGGCGATTGTCGGCGCCTCTTCCTCCACTGGCCCTTTCTCGCCGCCACGAGCTGCAAAGATTGTCTTAGAACCCTTAATAAGATCCGTCAGCGCAGCTGGATTCATCGAGCATACGATGTCGGGTCCAGGACGATCCATGCGATCAGTAAAGTGCCTTTCAAGGATGGATGCGCCTAAGGCCGTGGCACCGAGACACGTATAATTCGAAGTGGTGTGATCTGAAAGACCGATAACCGCATCAGGAAAAGCCTCCTTTAACTTATTCATTGCGCCTAACCGTACTAATTCAGGCGGGGTGGGATAAATATTTGTACAATGGAGCAAGGCATACGGTACCTGCGCATTTCGGAGAATCCCAACCGATGGCCGCACAGTCTCAATTGAATTCATACCTGTACTGACAATGATCGGCTTACCAAAACGAGAGATATAGTTAATTAAAGGATAATTATTACATTCGCCTGAACCAATTTTAAAGGCAGGAACGTTAAATTCAACCAAGCGATCAACCGCAGCTCTCGAGAATGGTGTACTAATGAAAATAGCTCCCCTCTTCTGGACATGCTTCATCAGATGCCTTTCTTGAATCTCAGACAGAGCACAACGAGCCATGATCTCATAAATTGATTCAACTGTATGACCCGGGATAACCGATTTAGCTTCATCGGACATCTCATCTTCAACGATATGAGTTTGATGCTTGATGATTTCGGCACCTGCATCAATTGCCGCATCAACCATTGATATTGCCGTTTCTAAAGAACCTTCATGATTGATACCTATATCGGCGATGACAACAGGAGGATGATTGTCACCAATGATTCGACCTTGTATTCTTAATTCAGCCATGTCTTTCACCTCTACTCTTTACTTATCAAATGAGTCATCGCGGTGAGGTTTGCGGAAGATCCTTCCACCTTACTCTTATTGCTCATAGGTTATAAATATCTGCTTTATAGACTTGGAGATTATCGGGCTTAGTAAACCAAGCCACCGTCTCAGTCAGGCCGCGACGGAAGCCTTCAAGCCCGCCATACTGGGGCTGCCAGTTTAACAGTTCGGCAGCTTTAGTGTTTGAGGCCCAGAGGCGCTCGACTTCGCTTTTTTCCGGGCGCAGACGCTGCTCGTCAGCGAGGATGGCGATCTCCACACCCATAACACGGGCAATGGTACGGGCTGTATCGCCAATCGAAATCTCAAAGTTGCTGCCGATGTTAATCACTTCACCGATGCCTCGGTTGGATTCAAGAGCGGCTCTAAAACCCGCCACCGTGTCGGCCACATAATTGAAATCGCGAGTCGGATGCACCGCACCCAATTTGATCTGCCGCAGACCGTGGGCTATCTGGGTGATGATGGTCGGGATCACCGCCCTCGCCGACTGCCGCGGGCCATAGGTGTTAAACGGTCTTAGTGTGACTACTGGCGTGTTGAACGAGGTGTGAAACGACATCGCTATCTGATCAGCACCAATCTTGCTCGCCGAATAAGGAGACTGGCCCTGCAGTGGGTGGTCCTCGGTGATCGGCACAAACCGCGCAGTACCATAGACCTCACTGGTGGAAGTGTGCACCACTTTGCCCACGCCCAGATCCCGTGCCGCCTGTACCACATTCAACGTACCTTTGACGTTGGTGTCCACATAGGTGTCGGGCGAGTGGTAAGAGTAGGGGATCGCAATTAGCGCCGCCAGATGCAACACTGCATCGCACCCCTGCATCGCTGTCTTTACCCCGTGGGGGTCGCGAATGTCACCGGCAAAAACTTCAAACTGGCCCTTCACATCTCTGCCGCAGTGATCCAACCAACCCCAAGAATTAAAAGAGTTGTAGAGCACAAAAGCGCGAACCCTATGGCCAGCTCGCACTAAGGCTTCGGTAAGGTGCGAGCCGATGAAGCCGTCAGCACCCGTGATCAAAACATTCATCGACATTTCGGGCTCACGTTATTGGCACGCGGCTGCTTTTATTCGGCATGTTTTTGTTCCAGTGTTCCAGAAGCCCATGAATAAGTGGGCGGTGCAATTCCGCTGATACTTTGAGTGATGGCAATTCACACTGTCCGGTTTCCAGAATAGATTCAATAAGTTGAGCGGTAATCTCACTTTGGTAGCTGAACTTTCCCCGCACAACAAGCCCAGCGGCATTCTCTGCGATGCCTAAGCTCTCGTTGATCTTCCAGTCATCTTGACCGGCACGCAGCCAAATAATGTAGGGTTGGTTCAACTTCTGGCACGTCAGTGTAGCCACTGAATCACTAGAGAAACGCGCCGCCAGCGTGCCATAGATTTCCCAGAACCCGGACCTCTTGCTCTCATGCCAATGATCATCAAGGTGCTGCGTATTAATACTCAGCAATTGTTCATTACTAATCCAAGCGAGCATATCAAGGAAATGGATTGCACTGCTCGCAAGGCTCCAGTTGCCGCCTACAACTGAGATTGCAAATGGACCTGATTGTCCTAACTTCGCCTTGATTTCCTTATGCCAATTAAACGTCCGGCGTAGAGTATTCACCCAGGCCTTACTGTTGTTCCCTATGACGCCCTGAATTTGATCCATTTCTTGTAAACTCTGGGCAAGGACTTTCTCTAAAATCCAGTAACGCACAGTACAATGCAGAGAGATAGCGCTCACCACTTGAGATCTGACATCCGCACCGGTTGCCACAATTGCAACATCAATTTCCTGCGGGACGTGTGATAATCCGAATCCAAATCGCAAGCTGTGTTGACTATCTGAATTAGCCACCTCGTGCCATCTCACCTCGGCGCGTGCCAGAGAATCACTCGAAACATCACTTATGAAAATATCAAGCGGCAGAGCGACCTTCGCCATACCTTGGAGATATCGTGAGCCAAGCTGACCTGCGCCAACGATCAGAATCTTATAGCTCATAGATGTCCCGCACTAATTTCATGGTCTCCAGTGCATCTCCAAGGGTTGGCAGCATAGAAGGCAAACCTTTAATAACTTTGAGCGCTTCTTCCGCCTGCAAACGCAACCCCGGTTTAAACTCAGTGTCCCAAGGGTTCCCTGGCAAAGCCTCCAGCCTTCTTGATCCATAAACCTGAAACGACGCCTGTTCCAGGGGTCGCATTTCCCAACGTTTTTCCCGTGTAGTGACTGTGACCGCCCAAGGGCTTGGACCATTCCAGATCGCTTCGTAGATCCCGATATCGCCTGAGGCAAAACTTATCTTTGCGAGCACACACTGCGGTTCAGTGGGCTGCCATGCAATGACAGGCTCTACCGCCACGATTTCACCTCGGCCAAATATGCGTAAAAAGTCTACGACATGAATAGAATTTGCATACATCCAGTTCCGCACCACTTGCTCCGGTCGCCCGGCTTGGAGGGCGGCCCGAGGATCTTCCTGGTCGTAAACATGAACCAGCCGCTGACCATTCGCGTGTTCTAACTCCGCCATTACCGCTCGAGTGCTGCCGTAGTGCCGCCGATTGAGGGCAACATAGGCCGTGTGGCCGCTTTCGCGTGCGGCTTGTGCAATTGCCTCGGCATCCGCAAGGTTATACCCCGCCGGTTTTTCGATCAGACAGATCCAGGGATATTTGAATGCTTGGAGGCAGACACCACGGACCGAGAGTTCGGATACCGCAATCACGACTAAATGCGCTTGGGTCTTCCGGTAAAGTTCCGCTATTGAGCCACAGACCCTGGTTATTCCGTGTTGTGTAGCAACCGTCTCGGCCTTGCCGCACGTTCGTGAATAAATACCTGCTATTTCTATTTGCGGCAGATTGGCAAATGCACGAATGTGCTCCTGTGCCATGTACCCGGCACCGATGATGGCAACTCTGAAATTATGTTCATCACTACTGTAGCCCTGTGTTGTCATTGATCTGGTTGGACTGAATGAAACTGAGAGATAAGCGCCTCAATCTTGGCAAGCTCTTCGAAATCGACCCACACCCCAGTCTCCTCAAGATCCCTGGCTGCCTCAAGAAGGGTTTTTGGGGGGGCGGGTCGAAATGGCCCCAAAACAACCTTAAGTAGTTCTTTGATTGGTCGTGGGATTCGATGGACAGTTGCTGAGCAGAGTTTTTGCGAATAGAAAACGATAGCCTGCTGATATCCCCCCCCCCACGCTTCTGCGCGAATACCAGAATTATCATAGGGATATTGGCTGGCATAGGCTTGACAAGCCTGCCGCACCCCTTCCCGAATGGATACAAGCTTGCCTGAATCGTCTACTGCCAAAGCACTCGCCATGATCGCTAAAAAAGTGTCACGATCGGCCCCCATATTAGGATCTATCCACCATTTATGAAATGGCGTATCCTCAAGATTGCGATTTGGCGGATTCTCACCGGATCTGAGCCACATCAAAATTGGGGCTACTTTGGATTTTCCAAAATAAGAAACCGCTAACTCAAACTGAAGTTCTGCCGTCCCGAGGTCAAGAAACTCCTTCTCAGGCAATATGCTCACAGCGCGCTTCCAGACCCATGTTCTAATCACCGAATAAACAGTGGAAGGCTGGTAGGGATCCATGTGAAAAATCATGCGATCAACTGGATCATTCTGAAGCACCTTGTAACCTTTCATCTCTTCGTACGCAGCCTCACCCATAACTCCTGCTTTTTCTGGAGAAAACTTTAGGGCGCGACCCATACACGATACTAGGCTATTGTCAGCCTCGAGCTCAGCAATGCAAGCCTCTAGGGCACTCGGAATGAAAAATTCGTCATCACCAAGTAACTCAGCATACTCAGTTTTTACTAAATCTCCAGCCATCCCGATTCGGTCTAAAACAGAAACAGGAAGGTGGTGATAATGAACATTTGACGCAATGTCGACTAAAGCATCAGGTTTAATCTCTTCTTCGCTACCATCAAGCACATAAACCGTAACCTCACTGTCAGACCAATACCTCATGGTGCGAAGCGCATAGCGCTTTCGGTTATAGGTCGGAATGACGAGCGTGAGTTTTGACGACAGCGACATATAAGGTTCATCTATTTCTGCAAGATTAATGATGCATCACTCCCCTTTATGGGATTGAGCTTGATCGAATCTATAACTACAACAAGTTGTCCAATTGCCAAGAGAGAATTAAGCTTTTGCACATTGTTCATTAAACAAATAGATGTCACCATATTATTATTACCCAGAGCAGTTAATAGGTGACATTTTCACAGCGCAGCATACTGCACGCTGGGTGCCTCGAAGTAACTCTGCACGATTGCCGGCTGCCGCTGGGTGCTCCAGAGGTAGGAGCGAAGCGAAGCGGTCAGTTCCGCCTCCTCCCGGGGCCGGCGGCGCCCGAGGGCGTTGGCCTTGACGTCGTTGTTCAGGAACTCATCCGGGTTGAGCTCGGGGCTGTAGCCAGGGAGGAAGAACAGCCGGAGGCGGTCGGCGCGGTGCGCGACCCAGCGCGCCACCGCGGCCGCGATGTGCACGGGGTGCCGGTCGAGGATGAGGAACACCCGGCCCCGGGCGTGCCGAAGCAGGCGCCGGAGGAACCGGAGGAAGACCGGGGTCGTGAAGCGGCCCCGGAACACCATGAAGGCCAATTGCCCCCGGTTGGTGATGGTCGAGAGGACGTGGCCCCGGAAGCGCTGCCCCGTCCCCGGGATCACCGGGGTCTGCCCCTTCCGCCCGTAGGAGGTGCCGGTCTGGTGGTCGGAGCGGAGGCCCATCTCATCCCCCCAGTAGATCGTGGCTCCGGCCTGCTTCGCGGCCCGGCGGAGGGTCGGGTACGCCTCGGCCAGCCAGTGGCGCACCGCCGCCGGGTCCTGCTCGCAGGCTCGACGCCGGGGCTTCTGGGGCGTGAGGCCCCAGCGCTGGAGGTACCGGCCGACGGTCCAGACCGAGACGTGCAGCGCGACCTTCTCGGCCAAGAGCTGCTGGACGGCCTCCCGGGTCCAGAGGGCGAAGGGCAGGCGGAGCTGGTCGGGACAGCGGCCCACGATCCACTGGACGATCAACGCCGCCTCATGCGGCGCCAGGCGTGGCGCCGGGGGCCGGCCACGCCGCTTCGCCTGGAGCGCCCGGCTCCCTCCGGCCTCCCAGGCCTCCCGCCATTTCCCGATGGTCTGGCGGGTCACGCCGAAGACCTGGGCGGCTTCCGTGTGCGTCATCCCGGTCCGCACCGCCGCGACGGCGCGTTTCCGCAGCGCTTCCTGGGCGGCGGCAGGGAGCGAGCGGGCATCCGTGAGTTGCATGCCCGCAACACTACCACAGGACCTAACACACTGTAAACTATTTTATGCTCCGATTAGTAATCCTACCTTTTTTGATTTTTCGCAACGTGCGACAGCTTTACGTCCCTGTGGAGTCATAGATTTGACTGGCCCTACCTCAACTATGTCATCGTGCCTACGGCATAAATGATGTTACAATCTTCAGGGCGTTGCTTGCCGTATTCATAACATGCATCGCAAAAAGCCTGCCGCCAGTCCTTTTCCTTTTCAGCCCCAACACGTCCCCAGCCAAAACCGCCTTCTTCCCATGGGCCGTTTTCCAGAAGCCAGTTGATTTGCGGAGTGGAGAGCATCTTGTAAAAAACGCCATCGATCTTTTTGATTTTCAAGCCTGCCCCTTCAAAATGCTTGCGTAACAAATCCAGGTCATAGCTGCGTCGATGCCCGACGATATTGATATCAAAAGGGGAAAGCTCATATTCATCAGTAAGAGATCCCATAATCTTGGCAATTTTACGGTTGACGGCCATGGCATTGGGCACATGGGCTATGAGCACCCCCCCAGGAGCAAGGTTACGGGCCACAACCCGCAGCAGTTCAGAAGGGTTCTGCACATGCTCAAGCAGGGTAATCATGGTTATTGTATTGAATCCTTCCCGGTCCTGATAGTCTTCTGCCAAAGAATGCACGAAAGTAAGTCTTGGGTGCTGCTTTCGGGCTTCCACAATGTGCGTTAAAGATGCATCCAGGCCAACCACTTCCTCAAGGTGGGCGGCCATCATGCTGGTAAGATCACCGTTTCCACATGCCAGATCCAGCAGGCGGCCGGGCTGCATGTTTTCCAGCACGCTTTGCACGATGTAGCGGCCAAGGATATTCTCATATTGGGAAAACAATTTCCCGCGCTGCCAGGGGAAGAGTCCCTGTTTTTCGAGTTCATCATTCGAGGCATTGATTTGATTCGTTGTGTTAGTCCTTTTTATTTTCAAGCATTTCCTGCACACCTTCGATGAAGGAGATACGCGGTTCCCATCCCAGTTCATTTCTGGCCTTGGTGTAATCCATCGCAATGTTGCCCACATGATCCTGAATTTGGATATGCGATATCCTGCTTTGAGACTTCATTGCTCCCACAATGTGTTCCGCTCCCCAAGCGGTAGATATTAACTCGCCTGTACCGATATTGAAATCACCTTCCAAATCTGATTCAATAGCCGAAACAAGGGCGCGGCGCATATCGCTGACATGAAGCAGGTCCAGGGCCGGGAAACCGTTGAGATATTCATGGGTGATGATATCCTCATTTTTCGCTGCCTTTGCCCTAAAATTCCAGATAAACCGGGGGGCAATCCCTTCCCGGCCATACACATTACTTGCGCGGAGTATAAGACATCGCGCTAAACTCCTTTCGCGATGATAGCTAATCAATTGTTCGCAAAGGGCCTTGGCTTGACCGTATGTTCCCTTGGGCATGAGGGGCAGATGTTCATCAGCACGCAACGTTCCCCGATAACCGGAATATACCACCCAGCCACTGACGTAAATAAGGCGCAGATTATTTAACACGCATACATCCAGAACACTTTTAAGCATGGTCAAACTGACGCCTAAGGATTCATTGGTAGTGTAAACCCTGGGATTAGCAAGATGGACCAGAGTATCAATGCCTTGATCCTTGACTAGTAAATCAAGGTTGACCGTGTCGTGGATCAGGTCAATGTGTTTGCTCTTGGGTGCTTGGACGGCGATATTTCGGTCAACCAGGGCGCTTACCAAACCCTTACCGATGAATCCGCTTCCACCAGTGACAAGCACCCGTCTTTGATTCGATGGAAATAAAGGCTTAAGGCAGGGGTCAAGTGCTTGACGTACGGCCTGCAACACCTCGATCCGAATGTTTTTTTCGCCTGTCGCGGCAAGTACGACGCGAACCGCTTCGTCAAGCCCCAAGCCCGAACGAAGAGCCAGGACGCCAGCCGCCAAGGCGTTGCTCCTGGACATGCCATAATCACAGCAGATCACGGTCTTTCGCCCCCGTCTGAGAGCCTCCAGCGCCGTATCAAGCATTCCTTTCACCGTGGCAGACTGGTTGCCTTTCTTATCCACTAGGCTGCGCACATCTACGACAACAATGCCGGGTTCGTTCTGGGCGTTTTCAAAAGCCGCTGTCCCCAATTCGGGAGTAATCCACTTAATCATTGCTTCACATTTGCCGCTTTTACAAAGGTTTCAGTCAAGCTTCGCAAATAGTATCCAAAGTGTATGGTCAGCTTTTCCAGTCCAACCCCAGTCGAAAGCATTCTAATAAGCATATCCACTTCGTTGAATCCAGCCAAAGACCGTAAATACGTCGTGGCGGAAAAGCGCGGATTGATCTCAAAAGGTAGAAGTATGCCATTGCGGCCGCGGCCTTGGATGTTCAGCGGTCCCCGGCTCTGGCATAAACCGGCAATTAGTTCAGCTTGACAGCGCAGGTCAGCAAAATCATCAATAAGCCCCTGGCTATATCCGCTGGATATAAGCCCCACGTCGGTTTTTGCCATAACTGACAGTTTAGCGTTGAACATCCGGCGCATGGCAATAGACCCCACAAGTCGACCTTCCGGTGAATGGAGAACACCTATTGTGTATTCACCTTCCCCTTCGGGGATATACTCCTGAATAATCGGCCTCGAATGATTTTGCAAAAGGTACGCCACGGCGGCCTTTGCATCGGATAACGTTCCGGCAAGCTGGACGAAATTGCTGCCACCGCTGCCCGTTGCCGGCTTGATAATACATGGTATAGGCACTTCTTCAAGTTCTGCCGCATTACTAACGGAATATGTGCGAGGTATCACGACACCATGCTTCTCTAAAAATGAAAACAGACCCGCTTTGTCCGAACACAACCGGACAACCTCATTTGTGTTGCCTACCAGGGTGATGTTATTTTTAAGCAAAACTTCCTGTGCCTCAGCTAAAAACACGGACGGTTCTTCTCCGCCTGGGACAATAAATGTAATATTTTCATCAAGGCATATTTTGAGAATATCGTGAACATAATTGCTCCTGCGCACTAGACTCGTACGTTTCATTACGCTCATGTAGTGGCCATATGCATACGGAGAAATGTCGCATCCATAAACTTCATATTGTCCGGCATAATGCAGAGACTTGACGATTTCCGTGCCCAAAGAGGCACCACCAATGCCTGCAACAAGGATCTTCATTCGTGCATTTGAATTGTTCTGTTTATTCCACATATTTACAAGTTCTTTTGGATACAAATTGCAATATTTCGATTATCCGGTCCTGCTGCACCGTCGTCATGTCGTGATAACTCGGCAAATTCATCGCCCTACCTGGAATATCCCACGCCCACCGATTCTGCGACCGTTCCTCGAACATTGGCAAACTCGAAAGCGGATAAAAGAAAACTCGTGCATCGATGTTATTGGCTGAAAAAGCAGCCTGTAAACTTTCGCGGGTAACACCGGTTTCTAGTTCAAACACTGCTGTTGGCATCCACGCCCCATTAACTGTACCTATTGGCTCTGGATTCATACTGATCCCCTGTAGTGGCTCAAGGCGCTCGCGGTAATAATCAAGAATTTCCCGTTTTCGATTGATCAGCTCATCAATCCGTTCCATCTGCGCACATCCAATTGCAGCTTGCGTGTTAGACATTTTGTATTTAAAGCCCACCATATCCGGCCAGAACTGCTTGGTCTGCCCGCGGGCTCGGCCATGATTGGAGAGGGTCAGCACTTTCTCATATAAGTTGACATCATTAGTGACGAACATGCCGCCTTCACCCGTGGTGAGCGTCTTGCTCCCGTGGAAGGAGAAGCTGCCGAACAGTCCCATGCTGCCGGCTCGCTTACCGTAATACACAGATCCGATGGCCTCTGCGGCATCTTCGATGACCGGAATGCCATGCTTTTGTCCAATGGCAAGCAGCCGCTCCATATTGCATAGATTGCCATATAGATGCACCGCAATAATGGCCCTGGTGCGAGGCCTGATGGCAGCTTCGGCTAACTCCGGGGCGATGCACCAGGTATCAGGCAAAATGTCCACAAACACCGGTTTGGCCCCCAGATATACGATGGGTGCAGCAGTGGCAATCCAGTTGGTATCGGCGATGATCACTTCATCACCCGGGGCGATACCCAATGCGGCTAGGCCCATGTGCAAAGCGCCGGTGCAACTCGACGTGGCAATTGCATACTTCACGCCCAAGTGGGCTCTAAAGGCCTCTTCAAAGCGGTCGATGTATTCATAACAGCGTTCGCCCCAGCCGTTGCGGACGGCGTCGGTGGCATAGGCCACCTCTAACTCAGTGATCGAGGGTTTGGCGTAGAGGATGCGGTCTTTCACAATATTTCGAGACGTGGGACGGCCAACACTATCCTACCACCCCAATTATTTATGTAACTAAGTTGATGTATTATTTCTGATTTCAAGTTCCAAGGCAGAACTACAATATAATCTGGTTTCATACGTTTCAAGTGATCCTCATCAACGATTGGTATTCGACTACCGGGCATATATTTCCCTTGCTTAGCTGGGTTCCGGTCCACGACAAAAGAGATTAAGTCGGGACGGATTCCGGCATAATTCAAGAGAGTGTTGCCTTTGGCTGCCGCACCATACGCAGCTACAATTTTGCCTCCACCCTTGGCCTCCAGAAGAAAGCTTAAAAACGCATTTTTTGTTTTTTCAGCAACTTTCTGAAAGCCTTGGTAAAACTTAATGTCATTCACCCCTGCTTCACTTTCTTCTTTGAGCAATTTGGCAACATTTGCCCCAATAGGTCTTCCACCCGTGTTTTCTTTCTGGGAATAAACGCAGAGGCTTCCGCCGTGAGTTTCAAGCTCTTTCACATCAAATATTTCAAGCCCATTTAGCCTAAAGATCCTAACAACAGTAGAAAATAACAGATAAGAAAAGTGTTCGTGGTAGATCGTATCAAATTGATTTCTTGAAATTAGTTTTACCAAATGTGGAAATTCAAAGGTAGCAAACCCTCGCGGCTTTAACAGACCAGCAAAGCCCAATACAAAGTCATTGATGTCTGGAACGTGAGCCAATACATTGTTAGCAATCACCAAATCGGCTTTCCCTCTTTCGGCGGCAATTTTGTTTGCTAATGAAGCTCCAAAAAAATCCTGAATTATTTCTATCCCCTTCTGGCGTGCAGCGGATGCAGTACTCGCAGTAGGTTCAACGCCCAGACAGGGAATACCCGCTTTTTTGATGTATTGCAAAAGATAGCCATCATTGCAGGCAACCTCAATCACAAAACTTTCGCTGGTTAATCCAAATCGATCAACCGTGTCGCTTACATAACTTTTAGCATGTGATAGCCATTCATCAGAAAAAGAACTGAAATATGCGTATTCTTCATTAAAGAGTTCTGCCGCCCTTGAGTAAATTTCGGCCTGCACCAGCCAACAGCTCTCGCAAACCAACACTTTTAGAGGGAACCATCTCTCAGGGCGTCGCATCGTTAGATTGGTAAGGTAAGCATTCGATGGTGGCGCAGAACCAAGATCGATTAAGACACTAGTAACATCTGCTTCACAATGGCGGCATTTCATAGCTTAATTCCCATAAAATCATGCGACAACATTAGGTGAACTCTATCGCGTTCAGATACTTCAGTAATTTGCTGTGGCCAACTAATAGCAAGCACCGGGTCCTGAACATTGATTGCTCCCTCAGCAGACGGCTTGTATTCAGCTGTGTGGAAATACAACATTTCACAATTATCTTCAAGGGTCTGGAATCCGTGTGCAAAACCGTCAGGAATGAGCAGACTCTTCTGATTGTCCGCGGACAGAATTTCTCCGTGCCAGTGCAGAAATGTGGGAGAACTTCTTCGGATATCGACTGCCACATCAAATACCTCCCCCTTTAAACAACTAACAACTTTGACCTCGGCATGAGGCGGATACTGAAAATGGAGCCCGCGTACAGTGCCTTTGTTCCGCGTAAATGTGTGGCTGATCTGAGCGATACTTTTTCCGAAACCAGCCTCCCGGAATTCATCGGCACTAAAAAAGCGGCTAAAAAAACCACGTTGATCCTCGATGGGCCTGCGTTGTACAACCATAAGCCCGGCAATGGAAGTGGATTGAAAATTGAAGCGGTTTGCAAGTGTGCCCTCAGTCATTTTAAGTCCGCGAAAAAACTTTGATACCAATCTATGGTCTGCTTGAGGCCTTCTTCCAGGTTAAAAAGGGGGTGCCAGCCAAGCAACCGCCGTGCTTTCGCTGCACTCAGGTATTGATGGCGGATTTCGTTGCACGCTTCACTGCGGACATCCGGCGCCAACCCGGAACCCATCAAGGTTAATATCTGCCCCACCAACTCCAGTACGGTTATCTGTAATTCGTTTGAAAAATTGAAGGCTTCCCCCCTCAGCTCCGGTCTTTCAGCCAATTGTTCTGTGAGATGCATGTATGCGGCGGCGCCATCTTCTACATAAAAATAGTCACGGACATAATCACCATCTGAACGGATAACAGGACGTTGGCCGCGATAAACAGACCGAATGGTGCCGGGAACAATCCGGTTCCAGTTCAGGTCACCGCCGCCATAGAAGTTGCCGCATCGGGTAATAACCACAGGCAGATCATATGTCTTTGCATAAGCGGATGCGATCAAATCGGCGCATGATTTGCTTACGTCATACGGGTGCTGGCCTTGAAGCGGTGCGTTCTCATTATAAGGCAATTGATCCTGGTCTCCATAGGCTTTATCTGAGGAGGCAACTACAATCTGTTTCACGGCTGGGCTACGGCGGCATGCCTCCAGTAAATTCCACGTTCCCTGAATATTTGTTTCAAATGTCGATAAAGGATTACGGTTAGCAATGCCCACAATAGTTTGCGCGGCAAGGTGTATGACCGTGTCAATTTCGTATTCACCCAGAACACGTTCCAGCAGGGCCTGACCGCGAACATCGCCCCGCACAACCTTAACATGCTCTATGAGACGGGAATTCACCAACTCTGATTGCGGAACCCAGTCCCGTACCAAACATACAACGTCGGAACCTGCTTCACGCAGGCGCTTAACCAGCCACCCTCCTACGAGCCCAGTGGCTCCTGTCACCAGTGCCGGTCGGTCAATCCAGAATACTTTGTTCAACTCCAAACCCTCCAAGGCGCCCGTCCTTCTTGCCACAACCTTTCTAAAAGATATTTATCCCGTAGGGTGTCCATGCACTGCCAAAAGTCTTCGTGCTTGTAGGCTACAAGTCGGCGATCAGCAGCCAGCTTCTCCAACCCATGAGCCTCAAGGATGCACTTGTCGCCTTCAAGGTAATCGAAGATGCCCGGATCAAACACGAAAAAACCGCCGTTGATCCAACCCTCCCCGATCTGGGGCTTTTCAGTGAAACTTGATACTATGTGGCCATCAAAAAGGATACTGCCGAAACGAGCCGGAGGACGTACAGCCGTTACCGTGCCAATCGGCCCATGATCTTGATGAAACTCAACCAGCTTGTCCAAATCCACATTGCTTACCCCATCACCATAGGTGATCATAAATGTCTCATTCTCCAGCCACGGTTGCAATCGTTTCAGCCTTCCCCCTGTCTGTGTATCTATCCCTGTATCGATAAGATGGATAATCCAATCATCTACCGTACTGTTGTGCATTTGCAACTGCCCTTTAGAGAGGTCCACTGTTAGGCTGCTATTTAAAGCTGCATAGTTTATAAAAAAATTCTTAATCAGATCGCCTTTGTAACCAAGAGCAACAAAAAATTCCTTATGCCCATAATGGGCGTAGTGCTTCATTATATGCCACAGGATCGGCCTCCCACCAATTTCTACCATTGGTTTAGGTATCACCTCAGTCTCTTCGGCCAACCTCGTACCGAGGCCACCGGCAAGAATGGCAACTTTCATAGGAATAGCTCCTTGTATACCCTTGCTATTTCATGAACCAAATTGTTTTACACTTGCAACAATGTGCTCCAGATCGTCTTTCGTTAGTCTTGGATGAATCGGTAAGCTAAGAGCCTCTTCGTTCAGTTGCTCACAAATGGGTAATTTTACCGTTGACTTATAGATCTGGTTCATATGCAGTGGGTGGTAACGCAAAGTACTGTATATGCCCTTATCTAAAAGATATTTTGCAAATTCGTCACGCTTACCATTCATTATGCGCACGCAATATGTAAAATAAGAGTGTTGCTCATCCGGTGCTGCATTCTGGGGACAGATTAACCACCCTAAGCTGGAGAATTCATTTTGATACAATTCCCAAGTTCTTTTTCTGTGAGCCTGCAGTTGATCAAGTTTGCGTAACTGTGCAAGCGCTACAGACGCCGCAATATCGTTTGGTAAAAAACGCGGGAAAAAATCAACAACATTATATTCCCACCAGCGATCCTTTGTTGCTGAAGCCTCAAAACCGGATTTTCCTATCCCACAGTAACGCATTGTTCTAACGCGCTCCACTAATGAACGATCCTTCGCGGTAACACCCCCACCATCAGGGCTAGCAAGATTCTTAACAGCATCAAAACTATAAATTCCAATTGTACCGATTGAACCACAGTACTGCTCTCCTAGTTTGGAATCAACAGCGTGTGCCGCGTCTTCAATAACCGGCAACCCCAATTCCAATATGGACCCCATACGAACGGGCTTGCCGGCATAATGTACAACCATAATGGCCTTTGTTTTAGGAGTAATGTGGGGCAGAATCGTATCAATTGTAACGTTGTGCGTCTCAAGTTCCACGTCACAAAAAACCGGGCTACATCCGCACAATACTACAGCATGCGCACAGGAAATCCATGTAAATGATGGTAAGATAACCTCTGAACCCTTCGGTAAATCGAGCATTTTAACGGCCATATAAAGGGAATTTGATCCACTATCCAGTAAAGCAAAGTCTGGCAGTTTTAATCTCTGGCTAAAAGCTGACTCAAATGCCCGCACCTTTGGGCCAATGCCCATCCACTGCGCTTCAAGACTTGACTTCACTTCTTCAATCTCGTCTTGGCCTACAGAAGATCCAAATACTGAAATCATACTATTTTCCCCCGTTTCATTTTATTGCTAAAAGACAATGACGTCTTTATTTCTCTTGCACACAGGTTGGTTTGAAGAAAGGCAAATCTTCGTCCTAAAATCATTCCAAACCACTAATTTCAGCCATGCTCCGGAAGGTGGGGCTTTGATCGAGGAGCTGTTCGTAAGTCCTCTGGGTCGCCATTTTATCCCGCTCCAGTTGTACGATCATGTCACAGCGGCTGAGCGTGGTGAGCCGGTGGGCAATGATCAGTATGGTCAAATCCCGACCCAGTTTATCGATGTCATCCATTACCGCCCGTTCCGTGATGTTGTCGAGTGCACTGGTGCCTTCGTCTAAGACCAGAACATTAGCCTGCTTATAGAGTGCGCGAGCAATACCGATACGCTGCCGTTGTCCGCCGGAAAGGCGAATACCCCGCTCACCAACCATAGTGTTATACCCTGCCGGGCTGCTTTCGATAAATTCAGCAATATGAGCCCGTTGTGCTGCTTGCCGAACCCGATCCATGTCAATGGCCTCGGGAGGTATACCAAAGGCGATGTTTTCTGCCAATGTGGTATCGGCCAAGAAAATACTTTGTGACACATGGGCAATGATTCGCTGCCAGGCCCGCAGGCGTTCGCCCTGCAGAGGCAAACCATCCACCAGAATCTCGCCCGATGTCGGTAGCAACAGGCCCATGAGCAGATCCAGGGTGGTGCTTTTACCGCTGCCTGTACATCCTACAAAGCCGACCCTGGCACCATATGGAATCGTTAAGTCCAGTCCGGCAAGGACCAAAGGGCCTTCGTGGCTGTATTGAAATTTCACGGACTCGAAACGGATATCCCGCCTGAAATCAAGTGGCGGAGGAGGCGGTGATAATGCCTCTTCCGGCATAGGCTGATCAAGAAGGTCCAATGCATCCTCAATCGAGGCTCGGCTACCTGCCATGCTTGACCAAGCTCTGTATATTTGCTGAAGGGCTGGCAGTAAACGTTGTGCCCCAAAGGCTAATGCTCCCAGAATCGGTAACACCGCTGTAAATTCCCCTTTTTGCCGGGCAAGGCCATAGGATATAAAAGCAATCAACACGATACCAAAAGTTTCAACTACGTAACGGGGGCTATCGCCGATAAAAGTATTATTTCCTAGTGCTATTCGCACTGGCAGGTCGGCTCGTCTAACTATATCACTGTAAGTTTTTTGGTGTCCACCTATAATCACATCGCGGATTGCACCAAGTCCCTCTAGCGCGGCCTTTAGACGCAGAGGCTGTAACCTCGCAATCATTTGACTGTTCTTCTGTAACCTTCGTCGAGTCAGCCACATGACCAAGCCATAAAATATCCCGAAACCCAGAAACGCCAAGATGGCAACCAATGGATCAATCACTAGTAAAGTCAGAACAATGAATATCACCAAGACCAAAGCGCTCAGCAAAGTCAGCGTTTGAAGCAAAAGAGAGAGCAATTGATCCACTTTATCCACGCCATTGATCACCTCACTACTGTTACGGCCCAAATGTGTTTTATACGGTTGATAAAGAGAACGCAGATAGGCGGCGGTTCCTAGATCATGGCCAGTCGCATAGGAAAATCGCATGTTTGCCCATAATTGCAGGAGGCGAACAGCCCCAGCCAACAAGGCTGCAACGACAAAAATCACGGTAATGGGCAGGAGCAACTGGTCGGCCGTAGTAACACCTATTTTCGAGGCAAATCCCGCGACCACGGGATGCTTATACACACGATCTGGTGCAGTAAGAATTCCAAGAAAAGGCAAAACAGCACCCAAGCTGATCACCTCCGCAAACGCAGAGACAAACATCAATCCCACAAGCAAGCCACACTGATACTTTCGGCGCCGGTTTAAATGGCCCCAGGTGCGCTGTAACAGCTTCGACAGAGCAGCGGAGGGGGGAGGAGTTGGTTTTAAAGAATGCATTTCCATGAATGTTCCGGATAATATATGAATGAATTTAGCCACTAAACCAGCAAGATAATGTAGGATGTGACCCACAAAGAGAATCCTTTGAACTCTATGGGCCAAATTCACCAAATAATTCGATCAAGCTGTTCTTTGATGCGTCGCTGCTGAGCAGCCAAATCAATAAAATCCATCTATTCACCTCTTATCTCGCACTGTATCTTTGATGCGCTTGACGTGGCCGCGGCCGAGACCCTTTACCTCGCAGCCTAACTCAAAGTAGCGACGGATCTTTTTGTCGTCGAGGATGCCGAAGCAATTGTAGTCGGGCTCCGGTATGTGCAGTTCGCGGAAGAACACGGCACTCATGTTTTCGTCGTAGTGCTGACCCGTGTGGACAAGCACCTCCGTAGCGGCCTTCCGCAGCTCGCGGGACACGGGTGCGCACTTGATGAACTGGGGCTACGCGCCGACGATGGTAACAGTCTTCATCATCGCGGATTCCGGATTGCGGATCGCTGGGCATCTTGGACTCCCATCAGCGAGGGTAGAAGGCTTTGACTTGTTCGACTACGTACGCTTGCTGAGAGACGGTCAGCTCTGGATATACGGGAATGGCCAGGGAGTCGGTGGAGGCTTGCTCGGCGTTGGGGAAGTCGCCCTTGGAGTATCCCAGGCTTTTGAAGCATTCCTGCGCGTGCAGCGGCAGCGGATAGTAAACCTCAGTGCCGATTCCGTGCTCTTTGAGGAAGGCCTGCAGTCTGTCGCGCTCGGGCACGCGGATGACGAACTGGTTGTAGATCTGCCCGGGGGTGTCCTCCGGAGGCGTAACCTGATCCAGCAGGCCCGCCTCTTGGAAGAGCGACCGGTACCGATCAGCGTTCGACCGCCGGCCGGCCGTCCAGGTCTTAAGGTATTTCAGCTTCACACGCAGGATGGCTGCCTGCAGCGCATCGAGGCGGAAGTTACCGCCCACGATTCGGTGGAAATACTTCGGCTTGCTCCCGTGGACGCGGAGTATCCGAAGGGCCTCGGCCAGCCCCTCGTCGTCCGTCACGACCATCCCGCCGTCGCCGAAGGCCCCCAGGTTCTTGCTGGGGAAAAACGAGAAGCAGCCGATCGCCCCCACCGTACCCGCGTTCCGGCCCTTCTCATCAAATGCTCCGATCGCCTGTGCGGCATCCTCGACAACCGCAATACCCTTCTGCCTGGCGGCCTCCAGGAGGGGATCCATCTCGGCACACCGCCCGAACAGGTGCACGGGCATTATGACTTTTGTTCTTGGAGTGATCTTCCGGACACCATCCTCTGCATTCATATTGAAGGTCTTCGGGTCGATATCCGCAAACGCCGGCTGTGCGTGGAGCCGCGCAATGACCCCCGCGGTCGCGAAAAACGAGTACGAGGTCGTGATGACCTCGTCCCCCGGCTCCACCTCGAGCGCCATGAGGGCGGCGAGGAGAGCATCCGTCCCCGAGGACACGCCGATCGCGAACCGCGCCCCGCAGAAGGCCGCAATCTCGGTCTCCAGCGCGGCGACTTCGGGGCCGAGGATGAAGTGCTGTGACTCGCAGACGCGGTCGATCGCAGCCCGGATCTCCTCGCGGATTGTCGCGTATTGCGCCTTCAGATCCAGCAGCGGAACATTCATCGGGTGGCCCCCTTGGCTTCCTGGTCGGTGCTGGAACGGACCACCTGGTCGGCCTTCGTGTATTCCAGCTTGCAGACACGGCAGGCACCGGTGCCGTCCCCCGCTGCGAAGTCGATGCGGTTCCCGCAGGCGCACATCCACCCCACAACCCGGCCCGGGTTCCCCACCACCAGGGCGTAGTCGGGAACATCTTTCGTCACTACCGCGCCGGCGCCAACAAACGCATACCGGCCGATGGAATGCCCGCAGACGATGGTGCAGTTGGCCCCCAGGCTTGCGCCTTTCCCGACCAGGGTCGGCTTGTACTCGTCGCGCCTGATGATCTCACTTCGGGGGTTGATGACGTTGGTGAAGACCATGCTGGGTCCGCAGAAGACGTCGTCCTCGAGGATCACCCCAGTGTAGATGGATACGTTGTTCTGAACCTTGACGTTGTCGCCCAGGGTCACGTGCGGTGACACGACAACGTTCTGACCCAAATTACATCGTTTCCCGATCTTGCTGTTGGCCATGATGTGGGTGAAGTGCCAAATCTTCGTCCCCTCTCCGATCTCGCAGGGCTCGTCCACCACCGCGGTTCCGTGCGCGAAGTAGGCGCGCTTCGGCGGGCTGGGCGGCTGGACGGGTGTCGCCGCCGGCTTCCCATCCAGGGCCCGTTGGCAGGCCGCGAGGATCTCCAAGACGGCGAGCCCCTCTTCGCCGTCGGTCCGAGGGCGTTGCCGGGTGGCAACGCACTGCAGAAAGTGGGCGCACTCTGCTCGCAGGGGCTCCTCGGGCGAGAACGGAACATCCTGTCCGTCGTCGCGGCGTGGAACCGGCACCCGACCGACCCACTCCACGCTGTGGTTGTAGATCGTCAGCTTTCGTTCCTTGGCCACATCGTCGAAGACCGCCATCCCCCGATCCCCGACTATCACCAGCTTCTGCTCCTTGTAGGGATGGAGCCAGCTCACAAAAATGTGGCCCGTTACCCCACTCGGAAAGCGCAGAGTCGTAACCGTTACGTCCGCACGGTCGGGATGCAGGTAGCTTGCCCCGTGGGCCTGGGTCTCGCTAGGACGTTCGCCGAGCAGAAGCAAGATGGCCGAGATGTCGTGCGGGGCGAAGCTCCAAAGGATGTTCTCCTCCGTGCGGATCTTCCCCAGATTCAGCCGGTTGGAGTACACGTACTGGATCTTCCCCAGGGCCCCTTTGTCCACAAGCTTCTTGAGCTTGAGGATCCCGGGGTGATACTGGAGCAGGTGCCCGACCATCAGGATCCGCCGGGTCTTCTCGGCAAGGTCAACGAGCGCGCCGCCCTCCTCGACCGTCAGGGCCAGCGGCTTCTCGACAAAGACGTCCTTGCCTGCCTCGAGCGCCTCCCGCGCCTGCCTGTAGTGCATGGCCGCGGGCGTCGCCAGGACCACGGCCGGAATGCTCGTATCGGATAGGATCTCAGGGAACGAGGGGGTCGCGCGGACCTGTGGATACTGATCCCTGAAGGTTCTTAGTTGATCCACGTCTGCGTCGCAGACGGCCTGCAGAGCACCTAGGGCGGCAAAGTTGCGGACGAGGTTCTTCCCCCAGTACCCACATCCCACGACGGCAACTGAGGGACCGGGCGCGTTTGGAGGCGAAGAGGCTGCCAGGCTCGTGTCAGGAGATGAGGATTCCGACGAGGCCGTCCGCTGCTCGTTCATGGGGAATTACTCCACAAAAATTTCAACGCAACAAAGATCGCCAGGGCCGGGTCAGAGGAGGATGGGCGCCGTGCGAGGCTCCAGGTGCGAGGTTCGACGTTACAGGTGCAAGTTTCTGGGTTGTACACGAAGGAGAGCAGAACAGTCTAGAGATCATCCTTGAGTCGAGCTACATGTCCTCGTCCCAGGCATCTCACCTCACAACTAAGCTTCAGACAGGATCGAACACTCTCGTCAGAGAGAATGCCGAAGCAATCCACGATAGCCAGAGGGGCGCCCGCTTGGGCCACCAACCAGTCAGGGTCAAGGTCCAAGTACTGGCTATGGCGGACGGCGAGGATGATGGCGGAGGCGCCGCGGAGGGCGGAAGCCAAATCCTTCTCAACCCGGACCTTGCCCAAACTGTCCTGGTTCTTGAAGAATCGGGCGCGGGACTGCCCCGTGGCCGGGTACGTATCCTGGTGCTCCAACTCGTGCCAGTGGTCCACGTAGGGGTCGTGGACCCTGATCTCCGCCCCCAGCTCCGCGAGCCGCCGAGCGATGATCTCCGACCCGCTGTAGCGGGTGTCCCCCACGTCCTCCCGGTAGCTGGCCCCGCACAGCAGGACCGGCGCCCCCGCCACGGGCCGCCCCATCGCCTCCAGGGCCTCACGGGCAAGCTCGGCGGCGCGCAGACCACGCGTGTCGTTGATGTTGATGGCCGCCGTGGTGATGGGGAAAGCCGCCGCCTCGTCCCCGAGTAGGTGCCTCACCCCCCACTGGCCTAGGGCCCCATCCTTTGGGAGGCAGTATCCCCCGATACCCGGACCGGGAAACATGAGATTGCTGTGCGTGGGGCGGACCTTGATTGCCTCGATCACCTTTGCGAGGTCCACGCCGTGTCGTTCCGCGAACCGGCTCCACTCGTCCATGAAGGCCAGGATCGTGGCCCGGTATGAGTTCTCGACGATCTTGGATGTCTCGCTCTCGATCGGCCGATCCATGACCGTCAACGGGTACTTCTCGACATTGAGGACCTCGGACAGGAAGCGAACTACCCGTTTCTGCGCCTTGTCGTTTATCCCGCTGCAGACCCGCCAGAAGTCCCGCACCGAGGCCACATAATGCCGGCCCGGCATCACCCGCTCGTAGGAGTGAGCGAGCAGGGGCTCCGGAACACTGTCCATTTCGGAATGCGGAATGCGGAATGCGGAATCTTCCAATGCGGAATGCTGAGTGCGAGGGGCGAAATGACTGCCTGTTGGACGCATGAGGCCGCGGGCGGCGAACGCCGACTTGATTATCGGGTAGGCGAGGTGTTCGGTGGTGCCGGGGGGAACGGTGGTCTCGATCAGGATCAGGCACTCCGGCCGGATCCGCTCGCCGATGGCCTGAAAGGTCGCCTCCAGGGCGGCAATGTCCGCCCGCCCCTGCCGTACGTCACCCAATGCCTCCTTCAGGTAATCGCACTGGACGTCTACCACCACCACATCGGCCAGCGCCAGGGCGTCATAGGTGAAGGTGGCCGTGAGCGTCCCCTTCTCCAAAACGCACCGTCGGATGATCGCCTCGACCTCGGGATCCTCCGACTGCACGGGCGGAATCCCCAGGTTGAGGTACGGAATCTTCCAGAAGGACCGAGCGGAGGGCCGCTGCATGGCGATGACGAACTTCCCGGGCCGCTCCGTCCGACGGTTCACCGAGTCGGCCACGACCCCCGCCATGACGGCGCCTACGAAGCCCACCCCCATGACCACGACGACCTCGCGGCCCTCCTGCCGGCGCGCTGCGACCAGGGCCTCGAGTCGCTCGCGCTCTTTCGCGTAGTCGTCATCCATCGGGAGCGGATACAGCTCACCATTTGGACCGATCGAGACCTGAGAGATGGCTGCTACCTGTTTGTCCGCAGGAGGATTGAGGAAATCCATTCGGTAAGCTCTTTCCGCCTCAAGCACGACCGGGCCATGCTTTGGCAATCTGTCCTTCCATCAATCGGCGTTACCTCCTTGAAGTCCGAATCAGCAATTCGCCGGACCATGCCCACCACACGTCTGCGTTGCATCATTTGTGGTCTTATGATTCTTCGTGAAGCATCGGGAGTCTATGACCCACAAGGGCTTCGACTACCCGTCGACTGCAACGATTGGCAGAAGCGGCCACTGGGCGCCACAACATGAGGCAGATCCCACAGCCCGGCAGCCCGCCATCATATCGGTAAGCGCCTCGCGCCAGGGTCGGAGGGGCTGGAGGCCCGCCGCCCCCCACGCGCGATTGGCAAGGACTGAGAAGGCCGGGCGCCGGGCCGGGCGGCTCAGCTCCGCGGAGTTGATGGGCGTGAGGAGCGTTGTTGCTGCGAGTCCGGCCTGCTCCAGGATCGCCCGGGCAAATTCGTACCAGGAACGGGACCCGCTGTTGGTCAGGTGGCAGACACCTGTCAGTTGGCGCGCCACAAGCTCCGCCAGAGCCCGCGCCAGGTCCCGGCCATAGGTGGGCGACCCGACCTAGTCGTTCACCACCCGAAGTGCCTCCCCCGCCGCCGCCTTTTCGACGATGGTTTTGACGAAGTTCCTGCCGGACACCCCGTACAGTCATGCGCTCCTGACGATCGCCCAGCGGGGCGCCAAGGCCCGGGTCGCCCCCTCCCCCGCGAGCTTCGAGCGCCCGTAGGCCGACAGGGGCACCGGTTCGTCCGCCTCCGTGTACGGGGATCTCTTCCGTCCATCGAACACGAAGTCGGTGCTAATGTAGACCATCCCCGCGCCCGCACGCCGGCAGCCGTCGGCCACCCGCCGCGTCCCCTCGCCGTTCACCGCCTGGGCCCTGGCGGGGTCGCGCTCGCACCCGTCCACGTCCGTCGCGGCGGCGGCATGGACGACCCAGGCTGGACGGAGGTCCGCCACCTGTTCGGCCGCGGCGGGCCCCGTGATGTCCAGCTCGGGCAGGTCCAGCCCGACGACCTCGTGGGCCAACCCGAGGATCTCGATCAGCTCCACGCCAAGCTGCCCCTTCGCCCGGTCACCAGGATGCGCACCGGATCTCCCTACCCCCGCCTCAGCGGCTCCCACCACCCGCGGTTGTCCCGGTATCACCGGACGGTGAGCGCCAGGGCCTCGTTCAGCGCGTGAGCGGGCTCCCACCCCAGGGCCCGCACCTTCGCCGTGTCCACCGAGTAGCGTCGGTCGTGGCCTAGGCGGTCGGGCACGTGCTCGATCATTTCCTCGCCGGCTCCGCACAGCCGGAGGAACCGGCCGGTGAGGTCACGGTTGGTGATCTCGTTCCCCGCGCCGATGTTGTAGATCTCCCCCACCGCACCGTGTCGCAGGACGAGGTCAATGGCGGCGCAGTTGTCCTCGACGTACAGCCAGTCGCGGACGTTCAGCCCGTCGCCGTAGAGCGGGACCCTCTTCCCCTGGAGCAGGTTGGTGACGAAAAGCGGGGACCTTTTCGGGATGCTGGTATGGCCCGAAGTTGTTCGAGGAGCGGGTGACCAGGATCGGCAAGCCGTAGGTCTCGCGGTAGGCCAGGGCGATGAGGTCCGAGCCCGCCTTCGACGCGCTGTAGGGCGAGCGAGGCCGGAGCGGGTCGGTCTCTCGGAAGGACCCCGATTCAATCGAACCGTAGACCTCGTCGGTAGAAACATGCAGGAACCGCCCCACCCCCATGCGCCGGGCGGTGTCGCAGAGGACGTTCGTGCCGTCGCAGTTCGTGCGTACGAAAGCATCCGGGCCCACGATGGAGCGGTCCACGTGACTCTCCGCGGCAAAGTGCACGACCGCCTCGTGCCCGTCCATGGCGGACGCCACGGCCTCGCGGTCGCAGATGTCGCCCCGCACGAACCGGAACCGCGGCTGGCCCTCCAGGTCGCGGAGTGTGGCGAGGTTGCCTGCGTAGGTCAGTGCGTCGTAGACCGTCACGGTATCGTCGGTCGTGGCCAGAACCCGCCGCACGTAGTTCGACCCGATGAACCCCGCGGCACCGGTGACGAAGAGCCGCATGCCATTCACCCTCCGCGCACGACCTCGGACGGCCACCGGTACGGGACCTCGGGGCTGTCCCAGGGATAGCGGTACTCGTCGGGATCCTCGCGTCGATAGGGGAGCGTGGGGATATTGATGACCCGCGCCTCCTCGCCGTCTATGGCGGTGAACCCGTGAACGACCAGCGGCGGAATCTTCAGCAGAAGGGGGGCAGGATCCTGAGTGGGTGGAGAGGTCAGCGTGAATTCCTGGACCATGCCCCGCGTGGGAGAATCCTCGCGCGGGTCGTAGAGGACCACCAGGGCCGTGCCACCAACACAGACGAAGAGGTCGGTCTGGGCCTTGTGGTAATGCCAGCCCTTGGCCACGCCCCGCCGGCAGCCCGTGATGTACACCTGGCCGAACCGCTCAAAGATTGGCTCATCCTCGCGGAGCATCTCCATGAGGAACCCGCGATCGTCTGGCAGGACGCTGAGGGGCTTCACTCGTACGCCATCGATCATCCCGCTCCCCTTCCTCGCCTGCCCTAGCACAACTCGATCGTGCTCTGGTCCCCCAGAATGAACTTCTGGGTCCTCGGACGTGATTCGCCGCGGCGGATGACCACTTCGCGCCCCAGCAGGCTCCGCTCAATCCGGACATTCGCGTGCAGGATCTGCGTGTCCTCGAAGAGGATACTGTACTCCAGCTCGCTGTCGCGGATCACGCACCGCTCGCCCAGCGACGTGAAGGGCCCGATGTAGCTCCGCTCGATCACGCAACCCTTCCCGATAACAGCCGGCCCGCGGATCTGGCTGGCGATCACCCGCGAGCCCGGCTCCAGCACCACCTTCCCGTCCACGTCGCTCAGGGCGTCCACCTCGCCCGCGAGGCGCGGCTCCAAGAGCTGATCCAGGACGAGCCGGTTCGCCTCCAGCAGGTCATCGGGCTTCCCCGTATCCTTCCACCAGCCCGTGATCTCTGAGAAGCCGATCTGGCAGCCCCGGTCGATGAGGTACTGATGAGCGTCCGAGATCTCCAGTTCCCCGCGGCCGCTCGGCCCGATGGCGTGCACCGCCTCGAAAATCCTCGGTCCGTAAACGTAGATCCCCGTGACAGCGAAATCACTCGCCGGCTGCGCCGGCTTCTCCACCACACCGACCACCCGGTCGCCCCGGATCTCGGCAACCCCGAAGCGCTGCGGGTCCCGCACCCGGGCGAGTACCAGGTGGCAGTCTTGGCCGTCGGCGACGAAGCGCTCCACGAACTGGCGGATGCCGCCCACTACCACATTGTCCCCGAGAAAGAAGACGAACGGCTCCCTCCGGAGGAATCCCTCCGCGGCGCGAACAACATGGGCCAGACCAAGGGGCGCCTCTTGCGTGATGTAGCTGACCTCCAGTCCCCAGGCCCGCCCGTCGCCCAGAGCGCGGATGATCTCCTGGCCCGTGTCAGGGTTCACCACGATACCCACCTCCCGGATGCCCGCCGCCGCCACCGCCTCAAGAGCATAGTGGATCATCGGCCTGTTGGCAATGGGGATGAGGTGCTTGTTGCTGGTATGGGTGAGGGGCCGAAGCCGCGTCCCACGTCCCCCCGCCGTGATGAGTGCCCGCATCTGCCGAGCCCCTTCAGGCCGGGCCCGCGACTCCTTATTCGGTAATCTCCGCTCCTTCTCGACCGCCACCACGACCCCTTCTGATCCTTGCTTATCCCACCGGGCACTGTCCCCGCCTACCCGCGACACCCCTGCCGCGCCACATCGGCCTCCACCATCATCTCCACTCCACGAGCTGGCGGAAGGAGACCCGGGGCTGCCAGCCCAGCACCCGCTTGCTCATGGTTATCGCAGATCAGTGCTCTCATGATCTTGCTACCGCCGAAGCCTCTGCAGGACCAAGTTATGGATCAGAGATCCGAAGGTGATCCAGCTACGAAAGCTGAACCTGACCAGGTCCGCCAGGGATAGGGACTCAGAGTCTTCTGTGGACTGCGATGGTTGGAGCGTCGCCCCCGCGGCCACTGCATTTCTATACTGCGTGAGAAAATCCTTGCTCCTTTCGACGGCCCATTCTTCCAGGGGAACGGCGCCTCCCAATGCCTCAGCCCACACGTAGATCTGCGCGAGCCTTTCGACTTCAAGGCTTCTATTCAGGGCGTCTTTCAGATTCTCCCCGACAACCACGGCTCCATGATTCGCTAGAAGGACGGCGTTGCGGCCTTCGGCGAGTTTTGCCGCAACTTCGCTAGCCAATTCCTGCGACCCAGCCGGACAGTACTCGACCGTCGGAATAGGCGTCAGGTCTATGCCCTCATCCAGAATGTTTGGGATTGTCTTCCGGGCGACAGCGACCGCAGTCGCATAGGGCGAATGATAGTGAATCACCGCGTTCACATCCTCTCGGATCGTGTAGATCTGGCGGTGGAGTTCGCGCTCGGTGGATGGGCGCCTTTGCCCCCTGACGGACCCGCTCAATAGGTCAACCTGAACTATATCTTGCTCTCCCATGACCCGGTAGTTCACCGCACTGGGCGTGATCAGGAAGCACTGGGTGCCCACTTCGCGAACGCTCACATTTCCCGCAGTTCCCGAAACGAGGCCGGCCTCAAGTAGAGAAACAGCCGTTCGGACCACCTGCTTACGCTGGTCGATCATCGCCGTACCATTTCTGAGCTTCGAATTGCAGATAAAATCCGGTTACTAACCCCAACGTAATGGGGAACATAATGGGGCACGTCGTTGCCTGGGTTAACTTGCGACGCTTTCAGTGCGAAATCATCCCAGTGGAGAATGCGAAATTCGAAATGCGGAATGACACATCGCTAGGACGCTCGTCCAAATGCGGACTGCGGAATTCGGAATGCGGAATGACACTCATTTCGAATTTCGAATTGTGGACTGCGAATTTGGCTGAAGACCCATACTGAAGTACAACGTGCAAGGTCCATGTGCTAGCAGGCGGGCAAGCTGGGACGCTGGGACGCGCGTCAATTTCGAAGTTCGGATTGCGCACTTGCGAATTTGACACAGCTCGATACGGACTGCGAAATGTCCAAGGTCCGAGGTCCAACGGTCAAGGGCGCACGTTTCGCGCCGGAGGCAGCCATCGGACATTCGTCCTTGCGTCCTCTCGCACGGTTCTGGGTTTAGAGGTCCGGGCAGGCTTGCGCCCTCTCACTTACATGGCGCGGTGCACCATGTAAAGAGGGGGTATTCTTCCCAGCCTCAATTGCCGGCGGCACCCAGGATCACGACGGTCTTGGAGGATCCTGGGCTCGCCAGGGAATCACCGCACGCGACGCATCGGCTCCGCCAGGGGCAGATGCATGGGCACCTGTCTCGACGTCTGGCCGAGAGGCGTTACCCCCGGACTCGCTGTTCCAGCTCCTGGATGCGGGCCGGGAGCGCGGCCGCCTGGCGCTTCCGTTCTTCCAGCGCCCGTTCCCGGACTTCGCGCCGCCCTCGCTCATCGCTGAGCAGGTTTTCAATCCGGCGGAGCCCCTGCAGGATTGCCTGATACTCCTGCTCCAGTCGTTCCAGACGGCGGGAGATCTGGTCGCCATGATCGAGGAGCTCTCTGAACCGCTCGTCGTGCTCACCGAGCTTGGCCTCAACGCGATCGACGCGGCGGTCGATGGCTTCGAACCGGCGGTCACTCTCCTCGCACTTCCGGCCCAGGCAGCCGATGAGCTGCTGGGATGCGTCATGGGTCCTTGGTCGGTCTCTCCGGGACCGACACCTCGCAGGCCCAAGGCGGCCTCAGGCTTGAACGCTGGGACGCGAGGACGCGCCTCGATTGCGAAGTGCGGATGGCGCCATTTCGAAGTTAAGGGAACGCACCCTTCAGTGCGCATGTCGGGGTGTAGAGTGCGACTGGGCATCGCCCCACCGGGCCGAAGACTCCGCCCCCGGACCTTCACCCGGTCGTGCCGGGAATTCCGCCGGCCGCCTTCCACACTTCGCCTTGGGCAGATTCCGCCTTCCGCACTGCGCAGTCGGCAGTCCGGAGGGACCTTCGTCCACGCGTCCCGTCGTCCGCTCTCAGCCGCTTAGCCGTGCAGCGTCACAATCTGCTCGCGCGAGACCCCGGCCCCGACCAGCTCCCGCACCCGCGCCTCCGTCCCCTCGTGGCTGTCGAAGAACGTGACGACAATCTGGTCGAACTCCGCTGGCACCAGCGCGTCCAGCCCCCGGACGGGCAGCCCCAGGAACGATTCGCCCCCGGCGGCGGCGAAGACGGCGCTGAGCTCCAGGCCGGTTTCCTTCAGGCACACATAGGCCACCTCGGCCGCCTCGCCGGTCCCATAGAAGGCGATCCGTGTGTGCCCGTCCTCGCTCAGCGGGCGCAGGGCCTCGCGGAGCGCCTGCCGGGCCTGGCGGTATCGCGCGAACGTGCGGGCCAGGCAGGTGTAGGTCAGCTGGGTCTTCTCGACGAGGCCCTTGGGGGTCAGCAAGTAGCGGAGGCGGTGCGGGCGGACATTGATGACGCGGATGAACCCTTTGAGGGCCAGCCGCCGCAGGTACAGGTTGGCCAGGCTGACGGCCACGCCCAGCTCCCCAGCCAGGTGGCGCTGGGTGAGCCGTTCGTTCTCGCCAATGGCATTCAGGATGAGGAGGTCCCGGTCGGTGCTGTCGCGCATTTCCCCCACCCGGTTCGGGCTGACCGCAGGGCCCGCGGCGCCCGCACAGGCAGCCGACATCGTCGCTCGGGATCCAGGCCCCCCAGCGCTCCGGCGTCGGACCGGGTTCCCCGCGCCGGCGTGACGCACGGACGCCGCGGGTCTGGCGCTGCGCTCTCGGCGCTCTCTGCGGGGAACCCTCCGGGGGGAACCGCCCAGGGCCTTCGGTCGCGCAGGCAGCCCGTGGGTTCTGAGGCCCCCACCCCCGTCGCCCGGCTGGGTTGCCGCCGGATCCCCGCCCCGCTCTCACCCGCGCGCAGTCCGGGGATCCGTGTTCAGTCCTGGAACGTCCCGGAACCCCGATCCATGCTTTCAGGAGGATGCAGGCCGCCTGTTCGGAGGGACGAACAATACCCCAACCGGAAAAATCGTGTCAAGGGAAAAGCGCCAGTCCGCCACGATCCGAGACACCCCGTGACCCGCCGGGACCACCGGCGCCCGCGTGGGGGCGCCAAGGAAACCGGGCTCCTCGGCGCGGGCGGGAGCCGGATCGGGCGGCGCCAGGAACCCTGGGGAGGTCCCGCCTCCGAGGCGTCGCCGCGACGTTCGCGGGGATGCCGGTGCACGTGCCACGTCACTGGACGATGCATGGCGCGTGGCGATCGCGCCTGCCCGCCGCCGCCTGGTGGCGGCTGTCACCGATTCGATGCAGACTGCGCGAAGGGGAGAGCCGCCCACAGGACATCGCCGACTGCGCCGCTGCAGGGGGAGGGCGCTTCACGCGGCCGCTGGACCACACCCGTGCTGCCAGAGGCTCAGGCGGACTCTCCGCGCTGGTATGCCTCAATCTTGTCGGCCAATATCTGCACGGTCTCACCCGCAACCAGGCGATCCCGCAGGGCAAGGGAGTCCCCCCTGCCGAGCTGCAGCGCCGCCAGGACCCGAGCGACCTTGGCCGGGCTCATGTGCGTCAGGAGCACGTCCGCTGCCTCCTGCAGTACCTCCGGTTCCTTTGGCACCCTGACCGTCATCGCTGCTCTCCGACGACCGACCCCACAGACTCCACCGGGTTCAGCACCTTCAACTCACCCACATATCGACCGACCACCCTATGATCCCAGGGCAGGACGTATCGGGAATTGCTTGCCTCCGCACCTGCGATGGGCAGTGCGTCCAGCGGACCCATGCCGTGGGTCTCCAACCCCTGCGCCCGTTCGATTCTCGCACGGGTGAGCCCATCAGTGAGGTTGAAGGTAAAACGTGAAAGGTGAAACGTGAAAGGCCGAGAACGAGAAGAAACGAACGCTGGACCTCATCTCTTCCGGCCAACTCTTACGTCGGTTCGCAGGGAACGAATCAGTCCGGAGATAAGGCTATCAATGCGCTCAAGCGTGTGTACGAGGCTCGTGTGCAAATCATCCGGCAAGAAGCCTAGGCGGTTCGCCGACTCTCGCTCGGTATCAACTTCACTGACTGACCCCTGTGAAATGTGAACCCGGATTTCCCGGATTCGCTTCACACGCCAATGTGAGTGACGTACAGTGGCGCCGCAGGAACAAAGGCTGTGGGTGCTGTTGAAGCGACACAGAGCGGAGGATTCACTGGGGGCAGGCAACACGCAGGCTCTGCGGGTAACTTTCGACAGTCGGTTGAAGCTGGAGGTTCCCGGTGCCAAGGTCACGTCCGACGCCGGGGTATTGGCCTACCGGGAACTCGAGGAGACGCTGGGTCTGACCGGCCTGGGGGAGGATCTGCTGAACGAGTGGCGCACGGGGACGAACACGCAACACTCGCTGGTCGCGCTGGTGCGGCAGGCGATCGTTAGCCGGCTGGCGGGCGACGAAGACACCCATGACGCCGAACGGCTCGCGGTCGATCCAACCAGGCGGCCTGTGGTCGGCGGGCGAACCACGGAGCGCACGGCGGCCTCGACCAGTCAGATGGGGCGCTTCGAGACCGAGATGGTGACACAACCAGGCAACCTGGCGGGGTTGACGCAGCGGTCCGGGAAGTGGATGGACCGACTGCGGGAACGCAAGCCGAGGCGGGAACGCATCCGGGACCTGGACAGGTCGGTCAGCGAGACGTACGGCGCGCAGGAAGGCACGGCGTACAATGGGCATGTCGGCTGCCCCTGCGACCCCCCGCTGTGTTGCTGCAATCCGTGTGGCGATGGGGAGCGGGCCCGGCGGCGCGACGGCAACGTGCAGAGCGCCAAGGATTGGCGAGCGGTGCTGGAACCGGGGGTGGCACGCGATCATGGTCGGAACCTGCGGCGCTCCTTTCGGGCCGATGCCGCATGTGCCAACCCGGAGCGCTCTAAGGTTCTGGAAGCCGAGGGCTCCAGGTATGCCATCCGTCTGCCGGCCAACGACGTGTGGCAGCGGGAGATCGTCCCGCGGCTGACCCGTCCGCTGGGCCGTCCCGCGAACGCGCCGGTGGTCTGGTATGCCGACTGTTTGTCTCCGGCGCAGAGCGGGGACCGCGCCCGCCGCGTGGGGGCCAAGGGGGCGTGGCACACGGGCGAACGGTTCCCCCGCATCGGGTGCATCGTGACCAATCGGGGCCGGCCAGCCAAACGAGTCGGGCGATTCTACCACCAGCGGGGCACGGCGGCGCAGGGGATCAAGGAAGGCAAGAACCCCGGCAAAGGGACCCGCCTGTCCTGTCACGACTGTGGGGACAACCAAGTGCGGTTGTAACTCTTCGTGGTGGCGTACAACCTGGGCAACGTTCTGCGGCAGGCAGTGTGGCCCCGAGCGGGGCGTCACTGGACGCTGACGACGTGGCGGGAGAAACTGATCAAGATCGGAGCGACGGTCGTGCGCCATGCTCGGCAGGTGATCTTCCAGATGGCGGCGGGGGCGATCCCGCAGGAAGTGTTCCGGGCCATGCTGGAAGGGAATGGGCGGCTGAGGTTGCCCACACCGCTGCCGGGCTGACGCCCGCCGGGCGGCAATCGCGGGAAGGCGAAGTGCGGGAGGCGACGCTCTGTCTGCGTTCGGTCGAAAATCGGTGCTGAACGCAATCGAGAGCAGAAGCCATCTCCCCCGGAGTCAGGAATCCAGTCTTGGAGCCGCAAAAAAGGCTTGATGGCACTGTCAAAGATGATACGATGTTGGTCAATGAGACTGAATGGCCCGCGATGGTCGCGGGGCGTATGTCATATGGGAAATGTCGGATTAGGACACTACCCGCGTCTGCCACCGCTTGACCGGGGACGGGATTGTCGCTAGGCTTTCCGCTGGCCCGGGAGACGGTCAGGGCGGGTATCCCTGTCATCCCGGCGGGCCTTCGAGGAGATCGGAACGGCGATGAGCGGACCCGCGTGCAAGATCCTCATCGTGGACGATGAGGTCGATTTGGCCCAGGCCCTGGCGGCCCTCCTCGGGAACGCGGGATACGCGTGTGCCGTGTGCACCGATGGCGCGAGGGCCTACGATGCATTCCTCGCGGAATGTCCCGACCTTGTCCTCACCGACCTCAGGATGCCAGGGAGCAGCGGGATGGACCTGCTGAAAAAGGTACGGCATCACAGTCCGACGCTCCCGGTTATCCTCCTCACGGCCTTCGCCACGGTGGACCTCGCCGTCGAGGCCATGCGCGAGGGCGCCGCAGATTTTCTCGCCAAGCCGTTCCTTCCGGAGGAACTCCTGGCGAAAATTCGCGGGGGGATCGAACGCTCGCGGGCTCGCGAAGGGAATCGCGGGCAGATTTTCCGGGGCAGCCACGCCCTCTGGGAGGTGGTGGCGGCCAGCCGGAACCCCCGGATGCGGGAGGTTTTTGCGCTGGCGGAGAAGACCGCTCCCACCGACAGCAAGGTCTTGATCACCGGGGAAAGCGGCACCGGGAAAGAATTGGTGGCGCGGCTGATCCATCGGCTGAGCCCTCTCCGGGACCGCGGATTCTTTGCGGTCAACTGCGCGGCCCTGACCGAGACCCTGCTGGAGAGCGAGCTGTTCGGCCACGAGCGGGGCGCTTTCACCGGGGGGTGTCCACCCGGAAGGGGATCTTCGAGGTCGCCAGCGATGGGACGCTTTTCCTGGATGAGGTCGCCGCAACCAGCGGCGCCTTTCAAGCCAAGCTGCTTCGGGCGGTCGAAACGGGCGAATTCACCCGGGTGGGAGGGACGCAGCCGATCCGCAGCCAGGCGCGGATCATTGCCGCCACGAACACGGACCTCACCAATGCTGTGGAGGCCGGGAGGTTCCGGAGCGACCTGCTGTACCGGCTGTGCGTGGTGCAGCTCTCGCTTCCTCCGCTGCGGGAGCGACCGGAGGATGTCCCCATGCTGGCGGAGTTTTTGCTCCACAGGCATGCGAGTCGGCTGAACAGGCCCGTGGTGAACATCTCGGAGGATGCCCTGCGGGCGCTGGTAAGATACCGGTGGCCGGGGAACATCCGGGAACTCGAGAACGTGCTGGAACGCGCGGTGATTGTGGCCGCCAGCGATACGGTCACGCTTCAGGATTTGCCGGCGGATGTCGGCGGGCCGGCTCTGACGGCCCAGACCGACGCCGGGGTCATCGAGGCCATGGAACGGACGCTGATCGAGAAGGTGCTCGCAGAGTGCGGGTGGAACAAGAGCCGGGCGGCCCGGCGGCTGGGCATCGGGCGACGGACGCTCTACTCCAAGGCTGCCAAGTACGGCATCCGGCATTACTAATCAGTCTATAATTTAGACTACACTTTTCCTCTCTCCTGTGGTATGATTCGCCCATGAGAATCGACGGGCGAACTCTCGCGCACGAAACTCTCGAAACCATTCGCCGGATGGCGGTTCGCCGGGTGCAGGCCGGCGAGACGCCCAGTGTCGTGATCAGGAGCTTCGGCTTCTGCCGCACGACGATCTACCGGTGGCTGCGGAAGAAACGGAAGGGGGGCGAAGACGCCCTCCGCTCGCGGAAAGGGACCGGCCGACCGCCGCAGCTGACGCCGCGGCAGAAGCAAGCCGTGCGCCGATGGAGCACGGGGAAGGACCCGCGGCAGTACGGTTTCGACTTCGGGCTGTGGACCCGCCGCATCGTCGCCGAGCTGATCGCGGAGCGATTCCAGATCCACCTCGGGGTCACCGCCGTCGGCCGGTTGCTGGCGGAGTTGGGGGTCACGCCCCAGAAACCGCTGCGCCGGGCCTACGAGCGGGACCCCGCGTCCATCGAGCGCTGGAAAACGGAAGAGTACCCGGCGATCCGGAAACGGGCCCGGCGGCGGGGCGCGGAGCTCTTCTTCCTCGACGAAGCGGGGGTGCGCTCGGACGTCGCGCTGGCGCGCACCTGGGCCCCGAAGGGCCAGACCCCGGTCGTCCCGACGAGCGGCCAGCGGCAGGCGGTGAATGCCATCTCGGCGGTCACCCCGCGCGGCGCCTTCTGGTACGACGTCTTCACAGGACGCCTCAATGCGACCCGCTTCGTGGAGTTCCTGCGGGGGTTTCTGCGCCGCCGGCGCGCTCCGGTCTGCTTGGTCGTGGATCGACACCCGGCGCACATCGCGAAGGTGGTCGCCCGATTCATTCAAGAGCAAGCCGGCCGGATCGAGATGCACTTCCTCCCTGGCTATGCGCCCGAACTCAATCCGGACGAATTCGTCTGGAATCATGTCAAGAAGAATGGGGTCGCGAAGAAGCCCCTCAAGCAGCATGAATCTCTGCGGGCCCGGGTGGATGCCGACCTCTCGGCGATCAAGAAGAACCCGCGTCTGGTTCGGTCCTTTTTTCAGGCTCCAAGTGTAGCCTATATTCTGGACTGATTAGTAAGTCTCGCGTGGACATGGCGCTCCTGGTTCTCACTCCAGATACTCGCGCCGAGATCAGGGAAAAAAGCGTGTATCTTCCCAACCAAAATGTACTTTTCGAATTCGGCTTTTTCTACAGCGCGCTGGGGCCTACAAGAGTGGCCCTGGTGAGGTTCGGAAATGTCCACCTGCCTGAGGACCTCGGGGGCTACATCTACATCTACGGCCGCAAAAAGTTTATGTCGAGTGAAGGGAATTCAGGAATTCCTTCTTGGTTTGCCTCGCAGCGCCCTCGGCGATAGTACTGGGAATGCTGACCGCGCTCCGGCGCAGTTGTGAGGTGAGACCGAAACGCTCCTCGGGCGGAAAGGTCTCAGTAGCCTTGTAGATCTGGACGGCAACTTCCATGGACAGACTCCACGCGTCGAGCCCCTTGTGCGGCTTGTTCACTCCCTTACCCATGTCTGGCCTCCCTCCCCGCCCCCACCTTTCACCTTTCACCTCTCCCCTTTCACCTTTCACCTTTCACGCCCCGGCTCTCACCGCGGGCGAGCAAACTGGTCAAGCAGGAAGCGGGCGATGCTCAGCTTGGGCGGCAGATCCGGCAACTCGTGGACGGAGAACCACCGCGCGTCTTCCAGCTCGTCCCGGTTGACCACGAGGTCGCCGCGCGCATACGCGGCCGTGAAGCCCACCATGAGCTGGCTGGGAAAGGGCCAGTACTGGCTCCCGGCATAGCCAAGGTCGCGGATCTCGACTCCCACCTCCTCGCGCACCTCGCGGGCCGCGGCCCCCTCCAGCGACTCGCCCGCGTCCACGAATCCCGCCACCAGCCCGTAGCGCCCCGTGGGCCAGAAGGCCTTCCGGGTCAGGAGGACGCGGTCCCCGTCCCGGACGAGCACGATGACGGCCGGATGCAGGTGGGGGTAATGCTCGTAGCTACAGCCCGGGCAGCGCTTGCCCCACTCGCCCCGCATGCGTTCGGTGGCGGCTCCGCATCGGGGGCAGTGCCGGCTCGTCTGCTCCCAGTGGACGGCCTGAAGGGCCAGGCCGCCTAGGGAAAGGGCGTCGTCGGTCAGCCGCGTCTCGCGGGGCTGGAGGCTCTCCCGACGACAGCCGGCAGGCAAGTCGGTGCCCGCCGGGGCGGCCGCAGCCCAGCAGGGTGCGCCCCGGTAGGTGCCGAGATGGACAATCGGGTCCAGCGTCCGAGCGAAATCTTCGGGGAGCGGTCCCTGGGGCAGCCGCCATCCGCCGCCCACTTCGTACACCAGCAGGGCCTCCCCCTGCACGAGCAGCCACGTCCCGTGGCGATCCTCCGGCGGGTCGCCATTCTTGGCCGGAACGAACTGCCCGGCGAGGCTCTCGCGGTTGAACGGAAGGGAAACGGCCAGCGGATATTTCATCACCTCGGGCTCCCCGTTTCCCCGATCCCCCTCTCGGCTCGCGGCTCTCGGCTCCCCACTCCGCCTTCTGTCCTCTATCCTCTGCCTTCCGGCTGCCGTCTCACGTTTCACCTTTCACGTTTCACGCCCGTCTCACGTTTCACGTCTCTCCGTTTCTCCGTTTCCCCGCCTCTCCGTTCCGCTCCCCTGCTCCCCAGGGGCCGATGGCCTTTGATCATCAGGCGTTACACCAGGTTCCCACGACCCCCGCTCGCGCGCACCTGTCCGCATGAGACACCGGCCCCTGGGGCCCCCGGATCTCCCGGGAAGGCTGATTGCCCGTAACCGCTGGTCATCCTGGCGCGTGGGGATCTTCCCTCCACTTCTCTTATCTGAAACACCTCTGAGACAGATGAGACAGGCGTACGCAAATTGCGAAATGCAGAATGGCGACTGGAGACTGTCCAAGGTCCAAGGGCACTCTTGAGGGCGGAATGCGGAATGGCGAAGGCGGAGTGCGGAATGGAAGAACGGTTCACGGTACCAGGTTCGAGGTGCAAAGTGCACCGTGCGACGTGACCCGCAAAGCGTACGAGGGCACGCAGGGTTTCTCGATCGCGGAGTGCGGATCGCAGCGTGCACGCACAGCGACATGACTCGTTGCTGTTGCGTGCTGGGGTGTTCGCTGCTATGCTTCCCGTTGACGCACGACACACAACCGCCTCCGGAAGGGCCAACCGCCGTAGGCCCTGCCGCCCGAGGAGCAGAACATGGCCATTGAAATCATCACGTACGGCTCACCTGTGGAGGCATTGGAAGCCCTCGTCCGGACGCTCGTCGGCTATGAACAGCGCTACCAGATGCCTTCCGCCGAGTTCTTTTCCCGGTATCAAGAAGGGAAGCTGGAGGACTCGGCCGACTGCGTCGAGTGGGCCGGAGATTATCAGCAGTACCTGGGCCTCCTCCAAACACTCCGCGAGCGACTTCGAGCCGTCGCGTGAGCCCCCTCCACGACTACCTCCGGCAGGTCCGCGAGGCGAGCGCGGCCTCCGCGGGCGTCCGGGTCGAGCGGCATCGCGAGGAACTCTTCACAGCCACCCGGGCGAACCGGCGCATCCGGGTGCGTTTGCCGGACGGTTCCTTCCTCGAAATCAGCGAGGCACTCGTGGTCGAGGCGGGCGTCCGCTCCTGGATCAGTTATCGCGACCCCTGGCAACATGCAAACGGCCGCCTGATCCTCCGCTACGACAACGCCCCGCACCACCCGGAGGGTGAGAGCTCCCCGCATCACAAACATGTCGGGGAGACAGTCGTGGCGTCCGAGCGCCCTGCTCTTCCGGTTCTCCTGGCTGAGATTCAACGTATTCTCTCCAAGCGTTGAAAACCCCCTGCCTTCCCGCTGGCCTGCGCAGCCTTGCCTGGGGCTTTGATAATTTGCTTTGCCAAATGCGGATTTCGGAATTCGGAATGCGGAGTGCGGAATCACCACAGGACCACGGACTACTGACCACGGACTACGGGACCAGGGACGGCTCTCAATTTCGAATTTGCGGATTGTGCCCCTCGACCCCGCTCGGGGCCGCTCGGCTGAGCTCGCCGCAAGCCCTGAGCCGGTCCAAGGGGTTTCGGATTTGCCTCAAAGGCCGGTACTGATGTGCACCGTGCAACGCCCAATCCTCGATCTGCAGCCGCCAATTCATCCGGGTACATTCCTACGTTTGCACGCCGTTGGGTGAATAGTGCCTAATTGCCCTGGACGGGAGGCGGCTCGCTTAACGAGGTCCCGAGGTGCTCCGCAAGCTCCCGGGCCAGCGTCACAGATTTCGTGGCCTCTCGCTCGCCGATCTCGGCATGCCAATCGTACCGGGCCTTGTTCCGGCGTTCGAGGCTCAGGTGAAGATCCCTGCCGACGGCCTCTGGAATCACCCCATGCCGTACATAGAGGTCACCGAACCGGGTGACAATGCCCGCATGCGTCCGAGGAATGGCCTCTCCGCCCAGCAGCAGCATCCCCTTGACGCAGAGCTCGGCCGCGTTGTACGCGAGATCCGCGGCAATTCGGAAGTCGCCAGCCGCCACGGCGCGTTCTGCCGCCTCACGATACACTTGGGCAAGGCTGAGGAACCCCCTCGCTTCCGCTCTGGACAATTCCGGCTCGGCCATGGAGTAGACCTCCTTCCCACCGGTAATGGCATCAGCGATGAAGAGGGAATGCGGGTGGCGGAGCTGGTCCAAGCAGTAGACCAACGGTTCCACGCTGATCTGCGTCTCCATGCCGGTACGCAGGGAGGCGTCGGCGCATGCGAGGGACACAGCCTCAAGGTCATCGGTGGCCAGGACCAAGAGATCCACATCGCTCTCAGGTGTGGCCTCGCCACGCGCCACGCTGCCAAAGACAATCAGTTTGGCGATCCGCTCTTTCATCCCATCCCTGAGGAGGATGCGGCTGAAGTGCTCCACAGCAGCCAAGTGCCGGTTCTCATTCATTTTGAATTTCGCCGGGGCACCCGTTCAAAGGGCGCGATCGAGTTTCTCCGGGGGCGCGTTGATCCAGTCGAGCATGGCGGCCAGGACGCGCTCGACATCGCCGAGCTGGCCGGTTGAGATCTCGAAGAGTTGTTCGGATACTTCGGTTTCCCAAGATGGGCTCCCATGACAAAGCCGTTCGAATGTACGAGGGTACGAGTGTACGGTCCGAATGCGGGCGGCGAGCTAAGAGCCGAGTGCCGAGAGCCAGGCATAGGGCGAAACGGGGAAACGAAGAATCGGGGAACCGGAGCGCCAGTCGAATGCGGAACACCTGGAGGGTATCCGGGTTCGGAATGCAGAGTCGAAGGCCGGGTTCTCGGCGCAAAGACTCGGCTCATGGGATCCAGTTGGTAAACTGCGGTCCGCCCCGTAAGGCGACTCGATTGCGAAGATCAACGCGTCCACCAGTCTGACTTCGCCTCGCGACGACAGCAGAGATCTCACAAGCCGCCAACCAAGGTCCCACGCCCCTCCCGTCATCAGAACCGGCACCCATACACCAGCGTCGAGAACCTCCTTAGGCCCTCACGACCCAAGGCGAAGCTGGGGAACGCGGGATCAGGTTCCGCGTGTCAACCACGATAGGGACATCGCGATAGAGGTTCGCATCGCGAAACTGGTTATGTGCCGTGGACACGACGACGGCGTCGTAGCGAGCGAACTCTTGCGGGGAGCAGGGAACGGACTTCAGGCCGATATCGTGTCGCCTGCCCTTCCGCGCGGCGGGCACATACGGGTCGCAGTACGCGACAACAGCCCCCTTCTCTCGAAGCAGCTCGAGGATCTCGAAGGATGGCGACTCGCGGTCATCGTCGATGTCGGCCTTATAGGAGAGGCCCAGGACGAGCACCCTGGCCCCTCTGATGCTTTTCCCCTGGGCGTTCAGCGCCTCGACGGTCTTTTCGACGACGTAGCGCGGCACGGAAGCGTTCACTTCCCCCGCTAGCTCGATAAAGCGTGCCCAGACCCCGTGCCTCGGCCGCCTTCCAGGTGAGGTAGAAGGGATCGACTGGAATGCAGTGGCCGCCCAGGCCCGGGCCGGGATAGAAGGGCATGAAGCCGAACGGCTTGGTCTTGGCCGCCTCGATCACCTCCCAAATGTCAATGCCCATCCGGGCCAGAATGATCTTCATCTCGTTCACCAGGGCAATGTTGACGGCCCGAAAGATATTCTCGAGGAGCTTGGCCGATTCGGCGACTTCTGGGGACGCGACGGGAACAACCTTTTCCACCACCGCACCGTAGAGCGCGCAGGCGGCCTCCTGCGAGGGAGCATCGATCGCGCCGACGATCTTCGGGATGTTCCTCGTATGGTATGTCTCGTTCCCGGGATCCTCCCGCTCGGGGGAGAACGCAAGAAAGAAATCCCTGCCGCACGAAAGGCCCCGAGCCGAAAAGCGAGGCAAGAGCTCCTCGCGCGTTGTCCCGGGATAGGTGGTCGACTCTAAAACCACGAGCTGTCCCGGGCGCAGACGCACGGCAATCTGGTCCGCGGTTTGTCGAATGTAGGAAAGATCGGGCTCACGATGCCTGCCGAGCGGTGTCGGAACGCAGATGAGGATGGCGTCGCACTCTTTGAGCCCGTCGAAATCCGTGGTGGCGGAGATGCGCCTGCCTGCGAATGCCTTGACCACCCGTTCGGCACCCAAATGTCGGATGTACGACTCTCCTCTCAGCAACGCCTTTGGTTTCTCCGGATCCACGTCGAAGCCAATCACCGGGAAGCCGGATTCTTCAAAGAGAAGGGCCAGGGGAAGGCCGACATAGCCCAAGCCAATGACCCCTACGACCGCCTGCCGGCTTTGAATTCTCTCAAGCAGGCGAGTCAGAGCGGAAGTCAAAAGGCAACTCCTTCGCCTGGGAATTGTGGAACGTGAGAACACGCCTCAATGCAGAATTCGGAATGCTGGACTCCCTCGTCGTGAGGCGGTCCCCGGAGGGTGTCAGCTGAACAAGCAAGCGCTGTAAGCTATTGTGCGATGTGCGATCGGATGCGCGGACGCTAGCCTGCCGCAAGGCTAGCAGGCCTCTCATCGCCCTCGCTCAGGATTAAGCCTCTCGAGCATTGGTCTGCCCGCCCATAGCTATCGTTACCGGCGAAGCCTCTGCAGGACCAAGGTATGGATCAGGGATCCGAAGGTGACCCAGCTACGAACGCTGAACCGGACCAGGTCCGCCAGGGAGAGGGACTCAGAGTCGTCTGCGGCCTGCGATGGTTGGAGCGTCGCCCCTGCGGCCATTGCCTTTCGATACTGCGTGAGAAACTCCTGGCTCCTTGCGACCGCCCACGCTTCCAGGGGAACTGCGCCTCCCAATGTCTCAGCCCACACGTAGATCTGCGCGAGCCTTTCGACTTCACGGCTTCGATTCAGGGCGTCTTGCAGATTCTCCCCGACAACCACGGCTCCATGATTTGCTAGGAGAACAGCGTTGCGGCCTTCGGCGAGTTGTGCCGCCACTTCGCTGGCCAATTCCGGCGACCCAGCAGGACAGTACTCGACCGTTGGAATAGGCGTCAGGTCTATGCCCTCATCCAGGATGTGTGGGATTGTCTTCCGGGCAACAGCGACCGCAGTCGCATAGGGCGAATGATAGTGAATCACCGCGTTCACATCCGCTCGCATCGTGTAGATCTGGCGGTGGAGTTCGCGCTCGGTTGATGGGCGCCTTGGCCCCTTGACAGACCCGCTCACTAGGTCCACCTGAACGATATCTTGCTCTCCCATGACCCGGTAGTTCACCGCACTGGGCGTGATCAGGAAGCACCCGGTGCCCACTTCGCGAAGGCTCACATTTCCCGCAGTCCCCGAAACGAGGCCGGCCTCAAGTAGCGAAACGGCCGTTCGGACGACCTGCTTCCGCTGGTCACTCATCGCCGAACCCTTTCTAATTTGGGGTCAGACATTGGTAATTTGCTTTTCTTGGAACGCTACACGCGGGCGCATGGCGCATAGCTCATGGCCGCTGATGGATATTCCAGGCGCAGGGTGCGAGCTGCAAGGGCCACCCAAAGGGGAACGTTGTTCGGATCGCTCCGTTGTTCGAGCCAGCACGGAGGAGGCTGGCAGGTGACAGGTCCCCTGCGCGTGCAACATCCCGAAGGCGGAATCCGACCACAGGGCACCTCACAATTGCCGCGCCTCCACTCGTTCCATCCGGGCCTTAAGAGACACCACATCCTCTTCCAATGCGCGGAGTCGATGGTCCAATTCGGTATAGGAGAACTTGATCATGGATTTGACTTCCCCGAATTCAGTCCGCATTTCCTGACGCAGAGCTGTCATTTCTCGGTCCAGCTTCTCATTCAGGTTCACGACCCCTTCGGCGACCTGCTGGATCTTGCGCTCTAGCCCCTCTGCCACCACGCCGAAATAGCGCTTGATCTCTTCCATCTGTTCATGCTCCATGGCGCGTCCTCATCTGTGTCGCGTGGTCAGGTTTTGCTAATTTGCTTTTCCGATTTCGGATTGCGGAATGCGGAATCATCTCAATTTCGAATTTCGGATTGCGCACTTGCGAATTTGACACAGCTCGATGGGGAATGCGGACTTGACCAGGCGACCGCTGACCACGGGACTACTGACCACCGACTACGGACTACGGGACAACTGACCACAGGACTACCGACCACGGGAGATTGGAGAAACGGGAAAACGGAGCATGTCGTCAATGCGGAATTCATCGAAGTCCAAGGTCCAACGTTCAACGTCGGACGTCCAAAGTCCAAGGTCCGTGCTGAATGCGGAATATCTTGGAACTCAAGAGCGTACGAATGTACGACGGTACGAAGGTACGACCTGAATGCGGAATGCGGGACTTACCGGCGTCCAAGGTCCAACGCTCGAGGTCCAACGGTTTGCGCTTGTGGCAGCCATCGTCCATGCGTACCTGCGTACACCGGTACACAGGTCGTTCATAGTGCGAAATGCAAAGTGCGGACTGGACGGCTTCTCTTCACGGTTGGCGGTCGATCCTGTCCGGGTGGGCCGCTATCCAATGCACTATCGCAGCCAGAACAGCTTCAACGTCACTGAGCTGACCCGTGCAGATCTCGCACAGCTCCCGGACGGCGTGCGTCTCCCCCGTGGCGATGACGCAGTCGTCCGGGGCGGGCTGCTGGAGCATCCGCCACATGGCCTCCGCTCTTCGGCACCGGCGGGCGCACGGCGGCGGCTCGGGTCCAGCAGCGCGAGCCTCGACCTCTCAGCGTTCTCATAATCTTGCTACCGGCGAAGCCTCTGCAGTAATGGGGGTTCTAAAACAGCTTACTGCAGATGACGCGTTGAGAGGGCGACAGATTCCGACGACATTTCGGATTGCGGATTGACGAAATACGGTGCACGGCAACCATGGACTCCAAGAGCAGCCCGAGCATGATCTCATACACAAATCCTGTTGCGCTTGTAACCGAATCCAGTTACAATAGGGTCATGACCAGCCAGTCGGATGACCTTGAACGGCTGAAGCGCAAGCCGACGGGAGTCCGGTTTTCGGACCTTGAGCGAATTATTCTCCGGGCAGGATTCACTCTCGATCGGGTCCGCGGAAGTCACCATGTATACGTGCGCGGCGGTCGGGTCTTGACGATCGTGAAGCCTCACGGAAAGCGCAAGACCTGCCATCCTAGGGACGTACGTGACGCCATCCGGTTCCTGGAGGATGAAGGATGAAAACATCGCCATTGTTCGAAGGCTACGAGATCAAGATCATTCCTGAGGAGGACGGTTACTTCGCTGTCCGCTTCCCCGACTTCCCCGGGATTATCACCGGGGGCCAGACGCCGGAAGAGGCACTGCGGAACGCCCGCGAAGCGCTGGGGGCGACCCTGGAGACCATGCGGGCCAGGAAGATCGCACGCCCCGCCCCCAAGCATCGGTTCAGCGGCCAGTTTAACGTCCGGGTTCCCCGGTCGCTCCACCGCACGCTGGTCCGCACAGCGGAGGAAGAAGGGGTGAGTCTCAACGCCCTCATCACGCATCTCCTCAACTCGGCCGTGAGTCGAAAAGCCTCGTGACGCCAGACCCTCATCCGCTGTAACGGGGGACGTAGGTTCCAAAACAACTTGCCACTTCTCTCCGTTCAATCGTGCTCCTCGCTCGGCAGGAGAGAGGACGGCCCGACGTGGGGGACACGTCGGGTTCCCTACGATCACGCTTCTTCCCACCGGATCAGCTCTCGACGGGACAGCGTGCGGGGCATCTCTATCCGGACCCGACTTCGCTGACCTTGATCTCGACACCGCCCACCACCGGCATCGGATCGCCGTCCCGGAGCTTTAAGATCAGCCACTCTTCCAGGACCTCAACGAGTTCCTTCCTGCAGGACTCCACGGTGGGACCATTCGCCCATACCCCCCCAAACCCCGGGGTCTCGCCAAACCAGGTGCCGTCATCGAATCTTTTGTACTCTGCCCCTTCCCTAATCTCCGGCTAAGATTTTCCGGGCGGATCGCAATCCGGCCTGCGTACCGAGGGGTGAGGGGCGATGGCATCGTGTTTGCTTGTGTTCACCCAGTGGGTGCACACATCCCAAGGAGGAACGCGATGTCCGACACGTCCCCGCGGTTGCCGTTCGAGATCGATGACACGATTGATCCCACGCTGGTCACAGGCCGGGCCGGGGTCCCGCTCGTGATCGAGCTGTTCCGCCAGCTCGGGGTCGCGGCAGCAATCGATACCCACGTCCCGGTCAAGCAGCGGCAGCGCGGGTTGCCGCCCTCGCAGCTCGTCGAGAGCCTGATCGCCCTGTGGACGAGCGGCGGGGACCGCTGCCAGGATCTCACGACCCTCCGCGAGGATCACGCCTTGGCCACGCTGCTCGGGTATCCGCTGCCGGCCGCGACCACGGTCCGGGACTTCCTGGAGGCGTTCCACGTGGAGCCCGGCCCCCTGTGGCAGGCCGGGCCCCAGGCGACGATCCCGGTGGAGTCCGCCCCCCTGGCGGGGCTGGGCCAGGCGAATCGGACGCTGGTCGCGGGCGTCCAGCGCGGGGCAGCGGCGGAGACCGCAACCCTCGATGTGGACGCGACGCTCGTGGAGAGCCACAAGGACGCCGCCACCGTGGCCTACGACGGGACCCGGGGCTACCAGCCCGTGGTCGTGCTCTGGGCGGAGCAGGACCTGATCCTCCACGATCAGTTCCGCGATGGGCACGTCCCCGCGGGCTGCGGCAACGTGCGCGTTCTCGAACAGGCCGTGGCCAATCTGCCGCAGGGGATCACCCAGATCTCCGTTCGGGCCGACAGCGCGCTCTACGAGACCGCGGTCCTCCGCTGGTGCGAGGCCCAGAAGATCGCGTACGCCATCAGCGCCGACCTCTCCGACCAGCTCAAGGCCGAGATCCGCCGCCTGCCCGAGACAGCCTGGCAGGTCGAGCGCGAGGAGCCGGACGCGATCCGGGCCTGGGCCGAGGTCCCGTACGTCCCCGACGACGGGGATCACCGGAAGGACCGCCCCTGCGTCCGCCGCTACCTCGCCGTGCGGGTCCAGAAGCGCCAAGGCAGCCTCTTCGCCGATGGGAGCAGCGTCCACTACTTCGCCGTGGTCACGAACCGGGCGGGGGACGGGTTGGCCCTCCTCCAGTGGCACCGGGAGAAGGCGGGGACGGTGGAGCACACGCATCACGTCCTCAAGAACGAGCTGGCGGCGGCCGCCCTCCCCAGCGGGAAGTTCGGCGCGAACGCCGCCTGGTTCCGGCTCAACACGCTCACGTACAACCTGCTCACGGCGCTCAAGCGGTTGACCTTACCCGGAGATCTCCGGACCGCCCGGCCGAAGCGGCTCCGGTTCCTGCTCTTCAATACGGTGGGGAAGGTCATCGCCCACGCCCGGCGGATCCTGCTGCGGCTCACCGGGGTGCTCCAGCACGGGCTCTTGGTCCGAGTCCGGCACCGGATCGCCACGCTCGCCCCGGCTTAGCCGGAGATTAGGGCCCTTCCACACCCCTTGACAGACCGGCTCAATAGGTCAACCTGAACGATATCTTGCGCACCCATGACCCGGTAGTTCACCGCACTGGGCGTGATCAGGAAGCACTGGGTGCCCACTTCGCGAACGCTCACATTCCCCGCAGTCCCCGAAACAAGGCCAGCCTCAAGTAGAGAAACAGCCGTTCGGACCACCTGCTTACGCTGGTCACTCATCGCCGACCCCTTGCTGCGCTCCGGATTGCAGAGTGAATCCGGTGAACGGTCCACCTGCGAGTAGGCGGGCAAGCTGGAAGGCGTTGATAAAAGGGGACGTAGCGCACTTATGAAACGTATTTCCCGCCGCTGTCGGACATGGCGCATAGCCCATTGCTCGGTTACAGATTGGAGGCGATTCCCTCAGGCTTCTCGCGCAGTCGGATCCTCCTCTGTGCCGATGGGTAACGGGCGCACGCGCAGGCGCGTCTCTTCAATCACGACCACGGCCCCCCGTCCGAGGGATTCGGCGACTTCCTTCAGGTTGGAGAGGAGGAGGGCGACTTGGGCCTCCGGCCTTCGTGGGACCATCCGCCGAAAGAGGATCACGGACGGTTTCTTCTCCTGGCGTAGAGCCAGCAAGGTTCCGAAATCGGTATCCGCCGAGACGATCACGCGGTCCTCACGCGCGGCGCGATCAACAATGACCTCGTCCTCCGAGTCTTGCACTCCAGAGTCACGCACGTGGACAGCGTCGTGTCCCGCCTTCCGGAGGCCCTCGGCTATCACTGGTGACAGGGCAGTGTCCACCAGGAGCTTCATGCCGGGATCGTCAGAGGGAGTTCACGCTCGCGGACGGCCTCCGCTGCATACTGCAAGGCTTCACGGATATCCTCCGGACGGAGATCCGGATATGCCGTCAGGATCTCCGCTGTGGTCATGCCGTCCGCGACCATGCCCACAACCGTCGCCACCGGGATGCGCAACCCGCGAACGCAGGGGACCCCCCCCATCTGGCGGGCGTTCACGGTGATCCGTGTAAATTTCATGGCTGGTCGCCTCCTGCCTCGTTCTCAGACTGCAACCCGATGCTGCCGGCGATCCGGGAGATTCGGACACGGGGACAGAATCGGGGACGGTGCCACGTGGGTCACGTTGCGCGATCACTGCCCCGGCGGGGGGAGACTCACCTACTGGGGGTGGTGACTGAGTGCACTGATGCGGCACGCACGGCGCACGGGGATCAGACGGAGATCTCCAGCCCCTCGCGGCGGGCCATCTCGATCAGCGTGCTGGAATCCTCCTCGCGCCACGGCCGCTCCCCCACCGCGAACGGCTCGATGCGGCTGTCCGTCGCCGCCCGGAGGGCCCAGAGGCGCTCCGCGCGGGCACGCCCAGCCGGCTCAGCGAACTCCGGGGCAATGCCCAGGACGTCCACGTCGCTCTCCGGATTCCCCTCGCCGCGGGCCCAGGACCCGAAGAGGATCGCGCGGCTCGCCGCGATCCCCGCCGCCCGACCCGCGGGCAGGGAGTGCCGGACGACGCCTCCACTCCCCGGATCACCCATTCGAACACCTCGCGCGCCTGCGCCATCTCGGCACGGGCCAGTTCGGACGTCGGGGGCTCGGGCAGAAGATCGGGGTATCGCCCCTGCAGCTGGTGACGGTCGAAACGCGCCAGGAACCTCCGCGGCTCTTCCGACAACGCTCCCCGAGCGCACTCCGCCAACCGACGCAAGAGATGTCGCCGCGGCGGAAGATCACGGCTGGTGCGGCACACGTGCGCCTTGAGCACCTGCTCCAGTAGACGGGACGGCGCCACTTTCGTCACCTTCCACGATCAGTGCAGGAAATGCCGATTGACGAATGCCGAGGCGGAATGGCACCACCGTGGTCATGGGGGACGTCGTAGTCTGCGTCGCCGTGCTCCTCGAGTCTGAATCGTGAGTCGTGAGTCGTCAGTCGTAAGTCACGGGGGGAGAGATTGCGAATGTGAAGAACTGACCGAAGACGGGTGACCGAAGACCGCTGGACGATCAGTGATTTCGAATGACGAATTGAGGAAGAGACCATGGACGACGGACGATGGACGCTGGAGCCGGGCTCACGACTGCCGGGCCTCGACGCGTGCCATGCGGTCTTGCAGGGCGGTCATCCCTTGCTCCACCTTCTGGATCCGCTGCTCCAACTCGGCATAGGAGATGCGGATCATCGCCCCCAGCTCTCGTTCCATGCGCTCCATGCGGACGAGGATCCGCTCCTGGCCCTCAGCGAGGGCGTGGTGCCCCTCAACAAGGGCTGGGTGTCCCTCCGCGAAGGATCTGCATCTGACTTCGGAGATCCTCCGCCACGACATCGAAATGGCGTCGCGTCTCCGCGTGCTGAGCCCGCATCTCTTCCTGCGTGGTCATCTGGTCCAGACGGCGGTCCATCCCTTCGAATCGCTGATCTGTCGCATCGAATTTCCGGCCGAGAAACTGCACCAGCTCCTGGTACTCACCGTCGGTCATGGCACTTCCTCCGACCGCTCGCCGTAATGGGGCACGGGGTTGCCTACGGTAACCTGCGACGCTTTCAGCGCGGAATCATTCCAATGCGGAATGCGGAATTCATCAAAGTCCAAGGTCCGAGGTGCAAGGTCCAGACGAAATGCGGAATGGCGAATGCGAAAGGCGGAATGACACATCGCTGGCACGCTGGGACGCCTGGACGCGAGGAGGCTGGAAGGCGTGAAGGCTGCTGGCTCATGGCTGATGGCTCATAGACAGTGCAGAGTCCGGATTGCGAATCTGAAGAGCGTTGGCACGGGCCGCACTAAGCCGGAGGTCGCGCCACTTCCCATCCCTTGCCGGCTTCACACTTGACGGGCCTCCATGCGGGCCACGCGCTCTTGGAGGGTTGCGAATCCTTGTTCGAGACTGGCGATCCGCCGATCCAGTTCCGCGTACGAAAACCGGAACATGCTCTTCACTTCTTGGAACTCCGTCCCGACCTCTTGGCGGAAGCGATCGAGCTTCTGGTCCAGATTCACGAGCCCCTCGGCCACCTGCTGCAGTTGGCCTCGCATGCCCTCCGCTACTACCTCGAAGTGGCGGCGGGTTTCGGCTTGCTGCGCCCGCAGCTCTTCTTTGGTCGCCGTCTCGTCGAATCTCCGGTCGACCTCCTCGAACTTCCGACCGAGAAACTGCACCAGCTCTTGGTATTCACTGTTGGTCATGGCACTTCCTCCGGCCGCGCGCCGGGCTCATGTACTGCGAATACGTTGCGCGAAAATAACGGGGGACGTCGTTGCCTACGTTAACTTGCTGTGACATCACCGGCGTAGACGTTCGACGTGCAGGGTTCAAGGTGCAATGTCCATACGCTAACATGCCGCAAGGCTAGAAGGCCTCTCATCGCCCTTGCTCAGGATTAAGCCTCTCGAGCATTGGTCTGCCCGCCCATAGCTATCGTTACCGCCGAAGCCTCTGCAGGACCAAGTTATGGATCAGGGATCCGAAGGTGACCCAGCTACGAACGCTGAACCTGACCAGGTCCGCCAGGGAGAGGGACTCAGAGTCGTCTGCGGCCTGCGATGGTTGGAGCGTCGCCCCTGCGGCCATTGCCTTTCGATACTGCGTGAGAAAATCCTTGCTCCTTTCGACCGCCCACTCTTCCAGGGGAACTGCGCCTCCCAATGTCTCAGCCCACACGTAGATCTGCGCGAGCCTTTCGACTTCACGGCTTCGATTCAGGGCGTCTTGCAGATTCTCCCCGACAACCACGGCTCCATGATTTGCCAGAAGGACGGCGTTGCGGCCGTCGGCGAGTTTTGCCGCCACTTCGCTCGCCAATTCCTCCGACCCAGCAGGACAGTACTCGACCGTTGGAATAGGCGTCAGGTCTATGCCCTCATCCAGCATGTTTGGGATTGTCTTCCGGGCCACAGCGACCGCAGTCGCATAGGGCGCATGAGAGTGAACCACCGCGTTCACATCCGCTCGCATCGTGTAGATCTGGCGGTGGAGTTCGCGCTCGGTGGATGGGCGCCTTTGCCCCTTGACGGACCCGTTCAATAGGTCCACCTGAACTATATCTTGCTCTTTCATGACCTGGTAGTTTACCGCACTCGGGGTGATCAGGAAGCACCCGGTGCCCACTTCGCGAAGGCTCACATTTCCCGTAGTTCCCGAAACGAGGCCAGCCTCAAGGAGCGAAACGGCCATTCGGACCACCTGCTTCCGCTGGTCGATCATCGCCGACCCCCTGCTGAGCTCCGGATTCCAGATTGAATCCGGTTAAGTGATTCCCGGTGAGGACCGGCTGCTCGAAGGAGGTGGGGACGAAGGACTGGGAGGCCAGGTTGTAGACCTCCCGGGGGCGGACGGCCCGGAGGAGATTGATCAGGGAGAGCTGGTCCAGGAGATCCGCCTGGGACGTTGATGGGGGACGTTGCCACTTTCGTCACCTTGTGGAATCAGCCCTGTAATGGGGGACAATGGATACTTCTCATACTTTCTCATTGAGAGGTCTTGAGCAGCTTCGTGACGCGAGCGTGGATTCGTAATGCCGGACGTTGTTTCCTACGTTGACTTGCGTTTGCACCGGTCACCGCGGCGTGGCAATGGGCTCATGGCTCATATTCAAGAGAACGTGGCGCGTTGGCGCGTCCATGATACGAATCGTGAGGCGTGAGGCGAAGTGCGAATGCGGAACGACACGGAGAATTCGGAATGCGGAATGCGTGAATGCGCGCATGGAGAAACGAGATGGACGATCAGCGTGTTACGCTAATCCTTCATGCGATCCGCGATCCAGTGCGGATTCCGGCGACAGTCCAAAACCGCGTACACCCGCACGCTATCGCCTTCGATCCTGTAGTAAATCGCAAAGGGGAATCGCTTCGACAGAAGCCGGTGATAGCACCCGAACTGCAGCGCGTGCACGCCTGCGAAAAGCCGCAGGGAGTCGATGTCGGAGAACAGGGAGTCCAGAAAGTAGTGCCCAAGCCCATGAGCTTGGCTCGCGTAGAAGGCGTATCCAGCAACGAGGTCTTGCTGGGCAGAGTCAAGAACCTCGATTCTCATGCGGTTGAGTCGCGGATTCGATGCTTGGCCTCTTCCCAGTCGGTGAAGCGTTCCGCCCCCTGCTTCGACCGTGCCTCACGCACTTCCAGGATGTCGCGGTGCCACTGGGGTGAAGGAAGGTCGGCTTCGTTTCGGCACAGATCCTCCCAAATCCGCTCCAAGGCCCTTAGCTTCTCGTCGACGGTCATCTGGTCCAGTGGTAGCGTGAGTTCCATTGCCATCCCTCCCGTGATAGTTGCTTCCGAAACAACTATTGATCCTTGCGTAAGTAATGATACACCTCAGATCCGTAAGCCGGCCGCTCGGAAGAAGGCCGCGAGGAGCGCCCGCTGCCCGCGCGTCTGGGTAAGGGACGTGAGCACCGCGCCTTCCAGCTGGTCGAGATCGGTCGGCGCGAAGTTCGCGAGGTCCCCGTACTTGGTGTGGCCCCAGACATGCTCGGCCGGGTTGCAGTCCGGGGCATAGGCCGGGAGCCACTCCACGACGATGCGCGGGGCCCGAGCGGCGAGCCAATCCCGTACCCTGACCGCCCGGTGGGGCCGTCCCCGATCCCAGATGAGGGTGAAGCCCTGCGGGAGATGGCGGGTGAGGGCCCGGAGGAAGCGGAGGACTTCCGCGGTTCGGATGTTGGCACGATGCAGGGCCCAGTAGAGGCCGAACCGGCGGCGCCGGGGCGCCACGGTGAGGGCGCTGATCGCCGAGAGGCGGTCGCGACGGTCCCACTGTCGCAGGAGGGGCGTCCGGCCGCGGGGCGCCCAGGTGCGGCGGACCACTGGCTGGAGCATGAAGCCGCTCTCGTCCACGAAGACGAGCGCTCTACCGGCGCGGCGGGCGTTTTTTTATATGCGGGTAGCGCGCGGTGCGCCACCGCTGGATGGCGGCCTCGTCCCGCTCGTTCGCCCGGCGTTCGGGTTTCTGGCAGCTCCAGCCCTCGCCGCGGAGGATCTTCCACACGTGGGCGGGGTGGTAGGTGACCCCGAAGGTCCGCGCAATGACCATGGCGACCCGCGGCAAGGTCCAGAGGTCGGTGGTGAACCCGTGGGCGGTGGCCCCTTTGAGCAGCAGCTGCAGCAGCTTGGCGCGCTGCCGGGCGCTGATCCGGGGCGGGCGCCCGGGGGCCGGCTTCGGCCGCAATGCATCGGGGCCGCGGCTCCGCACCTCGCCCTGCCAGCGGCTCACCGAGGCGGGCGAGCAGCCAATCTGCCGGGCGACTTCGCGCACCCCGAGCCCCTTGTCGAGGAGGCCGACGGCCCGGCGGCGCCGCGCTTCCAGATCCGCGGGGCTGCCGTTTGGTCTCATGCATCGTAGAGTACCATCGTCCCATTATTTATGCAATTGTCAATAATTATCCCGTCTTTGGGGTCAGGCTTTGATAATTTGCTATCGGCACGGCCGGGCTGAGGTCCAACGCGCAAGGTCCAAAGTCCAACGTTCAAAGTCCAAGGTCCAAGGTGCCACGTACATACGCTAGCGGGCTGGCAAGCTGGAACGCTATTCATCGCAAGAGCGTACGAAGGTACGAGAGTACGAATGGACGCGTACACTTGCGGAACACCCAGAGGGTACCCGAATGGGAAGAGCTCATGGCTGATGGCTCATTTCGGATTGCGGAATAACATATCGCTAGGAGGCTGGGAAGCTACCACGCTTAACGGCAAAGGCTACGAAGGGAACGAGCGGACGAAGGTGCGTGTTGAATGTGGTCACTCTTCTGGTGTCCCGGGAATGAGCCGCGCGATATAGGCACCCACTGCCTCGACAAACCCCTCCGCCTCTTCCACGGCGCGCCGGGCTGTCTCCTCGTCGATCCAGGACATGGCCTCATAGTCTCCCGTCTCGCGGTCGTCCTTCAAGTTGGCGAGCGCGCGCCCCCATTTCCGGTCGAGCTTCCCCGTCTTCACCAGTAGCAGCCCGAACAGGGTGAGGACCCCTTAGTGGGTCTCGCCTCGCTGCCCCTCCGTCAGGAGAGCCGCCCGGGCCGCATGAAACGCCGCGTAGTACGCCCGCGACACCGCATCGTCCCATTCGCCCCGCTGTACGAGGTCACGCGCCACCCGCAGCTTGCCCCGGCCCTTCTCGAGGTAGCCTCGCAGCAGCTCGACCTGGGCCTTATCCAAGCGGCTGCCCCTCTTCGAGGACCTTCCTGACAAAGGGCGTCTGGAGCTGTTCCAGCCGCGCGAACTCCTTCTCCTCAAAGACCTTCAGCGAGACGAGCCGCCCGTGGGCCAGCAGCACGTTCATCACCCCCTCGTAGAGGGTGTCCAGCAGGATCGGGTCCTTCCGCTCCACCAGGACGAGGATGTCGTAGTCCGAATCCGTGCGGTGCTCGCCCCGGGCCCGCGACCCAAAGAGGGTGAGCCGGCGGAGGCGGGGGCGCACGCCCTCGATCTCCCGCAGGAAATCGGAGAGCACGGGGTCGCGGACGTCAGATGAACGAGGAGCGGGGCTCACGGGTTCCCCCTATACGCCAACCTCACAGATACCAGAGTTCACGGACGTTGTCGCCTAGGTTAACTTGCGACGCTTTCAGTGCGGAATCATCCCAATGGGGAATGCGGAATTCGGAATGCGGAATCATACTCATTTCGAATTTCGGATTGCGCAATTTCGAATTTAACACGACTCGATGCGAAGTGCGGAGTGCGGAATGACACATCGCTAGGACGCCCCTCAATTTCGAAATGCGGATTGCGCAATTGCGAATTTAACACAAGTCGATGCGAAGTGCGGAATCATCTCAATTTCGAATTGCAGATTGCGAATTTGACTGAAGACCGATACTGAAGTACAAGGTGCAAGGTGCAAGGTCCATGTGCTAGCAGGCGGGCAAGCTGGGACGCTGGGACGCGCCTCAATTGCGAATTTCGGATTGCGCAATTTCGAATTTAACACATCTCGATGCGGAGTGCCGAATGAAGCTCATTTCGAATTTCGGATTGCGCACTTGCGAATTTAACACAACTCGATACGGACTGCGAAACGTCCAAGGTCCGAGGTCCAACGGGCAAAGTCGCACGTTGCGCGCCGGAGGCAGGCATCGGACATTCGTCCTGGCGTCCTCTCGCACGGTTCTGGGTGTCGAGGTCCGGGCAGGCTTCCGCCCTCTCACTTACATCGCGCGCTCGGCGATGCCGGAGGGGCTGATCGCGCCGAACTCACTTGCCGGCCGCACCCAGGATCACGACGGTCTTGGAGGATCCTGGGCTCGCCAGGGAATCACCGCACTCGACGCATCCGCTACGCCAGGGGCAGATGCATGGGCAACTGTCTCGACGTCTGGCCGAGAGGCGTTACCCCCGGACTCGCTGTTCCAGCTCCTGGATGCGGGCCTGGAGCGCGGCCGCCTGGCGCTTCAGTTCTTCCAGCGCCCGTTCCCGGACTGCGCGCCGCCCTCGCGCACGGCTGCGCAGGTGCTCCATCCGGCGGAGCCCCGGCCGCCTCGCCGGCTCCTCCGGCTCCCGTCGTTCCAGACGGCGGTCGATCTCGTCGCCATGATCGTGGAACTCTCTGACCCGCTCGGCGGGCTCCCCACGCTGGGCCTCACCGCGATCGCAGCGGGGGTCGCTGGCTTCGAACCGGCGGTCACTCTCCGCGACCTTCCGGCCCAGGCAGCCGATGCGCTGCTGGGATGCGTCCTGGGGCCTTGGTCGGTATCTCCCGGACCGACACCTCGCAGGCCCAAGGCGGCCTCAGGCTTGAACGCTGGGACGCCTGGACGCGCCTCGATTGCGACGTGCGGATGGCGCCATTTCGAAGTTAAGGGAACGCACCCTTCCGTGCGCATGTCGGGTGGGGGAGTGCGCATGTGCCTCGCCCCACCGGGCCGAAGACTCCGCCCCCGGACCTTCACACGGTCTTGCGGGTCATTCCGCCTGCCGCCTTCCGCACTGCGCCTTGGGAAGATTCCGCATTCCGCACCCCGCAGTCGGCAGTCCGGAGGGACCTTCGTCCACTCGTACATTCGTACGCTCTTCGCCGCTTAGCCGTGCAGCGTCACAATCTGGTCGCGCGAGACCCCGGCCCCGACCAGCTCCCGCACCCGCGCCTCCGTCCCCTCGTGGCTGTCGAAGAACGTGACGACGATCCGGTCGAAGTCCTCGGGCACCAGCGCGTCCAGCCCCCGGACGGGCAGCCCCAGGAACCCTTCGCCGCTCGCGGCGTCGAAGACGGCACCCAGGTCCAGGCCGGTTTCCTTCAGGCACACATAGGCTACCTCGGCCGCCTCGCCGGTCCCATAGAAGGCGATCCGTGTGTGCCCGTCCTCGCTCAGGGACCGCAGGGCCTCGCGGAGCGCCTGCCGGGCCTCCCGGTATCGCGCGAACGTGCGGGCCAGGCAGGTGTAGGTCAGACTGGGTCTTCTCGCCGAGGCCCTTGGGGGTCAGCAAGTAGCGGAGGCGGTGCGGGCGGACGTTGATGACGCGGATGAACCCTTTGAGGGCCAGCCGCCGCAGGTACAGATTGGCCAGGCTGACGGCCACGCCCAGCTCCCCAGCCAGGTGGCGCTGGGTGAGCCGTTCGTTCTCGCCAATGGCATTCAGAATGAGGAGGTCCCGGTCGGTGCTGTCTCGCATTTCCCCCACCCGGTTCGGGCTGCCCGCAGCGCCTGCGGCGCCCGCACAGGCAGCCGCCATCGTCGCTCGGGATCCGGGCCCCCCAGCGCTCTGGCGTCGGAACGGGTCCCCCGCGCCGGCTGGAAGCACGGACGCAGCGGGGCTGGCGCGGCGCTCTCGGCGGGGAACCCTCCGGGGGTAAAAGCCCAGGGCCTTCGGTCGCACAGGCAGCCCGTGGGTTCTGAGGCCCCCACCCCCGTCGCCCGCCTGGGTTGCCGCCGGATCCCCGACCCGCTCTCACCCGCGCGCAGTCCGGGGACCCGTGTTCAGTCCTGGAACGTCCCGGAACCCCGATCCATGCTTTCAGGAGGATGCAGGCAGCCTGTTCGGAGGGGCGAACAATACCCCAACCGGAAAAATCGTGTCAAGGGAAAAGCGCCAGTCCGCCACGAGCCGAGACACCCCGTGACCCGCCGGGACCACCGGCGCCGGCGTGGGGGCGCCAAGGAAACAGGGCCCCTCGGCGCGGGCGGGAGCCGGATCGTGCGGCGCCAGGAACCCCGGTGGGGGTCCCGCCTCCGAGGCGTCGCCGCTCAGTTCGCGGGGATGCCGGTGAACGGGCCACGTCACGGGACGATGCGACGTAATTACAGAAAAGCTGCTCACCCATCCCGTGCCCCTCGTATCCGAGGCCCCGCCGCAGGGTCGACAAGATTCCTTCCCGATATGGAAATCCGGCCGACCGAACCGGCGCCCTCACTGCGTTGCGTCGCCTGCGCTCTCTGACCGTACGTCCGGTGGACATGTGGACGGGTCGTCACGTGGAGGGGATGTGGACGGGACGAGCAGCACTGGTCATATTCGCCCGTGCCGGCCAGTGTGCGCCGCAGGCTGCGCTCCGACACTCAGACGGATCGGCACCAGGCCACGGTCCACAGATGAAACGACGGACCTCGCCAGCGACGTGCGGGTCCTGCTCCTCAGTTGTACTCGGCGGCTGGTGCATCAGCAGCCGCCCGATGCTGAGCCATCCGGGCGGAGAAAGCGGAGGGTCCGGGTGGAGCGCACGGCCGCCATGCCAGGGCACACGACTAACCCGGCGCCGAAATGCCTGGTCCGCGAAGGAGACCAGAGAGAACTTTGTATTCATTCGGTCCGGAGGGACTTTTGCTCAATCGGCGGCCCGGGGGCCCGGAACTCAGGGTTCGCGGGGATGCCGGTGCACGTGCCACGTCACTGGACGATGCATGGCGCGTGGCGATCGCGCCTGCCCGCCGCCGCCTGGTGGCGGCTGTCACCGATTCGATGCAGACTGCGCGAAGGGGAGAGCCGCCCACAGGAAATCGCAAACGGCGCCGCTGCAGGGGGAGGGCGCTTCACGCGGCCGCTGGACCACACCCGTGCTGCCAGAGGCTCAGGCGGACTCTCCGCGCTGGTATGCCTCAATCTTGTCGGCCAATATCTGCACGGTCTCACCCGCAACCAGGCGATCCCGCAGGGCAAGGGAGTCCCCCCTGCCGAGCTGCAGCGCCGCCAGGACCCGAGCGACCTTGGCCGGGCTCATGTGCGTCAGGAGCACGTCCGCTGCCTCCTGCAGTACCTCCGGTTCCTTTGGCACCCTGACCGTCATCGCTGCTCTCCGACGACCGACACCACATAATCCACCGGGTTCAGCACCTTCAACTCACCCACATATCGACCGACCACCCTATGATCACAGGTCAGGCAGTATCGGGAACTGCTCGCCTCCGCACCTGCGATGGGCAGTCCGTCCAGCGGACCAATGCCTTGGGTCTCCAACCACTGCGCTCGTTCTATTATAGCACGGTTGACCACCTGGCGATGGTTCGCCAGCCCAAGGCATCGAACCACCCACGCCTTTCGCAAGGGGAAGGGGTTGCGGCTGTTCTCGTACTCGACTACAACGGAGGACACAAGTTCTGTCTCGCCCCCTTCGACCATCTGTAAGATCACCCCAAATGCCAGGGTCTCCAGCCAGATCCTCGGCTGCCCTTGGTCATCGAACGGTCGCTTATCTACGTTTGTATCGAGGTAGATTCTCATCTTCGGTTCACCGTCCAATACGTCGTCTTACTGAACGATGAACTGCGTGTGGCGATAGCGACTGTCCGCCGCCGCCTGGTGGGGGCTGTCACCGATTTGATGCAGACCGCGCGAAGGGGAGAGCCGCCCACAGGACATCGCCGACTGCGCCGCTGCAGGGGGAGGGCGCTTCACGCGGCCGCCGGACCCCACCCGTGCTGCCAGAGGGGCAGGCGGACTCTCCGCGCTGGTCCGCCCCAATTTTGAATTGCACGGTTCACTGCGCATTCAGAAGCCGCGGCATCCGGTGCCAGCACTTCCTGGGGAGCGCCGAGGCCGATCGCTCCATGGAAGGGCCCCGGAAGAGGATGCTGACCTGACGGAGCGTGGGAAGCGCGAGCGTGAGGTTCTCCAGCTGGCACGAAACACCTGCTGGGGGTGGGGCCAAATCAAAGCGTCAAAGGGGCCAATCCTTCGGCCGGGGCCCCAACCCCCAGGGGTCCGGCGGCTGGTGCCAGCGGGGATTGCCACACAAGAACCGGACGAGGCTCTTGGTGGCCATCCAGAACGAAGGATTCCGCCGGCGCGCGGAGCGGGGCTGAAGGACGGCCACGGCCGCCCGGAGGGAGCGGATCTGCGCGCGTCGGTTGAGAGGAATCCGGATGCCCCGCGCCTGGAGGACGCGCATCAGCTTTGTGTCTTTGAGGAGGGACCGGAGCCCCGGGGTCAGGGGCCGCTCCGGGGGCAGCCGGGGTCCGACCCACCGCTGGAGGGCGGGCAGGAACCAGCGCGGGAGGGAGGCGTCCGCCGGGAGGAGGTGAAGAACCACCTGCGGGTGGCAGGCGAGCCAGGCCGGGACAGCGGGGTGCAGGTGGGTCACCCAGTTGTCCGCAAAGACGTGCACCCACCGGCCGCGGGGGATCCGGGCCGCCACGTACTGCAGGAACTGGAGCCAGTCGCGGACCCGATTCTGCTCGGGGGAGCCGAGGACCACCCGGACGACCGGCGGCAGCGGGACGGCATAGCGGGCCGGCACGGAGGGCGGCCGCTCGCCTGGACGACGCGGCTCGGGGGGCGGGACCGGCCGCTGCGGGCTGACCACATCCCCGCCCACGACCAGGGCGCTGTCCAGGGAGGTGAGGTAGCCCCCCAACACATAGATGAGGCGGGAAAACCCCGGCGGGGGCGTCCGGAGGCGCAGCGCCCGCCCCCAGTGGGGGGTGAGGCCCGTCGCCTGGCAGAGCCGGTGGATGGTGGCGGGGCTCACCCCGGCCGTGCGGGCCAGGGACCGGCAGCTCCAGGGCCGCCCAGCGGAGCCCACCGCCGTCGTGAGCAAGGTCATGAGGGCCTGGAGGAGCGCGTCGGAGATCCCTGGGGGGCGCCCGGGACGGGCAGCCTCGTGCTGGAGGCCCGGCAGCCGCTCGGCGGCAAACCGGGCCCGCCAGCGGCCGACGCATTCCCGGTCGGTCCGCAGGACCCGGGCGATGGCGGCATTGGAGAGGCCTGCGGCCGCCTGGAGGACGATCCGGGCCCGGCGGACGAGCCGGCGCGGGATCCGGCGCCCCCGAGCCCAGCGCTCCAGGGTGGCGCGCTCGGCGGCGGTCAGGACAATCGGGAGGGCGACTTGGACAGTAGGAGTGGCCATCGGGAGGGAGCATATACCCCTTCGGGATGGCTGTCACCATATTTCTGATACGGATTTTCATGTGCACCCCCCTGCACAGGGGGGGGTGCACAGAGGGGTGCACAGAGAGGTGCACTCCCCGGGTTGTCTGGGTCTGCGCGGTCCAAAGGGGCCTCGCCCGGGCATCCCAGTGCGAGTGCCATGAGCCTGGCACCTGTGCTAACTCGTGAGATTCGTTGACCGCGCGGCCGGCGTGCCTCCCGGGAGCTCGAGCCGGAGATCCCCGCTCTCGGCGCTGCCGTGGCCGGGACTGCGGAGCGACATGGGTACCGTGAGCGCTCACCGAGCACCAGATGCACGATTTGGGGGGTAAATCGCCCGCGAAAATGGTCGGGTGGGGGGCGATGTGAGGAGCCTGAGCGCCTGTCCCGGCAGGCTGGTCGGGGATGAGGTCTCTCGGCCGCCTGTCGGGACCTGGCCAAGCGCTGTCGCGGGGCTTCTCGGGCGGGAGCGTGGCTCCGATGCGCTGCGCCGCGGGCCCTGGTCCCCTGGCGGCCTGGGAGGGTCGGGATGCGCCCGGTACCCCTCAGAACACCTTGTAGTTCATCCGGCGGAGGCGACGCTCCATATCCCGGAGTAACTCCAGCCATTGCAAGTTATAATAGATTGGATTGTTATACTCCACCCCAGACTCCAGGGCATCCCACATCTCCTCCACGGCACTGGAGAGTTTCCCGTCCAGCCGAATGCCCATGGTTTGTTGGAACCGAGATCCGTCGACGCGGTAGCTGCGGACCGGCCCGACTTCCTGAAGTTGCAGATCAAGCCGAATGCCCTTCCGCGTCTCCAACGTGTGGCGAACCTGATGCGCGGCTTGGAGTACTTGGTAGTTCTCGGTCACGACATTAAAGATCTTCCCTCGGATCGCGTCCTCGGGGGCTTCGAGCACTCGCATATACGCGCGCACCGCATCATTCATTTCGAGCAGGGGTCGCCACATCCGTCCGTTGCTATGGAGGATCAGGTGCCGGTCCCGGAAGGCATCCCGGGTAAAGACATTCACCACGAGGTCGTAGCGCATCCGCGGGGACTGGCCAAACACGGTGCCCTTGCGCAGCATCACCGGGCAAAAGTCGTCATCCGCCATGGCCAGCAGACCCCGCTCGGCCAGATATTTGGAGGACGAATAGGGGGCTTTCGGGTCCACGGGGGAGTCTTCGTCGCGGAAGGTCTCGTCGGGCGTCAGACTGTAATAAATCGAACAGGACGAGGCATAAATATACCGGCGCACGTTCATCGCTTTGCACAACCGGGCCAGGTGCAAGGCCGAGTCGACGTTCATGACCCGGGTGGCCCCCGGATTGTACTCGGCCGTCGGGTCGTTGGAGAGGCCGGCGAGGTTAATCACCGCGTCAATGCCTTCCAGCGAGTTTTCGGTCAGATCGATCAGCGCGCCCACTTCGAGTTCGATCTGGTCCCGCACGGCCGCGAGACCCTCATCCCCGAAATACAACTTATCATAGACCTTGACCGCATACCCCGCCTGGACCAGGGCCGCGACCAACTTGCAGCCGATATAGCCGGCCCCGCCGGCGACCAACAGCTTCTTGGCCATGTGTCCTGGCACCGTTCCGCAGGCACTACTTCCCTTGAATCTCCCACGGGTTGCCTCCGAGCAGTGCATCAAACGCGTGCGGAGGCAGCCGATGCTCGTCGGGGGTCGCCCGGTTGTATTCCTGACTCGCCGTGGAAATCATGATTGTGGCTGGTTCCAGGCTCATCCAGCCGTGATAGACTCCCGGGGGAACCACCAAGAGTTTCGGCGACCGCGCGGAACAGACCACCTGATCCGTGCGTTGGTACGAGGGGCTCTGCGGGCGATCGTCCACGAGCACAAAACTCGCCGCCCCCTTGACAATACAAAACCAATCGTGCAGTTCCTCATGTTTGTGGAACGCCCGGACAATCCTTGCGAGCCGGTCGCCCACACAATACACTTGGCGAATCTCCGCCCCGGCGCCGGAGACATACACGTCGGACGTATGCACCATCTCGAAGAGATAGCCCCGATCATCCTCGTGGAGCATGAGGGGAACCAGCCGCACCCCGTCAATATTCATGGGAGCCATCCCTTTTCCGTGAGATACGCCTCCAGCGCGCTCGGCCAGTCCGGCAACGGGGCGATGCCCAGCTCCGCCAGCCGCTGGGACGCCAGGGCCGAATAGACGGGGCGGCGGGCGGGAGCTGGGAATTCCTCCGCGGTGCATCCCGCGACCCGCGTGTCCATGCCCAGGAGTGCGAGCGTCCTGGCTGCCAGCTGATGCCAGGAGCATTCGCCGCGGTTGCAGAGATGGACGGTCCCCAGGACGTTCCGCTCCAGAATCTCCAGGAGCTTTCCGACCAGCTGGTACGTATACGTCGGGGACATGATTTGATTGGTGACCACCCGCAGCGACTCCCCCCGCCGCGCCCGGGTAACGATCATCTCGGGAAATGTCCAGCCCTTCTGGCTCGTGGCGACGCCAAAGAGACTGCTCGTTCGGACGATCACATGATTCGGGTTCAGCGCCCGGACCACTGCTCGCCGGCCACTTTGGAGGCGCCATACACATTGACGGGACCCACGGCATCACTTTCCACGTACGGGGTGGACCGGGAACCGTCTTGGCCGAAGACATAATCGGACGAAAAGAAGACCAGTCGTATGCCGCGCTTCGCGGTGGCTTTCGCCACGTTAAAGGCCCCCGTGCCATTGACGCCGAACGCCTTGGTCTGGTCCTGTTCGCAGGCGTTGACATTATGGAAGGCGGCGAGGTTGATGACCACGTCGATACCACCCGTGCGTGCCAGCATCGCCTCCACTTGCGCGTACACACAGACATCAACATCTTGGCGGCCCCACAGGATGAGACCTCCCGGTGGCCGACGCTTGACAAGCTCCTGCCCGACCTGGCCCCCCGCCCCGATGATGGCGATCGTCATCAGGGATCCCTGGGGCGCACACGCCACGAGTCCGGTCCCGCTGGATATGCGTCCCGATCTCGGCGAGCGTCCGAAGGAGTCTCGATCGTTCCGAGGTCCCGTGAGAACCTCCGCAAAGCACTAGGCATGGTCGGCGGCGACTTTTTCCCAGGAAGAATATCGGGTACGGGCTCGGCGTGCCCCGCCGCGACCGGAATCCGTTCCAAGCCCGCGGCCCGAATGTTCCAGGCCGCGTGGAGGGCGCGACGATGCACGGCACCGCAGAGACCGCACGTCCCGATTCGATCCGCCCAGGGGAGCGTGTCGTGCCCGGCGCCGCACACGGGGCCGGTCTGACTGGCAGGGAAGACCCGATCCATCACCGCGAGAGGCCTGCGGTTCCACCCCGTCTGGGAGTCCAGGGGCCGCCTGAATTCCCCGCAGGACGCCTCGGGACTCGCCGTAGCCCGGGTGGGTTTCGCACGGCCCGTACTGGCTCGTCCAAATGCGGAATGCGGAATGATGAATGCGAAATAATTCCTGCTGGCAAGCGGGAAGGCTGGGAAGCTGGGACGCGCCTCCATGGCGACTTGCGGATGGCGCACTTGCGAAGTTGACACAACGCGATGCGGAATGCGAAACGTCCAAAGTCCGAGGTCCATGCTGAATGCGGAATATCTCGGAACTGAAGAGCGTACGAAGGGACGATCCAAATGCGGAATTCGGAATGCGAACTGCGGAATGGCACGGCTCCAATTGCTGATTGATTACTGAGTAGCGATGCCGGAGCTGCAGGCGCGAGTCTGGCCAAGAGGCGGGTCCACCAGGCGTCCTATTCCCCCGGGCCCATCATAAACGGAAACCGCAGCACAAAGAGTGCGGTCGCACTGGGATGGGAGCATCTTGCTCAGTAAACTTCGTCATGGGTGCCGATGTCCGCCAACACTACGGCATCTTCGCCGCCGGCCGGATCGGGCTCCAGCACAAAGACGATCCGGGAGTCGTACTCCACCCAGCAGGCCCATAGCCCCTCGAGTTGGCCTCGCAATCTGTGGGTTTTCAGTTGTGGATCGAAGGGGTCGCCGGCCAGGGCCGCCAGGACCGCAAAGATCCGCTCGCCAAGCTCGGGAGAACGGCGCGTCACCCGCCTGAAGGCGCGGCGAAAACTCGTGTCCCAAACCAAGCGTCTCACGGCTCGTTGGCCAGGTCACGCCGCAGGTCCTCAACCGTTCCGTATCGTGCCCTCCCCTCCCTGAAGGCCTGCACTGTCGCGCGGGCGTTCTGAGCGATGTCCAGCCGTCGCCGCTCAATGAGCCGTTGCCGCACGATCTCTACCACTACTTGCTGGTCTTCAGCCCCCAGCTTTTCAATCTCGTCCAAGGCCTGCTGAATCGGCGTCTGCACGTTTCCTGCCATACCTCAACTCCTTGGTTTGCAGTTCCTCCTCTTTAGCGAAGTATACCACGGACGTTCGGCCTCTGCCATGCGGAATTCGAGAAGATCCTGGAGAATGCCGGCCGATGGCTCGTCCAAATGGGGGATGCGGAATCATCTCAATTTCGAAGTTCGGATTGCGCAATTTCGAATTCGGCTGAAGACCGATACTGAAGTACAAGGTGCAAGGTCCAGGGCTCCCGACCACTTGAAGAAACGGAGAACATGCCCGCCCTCAGGTCGCCTGCGTGTGGAGGGCTCGGAGAATCTCGGTCTGGACGGCATCGAAATCCTGAAACCGTCTCGTCGCCATGGCGAATACCAGCGCATTGTCAATGCGCCCGTCTGCAGGCGCCAGGATATGTCGGAAGCCTTTCATCGTCTTCAGCCCCGTCGCCCTCTCGGCGGAGATGAGGCCGGCCTGTTCCAGTTTCTCGATGAGATCGTCTTCCTCTGCGGGAAGGCCAAGCCGCAATCCGGACACGAGCCGGCCGCACACATCGATGACGCCCTCGATCGAGATCTGCAGCAATCGCTCACACGCCCTTCGCGTTTCCCCGCGCTCCACGTAGCGGGCATAGCTTTCCGGCGCGACCTGCCGCACCTCCCCGAGATACCCATGCAGCTCGTCCAGTTTGGCAAGGATCCGCTCACGATCCACCATGGGCCACCTGGTCCAGATAGGCACGATAGATCGGCTTGAAATCGTCAAACGCCTGTGCGGTTCGACAGGCGATCCCGTATAACGCATCCCAATCTTTACACCAGAGCACCACTGCCTCCTTCAGGACTCGACGGCGGACATGCAGGGGGAGTTGCTGAAACACATGGATCCTGAGCCGTCCGCTGCCACCTTCCAGGTACGCCATGCGCACAGCCGTCTGGTCCGTCCTGGCTTCCCTGTCCCGGGGAAGAACCAGGCAGAGGTCAATGTCCGACGTCGGGGTCTCTTGGCCCCGGGCGTGGCTGCCAAAAAGGAGCACGGACAAGACCGCCTCGTCCTCCTTTACCTTGTCCACGAGTCGTGTGACTTGCCGATTCATCTTTGAAGCACACCGCCGCTAAGTTAAGCTGCAAGTCTTTGATTTCATGAATGGCTCAATCTGGTCTTACGCCCCCGGCGTGCCCCTCGGACGGCGAGGCCGCACCGGCACCCCAGCCCTGGCGGCCTGGGGTGGGGCGGGCTTGCTCCGGGTCGCCCCGCCCTGTTGGCGGGGCTCCGTGCCGGACCGGACCCAACGCAAGCGTTGGGTCCCCCCCACCGCACGGCCCGCCTGCTCGGGGCACCCCGGAGGCAGCGACCCGCATGAATTAACCTAGCGGCGATGTCTGTGAAGCAGCCGTCAGCAATCAGCGGTCAGCCGGTGTACGACCGGGAGGCTCGTCCAAATGCGGAATGCGGAATTCATCGAAGTCCAAGGTCCAACGTTCAACGTCCGATGTCCAAAGTCCAAGGTCCGTGCTGAATGCGGAATATCTCGGAACTGAAGAGCGTACGAATGCACGACGGTACGAAGATACGACCTGAATGCGGAATCATACTCACTGCGAATTTCGGATTGCGGATTCCTTGAATCGTACGGATTTCGTCTGAAGGTACGGGACGGATCAGCGCCTCCGGTAGATCTCTCGTCGGTGCCCAACCCGAAGCACCACGATTTCGTCCCCCTCGAGGTCGAATATGACCCTATAGTCACCCACGCGGAATCTGTACGATCCGAGTTCCGACTCCGTGAGCCGCTCTGCACGGCTGAGGGGATCCTCTGCAGATCGAAGAAGCATCCTTCCCAGGCGTTCCTTGGTATCGGGATCAAGCCCCCCTATGTCTCTTACAGCCCTTCGGGTGTAAACGAGCCGATAGCTCACCGACCGAAGACCTGTGCATGGGTCTTCACTCTGCCGGCCCTGTAATCTGCCCTTGCCTCCCGAATGCTTTTCAGATACTCCGGGGCCGTTGAGGCGAGAAGGTCTTCCAGAAACGCATCTCGTTCCACCTTTTTCATTCGCTTGATCGCCTCAATAATCTCTTCAGGTCTCACCTGCATTCTCACCGCAACGGGCATTCTCAATCTCCCCTTCGGTTACTGACGGTTATGCCGAAAGGCGTACGATGGTACCGCCCGAATTTCGAATTTCGGATTGCCAATTGCGAATTTGATACAACTCGATGCGGAATGCGGACTTGACCAGGCGACCACTGACCACGGGACTACTGACCGATGTGGAATGCAATAAGGGGAACCGGAGAACCGGCGAAACAGGGAAACGGAGCTTGGGGGAGCCGAGCACCGAGAGCCTAGAGGGACGGAGCGTACGACTCTACGAACGTACAAGGGACTCCGGAAACGACGACGGATGATGAGCGGGCCAACGGGGGAGCGGATAGCTGTTGGCAAGGAATGCCTCACCCTACGCGGACCCCCGTGCGACGAACCTCGGAGGCCAGAGGATCGCTGGCATTGAAATCCTCCGGCCAAAACGGCTGCGGTTCGATCCGGTCATCCACCTCCACGGCAAGACGCATCAGCAGCAGCCGCTCCTGGAATGCATCGCCCGAGAAATCCGGCGACACGATTGCCAGATCAATGTCGCTCCACTCGGTCGCCGCTCCTCGCGCGCGCGACCCATACAGGTATGCAGCGTCGAGGCGGCGAAGGCGGCGCACGGCGGCCAAGAATCTCTCGACGCTTCGGACTATCGGATCTGGGATCTCAGCCATGTGAATATCCCCGTGACGTTCTCCATCTGTCGCCCGGCGTACTCGGCCGTGGACATCTGGCGAAAACTGCGCTTCATATCGGGGTATCGGGCCGCTACATTGAACGCCGTTATCGTGACCAGGCTGTCCGCCCGTGACTCATCGAGTTCTCTCCCCGCTGCCTTGGCTCGCCTGATGAAATTGTGGATCGGCGGCGCATGGTCATGCTACCTCGCCGCGGAGAGCGCTTTCAAGATCTTTTCGATAGCCAGATGGCCACAGAACCGCGCAGATGAGTCGTCGCCCTTTTCGACGAGGTGATCGGCGACCCGGAGCGCTTCCTCCGCCTCCGTCAGCCAGAATGCCGTCACTCGATCAACGTCGAAGTGCTCTGAGTATATAGACACTCACCTTGGGTCGCCAAGAAGTCTTGCCGGGTGCTCAGGAGGACGTCGCCAAGTATGGCAAGCTGCGCCCGGGTGAATATGAGTGGCGTTTGAGGTGCGACGATCTGAACACCGACGAACCGGGGAAACGGAGAAACAGCGCATCCTTTTATCCAGCACAGCGACCTCGGCCAGGCCCGTCGCCACATTCTTGTCCTCGATCACCGCCCGGCCGAAGCCTTTCGCCAAGACATGGCGCCCCAGATCGAGCAGCGCCTCCAGGGCTCGGCGCAGGTACGATTCAGCCGCCGCCGGGTTGCGCGGATCGGCCTCGAATGCCGCGTACGTGCCCAGGGGCAGGGCCCGCAGCCCAGCCAGCATCTGACGGATCCAGGCCGCGCGCTCGGCCACGACTTTGGCGCGCAATGGCGACGGGGTCACGGAGCCGTCCCGGTCAGGATCAGGCGCCAACGCTCATGCGCATACGATACCAGGTCCCCGGCACGCCGGAGCACGTAGAGCTCATCCTCGGCCTGCTGGTCGGCATCGGCACAATACAGCAACTCCCCTCGAATCACATCCAAGGCAAGAAAGGGATCGGCCTCCGGCAGCACAACGAGGTCCACGCGCTTGGCCGTCAGAAGCTCCTCCAACTCTCCGGCCAGCCGGACCCGCTCCCCTGCGGTCAGCCGTTGACCGAGCGCAGGTTGGACCCCGATATCTACATCAGACTCAGGCAGCTCGGCAGAGACGGCCTGGCGACGAATACGGCCGGCGATCTCGGCCGCCCAACTGCCGAACGCATACAACGCCGCGATCCCGTACCGGCCACCGATCGCTTTCAGCTCATCTGCCAACGACATTCTTGTTCTCCCTCCTCCGCCGCTGGCATACCAGAACGCTGGGACGCTCGTCCAAATGCGGAAGCCTCTCAATTTCGAAGGTCGGATTGCGCAATTGCGAATGTAACCCAAGTCGCTGCGGAGTGCGGAATGCGACTCATTGCGAAGTTCGGATTGCGCACTTGCGAATGTGTGGGGTCAGACACGCCGGGACTTACTGGTCCGGCCGATGCTGCTACAGAGCGCCAACAGCTCGCCCGACTCTCGGAGCAGCCAACGGCGAGTTTCCCGATCACCGATCCCCGCGTCCTTGAAAAGTTCCAACCCGTACTGCGTTTCTGCCGCTTCCTTTTCCACCAGGCTGATCTTGTGGATCACGTCATCACGCGACTCGGCCCGGTTTGCCTCGCAGGAGTTGGCGCCCACCGAAGTCCCGCAGTTGACGGGCGGATAACCCAATACGTCGGCTCCCTTACGCCGGGGTACAGAGCCTACGCAGCGGATGATTCGCAATGCGAATGCCTTTGTCCGACCCTCACGCTCGACCTTATCCCCGGTCAATGTTGCATTTCGAATGTCGACATTCGAAAGGGGGGAGCGAGCAGGCTACAAGATTCGGAGGATCGCGGCCTTGAAGGCGGCGAAGTCGCCCAGCCGCTCCCGGAGCACGCGCACCACCATCGCGGGATCTATCCGCGCGTACTCGTGGACGATGAGGTTCCGAAAGCCGCTCAGTCGAACCATGGCTTCCCGTTGGGCTGCGATGAGGATGCCCGCCTCTCCCAGAACTTCGAAGGCCTCGGCGTACGTGCTCGGCATCCGGAGGTTCCGGTCGGCGATGATGTGATTGGCGACATCCGCGCACACCTCGATTGCCATCTGCAGCGTCCGCTCGATGATCCGCTGCGTCTTCCAGTCCCTCCGGTACTCGTCCGGCGTGATCCCCCGGAACTCCCCCACCTGCGTCACATACTGGTCCAGGTCGGCGAGCTTCCGCAAGACCAGATCGCGGTCAACCACGGCCAAATCTCCGCGCAAGATGCTCCCGCTCGATAGCCCGGAAGTCGAAGAATTCCCGGAGGGCGCGCGACTCGAATCGGTGGCGGCGGAAGGGATCGCGATCCACGAGCACGCGGCGCGTCGCAAGGATCCGCCCCACCAACGCCGTCGGCGCGTTGTTCAACACGACGACGTCCACCTCATCCGTGGCAAGGTGTGTTGTCACCTTCGCGACAACCTCCAGTCTCATCTCCAGCGGATCTGCTGTCTCTGCCAAGTAGACCGCCACATCCACATCGCTGAGCGGCGTCGGCCGTCCGGCCCCCATCCCACCGAACACGTAGGCAAAGACGACCGCTGGGCAGGCCTCCAATGCCCGGCCCAGTGTCGCAATCTTCTCGCCCACGTCAGCGGGCAATGGGGCTCGATGAATCATCCGATGTTATCCGCTGTGAGGTCAGTGGTCAGAGGTTCGTACGAATTTGGGTGTCGAGGTCCGGGCAGGCTTGCGCCCTCTCACTTACATCGCGCGCTCGGCGATGCCGGAGGGGCTAATCGCGCCGAACTCACTTGCCGGCCGCACCCAGGATCACGACGGTCTTGGAGGATCCTGGGCTCGCCAGGGAATCACCGCACTCGACGCATCCGCTACGCCAGCGGCAGATGCATCGGCACCTGTCTCGAAGTCTAGCCGAGAGGCGTTACCCTCGGCGTCGCTGTTCCAGCTCCGGGATGCGCGCCGGGAGCGCGGCCGCCTGGCGCTTCCGTTCTTCCAGCGCCCGTTCCAGGACTGCGCGCCGCCCTCGCTCACCGCTGCGCAGGTTCTCCATCCGGCGGAGCCCCTGCAGGATCGCCTGATACTCCTGCTCCAGTCGTTCCAGACGGCGGGAGATCTGGTCGCCATGATCGAGGAGCTCTCGGACCCGCTCGTCGTGCTCACCACGCGTGGCCTCACCGCGATCGACGCGGTGGTCGATGGCTTCGAACCGGCGGGCACTCTCCGCGACCTTCCGGCCCAGGCAGCCGATGGGCTGCTGGGATGCGTCAGTGGTCCTTGGTCGGTATCTCTCTGCTGCTGGCACGTTCGTCCGCTCGTAGCCTCTTACCCGTGCAGCGTCACAATCTGCTCGCGCGAGACCCCTGCCCCGACCAGCTCCCGCACCCGCGCCTCCGTCCCCTCTGGGCTGTCGAAGAACGTGACGACGATCCGGTCGAAGTCCTCGGGCACCAGCGCGTCCAGCCCCCGGACGGGCAGCCCCAGGAACCAGTCGCCCCCGGCGGCGGCGAAGACGGCGCTGAGATCCAGGCCGGTTTCCTTCAGGCACACATAGGCCACCTCGGCCGCCTCGCCGGTCCCATAGAAGGCGATCCGTTTGTGCCCATCCTCGCTCAGGGACCGCAGGGCCTCGCGGAGCGCCTGCCGGGCCTCACGGTATCGCGCGAACGTGCGGGCCAGGCACGTATAGGTCAGGTGGGTCTTCTCGGCGAGGCCCTTGGGGGTCAGCAAGTAGCGGAGGCGGTGCGGGCGGACATTGATGACGCGGATGAACCCTTTAAGGGCCAGCCGCCGCAGGTACAGGTTGGCCAGGCTGACGGCCACGCCCAGCTCTCGCGCCAGGTGGCGCTGGGTGAGCCGTTCGTTCTCGCCAATGGCATTCAGAATGAGGAGGTCCCGGTCGGTGCTGTCTCGCATTTGAAAACCAAGCGCCTTCGGTCGCCCAGGCATCCCGTGGTTTCTGAGGCCCCCACCCCCGTCGCCCGGCTGGGTTGCCGCCGGATCCCCGACCCGCTCTCACCCGAGCGCAGTCCGGGTATCCTTGTTCAGTCCTGGAACGTCCCGGAAACCCGATCCATGATTTCAGGAGGATGCAAGCAGCCTGTTCGGAGGGGCGAACAATACCCCAACCGGAAAAATCGTGTCAAGGGAAAAGCGCCGTCAAGCCCCATCCCGAAATTCTCAACCGCCAAGTGGTCATGACGGCCCAGACTAGGCCGAACCGAGGAGCCGTGACCGCCAGTAGGACAGAAGATCGGCCAAGGTCCGGTTGAGGGGGAGGGTCGCCTCCCATCCCGTGAGGGCGTGGAGGGCCTGAGGCGTCCCGGCCAGAATTTGCAAATCCTGGGGACGCAAACGCTCGCGTTCTGGCACAACATCCACATGCAGGTGCGTCAGATTGATCAGCGCCTCCAGAATCTCCCGCAGGCTGTAGACGCGTCCCGAGCAGACGTTGTACACCGCCCCGGGCTTTCCATGTTCCAGCGCCAAAAGGTAGGCCGACACGACGTCCCGCACATCCGAAAGGTCCCGTCGGACCTCGAGATTGCCCACATGGAGACGGGGCAGTCGCCGGCCCACCTCCACCTCAGCCAACTGACGGGCCCACCCAGGAAAGGCGAATTGCGGGGACTGTCGAGGACCGGTGTGCGGGAAGGGGCGGACCCGGATGATCTCCAGGTCGAATTCCTTGACGTATCTCACCGCCACCGCTTCGGCCGCGGCCTTGCTCGCCCCGTACGGGCTGACGGGCAGCAGAGGGTCCTCTTCGCACAGCGGTCTCCCGAGATTGGCCGAATCGCCGTACGCCTCGGCGGAGCTGACGACCAGGACCCGCGGCTTGACCCCGACACGCCGGACTGCCTCCAGAAGATTCCTGGTCCCCCCCGTGTTCACCCGGAATGTCTCCGCAGGGTCCTCCAGGGAATCACGGACCGACGAGAGAGCGGCAAGATGATACACGCGGTCGGGTCGGATGTCCGCGATGGCTGCCACAAGACCCTCGCCGTCCACGATATCTCCTTCTCTGACCCGCAGACGATCGGGGGACGGCGCGTCGGCCCGGATCTCCTGAAGATTGTCCACAGAGACTCCGGGCATGACCAGCCCGTGCACTTCCATTCCACGGGCGAGCAGAAGCTCAGCCAGGTGGGATCCGGCGAATCCGGCCACCCCGGTGACCAGCGCCCGCACGTTTCTCTCTCGATCTCTCCACCGAGTACGCAGAGTGCGCAGAGTTCCCCATGCACACATGCCTGACCGCCACGAGGGCGTCTCCCTCCCGATTATTTTTACCACGGACGCGTCGACTGCGGCCAGCGATTTCTTGTTGACATCGGGGAGGGGAGCGAGTATTTGGAAACGGTTCTCGCGACCCTTTCGAGGAGCCCCCGTGACACGGTACCGCTGCCTCTTCCTGGCCGGAATCCTCCTCCTGTCCTTTCCCCTCGGAATCCTTCCCGCACCGCCGACAGCCGAGGGGGCCGGCCTCGTGGACGTGCCCCTGAAACCCTGGACCGGCTTCGACCCGTACCGGGATTGGACCTACACGGCCATCGAGAAGCTGGTGACCGCCGGCCTCGTCGGTCCCTGGGTTCTGAATACGAAGCCGATGAGCCGCATGGAGATGGCGCGCATCGTCACGGTGGCCATGCGAAAGATTCAAGAGGACCAGATCGGCCGCTTCGCGCAGCGGACGGACCTCGAGCCGATCCTCGACGACCTGATGGAAGAGCTGGCGCCTGAACTGGAGGCCATGGCGGTGCGGAAAGGCGAAGACGAGTTCGCGGGTCAGCCGTGGCTGAGCCTCCAGCCCCTCTCCCATCTCCAGACGAGCGCATTCGCAGCCACACGGGACACCACCCCGGAAAACTCCCAGGGGCTGAAGCTCGCCAAGGGCGCCAACGGAACCGTGGGGTTCGACTCATACTTCCAGGTCAGCGACTTCCTGAGCGGCTATCTGTATCCCGAATTCCAGGCGAACGAACACGACCGGAACGGCCGGCTGGTCGAGGGCTACGTGAAGCTGAAACTCAGCAACCTCGCCCTCCACATCGGACGCGAGTCCCTCTGGTGGGGGCCGGGTTATCACGGAAGTATGATCCTCAGCAACAACGCGGCACCCCCGGATCAGATCCGGATCGGGACGGACGAGCCGATCATCCTGCCCTGGGTCTTCAAGTATCTCGGCCCGACGCGGATGGAACTCCTGTACGCGCGGCTCGAGGCGGATCGCGACCATCCCCACGCCATCCTAGGGTCCTGGCGCGTGGATTTTTCCCCCCTCCAATTTCTCGAACTCGGATATGCCCGGACGGTGCAGATGGGCGGCCAAGGGCGGCCTCCCATGAGTGCGCTCAACTACCTCGGAGCACTTGTCATAAGCAGCGATAACCCCAGCAGCAAGTACCAGACGAACCAGCTCTATACGGCCGACGCAACGCTTCGGCTGCATGATGTGGACCGGGTGTTCCCGTTGTCCAAGGACCTCACCATCTACACCGAGATGGAGGTGGACGATACCTGCTGCAAGAACATCGTCTGGCCGATCAAGCCGGGCTACATGGTGGGCCTGTACCTGCCCAATTTCCTCCAGCGGAGCGACACCGAATTTCGCGTGGAATGGGCCATGAGCACCTCGATCGACTACACGCACAGCATCTGGACCAATGGCATCTCCTACCAGGGCTTCCCCATGGCCCATTACATGGGGACCCGGGGACAAGACCTCTATTTCCGCCTGGCCGAGCGCCTCCTTCCGAATCTCCAGATCGGGTCGGAATTCGGCTTCGCGAAGGTGGGCTCAACCGAGTTTGCCCAGGTGAACCTTCCGCGGGAACAGGTGACGTACGCGGGGGCCGATATCAGCTACCGGCCGATCCCGGCCTTGAGCCTGCTCCTGGGGTATCGGTACGAGCGCATCGACAACAACGACTTCGTCGCCGACCAGCGGGCGAACAACCAGATCGTCCGCCTGCAGGCCACCTACAGCTTTGCGGCCCTGGAGAAGGGGCTGATCGGGCGGCCGCCCCGCGCGGAAGCCCTGCGGCCCATGACGCCTCCGCCGGCGCCGCGGGCAGAAAACCCTCCGGACATCGATCCGGACGAGGTGGTGTCGGCGAGCTATGTGAAGCGCCTGTTCCAGGATACCGGGACCCTGCTCACCTCGCCCTTGCGGTGGGACGCGCGCGATTGGCTCATCTTTGCCGGGGTGGGTGCCACTACCGGGGGCCTGATGTTCGCGGACAAGGAGATCCGCCGCGCCGTCCAGAAGGAGCGAAACGCCACGACCGACACTCTGGCGAACGTCTTCCGGCCCTTCGAATCGATCGTCCCGGCCTCGCTCGTTGCCGGCATGGCTGGGATCGGCTACGCCTTCGACCAACCCCAGTTGAAGGCGGCATCGGCCGACGCCCTGGAGGCGAGCCTCCTCTCGGTCGGCGTCTTGGCCGTCCCTGCGAAATTCTTCATCGGTCGGTCCCGCCCGGACAAGGACTGGGGGCCGGCGCACTACGAACCGCTCAATCTGGGCAGCTCGCTTCCTTCCTTCACCACGGCGGGTTCCTTTGCCGTGGCATCCACGCTCTCCGAGCACTTCCCTCAGCCGGCCGTCTCCATTCTCGCGTACGGGTTTGCCGGAGTGGCCGGGCTGACCCGCATCTACGACGACAAACACTGGGCCTCGGACGTCTTCCTTGGCGCGGCCCTCGGGACGCTCATCGGCAAGGCGGTGGCCAAACTCAATGAGCCGCGGCGCGAGAAGTCAAGGGTGAGCGTGGTGCCCCTGGTGGGGCAGGGAGTGCAAGGGGCCGCACTGCACGTGGAATTCTAGGACCGGTCGATTAGTCAATTGGTCGATGGTCAACTTCCATCCAGTCACGTGTGTCCGAAAACCGCCGCCCTGACCCTCTCGCGCCACGTCGCGAACCATTCGACCAGGTCTCCGCCATTGACATCGCCATCCAAGTCGAACTGCGGCCATTCGGAGACCGCCTGTTCCAGGAGCAGGCGGAACTCCGCCTCCTGTGACTCCGCCGCATCGCTCATACGGTTACCTCCTTCCGGCCCACCTTCCGCCGGGCAGCCTCCAGCACTGCGAGCCACTCCGTCTCGGTCAAGCGCTTGGTCGTCGGGCGAGTCTTGCTCGGTCCCTCGCCCTTCTCCAGGGCCGCCACCGCCAACACGAAGGCCGCCCGCACCGCAGCGAGCCACTCCGCCGGCGACGCGAGGTCCTGGGTCGCTTCAAGGGAGTCCTCCCTCGTGAGGACTGGCAGCGCGGCCTCCTCAGTCTTGCGCAGGGGTCAGTATCGTCACGCACGGCTTGCCTGCGTCGTCCGGCCCGCAGACCGCCTTGAGCGTGACCAGCCGCGGGCGCCGGTTGTCGTTGCGCGCGGACAGCTGGAAGAGGATCTCGCTGGCCTTCGCCCGACGGGCCTGGACCTGGAACAGGTACAGAATGTCCCACAGCCGTCCCTTCCAGTCCTGCCCGATCACGCCCTCGGGGACCTCGACGTACTCGTCCCACACCTCGCTGGTCATGGCCACGTGAAGTTTGATCCCGGCGTTCTGCACCAGGTCGGGCGCCAGGTTCGTCACGTCAATGAGGACGCCGTCCTCGATCGCTTGAGCACGGGTGTAAACCGACAGGACCTCGAACGCCTCGTCGCCGATCTTGACCGTGTCGCCTTCCCTCATAGCTCAGCCCTCCTGCCGCCCCCAAAGGGACTCTCCCTCGTCGGCGGACACCCACACCCACGCGTGCACGTCCGCGCCCCGTTTCGGATCGGCCATGGACACCTGGGGCTGGTCGTCGCACTCGCTCTCCCCTTCCTTCTCGTCCTGCGCCCGGGCTGTTGTAATGGCCTCTTGCTGGGTCATGGGCTCCTCCTGCGGCTCCGCGGGATCTTCACCCGCACGAAGTTTTCACACGGGCATCCTTTCCCCCGACACGTCTTCCTCCAGTGCCTCCGGCTCATCCGGTGCGCGCTCGCCCCGTGTCCGCCTGCGCCGCCCTCGCCCGCATACCCTGGCTGGCTCTCCGCCCGCCGGCGGATCTCCGTGGCCACCTCAGGACGGACGGTCCCCCGGACAAACACCGCGCCTGCTCGGTTACCCTCGCTCCAGCAGATCGGGGTTCTCTGCCAAGACCTGGCGGATATGCGGGCAGTCGCTCTGCCCCCGCTGGAACCGCCCGAAGAACGCCGGACAGCTGCATCGGAGCTCATCACCGTCGGGCTCCACCTGGTACGTCCCCGGCGGGTGCGTGAACGACCGGAAGATGATCGGCCACCGTCCCTTCCGCCGCCGCCCGCTCTCGCCGGCCTGCATCAGAATGCCGGGATCATTCGGACTTAACCTCCCGAACCGCTCATACATCAAAACCATGTTCCGGAGCCCCCGCCACGTTCCGGCGAAGCGCTCGTCGTCCCCGATGGTATGCACCCCATCCAATGCCCAACTGGGCACCGGCTCCAAGTTTTCTGCAGCCCAGCGCTCCTCCGCCCGGGCGATGGTCTGCTCCGCCCCCGTGAGATCCACGGGCGCGTTCGACCCCGGAAACGGCCCCTCGCAGAGGATCCAGACCAGCTGCCAGACCGGGTTCGTCTCCCGCGTCGCACACTGCCAGAGGTGAGGCGCCATGGCATTCGCCAGCCGCCTGGCCTCCTCGATGGGGCTCGCCTTCCCGAGGGCCACCAGCTCGGTCACGATCCCCAAGTTTTTCTTGCGCTCCCGCTTCAGCTCCCGATAGGCCGCAAAGAAGGGCACGAACTGCCGTTGCCGGAGGGCCTCCCGGCCGAGCGCCTCCAGCTCCGCGACGCTCGTGTGTTCGAAGACCCGGGGGGCCTCATAGGGCTGACAGCGCCCCAACGTGTAGGCTTTCGCCATGGGCCAGTACCACTTTGGCCCCCGGCTGGACGCGATCACCGACTGGAGGAACGGCAGCTCCGCCTTGGCCGGCTTCCGGGCCAGCTCCGCCCCCATCTCGATCGCCTGGAGATTGAAGTTGTCCTCGCAGGCCGAGCCGAAGCACCGTCGCCCCAGGTAGCTCCGCTCCTGCCCGCCCCGGAGGAGCGCCAGCATCCAGTACACGGCGTCCTCCTCCCGGGCGAGCCGGATAGCCTTCATCAGGGCCGAGATGATCTGGCCGCGTCTCTGGGTCACCTCCGCGACCCGATCCGTCCCCAGGTCGAACAGCAAGGGCTCCTGCACCCCCTTTGGCTTCTTCCTGGCTCTCCGCATGCTCTCCTGGCTCCTTTGCTTGCCTCGAGGGGTTCACGCCCCCGGGCGAAAGGCACGACTCCACTCCGGGGGGCTGCGCGTTGTGCCCGGTCCGGTTCGCCCGGTCGATTCCCCCGCTCGCGGCCAGCCTGCCCCGCATGGACGCCGCGTGCTCCTCGCACCGCCACGCGAACAGACCCGGGGAGGACCTCGCCGGCTTCCTGCATTGCCTCATGGCACCGGCAGCCCCGACCTGCTGGCCCCTCTGGTCCCCGCGGCCCCCTACCGGTCGGCAGACCGATCGTAGGCGGAGTTCTCCGGATCGGGCTCGGTGTCCGGCAGATCCGCCTCGTCCACGGCTTGCCTGGCGACCGTATCCCGCTCCACCATGGCCACGGCCGCCTGGGGCAACTCCACGGGAACCATCTCGCCCCGGTAGAGAACGACCCGCTCGATCAGCCGCTCCTCGTCCGACTCCGCCGGGGAGCAGACCTCTGGCGGCCCGGAGCAGACCCCGGGGTCGTCGTACCCACTGGACGTGAAGTGGATCTCCACGGAATCGGACTGCCGCTCGTCCGGAGCCGGCGATCGGTAGGGCTCCAGGGCGGCCCGCAGCGGCTCCCCGAGCGTGTCGCAGGAGACGGTCGTCATGGCCTGCACGTTGGCCCAAGCCCGGCGCCCGGGCTTCCAGTAGCGCATCCTGCCCTCCTTCCCCCTCCCCCTGAGAGGGTGCAGGGTTGCGGCCAGCTGTAGGGCTTCCGCAATCCGCTCCGGAGGCTCCCCGTCCACTGGAAATGGGTCACGCTGGAGCCCGGATGGTGTATCGGCCACCGGACTCCTCCTGCACGGTCTTCCGACCACCGGTCCCCCGGCATCATCACGTCCTGGCTCGGGTCGCGCATGCGCTCCGTGCAGGTCGGGAGCCGGTGGCGCCACGTCTGGCCCAGCCCCGGGCTGTCCTCCCGGATCACCCGCACGGCGGACCCTTCCCCCTCCGCCGTCACGCCCTCCTCGACCACTCCCGTCGCGACAGGCGTCAGCGCCAGGTGCAGCGCGTCCCGCGTGCCGACGCGATGCACGCGTCCTGCGGCCCCGCTGGGCCGGAGACCTGCGGCAGGACTTCATCCATCGTCGTCCGCCTCCTGCTCCATCTGGACAGGCATCCTCCCTTCCGCCGCTTCCGTCGCAGGCGTCGCAGCGCAGGGCGCCTCCGTCCGTGCCAAGGTGGCGAGGGCCGCCCGCGCCTCGGCCGCCTGCGCCTCGGGATTCCGGATCTCCGGGACCCCCCGAATCCCCAGCGCCTGCAGCTGCTTCGCCTCCAGGAAGCGCAGCATCCCCGCCCGGCCGAAGCTGTACTCGCCCCGCCCGCCGATGATGACATGATCCAGGAGCGGGAGGCCCAGCGCAACCCCCGCCAGCAGGATCCGCTCGGTCGCCTGGAGGTCGGCCGGCGACGGGCTCACCCGGCCCGAGGGATGATTGTGGACCAGGATCACCGCGCTCCCCTCGCACAGCAGCACCGTGCGGTACAGGGAGGCCGGATCGATCAGGGTCTCGTGCCGCCCGCCCTTCGCCAGCTGGTACAGCCCGATCAGTTTGGCCTCCGCGTCCAGGATCAGGGCCCATACCTCCTCGTCCACGGCGAACCGCAGGAAGCTCGTCAGGCGGAGGACCGGCTCGATCGTGCGGACCGGCTCCCCCACCCCGGGGTCGGGAACCTCCTTCTCCTCGTACGAGACCTTGATCTCGCGGATCCGGGGCATCACGCCGCCTTGCCGCGCATGGCCGTCAACCCCTTGGCCGGCCCTTCGGACGGCTGCCCCCGCCGGCAGCGGCCAAGGGGCTCGACACTGATGGGCGATGGACAGCCGGACGCTGCGAGCCCGGCGAGGGCCGCCGCCCTCCCTTCGACGAGGGCTGTCCCGTGGGTCGGGAGTCCGGTGCCGAGGACCGATCGACCGCCACGGCATCTCCGTCCGGGTCCCCGGCGTCTTGGCATCCCCCTGGGCCTCCGGCACTGGCGCGCTCCACCTCAAAGTATTTGGCCGGCATCTCGGCCATCGGCACGCCGGGCCGGGGGTGGCTGCAGCACTGGACAGTGTTCGCCGTCCACGTTCGCTCCTCGGGATCCCACACCCACACCCGGACCGCCCGCTGCCCCTGCAGGAAGCTCTGGCAGATCGGACAGCTGACCGGCCGGACCACCTCGACGAGGTCGTAGCCCACCCGCGGCGCGACCTGGTCGGCCCGCCTCACGTTCGCCGCGAACTGCCGCCGGGCCGCGCGGCCCTGGAGGAGCGTCTGCTCGGCCCGCGTGACCCGCTCCGCCTCGCACTGCTGGCACTTGAGGTGGCCGTCCTGCGTCCGGCACCAGACCTTGTGCTGGCACTTGTGCGCGTAGGGCGAGCCATCGTCCTTGCAGAGCACGGTCGTGCTGCCGCAGATCGAACAGCCGTGCCGCCGCCGGCTGACGGGCGGCCGCTCCGCCGACGTCACCTCCAGCGATGCCAACCTCTGCACTGGCGGCCGCTTCCCGATCGTGCTCCAATCCGGCATGCGGGGACGGAGGGGCAGCTGCTCCGGAATCCGCCGCTCGGTCTTCTCCTTCGGCTCGCTCCGCTCCGCCCGCATCGACTCCGGCAGCAAGACGTGGGCGGGCTCGACCTCTCCACTCCGCCGCCGCGTTCCGGCCGGGTGGACGTGGCGCAGGGCTGCCGCCAGATCGAAGTCGTCCTGCGCCATGATCACCTCCCGGCCTGCCGGTCGCACGAACCCCCCGAGGGCCACGGACGGGCCGTCGGGATCCGCCGCGGCGCGTTCACCTGGCTCAACCACTGGTGCGGGAACTTGTCCCGCTCGACCGCCGTCTTGCGGAACGTGACCAGCGGCTGCAGGACCGGCAGCTCCTGGACCAGCTCCCGGCCGATGTACGCCACGTAGATGTTGTTCAGCCGGCATCCGGCCTCGTCCCGGACCCGCTCGGCCAGGGCCTTTAGCCTACAAGGCCGATGCCCATCAGCGGCCTCCTGCGCCAGCCTGCGGAAGTGGCCCATCACCACCTCCGACTCCGGCGTCTGCCGCCACGCGCGGTACTGCTGCTCCACCTTGGTCATGGCTCCTCCTCCCCGTGTGGCAGGTTCCCGTCGGGTTTCCCGGCGCAGGCGCCCCACCTCGGGGGGTCCGTCCGCAGGCGCCAGGCCCGGATCGCCGCGATCGCGGCGACCCCCCGATACGGCGGCGTGACGCGGCGCAGCCCCGGGGCCGCCATGCTAGCCTCCACGCGTGAGGTACCGGGGGCCCTCGGCCGGCGCCGGCGCCTCGCGTGCATGCCAGGGGGCGAACGGTTGCCCCACGAAGTAGTTCGCACACCACTCCTCGAAGGCGCAGTCGGTGCACTCGTGGCCAGTATTTGGAAAGTATTGCCCCGCGCGCATTTGCGCCACGATCGCCTCCATGCGCCGGAGCGCGCCGAACTCCAGGCGAGGATCCGGGGTCACCTTGATGGGATGGTACTCGGCCTCGGCGTGCGGACGACTCTTGACCCGTTTCTTTCTCACAATCAGGTCGTAGACAAACGCTCCGGGGGGCGTCCCAAATTTGACGCGGAAGGCCCAACTGTACACCGACGTGGCCAGCTTCTTCTCGGCCGCCCCCTCGGGCCACTTGGCCTTCCCCGTCTTGAGATCCCGGATCTGCGCGTGCTGGTCAATCACGTCGAGATACGCGATCACCGGCGTCCCGCTCCCGGGAAGACAGAGCCCATCTTCCGGCCCCACCTTCACTTCGAGGCTGTCCGGTTCAATCTGCGGCAGGACTTCCCGCATCCAGACCCCCGCCATGGCGATACAGTCCTCGATGAGAATCTCGGCGGTGTCCTCCTTCCCGAATTGGACGCCGTTCTCTCCGGAGCAGCGTACCTGCAGCTCCTTCTGAATCCGCTCCGCGACCTCGGTCTCCGAGGGCAGGGGCTGCTGGGCCCGCTTGAGCGTGAGCTGCCACTCCGCGATCGTGTGGAGCTCGCCACCGAGGAGGAAAAAGGCTCGGTCGGGCGCCGGAATGTGCAGGACGCGGTCAAACATCACCGCGGCTGGGCACCGATCCCAGGCCAGCGTTGCGCTGACACTGATATGCTCACCGGGGACCCACACGCGCGACGCTCGGCTCATTGCTCGCCCCGCTTGGCCAGCGCCCCCACCCGCGTCTTCCCAGCGGCGTGCAGCGTGTCGATCGTGGCCAGGGCCTGCTGGTCGCCGTGCGCGATCTTGCCCACGAGCTCCCACAGTTTTCCACTGTCCGCCGGCGTCATGGCCTCCAGCTTCGCGTCCGTCAGCGGGGCGCCCCGCTCGTGCATGAGGCCCAGGGCGGCGTACAGGAGATACTGCCGATGGTCTTCGCCGTCGGGTAGAGGAAACTTCCCTTCCCCCAGGTCCTTGAACCGGGTGAGCAGGCTTACCACGGCCATGGGGCTGACTGTTTTCCCGCCATTCCCCGTGGGGACGGCTCCCTGGGGGATCAGCCGCTCGGTGGGCAGCGGCCCGGTCGCTGCCTCGGTCGGTGCTGCAACGATCCCTTGGGCACTCGCCACCGCCCGCATCTCCTCCTCCTCGTGCTGGATCTCCTCCTCGTCCCGCCACTCCCCCGACAGCAGTTTTCGATGGATCCGACTTTCCGCTTTCGTGGTGCACACCCGTTCCCCGAACCGGCGGGTCCGGTACCACTGCGCCAGGACCTGGAGCTGATGCTCCGGATCCCGAAGGACAATGCGGTGGACTCCGCACGCATCGGGCCCGACCAGATCGAACGCCGGTTGGATCTGCTGCTTCTGCCACTGGCCGTTGACCTTCTTCTCCAGGGTAATGCCGTTCTTCACGGCCTCGGCGAGGAGCCATTCGAGCTCGTGGGCCCAGTGCATGGAGACGGTTTCCTCTTTCACGACGATGGGCGTCGCCTCGTCGCCAATCCACCCCCTCACCGTCACCGAGCATCCCTCGCCCGAGGTCAGCCCGTGGACAATCTTCGTGCTGATGGGCTTGTCCGATTCATTCGACCACTTCTGAAGGACCCGGGCATTCGGGGCCAGGACATCCTCCCATTGCCCGCCGTCGCCCTGCGCGCGACCGACCTTATAAAAATCCTTCTTGCCCACGGCGGTCATCTTGGCCCGGATCGTGGCCTCGAGATCCCCCTGCCCCGGCTTGGCGGGCGGGGCCGCCTCTCCGCGTTTCGCGACTTGACCGGGAGCCTGCGCCCCCGGCTTCTCAGCCGCCGTGGCGTTCGTCTGCTCCGACATGTGTGCCTCCTCTCTCCGGCCGCGGACGTAGTTCCCGTCCCGAATCCTCGGTGAGCCTCGCCTGCGGCTGGGCGCTCCCACGAGCAGTCCGCCGCGTCCGATCCCTGTCGGCCATGGTGTCCTTCCGGCTGTCACCGCTTACCTCGCGTTCCAGGGGCAGATGGGGGTCCTCGCCTTCGCCAAGTTCTCCGGACTGTTCCAAATCGTGCTGAAGCCGCCGTTCCCCACGTTGAAGTAGACCCCATGAAAGTCGAGCCCCCGCACCGCCTGCCGCAGCAGATCCCGCTTCACGTCCTCCAAGACCAGCCGCACGAAGTTGGCGATGATCGATGCCGCCATGACGTTGACGGTCGAGACCTGCTCGGTCACCTCCTGCAGCTCCGCGCAGGACGGCCGCACCTCCCCATCCACCGGCAAGGGGAACAGCTGGCTGACCGTGGGGAGGGAGGCCGCGATGGGCCCGCTCGCCCGGGTCCCCGGGCGGACCTGCGTCCCGGTGTAGCCGAGGATCACCTGCCCCGCCACGCTCTCGTTGCCCGCATCGATCCAGACGCACTCAGAGGCTTGGCTCATGTACTCCGCGATGGTCCGGCGGGCCTTGTGCTTGTCGACGCAGCCGACTACGATCTGCGGGGCCTGGCGGGTCATCCCGCGCACGTCCTCCAGGTTCCCGGCGATGGCGCGGATCGGGATGCCGAAGGCCCCGCTGTAGCGCTTGGCGAGGGCCACGGCCTTGTTCTCGCCCAGGTCGGTCTCGACGAAGTTTTGCCGGCCGAGGTTCTTCGCCGCAACCCCATCACCGTCTGCGACCGCGAGACTCCCCACCCCGAGGCTCTTGACCAGTCGGGCCAGGTGCGGGACCACCCACCCTCCCGTCCCCCCGCAGCCGATCACCAGGATCTTCGGGGCCCGGGTGGCCAGGCTCTCCGGCGTGCTCTGCGTCGTCACGCCCGACGTCTGGACCCGCACATGCACCTTGAGGACTGCGTCCCTAAACGGCGTGCCCACTTTCATCGAACAGCACCCCCTGTTCTGTGTCGGCGTCCTCGTCGCTCGTGGGCTGTCTGGCCAGTCGTCCGAGGATGTCTCGCGAAGCTGGGGAAGTCCGCGACCCCCACCTCGACCTCGCCCCTCCAGGGAGACACGGCTCCCCCCCGGGCACATCTGGCTTCCGCTCCGGCTGCACCTGATCCAGCCAGGACTGTTTGTCCTCTCCGACCGGGGCCTCAAACACCGCCTCGATGTCCAGGCGATCGTGGTGCCCGGCCATGCCGTACCGGACCAGGACCTGGGGAATCCGGCAATCGAGGCGGCCCACCACCAGGAAGAGCCGGTCCCCCTGCTCGTCCGCGTTGTCCGTCCCGGAGAAGAAGGCGCCCATGGTGTTATGGGAGTGGGCCTCCAGCACGAGGATGTGGGTCGCTTCCAGCGCCGCGTCCCGATTGAAGCTGACGTGCCCCCCACTGACGAACTGCTCGGGCACATGCGCGAAGTATGTGCCCTCCTCCCGGTTCCAGAAGAATTGAATGTACGCCTCGGCGTTGCCGTGCCGCTCCATCACGGCCCGAAAGAAGCTGACGGCCTGTTCGAACAGCTCCCAGGGGATCTTCGGCAGGGCCGGATGGAAGCCCGCGGCCACCTGCCCCATCCCCGGCACCCCCTCCATCTTCCGGGCGAAGGTCCCGATCGCATTCATCCGGACCTCGAACAGCCCGTTCTCGGCGGCCACGTAGGTCACGGGCTTGACCAGCGGCCCCTCCGTCCCGAAGCGGTGATCCACGACCGCCTGGCGGAAGGCCGCCGCGAACGCCTCCTTGGCGCTCAGCTCCTTATCGGTCATCGCGCTGCTCTCCTCTCCACCAGCTGCTCAATGGGCCCAGCCGGATCAGGAGATCCCTGGGGAATTCCGGCTCCCGGGCCAGCCGCCGAAACAGCTCTGCCCCTCGCGGCGGAGGGTCCCCGCGCCACGTCGGGGGCACCCCCTCGCCCGCCAGGTCGTGATTGAACTTCGACTCCCAAAACAGATTGATCAAGACGCTGATCGTCTGCGCGGTCAGGACCGGGATGCCCAGGTGCCCCCAACAGATGCGGGTGTCCCGGAACACGTTCGGGAACGGGAACCGGGCCACCGGCGTCATGTCGGTCGGGATCCACGCCATCCCCGGCGGGACGCGCTCCGTGCAGACGCACATCCGCGAGCTCTCCAGCTGGTTGTTCCGCAGGCCGAAGTTGAAGAGGCACCGGGGCGTCGGGACGTTCTCGATCGGCCGCTGCCCCTCGTACCTCAGCGTCCGGCGCTGGGGCGGATCCTCGATCAGCAGCCGCGTGATCCCGCCCAGCTGCGCAAACCGATGGATCCGCGGCCCGAGCCAGCCGGTATCCATGATCACTTCCCCAGCGAAGGCCCGCGACAGGTCCTGGGGATCCACCGCCTTGACGACCACGTCCCCGTTATCCCCGTCGTGTTGGACGATGATGCCCGTCTCGGACATGTCGATCTTCATGCGCATTAGTGGCCTCGCGTCGCGCGGGCCAACTCTTCGGCGAAGCGCCGCGCGCCCTCACTTCGGAAGTCCACATTCGTCGGTACCCGTTCGGCCCGTGCCCGGACGGCCGCCGCGATCTCTTCGGCCAGCTCCGCAGGGGGGACAGCCGGGGTCACCGTGACCGGCTCCTCTTCAGGGAACTCATCGGCAGCCTGCCCATCCTCGGGGAAGTTTTCGTCCGGGGTGGGGGCCTCCCCGGTGTCGGCCAGCGGCTCACCCGTGGGTTGCGGGGTAGTCGTGATCCCCTGTGCCTCATCCTGTCGGAACCTGACAAGAATCGGTAATGCCATCACCGCCTCATCCAGCAGGGCATCGTAGGGGGGATTCAACCAGAGTCGCCGAAACGCTTGATGCGTACCTGGACCCGCGGTCACCGTGCAAAGATTGATGGCCCCCAGCGGCAACCGGCGCAGCAATCGCCTGGACATCTCCAGTGACCCCTGCCACACCAACTCGTACCCCCGACGGCGACGCACCATCCGGTACAGGCTCCGAGGGAGCACCGGGCGAATGAGCTCCGCGATGTTGTCATGGTAATTCACGTCGCGGCGGATCAGCCGGCTCTTCACCTTCCGCGTCCGGGCAGCCTTCTGGAAGGCTTTGACATACTTGGCGACTTCGGCCGGGGTCATTAGCAGTACCCAGAGTCACAGACCGTGGGGGGCAGTTTCCGAATCCGCTCGACGGCGAGACGGGTCCCCTGGACCAAGGTTGCCCCTCGCTCCAGGTAGGCGATCACCCGGTCCAGGAGCTCGCCGGAGATCCCACGCGCCGCGGCGTCCTCCGCCCGGGTGAGGGTGTCGAGCTCCTCCACCGCCTCGAGGACCTCTGTCGAGGGGGACAGATCGCGCAACGCCAGGACCCGTTGCATGATTTTCCCCACGGGCCCCGCCGGGATCGGCGCCGTCACTCCACCGACCCCGTGGAAGGGGAGGGCCATCGGCCTACCCCTTCTCGCCGGCGGCCTGCACGAAGCGCACGTCCCCACCCGGCAGATCCATCATGGTGGCGTTGGACAGCTCGGGGTAGGTCCGCAGCATGACCTCGCGGATGTCCTCGCGGGTCGCCCCGTCGGGGATCGGGATCTCCAGGTCCCCGTAGAAGACCTTCCGCTGCCGGGTCGGCGTCTGCGCCTGGTCAGTGCCGGGCTGCTGGTTCTCAGTTACCTGGGCGGTGGTAGGATCCTGGTTTTCAGTCGTCATGATCTTCCTCCTCATCGTGGGCACCCTGTCTAGGTGTCCGGTCCGTTCGGTCCTCAATGCCACGCTCCAAGCGCGTGGCGTCCAATGCCGCCTGGAATGCCTCGTACCCTTCGCTGCGCGCCCGGCTGCCCACCCGTTCGACGTGCACCCGGGACAGGAGTCGCAGGCACAACTGCGGCAACACCACCTCGGGCTGATCCAACCCGGACATGGAAGCCATCACCCCGCCGTGAGACAGCTCCACCCGATAGGCGAACGCCTTCTGCGTTGCCCCCGCGGCGTTGCCATCTCCATTCGCCGGAGACGGGGATCGCGCCAGGGACACGTCGACAAGATCCCGTTTGATGCGGAGCTCATACGTCCCCAGCGCCTCATTCAGTCGCTCCGTCACGTCCAGCCATGCGGTTCGCTGCGCCACGTTTTCCACCTCCCCTCCTCCGGCAGTCTGTACGCTGAGCCGACTCGACGGAGCCGCCCTCCGGATCGTGAACCACCCGAACCCGTGCGACCGCCCATCGGCACCCACGTTGCCCCCCTGGTGCGAGTCGGGTATGCCCCCCAAGGGAGCAAAAAGGGGGCCGGCCACGGCCGGTTTTGAGCACGAGATAGCGCATCGCTACCACCGCGCTAGGCGGCTGGCTCCCCCTGCTCCTCCTCGGTCCCCGGCTGCCCGGCGATGAACCGCGTCAGGCCAGGGTCGGAGAACCAGCGCTTCCGGCCAGTCGGCAACTGGACCAGATAGGAGACCCGGTCCTTGAGGACCTTGACGTTCCCGGCCGGCGTCGCGACCTCCTGCCCTATCGTGTAGTGACCCACGGCCGGCCCCGCTGCTCCCGGGGCAGCCGGCTGCCCTGCAGCCGTCTTTGCCCGCTTCGCCACCTTGGTCGCCTCCTGCTGGATTGCGGACACCACTGCAGGCTGCACCTCCGTCGCGGACGTGATCACCGCGGCCCGGTCGCTCCCCTCCAGGATCACCGGCGACCCGGGGTCCTTCGCGTAGATCGTGACCTCCCTGTCCACCCAGCCGGTGAGGGCGTCCCGGACGTAGTCCTTCTGCAGGCGCGGGCCTCCCGGGGTCTCCGACAGCTCGCACAGGGTCCCGCCCCTCTCCAGGCGCCGACGCACCGCGTCGATGGGGACAGCCATCGGCGCGTCGTACCCGGCGAGCAACTCACGCCAGGGCGGGAACGGCCCAGTCCCCGTCTTGAAGTCCATCTCGACCTGAAACCCCTTCCACGTCCCCCGGATCCGGCAGCCCTGGTCGGTCAGGGCCAGGCGCTTGTCCTCCAGCCCCGCCTCCCACAGCAGGGAGAGTTGCGCCTGTGTCAGGAGCAGCGAGTGCTCGACCGGGGCCGCCGCGCGCTGGGCGTGCGTGTACTGGACGTGGAGCCGATGCCGATCCGTGGTCACGAACGTGAAATGCGGCAACTCCAAGAGGGCGTACCGCAGGACCGGCGGCGCCGTGTCCGTCATTGCCCGCGCCAAGTACGTGCAGGTCCCGCCCAGCGGCGGCACCTCCCAGCCCTGGGCGCCCGGGACCTCGGCGTCGTTCGGCCCCGGAAGCCGCAAGCCCGGATCGAGCCCCGGGAGGACGTGATCCCCCACCGCCAGGGTGCGATCATCTCGGCACACCAGGACCATCGGACTGACACCGCCGGCCCGCCCCGCGGTCACTTCGTCGGCGGCCGCCGCGTTCAATGCCTCCCAGGCCACCACCGTCCGCTTCATCGGCCCCCGCACGCCCTGCGTCACCCGCAGGTCGATCTCGCCATCCACGGCCCGCAGCACGAGGCTGCCCGGCCCCACCCCGACGATCACGGGGCGGTCGCCGGCAAACCGGCTCCCCGCGGCGACCCGCGCCAGCAGCGGCAGCACCCCCGCCAGCGAGGCCCGATCGATGGCCACCTGCGGGACCGGTGCGGCCCGCCTGTCCGGCCCCTCGGTCGTGAACTGGGCGCACGACCCATTCGGCTCGGGCACCACGTGGAGGTCGCACTCCGGGGGGCCGCTGAATCCCACGTTCCCGTTCCGCTCACACTCACGACATGGCTGGAACCGTGCCCCGACCACCTCCGTCCCTCCTTCCGCACCAAGTTATCGACGCCCGCCAGCTCGACGGACGCGCCCGCGCGCAGCTTTCCCCGTCGAGGCCCCCAGCCTCCCCCCTCCACGAGACGGCGGACAGCCAGGGAAGTCCGGCCGGCTCGAGCCGGTTGTCCGTCCGGGTCCGTTAGGCAGCCGCCTCGGCGCGGTCCTCGGTCTCCGCCGCATGGGCCCCCACCATCCCCTGGACCTTGGGCGCCGAGAACCACTGGAGGCGCCCGCCACCGATTCGCACCAGGTAGCTGAGCCGGACCTTCACGATCTCCAGCGCCTGGCCGTCGGCCGTCCGATGGGTCGTGTTCGTCGGGAAGGCCACCGGTATCGTCATGGGGCCGGGCGGCTGGGGGGCCTCGGGCGGCTTGGTCTTCGGGGGGGCCGCCGGCTTGGCCACCTTCGGCTTGGGCACTTTGGCCTCCGACGGGGACGTGGGGGGGTCCGCCGCCACGCTCTCACCGCCCATGGCCGCGAGCACCGCCATCGCCGCCTCGAACTTGTTCTGCCTCATCGGTTGCTCCTTCTGGGCTTCCGCCCGCTACCAAGGTTGTGGAGGCCGCTCCTCCGTGCGCCCGAGCTTGGCGTCCACCCATGTGCAGAACATTCCCGGCTGCTTGGTGGCGAAGGCCGCCAGGGTGCTGAGGTCCCCCCGGATGGGGATGCGCTGGGAGACCATCTCCTCCCCGCAGCAGCCCACCCGCCGGAACGTCCCGACCAGCTTGCCGGCCACGATTTCTGCCGCCACCGACCGCGTCGTCCCGGCCTTGGAGGTGGCGGAGAACACCGCCGACTGGGTCCCCATGCTTGCTCCTCCGGACCGCCAAGTTTTTGGCCCGAGTGAGTGGGGTGTACCCGGAGAAGGAGCAAGGGGAATGCCAACGGCCCAGCCGTAAGTAGTTGAGGTGATTGGGGCGCTGGTGTGCCTGGGTTGCAACAGAGGGCTCGGGTGAGGCCCCCAATGACGCAAAAGGAAACGACCCGTAACCCAAATGGAAACAACCGGAACCTGCGGATATGGGAGCGGGCCCGGAGGCAGGTGGCCCTGGTGTGGGGGAAGATGGGAGGGCGCTTCCTGCGGCCCAGGAAGGCGCTCTGGAGGCCCTGGAGACGGCAGATGCAGGGTCCTCCAGGAGACGTGGGAATTTGCCCATCCGTGTTCAGAGACGAGGCAGGGAAAAAGGCGGACAGCGGAAGTACCGGAAGCCGTGCCTTACGACCAAGTCATCACATTCCTCATCGCATCGGAGGGCCCATCGTGCCACAGCTCGGCGAAGGCGAACGGGCGGCCATCGCGGAGGCGAATGTAGAAGGGCTGCCTCCGACGATCTTGCCTCTGCCACTGGTAGAAGCCGTCGGCGAGGATCAGGCACCGGCGTTCTCGGAATGCTCGGCGGAAGATGGGCTTGGTTGCCACGGTCTCGGCGCGGGCGTTGATCAGCCGGTTGCCGATGCGGGGGTCCTCGGCCCAGGAAGGGATGAGGCCCCAGTGAAGGAGCCGGAATTGCCGGCCGGAGTCCGGGGCGGGCCTGAGGAGGGTTGGCACCACCTGCGCGGGGGCGAAGTTGTAGTGGGGCGACCAGGCAGGGAGGTCGGCCAAGTCGAACTGCGCGGCTAGCGTCGTGGCAGAGGCGCCGAGGCCAAAGCGTCCGCACATTTTTCTGATGAAATCCGATCGCCATCTGCTCACTGCGTCCGGGCGAACCGCAGTCGGCCAATCTCGGTCTCCAGCCATTCCACGAGGCCATCGCAGCGAACATCGAAATCCTCCCGTCGCTCCTGCGATCCGGCGAAGGCAGACCGGTAAGCCCGAAGGACGCCCACCACGTGACGGCAGGCGATTTCGAGTTGGTCATAGCCATTGAGGCCCTCTAGGGCCATCAGGCTCTCCAGGCCGGGCTCCTGAAGGGCGGACGGTACGGGGTCCGCCATAGGTCGAAACAGCATCGGTCATCTCCTCTCAGCAGGGAGCGTCAGGCCCGCCCATCCGAATCCAATACCTTCGCAGCGTTCAGTTCCCGCCGAATCTCCCGAATCCGCCCCGCGCGATCTCGCACCAGCGTCAACCGCTCCAGGGCGGTCAGGTCGGGATTCGTGGCGTCCTCGCGCAGGCAGCGGAGATGGTAGGCAAGGCGAGGTTCGAAGTGGGCGCGACCTTCTTGGGGAGCGTACCTCTTGCTGGTCATCGAGACACCGATCGCCGAAGTCTGTTGGGGCACGCGCTGACAGCCTGGAACTTCTGGTCACACCTTCGGGTTGTCCGAGAACCCGTGCTTCTTGGCGAGGGTCTTCTCCAGAAGCGCCTTGATTGTCCACCAATCGCTATTCACCGAGGTTTGCGAAGCGAACCTCCACACGTCCTCGCCTGGACGGCGGCGATAATACGCGAGGCGGATCGAATGGTCTCCCCAATCCCACTTACTAATGGGAGCGCTCTATAGATGACATTATCTGCGGCGCGACCGTACGTTCCAACGAGCCAAGTCGTAGGCGTCCAGTGTCATCTATTATCCGCTCCTGGTAATAGCTCAAACGTTTCGGTCTTACCGCAGAGCCCGCGGAGACCGCAAAGGAAGACGAAATATTCGCTAGGGATCCAGGAACAACAGATCTTCGGAGTCGGAACGTTTTCCCCGAGCCTGCTTGAAGAAAGGACTCATCGTGTCTGGCTCTGCGATCTCGGCGATCTCTGCGGTGAAAAATCCCGGTTTGACTCAGTGGCACGGTGGATCGGGGAAAGGGTGAACCGGTGAATTCCGGTGGAAGCGGAAACGCCATGCGGCCGCTCTACAGGTCCACCGGTCAACGGCTTGGCGGCCTGAGGGCGACGAGCATGTCGGCGAGGGCCTCCGGCCACGGACGCAGGGGCGGAAAGCCCGCCGCCTTCCACGCGGCGTTTTCCAGGACGGAATAGGCCGGCCGCCGCGCCGGACGGTTCAACTCGTCCGAGGTAATCCGATCTACAGATACCACATCCGCGCCGATGAGGCGCAGGATCTCTCGTGTGAAAGCATACCAGGAGCAGGACCCGCTGTTGGTCACGTGGAACAGTCCGGTCCGTCCCTGCGACAGCAGCATAGCGACGCCTCCCGCCACGTCCGCCGCGTAGGTCGGTGAGCCGACCTGGTCATCCACGACCCGCAGGCGCTCCCCGGCCTTCACCTTCCCCAGGATCGTCTTGACGAAGTTTTTGCCGTGCGTCCCGTACAGCCAGGCGGTCCGGACGATGAGCCAGCGAGAGACAAGACTACGCACCCCACGCTCCCCTTCCAGTTTGGAGCGGCCGTAGGCGTTGAGCGGCGCGGGGATGTCCTCTTCGGTGTACGGTGTCCTCTTACGCCCGTCGAACACGTAATCGGTGCTCAGGTACACGAGGCCGGCATCGGCGCGCCGACAGCCCTCGGCCACCCGCCGCGTCCCCTCGGCATTGACCGCCGTGGCGCCTGCGGGGTCCCGCTCGCAGCCGTCCACGTCGGTCATGGCGGCGGCATGCACCACCCAGTCGGGGTCGAGCGCCGCGACCCGATCGGCACAGTCGGGGTGCGTCACGTCCAGGTCCGCGAGGTCTACGCCGATCACCTTGCCGTGAGGGGCCAGGCTACGCAGGAGCTCCACGCCAAGCTGGCCCTCGGCCCCCGTGACCACGATGCGCATGCCGGATCAGCCCCCTTGGACGACCCCGGCCGGCCAGCGATAGGGGATCTCGGGGCTGTCCCACGGGTAGCGATACTCGTCCGGGTCGGCGTACCGGTAAGGACGCGTGGGGATGTTGACGATGCGCGCCTCCTCGCCGTCTACGGCGGTGAACCCGTGAACGACCAGCGGCGGAATCTTCAGCAGAAGGGGGGCAGGATCCTGGGTGGGTGGAGAGGTCAGCGTGAATTCCTGGACCATTCCCCGCGTGGGTGAATTCTCGCGCCCGTCATACAGGACGACCAGCGCCGTCCCAGCGACGCACACGAAGTGGTCGGTCTGGTCCTTGTGGTAGTGCCAGCCCTTGGCCGCTCCCCGCCGGCAGCCCGTGATGTACACCTGGCCGAACCGCTCGAAGATCGACTCGTCTTCCCGGAGCATCTCCATGAGAAAGCCCCGGTCGTCCGGCAGGACCTTGAGCGGCTTGACCTGCACGGCGTGGATCATTTCATCACCTGCGCTGGGATGCGAGGAGGCTGGGAGGCTAGGATGCCAGAACGCATTAAACGCTTCCAGCTTCCCAGGTTGCCCGCCTCCTAGCCTTCTAGCTTGCCAGCCTTCTAGCAGAGCTCCACGATGCTCTGATCCCCGAGGATAAACTTTTGCGTTTTCGGGCGAGCGTTGCCCTTTCGAATGATGACTTCACGGCCCAGCAGGCTGCGCTCGATCCGGACGTCCGCATCGAGGATCTGGGTATCCTCGAACAGGATGCTGTATTCCAGCTCGCTGTTCCGGATCTGGCACCGCCGCCCGACGGCAGTGAACGGGCCGACATAGCTTCCCTCGACCACGCTTTCGCCGCCGATGATAGCCGGCCCGCGAATCTGGCTCGCGATGACCCGGGCCCCCTCCTCCACCACCACCTTGCCGGCCACGTCGCTGGCGGCGTCCACCTGCCCCCGGATCACCGCGCCCGTCGCATCCAGGACCTGATCCAGGACGAAGCGGTTGGCCTCCAAGAGGTCTTCCGGCTTCCCGGTGTCCTTCCACCATCCGGTGATCTCGGAGAATCCGATCCGGTAGCCGCGGTCGAGGAGATACTGGTGGGCGTCGGAGATCTCCAGCTCGCCCCTCGCGCTGGGCCGGATGGCGCGCACCGCCTCGAAGATCGGGCTGTCGTAGACGTAAATCCCGGTCACGGCAAACTCGCTGGCGGGCCGGGCCGGCTTCTCCACCACCCGGATGACGCGCCCATCCTGGACCTCCGCCACCCCGAAGCGCTGCGGGTCCTTCACGCGGGCCAACACGAGGCGGCAGTGGTCGCCCTGGGCCTTGAACCGCTCGACAAATTGCCGGATGCCGCCGACCACGACGTTGTCGCCCAGGAAGAACACGAAGGGCTCGCCCTTGAGGAACCCCTCCGCCGACTGGATGACGTGGGCCAATCCCAGGGGGGCCTCCTGCATAACGTACGTGATCGAGAGGTCCCAGGCCGCGCCGTTCCCCAGGGCCCTCTGGATCTCTTCGCCCGTGTCCGGATTGAGGACGATCCCCACGTCGCGGATGCCCGCGGCCGCCACGGCCTCCAGGGCGTAGTGGATCATGGGCTTGTTGGCGATGGGGATAAGATGTTTATTGCTGGTGTGGGTCAGAGGGCGAAGCCTGGTCCCACGCCCACCGGCCGTGATTAGCGCGCGCATCCGTCCTCCCGGTGGCAGTGCTCACCTGCAGAAGTCTCTGTTGGAGCGGCCCCCCCGGACAGCCCCAGTGGGGCCGGGCCGCCCTTTCAGGTCCGAGCCGGCCCGCCTTCGGCCTCGTCGATCAGCATGACCGGGATGCCGTCCCGGATAGGATAGCGAAGGCCGCAGTTCGGGGAGGTGCAGATGATCCGCTGGGCGGCCTCATCCAGCCTCACCTCGGACTTACACTTGGGACACGCCAGAATCTCGAGCAGTTCCTTGTCAATCATGCGGTTCCTCCCCAGGAAACGCCCACGCGGGCACACGCAAGACGAGGCAGACACTAGCAGTGCCGCTCAAAGAATGTCAAGTTATCAACTGGTCGAGTGGTCAATTTGGTCCGACCCACCCTGAACCCAAACACTGCAATTCAACCGCAAAGGGCGCGAAGCACGCAAAGAAGGGCCCCGGATTCCATGGAACCCCCGGGGCATACGACGGTCTCAACCTCCGGACGGAACGGTGCCGCGCCGCCCCTCAGGAAGGCGGGGCCTGACTCCTCTTTGCGGTCTTTGTGAGCTTTGCGGTGAAATCTTCGGGACGAATCGACTTTTTGACTATTCGACCATTCGACGATCCTTCGGACGTCAGAGGCCCTCGCGCCTCATGACCACGGCATCCTCGACAGGGTGGTCGTAATAGCCTTTGCGGATCCCCGCGACCTCGAATCCGTGCCGCCGGTATAGGGCCAAGGCCTCAACGTTGGAGGCCCGCACCTCCAGGAAGGCGCGCCGGGCGCCGCGGACCCGCCCCCGCTCCAGGGCGGCGTCCAGGAGGGCCCTCGCAATCCCGCGCCGCCGCCAGCGCGGGTCCACGGCGAGGTTGTTGATGTGGAGCTCGTCCCCCACCACCCAGGCACAGATGTATCCGACGACCGGCGGCGGCGTTCCGGCATCAGAGAGGCAGGCGACAAAGGCTTCGGAGAGATCACTCCGGGCCAGGTCGTTCTCAAACATCTCCTGCGTCCAGGGCATGCCGAAAGAGACCACTTCGATTGCCAGGACCTCCGCCAGGTCCCTGCTGCTCATGGGCTCGATCAGGATTTCCATCACCGATTCACCGGCGCGCCGTTTCTCCGGTTCACCCCCTCACCGTTTCTCCCTCTTCGAGCCGGTATGGCAAACGAACGTCTGTGCTTGGTTAGGGGCCAGCTATGCTCGGCGGGACGCCCGGCGCAATTGCAGCTCAGCCTCCGATGGACGCAGGTAGCGGGGAACCAAGGCGTCCACCGGATCCCGCTCCCCCCGGAGGAGGCGCCGGCGGCCGAGTTCGGCCACCCAGGCCGGGCGCGCCCCGCGGCTTGGCGGCGGCGGGACGAGCATGCGGTCCCCCAGGAGCTGCCGGAACAGCTCCCCGTAAACGGCCAGGCCATCCCCAAGAAAGATGGTCGGCCGGCGAATCCTGTCGCAGAGCGCCTCAGGGGCCAGGGCCGCGTCCTCCATGACACGCACCGGCGCTCCGCCCTCCCAGCGGAACAGCGCGGCGTACACCTCTTGCTTGCGCGCATCCAGGACCGGACAGACCTGTTCCCTGGCGAAGGCCACGCTGCACGCCAGGGCCTCGAGGCTTGCCACGCCCACCACAGGAAGTCCCGTGGCATACGCCAGACCCTTGACCGTGCTGAGGCCGATGCGCAGCCCCGTGAAGGAGCCTGGCCCAATGCTCACGGCGAGGCCGGAGAGGGCGTCCAGGCCGACGCCGGCGTCGCGGAGCATCCGGTCGATGGCGGGGAGCAGGCGCTCCGAGTGCGTCGCCGCCACGTTCAACGTGTACTCCGAGCGCAGGCCGTCCTCGCCGACCAGCGCCACGCCCCCCTGCATGGTTGAGGTCTCAACACCGAGCACGAGCATTTGTGCCTCCCACGGCTGATTGCTCATGGCTCATGGCTGATGGCTGAACGCGGACTGCTGAACCCTTGGAATAGCTGCCGAAGTATACTCGGCAGCCCCCGACGGGGCAAGCCGCCCATTTGACAACGCCACCCTGCCCCGATACGATGCCGCAGTCGCTAGCCGCTCACCCCCATCTCTTCACGTTTCACGTCTCACGTTTCACGCTCACGGAGGTGCCATGAAAGCGGTCCGGTTCCACGAGCATGGCGGACCCGAGGTCCTGCGGTACGAGGACGTGCTCGATCCGACCCCGAAGCCGACGGAGGTCACGCTCAGAGTCAAGGCCGTGGCGCTCAATCATCTCGACGTCTGGCTGCGCAAGGGCCTCCCCGGCCTGAAGGTCCCCCTGCCGAAGATCGGGGGCTGCGACATCGCCGGCGAGGTTACGGCGCTGGGCTCAGCTTGCAGCCGCGTGAAGATCGGGGAGCGGATCATGGTGTCCCCCGGATGGAGCTGCGGGCAGTGCGCCGCGTGCCTGCAAGGCGAGGACAACTTCTGTCGCGCCTACCAGATCATCGGCGGCTACAGCCTGGATGGCGGGTGCGCCGAGTTCGTCTGCGTCCCGGAGGTCAATTGCATCACGATCCCGGAGCGGCTGGACTATCCAGCCGCGGCCGCGGTTCCCCTGGTCTTCCTCACGGCGTGGAACATGCTCGTCCGCCGGGCGCATCTCAAGGATGGTGAGGACGTGTTGGTCATGGGCGCGGGCAGCGGCGTGGGCACGGCCGCCATCCAGATCGCCAAGCTGTTCCGAGCCCGGGTGATCGCCGTGGCCAGCACGGATGACAAGCTGGCCAAGGCGGCCGGGCTCGGGGCGGACGCGGGGATCAACTATGCGACGCAGGACCTGGCGCAGGAGGTGCGCCGGCTGACCGGCAAGCGCGGCGTGGACGTGGTCTTCGAGCACGTCGGCGGGGCGACCTGGGAGAAACTGATCCCGACCCTCGCCCCCGGCGGCCGCCTGGTTACGTGCGGCGCCACCGCCGGATACGAGTCGAAGGTGGACATCCGCTACTTCTTTTCCAAGTCCGTCGCCATCCTGGGGGCCTTCATGGGCTGCAAGGCCGATCTGCTGGAGGTGATCCGGCACATGGCCGAGGGGAGGCTGCGCCCCGTGGTGGACCGGACGCTTCCCCTCTCGGAGTGCGCCCAGGCCCACCGGCTGATCGAGGAGCGGGCGGTCTTCGGGAAGATCGTCCTGATACCCTGAAATCAAATGCGGAATGCGGAATTTACCGAAGTCCAAGGTCCAACGTCCACCTCAATGCGAAATGTGGAATGGCGAATGCGGAATGACACATCGCTAGAACGCTCGTCCAAATGCGGAATGCGGCCGAGAGCCTAGAGCCGCGAGCGGAGACCTTGAACAAGGGCGTACGAGGGTACGAAAGTACGATCTGAATGCGGAATCGCCGGCAATTTCGAATTTCGGATTGTGAATCTCAAATCCTCAACTGATCTTTGCGGGGCTGCCAGCCTGCAAGTAAATTATTCCGCATTCCGCATTCGCCACTCCGCATTCAGGCCCGCAGACGCCTCACGTCTGCGGGAAGATAGCGCATTCCCCAGAAGCAGAAGCCCGCCGCGAGGGCCAACGCCGCCGGGGCGATCCAGAACGCAGCGGCCAGTCCCACCCGGTCCGAGGCCGCGCCCACGATCGCCGGTGAGACGGCATCCCCCAGGGCATGGATGATGAAGATATTGGCCGCGTAGGCTGTCGCGCGTACCTCGGCTCGGCTCACGTTGGCGGTGATGGCGTTCAGGGGGCCGGTGTTGAGGAAGATGAGAACCTCCGCCAGGAAGATGGCGGCCAGGACCCAGGCTCGATCCTCCACCAGGATGACCGCGGCCGCGCAGGGAGCACTCAGCAGGAGGCCCACCCCCGAGACCAGGAAGTATGCCGACCGCACCCGCGCGAGGAGCCGGTCTCCGATCCACCCGCCCGCCAGAGTCCCACCCACCCCGCTGATCAGCGTCAGCAGCCCGAAGGCGAGATTCGCCCGGGCCAGTTCCATCCCTCGCACCCGAACGAGATAGGTCGGAACCCACGCCGCCAATCCCCCGACCGCGAAGGTCATGGCCGTCATGGCCAGACAGTTCAGAACGTAGCTCTTGGTGCGGAGGAGCTCGAGGTAGTCGCGAGCCCGCGGCGCGGTCCTCCCACCGGCCGACCCGACCACACCATCGAAGCCGCCGCGCTCCGGTTCACTCATCCGGCTCACCGACCACGCCAGCAGCAGGCCGGGAACGGCGACGACGAAGAAGGCCGCCCGCCAGCCGAAGGCGCGCTCGAGGATTCCCCCCAGCAGATACCCGAGCGCGCTCCCCACCGGGATAGCCATGCTGAAGGCCGCCAGCGCCCTGCCGCGCCGCGCCGGAGGAAAGTAATCGGAGAGCATGGCCGGGGCCACCGCCCCGTAGCTTGCCTCGCCGATGCCGACGGCCGCGCGACCGAACAGGAGCTGCGCGTGGCTTCGAACCACGCCCGAGAATGCGGTGGCCACGCTCCAGATCGCGACACCCAGGCCCATGAGGCGGGGTCGGGACCGGCGATCCGCCAGCAGGCCGAAGATCGGCGCCGTGGAGAGATACACCCACATGAACGCCGAGGCCAGGAGGCCGAGCTGGGTATCCGACAGGTGGAGTTCAGCCTGGATGGGCGGGAAGACGGCGTACAGGATCTGCCGGTCAATGTAGTTCAGCAGGTTGACGCCGGTGAGGAAAGCCAAGACGATCCAGGGACGGCTCATCGCGACCCACCCACCGGGATGCGGACGGTTCCCAGGCGGTCGCCCGCCCCAGCCAGCCGTGTCCCGACCCAGTACAGAACCGTTGCTCCGGCTGCCAGGGCCGCGGCAACCGTGTACAATCGCGCCATGCCCAGAGACTCGTACAGGAGACCGGCCAGCACATTCCCGACGAGACCGCCCAACCCGAATGTGACCGAGGCGAAGACGCCCTGCGCGGTTGCTCGGAGCCCGTCCGGCACCAACGCATCCACCATCTGCACCCCGGCCAGGTAGAACACGCCGAACGTGAGCGCGTGGGTGAGCTGGATCGCCAGAAGGAAGGCGGGGTCGCGGGCGATGACGAACAGCCCCCAGCGAACCGCGTGTGCTGCCAGCGCCGCTGTGAGCCAGATTCGCGCGCTCGCCAGGGTGGACATCCGCCTCCAGGTGAGCATCACGAAGAGCTCGCTTCCCGCGGCCAGGGCCCAGGCCGTTCCGGCGAAGCCCCTGGAGAGGCCGATGTGCTGGAGGTGAATCGTGAAGAAGATGGTGTAGGGCCCGAAGCTTACCTGCGCCAGGCACGTGGCGAGCAGGAGCAACAGGATTCGACGATCCCGGAGCGTCTGGAGGAATGTCCCGAGGTGGACCGACGGGAGGCTGCTCCGTTCCCGGCTGCGTCCCACCCAGCCCACGACCCCGCAAGCCAACATGGCCAGGGCGATCCCGTACATCCCCGCCCGCAAGCCGATCCGATCCACGAGAAACCCCGCCCCGACAGCCATCAGGATGTAGCCGATGGTCCCCCACAGGCGGATGGCCGCATATCCTTGCCGCCGTCCGGCCAGGGCTCGGAAGGTCATGCTGTTCGCGAGAGGGATGAGCGGTGTGCGGAAGGCGGCGTAGATCAGGACCGCGGCGGCCATCGGCCAGAACCCAGCCAGGTTCGGAAACAGGACCGCCGCCAGCGCGGCGATCCAGGTGTTGATGAGGAAGATCCGCTCGCCCTGCCGGGTAGCGTCGGCGTAGGCCGTCCAGAGAAAGGGGGCGAGCACCGTGATCGCAGGGACGATGGCGTTCAGCAGCCCCAGTGCCGGCGGGGAAAATCCCAGGGAACGCCAGTAGGGAGGCAGATACGGCTCGGAGACACCGATGGCGGCGAAGTACCAGAAGTAGTACGCGGCAAGATACCGGGTACTGGTCAGGCAATCCCTCCTCGTCTGCCATGAGCTATGAGCCATGAGCGGATGGGGGCCGTAGTTGATGGCTGATGGCTCATGACTGATGACTGGAAGGTTGCGTTACATGATCGGACCCGGGTACACCCGCGGGATCTCGACCGCCTCGCAGGAGACATTCGTGACCCCCGGGACGCGCGTGGCCACCTCGGCGGCGGCATCCAGCATGGCCGGGCCGAAGACGACGCCCTTCAGCGCCACGCGCCCCGTCTGGGCGGTGACCTCGACATTGATGTTCTGGGTCCCCGGATCCTTAGCGATGGCGGCGCGCACCTGCGCCGCGAGGCTGAGGTCGCAGACCCGCTGTTGCGACTCCGGCGTGGGCTGGTACTGCGGGTGGCGGGCCGCCCACGCGAGGAGATGCGTGTAGAATTCCCAGGCATCGTTCCCGGTGTTGATCACCAGGTCGTAGTTCTCCGGAAGGGTCCAGTCCAGCCCGAACAGGTAGTCGATGCGCCCGGAGAGTTCCCGATCGTAGTTGCGGACCTTGGCCGCGGCCGCCTTGTGATCCAGCCTCTCCTGCTCCATGACCCTCCGCACGCGAATCTCCAATGGGGCCATGATCCGGACCTTGAGCGCGTGACTGACCCCCCGAAGGAAGAACGGTCCTCCCCGCCCGGCGGTGACCACATTCCCCCTCTCCGCAAAGGAGTAGTAGGCGGCCTCGATGAAGACGAGGTAGCGGCGTTTCTCCTCGTCGAAGCGCTCCCAGAGGGACAGCCGCCGCTCATCCACGTCGGCGATCTTCTCCTCGGGCACCTCGTGGACGCGAGCGGCCCGGAGGAGGATCTCCCGCTCCACGTACTCGAAGTTCAACGCCTTGGCAACCGCGGCGGCGATGGCGTTCCCGCCGCTCCCCAGTTCTCGCGAAATCGCCACGATGGTCATGGCGGCACCTCACCTTCCTTCGGCTACGTCTTCGGCTTCACGGCGACGTACATGTGGGCATCGCCCCGCTGCAAGAGGAACAGGTCCACCTCGCCCTCCCCCTGCCGGAGGGCGCTGCGGAAGCCCTCCAGGGATCGCACCGCGCGCCGGTTCACCTCCCGAACCAGATCCCCGGCTCGCACCCCCGCGCCGGCCGCGGGCCCGGCCTTGGCCACATCGGTCACCACCAGGCCCTCCTCGTCCTCGCGCAGCTTGAATTTCTTCGCCTTCTCCGCGTCCAGCTCTTCGACGGTCATCCCCAGGTCACGCCGCGCCGGCGCTGTGGACGCCTGGCGCTCCACCTTCTCCGCCTCGCCCACCTTGACCGTCACCGTCTCCAGCCTGCCCCCGCGGAAGACCCGGACCTCCACCTGTTTCCCGACGGAGGTGAAGCTCACCGCCCGCTGGAGCGCCCGGACGTCCGAGACGGGCTTCCCGTCGAAGGCCACGATGATGTCCCCGCGCTCGATCCCCGCCGCTTCGGCCGGCTGCCCGGACAGGACGTTGTTCACCAGGGCGCCCTTGGTCTCCGAGAAGCCCATCGCCCTGGCGAGGTCCTGCGTCAGATCCTGGATGCTCACCCCCAAAAACCCCCAGGCGATCCGCCCTCGCGCTTGCAGCTCGGGCAGCAGAGACTTCGCCAGGTTAACGGGGATGGCGAAGGCCACCCGGCGGTTGGGGATGACAGCCGTGTTGATGCCGATCACCTCCCCCCGCATGTTGATGAGCGGGCCCCCGCTGTTGCCCGGATTCACGGAGGCGTCAGTTTGGATGTAGTCGTCGAAGGTCCCGAAGCTCCCCAGGGCGGGTCCCTTGCGGCTGACGATGCCGATGCTCACTGTGTGATCGAGGCCGAAGGGATTCCCGATGGCCAGGACCAGCTCGCCCACCTCCAGCTTGTCGGAATCCCCCAGGGGCAACACGGGCAGCCCGCTGGCCTCGATCTTCAGCAGGGCTAGGTCCGTCCGGGCGTCCTTTCCCACCAGCTTGGCCGGGAACTTTCGGTCGTCCATGAGCTGGACTTCGATCTCGCTGGCCTGCTCGATGACGTGATAGTTTGTCAGGAGATACCCATCCGCGCTGAGAACGATTCCCGAACCCACCGCCGGGAGATCGCTCGGAGGAATCGGCGGGTGGTTCTCCGGCAGGCTATAGCCTGTGCCCCCCTCCATCTTCACGCCGATCAGCACGACGGCGGGTTGCAGGACCTTGGCCAGACGGATCAACGCCTGGTTCATGCGGGCCAGCTCGGGATCCTCCCGAATCCCGGCTCCGGCGGACTCGGTCCAGAGGGCCGCTTCCGCAGGCACCGAAACGAGGCCCGCCCCGAAGAGACTCCCCACGGCCGCCAGGACGATCGCGGCCCGGCAGCACCGATTCTTCCAGCTCATCTGACCCCTCCACAAATCCAGGATCGTTCAGGTGTTCGGGCGTCCATGCCCACCGCCGAGTTGCTCTTGGCGCGGACGTTCGAACCGTCGAACGGTTTACGTGATCTCTGCGGTGGAGCCTCGCACCTCCACCCATCCCAGGATGAGCTGGACCGATCGGGGACCCGTGGCCTCTACCCGAAGGCGCCGCCGATCGTGTGCCAGGAATTCCAGACTCACCCGCAGGTGGTCGCGCGGCAGCCATCGCTGGGCGCGCTCCGCCCATTCCACGACCACCACATGACGGCTATCCACGTATTCATCCCAGCCGATGCCCGGCAGCTCGTCCTCCGATCGGATGCGGTACAGGTCGAGATGAGTCAGGCGCCGCTCCCTGCCGTCCCCGTCCCCCGGCCGCCCGCCCTGGCTGCACGCATACTCGTTCACCAGCGTGAAGCTGGGGCTGTGCACGTCGCTTCTGTCGCAGCCAAATCCGGTCGCGATGCCGCGGGCCAGCACGGTCTTCCCGCTGCCCAGCTCCCCGAAGAGCGCCACCACATCCCCCGGTTGAAGGAGAGCGCCCAGGGTTTCCCCCATCCGCTCGGTCTCCTCCGCCGAGGCGGAGTCCCAGGACAGGCAGCACTCCCGAAGGTCGAGGACGGTCATTGCCACCTCTCAAATGGGGAATGCGGAATTCGGAATGCGGAATGAAAAGCGCGTACGAAGGTACGGATGTACGCCTCCCCGCATCGCTCTTTGGCCAGCGTTCTTTCGTACTTTCGTACGCTTCTGGTTTCCCCACCTATTCCGCATTTCGCATTTCGCATTCCGCATTCAAGCGCGGGCCGCTTTGACCTGCTGGATGGCCGCGGGGACCTCCGCCAGGAGATCGCCGGCCAGCATCGCCTCCTGCCCCAGGCGCGCCGCGGCCAGATCCCCCGCCAGCCCGTGGACGTAGGCGCCCGCCTGGGCGGCGAGCCCCGCTGATACCCCCTGGGCCAGGAGGCCGGCGATGAGGCCGGTCAGCACGTCGCCCGTCCCACCCGTCGCCATCCCCGGATTGCCGGTGGGCACGATCGCGGCGTCTCGCGCCGCCGACGCGACGATCGTGTGAGCCATCTTCAAGACCAGGGTCACGTTGAGTCGGGCGGCGGCGTCCTGCACGAGAGGGATCCGCTTCCGCAGCACCTCGTCCGTCGAGACGCCCAGCAGCCGGGACAATTCTCCGGGGTGCGGCGTGACGATCACGGGCCCACCCGCCCGGACCAGGACATCCGCCCGGCCCGCCAGGGCATTGATCCCGTCTGCATCCAGCACGAGGGGAAGCTTGAGGGACGAGAGCAGCTCGTGAACCAGCTTCTGGGTGGAGGGATGCACTCCCAAGCCGGGACCGATGGCCACGGCGCTCTTCCCTTCGGCCAGCCTCTGGAGACGATCCAGGGCCTCCAGTCCGATGGTCCGCGTCTCGGTCTCGGGGACAGGCTCGGTCATCACCTCGGTGAGCTTGGCCTCCATGGCATCGTTGAGGCTCTGCGGGACGGCGAGCGTCACGAGGCCCGCTCCGACCCGCTGGGCCGCCAGGCTGGCGAGGGCGGCGGCGCCCGTCTTCCCCACCGAGCCGGCGATCACCAGGACGTGCCCGAAGGTTCCCTTGTGGGCCGCCGGATCCCTCGGGGGAAAGGCCGACGCCACATCGTCCGCCTCCAGCAGTCCCAGGAGCAGCTCCGGATCCCGACAAAGGCTCGCCGGGATGCCGATGGGCACAATCCGAACCGTGCCCGCATATCCCGCGGCCGGGTAGAGGAGCAGGCATCGCTTGGGCAAGGCGAAGGTGACGGTGAGTGTGGCGCGGACGGCCGGACCGGGCGGCTCCGGATCATCGGCTATGAGGCCCGAGGGGATGTCCACGGCCACCACGGGGCGCCCCGCGCGGTTCACCAGCTCGATCACCTCGACCAGGACCCCCGTGGCCGCTCCGCGCGTGCCCGTCCCCAGGAGGGCATCCACCACCACGCCGGCCGATGCGATCCGATCCGAGAGGGCCGCCATCCCGCCGGGATCCCGGACCCCCTGAGGCGCGGCCCCCATCTTTTCCAGGATCTCCAGATTGACGCGGGCATCTCCCGCCACGTCCTCGCGACGGGCGATGAGGAAGGTCTCCACCGTCGCCCCCCGATTGAGGAGGTGCCGGGCCACCACGAAGCCGTCCCCGCCGTTGTTCCCCCGCCCGCAGAGGATCACCACGCGGGATCGCCGCAGGTTGGGGAAGGCTGCCAGCATCTCGCGCGCCGTCTCCGACCCGGCGTTCTCCATGAGCACGAGCGACGGGATGCCGTACTCGGCGGAGGCCCGCCGATCCAGTTCCTGCATCTCTTTGGCCGTGACGACTTTGATCATGATTTACCCGTCAGCGTGCAATGTCCAACGTCCAAGGTCCAATGTACAAAGTCCAAGGTCCAATGTGCGATGTCCAACGTCCAAGGTCCGCGCAGACTCGTACGAGAGTACGAACGTACGAATGGATCTTACCAATGCGGAATTCGGAATGGTGAATGCGGAATGGAACGGACAGAATTTCCCATTTCGCATGGATGTTGCACCTTGGACTTCGATGAATTCCGCACTTCGCATTTCGCATTCCGCATTTCGCATGGACCTTGGACCTCGGACGTTGGACCTGGGTCAATCCGTGGCCACCACGACGGCGATGGCGTATTCCCCGTCGTGGGAAAGGCTGACCAGGGCCTGCCGGATCCCCCGCGCCTCCGCCCGCTCCCTGGCCACGCCGGTCAGGTGGAGGCTGGGCGGCATCGAAGCGCCCGAGTGCACCTCGATCTCCCGCCACCGGATGCCCAGCCCCCAGCCGGTGCCGAGGGCCTTCATGGCCGCTTCCTTCGCCGCGAGGCGCGCCGCCAGATGCGTGGCCGGGCGGGCGCGCGAGAGGCAATCGGCCCGTTCGGCGGGCGTGAACACCCGATCGAGGAAGCGCTCCCGATGCCGTGAGAGCACGTCCTCCACGCGGCCGATCGCCACGAGGTCGGTGCCGAGTCCCAGGATCATTGCCGCTCGCCCGCCTCGTGGAGCGTCCGCAGAAGCTCCCGCACCGCTTCCCCCATCCCGACCAGGCAGGCGCGCGCGATCAGACTGTGTCCCACGTGGATCGCCTCGATCTCCTGAACCTCCGCCACCTGGCCCGCCGTCTGGTAGGTGAGGCCGCCTCCCGCGTGGACGACCAGCCCGAGCTTCGCGGCCACCTTGGCCGCATTCACCAGGCGCTCGAACTCCGCCCCCCGGGCGGCATCGTTCTCGGCCCAACAGAATCGCCCAGTGTGGAGGAGCACCGCGGCCGACCCCACCCGATGGGCGGCCTTCACCTGCGCGGGGGCCGGGTCCACCAGGAGGCTGGCGGGAATCCCGCCCGACTTCAGCGTCTCGATCACCGGCTGAATCTCCGACCGGCGGTCCTCCGCGTCCAGTCCCCGCTCCGCGCCCGAGCCCTCGCGCCCCTCGGGCATGAGCGTGGCCAGGTCCGGCCGGACGGCCAGCACCAGTTTGACCCACTCCTCTTGCGGCGGCATGCAGACATTCAAGACGGTCCGGACCGTCTCCTTGAGGAGGCGCAGGTCCCGTTCCTGGGTGCCGTTCCGCTCGCGCCCGACGCCGATGCTCACCCCGCCGGCACCCGCCAGCTCGGCGAAGGCAGAGGCAATGACGGGATCCGGATCACGGCTGCCGCCCGCCTGCCGCAACGCCGCCACGTGATCCAGCCTGACGAACAGGATGCTCATCGGTTCACCCCGCCTCTCGCCTCTCGGCTCTCTGCCTTCGGCGGATCTATTTGTGATCGCTGATTTGTGATTGCAGGTTTCTTCAATCTCAAATCCTCAATCTGAAATCTTCAATACCCTCGGCTCTCGGCTCACGGCTCTCGGCTCAGCCCAGGGCCTCCCGGATGGCCGCGGCGATCTCCGTCGCCCAGCGGCGGATGGTCGCCTCATCCGGCCCCTCGACCATGACCCGCGCCAGCCTCTCTGTTCCCGAATAGCGCACCAGGACCCGCCCCCCGTCCGCCAGCGCCGCCTCGGCCTCCCGGATCCGCGCCTGGACCGTGGGCAGGCTCTCCAGGTCCTCCTTTCGTCGGACCCGCACGTTCTCCAGCACCTGGGGGAAGCGGGGCATGCATGCCGCCACTTCGGAGAGCGGCTTGCCGGCCCGGAGCATGGCCGCCAGCACCTGCAGGGCGGTCACGATGCCGTCGCCCGTCGTGTTGTACTCGGTGAAGATCACGTGGCCGGATTGCTCGCCCCCCAGGGCGTGGCCGCCGCGCAGCATCTCCTCCAAGACGGACCGATCCCCCACCGGCGTGCGCACCACCCGGATCCCGGCCTGGCGCATGGCCACCTCCAGGCCGGCGTTGCTCATCACGGTGGCCACCACCGTGCGGGACGGGAGCCGCCCCTCCGCCAGCATATCCAGTCCGCACATGGCCAGGATCTGATCTCCGTCCGCCAGCGCCCCGCGCTCGTCCGCACACAGGAGCCGGTCCCCGTCGCCGTCGTGCGTGAACCCCAGGTCCGCCCCCTCGGCGACGACCGCCTGCTGCACGACCTCGGGGTGGAGGGACCCGCATCCCGCATTGATGTTCACGCCGTCCGGCGCCACGTTCAGGGCGACCACGTCCGCCCCCAGCTCCCGCAGGACCGTGGGAGAGACCCGGTAGGTGGCACCGTGGGCGCAGTCCACCACGATCTTCAGCCCCCGGAGGCTCAACCGCTTGGGGAAGGTGTTCTTGGCGAATTCGATGTAGCGGCCCACGGCGTCGCCCACCCGGAACGCCTTTCCGATCTCGTGGGCGCCGGGGCGGATGCGGTCGATCGCCCCGCTCACGACCAGCTCCTCGATCCGGCTCTCCATCGCGTCGGGGAGTTTCAAGCCGTCCCCCGAGAAGAACTTGATGCCGTTGTCCTCGAAGGGGTTGTGGGAGGCGGAGATGACAACCCCGGCGTCGGCGCGGAGGCTGCGCGTGATGAAGGCGATCCCGGGGGTGGGCAGGGGGCCCACCAGCAGGACGTCCACGCCCATCGACGTGATCCCGGCCGTGAGCGCCGTCTCCAGCATGTAGCCGGTCAAGCGCGTGTCCTTCCCGATCACGATGCTCCGCCGGGCCCCCGGCGCCTTGAAGAGGTAGGCCGCGGCCCGCCCCAGCTTGACCACCGTCTCGGGCGTCATGGGCTCCTGATTGGCGATGCCCCGGACCCCATCCGTTCCGAACAAGCGAGTCATTGTGGACCCTCGAGAAGAATGCACTCAGGATTTCGTCGTCCCCATCTCCACAGCCACGATGATCGGGCTGTCATCCAGGGCGCGGACCTGGCGTCCCGCCGGTTCCAGCATGGCCCGCGTGCTGAAGGAGGCGCTGTGGCCGTCCAGGCTGATGGGCACCGTGAAGATCCGCGTCAGCCGGCGGAGGTCGCTCCTCGGGCCGGCCATTCGGATGCGCGGCGGGCTGGATGTCACCCGCTTCACCGCGTACCCTTTGGCGGGCGTCCCCTCCAGGCGGGGGATCACCTCCACCTCCCGCTCCACGATGGCATCCAGGATCACGCGCACGCGCTGGGGGGCGACCTCGACGACCTCGATCCCCCGGGGGACACGGACCATGTCCGGCCAGGATGGGAACGAGGTTCTCCCCTTCCACGAAGTTCCTGGGCAGGCCCACCAGCACGACCTCGCCGGGGGACAGGGTGGAGACCAGCGTCCTGGGGCCGCGCACGTGGACCTCCAACGTGTCCGTCGGCTCGTTCACCATGACCAGGTTGCGGGGCAGCCCGCTGATCTCGAGGGGAATGTTCATCGCGACTTCGACCTTCTGCTCTCCCACGACCACGGCCCAGAGGAAGATCGCCAGGATGATGGAGAGGAGCTTCAGGCCGAGATTGTCCAAGAGCCAGGTGCGCATCCGTACGTCCCTTCGCCCTCGTGCGCCCCTTCGTGGGTCACTTGGCCGGGTCGCGAAGCGCGGCGACTGTCCCGGCCTTGCGCCGGCGGAAGGCCTTGAGGGGCGGCCCCAAGAGCTCGCTCAACTGTTGCCGCAGGGCGGCCGCGTCCAGGTTCCGCGCAATCTCGCCGCCCGTGACAAGGGAGATGGCTCCCGTCTCCTCCGACACCACCATGGCGATGGCATCGGTCTCCTCGGTGATCCCCACCGCGGCGCGGTGGCGCGTCCCCAGATCCGCCGCCAACTCGGGGTTGATGCTCAGGGGCAGGAAGCAGCCCGCGGCCACGATCCGGTCGCGGCTGATAACGACCGCGCCATCGTGGAGGGGCGAGTACGGGTAGAAGATGGATTCCAGCAGACGGCGGGACACCTGGGCGTCCACCACGGTCCCCGAATCCGTGCTGTCGGAGAGGCGCGAATCGCGCTCCACCACGATGATGGCCCCGATCTTCTTGGCCGCCAGCGACGTGATTGCCCGCACGACCTCGTCGATCATGTGGGCTTCCTGGTAGCGGGAGAAGGCCCTGAGGAGGCTCCCCCGTTGCCCCACGCTGGCCAGGGCCCGGCGCAGTTCGGGCTGGAACAGGATGATGATCAGCAGGAACCAGACCGCCAGGAGGTTGGAGAGGGCCCAGTTCACGGTGAGCAGGCCGATGCGCAGCGAGACCCGCGAGGCCAGGTACAAGAGCGCCAGGCCCAGGAGCATCTGAAACGCCCGGGTCCCGCGAAAGGTCAGGATGATCTGGTAGATGGCGAACGTGACGATCAGGATGTCCAGCGCGTCGATCCAGTGGAACTGATGAAGCAGATCGAGCATCCCGTTACGCCCCCCGGAACTTGCGAGGTCGGTCGCTCCCCTTCATCTTCCTGCATCGGGCGCCCGGGCCGTCTCTTTCCGAGGCGAGGTCACGCCGACAGATCTGGCGTCAAACGGGTGAAACAGGGGAGCGTGCGGAAGGCGCGGCGGGACGGGCTCGGAGGCGTTGGCCCGGGCGGACCGCCCAACGCCCCCACCCGCCTGAACCGTCAGGTCGGCGTCGGGGATGGCTGTGTGCCGGGTGGTCGTGATCCCCTGCCCCATTGGTCATCCGGCTCGGTGTCCCGTAATGCCTCGACATCCCGCAGACCAGCACCCCGGGGCGCGCGACGGCGCCGACCGCCGGACAGAGCGGCTACGCCGCTGCCGCGGGCGCCGGGGATCCGGCCTCCTTCACGATCGTGTCGATCTCCGGGCCATTCAGGACTTCGCGTTCCAGGAGGGCCTCGGCCAGGCCGCGCAAGGTCTCCAGGCGACCCTGGATCAGTTCCTTGGCCCGCTCGTAGTTTTCCATGACGATGCGGCGGACCTCGCGGTCGATCTCCATGGCGGTCTGCTCGCTGTAATCCTGGTGCTGGGCGATCTCCCGCCCCAGGAAGATCATCTCCTCGCGCTTCCCGAACTGCAGGGGGCCCATCCGCTCGCTCATGCCCCACTCGCACACCATCTTGCGGGCCATCTCGGTGGCCCGCTCGATGTCGTTCATGGCCCCCGTGGTGACCTCCTGCGCGCCGAAGACGATCTCCTCGGCGATGCGCCCGCCGTACAGGATGGCGATGTCGTTGAGGAGATACTCCCTGGAATAGTTGTGCTTGTCCTCGGTGGGGAGTTGCTGCGTCACGCCCAGGGCCCGGCCCCGCGGAATGATGGTCACCTTGTGGATCGGATCCGTGCCCGGCAAGAGTTTCGCCACCAGGGCATGGCCGGCCTCGTGGTAGGCGGTGATCTTGCGCTCCTTGGCGCTGACCACCAGGCTCTTCCGCTCCACCCCCATGAGGACCTTGTCCTTGGCATTCTCGAAGTCGGACATCTCCACCAGCTTCTTGTTGGCGCGGGCCGCGAGGAGCGCCCCCTCGTTCACCAGGTTGGCCAGGTCGGCCCCGGAGAAGCCGGGCGTGCCGCGGGCCAGGACCGGCAGGTCCACGTCCGGGCCCAGGGGGATCTTCTTCGTGTGCACCTTCAGGATGCCCTCGCGCCCCTTCACGTCCGGCCGCGCCACCACCACCTGCCGGTCGAACCGGCCCGGGCGGAGGAGGGCCGGGTCCAGGACGTCCGGCCGGTTCGTGGCCGCGATGAGGATCACGCCGTCGTTGCTCTCGAACCCGTCCATCTCCACCAGGAGCTGATTCAGGGTCTGCTCGCGCTCGTCGTGGCCGCCGCCCAGCCCTGCGCCCCGGTGGCGCCCCACGGCGTCGATCTCGTCCATGAAGATGATGCAGGGGGCGTTTTTCTTCCCCTGCTCGAACAGGTCGCGCACCCGGGAGGCCCCCACCCCTACGAACATCTCCACGAAATCCGATCCGGAGATGGAGAAGAAGGGCACGTTGGCCTCACCGGCGATGGCCCGGGCCATGAGGGTCTTGCCGGTGCCCGGAGGGCCCATGAGCAGGACGCCCTTGGGGATGCGCCCGCCCAGCTTCTGGAATTTCTGGGGGTCCTTGAGGAACTCGATGATCTCCTGCAATTCCTCTTTGGCCTCGTCCACCCCGGCCACGTCGGCGAAGGTGACCTTGTTCTGCTTGTCGGAGAGCAGGCGCGCCCGGCTCTTCCCAAAGGACAGGGCCTTGGCCCCGCCCCCCTGCATCTGGCGCATGAAGAAGATCCAGACGCCGATGAAGAGTAACATGGGCAGCCAGGAGAAGAGGGCCTGCACGTACCAGGGGTTGCTCTCGGCCGGCCTGGCCGTGATCTTCACCCCCTGCTTGCGCAGCAGGCCGATCATGTCCTTGTCGTCGGGGGTGTAGCTGCGGAAGGCGGTGTTGTCGGTCAGCCGGCCGGTGACGTCATTCCCCTTGATGGTGACCTCGCTGACCTCGCCCCGCTCCACCTTGCTCATGAAGTCGCTGAAGATCAGCTCCTTCTGCATGGGCTGGCTCTGGTTGAAGATGTTGAACACCAGCACCATGATCAAGCCGATCACCAGCCAGAGGGCCAGATTCTTGAAGAACGGACTCACCCGAAATCTCCTTCCGCGCGGTCGCCTGGACCGCCACGCACTTGGTCAACTTGTAACACGAAAGTCCGCGAAAGACAACAGGAAACATGGGGATACGGGGGCCTTTTGCGGCCGCTCTTGGGCGCGCGCAGCGCATCCAGGCACGGATCGGTCGAGGGGCCGCTGTGAGGAGACGACGGTTACTCAGCAGCGCGGAATCCTGGCTACACATTGGCTCGCGCTGCTTCGTTGCGGGGAAGGCCCTCGCACTCGCACAAGCCCCGCCGCAAGTGCTCGGTCCTCCCCACGCACCCACTCCTTCGTCGCGGGTACCCGACCGAGAGGGGCGGGCCGCCGCCCCTCCTCGGACTCTCCCCCGGACTGTGCGGTCCCGGGCGGACTGTCGGCTATCTTAGGCACCGCACAGTAAGCCCTACGCCTCGGGGAGGCTTTCCAGGACGGCAATGTAGGGGAGGTGACGGTAGTCCTGGGCAAAATCCAGCCCATAGCCAACCACGAAGGCGTTGGGGATGACGAAGCCGCAGTACTCGATGGGCGTCGCCACCTGCCGCCGCTCCGCCTTGTCCAGCAGGGCACACATGGCGATGCTCCTGGGGGAGGCCGCGCGGAGCAGCTCCCGGAGGTGGGCGCTGGTGTGCCCGGTGTCGATGATGTCCTCCACGATCAGGATGTCCCGCCCCGACAGGGCCACGTCCGCCGCCTTGGTGAACCGCGGCTCTTCCAGGGGCGAGGTGGAATCCCCATAGCTTTCCATGGCAACGAAGTCGCTCTGGCACGGCATGCGAAGAGCGCGGCAGAGGTCGGCCCAGAAGATGGCCGCTCCCTTCAGGACGCAGAGCAGGAGAAGATCCCGGTCCGCGTAGTCCCGGGAAATCACCGTGGCCAACTCGTGGACCCGGGCCTGGATCTCAGCCGCCGTGATGAGGGTTTTCCCCGGCCGGTATCGCATGCTGAACACGTCCTCATCGGCGCTCGGGCACCCATTGCAGTTGCCCCGTTCGGGGCGCAATGGGTCCCGGCGCGCGGCGCTGTTTCTTCGGGAATTCGACCTCGACGAGACAGGCCGGGCCGTTGCCCCGGAAGCGAAAATCCTCCGCCACCCGCTGCCCGACCACCCACGCGATCCGCCCGCCGGCGAGCAGCAAAGGGATCCGCCCCCGCTCCTGGCGGGGGACCTTGGCATCCACGAAGAAATCCTGGAGCTTCTTCTCGCCCGACATCCCGAGGGGCCGGAACCGGTCGCCGGGGCGCCAGCCGCGCAGCAGAAGCGGCCCCTCCAAGAGTCGCGGGCTGAGGATCTCCCGCCAGGGGGTTCGGCGGGCCGCGCGCGCGCCGGCCGCAAGGCGACGCACACGGACGCGACAGTCTAGGGGCGGCCATCGCGTCCAGACTCCGGGTCGAACCGGGATCTCACCCGGAGGCTCGGCCGCCTCCGCATTCGTTCGCGGGGTCCCCGGTCCCGCGCCGGCCGACGGCCCGATTCGGATCACGGCCGCCTGGCGGCGGGCCTCGGTCCCCCCGGGGAGGCGGACCACCCCATCGTGCGTGAGCAGGCGCCGTAGCGCCTCCACGTGGCGCCGGGTGAGGGCGTGGCGGCCCCGGGTGCCCTCCGGGCGCGCCCGCTGGAAGGCGTCCTGAAAGGCGCGGCGAACGGCGGCCGGCGGCGCGGCGCGCAGGACCTCGACGGCGAGACGGACGGTGGGGCCGGTTTCCCGCGCCGCCTTCCCGAGAAGCGATGCGGCCTGCTCCGCCAGGGCGGACTCGTCCTCCCGCATGAGGGCCGCCAGGGCGGCCAGCGACCGCACGATCCGGGGGTTATACTCCTTCGCCAGCAAGGGGAGGAGATGGTGCCGGACGCGATTCCTGAGATATGCATCCGACGCGTTGCTGACATCGGTCCGATAGGCGAGACGGCGCGCGGCCGCGTACGCCTCGATCTCGCCCCGCGAGACGGTGAGGAGCGGCCGCAGGATCCGATGGCGCAGCGGGGGGATCCCGGCCAGGCCGCGGGGTCCCGTTCCGCGCAGCAGGTGCAGCAGCACGGTCTCGGCCTGGTCGTCCAGGGTGTGGGCGACAAGGATGCGGGAGGCCCGCATCTGCGCCGCGAGGGCGTCCAGACAGGCATACCGCGCCGCCCGGGCCCACATCTCCACCGACTCGCCCCGGCGCCGCTCGGTCGGATCCAGCCGGCACAGGCTGGCCCCGAGACCTCGCCGCGCCGCCTCGGCCACGACGAAGGCCGCGTCCCGGTCGGCCGCCTTGCCCCGCAGGCCGTGATGCACGTGGGCCACGTGGAGGAGGAGGCCCAGCCGGTCCTGGAGGCGCGTGAGGACGTCGAGGAGCGCCATGGAGTCCACCCCGCCCGAGACCGCCACCAGCAGGCGCTCTTCACGCGCCACGCCGGCCTCCCGGAGGGCGCCCGCCACCCGACGCGGTAGGCTGACCTTGCCCATTCCGCTCCCCTGCTCGTCCCTTCCCGGAACCCGCGGCGAGCTTAGTGAAGCCGCTGTTCGCCGTCAACCGAATTCCCCCCCGCGCCGGAGAATTGAGCGCCAGGTAGATTCCTCTTGAAAGCCCTGCCTCGCCTCTGCTATGGTTCCCGACCATGGAAGCCCAGAGGCCGGATACGGTGCTGGTAGTGGACGACGAGCGCTTTGTGCGCGAACTGTGCGTCGAGATCATCGCCGGTGAGGGCTATCAGGTTCTGGCCGCCCCCGACGCCGACGAGGGGCTGCGTCTCGCCCGGCAGGAGCCGGTGGGGGCCATCCTCCTGGACCTGATGCTCCCCAGGACGAGCGGCTTCGAGGCGCTCCGGATCCTCGTGCACGAGCAGCCGGACATCCCGGTGGTCATCATGACCGCCCACTCGTCCCAGAGTCGGGTCATCGACCTGCTCAAGCTGGGGGCGTATGACTTCCTCCCCAAGCCGTTCGAGCCGAGCGACCTCATCTACGCGACCCGCCGCGCCCTGGAGCGCCATCACCTGCTGACGGAGAACAAGCGGCTCGTCCAGGAACTCCAAGACCAGGTCCAGGCCCAGACGCTGGAGATCAACCGGGGCCGACAGCTCCTGGAGAACATCATCTCCCACATGGGCAGCGGCCTTTTGGTCACGGATCGGGACGAGCGGATCTGGATGATCAACCAGCACGGTCAGACGACGCTGGGGGTGACCCCGGACCAGGTGGTGGGCAAACGGCTGCTCGACGTGTTCCCGGGGGCCGGGCCGCTTTTGGAGGTCCAGGTGGACACCATCCTGCGGGAGCTGGACCTCCCCTCCCTCGACGGACGCAGCGTGCCCTTGGGGTTCAACAATTCACGCCTGCTGGACGCCGAGGGGCAGCCCGAGGGGACGATCATCATCTTCCGCGATCTCTCCGACCTCCGGGCCATCCGGGCGGAGGCGCGGCGCAAGGATCGCCTCGCCGCCATAGGCGAATTGGCGGCGGGCGTGGCCCACGAGATCCGCAATCCCCTCTTCGGGATCAGCTCGGTGGCGCAGATCCTCATGACGGAGGTGAAGTTCGATCCCGTGCACCAAGAGCTGCTGGCGGCCATGCAAGCCGAGATCAAGCGCCTGAACGTCCTGGTGGAGGATCTGCTCCACTACTCCCGGCCGTCCAAGCTCCAGCGCACGCCGCAGGTCCTGGAACAGATCTGGGACGAGATCCTCGGCCTGACCAGGGAAGAGCTCGCCGGGGCCAAGGTCCAGGTGATCCGGGACATCGGCAACGGGTTGCCCAAGGTCCCGGCGGACGGGGACAAGTTGCGCCAGGTGTTCCTGAACCTGCTGAAGAACGCCATCCAGGCGACGGCGCCGGGTGGCCAGCTCACCATCCGACTCCAGCGCGCTCCTCGCAGCGCGCTCCCGGCGTCCGTGCAGCACAGCCTGGAGCTGCAGGCGGGCGCCGGCGAGCCGTCCCGCGAGTACTTGGTGGGCGTGGTCGCCGACACCGGGGTCGGCATCCCGGCGGCAGACCTGGACCGGGTCTTCGACCTCTTTTTCACGACGAAATCCACCGGGTCAGGGCTGGGCCTGGCGATCTGCCGTCGCATCGTCGAGGATCACGGCGGCGCCATCGGCATCGAGAGCACCGAGCAGGTGGGGACCACCGTCACCGTGGCGCTCCCCCTGTCCGCTGCTTCGTAGCCCGCCGCGCCCGGCGCCCGAGCCAGCGAGTCCAATGGCAGCAACCGTCCTGATCGTTGACGACCAGCCGACCATCCGGAAGAGCCTCCGGCACCTCCTGGAGCGGAAGGGGTACCGCGCCTGCGAGGCGGACAGTGGCGCGGCCGCGGTGCAGACGGCCCAGGCGGAGGAGCCGGAGGTGATCCTCCTCGATCTCAAGCTTCCCGACGCCGACGGCCTGGAGATCCTGGAACGCCTCCAGGGTGTGTGCCCCGAGGCTGCAGTCATCCTGCTCACTGGCCACGGCAGCGTCGAGATTGCCGTCACGGCCATCAAGAAGGGCGCGGAGGATTTCCTCGAGAAGGACCCCGCCAGCCTGGAAGTGACCGAGCTCCGCGTGGAGAAGGCGCTGGAGATGCTGAAGCTCCGGCGCGAGAACCTTTACTATCGCTACCAGGCTCAGGGGCGCGCCCCGGGCCAGATTTCCGGCAATTCTCCCGCCATCAAGGAGATCCATGCCATGGTGGATCTCCTGGCCAAGGCGCCACAGACCACGGTGCTCGTCCAGGGGGAGAGCGGCTCGGGCAAGGAACTGGTGGCGCGCGCCATCCATTACCGGAGCCCTCGGGCGGACAAGCCGTTCCTCGAGATCAACTGCGCAGGCCTCTCCGAGCACCTGCTGGAATCGGAGTTGTTCGGGCACGAGCGGGGCGCCTTCACCGATGCCAAGGCGTTGAAGCGGGGGCTCTTGGAGGTTGCCGACGGCGGGGCGCTGTTCCTGGACGAGATCGGGGACATGCCTCTCGCGATCCAGCCCAAGTTTCTGCGCGTCCTGGAGAACCGGACGTTCCGCCGGGTCGGCGGGACGCGGGACATTTCCGTGGACGTACGGGTCATCACCGCCAGCAACAAGGACCTGTCCAAGCTGGTGGAGAAGCAGACGTTCAGGGAGGATCTGTACTACAGGCTGAAGGTCATGCCCGTGACAGTGCCGCCCCTCCGGGAACGAGGAAACGACATCCTAATCTTGGCAGACCTGTTTATCCAGGAGTTCAGCGGGATGCTGAAGAAGCGCATCCGGGGCTACAGCCCGGAGGCGCAGCAGGTCCTCCTCGCCTATTCCTGGCCGGGAAATGTCCGGGAGCTCCGGAACGTGACCGAGCGGGGGATGATTCTTTGCCAGGGCGACGTGATTCCAGTCTCGTGTCTCCCTGCCGAGATACAGCAACTCGCCGGTACGGTGTCTCCCCCACCCCTCCCTGCCGCCGCCGGGGCTCCCGCAGAGGCGCCCGCCGGAATGCCAGAGGCCGGTCGGCCCCCAGAGATTGCGGGTACGCTGGAAGAGATGGAGCAGCGCTACATCCGCGAGGTCTTGGCATCAGTGTCCGGAAACCGCAGCCATGCCGCCCGGGTCCTCGGGATTTCCCGATCCACCCTTCAGGACAAGATCCGCAGGTACGGTCTTTCGTAGATCCCTCGTTGGTACACCGCTTGCTCATCTCATGGCCGAAAGCCTGGGAATCCGATTCCCGGTCAGCCAGTGTGCCCGGTTTCCTGGCAGGAGACCCTATGGCCCAAGAGGTTCATATCCTGATTGTCGATGATGAGCCCACGATTCTGTTGGGGCTTTCGCATGTGCTGAGGCGCGCTGGGGCCGACGTGACGCCCTGCCTCGGTCGTGACGAGGCTGAAGAGGCCATCCGGAAACAGGTCTTCGATCTGGCCCTCCTGGATGTCCGCCTTTCGGGCAGCGAGTCCCATGCCGGCTTGGATCTCCTCACCCTGCTGAAGCAACGGTCCCCCCACACCCACGTCATCGTCATGACGGCCTACGGAACGGACGAGATCCGGCGCGAGGCCATGGCGCGGGGCGCGTCACACTATTGCGACAAGCCGATCAACCTGGATCATCTGCTGGGCCTAGTCAAGAATCTGCCGACGCCGTCCTCGCGCTCATCCTGATTGCCCCGCGGCCAAACCAAACGCCCTTCCGGTCGGAAGCGCCGGAAGGGCGTTGGTGTCTCAGGACTCCCGTCTCACGTTTCACGTTTCACGCCCCACTTCGGGGGAAGCCCCTTCCTCCCGCGAGAGGATGAGCTCGCCGCCCTCGAGGTCTGCCAGGATCCGATCGCCCTCCTGGAATTCCCCCCCAAGCAGCCGCTGCGCCAGGGGATCCTGCAGCAGCCGCTGGATCGCCCGCTTGAGCGGCCGCGCGCCATAGACAGGATCGAAGCCCTCCCGGGCCAGGTACTCCCGCACCCGGTCGGTGACGCTGAGCTCCAGCTTCCGGGCGCTCAACCGCCGCTGCAGGTAGCCCAGCTGGATGTTGACGATCTGCTTGATCTGGGGCAGCCCGAGGCGGTGGAAGATCAGCGTCTCGTCGACGCGGTTCAGGAACTCGGGGCGGAACGCCGTCTTCAGCAGCTCGTTGATCTTCTCCCGGATCTCGGCATCCTCCAGGTCCTCCTGGATGTATTGGCTGCCGAGGTTGGAGGTCATGATGATCAGGGTGTTCTTGAAGTCCACCGTGCGCCCCTGGCCGTCGGTCAGCCGACCCTCGTCGAGAACTTGCAGCAGGACGTTGAACACCTCGGCGTGGGCCTTCTCCATTTCGTCGAAGAGGATGACGGTGTAGGGCCGGCGGCGGACCGCTTCGGTGAGTTGGCCCCCCTCCTCGTACCCCACGTAGCCGGGGGGCGCGCCGATCAGGCGGGCCACCGAATGCTTCTCCATGAACTCGGACATGTCCAAGCGCACCAGGGCCCGCTCGTCATCGAAGAGGAACTCCGCCAGCGCGCGGGCCAACTCCGTCTTGCCGACCCCCGTGGGTCCCAGGAACAGAAACGAGCCCAGCGGCCGGTTCTCGTCCTGGAGGCCGGCCCGCGCCCGCCGGATGGCGTTGCTGACCGCGATGATCGCTTCGGCCTGCCCCACGACGCGCTGCCGCAACCGGTCCTCCATCGTCAGGAGTTTCTGCGTCTCGGTCTGGAGCATCTTGGCCACCGGAATCCCCGTCCATCGCGAGATCACCTTGGCGATGTCTTCTTCATCCACTTCTTCCTTGAGCATTTGATCCGGCCCCTGCGCTGCCGTCAGGGCCGCCTGCTCCGTCTTCAGTTCCTTCTCCAGGCCCGCCAGCGTTCCGTAGCGGATCTCGGCAACCTTGCCGAGATTTCCTTCCCGTTCCGCCTGCTCCGCCTGGAGCCGGGCGCTCTCGATCTGCTCCTTCAAGGCGCGGAGGCGCTGGATGCTGGCCTTCTCCTTTTCCCACCGGCTGCGGAGGACCGCTTGCTGCTTCTCGAGCTCGGACAGCTCCGCCTCCAGCCGCTCGAGCCGCTCCAGCGTGTCCAGGTCCGTTTCCCGCTTCATCGCCTCTCGCTCGATGTTGAGCTGGCGGATTTTGCGCTCGACCTCATCCAGCTCGGTCGGGAGGCTGTCGATTTGCATCCGGAGCATGCTGGCAGCCTCGTCCACCAAATCGATGGCCTTGTCGGGCAAGAAGCGGTCGGTGATGTAGCGGTTGGACAGCGTTGCAGCGGCCACCAGGGCCGAGTCCTTGATCCGCACGCCGTGATGGACCTCGTACCGCTCGCGCAATCCACGAAGAATCGAGATGGTGTCCTCGACGGTGGGCTGGCGCACGATGATGGGCTGGAACCGCCGCTCCAGGGCGGCATCCTTCTCGATCCGCTTCCGGTACTCGTTCAGCGTGGTCGCGCCCACGCAGCGCAGTTCGCCTCGGGCCAGGGCGGGCTTCAGCATGTTGCTGGCGTCCACCGCGCCCTCCGCCGCACCGGCGCCCACCAGCGTGTGCAGCTCGTCAATGAACAGGATGATCCGGCCGGCGGCTTCCGTGACTTCCCGGAGGAGCGCCTTCAGCCGGTCCTCGAACTCCCCCCGGTACTTCGTCCCGGCCACCAGCGCTCCCAGGTCAAGCGCCACCACCCGCTCGTCCTTGAGCGACTCTGGGACGTCGCCCCGCACGATGCGCTGGGCCAACCCTTCCACGATGGCGGTCTTCCCGACCCCCGGTTCGCCGATCAGGACAGGGTTGTTCTTCGTGCGGCGCGAGAGCACCTGGATGACCCGCCGGATCTCCTCGTCCCGCCCGATGACCGGGTCCAGCTTTCCCTTCTGCGCCAGATCCGTGAGGTCCCGGCTATAGCGTTCGAGCGCCTGGTATTTCTCCTCGGGGCTGGGATCGGTGACGCGCTGGCCGCCCCGCATGGACTGGAGCGCGGCATACACGGCATCCTTGGTCACCCCATTCGATCGCAGCGCCTGGACCGCAACGCCCGAGGGGTCGTCCAGAATCCCCAGGAGCAGGTGCTCGACGCTGACATATTCGTCCTTGAGCCGACCGGCCTCTTCCTGGGCCCGCTTGAACACCTCATTCAGGCGGGGAGTGATATACGTCTGGGTCGGGCCATAGACCTTGGGGAGTTTTCCCAATTCCTCTCGGAGAGACGCAGCGATCTTCTTCGGGCTGGCCCCGACCTTTTGCAGCAGGGGAACCAGGATGCCCTCTGGTTGTTCCACGAGACCCAACAGCAGGTGCTCAACGTCCACGGCCTGGTGCTGCATCTCATCCGCGACCTTCTGGGCAGCCTGGATGACTTCCTGTGCCTTGAACGTGAACTGGTCCGTGTGCACTCGATTGTCCTCCAATGGTTCAAAATTCAAACCTTACTTTCAATGAAATATAAAACCTGAGTCTCTATTTGTCAAATATGACCCATTCAACTCCATTCGAATGTAACTCACTGCCAATAAAAATAAAATGTTGCGAATATCTTGTCGCTGCAAGGCCTGTCGAAGGCAAATTCGCCTTCACCCAGATGGGATATTGACCAGCGGGGATGGTCTCCTGGTCTCTGAGGTGGAGGGCGAAGAATCGAATCGGGCCGGCCGGGAGCATGACCTCGGCCCGGGCCAGACGGTGCGGCCGGTGGGGGTCGACCGGAAACGCATGTCCGGGGGGGGTCGCCTCCCTCTGGGCGTCCGTTCGCTGGAGGGAGATGACTTGGCCGTTGACACATGACCGCGCGTATCAACCGCCAGCGAGCTTGGTGGCGTAGCCGTGCTCCCGCAGGTACTCGGCCACTTTCTCCCGCTGATCGCCCTGGATCTCGATGACCCCGTCCTTCATGGCCCCGCCGGCTCCGCACAGGCGCTTCAGATCTCCTGCCATCTCGGCCAGACCGCGGCCCGGGAGGCCGCGGACCACCGTCACGATCTTGCCACCGCGTCCGCCCCGCTCGCGGAAGATGCGGACCACGCCGTCATTCGGGATCCCCGGTCCGGATTTCCGGGATGAGCGGGGGCGCTCGTCCGTGATGGCCAAGCGTCCGCCGTCGGTGGAGTACACGAGCCGACTGTTGCTCACGACCCTGTCCCGCGTTCCTATGCCGCCAGCTGCGGCCGGACGTCCCTGCCGACGATGTCGATGGTCTGGAGGATGGCAGGGTAAGTGGAGTAGGACACCTCCAGGGCGACGTGACCGCACCCCAGGGCCTGGAAGCCCCGCAAGATCTCGACGACCTTGCCCACGGAGCCCTCGATCACATACCGCCCGCGCAAGAGAGTCATGTCCACCGCGGCCCGGTGGACGCCCTCGATGAGCAGCGGAACTCGAAGCGTCCAGACCGGCATCCCGTCGCGCCCCGCCTCCTTCCAGAAGCGAAGGATGGCTTCCTTCCCCCGCCGAAACCCCTCGTGGTCTGTCGAGGAGGCGTGCCAGCCGTCGCCCAAGCGGGCCACGCGCCGGAATGCCCCCTCGCTGCCACCCCCGACCAGGATAGGCGGTCGGGGTCTCTGGATGGGCATGGGCGACGCCTTGACGCCGGCGAGCCGGTGCCGCTTGGTCTGGATCTCCGGGTACTCCTGGGTCCACAGCGCCCGGATAAGTTCCAACGCCTCGTCACTGCGGCTCGCCCGTTCCTTGATGGGGACGCCGAGCGCCGCGAACTCTCCCTCCATCCAGCCGATGGCCGCGGCGAAGATCAGGCGCCCCCCGGAGAGCACGTCCACGCTGGCCAGGAGCTTCGCAACGGGGATCGGGGAGCGGTACGGCAGGATCACGACGCTCGTCCCAAGCGCGATCCGCTGCGTGACCCCGGCCAACCAGGGGAGGACCGCCAGCGGGTCCAGCATGTGGTCCCGGTAGATGATCTCGAGGTCGCGTGGGACGATGACGTGGTCGGTCACCCAGACCGAATCGAGCCCCCGCTCTTCCGCCCGTCGGACGACCTCGAGGAGGCGACCCACCTCGATCGGCCGACCGTAGTGCGGGATGCAGATACCGAGCTTCACGTTCCACCTCCTTCACTTTGCACGGAGGGGCTGGCTGTTCGGCGCACCCGCCCACCACCCGCTTGCGAGATCTCGCCCACACCCCGCAGCCTGAGCTCGTGCGCCCGGTGGCAGCTGACGAAGTGGCCCGGCTGGATCTCCGCGAGCCGCGGCGTCTCGGTCCGGCACAGGTCCACCGCGTACCGACAACGCGGGTGGAAGTAGCAGCCCGAGGGGGGATTGGCCGCGTCCGCGACCTCGCCCTCCAGAACGATGCGCTGGGAGCGGAGGCGGGGGTCCGGCTTGGGGACGGCCGACATCAGGGCCTCAGTGTACGGGTGCTTCGGGGTGGCGAACAACGCGGCCGTGGGGGCCATCTCCACGATGCGGCCCACGTACATGACGGCCACCCGGTCGCTCACGTGCTTCACCACGCTGAGGTCGTGCGCCACGAAGAGGTAGGTGAGGCCGAGCTGGGATTGCAGCCTGAGCATCAGATTCAGGATCTGGGCCTGGACCGACACGTCCAGGGCCGAGACGGGCTCGTCGGCCACCACCAGGCTGGGGTTCAGGGCGAGCGCCCGGGCGATCCCGATGCGCTGGCGCTGGCCGCCGGAGAAGGCGTGCGGGTAGCGGCGCATGTACTCCGGCCGCAGGCCGACCAGCTTGAGCAGCTCTGCCACGCGATCGATCTGCCCCCGGCGCGTGCCGATCCGGTTGGCCACCAGCGGCTCGGCCACGATGTCCAGGAGGGTGCGCCGCGGGTTGAGCGACGAGAAGGGATCCTGGAAGATCATCTGCATCTGGCGGCGGAGCGGACGCAGTTCCCCCTTGGAGATCTTCGCAACGTCCACCACCGACCCACTCTCCGGGCGGAAGAGGATCTCACCGGCCGTGGGGGGGATCGCCCGCAGGATGCAGCGCGAGGTCGTCGTCTTGCCGCAGCCGCTCTCCCCCACCAAAGACAGGCACTCCCCCTTCTCCACGAAGAAGCTCACGTCATCCACCGCGCGGACGTGGCCGACGACCCGCTGCATGACCCCGCGGCGGATGGGGAAGAATTTCTTCAGGCCGTTGACCTCGAGCAAGCGCACAGGCGATCCCATGGTCACGTCTGCTCACAGAGGAAGCAGCTCACCGCCTGACCGCCCCCCAGGTGGTGCAGGGCCGGCTCGCCCTGGTCGCACACCCCCGGTTTGAAGGCCGGGCAGCGGGGGTGGAAGGGGCAGCCGGCGGGCCGGTTGTACGGGTGGGGGATGGAGCCGGCGATGGTGGGAAGCTCCGTGCGCGCGGTGGAATGGATGCTGGGGATGGAGTGGAGCAGCGCCCGCGTGTACGGGTGCTTGGCCTCGTGGAAGATGGTGTCCACGGGCCCCTCCTCCACCACGCGCCCCAGGTACATGACCACCACCGTGTCGCACATCTCGGCCACCACCCCCAGGTTGTGGGTGATCAGGATGATGGTCATCCCCTCGCGCTCCTGCAGGGCGCGGAGGAGATCCAGGATCTGCGCCTGGGTGGTGACGTCCAGGGCCGTCGTCGGCTCGTCGGCAATGAGGATGCGCGGACCGCAACAGAGCGCCATGGCGATCATCGCCCGCTGGCGCAGGCCGCCGGAAAGCTCGAAGGCATACTCGTCGATGCGCCGTTCTGGCTTGGGGATCCCCACCGAGCGGAGCAGGGCGATGGCACGCTCCCGCGCCTCCGGCTTGCCCACGGGCTGGTGCAGGAGAATCGTCTCGACGATCTGGTTGCCGACGGTGTGGACCGGGCTGAAGGAGGTCATGGGCTCCTGGAACACCAGGCCGATGTCCCCGCCGCGGATATGGCGCATCTCGCGGCTCTGCGGATCGAGCCGGGCCAGGTCCACCTCGCCCCCGTCCCGGCGAAGCAGGATGGAACCGCCGACGATCCGGCCGGGCCGCTCCACGATCCGGAGGATGGAGCGGGCCGTTACGCTCTTGCCGCAGCCGCTCTCACCCACGATGCCGAGGGTCGTCCGCGGCAAAAGGTCGAAGCTGGCCCCGTCCACCGCCTTGACGGTGCCCTCGTCGGGAAAGAAGTAAGTTTGCAGGTCGCGCACCGACAGGATCGGCGCCGCGTTGTTTTCGGTGGTCACGTCAGCCACTCGTCTCTTTCCATTCAACCCTTAGCACTATTCCCATCCGAGAGCCATTCGACAGCGAGATCCGACAGCGAAAGATCCTCTCGATTCCCACCCCGTCCCTGTCCCTGTCGCTGTCGGACAACCCTGTCGCCCCGTCAGTGCCCATACGGGTCCGCCGCGTCCCGCAGGCCGTCGCCCATGAAGTTGAACGCCAGGATCACGATGATCACGGGGACGGACGGGAGGAGCAGCCACGGCGAGATGGCCAGGGCCTGAATGTTCTGCGCCTGTTGGAGGAGCACCCCCCAGGACATGGCCGGCGGGCGCAGCCCCAGGCCCAGGAAGCTCAAAGAGGTCTCGCTGATGATCATGGCCGGGATGGCGAGGGTCGTGGCGGCGATGATGTGGCTGAGGAAGGACGGCACGAGGTGGGTGAAGATGATCCGCATCTGGCCGCAGCCGCACAGCTCCGCCGCCATGACGAAGTCCTCCTGGCGGAGCGACAGGAACCGGCCTCGGACCACGCGCGCCAGCTCCGTCCAGCCGATAAGGGAGATGATGACGGTGATGGCGAAGATAAACCTGGCCGACGGACCAGTCGTTGGGCAGGGCCGCCGCCAGGCCCATCCACAAAGGAATGGTCGGGATGGAGCGCAGGATCTCGATGACGCGCTGGATGACGGTGTCAATGATCCCGCCGTACAGCCCCGAGATCCCGCCCAGGAACACCCCCAGGACCAGGCTGAGGGCCACCCCGACCAGCCCGATGGACAGCGAGGTGCGCGTCCCATACATGAGCCGGGACCAGAGGTCCCGCCCCTGCTCGTCCGTACCCATGAGGAACAGCGACTCCTCGGGAGTCGTGCCCTCCACCCCGAAGAGATGGAGGTTCATGGGGATCAGCTCGAAGAGGGTGTACTCGAACCCGCGCACAAAAAACCTGACCGGGATCTTCTTGTTGGGGTCGGGAGTGTACACCCGCTTGAAGGTCATGGGGTCGCGCACGCCCGTGAGGCCGTAGACGTGGGGGGAGAAGTGCCCCCCGTCGAACCAGTGGATGCGCTGCGGGGGGAGCAGGGAGCGCTGGGCCTCCGAAGCCAGCGGGTTCGAATAGGCCAGGAAGTCGGCGCAGGCCACGATCAGGTAGAAGAACAGCACGATCACGGTGCTCGCCATGGCCAGACGGTGCTTCTTGAAGCGCCACCACATGAGCTGCCACTGGGTGGCGACGGAGATGCGCTCCTCCGTGGTCGAGGCTGGCAGCGCCACCTCCTCATCGGCTGGCAGGACGGGGCGGACCTCGGGTGCGCTCATTGCTTCCCCTCCAACCGGATGCGGGGATCGATCCAGATCAGGAGGAGGTCGGATAGGAAGGTCCCGATGACCGTCATGATCCCCAGCAGGAGGACGATGGTCCCCGCCAGGAACATGTCCTGGGCGATCAGCGCCTTGAGGAGCAGCGGGCCCACCGTGGGCAGGCTGAGGACGAGGGATACGATGATGCTCCCCGAGACCACATAGGGGAGCAGGTACCCGATGGTGCTGGCGAAGGGGTTCAGGGCCACCCGGACCGGGTACTTCAGGATCAGCCGGGTCTCCGACAGCCCCCGGGCGCGGGCCGTCACGACGTAGGGCTTCCCCAGCTCGTCCAGGAGGTTGGCCCGCATGATCCGGATCAACTGGGCCGTCCCGGCCAGGCCCAGGATCACGGCCGGCAGCGGCAGGTGCTTCGTCAGGTCCCAGAGCTTGGCCAGGCTCCAGGGTGCCTCGGCGAACTGGTCGGAGAAGAGCCCGCCGATATTGGCATTGAAGAAGGTGAAGCCCAAATACATGAGGATGAGCGCCAGCATGAAGCCGGGGACGGCCAGGCCGATGAAGCCCACGAAGGTGGCGATGTAGTCTCCGAGGGAATACTGCCGGACCGCCGAGTAGATCCCGATGGGGAGGGCGAGAATCCACGTCAGGATGATGGCCGCCACAGAGACCACCATGGTCAGCCACAGGCGGTCACCGATCACGTCCGAAACGGGGCGGCCGTACTCCAGCGCCATCCCGTAGTTCCCCCGCAGGACCATCTGCATCCAGCGGATGTACTGGATGTAGATTGGCCGGTCCAGGCCGTACTGCTGCCGCAGGGCCTCCGCCTCCTCCGCCGAGACACCGCTCCCCGAGGCGGACATCTCGGCGATGTAAGAGGTGATGTAATCGCCCGGCGGGAGCTGGATCACCACGAAGGAGAGGACAGACACCGCCCAGCACGTCAGGACGGCCAGGAACAGGCGGCGGATGAAGTACCCGAGCATGGTTCGCTCCCGCGGCAGGAAACGCTGCGGCCGCCCGACGGGGGTCAGGCGGCCGCGCACGATCCGGAGTGCAGCCTTACGCCTTGAAGAAGAACGTGGACGGGTGCGAGGTGTTGGGCGTGCGGGCGTGCTGCGCGTTGGTCTGGCGCGCGGGGATGTTGCCCATGTTGTTCTTCACGATCCGCACCCCCATGAACGCGGGCGACAGCCCGACCGTCCCGATGACCCAACACTCCTCGACGATGATCTTCCAGATCTCCTGGGCGATCTTGGTGCGCTCCGCCTCCTTCTTGCCCGCCGCCGAGCGGAAGAGGTCGAACGCCCGGAGCATCTCGGGGTTGGTCGGCTTCTTGCCCTGGGTCCCGTTGCTGGCGTACCAGCGCGCGAAGGGCATCCCAACATGGCATTCGGCCGGATCCACGGGCAGGACGTGGCGCGGGAAGAGGTAGAGGTTCTCCGATCCCCCGACCGTCCAGAACATGATGTGGTGCTCGGCGTTGGCCGTCTTGGTGAAGGCCAGGCCGCGCTCGGTCTCCTTCACGTCCGCGTCGATGCCGATCTTCACCCACTGCTGCTTGATCATCTCGCCGATCTGGGTGTAGGGGATGAACTGTCCGCCGACCGACATCAGCTCGATGCGGACGCGCCCCTTGCCGTCGGTGCGCAGGCGGTAGCCCTCGCCGTCCTTCTTCGTCAGGCCGATCTTGTCGAGCAGCTGCGTTGGCCTGCTTGACGTCCAGGACGCGCCCACTTCTTCCGGTACTCCTTCCCCGGGCTGATGGGCACGTCCTCGGCGGGTGCGCACGAGCCGGGCGTCCCGATCCCGAGCCAGAAGGCCTCGTTGAGCTGGTCGCGGTCGATGCCGAGCGCCAGGGCGTGGCGGAAGTCCTTGTCGGTCAGCCACTTGGCGATCTCGGGATCGGCCTCGTAGGCGGTGTTGACCAAGAGCGCGGCATCGCAGCCGCTCTGCGAGGTGTCCAGGTGGATGCTGTAATTGCCCTTCTTCTGGTTCTCGAGGAACACCGGCAGCTTGGACAGGCCGACGTGTCGCTCCTGGAAGTCGTACTCGCCGGCGATGGCGCGCAGGTTCAGGACCTCGAGGTTCTCCGCCAGGCCCATGGCGATCCGGTCGATGTAGGGCAGTTGGTTCCCCGCCGTGTCCACCGCCCAGTAGTAGGGATTCCGCTCCATCCCCCAGGTGGGCGTGTTGATCGGGCTGACGGTCTTCCAGGGGCCCACCACGGGCAGCTCCGCGTTGAGCGCCCAGTTGGTGCGGTTCCGGAAGTAGCTCACCCAGCTGTCGAAGCCGGCGGCCTTGGCCTTCCGCTGGACCTCGTCCGCCGAGGAGTACTTGGGCAGGAACTGCTTGAGGTAGTGGGCCGGCGCGTACCCGCCCATGAAGGCGGCGCGCGCCGCCCCCGTCGCCTGCCCGCCGCCGATCAGCGTGTCGCCGGCGAGGATATCCACGAACAGGAAGTAGGGCTCCGGGAATTCGAAGACCACCGTGTAGTCGTCGCGCTTCACCATGCGTCCGGGCTTCCCGTTGATCTGCAGCTCCGGGATCGGCGTCGGGACCAGCTCCTTGTTCTGGTAGATGTCCTCGTACCAGAACAGGAAGTCGTCCGCCGTGAACGGCTGCCCATCCGACCACTTCATCCCCCGGCGCAGGAAGATCACGGTGACCTTCCCGTCGTCGCTCTGCCTCCAGTCCTTGACCAAGCTCGGGGCGACCTTGTTGCCCGTGTAGTCCCACATCAGCAGCTTGTCCGTGGAAACGATCCGGTTCCCGTTCTCGTTGTCGGCGGGGCCGGTGAAGCCGCGGCGCCAGCGGCCGCCGTACTTCCCGATCTCCTTCAGGGGCTTGACGACCATGAGGTCGGCCGGCTCGGGCAGCCGCTTCTCGACCGGCGGGAGCTTGCCGGCCTTGACCAGCTCCGCCAGCATCGGCGCTTCCTTGAACGTCTTGGGGAACTTCGCCACGTCGCGGATGATCTCGGGTCCTTCCAGCTTGCCGATGAGATGGGCCCCCAGCTTCGGCTCGGCCGCCTGCCCGGCTTGGGCCAGTGTGGGGGCAAGCCCCCCCAAAGACACCGCCCCCGCGGCCAGCGACGTGTTGCGCAGGAACTCGCGTCTCGTGATTCCCCGTCGATGGTGTGCCATGATCCTTCCCTCCTTCTGAACTGTCGTGAAGTCCAAGACATTACGATCCAGTCAGCCTGGAGCCGAAACACGAGGCCGAACACTTGGGATATTGTGGGCCCACACGCTGAACGGCCGGAGGTAGGGGAAGTCTATTCAAATCGCGACGGGCCTGTCAATCCCATTCTCGGCATGTTGTCGCCGTCCAGTCATCTTCGCCTCGAGCGCTACAGGTCGGATGAAGCTAGCCTGTCGGGGGTTCCAGGAGGGCAATGACGGTGCCCACCTTGACGACGGCCTCCTCGGGGAAATGGAGCTTGCGGACGATGCCGGCAGCCGGCGATTCGAACTCCACGTTCACCTTGTCGGTCATGACCTCCGCCAGGGTCTCCCCTTCGCCCACCGCATCGCCCTCCGCCTTGAGCCAGCGGACGATCGTCCCTTCCGTAACCCCCTCGCCCAGATTCGGCATCCGCACTTCGATCATGGTCGCCTCGTTCGGCTGTCAGCCGTCAGCTATCAGCTCTCAGCATGCAGCCGACTGCTGAAGGCCAGGTCAGTGTGCTTTGTGAACCTCAGATTCCCAGGACGAGCTTTTCCGGATGCTCCAGGAGATCCGTCAAGGTCTCCAGGAACTGCCCCACCGGCACGCCGTTCACGATCCGGTGATCCCAGGTGAGGCTGATGGGAAGGATGGGGCGGACCACGATGGCCCCATCCCGGATGACCGGCTTCGGCTCGATCCGTCCCGTCCCCAGGATCGCCGCCTGGGGCAGGTGCACGATGGGCGTGGACCACCCCACGCCCCGGACCATCCCCACGTTGGACAGCGTGAAGGTTCCCCGCCGGACGTCCTCCGGCGTGAGCGCCCCGCTCCGCGCCCGCTCGGTTACATCCGCGACGCGCGCGGCCACCTCCGCCAGGCCCTTCCGATCGGCCTGGTGGACGACCGGCACGATCAGGTTTCCCTCGGGGAGCGCCACCGCCACACCGATGTTCACCTCGGCATAGACGCGAATCTCCGGCGCGTCCTCCGCCAGGGCCGCGTTCAGCGATGGGTGCTGCGTCAAGGCCTGGGCCAGGGCCTTGACGAGGAGGGGCGTGTATGTCAGTCGCACGCCGCTCGTGCGGGACGGCTCGGCTGCCAGTCGCTCGCGCAGGGTGACGAACTCCGTGACGTCCACCTCGCCGAGGCTGGTGACGGCGGCCACCTGGGCGTGGCTGTTGGCCAGATGGTCGGCCGCCATCTTGCGCATCCCTTTGAGCGGGATGATCTCTCGAACGGGGATGCCCCGATCTTTCCGGACGGCCTCGGTCATGCCTCGCGACCCCCTCAGCCCGGGTAATTCACGAAGACACCCGTGAATTTCCCGGGCCATTGCTCACCTGTCAGGCGGCGTACTTCATCACGGCATGCACGGCGTTGGAAATATCATGGGCATTCGGCAGAAACGCCCGGCGGATGGTCGGGTGTGTCGGGATCAGGGCATGGGGCGCCCCCAGCCGGACGATCGGCGCCTTGAGAGACGCGAAGGCCTGTTCTGCCACGGTAGCAGCCACCTCGGCGCCCAGCCCTCCGATTTTCCACGCCTCGTGCGCTACCACCAGGCGACCGGTCTTCTTCACCGAGGCCAGGATAGCCGGGACATCCAGCGGCGCCAGCGTCCGAAGGTCCAGCACCTCCAACTCGATCCCTTCCGCTTGGAGCTGGCGGGCCGCCTGAAGAGCGCGATGGACCATCCAGGCGGTGGCGGCAACTGTGACGTCCCGACCGGGCCGCTTCACGTCTGCCCGACCGATGGGGACCAGGTGTTCGCCCTCCGGCACCTCGTCCCGCACGCCGTGGTACAGGTACATGTGTTCGAAAACGAGAACCGGATCGTCGTCCCGAATGGCCGTCTTCAAGAGGCCCTTGGCGTCGGCCGGCGTGGAGGGCATCACGACCTTCAGGCCGGGGATATGGGTGAACCAGGCTTCGTAAGACTGGGGATGGTGCGTGTACGGCCCGTCCCCCACCTTGGTCCGGATGGTGAGGGGAACCCGCGCCTTGCCCAGGGTGAGCCAATGGGCCGCAGGGGCGTGCAGGGCGATCTGGGGCATCGCCGCCGCCAGGAACTCTCCGAACGAGATGTCGAGGATGGGGCGGAGGCCCTCCAGCGCCGCGCCGATGCAGACCCCGGTCACGCCCGACTCGGAGACCGGCGTGTCGAAGACTCTCGCCGGCCCGAATTCCTCCCACAGCCCCAGTGTCGAGCGCAGCGATCCGCCGAAGGGCCCGATGTCCTGGCCGATCAGGAACACGTTGGGATCCCGGCGCATCTCCTCGCGGATGCCCTCGACGATGGCCTCTGCGAACGTGAGCCGCTTGCCAGGCATCTCCTCAGGCCTCCTGTACGGGCGTTGCGAACACGTCTTCCATCCCCAGATCGGTCGGCAGAATGTCCGGATGCCGTTTGGCCGCCGCTGTGGCGGCCTCGACCTCTTCCCGGCCGGCGGCCCAGGCGGCTTGCGCCTTCTCGGCCGAAAGCACGCCGGCCGCTGATAGTCTCTCCTCAAGCCGGCGGATCGGATCCCGACCCTTCCACTCCTCCACCTCGGCGGAAGACCGGTAGGCTGCGGTGTCCGCCGCGCTGTGGCCCCGCATGCGAAACGTGGTCGCCTCGATCAGCGTCGGGCCCTGGCCCGCCCGGGCTCGCCCTACCGCCTCCTGGACGGCGGCATGGACGGCTAGGACGTCGTTCCCATCGACTGCCACGCCGGGGATCCCGTACCCGAGAGCCCGATCCACGAGGGCCTTGGCCGCTGTCGCCTTGTCAAGACGGAGGGAGATCGCATACTGGTTATTCTGAATGACATACACCACGGGGAGTCGCCAGACTGCTCCCAGGTTGATCGCCTCGTGGAAGTCCCCCCGGTTGCTTGTCCCGTCGCCGAAGGAGACCACGGTCACGGCATCGCTCTTTCGGTATTTCTGCGCGAAGGCCGTTCCGGTGGCCTGCGAGATGATGGGCCCCAAATCGCCGGCGATGTACGGGAGGACCCTGAGCTCGATGGGCGCCGTGAAGTTGAAGTGGCGCCCTCGCGCGAACCCGGTCCGCTTCCCCAGCGCCCCCGCCAGGACATACTCTAGCCCGGCCCCGCGCATGACGTACACGATGGGCGCCCCCCGGTAGGCCGGCGCGCAGACGTCGTCGGGCCTGAGGCCGTAAAAGCTGCCCACCGGCACGGCCTCCTCCCCCTCGGCGGGAAACCAGTGGGCCGATTCCCGGCAGCACACCTCATCGAGCGCCCGGCTCAGGACCATCCACCGGTGCATCGCCAGGGCCGTCCTCGGATCCTCGATCATCACGACCTCCCATCGCTTCCCCTGATACCACACGCCAACGACGAGCAGGCGCCCTTGCCTGGGGCACAGGATGCCACAGGCGCTGGATCGGGGACAAGGGTTTTTCTGGTGAGGGAGACCCCCTCCGTTTCATTGCGGAATGCGAAAAGACCGGCTCAACCTCACACCATCAGATACCTTCGACGCACCTCGGCGTCGGCGCAGAGCTCCTCGATGGCTCCCTCGTACTGGATGCGCCCCTTCTCGAGGATGTACGCCCGGTCGCTGACCCGGGTGGCGAAGTGAAGGTTCTGCTCCGACAGCAGGATAGTCATACCCTCCCGCTTCAGCCGCTGGACGTGACCGGCCAGGTCCTGCAGCACGCGCGGGGCCAGGCCCTCCGAGGGCTCATCCAGGAGGAGGAGCGCCGGGTCCCCCACGAGGGTCCGGGCGATGGCGAGCATCTGCTGCTCCCCGCCGCTCAGGCTGTCCCCGGCTCGCTCCGCCAGATCCCGGAGGGCCGGAAACAGTCCGAAAACCCGTTCCACGCTCCCCATGGGATCGCCGTTTCCTTCCGGACGTCGTCCCACCTCCAAATTCTCCCGCACCGTGAGGTCGGGGAAGATACGACGGTCCTCGGGAACAAAGCCGATCCCCTTCCGGCAGATGAGGTGCGGCGGCTTTCCCACCAGGTCCTCGCCCCGAAAGAGGACCCGGCCCGCCGACGGGGGGACCAGCCCCATGATGGCCTTGAGGGTGGTGGACTTTCCTGCGCCGTTTCTCCCGAGCAGCGCCACCGCCTCACCCGCCGCGGCCCGGAGGGTTACGCCAAACAGGATGTGGCTCAAGCCGTAATAGACTTCCAGGTCGCTTACTTCGAGCATGGCTTCCCATCAGGATCCGCGCTTCCCGAATCGGCAAAGATTCCCAGATACACAGCCTGCACCCGGGGGTTGTCCCGCACCGCTTGAGGCGTGCCCTCCGCGACTATCCGGCCCTGGTGCATGACCGTGATCCGATGGGCCACGCTGAAGACCACGTCCATGTCGTGCTCGGTGAACAAGAGGGTGACCCCCCGCTCCCGCACGAGGTCCACCGCCAGGGCCATGAGATCCAGTCGCTCCTGCGGGGCCGTCCCCGCCGTGGGCTCGTCCAGGACCAGGAGCTCCGGTCCGTTGGCCAGGGCGATGGCCAGCTCCAGCCGTTTCAGATCTCCGAAGGCGAGGGTGGCGCACACCTTGTCCGCCTGGTCGTCCAGCCCCACCACCCTCAGGAAATCCATGGCCGGCTCTCGCGCCAGCTGCACGGCCCTGGAGACAAGGTCGCGGCTGCGGCCCTGGTGCGACAGGATCGCCACCTGCAGGTTCTCCAGGGTCGTTAGGCTGCTGAAGGTGGCGGTGATCTGAAAGGTCCGGCTGATCCCCCTGCGCCAGATTCGTTCCGGCGGAAGGCCGCTGATCCGCTCCCCCTTGAAGAGCACGACCCCGTCATCGCAGGAGAGTTGGCCCGTCAGCAGGTTCAGGAGCGTGGTCTTGCCGGCGCCGTTCGGGCCAATCAGCGCGCGCACCTCGCCCCGGGGAAGCTCTAGACTCACCCCCGCCACCGCCTGGACACCGCCGAAGGCCTTCCACACGTCGCGGGCCGAAAGGAGCGGCGTCTCAGCCACGATCTGCCCTCCTCCGCCCCCATTGCGCCTGCACGAACCCGACGAGACCGTGGGGGAACGCCAGCACCAGGAAGGCCAGGACGGCCCCCAGAAGCGCTTGCCAGTAGGCCGTGTACTGGGTGATGACCGTGTCCAGGAGCTTGTAGACCGCCGCGCCTGCCGGCGCTCCGGCCAGGGCGTGAATGCCGCCCAGGAGGATCATGACGAGCGACTCGATGGAGATCGGGATGGAGAGGTAGTCCGGGAACGCGCTCCCTTTCAAGAAGACGAAGACGGATCCACCCAAACCGGCGAAGACGCCGGCCACAAGAAAGGCCAGCAGCCGATGGCCCCGGACGTCGACGCCGATGGCCCGGCAGCGCTGCGGGTGATCCCGGGCCGCCCGCAGGGTGTAGCCGAAGGGGGATCGCGTCACGCGCCTGAGGAGGGCAAACCCTCCCGCGCCCGCGACCAGGGCCACGTAGTAATACCGCAGCGGGCTCGCCAGAGCTGCCGTCGGCCACACGCCGAGGATGCCGTTGTCTCCACCGGTGAACTCGTACCACTGGTGGACGATGGCAAAGGCGATCTGCGCGAACGCCAGCGTCAGCATGGCGAAGTAGACGCCCGACAGCCTGACGCAGAAGATCCCGAAGAGGAGCGCCGCCGCGCCGGCCACGAGGGGACCCAGGAGAAAGGCCGCCGGCATGGGGAGTCCCCCCTGCTTCATAAGGAGGGCCGCACCGTACGCCCCCAGGCCGAAGTACGCGGCATGGCCGAAGGACAGCATCCCGCCGCTGCCCACCAGGAGTTGGAGGCTCCCGGCGAACAGCGTGAAGGCCAAGATCTCCGCCAGGACCCACACGTAGAACGTGGGCAGGATGAGGGGCAACCAGACCGGTACGAGGATGAGCCCCACCTGGAGCCACCGCGGCAGCGGCGGCGTGCGGCTCGTCTCCAACCCGATGCTCGCGGCCGGGGCCGCACCCTCTGCCTCGGGTCGCCCCAGGAGACCCCAGGGCCGCACGATCAGGACTCCCGCCATCAGGATGAAGATGAGGGCGAGGTGGAACTCGCGGGGAAGGAACAGAATGCCGAAGGCCTGGAGCACGCCGATCAGCACCGCCCCCAGCAGCGCCCCGAAGGGACTCCCCATGCCGCCGATGACCACCACCACGAAGGCGTCGACGAGGACGCTACTGTCCATGGCCACGGTCAGGGCCACCCGCGGCACCTGGAGGGCGCCGGCCAGGCCCGCCAGCCACGCCCCCAGGACGAATACGCCGGTGAAGAGCCGGGCCTGGTTCACCCCCAGGGCCCCGGCCATCTCCCGGTCGGAAGTGGCGGCGCGGATCAAGATGCCCCACCGCGTGCGATGAAGCACCCACCACAATCCCAGGGCCACGAACGGTCCCAGGAGCAGGATGGCCAGATCGTACGTCGGGAAGAGCTGACCCAGGATGGGCACGGAGCCGGAGAGGCCGGGCGGATTGGGCCCCGTCTTGTTCTCCGTCCCCCAGAAAAACTTGACGGCATCCCCGATCACGAGAACCACCGCAAAGGTGAGGAGCAACTGGTACAGGGGCGGCGCCCGGTAGATCCGCCGCAAGAGGCAGACTTCGATGACGCCCCCCAGCAGCGCCACGCCGAGGGAGGCCAGGAACACGCCGACATAGAAGCCCGCGGCCCCCAGGGGGAGGATCGCCACCAGGGTGGACGCCAGATAGGCCGCCAGCATGTAGAATGACCCATGGGCGAAGTTGATCACCCGGGTCACCCCGAAGATGAGGGACAGCCCCGACGCGACGAGGAACAGGAACATCGCGTTGGCCAGACCTGTCAGGAGTTGGATGAGTAACAGGGCCATTGAATGGGGTCAGGGTTGGGATTGAGAGATGGGTGGTTCGTCCGCGCGCAGGAACTCAGCGGGATGCCTCCCGCATCTTCCGCACCTCGGCCTCGGAAGGGAGGACCCGGTCGCCTGGGACGTACTCCCAGTTCACCATGGCGCCCACCCCGCGCTTCCTGTCGAGCTTGGTCGTGCCCACCCAGGCGCCCATGGTGGACTGGTGGTCGAACGGCCGGTAGGTGATGGGGCCGATGGGGGTCTCGACCCGCAGGCCCTCCAGCGCAGTGACGAGCTTCTCCGTCTCGGTGCTGCCCGCCTTCCGGATGGCCTGGAAGATGGACAGGAACGTGACGTATCCCACCAGGCTTCCCTCCACCGGCGTCCTGCCCGCCCACTTCTCGAACTTGGCCACGAACGCCTTGTGGGCGGGGCCCTGGATGTCGTACCAGGGATAGCCCGTGACAAGCATGCCCTCGGGCGCCTCCAGCTTCAACGGCTCGATGTACTCCGGCTCGCCCAGGAGGATGCCGACGGAGAAGGCCGATTGGAACAGGCCCCGCTTGTCTCCCTCGCGGGCGAAGGCGATCCAGTCGCTGCCGAACAGGGAGACGTAGACGGCATCGGGGTGCTGGCCCAGGAGGGCGGTGACGTACCCGCCGGGCTCGATCTCGCCCAGCGTAGGCCAATGCTCCCCCACCAGTTCCACGTTCGGCTTCAGCTCCTTGAGGTGCGCCCAGAACGTCTCCCAGGCCCGCCGACCGTACTCGTAGTTTGGACCGATCACCGCCCATCGCTTGTAGGGGAGCTTGGCCGCCTTCTCCGCCAGCATGCGCCCCTGCTCGTAGGTATTGGGGCGAACGCGGAAGACGTACCGGTGCCCCTGGGACCAGGTGAGCGCCTCGGTCAAGGGCTCCGCAGCGAGGAACGGGACCTTGTGCTGTTTGGCAAAGTCGGAGACCGCCAGCCCAACATTGCTCAGATACGTCCCAGCCAGCAGCGCCACGTGCTCGCCGAAGACGAGCTCCTGGGCGTGCTTGACTGCCTCCGCCGGATTGCCCTTGTCGTCCCGGAACAGCACCTCCACTCGCCGGCCGAGAAGCCCTCCGCCGGCGTTGACCTCGTCCACCGCCATCTCCACCGCTTGGCGGTACGGCAGTGTGAACCCCGCCGCGATCCCGGTATAGGAGTTGATCTCGCCGATCCGGATGGGCGCTTGCGCCTCGAGCCGGGCCGCGAGTCCCAAGGTCAATGTGAGGATCAGTCCACCCAGCAGCCGCCAGCGCATGATTCGAGGCTCCGTGTCGGACGGTAGGAAATCGGATATGCTTCGGTCTCGCGACGATTCACGGATTCTCACAGTGGAACGGCACCCACTGTACGTCAGTGAAAAACGGGGTGTCAAGGTAAATGGGGGATCGTTCCTGCGCCCCCATGGAAGATGTTCGCCAGGCGGGATGCCCTCGCGACGGCGAGAGAAACACTGGACCCACGACCCTCCCGACGCCGGAGCAGTCTTGAGGGCAGAAGCAACTCTTCAAAAACACGAATGTTTGACCGAAACTGCCCACATCGAAAAAAATTCCGAAAAAGGGGCTTGACACCTCCCAAGGGGTGCGCTACAAGGGGAGCCTCGCTGGCCTGTGAGGCCGACAAATTGTTTATTTTCAATACGTTCCACATCTCTCAATGCCCATCACCGGGTTGCACAACCTGGGGACAATTCCCCGAGAAGCCGAAAAAAGCGAGGGTTCCAGGTTATCCACACCTGTGGAGAAGCCTGTGGATAACCCCAAGACCGCTCTGGAAGCCGATTGATCGCACCATGAGCCATACCGATCAAAACTTTTCAATTAGTTAAGGGTTTGGACGGGCTGTGGATAAGTTGTCCGGAGGGCACTTCATGAAAGGGCCGGTGTCTTTGGCGAACGCGCGCGAACTCTGGGACGAGGCACTCTCGGTGATCCGGAATCGAATCAGCCGGCAGAGCTTCGAGGCCTGGTTCCGCCCGCTCAGTCTGGGAGCTGTCGAGGATCACCGGATCCACGTCCTGCTTCCCAACCGGTTCTTCAAAGAATGGTTCGAGGAGCATTACCTGGGTCTCCTTCGCTCGGCGTTGGAGGATCTCCTGTTCACCAAGGTGGAGGTGGTCCTGCTCCTCCCCGAGAAAGAGGCGGCTGCCAGCGCCCTCGTACGGGACGAGCCCGCGCACCAGCGGGCGTCCCGCCGGCCCCGTGAGGCCGCGGCCCAGTTTAATCCGAAGTACAGCTTCGATTCCTTCGTCGTCGGGACGAGCAACCAGTTCGCCCACGCGGCGTGCCTGGCCGTGGCCGAGCAACTCTCCAAGGCGTACAATCCCCTGTTCATCTACGGGGGCGTGGGCTTGGGGAAGACGCACCTGCTTCACGCCATCGGGCATCTGGCCCTGCAGCGCAACCCGCGGATCAAGGTCTCGTACGTCTCCTCGGAGAAGTTCACCAACGACCTCATCAATTCCATCCGCTTCGACGCGACCGTCGAGTTCCGGAACCGCTATCGCAGCCTGGATCTTCTCCTGATCGACGACATCCAGTTCATCGCCGGGAAGGAGCGAACCCAGGAAGAGTTCTTCCACACGTTCAACGACCTCTACGACTCCTCGAAGCAGCTCGTCATCAGCTCGGACAGTCTGCCCCGGGAGATCCCGACCCTGGAAGAGCGCCTGCGGTCGCGGTTCGAGTGGGGCCTGATCGCCGACATCCAGCCGCCCGACCTGGAAACGAAAGCGGCCATCCTGCGGAAGAAGGCCCAGGCCGAGGGCGTGCGCCTGCCCGACGAGGTCTCCCTCTTCATCGCCAAGCACGCCAAGTCCAACATCCGCGAGCTGGAGGGATCCCTGGTCCGGCTCGTGGCCCATGCGTCCTTCACCAACCGGGAAGTCAGCCTGGAGCTGGCGCAGGAGGTCCTGAAGGATCTCACGGCGGAACAGCAGCGGCTCCCCACGATTCCTTCCATCCAGAAGGCGGTGGCGGAATTCTACGGGGTGCGGGTGGAGGACCTGCGCTCTCGAGGGCGGAACAAGTCCATCGTTCTGCCCCGCCAGGTGGCCATGTACCTGTGCCGCGAGATCGTCAAGGCCTCGCTTCCCGACATCGGTGAGGGCTTCGGCGGCAAGGACCATTCCACGGTGATCCACTCCTGCGAGAAGGTGAAGCGGATGATCGCCAGCGAGGATGCCTTCCGGAAGCAGATCCACGACCTCACCGCCCTGGTCTCGGCCTGACCCACCTCCCTGGAAGAGAACGGACGAAGAGCGGCGGCGTCCCGGAGGAGGGATGCCGCCGCTGTTACTCTGGAGGGAAGACCTGCTTACGGGCGGCAGCGGATGTTCCGCTCGCGCGCCAGGCGAGCTTCGCGGGTCTTGGAATATTTGGCTATTAGCTCGCAGAGCGCGGCGCTGGCCCGTTTGGTGTCGTTCAACTGCAGGTAGGCATCCCCCTGTTTGAAGAGGGCGCTGGGAACTTTGGGACTGTCCGGGTAATCCCGGATCACGACGTCGAACTCCTCCACCGCCTGGGCGTAGTTCTTCTGGCTGTAATACGACTCCCCCAGCCAGTACTGGGCGTTGGCGACCAAGCTGGTCTTTGGGTAGTTCTGGATGTAGGCCCGAAATCCGGTGATGGCCAGATCGTAGTTCCCCTTGGTGTAATCGGTCAGCGCGTTCTTGTAGATCTCTTCGGGAGGAAGCATCGCCTGCGACGGCCGGGCCGGGGGCGGCGCCACCGCCGTGGGCGGCACCGAGGCCACCGGCGCCGGCGGCTGGACAACGGGGGGCGCGGCTGGTGGCTGCGCAGCAGGTGGCTGGACGGTGGGTGGCTGCGCCCCGGGGGCCTGACCGGCCGGAGGCGCGACGAGAGAAGGCTGGGCGGGCGATGGGGTTCCCTCAGGCGCCTGGGCAGGTGGCTGGACGGTCGGAGGCACGGCTGGCGGGGGCGTGGTGACGGAGACGGCCCGCACCTGCTGTTCCAGCGCCCCTAGCTGCTGTTCCAGCCCGCGCACCTGCTGTGCCATCGTCTTCGCCTGCTGATCCACCCCGTCTACGCGACCGACCGCCAGGCGGGCCTGTTGGTCGATCTCATCCAGCCGGCTGTTCAGGTTGCTCAGAGCGAAGGCGTTTTCCTCCAACTTTCCCTGAACCAGGCGCGTTTCCGTCGCCAGCTCCTCGAGCCGCGTGCTCAGCGCCACGCGGGATCCTTCGCTCTCTTTCACAGTAGACTCGAAGCGGTTGCGCAGGTCGTTCTCCAGCCGGCTCAGACGCTCCTCGGTGAAGCCCCGGGCCCCCTCGGTCGCCTTGGTCAGCCCCGCCACCTCCTGGCGAAGGGCATTCACGTCGCGCTGCACCGCATTCAGGTCCTCCGTAGCGACGCAGCCCCCGGTCATCAGGGCCAGGCCCATGAGCGTCGCCCCTGCCAGTCCGCTCCTCCGTACTGTCGTTTTCATGCTCCGAGACAATCTGCTCTCCTTGCGCCAAGTGGCGCGATCCCCCCGGCGTCCGGGAGGAAAGTCAAAGGACGGTCGGACGTTCCGCGAGTCGACGCATCACTCGCATTTCCCGCCTCGCATGCGACGCTGCGGAAGGCAAGGCTCACGGCGACCAGTCTGGAAGATAGTTTTCCTGCCCGCTCTGCGTGAGTCGGGTCTGCTCCGTGCCGTCGGCGTGCATCACGAAGATGTCCCGACGGCCCATCCGCGTCGAGGTGAACACGATGTGCCGTCCGTCCGGTGACCACGCCGGATCCTCATTGATCCCCAGCGATGTGAGCTGCTGGAGGCCGCTGCCATCGGGGTTGATCAAGCAGATCTGGTTGCCGGCAAGCCGGCACATGAAAGCAATCTTCTCCCCCCGCGGCGACCAGTGCGGGGAGGAGTTGTAGTTTCCTTGGAAGGTCACCCGGTGGAGGTTGGTGCCATCCACGTCCATGATGTAGATCTGCGGGGAGCCTCCCCGATCGGAGTTGAAAACGATCTGGCGGCCGTTGGGCGAGAAGGACGGGGACACCGAAATGGCGGGGCCGGAGGTGAGGGGTTTGGGGATCCCGCCGCCCTTGGAGATGAGGAAGATGTTGGTCCCGCCGCCCGGGCTCATGGCGAGCGCGAGCCACTGTCCGTCGGGGGACCACCCAGGGGTGGCATTCAGCCCCCGTTGGGCCGACAGCACCTCCCGCCGGCCGCTGTCGAAGTTGAGGACGAAGAGGTCCGGGTTGCCGTTGCGGTACGAGGTGTAGGCGATCATCCGGCCGTCCGGGGACCAGCGGGGCGACAGGTTGATGGATTGGTTTCCCGTGACCGCCACCGGGTTCGCCCCGTCGTAGTCCATGACGAAGATCTCCTTCGCCGTCCGGCTGACGCCTGACACGTAGGCGATCCGCGTCTGGGCCACGCCCTTCTCGCCGGTGAGATGGAACACGATGTCGTCGGCGAAGCGGTGGATGATCAGGCGGTAGAACTTCGGGTCCCCGACATACCGTTTGCCGAAAACCATGTTCCCCGTGGCCACGTCGAACAGCCGTCCCTCGACCACCGCCTCGCGCCCCCGGCTCGAGACCTGCCCAACCGCCAGGTGCTGGACCTTGAGAGAGTTCAGGCCCGGGAAGAGTGGCCGCTCCTGATCCAGCTGCACGCTCTTGGGGTCGAACGGCAGCATGGCGGGGTCCATCACATCGAAGATCGTCGTGAAGCGCAGGTCGCCCGTCAGCACCGACCCCCCCAGCTTCCCCAGGTCCTCGCCATTCATGGCGAAGGGCGCGAAGCCTGCCACGGCGATGGTGATGCGGGGGACAACGCGCTCCCGGAGTTCGCGCTCGATCACCTGCGCCCGGACGTTCAAGGGCAAGACTCCGAGGCTAACAAGCATCAGGCCGAGAGCGACCCCCTGCAACCTGCCCCTCATCCGCGCTCCATCACAAAACGGTATCGGAGATCCAGCCAGGGTTCGGTGAGCAGGTTCGGGAACGGGGGCAGAGGCAGGCTCTGCCGGACCGCCCGCAAGGCCGAAGCATCCAGGCTGGCACTCCCCGATGTCGTCTCCAGGGCTATATCCCGCACCTGCCCGGATCGCAGGACGCGGAAGCGGACCACCACCACCGTCTCGGGCAACCCCGGCGTGCCCAGGGGGGTCCAGTTCTGCTGGATCTTCCAATCGACGAGGGTGAGATATGAGGCCAGGGAGCTGCCGGCGGGGCCTGCTCCGGCGCCGCTCCCCGCCCCGCTCGCGGTAACGGCCACCTCCACACCGCTCGTCGTTCCAGTCCCTGTCCCCGCGCCGGCCGAGGCCACGGGTGCGACCGGTTGCGGGACAGGGGGCGCCGCTGGCGCCGACGGTATCGGGGTGGGGGGAGCCGGCCGCACAGTCTCCTTCCCGGTCACCGGCGGCGGACGCAAAGAAGGCTCGCGTTCTGGTGCGGGCTTCGTGGCGGGCCGCCGCCCGGGGAGGGTCAGCTCCTCCGTCGGCGCCGGCCTCGGCGCCGGGGCCGCTCGTGGAGTTGGCGCGGGCGCGACCTGGGCGGGCGCCGGAGGCCTGAGAATGGCCGGCGGGGGCGCCGGGCTGCCACCGCCCGGCGGTGCGCTGACCAGGCTGACCGTATAGGTCACCGGCACCGTGATGTAGGTGCCCACCTGGAAGTGCGGGATCAGCACGGCCGTCGCCGTCAGCAATCCGTGGACCAGGACCGAGAGGCCGAAGGTGAGCCACACTTCGCGGGGCTCTTGTCCCGGCGCGAAGAACCGGTCAGCCGCCGCCGCCACGCCTCAACTCCCCCCGGGGCCGATCGGCTCGGTGATCATCCCCACCCGGTCAACCCCGGCCTTCTTGATGACGTCCATCACCTTCATGACGGTGCCGTAGGCCACGGCCTCATCGGCCTTCAGGAACACCGCGGCCTTGGGGTTGCGGCGCACCATGCCGCTCAACACCCTGGACAGCCGATCTAGGCTGATCGGCTGGTTGTCCAGGAACACGCCCCGGTCGCGGGTGACGGAGAGGACAAGCCGCTCCTCGGGCTGGATGTTTCGCGCCGCCGTCTTGGGCACCCGGACATCGATCCCGCCCAGCAGCATGGGCGCCGTGATCAGGAAGATGACGAGCAACACCAGGACCACATCCACGAACGGCGTGACGTTGATCTCCGCCAGGGCGGGCCCCAGGCGGCTTTCTCCTCCAAGGTCGGCGCTCTTAAATGCCACGATCGCTCTGCCGTGCGCCGGCGCGGCTCGGATCCGCGCCCTGCGCCCTTCCTACTTGCTGACCCCCGCCTTGGCAATGGCCCGTTCGGCCATCCCCATGAATTCCAGCGCAAAGAGATCCATCCGGGTCGCCGTTCCCTTGATCCGGTTGAGGAAGTAATTGTACGCGATGACACCGGGAATGGCCGCGGCCAGGCCGGCCGCCGTCGTGATCAGCGCCTCGGCGATGCCGGGGGCCACGGCCCCCAGATTGGCGGAGCCGGTGAGGCCGATGCTGTGGAAGGCGTCCATGATCCCCCAGACCGTCCCGAAGAGCCCGATGAAAGGCGTGACATTTCCTGTCGTGGCGAGGAAGATCAGCATGCGCTCCAGCCCGGAGATCTCCCGCAGGCTGGCATGGCGAAGGCTGCGCGAGACCCGCGACAGGACCTCCTCGGCCGGGACGTCCCCGCCCTTGGCGGTGGCTTCAAGGGAAGTGGGAGACCCGCCGGGGTTGGGGTTCCCCTTCAGGGCGTAGCTCAGTTCCCGGTAGCCCTCCCGGTACAGCGCGGCGAGGGGACTTTGGGGGAAACGCCTGCAGTCCTCATAGGCGCCGTGAAGGTTCTTGATCTCCCGGAAAAGTCGCAGGAACCGCTCGTCCTGTCTGTCCACGCGGCCAAATGTCCGAAGTTTCAGGAAGATGATCGTCCAGCAGGCCAGAGAGAAGAACAACAGGACGAGGAGGACGCCCTTGGCGACGACACCGGCTTGGAGGATCAGACTGACGGCATTCATTGAGCGGAACCCATCACTGTCTTATAGCAAATGGCTGAAACGGACGTCAAGCGAAACACGCGGGGCTGCCGCCGCGGGGCCGGATGGATCCGGCGAAGGCGCCTGCCGCTGCCTCATCCAGGTCCGGCGGGGTCCTCCCTTCCCACGATCGGGAAAAGGGTCGCCTCTTCTCGCCGTGTTAGACCATATCCCAGTGCGGAAGTTCCCCGGAACGGGCTGGAGGGCCTCCGACCAGGAAATCGTGGGGAGGCGACGATCGCGGGTCCCAGTTGCCGGCGAGGAGAAGCCTCAGGAGTGATGTGCGCGGGCCCCGCCGGCGGCGGGGGTCACCGGCCCTGGGTGTCCAGGTAGGTTTGGAGCAACGCCTCGGCCTCGCGGGAGAGGCTGCCGAACTGCACGCCGCTCTGGAACAAAAGGCCCGACCCGCTCTGTTCTCCAGGCACCCGGTCGACCGCCCGCGACCAGATGACGACACAGTTGACCGTCAGGACGCGATCGTCCAGGGGCAGGCGGAGGTAGCAACTGCTCCCCGGGCGGAGGATGATCGTGTGCTCGACCCGGGCGCCACCCCGGCTCAGATCCAGAATGTGTACCTCGTGACTGGACGTCACGGCGCCCGACACCGGCTCACTAAACGTGAGACGCGCGTGCTTGCGCCGGACTGGGTAATCCGGGAGCATGCTGTTTCTCTCGCGGGATTTCGACGGATGACCACCTGCGGTTGACGGTCGGACCCCTTCCTCTGATCCAGACGCGTCCGGTCGGCCGACGGCACGCAAGGACTGCCGGACCTCCCCCGCGGCCCGCCTTCACCTGCCGGCCACCGCGCAGCTCGGCGGGACTCTAGCGAACGCCTCGCCGCTTGTCAACGCGAAAGCCCCCCAATATGCAGCAGTTGTAGATTCCCGGCACAAACCGGTCGAGGTCCACTCGGGATCGACTCCCGGATCCTTCTGGGGCTCCGGTGAACCGGTCTGCCCTGAAGGATGTGACGGACTCACCGCTCTTCCTCCGTGATTTTAGCGCACGTCATTGCGCACCGGATTCCGTAGCTGGCCGATCCCCTGGACCTCCACGATCACGACATCCCCGTCCTTCAGGAACCGGGGCGGTTTTCGGGCGAAGCCGACGCCCCCGGGCGTTCCGGTGGCGATGACGTCTCCAGCCTCCAACGTGAAGATGTGAGAGCAATAGGCAACGATATCCGGGATGGAGAAGATCAGGTGCTTGGTATTGGAGGACTGCAGCCGCTCGCCGTTCACCGTGCAGGTGATGTCCAGGACGTGCGGGTCTGGAATATCCTCCCTGGTCACGAGGACCGGCCCCAGGGGCGCGAACGTGTCGAAGGTCTTGCCGGACATCCACTGCCCGCCGGGCTTCCGGATCTGGTAGTCGCGGGCGCTCACGTCGTGCATGATCGTGTAGCCCGCCACGTACTCCAGGGCCTGCCCCGTGGAAATGTGACGGCCTCGGCGCGCCATGATGAACGCGAGCTCAGCCTCGTAGTCCACCTCCTTCGAGACCGCCGGGAGCAGGATCGGATCGTCCGGCCCGATGATGGCGGTGGCGTATTTGGAGAAGAGAATGGGGTCCGTGGGGATGTCCGCCTTGGTTTCCTGAGCATGGTCGCGGTAGTTCAAACCGAGGCAGATGATCTTGCGCGGGTTCAGGATGGGGGCCCGGAGCCGCACGGCCTGGAGCGGCTGCGCGATCGCCTGGCCAATCGGCCCCCCGCTCGCCCGGATCCCGCGAGTGAAGGCGAGCACGTCCTTCGCCCTGGACAGGCTCTGGTCCCAGCGGTCCAGGAATCCGAGCATGTCCGGCGGCAACTCCCGATCCGCCTGTCCCTGAAAGTCCACCACCCCGCGGGTCGCGAGCAGGAGCGCGTACCCACGGTTCAGGTCCACCACCTGGCCATCCTGCTCCGCCCCCAGCCGATTCCTTCCCTGAAACTCAAAGGTCACAAGGCGCATCCCCATCCTCCTTCCATCGGCACGAGAATCCTTCCCGGCCTCCGACCGACGACACACGCGACATCCGGCATCATGCCAGGCGGCCTCAACGCTCTCGCAGGCTGGCGCGTTTGTCAAGGGACTTGTGCCCACCCGGTCGGTCCCAGCAACGAATCCCGGGCCCTTGGCCGTGCAGGAAACAGGTCCACCGGACCCGGCGGGCGAACTCAGGATGGATCACGGGTGCCGCGGGCGGCGAACACAGCATGGATGTGTCGCACGCAGGATCTCCCCAGCCGAGATCGGCTGCGGATGGCGGCGCGGTGAGGAGGGGTCGCCGCCGGCCCCTCGGATCAACGAGAGGCCGGCGGCATCAGGGGGAGGGGTGACGCTCCGGCCGCCCGGGTGAGCGAGGGACCCCCGCCCTCACTCCGCGCGGCCGGGCCTGCCTGACTGGCTCGCCGATCCCGGGGCGCCCCCGGCCAGGGTTGGGGCTGTCTTTGCCAGAAGCCACGCCGGAGCCTCAACCGCGCGGGGCCGGTGAACCCCCTCGTGGAAGATGGGGAGGTACTGGACAGCCCAGCCGAAGATGGCGAAGCCTACGGCCACCAGGGCCAGGGAGACGGCTACCTCCATCCACGACGGGAAGTACCTCACACCCGCGGCGCGCTCCATGCCGGTGATGCTGACGTTCAGCCGGTGCATGACGAAACCCAGCACCGCCAGAAAGGCGCTCGTCACCAGTCCCGCCTCCTTCATCCGGACTTTCGGGATCGCCAGCAGGACGATCGGGAGCAACACGCCCAGCCCCACTTCCAGCAGGAACATGCCGCCCTCGTAGCTGGGGTGGCGGAGCGTTGGCAGCACGCCTCGTCGCGCCAGGTCTTGCAGCCGCAGGATCCCGTAGACGCCGAGCGCCACCGCCATGGCCCGACCCACCGTCTCCAGGAGGTCCATCTCCAGGTGATGGTTGAAGGCGCGCTGGCACAGATACGACTCCACGATCACCATGGCCAGGCCGGCCGCAATGGCCGATACGAAGAAGAGGACGGGGAGGAGCGGGGAGTACCAGAGCGGATGTAGTTTCTCGGGAACGATCAAGAACAGGCTCCCCAGGGAGGATTGGTGGAGCGTGGACAGGATCACGCCCACGATCACCAAAGGCACGCTGACGGCGCGCACGATCCGACGCGCCCGCTCCAGGTTGAGTCGCTCGAAGACGATCGGCGAAAACTCCAGGGCCAGCACGCTGGTGTAGAGCATGACGCACCAGGCCACCTCGAACATGACCGAGTGCGGGTTCCACATCACGAGGGCATGCCAGATCCGCTGCGGCTGCCCCAGGTCGAACAGCAGTGCCACGGCGACGAAGACATATCCGAGGAACGCCGTGAGGACCGTCGGCCGGATGATCGGGGCAAAGCGCTTCAGGTTGAAGACATAGACAATGGCGGTGATGGTGAAGCCGCCGGCCGCCAGCCCCACTCCGCACAGGACGTCAAAGCCGACCCACAATCCCCACGGGAACTGATCGCTGAGGTTGGTGCTGGCCCCCAACCCCCGGGTGAATCGTAAAAGGGCGGCCACGGTCCCGGTGGCGGTCAGAACCAGGAAGACCAGGCGCCAGAAGGTGAACTCGGGCCTTCGGGTCGCGTTCATCGCATCCGCATCCTTTCTCGCTTCATGCAATCGCCTGTCCCTTGGGTGGCGCCCATCAGCTCGGCTTCGCGGCCTCCTGGGCCAACAGCGCCTCGACCTTGCTGCGCCGGTTGGTGATCCACCAGATGCCGTAGAGGAATGCGCCGCCCACGACGACGAAATCCGGGATCTTGGAGAGAACCTGCCATGTCAGCATCGGCAGGGGCTGAAGCAGCAGGTCGGTCCGCAGACCCAGGCTGGCGAAGGGGACGCCCGACAGGATGAGGACGGAGGTGCCCCCGACCTCCTCCAGGCCGTAGATCCGCGGGACGTAGCTCTTGGGGGCAGCGGCGAGGCGCGCGCGGGCTTCCCCAATCAACTGGTTGCGGTCGCCGAAGGTCGTGGCGCCGGTGGGACAGACGCTGGCGCACGCCGGTGCCTCCCCCCTGGCGATCCGGTCGGGGCACATGATGCACTTCTGGACGATGGGGACCGTCCGGTCCCACTGGTACTTCGGCACGCCGAAGGGGCAGGCCATGACGCAATACCGGCAGCCCATGCACCGGCTGGCATCGTAAGTGACCGGCCCGTCGAGCTGCTTCTGGAACGCACCCACCGGGCAGACCGACGCACAGGTGGGCGATTCGCAGTGCATGCACATGCGGCGCACGAAGGCCTTGTCGCGTTGCTCCACCACCGTCCAGGTGTAGGCAGTCAGCTTGGGATCGACGGTCGGCGGGAGATTGTTCTTCTCCTTGCAGGCGGCGACACAGGCCTCGCATCCGATGCACTTGGTGCTGTCGAAGAGGATCGCGCCCTTCACGATGGTTTCCCCTCACTCACGTGGCACCGGGGGCAGCCGGCCGCATCCGTGGGACCGAAGGCCATCTGGCCGTTGTGGCAGGCGCCGCAAGATTTCCCCGCTTCCATGTCGGCGTGGGTCACCTGGCGCGTGGGACGGAGCATGCGGAAGAGCTGGATGTGACAGGCCGTACACTTGTCCGCCACCGCCGTGTGCAACTGGTGGCTGAAGACGACCTTCCCGGGGCTTCCCTCAGCCTTGGAGTAGGTGAGATCCGGCGGCAGCCGGAGTTGCTCCGCGGCTGCGTGCCCTGCCAGGATGAGGACCGCCACGGCCAGCCAGGAGGCCTCCCATTTCCATCCGCGTCGTCGCATCGCTTCCTCCAAACCTGCCTGCCCAGCGCGAGAGTACGATCCGCGCGGACGCCGCGACTCAGGCGCCCAGGAACTTCGACTGGAACTCCGCCCAGGTCTCGTTGTCCAGGCGCTCCAGGAGACCATCGGCCGCCAGCCCCCCGTCCGCCGCTGTGGTCCCGACCAGGGCGTCCCGCTCCAAGGTGAGGGTCACGTGCAGGAACTCCTGCAGCCGGGCCAACTCCGCCTTGAGCCACGCCAGCGCGCCGTCACCGATGATCAGGCGCGAGAAGTTGACGGTCAGGTTGGTCGGCCGCACCGCCATCAACCAGCCCCGGGTATAGGGATCCCGCTTGATCAGCCCGGGAACCTTGGCCAGCTCGCTGTTCACGGCGCACACGATCCCGTCCACCGGCGCCGGGAGTAGGGCCGTCCGCCCAGCCTGCCGGACGGCGGCGAAGGGCTGCCCCTGCTTCACCTCCGCACCGACCGGAGGCAGCGTGATCGCGTCAATACGGCCGAGAAGCTTTTGGATGAAATCATCTACCCCCACCTTCACCTGCCCCGAGAACAGCAGGTTGGCCCAGGTGTGCCCCCGGTAAAAGAAGAGCCCGCCCGGGAGGCTGAAGCGCTCCAACTGCAGACTAGGCACCAAGAGGTCCGTCACGCCGGCTGCCTTCGGCGAGGAGGCCAAGGCGGGCTTGGCACGGCGCGCTCGCACCCACTGCACGACCAAATCGGCGGCGATGAACAGGATGATCGTGAACACCACCAGGATGGCAACCATGATTCACACCCCCTTTCCCTCCCTGTTCCCTTGTGGATCCTTCCGACCTGCGCCGGGGCCAGCGCCCTCAACATTCTCGAGTTTGGCCATGACCTCACGAAACAGCGGGCAATCCTCGAATCCTTCGCAGGTGCAGATGCAGTTAGCCTGCAGCCGGTCACTCGGTACCATCTTCTTCACCGGGTAGGCCCGACAGAAGGCCACCAGAACCTCTTCGAAGAACGGACATCGCATTTGCCGACCCTCCTCGCAGACCTGCTGTTACCCCCACCGGCATCAAGACGGGTGCCATCTTCCGTTGGTCAGCCACCAACGCGCCAAGTCACGGTTTTTCGTGGTCTTCATCCACAAAGGAGGAATACGATGGGAAACAACCGAGGCGGGGTGACGTTGATAAATTCTATGCGGAAGCTTGGTTTCTTTCGGAACCGATTGATATCAAAGCACTCAGCGCGATTGTTGAGAAAGACAATGGCGACGTTGCGCTTCTCAACAGTGGTGGATCATTCATCCTCACGAATCTGGTAGCGCTTGATTTTATTGTACAAAGTCACGCGATCGATCCCGAGGGCCCTGGCTGATCGCGTGATGTTCCAGTTCTGTTGCTTGAGCATGGCGACAATATGCTTCCGCTCCACATCGCGAAGCGAATCGGGCGAATCGGTCGGCGTGGCACCTGCCAGAAGCGCCGGCAGAGCCAGCTCCAGTTCCATCGGTGTAATGATCGGACCCCGCGCCATGACGGCTCCGCGCTCCAAGACGTTCCTGAGTTCCCGGACATTGCCTGGCCAGTCGTGGGCCATGAGCATTTCCATCGCCTCCGCAGAGACGCCCTCTAGCGGCTTCTGCATTTCGGTCCGGGACTGAGCCAGGAAATGCTCAACCAAGAGCGGGATATCTTCTTTGCGTTCCCGCAGGGGGGGCAGGGTTACGGGGATTACGTTGAGGCGGTAGTACAGGTCCTCGCGAAACGCGCCGGACTCGACCAGCTTCTTCAGGCCCCGGTTGGTGGCGGCGAGGATTCGGACGTCGGTCTTGATCAGTTGCGACCCGCCCACCCGCCGGAATTCCCGCGCGTCCAGAACCCGCAAGAGATCCAATTGGAGCTTGGGGCTGATATCCCCGATCTCGTCCAGGAACAGACTCCCGCCGGCAGCGATCTCGAATTTGCCGCGGGCGCTGGAGGCCGCGCCGGTGAACGCCCCCTTTTCGTGGCCGAAGAGCTCGCTCTCCAGCAGATTCTTGGTCAGGGCGGCACAGGAGACGCCTACGAACGGACCATCCTGGCGCGGGCTCTCCGCGTGGATGGCCCGGGCCAGGAGCTCTTTGCCTGTCCCGCTCTCCCCCAAGATCAGCACGGTCGAATTGCTCTTGGCCGCCATCCTGGCGAGGTCAAAGACCGCCTCCATCTTGGGGCTCTTGCTGACCAGGTCCTTGAACTCGAACTGGCGCTTCAGCGCTTTGCGCAGCAGGACGTTCTCCCGCCGGAGGGCCTGGGCATTGGTCAATTTGCCGACCATGAGGGACAACTCCTCCGGCTCGAAGGGTTTGACGAGGTAATCATAGGCCCCCTGCTTCATGGCCTGCACTGCAGTGTCCACAGTCGCATAGGCTGTCATGATGATCACGGGCACGTCCGGCTGTAGGCTGCGGGCCTGCGCCAGGACCTCCAGACCGTCCATCCCGGGCATTTTCAGGTCGACCAGCAGGACGGCATAGGCATGCTGGGCCAGCTTGGTCAGGGCGGCGGGACCATCCGGCGCGGTATCCACGTGATAGCCGTCCTCTTCCAGCCAGCTTGCCAGCGAGTCCCGGACGATCTCCTCGTCGTCCACCACCAGGATGGATCCTTTGGCTTTCATGATCCGTTCCTTTCCTCCAGCAGCTTTCGCAGGCGCTGTCGGCAGTCGCGGCAGAAGGCCGCCCGCTTCTGATCGACCTCCAGGATCGAATTGGATCGTGACATCAGGCACGTCCCGTCGGGGCAGTGCACCAGACCGAATGTGTGTCCCAGCTCGTGCAGGCACTCCTTGAGCAGGCGGACCTCCAGCAAGGTCGGCGGGGCAGGCCTCTCGTTGTACGTGAGGCGGAGGCGCGCGGTGCTCACCACCGCAGCGGGGCCGTCCACCTGAGCCTCACCGAACACGAAGGTCAGCACCGGGATGAACAGATCCACGTCCGTGATTCCCAACACCTTGGCCACCCCAGGCGGCAGCCTGGTCAGGACCCAGCGGAGGATCCTGGTCGAAGAGTGCTGGCCCCGCCTGGGCTCCAGGCTGTCCGCAGGCGGGCCATTGACGGCTACCAGATGCGTGGGGAGCGCGAAGGTCGTCTCCACCTCTTGCCTCACCCGCTCCAGCATCTCGCCGTCCATCGGCGCCATGCCCATCCACTGGAGCAGGATTGTTCCCCGCCCGGCCATGGGCGATCACGCCGCGCCCGAAGCGCCGGAGGCCACTGCCGGAAAGCGCAGAGTGACCGTAGTGCCGCGGCCCACCCGACTCTCCACGGCGATCTTGCCGCCGTGCTTCTCCACGATACCGTACACCACGGACAGCCCCAGGCCGGTTCCCTTTTCCTTCGTGCTGAAGAACGGGTCGAAGATGTTGGAGAGATGCTCCGGGGGGATTCCTTGCCCGGTGTCCGTGATGACCACTTCGGCGAAGTGGCTGGGCGGTCCTGGCTTGCCCGTAGCGGACAGCGGCCCGCCATTCCCCGCCTCGGACAGAGCGACCTCACGCGTGAGAACGCGCAATGTTCCGCCCCCCGGCATGGCCTCGCAGGCGTTGATCAGGACATTGACGAACGCCTGGCGGAGCTGGCCGAAGTCCGCCCGCACCGCCGGGACCGGAGCGAACTCGCGCGTCACCTGCACGTCCTGCATCGCCATGCGGTGCTCCAGCAGAGAGAGCGCCTCCTCGATGACCCTCGAGACCTCCACGACCTGAAACGACGGCTCCCGCTGCCGGGCGAAGTCCAGCAGGTTTCGGACGATGGTGACGCAGCGCTGCGTTTCCCGCTCCACTAACGCGAGCTGCTGGAGGGCGGCATGGACCCCTTCAACGTCGGGCACCCCCGTGCGCAGCTTCCGGCTGAGGAGCTTGGCGTAGGTCAGGATTCCTGACAGCGGGTTGTTGATCTCGTGGGCGATGGAGGCAGAGAGCTTGCCGAGGGAGGCCAGCTTCTCCGTCTGGACGAGCTGGGCCTGCGCTTCCCGCAGCTCGTGGGTCCGCTCCTCCACCCGCTGCTCCAGCGTCGCCACCAGGGCGTCCAGTTCCGCGTGCGCCTTTCCCAGGGCCTCGGTCATGCGATTGAAGGACACAGCCAGGACCCCGACTTCGTCGACGGTTCGCACCGGGATCCGGTGCGAGAGATCTCCCTGCGCCACCCGCTGCGTCCCCTCCACAAGTTCGCGCACCGGACGCACGACGCCCCGCCTGACGACCCCGGCCAAGATCAACGCCACGAGCACGACGGTGATCCCGGCGAAGGCCACCGTGCGTCGGGTGATGGCCGCGATCTCCTCGTCCACCCGGGCCAGGGACAAGGTGATGTCGAGCACCCCCAGGACATACTTATTCGGGGAATGGATGTGACAGCCGTCGGAGCACCCCGGCTCGTTGTAGAGCGGGGTGATCATCCCCAGGAGCCGCTGGCCGTCCGCGGCCCGGAAAATTCGGGCGCGGTCCGGGAGGTTGAGGCGCTCCAGGGGGCGCTCGGCCGCGTGGCAGGCGTAACAGGACTCAGCCCGCTTGTCCACCGCGTGCCCCACTTCCGTCTGGTCCGTCGAGAAGAGAACCACCCCCTCCTTGCTGAACACCCGGACCCGCGTCACCCCCTCCTGCTTTCCGATGGTGTCCATGATGTGAAAGGCATCCTCCCACCGGTTCTGGAGCATGGCGTAGTGGGTGCTCCGCTTGACGGTGTCGCTGAACTGGCTGGCCCCCCGGATCATGAGGTCTACCCGCTCTGCCTGGTCATAGTGGATGTTCACCCAGGCAAAGACACCGATGGATACCAGCGCTACACCGCACACCGCGGCCAGCAGCTTGGTTTCTAGGCTCCACAGCCAGTTCATCCGATCTCCGAATCTCCCAAGTGGATAGACTGGACGCCGGATGTCCCGGTACAGGCATGAGATGAGACACACCGTCCCATCATAGTCCACTCGATGCCGTTACAGGCCTTCATACTGCATCACAGGTGCCGAAATATTCAACGCTGTTGTGATTTGAACGCAGGAAATGTCAACATAAGCAGACGACTATATGGGAGCGATGTGAGACTGATTCTCCATAACGATGAGAAACGGCGGCTTCGATTTCTTATTCCTCCATGAGCGTAGCAGCTTCATGGGCTTCTGCCACCCGGAGCACGGCCGCAGCCGGCGGCGAACCGTGGCACGGCTCCATCCGCTCCCCTCGACGCCCAGGTCGCGAACCCGATTTGTGGCTGCTCCATCTCTTCCACTGCATGGGATCAAAACCCCACGCTCATGATCAGCACCAGCACCCAGGCGACGAAAGCCATGGCCGCCCACCCCAAGCAGCGGCGGAGCAGCGCCAGCTTTCGATCGGCGATGCCGGCTGCCCGGCGCAGTGCCCCAACCACCTCTTCCACCAAGCCAACCGTCTCCAACGCAGCCAGGTGGTCGAGAGCCTGCGGAATATCCGCCGGCGTCTCCAGCGCCAGCGCCCGGCTTCGCACCGCATAACCGAGCGAGACCCCGGCGGCGCCCAGGAACGCGACGCATCCGGCGAGAAACGAGCCCCGCACAAGCAGCGGATGTTGCGGGCCGGCCAGCAGGTCTAGCAGGGCGTCCGCGCGGACGCCGACCGAGACGACCAGGACCCCGAGGAACAAGAGGAGATAGCCGACCTTCTCGTCGGCCAGACGGATCGCGCCCTCGGCGGCTGCATAAGCGGAGCGGACGAAAGCCAGCTGCGCCGAGGCGCTCATGGCCTTGGGTGACCCCCCGTTGGCGGTTGCCCGTGATCGGCCCCCTCCGCTTTCATCGGGCATCTCCGATTCTCCGATCAGACACCCCGTCCGGGCGCGGCGACAGGGTTTCTCCGTCACGCCATCGCTCGGCAGAATTCCTGGGCAATGCCCTCTTCTTTCCCAATTCGTGACGGGCGCGACCGGCGTGGGTGACGGGGGCCCCGGACCTCACGCCTTGTCGCCAAAACAAATCCCCATGGCCCGGGCTGAGAGGATGGTATCCGAGTCCAGAGGCACCTTCCGAGGCTTCCCTATTGCGACCTCGGCCAGCGGCACGGAGTCAATGTTGGGAGGCCGGAGGCACACCATGCGGCCAAAGCCACCTTCCGCCACCAGCCGGATGGCGGCCGCCCCGAAGCGCGTGCCCAGTAACCGGTCGAAGGTCGTCGGATGGCCTCCCCGCTGGAGGTGGCCCAGGACCAGGCTGCGCGTCTCCCGGCCAGTGCGCTTGGCAATCTCATCCGCGATGAACTGCGCGACCCCGCCGAGGAGCACTTCCTGGCGGCCCGCGTCACGGTGGTCCTTGGTGAACATGTGCCCACCCACGGGGGCTGCCCCCTCCGCGGTGACCACGATGGCGAAGTTCCGCTTCCTGCGATAGCGCTCCTCCACCTTGTGGCAGATGACATCGAGGTCGAAGGGAATCTCCGGGATCAGGATGATATCGGCCCCCCCGGCCACGCCCGCGTTCAGGGCGATCCAGCCGGCGTAGCGTCCCATGACCTCCACGACCATGGTCCGCTGATGGCTCGCCGCCGTGGAGTGGAGCTTGTCCAGCGCGTCGGTCGCCGTGCTCACGGCCGTGTCGTAGCCGAATGTGACCACCGTGCCGGGCATATCGTTGTCAATGGTCTTGGGGACGCCGACCACCGGCACGCCCATGTCGGCCAGCCGCTTCGCGATGGCAAGCGTGCCATCCCCGCCGATGACCACGATGGCATCCAGGCCCAGGGCCCGGACGCGTTGGAGGATGGTGCCGGACATGTCTTTGACGACGGTCCTGTTGCCTTCCCTCACCCGGTACTCGAAGGGGTTGCCCCGGTTCGTCGTGCCCAAGATCGTCCCCCCCATGGTGAGGATCCCGGCCACGTCGCGCGCCGAGAGCTTCTTGGCCATCCCCGGGAGGAACAGACCGTCGAAGCCCCGGCGTATCCCCACCACCTCCCAGCCGAGATTGAGCGCCGTCTTCACCGCGGCCCGGATGACGGCGTTGAGGCCGGGGGCATCTCCTCCCCCGGTGGAAATCCCGATGCGGCGGATCCGGGGCGGGCCCGGGCGTTTCACTGGCGCGTTCATGCTCCCTCCTTTCATCCTTCCCCGAAGCTTCCCGAGAAGTCGGCCGGCGCGTTCCGGACGCCCCCGACCCTCTTCTCTCGCTAGGGATTGGCCCCCTGTCACCCAATGCTCATCCATAGCACTTTCCGGCTGGTGATTGCAACCCAGGCGGGCCTGGGAGAGGCTCGCGGGGATCCCTGTCCCGCTACGACCCATCACCGTCGCGGTGCGGGAGACGGCCGGCGGGATTCCCGCGGGAGAACCGAGGAGGAATTCGGCGGCAGCGAGAGTGCCAGGGGCGACCCTGCAGTCGGATGTGGCGCTAGCCGCCCGCATACTGCCCGAGGAGCGTGATCCGATCCCCGTCCTGAACGGGACTGTCGAGGCTGTGGGTGATGCCCAGGACGGCGTCGTTCACCAGGATCTCGACGTGCTCCGCCAGGTCATGGCTCGCCGGGTCCCAGAGGACTTCCCGGAGCGTGGGGTACCGATCGCTCAGCCTCAGGAGAACAGTCCGCACCGTGGCGTCGGGAGCAACGGCCTCATCGAACATCTTCCGCCGCGTCCCATCTCCGCCGACGAGTTGCGTCACCCAGGCGACGGCCTCCACGGTGACGTGGGGCGTCGCAGAATGCGGACACCCGGGGGGTACCCGGAATGCGGAATGCCGCTCAATCACGGGAGAGTCTGTCTGTCCCGCAGGGCGGAGATCGGGTTTTGACTCACGGCTCTCGGCTCGCCTTCGTGTGCCACAGAGCAGGGATCAGGAACTCCAGGCTGAGGGCCCGTAAGGTGTCCGGCCGCGGCCGGCCCGTCTTTCGATCGTACCCCACGGTCTCATACCACACATCCAGCATGTGCTCCCAGTGCCGTTGTACGGACTGGCCCTTGGCCGGCCCGTCCACCGGGATGGAGCCGTACCGGGGCGACGGGCGTTCCAGCTCGGGTCCGAGGCCGCAGCGTAGATCGAAGGCGCGGAACAGGGCCGCCGTACGGCGGCCCAGGCGCATCGCTTCTTCTTTCGCGTAGTCCCAGCCGGTGGCAGCGTTCAATGCGTGGCACAGGGTCCCGACCAGGGTGCGCGTCGTGAAGATACAGGCGCCCAGCGAGTCCTCGAAATGACGGCGCCCGAGGTGGTTCCCCACGCTCTTCGCCACCGCGTCCGGGTCGAAGGGGTTGATACGGGCCGGCATCCCGAATTCAGTCGGATGCGTGGGCGGCCCCGTCTCGAGCGTCCCCGTGCTGCCGGTGGCGGTATCCAGCATCTCATCCCACTTCGCCCGGTGGTCGTGGCCGCGGGGCGACGCCCCCTTGCCAGTGTAGATGGCGCACGCCGCCGCCGGGCTCCCCAGGGTCTCGGCGGCGCGCTTCACCCCTTCCGCCAAGACGTTGCCGAAGCCCTGCCGGTGGTTGATCATCTTCAGGAGCTTGGCGGCGGCCTCAACGTCCCCCCAGTGCACCTCGAGTCCCCCCAGTTGATCCTTGGTGAAATAGCCTTTCTCCTGGCACTCCATCACCCAGCCGATCACCCAGCCGAATTCGTTCACATCTACGCAGGCCCGATCCACCTGGGTGTTTAACCACGAGATCGCCACGGGATCGGTGCAACCGATGGCCCAGCCCGCCCCGGCCCACCCCTCGTACTCCGGCTCGTCCACCATCTCGCCCCGGTGGGGGCCGGTCGGGATCACCTGCATGTGGCAATGGTGCATGCCGCAGGCGTTGCACTGGTGACCCCGATGGTCGAACCCCTTGCGCAGGCTGGGAGCTTCCCAGGCCACCATGTCGGTTCCCTCAGGGACCACGTTGCTCGTGTAGTTCTTGATAGGCAGGCCGCCTATCCTGTGGAGATTCAGGACACCACTAAGCGTGCCGTACTCGTACAATGACTTCGTCGTGGGATTGGTCTTCAAGTCATAGGCGATCTCATCCGCCGCCTGGAAGAGGCCCCGGGGATCCGCGACCCGAAGCCCCCTCGTTCCCCGGACGATGGCCACCGCCTTGAGGCGCTTTTTCCCCATGACGGCACCGCACCCGTTCTTGCTGGCGACGTGGCCGTAGTCCCCAGCGATGGCGGCAAACCGCACCAAGTTCTCCCCCGCTGGGCCGATGCCGTAGACGCTCATCTGATGACCGGACAGCCCGAGCTCCCCGTGGAGGGCGTCCTGTGTCTCCCACGTGTCCTTCCCCACCAGGGAGGCGGCATCGCGCAGTTCCCCCACGCCGTCCTGGATGTAAAGATACACCCAGCGGCTCGACTGCCCCTGGATCACGATGGCATCGTAGCCCGAGTACTTGAGGCACGCGCCGAAAAAACCATTCGCCTGGGTCGAAGTCCCCCCGTTCGTCATGGCCCCGCGCGTCACGACCGAGAGGCCACCTGTTCCCCACACGGGAAGCCCGGCCAGAGGGCCGGTCGCCAGGATCAGGCGGTTCTCCGGGTGGTCCCAGGCCACGTGGGCGGGCACCTCGTCCCACAGGATCTTGACCCCCAGGCCCGCCCCGCCGACATACAGGCGCATCTCCTCGGGCGTCCAGGGTTGGCTCCAAGTCTTTCCGCTGGTCAGGTCCACCCGCAATATGTTCCCCGCATATCCTCCCGGGAGCCCCTGCCCAACCGGGTGCTCCTCAGAGCGAACGGCCGATTGTTCCATCGTGAAGTGACGCATCAGACCCCCCTGGCGAGGCGGAAAGCTGCCAAGGTCAAGCGGACAAGGCTGGCGATCCGCTACACGACCTGTCCCCCCGGAACGGACGGCTTCCCGAGGGTCGTCTCGGGCAAGAGCCGCGCCGTCGTCCCGGAGGCGATGAACGCCGGCTTGATGTCGAAGGGATTGCGGCGCAGGTGCTCCTTCCAGGCGCCGAGGTGCCCGCCCGACTGCACCAGACCCTTCAGCATCCCCACATCGTTGGTGGTCCAGAGATCATTGGCTATCCCCAGGATCATGGCCCCAATCAACCGATCCCCCCGCCACAAGAGCTTCCGGTACGCCCACCGTTCCGGCCGCGCCGCGGCGAACGCCTCCGCCGTCGGATCGTCCCAGGCCCCGAAGCTGGCGATGTCGAGGTGGCAGACCTCCAGGATGTTCATGAGGAGGCTCCCCCGGTAGGCGACGTCCCGCCCGGCCATGTTGGCACCGACCACCCGCCCGTGTTCCATGGCCGTCGGCTCAATGGCGTGAAGCGCCGGCTGGCCGGTCACCAGGTCGCGACCCTCGGCGACATCACCGGCGGCGAAGACGTTTGCCACGTTCGACCGCAGGTGATCGTCCACCAGGATCCCGCGGTTCACCCGCAGGCCAGAGCCGTTCAGCCACTCCAGGTTGGTGCGGATGCCGGTCGCCATGATGACCACGTCGGCCACGAGGTCCTCCCCCTGGCGGAAGCGAAGATGTTTCCTGCCTTCCGTATCCTCGATGGCCGTGAGGGTTGCCCCCGTGCGGACGGTGACGCCGTGGCGCGTGAGCCACCGCTCGACCATCTCGGCCCCGGTCCGGTCGATCATCCGCGGCAGGATCTGGGGCGCGACCTCCACGACGGTGAGGCGGGCTTTCAGGGCCAGAATAGCGTTCAGAATGGTGAAGGCGATGAACCCCGCCCCCACCAGGACGACGTGGCTCCCCTCCCGGATCTGGGCCACTACGCCCCGCGCCTGCGCGAGGGTCCAGAAGCTGTGGACCCCGGGCAGATCCGCGCCCGGCACGGCTGCCCTGACGGGAGAGGAGCCGGTGGCGATCAGCAGGTCGTCGTATTCGAGGCCCGTGCCGTCATCCAGCATCAACCGGTTGGCCGCCGTCTCCAACCTGACCGCCCGCCGCCCGAGGTGCGTCTGGACCTGGAGCTCCGCCAATCGTGGCGGCGTGAGGGTGAAGACGTGGGACTCGGTGATGCTCCGGGCCAGGTAGTACGGAAGCACCATGCGGGAGTAAGGCCGCTCGGCCGAAACGAGCCTGATCTCGGATGCGCCGCGATCGTACTCGCGGATGGTCAGGATGGCGTTGAGGCCGGCGGTCCCACCGCCGATGATCACGTGCCGCCTGGTCATCCGCCCGCCTCCGCCATGGCGTGCTGCCCCTCATGGGAACGCAGCACACGCTTACTCGCGAAACCCCCGAGCCAGTCCGTTGTCTCCGCCTCAACGTATTCGATGGCGGCGGTGGGACACACCGCGGCGCAGGCCGGTGTCCCGCCGCAGAGGTCACACTTGAACGCCTTCTGCGTCTCCGGGTTGTAGAAGATGGTGCCGTAGGGGCAGGCGATGGTGCAGAGCTTGCACCCGACACACTGGTCGTCCAAGACGGCCTTGGCCCCCACAGGTGAGATGGTGAGGGCCTCCACCGGGCAGGCGGTCATGCACCACCCTTCCGCGCACTGCGTACAGGTGTAGGGGGCGTAGCTCGTGTGTCCTTCGAAGGGCGAAACCCGAATCACCGAGCGCGCGGGCTGGAACGTGCCTGTTTGGACGTACGAGCAGGCCAGCTCGCAGCGCATGCACCCGGTGCATCGTTCAGGAGTGATCCGCAGCACCTTCATGGAGAGTCCTCGCTCTTTTCCCGTCTTGCGATCGGCACCGGTCCGCAGAAAAACTGCGTGACTCTTATAACACGGTAACGCCACCCGTCCAAGGCCCTGTTCAACCAGACACCTGTGGCCAAGAGACATGGGGAAGACCCGCCCCATCCATCCGGCGGAAGTTTCCGAAGCCGGCATGCGTCGGATCGCCAGGCGTTTCAAACGGAGAGAGCACTCTCGCATGGAACGGCGGCCGGGCCGCCAAGGCCTGACGCCATCCGACTCGATCCTGCAAAAAGAAAGCCCCTGACCGAAGGCCAGGGGACTGTGTGTAACGTCCGGGTCACGCTGCCTGCGTCGACGGCGCGGCCGTCTTGCATCCGCGCCCTCAGCCCTCCGGCTGGAGGACCAGGGCGGCCAGGGGCGGCAAGGTGAGCGAGACGGAATGGGCGAAGCCATGCTGGGCAATGTCCTCGGCCCACACGCCCTCGCCGTTGCCCACATTGCTCCCGCCGTACGAATATAGGTCCGTGTTGAGCCGCTGCCGGAAGAAGCCGCCCCGCGGCACGCCGATCCGATAGCCGTGCCGGACCACCGGCGTGAAGTTGCAGACGAACACCAGAAAGTCCTGCGGATTGCGAGCCCGCCGGAGGAAGGAGATCACGCTTCCCTCCCAGTCGTTGCAGTCGATCCACCGGAATCCCGCGGGCTCGAAGTCCACTTGGTGCAAGGCCGCCTCCGTCCGGTAGAGGGCGTTGAGATCCTGGACCAGTTGCTGCAGGCCGCGGTGGTACGGCCCCATCTCCAGGAGGTGCCAGTCCAGGCTGGTATCGTGGTTCCACTCGTGCGTCTGGCCGAACTCGCCCCCCATGAAGAGGAGCTTCTTGCCGGGGTGTCCGTACATAAAGGTGAAGAAGGCACGCAGGTTGGCGAACTTCTGCCAGTCGTCCCCCGGCATCTTGCCGTGGAGCGACCCCTTACCGTGCACCACCTCATCGTGGGACAGGGGCAGGATGAAGTTCTCGTGCCAGGCGTAGAGCAGGCCGAAAGTCAGGTTGTTGTGATGGTACTTCCGGTGGATCGGATCCCTGGTCATGTAGGTGAGCAGGTCGTGCATCCAGCCCATGTTCCACTTGAAGCCAAAGCCCAGCCCGCCCAGGTAGGTCGGCCGCGAGACCATGGGCCATGCGGTGGACTCCTCCGCGATGGTCATCACGTCCGGGTGTTCTCGGTACACCACCTCGTTGAACCGCTTGATGAAGGCGATGGCGTCCAGGTTCTCGTTTCCGCCGTACTTGTTGGAGACCCACTCCCCCGGCTCGCGGGAGTAGTCCAGGTAGAGCATCGAGGCCACGGCGTCCAGGCGGAGGCCGTCAATGTGGTATTTGTCCAGCCAGAAGAGGGCGCTGCCGATGAGGAAGTTCGACACCTCGTTCCGGCCGTAGTTGAAGATCCGGGTCCCCCAGTCCGGGTGTTCGCGCAGGCGGGGATCCTCGTGTTCGTACAGGTGGGTCCCGTCGAAGTAAACCAGGCCGTGGGGATCCTGGGGGAAATGCGCCGGCACCCAGTCCAGGAGGACGCCGATCCCATGCTGGTGCATCGTGTCCACGAAGCACATGAAGTCCTGGGGGCTGCCGTAGCGGCAGGTGGGGGCGTAGTAGCCCAGGGTCTGATATCCCCAGGAGGGATAATAGGGATGCTCCGTGATGGGGAGCAGCTCCACGTGGGTGTACCCCATGGCTTTGACATACACGGCCAGTTCCTGGGCCAGCTCCCGGTAATTCATGGCCCGGTGCATCTCCTCGGGCACACGGCGCCACGAGCCCACGTGCACCTCGTAGATGCTGAGCGGCGCGTTCACGGCGTGCTTTTTCCCTCGCTCCGCCATCCAGGCCTCGTCCCCCCATCGGTAGGCCAAGTTGGTCACGACCGAGGCCGGGTAGGGGGCCAGCTCGAAGGCGAAGGCATAGGGGTCCGCCTTCAGCGCCAACGGCTGGTCATTCTTGGCCAGCACTTCGAACTTATAGAGCGTCCCTTCGCCCAGCCCCGGGATGAAAATTTCCCAGATCCCGTTCCCGGGGTGGAGCCGCATCGGATGGACCCGGCCGTCCCAGCCATTGAAGTCGCCCACGACGCTGACGCGACGGGCGTTGGGGGCCCAGACGCCGAATCGCACCCCCGGCACTCCCTCGAGCATGAGCAGTTGCGCCCCCAGCTTTTCGTAGACCCGGAAGTGGGCCCCCTCCCCCAGAAGGTACAGGTCGTAGTCGGTCAGCGTGGGGGCAAACCGATAGGCATCCTCGATCTCGATTTCCGAGCCTGAGGCCTTGGTCCAGCGCAGCCGGTAGGGGAAGATCGCGTGCCGGCCGGGAAGGACGGCCTCGAACAGGCCGTCGGGATGGATCCTGGCCATCGGCTGCGGCGGCAGGCCGGACTCCAGGGGGAGGACCGTGACCTTCTCCGCTTCGGGGAGGAGCGCGCGGACGATGACGCCGGATCCCTCCTGCTGCGGCCGGACATGGGGGCCGAGGATCGCGAAGGGATCGCCGTGCTTACCCTGAACGATGGCTTCGATGGCCCCGGGGGTGAGAGTCCCCATGCTTGTCAACCTCCTTGCCCCGTCACGACGCTTGCCCCCCCATAGCCCGGGGAATCACGCCGCCATCACAGACCCGTTCGCGCAGCCCCGCCTCCGCCGGGGAAATGCGCAGGCGATGAACGAGTGCCACTGAACCGTGGTGACTGGCGGGCAATAGGCAATAAGGACGACGAGAACGGGCGCGAGCCCCGACGGGCGCCCGTGCGATATCTGGTGGAGGTGGGGGGAGTCGAACCCCCGTCCGAGAACCTGTCAGCAAGGGCCTCTACATGCGTAGCCGACGTTTTGATCTCGCCGCCAAGGCACCCCGTCGGCAGGGCTCTCGACGGCCAGCCCGTTGGTTTTCGTCCTGCCGATCCCGGGCCAGGACCGACCGGCTTAGCCTACCTGTCTGACGCCCTGGTCTCACCCGGCAGGCGCGGTGGGGAGGACGTCGCTGCTAGTTAGGCAGCGAGTGCCAACTCTGCGTCGGCAGTTGTGTTTTTCCCACCTTTTTACGAGCCGGTGGGGACTCGGCATGCCACCCTTGCCCCCGTGTCCCCGTCGAAACCGGTGCACCCCCTTCTCTGATCGGGAACCTGAGGCGTGAGCCATCAGACATCATGCCACGCCAGCAGTTTACGGCCAACCGGGGCGAAAGTCAATTGTCCAGGCGGCGAGATGAGGGGCCCTCAGCGCCGATCGGCCCGCCCCCGGGATGCCTGCGCCACCTCGCGGTCGGCCTCGCGCCGCTTGATGTCCTCCCGCCTATCGTATTCCTTCTTGCCGCGAGCTAGGGCCAGCTCCACCTTTACGTGCCGTCCCTTGAGGTACAGGCTGAGCGGCACCAGGGTCAGGCCCTTTTCCTCCACTTTGCCCACCAGGCGCCGCAATTCCTCGCGGCGCATCAGGAGCTTGCGGGTGCGCAGCGGGTCCGGGTTGAACCGGCTGGCCTGGGCATACGGACTGATGTGGCAGTTGTGGAGGAACAACTCGCCGTGCTCGAACGCCGCGTAACTGTCTCGCAGGTTGGCCCGTCCCTGCCGGATGGATTTCACCTCGCTGCCGAGCAGGGCGATTCCGGTCTCGTACGTTTCTTCGATGTGGTAGTCGTACCGGGCCTTGCGGTTCAAGCAAAAGGTCTTGACGGCGTTTGCTCGCCCCGGGTTGCTTTTTCGCTGGGATGGCGGCATGGCGAGGAGAATCTATTCGACTGGCCATTCCCCGGCAAGCGAAAACGCTGTCACACCCCCACCAAGACAAACGGCGAGGCCGGCCCGTTCCGCAACGGGCCGGCCTCGCCGTTCTTGTTGCGAGGAACGACCTGCCCTACGCCGTGGCCTTGGCGGTCACCGGCTCGGGGCGCCTGGCCACCAGCATGGCGATCAAGGAGACGATCGCCAGAATGCCGGCGGTGTAGAACGCGCCGGTGTAGCTCTGGTACGTCTTGAACATGTACCCGGCGATCATGGGGCCCACGATGCCGGCGACACCCCACGCCGTGAAAACCCAACCATAGTTGACCCCCAGGTTCTTCGTCCCGAAGAAGTCAGCCGTGGTGGACGGGAACACCGAGAGGCACGTCCCGTAGCAGTAGTAGATTACGAACAGAAGCACATAGATGAGCCCGACGTTGGCGCTGTTGGCCAGAACGAACATGCCGGCCGCCGACACCAGGATCATGAGGCGCAGGGTCTGCAGGCGACCCATCGCATCGGGCAACCACCCCGAGAAGATCCGGCCGCCGGCGTTGCCGATGGCCCCGATGAGCAGGGTGAGCGTCGCCGCCGTGGCCGGCATGCCGACGCTTCGGCCGAAGGGAATGAGCTGGCTGATGGTCATCAGGCCGGCCGATGCGCCCAGGCAGTAGCCGATCCACATCAGCGGGAACTGGGGGGTTTTGACCATCTCCGATGGAGGATAGTCATAGGTCATGGCGGACACCTTGGCCGTCGGCGGGGGCGGAACCCAGCCCGCGGGCTTCCACCCGGCCGGCGGGTTCTGGAGGAGAGACGCCCCGATCATGGTAGCCACGAAGAACCCGATGCCCAGCCAGAGGAAGGTTCCCCGCCATCCCAAGCCGGCCAGCATGGGCGGGCCGATGAAGGCCAGGATGGCCGAGCCGCCCCCGTAGCCAGCGACCGCCAGGCCAACTGCCAGGCCGCGCCGATCAGGGAACCACTTGGAGAGCACCGGGATGGGAGTCGCGTAGCCGAATCCGTTCCCAAACCCCATGATGCCCCCGAAGGTGAAGAAAATCCACGGCAGGCTGTTGGTGAAGCTGGCCAGGATGAACCCCAGGCTTAGCCCGATGGACCCGATCACCGAGATCTTGAACGGCCCCAGCTTGTCCTGGAGGCGCCCCGCGACGACGAAGGACATTCCGAACACGAACACCGCGATGGTGAAGATCCACGAGGTGTCCGCCCGGTTCCAGTGGAACTCCTTCTCCAGGGGCGCAACGAAGATGCTCCAGGCGTACAACGAGCCTAACGACAGATTCATCAACAGCGCGCCGACCACCCGCCACCACCGATTGATATAACCCTCTGCGCTCATCCCCTCCTCCTTTGCCAATCCTCGCGCCCCCTCCCCGAAGGCGTGAGTCCCTCCCGGAACTCGCCCTCGACCCCAAAGGAGGCCAGCACCAATACGGCGTGAAAAGTCACAGCCCCATGAGGCCATTCAACGGGCGATGAGGTGGATCGCCCAACACAAATACGCCTCCGCACCACCTCGCTTTCAAAACTTCGTTCTGCTGGTGTGTATTCGAGGCCCCCCTCCCCAAGGTGGGACTCGAATGGTATTCCTGAGTGGCAGGAACTCGAATAGAGCGAATTGCCGAAGTCGCCAGGAGCCGCCGGCGAATAAGATGGAGGAAAAGTGGCGGAAAACTAAAAACAACTGTTGATTCCTGTCAAGTGAAAAGTTTTCAGCGTCGGATCGAACACCAGGATTTCGCAAAACCCATTACCAATGCAGGGCAATCTGGGCGGGGAGCCGAGAGGTCATACACATGAAGGAGGATTAAGATGAATCCCGGTTGATGCTCCCGGCCGCCACCCCGTTTCGAAATGCTCGGAGGGTTATCTGCCGCCGGTAGCCCGAAGGAGTTCGTCCCTCCCACTGCCTGAACACGCGGTCAAAGTGGCCGGCATCGCGGTATCCGACCCGGCGTGCCACCTGATCGATCGTTGCCCCTGGTTCCAGGATCAATTGCTTGGCGGCCTGGAGGCGACGCCGCGTCAGAAAGCGCTTCAGCGAGAGGCCGGTGACCCGTTTGAAGACCCGGCAGAGGTGCGATCGGCTGACGCCGACCGACTCGGCGATCTTCGAGAGAGGGGTCCCCTCTTGGTAGCAGCGCTCGATGAATTCGAGCACCCAGCGGACGGTCTCGAGATGCTGCGGAGGAATTTCATACTGCACCGGGGGCGACGCCACTCCCGACGCCGAAGAGGAGGGTTGGTCCAGGCAATCGGCAATCCAGGCTAACAGGTATTTGAGCTGGATCGGCTCGGGGAAATACACGTCTGGCTCGGCCTCCAGGAACCCCTCCGACGGCGCCTCCGTGCCCAGAAGGGCCACCCGGACGCCGGGCCGCAGCAGGCGTAGAAGCTTGAGGAAATCATCCGGGGGGATATCCGGAAGATGGCCACGCGCGATAACGAGATCCACCCCCCTTTCCCCCGCGACCAAGAGGGCCGCCATCCCGCTGGTCACCCGCTCCACCCGTGTCCGTCGCCTCAGCGCCAGCGCCAGAGCCTCGGCGATCCTCGAATCAGGATCGAGGATCAGAATGCATGGGCCGCCTTCCTCACTCCGGGTGCCAAACTCAGGGTCTGGGTGCATGGAACACCTCCGGCTAGCTGGCGAGCCCCTGCCTCAGCAGGATCCTCTCCAGGATCGTCGAGGACAGCGGCTCTACCCATCGGACACCGTACACGGCAGGTTCCTGTCCCCCATCGGATGGATGGCACGCCCAGATCAGCTCGGCCGGAAGCCGCAAGCTGGGCATCCCGATCGGCAGCGAGATGACCAGGCGAGTGCGGGGTGGGAACTGCCACCGAACGCGCACCCTTCCCCCGCCCCGCCCGATATTGAGGAACGCGCCGGGCACCACAGCAAACGCCGCCGCTTGCGAGGTGGGGAAACTTTCCACACGAACGGGGATCACCACCGGGATTCGGGAGAACTCACGCATATCTCGGTCGCCTGTCTGGCATGCGGTTGTTGGCATGTCTGTGTGATGCATGTTGTCCCCCTCCGTATCGTGTCGGACATGCAGAGTGAAAAGCAACGCGAGTGCCAACGCGACTCTCGAGCCCCATAGATCCGTGAGCCTCTCAATTTACAGCAGGTTAGCGAACAGGGACTTGCAGCCGGGGATCTTGGAAGGCGCTGGTCGCGGTACCGGCGAGGATACGCGGAGGTATCTCCCCGGATACAATGGGAGATCGCCGAGAATTCGTCAGGTGAGTCGGAGGATGCCACTCGCCGGGACGGCAGGGGTACCTGTCGGAAGGTGGACATCAGGGGATAACGGGGCGACCGATCGCCGCCCCGTCACCCGCCCTCACGAAACCCGTTCGGAGGCTATCCGCCCAGGGCGACAAGCGCCTTCGGAAGGTTGGAAACGCTCAGGACGACCACCGCCTGCGCTGCGCCGCCGGTGGTGGCATACGTGCACTTGATGTTCACCTTGGCCTGCGCCAGCTTCTGCGCCACCTCCGCCACCGCCCCGGGCCGATTTTCCAGCGGCACGGAGATCGCTTCCTCGCGCCCGCAACGGATCTTGGCGGCCTTCAGGGCGGCCTCCGCCTTAGCGGCGTCAGAGGTGAGCAGCCGAATCTTCCCTCGACCGGCCGTCTCCACGGCGCAGATCCCCTCGATGTTGACGCCTGCTTTGCCCAGAACCCCCGCCACGTTCGCCAGCACCCCCGGCTTGCTCTGCAGGTTCAGTACGAGCTGCGTGACCTTTGGCATGTGCGCACCCTCCTCTGTTACGGGTAGCTATGGACGCTACCTCTGCCTCGGCGAGGCTGCTTCCCTATCGTGCCCGCCGCCGTCATCGCCTCGGGCCGCGGTCGAGCGACCGGTACTGGATGGCCTCGGCGATGTATTCGGGCTGAATCGCCTCTGCGGTCTCGAGGTCGGCGATGGTCCGGGCGACCTTCAGGATGCGGTCATAGGCGCGCGCCGACAGGCCCAGACGCTCCATGGCCGTGTCCAAGAGGCTCCGCGCTTCCCCCTCCACCTGGCAGTGTCTGCGGATCTGGCGGGGACTCATGTGGGCATTGCAGTAGACCTTGCTGCGGCGGAAGCGGTCCTGCTGGATCTGCCGGGCGCGGCGCACGCGCTCGCGGATGGCGGCTGATGGCTCGCCGGACGGATCGCCGCTGAGCTCCCGCTGCTTGAGCGGCGGGACGTCGATGTGGATGTCAATCCGGTCCAGGAGCGGTCCGGAGATGCGGGCGAGGTAGCGCTGGATCTGGAGCGGCGTGCAGGAGCATTCCTTCGTGGGATCCGTAGCATAGCCGCACGGGCAGGGGTTCATGGCCGCGGCCAGCATGAAACGGGCCGGGTAGGTCAGGGAGGACAGCGCCCGCGCGATGGTGACCTGGCCGTCCTCCAGGGGCTGCCGCAGGACCTCCAGGACGTGGCGCTTGAACTCGGGCAGCTCGTCCAGGAACAGCACACCGTTGTGTGCCAGACTCACCTCGCCCGGCCGAGGGATGTTCCCGCCTCCGACGAGACCGGCGTCCGAGATCGTGTGATGCGGCGCCCGGAAAGGCCGGGCGGCCAAAAGCGCCATCCGGGGCAGCAGCAGCCCGCAGATCGAGTGCACCTTGGTGGTCGAGATTGCTTCCTCCAGGGACAGCGTCGGCAGGATCGTGGGCAACCGTCTGGCCAGCATCGTCTTTCCCGAGCCCGGGGGGCCGATAAGCAGGATGTTGTGCCCGCCGGCCGCCGCCACCTCCAGGGCCCGCTTGGCATGCTCTTGCCCCTTCACATCCGTGAAGTCCACGGAGTATTCCGCCGTCTCGGCAAAGGCGGCCTCCAGGTCAACCCGGGTCGGGGGAAGTTCTTGCTCCCTATTCAGAACGGCCACGGTCTGCTGGAGGCTCTCCACGCCGAAGACGGCGACGCCGTCCACCACCGCAGCCTCGGGCGCATTCTCGGCGGGGACGATCACCCCTTCCAGGTTCGCCTCTTTGGCCACCACCGCCATGGATAGGGCTCCGCGGATCGGCCGCACCCCGCCGTCCAGCGACAGCTCGCCCAGGATGACCAGCCGGCCCAGGCGGTCGGGACGGATCATCTCTTGGGCGGCGAGGATCCCCACGGCCATCGGAAGGTCAAAGGCTGCGCCCTCTTTCTTGATGTCGGCCGGAGCCAGATTCACGGTGATGCGCTTGGCGGGGAACTCAAAACCGGAATTCTTGATGGCCGCCTTGACCCGGTCGCGGCTCTCTTTCACCGCCACATCTGGGAGGCCGACCGTGTTGAAGGTAGGCAGGCCGAGGGCGATGTCCACCTCCACGTCCACCAGGTAGGCATCCACCCCGAGGACCGCGCTGCTGAGAACCTTGGCCAGCATGAGGGCCCCTCCGGCTGTAGGCGAGGGGATTCACGAGGAGAGTAAGGGGTTTGTTACCACAGGGGCGGCGTCGGCGTCAATCGAAAAGCTTTGGGGGACAAGGAGGGTCTGGGGAATCCGGATCACCGGATCGAGCCGGGGCTGACGCCAGTGGAGCGGGCGGCAAATCTCCGCCAACCGCAGAGCATCGTCTCGAAGTGTGAACCGGGGGAGCGGCGGATTGAAGCCACCGGGACAACCGCACCCAACGGCCCCGCGGTTGGCCCCCGGCGCCTCGCTCCACCCATGGTGTGGCATAGCAAGGAGAGGGCAGGAACGGCGAGATAGGGAAAATTATATTTTCATGGGCGTCCCCTTCCGTGATTTGGGTGAGCCTACACGCCGAAGACGCGCTTCATGGGGAGGCCGAGGCGCGCGTCCCCCGCCAGCACCGCAAACACTTTCACGCCCCGCACGGTCGCGGCGCCCGCCTGCAGGAACGTGTTCCTCATTTGCAGTTCCATGAAGATGCTGGATGGGCGCTCCCGTCCTGCCGCGGCGCACACCCGTTTCGACAATTCGAAGACGTCCTCCAGCTCGTCGATCTTCTGGATGTTTCCGACGTGCAGGTAAATCTCGGGAAACCGTTCGAGCTCCCGCCGCACCCACGCCGTATTCGAGAACCGCTCGGCATAGACGTGCTCGATCCCCATCGCCTGGGCAAGCCGCTGCACCTCCTCCACCATCCGCGCGAAGATGTACTCCTTCTTCTCCAGAAGATCAGGACGGCCGATGGGCGTGTCTTCGCGGAAGAGCGGCGTCGTCTCGATGCCGTCCACCGCCAGGAAGATCTTCCCGCCGTTCGGGTGGACGGCGAGCATGGGCAAGATGTGGACCTTCATGACGAACTGACCGTCGGAATACACTCGCAGGATCTGATAGTTTCGATCGAGGAACCAAGAGAAGACTGTCCAGTAGATGTTCTCGACGTCCCGGTCGACCTGCCGGAACAGCTTGTCGGCTGTACAGTCCCCGACCTCCTTGCCCAGCGCAAGGAACAGAGCGTTCCTCGGCACGAACTCGACCTCCACGTCGCGGCCCCGCACGCAGGACAGCCGAGCTGCACCGGTGAGCGGCAGGTGCCGTGACAGCTCCCAGAGGATCCGGGCGATCTCATCCGCGTGAGGGGCCAAGCGATCTCTCCCCCAGCGGCTGACCTCGCCGCCGAGGGCGCGGGTGAGCTTGCCCAGCAGTTCCTTGGCGTCCAGGAGGGTGAGGGCCTCCTCGATCCGTTCCTGCTCGCCCGCGTGGGCGGGATTCCTCCGCTTCTTCGCGAGAATCTCTTTGGCCTTCGACTGGAGACGGTCTGCCGGGATGGATCGCAGCGTCGAGCGCGGGACAAGCCCGTGGGCGTGGAGGTGCTCCGACACATCCAAGGCTAGGCAGTCGGCGAGAGTCTCGCTGTTCTCCTCTACGACCCGCCACAGCGCCCACGAGTCGTTGAAGCGATGGAATCGCTCGATGTGCACCTGGAAGTCCGCGTAAAAGTCCCGCCCCCATCGCTCGTAGAATGTCCTCACGATCTCCGGCAGGTTCTTGCCTTCCCGGAGGAGATCCATGATGGCAAGGCCCACCGGAAGGTTCAGCGCCTTCCGGGCCCGCCGGCCCTCCGCACCCGGGAGGAGCCCGTAATTGCTGGGGAGCTGCCCGTACTCGTCCCGGGCGGCCTGGAGGGGGACGTGGAGGGCCCCCTTGCCCTCTACGAAGCCGATGACGATCGGATTATAGCTTTGCAGTGGTGGCATGGCGCATTGGGACGAGTCCAACGGACGACCACACCGTTACTGATCGCCGGGGACGATGCGGCATTCTCTCTCATCGGCCCCGGATGAGCAAGTGTAGACAGAGCCCGGGTGGCAGCGGGCTCGGGTCCGCAAAAGCTTCGCCGACTGCAAAGTTTTATCTCGAAGTGTGAACCGGGGGGCGGCGGGTGGAAGCCGCCGGGATGACCGAGCGCAACAGCCCACCCTTGGTCCCCGGCTCCTCGATCCGCCCGTGGCGTGGAGAGGAGAGAGCACAAATCGCTGCGTGGAAAAAGTTATATTTTCATGGGCGTCCCCTTTTTACGTCCCCTTTTTATGGGCGCTGAAGGGCAGGGGCGTTTTCGTCGCCGGCGGAGGCGGGGTTCAGGCCGCCACTGCCAGGAAGAGACCGAGGGACAGCGAGGTGGACCAGCGGAGCGTCGTGAATCCAAACCCGTGCCGGAACGGCGGCCCGACCGCTCGTCCCCCGGGTGGCTCCACCCAGACGACCGCCCCCTCCACCGTGATCGGCCCGTTGGGCGTGTCAAGGGTGACGTTCATCATCGAGCCCGGAGGAAGGACCTCGGGAAGAAGGAGCAACAGACCGCCCCGACTGATATCTCCCGTCAAGCCATGGATGGTCGTTCGCCTGGACCCTGTCGGCGTGCACGTGACCGAGATCTCCAGCGGCACCCGAACCCCGGCGTTCCGCACCGGTCCCTTGGAGTGGATCAGGTCACGCAAGGCCCGGAGCTGATCGGGGAGTAGGCGGGTGAATGCCACACCATGGAGGATGCCTCCACCCAGCCGACCGGGCTCTCCGGTCCAGACGACCTGCGCCTCCACCTGAATCCCGCCTTGATCCGTTCGCAGGAGGAGGCGAAGGGGCATCCGGGCCGGGAGGGGCTCGGCCAGCTCCACGCAGGCGCCGCCCTCGCTCAGGTTGCGGGTCCAGCCCACGCCCGCCCGGCTGGCCGCGGGGGGCTTCGCCTTATGGAGGAACGGGAGCTGGATCGAGTAACGCGGGAATTGTCGTTGGACCGACCACTCGGACACAGTGACGCCTCCGCTTGCAGATCACGGTCAACTGTTACCGAACACTTTACCAGAGAACTCCCCCACCAATTCCTCCGCACGCTACCGAACGTGTCCTTGCCTGTCAACAGGAAAGCCCGGGGCAGCCCGAGCCTCCTTGGCGCCTTGGCGATTCGCAGTCTCAGGGCCGGGCTAAAACGGGCGGGCGAGGGCGAAGACCGCGACGATGCGGTCGGTCGTCTCCCGCAATCGCACGGACAAGGTGCGACAGAAGGCCCAGAGGATTTTTTTGGCGATGACCGGCTCGCCCTGGAGAAGTTTCAGGAAGGCCTGCTTGTCGATGAACAGGACCCGGCACTCCTCGTGCGCGATGGCCGTGGCCGACCGGGGAAACTCGTCGAACAGGGCCATTTCGCCAAAGCAGCCCCCGCGCTCGATGAAGGCCATGGCTTCCTCCTTGGCCCCGGGGACGAGCTTGCCAATGCGGACCGATCCATCCACGACGATGTACAGCGCCTCGCCGGGGTCTCCTTCTTTGAACAGCAAAGAGCCCTTGGGGTATGTGACCAGACGGCCGAGGGCGATGATCTGGTCGAGTTCTTCCGAAGCCAGCTCGCGGAAAAAGGGGACGGCACCCAGGACGTCGTGGAGCCTGATCACCTCTCTATCCTCGATCATCACCAGACCTCCTCCCCCTCCGCCGGGAAAGCGTCCCGCACCCAATCCACCCGTGGGGTCCCGCCGTCTTCGAGGAACGTCACGGCCAGGACGTCGAACCGGCACGCCACATCCCGCATCCGCTGCTCGGCCAGGTACCACTGCGCGGCCCGGACGATCTGCCGCTGCTTCCGGAGATGCACCGCCAGGTGCGGCGGCCCGAAGGCATCCGAGGTCCGCGCCTTGACCTCGATGAAGACCAGGCTGTCCCTGTCCCGCCCGATCAGGTCGATTTCGCCGGCGGCGCAGACGAAATTCTCCGCCAGGATTCGGACCCCACGGCGCTTCAGGAAGGCTCGGGCGGCTTCCTCGCCGCGGCGCCCCACCGCCTGCCGGCGGCCCGTCACCACAGCGGGACCTCGAGGCCGGCCTCCCCTACGTACTCGCGGACGCCGGCGAACGTCCGGCGGTGGATGGGCGACGGCCCGTGTTGCGCGATCGCCGCGCAGTGGGCAGCCGTCCCGTACCCCTTGTGCCGTGCGAACCCGTAGGCGGGGAACCGGGCCCCCCAATCTTCCATGATGCGGTCCCGGGTCACTTTTGCCAGGATGGATGCGGCCGAGATCGCCGGCACGCGCCGGTCCCCCTGGATGATGGCGAGCGCGGGCACGCGCAGGGCCGGGACGGTATTGCCGTCCACCAGCACCAGATCGGGCTGGGGCGCAAGCTGGCGCACCGCCTCCGCCATGGCTCGAAGGGTCGCGCGCAGGATGTCCGTGGCATCGATGTCCGCGGCCTCGACGGCCGCCACCGCCCAGGATGTGGCGGCGGCGTGGATCGCTTCCGCCAGCCGGGACCGGACCGCCGGGCTCAACAGCTTGCTGTCCGTCAGGCCCGGGAGCACGGCATCATGGGGGAGGATCACCGCCAGCCGCCACGACCGGACCGGCCAGGCTCCCGCGGCCCGCCTCATCCACGCCGGCGACGAGGGACCCCGCGGGGACCTCGACCTCCCGGAGACCGATTCCCCGCTTGCCCGTGTCGCCACGCCGCCGCGACGAGGACGCCGCTCCCGCCAACCCCGGTTGCCCGTACGGCTTGCCGTCTCCCCTGCGCGATCTGGCCATGGGGCTGCATTCAGTGCCGGTGCATCTACTGCGTGCGCCGCTCCTTGATCCGCGCCGCCTTGCCCTTCAGTTTGCGCAGGTAGTAGAGCTTGGCCCGGCGCACCTGCCCCTGGCGCAGGACCTCGATCCGGTCGATGCTCGGCGAGTGCAAGGGGAAGGTCCGCTCCACCCCCACGCCGTAGGTCACCTTGCGAACCGTGAACGTCGCGCTGAGCCCGCCCCCCCGGCGCCGGATGCAGATCCCCTCGAACGCCTGCAGTCGCTCCTTGTCGCCTTCGACCACCTTCACCTGGACCTTGACGGTGTCTCCGGGCCTGAACGGCGGCAGGTCCTTGCGCAGGTGCTGCTCTTCAACCGCCTGGATGAGTGACATGACCGTGTCCCCCTGCTCCGCCCGCTGGGCGGACGAGAATGTAAAATGAGAAACGGACCCGCCTTTGGCGGAACAACCGACAATCGGGAATCACGTTGATCGGTTTTCAGCCGTCGGTTGTCCGTTTTCCATTTTTGGCTGCGGCCTTCTCCGCCGCCTCTTCCTCGACCTCCGCCAAGAGCTCCCGGTCAAGCTCGGAGAGTGCCGCCCGCGCCAGAAGATCCGGCCGCCGCTCGCGCGTGCGCCGGATCGCCTCCTTGCGCCGCCACCTGGCGATGGCCTTGTGGTCGCCCGACAGCAGGACGAGCGGCACCGCCATGCCCCGGTACGCCGGAGGGCGGGTGTACTGCGGGTACTCCAGGAGCCCCGTCGCGAAGGAATCCGCCTGGGCCGACGCCGCGTCTCCCAGGACCCCGGGGATCAGTCGGGCCACCGCGTCCAGGACCACCAGGGCGGGCAACTCCCCTCCGGTCAGGACGTAGTCCCCGATGGAGAGCTCCAGCGCGTCGAGTCCCTGCGGGATCCGGTCGTCGAAGCCCTCGTAGCGCCCGCAGAGGAGGATGAGGTGTTCCTCGCGGGCCAGCCCTTCGGCCATCGCCTGCGAGAACGGGAGGCCCTGGGGCGACAGGACGATGACCCGGGTGTGCGGCCCGCGGCGTAGGGCGTCCACGGCCTCGAAAGCCGGCTCGGGTTTCAGCACCATGCCGGCCCCGCCCCCGTAGGGCTCGTCGTCCACTTGACGATGCCGGTCGTGCGTCCAGGCCCGGAGGTCGTGCACCCGAATCTCCACCAGGCCGTTGTCCTGCGCCCGGCGCAGGATGCTCTCCTCCAGGGGGCCCTGGAAGATCCCAGGAAACAGCGTCAGGACATCAAACCGCTTCAGCGCTCTCCTCGCCTCCCGATGTCGCGGACGCCAGGTCCGTGCCGGGCTTGATCTCGATGCGCCCCGCCGTCGGATCGATCCGCCGGATGTGCGCCCGGGCGGCCGGCAGCATCCATTCCCCGGCCGGCCCCCGGATCACATACACATCGTGCGCCGGCGTCTCCAGGATGTCGCAGACGGTCCCGAGGGATCGGTCGCCCTCCCACACCTCGAGCCCCAGGACGTCGTAATGGTAAAAGACACCTTCCGGGAGTGACGGGGCCTCGACGCGCGGGACGGTCACCTCGTATCCCACCAGGCCGGCCGCGCCCTCGGGGGTCTCCACGCCGGCCAGCTTGAGGACCACCGCCCGATCCTGCGCCTGCGCGCGCTCCAGCCTGAGGGGCCGGAACGGACCGTGCGTCGGGCCCACCCACACGCGGCTCAGGGCTCGGAAGGGCTCCCACGAATCGGCGAAGCAGGCCATCTTCACCTCGCCCCGGACCCCAGACGGCCTGACCACTCGGCCCAGGATGAGAAAGCCCTGCTGCCCCATGCGTCGCCCTTCGACAGTCCGCGCGATCGGCGTAAGACGCCTGCCCGGCTGCGCCCGCCTCCGGCGCGTGCAACGAGTTACGCCGTCGCCGGTGGTTTGGCGCGGAGCTCTGCAAAACGGCGCATCACGCCCGCCTTGCTCAGCAACTGTCGGACGGTATCGGTGGGTTGGGCTCCCCGCTTCAGCCAATCTAACGCCTTGTCCGCATCGACCGTGAGCCCGATGGGGCGCTTGCGGGGATCGTACGTCCCCAGGCTCTCCAGAAACCGTCCATCCCGTGCCGTGCGCGAGTCGGCCACCACCAGACGGTAGAAGGGCGTCTGCTTGGTGCCCATGCGCCGCAACCTAATCTTGACCGCCATACAACCTCCTCAAAAGTCCTTAGGCGCCCCGCAGCATTCGAGAGCGCCGGGGCGCGGTCGGGGTTAGCGAAGGGAGAACGGCAACTGGCGGGGCATGCGACCGCCCTTGCCCGCCTGCATGAGCTGCCGCATCATTTTCTGCATGTCCGCAAACTGCTTCAGCAGCCGGTTGACCTCCGCCACGCTGGTGCCGGAGCCGGACGCGATGCGCTTGCGCCGGCCGCCGTTCAGGATCTCGGGTCGCTGCCGCTCGCCGGGCGTCATGGAATCGATGATGACCTCCACCCGCTTCAGCTCGCGCTCTTGCGCGGTGGCATCCGGCAGCCCCTTGAGCCGCGAGAGACCCGGGATCATCCCCACCAGTTGCTCCAGCGGGCCCATGCCCCGGACCTGCCGGAGCTGGTCCCGAAAGTCCTCCAGCGTGAGCCGCTGCGCCTTGAGCTTCTTCTCAAGGGTGGCCGCCTGCTTGACGTCGAACGTTTCCTGCGCTCGCTCCACCAGGCCCAGGACGTCGCCCATCCCCAGGATGCGCGAGGCCATGCGGTCCGGGTGGAACACCTCCAGGGCGTCCGGCTTCTCCCCGACGCCCACGAACTTGATCGGGGTCCCCGTGACGGCGCGGATGGACAGCGCCGCGCCCCCGCGGGTGTCCCCATCCAGCTTGGTCAGGATGATGCCGGTGAGGTCCAGCGCCTGGTGGAAGCTGCTGGCGGAGTTCACCGCGTCCTGGCCCGTCATGGCGTCCACCACCATCAGGATTTCTGTCGGCTTGACCTCGCCCTTGATGGCGCCGAGCTCCTGCATCAGGGGCTCGTCGATGTGCAGGCGCCCGGCCGTGTCCAGGATGACGGGATCCAGCAGGCGCGATCGCGCCTGACTCACCGCCTCGCGGCAGACATCCATGGCGGAGGCCGCGCCGGCGTTGCGATACACTTCGACGCCCAGATTCTTTCCGAGAGTGGCCAACTGCTCCTGCGCCGCCGGCCGCTGCAGGTCCGCCGCCACCAGCAGGGGCCGGCGCCCCTTCTCCTTCAGAAGGCGGGCAAGCTTCCCGGCGGTGGTCGTCTTCCCCGATCCCTGCAGGCCCACCAGCATCAGGAGCGTGGGAGGCTGTCCGGCCGTCTTGAGCTGGCTGGCCGCCCCGCCCATCAGGGCTGCCAGCTCCTCATAGACCACCTTGACGACCTGCTGGCCTGGGGTCAGACTCTCCAGGACGTCGCGGCCGACGGCGCGTTCGCGCACGCGTTCCAGGAAGGACCGGACGACCTTGAAATTGACGTCCGCCTCCAGGAGGGCCAGGCGCACCTCGCGGAGGGCCTCGGTGATGTTCTCCTCGCTCAGCCGTCCGTAGCCGCGAAGCCGCTTGAAAATATCGTTGAGTCGGTCGCTCAGCCCCTGAAACATGTTCTCCCCATGGAAGGCAAATGGTGAAACTACCGGGGCGGCTCCACTTTGTCAAGGCGAAAGTCTTTGGAAGGGCCGGAAATCACGGGGATATAAGGGGCATGGGGTTGCAGATGACACCATTTCATAGCATGGGACGCAACCCCCGCGCAACCGGAAAAGACGGGCGAGGGATGGGCAGAAAGTGCGCCCGCCCTCGCCCTGCTGCCGTCGTCTCGGAGATTCCCGGGTTCGCAGGGATAGGCGTACCATGAATAACCGTCACAAGTCCCCTCCCACAGAAGGACAGGCACCCTTGACGGTCTCAACCCATCCGGAGGTTCGGTGCGCGAAGTGCCGCCGCTGGCTCGTCCGGCGCGAAGGGCTGGATCTTGCCTTTCACGTCCGGTTCATCCGGGTGACGCCCCCTGAGTTCCAAGCGTGGGGAATGTGCCCCCGCTGTAAACTCCAACAGCCTCTTCCGCTCACTCTGCTAAGGTAAACCACCCTACCGGTGCTGGTAGACACTGCCCACATCCGGTCTGCGATGACCGGAGTACAGCGCCGACGTCTACTCGAGGTAGCCTCGGGTCGTTTACCCGTGCAGGCGCAGGCGTTGACCCAGCACCGTTGACGCCGGGGGTTGACATGGCCTAAGCCAGGGCGTATAAGAGAGTTGCGCGAAGCTGAGAAGGCACGCTGTACAGGAAAACGCCGGAGGCTGCGAGGTCTCCGGCGTTTGTCTTTTGAGGGTCAACGTCATGGGGTTTCCGCGTACACGTGGGATCTCCGCTCGGATCTCCGATGAGGTTTACATGGCCCTGTGTGACCAGGCGAAGGCCGGTGGGATCACGGTGTCTACGTGTGTCGCCCGACTCCTTGAAACAGCCTGCGAGGGACCACCGGGAGCGGGGGCTACTGCACCTGGTCAAGCAGACAACAAGCACGGCTGGGTGAGCGCAGAGGGCGGGCTGGGCTTCCTCGTGCCGACTCCAGAAGTGGTCCAGTGCCCGGGCTGCGGGGCGGAGGGCCGGCATCTCTGGCTCTGCTGGCACTGTGGCCAATACCTACTGGCCGAGTGCCCGCACAAGGGATCATGCATTGAGGGGTGGCCTCTGGAGGAGTTCAAGGTAGAGCCGAACGAAGAACGCAGCTCCCACCTCACGCCAGGAGCAAGACCACCGCTGGCCTCTCCGTGCGACGCACGGGGGACCTCCACGTGACCGTCGGCCGGGCAGTCCGTGGGTAAACAGCCGGCCCTGGAGGATTGCACCATGGTGATCACCACCAAGGCGAACGCGACACTGCAACCAGCGCCCACCTCGAACCCTACGGCGCCGGCGCGGACGGGCAATCCGGGGCAGCCCGCCGAGGCCCTCCTGGCCCTCGTCGCGGACTGCGCCGACATGGCGGTGCGACAGGGAGGCACCTCGCAGGAGATCGCCGTCCGCGCCGTCACCTGCGGGCTCGGGAAGCTCGCCGAGTTGGCCGACACGAAGCGGACGGTGAATCCGGAGGCAGGGCCTGGCCAGTCGAGCCCCGACCAGCCAAACGCGGGGACGGCGGCACAGAAGTAGGGCCAGTATTCCGCGCCGAATGCTGCTTCGCCGAGACCTGGGAGTCTCCGAAGGAAGGGGCCGGAGTGAAGGTCGTCCTGTACGCCCGGGTCAGCACCAAGGAACAGATTGCCGACAACCAGCTCCAGGATCTCCGGCGCTATGCGGTGGCCCGGGGCTTCGAGGTCCTGGCCGAGTGCGTGGACGTTGGCGTGAGCGGGCGGAAGGAACGCCGGCCAGGCCTGGACCAAGTCATGGCCCTGGTCCGGGCCCGCGCGGTGGATGCCGTCCTCGTGGCAGCGTTTGACCGCTTCGGGCGCTCCTTGGCCCACCTGGTCCGCGCCCTGGAGGAGTTTCAACACCTGGGCGTGGGTTTCATCTCCCTCAGGGAGCAGCTTGACTTGACAAGCCCGACCGGGCGTGTGATGTTCGCGGTGATCGCCGCCATGGCGGAGTTCGAGCGGGAGCTGATCCGAGAGCGTGTTCACGCAGGCCTCCGTCGGGCGAAGGCCCAGGGGAAGCGTCTTGGGCGCCCACTTCGTGTGTTTCATCGTGATCGTGTGGCCCTCCTCCACCAAGCCGGAAAACCCATCGGGGCCATTGCCAAGGAGCTTGGCGTCTCCCGCCGCACCGTCCAGCGCGTGCTCAGGGCGGGGCAATAAGCCCTTCCCGATTTTTGCCCTCCGACGCCCGGCCCTCTGTGTCAACATGAATGAGACACTGACCCCTACGCATCAGAAAGGAGATGTGGGTTCTCCATACATGTGCGTCGGAATACTACCCTCCGGATAGCGAACTGGCCGTTGCGGTGGAGTTTCTTCGAGCTCGACAGTTTCCCCAAGCCTTCCATAAGCTGGACGAACTCATAACTGGAGAGCGAGGCCCTTATCGATCGGTGCCTGTTGGGCCACAACACCGGGATCCTAGTCAGCCCTCCCTGATGGCGGCGTTCGTTTCACTGAAGCATGACCGTGTCGTTAAGCTCCTCGATGAGGCGCCAGTGGAGATGGTGGCTGCCATCAGCCCTGTGCATTCGGCTGGTCGGGATACCAGCCGATCTGTGGCCGCAAGATATCTCGCCGAGTATCTCATCCAGCGGTACGGAGGGATTGTTCACGAGGTCGGGTCACTTGATCATGAGGGAGCGTACCGCGTTCTAATTGATCTCCATCGAAGGTATTCCTTGGACGGAGGCTACAACTTTGAGCTGACTCTAACCGGCACGAAAATGCACGTTGTGGGTGCTGCAATGCTGGCTTCGACTGCAGCCCCCGCAAGCGCGTACTACAGCGCGCCAGACCGTTTCGACCCAGAGAGATTCACTAGAGGAACCGGAATAACCCGAGTGGTCCATTGCGACGTATACCGGCGGAGGCAAGTCTTGGAGGCTAGATGTCCGCGGACACCTTCAAGTGGGGCTAACATTTTGGCGGCCGACAATCTTCCGCCCTCGCGAACAAGCCACTGGATGTCTCGGGTCAGGAGTAGGGGCACAAACCTTGAGCGTCTTATCCGGTCGGAATTACATAAACGAGACCTTTGGTTCAGGAAAGACGGAAATGGTGCGGCAGCTCCCCTATTTAGCGCCTTACCTTGACATCGAACGAATGGTCGGCTCCCTCATTGCGTGGGTCAGACAGGGCACTACACGCCTCGCGACCCTACCCGGGTGCCTGAGTTCATGTTGCCAAATCCGAAGAACGCGCCACCCTCGGGAACGTAGAGTTCGATCGACCAGCCGGTCGCGCGCTTTGTTTCGCTCCAGCTTCCGCATCCAGAAGGCTCGATTGTTCGATGGATGCGTACCGTCTTTGGGACAGCCATGCCAAAAGCAACCGTCCACAAACACCGAAAGGCGGGCCTTGGGAAAGACGAAATCCGGCCTGCCAAAGAGTGGGTAGTTTCTACGCCACCCCTTGATGCGATGTTCACGGAAGATTTGAATCAGGCGAAGTTCCGTTGCCTCATTGCCCTTGCTTCTAACCCGCGACATGATTGCCGAGCGCATCCGCTTGGAGAAAACGTCCGCCATTCCCGTCACCAATTTCGAGGATTGACCTTCTTGTGGGTCACAGCCTCTCTCATCCCGCAGAAGCCGATGAAGTCACAAGTCCCGCAACGCCCCCGCCCTTCCTGCTTCCGGGTCGGGCCCTCACTGAAGCGCCGGTCGCGGATCTGCGCTGCGGTCCGTGCTACCCTTTGTTCTGCCTTAACGAGAGAGTCTTCGTCCAATGGAACTTTAAGCTCCGACTCTCCTTCGTTAGTGGCATCCAGGTAGCGGACGAGGCCCTGTTCGGGTTGGTACTCAAGCTCCTTCTTGGCCGCCACCGCATAGAGGGCCACTTGAAGCTGCATCTCTTCCTCGTCAAGCTTTTGGTGTTTATCGGACTCAGCATCCCCGGACTTGAAGTCGATCAACGTCACACGAGGCGGATTATCCTCGCGTACAATGTCTATTGCTCCGGATATCAGAGCGCCGCCATCACCGTCCTCATATTCGATCAGCGTTTCGAACCCTTTCTCGGGTTCGAAGGTCACCCGTTCCAACTCGCGAACATACCGCTGAATGTAGTTAGCAGCGAGCCTCAAACCTTTCGCACGCATGTTATCCGCGGGAGCGCCGGTCGTGTAGCGAAGGTAAAACAGTCCGCGGTCGATAAGCTTCTGGATTTCGCGCTCCAAACCTTTCCGATCTCTTGCCAGAGCCGCCCATTTTTTCGGATTGGAATGCACAGCCCGCATGATGTTGTGAACACCGCGTCCATAGCCGAAGGCCTGGTCGATGGTCGGCGCAAAGCGAAGAACCTTCCTAAGGTAGAAATCATGAGGACATTCCAGGTAATACCGAATATCCGAAAAGGACGTGCATAGACGGGTGTCCCGTCGGTGCTCCTTGGGGGCGTACTTAAGATCGCTGAGTAGCTGCTCCGAGTCCTCCGTAACCGTCCCTCCGCTCTCTTCGACAAACACACGCAGTTCTTTGATGAACTTCGACGTACTCATCTCAGAATGGCTGATGATAAGGAAGCGTTCGGCTCGTGTGAGAGCCACATACATAAGGCGGCGCTCGCCGTCGTGGTTATCGTTGTCAGCCAGGCCGTCGACATCGATTTCCCTTAGGACTCTTCCGGCCAGTGGCAATTCCGGTTTTCGCCTAGCGTAACCGCTCGGGAAGCGCCGGGCGTTGACGTCAGCAAGGAAAATCGCCGCGAACTCGAGGCCCTTGGCGCCATGGACTGTACTGATCGTCACGGCGTCCGGCTGAACCATTAGAGGTTGCTCCTCGGCTCGCCCCTCTTCGGCGCCGTACTGGCAAAGGCCGATGATCTGCCAAGGGTAATCGTGCACGCTTGTCCAGCCGGGCGTTTCGATCCCGGTGATCAGCCCGCTTAAGGCGCCCAGATGGAACATGGCGGTTTGACCGCGCCCTTCGCCTGTGTCCCAACCCTCGACCCCGGCCTCGGCGAGCAGCATATGGAAGAGCTTTTGCGGGAACACGCGCCGGAGCGTGTTGCGCGACGTCAGGAAGTCGCGAAGTGCAGGCGTACGCAGATAACCGACCTGATCCGCGCCGAGTATAGCCCCTTCCCTAATTCGGCGCTGCATCGCCTGCGCGCCGAATAGCACCCGATCCTCCACGTTTCGATCAAAGCTCAATCCGCTCCTTCGCAGCGCTCTGGCCGCTTCTCGCAGCACTACCGTCGGAATGGGCGCGCATCCGAGAACGGAACGGATGCGATTGGGCAGGCTCTTGGGATTGATATCAGACCCGATGAATTCGTCTCGGCCGGCGGTGATGGCGAGGGCAGCAACTAAAAAAAGAACCTCCGGTTGGGAGAAAAGGTCGGGGCCAGCGCGTACGACACAGGGGATACCGGCCGCTTCCAGGGCTTGCATGTAGGTCCGGACGCCGGTAGATGAGCGAACTAACACGGCGACGTCGGATAGGACCAAACCGCGATGCGCCCCGTCCCTCTTGTCGTGTTGGGCTCCTTCTGCTTCGGACGGCACGAGGACACGGATAGCCTCCGCGATCCACCTCGCTTCGTCCTCTCTTTGAGGGAAGTTGATCAAGGCGACGTGGGATCGGTGGTAGTCCTTCCTTCGCTTGTTCCCATGCTTCATCGACGGTGTTTCCATCGAGCGGATCTGCGCGATCGTCCCTGCCCAACGGTTCGCAAGATCGATGATGCGCGGGGTAGAACGGAAATTCTCTTGGAGATCAATCACATCCGCATCCGGCGCCCTTTTGAACTGCTCCCAGAGGTCGCCGATGATTTCCACCTTGGCGCCTCGGAAGCCGTAGATGGCCTGCCGATGATCGCCAACCGCCGTCAGCTCTCCCGATTCGCCAACCAGCAGCTCGATCAACTCACGCTGCACCGGGTTGATGTCCTGTACCTCGTCGACGACGAGGTGAATGTGCCGAATGGCGAGATCGGCGAGCCGTTGGGAATCGCCTCGGAGCCGCCGGAGGAGCTCGGTTTGCGAGGTGCTGAAGTCGAGGAATCGGCGGCAACGCAGATAGGCATAATAGCGGGCTGCAGACCGAGCGAAGGCCTGCGCTTCGGGGGTCGAGCCAACGTCGGTCAAAAGCTTCGCCTGCTTACACCACTCGTTCTCCGTTTCGCCGAGTACGAACGGCGGTTCCTCGGACGGCAGCTCGACTCTGAATCGATTATGCTCGTGCAGCTGATCGTAGGCCTGGATGAAGCCCTCCAGTGTTGCGTACTGCCCTTTGCCTGTTGCTTGCCTTAAGGCACTCAGTCCCAGGAGACCGTTGAAGCCGCGCAGGATGAACGCAGCCCGCGCTCCTTCGTCCAGGATGTCATAATTGTGGTAATCGTCCGGCCAGAACTCACGAATCTTGGCAAGGCAGAAGCCGTGGATCGTACCAATATACATCTCCCCAAGAGAAACATCCTCCCCGTCGGGTGTGATTCTTTCAATCCAGCTGCGAATGCGAAACTTCATTTCGGCGGCAGCCCGTTCGGTGAATGTGAACGCGACGATCCTATCCTTCGGCACACCCTCCACCCCAACCCACCAGCCGATGCGGCGGGCCATGACTTCCGTCTTCCCTGAGCCAGCACCTGCGACGACCAAGACACGACGCTTGGCAGACTCAACAGCCCTCTCTTGGTCAGCGGTAAGACTTTCGATTAACTGGGATTTAATGCTGGCTGCTTCCACCGCGCTTTCTCCGATTGCCATTCTGTTCAAGCATTCTCTTGATTTCGAGGGCGTGTCTCCGGACGAACTCCGGAGGCAGGGCGTTCCCTATCAACTGCGCAGCCGGGAACTTTCCGCGACGTGTTGAGAAAAAGTAATTCGGTGGAAAGCTTTGCAGGAGGGCTGCCTCCCTGAGGCTAATGCACCGGTTTTTCTCCGGATGCAGGAAGCGCCCCTTTGATGGGTTGCAGCAGCCTCCCGTAATTGTTGGAGCAACGTCGTCCCATGCCATACGGCCATAGACATCCTTAAACCCATCGAAGTTGCGATGGCAAGGAAGCTGTCGCGTGTAACCGAGGTCAAGGCGGCCTCCTCCGTCTTTCGGCACAAGGCGAATCAGCTTCCTCACCTTTTCGCTGCGTGTCTCTGGCAAGGTCTGAAGCGGATCTCGCTTCGAGCGAATAGCAAGTCTTCGAAACGCTTCACGCACCGTTCGTCGGCGATGGACGCGAGGGGCAAAGCCGATTTCCTTTCCTCGACCGGCCAACAGGATCAGGCGACGGCGCCGCTGGGGCACACCGTAGTCGGCCGCGTCGAGCACGGCATGTCTACATCGATAGCCCAAACGTTCCAGTTCCTCGATGACTCTGTGAATGCGCTTGTCTCTCGCCAGACCAGGAACGTTTTCCATCATCACTGCTTTGGGACGCAGGCCACGGACAAATCGCACCAGCTGAAAGACCAGATCGTTGCGCGAGTCGACTGGCGCGTAGCGCCCATTCAACGTCCTCATCATGGAGAAGCCCTGGCACGGCGGGCAGCCCGCAAGGAGATCGAGCTGGCCGCGCCTGAGTTTGAGGCGACGCATCACCTCAGCTACCGAAAGCCCACAAATGTCTTGCCCCCAAACAACGACGCGTTTGTGATTCGCTTTGTAGGTCTCGATTGCGAGGGTGTCGTTCTCGACGGAGCCAATGACTCGGAAGCCAGCCTGTTTCAGCCCCTGCGTCAGGCCCCCGCAACCGGAAAACAAGTCTATGGCGGTTGGTTTCCTCACTAGGAGAGAGACCTCCGACTCGTCGTTCGTTGAAGGAAGCCGATAAGTAAGGACGTTGCTAATTTCGTCAAATGCAGTGCTGGAATACGTAAGATGCTGAGTAGCCTTTTCCCTCAGCAGACGCCCACCCCAGAAACAGGGCGGCCCTCTGGGCTCACCATCATCCCCAAAGGGCCCTCAGGCTCGCGCACCAGAAGCTTTCCAGCCGGCATCGCTGCTCCCTCCAGGTCAGTCGCCGGGGGACGCCATTCAACCGGCGGGCACGACGGTACCTCTCATCGGAGGGTGAAGTCAAGGTGAAACGGACGGGGGACGGGAGACCGGAGACGGGGGGACTGGGATCTGTGCGCCGAGCACCGAGAGCCGAGGGGGGTGAAGTCAACGAGGAACCACAGCCATCAGCAGTCAGCGGTCGCCTAAGGAGTTTAGAGTAGAGGGCGGGGAGGGATTGGGGGATGAGTGCCTCGAATGGAGTGACGGTGTCGGGAACGATAGCGAACGAGGTCGAGGTGGTGGCCAAGGCCACGCGGCGGCGATTCTCGGCCGAGTACAAGCTCAAGATCCTGCGCGAAGCGGAGGCGTGCACCCGGCTGGGGGAGCTCGGCGCACTGCTGCGCCGCGAGGGGTTGTACTCCTCGAACTTGACGACCTGGCGGCCGCAACGGCGGACCGGGCGAACTCGGCGGGCCTGGCCCCGAAGAAGCGGGGGCCCGCTCCGAAGGCGAAGAACCCCCTGGCCGCCAAGGTGGTGGCCCTGGAACGGGAGGTGACCCGCCAGACAGCTCGGGCGGAGCGGGCCGAGGCCCTGGTGGACGCTCCAAAAAAAAGTTGCGGAGTTCCTGGGGATCGCACTGCAGCGGAACGGCGAGAAGGGCTGATGGCGATCGTCACGGAACAGCAAGGCACCCTGGGCGTGGCCCCGGTCTGCCAGGCGTTGGCCGTCCCGCGGGCCACCTACTACCGGTGGCGGAAGCCGACGGAGAGGGTGCCGGCGAGCGCGCCGGGTCCCCCGGGCCTTGCCGCCGGAGGAACGCGAGCAGGTCCTGGCCCTGCTGCATGACGACCGGTTTGCCGACCTGCCGCCGGCCGAGGTGTACGCCACGCTGCTCGACGAGGGGAAGTACGTCTGTTCGATGCGCACGATGTATCGGATCCTCACCGAGCAGGACGAGGTGCGGGAGCGGCGCCGGCAGTTGCGGCACCCCCGGTATGCGGCCCCGGAGCTCTTGGCTACCGGTCCCAACCAGCTCTGGTCGTGGGACATCACCAAGTTGAAGGGGCCGGTGAAGTGGACCTACTATCTACCTCTACGTGATCCTGGACGTCTTCTCCCGCTACGTGGTCGGCTGGATGGCGGCCCTCCGGGACTCGGCCACCCTGGCCCAGCGCCTGATCGCGCAGACGTGTGAACGGCAGGGCGTCGCAGAGGGGACGCTGACCATCCATGCAGACCGAGGCTCGTCGATGATCGCCAAGTCGGTGGCCTTGCTGCTGGCGGATCTGGGGGTCACCAAGACCCACAGCCGGCCGCACGTCTCCAACGACAACCCGTACTCGGAGAGTCAGTTCAAGACCTTGAAATACAGTCCGGAGTTCCCGGAGCGGTTCGGGTCGCTGCAGGACGCCCGGAGCTTCCTGCTCGACTTCTTCCAGTGGTACAACACGATGCACCACCATAGCGGCTTGGGGTTGCTGACTCCGTTTGATGTCCATTATGGGCTGGCCGAGCAACGGTTCACCGAGCGGGAGGCGGCCTTGCGGAAAGCGTTCGCCGCGACCCCGGACCGGTTCGTCCGGGGCATGACCAGACCGCCGGCCCTCCCCCAGGCGGTGTGGATCAACAAACCGAGAACGGCCGACGATGCAGCGCCCACGGCGCTGCCCTGCGATCTGCCATGCGTCGATCCCGCAGCCCGGCGAGCGCGTGGCGCGCCCGAAGGTGTGGCGCAGCGCGCCCGCCGGGCGGGGGACAGCAGTGGTGCTGAGCCACGCGTCGATGTCGGCGAACAGGCGAAGGAGTTGTACACAAAACTCTGACCGAGGGTGTCTCATTCTTGTTGACACGTTCCGAACGCGCCATGACGATCTCCTTGCAGGCTGGGAGCCGACGGCACGAGCCGCCGGCTCCCTGGCCACCACACCGAACCGAACCATAGCTGACCTTTGCACACCTGACCCTTCCAAAGCCCACCGGGCCGTAGCTGAGCCCACCGCACCTGACCGCACCGGAACAGGTGTGGACGCTTTAGGGGGCGCGGCTAGTCCTTCTCCGCATTCGGCTCCAGGGGCCAGCTCTGCTGCGGCGCAGCGCAGGCAGGGCACAGAGTTGGATACATGTGCGTCAACCAGACTTCCTCCACGTGGGGCTCCTTGGGAGTTCCCACGCAGACCCCGAACTTGAGTTCCTCGCTGGGGGCATCGGCCCGGAGCTGCTGCTCCAACTGTCGCAGCTCAGGGCTGAGCTTCGGGCGCCGCTTCGGGGGCGCCTCCGGGACGGGCGGGGTCTCCGCGGCCGGTGGGGCCTCGGGGGTGGGCGTGATGGTGGTCGGGTCGCTCATGGCATTCTCCTTCCTTGTCCTGCCTCCGGGCAGGAGTGTCAGCCGGGGGAATTCCCGGCGCTCTTTCGGGTGGCGCATGACGCACCTCCAATGCTCTTGGGGATGGATGGTAGGCCGTGGCGGGATCGGAACGAACGCTCAGACACCTGTATTCTAGCATAGTTAGGCAGTTTCTCCAACAGGCTGACCGATTTCAGGGCAGCGGTTCGTGAGGCTCCGGCCGCCGCCAGATTTCGTAACTGAGGTACGGCAGACGATTCTTGGACCGGATCTCCTTCACGGTGACCAGAAACGGGCCGACCAGCAGGTACGCCTTCCCCGTGGAACCCAGCGTGACCGTGAAGCTCTTGAGGATCTCCCGCGCCTCGGCGTCCGCGCCGTCGTACTCCTCATGGGGCGCCTTGTGCTGCTCCCGGGCCTCCAGGAAGCCCTCCAGGTCCGGATGGTCCAGGACGAGGGTTTGATCCACGTGGGGGAACGCGATCTCGGCCACGCAGAAGTGCCAGTAGGGGCAGGTGGGGCACACCGAGGGATCGGCCAGCGGCGGCGGGAGCGCCTCGCGTAAGGCTGCGACCTGGTCCGGCCAATCCGGTTGCACCTCGCGGGCGATGGTCTCGTGGATCCGGGCCACGATCTGATTGAGGCGCCCACCGCTCCTGGATCCAGGTCCACCACTTGGGATCCCAGGGGATGGGCAGGGGCTTGATAACCCCCGTGGTCTTCTCCTTCAAAATGAGCAACCCGGCGTCGGGACACGCCAAGTCAGACAGCAACGGGGCCGTGCGGGCGGCCGCCAGGTATAACCGCACCTGGGTCCCCCACTGACGGACGAAATGGCGTCGGTGCGTTTCGATGTCCTCGGCGCTGGCCAGGGCCTGGAAGATGCCCGGGGAGACGCTCTTGGCGTCCGTGACGTACAGCCGCTCATCCGCCTTCCCCAGGAAAAAGTCTATCTCGCCCGTGACCTCGAGGTCAGGCAGGTGCATCGGGACGTGTTGCATGTAGATCTGATATCCCGGCAATGCCGTGAGGTCCTGGGACCAGGGCGTGCTCCTGGTGGCGGCCCTCGTCAAACAGGGCCGCCTTGACGGGATCGTCCAGGTGAACCTGGAGCCGCCAGGCCACCCGGAGGAGGACCAGGTAGCGGTCGCAGGGATGCCCAGCGGAGTGCGGGTGGTTCGTGGTGTGGGGCCGCGGCTTCCGGGCCCGCTCCAGCTTTGCGTTCAGATAATCTTCCACGAGCTGGCGGGCGAAGCCATCGTGGGTCATGCTGTCCCTCCTCGTCCGCGGGTAAGGTGTCCCTTCTTGGCATGTTCTTCTCTGTAGTAGGCAGTCTGAACGGCGGCTACGACGTTCAGGGCGAGGAGATAGAGTTCCAGTTGCTTTAGAACGCTCGGCTCAACTGGGAATTGAGCAGCTTTCAATCCATTCTTGATTTGTTGAAACTGGTGCTGGGCGACGTCGTCTAGGAATGGCACGCCAGCTCGCTTGAGCCATTCGACGAGTAGCCTAATTTCCTTGAGGAGACCTTCGGCAAAATCGACGGTGCTCATTTTGAGAGGCCCTTTCTTCGTGCTTATCCTCCGCTCCCGCCGGAGCCAGCGGGCGTCACTCACCCGCTAGCCTGGTCCGTTGCTCCAGCTCTGCGTTCAGGATCTCCACGGCCAGACTCAGGTCGGTCTCGCTCAACCGCCGGGCCCAGGCACGCAGCTGTCTTCGACTGACCTGGATGCGCTCCTCCTCCGCCACCTGCGGATCCGGGGGCGCTCAGGTGGCCCCAACGCACTCCGTCTCTTGTGGTTCGGCAGGGTTCATGCCTGGGCCCCGCGCTGGTCGCGGAGCACGATAAGCAGGTCCGCCACCTGGCTGTCCGTGAGTTCGGCCACCGAGTCCTTCTCCGCGAGTCCATGCTCCTTGCACAACTCGCGGAGGGTCTTGGGCACGTTGGTCTTATTCGCCTCGGCTCGCTGTTTGAGCACCCCGAACAGCTCATCCCGGGCGGTTTTGCCCCGCGTCGGCGCCTCGCCTTCGCGCCGCTCGGCCCCGGCCGCCTTCCAGCGGACGACGTGGCATTTATTCGTGTCCAGGCCGGCGTCGCGGAGTTCATCCTCGGGGATCCCGGCTAGCCCGGCCAGGCTCCGCACCGCGCGCCCGTGCATGTTCCTGTAGGCGGCCTGCTCCACCCAGAGCGGGTTGAGAGCGCCGCCCTGCTTGAGCGCCCGACGCTTGAAAAAGTCCTCCCCGGACCAGGGGGCGCCGCGGACCTCGTTCAGGATGACGCCCGTGCGCTCACAGATCCAATCCGCCGCGAAGGACATGATGTAGCTCTGGTTCTCCAGGACCTCCCGCTGCCTGCGGGCGTTGCCCAGGCGCGAGATGCCCCAGACCTGGGCCGCGCGTTCGGCGGCGATGTCCTCTGGAGATACCCGGTGCTGATGAGCCGCCCATCGTTGTCCACGACATGGAGGACCCAATCGGACGGATAGGTCAGGTGGATGCTCGTCAGGCGCAGCATTCGGATCAGGTCCCGGAAGGCCTTGAGCTGCTGCTCGCCCTTCTGCGGATCCCCCAGGTAGTCCGCCACCTGGGACAGGAGCCTGGGTGTTAATCTGGCCAGCCGGACCTCCTCGCGGATCTCCTGGGGGGTAATCACTTCGGGGATCACGACGTCATCCGCCGGCACCGTTTCCGGTGGGACAACCACTTTGGGTTCCATGTTGGCCTCCTTTCGAGCTGCGTGTGCTTCTCCTCGTCGTCGGTCATGATCGCCTCCGCTTGAAGGACGCAGCCGCCGGGCAGGTGGACCAGTGGATCACCCGGGCGGCCACGGCGAGGACCTGCTCCCCGCTCTCCCACCGGCGGGCCCGGCGCAGGATCTCGCCGCAGCCCAGGAGCGCGGCGAAGGAGGGCTCACCCTCTGCGGCAGGGACCACGTGCAGCCACTCAGGCTCAACGGGGAGCCACTTGCCCGTCTGTGGGCGGGGGATCCACACCAGGGGCGCCCGGCACCCCCTGCAGGGTCGGTGTTCGCCGATCGCCTTGGCCTTCACGCCGTCTCCTTTCCGCCCCGGCCTCCAGCAGGAGGAGCAGCTCCGGGGCACTCAGTTCGTGGATCGTGGGCCGGGTCATGTACCGCTTGAGCCACTGTCCCAGACGGACCAGCACCCAGCCCAGAAGCAGGCCCAGGGGAAAGGACAGGTACCGCCAAAGATCCGCGAGGCTCATTTGAGCCCCTCCAGGTGGCGATAATCCACGAAACGTGGCACGTACTCTCGGGTCCGCCCGTTGAAGACCAGCAGCCGGAGCCAGCCGAACCGGCGCGCCAGGTACCCGATCACGACCCCGTTCATCAGGAGGTGGCCCGAGACCAGGAGGTAGTCCTCGGGACCGAAGGCGGCCAGCCGCTCGTGGACCCGCTCCAGGAGCCGGTCGGTGGCGAAGGGCGAGACCGGCCCCTCGGTGAGGGGCACGAGGGGGCCATACTTCTTCGCCGCCGAGTAGTCGTGGCCGGCGTTCACGTTAGTCAGCCAGACAACCGGCTGCTTCTCCTCGGTCTTGGGCATGGCTGTCTCCTAGACGTTGGCCGGTGTGGGAAACGCCTCTTCCTCGGAGGCGAGCTTCTCCGGCAGCCGGCGAAAGAGCGCGCGGGCCTGATTGCGGCTCAAAAGCTCCATCTCATCAAACAGGCCTGGGTAGTGGATCATGGCGTAGTAGATCCCCTGCGCGGTCCGGAAGAGAAAGAACTTCTCCAGCGTGCCCGGCTGCCAGGCGAGGCAGATGTCGGACAGGGTGTCGAGCTTGTAGCCCTTGATGTGACGGCTGTGGCGGGGGATCTCCTTCCGCACGAGGTCAAGCTGCTCAGGGTTCATGGGGTCTCCAGGAGGGGCCGGCCCGGGTGGACCGGCCCCTACTTGTGGGTTGTCAAGACGCCACGGTGGCCAGGAGCTTCCCCGCCACCCGGTCCACGTCCATGCGGCGATCCTGATAGCCGAGGCTCTGGCTGACCCGCGTGAGCCCTTGGACCGCGTTCCAGACCGAGAGCGGCAGCGCCGCGTGAAAGTCCATCACGGCGCTGTCCCAGGCCCGGGCCGCGAGCTGCTTCGTCACGTCCGGGTAGAGCTTCTCGATGAACTCGTCCTGCGTGCTGGCGAAGGTGGCCTTCGCGGCCTCCTGGAGCACCGCCAGCTCCTGGTGGAGGGTCCGGCGATCGCGCAGGGCCTCGATGGACCGCCGCAGGTACTCCAGGATCTTCGCGGGGTCCCCGACGTGGCGCCGCTCCCAGACGACTGCCTCCGAGGCGTTCCAGATGAGGTGGTTCCCGCAGATCCCCTCGCAGAGCCCCATGGTGAGCCCGATCCGCCGGGCCGTGGTCTCGGAGTTGACGACGATCAGGAAGCGGTAGAAGGCGCCGCCGCCCCCGGAGCCTCCCGGCGGTTTCCACTCCACCGCGTTGTCCTCGTCGGCGAGAAAGAGCCAGATGTCGCGGTCGCTGCCGTACAGCCCCGACCGCTCGGGGCGGACCGGTGGCATCCCCACGTGCCGGCCGGCCACCTCCCCCGCCGGCACGAAGCCCGTGGCCTCCTGGTGGATCAGGCGGGCCACCACCAGGTCCGGGACCCGGGCGTAGTCCGGGGAGTAGACGGCGCGGAGGGTGGGATTGCCGCGCGACGGGAACGGCGGCCGCTCGGCCAGGAGGCGGCCCACGTCCCGCTGGTCCCCGAAGAGCCCTCGGGTGGCGTTCAGGACCTGGGCGGCCAGGTCCCCCGGGAGCCGATTGATATAGTCCGGGGGCGCGCCCGAGAGCCGGCAGACCTGCCGGAAGGACCAATCGGTCATATGGTAGTCGCGGCGGCCGTCGGAGAGCAGCAGGTTCCGTTCGCCGTTCCAGACGGCGAGCGCGGCGGCCTCGACGTCGGACTCCTCCGTCCGGTTGTCTCGGTCCTCCAGGAAGCGCAGAAGCTTCTGGCCAGCCGGGGAAGCACTCGTCGTCGGGTCGGGAGAAAAGCTGTCGCTTTGCGAGGTCAAGGGTGGTGCCCATCGCGGGTTCCTCCTGCGGGCGTGGTGCGCCCGTCAATGATGTCTCGGGTGATCTGGGCCAGTGGGCGGCCCTGGGAGAGAGCCTCGTAGAGACGGAAGAGGCGCCGTCGGGCGTCTTCGTCCTGACGCCAGAGCAGCCGACGGGAATCAACGGGGAGCGAGAACCAGCAGGACTTGCAGAGGTACCAGTGGGGGGCTTTCCGGCGGATCCGGCAGGCCGGGCAGAGGGAGGTGCTAGGGTGGCTTGTCGGCCTCGGGAGTACGCGAGGAGGCACCATCGGTCGGAGGGCTCCCGTCCCGTGGGGCCTCTAGCTCGCGCACTAGAGAGCCGAAATCTTCGGGGCCGATGATCTCAACAGCCGCGAGGAAAGGCAAGAGACTTCCCACGACCCGCTCCAGGCGGGTCAGGCGCGTGCTCAGGGGATCCTGTTCCAACTTCTTCGGCATGGCGGCCTCCTAGCGGTTGTCCCGCATGGGCATGATGATGGCCCGGCTCCCCTCCCCCTCCAGGGTCACGGGGCGGCCATACTCCATGGGCAGCCACATGCGGAGGATCGGACCCATCCCCTGGAAGGCGTTGAAGATGAGCCGGGCGCTGAGACAGTGGACGGTCTGCATGGCCGTCCGCTGGAATTGCGGGGGCAGTTCCTCGTGATGCTCGGGATCATCCTCCCGAGGCTTGATGAGCGCCCACTCCGCCTCGCCGGCGTAGGTGGCTCGGAAGGCGAGCATGTGCCGGGCGCGGACCTTGGCATTGGCGGGGAGAGCCTCCAGGATGGCGTCCCGCTCCAGGGTGATCTCCAGGCCCTCGCGGGGGACCACGTGGGCAAACATCTCCAGGATCTGCTCCGTGGCCTCCAGGGTCTTCCCCGGCTTGGGGAGGTGATCCTCGCGCCGCCAGAGGTGCAGGGCGTGCCCGTTGGTACCGGCGTAATCGAACCCTCGCAGCCGGCCAGGGATGCCACCGTTGGCCGGGAAGCGGTAGATGGTGTGAACGAGCGCCTTGCAGGTGGCGTCGTTCTCCCCTTTCCACGGGCAGGGACACAGGGCCAGGTTTGCAAAGCGAGCATAGTCTGGGAGTGTTTCTGTCTTGAGCATCGGGGATCCCTCCGGGTGAGAGGGGCGGCCCCAAGGGAGACGGGGCGGGGCCGCCCCGGGTACTTGTGGGTTGTGCCTACTTGGTGGGCTCGATGACGGTCACGTTCAGCTTCATCCCGTTCCCTCCGGGGATGGGCTGAAAGCCGCCGCTGGAGAACTTCACCAGGGACTTCCCGGTGCTGCTCGGGGTCCCCTTCTCCAGCTTGCAGGTGATGGTCAGTTCGTCGCCGCGGAGCTTGACGTCCATTCTATTCACCCCCTTTCGTTGTGGCGTTCTGGCCTACCAGTCGCCGACCTCCCCCCTGAGCCTCACGTCCGTTCGGAGCAGCTCGGCGGTCCGGGTGACGAGGACGTCCCGCGTGGAACAGTGGCGGATAGCCGCGATCAGGGCGTCCACGGCTGCGTACTCGTCTGGAGCTTCGATCCGGTATTCGAGCTTGACGAAGAAGGTCGTGAGGGAGGGGTGGCCTGCAAGGCGTCAGGCATTTCGACCACCCCCTTTCGCGGGCGATTCCCACCTAGCACGTTCATCGTACCATACTTTTGACGGCCTGTCAATAGAAACGCCTGTGTTTTCAATGGGTTACACTGTTGGACGTTCTCACAGTGAGAACGGGATTGCGACATGGTCCGCCTGATCGGGCGGGAAAAAAGAAACCCCCCGCCGGTTTCCCGACGGGGGGTTTTGGTGGGGGTTTACTTTTGGTTAGGCGGCCTTGGCTCTCGCCTTGTAGTTCTGGGACAGGGCCAGAACCATGTTTCCGACCGCTTGCAGGGCTTCCGCTTGCTTCTCAGGCGGGAAGGTATCCCTAATCTTGCTTTCGAGGGTGTTCATCCAACCTCGGATGAACACGTCCCACGCCTGAGACTTCGTGTCAGCTTCGGCCTTGCCTCTCCCATTGCGCTTGCCCTTGGCTTCGGCCTTGGCACCTTCGACGGTCACCTTGACTTCGGCCTTTGCCTCGTCGGCCTTGGTCTGGGTCTCGGTCACCTTGGCTTGCGCCTGTGTGACGGCCTGCCGTGCCGCTTGCGCCTGCACTTGGGCTTGCTGCACCTTGCCTCTTGCCGCGTCCAGGATACTGGAGACCTTGCCCTTAGCTTCGGCGAGTCTCGCCCGAATATCCTGCACCTTGGAACTGACGCCTTTCGCATGGTCCATGGCGGGTTTGAGGGTCTCATCCGCCTTGGCGCGGATCCGGTCGGCCTTGGCCTGCGCGTCTTTCAAGACGGCTTCGGCTTCGACCGCTTCGGCTTCGACCTTGGCCAGCTTGCGGGTCTCGGCTTCGACGAGTTTCTTTGCCTCGCCCGCGTCGGCTTCCGCCTTGTCCAAGGCGTCAATGCGCTTGAGAATCCGCGACCGCAAGGCTTGGGGGAAGCTGACGGAAAGCATATCCGCCACGTCCACCTCATCCAGTAGGTCCGGCCGCTTATCCAAGCGCAAGCCCTTGAAACCCTCGGCCGCCTGAATCCACCGGTAGGCGGTAGCGACCGAAAGGCCACAGGCGGAAACGACCCAGCTTTCAAACGCCTTGCCGGGTCCCAGCATCCGCTTTGCCTCTCCCAGCTCCAAACCGATCGCCACAACCCGGGCGCCGGTTTCCCGAAGCTTGGTCCGAACGCTAGAGGCAATCTCCTCTAGCCGTCGGCCAACATCGGGTTTGGTGGACGGCAGGGCAACTGCGCTGTGTGTGTTCATGGCACACCCCTTTTTTGCCGGCCTTAACGACGCCGGCCGCCGGCCTTGGCTTCCCATTCTCAGTGTGAGAATGGTCAGCTTTGGCTCAAATTGTCAAAGACGCTGCAAAGGATTTTTCACCTTCACGATTTCTACAATAGTCCCTCACTAATATTTTGTCAATAGGGCATGCCTAAAACGTCATTCCAATGACGTTTAAAAGACCAAAGGAAACCGGTTTCTGATTAGGAAAAGAACTGAGGATTTCGGGCAGAAAACTAGACTTGGGTATTGCGAAGCAAGAGAAGGCGACGGGCTAGGGCAAAGACAGCTTCCGCCTGCTCATGGTAGGCCGGATCCTGTAAGGCTTCAAGCAAGGTAAGCTGTCCCACCCGGGGGAAGCCTGCGCCTCTCCCTCCCCGACCGTCCCGGAAATCCACGAAGGGCTCAGTCTCGGGATCCAGGTACCCCAGGCGCGCCGGGCCTGGCGCCTGGTCGAAGACACGCCCTTGCTGGCGGGCGAAGCCCCCGGTGCGGTCCAATTTCCGGCTCTGACCACAGCATGGGCACTTCAGGAAGATGAGGACCGGGACCTGAGTATTATGCGCGCGATCGTCAGCCACGGTCAGCCTCCCAGCGTCTCCGCCCAGACCCCCAGGAGGGGGTGCCGGGCGAAGATCACTTCGTCCAATTGCTCATCAGGCAACAGCGGGTACCGGGACACCATCTCCCGGGGCGCCCACCCCACCCAGGCGTTCACGTCCTGGACCAGGATCCCGGACTGCAAGAGGAGACGGGTGACGGCCCGTCGCACGCTCCGCCACCCTTGATTCCGCCGGCGAGGCACGCCAGCCCGCGCCTCCAGGTCGCGCCACCAACTCCACATCTCGGTATCGGATCGGCCGCCGGGAAAGTTGTCCGGGTGGAGAACCGGTCGCAAGCACCCGGGGATCCCGTGCAGGCGCAACGGGCCGCCCTTGCCCGTCGGCAACGCGATCGTTCCGGCCCGCAGGTCCACATACTCGGGCCGCATGCCAGCCACCTCCGCCGACCGCACGACATAGACTGTGAAGAGAGCCGCCATGGCCGTCTGCTCGCGCCAGGGCGATCGTGAAGCCGCCCGGATCAGGGCCTCGCACTCCTCCCGAGTGAGGATCTTCCGATCCTGGGCGTGCACCTCCGCCGCGCTCATCCCTCCCCGGATCTTCGGCTTTTCCACTCCGGCCACCTCGAACAGCTTCTTGACGGCATAGGTCGCGTACTGCCGAGTGGCCGGGCCAAGCCCCGACTGTTCCAGCGCCTGGCGGTATTGGATGATGGCCTCACGGTTCCAGGTCGCCGGATCCGGGTGGGCCAGAAGGAACCGGTTGGCGTAGCGCAGGTAGTTGGCGCGGGCGCTCCGGGAGTGTTGAGCCAGTTCACGCCCCAGGCGGTCGAGGAGTTCGTTCATGCTGTCCTTTCCCGGCGCTTCCGCTGGAGGCGGGCATAGCGGTGCTCGGAGTCGCCGGCCTCCCGGGTGACGATGAAGAGGTCCCCGCGGCGGGCGGCCTGGCGCAGGACGTCCCACACGGGCTCGCTCATCGGACCGCTGCCGGCGAGGTAGCGGATGGCGAGGAGGAGCTGCTGGTCGGCCAGGTGGCAGTCGAGCACGGCAGGCGTGCGGAGACCAGCGGAGAGGTGCAGGGGCCCAGCCATGGCCCCATCCTACCCTACAGGGTCGTCGCTTGTCGAGGGCGTTGTCGTGTGGCCAGGAGAATCACGCCCAGAGCCAGGAGGCCGAGGGGGATCAGCACCGGCACCATCGCGGCCAGGGGCTCGGGCAGACCGATTTCAGTGAAACGCGGTCTCCACGGTCTCCGCCTCCTGCTCGAAGGCGGCCGGTAGGAAGGCCAGGGGGCCGTAGGGCTCGGTGAATGACGCGCGGAGGATGTCGGTGGGCTGCCCACCCGTGCTGGCGAACTGCCAGGCGGAGACGACGTTCTGGACGTACCGCCGCGTGGCCGAGCCCGCGGCCGTGAGCCAAGCCTCGCCCTTCTTCTGGATCCAGCCGAGGACCCGGCTCGCGCCGGCGTTGAAAGCGGCCACCGCCTTGGCCACGTCGCCGCCGAACCGCCCCAACAGGCCCTTCAAGAGGGCGGTCCCCCCCAGGATGTTTTGCGCGGGATCGTAGGGATCGCTCACCACGACGCCGAACCGTTCCGCCAGGTCCTGGATGGCGATGGGCGTGAGCTGCATCAGGCCGGCCGCGCCGGTCAGCCAGTTGTAGGCGTTGGTCTTGAAGCTGCTCTCCGCGCGGATCACGGCCAGGACCAGGACCGGGTCCACCCCGAAGCGGGCGCCGGCGTCCGTGGCGAGCTGCTGGATGCGATCGAAGGAGGCCGGCTTGGCCATCGGCGCCGACGGGGCCGCGGGGGGTGCCGGCGGGCGAAGGCCGAGGGGAAGAAGCTGGGGCGCCGACCCCGAATCTTCGACGAGGCCCAGGCCAGGGCGCTCTATGCGCAGACCCATTCTTGGCGGCAGGTCGCTCGGACCCTCCACGTGCCGCAGTCCACTCTCCATCGCCGGCTCACCACGAAATCCCCGCTCCATAATTCGCTAGAGGCTTTAAGGGACGGGTTTCAGGAAGGAGCGGCTACCTCGGTATAGGCGGCAGGAAGCGGGTCCTCCTGTGGCACGGTCCAGCGGTGGCGGCCCCCTGGGGCACAGTTGACCCAACCTTGACAGGAGTGGTGGGCGAGTGGTACGCTGCAATCACGTTCCTGATTCCCCGGTCGTGGTAAGGAGGATTCTCCATGACCTGCTCCGGGGACAGCGACCAGTTGGGCAGCCGTGCAGGTCCCCCGCCTCGTGATGGGTCTGCCCCTCGGGAGATCCACGTCTCCCCGAGGGCTCTTTCGCCTTTTGAAGTGTCTTCCCCTCATTCTCCACTGGTCACACCTCGTCCTCGGGGCATCCCTCTGCACTCCAGCCCGCAGAGGGGTCCCCTCCCCTCACTGCACACCCTCCATACTCGCGCCCGTCGCTCTTTGGGGCGGTGCAGGCGTCCCCAGTTGACAAGAGAGAATGGGGAGAGGCGAGTAGGGGGATTATCCGGAAACCATCTAAGACGCCGAACGGCACAGTCCACGGCACGTAAGTCCTTGCCCGGACGAGTTTTCACCTCCGTTCCCGCTAGGTGTCTTAGGCTGGCCCCCAGGCAGTCGTGGAGTCTTAGGCGGAAACCAGATAACCATAGTTGGGCAGCCAGGTGGCGCACAGACTGCGGCAGAGCACATGAGAAGAGCTGCTCCTTCGGGTCTTAGAGGCCAGTCGGTTTCGTATGGCGGATGCAACCAGTGTCGGTATGTTGGACTTGTCTCAATAGTCGTGTGAACTCGCCATGCGATTCTCGATCCTCCACGTCTCGGACCTCCATCGCGACCTCAGCGATGAGGTAGACACCCCGTCCCTCCTCGAGTCGCTCGCGCGGGATTTCGAGCAATACCGCGGGCAGGACCCCGAAATCATCAGGCCAACGCTTTGCATTGTCAGCGGTGACCTCGTGTACGGCGTCAAGCCGAACGCAGAGGGCGCCGCCCAGGAGCTGGAACGGCAGTACGCCCAAACGGAGCAGTTCCTCGTCGGCTTGGCCGACCGATTCTTCGACGGCAACAGGGGACGGATCGTCATTTTGCCCGGTAACCACGACGTGTCGTACGACGACGTGATGGGGAGTGCCCAAAAGATCGAGGTCCCAACCGAACCAGAGAAAAGGGCGAAACTCGTCGCAGAGCTATTCACGCCGAGGTCGCTGTTGCGGTGGTCCTGGCGCGAGCTGTGCTTCTTCAAGATCACGGATGATGAGCGGTACCGCAACCGGCTCCGCCACTTCGCGACGACCTACGAGAGCTTCTATCAAGGCCGGCGTACGTTTCCGCTCGTGCCCGAACAGCAGTACGGCGTGTTCGACTTTCCCGACCTCGGCTTCTGCCTGGTCGCGCTGAACAGCTGCTACAACAACGACCCGCTCTGTCGTGCTGGCGCCTTCCATCCCACCGCGTTGACTGAGGCGTGCCGGGCTCTACGCCAGACCGACCGTGCCGGCTGGCTGACTGCGGCGGCGTGGCACCACAACCTCGTCGGCGGCCCGACCCAGGACGATTACTTGGACGTCGAATTCCTCCAGTTGCTCATAGATGCGGGCGTGTCGCTCGGCTTTCATGGTCACCAGCATTTGCCGGAGTGCTTCGACGAGCGCTACCGGCTCGGCCCGAGTCCCCGGAAGATGACGATAATCAGCGCCAGCACGCTCTGCGCAGAACCACGCAACCTCAAGCCCGGAGTCCCCCGCAGCTACAACGTCGTTGAGGTGGACACGGATGCTTGGAGGGGCCGCGTGAACCAGCGGCACATGGTAAATAAGTTGTTCAACCTACCCGTATGGGGTCCTGGACATTTCAACATCACGAACAGGTCATTCCTCGACTTCGAACTGTGCAAGCCGCTCGGGACCAGACCCGCTCAGCTTGACGCACAGCTCGCGCTTGATCGAGCAGACAAGCTTCTCGGATCTCGTCAATGGTGTGAAGCGCTACAGGTTCTCGGTCACTTAAGGGACATCCCGCTCGCGCGTCCACTGCTTGTGAAAGCGCTTGGCGAGTTGGGCGATGCACGCCGCACGATCGGCACGCTGTGGCCGCCACTGACGAGCGCGGAAGCGGTGATGGTTGGCGGTGCAATCCTTGATGCCGGCACGCGCGAGGAAACGGAGGCGTTCGTCCGGCTGGATCTCGTGTCCGGCAGCATGGACGCGAGTGTTCGCGACATATTGCGTCGAATCCGTGAAAGGCGGCTCGAATGAGTGACGGTATTGTCTTTCAGGTAGAGACGACGCGGGTGCTGGAGATCCTCACCCGCGAGATCTACGACTCGCCCCTCGCACTCCTCCGCGAGAACGTGCAGAACGCCTACGATGCGGTTCGCATGCGGTTCGCGGGTTCCGGCACGCTAGCCGACGGGGGCCGGATCGAAATCCTCGTTGGTAGCGGTGAGATTTCAATCACGGACAACGGGATCGGCATGAACGAGGAGGTCCTCCGAGGGAACTTTTGGAAGACCGGGTCTAGCGGCAAGCACTCAGACGGCGCCCGTCGGGCCGGGGTGGTGGGCACGTTCGGCATTGGTGCAATGGCGAACTTCGGCGTCTGCACTCGGCTCACGGTCGAGACGCGGGCCGACGGTAGCACGAAGGTGCTGCGTAGCGTGGCCGAGCGAGACTCGCTCAGGATCGCCGAGGAGTGCATCAGCTTGGAGCACGTCGTCTCGGATCGGGACGTTGGGACTACGGTGGTGGCTGTCCTCGACAGCCAACATCCGATCAGCCCGGAACAGGCGAAGCGGTACCTGGAGCCCTACATTGGACTTCTTCCAGTGCCCGTCTACCTCAACGGGAGCCTGATCAGCGGCGGCACTGTCGAATCGCGGCCCCCGATCGCTGGCCGTGCCTTCGCCCACCTCGGATCGCAGACTCTGAACGAGGACCTTTGCAGCGGGACTTTCGACGTTCGGGCTGACTCGAACGGGCAGATTCTGGTCCTCGCCGCTGACGTTACCCTCGCAGGCAACGCCGTCGAAGGTAGTATGACCCTTCTGCAAGCCGGCGGGCAGCTCATGGGGCTCCGTTCGCATTTCGGTCTGGCACCGATCCCGGCGATCAGCAACTATCAGTTTGGCGGGTTCGCGAACCTGTCGTTCTTACAGCCAACCGCCGGACGCGAGGCGTTGAGCCGCGAGAGCATCGACCAAGTTACCCGGCTGGTCGGCCTTGCAGAGCGAGCAGCTTCGGAGCTGCTGGCTCCAACTACCGGGGCAGACAAGAACAACGCGTTCCTGCAATGGCTAGCGTTGCATAGCCGGTACGACCTCGCCGGTAAAGTCTCGGTCCGCGTGTTGCCCGAAGACAAAGACGTGCCGTTGGGCGAGGTCAAGTCGCACGTCGGCACGCGGACCGCACACTACTACACCGGCTCGGATCGACACATTCTGACGACCTTCGCGAACGAGAGCGCGTGCCTGCTCCATGTCGCGCAAGGCAATCCTCGCCGAAAAGTGCAACTCCACTACGTGCAACACATGTTGGGCATCCCGCAGGTGCCGGACTCGGCGCAAGTCACGCGTATCTACAAGGGTACCGAACTGACTTGGCGCGAGGCTTCCGTCCTGCTGCGGATCGCATCCATACTGCGTGACGACTATTTGATTCCCGACGTGGAGCTCTTGCTCGCTGACATTTCCCACGGGGTCACTGTGCTGCCCCAGAAGGTGGGTGAGCAGCTCCAGATTCACATCGCTAGATCGAGCGCTCTGCTGCCACCGCTGCTCGAGTTCCACGACAAGGCTTACGACCTTTTCACGCAGTTCATAAAGGATTTTGTCAGGGTACACATTTACCAGAGGATCCAGGAGTTCGTACCGTCTTCGACGCGGGACGGCGTGGATGCCCTGCGCAAGTTGCTGCAGCGAAACCGCGAGTTGTACCGGTACGAAGAGACCGATCGGGGTGATCTGGAGGGTGTCCTCGGCGAGTACCTCTCCGGGTCCGCGAGCCTCACCGAGGTGTTGAGAACCGCGCGTTCTAGGGCGCGAGCGCAGAGCCAGAGCGTCTCTCGCGAGCAAGTGGGCTCCATTGAGGCGGAGGTACCCGGCGTCGTCGGCTCGCCAGTGGCGCAGCCAGCCGAGGAGGGCATCGAGTTCGCGCCGAGCCCACCGATTATTCGGGACGAAGTGTCGTCGGACATGAAGATCCTGACGACCGGTGAGAAGTACCCGCAGCTCAACAACTTCACAATGCTGTTGGGCCTCTCAGATCGCCTCATGCGGACCGAGGCGGACTTCTTCCGCACGCCCCACACCACGCGAATCCTGTGGGGCGGCCACCGTGTCATCTACATCTTCACAGAGGCGACGGGAAGGCTAAGCCTCTACTATGACATTGAACTGCGCGACCCGATCGAGCATACTAAGGCGGGTGGCGGCATGTTCTCCACCACGACCCTGATTACGAAGAAGCGCATCTTCGTCCCCGTCCCGGATACACTTGCTGATGAATTCAAGATCGCCACTGGCCCCAAGGAGTTCTTTGTCCGCTTCGATATGCTAAGCAGCGACGTAATCTGAGCGTAGCGGAAGCGGCGCATGAATGCGGGGATCCGGGCGGTTTGGTGGCGCTGGTGGGTCGTGCTACCAGCGGTATCGTCGTGTACTGACTGCGGACGGGTCGGCGAGGCGCTGCCCAACCGTCGGTTGCAGCGGCCGGCGCTACGCGCCGCCGCTGAACCGGAGCGTGTGTGCCAGGCATGGCACAGAACGGGCGAGGTGAAAGTCCTCGCGCCAGGTTCTCGCGGAGCCGAAGGCTAGGAGAAGGGCAAGGGCGTCACCGTGAGGTGGGGTCTGGAGGAAGCCCAATCCAAACGCGCGGGGCGACGAACAGGAACCGGATACGAGGTGTGGTACACCCGGGACGAGCGGGCACGTGACCGTGAAGTCCTCCATCCGCAGCGGGGTGTGCTTGATACATCCAGCGTCTACGCGCCAAACGTTCTGTGTCTTACCCTGGGAGATCTGCCGGCTGTCCGCAGGAGCGGACTGAGGACGGGGGAACCCGGCCTGAGCGGCCGGCAGAAGTCAGCCAAGGGCAAAGTAGGTTCGCGGCAGGCAAGGCTAGTGAGGCACCCCAAAGCCGAAAGGCGGGGCAACAGATAGGCGGAGCCGCAACGCTGGGAGCCGAAGGCCCGAACGGTGCCCCGAGAGGGGCTTGAAGGAGAGGAGCAGTCACCTCGTGGCGAGACGCGGTAGGGCATCCGTGAGGCTGCTAGTGTGCCGTCCCAGCTAATTCTTTACAACGCCGGACCTTGTCAAGGATGACCTCTGCGGTCGCGGTCCAGACGAACGCTTTGGGTTCGTTGTTCCAGTTCGCGAGCCACTGGTAGATGGCGCGTTCCAACTCGGCGACGCTGCGGAAGGTGCCCCGCCGGATCATCCGGTCGGTGATCAGGCCGAACCAGCGTTCCACCTGGTTGAGCCAGGAACTGCTGGTCGGCGTGAAGTGGGTGTGAAAGCGGCGGCGTTTCGCGGGCTTCAGCCAGCGTTGCACCGTGGCGCTCTTGTGGGTGCTGTAGTTGTCGACGACAAGGTGAATCTCCAAATCCGAGGGGACTTCCTGCTCCAGGTGTTGGAGGAACTTCACAAACTCCCGGCCCCGGTGGCGCCCCTGGCAGGTCCCGATGACCTTGCCGGTCAGGATGTTGAAGGCGGCGAACAGTGTCGTCGTGCCATAGCGCCGGTAATCGTGCGTCTGCCGCTCCGGGCAGCCGGGGCGCAGCGGCAGGAGGGGGGCGGTCCGATCCAGCGCCTGGATTTGGCTCTTCTCGTCCACGCACAGCACCAAGGCGCGCGCTGGTGGATCGAGGTAGAGGCCCACGATGTCGCGCACTTTCTCTTCGAACCGGGGGTCCTTGGACAGCTTGAACTTCTCGACCCGATGGGGCTGAACCTCGTGGCGCTGCCAGACCCGCTGGACCCTCATGCGCGAGACGCCCAGGTGCTTGGCCAGGGTCCGGACGCTCCAGTGGGTCCCGGCGAGGGGGCGCGTCTTCAGGGTGGTCTCCAGGATGCGCTGCTCCCCCTCTGGGGTGAGGACGCGACCGCCGCGCTTGCGCCGGGGCCGCTGGCGCAAGGCCTCGACGCCCCCTCGGAGGAAGGCCGCCCGCGTGGCGAGCACCGTCGGCCGGGACAGCCCCGTGTGCTGGGCGATCGCGTGGTTCGCAATCCCTTGGCTGGCCAGGAGGATCACCTGACAGCGCCGGGCAATCCGCTGCGGGGTGGTCCCGGCCCGGGCCAAGGTCTCCAGTTGCTGCCGCTGACCGGCAACGACCGCCAGCGGGGCCGCTTTGCTGAACATGCCTCATAGAAACACGCATGAGATTCATTGTCAAGTATTAAATGGGACGGGACACTAGCGCTGCCCCTGGGCCGCGAGGTCCATGGGGATGAAACCGCGGCTGGGGCACGGGGCGACGACGCTCCGGTGGCAGGGCTGCCGCAGCTGGTCGAGAGGTAGCTCTCCCACTTAATCCGCCGAACCGCCGTATACGTGATCCGTACGTACGGTGGTGTGGGAGGGGAGGAGTCGCGAGGCTCCCCCCTATCCCGATTTGGCGCTACTCGCTCCAAGGAGTTCAGGAGGTAACGCTTTGCCCGACAGATCGCGTCTCGTCAGGATGAGGCTTTCGAGCCTCGGTTGTATCGGGCCTGAAGGTCTGACAGTTACGCTTGACGAGATCCTCTGTCTCGTGGGTCCCAATAACACGGGCAAGTCAACTGTCCTCCGCGCCTACGAACTTGCCGCCGGCAAGGCTACGTTCGCGGAGACTGATCTGTGCAAGCGTGCTGGCGACTCCCCTGCCTCCGTGGAGCTTTGGGTTCACATTCCCACCGGGACCCCGAACATCGCGGAGAAATGGAAGGCACCAGAGGGGGACCTGCTCTTGGTGCGGAGCAGGTGGGAATGGCGTCGCGAAACAGCGTGGAAACCGGTGCGCACCACTTGGGATCCCGAAGCCAACGACTGGGCAGTGGACACAAAGGCCGCCGGGCTAGATGAGGTGTTCACTAGTCGTCTTCCCGTGCCTCTCCGAGTAGGTACCCTCCAGGACCCAGAGGAAGAACACAAGGCTCTTCTTGCGCTTGTGCTTCAGCCCGTCGCTGAAAGGCTCAAGACGTTGCAGCGCGACACTGAGTCAGAGCTCAGGCAGACGTTGGACGTGTTCGTTGCCTTGGCGGAAAAGCCCGTTCAGGAGGAGCGGGAGAAGATCAAGAGCCTAAAGGAGGACCTGAATCGATCTCAATCCCAGATCTTTCCGCACCTGGCCGTAGACTTGGACATCGGACTTGGGAAGCTCGAAATAGATCTAGCCGCACAGCTCACAAAGAATTCTGGTGTTCGCTTCACTGAGTGGTCGGACGAGGTTCGGTGGAACCAGCAAGGAACAGGGTCGCAACGTGCACTATTCTGGGCGCTCCTTCAGGTTCGCTCACGGCTTCAGACGGTGGCCGGACTCAAGGCTGGAAGGGAGAAGGCCATCACAGATCTGAGGAAGAAGATAGCCAAACTAGAGAAGGAAAGGGATACGGTCAAGAAGGAGGAGACGAAGGTCGCGAAGAGCGAGGAGATCAAGAGGCTTCAAGAAGAGCTCCAAGGACAGGAGGCAGGCACCTCGGAAGCAGAGGCAGCGACCGCCCCGCCGAGTCTGGCTCTCCCGGGCTACATGCTGCTGATCGACGAGCCCGAGGTTGGTCTTCATCCGGCGGCGATTCGCGCTGCCAGCCGCTACCTCTACGCGCTAGCAGAGGACCCTGCCTGGCAGGTCATCCTGTCGTCGCACGCTCCATCCTTCATCGATCCCCTCCAAGACCACACAACCATAGTTCGGCTCTCGCGAAGCGAGGCGAATCCTACTCCCCACACCTATCGAGCCGGAGAGGTTGCCTTCTCTGCAGGCGAGAAGGAGAATCTCAAGATGCTGAATCGCTTCGATAGTGCAGTGGCAGAGATGTTTTTCGGTCAATACCCGCTGCTGATCGAAGGCGATACGGAGTTTGCATGTTTCGAATGGATCATGAATCGTGCGGGAGCCGGCTGGCCGATGTCGGACCGACCGCTGCTTGCGAGGGCAAGGGGAAAGGAGACGCTCGTTCTGTTGATCAGGATGCTCAGGCATTTCAAGGTGCCATTCTCTGTACTGCACGACTCGGACACCCCTTACCGGCGCGATGGCTCGGCCAATCCTGCTTGGACGGCGAATGCTACCTTGGCCCAGGAGATCCGCGAGGCAAGGAACGCTGGCGTCCGTGTGGTGCATCGAGTCTTGATTCCTGCATTTGACCTGGCCCATCTCCCAGTTGAGCAGGATGAGACGGGACATGCCAAGTTTCCCGGCGAGCGGGATAAGCCGTGGCGCATGTTGGCTGCGCTGGCCGGCGACCCCGGAGCGGCTACTAATGTTCAGAGGTTGCTGAAAGAGCTCGTGTCCACTGAAGCCTCTGAGGAACCATTCGATGGCGATTTCGAGACGGCCCTTTCAGATCTGGTCGTCGAGTGGGCACGTACGCATTCTCCGGGGGATCCCAGATTCGTGGCAGGCAGCCCTCACTAGGACATGAACCTGGCGTTCAGACAAGCAAAGGCCTCTCTTGGGGTAGGCATTTGTTCGTGTTTAGCTCTTCGCCCTCTGAGTGTGGCTCAGGCAAAAACCCTTCGCCGACTTCTGCTTGAAAGGCCCTCGCCAACGGGCCTCATCGACTCTTGAACGAGAGTGTCAGAATCACCTGATTTTGGGAGAGTCAGCGTACTTGACGCCATCATCCGCCGTGAGTATAGTCGTACCTGACCAGGCAAAGGCCTGGGGGCAGCGTGGCGGGAGAAATGAAGCAGTTTTGCACAATACTAATCGTTTGCTTACTTGTTCTTCTTGCGGCTTTGTTCCTATGCCTATGGTGGGCAGGAGGATGTCTTTGCGAGCGCCATGTGCCAATATGAGTGAGACACTCACCCCCAAGGAGTTTAGAGTAGAGGGCGAGAAGGGATTGGGGGATGAGTTCCTTAAGCGGAAACCATATAAGCGTAGTTAGGCGCGTGAACAACACAGGAGGAACAGATGGCCAAGAAGAAGGTGTTCGTGAGCTTCGACTTCGACAATGACAAGACCCTCAAGGACTTCATCATCGGCCAAGCGAAGCTTGAGGACTCGCCGTTCGAAGTGATCGACTTCTCTTTGAAGGAGGCAGCTCCCGAAAAGACCTGGCTCGACAAGGCGCGAGCAGCAATCTCGCGTGCCGACGTGTTCATCGTGATGCTTGGCTCGAAGACCCGAACCGCGCCGGGGGTGCTCAAGGAGGTCAAGATCGCCAACGAACTCAAGATGACGAAGTTCCAGATCATCGGCTACAAGGATGGTTCCGAGACATGGGCGGTTCCGGACGCGGGCCGTGTTTACAGGTGGAACTGGGAGAACCTGAAAAGCCTGCTCAAGTGACGCCATGAACAAGACGGTCAATCTGGATTCGCCGGCAGTTCAGAGCTACCTCACGATCCTCCAAGGGGTGATTGGTCGCATCGCCTCGAACAGCGCCGGTGCAAAGACGTGGTGTATCGCCCTCGTTTCCGCGATCATCGTTGTGGTAGCCGATAAGGGCGAGCCGGGGTACGTCTGGATCGCGCTCGTGCCAGTCGGTCTCTTCTTCCTCTTGGACGCGTACTACCTGGGCCTCGAACGACAGTTCCGCGAACGCTACAACGACTTCATCGGCAAGTTGCACGAGGGCAAAGCGGAGGTCGAAGACGTATTCATCGTGACCCCAGGCAGTGGGCTCACCGGGTCCATGAAGGCTGCCTTCGTGGCGTGTGGGTCCGTATCCGTCTGGCCGTTCTACCTCCTACTTGCTCTCATGCTTCTGGCCGTCCGAACATGCATTCTATGACCGGTGAGCACGCCTAATACCGAGAACTAAGTGGCGCAACGCAACGCCTTCAAGACGAACTCCAGCTTCTTCCGCATGCTGGCCATCGGGGCAGTGGGCGCGAGGGCGGTCCAGGCAGCGCTAAAGGCCCGCGGCCACGACGTCGTGGAGTTGGAACGCGGTTCGCTATCGACCAGGATCTGGCGAGACGTCAAACGGAAGCGCGTCCGGATACCGGACCTCTGTTGCACCCGTTGTGGACTTCGGGTCGAGTCCCGCGCCAAGACGAGACCCGACCTGACAATGTCGCACTCCCCTCGCGAAGCCGAGCGCGCATGGGATTACGGCATGCTGGACGGTGACTGGATCGCGTTCCCGATCCTCGTCGCGGACGAACAGGTCTGGAGCGAAGGCTTGCTCAAGGAGCCGCGCTCGCTGTGGCGTGAACGCACGCTGACCTCTTGGTCGCCCGTCGGGCTCGTGAACTTCTTCCGTGTCGGCGAGTTCAGGTCCGTCGCGCCCAAGCAGCAGAAGCCAAAAGGCGTGACCGAGGGCTCCGAGGTTCAAGTCTCGTGGAAGGCCCGCTTCGCCAGGGCCGCCGGGTATGTGAGGTCGGTGAGGGAGGGACGTCTCGACTACAAGCTTGCCGGCACGGAAAGGGAGAGTCACTTCCGTCTCGGCTCCGACGAGAATCCTTTCGTGACGGCGGGCGACGAGTTCAAGGAAAACCAAGTCGTCGCCGGCCAAGTGCGGCCACTAGCCGACGATCAGCTCAGGTGCGCCGGCGGCTGCGACGAACCGGAGGTGGCGAGGATGTTGCGTTCCCGCGAACGCACAGTGCGATTCACCGGCTGCAAACTGGCGCGACTCAGACACCTCGCCCGGCTCGTGGATGAGGTTCGAGATCTCGCGAATGATCCGGAGGAGGATCCCTACGTCCAGATGGAGTCTCGCGCCTTCCTTTGCGAAGTCGTCGGGGACTCCGCTGAGGAGCAATTCCGGGCGACGCTGCTGACGCATACTGACGATCAGATGCGCCTAGAGGCGGCGGTCGCGCTCGCCGAGACGAGGACACCCAGCGCCTTCGATCTTCTCCTCCTCGTTCTCCAAGACACGAGCCAGCCCCTATTCCTCCGGAGCGCCTGCGCGTGGGCTATCGGATGCCATGGAACGGAACAGGCTGCGGAGTGCCTCGTGCGAGCCTTCGCCGACGTTGCACCAGAGATCCGAGAGGAGGCGCTGATTTCACTCTCGGACCTGGGTGCTGTCGGCTTCCACCCCTTGATCAAGGGACTGGCCCACTCGCCTGACGTAGCGGCTGGATCGGCAGAAACCCTCCGACGCCTCCGTGGCGTTCCCGTCAAGGAGATTGCGGCGCTCGCGGAGAAGTCGGGATCCACGTGGCCGACTTGGACCCTCGCGCACCTGCCCAAGGAGTCAATCGCGCCGCACATTGCTTCGCTCCAAGCCAAGCGCCCCGACGTGCACTTCGCCCTCACAGTACTGTGGACATTCCTGGAGAGCTGGATCGCTGAGAACTGGACACCGGGAGCGACACCATGACGCGAATTCCCTCGAACGCCTTCGGCGTGCTGCCGACGCCCGTCTACAAGACGAGGAATGGCGCCTGCTACCTTGGCGACTCAAGGGAGCTGCTCGCGCAGCTTCCTGAGAAAAGCGTGGACCTTGTCGTGACCTCGCCGCCTTTCGCACTCTTGCGGCAGAAGGCATACGGCAACAAGGATCAAGCCGACTACGTCGAGTGGCTATGTAGCTTCGGCGTCGAGGTCCGTCGCGTCCTCCGCGAGACGGGGAGCTTCGTCCTCGACCTTGGTGGCGCATACCAGCGCGGCGTCCCCATCCGCTCGCTGTACCAGTATCGCGTGCTTCTGAAGATGTGCGACGAAGTAGGGTTGTTCCTTGCCGAAGAGTTCTTTTGGCACAACCCAGCGAAGCTCCCGTCTCCGATCGAGTGGGTGAATAAGCGCAAGCTACGCGCGAAGGATTCGGTGAACACCGTGTGGTGGTTCTCCAGGTCCGAGTGGCCAAAGGCCGACGTCCGCAACGTGTTGGTTCCCTACTCCGAGCGCATGAAGACGTTGCTGAAGAATCCCGGGAAGTTCTACAAGCCGAAGGACCGACCCTCGGGGCACGAAATCAGCATGGGCTTCGGTTCTCCGGAGAACGGAGCCGCAATTCCGCCGAACCTGCTCCAGATCCCGAACACCGAAAGCAACTCGTCGTACCTGCGGTTAGCGAAGCTTGTCGGCCTCGAAGGGCATCCAGCACGCTTCCCCGCCGCGTTGCCAGAGTTCTTCATCAAGTTCCTGACGGATCACGATGACCTGGTCATCGACATCTTCGCGGGCTCCAACACGACAGGGAGGGTAGCAGAGCAACTCGGACGCAAGTGGATAGCGATGGAGCTCGACGCCAACTATGTCGCCAGCTCGGCGCTGCGCTTCATGGACCACCTTCCAGAGAGTGAGGTGCCGGCAACATTCGCCAGGGTGTCGGCTCGACGCGGAGGCAAGCCGGTAGATCTCTCTGGCCCACGCACGTTGTTCGAGACACGAGAGGTGAATGCTCGCGCCTAACAACGGCTTCCAGCGGACGGCGCTCCGCGCCGCCGCTGAAGCCGAGCGTAGTGGCCAAAATCAGCCTCTCGTGTTTTAGTCGCACTCAGTTTTTCACTGCTCCCGTCCGTGTAACCACATGCCAACAATAGGGAAAACGTGATCCGAGCTTAAACTCGGGGTTCAGGAGTATATCTCTAGCCCCCCGTGCTTACTTGAACGGCGGCCGTCTGCTCTTGACACTCCCTATGCCCTCTGATACACGCAATCCTAAGCACTGCCGCCCCATCTGGACCCGACGCCTGAGAGAGCCTTTTTTCATCTTGACTTCGCTCTTCGGTGAGAGTTATACACGGCGTCTTAAATAATACAGCACAATTTCCGCAATGTATCATTGGGAGCATTCCAGATCATATGCTGTTTGGCCACCGCATCGACTAGAGCTTCAAGCCTTTCAAAATAGGTATTGTGCGTGCAGAGCCTTCGGGTCAGCTTCCAGACCCGCTCGATCGGGTTCAATTCGGGACTATAGGCCGGGAGAAACTCCAAGGCCAGCTCGTGGCGGTGGTGCCGGAGGAACGGTTGGAGCACGACCGCGTGGTGGTACTTCGCATTGTCGAGGAGGATCACCATCTCCCGTGCCCTACGTCGGTGTCGGAGCAGCCGGCCAAGGAAGCCTTGAAACGTCACGGCATTGAACTTCGGGTCAAATTGAGTCACCAGTTTCCCCGTGCTGACGTTGACCGCACCGAATAAGGCCGCCGACTTGCGGGTCGGCGCCAGCAGGAGAATGGGATCCTTATCCTCTGGGGGCACCCACATGGTGGCTCGGGATCCATGCTGCTGGAAGTGGCATTCATCCAGACTCCACAGATCCACGTCGTCTCTTCGGGCCAGCCGGCGGCGTTTTTTTAAAAGCCTGCTGCGCCTCCGGATTCGCCCGGGCAATGACCGGCCGCGGTTTTCGCAGCCGGAACTCCAGGTGATGAAACAACCGTTGACACTGGCGCACGCCCAACACCACCTGCTCGGCCTGGGCGAGGTGGTGCGACAACAGCTTCCCATCCCAGAGGTTCTGGGCGTATCCGAACGCGCGCGGCGAGGTCCGAAGAGCCCGATTCACGCGCGGCAACTGCTCGGGCGTCAGCCGCTGCGGACGCCCCGGTCGCTCCTGGTCCTGCAAGCCGCTGAACCCTCTCGTCTCGAAACTCCGGACCCATCGCTGAATGGTGGTCGGATCATGTCCGAACACCCCGCCGACTTCATAACAGGACATGCCGTGAGAGACGAGCAACACTCCGTGGAGCCGGTGATCATACCGTGCCTCTTCGGACCGGAGGATTTCGTTCTGCAAGGCGATTTGCATCATCTCGCGATCGGTGATCTCCAAACGTCTCATCTCGTGTCCCTCCTCAAGCCTAAAATACGCGAGGGACGACGAGAATTCAACAGAATTATGCTGTATTACTTATGACGTCCTATATAGCGTCAGCTTTGTCGAGGTGAATTTCTAGTTCAGGCGAATCACTTCAGTAGCTGCCTGCTCAGCTCAGGAGGAGACACATATGGGCGCATCCCGGGAACACGAACGATCCGAGCCAATTGCCATTGAAGGCGTCCAGCATGCTCCCGAGAACGAGGCGGGCGTCATCCTTCTATTTGCGAAGCTCCACAAGAAGATTGGGTTCCCAATAATCGATCGCATCCAGGATCGTTTCCCCGATTGTTACGCCTACCGAAGGACCCCGAATGGTACGCGGAGGATCTGGATCGAGTTCGAATACCGGTCCAATGCTTTCAAGAGGCACCTCCGGCAGCTGAAGGGCGTACGGCCGAAGAAGGGGCTCGTTGTTTGCTGGCATCATGATTGGCTGGAATGCGAGCGGCATGCAGAGGTAATTGAGCTGCGGAGCTGTATTGGTCTCGGCCGGCGCGTATGGCTCCAGTCCACGCTGCCGGAATTCCAATGGGGCCTCGACCAAACCCCTTACCGAAGGCGAAATCAGATGCAGTGGACCGTTTCCGGTCGTGCGCGACCTGGCGACCTTGTGTTGATGTGGCGGGCAGGTACCATGGCAGAGGCCAAGAAGTATAAAGCGGACGAGGACCTCTTGCACTCCTTTGCGAATATCTTCGAGGTCACGACGCGCCCTCGGCGAGACCGAAAGTGGGGATGGCAGGCGAATGTTCGACAACTTGCATTGCTCAGGAATCCCCTTCCGCTCGGGGCACTAAGAGCAGATCGGATCCTATCGAGGACGCCGTGGATGAAGTTTGACCTACGGGGTAGATGGGATGTCACCCCGTATTGGTGGAGGTTGAGCGAGCTGATCGCCCGCCTAAACCCGGAACTCAAAAAGAATAAGCGGTTTCAAGCTGCTAGCAGTCTTGGAGAGCTGTAGTCTGCACGAACATGTCAGAATTCTCAGGCGGCAAGCCATGCGTGCATCCAACTGGGCACTTCACATTGGGCAGCCAAAATCGCCCCTCGTGTTTTAGTCGTACCCATTTTTTGACCTCTCCGACCTCTGTAACTCTATGAAACTAATTGCGAAGACGTGATCGTAACCATAACTCGGGTTCGAATCCCGATACGGGCTCCACCAACGCAGTTTCTCGGACTGTTCTGGACTCAACTCTGGTCAGCCTGCAACTTCGTTCAAGGCGAAAGCCACTCTAAAGGTTCTGTCTTTCGTCCAATTCGGGGAGCCAACCAGGACTCGAACTGAGCAGCCGGTCGAAACAAGGTATTGGAGGTGACGTGCGGGAGCCAATGGAAACCTTCGAGCCCTGGCTCCTGCATCGCGTGGCCCAGGCCGTTGAAGCCGGGGAAGTCCCAGCGTCTCTCCTGACAGAACTCCAGACGGAGATCCAATCGGCCAAGGGGAGGCCACAGGCAGAGGGACATGCCGCTGCCATCCTGCAGATTGCCGGCCTGGCCGACGTAGACCGAGAAAAGGCTGCTGACGTCCTGGCATCTATTGAGGCCCAGCCCACGTTTACGCGGGAACTGCTGATGCGCCGGATCGCTGAGGCGTGGCTGGAGGGGCAACGGAAAGCGTACCGACGGGAAGGCTGACGGAATGAGTGAGAAAAACCTCCTTTACGCCCTCAACACCCTCGCAGAAGCTTGTGCGGTTTTGGTGGCCTTCGTCGGCACACTCGCCCTGCTGATCCCCGCCATTCCCGCGTACGCTGACCTTTCCGAGGCAGACGGCATGATCGGCATCTCCGCCCGCGAGGTCGGCTGGGTCGTACGGTTCCCGAGGGATGGGTACACGCTGCTCGCTGAGCGAGACCGCCCGGACGGCCGGGCGCATTACTACCTGTTCAGCCACATCTCGACGGGCTTGAACGTCTCCGTCCGCATCGAACCCGCCGGGACGTGCGCCACTGCCGAGGCGTGCCGCGACGCCTACTGGCGGAACCGGACTTCCCAGCTGGCTACCGCCGAACTGCTGGACCGCTCCGAGCGGAACGGGTTCGCGCTGCTCGAATTCGCCGTGAAGTTTCAGGTGTCGCAGTTGGCGGGGAGGACGGTAGAGCAGTTGCACTTCTCCGGGCATCTCGTTCGGGATGGGTATTGGGTGGACCTGCATCTCTCGATGATGCCCTACACCTAGAGCGACCGGCAGGTGTTCCTCGACTTCGTGGATGTGATCAGGATCGAGCCGAAGGTGAGGTAGGCCGCCACACTGTCCTCCCGGCTGCCTTCCTCGCGCCCCCCCCTTTCGCCGGGAATCTCCTCGCGGGATACCTCGCTTGGGCCGTCGCTTCCCGGCGGACGCCCAGGCGTTTCTTCCTTGGGGCTACCGCGTGGGTGATGCTCGCCACGAGATCGGCGGCCTTCTCGCCGCTGCCACCCCCATGGAGGCCGAGGTCCATGCCCTCCCTGCCGAGGCCCTGGTCGCCGTCAAAAGGGCCTTGATTCCTGGCAGGCTTTGGAGGTACGATCTCCCCGTAGATCCCCTACCACCCATCCTCTTGATTGCCAGCGCCAGGAGGCGCCCTGGATCAGCAGGCGGATGCGGGCGCGATGTTCGCAGCCGCTTCTATGGGCTCTGAGGCGTCTTATACAGTCTGCACATACCGGATCTTGGCAGAGCCTCCAATGGCGCGGAACGGCTTGCGGGGCCGAAGTTACGTGATTCTCTCGTGATCCATTCGAGTGTCATATGCAGAGAAGAATCGTCTGTGTTTGAGGGTTTATACAGACTGTATAATTGTAGTTAGCCCGATCGAACTGAGGAATGAGTGAGATGTTTCGCTTCCTGCACGCTGCCGATGTGCACCTCGACAGCCCGCTGGTCGGGCTGAGCGACTACGAGTCAGCACCCGTGGACGCCATCCGCGGTGCGACACGGCGGGCGTTCGAGAACCTCGTTGGCCTAGCGATTGACGAGGAAGTGGCCTTCGTCCTGCTCGCTGGCGACCTCTATGATGGGGACTGGAAGGACTACCGCACGGGTCTCTTCTTCGGCGAGCAGATGGTGAGACTGCGGGAGGCACAGATCCCGGTCTTCGTCGTTGCGGGCAACCACGACGCCGCGAGCCAGCTCACGAAGAACCTGCGTCCACCGGACAACGTGCACTTCTTCTCCACGAAGAAGCCCGAGACACGCTTCGTCGAGGCGTTCGATGTGGCCCTACACGGGCAGGGCTTCGCGACCCGCGAGGTCACCGCGGATCTCACCACGGTGTATCCGGCAGCCGATGGACGCCTCTTCCATGTCGGGCTGCTCCACACGAGCCTCGACGGTCGCCCGGGGCACGCGCCCTACGCGCCGACGTCGTCGCAGCTCCTCGCGCAGAAGGGCTACCACTACTGGGCCCTGGGGCACGTTCACAAGCGCGAGGTCGTGTCGCAAGAGCCCTGGATCGTGTTCCCAGGGAACCTACAGGGCCGTCACGCGCGAGAGACCGGTCCCAAGGGCTGCACGCTCGTGACCGTCGAGAACGGCGCGGTCAAGCACGTCGAGGAACGCCCGGTAGACGTCCTGCGTTGGGTCGTCAGCCGCATCGACGCCGAGGGAGCTTCATCGACCGGCGAGGTGCTCGATCGTGTGGCGCGCGCCATCACGTCCGAAGCCGATCGCTCGGACGGCCGCGCGTTGGCGGTCCGCGTCGAGGTCGCCGGGCCTGTGGCCTGCCACGACGAGATCGCGTCCGATCCGGATCGGTGGACGCAGGAAGTCCGCGCACTGGCAGCCGGTGTGGGCTCGGCCGACGTCTGGATCGAGAAAGTGCGTTTCGCGACGGAGCGCACCGTCGATCTCGCGCAGCTCGCGACACGCGACGACGCGATCGGAGGTCTCATCCGCGACATCGCGTCCGCCGCGGGCGATCCCGCAGAGATCGAGGCGCTGCGCGCATCGCTCGCCGACGTCCGCGGCGTGTTGCCGCGGGAACTGCTCGACGGTGACGACGCGGCCGATCCGCACGCGCCGGAAACCCTGGCCCGCATGGTCGTCGAGGCCAGGGAACTACTCCTCGGGCGAATCGCTCGACAGGGATCCGTTTCGTGAAGCTCCTCGAACTGCAACTCACGGCGTTCGGTCCGTTCAGCGGTCAGACACTTGATCTGAGCGCGGGCAATCCCGGCCTCCATGTCGTGTTCGGACCCAACGAGGCCGGGAAGAGCTCCGCGCTACGCGCGCTCCACGCGGCGCTGTACGGCATCCCCGGACAAACGAGCGATGCCTTCCTGCATCCCTACGACGCACTGCGCATCGGCGGACGTCTGCGCCACTCGAGCGGGACCAAGATCGCGTTCGTGCGGCGCAAGGGGAACAAGAACACGCTGCTCGCGCCCGACGAGACACGTCTTGACGACCATGCGCTGGACCGGTTCCTGGGCGGCGAGAGCGCCGAGAAGTTCGAGATGTTCTGGGGGATCGACCACGCCCGTCTCGTGCAAGGCGGCCGCGACATCCTCGAAGGCCACGGAGACCTCGGGGAGAGCCTCTTTGCCGCGGGCTCGGGAGTCTCACATCTCCGGAAGATGCGCAGCACGCTTGAGGATGAGGCCTCGGCGCTCTACGCGCCGCGCGGTCACCAGCGCGCCGTCAACCAAGGAGTCGGCAAGCTCCGCGAACTCCGCGCGGCGCAGCGCGAGGCGACCGTGTCGGCCGACGAGTGGGCGCGTCGGGAGCAGGCGTTGCGCGACGCCGCCGAGGCGGTCACGCGGCTCTCGAAGCACGAGCAGGAGCTGGCGCGCGAACGATCGCGGATCGAACGCGTGAAGCGCGTCCTGCCGATGCTCGCGGAGCGCAACGGTCTTCAAGAGCGCCTCGCCGCGAACACGGACACCGTGCTCCTCCCTGAGGACTTCCCAAAGCGACGTCAGGAGGCGGAGACGGCACTTCGCAGTGCTACGCAGAATCTCGAACGCGCGGAGAACGATCTGCGCGAGCAGAACGAACTCGTCGATCGGCTCGGCCCGACGCCGCCGCTCGTGGCCGAGTCGGATGCCGTAAACAGACTCCACATCGACTTGGGGAAGCACCGCAAGGCGCTCGGGGACCGGCCCAGGCTCATCGGGCAGCGCGACGAGCAGCGCGCGCTGGCGAACCGCTTGCTCGCAGAGTGGCGTCCGGATCTCGATCTTGAGACAGCAGCCGCGCTACGGGTCTTCGTCAGCCGTCGCACCCGTATCCAGAAGCTCGCGGCGGAGCGCGAACGCTTGGATGAGCGCTTGGCGTCCGCCGACCGGGACGGTGCCAAGGCGAGCGAACAGAAAGAGGCCCTCCAGCGCGAGGCCTCCCAGCTCCCACCCACGCGCGATGCCGAGCGACTCGTCGTCGCGATCAACGAGGCCCGACGCGGCGGAGACGCCGAGGACGAACGGGAGAAGGCCGCACAGGCAGTGAAGCGGTTCACCGCGCAGCGCGACGCCGGGCTCGAGAAACTCGGTCTTGCCGCGGCGACTGCCGACCGGCTGGAGGAGTTGCGCACGCCGAGCGCGGCCGTGATCGCGCGGTTCGAGGCGCGGGAGAAGAAACTCCGCGATGTCGCCCGTGCGACCGGGACCGAGCGCCAGCGCCTCGATAAGGAGACTCGGGAGTTGGGCGTCAAGATCGAGACGCTCCACACCAAGAAGGCCGTCCCGACCGATGAGGATCTCGCGTCGGTCCGGGCGCGCCGCGATGCCGCATTCGAACTCCTGCGCGAGCACTGGGAGAAGGACCGCGACGTCACCGAAAAGGCGCGTGAGCTCCTTGGCAAGGGGAAGCTCATCGAGCTCTACCCGCGCGCCGTAAAGGAGGCAGACACTGTCGCCGACCGGTTGCGTGCTGAGGCGGAGCACGTCGCGAAACTTGCGCAGTATCTGGAAGACCGTGAGCGCCTCGGCAAGGAGATGGAGGACGCGGAGGCAGCCGGGCGGCGGCAGAAGGAATCGGCCACCGAGATCGAGTCCAACTGGCGTGCTCTGTGGAAACGCGTGCTCACCACGCCGCCGTCGATCGACGACGCGCGCGCGTGGCGGACCGACTTCGAACGGCTGCTCGAGCGGTCGCAGGCTCTCGCCGAAGCGCGCGAGAAGCTGGAACGACTCGACGCGTGGATCGAGAAGCAGGTGAAGAGCCTGCGCGCCGCGATGACGGCGCTTGATCCCAACGCGCGTCCCCTCGCGGGGCTGGCGGCGACCCTGGCGGCGGGGGAGAGACTGCGGCATCGCGTCGAGAAGGAGAATCACGCCCGAAGCGAGCACGTGCGCCGGACGAGCGAGACCAGCCAGGCGGCCATCGACGCCGAGAAGGCCAAGCGCGCGGCACAGGCGGACATCGACGAGTGGCAGCGCAAGTGGACGGAGGCGACCCGAGGCCTCCTGTCCGGCGATGCCACACCGCCCGACGACGTCCTCGCCGCTCTCGACGCCATCGAGAAGGTCCTACGTGCGCTCGATGAGGCGGCCGGCTACGACGCACGCATCGCGGGGATCGACCGCGATGCCCAGCAGTTCCGCGACGACGTGCGCGCACTTGCCTTGCGTCTCGGCGAGACCGTCGAGCACGAAGCCGAAGACCGCTGGGTCGAGGCCGTGCACAAGCGGCTTGCCGATGCACTCCAAGAAGACGAGCGCCGGCGGCAGGCGCGCGAACGTCAGGCCGATCTTGAGGTCGACATCGCACGGGACGGCGCAGGGGTGAAAGCGGCCAAGCTCACGCTCATGACGCTGCGCGGCGAAGCACGTTGCGGCCCGGACGTTGATCTCGCGATGGTTGAACAGCGGAGCACCGAGCTTCGGTCGTGCCGAGGGGAGATGGAGCGAATTGACCGGGACCTCGTTCGCAGTGGCGACGGAGCGTCGATCCCCGAACTCGAGGCCGAAGCGGCAGGTGCGGACCGCGACACCATGGACGTTCGGCTTGGCGAGATCGGTGCGCTTCTCGTCGAAACGGAAAAGGACCTGGCGGCGGCGCGCGACGCGCGAGCCACAGCGCAAGCGCAACTGGGGCTGTTCCATGGCCCCTCGGCCGCGAGCGAGAAGGCCGAGGAGATCCAGGCGACGCTCGCGAAGCTCCGCGAGGACGTGGTGCGGTACACTCGACTGCGCGTCGCTTCGACGCTCCTCGGGAGGAGGATCGACGACTACCGCCGCCGCAACCAGGCCCCGCTGCTGCTGCGTGCCGGCGCGCTCTTCCGAGAGATGACCCTCGGCAGCTTCGAGCGGCTCGAGGCCGACATGGACGACGAGCGTCCCATCCTGACTGGCGTGCGACCCGACGGGAAGCGCGTGCCCGCGCACGGCATGAGCGAGGGCACGCGGGACCAGCTCTTCCTCGCTTTGCGGCTCGCCGCCGTCGAGGCGTCGTGCGCGACCAGCGAGCCACTGCCCTTCATCGTCGATGACGTATTGGTGCAGTTCGATGATGAACGAACTGCTGCAGGTCTCCGCGTCCTCGCCGACGTGGCATCGCGCACGCAGATCGTGTTGTTCACGCACCATCGGCATGTCCGTGCGAGTGCCGAGGCGATGAACGCACCGACCCATGTGATCGTGCACGAATTATGACTGGAACAGGATGGGGTGGCTCGCGGCGCGTTTTCTGGAAGTGCAATCAACGGGACCCCGGGCTAACTTCTGCATGCACCCGACGGTCCGCTTCGCGGCCCGCGGGTGATGCAAACCGTTGACCGGCCACACGGAGTATAGCTTCGCTCGGATTCACGCGGGTTGCGCATGAACGCTCGGCGAGTCTGCTTCTCCATCGTTGCAGCAGTCCTCCTGCTCCTTCCGCCCTCCACTCACGCCGCCACCCCTCGCACCCTCACCGCCACCGTGGAGCGCGTTAGCGATGGTGATACCGTCGTCGCCATCGCCGCGAACCAGACCGGGCTTCGCATCCGCCTGCTTGGCATTGATGCTCCTGAGATCCCCCACGGCAGGAAGCCCGGCCAGCCCTTCGGCCAGGAGGCCCGCGATTACCTCGACCATCTGATCGGCGGGAAGACCGTCAAGGTGGAGACCTACGGCCCGGACCGCTATGGGCGTGTCCTGGCCGTGATCTGGGACGATCAGATCAACGTAAACCTTCTGATGGCAGCGATGGGCTTCGCCGAGGTCTATCGCGGGACACCGTGCCAAGTGTACTGCCGGGAGTTGGAACAGGCGGAGGCGAAGGCAAGGCGGGACAAGGTAGGCATGTGGGTGCAAGGCGCCAAGTACGAGAGCCCGGCGCTCTTTCGGCGGCGGCTTCGCATTCATGGAGACTAGATCAAATCACAATCTGACGAGTTCCTCGGAGGAATCATGGCGGAACAGGCCCCACGTGAGCAGGTGGTAAGTTTTGAGGAGCTGACTGTGTCCAACAGCTTCGAGATCGCGGCGGTGATCGCCGTCCTGGAACGGAAAGGGATTCTGACCCACGCGGAGGTCCTGGACGAGATCGCACGACAGAAGAAGGGGCGTCCCCCTGGCCGGTAACCTGCCCGAGCCACTGGAGGACTTCGAGAGCTGGCTTCTCCGCCGCCTGGCGAAAGCCGTTGAGGCCGGGGAGGTGCCGGCGGATCTGCTGACCGAACTTCAGGCCGAGTTTGAAGCCGCCCGAAAAAAGCCCCAGGAAGAGGGGCACGCCGCCGCCATCCAGCACATCGCGGACCTCGCGGGGGTTCCGGAGGAGGAGGCGGCAAAGACCTTGGCGACCATGGAGGCGCAGCCACGCGTGACGCAGGAACTGCTGATGCGCCGATTCGTGGAGGCATGGCTGGAGGGGCAGCGGGCTGCCTATCGAGACCGGGGGAATTCGTCGCTGTAGAGAGTGGCCGGCCAGCGCGTTGCCGCTTCCGGCCGTTGCGCCTGGCATTCTCTTGCCAGATCCACTCCTGGGACGGCGTGTCCGGTTTCCCTCCCCCTCGATGCAGAGACTGGCACCCTCCGGGTCATCCGCAAGGACAGACCGGACGCGCAAGCCTCCTGGACAGGTACGATTCCGGGGGGTACCTCGGTACAGGGGCGGGCGAGGATCGTCACATGCAGGGCAACCTAGCGCGTGGGTTTCCCGCTTGTGAAAGGGAAACCTGCGCTTATACCGTCACTATGCTTCTTTCTTCCACCAATCCAAATCTCCCAGTATCTTAATCTCCAGGCACGCCACGGCGACCCAATCCCTGCCGGAGAGTAACCTCGGTGGTGTGAGCCGAATTTTTTCTTGACATCGCCGGTGACACGTGGCATGCATATGGCATGTTGACCAAGGCCGACCTCTTGAAGGGGACGAATACTAGCTCCCGCCAGCTCAAGGTCTTTCGGGACCTTGGTCTGATCCCTGCTCCCCGGCGGCAGGCCAACCGGAACGGACCTGGAACCGTCACGCTCTACACTGAGGAAGCCATCAAGCGGATCCACGAAATCCGCGCCCTGCGGGAGAAAGGCTTCACGCTCCTGGAGGCCAGGGATCGGATATTAGCGGAGCAGCGCTCTTGCGCCTGGAGGGAACTCGTGGACAGATTGTTGATTGAGTTTCGTCGCCGACATGGGCGGTTAATGACGGAGAAAGAACTAGCGGGCTTTCAGCAGCACCTTCAAGCGGCCTCGATGTTTTCGACGCCCGAGGATATCTGGACGCTGGCCCAACGGGACCGGGACTTCTTCACGCGGTCGACCGGGGCTACCGTCCAGGAAAGGGCCGCCGCCATTGAAGCGGCGTTCCGCGGAGCCCGGCCCGCACGTCTGGCAGCGGCAGCGCCGCCCCGCCCCCGGCCTCGGACCAGGAGCGCCCCCCGAACAGCACGGCAGGCCAAGACCGGGCACCGACCACGCGAGGACACGGCCGGCGAAGAGGGCGACGCACCCAAGTTGAGCCTTTCGAGCACTGGGAAGACCCCGACCTCCGCGTGAGGATCGGGGTCTGCTTTTTTCTGGGCGTAGGTGATCCTTCGGCGGCCCTCCAGAGGAGATCACAACCGCGTCCAGGGACTACATGAGCATGAACACGAATATGGTCAAGACCCCTGATCTTCGGCTCGCCTCCTTCCTCATCGCCCGTGGGCATCCCCTCTTGGACACGGAAGACGATGGCCGCCGGGTGGTGTTCGTCATTGACGCCCCGGAGTCCGAGGTCCGCGCCTTTTATGGTCCGCAAGATGGCGTTTCGGCCAAGCGGCTATTTGAGTCGTGGCGTTCCCTGAGAACGCTGATTGAAAGCGGGCGTGGATAGGCTGTGAGCCGACCGGGCAAAAACCCATCCCGACCTGGGGGACGAGAACCTCAGAAGATTGAAGCTGCCTACGGGCGTTTTCCGGCTTGGATCATTACCTCTGGGTTTTGGGCTGCGCTCCCGCCTAGTGCGAGGTCCCTGCTCGGGGTGTTGATCGTCCGGGCGAACAAGCAGAGGCAGGTTTGGGCCAGCAACGCAAGGTTGGCCAAAGAGGCAGGCCTCCACGCACGAACCATCCGGAAGGCCGTTGCGCACCTGAAAAAAGTCGGCATTATCCGGCAGGGCTGGGCCACCACCGACAGGGGCCAGTTCCGCTGTTTCGTGATCGTTGACCGACCACCTGATGACGCTGGGGGGACTAACAGCATTCGCAGAAAGGAAATCGAGCGTGTGATGACCATGCTTGCCGAAGAGAAGTCCATTGGAGGCCCGTACGGCCCTCCAAGGGTTAAGAGGAAGGGTGATGATAGGAGATCCTTTGGAGGCCCCAGTAGGCCCCCAAAGGGTCCCTTTGGAGGCCCGTACGGCCCATCCCCATTGGGGGCCCTGCCAGCGCCCCCCCATTCCCCCCGGGAACAGGAACATAAGACAGAAGCCGAACCGACTGACGCCGCGCTTCGCTCTGCTTCGCCGGGGGATGCGGCTCCGCTCCGCGCGGCGTCACCAGAGGTCGGAGCGGACGAAGTCGCGAGGGAGGCAAGACTCAAGAGGCTGCACACGCTGTTCACGGCCCTCGGTGCCGACCGGGACCTTTGGGAACCTTTCGCCCGGAAGTCCCGCTACACGGAAGAGGAAATCGCGGAGGTATCGGCCACGCTCTCGTTCACGAACGCCTCCACCGAGGCCCCTGCTTGCCCGATAGACCCTAGCGGATCTTCACGAGATGGGCGCCGGCTTGACGGCGATGGAGCTGCCCAGGACGAATGCTCTGCCGGCGCGGGACCGTGAAGCGGTTCCACTCTGATGCGCGTCATTGAGGAGCTAATCCTCCACACCGACCTGGACCCATGGCTCAGTCTGGAGGCGCTGGGCCAGTATAGCGGTCTTTCCGTCCGCACCCTCCGCGCCTATCTTACTGACCCACATCACCCGCTGCCTCATTACCGGATGAAGGAGCCCCACGTCATCCCCACGAAGACCGGGCGGCCGCGCACGGTGACGGGAAAGATCCTCGTGCGCCGGTCCGACTTCGATGCCTGGATGCAGACCTACCGCTACACACCCGACCTGGACAAGCTCGTGGGCGAGGTGGTTTCCGAAATTCGCCAGGCGGGGCCGGATTTCCCTTGACAGGGTTGCATGGATGCCATAATGTATAAGTGTACCAATGCACTTCACGCCTCTTGACGGGAGACACCCTCATGGCTCCGAGGCCGCGCAGAATCGAAGGGACGGGAGGTGAGGCGCGCATGATTCGGACGACCCTGCTGCTGCCCGAGGCCCTGTGGCGGGCGGCCAAGGTGCGGGCGCTGGACGAGGGGGATCTTCGCACGGTAATGATTCGGGCCTTGGAAGAGTACTTGGCCCACCCCCCGAAGGCGAAGGCGCGGAAGGGAGGGAAGTAACATGGGCTGCACGGTGCGCGAGAAAGACGGCGCGTGGTGGGTCTTCGTCCATCACGAGGGGCGCCGGAAGGCGAAGCGGATCGGCCCGGGGGAGCAGGGACGGAAGGCGGCAAAGGCTGTTGCCGGGAAGATCGGAGGCAAGCTGGCCCTGGGGGATTTCGGGATCCTGGACCGTTCCGAGAGTCCCGTGGCGATCCCTACGTTTGCGGAAGTATCCGCACAGTGGGAACGGATGACGTCCCCGAACTGGAAGCAAGGGACCAAAATCACCTATGGGAATGCGCTGCGCTGTCGGTTGCTGCCCACCTTCGGAGGTCTGCCGATCACCGAAGTCACGCCTGCCCGCGTCGAGGAATGGTGGACGACGACTCGTGAAGGGGGTCTGTCCAGGAGGCGTCTGGACATTCTGCGGAGGATTCTCCGAGAGGTGTGTCGGCGGGCGGTCAGACTGGCCCTGCTCAAGACGAATCCTGTTGAGTATATCGAAGGCCCGCTTGGGCGGCAGGACAAGGAGATCCGGAAGGGAGACTACCTGAACGCCGAAGACCTGACTCATTTCCTGGCGGTGGCCGAGCGCGTCTGCCCGAACGAATATCCCATCTTCCAGGTCATGGCAATGGGAGGGTTGCGGATCGGGGAGGCGGTCGGCTTGCAGGTGGGGGACCTGGATGTGCCGGGGCTTCAAGTCCATATCCGCCGGGCTGTCCGGCGAGGCTACGTGAGCAGCCCGAAGAACGGAAAAGGCCGCGTGGTAGACATCCCCACCTCCACAGTGGCCGTGTTGGCGCGAGTCCGAGAGGTTCGACAGGTTGAGGGTGCCTACCAGGGAGTAGAGGCGCGGTGGCTGTTCCCCGGTCGGACGGCAGATATGCCCATGCCGAGTAGCCCCGGGGACTTTCACCCCGAGGCCCTCACAGATCCGTACGTGACTGTCTCCAGTCATACGGCTCGTGCCACTCATCGAAGGCTGCCGCCTTCTGCCGATCCCGGCGAGCTCCTCCCGTTACCGGTTGGCCCGGGGGAATCGGTGGAGTGACCTGCCCCCTTCGCTCCCCAGGCGTTACCCTGGTTCAACGCTACTCCGGGGCAGTCCGCCCCTTGCCAGCGCATCGGTACTTTCGGCCTCGCGGGTCCGCCGCTTGGGCCTTTTCCCTTGGCATCACCGGCAAGGTTCTCACGTTCCATACAGGAGCCCAGATTGGGGTCACGCCACCTATACACCGGACACCACATGGCCAGTAACCAGGTTCCCGCCATGCTGCTCCCAGACCGAGGGTGCGAGTCTGGTTTTGATGTCGTCTAAAGGCTTTCGATGCGTCAGCAGTGGTTCGCTTGCGCTCGTCTCCCCAACCCCCACCTGACATGATCACCGTCACGCCTTTTCCCCTGACGCTCACCACCACAGCTTTTGGCTGCAGCAGCTCAGGGTGGTTTGGAGCCTCTGCCTGTACAGCGGCTCCGAAGGGCCCTCCTTCATCTCCTGTACAGCAGGCACCCCATGGTGCGTCGTGACGCAACACCCCCGAGGCGGTCCAACAGGCTTTCGGGAAGGTCCTGCGGGGGGCAGGCATCCGCCGCATTCGTCCCCATGACCTGCGACACACTTACGCGACCCTGGCCATCCAGGCGGGCGCACCCCTTTTGACCGTTTCCCGGCAGTTGGGCCATGCCTCGTTTGGCATCACCGTGGACCTGTACACGCACGCCGTCCCAGGGAGCAACCGGGCGGCCGCGGAGGCCCTGGAAGCCGTTTTGACGCGCAACCAAACGCAACCCCCGCGCAACCTGCCCGCCTAAGTCCCCGTTATTGCAGGCCCTTTGTCAAGGCGAAAATCCCCTCGCGAGACGCCAACTCTGCGTCGGGATTGGAGATTCGCGCACTAGGTTGGTCCCCGTCACTCCACAAGGACGCAGGCCCGCCAGGCTCCCGACAGACCCGCCTCGAATCATTGACCCAAGGGCCTGAGCCCGATATGCTCGGCTGGAAACGAGAAGGCTTGGAAGCCAGGAGGCCGAAAGGTTCGATGCTTCCTTGCATCCTAGCCTCCCAGCGTCTCTGGCGTGGGGCGATGACAAAGGCGCACCAGGTGGAAAGCAACGAACGGATGGCGGAATTACTGGCGGGACTCGACCCGAAGGGAGCGCCCCGGCTGGCCTTCGTGCGTCGCACCTCGGCGGGAATCGGGAAGCAGGCGGGTCACCTGCTTTGTCTATCCGCCTCCTTCAATCCTCTGACCGCAGCGCACGTCTGGCTCATCCGGGAGGCCAGTCGCATCTTCTCGCCCGATGAAGTCCTGCTCGTCCTGGCCAAAACGAACGTGGACAAATCGGTGGAGGGCTTCCCTTTGGAGCGGCGCCTCGGTCTGCTGCTACGCTTCACCGAGTCGCGCCCGACATTTTCTGTCGCCGCCTGCAGCCACGGTCGCTTCATGGACAAGGCCGAGGCCATCCTGCCCCACTATCCTCCAGGGACGCGACTGGCCTTCACCGTCGGCTTCGATACCCTCGCTCGTCTGTTCGATCCGAAGTACTACGCTGACCTGGAGGCCTCACTATCCGCCCTGTTCGGAGCGAGCGAGTTCATCGCTGCCAACCGTGCGCCCGATCCCCTCGAGGCCGTCGCGTCCTTCCTCGCCCGGCCGGACGTTGCACCGCATGCCCATCGGATCCACGTGATCCAGCTCCCGGCAAGGATTGCGGCCATGTCTGCCACGGAGATCCGCGCGCGTCTCGCCCGCGGCGAGTCCGTCGCCGGCCTTGTGCCACCGGAGATCCAGCCCTTGCTGAACTCCTAATACGGGTGTCCTGGACGCAATCAGGAAACACCCCTCCAATGGAGCGGAAACGTTCTCTTTGCCTGGAGACCCCTAGGCGACTTTGGCCTGAAACCTTCCCGCCCCCTGGATGGCGACGATCATCTGGTCAACCGACGTGGCCGAACCCTCCACGCTGACGCGGGCCTCCTTCTTCGTCCGGTCAACCCCTTCGACTTTCACGCCTGCAAGCCTTGCCAAGGCTTGTCGCACTCCTCGCTCGCACCCCCCTCACGTCATCCCCGTCACGCTGAACCGGATCTGCCGAGATTCCACCATGGGATCCTCCTTTCCGCTCACGCCACCTGATCCGCAGAGCTTCGCGTAGCGGCTACCCAACCAGGACGAGGCGGACGTCCATGACGTTGGTCTTGGTGGGACCTGTCAGGATGAGGTCCCCGAGCTTCTCGAAGAGCGGGTAGGCATCATTGGCATCCAGGGCCTTCCGGGGGCTGAGGCCCACGGCCAGGGCCTGCGCGCAAGTGTCCCCGTCAGCGATGGCCCCCGCAGCGTCCGTGGGGCCGTCCGTCCCGTCCGTCCCCGCGCTCAGGATCACCGTCTGCGGCAGCCCCGCGATGTCGACAGCGGCGGCCAGGACGAACTCCTGGTTGCGCCCCCCCTTGCCGGAGCCTCGCAGGGTGACGGTAGTCTCCCCGCCCGAGATGAGGCACGCCGGCGGCGGGAGCGGATTTCCGCTGGTCCGGACCTCGCGGGCCAAGGCGGCGTGCATCCGGGCGATCTCTCGCGTCTCCCCCTCGATGGACGAGGACAGGATCATCGGCGTCAGTCCCAGGGCGCGCGCCTCCGACTGCGCCGCCTGGAGGGCCTGGATGTTGCTGCCGACGATCAGATTGCTCACGCGGGCGAAGAGCGGGTTCTCCGGCTTGGGCGTCTCGGACACTTCGCCGCGGGCGCCGGCCTCGAGCCGGTCCCGGATCGCCGCAGGAATCTCCCCGCGGATCCGGTACTTGTCCAGGATGGACAGGGCGTCGGCATACGTGGTGGGATCGGGCACCGTGGGGCCCGAGGCGATGGCGTCCAGCGGGTCCCCGACGATGTCGGAAAGGATCAGCGTCACGACCCTCGCGGGCTGGGCCGCCCGGGCGAGCTGGCCCCCCTTGAACCGGGAGATGTGTTTGCGCACGGTATTCATCTCCCGGATGTCCGCGCCGCAGGCGAGGAGGGCCTTGGTGAGGGCCTGTTTCTCCGCCAAGGTGATGCCCTCGACGGGCGCGGGGGTGAGTGCAGAGCCGCCGCCCGAGATCAGGACGATCACCAAGTCGTCAAAGCCGAGACCCCGGACGTGATCCAGGACCGCCTGTCCCCCGGCGATTCCCGCATCGTCGGGGACGGGATGGCCGGCCTCGTGGATTCGGATTATCCGCGTCGGCTGGACGTGGCCGTACTTCGTGACGACGATGCCGCGACCGATTCGATCGCCGACGATCTCTTCGACGGCGGCGGCCATGGGCCCGGCCGCCTTGCCGCATCCCACCACCACGATCTCGCCGACCTTGCCGAGATCGACCGTCTCCCGGCCGATGCGCAGGCGCAAACCCTCTCGGGTGAGGTGACGGCGGATCGCCTCTCCAGGGTCCACGGCCCGGACAGCGGCGTTGAAGATCCCAAGGGCCGCCTGCCTCAACCCTTCAACTCGCATGGCGTTCTTCCTGTCCGTTCCCCCTCACGCGCCTCCCAGGGGAAACCGCTCCAGCACCGTATAGACCGACCCGCTGGGGCGAAGCTCGCTCTGCATCAAGTCGAAGTGCATCGCCGTGAGGGTCCCGAACTTCTCCGCGCGAAATTCCTCCAGCGCGGCAAGGAGGGCCTCCGCGTTCCGGGGCGAGCGCACCCGGCCAAGCGTGAGATGGGCGGTGAACCCCCGCCGTTCCTTCGAAAAGCCCACACGGCTGAGCGCAGCCTCGATGCGCCCCGCGAGTTCCGTGAGCGGCTCCGCACCCTCACCCACACCGACATAGACCACCCGTGGGATCCGGCCGCCGAAACTGCCGACCCCCAACACCTCCATGGAAATGGGGGCGCCGGCCCGGGCCACCTCGTGGAGCGCCGGGCGGATCCGCTCCAGGCGCTTCTCTTCGGTCTCGCCCAGGAACTTCAGCGTGACGTGGATGTTCTCAGCCCGGACCCAGCTCACGTCGGCCTGGGCGCGGCGCAGCCGATCCTGCGCGGCCGCCAGCCGCTCTCGGACCTCGGAGGGAAGATTCACCGCCACGAAGAGACGCATCCACGCCCCAATGCGGAGTGCGGAATTCGGAATGCGGAATTTCTCAGAGGCACTGGACAAATCCGAAATCCGCAATTCGAAATCCGAAATCAGCTCTCAGTGATGGGCACCCCCAGCAGGTGGCGGCGAAGCATCTCCAGGGCCATCTGCGCGGCGCGATATTTGATCAGGTCCCGCGCCCCGTGGAGCCGGTACTCGCGCGCCACGTCTCCCCCATCCCACGCCAGCGCGACGCACACCAGGCCTACCGGCTTTTCCGGCGTCCCGCCCGTGGGGCCTGCGATGCCCGTCGTCGCCAGGCCGAAGCTGGTTCCGCTCAGACGCCGGACGCCATCCGCCATGGCCCGGACGACCGGCAGGTTGACGGCACCGAATTCGCGGAGCATCGCCTGCGGGACGCCCAGGATCTGCTCCTTGGCGGTGATGCTGTACGACACGACCCCCCGCTCGAAGTAGTCGGAGCTGCCGGGGATGTCGGTGAGGCGGTTGGCGATGAGACCCCCGGTGCACGACTCGGCCACCGCCAGCGTGGAGTTCCGCTCCCGCAGGAGCTGTCCCACCAGGGCCTCCAGCTTGTCCTCGTCCCGGCCGAAGATGAGGGACCCCAAGCGCTCGCGGATCTTGCCCTCCAGGTCGTCCAGCATCCGGGCGATCTCGGCCGGATCGTCCCCCTTGCACGTCAGGCGGACGTGGATCTCTCCGGCATGGGCGAGGACGCCGATGGTCGGGTTCCGCATCTCGCGGAAATAGTCCCCGATGGCCTGGTCCACCCTGGACTCGCTGATCCCGCACGTCTTGAGGACGCGGGACACGATGCGGCTCTTGATGCCGAAGGTCTCTCGGATCCGCGGGATCACCTGCTCGGTGAGCATGGGCTTCATCTCGGCCGGCACGCCGGGCATGCAGGCGATGCAACGCCCGCCGTCCCTCAGGAACAGGCCGGGAGCCGTCCCGTTGGGATTGTGGAGCACTTCGGCTCCTTCGGGGACCATGGCTTGCTTCCGGTTGTTCTCCGACATGAGGATGCGACGGTGGGCGAACCGTCGCTCGATGTGTGCCAGGACGGCCGGGTCCAGGTGCAGGGGCCGTCCCAGGACGGCCGCCACAACGTCGCGGGTCAGGTCGTCCTCGGTGGGCCCCAGGCCGCCGGTGGTGATGACGACCTCGGCGCGGCTTAGGGCCTGGCGAAGCGCCGCCTCGATCCGCGCGAGGTTATCCCCCACTGTGGTCTTGTAGAAAAGGTCAATGCCCGCCTCGGCCAGCCGCTGTGCGATCCAGCTTGCATTGGTGTCCACGATCTGGCCCAGAAGCAGCTCGGTACCGATGGTCAGGATCTCAGTGCCCATTGTCCACCCAGCATAGACGCTGGCAAGCTTGAAAGCGAGCAGGCTGGGAAGCTCAGAACGCCTTGAGCCTTCCAGCTTCCCAGCCTCCTAGCGTCCCAGCCGTGATCCGCAGGATCACAGAAAGTTGAAGTTCGCCTTGAGCAGCCACCACATCACCCGCGCCAGGAGACCCGCGGCGACATCGTCGGCCACGATGCCGAACCCGCCCGGCAACCGTTCCAGCCGGGAGATGCCTGACGGTTTGACCACGTCCATGAGGCGGTACAGGAGGAACACGGCGGCGAAATCGTAGAAGGTCGCGGGCAGGGCAATGGCGGCGACCCACATCCCCGCGATCTCGTCGATGACGATCTGCGGCGGATCCGGATGGCCCAACTCGGCGGCCACCCGACCTGCGGCCCACACCGCGATGGCGGTCAGTAGGAGGGTCGCCCCGAGATACACCGGCCACGGGAGGTCCACCAAGGGGTAGCAGAGGACCGCGCCCAGCAGGCTCCCCATCGTCCCCGGGGCGAGAGGGAAGTACCCCACACCACCGCCGGACGCCAGGAGCCGCAGGGCGAATCCTGCCCTGGAGTCGGCCCGAGACCTGGCCGGACGCGCACGCTTCGCCACGGCTATCCCACCACCTCGATGATGTCGGCGGCGAGGTCGTGCTCGTAGGCTTCCCGGACCCGCGCACACACAAGCGTTCCCGGCGGCTGGATCGGTCCCCGGAGATAGACCGTCCCGTCCACCTCCGGGGCGTGCGCCGCCGTGCGCCCACACTGAACGCCTGGAAATTCCATCGCCGGGCCGTCCAGCATCACGTCCTGGACAGTCCCGAGGAGGGCCTGCCCCTTCTCCTCGGCGATCCGCGCCTGGGCCGCCATCAACCTCGCTCGCCGCGCCTCCGCCACGCGCCGGCACACCTTAGGACCGAGGCCGAACGCTGGCGTTCCTTCTTCATCCGAGTAGCAGAAGACCCCGACCCGGTCGAAGCGCATCTCTTCCACGAATTTGAGCAGGTGAGAGAACTGTGCTGGCGTCTCGCCGGGGAATCCGGTGATGAAAGACGTGCGGATCGTGATGCCGGGCACGGCCCGCCGGATCCGGTCCAGCAGGCGCCGGAGGCTCCGCTCATCGCCACCGCGCCTCATGGCCTTAAGCACGGCACCGTCACAGTGCTGGAGCGGCATGTCGAGATAGCGGCAGAGCCGCGGCTCGGACGCCAGGAGCCCGATGAGCTCAGGCGCGATCCGGCTGGGATACAGGTAGTGCAGGCGAATCCACCGTAGCGACGGGATCTCCAAGAGCGCGCGGAGCAAGCGGACCAGTCCGTGCCCCTCGCCCAGGTCCCGGCCGTAGTCGGTCGTGTCCTGGGAGATCAGGACGAGTTCCCGCACGCCGCTCTCGGCCAGACGCCGCGCCTCGGCCAGGAGGTCCTCCCGCGTCCGGGACTGCATCCGCCCGCGAATCCCGGGGATCGCGCAGAAGGCGCAGGCGTGGTCGCAGCCCTCGGAGATCTTCAGGTAGGCGATGTGGCCTGGCGTGAGGAGGCGTCGCGGTAGCTCGGCCGAGACCAGCGCTGTGTGCCCGGTGACCCAGGTCCGTTCCGGCGCGGACCGCCGGAGTGTCGCGGACGCAATCTCGGCAATGCGGGGGAACTCCCCCGTGCCCACGAACGCATCCACCTCGGGCAGCAGGGCCGGCAGCTCCTGCCCGTAGCGCTGGGCCAGGCACCCACTCACGACAACCGCCTGGCAACGGCCGGTCCGCTTCAACTCGGCCGCTTCCAGGACATTCCGGATGGATTCCTCCTTGGCCTCCTGGATGAAGCTGCACGTATTCACGACCACCAGGTCCGCCCGCTCGGGGGCATCCTCGATCTGGTACCCCGCCGCCGCGAGCTGCCCCAGCATGACCTCGGCGTCCACCTGGTTCTTGGGGCAGCCCAGGTTCACGAGGCTCACCGTGAGCGGCCGCCCCTTCTTGCGTGCTCTGTCCTCAGCCATCTCGGATTGCGTCCCACACCGCGGTCAGGCGGTTTCTGCAATGTAAGACTGACAACGGACAACCGAATATCTGTGCTCAGCGTCCGAATCGACCAGGTGTCCGTGCTCGGTTTTTCATTTGAAAGTCCGCCAGGGCCCTTCGGCTGCATCTCTTCTGCATCGGGAGTGGCGGAAGAGGGGAGAGTCAAGAGAGGGGCGCCCGTCGGCGCACGATTAGACTGCCGTCCGGTTTCGGATCGGTGCCATCTCCAGTCGGTTGCGGCCCTGCGACTTGGCCCGATAGAGGGCCTGGTCGGCGTCATGCACCAGTTCTTCGATCTTGCGCATCGTGGGCGTCAGGGCGGCCACGCCGATGCTCACCGTCAGGTCGCCCTGCGGGTTGGATTCCCTCCCCCGGAAAGCGTGGCTGGCGATTGCGCCCCGGGTCCGTTCGGCCTGGATCACTGCCCGCTCCAGGTCGGTTTCCGGGAGGATGATGGCGAATTCTTCCCCTCCGTAGCGGGCCAGGATGTCCACATCCCGGGCGTTCCGGCGCAGCACCTCGGCCGTCTCATGCAGGGCCTGGTCCCCGGCCAGGTGACCGTAGCGGTCGTTGTACTCCTTGAAGTGGTCCAGGTCGAGCATGAGGAGGGTGAGGGGCCGCCGGTACCGCTGGGCCCGCCGGATCTCGCGCGCCAGCTGGTGATAGAACTGGCGGTGGTTCGCCAGCCCCGTCAGCTCGTCGGTGATGGCGAGCTGTCGCGTCTCCTCGAAGAGGCGGGCGTTCTCGATGGAGATGGCTGCCTGGCTGGCGAAGGTCGAGAGGAGCTGAATCTCATCGGCGTCGAACTCGTGCCGCTCGATCAGGTAGAGGTTCATGCATCCCAGGGCGCGGTCCTGCGCGATCAGGGGAATGGCCAGGAAGGATCCGTATCCTCGCTCCAGCGCCGTTTGCAACCAGGGGGCGTAGACCATATCGGCCGAGAGGTCCGGGATCGCCACCGGGCGCTTCTCCCGCACGGCGATCAGGCTGGGGCTCACGTCCTGGCGCGTTCGGATGGCCTCCACCACTTGGAGCGCTTCGTCGGAGAGATTGTACCCCGCGACCGTGGACAGGGTGCGCCCGTCCGGGCTGAGCAGCATCAGCGACATCGCCTGCGCGTGCAGCAGCGTGGACACCGTCTGGCTGATCCGGGTCAGGATGTCCTGCAAGTTGAACGTCGAAGTCATCGTCTGGCCCAGCTGGTAGAGGGCCTCGAATTCCTTGATCTTGCGTCGGCTGTCGGCGTACAGGTACGCGTTCTCCAGGGCCATGGCCACTTGGCGGCCGATGGCCGCCAGCAGGGCCCGCTCCTCGGGCGAGAACGGCTGGCCGGGCCGACCGACCACGCTGAGAACGCCGAGGCCCCGGTCATGGAACCGGAGCGAGGTCGACGCCAGCGGCCGGGGCGGCTCCTCGTGCGGCATCCCGATCCCCTTGGCTTGCGCGGCGTCGGGCAAGACCAAGGGCTCCTCCAGCTCCAGGGTTCGCCGAGCCCAGGCGGTTCCGGAAGGCAGGCGACGCCCCTCTTCCCCGGGCTCCTCCGGGAGGCCTTGCCAGGCCTGGAGGACCAGTTCACCGCTTCTGGGGTCGGCCAGGTGCACCAGTCCCACGGACAGCCCGAGGCTCTCCAGGGTGCGCGCCAGGGCGCCCCCCACGATCTCTTCGGGGCTCAGGGTGCGACTGACCGCCAGGGCGACCGCGTTGAGGGCCTGCAACTCCCGGTTCCGGCGGACCAGCTCCTGGCTCATCCCCTGGATGCGGAGCAGGACCTTGATGCGTGCGATTAGCTCCTCGGTGTTGAACGGTTTGGTGATGTAGTCGTCAGCCCCAATCTCCAGGCCCAGGACCATGTCCCGCACCGCATCCCTGGCGGTGAGCATCACCACCGGGATGTGCCGCCACCGCTCATCAGCCTTGAGGCGCCGGCAGACCTCGAAGCCATCCATGCCCGGCATCATCACGTCCAGCAGCACCAGGTCCACCAAATTGGCGCGCAGACACGCCAAGGCCTCTTCCCCCGAATGGCTCACCTGGGTGCCGAAGCCGCGAGCCTCGAGCAGGACCTGGATCATGCGCGCGATCCCCTCCTCATCCTCGACGATGAGGATCGTGGACCGTGGCTCGACCATCACAGCCGGCTTCGCCGACACGCCGATCCTCCAGACACGCTCTTTGTGCGCCTCAGGGCGATGGGGCGTCAGATCCAGCGCGGCCCCATGATACACAAATGACCATGGGGGCCCAAGAAAAAATGGCACCCGGACGGGTGCCACGGCTTCGCCTCGTCCCACCGGTCATGAGGCAGGGGGTCCCGTGGGGAGGGTGAAGGAAAACGTGCTCCCCTGTCCCACCACACTTTCCGCCCAGATCCTCCCGCCGTGCTCCTCCACGATTGCCTTGCAGATCGAGAGGCCCAGGCCGGTTCCCTCGACCCGCTCTCCATCCGGCAGCGGGACCCGGTAGAACCGTTCAAAGACCCGCTCCAGGTGCTCCGGCGGGATGCCCACGCCGGAGTCCCGGATCTCCACCAAAAGATCGGGGCCCTGCTGCCAGGCCGTCACGGTGATCTGGCCCCCGGGGGGGGTGAACTTCAGGGCGTTCCCCAGGAGATTCGTGAACACCTGGTCCATCCTCATCCCGTCGGCCTGCACCATCGGGAGCCCCTCCGCCGCGTGCAGGGTCAGGGTGGTCTCCCGGTCCTTGGCCAGCCGGCGCAGGCGCTCCATGGCCCCACGCAGGCCCACCACCAGGTCGAAGGGTTCGCGGCGCAGCTCGAACCGGCCGGCCTCGATGCGCGCGAGATCGAGGATGTCGCTCACCATGCGGAAGAGCCGGTCCGTGTTCTTCTGGGCAATCCCCAGAAGTTCCCGGGAGAGCTCGATGCCCACTCCCTCATTTGCCAGCACCTCCATGGAGCCCTTGATCGCGGTGAGGGGCGTGTGCAGGTCGTGGGAGACCATGGCCAGGAACTCCGATCGCATCCGCTCTAGCTGCTGCAGGCGGGCGTTCAGTGCGGACAGCTCTTCGATCTTCCGGGCCAGGTCCGTGATATCCTGCATGATCATGAAGAATCCGCCCTCGGGGTCCTCGGGCATGGTCCAGGCGAGGGCGATGCGCAACACGCGGTCCCGATACCGGAGGCTCAAGTCTTCCCCGCTCCTTTCGGGGTTGGCCCGGAGACGCCCGATGGCCTCCTGCAGGGTGGCCCGATGGTCGGCCAGGAGGATGTCGGTCACCGGGGTCCCAATCAACTCCAGCTCGGGCCGCCCCAGCATCGCGAGGCCCGCGGGGTTGACGTACAGCACGCGCTGACGGCCATCCGCCTCCACCACGCCTTCGCCGATGGCCCGGAGGATAGCTTCCTTGTACCGCTTGATGGCGAGCAGTTCCCTGACCTGTTCGCGCGGGACCGTCTTCTCCAGTCCCAGGATGGATTGCGGCCCCGCGGGCCCTTCCCCCTCCAGCCGCCGGAGGGTCGCCAGGACGTTCCCCCGGAGCTCATCCAGTCGTCCCTTGACCACGTAGGCGTCGGCCCCCATGGCCAGTACCTTCTCCTGATCCTCCACCAGCGTGCCGGAGAGGATGACCACCGGAATATCGCGCAGACGCGGGGTGCCCTTGATGTACCGGCACACCCGGTCCCCGTCGATCTTCGGCATCACGATGTCCAAGACCACGAGGTCGGGACGGCCCTGGTCCAGGAGCTCCATGGCCTCCATGCCGTCGTAGGCCTTGGTCACCTGATAGCCCTCCTGGTCGAGGATCTCCGCTAGGAACTCGACGTAGAATTTGTCGTTGTCCACCACCAGGGCACGTCTGGCCACGCTCACCTCAATTTCGAATTTCGGATGTCGGATTTCGGATTGCAGGACACCCGCCGGCCAAATTCGAAATCCGAAATTCGAAATCCGAAATGCGCTACGAGCGATAGTTGATGAACTGCGTGTGGATCCCCAGCTCCTGCTGTCGGAGGAATTGGATCACCTTCTGCAGCTCATCCTTGTCCCTCCCGAAGACCCGGACCTGGTCCTCCTGGATCTGCGCCTGGACCTTGAACTTTCCCCCTTTGATCAGCTTCACCATCTCCCGGGCCTTCTCCGTCGGAATGCCCTGCTGCAGCTCAATCCGCTGCCGCACCTGTCCGCCTTTGGCGGACTCGATCTTGCCGCGCGTGAGGGCCTTGAGCGGCACCTGCCGCTTCACCAACTTTCCCTCCAGGATCTCCAGCACCTGCTTCAACTTGAATTCATCCTCGGCGCTGAGCAGGAGGGCATGGGCCTCCCTGGCTACCGTGGCGTCGCTTTCCTTGAAGTCGAACCGCTGCCCGATCTCCCGCATGGTCTGGTGGACGGCGTTGTCCACTTCCTGCAAGTCCACCTTAGAGGCGATGTCGAACGAACACTCGCTGGCCATGTCTCGCTTGCCCTGCCCGCCGCGACCGCGCCAACCGCCCCAAAGGCCAGCCGGCTGCTTCCCGACCTAGGGCTTGGGCGGGGTGACCACCGTGACGCCCGCCGGGGGCGCGAACTGGAACTCCTGATCGGAAAGGCCCGAATTCAGCTTCAGGCCCGTGAGCGCGATCACTGTCGTGTTGCCGGCAGCATCGAAGAGGGTGGTCTTTTCCACCGTGTAGGTCTGGAGGTTCACCTCCAAAAGCATGCGGGCGATGCCCGCCTCCGAATGCCTGGGCCTGAGGTCCAGGATCATGAAGCTCGTGGCCCCGCGGGTGGCCGCGTTCTCCACCGCGCTGACGGCGAACTCGCGGCGGAGCTGGCAGTCCCCCGCCAGGAAGGACAGGGGCATGCGGGAACTGAAGGCCTCGCCGACGTCCTGGACCACCAGCCTGCCTGTCGGCCGGGGAGTACGCCCACAGCGTCTTCCCGTCGGTCACGAACAGCCGCGCCTCCGGCTTCTGGTATTCCCAGCGCATCTTGCCGGGGCGCTTCATCAGAAAGACGCCGCTGGCCTCCTGGACTTGCCCCAGGCTCCGGTTCGTCGCCGTCTGGTGGAACCGCGCCGAGAGGTCCTCGACCCGGGCGCAGGTGGCCTCGACCCTGTCCACGACTTCGTCCACGCTCGGCGCGGCCGCAGTCGCGGCCGGCGTGAGGCGTGAAGCGTGAAACGTGAGGAGCAGGACCGCGCAGAGCATCCACGCCGCCCCGCGCCACATCACCTTCCGCACGTCAGGACTCGGCCCGGGAGACCAGGACCTCGCGCGGCCGGGTCCCGTCCATGGCGCCCACGATCCCCTCGCGCTCCATGCGCTCGATCATGCGGGCCGCGCGGTTAAAGCCGACGCGCAGCCGCCGCTGGATCATGGAGATGGATGCCTGTCGGCTCTGCACGACCATCTCCACCGCCTGGCGGTACAGTTCGTCGTCCTCCTCCTCGTCCTCCGGCGGCATGTCCGGCTCGGGCGGCAAGAGCGACCAGACGAACTCCGCGGGCTTCGGCTGGGCCGTGAGGAAGTCCACGACGCGACGGATCTCCACCTCGGTCACGTTGCAACCGTGGATGCGGATCGGCTTGGAGCTTCCCGGCGGGACGTACAGCATGTCCCCCCTGCCCAGAAGAGCCTCGGCGCCGTTCATGTCCAGGATCGTCCGGGAATCCACCTTGGACGCCACCCGGAACGAGATGCGCGCCGGAAAATTCGCCTTGATGACGCCGGTGAGGACGTCCACCGAGGGCCGCTGGGTGGCCACGATGAGGTGAATGCCCACGGCCCGCGCCATCTGCGCCAGGCGCATGACGGCATTCTCCACCTCGGCCTGCGCCGTCAGGATGAGGTCCGCCAACTCGTCGATCACCACCACCAGCATGGGGAGGTGCCCCCGGTAGGATCCCTTGGTGAGGTCGTCTTCGACGGGCGGCTCCAGCTCCACCCGCCGGTTGTAGCTCTGCAGGTTGCGCGCCCCGACCTGGGCGAAGAGGCGGTAGCGCTCCTCCATGTGCAGGACGACGCGCTGGAGGCGCTTGGCCGCTTCTCTCGGATCCGAGACCACCCTGTCGGCCAGGTGGGGGATGCCATTGTACATCGACAGCTCGACCCGCTTCGGATCGATCAGGAGCAGCCGGACATCGCGCGGCTCCGCCCGGTAGAGCATGCTGAGGATCAGGGAGCTGATGCACACGCTCTTGCCCGACCCGGTCTCCCCGGCGATGAGGAGGTGGGGCATCTGGGCTAGGTCGGCCACCATCGGCGCCCCGCCGATCTCCTTCCCCAGGGCCAGGGGCAACTGCAGGGCCTCGTTGCCGAACTCCTTCGCCGCCAGGACCTCCCGCAGGTGAACCGTGGCCCGGTGCTGGTTCGGGATCTCCACCCCCACGGCGGCCTTGCCGGGGATCGGCGCGACCACGCGGACGCTCAGGGCCTTCAGCCCCAGGGCCAGATCGTCCGCCAGGGACACGATCCGGTTGATCTTGATCCCCGGCCCCGGCTCGAGCTCGTAGCTCGTGATGACCGGGCCGGGATTCACGGCCGTGACACGACCCTCCACGCCGAACTCTAGAAGCTTCTTCTCCAGGATCTGAGAATTCTGCGCCATCTCCTCCTGGCTGGAACCGCCGCGCTCGGCCGGAGGGGCGTCCAGGAACTTCAACGAGGGGCGGGTGTACCCCTGCGTCCCGCTTGCGAATGGGAACGCCTGCTGGCCCCTTCCCTCCTTGGCCGGCTTGGCCGCCTTGGGTGGGGCACCGGAGTCAGTTCCGGGCGCCGGTGGCTCCGCCGGGGCGGCTGCCATTCCGGCCGGCGCCGGCCCGGTTACCTCGGTAACGGGGGGCGCCGGTGTCGGGACCGCGGCTGGCGCCGGCTTGGCGCGCCGGGCGCGCCAGGCGGTCAGCGCCGCCTGAGCCCGGGCCCAGATTCGGGTGAAGCCTGACGCCGGCAGCGCGAGGAACGAGAGGAGCGGCCGCTGCGAGAGACAAATGATGGCGAGGGCCAGGGCAGCCAGGGCCAGGACGCCCATCCCGAACTTCCCCAGCGAGAAGAGGAGCCAACGGAACAGCTCATCCCCCAGGAACCCACCCGGGCGCTCCACGCGCCCGCCCGGCAGGAGGCCCACCTGGTGGAGGACGCTGGCCAGCAGGCTCAGGGATGAGGCAAGCAGAACCAGGCCCGCAGCGCGACGCACGGGATGGGCCAGGCGGCGGCCCCCGACCCATGTCCAGCCCCAAAGGAAGAAGACCGGCGGGACGAGCAGGGCCGACAGCCCCAGGATCCCGAGCAAGTCCCCGGCCGCTTCCGCCCCCACCCTCCCCACGGCGTTATGGATCTGCCGCTCGGTGGCGCTCTCGCTGGCGTAATTGAAGAAGGAGGGATCCCGGGGATCGAACGTCGCCAGGCTGACGAAGGCCAGGATCGCGGCCGCCATGGCCAGAACGCCGATGGCCTCCCGCGTCTTGTCATGGCGGAAGAAGGCCGCCACAAGCTTCAGCCACTCGCTCGGTCTGGTCAGATCCGGTGCCACGCCTGCCTCCCACCTCCCCGGCGGTTTGCAGATTTTATAGCGTGCATCTGGCCAATCTCCAAGCTCTTTCTTTAGCTCATGGCTGATGGCTCATAGCTCATAGCCCCCAAGCCCCCCCATGAGCCAAGAGCTACGAGCTAATTACACCTCGATGATCACCGGCAAGATCATCGGGCGTCGGTCCATCGTCTTCTGCAGGAACTTCCGGAGCACCGATCGGATCCGCTGCTTGACCAGGGTCCAGTCGGTCTTCTCCTCAACGCTGCATCCGTCCAGGACTGTGAGGATTAGCCCCCGCGCCTGTTCGAACAAGGCATCATCCTCTGGCAGGTGGGCGAACCCCCGGGAGACGATGTCCGGCCCCGCCACCACGGTCCCGGCCTTGTCGAACCCGATGACCACGACGACCATGCCGTCCTGGGCAAGGTGCTGCCGGTCCCGCAGGACGGTGTCGCCCACGTCCCCCACGCCCTTGCCGTCCACGAAGACCCGGCCCGCCGGGACCTTGCGGACCACCCTTCCCCCCGACGGCGTCACTTCCAGCACCTCCCCGTTCTCCAGGAGGAAGATATGGTCTTCCGGGATGCCGACCCGCCGCGCCAGTTGGGCGTGGTAATAGAGGTGCCGGTACTCCCCGTGCACCGGCACGAAGAAACGGGGGCGCGTCAGGTTGAACATCAGCTTCAGCTCCTCCTGGCTGGGATGGCCCGAGACGTGGACGCCGGGGAAAACGTCCTCCGTGATCACGTGGGCCCCCCGCCGGAAGAGATGGTTGACGGTGCGGGCGATGGATTTCTCGTTGCCCGGGATCACTCGCGCCGAGAAGATCACCGTGTCCCCGGGCAGGATCTCGATCTGTTTGTGCTCTCCCACCGCCATCCGGGCGACGGCGGAGAGGGGCTCCCCCTGAGAGCCCGTGGTGATGATCACACCCTGATCCGGAGGGAAGCGCTTCAGGTCGTCCAGGCGAACCAGCGTGCCCTCGGGGACCCGGAGGTATCCCAGCTCCGCCGCGATCCGGGTGTTGGCCGCCATGCTCTTGCCGTTCACCGCGACCTTCTTGCCCAGGCGGGTGGCCACGTCCAGGATCTGCTGGATCCGGTGGATATGGCTGGCAAAGCAAGCCACGATGATCCGGCGCGGCGCGGTCCGGAAAATCGACTCGAATGTCTGCCCGATGGCGGATTCCGACGGGGTGAAGCCCTCCCGGGTGGCATTGGTGCTGTCGGAGAGGAGGAGCAGCACCCCCTGCTCGCCCAGCTGGGCGAACCTCCGGAAGTCGGTCAATTCCCCGTCCACCGGCGTCTGGTCGAACTTGAAATCGCCGCTGTGGAGGACCAGGCCGGCCGGCGTGTGCGCCGCGACTGCCACGCCGTCGGGGATGCTGTGACTGACCCGAATGAACTCCAGCCAGAGGTCTCCCAGGCGCAGGGCTTCGCCGGCCCGGATGCGGCGGAGGTCGGCTGTCTGGTCCAGGTCGAACTCGCGGAGCTTCTCCTGGACCAGTCCGAGGGCAAGCGGGGTGCCGTACACGGGGAGGGGAAGCTGGGAGAGGAGGAACGGAAGGCTGCCGGTGTGATCCTCGTGACCGTGGGTGAGGACGACGCCACGGACCTTCTGCCGCTGCTCCAGCAGGTAGGTCACCTCGGGGAGTACCAGGTCGATTCCCAGCATCTCTTCCTCTGGGAACATGAGCCCGGCGTCAATGACCAGAAGATCCTCCTCCGTCTCGAGGAGGGTCATGTTCATCCCGATCTCGCCCAGGCCGCCCAGGGGAATGATGCGCACCCACGGCTCACTGTGGCTCAAAACGAATGGGGTCCTCCTTTACACAGGCAATATGGCAATCCGGCAATCAGGTCGTTCCCGGTTGCCGGGTACCCCCTGGGTGTGCCTGGTTGCCAGATCGCCCGATTGCCTGGTTGCCAGTTCATCAGGCACGGGCCGCCACGCGCCGCTCGCTCGCCGCGGGGGCGGCCCGGCGCACCGAGGCGCGCTTGGCGAGCGCCACCTTCAGCACATCATCCATGTCGTCCACGTAGACAAACTGCATCCCGCGTCGGACGTTGGCGGGCAACTCTTTCACGTCCTTGTCGTTCTTACTCGGCACGATGACCGTCTTGACACCCATCCGGCGGGCCGCCAGCGCCTTCTCCTTGAGGCCGCCGATGGGAAGCACCTTCCCCCGCAGGGTGATCTCCCCGGTCATGGCCACGTCCCGCCGCACCGGCGTCCGCGTCAAGGCGGAGATCAGCGCGGTGGCCATGGTGATCCCGGCCGAAGGCCCGTCCTTGGGGATGGCTCCGGCCGGCACGTGGATGTGGACGTCGTTCCTGGCGAAGGTCTCTTCCTTGATCCCCAGGCTGGTCCCCCGCGACCGGGCGTAGCTCAGGGCGGCCTGGGCCGACTCCTTCATGACGTCCCCCAGGTGGCCGGTGAGGGAGAGGATCCCCTTGCCCCGCATCATGGTGCATTCGATGTACAGGATGTCGCCTCCGGTCTGGGTCCAGGCCAATCCGGTCGCCACCCCCACCTCGTCCTTTTCCTGCTCCGGCTCCGGCAGGTACTTGGGCGCCCCCAGGTAGCGGATGAGGCCGGCGCCGGTGACCCGGGTGAGGCCCTTCTTTCCCTCGGCCACGTCCCGCGCCACCTTCCGGCAGATGGTCGCCACCTCGCGCTCCAGGTTGCGCAGGCCCGCCTCCCGCGTGTAGCTCTGGATGACCTTCAGAATCGCCTCGTCGGTGATCTCCAGGAGCTTCTTGCTGATCCCGTGCTCCTCCAGCTGCCGGGGGAGGATGTACCGGTTGGCGATGTGCAGCTTCTCCTCCTCCGTGTAGCCCGAGATCTCGATGATCTCCATCCGATCCTTCAGCGCCGGCAGGATGGGATCGGCCAGGTTCGCCGTGGTGATAAACATCACGTTCCGGAGGTCGAAGGGCACCCCCAGGTAATGGTCCGTGAAGGACACGTTCTGCTCCGGGTCCAGGACCTCCAGCAGGGCCGCCGAGGGATCGCCCCGGAAGTCCGCCCCCACCTTGTCCACCTCGTCCATCATGAAGACCGGGTTGTTGGTACCGGCCTGCTTGATCCCCTGGATGACCTTCCCGGGCAGGGCGCCGATGTAGGTCCGGCGGTGGCCCCGGATCTCGGCCTCGTCCCGCACGCCGCCCAGCGAGATGCGGACGAACTTCCGCCCGAGGGCCCGCGCGATGGAGCGCCCGAGGGACGTCTTGCCCACGCCCGGCGGCCCCACGAAGCACAGGATCGGGCCCTTCATTTTCTTCTTCAGCTTGCGGACGGCCAGGTATTCCAGGATCCGCTCCTTCACCTTCTCCAGGTCGTAGTGGTCCTTCTCCAGGATCTTGTGGGCCTGCTTGATGCTCAGCTTGTCCTTGGTCTGCTTGGCCCAGGGCAGGTCGATCAGCCAGTCCAGGTAGGTCCGGATGACCGAGGCCTCGGCCGCGTCCGGGTGCATGCGCGAGAGCCGTCCGAGCTGCGTCTTGGCCTCCTGGGCGACCTCGGGAGGCATCTTGGCTTTTTCGATCTTCTGCTCCAGCTCCTGGACCTCCTGGCCGCGCTCGTCGGCCTCGCCCAGCTCTTTCTGGATGGCCTTGAGCTGCTCCCGGAGGTAGTACTCCCGGTGGGTCTTGTCCATCTCCTCCCGGGCCTGGGACTGGATCTTGTGCTGCATCTCCAGCACCTCGATCTCTTTGCCCAAGAGCTCCGCGAGCTTCTTCAGCCGCTCCACCGGGTCGAAGATCTCCAGGATCTGCTCCGCCTGCTCCACCTTGAGGTCCAGGTTGCTGGCCACGAGATCGGCCAGACGCCCGGGATGCTCCAGGTTGTTGATGATGACGAGCACGTCCGGGGAGACCCCCTTGCCCAGGTTGACGCCCTTCTGGACCTGCTCCTTGACCGAGCGGACCAGGGCCTCCACCTCCAGGCCCTGGGGGGCCGCCTCCGGCTCCGCCACCTCGGCGATCTTGGCCTCGAAGAAGGGGTCGCGGCGCGTGAACCCGAGGATGCGGGCGCGGGACACCCCCTGGACCAGGATCTTGACCCGGCCATCCGGCATCTTCAGCATCCGCATGATCATGGCCACCGTGCCGACGCTGTACAGACCCTCGGGGCCCGGATCCTCGGCCTCGGCGTCGCGCTGGGCGGCCAGCAGGATCAACCGCTCCCTCGACAGGGCCTCGTCCACCGCCCGGATGGACTTGTCGCGGCCGACGAACAGGGGCAGGATCATAAACGGATAGACCACCACGTCCCGCACCGGCAGGAGCGGGACCTGGGCGGGCATCTTTCGTTCGCCCTGCGGTTGCTCGATGCCGACGCTCACCTCGAGCTTCTCCCCGGCGACCTCGACATCGTCTTTTTGTTCTTGTTCCTGGTCTCTTTCTTGGTCGTTCAATGCAGGATCTCCTTCTCCCGCGCCTCAGGCGCGGGAGCGCAGCCCTTCGTTGGGTGCGGCGCTCGCCGCCTCAGGCCTCTTCCCTCCGTTTGCCCCGGGGCGCGGACCGTCCTCGCCCGCGCAGCTCCGGCTTGGAACGCGCCTTCGTCCGCTTGATGCGTTCCGGTCGCGTATCCATGTCCGGATCCCAGAGGTCGTCGTACGGGTCGGAGGACGCCTGGTCCTCCTCGGTCATCCCAGCTTCCGGCTCCTCCTCCGGAGCCGTCGGGCCGGTTCCGGGCTCAGAGCCCGGGGTCGGCGGCTGGCGTGGCGGCGGTTTCTCCATCATGGGTCTTGTGTCGCCATCCGGCGGGGGACCCGCCGGGCTGGTCCTGGGCCGGGCGGGCCAGTGTCCGCCCGGCGCGCGTGAGCGTGATCCGAAGTCAGATCGAGGCTGCGCAGAAAGTCCTTGAAGTTCGGCGCGACGTCCGGCCGCCGCAGGGCAAATTCCACCGTGGTCTTCAGGAACCCCAGGATGGTCCCCGCGTCGTGCCAGTCTCCTTGGAACTCCAAGGCGTAGATCATGTGCTTCCTGGTCTTGAGCAACCCCTTCAAGGCGTTGGTCAGTTGGATCTCGCCGGTCCGGTCCGGCGCCGTCCTCTCCAGCAGAGGGAAGATCTCGGGCGTCAAGATGTACCGGCCGATGACGGCGAGGTCCGACGGGGCCTCTTTGACGTCGGGCTTCTCCACCATGTCCATGATGTGGTAGAGGTGCTCCTCCAGCCTGCGGCCCTTGATCACCCCGTACCGGGAGACTTCCGCACGGGGCACCCGCTTCACGCACATCACGGAGCACCGGTGCTTCTCGTAGACCTCGATCATCTGCTGCAGGGCCGGCCTCTCGTCCGTCAGGATGTCGTCCCCCAGGAGGACGGCGAACGGCTCGTCCCCCACCAGGTCCCGGGCCGCCAGGACGGCGTGGCCCAGGCCGAGGGGCTCTTTCTGGCGGACGTAGCACACCCGGACCAGCTCCGAGACCCGCCGCACGACCTCCAGCAGGTCGGTCCGGCCCTTCCTGCTGAGCATCACCTCCAGCTCAATGGAGCGGTCGAAGTGATCCTCGATGGCGTTCTTGCCCCGGCCGGTCACCACGATGATGTCCTGGATGCCCGAGGCGGCCGCCTCCTCCACGACATACTGGATCGTGGGCTTGTCCACGATCGGCAGCATCTCCTTCGGCTGGGCCTTGGTGGCGGGCAAGAACCTCGTGCCGAGGCCCGCCGCGGGAAACACCGCCTTCCGGATCGTCATCGTTCCTCTGCGCTCTCCGCTGGCGGCTCAGGGGAGGCTCTTGAAATGATGGATTCCGACCCGCACCCGGGGGCGCGGCCGCAGCAGCCAGCTCAGGAGGCCTCCCACCAGGCTGATGATGACCGCGCCCAGGATCGCGCTCCCGAACCCCGCCACGTGCACGCCTTTGACCACGTGTGCCACCAGGGCGAGCATCGCCCCATTGATGACGAGAGCGAAGAGGCCCAGCGTGAGCACCGTGAGGGGCAGGGTGAGGAGGAGCAGGATCGGCCGGAGGGTCACGTTCACGAGGCCAAGCAAGAGCGCAGCCACGACGGTCGGCCACAGCCCGTCCACCTGGATACCGGGAAGCACTTGGGCTGCCACCCCGATGCCCAGGGCGGTGGTCAGCCATCGAATCACGAAGGAATGCATCGCTCCTCTTCGATTTTTCAGTGGGTTACCTTTATACCAGCTTAACCCCAATTGTCAACCGCGTTCGCCCGGGATGGCGCGGCGCACGACGGGGCCGCCGCCGTGTGGGGAATCGCCGTCCTGCACGCCGGACCGGGACCGCCGCCTTCGATCTCGACGCGAACTAGCGAATATCATTTATCATTTGACATCGGGCAGTCCTTGGGATAGGGTGCGTAGCAATTTTCTTTTCTTCCAACCTGTTGCGTCGGACGCTTCCCATAGTCTGCCACATGGGGATCGCAACGCCTTTTCCGGTGCGGAAGTCGAGTTGAGGCCGGCCGCCCTGCATCCAGGGGGCGACCCAGCGCGAACCCCCTCGGGAGTATAGACATGCGCCAGCACGCGACCGACTTCGTCGAGTCGTCCTCGCCTGCCGTCATAGACTCCACGCGTCGCCAGCCCAAACCGGAGCCCCCTCTTCTCCTCCCCGAGGCCCGCAGGTACCAATCGCTCCGGGTCATCCTCATCAAACCCTCGAAGTACGACGACGAGGGATACGTCCTCCGCTTCTGGCGAGGCGTCCTGCCGGGCAACAGCCTGAACGTCCTCCACGGCTTGACCGAGGACGTGAGAACGCGTCGCGTCCTGGGGGATATCGCCGTCCAGGTGGATACGTTCGACGAGGCAGCCGAGAAAGTGCCGGTCAAGCGGATCGTGCGATGGAGCCGGCAGCCGGCCACCAAGCTGATGGTCTGCCTCGTGGGAGTCCAGACCAACCAGTTCCCGAGGGCCCTCGACCTGGGGAGGCAGTTCCGCGCCCACGGGATCGACGTCATCATGGGCGGGTTCCATACCAGCGGCACCGTCAACATGCTGGGGGAGCAGGAGCCGGACATCCAGGACCTCATCCGGGAATCCATCATCGTCGTCTCCGGCGAGGTGGAGGGGCACTGGGAAGGCATCCTGGCCGACGCCCTCAACGGCCGATTGAAGCCCCTCTACTCCTTCGCCCAGGACCTCAAGAACCTGGTCGACATCGAAGAGGCCCCGCCGCCGGTGATGAGCCCGAAGACCATGAGGCACTTCGCCAGTCGCACCTTCGGGACGGTGGAGACGTCGCGCGGCTGCCCCTTCGCCTGCACGTTCTGCACCATCATCAACGTGCAGGGCCGGACGATGCGGGAGCGTTCCCCGCAGTCCATCGCCGACCTCGTGCGGCGCAACTACCTGGAGAACGGGTTCAATTTCTACTTCTTCACCGACGATAACTTCGCCCGCAAGAAGCAGTGGCGCGAGACGTTCGAGGCCCTCATCCGCCTGCGCGAGGAAGGGATCAAGGTCTCCTTCATGATGCAGGTGGACCTGGCGCGCAAGCCGAAGGACTTCGTCCGCCTGGCGGCCGAGGCCGGCTGCACCCAGGTGTTCATCGGCATGGAGAGCGTGAACCCGCAGAACCTCAAAGCGGAGGGCAAGCCGCAGAATAAGGTGGAAGAATACCGGGACATCGTCCGGGAGTGGCACGATGCCGGCATCCTCGTGCAGACCGGGTACATCATCGGCCTCCCCTTCGACACGAAAGAGCAGATCCAGCGCGACATCCAGCACCTCATGGACGAGATCCAGCCGGACGTGGGCTCCTTCTTCATGCTGACGCCGCTGCCAGGATCCCACGATCACCTGGAGATGAGGAAGCGGGGCGAGTGGATGGACCCCGACTTCAACAAGCGGGATTCCTTCCACCCCGTCATCGAGCACCCCCACATGACCGCCGAGGAATGGACGGAGGCCTACGAGGAGGCCTGGAAGATGTTCTATAGCAAGGAGAACATCACCAGGATCCTCTCCCGCTGGAGCCATGACCCCCGCGCCTATTGGGCCTCGGTCTGCATGCTCATGTGGTACAAGAACGCGGCCCTGATCGAGAAGACCCATCCCATGATCGCGGGATTCTTCCGCCTGAAGGACCGGCGCGCGCGACGGCCCGGGTTCGCCGTGGATTCCCTGCCGGTCCACCTCTGGAAACGGACGAAGGATGTGGTCCGCCTCGCCGTCTCCTGGGCCCGCCTCCTGAAAGAGACGGAGGAGATTTGGCTCCAGACGCGCCCCAGGAGCGAGCGGGAGAAGCGCTGGGCCGAAGAGATCGAGAGAATCCAGGGAGAGATCTGGCAGACCCTCAAGATCGCCGAGTGGCAGAAGGCCTACCACGACGCCAGGGCAACTCTGCCGGCCAAGGCGCGGGCCCTGCTGGATCCCTTCGAGGACCTCTCCTCGAAGATCCTACTCGGCCCCAAGGATCTGAACGCCTTCCTGAAAAAATGGGAGAGCCAGCAGGGCAGGCTCCAGGATCTGTATCGCCGCTTCGCGAGGGAAGACGGGCCGGTCAAGCGGTGGCTGGATCACCTCTCCGAGCTGCACCAGGAGGCCCGGCAGAGCCTGAAGGTACAGGAGTGGCAAGCCCGGTACGCCGACTTCAGGCATCACCTCCCGTCGAAGATGCACCTCCTCTACGTCAAGTTCGACGCCTTGAGCAACCGGGTGGTCTACTCCCGCCAGGATCTCAAGGACTGCTGGGCGAGGACCTCCGAGCACCTGCACGGGTTGCGGATCTGGAACATCCGGCCCGCCAGGCTGGCGGCGACCTGCTTCAAGGAGGTCTGCCTGTCCACGACGTTCACCCGGAGGGCCATCGCCTCCTTCTATATGAGGGAGCGGGGTCTGGTGAAATCCGAAGAGGTTTCCAAGGCCGGCTAGGCGCTGGTCCCGAGTGTCGTTTACCGTCCTGCCTGCCAGTATTGCCAGGTGTGCCCTCCCCGACAAGACCAGGAGCGGCAGCAAAAAAGCCTTGACAAAGGCAAAACGGCAGGATAGTTTCCGCAACGTTCGCGCCAGCTTGTAACTATTGAAAGACGTTCAGGGTAGGTAGTTTGCAGTACGCAGAAGTTTCGAAAACCGCGACCGCGTGCTGAATTCGCCGTCGCGGTTTCTTTTTTGGCCCCGGCTGGCTCCCGGGGCGGGCGGACGGGCTTGGGCAGATTGGGCCGGGATGCCCGCCGTCGCTCTCGATCACGCCTGGGTTAGAAGAGGAGGTCCGGAAGTGAGGCTGACTGGCAAGGTAAAATGGTTCAACGACGCGAAGGGTTATGGGTTCATCGAACGTCCCGATGGCGATGATGTCTTCGTACATTATACCGCCATTGCAGGCACGGGATTCCGCTCCCTAAGCGAGGGCCAGGAGGTGGAGTTCGAAGTCGTGGATGGTCCCAAGGGGAAGCAGGCGGCGAACGTCAGCAAGGTTGCCGCCCAAGCCTGATTGCCAACGGCGCATTGACGCCGAAACCCCGGCGACGTACCATGGTCGCCGGGGTTTTCGTTTTCCCGCAGCTCGCAGCGGCTGCCTCATTGCCCATTGGTCATTGGCCATTGGTCATTGGTCATTGATTCCGGCTCTCGGTTCTCAACTCTCATGTCTTTGGCCGCCATCACCGCCCGCCAGCTGACCAAGCGCTTCGGGGATCTCGTCGCCGTGGATGGCATAGATCTCCAGGTGGAGGCCGGGGAATGCTTCGGCATCCTCGGCCCCAACGGCGCCGGCAAGACGACGATCGCCCGGATGATCCATGCGGTCACCCCCATCACGGCCGGCGACCTCACGGTCCTGGGCCTCCGGGTGGACCGGGAGCCGGCCGCCGTAAAGCGCCGTGTCGGCGTGGTGCCCCAGGAAGAGAACCTGGATCCGGATCTTACCCCGTGGGAGAACCTGCTGGTCTTCGCCCGGTACTTCGACATCCCGCGAGCCGAGGCCCGCCGCCGCGCGGCCGACCTCCTGGAATTCGTGGGACTGGCCGGGCGCGCGGGAAGCCCCTTGGGCGAACTCTCCGGGGGGATGAAGCGGCGCCTGCTGATCGCGCGGGCCCTGCTGAACCAGCCCCAGCTCCTCATCCTCGACGAGCCCACCACCGGGCTGGACCCCCAGGCCCGGCACCTGGTCTGGCAGCGCCTGCGGACCCTGAAGGCCCAGGGGGTCACCCAGGTCCTGACGACCCATTACATGGAGGAGGCCGCGCAGCTCTGCGATCGGGTCGCCCTCATGCACGCCGGACGCATCCTGCGCCAGGGTCTCCCCATGGAGCTGGTCCGCGCCGAGATCGGGGAAGAGGTCATCGAGATCCGCGGCGACGCGTCCCTGCATCAGGCCGCCCTCGCCGCCCTCGACGGCAAAAACCTCCGTTGGGAGCGGGCGGGGGACACGCTGTACCTGTACTGTGCGGACGGCCGCTCGCTCTTGCCGGCCCTCAGCGTCCTGAAGCCGCCGCACCTTTTGCACCGGCCCGCCGGCCTGGAGGACCTGTTCCTGAAGCTGGCCGGCCGAAGCTTGCAGGAGTAGAGATGGAGCCACCTTTCACGAATCCACAGATTGCGCAGATTTCGCAGATTCATCCGGCAAGGCTTTCCCCTGAAAAATCTGCGTAATCTGCGGATCAAATAGGGTGAGGTTCTTCATGACACACACATGGCCGACATGGCGCGCCGTCCGCGTCTGGGAGCGGAACCTGACCGTTTTCCGGAAATACTCGCTACCCAGCCTGATCGGCCCGAGCGTCGGGGAGCCGCTGCTCTACCTCCTCGGCCTGGGGTTCGGCCTGGGGGCCCTGGTGGGGAAGGTGGGCGGCCTGCGCTACGTGGAATTCGTGGCCCCCGGCATGGTCATGTCCTCGGCGATGTTCGCCGCGGCCTACGAATGCACCTATCGCGCCCACGTTCGCATGATCCACCAGAAAACCTACGAGGCCATCCTCACCACCCCGCTGAGCCTGGAAGACATCGTGGCGGGCGACGTGCTCTGGGGCGCCAGCAAGGGGGCCTTCAACGGAACGGTGATGCTGATGGTCGTCGGCCTCTTCGGGTTGACCCGATCCCTGTGGGCCCTGGCGGTTCCCGTCGTGATCGCGCTCGTGGCCCTGCTGTTCGCCGCCCTCTCCCTCGTGGTGGCGGCGGTGGCGAAGAGCTTCGAGTTCTTCAACTACTACCTGACCCTGGCGGTGACCCCCATGTTCCTCTTCTGCGGGGTCTTCTTCCCGCTGGAGTCCCTGCCGCGCTGGGCTCAGGCGCTGGCCCGGGTCCTCCCGCTGACCTATGCCGTGCGAGCCACCCGCGCCCTGATGCAGGGTCGGCCGGGGTTGGCCGCGTTCCTGCCGCTTCTCTGGTTGATCCCCGCGATCCTCGCCGCCTTCCTGCTCGCCGCCCGCCTGGTCCGCCGCCGCCTGATCCACTGACCTCTGCGGCCGTTCGCTTGACAGAGAAGCCCGTAGTGCGCTATCCAATGCACTCGTAACTGGAGGTGCCGTTGTGCCCTGAGGTTGTTCCCGCCGTGGAGGGGGCGAGCGCCTCCATGCTGCCCTCCTCACTGCTCTCGCCGCCGCGCCCCGTCGGGCGAAGAGGAGAAGCTAATGTTCTGCTACCTGGGGTACGTCGTCCTGTTCGTGGAGGACCTGGACCGCGCGCTGGCCTTTTACGTGGACAAGGTGGGCTTGCCCGTCCGCTTCCAGGACAAGGGCTATGCCGAGCTGGTGCTGGAGGGGTCGAAGTTTGCCCTCCTGGCCCGGTCGCGTGTGGCCGAGTTGACGGGGGACGCCCATACCGGCCGGCCCGCGCCCGGGGCCCACGAAGGCTCTGTCACGCTGCTGGTTGAGGACGTGAACCGCGTCCACCGGGAACTCACGGGGCGCGGCGTGGACTTCCTTGGGGCCCCCAAGGACCGCCCCTGGGGGCAGCGGACGGCGTTCTTTCACGACCCGGACGGCCACCTGATCGAGATCGCCACCAACCTGCCTCGGCCCGGTCGCACGGCCGGCTGACCGGAGCCGAGGACGCAGGCCGGAGTGTCAGATTTCGCAGACTGATCTCGCAAGATCGCCCTCAGGGGATCTTCGCGATCTGTGGCCGGTCCTCGCGTCCTGGCTGCGATTCCTCCGGACAGGGGGGCCTGCATGAAGATCCTGTCTGCCGACACCCTCCGCGCCCTCGTCACCCGCGCCTGCGAGCGGATGGGGGCCTGCCCGGAGGACGCCGCGCAGGTGGCGACCTCGCTGGTGGCCGCGACCTTGTGTGGCTACGACTCGCACGGTGTTTACCGCCTGGTCCAGTATCACGACTGGTGGAAGAGAGGGCTCCTTGACCCGGCGGCCCGCCCGGTAATTGTCAGGGAAGCGCCGTTCGCCGCCCAGGTGGACGGGCGCCGCGGCTTCGGCCCGGTGATCGCCGGGTTCGCCACCCGGGTCGCCATCGGGAAAGCACGGGGGAACGGCGTCGCCATCGTCACCGTGACGGGATGCACACCGGTCGGCCGCCTGGCGGATTACGCGGAGACCATCAGGGACGCCGGACTCATCGGGCTGGTCACGGTGAACGACTGCGGCGGGGGCCAGTGCGTGGTCCCTTGGGGCGGGATGGAGCGGCGGCTCGCCACGAACCCGATCGCCATGGGGATTCCGGGTGGAACGGGTCCGGGGATCCTCTTTGATTTCGCCACCAGTGCCGCCGCCTACGGCAAGGTCCGCCAGCTTCTGTTCCGGGGGGAGACGACACCGCCCGGCTGGCTCCTCGATGCCCAGGGCGCTCCGACCCGCGACCCTTCCCTGCTGTTCGCCAAACCACCCGGGGCCCTGCTTCCGGCGGGGGGACACAAGGGCTACGCCCTCAGCCTGGCGGTCGAGGTGTTGGCGGGAATCCTCTCGGGGGCGGGCTTCTCGCGGCCCGAGCGGGATCCGAACGAGTTGAACGGGATGTTCATCCTAGCGCTGGATGTGGCCTGGTTTCTGCCGCCGGATGAGTTTCGTTCGAAGGTGGATGAATTGACCACCTACGTGAAGAGCGCGAGGCCGCTTCCGGGAGGAAGGCCCGTGCAGATCCCGGGCGAGCCGGATCGGGAAGAGGCGGCGCGCCGGTCGCGGGAGGGCATCCCGCTCAACGAGCAGACGTGGGCCAAGGTGGCGGCGGTCCTCGCCGACCTCGGCCTAGCTGCGGAGTTTCCGGAGGGATAGGTCGTCGCACGCTCACTGTGGGCATGGGGGAGTAAGTCATAATTTCATGCCCGTCCCCTGTTCCGGCGCTTCGCGATCCTATAGTGCCACTCGCATTCCCTCCAAGAACATCTGAACCGCCACTGCAACCAGCACCAATCCCATCAAACGCTCAAGGGCGATCAGCCCCTTCTGGCCCAGATAACGCCGCAGTTGGCTCGCGAGGATCAAGATCACTGCGGACGCAAGCCAAGCCGCTGTCAGGGCTGCCAACCACTCCGGCCACCGCCTCGGTTCGCGGCTCATCAGTAGAACGACGGTCGCCAGGGCCGACGGACCAGCCACATACGGGATCGCCAATGGTACGACGAAGGGCTCGCCCTCTACCGATTCGTGGAGCGTCCACTCCGGCGAGGGGAACACCATGCGCAGCGCGATGAGGAAAAGCACGATGCCCCCGGCGATCGTGAGGGCCGGCTCTGAGACCTGAAGGAGGCGGAGCAGCCACTGCCCCACGAACAGGAATGCGACGAGGATGCCGTAGGCGATGACCAATTCGCGGGCCACGACTTGCCTCTGCCTCGCTGGGTCTACCGACTTCAGTGAGGAGAGAAAGAGTGGGACGTTTCCCAGTGGGTCCATGACCAGGAACAGTAGAAAAGCCGCTGACGCAATCGTCATACTGGCTCCGACCTGTTTCGCGCCCGCTTAACGGCGCGGCGGATCAGCCGCAGGCGGGACGGCGAGGGTCCTCGCCGGACCGACTGCTAAGCATCCCGGCAGAGTTTCTGATGGCAGCCTCTCGAAAACAAGATGGCCCTCGGGGAATCAGCTCCCAGAGGGCCGTGGATCTTCCCGCGCGCCGGGCCAGCGGCGGCGCCGTCTACCTGCTTTTCGTTCCCGGCTGGGCTCACCCGATCGCCCTCCCCCTGGCGCAATCGGAAACCGCCGAAGCCGGCTAACCGTACCTCCGATGCTGTCGCGATGTCAAGCGCCACTGCGCCAGCGAAACCCCAGCCCGCTCAATGAGTCAACTGCCCCAGCAGGACGGGTGGTTTGGAACCATTCCCCTGCCGACCGCGGGTTCGCTCCAGAACGGCGACCGACTCCAGGTGAAAAGTCTGGGGAAAGAGGTCCACCGGCGTGAGCGCGGTGCACCGGTACCCCGCCGGCACCAGGGCGCCGAGGTCCCGGGCCAGCGTGCTGGGGTCGCAGGAGACGTAGACGATGCGCGGGACGGCCATCTCCGTGATGGCGTCGAGGACGCGGCGACTCGCGCCTTGGCGAGGAGGATCCAGGACAACCAGATCCCAGGGGCCTTCTTGCACCAGCGCCAGCAGCGCCTGTTCCGCCTGGGCCTGGATGATCCGGGCTCCGGCGCATTCGTTGATTCGAAGGTTGTGGACGGCGTCGGCGGCCGCCGCGGCATTGGCCTCAACCCCCACGACCTCCTTGGCGCGGCGGGCCAAAGGGACGGTGAAGGTCCCCACACCCCCGTACAAGTCCAGGACCCGCTCGGCCCCGGTCAGGGCCGCGCGCTCCATCACCAGGCGGGTCAGCGTCTCGGCCGCCAGGCTGCTCACCTGGAAGAACGCCGTAGCATCCACGCGAAAGCGATGGGGGCCCACCTGCTCCATGATCGCCCCGTGGCCGTGCCGGTCCACGAAGCGCGGATGCTGTCGCGGATCCCCGTCCAGTAGGACGACGCCCTGCAGCGTCGGAAGTTCGGCCTGGATCCGGTGAAACAGCAGCCGGATGGCGGCGCGGTCCTGCGCCCGGGCGAAGAGCGAGACGATCGCCTCGCCGGCACCGGTGCCGGTACCGGCGCCTGCGCCGACACCGACGGCCACCCAGATCTCTCTGAGGCGCGGGAAGAGCTTGGGGAGGGCGGGGTCTCGCATGTCGCGCAGGATTCCCAGGACGCGGTTCAGGCGGGCATCCAGAAGCGGGCAGCGGTCGATGTCCACGACCCGGTGCGTCTCCCGCTGGTGAAAGCCGATGTGAAGCCGGCTGCCCGCGAACACCTTGAACTGGGCCCGCGCGCGGTACTCCCACGGGCTGGCGGGGGCAATCGGCGCGGATACCGAAACATCGGTGAGTTTCCCCACTCGCGCCAGCAGTTCGCACAGGATGTCCCGCTTCCACTCGAGCTGGGAGGCGTACGTGAGGTGCTGCCAGTGGCACCCCCCGCAGGTCCCGAAGTAGCGACACGCGGGGGTGGCGCGGGTGGGACCGGGGCTGAGGAGCCGCACGAGCCGCGCCCGCACGTAATCGTCCCGGGTCTCGATGACCTCGACCTCCACGTCATCCCCCGGCGCGGTGTACGGCACAAAGACGATGCGCCCGTCGGACAGCCGGCCGAAACCGCTCCCCTGGAAGACCAGCCGCTCGATGGTCACCCGCATTCGTTCGCCCATGTGGACACTCGATGGGGGAGTCATCAGAATCGAAGATCGTTCTGCCGTTCGGTTGTCTGGAAGGGTTGTGAACAGTCGGGCCGTCGAACGCCCGAACGCCTCTAGTCATGTGTGACTGAAATCCATGGGCTTTCGCCCCGGGTCCGCTCCGCGGCGCCTGGGGCCTGCACTCACCCTCTCGGGTGGGTACCCGGAACCGGCCAGCCTTGCTCCGCACCCGCCAAGCGGGTACCCGCGCGCCGTCGGCGCTCCTCCGCGCCGCCGTCACGCCACGGGCGTGACACGGCGACGACCCATTGCAGGGCCACCGCGCAATGGGTGCCCCGCCGGCTGGCCGGGTACCCAACCCAAGGGGTTGGGTGTGGCCCGGGGCCTTGGAGCAGACCCGGGGCTCCCTACATGCGGGAGAATTTCGGACACGGGACACTAGACCGGCAAGATGACGAGGTCGCGAGGCAGTTCCGTCAGGGCCTCGTTCCCGGCCTCCGTGACGACGACGATGTCCTCCAGGCGCAGGCCGAACTCACCGGGGAGGTAGACCCCCGGCTCCACGGAGAAGGTGTGCCCCGTCAGGCACGGGTCGAGATTCCCGGCCACCGCGTACGGCTCTTCTTTCGGGTCCAGCCCGATCCCGTGGCCCAGGCGATGGATGAAGTGCGATCCAAAGCCGGCCTCGGTGATGACCTCACGCGCGGCCCGGTCTATGTCTCCCAGTGGCACCCCCGGCCGGATCAGTCCACGGGCGGCTTCGTAGGCGGCCCGCACGGCGCGGTAGGCCTGGTGTGCCTTCGCCCCGGGGTCACCCAGCGCATACGTACGGGTGAGATCCGATTGGTAGCCCTGGAACCTGCAGCCGACATCTATCAAGAGGACCTCGCCCGCCTTGATCGGCTCCGCGCTGGCCCGCGCGTGCGGCAGCGCGGCGGTCGGCCCGACCGCGACGATGCTTCCCGCCACGCTGCTCGCCCCCTTCCGGCGCATGCGGTCCTCGATGGCCGCCCCCACGTCGCGCGCCGGGAGGCCGGGACGAATCTCGGCGAGGCTCTCCGTCACCGCCTCCTGCGTGATCCGGCCGGCCTGTCGCATCCGCTCGACCTCGGCCGGCTCCTTTTGGGCCCGGAGGGACCCCATGACTCGCGAGGCGGGGACCAGCGTGCATCCGGGGATGGCCGCCTCCAGGCGCGTGACCATGGAGAACGGGAGGCCATCGTCCACCGCCCAGCGTCCCCGCGCCACGCGGAACTCCCGCGCCAGGGCGGCCACCATCTCGAAGGGCGAGGCCTGTTCCTCCCAGATTCGCAGGTCCGTCACGTCGGCGTGGGCAGCCACTTCGTCGGCGCAGAGGCGCGGCACGATCATGGCCTCGCGTTCGGGAGTGATGAGGGCGCCCAGAAAGCGTTCCCCCGCAGTGCCGGTCCATCCCACCAGGTACAGGAGGTGCGACGACAGAAAAAGCAGTAGGGCGTCCATCCCCTCCTGCTGCATCTGGGTACGGGCGCGCGCCCGCCGCGACGCGTAATCGAACGCCATGGTTGCCTCCTTACATCCAGCCCCCCTGATGCCGCTGTCGTAACAAATTGAAGACCAGCCAGAAGAGCTTGCCCCCCTCCGGGATGTAGACCCGGAAGAAGCTGTCCAGCGAGAGCTTCGGGAAGTTGGGCCGCACGTGATCGAAGACCGTGAGCACGGTCAAGTGGACGTTGCCCCGGGATTCCAGGGCGGCCGCCAGCCGGAGGCTCTCCGTCACGGGCATGAAGTCGTCCGGGTCGCTGTGGACGACGAACAGCCGCGCTCGGAGGTCCCGGATCACCCGCGAGGGCGACAGGAAGCGGATTTGCTCCCGAACGCTGGGGCTGAGCGCCTCCACGAGGGTGGGGACCCGCTCAGGATCCCGGTTGACCAGAAGCTCATAGGTCGCCCGGCCCTCCGGTCCCAGGGTTGCCGCCAGCGGTCCCGCGTCCACCGCGGGGTTTCTGGCCTTGGCCTCGGCGATCTCCTGCAGGACCTGGCGGTCGCGGGCGCTCCCGATCAGCTCCAGATTGTACCGGAGGAAGATCCAGCGCGTGTACTCGTTGGGGATCGTCCGCCCCCGCACCTCGCCGAACTCGTAGGAGCCCGTGGTGACGAAGGTGATCACGTTCAGCAGGTCGAAGTAGCCGCCGAATGAGACCACGAATTGCACCTGGTCCCGCACCCGCGGATCGGCCGCCGCGACGATGGTGGGCCCCGCCCCGTAGCTGAAGCCGATCAGGCCGACTCGCCCGGCGGCCACGTCACCGCGCCGCCCGGCGAGATGCTGGATGCTGGCCACGAGTTCCTCCACGTCGGAGGTCCTGAGGGTGAGCGACTTGAAACCGAGGAAGTCCGGTGTGAGGACCGTGAATCCGGACCGGGCCAAGAGATCCGCCAGCCAGACGATCCGCTCGTCGTCCTTCCCGGTCTCATTGACGCCGTGGACCAGGATGAGGCCGGCGCCAGGCCTGGCACCGGGTCCGCTCCGGGCCGGCCGGTAGAGCGTGGCCACCATCGGCCGGCCGCCGCCCTGGAACGTCACGGCCAGGCGCTCCGGCGCGTCGGTGATCCGGGTGAGGGGACCCGGCGCCAGCGGGGTCGCCACCTGGCAGAGGAGAAGTCCGCTCAGGACCGCATCCCACACCAGAGGCCACGACAGGAGGAGCGCGGCCAGGGCAGCCGCCGCCCCCAGGACCGCCCAACGTCTGCGCGCCATGCCCTCATGCTATCAGAAATGCGCGAGGCAGCAAGAGAACTTTCCGTCACGTGGAGGCAATTTGGCAATCCGGGTGTTCCCAGTTGCCGGGTCGCCCGATTGCCTCCCCACGTCGTTCCTGGTACCCAGCGCCGGCGCTGGACGTCCTTGGCGGTGAAGAATCTCGGAGCTCGTCTTGATGGCTGAAGGATGAGAAAATGGCCGGGCCCGGAGAGGGCCTCGCGTTTGGGAAAGCCTCTCCGGGGCCCCGGCCCTGGCGCGACACGGGCCTTAACCCTTCCGCCGCTGGTGCCGCGTTCGCTTCAGCAACTTCTTGTACTTATGCTTGCGGATCTTCTTGCGGCGTTTCTTGACCACGCTTCCCATGACATCCCCCCTTTCACGTAACCGGTTGCCTGCTCCCACGTCTGCGGCACATCCTGCCGGCTCACTTCGCCTCCTGCCCCTCGGCCTGGCTTCCCGTCTCCCCTCCCTCCCGGCGGATCTGGAACTTCTCCAGCCGGTACTGAAGCGTACGATAGCTCAACCCCAGGAGCTTGGCCGCCTTGGCAATGACCCCTCCCGACGTCTCCATGGCCTGGAGGATGAACTCCCGCTCGACTTCCTCCAGGTTGATTCCCTGCGACGGAAGCACGTAACGATGCGCGTCCGCCCGCGCAGGAGAGGCCGCCTCACCCGCTTCGCGAGGGGGCAGAGACGAGAAGCGGACCTCGATGGGCAGGTCCATATAATCGATAACGCGGCCGTCCGAGAGCAGGACGGCCCGCTGCAGGACCGTGTCGAGCTGGCGGACGTTCCCAGGCCAGTGGTAGCCCAAGAGGAGCCGCATGGCCTCGGTGGTGATGGGCATGGGCGGCCGCCCTGCCTCCTTGCAGGCCCGGGCCACAAAGTATTCGGCCAGCTGCGGGATGTCCGTGCTTCGCTCCCGCAGGGGGGGGAGGTTGATGCTCACCACATTGAGGCGATAGTAGAGGTCGTCCCGGAACACCCCCCGCTTGACTTCCTCCTCCAGATTCCTGTTGGTGGCCGCGATGATGTGGACGTCCACCTTCAGGCCCTCGCAGCCGCCTATACGGCGGATCTCCCGCTCTTGCAGGGCGCGTAGCACCTTGGCCTGCATGTTCACGTTCAGCTCGCCGATCTCGTCCAAGAACAGTGTGCTCTTGTCCGCGGCCTCGAACAGCCCCAGGCGACGGCTGGCGGCGCCGGTGAAGGCCCCCTTCTCGTATCCGAACAGCTCGCTCTCGATCAGGCTCTCGGGGATGGCGGCGCAGCTCACCGCGACGAAGGGGCGGTCCTTGCGCGGGCTGTGGCGATGGATGGCGCGGGCGATCAACTCCTTTCCCGTCCCGCTCTCCCCGCTGATGAGGACGGTGGAATTGCTGCCGGAGACCTTGTGGAGCTTGTCGAAGACCTCGAGCATCCGGTAGTGGCTGCCGACGATCCCCTCGACCCGGAACCGCTCCTCCAGTTGCTGCCGGAGCATCCGGTTCTCCTGGATGAGCCGTATCCGCTCGAAGGCGCGGCCCACGGTGAGGAGCAACTCTTCCCGGCCCAGCGGCTTGGTCAGGTAATCGAAGGCCCCCTGCTTCAGCGCCTGCTCGGCCGAGCCCATGGAGCCGTAGGCGGTCATGAGGATGACCAGGGTCGGTGGCTCCTCCCGCGTGAGCTGGCCTACCAGCGAGAGGCCGTCGGCGCCGGGCATTCGGAGGTCGGTCAGCACCAGATCGAAGCGCGTCCGCGCGCTCTTGGCCAGGCCCTCGGCCGCGCTGCCGGCCGTCTCCACCTGGTACCCCTCGGCCGTGAGAATGGTCCGCAGGATCTCGCGCTGCGCGCCCTCATCATCCACGACCAGGACCTGCCCCTTGCTCATGACTCGGGCACTCCCGCGAGAAGCTGGATCCGGGCGAGCGTCCCTTTGCCCGGCTCGCTGGTCAATTCGATCCGGGCGCCGTGCTGCTCCAGGATCTGCTTGGTGAGGGCCAGGCCGAGGCCGATCCCCACCTCTTTGGTGGTGAAGTAGGGCTCGAAGACCCGTGGAAGATTCTCCGGCGGGATCCCCACGCCCGTGTCCTGGAACGTGATCTCCACCCACTCGTCCATGGAATGGCACTCAGGCAACTCGGCAATCTGGCGATTTGGAGGTGCTTCTGGTTGCCCGGTTGCAGGATTGCCGGATTGCCCCGATACGTGGCGCGTGGTGACGGTCAGAGTGCCGCCGCCGGTCGTCATGGCCTGCAACGCGTTCAGCACCAGGTTCAGGAAGCAGGTCTTGATGTGGGGTCCATCCACCCAGACCTGTGGCAGGCTGGCCGCATAGTCCCGCTCCACCCGGACGTGTTGGGCCTGAGATTTCTGGGCGGCTACCTCCAGCACCTCGTCCAAGAGCATCCGGACGTCGGTGGCCTCCCGCTTCAGCTCCAGAGGCCTTCCATACTTCAGGAAGGTCTCGATCATGGCGTTCAGGCGATGGATCTCCTGCTTGATGATGGACGTCAGGCGCGCGAACTCTTCGTGCTCGGCGGGCGTGGCGGGTGCAAACTGCGCCCCGAGGTGGTCGATGATGAGCCGGATGGAGTTCAGGGGGTTCCGCACCTCGTGGGCGATGCCCGACGCCAGGTGGGCGATGGCCGACAGCCGCTCCGCCTGGTGCAGGCGCGCCTCCAGCTCCGCCTTCTCCCGCAGCCCCTCCACCATCTCGTTGAAGCTGCGGTTCAACTGCCCGATCTCGTCGCGGCGGTTCGTGGGGAGGCGCTCGTCCAGGTTGCCCTGGGCCACCCGGCGGGCCGCCTCGACCACGCTGGAGATCGGCTTGGCATAGGTCCAGGCCAGGGCGACCGCACCCGCGCCGCCCAGGGCGAAGACCAGGACCGTGGCGATGAGCCGCTTGAGGAAGTTGACCCGGACCAGCTCGGTGAAATCGTCCAGGATCATGCTGATCAGGATGTAGCCGCTGCGCTGGTTCCCCACTACGACGGGGACGAAGAGGTTATAGGTCTTCTGGCTGCGGCCGCCGACGTTCTCCTCTCCCAGGCGCGCTGTGATGAGGATGTCCTTGCGCTTCGGATCCACGCGGGCCCCCACCCGGCGGGGGTTGGAGGAGGCGACGACCTCCTGCTCGTTGCTGACGATGGAAATCTCCCGGACCCCGCGCCGCTGCAGCCGCTGCACGTAATCCTGGAGGCGCGCCTCGCTGGTCCGGCCCCTGGAGGTGAGCTGTTCCACACTGATCTGGATCGCCGTGGATAGGTCGGTGGTATGCTGCTCGACCTGGGTGATGAGCCGGCTCTCCGCCCGCCAGTACATGACGAACAGGATGGCCAGGACGAGCACCAGCAGCCCGAACACCATCGCGAGGAGCTTGCCCCGCAGGCTGAGTGTCCACTGGAACCTGCCCCGCATGTTCCTACCCTCCACTCTAAAACCTAGTCTATCCAAGGTCGGGGTTGGCTGTAAAGGAGGAAACAGGACGGGTGAAATCCGAGGGGAATGAAGGGCTTGCCGGGGCTTGGGGGCCTGGGGCGACCGAAGACCCGAATCCACCACAGGCGGGAACAGGCGAACGCGTTTGCGCGGGCCCCTACGAAGCCTCAGCGGATTGCGGGGGCGTCAGGCAGGTGTAGCCCTCCCGGAAGTGCAGCAGGGGCGATCCGCCATCATCCGCCGACGTCGCGCCGGAGCCGACCGCCTCGCCCAGGAAGATGGTGTGATCCCCGCCGGGGTATCGCGCCTGGACCCGACACTCCACATACGCCAGCACGTCGGCCAGGATGGGGGATCCGGTGATGCCTGCTCGATGGGGAATGCCCGCAAACTTTCGAGCCGTCTTCTGGGCGAAGCACCGGGAAAGCAGCTCCTGGTCGTCCCGGAGAAGGTTGACCGCGAAGGCCTCGGCCTCCTGGAAGGTCTCGTAGCACTCCGCCGTGCGGTCAACGCAGATCAGAATCAGTGGCGGTACGAGCGAGACGGAACAGACCGCGGTGGCCGTGAAGCCCCGCGGTTCCCCCTGCCGATCCCGAGTGGTCACCACGGTCACCCCCGCCGCACGCAGACTCATCGCCTTTCGAAAGCCGTTCGCATCCAGCGTCATGCCTTCTCCCCTGTCCGGCGGGAAAGGCCCGGCCGATCCCCCGGCCAGGCGCCCGGCAGAATACACGCGTAGGGGCGGAACGGCAAGCGCCACGGGGGCCAAGGCTCGGGACACGGCGGTGACCGATGATGTGGACCAGGATAGAGAAACAGCCGGGGGAAGTATCGCTCCGCTGGCATGCGGGAGTTTCGCCCGACTTTCCTTCGGTCCACATGGGCACGTCGGGATGGTCAAGAGGAAAGTGGCCAACGGCGGCTGATGTGCAGGGTTCCCCGAACACTGATCTCTGTCTTTGTTAGCCCTTCACACTTGGGGCAAGCGCACCCGGTCGATCCACTGCGGATAATCGCCCGGATACCCGACGCGTTCCTGGAGCGCCTGCACCTTGAGCAGGATGTCGGCCACCCGCTCGCCCGGGAGCGGCGCTTGTCCCGTCACCCGATCGGCCACGGCGCTCACTCTCTCCCGCGCGTCTGTTGCCGCATCCGCCAGGACCTCCTCGTAGCCGCTGGCGGTCCCGAGCAGATAATGTTCCAGCATGTGCTGCGAGACCACGCGGCCGTGCTTCCGCGATGCCAGGATGTTGCCCTTCCCGGTTACGGCGTTCCCCACCGCGAACACGCCATCCAGGCCTTCCACCTCTCCGGTCCAAAGGTCCTTGATGCGGTACACCTCGCCGTGCATCTGGATCCCCTGGATCGGCTCCGGGATGCTGCCGATGGAGCTCACGACCATTCGCGACGGGACCTCATGCGCGGTCCCATCCAGCGTCACCACCCGGTCGCCCGTGAGCTCGGTGGCGGCCAGGGTGACTCCTGCCAGGCCATCTCCGTCCGCCAGGAATCCCACGGGCATGCGCTGATCCTGAAACGCGAACAGGTACTTCTCCACGAAGTTTTGCAGGAGCCGTCGCCGCGTCGCTCGGGCCTTCTCCGCCTGGGGCGGCGTGGCGCCCTCGGGGATCTCGGCCAGGGGCATGTCCTCCACACGACGGCGGTAGATGAGGGTGCAACCCTGGAGGCCGAGGTCGGCGGGATTCAGGCCCAGCTCATCGAGGCCCTTCCGGATTCCCCCGCGCTCCAGCTCGTAGAGGGAAACCCGGCGACCCCGCGCGAGAAGCGCCCGCGTGACGGTCTCCAGCATCAGGATCTTGACCACATCCAGCGAGGCGAGGCCGCCCCCCACGACAATCGCCCCATCCGCGAGTTCTACGGCCGGCCCCCGATAGTCTTGGTCCGGGTAATGGTTGAACCAGTAGACGAGCGGGTTCTGATAGTAAAAGCCCCGGCCGACGAACCGCTCGATGCCTGCCAGCGGCAGGGGACGATCGCGCCAGGACCCGTTGGCCAGCACCACCGCGCTGAGTCCCCACGTGAGGACATCCTCCAGGTGGATGTCGCGGCCCAGCTTCGTCCGGGGGACGAAGTGCAGCCGCGGGTGGGCCAGCTTGTCGTCGATCTTCTTCTCCTCCTGGGCGCGGAGGTTTGCGTGCCACCGCGGCAGGCCGTCCTCGATCTTCCCGTAGGGGCGATCGTTCTGCTCCAGCACGATGCAGAGGATGCCCCGCTCGGCGAAGCGGAAGGCCGCCTCGGAGCCGGCCACGGCTCCGCCGACGATCAGGACGACGTGCTGGGGACCCGGGTGTAACATGGCACCTCTTTAGCAACCAGTCGTGGTTGATGGTTGAGGATTGCAGATTGAAATTCAATCAAAAATCCGCAATCACAAATCGCAGGTCCTGGGCGCTTCGCGCTTCTGGCCGAACGGTCCGTTTCCTTGTTGCGTGCCTGCTCTCGGCCCTGCCTCGAGCGGCGCATTCTACCCGGGCCGTCACGCGGAATCCAGGGAACCGCCGAGGGGCCAAGAGCCCACTGATACTTCCGGGGAATCGGAGAGACGGGTGCAAGTGACTCCTGGCGGGCTTTCTCGATGGGGAAGTCGGCTCAGGTTCAATGATACCTGACGGCCTCCGCAGTCGTGGCGGCCTCGACGTCTTGGGGGTTGATTGTCTGGGAAAAGAATGCCCCCGGTCCGATCGCTCGAACCGGGGGCTTGGCTGCGGAACCGGGGAGGGGGGGAGTCGGTTCCGCGGCTACAGCTTATGAACTCCGGGGCTCGACGATAACCAAGTTGCCGAGTTGCCCGGCATGATGCGCGTTCGACCAGATTCGAAACACGCAAGCTGCGTGCCACGCGAAGCCCTCCGCGCCGAATCCCCACTGCACACCTGGGACGAGGTTAAGTCGCCAATTTTTAAAGCCCCTCGGACGGCACCCAAATCTTCTGGATAATTCAGACCGTGAAGGTGACCGATACCGATTGAGCCACTTTGTCTCCCGAAAGCGAATGGCAATGAGGCATTCCGGACCACCAGTCGGAGAGCCTGAATGGCCCTCTCTCCTCCGGCACGGGCCACACCCAATCTCCAGGCCTCGCTATGAATCGTTCTTGCCTTTCCCGTTTCGCAGGACCCGCTTCAGGAACTGGCCGGTGAAGGAGCCTTTGATCCGGGCGACCTCTTCCGGCGTGCCGGTGGCGACGACCTCCCCTCCCTCGTCGCCTCCCTCGGGGCCAAGGTCGATGATATGATCCGCCGTCTTGATGACATCCAGGTTGTGCTCGATGACGAGCACGGTATTGCCGGCATCCCGCAGCCGATGCAGCACGTCCAGGAGCTGCTGAATGTCCGCGAAGTGGAGACCGGTCGTCGGTTCGTCCAGAATGTACAGCGTGCGACCGGTGCTCCGCCGGCTGAGCTCCCGGCTGAGCTTGACCCGCTGCGCCTCACCCCCCGAGAGCGTCGTGGCCGATTGGCCCAGCTTGATGTAGCCCAAACCGACGTCGTACAGCGTCTGGAGCTTTTCCTTGATGCGCGGCACGTTCTCGAAGAACCGCAGGGCCTCCTCCACCGTCATGTTCAGCACGTCGGCGATGCTGGCCCCCTTGTACTTGACCTCCAGCGTCTCCCGGTTGTACCGCTTGCCCTTGCACACGTCGCAGGTCACGTACACATCCGGCAGGAAGTGCATCTCGATCTGGATCAGGCCGTCCCCCTGGCAGGCCTCGCAGCGCCCGCCCTTGACGTTGAAGCTGAACCGGCCCGGCTGGTAGCCGCGCATCCGGGCATCCGGGGTGAGGGCGTACAGCTCCCGGATGAAGGTGAAGACGCCGGTGTAGGTGGCGGGGTTGCTCCGGGGCGTCCGCCCGATGGGCGCCTGGTCGATGTCGATGACCTTGTCAATCCGGTCCACGCCGAGGAGCTTGTCGTGATCTCCCGGAGGCTCCCGGCCGCCATACAGCCTGGCGTCCAGGGCCTTGCGCAGGATGTCCGTCACCAGCGTGCTCTTGCCCGAGCCCGACACCCCCGTGACGCAGGTGAACAGCCCCAGCGGGATCTCTACATCGATGTTCTTCAGGTTGTGCTGCCGGGCGCCCACGATGGTGAGGTACTGGCCCGTCTGCGGCCGTCGCACCCGCGGCACCGGGATGGCGAGGTCGCCCGAGAGGTACTTCCCCGTCAGCGACTGCCGGTTGGCCATGATGTCCTGCGGCGTCCCGGCCCCGACTACCCGGCCGCCGGAGATTCCCGCCCCCGGCCCGAGGTCAATGACGTAGTCCGCCGACCGGATGGTTTCCTCATCGTGCTCCACCACCAGGACCGTGTTGCCCAGGTCGCGGAGTCGCTTCAGCGTATTCAGCAGGCGGACGTTGTCCCGCTGGTGGAGCCCGATGCTCGGCTCGTCGAGGATGTACAGCACCCCCACCAGCGAGCTGCCGATCTGGGTCGCGAGGCGAATGCGCTGTCCTTCGCCGCCCGCCAGCGTCGCGGCCGTCCGGTCCAGGGTCAGGTAGTCCAGGCCCACGTTGGTCAGGAAGCCCAGCCGCTCCCGGATCTCCTTCAGGATCCGGCGGGCGATCTCTCGTTCCTTCTCGGTCAGGGCGAGATCGCCGTTCTCTGACGAGGATCCCCCCAAGGCAGCCAAGAACGCCGAGGTATCCTTGACTGACTTCCGGGTGAGCTCGGCGATATTGAGGCCCCCCACCCGGATCGCGAGCGATTCCTTGCGCAGGCGCGCCCCGTGGCATTCGGGGCACGGCCGGACGCTGGCCAGCCGCTCCACGTACGTCTCGATCTCCTCACGAACCCGCGAGGACTGCGTGTCCTTGTAGCGCCGGTCCAGACTGCCCAGGCTGGCCCCGAAGAATCCCTCGTTGAGGAGCCGCAGGCTGCCGTCCAGCCCCGCCGACGAGCCATCCAGCTTGGTCCCGAGGCCGTCACAGGCGGGGCAGGCCCCGTGGGGATTGTTGAAGGAGAAGATCCGCGGGCTGATCTCCGGGTAGCTCACCCCGCATTCGATGCAGGCCATCCGCTCGGAGAAGGTGAGGTCCTTTCCCGCGTCCGGCAGGTTGACGCTCACGATCCCATCCGCCAGCTTGAGCGCCGTCTCCAGGGAGTCCGCCAGGCGCCGCGGGATCTCCGGCGTGACCACCAGGCGATCCACCACCACCTCGATGGTGTGCTTCTTGTTCTTGTCCAGCTCGATGGGCTCGTCCAGGTCGCGAAGCTTCCCGTTCACCCGCACCCGGACGAAGCCCTCCTTCCGCATCTGGGTGAAGATCTGGCGGTATTCGCCCTTCCGGCCCCGCACGACGGGCGCCAGGATCTGAATCTTGGTGCCCGGGGAAAGCACCAGCACCTGATCCACGATCTGGGTGACCGTCTGCGAGGTGATGGGCTTCCCGCAGTTGTAGCAGTGGGGCCGGCCGACGCGGGCGTACAGGAGGCGGAGGTAGTCGTAGATCTCGGTGACGGTGGCCACCGTGGACCGGGGATTCTTGCTGGTGGTCTTCTGCTCGATGGAGATGGCCGGGGACAGCCCCTCGATGAGGTCCACGTCCGGCTTGTCCATCTGCTCCAGGAACTGCCGGGCGTAGGCCGATAGGGACTCCACGTACCGGCGCTGTCCCTCGGCGTAGATGGTGTCGAAGGCCAGGGAGGACTTGCCCGAGCCGGAGACCCCGGTGATCACCACCAGCTTCCCCCGGGGAATCTCCAGGTCGATGGACTTCAGGTTGTGCTCTCGCGCGCCGCGGATGCGGATACTGTCGGTGGACACGCTGTCACTCCTCGTGCGGGGGTCTGAAGATCGAACCGCGACCTGTTATTATATCCCGACAGGCCGGCGCCGCAAGGGGGTGACGGGGGAAGGAGAAAGAAATAGGGCAGGCCCAACGGCCTGCCCCCGGGTCGTGCCCCGCGAGGGATTCGCCCGGTGGTGTCCCCGGAACGGGCGAGCTACTTCTCCGGCTCTCCCGTCACTGCGCAATCCAAGAGGGGATCGACGACGTATCGCTGGATGGCGGCCTGCTCCTCCCCAGACAGGTCCAGGAACTGGATGCTCATGCCCGCCGGGTATCCCTCGGCGATTCGCCCCTGCCCGTCTTCCGCTCCCGCCTCCGCCGTCCACGGCGAAGGTGCCGGTGGGTCACTGGCGTTGCTCCGCGCTGCTCACCTGCTCCGCGATGGCCTGGGCCAGGTGCCGCTCGATCGAATCCCGGTCGTCCGCGGCCGTCTCCACGAACCGGATACCCATCCCCATCCCGCCCGCTTTGCTTGGGTCCGCGTTCCGCCACACCACCTGTCCGATCACGGTGACCGGGGCCTCCTGTCCGGGCAGCAGGAACCGGAGGACAACCTGCTCGCCCATGTCGAACGGCACCGCGGTGCGGATGAACACCCCGCGCGCGGACAGGTTGAATGCGGCGCTCTGCTGGAAGGACCGCAGGCTCTGGTACTCGATGGGCACCTCGACGTAGAGGCGGGGGCCACCGCGCCTATCCTGGCTTACGTCCGCGGGTCCGAGCGCGCTGGCGCGCCGCAAGGCATCGATGACCCGGAGCGTCGCCCAATCATCCAGGGGACTCTGGGCCAGGACCTGCTCCAGGTCGCGCGTGCCGTCCAGCAGGGCGATCACGGCCGCGGACTCGGGCTGCGCCTGCGCTTGGATGGCCGCGCGCAACGACGCGGAGAGTTCCAGGTGAATCGGCGGATTGCGCAGGCCCTCGTGGAGCCTAGGGATCTCGTCCAGTCGTCGCAATCCCTCTATGAGGAGGGCCTGGGTCAGGCCATCCACCGTCCCTCCAACCTGGCCGGAAGGGTCAGCGGGCGCCATCTGGAACGTTCCCTTCTGCCAGGTGAGGAGCTGATACACGGCCGCTTTCCCCTTCCGCGTTCCCTGTGCCGCCCGGATGATCCTCCCTTCCTCGAAAGCAATCTCGCCCCGCGCGTCCTCGCGCGCCAGGAGCAACCGGGCGGTCCGCCGCTCTCCCTCGAACAGCTGGACAAGGGAGAGCACATTCATGGCCTCCAGCTGGCCACTGGCCAGAGGAACCTCCCGCTGGGAAGGCTGGACTCGCCGCAGCACCATCTGGACCCGAGCCCGCAGTTCCTCGGCATGGATGGGCTTGGCCAGGTAATCCTCGGCGCCCAGATTGAGTCCACGGACCTTGTCCCTGGCGGCCCCCAAGGCGCTGACGAAGATCACCGGAATCTGGGCCGTCGTGGGATCCTGCTTCAAGAGCGTGGCCACCTGGAAGCCATCCAGTTCTGGCATCATCACGTCCAGAATGATCAGATGCGGACCCTCCGCCTTGGCCAGGCGCAGGGCCTCCTTGCCATCCCGAGCCTCCAGGATGGTGATGGACAACTCCGCCAAGGCGTCCCGCATCATCAGCCGGGCCAGGGGATCGTCGTCGCCGATCAGCACGCACCGCGAAGCCATGGCCAGGTCTCCGTGGGAGGCGGACCACCGGACGTCGCCCGGCCGTCCGCGGCCGTGAGAGGGAGCCTAGAGATCCTCGAACTGGGCCAACCGCCGGAAGGCGCGGTAGCGCGCCTCAATCTCGGCGTACGTCAACGTGCGCAGCCGGTTCAGCGAGAAGGCCTCCACGTTGAAGGAGGCCATCACCGACCCCAGGATCATGGCCTTGCGCACGCTGGCATTGTCGAAGTTCATCGTGTTGGCCAGGTATCCGACGAACCCGCCGGCGAAGCAGTCCCCGGCGCCCGTGGGATCCCGCACGACCTCCAGCGGCAGGGCGGGTGCCGCGAACCAGTCCCCGTTCTTGATCATCAGCGCTCCGTACTCGCCCCGCTTGATGACCAGGGACTTCGGTCCCCACGCGAGGATCTTCCGCGCGGCCTGGACGAGGTTTGCCTCGTCGGCCAACTGGCGCACCTCGGCGTCATTGATCAGGAGGGTGTCCACCAGCCTCAGGGTCTGCCGGAGCGATTCCGCCTTGTTGGCGATCCAGTAGTTCATGGTGTCGGCGGCGATGAGCGCCGGGCGCCGCACCTGCCGCAGTACCTCGCGCTGCAGATCGGGGTCGATGTTCGCCAGGAACACGACATCCGAGTCCCGGTACGCCTCCGGGATCTGGGGGGCGAAATCGGCGAACACATTCAACTGGGTCTCCAGGGTGCGCGCCTGGTTGAGGTCGAAGCCGTACTCCCCCACCCAGCGGAAGGTCTTCCCCGGCACCCGCCGTAGGCCGCCCAGGTCCACCCTCCGCGAGCGCAGGAATTCGAGATGCCGGTCCGGGAAATCCTCGCCCACCACCGCCACCAGGCGCACGTCGGCGAAGAAGCTGGCCGCGGCGGAAAAGTACGTCGCCGACCCGCCCAGCGCCTCGTCGGCCTGGCCGAACGGGGTCCGGATCGTGTCGAAGGCCACCGATCCCACCACCAGGATGCTCATTCCTCTCAGGACCTCTCTGTCAAGTGGTCAAATGGTCACTTGGTTCGGATTCAACCCTGACCAATCCACAACTCGACCAATCGACTACTCGACAAGGTACTTGCCGACAATCGGCTCCAGGTCCCGCTTGACGGCCGCCGGGATCGCGTCCCGCGCCGTGATGATGGCGTCGCGCAAGGCGTGGGCGCAAAAGCACGTGCGCGCCTCCGGGATCTCCGCCACGGCCGCCTGAATGATGGCCTTGGCCGTCTCCACGTTCTTCAGGAGGATCCTGACCACCGACTCGACGTTCACGTCCTCTTCCGTATCATGCCAGACATCGTAGTCGGTGACCAGGGCCATGGTGGCGTAGCAGATCTCGGCCTCCCGCGCCAACTTCGCCTCCTGAAGGTTCGTCATGCCGATGACGTCCACTCCCCAGCCCCGGTAGATGCGCGACTCGGCCCGGGTGGAGAACTGGGGCCCCTCGATGCACACGTACGTCCCGCCCCGGTGCATCCTCGCCCCCACGCGTTGTCCCACGCGATACAGGACGTCGCCCAAGGCGGGGCAGGTGGGATCGGCCACGCTCACGTGGGCGATCAGCCCCTTGCCGAAGAAAGTGCTGGCTCGCCCATTGGTCCGGTCGAAGAACTGATCCGGGATCAGGATGTCGAGCGGCCTCACCTCCTCCCGCATGCTGCCCACGGCCGAGGCCGAGAGGATCCACTCGGCGCCCAACACCTTGAAGCCGTAAATGTTGGCGCGGAAGTTCAACTCCGACGGCATCAGCCGATGACCCCGCCCGTGGCGGGCCAGGAACGCCACCGGCCGGCCCTGCAATCGCCCCAGGATGTATGTGTCCGAGGGCTCGCCGAAGGGCGTCCGGACCGCTTCTTCGCGGACGTCCTCCAACCCTTCCATCTGATACAAGCCGCTTCCGCCGATGATCCCGATCAGTCGCTCCGCCATCACGCCTCCATCACCCACAACGTTCCCGACGTGTCCGCCCCCTCCGCCCCGCCTTGACAGGTCCCACCTCGGATGCTAGAAGGAGACCCCTTCACCGAACACGAGGAGACCGGACGTGCCCACGACAGCCGACGTCATCGCCGCCACGCTGAAGCAGAACGGTGTTCGCCGCCTCTTCGGCCTGCCCGGCGGCGAGATCGCCGAGATCATGGGCGCCTGTCGTCGCGCCGGCCTTTCTTTCATTCTCACCCGCCACGAGAATACCGCGTGCCTCATGGCCGGCGTCACGGGCGAGCTTACCCGCAGGCCCGGCGTCGCCCTGGCCACCGTCGGGCCCGGCGCCACGAACCTCGTGAACGGCGTGGCCAATGCCTTCCTGGAGCGCGCCCCGCTCCTGGTGATCAGCGCCCAGCTTCCCACGGACCTCTCGCCCGTCCTCCCCCACCAGCGCGTGGACCTGGAGGACCTGTTCCGCCCCGTCACCAAGTGGAGCCATACCCTCACCGGAGTGGACACGGCGGCCACACTGCAGCGCGCCCTGGATCTCACCGTCGAGGGCCGGCCGGGCCCCATATACCTCTGTCTGCCGAGCGATGTCGCCCGCTAGGAGGACCGGTCGGCTACCCCCTCCCAGGGCGAGCGGTCCAGCCAGGCCACCCTTCGGCTCGAAGGCGGTGAGGCGCAAGGCCGCGATCTCATCCGGGCGGCCGGAATGATCGCCGGTGCCAAGCGCCCCCTGGCCATGGCGGGCATCGGCCTGGACCCGACGAAGGCGCAACCCGCCCTCCTCCGCTGGGTCGAGGCCACCGGCATCCCGATCGCCGTAACGCCCAAGGCGAAAGGCCTCGTCCCCGAGGATCACCCGCTCTTCGTGACCACCAGCACCGGCATGGCCGGGGATACGCTGTTCGTCGAACTCCTCCAGGAGACCGACCTCCTGATTGGGATCGGCTTCGATCCCGTGGAGGCGATCCGGACCTTTTACGTGAACCGGCCGTTCCTTTCCATCGCAGACTACAGTTTGGCGGATCGCCGCTTCGCGCCGGACCTGGAGCTGGTGGGCAACGTTGGCACGACGCTCGGGGCGTTGCAGGACGAGATGTCCGTCCAGCACGCCTGGACGCGCGAGGGCCTCACGGCCTTTCGCCGGCAGATGGCCTCTTTTCTCACCCCGTCGGCCGACCGGACCGAGCTGGGTCTCTCACCATCCCGCCTCTTCGGTCGCCTGCGGAGCCTCACCCCACGCCACACCATTCTGGCCGTGGACACCGGGGCACACAAGCTACTCGTCAGCCAGGTGTGGCCCGCCTACGAACCCCTCACCTACCTCGTATCCCACGGCCTCTCGACCATGGGCTTCGCCCTGCCGGCGGCCATGGCCGCCAAGCTGGAACACCCGGAGCGCCCGGTGGTGGCCGTCACGGGGGACGGGGGCCTGGCCATGGTCCTGTCGGAGCTGGAGACGGCCGCGCGGTTACGTCTGCCGATCCCGATCCTCGTCCTCTCGGACCGGAGCCTCTACCTCATCCGCATGCACCAGGAACGCAAGGGATTCGAGGCCGGCGGCGTGGACTTCGGCCCCATTGATTACGCCGGCATCGCCCCAGGCTTCGGCGCCCGCGGCTTCCGCGCCACGACGTGGGCCGAATTCGACGAGGCCGTGGCGGCCGGCCTCCGAGGCGACCGCCCCACCGTCATCGAAGTGCCCATCGACCCGACCGACTACCGACAAATGCTCTAACGGCTAGAAGGCTGGGATACTGGAAAGCTAGCACGCTAGGACGTTAAGGCCTCCCGCCTCCTGCCTCCGACATTTCGCATTCGCCATTCCGCATTCCGCAATCAGAGCAACCCCGTCTCACGGAGGATCTTCCGCACCTCCTCCTTTTGCCCGGATGTCATATCTATCGTGGGCCGGCGGCATTTCCCGCAGCCGAGCATCCCGAGCTGGACCATGGCCTCCTTGATCCCGGCCGGATGCGATCCCACGGTGAAGAGCTTGCGCACGGGCGAGAGCTTGCCCTGTAGCTCGCGCGCCTTCGCCAGGTCCCCCGCCTGCACCGCCTTGTAGATCCCCACGGCCAGGGCCGGCGCCACGTTGGCCGTGGCGGCCACCGCCCCGACGCAGCCATGCAAGAGCGCCCCGTAGATCAGTGTGTCGCGCCCCATAAAGACTCGGAATCCCTGCGGGCACGCCTGCACGATCTCGGCCGCGTTGGCCAGATCCCCGGTGCTGTCCTTGATCCCGGCGAAATTGTGAACCTCCTTGGCCAGTCGGGTGATCGTCCCCACGGAGAGCGCGACGCCGCCCGTCCGATCCGGGATGTTGTAGGCCAGGACCGGGATCTTGACCGCGGCGCAGATGGCCTTGTAATGCTCGAACAACTCTTCCTGCGACGGCTTGAGGAAGAACGGCGTCACCGCCGACACAGCGTCGGACCCCACGGCCTCGGCATGACGGGCCAGCGCCACGGACTCCGCCGTCGTGATCGCGCCGACGTTGGGCATCACGAAGGCCCGTCCGGCCGCCTCCTCGACCGCCACCGCCATCAGCCGTTCCTTCTCCTCGCGGGTCAGGGCGAAGAATTCTCCCCCCGTCCCCACCGGGAACAGCCCATGCACGCCCTGGTCAATCATGGCGTGCAGGACTTTCCGAAACGCCCCCTCGTCAACCCGCTCGTCCGGCGTGAACGGCGTCACGACGGCCGGGATGATGCCCCGAATCTCTTTCGCCATTTCCCTGCTCCCATCTCCCCACCCTCGCGTCTTCCCGTCTCCAGGCTCGCCGGTTCCCCGATTCCCCGGCTCACCGTTCTCACCCCTCGGCCACCCACACTATCGCCCGGGCACCCGACTCACGGCTCTCAGCTCAGCCCAGTGCCGGCCAGAAGTTACTCGACCCTCGGAGGCCTGTCAATATCTTCCCCCGGTGGCCGGGACGGGGTCGGCTCATCGGCTTGTGTGCGGGGCAAGATCAGGAGGGAACACCTAAATCGGACCCGATTTCCCTGGACATTGCGGTGGCTTACAGTCCTTGCAGCCACGGAGGTCGGCCATGGCGAAGAAACCATCGAAGTGGAACATCCCGGCTGGAACGCGGGACGAAGACGTTGCCAGTTTTATCACCTTCCGAGGGCTAAGCGGGAGCTTCGCGGTGAGCGGATTGGGATGAGCCGGCCCTGCTGACGACTAAGGGATGACGGTGGCAGTCAGCGCAGCAGGCGGCGGGCGATGGTGCCGATCTCGGCGGGGGTGCGGGCGATGGCGACGCCGGCCTTCTCCAGGGAGGCCACCTTGCTCTCGACGCTCCCCATGCCCCGTTGGACGATGGCGCCGGCGTGGCCCATGCGCTTGCCCTCGGGAGTGTTTCGTCCCGCCACGTAGGCGACGACGGGCTTCCGGAACTCGAGGGCAATGTACTCGGCCGCCAGTTCTTCCTGGACGCCGCCCACCTCTCCGACGATCGTCACCAGCTTGGTCTGAGGATCAGCCGCGAAAAAGCGCAAGAGGTCTGGGAGGTCGGTCAGGACGACAGGATCAGCCCCCATGCCGACGACGGTGCTGGGCGCAATGCCCGCCTTGGCCAGAATCCCGCCCACCTCGTAGGAAAGCGTGCCGCTCCGAGAGATGACCCCTGCCGGGCCGCTCGTCTTGGGGAAGAGGTTCCCGGGGATGATCCCCATCTTGGCCTCACCCACCGTCAGGATCCCCGGCGTCGTGGGGCCGAGCAGCGTGGCGCCGACCTTTTTCGCCTCGGCCTTCATCTCCATGGTGTCGTGGACAGGCACGTGCTCTGTCACGACGACGACCAGCCGGATGCCGGCCTCCAGCGTCTCGAACACAGTGTCCTTGACCCCGCGCGCCGGGACGAAGAAGACCGAGGCCTCGGCGCCCGTCTCGCGGACCGCCTCGAGGACGCTGTCGAAGACGGGGACCCCCTCGACCCTCTCCCCGCCCTTTCCGGGCGTCACCCCGGCCACGATCCGGGTGCCGTACTCCAGCATCCACTTCGTCTGGGCCCGGCCGATCTTACCGGTGATGCCCTGGACGAGGACCCGCGTCTGCTTGTTGAGAAGGATGCTCATGGCCAACTCCGTAGGCGATTCAAGGTGCTGCGGTTCGAGGTTCGACGTTAACGACGAGATTCCAGGGCCGCGCACAGCGCCTCGACTGCAGCTTCAGTTGTGATGTCGGTGACGACGGTCACGCCCCCCTCGGACAGCGTTGCCCACGTCTCTTCCTGGCGGTTGCCCAGGGCCTTGGCTACGACGGGGATCTTCACCTGCTTTTCCCGGAGGACCCGCACGACCCCCTTGGCCCCCTCGTGGATCGGGTTGATCCCGCCGTACAGATTGATCAGGAGCCCCCGCACCCCGGGCTTCTCCAGGACAAGCTGGGTGACCTTGTACATCAATTCCTCGGTGATGCCGCCGCCCGTCTCCAGGAAGTTGGCGGGCCGCAGGCGCTGGCCCACGACATCCATGGTGGCCATCCCCAGGCCGGCGCCGCTGCTGATGATGGCGATGTCCCCGTCCAGGTCCACGTAGGACACGCCGATCTGCTTGGCGGCCCGCTCCAGGGGATGCTCCATCCGGGCCAGGGAATCCCCGGGCAACTCCGGATGGCGGAACAGGGCCGAATCATCCACGTCCAGGACGGCATCCACGGCCCAGAGGGCTTCGTCGGCGGTCACGACCAGCGGATTGACCTCGGCGATCAGGGCATCGGTCTTCCTGAACACCCGGAAGAGCGAGACCAGCACATCCGCGATCTTCACCATCAAGTCGCCACGGAAACCCGCCTCGTGGGCCAGGGCGCGGGCCTGATATCCTCGCAACTCATCCGGAGGGACCACGGTTAGGCGGAAGAGGGCCTCGGGCCGTTCGTGCGCGATCGTCTCGACGTCGATGCCACCCACCACGCCGAGGATCACCGTGATGGCCCCGGCGGCCGGGTCAATGGTCGCGCCGACGTACAGCTCCCGCCCGATGGAAACCTTGCGGGCCACCATGACCGATTCGACGCTGAGGCCGCGCACCGACGACCCCAGGAGGGCCCGTGCCTTCTCCCGCACCTCTTCCGGCGTCTCGGCCACCACGATCCCGCCGTGCTTCCCGCGGGATCCTACCAATACCTGGGCCTTGATGACGATCGGGAGCTGTACGCGCTCCAGCGCGGCCACCGCCTCGTCGCCGGTGCGGGCCACGGCGAAGGGCGGAACGGGAATGCCGGCCTGCTGGAACAGTCGTGCTGCCTCGTGCTCATGCAGTCGCATGGCCCACCGGCTCCTGGACGGAGGCGGCCTCGCCGAGCTCCAGTCCCTTGCGAAACGCCTTGAGGTTGAGGTCGATCGTCTTGGGGGGGACGTTGTCCCGGATAGCCGCCTCCATCCCCGCGCTGCTCACGATGCCGGTCTTCGCCACCAGAACGCCCAGCATCACGATGTTGGCGACGATGGTCCTCCCCAGCTCCTGCGTGGCCAGGTTGGAGGCGGGGACGCCCACGAGCCGGACGTCCTCCCGGTTCACGTCCTTCACCAGGTCGCTGTCAATGATCAGCAGACCGCCGGGACGCATGTCCGGACCGTACTTCTTCATCGCCTCGTCGGACATGGCCACCATGATGTCGGGGTGCGTGACCCGGGGGTAGATGATGGGTTCGTCCGAGACGACGACCTCGGACCGGGCCCCGCCGCCCCGGGCGGCCGCCCCGTAGGATTGCGTCTGGATGGCCCGGCGGCCGTCGCTGACGGCGGCCGCCGTCCCCAGGAGGACACCGGCCAGCACCACTCCCTGGCCGCCAAATCCCGCGATGCGAATCTCCGTGCGTTTCACGTGACCTCCCTCGTCCGGTTTCCCAGATCAGAAGCTCGCGTCTTGATGTGGCGCCCCCGGGGCGACCCCTCTTGACACCGGGCCGCGACGGGGTGCCCCCGTGGGCTTCAACGAGTCTCGCGAATTCGGCACCCCGCGCACGAGCGCTATGGGCCCGCGGCTGCCTTGGCCCGCGCCTGCATTGCCGCCAGGGTCTCCATCAGCTCCGGCTTCTCGATGTCCACCAACTCGCCGACAACGATCTTGTCGCGCAACTCCTCCGGCGACATGTCCTTTGCCCGGGTCGCGGTGACCGACTGCTTCTTATACCACTCGAGCATCTGGACCGCGGTCCCCATCCCCGTCTTGCGCCCGAACTCCACTGGACACTGGGACAGGACCTCGACGAACGCGAAGCCCTTCTTCTGGATGGCCTTCTTCGCCGTCCTTACGATCTGGCGCGGATGATACGTCGTCCAGCGGGCCACGAAGGAGGCGCCCGCCCCCTTCACCAGCTCGCAGATGTCGAAGGGGTTTTCCACATTGCCGAAAGGCGTCGTCACAGTGGTGAGTCCCAGCGGCGTTGTGGGGGCCACCTGGCCGCCCGTCATGCCGTAGATGCCGTTGTTCACGCAGAAGACGGTCATGGCGATGTTCCGGCGAGCGGCGTGGATCAGGTGGTTGCCGCCGATGGCCGTGAGATCCCCGTCGCCGCTGATGACCATCACCCGCTTCCCGGGCAAGGCCGCCTTGATCCCGATGCCGAAGGCGATCGGCCGGCCGTGGGTCGTGTGCAGGACGTCGGCGAAGAAGCTGGGGCTGGGGATCCAGGCCGCGCAGCCGATCCCCGAGACGAAGACGAAATCGTCCAGCGTGAGGCCCAGCTCCTCGATGGCGCGCAGGATGCTCTGGGTCAGGATCCCGTTGCCGCACCCGGGGCAGTTGGCCGTGGTCTTGGCCGAGGGCCGGATGTATTTCGCCAGGGGGTGCTCGTACGCTGCCACGCTCATGGTCGCACCTCTCGCACCGCCTTGAGGATGTCCTCGATCTCGTGCAGCTCGCCCAGAACCCTGGGCCGCAGGAAACTGACGTGGGCGCGGCCGGCGGCGGCCGCCTGCACGTAGTGGAAGATCTGACCCAGGTTGTTCTCCAGGACGATCAGGTAGCGGGCCCGCTCCGCCAGTGCCGCGATCTCCCGGTCGGGGAACGGCCACAGAGTTCCCAGCTTGAACGACCCCAGCGGCAACCCGTCGGCCCGGCCCGCCTCCACGGCCGCCTGGGCGCAGCGGAAGACAGACCCATAGCTCACGAGGACGATCTCGGCCCCCTCGGCATCGGAGGCCACCCGGACGATCTCGTCCCGGTGCTTCTCGATCTTGTCGTTCAGCTTCCGGATGAACAGATCCAGGGCCTTGGCATCAATGACATTCCGCCGGCCGTAGGCGTCGTGACAGGAACTCGTCACGTGCGCCTTGTGGCCCCGACCGAAGACCGGCATGGGGGCCACATCCTCATCCAGGAAGGCGGGCAACGTCTCCACATCCTTGTCGGGGGGGAAGAGCCTGCGGTCCACGATCGGGATCTGCGTTGCCTCGGGCACGATCAGTTCCTCGCGCATGTGGCCGAGGAAGGCGTCGGTCAGGACGAAGACGGGGGTCCGGTACCGCTCGGCCAGGTTGAAGGCTTCCACTGTGTAGTCGAACGTCTCCTGGACCGAGCTGGGGGCCAGGGCGATGATCTGGTAATCCCCGTGCGAGCCGCGGCGCGGCTGGATCACGTCTCCTTGAAGCTCCACGGCGGGGATCCCCGTGGTGGGGCCGCCCCGCATGACGTTCACGATCACGCAGGGGGTCTCGGTCCCAAGGGCGAACCCGATGTTCTCCAGCATCAGGCTGATCCCGGGACCCGAGGTGGCGGTCATGGCCTTCATGCCGCCCCAGGATGCCCCGACCACGGCCGCGATGGAGGCGATCTCGTCCTCCATCTGGAGGAAGGTGCCGCCTACCGTGGGGAGCCGCTCGGCCAGCCGCTCGGCCACCTCGGTCGCCGGCGTGATGGGATAGCCCGCCGCGAACCGGCAGCCCGCGGCCAGGGCGCCCTCGGCGCAGGCGATGTTCCCCATCATGAAGTGACGTCCGGTCAGGACCGCGCCTTTAGCCATTCTGGACTCCATTCCGACGTAAGATCGAGAGATCACGGCCCAAGAAAGTCATTGTTGATTTGTGATCTGTCATTGCCGGTCAATCACCAATCCTCAATCCTCAATCAATCCGCCGAGGTGCCCCGGAGGGCCTCGGCGGCTTCCGGGACCTCATCCAGCCGGACGACGACGGCCATGTCGGGGCAGTAGATCACGCAGTTCTCGCACTTGGTACACGCCGTGACCTTCTCCACAATGGGGAGGCGGATCCCCCGGGCCGTCAGGCGCTCGGCGATCTTGAAGACGTCCTTGGGGCAGAGAGCCAGACAGATCCCGCAGCCGTCCGCCCCCTTGCAGAGGTTCTCGTTGATCGAGATCACCACCGGCTTGGGCATTTCACTCCTCTCGCTGTTCAAGGTTCAACGTCCAAGGTTCAACGTTGAACATTGCACCTTGCACGTTGAACCGCGGCGCGTCACCAGGGCCGGATGCGGCCCGTCTCGTCAAACTCCAGGGGTCGCGGCCCTCCCACGAGCGTCAGCGCGGCCTTCCTGGCCTCCGGCAGGAGCGCCTCCGATATCTCCAGCTCTTCCAGGTGAAGCGTGTTCTTGATCCGCACGCAGCGCACCTCGCCCGGCGGGGTCTCGCCCACTGCTACCTCGACGGCTTCCCGGTCTGTTTCCATGATCACGGGCAGGCGGCCGGCCGACCAGAGGCGCGTGGTGAGGACGTTGGTGTACGTCGCCTTGTAGTCGATCGAATCCACCAGCCGCCGCGTCGTGATGTCCGCCAGGCCGAGGCCGTTGGCGTTTCCGTGGGTTTCCGGGGTGAGGCCCAGGATCACGATGGTCGAGACGGCCGGGTGCCCCATCTCCATCTTCCCCCCGACGCGGGGGCCGATGCCGATCACGTTGTTGTCCATGCCGGTCCCGCTGATGTTCTTCCCCATCTCGTCCACGATGAGGACGTCCAGCGGATCGAAGGGGATGCGGGGCAGCGCCCGCCAGGCGCGCCTCAAGAGCTCCCGGTCGGTCTCCTCGAACCCGTCCGGAGGGACGACGTGAATCTCGGCCGTTTCATCCAGGGAATTCTCCAGGACGGCGATGCCGGCCAGGACCGGGGCCCGGGCCCGAATCAGCCGCGCTGCCTCGACGAGGGTCGGGCCCAGGCCGGCCCTGTGCATCTGCTGGGCACCCTTGTGTTTGCCCAGGCCCACCGCCAGCATCTTGCACAGGCCGCTCTCGACTTCGCCCCGGAAGGCCGTGTGCGGCTTCACGCGATTGATGACGATGATGCCGTCGGCATGCAGGGCACTTTTATCCAGGAAGACCGGGGTGCCGTCTCGCGTCCGCCCGATCTCCTCCACCGCCATGGACGAGACCACCGGGCAGCCCATGCTCGCCTCGGAAATACCGAGTTCGGCCAGCAGGTTCTTCTGGCCTTCGTCCGTCGCTCCGCCGTGGCTTCCCATGGATGGGACGATGAAGGGCTGCCCCCCCATCGCCTTGACCGCATCGGCGGCGGCACGCGTCATGGCGACCAGATTATTGATCCCGCGGCTGCCGGCGGTGATGGCAACGCGGGCGCCGGGCTTGAGCGTTCCCGCCGCACCCAGCTTCTTCAGGCCGGCCGCCACGGCCCCGCAGGGATCCTGGAGGCGCGTCCGGTCGAACTGTTGTCTCACGCGAACGACGTTCGGCAAGGCCATTCCTCGGGCCTCCCTCCTACCGCTTCGGCCGGTTGGCCAGCCAGCGCGGCTCCCTGCCCTCCAGCACGGCCACCACGTCTTCGGCCACCAGGCTCATCCGGCGCATGGCCTCGTCGGTGTGGGCCGCCATGTGCGGCGTGCAGACGAAGCGCCGGTGCCGGAACAAGGGGTTGTCCTTGGCCGTCGGCTCCTCTTCGAAAACGTCGGTGCCGGCGCCGGCGATCCACTGCCGCTCCACGGCCTCCAGCACGGCTTTCTCGTCCCAGAGCGGTCCCCGTCCCAAATTCAGCAGGTACGCCGTCGGCTTCATCATCCGGATCCGCTCGTGCCCCATGATGTGCCGCGTCTCGGCCGTGAGGGGCAGATTCAGCGAGACGTAGTCGGCCGTGCGGAGCAACTCTTCGAGGCCCACCCGTTTCGCTTTGGTTTCCGCCTCTACCTCGGACGGCGGCGCGACCACGTCGTAATAGAGGACAGGCATCACGAAACCGTAGTGGCAAATCCGCGCCGTCGTCCGGCCGATGCGGCCGAAGCCGACCACCCCCAACGTCTTGCCGAAGAGCTCGCGACCGATGTACTCATACCGAACGTTCCACTGCCCCGCCCGCAGCGCCTGGTCCGCCTCCAGCATGCGCTTGGACAGCATCAGGGCCAGGCCCACGAAATGCTCCGCCACCGATTCGCTGTTGGCCTCGGGGGTGTACACAACCCAGATGCCCTTCTCCGTGGCCGCGGGCACGTCAATGGTCTCCAGCCCGACCCCGTGGCGGCCGATCACCTTGAGCCTGGGCGCCGCCTCCATGATCGTGCGGGTCACCTTCCCGTTGGCGCGGATCACGATGGCGTCCACGTCCTTCACCATGCGGAGGATCGTGGCCTCGTCCGGGGCCGGGGCCGTGATCACCTCGCCGTTCTGCTGGAGCAGTCGGGTCCCGGCCTCGTGCATGGGCTCGTAGAGCAGAAAGCGGTACTTCGGCGTGTAGTCGGTCACGACTCGCTCCTTGGCTGGCGGATCAGCCGGCGCCTCACTCGTGCCCTCGGTCCCGGCCATCCCCGGCGGTGGAACCGGCGAAGGTTCCCAACGCCTCCCGGTCGGCGGCGGGGGCCGGTCGCGCCCCCAGATGGAAGAGATATCTCTCCTTCGCCACTCGGAGGTGCCCCTCGGTCAGGCGTACCAGGCCGTCCCCGTCGCGGCGACTCAGCGCCTCCACCATCTGCCGATGTTCGGCGACGCTTCGGGCGATCCGCGCGGGCTCCACCCAGGCGCTGAATCGCACCGCGTGGATCTGGCGGCGCAACTGCTGGATCATATCCAGCAGGCAAGGATTCCTGGCCGCACCGTAGATGGCATCGTGGAACTGGTCATTGGCCCGCATGAGGGCCCGCACATCCCCCCCGGTCGCCTGTTGGGCGTGCGCCGCCTCGAGCCCCCGCACCCGCTCGATCTCTTCGGGTGAGATGTGGTCGGTGACGAGGCGGGCCGCCAGGCCCTCCAGGGCGCTCCGCACAGCGTAGACATTCTCCACATCGGCCGGCGAGATATCCGAGACGACCGCGCCTCGGCGGGGGAGAATGCGGACCAGGCCCCGCTCCTCGAGACGCCGGAGCGCCTCCCGGATTGGCGTCCGGCTCATCTTGAGCTGCTCGGCAAGCTCTTGCTCGACGAGTCGCTCCCTGGGTTTGAGCCGACCGGTCAGGATGGCGCTCTCCAGGTAGTCGTAGGCCCGAACAGAGTCCATACCTTCTTTCCTTACTTACTTCGGAGCAGGTCGTATACAATCCAGCATGAGAGAATGTATACAATCCTTTGCGATGTAGCAAGGCCCGCCCGTCATTTGTCAGATCGTCTGGAAGAGCGTACCTTCTTCGCGAAGGCGGTTCTCCCTCCCGGTTCGAGGCCACCGCAGGAGGCCGTCCGTCCGCGGGCGTGCGGGTGCGCCCCTCGTTATGGAGGACTGTGATCCCGGAGAACGGGGATATTCGCGGCCTCCTGAGAGAGGCCCGGCGGGTCGAGGCGTCCCCCTGCGGAAACGCCGAGATGCTCTTGCTTGACACTGCCGCAAGGCCGGTGATATGGTTTCGTCGCCTAAACCCGGTTCATAATTTGAAACACATCCGGGGGCAAGACCTTCGGGTTCCCGAGGTGACCCGACGGTTCGGACGGTTCGCTCCGGCAGCCCGCCCGGTGAGGAGGAGAGGGAACCCATGGAGGGACATTGAGATGGCCGCAAGCGTCATTGTGTTTCTCTTCGGAGGCATCACGCTGCTGCTCTCCCTCCAACTTCCCTTGGGCACCTTGCACATGCCCGGATCAGGCAAGACCGGATCAGGCAAGCAGGGCATGGAGGATCCCGCCTTCGTGAAGAACGCCGAGGACATGACCGTCCAGCTCGCCTACTTGGGCCCTGCGGAATTCGGGAAGATGATGGTCCAGGATGACGAGCGCTACGCAAAGCTGGTGGAAGAGATCAAGATAATGATAGGAGAGTGACGCGGAATCCTCATCGCATTACGAGGAGGGAACAGTCCATGAAGACCACACGATGGGCCCTCAGCCTCGCCATCATCGCTCTCGCCCTCGCCTTCGTGGTCTGCCCCGGCACCCTGCCCTCCGCCACCGCGCAGGGCAAGACGGTGATCCGGGTGGGCAGCCCCTTCAAGCCCGGCTCCATCATGGTGGATGCGGCGGAGAAGTTCAAGGAGCTGGTGACCCAGGGAAGCGGAGGCCGGATCGAGGTGCAGATCGATGCCGGGAACGCCTCGGAAGAGCAGATCACCGAGTGGAACGGCAGCGGCAAGATCGAGATGCAGTCCAACGGAACGATGTTCCTGCCTTCCCAGTATTCCTTCTTCAGCGGTCCCTACGTCATGAAGGACTTCGAGCACTACATGCGCGTCTGGGACGGCCGGCTGGGCCAGGAGGCGCGGACCCAGATGGAGCAGAAGGGCAACCTGAAGTACCTGGGAACCGTCTACCGGGGGCTGCGGCAGATGACGACCAAGAAGCCAGTCTACACACCGGCGGACGTGGACGGCCTGAAGCTGCGCCTCCCCAACATCGCCACGTGGATCGCCGTCTGGAAGGCCATGGGCGCGGACCCCATTGCCGTCACGCTGCCCGAGCTGTACAACGCGCTGAAGACGGGCAAGGCCGAGGCCTCCGAGGGCGACCTGCCCCAGATCTCCTCCTTCAAGCTGGACGAGGTGCAGACCCACCTGATCATCACCAACCACCTCGTGCAGACGGGGGGAATGCTGATCAACAAGCCCTTCTTCGACAAGCTGTCCAAGGCCGACCAGGACCTGATCGTCAAGGCGGGTAAGGAAGCGGAGACCTGGGCCAACAACAAGATCAAAACCGGCGAGGCGGCCATCCTGGTGGATCTCCAGCGCAGGGGCATGCAGGTGGTGATCCCGGATGCCGAGTCCTTCCGGGTGAAGGCCAAGGCCGCCGTGGAGGGCCTGTTCCAGAAGGAATGGCCGGTCACGACGTGGCAGGAGGTCCTCGCGCAGTAGTGGGCCCAAGGAGATCTATCGTCGGGAGGCTTCACCGGTGCTGTCGGACTCAACAGTGGAGCGGCGTGAAGACTTGATGGCGTCTGCCAACCGATACTCGGTGCCGGCGGTGGACGCCGCCCTCTCCATCCTGGAGACCCTGGGCGGCGTCGACGACATAAGCCTGACCGAGCTGGCCCATAAGGTCGGCCTGGGGAAGAGTTCTGTCTTTCGCCTGCTGATGACGCTCGCCCGGCGCGGCTATGTGGAGAAGAACCCCCAGAGCGAGCGGTATCGGCTTACCTACCGACTGTACGCCGTGGGGAGTTCCGGCGCCGACCGCCTCGGCCTCCGGGAAGCCGCCAACCCCGTCATGCATCGGCTCGCAGGCGAGACGGGCGAAACGGTGAACCTGGGGCTGCTGGATGGGATGCGGGTCGTGAACCTGCACAAGGTGGAGGGCCGCCACCTCTTGCGCATGCACCTGGAGTTGGGCGGCGGCGCACCGGCCCACGCCACTGCGCTGGGGAAGGTCCTCCTCGCCGCCCTGGAGCCGGCCGAGGTGGCGCGGCGGTTTCGCGGTCGCCGACTGGAACGCCTGACCCCGCGGACCATCGGCAACCGCCCCTCCCTGGGAACGGCCCTCGCCAGGATCCGGAAGCAGGGCCTCGCTCTCGACGACGAGGAGTGCAGCCTCGGCCTCCGTTGCGTGGCGGCACCGATCCTGAACCACCTGGGCTCGGTGGTGGCCGCATTGAGCGTCTCGGGTCCCAGCCAGCGCCTGCCGGACCAGATCCTGCCGCGTTTGGCCGAGTGCGTGCGGGCCGCCGCACAGGATGTCTCTCAGCGCCTCGGTTTTCCCATCGGATCGCCCAAGAGAAGGAGCAAGCGGAAGAGCGGATGATGGGAGCCTGACTACGCGGACTGCATGGCTCACGCAATCGAATGCGCAGATGAGAAAGGAAGGTGAAGGGATGAGATTTCAGAACAAGACCGCCCTGATCACCGGGGGCGGACGAGGGATCGGCGCCACCACCGCCCTGATGATGCTCGCCGAGGGCGGGAGGGTGGGGGTCGTCGATGTGAACCAAGACCATCTGAAGAAAGTGACGGAGACGGCCCAAGCCCGAGGGTATCAGCTCAAGACCTTTGCGGCGGACGTGTCCAAGAAAGACCAGATCCAGGGCGCTGTGGATTCTTTTGTCAAGGAATTCGGCCGCATCGACATCCTGGTGAACAACGCGGGGATGACCATTCCCAGGCCCTTCATGGAAAAGACCGCGGAGGATTGGATCAAGACGCTGGAGGTCAACCTCATCGGCGTGTTCCTCTGCTCCCAGGCGGCGGCCAGGCACATGCTGGCCCAGCAGTCGGGGAAGATCGTCAACATCTCCTCGATCCGGGGTGTTGCTCATTGCGGCCGCGAGGGGGTCATGGACTACAGCGCCGCCAAGAGCGGCGTGATCAGCCTGACCAAGACCATGGCCAAAGAGCTGGCCCCGCACATCAACGTGAACACCGTGGCCCCGGGTCACACCCTGACCGAGATGACCGCCCCTCTGCCAGACGCCGTCAAAAAGGGCATGATCGAGGGCTCCTATCTGAAGCGGATGGCGCAGCCCGAGGACATCGCCAAGGCCATCCTGTTCCTTGCCTCTGATGATGCCAACTTCATCACCGGGCAGATGATCCTGGTGGACGGTGGATTCAGCTTGAAGGCGGGATGACGAGGGAGGCGGTTCGGGCAGCCGCGAAGCCCGGGAGGGCTCCGGGGGCGTCAATGGCGCTCATGCTGGATGGCCCCCGGTGATCCGGCTTTCCGGTCCGATCCCCCGCGAGAGGAGGTGAGACGCGTTATGCCGGTTGTCACGATTCGGCTGCTTGAAGGCCGGACCCTGGAGCAGAAGCGGGAACTGACCAAGGTCGTCAGCGAGGCAGTCTCGCGGATCGCCAAGACCCTCCTGGACGGCGTCCATGTGATATTCGAGGATGTCCAGCGGGCCAACTGGGGACGCGGAGGCGTTCTGTTCGCAGATCGGGACCCACGTTGAGGATTCGGGGGAATCGTCAGTGGGCGGGTGTCCCCTGCGGAGAGGAGGTAGGATCATGATGGGGGTGCCGGCCCAATCAAGGGCTGACCGCCGCGGAACCTAGCGGACGTGATGGCACGTTTTCGGTTTGTGCTCTTGGGAGCGGGATTCACCGCCCGGCAACAGTTGGAGGCAGTGACGGCTCTAGCCACTTGGCCCAAGGGCAAATTTGCATTGCGTCACCCACAACATAAACGTCGGGAGGGCATTCACATGCGGAACGTGCTGGTATGCGGGGTCGTGCTGGTATTGCTTGGGTTTTCAGCGCTCGCTCAGGCTGGGGCGCCTGCCGTAGTGAAGATCGGCGTGATCGAGCCCCTGAGCGGCAACGCGGCTGCGGCCGGTCAAGCCACCAAGGCGGCGATCGAGGTCGCCGCCGACATCATCAACCGGGGCCATCCCGAACTGGCGCGCCTCCCGCTTGGGAACACGGCCGGGATGCCGAACCTCGGCGGGGCGAAAGTTCAGGTGATCTTTGCGGACCACCAGGGCAATCCGTCCGTCGGGCAAAGCGAAACCCTGCGGCTGATCACCCAGGAGAAAGTGGTCGCCCTGCAGGGCGCCTACCATTCATCCGTCACCGTTCCGGCCACGGCTGTCGCCGAGCGGTACGGGACCCCCTGGATGGTGGGCGATTCCTCGTCATTGGTTATCAACGCCCGAGGATTCAAGTGGATCTTCCGCAGCACCCCGATCGGATCGAATTACGCCGAAGCCTACCTCGGATTCCTGACGGACCTGAGTAAGTCCAGCACCAAAGTCAGGACCTTCGCGATCGTCAACGAGAACACCGAATACGGCACATCTGTCGGCGGCGAGATTCGGGATGTGCTGGTCAAAGGGGGATTCACCCTGGCCGTGCAAGTTCCCTACAACGCCAACAGCATGGACTTGTCGGCCGAGGTGCTGCAGCTCAAGCAGAAGGATCCCGATGTGGCGATTTTTATCAGCTATACCTCGGACGCGCTGCTGTTCACGAAAACCTTCAAGGCTCTCGATTACTCGCCCCGGATGGTGATTGGAGACGACACGGGGTTCTCCGATCCCTCGTACATCCAGAACGTGGGGGACATCGCCCAGGGAGTCGTCAACCGGACCGCGTGGGATATCGGAAAACCTGGGAGCGCGACATATCGAATCAACGAGATGTACAAGGCCAAGACCGGTGTGAATCTGGACGACACCAGCGGGCGCAACATGCAGGGATTCTTCGCCCTGATGGAGGCCATCAATCGCGCAGGGTCCACCCAGCCGGAGGCCATTCGCAAGGCCCTGGCGGAGACCAACCTGTCTCCGAATCAGCTCATGATGGGGTACAGGGGTATCCGCTATGATGCCACGGGGATGAACACCCTGGCGTCCACGTACGTCAACCAGCTAGTGGGGAAGGAATACGTCACCATCTGGCCCGAATCGGCGGCGCATGGCTCCCTGACGTGGCCCTTCAAGGGGTGGAGGTAACCCACCGTGATCGCCCTCCAAGTGGTCGTAGGCGGCCTCCTTTTGGGGGCCGTCTACGCCCTATTCTCCTCGGGGTTGACGCTGATCTGGGGCATGATGAACGTCGTGAATTTCGCCCACGGGGATTTTGTGATGCTGGGGATGTATATCGCCTACCTGGCGGTGGTGGCGCTGCACGCCGGTCCGCTGGTGTTCACGCTGCTGGCGGCCCTCACGCTGTCCGTCCTCGGGGCCGTCGTCTACTATTTGTTGATCCGGCAGGTCATGCGCGGGCCGATGCTCGCCCAGATCCTCTCCACCTTTGGGCTCGCGCTCCTGATTCGTTACACCGTCTTCTGGTTCTTCTCAGCGACCTTCGTCACGCTTCCCGGCTCGGCGCTGGGCGGGAGCATAAAACTGGGGGGCATCCTGATTGGCATCCCGCAGCTCGTGGCGGGGATCCTCGCCATGGGGCTCACCATCGGCATGCATCTGCTGCTGACCCGCACGACGCTCGGCAGCCAGATCCTGGCAGTATCCGAAGACCGCCAGGCGGCCATGCTGATGGGCATCCGCCCCGACCGCATGCAGGCGCTGGCGTGGGGGTTGGCCTCCGCCAGCGCCGGCGTCGCGGGCGCCCTGATTGCGACGTTCTATTACCTCACGCCTACCGTGGGGGAGTCCCTGGTCTTGATCGCCTTCGTCGTGGTGTGCTTCGGGGGGTTCGGCAGCGTGCCCGGGGCGATGCTGGCCGGCCTGATTATCGGGCTGATCCAGGCGGCATCGGCGTATTACATCGGCCCGGTGTATAAGGACGTGGTCGTCTTCGCCCTGTTCGTGGCGATCCTCTGGGTCCGACCGCAGGGCCTCCTAGGGACCGTCTGATGCGGCGGGGATGGTTGGCCCTCGGAGTCGTTCTTCTCGCCGCTCCCCTGGCATTTCAGGATCCGTTTTACGAGCGCATGATCGCCCTGGTGCTCCTATGGGCGGTCCTCGCATCGGCATGGAACATCGTCGGCGGATATGCGGGTCAGGTGGCCATTGGACATGCCGTGTTCTTTGGCGTGGGAGCATACCTTCCTCTGCTCGTGTACACGCATTGGCAAGGTGTGCCCCTGCTGGGTATCCCCGTGGGCATTGCAATAAGCGTGGGCATTGCTGTCCTCATCGGCGTGCCTACCTTTCGGCTGCACGGCCATTACCTTTCCATGGCCACGATCGCCGTTGCCGAGTTGATCCGCCTCCTGGTCACGAACTGGGAGTTCGTCGGGGCCGCCAGAGGCCTCGGTGGCCCGGCCAGTGGACGAACGATCTGGGACCTCTCCTACCGGAGCTCGATACCTTATTACTACATCTTCCTGGCTCTGTTCGCCTTGGTGTTGGGCTTTACCTCCTGGATGGAGCAGAGCCGGATGGGATACTACCTGCGAGCGATCAAGGCGGGGCAACGAGCGGCCCGCAGCCTTGGTGTCTCTGCTCCCCGGTATAAGTTGTATGCGATGATCGCGAGCGCGGCCTTCACGTCTCTCGCCGGATCCCTGTACGCCGTCATGCTAGGGTTTGTCGATCCGGACAGCGTGTTTGGCATCATGGTGTCCGTGCAGATGGTGATCATGGCCGCCCTTGGGGGGGCGGGAACCCTCATCGGGCCGTTGGTGGGAGCAGCCCTTCTCATTCCCCTCCAGACGTTCGCCAACAGCCTGTTCGGGGGCCAGGGCAATGGGCTGACATTTATCCTTTACGGCGGGATCATCATCCTGTTGTCCCGATTTGAACCGGGCGGGATATTGGAAATCTGGAACCATTACCTGGCCCGGAAAGCACGGAAGGGGCGGACGGAGTGAACTCGACCATCTTGCTGAAGGCGCACAAGGTTTCGAAGGCCTTTCAAGGTTTCTTGGCCGTCGCGGGCGCCGATCTTGAGATCTCCCCGGGGGAGATCGTGGGGATCATCGGTCCCAACGGAGCGGGGAAATCCACGTTCTTCAACTGTCTCAGCGGCGAGCTGGTGCCCACCAGAGGATCCGTGATCTTCCAGGATATGGATGTGACCCGTGCAACGCCTGAAGAACACGCCCGCCTGGGGATGGGACGCACCTACCAGGTCCCCGCGACCTTTGAAGACATGACCATCCTCGACAATGTCATGGTCGGGGCCTTTCTCCGCCACGCCCATCAGGCCAATGCACGCGAGGAGGCCATGCGTGTCCTGGAGTTCACCGGCCTCGTGGCGCAGGCCGATCACCGGGCCAAAAGCCTGGGTACGCCGGGCCGCAAACGGCTGGAGATCGCCCGGGCCCTGGCAACGGGACCACGCCTGCTGCTGCTCGACGAGGCCCTGTCCGGGCTAACGCCCTTGGAAATTCAGCAGGCGATCGCGTTGGTCCGGGAGATCCACCGGACGGGCGTGACGTTGGTGATCGTGGAACACATCATGGAAGTCGTTCTGACTCTGGCCCAGCGGGTCATTGTGTTCAATCACGGGGAGATCATCGCCACGGGCAGGCCGGAGGAGATCGCGAACGACCCAAAGGTCATCGGCGCCTACCTCGGGACCGGGAGGAGGTCACGCCGATCCGCGGCCATGAGCAGCCTGGATGGGCACAGTGCATGATATGCGTGAGAACAGTGACGGCCACAAGAGGGTTTTGAGGGTTCAGCATCTCGAAGTGCGCTACGGTGATCTTGTCGGGGTCGCCGACGTGTCCTTGGAGGTTCCCCAGGGCAGCGTGGTCGCGTTGCTCGGCTCCAACGGGGCGGGGAAGACCACGACACTCAACGCCATTGTCGGGCTGGTCCATGCCACTTCGGGAACGATCGAGTGGAATGGAGAGCGGACCGAAAACCTGGACGCCTATGCCATCGTCTCCAGGGGACTCGCCCTCTCTCCCGAGGGCTGGCGTCTCTTCGTCGGCCAGACCGTGGAGCAGAACCTTCGGTTGGGAGCCACAGCCCTCCCCGATCGACGGCGCATCCCCTTCCTGCTGAACAGGGTGTACACTCTCTTCCCGCCCCTGGCGGAGCGCAGAAGGCAACGGGCAGGGACGCTGAGCGGAGGGGAGCGTCAAATGCTCGCATTGGGCCGGGCACTGATGAGCGAGCCGAAGCTGCTCCTGCTCGACGAGCCGAGTCTTGGTCTGGGTCCCATGATCGTGGAGACTCTGTACGATACCCTGCAGCGTCTCCATAAAGAGGGGTTGACTCTTCTCCTGGCTGAGCAGTCGGTGCAGTTGGCTCTGGAGTTCGCGGACTACGCCTATGTGCTGCAGACCGGGCACACCGTCCTGGAAGGTCCGGCGAGCCAGCTTGAGAACGATCCGCAGGTCCAGAAAGTCTACCTCGGTATTGCCAATCGAACAGGAGCATCCGACACATTGGGATAGGCTGGAACCGCGGCGTTGGCCAACTCAGAGATACGGACGAAACGGCCCTGACACGCCAGCCGTCCCACTTCATCTCTTCCCGGCCTTTTGCCCCGATTGTCGACCGCGCCATCTCTCCCGGGCACTCTTGTCTCACGTGGAAAGGCCTTGACTAGCAAGGGAGGCTGCTCTACAAATGGACCCTCTTTCCCCCACTGTCGCAAGGTTCCTGCCATGGCCCGATCCGTCCCCCGCTCCACGCAACTGGCCGAACGCCTGGCCGCCTTTCGCCTGAGCGATGTCCCCCCGGAGGTGGTTTTCCGCGCCAAGCTAATTCTTCTCGATACCCTCGGCGCCATGCTGGCCGCCTCCAACCAGAAGTACTCGGCCACTCGGATCCTCGCGGACTTCGCCCGCCTCCTCGGCGGCCGGCCCGAATCCAGTCTGATCGGCCAGCGCCTGAAGACCTCCTGCGTCAACGCCGCCCTGTTCAACGGCACGTTGGGTTACTACTGCGATATCGAGCCGCACCACGTCGGCGGGATCCTCCACGCGCCAGCGGTCATGGTACCGACCAGCCTGGCGGTCGCCGAGAAGGAAAACGTGAGCGGCCGGCACTTCCTCGAGGCCATCATCCTGGGGATCGAGGTCGCCTGCCGGGTGAGCTACGCCCTGAATCCCGTTGCGCTGTACAAGCGCGGCTTTCACCCCAGCGCGATCTGCGGCGCTTTCGGCGCCGCCGCGTCGGCGGGCCACCTGTTCCGCCTGTCGGCCGCGAAGTTCGCCATCGCCCTCGGCCTCGCCATGCAGCAGGCGTCGGGCCTCCTCGCCTGGGCCAGCGATCGCACCGAGAACTCCCGTCCTTTCAATCCCGGCCTCGCCGCGCGGAACGGGACTACCGCCGCGTACCTGGCCTCTCTGCGCTTCGGCGGCCCGCCCACGCCGTTCGAGGGCAAGTACGATGCCTTCACCGCCTTCTCTGGCGAGCGGAACCCTGAGGCCCTGCTCGCGGACTGGGGAAACCACTACTACCTCCCCGAGTTCGCGTACAAGCTCTACTCCTCCTGCTCCTTCACCCATCCGGGCCTGGACGCCTTGATCTCCCTCGCCCGCGAGCATGACCTCAAGCCTGCGGACGTGCGGGAGATCGTCCTGCGGTTCCCCGCCTCCGGCGCGCACATGATCGACAACAACGAGTTGAAGTCCCACTGCGCCCAGTACGTCCTGCCGGTCGGCCTCGCCTTTGGCGAGGTGATGATTGACGACATCCTGCAGGATCGGATGCGGCATCCCGAGGTGGCGCGCCTGCGCGCCCGCACCCGGATAGTCGCTGACCCAGAACTGGACAAGGGGTGGCCGGAACGCTATTCCTCAATCGTCGAGGTCGCGACGACCGACGGTCGCCGCCTGTGCAGGCGCGTGGATCACGCCAAGGGCACGATGGAAAATCCCTTGACCCCCGAGGAGATTCATCAGAAGTACATGAAGCTGGCCACCACCGTGACGTCGGCGGCGCACGCCGAGCGGATCGCCGACGCCGTTCGGCGCGTCCAGCGCGTCGAAGACGTTCGCGGCCTGGCCGCCATGCTCCGAACCCTGAAGCCGGCGACCCCGAGGTGGGGGGCCAAGAACGTCTCGCTTGTCTCGCGCTAAGACGGCCCACCCAACAAGAACGACGTCAGCGAGGGGGGAGCGTTGATGAATCGGCGGGGGGTGGGGATCGTCGCGGACCGGGGACCCCGCGAAGCGAGGCGAGGAGCCCACGGCCGGTCACGTGTTCCACGCGGACCCTGGCCAGCCCGCCCCGTAGCGCGGGATCGCCGGCGAACCAGACGCGAAGATAATTGTCGCTGAGACCTTCCAGCAGCCCGTCCGGCCCCTCGCGATCCAAGACCGCTACTTCGAGGGTCTCGCCGAGAAAGCGTCGTTGGAACGCCTGGGCCTTCCGCGCGGCCAGGCCGCGCAGGGCGCGGCTCCGCTCTGCTTTCACCGCCTTGGGCACCTGGTTCGGATGCTCCGCCGCGTCGGTCCCCGGCCGACGCGAGAAGCTGAAGACGTGCAGCCCCGCGATGGGCAGCGCCTCGAGGAGGTCGTGCGTCCGACGGAACGCCTCGTCATCCTCTCCCGGGAACCCCACGATGACATCCCCGCTCACCGCGATCCCCGGAACCACGGCGGCGAGGCGCTCGACCAACTCCCGGAACTGGGCGGCGGTATGGCCGCGGCGCATCCGGCGGAGGATCCCCTCGTCGCCGCTTTGGAGCGGCAGGTGCAGGTGGCGGCAGAACCGGGGCGACTCGGCCAGGAGGCGGATAAGGTCCGGCTTCACCTCGTGAGGATCGAGTGAGCTCAGTCGCATGCGGGGCGCCCCATCCAGGGAGGCGATCCGCAGGCAGAGCTCGGACAGCGACGTCGGCGGCGCGAGGTCTCGCCCGTATGTCCCCAGGTGGATGCCCGTGAGGACGACCTCGGGAAAGCCCGCGGCATGCAGACGTCGAATCTCGGCGAGGATCCGGTCGGGTTGCTGGCTGCGATTTCCGCCGCGCACCTCGGGGACGATGCAGAAGCTGCAGCCATAGTTGCAGCCGTCCTGCACCTTGAGAAACGCCCGCGTCCGGTCGGGATCGATCCCCGGACCGTAGTCGTCCACCTCACGACGGCCTCCGGACCCTCCGACAAGCACCCGGGCACCGCCATTCTTCCTGGCGTCCCGGAGGTGAGCCAAGAGCAGGGGCTTCCCCCCGTTCCCCAGAACCAGGTCCACTCCGGGGATCGCGGCCACCGCATCGGGGGCAGCCTGGGCATAACAGCCCGTGACCGCCACCAGCGCCGAGGGGTTCCGCCGCACCGCCTGCCGCGCCAGCCGGCGGGAGTCCGCATCCGCCTCGGCCGTGATGGTGCAGGTATTGATCACGTACACGTCGGCTGCAGCAGCGAAGGGGACGATCTGATACCCTTCGGCCTGCGCCTTGCCGCGCAGCGCATCCGTCTCGAACTGGTTCAGCCGGCACCCCACCGTGGCAAACGCGATCCGCATCCCTCAACTCTCTCCCACCGGCTCTCGGCTCTCCATCTCGAGGCCCACGCCCACCACGATCCGTTCGAGCTCCACGAGGTTCATCACGTCCTCGCGGTTGTACTCGAGAAGCAGTCGTAGGGCGTCCTGGTCCCCCTGGGTTTCGTACCGCGCCCAGAGATACAACGCATCCCAGCCGTTCATTCCCCGGGTGGCTCGAGCGATCCCGAAGCGCTCTTCCATGCGCTTCAGGCCGCCCTTCAATCCGACGCGCCGGCACTCCCGGAGCAAGTCCAGCGACCGGAAACGGGACCGCAGCTCGAGCCGGGTCTGGCGTTCGAGGATCGGCAGGTCGAACCGGTCCCCGTTGTAGGTGCAGAGGGTGTCCACACCTTCCAGCGCCTCCCACACGGCCACATCGGTGATCTCCCCACCCACGAGCTGGCGGAAGCCGCGGTCCTCGCGGTAGATCCCGACTACCGTCACCTCACCGCCGGCGCAGGTCTCGATGTCGAGATAGGCTTTCATCGCCCCAACGGACCGAATTACTGAACCTCGTAAATCAGGGTGACAGCGTTCCAGATGCAGAAGACGCCACTCACCTGTCTCGGGCACTCTTCGACGTTGGCGAGAATATCACAAGACCCCGCTGATTCAACCCTGAAAACCGATTCCATCGGTGGCCGCTTTCCTCAGTTCGCTTCCCAGCAGAGGCACAGCGCGCAAAGTGGGGAAAACATCTCGCGGGGTTCCGACAAGAGCTGGGAGCATAGCCAGTGACTGGGGACTCGCAGTGCAGAGCTTCGAGGAGCAAAGTGAATCAGCGATTTCCTTTGTGTGTCCCATGGGTCCACTAGCTCCCACGAGGTGAGACCTGCCCGGTCATATGCCCTCCCTTGCGAGATCTCTCTTGCGAATTGCCGACGGTATGCGTATCCTCTGATGCCAGCGGAGGCTACGCCATGCCTGACATGCGTGAGAGGCGGCAGTTCGCACGATATCCGGTCCAGCTCCCCGTCGTGCATGAGGCCACATCCCCCGGATTCACGGGAAGCAGGGCAGGCTGGACCCGCGATTTGAGTGAGGGGGGCGCCTGCTTGGAGCTGGACGAGCGTCTCCCCATCCCGAGGCTCCTCCGCATCCACCTGCAGACGGACCGCGGTGCCATCGAGGTAGAGGCCCAGGTGGTCTGGGAGGTTGAAAGTCGGGAGTCCGGCGAAGGGAAAGGAAGGATCCTCCACGGCGTGGCCTTCACTCATCTCTCCCAGGACCAGCTTCAGGCCCTACGCGGCCTGCTCTTCTCTATCGAGCATGAGCGAAGAGCCGGCATCCGCCTGCCATTGGACCTCCCCGTCACATGTCAACCGAAGGATCCAACAGCAGGGCCGCTCCAAGGACGCACAGGGGATGTGAGCCGGGGCGGGCTCTTGCTGCGGCTGTCCCAGGTTCTAGCGCCCGGGACGGCGCTCCAACTTACACTCGATCACCCCAACGGTCGGGTCACGGCAGAGGGGGAGATTGTCTGGGCAGAGTCTCCGGAGAGACGAACCGCCGGGGAGCCGATCCGGCACGGATTGCGCTTTAATGCCCTTGGCTGGTCCACGTCGCTTTCGCTGGCCCTTTTGATGACCGAGTCAGGTCGGTCATCCTCGCACCACTGATCCCTATTGCCCATTGCTGGAAAGCACTTGACCGCAACTGGCGCCAGCGGAGACCACACCATGCCCGATGCCTCGGAGAGACGGCAATTCGCTCGATGTCCTGTCCAACTCCCCCTCCTATACAAGGCGGGATACCCGGCGCCCATCAAGGCCGGCGTGGGCTGGACGCGCAACCTGAGCGCAGGGGGCGCCTGCCTGGAACTGGCCGAACGCCTCCAGACCGAGACGCCGATCCGTGCCCGCCTGCGGACGGACCGGGGGGCAGTGGATGTCGAGGCGGAGGTGGTCTGGGCCGGGGAGCCGGCGCCGACGGAAGGAGGCATCCTTCACGGCGTGGCCTTCAGGCAGATGGCGCCGGAACACCTCCAGGCACTCCAGGCTCTTCTCGCGACCGAAGGCGAGAGGCGGCGGGCCGGGGTCCGTCTGCCGTTGGAACTCCCCGCGACATGCCGGCCCAAGGGGCAGGCGGGTCCACCTCTTCGGGAACGGACGGAGAATCTGAGTCGCGGGGGACTCTTGCTCCGCCTTCCCCAGCCTCTTCCTGTGGAGACGGTGGTCGAGGTCACCCTGCATTCGCCCCATGGGGCGCTCACGGTAGAGGGGGCGGTCGTCTGGGTGGATCCACCGGAGCGCCGGACGCCCGGACAGCTCATACGGCACGGCTTTCGGTTCACGGCCCTCGGCTGGTCCACCGCCCTATCTCTAGGGCTCGTCCTGGCGGCGTCTTGGTAGACCTTGCCTCCCGCACCTTCCCCCGCTCCCGCGGTTGACCGTGGTCCGGCTGCAGGAGACCGCGGGGCTCGTCGGCCAGGCGTCCCGCCGGCGTTCCCTCCGTCCGCTCACACCTGGAAGGGCAGCCCCAATCGCCTTGGGTTCGGGCACAGCATTGAGGAATGAGACCGCCAGGGATCGGGTTGTCTGGAATACGCAGGCGAACGGAGGCCAGATGATTTCCCCGCCTGACAACTGGATGGACTGCCTTCGGAGAGCATCGGGTGAACCTTGACCCGATTCATTAGAAGCTGCGCTAACCCCGCTTTGCACTTGGGAAGGACAACCGTAGGCTTGGCCCGGAAACAGATCCGGCACCCATCTTGCTTTTCCATCCCGGGAGGGCGCTTTCTGTAGTATCCTGGGCCACCATGGGGGAGGGGAAGGCCTTGTTGTCGAGCTGGATGGCCGACACTGATGTTCTCCCCCGATGCAGCTTTTTCGCGCTGGGTCGCTAAACTAAACCGGAAGGATGCCGCCAATGACGGATCAGTTGGAGAAGCGCGCAGGTTCTGAAGGAACTCCTCCTTTTCACGGGACGGAGCAGCGGCGGCATCCGCGGTATTCGATCCGGCTCCCTCTGCTGCACAAAGCAGAATCATCCGGGGCCGACCGGGCGGAAATGGGCTGGACCCACAACATGGGCGAAGGCGGGGCCTGCGTGGAACTGACCGAGCGCCTTCAACCTCAGGGACCGATCCGCGTCCGTCTTCAGACGGCCAAGGGCGCCATCGAGTTGGAGGCAAGGGTGGTCTGGTCGAGAGAAGCCGGCTCAGTGGGGGGCGGTATTCTCCACGGGATGGCCTTCACGCAGGTCACCCCAGACCAGCTCGAGCCTCTGCGCGAGTTATTCCTCTCCGAAGGGTCGGTGCGGCATGCCGGGGTTCGGTGGCCGCTGGATGTCTCCGTCACCTGCCGACCCCAGGATCAGACAGGGCTGCCCGTCCAGGGCCGGACGGGTGACGTTGGTCGGGGGGGGCTCTTGCTTCGCCTCCCCGAGACTCTGCCTCCAGGCACCAGACTCGAGGTCACACTCCATACGTCCCAGGAGCCCCTCACGGTCTTGGGCGAAGTCGTCTGGGTGGAAGCTGTGAAAAGGCAGGTCCCGGGGGACCTGATCGGTCACGGCTTGCGTTTCACATCCCTCGGCCCCTCCCTCTCCAGCGCCCTCGGCCTCTTGCTGGCGGAGCCGCTCTAGCCATCGCCGCCGTTCTTCCCTGGTGATGGCGACCGCGCCTGCGCAGGAGCGCCCACCTTTCCCCGTCACACGTCTTCCCCTCTGGAGACTCCCGCGGCAGGGATGGTCTCGGCCATCCCGCCCGTCTGTGCCGCCGCCCTGACCCACCGGTGGCGGAGCCTGGCGCAGAATCCTGGATGCCCCGGGCTTCTCATTCGGACACACCGATCGCCCGGTCTGGGCTGCAATTACTCCTCCCAGATTCGACTGCTGTTTCCCATGTTGCCCAGAACCAGCTTGACACTCAGGGCTGAAAGATCGGGGGGTTACGAGGCTTCCGAGGCAGGAGTTGCGTCCTGGTTGCGTCCAGGCTCGGTCAGGATGGCCTGGAAAACATCCGCGGCTGCCCGGGTTGCCGCAGGGGTCAGGTGGCCGTACACGTCCGCTGTAATGGCGATGCTGGCATGGCCGAGTTGCCTGGATACCACCAGGAGCGGCACGCCTCGATCAATTCGCTGGTGCTGCGCTCCCCCATGAGGAGGCCCAGGGGGAGTGGCCTGGCGATCAGGGACAGGTCCCCGCATCCCACGAACATTCCCTCACCCACCGAGATCTGGACGACCCCGATGGCACTCAGGATCTTTATGGCTTCCTGGAGGGAGGAACGCCCCACGGAGAACTGGGCGATCAGTTCCCGCTCGGAGGGAGCTTGTCGCCCGGCTTCAGGCCGTCGTCCACGATGAGGGTGATCAGGCGCTTGATGATCTCTTCGGTGAGGCTGGTGCGGAGGATCGGGATGAGGTGCCGCGGGTTGATCACGGTGGCTCCCGGGTGAGAATGGTCGGTTAGCAGATGGTCTGATGACAGAAAACTATCCCACATAGCAAGGCGATGTCAAATCAGGTAGTGTCCTAATTTGGATTTTGCTAGTAGGCATCATTGCCGGAAGTGTGAGCCAGAAATCTTGGGGCTACACCGGGCAGGAAGAGTTCAAACACCTCAGTTCGATAATGAGGCTTACGAGAGCTGTCGGAGTAATCAACGCAGCCAACCAAGAACAGTCCGACCTTTCTTTGATAGACGTCATCCATGGATTTCGCGATCTCCGAACTTATCTCCAGCGTAAACACGCTCTCGCTCCCAGGAATAGAGATATTGCCAACTTTACCAGGAAGTTCTCCTTTTGGGCATGCCTCAAAATGTGGCCAGGAATCTTGTGTTGTTGGAAAGGGTCCTATCCTGAATTCCAAATTGTTCCTTATTCGTGTAGCAACCGATCTCCCGCCGTTTTGAAAATGCCACCCTATTCCAATCATATGCCCATTTTCCGGTGGTGGATAAATAGTTCTGGATACAGGTCCGAGCCAAGGCCGTTCCAATCGGAGAGTGTCATGCATAACACTCCATTGCAAGGCGGCAAAAACAGTATATATAGAGCCTGTGAGGAATATCAGCACAGTGAAGACAGCAATTATGGCGTTAGAGTTGTGCGGATCACGGATGAAGTTCCAAGCCGTGCTCATCGTTTCCATTGGCTTTGGCTCCCTCTAGGTATCCTCGGGATTGTTGTCAGCGTTTATGGGTTGGCCCTTGCCTTTGTTGGTTATGTTTCTTTTGGCGACCCCCGTTCCAGCGTAATGCTGCTTAAGGGTATCGGGTACATTGCTGTTGGATGGATTGTTGGTGTCTTTAGCCTGTTTCATTGGCTAAAGTAGTGACCTCGATTTAGACGTGGTCGGGTGCGGCGATCATTTCTCCAAGGCTCCAAACCCTGTCCGTTAATCCTGCCGCCATCGCAGGCGTCACCCGAAGTGTAGCATGAATCCGACAGAAATTGTAGTACGCGAAGTGCAACGCCAGAGCCGCCTTGAGGTTCGCCAGCTTCTTGCTGAACGCATTCGTCAGCCGGGTGAACCGCCGGCACATCATCCGGATGGTCAGATTCTGTCGCTCGACAAAGGACGTAGAAATATGCCGAGGATCGGGGTTACCAGTGATCGGCGTGGATATCGTCTCCGTGACCCGTGGTGGGGCGTACCTCCCATCCCCGGCAGGCTCGCTCCCGTACACCTTGACGAGTTGGGCGTAGTCCACGTCATTGCCGAAGAATTCCTCGACGGCGGTCAGGTACGCCCGAAACCCGTCCGTCGTCAGTTGAATACGCCCGTTGCCGTTGAGCCGCTGTCGAAGTCCGTCAATGAAACGATGCGCGGTCACGGTGTCTCGCTTGCCAACGACAAACAGGGGGATCAGCTTGCTCTCGGCGTCCAAGGCCACGAACACGTATTGATCGCCAAGTTCAGGATTGCCTTCCTCGTCTTCGGACAGCCGTTGCTCCTTCTTCCGGCAGAAGGTCCATATTTCGTCGGCCTGAATCAAACGGGAGTGAAAGTCTCGCATTCGCTCGTCCAGAATCTTCTGGCATCGTTCCCCGACTTCGACCAAAAGCCGCAGGATCGTATCCCGGTGTACACCCGTCATGCGCTCGGTACTGCGGATGCTGTTGCCTTCCACGAGGGCAGAGAGGACTGCCAGCTTCTTTTCCGGCTTCAATGTGTTCATCGGCCTTGCCTTTCTCTGGCGAAGGCCGTATGCTCTGACTGGCTGGGGAACCATCTGAGCGGCCTTCGCTGCTTGGGTGGAACAGCCGCCCCTGAGCCGTTCCCGCGGTTCAGGGGTTTTCCTTTTTACACTCATAATGTACTGCCAATGGCAGTACATGTCAAGAGGAAAAATGCATCGGGGCGAAAAAAATCTCTTGACGGTGCATGCCAATGGCAGTACATTATTGAACGTGAAGAGAGAACAGCCTTCCCGGCAATTCGACAAGCCGCTCCAAATCCGGGTTACTCCCGAACAAAAGGAGCAGTTCGAGGAGGCGGCAAAGGTTTCTGGATTATCGCTTTCGGCTTGGGTCAGGGCGAGGCTGATTCAAGCAGCTCGTCGGGATCTCAAGCGGACAGAGGGGGGCTAAGCCCCCGATGGCATGGTGGCGGGCGGGCGAGTTACCAGAAGGGCTCGAAGCAAAAACCAGTTGACATTTGTTACTCCAGGCGTTTAAAGTCTGGACGCTTTTGGGAGGAGGCGGCAGGATTCGGACCTGCGGGACCGCTGGCACGGTCCAACCGGTTTAAAGCCGGTCTCCATCAACCACTCGGACACGCCTCCGTTTTGCTGCACCCCGCTTGTTCACGCAGGCGGGGTGCACCCATCTCATGCTGCCTCAGATTTTTCCCCGGTCGCACCTTTAGTTTCTTTCCATTCAAGCAAACCGAATTCTCCTGGGGCTGTCCTGCAAAAAACGAGACCCGCATTGACGTATCGAGAGAGGTTGCCCACGAGTGTCGTTTTCTTTACCCGGTATCCCTTCTTTCTAATTCGCTCGATAAGGTCATCCACATGAAGTGGTTTCCCATAGTCCCTGAGAACCTTTACGGCCCTACCGACGCTCGACGTTCGCTTGTATGGGATATCAGGCGTGGGCCTCGGTTTACGATTAGACTTGGCCTTGGCGTGTCGAGTGTGCCGTCTGGGTCTTACGGTTTTTCTCGTCTGCTCTCCGGCCAACAAAGCCCTTGCCTCCTCCAGTTCAGATTGGAGCTTGGCGATCATGGCTTGCTTCTCTCGGATCGCACCAATGAGGTCTTTAGCCACGGCACACCTCCGATGCTCGTCTTTTATCATATGACTTCACTGGATGCAAGGACAAAATGTGATGCAATTCCAGTGCGACGAAATGTGATGGTTTCGGCGCACCCATCCGTCGCACTTTATCCAACCCTTGGGTTTCCGGACGAAGGCGGTAGAATTAGGACCTGGAGAGTCCTATTCAAATTAGGACAGCACCTCAAATCAAATCTCCAGACGGCACCCCTCCGAGCGTCGGGCCGGACGAGCGTACCGCAGGCCGAGTTCGCATATCTCGTGCGGTGCACCCGTCTGGTCCAAGGGATTCCAGTACGAAACGCTAGGCCTTTTCGTAGATCCGCTTCAACTCTCTCTCAGCCCAGGCCACGGCGTCCTTGGGCTTCTCGCCCTGCATAGCCTTGGCGAACATGTCCACGACGACGCTCTTCGAGTGGTGTGGTCCGCAAAAACTTCAGACGTTGCCCATAGCTCGAGCCGAATTCTACGCCATGATCAGTACCTAACCAATTGATTGTAAAAGAATCTTCCAACGTCGACCACTCTGGGGTGTGAACCATTGCACAATTATGGGTCCGTCCCCCCGGCACCCAAATTGCGCAAACCGTCCTCGACCTGAGCGGTGGTTCCCAATTGCCGAGGCGCATTGTTCCCGCTGACCTTCTGGAGAATCTGCACCTCTTCGGCGCATCCGCCCCCGTGCCGTCCGGCGGCACCATCGATGGCGCCCACGCTTGTCACGGGCTATGATTTGCCCAAAACTTCCACCCAGGGTTGCCACCCGACGAAGGCCCGGTGGTCGCGGTCCCGGAAGGGGGCGGATCACATCACCACTATGGGCGTTGTCTGGATTGAGTGTGAGGGTGGAACGTCTCGCCATGTCTGGATGGGTGGGTCTTCGGGAACGACAGGCGCCGGAGCGCTTGGACGAACCGCAGGACCTCGGCCCGCCGGATGTTGTGGGGATACAGCGCCCAGTAGAGCCCGAACCGGCGCCGGCGCGGGGCCACGGTGAGCGCGCTGATCGCCGAGAGCCGATCCCGGCGATCCCACTGGCGGAGGCGGGGCGTCTGGCCGCGCGGGGCCCAGGTGCGGCGGCAGACGGCCTGGAGCATGAAGCCGCTCTCGTCGAGAAACACGAGGCTACGGCCGGCGCGCCGGGCGTTTTTTTATGGCTCTACCGGCTTTCGTATGGGTAGAGATCCAGACCTCCGCAATGGAAGTAGATTGCCGTCTTAAAGTTCTCCGAGTTCCGGAATCCCCGAGCGGTTTTCTTGACCCATTGGATGGTAGCGTTGATGGCCTCCAGACCGGTAATCGCCCAGACCAAGGTAATATCGGAGAGCATGGATGCGGTCTATAAGCGTCTCAAGGGAAGATTTTAGGGGCGCTACTTCTCAACCTGGGTCGTCTTGCTGTTCACGCCTGCCACGTAGATGTGGGAAAAAGCTGAGTTCTTGGTTGCTCCGTGCCAGTGACTCTCCCCCGCCGGGAACAGGATAACATCCCCCGGGCCGACGGTTACCTCTTCCTTTTCGGTGGCACAGATACCTTTTCCTGAGGTCACAATGAGTATCTGGTCACTGGTATGGACATGGAACTTGTTCCGGACACCTTTACTGAAATTGACCTGGTTAATGATGAACTGCTTGCTCATGTCGCCGGTTATGACCGCCTGGCGTGTTACGGGTCCGGTAAAAAGAGTGCCGCCACCGGGCTCGGCGGGTACCTGGTTTATTTTTACGACCTTCATGATTTACCTCCCTCTCAAATCTATCTCAATCCGATTCTACCAGTGGAATAAGCAAAAGAAGTATTTAGCCGTCAACTACCTTCTTAAACAGTACTTTTCGAGAGCTTCGTGAGAGCCCATTTGGCGGCTTCGGTTTCAGCCGCCTTTTTGTTTTTACCCGAGCCACTGGCAACCACTGTTGTTCCGCCGACTGTTACCTCAACCGTAAATACCCGGTCGTGGTCGGGTCCAACCGCTGAAACCAGGCGGTAAGCTGGTGTCCCTTACGCGAAGTTTGAAACGGGCGCGGCCGGGACCGGCCAAGCCGGCGGGGCGCGGGACCCCAAAAAACCGGAACCGGGCACAACAACCCAGGGGGAACCCGACGGTGACAGGGACGCTACTACCAGCGGAGGGGCGGGTCAAGCGGAATCTTCCGGGTTTTGAGGAAGGGGAAGATCAGACGAGACAGACCAGTCCCTCGGCCCCGGCTATGCGAGCACCGGATCGGGGACGGGAAAGTCGTCAAAGAGCAGTTCATAGGACCACTCGCGGGGCGGGTCAGCCCCCCGGCCATCGGGCGGGTCGGGCGGCGCGCGCGGGCACCGGCACCACGCGGCACTGCGGGCGCTCGCGGCCAAGTGGCTGAAGATCATCTTCGTGCTCTGGAAGCGGCACGTCCCGTACCGCGAGGAGTACTATCTGGCAACGATGGCGCGCCAGCAATTGCGGCAGGCAGCATGATGGTCAAAGACCCTTGACCGTCGCTATAGGAAGTCTCATGAGACGCGAATGACCACCAGCCTCTGCTCGCCCTCGGATCGCTCTCCTCCCCGAAAAACCCGTTGACAGGAGTCCGGTCCCGGCGGTATGCCATGCGGGGTCCAGCGAGGTGTCTCGCTCCGGCGGCCGCCTGCAGGCGATCGGTCCGCCGCCCAACCGTCTTCTCTCGTAGCTGCGTCCAGAGTGCCCGTGTACACGAAACCGTTTGTCCTGACCAGCCTTGCCTATCTCCTCTTTTTCAGCAACGTCAATGCGTACAACCTGCTCCCGCTTTACATCCAGGCCCTGGGCGGACGCGAAGGCGAGATCGGGACCATCATGGCCATGTTCAGTGTGGCCGCCATCCTCGGCCAGGCGACCCTGGGGGGGCTCCTGGATCGCTGGCCCCGGAAGCCTGTCCTCCTGGCCGCCACAGGCATCCTGACCGCTGTGTCGGCCGCCTTCGTAGGCACCAGCCGGCTGGGGGGGCACTTCTACGGCTTCCGGTTCCTGCAGGGGGTGGCCCTCGCCGTCTTCACCACGAGCAATCTGACCCTCATCGGAGAGCTCGCCCCGCCTGGCCGGCGGGCTGAGGCCGTCGGGATCTACGGCGCGGCGGGCCTCATGGCCGTCGCCCTCGGGCCAGCCCTCGGGGAAGTCGTCCTCCGAGCCTGGGGCTTCCAGCTCTTCTTCCTGGCCACCGTCCTGGTCGCCGGGGGTGCCCTCGCGCTCACCTGGGCCACGCCCTGTCAACGCCGGTTTAAAATTCCCCAGATGTGCCGGTCGATTTTCCCCACCTGACGGTGCCCGGGAACTCGACCGACTGCGGCTCACCTCCCTTCCGGTGGTGCCCCGCGCGGGGGACGCCCCCGGCGCTTCGCCGGCACCGGCAGTGGCTCAGGCGCGAGCGCAGCACCCTGGTCCCGGAGCCGGTACGACGCCCCGCGGATGTTGATCACGACCGCATGGTGGAGCAGCCGGTCCAAGAGCGCGCTCGCGATCACCTCGTCCCCGAAGACCTGCCCCCAGTCGCGGAACGGCTTGTTCGAGGTCAGGATGAGACTGCCCCGCTCATACCGGGCGCTCACGAGTTGGAAGAGGAGGTTCGGCCCGCCGGGGGCGAGCGGCAGGTAGCCCACCTCGTCCAGGATGAGGAGCGCGTGCTTGGTATAGAACTGGAGCCGGGCGGCGAGTTGGCCGCGTTGCTGGGCGGCGAGGAGGCTGGTGACCAGCTCGGCCACGGAGGTGAAGTAGGTCTGGAGTCCGCCCCGGCAGGCGGCCACGGCGAGCGCGATGGCGAGGTGCGTCTTGCCCACGCCGGGCGGCCCGAGGAAGAGCACGTTCTCCTTGCGGCGGACGAAGTCGAGGCTGGCGAGCGCCTGCAGGCGCGCCCGGTCGATCCCGGGGGCGAACGCGAAGTCGAAGTCCTCGAGCGTCTTGACCGCCGGCAGGTGGCTCATGCTGAGGGCGGTCTTCAGGCGGATGGTCTCCCGCGCCGTCGCCTCGGTACCGAGCAGCGTGGCCAACGCCTCCAGCAGACTGGTCTCCCCCCGCTCGGCCTGGGCGAGGACGGCCGGGAGCTGGGCGGCGACCCGGGGAAGCCGGAGCCGCGTGCAGTACCCCGTGACCTGCTCGAGCAACTGCGCGCTCATCGGCGACCTCCGACCGTCTCGTACACGGCGAGGTCGCGCCGCTCGACGTCGTGCGTGAGCCAGGCGCGGGCGGGCAGGAGGAGCGGCAGGGCCGGCGTCGGGACGGATGGCCGGGGCACCCGCGGCCATTCGGCGGTGGGCGCGAGCGCGAGCGGGGTGGTGCAGACAGCCCCGCGTCCCGGCGCCAAGGCGTAGGTGGCCAGCCAGGTCGTCTCGACGTACAGCTCACAGGTGAGGGCGCGGATGCGGACCTCGATCGGGCTCCGGTAGTGGGCGAGCGGCACCGCGTAGCGGCTGCCCCGCACCGACACGAAGCCGTCGCGGCTCAGCTGCCGCTCGATCGTGAGGAGCGGATCGTGCGGCTGGGGGGGCAGCGGGTGGAGGCCTTCAGTGGCCCAACGGTCGAGCGGCCGCACGCCGGTGGTCGCGTGCACCCGGACGTTGGCGATCGTGGTGAGCCAGTCCTGCCACTGGGCGAGGAGGTCGGCAAGGTCCCAGAAGATGCGGCCGAGCCAGAAGTCCTCGCGGATGTACCCCACAGGCCGCTCGATCTTCCCCTTGGTCTGGGCCCGGTGCGGCCGGCACGCCTCCGGGGTGAAGGCGTAATGGGCGGCGAGAGCCACGAGCGCCGGGTGGAAGACGGGCCGGCCCTGCGCGTCTTGATCCGTCACCACCGTCTTCATCCGATCATAGAGCATACGGCGCGGGACCCCGCCGAACGCGGCGAACGCGGCCGCGTGGCCTTGGAGGACGGCGACGAGATCGCCGTGGAGACTCCAGGTCCCGGTGAGGAGCCGGGAGTAGCCCAAGGTGACCAGGAAGAGCCACACGACCTGGGTCACGCCGGTCGCTGCCCAGGTCACTTCGAAGCGGGCGAAGTCGGCTTGCCCCTGATCCCCCGGCGGGGTCTCGAACCGCACCACGACCGGGACCGGTGGCCGGGGTCGGATCTGGGCGACGAAGCTCTTCAAGATCGAGTAGCCTCCGGTGTACCCGAGGGGCCGCAGTTCCCGGAGGAGCCGCTTCGCTGTGAGGGGCGCCGCCTCCAGCCGGGTCCGGATCCACGTCCGGTAGGGGTCCAGTTTCGAGGGACGCGCCTCCCGCTGGTATTGGGGTGGTCTGTCGCGCTGCAGGTGGGCCCGCACGGTCTTCCGGTCGAGCCCGAGTTCCCGGGCGATCTGCGTGATGGTGTAGCCGAGCGCATGGAGCTTGTGGATCACGAGGGAGTCCTCCTGAGCGATCATCGGCCCTCCCGAGCTGCCACCATGGGCAGTCTCGGGAGGGAACCGTACCCGATGCGTCAGGCACTCGTCATCCGTTCAGTGAGGAATTTTCAACCGGCACATTCGGGGAGTTTACAACCGGCAGTGAGAGGATCTACGGCGCGGCGGGCCTCATGGCCGTCGCCCTCGGGCCAGCCCTCGGGGAAGTCGTCCTCCGGGCCTGGGGCTTCCAGCTCTTCTTCCTGGCCACCGTCCTGGTCGCCGGGGGTGCCCTCGCGCTCACCTGGGCCACGCCCATGCCCCCGGCGGGACCCACCCTGGCCGCCCCCTCGCTGGGGCGGACCTTCTGGCGGACCTACCTCCCGGTCCTCCTGCCCGTCTTCCAGTACGGCCTGGCCAATGCCATCCTCTTCGTCTTCCTCCCCCCATTCGCCCGGGGGATCGGCCTCGCGCGGGTCGGCCCCTTCTACCTCGCCTACACCGGGGCCGCCATCGCCGTGCGCTTCTGCGCCGGCGGCCTAGCGGACCGGTTCGGGCGGCAGCGGGTCATCCTCCCCTCTCTCGTGGGCATGACCGTGGGGCTCCTCATCTGTAGCGTCCTCCACGCCACCTGGCTTCTCGTCCTGATCGGGGTGGTCAACGGGACAGCCCAGGGGTTCGTCTTCCCGGCGACCAGCGCCCTGGCCTTCGACCAGGCGCCCCCTGGACGACGCAACCAGGCCCTCGCGATCTACAACATCGCCAACCTCCTGGGGGCGGCCCTCGGGGCCAGCGGGTTCGGCTGGCTGGCGGAGAACCTGGGCTACCGGCCAGGCTTCGTGCTGGCGAGCGTCGTGCTGGCGCCGGGCGTGCTGCTCTTCTGGCGGCAGCGGTGACCTGAGGACCAACACCCGGGAAACGACGAGGGTCGCTGAGCCCCGATCAAGGAACGGGTTGCAATAGACTTGCCTCTCTTCATGCTGGAGCGACCTCCGTTCCCATGCGTGGGCTTGGAAAATCAGGCTGACCCCGGTGGCCCATCGCGTAGCCACTGACATGTGAGATCGCCACTGCCCCATCGTCGTCTCGCCCCGGACTGTTTGTGCCGCCCACGGATCAAAGCCCGGGCGCCTCGTATCAGTTGTTCTCTCTTCAATACAAATACATCATGAGAAATCTCAAGACTTGTGATATATGATCCTCAAAAATGCGCTAATTGCATGCTGTGACCGGTCCTTACGAGGAGCGAGCTGGTTAGGACAATTGCAAATCCACCGGATACCGCGACTATTGCCTCACGCTCGAGATCATGCCCAAAGAAGAGGGCGTCGAACCAACAGGTCCACCGTACCCGAAGTCCGCTGCGCGGCCTCCGGTCCGGTGACCTGCAACGTTCGGCAGCCAAATGTAAGGTGTCTGTTTTCCAAGGGGAATATGAGATGAAAACTGCCGGAATCATTGGTGGAATTGGGCCGGAGTCAACTATTGAATACTATCGCTTGATCATCGCGGCCTATCGTCAACAAAAACCGGATGGCAGTTATCCGTCGTTCTTGATTAATAGCATCGATATGACGAAGATGCTGGATTTGATTGAAGCGAATGAACTCGTGGCGGTCACGGAATATTTACTAAGGGAAGTGCAAAAGTTGGCCAAGGCGGGAGCGGATTTTGGAGCGCTGGCTTCCAACACGCCGCACCTTGTGTTTGATGCGCTCCGTCGCCAGTCACCGATCCCGTTAGTCAGCATTGTGGAGACAGCGTGTGAAGCGGTTAAGGCGATAGGGTTGAAACGGGTGGGCTTATTGGGCACACGCTTCACGATGCAAGGGCGCTTCTACGCGGACGTTTTTAGCCGAGCAGGGATCACGCTGGTCGTACCGACGATGGACGAGCAAGCCTACATTCATAGCAAATACATGAGTGAATTGGTGAAGGGTTTGGTTCTCGCTGAGACGCGGGAACGATTGCTGGCGATCGTGGATCGGTTAACGGAAAATGAGGGGATTAGCGGGCTAATTCTGGGTGGGACTGAGTTGCCAATGGTTTTGGGTGGGGCGACAGGTGCTGGAATTCCGTTTATGGATACGACGCGTATTCATGTCGAACGTATTGTGGCGCAGATCTTGTCGCCGTAGGCTGCCTAACCACCGTATGCACGCGACCCGCTCGCTTCGCTCGCTCGTGGGGACGTGCTCAGAGCCAACGAGACGTATCTCTCGAAAGTGGTTCTGAAGCGATCGCGCTTCGCGGGCGCGTGATACGCAACGTTGGGCGGCTTCCTTCAAAACCAGCCCGCGGAAAAATACGCCAACTTCTGCGTCAATGTGCGCTATCCCAAAGGGATGGGAATCTAAAGGCCGTTTCACATTGACGTCGAACCCGCGCATGGCATGAATTCACTTGGCCGGCGATGCCACCCTGCCTTGTGATAGCAACCATTGCGCAGCCACACTACAAAAGGAAACTACGATGGATACCACTGATCAATCAACATTCATCCTGGGTCTACAACGGGCCTGGCAAAAAGAGCAGGCCAGTCAACGCATTTACCGCGCGCTGGCCCGACGCGAATCGAATGAAGTCCGGCGCAATGTCTTGCTTGGTTTGGCTGAAACCGAACAACGCCATGGCGAACGGTGGGCCATGCGTCTGCGCGAACTCGGCGCTGAGCTGCCACCCGATCGGGAGTCGCTGCGCGATCGAGCGTGGCGTTGGGCGTTGTTGCAGAGTGGCACCGACAACGCCCTGAAGCGCATCGAAAGCAACGAAGACGATGATACGAAGATGTACGAATCCCTGGCGCAATTAGCCCCAAGCGACACCGATCGAGCTGCGATTCAGGCTGTACTGCACGACGAAGAGGTGCATAGGGGCACGATGCAAAGAATCGGCGGCCCAACCTCGAACGCCGCGATTGGCCCTCAGGCGATGCTGGATACGATCCTGCATCGCGAGACCTGGCACCGGCGGGGTGGCGGGTGGATCGGGCAAGCCATCTACGGGGCGAACGATGGGTTAGGCTCGGTGTTTGGAATTGTCTCGGGCGTGGCGGGTGCAACCGCCGGCGGCCCGGCGGTGTTGCTCGCCGGACTCGCCGGGATGCTGGCCTCCGCGTTGTCGATGGGGTCCGGTGCGTATCTCGCCACCAAAGCCGAGCGCGAAGTGAACGAAGCGGAAATTCGCCGCGAGCGACAGGAGTTGCAGCAACACCCCGAAGAGGAACAGGAAGAACTCGCGCTGTTCTATCAACTCAAAGGTGTGCCGCAGGATGAGGCGAAGACTCTGGCCGCGCGCTTGATGACTCAACCGGAATCCGCGCTCAAGACGCTGGCGAGCGAAGAACTGGGCCTGTCGGCGCAATCGTATCCCAATCCTTGGACGGCAGCCTGGTCGGCGTCGCTATCGACGGCCTTAGGCGCGTTCATCCCGATCGTGCCGTTTTTCTTCACCCGCGGGTATCGCGCGATCATTGCCTCGTTTGTGATCAGCACCGTGGCCCACTTTGTGATCGGTGCGGCCAAGACGGTGGTGACCGGCTTGAGTCCGTGGCGCAGCGGGGCTGAGATGACCCTCGTCGGCTTGGGGGAGGCCCTAATCACGTACGTGTTGGGCCTTATCTTTGGGTCGATGGTGGGGTAAGCCCTGTCGTCCGCAAAAACTCCGTCCAGGCCCGTATACTCTCCTGCAACGGGTTTGAATCCAGGATCTGAGGGGTGTTTTCCCGCCTGAAGTAGGTGCGTCCGATCAGCCCTGCGGGCAGACTGTCTGGCGGTCCTCTTGACAGGCCGAGGGGGCCGGGCGTACCCTTCGGACTGTCGCCCCTCCCCGTGATGACCGACGGAGGAGGCCCCATGGGGTCGGCTAGGGACAGTGCTCCGGACCCCAGGCGGGAAGGCAGCCCGTTGCGGGTGTATATTTCGCCCGGCAGGATGGCAGAGAAGGTGGGCGCCCCGCTTGTGCCCCGCGCCCGCGCCGAGTGTGACAGAGCTGTCCGATTGGCACCAGGGATTCTCCCGCCCGGGTGGTCCGCAACGACTCGATCCGAGATCGGTCAATCGTGCGTCTCAGTGAAATTTCAGGGGGTGAGGCAGGATGAGGCGGATTCGTGCGAACCACGCTCAATCTTTTCGATGGGACGGAGGATCGAGCTTCGGGGCCCCCCTGAAACATTTCGGGTCCCAGGGCCGTAACTTGTCTTGGAAGTGGCCTTGCCTCTGTCGCAGGTATTGCCTCCAGGTATCCTGGAGTGTATCCACCTGGTTTCCCTCAGGCTGGGCAGCTGCGTGAGGGAGCCGAGTCCAGGAGGTTCATGGGGGTGCTGCGTATGCGTCGTTCCCCTCGGGGCATGCAACGACGGCCTTCGCAACCGCGGTCGTCCTGGCCGCCTGGTATCCGCGGCAGGCGGTTGGCTTCGTGGGCGTGGCCGCGCTGGTCGGGCTGTCGCGCATTCTCCTGGGGGCCCATTTCCCCTCTGACGTTCTGGCGGGGGCCCTGCTGGGCAGTGGGGTCGCCCTGGCGGTCTATCAGCATGTCCCCGCCGTCCGAGGAAGGGCACGCACGGCACACACGGGGACCACCTGAGGGAAGCGGCGGCCGCGGAGGAGGTGTGGGAGATGAAGGGGATCTGTCTGACTCGTGCCGGGTTGTTGGTACTCCTGGGGGTCAGCCTGGCCGCCTGCGCTGCGGAGGGGGGGCGAGCGCTGCGGACCACACCCCCCACGCCCTACCCTCCCCCCGGGTTCGCCCATGAGGTGTCGTCCCCGGCGGTGGAGCTCTTCTGGAACTGTACGCGGCCAGCGCCCGACACGCTGCTGCTGGAGGGGAGGGCGTTCAACCCGTGGTCAGGAGCGGACATTCGCTTCCTGGAGTTCGACTTGGTGGGGGTGGACTCGCGCGGCGCTACCGTGACCGAGACCAGCGCGGCGGCGCGAGACCTCATCTTCGGCATGATGGGCTCCACCCCCTTTCAACTGGCCCTGCGGCCGACGGGGCGCGAGACCCGCTTCGATCTGTTCTACCAGTACCAGTATCAGGAACCGGGCGACAGCGGTGACGGGCAACGGAGCGGCTCCCTTCCCACCGGGGCGCCCCCTGTGCGGCTCGTGTCCTCCACCCCATTCCTGCTGGCCCAGGTACCACCGATTCGGTTCATGGTCTGGGATGTGTGCTCGGAGACGATGCACCGGGCGCGCTAGCGCGCATTGCACAAGGGAAAACCGACAACCGACAGCCGGCCAAGGAACGGCAATGGTCGATAAGCGCTCCTGATCTCTGCTTATCCTCCCGAACGTCGGAGGACCGCGTGCGGGCATTGGTGGCAGCTCTGGCAGCGTTGCTGTTCCTGCCAACCCCGGCTCGGGCGCAGGACTCGGCCTCGGTGGGGGCGGTGATGGGCAGCGTGCTGCGTGTCTGCAGAGCGCAGGTCACCTAAGTCCTCTGTGGCATAAATACAATGACGTATTATAGATTGCATATCTCAGTCGCTCGTGGCATAATGAACTCCCCAGGAGGTGCTGGGGATGCCACGAAGAAGTCCGTACCAGGTCGAGTTGACCGACCAAGAACGGAGCACGCTGGAAGCTCTGGCCCGAAAATATACGTCACCGTATCGGGACGTCATTCGCGCCAAGATCGTCCTCCTGGCCGCGGAAGGGCTTGGCAATGACATCATCGCGAGCCGTCTCGATACCCCGCGCCAGATCGTCAGTAAATGGCGCCAACGGTTCTGCCGCCTGCGGTTACCGCGCTTGGAGGAGCAACCGCGGGGCGGGCGGCCCGCCGGCTTTTCCCCCCAGCGTCGTGGTCGCCGTCAAGGCCCTCGCCTGTGAGCTGCCCACCCGCTGCGGCGTCCCGCTGTCGCGGTGGTCGGGGGCCGAGCTGCGGCAGGAGGTCCTCACCCAGGGGCTGGTGGCGGAGATCAGCGGCCGGACCATCTGGCGCTGGCTCAGTGCCGATGCCATCCGCCCGTGGCGGCACCGGAGCTGGATCTTCCCGCGGGATCCAGCCTTCGCCGCCAAGGCCGGGCGGATCCTCGATCTGTACGCAGGGGTCTGGGCGGGCCAGGCGCTCGGGGCCGATGAGTTCGTCCTCTCGGCCGATGAGAAAACGAGCATCCAAGCCCGGGTGCGCTGCCATCCGACTGCCCGCCCGCAGCGAGGGGTGCCCATGCGAGTCGAGCATGAGTACGACCGCGCCGGGGCCAGGGCCTACCTGGCGGCCTGGGATGTCCATCGCGCCAAACTCTTCGGGCGCTGCGAGGCCACCACGGGCATCGCCCCCTTCGATCGACTCGTCGCTGACGTGATGGCTCAAGAGCCCTACCGCTCGGCCTCGCGGGTCTTCTGGATCCTCGACAACGGCTCGGCCCACCGGGGCCAAGCCGCCACCGAGCGGCTCCAGCAGGCGTGGCCCACGCTCGTGCCCGTCCACACCCCGATCCACGCCAGCTGGCTCAACCAGATCGAGATCTATTTCTCCATCGTGCAGCGCAAGGTGTTGACCCCGAATGACTTTGCCTCGCTCACAGAAGTCGAGGAGCGCTTGCTCCGGTTCCAAGAGCGCTACGAGCAGATGGCCCAGCCATTCCAGTGGAAGTTCACGCGTCAGGATCTTGCGGCGCTTCTCACCAAACTGGAGGACCAGCGAGTCCCATTGCCGCTCGCGGCCTGACGCGAGAGGGCGCCCCGGGAAAATACGTCACCGTAATTATGACCCAGAACACTTAGTGGTCAGTGACATAAATACGATGACGTATAATATATTGCGCTTTCGGACGATGTGTGGCATGGTGAGCTTCCAAGGAGGAGCGGTCTATGCCACGCCACAGCCCATACCGCGTCCAGTTGACCAACCACGAGCGAGAGGCCCTGGAGGCGCTGACTCGGAGATATACGTCACCGTATCGCGATGTCATCCGGGCCAAGATCATCCTCCTGGCGGCCGAGGGCCTGGCCAATGACGCCATTGCGATGCGGCTGGACACCCCGCGCCAGATCGTCAGCAAGTGGCGCAAGCGCTTCTGCCTCTACCGCCTCCCGGGGCTCGACGAGCAGCCCCGGGGCGGCCGCCCGCCCGTCTTTTCCCCCCGGCGTGGTGGTCGCCGTCAAAGCGCTCGCCTGTGAGCTCCCCGCCCGGTCCGGCGTGCCGCTGTCGCGGTGGTCACGCGCCGAGCTCCGCCGGGAGGTGCTCACCCACGGGCTGGTCGCCGAGATCAGCGGCACGACCCTCTGGCGCTGGCTCCATGCCGACGCCATCCGGCCGTGGCAGTCGCGGAGCTGGATTTTCCCGCGGGACCCGGCCTTCGCCACCAAGGCCGGCCGCATCTTGGATCTCTATGCGGGGGAGTGGGAGGGCCGCGCCCTGCGGGCCACCGAATACGTCCTCTCGGCCGATGAGAAGACGAGTATTCAGGCCCGGGTCCGGTGCCATGCCACCCACCCCCCGCAGCCGGGGGTTCCCATGCGGGTCGAGCACGAGTATGCCCGCGGCGGCGCCTTGGCGTACCTTGCGGCCTGGGATGTCCATCGGGCCAAGCTCTTTGGCCGGTGTGAACCGACCACCGGCAAGGTTCCCTTCGATCGGCTCGTGGCCCAGGTCATGGCCCGGGAGCCGTACTGCTCGGCGAGCCGGGTCTTCTGGGTCCTCGATAACGGCTCGGCCCACCGCGGGGTTGCAGCGAGTGACCGGTTGCAGCGCACCTGGCCGACGCTCGTCCCGGTCTACACGCCCATCCATGCGAGTTGGCTCAACCAGATCGAGATCTACTTCTCCATCGTCCAGCGCAAGGTGCTGACGCCGAACGACTTCACCTCGCTCATCGAAGTCGAGGACCGGCTCCGCCGGTTCCAGGGGCACTACGAGGAGCTGGCGACCCCATTCCAGTGGCGGTTCACGCGCTCCGACCTGGCGGCGCTCCTGGCCCGGCTCGACGAGCAGCAACCCGCGCTCCAGCTGGCCGCGTGAGCGAGGGGAGAATACGTCACCGTAATTAGGACCCAGAGCACTAAGGAGGGCCCTTCGTGATCAAGTCCTACCGCTTGCTTGGCGCCATCCTGTTCGTCCTGATCTGTATGGCTGGGACCCCAGTGCATGCCGCGGACACGGCCGACCGGCAGTATGCGCTCACGGATCACGAACGTCTGCAGTTGCAAGTGCCCACGTTGTGGAAGGAGGAACTCGAGCAGGACCGCGATCGGCTCTTCCAGACGATCGTCTTCACGTCGAAATCCGGGGCGCCGTTTGGCGTCGTCTTGACGCCGCTCTGGCCGACCGAGAAAGACGCCCCCAATCCGGATCGCGAAGCGTTACAGCGGTTAGTGCAGCGGGCGGCAGAGCAGGTCAGGTTGCTGGCCGCCGAGAAGACGATCGAGATCCTGGAGTTCGAAGGCACGGCGGGAGTTGGGTATTACTTCTCCGTGACCGATCCGGCGCCCAAACCGGGCGACTACAAGCACATGACGCAAGGCATCCTTCCGGTGGGGGTCTTGTTGGTGCCCTTCACGATTTACACCAATGACGGCCAGCAGGACATCGTGACCGACGCCCTGACCATGCTGAAGAGCGCCAGCCACTCGGATGGCAAAGTGAACTAGGCCGGAGAGAATGACGGGCCTGACTCCTCGCAGAATCGCGGGGGTCGCACCCCGGACGCAAGAGTGGCCTGCCCCCATTGATTGGTCCACCCGCAATGTTAGTTCAAACCAGCTCCTAACGCCAGCGCCGGGAGCGGCAGCGGGGTGAGCGTGGGGACTGCCCGCGCCTCGGGGGCTGGCGGCCGATAACCCAGCGCACTGTGCGGTCGCACAGTGTTGTACAACCGAGCGATGGAGCACCCACAATACCGACGTGCTGGAAGTCCGCTACCCGTGGCACCCCTGGTACGGACGCCAGGTGCGCGTCCGGGCCGTGCGCACCCGAAACGGCCCGCCCGTGGTCCGCTGCACAATCCTCGGGGAGCCACTGTTCCCGGTACAGGAGATCCCGCGCTGGATGTTCGAACCGGCGGCCGACGGCACGAGGGAGGTGGCTGACGTCGCCCGTGTCGACCTCGCGGCATTGCGGGCCCTGGCGGCGCTGCTGGTTGGCTCGGCGAGCAGCCAGGACCTTGATATGGTAGAAGCTCAGCATCCACCCTTTACGCGAGGAGATGCTGATGCCAACGCCATCGCGGTCCCGGGTCCCCCAGTTGGAGCTGTTCCGGCCGTCCCCTATCACCCCGGCGATCCCGCCAGACGTCTACCGCAAGACGGTACAGTTGCTGGCCCGCCTGCTGCGCGAGCATGCCCGCCCGACAGGCCCAGTCCGCGGCGGACGGGAGGTGGGACATGAGTGACAAGGTGCAGGCGCAGCACGTGGCGCGCAAAGCAATGCTCTACGTGCGCCAGTCCTCTGCGTACCAGGTCACCCACAACCTGGAGAGCCAGAAGCTCCAGTACGCCATGCAGGACCGGCTCCGACAGCTGGGATGGCGCGAGATCGAGGTCGTGGATGAGGACCTGGGCCGATCGGCCGCCGGGACGGTGACGCGTGCCGGCTTCGAGCGCATGGTCTCGGAGGTCTGTCTGGGCAAGGTGGGCGCCGTGGCCGCGTGGGAGGTCTCCCGGTTTGCGCGCAACAGCCGGGAGTGGCAACAGTTGATGGAGGTCTGTCGCATCGTCGATACTCTCCTGGTTGACCAGGACACGGTCTACGCCCCGCGGCAGAGCAACGATCGGCTCCTGCTGGGGTTGAAGGGCAGCCTGAACGAGTATGAACTGGATCTCCTGCGCCAGCGATCCGTGGAGGCCCGCTACGCGAAGGCGCGGCGCGGTGCCCTCCTCCAGGCCGTGCCGGTCGGGTACGTGAAGACCGACGACCAGCACCTGGAGAAGGACCCGGACCGCCGGGTTCAGCAGGCCATCGCGCTGGTGTTCCGGAAGTTCGCCGAACTGGGCACGGTGCGGCAGACCCTCTGGTGGTTCTTGGAGCACGCCTTGGAGCTCCCAACGCACACCCCGCGGGGCGCGACCTTCTGGCGGCGGCCGAGCTACCGGGCCGTCTATCGGCTGCTCACCAGTCCCGTGTACGGCGGTGCGTATGCGTATGGCAAGACCGAACAGCGGGTGCGCTACGAGCACGGCATCCCGCGGCGCGCGGCGCGCCGGAAGCCCCGCGAGCAGTGGCTCGCCCTCATCCCGCAGGCCCATGAGGGCTACGTCTCCTGGGAGGAGTTCGAGCACATTCAGCAGGCCATCACCGCGAACAACCTCCGCACCGACGCGGTGGGCGCGGCCAAGCGCGGCGTGGCCCTGTTGACGGGGCTCTTGCGGTGCCGGCGGTGTGGGCGTAAGCTGACGGTCCGATATACCGGCAGCGGGCACGACGTGCTCCGCTACGCTTGCATGCGGGGCTGGCTGGATAACGGGGAGCCCCGGTGTCTCACGTTTGGCGGCCTTTCCGTGGACGACGCCATCGCCCGCGAGGTGCTCCGCGTGGTGCAGCCGGCAGCTGTGGAGGCGGCGATCGTGGCGAGCGAGCAGGAGGCGCGACACCAAGACGAGGTCGTCGAGGCCTTGCGGCGGGACCTGGAAGCCGCCCGCTATGCGGCGCAGCGCGCCCAGCGCCAGTACGACGCGGCCGATCCCGAGAATCGGCTGGTGGCCGGGGAGCTCGAGCAGCGGTGGAACCACGCCTTACAGCGCGTCCAGGAGATCGACGCCCGCATCGCGCACCACACGGCGGGCCGCGGCCCAGAGCGACCTGCCCCCACGCGGGAGGAGTTCGCGGAGTTGGCGACCCGGCTCGAGGCGGTCTGGCACGACCCCGGCACGGATGTCCGTCTGAAGAAGCGGATTGTCCGGACCCTCCTTCAGGAAGTGGTAGCCGAGGTCGATAGCGCCGGCGGCACGATCACGCTCGTCCTCCACTGGACTGGCGGCGTGCACACCGAGCTGCGCGTGCCGCGCCGGCGCCGGGGCCAGCACCGCGCTCAGACGCCCCCCGCGATTGTGGAGGCGGTGACGAGCTTGGCGCGGATCTGTCCCGACAGGCTGATTGCGGGGATCCTGAACCGCAACGGCCTCCAAACGGGACGGGGCAATCGCTGGACACAGGAGCGCGTCACCGCCCTGCGGAGCCATCACCACATCGCGTGCTATAGCCGCGAGACGCGGGTGGCGGACGGCTGGCTCAATCTGACGGAGGCAGCGGCCATCTTAGGGCTGAGCCCGAAGACGCTCCGCCTCGCCGTCGAGCGCGGCGAGATCACCGCCGAGCATCCCCTGTCGGAGGGGCCGTGGATCTTCCATGGGAGCGCGCTGGGAACCGACGCAGCGAAGGCCCTCGTTCAACGCGTCCAGCAGGGGAATACCCCCGCGTTACCACTCGATCGACAGGGCGCCTTCGCCTTTTCACGCACATAGCGAGGTGGGGTAGTATGGACCACGATTGTAGTGCTGCCGCCACCATTCGATCAAGACCTGGGCCTCACGCAAGGTGTAGAAGATCTCCCGATCTAGGAGCTCATCCCGGAGCTTCCCATTGAAGGACTCACTGTAGCCGTTCTCCCAGGGGCTCCCCGGCTCGATGAACAGGGTGCGTACCTCGAGCCAGTGCCAGCCACTCCCGGACAATCTTGGCGCAGAACTCGGGGCCGTTGTCGGACCGCAGGTGGGCCGGGCAGCCCCGCAGGACGAACAGTTCCGTGAGGGTGGCCAGCACGTCATCCGCCGTGAGCTTCCGGGCCGCGACGATGGCCAAGCACTCCCGGGTGAACTCGTCCACGATCGTGAGCAGTCGAAACGCCTTTCCGTCGTGGGTGCGATCGGTCATGAAGTCATAGGCCCATACGTGGTTCGGGTGCTCCGGGCGCAACCGAATGCAGGACCCGTCGTTCAGCCAGAGTCGGCCCCGCTTCGGCTGCCGGTGCGGCACCTTCAACCCCTCTTGCCGCCAGAGCCGGGCCACCCGTTTCGCGTTCACCACCCACCCGGCCTGCCGGAGCAGCGCCGTGATCCGCCGGGAGCCGTAGCGGCCATAGCGGGTGGCCAGGGCGACGATCGCGGTCCGGAGGGGTTCCTCGTCCGGTCGGTGCTGGACCGGATGCCGCTGGGTCGTGCGGACTTGCCCCAGCGCACGACACGCCCGCCGTTCCGAGACCCCGAGCCCCTCGCACACGGCTGTGACGCACGCTCGGCGGCGGGAGGGGCTCAGGAGTTTCCCCGGGCAGCCTCTTGGAGGATCAACTTGTCGAGGGTGAGGTCGGCGACGATCTTCCGGAGCTGGCCGTTCTCGCGCTCGAGCTCCTTGAGGCGTTTCGCCTGGGCGGTGGTCATCCCGCCGAACTCCTGGCGCCAGCGGTAGTCGGTGACGTCAGTAACGCCCAAGGCCTTGACGACCTCGGTGACCTTCTGGCCCTGCCCGAGCAGGACGTCGGCGTGGCGGAGCTTCCCGATGATCTCTTCGGGTTGAAACCGCTTCTTGGGCATGACCTGTCTCCTCCGGAAAAAGGGTTGATTCCTACTTTACCACTGGACCAATTTCCGGGGGCAAGGTCACACGAGGATATAATATGGTATCGTACGAGCTTCAGCGGGAGGGGAGAAGTCATACTCCGAACGTCAGCGCGGATGGCTAGCGGCCGCCCGACAGAGGAATTGGCCGCACCGGTCAACGCCTTGCCCGTCGCTTGGTGTCGATTCCTGAAGGCCGGAACGTATCAGCAAAGTTGAATTCCACCAAAGTCCGGGACTGGCTCACCGCCCACCAGGTGACGCACGTCGCCATGGAGAGCACCGGAGTCTCCTGGAAGCCGGTGGACGCCGTGCTCGAGGATGACTCTACGCCCCTCCTCGTCAATGCCGCCCACCTGGGGGGGTGCCGGACATGACGACGACCGTCCTCACGCTGACGATCACCGGCTGGCCGCCGATTCGGCGCTCGCCGGCGGCAGCAATCCGCGGTGGCCGAGACGCATGGCGTCTGTCGTGACGATGGCTGTCGGCGCCGCGGTGGCCGTCGTGCTGTTGAAGTCTTCGCTCGCCTTGCCGCTCGGCATCTACGCCGTCGTGGCCTGTGCGTGCGCCGTGACGGCGCATCACTGGGATCGCGGGCGTCCTGCGGCCAACGTTTGACGTGAGCAAAGGAGACCAACAATGGTCAAGATAGTGCTCGGTCTCATCCTGGGACTCGCCATCGGGGCGGCCTGCCGCTGGTTCGACATTCCGGTGCCGAGCCCACCCAAGCTCATAGGGGCATTGCTCGTCGTGGCGATGACGGTGGGCTACATCGCCACGGACAAGCTTATCGCGGCGAAGTTCACTGCCAAGGGCCCGGCGACAACAACGGAGCCGTGCGGTGGCCCGACAGGCCCACCGCGGTAAACGTTGCGGCTCCCGCCCGACGCTCCCGGTATCTCCCCTCCAGCCTCGCGGGAGGGCTCCGTCATGGCGCGCTGCCCTGGCCAGCGTCGGCCCCGGGGGCCGTGGGCGTAATCAGGCGGGTTGGTTGTGGCCCGATTTTGGGAGCATCCGTTCTGGAACAGACACTTGGCGCGCAAGCATAGGAAGGTATATAATGCCTTCGAGGGTACCAGGGAGACTTGGAACGGACCCAGAGCGTCCCGTCGCGGATGCTTTTGCGCTGGAGGGGCAAATGGCCAGGCTGGTGGTGATTCTCGTCGTCGCCCTGATCATTTTTGGGCCGCAGGACCTGCCCAGGATCGCTCGATCTCTTTGGCGCGCCTCGGACGAACTTCGCCGGGTGTCGGCAGAGCTAAGCGACGCTCTCCACAGGGAACTGGAGGCCCTGGAGCAGGAGGACGCGACGCATCCGCCGACCATCTAGTCTGCCCCGACCGAAATACGCTCGCATAAACCGAACCCCGACGTGCCCCGAGACCGCTCGAATTGTTCAACGGACTCCGAAGACGGGCCACTCGCTCATCCCATCATCCCAGAGCACGTCACCAATTCCTCGGCCTGCTGCGGGAAGCCCTGGAAGACTGAGCACAGGGCACTTTCAAGGCTTGACTTCCTTCTGCGACGCCGTGTCTTTCACGGGGAAGCAGATGCTCGTGATTGGGATAGACTATTATGCTCAATTGGCGGTCTGGCTCCCCCGGACCCCTAATGGAGACATGGTTCCCTTTCTCCAGCCAGGGCAGGGCCCCCTCCATCCGGAGCAGTCTGGTAGTGTCGAGGACTGGCGCGATGCGCCCTGTGGGTAGAATGTCTGTAAGGTCTTCTTGACAGGCCGAGGAGGCTGGGAGTACCCTTCTATCGTTACCCCTTCCCCTGATGATCGACGGAGGAGGCCCTATGGAGTCGGCCAGGGACAGCTCTCCGGGCCCGAATCGCGCCACCGTCTCGGCCCGTCCGCCGTTGCCAGAACGGGCACGGCCCCTCCCGCCCGCCAGCAGCGCGTCCGCCACCCGTCCGCGGCCCCCGGGGTCTCATGCGAAGTCCGAAGCAAGAGGCTCACCCCTCATTCCGGTCCCGGCCGACGTCTGCCCGCTCGACCGCCAGCCCAAGCTCCTCGACCGTCTGCGTGACGCCCTCCGTGCCTGTCACTACAGCCGCCGGACCGAGCAGACGTACCGCCACTGGGTCAAGCGCTTCATCTTCTTCCAAAATGTCCGGCCTCCGGCCGACCTAGCCGAGCCGGAGATCAAGGCGTTCCTGACCCATCTCGCCCTCACGGAGAAGGGGGGCGCCCTGCCACAAACCCAGGCCCTCAGCGCGTTGCGCTTTCTGGACCGCAAAAAGAATTCTTATCAAAGCCGCGTCGTAAGGCGTGGACGGAAGGTAGCGCATTGTTTCCGCAAGGAGGACAGCATGAAGAACTTAAGTTACGGGAAGCTTCACACAGGGCGAATACTGTCAGGAATCCTCATTTTCCTCATGGTGGTGGCAGCGGTCGGCGGCGACATCGCCACGGCGGCCGCAGGTGAAATCCGGCTCGGCTTCACGCCACCCATCACCGGCGCCTCAGCGGCTGAGGGGGCCCTCCAGATCAAGGCCATCCAGCTTGCCCTCAAGCAGATCAACGCGGCCGGTGGGATCAACGGCAGGCAAGTCAACTTGATCATGGTGGACAATCAGTCCACGAACCCTGGCGCCCTGGCCGCCCTGCAGAAGGCCGTGGAACAGGAGAAGGTGCTGGCCCTGGTCGGCTCCGTGAAGAGCACGCAGATCCTGGCTATGTCCGATGCCATCAAGAGCTACGGCGTGCCCACCATGATCGGTGGCACCAACGCCACCCTGACCCGGCAGGGGAACCCCTGGCTGTTCCGGGTCCGGCCGGATGACTCCATTGCCGCCGCCGCCATGGTCAAGTACATCAAGGAAGACACTAAGTTCACCAAGGTCGGCATCCTCCACGACACCGATGCCTTCGGCACCGGCGGGGCCGACCTGGTCGAGAAGGGCGCCAAAGAGGTGGGGCTCACCGTGGTGAAGCGGGAAAAGTACACTACCAAGGACAAGGATTTCACCGCCCAACTCCTGTCGCTGAAGAACGCCGGAGCCGAGATCATGGTCCTCTACGGGACCAACCCCGAGGACGCGGCAGTGATCCAGCGGCAGTACCGCCAACTCGGCTCCCCCTTCAAGTACATGGGTTCCCCCTCCAGTCAGATGAAGGATGCGCTGAACCTTTCCAGGGATGCGGCTGAGGGGTTGATCGCTGTCGCCGACTTCGTGCCCGGCCAGAGCGAGGTGAACAGTAAGTATGCCGAAAATTACAAGAAAGAGTACAACGAGGAGTACGATACCACCTCGGCCTGGGCCTATGATGGCCTGAACATCCTGGTCAGCGCCATCAAGAAGGTTGGCGAGGATCGCACAAAAATCCGGGAAGCCATCCTGGCCACCAAGGGGTACAAGGGCGTCCTGGGCACCTTCTCCTTCACGCCCAACGGGGATGGGCTCAGCGAGGTGAGCGTGGTCCAGATCGAGCAGGGCAAGCCCAAGCTGCTCAAGATCGTCAGCGTGGAGGGGAAGTAGCCGCCTCTCCGCTTTTCCGTCTGAGAGACGCAAGTGAAATCCGTCGAGGACTGGAGCGGGGACGCTGAAAGAGGGGCGAGTCATCGCCTTGGTCCTGCTGGCGAGGAGCAGCACTTCTGAATCAGGCGAATCGATAGCACGATTCCGTATTCAGCCTGAGCCTTCAATGTCAGGGGATGGGGTCAGGCTTGATTATTGATTTTATTGAATGAGAGTAGGAGGGCAACGCCTAACCATTCACTCCAGCGGATGGCTTACAGCCACCGCTGACCTATATCGTTCGGCAAACACCGGGGCAGAGGAACCTCCGCAGAGTGATCGAGAGGCCGTAGGATGATCGAGAACCAGGGCCGGATCGAGGAAAGGGGGGATTCGAGGTAGGCTGTGCGTTGGTCGAGAGCCGTGACCTCGATAGTGACACCGCAGAATTCGAGCGCTTCCTCGCGGCCCTTCCCCACTTCAAGATCGCAGAATGCCTCGGGACACGGGGCGGATCTGGCCCATAGTAAGCGCGTGGCCCGCTCAGTGGCGAGCTACAAGCGTCCTCCTGGAGGGGGCGCACCTCTTCGGCAGCTCCACCTCCACCCCACGTCGGCGGCCCGCTCTTGACCGCGAGGATCCCTCGACGGTCCTCTTGGCGCCTCGTTTCGCCGGCGTCCGTGTTATGGTTTGTCTCCAACTCGCAACTGGCCACTCGGAAGCTGGCGCTGACCATCAAGATCCCGACGAAAACTGGTCACATTCAACCCGTCGCTTCCATGCAAACTGGCGATGTAATGCAATCTACTTGCGAAAGGTCGAAGAAGCCGGACTGAAGCCCGATTTGAAGGCTGGTGATTCCGCTGTGCCCGACACCGAGAAGTACCTGGACTCGGTCGCCCAATCTCTTCGGGACTTGGCGAAGCTAATTGCCAATGAGGTGTCGTCCAAACATGGCATCTAGAGTTGTGCGTTGTGAAGTCTTTCCATCGGCCTAACCCGGCGTTCCCGCGGACTCGCTGCGCTCGCCGCTGAACTCCATAACGTTATGGGTCCGTATCCCCGGTACCCTAACCAATGCCGATCACCTTCCATTGCCTGCCGGTGACGGATCGGATGATTCGCCCCATTATGGGTCCGCTCCCCCGGCACCCCAATGGAGCGAACCGCCCCTCCATCCCCAACGGGCCGTCCGGCTTGGCCTCGATCGTCATTGTCCCGTCGGCCTCCACCAGGATCTTCGCAATAGTCTGCTCGATGGCTTCCCGGACTCGTCCCTGGAGACCACTTCGGAGTTTTTCGGTGAGCCCCTGGAGATGGCCTTGCAGGGCGGCGGGCGTCAACTGAATGACGCCAGGGCCTCCGCGCTTTCTCGGTTCTTGCAGCAGACCGCCACGATCTCGTACGTGCTCCCGCGGATCCTGCTCAGGGCGTGCGCGCGCTGATCCGCCGCGAACCGCGAGCCAATGAACCCGATACCAACTTCCTCCCCGCAGCGCTCCTTGGGGACAGGCTTATAGCTTGAAGAGCGTGGGGAGGAAGAGCACCAGCCACGGCCAGAAGGCCATAATGATCAGATCCACGATCAGGATGGTGATGTACGGGATCGACGGCCTGATCGTATCCGAGAGCTTGATCTTGGCGATACTGCAGATGATCACCAAGCACAGGCCGAGGGGCGGCGACACGATGGCGATCTCCACCGCCGCGATCACGAGGATCCCGAAGTGCAGCGGGTGGACCTGGAACGCCGTGGCGATGGGGTACAGGATCGGGAAAAAGATCAGGATGGCCGGCAACCCGTCCAGGATCAAGCCGAACACCAGAAAGACCGCGATGGCCAAGAGCAGGAAGATCCGGGGGCCCCCGCCGACTGCCTCGATCCAGCCGCCGATCAGCCGGGGCACCTGGTAGGTGGCCAGGATCCAGGCGAAGGTCGTGGCCGCCCCCACCAGGAGGCAGGTTACCCCCGTCATCACCGCGGAGTCCACCAGGATCTTGTACAGGGCCTTGACCGTGAGTTCTTTGTAGACGCAGCAAGAGACGAGGAGGGCGTACACGGTCGCCACCGCCGCCGCCTCGGTCGCCGTGAAGACCCCGCCAAAGATCCCCCCGAAGATGATCACGGGCATCAGCAGGGGGACGAGGCTGTCCCTGAGGGATACCAGCACCTCCTTGAGGCGGGGCCTCGCCGATTCCGCGCCCGGCAGGATCCCGCGAACGGACTGGATGTAGATCACCACCATCAGGGTCAGGGCCATGAAGAACCCCGGCAGGAAGCCGCCCATGAAGAGCCCGGCGATGGAGATGTTCGCGATCGCCCCCAGCACCACCATGTTGAGGCAGGGCGGGATCAGCTTCCCCATCCCGACGGAGGCCGCCACGATGGCCGAGGCGCGCTCCGGGGCGTACCCTGCCCGGATCATGGAGGGCAGGAGGAGTCCGCCGAGGGCCGACGCCTCCGCGATCGTGGAGCCGGTGATCCCCGACAAGAACATCGTCGCCACCACCACGACGAACCCGAGCCCGCCCTTGATATGGCCCACCAGGTTCCGGGCCAGGCGCACGAGGCGCTGCGAAATCCCCCCGTGCTCCATCAGGCCGCCGGCCAGGATGAAGAGGGGGATCGCCAGGAAGGGGAAGGTGTCGATGCCGGAGTAGAACTTCATCGTGACGGTGGACAGGGGGATGCTCCCCTGCCAGCAGAGGGTCAGAATGCAGGCCAAGGCCATGGAGAAGGCCACCGGCACGTCGATGGCCAACAGGAGGACGAACCCGCCCAGGAGGATGAGGATGCCCGTCATGCTAGGACCGTTTCCCCCGGGTACTCCTCCAGCGGTGTACCTCGAGCTGGAGGAGATAGATGAGCATGAGGCCGCCGCTCACCGGGATCGGCAAGAATGACCAGGTGTACGAGAGATTCATGGTGCCGTACCTCCGGGTCGTGTTCAAGCTGAGGAGCGTGATCCCCTGGCTCACCATGATGATGGCGACGATCCCTATGATCACGGGCACCACCAGCTCCAGGGCGTGGCGCGCCCGCGCCGGGAGCTGACTCACCGCCAGCTCGATCCCGAAGTGCCGCATCCGCTTCACCCCGAGGGCCGCCCCCAGGAAGACCATCCACTGGAAGAGGAGCATGGCCAGGTCCTCCGACCAGGCCAGGGGCATCTGCAGCACGAAGCGGTTGAACACTTGCACGAAGACGGTCACGGCCAGTGCCACACTGACGACGGCGCACGCCGCCTCCACGAGATGATCAAGGATCTTGGTCATTCGGTCTCCTCTGGTCCGCAAAAACTTCAGACGTTGCCCATAGCTCGAGCCGAATTCTAAGCCATGATCAGTACCTAATCAATTGATTGTAAAAGAATCTTCCAACGTCGACCACTCTGGGGTGTGACCCATTGCACAATTATGGGTCCGTCCCCCCGGCACGAACCCTTATATTCTCTACGAGGGGAAACGCGGGGACGCTGATACAATGTTTTCCCCCCCACGAGCCAGGATCCGGAGTTCGCTGGTTGAGGACCTCACTAACCCCATCCCGGGAGAGGATTACCATGAGACTGTCTCCTCCAGCGAACGAACGGCCGTAGGTTCCATGGGAAGTCGTCCCGTCGAGGACCGATATAAGGGTCACCCTGCCGTTCTGCCTCCGGGACCTGCGTACCGGGAGAAGGAGGCCACGGATGCGGTATCACCTCGGAGTGGACTGGGCGGATGCCGCACACGCCGTCTGGGTGGAGGACGACCAGGGGATGTGCTGGTCCGACTACTTCCTTTCAAGCCGCTTGCGGAACCACCACGCCAGGTAGAGCGCGATGAGGATCACCACGGCTTGCACAAGGTGCTCGGGTTTCATGTTGTGGTACACCCAGGATGCAAGCCATACGACGATAGGAATTGCGCCTGCGACGACAAACAGGATGGCCAGAATGTTCCTGGCGTCGAGCCGCCTCATCGCGCCTCCTCTGTCTCCGTGAAAATCGGTGCCCACGCCGTCACCATCATGTCACGCGGCTCTGCGTTCTGGATCTCGACCGCGTCAGGCTGGATCCGCCGCACGCCCTCTCGCACCTCCTGTGTGCTTGCCATCTGCTGCTCCTCCCTGACGCTCGATTTCTAGTCCCGTAGCAACCGCATCGACGCCGCCGTTCGGGTGAGCGGCTCCGGACGGCACCCTCGCCCCCGGAATCCAGAGCGGGTCACGGCGGTGAGCATATCACATCGTGTCGACGGATGCTTGGTCCAGGTGGGCGGATGTCAATCACTTCCCTGACGGCCAGCCTGCCTTTTGTTACATAGTCGAACGGTTAGCCTCTCTTTCCTTGACCGCGGCGAGGTACCAACGCAAGCTTTGGGGAAACCTCATTATGAGATAAGCCGCTGCCTCCCCCTTCCCCTCCCCCCGCCCTCCGGGACCTTACCGACTTGCTATCGACCGAGGAGGACCGAGCCCGCATCCTCGTGGTGGACGATGACGCGCCGGTCCGGGAGATTCTCGCGGACCAGTTGGCGGAGGCGGGGTACTTGGTCAGTACCGCCGAGGACGGCGAAGAGGCCCTGGCCAAGGTGTCGAGCGAGTCGCCGGACTTGATCCTGCTGGACGTCATCATGCCCAATCTCGACGGCTTTGAGGTGTGCCGGCGTTTGAAGTCGGATGAGCAGACGATCCTGACCCCCGTGGTGCGGCTCGGGGCTCCGATCTGATACATCGTGACTTAACTGAGTAATACTAACCTCTTGTTACAAAAGCGATATTCCACTGGCGTCCGGCCCGGCAGGCGCTCCATTGCACACTTATGGGTCCGTCCCCCCGGCACCGAAGGTATTTTTACGGGCCAGGCAGAGCTGCTGATGCCCTTTACCGGGCGGTGGGCTGCATAAGAACATTCCCCCTCTGGTGAGCAGTTCAACTTCTGATGGCCTCTCTTCCGGGGGAGGGAATCGAACTCTCATCGGTCCCTCGGGCGGGCAATTCAAGCCACGACTAAACAGATCGGCTCGAGGTCACGGAGGCTATCGTATGGGCCAAGCGGTGGCAAGGAACTCGGTGGTCGAGAGAAAGTGGGTCAAGGACTCGCAACACTTCCCGGCCGAACTCCGGGACTTCCGGGTCGTCGTCGAGGCCAACTCGCACCAGATGCACGATTCCGTTGCGAGTCCCGGTAGGCCTTCGCCAGGGCGTCCGCAGCCCGGGCCTTGTCCTCCTTGGTGACCTTCGCGTAGATCGTGGTGGTCTTGATGCTGGCGTGGCCGAGTTGCTTCTGGATGACCTCCAGGTCGGCGCCGCTGGCCCGATACAGGTGGGTCGCATAGGTATGGCGACTATGTCTTTGAAGATATAGTCGCCACTATCTACCCTGCCGGACTATGTCTTGTACCAAGAGTGCTGCCCTCGTATTTCCGGTAGATGCACCAAGCGGTACGCGACATAGTATTGACTCCTTCCATCAACCCGCGGAGGGGGGAAGGAGTCTACCGTGAAGTGCATCATCGACACCCAGGTGGTTCTGTCGCGAGTGCCGGAAGGCCCGCTGGTGACCCAACTCGGCCCCTTTGCCCAGTCCCTGCGGGAGCAGGGCTATAGCCGGGAGGCGGTTCACCGGCAGGTGCTGCTCGCGGCGGGTTTTAGCCGCTGGCTGAACCGACGACGGGTCGCGCTACGCAGCATCACCCTCGACCACCCGTCGCGCTATTTGCGATCCCGCGCGCGGCAGGTGCAATTGGTTCGAGGCGATGCCGCCGCACTCCGCCACCTGCTCGACTTTCTGCACCGGGAGGGCGCGATTCCCGGTGAGAAGACACCCGCACGTCGCCTGACCCCGATTGAGCGCTGTGCCCAGGCCTACGAGAAGTACTTGGAGGAAACGCGTGGCTTGGCGAAGGCCACGATCATCAACTACCTGCCGTTCATCCGCCGGTTTCTCCAGGACCGATTCGGCGACGGCCCCGTCAGACTGGTTCACCTGTGTGCCCGCGACGTGGGGAGCTTTGTCCAGCGCCAGGCGCGGCAGCTGCAGCGCAAGCGGGCGAAGCTTCTGACCGCAGCGTTGCGTTCTTTCCTGCGGTATGCGCGCTCCCGCGGGGCGACCCCGCGGGAGTTGGCGGCGGCCGTGCCGGCCGTGGCCAACTGGTCGATGCCCGCCATCCCGCGCGCGATTGCGGCGGAGCAGGTCCGGCAGTTGCTGGCGAGCATCGATCGCCGGACCCCGGTAGGACGGCGCGACTACGCCATCCTGTTCTTACTCGCGCGCTTGGGGTTGCGGTCCGGGGAAGTGGTCGCGCTCGAGCTCGAGGATATTGACTGGACCACAGGCCAGCTGACCGTACGCGGCAAGCGAGGCCAGCGCAGCGCCCTCCCGTTACCCGCGGACGTGGGCCGCGCGATCGCCGCCTACTTACGGCGGGGCCGCCCGGCGAGCCCCAGCCGCCGGGTCTTCTTGCGCGCCAAAGCTCCCATCCGCGGGTTCCAGGGGGCGTGTGGGGTGGGGTCGGTCGTGCGCCATGCGCTCCAGCGTGCCGGGATCCAGGCGCCGACCACCGGCGCCCACCAGTTTCGGCATGGGTTGGCCACCGCGATGTTGCGCCACGGCGCCTCCCTCAGCGAGATTGGGGAGGTGTTGGGGCATCGCCAGCCCCAGACCACGATGCTCTACGCCAAGGTCGATCTGCAGGCCTTGCGGGCGCTGGCCGTGCCGTGGCCGGGAGGTGGGCGATGACTACCCTCCGGCAGGCGGTGCGGGAGTATTTGGAGTTACGCCGCAGCTTGGGATTCCAGCTGCGGGAGGCGGGCAAGGCGTTGGCCGAGTTCGTCACGTTCCTGGCGCAGCACCGCGCGCCCTACATCACCCACGCGTTGGCGCTCGCCTGGGCGCAACAACCGCCATCACCGGTGCAGCGGGCGCACCGCTTGACCTTCATCCGCGGCTTCGCCCGGTATCGCAGCGCCACCGATCCCCGCACGCAGATTCCGCCGCCGGGCCTGTTGCCCTATCGCCCTCACCGGGCGCGCCCGTACCTCTACTCCCCGGCCGAGATCCGCCGGTTGCTCCGCGACGCGCTCCAGCTGCCCGTGCGCTCTGCGCGGGAGCAGCTGCGCCCGTGGGTCTACTATTGTCTCCTCGGCCTGCTGAGCGTGACGGGGCTCCGCCTGGGGGAAGCCCGCAACCTGACGCTGCCCGATGTCGATCTGACGGCCGGGGTGCTGACGATCCGTGGCGCCAAGTTCGGGAAGAGCCGCCTGGTGCCGCTGCATCCCTCGACCTGCCACGTCCTCGCCGCCTACCTCGCCCGCCGGCAGCGGCATTGGGCCGGCCGCGCGGGGTCTCCCTACCTGTTCGTCTCGAGCGGCGGCCGCCGCCTGGATAGCGGCGACATTCATCGGACCTTCTATACGCTGTCGCGGCAGATCGGGCTGCGGGGCGCGACGGCCAGCCACGGCCCCCGGCTCCATGATCTGCGGCACCGGTTCGCGACCAATACCCTCGTGCGCTGGTACCGGTCCGGGCAGGATCCCGCGCGCCGTCTCCCGATCTTGTCCGCCTACCTCGGCCATGTGCACGTCGCCGACACGCAGTGGTACCTGGAGGCGTCGCCCGCGCTCATGCGGGCGGCGATGCGCCGGCTCGAGCGGCGCTGGGAGGCGCGGCCGTGACCCCCGCCACCCCCCTGGCCCCGCTCCTCGAGCGGTTCTTTACCCAGCGCCTGATGCAGCAGCGCCAGGCGAGTCCGCACACCATCAGCTCCTACCGCGACAGCTTCCGGCAGTTCCTCCACTTCGCCGCCGAGCGCGTGCAGCAGGCGCCGTCCCGCCTGCGTTTGGCGGACATCGATGCCCCCTTGATCGGGGCGTTTCTCGAGCAGCTCGAGCGGGAGCGCGGGGTCTCCGTGCGCAGCCGGAACCTGCGGCTGACCGCGTTGCACTCGTTCTTTCGCTACGCGGCCTTTGAGGCCCCGGCGCACGCGGCCCAGATCCAGCGCGTGCTCGCTATCCCCAGCAAGCGCTGCACCCGGCCCCTGGTCTCGTTTCTCACGCGGCCCGAAGTGGAGGCCTTGCTGGCGGCGCCGGATCTGCGCATCTGGTCGGGGCGGCGCGATCACGCCTGCATGCTCCTGGCCGTCCAGACCGGGCTGCGCGTCTCGGAACTGACCGGTCTTACCCGGGCGGACCTCCGCCTCGGGGCCGGCGCGCACGTGCGCGTGATGGGCAAGGGCCGGAAAGAACGCTGTACCCCGCTCGCCAAACCGACCCGCGCCGTGTTGCAGGCCTGGTTGCGGGAGCCGCCCCGTGGCGAGGGCACCGTGCTCTTTCCCAGTGCCAAGGGGACCCGGTTGAGCATCCATGGGGTGCAGTACCTGTTGAACAAGCACCGCCGGGCGGCCGCCATCGTGTGCCCGTCGTTACACGAGAAGCGGGTCACGGTTCACCGTTTGCGCCACACCATGGCCATGGACCTGCTCCAGGCGGGCGTGGATCGATCGGTGATTGCCCTATGGCTCGGCCATGAATCGGTGGAGACCACGCAGATCTACCTCGAAGCCACCCTGGCGATGAAGGAAGCGGCCCTGGCGAAGACCTCGCCGCCGCACGGCCGGGTCAGGCGCTATCAGCCCGGCGACCAACTCCTCGCCTTCCTGAAGAGTCTGTAGGAGGAGAAGACTATGTCGAGTAATTGGGGAAGCTGTCTGCGTCCGCGACCGGTAGTATTCGAACGATCCCGCAAGCTCATCCCGGTTACTCGACATAGTCCGGCAGGGTAGATAGTGGCGACACGTGTGCGTGGCGTCCCGGGGATCCAGGCCGACAGCAGCCATGAGGCCCTTGACTACCCGCCAGACCCCGTTGTGGGTAAGCGGCCCCCGCTGGCCCCTGAAGACCGGGGCGCCGTGTGAGCCATCCTCCCCCTGACCCTTCTTCCACCCCAGGAAGGCCTTCCGGTGGGCTTTCAGTTCCTGGGGGATGAAGACCCCTCCCGTTGCCTGCCCCCCTTGCCCTGGCGGACCACCAGCGAAGCTTGGCCGTAGCCCAAGCGGCAATCCCCGAGCCGGAGGCCGGCCACCTCGGAGGCGCGGAGGCCAGAGGAGAGCAGCGTGTCAAGTAAGGCCCAGGACCGAATGGCCGTCACGGTGCCGCTCTCCTTCGCGTGGAGGGCCCGGGCCTCGGCAGATCGCCGGAGGCGGATCAGTTCCTCGGCGGTGAGGGAGTGGATCTTGTGCTGCGTGGTAGGCATGGCGGCATCTCCTCGCATCGCCTCTGGCCCAACCGCCTCCTGCCGCGGGCCGGCGCGGAGATCCTTGCCCGGGACACCCGGAGTGGCTCCCCCCCAGTAGCCGCCCCGGGGGGATCGCTCGTCAGGCCACAGTGGTTGCTGGGCGGCCTCGGGCAGAACGGGCTGTCTGGCGGCGGTCCGCAGCCGCCCGCCGTTGCTCCCCCGTCCACGCCCGGCCGGGCCCTGGCCGGCGCACTCGGATCGCGGTGAGGGGACCCACCCCGAAGGCCGAGGTCGCTTTCCCGTCGCGCTCCGTGACCTGCTTCGGGGACCCATCCAGCCGGTCGAGCTTCCGGCTCCACTCCGGCCAGATGGAGCAGAGATGCGCGTGCCGAGCCTCGCGATCGAGCCGGATCGGGACTTCCATCTCGTCCTGCGAGTTCCCACCGTAGTTCATCCGGTCTCCGTTTTCAGTTGCGCGGGGGTTGCGTCGCCGTGCATCGGTGTGCTATGGTCTGCCGACCTGCTCCCTCTAAGCCCGCGTCCCTTCAGCCCATCTTTGCGAGAACCAGCTTGACACTCGCAAGGCCCACTGGGACAATCCGAGCCGCCAATTCTCGCTCCCCCACGGGGCTGCCATCATGCGCATTGGGATCATCGGCCTGCCGGCGACGGGAAAGACGACGCTGTTCGACCTGCTCTGCGTGGCGGGCGGGGGCCACGTCAGCCACCACGGCGCCAACGAGCCGTCCGTGGCCGTCGTAAAGGTGCCCGACCCGCGGCTGGAGCGGCTGGCGTCCGTGATGTTCAAAACCAAGAAGGTCACGCACGCCATCCTGGAGTTCGTGGACTTCGTGGCCCTGACCCGAGGCACGGGGAAGGGCGAAGGACTGGGAAGCCATTACCTGGCCCAGATGCGCCTGGTGGATGCCTTGGTGCACGTCCTGCGCGACTTCGACGATCCGGGCGTCGCCCACGTTGAGGGAAAGGTGGACGCGGCGCGCGACGCCGTCCTCGTGAACACGGAGCTTCTGCTGGCAGACCTGGAAACCGTGGACAAGCGCATCGGCCGGTTGGAGGCGGACCTCAAGAAGATCAAGAAAGCAGAGGCCGTCAAGGAGCTGGACCTCCTCAAACAGTGCCGCGCCTGGTTGGTGGAAGAGAAACCCATCCGTGATCTCGATCTCAGCGAGGACGACCGGAAGGTCCTGCGGGGGTTCGCCCTCCTCACGGACAAGCCCATGCTGCTCTTTCTCAACATCGCCGAAGGAAAACTGGGCAAGCCAAGCCCGACCCAGGAACGGCTGCAGCGCGCCCTAGGGGGAAAGGGCGTCGCCGTGCTCCCGCTCTGCGCCAAGGTGGAGCTGGAAGTTGCGCAGTTGCCGCCCGAAGACGCGGAGGCGTTCCGCAAGGATCTCGGCCTCCAGGTGGGCGGCTTCGCCGCGGTGCTCACGGCGTGTTACGATCTCCTGGGCCTCGTCACCTTCTATACCGGCGAGGGGGCCGAGGAGACCCGCGCCTGGACCATTCCCGCAGGCGCCACCGCGCTCAAGGCCGCGGCAGCGATCCACAGCGATCTGGAGCGGGGATTCATCCGGGCCGAGGTGATCAATTACGCGGAGCTGGAGGCTGCCGGTTCCCTGGCGACCGCCAGGAAGAAGGGCATCCTCCGGGTCGAGGGCAGAGATTACCGGGTGGCCGACGGGGATGTCATCATGGTGCGCTTCAACGTCTAAGCGGTGGAAACCGAGTGGTGAATGCGGGCCGCAGGAAGTCCTGCGGCCCGCATTTCGTTTGGCAGCCTGAACTGACACCGGCACGCCGATCGCCTGGGACGCGGCACCTCCTCCCCGGCTAGAGATCGAATCGGGGGGAGCCTACCTGCCGGGGGATGAGGGTGGAGGTGGCAGCGGAAGCTGGGTTGTCGCTCCCCCGGGGGGCGGCGGCGAGGAGGGTGCGCCTGCTGCTCCGACGCCACGCGCGGGGGGCTCTCCCGCCGGCGCGGTCTGAGGCGATGAGTAGAACGGCGGGAGCGTCGATTGAGTCCGCTCGATCCTGTCCACCTGCGACTTCGGGATCAGGAGATCCCCGCCGGGACGCTCGACCACGACCGAATCGCCCTCCTCGTACGCCTCGCGTCCCCAGATGCTCTGGCCGTTGGTGAGATAGACCGTGTCCGCGCGCGCATCGGTCACCAAAACGACCCCCGTGAGCGCGACGACGACCATCCAGATCCTGCGCATTCCCTGCCCTCCTCTCTGCGCGAGCCGCCTGCGGGCGCCACCCGGGAACCGGATGGACATCTTCCCCACAACTCGCTCCCGCGGAGAGCGTTCGGAGCGTTTCGGACGAGATCCGCAGTTCCGTTCCGCCAGCGTCCCGTCCCCTCCTGCACAATCAGAGGATACGGTCCATCGTCGGGAGACATGGTTTCCGCCCACATCCCCCGTCAGCGTGTATCCTGAATCTAGATGCCCCCGGCAAATACGTCAAGGTCTTTCCCGGACGCACGCCGGACTTCCGGGCGTATTGACATTGCCAGGGAAATGGACTACACAGTCTCAGGCGCGACCGCTTTTGCTGCGGCTGGGGGGAGGGGGTGTGAGGGTGCACGATCCAGTTGCCGTCGCGTCACGCTTGTAAGGAAGATGCCGAGAGGAATCCCTCGAGGAGGCACGGTTGTGAGCCGCGCGCCGGGCACGTCCAACGCCGTCCCACGGAAAACACCCCGGCCGGCTGCCGCCTTCATGGACCGGCTGCACTCGCGGTTCGGCGTCAGCCTCCCGGTCCGCTGCACGCGGCTGACCGGGCGCGCCCCGCGCGCGTGGCGCGGGCGCACGGCCAACGTCAGCGGCGGCGGGCTCGCCGTGGATCTCCCCATCCGCTTGCTGCCGCACACTCGCGTGGCCATCGAGATCCGGACCGGCGTCGGGCCGTTACGAATGGAGGCGGATGTCCTGTGGACGCGACGGGTCGCCGGAAAGGACGACGTCACGCGCCACGGCCTCTGCCTGCCGGACCGATCCGAGGTCATGGACCTGCCCATCTACGCCTTGCTGGGGGAGTGGCTCCAGGGTCTCGCTCGGCGAGAGGCCAAGGACATGGGGCGTAAAGGCGTCCGGGTTGGGGTCCGGGCGCGCCAAGTGATTCACAGATGATCCGCCGTCACCTTGCGATCGTCCGTCGCCTCTTCCCGACCCGGCGAATCGCACGGTGGGTCCTGATCCTGGCCATCCCCGGAGCCGCCTTCATCCACCCCGCCATCGCCGCGGATGAGACGCTGAGGAATGTGGCGCTCCACCTCATTCCGCGCGAGATCTTGTTCTTCAGCGTCCAAGGAGGCGTGTGGACTTCCGTCCGGCTGGACGCGGGCGAGCGGATCCTCCAGCGAGGGGTGGATGGCAACGTGGCGGCCGTCCTCACGTCGTTGCGCGCCATCGGCTTCAGCGCAGACACCGGCAAGTGGCCCGACATACAGCGCTTCCAACCCCGCTGAAGAACAAATACCGAGATCCGATAGCGATCTCCGATAGGGAAACTTCGACGGCCGTCCCTACCCCTGTCGCTATTGCTATCGGCTCTTCGTTTTCTCGCCATCCCTATCGCTATCGGCTTTTCAGTTGTCGGACCGGATTGCTCAGTCTGCCGATCCCCTGGATCTCAATGTCCACCTGATCCCCGTCCCGCAGGTTGAGGTCATTCGGGACCATGATCCCCGTGCTCGTGCTCAGGACGGTTCCCACCGGGATCATGTTATCCTTGAGCAGCCAGGGCACCAAGTCTTCCAGCCGGCGATGGAACTGGGAGGTGTTCGCCGCCTGCGAGGAAACTGTCTTCCCATCCCGGATGATCCTGGACCGGATCTGGAGCGCGTAGGGGTCGCCGATCTCATCCGAGGTCACCAAGCACGGGCCCAGCGCACAGCAGCCGAGATAGACCTTCGACTGAGGCAGGTACAGGGGATTCTCCCGCTCGATGTCCCAGGCCGACACGTCGTTGCACGCGGTGAAGGCGACGATGGCGCCCCGGGCCCCCAGGATGATGGCCAGCTCGGGCTCGGCCGCCGTGAGCTGCGAGTCGCTCCGGATCAGGACCGGTGCGTTGGGTCCTACGCAACGGCTGGCCGTGGCCTTGAAGAACAGCGCCGGTCGGGGATTCCCATAGACGTAGTCGTAGATCCCCTTCACCCCCTTCGCCACATCAGCGTCCTCGTCCCGTAGCTCCGCGCTGCGCTTGTAGGTGAGGCCGGCACCCCAGACCTCGGGCGGGTCAATCGGAACGAGCAGGTGCGGCGCCCGCCGCGACGGCGTCCGCTGGAGGGCCGGCCAGTCCAGCGCCTTCCGGTGCAGGCGGCGGGAGAGCCACTCCGCCCGCTTCACCAGGCCCGCGGCCGTCTTGCCTTGCTCGACGAGATCCAGGGCGGAGTGGACCCCCTCGTCGGGGGCCGTGACGTCCAGGACCCGGTCTCCGCGGACCAGGCCGACCCGCTTCCCCTTGCCCGGCAGGAAGAACTGGACGAGCTTCATGTGGCCTCCTCACTCTTCTCGCTCGGCGGCGCAGCCTGGCGCACCCTGCGAGGCATGCACGAAGGTATGGCAGAGCCAACCGAGACCAGCAATCCATGTAATTGGAAAGCGCTCTGCCGTTTACCATATGCCAGGAGCAAATTCAATGGATTTCGAGAGGAAGTGTGCGGCAGCGAGTTCGGCTGGATCGGGCAGGTGAGGTGGGTGATGACCTGAAGACAGACCTCGCGGAAGACCGCCACTCCGGGAAGGCCGGCCGCACCGGAGCACGCGGCGCCTCGCGGTCATGTGCCAAAGCGAATCTCGTAGGGGGCATAAAGGCAGAGACGGATCGGGCACGTCAAGGCGAGAGAACGGAGGGTGAAGGGGACCTGAAGGCAGGCCTCGCAGAGCACTGCCCCTCCGGGAAGGGCCGGCCGCAAGCAGATGCGCGAGACCAGCGGTCAAGCACACACGCCACTATGCCGTCGCCGTCGGGGGAGGCCCGTGTCGGAGGAGTGGCCACAAAGCGAGTTGGGTCAGAACCCATATATCCCTGTCGCAGCCTCCAACGTCTACTCCTAGACCAGGCCAAGTTTCTTCTCCAGTCGGCTGAACGCCACTCCAAGCGCCCCTGTAAATACATTATTCGCCGCATAGAATTTCACGGCCTCTTCTGCTTCCGCCCTCACATGGAGCCCCCTCTCCGAGCTCCCTGAAATTGAATGCGCCTCCAGGAGCAAGGAACATAATGCCTCAACTATATCCTCTCGATACCGTGAGACGCTGATCGACCCCGTTCTTAGGTTCCGTTCCTGGACGGTCTCAAACCCCAACCCTCCCTTAATTATGAACTTACTTACGACACAGTGAATGTCGTTCCGCAAATCGTCCACCGAATATCGCTTCTTTCCTTCCCCTACCTGAACAGTATTAATCCATGCCGTCGCCTCCTGATCCAGCTTGCAGTCCACTAGCTTCGCAGTTCCGAACCCTTCGCAATGTGCCGGCAGGATGCCGCCTGCAAATTGACAATTATTGAATGCCGTGGACTCATCAAATTTGCAGTTCGCCCATGTAACTCGGTCAAACTCGCAACCGGTGAATGTTATCCGCCTAAGATCAAACCGTGCGACAGTACCTGTAAAACTCAGCCCTTGTATCGGCGGCCCTCCGCATAGCCTCAGTAACAACTTTGTCCGCTCCTCGTGCATCTTCCCTTTAGGAAGAAACCTATCCACAGCCATCAGGGCAATAGTCGCTGCCAGACTTCTCCCCTCCGCTAGACGCCTTGCACCAACGCCTCCGGCCAAGCCTTGAGGCCGCCCGGCCACAGCAGCTACGAGGCGCTCCAGCCGCGTAATTGCCTCATCATCTGGAGATCCCATTCTCACGAGATCAACAATCATGGCCGTCAGGTCTTCTCGTGAGCCCGCCTCAATCCTCAGTCTTTCCACAAACCGCGAGAGCTCCTGATCTCCTAATCCGACTACCAAATCCGCCAGGAGAGCAATTTCGATCTGTTCCTGCTTGAATTGCCATCTATCTTCGCTCGGTCTTCTCTCCAGCAGAGGATGGCTCTTTAATTTTTCAATGTGGATCCCTCGGACTTCCGGCCCAAGATCGGACCTTACATCTTGGATCGCCAAATCAAGCAATTCCGTGTTTGGTTCCTGACCTGCAACTTTCTCAGTTACAAATACACGCAGGATGGCCAACTGCTCCTGCGAGGTGAAGAGAAGTTGCTGACGCAACGTTTCTCGTTGACAAAGTGCATCCATTAGCCAGAGAAGCGCGCCTGCCCCCTCCACTCGGACCTCCTGCTGAGCATGACCTCGTCCCACCAAGTCCGCGATGAGGCTCAAGACAAAGCCTCTTCCTACAAGCTCTTCATTCTGCCGTCGAAGAGAACTGTACAGGTGAATAGCACTTTCAACTGATTTGGTTTCTCGAAAGCGAGCGGCAAAATAGTTACGTGCGTGCTGCATGTCAAACGGGAGAATCCGGTAGACCAGCGATTTCGTCCGATCTATAAACGCTTGCACTTCCGCCTCAGGCAGGTTGGTATGCCGAAATGATGTCCTCGATGTTATCAAAATTCGCGCTCCGGTAGTTTCAGCAAGCTCGGCTAGAGCTTCCAAAACCTCTAGGGGCTGAACGGACCCGCGATTCCGGAGTACGTACTCGTCAAAGCCATCGAACACAACTCGGAAGATTTCTGCCTTTAGGGTCGCGCGCAAAAATTCGTCTTCATGCCCTTCAAGCCAGCTTATGGGTGCGTCGAAATGGCGAAAGGAATGCGCAATCGTTTTCCAGAGGGAACTTAGATTTTCTACAGACATTGCATGCCACTGTGTGGAGTCGATCATGATCGGGACTAGATGCACATGGGAGACCTCAGCGTTCTCGGAGTCCTCTTGAAACCGGGGACGAGGTCGGGGCTTTCCCACAATGGACGGTCGCCGTTTGGAGATGGTTGACACAAGGTAGCGGCTCATGTAGGTCTTGCCCTGGCCGGGCTCTGCAAGCAGAATTCCGAGCGCACCATCTCTCTTTCCGCCGCCAGGATCGCGCTCAGCCAGCAGGGAATACAGAGGGTTTGGGATCTTCCGTACAAATCCTGCTGGCGTCTCAACCCTCGGGTCAATGTAGAATTGTGGCGCTTGTGCCTCGAGTTTTGAGATGTACGCCTGAAGCTCATCTCTAATGAAGGATGCAAGATATTCTTTCGTTGTCCAGTATCCCTTGGCAGTCTGGGAGAAGAGGTCATGGTGGCGAGATTGTCGGTCGTCAAGTGATGGCGGATAGACGACGTGGGTCTCTCCTTGGACGAAGGCGTCGCGGGCTCCGGCCTCTATGGCTTCCCTGGTAGCTCCGGAATGAAGATATAGCACCCTAAATGGATACGTGGATGTATGCACCTTGTAGTGGCCTTGGTATAGCGCCCAGCCATTCTCCTGCTTCTTGACTGGCTTTAGATCGATATGCGTTGTACGGCTGTGATTTAGGAGTTGTGCGATTTCTTGAAAATCAAGGGGCTCCATGTGAACCTCCCATCAAACAGAATGCGTTGAGGTCTTAATGGTCATTGCTATAGTCGAATCTGGCAAGATATGCAACAGGGTACGACGTGCAAATAGCTGCTCCCCAAATAGCGCCAGGTCACCAGATGCTACTTAGAGTCTGCCCGGGTGGGCGAAGAGCCCATAGAAAACTGATAGGAATTTGCTTTTCCGGTCCGGCGGCCCGGCAGCAAAAATCTGTGAAAAAAATGGTGATATTCTGCTCTAGCTGCCCACCCCGAGCCACTCGCTAATTCGCTTCGGCACCCACGTACATTCCCAGCCAACTATCGACTCGATACGCCGGAACACCCCAGCGTCAGGGTTTATTACCCACACCTTTGCCCTGCCGGTCGCTTTCTCTCGCCCGCCGTTAAGAGGAAGGCCCTTTCGCTGATTATGAAAGCCGCAGCGAAGAATATAGCGAGAATGCCAATCTGCTGGCGGCAGCGAATAACCCAGGAAGTAGACCCTTCCCGCCTTGCTGAGAACATCCACACACCTCTGCCATATCCGCTTCAGCATCGGATGATTGAAGTCTTTCAGGTGCGTGGGCGGCACGATCCACGGGAGATACTGTCTTCGTGTCCATCGGACCTCCCTCCACCGCACGAAGGAGTACACCTCGTTCCCTTTTTCCGTCCAGAGGATCTCGCGAAGGTCCTCCTTGATATGGGCTCCCGCAGCCGCCGGATACCAGTTGAGCGAGCCGTGGGGCTTCAGGAGCACCGTTCCTTGACGCGTCCCGTCCCCCACGCCATACGACGACGGCGCCACCTTGCCAAATAGCGCTTTGTCCAACTCGTAATCCCAATTGAAGGAGATAATCGCTGCCCTCGCGGCTCTAATGCGCTTCACAACCTCCGCAAGAATTGGGCGTCCCCTTTCTGCAGCGTGGATCTTGTGGAACCATTTGGCAATCTCGAGCAAGAGCCCCTCGCGCGCTCTCTCCAAGTCCTGGAGGGTAAAGCCGCCCTTGGAGCGCAATGATGGCAGCAAGTCCTTGTTAGCCTCTAGCTCTGTCAGAAGCTCTTCGACCTCAGGAAGGGTTGCGGCCCGTCCATCCCACCCTGGGTGGTGGAACCGGACGATCTCGCCGAGGACTTCCTGCTTGTCCTCGTTCAATCGACTCCACACACGAGCGAGCAGCTCTCGCGCCGTTGGATATCCGAACTCCGTCGAAAATCCCGCGCCGATCACATAGACCGTAGTAACGGGCGTTACCTCCTACGCACGGACACAGGTGATAAGAATTCTCTTCTCGCCCGGCGGCTCGATAGTGGGCGACGAACTCGGCACCCCAGTCAGAGCCAACCCCCCGCACCACAGCATGCCGCGTGGCGCGGTCGTGTGTCAAGGAGAACCTCGTAGCGGGCAGAAAGCCGGCGGGAAAAGCGGGTACGTCGAGGCGAAAGAATGGGAGTGCCGGGGGACCTGGAGGGAGACGCCACAAAGGACCGCCGCTCCGGGAAAGGCCGACCGCCAGCACTTGCTCGAGGCCAGCGGCACACCACCATCGCCCTGAGGTAGACCTCAATAAACTCGAACGCCACGCCACTCGTCGCGGCGTACCGGCCGGTGCGGAAGATCTCGATCGGTTTCGCCACGCCCGCGAAGCTAGGGTGTGGCGAGTGGGAAGTCCTTCAACGCGCGTCAGGTCGCATGCGCTTAATCCAATCATAGCTCCCGGAGGAGAAGTTGGAGCTGCTCCGCGCTTTCCTTCGGGTAGATGGCGCGATTATAAGCGCGAGTCATCAGTTTCGGCGCCTCGTCGTGATCGGAGGCGTGCACCATGAAATACATGATGCGGCTGCCGCGCTGTCGGCTGAAGATGGGGAAGGGTGCGGCATACCGATACCCCAGCCCGTCCTGGAATCGGTCGCAGACGAGCAGCGCGCGATCCCGATCGCTTAAGTTGGCAAGTTCTATCCAGTCATCGCGGCCCCACCAGCGCTCGAGGATGGCCCTGTTCTTGATCGCGCGAAATGCGCGCCCAAACCAGCCGGCCGCGAGAAAGTAAAACAGCTCGACCTTCGGTCCCGTCCTCTTGTGCCGCGCGATCGTTTCGATGGTCGCCCAATGGCACTCGAACGAGCGTTGATCGACTAGACAAAACGTCGCTTCCTTTTCCGTGATGTGCGGGCTCGAGAGGATCTCGTTCACCCTTTCGTTGAAGTCGCCTTGAAAGAGGTCAATCGTGCGCTTCGATTTGCCTCGGCCAATGGGCGGCTGCTCGTCGCGCAGCCGTTGAAGAAGAACATAAGGGCGTGGCTTCAGCTCACAGAGGAGGAAGTGCCGCAACCACTTCGGGTCGCTCTCGAGCACGCGCTTAGCCGCCCAGTTATCCGGGTGCGTGCTATCTTGTGGTCCGGCGAAACCGTCGATGTAGGTGCCGTGCCGCGTCACCAGGACGAAATAGTACAGGTAGCGCTCGATAAGCCTAGCCTTGTTCTCGGTCCAGAACGGGCGTTTGAGCGCTTGGAGGGCCGGACGCGCGCCCGCCCGTGCCGGACATTCCACAAGGAGTCGGAGCTGTCCGCGCGCCTCGAGCTCTTCCGGCGTCAGGCGACGGCGGCGCGGGGTTTGGGGAATTCGTCCCATGTGCGCCCGTCAAGGTCGCGCCCTGATGCCTTTTTGCCGAGGGACACAAGAGTGATCCCCCGTCCCTCGTGGTCAAGTACCTGGATGCGTCGGGCATCAGTTTCAATAGCGAACGATTCTGGACGCCAATGCCCCCACTGCTTGAAATGGAAGGGGACATAGGCCTTGGCGCACTGGTCGCGGAGGCTTCTCGCCCAGGCCGGGTTCATCGGCCGCGCGTTCGCACCGCTCTCGCCTCCCGCAATCACCCAATCGAGGGCTCGACCGGCCGCACCCGCGCGCAGCAACCAAAGCCGCAGATCAAGCGGCCCAAGCAGCGGCTCACATGAGACGAAAAGTACCACGGCCGGGAAGCGAAGGAGCTTTGGAATGCGCATCTCGGCCCAGCGCTGATTCTCGGCAGTGGCCCCAAGCCACACGTTCTTTGGCCAGGTTTCGCCCCAGGGCACGCAGTACGCGGTACGCTCAGGCCGCTTAGTGAGCAGCAGCCAGTCGAGCCAAGGAGTCGCCTCGATCAGGCCCCACAGGCGATGGCGCCAGGGATCGAGCTCGCCGCGGCTCTCGAAGATATCCGCCATCGATGCACAGAAGACGCGCCGACGATGACCCTCGCGCTCGGCTTCGCGATTCCAACGCAACGGTTCGCTCCAGTGCTCCTTGCCGAAGAACCGCCGCGGCGCGCGGCCACCCCAGACCTCAAGCCCGACCCGTTTTGCCCACGCCTCCGCGTAGCAGTTTTTGCACGCCGGCGACACCTTGACGCACCCCCACCATGGATTGAAGGTGTGGTGTGTCCACTCTATCGATGAGTTCTTCGCCATCTCCGGTGTCCCCCACGCTGCGGGCAGGGTAGCACGACCACTGATGCTCTTCAAGCTGGATGAGGGACCATTGCGTCAAGAGCCATTATTTTTGGCTCGCGGCATTAGCAGTCCAGTCCCCCACGGGCTGACCCTCCCTGGCACCACCTACACACCGCGGCGCCGGATAGCTCGCGTTATGGGTCGCAGCGCGGCGAGATCGGTGACGGCTGCGTGCGCTGTCCCACTGGCGCCGGATGAGAGGACGGTAGCGTCTGGGAATGCCGCCGGGCATGGCCAGCACCCGGACGATCTGGTCGTGGATCTTCCCGTTGCTGGCCACGGTCTCCCCCCCGAAGATGTCAAAGGACCCGCCTCGGAAGTCGGACATGCGGCCGCCCGCCTCCTCGACGATCAGGCCCCCCGCGGCGATGTCCCATGGCGACTGATCGATCTCCCAGTAGCCGTCGAAGCGCCCGCAGGCCACGTAGCACAGGTCCAGCGCCCCGGCCCCGCGGTCGCGAACCCCCAGCGAATACATGGCAAACCGCGCGAACGTCCGACCCACCGATCCCGCGAACCGTCGCACCCGGTGGGGGAGCCCGGTCCCCAGGAACGCTGCCTTGAGCCCGGCGACCTCGGAGACTCGGATAGGCCGGCCGCTGCACCAAGCCCCGCACCCCCGGACGGCGACGAACAGCTCATCGTGCATCGGGTCATGCACCACGCCCAATTCGACCTGGCCATTGCGCTCCGCAGCGATGGAGACGCAGAAACTCGGGAGGCCGCGGGCGAAGTTCTTGGTCCCGTCCAGCGGATCCACGATCCAGCGCCACTCCGTCCCGGCCGTGGCGTCCAGGCCTTCTTCCGCCAGGATCCCGTGTCCCGGGAACTTCCGCCGGAGCCTCCGGACGATCAGCCCCTGCGCCTCGATGTCGGCCGCGGTCACCACATCGGCCGGGCCTTTTACCGTGATCCGTACCGCCGTGCGGAACCGTCGCCGCAGAATGCGGCCCGCTTCGCGGGCCATCGAGATCGCCTCTGCTGTGAGCGGCCGGAGCGCAGTCGGCAGCCTGGCGACATTGAGTGTCCGCGCCCTCATGGCCTCCCCCTTTTCCCCCCTTCCTGTCCCGCACTCCACTCGAACGCCAACTTACCACGAGATCGCATGCGAGAACAATATCATCTTCGCAAACTCCGCGTTTGTGGGTGAACCTCTGCGTCTCCCCATCCGGTGTCGGCCGGTGCCGCCAAAAACTCCTTGACCTCCGGGCGTGACCTGGGGTAGAAATCGTGCCGTTAACGCTAACATCCAACTCCCCAAGAACATGCCAAAGCCTGTGCGGACCTCGGTGACGCTGCGGGACCTCGCGCGGCACACCGGCCTGTCCATCATGACGGTCTCCCGGGTGGTGCGGGGGCGCCCCGATGTCAGCGCCGCCAGCCGTCGCCGGGTCCTGGCCGCCGTCCGCCGGCTGGGCTACATCCCCAACCCCGCCGCGCAACTCCTCGTGACCCGGACCGCCCCCGGGCCGCGAGACCATCGCATCATCGGCACCATCTTCAGCCGGGAGGTCGTGACCTCCCACAGTTACTTCGCGGGGATCATCCAGGGAATTGCCGACGAGGCCAGGCGCTCCGACTGTCATCTCCTCCTCGGCTACGGCCTGGGGGACCCGATCCATCCCTCGGACTACCCCAGGATGATCCGCGACATGATGACCCGCTGGCTCATCCTGGTGGGGAAGGTCGCGCCGCGCCTCGTGCGCCAGTTGCATGGCAACGGCTTTTCCCTGGTCTTGGTGGACATGCGACCGTCCATCCGGGGCGTGGACGCCGTCGTCTGCGATGACGCGCAGGCGGCCTATGAGGCCACCCGCCATCTGATCAAGCTCGGCCACCGGCGCATCGGGCTGATCCGCGGACCCGCCCGGCATCCTTTCTCCCGGGCGCTCACCAGCGGCTATCGGCGCGCTCTCCTGGAGGCCGGAATCCCGGTGCGGGACAGCCTGGTGGTCGAGGCACCATTCCGCCCCGAGGGCGGCTACGAGGCGGCCGAGATGTTCCTCAAGCTCGCGGGCCGGCCTACGGCCATTTTCACCAACGACGACATGGCCATCGGCGCCCTGCGGGCAGCCCACGACCACGGGCTTGTCGTCCCCGACGACATAGCCCTTGTCGGGTACGACGACATCGAGTACGCGGCTCACACCACACCACCACTCACGACCGTCGCCGTCCCCAAGCAGGAGATGGGGCGCCTGGCGGTGCGGCGGGCCATCGCCCAGATGGAGCAGGGGGAACGGCACGTTTTCTCGACCACCGTGGTCTCCCACACCCTGCTGATCCGATCCTCGTGTGGGGCCCACATGGGCACCCAAGTGGGTACCGGCACCAGCGTCCTGCCGCAGCCCCACTCCGCGGGAAGGAGTCAATCATGAAAGACGCACTGGCCGTCCGGGGAGGGACCCCCGTCGTCCGCAAGGAACTGCAGGTTCGCTGGCCCATCATCACCGACGAGGACAAAGCCGCCGTCCTGGTCGCCTTGGATTCGGGCATCCTCAACGGTCCCTATGCCCCCCAGGTCAAGTCCCTGGAGGAGGAATGGGCGCGCTACTGCAACGTGAAGTACGCGCTCACCACCAATAGCGGAACCGCAGCACTCCACACCGCCGTCGCTGCCGGCGGCATCGGGACCGGTGACCAGGTGATCACCACCGCCTTCACCTTCCTGGCTACCGCCCTGGGGGTGCTGCAACACAATGCGGTCCCCGTCTTCGTGGACATTGATCCACGGACCTTCAACATCGATCCCGCCAAGATCGAGGAGCGCATCACCTCCCGCACCAAGGCCATCATCCCGGTCCACATCCACGGCCTCCCGGCCGACATGGCCCCCATCCTGGCCGTCGCCAGGAAGCACGGCCTCCTGGTGATCGAGGACGCCGCCCAGGCCCACGGCTCCACGTACAAGGGTAAGAAGGTCGGCGGCATCGGGGACATGGGGATTTTCTCGTTCCAGGGGAGCAAGAATCTCCCCGCCGGCGAGGGTGGGATCTTTGTGACCAGCCGCGAGGACCTCCGGGACCGCGCCAACATGTTCCGGATGTTCGGCGAGGACATCCGCGAGAGCGACAAGAAGGCCTTCGACCCGTCCCGCCCCCTGGACGGGGCGCGGGAGTACAACTCGCTCATGATGGGCTGGATGTACCGGACCAACGAGATGTCGGCCGCTTTGTGCCGGAGCCAGCTCCGCCGCCTGGACGCCTCGCTGGCCAATGCCCGGAAGAACGCCGCGTACCTCACCGAGCATCTGAGAAAGATCCCGGGCGTCATCCCGCCCTATATCCCGCCCGACTGCACGTCGAGCTATTACCAGTACCGCATCCGCCTGAATCCAGTTGCCGCGGGCGTCGACCTGTCTGGGAAAGAGTTCCGGTCCAAGGTCCTGTCGGCCTTGAAGGCGGAGGGCGTGGAGGTGAGCCTCTGGCAGACGGTGCCCGTGCCGGGCCAGGCCCTGTTCCAAGAGCGGACCGGCTACGGCCTGTTCTGCCCGTGGAAGTGCCCGCTGGGCGAGGAGGTGAAGTACGATCTGGCCGAGTACCCCGAGACCGTCCGCTTGCTGGCCGATTCGCTCGTGATCGGGTCGCATTCCTATCCCCTGTTCCCACAGTCCATGGAGCTGATGCGGTCTTACGTGGAGGCATTCCAGCGGGTCTTCGCGAATCTGGATCAAGTGGTGGCCTGACTTGTGACCAGGCGGCTATGACGCCCGGTCCTCCGCCTCTGGCGGAGGGCACCGTATCATGAGGAGAGATCCATGAGTCGGATGCGCGTCGGAGTCATCGGATGTGGGGGCATCGCCCAGATCATGCACCTGCCCCACCTCAAGGAACTGCACGAGCTGTACGAGGTCGCGGCGCTGTGCGACGTCTCGCCCGGGACCCTGAAGTACGTGGGCGACTACTACGGGGTGAGCAGGCGGTTCACGGATTACCAGGATCTGCTGAAGGAGACGCTGGACGTGGCGGTGGTCCTCTCCGCCGACTCCCACGGGCAGGTCATCCTGGACGCCCTCAAGGCGGGGAAGCACGTCTTCACCGAGAAGCCGATGTGCTACACCCTGCGCGAGGCGGACAAGATCCTGGCCGCCCACAAGAAGGCGGGGACCGTCTGCATGGTGACCTACATGAAGCGGTACGACTCCGGCTTCCGCTACGCCCAGCCGCTCATCCAGAGAATGCGGGACCTCCAGGCGATCCACATCACCGTCCTGCATCCCAACGAGATAAACCAGATTGGCCACCACGATGTGCGCCGGTTCCCCGACGTGCCGGAGGAGGCCAAGACCCGCCTCCGCGCCGCGCAGGACGCCCTGATCCGCGAGGCGATCGGCGAGTTCACCCCGCTGGAGCGGCGGGTGTTCGCCGAGAACCTCCTGTCCACCCTGGTCCACGATATCAATGTCCTGCGAGGTCTCTCGGGTGACCCGGCCGAGGTGCTCTATACCGACGTCTGGGCCGGCGGCGACAGCATGATGACCTGCCTGCGCTATTCCTCCGGAGTCCGGGCCGTGATCAGCCTGCACTACCTCTGGGATCTGGCGCACTACGAGGAGACGGTGGGGTACTACGGCAAGGCCAACCGGGTCCGCCTGGTCTTCCCGTCCCCGTTCTTCCGGAACATGCCCACCCCCGTCATCGTAGAGGGGATGGAGGACGGGAAGCCCTACGAGAAGCAGGTCATCGCCTCCATGCGGGAGGCGTTCAAGGAGGAGCTGCTCCACTTCGCCGAGTGCGTGCAGCAGGGGAAGACGCCCATCACGACGCCGGAAGAGGCCAAGGGCGATGTGGCCCTGCTCCACCAGATCTTCAAGGCGATCAAGCGCCCGCTGAAATGACGCTCTGGCCGGAGACGCGCGCAGCCATTGAGGCGGCCGAGGCGGCAGGCCGGATCCTCCTGCGCCATTTCGGCCACCCGCGCGGCGGGCGCCTCAAGAGCGCCAAGGACCCCGTGACGGCGGCCGATGCCGCCGCCGAGCGCTGCATCCACGCCTCGCTGGCGCGGCGGTTCCCGCACATCGGGTTCCTGGGTGAGGAAGGAACCAGGGTCGACGGACTGGACGGCCGCTGGATCGTGGATCCGTTGGATGGTACGCTCGCCTTCATCAGCGGCCTGCCGGTCTTCGCGGTGTCCATCGCGCTGGAGCGCCGCCGCCTGCGCGGGCGGATCGCAAGGCTCGCCCTCCTGGTGCGAAACGTTCGCATCTTCGGCACGGTATTCTCCCTGGCCTACATCGCCGCCGGGCGACTGGACGCCTACGGGGAGCAGAGCGCCCACCCCTGGGATCTGGCGGCGGGCGCCCTCCTGGTCGCCGAAGCCGGCGGCCGCGTGACCGACGGAGCGGGTGGCCCATTCGACATGCATCAACCCACCATCCTGGCCAGCAACGGCCGCATTCATCGTCGCCTGATCGCGGCCCTGAACGGTCGGACCGTCAGGGCAACTTCCCGGAGGTCCTGATGCCTACGACATCGCCTATCACGCTGGGCGTGGGGGTGCTGGGGTACGCCGGCGTGGCCAAGGCCCACCTCAACGCGCTCAAGAAGCTCGCGTACATCGTCTGGCCCTCGCCGGTTCGCTTCCGCCTCCTCGGGATCGGCGGCCGGACTCACGCGGCCGTGGAGGATGCGGCGCAGCGCTACGGGTTCGAGTACGCCACTACCGAGTGGCGCCGGCTCGTGGAAGATCCCCGGTTGGGACTCTTCATCAACTGCGCTCCCAACGATGCCCATGCCGAGCCGTGCCTGGCCGCCGCCGCGGAAGGCAAGCACCTCTTGTGCGAAAAGCCATTGGCCCGGGACGCCCGCGAGGCCCGCCGGATGTGGGAGGGGATCCGACGCAGCCGGATCCGGCACCTGGTGAGCTTCAACTACCGCTTCGTCCCCGCGGTCCGGCTGGCCCGGGAGATGATCCAGGCCGGCGACCTGGGCGACATCATCCACTTTCGGACGCGCTACACGGACGACACCCTGTGCGATCCGTCGATCCCTCACACCTGGCGCCAGGAGAAGCGTCGCGCGGGGAGTGGCGCCGTGGGGGACATCGCCTCGCACGTCCTGGACCTGGCGCGCTTCCTGGTGGGGGAGATAAAGGTGGTCGCCGGCCTGTCGCGGATCGTCGTGCCCCGGCGCCCCGTGGCCGCGGGATCCCGCCAGACCAAGGCGGTGGATGTCGAGGACGTCTACGAGGGCGTTATGGAATTCGCCAACGGCGCCATGGGCACGCTGGAGGCCTCGACCTTCTGTCTGGGGCGGAAGAATTACCTCACCTTCGAGGTGAACGGGACGCGCGGGAGTATCTGCTTCAACCTGGAGCGCCTGAACGAGCTGGAGGTGTTCCGGGCGGAAGCCAAGAGCCGACAGGACCGGGGATTCAAGACCGTCCTGGTCACCGACAGGGATCATCCGTTTGGCGGCACTTGGTGGCCGCCGGGGCACATCCTGGGGTGGGAGCACACCTTCGTTCACCAGCTCCACCACCTGGTGAAGGCCATCGCCGGCCAGGAGGCGGTGGCCCCGATCGGGGCCGACTTTCACGACGGGTACGTCAACGCCGTCCTCTGCGGCGCGCTGCTCCAGGCCGCCAAAACGGGACGGGTCGTCCGGCCGAAGGCCGGGGACCGGGTCGCCGGTAGCGGCAAGGCATGAGATGCACCAGCCCCAGGAGACTTGCGGTCGAGCCTGGAATTGACGGATAATCTCTGGTATGAGCGGAAAGACCTCGGATACGAGCCGTGCCTGAGGGTGAAGGGAGGTGATCTTCGGACACGCAGAGAACTTTCGCCATGCTGATCTTCAGTGCACAGCGGGTTATTCGAGTTGAGAAGGGGGCAACCGATGAGTAATCGCATGCGAATGCTCTTGACGTTTCTCGTGCTCTCCGGCTTGGTGTTCATTCCCCTGGCGACGCCGTCGCCCGCGCAGGCGGCCGCTCCAACCGAGCTGGTCTTCGCCGATAGCCAGTCCGGGGCGAACTTCCAGGCCTACTGGCAGAAGTACGTGATCCCGGCGGTCAAGCAGGCGCTGGGCGTGAACCTCAAATACCTCGTCACCAGCGACGCCGAACAGATCCAGAAGTCCAAGGCGTGGAAGCCTGGGCAGGGGGACATTCATATCCTCTTCCCCAAATCCATCGCGACCTGGGTGGCCTCGGGGGTGCCGCTGGAGACCCTCAGCACCACCAACGTGCCCAACTCGGCGAAGATCAACCCCCGCTTCCTCAAGTCCGACGAGGGCGTGGACCTGCAGGGAAAGGGCGTCCTCTACTGGCGGACGTCCTACGCCCTGATCTATAACAGCCAGTACGTCAAGAATCCGCCCAAGTCGTGGAAGGAGTTCTACGATCGGCGGAACGAGTTCAAAGGTCACATCGGCCTGATCCGGGCCGATGCCAAGTCCAGCTCCGGTTGGCGGCAGCGCCTCACCTTCCTGCATGGCTTCCTCAGGGAGAAAATGGCCCTGCCCATGACCCAACTGCAGAATGATCCTGCCTTCCAGGACGCCTGGAACAAGCTCAAGGACTTCACCAATTACGCCAAGCTCCCGCTGCCCGCGGAGCCGCCCAACATGTTCGAGGACTTCAACGCGGGAGACACCTGGCTCGGCCTGTACGCCCAGGACTACTCCCTGTGGTCGGCCCGCCAGGGGACCATGCCGCCGACCATCAAAGCCGTGTATCCAGAGGAGGGCGCAGATGAGATCGGCACGGCCTACCTGGCCGTTCCTGCCAATATCCCGCCCGAGTCCAAGGAAGTGGCCTTCAAGGTCATCAACTACCTCCTCTCCGACGACCAGCAGATCCGACTGATCTCCACCATGTGGCAGTATCCGGGGACGGAGATCACCGATCAGGTTCCCGACATCGTGTGGGAGGTCGTCCCCAAACTGGATGTCCTGGCCAAAACGGCGATCCCGCGAGAGCGGATCCGCAAGGACATGATCGATTACATCAAGGACCACGCGAAGGAGTTGATCCCGTAGCGCGTCCGCGGACAGACGCGGCCGCCGGGAGAACAGGCGGGGTGGGGGTGGATGCTGATCCGCCCCCACCTTCGCTGTCCGTAGATCAAGGGGCGACATGACTGGATTCTGGCGCACGCACTCCTCGAAACTGATCACCCTGTTCCTGCTCTTGCCCGCCCTGGCGGGCTTCTTCGGCCTCTTCTTCTATCCCATGCTCCTGACGCTCATCCTGAGCTTCCGGCCCGAGGGGCAGACGCTGGGGTGGACGCTCGAGAACTACACCCGCTTCCTCAGCGATCCTGATGGCCACTGGGTGATGCTCTTGACGTTCATCCTCGCCCTGGGCGCCACGGCCTTGTCGGTCCTCCTGAGCGTGCCGTTGGCCCTCATCCTGCGGGAGAAGGGCAGAGGGCACCGCTTTTATCGCCTGATGGTCCTCATCCCCCTGGTGGTGCCAGGGCTGATCGGCGCCCTCGGCCTCTTGCTCTTCTGGGGGCCGCGGGGCTGGTTCAATCTCTTTCTCATGCAGTTCGTGCCTTTCGTGAATCGTCCCGTGGCCGTGGACTACACCATCCACGGCCTGATCATGTTCTACGTCTGGCTCTACTTCCCCTACACCTGCATCACCACCCTTTCGTCCCTGGAGTCGTTGGATCGGAGCATCGAAGAGGCCGGCGAGGTCTCCGGGGCCACCCGCTGGCAAGTCCTGCGATACATTGTCCTCCCGCTCATCACGCCCGGGATCCTGGCCGGGTCCGTCCTGACCTTCATGGCGGCCTTCGGGGCTTTCAGCGTCCCCCTGATCGCCGGCGGCAACTACCGGCCGCTCGCGGTGGAGATCTACAAGCAGATCGCGGTGCCCATCCCGGCCCGCTGGTCGGCGGCCAGCGCCATCGCCATTGTCATGGGCGCCCTGCAGGTGATTTTCCTGAGCCTCTACATGCGCTTTGTCCGCCGCGCCGGAGGCGCCCGAGGAACTGGAGGTCTGCGATGACGCTGGCGAGGGCATACCTCCGGGCCATGTGGGACGCCAAGGTTGTTCTGGCGTTCACCCTCCTCCTCAGCCTCACGATGTTCATCCTGGCCCCCCTCCTGATGATCGGCCTGCGCTCGGTGGGCAAGGGGTGGTTCGGCCGCCTGTGGCTGCCGCCGCAACTCACCCTGGACTGGTACCGCTGGGCGATCGAGGTGGGCAACATCCCCGAGGTCATGAAGAACACCCTGATCATCGGGGGCATCGCCGTGGCCGTCAGCACCGCCATCGGCATCTTCGCCGGCTGGGCTTTTGGCCGGCGACAGCTCCCGGGCAAAGAGGTGCTCATGGCCATCGTCCTGCTGCCGCGGATGATCCCTCCCATCACCTACGGCCTGGGCGTGGCCAAGATCTTCTACACCCTCCAACTGGTGGATACCTACCTGGGCGTGGCGATGGCTCACGTCTCGGTCTGCGCCCCCTATGCCATCCTCGTCCTCTCCGCCACCTTCGAGGGCCTGGACGAGCGGGTGCTGGAGGCGGCTGGTGTCTGCGGGGCCAACACGATCAAGCGCTTTTTCTACGTCGTCCTGCCATTGATCATGCCCGGCATTTTGGCCTCCATGATCTTCTCCTTCACCAATTCTTATAACGAGTTCACCCTGACCCTGTTGACGTACGGACCGCACACGGTGACGCTGCCCGTGCGGACCTACCTGGCGGTCGGGGACGGTTACTGGGAGATCACCAGTGCCATGGCCATGCTCATGGTGGTTCCCTCATTGGTCATCCTCACCCTCATCCAACGGCGGGCCAAGCCGGAAAAGCTGGTGGGCGGATTCAAGGGAGTGTAATGCATGACCGACGCCATGATCGAGTTCCGCGACGTCAGCAAGCGGTATGACAGCCTGCTCGCCAACGATCACCTCAGCCTCACGATCCGGCGGGGCGAGCTGATGACCCTGCTGGGTCCCTCGGGCTGCGGCAAGACCACGGCGCTGCGGTGCCTCACCGGCTACGTCCGCCCGGACGAGGGGCGCGTCTTCATCGACGGAACGGACATCACCGATCTCCCCACCCACCAGCGCGAACTGGGGATGGTGTTCCAGAACTTCGCCCTCTTTCCCCACATGACGGTCCAGGACAACGTCGGGTTTCCTTTGATGATCCGGAACCTCGGAAAGGCCGAGCGGGACGAGCGGGTGGCGCAGGCGCTGCGGCTGGTCCGGCTGGAGGGATACGGGGCCCACTACCCCCGGCAGCTTTCCGGCGGGCAACAGCAACGGGTCGGGCTGGCCCGCGCTCTGGTGTACCGGCCCAAGGTGCTCCTCCTAGACGAGCCCCTCTCCAACCTGGACGCCAAGCTGCGCGAGGAGATGCGCTTCGAGATCAAAGAGGTGGTGACGCGCCTCAGGATCACCGCCGTCTACGTCACGCACGACCAGGGCGAGGCCCTGGCCCTCTCCGACCGGGTGGCCATCATGAATCGCGGCCGGCTGGAGCAGGTGGGCACGCCGGAGGAGATCTACGAGCATCCGCAATCCAGGTTCGTCGCCGAATTCATCGGCCTGTCCAACTTTCTGGAGGGGCACGTCCAGTCCGCGGACCGCGACACCATGGTGGTGAGCATCGGCGGCGTGCAGGTGGCCGCCCCCGCCCTGCCCAACGCGGGCCCGGGCCAGAGGGTCCTGCTCTTCCTGCGGCCCAACGAGGTCGAGCTGCTGCGCCCCGACGTTCCCGGCGGGACCAACGTCTTTGACGCACGCGTCGAGAAGGCCACGTACCTGGGCGACACCATAGACTACCGGCTCACCTTCGGTCAGGGCCTCGCCCTGCGTGTCCAGACCGACGCCCAGCGACGCTTCGGGCAGGGGACTGAGGTCCGGATTCGCTTGCCGCGCATCCGCTGCTGGGCGATCACCTCTGGCTAAGAGTGTTTGACAGGTCAATCGCTGGGCAGCTCGGGCGTTCTTGAAAAACCGAATCCACCAGAGGCGAAAACTACCGGCTCCGCCCCGGACCACGGACCGGAGCGGGGACCGCCGAGAGCCTTCGAGGGAGTCATGCCGCAACATGACCGGTTTCATCTGGCGAATCTGACAAAGGACGAGTTTGCCGCCGCCATGCAGGCGGGGCGCTGGATCCTTCTGCCCTTCGGCACGGTGGAGCAGCACGGACCGCACCTGCCCCTCGGGACCGATCTCTTCTATGCGGAACACATCTGCTCGGCAGTCGCCGAGCGGACCAACGGTCTGGTGGCGCCGGCCCTGCCCTACGGGGTCTGCCGGAGCATGCGAAACTTCCCGGGGACGATCTCCCTGACTCCGGCCACCCTCACGGCCGTCGTGCGAGAGGTGATCGGGGAATATATTCGCCACGGCGGTCGGAAATTCGCCCTGATCACCGGCCACGCTGAGCCAGCCCACATGGAAGCCATGCGCGACCCCGGCCTGCCTCTGGTGAATGCCGACCCCGGCCTTGTCGTCCTGGCGATCGGTCCCTATGACTTCCTCGACCCCATCCGGCGCGAGGCCGACCTGGTGGGTAAAGACGGCCATGCCGGATCCATCGAAACCTCCCAGATGCTCGTCGTGGCGGAAGAGGTGGTCCGGATGGACCGCATCCCCAAGGTGACCCGGCCGCGCCTCTCCCGGTTCCGGGTGATGGCCCATCCCGAGGCAGAGTATCCGACTGGCGTCCGAGGCGATACCTCCAAGGTCTCGCGCGAACTCGGGGAGAGGGCCGTCAATCACGTGGTGACAGAGATCGTGCGCCTGCTGGAGCGAATCGACCGCGACGGAAAAGAGTGAGCAGCCTGGAGGCTAGATGACCGAACGACGCGGCGGTGGACCGGCGAAGGCGCGCGGGAGATCGTTTTCCTGGCGCCAGTGCGTGCAAGAGGGATTGCTCGCCGCAAACGCCGTGGTCCGCCGACTGCCACCGCGATCCGGGCAACGGGTGGTCGCGGGCCGGGAGGCAGGCTACCGCCCCTGGGACCCCGAGGTCATCGGCGTGGACACGGCGACAGAGCGCGCGATCATCGGCGCCCTCCGGCGTCGGGGCGTCCGCGGGACGCTGCTCTCGGAAGAGGCCGGTGAAACGGCCCTGGGAGGACGACCCGGCGGGTCCGGTGCGTCCCCCGAGCCGGTGTACGTGATCCAGGACCCCTTCGACGGGAGCCTTCTGTATCGCCGGGACATCCGGGCCCACTGGTTCACGGCCGTGGGAATTTACGGGCTGGATGAAACAGCCAGGGCGGCCGGCACGATAGATCACATCACGGGCGAGATCGTCCTAGCCGATGCCGCGGGCGCAATCAGGCTCAGCCGGCCCGGCGCTCGCGCGGTCCCGGTCCATCCCTCCGCGACCACGACCCTGGACGGCGCCTTTCTGGAAACCTACTTCATGAAGCCGTCGTTCCTCTACCCGACGGCGACCGCCTTGCGTCCCCTCTTCCAGCGCGCCAGGTTCATCCTCCCGAACGGCGGCCCCAACGGCTTCGCCGACGTGGCGTGCGGGCGGATCGATGCGTATTTCGCCTGGAACGAGGCCCTGACCGAGGTCTTTTCCGCCATCTACATCGCGGAGCGTGCGGGTTGTGTGGTTACCCACTGGGACGGATCGCCCGTCCGGTTTCGGCCCGACATTCACGCGGTGTACACTCTGGTGTGCAGCGCCAACCTGCGCCTGCACGAGCAAGTGCTCCAGGCCCTCAGGGGCATCACGCCCCCGAAAGGATTCATGCCATGAAGATCGGCTGCATCTGCGGCACCTTCAATCGCTCGTTCGACGCCGGGACCACGGACCAGGTGCACTTCCTTGCCCGTTGCGCCGCCGAACTCGGGGTGCAGGGAGTGGAGCTCCAGGACATTCACTTCCCGCAGACCCGGCCGGCCTACCTGCAGATGCTCCGGCGGACCGCCCGGGACTTCAACCTCGCCATCATCGGCGTCGGGGTGCATAACGACTTCGGGCGGGTGGATCCCACCATTCGGCAGAGCGAGGTGGTGAAGGTCAAGCAGTGGGTCGAGGTGGCCGAGCAGCTCGATGCCCCCCTCATCTGTGTCTTCGCCGGTTATCCCGAGGGGGGCCCCGCAGAGAGCGGGGCGCGCTGGCCCGCCATGATCGACTCCTTGCGCGAAGTGGCCGCCTTCGCCGGCCACGCGGGCATTCGCCTGGGGCTCGAGAACCACAACCACGCCGCCTTCACGCCCACCGCGGCCGAGTACCTGCGCGTCCTGGAGGAGGTCAAGTCCCCCTCGCTCGTCCCCCTCCTGGACACGGGAAACTACACGGACGGCTGGCCCTCGCTGGAAAAGACCCTGGGAATGGCGGCGCACGTGCACGCCAAATTCTGGAAGGTCGCGCCCGACGGTTCCGACGAGAAGGTGGACTACGCCAGGATCATTCCGGCGCTTCGCGCGGCGGGCTACGACGGGTGGGTGAGTTTCGAGTACGAGGCGGAAGAGCCCGAGGCCACCGGCATCCCCCGCGCCCTGGCCTACCTCAAGCGGATGCTGGCAGGATAAGCGCTCACATCGGGGGCGAAGCGGACCCGTAGCCCTGGCCGGCCTGCCGGTACTCCTCGCGCGGCGGGGCAAAGATGTCGAGGACCACGCATCGCACCCCGAGCGTGCGTCCCCCGTGCGGTACGTTCGGCGGCGTCTGCCAGAAGTCGCCGGCCTTCACACGATGCTCTTGGCCGTCCTGGATGCGGATCCACTCCCCCTCGAGGCACACGCCCCATTGCTCATTCGGATGGGAATGTACCGGCGACGAGGAATGGGGCTCGATCGTCACCACCGAGAGCATCACGTTGACGCCCGGGAAGATGCGCGCCGTGATGCCGGGAGCAAGCCGTCGGACAATGCCCCCCTCCCGCAGGTTGTGAAAGTTCGATCCGTCGCTCATCATGGTCTCCCTGGATGTGCGCCTTCTTCTCCGCCTGCCACCACGCAAGGGGCGAGGCGACGTGCTTCTATCCTCCCGATGTACTGCTCGCGCCGGCATGGTAGCCGAACCGAGCGCGGCGGGCAAGGGAGCGCGCGGCGGGCCTGCCTTCGCTGAGATCGGATAAACCCCCGTGAGCAGGGCGAGCCCCTGTCAAAACTTCAGGCCCCCGGTCATGTCGCTTCCTGTTCTCATTTCCGATCATTGCAAGAAAAACGATTGCAGCCGGATCGCGGGTGGGACTAAGCTCGGTGGATAGACGGCCAGCGATGTGCCGCTCATTTGCGGGGGTGGGAGGGGTTCTTCCATCGCCCCGCACTCGAATACTGTGGCCCCCTTACAGCGGGAGTCACCGTTGGAGTGGCTGACTCGGTGGAAAGGAGAAGTTCTATGGCATTCGAATTTGGACCGAGGCGCGGAACCTACGTGGATGTCTCCGAGATCCTGAAGACCGAGAAGCCCCCGCTGTCGCCCGAGGAGATCGGTCAATTCGAGACCCTGGACCTCATCTACCGTTCCTTATGCGCCCTCCTGTACAACTACGTCCCGATGTCGGGACACCCGGGAGGTTCGATTTCTTCCGGGCGGTTCGTGGCCAGCCTGCTGTTCGACGCGCTGAGCTATGACCTCGCGAAGCCCGATCGGGAGGACGCGGACATCATCTCCTATGCGGCCGGTCACAAGGCCATGGGCCTCTACTCGATCTGGGCCATCCGGGACGAGGTTGCGCGCCTGGCTGCGCCCCAGCTACTCCCCGCCGACGTGAAGTTCCGCCTCCGGCTCGAGGACCTGCTGGGCTTCCGGCGCAATCCCATTACCAAGACGCCGCTGTTCACGAAGTTCGGCGCCAAGGCGCTCGACGGCCATCCCACCCCGACGACGCCTTTCGTCCGGCTCTCGACCGGGGCCTCCGGCGTCGGCGTCGCGAGCTCGCTTGGACTGGCCTTCGGCGCGAAGGATTACTTCGGTGCGGCTGCCCCCTTCGTCCACATCGTCGAGGGTGAGGGAGGCTTGACGCCCGGCCGTGCGGCGGAAGCCCTGGCCGGCGCCGGGACCGCCTCGCTTGGGAACGCGATCCTCCACCTGGACTGGAACCAGGCTTCCATCGATTCAAACCACGTGTGCCGCGAGGGTGGGCAGCCGGGTGACTACGTCCAGTGGAGTCCCGCAGAGCTGTTCCACCTCCACGACTGGAACGTGGTCTACGTCCCCGACGGCAGGGACTTCCAGCAGATCATCGCGGCGCAGCGCGCCGCCACGGCTATCGAGAACGGCCAGCCCACCGCGGTCATCTACCGGACAGTGAAGGGCTGGCAGTACGGCATCGAAGGGAAGGCCGCGCACGGAGCCGGCCACAAGCTCTGCTCGGACGGCTTCTGCAAGGCCGTGGCGGAGCTCACGGGCAAGGCGAACATGATGGTGCCGACCTGTGAGGCCGGCAAGCAGCGCTGCCACGCCGGCCCGGACGGCGCAGCCATCATGGAGCAGTGCTTCTGGGAATCGCTCGAGATCGTGCGTAAGGTCATCCAGGATAGCCGCCCGACCGTCGAAGCGCTTGCCGCCCGGGTCGTCGCTGCCCGCGACCGGCTGAACCGGCTCCACCGGCAGCCCCGATCCGGCGCGCCGCGAGTCGAGGCCGTCTACGAGCTGGCCGGGAAGGGCGCCGGCACTCCCGCAGAGCTCAAGCTCAAGCCCGGCTCGGCCACGACGCTGCGCGCCGAACTCGGACGTGCGCTCCAGCACCTCAACAAGGCGTCCGGGGGGGCGATCTTCGTCGGCTCCGCTGACCTGCTCGGCTCGACCAGCGTGAATATCATCGGCGCGGGGTTTGGTGACGGGTACTGGAACGCCGTCAAGAATCCGGGCGCGCGTATCCTGTCCATCGGCGGCATCTGCGAAGACGGGATGACCGGCATCCTGTCCGGCCTGTCCACGTTCGGCCACCACATCGGCGCGGGTTCCTCCTACGGCGCATTCATCGCCGCGCTCGGCCATATCGCCATGCGGCTTCACGCCATCGGGGCCCAGGCGAAGCGCGCGGTCACGGGGCAGCCCTACCGGCCGATCTTCGTCATCTGCGCCCACGCGGGCCTGAAGACCGGCGAGGATGGACCCACACACGCCGATCCCCAGCCGCTCCAGTTGCTCCAGGAGAATTTCCCAAAGGGCACGGCCATCACGCTGACTCCGTGGGATCCCCAGGAGATCTGGCCGCTGGTGGCCGCCGCGCTGGCAAAGCGGCCCGCGATCATCGCCCCCTTCGTGACGCGCCCCAACGAGAACGTCCTCGACCGCACACAGATGGGCCTGGCCCCGGCGGCGGAGGCCGTGAACGGCGTCTACTTGCTGCGGAAGCCCCGTGGAAAGGGCGAGGGGACGATCGTCCTGCAGGAGAGCGCGGCTGCCTATGCCTTCATTGAAGGGGCCTTGCCCCTGCTCGACAAGGACGGCATCGATCTCTGGATCTACTACGTGTCCAGCGCCGAGCTGTTCGATCTGCTGCCGGCGGCGAAGCAGAAGACCCTCTTCCCCGAGGAGCGCGGGCGAGAGGCAATGGGCATCACCGGCTTCACCCTGCCGACGATGTTCCGCTGGGTGAAGTCCGACCTCGGCCTGTCCATGACGCTGCACCCGTTCCGGAAGGGGCACTTCCTCGGAAGCGGTCAGGGCGAGGTGGTGCTGGCCGAGGCGGGCCTCGACGGCAAGAGCCAATACAAGGCCATTAAGAAGTACGTGGAAGCACTCAGTAAAGAAGGGAAGGCGGCGCGACCCATAGGCAAGGCTGCCGCTCGAACTGTCGCCCGCCGGAAAGCGCGCCCGAAGGCGAAGACTCGCAAGCGGCGCTAGCACCCGCCCGACCTCAAAGGACGGACGCTGATCTGCTCAACACAGCGCGGGAGGGATCTCCGCATCCCTCCCGCGCGCACTTTCTCGGGGCCCCCTTCCAGGTCTGCACGGACCGGTCACCGCCAGGCGCCGTGCGGGCTTGAGCACGACCGGCCGGATCCTCAGTACTTCATGTACACGGTCCGTGGCTCGCTGAAGAAGTCGACCGCCACGCTTCCCTGCTCGCGGAACCCGGTGCTGGACGCCTTCGTCCCGCCGAAGGGGGCATGGCACTCGATGCCGGAGGAAACCTGGTTGACCTTGATGACCCCCGCTTCGATCCGATCCACGTACTCCATCGCCCGGGAAAGGTTTTTCGTGCAGAGCGAGGCGGAGAGTCCGAATTTCACCCCGTTCGCGATCTCGATGGCATGCTCGAAGCTCCGGGCCGGGATGACAGCCAGGACCGGGCCAAAGACTTCCTCCTGGGCGATTTCCTGGTTCGGCTCTACCCGGCCAAAAATGGTGGGCTCCACGAAGTAGCCCTTGTCGTAGATCCCGCCTGTGAGCCGGCTCCCTCCCAGCAGAACCTTCGCCCCGTCCCGCTTGGCGCGGTCGATGAAGCCCAGGATGGTGTTCATCTGCGTCTCATCGACCACCGGTCCGATGACCGTCGCCGGATCCATACCGTTTCCCACTTTGGCCTTTCGCGTTCGTTCCACAATTCGCTGGGTAAAGGCGTCCAGGACCGGCTCCAGGACGATGGCGCGGCTCGTCGCTGTACACTTGTGGCCGGTGGAAAGGAACGTTCCCAAAAAAACGATCTCGGCCGCTTCGTCCAAATCGGCGTCTTCCAGGACGATGGTGGGATTCTTCCCGCCCATCTCAAGCTGGGTCCGAGTCAGGTTTTTCGCCGCGTCGTGGTGGATCCGGATGCCCACATCGCACGAGCCGGTAAAGGAAATAGCCTTGACGGCTGGATGCGTTACCACTTCGTGCCCGACGGTGCTGCCCGGTCCTACCACCAGGTTCAGCACGCCCGGCGGAAGGCCGGCTTCCGCCAACACCTCAACCAGTTTCACGGCGATCAGGGGCGTGAGGGAGGCCGGCTTCAGGACCACGGCGTTCCCCGCGATGAGGGCCGCCCCCAGCTTCCAACAGGGAATGGCGATTGGAAAGTTCCAGGGAGTGATCAGACTCACCACGCCCAAGGGTTTCCGGATGGTGTAGAGGAAGACCCGCTCGCTCTCGGAGGGGATCGTTTCCCCAGTGAACCGGCACCCCTCGCCGCTGAAGAACTCTAGGATTGCAGCCCCTCGCAGTACTTCCCCCTTGCCCTCCGGAAAAGTCTTCCCCTCTTCCCTGGTCAGGATTTCCCCCAGGGCAGGGGCCCGCTCCTCGATCAGCCGGGCCGCCTTCAGAAGGATCTTCCCCCGCTGCGGGGCCGGCATCCAGCCCCAAGCGGGTTGGGCCTTCTGCGCGGCCTCGATGGCACGCCGGGCGTCCTCCCGCGTAGAGAGTTGGAATTCGCCCAGCACCTCTGACGTGTCCGCGGGGTTCACATCCAAGAAGGTCTTGCCCGAGTCCGACGCCACCCACTTGCCGCCGATGTAGTTGCTGTAGACCTGAGTCATGGAACCGTCCTCCTCGTGGCTTTGTGAGGTTGTTCCGTGAAGCATCCTCACCACGCCCGTGCTCGGTCTTCCCCGCTTTCCGCGGGGAGGCGAAAGTCCTGAAGGGCCTATAACAGACAACGGGCCGCGCAGGCAAGCGCGGAGTACCATGTGTCTGGCATCTTGAACAAGATCGAGGGAGCCTGAGATCGGACCAGTGACGGGGAGGTCAAGCTGCCCTTGACCGGCAGATCCGCGTGGTGGTCGGCGGAACTCACTCCAGGTCGCGGGTGGCCCGACTACCGCGCAGGCCAGCACAGGTGCTCCCCGCGACCTTCTGCTGGCAGGTTCGAGCGCTGGGTTACTCTCCCAATGCGATTCTTCCGTCCGCGATTTTCTGCAGCGTTTCCGCGTACAGGGCGTGCTCGTGCTTCAGCACCCGCTCGGCCAGCGAATCGACCGTGTCCCCTGGAAGCACCGGCACCTGGCACTGGGCGATGATGGGCCCGGTGTCGTAATGCTCGTCCACGATGTGGATGGACACCCCGGTCACCTTCTCGCCCGCGGCCAGGACCGCCTCGTGGACGCGCTTTCCGTACATGCCCTTCCCGCCGAATTTCGGGAGCAGCGCCGGGTGAATGTTAAGGATGCGGCCGCGATACGCCCGCAGCGTGGCGGGCCCCAGCATTTTCATATAGCCGGCCAAGATGACCGTATCCACGCCGTGCTGCCTCAGGACCCGGAGGATCTCCTCGTCTTCCAGGGGGCCGGGATGCGTCGCCGCGCTGATGTGATAGGATGGGATCCCCTCGTTCTTTCCCCGCTGCAGGGCCATGGCCTCGGAGTTGTTGCTGAGTACGACGCAGGGCTTGGCATCCAGCCGTCCCGCCTTGCAGGCGTCGATGATCGCCTGCATGTTGCTCCCGCCGTGCGAGGCCAGAAAGCCGAGATGCAGGGTCGCCATGGACGTTCCACCTCCCTCTGGACGCTCATCGCCGCGTGGCGCGGCGCGCCTCCCCTCACAGCACTGCGATGGCCTCCACCTCGATCAGCCAATCCGGGTGCACCAGGGCGGAGACCTCGACCAGCGTGGACGCCGGCATCTTCTTTCCGAAGAATTCCTCGCGCACCGGGCGAAGGTCGGCCCGGTAGCGGATGTCGGTGAGGTAGGTGTTCACCTTCACCACGTTCGCCAGGGTCCCGCCGCCGGCCTCCACCTGAGCCTTGATCGCCCGGAACACGGCGCGGGCCTGGGCGACGAAGTCGCCGGGATGCGCGGGACGTCCCTTCTCATCATAGGCGACTTGCCCCGAGAGAAAGAGGATCGTCTGGGCGCCCGTGACCTGGATGGCCTGCGAGTAGGTCGGCGGATCGAACACCTCCTTGGCGCAGTACGGCTGGATCGTGACCATGTAAGCCTCCTTCCCCCGGTGCGACGGGAACCTGGGCTGTCGCGATGGCCGCGAACGCCGGAAGATGTCGCCCTCGCCTGCGGCAGGACGCGCGCGCACCGGACCCCGGGGCATCCATCAGGAAGGACGGAAAGAGAGCCCCTCAGCCGTCCGCCCGCAGGCGCAGGATGATGTCGGCGGCAGTCCGGGCGGCGATCCCGCAGACCTCGGGGCACCCGCTCCGGCTGTGGCCCCCCGCCTCGTGGAAGGCCTTTGCTTCCTCGGGATCGTACAGGTGAAACACCCTTCCGAACTTGATCTTGTGGATCTCGGCACAGATGCTGTGCCCTACCTGGTCACGAAAGCGGTGGTACATCTCCTTGGCTGGCTCCTTGGCCTTCTGGTACTGCTGGATGTCCTCCAGTCGCTCCCGACCGACGACGCAGCCGATGGCCATGATGGCGCCCGTCAGAGCCCCGCAGGTCTCTCCCTGCACGGCCACACCACCCGCCAGGCCGCTGCCCGCTTTCAACACCATGGTGTCCCCGACTCCTAGCTTTGCCTGCAGAGCTGCAAGCACGGCCTGCGTTCAGCCGAAATAGTTGATGTCGTTCTGCAGCGCCAGCTCGAACACCTCGGCCAGGATCTCTTCGCGGCTCGCCATCGGTCTCCCTCCACCGGCGCTCGCCGGGCGCGCTGGACCGGCCGGCGGCATGGCCGCCGCCAGCCGGGACACGGTTTTCGTCAGTCTCCCGCCTTCCGTTTCCCCAGGTGCCGGTCCAGCATGATCACGGCGGCCCCCTGGTCGCCGATCAGCTTGAGCTGCTCGACCACCTCGGCGGCGCTCTTCTCTTCCTCCACCTGCTCGTTGATGAACCACTGCAGCATGACCTGGGCCGGGTAATCGCTCTCCTTGACCGCCGTCTCGTAGAGCCGATGGATCAGCGCGGTGACTTCTTTCTCGTGATCCAGGACCTGCTTGAAGACGTCCAGGAGGGACTTGAACTCCGCGGGCGGCTGGGGAACGGCCTTGAGCACCGCGCGCCCGCCCCGGTCGTTGACATGCTCGAACAGTCGCATGGCGTGGGCCAGCTCCTCCTCCCACTGCACCCGCATCCAGTGGGCGCAGCCCGGGCGGTTGTTCGCGGCGCAGTAGGCGGACATCGAGAGATACAGGTAGGCCGAGCTGATTTCCGCGTTGATCTGCTTGTTGATGGCGTCCTGCATTGCTTTGCTGAGCATGGCTGTCTCTCCCCTCTCCGTGTGGCGGGTTCTATGCTGAGTAGTTGGAAGCGGCGTGCGGCCGATCCCTGCCGGACCGTCCTCGTCATTATGCACGATCCGGCCCAGAACGGCAAGCCGTGGAAACCCCAATGACCGGATGGGGAGCACACCCCGGACCACGGACACGCGAACGCTTGCCCGGTTTCTTCCTTGATGTGCTATCTTTCAACGGCCCCTCAAGAGCAGAGCCGGATCGCTCGTCGCAGGATTGTTTGTGCCGCAGGGCCGGGATCGCCCCATCGCAGGAGAGCCGGCTAGGGAGGGAAAATCACATGGCACGTATGACCATCGGCCTGCTGCATCCAGGAGAAATGGGGAGCGTCCTGGGAGCGCTCCTCACCCAACGCGGAGTCCGAGTCCTCTGGGCGTCGGCAGGCCGCAGCGCTGCCACCCGGTCCCGGGCGGCGACCCTGGAAGAGGTTAGGACGCTTCGCGAGCTGGTCCAGGCGAGCGAGTTGATCCTCTCCGTTTGCCCGCCGCACGCGGCTCTTGATATGGCCCAACAGGTGGCCGCGAACCGTTTCGCCGGGGCCTACGCGGACCTCAACGCCATCTCGCCCGAAACGGCGCGGGCCATCGGGCGCGTGATCGAAGGGGCCGGGGCGCGGTTTATCGACGGCGGGATCGTCGGCCCGCCTCCGGCGACCCCGGGCACCACCCGGCTCTACCTGGCTGGACCGGAGGCCGGGCGCCTCGCCAGCCTGTTCCAAGGCAGCGCTCTGGAGGTTATCGTCCTCGACGGTCCCATCGGGGCGGCATCCGCCCTGAAGGTGGCGTATGCGGCATACACGAAGGGCACGGCCGCCCTCCTGCTGGCGATTCGCGCCCTGGCCATCCGAGAGGGGGTGGATGCTGCCCTTCGCCAGGAATGGGCGCGCTCGTTGCCCGAGCTGGCAAGCCGGGGCGACAAGGCGCTGGGCGGCAGCATTCGGAAGGCCTGGCGTTTCGTGGGAGAGATGGAGGAGAACGCCGCCACCTTCGTCGCGGCCGGCCTCCCCAGCGGATTCTCCGCCGCGGCGGCCGAGGTGTACCGGCGGCTGGCCGGGTACAAAGACGCGACGGCCCTGCCCTCCGCGGCGGAGATCGCAGCGGCCCTTGCCAAGGAGAAGCAAGGAAACTGAGCGCAGGCGGTCAACGGCCGGCAGTCACGCGCCGTCTCGGATGAGCCTGCGGTGCAGCTCGGCCGTCAGCGTCTCGATCCGTTGGCTCATCTCTTGAGTGAGGCGGGTGAGCTCGGTGTTCTTCTGGAGCAGCTCCATAATCTTCGCCCCCTGTTGCGTGGCAATCGCCTGCCGGTCTGCGCTGGCCTGGGCGAGGGCCTCCCGGTGCAGCGCATCGGCCTCGGTGTGGGCCTTGTCGCGGTCCGCCTGGCGGGTCTGCGCCAGCAGGATAAGTGGTGCGGCGTAGGCCGCCTGCAGGCTGAACGCGAGGTTCAGCAGGATGAAGGGGTAGACGTCGAACTTCGTGAGGCCGGCCGCATTCAGGGCGATCCAGATCGCCACGATCACCGTCTGCGCGACCAGGAACATCGGCGTCCCGAAGAAGCGGGCGAACCCCTCGGCCTTCAGGGCGAACCAGTCGCCCCCGAAGACCGGGCTGAGGTGGGCGTACGGGGCGTGGAAGCGGAAGTGGTGACCCGACACAGCGGACGCTTCCGGGGGGGGATTCGATGTTGTCGGTTGGGCTGGCATGATCGGTCCTCCGCGAGTGGCACGGCGTACGGCCGGCAGGGGCCGGGCACGCCAGCCGGCACCAGTGCCGGTTCCATAGGGGCCCCGCAACAGTGTACGTCAAAACTGTTCCCCACTCCAGAGCGTCGTCGTTGCGCCGGCGCGCCACGTACAGTCTGGCCGGAGGGAGTCCATGCGCACAGTATTGTCGGTAAGCCTGCCCGAACCCCTTGCTGCCGAGCTCAGCCGCCTGGCGACAGAGACGGGTCGGTCCAAGAGCGACATCGTGAAGGAGTCGGTCAGCCAGTACCTCTGGCACGCGCGGTTCGGCAAGGTGCGCCGGCAGGTGATCCGCCGGGCGAAACGCGCCGGCATGCTGACAGAGGACGACGTTTTCCGAGCGGTCTCGTGAGGGCCGTCTTCGATACGAACGTCCTTCTCCCGGCTTCTGCCGGGACCGATCCGATGATGCCATCCTGGCATGTGCGGTGGACGCCCACGCCGAGTTCCTGGTGACCGGGGACGACGACCTGATCGAGTTGCGCACCTTCCAGAAAATCCGGATCATCCGCCCGCGCGGCTTTGAGGCGCTCTTCACCGACTGACCGACCTCCGCCAGCGTCACCACGCCCTCGAATCAAGCCGCATCCGCTCTGCCCCCCTGCGCTTCCACCCCCGCCTCACCTTCACGGGATTTCCCCCGCATGTGTTTCCCCCCCGTGTTACTGCGACGGGGCGCGTTTGTGGTTGACAGCCCGTGAGCCCCGCGATACTCTTCCACCGACGCTTCGCCCGACTTCCCTCCTGCAATCCAGGGGGTGTTATGCGGAAACCATATAATATCCCGACCACTTAAGTGCTCTTGTCTAACTCCTTAATTTATCAATACTCTCTCCCATTCCGTACATGCGGTGTTATGCGAACCCGATGCCAGATATAGTTCTTATGCAGAAACCATATAAGCGCACTTAGCCCAATCGTGATGGAGTGGCCTCTGTGGTTCAAACTGCTCGCGTTCAATATGTGTTCCTCGACGTCGTGGGCTTCACGAGAAACCGGAGCGTCGAGGCTCAGTCAGAGGTCGTAGCCGCGCTCAACGCTGTTGTGAGCAAATCACTCCAGGCTCTGACCCTCCCCTCTGAAAGCACCGTCCTGCTGCCAACGGGCGATGGAATGGCGATAGCATTGATCGACGTGCCAGGGGTCGATGTTCACCTGCGGCTCGCGCTTGAGATTTTGCGCTCAGTTGCTGAGTACAACGGTGTCAAGTCAGACGCGATGCGCCGATTTGAAGTCCGCATAGGTATCAACGAGAACATCGACAACGTTTTGGATGACATCAACGGGAGACGTAACGTAGCAGGCGCCGGCATCTCGATGGCCCAGCGCATTATGGACAAAGCCGATGGTGGCCAGGTGCTCGTTGGATCGACGGTCTACGAAACCCTGCGCCAGCGGGAAGCGTACATGTCCAGCTTCCGTGCTTTCACCGCCACAGGAAAGCACGGCGTTACCGTATCAGTATCTGTCGAAGAACGCCCCCGGCCTCAGCGTCGGCACGCCCTCCGCTTTCATCGCAAAGAGACGCGAGCCTGAAAAACTGACGAAGTGGGCGGCCTACTACATTGCGCACGCAATCACCAACCGGGCGTTCCTCATGTCACGGAGGACTGACCCTACCAGAGATGACGCCGCGACAGTTCTGCTTGCGTTTCTCGCTGATGATTCCCAAGAGGCGTCCGATACGCCGCCCCACCAAGCGCCAACCACCAAGACATGGGGCGCAGGCGTAGCGTCGTTCGGACAACAGTACCACCACTACAAGAACCTAGAGTTTTGGCCAGTGGTGGAGTTCGCCGAGCTGCTTCAGGCGAAGCACCTGCAGCCATACGCAGACCAGTTTGAAGGGGCCGACTACCAGACTTGCTATTGGCTGGTAAAGCCATCTGGAGTTCAAAAGCTGATCGCGGAGTGGCCCCAGATCGCCAACGAGTTCGGTATCACAGCCGAGGGAATGGGCTAACAAACAAATGGAGCCGACGCGCAACGGGTCAGGTCGTGCGCGCGACTCATCCGTAAACGTTCGGTCTGAGAAGCGATGAGGACATCCTGGCAGGTGGCTACCGCAGCAGAAGCATTCGCAGCCGCGCAGTTTGCGCGTTGCGGGTGGGATGTGTCCGTGCAGTACGGGGCCAATCAGCCCGAGTACGACCTTGTCGCCGTCGCCAGCGACAGAATGCTGAAGGTGTCGGTCAAGGGCAGTAAAGACGGTGGATGGGGACTCACCCAGTCATACATCAAAAATGCAGACTACCAGGCAGCAGCAGACACGTGGCTTGCCAAGCACTCCAAGAAGACCGTGTTTTGCCTTGTCCAGTTCCGGGGGGTTCCCGTGGACTCACTCCCGAGGATGTACCTGGCCACTCCCCGTGAGATCGCGGAGTGGCTCAAGGCAGCCGCCGCGGGACGCGGGGATACCATATTGTATGAACAACACACGTGGACGTCGCGAGCCCAGGCTGCCGGGACAACCGACAGGATCCCGGAAGCTTGGAGATTCACCGACAAACGACTGAGCGAGATCGCAAAAAAGACCGAACAAACGCGTGCACGCGACGGCGTACCCGCCGCGCGTGAACCGTAGCCTTGGGCAGACAGAGGACAGATGAACACCACCCTGCAGTTCAACAAGGTCTTCGTGATCCAGTCTCTCCGCGAGAAGGAGCGACAGACAGGCGAACATCTCGTCAATGCCGCCCTCAAACCAGGGCTTGACGCACTCGGACTTGGCTTGACCTATCGGAAGGTGAAGAATCGTGCCGAGTTTTTCTCAGCGATGGATGACCTTTGGCGGCAATGCGCTCAGACCTCACCGCGGATTTATCCCATACTTCACCTAGCAGGCTGCGGAAAAACCCAGCTTTATGATCGGAACTGACCCCACAGAGGTGTTTGGGGCATACGATGCGGAACACAAGGCGAGTTGACAATCCTCCGAGGACCCCCTTCGAGGGGCCCCCGTGGTATCAAACCCCGCCCGCACCGCCACCACGACGCCCCTCATCCGACAGCCGGGGCCAGGTTCCGTATCCGGACCAAGTTGTACACCGCCGTGGCGAACGTGAACATCCACCCGACCCGACGCTGTCCCCGGTGGCGCGTCTTCCGGAGACCCCCGACCGTCTTCAGCCACCCGAAGATCTCCTCAACCCGTTTCCGCGCCCGTTGACTCACAGCGTACCCAGGATGGCGGGTCGTGCGCCCATCGATGGCACTCGCGCGCCTCGTGGTGGATTGCGCGACATGGGGGGTGATGCGGAAGGTCCGGAGCGTGTCCACCACCCCTCGGGTGTCATAGGCCTTATCCCCACCCACGGTCACCCGGCGCCGGCCGGGGAGGCTCGTGGTCATGCAGAGGGCCGCCTCGGCCTCCGCCGTCCCCGTAGCCTGGGTGACCTGGGTGCTGACCGCCAGGCCATGCCGGTTCTCCATGAGGAGGTGCCCGAGGTAGCAGAGTTTCGCCTCCTGGCCCGGCGCCTTCTTGTAGAGCCGGGCCTCGGGGTCCGTCGTCGAGGCGTGGGTGGCGTTGGACCGGCGCTCCCCCCGGAAGTCCACGGTGGGGTTCCCGGGATCGTCCGGGGGCGCGGGCGGGCTCCCCGCCTTCGGCTTGAAGCTCTTCTGCCCCGCCCAGGCCTCGATGAGGGTGCCATCGACCGTGAAGTGCTCCTCGGACAGGAGCTTCCGCTCCCGGGCCTGGGTGAGCACCGCGTCGAAGAAGGCCTGGGCGATCTCGCCCGCGAGGAGCCGGTCCCGGTTCTTCGTGAACACAGTCACGTCCCAGATGGGGTCATCCAGGTTCAGGCCCACGAACCAGCGGAAGAGGAGGTTGTAGTCGAGCTGCTCCATGAGGAGTCGCTCGCTACGCACGGAATACAGGACCTGGAGGAGCAGGGCGCGGAGCAGCTTCTCCGGCGGAATGGAGGGCCGGCCGGTCCAGGAGTACAGGGCATCGAAGCGGGGGCCCAGCGCCTTCAGTACGGGTTCCACCAAGGCGCGGATGGACCGCAGCGGATGATCTTGTGGGACCCGCTGCTCCGGGGAGAGGTAGCTGAACATCGCCGCCTGCTGGGTGTCAGTGCCTCGCATTCTGCGCCTCCTCTATTCCCACGATTGTTCGAGGCGCATCATACTCAATCTTCACGTCTTGGGAAGAGGGAAAATTGAGTTTTTCCGCATCCTGCTAGACACTCACGGCGCTAGGGACCAGACTGGCATCGCGACGCTCCCGAGCAGTGAAACCGTAACCTGGGAGGAGTTCGCAGAGAGAACCAGACGAATCAATTTGGAATGTCACAACAATCTGATGGTAGTCAGCGCGCTGTGCTACGGCCTCCTCGCCATTTCGGAGGTCAACATGCGCGAGCCCGCGCCGTTCCTGGTTCTCATCGGGCCCGAGCGGGCCGTAACGGTCGGCGAGATTGACAAGGGCTTTGTCGACTTTTACGCGGAGCTGTTCAAGGAAGGCGACATGGACCAGGCTCTCGCCAAACTGTCTGGGAAGTTCGCGCTCTTCCTAGCCGACCGTCTCTTCGTCCGTGCCTTCATCAAGTACCTGAAGGAAGAATGCAAAGGCCAAGGTCGGCAAGACCGCATCGAACGTTGTGGGGGCAACCTAATTATGAGCGATTTGTTTGAGGAAAATGGGTAACACTTTCTTGTTCTGAGTGATGGTGATCACGCCGTTGCTTTGTAACCAAGTTTCCACCGCCAGACGCCGGGCTGTTTCGGCTTGACGCTGGGTGTGAACCGCCCGGGCCTGCATGAGCGTCCGGGTCAGTGCGTTGATCCCATCGAAGACCTCCTTTCGCTTGCGGCGAGTATACGCCTTCAGGGCGGGCCTCGCATCCTGAAACACCCTGCAGGCCACTTGCCCATCGAGACAGCGGCGGGGGCGATGGTTCAGTGCGTGCGCCAACACCTCCGCCCAGCCTTGCACCTGGGACTCCGGGATCGGACCGCTGGCGAGGAGCTTCTCCACCAGCGGAGGTTTCAGTTCCCGGACCGCGCGTTCCATCCCACCGTTGTAGGGCGGATACTGGGGGGGGCGAGTTCAGCGGTATGACCAGGTAACGGGCCAGCACCTCATCGACTGCTTGCTGATTGAGATTGGAACCGTTGTCGCGCTTGAGCACCAGCGGCGGTCCATGCTGCAAGAACAGTTGTTCCAGGTGCACGGCCACGGTTTCTCCCAAGACCCGCTCTCCCACCCAGGGCGTGAACTTATAGCGCGAGGCGAGATCCTGCACTTGGTGGAGGCGCAGTGGGTGGTGGGCGAGTCTCGCCAACTCCGCGTCGTCCAGCGACCAGACCAGGCCGGGAACGTGCCAGGTGATCTGGCGTAATTCGGCCTGGCGCCGCTGGGCCAGCTCCCGCCGCACCGTATCGGTCAGCGCCTGCAGCTCGCGACGAGAGACCTGCGTGTGGTACTGCCGGTACACTGCCCCGACGCCCCGGCTGCGCCGGCGGCCATGCTTTAGGCGGTACAAGTCACCGTGCAACTCTTCCAGGGTCAGGGGCGCCACCTTCTTGGGACCCGGCCGGGAAACGGCCGGCTGGCCACGCTCCAGGCGGCGCTTCCACCGCCGGAAGCTCCCATACGGCACCCCCAGGGATCGGCAGAGGCGTCGGTAGGGCCAGCGCACTTGTCGCTTCAGTTGGGTCAGGGTCGTCACCACCATTGCGGCCACCTCAGGCGTTTTTTTTATCCGGCTGCGCCAACAGCTGCCGGATCCGCTCCGTCTGCTGCAGGACGTCGAGCTTGGCCTGCAGCGCCTGGGTCCGGCGGTGGAGGGCTCCCTTCTCCGGGTCGATGGGCCGCGGCGGGCGCCCGTGGTCCCGATTGCCCAGGGCCTCGACCATCGCCGCCAAGGCCCGGCGCTCCCACTTGTAGTACGTCTTGCGGGAGATCCCCAGTTGCCGGGCGGCTTCCTGGGCACTCAACACCCCGCTCCGCACCTGCATGATCAGCTGCGCCCGCTGCCGGGCCAAGGCTTGCTGGTGCGGGCTGGGGTTCGGCTCGCGCATCGCGGATTCCTCCTGCCGCGCGGGGATGCTCTACTTGGGGGGCGGCGGGGATTTCGGTTCTTGGAGTTTGGCCGGCCGCTTCTCCAGCTTGGCCATGCGGCCCTTCTGCTGCACCGCCTGGCGCGCCACCAGCCGCTCCAGTTTCGGGCTCAGCGCGGGGCCCGGTTCGAGGCGCGTCCGCGCCTCCAGCGCCTGGAGCATCGCCGCCAGCGCCCGCTGTTCCCACTGGGCGAGCACCTTCGGGCTGATCGCCAGCTCCTGGCAGACCTCCGCCGGGCGACGCCGCTCGGTCCAGAGCGACAGCACCGCCTGCACTCGCTGCTGGGCATTGTACCGCAGCGGCTCCTGCTTGGCTGGGATTTCCGTGCTCACGGGTTCCTCCTTCCAGGTCGTAGGTGACCTCCCGAGGCGGCCGCGGCTCCGCGCCATCGACGAGCATCTTCACGCGGCCCTTCTCCGCCCGGATCACCACCGACTGCTCGCCCAGCCGTCCCACCATGTAGAACGGGCTGCGCGGTTGCCCCCGCAGCGCCAGCTCCAGCACGTTGTCCTGCAGGCCGCGCTCGATGACCTGCCGCAACTCCTGGGCGATGGCAAAGAAGCGATCGGCGGGACACAGCCCCTCCAGGGCCTGATGGGGCCGCCGGTGGTTGTAGTGCTTCACCCACAGCCGGATCCGCTCGCCGGCCGACTCGAAGCTGTCGAACTGCGCGCGCACCAGGAACTCCTCCCAGATGGTCTTCCAGAAGCGTTCGATCTTGCCCAGCGTCATGGGGTGGTGCGGGCGGCTCTTGATGTGGTGCACCCGATCCTTCCGCAACTCCGCCTCGAACCGGGTGGCCCCGCGCCAGCTCGAGTACTGGCGGCCCTGATCGGAGAGCATCTCCTTGGGCACGCCGTACTCCGCCACCGCCCGGCGGTACACCTCCAACACGTGCTCCGCCGTCTGGCTGCGAAACACGTCCAGCCCCACCACGTAGCGGGAGTGGTCGTCGAGGAACCCGATGAGGTAGGCGTTCTTGCCGCCCAGCCGGAAGGTGAAGATGTCGGTCTGCCACATCTGGTTGGGTGTGGAGCGCTCGAAGAAGCGCGGCGGGGAAGGGTTACGCGGGGGCTTGAGTTTACGTTTCTTGAGCAGTTGATGCTCGTGTAACGTGCGGCGCACCGTCTCCCGGCTCACCGGCAGAAACAGCACCCGCCGCAGGAACTGGCTGATTTTCTGGATCCCCAAGTCGGGATGGCGCCGCTTGAGGTCGACGACTTGCGTCTTCACCACCGGGGCCACTTTCGGCCGCTGACGGCCCCGACGTGTCGGCTTCGACTGCAAGCCCGCTTCCCCCTGGGCGCGGTACACCCGCACCCACTTGGACAACGTACTGCGGCCCACGCCCATTTCGCGGGCGACCTGCTCGACTGGGAAGCCTTCCTCCAGACATAACTGCACCGCTTTGCGCCGGATCTCAAACGGGTAGGAGTGAGCGTGCGGACGAGTTGACCGCTGTCCCGCCCTCCGAGGGGAGCGGGTCCTCTTCCTCTTCCCTTGAACCTTGCCGATACTCTCCATGGGTCACACTCCTTCCGGTTCCTCCTCGGAACCCCGGCTTTGGAGTGTCACCCGTTTTCCTCAAGTGCTTTTGCTCATGATCTGGTCGTTAGCCCACGACCGATGCATGGAAGAGCATATTGACACGCCCGCGGAACAAATGAAGGTTCTGGCTGAGGAGTTTAAGACCAGGCTGGAACTCGCCCATCAAATATTTGGCGATCATACATTCCGTTACCGCGATGCAGACGGTACCTGGAGGCTTTCGCAGCCCCTCTACGACGGCATTATGGTCGCCTTAGATCAGTGCTGGGCGACGCGCGATCGCCTTCTCGCCAGGAAAGACCGCGTCAGCAACGCCGTAGCCAGACTTCTTAGGAACAAATCGGCTTACGAGGTCATCCTAGGTCGCCCAAATACCGCGAAAGCCGTTTCAAAGAGGGTAGACCTCCTCGCACGAGCAATTGCCCGTGCCGCCACCCGCCGAGCACTCAAGTGACGGCAGCCTTCCGGGAACTGGAAACGCAGTTCGAGGAATTAGAGTCTGATCTCGCGTTTGTCGCGATTGCCATGCGTCTGCGACCACGCTTGGGTGACGTTGTCAGGTGGGATGTCGGTGGTGAGGTCACAGAACTCGTGCGAAGGTTCATGGCAGCCAAGGACAGTCGCCCGGAGGGCGTTTACGGCCCCCTCCTCGTGAGACTCCTTGGGGCGGTCGAGCGGTATTTCAGGAGGCTAATTGACCACTGCATCGATCAGTTGGCCTCGAGTGTAGACGATTACGCTAAACTGCCGCAGCCTCTCTGCAATCAGAATATTAAGCTCACTGGGAGAGCGCTAGCAGCGATCGATGAACCCCGTGACCACATCGCTCTCGACACCCAGACCCTGATAGACAACTTGGCTTCCTGCAAACCTGGCAAGCGCGAATTTCGACTGAATGCTCAGGCTTTCTCTGCGGCTGTCACGGGAGCAAGCCCAGCGAATCTAGAAAGGGCTCTTTCCTTACTAAACGTAAAGGACTGGTGGGACGGAATCGGCCGCCACGGCCCTCTTATGAACGCGCTCGGCACGAAGGGGACCCGGGCCACGGGCGATCGGGCCAGGGAACGCCTCAGGGAACTCTGGAAGTGGCGCAACCACGTCGCTCACGGAGGCGATGAGCAACCTGCCTTGTCGGAGGTTCAGCTCCGGGAAGCGCTGACATTCCTTCGCGCGTTCACAAGCGGTCTGGATGCACATGTTGTCCGCCAGCTCAAGAGCGTGGGTGGCTAACGAACCAGTCCAGCGGACCGGCGGCTCGCGTTGCTCGCCTCCGGCCGCTGACTGCTGACGTTAAGCCTTCACGCCACCGAAATCCTTTCCATCCAGTGCCCAGATTCGCCCTTGCCGGGGAGCCATCCTAGTCCGAACCTGGGCACTCCATCCAGGCTGTTCAGGTTCCTCGTACCCACCGCCTCGGCCAGCGCCGCTTGATTTCCCCGCATCACCACGGAGCTACCCTGGACTCGGATTTCCTCGACTAGGAGGCGCAGGTACCGTCTCCCGAAGTCAGAGCGCGGGTCGAGCATCTTGGCCCGGAGCGCCAGGCAGAACGCTTTCACCTTTCCCGGAGCAAGCAATTCAGCCGGGAACTGCCGCTCGCGTTCCAACCCCGCAATCCCCAAGAGGATCGCATCGCGCCGGGCTTGCAACTCGTGCGACCGTTTGGTGAGGGTCCCGTCAAGGGGCAGCGCGCCTCTCTCCACGGCCTCCAACAGCCGCCGGGCCCGTCGCTGGTTCTCCTCTAGCTCATTTCGTAATCTTCGGACGCGCTCCTCGGAGCCGCGCCCTCGCTTCTCTACCCGCCGCCGGAGCGCCTCCAACATCCGGTGGACGCGCTCCTCGGTGAACACCCGTATTGGGGGACCTAGGTGCAAAAACAACTTTCGAGAAGAGCGACGCGGGACGGGTCAGGCACCTGCTTCGAGCCGTGCGGTACCCGTGAGGGCCCCTCGGTGGAGAAAAAGCGGAGCCCAGTCGGGCTGAGACCTCGCAAGACTACCGGAATGCGCTTTAGAACCTACCCCCATAACGACCTCACCCTGAGGGCGGCACGAAGCGCCGCGTCTCGAAGGGTGAGGTCGATAGAGGACGTCGATGTAGAAGGCCTTACGGCACGCTGCTGCGCATCGAGGCGGCATGGCCCGGCAGCCTCAGCACTTTGCCGGTGTCGATCACCCTGTCTCCCTGCACCCTGTAGATCTGCAGGCTGCCGGCGATGGAGTGGAGGGGAGAGCCAAAATTGGCGACGTAGAGGTACTTGCCATCTGGGCTGAACGCAACGCCCTCGGCCTTGATACCCGCGTTGATCGCACCCACCTTGCGTACGGTGGCGCCTGCGGTCGAGAGCACGTCGACGATGTCGTTCGGATGCGCGAACCATGCGTCCTTCGACAGGGCACCACCGCTGCCGTTCAGCGCCAATGCGATGGCGAGGTCCTCAGTCGGATTGATCGCAAGACCCTCCGGGAAGGGGTCGACGCCCAGGTAGTCGACCACGTGCGGCGGGGTCGCCTTCAGGTCGATGACGGTCACCGAGCCGGCGCCGCCGTCGGGTACACCGGCGTTCCCCTGGTTCGCGGTGAGGCCGAAGCGGCCATCGGCGGTGATTTGCACGTTGTAGGGCCACACGCCTACCCCGAAATCGATCTTGCTGTAGGTCACCTTCTGCCCGTCAATGTCGAGCCAGGCGACCTTGTTGACCGCATACTTCGAGGCCAACGCATGCTTGCCGTCAGGGGTGATGGCGACGGCCGAGACGGTATCGCCCATGGGCACCGTGTCGACAAGCTTGACCCCCTTGCCGTCGATCGTGAGCACGCTGATCGAATTGTCGGCGCGATTGGCGATCAGGAGGAGGTCGCCCTTCCTGTTGATCGCGAGGCCCGAGGGCTGCTTGCCGACCTCGACGGTGGTAATCAGCTTCGGGGGCGTCGACTTCAGATCGATCACGAAGAGCTTGTTGTCGGGCACCGGCTTCCAGCCGGCGCCGTCCTGCTGGTAGGCGACCGAGTTGGCGACCACCGCCAGGCTCTCGTCCGGCGTGATGGCGAGATTGGTCGGCGGGCCGATCATCGTGTTCATCAAGGGCAGCGAGGCGACGATCTTCGGCGCCTCGGGGTCCTTGATGTCGACGATCAGCACCTCGTCTTTGCCGGGCTCGGTAAAGACCATCTTGCCGGTGTCGTCCCAGTACAGCTTGTTGTCTTCACCGATCACCAAATACTGGGCCTGAGCCGCGGCCGCCAGGCCGAGGAGCAGGCCAGCGAGGCCGACGGCAAGGGACAGACTCACGCGCTTTTCCATGGTTGACCCCCTTCCCCTCTATCGGGTCGCTGAGCAACCCGCGGTTGATGGCGCACGGCTCATAGGAATTGAGGCGATGGGTGATTTTCTTCTGGGCCCCGCAACACCAGTACCGCTGCGGGCCCGGAGACTCCATTGGCTTCTTCCGCGTTGGGGCGGCGGTATGCTGCGGGTGGCGGGCGACACGAGAACGGTGGCCACGCTGCCGAGCGCTGGCGCCAACGATCGGAGCAGCAGACGTCGTGTGGTCCGTAAACCCTCGATCCAGTGCTTCCCACACCTGTTCTTCGGGGGGAAGTGTGCCCCAACCCCAAGACGGATGGACTCTTTGCCGCCCCCAGGACACGCCGGGGACGGAAGCAGTGTCTGCGGATCTCCCGGGTCACCGAATCGAGTGGCCGCATGGCACGCCAGATTCCCTGCTTCTGCGTGGAAGGGAGAGGAAAGACGTGAGGGGAGGATACTACACAGGCATGGCAAGAGCAAGAGAAGACGGATGGAGTTCTTGCGGATCACGGGGCTTCACGTGGCTGCCTTCCTCTCCTGCTCACCTCGCTGGGCCTTCAATGGACCAGGGAGAATCGCCCCCGCCTCTCACTGCAGGCATAATCGCTCTATCCAGTGCCCAGATTTGGTCTGTTTGGGGAACCGGGCAGGGCTCGAACTCGGACATACCCGACAGATTGGGCGTCCAGGTTCCCCACGTTCCGCCATGTTCCGTGACAATGTGAGACGATCACCCTGAATATCTACTTCCAGCAAGATGAAGGGGAATCACGCGAGGCGGGGCGGAATAGTTGCGGACCACGGCTCTTGCGCACCAACGGCGGATGCCGTTCGTACCGGCGCTTCGAGGGTTCTTCGGATCAAGGCTAGCCCCAATCCGAAATTCCCAACCGCCAATCCGCCTGAGGCGGGTGCCGTTGGTATCGGCGGTTCAAGGTTTTTCTCGGACCGTTTTCTTGCTATCTCTCCGCGCTTGCTGTATTCTTCATTGGCTGCAGGCATCGCGCTGAAAAGCCCCGTGCGGCCGCCGGCCCCGGAGCCACGCTTGCGGCACCTGGCAGACGTGGACGCCGCTGCGTGCCCCTGCCGTGACGGCGCCTCGACCGCAGGGGGTGCTACGATAGCCTCTGAGACATCCACCGAGGGCGGGTCAGGGGATCGGCCGATCGCGCGTGCCAGGGCGCACCGCCGCCGAGAAGAGCGAGGAAGGAGCATGCCGACGAAGGACGCCGCGCGGCACGCATTGCTTGGGTGCCTGGTGCTGTTGCTGGTGGCAGTGCCAGGCGCCCTGGCGCAGTTTCCCCCGCCGCCTCCCACGGGCGCCCCCGCGCCACCGACCTTCGGGGCGGAAGCGCTGGATCAGCTCCTGGCGCCGATCGCCCTGTATCCCGATGCGCTCCTGGCGCAGATCCTGATGGCCGCCACCTACCCCCTGGAGGTGGTCGAGGCCGCCCGCTGGGTCCAGGCATACCCCTACGTCACGGGCCCGCAACTGGAAGCGGCGATGCAGCAGCAGCCCTGGGATCCGAGCGTGAAGTCGCTGACGGCATTTCCCCAGGTGCTCGCCATGATGAACGGGAAGCTGGACTGGACCCAGAAGTTGGGGGACGCCTTCTTGGCCCAGCCGCAGGACGTGATGGCCACCGTCCAGCTGCTGCGGGCCAAGGCGCAGGCCGCAGGCTACCTTCAGAGCACCCCCCAGCAAGCGGTCGTCGTCGAGCCGCAGGGCATCCAGATCGAGCCGGCGAACCCGCAGGTCGTCTACGTGCCCATCTACGACCCCACCGTGGTGTACGGGCCGTGGTGGTACCCGGCCTATCCCCCCTACTACTGGTACCCGCCGGGTTACGTGGTCGGGGCCCCCGGGCTCTCCTTCGGCCTCGGCGTGGCCGTGGGGGCGGCGCTCTGGGGCGGCTTCGACTGGGGCCACCACAGCGTCCACATCAATGGCACCAACTTCAACACCTTTAACCGGACCACCATCACGAACCCCACCTGGCGACACGACGCGGACCACCGCCGGGGTGTCCCCTACTATGATCCAGGTGTGCGGCAGCGGTTCGGGCAGGGCCCGCGGCCGGGCGTGGACGCCCGCGAGGCGTTCCGCGGCCGCGCACAAGAGGCTCCGCGGCCCCTGGCGCCGCCAGCCCCCCAGGCACCCCGCCAACCAGCCGCTCTCGAGGGGCTGGGACGCGGCGGCGAGACCCGGAGCGCCAGCGACCGCGGGCGCCTGAGCTGGCAGAGCCTGGGCGCGGCCAGGCCGGCGCCGAGCGCGCCCGTGAGCCGTCCGAGCACGGGGGCAGTCAGGCCAGCCCCGAGCCCGCCGAGGCCGACGGGCGGCGGCGGGCGCACCGGCGGCGGGAGCGGACAGCGCAGGTGAACGGTGTCGCGGGCGCCCCTGGAATGAGCCCGCCGACCTCCAACCCGTGCGGAGCATCGGAAGCATGGCAGCTCTGGAGGAGTTCAGGATGTCTTCACCCAATCGGCAGGCGCGCCTCACCCTGACCCGGTGGCTCACCATCGCCGCCATGGCGATGCTGCTGATCGGCGCCGCCGGCGCCCAGGCAGCGGGCGCCGCCAGCCCAGCGCAGAGGACCTTCGCCTCCCCAGAGGAGGCGGTACAGGCCCTCGTCGCGGCCGTGAAAGCGGCGGACACGAAGGCCCTCGCCGCCATCCTCGGCCCCGAGAGCAGGCCCCTCATCCGGTCGGGAGATAAGGTGGCCGACAAGCAGGCGCGGGAGCGCTTCGTCCACGCTTATGACCAGGCGAACAAGCTGGAACAACCCACCGGGACGAGAGCGGTGTTGGTCATCGGCCAGGACGAGTGGCCGCTGCCGATCCCGGTGGTGAAGGAGGGGGATACCTGGCGCTTCGACACCGCCGCGGGGAAACAGGAGATCCTAAACCGCCGCATCGGCCGGAACGAGTTGAACACCATGCAAGTCTGTCTGGCCTATGTCGATGCCCAGCGCGAGTACGCCCGGGTGCCCCGCGAGGGCGACGGGTTGCTCAAGTATGCGATGAAGTTCCGCAGCGACAAGGCCAAGAAGAACGGGCTCTACTGGCGGACGCAGGAGGGCGACGTGCCGAGTCCGTTGGGCCCGCTCGTCGCGAATGCCAGGGCGGAAGGGTATCCCCGCAAGCGGTCGGGCGGCAAACCCACGCCCTACCATGGCTACCTCTACAGGATCCTGACGGCCCAGGGCCCGGACGCGCCGGGCGGCGCCTTCGACTACGTCGTCGTCGGCAAGATGATCGGCGGGTTCGCCCTCGTCGCGTTTCCGGCGCGATATGGGATCTCCGGGGTCATGACCTTCCTCGTGAACCACCAGGGTGTCGTCTACGAGAAGAACCTCGGCCCGGACACAGGAAACATCGCGCGCGCCATGCAGACGTACAACCCGGACGACACCTGGAAGAAAGTGGAAGAGTCGCCGCCACCCGCCCACTAGCCATTTGCCCCCAGGTCTCCGTCGCGAGCGTTCCAGCCCCCGGCGCCTCTGCCTGTCTGTGGTCCGCAAAAGGCTCGGTCAGGTTTCAGCGTATCGAAACTCTCTCCTCCCAGCGCCCAGATTCGCCCTGCCCGGGGAGCCACCCAGGACTCGAACTCAAGGTCTGTTGCCTGGGCAGAAGCCCCTCCCCGACTTCTTCCTCAAGCCCTCCCGTCGCGGCCGCCGGACGCCTCCTGATCGGGGATGCCAAAACCACCTGGTTTGGCAGAGAGACAGGTTGACATTACCGATAGGAGCGCATTAGCCTCACTTTCGCCACTGGAGGGTGTGTGCCGACCTAACTCGTTGATATTCCGGCCGCTCCCCTCCACAGGTCTGCCCTACATTTGCACGACTCTTTTTGCAGTGATGCGGGGCGGCGGCTGCGCGGGCAGCGTCCACCCGAGTTGCGTGAGGAGCAGTTGCTGGTCGGGTGCCGGCTCCGTGTGGCGTGTGAAGATCAACTCCCGGCCGTCGGTCGTGGGGAAGTGCACATCGAGCAGCTGCATCGCGGCGAACTTGTCCAGGACCTGCCGCACGGTGAGCCCGGGCGCGTGGGGCCGCAGGTGCGCTCGGAGCGTGACGTGCAGGCAGTAGGCGAGGAAGGCGACGAAGATATGGGCCTCGATCCGCGCGGGGCGCTGGTGGTAGATCGGGCGCACGGCGAGGTCCCCCTTCAGAGTCTTGAAGGCCGCCTCCACCTCGACGAGTTGCAGGTAGCACTCCCAGAGCCGGGCCGGATCGGTCTCGGTCAGGTTCGAGCGCAGGAGGTACCGCCCCTCGTGCCGGCGGACCCGGCGGAGCTTGGCCCTGTCCAGGGTGAACGTGAAATCGACCCGCCGCGCGCGCTCCCCCTTCGGCGGCGGTGCCGGCAACTCCATCTGGACCAGCCCCCACGCGCGGCCCGCATCCTTCTTCGCCGCGCCCAGCTTCAGCAGGAGCGTCTCGTAGGTGGGCCGCTGCCGCTGCAAGGTGTGCAGGCGCGCCCACAGCCGCTTGAGGCGCCGCCGGCGCATGGCCCGCTCCTTCTGCACGCGCGCCGCGCTCTGCACCCAGACGTACAGGTCGGCGTCCTGCGGCAGCAGCTTCACCTGGACGCTGGGCCGGACGGCCTGCCAGGGCCGCTGCAGGAGACCTTGCTCCAGTGCCGTCAGCCGGCCCTTCGGCGTGCCGACGATGTACTGGGCCCCGCGGGCGCGCAGCTGGGCGAGGTGCGCCTCGGTGGGAATGCCCCGGTCCATCACCCAGATCCGCCGGGCCGCCCCGTAGCGGGCTTCGATCTGGGCGAGGAAGAGGGGGAGCGTGGTGTTGTCGGTCGTGTTGCCCGGCAGCACCTCGTAGGCCAGGGGGAAGCCCTCGGGGGTCACGACGAGCGCGAGCACCACCTGCACGCAGTCCGGCCGGTGGTCGCGGCTGTAGCCGTGGCGGCGGGGATCCCTCTCGGGGAAGGGTGGGTCGCTCTCGAAGTAGGTGCTGGTCAGATCGTAGAGCAGGAGATCGTAGGTCACCCCGAAGAGATCCTGCCAGCGCGCAGTGAGGAAGGTGAACAGCGCATCCTTGTGGGCGACCACCTTGTCCAGGCACCGGTACAGCGTGTCCTTGGCCACCACCGCGACGTCCTCGCCCAGGAGATCGCCCATCGCGCTGTGCGTGAACCACTCCCGGTGGAGGCACCACTCGCTCCCCGGCGCCAGGAAGCGGTAGGCGACCAGGACCAGCAGCACGTGGTACCAGGAGGTCCCTTCGCGACTCGGGGGCAGCCGCTCGCGCCAGAACTGGTCGAGCTGCAGCGCGGCCCAGAGCTGGCAGACGACCCAGCAGGCCCCCCACTGCCGTGGTTGGTACAGCGTGAACTCGCTGAGGCGCACTTGGACGCCGATGGCCGCGGCGTGCGCCGGGATCGCCTGGTCCGCGGGGAAGAGGGCCAGCCGCAGCTGCCGCTGGCTGCCCTCCTCGATGGCCTCGATGCAGCGCAGCCAGCTCGCCTGCTGGCTGTCGTTGATCTCCCCGAGGTAGAGCACGTGCCGATCGACCGGCCGCCCGTCGGCGCAGCGGTACTTCTCCTCGATGCTCCAGTAACGATGCTCTTTGCCGTCCTTGAGCCGGCGGTGACACCTGAGGTACATGGCGGCCGGAGCCTACCGCACTCCCGGCGCCACGCAAAGGGGGTAGGTCTGCCCCCGGCGCGTTTTTCAGGATACGCTGCTTATCCGGCAACGACTTATGGGAACCGCCGCGATGAAAATCGCGGATTCTGAAGTCCAGTAGCGAAAGTCAGGTTAGTCTTCAGTGTGTAAGCCCAAGCGGCATGAGTCTGGGCGGTTGTGTGTGATCCTGCCCACCTTCCGCGCACACTATCCTAGATAGACTTGCCTGTCGCCCCTACCACCGAAGGCGACGGCCTCTCATCAGATCGGAAGGAGAGTTGAAGGCAAGGGAAACGGAGCGAGCGCCAATATCGTTCCGATCCAAGAGGATACGGGGAATCTGAAGAAGAACGAGAGGGAACTGGAGAGGCCATGAGTATCGAATATGAGCATGGGGGCGTGACCTACCATGAACCACTGCCCCGACTTCTTCTTGTTGGATTTCCCAGTGCTGCATCGTCGCTCATGCAGAGCGGGTACAACTCCAAGCTATGCCTAGTCCGGCCTAATACCTTTTACACCCGTTTTGACTTGAGGCCCCCGTCCCCACCCCAGGAGGTCGACATCCTGCTCGTACGCGATGTTCCCTATGAAAGGCTTCAAGCCCATGAACCTGGTGTTGCGCCAACGAGGGAGGATTACCCCTTCTCTGGTCGTGTAATATGGCCCAGCGGCCGTGAAGAATTATTCAATTCCTTCTGCCGTGAGATCGTGTTCCACGGTGGGATATGCTGCTTTTTTGTCCCCGCCTCGCACGGCAACCTGTTGGGTGTCGCGAAGCTCGGGATAACTCCTGATCCCGAGAACAAACTTTGGCCCGGCAAGACGGCGCACCGTTTGCCAACAGAGAGGAGCTTCGAGGCGCTTTCTTCCTTTCTCACCAGGTGGTTTACAATCCCCTCTGTCTATGTTGGACTCTCAGCAGCAAGAGAGTTGCAAATCGATCCGACCAACCTGATTCTCGATTTGGCGGGGGTACCTTATTCCATCGCCTTCCCAGTTTCGCTCGGAGGACCGCAGCCCGGGCTCCTCATTTGTCTTCCCGATTACGGCGATCGAGCGGATGCTCTCGATTCTTTGCTATCCGCGGTCCTCCCTGAAATCGCGCCGCATCTCTTCCCTTTCCGCTATGATCTTTCGTGGTTGAAGGAGCCTGAATTTACACACCCCCGCATCCTCGCTCTGCAAGCGAATAAACAGGCTGTGCGCGACGAGGCCCAGCGAAAGCTCGATTCGCTTGAAGAACAGATTCACATGCACGAGGCTGGGGAGCAGCACTTACGGGATCTGCTTACCGCCGCCGGCGACCCGCTCAAGAGTGCAGTACGGAAGACTCTTGAGGAGTTGTTTAAGCTTGCAGGCGTTGCTGACGTCACGGTGCTCGATGTTGACGCCGATGCTGCGTTGCGGGGCAGCTCTCGTCAGGAGCGAGAGGATCTCAAAATAGAGTGGGGTGAGACGATTTTCCTGCTGAATGTTGCGGGTCGTGAGCAATTCTTCAAGGAGAATTCGATCAACCAGATCGACAGACATCAGAGGCTCTTTGTTCGGGATAATCCTGATGTACCCGTCAAGAATGTGCGCTCTCTGCTGATCGGGAATTTTAACTACGCGGGCGGGCTGGATGCGAGAAAGCGCGGGGAGATGTTCGGGACCGGAACCGCCCAGGCGCGCGACCGTCTCGTAGACGCGGGATACGGGGCGATGACCACCTTCGATCTGTACCGCCTGCTAAGGGCAGTTCACCGCAATGAAGCTGCACTACGAGCGGAAGATTTGGCCAAGCTGCTGAGCACTGAGGGGATCTTGGATTTCGAGGAGTTTCGCACATCTCTTGAACGCCCGAAACCAGACAGCTCCCCGAATCCCCGCTCCCCTGCCGGCACGTAGGTCACCGGCTAGTCTTCAAGCGACGGTCTCTTGTGCTCGCAATGGTCAGCGAACCAGCGTTCAGCCAATTGTGGCCCTCTCCTCCCAGTGCCCAGATTCGCCCCTCTTGGGGAGCCGTGCAGACCTTGAACTAGACGCCTCAACTCCCTCAGCCGAAAATCACGCCTCGTGTTTTAGTCGTACCCATTTTTCGACTGCTTGCAACCCCGCAACTATTCGCCAACAATCGCGAAGACGTGATCGTAACCATAACTCGGGCTCTAATCTCGATAGAACCATCGCAGCGTTCAACGCCGCCCGCTCCTGGCCCGCCCTACCAATCGCTCCAGCACGACTTCTCCGTGGTCAGACACATGTGATGGCTATCTGGAATGATGGGTACAAACGAGCGATAAGTTACCGCCATGGAGCATCTTCGGAAGAGTGAAAATATCCGCTCCCAGGTACACGGTTCTCATGAGCCGCATGCCCATGAGATCCCGGCTCCAGCCGTAATTGGGGACAAGACGAGGACGGACAGGCCGGCGCGGTCCCGTACCTGAAACTCTTGGCTAGGGCTCGACGCGCCAGGGTCACACGGGCCGCTCCAACACGGGGTAGGCGATGGCCGTGATATGGGAGTCGATCCGCTTGAGGTTGGTGAGGATGTCCAGGTGGATCTCGCTCGTGTCAATGGATTCTCGGTAGCCCTCGTGGAGCCGCTGTATGTGCGCCTGGCGGAGGGATCTCTCCAGCTGGCTAATCTCCAGCTTCTGCTCCAAGACCTGCCTAGCCAACCCCGCGTCGTTGCTGCCGAAGGCGGCGATGGCGATCTCCAGGTTCTGGCGCACCCGCTGGTGGAGGAGGCCGATCTCCTGGCGCCCGGCGACTGAGAAGTGGACCCGCCGCCTCAGGCGCTTCTCCGCCAGCTTCATGAGGTTGTGGTCGAGAATGTCCCCGATGTTTTCGAGGTTGTCGATGACCTGAAGGATCCCGAATTCCCGCGCACGCTGCTCTTCAGTCAGCCGCGCCTCGCTGAGCTGGATCAGGTAGCGCTTGATCGCCTGGTACAGAGTATCCACTTGATTGTCTTGCTCCTCGATGAAACCGATCAGGTCAAGGTCGTCGGTGCTGAGGGCGTCCAGGCTCTTCCCGAGCATCTCGGTGACGCAATCGGCCATCCGAAGGGCTTCCCGGGTGGCCTGCCCGAGGGCGAGGGCTGGCGTCTCCAACATCTGCTGCTGGAGGTACTTGGGGCCGAACAGCTTGCCTCCCTCCGTCCGGTCCGGCACCACCCAGGCGATGCCGCCCGCGAGCAGCGTGGTGAACGGGAGGAGAAGAAGGGCCATCCCCACGTTGAAGAGTGAGTGGGCGTTCGCGATCTGCCGGGGGCCGGCGGTTGCGGTCAGCCCTACCACGCGCACAAAGGGCGAGAGGAGGGGAAGGCAGGCGGCCACGCCCACCACCTTGAAGACCGTGTGGGCAACGGCGACCCGCCGCGCTTCGGTGTTCCCCCCGAGGGAGCTGGCCAGGGCGGTGGCGCACGTGCCGATGTTGGCCCCCAGCATGATGGGGATCGCGGCACGAAGGGAGAGAAGCCCTTGCCCGGCGAGCGTGATGGCCAAGCCCAAGGTCGCCGCGGAACTGCACACAAGGGCCGTGAAGACAGCAGCAACGACGAGGCCGACGAGCGGCTGATCCCCCAGGGCGATGAGGAGGCTGGAGACGAGCACGCTCTGGCGGAGGGGGACCATCACCTCCCCCATCACCTGGATGCCGGCGAAGATCAGGCCGAACCCCAGAATCGCTTGGCCGACGTAGCGGAATACCTTCCGCTTGGCCCAGAAGAGGAGCGCGAACCCCACCCCCACAAGCACAAGGGCGTAGTCGGCGATTTGGAAGGCGATGAGCTGGACGGTGAGCGTGGTTCCGATGTCGGCCCCCAAGATGACCCCGAGTGTCTGGGGGAGGGTGATCAGGCCGGAGCTGGCGAAGCTGACGAGCATCACCGTCGTCGCCCCGGACGACTGAATGATCGCCGTGATGCCGGCCCCAGCCAGCAGCCCCTTGACCCGGTTGCTGGTGAGGGTGCCGAGGACGTGGCGGAGTTTCCCCCCGGCGGCGAGTTGGAGGCCCTCCCCGACGAGCCCCATCCCGTAGAGGAGCATGGCCATGCCCCCGAAGAGACCGAAGAGCATATTGATCGTCATGACTGCCGGAGCTTGATTTGGTCGGCCAACGAGCACGGGCGTCCGGGACCAACGGAGAGCCCCGCGGGCGCCTCGACAGATCCTTGTGCCGCAGGAACGGTTGCGGGGACGAAGACCCTATTCGGGAGGGGAGAGTATGAGCGGGGCCTGCTCCTTGCGTTCAATGGATGATCTTGCCGATACGTAGCACCGTGACGCTGACATCCGTATCTACTCATCTTCCGTGCGGAGGTCCGCACAACCCCGAGCGGATGAGATCGCAAACCACCGATGGCCGACGAGTTCACTTATGAGCCAGTGGCCTAGCAACGATTCCACCTATCAATTCGAAACCAGGAGGAAGTCTACACCCGATGATTTCAGCCTGTCAATCCGGAAGGCCCATGTGATTTCCCCTCAGATTAGAGAGAGCCTCTCCTCCTAGTGCCCAGATTCGCCCCGCTTGAGGAGCCGGGCAGGGCTCGAACCGGGCACCAAGCTGTGGCTGCCGGATGTCGCCTGAACGGAACACACGCTTGGCTGGACTTTTCCCCTGACAACGATCTCCCCCGCCCCATTCGATCTCCCAAAGCAACCGCCCGCAGATCCTTACAGAGTTCTCCGATGTCCTGGCGCACGAGGACCTCCATCACATCAAACGCCTCGTGGATGGGATACAGTTCGATCAGCCGGGACGTTGCTCGATGAGTTCGATTCTCCGAGGAGCAGGGGAACATGGATAGCGGACACACGCGCCTGGGAGGAGGGGCCCTGCCCCTGCTCGGTCATGGCCTTGATATGCCAGAGTGGATTTGTTAGCGTCCGACCAGCGATTCAGACGGCCCTTTCATGGGGCAGAAACGAGGAACGGAGTGAAATATCGCGTGGTCATCGAGCAGGATGAAGATGGAATGTTCGTGGCGGAGTGCACAAGCCTTCCCGGATGCATCTCGCAGGGGAAGACCCGGGCGGAGGCACTGGCGAATATAAAGGACGCGATCGTGGGATATCTCGAAAGCGTGAAGAAGCACGGCGACCCGCTTCCGCCCCCGATCTCCGAGGAGGTCGTGGAGGTCTCTGTGTGACGAAACTTCCGGTGGCACGCTGCTCCGCCCCATCGCAGGCTGACCGTCCCCAATCATCGCGAACTCTCACGCGGCACGCTTCGGGCCCTCATCCGGCAAGCCGGCCTCACCGTCGAGGAATTCGTCCGTCTCCTGTCATAGCACGCGCCTGACGGGACGCCGCTTGGCCCCCACTCCTTACGATCACTCGTTTTTCCTTGCATTGACCGGACCGTTTCATATATGTATGCCTTCTATCCTGCTCCTCTCGTCGTCCAGAAGAGGTGAGCCCCGCCGAGGATGAGTTCGCTCCAGGATTTCGTACAGTTCGTGTTTGCGGGTCTGACCAGCGGGGCCATCTACGCCATGGTGGCCATAGGGTTCGGTGTCGTCCACAACACCATGGGGATCGTGAACTTCACCCAGGTGGACTTCGTCTCTCTGGGCGGGATGCTCCTGTACGCCGCGCTCGTCAGCGCCAAGTTGCCCATGACGGCGGCCCTTCCGGTGGCCGTGGCGGGAGTGACCCTGGCGGGGATCCTGGTGGAATTCGCGGGCCTTCGACCCTCGCGCTCCCGGAACCCCCTCGTCCTCATCCTCCTGACCGTCGGTCTATCCATCGTCCTGCGCGGCGCCATGCAGAGGACCTGGGGGAAGAACTCCATGGCCGTGCCCCCACTGGCCGGGGAGACACCGCTGGCTTTCCTGGGGGCCACCATCATGCCCCAAGCCGTCTGGATCCTCGTGATCACCGCCCTGGCCATGAGTCTCCTGGTGCTGTTCTTCAGAAAGACCAACGCCGGCCTGGCCATGCGGGCCGTGGCATCCAACCCCACCGCTGCGGCCGTGGTGGGTCTCCGGGTCCGGCGGGTCCGGACGGCAAGCTTCGCCCTGGCTGGCGCCCTGGGGGGTCTCGCCGGGATCCTGATCACGCCCATCACGACCCTTCGGTATGACGTCGGCGTCCTCCTCGGCCTCAAGGGCTTCGCCGCGGCGATCCTCGGAGGCTTCGGCTCCTTTCCCGGGGCCATCGTGGGGGGCATCGGGCTGGGCCTCCTGGAGTCGCTGGGCGCGGCCTACGTGAGCAGCGCCTGGAAGGACACCATCGCGTTCCTCGTCCTCCTCCTCGTGCTCTTCGCCAGGCCCCACGGCCTCATGGGAAAGAAGGCCGGGTCATGACCCGCAGGCGCCTCCCGGGAAAGGGCCACAACCTGGCGGCGTTTTTCGCCGGCGCCGAGGGTTCGCGATGAGCCCACGAGCCGCTGCCTCGTTCATGGCGCGGCATCGGACCGGCCTCTCGGTCGTGGGGCTTTGCCTCGTCCTGTCGCCGGTGCCGCTCCTTTTCGACAACCCCTGGAAGCTGGGGATCCTCAACCTGATCGCCATCCACGCCATCGTCGCCTTGGGCCTGAACCTCTTCGTCGGCTACGCCGGCCAGATCTCCCTGGGGCACGCCGCATTTTTCGGGCTGGGGGCCTACGGCTCCGCGATTCTCACCACGGCCTTCGCGATCCCGCCTCTCCTGGCCGCGGCCCTCACGGCCGCGGGCGTGGCCCTGACCGCCTTCATCATCGGCCTCCCGGCGCTCCGGTTGACGGGGCACTACCTGGCCATGGCCACGCTGGGGTTCAACATCGTCGTTCACAACGTCCTGGTCCAATGGGACAGGGTGACCGGCGGTCCAAGCGGCCTGTCGGGCATCCCGCCGCTTGCGGTGCTCGGCCTGGCCTTCCGGGACGAGGTGCGGCAGTACTACCTCCTCTGGGGGGCGGCCATGGTCTTCCTCACCCTCTCCCTCAACCTCGTCCGGAGCGGCGTCGGAAGGGGCCTCGCCGCGTTGGCCGAGGACGAGGTCTCCGCCGCGGCCATGGGCGTGGACGTCCGCCGCGGGAAGATCGCCGTCTTCACTATCTCGGCCGTCTTCGCCTCCGTCGGGGGGAGCCTCTTCGCCCACTATATGGGGACCGTCACCCCCGACACCTTCAGCATTTTCGCCTCCATCGACTTCGTCATCATGGTGGTCATCGGCGGCCTGGGGTCTTTGTGGGGGAGCCTCGGCGGGGCCGCCTTCATCACCGTCCTCCCCTATTTCCTCGGCCCGCTGGAGGACTCCAAGGAAATCATCCACGGCCTCATCGTCGTGGCCGTCCTCCTGATCCTTCCCCGGGGGTTCCTCGCCGGAATCGCGGACCTGGCGAAGAGCCGACTGGCGCGCGGGCGGTCCACCGTGAGCCGGATAGCCTAATGCTTCATGGCGGTGATTCGCGCTATGTTGTGCCCTCGGGGGCGCCCCGAGGCGACGGGCCACACCCACCCTTTGGGTGGGTCCCCGGCGGACGGCGGGGGACCCATTGCGGCATCTCCCTGCAATGGGTCGTCGCCGTGGCCTCCGCCCACGCGAATATAGCAGTAACCCCGCCCACGGCGCGACGCGCCCGCACCCAGCGTCTGCGCTGGGTACCCGGGCGGCGGCGCCGGAGCAAGGCCGCCCGGTTCTCGACGAGGCCCGGCGCTCGGAGGGGCGGCCTTGAGGGCAACACCACGCGGACTTACGCAAGCGAGCAGTAGAGGAACCTGCATGGCCACCGTCGCCCCCAATGGGATCATCCTCGAGGCCTCGGGCCTCACGAAGCACTTCGGCGGCGTCCCGGCCCTTCACGACGTGGGGTTCGTCGCGCGGAAAGGGCAGGTGACGGCCCTCATCGGCCCCAACGGCGCGGGGAAGACGACCTTCATCAACTGCCTGACCGGATTGCTCAGGCCGGACAAAGGCTCCATGGTCTTCGATGGCCAGGAACTGTTCGGCCTGTCCCCGCACCGGATCGCCCGCCTGGGGATCGCCCGCACTTTCCAGAATCTCGGGCTCTTCCCGAGACTCTCGGTCCTGGACAACGTCCTGTGCGGGCTCTCCACGCAAGCCGGGGACTCGCTCTTGGAAGCGTTCCTTCGGACGCCCTCCCTGCGCCATCGCGAGCGGCGGCTCAGGCTCGCCGCCCTGGAGGCCCTGGACACCTTCGGCCTGGCGGACCGCGCGGAGTGGCCTGCCGGCGCGCTCTCCTACGGCGAGAAGAAGCACCTGGAGTTGGCCCGCGCCTTCGTCTCGGGCCCCAGGCTCCTCCTCCTGGACGAGCCGGTGGCGGGCCTCAACCCCGACGAGACGGAGCGGGTGGGCACGCTCATCCGGCAGATTCGGCGCACCGGCGCCACGCTCATCATCGTGGAGCACGACATGGACCTGGTCATGTCGGTGTCGGACCACGTGGTGGTGCTCGACGGCGGCCGCCGGATCGCCGGGGGCGCGCCCGAGGACGTTCGCCGCAATCCCCTCGTTCTCGAGGCCTACCTCGGGAAGATCAGCGTGACGGCGTGACGGCCATGGATGCCCGCAGGACGCTGCTCAAGATCGAGGACCTCACCCTCCACTACGGGGCCGCCCAGGCCCTCTTCGGGATTAATCTCGAGGTGGCCGAAGGGGAGACGGTGGCGATCGTGGGGGCCAACGGCGCCGGAAAGTCCAGCCTCCTCAAAGCCATCACCGGCCTCGTCCCTCCCTCGGGGGGACGCATCCTGCTGGATGGGCGGGACGTCACGGGGAAGCCGCCCTTCCACATGGCCGCCCTGGGCGTGGCCCTCTGCCCCGAGGGGCGCGAGATGTTCGGCGACTTGACCGTGCGGGAGAACCTCGTCCTGGGCGGCCTGGCCGGGAACTCGGGCAAGGCCGAGCTTTCCCGCCGGCTGGCCGAGGTCTTCGCGCGGTTCCCCAGGCTGAAGCAGCGCGCCGACCAGCCGACCGCCAGCCTCTCCGGAGGGGAGCAGCAGATGGTGGCCATCGGCCGGGCCCTCATGGCGCGGCCGCGCCTCCTGCTCCTGGATGAGCCGAGCCTGGGTCTCGCGCCGCTCATCACCGACGAGATCTTCGAGATCATCCACCGGCTCGCCCGCGCGGGGACGACCATCCTCCTGGTGGAGCAAAACGCCGCGCGGGCGCTCACCGCCTCCAGCGCTGCCTACCTCCTGGCCAACGGCAAAATCGTGCGCTCGGGCAGGAGCGACGCGCTCCTGGTGCACCCGGAACTGCGCCGCGCCTTCCTGGGCGCCGCCTCGAAGGACAACCCGGCCCAGAGCCGCCTGGGGGCCGCGGGATTGACGAACGTTCGATTGGAGAAGCCCGACATGAGCAGACTGACCTTCATGCCGCCCTTCACCTCGGAAGAGGAGCTCGCCGCCCACCAGCTCAAGGGCCTGCAGTGGACGCTGCGGCACGCGCGGGAGGGCTCGTCCTTCTACCGGGCCCAGCTGGATAGCGCGGGGGTCGGGCCCGAGGACATCCGCTCCCTGGACGACCTGGCGAAGTTTCCCTTCGTTACCGCCGACGACCTGCGGGACGACTATCCCTTCCCACTGCGGTCGGTCCCCTTCGAGCAGATCGTGCGCATCCACTCCTCCTCGGGCACCACGGGGAAGCGGAAGATCCTCTGCTACACCCAGAAGGACGTGGACGACTGGGCGCACTTCTTCGCCCGCTGTTACGAGATGGCCGGGGTGACGCCACTGGATCGCGTTCAGATCGCCGTGGGCTACGGCCTGTGGACGGCCGGGGTGGGCTTCCAAGCAGGGGCCGAGAGGGTCGGGGCCATGGTTGTCCCCACCGGGCCGGGGAACCTCGACCTTCAGTGCGAGTTTCTGGTGGACCTCCAGTCCACGGTCTTCTGCTGCACCGCCTCCATGGGGCTCCTCCTGGCCGAGGAGGTCTACAAGCGAGGCCTGGCGGAGAAGATCAACCTCAAGAAGGTCATCTACGGGTCGGAGTGCTCGTCGGTGTCCATGCGCAAGAAGATCTCCGAGCTTTTGGGAGGCGTGGAGCTGTTCGACATCCCGGGGCTCACCGAACTCTACGGCCCGGGTACGGGGATCGAGTGCCCGCACCACGACTGCATCCATTATTGGGCCGACTACTACCTCCTCGAGATCCTCGACGCCGAGACCCTGAAGCCGCTCCCGCCGGGCGACTGGGGCGAGATGGTCGTCACCACCCTCGCCAAGGAGGCCGCGCCCCTCATCCGGTACCGGACCCGAGACATCACGCGGATCATCCCGGGGCGCTGCACCTGCGGCTCCATCCTGCCGCGCCACTCGCGGATCCGGGGACGCACCGATGACGTGTTCAAGTTCCGGGGGGTGAACATCTACCCCTCCACCATCGACAGCATCCTCTCCTCCATCCCCGGCCTCGGCTCGGAATATCAGATCCACCTCACGCGCGACGCCGAAGAGCGCGACCGCATGCGCCTCGTGGTGGAGCGGGCCGAGGGCGTGGAGCGGGGGCGGGGGGAGGAACTGCAGCGCGAAATCGTGCATACGGTCAAGCACAAGGTCATGGTCACGCCCGAGGTGGAGCTGGCGGACTATGGCTCGCTGCCCCGCTCGGAGCGCAAGACGAAGCGCGTGTTCGATTCACGCATTCAGGATTCCATCATCTAGTCAACCCATCAGAGGGGATAATGACCATGAGAGTGAAAGTCGCCGTCGTCGTTGCGCTGGCCCTGTGCTTTGGAGTGCCGCCGTCCTTCGGCGCCGAGTCGATCAAGATCGGGGCCTTCTTCGCCCTGTCCGGCCCGGCCGCCAACATCGGCACGCCGACCAAGCTGGTGGCCCAGATGGTCGTGGAGCAGATCAACAAGGAGGGCGGGATCAACGGGCGTCCCATCGAGCTGATCGTGGGCGACACCGAGAGCGACCCGGCCAAGGCCGCGGTCATCGCCAAGAAGTTCATCTTCAGCGACAAGGTCGCCGCCATCATCGGGCCCACCTCTACGGCCGAGGGGATGAGCGTCAAGAAGATCGTCGAGGAGGCGGGCGTTCCCACCTTCATGACCGTCGGGGGCGACCCGGTGATCATGGGGGGCAACCTTGGCGCCTACACCTACGTCTTCAAGTCGCCGCAGCGTTCCTCCACGGCAGCGAGGAAGCTCTACGAGTACCTGAAGGCCAAGGGCCTCACCAAGGTGGCCCTCTTCACCGCCGCGGACTCCTTCGGGAAGGACGGCCTCGTCTGGCTGGAGCAGCTGGCTCCGGAGTTCGGCATCACCTTCACGGCCAAGGAGTCTTTCGGTCCCTCCGACACCGACATGACCGCCCAGCTCACCAAGATCAAGAACTCCGCACCCCAGGCGATCGTCACCTGGACCATCGGCCCGGTCGGGTCCATCGTGGCCAAGAACAAGGTGCAGTTGGGGATCACCATCCCCCTGTTCCAGTGCCACGGGCTCCCCGACCCGAAGTACATCGAGCTGGCGGGGAAGGCCTCCGAGGGCGATCGCATGCCGGCCACCAAACTCATGGTGGGCGACTCACTCCCCAACTCGGATCCCCAGAAGAAAGTCATCACCGAGTTCATCCACCTCTACGGCAACGTCTACAAGCACGACAAGGAGTTCCCCATCAATACGCACTCGGGCTACGCCTGGGACGCCATCACCATCGTGGCCAACGCCATGAAGAAGGCGGGGACCGACGGGAAGGCGCTGCGCGCGGCCATCGAACAGACGAAAGGCTACGTGGGCGTCTCGGGTGTGTACAACCTGACCGCCGAGGACCACAACGGCCTGGACGTGGACTCCATGGTGATGGTGCAGGTGAAGAACGGCAAGTTCGTCCCGGCCGAGTAGCCGGCTCCGGGAGGGGGCGGATGGGCTCGTCTCTTCCCGGCCGGGCAATCAGACCGAGGCCGGCCGGGAGGGCGGTTGCCGGACGTTCGCCAAGCTGGCGGAGCGGGGTATCGGGTGGGCGGCCAAGCCCAGAGACGCCTGGGAAGCGCCGGGACGGATGATGCCCCGCAGACAAACCACACGCTGACAGAAAGGATCCAGCCATGCGATTGACAGGCAAGGTAGCCATCGTCACCGGCGGGGCCATGGGCATCGGACGCGGGATCGTCCTGCGCATGGCAGAAGAGGGGGCGGACGTGGCCATCGCCGACCTCCAGGTGGAGGCCGCGGGCAAGGTGGCGAACGAGGTCAAGGCTTTGGGCCGGAAGGCGATCGCCGTCAAGACCGATGTGACCAGGGAGGCCGACTTCCAGGCGTTGTTCGATCGGGTCAAGAAGGATCTGGGCAAGATCGACATCCTGGTGAACAACGCCGGCATGGCCAGCCGGCCGGGCAATCCCTTCACCAACAATGTAGAGGAGGACTGGGACCAGGTCTGGGCCGTAAACGTGAAGTCCATCTTCTTCGCCTGCAAGGCCATCGCCCCCTACTTCATCGAGCGGAAGACGGGCAAGATCATCAACATCGCCTCCATCGCCGGTACCATGAACTCCCCCAACATGCCCCCGTACAGCGTCTCCAAGATGGGAGTCGTCACCTTCACCAAGATCGTGGCCAAGGACCTGGCCGCCCACGGCATCAACGTGAACGCCATCTGCCCCGGCATCCTCTGGACGGCCTTCTGGCAGGCGACGGCCGAGCGGATGGCCAAGGGCGGCGGGCCGTATGCCGGGATGACGCCGCGGCAGGTCTTCGAGAGCCGCGTGAACGCCATCGTCCCCATGAAGCGCGAGCAGACGCCCGAGGACATCGGCTGGGCGGCCGTGTTCCTCGCCTCGGACGAGGCGCGCAACATCACCGGCCAGGCCCTGCACGTGGACGGCGGCGTGGTGATGTGACCGCAGAGGAGTGTGACTGTTTGCGAACGGGGCCTCGGAAGAGCCTGAGACCCTGTTCAATGTAAGGACTGGTGGCCGAGATACGAGGGAGGACATGACCAGTCGCGAGCGCATCCTGGCCGTGGCCGACAACGTAATGCCGACGTCCCTGATCGAGGGCATCGAGCGGATCTCTGACCTCGTCGAGCAGCACGGCACCTGTCCGATGCAGCCGGATTAGCTCGCATAGCGCGGTCCCTGCTTTATCCGATTGACTTTCCGGGCACGTTTCACATAAGCTTCCTGATGGGCGCAGTAGGAGAACGGAACCTCGCAAGGAGGAGGATGACACCATGAAGAAGGGGCACCGTGTCAGTCGTCAACGATTCTGTGATCCGGTCAGCCGTCGGGATTTCCTGAAGGGAGCGGCCGCCCTGGGCGTCGGAACAGGCCTGGCCGGGCTTCCCCTTCGCGGCGCGCGTGCCGCCGCGGCCAAGGAGGTGAACATCGGGGTCCTGTATCCGACATCGGGATCCGGGGCGCGGTTCGGCCAGATGTGTGAGAACGCGGTGAAGCTCGCCGTGGACGAGGTGAATGCCGCCGGCGGGATCAAGTCGCTGGGCGGCGCCAAGCTGAACCCAATCTACGCGGATATCCAAAGCGAAGCGGACGTGACCCGAAACCAGTCCGAGCGTCTCATGGCTACGGGGAACCTCGCGGCTGCCACGGGATGCTACGTGAGCACCTTCACCTTGGTGGCCACGGAAGTGGCGGAGCGGTACAAGATCCCCTTCGTCACGGGCTCTGTCGCCGACAAGCTCACCGACCGGGGGTTCAAGTTCACGTTCCAGGTCTCGCCCAAGTCCAGCATGTTCGGCGACATGCAGATGGAGTTCGCAGCGAAGCTCGCCGGGAAGGGCAAGCGGGCCGCGGTGGTGTTCGAGGACACGGATTACGGCACCTCGACCTCGAAGGGCGTCATCGACGGGGCCAAGAAGTTCGGCTTCGAGGTGGTCATGGCCGAGCCCTATACCGCCAAGTTCACCGACGCCACCCCGCTGGTCAACAAGATGAAGGCCGCCCGGCCGGACCTGTTCTTCCCGGTGTCGTACATCACCGACGCCCTGCTGATCATCCGGACGATGAAGCAGCTCAACGTCAACGCCGGGATCATCGCCGGCGGGGCCGGGTATCTCATCCCGGACTTCTACAAGGACCTGGGCAAGGACTCCGAGTACGTCTTCTCGGTGGCCTCCTGGAACAACGACATCAATTGCGCGGATGTTTCCCGCATTGCCGCAGCGTACGAGAAGCGATTCGGCGAGTTCCTCATGGAGCACGCGGGCGAGGCCTACGTCATGATCTGGGTCATTGCCAATGCCATCGAGCGGGCCGCTTCCACCGACCCGGCGAAGGTGCGGGACGCCCTGGCCAAGACGAATTTGACGAAGGGCCCTGGTTCGGTCATGCCGGGGTGTCACGTCGAGTTCGACGACAAAGGATGGAACAAGCACGTGCATCCCGTCATGACCCAGTGGCAGAAGGGTCATCTGCGAACCGTCGCTCCGGAGTCGGACGCGCGGGTGAAACCCGTCTGGCCCGTGCCCGCCTGGGACAAGCGCGGGTAAACCTCTAAGAAGCCGAAGGGAAGTTTGGGGGGTCAGGGGCCCGGTCCGGAGGTCCTGTGGACCGGGTCCTGACCCCCTTCATGCGCGATGGACCTGACAACGATCCTCCAAGGCTTGCTCACGGGCATCCTGATGGCGGGGATTTATGCCCTCGTCGCAATCGGGCTCACGCTCATCTTCGGTGTCGTCCGCATCGTGAACTTCGCCCAGGGCGAGTTCGTGATGATGGGGATGTACGCCACCTACTGGCTCTGGAAGCTCTGGGGGATTGACCCGTACCTCTCCCTCCTGATCACCATGCCCCTCCTGTTCTGCTTCGGCGTCCTGATCCAGCAGTTCTTGTTCCGGCCGATCCTCCACGCGCCGGATCTGGCCCAGATCTTCATGACGGTGGGGCTCTCGGTCATCCTCATGAACGCCGCGCTTTTCTTCTTCACGGCCGACTTCCGGACGGTGAAGACTGCCTACTCGGAGTGGACGCTCCGTCTGGCGGGTGTGGCGCTGCCCATGCCCCGCCTCTTCGCCTTTCTCGGAGCGCTCCTGCTGGCGGGGCTGCTCACCCTGTTCCTCTCCAAGACCGACCTGGGCAAGGCCCTACGCGCGGTAGCCCAGGACCGGGAGGTCAGCATGCTCCTCGGGATCAACCCGGACCGCATGTACCTCCTGGCCGTGGGCCTGGGGGCGGCGGTGTCGGGGGCGGCGGGCGGCCTCATCGTCCCGTTCTTCTACGTGTTCCCTACCGTCGGCGTGATCTTCGTCCTCATCGCCTTCGTCGTGGTCATCCTAGGAACTCTGGGCAGCATCGAGGGGGCCATGCTGGCCGCCCTCATCGTCGGCGTGGCGGAGTCCCTGGGCATTCTCTTCGCCGGGGCGGACCTGGGCCTCGTCGTGGTGTTCGCCATCCTGGTGGCGACGCTCGTCTTCAAACCCTCGGGCCTCCGGGGACAGGCATGAATCGCGTGCTGAGTCCCCAGGGATATGTCCCCGCCGTCATCCTCCTCGTGCTGGTCGTCCTGCCGCATCTGATGCCGAACCCCTTCTACGTGCACATCCTGGTCATGATGGCCATCTTCGTCGTGTTGGGCCAGGCGTGGAACCTCATCGGCGGCTACGGCGGGCAGCTCTCGTTAGGGCATGCGGCCTTCTTCGGAACGGGGGCCTACGTCTCGACGCTCCTCGTGAACGCCCATGGGATCTCCCCGTGGCTCACCATGTGGCTGGGCGGCATCGTCGCGCTTTTCCTCAGCCTGCCCGTGGGGATCATCTGTTTCCGCCTGCAGGGCCCCTATTTCGCCATCGCCACCATCGGGCTGGCCGAGGCCCTGCGATTGCTCGTCCTCCACTTCCGGGAGATCACCAACGGCGCGCAGGGCCTGACGGTGCCCTTCAAGGGGAACGCCCCCTGGCTGCTCCAGTTCGACTCCAAGTTTCCCTACTACTACATCGCGCTCGTCATGGCCGTGGCCACCGTGCTCATCACGCGGCGGATGGAGCGGTCGCGGCTGGGCCACTACCTGGTCGCCATCGGCCAGAACCAGGATGCGGCCGAGGCCTTGGGGATCAACTCGTCCCGGGCAAAGGCGAAGGCGCTGGCCCTCAGCGCGTTCATCACCGGCGTGGCCGGGGTCTTCTACGCCCAGTACACCTACGTGATCCATCCCGACGGCGTCTTCGGCCTCGGCCTGAGCGTGCAGATCGCCCTCGTCGCCATCGTGGGAGGCGTCGGGACGATCCTAGGCCCGGCCATCGGGGCGGTGATCATGGAATGCTTCATCCAGTCCACCCAGATCATCTTCGCCGGGCAGTACCCGGGCCTGGAACTCATGGTCTATGGCGGACTGCTCGTGGCGGTGATCCTCTGGCGCCCTCGGGGCGTCTTCCCGTGGTTCGCGCGACTGTACGGGTGGATCGTTGACCACCTCCCCTCCCCGGGAGCGGCCCAGGCATGAACGAGAGCGTCCTCCTGGAGGTCGAGGGCCTCGCCAAGCGGTTCGGAGGGGTGCAGGCGGTGGTCGGTCTGTCTTTCTACGTCCGCACGGGCGAGATCCTGGGCGTGATCGGACCCAACGGCTCGGGGAAGACGACCACGTTCAACTTGATCACAGGATTCTACCCTCCCGACCGGGGGCTTGTCCGCTTTGCCGGGGAGGAGATCACAGGCCTCCGACCCTACGGGGTCTGCTCCCGCGGCATCTGCCGGACCTTTCAGATCGCCAAGCCCTTCCGCGAGCTGACGGTCTTCCGGAACGTGCTGATGGGAACCCTCCTCCGGCATCCGAACCCGGCCGCCGCCTCCGCACGAGCGGAGGAAGTGCTGCGCCTGGTGGGCCTCGAGGGACGCGCCCACACTTTGGCGGGAAGCCTCACGACCATCGACCAGCGGCGGCTGGAGGTGGCGCGCGCCCTCGGGACCGAGCCGCGGCTCCTCCTCCTGGACGAGACCATGGCGGGCCTCACCCCCACGGAGGTCGAGGAGGCCATCCGCCTGATCGCCCGCCTGCGGGACCAGGGTCTCACGGTCGTCGTCGTCGAGCACGTGATGCGCGCCGTCATGTCCCTCTCCGACCGGGTCGTCGTCCTGGACCAGGGGATGAAGATCGCCGAGGGGAAGCCGAAGGAGATCTCGTCGGACCCCCGGGTCATCCAGGCCTACCTGGGCGCGGAGTATCACCATGCTTGAGATCCGGGACCTGGATGCGGCGTACAGTGAGGTCACGATCCTGCGGGGGGTCAGCGTGGCCATTGCCAAGGGCGAGAGCGTGGCGGTCATCGGGGCCAACGGGGCAGGCAAGTCCACCCTGCTCCGGGTCGTCTCGGGCCTCCTCCGGCCTCGGCGCGGGGCCGTCCTGTTCGACGGGACCCGCGTGGACCATCTGCCGCCTTACGACATCGCCGCCCTGGGCATCGCCCACGTTCCCGAAGGGCGGCGGGTCCTGCCGGATATGACGGTGGAAGAGAACCTGGAGCTGGGCGCGTACCTCCCGGGACCCAAGGCGCGCCGCCGCGAGAGCTTGGCGTGGGTGTACGGGATCTTCCCCCGTCTGGCCGAGCGACGCCGCCAGCGGGCCGGGACGCTGTCCGGCGGCGAACAGCAGATGCTAGCCGTCGGTCGCGGCCTGATGCTGCGACCGCGCCTGCTCATGCTGGACGAGCCTTCCCTGGGCCTGGCCCCCTTGGTGGTAACTGCGACCTTCGAGAAGATCGCCGAGGTTCGCAAAGAGGGGATCGCGATCCTGCTGGTGGAGCAGAACGTGCAGCGGGCCCTCACCCTCGCGGATCGAGGCTACGTGTTGGAGGGTGGACGGGTCGTCCTCCAGGGCGGGAGCCAGGCCCTGCTGGAGAACCCCCACGTCAAGGTGGCCTACCTCGGGCTGTGAACCGCTCGCCGGTGGCGAGCGGCGTCCACGGTTCAGCGTTCGAGGTGCGAGGTTGATGGGTCGAGGTTCAACGTGCAAGGTTCAACGTTGAACCTTGCACGTCGAACATTGAACAGGGGCGGGAGCGAGACGTGTTCCTGACCGATGAGGAGCGTCGGATCCTGGATGGGGCGTTCGGGGAGCCTCAGCGGATCGCGCTCGGCGTGCTCCTGAAGCTGGGCGAGGCGTACGGCGCCGACCGCATGCTGGAAATCATGAGCGCCCACGTGGTGGGATCCTCGTATCAGATCGCCGGCGAGGCGGGGATCGAGATCTACTCCCAGCTCGTCGCGCAGGGGGCCAGGGTCAAGGTTCGCACGACCTCCGACCCCGGCTCCATCGATTTCGCGCGCTGGCGCGAGTTCAGGACCCCCGCGGACTACGCCGAGCGGCAGATCAAGATCGCGGAGCTGCTCGACCGGATGGGCGTGATCCCGACCTGGACGTGCACCCCGTACACCACCTTCAACGTGCCCAGGTTCGGCGAGGACCTCGGCTGGTCGGAATCCAGCGCGGTCGTCTTCGCCAACTCGGTCATCGGGGCGCGCACGAACCGCCTGGCCGCCTACGTGGACATCTGCGCCGCCTTGGTCGGCCGGGTGCCGCGATTCGGCCTCCACGTGTCCGAGTGCCGGCGGGGCGAGGTGCTCTTCGAGCTGGATCCCAGGCTTTCCGCCAGCTTCGAGGACCACTACTTCCCGGCGCTGGGGTACCGGGTCGGCCAGGTGACGGGGGACCGCATCCCTGTCGTCGCCGGGGTGAAACACGCAACCGTCGATCAGTTGAAAGCCTTCGGGGCGGCCGCCGCGGCCAGCGGATCGGTGGCGTTGTACCACATGGTCGGCATCACGCCCGAGGCCCGCACGGTGGAGGAGGCATTGGGCGGGCAGCCGCCAGCCGAGCGCGTCGGCATAGGACCCCGGGAGATCGCCCAAACCGTGGAGCAGATGAGCACCGGAAAGGGAGGCGCGGTGGACGTGGTGGGCGTGGGCTGCCCGCACGCCTCCATCGACCAGATGCAACGATACGCCGCGCTGCTCCGGGGGAAGCGGGTCCACATGGGCGTCCAGCTCTGGATCTGCACCAACACCGTGGTCGAGGAGATGGCCCGCAGGATGGGCTACATCGAAACGATCGAGCAGGCCGGCGCAAAGCTGATGGTCGGCACCTGCCACAATGACTGTCCGCTCGGCGCCTGGGGATTCCGTCGGCTGGCCACCGATTCGGGAAAGTTCGCCTATTACACCCCCACCACGGTGGGCACCGAGTGCGTCTTCGCCAGCACCGAGGCGTGCATCCAGGCAGCCATCACGGGACAGGTGGAGCGGAAGTGAGTTCGCCTCGCATCATCCTTCAAGGCAGAGGATGCGCTCCCGGAGAGTTCGAAGGGGAAGCGGTGGTTTCCGGTCAGCCTTTCGGATTCTGGCAGGGCATCGATCCGCAGACGGGGTTCGTGATCGACCGACGGCACGATCTGTGCGGGACCTCGCTGCGGAATAAGGTGTTCGTGTTCCCCTTCGGTCGGGGATCCACCGGGACCCCGGGCATCTTCCTCGAGGCCGTGAGGAACGGGTGCGCCCCGGCGGCCATCGTGAACGTGAAGAGCGAGCCCATGATCGTGGCGTGCGCGCTCCTGGCGGACGCCTTCTTCAAGGTGAAGATCCCGATCGTCGACGGTTTGGACGCGAATCCCCGGGACGTCCTCCGGACCGGCGATCGGGTCCGGGTCAACGGAGCGACAGGAGAGGTCGAGGTGGTCTCCCGGGGCTGAGGCGCGGGAGAATCACAGGCAAAGGCGTACGCAAAGAGGGGCCGACGCTGCTCCGGTAAGACCGGATTCCGCAGACTACTGCGCGGGGCTCCGGATGATGACGCCGCCGCCGGCCCCTTCGATGCGGGTGGGGCTTGACGGCACCTTCGGATCCAACGGCACCGGCTTCGACGGCGCCGGTGGTGCAGCGGACTTGGCCGGAGTGGACGCTACCGGGATGTCGCGGCGTCCTTCGATGGGGATCTCGAAGGTCAAATCTTGGCCCGAAGCCGTCTTCAGGACGATCATCACCCGGCTGCCTGCCAGGTTCTTCTCGTTCTCGGAAATCCTGAAATAGACAAATCCGGTTGTCGTGGCACCCGAGGGGATCGTGGATTCTCGCAGCTCGCGGGATTCAAGATCCTTCAGGATGGGCTCGTTTCGAGCCGCAGTGACGGAGGTGCCGATGATCGGGAGAAGGGCCCAATAGCGAATTTGCGTCCTCACCAGGGAAAAGGCGTCCTGGGCAGAGACCCGCCCTTCCTCCTGAGAATTGGGGCGGACCAGCCTGAAGTCTGTCGGATCGACCTTGATCTCCCCTCTGCTACCGTTCTCGATGCTCAACTGTACCGGAAGCACGCCGCTTTCCGGAAACCTCTCGCCTCCACGGAAGACCGCTCGGGTCTGCTCCGCCGTGAAGTAGGGGTCCACGCCGACGAGAACTCCTCCGCGCCTCCCATGGAACTGCTGGGCCTCGATGGGCTGCGTCGGAACCACCGCGGGGGCACTTGAACAGCCCGCCGCGAAAAGGACCAGCAGCCACAGGCATCTTGCCGTTGCTCGGCGTGAATTCATCTGGATTCGCCCCTGTCCCCGGTGATCTCGTCGAGTTGACACATTCTACTCCGTTCCCGTACCGCTGTCAGCACCTTCCTGCCCGGTCCGCTGGTCCCGGTCCCCACACACCCGGGATGCTCCTTCCGCACGCCGAACAGGATCCATTGCGCAGGCGATTCCGGGTCACGGCCAGCCCCCACCGCTCGATGAGCAGGGCGCCGCAGTCCGGGCAAGTGGTGTTCCCCGAGGGATGGCCCGGCGCATTCCCGAGGTACACGAACCGGAGCCCGGCCTTGCGCCCGATCGTCCACGCTCGCTCCAGCATCGCGACGGACGTTGGCGGCGCGTGAAACCTATACGCCGGGAAGTACCCAGTGACATGCCAGGGCACGTCGGCGCCCAGCCCAGACACGATGCGCCCGGCGACCTCGTGAAGGGAGGAATCGTCGTCGTTGACCCCGGGGATCACCAGGGTTGTGAGTTCCAGGTGCACGCCGGCCTCACGGGCGAGGCGGCATGCGTTCCACACCCTCTCTACGTCTATCCCTTTGCAGTGACGTCGCACCGCCTCTGCCTTACCCTTCAGGTCCACGTTCATCCCATCCAGACCGGCCTCGACCAGCAGGCGCAGGGCGTCCGGCGTCATGTAGCCATTCGTGACAAGAGTATTGTACAGTCCTCGAGAACGGACCAGCCGGAAGACCTCCAGGGACCACTCCAGGGATAGGGTGGGCTCGTTGAAGCTGATGGACGTACCGCGGCAGCCGACGCGAACGACCTCGTCCACGAAAGCTGCCGGAGAGGTGAAGGGACCCGCCGGCGGCGGTAGCTTCTTGCTGATTTCCCAGTTCTGGCACCAGGGGCAGCCGAAATTGCATCCCCAGCTCCCGGCGGTGAGCGCATACGTTCCCGGGTAGAAATGGTAGAGCGGTTTTTTCTCGATGGGGTTGGCCGACAGAGAGGAGACCGCTCCATAGATCAGGGTGTAAAGAACGCCGCCCTCGTTCCGGCGGGTCCGGCACCAGCCCGTCCCGCCCTCCACGAGGCGACAGCGCCGCTCGCAGGTGAGACACACGACGCGCCGTCCTTCCTCGCGTTGCAGCAGCGCCGGCCGCACGAAGGCACTCGTCGGACTCGCCCCTGCCCCCGCTCCTCGGGTACCCCTTGGGTGCCTCTGCACCCCTGCCCCTCAGCTCTTCGCCTTGCCGACCGGGATGAGATAGAGCGGCACCTCGTTGGCCGCCGCGCCCAGAACCGCGCGGACCGCCTCGTCATCGAAAGCCCCCACCGGCACCGCCCCCAGGCCCAGCGCCACTGCCTGCAGCAGGACGTTCTGGGCGGCATGGGCCGCATCCATGGGGACGTACCGCATTCGACCCCTGTCCCCGTATTTCCCCGTGGTCCTCGCGTAGACGGCCGCAATGACGATGACGCAGGCTGCCTCCGCCACGTACGACTGCCCGTAGGCCGCCCGGGCCAGCGCTTCCCGCTTGTCGCCGGAACGCACCAGGCCCACGCGATGCCCTTCCGGTCGGTAGTGAAAGATCCCATCCGGACCCACCAGGTAAACCTCCAGGGGGTGCAACGCGCCGGCCGAGGGGTGCGCCCTGAGGTAGGAGGCCCGGCCGGTGATGCCCTCCGCTGCCCAGAGGAGCTGTCCCATCTGCGCCAAGCTCAACGGGTGATGGGTGAAGTCCCGGATCGAGCGTCGGCGCGCGACGGCCTCCTCCAGGGTCATCTCGCCCTTGAGATTCGGCTTCGGCAGAGAGATGTCCTGGCGGTCTCTCAGAGGTTGACCGGGTCCGGACTGCCCTGTCGCGCCGGCCCCGCGGGACGAGATCAGCGACGCCATTCCTGCAGCAGCCGCCGCCCCCCGAAGCATCGTGCGCCGTTTCATCGTCCCCTCCTGTGGGGTGAGCGATCGCCCACGGGGAACGGGATGACCATCACTCCGAATCACCGCCAGGGCGTCAGCCACCAGAAGAAAGCCCGGGGGATCCCCGCCGGCGTCACCACCGGGGCGCGGACGATCTCGCGATCCCCGACGCGGGCGACCAGCGTGCCGACCGCCTGGCCCTTGGCGAGGGGCGCCCGCAGCCCGGCCTGCACGTCCACGCTCGTCCGGATGGTGTCCTTCTGCTCCCGGAGCACCAACACCCGGACGTCGCTCCCCGTGACGGGACGGAAGGCGCCGTTCGCCCGCGGAAGATGAATGTCCGTCTGAAGCGGCGCCCCCGCCTTCGCCACGACCACCTCGACGTACCGGCTGAAGCCCTCTTCCAGGAGGCGCGCCGCCTCCTCGAACCGGGCGCGATTCGTGGGCGCCCCCATCACGACGGTGATGAGCCGCAGATTCCCGCGAGTGGCCGTGGCAGTGACACTGTACCCGGCCTCCCGGAAATGGCCGGTCTTCAGTCCATCCGCCCCGGGAAAGCGTCCGATCAGGTGATTGCTGTTCTGGAGGATGAACGCCCCCTGGCGGAAAGGGGCCTCGGGGGTGGACGTCCAGCGGAGGATCTCAGGAAACTTCACCAACTCCTGCGAGAGCCGGGCCATGTCTCGCGGCGTGGTCACGTCCCCCTCCTGCCCGGGCCCGGGCGGCAGGCCGTGGACCGACGCGAAACGGGTCGAGACAAGCCCCAACTCGGCCGCCCGTTCGTTCATCCGGCGCACCGCCCCCGGGACGCTGCCGGCCAATCGCTCGGCCAGCGCCACGGCCGCATCATTGGCCGAGCCGATGAGGAGCGCCGCCATCATGTCCTCAACAGGAAAGACCTCCCCCTGCTTGAGGTAGACCTGAGACCCACCCATCTTGCTCGCCAGTGCCGAGGTGGAAACGGGATCCGCGAGTTTCAGCTGGCCGTCCCGGATCGCCTCCATCACCAGAAGCGCCAGCATCATCTTGGTCATGGAGGCGGGCGCGCCGGGGCGATCCGGCTCCTGGCTGGCCAGGATGTCGCCGGTGGCCGCATGGATGGTGATCCAGGCGGAGGTACCGGGTCCCGCGGCCCCGCCCGATGGTCCCTTGGGTTTCGCCGCAAGGACGGGGCCGCTCACGAGATGCAACACCAGGGCAGCACCGCTCACGAGGCGCAGGACCGATCCCCACCCACGCCCGCTCCGCCATTCTCTTCGACCCTCCGCCACCTCCCACCGGAACGCTCCCGAGCCGATCATGCCGATCCTCCCTTGCCAGCCGCAGTTGACGAATACCGATTCCGATACCTGGATCTCACGCGCTGTGGACCCCCATGCAGAATGCCACGCACTTCGATCGAGGTCAACCCCTTCTCTGCCCTTCCCACGACACCGCCATCGCGCAGCGCGGCGCAAGGGCGAAGAACGAATCCGGACTTGTCCTCGCGACCGGAAATCAGTAGACTTAGCCCTGATCCGAGAAAACCCTTGAACCGCCATGATCACCCAGCGTAAGCGCTGGGTACCCGGGCCGCCAGGGGTATGATGTTCCGACCTCTCCACCGAGGAACGCGAAACCGCGCTCCTGAGGCGTTCAGAAGTTTTGTTCGTTCCCCCAATAGGCTATTTCGATCTTGGCGTTCCGGGTACCCAGCCCCAGCTGGGTGTCCTTGGCGGTTGAGAATTTCGGATTGGGGTTAGGCGAAACGCGCGCGGGGGCTCGGCCGATGCTCTCCCTGGGGATCGATTACGACACGGCGGCCTGCAGGACAGCGGCCTGGGACGAGGACCGGACGGCCGACCTCCAGACCTTCGCCCGGATGGACGAGCTGTGGGATTTCGTCGAGGATCTCATCGCCCTCCATCCCGTCATGCCCATCGTCCTGCCTTCCGGATTCGGGGTGCCCGTCACCCGCGTCGGAGAGATCCTGGATCAGGACATCCTCGAGATGACGCTCCAGCCCGGCGGTCCGACCGCCGATGGACTCGGGAAATTCCTGGCGGAGGCGCGGCGTCGCTCTCTCCGGGCCTTCTGCATTCCTGCGGTGAAGCTGCTTCCGTCGGTTCCGCCCCACCGAAAGCTCAACCGGCTCGACCTTGGGACGTCGGATGCCCTGTGCGCCGCGGCCTGGGCCATCCATTGCCTGGAGGCCGCCGGCCGTCCCCATGCGGCCTGCGACTTCGTCCTGCTGCACACCCGCATCGGCACGCGGAGCCAGCTCGTCATACGGGAAGGCCGTATCGTGGACGGTAAGGGCACGGCCGCGGACCAGGCGGGCCCGACGCGAGAGGGGGCACCGGCCGCCTTCGCATCCCACCCCGGAATGTGGCCGAGCCCCCGCCGGATGCAGGATGCCCAGCCACCTGCCCCCGGCTGTGGGCGGGCGGCGCTGTGGGAGGCCATCGAGAAAGAATCGCTCGGCCTCCTGGGATTCCACAAGCTGTCCGAGGTAATCCTGACCGGGGTTCGCCGCGTCGAGTTCAGCCAGGCGCTGGCGAGTGGACTGCCCCTCGTACAGCTTCCCGCCACCCCGGACGGGTACGAGGCGGCGCTGGGCGCCGCGGTCGTCGCGGCCGGCCTGACCGGCGGGCCGACGGCCTGCCTGGTGGAGCACCTCGGCCTCCGGGAGGCCCGCGGGCGAGTCCTGGATTGGATCACGGAATGATGGGGGCGTTGGGGGGTCGAGGCAATCCCCAAAATCCGAACCGAGACAACAAAAGGGGGTTGGCCTGTGGCTGCCAACCCCTCGAGCGATCGTGGTGGGCGCTACTGGGATCGAACCAGTGACCTCCGCCGTGTGAAGACGGCGCTCTAACCAGCTGAGCTAAGCGCCCGCTTGCCCTGCCCCCGGCTACCCCTGGCGGCCCGCGCAGGGCTCTTTACATACCACATGACCCCCATCCGGTCCACCAGATTTTCAGGCCCCTCCGAGGCTCCCTTCTCGGCTCTCGCCTCTCGGTTCTCAGTGCTCGGCGCTCGGCGCTATCCCCAGGCGATGCAGTTCATGTGGAGCACCGGGTTCCAGAGGTCCTCATGCACCGGCAGGATGCGCACCCGGAATCCGTGCAGCCCGGTCGTCTGCCCCTGGAGCGTCCCCGAGTAGATGTACGCGCCGGTGCGGGGGCTCCCCTCGACCTTCATCTCGGACACGGTGGCCGACGTGATCTCTCCCTCGCCGCTGAGGGGGCCGGCATACAGGACGACCGACACATCCTTCGGGGTGAGCGCCCCCAGCGTGATCTCCGCTCGGACAGACCGGGTGGTCCCCGCCTCCAGCGCGGCCACCATCTCGGCATCGACCGACTGCACTGCCACCCCCTTCCAGTTGGCCCGCACCCGCTCCCTCCACGCGGCGAGGGCCCGCGCCCGCTCCAGGCCATTGGCGCCCAGGACCTCCCAGCGCTGCCCCGCCGGCAGGTACAACCGCTCCGTGTATTCCTTCACCATGCGCGAGGCGCTGTAGATCGGGCAGACGGTGCGCATGGCGTTCTTCATCCGCCGGACCCACTCCCGGGGCACGCCGTCCCGGCCCCGGGTGTAGAACATCGGGACCACCTCGTTCTCCAGCATCTGGTAGATGGCCTGGCTCTCCACCTGGTCGTGGTAGCCCGGGTCATCGTACTCCTCGCCGCGTCCGACGGCCCAGCCGTTGGTGCCATCGTAGGCCTCGTCCCACCAGCCATCCAGGACGCTGATGTTGATGGCCCCGTTGACCGTGGCCTTCATGCCGCTGGTCCCGCTGGCCTCCAGGGGACGTCGCGGCGTGTTCAGCCACACATCTACGCCCTGGTACAGGTACCGTCCTACCTTGATATCGTAGTCCTCCAGGAAGACGATCCGCTGGCGGAACTCCGGCCGGCGGGCGAAGTGCACCACCTGTCGGATGAAGTCCTTCCCCTCCTGGTCGGCCGGGTGCGCCTTGCCGGCGTAGATGATCTGCACCGGCCGCTGCGGATCGCCCAGGATCCGCGCCAGCCGCTCGGAATCGCGGAACAGCAGGGTGGCCCGCTTGTAGGTGGCGAACCGGCGCGCGAACCCGATGGTGAGGGCCTTGGGGTCCAGCACCTCCTCGGCCTGCTCCCGCTCCGCGGGCGGGGCGCCCCGCTGCTCGAGCTGCATGCGCAGGCGCCGCCGGGCGAAAGCCACCAGCCGCTCCCGGCGCCGCTCGTGGGTCCGCCACAGTTCCGCGTCCGGGATCTGCTCCACCCGGTCCCAGATCGAATGGTCGGCCGGGTGCGAGATCCAGCGTGGGCCCAGATAGGAATCGAACAGGCCGGCCATGTCATGCGAGAGCCACCCCCGGACGTGCACGCCGTTGGTGATGGAGGTGATGGGGAGGTCGTCCACGGGGACGCCCGGCCACAGCCCGGACCACATCCGCCGCGAGACCCGTCCGTGGAGCGCGCTCACGCCGTTGGTGGCCCCGGAGAGCCGGATGGCCAGGACCGCCATGGAGAACGGCTCGTTGCCGTCCGCGGGATCCTGTCGCCCCAGCCCCACGAAGGCGTCGGGGCTGAGCCCCAGTTGCCTGTAATACGGCCCGAAGTAGCGGTCCATCAGGTCGGGGGTGAACACGTCGATCCCGGCCGGCACCGGCGTGTGCGTCGTGAAGACATTGCTCGCCGCGACCACTTCGCGCGCCGCCGCGAAGCCCACCTTGTGCCGGACGATCAGGCGGCGGATGCGCTCCAGGGTCAGGAACGCCGAGTGCCCCTCGTTGAGGTGGCAGACGGTGGGCTCGATTCCCAAGGTATCCAGCGCCCGGATCCCGCCGACGCCCAGCAGGATCTCCTGGCGTATGCGCATGTCCCGATCGCCCCCGTACAGGTACCCCGTGATGGCGCGATCCTCGGGGCCGTTGGCCTCGAGGTCCGTATCCAGGAGGTACAGCGGGACCCGCCCGACCTGGGCGCGCCAGACCTGGGCCTGCACCTTGCGACCGGGGAACTCCACCTCGACGGTGACCGGGACGCCGTCCGATCGCCGCTCCAACGCGATGGGGAGGTTGTAATAGTCCGCCTCGGGGTACTGTTCCTGCTGCCAGCCGTCGGCGTTGAGGTACTGGCGGAAGTAGCCGCGCCGGTACATGAGACCCACCGCCACCAGGGGGATGCCCAGGTCGCTGGCGGATTTCAGGTGATCCCCCGCCAGGATCCCCAGGCCTCCCGAGTACAGCCGCAGGCCCTCCACGATCCCGAACTCAGCGCAGAAATACGCCACGCACAGGCCATGCTTCGGGTAGGCCTGATCGAACCACGTGGGCCGCTCCAGGTAGCTCGTGAGGCGCGCGCTGACCCGATCCAGAGAGGCCAGGAAGCCCTCGTCAGTCGTCAGCTCGACCAGGCGCTCTTGAGACACCAGGCCCAGCATCTTGATCGGACTGGCGTAGCACCGCTCCCACAGAAGCTGCTTGGGGTCCAGCCGACGGAAGAGGTCAATGGCCTCGTGGTCCCAGGTCCACGCCAGGTTCATCGCGATGCGTACAAGTTCCTTCAGGCGGTCGGGAATCCGGGGGACGACGGTGTATCTGTGGGCGGGGATCACGGCGGCCTCCTTCCTGGCGGATCTCTCCCTCTGACCGGAACAGCCTCGACGAGCGAACCCACCCCCCCCTGGCCGGCACAGCATACTGCGGACCGGCCGTCTCAGCAAGGAAATGTCTGGACCTGGGAGGTCCGCTGCTCTTCACCGACCATCCTGGTTGTGACATCCGGCACACGCCGGGGGCCGGCTGCGGAATCTTTCGACTTGCCTTGGGGCGCGATCCGGAATAGTCTTTAGATCGTTTCCGGATTTCCCCGGGGCACCCCCGGCTCAGGCCTGTGCCCTCCCCCGCACACAGAAGGGGAGGAGGGGTGGGGTGCGTGGAGGCACTGCAATGCAGACGACGGTCCAGCCCGAGACCCTGCAGGAACTCCAGCAGAAGGTCGCCCGTGCCGAGCACGTCAAGCAGATCATCGACCAGATTCACTCGGCGAAGGACCTGGATCACATCCTGGTGGACCTGAAGGACGAGATCCTTTCGCTCTTCGATGCGGAGCGGCTCACGCTGTACGCCGTGGACACCGAGCGGAAGGAGATCTACTCCAAGTTCCTGGACATCGACGAGGTAAAGGAAATCCGCGTCCCCATCAGCGAGCAGAGCATCGCCGGCTTCGTGGCCAAGTATCGCCGCCCCCTGAATATCGGCGACGCCTATAACCGGGTCGAGCTCAACAGCATCAGCCCTGCCCTGCTCTTCGACAGCTCCTGGGACAAGAAGAGCGGCTTCCATACCAAGCAGATCCTGACCTACCCGATCCTGGCCGAGAACAAGTACCTGGTGGGCCTCATCCAGCTCGTCAACAAGAAGAGCGGTGGACGGTTCACCAAGAAAGACGAGGAATCGGTCGTCGAGATCGCCAGGACGCTGGGCATCGCCTTCTTCAACCAGTTGAAGCTGGCCAGGAAGACCCCCACCAAGTTCGACTACCTGGTGGCCAACAACCGCATCACGCAGGCGGAGCTGGACGCCGCCATCGCCGAGGCCCGGAAGGGGCAGACGGACATCGAGTCCCTCCTGCTCGACAAGTACAAGGTCCCCAAGGCGGACATCGGCAAGTCCCTGAGCCAGTTCTACCAGTGCCCATTCTTCGAGTACGACGGCCGGATGGTCCTCGACCCCGAGCTGCTCAGGACCCTGAACATGGATTACCTGAAAAAGAACTACTGGCTCCCCCTGAAGCGGGACAAGGATGGTGTCCAGATCCTCATCGACGACCCCAACAGCCTGGACCGGGTCCAGGACATCCGGCGGATCTTCCCCGGCCGGACGCTCCAGTTCGCCGTCGGATTGCGGCGGGACATCCTGCAGTTCCTTTACGCCGCCAGCGGCGAGGCCGAGCCGGCGGGCAAGGGTTCCCTCGCCGACATCATGGGCGAGCTGGTAAGCGAGGCCGAGCAGGAAAAGCAGGAGGACGCCGGCGCCGGTGTCGTGGACGAGAATGACAGCGCCATCGTCCGCCTGGCCAACCAGATCATCTCCGACGCCTACAAGATGGGCGTGTCGGACATCCACGTCGAGCCATACGGGGAGAGGCGGGAGACGATGATCCGGTTCCGCGTGGACGGGACCTGTTTCGAATACCAGAAGATCCCCCCGGCCTATCGCCGGGCCCTGGTCTCCCGGTACAAGATCATGTCCCGGCTGGACATCGCCGAGCGGCGCAAGCCTCAGGACGGCAAGATCAAGTTCATGGTGGGCAACAAGGAGATCGAGCTGCGCGTCGCCACCGTGCCCACCGCCGGCTTCAACGAGGACATCGTGATGCGGATCCTGGCGGCCAGCGAGCCCCTGCCCCTCGAGAAGCTGAACATGTCCGAGCGGAACCTTCGGGAGATCAAGAACATCGCCGCCAAGCCCTACGGGATCATCCTGTGCGTGGGCCCCACCGGATCGGGCAAGACCACGACGCTGCACGCCATCCTGGGGCACATCAACACCCCCGAGCGGAAGATCTGGACCGCCGAGGACCCCGTCGAGATCACCCAGTACGGGCTCCGGCAGGTCCAGATGCAGCCGAAGATCGGCCTGACATTCGCCGCCGCCATGCGGGCCTTCCTGCGCGCCGATCCCGACGTGATCATGGTCGGCGAGATGCGCGACAAAGAGACGGCCGAGACCGGGATCGAGGCCTCCCTCACCGGCCACCTGGTCTTCAGCACCCTCCATACCAACAGCGCCGTGGAGACGGTCACCCGCCTCCTGGAAATGGGCATGGATCCCTTCAACTTTGCGGATGCCTTGCTGGGTGTCCTGGCGCAGCGCCTGTGCAAGACCCTCTGCAAGGGCTGCAAGGAGAAGTATCATCCGCCCAAACAGGCCTTCGACGAGCTTTCCCACGCCTATGGCGAGGAGGCCTTCGCCAAGCTGGGCTACCAGTACGATGACAACTTCGTCCTGTACCGGAGCAAGGGGTGCGAGACCTGCAAGGACAGCGGCTACAAGGGCCGGACCGGCCTCCACGAACTCTTGATCGGGACCGACGAGATCAAACGGATGATCCAGAAGCGGGCGACGGCCGAAGAGCTCTTGAAGGTCGCCCGCGACCAGGGGATGACCACCCTGGTCCAGGACGGCGTGGTCAAGGTGATCCAGGGCTGGACCGACTTCAAGCAGGTCAAGGCCGTGGCCATCAAGTAGCCACGGCGGAGGGCGGAATCCTTCAGGGGCCGGTCAGCGACCGGCCCCTGGTTTTTTCTCCGTTCCCCATCACGCCTGGGCGATGACGTCGATCTCCACCAATGCCCCGCGGGGCAGCGAGGCCACGCCCACCGTCGAGCGCACCGGCTTGTCCTGGTGGAAGTATTCGGCGTACACCTCGTTCATCTTCTGGAAGTCGGCTAGGTTGGTCATGTACACCGTGGCCTTCACGACCCGACCCATGGAGGTCCCCGCCGCCTCCAACACCCCCCGCAGATTCTCCAGGACCTGCCGCGTCTGGGCGCCGATGCCGCCCTCGACCATGGCGCCGGTCCCGGGATCCAGGGGAATCTGCCCGGACGTGAAGACCCAGCCGTCGAGCTTCAGCGCCTGCTCGTAGGGGCCGATGGCTTTGGGGGCCCGCTCGCTCCTGATGACCTCTCGCTTCATGTCGCCTCCTCTGGTCAAAGACCCCGGAAATGAACCACCACGCAGATCCCCCACCCCATCCCTCCCCCACCCTGCCCCTCCTCCCACTGGCGGGGGAGCAATCGGAATGGGAGCGGCGGAGGGCTCGGGCGGGGGTGAAATCTGCGTAATCTGCGGTCCCCGTTTGATCCTTACTCGACGACGGAACCCAGGAAACGGTGAGCCGCTTCGGCCAGGCGGGGCGGCAGGCCTCCCACGGTCTTGAGCTCTTCCACCGAGGCGGCGCGCAACCGCTTGAGGCTCCCGAATCGCTGGAGGAGCATGCGCTTCCGCCGGGCTCCGATCCCCGGGATCTCGTCCAGGACCGACCGCAGGCCGCTCTTTCCGCGAAGACTCCGATGGTACGCGAGAGCGAACCGGTGCGTCTCGTCGCGCACCTGCTGGAGCAGATGCTTCCCCCGCGAGCCGTCCGGAAGCCGGATCGGCTCCGCCCGCCGCGGCCGGAACACCAGCTCCTCCTCTTTGGCCAGGCTGGCCAGGGGAAGGTCGGGAAGCCCCGCCTCTTTCGCGGCCAGCACCCCGATGTTGAGCTGGCCGCGGCCCCCATCGATCAACAAGAGATCAGGCAGCGGCCAGTCCTTCTTGGCGAGCCGCCGTCCCAGCACCTCCCGCTGCATGGCATAGTCGTCGGCCCCCGGCACGGTGTGGATGCGGAAGCGCTTGTAGTCTCGCCGGCTCGGCTGGCCGTCCACGAATGTGACCAGCGAACCCACGGCTAGGACGCCCGAGATGTCGGAGATGTCGGTGCACTCGATCCGCCGCGGCAGGCGGGGAAGGCCGAGGGCCTCCCGGACCTCCTCCATGGCCCGCTCTCGCGCCCCGCTCGAGGTGAGGCTCTGCGCCAGCATGGCCTGGGCGTTGCCCACCGCCATCTCGACCAGATGGGCCTTGGGCCCGCGCTCGGGCACGCGGATCTCCACCTGCCGGCCCGCCCGCGACGACAGCATCGCCGCCAGAAGGTCCGCCTCCGGCGGCGGGTGGGACGTCAGGATCGTCTTGGGGATGTGGCGCGCGCCCAGGTAGTACTGGGCGATCAGCGAGCCCAGCGCGCCGGCGGCCCCCCCGGGGCTCACCCCCTCGAAGACGAAGCTGTTGCGGCCGATCAGCTTGCCTCCCTGGACCACCAGGAGCTGGACCTGGACCTCGCTCCCCTCCTGCGCCAGGCCGAAGACGTCCTGGTCCTCCCCCCGGGCCGAGATCACCCGCTGGTCTTCCGTCGCGTGCCGCAGGGAATCGATCCGGTCTCGCAGGGTGGCGGCGCGCTCGTACTCCAGCCGGCCGGCCGCCTCGTGCATCTGCTGTTCGAGCTGTTGGATGACCTCCTGGTCCTTCCCCTCCAGGAGAAGGCGCACTTTCTGCACGACCTCCGCGTACTCCGCTTGGGTCAGCAGCCCCTCGCACGGCCCCAGGCACCGGCCCAGGTGATATTCGAGGCAGAGGGTGCGCCCGGCGATGCTGCGGCACGTGCGCAGGGGAAACGTCCGGTTGATCAGCGCCAGCACGTCCCACATCGTCCCGGCCGGGACGTAGGGACCGAAGTAGAGCGCGCCGTCGTTCTTGATCCGGCGAGTCACCTGCAGGGCCGGGAACGGGTCCTTGGGGTTCAGCCGGATGAGCGGGTACTGCTTGTCGTCCCGGAGGACGATGTTGTACCGGGGGCGCCGCTGCTTGATGAGGTTGCTTTCGAGGATCAGCGCTTCCAGTTCGTTCCGCGTGAGCAGGAATTCCACGTCGGCGATCTGCCCCACCATGCTGGTGAGACGCTCGCCGTCGTAGCCGAAATCGCGGCCGGTGAAGTAGGTGGAGACCCGCTTTCGGAGGGACACGGCCTTGCCGATGTACAGCACCTCGCCGCGCTCGTCCTTGAAGAGGTAAACCCCGGGGGCGTCGGGAAGGCTGCGGATCTTTTCCTGGAGGTCCATGTGTGTTCCTGAGGCGGCAGAGAGACGGTCGCACACTTGTCCGCCCTTGTCAAGGCGGGCGCGCGATGCTTCGGCGAGGCGAAACGGGTCTGAATGGACAGCTCAGTACTTCACCCGGCCGAACAGCCGGACCCCTTCAGCGCCGTAGTCTCGCTCGATCTGCTTCGTGTGGGCGACGATAACGTCGTGGATGCGGCGCAGCTCGGCCACGGGATCGGCGTGATCGTCCACACGGAGGTTGTGGTACATCCGGGGCTCTTCGCTGGCCACCAGGAGGGCCGCGGACTGCTTCCCGCGCTTGTCACCGCCCGCAGCCTGCCCCGCTTCGAGCGCCGCGAGAAGGCGGTCGGAGAAGTCCCGCCCCGCCGCCCCGCCGAAAGCGTCGGCCATGGCCTGGATGACTTCCGGCCCCGTCAGCATGTTCCCCGCGACGGTGAATCCAGCCCCCTCGTGATGGCCGTACCACGGGACGCAGTTCGCTCCCGTGTGGCAGAAAGTCCGCTCCGCATCCAGCCCGTGCACCTGCCGGATCTCCCGGTCCGGATCCGTCTCCAGCAACGTCCGGAGCGCGACGTGAATCGGCACACCCTGATCGAGCAGGTGGAGGCCCTGGCGCCCGAGATCGGTGTTGACGCGGCCCTGGGTGGCGAGGGCGCCCCGGCGCGAGACGAACGGCACGAGGCTCCCCACGTTCGGCCGCGCCGTGGAGACCGCCACACCGAACGCCCCCGCGCGCGGGTCACGCGCCACGATCGAGAACGTGTGGAGGTCAATCATGGGCCGGGATTCCATCTCAATCGAGGCGACCAGCGCCAGCAGCTTGGCGGGGTGTGTTCACTGGGCCGCTCCGTTCTTCCCCTACCAGCCCAGGGCGTAGCCGATGAGCCGCCGGGGGGACACCCCGCCCAGGATGATGCCGCGGTCCTTGTCATAGCGAATCCCCATCGCCTTCCCATTCGCCCACCCGTCGAGAAGACCGACCTCGTGGCCGCGGCGCTCCAGGGCCGCGATGACCTCTTTGGGGATTCGGTTCTCCGCCTCCACGCGGCCGGGGTAGGCCTGTCGGGGGTAGAACGACGAGGGGAAGTGGATGGAGTGGAGGGTGGGCGCGTCCAAAGCCTCCTGGATGTTCATGCCGAACTCCACATAGTTCAGGAAGAACTGCAGGGTCCACTGGTCTTGGCCATCACCGCCCGGCGTCCCGAACACCATGAACGGCTCCCCGGCCTTCGTGACGAGCGAAGGCGTCAAGGTGGCTCGGGGGCGCTTGCGCGGCGCCAGGGCGTTGGGTCGCTCCGGATTGAGGTAGAACATCTGGCCCCGGGTCCCGAGGGGGAAGCCCAGGCCTTTGATGACCGGCGAGTCGCCGATCCAGCCGCCGCTGGGTGTGGCGGCCACCATGTTGCCCTCGCGGTCCACGGCGTCAAGATGCGTGGTGTCCCCGACGTGGGCGTGCCCCAGGCCCAACTCTCGGACCGAGCGGCCCGCGATCTGAAGGGCGCGGCGATTGTCCCCCGCCACATCGAAGGTGGCGTAGGTCGGGAGGCCCCGACCCGCATCGCCGGGGCGCATCTCGCGCGAGGCCTCCTCGCCGATGAGGCCCCGGCGCTTCGCCGCATATTCCTTCGAGAGCAGCACGGGGAGCGGCACCGCGTCGAAGAGGGGGTCGCCGTAGTAGGCCTCGCGGTCGGCGAAGGCCAGCTTGGCCGACTCGATCAGCAGGTGCAGATACTCCGCCGAGTTGTGTCCCAGGGACTTGAGGTCATACGCCTCCAGGATGGCCAAGTGCTGCAGGAAGACTGGCCCTTGGGTCCAGGGCGGGCACTTGTGGACATCAAGGCCGCGGTAGCGGAGGCTCACCGGTTCCTCCACCGTCGCGTGCCATTCCGCCAAGTCTTCCAGGGACAGCAGGCCGGTGTGCGCCACGCCGCTGGCGTCCTCAACCGGGTTCTTGGCGATGAAATCCACGATCCGTTCGGCGATCTTGCCCTTGTAGAAGGCGTCGCGCGCCGCCTCGATCCCGGCGACGCGCCCCTTGTGGCGGGCCGCCGCCTCGGCCTGGCACATCGTCCTGAGGACATTGGCCCAGTCCGGATTGCGGAGGACCTCGCCCACCTCGGGGACGCGCCCTTTGGGACAATAGATCTCGGCGGTCGTGGGGTATCGCTCGCTGAACTTCCGCACATTGGCGGTGAGACTGGCGTGCAGCCCCTCGTACACCGGAAAGCCGCTTTCGGCCAACTCCATGGCGGGCTGCAGCACCTGGGCGAAGCTCATCGTCCCGAAGCGGGCCACCGCCGTTGCCCAGGTGTCCACCGTCGCCGGCACGCACGCCGGGAGGTATCCATCCCCGGGGATGAGGTCGATATTGTGTTCGCGGCACCACGCGATGGTGAGGGCCCTCGGCGACCAGCCCATCCCGCAGATGGCGAAGGCCTTCCTTTCCTTGGCCGAATAGACGAGCGTCGGCACCTCCCCGCCGATCCCGTTGCTCTGCGGCTCGAGGAGGTTCAGGCAGAAGCACATGGCCGCCGCCGCGTCGATGGCGTTCCCGCCCTGTTCCATGATGCGGAAGCCCGCGGCGGTGGCCAGATAATGTCCGGATGTGACGACCCCGCGCGTGCCCATGACGACGGGGCGGGTGGTGAAGGTCGGCATGTCGCACTCCTTCCCGACAATCGTGGACCTTGGGTGGGCGAGGTTCTCAGCGCTCCGTAGCCGGCAGAACCGGGGAGCACCTTAACCCAAGAGTTCCTTGAGGGTCAAGGCGTTTGCCACGGCATGGGCGTTGGCGTCGTTGTTGAAATAGACGTACACGCTTCGGCCGTCACCGAGCCATCCTTGGATTCGGTCCGCCTCGCGACGGAGCGCAGCGCGAGAGTAACTCCCTGCGTAGAGGTCTCCGGCACCGTGACGCCGAATATACACGAAGTCGGCCGTGATCGGTCCCTCGACGGTGAGGTCCGGCCAATCCGCCAGACACAGGGCGGCATTGGCCTTCTCCAGGGCAGCGAACACGTCGGAAACCAGCCAGCTCGGCTCGCGGAATTCGAAGGCCAATTGCCCGCCCGGGAGGATCCTCTGGTGTGCGAGATACTCGAGGAAGAGGCACAGGCGCGCCAGATTGGCCCGTCCGGATGGCGGCATCTGGAATAGGATCGGACCGAGCTTCCCCCGCAGCCCGGCCGCCCGGCGGAGGAACTCGGCCGCGAACCGCTCCGGCTCCAGGAGGCGCTTCACGTGCGTGATGAACCGGCTGGCCTTAAGGGCAAAGGTGAAGCCGGGTGGGGCGCCCCTTTCCCAGCGGATGAAGACCTCCGGGCTCGGAAGGCGGTAGAAGGTGTTATTGACCTCCACCGTGACGAAGTACCGCGCGTAGTGCTGGAGCCAGGCGGCTGGCTTCATCCCCTCCGGGTAGAAGATCCCGGACCAATGTGGGTAATTCCAGCCGCTGGTTCCGATCCGGCAGCGGGCCTCGTGGCGGCTCATAGGAATCCTCGCCCCGTCACGCGCCGCGCTGGCGGGCCAACCGAACGGACCGCAGGGCCGGCCGGGCCAGCAGCTTCTGGAGGCGGAGGGCGTCTTCCCCCATGAACAGGTTGTTGAAGAGCACGTAAGTCGGGGCTTCGGCGTCGCACTGCTCCAGGATAGCTTGGAGGTCCTGGTCGGTGTGCAGATACCGGTAGCCCGTCACCCCGTGAAGGCGGAAATAGCGCAACCCCTCGCTCTGCGGCCGCTGCTTCAAGGGATCTACCACGTGGACGAGCCCCAACTCCGCGCACAGTCCCCGGACCAGATCCGGCGGCCAGTCGCCCCGCGGCTCCCACGCCGCCACGAAGCCCGCGCGGTCAATCGTGCGGAAGAACTTCCGCAAATTCTCCACGTGCGTCGGCATGGGCGTAAATCGCGGCGGGCACTGGAAGACGATCACGCTCGCCCGCAGGGCCCGGGCAAACGCCGCCGTCCCGCTCCAAGCGTTCATCACAAGTTCGGTCGGCTGAAAACCTCCGTATAGACCCTTTTCCGCCTCGGGGATTGCCTTGCGCAGCCGCCGGTACGTCGGGCTCGACGCCTCGTGGGTGATGAGTTGCCAGGCCTTCATGGTAAACTCGAAGCCGGCCGACCCATTCCGCGAGTGGCGGGTGGGCGCCTCGCGCCGCCACCGCTCGGCCGTGGCAATCCGCGGCAGGTTGTAGAAGGTCTGCTGGATCTCCACCACGGGAAACCGCCGGTAGTATTCGGCTCTCGCCATGGAAAAACCGCAGCACCCGACTTTAACTGCCATGGTCTATCCGCTCACCGTCTCCCCTACTTTCGGGTCCGTCAATCCATCAGGCGCGGGACCGCTTCTTCTCCAGCCACGACAGCAAGTGTCTCTCCGGCCAGGTATTCAGAACCTCCTTGGGCGTCAGCCAACCACGCCGCGCCACCGAAACGCCGAAGCGCATGTTGTCCAACTGAGGGACGGTATGTGCGTCGGTATTGATCGCGACGGGAATCCCCAGCTCCTTGGCCCGCCGCGCATGCAGATCGTTCAGGTCGAGCCGCGACGGCGAGGCGTTGATCTCGACTGCCACCCCGGCCGCCCGGGCCGCGGTGAGCACCGCCTCCATGTCCACCTCGTAGGCGCCGCGCTCGCCGATGAGCCGTCCGGTGGGATGGGCCAGCAGGTGGACCAGGGGGTGCCGCACGGCCCGCACGATCCGCGCCGTCATCTCCTCTTGGGTCATCTTGAAGCGCGAGTGGACCGAGACCAGCACGAGGTCGAGCTGCCGGAGGATCTCGTCCGGGAAGTCCAGCGTCCCGTCCCCCCGGATGTCCACCTCGCAGCCGGCCAGGACGCGAAGCCCCTTCATCGTCTTGTTGAGGACCCGGACCTCGGCGATCATCTGGAGCACTTGATCGTCCTTCATGCCGCCGGCGACCGTGGCCGATTTGGAGTGATCGGTCACGGCCATGTAATCGTAGCCCTTGGCCCGGACGCCCTCGGCCAGCTCCGCCAGGGAATGGGCCCCATCGCTCCAGGTCGTGTGCATCTGGAGGTCGCCCCGGATGTCCGAGAGCGAGATCAGGGTCGGGAGTCGTTCCTCGAGCGCCGCCTCGATCTCGCCCCCGTCCTCGCGGAGCTCAGGCGGTATGAGGGGGAGCCCGACCGCCTTGTATACCTCTTCCTCGGTCCTTCCCGCCACCCGCCGGTCGGTCTTCTCGTTGAAGACCCCGTACTCGCTGACCTTCAGCCTCTTGCGCTGGGCGAGTTCCCTCACCCGGATGTTGTGCTGTTTGGATCCGGTGAAGTACTGGAGGGCGGCGCCGAAACAGTCCGGCTCGACCACGCGCAGGTCCACCGCGATATTCTCGCGCAGGCGAACGCTCGACTTCGTTTCCCCGTGGGCCAGGACCTCGGCCACGTTCGGCAACCCGACGAAGACCTCCATTACTCGTGCCGGTTTCTTCGAGGTCACCAGGATATCGATGTCCTTCACGGTCTCCTTCATGCGGCGAAGACTTCCCGCAGCCTCGATCTGGTCCACCTCCGGAAGGTCCCGGAGCCTCTCCAGGATCGCCTCGGCCAGGCTGAGGGCTGTCCCAAGGGGCATGCGCTCGCGCCCGCTCCGCCAGACAGCGATCCCCTTCAGGATGTTCTCCTCTGTCTTGGTCTTGATGCCGGGAAGGCCAGCGAGCTTATGGGCCTTCGCCAGCTCCTCCAGCTTTTCCACCGAATCCACGCCGATCTGTTCGTACAGGTGCCTGGCCGTCTTCGGCCCGACCCCGTGGATCCCCATCATTTCGATCACGCCGGCCGGGATCTCCTTCCGCAGGCTCTCGAGGTACTCGATCCTGCCGCCGGCCAGGTACTCCTGGATCTTCCCCGCAAGGTCCTTGCCGATCCCAGGGATCTCCAGCAGTCCTTCCCGCGCGGCAATCGCCGCGATGTCCTCGGACAGGCCCTCCACGACCTGGGCCGCGCGCCGGTAGGCCCGGATGCGGAACAGATTCTCGTCCTTCACCTCCAGGAAGTCGGCGATCTCGTTAAACAGATTTGTGATCTCGATGTTTCTCATCGATTCAATCGAACCGCCAATGCGCTAAGATACCACGGCAATCTGGCAACTGGGCAACCTGGCAACTGGGAACCCCTGATTGCCGGGTACCCTTTGGGTGCGCCGGATTGCCTGATTGCCCGCCGTAGAACCCGGCGTCCGGAGGGCTGGCTCCGGGGGCGATAACCATCAGCAATACCCGTCGAGCCGGTGGAGGCCGGCCGCCCGCGCCTGTTGCAGGGCCTCCTCGTACTCCGCTCTCGTCGGCCTCCGGGCCAGAGGTGGATACTCGTGGGCCCGATAGCAGGGCCGGTACTGGGCCATGATGTTCACGTAGGTGTCCTCGGACAGCTCGGCCAGGAAGCGGACAACTTCACCCGTTCCCGCAAGGTTGTTGGGCAGCACGAGATGGCGCACCAGCAACCCGCGGCGGGCGATGCCCTGGCGATCCAGTGTCAGGTCGCCCACCTGGCGATGCATCTCCTGGAACGCAGCTTTGGCGACCTCGGGGTAATTCTCCGCATTCGAGTATCGCTTGGCCGCCTCGGAATCCCCATACTTGAAGTCGGGCATGTAGATATCGAAGACCCCGTCCAGGATTCGGAGCGTCTCCAGCGACTCGTAACCACCGCAGTTATACACCAGAGGGACCTGCAGGCCGCCCTCGACCGCCAACGGCAGCGCCCGGAGGATCTGCGGCACCTGGTGGGTGGGCGTCACGAAGTTGATGTTGTGGCAGCCCATCCGCTGAAGGTCGAGCATCATCTCCGCCAGTCTCCGGACAGGGACGACCTGTCCCTCGCCCTCTTGACTGATCTCGTAGTTCTGGCAGAAGACGCAGCACAGATTGCAGTGCGCCAGGAAGATCGTCCCCGAGCCGCCGGTTCCCACCAGGGGACGCTCCTCGCCGTAATGCTGGCCGTAGCTCGAGATCATGGCGTTCTCGGCGACGCCGCACACGCCGGTCTCGCCCTGAAGTCGCTGGGCCAAGCACTCGCGCGGACAGACCCGGCACGGCTCCAAGAGGCGCTCGGCCGCCTTGGCCCGCTGCTGGAGTTCCCCTGTTTGGTGTAGCTCAAGATACGCCGGCCAGGACATCTCTCATCCCTGGTTCAATCTTAACACCGGTTCTCTCCTCCTACAATCAGCGGGAGAGCCTACCATTCACTCACCGCCACGGGGCGGTGCCCAGCTCCTTGCCGCTTGATTCAAGCCGGAGGGATCCGAAGGCAACGCCTCTGACCTGAGTGGGATCCTGGAGCGGGGTGAGAGCCTGAAGTCGCTCTCGCTCTGGATCGAAGTCCTGAAGGATGCCCAGCGCCAGACACGCGCCGTGTTGATCGTGCAGTCCCAGTAGGGTCGCGCGAAGCTGCTCCACGTCAATGACCAGCACATCCACGGCTTGAAGCGCGTTTCGGACTTGGTACAGCGCTGCACGGCTGAAGGCACCCCGAACGAATACCAGCCCTTCCTCCCCCAATACCTCGGCGTACAGGGGCGTCGTCTGGAGCCATTCGCCCATCACGGCAAACTGATCGCGACTCACGCGACGTCCGGTGTTGAGCCACAGCCGCGAGAATCGAAGGTCCTTCCACTGCAGATCATGCTGCGAAGCCGAGGCGAAATACTCCCGGAATCGCTCCTCCCTGTATACCCGCCTGGCGGCATGGCTTCTTCGCGCAGCCTTGGCCGAAACGGGCAGGCGATGAATCTGCACATTCGCCTGGCCTTCTACCAAGTGCAGAATGGGCTCCAATTCGCCCTGTCGCTGAAGGGCAAGGACATGCTGCGGCCGGATCGCCTGGAGCTTGTGCCACTTAAGGGAGGCCGCCACGGCCCCCGAGATTAGCCCCGTCGTGTCCACCAACACGATTTCGGCTCCCTGGTCTCTGGCGGTCTGAACCAGCGCCTGCGTCCCGAGGATGAGCGGAAGCAGGTGGCCGGGAGGGGAGGTGGAGCCGACGAAGTACAGGAGCCGGGGAACCGGGGAAACGGAGAAACGGAGATCGGCCGGGAGTATGGCGAGGCCGACGGTCGCCGGTGGGCCAATGGACGACTGGCCGATGTCGCCATCCACCAGGCCGACCGCTCGCCCAGCGGCCCTCCAATGCTCCGCGAGAATCCGACACAGGGTCGTCTTGCCGGAATCCGAAGCACCCAGCAACACGACAACCCCGGGACGTGCCAAGATCGCGTCAGCGGCTCGACCCCACTCCGGCAAGATCTCCACGTCCCGCTGTTCACCGCTCATGGCTGATCGCTGATGGCTGACGGCTGGCATTCATCGCTGGCAGGTCGGGCAGAAGTGGGTGCCGCGCTGGCCCAGCACGATCCTCCGGATCGGCGTTCCGCAGGAGAGGCAGGGCTTGCCGTGTCGGTGGTAGACGCGATGCAGGGCAGCGAAGCGCCCTGGCTGTCCGCGCGCATCCCGGTAGTTGGAGATGGAACTGCCCCGGTGCCGGATCCCGGCCTGAAGCACCGCGCGGATGGCCCGGCGGAGGGTCCGGATCTCTTCCCGGCGAAGGGAGGCCGCGCGCCTCGTGGGCCCAATCCCCGCCCGGAAAAGAGCCTCGTCGGCGTAGATGTTCCCGATGCCCGCAATCTTCGTCTGATTCAGCAGGAGGGGTTTGATCTTCGAGGCAGATCGGCACATCCTCTGGAGAACTTGCGCCGTGAACGTGGGTCCCAGCGGCTCGACCCCGACCCGCAGCGTAGCTTCGACGCTTGCCGTAGGCAGGGTGAACAGCTCGCCGAACTTCCGGATGTCCCGGTAGTACAGGATCCCGCCCCCCTCGAAGATCAGTTCGGCGTGGGTGTGCTGATCCGGTCGGAACCCCTCGCCGTTCTCTGACCAGAGTAGCTGGCCCGTCATTCCCAGTCGGACGATCAGGCTCTCCCGCCCGAGATCGAATACGAAGAACTTTCCACGGCGACGCAGGGCCCGCACCCTTTGCCCTCTCAGCGCCGCCTCCACCTTGCGGGGCGTTCCTCGACGGCGGGTCAGCCGAGCCTCTGCGATCTTGGCGTCTTGGATCCGGCAACCCTCAACGGACCGCGCGAGGTCCCGGCGGATCACCTCGACTTCGGGAAGCTCAGGCATAGAAAACCCTCAAAGGTAACCGCCAAGGATACCCAGCGCCGGCGCTGGGTCCCCGGAACACCATGTGCAGGCAGTCAGGCAACCCGGCAACTTGGCAATCAGGGATTCGAGGCCGCCGATTTCCCCGGCTGCCCGATTTGAACATCGTCTTGGCAATCTTGGCGCACCAACGGCGGTGCCGTTGGTACCGGCGGTTCAAACGCCCATTGATTCAGAGATCGGCGGGATCGACGAACACCGGTCGGTCCCCGAGAGAGAGATTGCCCGCCCCGCCCAACTCGAGGCCGAAGAGGGTGAAGCCCATCCGGATGGGTTGAAACTGATCCAGCGCGGCATACGCAGGATCCGCCTGGTCGTGCGTGAGGGCCAGGACGCGCGCCACACCCGGCGCCGGCGATTTCGGCAGGCACCCCGCAGCCAATTTCACCGCGTCTGCCAACCCGCGCGCATCCCGGAATCCGAGGGGCATCAAGAAGACGAGGTGGAGGTCGCGCCCGGCTGCCCAGGCCCACTCACCTCCCGCGTGGAGGATGCGCATCCGCATGACCGGTGAATAGTCCCACAATCCGAAGCAACCAGCGAGGCTGCCCCTATCGCCCCATCCGTACAGACCATCGAACCCTGACCCGTCCAGCCGACGGAGCCGGTCGCGGACCGATGCCACATCCGGGAAGGGGAACAGGTCGTGATCCGGATGCGCTGCCCGCGCCAGACGGTGCGCAGACTCCATCTCTGCGTCGCCCAGCGCCCTCGGCCGGGTCGAGTCGGTCACGCCGATGCCCTCGACCGGGATCAGGCTCAGCGCGCAGGACCGCCGGGGCCGGGAGCCCCGGCCTTGTACGAAGCTGAGCGACGCGACATTTCCCTCCATGACCAGGGAGTAGCCGATCGCGGGGCCAAGCGATCGCGTGTATGCCCGGATCGCATCACCCACCGCTTTCGCGACCCCCAGGCGGCGGTAGCCGGGCGCCACGCGCAGGTCGTAGAAGTACCCCGCCTCGACGGGCTGGCCATCCACGAGGACTCGCTTCAGCGCCATCGCGCCGACGCCGATCAGGCCCGACTCCCCTTCGGCCACATAGGTTCGCCAGTGAGCGTAAGGCCTGGAGCGCGCGAAGAAATCCGGCGAGCGGTCGAACGCGACCGGCGTGGCAGCCGCGACCACGCACTGCCGGTCCAGGGTGAGCAGGGCCGCGTTGTCCTCCGGCGTCGCCTCGCGGACGCGGAAGGCGGGCTGCTCAGGGCTTGAATGCTTTGTCGTGGAGTGGAATTGAGACATGACCGAATTGATCGGACAGCCAACCGCACACTTCGCGGCTCAGGCAGTTCAGGACAGAGCCGAGAGAGGAGTCTGCGTAATCTGTGGCTGCCTGAGCAGTATCGGCTTCCTCCGAAATGCGCGGATCACGCATCCCGGGCGGCGGGTTCGGCATGCACCGAGACCCGCTCAACTCCCGGAATCTGCTGCCGCGCTCGCCGCATCAGCTCCAGGCCCAGTTCGTGAGCCTCTTGCAGCGACAGGCTGCCGTCCATGGTGCAATCACAGGTGATCCAGATTCGCCCTTCGACCAACCGGACCGAGATGTTCCTGCACTCGTGGATCCCGGGGATCGTAAGAGCCAGCGTCCGCAGGCGCCCGGCCACACGCCCGGCATCCGTGTCGACTCCGACAACCCGCGCGTGATCCTCCCGCATCGGGTCTACATGGATGTATACGCGGCCCAACCGCGGAACTTCCCGGCGCAGGTCGGCCTCGATCTGCTCCGTCAAGGTATGCGCCTCGGTCAATGTGAGTTCTCCCGGCGCCTCCAGGTGCAGGTCCACGCACGGCTTCCCGTCGGCGTCGTGGATGAAAAGGTCGTGTGCACCCGCGGCGTGACGAGACACCACGAGCCGGATGGCTTCGCCCAGACTCTTCGCCCTCGGTCCGCAAAGGCTCCGCATGGATCACGACGCTGGCATCCGGCGCCACGTTGCGGATGCGTTCCTCGACCCGGTCCATGACCGCATGTGCGCTCTCGAGGGAGGCGCCGCGGCCGATGGAGACGGCGGCATCCACGAAGAGGCGGGGGCCCACCCGGCGCGCCCGGAGGCTCACAGGTCCCCGGACGTCCGGGACGCTCTTAACGGCGGCGCGGATCCGGTCCACCAGGTCGAGCGGCGCGCGATCCAGCAGGGCGTCCGCGGCGCGTCTCGCCAGCCGGCCGCCCACGGTCAGGACGATGGCCGCGACCAGGATGCCCGCCACGGCATCCGCCATGAACAGCAAGGGGATTCCCCAGCGGCGGCCCGCCCAGACTGCGGCAAGGCCGCCCAGGACCGTGCACGACGACCAGACATCCATCCGGAAGTGCAGCGCGTCCGCCTCCAGGGCCTGGCTGCCCGTTGCCTTGGCCGTCCTGGCCAGGGCCTGGGATCGCGAGACATCCACGACGATGGAACCGATCATCACCGCGAACGCGATCCAGCTCGGCGCGATCTCGACCGGCTTCCCCACCAGCCGCTCGATTGCCTCGTAGATGATCCAGAGACAGGTCGCCAGCAGGAGTGCCACCTCCACCAGGGCGGAGAGGTTCTCCACCTTCCCGTGGCCGTAATGGTGATCCAGGTCGGCCGGGCGGTCCGCCACCCGGACGGCGAAGAGAGTGATGAGCGTCGCGATGAGATCCAGGGCGGAGTGGGCGGCCTCCGAGAGGATACCCAGGCTTCCCGTCTGCCAGCCGATGACGGCCTTGGCGACGACGAGGCACAGCGCCGCCATCGCCGAGATCTTGGCCACCCGGACTTTCTGCCGGCTGACTTCCAGCTCCGTCGGAATGGATGCGCCCGTCGCGGCGTCCACGGTCGAGAGCCCCTATCCAGTAGGACTGGATTGCTCGAACAGCTCCGGCCGGAAGGCGCGGATCCGGATGAGGACCTGCTCCCACTCCACCGCCGATGGATAGGCCAGGGCGAAAGCCAGCGCCGACAGTCCGGCCAGGATGTAAAAGTCCAGGAGGTATCCGCCCACGAAGTAGAGGGCCAGGCCGAGGATCACCGGGATCTCGCCCACGGCGAAGATCAGCACCTGGTTCGAGGAGAGCGCGGAGAGCACCTCGGGGAGGTTCTGCCCCCGCGCCCGGCGGATGACGCCCTCGGGGTCGAAGAGCCGCCGGCGCGTCACCACGACGGACACGCACGCGGCGATCCCCAGGACGTACAGCGGATAGCGGAGCCAGTCCACGGCGGCGAAGATATCGCGCCCCCGGGGGATCTGGCCCACCTTTCGGATCACCTGCACCACGATCCAGTACACCAAGATGGAACCGACCATGGCCCCATACACCACCCGGAGAGGAGCCAGGACAGCCCGCAGGCGACGGCGGATCGCGTCATCCAGTGTCGTGGACTCGATCACTGAGGTCCTCCATGGGCCAGGAGCGACGCCATCTCCACCGTCGCTAGGTCGTCCACTACCAGGTCCGCTTCGACCAGTTGCTCCCGCGGACAGGAATGGGTGACGGCGACGCAGGCCATGCCCGCCGCCTTAGCTGCTCGGACGCCGCCGGGCGCGTCCTCGACCACGACGCACCGGGGCGGCGAAAGGCCCAGGACACCCGCGGCCCGAAGGTAGGGCTCCGGATCGGGCTTGCCCCGCCGGCAGTCCTCACGGGCCACGACCGCACCGAAGCGCTCCCGGATGCCGAGCGTGCGAAGCGCCAGCTCGGCCTCGCGCCGGATCGATCCCGTCGCCAGGCCCACGCGCCACCCGTCGGTCCTTGCCAGGAGGGCGAGGCCGTCCCGGAAGGCCGGGACTCCGGCTTCCAACAGCTCCCAGTAACGCCGCTCCTTGGCCGCCACGGCGTCATCCAGCACCCTAAGGTCCGGCAGGAGCCGTTCCAGTACCTCGCGGTCGGAGTACACGAGGTACTCCGCGTAGTAATCCTGTTCGGTCACTGTCACCCCGTACGGCGCCAGGACGTCCTGGAACGCGCAGCAATGGAGCGGCTCGCTGTTGATCAGCACGCCGTCCAGGTCGAAGATCACCCCGCGATCGTCACGCATATCCCAGCCGCCAGCTCTCAGTCCTCAGCCATTGGCTAGCTCATGGCTCTTGGCTGATGGCTCATGGTACCGGCTATGAGCCCTCTCGGCGCTCGGTGCTCGGCGCTCGGTTCTACGTCTTCGGCGGCTCGATCCCATACGCTTTCAGCTTCCGATGCAGGTTGCTGCGCTCGATCCCCAGGCACTCGGCCGTGCGGGTGATGTTCCAGTGCTTCTCCTCTAGGCGGCGCAGGATATATTCCCGCTCGAAGCGCTCCCGTGCCTCGCGCAGCGTTCCGTCCCACTCCATCGCTTGCTCCGGCGCCTCCTCGGGCGCCGCCCCCGGACGGGCGCGCAACGAGGGCGCGATGTCGAGCGGCTGGATGACGTCCTGCGGCACCATGATCACCATGCGCTCGATCACGTTGCGAAGCTCCCGAACGTTGCCCGGCCACGGATGCTGCAGGAGAAGGTCCATGGCCTCGGGGCTCAGGTTCTTCACACGCTTCCCGTACTCTTCGGAGAAGAAGCGTAGGAAATGCGCCGCCAGCAGCGGGATGTCTTCCTTCCGCTCTCGCAGGGGCGGCACCTCGAAGGGGATGACGTTCAGGCGGTAAAACAGGTCCTCCCGGAAGCTGCCCTTTTGGATCTCTTCTTCCAGTTGCTTGTTGGATGCGGCGATTACCCGAACGTCCACGGTGAGCGTTTCGCTGCCGCCCACCCGCTCGAAGGTCTGCTCCTGCAGCACCCGGAGGACCTTGGCCTGGGTCTTCAGGCTCATGTCCCCGACCTCATCCAGGAAGATAGTGCCCCCGTCCGCGACTTCGAACTTCCCGCGCCGCTTGGTGGTGGCCCCGGTGAAGGCCCCCCTCTCGTGGCCGAACAGCTCGCTTTCGATCAGCTCGTCCGGAATGGCAGCGCAGTTGACCTCGACGAACGGTTTGTCGGCGCGCAGGCTCTGCCGGTGGATGGTCCGAGCGATCAGTTCCTTCCCCGTGCCGCTCTCCCCCCGGATCAGGACGCGCCCGTGGCTGGGCGCCGCGGATTCGATCTGGGCGCGCAGGGCCTGGATGGCCGGACTCTCTCCCACGATCTCGTAGCGTTGCTCCAGCGTCTGGCGGAGGGCGCGGTTCTCCTGCTCCAGGCGCTGCCGGTCCAGCGCATTGCGCACCGCCAGAACCGTCTTCTCGAGACTGAGGGGCTTCTCGATGAAATCGTAGGCCCCCAGTTTGGTCGCCTTGGCCGCGGTCTCCACCGTGCTGTGGCCGGAGATCATGATGACCGGCAACTCGGGGTGCAGCCGCTTCAGCTCGGTCAGGGCCTGCAGCCCATCCATCCCCGGAAGCCAGACGTCCAGGATGACGAGGTCGGGAATCGTTTGCGCGACCTGCTTCAGCAACTCCTCGCCCGTGGGCGCCCCGCGGACGCGGTATCCCTCGTCCTTCAGGATCCCTTCCAGGGAGCTGCGGATGTTCTTCTCGTCGTCAACGACCAGGATTTCTTCGTGGCTCATGTCTTCCCACAATAGCCATCAGGCAACCTGGCAACTCGGAACCCCCTGATTGCCAGGTTGCCGGACTGCCCGATTGCCGGATTCTCCATCAGCCGGCTGCCGGGGCCAGCGCCGGCAGCTCGATGACCACCCGGGTCCCTCTCGGCTGATTCTCCTCCACCCGGATCGCCCCGCCATGCTCCACAACGATCCGGGAGACGATGGCTAGGCCCAGGCCGCCGGCCGGGCTCTTCGTCGAGTAGTACGGGAGGAAGAGCCGGTCCCGATCCTCCGGGGGGAAGCCCTGGCCGGTATCCACAACCTCGAGCTGGACGCGCCCCTGCGTGGGCACGTACCGCGTGCGGATCACGACCTCCCCCTCGTCCGGGATGGCGGCCACGGCATTGTCCACGAGGTTGATGAGGGCGCGCTTCATGTGATCCGGGTCCAGGTTCACGGGAGGGATCCAGGCATCCAGCTCGGTCCGCAGCTTGATTCCAGGCCGGACGCCCGCGTAGAGCTGCGCCACCTGTTGGACCACGGCATGGAGGTCGCCGGGCCGAGGGTGGGGGCTGGGCATGCGGGCGTACCGCGAGAACTCGTCCACCAGGTTCCTCAGCCCTTCCACCTCTTGGATGATGGTCTGGGTGCACTCGTCGAAGACCCGCGCCGCGTCCGGGGCGCCCTCGGCGAACTTCTTCCGCAGGCGCTGGGTGGAGAGCTGGATCGGGGTCAGGGGATTCTTGATCTCGTGGGCGATGCGGCGTGCCACCTCGCGCCAAGCCATGGCCTGCTGGGCCCGGATCAGATCCGACACGTCGTCCAGCACGACCACCAGACCCTGCGCCTGCCCCTCCGGGCTGCGGAGGCCGCTCACCGTGACCACCAGCGTGGCCAGCCGCCCATTCAGCGTGAGGTTGACCTGCTGGTCCATGGTCTCCTGGCCGGTCTCCACCAGGCGACCCACCAGCCGCCGGAGCGGCGCCAGCGCCTCACCCGCAAAGACCTCCGGGTAGGGGCGATGGAGAAGCTCCTCCGCCTGCCGACCCAACATCCGCGCCGCCGCCCGGTTCACCGTGTTCAGCCGCCCCTCGGCATCCAGGGAGAGGACCCCCGCGGAGATCGTCTCCAGGACGGTCTCCATGTACCCGCGACGGCGGTCCAGCTCGATGTTGGACGTCTGCAGCTCCTGGTACGCCTGGGTCAGCGCCACCTTGCCCCGGCTGAGATCCTCCGTCATCCGGTTGAACGAGTCCACCAGCATCCCGATCTCGTCGTCGGCCTTGACCTGGACTTTGTAGCTGAGGTCGCCCGCCGCCACCTTCCGCGTGCCCTCGGCAAGCTGCTGGATCGGTCCCGTGATGCCCCGGGCCAGATACACCCCGACCCAGATGGCCCCGAAGACGATCACGAGGGTCACCATGAGGAAGAGCATCAGATAGATGCCCTTGATGGGGTTCTTCAGCATGCGGAGCTGCTGGTACTCCTTGACCCCGGTGCCGATCTGCGTCGCTTTGCTCAGCAGGGCCTCCGGGATGAGAGCCGTCACGGCCACCACGGCCACCACGGTCTGGGGCGCCTGGGCGGGCCACGGGCGCCACCGCCCAGATCAGATCGCCCTGCGGGATACTTTGCATCGTGGTGAACGCCTCGCCGTCCAGCCCCTGGCGGAGCAGCCGCGAGCCGGGGGAGAGCATGGCCGACTCGGGGATGTCGGGGCTTCGCCATTGCGCCAGCTCCGCCCGCTGGCGGTTGAAGAGCTGCACCGCGTGCAATCCATACTCCCGGAACTTGTCGCTCCCCACGCGGCGCGCCGCCTCCACTCCCCCCTCGGAGGCGAGCGCCTCCCCCAGCCGCGCCGCAAGCTGGCGGGTCAAGCCCAGGGTCTTCTCCTGGCTGGCGCGCGTGTACGTCTGCGCCACCTCCAGCGCCATGTTCAGGGATTCCTCAACCTGGATGTTGAACCAGCTATCCACGCTGGTGGTGATCAGGTTGCTCGCCACCAGAAACAGAAGGGTCGCCGGCAAGAGCGCCAGGCCGACGAAGGCAACCGCCAGCTTCACCCGGAACTTGGAGCCTAGGACGTTCTCCCGCCGCTCCAGGTAGACCTTGAACAGGCTGCGGAAGAGCAGGAGCAAGAGGAGCAGCAGGAGGACGATGTTGATGTTGACCAGGGCGAAGATGAGGATGTTGGAAGCGATGGGGCTGGGAAAGCGGAGCTGCTGGATAGGACCTGCACCGCGGTCAGGCCCACCACCAGGACCAGGACCGAAGCCAGGATGATGCGGTTCCGCCGCGTGCGCGCAGCGGTGTCGCTCTGCTGAGTCGGCGTCATTGCCTCGGATTGAGGAAGCGAGATTCCGCCGGGCTCACCGCCCGACGGGGATCGCGCGAGGCGCGTGCACCCGCCTCGCCACCCCCCGTTTGGCCGGCACCGCATGCCATGGGCGGATGCCGCGCCGCTCCGGGGAGAATCCGTGCAGAGTATAGGGGAATGGGAAAGGCGAAGGCAAGGCAAAACCCCCCTCGGGCCGGCCCACCACGTCACACGGGGCGGACGGACGCAGCGCGGGGAGCCACCACGGAGGGTCGGCGTAGCGCCGTTGAACGATCTGGTGGACCGCCGGGAGGGATCAGACCGCGGCCGCCTTCAGGGGGCGGGAAGAAGGAAGGAGCGGGGAGACCCATTGCTCTACGGCGGCGGCCGAGAGACTGAACGGCTCGGGCTCTGCCCCCAGATGCTCCTGGATGCGGCGCACGAGCTGCATGTGGAGCTGATGGCCGGCGCCGTGGGCGATGATCGTGCCCACCAGCGGCTTCCCCAGGAGGTAGAGGTCGCCCAACAGGTCCAGGATCTTGTGCCGAACCAGCTCGTCCGGGAAGCGCAGGGGCCCGTTCAGCACGCCTTCTTCGCCGATGACGAGGGCGTTCTCCAGCGAGCCGCCCTTGGCCAGGCCCAGCCGTGTGAGCATCTGCAGGTCCTTGAGGAACCCGTACGTCCGGCTGGGCGCCACTTCGCGCGCGTAGCGCTCGCGGCTCATCTCCAGGCCCGTGGTCTGCTCGCCCAGGAGAGGATGGTCGAAGCACATCGTGTAGATGACCTTCAACCGCTGGGAGGGGACGATGCAAAGGCTCCGGGTCCCCGCCTCGACCGTGATCGGCTGCCGGACCTTGAGAAACGTCTTGGGGGCGAACTGCCGACGCAGCCCGGCCTGCCGCAACAGCCCCACGAATGGCGCGGCGCTCCCATCCAGGATCGGCACCTCGGGGCCCGTGAGATCCACCTGGACGTTGTCCACACCCATCCCGGACAGGGCGGACATCAGGTGCTCGATCGTCCGGACCGACACCCCGTCCCTGGCGATGGTGGTGGCGTTCTGCGTGTTCACCACGCGGTCCGGCCGTGCCTCAATCGCGGGGGACCCAGGAAGGTCCATCCTGCGAAAGATCACACCGCGGTTGGCCGGGGCCGGGTGAAGGGACACGACGACCCTCTCGCCAGTATGGAGTCCAATCCCCTCGCACCGGACTGGTCGCTCGAGGGTTCGCTGGTGGCTCAAGATTCTCTCCCTCTGGATGAGCAGACTGCAAAACGGACTGAGAGTGGTGCACCCGAATCGGTGTTCAGCCATGCAAGGCCGATACCATTTCCACCGCTCCCCTGGCATGGCTAACCTATTGAAAGTATAGGGGGGAATTTTCTTCTCGGCCATCCGAAGAGCCCGACCTCGGCTGAAGCGCCATCGCCTGTGGTTCGGGTGCAACGGAGTGTGGCGCTTTTACCGGGACGGACGCCGATCAGCGAGCCGATATGCGCGAAGGAGGAGGCGCTGGAGGGCCTCGCGGAATGGAGTATCACCGAGGGGAGCCAGCAAGGTCTCGACCCGTGCGACCCGGGCCGGATCCGGAGGCGGTTCCTGGCTGGGCTGCGGCGGGCCCGGTGCAGTTGCGGGGGGCACAGCCACCTCTCCCACCCGAAGGATCAGCTCCCGCACGGTCGAGGTCCGAAGCCTCCCGTTCAGGGCGGAGATCAGCCGCGGGCGCATCATGCTCAGGTGGTGCAGCCACACGGCATCGGTGACGTGAACGATGAGGCGGCCATGGAAGATGGCGTGCGGCTGCGCGTGCCGCGCGATCTGCGGACCCACTACCGAGGGCCAGATGCTCCAGATCTCGCTCTGGCGGAATCGCTCGTCCAGGCCCAGGCGCTGGAATGCGCCGGAGATGGCATCAGCGATCCTGACGGGCTGGCGCCAGGTGAACCGGCTCATTCCTCCCCTCCGGACCATTGGCTGTCCGGATCGGACTTTGTCCCCCGGCGACCCAGTCGGTAGGCCTCGTCGATGCCGCGATTCGCCAGGGCGTCCGCCTCGGCGTTCTGCTCGCGAGGGACGTGCTGAATGTCGAAGCGTCGGTGTCTCGCGATACGGTCCCTGGCCACGGCATACAGTTCCTTGAGCGCCGGATTCTTGACCTGGTAGCGCCCCTGAAGCTGGCGCACCAAGAGCTCCGAGTCGGAATAGACCTCGATGTCCGTGTATCCGAGTGCCTGGGCGCGCTCCAACGCCAGAAGCAGGGCGCGATACTCCGCGACATTGTTGGTCGCCTCGCCGATCCCGCGATGAATCCGCTCCATAACCTTGCCGTCCGGTCCGATGAAGACGACTCCGACGCCGGCCGGCCCCGGATTGCCCCGGGAAGCCCCATCAATATGGATGCGAATGCCACCGCGCCCCCTTGCCGGTTTGCCCCGCGCGGCCGGTTGCGGCTCCAGGGCCTTCAATGCGGCACGGATGGTCTGGATGGCCTCCGGGGCGGAGAGGCCGGCGGGCAGGCGCAACACACCATCGCCCGGGAGGACATGGCACAGGCGGCGAAGACGGGCGAGGAGATCCGCGGCGTCCACGCCGCTACCCGGCGAAGTAGAGGATGCGATTGCAGGAGCTGCAGGTGAACATGCGATCGTTGCGGCGGACTTCGTTATAGGTTTGGGGGGTCAGGGCAATGCCGCAGCCGGTGCATGAGCCGTCTTTCACGGCGACCACGGCTTCGCCGCGCGTCTTCTGGAGGCGCGTGTACTGCTGGAGCAAGGCGCCATCCAGCCGGCTGGCCTGACCCTTGCGAGATTCCTTGAGGCTCGCCAGGTCCTGCCGCAGCCCGGCAAGCTGCGCCTCTTTCTCCGCCCGCTCCTTCTGGTGGAGGGACTCGGCCGCCTTGAACTCTTTTTCCGCGTCGGCCACCGTTTTGGCCGCCGCGTCGGCGCGCTCGAAAAGCTCCAGGATCTCCGTTTCCAGCTTAGAGGACTTCTCTTTCAGGGCCTCGATCTCTTTGAGGACGGCGGAATACTCCTCGTTCGTCTTGATCTCGAAGAGGCGTGCCTGTTTCTTCTTGATATTCAGTGTCGCCTCGTCCAACTCGCGCTCTTTGGTACGCCGGTCTTTCTGGATCTGGTCCGCCTTGGTCTTGGCCTGATCCAGGCCGGCCCGTGTCCCTGTCACCCGCGCCTCCAGCGCCTGGATCTGCTGTGGGATCGCCCGGGCCTCAATGTCCAGCCGGGCGATCGCCAGATCCAGCTTCTGCAGTTCGAGCAGTTTGTCGAGTCCGTTCCACATTGCCTGCAAGCCTGTCCAGTCCTCCGTCCGATCGGGCGGCGAAGTATCGCATAGATAACCACACCGGTCAATCCCGACCCCTCCCGCAGATGCATCCCAAAGTTTGTGATGCGCCCGACTTGCTCGCCGCGCCACACCGTCGTCTGTTGGTCCAACAGCTGGGCTTCCAGCCAGTGGACATCCGTTCACGTAAAAGTTATCTTCACCCTGAGGGAGAGGCACATCTCCTTCATGGGCTCACCTCCGGGGTGAGGTTTGGGCACCTTCCCCGGGGGTGAGTCCTTTGTGCTTCAGGTGCCATCACAGAGTCCTAGATGGATCTGAAGAAGAAAGCCCGCGTGGGGCCCCATTGCCACGCGGGCTTTCCTGTTGAATTTCCCTTAGTGGGCCCACCAGGATTCGAACCTGGGACCGTTCCCGCCTATGGCGGGATGGCTCTGACCAAGCGCGCAACGCGCGCATCCTGTGTCGTGAGGTGGTGGGCCCAGGAGGACTCGAACCTCCGACCGTCCGGTTATGAGCCGGTGGCTCTGGCCAACTGAGCTATGGGCCCTGACGGGAATCGCCGCCCGAAGGCGGCGATTCCGAGTATAGTCCAGCTCTCCTTTCCAAGTCCAGCACTCCCACTCCGTGCCGGCCCGGCATCTTCTCAGTCTCCCCTTAGCCCTCCACGAAGCTCTTCAGCTTCTTGCTTCGGGTCGGGTGGCGCAGCTTCCGCAGGGCCTTGGCCTCGATCTGGCGGATGCGCTCGCGGGTCACGTCGAACTGCTGCCCGACTTCCTCCAGCGTGTGATCGCAGCCGTCCCCGATCCCGAAGCGCAGGCGCAGGACCCGCTCCTCGCGGGGCGTGAGCGTCTTCAACACCTCCTCGGTCTGTCCCTCCAGGTTTATCCCGATCACCGCCTCCAGCGGCGAGACGGCGCTCTTGTCCTCGATGAAGTCGCCCAGGTGGGAATCCTCCTCCTCACCGATGGGGGTCTCCAGCGAGATGGGCTCCTGCGCGATCTTGAGGACCTTCCGCACCTTGTCCACGGGCAGGTCGATCTTCTGCGCGATCTCGTCCGGGTTCGGTTCGCGGCCGTACTCCTGCACCAGGTGGCGCGACGCCCGGATGAGCTTGTTGATCGTCTCGATCATGTGCACCGGGATCCGGATGGTGCGCGCCTGGTCGGCGATGGCCCGCGTGATGGCCTGCCGGATCCACCAGGTGGCGTAGGTGCTGAACTTGTACCCGCGCTGGTACTCGAACTTGTCCACCGCCCGCATCAGCCCGATGTTCCCTTCCTGGATCAGATCCAGGAACTGGAGGCCGCGGTTGGTGTACTTCTTGGCGATGCTGATGACCAGGCGCAGGTTCGCCTCGACCATCTCCTTCTTGGCCTGGAGAGCCTTCCGCTCTCCCTCGGTGATGGCCGTGACGAGGGCGCGCAGCTCCTTGGCGGGGGCGTCCGCCTCCTGCTCCACTTTCCGGACCTTCTCCAGAATGTTGGTGAACTGCTGCCGCAGGATGTCTCCGTCACGCTTGGGCAGCCGCGCCCGCCGCAGCATGGCCCGCAGAGTGCTCGGGCCCAGGCCATCGCCGCCGGCCAAACGCTTCACGTCCGCCTGGTTCATGCGCACGTTCCGGGCCAGGTCCTGCAGCTCCCGCTCGCCGGCCTCGATCCGGTCCAGGAAACTGCGCATGCGGGCGACGATGCGGTCCACCACTCGCTGGTTCAGGGTGAGGCGTTGCAGGTGTTCCGCCTGCTTGGCCTTCCGCTGGGAGATCTCCGCGTGAAAGCGGGCCAGGCCCCGGGCGCTGAGGCGCGGGCGGGCCTTGCCCAGCCGGCGGTGCAAGTCGTCCAGCTTGGCCTGTTCGTTTTTCAGCCCGCGGATCATGGGACGGACGTCGGCGACCAGCTCTTTTTCCTTCTGTTCCGACAGCTCCTCGAACTCGCTCAGTGCCAAGAGGTCGCCGATCCGGAGGCGCTCCTGCTCCAGCCGCTCGCCGAGGTACAGGACCTCCCGCACGGCCACGCCAGCCCGGCAGACCGCGTCCGCCACTTCTTTCCGGCCGTCCTCGATGCGCTTGGCGATCCGGATCTCCCCTTCGCGGGTGAGCAGCGGCGTCCTGCCCATCTCGCGGAGGTACATGCGCACCGGGTCGTCCGTGCGGCCCACGGGCGCTGGCGTGAGATCCAGCTCCACCTCCGGCGCCGCCTCCTCTCCCTGCGCCTCTCCCCCCTCGGCGCCCTTGGCCCGGTCGGGAGCATCCACCACCTCGATGTCCATCTCCCCCAGGGCCCGGAAGACCTCATCGAACCGCTCGGCCGAGGTCTCGTCCTCGGGGAGGTGGCTCATGATCTCGTCGTAGGTGAGGTACCCCTTCTTCTTGCCCAGGGCGACCAGCGTCTTGATCTCCTCGAGGCGCGCCGCCAGCGTGTCCGGCTTCGCCCCGAGGGCGCCCTTCGCAAGGGCCTCCCGCCCCGCCTTCCCAGGTGTCGGCTTGGGCGTCGCTGCCGCCTTGGCCGCCGGCTTCGGCGCCCGTCTCACCGCCGCTCGGGGCGCCGGGTGCCGGACCGGTTTCCCCTTCGTCTTCACCTTGGCCGGGGCCTTGCGTGTCGGCGCCTGGCCTTTGGAGGCCGGGCGGCCCGCTCGCCGCTTGGACGGGCCCTTGACCGGCGTGCGGGAACTATGGCTCGCTCGCCTCGCGGCCGATGACGACGCGCGTGAAACGGCTCGGGCTGGAGCCGAGGACTGGCGCCGTCCGGCACCCTTTCGCTGTACCTGTCGCTTGGCCATGTAATGCTCTCCTATTGGGTACCTCGGCCGCGCTTGACCGAGGGGTGTTCGGCCAGCAGGCGCAGGGCCTGCTCCGGGTCGCCGCGGCGATCCGCCGCCTCCAGCGCCTGGCGCAAGGCCTGCCGCTCTGCGGCCGAGCGAGCCTGGCTGATCCGAGCCAGGCAATCCTCCACCGTGCGGCGCAGCGCCTCGGATTCCTCCCCACCCGTCGGGAACTCCCCCGGCTCGCCTGCAGCCACCGACCAGGGATCCCTCGCCCAGAGCGAGGACAGGCGCCGCTGCACGTCCGGGGGCTGCAGGCTCAGGGGCCGTGCGCTGCCCCGGGACCCCGCGGCCGCCGCCGGATCGCCCGCCTGGATGAACTCGGCGAAGATGCGCCGCAGGATCGGGTCCCGGACATCCTCCGGGGTGAGCGCCGCGGCGATCCGCTCGCGCCACGCGGGATAATTGAGTCCGATGTAGACGAGTTGCTCCTCGGCGGAGGGCGGGGATGCCACATCGGGCACCGGGGATGTCCGAGCCGCATCCTGCCGGCCCACGCGGCCCCGCTGTCTCGCCACCGCTTCCAGCAGGGAGCGATCCGTGATCCCGGTCCGCTGGGCTACGCGCTGGACGTACCCTTCCCGGCGGATCGGGTTGTCAATCGCTCCGACCACTTCGACCAGGGCGTCCGCGGCCCTCGCCCGCTGCACGGGATCCGCGAAGTCCAGGCCCGAGACCCGTCGGTCCAGGAAGAACTCCACGAGATCCTGGGCCGCGTCCAGGGCCGCGGAGAAGGCGGCGGCCCCGTGGGTCCGGACGAAGGCGTCCGGGTCGAGGCCGCCGGACAAAAGGACGATCCGCCAGTCCAGGTCGACGTTGATCAGGTGCTCCAGGCTCCGCCGGGCCGCCTCGATGCCCGGCGCATCCGGGTCGAACAGCAGGACGACGGTCGTGGCGTACCGAAGGAGGAGCCGCGCCTGCTCCGTCGTCAGCGCCGTCCCCAGTGCGGCCACGGCGTAGTCGAAGCCGTGGGCGTGGAGCATGATCGCGTCGAAGTACCCCTCGACCACGAGGGCCCGGTCCCGCTCCCGGATGGCGCGCGCGGCCAGGTTCAGCGCGTACAGGTGCGTCCCTTTCCGGTAGACGGCCGTCTCCGGCGAGTTGATGTACTTGACCTCGCTCGGATCCAGCGCCCGCCCGCCGAACCCGACAACCCTCCCGCTCACGTCCCAGATCGGGATCATGAGGCGGTTCCGGAACCGGTCGTAGTGGCCGGTGCCGGTTTGCCGCGCCACGATCAGGCCGGCCGCCTCCAGCAAACGCTCCGGGTGGCCCCGCTTCTTCAGCGCCCGCAGCAGCCCGTCCCATTGGGGCAATGCGTATCCCAGCTGGAACCGTTCGATGAGCGGCGCCGTGAGGCCCCTACCGGCAAGGTACTGGCGCGCGGCCGATCCCTCCGGCCCGCGCAGGTTCTCGCGGAAATGCTCCAGCGCCTGGCGCTGCACCTCCAGGAGGGGCAGGCGGCCCTCGCCCTCGCTCGGTCCTCCGCCCCAGGCCGGGAGGGAAACGCCCGCGCGCTCCGCCAGCGTTCGCACGGCCTCGGGGAACGTCAGCCGCTCGTGCTTGACGAGGAACGCGATGGCGTCTCCCCCTTCCCCGCAGCCGAAGCAATGGAAGATCTGCCGCTCCGGGTTCACGACGAAGGAGGGCGTCTTCTCCGTGTGGAACGGGCAGAGGGCCTTGTGGGTGCGCCCCGCCGCCTTGAGCGGGAGATGCCCGCCAATCAGCTCGACGATGTCCGTCCGCCGCAGGATCTCGGCGATAACCTCTTCGGGGATCACGCCGACCTCACCTCTTGAGACGCCGGGCCCTCGCGAGTGGACGGGCGCTCACCCAGGTCCACGATGGTGGCGCCGGCGCCCCCCTCTTCGAAGGAGGCCAGGTGGAATCCGGCCACCAGCGGATGCGTCTTCAGGAACTCCGCGATGCCTCGCCGCAGGCGCCCCGTCCCCTTGCCATGGATGATCCGGACCTGCGTGAGACCTCCGAGCGCCGCGTCCTCCAGGTACCGCTGCACGCGACTCGTCGCCTCGTCCACCGTGCAGCCGATCACGTTGATCTCGGCCCCCAGAGAATCACCGGCCCCGGCCTTCCAGGTGACGCCGCCCGCCGAGGGGGGCTCGGCATGGCCCGCCGGTACTGGCGTCAGGGCCTCCAAAGGAACGCGCGTCTTCCCCACGCGGAGCTGGACCTCGACCAACCCCTGCGAGGTCGCGCCGGAGACCACCGTGCCGGTCTGGCCGAGGTGGCGCAGGAAGACGCGCTGTCCCGGCTCCACAGCCGCAGGAGGCGCATCGCTCTCCGGACCGAGGTTCGTGCCCGGCAGCTCGGCGAGCCGCGCATCGGCCAGCTGGCCGACATCCCGGATGGCCTCCCGCGCCTCCCGGATGGAGCCGCCGCGGGACAGCTCCGCCACGACGGCCTCGGCGCGGCGCCGGGCTTCCGCCGCGATGTCGGCCACGAGTCGCTTGGCCCGAGCCCGGACAGCCGTGACCTGCTCGCGAAGCTCCGCCGCAAGTCCCTCGGCCGCCTGTCGCGAGGCAGCGGCGGCGGCCCGCTCCCGCGCCGCCTCGGCGGTATCGGCATCGCGTTGCTGTTCTTGGGTCTGCAACCGGCTCAGCAGGGCTGTGACCTCGGCGCCAGAGTCTCCCAGCAGTTCCCGGGATCGCTGGATAATCGTGGGCGGGATGCCCAAGCGGCAGGCGATGTCAATGGCAAAGCTACGACCAGGAATCCCCATAGTTAATTTATACAGGGGTTGCAGACTGTCAAGGTCGAACTCGACCGCCGCGTTGACCATCCGCGGGTCCTGCGCCACAAATGCTTTGACCGCGTCAAGATGCGTCGTAGCCAGCGCGTGGCAGCCCCGGTCGGCCAGGGCCTCCAAAACGGCGTTTCCCAGGGCGGAACCCTCGCCGGGATCGGTCCCCGCGCCGATTTCATCCAGGAGGACTAGGCTCTTGGGACCCGCCTGAAGCAGGATCGTCCGCAGGCGCACCACGTGGGCGGAGAACGTGCTGAGGTCTTGGGCGATGCTCTGCTGGTCTCCGATGTCGGCGTACACGGAGTCATAGACCGGCAGCCGGCTGTCCGGCGACGCCGGGATGAAAAGGCCGGCCTGGGTCATGAGGGCGGCCAAGCCGACGGTCTTGAGGCCTACGGTCTTGCCGCCCGTGTTCGGCCCCGTGATCACCAGGACGCGCGCCTCCGGGCTCACCGTGACGTCGATGGGGACGACCGATCGCCCTCCCCTGTCCCCTCCCTGCGCTCGTCGCTGTTCGAGCAACAGCGGGTGCCGCACGCTGAGGAGGCGCAAGCCGCCCTCGTGGAGGACCTGCGGCTCCGCCGCCTGCCACCGGTCGGCGAGTCTCGCCTTAGCGAGAATCAGATCCAGGTCGGCCAGGGCCTCCACCGTGGATGCGATGGCGACGCCACCAGCCCGGACCATGCAGGTCAGCTCCCCCAGGAGGCGGTCCACCTCGGCCTCCGCCTCGCGCTCCAGGCGCCGGATGGCGTTGTTCAGTTCCACCACGGACAGCGGTTCCAGGAACAGGGTCTGCCCGCTCGCCGACTGGTCCTGCACGATCCCCGGCGAGCTGCGCCCGGTACCCCGGCGTGACCGGGATCACATAGCGATCGTTGCGCAGCGTGATGATCGGCTCCGCCAGGACCGGCTGCAGATGCGGGGCCTGGAGCAACTCCTGCAAGGCCTCGCGGACCGTCTCGCGGGTGCGGCGCGCGTCCGCCCGGAGGCGACGGAGGACGGGGCTGGCGTCATCCGCCACGGCCCCGTCTGGCGTGATACACCGGCGAATCTCCGCCGGAACGTCCACCGGAGGGGTGAGGCCGGCGGCGACGCGGGTGAGTTCCGGCAGGTGGCGGGCCGCCCCCTGCAAGTGCCGGCGGATCTGGAGCGCGGCCTCCAGCGTGTCCGCGATGGCCAGGAGCTCCTGCGGGGTGAGATGCACGCCGGGGATGGACGCGCGCTGGAGCGGCTCCCGGATGTCCGTGACCCGCTCCAGGGTCGGCATCGGCCCCTGCCGCAGGAGGTCGCGGCACTCGCGCGTCTCCGCCAGGCGCCGGGCCACCAGGTCCGGATCGGCCGAGGGGCGAAGCCCCGCGGCCCGCTGGCGTCCAAGGATCGAGGACGCCTCGGCCGCCAGGCGGTCCACGACCTCCGAGAATTCCAGGACTCGGAACGAGTGAGCGTCCATCACGTCCGCGATCACGCTAGCCGCGCCCGCGGCAAGCGAGAGCGTGATCTCCAGAGAAAAACGCAAGGGACTCGTTCCCGAGTCCCTTGCGTTCCGTGTCCGGTCCCAATCCTTTGCCGGCCACCGGGCGATCGATCCCTTGCGTCACGTCGTCAGCACATCAGCCCTTGGAGAGGGCCTCGCGTACCAGCGTGTTGACCATCTTGCCGTCCGCCCTCCCGGTGACCCTGGGCATCAAAACGCCCATGACCTTCCCCATCTCCTTGACGGAGGTAGCCTGCACCTCCCCGATGGCCTCCAGAACCATGGCCCGCAACTCTTCGGACGTCAGGGGCTTGGGCAGGTAGGATTGCAGGATCTCGAGCTCCGCCGATTCCTTGTCCGCCAGGTCCTGCCGCTTGCCCTGCCTGTACTGCTCGATGGCGTCCTGCCGTTGCTTGCAGGACGCCACGATCGCCTGAAGCACCTCGGCGTCCGTCAGCGGGCCGCGCTTTTCGACCTCGCGGTTCTTGATGAGCGCCATCAGGAGACGGATGACCGAGACCCGGAGTTTGTCTCCAGACCGGAGCGCTTGCTTGAAATCTTCCCCGAGGCGCGTCTTCAAGTCCACCGGCCTACTCCGACATCAACCGCATTCGCTTCTGTGCCTTCTTGCGCGCCGCCAGCATCTTCTTCTTCCGGCGAACACTCGGCTTCTCGTAGTGCTCACGCTTGCGGAGCTCGGAAAGAACCCCGGCTTTCTCGCACTGCTTCTTGAAGCGGCGTAGCGCGCTCTCGAAGGACTCGTCCTCCTTCACCACCACGCTCGGCATCCACTCACACCCCCTTTGTGCCGCGGAAATGAGGCCAGACCGATCTGCTGGAACGGCTGAGAACCTCGAAAACGTAATAGAATATTATACTTATCGCGGTTTCACCTGTCAAACAATTTGCCGCTGCCTCTCACCTCGCACGCTTCCTCGGCCCGGACGTCCTCACGCGTAGTCCGCCTTGCGCTTCCCGAAGCGCCGGCCCAGCTCCTGCGCGATTTCCTCCGGCCGCACCTCGTGCTCGGCAAGCAGCACCAGGGTGTGGAACCAGAGGTCGGCCATCTCGTAGATGAGCTGCTGCCGGTCCCCATCCTTGGACGCCGTCAGGACCTCCGCCGATTCCTCCAGGATCTTCTTCAGAATCTGGTCGCGCCCCTTGGCGAACAGGGAGGCCACGTAGGATCCTTCGGGGGCGCGCGCCCTGCGGTCCAGGATCACACCATACACATCCGCTAGGATCCCGAGCCCGGCCTGCACTACGCCTGGATCGAACCGTCGGTCCGCTGCCTCTGTCGAGTCGGCGCCGGCTGTGGGAAATGCGCGGTAAAAACAGGATCGGTTCCCGGTGTGGCAGGCCGCCACGTCCTGATCCACTTTGAGGAGTAGGGTGTCGGCGTCGCAGTCGTAGAAGATCTCGCGGACGCGCTGGACGTGCCCCGACTCCTCGCCCTTCTGCCACAGGCGCTGGCGCGACCGGCTGTAGTAGTGGGCCAGCCCGGTCTCCAGCGTCCGGGCCAGGGCGTCCGCATTCATGTACGCGTGCATCAGGACCTGCCCGTTCCCGGCGTCCTGGGCGATGACCGGGATGAGCCCATTCGCATCAAACCGCAGCTCCTCAGGTACCCTCGTCGTCACCCCCACCACCCCCATGAGCCCATGACCAATTTCCAATGACCAATTGCGGTACCCTCATTGGTCATTCGTCATTGGTCATTGGTCATTGCTCATCAGACCTTGTACCCGATCTTGCGCAGGAAGTCCTTCCGGGCCGTCACGTCGCCTGCGGCCTCCACCCCCTTGGGGGACAGGCCATCCACCACGCCCATCACGCCGCGCCCCTGCCCCGTCACGGCGACGATGACTTCGATAGGGTTGGCCGAGGCGCAGTAGATCGTGCAGACCTCCTGGCACTGCTTGATGGCGTTCAGGACGTTGATGGGAAAGGCGTCCCTGAGGACCACGACGAAGAAGTGTCCCGCCCCGACCGCCTGGGCGTTCCGGATGGCGGCGTCCCGCAGCGGCTGATCGTTCCCGGCGGACCGGATCAGGCAGGGGCCCGAGGACTCGCAGAACGCCACGCCAAACTTCGCTCCCGGCACCGAGGACACCAGGATCTCGTACAGGTCTTCGACCGTTTTGATGAAGTGGCTCTGGCCCAGGATGAGGTTGGCACCTTCGGGGGTCTGGATCGCCACCGCTTGGAACTCCATCCCGTCCTCCTCTCTTACGGCATCCCCGTGGGCGCTGAGAGCCGCACCGGCACGCCCCGCCCCGCCAGGTATCGCTTGGCCTCCGGAATGGTGAACTCCCGGTAGTGAAAGATCGAGGCCGCCAGCACCGCATCGGCCTTGCCCGCCACGAGCCCCTCGTACAGATGCTCCAGGGTCCCGGCGCCTCCCGAGGCGATGACCGGGATGCCCACCGCCTCCGCGATGGCTCGCGTCAGCTCCAGGTCGTACCCGTCCTTCGTCCCGTCGCGGTCCATGCTGGTCAGCAGGATCTCACCGGCCCCCAGCCTCTCCCCGTCGATCGCCCAGCTAACCGCGTCCTTCCCCGTGGGAGTTCGGCCGCCGTGGATGAACACCTCCCACGAGGGGCGTGAAACGTGAGGCGTGAAACGTGAGCCGTCCTGCTCGGCGCTGCGTTTGGCGTCGATGGCCAGGACGATGCACTGGCTTCCGAACCGTTCGGCCGAGCGCCGCACCAGCTCGGGATCCTGCACCGCGGCCGTGTTCAGCGACACCTTGTCGGCGCCGGCCTGGAGCAGCTCCCGGATGTCTTCCAGGTACCGGATGCCCCCTCCCACCGTCAAGGGCATGAAAGCCTGCTCGGCCGTCCGCGCGACCACATCGATCATGATGCGGCGCCGCTCGTGCGAGGCCGTGATGTCCAGGAAGACCAGCTCGTCCGCCCCCTCCCGATCGTAGAGGGCGGCCACCTCGACCGGGTCTCCCGCGTCGCGCAAGTCGACGAACCGTGTCCCCTTGACGACCCGGCCTTCCTTGACGTCCAGGCAGGGAATGATCCGTTTGGTCAGCATTCCGTCCGCGCCGCCGCATGAAGGGCTGCCTCCAGCGTGAGGCGGCCGTCGTAGAGCGCCTTGCCGATGATCGCAGCCGCCACGCCGGGGGGCGCCAGGGCCCTCAGGGCCTGGATGTCCCGGATCGACGACACGCCGCCGGAGGCGATCACCGGAATCCGCGTCGCCGAGGCCACATTGGAGAGTCCCTCCAGATCGGGGCCTTCCAGCATCCCATCCCGCCGGATGTCCGTGTAGATGATCGCCGCCAGGGAGAGGTCGCTCGCCCGGCGGGCGAACTCGGTCGCCCGGACTTCCGTCACCTCGGTCCAGCCGGAGGCCACCAGCATCCCGGCTCGCGCGTCCAGGCCGAGGGCCACCCGCCCGGGGAAGGCCGCGCAGGCGGCCTCCAGGAAGGCCGGGTCCCGGATCGCCGCGGTGCCTACGATGGCGACGGCCGCCCCCAGGTCCAGCGCCGCGCGGATCGCGTCCAGGCTGCGCAGCCCGCCGCCGAGCTGCGCCGGCACCGTGATCGCCCGGAAGATGCGCCGGAGCGCCTCGTGATTGGCTAAGGATCCGGCGAAGGCGCCGTCGAGATCCACGAGGTGCAAGCGCCGCGCTCCCCGTCCCTCCCATTCCCGGGCCACGGCCGCCGGATCGTGGCTGTATCCCGTCTCCCGCGCGGGGTCGCCCTGGATCAAGCGGACCACCCGTCCGCCCTTGAGGTCGATGGCCGGGATGATCTCCATGGCGTCAACGGGTCAGGGCGGCGAAGCTCTTCAAGAGCTGAAGGCCGACGGCCTGGCTCTTCTCCGGATGGAACTGCGTCGCAAAGAGATTGTCGCGCCAGATCACCGAGGTGAACCAGCCGCCGTATTCGGTGATCCCCGCCGTGACGCTCGAATCCGCCGGCTCCACATAGTAGGAATGAACGAAGTAGAAGAAAGGCTCCTCGGGCAGGCCCGCCAGGATGGGCGCCGGCCGCACCACTCGGACGCAATTCCAGCCCATGTGGGGGACCTTCAGCCGGGGACCCAGCTGCTGGGTGCCCGGGGTTGCGGGAACGGGCATATCGCCGGCGAATCGCCGCACCCGGCCGGGAATGAGATCCATCCCCTTGTGCAGGCCGAACTCCTCGCTCTCCGAGAACAGAAAGTGGAGCCCCAGGCAGATCCCCAAGACCGGCTTCCCCTGTTCAATGGCGCGCCGCAGCGGCTCGATGAATCCGTGGCGCGACAGCTTAGCGATGCCGTCGGCGAAGGCCCCTACGCCCGGCAGCACGATCCCCGCCGCCTCGGAGAGGAGCCGCGGGTCCTCGGCGATCCTGGCCTCGTGCCCCACCCGCTCGAAGCCCTTCTGCACGCTCCGCAGATTGGCGATCCCCGAGTCGATGATGGCGATCATCTCAAGCCCGCCGGCCGTTCAACCCTCGGCGCATCAGAGGCTTCCCTTGGTGGACGGGACGATCCCCGGAAGGCGCGGGTCGACCGTGGTCGCCTGGTGGAGCGCCCGACCGGCCGCCTTGAAGACCGCCTCGGCCATGTGGTGGAGGTTCTGCCCGTACTCCACGTGGATGTGGACGTTGGCCCGCAGGTGATTCGTCAACCCTTGGAAGAACTCCCGCACCAGGTCGGCCTCGAAATCCCCGATCCGCCCTCTGAGTTGGGGGGCCTGGAACACGAGGAAGGGGCGACCGGACAAATCGATCACGGCCGAGGCCAGCGCCTCGTCCATGGGCACCCGCGCCGCGCCATACCGGACGATCCCCGCCTTCTCGCCCAGGGCCTGCGAGACCGCGTCCCCCAGGACGATCCCGATGTCCTCGACCGTGTGGTGGAGGTCCACGGAGAGATCGCCGGCGGCCTCCACGGTAAGATCGAAGCGCCCGTGTCTGGCCACCTGAGCCAGCATGTGGTTGAGGAAGGGGATCCCGGTCTCGACGCGGTGCTCTCCGGTCCCGTCGAGGTCCAGGGTCACCTGGATGCCGGTTTCGGACGTTGTGCGCTGGATGACCACGCGGCGACCCATGTCACCTCCCATGGCTGAGGACGTCGGCCAGGGCGGCGAGGAACGCGTCGTTTTCCTCGGGCGTCCCGACGGTGACGCGGAGGCAGTTGGCGAGAGAGGGGGCGTGGGAGAAATTCCGCACCAGGATGCCTCGCTCCAGCAGGCCCCGGAAGGCGTCATCGCCCGACCGCGCCGTCCGCATCAGGAAGAAGTTCGCCTGGCTGGGATACGTCGTCACGCCCGGAATCTCCCGCAGCCCGGCCAGGACGCGGTCGCGCTCCCGGACGATAGCCGCCGCATGGCCGCTCACCACCTCGGGGTGCCGGAGGACCACGCGCGCGGCCGCCTGGCTGAGGGCGTTCACGTTGTAGGGGAGGCGAACCTTGTTGATCTCCTCGACCACGGCGGCGTCGGCCACCAGGATCCCCAGCCGGATCCCGGCCAGGCCGACCTTCGACAGCGTCCGGAGGATCACCAGGTTGGGATACTGCCCCAGCCTGGGAAAGAAGGTCTGTCCCGCATAGTGGAAGTAGGCCTCATCCACCACCACCAGAGCGTTCGCCCCGTCGCGGCAGCCGACGCGGACGATCTCCTCGACCGCCGCGGGGTCGTACAGACGTCCCGTGGGGTTGTTCGGCCAGGCCAGGAAGACGAGACGCGGCCGCTTTGCCCGCAGGACCTCGCAGAATCGGCCGACATCCAGGTCGAACTGCTCGGAGAGCGGGACGCCCACGAAGTTGAGGCCCAGCGCCCTGGCCGTCAGCTCGTACATCACGAACGTCGGGATGGGCGCGGCCACGGCACCGCCGGGCGCGCCCACGGCGATCGCGAGGAGTTGGATGGCCTCATCGGAGCCGTTGCTCGCCAGGACCTGCTCCGGCGCCACGCCGAGATCGCGGGCCAGGAGCCGCCGAAGCTCCCGCGCCTCGGGATCGGGATAGCGGTGGAGCTCGACATCTGCCAGGGCCTTCGCCATCTCGGCCGCCAGCTCGTCGCGCATGGAGTCGCCCAGGGCGAACGGACTCTCGTTGGCGTCCAGCTTCGCATGGATCCCGCCGGGGGGCATGTCGACATGGTAGGCGCGGAGAGCCGCCACCTCGGACCGGATGACCGCGGAAAGATCGAAGCTCATGGCGCATCCGTCCGTATGGTGAGGGAGCGGGCGTGAGCGTCCAGTCCCTCCAGGCGCGCCAGGCGCGTGATCGGCTCGCGCCAGCGGCGGAGCGCCTCCGGCGTGAGGGAAAGGAGCGAGCAGCGCCTCTGGAAATCCTCCACTGAGAGCGGGGAGGCCCAGCGCGCCGTGCCCGCCGTGGGGAGCACGTGATTCGGTCCCGCCAGGTAGTCCCCGGCCACCTCGGGCGTGTGGGCCCCCAGGAAAACTGCGCCGGCGCTTCGCACCTGCGGAACCAGGGCCCAGGGGTCGGCCACCAGAAGCTCCAGATGCTCCGGCGCGACGCGGTTGGCCAAGTCCATCGCCTCCCCGAGGTCCGCGACGACGATCACCGCCCCGAAGGCGTCCAGGGCGCGGCGCGCCAGGCTGCCGCGGGGGAGGGCCGGGAGCTGTCTCTCCACCTCCGCCTGTACCGTCACGGCCAGATCGAGGGACGGCGTCACGCAGATGGCTGAGGCCAGGGCGTCATGCTCTGCCTGCGCCAAGAGGTCGGCCGCGATCCAGCTCGCCGGCGCCGTCCCGTCCGCCACGACCAGAATTTCGCTGGGACCCGCCACCATGTCCACGCCGACCGCGCCGAAGACGAGGCGCTTGGCCGTCGCCACGTAGACGTTGCCGGGGCCCACAATCTTGTCCACCGGGCGAAGGCTCTCCGTGCCGTAGGCCAGAGCCGCGATGGCCTGCGCCCCGCCGACCCGATAGACCTCTCGCACCCCCGCCAAACGCGCTGCGGCCAGGACCGCCGCGGGGACGGCCCGGTCCTGCCTCGTCGGCGTGCAGATGACCAGTTCCTCCACGCCCGCCACGCGAGCGGGGATGGCGTTCATCAGCACCGTGGACGGATAGGCCGCCGATCCGCCCGGCACGTACAGCCCCACGCGCGACAGCGGACGCACGAGCTGCCCCAGGAGGCCGATCCCCTCCGACTGGTAGAACCAGGACTCCCGGCGCTGGTGCCGGTGAAAGGCTTCGATGCGCTCGGCCGCCAGCGCCAGGGCGGCCGAGACGGCCGGATCCAGCGATTCCAGGGCGGACTCCAACTCCGCCTCGCGGACCCGTAGCGTGCTCGCATCCAGGCGGACCCCGTCGAACTTCTCCGCGTACTCACAGAGAGCCGCGTCCCCCCGCCGCCGAACGTCCTCCAGGATGGCCCGGACGGCGTCCTCCGTCTCCGGGGCGGGCGACCGGGCCCGCTCGCGAAGCGCCCCCAGGAAGGCCGCAGCCTCGGGGGTCCCCGCCTTCAGCCTCTTCATCGGAGTCCCCCCTGCACGGCAGTCACGCGCATGCGCAACCCCTCGATCACCGCCTGGATGGCCCGGTGCCTGGTCTTCAGGCTCGCCCGGTTGACGATGAGACGCGCCGACGCCTTCAGAATCTCCTCCACCTCGACCAGGCCGTTCTCCTTGAGAGTCCGGCCCGTAGCCACCAGGTCCACGATCCGCTCGGCCAGGCCCATGATCGGGGCTAGCTCGATGGAGCCGGACAGGTGGACAATCTCCACCTGGACGCCCTTCTGGCTGAAGTGCCGTTCCGTCAGCCGCGGATACTTGGTGGCCACGCGCAGGCAGGTCCAGGCGCGCGGGTCGTCGCGGAGCCGGAGGGCGGCCGGTTCGGCCACCGCCAGCCGGCACGCCCCGAAGCCGAGATCCAGCGGCTCGTACACGTCCCGCCCCTGCTCCAAGAGCAGGTCCTTGCCCACGACCCCCATGTCGGCGGCCCCGTGCTCGACGTACGTGGGGATGTCCACGGCCTTGAGCGCCAGGAACCGGAGGCCGTGCGCTGGATCCTCGACCGTCAGGCGTCGCGAGTCCTTGAGGGCCGCGACGCCCGTGGCGCCCCATTCCTGGAACAGCCTCACCGCGTCGCGGAAGAGCCGTCCCTTCGGGAGCGCGATCGCGATCAGATCATCCGCCATATGGGCCTTCTCTCTGTGGGCTCCGTATGAGCGTTAGCCCGGACAACTCACGAAGGTGATGTGAATTCTCCGGCTGAAATGGCCAATGACCAATGGCATCGCGATCCTACCTCGCAATGTCGCTCGGCGCCACAGAAAGTGCAACCCTGTTTGGTCATTGGCTCCGCCGAGGCGGGGAATTTGGTCATTACCCCGGATTAGGCCTTGACCCGTTCGATGTCGGCGCCCAGCGCCGTCAGCTTGCGCTCGATGGCCTCGTAGCCCCGATCCAGGTGATAGATGCGGGAGACCACCGTCCTCCCCTGGGCCGCCAGTCCCGCCAGGACCAGCGAGGCGCTGGCCCGGAGATCCGTGGCCATCACCGGGGCGCCCAGGAGGTTCGGCACCCCTTGCACGACGGCCGTGTTTCCCGCGATGGTGATGTCGGCGCCGAGGCGCAGCAGCTCGTTTACGTGCATGAACCGGTTCTCGAACACCGCCTCGGTGATGACGCTGCGTCCCTCGGCGATCGTCATGAGGGCCATGATCTGGGCCTGCATGTCCGTGGCGAATCCGGGGAAGGGGTGGGTGCGCACGTTGACCGCCCGCGACCGCCCGACCCCCGTGACCCGGAGGGTGTCCGGACCCGACTGAATGCGCGCCCCCGCCTCCTCCAGCTTGGCGATGACCGCCTCCAGGTGGCCGGGCTGACACTCGCGGAGCGTGACGTCGCCGCCCGTGATGGCCGCGGCCACGGCAAAGGTCCCGGCCTCGATCCGGTCCGGGATGATCCGGTGCGACGTGCCGTGGAGCGCGGGCACGCCATGGATGGTGACGGTGACCGTTCCGGCCCCCTCCACGCTGGCGCCCATACCATTCAGCAGCCGGGCCAGGTCTTCCACCTCCGGCTCGCAGGCGGCGTTCTCAAGGATCGTGGTCCCGTCGGCGAGCGCGGCCGCCATCATGAGGTTCTCAGTGCCAGTGACCGTTTGGAGATCGAAGGCGATCCGCGCCCCCTTGAGATGCCGCGCCTCCACCGCCACGTATCCTTGGTCGAGGCGAATCGTCGCCCCGAGCTTCTCTAGCCCCATCAGGTGCAGGTTGATCGGCCGGGGGCCGATGGCGCACCCCCCGGGCAGCGACACGCGCGCCCGCCCGAACCGCGCGGCCAGCGGCCCCAGGACCAGGACGGAGGCCCGCATCGTCCTCACCAGGTCATAGGGGGCCTCGGGGCGGGTGAGCTCGTGCGCGCGCAGCCGGACGCTGGGCGTGCCGTCCCCCTGGACCTCCACCCCCATGAATCGCAGCAGCCTGGCGATCGTTCGCACGTCCACCAGGCGCGGGGCGTTCAGGAGCTGCACGGGCTCTTCGCTGAGCAGGGCCGCCGCCATCAGAGGCAGGGCGGCGTTCTTCGCCCCGCTCACGCGGACCTCCCCCGAGAGCGCCTTGCCGCCTCGAATCACCAGCTGGTCCACGTCTCGACTCCCTCTCGCCAGTCAGGCCGGCCCCGGGGAGACGGCGAATCGGGGAACCGGAGCAACGGAGCAGGGTCCGCTTGTCGGGTGTCAGATTTCCATTCTCAGTTGGCGAGTCGTCTCGCGACGACGACGCGATCCGTGCCCCCCAGATCCTTGAGGACGCGAATATCTGCGAACCGGTGTGAACCCTCCAAGAGGCGGGCCACGGATTCCGCCTGGTCCGCGCCGACCTCCAGGAGGACGAATCCTCCCGGTCGCAGGCGCTGCGGAGCCCCGCTGACGATGGCCCGGTGAAACTGGAGGCCGTCCGGCCCTCCGTCCAGCGCCTGTCGCGGCTCCCACTGGACTTCGGGCATCAGCGTGGGAATGACGTCCGAGGGGATGTAGGGCGGATTGCTGACGACAACGTCCGCCTGCCCCCCCAGGTCCCGGCCATCCAGGGCGCGCCAAAGGTTGCCCCGCAGGAAGGTGATGCGATCGGCCACCCCGTGCGCCTCCGCGTTCGACCGGGCGATCCGGAGCACCCGTCGCGAGACATCCGTGGCGACCACGGTCGCGCCGGGCAGCTCGCGCGCCAGCGCGATGGCGACGGCGCCGGACCCGGTGCACAGGTCGATCAGGATCGGACGGCTGGGGCCGGGAGATCCATCCCCGTCCCCCCGGTGCCCTCGCCGGAGGAGCCACAGCGCCGCCTCGACCAGCGTCTCGGTCTCCGGTCGGGGGACCAGGACGTCGGGCGACACCAGAAGCGCCAGCGACCAGAATTCCCGCGTCCCAACGAGGTACGCCAGCGGCTCCCGTCGCTCGCGCCGCTGGAGAAGCGTGAGGTACCGTCCGAACTCGTCGGGCGTGAGGCGTGGCCGGCGCTCGGTCACGAGCCGCCAGCGGGGGAAGCCCAGGACGTGCGCCAAAAGGCACTCGGCGTCCAGCCCGGCGGTCTCGATGCCCGCCTGCTCCAGCAGGAGCGTGCCGCTCCGCAGGCAGTCTTCCACGTTCGCACAGAGGCGCGCGGGGAGAGGAGCCAGCTGCCCCAAGAGAGTCCCCGAGACGTGCGGGAGGCGCATGCGGATCATGACAACGCCTTCAGGCGCTCGGCCCGATCATGGGCGGCCAGGGCCTGGATCAGTTCGTCGATGTTGCCCTCCAGGATGGCGCCCAGGTTGTGCAGCGTGAGGCCGATCCGGTGATCCGTGACGCGGTTCTGGGGGAAGTTGTAGGTCCGGATCTTCTCCGCCCGCTCGCCGCTTCCCACCTGGTTCCGGCGGTCCCGGTCGATGGCCTCCTTCTGGCGCCGGAGCTCGGCATCGTACAGCCGGGCCCGCAGGACCTTCAGGGCTTTCGCCTTGTTCTTGAGCTGGGATTTCTCGTCCTGGCACGTCACCACCAGTCCCGTGGGCAGGTGGGTGATGCGCACGGCCGAGTCCGTGGTATTCACGCTCTGGCCCCCCGGACCCGTCGAGCGGTAAACGTCGATGCGCAGGTCGTTGGGGTTGACCTGGATGTCCACCTCCCGGGCCTCGGGCAGCACGGCCACCGTGATCGTCGAGGTGTGGATGCGTCCGCCGGCCTCGGTGGCCGGGACGCGCTGGACGCGATGGACCCCGCTCTCGTACTTGAGGCGGCTGTAGGCGCCCCGCCCCTCCACGGTGAAAATGGCCTCCTTCACGCCCCCGATGCCGGTCACGCTGCCGGAGATCATCTCGATCTTCCAGCGCTGCCCTTCGGCGTAGCGGGTGTACATCCGGAGGAGCTCGGCCGCGAACAGCGCCGCCTCCTCCCCGCCCGCCCCCGCCCGGATCTCCAGGATGATGTTCCGTTCATCCGCCGGATCCTTGGGTAGGAGCAGGAGCTGGAGCGAGGCCTCCAGCGCCTCGCGCCTCTTCGCCAGCGAGTCCACTTCCGCTTCCGCCAGGGCCCGCATCTCGGGATCGATGGTCTCCCGCAGCAACCCCCGGGCGTCCTCCAGCTCCCGCTGGAGCTTCTTGAGGCGGCGGTACTCTTCCACGACCGGGGTCAGTTCCGCATGCAGCCTGGCCAGCCGCTGGTACTCGGCCGGATCCGCCAGCACTGCAGGATCTGACAGCCGCAGGGTGACGTCGTGGTGACGGTTTTCCACGGCGTCCAGTCTGTCGGTCAATGTAGACATCGAATCACCTTCTTCGCACGGTCGATCTGAACGTCGCACGCCGGAAAGGGATACGCCACGTTCGGGAAGGACGATTGCCGGCGATGCGACGGGGGAAACGAGGACCCGGTCCGCTCGCGACAGGCTAGTGGTGATGCCCGTCGGCGGCCGGATGGTGGTGGGGGTGTGCGGGAGAAGCGAGGAGCGCGAAGCGCAGGCGGTCCTCCGGGGACAGCGTCGCTCCCCGGGGCGGCGTGGGCGAGGACTCGGTTTCCCGAACCATCGGGGTCACCCCTTCGAGGCCCAGCCTGGATCAGGCCTCGGACTCGGTGGGTGCGGCGGCGATAGGCTTGCGACCGTACTTGCGCTGGAACCGCTCCACCCGACCTTCAGTGTCGATCAGCTTCTGCCGGCCCGTGAACAGGGGGTGGCACTTGGAGCAAATCTCGACCCTCTGGACCGGCACCGTGGACCGGGTATGGACCACCTCGCCGCAGGCGCAGGTGATGATCGCCGGCATGTATTGGGGGTGAATCGTGGGCTTCATCGAGGGGCCTCCGTCAGGTTCAATGCCTCATGGCCTTCTGAAAACCGCCGTATCCTAGCCGAGTTGGCCCGAACCGACAACAAAAAATCGCCCCGCCCCTGTAGGGGCGGGATCGCCTACTGGTTCATGGCTCGCAGGAAGTCCTCGTTGCTCTTGGTCTCGCGGATCTTTTCCTGCAGCAGCTCCATGGCCTCGACCACCCCCATGGTCCCCAGGACCTTTCGCAGGATCCACATCTTGTTCAACTCCGTCGGGCTGAGGAGCAGTTCCTCCCGCCGCGTGCCGGAGCGGAAGATGTCGATGGCCGGGAACAGCCGCTTGTCCACCAGGCGGCGATCCAGGAGCAGCTCCATGTTGCCCGTCCCCTTGAACTCTTCGAAGATCACGTCGTCCATGCGGCTGCCCGTGTCGACCAGGGCCGTGGCGATGATGGTGAGGCTGCCCCCCTCCTCGAGGTTGCGGGCGGCGCCGAAGAACCGCTTGGGCCGCTGCAGGGCATTGCTGTCCACGCCGCCCGACAGCACCTTCCCGCTGGGCGGGACGATCGTGTTGTAGGCCCGCCCCAGGCGCGTGATGGAGTCCAGCAGGATGACCACGTCCCGCTTGTGCTCGGTCAGCCGCTTCGCCTTCTCGATGACCATCTCCGCCACCTGGACGTGGCGCGTGGCCGGCTCGTCGAAGGTCGAACTCACCACCTCGGCCTTCACGGAGCGCTGGAAGTCCGTGACCTCCTCGGGCCGCTCGTCGATCAGGAGGACGATCAGGATGACCTCGGGGTGGTTCTTCGTGATACTGTTGGCGATCTTCTGCAAGAGGACCGTTTTTCCGGCGCGGGGCGGCGACACAATCAGGCCCCGCTGCCCCTTCCCCAGGGGGGTGATGAGGTCCATGATGCGCATGGAGATCTCGTCCCCCGTGGTCTCCAGGTGGAACCGCTGGTTGGGGAAGAGGGGGGTCAGGTTGTCGAAGAGGATTTTTTCCTTGATAAGCTCGGGGTTCTCGAAGTTGACGGCCTCGACCTTGAGGAGGGCGAAGTATCGCTCGCCCTCCTTGGGGGGCCGCACCTGACCCGACACCGTGTCCCCCGTGCGGAGGTCGAAGCGCCGGATCTGGGACGGAGAGACGTAGATGTCATCCGGCCCGGGCAGGTAGTTGTAGTCGGGGGCCCGGAGGAACCCGAAGCCGTCCGGGAGGATCTCCAGGACGCCCTCGGCGAAGATCAGGCCGTTCTTCTCCGTCTGGGCCTCCAGGATCTTGAAGATCATCTCCTGCTTCCGGAGGCCGCTGGCCCCGACCACGTTGAGCGATCGGGCGATGGCTGTCAACTCGGCAATGGTTTTTTCTTTGAGTTCGGCGAGATTCATAGGGGTTCCTTTGGCGGATTCTGACGGTTCCCGCTCCCGGACCATCCGGGTGGGGCGCTCTGCAGCGCTGGGTGACATCACAATTCCTCAAACCCTTGGCGAGCTCGGACTGGCGCCCCGCACACGGAGCAAGATAGAAGTTACACGGGGAGGCAACGCACTGTGTTACACCTGGATGGCGGCAAACTCACCTGTCGGGCCCGATAACGCTGCGGGCAATCGTGACCTTCGAACTCTCGAGGGTGGATACCTTCAGCGGGCAAATGTGAGGAATTCTCGAAGTTGGGCGTACTCTAGGGGTGGCCCCCGGCTTTGTCAAGCTTTTTCTACAGGGGCAGCCAAAAGCGCCAGGTATTTAGGAGGTCAGGGGTTGCAAGAGGTGCCTTTTCGTAGCACAGAACGCAACCCCGCGCAACTGAAAAAGGAGACCGGATGAACTACGGTGGGAACTCGCAGGAGGAGATGGAAGTCACGATCCGGCTGGATCGCACGGAGCACCTGGCGCATATCTGCTCCACCTGGGCGGAGTGGAGCCGGAAGCTCGACCGGCTGTATGGGTCCCCGAAGCAGGTCACGGAGCGCGACGGGAAAGCGACCTCGGCCTGCTGGGTGGTTCCCCTCACCGCGATCCGCGTGCGCCGGCCAGGGCCCGGCCGGGCGTGGACGGTGGAGCAACGGCGGGCGGCTGCGGACCGCCTCCAGACAGCCCGGTCTTCCCGAACACGCCCAGCGAACACTGTGGCCTGACGACCGATCCCCCCGGGGTGGCTACTTAGGGGGGGAGCCACTCCGGGTGCCCCGGGCAATGATCTCCGCACCGGCCCGCTGCAATAGGCGTTGGGCCAGATGCGATGCGAGGAAGCTAAACGCACCCCCCCCAGGTGCCTCCTGGAGAGATCGGGGCAAATAGACGCCACAGACGGAGCGACAGGCGGCCGAGAGCGGGCATGTGGCAATCGACTGCTTCGAGCACTTGGTGCTCGGGGTCCTGCACCGTCGTGTGCGGGAAGCCCTGGGACAGTCACGCCGGCGCTGGGATGGTGCAGAGGTCGGCGCGTTTACCATTGAGTAGCGGGGGAATAAATCGTCGAGTTTCTCCCCCGCACTCTCTCTTGAAGGGTGGGGTCGATGGCTTACGACGTGAACGAAGATGACCAACGAGCTGTAGAGCCTGGAGACGGGGTCCTGCCTGGAGCAGGTTCAGTGGCCGGTTCAGGCGAGGGTTCAGTCGAAGGTTCAGTCGAGGGTTCAGTGGTGGTTCAGTCGATGGTTCAGTGGGGGGGGTTCAGTGCTGGTTCGGAGACTGAACCGGGGGGGGAAATAGCGGTAACCCCCGAAGAACAAAGGCGGGTGCGTGATTTCGCGAGGTGGCGTCGCCGGTTTCACGATGTGCCGGACGCCCGGTTCGAGGAAATTGTCCAGGCGTTGCGGGTGCCCGAGTCGATCAATAGTATCGCCCGCGGGTTGATCGAAGCCGGCTACCTTGCCCATCTGCACCCGACGACGATCCGTATGCACTTGACCCGGTTCCGTGACGCGATGGGCTGGCCGCGGTACCAGTATTTTAATCAGCCGGATCCGGAACCGGAGCCGCCGGCCAAGATTGACAAGCTGGACGAGACCGGAGAAGTGATCGAGGCGATGCCGGTCATGAAGCAGCTGGATTGGTTGATCCGGATCCAGCAGGCCCGCGTCCGGAAAACCCTCCAGTTTGAAGGCCAGATGGCGGGCATGGTCCTCCCGATGGCGAGTGCGGAGATCAAGCTGTTGAGTGACCTGATGGACAAGGAAATCGAGGTCGCCCTGAAGACCGGCGACCTGAAGACGGTGCCGCAGACAGTTGCGCTAGACACGTCCGAGTGCCCCATCACCGATCCGGCGGAAGCCTTCCGGGTGGTGTTGGCTTGGAAGCGCTTGGAAGCTCTCCTGGCATCGAACGTCATGACGGACGAGGAGTCCGATGCTCTCACAATTGATGCGTCGCCAGGAGCCGTCGGGACGCGGGCAACATCAGACTGACGGCCGAGTTGACGACGGCGGAGGTGACGCGGTGGGCACACCGCTTCCGGGCGCAGCGGAGTCCGGCCCTGGAGGACCTGGCCCTGGAGCGGATGGAGCGCACGGGCGGACATAGTCCACGGTCGCCATCGAGTCACCTCGAAGGAAGCGGATGGAGGCCGAGACCGGGACTGAATGGGTCCGGGCGGGGCAGCGGGACTGTAGGAACCACGCCAGATGGCGGGCCCCCGGAACGGCATGGAGCCCATGGGGGGTGGACGCGGCAGGGCTGCGAACCGGGGCAGGCATGAGTGCCGATCGCGGTGGTGGCGGATCGCATCTCGCTGCTGACGCCACAGGAGCGTGGCGGGCATCAGGACGATCCAGGAACACACAGAGCGGTCAGGGGACCGCAAGGAGGCGTGGCGATGACTAGGTTGGAGTTGGAGTACAGAACGTGGCGGCAGACCCCCGAGTCCGAGGTGGTGATGGACGCATACCGCCGCCTGGCGAAGGCGGCCGCAGATCGGGGCGTGGTATTCGACATCAAGCGCCTCGCCCTGGGCGCGGTGCAGTGGGAGTTCTCCAGGACCGCCGAGTTGGGGGCGCCGAAGTCCAAGGTCTACAACGAGTTCCTGGAGTACATCAGGCAGGACCTGGTCCGCGAGATGCCCGAGCTGGAGCCCGTCGTGAAACCCCCCGTGCGGCGGCCGGGCGGCAGAAATGCCCGGGCAAGTGGCGCGATCCGGTGAACCAGTCCGCGGAACGTCCACCGGGCGAAGCCATGGCGGAACGCCGCCTGAAACTTTCGACAGGCCGTCTCGACCTGGCGGCTGCGTAGGGTCATAGGATGGCTGACGTGAACCCCCGTGCAGCAAACAATCCCAAGGAGGGATTCTTCCGTATGAGCTGTTCCGGAACGGCGTCCCAGATAGATACGCCGTTGGTGCCTGCCCAATTCCGAGAAGGGCACGGGAAGGTATCGGGGGCCGGGTGCAGGAGTGGGTACGGGGTGAGTTCGGTGGTGAGTTCATGGGGTGGTTCATGAACCGGTTCAGGGGGGTGGTTTAGGGGGGTGGTTCATCCCCCCCTGAATCGACTGAACCGGTGCTCGATAACGTTGTAACTCATGAAAAACAAAAGAAAGAGCGTTTTTTTGCTCGGTGGCGTTCCAGATTTTATGATGTTCCTGACGATCGGTTTGCCCAGGTAGCACAAGCACTGCGAGTACCAGAGTCGATCGCGTCAATAGCACGCCACCTTGGGCTAATAGCCCACATGGCTGCCTCCTAAGAGGCGATCCATGACTGAGCAGGCAGCCCCAATACAGACCGCGTTCTCGTGGAGGCTGGAAATTGCAATCTCGGGGGTCCCCAGCTTTCTGGCGTAGACCCCCTCGCGAAACATTCGTTCGATCTCTTCCAAGAACGGCTTGTACGTTGTTAGTGGGCTTCCGTTTAGAATGATCATCTCTGGGCTGAGGATGTTGGTGACATTCACCAGGCAGATGCCGAGATGGCGTGCAGCATCTAAGATGATGTGCCGGCAGGCCGCATCGCCCTGGGTGGCGGCTTGGACAATGTCCTGCGCCGTGAGGCGCAACCGGTCCGCCTCCGGGCGTTCGTTGAGCAGCGATGTCAGGCCGCTCTTCAGGATCCGAATGGCATTGGCCTCAATGGCCGATTCGCTCGCAAGTGTTCGCAGGCAACCCCGATTACCGCAATGGCACGTCGGCCCGGAAGGGATAATCGTCATATGGCCGAGTTCGCCGGCCGCTGAGTGGTGGCCAAGATAGAGCTGCCCGTCGATGATGATCCCGCCGCCGATCCCCTCCTCAACGATCAGGGCCAGGAGGTTCTTCTTGCCGCGGCCGATTCCGAACCGGGCTTCGCCGAGCGCCATGGCGTTCGCGTTGTTCTCGGCAAACACCGGCCAGGAAAATCGTCCCCGAAACGGCTCCACGATGTTGAGCTGGTCCCATTCCGGGAGACTGATCGTTCGATTGACAACTCCCTTTTCGCGATCGACCAGCCCCCGAAAGCTTACCCCGATTCCCATGATGATCGTGGGATCCACTCCTGGTTCGGCGACAAGCTCTGCTGTGGCATCGAGAAATGTGGCGAGCGCTTGAGTCGGGTTCGCACGGGCATTGAGGTTGAGTTCGCGTTTGTTATGAGCCGTCCCGTCGATGCCCACCAACATGACCCGCGACTGAAGGATATTGATTTCCACCCCGACCAGGTATACCGCTGGCCTGCCCCCACTGATTGGTCCACCCGCAATGTTAGTTCAAACCGGCTCCTAACGCCAGCACAGGGCGCGGCTGCGGGATGAGCGTGGGGAACGCCCGTGCCTCGGGGGCGGGGGGCCGATACCCCAGCGCGCTGTGGGGCCGCACGGTGTTGTACAACCGAGCGATGGAGCACCCACAATACCGACGTGCTGGAAGTCCGCTACCCGTGGCACCCCTGGTACGGACGCCAGGTGCGCGTCCGGGCCGTGCGCACCCGAAACGGCCCGCCCGTGGTCCGCTGCACAATCCTCGGGGAGCCACTGTTCCCGGTACAGGAGATCCCGCGCTGGATGTTCGAACCGGCGGCCGACGGCACGAGGGAGGTGGCTGACGTCGCCCGTGTCGACCTCGCGGCATTGCGGGCCCTGGCGGCGCTGCTGGTTGGCTCGGCGAGCAGCCAGGACCTTGATATGGTAGAAGCTCAGCATCCACCCTTTACGCGAGGAGATGCTGATGCCAACGCCATCGCGGTCCCGGGTCCCCCAGTTGGAGCTGTTCCGGCCGTCCCCTATCACCCCGGCGATCCCGCCAGACGTCTACCGCAAGACGGTACAGTTGCTGGCCCGCCTGCTGCGCGAGCATGCCCGCCCGACAGGCCCAGTCCGCGGCGGACGGGAGGTGGGACATGAGTGACAAGGTGCAGGCGCAGCACGTGGCGCGCAAAGCAATGCTCTACGTGCGCCAGTCCTCTGCGTACCAGGTCACCCACAACCTGGAGAGCCAGAAGCTCCAGTACGCCATGCAGGACCGGCTCCGACAGCTGGGATGGCGCGAGATCGAGGTCGTGGATGAGGACCTGGGCCGATCGGCCGCCGGGACGGTGACGCGTGCCGGCTTCGAGCGCATGGTCTCGGAGGTCTGTCTGGGCAAGGTGGGCGCCGTGGCCGCGTGGGAGGTCTCCCGGTTTGCGCGCAACAGCCGGGAGTGGCAACAGTTGATGGAGGTCTGTCGCATCGTCGATACTCTCCTGGTTGACCAGGACACGGTCTACGCCCCGCGGCAGAGCAACGATCGGCTCCTGCTGGGGTTGAAGGGCAGCCTGAACGAGTATGAACTGGATCTCCTGCGCCAGCGATCCGTGGAGGCCCGCTACGCGAAGGCGCGGCGCGGTGCCCTCCTCCAGGCCGTGCCGGTCGGGTACGTGAAGACCGACGACCAGCACCTGGAGAAGGACCCGGACCGCCGGGTTCAGCAGGCCATCGCGCTGGTGTTCCGGAAGTTCGCCGAACTGGGCACGGTGCGGCAGACCCTCTGGTGGTTCTTGGAGCACGCCTTGGAGCTCCCAACGCACACCCCGCGGGGCGCGACCTTCTGGCGGCGGCCGAGCTACCGGGCCGTCTATCGGCTGCTCACCAGTCCCGTGTACGGCGGTGCGTATGCGTATGGCAAGACCGAACAGCGGGTGCGCTACGAGCACGGCATCCCGCGGCGCGCGGCGCGCCGGAAGCCCCGCGAGCAGTGGCTCGCCCTCATCCCGCAGGCCCATGAGGGCTACGTCTCCTGGGAGGAGTTCGAGCACATTCAGCAGGCCATCACCGCGAACAACCTCCGCACCGACGCGGTGGGCGCGGCCAAGCGCGGCGTGGCCCTGTTGACGGGGCTCTTGCGGTGCCGGCGGTGTGGGCGTAAGCTGACGGTCCGATATACCGGCAGCGGGCACGACGTGCTCCGCTACGCTTGCATGCGGGGCTGGCTGGATAACGGGGAGCCCCGGTGTCTCACGTTTGGCGGCCTTTCCGTGGACGACGCCATCGCCCGCGAGGTGCTCCGCGTGGTGCAGCCGGCAGCTGTGGAGGCGGCGATCGTGGCGAGCGAGCAGGAGGCGCGACACCAAGACGAGGTCGTCGAGGCCTTGCGGCGGGACCTGGAAGCCGCCCGCTATGCGGCGCAGCGCGCCCAGCGCCAGTACGACGCGGCCGATCCCGAGAATCGGCTGGTGGCCGGGGAGCTCGAGCAGCGGTGGAACCACGCCTTACAGCGCGTCCAGGAGATCGACGCCCGCATCGCGCACCACACGGCGGGCCGCGGCCCAGAGCGACCTGCCCCCACGCGGGAGGAGTTCGCGGAGTTGGCGACCCGGCTCGAGGCGGTCTGGCACGACCCCGGCACGGATGTCCGTCTGAAGAAGCGGATTGTCCGGACCCTCCTTCAGGAAGTGGTAGCCGAGGTCGATAGCGCCGGCGGCACGATCACGCTCGTCCTCCACTGGACTGGCGGCGTGCACACCGAGCTGCGCGTGCCGCGCCGGCGCCGGGGCCAGCACCGCGCTCAGACGCCCCCCGCGATTGTGGAGGCGGTGACGAGCTTGGCGCGGATCTGTCCCGACAGGCTGATTGCGGGGATCCTGAACCGCAACGGCCTCCAAACGGGACGGGGCAATCGCTGGACACAGGAGCGCGTCACCGCCCTGCGGAGCCATCACCACATCGCGTGCTATAGCCGCGAGACGCGGGTGGCGGACGGCTGGCTCAATCTGACGGAGGCAGCGGCCATCTTAGGGCTGAGCCCGAAGACGCTCCGCCTCGCCGTCGAGCGCGGCGAGATCACCGCCGAGCATCCCCTGTCGGAGGGGCCGTGGATCTTCCATGGGAGCGCGCTGGGAACCGACGCAGCGAAGGCCCTCGTTCAACGCGTCCAGCAGGGGAATACCCCCGCGTTACCACTCGATCGACAGGGCGCCTTCGCCTTTTCACGCACATAGCGAGGTGGGGTAGTATGGACCACGATTGTAGTGCTTGCGCCACCCCTCGATGAGGATCCGGGCCTCCTGCAGGGTGTAGAAGATCTCCCGGTCCAGCAACTCATCCCGCAGCTTCCCATTGAAGGACTCGTTGTAGCCGTTCTCCCAGGGGCTCCCGGGCTCGATGAACAGCGTCTGGACGCCGAGCCAGTGGAGCCAACCCCGGACCACTTTTGCGCAGAGCTCCGGGCCGTTGTCCGACCGGAGGTGGGCGGGGACGCCGCGGGCCACGAAGAGGGTCGTCAGAGTGGCCAGGACATCGTCCGCCGTAAGCCGACGCGCCACCACGATCGCCAAGCACTCCCGCGTATACTCGTCGAGGACCGTGAGCCGGCGGAACGCTTTGCCGTCGTGCGTGCGATCGGTCAGGAAATCATAGGCCCACACGTGATTCCGGTGCTGGGGCCGGAGCCGGATGCAGGACCCGTCATTGAGCCAGAGCCGCCCCCGCTGGGGCTGGCGGTGTGGCACCTTGAGCCCTTCGACGCGCCAGATCCGCTCGACCCGCTTCGCATTCACGACCCAGCCGTCCTCCCGGAGGAGCGCTGTGATCCGGCGGTAGCCATACCGCCCGTACTGTGTGGCCAACCCGATGATCGCGGCCGTCAGGGGCGCCGCGTCGGGCCGGGACACCGCCTGATGCCGCTGCGTCGCCCGGTGCTGCCCCAGGACCCGACACGCCCGCCGTTCGGAGACCCCCAGCCCCTCGCGCACTGCCGTGACGCACTGGCGCCGGCGGGAGGGGCTCAGAAGTTTCCCTTGGCGGCCTCCTGGAGGATCAGCTTGTCCAGGGTGAGGTCGGCGACGGCCTTCCGGAGTTGCCCGTTCTCCCGCTCGAGCTCCTTCAGGCGCTTGGCCTGGGCGGTCGTCATCCCGCCATACTCCTGACGCCAGCGGTAGTAGGTGACCTCGGTGACCCCGAGGGCCTTGACGACCTCGGCGACCTTCTTGCCTTGGCCCAGCAGCACGTCGGCGTGGCGGAGCTTCCCGATGATCTTTCCGGGGTGAAGCGCTTCGTCGGCATAACCTGCCTCCATCCGCAAATGGGGTCCAATCTTACATTACCACTGGACCAATTTGCGGGGGCAAGGTCACCCTACCCGACGTTTGGGTGAGCCTTCGCTACTTGCACTTCGCAAACCACTCCGGATGGAACGGCGCGAGTTCATTGACGATGGTGTGCTGCTGGTCTACGACCTTGACGACAAAACCCGGGCGCTCGATGTCGCCGTTCTCGAGGTAGTGAACGTCCATCAGTATCTTCAGGGTGATCCTTCACACACAGCGTGTTGTTGTGCAGCGTGTCGATGAACTTCTTTTGATCGAGCGACTTCGTCTCATCTGCCACGGCTTTGACAATCATCATCCCCATGTACGCCTTGAAGAAGTTGTGGTCGGGAAGCTCCTTGTACTGCGCGACATACCGACCGTTCAGCGCCTTGAGGGCGGGGGCCGCATACGTTTCCCCGATGAACCCCATTACCCCGTCCACCGCGTCCTTGGCCAACCGGATCACATCCACGGTCATCAGGGTCGTGGACCCGATGAGTCGCATTTGCTTGTCGAGTCCAGCCTCTTTGATTTGCCGCAAGGCGCGCGCGCTCTCCTCCTCGTTGAGGTAAATGAAGAGGCTGTCGGGCGCCCCCGCCTTGATCCGGCTGATCTCGCCACTGAAGGAGGTCTGCCCCTGTTCCGAGGCGATGTCGGCCACGAATTGCACGCCCCTCGGCTGGAGCAGCCTCATCAAGGCATCCCGACCAGCCCTGCCGAACTCATTATTGGCATACAGAATTCCCATCTTCTTGACGTTGACGATGTTGCTCAGCCAGTCGACGACCATGCGGGTGGCGTTCTCGGAATTGTACGTCGTCATGAAGATGTACGGATTGCCTTGCTTGCCGATGTTGGGAGACTCGGATCCGACAAAGTGCGGGATCCCCGCATCTCGCGACACTACCATGCAGGCGATTGACGAGCCGCTGTAGATGGGCCCCATGACGACGAATGGTTTCTGCTCCACCGCTTTCCTGATCGCGGCTACCGCCACCGGGGGTTCGCTCCTGGTATCCAGCGTGAATGTCTCAACTTTCTTTCCCAGAATGCCGCCGGCTTTGTTGATATCCGCCACCGCCATCTCAGTGCCCCGTATCCACCGCAGACCGACGATCGCCCCCGCTCCGCTTTGCTCGATGGGAACCGCAATCGACACCTGCGCCGACGCCACCGCACTGAACCAGAGAATCCCTGCGAGCCCCGTCAGTAGACCTGCCCACTGTCTCTTCGTCATCGCGACCCTCCGTTTTCCGTCAAGGCGTACGCTTGACCGTTCAGCTCGAACAGGACCGGCACGACATTCCCGTCTACGTTTCGTATCACATGCGTCCAGGTCCATGAGACCATCCAGCCCTCTGTGGGAATACGGATCATACACTCCTCCTTTCAAAGTTTAAAATAGAGGTTTTCAATCACGGAGCAACCCTACCCGGTCGTGTCATCCACAAATCGGATCGCCTGGTACGGACAGTTACACGCACATGTGCCACACTCGATGCAGATCTCAATGTCGATATGACACTGTGTCTCCCCTTCCGTGATGGCGCCACGTTGACATCCGGAGACGCAGGCTCCACAAAGCTCGCAGTCATTGTTGACAGCGTAGGGCATGACCCCTTTTCCTTAACCCATATACATCTTCTGTGGATCGATGACTTCGCGGATCAAGCGCAGTTGATCCTTCTCGGGCGGCTCCGTAAACGGCACATGCTCGGGCACGATCGGGGCAAAGCCCATGGTTCCGACCACGTCTTCGATCGTATTGCCCGGATGGATGGAAATCACCATCATCTCCTTCGTTTCCTGATGGAACCCAAAGATGGCCTTGTCCGTAATGACGCGGCTCGGACCGCCGCCGAGACCGGCCTTGGCTCGGCTGTCGCCACCCACGACGTAGCCAGGGCTCGTAACAAAGGAGATGGTCTTCTTAAGCTTTCGTTTATCATGGCGCATGATGAGGATGTTCCTCTTCGCGGAAGAGGCGATATCATTGGCGCCCCCGCTGCCGATCATGTGACGGAATTTTCCGCGCGGATCCCCGATCAGGGTCGTGTTGAGGTTCCCATACTGATCCGTTTCGAGACCGCCTAAGAATCCTACATCTACGCGCCCCTTATGGAGGATCGAACCCAAAATATCCACAAAACTGCCCAGGGCCTTGGCCCGGTACCACACCCGGGGATCTGCCAAGCCCACGCCGGGGTGAATCGGCTCCGGATCGATCACTCCCAGTTCGAACAGCATCGTCATATTAGGGGCATGCGTCTGCTTGGCCAGAAGAGTGGCGACGACGGGCAACCCCAGACCCACGGCGACAACCTCGCGGTCCTTGATCTCCCGCGCACCCGCGGCCGCCATTAACTCAGGAGGAGTATAGTTATCATCCATGGCTCGTCTTTCTCCCTAGTATCCCAAGATCAAATCTGCTTTGAGGGTGTTGAGGTGCTTCATTCCCCCCACCTTCTCCAGATATTCCCAGTGGTCTTTCACACCATACACATACTCATCGAGATAAGCCTTGAATGACTCCGGCGTGCTCGTCGCTTTCACGTATTTCTCGATCTCTGCGGCGTCATAGTCATATTCGCGGTAGACAGAGGTCGGATGGGCGGCAAAGGGCAGCTCCACCACATGGGAAACCAGCATGCCGGGAATCACCGTCCACTCAGCCTGCCGGCGGATCGTCTCGGTCGTAACGACATGTTCCGCGATGATGATTGTCCGCTTGCTGGCCTTGGCTTGCTCTACGTTGTCCCACCTCGGTCCCATGATCCAGGCATTGCCCTCCGCGTCGGCAGTATGGACCACAAGCACGGATACATCGGGAAGGAGGGGCTTCAGGACCAGCCAGTTTTCACCCGTAAAGGGATCGGTAACATTGGCCACGTCCGAGCCTGTATGCTCCTGAATCCGCCGCAGCAAGTCGGAACCTTGCAGCGAGCGGATCGGCATGAAAGGCAACCCCAGCGATCCGGCCAGATAGCGAAAGGCGACGGACAGGCTGCTATACTCCTCGGCCTGCAGGCTTCCGTCCTCTATCCCCCGGTTCACACAGTTCAGCCGCCCGAAACGATCCAGCGAACCGCCGCCATAGATCATCCGTTTAACCGCGCCAGCGCCGACCAGTATATCCCCATCCATCGCTCCGACGCATTGTGAAATGGTAAGTCCCTTGATCCCCTGGCGAATGACCTCCCTGGCAAACGCCATCGCGCAACGCGTGATCGGGAACCCCGAAAGCGCGACATGCGAGCCGGAGGGCACGGACGCAACAGCTTCCGCAAGTGTCGTTAGCTTTTCCACTGACTCCCCCTCGTTAGCTTGGCTTCTTCCCAAAAAGGACAGTCAGAATGTGACAGGCGCCGTCTTCCAGCTTGATCTCGGCGATTTCTGCCGGACGGTTGAGCACCTTGTCGACAGCCAGCACCACCATGTTAGCCGGCAGACAGGCGAAGGGCTTCGTTTCATGCGCCATCATCCGTTCCTCTACCGGTAGGTGCGTGCAGCCGCCGACTCGCACGCGCAGTAGCTGGCCGTCGATCTCGACGGACATGTTCTCGACGATCCCGTTCTCCCGGAGAACCCCTTCGATCGTCTTGACCATGTCGGCAATCTCGTTGGAGCTGATCCTTGGGAGACACTTCGAGATGAAAAAGTCACGTCCGATGGTGGTCAGACGGAATCGCGCCCCTTTGCCCCTTTCATCCCAGAAGGCCTTTTCCAGCTCAAAGATCAGATCATTTGCATACTCTTTGGAAATCGTCTGTTGATTCATACGTTCTCCTTCTCCTTATAGTAAGGTTCGCCCCACCTTTCTGAAAACACGAGTTGGTTGATGGGAAGGCGGGGGCGCGGTCGATGAGGCCTTGTCGGATGGCCGATGGAGATGATGCTGACGGCTTTGAACCCTTCCGGTATGCCCAACACCTCCTTCGTACGCTCCTCATCGCGGATGTCACAACAAAGGGCAATCACCCAGCAGGCCCCAAGACCCAGCGCCGTGATCATCAGCAGCATGTTTTCCATCGCCGCGGCTGTGTCGAAAGGCATGTCCCAGACATCCTTCTTGCCGCAGACCATTATGGTGAGCGGGGCATTCTCGGAAAACGCAGACACCTGCCCCGAGGTCAATTTCTCAAATGCGGCTTTCTTTTTGGCTTCATCCTTTAGTGTCGCGAACCGCTCTTGCATGTAACCCGTGGCGTACTCCGCTGTAAAACGGCGCCCACTTCCCCCACCCGCCAAGGCTGCCAATTTCTTCCGCGTTGCAGGATCCTTTATGATGATGAAGCGCCAAGGCTGCGCATTCTCCCCCGAAGGCGCCTGACGGCCAGCCTCCAGAATCTTCGCAATGTCCTCTTCGGATACCGGCTCCTCAGTCCACTCCCGGATGCTGCGTCGGTCCTGAATGACTTTCATGGTTGCCTCTGCTAGCGTATATATTTCCGCCATCCCTTCCTCCCCTCTTTGGAATACCGGGGCTATCCCCTTGGTTCCCCATGGCTACCGTTCTTACGGGCTTCTGGTTCTTAACGCGTCTGGTGATGGACAGATACTCTCCCCGATAGTTCAGGAAAGAATACCAATCACACATTCAGCGGCGGGTGTGACAGATCTCATGCAAGCAAGAAACGCGCTTCTCGCCTGCATGAGACCGTTACTTCCCCATCCCCATCGTCTACGGTGGATAGGAAATCGTATAGAGATGCTTGCCGCCATTCAACGGCCCCTTGAGCAGTTCGTCGATCTCCTTCTGATCGCGCTGCGTGACCTTATCTACCGGCGGGAGCTGCCCGGCTGGGAATCGGGTCATGATATCGCCGATCAACTTGCACATATAATCCAGCAGCGCATCGAGGCCTGGAATGGCTTTGTCGGCACTGGCCAATGTAGGCCGCCCGATCACCCCTTCGGGATAGACCAGAACCTCCGCTCCGCCCAAACCGACGTGTTCGTGCCCCTTGATGGGAGCATGATACACTTCGCCGCCTTTATCCACGTGGCCGGGAGGCAGAAACCCTTCCGGCTTGTTGTCGACGGCGAGTTTCATGTCCATGAATTCCGGAAAGAGGGCCAGCGAGTAGGAGGCCTCCACCTCGCAGGCGTGTTGAAACGCGGTATCGAAGGGACCGCCGTGCGCCTTGTCCTTGAGAAAATCGTGAATCACCGTCGGCCAATGCAGGGATATCAGGATGCAGGGCACCTGATATTTCTTGGACCATTGATGCAGCGCCAGGGGAATGACCTCTTCCTGGCCATGACCGTTCAGGAGGATCTGCTTGCGAAATCCGGTGTTCCAGAGTCCCGCGATGATCGCGCGGAGGTTGGCCAGAAACGTCTCTTCCGGAACGACAACCGTCCCCGGCATGCCGAGGTGGTTATAGGGGTGAGACCCATACCAGACCGGCTCGGCGACAGTACAGCCCGTTTTAAGGGCAACCTGCTCGGCCATCCGGGTGACGAGGAACGTATCCTCGCCCAAAGGCTGTGCCGCTCCGTGGCATTCCGTACTACCCACGGGAATGATGATCAGGTCGTTCTTCTTCAGCCGTGCGTTGATCTGGGTCATGTTCATGGTCTGCAAATACACGCCGTCGGGGCGCTCCATGTGGCCGCTATCAGGTGGAAACTTCCAATTGCCCATGATGATCTCCTTTTCCATTGCACATGTTGAGAATGCCTTCTATGGCCTCTCGTCTAATTGTGGCATTCGCCGTCCAGAGCGATTTCGTGAGCCCGGGCACCCCGCGCGGGGGGCTCCGGTGCCGCTGTCTCCACAGCCTGGACGTGACGACGAACCGATGTGTCGCCGAGCCGGCGGAGGCGGGCAGGTCGGACGTAGTCCGTCTGGGCCTTCTGGCGGCGATTGGGAATCCCTAAGTACGAGCAGGGGAACAACGAACGCTGTGTCGCCGGGAGTCCGGCGCACCCCCGCGGCGTGGGCAAACCGATCCGGCTGTGTTTCTGACACGACGTGGAGCTGACGGTCATCCCCGGGAAGGAGCCGTGGCGGACCGGAGCAGTGGATAAGCGCAACGAGCACTGGGGGGCCAAGTTCCGGTGTGGAGTGGGCGTAACGTCCGCCGCCGAGCTGGTACGGGACAGCCTGGCCCTCGGGACGCGCCACAATCTGGGGGGCGCTACAGCGGGCTCACCGGCAGGACGCCGATGCAGGTCGTGGCTGCCACACAAGCGCCCTGGCGGATCCCCCCGCTTGGCGATCCGCCGCGGGAGCCGTTGCCGGAGCCGCAGCGCGCCCGCTACCACATCCTGCGATCTGTCCGCAGCGACTGCAGGGTGGACATCTTCGCGGAACGCTTCCCCGTGCCGTCCGATGTCACGCACGCTTACGTGTGGGGGAACATCGATGCGCGAGAGCAAACAGCGTCCCTCCTTCTCGCTCCGGGCCTGCTCGCTGAGCGGCAGTACCGGATGCGGTGACACGCTGGTTCCTCAGGCTCCCCTTCTCACGATGTGCAGCACTATCTCGTGCTCACGATGTAGTGGCCTTCGTCACGTCCCACTTGACAGTGATGCCTTGGGACGAGCATCTCATACACGTCTCATATTCGATATCCCAGGTCTGGATTTCACCTTTGGTGTCGCACAACTGCTCTTTTCAAGAGCAGCGTGCATCTCTTCTAGCAGATCACGCTTTCCTGTGGCTTGACAGCTGGGGGGAATAGATCCAGATGAACCGCAGGACCTCGTCTCCATCATTGACGATCCGGTGAAGGCCGCCCGGCGGATTGTAAATGCACATCCCCGGCTCCACCGTGAACTGCTCCTCCTCGGTGATAAAGGTCCCCCGGCCCGACAGGAAAAACATCACCTCTTCCTCGTGATCGTGCTTGTGCTCCGGCACCATGCCCCCCGGATAGGTTTCGTTTACGCCCATCGCGAGATTCTGCGATCCTGTTAGTTTTTCCGAACACAATATCCACGATGTCCGCGGAGGGTCCCGCCTCTCCCCCTTTACATCCTTGATGTGGACCACCTTCAGTTTCGACATATGGTCTCCCTCTCCTTCCTCGTGCCACATTCCTAAAGGCCACCGGACAAATACGGGAATAGACCCAACCGGCAATCCGGCGGAACATGATCTTCCATCTCACCCTGGACACCATTGATGACGACCAGACCAACTTCTCCTGCTTCCAATCCCAACAAGACCACCACTCCCCGGACCGTCATCGGTTGCTCAAGTGTCAACCTTTGACTGCGCGGCTTGCCTGGCAAGAGTTGCCCGGAAAGTTGTACCGTGATATCCACAATTCACCTACAGCGTGTCGAAGACACTATCCAGCTCTGAATCCGGTACATCAAAAGTGGCATGGTGGGGCGGCAGCGGTTCCTCCCGCATGAATTCCGGTATCCGATAGTCTGCCGCGGTGAGACCAGCTCGCCGGTTGAACTCAAGTTCCGTTCGGAGAACATCACGATTGAAGCGGTCATAATCCGCCACAGTCCAATCCCATCCATAACGACCATTGATCATGTCCACCATCAATTGTGGATCAGCAATGATGGGAGGACGGGCAAACAGGCATAAGCCGGTGCTGTCCAACATCGCAGCAATGATCTGCAGCTTGAGGGAGAGTTCTTTTTGACCTTCAACACCCAATGGATTGACCTCCTTACGCGTGCCGAACGCGTTACCGGCCGTATGATCCGCCCCTTGCGGGGAAGTGGCGTACGTGACACCATTCCCCTTCAGGCTGCGTGGGTCGTAACCCGGCATCCCCTGACCAACCGCCGCCGGGACCCTTCGGACGCCGAGGCACGCGCCCGGTCGCTACCGCTCCGTTGCCGATCAGCCGCCCAAGTACGGTCCCAGTTCCCACCTGTTCCAGCAACCCGCGGATGGATTCGAAATCCCCAAATTGGGCCAGACCAGCCTCGAGAGCTACACCCAATGCAGCGCCAGTCTCGATAGTATCCAGCCCAAAATCGTTGCACATGCGGTTGAGTTGGGCCACCTCGTCTAAACTGCCTAAACCTAGGTTTGAGCCCAACAGTGCAATCGTCTCATATTGCAGTGTGCCGACGATCGGTTTACCCGCTTCATCCGCATAGACATTGCGGCAGGCGATGACGCAACCGGTCATACAGCGAGTACCCGCTTCTCCACCCCGGGAAAGGGTGACTTCGCGCAGATACTCCCCGCGCAGCTTTTCCATCCCTTCGAAACTCCCCTCCCGGAAATTCCGGGTAGGCAATGAACCGATCTCGTTCACGGCAGCCACAATGGAGGCCGTCCCATACAAATGCTGGGATCCCTTCGTTCCCAGCTTTGGATCATTGATCAGCCTCTGCGCAAAGGTCCGTGCCGCTGTTCGGAACCGTTCCGCATCAGCCAGCGGAACCCCTTTGACCGCCGGCTTGTCGATGACAAGAGCCTTCAGGCCCTTACTGCCCATCACGGCGCCCAAGCCGCCTCGGGCGGCATGATTGCTTCGTTGACCACCCTCGCCCGTGACGCAAATCCCGGCGCCTCCCATGCAGCCCTCCCCGGCCTGGCCGATGGAAACCACCGTACTATCCGGGCCATATGCTTCCTGCAATCGGTCGGAAGTATCATAGGTGCCCAGCCCACGCAGGTTGCCGGCGGGAAGGATTTCAGCCTTATCCCCCATGATGTGCAGGACATGCCAACCGGCCTTTGAAGGCTGGCCTTCGACAACGATTGCTTTGAAGCCGAGTCTGCCAAGTGCATCGCCAGCCGTTCCACCGGCGTTCGCTTCCTTGGCCCCGCGCGTCAAGGGACTCTTGGCGCCGACCGACAACCTCCCGGCAGCTGTCACACCGCTTCCCCCCAAGAGGCCGGGAGCAAAGATGAGTTTGTTGTGAGATCCCAATGCTTCACAGGTTGGCGGGACCTCTTCGAGCAACATTCTGGCGATCAACGCCCGTCCGCCCAGGCGTTCATACACGTCAGGAGCCATTTCCCAGCGCGTTTGCATAATATTGGACATGTCTACGCGAACTATCTTCATCTCTGTCTCCAAATGTCAATCAGGTGATCAGGTATTTGGAATGGCCGGTCGCCTGCGTAGTTTGGCACGGGTTAGCCACCCAACCCAAGAGCGGCTAGAGCCGCACACGGAGGAGCCGGCCGCGAACAAGCGTGTCACACATGTCGCGCCTCACATGCATCACGGTCCTAGGGCTCACCCTTGCCGCGGTGTGTCCCATTCCTTCTTGCCGGCTCCTTCGCCTGCCACAGAGTCATACGTGAGGACAGCACCGCTCCCTGGCACCCAGCCACATCTCTCCCTGGCCGCTTTCCGACATGCCCGGCTCTCCCGGGAGCCGGGTCGTCTTGCCGTCACGACCAATGAGCCATGAAGGCAAACATGGCGAGGATTCCGTCACGGACAAGGTCTACCAGCCCCGAAACGTTTCCGGCCGCTCTATTGCGCTTCCCCGCTACTTCAGCGTCCCGAGGGACTGCATGAACCGGTACTTGAAGAAGATGGGGTCTCGCCGGGGCCGGACGGTACCCTTCCCGCGGGCGATCTTGACGGCAATGAACCACGGGCCAGGCTCGGCCAGCGCCCGGGTCACGGCGGCGTTGAAAGCGGCCCCCTCCGCCACGGTCATGGCCTGGGGGATGCCGGCCGCCTTGGCGATGCCGGCCAGGTCGGTCTTCGCCTGCGTGTGGGTCGGCTGGCCCCCGGTCGTCTCGTAGACCTCGTCGTCCCAGACGATGTGGACGAGGTTGGGCGGCGCCTGCCGGGCGATGGTGGCGAGACTCCCCAGGTTCATGAGAAGCGAGCCGTCTCCATCCAGGACGATCACCCGGAGGTCGGGCCGCGCCAGGGCCAGGCCGAGCCCCATGGAGGAGATCATCCCCATGGAGCCCCAGGTGTAGAGGTTGCGCTCCCGGTCCTGCGCCCCGTACAGGTCGTAGGTCGCCCCCCCGACGCCGCCCAGGATGGGCTGGTCGGTGACCTGGGCGAGGAGGAGTTTCATGGCCTGGGCGCGGGTGAAGTCACTCATCTTTCCCTCCTGTGAGCTGCCGCGAGAGCAGGAAGCTGATCGGGGTCCGCGTCAGGTAGGCCAGCTTGATCCCGTCCGCCACGAGGGTCTCGACCTCGTCGGGCCGGGTCAGGGTCACATGGGGGATCCCCAGGGCATCCAGGATGGGGCGCGAGGCCCGCGCCATCCCGACCTGGCTCAGATTGTACTCCCCCAGCTCCCCGCGCTGCCCCCAGAACATCAGGAAGGGCACCTGCCAGGGCACCGCCAGCGAGGCCAGGGCGTTCGCCGAATTCCCCAGGCCGCTGTTCTGCGCGAAGAGGGCCCCCCGCGTCCCGCCCAGGTAGGCGCCGGTCAGGATGCCGATGCCCTCCTCCTCCCGGGCGAGGGGCACCCGCGTGAAGTAGGGGTCCTGCTCGATCCGGGCGAACACCCGGTGGACGATGTTGTCGGGCAGGTAGGCGATCAGCCGCACCTCATGCTTTTTGAGGGTGGCCACGATGGTCTCGGTCCACAGCATCCTCTGCCTCCTTCCGGCCCCGGGACGGGGCCGTTCACCGCAGGGTCACGCCTCGCCGGACCAAATGCTCGCGAGGCGAAGAGGCGATTCGAAGCTGCGCTTCGGGGCGTCCTCGCGATGACACCCTCGTCGTTCCGGCAACCCGACGAGGGTCACCCTCCCCGTCTGCTACGCCGGGGCGCGTCGCCAGTTGGATAGGAACATCTGATATCCTGTGTTCCATTGTATGGCATATAGTATTATTGTATGATAGCACCAACGCCATTTACCGTGTCAAGTGGAAATGACGCTCACCCTGCAGCCCCTGCATACAGCGGAGGAGGGGAAGAGCATCGCCGTGCAGCAACAGGGAGACCCTCTTGCCGGCACTCGGCAGGAGCGCAAGAGCACTTCCTTCGGAATTGGTTCTTAGGAGAAAGGCGAGGCGTGGTCCGATCCGGCTGAGCTGCGGTGGGCGGAGACCACTTGAGGCGGGCATCACGGGGCGACCGACTCGTTCGACGCCCTCGTAAACACCCACGGGCTTACGCCCGTAGGCCTCAGCGGGGTCTTGCTAGGGCCGGCAGTACCGCTTGGAGATGGCCCCGGCGGCCTGCCGCACCTCGACGCTGAGGTGCTCGATCCTCTTCGCCGTGAACCTTTCGCCCGCGCCGGTGACCCCAATGACGGCGATCGTCTCGCCGCTCACATCAATGACCGGAGCAGACACGGAGGTAACGCCCGTCAGTCGCTCGTTCCGAGACACGGCGTAACCCTGCCGCCGCACGAGATTGAGTTCGACGAGTAACGCCTTTCGGGTCAGGCGCTCGCCGCTGGCAAGAACAACCTCGCCCATCTTGTCCATCATCAATTTGAGCTCGTCCTGGGGCATCGATGCGGCGAAAACTTTTCCCATGCCGATGTAGAGTGGGAGCCGCTCTCCGATAGGATGGACGTACTTGAGGGGATGGAGCCCCTCGACGCGCTGCACAGCCACGCGGCTAAGGCCCAGGCGAACAAAGAGTGACGCCGCCTCCTTCGAAGCCTGGGCGAGCTCCTGCAGGACCGGGAGGGACGCCCTCGCAAGCTCGTTTCCCAGGAGGAAGGAATGGGCGAGCGGCAGCACGGCGACACCGAGATGGTATCGGCCCTGCCACTTCTCGGACAAGCCGTATTTCTCCAGCACCGAGAGCAGGCGCTGGACCGTGGGCTTGGCAATCTGGGTGGCGTTCGAGAGCTCAGTGAGCCCCATCGGCCGGCCCACCTCTTCCATGACACGAAGGAGGTGGAGCGCACGCTCCAGGGAACGGTTTGGACTGCTTTCCCTTTCGGAAATATCGATCATAATTCCTGTTTCCATTTAATGGCTATTCATTCTACTTAATATTAGCACACACCTAAAAGCGAATACAGTTTTTGACCTGGAGGTCGTCCCAGAACTCGTCTTCCGGGTAGGCCCCTGTCATGATCTTATCCGCCCGGAGGTGCATGTACCGGAGATTGCGGGTGTGCCGGCTGTTGCCGCCGCGAAAGAACCGGCGGGCGCATTCGAGCAGGAGAACGCTTGCCCCGCGCTGCCGCGCGGTGATCGCCGCGCACAGGGCGGCGTTTCCGCCCCCCGCAATCAGGACATGATAGACGCGTGTCAAATCTGCCATTAGAGCTTCACCCACCAGATTCAAAGGAGACTGCGCGCGGACAACTGCCTCTCATGACCAGACGGCCATTGGACGACGCCCACCCCGCCCGGATCCTGGCGCAGGTCGTGAGTCCGTGGCCTCTCGTGCAGCCCGTCTGCTTCCGCCCTATGCGCCCGCGCTCAACTGGACGGACACCTTCCGATGCCCAGGCCCTTCCCCTGCAGGCCACATGCGCCGTCCCGCGCATGGAATACAGTCAAGATCTCCCCCCGGATCGATTCTGAGCGCCTACAGATCTATCGACACTCCCAGATCCTTCCCGACGGCTCGCAACTCCTCCGCTACCTTTGGGTGCAGCGGAATCCCCCTCGCCATCCGCTCCTGCACCCGCAGGTGCTCCGGCTCACCCGGCAGGTAGATCACGTCGGAGCCCTTGGCCTTCTTCGAGGATTTGATCTCATCGATATAGGCGTCCATCCGGGCCTTGAAGGCTGCCACATCCGTGAAGGCGGCGAGGTCGAGGGCCATGAAGCCGTGGGCGATGCGGGCAGGCTCCGCCTCCTGGTCGATCCCCTTGACCCGGGGGCCGTAGTTGGAATCTGTCAGCACCCCCGTCAGGAGGTCCACCATCAAGATGATCCCGTAGCCCTTGTAGCCCCCGATGGCCAGCAGGATCCCTTTGAGCGCCTCCGCGGGATCCGTGGTGGGCTCGCCGTCCTTGGTGAGCGCCCACCCTTCAGGGATCGGCCTCCCCTCCCTGAGGAAGGTGCGGATCTTCCCCGCCGCTACCATGCTATTGGCCATATCGAGCACGACCGGCGGGCGCTGGCCGGCGGGCACCGCGACGGACCAGGGGTTATTCCCGAAGAGCCGCTCGACGCCCCCCGTGGGGGCCAGGCGCGGCGACGCGTTGGTGGCCGTGAAGCCGATCATGTCGTGTCCGAGGGCCATCATGGGGTAGTAGGCGCAGGCGCCGAGATGGTTACTGTTCCTGACGGCCACGTAAGAGACGCCGGCCGCCTTGCCTTTTCGGATGGCCAGTTGCATGGCCCGGTAGCTGATCACCTGGCCGATGCCATCGTGGCCATCCAGGAGGGCGGTGGCACTGGTCTCCCTCTCCGTCGTGAGGGTGACGGCGGGCTTGAGCGCCCCGCCCCTCAGCTTGGTCACGTAGGCGGGCAAGCGGATCACCCCGTGGGTATCCACGCCCCGCAGGTTCGCCGTCACCAGCGTCTGGGCCGTGATGGCGGCCTCCTCCGGGGGCACTCCCAGCCGCTGCAGCACCCGGATGCAGAAGGTCTCGAGCTGATCGTGCCGTGCCGTCACCTTGGGGCTCGCGGACATATCCTCGGCCATGGGAAGCACCTCCTCCACGCTTGCGATCGGCGGTTGCGTTTCAAATGCGCCGACCGGTCGGTCGACTAGGATTTGCCGCCACTCCAGCGCCGGCCGGTCCTTGTATCCCGGCCGAAGCAGTAGGACTCGCCCGGCTGCAGGAGCATCGGCTTCACCCGTGGGGCCTGCCGCTTGAGCTCGCGCACGAAGCGCGCACCCTCCACCCTTCACACGTGATCGATCCATCGACAGCCTCCGGGCCTCCAGAGACACAAGACCAGCCGGATCCCAAATACGACGACCGGGATGGCTCAACTTGCAGGAGAGATTAGCCGTCCAAGCGTCGGAGAAAGCAGAGTTTATTCCTAGACGCCTCAGCGCGCAACAGATGTTTGACCGAACGCGGACTCGTTATGTGCCTCCAGGCTCCCAGAACCCCAGGGACCCCCATTTGCTCCGAACCGCGCCCTTCCGGCCCCAGGGACCGAAACTGGACCGTCTAGCTTGCCCGTCAGGTTTTCGTCGGTGGCAGTCCCTGCAATCCTCTCGTGGGGTGCCCTGCTCCGCTCCGATCCTCGCGAGCCCCTCCCTGGCTCGGAGTCGGCAAGGATGCACTCGCCACCGGCTCGGCGACCTCGCTGGTTGCCCTAAAGCAGACCCGCCCCTTCCAGGCGCCTGGTCCTGGCAGACCTCGCCCAACCACTTGTCCCCCATCTGGCAGGAGTCCGGCGGGTTGCCTGCGGCCGCGGCGGCGATGAGCTGCTGTAGATCTGAACGAGCTAACGGATCGCGCCTCAGCGGCGGGCGACCCGCCCGCCAAGCGCACAACATTCGCAGTACCTAAACCCCACCAGCGAAATAATTCCCTGAAGCCCGCGCGCCCGCCCGCTGCAGGCGCTGGTTAGCCGGCCTGACTTGGGCCGGTGGTTTGCCGAGTACCGCAATCAAGAGGGTCTCGTGGCGTGCCGGACATGGGCAAACGCAGCTCGCAAAGCGGCGAACACCTGGTGCTTGCGGGGAAGAATCTGTCGGAACACCCGGTTTGCAGCGGTGAGCCGCTGCTTGGCCGATACAGGATCGCTCCCCATCAGGAATCCTGCCGTATAGAAATCACAATTTGCTCCGAGAAGCTGATCGTCGGGGTGCTCCGCCTTGAGAGCATCGAACAGAGCGAGCAAATCGGCGAATGAGATGGAACCGTGCCCCACGCAGTTGCAACAATCGTTGAAGACGGTTGGATTGTGGGGATCGAGGCGTAGGAGCCGACCCATTAGCAGGCTGCGGAAAAACCCAGCTTTATGATCGGAACTGACCCCACAGAGGTGTTTGGGGCATACGATGCGGAACACAAGGCGAGTTGACAATCCTCCGAGGACCCCCTTCGAGGGGCCCCCGTGGTATCAAACCCCGCCCGCACCGCCACCACGACGCCCCTCATCCGACAGCCGGGGCCAGGTTCCGTATCCGGACCAAGTTGTACACCGCCGTGGCGAACGTGAACATCCACCCGACCCGACGCTGTCCCCGGTGGCGCGTCTTCCGGAGACCCCCGACCGTCTTCAGCCACCCGAAGATCTCCTCAACCCGTTTCCGCGCCCGTTGACTCACAGCGTACCCAGGATGGCGGGTCGTGCGCCCATCGATGGCACTCGCGCGCCTCGTGGTGGATTGCGCGACATAGGGGGTGATGCGGAAGGTCCGGAGCGTGTCCACCACCCCTCGGGTGTCATAGGCCTTATCCCCACCCACGGTCACCCGGCGCCGGCCGGGGAGGCTCGTGGTCATGCAGAGGGCCGCCTCGGCCTCCGCCGTCCCCGTAGCCTGGGTGACCTGGGTGCTGACCGCCAGGCCATGCCGGTTCTCCATGAGGAGGTGCCCGAGGTAGCAGAGTTTCGCCTCCTGGCCCGGCGCCTTCTTGTAGAGCCGGGCCTCGGGGTCCGTCGTCGAGGCGTGGGTGGCGTTGGACCGGCGCTCCCCCCGGAAGTCCACGGTGGGGTTCCCGGGATCGTCCGGGGGCGCGGGCGGGCTCCCCGCCTTCGGCTTGAAGCTCTTCTGCCCCGCCCAGGCCTCGATGAGGGTGCCATCGACCGTGAAGTGCTCCTCGGACAGGAGCTTCCGCTCCCGGGCCTGGGTGAGCACCGCGTCGAAGAAGGCCTGGGCGATCTCGCCCGCGAGGAGCCGGTCCCGGTTCTTCGTGAACACAGTCACGTCCCAGATGGGGTCATCCAGGTTCAGGCCCACGAACCAGCGGAAGAGGAGGTTGTAGTCGAGCTGCTCCATGAGGAGTCGCTCGCTACGCACGGAATACAGGACCTGGAGGAGCAGGGCGCGGAGCAGCTTCTCCGGCGGAATGGAGGGCCGGCCGGTCCAGGAGTACAGGGCATCGAAGCGGGGGCCCAGCGCCTTCAGTACGGGTTCCACCAAGGCGCGGATGGACCGCAGCGGATGATCTTGTGGGACCCGCTGCTCCGGGGAGAGGTAGCTGAACATCGCCGCCTGCTGGGTGTCAGTGCCTCGCATTCTGCGCCTCCTCTATTCCCACGATTGTTCGAGGCGCATCATACTCAATCTTCACGTCTTGGGAAGAGGGAAAATTGAGTTTTTCCGCATCCTGTTAGAGCGAGCGTGGCATCTCTGTCGTCGAGTTTGATCAAAACTGCCATGAGTTCTGTAATCGTCTGATAGCCGGCGGGCTCCAGAGACAGGCTCTTTTCAAGAGCTTGACGCGCGGCTTGGAATTGCCCCATGTCTCTGTACCAGTGCCCCATTTCCCGAAGTAAGCGCGCTCTCTCCGGGACGGGTGGCGCTTCGTCGAGGCGCGCCTGGATCGTCCGTATCAGCGCAGTGTTGTCGCGGCAAAGCTCGATGGGAACTGCCTGCTGCAAGACCGACTCCAGCCTTCTGATATTCTGGCGTTGGCTTTCTCTCGGAGTTAACAGCACAGCAAAGAAGATCACGTCCTCGAACTCCAGGAAACCCGTGACTTCGAGGCATCCGTACTTCTGCACATCTGCGATTCGGAGTCGAGTCACCGCGTCACTTCTTTGCACAGTCGCTCTGTGAGACAGGGTGACACTACCTTTGGTTCGCAGTCTAACGGTCTGAAGTTCATCGAGTTCTGCTGCCGTGAGCGGATGGGATCGTCGGTTCCAGAAATTGATGTACAGGAATTCCTTTCGATTCTTCGCACTGGCAGCATCCAGTCCTCTTTGATACATGGCGGCGAGATAACCCTGGTTCTTTGTGAAATTAGCATCAACGACCCAGCCGAAGGGTGCACGAACCAGAAACGCCTTGTCGCCTGCGTACGGGATCGCGGTGAATGCCTGAAACCGCTGTAATGCAGAGAAGTTGAGAATGTCTAATTCGAGATCGCTCGGGCCGTAGAAGGCGCGCTTTAGAGCGGCCCGTGTATAACCCACATTCGTAATCAGCATTCCCTTCTGGGCGCCGATATCCTCAACAAAACCCGCAAGGCCGTCCACGGCTTTAACGTCCACCTTCCTTCGAAAGCATTTCGTGGGACGTAACCATGGGCGTTAGGGTTCGACAGAAAGACGGCGCCTGGTGGGTCTTCGTCAACCATCAGGGGAAGCGGAAGGCAAAGCGGGTCGGCGAGGGAGACCCAGGGAAGAAGGCGGCGAAGACGGCCGCAGAGAAGATTCAGGCCAAGCTGGCCCTTGGGGACGTGGGCATCTTCCAGGGCTCCGAGAAACCGGCACCGGTTCCCACCTTCGAGGCGGTGGCCAAACAGTGGGAGCAACTGACTCCGCCCAACTGGAAACGCGGGACGCAGATCACGTACGGGAATGCCCTGCGCTGCCATCTCATCACCGCGTTTGGCAGCCTGCCAGTGGATCAGGTGACGCCGGATCGGATCGAGGCATGGTGGACCGGCATCCGGAGGAAGGGGTTTTCCAAGAAGCACCTTGCCATCCTGCGCTCGGTGCTCCGTGGCGTGTGTCGGCGGGCGGTGCGCCTTGGCCTGGTGCGGGCGAACGCGGCGGAGTGCATCGAGGGAAGTCTTGGGCGACAGGATGCGGAGATTCATCAAGCGGACTACCTCACCCCGGAGGACCTGGCCCGGTTCCTCGCAACCGCCGAGCGGCTCTGCCCGAAGGACTACCCGGTTTTTCTGGTGATGGCCACGGCGGGACTCCGGATCGGGGAGGCAGTAGGATTGCAGGTGGGGGACCTGGACGTGCCCGGTCGGCAGGTTCACATCCGCCGGACCGTGCGGCGGGCCTACATCAGCAGCCCGAAGAACGGGAAGCCCCGGTCGGTGGACCTGCCAGCCACCACCATGGACGTTCTGGCGCGGGTTCGAGAGAACCGGCAGGTAGAAGCCGCCTACCAGGGCACAGAGGCGCGGTGGCTGTTCCCTGGACAGGAAGAGGGAAAGCCACTGACCCCAGAGAGGGTCCAGCAGGTTTTCGGCAGGGTCTTGCGGGCGGCAGGCATCCGGAAGATCCGGCCCCACGATTTGCGGCACACATACGCGACCCTGGCTATCCAGGCGGGCGTACCCTTGCTCACCGTCAGCCGGCAACTGGGCCACGCCAGCATCGCCACCACGGCAGACACGTACTCCCACGCGGTCCCGGGGAGCAACCGGGCGGCTGCTGACGCCTTGGAAGCCATCTTGACAGGCAACCAAATGCAACCCCCGCGCAACATCACGCCCTAACCTCACTTTCGCCACTGGAGGGTGTGTGCCGACCTAACTCGTTGATATTCCGGCCGCTCCCCTCCACAGGTCTGCCCTACATTTGCACGACTCTTTTTGCAGTGATGCGGGGCGGCGGCTGCGCGGGCAGCGTCCACCCGAGTTGCGTGAGGAGCAGTTGCTGGTCGGGTGCCGGCTCCGTGTGGCGTGTGAAGATCAACTCCCGGCCGTCGGTCGTGGGGAAGTGCACATCGAGCAGCTGCATCGCGGCGAACTTGTCCAGGACCTGCCGCACGGTGAGCCCGGGCGCGTGGGGCCGCAGGTGCGCTCGGAGCGTGACGTGCAGGCAGTAGGCGAGGAAGGCGACGAAGATATGGGCCTCGATCCGCGCGGGGCGCTGGTGGTAGATCGGGCGCACGGCGAGGTCCCCCTTCAGAGTCTTGAAGGCCGCCTCCACCTCGACGAGTTGCAGGTAGCACTCCCAGAGCCGGGCCGGATCGGTCTCGGTCAGGTTCGAGCGCAGGAGGTACCGCCCCTCGTGCCGGCGGACCCGGCGGAGCTTGGCCCTGTCCAGGGTGAACGTGAAATCGACCCGCCGCGCGCGCTCCCCCTTCGGCGGCGGTGCCGGCAACTCCATCTGGACCAGCCCCCACGCGCGGCCCGCATCCTTCTTCGCCGCGCCCAGCTTCAGCAGGAGCGTCTCGTAGGTGGGCCGCTGCCGCTGCAAGGTGTGCAGGCGCGCCCACAGCCGCTTGAGGCGCCGCCGGCGCATGGCCCGCTCCTTCTGCACGCGCGCCGCGCTCTGCACCCAGACGTACAGGTCGGCGTCCTGCGGCAGCAGCTTCACCTGGACGCTGGGCCGGACGGCCTGCCAGGGCCGCTGCAGGAGACCTTGCTCCAGTGCCGTCAGCCGGCCCTTCGGCGTGCCGACGATGTACTGGGCCCCGCGGGCGCGCAGCTGGGCGAGGTGCGCCTCGGTGGGAATGCCCCGGTCCATCACCCAGATCCGCCGGGCCGCCCCGTAGCGGGCTTCGATCTGGGCGAGGAAGAGGGGGAGCGTGGTGTTGTCGGTCGTGTTGCCCGGCAGCACCTCGTAGGCCAGGGGGAAGCCCTCGGGGGTCACGACGAGCGCGAGCACCACCTGCACGCAGTCCGGCCGGTGGTCGCGGCTGTAGCCGTGGCGGCGGGGATCCCTCTCGGGGAAGGGTGGGTCGCTCTCGAAGTAGGTGCTGGTCAGATCGTAGAGCAGGAGATCGTAGGTCACCCCGAAGAGATCCTGCCAGCGCGCAGTGAGGAAGGTGAACAGCGCATCCTTGTGGGCGACCACCTTGTCCAGGCACCGGTACAGCGTGTCCTTGGCCACCACCGCGACGTCCTCGCCCAGGAGATCGCCCATCGCGCTGTGCGTGAACCACTCCCGGTGGAGGCACCACTCGCTCCCCGGCGCCAGGAAGCGGTAGGCGACCAGGACCAGCAGCACGTGGTACCAGGAGGTCCCTTCGCGACTCGGGGGCAGCCGCTCGCGCCAGAACTGGTCGAGCTGCAGCGCGGCCCAGAGCTGGCAGACGACCCAGCAGGCCCCCCACTGCCGTGGTTGGTACAGCGTGAACTCGCTGAGGCGCACTTGGACGCCGATGGCCGCGGCGTGCGCCGGGATCGCCTGGTCCGCGGGGAAGAGGGCCAGCCGCAGCCTGCCGCTGGCTGCCCTCCTCGATGGCCTCGATGCAGCGCAGCCAGCTCGCCTGCTGGCTGTCGTTGATCTCCCCGAGGTAGAGCACGTGCCGATCGACCGGCCGCCCGTCGGCGCAGCGGTACTTCTCCTCGATGCTCCAGTAACGATGCTCTTTGCCGTCCTTGAGCCGGCGGTGACACCTGAGGTACATGGCGGCCGGAGCCTACCGCACTCCCGGCGCCACGCAAAGGGGGTAGGTCTGCCCCCGGCGCGTTTTTCAGGATACGCTGCTTATCCGGCAACGACTTATGGGAACCGCCGCGATGAAAATCGCGGATTCTGAAGTCCAGTAGCGAAAGTCAGGCTAACCCCCTGGTTTTCCTGCCCCTTTGTCAAGCTTTTTTTGCCCCCGCAACCCAAGCAGTCTCCAGGGCGGCATAGACCCGAGCCACCTGCTCCTCCGTGCTGGCCAGGTCCCCGCCGTTGTCGATCACGAAGTCGGCCAGGGCGGCCTTGGCCGCCGTTGGCCACTGGGAGGAAAGCCGCTGCCGCGCTTCGGCCGGCGTGAGCCCCCGGGAGCGAGCCAGGCGGTCCACCTGGACGTCCTCCGGGGCCGCAACCACCACGATCTTGTGAAACCGCTCGCGCCGGCCGGTCTCCAGGATCAGGGCGGCGTCTACGATGCAGATCTTCCGGCCGGCCGCCTCGGCCGCGCGGATCTCATCCTCGCACGCCTCGCGGATCGCCGGGTGCATGATGGCCTCCAGGCGCCGTCGGGCTGACGCATCGGCGAACACCCGGGCGCCGACCCGGCCGCGATCAATGCGACCCGCCTCGTCCAGGACCCCGGACCCGAAGGCTTCCACGATTTGCCGGTGGCAGCGCTGGCCCGGCTCCTGGAGGGCGTGGGCGATGCGGTCGGCGTCCACGATGGCCGCCCCGCGCGCCGCAAACATCGCCGCCACGGTGGATTTGCCCGTGGCGATTCCGCCGGTCAGGCCGACCACCAGCACGGCCATTCCCCTCGTGATCGTCTCGTGACCATCCTCCGAACCGTCCTCACGACAGAGTTGGCTGGCTGAATTGCTGCACCAGCCGCGAGAACTCCAGCTCCCGAAACAGCTCCAGCAGGGCCGTGATGTCCGGCGCCTTCCGGGTCAGGTCCGCCACGACCCATGGGATGGGCAAGTCTCTCCGGATGGTGGCCAGCCGCTTGCTCAGTCGGGCCTGCTCCGCGTGCGCCAGCAGCGCCTCTCGCACCTTCGGCCTCGCCACCTCGGCCCTCCGCTCAAGCACCGCCTCGAGCGTCCCGAAGTGTTGCAGGAGATCCCTGGCCGTTTTCTCCCCCACCCCCGGAACGCCCGGGATGTTGTCGATGCTGTCTCCCATGAGGGCCAGGAGGTCCGGGAACTGCCCGGGGGAGATCCCGTACCGCTCTTGCACCTCGGCCGGGCCCCAGGTCCGCTCCTTCATCGTGTCGCGGACGACGATCCGCTCCCCAACCAACTGGAACAGGTCCTTGTCCCCTGAAACCAGGGTAACCCGGTATGCCTCGGCGGCGGCACGCATCGCCACGCTCCCGAGGACGTCATCTGCTTCCTCGGCAGGCATCATGAGGACCGGGACACGCATCGCCGCAAGCACCAGATGCACGTAGGGGATCTGTCGCGCCATGGCCTCCGGCATCTCGGGACGCTGGGCCTTGTATTCCGGGAACTCGTGGTGGCGGGCCGTCGGGCCCGGCCCATCGAAGGCCACGGCAACGGCATCCGGCTCCTCCTCGCGGAGCAACTTCAGGAGCATGGTGGTGAACCCCAGGATCGCGTGCGTGGGCGTGCCCTTCGAGTTGCTGAGGGGCGGCAGCGCGAAAAAGGCGCGATACAGGGAGGAGCTGCCGTCGACCAAGACCAAGCGCGGACCGTTCGCCATGAAGGCCCCTTGCCAATGTAAAACCGACAACGGACAACTGACAACGGACCAATTTCGATTAGTGAGCGGTTGTTCCGCCGCAGGCGGATCAGTTTCCCATTTGGAGTTGCCGCTTACCGCGTCAGCGGGAGGCGGACGTGCACCGTGGTGCCTCTGCCCTGCCCGCTCTCGATCGCCATCTGACCTCCGTGGGCGTCTGCGATCAACCGGGCGACAGCCAGGCCCAGGCCCAGGCCGGAGGCGGCCCGGCTCGCGCTCATGTCTCCCTGCGTGAACGGCTCCAAGAGGCGCGGGATGCGTTCCGCCGGAATCTCGCCTCGGGCATTGGTGACGCTCACCAGGAACGACGACTCGTCCAGCCTGGCCCGGATCACGACCTCCCCGCCCGGTTCGTTGAACTTGATGGCGTTCTCCACCAGGTTGAAGAAGAGGACGCGCAGGTGCTCCCCGTCCCCCAGAAGCGAGGGCAGCTCGGGGGCGCTCTCCACGCGAGCGGACACCTGCCGCTCCTCGCACTCCGGCGACAGCTCGGTCAGAATGTCCCGGAGCAAGTCTCCGAGGCTCAGGGGGAGGCGCTTCCCGGCGAGCTGGCTCCGGTCGGATTCCACGAAGACCAGCAGATTGGAGATCAGTCGTCCCAGGCGGACGGTGCCCATGCGGACGACCGCCAGGCTTTCCCGCTGCTTGCCCGAGAGTTGACCGAAGTGGTCCCCCAGCAGAAGGTCCAGCCATCCGCTCATGACGGTGAGGGGCGTGCGAAACTCGTGGGTGATGGCCGACAGGAGGTTCGACTTGATCTGGTCAAGCTCCCGAAGGCGGCGGTTCAACTCGTAGAGTTGAACGTTCTCCAGCCTGAGCCGCTGCTGCTCCAGGCCGCGCTTCACGATGTGAAAGATCTCGGCCAGGGTGAAGGGTTTGAGGATGTAGTCGTACGCGCCCCCTTTAAGGGCGCGCACCGCGGTCTCCACGGTCGCGCCTCCGGTCATGAGGATGAACAGAGTATCGGGGGCGCTCTCCCGCACCCGCTCCATCAACTGGATGCCGTCGATGTCCGGCATCCTCAGGTCCACGAGGAGCGCATCATAGGAGGTCTGCTGCAGGCGCTGCAACGCCTCTCGGCCCGATCCCGCCCCCGCGGCCCGGTAGCCCTCCAGGGCGAACGCCGTGACGAGCGAGGTCTGGAGCGCCTCCTCGTCATCCACGATCAGGATACTGGCCGCAGGGCGCTCCGCCGTCGGCGCGGAGAGATCTCGTGACATCTGGACACCCCTCTTCCTGCGTCATCCTTTCGTCGCGCGTTGACCGGCGGGGACTTCCTCACCGGAGGGTCGGGGGCTGCCATGCGAGCCGCCAGGCCCCGATCTCATGATGGGGAGCCTCGGTCGGAATCGCTCACGCCGACGAACTCCCAGTCGCCCAACGCCGCCTGAACGATCGCCAGAGCCGCCAGGGCCGCGGTCTCGGCCCGGAGGATCCGGGGGCCCAGGGAGACCAGGCGGGCGCCATGGGATCGGAGCCGTCCTACCTCGGCGGGGCTCAGGCCGCCCTCGCCCCCGACCAGGAGCGTGAGCGAGGAGCCGCCCCGCAGTTGCGCGCACGCGGCCAGCAACGGCCGGCTCTCCCGGCCGGCGTCACACGCCAGGAGGGGTGTCTGCCCGGGATGGCTCAGGAGGAATGCGTCCAGGGTGCAGGCGGGAGCAACCTCGGGCAGGTCCCGCCTCCCGCACTGTTCCGCGGCCTCCTGCACGATCCGGAGCCAGCGCGACGACCGCGCGACGGATGCGCGGCGCACGCTGCGCTCGCCCTCCAGCGGGATGATGCGGGCCACCCCCAGCTCCGTCGCCTTGCCGACGATGAAGTCCATGGCCGGTCCCCGCGGGACGACTTGGGCCAGGGCAATCCGGAGGCGTGCGGGGGGCAGGCGCGGCGCCTCGCCGAGGATGCGGGCGGTCGCCCTGCGCGGGGTGGCCGTCGCCAGCGAGGCGATGAGTTCGCGGCCGGTCCCATCGAAGACCCACACCTGATCGCCCGGCCGGAGCCGGAGGACATGCGTTGCTTGATGGGCCTGACCGGGGGCGAATTCCACCCAGCCGTCGCGAATGCGCTCGGCGGGAACAAAAAACCTCCGGTGGTGAATCCTCGAATCGCTCACTCGCGGCGCCGGGCCAATGGAGAACCGAGAACGCATCCGCCCTTGGCGGAACAACCGGACAGGTCGAACCTCGTTGACCGGTTGTCAGTCGTCCGTTGTGAATTTGAAATTGAGGGATCAGTCGAAGAGCGCCTTCACCTTTTCCCAGAATCCCTCGACCAGGGGGCTGCCCGCGCCGTTCTCCAGGCGGGCATACTGCTCCAGCAGGTCGCGCTGCTTCGCCGTGAGGTGTGTGGGCACCTCCACGAAGATGCGGGCCACCAGATCGCCGCGGCCGTATCCCCGGACATTCGGCAGGCCCTTCCCCTTGACTCGGAATTCTGCTCCGGTCTGGCTTCCCGGCGGAATCCTGAGGACCGCCCGCCCGGAGATCGTGGGGATCTCCATCTGGGCCCCCAGAGCCGCCTGAGCAAAACTGATCGGGACCTCACAGTACAGGTCATCCCCGTGGCGGGTGAAGATAGGATGCTCCTGCACGGCGATGACGACGTACAGGTCTCCCGGCGGGCCACCCCGCACGCCCGCTTCCCCCTCGCCGGCCAGCTTGAGTCTCGTCCCCGTCTCTACGCCGGCCGGGATCTTCACCGTCAGGGTCCGTTCCGCCTTGACCTGGCCCAGCCCCCGACAGGTCTGACAGGGATGCTCGATGACCCGGCCCTCGCCGCGGCACTGGCCACAGGTCTGGCTGACCGTGAGGAACCCTTGGGAGTACCGGACCTGGCCCGTGCCCCGGCAGGCCCGACACAAGACCGGCTGGGATCCCGCCTTGGCCCCGGTTCCGCGGCAGGTGGGACAGGTGTCCAGCCGCGGGATGATGATCTCTTTCTCAACGCCGGTGGCCGCTTCCTCGAAGCGGATATCCAGATTGTAGCGCAGATCCGCTCCGCGTTGGGCGCCCCGGCTGTACCGGCCTGTCCGTCCGGTGAAGAAACCCTCGAAGATGTCGTCGAAGATGCTGCCGAACCCCGATTCGAATCCCCCGAACCCCTCGAAACCACGACCGGGCCCGGCCGCGCCGAACCGGTCGTAGGCCTGCCGCTTCTCGGCGTTGCCCAGGACCTCGTAGGCTTCGCCGATCTCCTTGAAGCGCTCCTCGGCAGATCGATCGCCAGGATTCTTGTCAGGGTGGTACTGGTGGGCCAGTTTGCGGTAGGCCTTCTTGATTTCCTCGGGACCGGCGTCGCGGGCGACCCCCAGGACCTCGTAATAGTCGCGCTTCTCACTCACGCCCGGGCGCCCTCATCGCCCCCGCCGCCACCCGGTTCGGAGGAGACGGCGCGAGACACCTTGGCCATGGCCGGGCGGAGTACCCGGCCCTCGATGAGATATCCCTTTTGAATCTCTTCCACCACGAGACCGGCGTCCCCCTGGGAAGTTTCCACCTGGGCGACCGCCTGGTGATAGGCGGGGTCAAATGGCTGTCCCAGCGCCTCCATCGGCCTGACGCCCGCCTTCTCCAGGACGGACCGGAACAGGCGCGCGATCATCTCGATACCTTCGAGGAGGGGCGTTGAGCCGGCCTCGGCCCGCGCCGCACCCAGAGCGCGCTCCAGATTATCCAGGACAGGCAGGAAATCCAGGATCAGCCCCTCGTGCGCGAACTTCAGGAATTCCGCCTTCTCGCGGGAAATCCGTCTCTTGTAGTTCTCGAACTCCGCCTGGAGGCGCAGCAGGCGGTCCTGCAGCCGGTCCACCTCCTGCGCCTTGGCGGATAGGGCCTCGTGGAGGGCCGCGGGAGATCCGGCGGCGCCCTCAGTCGGTGGGACAGCCTCGGCGGGCGGCGCGGCGGCGACAGCGTCGGAAGGGGTCAGCGTGTCTGCGTGTTTCTGTTCCATGGCTCCAAACAGACAGAACGGGAGGACCCGTCGGGCCCTCCCGCTCGGCGAGGATCGGTCCCCGGCTATTCGGCCCGCTTCGTGAGGGCGCGACTCAAGAGCCTTGCCGTCGTCTCCACCAGGGCCACTGCCCGGCCGTAGTCCATCCGGGTGGGGCCCAGGACCCCGAGGACGCCCAGCAGCCGGTCGCCCCGGCGGTACGGGGCGGCGATCACGCTCAGCCCTTGGATCTCCCGCACCGGGATTTCACTGCCGATGAAGATCTTGAAATCCTCGCCCGTCAGGCACTCGTTCAGGATCTTCACCAGCTCCGATTTCTCCTCGAAGGCCGCGAACAGCGCCTTCATCTTGTCGATGTCGGCGAACTCGGGCTGGTCGGCGATGTGGGCCGCGCCCGCCACGTACACGTCACCCTCCGGCTCGGCCTCCAGGGCCCTGGCCCCGAAGCGGAGGGCCCGCGCCAGCATCCGGTCGTACTGCGCCTTCTCCTCGGCCATCTGGATCAGCAAGAGGTCCCGCACCTCGTGCAGGCTGTGCCCCTGCAGGAGATCGGTGAGATACCGGGCGATCCGGTCGAGTTCATCCTGCGTCATCGCCTCATCCACGGCCACGACCTTGTGGTGGATGAGGCCCGCGTCCGCCAGCAGGATGACCAGGACCTGATCGCGGGCGAGCGGAACGAACTCCACCCGCCGGAACTGGCTTTCCTGGAAGCGGGGGGCCAGGACCACCGCCACGTACGGAGACAGGGCCGACAGAAGCTTCCCGGCCTCCCGCAGCAACTCTTCCACCTCGCCCATGGACGGACCCACGTGCCGCTCGATCCGCTGGACTTCGGCCCGGCTCAACTGGGGGCGGTCCATCAACGCATCCACATAGAAGCGATACCCCCTGTCCGTCGGGACTCGCCCGGCGGAGGTGTGCGGTTGGGCCAGGTATCCCAACTCCTCCAGGTCGGCCATGGTGGTGCGAATGGTCGCCGGGCTCAGCGAGAAGCCGTACCTGCGGGAGATGGTGCGGGACCCCACCGGCTCTGCCGTCCGGATGTAATCCAGCACGATGGCTCGAAGCACACCTTGGTGCCTGGCATTCAGCATTCGATGCACCTGGGCGGCCTGGCACTCTCACACGGAGAGTGCCAGTGCCACCCGACTATAGAGGAGGCCCTGGGCCTTGTCAAGAGGATGGGGCCTTCCCTAATCTCTGGCTAAGATTTTCCGGGCGGACCGCAATCCGGCCTGCGTACCGAGGGGTGAGGGGCGATGGCATCGTGTTTGCTTGTGTTCACCCAGTGGGTGCACACATCCCAAGGAGGAACGCGATGTCCGACACGTCCCCGCGGTTGCCGTTCGAGATCGATGACACGATTGATCCCACGCTGGTCACAGGCCGGGCCGGGGTCCCGCTCGTGATCGAACTGTTCCGCCAGCTCGGGGTCGCGGCAGCAATCGATACCCACGTCCCGGTCAAGCAGCGGCAGCGCGGGTTGCCGCCCTCGCAGCTCGTCGAGAGCCTGATCGCCCTGTGGACGAGCGGCGGGGACCGCTGCCAGGATCTTATGACCCTCCGCGAGGATCACGCCTTGGCCACGCTGCTCGGGTATTCGCTGCCGGCCGCGACCACGGTCCGGGACTTCCTGGAGGCGTTCCACGGGGAGCCCGGCCCCCTGTGGCAGGCCGGGCCCCAGGCGACGATCCCGGTCGAGTCCGCCCCCCTCGCGGGGCTGGGCCAGGCGAATCGGACGCTGGTCGCGGGCGTCCAGCGGGGGGCAGCGGCGGAGACCGCAACCCTCGATGTGGACGCGACGCTCGTGGAGAGCCACAAGGACACCGCCACCGTGGCCTACGACGGCACCCGGGGCTACCAGCCCGTGGTCGTGCTCTGGGCCGAGCAGGACCTGATCCTCCATGATCAGTTCCGCGATGGGCACGTCCCCGCGGGCTGCGGGAACGTGCGCGTTCTCGAACAGGCCGTGGCCCATCTGCCGCAGGGGATCACCCAAATCTCCGTTCGGGGCGACAGCGCGCTCTACGAGACCGCGGTCCTCTGCTGGTGCGAGGCCCAGAAGATTGCGTACGCCATCAGCGCCGACCTCTCCGACCAGCTCAAGGCCGAGATCCGCCGCCTCCCGGAAGCGGCCTGGCAGGGAGAACGGGAGGAGCCCGACGCCATCCGGGCGTGGGCCGAGGTCCCGTACGTCCCCGACGACGGGGATCACCAGAAGGACCGCCCCTGCGTCCGCCGCTACCTCGCCGTGCGGGTCCAGAAGCGCCAAGGCAGCCTCTTCGCCGATGGGAGCAGCGTCCACTACTCCGCCGTGGTCACGAACCGGGCGGGGGACGGGTTGGCCCTCCTCCAGTGGCACCGGGAGAAGGCGGGGACGGTGGAGCACGCGCATCATGTCCTCAAGAACGAGCTGGCGGCGGCCGCCCTCCCCAGCGGGAAGTTCGGCGCGAATGCCGCCTGGTTCCGGCTCAACACGCTCACGTACAACCTGCTCACGGCGCTCAAGCGGTTGACCTTACCCGGAGATCTCTGGACCGCCCGGCCGAAGCGGCTCCGGTTCCTGCTCTTCAACACCGTCGGGAAGGTCGTCTCCCATGCCCGGCGGATCCTGCTGCGGCTCACCGGGGTGCTCCAGCACGGGCTCTTGGTCCGAGTCCGGCACCGGATCGCAACGCTCGCCCCGGCTTAGCCGGAGATTAGGGGCCTTCTCGTCTCCGGCCCAGCCGGAGACCAGGGCTGCGGCCGCTCGAGGAATAGACCATATGGATGGAAAGACCGGCCTCATCCATCGCAGAATAGCCTGGGTTGTTGCGTGGACGGAACAGGGCCCCATGCGAAAGGAGGCCGGTCAGTGCAGAAGCATCCCGATCCGCCCCCAACGCAGTGTAGCGGGGTGCGTCACCACGTAAGACACACCGTACAGTATCGAGTACAGGCTGTACAATGGTGAAACGTAAGGGTTATCCCCGTCAAGGTGTTCCACACAGTCGCCGCTTTCATCTCGCGGGAGTCCCGAGGAGCACGGGATCTCCCTGATGCGAATGGAGAAGTAAACAATAAAGGCCTTCCCCCTGATCTCGTGCACGTCCATGAAGCCCCACGCCCGGCTGTCCATGCTGTGATCGCGGTTGTCCCCCATCATGAAGAGCTTCCCGGGGGGGATGACGAGCGGACCCAGGTGCTCCGACTCCAGGCCCCTGAGCGAGGGCCCGTCCGAGTAGACGGCGTACGGCTCCTTCAGCGGGACCCCATCGATGAGGGCCTGCCGGCCGCGGATCTCCAGCGTCTCCCCCGGGAGGCCGATCGCCCGCTTGACGAAGTCCCGGGTCTCGTCCTGGGGGAACTTGAAGACGATGATGTCTCCCCGCCGGATGGGTTCGAAGTAATAGATGAACTTGTTCACCAGGATGTGATCCCCGATCTGCAGGGTCGGCAACATCGAGCCCGAGGGGATCTTGAAGGCCTGCACGACGAAGGTCCGGATCACCAGGGCCAGCAAGACCGCGATGACCAGGGCCTCGCCATACTCCCGGAGGGCAGACCTCGGCGCCGGTGCTGGCGCCGCCTTCCTCGGCTCGACCTTCTGTTTATCCTGCGATGCTTTTCGCGCACTCACGTTCGCCTCTCCAGAGCCAACGGAAAACCGACGACCGACAACCCGCCATTTCCGGTCATCGACCGGTTGTCCCGCCACAGGCGGATCGGTCTTCGATGTGAAACTCAGTTCTCTCCAATGCGCAGCAGGGCCATGAAGGCCTCCTGGGGGATCTCCACGCGGCCGACCTGCTTCATGCGGCGTTTGCCTTCCGCTTGCTTCTCCAGGAGCTTCCGCTTGCGTGTGATGTCACCCCCGTAGCACTTGGCCGTCACGGCCTTTCGCAAGGGAGCGATCCGCTCGCGCGCAATCACCTTGCTGCCGATGGCCGCCTGGATTACCACCTCGAACAACTGTCGGGGAATCAGTTCCCGCATTTTCTCCGCCAGCAGGCGCCCGCGGATCTGGGCCTGATCCCGATGGATGATGAAGGAGAGGGCGTCCACTGGCTCCCCGTTGACCAGGATATCCAGTTTGAGAAGAGGACTCTCTCGGTAGTCGAGGAAATCATAGTCGAACGAGGCGTACCCACGGCTGACCGACTTCAGCCGGTCGTAAAAGTCCAGGACGATCTCGTTCAGGGGTAGCTCATAGGCGATCAGCACCCGGCCATCCTGCAGGTACTCGATCCCCCGGTGAACGCCCCGCTTCTCCTGACAGAGGGTGAGGATCGCCCCCAGGTACTCGACCGGGGCCATGATAGAGGCGGCGATGAACGGCTCATCGAGCTTGAGGATCTCCTGCGGCGGGGGCAGCTTGCTGGGGTTCTCCACCTCCAGCACCTCGCCGTTGGTCCGAGTGACGCGATAGACGACGGTCGGGGCGGTGGTCAGCAGCGTCAGATTGAACTCCCGCTCCAATCGCTCCTGGACGATCTCCAGGTGAAGCAGGCCCAGGAATCCGCAGCGGAATCCGAACCCCAGCGCCAGCGACGTCTCGGGCTCGAACGAGAACGCGGCATCGTTCAACTGCAGCTTCTCCAGCGCCCCCTTGAGATTGAGATAGTCCTGGCTCTCCGCTGGATAGAGGCCCGCAAAGACCATGGGGCGGACCTCGCGAAATCCCGGAAGGGGCCGGTCTGTTGGGCGATCCGCCTCGGTCATCGTGTCCCCGACGCGGCTTAGCCGGACGTCCCGGATGCCGGCGATGACGTATCCGACCTCTCCGGCCATGAGACGTTCCACCGGCCGCAGGGCCGGGGTGAAGATCCCGACTTGGCCCACCTCGAAGACGTTTCCCGAAGACATCAGCCGGATCCGCATTCCGGGAGCCACGCTCCCCTCGTAGAGCCGGACATACACGATCACCCCCTGATAGTTGTCGAACCAGGAGTCGAAAATCAGGGCCTTGAGCGGGTTTGCCGGATTCCCCCGCGGCGGCGGAATCCGGGCCACGATTCCCTCCAGGATCTCCTCGATCCCCTGGCCGTACTTGGCGCTCACAAGGATGGCCTCGGCGCCGTCCAGCGCCAGGATATCCTCGATCTCGCCCCGCACCTTGGTCGGGTCGGCGTTCGGGAGGTCAATCTTGTTGATCACCGGAACGATGGTGAGGTTGTTCCGCATCGCCAGGTGGACGTTGGCCAAGGTCTGCGCCTCCACCCCCTGGACGGCGTCAACGACCAAGAGGGCCCCCTCGCAGGCCGACAGGCTCCGCGACACCTCGTAGGTGAAGTCCACGTGGCCTGGCGTGTCGATCAGGTTCAGTTGATACTCCCGTCCGTCGGCGGCGCGGTGGCTCAGGCGGACCGCCTTGGCCTTGATGGTGATCCCCCGCTCCCGCTCCAGGTCCATGCTGTCCAGCACCTGTTCCGCCATCTGCCGGGCAGAGAGGGTCCCCGTCCGCTCCAGCAGGCGATCCGCCAGCGTGGATTTGCCGTGGTCGATGTGGGCGATGATGCAAAAATTCCGGATGTGGTCCATGAGGGCGTTCAGGGTTCAACGTTCAAGGTTCGAGGTTCAACGTCGAGCGTCGCACATCGAACGTTGAACGGGCCGGCTGCGCCCCTACCAGTCGCGCTGGCGGACGAAGTCCACCAGGCGGTACAGGGCGTCGCAGGCCGGCGATGGTGGCAGCACCTCGAGCAGGGCGCGCCCTCGGGCCAGATACTCATCCACAAGGCGCATCGTGGCCGGCACGCCCTCGTACCGTTCCACCAAACCACGCAGTTGTGCAAGGTCCTCATCGCTGATGTACTCTCGCCTGGCCAGATCCTCTACCACGACCCGATCCGCGGTGGACGCGGTCCGCATGAGATGAATCAACGGGTAGGTGATCTTTCCCTCCCGGAAATCGCTCCCCACGGGTTTCCCCAAACGCTCCTCGCGCGCGGTGTAATCGAGGGCGTCATCCACCAGTTGAAACCCGATGCCGAGGTTGAGGCCAAAGGCCGCCATGGCCTCCGCGCTGGCCGGGGGGGCGGCGGCCACCAGCGCCCCGGCACGGGCGGCGGCCGACATCAGCGCGGCCGTCTTCCCGCTGACGATCCGGAGGTAATCCGCGTCGCCGATCTTCAGGTCGCGCAGGAGCTGCAACTGGAGGACTTCCCCCTCGATCATCGCGACCGTGGCGTCCGCGAAGGCCTGCAGGATGCGCATGTCTCCGTCGGCAACCAGGATCTGGATCGCCCGGGAGAACAGGAAATCACCCGCCAGCACCGACACATCGGAGCCCCAGAGCGCCGCGGCCGAAGGCCGGCCGCGCCGCTTGGCAGAATGGTCCACGATGTCATCGTGGACCAGGGTGGCCGCGTGCATCATCTCGGCGACCGAGGCCAGTGTCACGATGCGCCCCCGCTGCTCGGCGCCGCAGGCCCGGGCCGCCAGGAGCAGGAGCGCCGGTCGGATCCGCTTGCCCCCTGAGCTCAGGGCATAGCTTGCCACCGCCGAGAGAAGGACTCCGCTGTCCTGCGCAGGCTCCTGCAGCCGATCCTCGACTGCGGAGAGCTCCGCAGCGACGACGCCGAACAATCCATTTTGCGTCCCCGAGGTGATCATCGCCTCAAGCCATTCCGACGAAAAACCGACAACGGACCACGGGACCACGGACAATTCCAATTGAAAACGGACAACGAACAACCGGTCATTTCCGTTCAGTGGTCAGTTGTCAGTGGTCCGTAGTCCGTAGCCAGTCTTGGCTTTCCCTCCGCCGGGCAGGCGGAGCAGTATATCGCATAGCCACGGCGGGCTTTCAAGCGGAAAAGCCCTGGCACCGCATCCAATCGGGCCGCGTGCGCACTACGGGTAATGACCACAAGGGAGCGGCCCGTCTCCAACAGTCGTCGGACCTGATCCACCCCGTCCGGCGATCCGGGGCCGAGAGAAGTCACCGAGTGGTCGGCATAGAATACAATGGTTGGCGCGTTCAGTCCATAGACCACCAGCGTCCCCTGCCCCCCGAGGATCTGTCGCGCGTCTTCCGCGAATTCCCGCAGCGGCCCCTGGACAATGGCGTACACCCGAGGCGCGACCACCCCCTCGCCTGTAAAGATGAGGGCACTCATCATGGCCGCCAGGATAGCCGCGCGTCGAATCCCCTTGGCCAAGAGACCTGCGGCCGTGCCCACAGCCACGAGCCCGGCCAGCCACCACGCCACGCCAACCGGTCCGGCAACGCCGTCGAGGAGACCACCCGTCCGCGGCCGGAGAGCATCCAGGATCCAGGGGACCGCCGCGAACCCCAGGGCGAGCGCCGCGCCCGTCAGGGCGATGAGGCACAACCCAAGCCCGTCAAGCCAGCGTGGCACTTGACCCGCGCCAAGCGACCACGGACCACCGATCACTGACAACGAGCCATTGGTAGCGGTTGACCGGTTGTTCCGCCAGGGGGGGATCGGTTTTCCATTTGAAATTCCGCAGCCTCCAACCAAGAGAGCCATCGCCGGAAAAGCCGGAAACAGGTAGCTAGGCAGTTTCGTGCCCGCGAACGAAAAGAAGATGAAGACGCCGATCGCCCAACAGGCGCAGGCCAGCAGCAAACGATCGCCACGCTCTCGCGCCTGGCGGCGGCGAGCCACCGCGCCGGCCTGCCAGATCGCTCGAGGCAGAAAGCCGCTCCAGGGAAAGAATCCGACGAGGGCAACAGGAAGGTAGAACCAGAGGGGACCCGCATGGCTGGAGATCACCCCCGTGTAGCGGGTCACGTGATGCTTGATGACAAACCCCTGGACAAAGGCCCAGCCATTGGCTGCCAGGACGAGGACGTACCATGGGATGGTGATGGCGGCGAACAGGGCCAGTCCCTGCCAGGGGAGCAGGCGGATGAGCCCGCGCCGCAGCTCGCGAAGGACGAGGAGCGCTCCGCCCAGCGCCATGCCGGGGATCACGAGACCCACGGGCCCCTTCACCAGGACGGCCAGCCCCATGGCCGCCCATCCCATCATCGCCCAGCGCCTCCCCCTCTCTGGCGAGTCCGAGAGCGCCTCGACGCCCGCCAGGATCGCCAGCGTCACGAACAGGGTCAGGAGCATGTCGGTGACGGCGGCGCGGGCCAGGAGGGCGGTGAGCAGGTTCGTCATGAACGCCAGGCCTGCCAGGAGGTCCGCGGGTGGCCCGAACCAGCGCCTGGCCGCGCGCGCGATGACGAGGACCAGGATCACGGCGGCGAGGGCGGACCAGAAGCGCAGGGCGAATTCCGTGACACCGAAGACCCGATACGTCAGTGTGATGAGCCAATAGAAGAGGATGGGTTTGTCGAAACGAGGCTGGCCGTTGAAGTGGGGGGTGACCCAGTCCCCGGTCCCCAGCATCTCCCGGGCGGCCTGGGCGTACGCCGGCTCGTCCGCGTCGAAGAGTCCGGGCGTCCCGAGCCGGAAGAAGAAGAGCGTCCCCGACAGCAGGAGGAGCGCCAGGAAGGTCGCGGTCCCTCTTCGACGATCCGCCGAGGCAGGGAGAACAGAGGAGGGATTCACTGGCCCAAGCAGGACAAAACCAATGGAAAACGGACAACGGACAACCGACAACCGGGCAACGAAAGGTGCAAGGAGGTCACTTGCCTAGTCCTCTTGTCGTCAGCATGCAGCAGTAAACCGCGTCCTTACGCCGACGGAAAAAGGGCAATCGGCTGCTCGCAACCGACCATTTCCGTTCCTTGGCCGGCTGTCGGTTGGCGGTTTCCCCTTGTGCAATGCGCGCTAGCGCGCCCGGTGCATCGTCTCCGAGCACACATCCCAGACCATGAACCGAATCGGTGGTGCCTGGGCCAGCAGGAACGGGGTGGAGGACACGAGCCGCACAGGGGGCGCCCCGGTGGGAAGGGCGGCGTTCGGTTGCCCGCCACCGCTGTCGCCAGGTTCCTGATACTGGTACTGGTAGAACAGATCGAAGCGGGTCTCGCTCCCCGTCGGCCGCAGGGCCAGTTGAAAGGGGGTGGAGCCCATCATGCCGAAGATGAGGTCTCGCGCCGCCGCGCTGGCCTCGGTAACGGTAGCGCCGCGCGCGTCCACCCCCACCAAGTCGAACTCCAGGAATCGAATGTCCGCTCCTGACCACGGGTTGAACGCCACCCCCTCCAGCAGCAGCGTGTCGGGCGCTGGACGCGTACAGTTCCAGAAGAGCTCCACCGCCGGGGACGACACCTTATGGGCGAACCCGGGCGGAGGGTAGGGCGTGGGGGGTGTGGTCCGCAGCGCGAGCCCCCCCTCCGCAGCGCAGGCGGCCAGGCCGACCCCCAGGAGTACCAACAACCCAGCACGATTCCGCCAGATCCTCTTCATCTCTCACACCTCCTCCGCGGCCGCCGCTTCCCTCAGGTGGTCCCCGTGTGTGCCGTGCGTGCAGTGCCTCGGACGGCGGGGACATGCTGATAGACCGCCAGGGCGACTCCACTGCCCAGCAGGGCCCCCGCCAGAACGTCAGAGGGAAAATGGGCCCCCAGGAGAATGCGCGACAGCCCGACCAGAACGGCCACGCCCACGAAGCCAACCGCCTGCCGCGGATACCAGGCGGCCAGGACGACCGCGGTTGCGAAGGCCGTCGTTGCATGCCCCGAGGGGAACGACGCATACGCGTAGGACGCCGGGAAACAGGGAAACTTCGCGAAGAACAGCCCGGCCCCGGCGGCCAACGGTCTGGCGCGGCAGGCGACGTTCTTCACGAGTTGGTCCAGGACACCGGAAGCCGCCACGGTCCCCGCTCCCCAGAGGCCCCGCGTCCGAATGCCAGTCTTGCCCTCCCGCCACCCGACAAGTGCAATCGCCAGGAGGACCCCGACGTCAACGGCCCCGTACCCCAGCCAGGTGAGGAGGTGCATCAGGCGGAGGAGAAGCGGCCACTGCCAGGCCTGGATGAGCACCATCAGGTTTCGATCCATAAAGGCCACTGCCGGTAGAGCCCCCACGCCGACCACAACGGCGGCCCACAACACGGCGGAACGTGGCAGCCTCTCCGTGAATCCCCGGCTACAAGCTGGCAACGATTCTGCCTCCCCTTTCGACCGGCCGCAATCCGGGGGATACTGAGACAGTCCTAGGTTACCATGCTCTCGGCTTATCGGCAAACGCGAATTGGCCCAGAGACACCCCATGTGTCATAACCGACCGGCGATAGCCGGTCCCGGGGACGGAGCGCGATAAAGAAAAAGCCCCAGGGGATCGCTCCCCTGGGGCTCCTACCGAACTTTCCGGCGTCTAGAAATTGTAATCGAACATCAGGCAGTACTTGCCAACGGTGTCACCCGCCGTGGGGACGAGCCAGGCCATTACGCCAATGATCTTGAATCCGGTGTACACCTGCCAACTGGCCATCACCTGAAACTCGTTCCCCAAGGAACTCGAGCCTGCGAGGCCACCGGATCCCTGGGTTGCGAAGTTACCGCTGTTCCCACCGACGGCGATGCCGGCCGGGTTTGCGACGAACCCATTACCCCAGTAGAGCGGACCGTAGCAGCCAACGGACCCTGGCACATAATACGCGCAGTTGCCGTTCTTCTCGACGAAGCCGGCAAAGGCCCAGGCCGCCTTGAGGTCCAACGACTTCACTGGGAAGTAGTCGAAGTAGGTCCCGATCGTCCACAGGTTGGTCAGCGAGGACTGGGTGGACGTGATCATGTCGAACCCGGTCGCGCTGCCGTTGCCGAGAATCTCGTATGCGTTACCGGGCCCGTTCCACCCCGGGGAATAGCCGCCAGGCCAGGCACTGCTCTTGTTGGTCCCGTTCTGCTTGTCACCGCTCCCGAAGGACCCAACGAGGTTGGCCGTGACGGGCCCAATCGGGAAGTGGATGCCGGCGTCTATGGCAAAGCCCCTCGTGGTGATCGGCTCGGCGCTGCTATAGGGAGTCCCTGGGTTGGTTGGAGAAAGGACTTGGCCGGGAGGAGTAACTATGCTCCCACCCTGGTAAGCGTTGCCTAGGGTGCCGTTGATGGACCCATATTCGAAATCCCCACCAATGCCACCCTTCGCCCAGCCGTAGATAATATCAAAGTCATACTTCACGATCCCGATCGTCCCCGTGTCGGTAAAGCCCAGGAACCAGTTGGGCCGCACCCGACCCCAAGAGTTGCAGCCGGCGGTGTTGAGTGTCCCCGCGACAGTGGTTGCGGACACGCTTCTATCCACCTCGCAGTTTGCCCGGTTATCCCCATAGTCAAAGTAAATCCCGGGATTCATCCACGGGGCGATGGCGAGGTTGACCTTGCCCTCGTACACGTCGTATTTGTCGTCCGTGGTGCCCGACTGGTCCCGGGAAGCCCAACCGAGCCCATTCGGGGCGGTTCTGAGATCACTAGCTGCGATCCGGGATGCGGTGTTGAGGCGATACCAGGCGGCTCCGTAGCTCCAGGGCCCCGTGGTTCCGTAGGCCTGCGTGCCCGCCACGTTGTCGTCGATGATCATCCCCTTGGGCAGGTACCAGGGGATCATCCCAGCCCGAACCCGAAGCGGGACGCCGAACGGCACTTGGAAGTCGAGGTAGGCCCACTCCGTCTCGGCGTTTATCCCCCGGCTGCCCAGGCCGCCGCCCACGCTCGAGCCGGTGCGGTTACCCGAGTAGATGCCGCCGGAGGTGGCGGTATTGACAGCGGCACCCGAGGTCAAGGCATTCAGGTCGAGCGCCGGGCTCGCGGTGTTGTTCGGGTTCTGAATCCCGCCACCGTTACCGAACACGAGCCACCCGATCCGCTCTCGCAGGACGCCCTGGATGTTCCCGTTGTCATCGCTGGCTTTGAACATCGCCCGGAAGCGTACGTCCGCGCCCCGCGGGTTGTTGCCTGGATTGGTCGTGCTATTGCTGTTCTCCCCCTCACCCGCGTAGTCCCAGTAGCGGACCCGGACCTGGCCCCCGAACGTGAAGTCCATGGCCATAGCTGGCGCGGCCATGGCGAGCACGAGCGCTCCCACTCCCACCACCCACAAAAACTTTCTCATCAGGTTACCCTCCGTTTCAAACTCCATGCTTTGCTTTCAATCCATCCAGTGGACCTTCCGGTAATCCCCTTGAGAAAGCGGCCTGTCTTGTGGCTTCACATCCCCCCTTTGTGGCTTGCAGCGATACTTCGCTGTCCAGGCAGTGAGTGAAATGGAATATTGGCGTATGTCAAGCCCGCCATGTTTAAGGACGCCGAATCGGCGGGACCTTATCAAGCACCTCGCATCGTTGTCAACTATTTTTTTTCTAGATCGGACAAAGGCAGTGTTTTTTTCTAGATCGGACAAAGGCAGTGCAGCGCCCATGCCGCCATCCCGCCTGATCCGGCATCGCTCAATGTAAATCACGCCTTACAGCGCCAGCCGCGTCCCTTTCCCCAGCCGCTTGTGGTCCCTGAAACACACCCGGTATGGCAACGGCAACACACACCCCGCTCAAATGCGAAGTGCGGAATGGCGAATGCGGAATGGAAAGAGCCGTTTACCTGGAGTTCGCCGTTTACGATTCCGCAATCCGCATTCCGCATTTAGGCTAGCCGGCGGGCCGGAGGTCCAAGATGATCACGCTGCTCCGGCTCTTCCGCATGCCGAACAGGTTCGTCTGGTCTACCAGCAACACCAGCTTCTGATTCCCGCTGCCGTCCGGGTCAACCAATGCGAAGTCCGCGATGTAGCCCGGAACCTCTCGAGTCTCCCAGACCGGCTGCATCCCCAGGCCGTCCCAAGTCAAGCCGAAAATTTTCCCTTTGTCGTACAGCCGCGTTTTGAACGTGTATCCCGTTGACGGGGTATTGCGCGAGACGATGAGCTGTCTTTTCCCGTTCCCCAGGATGTCCACAAAGTACATTCGCCCCTGGAGCGGGATGAGAGTCGGCTCGAGCGCAGTAAAGGTCTCGTACGTTACTTTACCTCCCTGAGGCCACGACTCCAGCGCTTGTTCCGATCCCCCGTAACGATCACTACTTCGGTAGATCTCTGTTCCCCCGCGATCGAATACGCGCAGGTAATCCTGTCCGTCCAGGACGAGGACTTTGGGGGGGGTCCCAGCGCCATCCAGGTCCGCCAGGCTGAAGCCATAGATCATGTTGAATTGCTTGGGCAGGGGCACCACTGCGCCGGGGACGTACCGATTTCCGAGCCAGGTGTACTGCCGAACGGGGCCGTCAAAGGGTTTGTCCTGGCCTGCCGCCTGGGCATAGAGCCGAGACACGCCGTCCGCACCCTGCAGCACCCGGAAGTACAGCGGCACATCCTCCCAGATCTTGACGAACTTGCCATCCCGGTATTCCAGCACGTAGGAGCGGAGACCGTTGGCTGTGTGGTTCGTGACGAAGATCTCGGGCACGTCGTTGCCGTTGATGTCGGCGGCATCCAGCGCGATGATGTTGTCCAAAGTTGAACCGGCGTAGCTCCCGATCTGGTGGACTCCCTCCTTGGGCAGATCGTAGATATACACCCCCTGCCCATCGGAGATGGCCAGCTTCATGGTGCCATCCCCGGTAAAATCCCCCACGGCCATGGCCTGGCCCTTGAATGGGATTTCCTGGGATCCGAGGGCGATCTGATCGATGCGCGGGGCCTCTCCCCCCTGGAACGTCCCCCCACCACGGGCGGCCGACGCGGCCGGCTTCAGGGTGGCGCCCTTGACCTCCGAGCTGGCCAGGGTGATGGAGTCGCCCCGCACCGTGGAGATCACCTGGACGTCCCAGTTCACCGCTTTCTCCAGGAGGCTGAGCTTCGACAGCAGGACCGCCGAGACCCGCAGCCGCTTCCACAGGGCCTGGAGGACCGCCGGGTCCGTGAGCTGGTCGGGATTCGAAACCTTCTGCTCTTGAAGGGCCGCGCGGATCCGCTGGTCGTTCATGACCTCGAAGCGGCCGGTCTTGACCAGCGCATTGGTGAGGTCGCGCGTCACGGAGCGGGTGTTGGTCCCGGCCACGTCGCTCACGTCCACGTTCGGCAGGGCCAGGATGACGCGCGCCGAGGTCACCCGGACGTGGTCGCCCTCCTGGACCAGCGTCCCTTCCGTCTGTTGGATGATCTCGGCCGCCGAGAAGTTCGGGTGAACCTCGAGGATCCGGACCCGGCCCACGTCCCGATCCAACTGCCCAAGGCTCTCGCCGGTGTAGGGGTGCTTGAACTCCTGCCCCGCGCGATAGACCTGAAGCTCCAGGCCCGGCATCACCTGGTCCTTGGCCCCGAGATCGAGGAGCACGCGCTCGTGGTCGAGGCCGATGACCTGGCCGGACACCTTGGGAAACGCCGCGGCGATCCGCTCGGCGATCTCGGCGGCGGACGTCCCGTAGGCCCCCTCCTGCGCCGAGGCGGTGACGATCCCGGCGAGCAGTATGAGCACGGCTGCCGCCGCCAAGCGGCCCCACATTCTCTTTCCGCTCATTGGCTTTCTCCTCTTGTGCCTGGAAACAGCCTGAGAAGTATAGCGCAGCCCGGCCCGACGCGTCAATAACAAAACCAGCCCTCAGGAATCAGCGGTCAGCCTTCAGCGTGCCGTCCTTACCTTAACTGATGGCTAGCCGCTGACGGCTGCTCTTAGAGGACCACCGTCTGCTGATGCACGCCGAAGACGGCGCGCAGCGCGTCGCAGATCTCGCCGATAGTGGTGTAGGCCCGGACCGCCTCGAGGAGGCAGGGCAGGAGATTCTCGGTTCCGGCCGCCGCCTCGGCCAGACGCGCCAGCGCCGCCTGGACGCGCTGCCCGTCCCGCCCCGCCCGCACCGACCCGAGGCGCTGGCACTGCTCCTCGGCCACTCGCTCGTCCACGACGAACACCGGGACGCGGGGGGCGTCCGCGCTGGTGAACTCGTTGACGCCGACCACGATCTCCTGCTTCGCCTCCAGGGCCCGCTGGGCTCGGTAGGCGGCCTCCTGGATCTCCTGCTGGACGAAGCCCAACTGGATGGCGGAGAGCATCCCGCCCATCCGGTCGATCCGCGTGAGGTAGGCGCGGGCCTCCGCCTCGATGCGGTCCGTCAGCGCCTCGAGGAAATAGGCGCCCCCCAGGGGATCCGCCACGTCGGCGACGCCGCTCTCGTGGGCCAGGATCTGCTGGGTCCGGAGCGCGATCCGCACCGCCTCCTCCGTGGGCAGGCCCAGCGCCTCGTCGCGCGAGTTCGTGTGGAGCGACTGGGCCCCACCCAGGACCGCCGCCAGGGCCTGGACCGCCACCCGCACCACGTTGTTCTCCGGCTGTTGCGCCGTGAGCGCGGAACCGGCCGTCTGAGCATGGAAGCGGAGCATCCACGAGCGGGGATCCTTCGCGTCGAAGCGCTCGCGCATGATCCGCGCCCAGAGCCGCCGGGCCGCGCGGAACTTGGCCACCTCCTCCAGCAGGATGTTGTGGGCGTTGAAAAAGAACGTTAGCTGCGGGGCGAAACCATCCACGGGAAGACCCGCCCGGATGGCCGCCTCTACGTAGGCGATCCCGTTTCCCAGGGTGAAGGCGACCTCCTGCACCGCGGTGGCGCCCGCCTCCCGGATGTGGTAGCCGCTCACGCTGATGCTGTTCCAGCGGGGCATCTCGGCGGCGCAGAAGGCAAACGTGTCGGTCGTGAGGCGCATGGAGGGGGCCGGCGGGAAGATGTAGGTCCCCCGGGCGATGTATTCCTTCAGGATGTCGTTCTGGACGGTGCCGGTGAGATGCGTCCGGGCGACGCCCTGCCGCTCGGCCACAGCGAGGTACATGCACAGCAGGATGGCCGCCGTCGCGTTGATCGTCATCGAGGTGCTTACCCGGTCCAGGGGCAGCCCCTGAAACAGCGCCTCCATATCGGCCAGGGAGTCGATGGCCACCCCGACCTTTCCCACTTCCCCGACGACCATGGGATGATCCGAGTCGTAGCCCATCTGCGTCGGGAGATCGAAGGCCACCGACAGGCCGGTCTGGCCCTGTTGGAGCAAGTACTGGAAGCGGCGGTTGGTCTCCTCGGCGCTGCCGAAGCCGGCGTACTGCCGCATGCTCCACAGCCGGCTGCGGTACATGGCGGGCTGGACGCCCCCGGGTGAAAGGATACTCCCCCGGGAACCCCAGGTCCCGCCCGTACTCCTCCTCGGCCACGTGCAGCGGCGTGTACACCCGTTCCAGCGGGATCCCGGCCGTGGTGGCAAACTCCGCCTTCCGCTCCGGCGCCCGCCCGAGCGATTTGGAGAGCGTCCCCTCTGCCCACGCCCGCTGGAGGGCTTCGAGCTTCTCGCGCTCCTCCTTCGTCACGCGGTCCGTCCTTCCTTCAACTCCCCTGCTCCCCTGCCCCTCTGCCCCGGTGTCTTCCGGCGGCTACTCGATGACCACGAGGACGTCGCCTCCGCCGACCGCCCTCCCCTCCTCGACCCGAATCTCCTTCACCGTGCCGGCGGCGGGGGCCTTCAGCTCGTTCTCCATCTTCATGGCCTCCACCACGATGATCCCGTCGCCGGGCTGCACGGCGTCGCCGGGCCGGACCAGCAACCGGACCACTTTCCCCGGCATGGGTGCGGTGACGACCCGCTTGCCGGCCTTGACTTCGCCCTTCCCCGCGGCCGCCCGCAGGCGCCGCTCCCGCTCCTCCTGGATCTCCACGCGAAACGGCTGGCCGTCCACCAGCACCATCAACGCCTCGTCCACCTCCAGGAGATCGATCTCGTACGAGCGCCCCCCGATGAGGAGGGAGTAGAGGCCGGCATCCACCTGGAGGAAGTCCACGTGGAACTCCCGATCATCGAGACGCACGCGGAGCCCGTCCGTGTCCTGCCGGACATCCAGCCGGTGGTCCCGTCCTCCCGAGCAGGCGAAATACGTCATAACTCAACTCTTCCTTGAACGCCGACAGCGGATGCCAAGAATTTAGGATTGGTGATTGATGATTGGTGATTGGTGATTGAGCCGCAATCTTCAATCCTCAATCACAAATCCCCAATCAGAAATCACCGACGGTCAGCGGCGGAGGCCGGCCTGCCGGGCCGCCAACTTCCAGGGGCTCTCGGCACGTCCCGCCTGTGCCGACCGGGTCGCGAGGTGTGCCTGATCCCGCACAAAGGCATGCAGCGCGGCGGCAACGAGGGCCACGTCCCGACCCGACTCGTCCCAGGCGTGGGGGCGGCCGGCGAAGCGGCGGTCGATGTAAGTGGTGTCGATCTCGCCCTTCAGGAACTCGGGATCGGCCATCACCCGTTGATGGAAGGGGATGGTCGTCTTGATCCCGTGGATGCTGTACTCCATGAGGGCCCGGCGCATGCGCTGCGCCGCCTCCAACCGATCGCGACCCCAGGTGATGAGTTTGGCGATGAGGGGATCGTAGTGCACCGGCACCTCGTATCCCTCGTAGACGCCGCTCTCCAGCCGTACCCCGCCCCCCCCGGGCTCCCGGAGGCCGGTGATCCGTCCCGGCGAGGGAACGAAGTTCTGGAAGGGGTCCTCGGCGTAGATCCGGCATTCGATGGCGGATCCGCGGATGGACACATCCTCCTGGCCGTGGGGGAGCCGCTCGCCGGCCGCGATGCGGATCTGCGCCTTCACCAGGTCCAGCCCCGTCACCATCTCGGTGACCGGGTGCTCCACCTGGAGCCGCGTGTTCGCCTCCAGGAAGTAGAAGTTCCGGTCCGCGTCCACCAGGAACTCCATGGTGCCGGCGCTCACGTACCCGGCTGCCCTGGCCAGGCGCACGGCCGCCTCGCCCATTCGCCGTCGCAGCGGCTCGTCCACGATGGGGGAGGGCGCCTCCTCGATCACCTTCTGGTGCCGCCGCTGTACGGAGCACTCGCGCTCGCCCAGGTAGATGGTGTGGCCGTGACGGTCGGCCAGGATCTGCATCTCCACGTGGCGGGGCGCACTGAGATACTTCTCCACGTAGATGGCGGAATCGCCGAAGGCCGACGCCGCCTCGGAGCGCGCCGCCCGGATGGCGGACGGCAGATCCGCCCCCTCCCGGACCACCCGCATCCCCTTGCCGCCGCCCCCGGCCGCGGCCTTGATCACCACGGGGAGGCCGATCTCGGCGGCCCGTACCTCCACCTCCGCATCCGACAGGTCCTCGAGGGCACCCGGAACTACGGGCACGCCGCTGGATGTGGCCAGCCGGCGCCCCGAGGTCTTGGAGCCCAGCGCCCGAATGGCGCCGCTCGACGGCCCGATGAACACGATCCCGGCCGCCTCGCAGCGGCGGGCGAACTCCGCGTTCTCCGCCAGGAACCCATACCCGGGATGGATGGCCCCGGCCCCGCACCGGCGGGCGGCCTCCAGGATGGCGTCCATGTTGAGGTAGCTCTGGGAGGAGGGGGCGGGACCGACGCAGTATGCCTCGTCGGCGTAACGGACGTGCAACGAGGAGCGATCCGCCTCGGAGAAGACGGCCACGTTGGCGATGCCCAACTCGCGGCACGCCCGGATCACGCGGATCGCAATCTCTCCCCGATTCGCGATCAGGATCTTGCTGAACATCCCCCCTCCCGCCGATGATTGGCCATTGACGACTTTGGATTGTCGATTTCCCTACAATCGAAAATCGTCAATCACAAATCGCAAATTGCCGTTGAGCGGGTCAGAGGGTCATGGTGGTGATCTTGTACCAGAGACTCCGCTCCAGGTACTTGAGGTCCAGCGGCTTGGTGATGTAGTCGAAGGCGCCCAGCTTCAGGGCCTGCCGGCCCGTCTCCTCCTCGTTGACGGCCGTGACCATGATGACACCCACCTCATGGTCGATCTCCCGGACCTGCTTCAGCACCTCGAGGCCGTTCATCTTGGGCATGCGCACGTCCAGGAGGATCAGGTGGGGCCGGTCCTCCTTGACCTTGCGCAGGGCTTCTTCGCCGTTGCTGGCCGCGATCACCTCGTAGCCCTTGGCCGTCAGGAATTCCCGGAGGAGTTCGATGAAATCCGGCTCATCATCAACGACTAGGACTCTCGGCATGACGTCCTCCACAATCCAGGCCGGGAAGACCTGGCGTCCATCCGTCCCAGGCGGACCGGGTGGTCCCGCTCCGCACCCGTCAAACACCTCACAGCGGAATATTCCCGTGCTTCTTGGGTGGATTGGTATCGCGTTTCGTGGCCAGCGCCCGCAGGGCCTGGATCAGCTTGGGCCGGGTCTCCCGCGGCTCGATGATCTCATCCACGTAGCCCCGCGCCGCCGCCACGTAGGGGTTGGCGAACTTCTCCCGGAACTCGGCGATCCGCTCCGTGCGGAAGGCGGCCGCATCGGTAGCTTCGCTGAGCTCCCGCCGGTACAGGATGTTCACCGCGCCTTCCGGACCCATGACGGCGATCTCGGCCGTGGGGTAGGCAAAGTTCACGTCCGCCCGCATGTGCTTGCTGCCCATGACGCAGTAGGCGCCGCCGTAGGCCTTGCGCGTGATGACGGTGACTTTGGGTACCGTGGCCTCGCCGTACGCGTAGAGGAGCTTGGCCCCGTGGTTGATGATGCCGCCGAACTCCTGGGCGGTGCCGGGCAGGTACCCGGGCACGTCCTCCAGGGTGATGATGGGAATATTGAAGGCGTCGCAGGTGCGGACGAAGCGGGCCGCCTTGATGCAGGACTTGATGTCGAGGCACCCCGCCAGCACCGCCGGTTGGTTGCAGACGAAGCCCACCGCCTGCCCATCCAGCCGGCCGAAGCCCACGACGACGTTCGGCGCGAAATGCTCGTGCGCCTCGAGGAAGTTCCCGCCGTCCACCACCAGCCGCACGATCTCCTTGATGTCGTAGGGCTTGTTGGGATTCTCGGGCACCAGGTGATTGAGGGCCTCCTCCATCCGCGTGGGGCTGTCATCGGTGGCACGGCGGGGCGGGTCCTCCAGATTGTTCTGGGGGAGATACCCCAAGAGGTCCCGCACGAGGTGCAGCGCCGCCTCCTCCGAATCGGCCGCGAAGTGGGCCACGCCGCTCTTCTCATTGTGAGTCATGGCCCCGCCCAGCTCCTCGAAGGTCACCTCTTCGTGCGTGACCGTCTTGATGACGTCGGGGCCGGTGATGAACATGTAGCTCGTGTCTTTGACCATCACCGTGAAATCGGTCAGGGCCGGGGAGTAGACCGCGCCCCCGGCGCACGGGCCCATGATGGCCGAGATCTGGGGGATCACGCCCGAGACGAGGACGTTCCGGAGGAAGATGTCGGCGTACCCCGCCAGAGAGACCACGCCCTCCTGAATCCGGGCGCCGCCCGAGTCCTTGAGCCCGATGAGGGGCGCCCCTGCCTTCAGGGCCATGTCCATGACCTTGCAGATCTTGGCGGCGTAAGTCTCGGAGAGGGAGCCGCCGAAGACCGTGAAGTCCTCGGCGAACAGAAACACCAGGCGCCCGTCAATGGTCCCGTATCCGGCCACCACCCCGTCGCCGGGGATGATCTGCTTGTCCATGCCGAAATCGCGGCAGCGGTGCGCCACCAGCATGTCCACCTCGGCAAACGACCCCGTGTCCAACAGCAACTCCACCCGCTCCCGTGCCGTGAGTTTACCGGCCGCATGCTGCTTCTGGATGCGCTCCGCCCCGCCACCCTCGCGCGCCCGCTCGCGCCAGCGGTGCAGTGCTTCGAGGCGCTCTTCGATGCTCATGATTCGGCTCCGGGGGGGAAAGTGACACGTGTTTCATATCAGCCCCGTCCTGAAAAATCAACGGAAAAGGCCGCTTGACCGCATTCGAAAGGTGTGTTAGACAGAAGACCGCTCCGCTTCCTTGGCATGTGCCTTGCTCTGGCATACGGGCGAGTGATGGTCTGCCCGCAAATCGAACACGTGGGAGATTCGCCCGGGTCCAGGATCGGGCCTCCTGCCAACGGGAGGAAATGAATGTTCGCCACCAACGCTACACCCGATGTGGCCAGCACAGTGACCGGAACGCTTCTCGATCTCATCCGCCAGGGGAAGGTCGCCAGTGACCGGCTGCTTCGGGAGAACGCGTACCTTCGGACCCAGGTCACCCGCCTCACCGGTGAGAACGCCGAGCTGCGTGCCCGCCTCGGGGAGAGGCTCGGAGGCACGACGTCGTGACACCATCTCCCCCCTCGTCCGTACATTCAACGGAGGCCCCGCTCCAGCACCTCGCCGGCGACCTGTCGGCCGCAACGGGCCGTTCGCACATCCTCGTGGTGGATGACATTCCCTTGAACCGCCAGTTCCTGAAGGATGAGCTGGAGGACGAGGGCTACCTGGTGAGTACGGCCGAGGACGGCGAGCAGGCCCTGGCCATCGTGGCGGACAACCCCCCGGACCTGATCCTCCTGGACGTCATGATGCCGAAGCTCGACGGCTTCGAGGTTTGCCGGCGCTTGAAATCCGACGAGCGGACAATCCTGATCCCCGTCGTGATGGTCACCGCCCTCACCGCCACCCAGGAACGCATCAAGGGGATCGAGGTCGGCGCCGACGACTTCCTGAGCAAGCCCCACAACCGGTTGGAGCTCCTCACCCGCGTCCGCTCGCTGCTGAAACTGAAGCGGCACACCGACGAGCTGGAGAACGCCGAGACCGTGCTCTTCACGCTGGCCCTCAGCGTCGAGGCCAAGGACCCGTACACCAACGACCACTGCGAGCGTCTGTCCCGCTGCACCGTGGCCCTGGGGCGGAAGCTGGGCCTGCCCCCGGAGCAGTTGAAGGCGCTGCATCGCGGCGGCGTCCTCCACGATCTGGGCAAGATCGGTGTCCCGGACTCCATCCTCCTGAAGCCCGGACCCCTCACCGATGTCGAGCGCGCCGTCGTTCGGGAGCATCCGGCCATCGGCGAGAAGATCTGCGCCCCGCTCAAATCCCTGCGCCTCGTCCTCCCGATCATCCGCCATCACCACGAACGCTGGGATGGCACTGGCTATCCCGACGGATTGGCCGGCGAGGCGATCCCCCTCACGGCCCGCATCCTGCAAAGCGCGGACATCTACGACGCCCTCAGTACAGCGCGCCCGTACAAGCCGGCCTACAGCCGCGAGCAAGCCTGCGCCATCATGCGCGAGGAAGCCGCCAAAGGCTGGTGGGACCCGAATGCGGTGGAGGCGCTCATCACCCTGGTCTCGAACGGCGACTCCCCCGTCTAGGCCGACCCTCGGTCCCCGCGGTCGGAGGCTCTGAACATGGCCACGACCTCTGCGACCCCGCGGCCGTTGGCCTCCCCGAACCGGGGGCGGGCGGGGCTCGCGGGCCCGGCGAGGTGCTGAAGGTGCAAGAGCAGGCGGCGCAGACAGAGAGAAGTCCCGCCCCGGCGCGGATCCTCGTGGTGGATGACACGCCCGAGATCCAGGAGCTGCTCCAGATTCACCTGGAGACTGAAGGCTACCAGGTCCTCGTCGCGGGTAACGGGCAGGAAGCCCTCGCCGCCGTGGCCGCGGAGGCGCCCGATCTCATCCTCCTCGACGTCCTGATGCCGGTCATGGACGGATACGAGGTGTGCCGACGTCTCAAGGCCGACGAAGAGACCGCGTTCATTCCCGTCGTCATCCTGACGGCCCTCCAGGACCTCTCTCACCGCCTGCGCGGCATCGAGTTGGGCGCCGACGACTTCCTGACCAAGCCCTTCAACCACCTGGAAGTGTTGACCCGGGTCCGGTCCCTCCTCCGGGTGAAGGGCCTGCACGACCAGGTGGTGGCCACCAATCGCCTCTTGGAGCAGAGGGTGGCCGAGCGGACCGCCGCCCTGGAACGGGCATTGGCCGACCTGAGGGAGATGGAGCGGCTCAAGTCGGAATTCCTGTCCAACATCTCCCACGAGCTGCGGACCCCTCTGACGCCCATCAAGGGGTACCTGCCCGGCCTGCTCCGGGAGGAACTCGGCCCGCTCACGTCCTTGCAGCGGCGCGCCCTCGGACACATCGCGCAGAGCGTGGACCGGCTGCACCGGTTGATCGACGACCTGCTGACCTTCATGCAGTGGGAGAGCGGGGAGATCGGCCTAGCCCTGGGCGGCGCGTGCGTGGCGAAGGTGGTCGAGGAGGCCCTGGCCCGGGCGGCGGCCGGTGCGGAGGAGAAGGGCGTGGAGGTGGCGACGGAGATCGGCGCAGACCTTCCGCAGATCTGGGGGGATGCCGCCGCGCTGGCCCGGGCCCTCGGACACCTCGTGGAGAACGCGGTGAAGTTCACCCCCAAGCGCGGGCACGTCACGGTGACCGCCCGGCTCGTCCAGCCTTCCCCCCTGCCCCCCGGCCCCCCTGCGCCTCGGCAGTTCGTGGAGCTGGCCGTCCGGGACACCGGCATCGGCATTCCATCCGAGGCCATCCCCAAGATCTTCGAGCGCTTCTACCAGGCAGACTCCTCCTCGACCCGCCAGCACGGGGGAACGGGTCTCGGCCTCGCCATCGTGAAGCGCATCCTGGATGCCCACGAAGCGCCCATCGCGGTGGAGAGCCTCCCGGGCCAGGGCACCACCTTCTCCATCCGCATCCCGATCGCTGCCTGATTACTCCCGATTTCGAACTCCAAACCGACAACTGACAACCGGCCAGACAGACTCCCAAGTGGCATTGCCCGCTTGTCGGTCCTGCACTGTCCGTCTTTGCTCCCCCGATTCGTCGTGCGAATCAGGAATCTCCTTTCGTTTGCCCGACAAGACCGCTATAGTTCCGTCCCATATGCCTGCCCCGGTTCCGGATGGCCCGCTCGTCACATCTTGCGCCGCCCCGACGGTTGCGGTCTCGCTCGCGTTCCCGGCCCGGCGAGTCGTCTGGCGCTTGGGCTGCCCCACTTCACCAACTATGTCGCGATGCCGATCTTCCCGGCGGTCCGGGCCCCGAGACCCCTGCCGGCGGCTCCGACAATTTCAGAGGGGAAACTGGCATCTGAGAATTGGTCAATGCCGTCCGTGATACGTACCGCGGAAAGCAGACCGGTTGTTCCCCCAAAGGCGGATCGGTCGTCGGTTCTCAATTGAAAGCGGTCGGCTCTGCCTCTTGCCTCGGCGTTTCGCCAGCAGGCCCATGACAGATCTCATCCCCTCAAGAACACCCGCCGAACCTTCCATCCGGACCGGTGATCCACGAAAGTGGTGGGTCCTCTTCAGCGTGGCCTTCGGGGCCTTCATGGCCCCGCTGGACACCAGCATCGTCAATACCGTCGTGCCCCTCATCGCCGGCGAGTTCAGGGCCGATGTCCTCTTGATCGAGTGGGTGGTCCTGGCCTCCCTGCTGAGCCTCAGCAGTCTACTCCGATCGGCGGGCGCCTCGGGGACCTGTTCGGCGACAAGTCCCTCTACATCGTGGGCTTCGCATTGTTTACCCTGAGCTCGATGCTGTGCGGGCTGGCCACCGGGGTTTGGAGCCTGGTCGCGTCTCGGGTGCTGCAGGCCGTCGGCGGCGCCATGATGATCGCGATCGGCCCCGCGATTCTGACCCGCTCCTTTCCCGCCTCGCAACGAGGCCAGGCGCTGGGCATCCAGTCCTCCGTGGTCTACATTGGCCTCACGGTGGGACCGGGCCTGGGGGGCGCCATTGCCTCCGCCCTGAGTTGGCGCTGGGTCTTCTTCATCAATCTTCCCATCGGGATCATCGCCATCGGCGTGGCGCTGTTCGTCCTGCGAACCGACCGCAAGGCGGCGCCCCTGGGGAGATTCGATTTCGTCGGCGCCGTCTCCTTCATGCTGATGTTGTTCACCGTGGTGCTGGCCCTTTCCCGTGGGGCGGCCTGGGGGGCTGGACTTCGGGCGTAGTCCTGATCGCCGGAGTCATCGGGACAGCCATCGCCATTCTGTTCCTCTGGAACGAACTGCACAGCCCCCATCCCTTCTTTGACATCCACCTGTTCCGCCACCGACTCTTCGCCGCCGCCACGGTGAGCGCCATGCTGAACTACATGGCGACCTCCACCACGGCCTTCCTCACGCCCTTCTTCCTCATCCAGGGCAACCAGATGGCGCCCCGCCATGCCGGCTCTCTCCTCATGGCCATACCCCTCGTGATGGCGATGGTCGCGCCGGTGAGCGGCTGGCTCTCGGACCGCATCGGGTCGAGGGTCCCGACGGTCGCGGGGATGGCGTGTCTCGCCGCCGGGATGTTCCTCCTGGGACGGCTGGGGGCGGGCGGGACCGACCGGCAGATCGTCCTGCGGCTCGGCCTGATCGGGCTGGGGATCGGGCTCTTCACCTCGCCCAACAACAGCGCCATCATGGGGGCCGTTCCCCTGACCCATCAGGGACTGGGCAGTGGCATCGTGGCGACCGCGCGGACCATGGGGAATGTGCTCGGGGTCGCGATCTCCGGCTCCCTGTTCGCTGTGGAGGTGCAGAAGCTGGTAACGGCCCTCGGACAGGAAACCCTGGCGGTGATCAGGGCCTCCCGGCACGCCGTGACCATCGGCGCGGGGATCGCACTGGCCGGTGCCTTCACCAGCTTGGTCCGCGGCAAGCCGCCCGGCGGCCGCAATTTCAGCCCGGATTTTTCACCGCAGAGATCGCCGAGATCGCAGAGCCAGACACGCCGAGTCCCTTCTTCGGGCAGGCTGGGAAAAAGCGTCCCGACTCCGAAGGTCCGTTGTTCCTGGATCCCCAGCGAACGTCTCGTCTTCCTCTGCGGCCTCCGCGGGCTCTGCGGTAAGACTGAAACCCTTGGGGCCAGTTGACCGTTTGGTCGGCCTACTTCGCCGGCGCGGCCTCCCGGATCGGCGTGAACTCCTGGGTGCGCGTGAGCTTGTCCCCGGTGAACCAGTAACCCACGCCGTCGGCGTAGTACCACCACACATCGGTCGCCTGGTCACCCTCCCCGGATGTCTCTCGCTTCTCGGGCAGGCCCTGCCGGCGGAGGATCTTGCCCCGATCGGAGCCCGCTCCGTAATAGGCGATCTGCCGCTGCACTTCGGACCAGCTCGGCTGGAACCGGAGGACCTGGTTCACGGTCAGCGTTCGGTCCCTCTCCAGGAGAGGCGTGACGTCCAGGGGGTCGGGCTGGCGGTATTTCACCCGGTCGAAGCCCGTCCGGTCATAGAAAAAAAGATAGAAGTTGTTCCCCAGGCTCGCCGGGACGAACTCGAGGCGATACTGTCCCTGGGCGTCGGTCACGGCCCGAGCCTCCTTGCGGTTGCGCTCCGCGTACTCCATGCGGCTGGTCACGAGGTCGAGGGACCGCCCGATGATGACGACCGGGGTGCCGGCCACCGGCTGCCCCGACTCATCTGTCACGCGGCCCGTCACGACCCGCGTCTCCCGGATCTCGACCGTGGCACAGCCGACGAGCAGCAATCCCGTGACCCCGGCCATCATCAACCTTCTCGATCCGAACATGCTCCGTCCTCCTCGGCCCCCCAGACCCATGCCAGCATACCGGAGACAGCGGCGGACCTCAAGATGAACCGTAGGAATGCCATCCGTCCGGAGTACACCAGCCCTTCGGCCACATGAGAGACGCCGATTTTCCGTTGACAATCTGCTGCCAGTGGCAGTAAGTATTAGTCAACCGGAGCCGAAGTGGCGGAACTGGCAGACGCGCACGTTTGAGGGGCGTGTGGGGCAACCCGTGGGGGTTCGAGTCCCCCCTTCGGCACCACGTTCGGAAGAGGAGACCGGCGGCCGCTCTTGGCCGCCGGTTCTTTGTTTCCACTCGGGAGAAAGGAGGCTGGAGGTGCAGCTCAAGCTTTTCGAAAGGCAGTTGGCAGATCTCGCCCGCCTGGAGGCGGACATCAATCAGTGGCTGGCGGCCAACCCGAAGCTGGTCACAATCCAGCGCGACTTCCACGTGTACCACAATCACACCACGGGTGAAGAGTCTGTCTTGGTAGCGTTGTGGAATGAACCGAAGACCGGCATCTAGTGTCCTGAGTCAGGAATTCGCCGACTAATTCAGAGCTCCCGGGGCCGGCCCGAGACGCCGGGCCCGCGGGCCAGCCGGGTCCGGGACGCCGTGGCCTCGGAGGTGTCGAACTGGTTGTCATCCCACGCTCCGCGGCGCGACGCGCCCGCAGCCAGCGTCTGCGCTGGGTACCCGGGCGGCGGCGCCGGAGCAAGGCTGGCCGGTTCTCGACGAGCCCCAGGCGTCGGAGGGGCGGCTCCGGGAGCCTGGGGATTCCTCCGCGAACTTCGGACTCAGCCGGGAGACCTCACCCCGACCAGCCCGTCGGGACAGGCGCTCAGGCTCCCCACATCGCCCCCCACCCGACCATTTTCGCGGGCGATTTTCCGGTCAAATCGTGCATCTGGCGCTCGGGGATCGCCCACGGTACCCATTCCGCTCCGCAGTCCCGGCCACGGCAGCGCCGGGAGCGGGGAGCCACGGCCAGAGCTCTCGGGGGGCACGCCGGCCGCGCGGTCAACGAATCTAAAGAGTTAGCACAGTTGCCAGGCCCATGGCACCCGCACTGGACCGCCCGGGGGAGGCCACCCGGGGACCGCGCAGATCCGGACCGCCCTGGGAGTACACCCCCCCTGTACATCCCCTTGTACATCCCCCTGTACATCCCCCTGCACACCCCCCTGCACATGGGGGCCACCATGAATAACCGTATCAGAAATATGGTGACAGCCTTCCCGAAGGGGTGTAGGCTCCCGCCCGATGGCCCCATCCCCCGTGCAGCCCGCCCTCCCGATTGTCCTGACCCCCCTTTCCTCACGGAGACCTTCGCCAAGCTGCCGCCCGGGTTTCGGCTCTACGCCCTCCGCGCGGATACGGGGTGCTTCGTCACCGAACTGCTCGAGGACCTGGAAGCCCGCCGGCTGCCCGACGCCATTGCCGTCCGGATGAACCGCCTGGTGCACCGGCAGATCGTCGGCCTGACCGCGTGGCGTCCCTTCGGGCCCGGGCTCGAGGTGGCGGAGACCCAGTACCAAGCGCTCAACTGGCCGGCCCCGCGGCGGTTGGTGGTGGTACGCGAGCTCATCCAAGAGCGGCCCGAGGCCCGGGGCCGCCGGCTCTTCGAGGTTCCGGGCTACACCTTCCATGCGGTCGTCACCACGCTCCCGCTCCCCCCCGAGGACGTCTGGCGCTTCTACAACAGCCACGCGGACAGCGAGAACCGGCTCAAGGAGCTCAAGGAGGACTTCGGGGCCCGGGGTTTCTCCCTGCAGGCCTTCGACGGGACGGAGGCCGCCTTCCGGCTGATCGGTTGCCTCTTCAACCTGGTGGCCCTCTTCAAGCGGGACGTCACCCGCAACGAGCGCCCGCCGCTCAGCACCCTGGCACCCGGCTCCTGGTGATGGGGGCGATCCTGGGCACGAGCGGTCGCCGACCGGTCTTACGCTTGGGGCTGGCCGGCCGCGTCCAGGCACGGTTTGCGACCCTGCTGGTCCGGATCGCTGCGCTGACCGGTCTAACTGTGGCGCAGTTCGGAAACTGGGCAGAAAGGCACGGGTTCTCCCCCCCGAGTCCCTGGCGTGCAAGGAGGTCGCGAGCCGTGTTCCCGCGACTTCAGCTACGATTCAACTGAGGCTTTCGGGGTTATTGGTGCAGCCGGGGATCCAGCGCGTCGCGCAAGCCCTCGCCCAGCAGGTTGTAGGCGAGGACCGTCACCAGGATGGCCATCCCTGGGAAGACGGAGAGCCACCAGGCGATCTCGATGTTCGCCTTGCCGTCGATGAGGATGTTCCCCCAGCTCGGCGTCGGCGGCTGGACCCCGAGACCGAGGAAGGACAGGCCCGATTCGGCCAGGATAGCCCCGGCCACGCCCAGGGTGGCAGAGACCAGGACGGGGACGAGGGCATTCGGGAGGATGTGACGGAACATGATCCGCCGATCGCGCGCGCCCAGGGCGCGGGCGCTCAGGACGAACTCCCGCTCCTTCAGGCTCAGGATCTCACTTCGGACCAGTCGGGCGAGACCCATCCATCCGGTGAGGCCGATGACCGCCATGATCACGAAGATGCTGGGGTGCAGGAAGGCGATCAGAGTGAGCAGCAGGAAGAACCGAGGGAAATTGAGCATGAGGTCCACGAACCGCATGAGCAGTTCGTCGGTCCGTCCCCCGTAGTAGGCCGCCATCGTGCCGATCAGCGTCCCGATGAAGACGGCGATCCCTACCGAGACGAACCCCACGGACATGGAGATGCGCGCCCCGTACAGCATGCGGCTGAGGAGGTCGCGCCCGAGCTGGTCCGTCCCGAACCAGTGGGCCGGGCTTGGGGACAGCAAGATCTGCTTCACGTCGTAGGCCGCGGGGTCGTAAGGCGCGATGACCGAAGCCAAGAGCGCCGCCAGACCGAGGAGGACGACGACCACGCCCCCGGCGATCGCCAGGTGGTTCCGCCGGAATTGCCGCCAGAAGATGCTCTCCTGAAAGGCCCGAAGGCTTGCAAGCATGCTGTCCGGCGTCGGCGATCCGTCGGCGGGCTTCAGTCCCACCTGCCCTGCTCCAGGAGCGCGCCCAGTCACCATCTATCCCGCCCCACCCCCCGACACCCGGATCCTCGGGTCCACGATACTGTAGAAGAGGTCGGCCAGGATGTTGCCCAAGAGCGACAGGCTGGCTCCGATCACCACCAGCGCCATGATCACGGGCTCGTCTCGTGAGTAGGCGCTCTGAACGAAGAGCTGCCCCATCCCAGGGATGCCGAACACCGTCTCGATGATCACGCTGCCCCCGAGCAGGCCAGGCACCATCAGGCCCATGAGCGTGACCACGGGGATGATGGCGTTCCGCACCCCGTGCTTGTAGATCACGATCCGCTCGGAGAGTCCCTTGGCCTGGGCCGTGCGCATGTAATCCTGCCGGATGACTTCCAGGAGGGTCCCCCGCATGAGCCGCGACAGGAACGCCAGGCCTCCGAAGGAGGCCACCAGCACGGGCAAGATCAGGTGGGAGAGGATGTCCCACACCTGAGACCAGAACGGCAGGTATTCGAAGTTCAACGAGCGGAGCCCCGACATGGGCAGCCAGCCGAGCTGCACCCCGAGCAGGATCATGAGGAGGAGCGCGAACCAGAAGTCTGGCATGGCGAAGCCCACGAACACGAACAAGGTCATGAGCTTGTCGAAGAGGGAGTATTGCCGGGTCGCCGAGAGGATCCCCAAAGGGACGGCCAGGAGAAAGGTGATGAGAAGCTCCAGGACGTTCAGCCCCAGCGTGATGGGGATCCGCTCCTTGATCTTGTCGATCACGAGCCTCCCATCGGGCATGTACGATCGCCCGAAGTCCAGCCGCCCAGAGCGCCACAGCCACATCCCGAACTGCTCGTAGATGGGCTTGTCCAGGCCGTACAGCTTGCGCAGGGTCTCCCGCTGGACCTCCGACTGCCGCACCTGGAGATCCTGCTGAATCACGGTGGGCTCCCCTGGCGCCAGCTTCAGCATCAGGAACGACAGGACGAGGATGCCCAGAAACAGCGGGATGGAGATCAGCACGCGCCGAATGGCGTAGGCCAGCACGGGAGTCTCCTCAGCGGGTATACTGCTGCAGGTGAGCGGGCACGTACCATTTGATGAAGTTGTAGCTGATCCCGGCCGGGGCGGGCTCAATGCCCCGCACCCTGGAGGAAACGACGGGCAAGTTATCCGGAACGTACAGGAAAACCACCGGCTGCTCCTCGGCCATGATGTCCTGGAACTCCCAGTAGATCTCCTTGCGTTTGGCCTCGTCGAAGGTGCGCCGTCCGGCCTCCAGGAGCTCGTCGACCTTGGGATTCTTGTAGGAGATGTGATTCAACTGGTCCGGCCCCGTTTGGGTGGAGGTCCAGATATCGTATTGATCCGGGTCCAGCCCCAGGCCCCACCCCAGGATGATGGCCTCGAATTGCCGCTTGCGGATGAAGGTGTTGATGAAAGCCGCCCAGTCGACCACCTGGATCTTCACGTCGATGCCCACGGCCTTGAGGCGCCGCTGGATAATCTCGGCCGTCTGCTGGCGCACCGAATTTCCCTGGTTCGTCATGATGGTGAAGCTGAACGGTTTGCCGTCCTTCACCAAGACGCCGTCGCTGTTCATCCTCGTCCAGCCCAGCTCTGCCAAAAGAGTCTTGGCCCGGTCCGGATCGAACGGATAGGTCTTCACGTCGGGCTTGTACCACCACGTGCCAGGCTTGTACGGCCCTTGGGCCGCCTGCCCCAGCCCCAAGAGCACCCCCTCGATGATCTCCTGCTTGTTGATGGCGTAGGCCATCGCCTGGCGGACGCGCTTGTCCTGGAAGCGGGGATCCAGCAGGTTGAATCCCAGGTAGGCGTAGCCATTGGCCAGGTACCGGTACTTATTGAAGGCTTTGCGGAACGCCGGGTAATCGATTTGCCGCCGGTACTGGATCGGCGTGAGGCCGGCCATGTCGATGTTCTTGGCCTTCAACTCCAGGAAGATGGTGGACTGGTCTGGGATGATCCGATACACGACCCGCTTGATGTATGGGCGGCCTTCGAAGTAGTCCGGGTTCGCCTCCAGAACGACCTTCTCCCCTGTCTTCCACTCCTGGAACAGGTACGGGCCGCTCCCGATGGGATAGCGGCTCTGCGGCGTCGTGCGCAGGTCCACGCCCGCCTTCCACGGCGCCTCCAGGATGTGCCGGGGCAGGATCCAGATCCCCCAGGAGAGCAGCGCCGGCGAATACGGCTTCTCGTAGGTCACCCGATAGGTATACGGATCCACCACCTCGGCATGCCGGACCTGCCGAAAGGACTCAGCGTAGGCCGTCGGCGTCTTGGGGTCGATCATGTAGCGATACGTGAAGTCCACGTCGGCGGCGGTGAGTGCCACCCCATCGTGCCACTTCACGCCCTTGCGCACATGGAAGGTGATGGTCAACTGGTCCGGGGAGATGTCCCACCCCTCCACCAGTTCCCCCTCCAATCGCAGGTTCTTGTCGGTCCGCACCAGATTGGAGTAGATCAGGCCGCCGATGTCTTGGGAGGAAGAATCGCTGGTGATGTTGGGGATGAGGCCGCTGATGTCCCCGATGGACGCCTCGACGAGCGTGTCCCCGTAGGCCGGGCCGCCATCCCCGGCAGCGGGCTTGGCGGCTGTCTCCGAACGCGTACAGGCACCCAAGGGCAGCAGCGTGAGGAGTGTGAGGAATCGACGACGGGTCAGCACGGGCGGAGGCCACCCCCCCGGTGGAAGCGATCCGGTCACTCCTTCTTCGGGGCCTCAGGCCCGCTCGGGGCCTTGCTGTCGCGGGGCGCCGGGGCGGTCGGAGCGGGCGCCGAGGGCGCCGGCCTCGGACGATCCTCGCCGACGACCGAGGCGCCTCGGCGCTGCGAGGCCAGGATGGTCAGGGAGAGCGATGTCAGCATGAAGAGGATGGCCAGGGCGCTGGTCACCTTCGACAGGAACGTGGCGGCGCCGCGGCCACCGAACACCGTCTGGCTCGAACCGCCGCCGAAGGCGGCCCCGATGTCCGCACCCTTGCCCGACTGCAAGAGCACGACCAGGATCAGGCCCAGGGTCACCAGGAGATGAAAAATCGACAGCACGAGATACATGCAACCTCCCCGTCAACGAGAGCGAGGGGCGGGGCGGCAGCCCGCCGTCTCGCTAGCCGCGAAACTTCACAATCCGGGCGAAGGACGACGCATCCAGGCTGGCGCCACCCACCAGCCCGCCGTCCACATCCGGCTGCGCCATCAGGGCGGCGACGTTGTCCGGTTTGACGCTGCCGCCATACAGAATGCGGATGGCCGCCGCCACGCCCGGGCCAGCGATCTCCTTCACCAGCCCGCGCAGGAACCCATGGACCTCCTGCGCCTGCGCCGGCGTCGCCGTCCGCCCGGTGCCGATGGCCCAGACGGGCTCGTAGGCGATCACCAGGCGGGGCGAGGTCAGATGACGGGCGAAGCCACCCCGGACCTGCTGCTCCAGGACCTTGAACGTCTGGCCCGCCTCCCGCTCCTGCAGCGTCTCCCCCAGACATCCGATGCAGGTGAGCCCGTGGGCCAGGACGGCCTCGATCTTCTTGTCGACCGTGCCATCGGTCTCGCCAAAGTACTGCCGGCGCTCCGAGTGACCCACGATGACATAGCGGCATCCCAGATCGGCGATCATCGGTGCCGCCACCTCGCCGGTGAAGGCGCCCTCCTTCTCCCAATAGCAGTCCTGGGCCCCGACGGCGATGGGCGACCCGGCCGCGGCGGCCAGGGCGGCGGCCAGCGCCGTAAAGGGCGGGCACACCACGACCTCCACGCCGGTCACATCGGCCACCAGGCCTCGCAGGGCGTGGATCACTTCCCCTGCCTCGCGCGCCGTCTTATACATCTTCCAGTTGCCGGCAATGATGGGCACTCGCATCGGCGCTCCTGTTGAGGACTCGATTCGGGGAACCGGAGAATCGGCGAATCGGAGATGTTCTGTTCCCCGCCACGTCGTGTCCCGGGTCTCCGTTTCCCCGGTTCACCGGTTCACTTCTTGTCCGTGAGGGCCGCGACCCCCGGCAGCTCGATCCCCTCCAGGAATTCGAGGGACGCGCCGCCGCCCGTGGAGATGTGGGTCATCTTGTCCGCCACGCCCGCCTGGATCACCGCGGCCACCGAGTCGCCTCCGCCCACGATGGAGGTGGCTCCCGAGGCGGCGATGGCCCGCGCCACCGCGAACGTCCCCTCGCGGAAGGGCGCCAGTTCGAAGACGCCCATGGGACCGTTCCAGACCACCGTCTTGGCCCCCTGGATCAGCTTCCCGAACGCCTCGCGGGCCTTGGGGCCGATGTCCAGCCCCATCCACCCGGGGGGGATGGCCGTGCTGTCGGCCGTCCGGGTGGCCGCCGTGGCCTCGGCCTTCTCGGCGATGATGTGATCCATGGGGAGCAGGAACGGGACCCCCTTGGCCCGCGCCCCGTTCAGGATCTCCTTGGCCACGTCCAGCTTGTCCGCCTCGAGGAGGGACGCGCCCACCTCCATCCCCTGCGCCTTCAGGAAGGTGTAGGCCATTCCGCCGCCGACCAAGAGGGCATCCACCTTGGTCACCAGGTTCTTCAGCACGCCGATCTTGTCCGACACCTTGGCCCCACCCAGCACAGCCACGAAGGGCCGGGTGGGATTCGTCACGGCGCGCCCGAGGTACTCCACTTCTTTGGCCATGAGGAACCCGCAGGCCGACACCGGCACGAACTTCGCCACGCCCACGGTGGAGGCATGCGCCCGGTGCGCCGCCCCGAAGGCGTCGTTGACGAACACATCGCACAGGTCCGCCAGGGCCCGGCTCATGGCCTCGTCGTTCTTCTCATCCCCGGCATGGAACCGGCAATTCTCCAGCATCAGCACCTGGCCCGGCGCGAGGGCCGCCACCGCCGCCTTCACCGCGTCGCCGATGCAGTCGGGTGCCAGGGTGACCGGTTGCCCGAGCAGCCGGGACAGGCGGGCGGCCACCGGCGCCAGGCTCATGTTCGGCACCACCTTCCCCTTGGGGCGCCCCAGGTGCGAGATCAGCAGGACCTTGGCGCCGTGACCCATGGCGTACCGGATCGTGGGAAGCGCCGCACGGATCCTGGTGTCGTCGGTCACCTCCTGCTTGTCGTTCAACGGGACGTTGAAGTCCACACGGATGAGGACACGCTTCCCCTTCAGATCCAGATCGGCGATCGAGACTTTGGCCATCCTGACACCTCCGCACGCTGTTCCGGCCGCTCGCCGACCGTCCTCCCTCCGATCGGGCGCCAGGATTGGTGGGCGCGTCCCACGAAAGCAGCGAGGCGACCGCGGCAGGGCTCGGCCGGCCCCGGCGGTCGCCTCCCGGCGTACCTGTGCCCCCCGGTTGCCGAGGGGATCCGTTGGCTATCTTTCCGCTACAGGCCCTTGGCGATGAACTTGATCAGATCGCGCACCCGGCACGAATAGCCCCACTCGTTGTCGTACCACGCCAGAACCTTCACCATGGTGCCGTCCATGACCGAGGTCGAGGGGCCGTCCACGATCGAGGACAGCGCATTCCCGTTGAAATCCACGGACACCAGCGGCTCCTCGCAGAAGCCCAGGATCCCCTTCAGTTCCCCTTCGGCCGCCTTGCGGAGGGCGTTGTTCACCTCCTCTACCGTGGCCACCTTCTCCACCTCGGCCACCAGGTCGACCAGGGAGACATTGGGCGTGGGCACCCGGATGGCCAGCCCGTGCATCTTCCCCTTCAGCTCGGGCAGGACCAGGCCGACCGCCTTGGCGGCGCCGGTGCTGGTGGGGATCATGGACATGGCCGCGGCCCGGGCCCGGCGCAGGTCCTTGTGGGGCAGATCCAGGATCTGCTGATCGTTGGTGTAGGAATGGATCGTGGTCATGAACCCGTGCTTGATCCCGAAGGCCTTCAGGACCACCTTGACCACCGGCGCCAGGCAGTTGGTGGTGCAGGAGGCGTTGGAGATGATGTGGTGCTTGGCCGCATCGTACCGGCCCTCGTTCACTCCCAGGACGATGGTGATGTCCTCCTCCTTCGCCGGGGCGGAGATGACGACCTTATTCGCGCCCGCCTCCAGATGCTTGCTGGCGCCGGCTCGATCGGTGAAGCGGCCCGTGGATTCCACCACGACCTGCACCCCCAGATCCTTCCAGGGCAAGGCGGCAGGATCCTTGCTGGCGAAGACCTTCACCGGCTTGCCGTTCACGAGGAGGGCGCTGTCTTTCACCTCGACGCTGCCCTTGAAGGCGCCGTGGACCGAGTCATACTTCAGCAGGTGCCCCAGGGTCCGGGCGTCCGTGATATCATTGACCGCGACCATCTCCAGCGCGGGGTCCTCGCAGGCCGCGCGGAAAAAGTTCCGGCCGATCCGACCGAAGCCGTTGATGCCTACTCGCGTCGCCATGCCTGACCTCCCTTATGCATCATGGCATCCATGAAAACTGAGTATGCAATGTAAGATGCGGGCATCCGCCCCTCGCGGGGCCAGCGCGGATGCTAGTCCACGCTGGCGGAAATGTCAAAGGATAACCCGCCCCTGACCGCCTGTCGCCCGGAGGGGTGGACAGCGGCCGGTCCTCTTGGCGACCCCGGCGCAGACCACGGGTTGGGACCGCCCGAATCACTCGACCCTCGCCAGGGTCAGAACGCCGACATCCGCGGCACCCGCCCGCAGAGCACGGGTCGGGACCGCGTCGTCATTCGACTCGAGCGAGCGTGAGGACACCCACGTCAGCGGCCTCGGCCCGCAGGCCACGAGTCGGGGCTGCGGTGGCTACTCCACACGCGCCAGCGTCAGGACCCCCACATCAGCGGCCCCGGCCCGCAGTAATGTCGCCGCACAGGCGTCGGCCGTGGCGCCCGTGGTGAACACGTCATCCACCAAGAGCAGGCGCCGGCCCGCCACCTCCTGCCGCGCGGCGAAGGCGTTGCGGACGTTCTTGCGGCAAGCGGCGAAGTCGCCGTGCTGCAGGGGTGTCGCCCGCACCCGGCGGAGCGCCCGGGGGAGCACCGGGAGCCCATGGCGCCGTCCCACGGCTCGTGCCAGCACCTCCGCCTGGTTGAACCCGCGTCGCCAGCGCCGCGCCCAGTAGAGCGGCACGGGCACCAGCCCATCCCACTCCCCTGGGGCAAGGTACTGGGGGGCTGCCTCCGCCAGCAATTGTGCCAGGTGGTGGAGGAGGGAGAGGCGCCGGCCGTGCTTCACCAGCAGGATCGCTGCCCGGGCGATGCCGTCCTCCCGGTAGCGCAGCGCCGCCCGGGCGATCCGGAAGTGATCCCGCGTCTCCCGGCAGCGCTGGCACAGGGGGACCTCCGTCCCGAGGGTCCCGCCCGCGGCGGGAAACGGCCAGCCGCACCGCGCGCACCCCTCCGCGGGCATCCGTTCCAGCCTGTCCCAGCAGCGCCCGCACAGGGCGCTGACGCGCTGGCTGTCCAGGGGCCGCCGGCAGATGTGGCAGGGCGTGGGGAAGAGGAGATGCAGGCAGGCGGCCAGGACGTCCCGGGACGACATCCCTCGCGAGGGGCCGTCAGCGGGAGGCATGGCCAGATTGCGGCCCGGTCCCGCGGGCGCCGGCCAGACACCGGTCCAACTCCTGAAGCAGGACGGCCACCGAGGGGAATCGTTTCGTCTGCTCTTTCATCATGGTCTTCAGGATGATGACGCCCAGCCATCCTGGGATCTGCGGGTTCCGCTCCCGCGGGGAGGCGGGCGCGGTGTGGATGTGGTGGTACAGGATGTCTCCCTCCACGAAGGGGGGCCGGCCCGTGACCATGTGGTAGAACGTGCAGCCAAGAGAGTACTGATCCGAGAGGGCCGATATCTCCTCCCCCAGGATCTGCTCGGGCGCCATATAGAAAGGGGTGCCCCGTACCGTGGTCACCTTGGCCATGGCCTCGGTGAGGATGGCCGCCAGTCCGAAATCCATGAGCTTCACCACGCCGGCTGCCGTGATCATCATGTTGGCCGGCTTGATGTCGCGATGCACCACGTTGTTCCGGTGGGCATGGGCGAGCCCCAGGCAGGCTTGGCGGAAAATCCCCAGGCCCCGCGGCAATGGCAGGGTCGATGTCTCGTCCAGGATCTGCTGGAGCGACCGACCCTCCACGTACTCCATGGCGATGTAGACCTCGTCGGTCGAGTGGCCGGCGTCATAGATGGTCACGATGTTCTGGTGCTGCAACGAGGCAGCGATCCGGGCCTCCCGCAGGAAGTGCTCCAGGGCCTTCGGGTCCTCGCGGATGGCGTCGGGGAGGACTTTGTAGGCCACAGGCCGCCGCAGGATCGTATCCTCCGCCAGGTAGACGATCCCCATGCCGCCCCGGCCCAGTTCCTTGACGGGGCGGTAGCGCCGGGTCGGCGGGGTCACGATCTGGGTCGCCTCCCCGCCCGATACTGCCAGGGTGGCCTGGGTCACACGCTCCCGCAGGCTGGCCACCCGCCCTTGGACATCCAAGTAGCTCATCTGCTCCGCCATGACCTTCTCGAAGAGGGACAGGGCAGCCTTGAGATCCCCCTGGCGCTCGTAGATCATGGCGAGTTGGTAGGTCGGGTGGACGAAGTCCGGCGCGATGGGCTTGAGCGCCGCCGCCCTCTCGAATTTCTCCCTGGCCGGACCATAGAGCTCACGCTGCAGGAACAGATCCCCCAGCATGATCGTGGCATCCAGATACTGCTCGGACTCCGGGCTCACCTGCTGGAGGAGGGCGATCCCTTCATCGGCGGCCTGCGCCTCGATCAGCAGGCTTCCCGCCCCGAAGAAGTCACCGGCCGCTTGCAGGACCCGCGCCGCGTCCCGGAGCGCCCCCGCCTGCTGGTAATAGCGCGCCGCCTCCTTCGGGTTCCCCAATCGCTCCAGGGCGGCGGCGGCCAGCGCCGGCTCGCCGGCCGCGGCGTGCATCTCGGCAGCCCGCTCGTTATCCCCGTGCTGCTCGTGCATCGCGGCCGCCTTGGCGTAGTCCTTGACCCGCTCGTACATCTCCGCGGCCCGCCACCATGCCCCGGCCGCCTCGAACTCCCGGGCCGCGTCGCGCTCGCGGTTGTCCGCGACCAGCCGCTCACCTTGCACGATGTGGAGCCGGTCCTCCGCCCCCTGGGCCTGACAGGTGGCGATGGCGCGGTCGTACTGCTGGTGGCGCAGGAACAGGTCCAACCCCGTCTCCCAATCCCCCGCCTGGCAGTAGTACTCGGCCGCCTCGATCTCCAGCCCGTGCTCGCGCAGCACGGCCGCCGCCTTAGCCGGCTGCCCGCCCTGGGCGTACAGCTCGCCGCAGCGGCGCGCCAGGGTCTTCCGGGACCGGACGGCCTCCGGCATCAATTCCGCTCCGCGCACCACCAGCTGGCGCAGGGCACGCTCGAACAGCTGGGCTGCCTGCCCGGGCTGGCCCAGCTTGCACAGGATCTCCCCGCCGCGGTCGAACACCTCGTGTTTGACGTACAGCTCTACGGCTCGCTCCGCGTCCCCCGCACGCTCGTAGGCCTCGGCCGCCTTGATCTCCTGTCCGCCCTTCTGGAACAGGCCGGCGGCCCGGGCGGAGTTGCCGAGGCGGTTGTACAACTCGGCCGCCTTGAGGAACTCATTCGCCTGCTCGTACAGCCGGGCCGCCTTCGCGGCCTGGTTCAGCCGTTCCCAGAGGCTGGCCGCCTCGGCGAAGGCCCGCCCGCGTTCGTACGCTTCGGCGGCGGCTTCCCAGTCCTCGGCCGCCTCGTAGAACCGCCCAGACTGTACGTCCTCACCTCGCCGGGCGGCGCGGCGGGCTTCTCGGAGATTCTCGGACTTGGATGGGGCCGCGGCGTACCTCCTCCCGTCATCCTGCCACAGGAGATGCCGGATCTGGCTCGCCAGCCAGAGCAGGACGATCCCGCCCACGGCATAGACCGCATACCTCCGGACGGCGGGATCGTTGAGCAGCGCCTGTACCTCAGCCAGCCGTTTCCACAGCTCCTCGGGGATGGAGCCTCCTCCATCCTCGGCCTGCGCCCAGGCCGGCCCGGCAGACAGAAACAACCAAGTAAGGAACCAAAGACAGGTGGCTCGTGGAGTGAAGCGCCGGCAGCCGGAGTGGAGCCGCAACACGGAAACGCGGAGAGTGCGGGTCACGGCGCGTTTCCCGCGATCGGAGGGGGGGCGGGGCGGGAGGACAGCTATGGGGGTGGGGCCTGAACTGTGGCGCCCTTTCGATCCGCACATGCGGCACCCCCGAGAGCCAGGGCGGCGGCCGGAGCTGCCGCCGTGGCGCCAGCAACCAGAGCCGGGGGGGCGCTCGAGATCAGCTCTCGGCCTTCGCCCGCTCTTCCTCTTCCTGGCACGCGATGCAGAGCCTGGCGAAGGGCAGCGCCTCCAATCGCCGTTCGTTGATCGTTTCGCCGCACGACTCGCAGAGGCCGTACGTGTCCCGCCGGATCTTGTCCAGGGCCTCGTCCACCTGCCTGAGCATCCGGCGCTCGGCATCGCCGATGGAGAGGAGGAACTCCTTGGTGTAGGCGCTGCTCGCCTGGTCCGCGATGTCCTGGATTCCGTCGGTGTTGGTCTCGAGGCTTCCGACGTTGCTGCCCTGAACCTCGCTGATCAATTCCTTCCGCTTGGCCAGCAAGCGCTGCTTGAATTTCTCCAGCTTGGGTCCTTTGAGCGACATCCTCAGTCCCCTCCCGTGGCGGGGGATCTTTTTCAACCGGGAATATAAATCCTCGCGGAGGCTAGGCCGTGGCTGCTCCTCCGCGAGGTCGGTATCGGCGTCCGCGATGATCCCGCAACCCGCGCGAGGGGTCGCGGCCTCCCCCGCGCATCAAAGGACCCGCCCACACCGGACCGCGGCCGGGTGTCCTCCCCGGCCCTCCCGGCGCCGCGGAGCGATCAGCCGAAGAGTTGCTGCTTCGGCGCATCCGCCCAGAGACGCTCGAGGTCGTAGAATTCGCGGGCTTGGTCCGCGAAAATATGAACCACGACATCATAGTAGTCAAGCAAAATCCATTGCGCCTCGCCCACCCCCTCCCGGTGCGACATCTCGACCCTTGCCCTCGCGAGCCGTTCCTCCACTTTCTCGGCGATGGCCCGCACCTGACGGGCCGAGCCGGCGCTCACAATCAGGAAGTGATCGGTGAATGTGCACAGACCCCGCAGGTCCAGGATCGCCAGGTAACTGGGCTTGACTGTCGCCGCCGCACCGGCCGCCAGCTTCACCACCTCGGTGGAATCTATGGCCGTCCCTCCCTCATGCAATCCCGCGCCGAACGCGGCACCGGCGCCGGCACCCCATCCGGATCATGGCTGCCTCGGCTCCCGGGAGCGGCCGGGCTGCGGCCCCTGGTAGAGCCGGTTCTTGGCCATGTAGGCCGCCACCGTGTCCGGCACCAGGTGCCGGATGCTCCGCCCCTGCTCGACCAGTTGACGGATCTCCCGGGAGGCGATGTCCAAGGAGACCACTTCCACCAGGAGGACCTGTCGCGGCTCGAACTCCCGCTCCACCCGCTCGGGATCGATGTCCGAGATCTTCAGGTAGCGGAACGTGGGATTCCCCAGGATCCTCCGCTGCTCGGCCGTCAGCAGGCGCTCCACCTCGTCGAGGCGCCAGCCCGGTCGCGCCGTCACGATGACCCGCGCCAGGCTGACCAGTTCCCGGGCCTGCCGCCATCCGGACAGCCCCAGGAAGGCGTCCACCCCCATGACGAAGTAGAGGCTGGTGTTCGGCCCGGACACCTTCTGGAATTCCCGCACCGTCTCCACGGAGTAGGATTTTCCCGGCCGGGTGATCTCGATGGACGAGACCGTGAAATACGGCGTGAAGACCGTGGCCAGCGAGACCATCTCGTACCGGTGCAGCGCCGAGGCCACCACGACCTCGTCCTTGTGGGGCGGGCGGGCCGCCGGGACGAAGATGATCCGGTCCAGGCCGAAGGCCCAGTAGATCTCCTCGGCCGCCCGGAGATGCCCCAGGTGGATCGGATCGAATGTCCCGCCCATGATGCCCAGGCGCATGGCTGCTCCGGGTGTCGGGCCGGTCGTCACGTCCCGGAATCGCGGACGTGCCCCTCGCCCAGGACGATGAATTTCTGGCAGGTCAACTCGGTCAAGCCCATGGGGCCCCGGGCATGCAGCTTCTGTGTGCTGATGCCCATCTCCGCGCCCATCCCGAACTCGTAGCCGTCGGTGAACCGGGTCGAGGCGTTGACGAAGACGGCGCCGGCGTCCACCGCGCGCAGGAAGCGCATGGCGCGCGCCTGATCGGCCGTGACGATGGCCTCCGCCAGCCCCGAGCCGTGCCGGGCGATGTGGCGGAGCGCCTCTTCGAACGATTCCACCACCCGGATGGACAGGACGAGGTCCAGGTATTCCGTGTCCCAGTCCTCCTCGGTGGCCGGTCGGAGCCCCGCGACGATGGCCCGGGTCCTCGGGCACCCCCGCACCTCGACGCCGGCCTGGGCGAGGCGCGCGACGAAGCCCGGCAGGAAGCCGGCCGCCACCTCGGCGTGGACCAGGAGGGTCTCCATGGCGTTGCAGACCCCGGGGCGCTCGACCTTGGCGTTGTAGGCGATCTCCGCCGCCATGGCGAGATCGGCGCCGGCATCCACGTAGGTGTGGCACAACCCCTTGTCATGGGCGATCACCGGGATGCGCGAGCCCTCGCGCACCGCGCGGATCAGCTCCTTCCCGCCTCTCGGGATGATCAGATCGATCAGCCCGTCCAGCCCGAGCATCTCTTTCACCACGGACCGGTCGGGCGTCGGCACGACCGCTAGGCAAGCTTCCGGCAATCCCGCCGAGGCCACCGACGCCGCCAGGATGCCGCCGAGGGCGGCATTGGTGCGGAGCGCCTCCCGCCCTCCCCGCAGGATGACCGCGTTCCCCGACTTCAAACAGAGGCCGGCGGCATCGGCCGTGACGTTGGGCCGGGACTCATAGACGATCCCGATCACCCCCAGGGGGACCCGCATGCGCCCAACCGCGAGGCCGTTGGGCCGGCGCCACATGCCGGTGATCTCCCCCACGGGATCGGGCAGCTCCGCGATCTGCCGGAGGCCGCGGGCCATCGCCTCCAGCCGGGGGGCGGTCAGGCTGAGGCGATCCACGAAGGCGATGGGATGGCCCTCGGACTTGGCCGATGCCACATCCTCAGCGTTGGCCACGAGGATCCGGTCGCGGGAATCCAGGAGGCCACCGGCCATGGCGTGGAGCGCGGCGTTCTTCTTCTCTCCGGCGGCGCCGGCCAGCACGTGGCCGGCCTCCCGCGCCGCCCGGGCGATCACCCGGATGTCAAAGTCGCTCATCCTGCAATCCTAGGGAAGCGCATCCTTGTTATCCGAGTTATCCGATGCCTGTCCCGGATCCCGTGAAAGCCTGCAACCTCAGCGGGACTCCATTGGTCATTGGCAATTGGTCATTGGTCATTTTCATGGCCCGTCAGGATCACCAGGTTGTCACGGTGCACGACCTCATCATACGGTTTACTGCCGAGGACGGCCGTGATCTCGTGGGACTTCAAGCCCTTGATCTTCTCCACCTCATCCCGGCTGTAGTTGGCCAATCCCCGGGCGAACTCTCGACTCTCCGCATCCAGCAAGCTGATTACGTCGCCGGCGCGAAAGGTCCGCCGGGTGGCGCGGATGCCCGAGGGAAGCAGGCTCTTCCCCCCGGCGACCAGCGCCCGCTTCGCCCCAGCGTCCACCACGATCCCGCCGCGGGGCTGGCTGGCAAAGGCCAGCCAGCGCTTCCGGCTCTGCATCCGGCTGCGCGACGGGACGAAGAAGGTGCCGACCGCCGCGCCGCGCAGAATGGCGTCCAGCACCTCCGGGCGAAATCCGCTCGCCACCACCGTGGGGATTCCGGCCGTCGCCGCCCGCCGGGCCGCCTGCACCTTCGAGCTCATGCCCCCGATGCTGGCGGCGCTGCCCGCGTCCTCAGCGCAGAAGGAGGTCACGGCATCCTGAGGGCGCACCAATGGGATGAGCCGCGCCGACTTGTCCCGGCGCGGATCGGTGGTGAACAGCCCTTCGGTGTCGGTCAGGATCACAAGGAGGTCCGCCTCGGCCAGGTTGGCCACCAACGCCGAGAGGGTGTCGTTGTCGCCGAACTGAATCTCCTGGACGGCCACCGTGTCGTTCTCGTTGACGATGGGGACAGCCTTGAGTCTGAGGAGCGTGAAAAGCGTATTCCGGGCGTTGAGGTACCGGCCTCGGTGGCGGAGGTCTTCCCGCGTGAGGAGGATCTGAGCCACTCGCAACCCGCAGGGCTGGAATGCCTCCTCGTAGGCCCGCATGAGGTGGCCTTGCCCGACGGCGGCCGCGGCCTGCTTGAGCGGGAGGTCGCGGGGTCGCTCCGTGAGCCCCAGGGCCTCCATCCCGGCCAGGATGGCCCCCGACGACACCAGGATCACCTCGATCCCTCGCCCCCGGAGCGAGGCCAGGGCCGCGGCCAGTCCGGAAACTGTCGGCCGGTGCAGGCCGATCCCCCCGCGGGACAGGACCCCCGATCCCACCTTCACGACCACGCGCCTCGCGTGGGCCAGCCATTCCTGGCGGTCAGCAGGAGGCGACGCTTTGCGCGAGGTCATGGGATGCCTGTTGCGCCGCCCGGAGCTTCGTCACGATCTCCTCCACCAGGGTCGGGATCCCCTCCCCCGTCAGGGCGGAGACGGGGACCAGCGGGATCTCGCGCGAGGCGCACAGGGCCCCCAGGTGGGCCAGCCCCTCCTCATGGGGGAGATCGATCTTGTTCCCGGCCGCGATGCGAGGCAGCCGCAGGAGGGCTGGATTGTATTTGGCCAGCTCCCCCTCGACCGTCGTGAGGGCCGTCACCGGGTCGCCGCCCGCCTCCGACACGTCCACCACCTGCACCAGCAGGCGGGTGCGCTCGATGTGGCGCAGGAAGCGGATGCCCAGACCCGCCCCGGCTGCGGCCCCCTCGATGAGGCCGGGGATGTCGGCGACGACGAAGCCGCCGAAGGGGGGAATGTCCACCACGCCCAGATTCGGGGTGAGGGTCGTGAAGGGGTAGGCGGCGATCTTGGGGCGCGCGGCCGAGAACGCCGCCAGGAGCGACGACTTGCCCGCGTTGGGCAGACCCACGAGGCCGACGTCCGCGATGAGCTTGAGTTCGAGGAGGAGGGTCCGGACCTCGCCGGAGGTGCCGGGCTCGGCGAAGCGGGGAGCCTGCCGGGTCGAGGTGGCGAAGCGCGCGTTCCCGCGGCCGCCCTTGCCGCCCCGGGCCAGCACGGCCCGCTGCCCCTCCACCACGAGATCCGCCAGGATCTCGCCCGTGTCGGCGTCGCGGATGACGGTGCCCGGGGGGACCTTGATGAGGAGATCCCGGCCAGCCGCGCCGTGCTGGTCCTTGCCGCGCCCGTGCTCACCGCGCTCCGCGCGGTACAGTTGCTGGTACTTCTGATCGATCAGGGTCTGGTAGGAGCGGCTGGCTTCGATGGAGATGCTCCCCCCGTTCCCCCCATCCCCGCCGTTGGGCCCGCCGCGGGGCACGAACTTTTCACGACGGAAGCTCACGCAGCCGCGACCGCCCTCTCCGGCCTGGACCACGATACGGGCGGTGTCAACGAACATTGGCGATGTGGGATTGACGACTGCCGATTGACGGAACCTCGCCGGTCAAATCCACAATCGACATTCCGCAATCAACAATCCAGTTAGGTCGCGGGGGTGATGCAAACGAACCGATTGCCGCCCCGTTGCTCGATGCGGACCATGCCGCCGACCTTGGCGAACAGGGTGTCGTCGCCTCCGATGCCGACGTTCTTCCCAGGCTTGAAGCGCGTGCCCCGCTGCCGGACGAGGATGCTCCCTCCCGTCACCGTCTGGCCGGAGAAGGCCTTCATCCCCAGGCGACGACCGGCGCTGTCCCGGCCGTTCCGCGAGCTACCTACACCCTTCTTGTGTGCCATGCTGCCCTCTTTCTGTTCCCGCGTGCCCCCGGCGGCCGCTACGCGACGATTTCTCCGATGCGGACCTCGGTCAATTCCTGGCGGTGACCTGTCTTGCGGCGGTACTTCTTGCGCTTCTTGAACTTGAACACGTCGATCTTCTCACCCCGGGTCTGGGCCACGATTTTGGAGACCACCTTGGCGCCGCTGAGGGTGGGCTTGCCGACCTTCACCGTGGTCCCGTCCGACACCAGGAGGACCCGGTCCAGTTCCACCTGGCTGCCCACGTCCCCCGGGATGCGCTCCAGCGCCACGACCGCCCCCGGCTCGACCCTGTATTGTTTTCCACCCGATTCGATGATGGCGTACACGGGCACTCCTTCCGCCCGGGCTTCATCCGGTCCCAGCCCTGGGCGAGTTGCACATCCGAAATCCGCAATTCGAAATCCGAAATAGTTTCCAAGGCCCTCTGAAAAAACGACCCCGCCTCTCACCGAGACGGGGAAAGTTGTATAACACGCGGGCCCTGCAGTGTCAAGCTTTTCCGGCCTTCTCGGAAGCGTCAACTGGTCAAGTTGTCAAAGAGTCAAATAGTCAGCTCGGCCCCGAGTTCCTGCCTCGCCACCCACCATTTGACCACTCGACCAATCGACCATTCGACGGCACCTACCCCTCCAGCAGCGAGTACTTGCCCGACGGGTACGTCTCCTCGGGAAGAATCTCGATCTCGCCCCCCAGGTCCTGCTGCAGCCGCTCGATGATCTCTGCCTCTTCGGCCTTCATCCATTCGGTGAGGTCGGGGGCCGCCCGGACCTTGATCCGGGGGAGCCCCTTGCGCGCCATCCGCCATTCCACCTCGCGCAGCGCCTGGTGAGCGATCGAGGCGGTCGAGCGCACCCAGCCCAGGCCGCCGCAGGCCGCGCAGGTTTGGCTGAGGGACTGGTTCAGGCCTTGCCGCACGCGCTTGCGCGTCATCTCGACCAGGCCCAGGTCCGACAGCAGCGACACGTTGGTGGGAGAGCGGTCGGCCTTGAGCGCCTCTTTGAGGTCGGTCATCACCTTGTCCCGGTTCTCCTGCCGGGCCATGTCGATGAAGTCGATGATGATGATCCCACCCAGGTCCCGCAGGCGGACCTGCCGCGCGATCTCCCGGGCCGCCTCACGGTTGGTCTTGAGGATGGTCTCCTCGAAATCATGCTTGCCCACGTACTTGCCCGTGTTGATGTCCACCGACACGAGGGCCTCGGTCTGCTCGATGACCAGGTAGCCCCCGGACTTGAGCCACACCTTGCTCCGCAGGGCTTTCTCGATCTCCTTCTCGATGCCGAAGCTCTTGTAGATCGGCTCGTCCTCCGTATACAGAAAAAGGAGTTGACGGAGTTCAGGAAATAGGGACTCGGTGTACTCCATGCAGCGCTCGTACTCGACGGCCGAATCCACCACCAGCCGCGTCACGTCCTTGGTGATCAAGTCGCGGAAGATGCGGAAGACCAGGTCCAGGTCCTTCTGGACCAGGGCCGGGGCCTTGACCGCCTCCGCCTTGGTCTTGATCTGGCGCCACGTGGAGCGGAGGAACTCGAAGTCGGCCTGGATCTCCGCTTTGGAACGCCCGATGCCGGCCGTCCGGACGATGATCCCCTCGCGCGGGACGTTGACCTCCTCGATGATCTGCTTGAGGCGGAACCGCTCGGCCTCGTTCTCGATCTTTCGCGACACCCCGACGTGGGATTCGGTCGGCATGTACACCAGGTAGCGCCCCGGCAGCGTGACGTGGGAGGTGATGCGGGCCCCCTTGGTCCCCAGGGGCTCTCGCGCCACCTGCACCAGGACCTCCTGGCCCTCCTGGACCAACTCCTCGATCGACGCGTGGGAGGGCCGCCGCGGCCGGTCGCGCTTCTCCCCGCGGCGCGGGGGCGGCTCCTCCAGCTCGGGCGCCTCCTCCTCCCCGTTCTCCTCGCCGAGGGCCAGGAGCTGCTCGTAGTCCTCCATCTCCTCGTAGATGTCCCGCACATACAGGAAGGCATCCCGGGCCAGCCCGATGTCCACGAAGGCCGCCTGCATCCCCGGCAGGATCTTCAGAATCCGGCCCTTGTAGATGTTGCCCGCGAGGCTCTGGGTGTGGGCGTTGTCGATCAGGAGTTCGACCAGGGTGCCGTCCTCAATGACCGCTACCCGGGTCTCGACCAGGGAGGAGTTGACGATGATCTCGCGTTTCATTGGTAGACCTTCCGCCTCCGGCGGAGAAGGCCTACCCCTGGCCCTCGAGGGCGAGAGCCGTCCGCGTGATCCGCAGGGACGAGACCATCCGATCCAGTTCGCCGGGGGGGACCCGTCGTCCCAGGAAACTCCGCAGGACGGCCTGGGGTTTCACGCTGCCCCCCAAGCCGGCCCGGAGGGTGAGGCCCCACTGGGGGTACCCGTCCTCCGACGTGGCAGTGAATTCCTGGACGAATGGGCGGGCGTCGAGGACCACCGTCTGGCCCTTCTTGGACACCTCGACGGGGATGGGACCCTGCGCCAGGAACTCGGCGCAGGCCCCGGCATTGCCGAGGGCGGCGAGGGTGGTGGGGTCCCAGCCGTTCGGCATCAACCGAACCTGATACGCGGCACCTCGTACCCCGGCGGAAAGCGACGGCCCGTGCAGGGGCGCTTCCCAGGTCCGGAGAATCTTGAGTTCGGGTGGCAGTTGCGCGTTCCACCGCGCCTGGACATCCGCCGGCTCCACCCGCGAGGTCAGCTCCACCTCCCCGAGTTCCCTCAGGCCCTCGACGCCCACGGCCAGCGCCTGGGCCACGGAGACCTTCGGCTGGGGGTTGAAGCCCTGCGTGTAGGCCAACGGCACGCCGGCGCGCCGCAATGCGCGCTGCAACGCCCGCATCAGTTCGAGGTGGGAGAGATAACGAAGCTCCCCCACCTTCTGGAATTCGAACCGGATTTTTTGGACCGGCTGCGCCGGGGCGCCCGCTGGGGCGGCGGCCTGCGGTTCACCGGAATCCTGCGCCGCTTCGACCGCCCGCTCTTCCCTGGGGGGGGTCTCTTCGCCTCTCCCCTCTCGGCGCTCGGCGCTCGGCGCTATCTCAATCATGCCAATCTCTTGGGCCCAGGTGCGCCAGTTGGAAACGCAGATCTCGCCGCAATTGCTGCAGGGCCCCACATGGCAGTCCGGGGTTCCCTTCACCCGCTGGGCCTTCTTGTACTCTCGCTTCAGGAACTGTTGCGAGACCCCGCAGTCGATGTGATCCCAGGGCAGCGGCTCGTCCAGGCCGCGGGGCCGGTTGGCGATGGCGAAGGGGTCCACGCCCGCATCCGCCAGCGCCTCCATCCAGGTGTCGAACTTGAGCTGCTCCGTCCATCCGTCGAAGCGGCATCCCCGCTGCTGGCCCAGGGCGATGGCGGCACCCACCTCCCGGCCACCCAGCGTCAACACGGCCTCCAGGAAGGACGACTCCACATGATGCCACTTGAAATCTATCCGCGCCTCGCGCAGGCGCGCCCGCAGGTACGCCTGCTTTTCCTTGAGGACGGGCATCGGCTCCTGCGCGAACCACTGGAAGGGCGTGTGTGGTTTGGGCACGAAAGAACTGGCGCTCACGGTCAGGCCGAATCCCCGCGGGCTCTCCCGGCGGGCGATGCGGGCCGATTCCTTGGCCACCCGAACCAGCTCATCCAGATCCGCCTGCCTCTCGGTGGGCAGCCCGATCATGAAATAGAGCTTCACCGACTCCCAACCGGCCCGGGCCGCGTTCTGAACCGCGGTGAAGATCTGATCCTCGTCGAAGCCTTCCTTGTTGATCACCTTGCGCAACCGGGCCGAGCCGGCCTCGGGTGCGATGGTGAACCCCGTCTTCCTCACCTTTCCGATCTCCCGGGCGATCTCCTTGTTGCGATTCAACGCCTCGACGCGAAGCGAGGGGAGACTCAGGGAGGTCTTGTCCGGCACCAGGCTGGCCATGAGCGGTGGCACCAGGTCCCGGAGGCACGACAGATCGGCAATGGAGAGGGACGACAGGGACACCTCTTCGTAGCCGGTCCCGACGCGCGCCCGGTCCACCATCGCCCGGATTCTTTCGGCCGAATGCTCCCGGATCGGGCGGTAGATGTAGCCGGCCTGGCAGAAGCGACAGCCCTGCGCACAGCCGCGCATCACTTCGATGTTGGCCCGGTCGTGCACGATCTCCATGTAGGGAATGGGGAAGCGCCCGTAGTCCACCCCATCGAGCTTCAGGGCGGTCCGCTTGCGCACCACCTCACCCGGCTCGTGCAGGGCGGGGACGTACATCCCGGCAATCCCCTTCACCGCCCGCAGGAGATCCGCGCGCGATCCCCCCGCCCCTTTCCAGTCGCGCACGACGCCGCACAGCTCCAGGGTGGCCTCCTCGCCGTCGCCGATGAGGAAGGCGTCGATGAAGTGCGCCAGCGGCTCCGGCGCAAAGGCCACCGGGCCTCCGGCCACGACAAGAGGGTGCCGCTCGTCCCGGCCGGACGAGCGGAGGGGGATGCCGGCAAGATCGAGCATGTTCAGGATGGTTGTGAAGGACAGCTCGTACTGGAGGGTGAATCCCAGGATGTCGAAGCCGGCCAGGGGAAGGCCGGACTCGTGACTGCACAGCGGGATGCCGTGCTGCCGGAAAAGCGTCTCGGCGTCCACCCAGGGGGCGTAGGCCCGCTCTGCCAGGATCTCCGGCCGGGCGTTCAACAGTTGATAGAGGATCTTGAGGCCCAGGTGCGACATCCCGATCTCATAGGCATCGGGAAACGCGAGGGCCATCCAAACGTTGACCTTCGCCGGGTCTTTCACCGCTGTGTTCCACTCCCCGGCGATGTATCGAGAGGGCTTGCTGACGAAGGGCAGGATCTGTTCTGCGATAATGCTCTTTTGCGAAGCCAGGCGTCCTGGCATAATTCACTCCTTTTCGCCGGGCATCATAGCCCACGGTGCCGTGGATTGCAACCGGGAAGCCTATGTTGAGCCAAGGAAATCCGGCCTGACGCATCCGGCTGGAATAGGCAAGATGCCGTCGGTCAGCGGCCGGTCCCAAGGGGAACCGACAGAATGCAGACGAGTGATGAAGTGAAGAGTGCTGGCCCGCAGTGGGTGTGAGATTCATGAGGCAATGCGGTCAGGCGACAAACCGAGAAAGGAAGCGGCACCGGGATCCTTCAGATCCGATGGGTGGGGGTCCGAAATCGGAGGAGATTTTCGGTGTGGAAGTGCCGGGGGCATCGCGGTGGGCTGGGCTCTTCTTGTGCCCATCCGCCCCGATGCCCCTTGCTGTCCAGGGGGTGTTAGGCGTGGCCTATTTGCAGTCTGGCGTTCCGCCTTGGCCAGATCGGCAAAGTTAGCCCGGCTCAGAACGCTCATCATCTTTTCTTGGGCCTCTTCCCAGATGGCGTGCGCGGGACAGAGTTTGTCGCGGCTGCACTCGCCCTCGGCCAACAGGCAGACGTTCAGATAGATCGGGCCTTCGATGGCCTCGATCACATCCTTGAGCGTGATGTCGGAGGCCGGCCGCGCCAGCGAGAAGCCGCCCTTGGCGCCCCGGTGCGATTTGACGACCCCAGCCTTCGCCAGCGCCTGGAAGATCTTGGCCAGGAACCGAGGTGGAACGTCCTGTGCCTTGGCGATGGCAGAAAGCATGCTGACCCTGCCCTCGTCCTGCTGAGAAAGATAAAGGACCCCGCGAATGCCGTACTCACCGCCACGCGTCAATTTCATCGGGGAACCTCCTGGATCAGATATTGGGGACAAAAGAAACCTTGTGCGCGCCTTCGAGGAGTTTCAGCAAACAGCATACCAGGAGGGATGTTTCGATAAGTGCTTATATCTCGGATGCGAAGCCGTCTGTAAAAACCGCTGATAAGTTATTATTTACTGCTAGTTAGGATGAAAGCCATCTCTGCCGGCGGATCAGCCGGCCTGTGGAAAGCGGGACATTTTTGATCTTCCGCGGGTAAGCCTTGCGGGAAATACCCCAATCTATGTCTGAATTCCCGCACTTGTCCTCTTGGAAAGGGCTCCTCCAAGTGGAACCATGGGATGCCTTCTCGGGCCAATTGAGGGCACGGAGACCGCCGGCTGAAGTTTCTGAGCATTCCTTCGGTTCAGGGCCAGCGCACCTCTTACCTGCCTATGCCCCTGTTACGACGTAGCGATCAGGGCGACCTTGCCGGTCAGATCGAAGGGCCGATTCGTCATGGGCGCGTGTCCTCATCTCTGAGTGGAAGGCACTCTCCATCCAGGGGGAAGGTACCCCGACCGCCGCGCAGCATTACCACACGACCCGAAGGACCAGCCGAATTGCGAAAATCGCCAGGGCGGCTGCCAGGAGACGACGGATGAGTTTTCCCGGCATCCGTGTGGAGAGCAGTGCCCCGCCCTGCGCTCCGATCAGGACCCCCAAGCCCATGCTCGCCGCCGCGGTCAGATGGACCTGACCCTGCCGCAGGAAAACCAGGGATCCGGTGAGGCTGGTAATCGCCAGCACAAAATGAGACGTCGCTGTGGCGGCGTGCACTGGGATATCCAGCACTACAGCGTCTCGCTCTGCCTTGACACGGAGAGGGCGCAGTGATACAAGGAAACGATTCCCAAGATCCCTGAGAGCCGGCAATGCCCAGAATGATCGGTATCCTTGGAGGGATGGGTCCCGCGGCCACGGCCGACTTCTACCAGAAGATCATCCAGGCCACCCCGGCCAAGACGGACCAGGAACATCTCAAGGTCCTTATCTTCAGCAATCCCCAGGTGCCGGACCGGACGGCGGCCATCCGGGGGGAGGGGCCGGACCCCCTGCCGGTCCTGGTGGCCAGCGCCGAGGTCCTGGTCCAGGGGGGGGCCGACTTCATCACCATCCCGTGTGTCACCGCTCATTACTACTATGAGGCCCTGCAGCGGGCAGTGAGCATTCCCATCCTGCACCTGATCGGCGAAACGGTGACGGCCGTGGCGAACGAGGACTCCGGAATTCGCCGCCTGGGCCTGCTGGCCACCTCCGGCACACTGCAGTGCCGCTTGTTCGAGGCCTTCTTCGAGCCGCGGGGCTTTTCGATTCTGACGCCCGACCCCGGGGTCCAAACGTCCGGCGTCATGGAAGCCGTCTACGCTGTCAAGCAGGGGGAACCTTTGGAGCGACCGCGCCGCCTGATCCGGGAGGCAGCGGAGCACCTGCAGGCGCGCGGGGCCCAGGCCATCATCACCGGCTGCACCGAAGTCCCCCTGATCCTCCGGGACGGCGATCTGCCTGTGCCCGTTATTGATCCCACGTGGATCCTGGCCCAAGCGGCAGTCCGCCGCGCCCTGGACCAGGATCGACCGCTCGCCGCCGCCAGCCAGCGCTGTTACAAAGACCGTGAATGATGCGACGATCAATTGCGTCCCGTTCTAATGGAGGCCTTCTCTCGTGATCGAGTTTCGCGGTGTCAACAAGTGGTTCGGCCCCCTCCACGTCCTCAACGACATTGATCTGTCCGTGAAGGCCGGAGAGGTGGTGGTGGTCTGCGGCCCCAGCGGTTCCGGCAAGAGCACCCTGATCCGCTGCATCAACAAACTGGAGCCGATCCAAAAGGGCGAGATCGTAGTGGACGGCATGTCGCTCAGCGACTCCTCCACTGACATCACCAAGCTGCGGGCCGAGGTCGGGATGGTCTTTCAGCAGTTCAACCTCTACCCGCACATGTCCGCCCTCCAGAACATCAGCCTGGCTCCCCTCAAGGTCCGAAAGCAATCCCGAGGGGACGCAGAGCGGATCGCCCGGGGCCTCCTGGCCAAGGTGGGCATCCCCGAGAAGGCGGACAACTATCCGGCCCAGCTCTCCGGCGGCCAGCAGCAGCGGGTGGCCATCGCCCGGGCCCTGGCCATGCAGCCCAAGATCATGCTCTTCGACGAGCCGACTTCGGCCCTGGATCCGGAGATGATCAACGAGGTGCTGGATGTCATGGTCAACCTGGCCAGGGAGGGAATGACCATGATCGTGGTGACCCATGAAATGGGCTTCGCCAAAAAGGTATCCCACCGGATCATCTTCATGGATGAGGGCCGGATCGTCGAGGAGGGCGACCCGCAGAAGTTCTTCGCCAACCCCAAGGAAGAGCGGACCCGGACCTTCCTGAGCAAGATCCTGGTCCACTGAACCCGTTGCCGATTTTCGATTTGTGATTGCGGATTGTCCGGAACGGGCCGTTCAAATCGTCAATCGGCAATCACCAATCAAAAATGTGAAAGGAGGAGGCAAATGCGACGTGTGTTGAGCGTGATGGCGGTAGCCGCAATCGTCCTCGGCCTGGCGGTGGCCGGCTGGGCGGCCGAGAGCACACTGGAGAAGATCAACCGGACCGGTGTGTTCACCGTAGGGACCCGGACGGCCTCGCCCCCCTTCGGCTACATCAACAAGCAGAACGAGTGGGTCGGGTTCTCCGTTGACCTGGCGAAACTAGTCCACAAGAACATCGAGAAGAAGCTGAACAAGTCCATCAAGTTCGAGCTGAAGGAGAGCACGCCGGCCACCCGCATTCCGCTGCTCAGCAGCGGGGCCGTGGACCTGATCGCCGGCACCATGACCGATACTCGGCCGCGGCGGGACAGCGTGGACTTCAGCCTGACCTTCTTCGTCACCGGCGCCCAGTTCCTGGTGAAGGAGGGCAGCCCCATCCGGGGCATCCAGGACATCACGGGCAAGCGCGTGGCCTCCCAGCAGGGCTCGACCAACGAGCGGGCCCTCCGCGAGCGAGGGGTCCAGGCCCAGCTCGTGGTCTTCCCGGACCAGGCGGCGGGTTTCACGGCTCTGGTCCAGGGGCGGGTTGACACCTACACCAACGATGGCATCCAGCTCTGGGGACTGAAGTACAAGGCCCCCAACCCGAATGAATGGAAGGTGGTGGGTGACTTCTATACCTACGAGCCGTATGGGATGGCCATGCGGAAGAACGACTCGGACTTCCGGGCAGTGGTCAACAACGCCCTGATGGAGGCCCTCGAGGACGGCGAGTACTTCAAAATCTACGAAAATTGGTTCGGTCCGAAGAGTGATACCCCGTATCCATTGAGCGACAGCGTCAAGAGCTTCCTGATGTACCAGGTGGTTCCTAAGTAGCTCACACCTCGCGGCGCGACCCCCGGGAAGGGGATTGCTCCCTTCCCGGGAGCGTCGCGGTCCTGGCCAATGCCCCTAACCGCATTCCTGGGTATCCAATACGACTTCCAGTGGAGTGTCCTCTGGACAGGAGGCCATGGGGAGTGGCTCATCCAGGGGATCCTGACAACGCTCCGCCTCTCCGCCCTGAGCTGGCTCTTCGCCAGCTTCCTCGGGATTCTAGCGGGCGCTCTCCGGACCGTGCCTTTCCGGCCCCTCCGGGCGCTGGCCGTGCTCTACGTGGAATTCTTCCGAAACGTCCCGTTACTGGTCTGGCTTTTCTTCTGGTACTTCGGCGCCCCCCAGATGCTGCCCCGTGTGGCCCAGGACTGGCTGAACGTCCACGGTCCGGAGTTCTGGTCCGCCGTCGTGGGTCTCAGCGTCTATCACGGGGCCCGGATGTCCGAGGTGATCCGGGCCGGGATCCAGTCTATCCCCAGAACGCTGCTGGAAGCCTGCGTCGCCACCGGCCTCTCTGTGGGGCAGGCATACCGCCTCATCATCATCCCCGTCGCGTTGCGCCTGATCATTCCACCTGCGACCAACGAGTCATTGAACCTCCTGAAGAATTCCTCGCTGGCCCTTACGATCGGCGTGGCCGAACTCACCTTCATGAGCCGCCAGATCGAGACCTATACCGCCAAGGCCTTCGAGGCGCTGACCGCTGGCACGCTGATCTACCTGGCCCTGTGTCTCGGCATCTCGACCACCATGGCCCAGGTGGAGCGGCACTTCCGCATCCCAGGCCTGATCGCCCGCGTCGGGAGGGCCGAGCATTGAATCGAACGTCTCTAACCAACCGCAGAGCACGCAAAGCACGCCAAGGAAACCCAGCGAATCTGTCTCTGCGCTCTCTGCGAGCTTCGCGGTGAAAGGTTTGGGATGAGCTTCGACTGGGGTGTCATCGCCACCAACTGGAAGTTCCTGATCGTCCAGGGCCTCCTGGGGTTTGGGAGCTTCAGCGGGGGGACGCTGCGCCTGGCCATCCCCGCCATCATCCTGGGATTCCTCCTGGGCATCATCATCGGTCTCTGCCGTCTGGCCCACCGCCCGTGGATTCATTACCCGGCGGTGGTCTACGTGGAGTTCTTCCGGGGCGTTCCCCTGGTGATGGTGATCTTCTGGTTCTGGTTCCTCATCCCCCAGATCACGGGCCAACACCCGCCGGAGTACACGGTGGCCCTCACCGCCTTCGTTGTCTTCGAGGCGGCGTACCTCGGCGAGATCGTCCGGGCCGGCATCCAGTCGGTCCCGCGGGGCCAGATCGAGGCCGCCACGGCCGGGGGCCTGTCCTACGGCCACACCATGCTCCACGTCGTCCTCCCCCAGGCCATCCGGAACATGATCCCGTCCCTGGTCACACAGTTCATCGTTCTGTTCAAGGATACCTCCCTGGCCTCGATCATTGGGATGATGGATCTGACCAAGGCCGCCCAGACGGTGAGTCAGCGAGAGATTCGCCCCTTCGAGATGTACCTTTTCATCGCCGTGGTCTATTGGATCTTCACCTATAGCATGTCGCGCTTCAGCCAGTGGTTAGAGATCAAGATGTCCCCGGAACGCGCGCCGACCCGGCGGGCCGCCTTGCGGGAGGCCGCCCGCGCGGCGGCCGCCTGACCGGGGACTGGCTAACCGCCGGGTACCCCTTGGGTGCGCCAAGGGCGCCAGGGAAATCCTGGATCCTTAAAGAAAAGCAAAAGGAGGAGGGCAAAACATGGGGAACCTGCGAAGCACTGTCACGCGAGTCGGGTTGATCCTCGTGGCCGGGCTGCTGGCCCTGGCCCTGGCGGGCCAGGCCGTGGCCGGCACCCTGGACGAGGTCAAAAAGCGGGGGAAGCTGATCGCCGGCGTCAAGACCGACTTCCCACCCTTCGGCTATGTGGACAGCTCGGGCAAGAACCTTGGCTTCGACGTGGATGTGGCCCACATTTTCGCCAAGGCCCTCTTCGACGACGAGAACAAGGTAGAACTCGTGGCGGTGACCTCGGGGAACCGCATCCCGTTCCTGCAGAGCGGGAAGATCGACATCATCATTGCCTCGGTCACCGTCACCGACGAGCGCCGGCAGGTGGTGGAGTTCTCCGAGCCCTACTTCATGTCCGGCGGCCTGCTCCTCGTCCCCAAGAACAGCCCGATCAAGGGGGTCGAGGACCTGGCGGGGAAAACGGTGGCCGTCATCCAGGGTGCGATCCAGGACAAGGACATCGAGCAACTCGCGCCCAAGGCCGACCGGGTGAAGTTCGGGAAGGTGTCCGAGGCAGTCCTGGCGGTGAAAGGCGGGCGCGCGGACGCCTTTTCTCAGGACGATGTCCTGATCCTGACGCTGGCCAAAGAGAATCCAGACCTGAAGCCCGTCGGCAAGCCGTTCACTCCTCGCCCGTACGGCATCGCCGTGCGCAAGGGCGATGTGGAATTCATCAAGTGGGTGGACGGCCAACTTGACCGGATGAAGAAGGACGGGACGTACGACAAGCTCTGGAAGAAATACTTCGGCGACGTCGAGGCCTACCTGTTCAAGCCCTGAACGTCGGCAGGGCGAGCCTCCGGCTCGTCTCCCCGACGCGGCGACTCGGCAATTGGGCGATTAGGCAACTGGGAAGAACAGCCTGATTGCCCAGTTGCCAAATTGCCAAGGTGCCCTCGATGTCGTTCTCCTGGTTAGCCATCTGGCAGGGGCTGCCCTATCTGCTCCAGGGCGCTGGCCTGACCATCCTCATCTCCGCCGTGGCCATGCTCCTGGCGCTGGTCCTGGGGATGATCACGGCCCTTCTGTCCCAGCTTCCCTGGCGCCTGCCCCGCGGGCTCACCCAGGCGTACGTCGAGATCTTCCGCAACACGCCGTTGCTCATTCAGATCTTCATCGTCTACTTCGGCCTGCCCCAGCTCGGCCTCAAGCTGTCCGCCTTCCTCTCCGGACTGTCGGCGCTTGTCCTCTACACAGCCGCCTATAACACGGAAATCTTCCGGGCCGGCCTGGAGGCCGTCCCGAAGGGCCAGCACGAGGCGGCGCGCTCCACAGGCCTCACGCCGCTCCAGGAGGCGATCTACGTCATCATCCCCCAGGCCCTGCGGATCTCCTTCCCCGCGCTCGGCAACAACCTGGTCTCCCTCGTGAAGAATTCCTCCCTGGTTTGCACCATCGGCATGGTGGAGCTGATGTTCGTCGCGAACGACATTTCCTTCAACAATTTCCGGTCCTTCGAGATCTACGGCACGGCCGCCATGCTGTACGTGATCCTGGTCCTCGGCCTGACGCGGGTTCTGAACCTGACCGAGGCGCGCGTCCTGCGCAAAGGCCTGGCCCCTTCCAGCCACTCGGCGGCCTGAGAGTCCGGCGGCGCATTTCTATGGACTGGTCGGTCATCGGCAAGAACATCGGCTATCTGCTTCGCGGCGCCGTGAGCACGGTGGAGATCTCGGCCGCCGTCATCGTGCTGGGCACGAGGACAGGGGTGCTGGCGGGCCTCTTGCGCTTCGTTCCCTGGGCAATCGTCCGGACCGGCACCGGCTGGGCCGTGGAATTCATCCGCGCCGTTCCGCTCCTGCTCCAGATCTTTTTCATCTTCTTCGGCCTGCCGGCCATAGGCCTGAAGATCCCGACTTTCCCGGCTGCCGTCCTGGCCATGTCGCTCTGGATGATGGCGAACACGGCCGAAGTGGTCCGGGGAGGGATCCAGTCCATCCCCAGGGGCCAGGGGGAGGCCGCCCGCTCCAGCGGCCTCAGCGGACTGCAGACCATGCGATACATCATCTTCCCCCAGGCCATTCGCCGCATGCTTCCGCCTTTTGTCGGTCTCTGCACGATCCTGATCAAAGACACGTCGCTGGCCGCCATCATCGGGGTCTTTGAACTGACCCGCGCCGCCCAGGAAACCATCGAGCGCACCTTCCGCTCCTTCGAGATCTACTTGCTGGCCGCCGTGATTTACTTTTGCCTCAGCTACCCCCTCTCCCTCCTCGCCCAGCGCGCAGAGGCACGTTTCCATGGCTCGTGAGGATCGGCGCAGCCCATCGCCCATAACGGCTTCCCCGCCCAAAGGATAGGCATCGCCCGGCAGATTTGCTTACTGCGGAGGCACGCCGGCGCGTGGGCGCCGAAGAGGTTCCCTGCCGGGCGCGTCTCCTTCCTCAACAAAATCCAACCCTTCAGGCCGTCCGTGACATCAGGAAGGGGTTGGCCAAGAATAGGCACGCTGCATGCTGCCTGGTCGGAAAACATCGTGCGCAGCGTGGCGCCGCCATGAGCAACGGGGCTCGATTTCCTGGACACCGGATGCATACCCGCAGCAGGTGGACGCGTGCAAAAGGGTGTCCGGCCCAAACGGGTGCTCTCTCTTCGCCCCTGAGCGCAGCACGCCGTCTTCCAGCCCGCCGCTCCGCACGCCGTAGTGAACCGACCCGGCCAGATCCAGACATCTTCTCCTCGCCTCCTGTCCTGGACACCACATAATCAGGGAGGAACGGTTATGCGACGGCAGCACAGGCCCTGGCTCCTTGGAATGCTCGGCGTGCTGGTGGTCCTCTGGCTCCTGGCCTCACCCTCGGCGGCCCAGCAGGCTGCGCCGAGCCCGGCGGCCCCACCCGCCGCGGCGCCGGCCCAGGCGCCCGCCCCTGCGGCGCCCCAGGCAAAGATCGATTCCGGCGACACCGCGTGGATGCTGACCTCGTCGGCGCTGGTCCTCATGATGACGGCCCCGGGGCTCGCCCTGTTTTACGGGGGGATGGTCCGGCGCCACAACGTGCTGGGGACCATCATGCACAGCTTCATCCTCATGGCGGTGATCAGCATCCAGTGGGTGCTCTGGGGCTACAGCGTTGCTTTCGGCCCGGACGTGGGGGGGCTCTTCGGCAACCTCTCCTGGGTGGGCCTAAAGGGAGTGGGGCTCGCCCCCAACCCGGACTATGCCGCCACCATCCCCCACCAGGCCTTCATGATCTACCAGCTCATGTTCGCGATCATCACGCCGGCCCTCATCACGGGGGCCTTCGCCGAGCGGATGAAGTTCAGCGCCTTCCTGGCGTTCACGCTGCTCTGGGCGACCTTCATCTATGACCCGCTGGCCCACTGGGTCTGGGGGACGGGCGGGTGGCTCCGGAACCTGGGCGCCCTGGATTTCGCCGGGGGCACTGTGGTGCACATCAGCTCCGGCGTCTCGGCGCTGGCCGCCGCTCTCCTGGTGGGGAAACGGCGGGGGTTCGGCAGCGAGCCCATGCCCCCGCACAACCTACCCCTCACCATCACCGGCGCCGCCATGCTATGGGTGGGCTGGTTCGGTTTCAACGCGGGGAGCGCGCTGAGCTCCGGCGCCCTGGCCACCAGCGCCTTCGTGGCCACCCACATCGCCACGGCGGCGGCCACCCTGTCCTGGATGTTCACCGAGTGGTTGGCTCGGGGCAAGCCGACGGTGCTCGGGGCCGCGTCAGGCGCCGTGGCGGGCCTCGTGGCCATCACGCCGGCCTCCGGATTCGTGGGACCCCTTTCCTCGATCGTCATTGGCGCGGTCGCGGGCTTCCTGTGCTACAACGCCTGTAACGTGAAGACCAAGATGGGCTACGACGATTCCCTGGACGTCGTGGGCGTGCACGGCGTCGGGGGAACGTGGGGGGCCATCGCCACCGGCCTCTTCGCCAGCAAGGCGGTGAACGAGGCAGGGAACAACGGGCTGTTCTTCGGCAACCCCGGCCTCTTGGGAGTGCAGATCGTCGCCGTCCTGACCACCTGGATCTTCGCCTTCATCGGCGCCCTGATCCTCCTCAAGCTGGTGGATGTGGTGATCGGTCTTCGCGTGGGGGAGGAGCAGGAGATCATGGGCCTCGACCTCAGCCAGCACGACGAGAGCGCCTACTCCCTCAGCATGGCTGGCACCACCGGGTTCGGCGCGGGGCTGAACCTGCCCAAACACTGAGACCCCCCGTCACCGGAACGGAGGCCCCGGAACTGTGCCCGTCGCCGGGGGCCTCCGTTCCGTTCCCCGGCTTCCGCGTTGGCCTTCTCCTGCCTCGGCCCTCCCCTCGCCATCGGCGATCCTTAGAGCGGGGAGACATAAGACAGCATCGCGCAGCGCATTGACTTTGGATGCCGCATGGGATAAAAGGCCACTGCGCCTGGATTGTGTCGCGAGAAAGGCGCGGGCACTCGATGCCACATCCAGTCTCCCGGGCGAGGCACCCGGACGCGAGGAGAACCCAAGGGCCGCAGGCCCTCGCGGCCACGAGGGCGGCCTGGCGACGCTCTTCGCTGCGGCGAACGGTCAGCGACAACTCATTAGAGGGGGGTCACTTCCATGCAATCGGGGGACGTGTTTGAGCTCTCCGCAGAGGAAAAGCAGCGGTACGCGCGGCAGATGATCATCCCCAACTGGGGCGAGGAGACTCAGAGGAAGCTCAAGGCCTCCAAGGTCTTCATCGCGGGGGCGGGGGGGCTGGGCAGCCCGGTGTCATTCAACCTGGCCGTCGCAGGAATCGGCCTCATCCGGATCTGCGATTTCGACTCGCCGGAGCTCTCCAACCTCAACCGGCAGTTCCTGCACGACGACTCCCGCATCGGGGTGAACAAGGCGGCGTCTGCCAAGCTCACCCTGTCGCGGCTGAACCCTCATGTTGAGATCGAGGCCATCACCGAGAAGATCGATGACACGAACGTGGACCGCCTCGTGGGCGACTCGGACCTGATCCTGGACTGCATGGACAACTACCCGACGCGGTTCGTGTTGAATGCGTCTGCGGTTCGAAAGGGAATCCCGCTGGTGCACGGCAGCATCTGGGGATTCGAGGCCCGCGTGACATTCCTCCACGCGCCTGAGACGGCCTGCCTCGCCTGCATCGTCAAGGAAGCGCCCCCGAAAGAGGTGTTCCCCGTCCTGGGCGCGACCCCGGGGATCACGGGGACCATTCAAGCCATGGAGGCGATCAAGTACCTCGCCGGAGTGGGCAGCCTGCTCAAGGGGAGGCTGTTGTGCTGCGATTACCTGGAGATGCGGTTCTTCGAGGTGAAGGCGAGGCGGGACCCGCGCTGCACTGTCTGCGGGCACGCGTGAGGTGTCGCGACCCCCGTCCGGGTCACAGCACGGGGGATTCATCGAGCCGCGGACGATCCGGGTGACGCGTGGACCATGAGCCTTTCGGAGCTGCCCGCTCCGTTGGCCTTCGATCACGAGAAGGTCCTGGCCGACCACCTGGCCCTCCGTCGGCGACGAGGCGCCTGAGCACGTCTCCTGAGAATGCATTGGCCTCCTCGGCTCTCCGCTCTCAGCTCTCGCTGTTGCACGTCCCTTGACCGTTAGGGTCCCTCCCGGTATAGTGCCCTGGATCCCGCATGGGACATCGCCACGCGCGATCCGGAGATCACATGCCAGATCCGCTCCGCGCCTTGACACGTCTTTTCCGGTGGGGGACGCCTGCCTCGGGTCAGGGGACCGCCAAGGGGATCTCCTATGGGCCCGAGACGGACGTGGCGCTCCGCCTCCAGGCCTTGTTGGAGGCCCAGGCCCCAGGAGCGTCCGCCGGTGCAGGCGAGACGCTGCGGGCTGCCTTGCTCCCGGCCGTGAAGGACTTCATCACAGAAGAACGGGCCCGCATCGAGGCGGCCCATCGGAGTGGGACCGGCGGCCTCGAGGTCGTGGCCCTCCACGCGGACCTCGTGGATGCGGTGGTCTGCCAGCTCTTCCGCCTAGCCGACGAGATCGTGGCGCCGGCGCAGAGAGAGGCAAGCGAGGGATGCGCCGTGGTGGCGCTGGGCGGCTATGGTCGGCGGGAGCTCAACCCCGGCTCCGACGTGGACGTGATGTTCTTGTACGCCCGGCGCGCGGACGATTACGTCACCTCGATCTTGAATCACGTCCTGTATTTCCTGTGGGACCTGGGCTTCAGCGTCGGTCACAGTTGCCGCTCCCTGAGCGACACCCTGCGGATGATGGATGAGGACCTCACGGCCCGGACCTCCATGCTGGAGGCGCGCTTTCTGGCCGGGAGCCCCGGCGTCTTCGCCGAGTTTCAGGAGCGGATGTGGCGGGCCCTCCAGGGACGGCGAGCCCAGCAGTACATCCAGATCAAACTCCAGGAGCAGGCGCGCCGACACGAGAAGTATGGGGGCTCCGTCTACCTGCAAGAGCCCAACGTCAAGGAGGGCCCGGGTGGGCTGCGGGACTTCCACACGGCCCTCTGGGTGGCGCGCGCCCGGCATCACCTGGAGGATCTCAATGCCTTGCAGGCCCTGGGCCTGCTCTCCCCCGTGGAGCTGGCGCAGTGTCTGCAGGCGTTGGATTTCCTCCTGCGCGTGCGAAGCGAGCTCCACTATCTGCATGGCGGCAAGAACGACGTCCTGAGCCTCCCCGTGCAGGTCCCGGTGGCGGCCAACCTGGGCTTCCGGGATGAGGCAACCTTTGGCGTCGAACGATTCATGCAGCAGTACTACACCCGGGCGGGAACCTTGCACCAGCTTTCCGGCCGCCTCGCCGAGCGCTGCGCCGCCCGCCCCGGCTCCCACGTGGAGGCCGTAATGAAAAAGTTGCGGGCCCGGGACATCGGTGACGAGTTCACCGAGCTGAACCGACAGGTCCACATCCTCCCGGCGCAAAGCGGCTGCTTCCGGGAGGATCCGATCCGGCTCCTCAAGATCTTCTGGTATCGCCAAGAGATGGGGTACGATCTGAGCCCCGAGGCCAAGGAGGCCATCCGGAGCAACCTGGCGTTGATCGACGACGAGTTCCGGCGCTCGAACCGCGCCCTGGGGTTCTTCTTGGCGCTCCTCAAGTCGCCCCGCGGTGTGGCCGACACGCTGCGCCAGATGCATCAGTTGGGCATGCTCTCCGCCTACATCCCCGAGTTCGCCCGCGTGGCCTGCCTGGTGCAGTTCGACTACTACCACCGGTACACGGTGGACGAGCACACCTTCGTCCTCCTGGACTACCTGGAGGCGCTCGCCGACACCACCGACCCTCGTCTCCAGGAGTTCCGGCGCATCGCCGGCGAGCTGAGGAAGCCCGAGACCCTGAAGCTGGCGATCCTGTTCCACGACGTCGGCAAGGGGGAAGGGCACGGCCACGTGGAGCGCGGCGTCGCCATCGCCGAGCAGGCGCTCACCCGGATGGGGCTGGCCCCGGGCGACGTCGCCAACGTGAAATTCCTTGTGGCCCAGCACCTCAACATGGCGCACATCGCCGAACGGCGGGATTTGGACGACGAGCGCCTGATCATCGAGTTTGCGCGCCTAGTGGGCGACGAGGACCTTTTGAAGATGCTGTACCTTCTCTCCTACCTGGACATCAACGCCGTGGGCCCCCAGGTCTGGACCGACTGGAAGGGGACGCTCCTGTGGGAGCTGTTCATCAAAACCCACACGATCCTCACGCGCGGCGTCCCCGAGGGGGAGGAGGAGCAGCGCAAGGCGGCCAGCCTGGGCGCCGCCCTCGTGGCGGAACTGGGGCCGGAGTTCGGCGTCGAGGTCGTGCGCCAGCACCTGGATCTCATGCCCGTCCGGTACGTCCTCACCACCAGCAGCGCCAAGGTCGCGCAGCACCTCCAGCTCATCGAGCAGGTCCGGCGGGGCGAACCGGCAGCGGTCCGCTGGAACGCATACCCCATGGCGGGATACTCCGAGGTGGGGGTCTGCGCCCCGGGCGCGCCCGGGCGCTTTGCCAAGGTTGTCGGGACTCTGACGGCCAACGGGATCAACATCCTCTCGGCGCAGCTCTTCAGCCGGGCGGACGGGGTGTTCATCCGCACCTTCCAGGTCAGCGATGGACGCGGCGCCGCCCCGGATGACGAGAGGGTGTGGCACCGCTTCACGCGCGACCTGAAGGGGGTCATCCTCGACCAAGTGGATGTGCGCGAGCTGATCAAGGCCCGCCGGCGCGACCTTTTGGCCAAGCCGGTCGCCCGCAGCGGGGAGATCCACACCCGGGTCGAATTCGACAATGTAGTCTCGGATCGGTACACGGTGATCGACGTCCGGGCGCAGGATCGCCTGGGCCTGCTCTACGTGATCACCAGCACCCTCTCGGAGATGGACCTGGACGTGGCCCTAGCCAAGATCGCCACGGAGGTGGATCAGGCCATGGACGTCTTCTACATCACCGGGACGGATGGGACGAAGGTGCCCGAGGGACCCCGGATGGAGGAGATTCGCCAGACCCTGGTTCACGCCATCGCCGACGGGATCGCGTGAGCGGGGCGTCCGCATGGGGCGGCGGAGAAGGGATGAGGCTGCCAGGTGACGGCCCAGCCCTTGCATGATAGCTGGAAGATTGCCGAGGTGGCCGAGATCCGGCTACTGGTCAACACCACCTCGGTGGGGCTCGAGCCGAATGACCCGCCCCTGTTCGGGTACGCCAGCCTCTCCGCTCCGATCATGGCGTGCGATCTGATGTACCACCCGTCGGAGACTCCCCTGCTCAGGGCGGCGCGGGCCCGGGGGGTGTCCAGCGGGCAACGGACTTCTCGGGATGGTTCAGCAGGGGGCCCTGGCTTTCGAGTGGTGGACGGCTAACTCCGCGCCGGTCCAGGAGATGCGGGATGCTCTGGCGATCTGGGGCGGGGAGTTTTTCCTTGACAAGGCTGGGAGGACGGCTAACATGGTGAACCTCGCTGGCGATGTGAGCCCGAGGCTGCACCGAGGGGACTAATGGCTGTTGGAGGAGTGCGCCTTGGCGACATGCTGGTCAAGGCGACCCTGATCACAAAGGAACAGCTTCAGAAGGCCCTGTCGCAGCAAGAAACCGGCGGGGGCCGAATCGGGACGAACCTCGTCAAGCTGGGGTTCATCAGCGAAGACGACATTACCTCGTTCCTCAGCCGGCAGTATGGCGTCCCCTCCATCAACCTGTCCCATTTCGAGATCGATCCCGCCGTCATCAAGCTCATCCCTTCGGAGATCGCCCAGAAGCACCAGATCATTCCCATCAATCGTACCGGCAACGTCCTGACCGTCGCCATGGCGGATCCCAGCAACATCTTCGCCATCGACGACATCAAGTTCATGACCGGCTTCAAGGTGGAGCCGGTGGTGGCGGCGGAGACGTCCATCAAGAACGCCATCAACAGGCACTACGACTCGGCCGGCATGGTCGAGGACATCATGAAAAACTTCGACGACAAGGACGTCGAGGCCTTCAGCGAGGGGGATGACAATGTCAATGTCGCCGAGCTGGGGCAGGCGGCCGAGGATGCGCCGGTCGTCAAGCTCGTGAACCTGATCCTGACCGACGCCATCAAGAAGGGAGCCTCGGACATCCACATCGAGCCATACGAGAAGTCCTTCCGGGTCCGCTACCGCATCGACGGCATCCTGTACGAGGTCATGCAGCCGCCGACCCGCCTCAAGGCCGCCATCACCTCCCGGGTCAAGATCATGTCCCAACTGGACATCGCCGAGCGGCGGCTGCCCCAGGACGGCCGCATCAAGATCAAGATGGGCAGCCGGGAGATGGATTACCGGGTCTCCACCCTTCCCACCCTGTTCGGCGAGAAAGTGGTCCTCCGCCTCCTGGACAAGGGCAACCTCCAACTCGACATGACCAAGCTGGGCTTTGAGCCCGCGGCCCTGGCGGACTTCGAGAGCGGGATCTTCATGCCCTACGGGATGGTGCTGGTCACGGGGCCGACGGGGTCGGGAAAGACGACCACGCTCTACTCGGCGCTGAATCGCCTGAACACCACCGAGACCAACATCATGACCGCCGAGGACCCGGTGGAATTCAACCTGCCCGGCATCAACCAGGTGCAGATGAAGGCGGAGATCGGACTGAACTTCGCCGCCGCCCTGCGATCGTTCTTGCGGCAAGACCCCGACATCATCATGGTGGGGGAGATCCGGGACTATGAAACGGCCGAGATCGCCATCAAGGCCGCCCTCACCGGCCACCTGGTGCTCTCCACGCTCCACACCAATGACGCCCCCAGCACCATCAGCCGCCTCCTGAACATGGGGGTGGAGCCGTTCCTGGTGGCCGCCTCCACCAACGTCATCATGGCCCAGCGCCTGGCCCGCCGCGTCTGCCAGAGTTGCAAGGAACCTGCGCCGGTGCCCCCCCAGGCCTTGGTCAACATCGGGTTCAGCCCCGAGGAGGCCGCGAGCATCACACCGGTCAAGGGCAAGGGCTGCATGACCTGCAGCGACACCGGCTACAAAGGGCGCGTCGCCCTGTACGAGGTGATGCTGGTCAAAGAAAATATCAAGGAGGCCATCCTCCAGGGGGGCTCGGTCATCGAGCTCCGAGAGTTGGCGCGAAAGAACGGCATGAGGACGCTGCGGGAGGCGGGCCTGCAGAAGATCCGCGAGGGCATGACCAGCCTCGAGGAGATCATGCGGGTGACCACGGGCAACTAGCCCAGGACGCCGTTCCGGGAGATCGCTGGCATGCCAAACCTGCACGAACTGTTGAAAGAGATGATCGACAAGGGGGCGTCGGACCTCCACATCACCACCGGCATCCCCCCCATGATCCGCCTGCACGGCCACCTGACCCCCGTGGGGTCGCAGCCCCTGGCCCCGGCCGAGACCAAGAGCATGGCGTATAGCATCCTTACCGACGTGCAGAAGCAGAAGTTCGAGGAGCAGAGAGAGCTGGATCTCTCCTTCGGTGTCAAGGGGCTCAGCCGCTTCCGGGCCAACGTCTTCGTCCAGCGGGGGGCGGTCGGCGTCGCCATCCGGACGATCCCGTACAAGATCCTCACCTTCGAAGAGCTGGGGCTGCCCAAAGTGGTGGCCGACCTGTGCGAGCGGCCCAAGGGCCTCATCCTGGTGACGGGCCCGACGGGGTCGGGCAAGTCCACCACGTTGGCCACCATGATCGACAAGATCAACCGGGAGAAGGCGGAGCATATCGTCACCATCGAGGACCCCATCGAGTACGTCCACCAGCACAAGAAGTGCGTGGTGAACCAGCGGGAGCTGCACGCCGACACCTACTCCTTCAAGGCCGCGCTGAAGTCCGTGCTCCGGCAGGACCCGGACAAGGTGCTGATCGGCGAGATGCGGGACCTGGAGACTATCGAGGCCGCCTTGACCATCGCCGAGACCGGCCACCTGACCTTCGGCACGCTCCACACCAATTCGGCCGTGCAAACCATCAACCGCATCATCGACGTCTTCCCCCCGCACCAGCAGGCCCAGATCCGGGCGCAGTTGTCCTTCGTCCTGGAGGGCGTGCTGTGCCAGATGCTCCTGCGGCGGGCCAACGGCCAGGGCCGCGTCCTGGTCCTGGAGATCATGGTCCCCAACGCCGCCATCCGCAACCTCATCCGCGAGGACAAGCTGCACCAGGTCTACGGCATGATGCAGGCCGGCAAGGAGAAGTCCGGCATGCAGACCATGAACGAATCATTGCTGCAGCATTACCTGCGACGGAACATCACGCAGGAGCAGGCCCTGGGCGCTTCCACGCAGCCCGAGGAGCTTCTCCAGATGATGCAGCGGGCCCAGGCCGGCCAGTCGCCGTACCTGGCGGCGGGGGCTGCCGCCCGGCGATAAGAGCCGGTCGCCGTTCGCCAGCGCCGGGTTCGGCGGCACAGCGATGAAGGAAGGAGACGCGCATGGCGGTCTTCGTCTACACCGGGCGCACCCGAAGCGGGCAGACCATCACCGGGGAGATGGAGGCGCCCACCCGCGATGCCGTGGTGGGCAAGCTCCGCACGCAGCAGGTCATCGCCACGAACGTGCGGGGCAAGCCTCGCGACATCACCATCCCCGGCTTCGGCGGCGGGGTGGACGAGAAGGAGATCGTCGTCTTCACCCGCCAGTTCGCCACCATGATCGACGCCGGCCTCCCGCTGGTCCAGTGCCTGGAGATCCTGGCCTCGCCAGCAGGATAACAAGGTCTTCAAGAAGGCCCTCACGGAGATCCGGCAGTCGGTGGAGGGCGGCCTCACCTTCGCGGCCGCCTTGAAGCAGCATCCCAAGATCTTCACGTCCCTGTACGCCAACATGGTGGAGGCCGGGGAGGCGGGCGGTATCCTGGACACCATCCTGAACCGCCTGGCCCAGTACATGGAAAAGGCCATGGCCCTGAAGAAGAAGGTCAAGTCGGCCATGATCTATCCCTCCACCATCGTCTCGGTGGCGGTGGTGGTGGTGATCTTCCTCCTGGTCTTCGTGATCCCGACTTTCAAGGCCATGTTCGAGGGCTTCGGGGCCGCCCTGCCGCTGCCGACCCAGATCGTCCTCGAGTTATCCAACATCGTCCGCGCCTACTTCCTCGTGGGGCTTGGGGCCATCGCGGCCATGATCGTGGGGATCCGGATGTGGTACAAGACGTCCTCCGGGAAGCTGGCCGTCGATTCCTTCTTGCTGAAGACGCCGGTCTTCGGGATGCTCATCCGGAAGGTGGCGGTGGCCAAGTTCACCCGCACCCTGGGCACGCTGATCAGCAGCGGCGTGGCCATCCTGGATGGGCTGGACATCACGGCCCGCACCGCGGGCAACAAGGTCGTGGAGGGAGCGGTCCTCCGGACCCGGGCCGCCATCGCCGAGGGCAAGACCATCGCCGATCCCCTGAAGGCGTCTGGGGTGTTCCCGCCCATGGTGGTGCAGATGATCGCGGTCGGCGAGCAGACCGGCGCCCTGGACGCCATGCTGGGGAAGATCGCCGACTTCTACGACGAAGAGGTGGACACGGCGGTGGCGAACCTGACCGCGCTTCTGGAGCCGATGCTGATGGTATTCCTGGGGGTGGTCATCGGGGGCGTGGTCATTGCCATGTACCTGCCGATCTTCAAGCTCGTCACGGTGGTGGGAAAGTAGGCGCCACGGGCTCCGGGTGAGGTCGGGGGCCGCCCGCGCGGCCCCCGTTTTCCTTTCTGGAGCTGGAGGGATATGATGTCGCTGCAGGAGGGCCGACCGCTGCCGCCCGCGGAGGCGGGCGGCATGCTCCTGAAGCTGAAGTGGGTGACGGGCCTCCGGCTGCTTCTGGCCTCCGCCCTCCTGGGATCGGCGGTCATCCTGGACCTGCACGAGCGCCTCCCGTTTCCCACCTCCCCCCTCTATGGCCTGTTGGGGCTCACCTTCGGCCTGTCCCTGCTGTACGCCCTGGCCCTCCGAAAGCAGCGGCATTTGCTGGCGCAGCGCCTGGTGCAACTGGCGTTGGATCTCCTCCTGGTCAGCCTGCTGGTCCATTTCACCGGCGGCCTCGACTCGGCCTTCCCCTTCATGTACATCTTCGTGATCTTCGCGGCCGCCAATCTCCTGGAGCGCCGAGGCAGCCTCTGCGTGGCAGCCTTGAGCAGCGGGCTGTACGGCGGCCTGGTGGCGGCGGAGTGGACGCGAGTCATCCCGCCGGCGGAGTTTGCGGGCGGCCTCGCACCCCTCCAGCCGGCGGGCTATGTCGTCTACCAGGTTCTGATTCACACGGTCGCCTTCCTCGCCGTGGCGATCCTAAGCAGCCACCTGGTGGAACGACTGCGGCGGGCGGGGCAAGAGTTGGAGCAGCGCGGCCTGGACCTCCGCAACCTCCAGAACCTGCACCAGGCCATCGTCGCCAACATCTCCAGCGGGATCCTTACGCTGGATCTCGCGGGCCGGGTGATCGCCTTCAACCAAGCGGCTGAGCGGATCACGGGCTACACGTTCGAGGATGTGCGGGATCGCCCCTGGCAGGCCACCCCGTTCACCGCATGCTCCCTCCTGACCGATTTCTTCGCCCAGCCGAACGCCCCCGTGTCCGCCCCGGCAACGGAACTCTATCTCGACCGGCGCGACGGCCGGCCCATCCCGATCGGCATCGCCTGCTCCCCGCTGCGCGGCGAAGACGGCAGGCCAGTGGGGATGGTGGCCATCTTCCAGGACCTCACCGAACGCAAGCAGGTGGAGGAACAGCTCCGCCGCGCGGACCGGCTGGCGGCTCTGGGGCACTTGGCCGCCAACATCGCCCACGAGGTCCGGAATCCTTTGGCAGCGATCAGCGGGTCGGTGGAGGTCCTGCGAGAGGATCTGGCGATCACCGAGTCGAACCGCGAACTCCTGAGCATCGTCCTGCGGGAGGCGCACCGCCTGAAGCTGATCACCGGCCAGTTCCTGGATTTCGCCAAGCCCCAGCCGCTGCTCTTCCGACCCTGCGCGTTACGACCCTTGGTGGAAGAGACGCTCTCCATTCTGGCAAAGAGCAGCGAATACCACCCCAGGATGATTTGTACCATTACAGAGGAGCCGCCGGCTCTGCGGGCGCTGGCGGATTCGGATCAGCTGCGGCAGGTGGTCTGGAACCTCTGCCTCAACGCCATGCAGGCCATGCCGGAGGGCGGCACCCTGACTGTCACCCTCCGACTCTCGTCGGCGGGTGACGGGCAATTGGTCAATTCGTCAACCAGCCAATTGGGAAGAACAGGGGTTCAAGGCCAGAGAGACCAATCGACTAATCGACCGGCTGACCAATCGACGGAGGGTTGGGTGGCGATCGCATTCCGGGACACGGGTCGAGGGATTCCGCCGGAGGAGCTGGGTCGGATCTTCGACCCGTTCTACACGACCAGGCCTTCCGGGACCGGCTTGGGCCTGGCCATTGCCCGCAAGATCCTGGAGAGCATGGGCGGCCGCATCGAGGTGACAAGCCGCCCGAACTTCGGGACCACCTTCCGGCTCTGGCTGCGCCGGGCCCCCGTGGCCGTGGGCGCGGAGAGTAGGAAGTAGGATGGGAGGTACGGTGTGAGCCGGATCCTCGTGGTGGACGATGAGGAGTCCATGCGGGAGTTCCTCCGGATTATGCTTGAGAAGGAAGGCCACGTCGTGGCCACCGCAGAGGACGGTGAGGCCGGCTGGCACCAAGCCATGGACCGGGCGGCGGACCTTGTCATTTCGGACATCAGGATGCCGAGGCTGGACGGGGTGGGCCTGCTGACCCGGCTGCGTGAACACGGCCTGGAGACCCCGGTGATCCTGGTCACCGCGTATGCCTCGCGGGACGCGGCCATCCAGGCGATGAAGGAAGGAGCCTTCGACTACATCACGAAGCCTTTCAAGATAGACGAAATCCGGCTGGTCATCCATCGCGCCCTGGCCGAGGCTGAACGACGCCACCGAGCCGAGGCGGCGACACCGGCGGCGGAGGAAGAGCCGGTGCTGCGCGGGATCATCGGCCGGAGCCCGAAGATGGTGGAACTATACACCCTCATCGGCCGGGTGGCGGCCGTGAACTCGGCCGTCCTGATCAGCGGGGAGAGCGGCACCGGCAAGGAGATGGTCGCGCGGACGACTCACTACAACTCGCCGCGAAGCTCACGACCCTTCGTGGCCATCAACTGTGGTGCCATCCCGGAGCAGCTTCTTGAAAGCGAGCTCTTCGGACACGTCAAGGGCTCCTTTACCGGCGCCGTCACCAGCAAGGCGGGGCTTCTAGAGATGGCCCAGGGCGGGACCGTGTTCCTGGACGAGGTGGCAGAGATGAGCCCGATGCTCCAGGTGAAGCTCCTGCGGTTCCTCCAGGACCACATTTTCCGCCCTGTCGGCGGCACCGAGGACATCGAGGTCGACGTCCGCATCATGGCCGCCACGAACAAGAACCTGACTCAGATGATCCAGCAGGGGACATTCCGGGAGGATCTCTTCTACCGACTGAACGTGATCTCCGTGGAGCTTCCGCCGCTGCGGGACCGGTGGGAGGACATCCCGCTTCTGGCAAGGAACTTCCTGGAGCTGTTCGCGGCCCGGGCGGGCCGGCCCGTCATGGGGATCGCGCCCGAGGCCATGGAGATCCTCATGGCCTACTCGTGGCCCGGCAACGTCCGGGAGCTGGAGAACGTTATCGAGCGCGCTGTCGCGCTGACGACCGCCGATGAGGTGCGGGTGGACGATCTCCCGGCCAGTGTGCGGAGGCCGCCTCCACCCCCCGGCTTGCCTCGCGTGGAGGTCCCGCCCGAGGGCCTGGACCTGGAGCAGGTGGTTGCCGACCTCGAGAGGAACCTGATGCAGGACGCCCTGCAAAAATCTGGCGGGGTTCAGACCAAGGCAGCCCAGCTGCTGGGGATCAACTTCCGGTCGTTCCGCTATCGCGCCAAGAAGTACGGCCTGGACCGGCAAGCCCGTGACCGGAATCATGCCGAGTCCTGACCGTCGATCCCTTTGGCTCCCCACCCTCCTCCTGGCCGGTGTGCTGGTCGCCCTCCCCTGGGCGGCCGGTGGCCGCAGCCCGATCGGCCAGGTCAGTCTGACCCTCGTCCTCGCGCTGGCGGGAGTCGCGGGGATGCTCGCCCGCAGCCTCGCTGCGCTGGCCAAACCGTCGCCCTTCCTCCTCGCGGGGGGGATTCTGGCGGCCGGATCGGCGCTCCACACCATCTATCCCGATCGGACGATTCAGTATCTCCTTCTGTTCCTGGCGTATCTCCTTGCGGGGGCTCTCGCGGCCGAGGCTGCGCGAGAAGAACCGCGACTGGAGCGGGTGCTCCTCGCCGCCATCCTCACCTCTGGCACCCTCGTCACCGTCGTGGGCCTGCTCCGCCTCCTCCAGCGAAGCGACGAGGGGCTCTATGCGCGGGTCCTCACCGGCCCCTTCGGATATCCGAACGCCATGGCTGGCTTTCTCCTCCTGACCGGGGGAGCGGCGCTGGCCATGACGCGAGAAGGTCCAAGTCCGGCGATCCGGGCCGGGGCGATGGCGGCCGGGGGTCTCGCCCTGGTCGGTCTCCTGCTCACTCGGTCGCGCGGGGCCTGGCTGGCGGCTGGCGCGGGACTTGTCGTATGGGTCGTGGTGGATTGGCGCAAAGGATGGCCGCGGCGCCGCCTGTGGATGTGGCTGGGCGGCAGTAGCCTTCTCGCGGCGCTGGCCTGGCTCTCCTGGAACTGGAGCAGCTTCCCCCCGAGCCTCTCGAGGCTTGCCGACCGGCCGGAAGTCTCCTCTCTCGTCTGGCGATGGCAGATTCTCCAGTGGACGTGGGTGATGGCCCGGGACCACCTGTGGTGGGGCGTGGGACCGGGGGCGTTCCCCGTGGCGCTCACCCACTACCAGCGCATCCCGTACGTCAGCGGCGAGAATCCCCACAACCTGTACCTGGAGCTGGCGGCGGAGTACGGCCTGCCGGCGGCGCTCCTTGCGGTGATCACGCTCGGCGGATTCCTGGGACGGGTGGGCGCGGCGATCCGGCGGGCCCCAGGTTCGGATCCCGCCCGGTGGCGGCAGGCCGCCTTCCTGGCGACGCTCGTCGCCTTTGCCGTCCACGGCCTCGTGGACCTCGACTGGAGCTTTCCGGCCATCACAGCCACGGTCGCGACCATGCTCGGCCTGACCTCGGCCCACCTCCGGAGGATATTCCCCCGGGAAGTTCATGCCCGACCTCTCTGGCGCGGGACCCTCATCCTGCTTCTCTCGGTTGCCGCCTTCGTGAGCGTCACCCGCTACTACGCCAGCGCCCTCGTGACCTGGGCCCAGTTCGCCCTGGCCGGCAGGGAGGCGGCGGTGGCCCAGCGGGACTTGACCTGGGCGCTCCGTCTGAACCCGGTGAGCTTCCCCGCCCATCATTGGATGGCCTGGGCCCGCCTCCTTTCAGACGATCCGCGTGGAGCGGCCGAGGTGGCCGAGCGGGCCACCCGGATTGCACCCTCCGACCCGAATACTCATTATCTAGCCGGTGAGATCGCCGCAGCCTCCGGACAGTGGAACGTGGCGGAGGACCGATTTCAGGCTGCGGTGGATCTTGCGCCGTCCGCCCAGCTTCGGTTCCATGCCAGCCTGGTGGAGTCGGCAGCCAACGCTGGCCGAGGAGCAGAGGCTCGATTCCGCTATGACCGGGCCATCGCCATCTTCACCGAGGAACGCGTCCTGAATGTGGAAGCCCGCTGCCTGATGCCAGGCGACAGGTACCTCATGGCACGGATGAGTCGAATCGCAGCCCGGGCATTCGGGGAGGCCGGCGACTCATCCCGCCAGCAGAGGATACTGGAACGCGCCAGGCTGTTGGCGCAACCGGACCCGCGCGGGATCTGCGTCACCCGCGGGCGAGCCGGCCAAACGTCTCCCGAGGCAGCCATGGACAGCTTCTGGCGCGCGCTGGCCGATGGTGGATGGCCGCAAGCGGAGCGGTTTCTCTCGCCAGAGTTGCGGGCGTCGCGACCAGGGGATGACTTGAGCCCGTGGCGGGGAGAAGATCGACCTCGACAGGCCCATGTCGCGTGGATTGCGGCCCTTACCGGAGGCGAGTCTCAGACGAGCCTGCGTTTCGAGGTCGAGTTCGAGATCGCTCCTGGTTCGCGAATCGGCCGATGCGCGCAGGCGGACCTTCGGCTCATCAGGGACAATTGGTTTATAGATAAACTGCCGGTCCTTGAGCCAGCCCCATGCCAGCCGTAACGGTGACAAATACTGTCCGGTCCGGACAAAAGTTTTCAGGTGGGAAATACTTTTTGTGGGTGTCCAACTGAGGAAGCGCAGTTGATGACAAGACGTCATCGGCTTAACCATCTGAATTTTCGCGGCTGATAAAAACGTCGGCGGCCTCTCGACAATTCTTCCTCCCTGGCATGTTTGCTGCAATATCATTGAATCGCGTCGAGAGCCCGATGGCACCCAGGAGCCGGGCGAAAAAAGATCATCCAAAAACAACTTACATTCAAGAAGGAGGAACTGCGATGCTGAAATTGCTGCGGCGCAAGACCAAAGGTTTCACCCTGATCGAACTGCTGATCGTCGTCGCGATCATCGGGATCCTGGCGGCCATCGCCATCCCGAACCTGCTGTCGGCGCAGAAGAAGTCTAAGTACGCCCGCGCGGCCTCCGATACCAAGACGGGGGTGACCCAGGGCATTGTGTGGTCGAATGACAAGAACAACAATCCCGGGAACATGGCGGCGCTGCGCAATGGCGGCTATGCCAACATCCCTGACAATGACCCTTGGAATGGGGCATGGAGTTACTCGAGCGCATTCGCATCAACAGCCACCCCGGCCGCCCAGGGGGAAATGGGCGTCTGCAGCGCCGGGCCGACGGCCAATGGTCCGGATTGTCCGGGAACCGGATGGACTGCTCTGTCCGGCACGCCAACCTCGACGGTTAACGGCGGCGTGGGGTATTCGAGCGTGTATGGTTCCTGGCAGGGCCTGGCGAGCTAGCCCCGAGTTGACGCCCGGCCAATACCGTGGGGGGCAGGACGAGCCATCGGCCTGCCCCCTTCGTCTATTGTGTATGCCAAGAAGACCCTTGGATCTTGCGACAGGCCGTGCCAAAGCGCGCCAGTGTCTTTTCGGTGGGACGCGTCTGTTTCGTACGGCTTACGAACTCAGTTCTTCTCCCCGCAGGCTGGTCAACCTCAAGCTGGCGCAGTGCATCCACCGGCAGTTCCGGCCAGTAGGTCGCGCGCACCTCGCCGTAGTTCTGTGCACAACACACTCACGCGGTTAGCGTGAGTGAGAGAAATGGCCGGCGGAAAATCCAAGACCATGTGAAGCAGCGCTACCCCACGCATCTCAGAGGATGAAGGCTGGAGAGGGAAGCAGGCGCGATGGTCGAGGTCGAGAAAGAAGCAAGGCAGATTGCCGCAGCCTGTCTGTCTCTGCTTCTTCTTCTCCGGGGCAACCGGCCTGATCTATGAGGTCCTGTGGACCCGTATGTTGGGGCTGGTCTTCGGCTATACCGTCTTCGCCATCACCACGGTCCTGGCCGCCTTCATGGCGGGTGCCGGGGTGGGGAGTTTTCTCTTCGGCAAGGTCGCGGAGGACCCCCCGCCGGCCTGAAAGACCTTGACGACCGACACCTCCGTTGTGTCTAATCCGGGAGGCTGAGGACCAAGGACGCATGGAACCGGTCATCAAGATCGAGGGGCTGTGCAAGGACTTCCGCGTGGGCTTCTGGCGACGCCGGACGCGGGTGTTGCACTCATTGGACCTCACGGTCCACCGCGGGGAGGTGTTCGGCTATCTTGGCCCGAACGGGGCCGGGAAGACGACCACGCTCAAGCTCCTCACCGGCCTGATCCTGCCTACGGCCGGAACGGTCCGCCTGCTGGGCCTGGACTTGACGCAGGTCGCTGCCAAAGGGCAAATCGGTTTCCTCCCCGAGAATCCTTACTTCTACGACTACCTCACGGGCCGCGAGTTCCTGGACTTCTGCGGGCAACTATTTGGCCTCCGGGCCTCCGATCGGCGCGAACGGGTTGGCCGTTTGCTGCGGCTCACCGAGTTGGAGGAGGCGGCCGATCGCCAGCTCCGGAAATATTCCAAGGGCATGGTGCAGCGTCTTGGGCTAGCCCAGGCCTTGGTCAATGATCCGAGCTTGGTGATTCTGGACGAGCCGATGTCGGGCCTGGACCCGCTGGGCCGAAAGACGATGCGAGACATCATCCTCAAGCTGAAAACCGAGGGGCGGACGATCTTCTTCAGCTCGCACATCCTCCCGGACGTCGAGGTCCTGTGCGACCGGGTCGGGATTCTCGTGGCCGGACGCCTGCGGGACGTGGGACGGCTGGACCAGATCCTGAAGACTGAACTCGAGTCCATCGAACTCACCCTGCAGCGCGTGTCCCCAGACCTGTCGGCCACCCTCCGGGGCCTTGCCCAGGCGCCCATCCTTGACCAGCCGGATGGCGTCCTGATCCGTCTGCCCGACGAGCAGCGATTGGACCTGGCCCTGCGGGCAGCCGTGGCAGCCGGCGCCCGGGTCGTGTCTGTGATGCCCCAACACGTGACGCTGGAGGCGCACTTTCTGCGGGAGGTTCAGGGGGCGGCCTTATGAAGATATCCTCCATCGCTCTCAACACGTTCCGAGAGGCGATCCGAGACCGGATCCTGTATTCGATCCTGGCCTTCGCGCTGCTCTTGATCGGGGCCTCGGCGATCGTGGCCTCGCTCTCCATCGGCCAAGAGGCCCGGATCGTCAAGGATCTGGGGTTGGCCAGCTGCAGCCTCTTTGGCACATTCATCGCCATCTTTCTTGGGATCGGCCTGGTCTTCAAGGAGATCGAGCGCCGGACCATCTACACCATCATCGCCAAGCCGATCCACCGATTCCAGTTCCTTTTGGGGAAGTACATCGGGCTCGTGCTCACGCTCCTCGTGACGGTGGGGGTGATGGCCCTGCTGGTTGCCGGGCTGGCGTGGGCCACCGAGGGCCACTGGACCTCCGGCCTGCTGGGAGCGGCCGCGCTGGATTTCCTGGCGCTCATGATCGTGACGGCCGTGGCCCTGCTGTTCTCGACCTTCTCCACGCCCACCCTCAGCGCCATCTTCACGCTGGCCGTCTTCGTCATCGGGTGCCTGAGCGGGGATCTTAAGCTGTTCGCCGATCAATTCGCCGAACCCGGTCTGCGGCTGATCATCAATGGGATGTACATGATCCTCCCGGACCTGAGCCGCTTCCAGACCGGCGCCCAGATCGTGAACGCCATGCCCGTGGCTCCGCTCGAGATCGCATGGACGGTGATGTACGGCCTGGCCTACATCCTGATGTTGCTCCTGTTGGCCATCGGAATCTTCCAGCGCAGAGACTTCAAGTGATCCCTCACCCGTTTCTCCAGCCTGTCCGGATCTCCACGATCGCCCTCCTCTTGGCCGGCGTCGTGCTAGTCGGTGTGGTTGCCCCACTGCACCGGGAAGCGCTTTCGGGCACCCAACTCAGTGGGGCGGAGCGCGCCATGTTCTTGCCGCCACCCGAGGCCTTGCGGGTTGCCTCCCTGGGCTTCAATAACGTGGCGGCGGACGCGATCTGGCTCCTGACCATCCAGTACATCGGCGGGCACATCTTCACCGAGCGGAATCTTCCCGAACTCTTCCGGTTGGTGGATACCGTGGTGGCCCTGGACCCGCACTTCGTTGAGGCCTACACCCTGGGGGCGCTGTTCATGAACTATTCCGGCGGCAACGTCCCGGGAGCCATCGCCCTGCTGGAGCGGGGCGCTCGCGCCAACCCCACGCGGTGGGAGCTCCCGCACGACTTGGCCCGGACCTACTACTTGGATCTCAAGGACTACCCGAAGGCCCTGCACTGGTTTGAGATCACCGATCATCTGCCCGGACGTCCCGACTACGTGCCGCGCTTCATCGCACGCCTATATGCCAAGACCGGTGAACGCGAGACGGCCCTGGAGTGGTGGCAGGCCATTCGGGACTCCGCCACCAGCGACTGGGTCCGGAACCTTGCGGAGCGGGAGATCGCAAAGCTGGAACGCCAGGCCCCGCCTCCTCCTCCGAAGGGAACACGCTGATCAGCGAGGACCGACCATGAGGCAAACCGCACCCAGCCGATGGATGTCGGCATGACACGACATCCGGGCGAGTGCGACCTCGCCATCCTGATCCCCGCCTGGAACGAGCGGGAGAACCTGGAACTTCTCCTCCCTGCCCTCCGGGAGACGCTGGACGGCCTGGAGGTCCGCTGGGAGATCATCGTGGCGGACGGCGGATCCCGGGATGGGACCCCGGAGGCGGCGGCGCGTCGCGGGGCTCGGGTCATCCAGCAGCGGAGGCCGGGATATGGTGCGGCCCTCATGGAGGCCATTGCGGCGAGCCAGGCCAGCTACGTCATCACCATGGATGCCGACCTGTCCCACCGTCCGGCGTTCACCGAAGACCTCTGGAGGCACCGGGAGGAGGCGGAAGTCCTGATCGCTTCCCGTTACATTCCCGGTGGCGAATCCCAAACCCACTGGTTCCGCCGGCTGTGCAGCCGGATCCTCAACGTGACCTACGCCCGGCTCCTCTCCCTGCCAGTACAGGATATCTCCAGCGGTTTTCGCCTGTACCGCCGGGACATCCTGCAGGGTCTCCAGTGCCGGGCGCAGGACTTCGACATCTTGGAGGAGATCCTGATCAAGGTCCACGCCCTGGGCTTTCGCATCCGCGAACTGCCGTTCCAATACCTCTCCCGAGGGACGGGTCGCTCCCACGCGCGCTTCCTCAAGTTCGGATGGGCGTATCTCAAGACGTTGCTCCGGATGTGGCAGCTTCGCAATTCCGTGGCGTCGGCGGACTACGACCACCGTGCCTTCGACAGCCCCATCCCCTTGCAGCGGTACTGGCAGCGAGCGCGCCATCGGATCGTCCTGGGATTCCTGAGCCCGGCGTCCCGGCAAGGAGAGCATGCGGTCCTGGATATCGGGTGTGGATCGAGCCGGATCATTCAGGAACTCCCCAAGGCGGTCGGGATGGATATCCTGCTGCCCAAGCTTCGATTCCTCCGCGACCGGCACTCGCGCCTGGCCCAGGGGAGTATCTTCGCTCTGCCCTTCGCGGCCAACACCTTCGATGCCGTCATCTGCTCCGAGGTAATCGAGCATATCCCGGATCACCCCGCGGGCCTCGACGAGATGGCCCGCGTCCTCCGTCCGGGAGGAACGCTGATCTTGGGCACGCCGGATTACAGTCGCTGGTTGTGGTGGGTGCTGGAGTGGATCTATGGGAAGATTTTACCCGGCGGCTATGCCCAGGAGCACATCACTCACTTTACTCGGGCCAGCCTGAGCCAGCGGCTGACTGTCTGCGGGTACACGATCCAGGATCTGAAATACGTGGGCTTCTGCGAGATGATCTTCCGAGCCCAGAAGAGCGGGGGGTCCGGTGACGGCTGGTCCTGATCGGGTCACGCTCCCGGTGATGAGATGACGGGGGGTGAAAGCGAGTCCCCGGAGACGGCGGTCAAAGACAGTGCGCCCAGAGCGGAACCGGTGGCGTCTCTCCAGGTCGGCCCTTGGGCCACCGTCCTGGTCCTGCTCCTGGCGATGGCGGCGTATGTGGACTGCCTCAGCTACCAATTCGTCTGGGACGACGTCCTCATGCTGGTGCAGACCCAGAATCTCCGGGACCTTCGGAATCTGCCCCAATTCCTGCGGACGGATTTCAGCACAATCACCAGCGGGGCCATCGAAGGCGGGTACTACCGTCCCACCTTGGCCATGTCCCTGACCCTCGAGACGAAACTGTGGGGATTGACGCCGGCGCCGTTTCACCTCACCAATTTGCTGCTCCATGTCTTGGCGACGTTCCTTGTCTCTCGTCTCGTCCTGGCCATGGGGGGGACGTCCATTGCAGCCCTTTTCGCCACCCTCATTTTTGCCATCCATCCGGTGCATGTTGAAGCTGTGGCGTGGGTTGCCGCCCGACAAGAACTCCTGATGACCATCGGCGTCCTCGGCTGCATCCTCAGCTATCAGCGCTGGAAGGTGCCCGGCCGATGGCGGGCCTTGGCGGGAGTGGCGGCCCTGCTATCCTTGGCGCTGGCCCTCCTCTCCAAAGAGCCTGCCGTCGTCCTGCCTGCACTGCTCGTGCTGAGCGACGTCACGGCCCCGTCCCCCAGGGATCCGACGCAGGGCCCGGCGGTGTGGCGCCCGGCGCTCCGCCGTTCTCTCCCCTTTTGGTTCGTTACGGCTGTCTTTGCCATCTTCCGGCTTCCCACCCTCCGTCACATTGCGGGTGATCAGCTGCATCCCGAGGGCCTCTGGCAGCGCCTGCCCGGAGCACTGGAGACCCTGGCGCGCTACGTGGAGATCCTTTTGGTCCCCACGCGCATGTCCCCCATATACGCCCTGAGTCGACCCGCATCCTTCTTCGACCCTTGGGCAGTTTTCGGCCTACTCCTCGGAGCCGGCCTGGTCTTTCTCCTGATCCTCTGGAGGCACCGGTTCCCGTTGGCATCCTTCGGGATCGGATGGTTCCTGATCACCGTCGCACCAATCGTGGACCTCGTGCCCTTGTCGCTGAGAGAGATGGGGTTGACCGATCGGTACCTGTACCTCCCCTCGGTGGGCACGTCCCTCCTCCTGGCCCTAGGCATCACCGGCCTGATCGAGGCGCCCCCAGGGCCGACATGCCGCCTCCGGAACCTGGCAGGCTGGGCCGCAGTGGTTCTCATACTGGTCTCGTACCCCTGGTCCCTGCTTCGTTACGCACCCGTCTGGCGGAGCGACCTTACCCTGTTTACTCGCATGGTAGAGACCGCCCCCCAGTCCCCAAGCGCCCAGTTCAACCTCGGACTGGCGTATCTCAGAGGAAATGATATCCCTCGCGCAACAGCCTCGCTGGAAAGGGCCGTCCGCCTCGACCCCGCCTTACCTCGACCCCGCACGATTCTGGCGCTCCTTTATGTGCTGCGGGGTCGCACGCTCGAAGGCTTCCGCCTCTTTGACGCCGTGGCCTCTCGGGGACCGAGGGAGCGGGACTACTACGTTTGCCGTGCCGCGGCCCATCTCTTTGCGGGGCAGCCGCTGGAGGCTCTGGCTGTGGCCGAAGAGGGGACGCGCCGGTTTCCTCTCGATGCGTACCTCCGATATCGCAAGGCAAATGCCCTGGAGGCCGCGGGGCGCATAGCCGAGGCAAGGGAAGAGTACTACCGGGTCGTAGCCTTGCGGCCGGACTTTTTCCAGGCACTAGAGGCGCTTGGCAACCTTCTCGCGAGCTCCGGTCAGGCAACCGAGGCAGCTCGCTACTTCCGCCAGGCCAGCGAGATTCACCCCGATCGGGTCCAGCCCGTCCGGGCGCTCGCCCTGCTGGCTGAAGGCCAGGGACAGCGCGCCGAGGGGCTCAATTACTGGCGGCGGGTCATCGAGCTTGCCCCCAACGGGGAGGCCGTGCGGGAGGCGGTCTCTCACATCCGCCGCTTGGAGCGGGAGGTTGGGGCTCCCGAAACGGCTCCACTGGGATCCGATCCGCCGGGCACGTGACGGTCATGAATTCACTGCCCATGACGCCGTATCTCTCCCTTGGTCGACTGGACCTGCCATGACGATCATCTTCGCATTCATCGCTGGAACCGTGATTGGGAGCTTCCTAAACGTGTGCGTCCACCGCCTTCCGAGAGAAGAGAGCATTATCCGTCCCCGCTCCCGATGCCCGGCGTGCCAGGCGCAGATCCGGGCTATCGACAACATCCCCCTGATCAGTTTCTTGCTCCTGGGCGCCCGCTGCCGGGATTGTGGCAACCCCATTGCCTGGCGTTACCCGCTGGTGGAGGCGTTGACGGGAACCCTCTTCGCCATGACCGTCGCGCGGTTCGGGGTGACGCCCCGGGCGGCGCTCCTGCTGGCGTTCCTCAGTGGGCTGGTTGTGGTGAGCTTCATTGACCTCGACCACCAGATCATCCCCAATGTCGTCACGCTGCCCGGCATCCCGCTGGGGCTGCTGGCCGGCCTGTTGCTGGGGGAGCCTCCGCTCCTAGACCGGGTGATGGGGACGCTCCTCGGTGCCGGATTCCTGTACCTGGTCCTTTTCTACGGTGGGGCCCTGTTCGGCCAGGAGGCCATGGGTGAGGGGGATCTGAACCTCATCGCACTGGTGGGCGCCTTTCTTGGATGGAAGGCTGTGGCGCTCACGATCTTCCTTGGCTGCCTGTTCGGATCGGCCGTGGGTCTCGCCCTGATCGCCAGCCGGCGCCTGGGCCGCCGCCAGCACATCCCCTTTGGCCCATTCCTCTCGCTGGGAGCCGTGGTGGCTCTCTTCTGGGGCGACCGATTGATCGCCTGGTATCTCCGGCTTATGTGAGCATCGGCGGCCTCAGCGGCCGCCCTCCCCGTGTACGTGCCCCTCTGCAGTTTCGAGGCGCCCTCGGATGCGTTGCACCTCCGGGTCGTCGGGCGGAAGGGACGTGAGGATCGCACGCAGCTGGTCCCGGGCCTCTTCCCAGGCCCCGCGCTGTTCCGCCGCGGCAGCCAGGACGTATCGGGGCAGGAGCAGGTCCCCATCCAGCCGCAGTGCCGCCAGGGCGGCGGCCCTCGCCTCCTCGACCCGGCCGAGCTGGAGCAATACATCGGCCCGCTCGCCATGAAGCCTCCCGGCAGCCCGCATCCCGGCCAGAATGGTTGTGGCGCGGCTCAGCGCCTCCAGCCTTAGCGGGAGTACCGAGGGACCGGCGGCGCCATACTCCTGCGCCAGCCCCTGCCAGGCCAGCTCGTTCTCCGGGTTGTCCGCCACCGCGCGCCGCAGCTCCGCAAGGGCCCGGGCCCAGGCGTCCGGATCACGCCGGTACGCGGCGAGGTAGGCCAGGTTCGTCTCGGGACGGGTGAGGCGGTATTCGTGCGCCGCGATCAGATCCGCGAAGCGTCCGCCCCGGCGCACGTACACCTCGGCCACCGGGTCCCAGTACACGCGGGCCCACCCCGGGTGCCGGGCGATGTGGGGCATGCGGCGCGCAGGATTGGCATCCAGAACCAGCACCTCCACGTCGTAGGCTGCGGCGATGCGATCCAGGGCGGTGGGGGATCGGTGAGCTTCGTCGTACGCCTCCATCAGCGTCTCATCGAAAAGGATTCTGTCGTACCGCCCGTCAATGAACACCTGATTGGCCGGCCAGCGGCGCCAGATCAGGTAGCCGCCGAACTCGTATGTGTTGAAGACCCGCCCGTCCACGTGCTGGCGCTCCAGGAAGGCGGCGGCCCCTTCGGGGAAATAGTGGGGTCGCACGCCCAGTCCAAGCGGGTTCCGCGAAGTGAGGAAGGCCTGATCCACAATGGAGGCGCCGAGGACCAGCAGGCAGGCGAGGGCCCCGATCTGCTCCAGCCTTCGTGAGGACCGCCCGGGGGCCCGGGCAGACAGGCCGGCGGCGACGCGGACGAGGGCGAGCGCCAGGAGCGGGAGCACGGCCAGGACGAAGTAGGGGACGGCCCGATTGCGGAAGACGGCGTAGGTTCCCATGCACAGGACGATCCCCCAGCCCACCGGGTCGAACCGGCCCTCCCAGGCGAAAAGCAGCAGGGCGGTGATGAGGAAGGCAGCGAGCACGATCGCCAGAACTACGATCACCTCCCACCAGACGGGATCGATCTCGGGAAGGACCCACACCCCGGCCCATTCCGCAAAGGTCCCCAGTCCCGTCATGGTGTTCTGCCTGAGCGGGAAGAGGAGCATGGAGACGCCGTGGGGGTTCACCATGGCGGCGAGGGGCAGGCAGGCCACCGCCGTGCCCAGGTGCCGAAGGCGCGGCCGATCCAGACAGAGGCGCCCCCACCCCGGCGCCACCCGAGTTCCCGGCAGCAGGTTGGCCAGCAGGACGAGGGCCGGGAGGGCAAAACCGAAAATGAAGCTGGCGTGCACGTTGGTCCAGATGACCTGCACGGGCAGGAGCACATAGGCGGCCCTTGCGCGCGCGCCCTGCAACCGCAGGAGGATGACCATACTCGCGAGCAGCAGCAGGAAACTGAGAAGCTCCGGCCGGACGTACAGGCGGAATCGAAGGGCCAGGCTGGCCAGGAACACCAAGGGGACCGCGGCCAGCGGGTGGAGACCGCAGCGGCGCAGGGCGTTGTAGAGGATAAAGGCAAGGAGCAGGAGCACCGCAAGCCGAAGCAGGATCAACCCCGAAAAGCCGATGGCGCGGTAGATGAGATAGAACAGGATATCTGCGAGCCAAGAGTACTTGATCCACTGGCGGCCCGCCGTCGTGAAGGCGAAGGGATCCTGGGCGGGCAGGGAGTGGGTCGTGACGTACAGCTCCCCTTGCTTCAGGTGCCACCAGGTATCCTCGGAGCTGATCTGGAAGAATCCCAGGAGAACCAGATGGGCCGCCAGGAGCAGCCCCACGACCACCCCAAGAATCCTCGGGATACGCGCATTCACGTCGGGCCTCCGGATAGGGTCATCCCGGTCGGCCTCCTGACGGCTCCCTTGCGCCCTCCTCACCGATGGCCCTCTCCGCGCACCTTCCGCTCCGCCGCATCGAGTCTCGCCCGGATTCCCACCGCCTCGGGATCGTCAGGCCCCAGGCGCGACAGGATCGCGCGGAGCTGGTCCCGGGCCTCTTCCGAGGCCCCGCGCTGTTCTGCCGCGGCAGCCAGGACGTATCGGGGCAGGAGCAGGTCCCCATCCAGCCGCAGTGCCGCCAGGGCGGCGGCCCTCGCCTCCTCGACCCGGCCGAGCTGGAGCAATACGTCGGCCCGCTCCGCGTGCAGCCTCCCGGTGGCGGGGTTGCCCGTCAACATGGTTATTGCGCGGCTCAGCGCCTCCAGCCTTAGCGGGAGCACCGAGGGACCGGCGGCGCCATACTCCTGCGCCAGCCCCTGCCAGGCCAGCTCGTTCTCCGGGTTGTCCGCCACCGCGCGCCGCAGCTCCGCAAGGGCCCGGGCCCAGGCGTCCGGATCACGCCGGTACGCGGCGAGGTAGGCCAGGTTCGTCTCGGGACGGGTGAGGCGGTATTCGTGCGCCGCGATCAGATCCGCGAAGCGTCCGCCCCGGCGGACGTACACCTCGGCCACCGGGTCCCAATATACCCGTGCCCACGCGGAAGGGCCAGCAAGGTAGGCGATGCGGCGCTCCGGGTCGGCGTCCAAGAGGAGAATGTCCACTCCGTATGTCGCGGCGATCCGATCCAACGCGGCGGGATCGTGATGGGCCTGGAAGTATTCCTCCAAGAGCGCCTCATCGAACAGGATGGCATCGTACCGCCCGTCGATGAACACCTGATTGGCGGGCCAGCGGCGCCAGATCAGGTACCCCCCAAACTTGTACGAATTGAACATCCGACCATCGAGATGATGTCGCTCCAAGAAGGCCGCTGCCCCCTCAGGAAAAAACCCGGGGGCCACGCCGAATCCAGGGGCGAATCGCCGCGTGAGGAAGGCCTGATCCACAATGGAGGCGCCGAGGACCAGCAGGCAGGCGAGGGCCCCGATCTGCTCCAGCCTTCGTGAGGACCGCCCGGGGGACCGGGCAGACAGGCCGGCGGCGACGCGGACGAGGGCGAGCGCCAGGAGCGGGAGCACGGCCAGGACGAAGTAGGGGACGGCCCGATTGCGGAAGACGGCGTAGGTTCCCATGCACAGGACGATCCCCCAGCCCACCGGGTCGAACCGGCCCTCCCAGGCGAAAAGCAACAGCCCGGTGATGAGGAAGGCGAGGAGCAAGACGCCGAGGATGATGACCGCTTCCCACCAGACCGGGTCGATGCCGGGAAGCTTCCAGATCTCCATCCACTCCGGGAAGAGCGTCAGCCGGACCATCCGGTTCTGACGGAACGGAAAGAGAAGCATGGAAAGGCCGTGGGGATTGAGGAGTCCGGCCAGCGGGAGCAGACCGACGGACGCTGCAAGGTGTCGGAGGCGCGCGCGATCCATGCGGAGCCGTCCCCACCCCGGCGCCACCCGAGCCCCCGGCAGCAAGTTCGCCAGGAGCACGAGGCCCGGGATAGCCAGACCGAAGACGAAGCTGGCGTGCACATTGGTCCAGATCACGAAGACCGGGAGCAGCGCGTAGGCGGCCCACGGGCGCACGACCTGGAGTTGCAGGAGGATGGCCATGGTCGTGAGGAGCAGGAGGAAACTCAGGATCTCCGGGCCGGACGAACAGGCGGAACCGGAGGGTGAGGCTGGCCATGAAGACCAGCAGGACCCCGACGGATGGGTTGAGCCCGCATCGTTGCAGGAGCCGATACAGGCCGGCGGCAAGCAGGAGGAGCACCAGGAGCCGGAACAGAACCAGGCCGGGTATCCCGGCGGCGCGGAAGATCAAATAGAAGAGGACGTCCGCGAGCCAGGAGTACTTGATCCACTCGCGGCCCGCGGTGGTGAAGGCGAAGGGGTCCTGGGCGGGCAGGGAGTGGGTCGTGACGTACAGCTCTCCCTGCTTCAGATGGAACCAGGTGTCGAGGGAGCTGATCTTGAAGAAGCCCAAGAGGACCAAGTGGGTGATCAGCAGGAGGCCCAGGACAAGACCGAGGAGCCGCTGGCCAGTCGCCTTCAATTCAGTCTCCGAAGCGAGCTGTTCTCTGAGGTACCTTTACATGCCGACTAGCGTTTGGTCAATCGCCCAGACCATGTCAATCGCATGGGCCCGCCATCCAAGCTTCTGCAGGAGGCATCCCCAAGACACGCGGGGGGCAAGACCGGCGATTCTTGTCAGTCGGGTCGGAACGCTCCGCGTCGGCAGCCGGAAGAGCACGGCCGGTCGCCCTGGCCTATGGGACCCCGGCTCGCGGTTCCCGTAGCCGAACGAAATGCACAACGAGCAACGTCAAGAAAGCGCACGCAGAGAAGACGCTGATGCTGAGCGCGGTGCGCCAATGGAGGGGGCGGAATTCCAGGACCAGGCGGTGCCTCCCAGCGGGAAGCCAGGCGCCCATGAGGGCCAGATCCGCGCGGACGATGGGGAGCGGTCGACCATCCAAGAGTGCGCGCCATCCCGGATGCCAGATTTCGCTGATCACCAGGAAGCGGGACGTCTGGCTCTCGGCCTCCACGGTGAGATAGCCATCGGCAGCCTCCACTACCTTCGCGTGGTCGCTCGTCGAGCCCTGAGAGAATCCCGACGTCGGCCCGGTCCCTTCAACGACCGCCACGCCGCTGAGATCTCCCCGCAGGACCTCGCTCCGCATGTGGTTCTCATCGGGGGCAACCACCACCCGCTCGGCCCAGAACACGCGTGGCAGGACATGCGTGTTCCGGTAGGCGAAGACATCGATCCGCTCCACCCCCTGATAGAATACAAAGACCGGCTGATTCCGGAAAGACCCTACCGGCTCGAAGCGGTCGGGCGGAAGCTGAAGGGGAAAGGGCGCCAGCAGATACTTCACGTTGAGCGCATCCAGCAGATCCCACCTCGCCACCCGAATCAAGTCAGTCCAGACGGTCGCATCTTCCCGTCGTTCTCGCCCCGACTGCATCATCCCGAAGTACTGCTGGTAGTGGCGGAGGTTGAAGGGCTCATATCCTGAAATCAATTGAAGCTTCATGGCGGCGGCCCAACCGTAGCTGACCGTGTACCGGCCCACGGGTGCAATCCGGAAGAGGGTCCGATCCGCGGCAAAGAATCGCCCGTAGTCCGGGGCCGGTGCGACCTCCGCCTGGTCAACCACGGCAAGGTACCGATGCGCGTACGCCGCCCCCTCGCCCGCGATCAGGAGAACCATCGCTGTGGCGACAAGATGTGGGCGCCAACTCCTGGGTCGGGCTTTTTGGAGTCGGGCAAGCAGTTCCTCGAGCCCGATCCCGGCCAGGGCGATCCCGAAGAACGCGGCGAGAAACAGCAACCGGCCGGGCAGGCGAAACAAGCGGAAGCCCGGGAGGAGCGCATAGGGCAGTCGGAGGAACGGCGTATCCAACGCGAACAGCAGGGATGTAAGGAGACCCGCGATCAGGAATCCCGCCGGCGGACGCCGCCGTCCAAGCACGGCCCCCACGAGGGCGAGGAACAGGGGAACCAGGCCGAAGTAGGCGACGTCTTCCCACAACTCGACATCCGGGTAGCTCCCATCCAGGGGGCTGCCCAGCGCCTCGGGGTAAAGAAGGGTCAGCAGGTGGCGCGCCCCCAGCGCGTGACCGGAATGAAAGAACGCATCCGAGGCCTGCCCCCGCGAGACGAGAGGCGCCTCGGCCGCCAGGGGCAGCAAGAGGTACGTGGCCATCCCGATCGCCAGGACGCCGCCTACGACGAGCCATCCGACGGCGCGTCCCACCTCTTGGCGACGCCCCGCGCGCCACCACCCTGCCAGAGTCACGAGGAGGTAGGCGACCAGGAACCACCCCGAGTAATACACGAGTTGTAACTGACCGGTGTGCAGGCAGAGGGCTCCAGTTGCGGCCACGGCCAACGCACTGCCCGGCCCCGAAGATTTCAGCGCACGCAAGGTCACAGCGAAGAGCAGCGGGAAGAAGGTGATACTCGGCAGGACACTCAGCCAGCCGGCATACACGGCCATGAGCACCTTGAAATTGAAGAGGGCGGCCACGGCCATCAGCACGCAGGGCCACCGTCCGAGGTCGAGGGATCGGCCCAGCGCGTAGAAGGCCCATGCCCCGATCACGAGGTGGAGCCAGATCGTCCAATTCATCGCGTCTGCCGGGTGGAGCACGTAGAAGAGGAAATGCAACGGATACGTGTAGAGACTGTTGGGATTCGTCAGTGCGGGTCCACCGGCAAGCTGGTCCGCGCGCCAGAATGGAAGCCCACGGCCCGCATGCCAGGAGCGGAACAGGACCTCCTTGGCAGCCAGGTGATAGGCAACGATGTCCGAGTGAGGCGAATAGAGAATTTCTCCCGGTCGGAGCAGGAGGCCGTACCCTACCCCGGCCAAGAGCGGGATCAGGCAAAGAGGAAGGAGCCACTGTGGGACCCGGGCCGGTTTCATCCGAGACCACCGGCGGCGGACACGGCGGCATTCCCGCCGCCTCCCCCCGTGTCGGGTCGAGGCTCTTCCACTGATCTAGGGTGACCCAAGGCCATGCGGTCTTATACCAGGAAGCAGGATGGCCCGCAAGCAGGTAGCCCGGCGCTTCCCCGGATGTGGGCCGCGCCTCATGCGGCAGAGCGGTCCGTCCCCCGCAGAGTTCGCCACATGGCCACCGCGGAGGCGCAACAGGCGCCGCGGAATTGGGACGTCTCGCAGATCGCCGCCGGGACTCTTTCCCTGTCAATGTGCCGGAAGCCCCACGATTCCGCCAGCGGCGCAATGCTGGTCGTCAGCAGGTAGGCGTGCTCGACCCCCTTACCCCGGGCCCTCTCGGCCAGCGCCTCGTAGAGGCGCCGCCCCAAGCCCGATCCCCGATACGCCGGTTCCACCGCGAGGGACCGAAAGAGTGCGTCGGAACCATACACTTCCATGCCAACGCATCCTACCAGCCGTCCGTGATGCCGGGCCACCAGGAAATGGGGCAGGTGCGGTCCGATGTCTCCAGGTAGCTCCGCCCCCTGGAGGAGCGCCTGGATGGCGGGCAGATCTTCTGCGCGAGCCTGCTCGATCACGATCTCGGCGCCGACGGATGCGGGATACGGCTTGATCCCTTCGAACCGGGCACTCCAGATCTTGCCGGCCGCGGCTGCGGCCAGGGTTGAGGCGTCGTAGCCTGCATCGGCAGACATCCCGCAACAGGAACTGGCAAACAGTCCTGCAAGCTGACCGGCCTCATAGACGATCCGGGAGGTCACACGAACGCCCCGCAGGCCCGCCGCCGCCAGCCCCCGCACATATTCCACCTCGCTGATGGCACCCGCCAGGCATCCTGTCCACGCGTCGCGGCTTTCCCGGATGGCACTTGGCAGGTCCTGAGCCACGATATCCGAGATGGAGATCCGGCCCTCCGGCTTCAACACCCGGGCAATCTCGCGGAACACGGCCGGCTTGTCGGGGCTCAGATTGATTACGCAATTCGAGATCAGCCAGTCCACCGAGCCGTCCTCGACGGGCATCTTCTCGGCCTCGCCAAGACGAAACTCAACGTTGGTGGCGCCGGCCTCCCGGGCATTCTGGCGCGCGCGCTCAATCATCTCCGGGGTCATATCGAGACCGACGACCTTCCCTGTCGGTCCCACCTTCTCGGCCGCGATCAAACAGTCAATCCCTGCGCCCGATCCAATGTCCAGGACAACCTGACCCGGCCGGACGCCAGCGAAGGCCAGCGGATTCCCGCAGCCGAAGGAGTTCCGCACGGCATCGGCGGGCAACCCCGTCAGCTCTTTCGTCCCATACCCCGCGATCTTGGCCATTCCTCCTTTCATGCCCTCAGTCACGGAAGGCCCACAGCAGGAGCCACCGATCTGCACCGGTTGGGACGGCGCCGGGCCGCAGCAGGTGTCCGAGGAGGTTTGGACCGCTCGCGCATAGCGCTGCCGCACCGCTTCCTTGATCTCCTTGTCACCGAATTTGCGCTCAGTCATGACAGCACCCCTTCTCGATAGTCTGGACCGGCAACGGATCCAATAGGCCCCTCAATGCCTCCCGCGCCTGCGCGCGCGGACGACCCCCGTTGGTGGCGACGGCGGCCGCCATGGCCTCGCGGATCACTCCTTCGGAGACTCCCCTGTCCTTGGCGACGCCAAGGTAGTAGCGCATTCATGGGTAACAGCCGGTGGTCATGGCCACGGCCATGCCGATGAGGACCTTGGTTTTGCTGTCCAGCTCCCCATCGGCGAAGGCCGCATGGTAGAAGGCATTGAACTCCTGCTCCAGCGCTGGCGGTAGCATGGCACCTCCTCAGGCTGTTCGTGATGATTGCACTATGCAACCATAAGTCGAAAAAAATATCACACCCGGCAGCAGGTCTCTTGCCAGCGACGGGCCCCGTGGGCAAGCGCTTCCAAGACTTTGAAGGCGCCGGCCCACTGGGCAGGTGGAATGCCTTGCAGGATGGCCTTCTGCGTCTCGATCAGATCCCGGTTGACGGCAGCCACGATGGCCTTGCCCTGCGGGGTAATGGACACCTTGACGACGCGCCGATCCTCGGGATCCTGGTGCCGCTTTACATATCCCCGTCGTACCAGTTGGCCTGCTACCCGGGTCATCGTGCTGACCGACTTGAACATCCGCTTGGCCAACTGCTGCATGGTCAGGTCGCCTGTCTCGGACAAGGTGTCCAGGATGTGGCACTGACTGATGGAAATCCCATAGCAGCAGATCTGGTTCCAGTCGCGGAACTGATACCGGCGGATCAGCTCCTTGGTCAGGCGGTGCAGCTGCTCCGCACCCGCTTCCAATTCAATCGGCTTCATCCGTCATCCCCAATTAATTGTACAATGCAACTTATATCACCAGACGTCTCGTGTCAAGGGATTTCTTCAAGGCGGCCGAGAAAGGTTGTGCGGGGACGCAGGGATATGGGTGCTTCCAGGGGAAAGCCCAGGTTTCGGTGTAGGTGGGCGGGGCGGCGACCGCTACGGTCGGGGTTGCCCTGCGCCCGGCCGGGTGGGCCGGGCGCAGGGCCAGGCGAACTACTTGTTGGCCATCTCTTCCAGCTTGCTGGCGTTGATCTCGATCACCAGGACGCCGATGTTTTTCCCCTCGGAGAGGACGGGGACCGAGGTCTGGACCTCGTACACCTTGCCGCTGTCATCGAGCTCGGGTGCTCCCTGCCAGGCCTTGCCGCTCGTGAAGGGTACGTCGAACTTCCCGGAGCCCTTGTGGATGTAGCTGCCGGTCTTCTCGGTGAAGGCGACCTTCTCGCCCTGGGCCGCATTCAGGAAGGCCCCGGTGACGATCCGATCGGTCTTCGCCAACTCCTCCTTGAGGAACTTGGCCGCTTCGTTGTTGATAAAGCCTTGCACGATGGCGTTGTTTTCGGGCACGGTCTTCCACTTCGGGTTGTCCATCCCCGGAATCGGGCCCTTCTGGTTCTGCGCGAGCACGGCGTCGACCACCACCTTGCTCCCGGCCCAGCCGTTGGCGAGCCAGATCTTCTGGGTGATCTGCTCCTGGACCTTCGGCATGACCTCGAAGCACGAGCCTGCCCAAGCCGAGGCTGCCCCCAGGACAAGCACTGCCAGCCCCACGAGTCCTATCATCTTCCGCATGACGACTCCTTTCGTGGCTCGCGCCACCGTGAAGCGAAAAAAGGAACCGTCCATCCGAGGGGGAGGGGGCGCGATGTCGGGATGGATGGTCCCGGTCGGTGCTGGCGAAGATAAGGAGTGTGCGAGAGCCAGTTATGACGGCACTCCTTTCCCCCGAAGTCAATTGTTCCTGCCCGGAATCCGACGGCGGCCACACCTCGCTCCGGGTGTGGCCATCAACACGGCGGCACCAGCCACCGGCCGCCGGGACGGGTTACTTCACGACTTCTTTAACAACCTCCGGACGGCGCCGCCCGCCGCCAAGCCGACTCACTACTTCCTTCCATCTGGCGACGATTGGGATCACCACCGCGAAGAAAATGGGCACAACCCATTCGGCGAGATTCGCAAACGGCTTGATCTGGGCGTGAACCAAGGGGTCGGTGACGATCAGATCGCCAGCCACCTTGCCCAGGATCGCGCCACCCAGGATCACCAGACAGGGGTACTTGTTCATCAGCAGGGCAATCACGGCACTGCAGCACAGGATGATCGGAATGCTGAGGCCGAGGCCGAAAATGAGGAGAGCGAGGCTTCCCTTGGCGGCGGCAGCCACAGCCAGGACGTTGTCCGTGGACATAATCAAATCGGCGATGATGATGATCTTCACCGCTTCCCACAGATTCGCACTGGACTTGACGTGCGCTTCTCCGTCTCCCTCAGCCGGCTTGACAAGCTTCCAGGCAACCCAGACAAGCACCAAGCCTCCCGTCAGCCGCAGGGCCGGCACCTCGAGGAGGAGTACCGCGACATACGTCAGGCCAATCCGCAGGGCGACAGCCCCGAAGGACCCCCAAAAGAGCCCCAGCTTCTGCTGCCTGGGCGGCAGCGTGCGGACGGCCAAGGCAATTACCACGGCGTTGTCTCCGGACAGGATGAAGTTCACGTAAATGATCGTGAGCACACCGACGATCAATTCCCAGCTCATGATCAGTGATCTCTCCTGCCGGCCCCTAGATCCGTCCGGGCTCTGGAGTTCACGGCCAAGCTGTGGAACATCATTGCATCAGAACGCCGTCGGCTGAGTGGCCGAACCGGCTGAATACAATATACCCCCCCCTCGCCCGGATACCAGTTGGCTTACCCTTATAGCAAAGATGCAAGGAGCGAACAAGGGTACATGCATGTTGAACAGTGACCATCGCGGGGGTGAAATGCTTCACGCTACGGTACGTTCCCACGTGCGTGCCATTGCCCGCCGCAAGGCGTCGCGAACACCCGCAGGCTCCCGAGTGGGTTTGAAACCAAGCTTCTCGCGGATCCTTCGGTCGTCCAACTCCCACCGATCCGCAAGGAAGGCCGCGCCGGTCCATTCCGTCGCGGGAATCACCTCGACCCCTGCGGACGAGCCCGTGATCTCCACCGCCATCCGCGCGATCTCTTCCCAGGTGACGTAGGCGCTGGCCAGGTTAAAGACCTGCCCGAAGCTTCGGGGATTGAGAAGGATCAACTCCACCGCCTGGATGAAGTCCTGCATGGACAGGAAGCTCCCGCCACAGTTCGCCGGGACAGGCAGGGGTTTGCCAGCCGCCGCCGTGCGCAACATCTCACGCAGATGCCGGCCACCGATCTCCTCTCCGAAGGCCCACCAGAATCGGAGGATCGTGGCCGGAAGAGCCTGCGTCCGCGCCGCCAGGAGGGTGAGCTTCTCGGCAAACTCCTTGGCCATCCCGTAGGCCGGTTTCCGCGCCTCCAGCACTCGCAGCGGATGATCCTCGTCAATCGGCACCCGGATCGGTTTCCCATACACCACGGCGGTACTGGTGTAGATGAAATGCCGGACTCCCTGCACCTTCGCCGCCTCGAGCAGCAGCAGGTGTCCGCGCAGATCCTGCTCCAGGAGAACCTGTGGATCATCCGAGAAGGACCAGGCGAGATGGATGACCGCTTCGGCGCCGCGGACCGCCTGTTCCACCGCCGCCCGATCTTCGACGGCGCCCCGCACCAGCGTAAGCCCAGGGTGGGGCTGGGCCTGGAGCGCCCCCATCTCCTTGTCCAGCGCCGTCACGTCGCGGCCGCGCGCCAGGAGTGCCGGAACGATCTCACGCCCCACACTGCCATTCGCGCCGGTCACCAGGATGCGCATCCCCTGCCTCCAGGATGGGCCGCTCGCGGACGGCGTCGCACGCAGGCCCGGCTGGTCATTTCCTGTCGGTTTCTAACAGCTCTCAAACCCTAAGACTTTGGGGCCGGGTGGTCCGGCCGATGCAAGCCGTCCCGAAGGTGCCCCAGTCGAGGTAGGGAACGATTAACCCCCCGGCATCGGGGCTTCCGGCGGACCACCGGAAGCCCCGACGTCGTCCTGTCAGAACTTCAAGCCGAAGAACCGGTTCAGGAGGAACACCACGAAGAAGAACCCGAAGAACAACAGGCTGACGACCAGCACCACCTCTCGGAACAGGCTGCCCCGGTACTCCTTCGGCAAGAACTTCCGGTTGACCCGAATGGTCAAGACGGCCGAGAGGGCCATGGTGAAGTTGGCGATATTGGCGCTGATGGCAAAGATCACCAGGGGGAGCGCGATGTTGACGAAGGTGACCCCCCAGACGAAGAACACGATGAGGAGCGTGTAGTAGACGCGGCGGATGTCGGCCTTGGCCCAGCGGCGGACCCCCTCCACGCCGAACCACAGCATGTCCGTGGCCTGCCGGACGACCAGGTCCACGTTGCTGATGGCCGTGCTGTACAGGATCCAGAACCCGAAGAACAGGGCCAGGAACCAGCCGAAGTTCCCCATCTCCTTGATGAGGCCACTGGCGGCGGACGCCGCGATGCCCCAGGACGGGAGATCCATGCCGCGCGGCAGCACACCAACGTACAGGATCCCGGGCAGGAACATCCCCGCCATGGCCCCCCCGAAGAAGATGAACCACTGGTCAATGTTCAGGAACTTCCACCAGCCCTTGAAGCGGTCCATGTTCTCGGCAGTCTGGGGAGCGATCCTGCCGACGTGAGAGACGTGATAGAGCTTGCCGCCGATGGCCGCCGGGATGTAGCCGACCTTGCCGCCCATCCCGTAGCCCTTGTCGCGGTACCAGTTGCTGATGGCGTTGTTGCCGAAGCCCCCGTAGGCCGAGTAGCCGACCAGGGCGCCGAGCAGGAGGAGGTCCACTCCCTTGGGAACGAAGCCGAACTTGAAGAACCCCGTGAACCCCTCCCACCAGACCGAGGCCGGGACGATGTACAGGTCGAGGAGGAAGAGGCCGCCCAGGACCACGATCATCATGATCCAGTTGGCCCACTCCAGCGTCCGCTCGATCGTCCTGCCCAGGGAGATAATGATGCAGCAGGAAGCGAAGACGACGTATCCCCAAACGATCACTGTGCCCTTGTCCGGCGCCCCCGGGATCCGGCCCAGTTGCGCGGCCGCCAGGGCCGTGGCCGTCCCCAAGGCCCAGCCTGGCATGGCCCGCTCCATGAACCCGATGATGGTGAAGAACCACCCCCAGAACGCCTTGCCCGGGGCCAGCCGCATGAAGCCCACGGTGATGGGCTCGCCGGTGTAGAGCGTGTACCTGCACATCTCCAGGTTCAGGTAGGTTTGGAGCACCGACGACACGGTGGTGATCCAGAGGAGGGCCAGGCCCCACTTCACGAACAAGGACGGGCCGACCAGCCATTCCCCGCCGCCGATGGTCCCACCCAGCGCGATGATGGCGGGACCCAGAACCGCCATCAGCTTCCGGAAGGTCACATCCCGCGGTGGGTCCGGAAAGTCATCCTGCTCGTAGCGTGGGCCGTACCCCGGTTCCACTTTAGAGAGTACCAGCTCAGGACTCATGGCTGCCTCCTTGTTCCGTGTCCCGCCAAAGCACGCCCACTTCGTTCAACCGTCGGCGGGATCTACCCCTTAGATGTATCTGACTTTCCTTTTATGTCTGCTATCACCTCGCTTTCCGGCCGCGATTCCCCTCGCGAGCCCTTTTAGTTCCAGCCTGGGTCATAGAATGTCGAATGCCATCAAGTGGCGACCCGACCTGTCCGAAGGCCCTACATCCCCTCACGGCCTGAGTCTTCTCTGGTTCGCCCTTCTGCAGACTTGGTGTTGTCTTGGGCCCGTCGGAACCAACAACACTCGCCGTACCGCGGAGTCATGCAATGCTCCCGGTACTCCTCGATGCTCGGGACCATGAACCCTCCGGGCGATTGGGCGAAGACGCAGTAGCCTCGCACCGGGTACGACCTCTCCAGGTGGCACAGGCGAAACTGTGGACAGAGCGGCTGCCGATTCTCGCGGCGTCGCTCGGCCAACCCCCGGAGGTGGATCTTGTCGCTTTGTCCACCCGTCATGGATTGCCACCTCAGGTGTGACACCCGCAGGTCGCTTCGCCTTCTTGGGAGCCCAGCCCAGGAGTGCGCTCGGGTAATCGTGGTTCACGCCGGCCAGGGAGATGGCAGCCCCTCTATCCCCCGGAACGTCAACGTACTCGCCACGTTCATCGCCTTTATCGTGTCCTCCATGGTGAACAGCACGCTCGTCTTGGTCGCCTCCAGATGGCCAGGCGAGATGATGGTGGCGATGGCGGCCAGAGCCTTGTTTTCATCGGGTGCCTCGAAAATGACTAGGCCATCCCACTCGCCGAAGGCGTAGTAAGCGGAAACCAGTCGGCCGCCCAGTTTCCTCAGCAGTTCATCGACGAGGGCACGCCGGTCCTCCGGCTTCTTCACGAAAGCGGCCCAGGCTGCGGGGGTGTATTTGAATTGGTACATGAAAAGTGGCATCGTCTTTCCCTCCTGATGCGACAAAAGGACAAACAGAGATGAAAGGCCGGGAACTAAGGTGCCACGGTCTCAGACAGACGGGAGTTAGGCAGGATCAGTGGCAGGAGAATTTGAACGGACGGCAAAGACGGTTGGCGGTGCTGTCGGGCGCCGACTACCAAGAGCGCGGAGGGCGGCCGTGCGAAGGCCACGCTCAAGTCGAGGCCTGGCGGCGGCAAGCCAGCGCCTCAATCTGGAAAACGAAGCGACTAAGGAATTCAAGGATGCCTTCGAGTGACTGCCTTCGGGGGTTAGTAGAGGGCCATCACCACCTTTTGTGACTTGCGTTGACGCTTCTTCGTTTTCGCACAAGGCTTCAACTTCCCCATCCTCATCATCGGTTCCGTCAAGCTCCATGATTTCAACGACGAGGTAAAAGGGGATGAGCGCGCACAGGATCGGAACGCTTATCCGCCACCACGGGGATCGTCGCTTCTGCATCAGGGCAAGCCGCATCGCGAAGCCTCGGCGCCAATGAAACGGCTTGAACGCTAGTTGGATTCCCCTTCTGTTGTGCGGGGGAGCAGGAAAATATGGGTGCGCCTACACCATAATACCACGGGCATAGACATCGGCGCCACCACGATGAGCACGATCCGAAGGGCCACGGCGCCGAAGGCCCCCCAGAAGATCCCCAGCTTCTTCTGCCTGGGCGGCAGAGAACGGACGGCCATGGCGATCACCACGGCGTTGTCCCCGGACAGGATGAAGTTCACGTAAATGATGGTGAGCACGCCGACGATCAATTCCCAGCTCATGTCTAGTGGTCTCTCCCCGTCGCCTAGATCGCCCGGACTCTAGAGTTGGCGGCCAAATTGTGGAATGTCATTCAGAAGATTGCCGACGCCTGAATCTTACTATACACTGGCCCTCGCACCAAGTGGAAACCGTCTCCTTGAGCCAAAGGTGTAAGCCAGCGTACAAGATCGGGATGAATGCTGAAAGGCAGCCACCGAGCCGTGGTCAAGTACCTCAAGTCGCCGCGCGTTGCCAGGTGCGTGCAATTGCCCGCCGTAAGCCGTCGCGAACACCAGACGGGTCGCGGGTGGCTTTGAAGCCCAGCTTCTCGCGGATTCTTCGGTCATCCAGCTCCCACCGATCCGCGAGGAAGGCCGCCCCTGTCCAGTTTGCCGCGGGAATCACCTCGACCCCTGCGGACGAGCCCGTGATCTCCACCGCCATCCGCGCGATCTCTTCCCAGGTGACGTAGGCGCTGGCCAGGTTGAAGACCTGTCCGAAGCTTCGGGGGTTGAGAAGGATCAACTCCACCGCCTGAATGAAGTCCTGCATGGACAGGAAGCTCCCGCCACAGCTCCCCGGGACAGGCAGGGGTTTGCCGACCGCCGCCGTGCCCAACATCTCACGCAGATGCCGGCCACCGATCTCATCACCAAACGCCCACCAGAACCGCACGATCGTGGCCGGTGGGCCTCCTGTCCGTGCGGCCAGGAGCGATAGCTTCTCGGCGAACTCCTTGGCCATCCCGTAGGCGGGTTTCCGCGCCTCCAGCACCCGCAGGGGATGGTCTTCGTCAATCGGCACGCGGACCGGCTTCCCGTACACGACAGCGGTACTGGTGTAAATGAAATGCCGGACCCCCTGCGCTTTCGCCGCCTGAAGGAGCAGCACGTGCCCGCGCAGATCTTGTTCCAGGAGAACCTGCGGATCATCCGAGAAGGACCAGGCGAGGTGGATGACCGCTTCGGCACCGCATACTGCCTGTTCCACCGTTGCCCGGTCTTCGACGGCGCCCCGCACCAGCGTAAGCCCAGGGTGGGGCTGGGCCTGGAGCGCCCCCAGCTCCTTGTCCAGCGCCCCGACGTGATGGCCACGGGCCAGGAGGGCGGGGACCAACTCTCGCCCCAGGCTGCCATTCGCGCCGGTCACCAGGATGCGCATCTCCTGTCATCTCCACACTGAGCCGTAGCCGTGCGGCGTCAGACCCGGACCTTATAACCAAAGGAGTACGCTCGGGTCTCCACAGTGATTGTCCGCGAAATCTGGGCGATATGTCGGCGAAAATCGCCTCCGGCTACAGACGGCAAAGAGAAGCCGGGGGCGGTTGCACCCCCGGCTTCAGACGGTTAGAAGGCATCTGGCTACCTTGTTGGCAGATCCCGGGGATCAATGTGCAGTCACATATTGCGCCTTCGCACCGGCCGCTTCCGCGCTCAGCCGCCGCGCCACGAGTGGCTTCAGCCAGAACCAGGCTAAAGCGGCGGCGCCCAGGTCCATGGCGACTGCCGTGTACAACACGGGCATCCAGCTGCCGGTCTGCTGCATGAGCCACGCCGCGCCCGGCGCCGCCAGCAACGTGGCCAGTCCTTTGGACGTGTACTGTATGCCGTAGTTGGTGGCCGCATACTTCGTCCCGTAGATGTCGGTGATGGCTGACGGGAAGAGCGAGTAGATCTCGCCCCAGGCGAAGAATGTCAGCCCGGACATGATCACAAAGCCGAGCGTGTTGTGGACTACCAGAGCGAACACGTTGATCGCGATGGCCTCCAGGGTGAACGCCAAGGCCATGGTGTTATAGCGGCCGATGTGGTCCGAGATCCAGCCCCACATGGGCCGCGTGAAGCCGTTCAGGAGCCGGTCCAGCATCAGGGCCAGCGCGACCGCGTTCATGAGCAGGATGGTGACCTTGTCGTGTCCGTAGGACCTGCCGATGGGGCTCAGTTGGGCGGTCACCATCATGCCCCCGAAGGCCACCATGGTCATCATCGCGTAAAGGATATAGAAGGGGAGTGTGGACATCATCTCACGCGGCGTGTAGTTCCGGGCGGACTGGAGCAGCCCTTTGCCCGTGGTCTTGGCTACCCAGCCCACGGGTATCCAGCCTGGCCGCGGCGCCCGGACCACCTGGGAGGCGAGCATGACGACGACCCCCTGGATGATGCCGAACGTGAAGAAAGCCTGCCGCCAGCCGCCGGATGAGGTGATAATCGCCTGAATCGGCAGCACGGTGAAGAGCGTGCCGAACCCATAGGAGCCTGCCACCAGACCGGCCGCGAGGCCGCGATGGTCGGGGAACCACTTGACCGCCATGCCGACGGAGGCGCCATAGACGGCACCGACCCCGACACCACCCAAGCCGTAGGCAAGGTACAGTCCGGGGATGGAGGTCACCTTGGAGGACCAGACCCAGCTGATTCCCACGATGAGCCCGGCGATCGTCATGATCCAGCGGGGCCCGAACTTGTCCACCAGATAGTTTTCGGCTGGGACGAGCCACGTCTGAATGGCAATGAAAATGGCCAGGGTCACCTGCACGATGGCCAGGGTGGTCTTGAACTCCTTCTGAAGGGGGCCTGTGAACAACGTCCAAGCATACTGGGCGTTCGCGACTGCCATCATGCAGAGAACCAGGGCACAGAGCACCACCCAGCGGAACCTCATCTCCGGGTCGTCCATGAGTTGCCTTTCCTGGATCATAATGCATACCTCCCCCCGGTGATCGGGAAACAGGGTGTGGCGGCTCTCCGGCGAGCGTCGCCACGCCCGGGACAAATGAATCAGGCCTCGCGCGGTATCGGCACCAAGATCTGCGCCTGCTTGCCAGAGGCTGTCAGCCTGGTATCCCCGAACGCCTGCATTTGGGCGATGTGCACCTCGTTCAAACGGGCGAACCGGCCCTGCAGCTTCAAGCACTCGCCGACGGGTTCACGACGATCCACGGCTGCTCGCTGGCTTTGTTCTTCTCGAACAAGGGTGAGAGGAACCGGGCCATGATGTCGGCCCCACCTCCCGTGCCGGCCGGCACGTTGAACTCAACGGGCCTGGTGGGCTGCCACGCGGCAGAAGCGCTCCCGTCCCACACAGCGAGAATGCCGGCAATCACTGCGACAACGACAATCACCTACCACACCTGTTTTGGTTTCATTTGCCTCCTCCTGTGAGTGGGACAAGGCCAGGCACCCGCACCTCCTCGCCCCCTGCACTTGGCTGCGTCTTCCGAATCCTTCTCGCGCCCCCAGCCCTAACCATACTGTCCGCCGTCTATCGTTCCACTCGAGGTGAGACCTCCCTATGCGAGGAAGGGGGAATCGTTTTCGCCCATCGTATCCCGCATCAGGTCGAACCTGTAGATCCAATAGGAGACCAGATGGCCATAGAACGCCCAAACGATCGCGAGGACTACGGCGGGAGACATATCCACTCCCTTCTCTGAGGTGAAGCAGCCTTCTCGTCGCCCGGCTTCGGACGCCCGGAGGGTACCTTGAGCCATCTTGCTTCCGGGAATCCCATCCTCATGAGCTTCCTTTCGGCACGCTCGCATTTTGCAGGGCGATGGCCCCCAGGAGCGTCCCGATGATCATCATGAGCCGGATGTCGTAGTTTTTGGTATGGGACATCTCGTGGGACGCGACGCCCTGGAGCTCCTCGCGGGTCAGCAGGCGCAGCAATCCCTCCCTGACGGCGATGGAGCCACTCTGGCCGGGTCCCGGCCACAGTGGCTCCCCTCCGCCTCCAAGGGGGCCTGGCAGGAGGTGCAGGTCCGTGAGGCGTTATCCGGGGTACCCTCGGTGACGCCCTTTTTCACCTTCTTTCTCGCCGCTTACACGAGTCAGTTTGGTTTCAGAAGTCGAAGGTTATACCCGAACCGATTCCCAGTATGTTGGCTCCGTGAACCGTGTTGTTGTTAGCATCCCGACTACAACCTGTTAGTCCACCGGTACCTGGGCCGAGACAGTAATGAGCACCGTCGTGGTTAATCAGGTCAACTCCAACCAGATAGACGCTGACCACGGGCGAGAACCTGTACCTCGCCATGAGAGCAATCTGGTCGGCCTGGTTGTCGGGGCCAATGGGCTGCCCGTCCGGGTCAAAGCGCATCGGATCGCCGGGCGCCTTAAACGCGTGCGCGTATGACGCGCTGAATGCCAATTTGGGGCCGACGAACTGCGTCACGCTGAAAAACAAGCCGGCCCGCGACCGCTCGTCGTACAGCGCGACGGGGGCGTCACGCTTCATGTACTCAAAGATCCCGTAGAGCTGCGTGTTGCCGAAGCGGTAACCGAGACCCACCTTTCCCGCCATCTCGTCGCGGATCCCGACGCTCCCAGGGGCAAGCGTCGCGCCGGTGTAGGGGGAGGCGCCCAGTACGGCTACGCTGGTGCTTGAGGCGGCGTTGGCTTCATCGCCTGTCCGATTCACGTGCGAATGGAATTCATAGGCGGCGATGGCAGTGAATGGTCCCCGCCGATAGTTGACAGCGGTACTCACTGCCGTGCCAAACGAACCGTCGGTGCACGCGCCCTCCCCGATGCTGGAACTCGTCACCCAGCCGCTGCCGGAGCCGCGGGGGCTCGCCCCGGTACAGAGGGTTTCCCCCAGGGCGAAGTTGTCGTCGTTGACCGAGGAGTTTTGGCCCGGGGAGACAAGCACGCTCCCGGAGAGCCCCTCCCAGGTCGGTGACTCGTACCAGATGGAGTGGGGCGTGCGCAGAGCGAACTCCGCCCGGAGGTCGCCGCCGGTATTGGCCATGATGCTCCTGTAATCCCCGATCGTGTTGGCCATCGGATCGAAGGCGTTGGTCGACTTCTTGTACGGCGTGTCCTCCTTGCCAAGCTTGATCGCCCCCCAAGGTCCCTGCAGCCCTACAAAGCTGTCGCGCGATCCCAGCGACGATTTTTCCGAGGGAGTCGAGGCGGCCTCAAGCAGTGTTTCGAACTGCAAGACGGCCCCCCATCCCGGCAAATCAGAAAACTTGTACACACCTCGCACGCCGAGATAGGAATTGTTGCTGGACACCCCGGCGAGGTTGGTGTGGGTCAGGACCGTGCCGGGCGCGCCGGAGGCACAGCCATAGTCGTAGCAGTCGTTTACATTGCTATGGGGGCGGACACCCGTGAATATCCCGTCGACGGAGAGGTCGCCATGCCCGTAGAGGGTAACCGCCAATCCGTTCTTGAGCGAGATCGTGGCCGTTTCGGGTTGGTGCTCCCGGAGCCACTTGGAGACCGCCTCACTGACGATCTCGGGCGTACTCTGCTGCGCGGCCTGCACAGCCTCGGCGAGCCGCTTCTGCTCCTTCTGCTGCGCGGCCTGCTCGGTCTGGAGCTGTTCAAGCCGCTTCTGCTCCTTCTGCTGCGCGGCCTGCTCGGTCTGGAGCTGTTCAAGCCGCTTCTGCTGGAGGTCAAGCTGCTGGCGCAGCTGGTTGATTGTCGTGCGCAGGTCTTCCAGCGACTGCGCGTACCCGCTTGTGGCGCCAACGCCGAGCAGGCATAGGACCCCGGCCAAGGCGCAAAGGATCCGCCATCTCATCATGAGGTTACCTCCTGCGCATCGCCTGTGGAGGATTGTCGGAGAGGCTGCGCGGAAAAGAGACACCTGCTCCTTGGGTTTCCTCATATCCGATTAAGCCCTGCGGGACCGATGCGTCCATTGCAACTGGTATCCACCTTCGCCTCAAGGCGGAACGGGTTCTGTGGGCGGCCCCCGGGCTGCCAAGAGTTCCGCTTGCCTTGAGCCCACGATTGCGGGCCCAAAATGGATTGCCGGGATGGATGCGCGCTTTGCCATAAAACGCCCAGTCCCCGAGTGGCTACAGACCGCAAAGCGAGCAGAACGCTCCCGCGAAAGCCGGAACCTCCTGCGTATTTCTATGAGCGGAACCACTCTTGTCCAAATTAGCTTTGGAAGTTGAGCCCCCTAAATCGGACCCGGTTTCCTTGGACACCCAGCTCGCGTACAATGGCGAGCAATCAGGAGGGTGGCCATAGCGAAGCAATGGGACCGCATCCCCAAGCTGCCCCCGAATCCGACCCCACCGGAACCCCCGGAACGCTGGAGCGCGCCGCGAAAGCAGGAGGTCGTGCTTCGGCTTATTCGCGGGGAACCGCTGGACCATGTCTCCCGGGAGACCCAGGTGCCGACGCATGAGCTGGAGAGCGGGCACCGGCGGTTCCTGGAAGCCGGCCAGCGGGACCTCCGGAGTCGCGGCGATCCGGAGGAGCGCGAGTTGACGGTCGCCAAGGCGAAGATCGGCGCACGCATGATGCGGCTCGAACTCGCCGAGGGCCTCATCGAAAAAAGGGGCGTCGCGGACGAGTGGAAGAGGTCCAGGCGATGACGGGCCAGGTGAGCCCGAGCACGGGCCGCCCCTGCCCCTCGCCTGGATCTGCCGAACCTGGCGTGTGGCGCGGGCACCCGTGTACGCCGCCACGGCGCGCCCGGACGACCTTCTCCCAAAGTCGGGACAGCTCCCGCGCTTCCTGGGCCTGTACTGCGCACGAGTTAAAGACAAGCATCCAGCCGACGGCATTCATATGGAATCCGGTCAATCTCACCCGCCGCCCCCGCACAGCTGCTCACAAGAATGCCGAACGTGCCCCAATTTCGTGACCCCCTTCACAAGAGAGAAACACCCCGGATCCCTGGCAGTGTGAGGACCCAGCGTATCCGTTGCCCCACTGGGAGTTTGGAGCGTCCCGGGAACTGGAGAAAACAGCACCTGCTTTTACCATGGTATTCTAGGTAAGCAGCGGCGGCGGCGCATCCCCCAGCCGGGGGGATTTCGGATGAACTTTGGGGGGTGGGAGGACCCCCAATCAGGGGTCTTGGACCCCCGATCGGGGGTGTGGACCTCAGATCAACCCTTGCCGGATCGCCTCTCCAACGAGGTGGCGTCGAGCACCGCGCCCCCCCGGCAGACGGAGCGGATCATCTTCTTCAAATCCGCGAGTTCTACATCCTTGACCAAATAGCCCTTCGCGCCCGCCGCCAGGCTGCGCAAGACCAGGGCATCCTGGACGTAGTTGGTCAGCATCACCACCGCCGTCCCGGGGGCGGCTTGGAGGACGCGGGCGCAGACCTCGGGCCCGTCGAGATCGCCCAGCTTCACGTCCAGGAGCATCACCTCCGGCTGCGTCCCCCGGGCCACGGTGACGGCCTCCTCGCCGGTCCGTGCCTCGCCGACGACGGTCATGTCGGGTTCTGCTTCGAGCGCCAGGCGGAGCCCGTGCCGCACCACTTCGTGATCGTCCACGATGACGACGCCGATCTTCTTCCTGGTCACCCTGCGCCTCCTTGCCCCGCTCCCTGCTATCGCCGCGGCCCCGTCCGCCCGGGACGTCGGGTGCAGAGTTCGCCGATGGCGGCACACAGCTCGCCAGCTTCCACGGGCTTGGGCGGCGAGGCTGACGCAGCACCGGTCCCGTTTACAATTTTATGGGGCAACAGCGCCAGCAACGCATCCCCCAGCCGGGGGGATTTCGGATGAACTTTGGGGGGTGGGAGGACCCCCAATCAGGGGTCTTGGACCCCCGATCGGGGGTGTGGACCTCAGATCAACCCTTGCCGGATCGCCTCTCCAACGAGGTGGCGTCGAGCACCGCGCCCCCCCGGCAGACGGAGCGGATCATCTTCTTCAAATCCGCGAGTTCTACATCCTTGACCAAATAGCCCTTCGCGCCCGCCGCCAGGCTGCGCAAGACCAGGGCATCCTGGACGTAGTTGGTCAGCATCACCACCGCCGTCCCGGGGGCGGCTTGGAGGACGCGGGCGCAGACCTCGGGCCCGTCGAGATCGCCCAGCTTCACGTCCAGGAGCATCACCTCCGGCTGCGTCCCCCGGGCCACGGTGACGGCCTCCTCGCCGGTCCGTGCCTCGCCGACGACGGTCATGTCGGGTTCTGCTTCGAGCGCCAGGCGGAGCCCGTGCCGCACCACTTCGTGATCGTCCACGATGACGACGCCGATCTTCTTCCTGGTCACCCTGCGCCTCCTTGCCCCGCTCCCTGCTATCGCCGCGGCCACGTCCGCCCGGGACGTCGGGTGCAGAGTTCGCCGATGGCGGCACACAGCTCGCCAGCTTCCACGGGCTTGGGCGGCGAGGCTGACGCAGCACCGGTCCCGTTTACAATTTTGGTTCCTATCCCAAAAGTGTCCGATGGAATTACGACCTTGAAAACAAGGGGTTACGAAAAATCAGCCGCAGGGCCACACGGAGGGCGGGCAGCCCCCGGGCGCTCTCGGCTGGCGCCATCGGGGGCCCCCCGCCCGCCCCAGGGCTCGCTGGAAATTGGCGGAGTACCCAAAACAGCCACTGCGTGGCCTGGGACCTCTAGAACCGTGAATTCGAGCAGTTAGCACCAGACACTTTTGGGAGAACACCCAGTTTTATCGGACAACAGCGCCAGCAACGCATCGCCCAGCCGGAGGGATTTCGGATGAACTTTGGGGGGTGGGAGGACCCCCGATCGGGGGTGTGGGCCTCAGATCAGGCCACGCCGGATCGCCTCGGCGACGAGATGAGACCGCGACCGGGCTGCCAGGAGACCGAACATCTTCTCCAGATGATCCTTGATCGTATGCGGACTCAGATTGACGCGCTGGGCGATCTCTTTGTTGCTCCGGCCCTCGGCCAGGCAACGGAGGATGGCTAGGTCAGTCTGCGAGAGGGTCCCCGCGACGTCATCTGATACGCCGTCTGTCGCAGGAGACGTTCGCTCGCCTGTCGCCTTGGCGATCACCCGACCAGCGACCTTGGCGTCGAGCACCGCGCCCCCCCGCCAGACGGAGCGGATCATCTTCTTCAAATCCGCGAGTTCTACATCCTTGACCAAATAGCCCTTCGCGCCCGCCGCCAGGCTGCGCAAGACCAGGGCATCCTGGACGTAGTTGGTCAGCATCACCACCGCCGTCCCGGGGGCGGCTTGGAGGACGCGGGCGCAGACCTCGGGCCCGTCGAGATCGCCCAGCTTCACGTCCAGGAGCATCACCTCCGGCTGCGTCTCCCGGGCCACGGTGACGGCCTCCTCGCCGGTCCGTGCCTCGCCGACGACGGTCATGTCGGGTTCTGCTTCGAGCGCCAGGCGGAGCCCGTGCCGCACCACTTCGTGATCGTCCACGATGACGACGCCGATCTCCTTCCTGGTCACCCTGCGCCTCCTTGCCCCGCTCCCTGCTATCGCCGCGGCCCCGTCCGCCCGGGACGTCGGGTGCAGAGTTCGCCGATGGCGGCACACAGCTCGCCAGCTTCCACGGGCTTAATCAGGTAGCGATCGAACCCCGCCAGCAGGGCGCGATCCCGGTCCTCGCTGGATGCGCTGGCCGTCAGCGCCACGGCGGGAATCGCACCCCCGCGCTCATCTCCCCGCGCTCGTCGCTCTGCGATGAAGGTCAAGCCGTCCTCTTCGGGCATCGCGATGTCGCACAGCAGCACGTCGGGCATGGTCTTCTGTAACACCTCTCGGGCTTCTCGTGCCGAGGTGACGCCGGTAGCCTCAGCGCCGTGCTGGCGCAACACCGTCGTCAGCACCTCACCGGTCCTCGCATCGTCGTCCACCACCAGCACGTACACACCGGCAAGGCTCAGAGAATCAACGGGCAGTGGCTCCGAAGTTGCGACCGCAGGCGTCGGCGCTGACGCACCGTGTGCCCCAGCAAGCGGCAGTTCGACAGTGAATGTCGCCCCGCGGTTTTCTCCCTCGCTGCTGGCAGACACCCTGCCGCCGTGCAACTCGACGAGCCGCCGAACCGTATACAGTCCCAGGCCGAGACCCGCATGCGGCCGCGCGCTCTCGTCCTGTTGGAACCGTTCGAACAGGCGTGGCTGAAACTCAGATCTGATCCCCTTGCCTGTATCGGTCACGGTGATCCGCGCGCTATCTCCCGCCCGGAGAAGTGTAACGTCGATACGTCCTGCTTCAGGCGTGAACTGCACGGCATTGGAGAGCAAATTCCCGATCACTTGTCCCAGGCGGGCCGGATCCCCCACAATGGACCCGACATCGTGCTCCACGCACATATTGATCGGGATGCGCTTGGCGGCCGCCAGAGGACGGTATGAGTCGACGGCGATCTCCGTGACGCGGGCAAGATCGACCGCGCGCATGTCTAAGGTGAGCTTCCCCGCAATGATCCGGCTCACGTCCAGCAGGTCGGCGATGAGCCGATTCTGCAGGCCGGCGTTCTCCTCGATGATCTCGAGCGCCTGCTGCACCGTGGCAGCGTCGACCACCCCCGATCGGAGCAGCCGGACCCAGAGGAGGACGACGTTCAGCGGGCTCCGCAGCTCATGGGACAGGATCGCCAGGAACTCGTCCTTGCGGCGGTCGGCTTCCTTGATCGCCTCTTCCGCCTGCTTGCGCTCCGTAATGTCCATGCTTACGCCGATCATCCGCGCGGGCTGGCCCCGCTCGTCGGTCAGGATCTTGCCCTTCCGCAGCATCCAGTGGGTGCTCCCGTCGGGCCAGAGGGTGCGGAACTCGCTCTCGTACTCTGTCCGCTGCCCAACCGCCCGGGCAATGGCCTGGAGCGCCTGCTCCCGGTCCTCCGGGTGGATCAGACCCAAGCCGGCCTGCAACGTTCCGTCGAAGGCTCCGGGAGCGTGGCCGCGGAGGCCCTCAGAGTTCTCCGAAGAGCTGGGCTCGTCCGTCCGGAGGTTCCAGTCCCACGTGGCCATGCGGCCGGCGGCGAGGGCCAACCGAAGCCGTTCCTCGCTTTGCTTGCGCTCAGCGATTTCGCGCTCTAGCTCCTTCTGCCTGTCAAGTGCTTCAGAAGCGGCGGCTTCATAACGGCCCTGCGCGGCGCGCATCGCGCTGGCGAATCCGGTGATGATGAGACAGGACATGAGGTAGAGGGGTACCATGAGGAAATCGGCCGCTCCCGGGAGGGCGATGGCACCACGAGGCTCAATGAAGAGATAATTGGCTACCAAATAGCCGAGGACCGTTGTGAGCAGGGCCGGTCCGTAGCCACCGTGCCAGGCAGCCAAGGCCACGGCGCCATACAGCGTCGCGAAAGGCTCGGCGTGGCGCACCAGGGGGTCCATCGCCCAGCGAACGACCACCGCGCCCACGGTTGCCGCCATCGCGACAACGAAGGCAAATAGTACGTGGGCCGCCCGGTCGCTCTTAACCATCCAGAACGGAACCAGGTCGCCAAGGGCAGATGCAAAACGAAGCTGGTGACGACGGGCAGAGCGAGGAGGATTTTGATGCGGAACCGAGGGGAAGCCGTGGGGACGATCAATTGCTGCCATGCTGCCCCCCCTTCTTGGGCATATGGATGGTGAGCCCCAATGCCGAATGACGGATTCGTAGAAAAGCTACCTCTGATGCGGAATCATATCCTGAATAACGGCTAATTCCTGAATCGCGTCTATGAATGCCCGCTTTCTCGACGGTAAAACGCGTTCCTCACAAACCCACCATTTTGATACACTTCTGAGGCATGCCCAAAGGACCCCGAAAATTCCATTTCGCCTTCGAGAGAGCGGGCTTGACCCGGTTTGGCGGCCTGTGCCTTTTTCACCAGTTTTGCAAATCTCTGAGGTTGCGCCACTTCCTCCAGCTCTCCGTTCGCTGGCCGGATTCCCATCATCGAACCTACCATCCCGCCGATCTCTTCCTGGCGCACCTCTTCGCCAGCCTAGCCGGGATTGGTCGGATCGAGAGCACCCAGTCGCTCGTACACAATGGTCTCCTGCCGCCGCTCTTGGGGCTGCCCGACTTCCCGCACCGCGATACCCTGCGGACCTTCCTCTGGCGCTTCGGACCCCAGGACCTCCAGCACCTGCAAACGGCCCACGACAAGCTCGGGCCCCACCTCTTCCCGCGGCTCGGCCTCCGCTACAGTGCCACCGTGGATGCCGACACGACCGCCCTGCTCACGTATAGTGCTCAGGAAGGCACCGCCGTGGGCTACATCCCCAAGCGGCGCCATCGCCAACGCTCCTACGCGCCGCTTATCTCCAGCGAAGGGCGCAGCGGCTTGAGCCTCGGGCTGGAGCTCCGGGCCGGGAATGTCCCCGCCAACCGGGCGGCAGGGCCGTTCTTGGAGGAGGTGCTGGGGAAACTCCCCACCTCCATCGCCCCTCCCCGCACGCGGCTCCGGCTCGACGCCGCCTTCTACGACAAGGCGATCGTCCAGGCCCTCACCGAGGAGCGCGTGGGCTACGCCATCGTGGCCCGCATGACCGAGCGGCTGGGCAAGTCCATGGTGGCCGCCCGCTACCACGAGTTCGCTGCGGGCTGGGAGGCCGCCGCGTTCGCCTCCACCCCCTTCCACTGGCGGGAGCCGCATCGCTTCATCGCGGTGCGACGCCCCGCCGCCCTGGAGCCGGAGGAGCTCCAGCGGCACCTCTTCACCTTCAAACGCTACACCTACCACCGGGTGCTGGTGACCAACCTCGAGATCACGCCGGCCCCCCTCTACCGGTTCTACTGCGACCGCGGCTTTCAGGAGCTGCTGCTGCGGGAGTTCAAGTCCGCCTATCACCTGGCCCAAATTCCCACCCGCAGCTTCTGGGCGAATGCGACCTACCTGGAACTGGTCCTCTGGGCGTACGATCTGGTGGTGGCGTTCCAGCTCCTCTGCTTGCCCCCGGAGGTGCAGCACTGGAATATCGCCACCTTGCGACGGGAGCTCTGGTGGCTGCCGGCCCAGTGGATCAAACGCGGTGGCAGCAGCATTCTCTGGCTGCCCGCCAAATACCCTCACCAGGAACTGTTCGCCCGGATCCAAACGACTGCCGGGGCGGCACCCCTGATCTGACCGGAGTTGCAACGCTTTTCTCCGATGCGACGTCTGGAAGGTGTGCGAGTTAGCCGTTTTTCAGGAACTGTATCTTGAGGGGTAGCGGCTATGCAGGATCGGCCGGGGAACTACTGTCGGCCTTCTCGTGGAGGAGGTTCACCCGAGGGAGCAGAGAATTACGCCGGACACAAACGGGATCCCTCCAGAGAGGGTTGTCGAGTGGTTCGGTTTGGAGGAACGCCAATAGGGAAACGGGAACGAGGCCAGACGAATCCGCGGGGGGAAGATCCCGGCCGAAGAAAGGCTCGGCATAATCCTCGACCGTTGTCTTTCCCACGAAGGTCACATCATCGTCAGGGAACCCGAACACCTCAAGGTCGTCCACGTTCAAGGCGTCGAACACAAGGTCTAAGGCGAGGAAGCCGGCAAATCCGAACAAGGTGACAAAAAACGCCGCCCTCCACACCTTCCGTCGTCCTCTCCGGCCTATCGCGAGTCGCACCCACTCGCTCCCGTGGGTCCCTCGATCAGTCCCGCTTCGAGGTACACGCCTACATGCCCGCTGCCCTGCACTCTTCTGAAGCCTTCGCTGATGATCGAAGGGCGATCAAAGCTACAAATACAACGCGGTGTGGACCACGGGACCGAAGGGAGTCTATGCATGCCGTGGTAGCCTGTCGAGGGCAATCCCTGTGGCAATCCCAAAGGTCAATCCCAAAGGCCCGCCCGGCCGGAACATCGTGATTTCCAGGGTGGCGATGCCCGCGTCCTGCAGCGCCTGTGCATAGAAGGCGCCCCGACCGTCAACGCCGCCGCTGCCGTGCAGAATCAGCACCGCCGGGACCTTGGGCGGCGCACCGGCCGGACGACCAAAGCGGGCCGGCACCTCGCCGACCTGGCCCCAGCCGGAGATTTCGGCGCCCGGAAGGGTGACAGGCTCGCCCGGCGCATCCGGCTGCGCCGCACCGCGGCTTGACCCTACGAGCGCCGCTGCAGCGACCAGCAGGACGAGCCTCGAGCGAACGCCGTACCGACGGGCTGCCAATGGAACGGAAAACGACTGTGGCTTCATGGTCCACCTGTCGTCCGCAAAAACCTCGTCTCTCGAAAGCGAATCTATAGAAGATAACATGCCTCCTCCCCCGTGACCGGGGGACAGGGCGTGGCGGCCGCTCCGGCGAGCGCCGCCACGCCCAGGTCAATGAACTACGCCTGCGCCCGCGGTGGTGCAATCGGGATCTCTACCGGGATGCCAGGCGCCTTCAGGCGTGCGTCAATGAACGCCTGCATCTTCTGGATGTGCTCCGGCTTCAGGTGCGCGAAGCGGCCCATCAGCTTCATGTACTCGGCAACCGGCTTGTACTCCTTGGGCTTGTGCTGGTACTTGTACTCGCCGTTCTCCCACTCGTAGAGGACAAACATCCCGGTCTGGACGGCCAGCTTCGCGATCTCGATCGTCTTGTCTTCGGGGAACTTCCACCCCTTCGGGCACGGCGCGTGGATATGGAGGAACGTCGGACCCTTGACGTTCAGCGCTTTCCGCACCTTATTCATCAGGTCCACAGGGTAGGCGATGGAGGCCGTGGCGACGTACTTCACCGCGGGGTGCCCGCCAATGACCAACTGTGGTGGATCCTTCGGGAAGGTCTTTTTCCCCTCGGGAATCATCTCGCCAGGGGGAGTGAAGGTGGTAGCGGCACCGTACGGCGTGGTCGGCGAGGTCTGGATACCGGTGTTGGCGTAGGACTCGTTGTCGTAGCAGATGAACAGGGCGTCGTGGCCGCGGTACATCATGGCCGACATAGCCTGGAGGCCGATGTCCACGGAGCCGCCGTCACCCGCCATGACGATCACGTTGGGAAGCTGTCCCTGCCACTTCCCCTTGCGGATGAGCACCTGGTAGGCGGCCTCGATTCCGGAACCCACGGCTCCACCGTTGGTGATCTGGGCGTGGATCCAGGGCACCGCGTACGGGGTGCACAGGTAACTGGAGTTCGCCACGTACATGCATCCGGTCGGGCCGATGAAGATGGTGTTCGGCCCGGCGGCCTTGGCCACCAGCTTGTATTGGAGAGCCGGGCCGCAGCCGGCACAGGTCCGATGGCCCGGGACATAATACTCTTCTTTCGGTATGTCTCGGATTCGCCGGATGGGAGATAGCTCTTGCGTCTGGACCGCAGTTGCCATGCTCGACTCCTTTCTTCGCCCCTTCGGTGTCGGAAATTGGAACCCGCTGTGTCGTCGCGCAACACAGCCAGGTGTCTTGCCTCACTCGGGCTCGAACCCGATCCAGTGCGTCCTCTTGCAGACCTTCCCCTCTTTAATGGCCTTCGCGAGGTGCTTGGCGATGTACTCGAAGTCCTCGATCTTCACGACCTCGCCACCCAGGCCAGCCATGAACGAGGTCACGAGAGGCTTTTGGGGTAGGTCGTACAGGGAGGTGCACACCTCGAACATCAGGGCCCCGCCTTGCGTGGCGCCGCCGAACGAGGTATTGGTCTCCACCACCCCGACTGCCTTGACTTTGGAGAGAGCCTTAGCCACGGCCTCCGTCGGCCAGGGGCGCACGAACCGCAGCTTCGCCATGCCGATCTTCACGCCCTGCTTCCGCAGCTTCTGGATGGCGGTGCGGGCCGTTCCGGCGTGGGCTCCCTGGATGAAGATCGCCATGTCGGCATCGTCGAGCATGTACTCTTCCACGAACGGCGAGTACTTCCGCCCGAAGATTCGACCGAAGTCGTCCACGGCCTCCTTGACCACCTTCGGCACTTCGCTCATGGCCATGGCCCGGGCCAGTTCCAGCGCGTCGCCCTGGTCGGGGCGGATCTGCGGGCCGTGCGAGATCGGCTTCTTCGGATCCAGCCGATGGTCCATCTTGAGGGGCGGCAGGAACTCGTCCACCTGCTTCTGATCCGGCAGGACCACCTTGCCCGGGATGTGGGAGACGAAGTAGCCATCCTGGCAGACGAACTGGGGCAGGTAGATCCGTGGGTCCTCGCCCACCCGGTAATTGATCAGGTGGTTGTCGAAGGCCTCCTGGGGGTCTTCGGCCCAGCCCAAGAGCCAGCCCATGTCCCGAGCACACAACACGTCCGTATGCTCCGATCCAAAGTCGCCGGGCGGATCCAGGGTCCGGTCGGCGATCATCATCTGGACCGGCAGGCGGGCGCCGGAGATGGGCGAGTAGACCTCGTAGGCGTAGGTCACGCCGACCCCGGAGCTCCCGGTGAAGGTGCGCGCGCCGGCGGCCGACGCGCCATACATCACGGAAAGCTGGGCGTGCTCGCCCTCGCCGTGGACGAACTCCGCGTCCAGCTCCCCATTGGCCACCATCTTGGCCAGCTCCATCATCACCGCCGTGTAGGGACGAATGGGGAAGGAGCAGATCACCTCGACCTTCGCGAACTTGGCTGCCTGGGCCGAGGCCGCGCAGCCGCTGATCATTACTTCTTTAGCCATCAGTATCCCTCCTTAGAACGGCCTTTCGAGTCGGACGACGCCATCCTCGAAATCGAGCTCGTGGGCCTTGGTCAAGGCGCCGTGCGTGCACTCGTTCACGCAGATCAGACAGCCCTTGCAATATTCGCTGTTCCACACGACTTCCTGCTCGTCCTGGCTCAACTGCCAGCAGGCGTCGGGGCAGTAGACCACGCAGTTCATGCACAGGTCGCACTCCTCCCGGTCGATGACGGGCCGGTAGGTCCGCCAGTTGCCGGTGATCATCATGCGCTGTTCGGTCACCGGCGCCGGCGTACAGCCGGCGAACGGCACTCGCTTGTGCTCAGGGATCAGGTACATAACCGAACCTCCTTTGAAAGGCCTCGGCCTCAGTTCACAGTGTGGACCACAGCCTGCTCGTACCCGCTCTTCAAAGCAGCCTTGTTCGCGACCACCTGCTCAAGGGTCTGGAGCTTCACCAGTCCGGTGGCCTTGGCGACGGCCCCCAGGAGGGGCGCCGCGACGCCGGCACCGAGCTGGGTCGCGTCGATGCCACCCTCGGTCCCGGAGAAGTCCACGGTGCTCTTGCCCGCGATTCCGTCGGCATCGACGCATACCAAGGCTTTCAACAGCTCCTTGTTCGGGACGAACTTCAGGATCTGTTCTGGCTTCCGCGGCGTGTTCACTACCAGAACGCCGCCCTTGGGCATCCCGAGAAGAACATTCATCCCCTTCACAATCGCATCACTCACGAGAACCACCACCTCGGGATGGTGGTTTTCGTACTCGTAGCGCATCTCGATCTGTTCATCGCTGATGCGCGCGTACTTGCGCACGGGGACGTTCACGCGGTCGGGAAGGTCCACATAGTTGTCGAAGGCCTGGACGAACTTTCCCTCCTTGGACCCGGCCAGCGCCAGGCCGTTCGCCACGTCCCGGCCTTCCTTGTCCTTGACCACCCCCGGTGTCCACACCGTTATCTCATGCACCTTGGCCATACTTGCCTCCTTTGGCAGAGCGCTCGGTCCAAAAAGCATCCTCCTCTGCGTCGCGTTGTTTGCCGCGCCTCACCTCCCTCCAGCTCGCCGCCAAGGATTCGCGGCCTCACGTCATGATTTCATCACCCGCGTCTGTCCCAGGGCCTCCTGCAGGTGTCGCGAGCAGACGCGGAAGCCCTCGGATGGTTTCCCCCGCGACTCCTCCAACGCCAGGATCGCCGCCTTCTTGCAGACCAGCTCCAGATCGGCCCCCGTCCAGCCCCCGGTGGCCTCGGCGATCTCGCTGAGATTGACATCCTCATCCAGGGGGAGCCCCTCGGTATGGATGCCCAGGATCTCCCGTCGCTCCTCCTGGTTGGGCAGTGGCAATTCCAGGACGTAGTCGAAGCGCCCGACCCGCAGCAGGGCCGGCTCCATCAGGTCCGGCCGGTTCGTTGCAGCCAGGACCAGGACGCCCAGCGAGCCATGCAGGTCGTCCAACTCGCGGAACAGCTGGCTCACCAGGCGCGGGAAGTGGCCGCCGACCTCGTGCATCGTCCGCATCGGCGCGATGGACTCGATCTCGTCGAAGAAGACGATGCAGGGCGAGGCCTGCTTGGCCCGCTTGAACACCTCGTGGAGCCCCTTCTCCGACTCGCCCACCCACTTGGACAGCAGGCTGGTCTGGTCCACCGTGATGAGGGTGAGCCCTACCTCCCCGGCCAGGGCACGGGCCAACAGGGTCTTGCCAGTCCCCGATGGGCCTGTCAGCAGGATCCCCTTCGGCGGGTCGAAGCGGGCCTGGGTGGAGAGGGCGCTCCCCTGCCGCATGAGCTGCAGGATGGAGTGGAGGGTCCGCTTGATGCCGGTGAGGCCTCCCACATCCTTGAGGGTGAGGCGCGGGCGCTCGGCCAGGAACTCGCGCGTGGAGGTGGGTTCCACCATCTTGAAGGCCTCGAGGAAGTCGCCCTGGGTGACCTGGACCTCCTTCGAGGCGAGCTGAGGCTTCTCGTCCACCTCGAAACGGATCTGGGGGATCAGGCGGCGGAGGGCCACCATGCCTGCCTCTTTGCAGAGGAGCGCCAGGTCTGCGCCGACGTAGCCGTGGCTGATATTGGCGATCTCATCCAGATCCACATCCGGGGCGAGCGGCATTCGCTTGGAATGGATGCCGAGGATCTGGCGGCGCGCCGCCCGATTGGGGACGCGGATGCTGATCTCGCGGTCGAAGCGCCCCGGCCGCCGCAACGCCGGGTCCAGCAGCTCCGGCATGTTGGTGGCCCCGATGACCACGACCTCGCCTCGCTCGACCAGCCCGTCCATCAGGGCGAGGAGCTGGGCCACCACCCGCTTCTCCACGTCCCCGATGACCTGGGCGCGCCGCGGCGCCACGGCGTCCATCTCGTCCAGGAAAATGATGCTCGGCGCGTTGCGCCGAGCCTCCTCGAAGACCTGGCGGAGCTTCGCCTCGCTCTCTCCGTAGTACTTGTGAATCACCTCCGGGCCGTTTACGTGGATGAAGTGCGCCCGGACCTCATTGGAGACGGCGCGGGCGATCAAGGTCTTCCCGGTCCCTGGCGGCCCGGTCAGCAGGACGCCCTTGGGGGGATCGATCCCCAGGAGGCCGAAGATCTCCGGGAACTTCAGCGGGAGTTCGATCATCTCCCGGACGAGCCGCAGCTCCCAGTCCAGGCCCCCGATATCCTCATAGGAGACGCGATAGGCTCTGGCCGCGGAAACGTCGGGCGGCCGGAACGAGATGGCGGTGTCGTTCGTGATCAGGATGGCCCCGCGCGGGGCGGCACCCTCGACCGTGAACATGCGCGGCCGCGATCCCAGGAACGTCACCTGCAGGGTGTCGCCCAACACGACGGGGATTCCGGAGATGAGCTGGCGGAGGTGGGGAATTTCGGCGTCGGTGGGCAGGGACACTCCGGCCTGCACCGGGGAGAGCAGTATCGACTCGGCCGGCTTGAACGGGACCTTCCGGACCGTCGCCCACTCGTCGACGCCGATCTCGGCGTTGACCCGCGTCGTCCCATCCATCAGGATCAGTTGCTGCCCGCAGTGGGTGGCCGGCACCTGCGCCGCGCGCGCCACCGTGGATCGGCGCCCCGTGATCATCAGGACATCCCCGGGCGCGGCGTGAAGCCGCTTCAGATCGTCCGCGTCGAGGCGAGCATATCCCTTCCCCACATCCTCGACGAACGCCTCTACAACCCTGAACTGCAACCCTTCTTTTCCCGGGTCGCTCACGAGGAGACCTCCGCGTCATGCGTTGGAGCGGTGGTCGCAGACTCCCCTACTGGTTGCTGCTCCGAGGAGAACACCAGCCGTTCGATGGCATGGATATGCTCGCGCATCCGGCGCTCCGCCACGAGCGGCTTCCGCGCCTCGATGGCGTTGAGGATGGCCTGGTGCTGCTTCAATGATTGGGTGCGGCGCTCGTTGTGCTGCAAGGATGCCTCTCGGGTCTTGGAGAGCAAGTCCATCAGACTGTCCATGATCTGCACGAGCACCTCGTTGCCTGTGGCCTCGGCGGTCACGTAGTGGAACATGGTGTCTTGCTTGCCGCCGCTCTCCCCATTCCGGACCCCAGCCTCTTGCGCTTTGAGGATGGCGCGTAACTTCTCAATGTGCTCTGCGGTGGCCCGGCGCGCCGCCAATGCCGCCAGATCCGGTTCGATGACCTGGCGGACTTCGAACAACTTGCGCTGCGTGCTCCACGCCTGGTACAGCGCGGCGGAAATCGGGTCTCGCTCCGGGCTCTCCGCCCGCATCGTGACAAACGTTCCCTCGCCGGGCCGCACCTCAAGGATCCCCAGGGATTCCATGGCCCGGATGGCCTCCCGCACGGCCGACCGGCTCACTGACAAGGTTTGGGCGAACTCCCGCTCCGCGGGAAGGCGATCGGTAGGCTTGAGACGGCCAGAGGCGATCAGGTCCCGCACCTGATCGATGATGTCTTCCGAGACTCGAGTCTTCTGGACAACCCGGAATACCTTGTGGCTTACGGAGCGCATACAAAGCCTCCGCCGGCTTCTCCTCGCAGAGAATCGCCGACGTTCGGACGGCAGGACCAGTCGGAGGGCGCGGTGGGCAACCAGATCATGCTCCGAAGGAACATTGCCTTCTCCCCAGGTAAGCGCGAAAATCACGGTCGGGTGGTCCAGTGGTCCGACCGCCCCCGTACATTCTCATGCATACAGGAACTCGTCAATCCATTATTTTTCAATACTTACATACCCTTACAAGATCGTGATAGTCCTGATGATTAACCCCATAATGTTCAGGCACGCCCGGTATACCCCCACAAAGATTCGCCTCCGGGTGGCGTCGCAGTAATCGAGGTCATAAAGGTTGTCAGGCCGAGGGTGTCGAGAGGAGGTCTACAACGAACTGAGCGGGCGGGAACAGTCGGCGGTCGGCGGCGCGCCGTCCTGAAAAGATCGGGGGCGTCCCGTGGCAATCATGCAGGTCAAGGCATGCTGCCAGCGGTTGAGGAAGGCGGCCGCCCCCCTGGACCAGGACCCGCTACACCACCGGCTGCAGCACTGTCACGCCCCCATCCACGAGGATCGTGTGCGCCGTGATCCCCGTGGCGTCACAGGCCAGGAAGAGCGCCGCATTGGCGACGTCGTCCACCGTGGGGATCCGTCCCATGGGGTTGATCCTGGCTTGCTTCTCCATGGCCTCGGCGGGCCAGTCCACAAAGCCGGTGTCCACAAAGCCGGGCGCGATGGCGTTGACCAGAATGTTGTCCCTGGCGAAGGCCCGCGCCAGCGACTTCGTGATGGCGGCCAGGCCGGCCTTCGCCGCGCAGTAGATGACGGAGCTGCCCGCGCCCTGGTAGGCGGCGATGGACGTGGTATTGACGATCCGCCCCCCGCCCTGCCGCAGCATGTGGGGGATGGCGGCGCGGCACAGGTACAGCGGGCCCTTGGTGTTCACCGCCCAGGTCCGCTCCATGATTTCCTCCGTCAGTTTCTCCAGGTCGCGGTGGGGAATAAACCTGGTCCAGCCGGCGTTGTTCACCAGGATGTCGAGGCGCCCCAGCTTCGCCACCGTCTCCTCGACCAGGCGGCGGCCCTCCCGGTCTTGGGAGACATCCGCCTTGATGGCCACGGCCCGAACGCCCAGCTGACGCGCATTCACGGCCACCTCCTCCGCTTGCGCCTGGGACTTGGAGTAGTTGACGACCACATCCCCCCCCTCCGAGGCGAACTTCAAACAGATGGCCCGACCCATTCCAGTCCCGCCACCCGTCACCAGCGCGACCTTCCCTTTCAGTTTCATCTCCAGCTCCTATGAGTGGGGTTGGATGAGCACGACGGTGGACGACCGACCCCGCCCGATCCGGTCCCACCGATCAGCTCCGGCCCGGCGCCCAGACGCTGGCTGCCCCGACAGCCAGGGCCGAAATCGTCGCACCGAAGGCCGATGAGCCCGAACACACAAGAGCCCCGCCCTCGGTTGGCACAAGGACGAGGCTCAACGCGTCGGGACACCGGCGAGGTCAGGCGATCTTCTCCGTCCCCTCTCCGGTTGCGTGGGTCCGGAGGGCCAGCCCCCGCTTCACCCGCGCGTCGCACATCTCCACCGCAAAGGAGTGGGTCCCGTCCCGACCGGAAAAATCCGTGACGATGAATTCGACGTCCCCTTGCTGCCACCGATGCTCCACAAAAGCCAGGCCGTTCGCGTCCTCGTGGTTCCGACGCAGGGCGGGAGGGCCGAAGCGCGCGATGGACGATCCCAGCGGGTCCGTGGCCGCATTCTCCCAGATCACAGCAAACAGCCGCTCTTCCGAAAAACAGTAGGTGACAGTCTCGAAGAGCGACCGGGGCGGGTCCAGCCTCTGGCGGATGCACGTGGTTCCGCCCACGAACGGGAACTCATCGAAGAGGACGTTCCCCAGGCAGGTGAGCACCCGCTCCAGCGCCATGCCCAGGTGGATTTCCCCCACCTGGCTCGGCAGGGATTCCAGCCCTTGGCCCATCTTCGATACCTCGGACCTCAACAGAAGTCCACCAAGGCTGCTTCAGGATGCCGGAGGACGAATCCGCCCTGATGCTCTTCCTCCCAATCGATCGTCGCGCCCCGCAACGTATCCCGGCTCTGCGCGTCCAGATAGATTCGGACCCCGTCCACGTCTTCCACTGTCTCGAAGCCGTGGGGGTCATCCGTGAAGGTCACACGGAATCCGGCCCCTCCGCAGCCGTACAGGAAGCTGATCTGGATCCCCAGATCCGGTTTCTCCTGCCTCCGCCGCTCTTCCTCGAACATCGCCCGGGCCTGCCCGGTGATCGTGATGAGCATGATCCGACCCCTCACAAGAACAGGGAAACTATAACATGAGTCCCGGCGGGTTTCTATGGAAAGATCAGCGGCGGGAATAACCTGGAATCAAGGGGGCAAGAAAGTGACGGCCCGGGGAAGAACTCCCCGGGCCGTGAGAGTCCGCCCGTCGCCCAGGAGCAGGCGCTCCGAGCGGGCGACGGATGGCGCGGCGCGCCCCGGAGGGTCTGGGCGCGCCGGTCGATGAATCGTCAGAACTCGTACCGCACAGAGCCGCTCAGGGTGTATGACTCGTAGCTGGGGACGGTTGCCCCCAGAAAGACTGACTGGATCGCCGAGGAAACCAGCGGACCACCCGGCACCGCCTGATCATAGAACCCCATGAAGGGCTGCATCGGGTCGCGAGCGAAGTCCTTCTCGGCGTATCGCTCGTAGGCAAAGCCGCCTCGCAGGGAGAGTTTCTCCGTGAGGTTGTACTTCGCGGTGATTCTGAACGTCTGGAGGACATTGAAGACCTTGTCCCAGGGATACGCCGTTGCACTCGAGCTCGTCGCCGCACTGAAATTCGGGTTCGAGGTCTTGATCGTTGTGTACCCAAACGCGGCGTTATAGCCCAAGGTGACGTTGAACTTCTTCGGGATGATATCCAGCGTCGCGTTCACGCCGACATTATGGAACTCATCCTTGTCCGTGCTGATCCAATTGTTGGCGGGAACGAGGGAAGTAGCCCCGCTTAAGTATTCGCTCTCCATCTTATAGTCGTATCGCTCGTAGCTGTAATCCCCTCCGATCGTCAACCACTTCACGGGGCTCCAGTCCAGGTTGGCTCCCACCGTCCAATAATCATCGTTCAACAGACCGAACTGGTTATCGCGATAGTTGTCCAACGCATACCCGCCGCTGATGGAGGGTGTCAGCGTCTCCCAGTACGAGAACTGAAGGAGCGTATCCACACGATTCTGGGTCCTGGGGGCATAATCGAACTTGGTGGACTGTGGGAGCATGGGATTCTCCGCCGTGGCAGCCTGGCTGATCACGAAGTCGCTGGTCGTCCGATTTCCGTATCTGTATGTTACTCGGCCCAGCAGCCAGTCAACCGGGGTCACATCCGCAGCGAACTTGCCAATATTCTCACTGGTCGAAAACGATTCGCCTTCAAAGTCGCCTCGGTTCCAGTGCTCGTCCTCGTACCCCGCCTTCAGGTTAAGCATAGAGACCGGATGCCAACCGAGGTCGATGCCGGCGTTCTGCTTTGTATAGCGCTCCTGTTGCGTGATGCCCTCGTTGGCCGCTGTTACTGGACCCTCACCGGTCGGTAAGACGGCAGAGAACACCTGCTCTGGTGTGTCGTTCTGGTACTCGAAGTACCGGTAGCGGGCCGTGACGGTCACGTCATGAATCGGCCGGCTCGTCACCACGATGTTGGTCAGAACGGTGTTCACCTGCTCGTCCGGGCTGCTGTTGCCTGCAAGATCTTTGTTCGTCGGGTTCAGCGCGGGATTTTTCGTGTTCGGGATGAACGTTTCGTCCTGTCGGAGCATGGTGTAGGCGAAGGTCCCGTTGATGCGGGTTTGCAGGGGAAGCGCGCCCGTCCCCGTCAAGCTTAAAGTATGGGCCATATTATCCGGCGCCGCCGAGATTCGATCGCGAGCCGTGAGTGTAGTGGAATTAGTCGCTGTGAGCGGGTTGTCCCAGGTATAGCCGGTAAAGTCATTGTGGAAGAAAGAACCGGTATAGTTGAACTGCAGGGCCCAGTCGGGCCGAGCGTACTCCGTGCCAAACTTCACCTCGTTCGTCCAGTTGTCGACGGGCACCGCCAACTCGGTGGCCGAGCCGCCGGGAGAACCGATCACGGTCCCGAGGGGACGTTCCCCCTGGCGATGGATACTGTTGTAGTCAAGGTCAAACCGCAAGTCCGCGAGGGGAGTAAACTTGAAGGCCATGCCCCCCATGTCAGTATTGAAGCCGAGACTCACCGGCCGTAACAGCCCGTCGATCGTGTTCGCGATATTGTTGACATTGCCCACGACCGTCGTGGGCGCCGTAGGACTCAGGGTACTTGCGATGGTGGCTCGTAATGGGTTCGGGGGAAGGTTATTCTGGTCACCGCTCTGTTGAAATATCGTCTGGCCGCTGTTGCTCAGGTCAGAACGGACCCGGTCCCACCCCAGATCCAATCGGAACGTGCCGTACTCTCCGAACGCACCATCGTACAACTGGTCATCCCTCGCCGGATTTTTCCCGTCGAGCTCAAAAAAGTACGGCTGGTCCTTCTTCTCGCCCCTCAGGGTGAGGTCCCCGACGAAGCCGTTGTCCATATCCCGGTAGTCCTCGAACTTCGAAGAACCGCGCTCGCCGAAGGAGTAGATCCCTCCGGCCTCAATCGAGCCGTTCACGTCCCAGCCAAGGACGTCCTCTGCTGCGCGCACAGGCCCTGCAGCTATAAGACAGAGGGAGGCCATCACCAGACCGGACAGCGCGATGCCCGCCCATCTTCGTGCTCGCCCCATGTTCGCCTCCACACAGAATTGCCAGGTTCCCATCCTATGCACCAGATCCGTCAGCGCGTGAAATACTGGCCCGACGGACTGTTCGATCCATGAATGTTTGCATGGCAGTTCAGGCAGGCGCGGTTAAAGACCTTCATGTCCCGCTGCGTGTACGTTTGGGCGTTGTGCCGCGCGCTGACACTCACATGACAGGTCTCGCACAGGCGCGGTAGCTTAATCCGCAACAGAGACGCGTTGTTGGACCCGTGTGGCATGTGGCAATTCCGGCAATCCTCCAGAACGGGCGGATGCGCCCAAAGGAATGGGCCGCGCTTGTCGGCGTGGCAGCTCGTACAGCTCGCGTTGATGGACACTGCCGCGATCAGCTTTTCGGTCGTCGTGCCGTGGGGGTTGTGGCAACTCGTGCAGGTGATCTTCCCACCCTCCCCCTCGGCAGCCGACGGCATGTGGGAGTACCGACCGAACTGCATCGCCCTCACCTGGTGGCACTGGCCGCACAGGTCGTACTGGACCTTGTCGAGCAGTTGTCCCCGCGAGTCGTACTGGTCAAACTTGACGATCTTGAGTTGTCCCTTCTCAGACGCCGGGCCGTGGACCGAATGGCAGGTCACGCAGGTGACGTCGCGTGACTCGTGGGGGCTCCCCCTCCAGAAGGATCTGCTTCCCTCTCGCGTGGCACTGGAGACAGACCTCGTTCTTGTCCGCTGCCGACAGGGGTGACTTCTTGCCGAAGCGCAGATTGTTGGCCGGGTTCGATTGATCCTCGAGGTGCTTGCTCCCCGGACCGTGGCAGGCCTCGCAGCCGCGCTGCTGGAATTCGTTCTTGGAGAGCTGCGTGCCCAGGAGCTTGCCGTGGAGGGTGTGCTCCATCTTCTTGGCTTGGTCCTCATGGCAGCCCTTACACTGGTCGCTCCCGACGTAGGTGGCCCCGGGGATGGTCGGCGGCGCGGCCTGGGCTGGTGCCCCCAACAGCAGGGCCACGACCGCCAGGGCAGCGATCACGCCCACCAATCGCCAGAAGCCCTCTGGGTCGCTCCAGTGAGAACCTGCCGACGGCACAATTACTTTGGCTCCCATGTGATCTTCCTCCAGCGTATGGAAAATCCGATTCGGCAACCGGCGTTGTCTCCCGTGCTCGTGCACCGCTTGTGAACGCGGGCACTTTTGGCTGGGGATCTCAAAAGCAACATGGATGCCAGGACGCGGAACGACGTGGCCGAAATCCATCTGGCTTGGAACTCACTGATTTCATTGATGGCCGTAATATCACTCATAATCCGCGCTCCCCGGTACACACAACGCCCACCTGCGGGCTGCGAGGATCCGCGCAGCGGATGCGCCGGCCGACCTGCGTGTTTCTGCGCAGCACGCCTCCTTCTTCGGAGCGAGATTGCCCATGGAAGAAGGAAACTCGTGGGGCGGAGATCGCATCTTCATTGGCAACTCTGAACTGGCGGCGTTGAGGGCCGTAGCGCCCTGGCTACCTCGGCCTGGAGCACCGCAGAATCGCACGGCTTGTCAAGGTAGCCGCGCGCCCCTAGACGAAGCGCCTGTCGGGCGGCTGCGGGGGTGGCGTCTGCAGTCATCATCAGGACGGGAAGGTTCGGGTGCGCCTCATGGATTGCGGTGAGGACGGCGAAGCCGTCCATGTCCGGAAGCTTGACATCCAAGAGGACCAAGTCCGGGACGTCGCGCTCGATGGCCGCCAGCCCCTCCTGGCCCGTGGCGGCCTCGTGGAGTCGGTAACCGGCACGCCCGAGGACGGTCGCGAGCGACCAGCGGATCAGTCTATCGTCGTCGATGATCAGGATCGCGGTCGGTGACATGGATTGGACTCTGCCAGGATTTCGCGCAGAGCAATCACGATGCCACAGTCTTTTGACCGAGGAGCGGTGCAGTGGAAAGTTCAGTAGAAGAGGCGTTTTTCGACGAAGGAGAAATGCAGGCTGCGGCAGGCCGTTCGGCCTGCGTGCGGGAAATCCCCCAGGAGGTGCGCAGAACTGCGCAGCAAGGAGAGGAAAGATCGAACGAGTGAAGCCACTCATGTGGAGGGCAAGAGCCCGAACTTTTTCATCCGGTTGCGCAGGGCATCGCGGCTGATCCCCAGGAGGCGCGCCGCCCGGACCTGGTTGCCGTCCGTGGCCTCCAGCGCCTGGCGAACGAGATCCCGCTCCACCTCCTCCAGGCGCAGGCCGTCCGCAGGGAGCGCGACGGGCGGGGCCTTCGGAGGAGGCGGTGGGCCGGGCGTTGCTTCCACCGGTCCGGCCCCGATCTCCGGCAGCAGATGCTCGACGCACAGCGTATCCCCCCAGCCAGGATCATGCCCCGCTCGATGATGTTGCGCAGCTCCCGGACGTTGCCCGGCCAGGCGTAGCTCTTCAGGCAGGCCTGCGCCTCAGGATGAAGGCCGAGGATCTCGCGCCGCATCTCGCGGTTGAACCGGGCGACGAAGAACATGGCCAGGGGGAGGATATCTTCAGGGTGTTCCCGGAGCGGGGGAATATAGATGGGGAACACCTTCAGCCGGAAGTAGAGGTCCTTCCGGAACTGCTCTTCCTGCATGGCCTTGGCGAGGTCCCGGTTCGTCGCGGCGATGATGCGAACGTCCACCCGCAGGTCCTTGACCCCTCCGACCCGCCGGAAGGTCTTCTCCTCAATGAGACGCAGCAGCTTGGCCTGGAGGCCGGGCTTCATGTCGCCGATCTCGTCCAGGTACACGGTACCGCCGTCGGCCTCCTCGAACAGGCCCTTCTTGAGGGCCTTGGCATCGGTGAAGGCCCCCTTCTCGTGGCCGAACAGCTCGCTCTCCAGCAGGTGCTCGGGCAGCGCCACGCAATTCACCGCCAGAAACGGCGCCTGCACCCGCGCACTCTCGAAGTGGATGGCTCGCGCCACGAGGTCCTTTCCGGTGCCGCTTTCGCCTTCCAGGAGGACCGTGGTCGCATCGCTCTCGGCGATGCGCCGGATGAGCCCCTTGAGATCCCGAATGGCTTGGCTGACGCCGACGATATCGTCGAGGCGGGACCCCTCCCGCTGCTCTGCGTGGAAGCGCGCCACCTCGCGCCGCAGTATCCTCGTTTCCAGCGCCTTCCTGATCGTGAGCTTCAGCTCATCCATGTCGAAGGGCTTGATGATGTAGTCGTGGGCGCCGAGCTTCATGGCCCGCACGGCCGATTCCACTCCGCCGTGGGCTGTGATCATGATGACCAGGCTGTCCGGATCATTGGCCCGGAGGCGCTCCAGGATCTCCAGGCCGTCGGCGTCCGGGAGTCGCACGTCCAGCAGGACCAGGTCGGGCGTCTCCGCCTGCGCCTTCCGGAGCGCCTCGGCACCCGTCTCCGCCAGGAGGATGGCCCACCCCTCCCGCTGGAGCTGCTGCTCCAGCGACCAGCGAATCAGGTGCTCGTCGTCCACCACCAGGATCGTGGCCTGGCTCGGCCTCATGACACCCGCTCTCCTGTCCGGTGGGTAGAGGGCTCCAGGGGCAAGAAGACCCGGAACGTCGCCCCCTGGCCCGGCGGACTCTCCGCCGTGATCCATCCCTCGTGGTCCTCGACGATCCGGCGGCTGACCGACAGGCCGAGGCCGGTGCCCCGACGTTTCGTCGTCACGAAGGGCGTGAAGAGATCCTTGAGGATGTTGGGCGGGATGCCGGGCCCGGTGTCGGTCACGGTGACCTCCACCATGGGGCCGTGGGGCGATGGGTCCTCTCGGTCCTCCCCGGAACCGTCGTGCACCCCGGTCTGCAAGGTGACCTGGCCTCCCCCAGGCATGGCCTGGACGGCATTGAGGATCAGATTCAGGAAGACCTGCCTTAACTGCTTCCCATCCCCGTGCACGCGGGGCAAGCCGGGCTGGTACGCCCGGACCACGCGCACCTGCTTCGCCTCGGGGTTCTCCGCCAGCAGGATCAGGACGCGGTCCAAGACCTGATGGATATCACAGGGCTCGACATCAGGCTTCCCGGGCCGGGCGAACGCCAGCAGATCCTGCACCGTCCGGTCCAGCCGGTGCACCTGAGTGAGGATCTCGTGCATGATCTCCTTGCGCGGGTCGGCCTCCGGCAACTCATCCGCCATCACCTGCACGGCCCCGGCAATCCCCGCCAGGGGGTTCTTGACCTCGTGCGCCAGCGAGGCGGCCATCTCCCCCAGAGTCGCTAGGCGCTCGGCGCGTGCCAGGCGCTGCTGCTGATACCCCTCGATCTCCGCCCGGGCGGCTTTCAACTTCTCCACCATGGTATTGAAGCTGTCGGCCAGTCGTCCGAGTTCGTCCCGCGTCCGCAGATTGGCCCGGGTCTCCAGATCGCCACCCTCCACCCTGGCCATGGCCCGGACCAGGCTGGCCACCGGACGCTCCACCAGCCGGACCATCAGGATCGCCCCGCCGGTCGCCATGATCGCCGTTGTGAGAAGCACCGCCCAGAGCGCCGACCGCTCCATCTCGGCGATCTGCTCCTCGGTCTGCCGGAAGGACATGTCCACATGCAGGATACCGTTGACGCTGGCTTGGCTCCCGTGGCAGGGGAAGCATTCCGGAACGTTGCGGATCTTCTTCACCACCGACTGGATGAGCCGGCCATTCTCCCGCAGGCTCACCACTGTGGATTCCGGCTGATCCAGATATCGGGACAGGCGATCCCGATCCAGGGTCCGCCCGACCAGCTCCGCCACCGAGGCCTTCAGGATCCTCCCCCGGCTGTCAAAGACGATGACCCGTTCGATGTCCGGGTCGCGCCCCGTTTCCTCCAGGATGCGCTGCACATCATGGCTGCGCCCTTCCCGCATGGCCACGTAGATCCCCCGATCGATCGAGTCGGCGATAGCCCGGACCTTGTCCTGCGTGGCGCGAAGCATGTGTCCCCGGTGGAGGGTGAGCATCCACCAAGTCGATAGCCCAATGAGCCCACTGACCAGCAGGATCAGGGCGGCGACAAACTTGACCTTCAGGCTGTGCAGCATTGGCAGGGATGGCACCACGGGGCGGCGATCACGCGCGTCGGGCGGCACTTGCGGCCAGCCGGCCCAGATGGTAGCGCCGGAAGAGGCCCCCCCATCCGACGCACCTGAGGGAGGAGTCAGCGGCCCCAGGCCGCCTTGGTCTTGGCCAGGCCCGACTCCAGGAGGGCGATGTGCTCATCCTCCTCGGCGGCCAGTTCGCGGTAGATCTCCCGCTCCAGCCCCCCTTCCAGCGCCTCGACCTGCTGCAGAAAGAAGGCGCGCGCCCGCCGCTCCATCTCGATGGCACGGCCGTACAGCGTCACCAGGCGGTCCCGGGCCCGGGTATCCAGCCCGAGGGCTGGGTGCCCAGCCTCAGGGCTGGGTGCCCCCTCTATCCCCTCCAGGATGATCTGCCGGATCCTGGGGTGGGGCACCAGCGCCGGGTCCTCCTCCAGGTGCGCATGGTACTTCTCCGCCAGGTTCTCCAGGTGTCCGCGCTCCATCTCGCTCAGGCTGGCGAACAGCGCCCTCACGTCCGGATCCGTCGCCTCGGCCGCCAGCATCGAGTAGAAGGTGTACGCGTTCATCTCCGCCTGCAGCGCCTGTTGGATGGGCCGGAGACGGGCCACATCCCGGTAGGCGGAGTCGTCCACGATTTCCAGCGTGCCCCCGCACACCTCGCACCGACCGAAGGGGATCACGAAGCCCTTGGACAGCTTCCGGCACTTCGTGCACTTCCAGGTGTAGGTCACGTCCGCGCAGCAGACGTAGTCCTCTTCGAGGACCTGGTGGCATTTCGGACATGTGCTCGGCATCCCACAATCTCCTCAGACGCGGTCGGCGCTTCGGCGGCTCCGGAGGCCCGCAGTCAGCCCAACGTCTCGTGAAATTCCCTCAGGCCTCGGCGGCGGCAGCCTCTGCCGGCGCCGCTGCGGGCCGCAGGCCCATGTACTCCAGCATCCCCTTGGCGGCACGCCGGCCCGCCCCCAGGGCCAGGATCACGGTGGCCGCCCCGGTGACGATGTCGCCGCCCGCGAAGATGCCGGGGATCGAGGTCATCCCGGTCTGCTCGTCCACCTCGATGTAGCCCCACTGGTTCGTCTTCAGACCGGGGGTGCTCCTGGCGATGATGGGATTGGCCCGCGTCCCGAGGGCGTAGATGACGCTGTCCACGGGGATCTCGAAATTGGTCCCGGGCTGCTCCACCGGCGCGCGCCGGCCGGAGGCATCCGGCTCACCCAGGACCATCCGGATGCACTCCATCCCGATCACCCAGCCTTCAGCGTTCCCCAAGATCTTCACCGGGTTGGTGAGCCACTGGAACTCGATCCCCTCCTCCATCGCGTGGTGGAGTTCCTCGGCCCGCGCCGGCGATTCCTTCTGGGTGCGCCGGTACACCAGCGTGACTTTCTCGGCCCCCATCCGCAGGGCGCAGCGGACGCAGTCCATGGCGGTGTTGCCGGCCCCGATGACCGCGACCCGACAGCCCATCCCCACCGGTGTGTCATACTCGGGAAATCGGAAGCCCCGCATGAGATTGGTGCGCGTCAGGAACTCGTTGGCCGAGAAGACACCGTTCAGGTTCTCCCCGGGGATCCCTTGGAACTTGGGGGAGCCGGCCCCGGTCCCGATGAAGACGACATCAACCCCCTTCTCCTGCATGAGCTGGGGGATTGTGAACAGCTTTCCGATGACCGTGTTCAGCTCGATCTTCACCCCCATCTGCTTCAAGAGTTCGATCTCGCGGTCCACGATCACCTTGGGCAGCCGGAACTCCGGGATCCCGTACTTCAGCACCCCACCGGCCATGTGCAGCGCCTCGAAGATGGTGACGTCCACGCCGGCCCGTGCCAGGTCGGCCGCGCAGGCGACCCCAGCCGGCCCGGAGCCGATGATGGCCGCCTTTTTTCCCGCCGGGGCGATGGCGCGCGTCTCCGGGTCGAAGTGGGCCATGGCATAGTCGGCCGCAAACCGCTCCAGGCGGCCGACGCAGACGGGCTCGGCCTTGACCCCCACGATGCAGCGGATCTCGCACTGCGTCTCCTGGGGACACACCCGGCCGCACACCGCCGGCAGCGGGTTGTCCCGGCGCAGGATCTCGTACGCCTTCCGCATGTCCTGCTGGGCGATGGCCTGGATGAAGCCCGGGATGTCAATGCCCACGGGACAGCCCGCGATACAGCGGGGCTTCTTGCACTCGAGACAGCGGTCAGCCTCTCGCAGCGCGTCCGCCAGGGTGTACCCCAGGGCCACCTCGTCGAAATTCTTTCCCCGGGCCTGCGGGTCCTGCTCCGCCATGGGGGTCCGGCCCTTGGGGATGGTGTGAATATTCCTCACGGTTGTCATGAACCGATCCTTCGCTGGAACGTGAAGCGTGAAGCGTGAAAGGTGATGCCCCTCACACCCCACGTTTCGCGCCTCACAGCCTCTATGTGGTGCGGCCCATCAGCCGGCACTCCTCCTCGTATCGCTTGAGCGACTCCTGCTCTTCCCGCTGGAACCGGCGCTGGCGCCGCAGTAGTTCGTCGAAGTCCACCTGGTGCCCGTCGAAGTCCGGGCCGTCCACGCAGGCGAATTTCAGCTTCCCGTTGACGGTCACGCGGCAGCTCCCGCACATGCCCGTGCCGTCCACCATGATGGAGTTCAAGCTGACCAGGGTGCGGACCCCGAACGGGCGGGTCACATCGCAACAGGCCTTCATCATAAGCAGCGGGCCGATGGCCACGACCTCCTCCGTGTCCCGGTGCTTCTCCAGGAGGATCTGGAGAACCTGGCTCACGAAGCCCTTGTGGCCGTAGGACCCATCGTCGGTGGCGATGTGCATCTCGTCGCTGTACGCCCGGAATCTCTCTTCCCAGAAGACCAGGCTCTTGGTGCGGAATCCGATGATGGAGAGCGTGGTGCTGCCGCGTTCCTTGTAGGCGCGCAGTTGCGGGTACACCGGGGCGACGCCGAGCCCGCCCCCCACCAGGATGACCTTGGATCGCTTTTCGATGTGACTGGCCTCGCCCAGCGGCCCGATGAGGTCGAGAATCGAATCCCCCTGGTTGAGCTGCATCATCTCCCGGGTAGACTTTCCCACGGCCTGGATGACCGCGGTCACCGTGCCGCGCTGGCGATCGAAATCCGCCACGGTGAGAGGGATGCGCTCGCCCTCTTCGTTCATCCGGACTATCAGGAAGTGGCCGGGCTGCGCCGCCCGCGCCACGTCCGGTGCCTCGACCTCCCACATGTACGTGACGGGCGAGTAGACTTCCTTCTTGATGATCCGATACCCCGCGTTCATTCTGCCACTTTCCTCATATTGCCTACGGGACATTGCGTCCGGCCGGATTCACCATACGCCACAAGCCGTATCCTTGCAACTATTTAGCCGACAGGGTCACGGCCCGCTCGGCGGCCTTCTTGCTCTCCATGAGGAGCGCCTCGGCCAGATCCGGGTTGTGAAGGCCCCTGGCCTTGACGACGAAGCCAAAGTCCTTCCGCGCCGTGTGCATTTGGCTGGGGATGATGAGCGACCCTTTCCCCCTTTTCCTGGGCTGTTTTTTCGGCACCTCATCATCCCCATCTGGAGAATCGCAAGCCGCTGTCCCCCCGCCGGCGGAGAAAACCGGACGAGGCGCACGCGTGGATCGGAAGTCGGGGGGGATCGGTGACAGGTCCTGCCGGCGGTCAGATTCGCGACGAACTGCCTCTCCGCGGTTGACCGAACGATCAGAGCTCCCCACGCTCCTGCAACCGCTCGTACTCTCGGGGATGTTCGTGCCGGAGCATCTCCTCGGACAGCCTCCCCGTCAGCCAGGTCCAGTTCATGGGGTACACGTCCGGATTGAAGATCACCATGTAAAAGTGCCAGACGATGATCGCCAGGGTGGCCAGCCAGGCCTCGTAATAGTGGACAAGCGTGGCCACGTCCAGCACCCATTTGGCCAGGAACTTGAGCGCGAAGTTCTCGAACCAGAGCACGGCCCCCGTCGCCGCCATAACCAGGGAGCCCCAGATCAGCGCCCAGTACTCGGCCTTCTCGATATAACTGAAGCGGTCGAAGCGCGGGGGCTCGGCCCGCAAGCCCAGGAGGTATCCCAGGTTCTGGAACGTCTCGATGACATCCTGGAAGCGCGGCAGCATGTGGAGCAGGACGGATCGGCCCCGGCGCGTCGGCAGGTACGCAAGGTGCCAAAGGCAGGCGAGGACCATGACGATGGCTGCGCCGCGATGGACCCAGCTTCGGATGGCATGCCCCTTCTCCAAGGCCACGAACCAGGCGAAGAGCCAAGTGTCGGGGAACTTCAGGGCGAACCCGGTGTACACCAGAACGATGAAACTGACGGCAAGCATCCCGTGCTGCCAGCGCTCGGTGAGGCTCATGCGCAGAACCCACCGCTGCGGGCCGCGCGCATCGCTATTGAATTCGCCAGCGCTCCGCGTGGCAGCCCCTCCGCCCCGGCGACGATACTCCCGCCGGAGCTTCTTGAAGAAATCGAGGCCATTGTGCAGGCCCATCCCGGCGATCGTGACCGCGATCAGGAGGAGATAGAAATTTCGTACGTGATACAGGAGCGGCTGTTCCCGGGCGGTCAGCGCCACATGCACCTTGCCCTTGGCGAAATTTTCGCCCGCGCCCGGATGGCACTTTCCGCACGTGGCCGGGAGATTGTCTTTGGAAATACTCGACTTTGGGTCGCTCGAGGGGCGGATATTGTGAAACCCGTGGCAACTAGCGCAGTTTGCAGCGACGGTGGAGCCCCCCCTGACGGCCAGCCCATGGAAGCTATCAGCATAGGTCTCCACGCGGCCGCCCGGAATGCCGTACTTCTCATTGATCCGTGCCACATCGTGGCAACTGGCGCAGGTCTTGGAGACCCGCGCAAGACTGACCGAGGATTCAGGATCGCGCGCGGCGCGGATGAGATGCTCCCCATGGCAGTCGGTGCAGACCGGTGCATCGGTCGCTCCGTTACGCATCGCGGTGCCGTGGATACTGCCCAGGTATTCCTTGCTCTCCTGGGCATGGCATTTTCCGCACGTCTGCGGGACGTTGTCCCTGTAGACGGATGACCTGGGATCGTTGGCCCGGCGGAGGTCATGGCTTGAGTGGCAGTCGTTGCAGGTAGCTGCCCGCTTCCCCGCCGCTACCGCCCGGCCGTGCACGCTCCTTTGATAGAGTTGGTATGCTTGGGGGATCGGAATCTGCCAACGCTCGACCAGGGCGCGGTCGGCATGGCAGCGACCGCAGGTCTCCGCCATGCGGTTCCGGTTGGTGGGGGAATCCGGGTCCGCCTGTGCCCGCACCTGATGAGCCCCGCCATGGCAGTCGAAGCATAGGGCCGCCTCTTTGACACCGCTGGCGAGGGCACGGCCGTGGACGCTTCCCAGATAGAGCTTGACGGTTTCGTCATGGCAGGCTTGACATGGCGGTGTCCCCAGGGTCCTGGCGGGTGCAACCTCGTGCGTCCCGTGACAGTTCTGGCAGTCGATCCCCGATGCCCCGTGGATACTCTCGGCCACGACGCCTGCCTCTTTGACATGGCACTTCTGGCATTGGACCGGGGCGAGCTGCTCGGCATGGGGAATCTCGGCGATGCCGGTGTGGCATGCCGTACACTGTAGTTTCCCGTGGACGGACATCTTGAGAACGGCGTCGTCCGCAAAGAGCGAAACCGACTTGCCTCCCGCTTCTTTCTTGAGGTCCTTGTCAGCATGGCAGCCGAGACAATCCTCGCTGCTGGGTCCCTTCGTCTGCCCTGCCGGTGCTGTCATAGCTGCAGGAGAAGCCGGCGCGGCCACGCCCGGTGAGGCCACCGATAGAATGATTGCCACTCCAATCAGGATCAGCACCATTTTCTTTGACATCATACAATACCATAATGGTAGGAAAACAAAGAAACCCATTGGATCTTCAGCAACTTGTGTGCCGATGTGAAGTCACAATGTGGACTGAACAACCGTGAATTAAGGTAGTTCTATTAGTGATGAAAATCACAACACTTACCGTGCTTCGATTGAGACCATACAATTGGGAATTTGTCTCGCGTTCGGGCGGGGGTTGCAGGAATGTGTCATCCCATTGCAGTGCTGTGGCTTTTCCCACTGCTGCAGAAGTCGCAGCCGATCCAGAAACACCGAAGCCCACCCCGATGGTTCGGGATGGGCTCCGGAAATAGGACCGTCGGATCTGGGGATCGGGGCTAGCTCTTCTTGTGGCACTTGCTGCAGTTGGCCGCGTCCTTCACGCTGAACGCCTTGCTGCCATTGTGGCACGTCCCACAAGCCTGGCCATTGTTCATGTCCGCCATCTTGAAGGTGGATCGCTGTCCTTTGGTCATCTTGAAGATCTTCGTGTGGCAGTCGGTGCACTTCAGATTCTGGGCGATGTGCTTCTCATGGCTGTAGACGACCTTGCCCTGGCTACCGTCCGCGAATTCGAAGTCTGCCGGACCTTTGATCTGGGCCCAGGCCTTCTGCACCACGATCGCGCCGAAGAAGGCGATCAGCCCGACCACAATCGCAAGAATCAGGGTTGACCTCCACGTCAGCCGCACGCAACTCACCTCCTTTCATTCCTCGAGATTCTCACCCGCCGGCCGACTTTCGCGTTGACTCTTTGACGGCCGGCCTTGTCCGCATATTCATGGCGATGGCCAGAATCCAAATCGCCTCCGGCACCGGCTCTGGCCTCTAACCCCCACCCTGTCGCCGATCGATCTCTTTGATCTTCAGCGCCAGGCCTACGATCGTCACCAGGATGATGCCGACAGAGATCCAGAGGCCCCGATGCCGAAATGCCAGTTCTTCCAGCGCCTTTGCACCCTTGGTGTACGTACCGTTGGCGATCTGGCCCCCCTCACTCGTCAGCTTCTCGACAGCCGCAGGATCGGCGAGATGGACCGTCGCCCGCGCCTTGAGCAAATCGTCGCTGGCGCCGTGCAACTCGAACTTGGCCTGGCTGACCTCCATTCCGGCGTGTTCGGCCCGGTCCAAGATCGCCGTGGCCCGCTGCACGGCCTCCCGCAAGTCGTCCAGGGATGCCCGAATCTCCGCGGCCTTCTGGTAGCCGGCGGATTTGGGGTCATGGCAGTTCACGCACACCGCCTTGTCCCCGGTGCCAACCATGCTGTCGCTCGGCCGCTCCACGTCATGGTTACTGTGGCAGGTCACGCAGCCGGCCAGGCCCATGGCGAGAAACGCCTTCTGATGGGGACTCCTGTTGAACAGGTCCTCCGTCAGGCTGTGGCAGGTCCCGCACACGTTGGCCACGGAATTCACCCCGGGCGGCGAGGCCCCGTGATTGCCGTGGCAGATGTTGCAGGTGGGCGCCGACAGATCCCCCTTCTTCGTCAGGGCCTCGTAGTGGACGCTCTTCTTGTAGTCCTCCACCACGTCGGTGGGGATCTTGTAGCCCTTCATGTAGGCGGGATCGCCATGGCACCGGCCGCAGCTGTCCACAACTCGTATCGGATACGTCCAGGCCTGTTGGTCCTTGATCGCCCGGATGTTGTGGACGCTGTGGCAACTGATGCACGTGGCCACCTTCTGGTCGCCCTGGCCGAGCAGCTTCCCGTGGACGCTGGTGTAATACTCCTGCACCTGGTCCACCCGGATGGTGGGGTTGAACTTCTTCATGTACGCGGCGTTGCTGTGGCACCTCCCACACAGCGCCGGGATCGCCTGGTGCTTCGGCTTGCCGATGAACCCCTTCGCCCGGCTCATGGCTCCCCCCGCATCGAATTTGGTGGGATCGCCTCCGTGGCAGTCCTGGCAGAGGATTCCCTTTTCCAGGTGGATGTCCTGGGCAAAATCCTCCGCCGGCGGTGTCAGTCGGGGATCAGCCAGCGCCCGGTGGCAGTCGATGCAGGAGTTCCCCTCTGGGAGCTTCTGTGCCTCCGCACGCCCTGCCAGGACGAGGACGCTCAGAACAACGAACGTCGCGGGCAGGAGCCACGCCGTTCGCATCTTACTTCCCCCCCGGCGCCATGTATCCCAGCGCGCTCAGCACCACGACGTAGGTCACGATGCCCACCCCGATCCAGAAGAACAACGAGCTCTTCTCGCCCTGCGCCGTCTTCCGATCCAGGAAGGGCACCAGGAACAGGAACAGGCCTCCCAGGCCGAATCCCAGGACGCCCACCACCTCGCCGTCCAGGGGGCCGATCTTGGCCGGCAGGTACTTCAGGGTCTGGAACATGTACATGAAGTACCACTCGGGTCGAATGCCGGCCGGCGCGGGAGCAAAGGGGTCCGCCTTGACCCCCAGCTCCCACGGGAAGTAGGCCGCCAGCGCCCCCAGGACCGCCAGGGCCGAGAGCCACCCCACCAGGTCCCGAAGGAGAAAGTTGGGCACGAAGGGCATGGTGGGGATGGGGCGCCCGCTCCCCTCGATCTCGGGCGGGACACTCATCCCCTGCTTCTGCACCAGGAAAAGATGGAGGCCGAGGATCCCGGTCGTGAGCAGCGGCAGGACCGCCACGTGGATCCCGTAGAATCGGGAGAGAGTGGCCCCGGTGACATCCTCGCCTCCCCGGAGGATGCGTGTCATCAGGTGCCCCACCACCGGGACCTGGCCGGCCACGTCGGTCCCCACCTTGGTGGCGAAGTAGGCCAGGGTGTTCCAGGGGAGCAGGTACCCGCTGAAGCCGAAGGTGAGCGCGATCCCGAAGAGGAACATCCCGCTGATCCAGGTCAACTCCCGCGGCTTCCGGTAGGCCCGCGTGAAGTACACGCTGAACAGGTGGATCATCATCGTGGCGATCATCAGGTTGGCCGACCAACTATGAATCGAGCGGATCAGCCAGCCGAACTGCACCTCCGTCATGATGAACTGGACGCTCTCGAAGGCCTGTTCCGCGCTCGGCCGGTAGTACAGAAGCAGCAGGATTCCGGTGCAGACCTGGATGATGAACAGGAACAACGTCATGCCGCCGAAGTAATACCAGATGGAATGCCGGTGGACCGGCACCACCTTGTGCCGGATCAACTCGCGGATCCCCGTGAGATCAATCCGCTCCTCAACCCAGGCATCCACCGCCTTCACCAGCTCGGCCCAGGATCTCGGGAGTCGTCCCATCCTCAGGCCCCCTTGCTCACCACGATCTCGTCCCCCTTCACGTAGACCTTGTACGGCTCGAGCGGGCGGGGGGGCGGCCCGCTCACGTTCTTGCCGTTCAGGTCGTAGACGCCGTTGTGGCAGGCGCACCAGATATCCTGCTTCTCCTCCCGGTATTGCACGGTGCAGTTCAGGTGGGTACAGACCGCGGTGAAGGCGCGCAACTCTCCGGCCGGGGTCTTGATCAGGATGCCGGGCAGGCTTCCGAACCTGAAGATTCTGCCCGAGTTCGCCTTGATCTCGGCCAGCTTCCACGGGACCGTGACGTTGGCAACGGACGGCTCGCCACTCGTGGGCGGGATCAGATAGCGGATGACCGGATACAGCATCCAGACCGCCATGGCGCCGAACCCGGTCCCCAGCAGCCAGTTGACGAATCCGCGTCGCGAGCTCGCCAGCGTCTCCATGCCCCCTCCCTCCCCGGCGCGCGCTCCTGCGCCTCAGGCCCCCGCGACGGCGACCAGCGCCTCCCGCGCCGCCGCCACCGTGGCGTCCAGGTCCTCGCTGGAGTGTGCCGCGGAGATGAACGCGGCCTCGAATTGGGATGGCGCCAGGCTGACCCCGCGTTCAAGCATCGCCCGGAAGAAGAGAGCGTAGCGCGCCGTGTCGGACGTCTTGGCGGCGGCATAATCGGTCGCGGGCACGCCCGTGAAGAAGCTGGTCAGCATGGAGCCCACGCGATTCGTCTGCGTAAGGATCCGGGCCGCCGCCGCGGCCTCCGCCAATCCGTCGGCCAGCCGCCGCCCCTTGGCCTCGAGGTCCGCGTAGAATCCCGGCGCCTGCAGCAGCGTCAGGGTCTCGATGCCGGCCGCCATGGCCAACGGGTTCCCCGACAGGGTCCCCGCCTGGTAGACCCCGCCCAGGGGCGCCACCTGCTCCAGGATGTCGGCGCGCCCGCCGTACACCCCCACCGGCAGCCCTCCCCCCACGATCTTTCCCAGACACGTGAGATCCGGGCGAACGCCATAGCGTTCCTGCGCGCCGCCCCAGGCGATCCGAAACCCGGTTATCACCTCGTCGAAGATCAGGAGCGCGCCGTATTGCCGGGTGATCGCTTGCAATCCCTCGAGGAATCCGGGCCGCGGTGGGATGACCCCCATGTTGCCCGCCACCGGCTCCACGATCACGGCCGCAATCTCCCTCCCGCGCCCTGCGAAGATCGATCGGACGGCCTCCAGATCGTTGTAGGGAAGGGTCAGGGTGTGGCGGGCCAGGTCCGCAGGGACCCCCAGACTGTCGGGAACGCCCAAGGTCAGCGCTCCCGACCCGGCCTTCACCAAGAGGCTGTCGGCGTGGCCGTGGTAGCACCCTTCGAACTTCACGAGGCCGTCGCGCCGCGTGAATCCCCGAGCCGCCCGCAGGGCGCTCATGCACGCCTCGGTCCCCGAGCTCACAAAGCGCATCCGCTCGAGGCTGGGGAAGGCCGCCTGGACGAGCCGGGCCAGGCGCGTCTCCGCTTCCGTGGGCGCGCCGTAGCTGGTGCCGGCCTCGGCCGCCTTCTGGATGGCGGCCACCACCCGCGGGTGCGCGTGGCCCAGGATCATGGACCCCCAGGAGCCGAGGTAATCGATGTAGCTCCGCCCGTCCACGTCGGTGATCCGGCTGCCGCTGGCATGGGACACGAAGAGGGGGTCGCCTCCCACGGCGCGGAAGGCGCGCACCGGGCTGTTCACTCCGCCGGGGAAATAGCGGCAGGCCTCCTGGAACAATTGCATGGAGCGGTCGCCCATGGGGGTCTCCCCTCCCGGAGACTCAGGCGAGTCGCGTAAGCGCGGCTATTTAACGCAAGAGCCCCCGGCCTGTCAAGACCGAGGACACAATGTTTCAGAGACCGAACAAAACGGAAGACGCATCCCGCGCCCGGCCCATCAAGGCACCGGCAACGGAGACGGCTAGGGATGAGGCTTGCACCCTGCGGAACCGGACCAGGACGGCGAGGGTTCTGGCATCACCGTTCCTGCTGCCGGAGGAGCCGGGCTGCATCGCGTGCGAAGTACGTGAGGATCAGGTCCGCGCCGGCCCGCTTGATCGCCGTCAGCATCTCCAGCATGACGCGCTCTTCGTCCAGCCAGCCGAGGCGCGCCGCCGCCTTCACCATGGCGAACTCGCCGCTCACGTTGTAGGCGGCGACGGGCACGCCGAACTCCGCCTTCACGCGCCAGAGGACGTCCAGGTAGGGAAGGGCTGGCTTGACCATGATCATGTCCGCCCCCTCCTCCAGGTCCAGGCCGACCTCGCGCAGGGCCTCGTCGGCGTTCGCCGGGTCCATCTGGTAGGCGCGGCGGTCGCCGAACTGGGGCGCCGACTCCGCCGCCTCGCGGAAGGGGCCGTAAAAGCTGCTGGCGTACTTGGCGGAGTAGGCCAGGATCGGCGTCTCCTCGTAGCCGGCGTCGTCCAGCGCCTCACGGATGGCCCCCACCCGCCCGTCCATCATGTCGGAGGGCGCGACCATGTCCGCGCCCGCCTCGGCGTGCGAGAGGGCGGTCTTGGCCAAAAGCTCCAGCGTCGGATCGTTCTTGACGCGCCCCCGCTCCACCACGCCGCAATGGCCGTGGCTCGTGTACTCGCACAGGCACACGTCGGTGATGACCACCAGGTCGGACACCGAATCCTTAATGGCGCGGGTGGCTTGCTGGACGATGCCGTCTCTGGCGTAGGCCTCGGAGCCCACGGCATCCTTGCTGGCGGGCAGCCCGAACAGGATGATCCCGGGGATGCCCAGCGCCGCCGTCTCCTTGACCTCTTTGACCAGCTCGTCCACCGAGAACTGGAAATTACCCGGCATGGAGCTGATCTCGCGGCGAACCCCCCGCCCGTGAGTCGCGAAGAAGGGCATGATCAAGTCGTCCACCGCGAGACGCGTCTCGCGCACCATCCGTCGGAGCGTTTCCGTCTCCCGCAGTCGCCGCGGTCGAAAGATCGGATAATACATCTGGGCATCCTCCAAGTGTGCGCCACGGACGAACGGAAAATCGCTCGGCTGTTCGGGGGTGCCCGGACCAGTCGAACCGCCCAATGTTCTTCAGAAAGCGGGCGGAATCAGGCCGGGACGGGGGACTGAGTCCTCCCGGCCCTCGTGGGGTGCCACCTGGGCGAGCAGCTCTTCCACGTTCGCCAGCCCCCGCGCCATCCGGGGATTGGGCTGGTACGTGCAGAAGGGTTCCTCCTCCAGGTAGTTACCCGTGGCGCCCAGTGCTCGAGCCCGGCAGCCCCCGCAGAGGGCGCGGTATTCGCAGGTCCCGCACCGCCCCTGGAGCAGGTTCACGTCCCGGATACCCTTGAACAGGAGCGACTCGCGGTACACCTCCACCAGGGAAGCCTGCCGGACGCTCCCGGCTAACAAGGGGAGGTAACCGCAGCCGCCGACCTCCCCAATGTGAGAGACGAAGCAGAAACCGAACCCCGCCATGCACCCCCGGCTCAACCCGTAGGCCGGATGGGCCCGCGGCGCCGCGCCAGATCCGGTGCCGGGCCCGGCCCCGGTCCCTGCCTGGCGCGCCTGCCGCCTTCGCTCCTGGATCTGGACGCGCTTGTAGTGCGGGGCGCAGGTCATCTTCACCTGAATGGGAGCCGCCTGGGAGACCGCATACACGAAGTGGAGGGTCTCCTCGTACTCTTCTGGCGTGATCTCCATCTGGACCTTGCCCCGGCCGGTGGGCACCAGCATGAAGACGTCCCAGGTCACCGCGCGGAGATCCACCGCCAGCCGCAGCATGTTGGCCAGGTCGTGGCGGTTGTGCCGGGTCACCGTGGTGTTGATCTGGAACGGCAGTCCGCCTTCCCGGGCGTAGGCCAGGGACTGCCTGGCTTCGGCGAAGGCCCCCGGCACCTGCCGGAATGAGTCGTGGAGCGCTGCGGTGCTCCCGTCGAGGCTCACCGAGACGCGCTGGATCCCCACCTCCTTCAACCGTCGGACAGTGCCTGGGGTGACCTGCGTCCCGCTGGGCGACATCACCACGCGAAGGCCTGCCCGCGACGCTCGGGCCGCCACATCGAAGATGTCTTCCCGCTTCAACGGGTCTCCACCCGTGAGGATCAGAATCACCGGCTCCTGGAAGGCGGCGATGTCATCCACCAGGCGAAACGCCTCTTCGGTGGACAGCTGCCGGGGGTCGGGGCGTGGCTGAGCCACGGCGCGGCAGTGGACACAGGCGAGATCGCAGGCTCGGGTGGTCTCCCAGGCAACCAGGCGCGGCGCTTGGGCCGGGTCGTATCGCATGAACCGATTCCTTTCACATCAGGAAAACGCGCAATTCTTAACAGGGTTGGATCGGTCGGTCAACTCTTATCTGTGATTTGTCCGGGCTCGTGGAACCGGATTTACCCAGGGGGGGCTGAAGATTTGCGATGGGCCTCACCACCCGCGATCGCCATTCATCCTGCGGGATGTCGTGACGCCGACGGATCAGGAAGAGCTCTGATTTTTTTACCGTTCTCCTAGAATCCCCGTTTCTCTGGTCTTAAACCCCTCCCAACCTCTCGACGGCTGCATGGCATTCTTCAGGTCGAATGTCACGTGCACATTGTCTTCCGGTCTCTGGTTCGGTCCGCGCATCCGGTGGGTGTACTTGATGCCAACCTCCCAGCAGCAGCTGCTGTAGCGCAGGAGCACGCCGTTCTCCAGGAAGTCTGAAGAGTTCACGTTATATCTGGTCAGGAAATCCAGCAGGATCGTCTTGGTCGGGTGCAACTCGATCCGGCCCACCACCCCGTTGGCTTGCTGGTAAGCAGCATAGGTGGACCCGATTTCCAGCGTCAAAAGGTCCGACCGTCGCAGCTCGATCCCGGTGTTGACGGCGTCGGGCGTCCAATCCTTGGGATTGAGGGCCAGCGTCCCGCGAAAGGCCGCGCCAGGAATCGGGCTCAGGGTGGTGTTGAAGACGAGATCGGACCACACCCGCTCTTGCACCTGGGAGAAGCCGTTGCCCAGGTCTTGAAGGACGTTCACCGCTTGATCCACCCGTTCCGGCGTGAGCCCGGCGAGATAGACATTCGAGAACTGCCGCGTCCGCGGCTGCATGTTCCAGCTCTGGAGAATGTCCAGCGTCGCCACTTCGTGGCTCCGAATCTCCCCGCTTGCCTCGCGCCAGCGCGCGATCAGCCGGTTCGTGAGCTGGTAGGTCACCCGGTTCTGGGGACTGATGAAGTCCGTCGGATCGAACTGCGGGAGCGATTGCTGGTCCGTCCAGGGGACGTACTGATAGGCCAGGGTCGGCTCCACGATGTGGGTCAGCCGCAGGAGACCCAGGCCCGGCTCATCGAAATCCCGACCGAACTGCGAGGCCAGTCGCTCCCCCAGTTCCACCAGAGTCCGGTTGCTCTCTCCGCCCGAATTCTCGCTTTCCGTATAGGCCGTTTCGCGCACCGCCGCCAGGTTGGTTGCGGTCAGCCAGGGGCTCAAGGGCAGGGGAAGCTCTATGCTGGGATGCAAATCGAAGCGTCCCGCACTCTTGCCCTGATTCCTCACGAGGTATACCGCCGACGTGTCTCCTTCCGCGACGAGTGGCGTCCCCAGCACTTGGCTGGGCAGCCACTGGAAACGAACGTCCGGCAATCGCCCGGCCCAGGTCGTGGTGGTGTTTTCAAGGTCCCGGGTGTAATTCAGCAGGCCCAAGAGCATGTACTGCGGAGTGGTCTGGGTCACGAAGATGTTGGAAGGCAGCGTTGCCTGGGTCCGCTCGAGCACCGTGGTATCCACGAAATTCCGGTTCAGGGTCGTGTCGCTCTGCCACCGGACGTCCGCCTTGCCGGTCCAGGTAGGGGCCAGTTCCTGGTCGTGCTGCCAGGTGAACTGCTCCCGGTCCCTTTGGGGTGCCGAGGGCGTGATGTCGTAGAGATACCGGCCGGTCATTTCTCCACGGGAGTTCTCCGACAAGAGGTACCGGTAGTCCACCGGAAGATCGAATCCGCGCTTGGTACGGATAATGGGGGTCAGCGTCGCGTCTTGGGAGGGGGAGATGGCCCAGAAGAATGGCTGCTTGTACACGAACCCGTCCGCGTTGCCGTAGCCGAAGTACGGGATGAGGAAGCCCGTCCGGCGTGGCCCGATGGGAAGGGCGATAATCGGGGAGAACAGTGCCGGGATCCCCTTGACCCAGAGAGACCCGTTACGGGCGACGACCATGTCGTCCAGGTAGGCGGTGGCCTCCTTGGCCCGCAATTCCAGGTCGGGGGTCTGGGGCTCGGGCTGGCAGGCGCGACACGGAGTGAAGCGGCCGTCCATGACCCGGTACGTCCGTTCCCCCTCGCGCCGGATCTCCACCCCGCTCAAGCTCACCCCAGGGCCCAGCCGCGCCCGGCCGTTGGTGACCACTCCCAGGTTGGTGCGGTAGTTGTACTCGATCCGGTCCCCCTCCAGCCGATTCAGTCCCTCCATGAGGATCACGTTGCCCGTGGCGACCAGCTCCTGGTCAGTCAGGTCCACGGAGGCCTCATCGGCGAACAGGGAACGCTCCCCGAGGACGATGTGGACCTTTCCCTTGGCCACCACGTTTCGCTGGGCCTCGTCGTATTCCAGGCTGTCCGCCTCCACCTCCACGGCGTCGCGCAGGCGCTGCAGCTGGCCCAGGTCCGTCCGGAGGTCGTCGGCGGCGTGGCCGGAAGGTGTCAGGGGAAGGCAACAGAGGAAGGCGGCCGCGGCGGCGAGGCGTAATCGCATGCGGGCTCCGGGAGAGGGAAGTTGCGACACCGCCTTATATCAGAGGCGGGAGCGCCAGGCAAGGGCGAACTGGCCCGCTGCATCGGGCGGGAACTGCCCCGGAGAGCGCGCAGCCGATGGCGGCAATGGTGCCCCGGGTGCTCACTGCACGGTGATCCGGGGGACAGGCCATCCCGTCCCCGGGGTTCGAAATAAGGTGAATAAAGTTGCGACGTCCCCTATCTAGCGCGAGTCGGTTAGATGAGGGCGGATTCCAGGACGATGCCCCGGTCCAGCATCCGCACCGCCTCGACCAGCGAGGCGTGGAGGCTGGCCGGAAGCTCCGGGCTGTCGATCGAGCTGCCGGCTCAGGTCGATCAGCCGGCGGAACGCCCGGATGAGGTCCCCCTCGTGACCGCCGAAGCAATTGCGGATGAGCCGGACCCAGTCCTCCTCACCGGCCGTCCACTCGTAGGTCGCCGTGAGATAGGTCAGGTGCATCGAGACCGGCCGGCTGACCCGCCGGCCCTGCTGCACTCGCTCCACCTCTTGGGCTAGCGCCTCCAGGGCCTGCACGCGACGTCGCAGATGGGGCGCCCGCCTCAGGAGGTCCCGGGCGTACTGGGTTTCAATCTCCCGCGGCTCTTCCACCAGGCAGGACAAGAGCGCCGCCGCCTCGGCCGGCCGGAGGCCCTCCAGGAGGCCCGAGAAGGCCATCCGGGCCACCAACAGCTCGTTGTCATGCCGCAGCGATGCGATCAGGCGGCCCTCGGCGGACAGGGTCGAGTCGCTGAGATATTCGAAGTGCTGCAGAACCTCCACCACCCGCAGGAACTGGTCCCAGTACGACTGCTCCAGATCCCGCAGGCTCCGTCCGCGGCCCTCCAGCGTCTGCCGGATCCGGTCGGATCGCTTGAGCAGCCGCTCCTGATTCCCCCGGTGCGGGCAGCGGTGGCACGGCAGCGCTGAAAGCTCCAGTGCCAGGGCCTCCAGGCGCTGCCGCGCTTCATGCAGGCTCTCCGACCACCCCGCCATGGCGGCGCCACCGCGAGCGCGGCCGCGCCCTCCCCGCTTCCCGCCCAGGCCGGCCCGCCGGACCCGCTCGCGTTCCGCCTCCAGCGCCGCGCGCTTCTCCCGGTACGCCAGCAGGTCCGTGATGGGACAACAGGGCGAGCCGATCCCCTCCGCCTTGGCGAGCCGCGTGAGCAGATCCGCCCGCTCCTTCTCCAGGGCTTGGATCCGCTGGCGGTTCTGGTACTGGCCGAAGCTCGTCTCGATGACGCGGCGGATGGCCGGCGGGTCGCGGTACAGGTCCACCAGGAGCGCGGCCGAGCTATAGCCCACGCGGAAGCGGCTCTGGATCGGCTCCGGCTGGCCCGCCAAGAGCTGCCGCGCCTCGTCCTCGGCCTCCGGCGCGTCCAGACCGATGAGGCATTTGCCCTCGGGATCGATCCCCCGCCGGCCGGCCCGGCCCGCCATCTGGGTGAGTTCATTCAACGTGAGCTGCCGGAAGCCGATGTCGGTCCGCTTCCGGATCCCCTGGATCACCACGCTCTTGGCCGGCATGTGAATGCCCAGGCTCATGGTCTCGGTGGCGAAGACCACCTTGACCAGGCCCCGCTCGAACAGGACCTCGGTCAACCGCTTGAGGGCCGGCAGGACGCCGGCGTGGTGCAGGCCCGCGCCCCGCCGCAGCCCGTCCAAGAGGAGGCCGTTCACCTCGGTCTCGGGAATGATGCTGGGGTAATCCCGCAGCGTGTTCCCGATGGCCTCTTCCACCTCGGCGCGGCGATCGGGTTCCAGCAGGGAGCCGCCGTCCTCCAGGAACCGGCGCAGCGCCCGCTCGCACCCCGACCGGCTGAAGATGAAGTAGATCGCCGGCAGCCAGCGCCGCTCCTGCAGCTGCGGGATCACGCGGCCCGGGCTGGCGGGACGGCGGCGCCCGCCCCCGTGCGGGCCTGCCCGCCGCTCCCACCGCCGCTCGCCCCGGACGCGGACCTCGGGCGTGCGCGTGCGGGCGCGCTGGGGTCCTTCCAGCGGAACGATCTCGCCGTCCTGGTGGCAGAGCAGGTACTGGAGCGGGACGGGTCGCACCGGGTGATAGATGGCGTGGATGGGCCCGTGCGCCTCGCCGATCCACGCCGCGATATCCCGGATGTTGCTGACCGTCGCCGACAGCGCCACGAGCTGGATCGCGGCCGGACAGTTGATGACGATCTCCTCCCAGACCGTGCCGCGGCCCTCGTCGCCCAGGTAGTGGCACTCGTCCAGGACGGCCGAGGCGATATCCTCCGGCTTCTCGGTGAAGAGCAGGTTCCGGAGGATCTCGGTGGTCATGACCAGGACGGGGGCGCGGGGGTTCACCTTGACGTCGCCGGTCAGGATGCCGACCATCTCGCTGCCATACTGGCGGGAGAAGTCCGTGAACTTCTGGTTGCTCAGGGCTTTCAGCGGGGTGGTGTAGATCACCCGCCGCTGGGCCGCCAGGGCGCGGTAGATCGCGAATTCCGCAATGAGGGTCTTGCCGGCGCCCGTGGGGGCCGAGACGATCACCGACTCCCCGCGGAGGACGTGGCGGATGGCCTGCTCCTGGAACGGGTCCAGGGGGAAGGGATAGCGCTCTCGGAAGGCCTCGAGAAAGTGCTGGTCCTCCTCGCTGAGCTGCGCGGGCGCTGCCGCGTCGGGAGTCAACGGTTTCACCGTCGTGACGTTCCTGTGCCGGCAGGCATCATGTCATCCTGTGGAGGCGCATCCCCGTCCGCGCTCCACCAGCGGCAGTGAGGTCACTGCGATCGCGGGCAGCCCAAGAGTCGGACCGGAGATGGGATTGCGGGACAAGGGGGCGTTCACTCGGCCGGCAAGCGGAGGCGCTTCCGGAATTCCCACGGGGGCTCCGGATTGGGCAGGGCCCACAGTCCGTACTTGCCCACCTGCGCCTGTCGTTCCGCCACCTCGAGCTCCACCCGGACCTTCGTGACGGGGACGTTGGGGCTCACCCAGGCAAGTCCCTCTTTCACCAGGATGAGATTCACGCTGAGGTCGCCCAGCCACACCACCGCCAGAGTGCGCCCTAAGTGGTCCTTGCCATACGTGTCAAGTTGCACCTGCTTGTCCACCACGAGGTCGCGAAGGTACCTGGCGGCCTCCGGGCCGAAGGGCTGCCCCTCGGTCGGCTGCGCCCCCGGTCGCCCCGGGCGAGGAGGCTCGGGCGGCTCGACCCCCAGGAGTCGTACGTCGTAGCGCCTGAGTTCCGGCGTGACCACCACCAGGTTGGTTGCATCGGGCACGGCGCGCACCGTCCCCCAGACGTGCACCTCTTCGGGTTCACTCGGAAGAAGCGGCTGGCTGACCTCGGGAGAGGCGGGCGGAGCCGGGGCCACAGGCTTGGTTCCCGCCTGGGCCCAACCCGCCGCCAGGAGCAGGCAGAGCGTCGAAACGACCCAGCCGGTGCCCAAGGTTCTCCGGGGCAACCCGGAGGAACCTGAACGACAAGGGATCAGGAGGACGCGATGCATGGTGAACGGCGCCCCGATGGAAAACGCTGACAGGACCAAATTGAATCAGGGGCTCGCCGACCCTCTCGGCTCATCTGAAGACACGGCTATGCTCTCACTGCCGGCCGACCGTCGGGCAAGCGCGTCCGCGTGAGACGCCTCATCGCCCCCGGATCCGTCCGCGAGGGCGGGGCTTACCCCTCGAGTTCCGGCTGCGGGCGGATCGCTATGACCTGTTCGGTGTTGATGGCCAGGAAGGCCCGGCGGCTGCCCGACGGCTCCACCGCATGGGTCAGCGCAATCATCAGGGGCTTGGTATTCAGAAAGTCGAGCAGCCGGCCGCCGGCCGGCACGGTGATGTAGCCGCGATACCACCCCTGCGGCGTGAGCAGTTCCACCCCCATCTCCTCCCGTTGCGCCATTGCTCTGTCCTCTCTTCTTCCTCGAGAATCGTGTGGGGATCATCCGTTCGCATGTCGCCCATGCCTCAGGCGGCGGCAACGACCTGAAGGCTACCCAATGCTACATCCCGTGTCAACGAAGAACGCACGGCGCCCCGGGCGCCCCCCCGCCTGCGACCCGGGAAGCCTTCGCCATTCACGTGTGCCACCGGCGGCTTATGCGCACCGATCCTACTGCCGCGCCCCCTGCACGAACACGATGAGCGAGAAGAGGAGCGCCAGGAACATCGCCGTGCCCGCGATCCACATGAGAGGAAACAGCACGTATCCGGGGTTGTGGGGAGAGAAATTGGGATTCAGCCAGCGCCCCCAGAAATAGACCGCGTTCCGGATGGGATAGAGCACCACGCCGACGAGCGCAAGCCAGGATGCCCAGGCGCGCAACTTCCGGCTCGCCCGCGCCCACTGGCCCGGACGGACCTTGCCGGAGTGGGAACTGCCGAGACGGCGGAACCGGCTCTAGTCCACGATCGCCAGGACGTAATCCTCCTGGCCGAAGTACTTCCGCAGGACCGCGGACACCTCCTCGGGCGTCACCGAGAGGAGTTCCTTCCGGTAGGCCTCCCCGTACCCGTGGATCAGGTCCCGAAAATCCGCGACCCCCAAGTAGTACGCCCGGTTGATGCTGGAGAGCATCCGCATGGCCAGGCGGCCCGCCAGCCCGTTCGCCCGCCGTTCCACTTCCTCCTTCGTGGGCGGCGTCTCCACTACGTTCTTCAGCTCACGCAGGATGCCCCGCTTCGCGGCGTCGATGTTCTGCGGGGCCGTTCCCATGCCGATGAGAAGGAGTGTGCTCTCCTGGGGGAAGCTCACGCCGGCATCCACCGAGTAGGCGAGGCCTTCCTGCTCGCGTAGCGTCCCGAAGAGCCTCGCCGAGAGGATGGATCCCGCGATCTCCAGAGCGGCCCGCTCCCGCGGGTCGGCGGGAGGCAGGACCTTGCCCAGGAGAAGTTGCGCCTGCGGCTTTCCGAGATGCTCCCGCACCTCGCGGACCCCACGGGTCGCGGGCAAGGCGGGCGCCGCCGGTGCCAGCTCGCCGCGCGGGATTCGCCCCAACGCCTCGCCGGCCGCGGCCAGGACCGACTGACCAGGCAGGCCGCCTACGATACTCACGATCATATTGCTCGCAGTCAGATACCGGTCCTTCAATGCCAGAAGCTGGTCCCGGCTGATGCTGCCGACAGAGGTGGCCGTCCCGTAGATCGGCTTCGCCAGCGGGTGACCGGGGAGAAGGGTCCGGAACAGGAGATCCTCGGCGACCCGCCGCGGCTGCTCTTGACCCGCCTCGACGAAGTTGCGGAGTTCCCCGCGCACCTTCTCCACCTCGTCGGGGCCGAAGCGCGGCTCCGTCAGGATCTCGGCCAGAAGCGCGAGAGCCGGCCGGCCGTACTCGCCCAGCGCCTCCAGCCGGATGTAGCCGTATTCCCGCGACGTGTAGAAGTCGCCGAAGGGACTCGAAGGATCGCCCGCGGTCTCCAGCCGACCGCCCATGTCCTGAATGGCCCTCGCCACGTCTTCAGCGCTCCGGCGCTCCGTTCCCCGATCCAGGAGGCGAAGCAACGCCTCCACCAGACCATCCTGTCCCTCCGGCTCGAATGTTCCCCGGCCCCGGATGAGGACGTGGGCGGCAAAGACGGGAGAGCCGGGAATCTCCTGCGCGATCACCGTGAGCCCGTTTGGCAGGACAATACGCTGGGGTGCTTGGGGCGCCGCCACCGCCTGTGCCTTCGCGCTTGCCTCGGCGGGGAGGAAGACGCTGGCGACGTATCTCCCCTCGGCGAGACTGCGGGCCACGGCCGCAACGTCCTCCGGCTGGGTGCGGCCGATGTGTTCTCCGTATGACCGGACGCCCGCTGCGCCCAGCGCCAGGATGCGGCCCGCCTTCTCCATGGCATCGTAATGGATGCGCTCGGCCAGCCGGACCTCTTCTCCCAGCAGGCTCTTGCGGACCCGCGCCACCGCCGCCGACTCGATGGGTCCGGCCGCGAGTAGCGCCATCTCCCGATCCACGAGGCGCCGGACCTTGGCCTCATTCGTCTCCCGGGGAAAGCTCCCCGTCACTTCCAGGAGAGCAAAGCGCTTGCCCAAGGAGAACCCCGCCCCCAGCGACAGGATGCGGGGCGCATCCGGCCTGTCTTTTGCCTGCTGCAGCCGGTCATCCAGAAGAGCGGCCAGCACCTCCCAGGCCGGGTAGCGATCCCGCTCCGTTTCCCGCACGATCACGCTGAGGAGAAGCTTCTTGCGCGTGGCCGGCGTCTCTTCGACGTACACCTCGGCGCGGCCGGGGGGTGCAGGCAGCACGCCGGAGGGGGGAGCCAGGGGCTGCGCCGCCTCGGCCCCGAACGCCTTAAGGATCTTGGCGAACGCCTCCCGCTTCCCCACGGGTCCGATGAGAACAATCACCATGTTGTTGGGGACGTAGCGCGCCCGGTAGTACGCCAGGATTTCGTCCCGGGAGAGGCGCCGGATCACCTGCTCGCTCCCCAGGACCGGATGGGCATAGGTGGTGCCGCGGTACAGGCGCGCCTTGTGGAGGTCGGCCTCGCGCGACGAGGGGCTCGTCAGGGCCTGCCGGATCTCCTCGATCACCACGCCCTTGGTGACCTCGAGCTTGGCTGCGTCGAACAGGGAGTGGAACAGGATGTCGGCCTGGATGTCCAGGATCTTGTCCAGGAAATCGGGGTGGGCCATCAGGATGAACCCGGTGTACTCCTCGGCGGTGAACCCGTTCAGGTACCCGCCCATGCCGTACACTTCCCGGAACAGCTCTTCCTTGCTCCGGCGGGCTGTGCCGTCGAAGAGGACATGCTCCAGAAGGTGGGACACGCTGGCGTTCGCCTCGGTCTCGTCGCTCGATCCGGTCTTGACCAGGACCAGTGAGGCCACCAGGGGGCTCGGGGCCTCGACGAGCAGGATCTGCATTCCATTGGGCAGCGTGAAGGTCCCGCGGGCGTCCAGGACGTCGGGACTGCCGGACCGCGCCGGAGGCACCGACCGAGCGGGAACGGCGCAGGCGGAGGTCAGCAGGAGGATGAATCCCGCCAGCGGCGGGACTAGCAGCGTGACTAACAGCGGGGCGGGCGGCAGACGTCGCAGGCGCGTTCGCTAAACTCCACTCGAACGGTTCTTTGGCGAGCACTCACGGCATCACTTCCCTACCCGTGCCGCGACATTATAGGCCGGTAAGCCACCGCTCGAAACTGCTTCCTCGGGCGCGGGTCCCGCCGCTCCGGTGACACCTCAGAGACGTCTGTTCGGTGGGAAGGCCAGGCGAAGCAACGGCCCCCTGGACGGCACGATGGCGAGGAGCGGAAGCCTTTGGGCTACGACGTCGTCCGGGTCCCGACCGGCCGGGGAGGAGTGTGGGTGGCCCGGACAGTGTGGTAGGACAGGGTCTTCAGCAATACCGAGAGGTCCACGTTCTGGACCTTGACGCCCTCCGGGACTACCAGTTGCGTCGGCACGAAATTCAAGATGGCGGTGACCCCCGAATCCACCAGGAGGTCGGCCACCGACTGCGCCACGGCCGCGGGAACGGCCAGCACCGCGATCTTCACCTTCTTCTTGCGGAGCGTGGGCACCAGCTTGGCGACGTCCATGACCACAACCCCGTCGATCTGGTGGCCCACCTTGGCCGGATCGCTGTCGAACGCCAGGCTGATCCGGAAGCCGCGCGCCTGGAACCCCTCGTAGCCGATGAGGGCGGACCCGAGATTCCCGACGCCGATGATGGCCACCTCCCAGTCCTGCTTCAATCCCAGGATGCGCTCCAGATTGTGCTTGAGCTCAGCAATGTAATAGCCGAGCCCCCGCACGCCGAACTGGCCGAAGTACGCCAGGTCCTTCCGGACCTGCGCCGAGTTCAGCCCGAAGCGCGCCGCCAGCTGCTTGGAGGACATAGAGGTGACGCCGCCCGCCTCCAGCTCTTCCAGGCAGCGCAGATAGATGGAGAGGCGGGTAATGGTCTTTTCGGGGATCTTCACCGGCTTCATGGCGTCACCCCCCAGTCCACGGCGGCGCGGCGAAGGACGTCACCCCAAGAGCGCCCCCACCGACCGCAGGGCCACTTCGAGCAAGCGGGAAGGGAAAAGACCGAGCTGGAGCGTCCCGGCAATGGCGATGAGGACGGCCAGCGTGAGGGCCGGCGACAGGCGGCCCGCGGCCGGCTCCGCCTCTCCCTGGCCCATGTACATCACCACCGTGACCCGCAGGTAGTAGTACACCGAGACCACGCTGTTCAACACGCCGATGATGGCCAGGCCGATGTACTTCGCCTGGATCGCCGCGCTGAAGATGTAAAACTTCCCCATGAAGCCGCCCGTCGGCGGGATGCCCGCCAGCGAGAACATGAACAGGGCCATGGCGGCGCCCAGGAAGGGATACTTCAGCCCCAACCCGGCGTAGTCGTCGATGGTCACCCGCTCTCCGTCCTGGCGCGCCAGCGCGATGACCACCGCGAAGGCCCCCAGGTTCATGAAGGTGTAGGCCACGAGGTAGAACAGGACGCTGCCGCTGCCCAGCTTGCCGGCGGCCACCAGAGCCACCAGGATATAGCCCGCGTGGGCGATGGAGCTGTAGGCCAGCATCCGCTTGATGTTGGATTGGGCGATGGCCACCACGTTTCCCACCGTCATGGTGAGCACGGCGAGGACCCAGAGGATTCGGCTCCAGTCGGGCTGCAGGACCGGCAGCGCCGTCATCAGGATGCGCAGGAACGCGGCGAAGGCCGCCGCCTTGGTCCCCGCGATCATGAAGGCCGTCACCGACGTCGGGGCGCCCTCGTACACGTCGGGGGTCCACATGTGGAACGGGACCGACGCCACCTTGAAGCCGAAGCCGATGATCAGCAGGCCCATTCCGATGATCAGCAGCGTGGGGCTGGTGACCTTGCCCGCGGCCGCGACCTCGGCGACCCGTTTGAGGTTGATGCTCCCCGTAGCGCCGTAGGTGAGCGCGATGCCGTACAGGACGAAGCCGGAGGCGAAGGCCCCCAGGAGCAGGTACTTCAACGCCGATTCGTTGGACTTGAGCTGTTCCCGCAGGAACCCCGCCAGGATGTACAGCGAGATGGACAGGGTCTCCAGCCCCAGGAAGATGGTCATGAGGTCCAGGCTGCCGGCCATGATCATCATGCCGAGGGTGCTGAAGAGCAGCAGGGTGTAGTATTCCCCGTGATCCATCCCGACGCGCCGGACATAGGGCATGGAGATCAACACGGTGAGGCCCGCCACCAGAAGGAAGAGCAGGTTGAAGAATTGGGCGAAGGCATCCGCCGCCAGCATGCCCCGGAAGGCGATCTCGGGTTGCCCCCATCGCGCCACCACCGCCCCGGCCGCGGCCGCGATCCCCAAGAGGCTGATGACGGCCAGGCGGTCCCGCCGCTCCGGCGGGATGAAGGGGTCGAGGACCAGGATCAGGAGGCCGGTCCCCGTGACCATGAGCATGGGCAGCATGGCGCCCCAGGCGATCGCAGGCGGGCTACTCGGCATGGCGCGCCCCCGTTCGATCGGCGATCAACGCCTCCCCTGCCCCTCGGGTGCCCTGTGGGTGCTCCTGCCCCTCCCCGTCGCCCCGGGGCTCCGGTTCACCGGCTCGCCGGTTCACGACAGCCAGGTTCGGCCCTCCCGTATTTCCCGTATCGTCCACCCGGTACCCCACGTGCACCTGCGCCAGCAGTTGCTTCACCGAAGCCTCCGTCACCGCGAGGAAAGGCCGGGGGTAAACGCCGATCCAGACAATGACCAGGAGCACCGGCACCAGCACCGCGATCTCCCGCGCCGTCAGATCGCGCAGGCGGCGATTCTCGTCGTGGGTCACGCTGCCGAACATCACCCGCTGGAACATCCAGAGCATGTACACCGCGGCCAGGACGACGCCCGCCGTCGCCAGGACTGCGTACAACCGATGGACCCGGAACGTCCCCAAGAGGATCAGGAACTCGCCGACGAAACCGTTCAGGCCCGGCAGCCCGATGGAGGACAGCGTGACGATGAGGAAGAAGGCCGTGAAGATTGGGATGATCCGCGCCAGGCCGCCGAAGTCCTCGATCATCCGCGTGTGGCGCCGCTCGTAGATCATCCCCACGATCAGGAACAGCGCGCCGGTCGAGAGGCCGTGGTTGATCATCTGCAGGATGCCGCCCTCCACCCCCTGGATGGTCAGGGCAAAGATCCCCAGCATCACGAACCCCAGGTGGCTCACCGAGCTGTACGCCACCAGCTTCTTGAGATCCGGCTGGACCATGGACACCAGCGCCCCGTACAGGATGCCGATGATGGCCAGCCAGGAGAAGAGGGGCGTGAAGTACCGGGTCGCATCGGGGAAGAGCGGCAGGGCGAAGCGCAGGAACCCGTAGCTCCCCATCTTCAACAGGACGCCCGCCAGGATCACCGAACCCGCCGTGGGCGCCTCCACGTGGGCGTCGGGCAGCCACGTGTGGAAGGGAAACATGGGGACCTTGATGGCGAAGGCCACGGCGAAAGCCAGGAACAGCCAGGCCTGGGTCGCAAACGGCAGCTCCAGCCCGTACATCTTGAGGAGGTCGAACGTGAATTCCCCGCCCGGCCGGCCGCCGTTCCAATAGTACAGGACGATGATGGCGACGAGCATGAGGACGCCGCCCGCCATCGTGTAGAGGAAGAACTTGATGGTGGCGTAGATCCGGCGCGGGCCGCCCCAGACGCCGATCAGGAAGTACATGGGGATGAGCATCCCCTCCCAGAAGACGTAGAACAGGATGAGGTCCAGCGCCACGAAGACCCCCAGCATCCCCGTTTCCAGAAGGAGCATGCAGATCATGTACTCCTTCACAGAGGTGGTGATGGCCGTGTACGAGGAGAGGATGGCGATGGCCGTGAGGAAGGTGGTCAGCAGAACCAGAAGCAGGCTGATCCCGTCCACGCCGACGTGGTACTGGATGCCGTAGCCCGGGATCCACGGCTTCTGCTCCACGAACTGCATCCCCGGAACATTGAGCTGGAAGCCCCGATAGAGCTGGAGGGACACCAGAAACGTCAGGACCGAGACGGCGAAGGCCAGGTGCTTGATGGCCGCCTCACGCCCCCTGTCCACGAGGAGCAGGAGCGCCACCCCCACGAGGGGCAGGAAGACGACCGTCGAGATCCAGGGAAAATTATTCACGACGCTCCACCCACCATCGCTGCCCGCCTTCTGCCTTCTGCCTTCTGCTTTCTGCCTTCTGCCGCCTGCTCCCCGCCTACCGCCAGAACGCCAGATACCCGAGGATGGCCACGACGCCGACGAGGAAGCTCAACACATAGTTCAGGACGTACCCCGTCTGGACGCGGCGCAGAACGGCGCTCCCCACCCGGACAATCGCGGCCACGCCGTTGACCGAGCCGTCGATCACCCGGTCGTCGAACTGCCGCCAGAGCCAGAAGGATCCCCGCCGGATCGGCTCAACGAACAGCGCGTCGTACAGCTCGTCCACGTAGTACTTGTTCAGGAGGACCTGGTATGCCTTTGGGTATCGCTCGACCATCCGGGCCGGCGCCTCCGGCCGCCAGACGTAAAAGCGGGTCGCCACCAGGAGCCCTGCCACTGCGACGGCCAGAGAGATGCCGGCCATGGTCCATACGTCGGCCGGGACTGCATGCGATTCGACCCCCCCGGCCACGGCGAAGACCGGCTCCACGAACCGGTGATACACCCCGTGCTCCGGCGGGAAGCCCACGAACCCCACGAAGGCCGAGAAGAGCGCCAGCACGATCAGGGGCACCGTCATCACGGGGGGGGATTCGTGCAGGTGGTGCGCCGCCTTCTCTTCAACGCGGGGCCGACCCTCGAAGGTCAGGTAGTAGCATCGCATCATGTAGAAGGCGGTGAGGAACGCGCTGGCCGCGCCGAGCGCCCACACGCCCACGTGGCCGCTGGCGATGGCCCCGTACAGGATCTCGTCCTTGGACCAGAATCCTGCCAAGAAGAAGATGCCCGCGTTGGCCAGCGCCCCGATCAGGAAGGTGAAGGCGGTGATGGGCATGCGCTTGCGGAGCCCGCCCATCTTGCGGATATCCTGTTCCCCCGACAGCCCGTGGATCACGGAGCCGGCGCCGAGAAACAGGAGGGCCTTGAAGAAGGCGTGGGTCATCAGGTGGAAGATCCCCGCGGCGTAGGCCCCCACCCCGCAGCCGAGGAACATGTACCCGAGCTGCGAAATCGTCGAGTACGCTATGATCCGCTTGATGTCGTTTTGCACCAGGGCGATCGTGGCGGCGAAAACGGCCGTGAGGCCCCCGATCCAGGCCACCACCGAAAGCGAGAGGGGCGCCAGCTCGAACAGCGGGGCCGACCGGGCGACCATGTAGATCCCGGCCGTCACCATGGTGGCGGCGTGGATCAGGGCCGAGACCGGCGTCGGCCCCTCCATGGCGTCGGGCAGCCAGACATACAGCGGAAGTTGGGCCGACTTGCCCGTGGCGCCCACGAAAAGGAGCAAGGTGATGGCCGTCACCACGGCTCCGCCCGCCGGAAACTGCGCCGGCGCCGAGGCGAACACCTGGTCATACTGGAGGGTACCCAGGCTGGTCCAGAGCAGCATCACCCCCAGGGCAAAGCCGAAGTCCCCCACCCGGTTGACGATGAACGCCTTCTTGCCCGCATCCGCGGCCGACTTCTTCTCGAACCAGAAGCCGATGAGCAGGTACGAGCACAGGCCGACCGCCTCCCAGAAGACGTAAAGCAAGAGGTAATTGTTGGCCAGGACCAGCATCAGCATGGAGAACGTGAACAGGTTCAGGTAGGTGAAGAAGCGGGGATAGTCCGGATCCTCGTGCATGTACCCGATGGAGTAGACGTGGATCAGGAATCCGACCCCGGACACCACCAGGATCATGACGGCCGACAGCGGATCCAGAAGCAGCCCCCAGTCCGCCTGGAAGTTCCCCGAGGCGATCCAGGGCGCCACCACCTGGGTGACCCGGGCCCCGTGCGGCAGGGCCAGGAGCTCACCCGCCGCCAACAGGGCGAACAGCAGGGACAGGCCCACGCTGCCGCAGGCGATCATCCCCACCGCCCGCTTCCCGATCCGCCGGCCGAAGAAGCCGTTGCCCAGGAAGCCCAGCAGGGGCCACACCGGAACCAGCCACAAATTGTCCAGCATCACGACCCCACGGAAAACAATTCATGAAACGTAAGACGTGAGACGTGAAACGCCCCACCTTTCACGTTTCACCTTTCACGTTTCACCACTTGAGAAGGTTCAGTTCGGCCACGTCCACCGTCTCCCGGTTCCGGTAGATGGCGATGATGATGGCCAGGCCCACGGCCACCTCGGCGGCCGCCACGACCATGACGAAGAACACGAAAATCTGCCCGTCCATGGAATTCAGGAAGCGGGCGAAGGCCAGGAAGGTCAGATTGACCGCGTTCAGCATCAACTCGATGCACATGAAGATGATCAGCGCGTTGCGCCGGGTCGCGACCCCGACGACCCCGACAATGAACAGGAACGCGCTCAGGATCAGGTAGGCTGACAGCGGGACTTGCATCCGCGACTCCCCCTCATCCGCTCAGGTCAGACGCTTCTTCGCCAAGACCATCGCCCCCACCATCGCCACCAGGAGGATGACGGAGGTGATCTCGAACGGGAACAGATAATCGGTGAAGAGGAGCCGCCCGACCGTCTGGGTCGTGCCGAAGCCCCCCGCCACCGAAGGCGCCCCGCTGGGGGGCAGCACCAGGCGCTGGGCCACCGCCATTCCCAGCTCCACCAGGAGCACCACCGACAGCAGGAGGGCCGTGAGGATCCGGCCCCGGCCCGGTGGCGTCCAGGGATCCGGCTCGCGCCGGATGTCCAGCAGCATGATCACGAAGAGGAAGACCACCATGATCGCCCCGGCATAGACGATGACCTGGACGATCCAGACGAAGTAGGCTTCCAGCAGGATGTAGATGCCCGCCAGCGCCCCCATGGTGATGATCAGGAACAGGGCGCTGTAGACGGCGTGTCGCTGGACGATCACCAGCATGGCGGCGAGGGCCGCCACCAAGGCCAGCCCCGTGAAGATCACGAGCTCCATGCTATCCTCTCAGCGCCCAGAGCGCCGACCAGACGACATTCAGGAGGGCCAGGGGCAGCAGCCGCTTCCAGCCGAAGCTCATGAGCTGATCGTACCGGAACCGCGGCAGCGTGGCCCGGAACCAGATGAACAGGAACAGGAGGAGGAAGACCTTCCCCAGGAACCAGACGGGCGACGGCCCGATGGGTCCGAGCCATCCCCCCAGGAACATCGTGGTGGCCAGGGCCGACACCGTAATCATGTTGGCGTACTCGGCCATGAAGAACATGGCGAACTTCATAGAGCTGTACTCGGTGTGGAAGCCCGCCACCAGCTCCGTCTCCGCCTCGGGAAGGTCGAAGGGCGCCCGGTTCGTCTCCGCCAGAGCGCAGGTAAAGTAGATCAAGAACCCCAGCGGCTGGCTGAAGATGAACCACCTAGGGATCGGGAGCATGCCCAGCCACCAGTACAGACCCGCCTGGGCCTTCACGATCTCCACCAGGCTGAGGGAGCCCGCCAGGATCAAGACCCCCACCACCGACAGACCCATGGACACCTCGTAGCTGATCAGTTGGGCCGAAGACCGCAGACCGCCCAGCAACGAGTACTTGTTGTTCGACGACCAGCCGGCCAGGACGATCCCGTACACCCCCAGCGAGGCCACTCCGAAGACGAACAGCACCCCGACGTCAATGTCGGTGATATGGAGCGCCACGGGCTTCGCGAGGAGGCCGAAGAGCGTCGTCGTATCGCCGAAGGGAATCACCGCAAAGGCGATGAAGGCGGGCACGATGCTCAGGCTGGGCGCCAGCAGGAACACGACGCGCTCCACCTGGCTCGGGATCAGGTCCTCTTTGAACATCAGCTTCAGGCCGTCGGCAATGGGCTGCAAGAGGCCGTGGGGGCCGACCCGCATGGGGCCCAGGCGCACCTGGATGTCCGCGATCACCTTCCGCTCGATCCAGGTCATGTAGGCCACGGCCAAGAGCAGGGCGCCGAACACCACCACGATCTTGACCAGCATGACGATCAACGTTTCCAGCATGTCAGCAATCAGCTTTCAACAATCAGAAATCCACAGGGATATCCGACAGCCACAGCGGAATAACCTCCCTATCTCTGTCGCTGTCCCTGTCGTCATCTCTATCTCGGCTCTCGGCCACCCACGCTCGCGCGCGGGTACCCGGCTCTCGCCTCTGGCATCAGTCCGAGCGGCTCGATATCCTTCCACGCGATACCCTGGTACGCGCCAGCCATTTCCCCGATGGCGGCCCAGACCCGCTCTGGCTCGATCTCGCCCGGGTCCCGGCCCAGGTCCCTGGCCAGGTCGCGCAGCGCCTCCGGCAGGCCCCGCGAGGCCAGGTGGGCCATGAGCGCCCGGTGAACCTTCTGGATGCGCCCCTGGAAGTTGGTGAAGCTCCCCTCTTTCTCCCCAAATCCGAGGGCCGGCAGGACCCCGTGGGCCAGCGCCGTGGTCTCGCTGCCGAACATGCTGGAGGCCACGAGAAGCTCCAGGCGACCGAGGGCTTCGCGGACCGGGCGGTCCGGGAACTCGCGCACCAGGTCTTCCTCGAAAACGAAGAGCGCCTTTAGGCGCCCGTCGGCTGCCGGCTGCGAGCATCCCCGCCACGTCCAGCCCCCCCAGCCCCGGCAGGATGTGGAGGTCGCGCGCCCCCCGGCTGTTGGCGGTCTTGTCGGTCCGCCGCAGGATCCCGTCCTCGGACGCATCGGTCTCCTGGAATTGTACGGGGCGGACCCGGAAGTCCAGGTGGGGCGTCCCGAGGATCTCCCGGAAGAATCGGTGGATCAGGAACAACTCCTCGTTGGTCAGGCGGGAGGAGGCGATACAGCCGACGGCCGAAGGGCCGTGCGTCTCCACGACCCGCCGGATGGCCCGGGCCAACCGGAGCAGGACGTCATCGTAGCCCATCTCGACCGGTCGGCCGTCCTCCCGCCAGGTCGGAGCGCGCAGGCGCGCCGGATCGGAGAAATACTGGAAGGCGAACCGGCCCTCGTCGCACATCCACCACCGGTTGACGGCCGGGTTCTCCCGCGGCCGGATGCGCAGCAGCTCCTCGCCGCGCTGGCGGTGGCGGACATCCAGGACGACGTTGCAGCCGTTGCTGCACAGCGGGCAGACGCTCTCGGTGTGGCGCACCAGGTCCCACGGCCGGGATTGGAACCGGTACTCCCGGGACGTCAGGGCCCCCACCGGGCAGAGGTCTATGACGTTTCCCGAATAGGCGTTGTCCAGGACCTTGCCCGGGAAGAGGTTGATCTCCGACCGGTCCCCCCGGGAGAAGACTCCCAGCTCCCCGGTCTCGGGGATCTCACGGCAGAACCGGACGCAGCGGGTGCACAGGATGCAGCGCTCCGCGTCGAAGACGATGTGGGGCCCGAAGGTCTGATGCTTCGCCCGCTGGACCTTCTCCTCGGCGGAGCGGCTCTCGCCCGGCCCGTACTTCAGGGTGTAATCCTGGAGCGGGCACTCGCCCCCCTTGTCGCAGATGGGGCAGTCCAGCGGATGATTCAGCAGGTAGAATTCCAGCACGGCGCGCCGCGCCTTCTCCACCTTCGGGGAGCGGGTCGTCACCACCATCCCGTCCGCCACCGGCGTGTTGCAGGCGATGGCCAGCTTGGCCATCCTCTCCACGTCCACCTGGCACAGCCGGCACTGCCCCACCACGCTGAGGCCCGGATGGTAGCAGTAATGGGGGACCTCGATTCCCACCGTCTTCGCCGCCTCCAGGATGGTCGTGTTGGCGGGAACGCTGACCTCGACCCCGTCAATCTTCAATGTCGGCATCGATTCGATCCTGGGCAATCAGGCAAGACGGCAATCAGGGAAATCCAAGGTTCCAGCCTGCCTGATTGCCAAGTCGCCTAGTTGCTCGAGTGCCTTCTAAAAAGCGCCGTTCCCCTCGAACGGACACGCCCGCTCCCGGACGTGAGCCTCGAACTCTTCCCGGAAGTACTTCAGGTAACTTTCGATGGGCATGGCCGCCGCGTCGCTCAGCACGCAGATGGTCTTCCCTTTCATGTTGTCGCACATGTCCAGGAGGAGATCCAGGTCCTCCCGGCGCCCCTGGCCGCGCTCGAGCCGGCGCAGCACCTTGTGCAGCCAGGCGGTCCCCTCGCGACACTGGGTGCACTGGCCGCAGGACTCGTGATGATAGAAGCGGGAAACGATCTCCCCCACCCGGACCATGCAGGCGGTGTCGTCCATGACGATGACCCCGCCCGAGCCGCCCATGGATCCGGCCGCCGCCAGGGATTCGAAGTCCATGGTCACATCCAGGTGCTGCTCCGTTAGGACGGGCGCCGAGGATCCGCCGGGGATGACGGCCTTGAGCCGCCGGCCGTCCCGCATGCCGCCGGCGTGCTCGAAGATCAGCTCCCGCAGCGTGATGCTCATGGGCAGCTCGTAGTTGCCGGGCCGCTCCACGTGCCCGCTCACGGAGAAGAGCCGCGGTCCCGCGCTCCTGGACGGCCCGATGCCGGCGTACCAGTCCGCGCCCCGCACCACGATGTGCGGAATATTGCTGAGCGTCTCGACGTTGTTGACCACCGTCGGCGACCGGTACAGGCCCGCAATGGCCGGGAAGGGCGGCTTCATGCGGGGCTGGCCGCGCTTCCCCTCCAACGACTCGAGCAGCCCGGTCTCCTCCCCGCAGATGTAGGCGCCCGCGCCTCGGTGCACGTAGAGGTCCAGGTCGAAGCTGCTGCCCAGGATGTTCTTGCCCAGGTACCCGCGCGCATACGCGTCGGCCAGCGCCCGCTGGAGGACCCGGGCGCCGTGCACGAACTCCCCCCGGCAGTAGATGAAGGCCAGGTGGCAGCCGATGGCGTAGCTGCTGATGGCGATCCCCTCGATGAGCTGGTGGGGCTCTTCCTCGATGAGCATCCGGTCCTTGAAGGTTCCGGGCTCGCTCTCGTCGCAGTTGCAGACCAGGTACTTCGGCTTCGGCGAGTCCCTGGGGATGAACCCCCACTTCAGCCCGCAGGGAAAGCCGGCCCCGCCACGCCCGCGCAGCCCCGACTTCTTGACTTCCTCGATGAGCTGGTCGGGCTGGAATTCCCGGAGCGCCTTGGGAAGGGCCTGGTAGCCCCCGTGGGCGATGTATTCGTCGATCGTCCCGGTGTAGTTCAGGATGTCCTTGTACCGCGTCAGGATCCTCTCGAAGTCCATGCCACTCTTTCCAACGCCGGTCGCCGGGCGGCCAATCCGCTCACGCCCTCGACCGCTCGAACCGGCCATCCCGCAGCTTCTCCAGGAGCTCGTCGAGTTTCTGCGGGGTCATCCGCTCGTAGTAGATGCCGTCGATCTGAATGGCGGGCGCCGTGCCGCAGGACGCCAGGCACTCCATCCGCTTCAGCGTGATGAGTCCGTCCGGCGTCGTCTCCCCCATCCGGATCCCCAGCCGGTTCTCCAGGTGCCGGATCAGCCCCTCGGCGCCCAGGAGCGCACAGGAGAGGTTCTGGCACACGTAGATCATGTGCCTCCCCACCGGCTCCAGGTTCAGCATGTCGTAGAAGCTGGCCACGCTCATCACGTCGGCCGGGCTGAGCGTAAGATAGGCCGCCACCCACTCGATAGCCTCCGGGCTGAGATAGCCCACCTCGGCCTGCACCTCGTGCAGGATGGGGATCAGCGCCGAGCGCTTCTCCGGATAGCGCGTGACCAGATCGTCGAATCGCTTCTTCGTCTCGTCCGAGATCATCACTGGCCCGACCGCCGTCGCCCCGTCAGCGATCGATCTCCCCCAGCACGATATCCAGCGAACCGATGACGGCGACCACATCGGCCACGAGGCGCCCCTCCACCATCCTGGGCATCGCCTGGAGGTTCACGAAAGAAGGAGCCCGGAAGTGGACCCGGTAGGGCCGGGTGCCGCCATCGGACACCAGATACGCGCCCAGCTCTCCCTTGGGGGCCTCGATGGCCTGATACACCTCGCCGACGGGGACCTCGAAGCCCTCCGAGTAGAGCTTGAAGTGGTGGATCAGAGCCTCCATGGACTTTTTGAGGAGCTGTTTCGGGGGGCGGAATCAGCTTGGGGTCGGCCACGTTGATCGGCCCCGGCGTGAGGCGCGCCAGGGCCTGCGTGGCGATCCGGTGGCTCTGGCGCATCTCCGCCATCCGGACCATGTATCGGTCGTACACATCGCCAACCTTGCCCAAGGGGACGTCGAACTGATAGCGCTCGTAGCTGGAATAGGGGTGGGCCTTTCGCACATCATACGCGACCCCGCACGCCCGGAGGCCCGGACCCGACAGCCCCATGGCGATGGCATCCTCCCGCGAGATCGCCCCGATCCCCACGGTGCGCTGGCGCCACAGGGGGTTCTCCGTAAGGAGCGCCTCGTACTCCTGGAGCCGCGCGGGGAAGGTCTCCAGGAAGGCCTGCACCTTGTCCTCGAACCCCGGGGGGAGGTCCGCCGCCAGGCCCCCCACGCGGAAGTAGCTCGCCATCATTCGCTGGCCGCTCACCGCCTCGTACAGGTCCAGGATGACCTCCCGCTCGCGGAAGCAGTACAGGAAGACCGACATGGCCCCGATGTCCATGGCGTGGGTGCCCAGCCAGACCAGGTGGCTCTTGATGCGGGTGAGCTCGGTGAGGAGGACCCGGATCGTCTGGCCGCGCTCGGGCGGCGTGATGCCCAGGGCCTTCTCGATGGCCAGGACCAGAACGAGGTTGTTGCTGAGGGGGGCGAGGTAGTCCATGCGGTCGGTCAGGGGGATGCCTTGCTGGAACCGCTTGCCCTCCAGCCCCTTCTCGATCCCGGTGTGCAGGTACCCGATGTGGGGGGTGCACTTCACCACCATCTCGCCGTCCAGTTCCAGGACCAGGCGAAGCACCCCGTGGGTCGAGGGGTGCTGGGGGCCCATGTTGATGGTCATCGTGCGGGTGGGGCTCACGCGGGCTCTTCCTCCCACCACTTGGGCGACGCCTCCGCCGGGTAGTCCTTGCGCAGGGGATGGCCCTCCCAGTCGTCGGGCATCAGGATCCGGCGGAGGTCCGGGTGCCCCTCGAAGGACACGCCGAACAAGTCATACACCTCGCGCTCGTGCCAGTCGGCCGTCGGCCAGACGCCGGTCACCGTGGGCACCGCCTGGCCCTCGCCCACCCGGACCTTGAGTCGCAGCCGGCGTTCGTGCTGGAGTGAGTACACGTGGTAGACCACCTCGAAGCGTGGGGAGGACTCCGGCAGGTTCAGGCGGTCCACCGCCGTCACGTCCGACAGGAAATCGAAGGCCAGGTCCGGGTCGTCGCGAAGGAACCGGCAGACCTGCGGGAGATGCTGCGAAGCGAGGACGACGGTCGTCTCGTTCCGCCAAACCTTTACCTCGAGGAGCGCCTGGCCGAACTGCTCGTGCAGGCGCCGGAGGACGAGGCTCTCGGCCTGCACCTCTTCTCGGGTCTCTGGCCTGGTCTCCGCCTCGGTCACTCCCTCTCCTTCGCTCCCCTCTCGGCTCGCGGCTCGTGACTCTCGGCTCTCAGTCCCACTCCAGCCCGCCCTTCTTCCAGACGTAAACGAAGCCGACCAGCAGGATCAGGAGGAAGGTCCCCATGGCGGCGACACCGAACAGCTTGAGCTCCTTGTACACCACCGCCCAGCGGATAGAGGAAGACGGTCTCCATGTCGAAGATGATGAAGAGCATGGCCACGAGGTAGAACTTGACGGAGAAACGCTCCCGGGCGGTCCCCACCGGCTCGATCCCGCACTCGTAAGGCGACAGCTTCTCGGGGGTGGGGCGGCGCGGGCCCAGCAGCGCCGAGATGACCATGGTGCCGCCCGCGAAGAGCGCGGCCAGCACCACCAGGATCAGGATCGGCAGATAGTCCAGGAGCATGGCCGGACACTCACGTGCGTTCGCTGCGGGACGGTTGGCGCAGAGGCATGTGAAGCTTCACACATTGCGAGGACAAAAAAACTGGGGGGACCGGCCGGTCCCACCCCTCACGGTCCCCCCGAACGACTCTACCCGCCAAAGGGCTTGACGAAGAAGATGATCAGAGAGATGAGAAGCACATAGATCGCCAACGATTCGATCAGGGCCAGACCGATGATCATGGCCACCTGAATCCTGGGTGCCGCGCTCGGTTGGCGCGCGATGCCATTAAGGGCTGCCGCAATCGCCCGGCTCTGGCCGATCGCGGCCGCGGCCGCGGCGATCGACATGGCAAAGCCGCCCGTGATGATGCTGATCATTCCCACCGAGACAATACTGCCTCCCCCCGCCCCTGCCTCGGCCGCCCAGGCCGACCCGGTCATGAGGAGGAGGATCCCCGTTGCCATCCATGCCGCCCTTCCACCAATTCCGGCCATTCACTCCCTCCTTTCTTCTCTTCCTGCCCTATTCTGCGCTTCCGCAGCATCTCCGCTGAACGCTGAATTCTCCGCCGCCACGACCTGCCTCACCGCTCTGGGCGACCCATGAGTGGCGCGGACGATCTGCACCCTCAGTGATGCTCCTCCCCATGCCCCTCCTCCACGGCGCCGGCAATGTACACCATGGACAGCATGATGAAGATGAAGGTCTGGACCACCGCCGTGAACAGGCTCAGCGGGAGCATGATCCCCAGCCAGATAAAGTAGGGCATCACGAGCCAGACCAGCGCGAGGAGGATGGTGATCACGGCTTCCTCGCCGAACATATTGCCGAACAGCCGGATGGAGAGAGACACCGGCCGGGCCAGATGGCCAATGAACTCGATCGGAAAGATGAGGGGAGCCAACCACCAGACCGGGCCGCAGAAGTGCTTCAAATAGTTGCGCAGTCCGTGCTTCCGGATCCCGCTGTAATTGTAGTAGATGAAGACGGTCACCGCCAAGGCGACGTTGGTGTTCAAATTAGCCGTGGGAGGCTGGAAGCCCGGGATGTTGCCCAGGAGGTTGCTTGTCAGGATGAACAGGCCGGTCGTGCCGATGAAGGGGAGGAACTGCCGCCCTTGCCGACCGATCATCTGGTCCAGCAAGCCGCCGAACCCCTCGATCACCACTTCCACGAAGTTCTGGAGCGAACCCGGGACCGGCCGGAGGGCCCGCGTCCCCAGGACCCCCACCACCACCAGGATTCCCATGACGAGCCAGGTGAAGGTGAGGTAGGGCGGCATCCACTCGCCCGGGACGCCCAGGAACGCCAGGAAATTCGGCAGCTGAACGATGGGCGGGTGCTCCAGCTCCACCTGGTGTGGCGCGAACAGCAGCCCGACCGCGAGGTTCACGACCGTCAGGATTCCCAGGAGAATCCAGATTCCCTTTCCGCCTGACCGGTTCTCCGCTGTCTCTGAGGGCATGAGCGATATCGCCTTCCGCGGGTCGTGATCCGGGACTCCCCGGTTCGCCGGGCTCCTACTGCCCTCGTCCTATCAGGCCCAGGTCCCGGAACAGATTGATGAATCCTGCCGCGATCCCGAAAAGCGTAAACGTCAGGGTCAACCACGGGCTCGTGCCGAGCCACCGATCCAGCCCGTAGCCGATCGCCAGGCCGATGGCCGTGGCCGCCACCAGGGTGACGCCGATGGTGCTTAACCGGGCGAGTTGCCTGAGGAGCGAGGGTTCTTCGTCGGGCATGACACGCCCCCGGCCGTGCCCAAGGCGCGGAGAGGCGAGAAAGCCTCCCCTTTCTATCCGCTCATCCCCCCGGTGTCAAGCCTTTCCCCCGGCGTTTCTCGCGGCGCTGATCCAAACTGGATCGACTCGAGGCGCGGCGACTGAGGTGAGAAGCGGAGACCGGCTTGGCAATTCGGCAATCCGGCCATCAGGCAATTTGGCGGGCAGGCAACCGAGAACACCCGATTGCCAAGTTGCCTGATTGCCAGGCTGCCATGGAGGTTAGCCGGCGATCCCCGCCGCGCTCGCCCAAGCGAATTCCAGGACCGGCCCTGGGAAGATGCCGAGAATCAACGTGACGACCGCGGCCAGGAGCAGGGCAAGGTACAGGGCCGGCGATCGACTCAGGGCGATTCCCTGCGGCGGCAGCTCCCGCATGTACATCACCATGACGACCCGCATGTAATAGAAGAGCGAGATGGCAGAGTTAATCACGGCGATGAGCGCCAGCCAGATGTAGCCGGCGTTCACCGCCGCGGCGAACAGGTAAAACTTCCCCACGAACCCCGCGGTCGGCGGGATGCCCGTCAGGGACAGGAGGAAGAGGAGCATGACGCCCGCGGCCAGCGGGCTCTTTTGGGCCAGGCCAGTGAAGTCGTCGATCTGGTCCCCCCGCACCGTTCCGCGCGCGAGCAGCACCACCATCCCGAAGGCCCCGATCGTCATGCAGGCGTAGGCCAGGCTGTAGAAAAGGACGGCCGCCACGCCCAGCTGGCCCCCCACCACCGGCCCGATCAAGAGGTATCCCATGTGGGCGATGGTGCTGTAGGCCAGCATCCGCTTGATGTTGGCCTGGGCGATGGCCACTAGGTTGCCGATGGTCATGGTGAGGACCGCCAACACCCAGAACAGAAGCCCCCAATCCATCTGCAGATCGGGCAGGGCCAGGAGGAACACCCGCACCAGGACCGCCATGCCCGCCAGCTCGGCCGCGCCGGCCATGAAGGCCACCACGGGGGTGGGTGCCCCTTCGTACATGTCGGGCAGGTACATGTGGAACGGTACGGCGGCGATCTTGAACCCGAATCCCGACGCCAAGAGGACCATGGCCATGACGAGCGCCGGGTTGCGGAAGCCCCCCATGCCTATCGCCTTGGCGATCGCCTCCAAGTTGGTGCTCCCGGCCACCCCGTAAAGCAGGACCATCCCGTACAGGATCACGCCCGTGGAGAACGCCCCCATGAGGAGGTACTTGAGGGCGCCCTCGTTGCATCGCTGGTCCCGTTTGAGGAACCCGCACAGGGCATACGTGCAGACCGACATGGTCTCCAGCCCGACGAAGAGCGACAGCAAGTCGGCGGCCGAGGCCATCAGCATGGTTCCCAGGGTGGCGAACAAGAGCAGGCTGTAGAACCCGCCCGCATCCATGCCCTGATCCTCCACGTGTCGGGCGGAGAGCAGGATGACGATGACGGCGCTCAGCAGGAAGACCAGCTTGAAGAAGTTGGCGTAGGAGTCCACCACGTGGAGGCCGCTGAAGGCCAGGACCCGCAACGAGCCCTCCGAGACCTGGCGGGCCACCAGCGCCATGGCGATGACGACGCCCAGGGCGGAGAGACCGGCCAGCCACATGCGCTCGCGGCCGCGGGCGGCCAGGTCCACGAGCAGCACGAAGAGGGCGGTGACCGTGACGACGATCTCGGGCGCCAGGACCATCAGGTCCGCAGGATTGGGCGAGGGGATCATCGGGACACCACAGAGCCGTGAGCCGTGAGCCGTGAGCCGTCCGATGTGACAATCATGGCTAGCGGTTCATCAGGCAACTGGGCAATCTGGGGTTCAATGTTTCCTGGTTGCCCGGTTGCCGGATTGCCCGATTGCCGTATTGCCGCCGCCGTCGGGCCGACCTCTTTCCCCGCCGCGCCCTTCTCCACGATCTGGATGACGTTGGCCACCGAGACCTCCATGGCCTTGAGGAACGGCGCCGGATAGAGGCCGATCCAGAAGCAGAACGCGATGATGGGCACCAGCGTGGCGATCTCGCGACCGTCCAGGTCGGGCAGGGCCTTGTTCTCGTCTTTGGTGATCTCGCCGAACATGGTCCGCTGGTACAGCCACAGCATGTAGGCGGCCCCCAGGATGACGCCGGTCACGGCGAAGGCGCCCCACCACCACCGGACCTGGAACGCCCCGATGAGGATCAGGAACTCGCCCGATGAATCCGTTCAGCCCGGGCAGGCCCATGGAGGCGAGCATGATGATGGCGAACAGCGTGGCGTAGATCGGCATCTGCCTTGGAGAGCCCGCCCAGCTCCGAGATCAGCCGCGTGTGCCGCCGGTCGTAGATCAGGCCGACGACCAGGAAGAGGCCGCCCGTGGAGAGGCCGTGGTTGACCATCTGCAAGAGGCTGCCCTGGACCCCCTGCGGGTTGAAGGCGAACATGCCCAGCATCACGAAGCCCATGTGGCTCACGGAGCTGTAGGCGATCAGCCGCTTCATGTCCGGCTGGACCATGCAGACCATGGCGCCGTAGATGATGGCGATGATGGACAGGACGAAGACCAGCGGCACGAAGTGCCGGCTGGCCTCGGGGAACATCGGCAGGTTGAAGCGCGAGAAACCCGTACGTCCCCATCTTCAGGAGGACCCCGGCCAGGATCACCGAGCCGGCCGTGGGGGCGTCGGTATGGGCGTCAGGCAGCCAGGTGTGGAAGGGGAACATCGGCACCTTGATGGCGAAGGAGAGGGCGAAGGCCAGCCACACCAGATCCTGGAAGCTGAGCGCCACCCCGAGGACGTTGATGACGGGCGTGTGGGGGTAGGCCACCTTCATCAGCTCCAGCACGTTGAAGGTGGCGTGCCCGAGCCGGGCCCCGCCGTAGAAGTAGATGGCCAGGATGCCCAGCAGCATGACCACGCTGCCGAAGAGGGTGTACAGGAAGAACTTGATGGCCGAATACAGGCGCCGGTCGCTGCCCCAGACCCCGATGAGGAAGTACATGGGGACCAGCATGACTTCCCAGAAGACGTAAAAAAGGAAGAAGTCCAGGGACACGAAGACGCCGAGCATCCCGGTCTCGAGGATGAGGAGAAAGATGTAGTATTCCTTGACCCGGTGCTTGATGGATTCATAGGAGCACAGGACGGCGATCGGCGACAGGAACGTGGTCAGCATGACCAGCCACAGGCTGATGCCGTCCAACCCGAAGAAGTAGCTCACCCCGATGCTCTGGATCCACGGCGCCTGCTCCACGAACTGCACCGCCGCCGTGGAGTGATCGTAGCTGAACGGCAGGAGGAGCGAGACCGCGAAGCTGGCCAGGGAAAAGACGAAGGCCAGGTTGCGGATGACCCCGATCCGCTCCCGACCCACGAACAAGAGCAGGATCGCTCCCGCCAAGGGGGCGTAGGTGATGAGCGACAGGATCGGAAAGCCGAGGATGTTGCCCTGCACGGTCATACGGCCGCTCCTTGCTGGCGTGCCCGAGGCGGACTAAAAGAAGAGATACAGGGAGACGATCACGAAAATCCCCATGGCCATGGCCAGGAGGTAGTTTTGGATCACGCCCGTCTGGATGCGCTTGAACGCCTGGCTGCCCCCCTGGATCACGTCGGCGATGGCGTTCACCAGGCCGTCCACGCCGCGGAAGTCGAAGAGGGCCGAGACCTGGCTCAAGAAGACGGTCAACCGGCTCGTGCCGTTCACGGTCCCGTCCACTCCCTTGTCGTCCACGGTCCAGGACAGACGGCACAGCCACTTCCCGAAGTCCACGAACACGGCGATGTAGAGTTCGTCCACCCGGTACTTGTTGAGGATCAGCGCGTACAGCCCCCGGAACCGCTCCGCCGCCCGGGCGGGCGCCGGGCTGTCGCCTGTCTTGTACCAGGATCGGGCGAGGCCCCAGATGCCCAGCGCGGCAACGGCGGTCGCGACGGCCGCCAGGCCCACGGTGGTCTCCAGGCTGATGGCGTGGGCCTCCATTCCCTCCGCCGCGAATACCGGTTCCACGAAGCGGTGGTAGAGACCGTGGTCAGGCGGGAAGCCGAACAGCACCCCGACCAGCAATGTGCCGATGCCGAGGACCATGAGCGGATAGGCCATCGCCGGGGGGGATTCGTGGACATGGTGGGCCGCTTGATGGTCCACGTTGTCCTTCCCCTCGAACACCGTGTAGTAGAGCCGGAACATGTAGAACGCGGTCATGAACGCGCCGGCCGACCCGAGCGCCCAGAGGAAGGGGTGGTGCCCGGCGTAGGCCGCCGCCAGGATCTCGTCCTTGGACCAGAAGCCGGCCAGCGGGATGATCCCGGCGTTGGCCAGGGACGCCCAGTAAAAGGTCCGGCTGGTGATGGGAAGCTTCTGCTTGAGCTGGCCCATCTTGCGGATGTCCTGCTCCCCGCCGAGGGCGTGGATCACCGAGCCGGCACCGAGGAACAGGAGCGCCTTGAAAAAGGCGTGGGTCCCCAGGTGGAAGATGGCGCTGGCATAGGCGCCGACCCCGCAGCCGAGGAACATGTAGCCGAGCTGCGAGATGGTCGAGTAGGCCACCACCCGCTTGATGTCGTTTTGGACCAGGGCGATGCTGGCGGCGAAGACCGCCGTGAGCCCGCCGACCCAGGCCACCACCTCCATCGAGAAGGGCGCCGCGGAAAACAGCGCGTTGGAGCGGGCCACCATGTACACGCCCGCCGTCACCATGGTGGCGGCGTGGATCAGGGCCGAAACCGGCGTCGGCCCCTCCATGGCGTCCGGCAGCCAGACATACAGCGGCAACTGGGCAGACTTACCCGTGGCCCCGATGAAGAGCAGGAGCGTGATCCAGGTGACCAGGCTCAGCCCCAGGACCGACGGTCGCGTGAGGATTTGCTGGACGTCCGGGACCATCGGAAAGATCTCGGCGTAGTTGAGCGACCCGAACGTCCGCCAGATCAGGAACAGGCCCAGCAGGAATCCCGCATCCCCGATCCGGTTCACCACGAAGGCTTTCTTCCCGGCGTCCGAGGCCGACTTCTTCTCGTACCAGAACCCGATCAAAAGGTACGAGCAGAGTCCCACGCCCTCCCAGCCCAGGAACATCAGCAGGTAGTTGTTTGCCAGGACCAGGACAAGCATGGAGGTCATGAAGAGGTTCATGTAGGTGAAGAACCGGGTATAGCCGCGATCCCCGTGCATGTAGCCGACGGAGTAGACGTGGATCAGGAACCCCACGAACGTGACCACCAGCATCATCACGGCCGATAGGGGATCCACCTGGAAGCCGACGGTGGCGTGGAAGTTCCCCACCGCGACCCACGAGTAGACGTCCCAGTCCAGGGTCTCCCCGCCGAGGGTCTGGAAGAAGATGCCCAGCGCAATCAAGAGAGAGAGCCCGGTCGTCCCCACCCCCAGCAGATGGGCGCGATCCCGGATCCAGCGACCGAGGATCCCGTTGATCACCACCCCCACCATGGGGAGGACCGGCACCAGCCAGATGAGTTTCAGCATGCGCAAACCCTTCGTGAAACGTAAGACGTGAAACGTAAGACGTGAAACGAAACGCACCTCACGTTTCACCTTTCACGTTTCACGCCGCGGCGTCACCACTTCATCAAGTTGATCTCGTCCACGTTCACCGTCTTGAAGTTGCGGTACAAGCCCAGGACGATGGCCAGGCCCACCGCCGCTTCGGCCGCCGCCACCGTGATGACAAAGATGGCGAACACCTGCCCCTGCAGCAGGGTCTGGGGCAGGTAGCGCGCGAAGGCGATGAAGTTCAGGTTGACGGCGTTCAACATCAACTCGATGGACATCAGGATGGCGATGGCGTTCCGCCGCGTGAGGGCCCCGAACACCCCCAGGCCGAATATAATCGCCCCCAAAATCAAGTAATGGCTCAGCGGTATCATCTCGTCATCTCTCGGCGCTCGGCCACCCACGCTCACGCGTGGGTACCCGGCACTCGGCGCTCATTCCTTCCGCGCCAAAATGATGGCCCCCACCAGCGCGGCCAGAAGCAGGACGGACACGACTTCGAAGGGCAGCGCGTACGTCGTAAGGAGGGCGCGCCCCAGGAAGGGAGCCGTCTCGGGCAGGCGCGGCGGTCCGGCCATGGCCGCGATCCCGGAGGTGGACGCATAGATGAGGCCCGCCACCAGGCCGACCGCCGCGATGCCGCTCAGGAACGCCTGGTCGTTGATGACCCGGGCCGTTCTGGCGCTGATCCGGCTGGTCAGCATGATGGCGAAGAGCAGCAGGATCGTGATCCCCCCGACGTAGATGAGGACCTGAACGGCGGCCAGGAACTCGGCGTCCAGAAGGACGTACAGGGCCGCCATGCCGCAGAAGCTGAAGATCAGCGCCACGGCCGCGCGCACGATGTTCTTCCCCAGGACCACCACGGCCGCCGCCCAGACGGTGAAGGCCGCCAGGAAGTAGAAGATGCCGAGCTTGAGCGTCATGGCTGCCTCATCCTTCCGGCCTGCCGGGACCTACGCCTTTCCCACGCGCACCGGCCTGCCCACGGCACGGGCGGCCAGCGCGATGGCGACGAGGAGCACGATCGCGATCCCCAGGACGTACAGGAGCGCCTGCTTTCCCAGCACCAGCACCAGGCCCGTGAGGATCAGGTTGGCGAAGGCGATGGGCAGGAGGACCTTCCAGGCGAAATCCATCAACTGGTCCACGCGCAGCCGGGCTAGCGTCCAGCGGAGCCACATCATGACGAAGATCAGGACGTAGCACTTCGCCAGGAACCAGAACAGGCCGAAGAGGCCGTGCGCGACCTCGCGGGGGAGGCCCGGCAGAGAGAACCAGGGGCCGTGCCATCCGCCGAGGAACATCGTGGTGGCGATGGCCGCCACCACGAACATGTTGGCGTACTCCGCCAGGAAGAAGATGGCAAACCGCATGCCGCTGTACTCGACGTGGAAGCCGGCGACCAGCTCCGATTCGGCCTCCGGGATGTCGAAGGGCAGGCGGTTGCATTCCGCCAGGGAGCAGGTGAAATACACCAGGAAGGCCACGATCTGGGGAAAGATGAACCATTTCGGCAGGAAGCCGAACCACCGGCCGCCCTGGGCCTCGACGAGCTTCCCCATGCTCATGGTGCCGGCGATCATCACCGGACCCAGCAGGGACAGGACCAGGGGAACCTCGTAGCTCACCGCCTGGGCCGCCGAGCGCATGGCGCCCAGCACCGAGTATTTATTGTTGGAGGACCATCCGGCCATGATGATCCCCACGACCACCAGGGACGAGATGGCGACCATGTACAGGATGCCGATGTTGAGATCCCGGACGATCAGTCCCGGCGCCCACGGGATGGTGACATAGGCGGCGAGGACGGCCGCGAACACCACCATGGGAGCCAGGACGAAGACCACCTTGTCGGCGCCCGCGGGGATGACGTCCTCTTTGAGCAGCAGCTTGATGCCGTCGGCGATGCTCTGGGCCCAGCCGTGCCAGCCGCCCACCCGCATGGGGCCGAAGCGCACCTGGATGTGGGCGCTGATCTTGCGCTCCCACCAGATCAGGAACATGGCGGCCACCGCGATGTAGCCGAGGATGACGGCCGCCACGATCGTCATGACCACCAGGGTGGGGACGATCCAGGGGAGGCCCCAGGCCTCCGTGACCGCATACAGGCGCTCGACCAGAGCGGCAAACGTCATCATGGCTCGTCACAACGCTCCGGCGTTGCCGGCGCAGGCTCCACCATCCGGGCTACCGATCGATCTCGCCCAGGACGATGTCCACGCTGCCCAGCACCGCCACCAGATCCGCCACGAGGCACCCCTTGAGCATCTCGGGCAGCGCGCTCAGGTTGACGTAGGCGGGGGAGCGGACCTTGTACCGGTACGGCTTGACCGACCCGTCGCTGATCACGTAGAAGCCCAGCTCGCCCCGGGGGCTCTCCGTCCGGCAGTAGATCTGTCCGGCCGGCGGCTTGAGGGTCTTCGGCATCTTGGCCATGATGTCGCCCGCCGGCAGTTGAGCCAGCGCCTGCCGCACGATCTTGGCGCTTTCCGCCATCTCCCGCCGGCGGACCATGTAGCGGGCCCACACATCGCAGGTGTCGAAGACCGGGATCTCGAACTCGAAGCGGTCATAGACGGAGTAGGGGTCATTCCGGCGCAGGTCCCACTGGATGCCGCAAGCGCGGATCATGGGGCCGCTCAGCGCGTAGTCCACCGCCAGCCTGGGGTCGATGGCCCCGATCCCCTGGACTCGCTTCTGGAACAGCACGTTGTCGGTCATGATGGCGTCGTACTCGGGCAGGCGCTGCTCGAACCAATCCAGGAATGCCTTGCAGTCATTGACCCACGTGTCCGGGAAGTCCATCGGCATCCCGCCGATCCGGTAAAAGCTGTAGTTCAAGCGCTGCCCGCTCACCGACTCGAACAGGTCCAGGACCATCTCCCGTTCGCGGAAGCAGTACATGAAGATGGTGAAGTTGCCCAGGTCCAGCCCGAAGGTCCCCAGCCAGATGAGATGACTGGCGATCCGCTGGAGTTCCGCCAGGATGACCCGCATGTATTCCGCGCGGTCCGGGATCTTCTGGCCCATCATCCGCTCGACCGTGAGGACATACCCGAAGTTCATAGCCATGGACGCCAGGTAGTCCAGGCGGTCGGTGTAGGGGATGATCTGGGTGTAGTTCCGGTTCTCCCCGATCTTTTCGTGGCACCGGTGGAGGTACCCGATGAAGGGGATGCAGTCGATGATGTACTCGCCGTCCAGCTTCAGCAAGAGACGGAGCACCCCATGGGTCGAGGGGTGCTGCGGCCCCATGTTGACGTACATCTCCTCCATGGTCTCGCCGGTCCGTTCTATCATGGCCGTCGTGCCGATGGGGATGGGCTTCTCTCTTTCCATCTTGCACCACCCTATCGAGCGTGGGCGCTCGGGCCCGTGTGCGATCCGCCAAACCGTGGGCGTAAAGGCCCGGTGCTACGACTCCGTCGGAGGGGGAGGCGCGGGGACCTTGGGAGGACTAGCCGGCTTGGGCGCGCCCGGCGCAGCCTCGGGCCTGGGGAGCTTTTCCTCCATGCCGTAATCTGTGTAGGGTACGAGGCGCTCGTCGGCGTAATCCTTCCGGAGGGGGAATCCCACCCAATCCTCCGGCAGCAGGATCCGCCGGTGATCCGGATGCCCGTCAAACCGTACCCCGAACAGGTCGTAGCACTCCCGCTCGTGCCAGTTGGCCCCGCACCAGATGTCGGTCACGGTCCGGACCACCGGGTTCGCGCGGTCCACCGGCACGCGGAGGTGGACCTTGTTAGGGTGCCGGAGCGAGGAGAGGTCGTAGACCACCTCCAGGTGCGTCATCCAGTCAGCCCCGCTGAGGCAGTTCAGGTACTCGAAGCCGGCGTCCCGGAGGAAGCGGCAGGCCTCCCAACTCGCCTCCGGCTTGATCGTCAGGCGAACCTCGACCCCCTTCACCTCACTCTCGGTGACGGCGTCGCCGAATTTCTGTTTTACCTGTTCCAGCAGCTCTTCCGGCGTCATTTCAGACCAGGGCACTCAGGCACTCAGGCAATCCGGCAATCAGGGGTTCCCAGTTGCCAAATTGCCGGACTGCCTGATTGCCAAGTTCTCAGTTAGGCCCACTCCAGGGCCCCTTTCTTCCAGGCATACGCCAGGCCCACCAGCAGGATCCCGATGAAGACCATCATCTCCAGGAAGGCGAACAGGCCCAGCTCCCGGAAGACGATGGCCCACGGAAACAGGAAAACTGTCTCGACGGCGAACACGATGTACACCAGGGCGTAGAGATAATACCTCACGTGGAATCGGACCCAGCCGATGCCGATGGGTTCCTCGCCGCACTCATACGTCGAAAGCTTCTGGGGGTTGGGATTGTGCGGGCGGATGATGCGTGAGATGATCTCGATGTTGAGGATGACGAACAGGACGCCGACGATCAGAAAGAAGCCAACGTAGGCGTAATCCGCCGCCATGGGGCCTCCTCCCCTGGAGCCAGAAACGTGCGGTGAGCGGATCGCAAAGGCAAGATGGGCTCAGAGGGGCCGTAACGATGTCAGCCGACTCGATTCAGAGTGTGTAAAGAAATCGTCGCCGGGATGAGAGCCCGAGTGCAGCCTCTTGACTCTCCGTGGGTGGAAAATTCGCCTGGCCACGATTCACCGATATTTTCACACACTCTCACAAAAAAAGCCCTGACGTAGGGCTAAGCGAACCTCGTGAACATCGGGAACAAGGCCGGCGGATTTCTAGCACGAGGTCCCACCCCTGTCAAGGGGAATTGCTGGTGGGAATTGCTGGTGGGCAGTACCATTGAATAGCCTAATTCTGCGGGGTTTTCGGGAAGATGGCCGTGGTGGTCCTCCCAAGCGCTGCTACCGTCTGCGAATTTTCCCAGTAGAGACAAGTAGAGACAATCGGACAGACCGGACAGGCCGTTCCAGCCACTCTAGTACTACTACGTTAAGTATTGACAGATCATCTCGCGAGTGCTACTGTCGCGAGTATGACCAACGCCCAGCTCGAGAAGTGCCGCAAGCGCTTGGAGCAATTCTTGACGGATCTGGTGGAGCCGCTCGGCCGCAGTGAGCGCAGGCACTGGAGCGACGTGTACGTCCGGGGCCTGTTGCTCGACGGCGAGCGCAAGTCGATTGAACCGCTGGCCGCCCGCCTGCCGGACGGGAACGTGCAGGCCCTCCAGCAGTTGGTCGGCCAGAGCCCGTGGGACTGGCTGCCGGTGTGGGAGCGCCTCGCCAAGCGCATGACCGCGGAACTCGAACCGGACCCCGCCTGGGTGGTGGATGACACCGGCTTCCCGAAACAAGGGGAGCATTCGGTGGGGGTGGAGCGGCAGTACTCCGGGACCTTGGGCAAGATCGGCAACTGCCAAGTGGCCGTCAGCCTGCACCAGGTCGGCGAACAGGGCCACGTGATTCTGGGCTGGCGGCTCTATCTGCCGGAACGCTGGGTGACGGATCGCGACCGGCGCCAGGCCGCGGGCATTCCGGAGACGGTGACCTTCCGAACCAAGTGGCAACTGGGCCTGGACCTGATTGATCACGCCCGGGCCTGGGGCTTGCCCGATCGCCTCGTGGTCGCCGATGCGGGGTACGGGGACGCCACCGAGTTCCGCGACGGTCTGGAAGCGCGCCGCCTGGCGTATGTCGTGGGGATCTCCTCGACGGTGGGCGTGTGGACCCGGCCGCCGAAAACGGCCATTCCCCCCTACCGGGGCCGTGGGGGACCCCCCACACGCTACGCCTACGGCAAGCAGCGGCCGCTCTCGGTGCAGGAGGCGGCTTCGAAGGCCAAGGGCTGGAAGGTGATTCGTTGGCGGCAAGGCACGAAGGGCTGGTTGGCGTCGCGCTTCGTGGCCCTGCGGGTCCAGCCCTCGCATGGGTTCGTCCACGGGGAGCCGCCGCACAACGCGGTGTGGTTGCTGGTGGAATGGCCGGCGGTGGAGAAAGCCCCCACCAAGTACTGGCTGTGCGCTCTGCCGGCGAGTACCACCCTGCGCCGCTTGGTGCGCGTGGCCAAGTGCCGCTGGACGATTGAGCAGGACTACCAGCAGTTGAAGGAAGAACTCGGCCTGGATCATTATGAGGGGCGCGGCTGGATCGGCTGGCATCACCACATCACGCTCGTCATGCTGGCGCACGCCTTTCTCACGCTGGAAACGCTGCGGCGAAAAAAAAACTTCTGGGTGGACCCTGCCACAGACGCGCCGTGAGCTGCAGTATCTGCTCCTCACGTGGACCGGCATCTGTGCCTATTGCCGGGCAAAGATCCCGCGCTTCCGTGGATCGTAATTACTTAACGTAGTAGTACTAGTCATGTGTGTTGTAAGTCTGCCGACCTTCGCCCCGAGTCCGCTCCGCGACGCCTGGGGCCTCGTCGAGAACCGGCCGGCCTTGCTCCGGGTCGTCGCGCCCTGGGCGCTCCTCCGCGCCGCAGGTTTGCCGCTGGCAAACCACGGCGACCGAACCCGGCCGGCCCGCGGGCCCGGCGTCTTGGAGCGACCCCGGGGCTCGGCGTATGCGGGCGGATTTCGGACACACATGACTAGCTCACTTTTAAGCCTTTAGCCACCCACGCTGGAAGGCGTACCAGAGGATGAGCCCGGTCAAGTAACCGGCGCCCATGTTCCATATGGACACGCCGGTGGTGAGAAGCATGACGTATCGGTCTTCCTTCTGAAGATTGTTCGCCTTCACCCCGGAGGCCAACTCAAGCCCTCCGAAGAGGAGGATCACTCCAAGGAGAGACCGGGGAAAGAGCCTGAAGAGTGTCCCGACTGAGTCCCCAAGGAAGAGGCCAACAAACAGCACGAGGGCACCAAGGATCACCAGCGCCCCGCCGGTCCGGGCGCCGAATCGGACATGACCCGCCATCCCCCCGGCCCCATGGCACATGGGGACGCCACCGAGACTGGTTCCCACGAGATTCATGACCCCGTGGTCGATGGCAACCGTCCTGACAGTAATTGGCCGATCCGGGAACAAAGAGTTATTCTCCTCCACGGTGGCAATGATGGCATTGCCCAGCGTCAGTGCCACCTGGGGGAGACCGAGGACCAGCACGCCGGTCGCGAGATCCTCCCAGCCGATCTTGGTCAAGGCGAATTCGGGGAGTCGCAGGCGGAAGGACATCCGTCCGAGTTCCCCGAGCAGAGACGGTCCCCGGATCACCTCCACCGCCACGCCGAAGCCGAGGAGCACCAAGATCGCGGGGACTCGTTCGTAAGAGAGCAGGACGAATGTCCCGGCGACGGCGATTACCGCGAGGAGCCAGTCCCCTTGCATCATTCTGACCCCTTCCAGGATGAACCCGAGCCCCAGGCCGAGGACGAGGCCGTGGACAACGGGCCGACTGGTGATCTTGGCGATGCAGGTTATGGCGCCGGTGACCCCCATCATCAACCAGAAGATGCCGGTGAACAGTCCGGAGGCCCAGATGGATCCTTGGGCGATCGTGCCGGGGTGGGTGATCGCGGCCGTGCCGATGGCCTTCATCGGCTGGATCGGCACCGGCGTCCTGAAGTAGAGGCCGGCAAAGATCTTGAAGAGTCCGAAGGCCACCAGGACCCCGACCGGGTCCATCTTGCTGATGGTGATGTATCCCACCAGGAACGGGATGAGGGTCCCGAGGTCGCCGAAGGCCCCGGCCAATTCCTGCAGGTCATACGCATTCCCGCCGATCCTCATCGGCCGTTTCTCCCTCTGACCTTTCGCCTCTCTATGCTCTTTACAGCATAGTAAATCACAAAACAATTTCCTGGACTAATTCTTCTTGAACGACTTCGCGAACTGACGCTTGATCGCCCCCTCCGCCCCCCGGCTGAAGCGCCAATACCGATCCAGGAAATGCCTGCCCGCCTTGGTGAGTCTCGTCCCGCCCAGCGGCCCTCCTCCGGGCGTTCGTGTCAGCATCTTGAATCCAGCGGCCCTCTCCAACTCTTTGAGGTAGCCCCATGCGCTCCGATAGGACATCCCAAACCGGGCAACCGCCTTCTTGATCGAACCGAGCTCGTCGATCAGCTCAAGGAGCCGGGCCCGCCCATCGCCGAGTTTGACTCGATCCCCGAAAACAACCCACACCTTGAACTTCGCTCTCATCGTCTGCCCTCTCTCGCCAACACGATCTGTACAACGCGACAGGCCCGGGCGAAGTATAGTGCCAGCTCTCGGTCCAAGAAAGCGATACCCTGTCACTCAAACGGTTTCCCGTACAAAGGGCCCCCGGGCGAGTTCAGCACGTCCGCTTCAGCCTTCACTGGCGGTTTCCCCCCGGCTTGCTGTAGAATGTCACCGGTAACCCACGAGGAGGTGAGAAACAACTTCCATGCTGAGCTAAACCAGGAGAACAGCGCTGGGCCGGTCCCTGGTCCACATGTTGCTGGTCGTCGTGCGTGTCGTTTCGTTTCACTGGCCATTATCACGGTGACTTTCGCAGGGCTTCAGGAAAATTGCCTTGACAGAGTAAAGATGGGTCAATTATATTATGACTATAGATTCATGAGGTAATTGACCCATGTCTGACGATCGGATGCGTCAACTGAAGGCGGATCTACTAAAAGCTTTGGGGCAGCCGACGCGCCTGAAGATTCTCGAATTACTGGTGAAAGGCGAGCGGTGCGTCTGCGAGATCTTCCCGGCGATTGGGGGGGAGCAGTCGAATGTCTCGAAGCATCTCGGCTTCCTGCGCAGCCAGGGGATCGTCATCGCGGACCGACGGGGGATGCGGGTTTTCTATCGGCTGGCCGACAGGAGAATCGCCAGGCTACTGGAGGATGCTGAGGAGTGTTTGAAGGGAACCATGCGCTCCCGGTTTATTGAGGTAGCGTGATTTTTTTTGAGAAATTCAATGAAGCAGTGGTCATAAGGGAATGGAGCGGACACATGGGGACAGAAGCAGGCAAGCGGTTCGGGTTTCTCGGGGCGGGTGCGATTGCGGAAGTCTTCGTGCGACGGCTCCTCGGCAGCGGCCAGGCCTCAGCGGGTCAGATCTTGGCCTCCGACACAAATGCGGCGATCCTCACACGCCTAGCCGGGTCCTTCGGTGTGCGAGCGGCCGCCAGCAACCGCGAGGTCGTGGCGGGGTCAGATATTGTGTTCATCGCGGTGCCGCCCATGGCGGTCCTGCCGGTCCTGCGCGAGGTGGCGCCTGAGTTCCGAGAAAGTCATCTGGTCTTTTCCCTAGCCGCCGCCGTCCCGATCGCCCGGATGGAGGAGGCGATCGGCAAGCCGGTGGCGGTCGTACGAACAATCCCCAACACGCCCTCCTGGATCGGCCAGGGCATGATCCCGTTCTGTGTCGGCAACCACGTGGGATCCGCAGAGCGCGACGCAGCCAAGGCGCTGCTCCGTACCTTCGGCCGGATCGCCGAGGTGCCCGAAGAGGAGATGGGCATCGCCACGGCGCTCACGGCGGTGGGACCGACGTACATCTTCCCCGTCATCGCGGCCCTCTGCGACGCCGCCGTTGCCCACGGCTTGCCGCCAGCCACTGCCCTCACGGCCGCCTGCCAGGTGGTCGCCGGGGCGGCACAGCTCGTGCTGGAGAGCAAGCGGAGCCCAGAAGGCCTGGCCCTGCTGACCAGCCTGCGCACGTTGGACGAGCCGACAGCCAAGAAGCTCTTCACACAGGCGGTCGAGGACGCCCTCAGCAAGGTCCTTGCCGCCGAGGCTAAGCTGCGTTCCTCCAGCGACAAGGGATCGTGAAATCGAGGGGGCCGCAGGATTGCACCCGTAGCGTGGGGCCTGCGGAGCGTGGTCGAACTGTGTCCACAGAATGAACGGAGGAGGAGATGGCGATTGCTGAGGAAAAGTGTAGTTGCGCGGTAAGACGGGAGGGAGGTGAGGAGGCGCTGCGGTTGCCCTCACGGAACTCCCTCGCCGAGCGGTATTTTCTCGTCACAGGCCTTGCGGTGGTTGCTTGGTGGATCCTCTATGGGCAGTTGGCCCCGGCCGCGACCTGGCTGACCCACACACTCCTCCACCTGACCCCGGGCACGCACCTCACCGCCACGATAGAGTTCTTCGTGTTCGAGGTCCCCAAGGTCCTCATGCTGCTGCTCCTGGTGGTCTTCGGGGTGGGCGTCATCCGTTCGTTCTTCACGCCGGAGCGCACGCGGCGCATTCTGGCCGGGCAGCGGGAGTCGGTGGGTACCGTCCTGGCTGGGCTGCTTGGCATCGTGACCCCATTTTGCTCCTGCTCGGCTGTGCCGCTCTTCTTGGGCTTTGTCACCGCCGGGATTCCGCTGGGGGTGAGTCTCACGTTCCTGATCTCGGCCCCCATGGTAAACGAGGTCGCCCTGGTGCTCCTATACGGGATGCTCGGGTGGAAGGTGGCGGGCATCTACATGACGACCGGCCTCCTCATCGCCATGGTGTCGGGCTGGACGATCGGGCGCCTGCACATGGAGCAGCATGTCGAGGAGTGGGTGTACCAGGCCAAGGCCGGCGAGGGCGGACCCGAGCAGCGTCTGGACTGGGTGGCGCGAATCCGCTACGGCCTTGACACGGTCCGGGAGATCGTGGGCAAGGTGTGGCTCTACGTGGTGCTAGGCATCGCGGTGGGGGCGGGCATCCACGGCTACGTTCCGGAAGACTTCCTGGCCGGGGTCATGGGGCGGAGTGCCTGGTGGTCCGTGCCCTTGGTCGTTCTCATCGGCGTCCCGATGTACAGCAATGCCGCCGGGATGATCCCCGTGGTGGAGGCATTACTCTCCAAGGGAGCGGCCCTGGGCACGGTCCTCGCCTTTATGATGGCGGTGATCTCCATCTCGACGCCGGAGGCGATCATCCTACGGAAGGTATTGAAGCCGCGTTTGATCGGGGTCTTTCTCGGGGTGGTGACCGTCGGGATTCTGATCGTCGGGTACCTGTTCAATGTGTTGCCGTTGCAGGACCTCGTCACGAAGGGCCACGGGCTTTACTGAGGGGTTGGAGTACACAGAAACCGCAGGGCATTTCTACAAGGAGACAGTCATGAAAAAGATATCGGTGTATGGTCCCGGCTGCATGAAGTGCAAGAAGGCGGAAGAGAATGTCCGTCAGGTGCTGGCGGAAACGGGGGTCGAGGCGACCGTAGAGCATGTGACGGAGATGCAGGCCATCGTGGCCGCCGGTGTGATGTCCACCCCGGCAGTAGCCATTGACGGTGTGATCAAGCTGTCGGGTCGTGTCCCCACGACCACCGAGCTGCGCGAGTGGATTGCGTCCTAGCCCGGGCCGATGATCTCCGCAGGGGCTCCTCCCGCAAGAGCGGGCCGACCTTGGCTGAGTGAAACGTCCAGAGAGCCAAGGCAGTCCGGGTGGGATCGGGTCAACTCGGATTGCAAAGGAACATAACGTGAACCCTTCCTCGATTCCGCGTGAACAGATCCCGTGGTACCCCACCATCGATTTCACCAAGTGCACCGGGGATCAGGCCTGCGTGCAGTTCTGCCCGCATGCCGTCTACCGCTGGGACCCGGCGACCGACCGGCCTGTGGTGGCGAACCCCTACAACTGCGTTGTGGCGTGCAGCCGCTGCGTGAGCATCTGCACGCCCGGGGCGATCAGCTTCCCGACACTGGAATGGCTGGGAGAACTCCTGGAGAAGCTCCGGGAGAACCAGCTGCACCCGGCCTGCGGCTGAAGCCCGGCCGCCGGGCCGTGCGCCTGAGTCGGAGTAGGAATCATGGTTGCCCATGACCCCCTCCACAGATCCGGACGAGCGGCATTACCGCATCCGGCTCCTGCCTTGGGTGACGACGCCGAGGCGAACAAGCGGGTAGGGGTGGCAGATGCGAGCGGGCGGAAGCCACCGGGTGATATACCGCGTCATCCGGCGCCACGGGAGGCGGTGTGTCTGGCTGCGGCGCAAGAGCCCCCGATGCCACAACCGGCCCACCTCCTGACGGAAGAGCCTGATGGCCGGGCCGTTCATCGGCACACCGAAGTACCGGATGTGGCCGCCAACGACCGAGCGCAAATAGGCCCCTTGCTCCGGGATCGGGAAGTGCAGGCGTCGCCGCAGTTCGGCCTTGACCGCCTGCAGCTTCGCCTGCAACCGCTGTCGGATCGTCTGCCGCAGCACCGTGAACATTCCGCTCCGCTTCTTCCCGCAGATATGGGTGAAGCCCAGGAAGTTGAACGTTTCCGGCTTGCCCTGACCCCGCCCCCGCCGATTCCGGTCCGCGACCGGGCCGAACTCGATGAGGCGCGTCTTGCCAGGGTGCAGCGCGAGTCCGAACTTGGCGAACCGCTCGCGAAGCTCTGCGAGAAACCGCTCGGCTTCGTGGCGGTGCTGGAATCCCACGACGAAGTCATCGGCGAAACGAACCACGATCACGTCGCCGGTCGCCTGCGTCTGCCTCCATCGCTGGACCCACAGGTCGAACACGTAGTGCAGGTAGAGGTTGGCCAAGAGCGGGCTGATGCTGCCGCCCTGGACCGTCCCCACCTCACTGCATGTCCGCTCCCCATCCTCCAGCACGCCGGCGTTCAGCCATTTCTGGATGAGCCGCACGACGCGCCGGTCCGCGACACGGTGCTCGATGAACCTGACCAGCCATCCGTGCTCGAGAGTATCGAAAAAGCTCCGGATGTCGGCATCGAGCACCCAGTTCACCGTCTGCGTCAGGAGCCCGGTCGAGAGCGCATCCAAGGCATCATGCGGGCTGCGCCCAGGCCGGAATCCGTAGGAGAAGCCGAGAAAGTCCGTGTCGTAGATGGCGTCCAGGACCTCGACGACGGCGCGCTGGACCAGCTTATCTTCCAGCGCGGGAACGCCGAGCGGCCGCTGCCGCCCGTCCGCCTTCGGGATGTACGCTCTCCGCACGGGCTGCGCCCGGTACGCTCCCCGCTGGAGCCGCCCGGACAGATCCCGGAGGTTACTCTCCAGGGCCTGCCCGTAGTGCTCCCAGGTCTCGCCGTCGATGCCAGCCGACGCCCGAGGATTGAGCGCCTCGTACGCCGCCCGCAACCGCTCGATGGCGTAGACATGGTGCAGGAGCGCGGTGAACCGCTGCTTCCTGTCCCTGCGTGCTGCCTGACGTACCCGTTCGAGGGCGCTGGACACGCCACCCCGGCGCTGCGTCCGGAGCGTGGTACCCCCGACCGAGTTCCCCTTGGCCAGCCCCCTTCTCTCCCCCGCCTCCGCGGCCGGTTCCTCGGCTCTGTTCGGCGGCTTCCTCGATACTATAGGGCTGTCCGACTTCCCGCGTCCGTCCATCATCGGCGTGCGTCCTCGGACTTCCCGATGCGGCCTGCGCGACTCTCGCGGACAGGCGGACGTGGGATCTCCCGGTTCCCGTGCAGAGTGCTTCCGGGCATGCTTGGGGTCTCTGACCGCGCGGGGTCCCGGTGCGTCTCGCGCTGGCGACGCGCCGGATGTGGCCTTCCGCCTCTCCTTACGGCGTCGGCACCCCGGAGTGGCCGCCTCACCCGAGGCGGTGTGGACATTTCGCGGCTGAATACCCGGTCTGCCCGTTCCCCTGTCAACGCTTCGCTGCCGCCCTCGCGGGCGTCAGCGCATGACTTGGGGTCAGCGTGGGTCGCTAGCCCTTCGCTGTGTGAAACTTTCATTCACTGCACCATGCCGGTTTGACCGGCGCACAAGGAGAGTCCGATGACTGATGTGCCGAACTGGGCGTTCGAGTTCCATGGGCACCGCTGCCCCTTCATGCCGATTGGCTATCGCATGGGGCAACTGGCCATGCAAAAGCTGGGCGTCGAGCGGGAGAAGGATCACGGCCTGTTCGCCTTCCCCGAGATCGGGGTGGGCCACCCAATGACCTGTATGGTGGACGGGATCCAGGCGGCCACCGGGTGCACCTACGGGAAGCTCCTGATGGAGAAGACCGGGGTCGGCAAGTTGGCGTTCACCCTTTTCAAGCCGGGCAAGGGCGCGCTCCGGATCGCCATGAAGCCAGAGTTCATGGATGGGATGGCCCGATTCGAGTTCTTCAAGTACCGGAAGGCCGGGAAAGAGCCGTCGGAGATTCCGGCCGCTGTGACCGGCGAGGTCGTGGACTGGATGTTCGCGCAGCCGGATGACGCCCTCTTCATCGTGGAGCGCAAGCCGGACTTCACCTTCCAACCCGTGAAGGGCTCGTTCAACAAAGCGAAGTGTGTGAAGTGCGGCGAGTACGTCTTCGAGCGGTACGTGCGCGAGAAGGACGGTCAGCCGCATTGCATCCCGTGCGCGGGGCATGGTGCCTGAGGGGGGCTGGTCAGGACGGGGCCGTCACCTGCGCCGAGCCGACACGCCCGGCTCCCGAGTACTGCCCGTGAGGGGGTACCAATGACGTTCCTGCTGGTGGCCACCGTTGTGGTGGTCGTCTTCTCCGCCCTGCTCTCTATGGCCGGCCTGGGAGCCGCCTTCCTCTTCGTGCCGTTCTTCTACTGGATGGGGGTGCCACTCCGCGAGGCCATGGCCACAGCCCTGCTCCTCAACGCCATCAGCCTGACCTTCGCGTCCATCGTGTTCATCGAGGGGAAGCTGGTCCGGTTCCGGGCGGCGCTGCCGATCCTCATCGCGGCCGTCATCCTCTCGCCGGTGGGAGCCTGGAGCAGCCAGTACGTTCCCCGCGACACCCTACTCTGGCTGTTCGCTGCATTCCTGGTCTTCGCGGGGGCCATGATGCTCTTCTACCGGCCGGTGTCGGGAAATCCCGGCGGCGGCCGACAAGAGGTGGCCCTGGGCGCGGGGATCGGCAGCGTGGCTGGCTACCTCGGCGGACTCCTTGGCGTGGGTGGAGGGAACTTCATCGTTCCAGTCCTGACATGGTTAGGATATGATCCCAAAGTTGCGGCGGGGACCACGGCCTTCGTGGTGATCTTCGCATCCGTGGCCGGGTTCCTCGGGCACGTGTCGCTGGGAGGATTGAGTCCGGTATTCCTCGCAGTCACCGGCGCAGCGGCGGTCGTAGGTGCCCTGGCCGGCTCCTGGCTCGCCCGGTTCAAGCTCTCGAGCGGACAGCTCAAGCGTGTTATCGGAATGTTGCTCTGGCTGATCGCGGCCAAGATCGTCTGGGGCCTCGTATGACAGGGAGGGTAGAGTGGCGACAGAGGTAACGGGCTCAGCACGCCAGCTCGTGCTGAATCATTCGGACGAACACCTGAAGGGTCGCTTCCTCTGGGCGCTGGGTCTCACAGGCATAGTCCTGGTCGGCGAGGTTGCCGGGGGCCTCTGGACCGGCAGCCTGGCCCTTCTGAGCGACGCCGCGCACGTCCTGATGGATGTTGTCGCCTTGGGGCTCAGCTACGTCGCCTTGCGCCTAGCGGCCCGGGACCCCAGCGACCGCCATAGCTACGGACTGCACCGGGCCGAGGTCCTGGCGGCGGTCATCAACGGGGGAACGCTCCTGGTCATCGCCGTCGGGATCTTCCTGGAGGCGGCCCGGCGGCTCCAGGAGCCCGAGCCGGTCAAGAGCCTGGAGATGCTCGTGATCGCGGCGGCAGGGCTGGTGGCGAACCTGATCGTGATGCTGGTCCTGCGCGGGCATTCCCATGAGCAGGATCACGATCACGACCGGGACGACCTGAATGTCCGAAGCGTCTGGCTCCACGTCCTGGGGGATACGCTCTCGTCGGTCGGGGTCATTGCCGCCGGTCTGGTCATGTGGCGGACCGGCTGGACGCTCCTGGATCCGCTCATGAGCATCGCCATTGGGGCGGTCTTGTTGTTCGGCGCCGGGCGATTGCTCAAGTCTGGAATCCACATCCTCATGGAGGGGGTCCCGGAAGGGGTGGACCTGCCGCAGGTCGCCCGGGCGATGGCGGCGGTGCCGGGCGCGCAGGAAATTCACGACCTCCACATCTGGAGCCTGTGCCTGGGGGCCGTGGCGCTCAGCGCCCACGTGACGATGGCCGGCACCAGTTGGAGCGAGGCCGCAGGCATCCAGACATCCTTGAAAGATGTGCTCCGCAATCGGTTCCGAATCGAGCACATGACGATCCAGCTCGAGTGCACCCGGTGCCGCCAGGGAGTAGTGGCCTGCACCGATGGCCCAGTCGCAGAGGTGACCGCCCGATTGTAACAGGAACGATCCGCTTACTTGAGCCAGCTTGCTCCATCCGATTCTGGCCTTTCCCCCTGGGTTACGGTAGGATGATTTCATCGTCCCAGCCCGGTTCGAGGCGCAACCGAGGAAAGAGATCCATGCAGGAGTCACCCCGGAAAACACTGCGGGGACGACCTCCAGTACGCAGCCTTCTCGCTGCTGTCATCCTGTTATCGCTCGGTCTCGTCGCGGTGACGCTCCTCAACTACCGCACTGCGGTCCGCACGGCGGACGAGACCCTGCAAAATCAGGGGGTCAGCATTGGCCTAGAGCTGGCAGCGGAGGCGCGCGCTCGGAGTGCCTGGGAGGGCCCGGCGCTTCAGGAGTTGGTGACCGCGCTGCACCGGCGGGAGGTCGCCTACATTGCGATCATTGATCGGGAGGGGAAGATCCTCGCGCACACGAATCCCCGCTTGGTGGGCACCCCGCTGGAGGATGCGGGCTTCTTGAGTGTCCGAGAGACAGGACAACTCGTCGGCAGGATGGCGATCCTCGGGACCGGCGAAGAGGTCTTCGAGCTGACCATGCCCTTCCATGTCCCGTCCGCGGGGCCCGGCGGGATAACGGACACCCGGCAGCCACGATTCCGCATCCTTCGGCTTGCCCTCCACACTGCGCCTGCCCGCCAGATCGTGCATCACGCGCTGATCCAAGTGGGGCTCGTGGGTGTGATTGTCCTGGTCCTCTTGGGTCTGAGTGGCTGGCAGATCCGGACCCTCCGCCGGTACCTCCGGTTGCAGGAAGAGGCGGCCCGACAAGAGCGACTCGCCGCGTTGGGGGGCATGGCCGCCGTGCTGGCCCACGAGATCCGCAACCCCTTGGGGGCGATCAAGGGCCTGGCGCAGTTCCTGGGGGAGAAGCGGACGGGGGACCCGACCCAGACGGAAATGACGCAGACCATCGCCGGAGAGGCCGCGCGCCTGGAGCGGCTCGTGAACGACCTGCTCACGTACGCGCGGCCCCGGCCTGCGGAGCGGCGGCCCCTGGTCCTCCAACTGACTCTCCGGGAGGTGATGGTCCTGGCGCAGCCGGCTGCGGATGCCGCCAGCGTGAAGATCCGCGTGGAAACCGACGACGAACTTCCTCGGGTGATGGCCGACCCCGAGCAGATGAAGCAATTGTTCGGCAACCTCGTGCTCAACGCCGTCCAGGCGATGCCAAGCGGCGGCACGGTTAGGATCACGGTCAGGGCTGGCGTACCAGTGTCGAGCAACTCGGCGAAGTCGATCGAAATTACCGTCGAGGACACAGGGTCGGGGATTCCCGAAGGAGACCTGCCGCACATCTTCGAACCGTTCTACACGACCCGGACGAAGGGGACGGGGCTCGGCCTGGCCATCTGCAAGCAGATCGTGGAGGCGCACGGGGGAACGATCCGGGTTGCCCAGACCAGCCCGAAGGGAACGGTTTTCGAGGTGACGCTCCAACTGGAGGCTTCCGCCCATGGCTAAAGGGAAAGCAAATGTCCTGGTGGTGGACGATGAGCCAGCCATGCGTCTCCTGGTCACGTCGGTCCTGAAGGACGAGGGGCACGACGTGACGGCAGCCGCCAGTGGTGAGGAGGCGCTCCAACTCGTTGCCAGACGTCACTACCATCTTATTATCACCGACCTGAAGATGCCCGGGATCTCCGGTCTGGACGTTTTGGAGGCGGTGCGGCGGGACGATCCCGAGACAGCGGTGATCCTGTTGACCGCCTTCGGGACCGTGGAGGGCGCCGTCGAGGCCATGCGGAAGGGGGCGGCCCACTACCTGCTGAAGCCGCTCGCCAATCCCGATGAGCTCCGCTTGGCCGTCCGGCGCGTGCTCGAAGAACGGCGGTTGGCAGACGAAGCGGCCACCCTCCGACAGGCGACCGAGGCCGTATTCCCCTTCGGCCAGATCGTCGCCGGCGACCCGAAGATGCAGGCCGCACTGGAGTTGGCCCGCTCCGTGGCTCCGGCCGATTCCACCGTGCTGCTGACGGGCGAGACCGGGACCGGGAAGGAACTGGTCGCCCGGCTGATCCACCACTGGAGCCCCCGTGCGGATCAGGCCTTTGTCGCGGTCAACTGCGCCGCCTTGGCCGAGACCCTCCTGGAGAGCGAGCTGTTCGGTCATGAGAAGGGCGCCTTCACCGGCGCCATCGCTCAACGCCGCGGCCGCTTCGAGTTGGCCCATGGAGGGACCCTGTTTCTCGACGAAGTCGGCGAGATGAGTCCGGCCCTCCAGGCCAAGCTGCTCCGCGTCCTGCAGGAGCGAACGCTCGAGCGCGTCGGCGGGACGAAGACCGTCACCGTGGACGTCCGCGTGATCGGGGCGACCAACCGCGACCTGCAGCAGATGGTGGCCACGCGGACGTTCCGCGACGACCTGTTCTATCGTCTCAGCGTGTTTCCCATTCCCCTGCCGCCGCTCCGCGAACGGCCGAGCGACATCATCCCCCTGGCGGAGCACATTCTCGGACAGGTGACCCGTCGACTTGGGAAGCGGATCGTCGGCTTCTCACCGGATGCCGCTGCCACACTCACGCAGTACCGGTGGCCCGGCAACATCCGGGAGCTCCAGAACGTCGTCGAGCGAGCGGCCATCCTCTGTCAGGCCGATTACATCGAGCCGGCCCACCTGAACCTTTCTGCCCCATCCCTTTCTGCACCAGATGACGCGCCGAAGACCTTGAAGGACCTCGAGCGCGAGGCGATCCTGAAGGCTCTCACCGCCTCCGGCGGCAATCGGCGCAAGGCGGCCGAGCAGCTCGGCATCGGCCTCCGGACGCTGTACGCGCGCCTCCGAGAGTACGGGATGTCCGCGGGGAGCGAGGAGGAAGAGTAACCCTCGGCTGTGCTCGCGACCCAACCTTTCTGGTCGTCCGCGCAACTATACTGGTGATGACGGAGATGACCGACCAACACGAAATGGTGAAACGCAGGGGATTGGTCGTCCGGGCTCAGGCCGGGGACAGCGCCGCCTTTGGCGATCTCGTGCGCCGGTACCGCGGGCTCGTGTTTGCCGTGTGTTTCCAACAGACCGGCAGTTTCGCGGACAGCGAGGAGCTGACCCAGGAGGTCTTCCTGGCGGCCCACCGGGGGCTCGCGTCGCTCCGAGAGGCCGACAAGATGGCGGCGTGGCTGCAAGGCATCGCCCGGAATCTCTCCAGAATGCACAGGCGCCGACCCGGCGTGGACCTCGTGGCCCTGGCTGATCAGGAAGCGGCGGCCGGAGGAGCAACGAGCACACTCCGCTCCCTGGAGCTCCAGAATCTCCTCCACGAGGCGCTCCTGAGCGTCACGGAGCGGAGCCGGGAAGTGCTGTCGCTCCATTACCTGGGCGGCTACTCCTACCGGGAAATCGGCGCGCTGTGCAATCTGCCCCCGCGGACGGTTCGGAGCCGGTTGCATGAAGCGCGGGCCCAGTTGAAGTCCCGGCTTCTCGAAATTGTCGCGGAACTCTGCCGGTGTTCCCGGGATGGTGAGCACACAACCCGGTGCCTGCTGGAGCGCTGCGGGCAGGAGGCGTGCGCCTGCGTGTCGCGGCTCTTCGCGGAGTGACAATGTAGCCACTGTTGATAAGGAGGTTAGCCATGAGCAAGCCCAAGACGACGTGTCAGAAGCCGGAGGAATTGAAGGGGACGCCGCAGGAATGCACGCCGGAGCAGGTGAAGAAGTGCCACGGCGCGGAGAAAGATCACCCGTGCGTGCCGCCCAAGCAGAAGCAATGACTTCGCCGGCAGACGAGCCCGCCATCGAGGTGGAGGGGCTGGCGAAGCGCTTCGGGGACGTCGCGGCGGTGAACAGGATCTCCTTCGCCGTCCGGCCGGGGGAGATCTTCGGCTTCCTCGGCCCGAACGGCGCCGGGAAGACCACCACCATCAACATGCTCACAGGCCTTGCCCGGCCATCCGCGGGCACGATCCGGTACTTCGGCCTTGACTTCACGAGCAATGTCAAGCGTGCCCAGCACCTCATGGGGGTCGTGCCGGACGAGAGCAATCTCTACCCGGAGCTGTGCGGCTTCGAGAATCTCTGCTTCTGCGGGGCGCTTTACGGCATGCGGCGTCCGGAGCGCGAGGCCCGGGCCCGCGAACTCCTGGAGACCTTCGACCTCGCCGCGGTCGGATCGCGGGGCTTCGGCCAATACTCCAAGGGGATGAAGCGTAAGCTCACCATCGCCGCCGGGATCATACACCGGCCTCCCGTTCTGTTCCTGGACGAGCCCACCACCGGCATCGACGTCGCCAGCGCCCGTCAGATCCGGCAGCTCCTGGCCGGGCTGAACCGGACGGGGACGACGATCTTCCTCACGACCCACTACATCGAGGAGGCCGAGCGGCATTGCGACCGTATCGGCTTCATCGTGTCCGGGCGGATCGTCGCCCTGGACACGGTGGATGCCCTCCTTCAGGAGGTCAAGGGCCAGCATGCCGTCGAGTTGCTTGTGGGCGATGAGAATGCTCCCGCGTGCGCCGAGATCTCCGGGGCCTTCCCCCACCTCCACTGCCAGGCCAACGGGCCGCGGTTCCGTCTCACCTCCCCCGAGCGCATCAGCCTCTTTCCGCTCCTGCGCTTCCTCGACGAGCGGGGGCTGCAGGTCTTCGAGGCCCGGGTCGTCCGGCAGTCCCTGGAGGAGGTCTTCGTCCGGGTGACCGGGATCGGGGTGGACGAGATGCGGAAGGAACGCGAGAAGCAGGGGGCGGTGGCATGAAGGCCTGGATTGCGTTCGGGCAGATCTTCTGGAAGGACGCACGCACCTATTACCTCAAGCCGCCCAACGTGAGCTGGGGATTGCTGTTCCCCCTGGCCTGGACGGGGATGTTCTTCATCAAGTCGGGCTCCGGGCTGGAGACCATCCCGGCCCTTCTGCCCGGGGTGATCGCGGTTTCCATCCTCTTCGGCACAACCTCCCTCCTGGCCGTTACTGTCACGTTTGAAAAGAGGGGGCGGTCGTTCGAGCGGCTGCTCCTCGCGCCGATCTCGCTCGAACTGCTCATGCTCGCCAAGGCGGCGGGGGCCATCCTCTTCGGTGTGGCCAACGCCTTCGTTCCGGTCCTGCTGGCTGCCTTCCTGACGAACCTCGCAGGCGTGGCCTGGGGCGTCTTGGTCCCGGCCATTGTTCTGATCGCCGTGGTCTCCGCGTTCCTCGGCCTCTTCGTGGCCGTCGCCGTGAAGGAGGTCTTCGAGGCGCAGACCCTGTCCAACTTCTTCCGGTTCCCGATGCTCTTTCTGTGCGGCCTGTTCTTCCCGCTCGCGCAGCTTCCGTTGTGGCTTCGGCCCCTGTCGTACGCCCTGCCGCTCACCTACGGGGCGGACATCCTCCACGGCGCGGTCCGCGGGGCGAACACGCTTCCCCTCGCGCTCGACTTCTTCGTGGTAGCCGTGTTCTGCGGCGCTCTCTTCTTCGTCACGCTGGCGAACGTGAAACGGGAGTGGATCCTCTGAGGCCACGGGCGAGGGTCGGCTTGAGCGGCGCGGGCCCGCGTGCTTCCCTCCCCGGCCTGCGGGTAGTGCCGAATCAGCACTGACACTGCGGAATCCGCAGCCCGCGCCACTCCACCTCGCCCCTCTTCCATTGCCCCACATGTCCGCATTCCGCGTAACTATCCGATATTCTTTCGATCCTCCAACGAGCATATAGCGGTCGGATCCCTCCAACCCCCTGGCACGCTCCCTGCTCATCTCTCAGCCCAGCGTCAACAATCAGCGCCGTAGCGGCGGCAAGGAGGTAAGCGATAATGAAACGCACGATGGTAGCACTCGGGTTGGTGGGGGTTCTGGCGTTGGCGGCCTCGGCAGCCTTCGCATGGGGCCCATGGTCAGGGCGCGGCGTCGGGCCCTTCGGCTATGGGCCTGGGTATGGCCCCGGCCTGGCAGGAATCAATCTCAGCGCCGATCAGACCGCGAAGATCCAGAAGATCCAGAGCGATCGATTCGCTGAAATGACCAGGCTCCGCACGGAGATGTTCACGAAAGGAAGTGATCTCCAGGCCCTGTTCCGCGAACCGACGCTGGACCACGCCAAGATCACGGCGAAGCAGAAGGAGATCGCCGCTCTTCAGGCCCAGATGCAGGAGAAGGCGCTAGCGGCGCGAATTGCAGTGGCCGAGGTTCTGACGCCTGAGCAGCGGGCGCAGTTCCCGGCCTTCAGCCCCGGCATGGGCCCGGGATTCGGTCCCGGTCGGGGCTTCGGCCCTGGGATGGGGTTCGGCCCTCGCACGGGGTACGGCCCGCCCATGGGGTTTGGGCCCCTTTGGTAACCGCGCCGATCGCTGGAGGGGAGGACGACCTCCCCTTCAGCACCCCTAGGTCTTCCACCACTGGGAGAACGGAGCGAGTCATGTTTGCGGGGCCCCTGATGATAGGTACCTCAACCGAATGGTTCGTCTGGGGAGCCATTTGCGTAGGGCTCCTCCTCGGTCTCCTGCTGCGGATTGGAGAGGCCTTTCATCATGCAATCTCCTGGCTTTGGCGCCATCCCCCACGGGGGCGCCTGACGCAACCCCGGGTTGCAACCTTATTCTTTGTCGGCGTGCTCGCAGGGGCGACGCTGGTGGTCCCCGTTCCGGCCGCGGCCCAGGGCTGGTGGTGGGGCTCACCCATCAACCCTGGCTTCGATCGGAACACTGTCATCCGGGTGACCGGGAAGGTTACCCAGGTGAATATCGTCTCTCGAGGTGGCCCGTCGACCTTACGCTTGGAAACCAGCGGAGAGACCTTCACCGTAATGCTGGGCCCGGGCTGGTATCTTGCCGAGCTTCACGCGGACATTCGGAGCGGGGATATCCTCACCGTCGAGGGCTCCAAGATGATGGATCGCTGGGGGCAACTACACCTGGCCGCGGCCCGGGTCATCAACGAGCGGACCGGCGCCGTCCTCGAACTGCGGGATGACGCGGGCCGTCCCCGGTGGATGGGTGGTCCATCCGGCCGTCCGGGGCCCTGAGACTTATGATGCCGATGAAAAGGAACCTTCTCTCGATCGTTCTCTCTGTAATGGCTCTCAGAACTACCGGCTAGAACAGGAGCGCATCGCATGCCGGACTTCTCCCTGGGGAAACTCTTCCTGGTCTTCCTGCGCCTCGGGGCCACGGCGTACGGCGGTCCGGCGATGATGGCGTACCTCAAGAGCGATCTCGTCGGTAAGCGCCGGTGGCTCTCGGAGCAGGAGTTCAAGGAAGGCATGGCCCTCTGCCAGGTCATTCCGGGCGCCACCATGGTCCAGATGTGCACGTATACCGGCTATCGCCTCCGGGGCATCCAGGGAGCGCTGGCGGCGGCGCTGGGCTTCGTCCTGCCGGCCTTCCTCCTGATGACGGGCCTGTCGGCTGCCTACTTCACCTTCGGGGAGCTTGCGCTGGTCAAGGCGCTCTTCCGGGGATTGGGGGCGATCGTCGTCGCGATCGTCCTGAACGCCTGCGTCTCTCTCACCCGGACCACCGTGCACGGCTGGCGGGGCGCGGTCCTGGCGGCATTGGCCTTCGCAGCGCTCGCCCTCGGAGTGAACCTGGTGCTGGTGCTCGCGGGCGCGGCTCTCCTGGCCCTGGCCCTCTTCCAGGGTGAGCAGATGCTTTCGCCGGCAGGGAAGGGAGGCACCCGATGAGCCCGCGGGGTCAGATCGTGGCGGCCATCGTGGCCGCGTGTGTCCTCCTTCTCCCCTTGAGCTTCGCCCCCCGCCTGGCCAAGTTGGACCTCACCTTCATGAAGGTGGATCTGCTGGCCTTCGGCGGCGGGTTCACCACGATTCCCCTGATCCAGCGGGAGGTGGTGGACCGCTTAGGCTGGGTGAGCACGCGGGAGTTCATCGACGGCATCGCCCTGGGCCAGGTGACCCCCGGTCCCATCGTCATCACCGCCACCTTCGTGGGATACAAGGCCGGCGGCCTCCTGGGGGCGCTCCTGGGAACGATCGCCGTCTTCTTTCCCTCCTTCCTCGTCGTGACGACGCTGGCCCCCCACTACGAGCGGATCAAGCGATCCCGCCCAGTCCAGATCATGGTCCGGGGGATCTTAGCGGCCTTCATCGGGCTGTTGCTCTTCGTGGGCTATCGCTTTGGGGCCGTGGCCCTGGTGGACTGGCGGACTTGGGTGCTCATGGTGGCCGCCTGGGTAGCGCTCTGGCGAAAGGTGGACCTTCTGCTCGTCGTGGGCGTGGGGGCAGTCCTGTCGGTCCTGCTGTTCTGAGGGAAGGCCATGCATCTCCTGAAAGGCTCCCGGATCGCACTCAAGGCGGTGACGGACCTGCTCCGGGAGCGGCACCGGATTCGAGCCAGCCAGGCCGATGACTTCACCCTCCAGACTCAGGCAGAGATCCTGGAAGCGGCCCAGGAGACCAGCCAGACCTTCAGCCTGCTCCTCGGGAGCATCGCCGGAATCTCGCTCTTCGTCGGAGGGATCGGGATCCTGGCCATGATGGTCATCTCCGTCAGGGAGCGCACGAAGGAGATCGGGGTTCGTCGCGCGGTGGGCGCCCGCCGTCGGGACATCCTGCTCCAGTTCATCCTGGAGGCCACCAGCCTGAGCCTGGTCGGCGGACTGATTGGAAGCCTGTTCGGGGTCGCCGGCGGCCTCATGCTCGGGCGCGTCACGAACTGGCCCACGGCCATCTCACCCGTGGCGGTCCTCCTGGCCTTTGGCGTCGCAGCCGCCGTCGGTGTCTTCTTTGGCGCCTACCCCGCGCGTCGCGCCTCCTGGCTGGATCCGATCGTCGCGTTGCGGGCCAACTAGGGGCCGGGCGAGGAGTAGCCAGGAGGGGGGTAACGAAGGAAACGAGTGGTCCGGCGTGCCGCCGCAGGCTTTGCGAGGATCCGGCGGTCATCCTGCCCAACGGATCTCGCATTGCCCGTGTATGCCCTTATATGGGCGATTGACTCCCGGGCATAACGTGGTAGATGTACTGCGAGCCTCACCGGGGAAACGCATGCGGCGGGGCGAACGCCCTGCATCGGAGAGGAAGGCTTGCCTCGCGGTCGCCACCAAGGTCCCCGGGCGAGCCATCCCACCTTGGAGGTCTCCAATGAAGCAGTCGAAGGCGCTCTTTCACGGCGCGATCGTGTTGTACTTCATCATCGCGCTGGAGTTCCTGATCATGATCAGCCCCTTCGCGGGGTTCTTCTACTCCGTGTTCAACCCCCTCCTCGTTGCCGCAGGACGGTATCCGGCAACCCGGTGGCTGAGCGCTTTCTTCCTGCCGCACATGGTGGTGCCGCCGGATGGGTTGCTGCAGTTCATCCGCATCCTGGGATCGGTCCTCCTCGTCGTGGGCATGGTGGTCTTTCTCGTTTGCGCAGTGCAGGTGTATGCCTACAAGCTGCTGAAGAAGGGCGCAGCCCTGAAGGGCTTGTACGCCGTCCTCCGGCATCCGCAGTACCTGGGCCTGGGGATGGCGGGCCTCGGCCTATCCATCCTGTGGCCGAGATTCCTCGTCCTCGTCCTCTGGCTGGTGATGATGCTTCTCTACTACCTGCTTGCCACAGACGAGGAGCGGCGCATGCTGAAGGCCTATCCGGACACGTACGCGCCGTACATGGAGAAGACCGGGATGTTCCTGCCGAAGCGGATCGAGCAGCTCGTGATGACGAGACGCGTCTGGGGAAAGGCGGCGAGCTTCGCTCTGATCTGCGCGTTGGTCCTCGGCGGGGCCTTTGCCCTCCGGGCCTATACGGTCGCACATCTCCCCGTCTGGACCGATGGCAACGTCGTGGCCCTTGCCCTCAACCCGGATGACGTCCTGATGATGGATCACCGGTTGCCGGATATTCTGCTCCTGCCCGAGGTCAGAGCACGGGTGAAAGACGGCCAGCGGTACCTTGTCTACTTCCTACCGACCGATTACATTATGCAGGGTCTGATTGCCGATACGGGAGGCGAGTGGCGGCTCTACAAGCAGCATCACACGGCGCAGATGGTCACCGACTGGATCCTCCACCCGTTCGGCCATCTAACCGAAGGCGGGCACGCGATGCATTCGGCCTCCAGTTCCGCGATGGCGTCCGGGGAGGAGCGGCGGCTGGTGTTCGTGGCGATCTCGGGGGCGCCAGATCAACAACCGCTGGACGTATTCGCAATCAGGGCGGAGCGATCCCCGCAGTTCATGCTGGATGTGGACGTGCACACCTTGACCATTCGGGATGTGAAGGACCTTTCCAAGGATACCGCCTGGGCGGACGTGCCCACGCCTGTGTTCTAGTCCGCCCGTGGGGCGGAGTCCGCATGAGTAATCGCGCCGGCGCTCGGCATTCGATCGTCACCATGGCTTGCTGTCCCGGAAGCCGGCAATCTCGCCGGATGGAGGGCTTCCCGACGAACCGCTGCCTTTGCATTCGAGAGAGGGCAATGCGAAAGGAGGGCCAACATGTCCTGCTGTTGCGGTCATCACCACCACTGTTCGTGCCACGGCCATCACCATGGGCATGATCACTGCGGCTGCCAGGAGCGCCGCCATGAGTGCTCGTGCCACTCGGAACGCGAGGACTCGCCGCGCGGCGGCCGCCGGCAGTTCTTGACCCGGGAGGAGTACATCGCGGGGTTGGAGGAAGAGCGCGAGATCCTCGAGCGGCGACTGCGGTACCTGAAGGAGGAGCTGGAAGAGGCGCGGAGGGGCCAAGCGTCTGAGTAGGGGCGGGGACGAGAGCAAGTCCGAGGAGCCCGCGACACCAGTGGGCTATCACCATGGATCGAGCCAAGAAGAGGTGCCATGTTCAAAGGGGGTCTAGTAGTGGCTGGTGCGCTGGTCGTCAGCATCCTGCTGGGAAGTACCTGGAGCCAGGGACAGCAGATACCGGCGCCCGGCGGGCAAATGCAGCATGAGCAGATGATGCCCCAGCCTGCAGCCCAATACATTCCAACGTTGCCAGGGCAAGACGCCTTCGGGGCCATTCAGGAGATAGTCCGGATTCTCGAGGCCGATCCTGCCACCGGCTGGAGCCCGGTGAACCTCGAGCGGTTGCGCCAGCACCTCATCGACATGAACGACGTGACCTTGCGGTCAGAGGTCAAGTCGGCCGTCGCGCCCGGCGGCCTCGCGATGGATGTGACCAGCGCCGGCCGGACGGAGCAGGCCATCCGCCGGATGGTGGTGCCCCACACCGTCGAGCTGAACAGGATGCCGGAGTGGTCGGCGCAGGCCGAGGAAATCCCGGGCGGACTGCGCCTGACGGTGGTCGCCAAGAATCCGGACGACGCCAGGACCATCGCCCGTATCCGCGGCCTCGGCTTTATCGGCCTGCGGACGGAGGGCTTCCAACACCAGCCGCACCATCTGGCGATGGCCAAAGGCGAGGACCTCGAAGGACACGGGCACTGAGGCGCCCAGGCGCCCGCACCTCTCGGAAACTCTGGCCCTCATCTCAGAGTCCACCGCAATGTTGAAAAAGGAAGATGTTGCTATGTCAAAGGAAGGGCTTACCTCGGTCGGCGCCGTCGTGCTGGCGTTCCTGGCCAGCCAGCATCATACGCTGCACATGATGTTGTTCACGCTTGGGCTAGGCGCTGCCGGGATGAGCTTCATGACAATGTTCCCCATGGTTCGGCGAGTCGTGCTGCTCATGTCCTTGGCGATGGTCGATGTTATTGTTTACCAGGCGCGCGACCCGAAACGACCCATCCCCATGCGCGTCATGGGCGGCCTGTCGATTCTCCTGACTCTCGGGCTCCTGATCTGGTCCGTGATGCAGTTCGGAATATAGGGGAGATGCAGCATGGAGGGGCCATACCGGAAAGACCTGAGCCACATCACCTGGGACGAGGTGTTTGCTCGCCAGGGCAAACGTGCCGGCTTGGTCGAGGACTGGATAGGCGCCCTGCAACTTCAGCCGGGTGCTCGGGTGCTGGATATCGGATCTGGCCCTGGCTATGTGAGCTTGGTGCTCGCGAGTCGAGTAGGGCCCGACGGACTGGTGTACGCAGTGGACCGGTCAGCCGATGCCTTGGCCTACCTGGAGCGACTGCAACAGGAACGCGGGGTCGCTCAGATCCAGCGGGTCGTCGCGGACGCAACCACACTGGAACCGGAAACCCTCCAGCCCGAGTCGGCCCTGGTCACTATGGTCTTGCATCACACGGACGATCCCCCGGGCATTCTGGCCAACGTGGCTCGCCTGTTGCCGGCGGGGGCGCTGGCCGTCGTCGCGGAATTTCACCCCGAGGGCCCGTGCGAGGTAGGGCCGCCGCAGGCAGAGCGCGTGCCTCCGGAGCAGGTGAGGGCCTGGTGTGAAAGCGCAGGCTTCGAGGCGGTTACCTATCAGCGGCAAACGCCAGAGCACTACATGTGGCTGATTCAGCGGCGTCCGTAGGAATCTGCGCCGTCACTCACCAGCCTCCTATCCGGCTTGGTCGGGACGGGGAAGGCCCCCGGCCTCCATGTACCGCAGGAGCCGAGCCACCTGCGCCAGTGTCCGACAGGTCGCCTCCGGAAGGGGCGATCCGGGAAAACTGCTCTCCGGAAACCCGATGGTCATCTGGTAGCCGTGACGGCCGAGGCGGACCGGGATGATCTCCCCTCGCTCCCGCGGGTTATCGTGCGGCTGCAGAACCTGGACCTCTATTTCCGGATCCGCGTCCACTGCCCACGCTTTAACCCACTGCTGCACCTGTTCGACGGAGAATCCCATCCGGACGATTGCCTCCCTGGAACGCGACGATGACTCTACCTTCCAAAGACCGCGGCCTTCCCCAGCTCCGCCTCGATCTCGAGCAACCGGTTGTACTTTGCAATGCGCTCGCTCCGGCAGGCCGATCCGGTCTTGATCTGGCCGCCGCCCATGGCCACCGCGAAGTCCGCCAGGAAATCGTCCTCGGTCTCGCCGGACCGGTGCGAGATCACGTAGCCCCAGCCGGCCTTCCGGCACAACTCGATCGCCTCGATCGTCTCGCTGACCGTGCCGATCTGGTTGAGCTTGATCAGAACGGCGTTGGTCGTCTTCTCCTGGATGCCCCGGGCGATGAACTGAGTATTAGTGACGTAAATGTCGTCACCGACGATCTGGATCTTGCCGCCCAGGGCGGCGGTGTGCTCGCGGAATCCCGCCCAGTCGGTCTCGGCCAAACCGTCCTCGATAGAGACGATGGGGTACTTTTCCACCCAGGTTTTGTACAGCGCCGTCAGCTCCGCGCTGGTCTTTTTCCCTTGGCCAGACTTGGCTAGGTTGTAGACGCCATGCTCAAAGAAGGAACTGGCCGCCGGGTCCAGGGCGATGGCAACATCCTTGCCTGCCTTGTAGCCAGCCGCCCCGATCGCCTCCAGGATCACCTCGCAGGCTTCCTCATTGCTTTTCAGGTTGGGAGCAAACCCGCCCTCGTCGCCGACGCTAGTGGCGTATCCCTTCTTTTTCAGGATCCCCTTCAGGGCATGGAAGGTCTCGGCTCCATAGCGAAGGGCCTCGGCGAAGCCCGGCGCGCCGATGGGCATCACCATGAACTCTTGGAAGTCCACGCTGTTGTCGGCATGCTTGCCCCCGTTGAGGATGTTCATCATCGGGACCGGAAGCCGCACGGCCCGTGGGCCACCCAGATAGGCGTAGAGTGAGAGATCAGCAGCCATCGCTGCGGCACGGGCCACCGCCATGGAGACGCCCAGGATGGCATTCGCGCCCAGCTTGCCTTTATTGGGCGTTCCATCGGTCTCGATCATGAGGCGGTCAATCTCCGCCTGGCGCGCGGGATCCATCCCCAGAAGCTTCGGCGCTATGGTCTGGTTCACATTGGCCACGGCCTTCAAGACCCCCTTGCCGCCATAGCGCTTCTTGTCTCCGTCGCGCAACTCCAGGGCCTCATTCTCTCCCGTGGAGGCGCCAGATGGCACGGAGGCGGATGCGGTGACGCCGTTCCCCAACGTGACCCGAACACGAACTGTAGGATTGCCACGTGAATCGAGGATCTCCAGGGCAAGCACAGAGGCGATTTTTCTTCCCATCGGCGTCTCCTTTTCATTCTTCCTGATTACGATAACTTTCAGCCCTTGGTTCCTCTCACCTCAGCATTATGAGGAAGGCTCCGCACTCCCCACGGGCGTGCCACTGATCGTGGCGACGGCGCGAATCCATGAGTGCTCCTCAGCCGGCGTCTTGCGCTCGTGGCTGAAACGGTAATCGTGCTTCCGCAGATACTCCTTCAGGTCTTTCGACAGCACCTCCCAGGCCTGGGCCTGAACGTCGGCAAGAATTCGCAGGCTTTCCCCCTCCTCGATTACCGATGCTGCCCTGACGAAGTGGGCGCGGCACAGCCCCGGCCCATCTCGGAATCGTTTCCGGAGATCCCCGTCGCCGTCCACGGGGTGCAGCAAGTCGCGGAGCGCAGTCAGGCTCACCCGCTCATATTCCTTCGCGGCCTCACACGCGGGGCACGAATCGCGGTGGGCGAGGCCGGAGACCAGGTCGTCCAGGAGCCACCCGTACAGACGCGCAATGCTTCGCCGGTCGCCCAGGCCCTTTTCGCCCAGCCATTTCAGGACCCGCGTGTGGTTCTCACAGAAACCCCCGGCCTCCCGGACGCGCTTGTACACGTCCTCGCGGGCCTTGCCCTCGCGCAGGACGTGGATCAGGAGGTCGCGCCCTGCCTCCTGCGCCAACCGACACACCGGACAGCCGGGTGAGTCCAGCGCCGATTTCCACCGGGCCAGCGTCAGTGCATGAGCCAACTATCGCCTCTCGAGTGGCTGCCAGGTCGTGCCACCTGCCACAACCGCCAGGGCCCTGGCAAATGCGGGCTCCTGCTTCTGTGTTCCCTCGGCAGCCTCTTCCGCAGTCCCACGCTTCAGATCTGCCTCCAGCGCAGCCTTCAGCAAGACCGCGACCTCGCATTGTTTTTGTGTGATGAGCTCACGAACGCCGGACGATGCCCGCAGACTGAGAACCGCTTGCCAGTGGGGAAGGCACAACCCCTCGGATGCCAGATACATCTCCTGGATCGCGGGCAGTCGCGCGGCCGGTTCGAGCGCCCGGAGAAACCCCCCAACGACGTATTCCGCGTACCGCTGGTGGGCCTCGCAAGCTGGACACGGGATCGTCGGCCCCAGCCGGCGAAGGGCCTGTTGAACACGCTGCCGGGGATTCCTGCGGCGGCCCCACTGCAGGGAACCGGCACGATCATCCGTCGCGAGGTGCCCCCGAAGATCTTCCAACCGCCGCCGCGCATGATCCAACAGCCAATCGTAGAGCGTCCCGGTCCCCAGACCGTCGCCGCGCTCGACCGGCTCGAGGTGCACCAGGCCGCTGGCGTGCCGCGCGCACAGCCCCCAGGATCCCAGGAGGCGCAGGAGCATTCGGCCGTCATCCTTGCCCTCCCGCAGAAACACCCGCAGGTAGTGCAGGTCCGCGTTGCGAAGCACCCGGCAGAGGGGACAGCCCGGTCGTCGGAGAGCCTGCTTCAGCTCACTGACAAGGAGCAGGTCCGGCCGCGAGATGCCTTCCAATGCCGTCGCCGCGCCGCTCTTCACTGTGCCCCCACCCGGCAGGCCTTTCCGTCAGCGCCCCGGTTCTCCCGATGGTTTTCCCTGCCGCGCCTCGAGCCGCTGGATTTCCACGCGCAGGATCTGGATCTCCCCGCGCAAGCGTGCCGCCAGGACGTCGCCCGATTGGGCCTCGCCCCGGGCGCCCGCCAGGTTCAATTCCAGCACCTTCACGTCCTCGGTCAGCTTGTGCACCTGGAATTGCAGGGCCGCGCGGCGGGCGCTCTCCTCCGCCCACTCGCGGCTCACCTCGACCAGGCGCCGCTTCAGCTTGGCGTTTTCCAGGCTGAGTCGTTCCACCTCCTCCATCCGCCTCCCGTCACCCTCAGTCCCAGCCGGCCGGGAGCCTCTTCGAGCCCTTCTCTTCCCCCAGAGGCCCGCCTTAGAGGCCAGATCCCGCTCGTGGCCGAATACATCCGGCTGGCCTGCCGTCCATTCGAGGACGCGCCCCCAGATGGCGTCAGATTCCGCCTGCGTTGGAGTCACCAGGGGCGCCTTGGCTTGCCGGAGGAAATCCTGCAGGTCGGCGTGGAGGCGCTTGACCTTGGGAAGATGCGCTTCCAGCAGTCGGGGCAGGTTGGGATGGTCGGGAGCGAGTCGCAGGGTCAGGTTCAGATGCGGAAGACAGAGCCCGGTCGAGGCTTCGAAGGCGCGGGCGAATTCCATGTCCGTGATGAGGTCGAGGAGCAGGCCGAGGTCCCGCCCCTCCACGGCCTGGGCGGCCCGGCAGGCCGGACACCGCCGGATCCGGCGCAACCCAGGCAGGGACGCCCGCACCCACTCGTCCACGGCGTGAATCCACCGCGACCACGGTCGCCGGACTTCGCCGTCCTGCCGGGCCATCTCGCGCTGGAGCGTCTCAATGCGGCCGCGCAGGAAGCCTTCGTACGCCTCCCCAAGGCCCACCGATTGCTGCGCATTCCGGTGGATGCTCCAGGCGTGGGCGTTACAGAGGCCTCGGAAGGCCAGGGCATTCTTTCGCGCCGGCGCGCCCGGCGACGGCACTGCCGCCAGCGCTGCTACCGCCTCGTGGCCGGCGCGGAGCACTCGCGCACAGACGGGACATCCTGGTTCGGCCAGCGCATCGCGCAAGTCAAAGTACTCGCGGATCCTGGGCGACTCGTCGGAGGAGGCAGGACCCTGACGCTCCTCCTGGCTCGACCCGGCGCTCACGGACTCTGTAATAGCCTCCATGTCAATCCATCCTGCCATGAAGCGCGGAGACCTGGTCGCGACAGGGGGATTCCTGAACCATCCCCCGCATCCCTGCCCAGCAGACCAACGCCCGGTTGGGCGCATCGGCGGCCGCTCCGTACTGTCGCGTGTGGCTCTCCGTCTCCACCTCATAGATATCCAGTTCCTTCACCAATCGCTTGAGCTGGTTCAGCGTGGCCTTCAGCAGAAACCGGGCCGCGTCTTCGTCAGGAACCGTGTGCAGCAGCGCCGCAAGGTGCGGGAGGCAGCATCCGGCAGATGCCTCGTAAGCCGACCGCAGCGACCCCGATGCCAGGCCCCGGGCCAGCTTTTCCAGCACGACCTCTTGAAAGGCCGCCTCGTCATCGCACAGAGGGCACGTGCGGTCACCGATGAGATCACGAAGGACGCGGGCAGCGCCCTGTCCGGTCATGGTGGCCAGGCCTCCCTTGAGCAGCTCGCCGATCCGGACCTCGAGATGGGCGCAGAGTTCCCGATGCAGGCGCCCCCGGGTTCGCGGGCTGGCCACTTCTTTGAAGAACCAGGCGTGCCGGTTGCACCAGGTCTGACTCTCGACGAATTGTGCCCGTCCCTCCGAATCTTCGGCGAGGACATACTGCCAGCGTGAGGCCAGATCGAAGGCCCGTTGCCAGAGAAGGTTGCACACGACGCAGGTCCGCCACTTCCCCAGCGCCCGCGCCAGGATCTCTTCGACCGGCATGTCCTCGTATGCGTCCAGCCGCGCACCTGCCAGCCGGCGCCAGAATCCGTCGAAGCGTCCGAAGTCCATCTATCGTGACCTCTCGGGCGCCAACCCGTCAGCCTGCGCGCGGCGCCGGGCGGAGCCCTCGCGCGGGGTCGGCGTCAGGCGCTCGACGGCTTCCCGCGCCTTAGCCACGCCGCGCAACGTGTCCGGATGGTGGGAGGGCAAGTCGGCGTACAGTTGGATGAACTCCCGATAGGCCGCCTTCGCCGCATCCAGGTCAACGCACTCCAGCGTGAGGGCCCGCATGAGGAAGGCCTCCTGATACAGGTGCAGGAAATGCCGGACCGCATCCATCCGACGGGCAACCCGGATGGCCTCCGCAAACGCGGCCACCGCCCCCTGGTGCTCACCCGCCTTGAATGCCTCCGCGCCGCGATCTATGAGGGGCCGGATCGGCGCCAGAACCTCCCGGGCCGTCTCCGTCTCGAAGGTACCCGCTTCGAGCCGCGCCACGAGCGCTTCGTGCCGGGCCAGCGCCTCGGTCTCCGTCCCGCTAAGGGCCTCGTAGCGCGGGGCGCAAGCGAGACCGACACGGACTTCGGGGTCCGACTCGTGGACCCGCGTCTCCCAGAGGGCGTGCGGGCCCTGCCCCATCAGGCGCGCCGCCTTGAGAGGCGCCAGGGTGAGGACAACGAAATGGCCGGCGTCTGTCTCCACCAACGTGGAGGCCAGGGGTTTGCGAGGCTCTCGGAGCCCTTGGAGCTTGAGGCGGATGTTCGGCACCGGATATCGCATGGTTCTGACCTACGAGGAGGAATTGCTGCCCCAATTCGCTTTGCACCAGTTCGGAATGACACTGTCAAGCGACGAGGCGCAAGATTCCGATCAAGGTCGTCGAGATCTCGTCGAGCACCTCATCCACCACCCTGCCTCCGTCGGACGACAGCGGTCCGTAGCCACGGAGGGCCGGGCTCTTGGTGTCCTCCATCAGAACCCATAACGTCGAGACTTCTCCTCGGATCGCCCCCCGGCGGGAACGCTGCGGAATCTCAACCTTCAGTCGGTCGCGGGCGTGGATCAGCGCCGCCCGCGCCCGCTCGCACGCCGCGTGAATCGTCCGACGCTCCTCGGCATCCAAGTCGTCGGCGAGGCGGAAGGTGATCCGCGTGGCCGGATCGATCAGCAACCGCTCGATTCGATCAACGGCTTCCTCGACCAACCGGAGCGTGGCACTAACGGCCCGAATGTGCGAAGAGTTCAGCGCTGCGGCCGTGGTCTCAGAATCCATACTGCTGCTCCATGGCGATGTCGGCGATCCGCGTGCTGGCCCGCAGCCATGCTTCCCCCTCAGCACCCGCAGGCCCCGTCTTCGGAACGATCTCCGGCTTTGACGGCGCGGCCGGTTCTGCTATCGTTTGCGCGCAGGGCACCGTAGTCATGACGCACCCATATGGGAGCCAGCGTCCCCGTTGGCCTGCAACATGAGGCCGATGGCGTAAATCTCCTCCTGGGCAGATCGGGCCTCCCGGGTGCCGGAGGAATGCCGGCGGACCCATTTGAATTCTTCCAGCGCCTCATCGAGACGCCCCAGCCCCTCCAGGCAGAGCCCCCGGAACCAGTGGGACCGCGCATGGTCCGGGTCGAGTTCCAGGGCCAGGTGGAACTCCCGTTCAGCGTCAGCCACGCGGCCTCTCCCATAGTACGCCCCACCGAGGTTGAAGTGGATGCCAGCCAGCTCCGGCGCCAGGCTCACCGCCTTCTCCAGTTGGAAAATGGCCAGGTCGTAGGCCCCCACGCTGTAGAAGTGGACGCCCAGGCTGTTCCAATCGTGGATCGTTGGCCGCTTGCGCCTCATAACTTACATCTCACGGTCAACCGAGGCTTCCGGCGCCAGTGTCTCCCGGGGAACCGCCCAGGGGTTTCCCGGTCAGAAGGATCGTGATCAAGGCCCGGGTCACATCATCCACAAGTCCCATCTCGCGGATTCCGGCAACCGTGACCTCGCTGTCGTACGCAACCCTCCGGATCTCCGCCACGCCGTCCTTGATCACCGCGTAACTCGCCCGAGGGTTTCCGTCCAGGGGCTGCCCCACGCTCCCCGGGTTGAGGATCACCTTGGTCCAGACACCCCGGCTCATGGGCAGGTGGGTGTGACCGAGGAGAACGATGTCGGCCCGCACCCCCTCCACCTCTTTCTTCAACTCCTCGTCTGATAGGTCGGGGGTCAGGCGGTAGCTGAAGAGATGATCCTTGGGCGAGGCGTGCACCGCATGGAAGCTGTACTCGTCGAAGCGGAAGCGGACCTCCTTGGGAAGCCGCCGGAGCCACCCGACCTCACCCCGCGAGAGGAGCCGCCGGTGATGCTCCAACGTGGCACTGGCCAGCTCTCGCTTGAAGTCGGCGGCCCTCGGATCCACCCGGTAGGCCAGGGCCGTGTCGTGATTCCCGCGGACGACATGCATCCCGTGCTCCCGCACCCAGGCCACGCACTCCCGCGGAAAGGGACCGTAGGACACGAGATCCCCCAAGCAGACGACGGCATCCGCCTCCTCCCGGATCGCCCGGAGCGCCGGCCAGTTCGCATGAACGTCGGATATGACAAGGAGCTTCATCGCCCCGCCTCGACCTCGGCTAAGGCAGGCCCCACCGGCCCGACAAGAGGTTCACCAGGGGGCGCAGTAGCCGCTTCCAGCGAGGAATGAGCGGCATCCAGGGGCCCAACCAGAAGCTGAATGGGGAGGGCGGAAGGCGTCCTGCCCACGCATCCTGGTGATACCGGATCATTCTCTGCGTGACCTGCTCCAAGTCCTTGAGGAGGTGAACAGGCGGCCGCGGGAACCAGTACGGGCAGGCCCCGCACATCCAGTCGGTGGTCGTCGCCGGCTCCTCGGGCTTCAGCCTATAGAACCAGCGGCAGATGAAGTAATCGCGGAGCGTTTGGTCCCGCTCCGTCTTGATCGGAACGAGGTACAGGCAGGGCCGGTACGCCGACTCCCTGGGGATCGTGCACGGCCGGCAGGTGGCCAGCATTTCGCCCTCATCTTCACCCTTGATCGCCAGGCGCTTCCCCCCGGCGGCCATGCATACGATCTCGACTCCGCCGCTGCCGTGCCTCTCGACCGGTCGCTCCCTGCGAAGCTCGCAGGGTTGTAGCTCCGGCTGGACGAGTGAGAGCAACGTCGGATCCTCCCGAGGCTTCGTCTCAGCCCATGACGGTGCCGGCCGTCGTTCCAGAGGATCTTCCAGCATCGTGATAACCCGATCAGACCTCTTGCCCTACTTGACGATCAGCACGCTGCACGGCGATAGCCGGCTGATATTCTGCGTCGTGTTCCCCATGACCCGACCGAAGACGTTGGAGTACCCCACAAACCCTACGACTAGGAGGTCGAAATTCCCCTCTTTCGCAGCGGTGATAACGATCTCGACCTCGTGGCCCGGGAGCCTCGGCGGCGCTCCATCGCCGTCAGTTTGTTTCGGCGCGCTCACCTCCTTCGGAGGACGGCTGGCCACCTGAATCGTCGGCCCCAGGCGTTGCCCCCGGGGAAGCCGGCTTCCCTTGGGCGGCGGCCAGGTCCACGGCCATCGCCTTCATATCCGCGGTCAGCTTCAGAACCTGGAACTCCAGCGTCAAGCGTGTCCGATGATTGTCTGACTGCTGGGCCAGCAGTTCCTCGATGCGCCGGCGGAGCTTCTCGTTCTCAAAGCGGACACTCTCCATCTCCGCGCGCTGTTTCGCATCCACCGCTCGTACGGGTTCGCCTTCGGCCGGCGCGGGTCCCGGCGTAAGGCTCTGTGGGGCCTTGTACGCTCGTGGCTCACCCCGTTCGGGCCCGAAGACGCTGACGCGACCGACAAAGGCGTCCAGGGCGCGATGCCAGCTACTGCTCTCCCGGCCCCTGGCCTCATCCGCGTACCGGTAGTCGAACTTCCGCGCGAACTCCTCCAGCTCCCACAGGAGTGCCTGCCATCGCTTCTCTTGCATCGTCAGCAGCATGGGGAGGTTCGGATGATCGCGTCCGACCGCCATCGCTGCGTACAGGTGGGGCAGACACAGACCGGCCGATCTAGTGAAGGCCTCGGCAAACTCCGCCTCGCCGAGGAAGTCCAGGATCGTCTTCAGGTCATCCTGCTCCGACCGCCGGGCGAACGTGCACAAGTAGCAGCGGGTCTTCTTGCTTCGCCACGCCAGGATCGGCAGCGGCTCCTCACGCGAGCCGGTCACTCGTTCCCACAGGCGCTGCCAGCGCCCCCGGGGCTGGACCTGCCGGCTAGCGGCCTCAAGGTGCTCGAGCGTCTCCTGGAGGAGGTGCTTGTAGATCAGCGCCACGCCCAACGCGCTGTTGTGGATACTGGGCAGCATCCAGGCGTGCCAGTTGCAGAAGCCGTGGGACTCGACCAGGCGGTCACGCGTGAAGGGGTCATTCACCTGCTCGTACATCAGGCCGTCCAGGGCCTTCAGCGCCCCCTGCTCCAGCCGGGTGCAGACCGGGCAGTCCGGCTCCTTGAAGGCGTCCAGAAGCTGGAAGTAGGTGATGAACTTGGACGACGGGTTCGCCACCGACTGAAGAATCATCCGCACGTCCTGGACCAGTGTGCCCAACCGACCCATCCGCTCCTCTCCCCAAACAAAAAACCCCTACCGGCATTGCCAGTAGGAGTTATCACCCCGCCAGAGGTGGGGACTCGCGAACTCCATCGCTATTGGCTTGGCTCTCTTATGCCACACCATGCCGGCATCGTCAAGGAAGAAGTGCTCTCGTGAGCCAGGGGTGCTCACTGGCTATCCGCCAGTTCCTGGATGGGTCTGCCATCTCCGGATGAACAGGGAAAGGCGCCCGGAGGCGACACGGCTGGTGGCGACAGTACAATGCGTTGCATTTGCTTGACTTTCCTTCAGGGTCGGAGATAGCATCCAGTCCGCCAGGCGCCATATCGTGATCCCGGCACCCATCGCGTGGTCAGCGCCATGCTGATTTCGCACGCTGACCCGTTTGATCCTACCTACAAAGGAGGTGATGAAGAGCAACCGGCTCTCCTCATGTCGTTGTGGGGCGAAGCGGGATCGCCTCGGGTGCAACCTGTGAACCCTAAGGTTCCTGGGAGGAGGCAAACATGGGAAGCGTCGTGATAGTAGTGGCCATCGTGGCGGTCTGGCTGGGGTACAAGTTCTATGCCTCGAGCATTGACCGGTCCGTGATTCAGGCCGACCCGAATAAAGCCACCCCTGCCAAGCTTTACAACGACGGCGTGGACTTCATGCCGGCCAGCTCCAGCGTGCTGTTCGGTTACCAGTTCAAGTCCATTGCCGCCCTGGGCCCGATCGTCGGACCCATCGTCGCCGTGCAGTGGGGGTATCTGCCGGCCCTCATCTGGCTGATCCTGGGCGTGTTCTTCATCGGCTGGGTCCAGGACTACGCGTCAGCGATGCTGGCTATGCGGAACGACGGACTGACCATGGGGGGCCTGAGCTACAAACTCATTTCCCCCCGGGCCCGCACCATCCTCCTGTCGTTCCTCTACTTCTACCTGCTGCTGATCATGGGAGCCTTCGGGGCCATCGTGGCCGGGCTCTTCGCGAACCCGAAGCTGCCGTTCGGGTTCATCATCCTCACCCTGGCCGGCGTCCTGGCGGGCCAGATGACCTACAAGTGGCGGAAGGACCTGGTGATGACCACCGTGGTCACGGTGGCCATCGCCATCATTGGCATCTGGCTGGGAACCACCGGGCCCTTCCAGGCCATCGTGGAGTTCATTAATCGCGGGAAAGCCTCCCCCATTTTTTACAACACGCCTTACGGCCCCATGCTGTGGTCAGTTTGGTTCTGGGGGATCGTGGTCCTGGGATTCTGCTACCTGGGCTCGGTGCTGCCCATCTGGCGGTTTGCCCAGCCGGTAAACTACGTGGCATTCTGGCTGGTCCTGATGGGGATCGTGGGATCCATCATCGGGATCTTCCTCCGGATGCCAGGGTTCGGTGGTTTCCCGGCCTACACGGGTTTCATGGCCAAAGGGATCATCTCACCGGGGTTCGACACGCCCCTCTGGCCGATTCTATTCGTGACTATTGCCTGCGGCGCCATCTCCGGATGGCATAGCCTGGTGTCCACCTCGGGAACCGCCCGCCAGCTCGAGAAAGAAACCGACGCCCTGCCCGTCGGTGCCGGCGCCATGTTCACCGAGGGCGTCCTGGCGGTGCTCGCGGTGACCTTCGCCGTGACCGCCTTCGGGGGCTTCGCCGGGTACATGGAGGTCCTAACCAAGGGTGGTGGGCCCGCGGCCGTTTTCTCCCGGGGCATGGCCGAGTACTTGAACGTCCTTGGGGTCCCCAAGGACTTCGGCAACGCCTTTGGCGCGGCGTTCCTGGTGATCATGGCCCTCACGGTCATGCAACTGGTCCTCCGGTTCATGCGGGTGGCTAGCGCCGAGCTGGTCGGCGATGCCATTCCGGCGTTCAAGAACATCCATTTCGGCACCATCGTCGGGATCATCTTGACCCTCGTGCTCATGTGGACCGGCTTCTGGTCCAGGATCTGGCTCCTCTTCGGCGGCTCCAACCAGCTCTTCGCCAGCCTGGCCCTGGTCCTGATCACGATCTGGCTGGTCCAATCGGGCAAGTCCTACCAGTGGGCCATGTGGCCGGCGGTCTTCATGTACGTAACGACGGTCGCGGCCCTGATCGTGACCGCATGGGTGTCCTTGCAGGCCGCCTTCACCCCGGGCCTCAAGGCGGCGTTCATCTTTGGCAACCTGGTGGCGGCCGCCATCGGGTTCGTCCTGGTGATCCTGGCGCTGTTCCTCGCGTGGGACGCGTTTCAGGCCTTCGGCCGGGCCAAGAAAGCCCCGCTGAGGCCGGCCGCGGCACGTGCCTAGTTCCGGCAATCAGCGGATCATTACCACGGGCGGGGGCAACCCCGCCCGTGGTGCCTTAAGGGAGGGGGTCGTGCCTACCATCGACATCGAAGTGATCGCGCCCCTGATCTCCGGGGCGAAACATTGCAGCCACTGCCAGAACTTCTTCGACGACGCCGGGATCTCCCAGCCGGTCCTGGACGAGGAGTTGAACTCGTATCCCGAAGAGATATGGCAGGACTACGCCCGTTTGTCCCAGATGGTCCGGGACCTGTCCCGGCGGTATGGAGACCAACTACGGATCGTCCTGATTGACCCCCACAGTCCCATGGGGCTGTGGAAGTCCGTGCGGCACTGGGTTCGGACCTACCCGACGTTCATCGTGAATGGGCAAGCGAAGTACACCGGCTGGGACCTGGCCCCCCTGGACGCCCTCCTGAGGGAGGGGGGTGCAACGGTTCCCGCCGCCTCGTAGGGCGCGCCCCAGCCCGATCCGGCAACGGAGGAAGGCCATGCGGCAACTGATCATCGAGGTCGTGGCGCCGGTCCTTTCCGGTTTCTACCACTGACCCCACTGCGAGACGTTCCTGGAGGGAGCGGGGGTGGGGCAGCAGGTTCACACGCAAGAGATCAACGAGTACCCGGAGGACCTCAAGGCGGAGTATCTTCGCCTCTCGGAGTGGATCCGGAACACGCGAAAGACGTACGGCCAGCGGGTGGTCGTGCGGCTCGTGGATCCCCAGTCCCTGGGTGGCATGTGGAAGGTTGTGCGGCACCGGATCCGCCGCTTTCCCACGTTCTTCGTGGATGGAGGGGAAAAGATCGTGGGGTGGGAGGGGGATCCGGATGGGGCCGTGCGACGCGCGCTCTTCGCGGGGGAGGCGATCCCCGAGGAAGCAAGAGCCTAGTCCCCGACGTTTGTCCACGTCCAGGAGATCTGTGGCCGCCGGACCCGGCGGCCATTTTCTTGTCCCCGGCCGCCCACCGTTCGATCCCGCCGGGCCGCCGCAATGCGCTTCGCACCTCGCCGGGCAAATGTCCGGCTCCCAGCCGACGACGACCGACCTGAAAGAAAATATTTGCCTGAACTCGCCATCCCCGATTAGTCTGCGGCAGCGAGGATCGCCTGTATGCCCATCCCACCAGTCGGCGACTCCCGGTATTCCGAGGGGAGGCGGGATTTCTTTTCCCGCTCCCACCCGTCCTGTTCCTAGTCGTCATTTTCTATTTGAATTTCACCTCGCGGGTCATCCTGTCCCCGCTTCTGCCCGTCCTAGAGCCCGAGCTGGGACTGGGACACGGAGAGACCGGCTCCCTGTTCCTCATCCTCCAGTTCGGGTATTGCACGGGGCTCCTGCTATCCGTGTTCGTCGCGTGCCGACTGAGCCATCGCGGTACGATCCTGCTGTCCACCGTTGCCGCGGGGCTGATCCTGCTGGCCTTGTCCCGGTCCACGTCCCTGACCGGCCTGCGGGTGGGACTGTGGCTGCTGGGAACATCGGCAGGCCTGTACCTGCCGGCCGGCATAAGCCTTCCCGATCCAACCGGGTATTCGGGCGCCTTGATGAATCGCTCGCCTGACGGAACGGTGTTCTTGTCGCTTGGCGACCAGGCTGGAAAGCCCGGCGCTTTACTTAACGTCTCGGCGGACGGCTCGTCGGGCTTGACTCTTTACGACAGAAATGGAAAGACGATCTTCAGTGCTCCCTGACGGAGCATTGCTTGACGAGCAAACTTGAAACAGTATGTTTCGTTGGCGAGGTGGCTCTAAAGGGCGTAGTCGGAGAAGAACGCGACCGCTCGGTACCTCGCCCTTCTCCAGGGCCGCCACCGCCAGCACGAAGTTTTCACACGGGCATCCTTTCACCCGACACGTCTTCCTCCGGAGCCTCCGGCTCATCCTGTGCGCGCTCGCCCAGTGTCCGCCTGCGCCGCACTCGCACGCATAACCCGGTAATGAAGGGTACGATAGCTCACCCCCAGGAGCTTGGCCGCCTTGGCGATCGCCTGTCTTTCCCGAAAACCCATACCATGCGATTCGGCGAGACATTTCATCACCACTATGCCGCCACCCGCTCATAGTGGTGATGCAAGCCACCCACTTCCGGGAATGCGACTACCGCTCCCTGCTCAGGCGGTTGCACCGGTCGGGCGTCAGGGCAATCCATGGCCAGCGATAGATGCGTGCGCCAGCGATGATAGTAGTGGAAGTAGCTGGCTAGGAGGCGGCGGAGGTGGGCCGCGCTCAAAACGATGACGTGATCCAGGCATTCCCGCCGGATGCTGCCGATCACCCGCTCCGCATACGCATTCTGCCAGGGGCTCCGAGGGGCGGTCAGGATTTGGTCCGGGCCTAAGTTCGTGACGCGCCGTTGAAACCAATCGCCATATACCGCATCGCGGTCGCGGAGGAGATACTGGGGCGTGGTCTCCCAAGGAAAGGCTTCGACAAGTTGCTGTGCCGTCCACTGGGCCGTCGGATGCTCAGTGACGTTGAAATGGACAATCCGCCGTCGTGCGTGCGCCAGCACGACCAGCACGAAGAGGACCGTGAACCCAACCGTCGGCACGGTAAAGAAATCGAGGGCAACGAGCTCCGTCAGGTGGTTCTTGAGGAAGGCCCGCCAGGAGGGCGAGGGTGGTCGTCGCGGGCGCACGCGATACTTCTCGACCGTGGATTTCGCCACCGTAATCCCCAACTTGCGCAATTCGCCCAGGATGCGCGGAGAGCCCCACCGCGGATTGGCTGCGGACATTTTCTGGATCAGCTCACGGAGTTCTTTGCCGATCGCCGGTCTGCCAGCCGGTCTCGTCCGGCTGAGGCAGGCCCAGTGGTCACGAAAACGCTGGCGCTGCCAAGCGAGCACGGTCGCCGGCTGCACGAAGACCACGACCTCCCGCCAGCGTGACCACCCGCGGGACAGCCACGACCAGAAAAGGCGGTCGCTGGGGCGCACACGAGGCCGCCGGATCGATCGTTGGTAGACCGTGAGTTGATGCCGCAGCGCCAGGATCTCCACTTGCAGGGACACGCGCGAGCGGACCAGGCTGACTGCGAACGCGAGCAGGGCACGAATGATGGGCGTCATGATATAGAACCCTCTAGATTGGGCGAAGGGAGTATCCGAGGCGGGCAGCTTGATGCAGATCGTCGAAAAGATCAACTGGATTGGTGACTACGAGTTGTCGGGAACCACAGGTCGTCCACCGGGCCGCCGACGGTGAGGTGGTACAGGCTCTGAACGCGATCGCCGTCCAACCCCAGCACGCGATGAAACGCGTCGTCGAAGTAGCGGCCGATCCCCGTGCCGCGGACCCCGGCGGCCTCCGCCTCGAGGTACAGCACGTGCCCCAGCAGGCCGGCTTCCCAGAAGAGCGCGCTATACCACCACGCCCCGGTGGCGCGGATGCTGTCGGCAAAATCAGAAGGCGAGCTGCGCCGGATCATGGCGCGTGGCGTAGCAGACGGGCGAAGAGAAGCCCGGTGCAAAATCCATCTGGCGGTGGGCATGGATTCCAGCCGGACTTTACCGGGACGCTTCCTTCCAACCGAGGGAAAACCCTTGACAGTGTCAGAGGGGAGGCATAGGTTATCCAATTATTAGAAATTGTTCTCGCAATGTAAGAATACCGACGTAGGGAGGAAGCTCGCGATGGGGAAGAAGGAAATCGTCACGACGCCGAAGGCCTTCGTCTCCAAGTCCCCCTTGAGCCAAGCCATTCGCGCGGGAGGCTTCCTCTACGTGTCGGGCCAACTCCCTTACGATCCCGAGCGGGGGGAGTTCGTCCGGGGGGACATCCAGGTGCAGACCGAGCAGGTCCTCAAGAACCTCAAGGCGATCCTGGAGGCGGCGGGGCTGCCCCTCACCGCCGCGATCCGCGTCGGCGTGTACCTCACCAACATGGCGTGGTTCGAGCCGATGAACGAGGTCTATCGGCGGTTCTTTCCGACGGAGCCGCCCACCCGGACCTGCATCGGGGTTAAGGAGTTGCCGCGAGGCGTGGACGTGGAAATGGATCTCGTCGCGCTCGCGGAGTGAATGGGACGGCCAAGCCGGGACAGCATGTCGCAGCGGCCAATCAAATCGGTTTCGAAAGCGCTCGACCTCCTCTTTGCCTTCTCCACCGACCGGCCCCGGTGGACGCCGGCAGAGCTCGCCGCTGCCCTGCGATTGCCCCTCAGCACGACTTACCGGTATCTCGTCACCTTCCGGGACCGCGGGGTCCTCGAAGAGGACTCCCAGCATCGAACCTACCGCCTCTCCCCTCGCCTCCTGCAGCTCTCGGAGACCCTCTCGGCGGATCTGGACTTGGTCAGGCGAGCGCGCCCGCTCATGGAACGCCTGGCCCAACAGACCGGCGAGACCGTGCAACTGGTCCTCCGAAGCGGCGACTTCGGGGTCTGCGCCGAGCGGGCCGAGAGCCCGCACCCCCTCCTCGTCCGGCCGGAGCGCGGGCGGACCATCCCGCTCCACGCGGGGGCGTCCATGCGGGCGATCCTGGCGTTGCTCCCTGCCCAGGATCAACGGCGGCTCCTCGACCGGCCCCTGCAGCGATTCACCGAGCACACAATCACCGACCCGCGCGTGCTGCGTGTGGAACTCCAGAGGACCCAAGAGCTCGGGTACGCAGTCAGCCTCCAGGAAATCTATCCGGGCGTCCGGGCGGTGGCCGCGCCGATCCTCGATGCCGGGGGCGTGGCCGTGGGGAGCCTCGCCGTAGCAGCGCCTGCCGAGCGGCTCACCGAGCCCCTGGCGCATCGCCTCGCGGGCACCCTCATCGAGGCGGCGCGGGAGTTGAGTTATGTGCCCGCGGTAGCAGCCCAGCACAGCGTGACCCATGGACCCGAGGTGGCTCGAGACAGAGCGAGCCGGATTGATCTCACTACTCAGGTCGCCAGACTGGCCCGGGGCTCGGGGCCCCATCGCTAGCTGGCACGGTGTACGTCGCCATGCGGCGGTAAAGAGGGAGGAATGACCATGCAGACCCGAAGCGTAAAGTTCGTCCTCGTGTGCCTGGGGATCCTACTGGTGCTGCCGACGGCCGGGATTGCGGCGGGCCCGCCCGTCCAAATCGGCGTGGTCCAGCCCCTCACCGGCAACGGCGCCTACCAGGGGACCAACCTCCTCGACGGCATCAAGGTGGCGGTGGACGAGATCAACGGCAGGGGCGGGGTCCTGGGCGGCCGGAAGATCGAGATCGTGGTCGAGGACGGCGCCTGCAACCCCGCCCAGACCACCGCGGTCACGAAGAAGCTCATCGCGGCGGGCCACCGGATTCTCCTGGGCGAGCTCTGCAGTTCCTCGACCTACGCCATGCTGGAAGTGACCAAGAAGGAGAACGTGCTGCTCATCGCCCCGCTCTCCTACGCGCCCGGGCTGACCGAGCAGGGGGCGCGCTACTTCTTCCGGACCTCCAGCAACAGCCTGATCATCGCCCGGGGATTCGCCGAGTTCATCGCGGGAAACGAGAAGCCGGGGAGTACCATTGCCATCCTGGTCGTGAATGACGATTGGGGCCGCTCCGACGCCGCGGCCTTCGTCAAGGAGTTCGAGCGGCTCGGGAACCCCAAGGTGGTCTTCAATGGGACCTTCAACTTCCAGGACAGTGACTTCTCCACCGTCCTCTCCAAGATCAAGGCCCTGAACCCCACTGCGATCTACATGGTGGCCCGCGACCCGCAGAACTCCCAGATCGTCAACCAGATGGGTGCCCTCGGGATGCTCGGCATTCACATGTACGCCTCGGAGAACAACTACAGCCCGAGCTTCCTGGAGGGGGCCGGCAAAAACGGCGAGGGCTCCTATTCGGTCGTGCCGTGGACGGCCGACCTCACCGACCCCGCCTCAGTCCACTTTAAGGAGCAGTACCGGAAGAAGTTCGGGAAAGACCCCGCCCAGACGTACGCCCACTCGGGCTATAGCGGCATGTGGGTGACGGCCCTCGGGATCGACAAGGCGGGGACGGACACCGATCTCGACACGATCCGGGTTGCCCTTGAGAAGCTCGTGTGGGAAGGGCCCGGGGCGACCTGGAAATTCGACGAGAAGCACCAGGCGGTCATCGCCCCGCACATTGTCCAGGTGAAGGGCGGGCGGTACGTGACGATCAAGTAGCCGGCCCGCGCGTCCTCCGGGCCATCGAGGCGCCGCCATGGGGCTCCTCTTCCTCCAGCAGACCGCGAACGGGCTGGTGCAGGGCTCGATCTACGCCCTGATCGCGATGGGCCTGACCCTGATCTTCGGGATCATGCGAGTCATCAACGTCGCCCAGGGCGCCTTCTACATGCTGGGGGGCTTCACCACCTTCGTCGTGCTCAAGCGGGTCGGCTGGGGCTATGGGGCCACGCTTCCTGCTGCCGTGGTCGTCGTCGCCGCCGTGGCGATCCTCTGCGAGAAGCTCGCGGTGCGGCCCCTCCGCGGGCGGGGGGAGGTCGTCAGCCTGCTTGCCACCTCGGGCGTGGCCGTCGTCCTTGAGAACCTCATCCAGCTCGTGTTCGGACCGAACCCCCAGACGGTCCGGACCCCCATGGCCTACACACCCGTCGTCCTGGGCGGGATCTTCCTCACGCAACAGAAGCTCCTCGTGCTGCTGATGGCCTGCGGCCTCAGTCTGGCGGTGACCGCGTTCATCCGCCACGGTCGCTGGGGCCGCGCCATCCGCGCGGTCGCCCGCGACCACGAGACGGCGGCGCTCATGGGGGTGAACGTGGACGCCACCTACACGCTGGTCTTCGCCCTGGGCGGGGCCTTGGCCGCCCTGGCGGGCGCCCTGCTGGCCCCCCTCTACGACGTCGAGCCGCTCATGGGGAACTTCATGCTCATCAAGGCCTTCATCGTGATCGTGATGGGCGGCATGGGAAACATCGTCGGGGCCTTCGGCGGTGGCCTCCTCCTCGGGGTCGCGGAGAGCCTGGGCGGCGGATTCATCAGCATCGACTACAAGGACACCTTCGGCCTGGTCATCATGATCCTCGTCCTCCTGTGGCGGCCCGAGGGCCTCTTCCAGCGGATGCGGCGCGTATGAGGACCCGCCGGCTCCTCTGCGCGGCCGCCCTCAGTGCGCTCCTGGGGATCCTCCCCTGGCTCAGCGGGAGCAGCTACTACCGCTCCATCCTGAACCTCGCAGCCATCTACCTCGTCGTGGTCATGGGCCTGAACGTGATCCTCGGGTTCGTGGGGGAGCTCCCGTTCGGCTACACCGCATTCTTCGGTCTGGGCGCCTATGCCTCCGGTATCACCACGACGTTCTATGGGTGGTCATTCTGGGGCGGTCTCGGCGCCTCCTTCGTCGTCAGCGCTGTGTTCGGCCTCCTTATCGGGTACCCCTCCCTCTACCTCCGGGGACCGTATTTCGCGCTGGTCAGCTGGGCCTTCCAGGACATCCTGGCCCTCGTCATCCGCAACTGGGTAGGGTTCACGCGCGGCCCGCTGGGCATCCCCGGGGTCCCCTCCCCGACGATCGGCCTCCCGGGCCTCTTCCACCTCGAGCTCCGCTCGGACCTCGCCTACTACTACCTCGCGGTCACCTTTGCCACGCTGGCCACCCTGGGGGTCAAGCTGATCCGGGATTCGCGGGTCGGCCGCGCCTTCCTCGCGATCCGGGAGAACGAGGCCCTCGCCCAGGCCCTGGGGGTGGACGCGTTCCGCTTCAAGCTGCTGGCCTTCGTCATCAGCGCGGTCCTCGGGGGGATGGGCGGGTCACTTTTTGCCCACTACGTCGGCATTGTGAGCCCGGACCTCTTCAGCTTCTACTACATCACGCTGCTCTTCAGCATGGCCATCATCGGGGGCACGGGCTACATCGTCGGCCCTATCCTGGGAGTCGTGTTCTTCACGGCGGTCCCGGAATACCTGCGGGCCGCCCAGGACCTCCGCCTGGTGCTTCTGGGCGCCGTCATGGTGGCGGCCATCGTGTTCATGCCGCGAGGCTTCGGTGGATTGCTTGAGGCGCTCGGCGACTGGTTCCTGGCGCGGAGGCGCGAATGCCCCTCCTCGAGGTAGAAGCCCTCATCAAGCGGTTTGGGGGCCTGGCGGCCCTGGACGGCCTCGACCTCACGGTGCAGCCGGGGGAGATCCTCGGCCTCATCGGGCCCAATGGCGCCGGGAAGACCACGCTCTTCAACGTCATCACGGGGTTTGAGCGCCCCAGCTCCGGCCGGGTGGCCCTCGGTGGACGGGACATCACCGGGCTCCCCCCGCATCGCATCGCGCAGGCCGGCATCATCCGGACCTACCAGAAGACGAGCGTGTTCCCCCAGCTCACCGTGCTGGAGAACTTGCTGATCGGCCGGCACCGCCGGACCGCGGCCGGGCTGGCCGACGCCCTTTTCCGGACGTCCCGGCATCGCCACGAGGCCGCCGGGGCCCTGGCGTTGGCCCGGGGGACCCTCGCGTTCCTGGAACTTGATGTCGAACGCGACCGGCGGGCGGCCGCCCTGCCCTACGGGCTTCTCCGCAAGCTCGAGCTGGCCATCGCCCTCATGGCGGAGCCCACACTCCTGTGCCTCGATGAGCCGGCCGCAGGGCTGAACCCCACCGAGAGCCACACCCTCCGGGAGGCCATCGTCCGCGTCCGCGAGCGGGGGGTGACGATGATTCTGGTCGAGCACAACATGGACCTCGTCATGAACCTCTGCGACCGCCTCGCAGTCCTGCATTTCGGGCGGAAGCTCGCCGAGGGGTCCCCGGCGGCAATCCAGGCGAACCCGGACGTGCTGAAGGTCTACCTCGGGGAGGCCGTAACCCTTGCTTGAGCTCCAGTCGCTCATGGTGCACTACGGCCGTGTCCAGGCGCTCCAGGGTGTCTCCTTCCGCGTGCCGCCCAGGGGCGTGACGGCCCTCATCGGCGCCAACGGAGCCGGGAAGTCCACCACCCTGAAGGCTATCTCGGGGCTGGTGCGGCCCGTGCAGGGGACGATTCTCTTCCAGGGGACGTCGCTCGTCGGTCTTGCCCCGCACCGCGTCGTTCGTCTGGGGGTCGCCCACGTCCCCGAGGAGCGCAAGATCTTTCCGGACATGACCGTGGAGGAGAACCTCCTCCTCGCGGCATTCACCGTCACCCAGCGCACGGAAATCACTAAGCGCCTGAGGGGCGCCTACGATCTCCTGCCGGTCCTCTCCGACCGAAAGGCGCAGCTCGGCGGGACGTTGAGCGGCGGGGAGCAGCAGCTCCTGGCCATCGGGCGCGGCCTCATGGCCAAGCCCAAGGTCCTGCTCCTCGACGAGCCTTTCCTGGGGCTCTCTCCCGTCAATGTCCAGACCGTGGCGCAGATCATCCGCACCCTGGCGGACCGCGGGATCGCCATTCTCCTCGTAGAACAGAACGCCCGGATGGCTTTGGCGTTGGCCACGTGGGGATTCGTGCTGGAGCGGGGGGCGCTCGTCGCGAGCGGGACGGGAACGGACCTGGCCCGGGACCCGCGGGTCCTCCAGGCGTTCCTCGGGGGGATCCGCCCCGGGCCCTTGAAGAGCGAGCCGCTGGACGCACAGGCTTCCACACGGCCATAAAGAAGGAGGATAGCCGTGGCTAGATTGCAGGAGATGGCATGGGATCAGGCGCGAGATGTCTTGGCGACTGCCGAGGTCGCCCTCATCCCTGTGGGCGCCTTTGAGCAGCACGGCTACCACATGCCGCTCAGTTCGGACACCCTCTCTGCCAGCACGGTGGCCGAGCGGGTGGCCGAGCGCTCTGGGGCGGTGGTGGTCCCCGCTATCCCGTACGGGGTCTCGGAGTGCCACATGGCCTTCCAGGGCACCATTACGATCACCCCGGACACCCTGGCCCGCATGCTCGTCGAGGTGGGCGACTCCCTGTGCCGGCATGGCGTCCGAAAGCTGCTGTTCATCAACGGGCATGGGCACAACGGCCCGGCCATCAAGATCGCCATGGAGGAGCTGAAAAAGCGGCACAAGGCCTTCACCGCCTCCGTGGACTGGTGGGACCTGGGCTTCCAGCTCACCAAGGAGCTCTGGAGCTCACGCCCCGAGGATCTCCCGCCGGGCCACGCCTCCGAGGTCGAGTGCGCGGGTCTCCTGGCCGTCTACCCCCACCTCGTCCACATGGAGCGGCACGAGCCGGGGTTCTTGGGCGGCCTGCAGGGGACGGGGATCGCCGCAAAGAAGTCCACCGTCCTGCGCCTGGGGTCTCGGCCCGGCGAGCTCACCTCCGCCTTGAACTTCGACGAGATCACCAAGAGTGGCGTGGTCGGCAATGCGGCGGGGGCCACCAAGGAGAAAGGGGAACTCCTGCTCGAGAAGGTCGTGGAGTACCTCGTTGCCGTTGTCGCAGAAGTCCGAAAACTGCACTGCGAGCCCTGACGCACGAATGCTATGATGGGGCATCGGGCGGCGCTGGTTGCGCATCCATTCGCACGGGACGCACGTCTGCGTTGCCAGGGGTCCGCACGGGTCAGCCGGGGTAGTACTTCGGGAGGGAGCCATGAGGGAAGATTTGGCGTTGCTGCAAGGAGCCATCGACGTCCATATCCATTCGGCACCCAGCCTGTTCCCGCGACTGGTCGACCATGTCGAGGCCGCCGAAGGGGCTCGGGGCATGGGGATGCGCGCCGTCGTGCTCAAAGAGCACCACGGCTATACCGCGGACCGGATGTACTTCGTGCGGAAGCTCGTCTCTGGCATTGAGGTGTTCGGCGGCGTGGTTCTCAACAATGCCGTGGGGGGAATCAATCCCTTCGCAGCGGACGCGGCGATCAAGCTGGGAGCCAAGTTCGTCTGGTTCCCCACCCTCTCGGCGAAGAACCACCTTACGCAAATGGGGGCACCGGATTTTGGCGGATCCATGAAGCAGGTCAGCAGGTCGCGCCTCCAGGAGACGCCGCTCACGGTCTTTGACGACGACGGTCACCTCAAACCCGAGGTCTATGAGGTGATTGACGTGATCGCCGCCGCCGATGTGGTTCTCGCCACGGGTCACCTGTCGGTCCCCGAGGCCCGTGCGGTTCTCCGGGCGGCCAAAGACCGGGGAGTGAAGCGGCTGTACGTGAACCACCCGGAGTATATCATAAACGCTTCCATTGAGGAGCAGAAGGAACTGGCGGAATTGGGGGCTTTCATCGAGCACTTGGCCATCTTCATGTATCCTATGTGGCCGACGAAAGCCGGAATCGATGGGGTGGTGGAAATGATCAAGGCGGTGGGGCCAGCCCGAACGGTTCTCGCCACGGACCTGGGCCAGGTCCACAATCCGCCGCCCGTAGAAGGATTGCGGATGTTCATCCGAGTGCTCTTGGAGAAGGGGATCCCGGCCGAGCACCTCAAGATCATGATCCATGACAACCCTGCTTTCTTACTTAACCTCTGATGAGGTGAGACATCTCCCTCAGCTGCCCCATGGAATGGCGGATCACCGACGGCAACCTGGTCTTCATGGACGGCGGCTGCGTGGTCGACGGCTACTGGTCCGACTTCACCCGCCTCCTCTGCCTGGGGAAGGCCCACCCGGAGTGGAAGGCGGCCTACCGCTTCTGAGCATGATCACGCTTTTTGATGGTCTCGGAGTCGCGATCGTTGATGGACGGGAGAGGCTGATCCGGCCTACAGAACGGTCTCCAAGCACGGAAGACGGTGGTCCGCCAGAATTACGAAATGGGCTCACCTCACTGGACTTCCGCGCGGCATGAGTGTCTGGTGACCACGCGAGCCGCCGTGCGCCGGCGGCTCACCCGCATACCGTTAGGCAAATTCCGTCGGCACGGGGGAGACGCAATGCCCAAACAGCCAGACTTCGTACCCGAGAACACACGCACCGACCAAGCGCTCGAACTGGCTGGGGTCGTGACCGCCGTGATTCCTTGGTTGGGTGGTCCCTTGAGCGCGGTGCTCGGTGGAATGTCTTTCGGAAGGAAGATCGACCGTGTCAAGGAAGTCGTCAACGGCATCGTAGCAGATCTTCACGAATTCAAATCTGAGGCCAGCGAGAAGTACGTCCAAACGGACGAGTTCCAGGATCTCCTTGAGGCGACGCTCCGGCGCGCCTCCGAGGAGCGGAACGAAGAAAAGCGACGCGTATATCGAGACTTCGTCGTAAACGTCATCCGGCACCCCGGCGAGTCCTACGATGACCAGGTGCGGGTATTGCGAACGCTGGAAGATCTCAGCGTCGACCACATTAGGCTTCTCGTGGCGTTCGCACAGGATCCTGGCCCGCTGCCCTCATCCTTCGGCATTGGATCGCCAAGCACTACCCTCGCGAAGAGGCTCGGCGGCATGCCGCGCGAACGGCTCGACGAGCTGGTCTCTGATTTGAACTCGCGGCGCCTAACTAACCTCCAGAGCTTGCATACGACAATGACGGCTCACGGCGCCGAAGACCTCCGTCATGCGATCACCCCATTTGGCAGAAAGGTACTCGATGCCGCTTGTCACCGTTGACGGTCGCGTCGTAGCAAAGGTCTCCTCTTGGGCTCCGTCATCCCAGAACTGGGCCGTGCCTAACATCGCAGTCGAGGGGACCGCTGGCTCGCATGCGCTCGCCGCGGCCGCTCACCGCGAGCGTCGTCGTGGGTCCGTATTCCCGGCACCCTAACCAATGCCGATCACCTTCCATTGCCTGCCAGTGGCGGATCGGATGGTTCGCGCCATCGGCATCAGCGTCGCTGGGAGTCGCTCATCCGACCCTTCGCCGCCAATTCGTATACCGGCCTGCATCGAGCCCAGATCCCCGGGGCTGATGCACTCTCTCCATGCGCTACACGGCTGCGGTTCACGTGATTCTCCAACGTCGGCCGGCGGGCGAGGGGATCCGCTGTTCCATTCGGGGACCGTCCCCCCGGCACCCAAATTGTGTATATACTAATTAGTCCGTAATAATGGCTACACATTCCTAGTGGAATATGTTACTATCTCTGCATGAAAACCGACGGCCGGCAGCTCCATCGGAAAGCCCTGGATGCAATCCGCGCCCTGGCGCTGCAGCGCATTGCCGGTGGCGAGGCAGTCACCGCGGTCATGCAGAGCTACGGCCTCTGCCGCACCACCGTCTACAAGTGGCAGCGGAAGTTGCGGGAGCGCGGCGGAGATGTGCTGCTCTCGGTGAAGCCCACCGGGCGGCCGCCGCGCCTCACGCCCAAGCAGAAAGTTCAGGTCTTCCGCTGGCTCAACGGCAAGGATCCCCGGCAGTACGGCTTCGACTTCGGCCTGTGGACCCGGCTGCTCGTCGCGACCCTCGTCCAAGAGCGGTTCGGGGTGACGCTCGGGGTGACCGCCGTGGGGCGGCTCCTGGCCGAGCTCGGTATTACGCCGCAGAAGCCGCTGCGGCGGGCCTACGAGCGGGACCCCGCGGCCGTCGCCCGCTGGGAGCAGGAGACGTACCCAGTGCTCCGCCGCCGGGCCCAGCAGCGCGGGGCGGCGATCTTCTTCCTCGACGAGGCCGGGGTCCGGTCGGATGCCCCGCTGGGGCGGACCTGGGCGCCGCGCGGGCAGACGCCCGTCGTCCCGACCAGCGGCCAGCGGCAAGCGGTGAATGCGATCTCCGCCGTGAGCCCGCTCGGGGCTTTCTGGTACAAGGTGTTCACCGGCCGGCTGAACGCGACCACCTTTCGGACGTTCCTCCAGGCGTTCCTTCGAGGGCGCCGGCAGCCGGTCTTCCTCGTGGTCGACGGCCATCCGGCGCACCGGGCCCACCTGATCGCCGAGTTCGTCCAGGCGCAGCGCGGCCGGCTCGAGCTCCACTTCCTGCCGGGCTATGCCCCCGACCTCAATCCCGACGAGTTCGTCTGGAACCACCTGCGGCAGCAGGGGGTGACCAAGCGCCCCCTGTACCAGGACGAGTCCTTGCGACTGCGCGTGGAAGCCGATCTCGCAGCGATCAAAGCCGATCCGCATCTTGTACGATCCTTCTTCGCCGCGCCCAGTGTAGCCTATATTCTGAACTAGTTAGTAACTTCCCCCTTTGTACCTTGACTTCGTAGAATGCGCGTGTTACGAAATACACATCGCAGAGGCCATTCAGTACCGGTCGCTCGACCGTGGCCCGAGGCGATGACGGCGGGGGGCACGATAGCGAGGCAGTCTTGCCAGGGCAGAGGTAGCGTTCACCGCTACCCGCAGTAGAGGAGGGCGCGCACATGCCAAAGGTCACGCAACTCGTACTGAACCTGCAGAGCAAGCCGGGGGTGCTGGCGAACCTGGCGGGGGCCCTGGGCCAGGCAGGCGTCAACATCGAGGGGATCTGCGCCGTGGAGACAGCCGGCCGAGGGAAGATCCGCCTGCTCACCTCCAATGCCGCCAAGGCGGAGGCCGCCCTGAAGGCCGCCAAGATCCGGTGCGGGCGCGAGGAAGCGATCTCCGTCTCGCTGGAGAATCGGCCCGGGGCGCTGGGCGAGGCGGCGCAGAAGCTGGCGCAGGCCAAGGTCAACATCAAGTGCGTGTATGCCACCACGGGCGGCGCAGGACCGGTGGCGATCATCCTGACCGTTTCCAATCTCGCGAAGGCGGTCGCGGTCCTCGGCGGATAGCCTCGGGACCGATTTGGAGAGCGCAGGTGACGGGGCGGTAGATCAGCCGTCCCGTCATTCTGTACCCTGACTTCGTGCAATGCGCGTGTTACGAAATCCATGAATTCATTGAAGATGGGGAATGAACCGGAAAGAGTACAACCAGGAAATGGAACAGCATCAACACGTTGCAGTGGCCGCCGAGGCTGTCGAAAACCGGTTTTCGACAGCGGAACGGCCGCCGTCTTCGACAGCCGTGCAACCGCCCGAGAATCCACTGGTACGCGAACCCACCTTCGCCGCCAGGTCCCGCCTTGTCGAAAATCATGTCGCAGTCACGGCCAATCGCCCCTCCAGTGCCCGCTGAATGAGGCGATAGCCCATCAGCCTCCTCATCCCCTGTCGAAGGCGCTTCGCCATGGATAAGGGCGTTGGCGTTTTCGTCGCCATTCGGAGAAGGACCAGTATCAGCGCATCCAAATGGGACACGACCCAGGTGTAAACTTCACTAAGCTGGGGGCCGCTCATTCAGGTCGCACCTTAACCGCCAAGCCTTAGCACCAGCCAAAGCCTCTCCTCCCAGTGCCCAGATTCGCCCTGCTGAAGAGCCCCAAAGAAAAGGAGCGCGAGACGCCCTGCCGTCCAAGACCCTTCACGGATTTTCTGTTGACTCGCAAAGGTGGGTTCGATAGCCTGCCGATATGTCGAACCCGATTCTCTACTTGTTCCGAGGGGAGCGCACCTGGATGCTGTCTCAGGAAATCCCTGAAGATGGCTAGTGCCCCACGGCAACTTCGACAGCATTGCCCTGTGGGTTGGACGTGGAGGCTGCGCTCAAGAGGGTGCAGGCAGAACGCCCCGGATACGAGATTCGCGTGATGAACTGGCATCGCCCGAAACGGGACGTATGACCGCCCCCTCAGAGCCCACCACGGATTTTCTGTTGACTCCCAAAGGCGGTTTCGATAGCTTCTCACTCACCTACCCTCGCAGACGAATCTAGCCCTCGGTTCCCTTCGGCTGTGCATTCGGGGGCTCACGGCAGCCCTTAGCTTTCATATTCATTACGAATCCCATTCGCATAAGAGAGGACTGCATGAGGCTCGTCCTCTTCCCCCTCTTTGTCCGCGCGTTTCTTAACATCCCGCTCAAGCCAGGGCAGGCATATTATCTTCTGGAGATGAGGCCATGATGGATAAGCTCGGCTCGATGGTCTGCAATCCGCTTGAGGAAATACGGGTGTCTCTCCGAGACGTACGCGGGGAGCCGCATGTGGAATTCCGAGTTTACGGTCGCTCGCGCTCTGGTGAGCCAGACCCGCTCCCCGGACGAGAGGCGATAACCCTGCCCGCCGGCCTGCTTCCCGTGTTCCTCCGTGTACTCTCACAGGCTCAGGAGATACCTATCAAGCGAGGGGTGATTTACATTCCCTCTCCCGCTGAGGCCACGGTCTTGGAGCACGGGGAGCCGGTCACGATTCGTCTAGCAGTTCCCCCGGGCCACCGCGATGCCCGCCAGCATCCCCGCATGCCCCTCAGCGTGCCTGTCGAATGCCGCGTTGTCGATCCTGAGAAGCTTCTGGCCCGCCAAACCAGTCAACGGCGAGGCCAGGGACGTGAGCATCGGTGGCGCGCAAGTCTGGCTTGCGAAGCGGCTTCCGCGATTTAAGCAGGCGGACGTGTTCATGGTGATTGAAGGGATGATCTTTCGGGCACGAGCGGAAATCGCGGGAGTGGAACTGGAGAGGAACAGGGAAGTTAAGGGCGGATATTACCGACACAGCCTCCGGTGGGTGGTGATGGAGGCCCATGCGAAGGAGGCGCTGTCGAAGGTTGTTCCTACAAGTTAGTCGCGAACTAGACGCCCAGTAGCGCGGGGGAGGAGGACGCCATGACTTTTCTCGTCGCATTGGCTCCAGCCTCGCGGGAGGGCTCCGTCATGGCGGGCTGCCCTGGACAGCGTCGGCCCCGGGGGCCGTGGGCGTCCTGTCCGCTCGTGGTTTCTCCACCCAAGGACCAGCGGCCGGCTTCTCAACTCCCGGACCCCGAGCTGCCGCGCCTGCAGCGGGAGGGAGGACCCTGACGAAGGACCCGGATTGGACGGCACGTCGCCAGTGCCTGCAGACGGTGGCTGCGGGCGGCCTCATTGCCGGGCCTTACACTGCTCGGCGGCATCCCGGATCGTCAATTTCGCGTTGGCGGCATCCCCGAAGATCGCGTCCAGGCACTGGACATACTTCCAGGGATCCCCGCCCAGCTCCCGCGAGAGCATGTTCGCCACCTGGATCTTCTGGTTGGACGGCGCCTGCGCCCAGAGGTTGCCGGTATCGGCCTCGCTGAGGGCCCAGGCCACACCGGTGGTGGTCAGGATCAGCGCACCGATCACTGCCCCGAACGCACGCCTTCCCATCTTGGCTCCCCCTGTGAGCATCGGATCTCGACGGATCCTCGCCAGGAATTCGCCGCTTGAACCGGTGGCGGTAACCGACCGCCGCGCCGACGAGATGCTCCTCCTGGAAAGAACCGTCGCAACTCAGGAGGGTGCCACGTTACTTTCTCCGAGTCAACTGGCGGTGCTGCGGGACGTCGCGTGACGCCAGAGGGCGTGGCCAATCCGGGTTGCCGAGGGAAACCGTGTGATTTTTCTGGTGTCCTGTGGTGAAAACTCCGTCTGCTTCGGCGACGGCCTTGGGCCTCCGCCGGGACGGATCGGGGCCGGGGACCGCCGTCGTCCCTCCCAGGGGGGTGCCTGGGCGACGTGACGGGCGGACCGGGATTTGTGCTGGCCGAGCGGTCGGGTGCCCCTTCTTTCTGGGGAAACTAGATATCCCATTTTGGCATATGCACCAGGAATAAAATAGAGTCCGCCGCATGACCAGACGGTCAGCGGCGTACCGGCTGTTCCTCACTCGGTTGCGGGAGGCCCGGCTGGCGGCGGGGTTGACGCAAATGGAGGTAGCGAAGACGCTCCGCCGTCCGCGAGCACCGGAGCCGTCAAGATCCCCACAATGGTGACCCAAGCGAAAAGAGAACCCCCCGATAAGTGGCCGACTTACCAGGGGGAACTGTCTCGCCTCGGCGTTCCTGACGGCTACTGGCCTGGCGAGGGCGGCTGCGGAACGACTGTCATCCACCCGCGCGAGCACTGTTGGACGTAAGGATAGTAGCCCTGTGGGTCTTGGCAGTAATACCAGTAATTCGGCTGCTGGGGCCGAGATTGCGACTGCTGGATATAAACCGACGGATCCTGCTGGACGGCCACAGGAGGTGCTGCATAGTACGGATCGGAGTAGTAAGGGTATGGATAGTAGGGGTATTCGCCGCCATACCACCACGGCCCCCAGAATCCTGGACCGACAATGACTCCGCCGCCCCCGTGCCACCCCCAACCCCCGCCCCCACCGTGGTACCCGCCGCCCCCACCATGCCAACCACCGCCTCCACCGTGGTACCCGCCGCCGCCGGAGTAGCCCCCGCCCCCGCCGTGGAACCCACCGCCTCCGCCCGCCGCCTCGACAGGGAGGGTGGAGCCAGCCAACAGCAACCCCACCACCACGATCGCCCAGGTCATCTGCTTCATGGTCAGTCCTCCTGTGCCGTGCCCGAGCGGTGTATCGGGCTCCTCGCGTTTCCTGCGGCCCCGTCGGTGGCAGCAAGCCCCGCGTGTCGGCGCCCGTCTCCCAACCGGTGCAGGGCAGCCCCCCTTGGGCAGTGTATCTGAGTCTCTCTTTATTATTATACTCCGTTAGGGCCCGGAGGGTTTCAGGTTTTCGGGTCTCCTGCCGGCATCGCCTGTCGTATCGCAGGGTCGCGTCGGAGGCGCAGTCGGCGCGCACGGTACTTACGGGCGTTCATCGAATACAGTCCCGCGCCCTTCGACTTTCCAAAGGCCCTTGAATTCCGCTGGGAAGGGAAGTACTCACTGGCGACGACCCTTCGCCACAAGGACCATCCCCTGGATGTTGAAGGCGAGAGCCGCTGCCACCACCGGGCGTATCCCCCTCATGATCCGTGATTTAACTTCCGCCCTAACTCCCGGGCGAGAGATTCCCGCTCCGCCTGCAGCGGCAGAGGGGGTGTGACGCTCGCCATCGTCCATCCGTAGCTCGGGGCGGGGGAGACCAAGCCTCAGCGTCACACACAGTGACACGGGCGAGCGGACCAGGCTGACCACGAACGCGAGTAGCGCACGAACGATAGGCTTCATGATGCAGGATCCTTTGAGTGAAGCGAATATCCGAGGCGGGCAGCTTGATGCAGATCGTCGAAGGAAGCCACCACACACTACCCACCTCCAGGGCTTTCCGCCCAAGGTTACCATCCTCCGTCCGCACCATCCCCTGAGAGGTCAATGCCTCGAGGTCTTGGGCTGGACCCATCGAGCTGAGAGTCTGCATCTCGTGCTCGTCTTGCCCGATGGAACACGCTCACTCGTCCCTGCCGCGTGGACCGACCTTGACCACAGACGAAGCCATCAAACCCTGCCTCCGGAACACCTGCCTTCGGCTCCGCGGCCGATCGGCACCGTGACGGACCTCCTCCGCACGCGCACCGTGGTCGATGCCCTCCTCCGTCGGCTCCTGTGCTTAAATGGCGAGCGAGGCCTGTCGGCCCAGGAGGAGGGTGAGCATGCAACTGGAACTCGGCTTGCGGGACGTGGCGGATCCGAGCGTCCCCGGGTGGGACGCGCTCGATCCCGAAGCGCGCAGCGTGTGCGTGCACGCGCTGGCTCGAGCGATCGCCAAGGTCGTCGGTCGCGCAGCGAACCCGGAGGAGGAGGGGCATCCCGATGACTGAGCATGCCAAAGTCAAACCCACCCACCTGAGCCGGACCGCCTGCGTCTACGTGCGGCAATCCTCGCCCACGCAGCTCGACCGCAACCGCGAATCCACCGACCGGCAGTACCACCTCGTCACCCGCGCCCTGGAGCTGGGCTGGACACGCCCGCACATCGTGGTCATCGATGAAGATCAAGGCCGATCGGGCTCGGGCGTGGTCGAGCGCTCGGGGTTCGCCAAGCTGGCGGCGGAGGTGGCGCTGGGCCGCGTCGGCCTCGTGCTGGGACTGGAGGTGTCCCGCCTCGCCCGCAACAACACCGACTGGTACCGCCTCCTGGACCTCTGCGCCATGACGGACACCTTGATTGGCGATGGCGACGGGCTCTACCATCCTGCCCTGTTCAACGATCGCCTCGTGCTCGGCCTCAAGGGGACCATGTCGGAAGCCGAACTCCACGTCTTGCGAGCCCGCCTCGAGGGCGGCATCCGCAACAAGGCTGCCCGCGGGGAACTGCGGCGCGGCCTGCCGGTGGGATTCCTCTGGGGCGACGAGGACGGTGAGGTCCGGTTCCATCCGGATCAGGCCGTCACCGGGGCGATCCGGGCCGTCTTCGACCGCTTCGCCGAGATGGGCTCCGTGCGCCGAGTCTGGCTGTGGTTCCGCGCCCAGGGGCTCTCCTTCCCGCTCCAGTCCCACACGCTCACTGAGCTCCGCTGGGTCACGCCCACCTACACGGCGCTCCATCACGTCCTGACCAGTCCGGTCTATGCAGGCGCCTATGTCTATGGTAGAACGCGGCACGAGCGGGTACCTCGATGCGGCCGGCCACCTGCGGAAGCGCGTCCGCCACTTGCCGCGCGCGGACTGGGGGGTCCTCCTCCCCGACCATCATGCCGGCTTCATCGACTGGGAGACCTATGAACGCAATCAAGCGCGGATCGCCGGCAATACCCGCCCGCGTCCTCACGCCGCAGGCGGCGCCGTGAGGGAAGGCGCGGCCCTCCTCCAGGGGATCGGGACCTGCGGTCGCTGCGGCCGCCGGCTCAAGGTCTACTACCAGGGCAAGCACGGGACGCCCGGCTACTATTGCCCGAACAGCCTGCTCGTCAACGGCCGGGGGAGCTACTGCCTGCGCGTCGGCGGCGCGCAACTGGACGAGGCGGTGGCCCAGACCTTCCTCGCCACGGTGACGCCCGCCGGGATCGAGGCGGCCCTCGTCGCGGAGGCCAGTCTCGAAAGCGACCACGACGCGGCGCTGGCGCAGTGGCGCCTGGCGGTGGAACGCGCGCGGTACGCAGCCGAACGCACGGAGCGGCGCTATCGCGCGGTGGAGCCGGAGAATCGCCTCGTGGCCCGCGGGCTGGAAGCGGAATGGGAGCAGCGCCTGCGCGAGCGGACCGCCGCGGAGGTGGAGCTGGCGCGGCGGGAGACAGGGCGCCCACGGGTACTGACCAACGAGGAGCGCGCGATGCTGCGCGCGCTCGGTGCCGATGTCGTTCGGGTGTGGTCTGCATCGACGACCACGGATCGCGATCGCAAGGAGTTGCTGCGCACGCTGCTCGAAGAGGTCAACGTCGCGGTCCAGCGCGCCGAGTCCCGTGCCCAGCTCACGCTCCGCTGGCGGGGCGGCGCGATCACCGCACTCGCGGTCCCCCTCCGGCGCCGGAGTGCGCCCGCCCTCCGCACCGCCGAGGAGACGATCAGCTTGGTCCGTCGCCTGGCCGTGCATTATGCCGATGCGATCATCGCGGGCATCCTGAATCGCCAGGGGAGACGGACGGCGCGGGGAGACCGCTTCACCGCCGACCGGGTCGGGAACCTCCGGCGGCACTGGAAGATCCCGCGCTGCGAACCTGCCGCGACCCCGCCTACGGGAGAGCCGGTGTCGGTCGCGAAAGCGGCCGAGCTCTTGGGCCTGGTGCCCTCGACGCTGCTGCGATGGCTCGCCGACGGCTTCATCGCGGGCGAGCAGCTCACGCCCGGCGCCCCCTGGCGGATCCGGGTGACCGACGAACTGCGGGCTCGCTTCGTCGAGGCGGAAGTCGAGGGCTACGTCCCGATGATCGAGGCCACGAAGCTTTTGGGCGTGACCCGCCAAACCGTTTTGCAGCGTGTAAAGCGCGGGGAGCTTCACGCCATCCATCTCTGCCGCGGTCGGCGCAAGGGCCTGCGAATCAAGGTGATCGACTCCCAGCCGAGTCTCTTCGACCGGCTTCCATGAAAGGGAGAGCAGTATGACGCCGCGTCCAAAGAAGCAACTGGATCGATGACTATGAGTTTTCGGGAACCACAGGCGGCTGCACTACAATCGCGGTCGGCCTCACTCGAGTCTCGGCCCTGGCCTTCCCGCGCCACCGCCCGGGCTGCCCGCAGTCCCGCTCACCGGCCACCGTCTACCGCGTGATGTGCGAATCATGGTGCGGCCGATCCTGGGCGGGCTCTACCATGAGTATGGTCTGGAAGAACTAGCACGGTGACCGAGCGGAGATTCTTGCGGAACACAGGTGGCTCTACGAGACGCTGGGCCTGTATGGCGACTATCGCATCAGGTACCGGCGAGCCCCGTTGAAAGCACTCCCCACCGGATAGGTCCCATAACCCTTGGGGTGAAGCGAGCAGGAAAGCCCGGTGCTGGAAATCGGCTCGCCGGGTTTGATGTGGCGGGGACTGGAGACGGGCTCACGGCCTCCCCTAAACGGGCACCCGGCCGTTTCTTCGGTGTCAAGACAAATTCCTCCTCTCGATGCGGATTGCTGAATGCATCTCCAACCTGCCGTCTGTCGGTCTCCCCCGAGACCGCTCCCGGTTGCTCTCCCGTGCCCCATCGTAGTGGTGCCATCCGGTCGCCTCGCTGCCCGAGGGACCCACCCGGCCTAGTCCGGGCTCTCGAGAGCGGGAGCGGCGCGCCAGTGTGCCCCGGCGGTCCCTTGCGGGCCGCCACGAAGCTATGTCGCGCTGCCGACTCCCCGGGGAAGACGTCTCTATGCCGGCGGGAGCAGCTCAGCGCGGCTGGCGCCGGAGCCCTCCTGCCCGCGCCGGGTCATATGGGGTCCCGCTCCGCCAGACGCCCCAGACGATCCGGAGCACCTTCGCCGCCAGTTCGACGATCGCCTTTAAGCCGGCGTAGCGATCGCCGTGCCGCTTGGCCTTCAGCGCGGCGAGCCGGGCTCGCCCCGGGGCGGTCCGCGCCAGTCCCATCGCCGCCTGGGTCAGGGCCCAGCGGAGGAGCCCCCGGCCACACTTGGAGATCCGGGCCTGCCCCGCGAACTGCCCCGACTGCACCCGCACGATGTCCAGGCCCGCGAGCTTGCGGAGCTGGCTGAACTGGGTGAACCAGGCGATGTCGCCGATCTCCGCCAGGAGGATCGCGGCCACGGTAGGCCCGACCCCCGGGATCGTCCGGAGGAGCCCGTAGGCCGGGAGCCGTTCGGCAAGCGGCGTGCACGCCCGCTCAATCGTGGCGATGCGGGCCTGCACCGCGGTGACCTGGGCCCCGAGATCGGCACAGGCCGTGGCCAGCCCGAGCGGGAGGCGGCCCTTGGCGACGGCGGGGCGCCCCGGCGCGGCCCGCTCCCACCCTTGCAAGACGGCGGGCAGTTCCACGCGCAGCCGGTTCGGCAGCGGCTCGCCCATCGGTCCCAAGGCCGGCCGGAGCGTGGTGTGCCAGCGGGCTTTGCAGGCGGCCAGCTCGGTGCGGGCGCGGCGGAGGCACTTGACCAGGCGCCGCAGTTCCGCGAGCGGCCCCTCGGGCTGGCTGTAGAAGAGGACCTTCCCCTGCTCCAGGAGCTCGGCGCAGTTGGCCGCATCCTTCCGGTCGTGCTTGTCCCAGGTCCCGTCCTGGGTGCGGCGGTTCCAGTAGGCCACGCTGCCGGAGAGCAAGACGACGTCCGCGCCCTGGCCTTCGAGGAAGCGGGCGATCGCCTCATGGTAGGTCCCTGTGGGCTCCAGCCCACAGACCACCTCCTGGCACCCGGTCACCCGCTGCGCCTGCTGGATCCGCGCCCAGAACTGGGTGAAACCCCGTGTGGTGTTCGGGATCGTGAGGGTCGGCACCACCACCCGGGTGTGGGCGTGGCGGAGGTGGGCCACGTGTTCTCCCTGCGCAATGTCGAGTCCGACGAGGAGGCGGTGGCGGTCAGTCCGCAAGGTCGCCTTCAGTTCCCGGAAGCGCTTGACACGACTTGCATTTGTTCGCACACTAGCCATGGGGTCTCTCCTCCTCTCTGCGGGGTGACTGGATGGACGTCCTCTCACCGCTACAGATACCGAGGGAGACCCCCTTTTGGTAGCTGCCATTTTCACCAGAAGGGGATCAGACTCCGGGAGTCTGTCCTGCGAAGCCTCTCTCATGCGGGATATACTACGAAGCTGGAAACGGCGGACACGGCCAATGGGGCGCCTACGGGGTACTCCGCCAGTGCTCGACCCTACCAGGCATTCTTTGCCCCACTCGTGCCTCGTTCCGGCAGGCAACCGCTTTATTCTGAAATCCAGACATTTCAAAATCCGCATTGGCCTCCATGGGGCTCTTTAGGATACCTTCCCATCCGGCGAGTGGTTAACCGGTTACCGTCAAACCAATTTCCGTGGGGGCCTTGGTATGGGAAGAGTCGAGGTCATCGAGAAACTGAAGGAGGTCAATCTCCGGACTCCATCGGAGGTCATTATCCAACAGTTGCGACAGCTCATCTCCGACGGCACCCTCAAACCGGGCGATCGGCTTCCCTCCGAGCGCGAGCTCGCGGAGCGATTTCGGGTCGGTCGCGGCCACGTTCGCGAGGCGTTCCGGCGGCTGGAGTTCTACGGTATCCTCAAGACGTACCCGAACAGCGGCACGATCGTGGCCAGCCTCGGCGCCAAAGCCCTCGACGGCCTGATCTCCAACATCCTCGAGCTGGACCGGAACGATCTCCAGTCGCTTCTCGAGACGCGCGCCCTGCTCGAGATCCACTCCGTTTGGCTTGCGGGGCAGCGGGCGACGGACGACGAGATCGCCACGCTGGAGGAACTGCACGAGCGATTCCGGCTCCAGGTCGAAGCCGGTGGGGTGGGCCTGGAGGAGGACATCGCTTTTCACTTCAAGATCGCGGAATGCTCCCGGAACTCGGTGCTTCGATCCTTGATCTCCCTTATCTCTCCAGAAATCATCGAGGTCGCCCAGCGCTATCAGACCTGCCGGGACGGTCGGGCCACCCGCACCGTGGAGCAACACGCGGCGGTCCTGCAGCATCTCCGGCACCGAGATGCGGACCGAGCGGCGGCGGCCATGGCGGCTCACATGCAGCAATTCCTGGATGCGGTCATGCCGGGCCTCCAGCTCGCCAGTCGCGACCAGCCCATGATCACGATCGCATGGCCGCCGGCGCGGCTCGGCTGATGACTTCCACAACCACGTCGCGGGGCTCGCCGCCGCGTGCGGCCGATGACGTGCTTCACCAATGCGGTGAGCTGTGATCGGATTGTCTATGCCGTAATCACGCACCTCAATGCCCAGTGGGACCGACATCCGCTCAAGGGATTTACACAGAAGACTTGACACTACCCGTCGCCGCCCGCGATGAAGCGGCACTCAACACCCATCCCGTCCAACCATAGCTGCCGATCCTCAGGGTACGTGCCCTGCCCCGAGGATGGTGCCGACGAAGATGAAGGGGGGCACTTGCGTTGGAAAACGGGCGTCAGGACCTACACCCCGGAGGAGAACCCATGCGAAAGCTCAGTCTCGTGGTATCCGTCTTGCTTGCCGTCGCCGTCTGCTGGGGGGGCGCCGCAACCGCGGGGGAAGTCGTGCTCCGTGGCGCGACCAACAACCCCAAAGGCAGTGGCCACTACAAGGGCTTGCTCATCTTCAAGGAGCTGGTGGAAGAGCGAACGAAGGGCGCGGTGAAGGTCGAGCTGTACAGCGATGCCGTCCTCGGTGATGAGGAGCAGATGGCCGAGGGCATGAAGATGGGAACGGTCGACGTGATGATGGCCGCCTCGGCCAAGTACGCCAACTTCGTGCCCGAGCACGACCTGTACAGCCCTCCCTACACCTTCAAGAGCTGGGACCATCTGAAGGCTGTCATCGCGAGCGATGTGAATGCCAAGATCGAGAAGGCGACCAAAGAGCGGCGCGGCGACATCATGCTCGGCGTCTTTACGGATGGGCTGCGCAACATCTTCACGCGAAAGCCCATGAAGACCCTGGCCGATCTGAAGGGCATCAAGCTCCGCACCATGACTGGTCCGAACGAAACCAACTCGTACAAGGCCCTCCTGATGAACCCGACCCCGCTGGCCTACACCGAGCTCTACTCCGCGCTCCAGACCGGCGTGGTGGACGGGGCCGAGAACACGATGACCTCGATCCTCGGGATGAAGTTCTACGAGAGCTGCAAGTATATCCTGCGCACGAAGCACAACTACCTGACCCTGCCCTGGCTCATCAGCGCCAAGGCCGTCGAGAAGATCCCCGCCAATCTGCGCGACATCGTGATCCAGGCGGGCCGGGATGCGGCCAAGATGCAGATCGACTGGGCCATCAAGAACGATCTCGAGAACGAAACGGTCCTCAAGACCACGTACGGCGTCCAGGTCTTCGAGCTCAGCAAGGCGGACATGCAGAAGGCGATCGATCTCGTGAAGCCGGTGCAGGACGAGAACGCCAAGCGCATCAAGATGGAGGCCGAGTTGGCCAAGATCCGGGAGCTGGGGAAGAAGTTCTAGCGACAGGAGCCGCCCGCAGGGGCGGGGCTCGCCCCCGTCCCTGCGGCATGCCGAGGAGGCGACAGCGTGAGCAACCATTGGATCAGACGGGCCATCGACGCCCTCGAGCGCGGAGTCATCTGGGTAGTGGGGGCCATGGCCCTGATCATGATGCTCTCCTTGATGTGGCAGGTCTTCACCCGTTTCGTCATCAAGATCCCGTCCATCTGGACCGAAGAGATCGCCCGCTATTCCTTCATCTACATGGCGATGCTCGGGGCGGCGGTGGGCGTCAAGCGCTCCAAGCATTTCGGGATGACGATGTTCAGCGATACGCTGACCGGCACGGCGCGGCGGTTGTACCAGAAGTACGTCGTGAACGGCATCATCCTCGCGTGCTCCGTCTTCATCCTGATCTACGGCTGGGACTTCGCGATGAAGTACGGGCTGACCCGGGTCTCGCCCACGTTCCTGGTCCCCATGATGTGGGCCTTCCTGTGCATGCCCCTCAGCGCCGTGCTGATGATCCTCTTTGCGCTCTACAACATCCTCTTCGAGGAGTTCGCCGAGGCTCCCGAGGCTGGCCCCTCCCAGTAGCCGACAAGGGATGCCACATGGTTGAGACGTTCTTGATCTGGCTGTTCGGCAGCTTTGCGGTGCTCGTCTTCCTCGGGATTCCGCTCGCCTACTCGCTCTTCCTCTCGTCGGCCCTGGCGATGGGCTTTGCCAGCGACCTGCCCGCTGTCCTCATCATGCAGCAGATGCAGAAGGGCATCGACGCCTTCCCGATCCTGGCCATCCCGGTCTTCTTCGTCGCCGGCGACCTCATGAACCGCGGCCAGGTGTCCGAAGTATCTGATCAAGATGTGCCTGGCGCTGATCGGATGGATCCCGGGGGCCTTGGCCCATTTCACCGTGATCGTCGCCATGATCTTCGCCGGCACGACGGGCAGCTCGGCCGCCGAGTCCGCGGCGATCGGAGCCGTCTTCATCCCGAACCTGATCAAACGGGGATACGACCGGGCCTTCTCGGTCGCGCTGGTGGCCTGTGCCTCCGTCATCGGGATCATCATCCCGCCCAGCACCTTCATGATCATCTACGGCTCCTTCGGCAACGTCTCGGTGGCCGCCCTGTTCATCGGCGGCATCATCCCTGGCGTGCTCATCGGCTTCAGTCTCATGGCCATCTCGGCCTACTATGCCAAGAAGTACAACTACCCGAAAGAGCGGGAAACGATCGCTTCCCCCCGCGAGATCCTCCAGGTCCTGCGCACGGGAATCTGGCCCATCGGCGTGCCGATCCTCCTCATCGGCGGCATGGTGGGCGGGATCATGACCCCGACGGAGGCGTCCCTGGTCACCGTCGTGTACACCCTGGCGATCATCTTCTTGGTTTACAAGACGCTCCGCCTCCGGGACCTGCCCTCGATTGTGGTCGATAACGCCCTGGGGTCTTCCATCCCACTGTTCTGCCTCGCGTGCGCCGGCGTCTATGGGTACCTCTTGGCGTTCTACAAGGTTCCGGATGCGGTGGGAGAAGCGGTCGCCGCGGTGACGCGCAATCCCCACATCATCATGGCGTTCATCATCGTCGCGTTCCTCGTCATCGGAACCTTCATGGACGGCACGCCGGCCATCATCATCATGCTCCCGATCACGCAGAAGCTGGGGGAGATCGCACACTTCAACCAGCTCCACCTGGGCCTAGTGGTCTGCCTGACCATCGCCCTGGGGCTTCTCACGCCCCCCTACGGCCTCTGCACGCTGATCAGCTGCGCCATCGGCAAGATCCCTTTGATCGAAGCGCTCAAGCCCATGGCACCCATGTTCATCGCCATGCTCCTGGTGGTGCTCGTGATCGCGTACGTGCCGGATCTCGCCCTATTCCTTCCACGACTGCTCGTGCCGAATCTCGTGTCATCACACTGACGGCTGGCCACCGCACGAAGCCAAGGAGGACACGCGTATGATTCGCGTCGGAGTGCTGTCATTCTCGGACGGGCGGAAGCGGGTGCACGATGGGCTCGCGCCCTACATCGCGGAGCAGGCCAGCCGGATCAAGGCCGCGCTGGAGGCCACCGGCGAGGTCGAGGTCACGCTCGCCGAAGAGATCGTCTGGCACCCGGCGCTGGCCCGCGAGCAGTCCGCCGCCATCGCCGCCGGGCGGCCCGATGCCGTCATCCTCAACGTCCCCGTCTTCGCCTTCCCCAACCTCTCGGCCATTGCCGCCTCGTCCCAGTCGGTCCCCTGCTGGCAATCGCCCCCATCAATGGAACGCTGCCGGGCCTGGGGGGCCTGCAGGCGGCCAGCAACTCCATCCGGCAGCTCGGCCGGCAGTGCGACAAGATCTGGGGGAACATCGAGGAGCCGGCCGTGACGGCGAAGGCGCTCCGGTTCCTGCGCGCCGCCCGGGCCGCGACGCGGCTCCGCGGCCAGGTCTTCGGCCTCGTCGGCGGCCGGAGCATCGGCATGGTGAACGGCGCCATCAGTCCGGACGTGTGGATGCAGACGTTCGGCGTGGACTGCGACCACGTGAACCAGCTCGACCTGATCCGCCGGGCCGAGCAGGTGGACGAGGTCTCGACGGATCGGGCGCAGGCGTGGCTGACGGAGCGGCTCGGCTCCATCCGCTACGACGGCGATAAGCTCACCGAAGAGTCGTTGCGCTTCCAGATCAAGTGTTACATCGCCCTCAAGCAGATCATCGCCGAGCGGCGGTTCGACTTCGTCGGCGTGAAATGCCACTACGACCTGAGCGAGTACCACGTGACCCAGTGCATCGCCGCCTCGCTCTGTAACGACCCCTACGACTGGGACGGCCCCAAGGAGCCGACGGTCCTCTCCTGCGAGGCGGATGCCGACGCCGCCCTCACCATGCAGGTCTTCAAGCTGGTCGCGGGCCGTCCGGCGCTGTTCTTCGACTTCCGTCATTACGACCTGAAGGAGCAGGTGTTCGTCTTCTGCCACTGCGGCGCCATGGCCACCTGGTCCGCCGAGCGGAGCGACGACCCGACGGCCAATCTGCAATCGGTCCACCGCTGCCCCATCATCCCCAAGTACGGCGGGAAGGGCTGCCACCTCCAGTACGTCGCCAAGGAGGGGGAGATGACCCTGGGGCGACTCAGCCGGGTCATGGACCGGTACACGCTCACCCTCTTCCGCGGGGAGGTTCGCCGCTTCCCCGAGGCCAAGCTGCAGGAGACGTGCCCGGTCTGGCCCCACGCCTTCATACGGGTGCAGATGGACCCCCTGGCCCTCGTCGAGCGCTACGACAGCCATCACATCCACGGGGTTTCCGGCAACCCCATCGCCGCGCTCATCAAATTCTGCGAGCTCACCGGCATCGCCTGTGAGGTGATCGAATGAAGATTGCCGTCGCCATCGCCACCGAGAACGCCCTCCCGACGGCGTTCGTCGTCTTTCGCGGGATCGAAGAGAGCATCCGCAAGGCCGCCGAGATGGGCTATGACGGCATCGAGCTGGCCTTGATGGACAAGGATCAGGTGAGCGTGGAGCGGGTGGAGCGCCTGATCCGGGAGCACGACCTGGAGATTCCCGTGGTTTCCACCGGTCAGGTCTTTGCCGGGCACAGGCTCTGCTTCACCGACCCGGATGCCTCCAGAAGGCGACGGGCCGTGGAGATCTTCAAGGGGCTGGTGAACGTCGCCGCGCGCTTCAAGGCCATGGTCAACATGGGCCGGGTGCGCGGCTTCATCGCCGAGGGGGAGACGGCCGGGCCTGCCGAGGGCCGCTTCGCCGAGGCCGTTCGCGAGATTGCTGCCTACGCGCGACCCAAGGGCGTGGACCTGATCCTGGAGCCGGTCAACCGCTACGAGATCAACTTCATCAACAGCGTGGACGAGGGGGTCGCCCTGCTGGAGCGGCTCGCCATCCCCGGCCTCAAGCTCATGCCGGATGTCTTCCACATGAACATCGAGGACGCCTCCATCGAGGGCACCCTGAAGAAGCACATCGCCCACATCGCCTACGTCCACTTCGCCGACAGCAACCGCCTGGCGCCCGGCTGGGGGCACCTGGATTTCGGCGCGATCGTGGGCGCGCTGAACGAGGCCAGCTACACGGGCTGGACCTCCGTGGAGATTCTGCCCAAGCCGGACCCGGACGCCGCCGCGCGTCAGGCGATCCGGCACCTGCGACAGTTCATCCCGAAGACGCGCTAACGGAGGGCCGCATGGACCCCAACACCATCCTGATCGGCAACGACCACGGCGGATACGACCTGGTGCCCCACATCCTGAAGCTCTTGGGTGAGAAAGGGATCCCCGCCGAGCATGTGGGATCGTACTCCGGCGAGATCGTTCGGTATCCGTACTATGCGGCGAAGGTGGCCAGCGCCGTCTCGCGGGGCGAGATCCAGCGCGGCATCCTGGTCTGCTCCACTGGCATCGGCATGAGCATCATCGCCAACAAGTTCCAGGGGGTCCGGGCCTCCCTGTGCACCAGCACCTATATGGGGAAGATGACCCGGGCCCACAACGACTCGAACCTGCTCTGCCTGGGTGGGCGAATCACCGGATACCTGGAGGCGCTGGACATCCTCGAAACCTGGCTCGCCACCCCCTACGACGGGGGCCGGCACGACATCTCGCTGGGGCTGATCGCCGAGGCCGAAGGGACGCTCTGCAACCCCGGCGGCTGGACGCCAGGCGGCCCGATGAAGTAGCGGTTTCGGTGCCGGAGGACCGCTACCAGGATTCCGGGTGCCGTTTGTTCCCGCCGCTTACGACTTGTATCGGCCCTACCCAAGTTCGCGGCGAAGCCCCGTTTGATCTGCCGTAACGTCTGTGCCTCAGGCAACCGTGGTCTGCAAAAACTTCTTCCGCCCCTGGACGGGCTGATTGACTGTGCAACCGGAAAGATAGGTAACAGACCTTCAGCTAACCTGCTACAAAAACAGCAGAAGTTCCCCTTTCCAACCCAACACTTCTGCCCAGCCCGAACCGTGCGCACAACGTTGGTGCCGCCCCCCCGGCACCCTAACCAATGCCGATCACCTTCCAGTGCCTGCCGGTGGCGGATCGGATGATTCGCTCCATCGGCATCAGCGTCGCTGGGAGTCGCTCCTCCGACCCTTCGCCGCCAATTCATATACCGGCCTGCATCGAGCCCAGATCACCGGTGCTGAGGCACTCTCTCCATGAGCTACACGGCTGCGGGTAACGTGGGTCTCCAACATCGGCCGGCGGGAGAGGTGATCCGCTGTTCCATTAGGGGACCGTTCCGGCGGTCCCAAGAGCTGGCCGACTTCTTCGACGGGGTGTGCCCCTCGCCCCCGCGCGGGAGCGCGTGCGCTGCCAGGCGATGACGGTCGCCGGTTGCACGAAGACCACGACCTCCCGCCAGCGTGACCACCCCTCAGACAGCCACGACCAGAAGAGCCGGCCGCTGGGGCGCGGAGCCTGTCAACAACTTTGAGACACTGACCGTGGGCATTTAGTGTACGACTCTCTTTGTCAGTGGGTTCACATCAGTCTGCATCAGGTTCATGGGAACCACGACCTGCAAGTCGGCCGGCGTGGCGATCGGCGATCCTGGGGCACCCTGGAGATCCGTTCTCGCCTTCGGCGGATTGATCCAGGCCTGTTGAGGCACTTCCTGATGCCGGGGCGGGTTGCGGACGAATCGTTCCGGGTGCAGCGCGAACGCCGTGTCCAAGGTGTGCTGCCGCGCGGCGATGATCATCGGGGCCCGGCCGTAATGGACGGCCTCCGGGGTCATCATGCCGATTCCCGAGTGGTGATGCTCTGTGTTGTACCAGCCGAAGAAGGTCCGGCAGAATCCCCTCCCGTCCTGGATGGAACCAAAGCGGTCAGGGAAATCCGGCCGATACTTCAGGGTCTTGAACTGGGCTTCGGAATACGGGTTGTCGTTGGAGGTATGCGGCCGCGACAGGGACTGGGTGACGCCCAGGTCCGCCAGCAGCAAGGCGACGGGCTTGCTGGTCATCGAGGAGCCGCGGTCGGAATGCGTGGTGAGCTGTCCCGGGTCGATTCCCTGCCGGCGGCAGGTCTCCGCGATGAGCTGCTTGGCCAGGGCCGCGCTCTCCTGCGTCGCCAGCAGCCACCCGGTCACGTAGCGGCTGAAGATGTCCAAGAGCACATAGAGGTAGAAGTAGGTCCACTTCACCGGACCGAGCAGCTTGGGGTGAGTAGGCCGGGGCATTTCAGCCCCAGCCCCTCGCAGAACCGGACGTGAACCTCTCGGCTCATCCGGCTCCCATCATCCAGCCGTCAGGACATCACTCCCAACTCCCAATGCACGAACGCGCTCGGTGTAGCCGAGGCCAGACGGGCTATTTCGCGAAACGCCTGGGTGCGACGCCGCGCGAGATGCTTGTACTTCCGCATCAGCCACCTGGCAAGATAGTGATTCACGTTCTGCCACAGCGGCCGCAGCGCGGAGCCGTAGAATCGCCCGTAGTAGTTCGCCCAGCCGCGCAGCACTGGGTTGAACATGCGCGAGAGGTCCTCCAGCGACTGGTCGCACTTCAGTTGAAGGTGCCAGCCCCGTACCGTCTGCCGCATGGCCGTCAGGTCCTCACGGCTCACGGCCGGAGCGAAGTTCACGTAGATGCGGCCATACTTGTCCCGCGCCTTGCGCGGACGGAACGTGTAGCCCAGGAACGTGAACTGCGTGACCGGATACGCCTCCGGCCGGTTGATGTCCCGGCAGTAGACAATCCGGCTCTTCTCCGGGTGCATCTCGAGTGCGCACTCGCGAAGCCTCGCCTTGATCTTGCGCAGCACCAACTGTGCCTGTGCCTCGCTCTTGCAGTGGATGACCGCGTCGTCGGCGTAGCGGCAGATGCGCACGCTCCGCATGGTGCGGGTCACCCACACATCAAGGACGTAGTGGAGGAAGAGGTTCGCCAGCAGCGGACTCACACATCCGCCTTGCGGAGTGCCACGCGTCCGCGCCACGAGGGTTCCATCTTCCATCTCCATCGGCGCCTTCAGCCATCGGTCGATGTACAGAAGGACCCACGGAGTCAGGCAGTGCTTGCGCACGGCTTTCAGCAGCAGCGCATGGTCGATATTGTCGAAGAGGCCCTGGATGTCAAACTCCACCACCCAGTTGTACTCCCAGTTCCGCCGCCGCACCAACGCCACCGCGTCAAGCGCCGAGCGCCCGGGGCGGTACCCGAAGGAGTCGCGATGGAAGAGGGGCTCCAGCACGGGTTCCAGGACCATCTTGACCACCGTTTGTGCCACCCGATCTGCCACCGTCGGCACACCCAGCATCCGCACGCCCCCTGCCTTCTTCGGAATGGGCACGCCCCTGACGGGCGGCGGGAAGTAGCTGCCCGAGCAGAGCCGGTTCCAAAGCTTGTACAGGTTGTCGCTGAGCTTCCTTTCGAACATCTCGATCGATTCCGCGTCGACCCCGGCGGCACCTCCATTGGCTTTGACCCGTTTGAATGCCTCCCAAACGAGCGCCTTGGGAATCCTGAAACGGCTTCGTCATCAGAGCGCGCTCCTCCTGCTTGCGCAGTTGGCGTACCCCTCCGACCGGATAACGCGACCCCTTCGCTCCATCGCCATTACGGCGACTTCCCCGCTACTACGGGTCGCTCCGCCCCTTGGCTGCGCCTCGGTACTGTCGGCCTCGTGTTGTGCACTTGTGCCTTTCCCTTTGCATCGCAGCCGAAGGTTCCCGCAGTTCGACGTCGGAGCCCGAACCACGCTGGCGCTGCCTCTATGCCGGACGCCGCATGGCCAGTCGGCAGGCTCCCGCCATGCTTGTCCCGGGGTAACATCAAGTCCCGGTTTCGGCGTCATCTGATCTGTTTCGACACTTGAACGGCAGTTCACGGGTGTTCGCCTTCGTTGGCTCTCACCTGATGCCTTCTGGCACCTTTTCCGCAATGCTCACGACCGGGGCTTTTGACCCAAGCCGCTTGCGGTGGTTTGCAATCTGCTCCTGCAAGCCGATTGCGAGGGGTCATCCCTCATCTCCTACGCCGCTTGCTGCGGCACACTGATATCCCAGGACCAGAGCTGGTTGGGCCCCGTGGCCAACAACTCGGGCTTCTGGTAGACGGGGTGGCGCAGCTGGTCCCGTCGTTCCCGCACTTCTTTGTTCGCCTCGAGGATCCGGTACAAGGTCCGTTCCGAGCACAGGTAGCGGCCCTCATCGAGGAGCCGGGTGTGGACCTGAGCCGGGGCCAGATCGACGAACCGCGGCTCGTGCAGCACCGCCAGGGCGCGCTGCCGCTCCGACGGCGAGAGTGCCCGTGGCGTGCTGCGCCGTGCAACTTGCGCCGGCCGCGGGCGCTGGTGGCGGTAGAAGCTCGCGCGGGCCAGCCCCAGCGCCGCGCAGGTCGGGGCCACTCCGAGGCGATCCTTGAGATCCGCAACGGTCTGTATCACGGCTTCTCGTCGCTCTCGGGAAGCGCGATCCCCAGGATCGCCGAGACTTTTTTTTGGAGATCCACCAGCGCCTCGGCCCGCTCGAGCCGGGACGTCAACCGGCGCGTCTCCCGCTCCAACTCGACGATCTTGCGGTCCCTCGGGTCGGGAGGCACCGCCTTCGGCCCACGCTTCTTCGGCGCCAACCCCGCGATCTCGCCCCGATCCCGAGCCGCCCGCCATCCCGCCAGGTGGAAGCTGTACAGCCCCTCCCGCCGCAACAGGGCCCCGATTTCACCCTCCTGCGTGCAGGCATCGGCTTCCTTGAGGATCTTGCGCTTATACTCGGCACTGAACTGCCGCCGGACCGCCTTCTCTGCCACCTCCACCTCCGGTACCACAACCGCTGTGTTGAACTCACTCATTTACCCGACGCTTTCCCCGCCCTCTTATATATTAAACTCCGGGAGGGTCACTGTCTCACCCATGTTGGCAGAGAGGGGCGCACACGAGGCCGCCGGATCGATCGGTGGTAGACCGTGAGTTGATGCCGGAGTGCCAGGATCTCCAGTTGCAGGGAGACGCGCGACCGGACCAGGCTACCCGCGAACGCGATCAGCGCACGAACCATGGGCTTCATAATGCCGGATCCTTTAGGCGAAGAGGGGATTATCCGAGGCAGGCAGCTTGATGCAGTCGTCCAGAAGATCAACTGGAACGCTGAGCTCCAGTAATCGGGAACCTCACCCGCTACGGCGCGAAATCCGCCGAGCGGATCTTGCCAAGGGTCTCGCTTAGGCCGACTGCAAACGGAACGCCGTGGGCGACCATGACTCCTCAGACTGGTGCTCGGAAGGCTGATCGGCGATAGACTAATGGCGTAACTTCCATATTTTTCAATGGATTATACTATCAGGATTATTTCGCTTGACATAGTCCGCATTATGCGATACATTCCTCCCGCATCTTAGTGGTGCGCGCGTGGGAGCCCCAGTGAACAAACAAAGGAGGAGGTTGCCTCATGAAGACGCTCGTACTGGTTGCAAACTTGGTTGTCACCCTGTTCGTGGCGAATGCCGCCTTCGCTGCAGCAGGTTCTCTGGCGAAGGGGTCTTGAGGGTTCTGAGGGGCGGCTTCCTCCCGATGCGTTGCAACTAAGCCGCATCGAACGGTCGGCCATTCACTGACCCCCCATCACTCCGCACAGCGGGCGTTTCGGAGGGTCACACCTTCGGACGCCCGGTGTGTTTTCTCTCCCCGGGAAGGTTCGCTTCCCAGCCGACCGCTCCTTGGGCGAGGCGAGATATCCCCATATTGGCCACCATGCCTACCAAGGGGATAAATCCCATTTTTTGGTGTCCCGCATCCGAGGGCACCGGGTCCACGGCCACTTCTGGCTGGACGAGGCGGCAGAACAGCTTCCCCCGGGAGCGGGAGGTCCGGCGGATGGATGGAATTTTTGCGCGCCACACTCCCCGAACGCCCACATGCCCTCGGGAAGTACAAAGACAGCTCGCTCCTCAAGGCCTTTAGCCTGTCGGGGCCCAGATTATCACGGACGGACCTCCCTGCGAGAGGGTGCCGGGAATGTCCGTCGCCGCTACTCCCACTCCTCCATGGAGGGCCGGAGTGGGGTGAAGGTCCGGATGGTCCCCGCCGCCCCCCGCATGATCTCGTCAATCTGGTCGGCCTCGGCGGCAGTCAGCCGCAAGCTGGCACCGATGAGGTTCTGCTCGACCTCGGCAGGTCTTCGAGCGCCGACGAGGGCTGTCGAGATCATGGGGTTGCGGAGCACCCAGGCCAGGGCGATCTGGCTCACTGGCACTCCGCGGGGTACCGCCACCTCGCGGATGAGGCGCTCGACCACGGCCACGTTCCGCCGGAGGTTCTCCAGCTTGAAGAGCGGCTGGCCGAAGGCGACGCCGCGTGCCCGCCAGTCGGGAGCGGAGAACCGCGTCTCCGCTGTAAACCTGCCGGTGAGGAGCCCGTGGGCCAGGGGGCCATACCCCATGACCCCGATGCCGTGCCGTTCGCAGTACGGGAGGATCTCGTGCTCCATCCGCCGGTCGAAGAGGTGGTAGCCGACCTGGACGACGTCGATAGGCCGGACGGCCCGGCAGCGCTCCATCTGCTCGACGGTGAAGTTCGAGATGCCGACGAAGCGGACCTTCCCCGCCTGCACGAGGTCGTCCATGGCGCGGAAGGCATCCTCGAAGGGCGTGCTCTCCGTGGGCCAGTGGATCAGGTAGACGTCGATTACGTCGGTCCGGAGGCGGCGCAGCGACATCTCGACCTCCCGGAGGATGTTCGCCCGGGAGATGTCGCGCCGGAAGGCCGTGCTCCCCGGGTCCCACACGAGCCCGCACTTAGCCACGAGGATCACCTGGTGGCGGCGACCCGAGAGCGCCTGCCCCACCACTTCCTCTGCGTGGCCAAACCCGTAGCCGGGGGCGGTGTCCACGCAGTTGACCCCCGCGTCAAGGGCGTAGTGGATGGCACGGATGGCTTCGGCGTCCTCGATGATCGCCCCATAGATGTCCTTCCCGCTCATGGGCCAGCTCCCGAACCCGAGCGCAGAGACTATGAGCCCCGTCCGTCCGAATCTGCGACGATCCATAGCATTCTCCTTCGCTGTCCCCACCCCATTAAGGCCTTCCGGTACTCCCGTAGACTGGGAGTCCCGGACCGGGCCATGCGAGGGCCGCTAACGTTGGAGGTCGGTACCTTAGCGAGTAGGTTTGTATGCCATGCCAAAAGGGCTCCGCAACCTGCCCACCGTCTTCCAGGAACCCCACCTGACACACTTCACGGGGATGGCCCTGATTCACACCTTTTGTCAACACCTTGGACTCAAGCGGCCCTTGCAGCAGGCGCTGCGCCCCGCCCCGCGGTAACCTACCTACCAGCCGGCCGAGATGTTGCTGACGTTGGCCTACGCCATCATCACGGGGCTGGATCGCGGCAACACCACCCCGATCCTCCAATATAACGGGGCCTTCCAACGTATCGTGGGGCCTCCCGCTTCCCCGGCGAAACGGCCCTGCGCCGCTTCTTGCAGCGCCTCGCCCCGCGCCACGTCCGCCAGCTCGACGCCCTCCGCGACCAACTCGGGCAGGCCCTCTTCGCGCGGCCCCGCCCGCGCACCAGCCTGGCGTTCGACCCGGACCCCGTGGTCCTCGTGCGCTACGGCCAGGCCGAAGGGGGCCCGGGTGGGCTACAACCCGAAGAAGCGGGGTCAGCGCTCGTACCACCCGCTCCTCTGCTTCGAGGCGCACCGCCACAGGAAACACCGTCGTCGCCATGGGGGTGGTCCCGTTCCTCCTGGTGTGTCTCGCCAGGCTCCCGCCAGGGGTCGCGCGATCATAAATCCGCGTGCGGGGCGATGTCAGCTTCTTCGGGAAACGCGCTGTCGAGTTCCTCGACAGCGCAAGGGTGGGCTACGCGCTTGTAGCCAGCGAGTGCCGATGCATCAAGGCGCTGGCCCAAGGCTGCCATTTCACCAAGCTGCGCACCGGCTGGGAGCTTGGGAAGATCCGGTACCAGCCGAGCCGCTGGTACCACCCTCACCGCTTCGTGGGAGTTCGCTGGCCTATCTGCACCGACCCGGTTGAAACTCCCCAGGGACTACCCCTTCCAGCGGACCTTCGAGTCCGCGCTGGCCAAGGTCCCCCAGCTAGGTCTGGCGCAGATCCGTTGATTTTGCAATGCGACGCACTGGGGGTTCTCTCCAACCAGGGCTCAAATTTTCCGCCCGCGTTGTCGGAGAGAATCCGCTATTCACGCGCGACGAGGCTAGGAGGCACGCGCCGCAGAGAGCCACATGAGATTCGTTGGCGATTGGATCCAGCGACGACCATTCGTCCCCTGCGATCGGCAGCGGAGAATGGCCCCGTGGGGGCTTCCCCGCCGGTCCCGAAGCCGATCCCGGACGCGACAGGCTGGCGTTCGGGAGAGCTGCCGCTGGTCTGCATCACCCGAAGGCCCCCGGAACGCCTGCCATCGAATCCCAGCCGGGCCATCAGTTCTTGATCAGCTCTGCCTCGTTGATCTGCCCGCCCCCGCGCTTGACGATGTTTACGACATCCGCGTTGCAGGCCTCCATAGCCTCCTTGGCGGACCGCTTGCCGGTCATGATCTCCTGGAGCGCGACCCCTAGGCGATCTCCGACCGCATAGGCTATTGACGCCCGGCGGTAGGCCATGTAGTTGCCTTCCGCCGCGATCGCCTGCACCTGGTTAATCAGCGCGGTCACGTCCACACCGTTCCAAGTGAAGCGCTTTTTGATGGGGGGCGACGAATAGACCGAGGTCCGTGCGGCCTCGCCGTCCTCCGACTGAGCGGCCACCTTCATCATCCGATCCTTGCTGGTCGCCCAATTGATGAAGAGCCACGCCGCTTCCTTATTCGGCGACCCCTTGGGGATCATCAGGCCATGGAAGACCACTATAGGGGACTGACCGGCCGGGCCCTTGGGAATCATCGCCACCTTGACCTTCTCGGCCACCAGGCTCTTGGCCTTGTCCATCACAGGGGCGAGCACATCGAGGCTGTCGATGGTGATCGCCGCCTTCCCTTGCTGCATGGCCTGCACGACCTCGTCGATAGCGTAGTTGGTCGATCCCGGCACGCCGTACTTGGTCATCAGGGTCGCGTAGAAATCGGCCGCCTTGATTGCCTGCGGGCTATTGAGGAGCGGCGTGAGGTCCTCAAGCGCGTTAGCGTAATACTTGCCACCAAAGCCCAGGAGGTAGTTGTCCCAAGTGTAGGCGATGTGCGCAGCTGAAGGGTTGCCGCGAGAGACGAAGGCGGACACCTGCGGCGTGTGGATCGTCTTCACGACCTCCATGAGCTCGTCAAAGGTGGCCGGTGCCCGCTTGATCCCGAACTTCTCGAAGATATCGCTTCGGTACATCATCAGCGTCGAGTTCGTCATGAAGGGCAGCGCGTAGATGCCCTTGCCGGACGTGTAGGTGCGCATGGCCAACTGCGAGAAGTCGGCCAGATCCAGCTCTGCCTTGTTCGTCAACTTGGGGTTTTCGATGAATGGCGCCAACGGGGCAATCCAGCCCGCATCCACCCAACGCCCCGTGTTGGAGAAATTCTGCATCATGGCGTCGTAGCTGCTGGACCCGCCGGACAGCTCCAAATCGCCCCGCTGGGCGAAAAGCTGGTAGGACATCGTATCGAGCCGGACGTCGATGCCGGTCTCCTTGGTGAAATCGGGAATCTGCTTCTTCAGCTCCTCGATGTAGGGCGCGTTCGCGCTCATCACCCGGAGCCGCGTGCCCTTGTACGGCTGCGCAGCGGCCGCGATGTTCGACTGGCTCACGCTCTTGCCCGCGTTGAGGAGATTCATGAGCCCGGCGGCGCCCGTGAGCGTTGCACTCTTCTTGAGAAAATTGCGGCGCGTGATCCCGTTTCGCTGAGTCGTCATCTCCAGCCTCCTTTTCCTTGTTGGCCTATCCCTTGACCGCCCCTGTGGTCATACCGCGCACGAGGTACTTGCGCACCGTGATCGCGAAGAGGAGCATCGGCAGCATGATTAAGGTGCCGCCGGCTGTAATCTTTCCCCACTCGAATCCGCTCTCGTAGTTCAGGAAGTTGACGATGGCAATCGGGCCGGTGATGGCCCGCGAACGGGTCAGCACCAGGGCGAAGAAGAACTCATTCCAGGCAAAGAGGAAGGCGTTGATCCCGGCTGCGACGAGCCCCGGCATCACGAGCGGCAGCACCAGCAAGAAGGTCTGCCACGGGCGGGCGCCGTCCACAATCGATGCCTCCTCGATCTCCCGAGGCAGGGCATCGAAATATGGCCCCAGCATCCAAATGACCAGGGGCAGGTTGAACGTCAGGTAAACGATGACCAGCCCAAGCTTGGTGTCGACGAGGTGCATGTAGCGGAAGATGAGGAAGAAGGGGAGGGCGAACACGATCGCCGGCGCCATGCGCACGGCCAGCACCAGGAACTGGATGCGCGCACTGAGGGCCCGCGCGTGGAGCCGAGAGAGTCCATAGGCCGCGGGGACACCCGTGAGCAAAGAGATCGCCGTCGTATAGAGCGCCACCACCGTGCTGTTCCAGAAGGCCGTCATGAAGTCCCCATCGAGCAGCTCTCGGTAATTGGCCAGGGACGGCGTGAACAGGTATTTGGGTGGCAGGGCGAACTGCTCCAGTCGCCATTTCAGGGACATCTGCACCATCCAGTACATGGGAAAGAGCACGACCACGAGCGCCACAAGGATCAGCGAGGTCTCTATCACGTGCCAGGGGCGCACCTGAAGCCGCCGGAGCCCAGTCACGCGACCGCTCCTCGCCGCTGATTCCAGCGGCTCACCGCATAGCTGAGCAGCATCACCATCGAGACGACGATGACGATGATGGCCGACCCGAAGCCGATAAAGGTGTACATGAAGCTCTGCAGATAGGCGTAGTAGTTGGTGGCCAGGGTTGCGCCGGCGGGGCCGCCGCTCGTCATGATGAAGATCAGCGCGAACGCCTTCACGCTGTCGATGAGCCGGAAGAGGAGGACCACGATCAAGGTCGGGCGAATCAGCGGCAGCACCACGTGAGCGACCCGCTGCCAGCGTGATGCGCCGTCGATGTCGGCCGCCTCCAGAACCTCCTCGGGCAGGGCCTGCAGGCTGGCGAGAACGATCAGGAAGACGAATGGCATGAACTGCCAGGTGTCGGCCACGATGAGCGCGATGACCGCCAAGCCCGGCTTGCCGAGCCACTCCGGATTCAGGCCGAAGAAGGACAGGTAGTAGTTGAGGGGGCTGATGGTCGGCGTGAACAGGACGCGCCACATCAAGCCGGCGATGACTGGCGGCACGACGATGGGGAGGAGGAAACAGGCGCGCAGCGCGCGCGCCAGCAGGCTGTCGCCGCTGAGGAGCAGGGCTAGGCCCACCCCGAGCAGCATCTGGAGCCCGACACCGCCCAGGGTCAGCTTGACCTGGACGAGCAGCGAATTCCAGAACAGCGGCTCTCGCGTCAACTGCCGGTAATTGCTCAGGCCCGTGTACGTGAAAGATCCGGGCTTGATGAGGTCGAACCCGGTGAAGCTCGCGAGGAAGGTGTAGACGACCGGCACCAAGGTGATGACAGCGAGCACCACCAGCGACGGGGTGATCAGCAGCCAGTAGAAGCGGGTGCGGGCCGCCTCGAGCCCCTGCGAGCCTCGACGAAAACCGATCCCGGTGAAACGAGTGTGGGACCGATACCGAATTTCGGCCAAGCCTCCGGTATCCGAGTAGTCCATCATTCGCAGAACGTTCGTCGTTGAAGTACTGGATGCGCTGGAATCGCCACACGAAGCGCGGCCATAGCCTCTACGCCCTGCAGAAGGTTAACATCTAACCTGCCTTCGGTCTCATCCAGCGCGCCCCGCGCTTCCGCTAGTTCTTCTTGCGGGGCCTCCCGGAGGCTCCCTTCAAGTGGACCTTGATCTGTACGGGGCACAACCTCCTGAGACTCTACCAGAGCGAGCGATGAGCGATGGCGTGAGGGGGACCCCCGGTCGCCCGCGGGATGGATCGTTCCCCTCCCCCGATCGGCCCCTCCCCTTAGGCTTCACCGCGCAATGGCCGGAGAGCATCTGCTCCAGTTACTCGGATGGACTCCTAGCCGCTCGATCCCTGTCGGGATCGAATTCCCGCCAAGGCCTTCCCAATGGTCGCCGCGTCGAGGGCGAACTCCGCCAGGGCGACTTCGGCCTCATACACCTCAGGAGGGGCCTGACATTTCACCGGCGCCTCGGTGATATTGAAAATGGGAACCTCCAACCGAACACCCGTGAGCGGGCCCGCCCTAGCTTGAGGATCATGCGTGCGAAGATGCTGGATGGCCTCTGGCATGCCGGCCGCGGTCGCCTGCGTGGGCAGGATCAGGACTTCGCGCCGATGCACCAATGCTCCCGGATTGCTGGGATGCATGGCGGTGACGGCCGGAATGCCTTCAGCGGCCGCCAGACAGCACACCTCGGCGCACGCGATGCCGTACCGGCCGGCCCCAAACGCGGGCCCGGCGACCACCACATCGGGACGGACGTCTCGGAGCCCGTCGCGGACGCCGGCACGTGCTCTCTCTCTCTCGCTCGTCGCTGAAATAGTTATCGCCCCCGACGAGGGTCGCGACAATCCCCGCCTTGTCTTCCAACACAGCTTGGAGCGCGCGCGGCTCCCACAACCTCGCGGCGCCGCTCCACCGAGGCATCCGCGATCGCCTCACCCCCGATCCCGGCGAAGTACTGATTGAGGTAATGAAGGACCTAAATTGGCTGCTGCACGGGCTTATCCCTCCGTGGCCCGCCTCGTACCGGCCGAGCGAAGCTCCTTGATCTGATGCCCGATGTGCTGGATCATCGCCTGTTCCGCTCGATCCGGATCTCTTTCCAGGATTGCTTGAACGATGTCCGAGTGTTCCTCCAAGAGCACTTCACCTCCTCGCGGCGTCAACAACAAGGCTGATCGCGACATCTCGATGTAATCCTGAAGGTTGGAAAGCGTCTGCGAGATGCGCCGCGTCCGACTAATTCGCCAGATGAGTTCGTGAAGGGTGACGTTGAGTCGGTGGATTGTTTCGGTATCCTCGGCGGCAGTGTGCACTTGCAGTTCGTCGACCATCGCTCGGAGAGCTGCTGCGTCCTCCTCCGTCAGATGCTCTGCCGCGATTCGGGCCACGAGGCTCTCCAGCCGACTCCGTATCAGGTAGATCTCCTCCAGGTCGGAGGGCGCGAGGCTGGCCACAGTCGCTCCCCTGTGGGGGGCCGTGATGATTAACCCCTCCTGCGCTAACCGCCTCAAGGCCTCCCGGACGGGCGTTTTGCTGACACGGAGTTTGCTAGCCAACTCAGTTTCTATGACGCTGGCTCCCTGTGGAAGCTCGCCACGAACGATGGACCGCCTAATCTTCCGGTAGACTATTTCAGAAAGGGACAAGTATGTCTCTTCCTCTCCCCCTCTATGCCCATTCATCTTAATTAATTCCTCATAGAAATATACTGTATCTTTTGTACAGTGTATGCTATATCGTTCCGGTGTCAAGCCAATTCGCTGTGGTGCGCAAAAACAATTGCCGACCTGATGCCGCGACTTTCTCGAAGTGGTACTCGCGATGGAGACCGCCCGGAATCGGTCGGGTCCCGACGCGGGATTGCGGCGCCAGCCGGTGGCCGATGATCGGGGGCGCCGGCAGGCCGGGAGGCGGATCGAGGAGGCCCGGCCCGTGCAGGGTGTCCGGGCGACCCCGGTTGAAGGGGCACATCCACTCTTTGAGGATCCGTCGCAGGTGGTCCTCGGTCAGCGGGATCAGGAAGTCGAGGCACTCGCGCCGCCAGGGCCCGAGGCGACTGGTCGATGTCCTGAAGACCCAAATAATATGGGTTCAATCCTACGCAGCGTCGTCATCTGGACGGACCGACAAGTCGTTTCATGAGCACGTCGAAATTCTTCAATCGATCCGGGATCGACACGGATCCAGAGCAGAGGCAGCAATGAATTGTCAACTTGAGAACACTGTGAACAAGCTCCTTCTTGGTGTTGCCAACCTTCCCCTGCTTTCCGTTCTCATGAGGTGATGCCAGCGATCATTTGGATACCAGAGAAAAGATAAAGGGGATGCGTATTCCACGCTATCGCTCGGCAAGTCGTTTTTTAAGACCCGCTTTCTCCTGAGGGGAGAACCCTAGTTGAATATGTCCAGCTTCTGAGTTGATCAAAAACGGGGTGCACGCCAATCGATGTCGCACTTCCGCAACCTGCCAGAACTGTTAAGCCATGGCGCAGTAAAGGCCCGCCGGACCGGGCTCGCCTGCCTGGACGCCGCGCTGGACGCGGCCGACACCTACGAAGGGACCAGAAGGATTGTCAAGGTGGAGAGTGGACGCCTTCAAGTGGGAGGCGCGAGCTTCGATCTGAAGCGGATGGGCAGGGTGTTCGTGGTCGGAGCGGGCAAGGGAAGCTTCCCCATCGCTCTGGCCCTGGACCGCTTGCTGGGACCTCGCATCTCGCGTGGATTGGTGGCGATCAAAGAAGAGCCCCCGCAGAAGCTGGAGCATATCAAGGTCATAAAATCCGGCCACCCGGTTCCCGACTCCAAAAGCCTCCAGGCCGGACGCGAAGTCCAGGAAATTGCCTCCCAGGTGAGAAGGGGCGACTTGATCTTTGCGTGCATGACCGGCGGATGCTCGTCGTTGCTGGTCCTGCCGGTGGAGGGCGTGACCTTAGACGACAAGATCAAGCTCAACCAGTTGCTGCTCCGCACGGGGGCCCGCATCGGGGAGATGAACGCGGTGCGCAAGCACGTCTCCCGGATAAAGGGAGGGGGGCTTGTCAAGCTGTTCCAGCCTGCCACGGTCGTCACCCTTACCCAGGACACCGCGCCCGATTCGCTGCCGTGGCCCGATCCAAGCCTGCCCGACCCCTCCACCTTTCGGGAGGCCGTCAAGGTGCTGCAGCGCTACGAGATCTGGCAGCAGGCGCCGCAAAACGTGCGTCGCTATTTGCAGCGCGGTCTAGAGGACCCCTCTTCGGAAACACCGAAAAGCTTCCAGGGCTGGGAGACCTACATGTTCGACACCGGCAACCAGCGTTCGGCCTGCCTAGCGGCAGTTGAGAAGGCTCGCAGCCTTGGATACGATGCCCATGTCCTCTCCACCAAGCTAGAGGGTGAGTCCCGGGAGGTGGGGACGGTCCTGGCGGGGATTGCCAAGGAAATACAGTTGTACCGACGGCCCTTTCCTCCTCCGTGCGCGCTCGTCAGCGCCGGGGAAACCACTGTGGCCATCAAAGGCGCCGCAGGGGAAGGTGGGCCCAACCAGGAGACCGTCCTGGGTTTTGCCAGGAACATCGCCGACTATCCCGAGGTAGCCCTGGTGTCCATTGATTCGGAGGGCACGGACGGCCCCACCGACATCGCAGGGGGGATAGCCGACGGCCAGACGGTGTCTCGACTGAAGGCGCTGGGGTTGGATTTCTTCGAGGCTCTCAGGCTGCACGACTCCTCCACCGCCCTGAGAGCCCTGGGGGACGCGGTGATAACCGGCCCCACAGGCACCAATGTAATGAACCTACGCGTCCTGGTCGTGGAAGAAAGGGGATAAGCGGATGGCCCGCGCAACCATTGCGGCAGTCAAGGCCCGTGAGATCATCAATGGTCGAGGGGTGCCCGCCGTGGAGGTGGAAGTGATCACTGACCAGGGGATCCGGGCCTGCTCCTCCTCTCCCAGCGGCACCTCAACCTCCTCCCATGAAGCGATCGACATCCGGGATGGCGGCGTACGTTACCTCGGGAAGGGCGTGCTCAAAGCAGTCGAGAACGCGGAGCGGGTAATCGGACCTCGGCTGCTGGGGATGGAGGTGACCGATCAATGGGGCGTGGACCGGGCCATGATCGAACTGGACGGGACGCCTCAGAAGTCCCGCTTGGGCGGCAACACCCTCACCGCGGTCTCCCTGGCCGTGGCGAAGACGGGGGCCGCGGCCCTGGGCCTGGAGGTCTATCGGTACCTCGGCGGAGTGCGGGCCGCCGCCATCCCGGTGATGTGCCCCAACCTCGTGTCGGGGTCCCCGACCGCGGGGAATGAGTTGGACTTTGAGGACTACCTGATCGTCCCATTCGGCTTCTCCAGCCTGGCCGAGTCCCTGCGCGCCGGGGTCGAAGTGTTTCACACCCTGCACGAGATGCTCAGGTCGCGCTTCGGCCTGATCCCCCAGATAACCGCCCTGGCCCCGCCGCTCCGGACCAGCGAGGAAGCCCTCGACATCATCATGCAGGCCATCGGCAAGGCTGGGTATGAAGGGCGCATAGGCTTAGGGATAGATGCTGCCATCGGCCAGCTCTACGATGAAGCCAGTGGAAAATACAACCTGCGCCAGGGGAGCCTGAGCACGCCTGAGCTGATCGACTACTACAAGGATCTCACTCGGAGCTATCCCATCCTGTTCTTGGAAGACGGCCTGTGGGAGAACGACTTCGACGGATTCGCCGAGATGCGGCACCGACTGGGTTGCCTGGTCGTGGGGGATGACCTCTTCGCCAGCAATCCGACCCGGTTGGCCAGGGGTGCCCAAAAGAAGGCGGCGAACGCCATCCTGCTGAAGGTCAACCAGGCCGGCACCGTGAGCGAGGCCCTGGTCACGGCCAATACCGCCCATTTTCTCAAGTACGATATCGTCGCCTCGGTGCGTTCCGGAGAGACCGACGACCCGGTCCAGGCGGACCTGGCGGTGGCCAGCCAGGCCAAACTGATGAAAATCGGCGCCCCCGTCCGGGGGGAGATGGTCACCAAGTACAACCGGCTCATGCGGATCGAGCAAGAGTTGGGCAGGCAGGCTGATTTCCGAGGCAGGGAGTTCTCTCTCTAGGCGAATTCCGGGCCAAAAAGACGAGACGCCGTGGCTACTGCCCCAGCCTCCGACGTCATAGACCGGTACTTGGTGAAGAAATGATGCCGGCCCGTCATACGTGAAGGAAGGAAAGGCGCGTCAAACGGCTGACGGCTTCACGAAGGAGCATCCCATGCGCCTCATCGGACAATCCGCCATCATTACCGGGGGCGGCCGGGGAATTGGCAAAGCCACCGCCCTCATGTTTGCGCGCGAGGGCGCGGACGTCCTGGTGCCCGACCTGGATCTTGGCACCAGTCAAGCGACCGTTCAGGAGATCCAGGCGCTGGGGCGGAAGGGCGTCCCCATGCGGGTGGACGTCACCTGCATAGCCGACATCCAGCGGATGGTCGAAGCAGCTCTCCGGGAGTTCGGCAAGATCGACATCCTGGTGAACAACGCCGGCATCACCCTCGTCCGTGATCCCCTTACGCTCACGGAGGCCGACTGGGACCGGACGCTCACTCTCAACCTGAAGGCGGTATTCTTCTGTGCCCAAGCCGTGGCCCGCGAGATGGTGAAACAGAAGCACGGGGTGATCCTGAATGCCGCGTCCATCTCGGGCCGGTCGGGCAAGCCGTTGATGGCGGACTATTGCGCCTCGAAGTTCGGCGTCATTGGGATCACCCAGTCCCTGGCCCTGGCCCTGGCCAAACACGGAATCCGGGTTAACGCTGTTGCACCCGGCATCGTAGATACCGAAATGTGGGTCAGCATCGACCGGGAATGGTCGGCCATGGAAGGGAAGCCCACCGGGGCGATGAAGCAGTCCCGAATCGCCGCCATTCCCTTAGGGCGGATCGAGACCCCGGAGGATGTGGCCAAGGTGTACACCTTCCTGGCCTCGGACGATGCTGCTTACATTACCGGACAAACGTACAACGTGTGCGGCGGCTTGCAGCTGAACTGAGCGGCCAGGAAAGAATCCGGCCCCGAGAAGTTCGGCCTCCAATTCACAGCGTGTTTGGGGGCTTTGTACCTAGTGCCGGGATTCTTCCACACGTTCTGCGGAGGTGGCAGGCGAGCCGGCGAACCCCTAACCTCACTTTCGCCACTGGAGGGTGTGTGCCGACCTAACTCGTTGATATTCCGGCCGCTCCCCTCCACAGGTCTGCCCTACATTTGCACGACTCTTTTTGCAGTGATGCGGGGCGGCGGCTGCGCGGGCAGCGTCCACCCGAGTTGCGTGAGGAGCAGTTGCTGGTCGGGTGCCGGCTCCGTGTGGCGTGTGAAGATCAACTCCCGGCCGTCGGTCGTGGGGAAGTGCACATCGAGCAGCTGCATCGCGGCGAACTTGTCCAGGACCTGCCGCACGGTGAGCCCGGGCGCGTGGGGCCGCAGGTGCGCTCGGAGCGTGACGTGCAGGCAGTAGGCGAGGAAGGCGACGAAGATATGGGCCTCGATCCGCGCGGGGCGCTGGTGGTAGATCGGGCGCACGGCGAGGTCCCCCTTCAGAGTCTTGAAGGCCGCCTCCACCTCGACGAGTTGCAGGTAGCACTCCCAGAGCCGGGCCGGATCGGTCTCGGTCAGGTTCGAGCGCAGGAGGTACCGCCCCTCGTGCCGGCGGACCCGGCGGAGCTTGGCCCTGTCCAGGGTGAACGTGAAATCGACCCGCCGCGCGCGCTCCCCCTTCGGCGGCGGTGCCGGCAACTCCATCTGGACCAGCCCCCACGCGCGGCCCGCATCCTTCTTCGCCGCGCCCAGCTTCAGCAGGAGCGTCTCGTAGGTGGGCCGCTGCCGCTGCAAGGTGTGCAGGCGCGCCCACAGCCGCTTGAGGCGCCGCCGGCGCATGGCCCGCTCCTTCTGCACGCGCGCCGCGCTCTGCACCCAGACGTACAGGTCGGCGTCCTGCGGCAGCAGCTTCACCTGGACGCTGGGCCGGACGGCCTGCCAGGGCCGCTGCAGGAGACCTTGCTCCAGTGCCGTCAGCCGGCCCTTCGGCGTGCCGACGATGTACTGGGCCCCGCGGGCGCGCAGCTGGGCGAGGTGCGCCTCGGTGGGAATGCCCCGGTCCATCACCCAGATCCGCCGGGCCGCCCCGTAGCGGGCTTCGATCTGGGCGAGGAAGAGGGGGAGCGTGGTGTTGTCGGTCGTGTTGCCCGGCAGCACCTCGTAGGCCAGGGGGAAGCCCTCGGGGGTCACGACGAGCGCGAGCACCACCTGCACGCAGTCCGGCCGGTGGTCGCGGCTGTAGCCGTGGCGGCGGGGATCCCTCTCGGGGAAGGGTGGGTCGCTCTCGAAGTAGGTGCTGGTCAGATCGTAGAGCAGGAGATCGTAGGTCACCCCGAAGAGATCCTGCCAGCGCGCAGTGAGGAAGGTGAACAGCGCATCCTTGTGGGCGACCACCTTGTCCAGGCACCGGTACAGCGTGTCCTTGGCCACCACCGCGACGTCCTCGCCCAGGAGATCGCCCATCGCGCTGTGCGTGAACCACTCCCGGTGGAGGCACCACTCGCTCCCCGGCGCCAGGAAGCGGTAGGCGACCAGGACCAGCAGCACGTGGTACCAGGAGGTCCCTTCGCGACTCGGGGGCAGCCGCTCGCGCCAGAACTGGTCGAGCTGCAGCGCGGCCCAGAGCTGGCAGACGACCCAGCAGGCCCCCCACTGCCGTGGTTGGTACAGCGTGAACTCGCTGAGGCGCACTTGGACGCCGATGGCCGCGGCGTGCGCCGGGATCGCCTGGTCCGCGGGGAAGAGGGCCAGCCGCAGCTGCCGCTGGCTGCCCTCCTCGATGGCCTCGATGCAGCGCAGCCAGCTCGCCTGCTGGCTGTCGTTGATCTCCCCGAGGTAGAGCACGTGCCGATCGACCGGCCGCCCGTCGGCGCAGCGGTACTTCTCCTCGATGCTCCAGTAACGATGCTCTTTGCCGTCCTTGAGCCGGCGGTGACACCTGAGGTACATGGCGGCCGGAGCCTACCGCACTCCCGGCGCCACGCAAAGGGGGTAGGTCTGCCCCCGGCGCGTTTTTCAGGATACGCTGCTTATCCGGCAACGACTTATGGGAACCGCCGCGATGAAAATCGCGGATTCTGAAGTCCAGTAGCGAAAGTCAGGCTAACGGCGAAATGACCTCGACAGCTTTCGTGGAGTCAAGCGTCAACGTGTCCGACTACTGCATCAGCGAAGTGGCCAAACATACCATGGCGCTTCTTCTCGCTTGGTGGCGGCGGATCGGCGAGCTGGACCACCAAGTACGATCTGCGGGCTGGGGTCTCCCCATTAAACCGGTCCACCGGCTGGAGGGAAAGACCATGGGGATACTGGGGCTGGGCCGAATAGGCCAGGCCGTGGCCGTGCGTGCGCGCGGCTTCGGCCTGCGCTTAGTCGGGATTGACCCCTACGTTCCGAAAGACGTCTTCGCTGCCTTGGGGGTGGAGTCCGTCAGACTGGAGGACCTTCTCCGGGCCTCGGACATCGTGACCATCCACTCGCTGTTGATTGCGGAGACCCGAGGAATCTTCTGCGAGAGGACCCTCCGCGTGATGAAGCCGAGTGCAGTGGTCGTGAACACCGGCCGCGGGGCAGTAGTTACCACCGACGATTTGGTGCGCGCCCTGCGCGAGGGTTGGATCGCCGGCACGGCCCTAGACATCCTCGAGACCGAGCCGCTGCCCATAGATCGTCCGATCCGAAGCTTGCCGCGGGTGCTCCTTACTCCGCACACGGCGTGGTATTCGGAGGAATCGGAGCGCGCGTTGCGCCGGCGATCGGGCCAAGTCGTGGTGCAGGTACTGCGCGGCGTGCGACCACCCTCTCTGCCTAACCCGGAAGTGCTCGCCAGGTCCTAGGGTCGCATTGCTAGCGTGACTTGGAGGGGGTTTCGTGGGATCTGTTCGCGTCCACGAAGCAGATGGTCGCCGCCCAATTCTTGACGTCACTCACGACGACCCGATTCGGGATCTTTCTGATTGTGAGCATCTTCCTGCTCATCGTGGGCGGCTTCGTCGAGGAGGCGGCGTCCATCATCATCCGGGTGCCAGTGCTTCACCCGCTAGCTACGCGGTTTGGAATCAACGAGCTTCATTGGGCGGTGATCTTGTGTATGACGCTTGTGGTTGGCACCGTTACTCCGCCAGTCGCCAACTACCTCTTCATCTCGGCTGCGATCGCCAAGACGACCCTCAGCGACAGTTCTCGCAACGTATGGGTGTTCGTGGCGATCATGGTGGGGGTGATTCCGCTCTCCGTGATTTTCCCTGACCTGGTCCTTTTCCTGCCGCGGCTGGTGATGGGGTGAGAGGCGGTCCAGAGTCCCATTTGACCCACTCGCTTAGGACGAACTGGAGAGACCTCCTCGAGACTAGCGATAATATTACGGCCTCCGGTGCCCGCAATTTCATGCTGAAACCCATTGCTGAATCATAGCTGCATTAGGCAAGGAGGTAAAATGGTCTTAGAAGCAAGTGAACGCAAGAGGTTGCAGGATATGGCCAGAAGGAACCGCGAGCGCATAGTGGAAATCACTGAGAAGTGCGGCGGCGGCCATGTCGGCGGAGCACTCTCCCAGACCGACATCCTGGTGGCCCTGTACTATAAGTATATGAAGATTGATCCCAAGAACCCGAACTGGCCGGAGCGCGACCGCTTCGTGCTCAGCAAAGGGCATGGCGGAATCGGCTACGCGGCGCTTCTGGGAGACCTGGGGTATTTCAACCGGGAGGATCTCAAGGACTTCAACAAGATGCATTCGCCGTTCGGCATGCACCTTGACTGCCTCAAGGTCAGAGGCGTGGACGCCTCCACTGGCTCGCTGGGGCATGGCCTGGGCATAGCCGTGGGCATGGCTATCGGCGCCAGGCTACAAAGAATGAAATGGCACACCTATTGTCTCGTGGGCGACGGCGAGTGCAACGAGGGCTCCATCTGGGAAGCGGCCATGTCGGCCAGCCACTACAAGCTGAGCAACCTCATCACCATCGTTGATCGCAACGGCTTCATGATGGACGGTCCCACTGAGCAGGTTATGGCGCTGGAGCCTTTCGCTGACAAGTGGCGGGCTTTCGGCTTCAAGGTTCTAGAGATAAACGGACACGACTTCGACCAGATCTGCGACGCGATTGAGCAATCCCTGGCCGAGAAGGAAACGCCGGTCGTCATTATCGCCAAAACCGTCAAGGGCAAGGGTGTCGACTTCATGGAGAACAAGGCCAGTTGGCATTACGCCGTTCTGGACTCCGAAATGGCCACCAAGGCCCTTGAATCCATCCGGAAAGGTTAGGTGGAAGATGGCAGTCACGAAGGGCATTACCTGGACAATAGATGATGGCGGTAACATGACACAGGCTGAAATATTCGGCGAGGTATTGACGAAGCTCGGCGAGAAAAACAAGAATATCGTGGCACTGACGGCGGATCTGGCCGGTACGACCAAGATCGGCAAGTTTCAAAAGAGATTCCCCGAACGTTTCTTCAACTTCGGCATCGCCGAGAACAACATGTTCGCCGTGGCCTCCGGCCTTGCGGCGGCGGGCATGCTTCCCGTGGTCTCGACCTTCGCGGTATTCGCCTCGCTGCGCTCGGCCGAGTTCGTGCGGACCGACATCTGCTATCAGAAGCGCAACGTCAAGATCATCGGCACGCACTCGGGCACCTCTTTCGGACAGGGGGGCACCACGCACCACTGCACTGAAGACCTGGGCGTCATGCGCACTTTCCCGTACATGACGGTGATTGCCCCCGCCGACTCCTATGAGACCGCCAAGGCGGTCGTGGCGGCGTTCGAGACCGACCTGCCCGTTTATATCCGCATAGGCCGCAGCTTCGAAATGCCCCTGCATAAGAACATGGACTTCGACTTCGAGATCGGCAAGGCTATCACGCTGCATGAGGGCACGGATGTCACCGTCATCGTAGCCGGCCGGACAGCCCAGGGGGCCCTGAAGGCAGCCGAGATCGCCAAGCGCAATGGCATATCGCTACGCGTGCTCGACATGCACACAATCAAGCCGATTGACGAGGCAGCCATCATGCAGGCCGTGAAGGACACGCGCCGCATTATCACGGTGGAAGACCACAACGTGATAGGCGGGCTGGGCAGCGCGGTGGCCGAGGTTATAGCCAGAAACGGCAGGACCTGCGCCATGCGCTGCCTGGGCCTGCAGGATGAGTTCTCCATGGTTGGCTATCCGAACGAACTACTGCATTTCTACAAACTGGACGTCGACGGTATCCTGGAGAAAGTGCAGGAACTTCTGAAGGTTGAGATCGGGTAGAGCGAGGGCTGAGGAAACGGATATTAAGCCGTGCCTAGCAGAAACCAAATTCCTGTCAACATGTTCCTGCGTTCGGTCCTGCCCGAGGGGAAGCCCATCTGCGAGAAGCTCTTCCCCAAGGAGGGTGTTGTGCCATCGAGCAGCCCGAGATGATCTGTTCTGCCCACGATCCTTCGAGACAATCGGCTCTCGAAATTAGTGAGCGCGTCCATGGTTGAATTAGGCTGCGGGATGGGCCGCAGCGAACCGAGTCGCAGGGTCACCACGGTAATAATCCCACGGAGTGAGTCCTTCAATGGGAAGCTCCGGGATGAGCTCCTCGATCGGGAGATCTTCTACACGCTGCGAGAAGCCCAGGTCTTGGTCGAATGGTGGCGGCAGCACTACAACACCGTGAGGCCGCACAGTGCCTTGGGCTATCGACCCCCGGCCCCCGAGGCGCGGGCAGTCCCCACGCTCACCCCGCTGCCGCTCCCGGCGCTGGCGTTAGGAGCCGGCTTGAACTAACATTGCGGGTGGACCAATCAATGGGGGCAGGCCAGGCGCACCCTCTGTACTGAGATGAACTCCCGCTGGAGCTGGTGGATTCTCCCGACCGTCATCCGGCAGGGGAGGGAAGGTCTGTGCTCGATCCAGACAAATCGGCCGTTGGTCGTGACAGGATTTCCCCGATGATGTAGGGTGGTTACCCGTGGCGGCCGGGCTGACGCCGCCGAGGGACGGCGTGGACAACGTGTCGGAGAGGAGAGCAGGGATGGCAGGGAACGGGAGCGTGCTGGGGCTGGCGGGCAGCCCGAATCGTGACGGCCGAACCTTCCACATGGTGACAGCGGCACTGGAGGGGGCGGCGAAAGCTGGCGCGAAGGTCGAGCTGATCCAACTGGCGGACCATGTGGTAGAGGCATGCAAGGACTGCCTGCCGTGGGAGTGCATGACCACGCTGAAGTGTCAGTACCCCGACCCCGCCTTCGAATACCTGAGCGACAAGCTGCTCCGCTGTGGCGCCCTGATCCTGGGCGCGCCGATCTACTGGTGGGATACCACCGGGATGGTGAAGTACCTCATCCTCAAGATGTTCCGGGTGTATGCGCGCTCGGCCCCCTTGGCCGGCCTGCCCGCCTTCGGCATTGGCATCGCCGGCGGCACCGGCAACGGCCTGGTGTCGGGCTTGCGGCCCGTCTACCATTTCTTCCAGGTGCAGCAGATGCGCGCAATCGAGCCGCTGCCCGTGACTCGTTTCAACTGGAGTGCAGCGCTCGCCCGGGCCGAGGAGCTTGGCGCCACCCTCGCCGGGATGGCAGGCGCACGGCACCCGTTCGCCGGGACTGAGGAGCGGCTGCTCTGGTATGACGGTCTCCCCTACCTAGGTCTGAACCGCGCGGGTGAGCGACGCTTGCTGGCCGACTTGACCACCGCGGCATTGCCGACGGACGCCGATCCCGCCATTCCCCGCCGTCTGGCACAGGCCGACGCTCTCGCCGCGCGGGGCGAGCATCTCAGGGCGTTGCAGGAGATTGCCCACGCGTATGAAGCAGGAGTGAAGGCGTTCGAGAGCAGTCAGGGCTAGCCGCCGCCCTGCTCGACACCGAGCTCCGCCTCCGGCGCATCAAAAGCTTCCGTGCGCTGCCCCTGCTCCGGCAGGCACTGCTCGTCGAGGTGGGTGCCGAGAGAACCGTGGGAGCTATCCTGCCTGCGTAACCTCATGACCGGGAGCTTGTTTCGCGAAGTTCAACTAACTCTAGGATTGACTCCCGCGCTGGATGAGGGGTACTGTGAATTTATGGTCTTGTCGGTGAAACGCCCGGGCGGAGGAGTTGGAGAATGTCCTTTTCCTCCCTTGGAGGCGTGACATGCGCTTTGGCATTCATTGTCGGCTCTGGACCACCGGCTGGAGCAACGCGAACATCGACCTGATTGATCACGCAAGGGCCCTGGGCTTCTCAGTATTCGAGGTCACCCTCGTGAATCTCGCGGCGGTGGATCCGGTGGCCATCCGCCGCCGCGCTGAGGCCGCGGGCATGGAGCTGTACGGGACGATGGGGCTTCCCAAGGATAAAGGACTCGTGACGACGGATCGCGCCACACGCAAGCAAACGGTGGCCTTCCTGAAGGCGGCGGTGGAGGCGGCGCGGGCGATGGGCGCTCGACATTTCGGCGGAATGCTGTACGCGGTTCCCGGCTGGTTCACCGGGAGGGGGCCCACCGCAGACGAGATTCGCTGGCTCGTGGATGGTCTCTCGGAGGTGGTGCTCTTCGCCAGGAGTTGCGATCTGACGATCTTGGTCGAACCGGTGAATCGCTACGAAACATACCTGCTGAACACGGCGGCACAGGCCCAAGCCGTGGTGGACAGCATTGGGCAACCGAACGTCGGCCTGTTGCTCGACACGTACCATATGAATATCGAGGAACAGGGGATCGCCGCGACGATCCGCCGGCATGCGAAGAGTCTGCGACACCTTCATCTGAATGAAAGCGACCGGGGCACGCTGGGACGCGGCAACGTCGACTGGGTGAGCGTCTTCGCGGCCCTGAAGGAGATCGGGTACGCCGGTGTTGGCTCCATTGAGAGCTTTGGGGCATCCAGCCCCGAGCTGGGTATTACTACAGCGATCTGGCGGGAGCTCTTCCCATCACCTGACGAACTGGCCCGACAAGGACTGGCATTCCTGATGAAGCATGCCGGGGAAGGCATGTGAGAGTGAGCACAAAGAGGGTCTCTGGCTGGGAGGGCTGGGCTCGCCGCCCGCATTTCCCAAGCTTCTATTCGCTTCTGGTTCATTAATTTCCCGGAGGACACATTGCATGGAGGCACCATCGCCCTACATCCTTGAGGCACGGGGAATCTCGAAGACCTTTCCAGGTGTCCAGGCCCTAGATGGTGTCGATCTGGTACTGAGGCCCGGAGAGATCCATGCCCTGGTCGGAGAAAATGGTGCGGGCAAGTCCACCCTCATGAAGATCTTCGACGGGATCTACCAGCCCGACGCTGGCGAGATCCTCCTCGATGGCCGACTCGTCCGCATCGAGAGCCCTCACAAGGCCATTCTCCTTGGTCTGAGCATGGTCCATCAGGAGCCGAAGCTCGCCGCCCCCCTCAGCATCGCAGAGAATATCTTCATGGGACGTCTCCCCATCAAGGGGCGGGGACGGGTGGACTGGCGGCAGCTCTACGTCAGCGCACGGGAGCTCATGGACAGTCTGGGAATGGGCACCGATCCACGGATGCCGGTTTTCCGTGTGAGCATGGTTGACCGGCAACTGGTGCAAATCGCCAAGGCCCTCTCATATAACGCTCGCGTCATTATTCTGGACGAGCCCTCGGCTAGCATAACCCCCGTGGAACTGGAAACGCTCTTCGGGGTCATCATGCGGCTCAAGCAACGCGGAGTCGCTTTCATATACATTTCCCACCGAATCGATGAGGTGTTTCAAATCGCGGACAATGTCACGGTACTCAAAGATGGGCGGCGAGTCGCCGCTTTGCCTGTGAAACAGATCGACAAGCCAGGGCTTATCGCCCTCATGGTGGGAAGACGGCTGGGCTACACCTTCCCGCCTAGGCGTGACCAGGTGGGGGAGGTCATCATGGAAGTTCGGGGCTTCGCGGGAGGGCGCTTCCGGGATATCAGCTTCGTGGTGCGGCGGGGAGAAATCCTGGGCGTGGCCGGGCTGGTTGGAGCGGGGCGAACCGAGCTGGCGCGCGCCATTTTCGGCGCAGAACCTCCCGCTGGCGGAGAGCTGCTCCTGCGGGGACGGCGAGTGGAGATCAAATCTCCCCGAGACGCCATCCGGTCAGGTATCGCTTATCTTGCCGAGGATCGCAAGGACAGTCTCGTCATGCGGCTTTCCGTCAGAGAGAACATAACGATGGCCGCACCCGAAAAGGTGAGCCATCATGGAAGATTCAATAGCGCCCGCCAACTTGCCCTGGCGCAAGAGTATGTTAGTATGCTCAACGTGCGGACGCCGAGCCTCGAGCAGTTGGTGCTGAACCTAAGTGGAGGAAATCAACAGAAAGTCGCGTTCGCCAAGTGGTTAATCAAGGGGACCGAGATCTTGATATTTGACGAACCCACCCGGGGCATCGACGTGGGGGCAAAGGCGGAGATCTACCAACTGCTGGACCGGCTCGCCCGAGAAGGCAAGGCCATCATCATGATCTCCTCCGAACTGCCCGAGGTCCTGGGGATGAGCGATCGCGTCCTCGTGATCAGTACCGGCCGCCTGACAGGAGAGTTGTCCGGTGGCGGCACAACAGAAGAGCAGATTCTTGAGCTGGCGATCCCAAGCTCACTAAAGGAGTTCTGTCATGCCTGAGGCCGCATCTCGAAGTTCGGCACAAGGCGCCACCTTTTCTCGTCAGGTCATGCCGCCGCCGGAGCGGGCCTCCCGCCCAACGCTTTCTATCGCCGGCATTGTGCGCCTCCTCATCCGCTGGAGCAACATCTGGGCGCTCGTACTCCTCTTCGTGATTTCCGCCCTGATCTCCCCCTATTTCCTTGGGGTGATCAACATCTTCAACGTCCTACGAGGCGCCAGCATGGTCGGCCTGGTCAGCATCGGGATGACCTTCGTGATTCTGAACCGCGGCATCGACCTGTCCGCCGGCTCCATCCTCGGGTTCTGCGCCGTGCTGGCCGCAAATAACGCCCACCAAGGGGTCGGCTTCGTGCTGGCGCTTTCCCTGCTGGTGGGAACCTTTTTGGGTCTGGTAAACGGGTTGCTGATCACACGGCTCCGGCTTCAGCCGTTCATCGCGACCCTGGGTGCACTGATCTTCGTGCGGGGCATGGTGTACATCTACACCAATGGCAGTAATATCGTGGTCCACAATCCACCCGAAAGCTTCACCTTCTTGGGTTCGGGGCGCTTTGGCCCAGTGCCGGTTCCGGTCGTCCTGTTCGTTCTGGTTTGGGTGGTCTCCGCCTACGTGCTGACCAAGACTGTGCCAGGCCGCGAGATCTACGCCGTGGGAGCTAACGAGGAGGCGGCGCGCCTGTCCGGTATTAATGTGGGGCGAAACAGGGTGATGGTCTACTGCATCAGCGGCTTCCTCTCCGCGCTGGCTGGCGTGGTGATGGTCAGCCGGCTCACCGTGGGCGAGCCCAACGCGGGTAATCTCTTCGAGCTCGACGCAATCGCGGCCACGCTCATCGGGGGGACCTCCTTCGACGGCGGTATCGGAGGGGTGCATGGGACGATCGCCGGCGTCGTGATCCTGTCATTCCTGGCCAACATCCTGAACCTGACGAATGTTTCGCCGTACGCGCAGATGCTGCTAAAGGGGGTGATTATCGTCGTTGCCGTGGTCGTCAGCGAACTAAAGAACCGCTGAAAGACTGCCATCACCAGGGGAGTCGTGGCGCACCCTCGAGGTTTCCAAAAGAGCAATGACGCTCTTGCCGGAAGGATCTTGATCGGTGCGCCATGGTGAAAGGAGGTTGGACATGTTCGAGTCGAAGAGATCGGCCAGCAGCCAGGGTCAGCTCACCCGGCGCGGTTTTCTTCAGCTAGGATCGGGAGCCCTCGGCGGCCTCGTGCTGGCAGGTTGGGGCAGAACCGCAGGAGGGGCAGCCACCTCCGATGTCGCCGGCAAGACCATTGGATACTCCAACACCTACCTCAACGCTGAGTGGAATGCACAGCAGCGGCGAGCTGTAGAGGAGATGGCCGCCAAGTACGGCCTGAAGTGCATTACGTACAACGCGGATGATACCCCAACCAAGGAGGTGACCAATCTGGAGGACCTGGTTACCAGGAAGGTGGACGTTATCCTGATCAACACCTATTACGCGGAAGCGATCACCCCGGCGGTCAAGACCATCAACCAGGCTGGCATCCCCATCGTGGTGCTCAGTTCCAGTCTCGCTGGGGGCGCCAACTTCACGAGTCACCTCTCGGTGGACACTCTGGCTACCGCTCGAGAGGCCGGAAAACTGTTCGTGCAGAAGCTGGGCGACAAGGGGAAGATCGTCCAGATCGAAGGCAAGCCCGGCTCGGTGGTGAACCAGATGCGGGGCAGGGGCTTCCGCGAAATCATCAACAACGAGAAGGGCATCGAGGTGGTCGCTGATGTGGTCTGCAACTACGACCGGGCTCAAGCCCTGCGCGCCATGGAGGACATCCTCCGAGCGCATCCCAAGATCGACGCCGTCTACTGCCATTCCAACGACATGGCGTTGGGCGCGATTCAGGCGGCGAAGGAGGCCGGTCGGGCCAAAGAGATGTGGTTCGTGGGTTACGACGGCCTGACCCTAGAGGAGTTGCAAGCGGTCTACAACGGCGACCTGTACGGCTGTTTCTACTACCTACCTTTTGGAGCCGAAGCCGTCGAGGTGGCTGTACGCATCCTGCGGGGGCAGAAGGTGCCCAAGGAGATCGTCTTCCCGTCGCCCTTCATGAGCAAGGAGAACATCACCGAGTGGTATGACCCGGCCACCAAGAGCCGGCAGCCCGTCGTCCCTCGACCGATTCCGGGGGCCTGAGGAGGGCAGGCCAGGGAATACCCAGGAAGCACCGAGACGGCCGGGGTGTCTGGTAACGAGACAGGCTTCATGACGCCCTCGGCCGTCTCCTCACCTATTCCTCTCCGACTCACAGCGCCCCTGATGCGCGCAACAGTTCGATGTCCTGCGGGCCGAGGCCGAGCCATTCCCTGAGGACCTCGGCTGTGTGCTCGCCCAAAACAGGCGGGCGTCCTCGCTGCGGATTCCCCTCACCGAGGAGCCGCATCGGCGGCGCCAGCACGGGGACGGGTCCCACGGGCGGGTAGTTCACCTCCACCACCGTCCCGTTGGCCAGGAACTGCGGATCTTTCACCAGAGCGGGAATGTCCAGCACGGGGCCGCACGGCACGGAATGGCGCTCCAAAATGGCGACGGCCTGATCCACCGTGCGCTCTTCGATCCAGGCCTGGATCTCCCGATCCAGCGCGTCCATGTTGCGGTGCCGGCTCACCACGTCGATGAACCGGGGGTCGCGGATCAAATCCTCTCGTCCGATGGCCCGCGCCAGGACCTCCCACGTGTCCTGCGTCAGCGCCTCGATCGTCACATGGCCATCCCGGGTCCGGTACACGTTGCCGGGGGCGATGGCCGCGTTGCGGTTCCCCCGACGCCCGGGCGCCTCGCCGGTGACCAACTGGCGGCTCACGCTGGTGTTCAGGATGGAGGTGAGAGACTGCAGGAGATTCGTCCGGACCCACTGGCCGCGACCGGTCTGCGCCCGCCACTGGAGCGCCAGAAGGGCCCCGATGGCGCCATAAAGGGCGGTGACGAAGTCCGCAACGTAGGTGCCGGACAAAGTTGGCGGGCCGTCCGCCTCGCCCGTCATGCTGGCCAGGCCGCTCATACTCTGGATGATCTCATCGAAGGCGGGGCGGCCGACGTAGGGCCCCTCTGTGCCGAAACCCGAGATGGAGACCATGATCAGGCCTGGGTTGTCCGCCGCCAGCCTCTCATACCCAAGGCCCATCCGTTCCATCGTCCCGGCACGGAAGTTCTCCACCACGATGTCCACCTTGGCAATCAGTTTGCGGAGCAGATCCAGACCATCGCGGGAGCGCAGATTCACCGTCATTCCGCGCTTGCTGCCGTTGAAGGCGATGAAGTACAGGCTCTCGCCCCGGACGAACGGGGGGATGGCTCTGGCTGGCTCCCCGTCCGGCTTCTCCACCTTGACCACCTCAGCGCCGTTGTCACCGAGGATCTGGCAACAGAAGGGGCCGGCGATGAATCGCGACAGGTCGAGGACGCGAACGCCGCTCAGTGCTCTCACTGGATGCTTCTCCTCGCGAGGTTAGAGTCCTTTGGTTGATGGCCGCCGCTCTCCTGCCGACTTGTGGTTCCCGATAACTCGCTATCCTGGCCCCAAGATAGTGAGTTTTCGGGAACCACAAGGCAAAAGGCCTGATGGTGCCAGCGGATCAGGGTGGCAGGCTGCACGATTGTGGGCGCCTCCCGGCAGGCGAAGCAGCGCGTGAGCAGAACTAGCGCGAGTCGCGTCCCATCCGATGAGCGCCGGGGCGTTGCCTGGCGCTCCCAGTACAGGGCGAGCTGCTTCTGGAGGAAACACGTTCTCCGCAGCCAGGGCCGTCCAGGACCGGAACATCGTCCCGAGAAACGCCAGGCCGTCCCCTCCAAGCGCCAGCGCGACCCGAAACAGATGGAGGCACCCCGCGATCGTCCGCATAGGTAAGAACGCTCCCCTCCTCCATTCGCTGGATCGGCTGCAATGCCGATTCATTCACGGCTTTGAGGGCGGGAGCTTACCACTGCCCAGCGAGGGCGGACGAGGTTTTTGCGGAGGACAAGTATCAACAACGGATTATCATGGATGATGTCGAACGGTTATGACACACTTTTGGCACAATCGGTCGCCCAACCGATCCCCTCAGGTTTTCTCGCTCCATTACGCAAAGGGCCATGGGGCACTAGGGGGGGATGGTGGCTGGCAACCCTCGGAGCCGCGAAACCTCACACCCCGCAGCAGCCCGAGCTCTGCATAGCGGATGGGCCGCGAGAAGTCGACGGGCTGGAGTTCGGAGCGCGTGAGCCCACGGCGGATCAATGATGCAATCGGGCCTGCCTCGGACACATCGCCCACGAGCACGGCCCCGACAATCCGATCATGCGAGATGACGAGCTTCCGGTAGACCCCGTCCCGCGAAGACACCAGGACCCCTCCTTCGCCACCCGGTGCCCCGGTCATCCCGATCGACGCCACCGCGACACCGAGGATCTCCATGACGTTCATCTTGAGGGTGCCGAGGCTGGGACGGGACCGACCCAGCAGATTGGCTCCTGCCGTCTCACCCTGGGAAACGGCCTCGAACCACGTCCCGGCGATCGTCCGCCTCCCGGGCGCGAGCAGATCGGGTGACTCGGCGCAATCGCCTGCGGCGAACACGCCTGGCCGGCTCGTGCGCATGTATTGATCAACGAGGATACCGCGGCCGATGGCCACCCCGCCCGTCTGGGCGACGCCGGTGTTCGGCCGAATCCCTTTCGCCAGAATCACGAGATCGGCCGGCAACTCCTCTCCCGCCGCGGTCACAACAGAGCAGGCCCGGCCGTTCCTGCCAACAATCCGAGAGGCGTCGGTGTGGGTAAGAATGCGCACCCCGGCCTGCGCGAGGCGGTGCTGGACAAGGGCCGAGCCCTCCTCGTCCAGCATGCGTGAGAGCAGCCGGTCGGATGAGACGACGATCGCCACCGACAGGCCCACTTTGAGCAGAGCGCGGACCACGAGCAGGCAGATAAGCCCTCCGCCGAGAACAACCGCATGGTGGGCCCCAGGGAGGTGCCCGCGGATCCGGATGGCATCTGCCAGATTCTTGAGCGGACAGACCCCGGGCGTGTGGACGCCCTCAATTTCCGGGACCGCGGCCCGGGATCCGGTTGCGATCAGGAGCCGATCAAAAGGCAGGGCGGTCCCGTCGTCGAGCACGAGCGCCTCGGCTTCGAGGCGGACCGCCCGGCGACCCAGCAGCGCCTGCACGCCCATCCGCTGGTAATAATCGAAGGGTCGCAGGGACAGGTCGCGGCGTTCCCCGCTCACGAAATAAGGCAGCATCACCCGCGAGTACGCGGGGACGCGTTCGTCCGCGACGAGCGTGACGGGGCACATCCCGTCGTGGCGCCGGATGGCCTCCAGCGCGGCGAGACTGGCGGCACTATTACCCACGATGACGATTCTCCGCTGGGACACCTCTGCTCCTGGCGCCGGTGGTCCCGCCGGTCTGCCGGGTGGTTAGCCTTTGGCCGCTTCGACGATCCGGCGGGCGAAGTCCCGTCCCTTGGGCACGTCCCCCAACTCCAGCTCCCGGAACTCCAGGGCGCGCGGCGTGCAGAACTTCACGCACTCCGGCTCGCCGCTGCAGGTGTCGCATTTGGCGATCACCCCCTCCGCGCTGTCGAATGACACGACCCCGAACGGGCAGGCGAGCATGCACATGCGGCAGCCGATGCAGGCCTCTTTCACGAAGCGCACCAGCTCCGCTCCCTGCACGAGGGCGCCGGCCGGGCAGACCTTGGCGCACGGCGCCGCCGCACACTGGAAGCACAGGAGGGGAATGTACTTGAACTCCTCGGCAAACGCGTGAATCCGGATGCGGCTCCGCGAGGGGGCGAAGGCGCCGGTCGTCGCGAGCGAGCAGGCCAGCTCGCACATGCGGCAATTGGTGCACTTGGCGGGGTCCACCACGATCATGCGACTCATCGGCCGCCTCCTTTTCTCCCGAGTTGCGCTGCCACGTCCGCCAGTCCCAGCTCCCTGAGCTTCGTCTCGGTGGGCGTGCCGGTCTCGCTCCAGCCGCGTAACTTGTAGTATTCTTGGAGGGCGGGCCGGAAGTCCTCGTCGGTGATGACCTGGTCCCGGGATGCGCCCTCGCGCAGGCTCCTGGACAGCTTGGCGGGGAGCCGGTCGTCGGCCGTGCCGCCACTCTCCCGCACCGTGAACGCGCGCGCCAGGTTGTAGGCCCGCTCGCCGATCGCCAGCTCCTCGGCAAATGTGAGATCTGTCCAGCCCGTGGCCGCGGCGAGCATGCCGGAGATTTCGCCGCTGTTTCGGATCCCTGCGACCGTGAGACTCATGAACGAGCAGAGCGGCACGGAGTTGATAAATGACGTGTAGTCCTCCGCCAGGCGGACCACCCGGGGCTTGTCTTCGAGCGTGAAACGGCTCATGGCCTCCGTGACCCCGAGCTCAGGCCAGGCGTTGGGGACGGCGACCGACGGGTCCTGGAATCCCTCCATGTGGTCCGCGCCTCGGGGCGCCGTGGCATACGAGAGGGCGAGCCCTTTCTTGCCGCGGGCCTCGTGCATGCCGCACTCCAGACCCTTGACTTCCATCGCGAGTGTAGGCGCCCCCCGCCCGATCTGGGCAGCCGCTCGGCGGGTGCCCTCGGCCAGGAGATCGCCGATCCCCTCCCGCCGGGCGATCATGTCCAGCAGCCGGACCATGGCCGCCGCGTCGCCCCAGTCCAACCGGAAGCCGATCTCCTTCTCGGTGAGGATCCCCTTCTCGAAGCACTCCATCGCGAAGGCGATCGCGGAGCCCGCGCTGATCGTGTCCAGGCCGTACCCGTTGCACTGCTGGTTGAGCAGGGCGATGGCCTCCAGGTTGCGGTTCTCGCAGAGCGAGCCGAAGGCCGCCACGGTCTCGTACTCGGGCCCGCCGTACTCCGGTCGGACCCCGCCGAACGGCCCGTCGGCAACCTGCACCACGCGCGTGCAGCCGACGGGGCAGGCCTGGCAAGCGCGGTGCCCGAGGAGGATCGTGTTCTGCATGGCCGTGCCGCTGATCCGGTCAGCGTACTCCCAGGTGCCTGTCTCCCAGTTCCGGGTCGGCAGGATCCCGGCACTGGAGAGATCCTCGACGCCGCCCGCGGTCCCGAGCGCCCCTACGCCGTCCGGGCTGTTCCCTAGCCACGGATGCTTCCGGATCTTGGTGAGGTCGGCGAGGGCGTGCTCTCGGAACGCCTTCCGATCGGCCACCTCCACGCGGCCGGTCCCGCGCACCGCGATGGCCTTGAGGTTCTTCGCCCCCATCACCGCGCCCAGGCCCGTGCGCCCCGCCGCCCTGTCGGTGTCGTTCATGACGCAGGCGAAGCGGACCGCGTTCTCCCCGGCGAGCCCGATGCTCACAATCTTGGTCTCGCGGTCGCCCGTCTCCTCCTTGATCGTCTGCTCGGTCTCGAGCGTCCCCCGGCCCGCGAGGTGGGCAGCCGGCCGGATGTCGACGCGATCATTCGCAATAGCAAGATAGACCTTTTGCGGGGCTTTGCCCTGCACGACGATGCCGTCGTAGCCGGCATACTTGAGCTCGTGCGCCACGAAGCCGCCGGTGTAGGCTTCGCCGAAGCCGCCGGTAGCAGGGGATTTCGCGACGACCACGTAGCGTCCCGAGCCGGGCGCGAATGTGCCGGCCAACGGGCCCATGGCGAAGATGAGCCGATTCTCCGGCCCGAGCGGGTCGCACCCGGCGGGGACCTCGTCGAACAGGATCCGCGCTCCCAGACCCCTTCCCCCCAGGTAGCGGCGGGCTTTGGCCTCGTCGAGGGGCTCGGCCCAGGTCGTGCCACTGCCCAGATCCACCCGGAGCAGCCGTCCCGCGTATCCGTCCATGGCTCCCCCTTTCTCCATTACCTCCGGCCACTGCTGTCCCAACGTTACTCGAATAGATTCAACTGGTTGCCAGGATCATCTTCCAGTTCAGCACCCCGGGAGAGCGTAAGTGTTTGCGTCAGTGGGATCTTCTCGAACAGGGAGACGCTCAGAATCTGGAGGATGGTGTACAGGCTCGCCTCCCGGTGGAGCCGCTTCTTGACGATGGCGACCAGGACGTACACCGCGAGGGCGATCCAGATCTGGGTCTTGACGGTGTTCTCCGAGGTGCCGTAGACGGCTTTGATCCGCAGGTGCTGCTGGATCCACTTGCAGAACAGTTCCACCTGCCACCGGCACTTGGAGAGTTGGGCACTGGTCGGCGCCGGGAGCGTGAAGTTGTTGGTGAGGAACACGAGCCACTTCCGCTTCTCGGGATCGAAGAACCGGATCCGGCGCTCGTGCGGGCCCTCTGCGCTGCCTTCCCCCGCCTGCACCTCGAGGCCTTGCCGCCCTATGCGCCCGAGTTGAACCCAGACGAGGGCGTCTGGACCCTTGCGAATGGGAACCTGGCCAATGGGCGCCCCGACAGCCGCGCGGCGCTGCGGGCCGATCTCCTCGGCGTGCTGGTCCGTACCCGTCGCTCGCAACGCCTCCTGCGCGGCTGCTTCACCCAATCGGACCTGCCCCCTTTCTTGCCCTAACTATTGCATTACTATGCACTAATCAATAAGATCCTCTCCCCCGAGCGACCGACCAGGGGCTGGCGAGATGGATGCGTTCGCTGTCACCGCTTCAGCTTCGACTGCAACGCCTCGGCGAACTCAGCCATTCGACCGCGGACTTCCACATCAGGTAGAACGAGGTCGCGCCTGAATCTTGGTGCCCCAGAGTCCGATCCGCGAGCCAGGCCGCCCGGCCGATCTTGGACTTGAGCGGGATCGTGGCTTTGACTCCTTCCTCCGCCGCCAGGAGTGACTGCTTCAGTGCCTCCTCGAGCGGCACGCCCGCGTCCGTGGCGGCGCGCAGCGCGCGAACAGCCGGAACCAGCGCATCCAAGACCGTCTTGTCCCCGAGCGCAGCCTTGCCTCGCTCCTGGATGCCGGCCGCAGCGGCCTCGGCCATCTTGGTGAGTTCCGGGAGGCCAATCTCCTGGAGCCCCTTGGCCTCGCGGGCCGCCCGCATGCAGGCCGTGGCCAAGAGGGCGCCGATGGTGGAGGCGGCTGTCCCGTTGAAGGTCATGCCGCTCTTCAGGATGATCGTTCCGATATCCTGGCCCGCCAGTGCGGCGAGACCGTTGCGGATAGCCCGGAACCCGATGGCCATGGTGACGCCCTGATCCCCGTCACCCACGGCTGCGTCGAGCTGGCACAGGTAATCCTTCTGGGCTTCCATGTCCGTCGCCATCTTCTCCAGCAGGGCGATCAGGTCATGGCTCGAAATCGTGGTCCGCATGTTACACCTGGCAGATGAAGGGAGTCAGGGCCGGCGCGTCCAGGAGCACCTTCAGCTCAGCATCGAGCTTGCAGAGGCTGACCGACGCCCCCGCCATCTCCATGGAGGTGGCGTATTCGCCGATGTACGGCCGATGGACACTGACGCCCCGGCCGCTCAGGATCTGGTGGACGCGGCGGTACATCACGTAGAGCTCTTCCTTAGGCGTGGCGCCGAGGCCGTTCACGAGGACCGACACCTCGTCGCCCTTGGCGAGGGCGATGTCCGCGCAGGATCGCCTCCATGAGCAGGTCGGTGATCTTGTCGGCGGGCTCGAGCTTGCCCCGGCGCACCCCGGGCTCGCCGTGGATGCCCATGCCGATCTCCATCTCGTCTTCGCCGATGGTGAAGGTCGGCCGGCCGGCGGCCGGGACCGTGCAGGGCGAGAGCGCCACGCCCATCGAGCGGGTCGAGGCCACGGCCTTCTCGGCAATCCGCCTCACCTCGGCGAGCGGGGCCTTGGTCTCGGCCTTGGCCCCCGCCAGCTTGTAGGCGTAGTAGATGCCCGCCACCCCCCGCCGCTTCGCCTCCTGCCCCTTCGGCGCCGAGGCCACGTCATCCGCGGCCAGCACCGTCTCGACCTTGATGCCCTCGGCCTCGGCCATCTCGGCCGCCATGCCGAAGTTCATCACGTCCCCCGAGTAGTTGCCGAAGAGGTACAGGACGCCGGCCCCCCCGTGGATGGCCTGGGTCGCGGCCAGCATCTGCTCCACCGTCGGCGAGGAGAAGACGTTCCCGATGGAGCAGCCGTCCACCAGGCCCTTCCCGACATAGCCCATGAAGACCGGCAGGTGCCCCGAGCCACCCCCCGTGGCGATCCCGACCTTGCCCTTCACCGGGGCGTCCGCCCGGACGACGACGCGCTTGTCGGGCCCTACCAGCCGGAGCTGGTCCGGATGGGCGCGGATGATGCCGTCCAGCATTTCGTCCACGAAGGCAAAGGGGTCGTTGATGATCTTTTTCACGTGACGCCTCCTTGGCGAGTCGAGGTCTCGCTCTGAGACCTCCAGCGCGTCCGCACATCAGCTTATACATTTCACATGACAACAGTCGGAGACGGCTAGCGCCGGCGGGCGATGCTCCCCGGGTCAAGGCTGAGTGCGCGCGCTGGCCCACCCGGCGGCGGTCATCTTGCCCGCCGCGCTCTCGATCCAGATTTCCAATTCCAGGCGCGTCCCCTCGGCATTCCGGCTCTCACCGGTCACCACGCCCCGGGCGGCGATCGTCTCGCCCGAGAACACGGGGGCGATGAATTTCATCTTCTCCCAGCCGGTCGTGAACCACGACGCGCCGAAGAACCGGGTAAGCAGCTCGGTCAGGTAGATGGTTTCCATCATCCCCTGGGCGATCGTATTGGGGAGGCCGCCCTTCCGCGCGATCTCGATATCGCTGTGAATGTTGCGCAGATGCTTTCCCACCCCGGAGAAGACCGCCATCTGGTCTTGCATCACCGTCTTGGTCAAAGGCGCCAGAGGGGTCCCGGGAGCCAGTCCGCGCCGGGCGTGAATGACCGGCTCCAGGTCTCTCCTGTACTCCCCGGTCACCCTCTTCTCCGCCGCCTCGGCGGTGCTTTTGCCCACCACGGGGCCCGGCTCGATGTATAAGATCTCGATGCCGCGATGTCGGAGGAGCACACGACCGTCCTCGCCGCGGGCATCCGCCTCCATCACCACATAGCTTTTGCCGCGCCGCTCGTACTTCTCGACGTACTTCCCATACAGGCGCGCGCGTTCGCCGACAAAGACCGGGTTCACGAACCACAGCTCTTCCTGGGTATGCAGCCCCACGACCGTGTTGGGGTCGTACACCTGCGCGAAGAGCTGAAGCAAGTCGTTGGCCAGGATGCCGGCGTGCCCGATGCGCTTTCCAAAGGGAGAGTCGCCGAAGCACCAGGGGTTATAGTCGTCCATCATAAATGCAAACTTCTTGACCTTGTACTCGTCCACGACCTCTTCGATGGGGCCAAAGTCCTCCCCCAACACAATGTTCTCGTACCGCGCCAGTACCTGCTTCCGCTTCTCTGCCGTCACGTGCCCATCTCCTTCCCTTTCAGTGTCGATGAAGAAAGAGAATCGGCCTCACGTCTCCATACCCCGCCCGTATTCAGCGTCCGCCCGGCGGAGAGGAGGGAAGATCCACCGCCGCCTCGTCGGCCCCCACGATCATTCGCACCACGGCCTCTCCGGAGGTTTCTGCGGGTCGCACGCTCCCTATCATCCGGCCGTGGCGCAGGACGGCGATCCGGTCCGCCATGGAGAACACGTGCTGGAGGTTGTGGCTCACGACGATGACCGTGATTCCCCGGTCTTTCAAGGACCGCACCAGCCCGAGAACTTTGGCCACCTCCACCGCCCCCAGGGCCGCCGTCGGCTCGTCCATGATGACGAGTTTTGTCCCGAAGGCAATGGCCCGGCCGATGGCCACGCACTGCCGCTGCCCTCCGGACAGAAGCTTCATGGACCGATCGATCCCCGGGATCTGGATACGCAGACGGGTCAGGGTCTCCTGGGAAAAATCTTTCATGCGACCCTTATCCAGAATCGGCAGGATCCTCAGAAACCGTTTGGTCATCTCCCGGCCGGCGAAGAGGTTCGCACTGACGTCCGCATGCTCGAAGAGGGCCAGGTCCTGGTAGACCGTCTCGATCCCCAGATCCTTGGCCACCTGCGGCGAACCGATGTGCACGCGCCGGCCTTCCAGCCAGATCTCCCCGCCGTCGGGCGGGTGGACCCCGGAGATAATCTTGATGAGGGTGGACTTGCCCGCCCCGTTATCCCCGACCAGGGCGAGGACCTCATGCGATTCCACGCTGAGGTCCACGCCCAGCAGGGCCTGCACTGCATCAAACCTCTTGCTGATCCCGCGCAGTTCGAGGAGGGGCATGGCTACCACGTCTTTCCCTTGTACTGCGCCACGTTTTCCTTGCTGACGAGCGGCGCATCCAACACGGTCATTTTGGGCACCTGCTCCCCCTTCAGCACTCTCATGGCCAGTTCCAGTGCCTGCGGGAACATATGGTGATAGTACACCGTCGCCGCAAGCTTCCCCTGATCCACGGCCTCCACCGCCACCTGGGAGCCGTCCATTCCAGTAACAATGACTCCCTTGGCCCGATCTCGAGCCTCCAGGGCCTGGATAGCGCCGAAGGCCATCTCGTCGTTGTGGCAGTACACCGCGTCGATCTTCGGGTTCGCGGTGATCGCATCCTCCATGACCTGAAGCGCTTCGTGCCGCCGGTAGTGGCCCACGAGGCTGGCCGCGATCTTGATCCCGGGGTACTGGGCGATCACTTCCTCAAAACCTTTCTTCCGACCCAAGGCCCCCGAGTCACCGGGCGTCCCCTCGAGCTGGATCACGATCCCCTTCCCCTCCAGTTTCCTGGCCATGAAGCGGCCCACCGACCGGCCCATCTCCACCTCGTCAGAACCGATGTAGGCTGCGAACATCTCAGGCGCCACGGCCAGCTTCCGGTCAAACAGCACGAGGGGAATGCCTGCCTGCTTGGCCTTCTCGGCGATGGGCACCAAGGCCATGGCCTCGTTGGGGGCGATCACGATGACATTGACCTTGCGGGAGATGAGGTCTTCCACGTCGGCCATCTGCTTGGCGCTGTCCCGCCGCCCGTCGGTGAGAATCAGTTCCACCTCCGGATGCTGCTTGGCCCATTCCTGCGCGGCCTTGATCCCGGCCACACGATAGGGGTGCTCGACGTTAGGCTGGGACAGTCCGACGACAATCTTCTTGGCCTGGGCGAATGACGATCCAGGAAACAGTGTTATCAATGCCAGGACAGCCCCCACCCCAATCCCGATCCATCGACCCGGCTGTTTCATGATCCTCCTCCTTGTTAGCGGACACCGAGTTGAGTCCTCCGAACACTGACGTACACCGCCAGGATGATGATGACCCCGCGTGCCACGTCCTGGGCGTAGGGGGAGACGGCCAGGAGATTCAGGATGTTGTAGGTAAGCCCCAAGATCAGGATCCCGAGGAACGTGGACCCGATGCCTCCTTGGCCCCCGGTGAACGGCGTCCCCCCAATGACGACGGCGGCGATGGCGTTCAGCTCGTAGAGAAATCCTGCGGTGGGCTCTCCCACCCCGAGTCGTCCCAAGAAGAGCAGCCCCGCCAGGCCGGCCAGAAATCCGTGGATGACGTACACGCTCAAGATCGTCCGCTGGACCCGGATGCCTGCCACATAGGCCGCCGCCTCGTTGTCCCCCACCAGGGCCACATGGCGCCCGTACCGGGTCATCCGGAGCACAAACCCAGCCACCAGGAAAACCAGTACCACCAAGTAAATGGGCGTGGGTACCCCCCACAGCCGCCCCGTCCCCGCCCAGAACTGGAAGCTGGGCGGCAGGTTGGCCAATATCGTGCGACCCTCGGCAATGATGAGAGCCGTGCCGCGGGCGATAGTCATCATCCCGAGCGTGGTGATGAAGGGTGGGATGTTCCCCCAGGTGATGGCCAGCCCGTTGATCAGACCGCAGGCCGTGCCCGCCATGAGGACCAGCGCGATCATGGCCCACACGCCGATCTTCGGCAGAGCCGCCGCACCCAGGATACAGCCAAGCGCCAGGATAGACCCTCCCGAGACATCGATCCCCCGGTTGATGATCACGAAGGTCATCCCAACACTGATCAACGCCACCATGGACCACTGCCGCAGAACGTTGAGCAGATTCTCCGTGGTGAGGAAGTGTGGTGAAAGCATGGCCGAAACTACGATCAGAACAATGACGCCATAAAAGGAGCTGTAGCGCAGCCAGAAGCTCCGCTCTTGCCAGGGGCGGCGGGTGAGCCAAGCCCGCACCCCAATCGTAGCAGACGACGCCACGGCTGGATCAACCTCCTGAGGATAGGTCATGTCAATGGGCCTCCGAGACCGAAAGTCGCGAGCGGCGCGCCGCGAGGAGAATCCGCGTCCTGAGCGTTGTCTATCATATTCAATGCCGCCATTAAACCGAGGATATCCTCCCCTTTCAGGGCTCCGCGTTCCTCGAAGGGTGCTCTTCGCCTGTGCGCTCCTTATCTCCAGCGAAGGATGAGCTCAACCGGAGGTCTCCTGACTAGACTAGACATCCCACTGCGCCGGCTTATTACCGCGTACAGACATGCACTAATTTTACATCCGCGGACTGCACTGAACAAGTACAGTGATCGCCTTGGCAGTCCGATGCCAGGTATCCCCTCACTGATCTGAACCCAACCATAGGAACCACTACTCCACTTGGGCGCTCGCCCGCCCTACCGTGGTCAACTCGCCCCGCTGGTTCTTGCACCAGACGTCTAGCCAAAGGCGCTTCCGGCCGTCCTCCTCCAGCCGCTTGACCAAGCCCGAGGCGGTAATGATGTCCCGGACGATCACCGGACGGATAAAGGCGGTGGACAATCTCCCTGTCGTAAACCAGGACGGCCCGAAGAAGTTCGTGCAGATCTCGGAGATGTAGGCCGCGGAGCAGAGGGCCTGCACGACCGCATCCAACTGGCCGTGCATCTTGGCGTCCTCGGGATCGGTGTGCTGGTTGTACCACATGGCCCGAGCGCCGCCCTCGACCCACCCGAAGGGAAAGCCCGAGAAGACCACGCTCTGCTCGAAGGTGGTGTGTTTGCTCACGGAGGGCAACACAGCTCCGACGGGGACCCACTTGCTGGCCTGGCACACGGTGGGGGCGCCCGGCGGCACCTCGCCGGTGATCGCGTCCGGGGGGGGCGTGCTCATGCCCCGCCCCACCGGCGTACTAGGACTCAACCCGACGGTCTCGGTCGCCCGCATGCGGAGGAACGGCTGCCCCGCCTCGTCCAGAACTTGCCCCTCCAGGATTCGGTAGTTCTGCGCGCGCTTCTGGAACTTCTCCGTGTGTTTCCCTTTGATGGTGACCTTCTGGTCGATGAAGATGGGCCGCAAGAACTCCAGCTCGTTGCGCGCGTGGAGACCGGCTTCACATGGGGGGGTCATGTCATAGCCAAGCGTGAACAGCATCAGAATATCATTGGCCAAAAGGGTCGGATGGCCGATGCGAGCGCCGAAGGGGGAACTCTGAAAGTACCACGCGCTGTAATCGTCGACGGCGTAGGCGTGCGTCTTGACCTTCAGCTCCGAGAGGACTCCCTCTACAGGGCCGAACTCCTCCCCGACCTGGATGTTGTCAAAAGCGTACTGTTTAAGCGTAGCGGCTCTGGTGATCGCCATGGTCTTTCCTCCTTTGCTTACGCCACAGTCCTCCAGCATCGACCGGCTGCTCGCCACCCATGTATAGCCCCTTTCACTAGCCGTTGCCGGCGTGTGAACAGAGGTCGTGCGGGATACGGCTCCAGCCGCATCCGGCGCGGGCCACCTCGACGATCTCTTGATTGATCCATCCTTGCCGGAAGGTCGGATAGGGCGAGTGAGGCTCGCCGCGAACGTCCGCCACGAACTCGCAGGCGAGCGCCGCCCAATCACGCTGCAAGTCATCCACGATCTGTGGGAGGCCTTGAAACACCCTCGCTGGCACTGGCTCGTCCATCCAATCCTGGTTCTGCAAAGTTGCGCGCCTGATGTATGGGCGAGCAGCGGTATCGGGTCGATTGCCAAAGTGAACCCCGCCTGCGTAATGCAGGGAGCCCTCATCGCCGTAAATCGTGAGCGTGCGTTCCTCGGGAGGCCGGATGACGGCCGAGCAGTGGATATGCACCAGGACTGTGTCTCGAAGATCTGCCCCTGGCCCGCCGAGGCGGAGAAGCACCGTGCAGGCATCATCACCGTCCACCTCCTCCCAAGGCACATCGACGAGTTCCTCTGCTCGAAGGGCCCGACGTTGACGATAGTCATGGAGGTGTCCGATATTGGGCAATCGCGAGCAATAGAGCCGGGTCTCGCCCATTGCCTGAAGAACCTCACCGCCCACAACTCGTTGAGCCGCTGCCAACTGATGCGGGAAGCGATTGTTCAGGAGACCCCCACCCTCCCTCAGCCTGTTCATCCAGGTGGCCGCAACGGGGTGCGGCCAGCGCAGGAGGTGGCGGCTGTCTACCTCCAGTGGACGCCCGATAAGGCCGGTCGCGACCAGTTCACTCAGATAGGTCACCCCCGGATCGTACATCCAGGTGGTCGCCAGAGCCGTCTTCACGCCGCGCTTCAGAGCTAGCCCGTGAAGTTCGCGCGCTTCGCGAGCCGTCACCGCGAGCGGTTTGTCGGCGTATATGTGGCAGCCCAGCTCTAACGCGGCCGTGATCTGCTCCACATGCGCCGCAGCGGGCGTCGCCACCGCCACGATGTCAGGTCGCTCAGTCTCAAGCGTTCGCCGCCAATCCGTTGAGGCTTGCCCGACGCCCAGCCGGCCAGCAAGCTCTGAGACGACCTCCTGCGTCCGGCTGCAGATGGCCCGCACGGACACGCCAGCATACTGCAGTGCCACGGTATGCCCTTCACCGGCCAAGCCGGCGCCGATGACCACCGCTTTCAGTTGCGCGCCCACAGGTGTCCTCACAGGCCTCCGCGCTCGCTCCCTGAATCCCGGCGATCCCGGGCTGAACGGTAGGGGGCTATTTCACCGCCCCCGCGATCATTCCTCTCAGGAGATACTTGTGGACCAGAGAGAAGAACAGGAGCAGCGGTATGATCGTCGCCGTAGAAACGGCGCATAGCTCGTTCCACTCTATTTCGCGCTGGCCGATCAGTTGGGCGGCAGCCACCGGAAGCGTCTTGGCTAGCCCGCCCCCGGCCAGGACGAGCGCAAAAAGGAACTCATTCCACGACAAGAGAAGGATGAAGATTGAAGCGGCTGCCAGTCCCGGCGCGGTGAGCGGCAAAATCACCTTACAATACGCTCCGAATCGCGAACAACCGTCAACCATCGCAGCCTCGTCGATCTCTTTCGGAACGGCCGCAAAGAACCCAGACATGATCCAGACTGCGTAGGGAAGGCTGAACGTCGTGTACGCGATGATTAGCCCGATCCGCGTATCCAGAAGACCGAGATCGCGGAATAGGAGAAACAGGGGGATCGCGTAGACGATGGGGAAGATCATGCGAGTGGCCAGCAACGAATAGGCGATCAGGTCACTGAGCCTGAACCGATATCGGTCTATCACGTAAGCGGCCATGGAGCCCACCGCGAGAGAGATCACCGTGGTGCAGACGGCAATTATCGTCGTGTTGAAGAAGTATCTGCCATAATTCTCGAACACGAACACTCGCAGGTAGGCGTTGATCGTTGGGCGAAACAGCCACACCGGCGGCATCGCCAGCGTATCCACCCGGGTCTTTATCGAGGAGATGATGATCCAATAGATCGGGAAGAGCGATATGAGGAGGTATGCTCCCAGGAAGGCGAAGGCCAGGATCGCAGACGGCCGCAGCTTTCTCAATCTCCTGATCCATGAGGCTTTTTCTGCTCTAGGGAACGCATCGCTTGACCGCTCTTCGGCTCTTTTCATGACACACTCACGCTCACCCGCAGCAATCGGATGTATAGCACTGTCAACACGAGGGCCAACACGAGCATCACCCAACCCATGGCTGACGCCTTCCCCATGTCGAAGTACTGGAGACCGTATCTGTAAGCAAGAAGATTGACAACCTCGGTGGAACGGCCTGGCCCTCCGTCCGTAATCACCAGGATCGTATCGAAGGCCCGCAAGCCGCCGATGGTCCGGATCAAAAGCGTCACCCCCAGGACCGGCTTCAGCATCGGCACAAAGATGTATCGAGTTCTCTGCCACCCGGTTGCCCCATCCACCTTGGCGGCGTCGCGGATCTCGGTCGGGATCGACTCCAGGCCAGCACTGAAAAGAAGGATCACCATCGGCGTGTAATACCAGATATCAACAACAATCACCCAGAACATGGCGCCGATCGGGTGGGTAAGCCAGGCGCCCCCGATCGACAACCCGATTGCCTCAAGCAACCATGTCAACGCTCCAAACTGCGCGTTGAGCAAGAATCGCCACTGAATACCAACGACGACCGGCGTCACGACCATTGGCACCAGGCAGAGCGCCTTCAGCCAGGACAAGTGGCCGCAATACTGATCCAGCAGCAATGCGACCAACATGCCGACCGCCATGGAGAGGATCACCGTAAACACGAGGAAGACGATAGTCCGAGTGAACGCATCCCAGAACCGGGGCTCTTTCCACAGCCACTGGTAATTCCCAAGACCGTAAAAACGGGTAAGCTCGGGCTGTGACAGGACCTTGTACTGAAAACTCGTCCAAAGCGACACGAGCAAGGGGTACACGAATACCAGCGCGACGATTACGACCGTCGGGCTTACCATAGCCAATGCTGTCCGTCGATCCCTCATGTCATCGACCTCGGCAGCTTAGCGAAGCCATCCACCCCACCCGCCATCATTCGATCCCTCGTTACCCTCTCAAGAGAGATCACGAAGCTGAAAGGAATTCGCGGTCCGAAGTTCACGCCAAGGTTTCACGGGTTCGAGGCCTGTTGAATAAGCTCAAAAATGACCCCTCCAACCTTATCGGTATCAAAATAGGCAAAGGCGCTCTGGGAAGTCTTGCCACTCGAGATAACTCGGACCCGTTTCTGCACGAGCTTCGCCACTTCCCCGTCAAGATCATCCACGAGAAAGGCGAGGTGATTGACCCCCTCCTCGTGTTTCCCTAAAAATTCCATCTGCAGAGATTTCCCCGACACCGGTTGAACGAGCTCCAGTTGGACCGCACCCATCTGGGTCGTACTTATCCGGTTTTTCACGTCGGGAGCGGGTTTGCCGTACACCTGTCTGTCGAAAATTGGCGCTGGGCCTTTCGGCGACTTGAATGGGCCGATGCCGAGGTCTTCATAGAAGGCCACAGCTTTATCCATATCTCGCACTATTACGCCGATCTGATGGACACTGGAAAATGGCGATCTCTCACCCCTATTCATTTCATCTGCCTCCATTGTCATTTGCCCTCAACTCCGACATGAAGTACGGAAATGCACTTCGAGGGAACAAAGAACTGCCTTGCTCTTTGTTCCCCCCATAAAATGCATTGATCTCTTAACTGCGCCTGGTCACTCCCAGGGCAGCTTGGCACCTCTCCAGGTGCCCACCGGGTAGTTGCGCTCCTTCAGCAGTTGCGCAACCAACTCGTTAGCTCGATCCAAGGCCTTGGCCATTGGGTACTGCCCTGACCATCCCGCATGGATCTCCGCCCCCACTTTCTCGAGGATCTCCGACCATTCGGGGATGTTTGGGAAATCGTACGCGTTCTCCAGTTGCACTTTCATGACCGGGAGCCAGACAAACTTCTGATGCAGTTCTGGCTTGTCGAAGACCGACGCGCGCGTCGGCGGCACTTGTAACTCATTGATAAACTTCGCCTGTTTGTCCTTGGTGACGCACCACACGCCGAAGTCGAAAGCCTCGAGCTGGTGTTTGCTGGCCTTCGGGATCGTGATCGCCCAGCCGTCGTTTGCCGCAAGCCCCACCTTACGCCCGGGCACCCAGCCGGCAAAGGGCAACGTTGTCCAGCGGACCTTCCCCACCACCTTGGATTTCTCTTTGTCTTCGATCATCGGAATGCGGGATGCCCACTGCAGCGTCTGCGTGACAACCTGGCCGCTCATCATCACTTCATTGGTTTCCACGTTGGTGTAGCGCAGGACATCCGGTGGGGCGTAGTTCAACAGCTCCCGCATCCACTCGGCAGCCACCAAGCCCTCTTTCGAGTTCAGTGTCGGGTTGAGCTTCTCGTCGAACCACCGGCCGCCTGCCGATAGCATCACGTTTGACCAGTCTTCCGACGGCACCTGCATCGCCTGCGTGTTAAACGAGGTGCCCTTCTGCCCGTCCTTAGTCAGTCGCTTGACGATAGCCGTCCATTCGGTATGCGTGAAGGATGTGCCCAGCGGGGGCACCTTGATTCCCTCCTTGTCGAACACGTCTTTGCGGTAGGCGCACACCATGATGTTGGAGGAGAGTGGGATGCCATAGGTTTTCCCTTTGTAGGTGAACATGTGCCGCTGCTCGGGGATGAAGTCCTGCCAGTCCAGCGCCGCTCCCGCCTTGGCGATGAAGTCGTCGAGTATCAGGAGTTGACCTGTCCCACCTTCCGCGCCGACAAACTTGTTGGAGATGCAGAAGATGTCGTAGCGATCAGTCTTGGCGATCAGCTCTGCCATTTGCTTGGACAGGGCCTCTGCGTAGGGCGCCTCGTCCCATTCCACCTTGACCCCGGTCTGCTTCTCGTACTGCGGCAGCATGTCGCGAATCGCCTGGGTGATCGGGTAGGGGTAGACCAAGGCCCGCAGTGTCACCCCCCTTGGTTGGGCCGGGGCCTTGGAAGCGGTGGCAGACAAGGCCCCCACACTTCCGGCGGCCACCACCCCTCGAATGAAGTCCCGCCTCGTCATCCGTGCCATGGGATCCTCCTTTCAATTGGTAACTCAATCTCCGAATGTGCCAACCGCCGAGGGCAGGGTATCTTACTCCCAGGGCAGCTTGGCGCCCGTCCAGGTGCCCACGGGGTAGTTCCGCTCTTTCAACAGTTGCGCAACCAGCTCATTGGCCCGGTCCAGAGCCTTCGCCAGCGCATATTGTCCGGACCAGCCGGCGTGGATCTCCGCCCCCACCTTCTCCATGATCTCTGCCCACTCGGGGATGACCGGGAAGTCGAAGGTGTTCGCGAGCTGCTCCTTCATCACCGGGAGCCAGATAAACTTCTGCTGGAGCTCCGGTTTGTCGAACACCGATGTGCGCGTTGGCGCCACCTGGGCCTCCGTGAGGAACTTGGTTTGCTTCTCTTTCGTCACGCACCACGTAGCGAAGTCAAAGGCCTCGCGCTGGTGCTTGCTCGCCTTCGGTATCATTATCGCCCAGCCATCGTTCTCCGCAAGCGCCACTTTGCGCCCAGGCACCCAGCCAGCGTACGGCAGTGTCGTCCAGCGTATCTTTCCAGCTACCTTCGACTTCTCTTTATCTTCGACCATGGGGATGCGCGACACCCACTCCGGCGCTTGCGTCACTACCGCGCCGCTCATCATCGCCTCATTGGCCTCGACATTGCCGTACCGCAGCATGTCCTCTGGAGCATAATTCATCAACTCCCGCAGATACTCCGCAGCCACAAGCCCTTCCCTGGAATTGAAAACCGGCGTCAACTTCTCATCGAAGAACCGCCCGCCCGCTGACATCAGGGGATTCGACCACCCCTGCGTCAACGACGCCATCGGCTGAACCAGGAACGCGGTGCCTTTCTGCCTGCCCTTGGTCAGGCGCTTGACGATGCTCAGCCATTCGTCGTGGGTGTAGGAGGTGCCGAGCGGCGGGACCTTGATCCCTTCCTGGTCAAACACGTCTTTGCGGTAAGCGGTCAGCATGACGTTCGACGACAGAGGGATCCCGTAGGCCTTCCCCTTGAAAGAGAACATCTGCCGCTGCTTGGGCATGAAGTCCTGCCAGTCCAGTGCCGTCCCAGCCTTGGCGATCAGATCGTCCAGCGGCAGAAGTCCCCCCGTTCCTGCCTCCGCGCCCACCCACATGTTCGACGGGGTGAAGAAGTCGTACCGGTCACTATTGGCCACCAGTTCCGCCATCTGCTTGGAAAGGACCTCGGAAAAAGGCGCCTCCTCCCACTCCACCTTAACCCCGGTCTGCTTCTCATACTCCGGCACCAAGTCGCGGATCCCCTTGGTCGCCGGATAGGGGTAGACCAGCGCCCTTAGCGTCACCCCCCTTGTCTGCGCCGGGGCTTTGGAAGCGGTGGTAGACAATACCCCGACACTCCCTGCGGCCACCACGCCGCGAATAAAGTCCCGCCTCGTTATCCGTGGCATCGTCCTCCTCCCTTTCTGACTCGCGATCCGCGAGTCTGCTACCACGCCGATGCATACCGATCCCGCACGAAGGCACCTTCAATGGACATCCTCGGTCCCAGCCATTAACATCGTGTGGCATTGGTCGTTGCACTCCCCCGAGGTGGACAGCGCCACCTCAGTACACCATTCTCCACTACCACTAGGCGACGAGCAAGATGTGGTTTGGGTCGATCTCCTGCCGAATCAGGCGAACCTGCTCCTGCGTCGGCGGCTCCGTCTGCCGAATCTGCTGTGGCACGACGGGCCGAAAACTCATGGAGCCCAGCACGTCTTCTAAAGTCACACCAGCGTGCAGCGACTCCAGTTGCATCTCCTTGGTCTTGGCATGAAAGCCGAACACGGCCTTGTCCGTGATCACCTTCCACGGACCTCCCGGTGCCAGACCTGCTTTGATCCGGCTGTCTCCACCCTCGAGATACCCCACGCTGGTGATGAAATCCACCCGCTCGACGAACGTTCGTTTCCGCAGGTCAGTCAGCACGATGGGACGGCTGACGAAGGCAAAATGGTCCGTCTGGGCAAGGCAGCCGATGAGACGGGCCTTGGGGCGCCGGTACTCGCCAATCGCCGTGATGTTCAGGTTCCCGAACTTGTCAATCTGCGGTGCCGAATCAAAGCACACGTCGAATTGGCGCCGCGCTAACATGTCGCACTTGTCCCCCGTGTTGGAAAGCTGAGCCGCGGCCGGCCAGGTCGTAATGTGATGCTGCGTCAGTTTTGGCGGAATGCGCTGAAGGTCGGGACTGAGGAGGTTCCCCCAATAGATGGTGAAGTTGGGCGCGTGGGTCATCTGGGCAAGCCGCGCAGCGGCTATGGGGATCCCGACGGCGAGGGTAAAGGCGCGGCCGGCCGTCCCGACTCCGACGAATCCCAGCTCTCCATCCCGCAGTTCCCGGGCCACCGTGGCAACCATGAGCTCATTCAGGCTGTAGTCTTCCGCGTGCGCCATGGAAGGCACCTCCTATCTGACCGACAACTGGTTGAGCCGCTTCAAGGTGACGGCCTTCTGGAGATAGTCCCAGTGATCCTTGGGACCGTAGATGTAGGTCGCCGCGTACTCCTTGAACCGGGCGGGGTCCCGCGCGCACTCCTGGTAGTAGACCAGATGCTCCTCGTCGTCATCGTAGTATCCGTCACAGCACCCCGGGTGCGCCCCGTACGGCACCTCCACAATCGCCTCGACCCACTGGTGGGGGACATAGGTCAAGGTCGGCTGGCGCGCGATTTCTTCGTGGGGGACGATCCGTTCCACCGTGACGATGAGCCGCTTGGCCGCCTTTGCAATGATGAAGTCAATGTCATCGCTGTCCCGCTGCACCGGCCACTGGACGTTTCCGAACTCGTCGCCCACGTAGCCGTGCAGCACCGTGAAATCCGAGGTCGCCGCCTGGACCGCGTGGTACTTCTCACCGGTGAACGGACAGGTGATCTCGCGGACCTGCTCCGGGTTCTGCGCCGCCATTCCGCTGCCCAGGAGGACCTTGGTCGGCAGGAACGAGACGCCCTGGGAGGCCGCCCGGAACCGCGCGATCATCGCTGTTTCGGGAAAGTCCCGCACCTCGATTTCGCCGGCCTCCACCCCCCGACGGAAGTTGTAGGCCATCCCAAACTGGAAGAGGCCCTCGTACACCGCCTCGACGCGCCTGAGCGCCCCCACCCCGGCAAGCATGTCGCTGGTGAGGCCGGCCGGAAATCCCAGCACGTGGAGGTCCGTCACGCCCTGTCGAATGAGTTCGCGGACAAACGCCACCGGCGTTCGCCTGATGATGCCCCCGCCAATCGCAATACTGCTCCCGGACGGGACGAGTCTGGCCGCATCAACCAGGTCCATGAGTTTGCGTCGCATCGCCTTGGCCTCCTTGCGGCAATTGCCGCGCTCCCTTATCCTTCCCCGCGCCGGCTCCCTGTTCCGATCAGTCTTGGCCCAGATCCAGAAAACCCCTCGAGTCAACCGGGAGCCATCCCTTCAGACCACGCCCGTCTCCCGCCACTGCTGCAGCTGCTCCGGCGAGTGCCCCAGCAGCTCGCCGTAGACATACGCATTGTCTTGGCCCAGTGCCGGGGGGGAGTGCCGGACTTGGACCGGGGCACTCGCCAGCTTGACCGGGTTCCCCATGACCGGCACGGTGCCGCCGCCGGGGGCCTGGACGTCCAGCACGAGGCTCTGCTGGCGGAGCTCAGGGTCGGTGGCCACCTCCTGGATCCGCCGCACCGGGCCGCAGGCGACCCCCGCCTCTGCCAGGATGGTAGCCGCCTCCTGCCTCGTGTGCCGGGTCGTCCATGCGGCGATGAGCGCGTCGATCTCGTCCTTGCGCGCGGCGCGGGCCTGCATAGTGGCGTAGTCCGGGTGGCTCCGCAGCTCCGCGCGGCCCAGCACCTCGGCGAGCTTGCCCCACATGTGATCACGTGGGGACACAATGTGAACGAAGCCATCCTTCGTCGGGTACGTATTGATGGCCGCATGGAGGGGATGGCGATTGCCGTTGCGGCTCATGGCCGTGCCGGTCAGCAGGAACCAGGGGATGCTCGTCAGCAGGACGGAAATGGCACTGTGCACCAAGGCGATGTCCACCTCCTGGCCCCGGCCGGTGCG
>CAWJHW010000007.1:0-19334 GCA_963842855.1 uncultured Methylomirabilota bacterium
AGGGCCTAAATGGTGTCCGGTACCTTTTTCACAACGACAACATGCTCCATTATGAGGGTTCGTACCGGGGGGCCGGACCCATAATGGAGCGAACTATCCGATCCGTCACCGGCAGGCAATGGAAGGTGATCGGCACTGGTTAGGGTTCCGGGGGGACGGACCGCCAGTTGAGCAAAACGGATTCCTCAACGAGCGTTCGATTCCCCCTGGGGACACCAAGCTGTCGCCGCAAGCCCAAGCCCCACAGGGGGTTACTTGCGCCACGCGAGTTCGATCTCCCTCCGGACACCACCGTACGTGCCATGTATCGTTCGACTTCGCTGGGATGCTGTTCACTCTGACGCTCTGAGCAACGGGGGCACACGAGCCCCGCGCCCATTGAGGCGGGGAGTGCGGGGTCGCGCCGCGCGTAGCTGGCCTGCCGATCGCGGGGGACGGTTGGTGTCTGCCGCGCCTTGACTTCACGTTCCGCCCGCGCTACGCTCCCGCCGCCAGCCTTTTGCATCCTGTCAGGTGGGGCGATTTTCTCTCCGTGGGCCAGCAGGGCACCCGGCAGCAAACGGACGAAAGCGGGAGCACTATATGGGTCCGTACAATGCGTCGGAACAAGACTCGCAAGCGGGGCTGCGGAGCCCCAAGGAGGGGTCGCGATGGACTCGCCGTCGTTCAACTTCAAGGCTCGATGGACCCGTGCCGCCTCGCTCATGGAGGCACAAGGCGTTGACGCGCTCTTTCTGATGAAGCCTGCCAACCTAGCCTACCTCACCGGGGACGGCCGCCCGTGCGCGCTCGGGCTCCTGACGCGATCGGGCCGCTGCGTCGTCTCCGTCCCCGCCTCGGATCTCCCGAGCGTTCGCGCAGCGTCGACGGCCACGGAACTGCGTGCCTTCCGGAGTGAAGAAGAAATGTTCCACGGGTTCCGGGACGTGCTGAAGGATCTAGGTCTCACGGAGGCGACCATCGCCCTGGAGAAGAACTTCTTCGACGCCTCCCTCTACGAGGTCTTCAAGGCCCACATCCTGCCCAAGGCCACGGTGGTGTCGGCGACTCCTGTCATGTCGCGGCTTCGCATGCTCAAAGAACCAGAGGAAGTCGAGTGCCTGCAAGCCGCTGCCCGGGTGGCCGACCAGGGCATGGCTGCTGCTGTGAGGACCATCAAGGTCGGTGTCCGGGAGATCGACGTCGCGGGCGAGGCGGAGTACGCCATGCGTAAGGCGGGGGCCGAGGGCTGGGCATCCGCCACCTATATCGCCTCTGGTTGGCGGTCCGCCATGGCCCACGGACCAGCGTCCGTCAAGACCATCGAGGCTGGCGATGTGGTGCAGGTGCATCTGGCGCCCATCGTGAGGGGATACACCGTGGACCTTTGCCGAACGATCCTGGTCGGCCAGGTGCCACCGGAGGCTGCTAGTGTGCCGTCCCAGCTAATTCTTTACAACGCCGGACCTTGTCAAGGATGACCTCTGCGGTCGCGGTCCAGACGAACGCTTTGGGTTCGTTGTTCCAGTTCGCGAGCCACTGGTAGATGGCGCGTTCCAACTCGGCGACGCTGCGGAAGGTGCCCCGCCGGATCATCCGGTCGGTGATCAGGCCGAACCAGCGTTCCACCTGGTTGAGCCAGGAACTGCTGGTCGGCGTGAAGTGGGTGTGAAAGCGGCGGCGTTTCGCGGGCTTCAGCCAGCGTTGCACCGTGGCGCTCTTGTGGGTGCTGTAGTTGTCGACGACAAGGTGAATCTCCAAATCCGAGGGGACTTCCTGCTCCAGGTGTTGGAGGAACTTCACAAACTCCCGGCCCCGGTGGCGCCCCTGGCAGGTCCCGATGACCTTGCCGGTCAGGATGTTGAAGGCGGCGAACAGTGTCGTCGTGCCATAGCGCCGGTAATCGTGCGTCTGCCGCTCCGGGCAGCCGGGGCGCAGCGGCAGGAGGGGGGCGGTCCGATCCAGCGCCTGGATTTGGCTCTTCTCGTCCACGCACAGCACCAAGGCGCGCGCTGGTGGATCGAGGTAGAGGCCCACGATGTCGCGCACTTTCTCTTCGAACCGGGGGTCCTTGGACAGCTTGAACTTCTCGACCCGATGGGGCTGAACCTCGTGGCGCTGCCAGACCCGCTGGACCCTCATGCGCGAGACGCCCAGGTGCTTGGCCAGGGTCCGGACGCTCCAGTGGGTCCCGGCGAGGGGGCGCGTCTTCAGGGTGGTCTCCAGGATGCGCTGCTCCCCCTCTGGGGTGAGGACGCGACCGCCGCGCTTGCGCCGGGGCCGCTGGCGCAAGGCCTCGACGCCCCCTCGGAGGAAGGCCGCCCGCGTGGCGAGCACCGTCGGCCGGGACAGCCCCGTGTGCTGGGCGATCGCGTGGTTCGCAATCCCTTGGCTGGCCAGGAGGATCACCTGACAGCGCCGGGCAATCCGCTGCGGGGTGGTCCCGGCCCGGGCCAAGGTCTCCAGTTGCTGCCGCTGACCGGCAACGACCGCCAGCGGGGCCGCTTTGCTGAACATGCCTCATAGAAACACGCATGAGATTCATTGTCAAGTATTAAATGGGACGGGACACTAGTGCCCTCGAGGCGTACCTCCTGGCCCAGGAAGCCGGGATCGCGGTAGCGAGGCCGGGGACCCCCTTGATGGAGATCGATTCAGCCATGGCGCGCGCCCTGGGAGGGCGCGGCTACGGGGACGCCTTCCTGCGCCCGGTCTTCCACGGGGTTGGGATCGAGCACGAGGAAGCCCCCATCCCCGGCGGCCACGCCGTGATCCATGGCGAGGAGAAGGTGGAACAGGTTGAGGCCGGGATGGTACTCGCCATTGGCAACTGTGGGATCTATCGCGAAGAGTTTGGCGTCAGGGCGGAAGACACCCTCTGGGTGAGCGCCCAGGGCCCAGTTCCCCTCACGCGCCATCCGAAAGCGCTGACAGTGTAGCCCTAAAGAGAACAGACTGGCGCTACTTGGCAACAATTGCCGGGGCGGGTAGCGATGAATCCCGGCCCGACCTATGAGGGGGATAATCATGGGCGGCCGCCGCTCTGTGGAAAGCCAGGATCCTAGCGCCCTGATGCTGGTGGTGTTCTTTATGACCCGCGTCATAGCGCTGCCAGCGGACGTGATGCACACTCCGTAAGGTGAGGTGTCGGGAATCTGCCTGTGGCGAAGGCCAGCTCAAGAACGATGACAACGCAACATCGGCCTCGGGCGGTGATCGTCGGAGCCGGGTTCGGTGGCCTGTGGGCCGCTCGGAGTCTGGTGCGGCATCCGGTCGAAGTCCTGCTCATCGACCGCCACAATTACCATTGTTTCCTGCCGCTTCTCTACCAGGTGGCGGCGGCCGAACTCGAACCCGAGGAGATCGCCTACCCGGTGCGGAGCATTCTGTGGAAATTACCGAACGTCCGGTTCGTCCTGGCTGACGTGAAGACGGTTGACCTCTCCCAACGGGTCCTGGAAACCAATGGCCCCGCCATTTCCTATGATTTCCTGATCCTTGCCACCGGGAGCGTCTCTCACTTCTTCGGGGTGCCAGGGGCATCGGAGTATACCTTTCCTTTGAAGACGCTGGAGCAGGGGGTCGCACTGCGCACGCGGATTCTCTGCTGCTTCGAGCGGGCGGCGCTCGAGCCTGATCCCGAGCGGCGGCGACGACTGCTCACGTTCGCCATCGTGGGAGGAGGGCCGACCGGCGTGGAATTCGCCGGCGCCCTGGCCGAACTCATTCGGGGCCCGCTTGTGAAGGATTTTTCAACGTTGGATTTTCGCGAGGTCCGGGTGGTCCTGGTCGAGGCAGCAGACGGCCTGCTCGTGGGGCTGCCGGAACGTTTGCGTGCCTATGCGTTCGCTCGGCTGGGCCGGATGGGAGTCGAGGTGCGCCTGCAGGCGAGCGTGGCCCAAGTCACGAGGGAAGCAGTGCATCTGAAGGACGGCACGGCCATCCCGGCGGAAACCGTGGTCTGGACTGCGGGGGTGCGTGGCGACTCCCTGGCCCAGGCATGGGGGCTGCCGACAGCCCGCGGGGGACGCGTCGCCGTCCAACCCACCTTGCAACTGCCTGGCCATCCCGAGATCTATGTCATCGGGGACCTGGCATATGTCGAAGACGGTGGGCGGCCACTGCCGATGCTCGCGCCTGTCGCCATGCAAGAAGGAGACGCGGCCGCCCGGAACATCGGGCGGCAGGTCGCGGGGCAGAATCCCGTGCCCTTTCAATATCGTGATCCGGGCACGATGGTGGTCATCGGGCGGAACGCCGGAGCGGTTCACCATCGGGGACGGGCCTTCACCGGCTTCCCTGCCTGGGTCCTCTGGTTGGGTGTGCACCTGATCAAGCTCATCGGCTTCCGCAATCGCCTCCTGGTCCTGATCAACTGGGCCTGGAATTACCTCTTCTATGAGCACGCCGTGCGCCTCATCCTGCCATCCGAGAACGTGCTGGCTGCCGGTGCATGGAAGTGCGTCATCGGGCGCGACGCCAACCGTGATATGCCCGGCGCCGAAGAGAAGCAGGACCGGTAGCCACTCATGAACGCCTCACAACACCGCCAGGAACTTCGTGCGCTGAAGCTGACGCTGGGGCTGTATGTCGTCATCTTCGCCCTGAAGCTCGGCGTGTACTTTGCGACCGGCGTCATCGCACTGCTGGCCGAGGCGCTGCACACGCTGAGCGACATATTCGTCGCTGGCTTTCTGATAGTAGCCCTGATCTGGTCGCAGAAAGAGGCGGACGAGATCCATATGTTCGGCTATGGGCGGGCACAGAATGTGGCCGCCCTGGTGGCCGCCACGCTGTTTATCTCATTCACCAGCTTCAAGCTGTATGAGGAGGCAATCCCCACGCTGTTCCGGCCAGAGGAAATGACCTACCAGCACCTGTCGCTCGCGGTTGGGGTCATCGCTGTCTCCATGCTGCTCGCCGCAACGCCGCTGGTCGGGCTGCTCAGGCAAAAAAGTCGGGGGGCCGCCGCCAAGGCGCAACTCGTGGAGTTGATCAACGACGAATTGGGCCTGTTGGCTGCCCTGGCAGGGACGCTCTTCATCATGATGGGGCGACCCATCGCCGACCCGATCGCCGCGATCGCCGTCGCGACCATCATCGCCATCAACGGCATCCGCCTGTTCCTGGAGAATCTCTCCGTGCTGGTCGGACGCTCGCCCGGACCGGCCTTCCTGGCGCGCGTGGAGGAACTGGCCCACTCGGTTCCTGAGGTGTCGGGCATCCACGAACTGCGGGCGGAGTACATCGGCCCGGATACCGTCCGTGCAGGCATGCACATCCAGGTCCAGCGGGGGCTCCCCATTGAAGAGGCGGACCGCATCGCAGACGAAGTGCGCGAGAAAGTGCATCAGGCCACAGGGTGCCGTTATTGTACAATCCACATGGATCCAGTGCCACCAGAGGCTATCCGGTCAATCGAACCGCCAGCCACCGAGAAACGATCCGAGGACGAGGGTCAACTGCAGTGAATTCGCCCGGAGAACCCCCAGAGAGCTCGATGAAGTGGACATAGCTCGACAGCAAGGGTAGAGAAACCCCCGGAGAATGAAGGGCGTGAAGGAGGGGACAATGACAGAGAAGGAGCCGACGGAAATACTGGAAGCGGAGCATCATGTCATCCAGAAGGTGGTGGGAGCAATGGCGGTATTGGCTCAGACGCTGGAGACCGGCCAGGAGGTGGAAGCAAAGACGCTTGGGGACATCGTGCAGTTCATGCGCATCTTTGCCGATAAGTGCCACCATGGGAAGGAAGAGGCCCACCTGTTCCCTGCCCTGGGGAGAAAAGGGATTCCACCACGCGGCTGTCCCGTGGGCGCTCTCCTCCACGAGCATCAGCAGGGCCGGGCGCTCGTCATGGGATTGGCAGAGGCGGTCGGGGCCTACACAAAGGGCGAGCCCTCGGCGAAGGAGGCCCTCCAAAAGAGCCTTCGGGGCCTGGTGGAACTCTACCCCAGTCACATCTGGAAGGAAGACTATCTGCTGTTTCCCATGGCCAACAAAGTCCTTAATCCGGAGGACCAGAAGGACCTCCGGGAGAAGTTCGAGATGGTGGAAGAGGCGATCGGGAGGGATGTGCACCATCGGCTTGAGCACATCGCTGAAGAGATAGAGAGGAAAACGCTGACGCCTTAAGGCGGAGCCCGTCCCGAAGGATTCCCACGCTTTTCGAGTGATCTTCGGTCGTGTGGCCGTGCGGCTCATCGCTGAATATCAGCTCCTCTTAGACTGCTGGAGGGGAGGGACATGCAAACCCACGAGCAACTTTCCCCCTGGTGGAGACACGCGGTCATCCTGGTCCTGGTACTGGGGTTTAGCGTGCTGATCTGGCAAACGGTGCGCACCTACACGGACGCGCCGCCGATCCCGGACCGGGTGGTCGGGCCCACGGGCGAGACGGTCTTCACGGGCGACGACGTCCGGGCGGGGCAGGCGATCTTCCTGAAGTACGGCCTGATGGACAACGGGACCATCTGGGGCCACGGGGCCTATCTTGGACCGGACTTCTCGGCGGCCTACCTGCACACGCTGGCCGTGGACGCCAGCGAGCGGCTGGCGATGGACCGGCACGGCCGTTCCCTGGTCGCGCTCACTCCTGCCGAACGCGTGGCACTCCAGGGGGAGATTGCGCAGCAGCTGAAAGCGAACCGGTATGACGCGCGGACGCAGACCCTCACCTTCACGGGGGCCGAGGCCGCCTCGTATCGACGCCAGCTCACGCTGTGGGCCGCGTACTTCGCGGGACCCAGCGCGAACGGCGGCCTCCCGCCCCGCTATATTGCCGACCCGGCGGAGCTCCGGGCGCTGACGGCCTTCTTTGCTTGGACCGCTTGGGCTGCAGTCGCCACGCGGCCCGGCCGGGCCTATTCCTACACGAATAACTTTCCCTACGACCCGCTGGTGGGCAATGGGCCGACCGGCGCCACGCTCCTGTGGAGCGCGTTGAGTCTCATCGCGCTGCTGGGCGGGACCGCCCTCGTGCTCGTGGCCTTCGGCCGGTTTGATTTCCTCGGCTGGAAGGGCAAGGAGGGGCACATCCATCCACAGCTGCTCCCCGGCCGCACGAACGAGAGCCAGCGAGCGACGATCAAGTACTTCCTGGTGGTGAGCCTCCTGTTCTTGCTGCAGGCGCTGGTCGGCGGGGCCACGGCGCACTACCGGGCGGATCCCGGCGGGTTCTATGGCGTGGATGTGTCCAGATCCTCCCGAGCAACATCCTGCGCACCTGGCACCTGCAGTTGGCGATCTTCTGGATCGCCACCGCCTATGTGGCGGGGGGCTTGTTCCTGGCCCCAGCGCTGGGGGGGCGCGAGCCCCGGAACCAAGCCCCCTGGACGAACGTCCTGTTCGGCGCCCTGGTGGTCGTGGTCCTCGGGAGCTTGGGCGGGGAGCTGCTGGGTATCCAGCAGCGGCTCGGCGACCTCTGGTTCTGGTTCGGGCACCAGGGATGGGAGTACCTGGAGCTCGGGCGCGCCTGGCAGGTGCTCCTGGCTGCGGGGTTGCTGCTCTGGCTCTATCTCCTCTTCCGCGCGGTCCGGCCGGCCCAACGGGATGCGGAGAGCGGGGAGGTGGCGTCCCTGTTCTTGTACGCGGCCGTCGCCATTCCGGTGTTCTATCTGCCGGCCCTGTTCTTCGGGCAGGCGAGTCACTTCTCGGTGGTGGACACGTGGCGGTTCTGGATCATCCATTTGTGGGTGGAAGGGTTCTTCGAGCTCTTCGTCACGGTCATGGTGGCCGTCATCTTCTACAAGCTGGGGGTCGTCTCCCACCTCACGGCGGCCCGGGTCGTGTACCTGGACGCCATCCTGTACCTGGGGGGCGGGATCATCGGGACGGGCCATCACTGGTACTGGACGGGACAGTCGTACATCCCGCTGGCGCTGGGCGCGACGTTCTCCGCCCTGGAGGTCGTGCCGCTGACGCTCCTCACGCTGGATGCCTGGGACTTCATCAAGGTCACGCGGGCCCGGTGTGAGGTGTGCAACCAAGCGGTCGCCGTCCCCCACAAGTGGACCTTCTATTTCCTGATCGCGGTGGGCGTCTGGAACTTCATCGGGGCCGGCATCTTCGGCTTCCTTATCAATCTCCCCATCGTGAGCTACTACGAGGTGGGGACGATGCTGACCCCGAATCACGGGCACGCGGCCATGATGGGGGTCTTCGGGATGCTGGCCCTGGCGCTGATGGTGTTTGCCTTCCGCCAGGTCCTGGCCGAGCAGGAATGGGGGCGGGTGGAGAAATACGTCCGCGTCTCCTTTTGGGGGTTGAATATCGGCCTGGCCCTGATGGTCCTGACCAATCTCTTCCCCGGCGGGGTCTTCCAGCTGGTCGACGTGCTGCAGCACGGCTACTGGCACGCCCGGAGCCCCGAGTTCCGGGCGCAGGGCCTGATGCACACCATCGAATGGCTGCGCCTGCCCGCGGACGCGGTGTTCATCGGCCTGGGGGTGCTTCCCATGGTCCTGGCCGCCGGGCTGACGTACCGGGCAATGCGGCAACACCGGCCCGGCGGGGGGGCATGACGGGCCGTTCGCACGAAGGAGATTGACACTCACTCATCGAAAAAGCAATGTCGTCTTATGACCCAGCGAGATGGCTTCACACAACAACAATCTGTCTGGAGGTGACGTATGTTTATCGTGATTATATCTTTCCCACCCATCAAAGATGGCAAAGATGCGGAGTTTCAAAAATGGTTTGCCTCATCAAACCAAACATTCGCTAACTTCAAGGGCTTTATAAGCAGAAAGCTTCTGAAGCCTCTCGAAGGAGGAAACTACGCCGCTATAGTTGAATTTGAAAATCAAGCCGCTTTCCAGGCGATGCACAGCAGTTCTCTCCACGATAAAGCCGGTGAGCAGGTGCGACCGCTGTTTGATGGCAAACCCACACCCAAGTTCTATGAAGTAATCTAATGTCGTGTTGGAGCCGTTCAGCGCTATTCAAGTTGAAGACGTGCCCCATAACGGAGGGGTCACTCGGCCCCCTCGGGTCACCCTGACAGGATCGGTCACGCCACGACCCAGGCGTCCCGCGGGATTCGATGGCCTTTGGACGGTGGGGATTAACGGGATTGTTCGAGTGGGCTAGACCTCCGCGGGGCCCGCATTTCAGGATATTCAAGGATCCAGTGTCTCCCCCGGTGCATTCCCCATAAGGGTTGGTGCCGGGGGACCGGTCCCCTAATGGAACAGTGGATCACCGCCCCCGCCGGCCGACGTTGGAGACTCACGGTACCCGCAGCCGTGTAGCGCATGGAGCCAGGGCCTCCGCACCGGGGATCTGGGCTCGATGCCGGCCGGGATACGACTTGGCGGCGAAGGGTCGGAGGAGCGAGTCCCCGCGACGCGGATGCCGAGGGAGCAAACCCTCCGATCCGCCACCGGCAGGCACTGGAAGGCGATCGGCATTGGGTAGGATGCCCGGGAGCCAGACCGTCAATTGAGCAAAACGACCTATCCCAAGTGGTTGGGTGGTTTCGGAGGAGCGGCCCCGGACTGGGATAAACCGACACTACTCTCGACATGAGGTGTTTGGAGGGTGATGATCAAATCAAGGGGGTGGGAAGCATACGGAGAGTCGGGACGCAGTTTTTGCGCACCACACCTGTTTTGGTCCCGACGGCTTCCACTCCCGCCGAATCGTGCCCCGGATGTCGCGGTTGCTCTGTCTCGCATCGTAGGGCTGCCGGATGCCGGGAACGAAGACCTGCTCGTAAGACTCCTGCCCCATCCGCTCGAAGATGGATGCATGTAGATCGATCCCCATCACGTGGTGAGCAAAAAAGAGCTGGGGGATCGGTCATCCCCCAGCTCTCTGGTCGGTGCCTCTGGAGACTCGTCGCGGCCGGCTGGGATCGGCGGCCGCCTAATCCTTCACACTGACCATCTTCACGAGTTGCGGTTTGCCGCCCTTGATGACGGCGATGGGACCCCCGTGCAGCCCTTCGCCGTCCGGCGTGAAGTTGTACACCCCCAGGACCCCCTCGTAGCCCTTGGTCGCCAGCAGGGCTTCCCGGATCTTGGCGCGGTCCTCCCCACCTTTCCGGATGGCATTGGCGAGGAGATTCAGGGCATCAACGGTCCAGGGCGCCTGCGTGTCAGGCTCGGAGTTGAACTCCTTCCGGTAGGCTTCGACGAACTTTCGGTTCGTCTCGTTCATCCCCGGCACCGAGTCGACAAACCCCACGAGGCCTTCCGCGGCCTCCCCGGCCAGATCCAGGACCGTCTTCGTGGCGACGGCGGGTGGGCCGACATACTTGTACGGAGAACCCAGTTGCCGGTACTCTACGATGATGCGGGCGGCCTCATTGTGTCCGACGCTGTAGAGGACCATCACTTCCGCGCCTGCCTTCTTGAGCGCGAGCAGCTGGGCGGTGAAGTCCCGGTCCCCAAGATTGAAGCGCTCGCGCGCGACCAGGGTGAGCCCGAACTGCTTCGCATACTGCTCGATGCCGTCGGCTCCGCCGGCCCCAAACGCTTCGTTCGAATAGATGACGCCAATCTTGCTGAGCTTGAGTTCGTCCTTGATATACCTGACGAGAATAGCCGTCACGATGCCGTCGTTGACCCGGCAGCGGAAGAGCCAAGGGTTCCCAAGGTTGGTAATGGTGACATTGGTGCCGCCCACCATCGTGGGGATCCCAAAATTCTTGACCGCGTCGGACATGGCGAGGATCTGCGTGCTCTTCACCGGCCCGATGAAGGCAAGGACCTTCTCGAACTCCACGCTCTTGTTCAAGGCGTTGAGGGCACCGGGATTGGTCGACTGATTGTCCGTGATAATCACTCTGACCTTCTTCCCGTTGATCCCCCCGGCTTGGTTGATCTGCTTCTCGAACAGCCGGGCCTCGTTCTGGTAAAATGGAGCCTCGGCGGAGAAGTCTCCCGTGGTCGAGATGCCTATCCCGATACGGATCTCGCTGTCCGCCGCCCACGCCATCCCCGAGAGCGCCACCGTAGCCACCGTCAGAAGAAGAAGAGTCCTTGTGAGCCGCATTAGTTATCCTCCGTGAGGTTCGGCGAGATGCCCATTGACAGATGCTTATCCATTGGAACCACCAGTATCCGAACGCCGCAGGCTCCACCTCTGGGGGGATCGGAGAGCAGATCTCATCAGACAACAGACACCAGATTGACAGACAACCTATAATATATATCCGACATTCCCCCAGTCAAGAGCGCTTACAAGAGCACTTAATAGCTCTTAGAATTGCGGATTATCTCCCACCTTCCTACCCCCGCGCCCCCCCACATACGGCGCTGGGGCGAGAATCAGGTGATTTTGACGCCTCCGGTCAGGGGGTGGGGAGGACCTGAGATAGGGGGACCTTCGGGTAGAAGTCGGCAAGGGGTTTTTGCCCAAGCCTGCGCACGTGTTGACGGTGGGGACACGAAGTAAAGTACTCCGCTCCGGCACCTCGACCTCTGCATCCTCTTCACCGGTCTGCTCGGCCTTCTGGTGTCCTGAGTCGGAAATCCTTTGCAGAGCTCCGCGCCCCTGGGGGGGCGGCCCGGGGCAAGCTGGATTGTTCAACGAACTCCGGACGCTGGGCACCTTCGTACGTCTCTACTTCTCGGTCTTGTCGAGCATTTCCTGGAACTCCTTGTGCGCCTGAGCGATGGCGTCCGCCGGCTTGCTCCCCTCGATCGCCTTCTGGATGGCCAGCCCGATGATGTCTCGGTATTGTGTGACGTCCACGATCTCGGGGAGGCCGTTTCGCCCGATCTTCAGGCTCTCCTGGAAGGCGGTGTACCAATCGGCCGGCATCCGTGGCTTGGCCTTGACCTCGGGATGGTTCCAGGTAGAGGCCCGGCCGCCGCCGACGCCCGCCACCAGCTCGCGGACGCAGTTCTGTTTATTGGTGGCCCACTGGATGAAGAACCAGGCCGCCTCCTTGTTCCTGCTCTGAGCGCTGATGGACACCCCGGTGGTAAACATACAGGTGTGGAGGCCGCCTGGGCCCGCCGGCAGCAGGGTGTAGCCGACCTTTCCCGCGACCCTGGACTTCTCCTTGTCCTCGAACTGGGTGGCGAAGTTCACCCCATCGTAGTATATGGCGACCTGGCCTTGCATGAAGGCAGCACTGCACTCGTACCAGTTGAAGTTCACGACGCCGGGCGGGGCGAAGCGGCGGAGCATCCCCGAATACCATTCGAGGCCTTTCACCCAAGCCGGCGTGTTAATGGCGGACTTCCGGTCAGGGGTGAGGTACTCGCCGCCCATGGCGAACACCACGTACGCCCAGGGCGAGGCGTTGGCATTCTTGAGCCCCCGGGAAACGAAGCCATACATGGTCGGCGGGTTGTGGAGCTTCTGCGCCAGCGCCTCCATCTCCTCCAGGGTCTTGGGGGGCTTGAGGCCCTGCTGCTGGAAGATGTCCTTCCGATAGAAAAGAATGTCGGGGTCTACGTAGGTAGGAAGTGCGCTCACGGTCTTGTCGGGCTGCGTGACCGCCGCCTTGGCGGTGGGCGTGAAGTCATCCCAGTCGTAATCCGGGGCGGTGAGCGTCTTGTCCTCGAGGTACTTGTTCAGGGGCTCGTACCAACCTGCCTTCCAGAACCGGCGCTTCTCCACATGCAGGCTGCTGATGAATGCGTCCAGACCCCCGGAGCCAGACGCCATCTCCACCGTGAGCTTCTGACGGGCCTGGATTTCCGGCAGGACCTCATGCTTCACCGTGATCCCGGTGAGTGACTCGAATTCCGGGATGTGCGGGACGATCTCCTCTACCCACGGATGCTTGAGAAAGATCAGGAACACCTCTTTCCCCTTGAAACGCTGCCAGTTGAAGGCTTGCGCCCGGGCCGGCGTCGAGACGAACGGCCCCATGGCTGCCCCTGCCGCGACCGTGGCCCCCAACCGCAGGATCTCCCGTCGGGTCAAACTGTGTGACGCGATGTCGTTCCGCTTCTTTTGCTTCATCTGTCCCTCCTTGTCAGCAATGATATGATGTGGGGCTTTCCATGAGCGCGGCAACCACGCGTCCAGGCCGACCACTTCTCTGAACCTGCCGTGAGCCGTTCAGATTCCTCTCACCCCGAGAGGGCATGCAGATTTTCTCGGGGAGCCTCGCGTCTTCAGGCTTCGAAGCCTGTCACGAAGAGAGTATCGAGAAGGGGGTAGGCTGTCAATCGGAAAGCCCCCCGTGTTGGTAATCTATAAATGGGGGACGGGCATGAAAATATGTCTTGCCCTTCTCGCTCGTAATCCGTGATGCCGGGACCAGCCGTTTCTTCGGTGTGAAGGCAGATCCCTCCCCTCGACGTCGGTGCGTCGCCCTGCCCTTGTGTTCGCTCGCTTCCCGTAATGCGTTGTTGACTCAGTGAAATAGTCCCGGTAGGCTCCACCCCGTCTTGGCAGTCGGGTGAGACCAGCGAGGCCCCGCCAGGCGCGCCTCGATGCCGCGACGCACTGCACCACGTCCTCCCCCGGGAACTGGAACGCGAGCAGAGCGTGGCATCGGAGTTGTGGCCGAGGAACTGATCGTTCAGATGATCCGAGAAGGAGAGGGGAGCCCAGGCATGACTAAGCCGTTGGAACGCCGTCAAGCGCCTCGCGTCGCCCTCATCGGGCGCCCCGGTGCTCGGGTGCAGGACACCCTGGTGGCCTGGCTCGCCGATCTCAGCACGACCGGGGCCCGCCTTACACTCACCGAGGAACTCCACCCGGCGACCTCCATCACCCTCGAACTCGCGCCTGGGCCGGGAGGCTGCAGGCTTGCGGCCCGCGTGATCTGGACCGCGACCTACGGCAGCGAGCAGGCCCCGGAGGGAGAGCGCCACGCCCTGCACCAAAGTGGGGTCGCCTTCGTGGGGGTCACCCCCGAGCAGCAGGGGACCCTGGAGCGCCTGGTGGACCGGTTCCGCCGCGAGAGAGCTTCCGGGAAGGGGTGAACAACGGAAAAAAGGTACCGGACGCCTTTTGGGAGCTAAGTGCTTGATTTGCTGGAGGGAGGATTTCAATTCTTGGCGGGCGGTCCACCAAGTGGAGATCCCGTGAAGCCGTATCCCTTCGACGATGATCTCGTGGGCCCTGTGCTGCGGGTCGGGATGCCCCGCGCGCCCTGCGTTTGGTGGCGCCGAGGACGGCGAGGGATTGCAATTATACCCTCGTAGAATCACGGGCTGAAAGCCTAAATGGTGTTCGGTACCTTTTTCTGAGGGTTAGTGCCGGGGGCCGGACCGCCAATTGAGCAAAATTCCCAAGCACAGCCACCAAGCCGGAAGTACGTCAGCATCGGGGAGGGGGATCCCATCTTGGGCGCACTCGACCGACTGGTGAAGATTCCTGACCTAGACAGGGGTTGTCGCTGCCTTCAACGAGCAACCGCGATCCACGTCGGCCTCCCGCCGGGTGACGGATTAGGAGGCAAAACGACCGGACGGTTCTCTATCCGTCACCGGTCGTTTATGGCGGATTCGGGGTGCTTTCGGGTCGTAGACTGCCGTCCGGTTGCGTTCAGGGAGGACGTTATTTACGGTCCGTAGGAAGTTTTCCCGACGCCGCACAGAACGGAGGGATTCAGGGGACGAATCGCCACCGAAATCCTGCGCACGCGTGATAATTCGACCGAGTGCGTAGAGTCGAACAACGCCAGTAGGGTCAGGCTCGGCGCGATCCACAGCGGGAGCCGACGTGTTACATCCTTGCCGGCGGGGGGTGCTGACCGCGATCGCCGTTCGACTCGTGGATCGCAAGACAGTCCCCCCGTGCCGCTCAGCTCTTCCGCTCCTGTACCGGGACGGGAGCCGGTCAGGCTCCCGCCATGACGCCCTCGGTGACAGGCATTTGCGGAACCGTCTGCGGCACGATCAACCTCGCCTCAGTGGCGGCGATGACCTGCTCCTTGGTAACGCCGGGCGCCACTTCGCGCAGGGCGAGCCCTTCGGGCGTTGCCTCGATCACCGCGAGGTCCGTCACGACCACGCTGATCCGGCGCAGAGAAGTCAGTGGCAGCGTGCATCGCTTCAAGATCTTTGGTTCCCCTTTTGCGGTATGGGTCATGGCGACAATGACGCGTTTGGCACCGGTGACCAGATCCATGGCACCGCCCATGCCAGGAACCATCTTGCCCGGCACCATCCAGTTGGCGAGATGCCCCTCCTCGTCAACCTGCAGGCCGCCAAGCACGGTCACGTCGAGATGGCCGCCGCGGATCAGGCCGAAGGACAGACAGCTGTCGAGACTGCAGGCGCCGGGAATGGCGCCGATGTAGCCGCCGCCTGCGTCCGTCAGGAATTCGTCTGCCATGCCCTCACCCGGCAGAGATCGCATGCCGATGAGGCCGTTCTCCGACTGGAAGTAGACTTCAACGCCGGGCGGGAGGTAGTTGGCGACCAGGGTGGGCAGACCGATCCCGAGATTGACCAGATTACCGCTCTGGAGTTCCAGGGCCACTCGCTTGGCGATGAGAATCTTAGCGTCCATTTGTGCGCTCCTTCTCGATCAAATAGTCCACCAGCACGTACGGTGTGATCACGTCGTCTGGCGGTATGACGCCGACCGGGACGATCTCTTTCGCCTCGGCGATCACCGTGCCGGCGGCCATCGCCATGATTGGGTTGAAGTTGCGCGCCGTCAGCGTGTAGTCGAGGTTCCCGTTATAGTCCGCCCGCCGGGCGGCCAGCAAGGCGAAATCCGCCTTGAGCGGCAACTCGAGCAGGAAGCTCCGACCATCAATCTCCACCGTGCGTTTGCCTTCGGCAACCGTCGTCCCCAAGCCGGTTGGAGTCAGCACGCCGCCGAGACCATAGCCCGCCGCGCGGATGCGTTCGGCGAGGGTACCCTGAGGGGCAAGTTCCACCACAAGATCGCCGTTGATCATCTGGCGCTGAGTCTCGGGATTGGTCCCGATATGGGAGACAATCGCCTTACGCACCAGCTTGGCGACAATCAGCTTGCCGATGCCCAGCTCCGGTCGAGCTGTGTCGTTGGCGATCACCGTCAGATTATTGCGCCCCTGCCGTACCAGTTCGTCAATGAGGCGATGGGGCGACCCGACGCCCAGAAACCCCCCGATCATGAGAGTCGCCCCATCGGGAATCATCTCCACGGCGCGGGTCAGGCTAATCGCTTTGTTCTTCATGGAAGCCCCTTTCATCACTCGGATGATGGCGGCCACCACCCGTATCCGGCGGCCGGTCATGCATGCTCACGGACGGGATCCGATCCCGTCCCGACACTCCCCCGCCACCGCGGCTACGATGCGGGCTTCAGCACGGTGCACACCGAGGAGCAGATCGTCCCGCCGATGTTGAAGGTGGCGGCGACTTTCGGGTTCTTCACCTGGAGTTCGGTCGGCGCCTTGCCCAGAAGTTGCCAGGCGCACGAGCCCACCATGGCGACGCCGGTGGCGCCGATCGGGTGGCCCTTGGCGATCAAGCCGCCGGAAGCGTTGATGGTGCACTCGCCACCCACGCTGGCCTTGCCCTCCGCCCAATACCATGCGCCTCTGCCGTAGCCTGCCTTGCCAAGCACCTCGGCGCCGATGGCCCCCATAACCGTGAAGCAATCGTGCACTTCGGCCACCGTGACGTCGGCGGGGGTGACGCCGGCCATGCTGTAGGCCCTGTTCATCGCGGTGTAGGCACCACGCGGCCTCAGAACGTCGCGCCCCTCTTTCGTCAGGGGGTCGGTGGCCTGGGCGTAGCCCGCGATCTCCACGGTCCCGGCCTTAGCGACGCCAAGCTTCCTCAGTCCCTCTCCCGTCGCGATGATCATGGCCGCATAGCCGTCAGTGATCTGGGAGCAGTCGTAGGTCTTCAGCGGCAGGCCTTCGACCACGTAGCGGTTGATCCCTTCGATCTTCATGGCCTGCTCGAGCGTGATCTGCACCTTCTGCATCTGGGCATACGGGTTGTACTTGGCGTTGCCGTATTCGATGACCGCAATGCGGGCCAGGTCCTGTTCCTTGACCCCGTGGGTCTTCAGGTACAGGTCCATGACCTCGGCGAACAGGTGCGGGAAGATGAATACCTTACCGGGACGATCGTCAGGGTGCGAGAAGTAGCCCAGCACCTCCCCGATCAGCTTGCCGTCCATCTTTCCTTCGGCATCGCGCATCTTCTCGTAACCGATGGCGATGCCCACATCCCCGTCTCCCACCAGCAGCTTGTGGATCACCGAGAGGATGGCCTGGCCGCCCGAGGCGCAGGCGTTTTCCACCGCCTCGATGGGCTTGGCCGCCAGCCCCGGCACCATCGCCACCAGGCCCGCCAGCAACCCTTGTTTATTGAGGGAAAAATTGCAGGCGGCGCCGATGGACCCGACGTCGATGGCCGAGGGCTCGACCTTGATCTCCCGGCAGACCCCCTCGACTGCCTGCTTGATGATGTCTGGCACCGTCATGCCCATGAGCTTGCCGAACTTGGATTGGTGGTATGCGGCGATATAGATGGGCTGTCTCAAGGCTCTCTCCTTCCAAACGCTCGATGAATCCCTGCCCGAGACGAATTCCCTCGGGTCACTTCATCGGGGGGACGAAGGGTATGTACTGCGCGAACAACCAGCACAAGAAAAAGACGAGCGGGATGTGGAGAATCATTTGCAGCGCCGAATACCCCACCAGGTCCCGCGCCTTAACATGCAGCATGCCGAGAAGCGGCAGCATCCAGAATGGGTTCAGGAGATTCGGTAACGCCTCGGCGGCATTGTAGATCTGCACCACCCATCCCAGGTTGACCTGATGCTGCACGGCCGCCTGGAGGACGTAGGGGGCCTCGATCACCCATTTGCTTCCGCCGGAAGGAATGAATACTCCGAGAATCGCCGAATACAGCGTCACCAGGAGGGGATACGTCCCGTGGGTTGTCACGGCCGTGAAGAGATCGGCCAACCACTTGCTGATCCCCGTTCCAACGATCATACCGAAGATCACCGCATAGAACGGGAACTGGATCAACACGCCGCCTGTCGCCGGCACAGACTGTGACACCGCACGGAGGAACCGCTTGGGACGCCAGTGGAGAATCATCCCCAGCGTGATGAAAATCAGGTTGTAGGTGTTCAGGTCAAGGGCGGCCAGAGCACCCGTCGGTGAGGTTTTGAATACGTCCACCAGGTACCAGCCAAGTAGTGCCGCAATCAGAATCGTCAGGAGGGGACTGTATTCCAGCCATTCACCCGGTTTTTTCCTGGGTTCGATGCTCATGTCTACCGGCTCGAATTTCAGCCCAAAATCCTCGGCGGTCTTTGCCCTCTCTGGAGAGGGCGCCGACCAGTAGGCGATTGCGGTTGAAAGAAGAATGAGCAAAAAAGCCACCCAGAAGTTGGGCCAGATGAAAAGGGTCTGCGTGAGAGGGATGAGGCCACTGATATCATAGAGCTTCGGAGGGATGGCGCCCTTGGTGGCCATCATGAGCGCAGCTGAAGAGGAGAGCCCGAGGGCCCAGACGGCACCCAACCCAAGATATCCTGCCGCTCCGGCCGCCCGGTAATCCATGCCCCTCACGCGCCGAGACAACTCGCGGACGAGAAGACCGCTGAAGATCAGGCTGAATCCCCATGAGATCAGGGAAGACAGCATCGAAAAGACGGCCACGCACCCGATGGCTCCGCGACCAGTCTTGGGAATCGTCGCCAATGCTTGAATGAGCCGATACACAGGGGGTGAGGAAGCGACGACGTACCCGCCGATAATGATCATGGCCATCTGCATCGTAAACGGAACCAGGACCCAGAAGGATTTCCCCCCCTCGATGGCCAGCTTCATCGGGCGTTCACCAATGAACAGGCCGAAACAAAAAACAATGACAATTCCAACCAGGGCAAATACCAAGGCATCGGGGAACCATTTCTCGCTCCATTCGGCGAGCCAAAGACCGAACTTTTCGAGCAGGCCCTCCTCCGAAACACCAACGACCCTCTTGTTTGCCTGTCGCGCCTCAACCATCGCACTCCTCCTTTCCAGAAGATGGTTATATGGCCAGAGTCGATCTTGGGACCGGTTGAATCTCGTAACGCGGTGTTGGTTCCTCAGGAATGTCTGGAGACGATACCACAAGATCGGATGGAGTTATCATGGATTACAGGCCTCCCGCCAGGCCCACGAAACAGAAAACGCCGAGTCCCCGCAGAGGATCGGCGTTCGATTATCTCATGGTTCCCTCGGGATCATCATCCGACGATCTCCAACGATCCTATTGGGGACTTTTGCTCAATTGGCGTGCCGGGGATCGGTCCCATAATTGTGCAATGGCCGGTCTCCCCGGGCGTCTACCGATGGAAAATCACTGCAGCATCAAGGGGTTAGACCGTCAACTCCTTGAGCGGGTTGCCCCAGGCGATCAGATCCCGCGAACGGCCACGCGCAGCGGCGGCCGATCACAACAGATCTCGTTCCGGTAAGCCCACCG